>CAVRQL010000027.1:0-340000 GCA_963723395.1 uncultured Solirubrobacteraceae bacterium | reverse complement strand
TCAAAGACCGCCGCGCCTCTGCTTTCGGAGGGGATTCCTCCAATGAGGCTCCCGGGTAGCTCTCGGCCCCCGAGCGGGCAACGGAGTCTAGCGCATGGGTCCGGCCTGTCCAAGCCCGTGATCCCTGCGCCACCTCCGCAGCGGCGCGAGACTGTAGCAGCGGTCCTCAGCCGATGCGGACGCGCTTGAAGCGCCGCTTGCCCAGCTGCACGACGCGCCCGTCCAGCGTGTCTGCGGGGACGTCGAGCGGATCGGCCGCGAGCGGCTCTCCGTCGAGCTTCACGGCGCCCTCGGCCAGCTTGCGGCGGGCCTCCGAGCGCGATCCGCCGAACAGCGTGACGATCAGCTCCGGGAGGTGGACGACGCCGTTGGCCGGCGACACCACGGCCTCCTCGATCTCGGCCGGCATCTCGCGCGCGACGAACACGCGGTCGAAGTGCGCCTCGGCCTCGCGCGCGGCGTCCGCGCCGTGGAAGCGCTCCACGAGCGCGCGCGCGAGGGCGCGCTTGGCGTCACGGGGCGACTCGCCCTCCGGCGCGGGGGCGCCCAGCAGCAGCGAGTACCACTCGGGCAGCGCCGCATCGGGCACGCTGAGCGTCTTGCCGTACATGTCGGCCGGCGGCTCGGTGATGCCGATCTGGTTGGCCAGCGACTTGGACATCTTCTGGGTCCCGTCGGTCCCCACCAGCAGCGGCACGGTGAGGATCGACTGCTGCGGCTGGCCGTAGGCGGACTGGATCGCGCGGCCCATCAGCAGGTTGAAGGTCTGGTCGGTGCCCCCGAGCTCGACGTCGGCCCGCACGGCGACGGAGTCATAGCCCTGCAGGACGGGGTACAGGAGCTCGAGCATGGAGATCGGCTCCCGCGCGGCCCACCGCTTGGAGAAGTCGTCGCGCTCGAGGATCTGCGCGACGGTGACCGTGCGTACGAGCCGGAACAGCTCCTGCATCTCCATGTCGAGCCACTCGGAGTTGAAGCGCAGCTCCAGGCGCTCGTCGGCGGCCAGCACCTTGGTCGCCTGCTCGACATACGTGCGCGCGTGGGCGTCGATCTCCTCGGGCGAGAGGACCGGGCGCGTGGCCGAGCGCCCGCTCGGATCCCCGACGCGGGCGGTGTAGTCGCCGATGATGAGCACCACCGTGTGGCCCAGGTCCTGGAACTCGCGCAGCTTCTGCAGCACCACCGTGTGGCCGAGGTGCAGGTCGGAGGCCGTCGGGTCCAGACCCAGCTTCGCGCGCAGCGGGCGGCCCTCCGCAAGGCGCTTCTCGAGGGCCCCGCTGGGGAGCACGTCGACGGCGTTGCGGGCCAGGTGCGCCGCCGTCCGGGCGGCCTCGGAGGCCGAGGTTTCCATCCGCTCCAATGCTAGTGTCTGGCGCCTCCTGGGCCTGGGCGGGTCCTCCACCCAACCATGAGCGACTCCGAGAGAACCTCACATCCGGCTGCCCTAAGGGAGGACCAGCCGAACGGCAACGGAGACGGGAACGGCGACGGCGGGAAGGTCATCCACCTGCCGTTGCGCCGCCGGCGTTCGCGTGGTGGCGACGGCGAGACGCCCCGCAGGGAGGTCCGGATCCGCAAGCTGCGCGTGCTCGCGCTGCTGTTCGGCCTCGGCACCCTGGCCGCCGTCTCGACGGTGTTCGGGATGATGATGGCCGTCGCCTCCGACCTGCCCCAGCTCGAGGATCCGCTGAAGGGCAACTCCGTGATCCTCGACTCCAACGGCAAGGAGATCGGGCTGCTGACGGGCAACCAGCGCCAGCTCTACGTCTCCGAGGCGCAGATCTCGGCGTACATGAAGAACGCGATCATCGCCATCGAGGATCGCCGCTTCTACACCAACCAGGGCTACGACCTGCGCGGCATCAGCCGGGCGCTCTACCAGGACGTCGCTCAACCGCGGCGCGGTCCAGGGCGGCTCGACGATCACCCAGCAGTTCGTCAAGAACGCCACCGAGGCCCAGAACGACCGCACGCTGTTCACGAAGCTGCGCGAGGCCGCGCTGGCCTATCACCTCACGCGCAAGTGGAGCAAGGAGCGGATCCTCCGCAACTACCTGAACACGATCTACTTCGGTTCGGGCGCCTACGGCGTCGAGTCGGCCGCGCGCACGTACTTCGCCTCGAACCACACGGGCTGCGAGAAGGACAAGCAGCGGCCGTGCGCCGCCCAACTGGACCCCGCGGAGTCGGCGCTGCTCGCCGGCATGGTCGCGTCGCCCAGCGGCTTCGACCCGATCGCGCATCCCGAAGGCATCGCGGGAGCGGCGCAACGTGGTGCTCGACCGGATGCTCGACCAGGGCTTCATCTCCCAGCTCCAGCACGATTCGGCGCTCGCCGAGCCGCTCCCGACGCGCAAGGACATCTCGCCCCCGCGCGAGGACACGAAGTACCCGTACTTCACGTCGTGGGTCAAGCAGCAGGTCGTCGACAAGGTCGGCGGCGGCCAGGTCGGCGCCCGGACCGCCTTCACGGGCGGCCTGACGGTCAAGACCACGCTGGACTCCAAGATGCAGGACGCGGCGACGCAGGCGATCCAGGCGTGGCTGCCGTTCGAGTCCGGCCCCCGCGCGTCGATGGTGGCGATCGAGAACAAGACGGGCGCCGTGCGGGCGATGGTGGGCGGCGACGACTACGCGAAGTCCTCGTTCAACCTCGCCACCCAGGGCCAGCGCCAGCCCGGCTCGTCGTTCAAGCCGTTCGTGCTCGCCGAGGCGCTGCGCCAGGGCGTCTCCCCCGCGTCGCTGTGGAGCTCGCGCAAGAAGGTCTTCACGCTCAAGGGGGGCGAGAAGTTCACGGTCAACAACTACGACGATGCATATGCCGGCACGACGACCCTGGCCAACGCGACGACCAACTCCGACAACTCGGTGTACGCGGAGCTCGGCCTCAAGCTCGGCCCGCGCAAGGTGGCGGCGATGGCGCGGCGGCTCGGCGTGCGCAGCCCGGTGTCGCGCAACGCGGCCAACGCGCTGGGCGGCCTCAAGCAGGGGGTGACGCCGCTGGACATGGCCCACGCCTACGAGACGTTCGCCCAGGGCGGCAAGCTCACGTTCGGCACGCTCAGCCCGGGTGAGCCCGAGAACCGCCGTGTGACGCCGATCCCCGGCCCGGTCGGGGTGGACGCCATCGGCCGCGGCAAGGGCGACGACTTCGAGCCGCTCAAGCGCGGCGGGCACCGGCTCCAGAACCGCGTGCGCGAGCGCCGGGTCCTCTCGGCCGCCAACGCGGGCACCGTCAAGTCGATCCTCGAGACGGTCGTCAAGTCGGGCACCGCGACCCGCGCGGCCGTGCCGGGCGTGACGATCGCCGGCAAGACCGGCACCACCGAGGGCTACGGCGACGCCTGGTTCGTCGGCTGGACGAAGGAGTACACGGTCGCCGTCTGGGTCGGCTACCCGGACCAGTTCAAGCCGATGGAGACCGAGTTCCAGGGCGACGCGGTGGCCGGCGGCACGTACCCGGCGGGCATCTTCAAGACGTTCGTCGAGTCGCTGGTCGGCCTCAAGCTGGTCAAGAAGGACACGCCCGACGAGGAGACGACTCCCGTCGTCCCGCCCGGCTCGCCGCCGCCGGTCTCCGAGGCGCCGCCGAGCACGCGGCGACGCCGTCGAGGGCGGTGGCGCGCCGACGCCGTCGGATCCGGGCGTCTCGACGCCCGAGGAGCAGGCGCCCGCGCCCGAGCAGCAGGCGCCGCCCGAGCCCGAGCCGACCGCCGCGCCCGAGACGCCGGCGCCCGAGACGCCGCAGGAGCCCGCGCCCGAGACGGGCGGCACGGGCGCCGAGCCCGCGCCAGACGGCTAGTACGAGCCGCGGGCGCGACACGAACCGCGAGCCGCGCACGGCGAACCGCCACGGGAGGTCGGCGGCCTTGGTGATCCCGACCCGCGTGCCCGCGGCGACGTCGACGTCCTCGTAGCCCGGCGCGGCGGTCTCGAACCGGATCGGGCCCGTCATCAGGTCGGTGGTGTTGAGGTCCAGGTCGATCCCGAGCGCCTGGGTGAGCTTGCCCGGGCCCGGAGCAGAGGTCCTCGGCGCGCTCCAGGCCGCGGCGCGCGCGCATCACGTCGAGCCCCTCGAGCGGCTCGAGCGCCCGGATCAGCACCGCCGCCCCCACCCCCTCGGGCTCGCACACCGCGTTCAGCAGCGCGTGGATGCCGTACGAGCGGTACACGTAGGCCGTCCCGGGCGCCCCGAACAGCACGTGGGTGCGAGCCGTCACGCCGATGTGGGCGTGGCAGGCGGGCTCGGAGTCGTGGTAGGCCTCGGTCTCCACGATCACGCCCGCGGTGTCGCCGTGGCGCACCACGCAGCCGAGCAGGTCCTGGGCGACGTCCAGGACCGGCCGCGCGTAGAACCAGGGTGACAACGGTTTCGCCTGCCAGGCGAGCGAGCTCCTTCGTCGCCGCTCGCCTTCGGCGACGTTACATTGCTGGTTGATCATCTAGTTCCGCCCGCGCATGCGCGAGCTGCTCGCGCACGCGGGCCAGCGCGGTCCCGCCCTCGGAGACCTTCGACTCCAGCCACGAGCGCTGGGAGAGGACCTCGTAGAACTCCTCGTCGAGCTTGTCGCTGTGGCGCGCGAGGTCCTCGGGCGTGAGCTCGGACAGGCGTGCGGCCGGAGCCGACCGCGTCGCGCACCAGCCCCGCGACGATCCCGTGCGACTGCCGGAACGGCACGCCGCGGCGCACGAGCAGGTCGGCGACGTCGGTGGCGGCGATCATCTCGTCCGACGCCGCGTCCGAGAGCGCCTCGCGCCGGAAGGTGATCGTCTCGAGCATCCCGCGCGCCGCCTGCAGGCACAGGTCCAGCGTGTCGACCGCGTCGAACAGGTGCTCCTTGTCCTCCTGCATGTCCTTGTTGTAGGTCAGCGGGAGGCCGTGCATGACGCCGTGGAGCGCGGCGAGGTGGGACACCACGCGGGGCGACTTGGCCCGCAGGAGCTCCGCCGCGTCCGGGTTCTTCTTCTGCGGCATGATCGAGGAGCCCGATGCCCACGCGTCGGCGACCTCGCAGAAGCCGAACTCCTCGCTCGACCACAGCACGATCTCCGCGCCGAGTCGCGAGAGGTGCGTCGCGCAGGTGGCTGCCGCCGACAGGAAGTCGAGCACGAAATCGCGGTTGGAGACGGCGTCGATCGAGTTCGGGACGACCGAGGCGAAGCCGAGCTCGCGCGCCAGCAGCGAGCGGTCGGTCTCGAAGTTCACGCCGGCGAGCGCGCCGGCGCCCAGCGGCAGGTCGGTCGTGGAGCCGAGCACGAACTCGAACCGGCGGGCGTCGCGCCGGAACATCCAGAAGTACGCGAGCAGGTGGTGCGAGAGGTAGACGGGCTGTGCGCGCTGGAGGTGCGTGTAGCCGGGCATCGGCCAGTCCAGGTGGGCGTCGGCGAGCTGGACCAGCACGCTCTGGAGGTGCTGCAGGCGCTCGACCGTGGTGAGCGCGTGCGCGCGGGTGAACATCGCCATGTCGGTGGCGACCTGGTCGTTGCGCGAGCGGGCGGTGTGCAGCTTGCCCCCGACCGGCCCGGCGATCTCCGTCAGGCGCCGCTCGATCGCCATGTGGATGTCGACGTCGTCCTGCTCGAACGGGAACTCGCCGTCCTGCAGCTCGCGCTCGATCCGCTCGAGCCCCGCGAGCAGGGCGTCGCGGTCGGCCTCGGAGATGATCCCGGCGGCGGCCAGCATCGTCGCGTGCGCGCGCGACTGCTCGACGTCGTAGGGGCCGAGCCGCCAGTCGTAGCCGATCGAGGAGTCGAGCTGCGAGAACACGCGGTCGGGCGGCTGCGAGAAGCGCGACATCGCTCAGCGCCCCAGCGCGGAGGCCAGCGCCTCGGCCACCCGGGTGACCTGGCCCTCGGTCATGGCCGGGAAGAACGGCAGCGCCAGCGAGCGCTCGGCGACGTCCTCGCAGACCGGGAACTGCCCAGGCCGGTGGCCGAAGCGCTCGCGGTAGAAGGACATCAGGTGGATGGCCGGCAGGTAGGGCTTGGACTGCACGCCGAGGCCGCGCAGCGCGCCGATCACCGCGTCGCGGTCCACGCCGCGCGGGAGCTGGACCACGAACACGAACCAGCCGCGAACGTCGCCGCCGGCGTCCTCGCACGGCAGATCCAGGCCCTCGAAGCCGGCCAGCGCCTCGCGGTAGAGCGCCGCGACGCGGGCGCGGTCGGCGAGCATCCCGTCCAGGCGCTCGAGCTGCACGAGGCCGATCGCCGACTGGATGTCGGTGATCCGGTAGTTGAAGCCCAGCCGGTCGTGGTCGAGCCAGCCCATGTCGGGCGCGCGGCCCTGGTTGCGCTCGGAGTCCACGCGCGCCTTGTGCTCGGCGCTGCCCATCGTGAGCATCCCGCCCTCGCCCGTCGTGAGCTGCTTGTTGGCGTAGAAGCCGAACGCGGCGGGGTTGCCGCGGGCGCCGACCGCGGTGCCGTCGGCGTGGCGGGCGCCGAGCGCCTCGCAGGCGTCCTCGACGATCGGCAGGCCGTGCGCCTCGAGGGCGGGCAGGTCGGCGGGGTAGCCGAAGATGTGGACCGGGCAGCAGCGCGCTCGTGCGCTCGGTGATGGCGGCGGCGGCCGCCTCGGGGTCGAGGTTCAGCGTGCGCGGGTCGATGTCCGCGAAGACCGGCGTCGCGTCCTCGTAGATGACGACGTTGGAGCTGGCCACGAACGAGAACGGCGAGGTCACCACCTCGTCGCCGGCCTTGACGCCGACCGCCCGCAGCGCGAGGTGCAGCGCGGCGGTCCCGGACGAGACGGCGCTGGCGTGCGGGACGCCGAGCCGGGCCGCGAACGCCTCCTCGAAGGCGGGCACGCGCGGGCCCAGCGACAGCTGGCCGGAGCGCAGGACCTCGATGACCGCCGCCTCCTCGGCCTCGCCGAGGACCGGCTGGGCGAGCGGGACGATGTCCTGCGCCACGCTCATGCGGTTACGCGGCGGTGGCTCGAGCGCGTCGGCAGCATGCCCGCCTCGAGCGAGTCGACCAGCGCGTCCCAGCTGGCCTCGATCACGTTCTCGTGCACGCCGATCGCGCCCCACGTGTCGGTGCCGTCGGAGGCGTCGAGCAGCACGCGGGTGACGGCGGCGGTCGCCTTGGCCTCGTCGAGGATGCGCACCTTGTAGTTGACGAGCTTGATGTCGGCCAGATGGGGATAGGTCTCGGAGATCGCGTCGCGCAGCGCCTGGTCGAGCGCGTGGACCGGGCCGTTGCCCTCGGCGGTGCGGACGAACCGCTCGCCCTCGACCCAGATCTTGATGGTCGCCTCGGTCATCACGCGGCCGTCCTCGCGCTTCTCGGCGATCACGCGCCAGGACTCCAGCCGGAACAGCGGCTCGTAGTCGCCGGTCTCGCGCCGGATCAGGAGGTCCAGCGAGCCGTCGGCGGCCTCGAACTGGAAGCCGCGGTGCTCGAGCTCCTTGACCCGCTCGACCACCCGCGCGGCGGCAGTGCCGTCCAGCTCGCCGGACAGGGTCGCCTTGCCCGACAGCTCGGAGACCAGCACCTCGCGCGCGTTGCCGACCGAGGCGGGGTCGATGTGCTCGAAGGTGGCCGGGTCGGCGGCCACGCCGGCGATGTGCATCCCGCCCTTGTGGGCGAACGCGTTGCGGCCGACGTACGGGGCGTTCGGGTCCGGCGTGAGGTTGAGCAGGTCGGCGACGAGGTGCGAGGCCTCGGTCAGCCCCTCCAGCGCCGGCAGGCACTCGTGGCCGAGCTTGAGCTGCAGGTTGGGGACGATCGAGGTGAGGTTGGCGTTGCCGCAGCGCTCGCCGTAGCCGTTGATCGTGCCCTGCACGAGCGTCGCGCCCTCGGCGACCGCGGCGAGCGAGTTCGCGACGCCGCACTCCGCGTCGTTGTGGCAGTGGATGCCGACCGGCAGCCCGGCGGCGACGACCTCGCGTACCGCGGCGGCGATCCCCGGCGGCAGCGTCGCCCCGTTGGTGTCGCACAGCGTGATGTTCTCGGCGCCCGCCTCGTACGCCGCCCGGACGCAGCGCAGCGCGTAGTCGGCGTCGTCGCGCCAGGCGTCGAAGAAGTGCTCGGCGTCGTAGATGACCCGCTTGCCCTCCTTGATCAGGAAGGCGACCGAGTCGGCGATCATCCGCAGGTTCTCCTCGGGGTCGACCTTCACGACCTTCTCGAGGTGCAGCGACCACGTCTTGCCGACCAGCGTCACGACGGGCGCGAAGGTGGAGGCCAGCAGCCGCAGCGCCGGGTCGTCCTCGGCCGCGACGTCGCGGCGGCGGGTCATCCCGAAGGCGCAGACGTCCGCGTTGAAGCGCTCGTTCGAGAGGCGCTCGAAGAGCTCCTCCTCCTTGGGGTTCGACGACGGGAAGCCGGCCTCGATGAAGCCGACGCCGAGGTCGTCGAGGAGGTGGGCGACGCGGACCTTCTCCTCGGCGGACAGCGACATCCCCTCCCCCTGCATCCCGTCGCGGAGGGTGGTGTCGTAGATGGCGATGCGCGTCACGGTGCGGGTGCCGGTGCGGGCACGACGTCCAGCCAGTGCGCGTAGCGCTCGGAGCGGCCGTGCAGCGCGTCCTCGAACACGCTCTGGATCTCGCGCGTGATCGGGCCGGGCCGGCCGTCGCCGACGGGATGGTCGTCGACCTCGCGCAGCGGGGTCAGCTCGGCGGCCGTGCCGGTCATGAAGATCTCGTCGGCGAGGTAGAGCTCGCCGCGCGCGACGTCCCGCTCCACCAGCTCGTAGCCGAGGTCGCGGGCGATCTCCATCGCCGACAGGCGGTTGATGCCGCCGAGGATGTCGCTCGAGAAGCCCGGCGTGGCGATGACGCCGTTCTTGACCACGAACAGGTTCTCGCCGGTGCCCTCGCAGACCATCCCGCGATCGTCGAGCAGGATGCCCTCCTCGTAGCCGGCCTTGTCGGCCTCGATCTTGGCCAGGACGGAGTTGAGGTACTGGCCCGTGGCCTTGGCGGACGGGACGACCGCGCTGGACGGGATCCGCCGCCAGCTCGACACCTTGCCGCGGACGCCGTTCTGCTTGCCCTCGTCGCCGAGGTAGGAGCCCCACTCCCAGACCGCGATCGAGACGTCGACCGGGCAGTCCAGCGGGTACAGGCCCATCGGCCCGGCGCCGCGGTAGACGAGCGGCCGGATGTAGCAGGACTTGAAGCCGTTGCGCGTGATCGTCTCGTGCGTGGCGGCCCGCAGCTCCTCCTTGGAGTACGGGATCTCCATGTAGTAGAGCTTGGCCGAGTTGAACAGGCGGTCCAGGTGGTCGTCGTGGCG
The DNA here is from genome assembly GCA_963723395.1 of uncultured Solirubrobacteraceae bacterium. Classification (GTDB taxonomy): domain Bacteria; phylum Actinomycetota; class Thermoleophilia; order Solirubrobacterales; family Solirubrobacteraceae; genus DATFQI01. The sequence goes on along the minus strand of CAVRQL010000027.1, from coordinate 330,757 downwards.
GAAGATCGCCGGGTTGCCGTCCGGCGTCTCGTAGGCCCGGACGCCCTCGAAGACGCCCGTCCCGTAGTGGAGGGCGTGGGTGAGTACGTGAACCTTGGCGTCCTCGAACGCGACGAGCTCCCCGTTCATCCAGACGCACTGAGCTTGGCTCACTTCAACTCCTCGAGGACCGCCTCGGTCGTCTCGGCGGTGGTTGCGGTGCCGCCCAGGTCGGTGGTGCGCAGTCCCCCGGCCAGGGCTCGGTCGACGGCCGATTCTACGGCAGCCGCCTCGGTCTCACGGGCGAGTCCGTGCCGGAGCATCATCGCCGCCGAGAGGATCATCGCCAGCGGGTTGGCGATGCCCTGGCCGGTGATGTCGGGCGCGGAGCCGTGCACGGGCTCGAACACGCCGGGCGTGTCGGGCTCCCCGAGGCTGGCGCTGGGCAGCATCCCGATCGAGCCCGTGAGCATCGCGGCCTCGTCGCTGAGGATGTCGCCGAACATGTTCTCGGTGAGGATCACGTCGAAGTGGCGCGGGCTTGCCACCAGCTGCATCGCGGCGTTGTCGACGAGGACGTGCTCGAGCTCGACGTTGGGGAACTCCTCCGCGTGGATGCGGGTGACGGTCTCGCGCCACAGGCGGCTGGTCTCCAGCACGTTGGCCTTGTCGACGCTGCTCACCCGCGAGCGCGCCGCCTGGAAGCCGATCCGGGCGATCCGCTCGATCTCGTGCGTCTCGTACACGCACAGGTCGTGGGCCTTGCCGTTCTCGCGGCCCTTGTCGCCGAAGTAGATGCCGCCGGTCAGCTCGCGCACGACCAGCAGGTCGGTGCGCTCGATGATCTCCCGGCGCAGCGGGCTGGCGTCGTAGAGCGCCTCGATCGGGCGGACGGGCCGCAGGTTGGCGTACAGGCCGAGCGCCTTGCGCAGCCCGAGCAGGCCCTGCTCGGGCCGGACCGTGCCCGCCGTCCCACTTCGGGCCGCCGACGGCGCCGAGCAGCACGGCGTCGGCGGCCTTGCAGGCTGCGACGGTCTCGTCGGTGAGGGCGCTGCCGTGGGCGTCGATGCTGGCGCCGCCGAAGGCGTGCTCCTCGTATTCGAGGTCGGCGGCCACCACGTCGAGCACCTGGCGGGCGGCGGCGAGCACCTCGGGTCCGATCCCGTCTCCGGGCAGGGTCACGATCTTCGGCATGGGCGGGCAGGCTATCCAGCGAAGAGCGGCGCGAGGTCGATGTAGATCCGGTAGTCCTCGATCAGGTCGCCGGATCCGCGGTAGATCGTGGTCACCGGGACCGTGACGGTGCTCCCGTCCTTGCGCGTGTAGGTGACCTCGGCCTCGGCCACCGTCCCGTCCTGAGACTCCCAGCGGCCCATGCGGCGTGTGCGCGACGCCGTCGATCCCCTCGCAGAAGCCCGCCCACGCGTCGCGCGCCGCCTGCCGGCCGTGGATCGCCTCGGCGTTGCCGAAGCGCATCGAGACGTCCTCCGCGAGGTGCGCGGCGAAGCGGTCGGGCTCCATCGAGTCGATGTCCTCGAACAACGTGGCGTGATTCGCCATGGGCTCCTCCTCGGGCGGTGGTCTGGCCCCTGTATACATCGCGGTGAGGAGAAAGGAGCGCCGATGGCCAACCCCGGCACCATCCATGGCACGCATCATCTGACGTTCTGCGTCGGCACGCCACAGGAGGACTACGACTTCCACGTCCGGACGCTCGGGCTCAAGAGCATCAAGAAGACCGTCCTGTTCGACGGCGAGCTGCCGGTCTATCACCTCTACTACGCCAACCGGGTGGGTGACGGGAGCACGGTCCTGACGAGCTTCCCGTACCGGCACGTCGGCTGGATGGGCAAGCGCGGGACGAACCAGCTCAAGCAGATCAACCTGTCCGTCCCGGCGGACTCGATCGGCTTCTGGGCGGACCGGCTGGCCGGCGCGGGCCTCGAGACCTCGCGCGGCGAGCTGTTCGGCACCGAGCGCCTCCACTTCTCCCATCCGTGTGGCATCCCGTACGCGATGGTCGGCGAGACCGAGCCGGACGACCGCGTGCCGTGGGACGACGGCGGCGTGCCGGGCGAGCACGCGATCCGCGGCGCCTACGGCACCACCACCTCGGTACGCGAGCCGGAGCCGATGGACTTCTTCCTGCGCGAGGCGTTCAACTGCACGCTGGGCGCCTCCGAGGGCGGCAACCACCAGTACGAGCTGGCCGGCGGCTACGGGCGCAAGCTCGAGCTGATCGAGGAGCCCGACCTTCCGCAGGGCTCGTGGAACTTCGGCGAGGGCACGATCCACCACCACGCCTTCGACGCCGGCACGGCCGAGAACCAGGCGGCGGTCAAGGACTACATCGTCGGGCTCGGCTTCACCGACGTCAGCGACGTCAAGGACCGCGGCTACTTCTTCTCCGTCTACATGCGCACCCCGGGCGGCGCGCTGTTCGAGCTGGCCTACGCGACCGGGCGTGGCTTCACGATCGACGAGACCGAGGACGAGCTCGGCACCCACATGTGCATCCCGCCGCATTGGGAGGACCGCCGGCCGGAGATCGAGCAGCTCGAGAAGATCGACACGGTCGAGACGGTGGTCGGCTGACCGGGCAGGCGCGTGTCGCGGCGGTGCTGATGCACGGCCGCGACCAGGACCCGGCGTACATGCAGGCTTCGTTGGTCGAGCCCCTGGGGCTCGACGACGTGGAGTACGTGATGCCCGCCGCGGACGGCGGGTCGTGGTACCCGGGGCGGTTCTTCGATCCGGTGGAGTCCTTGGAGCCGTGGCTGGGGGACGCGTTGGCGGCGGTGGACGACGCCGTGGCGGCATGCCACGTGCCGGTGTCGGACATCGTGCTGGTCGGCTTCTCGCAGGGCGCCTGCGTGGTGGCGGAGCACGTGGCGCGGCGGCCGGCGCCGTACCGGGGCGTGGCGCTGCTGACGGGTTGTCTGATGGGGCGCCCGGAGGAGCACACGCCGATCGGGGACGTCACCGGGCTCCCGGTGTTCGTGTCCGCCGGGCGGCACGACGAGTGGATCCCGTTGGAGGCGATCGAGACCACGGCGCGGGCGTTCTCGGCGGCGGGGGCTCTGGTGTCCGTGGCGCTGACCGACAACACCGACCACGTGATCACTGCTGAGGCCGTGGACGGCGTGCGAGGGCTGCTGCGATCCGAGCCGCGACGACATCGGGGCGGTCGATGATCTGGCGCCAGGTGAAGCGGAGGACCGCGTAGCCCGTTGACGTGAGGTCCGCGTCCTGGGCGCGGTCGCTTCTCGAACGCCGCCCGGTGGCCGTGGGCGGCCCAGCCGTCGGTCTCGACCACGACTCTCTCGGCTTCCCAGAGCGCGTCGACCTCGTAGCCGTGGAGGGGCGCGTTGTACTTCGGGCGTGGCAGGCCGGCCTGTCTCACTATCCGTACAAGCCGCCGTTCGATGGCGGTTCTGGTCGGCTCGGTCGTGTCCAGCAGCGCTCGCATGGCGGGCGCGCCTCGGTGGTGTTCGAGCTCCGCCCTGACTTGCTCCGGCGTGACGAGGCGGCGGACCTGGGCCTCTGCGTAGGCGCGTTCGAGAACGGCGCTGGGTAGGGAGGTGGCGAGGTCGAGGAGCGTTCTCGCCGGGGTGGTGACCGGCAGGCCCTTGTGGCGCGTGAAGTCGAGCTCGGCGGCGGAGTGCACCACGAGGCCCTCTCGTCGCCTTGCCTTTCGCCCGATCGCGGTGACCTCGATCAGCCGCGACGTCGGCGCGCACGATCTCCCACACGATCGCCGCGCTCCAGTGGCTCAACGCGGCGGGCTTCCCCACCGCGAGCAGCGCCGCCACTGCTCTTCCCTCCCACGTGACCGCCTTGTGGCCCACGGCGTACACCCCGCGGTGAAGGGGGTGGAGCCTGCCGGCGGCGATCCATCCGCTCGATCGGCGCGGTCTCGAGAGCGTCCGATCTGCCACCGGGCCACGACCCCGTGCTGGCGCGCCGCGAGGGTGGCTAGTCGACGTTGAGCACCGTATGCGTCCTCAACGTCGACCATTGCCCCTCTATAGGGGCGGGCGGCGATTTATAGGCGGGTGGTGACCGGGCCGGCTCCGCTCCTTGGCGGACTCGTAGGACTCGATCTCGTCGGCGGACTGGAGGGTGACGTCGATGTCGTCGAGGCCCTCGAGGAGGCGGCGGCGGGTCTCGTCTCCGAGGTCGAAGGAGAAGGACTGGCCGTTGACCCGTACCTCTCGCGCCTCGAGGTCGACCTCGGCCTTCCCGGCGTCCATGACCGCTCGGACTCCGGCCTCCTCGATCTGCACGGGCAGGAGCCCGATCTTGGTGCAGTTGGAGAAGAAGATGTCCGCGAAGGACTCCGCGACGACGGCCTTGAAGCCGTAGTCCTGGAGCGCCCAGGGGGCGTGCTCGCGACTCGAGCCGCAGCCGAAGTTGGCTCCGGTGGCGAGGATGGGGTTGGGCGGGAGGTCCCAGTTGGGCTCGTCCTTGGCCCAGTCGTAGAACAGGAACTCGCCGAACCCCGTGCGCTCGATGCGCTTGAGGAACTGCTTGGGGATGATCTGGTCGGTGTCGACGTCGGCGCGGTCCAGCACGCTGACGTCGCCCGAGACGACGCGGACAGGCTCCATCAGTCCCACTCCCGGATGTCGACGAAGTGCCCCTCGATGGCGGCCGCGGCGGCCATCGCGGGCGAGACGAGGTGGGTGCGCCCGCCACGGCCCTGGCGCCCCTCGAAGTTGCGGTTGGAGGTCGAGGCGCAGCGCTCGCCCGGCTGGAGGATGTCCGGGTTCATGCCCAGGCACATCGAGCAGCCGGCGGACCGCCAGTCGAACCCGGCGGAGCGGAACACCTCGTCCAGCCCCTCGCGCTCGGCCTGCAGGCGCACCTGCTGGGAGCCCGGCACGACCATCGCGTCGACCGAGGAGGCGACCTTCCGGCCCTTGATGACCTCGGCGGCGGCGCGGAGGTCGCCGATCCGCGAGTTCGTGCAGGAGCCGATGAACACGCGGTCCAGCGTGATCTCCTGCAGCGGCGTGCCGGCCGAGAGGCCCATGTACTTCAGCGCCCGCTCGTCCCCGTCGTTCCGCGGATCCGGCACCGACGCGGTGACGGGAGCCACCATCGCCGGAGTCGTCCCCCACGTCACCTGAGGCGACAGAGCCCCGGCATCGACCGAGATCTCGCGATCGAAAGAGGCTCCCTCCTCAGTGCGCAGTTCGCGCCACCCCGAGATGGCGTCCTCCAGGTCAGCCGGCGCACCCGGGCGCGACGCGGACGAGAACCACTCGAACGTCACGTCATCCGGGGCCACCATCCCCGCACGCCCGCCACCCTCGATCGTCATGTTGCAGATCGTCATCCGGCCCTCCATCGAGAGCCCCTCGATGACCGGCCCGGCGTACTCGACCACGTGGCCGGCGGCGCCGTTGACGCCCATCTGGCCGATCGTGCCGAGGATCAGGTCCTTGGCGGTGACGCCGAACCCGAGCTCGCCGGAGTAGCGGATGATCATCGACTTCGGCTTGCGCTGGGCCAGGGTCTGCGTGGCGAGCACGTGCTCGACCTCACTCGTCCCGATACCGAACGCCAGCGCGCCGAACGCGCCGTGCGTCGCCGTGTGCGAGTCGCCGCACACGATCGTCATGCCCGGCTGGGTGACGCCCAGCTCCGGGCCGATGATGTGCACGATCCCCTGGCGGTCGGAGCCGAGCGAGTACAGCGGGACGCCGAACTCCTCGCAGTTCTTCTCCAGCGTCTCCACCTGCACGCGCGAGAGCTCGTCGCGGATGCGCGCGGCGACCGGCGTGTCGTCGGTCGGGACGTTGTGGTCGGCGGTGGCGAGGGTGCGATCGACGCGCCGCACGGGCCGGCCCGCGAGCCGGAGGCCCTCGAAGGCCTGCGGCGACGTGACCTCGTGGACCAGGTGCAGGTCGATGTAGAGGAGCGCCGGGGCCACCTCGTGAGCGGCCCAGATCTTGTCGAAGAGGGTCTGAGTCATGAGCGGCGGAGCCCCGCGGACACGACGGCGAGCAGGGCGGCCTCCTCCTTCCCGTGGTTCTCGAAGTGGTGCGGGAGATCCGCATCGAAGGTCACGCTGTCGCCGGTGCGCAGCTCGTGCTCCGCGCCGTCGATCAGCAGGGTCACCGGGCCGGCCTCGACGACCGCGGTCTCGCGGGCGCCGGGCTCGTGCATCGGTGGGTCGCCGGGACCGCCGGTCGAGGCGCCCGGGGCGAGCGTGTGGCGGGAGACCTCCGCGCGCTGGCCGGGCAGCGGCGGCGTGAGGATCTCGTAGCCGTGGCCGTCGGCGCCGCCGCGGCGGCGCTCGTCGCGGCGGACGATCGTGACCGTGCCCTCCTCGTCCAGCCGCAGGAGCTGGGAGAGGCGCAACTCGAGGCCGGCGGCGATCCGCGCCGCCACCTGCAGCGTCGGGCTGGTCTCCCCGCGCTCGACCTGCGAGAGCATCGGCGCCGAGACGCCGGAGCGGACCGCGAGGTCGCGCAGCGAGAGGTCCATCGCCTCGCGCAGGTTGCGGATCCGCGGGCCGACGGGGACCGGAAGCGCGTCGACGGTGGTCGCCATACGTTTGTACGTTATCACGTACAGGACTACCGGCACGCTCCGCCGGGCACCACTCCACGATGCGGTGCGTCGGAATCGTCCTGCTCGTCATGGCCCTCCTCCCCGCCTCCGCGGCGGCGCAGGGCGACCCACGGCGCGGCGAGCAGTGGAACCTCGATCTCGTGGAGGCCGACGCCGCCCACGCGACGGCCACCGGCACCGGCGCGGTCGTCGCCGTCGTGGACTCGGGCGCGCAGCTCGACCACCCGGACCTCGCGGGCCGGCTCGCGCCCGGGCGCGACTTCGTCCAGGACGACGCGACGCCGCAGGACGGCAACGGCCACGGCTCGCACGTGAGCGGGATCATCGCCGCGACGACCGGGAACGGGGTCGGCGTGGCGAGCGTGGCGCCCGGCGCCAAGGTCATGCCGGTGCGGGTCCTGGACGACGCCGGCTCGGGCAGCACCGAGGACGTCGCCGCGGGCATCGACTACGCGCGCGCCAACGGCGCCGACGTCATCAACCTCTCGCTCGGCTCGGAGATCCCGATCATCGGCGCCATGGGCGGCGACGAGATCGACGCTGCGATCCGCCGCGCGCTGGACGCCGGCGTCGTCGTGGTCGCCGCGGCCGGCAACAACGGCGTCCCCGTCTGCGAGCAGCCGGCGGCCTCCTCCGGGCTGCTGTGCGTCGGCGCGGTGGACCGCAACAAGCAGCGCTCGTTCTTCTCCTCCTTCGGCAGCGGCCTTGGCGTCGTGGCACCCGGCGGCGACGGGCTCGGCGAGGACATCCTCTCCACCGTCCCGCCCTCCACCTACGAGGAGCTGGCCGGCACGAGCCAGGCCGCGCCGCACGTCGCCGGCGTCGCCGCGCTGCTCGCCGGGCTCGGCGTCCGCGGCAAGGCCGCGACCCAGCGGATCCTCGACACGGCGACCGACATCGGCCCCGCCGGCGACGACGCCCAGTTCGGCCACGGGCTCGTGAACGCCCGCGCCGCGGTCGCGGGCCTCGGCGGCGGCGCTCCGCAGGGCGGCGGCGGCCCGGCCGGTGGCGGCGCGCCGGGCGTCAAGCCGTTCGCCCGCGCCAAGAAGCGCCAGCGAGCGCGGCGCGGCATCCGGGTGCGCGTGCGCTCGGCGGTGGCAGGCCGGGTGCGCATCAGGGTCAGGGCGCGCGGCCGCGCGATCGGCCGCCGCTCCCGCGCGCTGCGGGCGGGCAAGGCACGCACGATCGTCGTGAAGCTCAGCCGTCGCGGCCGCCGGATGGCGCCCGTGCGGACGCGGGTCCTCGTGCGGCTGCCCGGCGAGTCCCGCTCGCGCGTGCTGCGCGTGCGTGTGCTTCGCTGAAGCACATGGATCGACCAGATGTGCTGGTGCTCGGCGTCGGCGGAACGCTCGGCGAGGCGTGGATGCGCGGCCTGCTGAGCGGCGCCGAGTCCGCCTCCGAGCTCGACTTCCGCCAGTGCGAGCACTTCGTCGGCTCGAGCGCCGGCTCGATCGTCGCCGCCACGCTCGCCGCGGGGCGCCGGCCCGAGGCGGGCGACCGCGCCGCGCGCGAGTGGGGCGAGATGGCCGTCGTCGACGCCGCCCAGGGCCTGCTCGCCCGCGCCGCCACGGCCGCCGCGACGCCCCTCGCGCCGCTGGCCCTGGCGGGCGTCGCCCCCGCGGGCCGCGCGATGCGAGCCGCGGCGCTGCGCGTGGTGCCGGGCTCCACCCGCACGCTCGGGCGCCTGGGCCATCACCTGGACTCGCTGGGCGCGGAGTTCGACGGCCGCCTGCGGATCGCGGCGGTCGACCGCCGCAGCGGCGGGCGCGTGATGTTCGGCGCGCCGGGAGCGCCGCCCGCGCGGGTGAGCCAGGCCGTGCTGGCGTCCTGCGCCGTGCCGGGCGTGTTCTCGCCGGTCGAGATCGGCGGACGCGAGTACGTCGACGGCGGCGTGTGGAGCCCGACCAACCTCGACGCGGCGCCCGCCGGCCGGGGCGCCGAGGTGCTGTGCCTGGTGCCGACCGGCGCCGGCTTCGCCGCGCTGCGCGCGTTCACCCGCGGGCGCCTCTCCGCCGAGACGCTGGCGCTGCGCTCCCGCGGCGCGCGCGTCCGGACGATCCTCCCCGACGACGCCTCGACGACGGCGATGGGCGCCAACCTGATGGACGGCTCCCGCGTCGAGCAGGTCCTCGACGCGGGGTTCGCCCAAGGCAGGTCTATGGCGTCGGCGTGAGCTCCTGCTCGGACTGCTCCTCGGCCACCGCGGCGGCCGCGTCGACGCGCCGCTCGGCGTTGGAGAGCGCGCGCACGTAGGCGAGCGCGGCGGCCTCGATGATGTCCGTCGAGACGCCCTGGCCGCCGGCGGACTGGCCGGCCAGCTCGAGCACCACGCTGGCCTCGCCGAGCGCGTCCTGGCCGCCGGTCACGGCGTCGATCCGGAACTCGCGGAGGCGGCACTCGCGCTTGGAGGCCGTGTTGATGGCGCGGAAGATCGCGTCGACCGGGCCGTCGCCGGTGAAGTCGCCGCGGACGACCTCGCCGTCCGGCGTGCGCAGCTCCACGGTGGCGTGCGGCGGGCGGCGGCTGGAGGCCTCGACGTCGAACCACTCGAGCGTCCAGGACTTCAGCGCGTCGCGGAGCTCGTCGGTGACGAGCGCCTCCAGGTCCATCGCGCTGACCTGCTTCTTCTTGTCCGCCAGCTCCTTGAAGCGCTTGAACGCGGTGTTCAGCGCCTGCCCGTCGACCTCGAAGCCCAGCTCCTGCAGGGCCGACTTCAGCGCGTGGCGGCCGGAGTGCTTGCCCAGCACGAGCGAGTTCGCCTCCAGCCCGACGGTCGTGGCGTCCATGATCTCGTAGGTCGAGCGCTCCTTGAGCACGCCGTCCTGGTGGATGCCTGACTCGTGCGCGAACGCGTTGCGGCCCACGATCGCCTTGTTGGGCTGCACGGGATAGCCGGTGAGGCGGGAGATCATGCGGCTCGTGCGGGCGATCTCGCGCGTGTTGACCCCCGTGCCCAGGCCGATGTCGGCCTCGCGGGTGTGCAGCAGCATCACGATCTCCTCGAGCGAGGCGTTGCCCGCCCGCTCGCCGATCCCGTTGATCGCGCACTCCACCTGCCGCGCGCCCGCCTGCACGCCGGCGAACGAGTTGGCCACCGCCAGCCCCAGGTCGTCGTGGCAGTGGACGGAGAGCACGACGTCGCGCAGGCCCGGCACCAGCTCGTACAGCCGGCCCAGGAAGCGTGCGTACTCGTCGGGCATCGCGTAGCCGACGGTGTCCGGGATGTTGATCGTCGTCGCGCCCTCGTCGATGGCGATCTGCACGACCTCGGCGGTGAACTCGACGTCCGCGCGGGTGGCGTCCATCGGGGAGAACTCGACGTCGTCGACCAGCGAGCGGGCGTGCGCGACCGACGCGCGCGCCGTGCCCTTGACGTCCTCGCGCGTGGACTGCAGCTGGTGCTCGATGTGGATGTCCGACGTGGAGATGAACGTGTGGACCCGAGGTCGCTCCGCGTCGGCTACGGCTGCCGCGGCCCGCTCGATGTCCGCCGAATGAGCACGAGCGAGCCCCGCGATGACCGGGCCGTGCACCTGGCGCGAGATGGCCTGCACGGCCTCGAAGTCGCCCGGCGAGGCGGCGGGGAAGCCGGCCTCGATGACGTCGACGCCCAGGCGGGCGAGCTGATGCGCGATCTCCAGCTTCTCGCCGGTGTTCAGCGAGATGCCCGGCGACTGCTCGCCGTCGCGCAGCGTGGTGTCGAAGATGATGACTCGGTCGGATTCCATGGTGCTCCTGTCTTGGGCTTGATCCTGCTCCTTCTCGTTCTCGTTATGCGGCTTCGCGGCCGCCACGCACTATTCCCCCCGAAGGGGGAGGAGAAGAAGGAGGTTCAGGCCGAGGTGCGCCATATCCGTCTGGGAGCGTATCAGCGGCCGACGTGGATGCCGAGCGCGCGCGGGGCCGCGGTGATCGCCCGCGTGAGCGGGTCGGCGCGGCGGCCCTGCGACTCGATCCGCTCGCGCCGCAGGAAGGCGGCGCGGACGAGCATCCCGCCCGCCCAGGCGAGCGGCTCGCCCGGAACCGGGACCGTGTCGGCCTCCGGCAGCTCGACCTCGGGGGTCTCCCCCGCCGCCCGCGCGGCGAGGATCCGCCCGGCGAGGTGGCACGGCCCGACGCCGTTGCCGGTGAAGCCGAACGCGAAGTGCACCGGCGCGTCCTCCAGCGTGCCGACCTGCGGGAGGTGGCTCGGGCTGACGTCGATCGGGCCGCCCCACGCGTGCGTGATGCGCGCGCCCTCGGTCGCGGGCAGCATCTCGTAGAGGTGCCGGCGGGTCTCCTCGGCGACCGCGGGGTCGACCTCGACGCGCCCGCCGAGCCGCGCCCCCATCGCCAGGCGGCCCCCGCCCCACCCGAACACGATCCGGTCGTCGTTCGTGGTGCGGAAGTAGTGCAGGAAGGTCCGCGCGTCGGTGATGCTCTCGCCGCCGGTCCAGCCCAGCGCCTCGATCGCGCGCGGCACCGGCTCGGTGAGCACGATGTGCGAGGAGGTGACCGCGAGGCGGTTGCGCAAGGGCTTGACGCCCCGCGCGGCCGCGTTGACCGCGATCACGGCGGCGCCCGCTCGGACGCGCCCGTGGGCCGTCTCGGCGACCGTCCCGCGCAGGGCGGTGACCCGCGAGCCCTCGAACACCTGCGCTCCGCGCTCGATCACCCGCGCGCGCAGCCCCAGCGCGAGCCGCGCCGGGTGGACCGTCGCGTCGTCGGGCACGAAGAGCCCGCGGCGGAAGCGCGGCGAGTCGCAGCGGGAGCGCAGCGCCGCGCCGTCGAGCGCCACGACCTTCCCGGCCGGCGCGCCGGCGCCCAGCACGCGGTCGATCACGGCGTCCTGCGGCTCGGCGGTCGAGGCGAGCAGGAACCCTTTCTGCTTGAACCAAGCCTCGACGCCGTTTGCCGTGCACCACTCGCCCGATCATCGCCACGCTCTCCGAGGACGCCTCGGCCGCGGCCAGCGCGCGGCCGGGGCCGAAGCGCTCGACGAGGTCGGGCAGGTTGCTCCACAGCGTCTCGCAGAAGCCGCCGTTGCGGCCGCTCGGGCCGTGGCCGCACACGTCCGCCTCGAGCACCGCCACCGAGGCGCCGCGCTCGAGCAGGTTCCAGGCCGTCCACAGCCCGGCGTAGCCGCCGCCGATCACGACGACGTCCGCGGTGATCTCGCCGTCGAGCGCCGGCGCGGGCTGTACCGCGCCGGCCTCGGCCAGCCACCAGCCGTGGGCGGTGTGGTTCACGCGCCGCCGAAGAAGCGCTCCGAGGCGTCCGCGAGGACGGCCTCGGTCTTCGCGACCATCTCGTCGAGCTCCTCGCGCGTGCAGACGAGCGGCGGGGAGAGGTGCAGCACCGCGTCCCCGCGATCGTCCGGGCGGGCGATCAGGCCCTCCTCGAGCAGCCGGCCGGTGAGGAAGCCGCGCAGCAGCGCCTCCCGCTCGTCGGCGTCGAAGCGCGTGTCGTCCGCGTCGCGCACCAGCTCGAGCGCCCAGAAGAAGCCCTCGCCGCGCACGTCGCCGACGATCGGGATGCGGTCGATCAGCTCGCGCAGCCGGTCGCCGAGGTAGCCCTCCAGCTCGCGCACGTTCTCGAGCACGCCCTCGCGCTCGAAGATCTCGATGTTGCGCAGCGCGATCGCCGCCGCCACCGGATGGCCGCCGTAGGTGATGCCGTGCAGCAGCATCCGCTTGTCCTCGTAGAGCGGCGCGGCGATCTTGTCCGAGACGAGCACGGCGCCCATCGGCGCGTACGCGGACGTGATGCCCTTGGCGCAGGTGATGAGGTCCGGCGTGGCGCCGTAGCGCGGCGCGGCGAACCACTCGCCGAAGCGCCCGAAGCCGGTGATGACCTCGTCGGCGACCAGCGCGATGCCGTACTTGTCGGCCAGCTCGCGGAGGCCGGCCCAGTAGCCCTCGGGCGGCACGAGCGCGCCGCCGGCGTTCTGCACGGGCTCGGCGATGATCATCGCGATCGTCTCCGGGCCCTCGGCGACGATCGTGTCCTCGAGCTCCTTGAGGAGGTCGGGCCGCTCGCCGCGGAAGTCGTTGGTGTTCGACACGCGCACGACCTCGATCGGCGCCTGCCCGAACGGCTCCTTCATCGTCTGGACGCCGGTGAAGGAGAGGGCGCCGAGCGTGACGCCGTGGTAGGCGATGTTGCGCGCGATCGCCTTCGTGCGCTGCTCCTCGCCGCGCGCGACGTAGTACTGGCGGACCAGCTTCCAGGCGGCCTCGACCGCCTCCGAGCCGCCGTTGGTGAAGAACACGCGGTTGAGGTCGCCGGGCGCGCGCTCGGCGAGCGCCTCGGCGAGGCGGATGGCCGGTGGGTGCGCCGTCGCCCAGTTGGTGTTGAAGGCCAGCGACGCCAGCTGCTGGGACGCGACGGACGCCATCTCCTCGCCGTGCGAGTAGCCGATCTGCGAGCAGAACAGCGACGACAGCCCGTCGAAGTAGCGCTTGCCCTCGGTGTCGAAGACGTAGACCCCTTCGCCGCGCTCCAGGACCAGAAGCGGCTTGCCCTCCGGCCCGTACGCGCCGTTGCGCGTGAAGTGCATCAGGAGGTGGCGGTGGGCGAGCTCCTGGAGGTCGTCTGTCGCGAGCTGGTCCGTGGCGGTCATGCGGGTGATGGTGGCACGGGAACTATCGTCGCGCCATGGACGACGCGGACACAAGGCTCCGCCGCGTGCGGGCGCAGCGGCTAGAGCCGCGCGGGAGCGACGTCGCCGAGGTGGTGCGCCACGTGTGCGGGATCCAGGCGCAGGACGCGCGCGCGGCGCGGCTGTCCGTGCGGGCGCGCTGCGAGGGCGCGACGGCCGCGGACATCGACGGCGCCGGCCTCGTGCGCACGTGGGCGTGGCGCGGGACGCTGCACCTGCTCGTCCCCGAGGACGTCCCGTGGGTGCTCTCGCTGCTGGGGCCGTGGCGCGAGACGGCCCGCTGGCGGCAGCTCGGGCTCGACGAGGCGCTCTACGAGCGCGCCCGCGCGGTGATCCTGGACGCGCTGCCGGCGACCCGCGCCGAGCTGCGCGAGCGGCTCGGGGCCGACGGCGAGGGCCAGCGCCTCCCCCACCTCGCCGCCCGTGCCGCGCGCGAGGGCCTGCTCGAGCTCCGGCTCGACGACACGTACGCCCCGCTCGACCTCCCGCCGCTGCCGCCGCGCGAGCAGGCGCTCGAGGAGCTCGGCCGCCGGTACGCGGACGCGTTCGGCCCGTCGACCGGAAAGGACCTTTCCAAGTGGTCCGGTATCCGCGGCGCGCCCCATCGCTCCGGCGACCAGGACCCGGCGCCGCCGGGCGCGCGCCTGCTCGGCGCGTTCGACACGTACCTGCTCGGCTACGCCGACCGGGCCGGCTTCGTCGCGCCCGAGTACGAGCGGCGCGTGTTCCCCGGCGGAGGGTGGATCCACCCGGTGGTGCTGGTCGACGGCCGCGTCGCGGGAACCTGGTCGCTCGACGGCGGCGAGGTCGTCGTGCAGGCCTTCGAGGCGCTCCCCGACCTGTCCGCGGAGATCGCCGAGGTCGAGCGCTTCCTGACAAACGGTCGGGCCTAGCCACCAAAAACCTGCCGCTGTGTACATTGCGGCGGCATGCTCCAGACGGGAGGGTGCCCTTATCCGGGTCGGAGGGTCCCGGAGGGGAAGGAACAGAAGGGTCAGGGTTGGGCAACAACATGAGCACGTACGCACGCGAGGAGCACTCGTCCCGATGAGCGAGACCGGAGCCACCGCGGCGAGCGCCGCGACCGTCAAGGAGGAGCCGTTCGCCGCGCTCGGCGGCGCGGAGGCGGACATCCACCTCGAGCGCGTCAGCAAGCGCTTCGGTGAGATGACCGCCGTCGACGACCTGACGCTGTCGATCGAGCGCGGCGCGTTCTACGCCATGCTCGGCCCGTCGGGCTGCGGCAAGACCACCACGCTGCGCATGATCGGCGGCTTCGAGGACCCGACCGAGGGCAAGGTGTTCCTGGGCGGCGACGAGGTCACCCAGCAACCGCCGTACCGCCGCGACGTCAACACGGTCTTCCAGTCCTACGCGCTCTTCCCCCACCTCAGCGTGGAGAAGAACGTCGGCTTCGGCCTGGAGCGCAAGAAGGTCTCCAAGGGCGAGGCGCGGACCCGCGTCGGCGAGGCGCTGGAGATGGTCCAGCTGGGCCACCTCGCCAAGCGCAAGCCCACCCAGCTCTCCGGCGGCCAGCAGCAGCGCGTCGCGCTCGCCCGCGCCCTCGTCAACCGCCCTCGGGCGCTGCTCCTCGACGAGCCGCTCGGCGCGCTCGACCTGCGCCTGCGCAAGCAGCTGCAGATCCAGCTCAAGCGCATCCAGCAGGACGTCGGCATCACCTTCGTGCACGTCACGCACGATCAGGAGGAGGCCATGACCATGGCCGACACGATCGCGGTGATGAACGGCGGCAGGATCGAGCAGGCGGGCTCGGCCACCGACCTCTACGAGCACCCCCAGACCGAGTTCGTCGCGAACTTCCTCGGCATCTCCAACCTCGTCGACGCCACGATGAAGGGCACCGACGGCGACCTGTCGCGCATCGAGACGCACGACGGCGCCAAGCTGCACGCGCCGACGAGCCGCTGCGTGGTCAAGGACGGCGACGTCCGCGTGGGCGTCCGCCCCGAGAAGGTCAAGCTCGTGCCCGCCGGGCAGGAGGTCCGCAGCGACCTCAACGTGCTGCGCGGCACCGTCGTGGTCGCCGCCTTCCTCGGCGTCTCGATCCAGTACCTGATCAAGGCCTCGGGCGGCGAGGAGCTCACCGTGTTCGCCCAGAACGCCGACGGCTCCGAGCCGGACTCGCTGGCCGCCGGCCGCGAGGTGCAGCTCGTGTGGGAGCCGGCGCACACCTTCGTGGTGGCGCGGGAGCCCGAGCGTGGATGACCTCGAGCGGCTCCTGAGCCGCCGCCGCTTCATCAGCCGGACGGGGTCGATGGGGCTGGCGCTGATGCTCGCCGGCTGCACGGAGATCGAGGGCACCGCGTCGCGCGAGCAGGCCAAGAAGGAGGGCGTGCCGACCGTCAACCACGCGAAGACGGAGATCGGCAACTGGACCTTCTCGAACTGGCCGCTCTACATCGACAAGAAGGTCATCAAGAACTTCAACAAGCAGTACGGCGGCAAGTGCAAGTACGTCGAGGAGATCAACGACAACAACGAGTTCTACGGGAAGATCCGCCAGCAGCTCGAGCAGGGCCGCCCGATCGGCCGCGACATCATCACGCCGACCGACTACATGTCGGCGCGCCTCGTCCGGCTCAACTACATCGAGCCGATCGACAAGCGCAACACGCCGAACTTCGTCAACAACCTGGTCGACAACCTCAAGACGATCAACTACGACCCCAAGCGCGACTACACGGCGCCGTGGCAGTCCGGCGCCGTGGGCCTGGGCTACAACATCAAGAAGACCGGCGGCGAGCTGCGCAGCATCAACGACCTCTTCGACCCGAAGTTCAAGGGCCGCGTCACGATGCTCGCGGAGCCCTACGACGCGGCGAACACCGTCCTGCTCGGCGAGGGCATCGACGCCTCGAAGGCCACGATCGACCAGATCCTCGGCGCGATCGAGAAGATCGACAAGGCCAACCGCGACGGCCAGTTCCGCCGGTTCACCGGCAACGACTACACGACCGACCTCGCGAAGGGCAACGTCTGGCTCTCGCTCTCCTACTCCGGCGACCTGATCCAGCTCCAGAGCGACAACCCGGACCTGCGGTTCACCTATCCCGACGAGGGCGCGATGCTCTTCACGGACAACATGATGCTGCCGGCGAAGGTCGAGCACCCGTACGCGGCGGAGACGATGATCAACTACGTCTACGAGCCCGAGGTCGCGGCGCTCATCTGCGCGTACGTCAACTACATCAGCCCGGTGAAGGGCGTGCGCGACATCCTCGCCAAGACCGATCCGGAGCTCGCCGAGAACGAGCTGATCTTCCCGCCCGACGAGGTCGCCAAGAAGCTCCATCCCTACCCGGCCCTCTCGACCGCTGACGAGCGCGCCATGCAAGAGGCCATGGCGCAGGTGACGGGGGCCTGATGCTCAAGCTCTCGCTGCAGCGCCGCCGCAGCCTGCTCCCGTGGCTGTTCCTGGGCCCGGGCCTGCTCTGGCTGATCATCTTCTTCGCCGTCCCGCTCGGGCAGCAGCTCATCGTCTCGCTGATGAGCGGCGACCCGGAGGCGGGCTTCAAGTTCGACTGGGCGTTCAGCACCTACTCCGACGCGATCAAGGACTACCACGAGCAGTTCCTGCGCTCGGTCGGCTACGCGCTGACCGCGACGATCCTGTGCTTCGTCATCGCGTTCCCGCTGGCCTACTTCATCGCCTTCAAGGCGGGCCGCTGGAAGAACTTCATGCTGCTGCTGATCATCCTGCCGTTCTTCATGAGCTACGTGCTCCGGACGGTGTCCTGGCAGCTGATCCTGGCCGACGACGGCTGGGTCGTGGGCGTGTGCCGCGACATCGGGCTCCTCGAGCGACGACGGGCGCCTGCTCGCCTCGCGGACCGCCGTGATCGCGGGCATCACCTACAACTTCCTGCCGTTCATGGCGCTGCCGCTCTACGTGTCGCTGGAGAAGATCGACCAGCGGCTGATCGAGGCGGCGACCGACCTCTACGCGTCCCGCGCGACCGCGTTCCGCAGGGTCACGCTCCCGCTGGCGCTGCCCGGCCTGTTCGCCGGCTCGCTGCTGACCTTCATCCCGGCCACCGGCGACTTCATCAACGCGGCGCTGCTCGGCACGCCGCGGCAGTTCATGATCGGCAACGTCATCCAGTCCAAGTTCCTGGTCACCCAGGACTACCCAGGGGCGGCGGCGCTGTCCTTCATCCTGATGGCGTTCATCCTCCTGGCGATCTTCGCCTATGCCCGGGGCCTCGGTGCCCGCAACCTGTCCGAGGCGGCGATCTGATGAGCGACAAGCTGCGGAGCCGGCTGCTGGGCGTCTGGGCGGGGCTCGCCCTGCTCTACCTCTTCGTGCCGATCTTCATCGTCGTCCTGTTCTCGTTCAACGACAACCAGGGCCGCTTCAACTTCACGTGGCAGGGCTTCACGCTCGACCACTGGCTGCATCCGTTCGCGAACCCCGACCTCGCGACGGCGCTGCAGAACTCGCTGCTGATCGCCCTGTTCTCGACGCTGATCGCGACGGCGCTGGGCACGTTCATGGCGCTCGCGCTCGTGCGCTACGGCTTCCGCGGCCGCTCGCTGGTGGACTTCTTCGTCTTCCTGCCGCTGGCCACCCCGGAGGTCGTGCTCGGCGCCTCGCTGCTCGCCCTGTTCCTCTCCTGGTCGGCCAACACCGGCTTCGTGACGATCGTGGTCGCGCACGTGATGTTCACGGTGTCCTACGTGGTGGTGACCGTGAAGGCGCGGCTGGAGGGCATGGACCGCCACATCGAGGAGGCGGCCATGGACCTCGGGGCGACCGAGTGGGCCGCGTTCCGCAAGGTGACGTTCCCGATGATCGCCCCGGGCGTGGCGGCGGCCGCGCTGCTGGCGGCGGCGATCTCCGTCGACGACTACGTGATCACCAGCTTCAACGCCGGCCAGACGCAGACGTTCCCGCTGTTCATCTTCGGCGCCACCCGCCAGGGCGTGCCGCCGGAGGTCAACGTGCTGGCGACCGGGCTGCTGATCGTGGTGCTCGTGCTGATGGGCCTCAACGTGATGCTGCAGCGCCGGCTCGCCCGGCGCGACGCGGCCCGCACCGGGGCCGACGCGCACTCCGCCGCTCTTCCGGCCTGAGACTTCAGGCCGGAAGCCCGGTGGCCGATGAGTCGGGTGGATGCCCGACCGTTCCCGCTGGACCGTCCCTACCCTGCTCGCGCTGCTCGCGGCGGCGCCCGCCGTCCTCGTCGCCGTGGCCGGCCGCCACATGGTCATGGCGCCCGCCGTCGTGCACTTCGGGGTCGTCTCGGTCGCGGCGGCCATCGCCGCCGTCGCCGCCGCCACGCTGACGATCGCCGGCGCCAGGGCCCGCGACGGCCGCGCGATGCTGCTCGGCACCGCGTTCTCGACCATGACCGCGCTGCTGTCGGTCCACGCGCTCGCCACCCCTGGCGTGCTCGTCGACCAGAACGGCGTGATCGCGCTGGCCGGCGGCCTCTCGATCCCGGTCGGCAGCGGGCTGCTCGCGCTGACCGCCCTCCCCGCGCTGCGCCGCACCGATCGCGTCCGCCCGCTGCTGGCGCTCCAGATCGGCCTGGCCGTCGCCATCGTGGTGCTCGCCGCCGTGGGCTTCCGGTACCCGACCGACGTGCCCTCCGTGCCGGCTGCCGGCTCCGACGCGGCGTACGCGCTGCTGGCCGTCGCCCTCTGCTTCTGCCTGCTCCTCGCCCACCGCGCGACCCGCACCTTCTGGCTGACCCGCCGCGCCGCCGACCTGCTGGTCGCCGTCGGCTGCGTGTGGCTCGGCGTCGCTGTCGTCGCCCAGCTGGTGATCGGGCCGATGACCCTCGGCTTCTTCGTCGCCCACGGGCTCGAGCTCGCCGCGGTCGCCGCCATCGCCATCCCCGCGGCGCGCGACATCGCCGGGCACGCCTCCTCGCTCCCGCTCGTCGGCGACCTGACCGCCACCGACCTGGTCGCCTCCGAGGAGGCCTACCTCGGGCCGCGCGTCCGGGCGCTCATGGTCCGCCTCGCCGAGCGTGACGGCTCCACCGAGGAGCACACCCGCCGCGTCGCCGTCCTCGCCGCCCAGGTCGGCGAGGAGCTCAAGCTGCCCGCCACCACCCGCCGCCTGCTGGCCGTCGGCGGGCTGCTGCACGACATCGGCAAGCTCTCCGTCCCGCTGGAGATCCTGCGCAAGCCCGCCGGGTTGACCGACGAGGAGTACGCGGAGATCAAGCGCCACCCCGAGGCCGGGCGCCGGCTGCTCGAGGAGCTCGGCGGCTTCCCGCCCGTCGTCCGCGACCTGGTCTCCGATCATCACGAGCGGCTCGACGGCAAGGGCTACCCGCGCGGCCTGGTGGCCGACGAGCTGCCGCTGCACACCCGCATCCTCACCGTCTGCGACGTCTACGACGCGCTGGTCTCCGATCGCGTCTACCGCGAGGCGTGGAGCAGCGCCCAGGCGTTCGAGCTGCTGCGCTCCGACGCCGGCACGGCGTTCGACGAGCGCTGCGTCGAGGCGCTGGCCAAGGTCGTCGACGCGGGGCCGGAGTGGGTTGCCGACGTGGCGCCCGCGCCCGCGAGCCCCGCGCGCGTCACGCGCCCCCGCGCCGTCTAGGCGAGGGTGACCGCGCGACCGGCGACGAAGCCGTCGCCGGAGGCGATCTCCTGCACGACCTCGTCGGGCACCGGCACGTCGGTGGTGATGGCCATCACCGCGACGTCGGGCGCTCCGCCGTCGGCGCCGGGCGGCTGGCGGCCGACCGCGGCCGCGGAGATGTTCACGCCGTGCTCCCCGAAGCAGGTGCCGACGCGGCCGACCATGCCGGGCACGTCGCTGTAGCGGAACAGCGCGAGGTGGTCGTCGTCCATCTGCAGGTTGAAGCGCTGGCCCCACGCCTCGAGCAGGTGCGGGCGGTCCTGCTGGCCGATCGTCGTGCCGACGACGCGCACGTGCTCGCCGCCTGAGACGACGGTGATCCGGACGAGGTCGGTGAAGTCGCGCGCCGCGGTCTCCGTGCGCTCCGAGATCTCGATGCCGCGCTCCTCGGCCAGCGACGGGGCGTTGACGTAGTTGACGTCCTCCTCCGTGTGGCCGGCCAGCACGCCGTTGAGCACCGCGATCGTCAGCAGGCGGGTGTCGCGCTCGGCGATCCGGCCCAGGTACTCGACCTCGAGGCGCTCGACGGACGAGCCCTCGGCGAGCGTGATCGCCAGGCGGCCGAGCCGCGTGGCGAGCGGCAGGAACGGGCCCAGCACCTCCATGTCCTCCGCGCTGACGGCGGGGATGTTCACTGCGGTCGAGACGACGCCGCCGGTGAGGGCGGCGACGACCTGCTCGGCGGTCTGCACGCCCGCGCGGTCCTGCGCCTCGGTCGTGGAGGCGCCGAGGTGCGGCGTCACGACGACGTTGTCGTAGCCGTCGAACAGCGGGTAGTCGGTGATCGGCTCGCTCGGGAAGACGTCGAGCGCGGCGCCGGCGACCTTGCCGGAGTCGATCGCGTCCTTGAGCGCCGCGTCGTCGACCAGCTCGCCGCGGGCGCAGTTGATGACGCGGACGCCGTCCTTCATCTGCGAGAAGGCCTCGGCGTCCAGCCAGCCGCGGGTCTCGGGCGTCTTGGGCAGGTGGATGGTGATGAAGTCGGCCTGGCCGTAGAGGTCGGCGCTGGTGTCGCATTTCTCGACGCCGAGCTCCTTGAAGCGCTCGGCGCTCACGAACGGGTCGAAGGCGACGACGCGCATGCCGAAGCCGCGCGCGCGGGCGGCGACGAGCTGGCCGATGCGGCCGAAGCCGAGCACGCCGAGGGTCTTCTCGTAGACCTCGACGCCGCCGAACTTCGAGCGCTCCCACTTGTGGGCGGTGAGGCTGGCGTGGGCCTGCGGGATGTTGCGCGCCAGCGAGAGCATCAGCGCGATCGTGTGCTCGGCGGCCGCGACGATGTTCGACTGCGGCGCGTTGGCGACGATGATGCCGCGCTTGGTGGCCGCCTCCACGTCGACGTTGTCGACGCCGATGCCGGCGCGGCCGATCACGCGCAGGTTGCCGGCCTTGCCGATGAGCTCGGCGGTGAGCTGCGTGGCGGAGCGGATCAGGATCGCGTGGTAGTCGCCGATCCGCTCGGCGAACTGCTCGTCGGACCAGTCGACGCCCAGGTCGACGTCGAAGCGCTCGCGCAGGAGGTCCACGCCGGAGTCGGCGAGCTTCTCCTTGACGAGGATCCGGTACTGCTCGGTGAGCGGGCCGGCGGTCACGCCGCGGCGGGGACGCCGGCCTCGAGGAACACGCGCTGCGCGGCGCCGACGCCCGCACCGTGCTCGACGTCGTGCCCGAGCTGGCTCAGGACGAGCTCGAGGCCGGAGAGCGAGGTGAGGATGTCGAACGCCCCGAAGTAGCCGCAGTGCGCGATCCGGATGATCTTGCCCTTGAGCTGGTTCTGGCCGCCGTTGGCGGTGATCCCGAGCTTGCGCAGCGCGCCGGGGACCTTGCGCGCCGTCGATCGAGTCCGGCAGCTCCACCGCGGTCACGACGTTGGCGCGCTCGTCCGGGTCGCCGAACAGCTCGAGGCCGATGGCGGCCGCTCCGGCGCGGGTCGCGCGGGCCAGCAGCGCGTGGCGGGCGAAGACGTTCTCGATGCCCTCCGTCTCGATCATGTCGAGCGCGACGTCCAGGCCCAGGAACAGCGGCACGGCCGGCGTGAACGGGCTGTCGCCCTTGCGCTGGCTCTTGGCGGTCTTGTTCCAGTCGAAGTAGTAGCGGCCCTGGGGCTGCTCGGCCGCGTAGTCCAGCGCGCGCTGGTTGACGCTCGCGAAGCCGAGGCCGGGCGGGCACATCAGCGCCTTCTGGGAGCCGGCGATGACCACGTCGATGCCCCAGTCGTCCTGGCGCAGCTCGGCGGCGCCGAGGCCGGACACGGCGTCGACGACGAGGATGGCGCCGTGGCGCTTGGTGACCTCGGCGATCGCGGCCACGTCGTGGACGACGCCGGTCGAGGTCTCGCTGAGCGTGGCGAACACGACCTCGATGCCGTCGTTCTCGGTGAGCAGCCGGTCGATCTCGTTGGCGTCCAGCCGCTCGCCCCAGCCCGGCTCGTAGCGCGACCGTCTGGCCGCCGTAGGCCTCCGACAGCTCGATCCAGCGCTCGCCGAACTTGCCGGCCGCGCACGCGAGCACGGGCTTGCCGGGGCGCACGAGGTTGGCGGCGGCGGAGTCCATGCCGCCGGAGCCGCTGGCCGCGAAGGTGAGGACGTCGTTGGACGTCTGGAAGACGCCCGGCAGCTTGCCGATCACGCGCTCGTAGATCTCCACGAACGCGGGCGCGCGGTGGTAGAGCATCGGCGTCGCCATCGCCTGGGACACGGCGGGCGGGACGGGGGTCGGGCCCGCCGTCATGAGGTACTGCTTCACGAAGGGGTTCGGCGTCATGGCGGGCGCTTACGTTAGCGACCTGCCGGGCTCGTGATTGGGGTTTCGCCTGCCAGACCGGCGCGACCACGTTCGCGGCGCGCGAGGCGCCCCGCCGTGCTCGTCGCGCCGGCCTTCGGCGACGTTACGACTACTCGAACTCCCTGAGGTACCGCTCGAACTCCCGCAGGTGGCCCTCCTCGTCGCGGAGGATGTCGATGACCATGTCCTGCGTGGCCCAGTCGACGCCGTCGCAGGCCTCGATGACGTGGGTGTAGTGCTCGATCGCGCCGGCCTCGGCCTCGATCACGCCGCGGATCACGGTCACGACGTCGGTCGCGTCCTCCGGCGGCTGGAGGTAGGACTGCTCGGCCGTGAACTCCATCGTGCCGGGCGGGGTGCCGTAGAGCTCCTTGATCCGCGCGGCGAACTTGCGCGCGTGGTCGAGCTCCTCGGTCACGTCGGCGTCGAGCGACTCGGCGACCTCCTGGGCACGGATGCCGTCCAGCGACGCGGAGTTCGCGACGTACGACATCACGGTCTCCATCTCCATCCAGTACGCGCGTGTGAGAAGACCGACGATCTCTTCGCGCTTGGCATCGTTGGCAGGGGCGAGGATCCCCGCGGAAACTGCGCTCTTTGTCCTTGGCATGCCTCCATAATACAAATGATGTAAGACAACATGTGGCTTAGGGGAGCCAAATACTTGCGCTAGACTGCTGCGCATGACCATGGAGTCCGCACTCTCCGTCGCATTGCGCGATCGCGGGCAGCGTGTGACGCCGCAGCGGCTGGGTGTCGCGCGCGTCATGGGCCGCGCCGAGCGCCACCTCACGGCCGAGCAGGTCTACGACGAGGTCGGCGAGCTGATGCCCGGCGTCTCCCTCCCCACCGTGTACGCCACGCTGGAGCTGCTGCGCGACCTCGGGCTCGTCGAGCGCGTGCCCACCGAGGGCGGCGCGGTGGTCTACGACTCCCGCACGGAGGACCACCACCACCTCGTCTGCCGCGGCTGCGGCGCGATCGTCGACGTGGAGAGCTCGGTCGGCACGAGCGGGCTGCTCGACGCCGCCCGGCAGGCCGGCTTCACGCCGCTGACCACGCAGGTCGTGGTCAGGGGGTTGTGCGCGGGGTGCGCGGCGAAATAGCCGCGACCTTCTGCTTCGCCTCGTAGGAGGCGAAGCGCCCCTCGGGCGTCTTGAGCCAGAGCTCGAAGTCGCGCTCGAAGCGGTTCAGGCAGCGGGCCCGGGCGCCCGCCACCGGAAAGACCTGACGTTCCTTCTCCGGCTGCACTTAGGTCAGCCTAACGACGTCGATCGCCTGCCAGGCGAGCGGCTCGTCCTCGCCGCTCGCCTTCGGCGACGTTACCTACCAGTCGGTCTTGATCCAGTCCATGTGGGACCGGAGCTCCTTGCCCTCGGTCTCGATCTGGTGGCCCTGCTGCTCCTTGCGCATGCGCTGGAAGTTCTCCTGGCCGGCGCGGTTCTCGGCGATCCACTCGCGGGCGAACTCGCCCGACTGGATCTCGCCCAGGACCTTCTTCATCGCCTCGCGCGTCTCGTCGGAGATGATCCGCGGGCCGCGGGTGAGGTCGCCGTACTCGGCCGTGTTGGAGATCGAGTAGCGCATCCCGGTGATGCCCTTCTCGTACATCAGGTCGACGATCAGCTTGAGCTCGTGCAGGCACTCGAAGTAGGCCAGCTGCGGGTCGTAGCCGGCGTCGACCAGCGTCTCGAAGCCCGCGCGGACCAGCTCGGAGACGCCGCCGCACAGGACGGCCTGCTCGCCGAAGAGGTCGGTCTCGGTCTCGTCCTTGAAGGTCGTCTCGATCACGCCGCCGCGGGTGCCGCCGATGCCCTTGGAGTAGGCGAGCGCGACGTCCTTGGCGTTGCCGGAGGCGTCCTGGTCGACCGCGATCAGCGCGGGCACGCCGGAGCCCTCGACGAACTGGCGGCGGACGAGGTGGCCGGGGCCCTTGGGGGCGATCAGCGCGACGTCGACCTCCGGCGGGGCGTCGACCTCGCCGTAGTGGATCGAGAAGCCGTGGCCGAACAGGAGCATGTTGCCGGGGGCGATGCCGTCGGCGATCTGCTCCCGGTAGACCTCGCCGTGCTTCTCGTCGGGCAGCAGGACCATCACGAGGTCGCCGCGCGAGGCGGCCTCGGGGATGTCGAGCACCTCGAAGCCGTCGGCCTTGGCCTTCTCCACCGAGGAGGAGTCGGGACGGAGGCCTACGACGACGTCGACGCCCGAGTCCTTGAGGTTCTGCGCGTGGGCGTGGCCCTGCGAGCCGTAGCCGAGGATCGCGACGGTCTTGCCGTCGAGCAGGGAGAGATCAGCGTCGTCGTCGTAGAACATGGCGATGAACCTAGCGATCAGGCTTCGGCGACGGCGACCCACGTCCGCGAGGGCAGCGTGATCGAGCCGTCCGGCGCCGTGTACTGCTCGACCGCCTCGCCGATCGCGCGCTTCATGTCCGCGATCGTCGCGGCGTCGACGTCCGCCAGCGCCGTCTGGATCCGGCCCGACATCGTCGACTGGGTCTCCCAGTAGTCGTCGAGCGAGTCGTAGGCGTTCGGGAAGCCGACGTCCGCGATCTCGAACTCGACGAAGCCGGCCTCCTCGAGCTGCTCGGCGATGACCGCGCGGTCCGCCCACGTGAACTGCCCCGGCTCGCCGGGCGCCGGCGCCTCCATGAACCCGCGGCGGACCATCTCCTGCGCGGGGATCGCGCTCCACGGGTTGTCCTCGGGGCCGGCCCAGGCGGCCAGCGCGAGGCGGCCGCCGGGCTTGATCACGCGGCGCGTCTCGCGCAGCGCCGTCCCCGGATCGGCCATCAGCATGTAGCCCCAGCGGCACAGCACGCCGTCGATGCTCGCCGCCTCGACGTCGATCGAGCGCTCGGCGTCGATCTGCTTGAAGCGCACGTTGTCGAGCCCGAGCTCCTCGGCGCGGCGCTGGGCGACCGACAGCATCTCCGGCGACAGGTCGGAGGAGATCAGCGTCCCTCCCGGCTTGATCAGCTCGGCGGCCAGGAAGCCCGTCTCCCCAGGTCCGGCGGCGAGCTCGAGCAGCGTGTCGCCCGGCTGCGGGGCGACGGCCTCGACCATCCAGGTCGAGACGGGCATCGTCTCGCGCCGCATCTTCGCGGCGTGGGCCTCCCATGCGGCCGCGGCGTGGCTCCAGCGGTTCCGGCTCTCGTGCTTGTAGTCGCTCATCTCAGCTCCCGGCGCAGCAGCTTCCCAGACGCGTTGCGGGGAAGGCGTTCCGCCACCTCGACGGCCTTTGGGACCTTGAAGCGCGCGAGCCGCTCGCCGACGAAGGCGCGCAGCTCCTCCGGGTCGGCGCGCTCGCGCAGGACGACGCTGGCGGTCACGGCCTCGCCCCACTCGGGGTCGGGGCGGGCGAAGACGGCGGCGTCGGCCACCGCGGGGTGTTCGAGCAGCGCGGCCTCGACCTCGGCGGGCGCGACGTTCTCCCCGCCCGTGACGATCGTGTCGGACTTGCGGCCGACGATGGCGAGGACGCCCGTCCTGCGAAGCTGGCCCAGGTCGCCGGTGTGGAGCGTGCCGCCCCCGGCCACGGTCGGGCCGGTCACGAGGATCTCGCCGTCGGGGGCCAGCTCGACGCCGACGCCGGGCAGCGGGCGCCCGTTCACGGTGACCTGGGAGCACGCCTGCGTGAGGCCGTACGTCTCGGCGACCGGCCAGTCCGACTCCAGTTGCCGGCGCGTCGCGGCCGCGCCGCCGAGCAGGACGTGGCGCAGCCGCGCGCCGGGCCGGGCGCCGCTCTCGATCAGCCGGTGGATCTGCGTGGGCACCATCGACGCGATCGTGATGTCGTCGTCGCACGCGCGGTCCGCGGGCCCGAGCACCGCGGTGGTGCCGTAGATCACGCTGCGCAGCAGCACCATCAGCCCGCCGACGTGGCTGAGCGGCAGCGGGCACAGCCAGCGCTCCTCGGGATCGAGCCCGAGCGCCACCGCCGAGCCGAGCGCGTTGGCCTGGATGTTCCCGAACGAGATCTCGACCGGCTTCGGCGCCCCGGTGGTGCCGGAGGTGTGCACGATCAGCGCCACGTCGTCGTCCCCGGGTGGGGTCAGATCTTGCATTCGAGCATTCGGTGCTCGAATGCAAGATCTGACCCCTCGAGAGCGCCGCCTGCTCGCGCTCGCCGAGGCGGGGGTCGATCGGGACCGCGACGGCGCGGGCGAGCAGCGTGGCGTGCAGGGCGACCGCGAACTCGAGACCCGGCGGCTGTGCGAGCGCGACGCGGCTCCCGGGCGCGACGTCAGGCCGCGCGCGGTCGAGCAGCTCGGCGTAGGTCAGCGAGCCCTCGGGCGCCTCGACGGCGATCCGGTCGGGGTGCTGCGCCGCGGCGCGCGGCAGCCATGGGTCGATCGGCATCTCACTAGTGTGATGCGCGTGAATTGGACTGCCTCCGGGTCGACTACGAGGACATCCGCTACGAGACCTCCGGCGACGGGATCGCGAAGATCACGATCGCCCGCCCCGAGGTCCGCAACGCGTTCCGCCCGCAGACGATCGTCGAGATCTCCCAGGCGCTGGAGGTCGCTCGCGAGGACACGACGATCGGCGCGATCATCCTCACCGGCGAGGGCGAGCATGGCCTTCTGCTCCGGCGGCGACCAGCGCGTGCGGGGCGACACCGGCTACGTGCCCGAGGGCGCGGCGCGTGGGCCGCTTCCACGTCACCGACCTGCACGTCCAGATGCGCCGCCTCCCGAAGCCGATCATCGCCATGGTGGCCGGCTACGCCGTCGGCGGCGGGCAGATCCTGCACCTCGTGTGCGACCTCTCGATCGCGGCCGACAACGCGCGCTTCGGCCAGACCGGCCCGCGCGTCGGCTCGTTCGACGGCGGCTTCGGCGCCGCGCTGCTGGCCAAGACGGTCGGGCTGCGCAAGGCCAAGGAGATCTGGTTCCTGTGCCGCCAGTACGACGCGCAGCAGGCGCTCGACATGGGGCTCGTGAACACGGTCGTCCCGCTGGAGCGGCTCGAGGAGGAGACCGTCTCCTGGTGCCGCGAGATGCTCTCCCTCTCCCCCTTCGCGCTGCGGCTGCTGAAGGCGAGCTTCCACGCCGCCGAGGACGGCCTGGCCGGGATCCAGCAGCTCGCCCACGACGCCAACCTCCTCTTCTACGCCTCCGAGGAGGCCGCCGAGGGGCGCGAGGCGTTCAAGGCCAAGCGCCCGCCCGACTTCTCGAAGTTCCCCAAGCGCCCGTGAGCGCACCCGTGGCCAGCGAACGCCCGAGCTCCGTCCGGATCTGGCTGATGGCCGCCCGGCCGCGGACGCTGCCGGCCGCCGTCGCGCCCGTGCTGGTCGGCACCGCGCTGGCCGCCACCGGCGGGACGTTCAAGGTGCTCACGTTCATCGCCGCGATGCTCGGCGCGCTGTTCATCCAGGTCGGCACCAACCTCTCCAACGACTACTCCGACGCGCGGCGCGGCGCCGACACCGAGGACCGCCTGGGGCCCGTGCGGGTCACCGCCGGCGGGCTGGTGCCGCCCAAGCAGGTGCTGCGCGCCACCTACGTCGCGTTCGGCCTCGCCGTGCTGGCGGGCGTGTACCTGATCGCCACGGCCGGGTGGGAGCTGCTGCTCGTCGGCGCCGCCTCGATCCTCGCGGGCGTGCTCTACACGGGCGGCCCGCGGCCGTACGGCTACGAGGGCCTCGGCGAGGTGTTCGTGTTCCTGTTCTTCGGCGTCGTCGCCGTGGCCGGCTCGTACTTCGCGCAGACGGAGCACCTCGCGTGGGAGGCGTTCGTGCTGGCCGTGCCGGTCGGCCTGCTGGCCTCGGCGATCCTGGTCGTCAACAACGTGCGCGACCTGGAGACCGACCGGCGCGCGGGCAAGAAGACGTCGGCGGTGCGGCTGGGCCGGGCCCGCGCCCGCGGGCTCTACGTCCTGATGGTGCTCGGCGCGTTCGTGACCGCGCCGCTGCCGTGGCTGCTGGGCGGCGACGGGCTGACCGCGTGGCTGCTGCTCCCGTGGCTCGCGCTCCCGCTCGCCCTGCCGGTGATCCGGCTCGTGCGCGAGCGCACCGACGGCCCCGCGCTCAACGGCGCGCTCGCCCGCACGGGGATGCTGCAGCTCGCGTTCTGCACGCTGCTCTCCGCGGGCCTGCTGGCCTCCTAGGGCGATGGCGACCCTGCACGTCGAGCGGGTCCGGCTGCGGCTGCGGACGCCGCTCGAGACGGCGTGGGGCACGCTCGACGAGCGCGAGATCGCACGCGTGCGGCTGAGCTTCGGCGCCGGCGACAGCGGGATGGGCGAGGCGGCGCCGCTGGAGCCCTACGACGGCGTGCCGATGGCGGCCGTGCTCGCCGCGCTCGACGCCTACGGCGCGGTGCTGGAGCACGCGGGCCCCGACGACGAGGCCGACGCGCTGCTGGCCGCCTGCCGCGCCGAGCGCCCGCTCCCCCAGGCGCTGGCGGCGATCGACCTCGCGCTGTGGGACCGAGCGGCACGCCGGGCCGGGCTGGCAGTGGCCGCGCTGCTCGCCCCGCGCGCCGCCACGTCGGTGCCGGTCAACGCGCTGATCGGCGCCTCCGACCGGGCCGGCGCCGCCGCCGAGGCGGCGCGCGCAGCCGCGGGACGGCTTCCGCTGCGTGAAGGTCAAGGTCGGCATCGGCGACGACGCGGGCCGGCTCGCCGCCGTGCGCGCCGCGGTCGGCCCGGACGTGGCGATCCGCGCCGACGCGAACGGCGCCTGGGGCTCGCCCCGCGAGGCGCTCGCCAACCTGCGCGCGCTCGCCCCGATCGGGCTGGAGCTGTGCGAGGAGCCGGTGCACGGGCTGGACGCGCTGCACGAGGTGCGCGCCGACTCGCCGGTGCCGATCGCGATCGACGAGACGGCCGCCGAGCCCGGCGCCGCGGGTGCCGGGGCGGCCGACGCCGTGTGCCTGAAGATCGCCCGCTGCGGCGGCATCGGCGGGCTGCTCGACGACGCCCGCGCGGCGCGCGAGGCGGGCAGCGCCATCTACCTGGCCTCGAGCTACGACGGCCCGCTCGGCATCGCCGCCGCGGTGCACGCCGCCGCCGCGCTGACGGCCACCGGCGACGTGCTCCCGTGCGGTCTGGCCACCCTGGGCGGCTTCGACGAGCCGGTCCCGCCGATGCTCGTCCCGCGCGGCGGCGAGGTCGCCGTCCCGGGAGCGGGCCTGCTCGCCTGATCAGCGGGCGTGGGTGGAGGTGAGCCGCGCGGCCGCCGTGACCGGGTCGTCGCGCAGCAGCCTCGCCCCGGCGCGCAGCGCGATCGCGGGCGTCGGCCCCTCGCCCCCGAGCGCGACGGGGGCGCCGAGCGCGCCGAGCTGGTCGGCGATCTCGACGAGCGGCTCCGGCCGCACCGCCGAGAGCACGACGAGGCCCGGGCGCAGCCGGTCGACCGTCTCGGCGAGCGCGCGTGCCGGCGTGTCCGCCCCCAGGAACGTCACCCGCCAGCCGCGGCGGCCGAGCGCGATCGCGCAGCACAGCAGGCCGAGGTCGTGGCGCTCGCCGCCAGGGCAGGCCAGCACCGCCCTCGGGCCGAGGCCGGCGTCCCAGCCGCGGCCGAGCCCGCGCAGCCGCCCGGCGATCAGCTCCGACGCGAAGTGCTCCTGGGCGACGGACACGCTCGCGCGCTGCCAGCCCTTCCCGATCTCGTGCAGCACCGGGATCACGATGTCGCGCAGCACGACGTCGGTCGTGTGGGAGCCGAGCAGCGCGTCGAGCCGCTCGTGGGCCAGCTCGGCGTCGAAGTCCAGCAGCGCGGCGAGCAGCTCCTCGCGGGACTCGGCGAGGCGCCCCACCGGCGCCACGGGCGTCATGTCGAGCTCGCGCCGCGACAGGGCCTCCGCCGCCTCGGCCGCGGCGTGGCCGCGGTCGATCAGCTCCTTCATGCGCGCGGCGCGCCGCTGGTCGTCGCGACCGTAGAGCCGGTAGCCCGACGGCGACCGGCTCGGCCGGAGCACGCCGTAGCGGCGCTCCCACGCGCGCAGGGCCTCGACCGAGACGCCGACCCTGCGGCTCAGCTCGCCGATGCGCACGCTTATGCGGTCAGCCACGTATGCCTCTGCAGACCTTGGACAGAGCCTGTACGGAGCCTACGCCTAAATACCGGCCGTGCGCCAACGTCATGCAAGGAGCGCGGCGACCGTGTCCGGGCGCTCGAGCTGGACGGCGTGCCCGGCCCCCTCGACGATCTCCACCCGGGCGCGGGGCAGCGCTGCGGCCATCCGCTCCGCGATCGCGCGGAACTTCTCGTCGCGCGCTCCGGCGATCAGCGTCACCGGCATCGCGAGCTCGCCGAGCCGGCCCCACAGCGGCTCCATCACGCCGGTGCCGAGGCCGCGCAGCGCGGCCGCGAGCCCCTCCGGCGTGTTGCGCAGCCGGTCGGCGCGCGCCGCGGCGGCGACCTGCGGCGGCTGGCCGGCGAACAGCGGCTGTGCGCCCCACTCGTCGGCGAACGCCTCGATGCCGATCTCGGCGATGCGCTCCGCCAGGCGCTCGTCGGAGACGCGCCGCTGCTCGCGCTCTGCCGGGTCGGCGATGCCGGGGCTGGCGCCGACGAGCACCAGCCGCTCGACCGTGGAGCCGAGCGCGAGCGCGGCGGTCAGCGCGATCCGCCCGCCCATCGAGTAGCCGCACAGCGCGATCCGCTCGTCGGCGAGCGCGCGCACGTAGCCCGTGCAGGCGGCGAACGAGGCCGGGCGGGCGGCGGCGCTGCCGTGTCCGGGAAGGTCGGGCGCCATCGCCCGCGCGCGGCCGTCCAGAGCGGCCAGCACGGGGTCCCAGCTGTGGCGCGTCTGCGTGAAGCCGTGCAGGAGGACGAGCGGAGCGGGCATCGTCGGGCATCATGGCGCGCGGATGGGGGCGACCGACACCTACCTCGGCCTGAGGGCGTTCGCGGACGAGCTCGCGCGCTGCGGCCTGCTCGAGGCCTGCACCTCCCCCGGGCTCGCGCTCCACGCCGCTGGTGCTCTCGCTCGCGCGTGAGCGGCGGATCCGCGCGACCTCGCACATCGACGAGCGCAGCGGCGCGTTCTTCGCGCTCGGGCTGGCCAAGACCAGCGGCCGCCCGGTGGCGCTCGCCTGCACGTCGGGCACCGCGGCGGCCAACTACGCGCCGGCGGTGATCGAGGCGCATGAGGCGCGCGTGCCGCTGATCGTCCTCACCGCCGACCGCCCGCCGGAGCTGCGCGACCTGGGCGCCGGCCAGACGATCGACCAGGTCAAGCTCTTCGGCTCGGCGGCCAAGTGGTACCTGGAGGTCGACGACCAGCCCGCCACGCCGGAGCGGATGCGGTGGCTGCGCCAGCTCGCCTGCCGGGCGTTCTGGACCGCGCTGGAGGGCCGCCCCGGGCCCGTCCACCTGAACTTCGCGCTGCGCGAGCCGCTCGTGCTCGGCGAGGCGCTGCCCGACGAGGAGCCGGGAGGCGGAGGCCGCCCCGACGGCCGGCCGTGGCTGGCGCGCCCGTTCGTGCGCGCCGAGGTCGGCCCGCGCACCGCCGACGCGCTGGTGGCCGACCTGACCGGCAAGCCGCGCGCGGTGCTGGTGGCCGGGCGGGCGGAGCGCGACCCGATGCTCGGCTCGGCGCTGGCCACGTTCGCCGACCGGCTCGCGATCCCGCTGCTCGCGGAGCCGCTGTCGGGCGCGCGCCGCGGCCCCGCCGCCGTCGCCCACTACGACGCGCTGCTGCGCGACGAGACGTTCGCGGGCGCCAACCGCCCCGATCTCGTGCTGCGCGTCGGCGACCTGCCGACGTCCAAGCCGCTGCGCCAGTGGCTGCACGGGCTCGACGACGCGGTCCAGGTCGCGTTCGACCCGGAGAACGCGTGGCAGGACCCGGCCGGCGCGGTGGCCACGATCGTCCGCGCCGACCCCCGCGCCACGCTCACCGCCCTGGGCGAGCGGATCAACGCGTCGCGCGACCGCGCGTGGCTGGAGACCTGGCGCCGCGCGGATCGCGCCGCCGCCGGCGCGATCGGCGCCGCCCTCGACGGCCTCAGCGAGCCGCGCGTCGCCGCCGAGCTGACCCGGCGGCTGCCGCCCAACGCGACGCTCGTGGTGGCGTCCTCGATGCCCGTGCGCGACGTCGAGACGTTCGCCCCGGCGCGCGACGACGGCCCGCGCGTGCTGGCCAACCGCGGCGCCAACGGGATCGACGGCACCGTCTCGACCGCGTTCGGCGCGGCCGCGGCCGCCCCGCACGGGCCGGTGGTGCTGCTGACCGGCGACGTCGCGCTCGCCCACGACGTCGGCGGGCTGCTCGCCGCGCGCCGGCTCGGGATCAAGCTCACCATCGTGCTGCTCGACAACGACGGCGGCGGCATCTTCCACTTCCTGCCGGTGAGCGGGGAAGGCGCGGACTTCGAGCAGCACGTCGCCACCCCGCACGGGCTCGACTTCGCGCACGCGGCCGAGCTGTACGGCTGCGGGTACGAGCGCGCGGAGGACCTCGCCGGCTTCGGCGGAGCGCTCGACCGGGCGCTCGCCTCCGACCGCACCACGATCGTGCGCGTCAAGACCGACCGGGACGCCAACGTGACCCTGCACCGCAAGGTGTGGGAGGAGGTCGCCCGCTCCGTCCGGGACGCGGCCTAGATTTTCCGGCCCATGGCCGAGCCGCAGCCCACCCTGATCGACGTCGCCCCCACGCCCGCCGCCCCGCAGCCGCGGCGCACGACGTCCAAGGGCATCGGCGCCGGCGACATCGTGCTCGTCGACAAGAAGGGCCGCCGCTTCCACGCGCTGGTGACCGAGCTCGAGCAGCTCGAATCCGGACGGTTCGAGCTCGTGGTGCGCCCGCTGGACTCGCGGATCTCATGGCGCACGGCCTCGGTGCGCGAGGTCGTCGAGGTCTGGCGCCGCGCGCGCCGGTAGAGCACCGGCCCGCAATCCGACCTGTACGGTTTCTTCGGTGAGCGTCGTCACCGCGGGCCATTCCGAGCTTCTCGCCGAGGCGCGCGAGCGGACGCTGGCGCTCGTCGAGCGCCTCAGCGACGCCGACGTCGAGGCCGCGCACTCGACGCTGATGAGCCCGCTGGTGTGGGACCTGGCGCACATCGCCGCCTACGAGGACCTGTGGCTGGTCCACCGCCACGGCGGCCAGCCGCTGCTGGCGCCCGACCACGCCGCCATGTACGACGCGTTCGAGACGCCGCGCGACGTCCGCGGCGACCTGCCGCTGCTCGACCGCGCGCAGGCGCTCGGCTACCTGGAGTCCGTGCGCGAGCGGGTCCATGCCGTGCTCGCCGAGCGCGGCCCCGGCGACGGCGAGCTCGTCGAGCTGGTCCTCCGCCACGAGCAGCAGCACGGCGAGACGATGCTGCAGGCGATCGAGCGCGCCCGGCTCCTCCCCGCTCCCGGGCTCGACGCCGCGCCGCGCCCGGCTGCGCCCGGCGGGCACACGGGCCTGGAGGCCGTCGAGGTCCCGGCCGGGCGCTGCACGCTCGGCGCCGGCCGCCACGGCTTCGCCTACGACAACGAGCGCCCGCGCCACGCCGTCGAGCTCCCCGCCTTCCGGATCGGCCGCACGCCGGTCACGAACGCGACCTGGCTGACCTTCGCCGAGGGCGGCGGCTACGAGCGCCGCGAGTGGTGGAGCGACGAGGGCTGGGCCTGGAAGGAGGACTACGACATCACGCACCCAGAGGGCTGGGCCCGCGGGCCCCGGGGTTGGCAGCGGTGGCGGCTCGACGGCTGGGCGCCGCTGGACCCCGACGAGCCCGTGGTGCACGTGTCCTGGTTCGAGGCCGACGCCTTCGCCCGCGCGAACGGCGCCCGCCTCCCGACGGAGGCCGAGTGGGAGAAGGCGGCGACCTGGGACCAGGACACGGGAAGCGCACGCACGTACCCGTGGGGCGACGAGCCACCGTCGCGCGAACGCGCCAACCTCGACCAGGCGGCGTCCGGCCCGCTGCCGGCCGGCGCCCTCCCCGCGGGCGCCTCCCCGTACGGGGTGCTCGGGATGACGGGCGACGTCTGGGAGTGGACGTCGAGCGACTTCGGCGGCTATCCCGGCTTCGTCGCGCACCCGTACCGCGAGTACTCCGAGGTGTTCTTCGGCCGCGGCTACAAGGTGCTGCGCGGCAGCGCGTGGGCCACCCGCCCGCGGGTCGCCACCGCCGCGATGCGCAACTGGGATCTCCCGCTCCGCCGCCAGATATTCTCGGGCGTGCGACTAGCGTGGGATTGATGGCAGAGGCGGACGACGACCACCCGATCGGCTACCAGGCGCTCCCGCGCGGCGTGCCGGTCGTCAGCTCCGACGGCGAGCGCCTCGGCACCGTCCACCGCGTGCAGGACAACGCGCGCGAGCACATCTTCGACGGGATCGTGATGCGCACCGGCAACGGCATGCGCTTCGTCGACGCCCCGGAGGTGGACCGCATCACGCTGCGCCAGGTGACGCTCAACATCGACGCCGCGCAGGCGCGCGAGCTGCCCGCGCACAGCGGCGTGGCCTCAGCGCAGGACCGCGCGCAGCGGACCGGGCGGCGCTGGCGGCGCAAGCTCTTCGGTCGCTAGCCTCAGGCCGATGGACGCCTACCTCGCCGTCGTCAGCAAGCGCGAGGTGCGCGAGTACCTGGCCAGGCCGCTGGAGCCGGAGGTCGAGCGCCAGATCCTCGACGCCGGCCGCGTGGCGGGCAGCGCCAAGAACCGCCAGCCGTGGCAGTTCATCGTGATCCGCGACGACAAGGCCGTCGAGCAGGTCGCGGAGTCCGTCTACGAGGCCCAGAACGTGCGCGGCGCCGCGTTCCTGGTCGCGATCCTGACGACCGGCGGCTCCGGCATCGACGCCGGCCGGGCCGCGCAGAACATGATGCTGGCCGCGTGGGCGCTGGGCGTCGGCTCGTGCCCGAACGGGATCGCCGACCGCGTCGGGCTCAACCGCGCGCTGCGCCTCGGCGACGAGGACAAGGTGGCCACGGTGCTGTCGTTCGGCTACCCGGCGAAGCCGCGCGACCCGAAGCGGCGCAGCGCCGCGGAGTGGGTCGAACGCGCCAACCGCAAGCCCTACGACGAGGTCGTCCGGGAGGTCTAGCCGGAGAGGATCGGGAGCAGCGCGCCGAGCTTGACCTCGGTCTCGGCCAGCTCCGCCGCCGGATCCGAGTCGCGGACCACACCGACGCCGGCGTACAGCCGCGCCTCGCGGCCGCGCAGGAGCGCGCAGCGCAGCGCGACGCAGAACTCGCCGTCCTCGTTGGCGTCCGTCCATCCGACCGGGCCGGCGTACCAGCCGCGGTCGAAGCCCTCGAAGGCCGGGATCCGCGGGGTGGCGGCGGCGTGCGGCTCCCCGCCCACCGCCGGCGTCGGGTGCAGCAGCCCGGCCAGCTCGATCGCGCTGTGCGGGTGCGCGAGCTGGGCGCGGATCGGCGTCGCGAGGTGCTGGATGTTGGCGACCTTGATCACCGCGGGCTCCTCCGGCGCGGTCACCCACACGGCGTGCGGGCGCAGCGCGCGGGCGATCCGGCGGGCGACGATCCGCTGCTCCTCGCGGTCCTTCTCCGAGCGCAGCAGCTGCTCGCCGAGGTGGTCGTCGACCGCCGGGTCGGCGGAGCGGCGGGTCGAGCCGGCCAGCGCCACGGTGGAGGCGCGCTGGCCCTCGCGGCGGACCAGCAGCTCGGGCGACGCGGCGACGAACGCGGCGTCGCCGCGGCCGCAGCAGAACACGTAACAGGACTGGAAGGCGGCGCGGAGCACGCCGAACACCGCCGCGGCGTCGTGCGCGGCGGGCGCGTGGACGGCGACCTCGCGGGCCAGCACGATCTTCGAGAAGTCGCCGGCGCGGATGCGCTCGACGGCGCGGGCCACCGCGTCCACGTAGTGCTCGGGCGGAGCGACGGAGGCGATCTCGAAGCGCCCGGACGGCGCCGGGTCGAGCATCGGCAGCGGCGGGCCCTCCAGCTCGGCGGCGCGCGCCTCGAGCCGGGAGGCGACCTGCTCCGGGACGTCGTCGGCGGCCACCAGCGCGGTGAGCGTGAGGCGCACGTCGGCGCCGGCGCGGGCGAGCGCGACCTCGGGGACCACCAGGTCTCCCGACGCGAAGCCGCGCCAGTGGCGCGCCGCCCCGCCCTCGGGAGCGAACGCGAACCCGCCGACCGCGACCAGCCCCGCCCCGGCGGGCCCGTCGGGCACGTCGGCGACGGCCGCTGCGGCCAGCTCGCGCCACGTCGCCGCGGCGTCGCCGAAGCGCTGCGCCCCGCCGGTGCGGATGGCCCGCGCGCAGCCGATGGCGGCCAGCGCGGCGCCCCGGCGGTCGGGCTGCTCGAAGCAGAACCACGGCTCGTCGGCGCGCCGCGACGCGAACGCCACCGCGGCGGGATCGACGTCGGAGGCCACGGGCACCGTGATCGAGACGAGCACCTCCCCCACCCCGCGCCGTCGCGCGCGGCGAACGGCGCGCTCGCAGCGCTTCAGCAGCTCGGCGCGCTGGGCCGGCGCCAGCTCGAACGGCGAGCGCGCCGGAGAGGTGCGGACGGTCACGTCCATCAATCTAGGCGGTCCCTATGGTGGGATGTGTGACGCCGGACCTCGACCGCCGCGGCCTGTCGGTCGTGGCCAGCGCACATGCGCTCGCGGACTGCTGCCAGGGAGCGGTCCCCGCGCTGCTGCCGTTCCTGATCGCCGAGCACGGCTGGAGCTATGCGACCGCGTCCTCGCTCGTGCTGGCCGGCGCCGTCGCCTCCTCGATCGTGCAGCCCGTCTTCGGCTACGCCGCCGACAAGCGCTCGCTGAGCTGGCTGATGCCGCTCGGCATCTTCGTGGGCACGCTGTTCGTGGGCCTGGCGGCGATCGCCCCGAACTTCCCGCTCGCGTTCGCGGCCATCGTGGTGTCCGGCCTCGGCGTGGCCGCGTTCCATCCGGAGGGCTCGCGCTACGCGAACTACCTCTCGGGCAGCCGGCGGGCGACCGGGATGAGCCTGTTCTCGCTCGGCGGGAACGCGGGCTTCGCGCTCGGCCCCGCCTTGGTGACGCCCGCCGTGCTGCTGCTCGGGCTCTCCGGGACGCTGCTCGTGGCCATCCCGGGCGCGCTCGTGGCCATCTGGATCGCCACCGAGCTGCCGCGGCTGCGGAGCTTCCAGCCGGAGAAGGGCGCGATGCGGCCGGGCTCGCACGGCGGCGACGATGACGACTGGGCGGCGTTCTCGCGCCTGGGCGTCGTGATCGCCGCGCGGACGATCGCCTTCTTCGGGATGCTCACCTTCATCCCGCTGTACTTCGTCGACGTGCTGTCCCAATCGGAGGGGAGCGGCAACACGGCGCTGATCGTGTTCCTGTCGGGCGGGGCGTTCGGGACGCTGGTCGGCGGCCGGCTCGCCGACCGCTACGGCCGCCGCCCGGTGGTGATCGGCGGGCTGTCGCTGGCCACGCCGTTCGTGCTGCTGTTCCTCGCCGTCCCCGCCTCCGTCGCGACGCCGCTGCTGTTCGTCACCGGCATGGCGGTGATCTCGAGCTTCAGCGTCACGGTCGTGATGGGCCAGGAGTTCCTGCCCAACCGGATCGGCATCGCCTCCGGCGTCACGCTCGGGCTCGCGATCGGCCTCGGCGGCCTGGCCGCTCCGCTGCTGGGCCTGGTCGCCGACGCCCACGGCATCGAGACCGCGCTGGTGATCGCCGGCATCGTGCCGATCTTCGGGGTCCTGGCGACGCTCACGCTCCCGCGCGGAGCGCCGGCACACCTGACGCCTCAGCGCAGTTCTTGAATGCGCAGGAGGTTGCCGGCCGGATCGCGGAACGCGCAGTCGCGCACCCCGTACGGCTGGTCGGTCGGCTCCTGCACGACCTCCGCGTCGCCGGCCTGCAGCCGCTCGAAGGTGGCGTCCAGATCGGCGGTGGCCAGGTTGACGCTGGCGAAGCTGCCCTTGGCCATCATCTCGGCGATGGTCCGGCGCTCGTCGTCGTTGATGCCGGGGGTCGCAGCCGGCGGGTACAGCACGATCGCCGTGGTGCCGGGCTGGTCGGCGGGGCCGACGGTGATCCAGCGCATCCCCTGATAGCCGACGTCGTTGCGCACCTCCCAGCCGAGGGTGTCGCGGTAGAAGGCCAGGGAGGCTTCCGGATCCTCGTGCGGGAGGAAGCTCGCGAAGATGCTGATGTCCATGGGGCTCAGGCTAAGCGCGGACCGCGACCGGCGCTTCTCGATTCCTGACCGGTCTGGTCACCTGCTTGGCCACGCATGGAGGCATCCCCGCCGTCGCCTGCGCCGCCTGCTCCCGGTAGGTGCTGGGCGGCATGCCGACCAGCTCGGTGAAGCGGGTGCTGAACGTCCCCAGCGACGAGCACCCGACCTCGAAGCAGACCTCGGTGACGTTGAGGTCGCCACGGCGCAGCAGCGCCATCGCGCGCTCGATGCGCCGCGTCATCAGGTAGCTGTAGGGCGACTCGCCGTAGGCGAGCCGGAACTGGCGGCTGAGGTGCCCGGCCGACATGTGCGCCCCGCGGGCGAGCGCCTCGACGTCCAGCGGCTGCGCGTACTCCCGGTCGATCCGGTCGCGGACGCGGCGCAGCCGCGCGAGGTCCTCCAGGTACTTCGCGGCTGCGGACACCGCGAGATCGTGGCACACGTCAGGCGCCAACGTACTCGGCCAGGTGCTCGCCGGTGAGCGTGGAGCGCCCCGCCACGAGGTCCGCGGGGGTGCCCTCGAAGACGATCCGCCCGCCGTCCTGGCCGGCGCCCGGGCCGAGGTCGATGATCCAGTCGGCGTGCGCCATGACTGCCTGGTGGTGCTCGATGACGATCACCGACTTGCCGGACTCGACGAGCCCGTCGAGCAGGCCGAGCAGCTGCTCGACGTCGGCGAGGTGGAGGCCGCTGGTCGGCTCGTCGAGGACGTACGACCCCGGGCGGGCGGATCCAATCCCCATGTGCGTGGCCAGCTTGACCCGCTGGCGCTCGCCGCCGGACAGCGTGGTGAGCGGCTGGCCGAGCGTGAGGTAGCCGAGCCCGACGTCGGCGAGCCGGCGGAGGATCTTGTGCGCGGCGGGCACCTTGGCGTCGCCGTCGGCGAAGAACGCCTCGGCCTCGGCCACCGACATCGCCAGCACCTCGCTGATGTCCTTGCCGCCGAACGTGTACTCGAGCACCGAGGCGTCGAACCGCTTGCCCTCGCACTCCTCGCACGGTGTGGCGACGCCGGCCATGATCCCGAGGTCGGTGTAGATGACGCCCGCGCCCTTGCACGCGGGGCAGGCGCCGTCCGAGTTGGCGCTGAACAGCGCCGGCTTGACGCTGTTGGCCTTCGCGAACGCCTTGCGGATCGGGTCCAGCAGGCCCGTGTAGGTGGCGGGGTTGCTCCGCCGCGAGCCGCGGATCGCGCCCTGGTCGACCGTCACCACGCCCTCGCGGCCCTCGACCGAGCCGCGGATCAGCGAGCTCTTGCCCGATCCGGCCACGCCGGTCAGCACGGTCAGCACGCCGAGCGGGATGTCGACGTCGACGTCGCGCAGGTTGTTGGTGTCGGCGCCGCGGACCTCGAGCTTGCCGTCGGCCTCGCGCACGGTGTCCTTCAGCGTGGCGCGGTCGTCGAGATGGCGGCCCGTGATCGTGTCGCTCTCGCGCAGGGCCTCGACGGTGCCCTCGAACATCACCTCGCCGCCCTCGGACCCGGCCTTCGGGCCGAGGTCGACGACGTGGTCGCCGATCGCGATCGTCTCCGGCTTGTGCTCGACGACCAGCACCGTGTTGCCCTTGTCGCGCAGCTGCAGGAGCAGATCGTTCATGCGCTGGATGTCGTGCGGGTGCAGGCCGATCGTCGGCTCGTCGAAGACGTAGGTGACGTCGGTGAGCGACGAGCCGAGGTGGCGGATCATCTTCGTCCGCTGCGCCTCGCCGCCCGACAGCGTGCCGGACGGGCGGTTGAGCGACAGGTAGCCCAGCCCGATGTCGACGAACGACTCGAGCGTGTCCCGCAGCCCGTCGAGCAGCGGCGCGACCGACGGCTCGTCGAGGCCCTTGACCCACTCGGCCAGATCGCGGATCTCCATCGCGGAGACGTCGGCGATGCTGACGCCGTCGATCTTCGACGATCGCGCCGCCTCGCTGAGCCGGGTGCCGTCGCAGTCCGGGCAGGTGGTGAACACGACCGCCTTCTCCACGAACGCGCGGATGTGGGGCTGCATCGCCTCCACGTCCTTGGAGAGGAACGACTTCTGGATCTGCGGGATGAGGCCCGCGTAGGTCAGGTTGATGCCCTCGACCTTGATCTTGGTCGGCTCCTTGTAGAGCAGGTCGTGCATCTCGCGCTTGTTGAACTTCTTGATCGGCTTGTCCGGGTCGAAGTAGCCGCAGCCGCGGTAGATGCGGCCGTACCAGCCCTCCATGCTGTAGCCGGGGATCGTGAGCGCGCCGTCGTTGAGCGACTTGCTGTCGTCGAACAGCGCGGACAGGTCGAAGTCGCTGACCGAGCCGCGGCCCTCGCAGCGCGGGCACATGCCGCCGACGCGGCTGAAGCTCGCGCTCTTGGTGATCGTCTTGTCGCCGCGCTCGACCGTCAGCCCGCCGGTCCCGTGGGCGGAGGCGACGTTGAAGGAGTACGCCCCGGGCGAGCCGATGTGCGGTTGCGCGAGCCGGCTGAACAGGATCCGCAGCATCGCGTCGGTGTCGGTGACGGTGCCGACGGTGGAGCGGGGGTTGGAGCCCATCCGCTCCTGGTCGACGCTGATCGCGGTCGTGATCCCGTCGAGCACGTCGACGTCGGGCCGTGCGAGCGTCGGCATGAAGCCCTGCACGAAGGCGCTGTAGGTCTCGTTGATCAGCCGCTGGGACTCCGCGGCGATCGTGCCGAACACCAGCGAGCTCTTGCCCGAGCCGGAGATGCCGGTGAACACCGTCAGCCGGCGTTTCGGGATCTCGACGCTGACGTCCTTGAGGTTGTTCACGCGCGCCCCGAGCACGCGGATGAGGTCGTGGCTGTCGGCGGCGTGCTGCTCCGGCGACCGCGTGTCGCTGCTTGTGGCCGTGCTCATGCCGGGCAGGCTAGTTGCGGCCCCTAAGCGGCGCTTCTCGATTC
Organism: uncultured Solirubrobacteraceae bacterium; assembly: GCA_963723395.1. Classification (GTDB taxonomy): domain Bacteria; phylum Actinomycetota; class Thermoleophilia; order Solirubrobacterales; family Solirubrobacteraceae; genus DATFQI01. Next base: position 289,179 of record CAVRQL010000027.1, on the reverse strand, counting down.
CTGACGGACATACGGCCATTCGGCGCGTCCGGACGGGCGGAATTCTGTACTTTCGGGGCCGCGTGCGTTTTGCGCGGCCCCGTGCCGGATCTGGAGAACAGCCGCCAGGAGCGGCCCGAGCGGCCCGGGGTCGCGCAAAACGCGCGCATTCATGCCTGCACGGGGGATATATCTACCCCGTTCGCGCCCAGAGCGCAATCCCCGCAACGGGGCGTGCTCAGGCTGCGTCGCGGCGGCGCGGCTTGTCCTGCGGGCCGCTTCGCGTGGTACATCGCGGCCTGCTCGCCGCGTTTCGCGCTCGCCAGCAGCGCGAGGATGAGCGTCATCAACCCGATGTAGACCAGCACGAGGAGGATCACCGTCTCCATGCTCATCACGCTGCCCTCCCGAACTCGGCGGCGTACGTCGCGGCTCTGCGCGTCAGACCGCCGAACGGGCTGCCGAGCGCCACGCCGATGCCCACGTCGCGGTACTTGCGGCCCAGCAGGACCGCGCGGTGCGGCGGGCTGTGCATCCAGGCGCTGACGATGCCGCGCGGCGTCGCCTGGCGGCCGCTGCCCCACGCCAGCGTCTCGCCGGCCGCCCAGCTCCGGCCGCCGTAGCCGCTCGCGCGCAGGCGCTCGGACATCGAGGCGCCGCTCGGGCTGGTGTGGGAGAAGAACTGCTGGCGCACCATGGCCCGCGCGTAGCGCGTCGCCATCGCGGCGAGCGTGCGGTGCGCGCGCACCCGCCGCCAGGCCGCGGGCCGTGCGCTCGCGGTTGATCTCGCAGATCACCGCGCGCGTGATCGCCGGGCGCGAAGAGGAGGCCGGGCTCGCCCCGGAGCCGGGGCAGGCGCCCTTGCCCGCGGCGGCGGCGGAGGGCGTGGCGACGAGCAGGGCTGTGATGACCACCGGGCACGCAGGTGCGAACCGGCGGACGATGGACCGCGGCATGCGAAGTATTCCCCATGCCCACCCGCTCCTGGCGGCCGAGCTTCTCTAGCCCGCTTCTCCACGGCGGGCACTCTCTCCCGACGGTTCCCTGACCGCCACGCGAGCCTTCCTTCGACCCGCGTGGCACGAATGTACCCATTAGGGGAGGAAACTACCCTCCCCACTTCGAGGTATTAAGTGGTCAGGTCTCGCCGCGGCCGCGGGAGATGGCGATTTCGCCTGTGCGCGCCATTTCTACGAGGCCGAACGGGCGCACCATGCGCTCGAACGCCTCGACTTTCTCCCAGGTGCCCGTGATCTCGATGATTACGGAGCGTCGCGTCACGTCGATGATCTTCCCGCGGAAGATCTCGACGATCTGCATGACCTCGCCGCGGCTCGCGCCGTCGGCGGAGATCTTGAACAGCGCGAGCTCGCGCGCGACCGTGTCGGCCGGCTCGAGGTCGCGGATCTTGATCACGTTGACCAGCTTGTGCAGCTGCTTCGTGACCTGATCGATCGGATGCATCGCCCCGTCGAGCGTGAGCGTGATGCGCGACAGCGTCGGGTCGTCGGTCGGGCCGACGGCCAGCGTGTCGATGTTGAACCCGCGGCGGGCGAACAGCCCGGAGATCCTGGTCAGGACACCCGGCTTGTTCTCCACGAGGATCGAGAGGATGTGCTTGCGCCCCGTCCGCACGCCGGCGGACGCCTCGAGCTCCTCGAGCGTGAGCGGCTCCTTGGTACCTGGCTCGCCCATCGTCCTCACCCCACCATCTCGCGCGCAGCGGCGCCGGCGGGGATCATCGGGTACGTGTTCTCCTCGCGGGTGACGCGGACGTCGACGACGACCGGGCCCTCGGTCGCGAGCGCGGCCTTGACGTCCTCGAGCAGCGTGGTCTTGTCCGTCAGGCGGATGCCGGTGGCCCCGTAGGCCTCGGCGAGCTTGACGAAGTCCGGCCACTGGCCCATGTCGACCTGCGAGTAGCGCTTGTCCCAGAACAGCTCCTGCCACTGGCGGACCATGCCCAGGTAGCCGTTGTTGGCGATGAACACCTTGACCGGGATCCGGTGCTCGGTGCAGGTCGCCAGCTCCTGCGCGTTCATCTGGATCGAGCCGTCGCCGGTGATGACGATCGTCGGGACGTCGGGCCGCGCGACCGCGGCGCCCATCCCGGCGGGCAGGCCGAAGCCCATCGTGCCCAGGCCGCCCGAGTTGATCCAGCGCCGCGGCTTGGCGAAGTGGAAGTACTGCGCCGTCCACATCTGGTGCTGGCCGACGTCGGAGGAGACGATCGCCTCGCCGCCGGTGGCCTCGTAGAGCGTCTCGATCAGCAGCTGCGGCTTGATCTCCGCGTCCGCGCTGTCGTCGTAGCGCAGCGGGTGCTGGGCGCGCCAGCCCTCGATGCGCTCCCACCACTCCGCCAGCCGGGCGCCGTCGGCGCCCAGCGCGCGGTATTCGGTGACGAGCCGCTGGAGGATGTTCTTGGCGTCCCCGACGATCGGGATGTGCGCGGGGACGTTCTTGGAGATCTCCGCCGGGTCGACGTCGATGTGCACGAACTTCGCCCGCGGGGCGAACTCGGAGAGCTTGCCCGTGATCCGGTCGTCGAAGCGGGCGCCGATCGCGACGATCAGGTCCGCCTCGTCCATCGCGTAGTTGGCCGCGCGCGTGCCGTGCATGCCGAGCATGCCCAGCCACTGGGCGTGCGGAGCCGGGAAGGCGCCGAGGCCCATCAACGTGCACGTGACCGGGAAGCGGTCCGAGGTGGCCAGCTCGGTCAGCTCGGCCGACGCGCCGGCGCTGATCACGCCGCCGCCCGCGTACAGGACCGGCCGGCGCGAGTTGGCGAGCGCCTTCGCGGCGATCCGGATCTGCTTCGAGTTGCCCTCGGTGGTCGGCTGGTAGCCGGGCAGGCGGACGTCGCCGACCGGCTCGTAGTCGATCTCCGCGCGCGTGAGGTCCACGGGCAGGTCGATCAGCACCGGACCCGGGCGCCCCGTACGGGCGATGTGGAAGGCCTCGTGCACCACCCGCGGGATCTCCGCCGGGTGCTGGATCATGAACGAGTGCTTGACGATCGGCATGGTGATGCCGAACGTGTCCGCCTCCTGGAAGCCGTCGGTGCCGAGCAGGTCGGTCCGCACCTGGCCGGTGAAGGCCACGAGCGGGACGGAGTCCATCATCGCGTCGGTGAGCGGCGTGACGATGTTGGTGGCCCCGGGACCCGAGGTCGCGAACACGACGCCGACCTTGCCGGACGCCTTGGCATAGCCCTCGGCGGCGTGGCCGCCGCCGGCCTCGTGACGGACGAGGATGTGGCGGATGCCCGCGTCGACGAAAGCGTCGTAGGTGGGGAGGTTCGCGCCGCCGGGATACCCGAATACGACGTCGACACCCTCGGCCTTCAGGCATTCCATCACTGCGTCGACTGCTCGCATGATCGCGCTCCCTCCTTTCCAGGGGACGGTTCGAACCCCGCCCTATGCGGGTTCAGGCGATCGAGTCTAACGACGAGCGGCGGTGACGCTCTCGGGCTCGAGCAGCACGTCCGGGTACTCCAGCTCGGTCCCGCAGCGGGTGCAGATCGCGTCGTGGGCCTTGACGATCCGCCCGCAGCCGGGGCACTGGCGGCGAGGCTCGTCGCGGTCGTTGCGGTAGACGACCGCGATCAGCAGGCCCACGACCGGCACGATCGCCGAGATCAGGAACCAGATGAAGAAGGAGGAACCCTTGACCTTGCCGACGATCCCGCCGGCAAGGCCGAAGAAGAAGCAGAGGACCAGATAGGCCATCTACAAGCGTTTGACGGCCCAGAGGACCGCGAACGCCAGTGCTGCGAGGGCCACGATCCAGACGACCGTCATGACCAGCCCGCTGATGATCCCGATCAGGATCTTCAGCGCGACCAGCGCGACGGCGATCAGGATGATCCACGCGACGAGCCGGCGGCCCAGCGTCCCGAACGTGGAGGTTTCAGTTTCCATGGAACGGAGAGTACCGCCGCGCCATCAAGCTCCCCTAACGCGTGAAGATCCTGGCCCGCCGCCCCGGAGGAGGAGGGCGGAGCGGCGGGCCATTTGTCTGCGATCTATGGGAGAAGTGTTCAGTCGTGGAACTGCTTCAGGTGCGCGAAGCGGTCCGCGCCGCGCGTCTCGCGCGGCTCCAGACGCAGACGGGCCAGCCGGTAGCGGCGGACGAGCTCGTCGCCGCGGCCGTTGCTCTCGCCGGCCGGGACCAGGAAGAGCCGTCGGGCTGTGGGAGGGCCGGTGGAGGAGTGGCGGCCAGGATCGGAGTTCGGGAGCGCGGCGGAGGTCATGGCAAGCATGATGCGCTGGGGCCGGGCCTCCTTCGATGGCCCGTTGTCCAAGAAATAACGAGAGGCGATCCTCCCGCCTGGAAAAACCCGCCCTATGCGGCGGAAAGACGCGCGGCGGCGTCCAGCGCGGGACGCATCGCGGGCGCCAGGCGACGGCGAACGCGCCAGCGCGCGCCGCTGAAGGCCATGTTGGCCACCGTGGCGAAGCCCTGCTCGTCCTCGCGCAACGCGAGCAGCAGATGGGCGGTGCGGTCGGCGGACGGCAGCGCCGGGTCGTCGGCGCGGACGCAGAAGCAGTGCACGCGGCGGCCGCCGGGCCGGACGAGCACCGCGCCCGCCTCCCCCACCAGCCACACGCCCAGCTTCCCGCGCTCGGTCACGAGCCCGGTGCGGGAGTGCAGCTCCCGCGCGTCGTGGCCGACGAGGTCGCCGAGCAGGCCGAGCGCGGTGGCCTCCGCGCGGCCGTCGAGGCGCCGGCGCGGCTTGAGCACGTTGGCGCCGCGCTTGGCGTACAGCTCCGGGATCGCCCACGCCTGGGCCACCGCCATCAGCGACACCGGCGCGAGCACCGGGTCGAGCACGAGCAGGCCGGCCGCGGTGACCGAGAAGGGGACGACGTGCGCCGCCGTGCTCAGCGTCCACAGACGCGCCCGCGAGCGCAGGGAGCGCTCGTCGACCCGCGGCCGCCACGAGACGGCGGCCGTCTCGGGCAGTACCGCCACTCAGCCTCCGGCGATCGGGCGGCGCAGGATCACGAGGTCGGCGCCCGCCGGCAGCTCGCGGACCTGCCGGGCCTCGCCCTCCCCCTCCGTGACCACGGCGTAGTAGCCGGCGTCGAGCTGCTCGCGGAACGCGGCCGCGGCGGCCTCCACGGAGGCGTCGTCGGCGGCCGTCCACTCCGCCAGCGTGGTGTGACCGGTGCGGTCCATGCGGATGAGTCGTGCCATGCGTGCAATCGTACGCCCGCGATGCTGCTGCAGGCCGCACTGAACGGCGACCGGGCGCCCGCGGACCATCCCGCGCTGCCCCTCACCCCCGAGCGCCTCGCCGCCGACGCGGTGGCGTGCGCGTGGGCGGGCGCCCGCGCGATCCACCTGCACCCGCGCGACGAGGACGGCCGCGAGCGGCTCGACGCGTGGCTCGTCGACGCCGTGGTCGAGCAGGTCCGCAACGAGTCCGGGATCCCCGTCGGGGTCTCGACCGGCGAGTGGATCGAGCCCGACCTGGAGCACCGCCTGGCGCTGATCGGCGCCTGGCGCGCGCCCGACTACGCCTCGGTCAACCTCTCCGAGGAAGGCGCCGACCGCGTGATGGCCGCGCTGACCGAGGCCGGGATCGGCATCGAGGCCGGCGTGTGGAGCGTCGAGGACGCCGAGCGGCTCGCCGCCACGGGCGTCGAGCCGCTGCGCGTGCTCGTCGAGCCGGTCGACGCGGGCGAGGGCGCGCTCGCGATCGTGGCCGACATCCACGACGCGCTCGACCGGCACGGGATCGCCGCGCCGCGGCTGCAGCACGGCGACGGCGACGCCACCTGGGTGCTGATCGAGGACGCCGTGCGCCGCGGCTGCGACACGCGGGTCGGGCTCGAGGACACGCTGCACGGCCCGGACGGGCGGCCCACCGAGGGCAACGAGGCGCTCATACGCGCCGCCCGCGCGCTGTTTCTCGGCTGACCACCCAGTCGCGCAGCTCGGCGGCGGGCAGCGGCGGGCTGATGGCGAACCCCTGCGCGAGGTCGCAGCCGAGCGCGCGGAGCTCCTCGAACGCCTCCTCGGTCTCCACGCCCTCCGCCACCACCTCGAGCCCCAGGTGCCGCGCCAGGTCGATGGTCGAGCGCACGATCGCCCGGTCGCTCTCGTCGCTCTCCATCTCGGTGACGAACGCGCGGTCGATCTTGATCGCGCTGACCGGCAGGCGCTTGAGGTAGGCCAGCGACGAGAAGCCCGTCCCGAAGTCGTCGACGGAGAGCCGGATCCCCAGCGCGGTCAGCTGCTCGAGCACGGCCAGCGCCTCGTCGGCGTCGCCCATCCCGACGGTCTCGGTGATCTCCAGCTCGAGCGGGCGGCCGTCGAGCACGGCGGCCAGCTCGTCGGGGAGCTCGGGGGTGATCGAGCGCACCGACAGGTTGACCGCGACCGGCACGTCGAGGCCCTCGGCGCGCCAGCGGTCGGCCTGGTCGAGCGCCTCGCGCACCACCCACATCGTCAGCGGCCGGATCACGCCGGTGTGCTCGGCCGGCTCGATGAACTCCTCGGGCGCGAGCAGCCCCCGCTCGGGGTGCGGCCAGCGCACGAGCGCCTCCACCCCGCGCAGCGCGCCGCCCTCGAGCGCCACCTTCGGCTGGAAGAACAGCTCCAGCTCCTGCTCCTCGATGGCGCGGCTGAGGTCGGCGACCAGCGCCAGGCGCTCGAGGCCGTGCTCGTCGAAGCGCGGCTCGTAGGCGACCCAGCGCCCGGTCGTGGTCTTGGCCCGCTCGAGCGCGACGTCGGCGTGCCGGAGCAGCGCGTCCACGCTGCGCCCGTCGCGGGGGTGGCGCGCCACGCCGACGGCGGCGCCGACGTCGAGCTCCACGCCGCGCACCGCGACCGGCTCGCGCAGCGCCGCGACCACCTCGGCGGCGATCCGGTCGGCCGCCTCCCCCGGCGCGAGCACGATCGCGAACTCGCCGCCCGCCATGCGCGCCACCAGGTCACCCGGGCGGGCCAGCGCGTCCAGCCGGCGCGCCGCCTCGACCAGCACGAGGTCGCCGCGCCGGTGCCCGAGCGTGCCGTTGACCTCCTTGAAGCGCTCCAGCTCCACGAGCAGCACCGCGAGCTCCTCGCCACGACGGTCCCCGCGGCGGATCGCGTAGCGCAGCGAGCGCGTGAGCAGCTCGCGGTTGGGCAGCCCGGTCAGCTCGTCGTGGCTGGCTCGGTGCTGGTTGATCACGGCCTGCCGGCTGCCGAGCTGGATCGCCACCAGCGGGACGCCGAGCAGCGGCAGCAGCCACAGGTCGAAGTCGGCGGCGGCGAGGATGACCGGCACCAGCGCGATCATCACCGCCGTCCACCAGGCGTTGGGCCCGACGTCGGCGCGGATCGCCGCCAGCGGGCTCGTGCCGCGCGCCAGCGCCGGCGGGACGGCGGAGAACGCGGTGTTGAGCGCCAGGAACGCCGCCGCCGCGGCCAGCACGGCCGGCAGGTGGGCGAGCTCCAGGTACTGCAGCCCCTGCTCGTCGGGCAGCCCGGGCGTGAGCGCCGAGAGCAGCGCACCGGTCAGCGCCCAGGCGATCGTGTACTGCGCGACGTTGTAGATCACCCGCTCGGCGGGGCGCCGCCGCAGCGAGTCGGCCAGCGCCAGCGCAGCCGCGTGGACCAGCACGACGGCCGCCGTGCCGTCGGTCAGCAGCAGCGCGAACGCGAACGTGGTCGAGAACGAGACCTCGCCGTCGTCGTCGGGCAGGCCCAGCGGGAACAGCTCGGCGACCAGGATCGCGAGGCCGAGCAGGAGCAGCAGCGTGTCGGCTCGCTCGAGGACGTCGTCGAGGTCGGCCACCGCGATGACGGCGAGCAGGACGAGGCCCGCGACGGAGACGGCGACCGTGAAGGGCCGGTACGGCGGCGCGAGCACGGCTGGTCGCAGCCGCGCCGCCATGGCCGGAGCCTACATAAGGGGTCAGACCCTTTATGTAGGCGAAGTGAAGTAAAGGGTCAGACCCCTTAGGTTGGGGTCAGACGCCGAGCTGCTCGCGGATCAGGCGGTTGACCTCGCCGCCGTCGGCCCGGCCCCGGGTCTCCTTCATGATCGGGCCGACGAGGGCGCCCATCGCCTTCGTGTTGCCGCCCTTGATGCGCTCCACCACGTCAGGGTTGGCCTCGATCACGCGCGCGACGACGCCGGCCAGCTCGCCGTCGTCCTCCATCGCGCCCAGGCCCTCGCGCTCGATGATCTCGTCCGGATGGCCGCCCTGGGCGACCAGCACGTCGAGCACCTTGCGCCCGTTGCCGGCTGTCGTCTTCCCGCTGGCGACGGCGACGGCGAGCGCCCCGATCGCGGACGGCGCCACGTCCGGCGCCGCGCGGCCGCGCAGCTCGGTGACCCAGTTGGCGACCTGGCGCGCCTCGAGGTCGCCGGCCGCGGTGGCGGCCTCCTCGAAGTAGTCGCCCCAGTCGGGCTCGACCGCGAACAGCCGCGCGGTGTCGGCGGGCAGCTTCCAGTCGCTCTCGTAGCGCTCGGCGCGGGCGGCGGGAAGCTCGGGCAGCGCCTCGCGGGCCTCGCGCAGCATCTCCTCGGTCGGCACGACCGGGACGAGGTCGGGCTCCGGGAAGTAGCGGTAGTCGTGCGCCTCCTCCTTGGAGCGCAGCGGGCTCAGCCGGCCGGTGCCCGGATCGAAGTGCAGCGTCTCCTGGGTCACGCGGTCGCCGCCCTCGAGCAGCGCGATCTGGCGCTTGACCTCGGCGTTGATGCCCTGCATCAGGAAGCGGAACGAGTTCATGTTCTTCAGCTCGGTCTTGGTCCCGAGCTTCTCGTCGCCCTTCTTGCGCACCGACACGTTGGCGTCGGCGCGCAGCGAGCCCTCCTCCATGTTCACGTCGGAGACGCCCAGCTGGCGCAGCGTCACGCGCAGCAGGTTCAGCCAGTCGCGCGCCTCCTCGGCCGAGTGGATGTCGGGCTCGGTGACGATCTCGGCCAGCGGCGTGCCGCCGCGGTTGTAGTCCACGATGCTCGCCTCGGAGCCGTGGATGCGGCCCGACTCGCCGACGTGGACGAGCTTCGCCGCGTCCTCCTCCAGGTGGATCCGGTTGAGCCGCACGCCGCCCAGCTCGCCGGGCCCGCAGAGGGGCGTGTCGTACTGGGAGATCTGGTAGTTCTTGGCCTGGTCGGGATAGAAGTAGTTCTTGCGCGCGAAGATCGAGCGGGGCGCGATCTCGCAGCCGAACGCCTCCCCCATCAGCAGCCCGAAGTGGATCGCGCGGGCGTTGACCACCGGCAGCGAGCCGGGCAGCCCGAGGCACACCGGGCAGGTGCGCGTGTTGGGCTCCTCGCCGAAGCTCAGCTCGCAGCCGCAGAACATCTTCGTGCGGGTCTTCAGCTGGACGTGGATCTCCAGCCCGATGACGGGCTCCCAGTCGCTCATGCGCGGGCCCCCGATCCGTCGAAGCCGATCGCCTGCTCGAGCGCGTGCGCCGCGTCGAGGATCCGGTTCTCGCTGAACGCCGGGCCGGCCAGCTGGAAGCCGGTCGGCAGCCCGTCGGCGAGCCCGTTGGGGATCGAGATGGCGGGGATCCCGGCCAGGCTCATCGGGACGGCGCAGACGTCCTGCAGGTACATGGCCAGCGGGTCGTCGAGCTTGGCGCCCAGCTCGAAGGCGACCGACGGGCTGGTCGGCGTGGCCACGAAGTCGAACGACTCCCACGCGCGCTTGAAGTCCTCGCTGATGCGCGTGCGGACCTTCTGGGCGCGCCCGTAGTAGGCGTCGTAGTAGCCGGACGACAGCGCGTAGGTCCCGAGCATGATCCGGCGCTTGACCTCGGCGCCGAAGCCCTCGTCGCGGGTCTTCGTGTACATGCTCAGCAGGTCGCCGGCCTCGGCGCGGTAGCCGTAGCGGACGCCGTCGTAGCGGGCCAGGTTCGAGGACGCCTCGGCCGGGGCGAGGATGTAGTAGGCGGCCAGCGCGTGCGGCGCGTGCGGGAGCTGCATCGTCTCGACGGTCGCGCCGAGCTGCTTGGCCAGCTCCAGCGTCGCCTCGAAGGCCTTCTGCACCCCCGGCTCGATGCCCTCGCCGGTGAGCTCCTCCGGGACGCCGATCCGGACGCCCTGCAGGTCGGTGGCGCCGGGGAGCGCGATCGGCTCGGGCAGCCCCAGCGACGTCGAGTCGCGCGGGTCGTTGCCGACCATCGCGCCCAGCAGCAGGGCGGCGTCGGTGACGTCGCGCGTGAACGGGCCGGCCTGGTCCAGCGAGGAGGCGAAGGCGATCATCCCGTAGCGCGAGATCGGCGCCGTAGGTGGGCTTCATGCCGACGATCCCGCACAGCGCGGCGGGCTGGCGGATCGAGCCGCCGGTGTCGGTGCCGATCGCCCACGGCGCGGTGCCGGCCGCCACGGCGGCGGCGCTGCCGCCCGACGAGCCGCCCGGCACGCGGGTGCGATCCCACGGGTTCAGCGTCGGGCCGTAATGCGAGTGCTCGGTCGAGGAGCCCATCGCGAACTCGTCCTGGTTGGTCTTGCCCAGCAGCGGCGCGCCGGCGTTCTGCAGGTGCTCGACGGCGGTCGCGGTGTAGGGCGGCCGGTAGTCGCGGAGGATCCTCGAGCCGGCCTGGCTGGGGACGCCCTTGGTGGCGAACAGGTCCTTGACCGCGACGGGGACGCCGGCCAGCGCGGACTCGCGGTCCACCTCCGGCGGATCCTCGGAGGAGACCCACGTGTAGGAGTTGAACTCGTCGCGCGGCCGCGCGCTCGCGGTAGGCGGTCCACAGCTCGGCGGGGTCCAGCTCGCCCGTGCGGACGCGCTCGGCCGCCTGAGCGGCGGTCAGGTCGAGCAGCTCGCTCACGACGGGTCGCTCCCCGCCGCCGGGCTCGGCACGCGGAAGCCGCCCTGCACGGGGTCGGGCGCCGCGGCCAGCGCGACGTCCTGAGGCAGCGACGGCTGCGGCTCGTCGGCGCGCAGCGCGTTCTCCACGGCGACGACGTGCGAGGTCGGCTCGGCGTCGTCGAGGTCGTCGAGCTCGTTGATTTTCTCGATGTAGCCGAACACGTTGCCGAGCTCGTCGACGTAGCGCCCGACCTCGTCGTCGGAGAGCTCGAGCCGCGCGAGGCGGGCGACGTGCAGGACCTGGTCGCGATCGAGGGCCATGGCGTCTGAGTCTAGGCGGGAGTGGGTCGGCGTTCGGGCTCGGGCGCCGGAGGGTCGGCGGGCCGCGGGCGCTCGTCGCTCAGCGCCTTCCAGGCCCCCCAGAACACGCCCGCTGTGGCGAGCAGGCCGATCCAGGCGCCGAGCTTGACCTCGACGACGTCGTTGGGGCCGGGCTGGTTGAGGATCCGGTAGGCCACGAGCAGCAGGGCGATCAGGGCGACCGTCGCGGTCACGACCTCGATCGCGACCGGCGTCGCCGGACCGCGGCCGACGAACTGGAAGACCAGGGTCGCGAGCCCGAGGAGCACCACGAGCGCGAGCAGGATGTCGATCACGCCGAACGCCTCCCAGGCCGTCAAGCCGAGCTCCAGCCGATCGAGGGCGCCGAACACGACGGTGGGCGCGTACCAGTCGAGGAACATCGAGACGAGCAGCAGCGCGGCGGACGCGCCCGCGACGATCTCGCCTGTCCGGACCTTCCTCATGCCGCCTGCGCCTTCGCCGCCAGCAGCGTGTTGCGCAGCAGCATCGCGATCGTCATCGGCCCGACGCCCCCGGGCACGGGCGTGATCAGCCCTGCGCGCTCGGAGGCCGCGGCGAAGTCCACGTCGCCGACGAGGCCGTCGTCGGTGCGGTTGATGCCGACGTCGATCACGGTCGCCCCCTCCTTGACCCAGTCGCCCTGCACGAAGTTCGCTCGCCCGACGGCGGCGACGAGCACGTCGGCGCGGCGGCACACGTCGCCGAGGTCGCGCGTGCGCGAGTGGCACGTCGTGACCGTGGCGTTGGCGGCCAGCAGGAGCGCGGAGATCGGCTTGCCGACGAGGTCCGAGCGCCCGACCACGACCGCCTCGGCGCCCTCGAGCGCCACGTCGTGGCGCCGCAGCATCTCCATGATCCCGCTCGGGGTGCACGGCCGCAGCCCCGGGCGCCCCTTGGCCAGCAGCCCGGCGGACACCGGGGTGAGCCCGTCGACGTCCTTGGCGGCGCTGATCATCTCGCTCAGCGCGCCGCCGTCGACCTGCGGCGGCGTCGGCAGCTGGAGCAGGATCCCCGACACGGCGGGATCGGCGTCCAGCTCGAGGATGATCCGCTCGACCTCCTCGTGGGCGGCGTCCTGCGGCAGCCGATGGTCGAAGCCCTCGATGCCCACCTCGGCCGACGCGCGCTGCTTGCCGCCGACGTAGACGGCGCTCGCGGCATCGTCGCCGACCAGCACGGTGGCCAGGCCGGGCGCGCGGTTGCCCGCCTCCACCCAGGCGGCGACGTCCGCGCGCACCTCCTCGCGGACCTGCTGCGCGATCGCCTTCCCGTCGATGATCCCGGCCGCCATTGCGGGCGGCAGGCTACTAAGCGAGGACGACGCGCCCGCGCGAGCGCCGCAGGCCGAGCAGCGTGAGCGCGCAGGCGAGGGCGAGCAGCAGGTACGGGAGGTGGTCGCTGCCCGCCGCCTCCGCGAGACGCGCGCTGCCGGCGGCGCCGACCGCGTCGCCCACCGCCCAGCCGAGGTTGACGAGCGCGAACGCGATCGCCTGATCGATCCCGTGCGCCTCCGCGCCGTCGGAGAGCATCGCGATGCCGGGCGCCCACAGCACCCCGATGGCCGGCGACGCGAGCACCACCAGCCCCGCCAGCAGCCACGCGGTCTGCGGCCACGGGAGCAGCGCCATCGCGATGCCCGCCGCGGCCAGGCCCACCATGGCCGGGAGCAGGCGGCCGCGGCGGTCGCTCACCCGCCCGGCGATCGGCGTCACGGTCGCTTCCAGCGCAGCGGCGACGAGGAAGCAGGCGGCGATCGCCACCGTCCCGGCGCCCAGGTCGTCGAGCCGCAGCGGACCGAGCACGCTGATCGTCCCGAACAGCAGCCCGGGGAGCGTCATCAGCCACATCCCGCCTGCCACCCGCGGGTCGCGCGTGGCGCGGGCCAGGACGCTCGCCCGTGGCGGTGGCGACGGCGCCCGCGCGGGCGTCGTCGCCGCCCACACCATCAGCCCTACGGCGGCCACCGCGACGGCGGAGAACGCGGCCTCGTGGCCGATGACGTCGGCGGCCGCGCCGAGCACCGGGCCGACCAGCGCGCCCACGATCGCGGCGCCCATGGCGGAGCCGATCAGCTCTCCGCGCCGCTCGCGCGGGGCCTCGCCGACCAGCCAGCCCAGCGCTCCGGCCCACGACAGCGCGGCGCCGACGCCCTGGATGAATCGCGCGGTGTCGAGCACGAGGATGCTGTCGGCGAACGCGAACGCGACGCTCGTGACCGCCAGCGTCCCGAGCCCGATCAGCACCGTCGGCCGGACGCCCAGCCGGGCCGCCACCCAGCCGCCCGGCAGCGCGCCGACGAACACGCCCGCCGGGTAGGCGGCGGCGAGGATCCCCGCGTCGGTCTTGGTCAGCCCGAGGTCCTCGACGTAGCTGGGCAGGAGCGGGGTGACCGCGGCGTAGAACGACGTGTCCAGGAAGACGATCGCGGACGCGAGGAGGAGCAACCGGCGCATGCGCCGCCGACTCTGTCAGGAGCGGCGCGTCGCGCGCATGACCGCCGCGCAGGCGATCAGCACGGAGACGAGCGCGAAGATCGGCGGCCCGGCGGGCAGCTCGAACTCGGTGGAGCCCAGCGCGTAGGCGATGACGAAGAGCATCGCGAAGCCGACGTAGAGGAAGAACGCGATGCCGGCTGCCTTTCGCACTTCTCCCTCTACCACAGCGACGCCTGGACTCCTTCAAGCTCCAGCAGCGCGCGCTTGCGCGGGAGGCCGCCGCCGAAGCCGACGAGCGAGCCGTCGGCGCCGATCACCCGATGGCACGGGACGACGATCGGCAGCGGGTTGCGGCCGTTGGCGAGGCCGACGGCTCGGACGCTGCGCGGGTTGCCGAGCTCCAGCGCCAGCGCGCCGTAGGTCGTGGTCTCGCCGTAGGGGATCTCGCGCAGCAGGTTCCACACGCGCTGCTGGAACTCGGTCCCGCGCGGCGCCAGCTCGAGCTCGAACTCGGTGCGGTCGCCGGCGAAGTACTGCTCCAGCTGCGCGACCGGCTCGGCGAGCGCTTCGTCGTCGCGGACCCAGCCCGGCTCGGGCTCCTTGGGCCCCATCCACACGCCGGTCAGCGCGCCTTCGTCCCCGAGCAGCGTCAGCTCGCCGATCGGGCTCTCCATCGTCGTGTATCTCATGCCTGGCTCCAGATGTGTTGTACGGCGTATGAGCGCCACGGGCGCCAGCGCTCGGCGTGGCGCACGAGGTCGTCGGGACCGCCGAGGGCGCGCAGCCCGCGGCGGACGCCGAGGTCGGTCTCCAGCAGGACGTCGGGGTCGCCGCAGCGCATCGCGACGTAGTCGGCGGTCCACGGGCCGATGCCCGGGAGCGCCATCAGCGCCTCGCGGTCGCGGGCGTCGAGCCCGCCGGCCAGCGCGGCGGCCAGCGCCACGACCGTGCGCCCGCGGGCGCGAGGCATCGGCAGGGTCTCCGGGTCGAGGGCGGCGAGGGCGTCCGGCTCCGGCCACAGGCGCGTGACGGCGCCGGCCGGCTGCGGCAGCGGCTCGCCGCAGCGCTCGACCAGCCGCGCGGCCTGCGTGCGAGCGGCCGCGACCGACACCTGCTGGCCGAGGACGGCCCGGATCGCGATCTCTCCCGGCTCGACGCAGCCCGGCACGCGCGTGCCCGGCGCCGCGGCGACGAGGTCGTGCAGCAGCGGGTCGGACCCCAGCGTCGCGTCGATCTCCTCCGTGTCGGCGGCGGCGTCGGTGAGCGCGTCCCACAGGGCCGCGGCCTCCTCGGAGTCGCGAGGGTCGCCGGCCTCCAGCACGCCGTCGGCGAGGACGGCCGGGCCGTGCGCGAGCCGGACGCTGCGGCGGTACACGCCGTCATCGACCTCCTCGACGCCGGTGACCGCGCGGGCTGCGAAGAACGAGAGCATCGAACCGTTCAACGCGGGCAGCCCCCGATCTGTGAGTCAGCGTTTCTTGACCGGCGCGTAGTCGGCCATCAGCTTGCGCTCGCTGCCGTCCGACGGGAAGCGCACGACGATGATCCCGCCCGGCTCGGTGGCGGTCACCACGCCCTCGCCGAACGCGGCGTGGATCACGTCGTCGCCCATCCGGAACACCTGGCCCGCCGAGTCGCCGCCGCCCGAGGACTCGGCCGACGCGGCGGCCGCGCCCGCCCAGGAGGCGACGCGGCCGGTCGGCAGCCCGCGGGCCTCGCGCTCCGGCTGGTCGGTCAGCTCGCGCGGGATCTCGTCGATGAAGCGCGAGCGCACGCCGAACGAGTTCGCGCCGAACGAGTTGCGCCGCCGGGCGTGGGTCAGCGTGAGGTCGCGCATGGCGCGCGTGATGCCGACGTAGGCGAGCCGGCGCTCCTCCTCCAGGCCGCCCTCGTCGAGCGCACGCGAGTGCGGGAACACGCCGTCCTCCATCCCGATCATGAACACGATCGGATACTCGAGGCCCTTGGCGTTGTGCATCGTCATCAGCGTCACGAGGCCCTCGTCGTCCTCGCGGCCGTCGGCGTCGGCGAGCAGCGAGATCTGCTGCAGGAACTCGCCGGCGCTGCCGCCCTCCTCGGCCGTCGCGTCGTACTCGCGCGCAACCCGGACCAGCTCCTCGAGGTTCTCCAGGCGGCCCTGCGCCTCGATCGTCCGCTCGGCCTCCAGCGCGTCGGTGTAGCCGGTCTCGGACAGGATCTCGCTCATCACGTCGCCGACCGGGGCCTCGGCCTCGACGCGCTCGCGCAGGCGCTCCATCGTCGACATGAAGCGGTGCAGCGCCTTCTGCGCGGCGGCGCCCAGCGCCGGCACCGTGCCGGGGTCGGCGGCCACGTCCCACACCGGCATCCCCATCGTGTCCGAGTGGCTGAGCACCCGCGACAGCGACGTCTGCCCCAGCCCGCGCCGCGGGGAGTTGGCGATCCGCGTGAACGCGTTGGCGTCCTGGGGGTTGACGAGGAACGTCAGGTAGGACATCGCGTCGCGGATCTCCGCGCGCTCGTAGAACTTCGTGCCGCCGATGACCTGGTAGCCGATCTGCGCGCGGACCAGCATGTCCTCGAGCACCCGCGACTGCGCGTTGGTCCGGTAGAAGACCGCGATCTCCGAGCGGCTCACGCCCTCGTCGACCATCCGCTCGATCTCCGCCGCCACGAACCGCGCCTCGGCGTGCTCGTCGGCCATCTCCCGCACGCGCACGGGATCGCCCTCGCCGACGTCGGTCCACAGGTCCTTGGCCATCTGGCCGCGGTTGTGGGAGATCACCGCGTTGGCGGCCGAGAGGATCGTCTGCGTCGAGCGGTAGTTCTGCTCGAGCTTGACGACCGTCGCGTCGGGATAGTCGTCCTGGAAGTTGAGGATGTTCGTGATGTCCGCGCCTCTGAACCCGTAAATCGACTGAGCATCGTCGCCAACTACCGCGAGGTTGCGGGTCTCGGAGCTCAGGAGCTGGAGCCACCGGTACTGGGCGTGGTTGGTGTCCTGGTACTCGTCGACGAGGATCTGGCGGAAGTTGGTGGCGTAGCGGTCGCGGACCTCCTGGAAGAGCTCCAGGACGTTGACCGCGCGCACGAGCAGGTCGTCGAAGTCCATCGCGTTCATGCGGTGGAGCTCGCGCTCGTAGTGCTCGTAGACGTCGGCGACCGTCTGCTCGAAGTACGAGCCGACCAGCTCGCGGTACTCGTCGGCGGAGCGCAGCTTGTTCTTGGCGTCGGAGATCTGGGACTGCATCGCGCGCGGGGTGAAGCGCTTGACGTCCACGTCCAGGTCGTCGAGGCACTTCTTGATCGCCCGGCGCGAGTCGGCGGCGTCGAAGATCGTGAACTGGCGCGTGTAGCCGAGCCGGTGGGCGTCGGCGCGCAGCATCCGCACGCAGGCGGAGTGGAACGTCATGACCCACATCGCGCGGGTGGCGCGCCCGACCAGCAGCTCGACCCGCTCGCGCATCTCCTGCGCGGCCTTGTTGGTGAACGTGATGGCGAGGATCTCGTCGGCGCGGACCTGGCCCGTGCGCAGCAGGTAGGCGATCCGGTGGGTGAGCACGCGGGTCTTGCCCGAGCCCGCGCCGGCCAGGATCAGCAGCGGCCCCTCGCCGTGCATCACCGCGTCGCGCTGGGGCGTGTTGAGCCCTTCGAGGAGCTGGTCGGTGGACGTGCTGGGCGGCATCGGCAATCCACGATATCCCCGGCCCGGGACGGTCCCGCCGCGAAGTTGGGTCCGCCGCCTCTCGTGGCGCGCCCGGGGCCGCCGTACCTTCGCGAGCATGCGCCCAGCCCTCCTGATCGCGGCGGTCCTCGCCCTCCTCGCCGCGCAACCCGCCATGGCCAAGCCCGATCGCGCCGGAGCACGCGGCCTCGCCGCCGCCTCCAAGCAGCTGCGCACCGGGATCCTCGCCCAGAAGGGGCCGCTCGAGACCGCCCTGCTGCGCACCGAGCAGGACCCCGCGTGCGACCAGGCGATCCGCAACGTCCCCTTCAGCGAGAGCGACACGCGCGCCTTCGAGGCCGCCGCCGACCTGCTGATCACCTACCGGACGGAGGCGCTGCTGTGGCCCGTCCGCGTGGAGCTCGCGCGCTTCAGCGCCGACCTCGCCAAGGTCAGGCTGCGCGACCCCGTCCTGCGGTCTGGGCGCGCCGCACAGCGGCGCCTGCAGCCCTACTACACGCGGCTCGGCGAGCCGCCGGCCGACATCTGCGCGCGGCTCGACGCCTGGCGCCAGGCCGGCTACGTGCCCGAGCAGGCGCCGCTGATCGAGGATCCGGCCCTCGACGAGCTGTTCGCCTCATCGAAGAAGATCCAGCGGCTCACCAAGAAGGTCGACAAGGCCGGCCGCCGGCTGCGCGCGCTCGGCGTGTCCAAGCGCGTGCGCAACTACTGGAGCCTCGACAACGGGTCGCTGTTCAAGGGCATCGACACCGGCAGCCCCTCGCTGCCGATCGCGGAAGCCAACGGGGGATGATCCCCGTGTGCCGCTGACCGACGACATCCGCTTCGCCTGCGCCCGCGTCGCCGCGCGGGCGCGGAGCGTGCGGATCGTCGAGGACGCGATCGAGCCCTACGCGGCGACGCTGCCCGCCGAGTCGCCGCCGGCACCCGACCTGCCCGGCGCGTCCGACGAGCAGCGCGCCGCCTTCCAGCTCACGCTCAACGCGATCAACTTCGGCTCCGGTTGGTTCCCGACGCTGCGCAAGCGCGAGGGGATGTCGGGCTTCCGCACGGTCGAGGCCGGCCTGCGCGAGCACGGGCCGTGGACGGCGGCGGAGCTGACCGCGCTCACGCGCGAGGAGGTCGCGGCGGCGATCGGCCAGGATCCCGCCCACGAGCTGATAGGGCTGTTCGCGACCGCCCTGCGCGAGCTGGGCGAGCGCGTCGGCGGGCCGTTCCTGGGCTTCGCCCGCTCCCACGACTCCGCCGAGGCGCTCGCCACCGAGCTCTCCGGCTGGCCCATGTGGGCGGACGTGTCGCCCTACGACGGTGAGCCGGTCCCGTTCTTCAAGCGCGCGCAGATCGCCGCCGCCGACCTCGCGCTGGCCGGCCTCGCGCCCGACCACGACCTGTCCCGGCTCACACTCTTCGCGGACAACCTCGTCCCGCACGTCCTGCGCCTCGACGGCGTGCTCGCGTTCGACGCCGACCTCGTCCGCCGCATCGACGCCGAGGAGCTGATCGAGCACGACTCCCCGGAGGAGGTGGAGATCCGCGCCTGCGCGCTGCACGCCGTCGAGCTGCTCGTCGCCGCCCACGGCGCGACCACCGCGACCGCGGTCGACAACCACCTGTGGCATCGCGGCGCGGGCGCGCGCTACAAGGCGCGCCCCCGCCACCGGGCGCGCACCACCGCCTACTAGGCGGGCGTGTGCTCGAAGGGCAGGCTCATCGCCTGCACCTTCTCCGGCTCGATCAGGTACACGACGCCGCTGCGCATCGGGAACGGCTGCCCCGTGTACTTGACCGCGAGCCGGTCGATCACCTCGAACGCCTCGTCCCCCTCGAGCGTGCGCACGACGCGGCCGCGCACCTGCGCCATCCGGTAGGGGTGCTCGTGGTCGGTGATCGAGAACGCCACGCGCGGATCGCGGGCCAGGTTGCGCGCCTTGCGCGACTGCGGCTGGGTGAAGAACACGACGTGCTCGCCCTCCACGTCGGTCCACACCGGAACAGAGTGCGGTGCGCCGCTGGGGAGCACCGACGCGAGGTGCGCGTAGTTGGGACCGGTGAACAGCGCGCGGACGTCCGGGGGCAGCGGGGTCATGCCTCGATGCTCCCACGCTGACCCCGCGCCCTCAACACCCGCGCTGCGCCGCCGAATACCGAGGAGACGTGCCTTCGGTGACATCCAGACTCCTGCCCCTCGCGACGCAGGCCGGTGCCGCGCACCGCCGCGCGGCCGCGGCCGCGGCGACGGTCATGCTGCTCGCCCTCGCGGCCACGCTCGTGGCCACGCCGTTCGCCGACGACGGGATCGGGATCGGGATCGTGGCCCAGACCGGGCTGCTGGCGTCGGTGGCGCTCACCGCGCTCCGCGCCCGCCGCCACGGCGAGGATCGCGGCGCCTGGATCGCGCTGACGGTCGCCCTGGCCGCCTGGTCGTTCGGCAACATCGCCTTCGGGGTGCTGTACGCGGGCGGCGAGCCGCCGGAGGGCGCCACGCTCGCCGACGCCGGCTGGGTGGCCTTCTACCCCGCCGCCTACCTGTGCATCGGCCTGCACCTGCGCGCCCGCGTCCGCGGCCTGTCCCCGAGCATGTGGCTCGACGGCCTCGTCGGCGTGCTGGCGCTCTCGGCGGTCGGCACCGCGCTGGTGGTCGCGCCGATCCTCAGCGCCTCGGCCGACGACCCCGCCCAGGTGGTCCTCAACGGCGGCTACCTGACCGGCGACCTCCTCCTGGCCGCGATCGCCGTCGCGGTGTTCAGCCTCAACCCGCGCCGCGAGCTCTCGTGGCTGCTGCTGGCGGCCGGGCTGACCAGCTTCGCCGTCGGGGACTTCACCTACCTGCAGCGCGTCGCCGCCGGCAACGACGGCGGCATTCCGCTCGACGTCCTGTGGCTCGCGGGCTGCTGCGCGATGGCGCTCGCCGCGTGGCAGACGCCGAGCGAGACGCGTCCCTCGGTCCTCGGCGGCTGGCGGACGCTCGCGGTCAGCTCCGTCGCGTGCCTGGCCTCGGTCGCGCTGCTGGTGGCGGCCGGGCTGACCCACGTCCCCGCCGTCGCCGTGTGCCTCGCCGGAGCGGCGCTGCTCGCGGCGATGGCGCGCACCGGGCTGACGCTGCGCGAGCTGCGCCTGTTCGCCGAGACCCGCCGCCAGGCGACCACCGACGAGCTCACCGGCCTCCCCAACCGCCGCTGGTTCGACCGCCGGCTCAGGGAGGCGATCGCCGAGGCGCGCCTCACCGGCCGCTCGCTCGCGCTGATGGTCATCGACCTGGATCACTTCAAGGAGCTCAACGACACCCTCGGCCACCACGCGGGCGATCGCGTGCTCGCCCAGCTCGGGCCGCGCATCCGCGCCGAGCTCCGCGGCTCCGACGACGTCGCGCGCCTCGGCGGCGACGAGTTCGCGGTGCTGCTCGACGGGGCGAGCGACGCCGAGCGCGCCGGCCAGCGGATCGCAGAGGCGCTCGGCGACCGCTTCACCGTCGAGGGCATCGAGCTGCAGATCGCCGCCAGCATCGGCATCGCCTGCTTCCCGGAGCACGGCGACGACGCCGAGACGCTGCTCCAGCGGGCCGACGTCGCGATGTACCAGGCCAAGGCCCGCCGCTCGAGCACCGAGGTCTACGCCCGCGAGCGCGACCGCCACACCCGCGAGCGGCTGCAGCTGATCGGCGAGCTGCGCGACGCCGTCGAGGACGATCGGCTGACGCTGCACTACCAGCCCAAGCTGGACCTCGGCCGCAACCGCATCACCGGCGTCGAGGCGCTCGTGCGCTGGCCGCATCCCACGCGCGGCATGGTGCCGCCGGACGAGTTCATCCCGCTCGCCGAGCAGACCGGCGTGATCGGCCCGCTCACCGACCTCGTGATCCGCAAGGCGCTGCTGCAGGCCGCGGACTGGCGCGCCCGCGCGATCCACCTCACGATCGCCGTCAACGTGTCGGCGACCAACCTGATCGAGCCGGGCTGGACCGAGGGCGTGCTCGCCGCGCTGGAGCGCCACGGCGTCCGCCCCGACCGCTTCGTGATCGAGATCACCGAGGACGTGCTGATGGTCGACGCCGAGCGCTCGCTCGCCGCCCTCGACACGCTGTCGGCCGCCGGCGTGCGCGTCGCGCTCGACGACTTCGGCACCGGCTACTCGTCGCTGTCCTACCTCAAGCAGATGCGCGTCGACGAGCTCAAGATCGACCGCTCGTTCGTGTTCGGGATGGACACGGACCCCGCCGACGCCGCCATCGTCGAGACGGCCGTCGACCTCGGGCGGCGCCTCGGCATCGGCGTCGTCGCCGAGGGAGTGGAAAATGCAGCGACGCTGCGGCGCCTCACCGAGTTCGGCGCGGGCGGTGCGCAGGGGTACCACATCGCGCGCCCGATGCCGGCTTCAGAGCTGGACGCCTGGATGGCCGCCGGTGGCTTCGTCCTGCGCCACGACGAAGACGTCGAGCGTACGCGGACCGTGGACGCCCTCGACGCGGTCAAGCTCGATGTCGGACGTCGCGGACGGGCCTGAGACCAGCGTGATCGGCCGCCCCGCGGCGGCGGCCTCCTCCAGCAGCGCCACGGCGTCGGGCACCCCGGCGACGATGCTCGACTCCTCCACCACGCACACGTGGTAGTCGGGCACGAGGCTGATCGCACGGCGCCCCGACCGCGCACCTCCGTCGAGCACGATCGTCCCGGTGATCGCGACGGCCAGCGCGCAGCCCGTCAGGACACCGTCCAGGTCGTCCAGCTCGCGGGCCGACAGCGGCGGGTCGTCAACATAAAGGGTCAGACCCTTTATGTTCGTGGGGCCTCCGGGCGGGACGACCAGCCGGCTCGCCCCGCGGCGGGCGCAGGCCTCGGCGACCGCCGCCGGGAGCTCCGAGGCGCGGACGCGGCGGACGTCGGCCTGGTAGTCGGCGGCGCGCTCGCAGAACAGCGCGACGACATCGGCGTCCGGCGCCTGGCCGGCGCCGCGGTAGTCCCGCGGCACCTCGGGCACGGCGACACCGCCGCCGAGCGCGGCGCGCACCCGGCCGAGGACGGCCTCACGCGCCTCGCTCACGCCACCATTCCCTGAACGTGTTCTCGGGCACCTCCGGTAGTTCGCGCATCCCGCTCCAGCCGGGCACGGGGATCTTGCCCGAGCGGCCCGCGCCCCAGCTTGGACAGCTTCTGCGCGCGCTCGTAGCGCCCGCGGGTGCCGAACACCTTCGCCACCGCGCCCATCGCTGCCGACTCGGGGCTGAGCCGGGACTTCTGCTCCTTGACGACGCGCCCGCGCAGGTGCACGAGCACCGACGGGATGTCGATCTTCACCGGGCACGCCTCGTAGCACGCGCCGCACAGCGAGGACGCCCACGGCAGCGTCGGCGCCTGGTCGAGCCCCTGCATCTGCGGCGTCAGGATCGCGCCGATCGGGCCGGGGTAGACCGACTCGTACGCCTGCCCGCCGGCGCGCTCGTAGACCGGGCACACGTTCAGGCAGGCCGAGCAGCGGATGCAGTGCAGCGCCTGGCGCCCCACCTCGTCGGCGAGCACGTCGGTGCGGCCGTTGTCGAGCAGCACGAGGTGGAACTCCTGCGGGCCGTCGCCTTCGCGCACGCCGGTCCACAGCGACGTGTAGGGGTTCATGCGCTCGGCGGTCGAGGAGCGCGGCAGCAACTGCAGGAACACCTCGAGGTCCTGCCACAGCGGGAGCACCTTCTCGATGCCCATCACGGTCACGAGCACCTCGGGCAGCGTGGTGCACATGCGCCCGTTGCCCTCGGACTCGACGACCACGACGGTCCCCGTCTCGGCGATGCCGAAGTTCGCGCCGCTGATCGCCATCGGCACCGAGAGGAACTTCTCGCGCAGATGCGTGCGCGCTGCCTCGGCGATCGCCTTCGCCTCCCAGCCGAGGTGCTGGCCGTCGGCGATCGTGCGCTCGAACAGCGCCTTGATCTCGGCGCGATTCCAGTGGATGGCGGGGACGAGGATGTGCGACTGCTTGTCCCCCGCGAGCTGGATGATCAGCTCCGCGAGGTCGGTCTCGATCGCGTGGACGCCGCGCGCCTCGAGGCCCTCGTTGAGGTCGATCTCGTCGGTGGCCAGCGACTTGACCTTGATGACCTCCTCGGCGCCGTGGGCGGCGGCGAGGTCGGCGACGATGCGCGTCGCCTCGGCGCCGTCGCGCGCCCAGTGCACCTTCCCTCCGGCGCGTGTGACCGACTCCTCCAGGCGCTCGAGCTGCTCGGGGAGCGTCGCCATCGCGCGCGCCTTGATCGCCGCGCCCGCCTCGCGCAGCCGCTCCCAGTCGTCCAGCTCCCCGATCGCCCGCAGCCGCTTGGCGCGGATCGTCTGCGTCGCCTTGCCGAGGTTGCGGCGCAGCTGGGAGTCCTGCAGCGTCTCGTGCGCTGCCGCCGGAAAGCCCTTGCTCATTCGGTCGCCGCCAGGATCTCGGCCAGGTGCATGGCGCGCACGCCCGTCCGCTGGCGGCGCAGCGCGCCGCCGATGTGCATGAGGCAGGAGTTGTCGGCCGCCGTGCACACCTCGGCGCGGGTGTCGAGGATGCGTCGCAGCTTGTCGGAGAGCATCGCCATCGACGTGTCGGCGTTCTTGACCGCGAACGTGCCGCCGAAGCCGCAGCACTCCTGGGACTCCTCGAGGTCCACGAGGTCGATGCCCTGCACGGCCTCCAGCAGCCGCCGCGGGCGGTCGCCGACCTTCAGCAGCCGCAGCGAGTGGCAGGTCGGGTGCAGCGTGACGCGATGCGCGAACGAGGCGCCCACGTCGACGACGCCGAGCCGGTCGACCAGGAACTCCGTCAGCTCGAACACGCGGCCGGCCACCGCCGGGCAGTGCTCGCGCACCATCCCGACGCACGAGGCGCTCGGCGACACGACCGCCTCGTAGGGCTCGAAGATCCGCTCGAACCGGCGCGCCAGCGCCATCCCGTCGTCGGCGTAGCCCGTGTTGAAGTGCATCTGCCCGCAGCAGGTCTGCTCCTCGGGGAAGTCGACCTGGTGGCCGAGCCGCTCGAGCAGCGTGACCACCGCCCGCCCCGTCTGCGGGAACAGCGTGTCGTTGAAGCAGGTGATGAAGAGGGCGACTCGCATCTAGCGCGGGTACGCCGCCGGAACCCCTCCGTCCACGTTGAGGACGTTACCCGTCGACTTGCCCGAGCGAGCATCAGAGGCGAAATGCATGACCGCCTCGGCGATGTCCTCCGGCAGGATGTTGACGCCGAGCGTGGTGCGCTTGCGGTAGTGCTCCTCGAGCTCATCCGGGTCGATCCCGTAGGCGGCGGCGCGCTCCTCGCGCCAGCTCGAGCCCCAGATCCGCGAGCCCTGGAGCACCGCGTCGGGGTTGACGGTGTTGACGCGGATCCCCACCGCGCCGCCCTCCTCGGCGAGGCAGCGCGCCAGGTGCAGCTCGGCCGCCTTGGCGGCGCTGTAGGCCGCCGCGTTCTTGCCGGCCACCATCGCGTTCTTGGAGGCCACGAACACCACGGCGCCGCCGGTGCCCTGCTCGCGCAGGAGCCGGAAGGCGGCGCGCGAGACGAGGAAGTAGCCGGTGCCGAGGATCGCCTGGTTGCGGTTCCACTCCGCCAGCGTCGTCTCCTCGATCGCCGCGCTGGACGCGACGCCCGCGTTGGAGACCACCAGATCGACGCCGCCGTAGGCCTCGACGGCGGCTGCGAACGCCTGCTCGACGGCCTCCTCGGAGGTCACGTCGCCGCCGACGCCGATCCCGTCGTGGTCGGCCACGGCCTCGCCGGCGCCGTCCTCGTCGAGGTCGAAGCCGACGATGCACGCGCCCGCGCCCGCGAGCGAGTCCACGACCGCGCGGCCGATGCCGCCGGCCGCGCCGGTCACCAGCGCGACCTTGCCCTGCAGCTCGCCGGGCGGCGGCGCCAGCGAGAGCTTGTAGAGCTCCAGCGGCCAGTACTCGACGGCGAAGCTCTCGCCCTCGGTGAGCGAGGTGAAGCCGCCGAGCGCGTGCGCCCCGGCCATCACCTCGATCGCGCGGTGGTAGAGGTCGCGCGACAGCCGGGCGTTCTTGGTGGTGGTGCCGGCGGCGACGAGGCCGACGTGCTGGATCAGGATCACCCGCGCGTCGGGGTCGCCGATCTCCTCGTCGTCGGCGTGGCGCTCGAAGTACGCGCGGTACTCGTCGCGGTAGGCGCCGGCGCGCTCGCGGATGCGCTCGGCGAGCGCCTCGGCGTCGTCGGAGCCCGGGTCGAACGGGATCCACAGCGGGACGCGCTTGGTGTGGACGAGGTGGTCGGGGCAGGCGGCGCCGACGTCGGTGAGCGCGCCGGCGTCGCGCGAGCGCACGAACTCGAGCACGGGCGCGGACGTGTCGGCCACCAGCACCTTCGAGCGCTCGCTCGACACGGCGCCGCGGAGCGCCGGCATGACGCGCGCCAGCACGTCGCCGGGCACGTCGCCGGCCTCGGCCGGCCCGCCGAAGCGCGCCGTCCCCTGCGTCTTCGCGTTGACGAAGTCGGCCGCCTGGTTGATCACGGCGATCGTGCGGCGGTAGGCCTCCTCGGCGGTGTCGCCCCACACCACGAGCCCGTGCTTGGCGAGCACGACGAGCTTCAGGCCAGGGTTGTCGCGGACCGCCGCGCCGACCTGGCGGGCGAGCGTGAAGCCCGGGCGGATGTAGGGGATCCACGCCGCCTCGTCGCCGAAGCACTCGGCGATCAGCTTCTCGCCGTCCTCGGCGCCCGCCATCACGTTGATCCCGTCGGGGTGCGTGTGGTGGACGTGCTTGGCCGGCACGAACGCGTGCAGCAGCGTCTCGATCGAGGAGCGCGGCGCCGCGGGGTCCAGCTGGCAGCGCGCGAGGTGGGCGACCATGTCCTCGTCGCTCATCTCCGTGCGCTCGAACAGCGGCTCCATCTCGTCCATGCGCAGCGGCGTGAAGTGCTTCTCCTCCATCGTCGCGAGGTCCGAGCCGGAGCCCTTGACCCACATCGTCGGCACCTCGCGCCCCACGTGGTCGGTCGAGGTGCCCTTGGCGGACGTGTTGCCGCCGCCGAAGTTCGCCACCGCGCGGTCGGCGCCGAGCAGGTGGGAGGCGAGCAGGACCTGCCCGAGCGCGTCGTCGGGGACGCCGGAGGAGGGCCAGCGGTCCTCGGCCGGGGCGACCATGTGCTCCGCGGCGACGCTCATCGTCCCCATCCCCCGGCCACGGCGGCGGTGGAACCTCGCTCCTCGGAGATCCGGGCGACGTACCCGGAGGCGCGCAGCGCGGCGACCGGGTCCTCGGCGGCGCCCAGCTCGGCGCGCACCTTCGCGCACAGCGGGCGGACGTCGGTGCGGTAGGCGTCCAGCAGCGCCTCGTGGCCGCCGAGGACGTCACCTTCGGCCTGAGCGGCGGCGAGCCGGTCGCGGTCGACGAGCAGCGCCTTGGCGTAGGACTCCTGGAGGTTGACGAGGCTGAGCACCATCGCCTCCACCTTGGCCTCGACGTTGTGGGCCTGGTCGATCGTCAGCCGCGGGAGCGGCCGAGCCGCCAGCTCGCAGAAGATCAGGAACAGCTCGAACGGGTTGACCGAGCCGACGATCAGGTCGTCGTCGGCGTACTTGCGGTTGTTGAAGTGGAAGCCGCCGAGCCGGTCCTCGAGCGCCAGCAGCGTGACGATCTGCTCGATGTTCACGCCCTGGGCGTGGTGGCCGAGATCGACCAGCACGCGGGCGCGCTCGCCGAGCTTCTGGCAGGCCAGCAGCGCGGAGCCCCAGTCGGCGAGGTCGGTCGCGTAGAAGGCGGGCTCGAAGAGCTTGTACTCGACCAGCAGCTCCTGGTCGCCGGGCAATGCGGCGTAGAGCTGGGACAGCGAGTCGATCAGCCGCCCGCGGCGTGCCGCGAGGTCGTCCTGGCCGGGGTAGTTGGTGCCGTCGGCGAACCACAGCGACTGGGCGGTGGAGCCCAGCTCGGCGGCGATCTCGACGCACTCGAGCAGGTGCTCGACGGCCTTGGCGCGCACGCCGTCATCAGGGTGGGTGACCGAGCCGAGCTTGTAGTCGGGGTCCTGGAACAGGTTCGGGTTGACCGCGCCGATCCGCAGGCCGCCGGCCGACGCGTGCTCGCGCAGCGCGCCGTAGTCCTCGACCTTGTCCCACGGGAAGTGCAGCGCGACCGAGGAGGCGGTGCCCGTGAGGCGGTTGACCTCGGCGGCGTCGTCGAGGCGCTCGAAGACGTCGCGCGGGCGGCCGGGCTGCTGGAAGGTGGCGAAGCGGGTGCCGGAGTCCCCGTAGCCCCACGAGGGCGTCTCGATCACGAGCGCGGCGAGGGCGGCCTCGATGGCGTCGACGTCGTGGCCCTCGTCGCGGAGCCGGCTGGTCAGGTGGTCGTAGTCGTTCACGGGGCTCCTACTTTCGGCACGTCACCGGTCACGGTCAGGAAACGCTGATAGATCGCCTCGGCGGCATCGTCGCCGGGCTCGTAGACCTCGGGCTCGGCCGAGGCCGCCGCCACCGCGCGCATGTCCTCGCGCGAGCCGAGCTCGCCGGAGGCGCGCAGCTGCACGAGCACGTTGCCGAGGGCGGTGGCCTCGACGGGGCCCGCCAGCACGGGGCGGCCGATCAGGTCGGCGGTCAGCCGGCACAGCGGCGCGCTGCGCGAGCCGCCGCCGATCATGTGCACGCAGTCGACGGTGCGCCCGGAGGTCTTCTCGAGCTGCTCGACGACGACGCGGTAGCGGCACGCGAGCGAGGTGAGGATCGAGCGGACCAGCTCGCCCCGGCTCTCGGGCGGGCGGTCGCACGCCGCCGCGATGCGCTCCGGCATGTCGCCGGGCGCGATGAAGGCGTCGTCGCCGGGGTCGAACAGCGGCACGTCGGCGGGCGCCTCCTCGGCGAGTCGCGTCAGCTCGTCGTAGCGACGGATCGCCCCACTCACGGCGGCATTCCTGCAGCAGCCACAGGCCCATCACGTTGCGCAGCAGGCGGATCGTGCCGTCGACGCCGCGCTCGTTGGTGAGGTTGAAGCCGGCGGCGCGCTCGTCCAGGCGCGGCGAGTCCAGCTCCAGGCCCAGCAGCGACCACGTGCCCGACGACAGCACGGCGGCGTTCGGCCGCGCCGCGGCGTACGCGCTGGCGGTGTCGTGGGAGGCGACGAGGTGCACCGGCACGCCGCCGATCCCCTCGTGGTGGTCGAGCGCGGGCGCGAGCGTGCGGCCCGGGCTCGATCGGGTCGCCGGAGAACGGCGCCTCCGGGCAGCCCCAGCCGCGCGGCCACCTCGCGCGCCCACGTGGCGCCGCGGGCGTCGAGGAGGCCGGTGGTCGACGCGTTCGTGCTCTCGTTGGCGAGCACGCCGGTCAGCCACAGGTTGAAGAGGTCGGGGACGAGCGCGATCCGCTCGGCGGCGGCCAGCGCGGCCGAGCCGCGGTCGGCCATCAGCTGGAAGACCGTGTTGATCGGCATCGTCTGGATGCCGGTGACCGCGTACAGCTCGCTCGCGCGCGACGAGCGCGTGCGCCGCCTCGACCATCCCGTCCGTGCGCGAGTCGCGGTAGTGGAACGGGAGCCCGAGCACGCGGTCGTCCCCGTCGAGCAGCGCGTAGTCGACGCCCCACGAGTCCACGCCGATGCCGCGCAGCTCCGCGCGCCCGGCCGCCTCGGCGAGGCCGTGCAGCGACTCGGCGAACAGCGACATCAGGTTCCAGCGCATCCCGTCGGGCAGGCGCACGGGGCGGTTCTCGAAGCGGTGCACCTCCTCGAGCCGGATCCGGGAGCCGTCGTAGTGGCCGAGCACCACGCGGCCGCTCTCGGCGCCGAGGTCCACCGCGGCGTAGGCGGGCTCAGGCAAGGTGGAAGACCTCCTCGACGCGCTCGAAGTCGCCGTCGGCGAAGTACTGCGCCATGTCGGCCTGCCAGCGCGTGTTGACGTCGCGCTCCTCCATCGCGGCCACCGAGCGCTCGAAGGACTCCGTCTCGAAGTAGCCGATCAGCAGCCCGTCCTCGCGCAGGAACAGCGAGTAGTTCGTCCAGCCGGTCTCGCGCAGCGCGTCGAGCATCTCCGGCCACACCTCGCGGTGGCGCGCCCGGTACTCGTCGAGCTTCTCGGGCCGGACGCGCAGCAGGAAGCAGGCGCGCTCCATCAGACGACCACCGTCTCCACATCCAGCAGCGCGCCGACGCGGGTGACCTCCTCGGCCACGTGGCCGACGCCCAGCGCGACGTGGTGGGTCGGGCCCTGCGCGCACCAGGCCTCGAAGAACTCGGCCGGCGGGGCGCCGAAGCGCAGGCGGGAGTTGGTGTTGCCGATCCGGAACGTCGCGCCCGGGATCGACTCCCCCTCCGCGACGAGCAGCTTCAGCCGCCCGTCGACGGTCTGCGTGCAGCCGACGATCGTGATCGGCCCGTAGCGGACGTTGACCTCGACGCTCAGCCCCGCCCCGCGCTTGCCGTGGTAGAGCTTGAGCGCGCGCAGCACGGGCTGCTCCTGCGCGATCGCGAGGTGGGCCGGGCCGTCGTGGCCCATCAGGACGAAGTCGTCCTCGAAGTCCAGGCCGTAGTACTCCGTGTAGGAGCCGCCCGCCCCGAGCCGGTCGAGCACGAGCTGGGCGAGGTTGGTCTTGAGGTCCCCCTCCCCCGCCGTCGGGATCCCGCGCGCGGTGAGCAGCGAGTTGCCGACGATCACGCCCGCCCCGAGGCGCTCGGCCTCGTTGCCGTCCAGCCCGCGGTAGTAGTAGGTCAGCGCGTCGAGCTCGAAGTCGGCGGCCATCCGGTCCAGGCCGACGGCCACGCGGGCCGACCAGTCCAGCTGGTCGTCGGCGATCGGCGCCGCGATCGGGTCCTCGCCGGGATCGGCGAAGGAGAACGTCTCGCGGATCTCGCCGAGCTTGGCCTCCACCTCGGCGTCGGTGGCGGCGGCCGTGCGGGCGGCCAGGTCGTCGATCTCGAGCACCTCGACGTGCGCGCCCAGCTGCGCGTGCACGGCGGTGAAGTCGGTGTACATGTCCAGCATCCCCGGATAGGTGTGCCCGAGGAAGCCGATCCGCGACCGTCGCAGCGCCCGCGCGACGCCCGCCGCGCGGACCCACGCGGCGATCTTGGCCCACGCCCGCTCGTCGCCGTCGATCGTCCCGGCGACCGTGTCGTAGGGGATCCCGGCGCGCGTGCACGCGCCCGCGATCTCGGGCACGCAGCAGGCCGCGCAGTTGGCCAGCCACTCCGCGGTGTCGGTGTGCTCGTAGTCCAGCGTCGCGGTCGGCTGGAGGCCGAGCAGGACGACGGGCACGCCCGCCGCCTGCAGGGCCGGCAGCACCTGGCTCGACGTCGCGTAGGTGACCGCGTGGCAGAGCACGAGGTCGACGCGGCCGGCGAACAGGTCGCCGGCCTCGCGCGCCCTCTGCGGCGTGTCGACCAGCCCGGCGCTGACGATGTCGGCGCCGAGCCCGGCCACACGCTCCTCGACTCGGGACTGGTAGCCCGCGATCCGCTCCTTCAGGCCTTCGAACTGGGGCCAGTAGGCCTCCAGCCCGATGCCCATCACGCCGATGCGGGCCACCACGTCCATCTCAGAAGTCGAAGTCGTCGATGTTGTCGGCGCTGAAGGTGGTCAGCGGACCGAGCACGATCTCGCCGTTGGCGCCGATCGTGTAGTCGCCCAGGCGCCCGGCCTTGAACTTCTCACCCTCCTTGCCGGTGATCCGGCCCGAGGCGAGCGCGACGGCCGCCTGGCCGGCCAGGTAGCCGACGTCCTTCGGGACCCACAGCTGGAACTCGTCGACGGTCCCGTCCTTGACGAACTTGCGCATCTGGTTCGGGAAGCCGAGCCCGGTCAGCTTGACCTTGCCCTTCTGCGGCGACTTCGAGAGGTAGCGGGCCGCGGCGGCGACGCCGACCGTGGTGGGCGAGATGACGCCCTTCAGGTTCGGATACGCCTGGATCAGGCCCTGCATCTCCTGGAAGGACTTCTGGTCGTCGTCGTCGCCGTAGGCGACCTTGACGAGCTTCATGTCCTTGTACTTGTCCTTCTTCAGCGTCTCCTTCATCACCTTGATCCACGCGTTCTGGTTGGTCGCGTTGGCGGTGGCGGACAGGATCGCGATGTCGCCCTTGTAGCCGATCTGCTTGCCGATCGACTCGACCTGGTTCTCGCCCACGAGCTGGGTCGTGACCTGGTTGACGAACACGCTGCGCGCGTCGGCGGCCACGTCGGAGTCCATGCCGACGACCTTGATGCCCTTCTGCGCGGCCTGCTTGAGCGCCGGGGCGACGGCGTCCGGGTCGTTGCCGGCGATGATGATCGCGGCCGGCTTCTGCTGGACGGCGGCGTTGATGATCGAGATCTGCGAGGACGCGCTCGCGTCGGTCGGGCCGGTGATGCGGTTGGAGCCCTTGAGCTCCTGCATCGCCTCGTCGACCCCGGAGTGCTCGAACTCCTCGTAGGGGTTGCCGAGCTGCTTGGGGATCGAGACCGTCTTCAGGCCCTCCTTGAGCGGGGCGTTGGGATCGGCGGCGTCGGAACTGCTGGACGAGCTGCTGCCAGACGACGAGGACGACTCGTCGTCCTTCGTCGAACCGCAGGCGGAGAACAGGAGCGCGGCGAACAGTGCCAGCGCTGTGAGCAACCTCATGACTTCGAACCCTCCTCTGGGTGGTGGCCGGCGCGCCGCCGCCGTGCCTCCGAGACACGGCGCGCGACGTTGGGACCCAGGACCGAGCCCACGAGCAGGACTCCGGTCGTGATCTGGATCCAGTACGACGAGATGGACTCGCTGAGCAGCAGCGCCTTCTGGATCCCGCCCAGCAGCAGCAGGGCGAGAACGACCCCGGCGATCGTGCCGCGACCGCCGAAGATGGAGACGCCGCCGAGCAGCACCGCGGTGATCGCGGTCAGCTCGAACCCCTGGCCGACGTTGGCGGCCGCGGTCGAGTTGCGCAGCGTGATGACGATGCCCGCCAGGCCCGCGACGAGGCCGGACAGGGTGAACAGGATCAGCTTGACCCGCTTGACGCGCAGGCCGGTGAAGTACGCGGCCTCCTCGTTGGCGCCGATCGCGTAGATCGAGCGCCCGAACGGCGTCGCGTGCAGGAGCACCGCGAACGCCACGGCGAGGATGCCGAACAGCACCATCGTGTTGGGGATGAAGGTCCCGGCGAAGTTGCCGAACGCCAGGTCGGTGTAGCCGCCCGGGAAGTCGGTCACCGACTCGTCGCCGATCACCACGAACGCGAGGCCGCGGAACAGCGCCAGCGTGCCGATCGTGACGGCGAGCGACGGCAGCCCGAGGCGCGTCACGAGGAGGCCGTTGAACGCGCCGCACGCCGCGCCGGCGACGAGGCAGATCGGCATGATCAGCTCGAGCGGCAGCCCGGCGTTCCACAGCGACGCCATCAGCGCGCTCGACAGCGCGAGCACCGAGGCGACGCTCAGGTCGATCTCGGCCGCGACGATCACGAGCGTCAGCGCGAGCGCCATCAGCGCGACCTCGGACAGGTCCAGCGAGCCGGTGGTGAACGAGTCGGCGGTCAGGAACTCCGACGAGATCCCCTGGCCGACGACGAACACGACGAGGATCAGCCCCGCGAGCAGCACCTCCCAGCGCCCCAGCCACTCGCGGGACGAGCGCCGCTCGGTGGCGGCGGGCGGCGCGGTCGCCGTCTCAGCTTGCACGGCGGGCGCTCCTTCGTCTCAGCGCGGCCTCGACGCGCAGCGCGACCAGCCGGTCGAAGGCGATCGCGAGCAGCAGCAGCGCGCCGATCGCGGCCATCTGCCAGAAGGCGGCGACCTTGAGCACGATCAGCGAGCTGGTGATCGTGCCCAGCAGCAGCGCCCCCAGCGCGGCCCCGTAGACGCTCCCGACACCGCCGGTGATGGCGACGCCGCCGACCACCGCGGCGGCGATCACGGTCAGCTCGTAGCCGGTGCCGGCGGTGGCGTCGACGGTGCCGAAGCGCGCGGTGAACAGCACGCCGCCGAGCCCGGCGAGCGCGCCCGCCAGCACGAAGGCGATGAGGACGCGCCGCTCCGCCCGCACGCCGGCCAGCCGGGCGCCCTCGGGGTTGGAGCCGATCGCGTACAGCTCCCGGCCCGCGCGGTACTCGCGCAGCCAGCCGCCGACGATCAGCAGCACGACGACCGCGATGATCACGAGGACCGGCACGCCGGCGATCGAGTCGGTGCCGAGGTTCAGGAACGGGTCGGGGAGCGTCTCGGCGTTGATCTGCGTCCCGTTGGTCCACAGGAACGCGAGGCCCCGGAACGCGTACAGCGTGCCCAGCGTCACGACGAGCGCGGGCACCCTCCCCCATGTGACGAGCACGCCGTTGAGCAGCCCGCAGGCGGCGCCGAGCGCCATCCCGGCCACGAAGACGAGCGGCAGCCACATGCCCGGGTGCTTGGAGAGCAGGTCGCCCGCGAAGTAGGCGCTGAGCCCGAGCACGGAGCCGACCGAGAGGTCGACGTTGCGCGTCACCAGCACCAGCGTCTGGCCGATGGCGAGGATCGCGAAGATCGAGGCGTTGAGCGCGAGATTGCGCAGCGAGGCGGTCTCGACGAAGCGCGGCTCGAGGATGCCGGTGACGGTGACCAGCGCGACGAACGCGACGATGATCCCCAGCTCGCGGATGCGGAAGATCCGCTCGGTGAGCCGGATCGCGCGTGCGCCCTCGACGGGGGCGGAGCTCATGCGGCCACCTGCCCCGTGGCGGCCCGGATGACGTTCTCCTCGTTCGCCTCGTCGCGGCCGATCTCCGCCGCCAGGCGCCCCTCGTGCATGACCAGCACGCGGTCGGCCATGCCGAGCACCTCGGGCAGCTCGCTGGAGATCATCAGCACGGCCAGCCCCTGGCCGGCCAGCTCGCTCATCAGCCGGTGCACCTCGGACTTGGTGCCGACGTCGATGCCGCGGGTCGGCTCGTCGAGGATCAGCAGCTTCGGCTCGGTGGCGAGCCACTTCGCGAGCACGACCTTCTGCTGGTTGCCGCCCGACAGGAAGCCGACGGGGTCCTGGAGCCGGTGGAACTTCAGCTGCAGGCGTGCGGCCCACTCGCGCGCCAGCGAGTCCTCGGACGCACCGCGGATCAGCCCGCCGCGCGCCAGCGCGCCGGTGCGGGTCATCGTCGCGTTGCGGGCGATCGAGAGGTCCATCACGAGGCCCTGCTGGCGGCGGTCCTCGGGCACGAAGCCGATCCCGGCGCGCATGGCGGCCAGCGGCCGGCCGGGGGCGAGCCGGTTCCCGTCGATCTCGACGTGGCCGGCGTCCGGCTTGTCGATTCCGAACACCGCGCGGGCGACCTCGCTGCGGCCCGCGCCGACGAGCCCGGCCAGCGCGACGATCTCGCCCGCCTTGACCTCGAAGGAGACGTCGAAGAACACGCCCTCGCGCGTGAGCCGGTGCACCTTGAGCACCGGCGCGCCGATCTCGGCCGCCTCCTTGGGGAACAGCGCGCCGAGGTCGCGGCCGACCATCCGTCGCACCAGCTCGTCGGCGTCGATCTCGGCGGTGCTCGCCTCGTGCACGACGGCGCCGTCGCGCATGACGGTGACGGTGTCGCAGATCGCGAACACCTCCTCGAGGCGGTGCGAGATGAACAGCACCCCGGCGCCCTCCTCGCGGAGCCGACGCACCACGGTGAACAGCCGCTCGACCTCGTTGCCCGAGAGCGCGGCGGTCGGCTCGTCCATGATCAGGACGCGGGCGTCGAAGGACAGCGCCTTGGCGATCTCCACGATCTGCTGGTCGGCGATGCTCAGGCCGCGCACCGGGCGGTCGGCGTCGAGCGCCACGCCGAGGCGGTCGAGCAGCTCCTGGACCTGGTCGTGCATCGCCCTGCGGTCGATCCGCCGGCCGCTCTTGAGCGGGTGGCGGCCCATCACGACGTTCTCGGCGATGCTCAGGTCCGGGAACAGCGTCGGCTCCTGGTAGATCACCGCGATGCCGGCATCGCGGGCGGCGGTCGGCGAGTGGAAGTCGACCGGCTCGCCGTCGACGCGCATCTCGCCGTTGTCGAGCCGCACGACGCCCGCCAGCAGCTTCACGAGCGTGGACTTGCCGGCGCCGTTCTCCCCCACCAGCGCGCGCACCTCGCCGGGCTCCAGCGAGAGCGTCCCGTCGCGCAGCGCGCGCACGGCGCCGTAGGACTTCTCGGCCCCGGCGAGCTCGATGACGCTCACGAGACCTCCTCGATCGCGACGCCCGACTCGCCCAGCGCCCGCAGCTGGTCGCGGCTGCCGCCGGCCACCAGCACCATGTCGACGTCGGTGAGCGGGGCGATCGCGCTCAGCCCCGGGTTGTCGAGCTTGGTCTCGTCGATCAGCAGGATCGACTCCCGGGCGCGGGCGATCATCGCCCGCTTGACCTCGGCCTCCAGCGGGTTGGCGTCGGTGAGGACGTTCCCCGGGCCGAGGCCCTTGACCGACAGCAGCAGCTTGTCGGCGAAGTGGTCGCCGATCGCGCGAACCGTCTGGGGGCCGACGAAGCTGCGGGTGAGCCGCCGGAGGCTGCCGGCCAGCCCGAGCAGCTCGAGCTGGGGCGCGTCGGAGCGGGCGATCAGGTCCATCACGGCGACCGACGGCGTGAGGATCGTGGCCTCGCGCCCGGCCTCCATCAGCGAGCGGATCGCGTGGTAGGCGGTCGTCGAGCAGTCGACGAAGACGGTCTCGCCGGGGCCGATCAGCTCGGCGGCGCGCTCCCCGAGCCGGCGCTTGGCCTCGGCGGCCTCCGAGAGCCGGCTCTGGAAGGCGTCCTCGTCACGCGCCAGCGTCGGCGCCACGGCGCCACCGTGGGTGCGGCGCGCGCGCCCCTCGCGCTCGAGGATCTGCAGGTCGCGGCGCGCCGTCATCGGCGACACCCCGAACTCGGCCTCGAGCGTGGCGACGGTCACGCTGCCCGCGTTGCGGATGCGATCTGCGATCAGCCGGCGTCGTTGGGCAGGGACCAACGGCCGACGCGCTGTGCGTTCCTCGGCGCTCACAACTCTCCTCGCGACCGATCATAAGCGCACAGAAACGCTCACGTCAAGTGGCCGCGAGGCTGCGGCGCCCCGCCGCCCGCTCCGTCTCCTCGAGGTCGCGCCCGGTGGTGTCGGGCGCGAACACGACGCCGACCAGGCCGCTGACCAGCAGCATCCCGAACAGGATCGCCGAGAGCGTCTGGAAGCCGGCCTTCTCCACCACGGGCAGCAGCAGGATCCAGCCGCCGAGCGCGATCCGCACGACCCCGAACATGAAGCCCTGGGCGGTGCTGCGCAGCAGCGTCGGGAACAGCTCGCCGCTCCACAGCTGGAACAGCGACTGCTGGCCGATCCCCGCGCCGACGCCGAACAGCACGACGTTGATCAGCGCGGTGACGAAGGTGACGTCGGTGAGGATGAACGGCACGAACGCCGCGAGCTGGAGCACCGTGCTCCACAGCAGCATCCGCGCCGCGGCTCACGCGGTCGATCAGCGGCATGTAGATGAAGCCGACCGCGAGCGCGGTCGACAGGAACCAGATCGCCTGCAGCGCGAGGTTCGCGCGGTCGCTGGTGTCGCCGACGGTGTCGAGGATGTACGGGAAGAAGAGCCCGTAGGTGCCGGCCACCAGGTTCCAGACGCCGTACATGACGATCAGGAACGCGAGCGCGCCGGCGTGGCGGCGGTTGAGCAGGTCCTTGATCGCGCCGGCCTTGGCCTGCCCGCCGCCGCGGGCCTTCTCCCACAGGCTCGACTCGGTCATGCCCTGGCGCATCGCCCAGGTGATCAGGGCGACCACGAGCAGGTGGGCGAAGATGATCCGCGTCGCGAGCATGCCGAGGTCGAGCAGCGCGAGCCCGAGCAGCAGGGGCGCGATCGCGCCGATGTACCAGAGCACCTGCGCGAGCCCGGCAAAGCGGCCGCGGCTCTTGGACGGCGCCGTCTCGGTGATCAGCGTCCACGACGCCGGGACGTCGGCGCCGACCGTGAGGCCGACGATGAAGAAGCCGATCAGCAGCATCCACGGCTCGAACGCGAAGATGATCCACAGCGTCCCGAACGCGTACATGCAGCAGGTCCCACTGGTAGATCTTCTTGCGGCCCAGCAGGTCGCAGATGCGCCCGCCGATCAGCGCGCCGAGGCCGGCCGCGATCGCGTTCGAGCTGAACGCGCCGAGGAACGACACGAAGTCCGTGCCGAAGCCGAAGTGCTCCGCCCAGATGGGCAGCGCCACCGCGCCGGCCACGATCGACCCCGCGTCGATGTAGTTCGCCATCGCGGCCAGCAGCGTCCTGCGCCACTGCTCGCGACCCGCGTCGACCTGCCCGTCGTCGTCCGGTCCCACGATGAAGCCTCCTCGCCTCTCGTACCCCGGTCGGGCACTACCCGACCGAAACCGAACAGAAACGACCAGCCGTTCGGCTAGCGGCGGAGGACCTCTGCGCGCTTGGCCTCGTACTCGCCGGCGCTCAGCAGGCCGGCCTCGCGCAGCTCGCGCAACGCACGCAGGAGCGAGTCGCGGTCGTGCGCCGGCCGCGGAGCGATCCCCTCGCCCCCTCCCGCCGCCGCGACCAGCTCCGCGATCGCCGCGACACGAGGGTCGGCCGGGTGCGTCGCGGGGCGGACGCCGGTGGAGTCGGCGGTCAGCACGCGGCGGGGCGTGGCGGCGGTCACCTCTCCCCGGTCGGCGGCGAGCGCGAGGATCGGCTCGTCGGCGCCCAGCTCGGCGGCGAGGGCCTGCATGCCCGGCCGCGCGGCGGCGAGCGCCTCCTCCGGGAGGTCGCGGAGCATCGCGCCGGCGACGGCGGGCGGCCAGCCCTCGAGCCACGCGTACGGCTCGGCCGGCACGGAGGCGAGATGGACGTGCGCCTGGTCGAGGCGGGCACGGGTGGCGCGGGTCTCGGGTGGCTCGTCGGGCCAGCGCGGGCCGAGGCGATCGGCGAGCTCGGCCGCCGCCTCCTCGATGCGGACGCGGTCGGCGTGGCGCTCGGCGGCCTCGCGGTCGGCAGCGGCCAGCGCGAGCGCCGCCTCGTGGCAGGCGCGGGAGTGCGCGATCCCGGCCGCGACGACGTGCTGGAGGCGGGCGCGGGCGCGCTCCGCGGCGGCCGGGGCCGCGGCGGCGACCTGCGCGGCGGCCTCGCGGGCGGAGGCGGTCGGGCCGTCGCCGGGCGCGATCGACAGGCGCGCCGTCCAGCCGCCACCGGTCACGCGCAGCTCTCCCTCGGCCACCTCGGCGCGCACCGCGTCGGTCAGCGGATGGCGCACGCGGTCGACCTCGATCCATGACTCGGCGAGCCGCAGCCCGCGCATCGGGCGCGCCACGGGCTGCTCGAGCGCGGCCTCGACCGCCTCGGCGGCGGCCTTGACCTCGCGCGCCCGGGCCATGCGCTCGGCCTCGCGGCGGCTGGCGGCGACGGCCAGTACGCGGCGGTGCTCGGCGAGGGCGGCGTCGAGCGCGTGCAGCGCGGCCCGCACCCCGACGCCGAGGCGGTCGGCCTCCGTCATGGCGCGCCGAACACTAGACCCGCGTCCGGCGGAGATCGGTGTGGGTATGGTGCCGCCCGGGGTGGGGTAGTGACCCGTGCAAGGGACTCAAGGGGAGGCATCGCAGGCCATGTATCATGGCGGTTTATAAGCAGGTACTGGATCCGGTCGGCGACTCGCTGTTCTACAGCTCGCTGTTCGCACTGATCCCGATCGTGACGCTGTTCGTGATGCTCGGCGGGCTGCGGCTCCCGGCGCACGTCGCCGTCGCTCATCGGCCCTCGCGCTCGCTGCTCCTCGTCGCGATCATCGTCTACGGCGATGCCGGTGGGCCAGGCGCTGCTCTCCGCCTCGGAGGGCGCGGTGTTCGGCCTGTTCCCGATCATGTGGATCGTCTGGACGGCGATCTGGATCTACAACATGACGGAGGCCACCGGCCACTTCGCCGTGCTACGACGGGCGTTCAGCGGCATCTCCAACGACCAGCGGATCCAGGCCATCATCATCGCCTTCTGCTTCGGCGCGCTGCTCGAGGCGCTGGCCGGCTTCGGCACGCCCGTCGCCATCACCGCCGTGATGCTCGTCGCCGTCGGCTTCCAGCCGATGAAGGCGGCGGCCGTCGCGCTGGTGGCCAACACCGCGCCGGTCGCGTTCGGCGCGATCGCCATCCCGATCGTGACCCTCTCGGGTCTGACCGACATCCCCAAGGAGGACCTCGGGCGCGATGGTCGGCCGCCAGACGCCGTTCCTCGCGCTGATCGTGCCGCTGATCCTGGTCGGCATGGTCGACGGCTGGCGCGGCGTGCGCGCCGTCTGGCCCGCGGCGCTCGCCGGCGGCTTCACGTTCGCGTCGCGCAGTTCCTCGTGCTCGAACTACGTCTCGGTCGAGCTGACCGACATCGTCGCCTCGCTGCTTGCCGCCGGCGCCATCGTCGGCCTGCTGCGCGTGTGGCAGCCGTCCGACCCGCTGCTCGCGCGAGACCGGCGGCGCGCCACCGGCGATCGCCGGCGCGCCGCACCTCGGACGCCCTCCACGAGGAGGAGGTACGGCGCGCGACGACGACCACGCGGACAGCAAGAAGGACATCTGGGAGGCCTACGCGCCCGTACATCATCATCATCGCGGTCTTCTCGATCGCCCAGATCGGGTTCATCAAGACGGCGCTGGCCGACCTCACCCAGGTCGTTCGAGTGGCCCGGGCCTGGACATCCAGACGCCAAGGGCGAGGCGCCGACGAGCGCGACGTTCAACTTCAACTGGGCCAACGCGGCGGGCACGCTGCTGCTCGTCTCCGGCCTGCTGACGATGCTCGTGCTGAAGGTGTCCCCCGGCCGCGCGGTGAAGGTGTTCGGCCAGACCCTCGACCAGCTCAAGCTGGCCGACCGTGACCGTCGTGTCGGTGCTCGCGCTCGCCTACGTGATGAACCAGTCGGCGCAGACGCTGACGATCGGCAACTGGATCGCCGGCGCCGGCGGCGTGCTCGCGTTCTTCAGCTCGATCATCGGCTGGCTCGGCGTGGCGGTGACCGGCTCGGACACGTCGTCGAACTCGCTGTTCGGCGTGCTCCAGCAGCAGGCGGCCATCAAGGCGGGCATCGACCCGCTGCTGCTGACCGTCGGCGAACACGCTCCGGCGGCGTGCTCGGGAAGATGGTCTCGCCGCAGAACCTGGCGATCGGCGCCGCCGCCGTCGGCCTCGCCGGGAAGGAGGGCGACCTGTTCCGTAAGGTCCTCGGCTGGTCGCTGCTGATGCTGCTGATCATGTGCGTGCTGGTCTACCTGCAATCCACGGACGTGCTCGGATGGATGATCCCGTCGTAGAGGAAGCGGCGCCCGAGGGCCCGGCCCGAGCCGGACCCGCGCCGCAGGCGCCCGAGGCCGACATCTCGGAGCTCGTCGACGAGCTGCGCGCGATCGTCGGCGACAAGTGGACGTACACGAGCGAGCACCAGCTGCGGACCTACGAGTCCGACGGCCTGCTCCAGTACCACGTGACCCCCGCCGCGGCGGTCCTCCCCGGCAGCGCCGAGGAGGTCCAGGCCGTGGTGCGGGCGTGCGCGAAGGCCGGCGTGCCGTGGGTCGCCCGCGGCGCCGGCTCGGGCCTCTCGGGCGGCGCGCTGCCGATCTCCGACGGCGTGCTGATCGTGGTCTCGCGCATGAAGCGCGTGCTCGAGATCGACCTCGACAACCACCGCATCTGCGTGGAGCCGGGCGTCACCAACGCGAACATCTCGGCGATCGTCGGGCCGGACTTCTTCTACCCGCCCGACCCGTCGAGCCAGATCGTCTGCTCGATCGGCGGCAACGTCGCCGAGAACTCCGGCGGCGCGCACTGCTTCAAGTACGGCTTCACGACCAACTACGTGACCGGGCTCGAGGTGGTGCTCCCCGACGGCGAGATGATCCGCATCGGCGGCTACGAGCTCGACCATCCCGGCTACGACCTGCTCGGTGCGTTCGTCGGCTCCGAGGGCACGCTCGGCGTCGCCACCAAGGTGTGGCTGCGCGTCGTCCCGTCCCCGGAGACCGTCAAGACGCTGGTCGCGTTCTTCGACACCACGCGCGAGGCGGGCGAGGCGGTGTCCCAGATCGTGCAGGCCGGGATCGTGCCGGGCGCGATCGAGATGATGGACGAGAAGGCGATCGAGGCGTCCGAGCAGATGGCCAACGCCGGCTACCCGGTGGGCCGCGGCGCCGCGCTGCTGGTGGAGCTCGACGGCGCCGAGCGCGAGTGCGAGGCCCGCTTCGAGCAGGTCCAGGAGATCCTGGAGGAGTGCGGCTCCGACGACGTGCGGGTCGCCAAGGACGAGGCCGAGCGCGCGCTGTTCTGGAAGACCCGCAAGGCGGCGTTCCCGGCGATGGGCCGCCTCTCCCCCAACTACTTCGTGCAGGACGGCGTGATCCCGCGCACCAAGCTCCCCGAGGTGCTCGAGCGCATCGAGGAGCTCGGCAAGGAGTACGGGATGCTCGTCGCCAACGTCTTCCACGCCGGCGACGGCAACCTGCACCCGCTGGTCTGTTACGACGGCCGCAACGAGGGCGAGGCCGAGCGGGCCGAGGAGCTGAGCGGGAAGATCCTCGACGCGTGCCTGGACGCCGGCGGCTCGATCACCGGCGAGCACGGGGTCGGCGTCGACAAGAAGAAGCACATGCCGAAGATGTTCGACGAGCCCGACCTGGACGCGTTCCAGCGCCTGCGCTGCGCGTTCGACCCGGCGGGCATGGCGAACCCCGGCAAGGTGATGCCGACGCCGCGGCTGTGCGGCGAGGTGCCTGGGCCCTACCGGCAGCACCCGCTCGAGATCGCCGGTCTGGCGGACAGGTTCTGATGATCGAGGAGCTGGCCGGGCGGATCCGCTCCCATGGGACGGCGGGGCAGGCCGTGCGCCCCGTCGGCGGCGGCACCAAGCTTGCCTGGGGCGGGAAGTCCGGCGACGTCGTGGACCTCGAGACGAGCGGCCTGGACCAGATCGTCGAGCACAACATCGGCGACTTCACGGCCGTGCTGCAGGCGGGCGTGCGGCTCGCCGACGCCCGGGCGGCATTCGCCGCCGAGGGCCAGATGCTCGCGCTGGACCCGCCGCTGGGCGCCGACGACGGCACCACGATCGGCGGCATGATCGCCACCGCCGACTCCGGCCCGCTGCGCCACCGCTACGGCGGGGTGCGCGACCTCGTGGTCGGCATGACCGTGGTGCTCTCCGACGGCACGATCGCCAAGTCGGGCGGCAAGGTGATCAAGAACGTCGCCGGCTACGACCTGGCGAAGCTGTTCGCCGGCTCCTACGGGACGCTCGGGCTGATCGGCTCGGTCTCGGTGCGGCTGCACCCGATGCCGGACCAGTTCGCCACCGCCTCGGGCGCGAGCGACGACCCGCAGCGCCTGCACGAGGCGGCCACCGAGCTGGCGCGGCACCCGCTCGAGGCCGACTGCCTCGACGTCATCTGGGAGGGCGGCGCGGGCCGCGTGCTGGTGCGCTTCGGCGGCGCCGCGGCGCCGCACCAGGCGGAGGAGGTCGTCGAGCGCATGCGCAAGCTCGGCCTCGACGATCCCGAGGCGACCGGTGACGACGAGGACATCTGGAGCGCGGTGCGCGGGCTGCAGCGGTCGGCCGACGGGATCGTGATCAAGGTCTCGGGCCGCCCGACCGACCTGCCGGCCGTGATCCGCGCGGCCGGCGAGG
The DNA here is from genome assembly GCA_963723395.1 of uncultured Solirubrobacteraceae bacterium. Taxonomy (GTDB): domain Bacteria; phylum Actinomycetota; class Thermoleophilia; order Solirubrobacterales; family Solirubrobacteraceae; genus DATFQI01. The sequence continues at coordinate 246,429 of CAVRQL010000027.1, read as the reverse complement.
GGACCGTGGCCAGCCGGGCGGCGCTCGGCCTGTCGTGGCTGGCCCTGCCGGCCGGCGCCGACGTCGCGGCGGTCCGGGACGCGCTGGACCCGCGGCCGTGCGTGGTGCTCGACGGCGCCGACTCCGTGGCCGACGCATGGCCCGCGCCGCCAGAGGGCACGCTTGCCGTCATGGCCCGCCTCAAGGAGCGCTTCGACCCTGCCCGGATCTTCAGGCCGGGCGCCTACGTAGGAGGCATCTGAGCCGTGGCCATCGCCTGGGACGAGCACAAGCCGCCCGAGCTGGACCTGATCTCGGACTGCGTCCACTGCGGCTTCTGCCTGACGACGTGCCCGAGCTACTCCGTGTTCGAGGAGGAGATGGACTCCCCGCGCGGCCGGATCGTGCTGATGCGGATCGGCCACGAGGAGGACTCCGCCGTCTCCCCGGAGATGACCGAGCACTTCGACCGCTGCCTGGGCTGCATGGCCTGCGTGACGGCGTGCCCGTCGGGCGTGCAGTACGACCGGCTGATCGAGCGCGTGCGCCCGCAGCTCGAGCGCCAGGGCGACCGCACCCGCGGCGAGCGGCTGTACCGGCGGCTGATCTTCGCGCTGTTCACGCACCCGGGCCGGCTGCGCGCGATGGCGCCGATGATGGCGCTGCAGGGCCTTCTGGGTGCCAACGAGAAGATCGCCGCGCGGCTCACTCGGCCGCGGCTGCGGCGGTTCGGGGCGCTGCTGCGCCTCAGCCCGGAGGTCGACCTCAAGGTCGCGCTCTCCCGGCTGCCGGAGGTCACGCCCGCGCAGGGCACCAAGAAGGGCCGGATCGCGCTCATGCAGGGCTGCATCCAGCGCGTCTTCTTCGGCGACGTCAACGCCGCCACCGTGCGCGTGCTCGCCGCCGAGGGCTGGGAGGTCCACGCGCCCCGCGAGCCGCGCTGCTGCGGCTCGCTGATGATGCACGCGGGCGTCGAGCCGGAGGCCCAGGAGCTCGCGCGGCAGACGATCGCCGCCTACGAGGACTTCGACTTCGTGGCCGTCAACGTGTCCGGCTGCGGCTCGGGCATGAAGGAGTACCACCACCTCCTCTCCGACGACCCGGAGTGGAAGGACCGCGCGGAGGCGTTCGTCGCCAAGGTCCGCGACGTCCACGAGCTGCTGGCCGAGCACGAGCCGCAGGCGACCAGGCACCCGTTGCCGATGACGGTCGCCTACCACGACGCCTGCCACCTCGCGCACGCCCAGCAGGTCCGCTCGCAGCCGCGCGAGCTGCTGCGCGGCATCCCGGGGCTGGAGCTCGCCGAGCCCGCCGACTGGGAGATCTGCTGCGGCTCGGCGGGGATCTACAACCTCGTCCAGCCCGAGGCCGCCGCCAAGCTCGGCGCCCGCAAGGCCGCCAACCTCGACGCCACCGGCGCCGAGGCGATCGCGGCCGCCAACCCGGGCTGCTCGATCCAGATCGCGGCCCATCTCGACCGGGAGATGCCCATCTTCCATCCCATGACCCTGCTCGACCTCTCGATCAGAGGAGAACGCCCATCATGAGTTCGCTCGACGTCGCCCCCGTCAAGGAGGAGCGCGCCAACGACATCCTGTCCGACGATGCACTCGCCTTCCTGGCCGAGCTGCACGGCCGCTTCAACCCGCGCCGCCTCGAGCTGCTGGAGGCGCGCAAGCAGCGCGGCGCCCCGTCCGGCTTCCTCGAGGAGACGAAGGAGATCCGCGAGGGCGACTGGCAGGTCCCGCCGCCGCGCGACGACTACGACGACCGCCGCGTCGAGATCACCGGGCCGACCGACCGCAAGCTCGTCATCAACGCGCTCAACTCGGGCGCCAAGGGCTTCATGGCGGACTTCGAGGACGCCAACTCCCCCACCTGGGCCAACCAGGTCGAGGGCCACGTGAACCTGATCGACGCGATCGAGGGCACGATCTCCTACGACGCGTCGGAGGGCAAGCACTACGAGCTCAACGACGAGGTCGCGACGCTGCTCGTGCGCCCGCGCGGCTGGCACCTGCCCGAGAAGCACCTGAAGATCGACGGCGAGACGCTGGCCGGCGCGTTCATGGACTTCGGGCTCTACATCTTCCACAACGCCCAGCGGACGCTCGAGAACGGCACGGCGCCGTACTTCTACCTGCCCAAGATGGAGCACCATCTCGAGGCGCGGCTGTGGAACGACGTCTTCAACTTCGCCGAGGAGTCGCTGTCCATCCCCAAGGGCACGATCCGCGCCACCGTGCTGATCGAGACGCTGCCCGCCGCGTTCCAGATGGACGAGATCCTCTACGAGCTGCGCGAGCACTCCTACGGGCTCAACGCCGGCCGCTGGGACTACATCTTCTCGATGATCAAGTGCTTCCGCGACGAGCCGGACTTCGTGCTCCCGGACCGCACCGACGTGACGATGACCGTCCCGTTCATGAAGGCCTACACCGAGCTGCTGGTGCAGACCTGCCACAAGCGGGGCGCGTTCGCGATGGGCGGCATGGCCGCGCAGATCCCCTCGCGCAAGGACGAGGAGGCCAACAAGAAGGCGCTCGCCTCCGCGAAGGAGGACAAGGAGCGCGAGGCCAAGGCCGGCTTCGACGGCACGTGGGTCGCGCACCCGGACGTCGTCGAGACCGCGATGGCGGCCTTCGACGAGGTGCTCGGCGACAAGCCCAACCAGATCGACAAGCAGCGCCCCGACGTGAACACGACGCCGGAGATGCTGCTCGACGCGAAGTCGACTCCCGGCGAGATCACCGAGGAGGGCCTGCGCAGCGACGTCTCGGTCGGCTTCCAGTACATCTCGTTCTGGCTCGGCGGCCGCGGCGCCGCCGGCATCAACAACCTGATGGAGGACGCCGCCACCGCGGAGATCTCCCGCTCGCAGATCTGGCAGTGGATCCGCCACGGCAAGTTCACCCGCGAGCACGTCGCCGAGGTCCTCCAGGAGGAGATGGACAAGATCCACGCGGAGGTCGGCGACGAGACCTGGGAGAAGGGCCGCCCGGACGACACCAAGGCGATCTTCGAGCGGGTGTCGCTCGGCGAGGAGTTCCCGGACTTCCTGACGCTGCCCGCGTACGACTACATCGACTAGCCGCGGGCGGCGATCGCGCGCGCCAGCGCCCGTTGCACGGCGACGGGCGGCTGCGCCGCGCGGTTGTCATCCGAGAAGTCGAGCACCAGGCGGGCCGTCGCCCTCGGCTTGGGGATGCCCCAGCGGGTGAACTCGCCGGCCGCGGACAGCTCCGCGAAGCGGCGGAACAGCGCCTCGCTGTTGGCGCGCGGACGGACCTGGATGCGGATCCGTGAATGGTCGGTGGCCGGGATCTGGGCTGTGCGGGATGCCGGCCGGGAGCTCGTACGTATCGCCCTTCGACAGGTGGATGTCCGCCTCCGGCGTGACAAGCCGCATCGCGCCCTCGAGGATCTCGTAGCGCTCGGTCTGGCGCGTGTGCACGTGCGGCTGGGTGATCAGCCCGAACGCCTTTCCCGACCACGTCGAACTCCAGCATTTCCGGCGTGCTCTCGCGGAACTCGATCTGCACGCCCATCGCGGAGATGTCCATGGCGCGATCCTCTCCGATCTACGCGGCGGCTGCACGATGTTGCGCGGGACTGACGCCTCGTAGGCGCTTGAAGGCCGCGCTGAGCGCGAACGGGCTGCCGTAGCCGACCTGCTCGGCCACCGAGCCGATGGTGGCGCCCGGCTCGCGCAGCAGGTCGGCGGCCAGCGCGATCCGCCAGCCGGTGAGGAACGCCATCGGCGGCTCCCCCACCAGCTCGTTGAAGCGGCGGGCGAGGGCGGCGCGCGAGGCGCCGGTCTCGCGGGCCAGCTCGGCGACCGTCCACGGGTGCGCGGGGTTGTGGTGCAGCAGCCGCAGCGCGTGGCCGACGACGGGGTCTCGGTAGGCGCGGTACCAGCCGGGCGTCTGCGCCTCCGGGCGGTCGAACCAGGCCCGCAGCGCGGCGATCAGCAGCAGGTCGAGCAGGCGGTCGAGGACGGCCTCCTGCCCCGCGTCGTCCTTGGCGATCTCGGTCGCCAGCAGCGGGATCACCGGGCAGTCCCACTCGTCCTCGCGCAGCACCAGCACGGGCGGCAGGGCGCGCAGCAGGCGCCCGCTCACGTCGCTGTGGTGCTCGTAGGCGCCCACGAGCATCTCCGTCGCGCCGTCGCCCGCGTTGCCCCAGCTGCGCACCCCGCGCGCCCAGCGCTCCTCGAGGTCCTGGCCGTCGAGCGTCACGCACCGCTGGCCGGGGAGGATGATCGCCTGTGGCGGCTCCTCGGGGTCGTGGGCCATCGCGTAGTGGTCCGGGCCGCGGGCGATCGCCACGTCGCCGGCGCGCAGCACGACCGGCTCGCTCGCCGCTCGGGGAGGATCCACGCCTCGCCGCGCACGACCGAGACGACGGCCAGCGGCGCCTCGTCCTCGACGCGCAGCGACCACGGCGGGTCCATGCTGCAGCGGAGCAGGAACGCGCCGCGGGCTCGGGGTCCGTCGAGGAGTCCGGCGATCGCGTCCATCGTCGGAGAAGCGTAGACGATCGCGCATGCATTGGCGAGTTTGGACTATGGACCGTCTCGCCTTCGCGCGGGACCATCCTCGGCATGATCACTCCCGGCCAGACGCTCGAGAACCCGGTCACGGGCGAGCGCTTCACCTTCACCGACACCGCCGCCAGCACGGGCGGCGAGCTGCTCGCCTTCGAGCTCGGCCTCCGCCCCGGCGGCGCCGTCCCGCTCCCCCACGTGCACCCGATCCAGACCGAGCGCTTCGAGGTCGTCTCCGGGCTGATGCGCTTCCGCGTCGGGCTGCGGCACCGGCTCGCCGGCCCGGGCGACGTCGTCGAGGTCTGCCCCCGGCGTCATGCACGGCTTCGCCAACGCGGGCGACGAGGAGGCTCGCGTGCGCGTCGAGGTCCGCCCCGCGCTGGCGATGGAGGAGATGTTCGCCGAGGTCGTGGCGATGGCCGAGGCGGGGCTCATGACCAAGCGGGGCCTCCCGCGCCGCCTCCGCGACCTGGCGTCGCTGGCCCGCCGCTACGACCAGGAGGCCCACGCGCCGTTCCTCAGCGTCGGCATGCAGCGCGTCCTGCTGGCGCCGCTCGTCATGGCCGCGCGGAAGCCGCAGGCGGCAGTCGCGTGATGGACGGGCTGATCATCGCGGCGGCGCTCGGCGCCGGCACCGTGGCGGGCGTGTGGTTCGCGTTCTCGGGGTTCGTGATGGCCGCGCTGGACCAGCTGCCCGCCGCGCAGGCCGCCGCCGCGATGCAGGCGATCAACCGCACGGCCGTGCGCCCGCCGCTGATGATCGCGATGTTCGGGACGGGCTCGCTCTGCGTCGTGGCCGCCCTCGGCGGCGATCCGCTGGTGATCGCCGCCGCGGCCGTCTACTGGCTCGGCTGCATCGGCGTGACGATCGCCGGCAACGTGCCGCTCAACGACGCGCTCGATCGCGACGCCGGGCTGTGGCCCACCTACCGGACCCGCTGGACCGCGCTCAACACGGCGCGCGGCGTCGCCACGTTCGCCGCGACGGGGTTGCTGATCGCCGCGTGAGCGTCCGGCGCTGGTGCGCATCTCAAGGGTCGTTCGCGCACCGGGCGCGCAGCGGTGCGCGCGGAGGTTCGGCGTAGCCACGCGGACACCCTCGGGAGGACGGCGTACCGGACCATCGCCCTGCTGCTCGCCCTCGCCGTCTCGCTGACCGCCGCGGGCGGCGCCGTCGCCTTCACCAAGTTCAAGGTCCGCGGGCCGAAGAAGGCCCACGTCGGCGACGAGGTCAAGTTCCGCACGACGGGCTTCAAGCCGCGCGAGAAGATCACGGTCAACCTCGCGCCGACCCTCAGCCGGGGCGGCAACTGCTGCGGCATCGACGTGATCCGGGGCGCTCGCGCCGACAAGGACGGCGAGGCGGTCCTGCACTTCAAGTGGCCCAAGCGCTACCTCAACGGCGACGAGAAGGTCCGCTGGCGCCACAACGAGAAGGCCGACGTGATCGTGCTCGCGAACTCGGGCCGCGGCCTGAAGACCGTGCGCGTGAAGACGCGCTAATCGTCGTCGATCAGCGTGACGCCGGCGGCGGCCGCGAAGGCGCCCGCGTTGGCGACGATGTCCGGCCACGGCAGCGCGGCGCCGCGGAGGTCGGCGATCGCGTCGAGGTCGGTCAGGTCGCAGCCGTCCAGCTCGACGCGCATGAGCCGCACGCCGGAGAGCACCGCGCGGGTGAGGTCGCAGCCCTCGAAGCGGACGTCGCGCAGGACCGCCTCGGCGAGCGTCGCCTCGCGCAGGTCGCAGTCGGCGAACACCACCCGCTCGATCTTCGCGCGGGTGAGGTCGGCCAGGTGCAGGCGGCAACCGGTCAGCGTCACGTCGCTCAGCGTGGACTCGTCGAGCCGCGCGCCCGTCATGCGCGCGTGGGTGAGCGTCACCCGGCGCAGGCTCGCGCCGCGCAGCTGCGCGTTGGCCAGGTCGGTGCCGCGGAGCTCGGCGTCCTCGAGGTCGGGCAGCTCGCTGGGCGGCGCGTCCTCGTCGATCTGCGGCCTCAGCGGCGAGCGGGCCCGCTTCACCGCCACAGGAAGAACTCGATCAGGTTGTTGTCGCGGTCCACGGTCGCGAACTCGCGGGTGCCGAAGTCGGTGTCGCGGACGCCCGTGACCGTGTAGTGCAGGACGCCCGCCGCGGAGAGCTCCTCGAACAGCCCGTCGACGTCGGTGACCTCGATCCGGCAGCTCGCGGTGCCCGACAGGAAGGACTCCGCGCCGGAGCACACCGGCCGCTCGCGCAGGTCCTCGCGCTCGCGCCACGCCTCGTCGCTCGACTCCCACAGGTGGATGCGGGCGTCGTCGCGCACCAGCACCGCGAAGCCCGTGTCCTGATGGACGGCCTCGAAGCCGAACTTCCCCTCGTAGTGCTCCACCGCCGCGGCCACGTCGCGCACCGGCAGCGCGGGGATCGCGTGCCCGAGCGTCACCGTTCGGCGGCAGCGAGCGCCGCGCGGGTGTCGTCGGCCCCGAGGTCCGCGCCGTAGACCGGCGTTCCCGGCTCCTGCCGCCAGCTCTCGTCGAGCGAGCCGCCGTCGACGGCGTCGAACCCGAGCGCGTCCACGAGCGCGACGACGGTCGCCTTGGCCGCCTCGTCGTCGCCGTACAGCGGGATGGCGAGCCGTCCGGGCGATCCGGCGGCGGCGCCGCGCTCGCCCAGGTGCTGCGACTGCATGGTGTTGAAGGCCTTGACCACGGTGGCTCCGCCGAGCGTGTCGGCGGTCCAGCGGCTCGACGGCGTGCCGCCCTCGATCGCCTCGATGCGGCCGTCCCGGCCGGGGTAGTAGTTGTTCGCGTCCACGACGGGCGTCCCGCCGATGTCTGCCGCCGGCAGGTCGGGCACCGCCTTCAGCGGCACGGCGAGGACGACGAGGTCGGCGTCGCGCGCGATCCCCTCGGGCCCGCGCGAGTTCGCCACCGCCACGTCGTGTCCCAACTCCGTCAGCCGGCGCTCCAGCGTGCCGCCGATGTGTCCTGCGCCGAAGATCGCGATCTTCACGACAGCACCTCCCGGAGCCGCTCGAGGTCCTCTTTGAGCTTGGCCTCCAGGCGCGGCTGGACCATCGGGACGAGCATCCGCGCCTTGAAGCCGGAGGCCTTGGCCTCCAGCGTCTGGGTCAGCTCGCTCGCGCCGCCGCCGGTCGCCGCCAGCGCGTAGGTGATCTCGACGTCGAGGCCGCTCATCGAGAAGCGCGAGTCGGCCGCGTGCGGCGGGTCGAAGCGCGTGATCTCCAGGTCGAGGTCGACCTTCTGGCCCGAGACGGTGAGCACCTGGCGGATGTGCGCGCCCTGCCCGAGCGCGCCGCGCACCTCGTAGGCCTCGAGGTTGCCCGTCCACTGCGGCACCTTGTCCTCCTCGAACAGCCACGGGAAGACCTCCTCCGCGGGCCGGGGGAGCGCCACGCTGTGGCTGAAGCTAGCCACCGGCGGGGTTGGGTCCGCGGACGTTGCGCAGCGGGACGACGTCCGCGTGGGGCGCCTCGTCGGAGCCGCGCAGCTCGGCGACCTCGCGCTCGAGCTCCACGATCCGGCGCGAGAGGGTCTTGATGGCGTCGGCGATCGGGTCGGGCAGATGGACCCAGTCGGCGTCCGGGCCCTCGGGGCGGCGGCCTTCGACGCGGACCGGGTGGCCGGGATTGCCGACCACGGTGGAGTTGGCCGGCACGTCGTGGATGACGACCGCGTTGGCGCCGATCTTCGCGCCGTGGCCGATCGTGATCGGGCCGAGCAGCTTGGCGCCGGAGCCGATCGTGACGTTGTCCTCGATCGTCGGGTGCCGCTTGCCCGTGGCGAAGCCGGTGCCGCCGAGCGTCACGCCCTGGTACATCGTCACGTTCTCGCCGATCTCGGCCGTCTCCCCGATCACGACGCCCATCCCGTGGTCGATGAACAGCCCGTCGCCGATCCGCGCGCAGGGGTGGATCTCGATCCCGGTCAGCGAGCGGGAGACGTACGCCAGCGCGCGCGGCGCGACCGGGACGCCGGCGCCGCGCAGCGCGTGCGCGACGCGGTGCGAGAGCAGCGCGTGCACGCCGGGCCAGGCAGCGAGGATCTCCGCCGGGTTGACGCCCTTGGCGGCGGGATCGCGGTCGCTGGCCGCGGCGAGGTCGCGCCTGACCTCACCCGCGATGCGGCGGAGCGTGCCGAACATGCCTACAGGCTACGCACCCGAGCAGTCGGGGCAGTCGGCGCGGCGCGTGACCGTCACGCGCAGGTAGGCGTGGGTGGCGACGTCGACCTGGAGGAAGGCGTCGAGCAGCGGCTCCCCCACCCCGGTCAGCAGCTTGATCGCCTCCAGCGCCTGCAGCGAGCCGATCGCGCCCGCGGCGGGGCCGAGGACGCCGGCGGTGGCGCAGCTGGGGGCGTCCGGCGGCGCCTCCGGGAACGCGCAGCGGTAGCAGGCCGTCTCCCCCGGCCGGATCGCCATCACGAGCCCGCCCATGCCCAGCACGCCGCCCTCGACGAGCGGGACGCGGGCCGCGCAGCAGGCGGCGTTGACCGCGTAGCGGGTCTCGAAGGAGTCGCTGCAGTCCACGACCAGGTCGTTGCCCTCGACCAGCCCGGCGGCGTTGTCGGCGTCGAGGCGCACCTGGTAGGGCTCGACGACGGTCTCGGGGTTGAGGAAGCCCGAGCTTGGCCGCGGCGCTGTGGGCCTTGCTCACGCCGACGTCGGGCGTGAAGTGCAGGAACTGGCGGTGCAGGTTGGACAGCTCGACCTCGTCGCCGTCGACGATCCCGAGCTTGCCGACCCCGGCGCCGGTGAGCTGCAGCGCCACCGGGGAGCCCAGCGCGCCCGCGCCCACCACGAGCACGCTCGCGCGGCGCAGCCGCAGCTGGGCGCGCTCGCTCCACTCGGGCAGCACCAGCTGGCGCGAGTAGCGCTCCAGCTCGCGATCGGACAGCGCCGGCTTCGGAGGCGGCGCCGTCACGCCGGTGACCTCGCGTGCGAGGTCGCGGAGGAAGGAGCGGCGGTCGTTCACCGGCGCACGATCCGCACGGTGGTGCCGTGGACCGCCACGTCGTGGCCGGCCTCCGCGGCCGAGCGCGGCACGTTCTCCAGCGCCTCCCCGGGCGCGCAGGCGACGGTCAGCACGTCGCCGGGAGCGAGCCGCTCGAGCTCGAGCTTGGTCTTGACCCAGGTCATCGGGCAGGTGAGGCCGGTGATGTCCAGCGTCCGCGCGGCCATGCGGTTACGGTAGCGGCGATGGGGCGGTACTTCGTGATCCTGCACGGCTGGCATGGCGAACGCGCCCGACCACTGGCAGACGTGGCTCGCCGAGCGGCTCCAGGCCACCGGCGCGCCGGTCTGTTACCCCGTGCTCCCCGATCCCGACCGCCCGCAGCTGGAGCCGTGGCTGGACGTGCTGGAGACGCTGCTGCCGGCCGAGCGCGAGACGACGGTGGTCTGCCACTCGCTCGCCTGCCTGCTCTGGCTGCACCACCTGGAGCGCGGTGGGCGCCAGGCGCAGGGCGCTGCTCGTCGCCCCGCCGTCCGACCGGCTGGACCTGCCGGAGCTGGCGAGCTTCTTCCCGGCGCCGCGGGCCGAGCTCGCCGAGGGCTCGCGGCTGGTCTGCGCGGCCGACGACCCGTACTGCCCGGGCGGCGCGGCCGCGCACTACGACTGGGAGCGTGCCGGTCGACGAGATCGCGGGCGGCGGGCACCTCAACACCGACGCGGGCCTCGGCCCGTGGCCGCAGGTCGAGGCGTGGTGCCTCGGTCAGGCCAGCGCGGTGACGAGCTCGCGGATCGCGCCCGGGTAGCGCCAGCTGATGCCGCCGTGGCGGCCGTCGAACAGCTCCAGCGTGTGGTCGGCGCCGAGCTTGTCGAGCTCCTTGGAGAACGCGAGGGCGCCCAGGTCCAGGAAGTACTCGTCGCCGGTGCCGGCGTCGAGGTAGATGCGCTTCATCGAGCGCAGCGCGTCGCCGTGCTCCGGCGCCATCCGGACGGGATCCTTGGCGAGCCACTGCGCCCACACCTCGTCGTCGAGCCGGCCCGTCTCCAGGTCCACCGGCAGGAGCGCCTTGCCCGGGTTGGCCGGGTCGGGCGAGTAGGCGGCCGCGTAGCCGTAGAGCTCGATCGCGCGGAACGCGTCCATGTCGAAGCTGTGGGCGGCGGTGAAGTGCTCGAAGAAGACGTCGAACGAGCTCTCGTAGCGGTCGCGCAGCGTGCGCACGAAGGTCGGGAACTCCGGCAGGTAGGCGGCCTCGAACAGCGCGTCGCCGGCGTGCGAGGCGAGCGCGCCGAACACGTCCGGGCGCAGCATCGGGACGACCATCGCGCCGTAGCCGCCGGACGACTTGCCGGCCAGGCCGCGGTGGTCGCGGTCGGCGGCGGTCGGGTAGCGCTCGTCGACGAAGGCGACGACCTCGTCGCACAGGTAGTCCATGTACGGGCCCGTCGAGCTCGAGTTGAGGAACTGCGAGCCGCCGTAGCTCGTCCAGGCGTCGACGAACACGAGCAGCGCGGGCGGGCAGTCGCCGGAGGCGAACAGCGCGTCGTAGCGCTCGATCAGCGTCGGCGAGAACGCGTCCCGGTTGAACATCATGTCCAGCTGGCCCGTGTAGCCCTGGATCACGTAGACCGACCGGGAGCGGCTTCGGGTGGTCGAGCTCGACGCCCGGCGGGCGGTAGACCCACAGCGGCCGGCGCGCGGGGTCGCCGAGCGGGTTCCCGGCCAGCAGCTCGGACTCGACCACGAGGCGGTCCAGCGTGCCGTGCATCGGGCGCTCCCACGGCGCCCCGGGCGGGCCTTCGACCTCGGTCAGGCTCATCCTGCCTCGCGCAGAGCGCTCATCCCGCGCCCCGGCCCGCTCGGGCTCGGGGGCGAAGAACGGCGTCGAGACGTAGCGCTCGCCGGAGTCCGGGAGGATCACGGCGATGCGGGAGCCGGCGGCCTCGGGGCGCTTGGCGATCTCCAGCGCGGCGTGCAGCGCAGCGCCGCAGGAGATGCCGCACAGCACGCCCTCGCGGCGGGCGGCCAGGCGGGCGGCCTCCAGCGCGTCCTCGTCGTCGACGGGGATGATCTCGTCGAGCAGCTTGCGGTCCAGCACGGGCGGGACGAAGCCGGCGCCGATGCCCTGGATCTTGTGCGGGCCGGGGCGGCCGCCGGACAGCACCGCGCTGCTGGCGGGCTCGACGGCGATCACCTTGACGTCCTTGTCGCGCTCCTTGAGGAACGAGCCCGCGCCGGTGATCGTGCCGCCGGTGCCGACGCCGGCCACCAGGTAGTCGATCTTGCCGTCCAGCGCCTCCCACAGCTCGGGGCCGGTGGTGCGGTGGTGGATCTCCGGGTTGGCGGGGTTGGAGAACTGGTCGGGCAGGAACGTGTCGGGCTCGCGCGCCATCGCCTGGGCGGCGGCGACGGCCTCGTTCATCCCGCCCATCGACTCGGTGATGTGGACCTGCGCGCCGTACAGCCGCAGCAGCCCCTCCCGCTCGCGGCTCATGCCCTGCGGCAGCGCGAGCACGAGGTCGTAGCCCTTGGCGGCGCACACGAACGCGAGCGCGATGCCGGTGTTGCCGCTCGTCGCCTCCACGATCGTGGTGCGGCCGGGCTCGATCTTCCCCTCGGCCTCGGCGGCCTCGATCATCGCGACGCCGATGCGGTCCTTGACCGAGCCGCCGGGGTTGAACATCTCGAGCTTGGCGAACACCTGCGCGGTGTCGGTCAGCCGGGCGAGCTGGACCATCGGCGTGCGGCCGACGTGATCCGCAATGTTGATCGGGATGGAGGGCATTCGCCCTTCAGCCTAGTATCTCGCGCGTGGCGCGGCTGGTCGGGATCAACCATGTGGCGCTGGAGGTCGGGGACCTCGACGCGGCGCTCGAGTTCTACGGGCGGCTGTTCGACTTCGAGCTCCGGGGCCGTGTGCGAGGGATGGCGTTCATCGACCTGGGCGACCAGTTCCTCGCCTTCTCGGAGGGCCGCCGCCAGGGGCCGGACGACGAGCGCCACTTCGGGCTCGTGGTCGACGACCGCGAGGCGGTGCGGGCGGCGATGGCGGCGGCGGGCGTGGAGCCCGACGGCGACCTGCGGGTGCGCGACCCGTGGGGCAACATCGTCGAGATCGTCGACTACCGCTCGATCCAGTTCTCCAAGACCGACGGCGTGCTGTCCGGGATGGGGCTGTCGCTGGAGAAGACCGAGGACGCGCGCCGCGAGCTCAGCGAGAAGGGGCTCGCACCACGTGATACGGGCTCGTGAGGGCCTGGAACGCGAACCCCTCGGGCTCGCGCTCGACCGTCGTGAGCGGATCGGCGCTCGACGATCTCGATCGTGTGGCCGCCTGACGGCTTGCGGCCGCCGAACGCCGCGATCACCGTCTCGCGCTCGAAGTCGACGCGCGGGCGCGCGGGCGCGTCGCGCAGGCGCTCCCACAGCTCCGCGTAGGCGCGCTCGTCGGTGATCACGCTCGTCTCCGGCTCCTGGGCGTCGGAGTGCACGCCCTGCGCGAGCGTCTTCAGTCGGCCCACTTGAGCGACTCGCCGACCTTCACGACGAGGGCCTTGAGCGCCTTGCGCTCCTCCAGCACGTCGTGGACGAGCTTCACCAGGTCCTCGGACTTGGAGTTGAAGGCGTCGACCAGCTTGTGCTGGTTGGAGCTCCAGTTGCGCTTGACGACCTTGCCCTCGTTGGTGGACCAGAAGTCCTTCTTCGCGTTGGCCTTGCTGGTGCCGTAGAAGAAGCGGGGGTTGCGGTCGTCGTCGCGGCCCAGCACCTCCGCCGCCACGTAGGCCCGCTTCTCGGCTCCGGCGTGGCCGCCGAACAGCGCGTCGCGGATCTCGGAGTCCGAGTACTCGACGTCCACGCTCTCCATCACGCCGAAGTCGAGCGCCATGTGCATGCGCCAGCGGTCCATGCGCCACGGGAGGTCGAAGTAGGAGGTCGTCCCCTCCTCCGGGGAGAAGCCGGACACCAGCTGCCAGACCTCGTCGCGGGAGAGCATCTGGGTGGCCTCGTGCTGCTCCAGCCACGCCTTCTTGAGCAGGTAGTCGATCTCCTGGCGGCTCGCGCCCTCGTCGAGGGCCAGCGTCGGGTCGCGCTGCAGGCGAGGTTCGAGCCCGGACATCAGCGTGTTGAGCTTCTCGCGGTCCTCCGCGTTGGCGGTCGCGTGGCGGCCGGAGATCTCCTTCAGCGTGAGCTCGTACTCGGCCAGCGTCACGGCGGTCTTGCCGAGCTCGTCGATCAGGTTGCTCGCAACGCCGCGGACGTAGTCGGTCGTGACGTCGCTGAGGCCGCCGAGCGAGGCGCCCAGGATCGTGACGGCGCCGCCGTTCTCGATCAGCGCGCGCTGCAGCTCGTTGAGCTGCTCCGCCAGCTCGAGCAGCTCCTCGAGGTCCTCGGGCGCGTAGGCGAACATGCCCGGCTTCGTCAGCGCCGTCCGCTCCATGATCGCCCGCTTCGTGCGCTCGGACAGCGGCGCGCGGCGGCGGTCGACCGCCGACAGCGCGGCGAGCGCCTCCTCCTCGCGCTGGGCGCGGCCGAGCCGCTCCTCGATCTCCTCCAGCTCGCCGCTGAGCACGCTCGGGTCCGTGCCGGCCCACGAGTCGCCGGCGGCGTCGCCGAGCCGGCGCTCGAACGACGCCAGCTCGCTCTCGACGCGCTTGGCGAACGGACTCGCCTTGGCGGCGGAGAGACGGTGGCCGAGGCTCGCGATGTGCGCCTCCCCCGGGTCCGGCCCTTTCCGGCTGCCGGGCAGCATCGCCGTGGCGGGCTGGGCGCCGGACTCGATCTGGGACATCATCGAGGCGAGCGCGGCGTTCCCGGCGCCCTCCTGGACGCCCATCAGGATCGAGCCGAGGTCGCCGTTCGCGCCGGGAGCGAGCTCCTCGCCCTCGTGCTCCTGGTCCTCTTCGGTGTCGCCGTCGCGCGTTCGCATGCGGTCGGGGCGAGTATCCCAGGGCCGCGGGCGCCGTGGGAGGGCTTTTCGGTCAGCCGTCCGCGCACGCCTGCGCTGGTAGAAGACACCGGATGGACGTCGGGCCGTGGTGGATCAAGACCAGATCGCAGGAGTCCCGCGAGCTGTTCGAGCGCGTCAAGGTGGCCACCCGGCTGTCATCCGAGCTCAGCGCCCACCGCGTCGACGAAGCAACGGAGATCCGAAAAGCCTTCGAGGCGCTGATCGGCAAGCCGGTCGGCGACTCGTTCACGCTGATCCCGCCGTTCTACGCGGATCATGGACTGAACATCACGGTCGGCCGGGGCGTGTTCATCGGCTACGAGTGCATGCTCACGGGCCACGCGCCCATCGACATCGCAGACCGGGTCATGATCGCCAACAAGGTCAACCTGGTTACCTCCGGCCATCCCGTCGAACCGGACCAGCGGCAGGCCTACATCACCGCGGAGCCGATCGCGATCGAGACGAACGTGTGGATCGGAACCGCCGCGACGGTCCTCCAGGGTGTGCGCATCGGCGCTGACTCCGTCGTCGCGGCCGGCGCGGTCGTCACACGAGACGTCCCCCCGGCGACCCTCGTGGCGGGCGTGCCGGCGAAGGTCATCAGGGAGCTACGTCCCTAGATGTAGTACATCGAGGCGCCTGCCTCGCGGTTCTCGCGCTCGACGACGTCGGTGATCGAGGCCTTGCCGAGGACGGCTCTGGCGGCGGCTGCGGCCTCGGCGAAGATCGACTCGGCTCCGCCGCCGAGTGGGCCGTCGAGGAGCTCGACGACCTCGAGGACGGTGACCTCGGAGGGGTCTCGGGCGAAGGAGTAGCCGCCCTTGACGCCTCGCTGGGAGCGGAGGATGCCGGCGCGGCGGAGCACCGCGAAGAGCTGCTCGAGGAACTGGACCGGGATCTCTCGGCGGCGGGCCAGCTCGCCGATCGGGACCGGGCCGGCGCCGCCGGTGCGGGCGAGCTCGGTCAGGGCTCGGATGGCGTACGGGGACTTGGTCGTGATCGAGAGCACGGGCAGAGCATCCTGCCACCATCACCGGCGCCGTGCGCGCCGTGAGCCTGTTCGCCCCTCCCCTGCTGCTGATGGCCGTGATCTTCGCGCTGTCGGCTCAGCCGGACCTGAACTCCGGGCTGGGCACGTGGGACACGATCCTGCGCAAGGGCGCGCACATGACCGAGTTCGGCCTGCTGTGGTGGCTGTGGGCGCGGGCGCTGGGCCACCAGGGCTGGGCCGCGGTGATCGCGATCGGCTATGCGATCACGGACGAGCTGCACCAGACGACGGTCGAGGGACGCGTCGGCTCGCCCGTCGACGTGCTGATCGACTCCGCCGGCGTCGCGATCGCGTACGCCGCCGTCGTCACGCGCGCCAAGCGGCGCGCAACGGCCTAGAGCCAGCCGCGCTCGGTGGCGTGGAGCACGGCCTGGGCGCGGTCGACCGCGCCGAGCTTGCCGTAGATGTTGTGCAGGTGCGTGCGCACCGTGCTCGTGGAGAGCGAGAGCTCGTGGGCGATCTGCTTGTAGACCATGCCCTTCGCCAGGCGCTTGAGGACCTCGAGCTCGCGGCCCGACAGCGGGCACGGCTCGACGGCGCGGGGGCGCTCCTGCGAGGGATACGGGAGGTCGTACAACACCGCGCGCAGTTCGCTCGGCCCGAAGCCGACGTTGCGGGCGGCCTTGAGCAGCTCGGTCGAGGAGACCGGCGAGCCCTGGGAGTAGTGCGCGAGCATGTCCGCGAGGCGGACGAAGGCGGCGTCGCCCTGGGCGTCGTCGGCGTGGTGGCGCTCGATGGCGCTCGCGACGGCCTTGGGGAGGTTCCAGCGGCGGGCGAGGACGCCGCCGACCAGCGCGTGGTCGACGCCGAGCTCACGACGCTCGTAGTGCAGGCGCTCCTCGGGCGTGCGCGCCGGCCCGTGGACCTGCTTCGGGTAGCCCGGGTAGGCGTGCATCAGCACGAGCTTGCCGATGTCGTGCAGCAGCGCGGTGATCAGCAGGCGGTCGCGGTGCTGGTAGCCGGCGGCGGCGGCCAGGCGGTCGGCGGCGCGCTGGACGGCGACGGCGTGCAGGCGGAAGCGCTCCGGGGCGGCGTCCCACTTCTTGCCGCGCTCGAAGAACTCGAAGGTCTCGGCGTTGGTGGCCAGCTGGTGCACCGACTCGGGCGAGAGCACCTCGACGGCGGTGACCACCGAGTCGACCTGGCCGCGGCGCGGCGAGTCGAACCCGTTGGCGAGCCGCATGATGGCGATCACCAGGGCGACGTCGGACTCGATGGCGCGGACCATGTCGCCGATCGAGGGGCGCTCCTCGGAGACGAGCTGGCAGCAGCCGGTTGCGGGACTCGGCGAGGGCCGGGAAGACCTCCAGCGCCTCGAAGGCGGCAGTGAGGCGCTTGCCGTGACCCTCGTTGCGCGAGCGGCCCACGGCCGTATACGGCTGCGACGGGGCAGCCGGAGCGGCGTTGTTGCGCGTGCCCACTTCAGGCACGGGCATTGCGGTCGCACGAGGCGGGGTCATGAGCGAGTCATCGGCGGTCAGCGGGGGATCTGGAGGGTTCTGGCCAGTCATGTGAAGTCGGCCTTCAGCCCGTATCGGCAAACGTGGACAGATCGTTGAGTGCATCTATCCGCACAAGCGTCTCTTCACGCCCCAGTACAGCGATCGTCTCGAAGATCCCAGGCGACACCGTGGTGCCGGCCAGCGCCACCCGCAGCGGCTGGAAGACCTGCTTGCGCTTGGCGCCTTCCCGCTCGACCACGCCGTCGAGCGCCTCCTCGACCGCCTCGACCGTGAACGGGCCCTCGATCGCGGCCAGCGCGTCGCGCGCGGCCACCAGCAGCTTCCACGCGTCCGGGCCGTTCATGATCTTCTCGCGCGCGGCCGGGTCGTCGGTCACGCCGTCGAAGAAGAAGCCCGACAGCGGCCAGAACTCCGCCAGCGTCGAGATCTTGTCCTGCGAGATCGCCACGGCCTCCTCCAGCCCGGAGCGTCCCGTGAAGGTCTCGAGGCGGCTCGTGAGCTCCTCGACCGGCAGTTCGCGCAGGTAGCGGCCGTTCATCCATCGCAGCTTCTGCTCGTCGAACACGGCGGGAGAGCGGGAGACTCGCTCCAGCGAGAAGCGCTGCTGCAGCTCCTCGGTGGAGTGGAAGGTCGTCTCGTCGTCGAAGCCCCAGCCGAGCAGCGCGAGGTAGTTGCGGACCGCCTCCACCAGGTAGCCGCCGTCGCGCAGCTCCTGGATGGACGCCGCGCCGTGGCGCTTGGAGAGCTTCTTGCCGTCCGGCCCATGCAGCAGCGGCACGTGGGCGTACACGGGGACCTCGGCCCCCATCGCCTCCAGGATGCGCATCTGCTTGGGCGTGTTGGAGAAGTGGTCGGCCCCGCGCACGACGTGGGTGATCCCCGCGTCCAGGTCGTCGACGACGACCGCCAGGTGGTAGACCGGCGTCCCGTCGGCGCGCGCGATGACCAGGTCGTCCATGAGGCGGTGTTCGAAGGGACTCTCGCCGCGGATCACGTCGGTGACGACGGTCGTGCCCTCGTCGGGCATCCGCAGCCGCACCGCGCCGCTGCCCTCGTCCTCCCCGCGGAAGCCCGCGTCGCCATGGGCGGCCTTGTAGGCCTTGACCTCCTCCGGCCCCGCGGTGGAGCGGTAGGCGTGCCCGCCGGCGATCAGCTGCTCGACGACCTCGGCGTGCCGGTCGCGCCGCTCGGACTGGAAGACCGGGTCGCCGTCCCACTCGGTCCCGAGCCAGCGCAGCGCCTCGAAGATCTGCTCCACGTTCTCGGGGGTCGAGCGCTCCCGATCGGTGTCCTCGATGCGCAGGACGAACTCCGCGCCGTGACCCCTTGCGAGGAGCCAGTTGTACAGTGCCGTCCGCGCTCCACCGATGTGGAGCGCACCAGTCGGCGAAGGGGCGAAGCGCACGCGCATGGACACAGGATGGCACTAAATAAGAGCGTCCAGGCCCGATGCTGATCGGAGCCCACGTCTCGCCCGCCGGAGGACCCGCGAATGCCGTCACACGCGGGGAGGAACGCGCCTGCCGGTCGATCCAGATCTTCAACCAGAGCCCGCGCGCCTGGCGTCCCCGCGACTACTCCGAGGAGGAGGTCGCGGCGTTCCACGAGGCGATGGACGGCTCCGAGGTCGACGCGCTGCTGATCCACGCCGTCTACCTGCTCAACTGCGCCTCCGACGACGCGGAGATCCGCGACAAGTCGCTCGCTGCCCTCACCCACGCGCTGCGCGGCGGCGCGGCACTTGGCGCCGTGGGAGTGGTGCTCCACCCCGGCTCGGCCAAGGGCGGCGAGGTCGGGCCGGCCATCGAGCGGGCCGGGAAGGTGATCAAGGAGGCGCTGGACGAGTCGGACAAGTGCCATCTGCACCTCGAGGACACCGCGGGCGCCGGCGGCACGCTGGGGCGCTCGTTCGAGGAGCTCGCCGAGCTGATCGACGCGTGCGGCGGCGGCAAGCGGCTCGGCATCTGCCTCGATTCCTGCCACCTGCACGCCTCCGGCTACGACATGCGCACCGCCGAGTCGCTCTCCGACGTACTCGACGAGTTCGACCGCATCGTCGGCCTGGACCGCCTCCAGTCACTCCACGTCAACGACTCGGTCAACCCGCTCGGATCCAACCGCGACCGCCACGTCAACCTCGGCGAGGGCGAGATCGGCCCCGACGGCATGGCCGCCTTCCTGTCCGAGCCGCGCTTCGACGGCCTGCCCGTCGTGTTCGAGGGCCCGGGCGCCTCCGGCAAGGCCGTCGAGCGCCCGGACATCGAGAACGCGTTCGCGCTGCGCGAGCGCGGCCTTCAGCAGCGCGGCAAGTAGCGGCAGGCGACGATGCGCGGCTGCTCGATCGGCGCACCGGCGTCGATCGACCACGCCAGCCGCACGAACGCGCGCGTGCGTCCACGCGAGCGGCGTCCCGGCCCGCGTCCCCTTGCCGGACTTCTCGCCGGGCGGCGTCTGCTCGCCCCACACCTGCTCGGGCAGCATCAGGCCGTCGTTGGCGGTGTTGGCGATCGTCCGCAGCCGCGGCGCGCGCGTCGCGGCCCGCCAGCAGCTCGTACTCGCCGCGCTCGCCGGTCAGCAGCGGCCACAGCCGCCCGCGCGTCTGGCGCGCCGCGGTGTCGAACAGGTCCCAGTCGCCGCCGTCGGCCTGCTCTCCGTAGCCATCGAACGTGAAGCGGTGCCACACGGTGCCGCTGGGCGTGTCCTCGGCGAGCTGGCGATCGCCGACCGCCAGCGAGTTGCGCACGACCCGGTCGTCCCACGGCTTGATGCCGAACAGCGTCAGCGCCAGGAACGAGTTGTCGACGATCTCGCGCTGGTCGACGGGACGGTCGAAGTTGTCGCCGAGCGAGTACGTCATGCCGTTGTCGGGCTCCCCGTCCTTGGTGACGCGCAGGTAGTAGGGCTTGGGCGAGTACGGGCCGTTCGTGGTGGCCGTCCAGCGCTCCACGTTGGCCCGCCACTCGTCGGCGACGCGCTCGTACTCGGCCGCCTTGTCCGCGTCGCCGTTGCGGCGGGCGATGTCGGCCGCGCACACGAGGCCGGCGATCTCGGCGGCGATCGTGTTCGGCGAGTAGCCGCTCTGGTTCTCCCAGCGCTCGTTCGGGGACTCCGGGCCGTTGGCCACGATGTAGTCGGCCGCCTTCTCGACGTGCGACCAGTCGTCGGCGGTGCGCATGCCGAGCCACCAGGCGAGCACGATCGGCAGCGCGACCTGGTCCATCTGGGTCGTCTCCCACTTCTTCGTGCCGTCGACGCGGGTGTTCTGCCACCAGTCGCCCTCCGGCTTCTGGACCTCCCACAGGTACTCGACGGAGCGGCGGGCCGCGCCGCCGTCGCCGGCGGCCTTCAGGGCGGTCGACGCGTGGTAGAGGTCGCGCGGCCAGACCAGGTGGTAGGGCCCGGAGAACCGCTGCTCGGGCTCGAGCTTCAGCGTGCCCCAGATCCACGGCATCGACGGCGAGGCGATCGACGCGCCGCCGTGCTGCTTGTCCTCGAGCCCCGCCAGGACCAGGACCGAGTGCGTATAGAGGCGCCGCATCGACCGCACCGACTTCGGCGGGGCCTTGAGCTTGGAGCGATAGGCGTCCCAGCCGGCGTCGAACGAGCGCGCGGCTGCGGCGAAGCCGCGGCGCAGCGAGGCGGCGGCCGTGGCCGACGCGCCGGCGCCGTCGCGCCCGAAGGAGATCGCGAGCGTCATGTGCCGGCGCTTGTGGCCGTCGAGCGCGGTCCGCGCACCCTGCACGACGTTGCCGGGCTCGCTCGCGTCGTAGCCGGTCAGGCGACCGTCCTCCCGGAGGTCGTTCCACGGGTCGCTCGCGCTGCCGCGGTAGCCGCTGCTGGTCTCGGCCAGCGGCGGGTCGGCCGCCACGGCGCTGGCCGCCGACGTCGTCGGAGGCGAGCAGCTCGCTGGGGGCGCTGGTGCCCTGGTCGTCGTTGCCGTCGTCGCCGGGCGCCGGGTCGGCGAGCACGTAGAGCCGCAGCGGCTTCGAGGTCAGCGACTTGAAGCGCACGCGCACGAGCACGCGTGGCGCGGGCGGGATCGGTGATCCACGTCTTGGTGAGCCGCCAGCGCGAGGTGGAGGTCACCTGCCGATAGGCGAGCGTCCCGTCCACGGCGTCCACGCGCGAGGTGACCCCTGGTCCGACGCGCTCGATGTGCCGGGGATCGTCGTCGACCGTCTCGCGTGTGACAGAGCCGCGGCCGTCGGCGACGGCGAACTGCAGGCCCCGGAACCCCGGGGTGCTGAGGTCGGGGTAGTAGATCTCGACAGCGACGCCTGGCGCAGCGTGAACGCGACCGGGCTGCTCTCCTGGTGCGCGGTCCCGAACCCGTGCTTGTCGGCCGGCGCCCACGTGTGCATGGCGCCCGGGGCGCCCGGCGCGGGCGGCTTCGCGGCCTGCGCCTGCCCGGCGCACAGCCCCAGCGATACGAAACGACCAGCACGACGATCCGGCGCACGGCGAGCCTCCCCACTCGATCCCTTCGCCGATCCCTACCCCGCCCGGGGAAGGCGCGAACGCGCTAGGCGACGGCGGGCTCGAGCTCGGTCTCGGGCTCGGTGACCGCCGGCGCGGTCTGCACCAGCGCGTCGCCGAGCAGCGTGCGCAGCTCGGACTTCAGGGCGCCGTTGCGGGCGGCGATCCGGTAGTCGCCGCCGAAGCGCAGGCAGCGCAGGCCCGTGCGGGTCTGCATCTCCAGCACGAAGTCGTCGTTGCCCGGATAGCGCTCGAAGAGGTCGCGCAGCTCGGTGATCACCGCGGCCTCCAGGCGGGCGGCGTCGACCCGCAGGCGCAGCCACTTGGGCTCCTCCAGCGCGGCCTTCTCGGCCATCGTCGCCTTCGCCTTCTCGATCTCCGCCTCGGACGGGTCGAAGCGGGCGACGTCCTGGACGACGATGCAGACCTTGTTGGCGTCCTTGTGGTCCACGCGGCCGCGCACGAGCACGATCTCGTCGGCCTGCAGAACGCCCTCGGCGGCCGCCATCGCCTTCTCGAAGACCACGACCTCGACGGTCCCGTCCAGGTCGTCGACGGTCGCGAACATCATGCTCGTGCCGCTGCGCGTGCGGATCTTCTTGGCCTCGGTGATCATCCCGCCGACCTTCACCCACTCGCCGTCGCGGCGGTCCGCGATCTCGGCGATCGAGCAGTCGGCCTTCATGCGGATGGCCTCGCGCACGCGCTTGAGCGGGTGCTCGGTGATGAAGACGCCGATCGACTCCTTCTCCATCGCCAGCAGCTCGGGCCGGTCGAACTCGTGCGCCGGGATCCCGGGATGCGCGGGCGCGCTCGTGCCGGGCGAGTCGCCGCCGCCGAAGCCGCCCAGGTCGAAGATCGAGCCCTGGCCGATCTCCGCGTCCTGCTGGGACTTCTGGCCGGCTGCCTGGGCGGAGTCCAGCACGTCGAGCATCCCGCGGCGGGTCGCGCCCGTGGAGCCGAACGCCCCGCACTTGATCAGCGCCTCGATCGAGCGCTTGTTCACGGTGCGCGCATCCACGCGCTCGCAGAAGTCCCACAGCGACGTGAAGTCCCCGTCCTCTTCGCGGGCGCGCTTGATCGCCTCCACCGCGGCGTAGCCGACGCCCTTCACCGCGTCCAGGCCGAAGCGGATGTTGCCGTCCACGACCATGAACTCGTGGTCGGACTCGTTGACGTCCGGCGGCAGGATCTCGATCCCCATCGCCTCCGTCTGGTTGACGAAGAACGGGACCTTGTCCTTGGTGTCCATCACCGAGGAGATCAGCGCCGCCATGTACTCGGCGGGGTAGTTGGCCTTCAGCCACGCGGTCCGGTAGGAGATCAGCGCGTAGCAGGCGGCGTGGGACTTGTTGAACGAGTAGTCGGCCGACTTCTCGTTGGTCGCCCACAGCGTCTCGACCACGTCGTAGGCGGTCCCTGACTCCTTGCAGCCCTCGAAGAACTTCGGCCGCAGCAGCGCCATCGCCTCGCGGTTCTTCTTGCCGATCGCCTTGCGCAGGTCGTCCGCCTGCGGGCCGCTGAACCCCGCCAGCTGCTTGGCGATCTGCATCGCCTGCTCCTGGTAGAGGATCACGCCCTTCGTGGAGTCGGTGATCGGGCGCAGCCGGTCGTCGATGTAGGAGATCGAGTCCGGGTTGCGCTTGCCGCGGGCGTAGGCGGGGATCTGGTCCATGGCGCCAGGGCGGTACAGCGCCACGAGCGCGACCAGGTCCTCGAACTCGGTCGGGCCGACCTTCTTCAGCGCCTCGCGCATGCCCTCGGACTCGAACTGGAACACGCCGATCGAGTCGCCGCGGGCCATCATCTCGTAGGTCTTCTCGTCGTCGAGCGGGAGCGTCGTCATGTCCGGCCGCTCGCCGGCGGAGCGCTCGACGATGTCCAGCGCGTCCTCGATCACGTCCAGGTTGCGCAGGCCCAGGAAGTCCATCTTGAGGAGGCCGATCTCCTCGATGGGCTTCATCGAGTACTGGGTGACCGTGCGGTAGATCTTCGCGCCGTTCTCCCCCGCGCCGGCGTCGGCGAGCTGGAGCGGCACGACGTCGGTCAGCGGCCGGTCGGCGATCACGACGGCGGCGGCGTGGATGGAGGCGTTGCGGACGATCCCCTCGAGGCCCTGCGCGACGTCCACGATCTGCTTGGCGACCGGGTCGCGCGCCACCTCGGCGGCGAGGTCGGCGCCGGGCTGCATGCAGTCCTCGAAGCTCGGCGGGCGGCCCTGCTGGGGGTCCGGGATCAGCTTCGCGAGCTTGTCCCCGATCGCGTACTCGTGGCCGAGCACGCGCGCGGCGTCGCGGGTGGCGGCGCGCGGGAACATCTTGCCGAAGGTGATGATCTGCGCGACCCGCTCGGTGCCGTACTTGTCGGTCACGTAGCGGATCACGCGCTCGCGGCCGCGGACCGAGAAGTCGATGTCGATGTCCGGCATCGACACGCGCTCGGCGTTGAGGAAGCGCTCGAACAGCAGGTCGTAGCGCAGCGGGTCCACGTCGGTGATCCGCAGGCAGTACGCGACGAGCGAGCCGGCGGCGGATCCACGGCCCGGGCCGACGGCGATGCCGTTGTTCTTCGCGAAGTCCACGAAGTCCCAGACGATCAGGAAGTAGGCGTTGAAGCCCATCGCGTCGATGACGCCGAGCTCCATCTCCATGCGCTCGATCGCCTCGGCCGGCGGCGGGTCGCCGTAGCGCTCGCGCATGCCCTCGAGCACCAGCTCGCGCAGGTAGGCCTTCTCGTCCTTGCCGTCCGGGCAATCGAAGCGCGGGATCAGCTGCTTGCCGAGCTCGATCCCCACCTCGCAGCGGTCGGCGATCTCGATCGTCGAGGCGATGGCCTCCGGCATGTCGGAGAACGACTCCGTCATCTCCTGCGAGCTCTTCAGATAGAACTCGTTGGTGTCGAAGGACATCTTCGGCGCGGCCAGCGTGGACTTGGTCTGCACGCACAGCAGCGCGGCGTGGTGGTGGAAGTCCTCGCGGCGCAGGTAGTGCACGTCCGCGGTCGCGACCAGCGGCCGGCCCATCTCGGCGGCGAACTTCGCGATCTGCTGGTTGACCGTCTCCTGCTCGGCGATCGCCGTTGTGCTGGACCTCGAAGTACACGTCCTCGGGGCCGAAGACCTGGACCAGCTCGTCCAGGTGCGCGCGGGCCTGGTCGACGCGGCCCTCGACGATGCGGCGGCTGCTGCGTGACGCCAGGCAGCCCGTGAGCGCGATCACGCCTTCGGAGTGCCGCGCCAGCAGCTCCATGTCGACGCCGGGCTTGCCGCGGTGCAGCCCTTCGAGGAACCCGGCGCTGGAGAGCTTGACCAGGTTGCGGAAGCCCTCGTCGGACTGCGCGATCAGCGTCAGGTGGTTGCGCTCGATCTTGCCTTCCTTGACGTTGCGGTCGTCGACGAAGTAGGCCTCGAGCCCGAGGATCGGCTTGATGTCGTGCTTCTTGCAGGCCTTGTAGAGCTCGACGGCCCCGTTCATCACCCCGTGGTCGGTGAGCCCGAGCGCGGGCTGGCCGAACTCCGCGGCGCGGGCCGCGAGCTTGTCGATCTTGCAGGCACCGTCGAGCAGCGAGTACTCGGAGTGGACGTGGAGATGCGCGACACCGGGGTTCGACACGGGCCGACAACACTAGGCGGGGCATCGGACGGTCCGAGGGGTCTTCCCCGCAAACTCCGCGCCCCGTCTGGGACTAAGGGGCGGCGCCTCCGCGCCTAAGGTCGTCCGCCCCGAGAACGCTCCATTCGCCCGATGTGAGATCGCCGCCTCAGGCCGATCATGATGGTCATGGATACCGGTCTCGTGACCATGGATGCGGAGCGCGCCTTCAAGCGCGCGACCCGGGCGCGCCGCCGCGCGGCGCTGGCCCGGACGTTCCGCCGGCGACCCGGCGGGCGCCTGTCCGTCCTCGAGGGCGGCCGGACGCGCACCGGCGGGCGCGCGGGCATCCGCGAGGTCCCGCTCGAGGCGATCAAGGGCACGCTCGAGCCGGCGCGCACGGGCCTGTTCGACGACGCCTTCCGCCCCCGCCCCGCCGCCCGTTGCAGGTGGCAGCGGGTGTGGCTCGCCGAGCAGACGGGCCACTCGCTCCCGCCGATCTCCGTGGTCCGCGTCGGCGACGCGTACGCGGTCAGCGACGGGCACCACCGGGTGTCGGTCGCCCACGCGCGCGGCGCGGCGACGATCGACGCCGTCGTCGAGGCGTAGCCTCGGGCGCGTGGAGCTGATCGGCGGGATCGAACGGCGCGAGATCGTCATCGCGGAGCCGGATCCGGCCTGGCCGCGGCGCTACGAGGCGGAGCGCGCCCGCATCGAGGGCGCGCTCGGCC
Source organism: uncultured Solirubrobacteraceae bacterium (assembly GCA_963723395.1). Taxonomy (GTDB): domain Bacteria; phylum Actinomycetota; class Thermoleophilia; order Solirubrobacterales; family Solirubrobacteraceae; genus DATFQI01. The sequence goes on along the minus strand of CAVRQL010000027.1, from coordinate 220,696 downwards.
CGCTCGCCACGCGCATCGAGCACATCGGCTCGACCGCCGTCCCCGGGCTCGCCGCGAAGCCGATCGTCGATCTGCTCGTCACCGTCGCGGACCCGGACGACGAGGCCGCGTTCATGCCCGCGCTGGAGCGCGCCGGCTACGTCCTTCGCGTACGCGAGCCCGGGCACCGGATGCTGCGCACGCCCGAGCTCGACGTCCACGTGCACGTCTGGGCCGCCGGCTCGCCCGAGGTGGACCGCCACCTCGCCTTCCGCGACCGGCTGCGCGCCGACGACGGTGACCGCGCCGCTTACGAGGCCCTCAAGCGGGACCTCGCGCGGCGCGACTGGACCGACATGAACGCCTACGCCGAGGCGAAGGGCGAGCTGATCGAGGCGATCCTCAGGCCGGTCTTCGCCTCCTCGGGGACCTCGACCTCGCGCTTGAGGATCTTGCCCGTCGGGCCCTTGGGGAGCTCGTCGGGGAACCAGATCTTGCGCGGGTACTTGTAGTTGGCGACCTGCTCCTTGACGAACTCGCGGAGCTCGTCGGCGTCGACCTCCTTGCCCTCCTTGAGCACGACGGCGGCGCCGACCTCCTCGCCCATCTTGTCGTCGGGCACGCCGACCACGGCGGCCTCGGCGACCGCGGGGTGCTCGTAGAGGACCTCCTCGATCTCGCGCGGGTAGACGTTGTAGCCGCCGCGGATGATCATCTCCTTCTTGCGGTCGACGATGAAGTAGTAGCCGTCGTCGTCGCGCTTGCCCATGTCGCCGGTGAGGAACCACCCGTCGTCGTCGAGGACCTCCTTGGTGGCGTCCTCGCGGTTCCAGTAGCCCTTCATGATGTTGTGGCCCTTGATGGCGATCTCGCCGACCTCGTCGGTGCCCTCGACGTCCTTGCCGTCCTCGTCGACGAGCTTCATCTCGACGCCCTGGATCGGGGTGCCGATCGAGCCCGGCTTGCGCTCCTTGTCCGGGTGGTTGAAGGAGGCCACGGGGCTGGTCTCGCGAGAGGCCGTAGCCCTCGAGCACCTTGCACTCGAAGGCCTCCTCGAAGCCCTTGAGGACCTCGACGGGGAGCGCGGAGCCGCCGGAGCAGCACAGGCGCAGGGTCGAGGTGTCCTTGCGCTTGTCCTCCGGCATGTTGAGCATCGCGACGTACATCGTCGGGACGCCGAGGAAGACCGTCACCTTGTCGCGCTCGATGATCTCCATCGCCTTCTCGGGATCGAAGCGCGGGAGCAGCGTGAGGCACGCGCCGCCGTAGACGGCCGAGTTGAGCCCGCAGGTCTGCCCGAAGGAGTGGAACAGCGGCAGTCCGCCGAACAGGACGTCGTCCTCGGAGGCCTTGGAGAGCGTCTCGACGTTGACCTTGGCGTTGCTCGCGCAGGTTGGCGTGGGAGAGCTCGGCGCCCTTCGGCGTGCCCGTAGTGCCCGACGTGTAGAGGATCACCGCGGTGTCCTCGGGGTCGACGTCGGCGACGTCGTGATCGGCCTCGGCGTCCGCGAGCAGCTGCTCGAACTCGCCGGGCTTGACGAGGATGAGGTCGGCGCCGACCTTCTCGGCGCCGGTCTTCGCGGCCTCCTCGAAGTCGCCCCACGCGAACAGGATCTCGGCGCCCGGGTCCTCGAGGTAGAAGCCGACCTCGCGGCCCTTGAGGAGCACGTTCATCGGCACGACGACGCCGCCGGCGCGCAGGACGCCGTAGTAGGCGACAGCGAAGTACGGGACGTTGGGGAGCATGATCCCGACCCGGTCGCCCTGCTTGAGGCCCTTCTCCTTCAGCAGCCCCGCGACCCGGGCCGAGCCCTCGTTGAGGACGTCGTAGGAGACGACGGTGTCGTCGAGCTTGAGCGCCGGCCGGTCGCCGAACTTCTCGGCGGTTTCGGTGACGAATGCGGCCAGGTTGTCGCTCATGCAGGTTCCTCCCCAGGAATACGCGGACGTTCGCTTGAGTGTGACATCCCCGGGGGGCCGGGGAGGGCAAACTCAGAGGCCCTGGGCGCGGTCCGCGAGGGCCTTCATGCGGGACACCGCGGTGGCGTCGCCGCGGACCGTCGGCCGCTGCCGCGCGGCGGGATCTCCCCGCGCAGCAGGTGGGCGAAGGCGTCGGCGGTCATGCTCACCGTGGCGTCCGCACCTTCCTCGGGAGCGCGGTCGGAGACCGCGAGGCCCGCGCCGTTGCGGGCCATCAGGTACCACGTCTCCGGCGCATCGCCGGTGATCTCCTGGGCGACCGTGAAGCGCTGCCCGCGGGTCCAGCTCGGGTGGACCGCGTAGGAGAGCGCGCGGTAGACGAGCGCCGGGCGCGATCAGCGCCCCGGCGCGCGCCGCCTCGGCGATCGTGAGCTGGGTGGCCGGCAGCGCCCTGAGGACGCCGAGGCTGCGGCGGCTGCCGCGGAACCGCGCGGGGCCGAACCAGCGGCCGACCCTCCTGGGCACCCCGGCCAGCAGCTCGGCGAGCGTCAGCGCGTCGGCGGTCAGGTGGAAGTCCGCCTGATCGCGCGGGCGGGGCGCGCTCAGCTCGCGGACCTCGGTGGTGGCGTCGGCGACCGTGACCGCGAACGTCCCGACCTCGCGGATCGTGAGGTCGTAGTCGAGCGGGTTGGCGAGCGCGGCGGCCTGGGCGGGCAGCAGCGCGGCGATCAGCCGGCCGGCGGCGACCGGGTCGTCGTGCGCGAGCTTCACGATCGCGCCGCGCAGCGCGGGGTACTGGCGGGCGGACTTGCCGACGGCGTCCAGGCGCGGCGGCGGGCCGGAGGCGGAGACGATCGTCGGCTTCGGCCGCTCCGGCGCGGCCGCGGCCGGCACGGCCGGGCGGGCTCGACCGGCTCCGGCGGCGCAACGAGCTCCGGGTTTCCGGCCTCGGCGGGCGGCGATCCAGCAGCGGTCGCCGCTGCCTCATCCGGCTCCTGGTTTCCGCCGGTGGGCGGCGCGGCGACCGACGCGCGCAGGGAGGCCGCGGCGGCGTCGAGGTCGGCGACGACGCGCTGGGTCTCCTCGTCGGGGCGGCGGGTCGTGGCGGCAGCGGCCTCGGCCTGCTCGCGCGCGGCCTGCTCGAGGCGGACCTCGTCGGCGAGGCCCTCGGCGCGGCGGTCCAGCTCGGCGATCCGGACGTGCAGCGAGTCGCGCTCGGCGGCGGCTGACTCCGCGCTGCGGCGGGCGTCGCGCTCGTCCTCGAGCTCGGCGCGGACGCGCAGCATCTCGTCCTGGGCGGCGTCGCGCGCGGCGCGGGCCGCCGCGAGGTCCGCCTCGAAGGCCTGGCGCGTCGACTCGACGGCCTGCTCGGCCGCGGTGCGCAGCGAACGCTCGGTCGTCAGGTCCACCTCGAGGAACTCGCGCGCCTCGCGCTCGGTGGCGAGCTGCTCCTGCAGGTCGGGGCCGTGGTCGTCGCGCAGCACCAGCGCGGCGTCGCGCTCGGCGGCTCGCGCCGCGCGCTCGGCCTGCAGCTGCGCGGCGAACGTCGCGCGCTCTGCGGCGAAGGACTCCCGCTCGGCGACGCGGGCCTCGCGCTCCGAGGCCAGAGCCTCGCGCTTGAGCGCCAGGTCGGCGACCAGCGCGTCGCGCTCGGCGGCGAGCTCGGCCGCGCGGGCCTCGATCCGCTCGCGCTCGGCGCCCAGCTCGGCGATCACCCGCTCGCGCTCGGCGGCGCCGGCGCGGGCGGCGGACAGCTCGGCGGCGAGCGCGGTCCGGAGCTCGCGGTCGCGGTCCAGCTCGTTCTCGAGCGCCGCGCGGGCGACGCTCTCGACGGCGAGCTGCGCCTCGGTGCTCGCGACGCGCCGCCTCGGCGGCGTCCACGCGCTCCTGCAGCGCGGCGCGCACCTCGTCGAACACCGCGCGCTCGCCGAGCTGGCGGCGCTCCAGCGTCTCGCGCGTCTCCTCGGCGGCGGCCAGCGCAGCCGCGAGCCGGCCCTCGGCCTGCTCGCGCGCCTCCTCGAGCTCGACCCGCACGGCCGCCATGCGCTCCTCGGCGGCACGGGCGGCCTCGCCGGCCGCTGCGCGCTCGGACTCCAGCACCGCGAGGCGCACCGCCTCGCCGGCCTGCGACATCTCACCCGTGCGCAGCTTCAACCGCCACTCGCGCGTCTGCCGGCGCAGGCGGGCCAGCGACTCGAGTGCGGTCGACAGCGCCGCCTCACGATGCTCGGCGGCTCGCTCGAGCTCCGCGATCTCCTCCGCGGGGGCGGCGACCGGAGCCACGCCCTCGGCCAGCGCATCGCGCTCGGCGGTCGTCTCCGCCAGGCGCCGCTCCAGCTCCGCGGACTGCAGCTCCAGCGCCTCGACCGCGCGCAGCGCCTCGGCGGCCACACGCGCCTGCGCCTGCTCGGCGGCCTCGGCCCGGCGGGCGCGGCGCTCGGCGAGCACCGCCTCGTCGATCAGCTGGCCGCCCTCGTCCTCGGAGGCGGGCTCGGCCGAGACGGCCGGCTCGGGGTGCGCCAGCCCGGGCGCCAGCGGCGGCAGCCCCGAGCGCACGCCTCCCGGCCACTCGACCCACAGGACGTCCGGCCCGGCCGTCACGAGCGCGCCCGGCACGAGGTAGCTCCCGCGCCACGACGCCGGGTCCCGCGCGAAGCGGGCGTCCGGGAGCGACTCGAAGCGATGCTCGGCCTCCCCCGCCCGCAGCACCAGCTCGGGCAGGCCCGGGACGGCAGCCTCCGCGGACGTCCAGCGCCCGCGCACGCGCACCAGGCCGGAGTCGGCGCCGGACGGCAGCCACTCGACGGCCTCGATGGTCAGGCCGGTCAGCTGCGGCAGCGCCGAAGAGGGAGATTCACCCATTCGCGGCGCCATGCTCCCAGACGCTCCGGCGGCTCCCAAGCGGGAGCCGCCGGATCGCCGGAGATGAAGCTAGGAGTCGCGGCGCGACGCGAGGATCGCGACGCCGGCCACGATGGCGATGATGCCGCCCGCGACGAGCGGCTTCGGGGCGTAGGTGGGCCCGTACTTGCGGCGCAACATGACCTTTGCGCCATTCCAGACCAGCATGCCGAGGACCTTGTAGAGCATGCGCCGACCCTACCCAACGGCCGGGCCCGCTAGGCGTCGCCGCCCTCGGAGAGCCGGTGCGCCATCCGCGACTGCAGCGTCCACAGCTCGATGAACCCTGGCGAGGCGTTCTGGGAGAACAGCCCGCCGGACTCCGCGAACGTCGCCAGCTGCGCGTCGTAGACCGCGTTCGGGCTCTCGCGCGTGACGACGCGGACGTTGCCCTTGAACAGCTTCAGCCCGATCGTCCCGTCGACGCGTCGGTTGACGTGGTCGATGTAGGCCTGCAGGTCCGTCCGCAGCGGCTCCCACCACAGGCCCGCGTAGACCAGGTAGGCCCACTTCTGGTCGAGCCCCGGCTTGAACTGGTTCTGGTGGATCGTGCCCGTCAGCCGCTCGAGCTCCCGGTGCGCCTTCAGCAGGATGGCCGCGGCCGGGACCTCGTAGATGTCGCGCACCTTCAGGCCGACGATGCGGTCCTCGATGTGGTCCACGATCCCGACGCCGTGGCGCATGCCGATCTCCGCCACGCGGTCGATCAGGTCGACGAGCTCCATCCGCTCGCCGTCGAGCGCCACCGGGACGCCCGCCTCGAAGGTCACGTCGAGCACCTGCGGCTCGTCGGGCGCGAGCTCGGGGCGCGTGACCAGCTGGAACACGTCGTCGTCGGGCGCGTGCGAGAGGTCCTCGATCCACTTGCCCTCCGACGAGCGGCCCCACAGGTTGTCGTCGATCGAGTACGGCGCGCTCTCCGTGCCGCCCTTGACCGGGATCCCGTGCTTGCGCGCGTAGGCGATCTCCTCGTCGCGGCCCATCGCCCACGAGCGGACCGGGGCGATCACCTTCAGCTCTGGCGCGAGCGTCGCGACCGTGCCCTCGATCCGGACCTGGTCGTTGCCCTTGCCGGTGCAGCCGTGGGCGATCGTGTCGCAGCCCGTCTTGCGCGCGTACTCGACCGCCAGCTTGGCGATCAGCGGGCGACCGAGCGCGGTGAAGAGCGGATAGCCGTCGCCGTAGTCGGCGTTGGCCTTGATGGCGGGGAGCACGTACTCGCGCGCGAACTCCTCGCGGGCGTCGACGACGTGGCAGTCGAGCGCCCCGAGCCGCAGCGCCTTCCCGCGTACGACCTCGTAGTCCTCCCCGGGCTGGCCGAGGTTGACGGTCAGCGCGACGACCTCGGCCTCGTACTCGTCCTGGATCCACTTGAGCATCACGCTGGTGTCCAGGCCGCCGCTGTAGAGGAGCAGCACGCGACCCACCTCGCCCGGCTGGGCGAGATAGCCGGCGACCCTTGTGGAGTCAGGGCTTGCGACGCGATGGACTTCGGTGTGGGAGGTGGGCTCTCGCGGCTGGTCGCTCATGTCGCGCGACAGCCTAGAACGGAGCGGGGCCACCCGACTTCCACGGAACAAACTCGAACATCCGTCCATGGGGTCTGCGCCCCATAGGTGGTTGCGCCGACACACAGAGTGTTGATAGCGGCAAACCCGTCGTGAGGCGGGGACGCAAAGCCAGGGGTCTCGAGCAGGCAGCGAGATAGCCCGGTTGCCAGCAGGCGGCTAATCCGGTCGCCACCGATCCCACTCCCCCGGGATCGCCGCAACCCGTCCCCAGGAGCGTCACCACTCTCATGTCCCGCCTGTCCGTCCTCTTCTCGAGCCCCAAGCGCACGCTTGCGGCGCTTGCCACGGTGCTGGTGGCCGTTGGCGTCACCGCCGCCTCCGGCGCCGACTTCACCGCCACCTCCGCGAACCCCGCCAACACGTTCGCGACCGGCACCCTCTCGATCTACAACTCCAAGGAGGCCTCGGCCGTCCTGACCGCCTCGGGCATGCGCCCCGGCGGCACCGCCAGCACCGGCACGGTCGACATCGGCAACACCGGCAGCCTCTCGGGCGCCTTCACGCTGACCCGCGGCACTCCCGTCGACAGCGACTCGACCAACCCGCTGTCCGGCAAGCTCAACGTCAAGGTCGTCGACTGCGGCACGTTCGTCGGCGCCACGCCCCCGACCTGCGACGTCGGCGACACCGTCAAGTACACCGGCACGCTGGCCGCGATGACCGCCCCGGTCTCGATGGGCACCTTCGCCGGCGCCGAGAAGCACCGCTACGAGTTCACGGTCTCCGTGGACGGCACGGCCGGGAACGCCTACCAGGGCGACTCGTCCGAGACCGTCTTCACCTGGACCGCGGCCTAAGAGCCACAGGGGGAACACCGGAATGGCCCGTCACGCCGGACGCGTGCTGACCACGCTGCTGGTCGTGGCGGGCCTTTCCTTCGGCGCGCTCCTGGTGCTGCCGGCCGTGCTCGGCTGGCAGCGCTACGTGATCGTCAGCGGCTCCATGACCGGGACCTACGACCGGGGCTCCCTCGTCCTCGACGAGGTCGTCCCGGTCGCTTCGCTGCGCGAGGGCGACGTCATCACCTACCGCCCGCCCGCCGGCTCCGGTCCCGCGGGCCTCGTCACCCACCGGATCGTGAAGATCTCGCGCGACAAGTTCGGCGGCCTGAAGTTCCGCACCAAGGGCGACGCCAACGAGGTCGCCGACCCGTGGACGTTCTCGCTCAAGGGCCCCGGCCAGGCGCGCGTCAAGCTCGGCATCCCCAAGGCCGGCTTCGCCGTCGCCGCACTCTCGGACCGCCGCTGGCGGATGCTGATCATCGGCGCCCCCGCCGCGCTGATCGCCCTGATGAGCCTCGCCGGCATGTGGCGCGAAGCGGGCGAGGAAGCCCGCCGCCGGAGCGCGCCCACCGGAGCCGAGGCGTGAAGCGCCTGCTCGCCGCGCTCGCGCTGCCGCTGCTCGCGGCGCTCGTGCTCTCCAACGGCGCCCGTCCCTCGGGCGCGAACTTCGTCGCCTCCTCCGCCCACGGCGCCACCTCCTTCGCCACGGCCTCCGCGTTCAACTCGGTGGCCGTCACCGTGACGAACCCCGGCTCGCCGCTGCGCGGCACCGCCACCATCGCGGCCGTCGCGACCTCCGAGGAGCCGATGGCGAGCGTGAAGATCCAGCGCTCCCCCGCCGGAGCAGGCACCTGGACCGACATCTGCACCGACACGACCGCCGCCTACACCTGCGACTGGGCGACGACGGGCGTGGCCGACGGCCTCTACGACCTGCGCGCGATCGCCACCGACACGGCCGGCTACTCGCAGACCAGCGCCACCGTCACGAGCCGCCGCGTCGACAACACCGCGCCGGCCACCTCGCTCACCGACCCCGGCACGCCGGTCACCGGCACCAAGGCGCTGACGGCTACCGCCACCGACGGCGGCAGCGGCGTCGCGAGCGTCACGATGGATTACCGCACCGCCTCGTCCGGCAGCTGGACCGCGATCTGCACCGACACGACGAGCACCTACAACTGCTCGTGGACCACGGCGGGCCTTCCCGACGGGCTCTACGACCTCCGCGCCACCGCGACCGACGTCGCCGGCAACACGACGACCTCCACGGTCGCCAACCGCCGCGTCGACAACAACGCCCCGACCGTCTCCGTCGTCGAGGACGGCACGCCGCGCCACGGCAACGCGACCCTCTACGCGACCACCGACGACGGCAACGGCTCCGGCGTCGCGAGCGTGAAGATGGAGATCTTCGCCGGTGGCGCCTGGACGACGATCTGCACCGACCCGGTCGCGCAGTACTCGTGCACGGGCGACACGACGGCGGTGCCGGACGGCCTCTACCTGCTGCGCGCGACCGCGACCGACAACGCCGGCTTCAGCACCGTCTCGGCGACCGTGCAGACCCGGATCGACAACACGGCGCCCAGCGCGGCCACGATCACCAACCCCGGCACCCCGATCTCGGGCACCAAGGCGCTCGTGGGCACCGCGGCCGACGCCGGCTCGGGCATCGCCTCGCTGCGCTTCGAGTACCGGCTCAACGGCTCCACCGGCGCGTGGACGACGGCCTGCACCGACTCCGTCGCGCCGTTCACGACCTGCAACTGGGACACCACGGCGATCGCGGACGGCAGCTACGACGTCCGCTCGGTCGCGACCGACCTCTCCGACCCTCACGACCGCCTCGACCGCCGCCACGGCCCGGATCGTCGACAACAACGGCCCCACCACCACGCTCACCGACCCGGGCTCGCCCCTGCGCGCCGGCGTCACCATCAACGCGACGCGCCACCGACATCTCCGGCGTCCAGAGCGTGGCGATCCAGTACGCGCCCGCCGGCACGAGCACCTGGACCACGATCTGCACCGACACGTCGAGCTCCTACAGCTGCTCGTGGAACACCACCGGCGTCGCCGACGGCTCCTACGACCTGCGCGCCCGCGCCACCGACACGCTCGGCAAGGTCTCGACCTCGGCCGTCGTCGCGAGCCGCGCCGTCGACAACGTCACGTCCCCCGTCGCGACCGACATCCAGGGCACCAACGGCGGCACCAGCGGGCGCCTGGACACCAACGACACGATCGCCTTCACCTACTCGCAGACGCTCCTCAAGACCTCGATCTCCTCCGCCTGGACCGGCACCACGCTGAACCTGACGGTGCGCGTGGTCGACAACGGCACGTCGGACTACCTCGACTTCTACAACGCCGCCAACACCGCGCGGATCAACCTCACCGGGCTCCGCGAGCGGCCTCAACAGCAAGGCCAATCACGTCGGAGCGGCCGGCGCGAGCTTCACCGCCACCGCGACCCAGGCCTCCGGCGTGATCACCGTCACGCTCGGCACGCGGACCGGCACGGTCAGCACCGGGGTCACGACGGCCACCACGATGACCTGGATGCCGTCCACGTCGGCCACCAACGCGGCCGGGAAGGCCGTGCTCCCGATCGCCGTCAACGAGTCCGGCGCGGCGAGCGGCGACTTCTAGCCATGGCCCGCCTGCGACGCATCTCCAGCGGCGGCGTGCTCGCCCTCGCGATCAACGCGCTGCTGGCGCTGACCGCGCTCGGCATCGCGTTCGGCGCTCCCGGCGGCGGCGACCGCCCGGACCTGCAGCTCGCGTCCGCGGGCGGCTCGCTGGAGCTGACCAACTCCAAGGACGGCCAGGCGATCTTCACCGCCGGCGCGATGCGCCCTGGCCAGCAGACCAGCGGCACCGTGCAGATCGCCAACAGCGGCTCGGTCGCCGGGCTGCTCGCCGTGGCCCGCACGGCGGACCCCTCCGAGCAGCCGGGAGCGCGGCGGCGGCCTGCTGTCGGCGCGGCTCGAGCTGACGGTCTACGACGTCACCAACGCCTCCTCCCCCGTGCAGCTGTGGTCGGGCAAGCTCGCGGCGATGCCCGCGCTCGGCGTCGGGACGCTGCCCGCCGGGGAGCAGCGCGCCTACCGGTTCGTGGCCACGATGCCGCGGGCGACCGCCGACAACGCGTTCCAGGGCGCCTCCCTGTCCGTCGGCTTCACGTGGACGGCGGTCGGGACCGGCGGCGGCACGGCGACGCCGACCGCGACGCCCACGGCCACGCCGACGGCGACCCCGACCGCCACCCCGACGGCCAGCCCGACCGCGACGCCGGCCAGCAACCCGCACCCCGACGCCCACGCCCGCGACCCCCAGGCCGTCGCAGCCGACCGTCCCCTCGACGGGCGGCGGCATCGCCGACGTCGGCGCGGACCCCACGGGCGCGGTGCTGGGCGCGCAGCTGTTCCCGATGGCCGGACTCGCAGACCTGCCTCAGCCGCCGCAAGTTCACGATCACGATCCGCCGGCCGCGCGGCACCACGTTCAAGTCGCTGAAGATCACGGTCAACCGCAAGACCAAGCTCAAGCTCAAGGGCCTCAAGGCGCGCAAGGTCAAGACCCGGATCAGCCTGCGCGGCCTGCCCAGGGGCAAGGTGGTCGTGAAGATCGCGGCGGTGACGACGACCGGCAAGAAGGCCGTCACCAAGCGCACCTACAAGACGTGCGCGACGAAGAAGCCGGTCAAGAAGAAGAAAAAGAAGAAGCGAAGAAGCGCTGATCAGCGCAGGCCGAGGCCGCGTCCGCCGTCGCGCTCGTAGCGGAAGCCCTCGCCGTCGTCGTCCTCGACGTAGCCCGCGTCCTCGGGCTGGTCGTCGGAGTCGCGCATCTCGGCCAGCCAGCGCGCGCCGGCCAGGTCGGTGCGGCCCGCCGCCTCGTCGAACACCCGGCCGGGGTCGACGCCGAGCTTCTCCGCGCTGCGGCGGTGCAGCGGCGCGACGAGCAGCGCCTCGTGGTCGTGGTCGGCCTGGGCCAGGCTGAGCCCGACCAGCCCCTGGACGAGCGGCTTCTGGCTGTCCAGGCGCACGGCGAGCGCCGCCATCCGCTCGCTCCAGACCTGCAGCAACCCGGCGCGCGAGCCGTCGATGCCCGCGCGGAACGCGGCCTGCTCGCGCGGCGTGGCTTCCGCGAAGGCGTGGATGGCGCGCCCGATCTGCGAGTCCTCGGGCGACGGGATGCGGGAGCGGTAGTACGTCCCCCCTCCCGGGAGGCCGAGCCGCTCGAGCTGTTCGCGCACGTCCGTCACGGCCGTTCAGTCAACCACTATCCGCCGCCGTTTGCGGCGATGCGGTCAGTAGCGCAGCTCTGAAGTGCTGGTGCTCCGGTGCTCCCGATCGCCCTTGCGGCACGGCCCGTCGCGGTGCCACTGGCGGGCGCCGTTGCCGTCGCGGATCAGGCTCGGGGAGGCGGAGGACTTGGCCGGCTGGGCGGTCTCGGTCAGCGCGTCGGCCGCGGCGGCGAGGCCGCCGAACACGATGGTCGCTGACGCGAGCACGGCCGCGACGCGGCGTCGCAGTCGGCTGCGCGGGGACCGCTCCTGCGGCTCCTCCGTCACCGTGAACGCCACGTCGTCGAAACGATCGGGCTCCATATGAGGAGCGTACTACCCGCGCGGGACCAGCGCGAGCACGCGGGCGGGGCTCCCGGTGCCGCGGACGAGCTTCAGCGGCGCCACCACGATCACCGCGCCGGTGGGCGGCAGCTGCGCGAGGTTGGCGAGCTGGGTGACGCCGTACTTGCCCGCCCCGAGCACGAAGCTGTGGACCGGGAACGGCGGGTCGAACGAGTGCGCGGCGCCCGCGTCGGTGCCGACGGTCTCGACGCCGACGCCGGTCAGCGGTGACTCCTCGGCGATCCAGCGCGCGCACTCGACGTCGAAGCCCGGCGTGTGCGGGCCCGTCTCGTTCGCGTTGAGGAACGCCGCCTCGTCGTGCGCGCGGGCGTCCCAGCCCGTGCGCAGCAGCAGCCAGCCGCCCGCGGGCAGCGGCCCGTGCTCGTCCTCGAAGGCGCGGATGTCGGCGACGGTGAGCAGGTAGTCGGGGTCCGCGGCGGCCTCCGCGGAGCGGTCGATGACGACGGCCGCGCCGACCAGCCGCTGCGGCGGGACCGAGGCGACGTCCTCGCCGTCGCGGCCGCTGACCCAGTGGATCGGGGCGTCGAAGTGCGTGCCGACGTGCTCGCCGATCTCCAGCCAGTCCCACGCCCACGCGGGCCCGCGGTCGTCGTAGCGGCTGATCTCGTGCCGCGTCAGGCCGGGCGTGTTCTCGAACGGCGGCGGCAGCTTCAGCACGGGCGTGTCCTCGCTGAGCGGCTGGGTGAGGTCGATCACGTCGACGCCGGCGAGCAGCTCGGCCAGGGACTGGGCTTGGGTCACTTGAAGGCCTCCTCGAGCCATTCCGCGCAGAAGTCGGGCGTGATCTTCGCATCGACGACCAGCGGGCCGTCGCGGCGCTCCAGCCACGGGCCGATCGCGTCGAGGTCGTCCTCCCCGCGCACCGTGATCCCCTGCGCGCCCGCGGCGCGGGCGAGGGCGGCGAAGTCGGTGTCCGGGAAGCGCACCAGCTCGACGGGATGGCCCTGCGGGCCGAAGTGGTGGACCTCGGCCCCGTAGGCGGCGTCGTCGTAGACCACCACGAGCATCGGCAGCCGCAGCCGGGCCAGCGTCTCCAGCTCGGGGAGCGACATCAGCGCGCCGCCGTCACCGAGGCAGGCGACCGTCAGGCGGTCGGGGCGCGCGATCGCGGCGCCCATGCCGCTCGCCAGGCCGAGGCCGATCGACTGGAAGGCCTGCGTGAACACGAAGCCCTGCGGGTCGGGCACGCGCATGTACATCGGCGGGAAGCCCATGAAGTGCCCGGAGTCCACCGCCACGGTGCGGTCGGCGGGCAGCAGCGCGTCGAGCGCGCGGGACAGCGTGCGCGGATCGATGTGCCCGTCGCCGCCCACGTCCTCATAGGGCTGGTCGCTCCACGCGCCGAACGCGATCTCGGCCAGCAGCTCGGGTGCCCGGCGCCCGGGCGCCGACGCGCCGTCGGCCAGCAGGGCGCGCGCGGTGACGGCGGCGTCGCCGACCACCGAGACGTCGACGCGATGGTGCGCGGCGTCCTCGTCGAGGTCGACGTGCACGACCCGCGTGTCGGGGCCGATCAGCGCGCCGTCGCGGGTCGTCCAGCGGGTCAGGCGCGCGCCGAAGGCGAGCACGAGGTCGGACTCGGCGATCACCCGGGCGGCGAGCGGCGAGGCGAACCCGCCGGAGATGCCGACGTTCCACGGCGAGCCGGCGAACAGCCCGTGGCCCATCGCCGAGGTCGCGAGCACCGCGCCCAGCGCGTCGCCCAGGCGCTCGAGCGGCTCGCGCGCGCCGGACAGGACCGCGCCGCGGCCGGCCAGGATCAGCGGCCGCGCCGACGCCGCGATGCAGTCGGCGATCTCCTGCAGCGCGGCCGGCGAGGGCGCGGGCGGGTGCGGGGCGGCGCCCAGCTCCGGCAGGGCCGCGCCGGACTCCTCGGCCTGCACGTCGAGCGGCAGGTTGAGCACGATCGGGCGCCGCTCGACCTCGGCGCGGTAGCAGCGCCCGGGCGGTGTCGGCGGCGGCGCTCGCGCCCGAGTGGATGCGCTCGACGCCGGCGCCGAGCGTCGCCGCCACGCCCGCCTGGTCGACGCGGAAGTTCGAGTTGCGCGCGGCGGCGGGCGCCTCGCCGGTGACGAGCAGCAGCGGCGTGCGCGCCTTGGCCGCCTCGGTGAGCCCGGTCAGCGCGTTCGTGAACCCCGGGCCCTGGTGGACGCTGCACACGCCGACGCGCCCGCTCACGCGCGCGTATCCGTCCGCCATGCAGATCGCGCCGTTCTCGTGGCGGGCGTGGTGGAACGCCGCGCCCGCCGCGTGCAGCGCCTGCGTGGCCAGGAAGTTCCCGCTCCCGAGCACGCCGAAGGCGTCGCGGACGCCCAGCTCCGCGAGCGTGCGCCCGACCGCCTCCGCGGCGTTCACTGGAGGGCGCGCTCTCCCGTGATCGCCTCGCCGAGGATCAGCGTGTGGATCTCGCTCGTGCCCTCGTAGGTGAGCACCGACTCGAGGTTGTTGGCGTGCCGCATCACGGGGTATTCGGTCGTGATCCCGGAGGCGCCGAGGATCGTGCGCGCCTCGCGCGCCACCTTGATCGCCTCGCGCACGTTGTTGAGCTTGCCGACGCTGATCTGGCGCGGCTCCAGCTCGCCGGAGTCCTTGAGCTGGCCCAGCCGCCACGCGACGAGCTGCGCCTTCTGGAGCTCGAGCATCATGTCGACGAGCTTGGCCTGGGTGAGCTGGAAGCCGGCGATCGGCCGGCCGTACTGGACGCGCGTCTTGGAGTACTCCAGCGCGGACTCGTAACACGCGCGCCCGGCGCCGACCGCGCCCCAGCAGATGCCGTAGCGCGCCTCGGTGAGACAGGACAGCGGGCCGCGCATGCCGGTCACCTCGGGCAGCACCGCGTCGCCAGGGAGGCGCACGTCGTCCATCTCCAGCCCGGAGGAGACCGACGCGCGCAGCGAGAGCTTGTGGTGGATCTCGCTGGTCGAGAACCCCTTGGTGTCGGTGGGCACCACGAAGCCGCGCACGCCGTCCTCGGTCCTCGCCCACACGACCGCCACGGAGGCCACCGCGCCGTTGGTGATCCACAGCTTGGTGCCGTTGAGGATCCAGTCGTCGCCGTCGCGCTTGGCGGTGGTGCGCATGCCGGCGGGATCGGAGCCGAAGTCGGGCTCGGTCAGCCCGAAGCAGCCGATCGCCTCGCCGGCGGCCATCCGCGGCAGCCACTCCTGCTTCTGCTCCTCGGAGCCGAACTTCCAGATCGGGAACATGGCCAGCGAGCCCTGCACGGAGACGAGCGAGCGGATGCCGCTGTCGCCGTACTCCAGCTCGCGGCAGGCCACGCCGTAGGCGGTCGAGCTGGCGCCCGCGCACTCGTAGCCCTCGAGGTGCATCCCGAGCAGCCCGAGGTCGCCCAGCTCCTTGGCCAGCTCGCGCGAGGGCAACTCGCCCGCCTCGAACCAGGCGGCGATGTCCGGCAGCACGCGGTCGCCGACCCAGCGGCGGACGCTGTCGCGCAGCATCTTGTCCTCGTCGCTGAGCAGGTGATCGAGGCCGAGGACGTCGAGGGGGTCGAGCTTTGGGCGGGATGCGGTCGTGGCCATGCCCACGACGGTACCGCTCAACCGGCGGCTCAGGACAGCTCGAAGCGCGCCACGAGCCGTTCGAGCTCGCCCGCGGTGCCCGCCAGGTGCTGCGCGGAGGCGGCGATCTCCTGTGTTGAGGCGCTCGTCTCCTGCGTGGTGGCGGAGACCTGCTCCCCGGTGGCGGCGGACGCCTCGGCGACCTCCGTGACCTCGGCGAGCCGCTCGCTGATGCGCTCCGCGTCGGCGGTCACCTGCGCGACGGAAGCGGCGATCGCCGTCGCCTGCTCGAGCACGCCGTCGACGCCGGTGCCGATGTCCTCGAACGCCGCGCGGGCGTTCTGGACGCGCTCGTCGCACTCGGCGGTGCGCGCCTCACCCTCGGCGACGGCATCGCCGGCGCTGGCGGCGTCGCGGCGGATCTGCCCGACGAGGGTGGCGATCTCGGCGGCCGCCTCCTGGGCCTGCTCGGCCAGCGAGCGGACCTCGGCGGCCACGACGGCGAAGCCGCGGCCGTGCTCGCCGGCGCGGGCGGCCTCGATGGCGGCGTTGAGCGCCAGCAGGTTGGTCTGCTCGGCGATGTCGTCGATCGTCGAGGTCATGGCCGCGATCCGCTCGGAGGTGTTGCCGAGCTCGGCGACGACGGCGCTGGCGCGCGCGGCGGCCTCGCGGACGGCGGCCGTCGCTGTCGTGGCGAGCATGACGGCGGCGACGCCCTCCTCGGTGACGACCCGCGCGTGGGTCGCAGCCTGCGCGGCGCCGTCGGCCTGCCCCGCGCTCGCGCGGCTGGCGGTCACGACCTCGGAGGCCATCGTGCGGACGTCGTTGATCGCCGTCACCTGGCGCTCGGCGCCGGTGGCGAGCGAGCCGGCCGATTCGGCGATCTCCGCGATGGCGGACTCCGCCTCCCCGGTGGTGGTGGCGACGGCGCCGGACGCCCGGCTGACGCTCTCGGAGCCGATCGGCGATGTCGCGCAGCAGCGCGGCGGTGCCGGCGCGCATGGCCTCGTAGGACTCGATCGAGGCGGCGGAGCGGGCGCGGATCTGCTCGGCCGCGTCCTCGACGTCGCCGAGCTCGTCGCGGGTCCCGCGCTCGAGCGGCGGCGTCGCGGCGGCCAGGCTGCGGGTGAGCGAGCCGGCCGCGACGCGCTCGAGGCCCTCCTGGAGGCCGGCGACCTCGTGGTCGCCGACACCGGCGAGCGCGGTGCGGACGCGCGTGACCGAGCGCTTGACGCCGACGTAGAGCGCAAGGAACAGGTAGGCGCCGAGCAGGATGGCCAGCAGGGCGACCGTGACCACCGTGCGCTTCTCGCCGCGCAGGCGGTCCAGTCGCGAGACGAGCAGGCGGTCGAGCGCCGGCGCGAGCGCCTCCTGCAGGCGGGTGGCGTCCGCGATCGCCGCGTCGGTGCCGGGATCGCTGCCGGCGGCGCCGCCGCGGGCGATGCGGTCGAAGGCCTTGCCGAGGCCGGTCGACCGCGCTGCCGGCGCCGGAGTTCAGCGCGCCGAGGTCCTTCGCGAGGTCGCCGTCGGCGGTCGCCTCGAAGGCGGTGCCCAGCCCGGCGCTGCCGGCCGCGGAGGCGGCGTGCAGCGCTCCCTGGGCGACGGCCAGGTCGATCCGGGCGGCGTCGTCGCCGGACGCCACGCGGACGCGCAGGTCGGACGTGGCGGCGAGGCCGGTCAGCGTGCCCGGGACCTTCGTGATCACGTCGTCCATCACGTAGTAGGAGTCGAGATCCGGGTCGAGGATCAGGTTGGAGGCGTTGCCGGCCTCGACGATCAGCGCGGAGGCGCCGTCGGTCAGCGCGGCGTAGGCCCTGGAGGTGGCTGCGGGGTCGCCGCCGACCTCCGGCGCGCCCTGGATCGCCGCGCGCAGGTCGGTCCAGCGCTCCTCCAGGCCCAGCTCGGCGCCGTCGGCGGCGATCGCGCGATCGACCGTCTTGCCGCGCGTCGGCCACGGCGGCCTCGCGCTCGGGCAGCGCCTCGCGCGCGGCGTCGTCGCCGCCGGCCGCGCGGACGGCGGTCGAGCGCAGCGCGGTGAGCCGGCCGAGCAGCGTGCCGGCGGGCGCCACGACCCGCAGGCCGACGCGCTCCTTGGCGCTGAAGGCGATCTGCCCGTCCTGGCTGCGCAGGTACGCGCGGCCGGTGAAGGCCAGCGCGGCGACGAGGACGAGGCCGATCAGGGCGAACTTCTGCGCGAACCGCAGGCGCCCCATCAGTGACAGCGCAGGGCGCAGGATGTGGCTCATGCGACGAAGCGTCGGCCCTGTGGGCCGGATTCTTGAGCGTCAGGTCCGCGTGACGACAAGCAGCCGGAGTGGCGCCGGAACGCTCAGCGGGCCTGGATGCCCACGTGCCGGTGGGCAGCGCATCGTCGCCGTCGAGCACGTACACCCAGCCGGCGGGCGCCTCGGCGGTGGTGCGCTCCTCGACGCGGAGGTGCTCGGTGTCCGCCAGCAGCGGGCCGGTGGTGATCTCGCGCGTCTGTGGCCGGGCGCGTCCCCTCCTCGCGCGGCGGGTCTTCCTGGTCGTACGTGATCGGATCGCCGTCGCGCAGCGAGCGCATGTAGTTCGCGAAGTTCATGCCGGGCGCGTGCAGGTTGAGGTAGCGCACGTCGGAGGTCGCTCGCGTTGCGGAAGCCGTGGACGACCATCGGCGGCACGCGGGCGAGCGAGCCCGCCGGCACCGTCACCTCTCCGGTCGCGAGCTTGACCGTGAGCTCGCCCTCGAGCACGTAGAAGGCGTCGGTGTGGCGGCGGTGGACGTGCAGGTCGGCGCCGTCGCGGCCGGGCCCGAAGCGCGACCAGGTGACGTTGAGCGCCTCGTCGTCGCAGAGGATCTCGACGCGCCGGTCGGGCGAGTCGCCGATCACCTCTCCCCCGTTGGGCGGGACGACGGTCATCGCCGCGAGTCTACGAGCGCCGCGCCGAGCCGCGCGATCGCGGCGGTGAAGGCGTGTTCGGGCGGCGCGCCGTAGCCGACGACGAGCGCCGGGCCCGGCGGCCCGTAGGAGCCCAGCGGCTCCACCGCGACCCCGCGCTCGGCGGCGCGGGCCGCCACCTCATCGGCGTCCCTGTCGCCCAGTTGCGCGACGGCGTGCAGGCCGGCCGCGATACCGGTCGCCTCGACGCCGTGGCGGGCGAGCTCGGCGAGCAGCCGGTCGCGGCGGCGGCGATAGACCAGCCGCATCCGGCGCACGTGGCGGTCGTAGGCGCCCGAGCCGAGCAGCTCGGCGAGCGTCAGCTGCTCGAGCGACGGGCTCTGCCCCTCGGTGAGCCGCTTGGCCTCGGCGACGTCCTCGACCAGCTCGCCCGGCAGCACGAGCCAGGCCAGCCGCAGCCCCGGCGCGAGCGTCTTGCTCGCGGTCCCGGCGTAGACGACCCGCTCGGGCGCGAGCGCCTGCATCGCCCCGACGGGCTGGCGGTCGTAGCGGAACTCGCCGTCGTAGTCGTCCTCGATCAGCAGCGCGCCGGACTCGATCGCGGCCCGGCGCCGGCGCGGGGCCAGGGCCATGCCGAGCGGGAACTGGTGGGCGGGCGTGAGCAGGGCCGCCTCGGCTCCGCTCGGGTGTGGCGGCGCCCTGGGCGTCCACGGCGAGCTCGCGGACGCCGAGGCCCGCCGCCGCGATCACCTCGCGGTGCAGGCGATGGCCGTACTCCTCGACGGCGATCTCCCGCGCGCCGCGGGCGCGCAGGACGCGCCCGAGCAGCGCGAGCCCCTGGGTGAACCCGGTGACGACCACGATCCGGTCGGGCTCGGCGTCGACCCCTCGCACGCGGGCGAGGTACTCGGCGAGGCGGGCCCGCAGCGTGGGGTCGCCGCGCGGGTCGCCGTAGCCGAGCGACGCGGGCGGCGCGACCGCCAGCGCGCGGCGGGCGGCGCGCAGCCAGACCGGGCGCGGGAACGAGGCGACGTCGGGCCAGCCGGCGCGCAGGTCGTAGCGCGGCAGCGCGGGCCGCGCGGCGGCGTCGCGGGGTGCGGCGGCCGCGGGCGCGCGCTCGGCGACGCGGGTGCCCGAGCCCTGGCGCGCCTCGAGCCAGCCCTCGGCCACCAGCTGCCCGTAGGCGTCGGCGACCGTGTTGCGGGCGATGCCGAGGTCGGCGGCCAGCGCGCGCGACGACGGCAGCCGCGTGCCCGTGGTGAGCCGGCCCGCGCGGACGGCGTCGCGCAGCGCGCCCTCCAGGCTCGCGCGCACGCGTGTCGAGTCGAGGTCGACGTGGAGGTCCAGGCTCGAAGTGGCCCACGTTCCTGCCATCGGATTGGACCTTACCGATGGGCCGTTATCCGCCTAGGTTGCACGGCATGAGACTCGACTTCGAACGCCATGCCGCCGGCTTCTCCCGCGCCATGGCCCACCTCGACCACGCCGCCACCAAGGAGCTCGACCGCGTCGACTTCGACCCGAAGCTGCGCGAGCTGGTGCGCGTGCGCGTCTCCCAGATCGTCGGCTGCGCGTACTGCCTGGACATGCACTCCAAGGACGCGCGGGCGATCGGCGAGAGCGAGCAGCGCCTGTACACGATCAGCGCGTTCCGCGACACGTCGTTCTTCACCGACCGCGAGCGCGCCGCGCTCGCCTTCGCGGAGGCGATGACCCGCGCCGACGTCTCCGACGACGCGTACGCCGCCGCCGCGGAGCACTTCTCCGAGGACGAGATGGGCGCGCTCGTCAGCCTGATCGCGGCGATCAACGCGTGGACGCACCTGAGCGTGACCACGCATGCGTGGGAGCCGGGGAGCTACGCGGCATGAGCCCCGAGCAGCTCGCCGAGACCTACTTCACCGCCTGGGAGTCCAAGGACTTCGACACCCTGCGCTCGATCCTCGCCGACGACGCGACCTTCCGCGGCCCGCTCGGCACCGCCGACGACGGTGACGCGTGCGTCGCGGGCCTGAGCGGGATGGCGCAGATCCTCGAGCGCATCGACGTCACCCGCCGCTGGGTCGACGGCGACGACGTGATCACGTGGTTCGACCTGCACACAAGCGTCGCCGAGCCGTGCCCGGTCGTGAACTGGAGCCGGGTGCGCGACGGGAGGATCGCCGAGATCCGCGTGACCTTCGATCCTCGTCCTCTCATCAAGGACGGGTAACCCGTGCGGCCATGCGTCATCTCATACTCACGTTCCTCGCGACCGCCGCTCTGGCCGTCGCGCCCGCGGCCGCGTCCGCCCAGACCGGCCAGCAGATCCCCGTGCCGGGACCGATCCTGACCAGGATCGGCCACACCCCGATGGTCGAGCTGTCCGACGGCGGCGGAGGCCTCCCCTACCTCGGCTCCTCGCAGTCCTACAACGCCGGCAACTGGGAGGACGCGCTGCGCGAGTACCACCAGTCGGTCTACGGCCAGCAGATCGCCAAGGTCGACGCCGTGGCCAAGAAGTGGCTCCAGCGCGGCGCCAAGCGGTTCCGCTTCAAGGGCCGGCGCTTCAAGGTCCGCGCCGCGCGCCACCACGGGCACGCCCGCAAGACCGCGATCGTGTTCGACGTCGACGAGACCGTGCTCTCCAACTACACGGCGATCGACGCCGACGACTTCACGTACGGCACCCAGTCGCGGGCCGAGGCCGTCAACGAGATCGGGACGGCGATCGCGCCGAGCCTCGAGCTCTACAAGCTCGCCCAGAAGAAGGGCATCGCCACGTTCTTCATCACCGGCCGCGGCGAGGACGTCCGCGACCACACGGCCAGCAACCTCCAGCGCGAGGGCTTCACGAACTACACCCGCCTCGTGCTCAAGCCCACCGGCTTCGCGGGCTCGACCGTCGACTACAAGGCGGGCGCGCGCAAGGCGATCGAAGGCGAGGGCTACCGGATCGTGGCCAGCGTCGGCGACCAGTACTCCGACCTCGCCGGCGGCCACGAGGACGTCGCCTTCAAGCTCCCGAACCCCTTCTACTTCCTCCCCTAGCCAACCTAAGGGGTCTGACCCTTTACTTCATTTCACTGCCATAAAGGGTCAGACCCCTTATCTGGGGTTTAGGTGTTGGCGGCCGCGGGGCGGTAGCGGGTGACGAGCGTGCCGGTGCCGGCCTGCTTGACGTCGATGAGCTCGAGCGGCCGCTTCTTGCCGTCCTCGGGGAAGAACGCGCTTGCCGCCGCCGACCATGAGCGGCTCGAGCAGCAGCACGTACTCGTCGACGAGGTCGTTCTCGACCAGCTGGCGGGCGAAGCTCGCGCTGCCCCACATCTGCAGCGCGCCGCCGTCGCGGGCCTTCAGCTCGCGCACCGCGGCGAGGGGGTCGCCCTGGAGCAGCTCGGAGTTGTTCCAGGTCAGGTCGTCCTGGGAGAGCGTGCGTGAGGCGACGTACTTCTTGATCGCGTTCATCTGGTCCGCGAACGGGTCGCCGGCGCGGCCGGGCCACGCCGCGGCCATGCCCTGCCAGGTGCGCCGGCCGTAGAGCAGGGCGTCCGAGCGCTCCATGATCTCGCCGATCGCCGGGCCCATCACCTCGACGTCGAAGTACGGGTGCGACCAGCCGCCGTGGGCGAAGCCCGCCTCCTGGTCCTCCTCGGACCCGCCGGGCGCCTGGACGACGCCGTCCACCGTCATGAAATCGATGAGTATGAGTTCCATATCGAGACGACGAACGAGCGTCCGCGATTACGACATCAGGCGCACAAGTCGTGCGAGCGCGTCGTCGACCTCGTCGTCGGTGACCGTCAGCGGCGGGAGGAAGCGCAGGGTCGTCGGGCCCGTGGCGTTGATGATCAGGTGCTCCTCGAGCAGCGCGCGGCGAACGATGCCCGGCCCGTCGGAGCCCTCCTCGAGCTCGGCGGCGACCATCAGCCCGCGGCCGCGGACGCCGGTGACGCCGGGCAGCTCGCGAAGGCCCTCGGCGAGGCGCTCGCCCCGCTCGTGGACGCCGCTGAGGAAAGCCGGGTCGTCGACGACGTCGAGCACGGCGTTGGCGGCCGCGGCCGCGACAGGGCCGCCCGCGAAGGTGGAGCCGTGGTCGCCGGGGGCGAACACGCCGTCGAGCGCCGGGCCGATCACGAGCGCGCCGATCGCCATCCCGCCGCCGAGGCCCTTGGCGAGCGTCATCGCGTCGGGCACGACGCCGGCCTGCTCGTACGCCCACAGCGAGCCGGTCCTCCCCACCCCGCACTGGACCTCGTCGAACACCAGCGCGGCGCCGACCGCGTCGCAGGCGTCGCGCGCGGCCTGGAGCACCTCGGGCGCGAGCACGTGGACGCCGGTCTCGCCCTGGATCGGCTCCAGCAGCACGGCGGCGGTGCGCTCGTCGACCGCGCCGGCCAGCGCCTCGGCGGTCGGCGGCACGACGCGGAAGCCCGGCACGAGCGGCGCGAACGGCGCCTGCTTGGACTCCTGCGGCGTCGCGGACAGCGCGCCGAACGTGCGCCCGTGGAAGGCGCCGTGGACGACGACGATGTCACCCCGCGGGCGCGCCTTCCTCACCAGCTTCAGCGCCGCCTCGTTGGCCTCCGCGCCCGAGTTGGCGAAGTAGACGTTGACCCCGAACGAGCGCTCCACGAGCCGCTCGGCGAGCCGCACCATCGGCGCGTTGGTGAACAGGTTGGAGACGTGCATCAGCCGCGCCGCCTGCTCCTGCACCGCCGCCACCACGCCCGGGTTCGCGTGCCCGAGCGAGCAGACCGCGATCCCGGCCAGGAAGTCCAGGTACTCGACCCCGTCGGCGTCGGTGAGCACGCAGCCCGAGCCGGAGACGAACTCGACCGGGTAGCGGGCGTAGGTCGGGGCGAGGGCGCTCACGACGCGGGCCTGATCTTCGTCCCGACGCCGGCGTCGGTGAACAGCTCGAGCAGCAGCGAGTGCGGCTGGCGGCCGTCGATGATGTGCGCGAACGACACGCCGCCGTGGATCGCGTCGATGCAGGCCTGCAGCTTCGGGCGCATCCCGCCGGCGGCGGCCGGCAGCGCCGCCTCGACCTCGTCCGCCCCGCACTCGGAGATCACCGACGTCGGGTCGGCCGGATCGCTCAGCCAGCCGGGGACGTCCGTGAGGAACATGACCTTGTAGGCGCCGGTGGCGCGCGCCACCGCGCCCGCGGCCTCGTCCGCGTTGACGTTGTGCGAGCGGCCCGCGCGGTCGGCGCCGACGGAGGCGATGACCGGGATGTAGTCCTCGGCGATGTGGTGGATGACCGTCGCGTCGATGCGGTCGATCCGCCCGACCAGCCCGATGTCCTCTCCCGCCGGCCCCTCCATCGTCGACACGCGGAACAGCTGCCCGTCGTCGCCGGAGAGGCCGACGGCCGACTGCCCGTGGCGGTTGAGCCGCATCACGATGTCCTTGTTGACCTTGCCGACGAGGACCATCTTGGCCACCTCGACGGTGTCGGCGTTGCTGACGCGCAGGCCCCCGATGAACTCGACCGGCATGTCGAGCCGGTTCATGTAGGCGGTGATGTCCGGCCCGCCGCCGTGCACGACGATCGGGTTGAGGCCGACGTACTTGAGCAGCACCACGTCGCGCGCGAAGTCCTCGCGCAGCGCCGGATCGGACATCGCGGCGCCGCCGTACTTGATGACGACGGTGCGGCCGTGGAACTCCCGGATGTAGGGGAGCGCCTCGAGAAGGGTGCCGACGTCGCGCATCAGGTCGTGTACTCCGCGTTGATGGTCACGTACTCGTGCGAGAGGTCGGAGAAGAACACCTCGGCCTCGGCGCCCTCGCCGGGCAGCCCGACGGTGTACTCGACCTCCTCGCCGGCGACCGAAGCGGCCAGCGCGGCCTCGTCGTAGGGCCGCACGCCGCCGTCGGCGCACACCTGGACGTCCTCGATCCAGATGTCGAGCGGCAGCGGCGCCGCGTCGTGGAGCGCCTTGCCGACGGCCTGCGCGATCCGGCCCCAGTTCGGGTCGCCGCCGTGCAGCGCCGCCTTGACCAGCGGCGAGTCGGCCACCGCCCGGGCGCTCGCCACGACGTGCGGCTCGTGGCCGCCGTTCACGACGACCCGGCCGACGCGCTTGGCGCCCTCGCCGTCGCGCAGGATCAGCAGCGCGAGCCGCCGCAGCAGGTAGTCCAGCGCCTCGCCGAAGCGGACCTCGTCCTCGGACTCAGGGACGATCCGCACGCCGCTGGCGCCGCTCGCCATCAGGATCGCGGTGTCGTTGGTGGAGAGCTGCCCGTCGACCGAGATGCGGTCGAAGGAGCGCTTCACGCACACGCCGAGCAGCAGGTCGGCGGTCTCGGGCGCGAGCGCCGCGTCGGTCTGCACGAAGCACAGCATCGTCGCGAACGACGGCGAGATCATCCCCGCGCCCTTGGCCTGCGCGGTCAGCCGCACGAGGCCGGACGGCAGCTCGACGTCGAGGCACGCGGACTTCTCGAACTTGTCGGTGGTGCGGATCGCCTCGCCGAACGTGTCGTCCCCGTAGGCGGCGAGCTCGCCGCGCGCGGCCAGGATCCCCTTGATGACCTTGTCGACGTCGAGCGGGACGCCGATCACGCCCGTCGAGGCGACGGCGATCTGGTCCTCGCGCACGCCGGCGGCCATCGAGGCGGCGCCCTGCATGCGCGCGGCGTCCTCCAGGCCGCGGCGGCCCGTGGCGGCGTTGGCGTTGCCGGAGTTGGCGACCACGGCGCGCAGCGCGTCCAGCCGGCAGCGCTCCTGCGTGAGCACCACCGGCGCGGCGAGCACGCCGGAGCGGGTGAAGCGCGCGGCGCTCACGGTGTCGGGCTCGTCGGAGACCAGCAGGCCGAGGTCCAGCCCGCCGGAGGGCTTGAGCCCGCACGCCGCTCCCGCCGCGCGGAAGCCGGCCGGCAGCCCGCCGTCGGCGACCTCGCTGACGTGGG
Organism: uncultured Solirubrobacteraceae bacterium; assembly: GCA_963723395.1. Classification (GTDB taxonomy): domain Bacteria; phylum Actinomycetota; class Thermoleophilia; order Solirubrobacterales; family Solirubrobacteraceae; genus DATFQI01. The sequence continues at coordinate 195,589 of CAVRQL010000027.1, read as the reverse complement.
CGGGCGGGTCGACCCAGCGCGAGGAGAAGCTCATGCGGGGAGCCCCAGCGACTCGTCGAGCCCGAACATCAGGTTGAGGTTCTGCACCGCCTGCGAGGACGTGCCCTTGTAGAGGTTGTCGATCGTCGCGAACACGATCACGACGCCGGTGCGGTCGTCGCCGTGCACGGAGATGCGGCAGAAGTTGGTCTCGCGCACCTCCTGCATCCCGGGCGGGCCCTCGACGACCTCGACCCACGGCTCCCCCGCGTAGGCGTCGCGGTAGAGCGCCGCGACGTCGGCCTCGGCGGCGGGCGTCACGTAGCAGGAGACGAGCTCGCCGTAGGAGAGCGGCACCAGGTGCGGCGTGAACGTCACGCGCACGTCGCCGCCGAGCTCCTGCTCGATCTCCGGCGTGTGCCGGTGGCGGCCGACCTTGTACGGCGTGACGGTCTCGTCGACGGCGACGAAGTGCTTGCCGGGCGACGGCTCGCGCCCGGCGCCCGAGACGCCGGACTTGGCGTCGATGACGACGCTGCCGAGCAGCCCCTCGCGCGCCAGCGGGGCGAGCGCGAGGATCGCGGCGGTCGGGTAGCAGCCGGGGTTGGCGACGAGCTTCGCGGCGCGGATCTCCTCGCGGTGCAGCTCGGGCAGCCCGTAGACGGCTTCGCCGATCAGGCCGGGCGCGCCGTGGTCGCCGTACCACTCCTCGTAGGTCCCGAGCTCGTGCAGCCGGAAGTCGGCGCTCAGGTCCACCACGCGGACGCCGCGCTCGATCAGCTCCGCGACCACGGGAGCCGAGGCGCCGTGCGGGTAGGCGACGACCGCCGCGTCGACGTCGAGGTCGGTCGACGGCGGCTCGAGCTCCATCGGCACGCGCGTGCGCGGGTGCACCTCGTCCAGCCGCGCGCCGGCGTCCGAGCGCGCGGTCACGTGGCGCAGCTCGAAGTCCGGGTGGCGGTGCAGCAGCGAGGCCGCGACCGCGCCCGCGTAGCCCGCCGCTCCGAGCACCGCGACGCTAGCCACGCGGCTCGCCTCCCAGCTTCTCGGCCACCGCGGCGTCGATCTTGGCCCGGCGCTGCGCGGCCTCCTCGTCGGTCAGCGTGCGATCGGGCGCGCGGAACTCCAGCCGCAGCGCCAGCGACACGCGGTCCTCGCTGGGATAGACGTCGAACACCGACACGCCCGCGAGCAGGGCGCCGCCGGCGTCGCGGACGACGTCGAGCACCTGCGCGGCCGACACCTCGCGCGGGAACCACCAGGCGCGGTCCTGTCGCACGGACGGGAACGACGTGACGTCGCGGTAGACGGGCACGGGCGGCGCGGCCGCCAGCACGGCGTCGAGCTCGACCTCGAAGGCGGCGACCTGGTCGAGGTCCCACGCGGCCGCCACGCCCGGGGTGCAGCTCGCCGATCCAGCCGGCGGGCTCGCCGGCGATCAGCACGCGGGCGGAGCGGCCGGGGTGCAGGAACGGCTCGCGCGCGGGCTCGACGCTCCACGGCACGCGGATCGCGCCCAGCGCCGCCTCCAGGACGGACTTGACGGAGAAGAAGTCGGCACGCGGCGGCTCGGGCTCGCGCCACGTGGCGGGCCGCAGCGCGCCGGTGAGCAGCGCGCCCAGGTGGTTGCGCTCGTCGGGCAGCGCGCCGCGCGGCTCGCCGGCCCGCGGGCGGTCGAAGTACACGGCGCCGGCCTCGAACAGCCGCGCGTCGGCGATCCCGCGCGAGCGGTTCACGCGCGCGGAGTCCAGCAGCGAGCCGAGCAGGGTCGTGCGCAGGACCGACTGGTCCTCGGACATCGGGTTGCGCAGCACCGGGGCGGCGCGGCGCGGGTCGCCGGCCGGCAGCCGCAGCCGGTCGATCAGGTCGGGCGCGGCGAAGCTCCAGCCCACCGCCTCGGACAGGCCGACGCCGACCAGCTCGTCCTCCAGGCGCCGGCGGGCGCGCTGCTCCGGCTCCAGGCGGCCGGTCGCGCCGCGGCGCGACGGGAGCGTGGCGGGCAGCTTGTCGAGGCCCCAGATGCGGGCGACCTCCTCGATCAGGTCGGCCTCGCGCGTGACGTCGTTGCGGCGGAAGGCGGGGACCGTGACGTCCAGCCCGTCCGCGGCGCCCTCGACGCCGAAGCCGAGCCGCTCGAGGATCTGGGCCGCCTCCTCGCGCGGGACGGTGGCGCCCAGCAGCCGCGCCGTGCGCTCGTCGCGCAGCCGGATCACGGCGGGCGCGGGACCGGGCCCGCCGACGTCGATCGTGCCGTCCTGCAGCGTCGCCCCGGTCAGGTCGAGCATCAGCTGCGTCGCCACGATCAGCCCGTCCATCGCCTGCTCGGGCGCCAGGCCCTTCTCGAAGCGCCCGGACGCCTCGGTGCGCAGGCGCAGCTTCGTGGACGTGCGCTGCAGCTTCGGCCCGTTCCAGTTGGCCGCCTCCATCAGCACGCGCGTGGTGGTCGCCCCCACCTCGGAGCGCGCGCCGCCCATCAGACCGGCGATGCTGGTCGGCCCGTCGTCGTCGCAGATGACGTGCATCGAGGCGTCGAGCGTGCGCTCGGCGTCGTCGAGCGTGGTCATCTTCTCGCCCTCGCGCGCGGGGCGGACGACGAGGTGCCCGCCGGCCACGAGGTCGAAGTCGAACGCGTGCAGCGGCTGGCCCGTGAGCAGCATCGCGTAGTTGGTGATGTCGACGACGTTGTTGATCGGGCGCTGCCCGGCCGCCATCAGCCGCGCCTTCAGCCATGTCGGAGACGGGCCGATCGTCACGTCCTCGAACAGGCGGGCGGTGAAGCGCGGGCAGAACTCCGGGTCCTCGACGTCCACGCGCACGCCGGCCACCTCGCCTGGGCTGCCGGGGTCCACCGACCACGGCGGCGGCGACAGCTCGGAGCCGGTGGCGGCGTGCACCTCGCGCGCGACGCCGTAGACCGACAGGCAGTCGGGGCGGTTCGGGGTGATCTCGAGCTCGAGGACCTCGGTCGAGATCGGGAGCTGGTCGGCCAGCGGCGAGCCGGCCTGCAGCGCGTCGTCGAGCACCATGATCCCGTCGTGGTCGGTGCCGATCCCGACCTCGTCCTCGGCGAGGATCATGCCGTTGGAGACCTGGCCGCGGAGCTTGGCCTTCTTGAGCTTCGTGCCGTCGGGCATCACCGCGCCCGGCGAGGCCACGGCCACGACCTGGCCGGCGGCGACGTTGGGCGCGCCGCACACGATCTGGTGCGGCTCTCCGTCGCCGAGGTCCACCGTGCAGACGCTGAGGCGGTCGGCGTCGGGGTGGCGCTCGGCGGTGACGACGCGGCCGATGCGGAAGTGCTCGAGCGCGCCGACGCCGTGGTGGTGGATCCGGTCCACCTCGGTGCCGGTCATGGCGAGCCGCTCGGCCAGCCGGTCCGCGGGCAGGCCGGGGTCCGTGTAGTCGTTGAGCCAGAGGATCGGGAGCCGCATCAGCCGAACTGCTCCAGGAACCTGACGTCGTTCTCGTAGAGCATCCGCAGGTCGGGGAAGCGGTGCTTCAGAAAGGCGATCCGCTCGATCCCCATGCCGAACGCGAAGCCCTGCACGCGCTCGGGGTCGTAGCCGTGCTCGCGCACGTAGGAGAACACGTTGGGGTCGACCATCCCCGCGCCGAGGATCTCGATCCACGCCGTGCCCTTGCACAGCGGGCAGCGCGAGCCGTCGCGCAGGTGGCCGTCGCGGCAGTTGAAGCAGGAGACGTCGCACTCGATGCTCGGCTCGGTGAACGGGAAGAAGTGCGGGCGCAGGCGGACCTGGCGGTCCTCGCCGAAGATCGCGCGGGCGAACGCCAGCAGCGTGCCCTGCAGGTCGCCGAGCGTGATGTCCTCGTCGACCGCCAGCCCCTCGATCTGGTGGAACTGCGGCGTGTGCGTCGCGTCGGAGTCGCGCCGGTAGGTGCGGCCGGGGACGATGATGTAGGTGGGCGGCGGCCCGAGCTCCATCGAGCGCACCTGCATCGGCGAGGTGTGCGTGCGCAGCACCACGTCGTCGGCCAGGTAGAAGGTGTCGCTCTCCAGCCGCGCGGGATGCGTGGCGGAGTGGTTGAGCGCGTCGAAGTTGTAGTAGACGAGCTCGGTCTCCGGGCCCTCCACGACGCGGAAGCCGAGGCCCATGAACACGTCCTCGATCTCGCGCCGGGTGGCGGTGATCAGGTGCAGGCGGCCGAGCGGCAGCGCCGGCGCGCCGGGCAGCGTGACGTCGACGACGTCGGCGGCCAGCCGGGTCTCCAACTCGCCCGCCTCGAGCTGCTCGCGCCGCGCGTCGAGCGCACCCTCGATCGCCCGCCGCGCCTCGTTGGCGGCGCGGCCGACGGCGCCGCGCTCCTCCGGCGCCAGCTGGGCGACGCCGCGCAGCAGGTTCGGCAGCTCGGCCTTGCGGCCCAGGAACCGCACGCGCACGTCCTCCAGCGCGGCGGTGTCCGTCGACCCGGCAACGGCGGACTCCCCAGCGGCGCGCAGCTCTGAGATCCGGTCAAGCATGGCCGCGGATCCTACGGTCGAGCTCGTACAGGGCGACGGTCGCCGCCATCCCGGCGTTCAGCGACTCGGACCGGATCGGGATGTGCGCGACCGCGTCGCACGCCGCCACGACCCGCGCCGGCAGCCCTTCCCGCTCGCTCCCGATAAGGAGGGTCAGATCTTGCATTCGAGCATCGGCCTGCTCGATTGCAAGATCTGACCCCTCCCGGGCGACCAGGGCGATCTTGCGGCCGGGGAGCTCGCTGACGTCCTTCACGCGCGCGACCGGGACCTCGAAGAGGGCGCCCATGGAGGCGCGGACGGCCTTGGGGCCGTACGGGTCGGCGGTGCCGGGGCCGAGCGCGACGCTGGCGGCCCCGAACGCGAGCGCGGAGCGGAGCGCGGTGCCGACGTTGCCGGGGTCGTTGACCCCCCACAGCGCCAGGCATGCCGGGCCGACCGGGGCCGGCGCCCAGCGCTGCCCGAAGACGCCCAGCGCGCGCGTGCCGGAGCCGAGCTGCGAGACGCCGGCCAGCACGTGCGGCGCCACCGGCACGCCGTCGAGCCCGCTGCCCTCGGCCACGTAGATCGCCTCGGGCTCCCAGCCCGCGCGGGTCGCGGCCTCGATCAGGTCCTCCCCCTCGGCGACGAACAGCCGCAGCTTGTCGCGCCACTTGCGGCCCGCGAGCTTGCGGATCTGCGTGAGGTGTTCGTTTTGGGGGCTGGTGATGGTCAAGGTGCGGTCTTAAATGAAAAGGGCGCCGCTCCGATTGGAGGGGCGCCCGTGAGGTGGGTCTTGTCGTCGCCGGTCAGGCCGTCGACGCCTCGCGGGCGCTCTCGGCGAATCGGCGGAAGGTCTCGGGGTCGCGCACGGCGATGTCGGCCAGCACCTTGCGGTCCAGCTCGATGCCGGCCAGCTTGAGGCCGTGCATGAACGTGCCGTAGCTCATGCCGTTGGCACGGGCGGCCGCGTTGATGCGGGTGATCCACAGGCGGCGGAAGTCGCGCTTCTTGTTGCGGCGGTCGCGGTACGCGTAGGAGTCCGCCTTCATGACGGCTTCCTTGGCGCGCTTGTAGGAGGAGTGCGCCTCCCCGCGGTAGCCCTTCGCGCGATCGAGCGTCGCGCGGCGCTTCTTGCGTGCGTGGACGGAGCGCTTGACGCGGGTCATCGGCCGCCGCTCTTCCCCAGGAGCTTGGTCACGCGCTTCTCGTCTGCCTTCGCGATCGACTGGTCCTTCGCGAACTTGCGCTTCCGCTTCGGCGACTTCTTCTCGAGGATGTGGCTCGAGAAGGACTGCCGGTGCTTGAGCTTGCCCGTGGCAGTCTTCTTGAAGCGCTTCTTCGCGCCCGAGTGGGTCTTCATCTTCGGCATGCGGCCGACGAGTATAGAGCGGACTAGATCTGGTCGGGATCGAGCTCGGCCGGCAGCGCGGACCCGGCGGGCTTCTGCTGCGGCTTGGCGCGCGTCTCGGACTTCTCGTCCTCGGCGGCCGTCTCGTCCTCGTCCGCGGCGGTGCGCGTCGGCGCCAGCATCATCGTCATGTTGCGGCCGTCCTGCTGCGGGCGCTGCTCGATCACCGCCAGGTCGCCGAGGTCCTCGGCGAGCCGGTTGAGGATCATCTCGCCGCGCTCGGGATGGGCCATCTCGCGGCCGCGGAACATGATCGTCACCTTGACCTTGTCGCGCGCCTTGAGGAAGCGCTCGACGTGGCCCTTCTTGGTGTCGTAGTCGTGCTGCGCGATCTTCGGGCGGAACTTGATCTCCCGCACGTTGATCTGCGTCTGGTGCTTGCGAGCGGCCTTCTGCTTCTGGTTCTGCTCGTACTTGTACTTCGAGTAGTCCAGGATGCGGCAGACGGGCGGCTTCGCCTCGGCGGCCACCTCGACGAGGTCGAGGTCGCGCTCCTGCGCTTGGCGGAGAGCATCCTGCGTGCGCATGATGCCGACCTGGGCACCGGTCTCATCGATCAGTCGGACCTCGGGCACACGGATGCGCTCGTTGATCCGGGTCGTATCCCGCTCCGGCGGTTGCCGGTCGAACCTACGAGGGACCGGCACTAGGAGAGTTGTGTGCGGCGCGTCAAGAAGTGCGCGGCGCTGTGTGGGAACGCGTAATCAACGCGACGGAGTATAGCGGCGCAGCGGGTTCGTCAAGGGGTTGATGCACGGATTGCACGACGATACGGTGTCTCACCAGTGGAGGCGTACCGGTGGTGAGATGGATCGTCGCGCTCGCGTGCCTGGCGGCGAATCGCGGGCTGCGGCGACTCTTCCTCCCCCACGGCGCGGCCGGCGTCCACCCCAACCCCGGCGCCGGCCGCGCCCGTTCTCGTCGAGCTGATCCAGCAGCGCCCGGGCGCGCTGATCGACAAGATCACGGTGCGCGAGGACGGCTCCGGGCTCTTCGACCGGCCGTCCGGCGGCGTCGGGCGCGTGCAGCGCGACGTCGAGCTCGAGCCCGAGGCCGTCGACGAGATCCGCACCGAACTCGAAGACGCTCCCGCCCGCGTGCCTCCCGGCTCCGGGCGCCGCACGCCCAACGGCGCCACGTACATCGTCCGCTTCGACGGCCGCACCGTCGTGGCCCGCCAGGGTCGCGAGCCCGCGGCGCTGCGCGAGTCCATCCACCTGCTCGCCGACATGCTCGTCGGCGACCACGTGCGAAAGGTCGTCGACGAGAAGCTCGGCGGCGCGGCCGGCAGCACCCACGCCACCGGCGTCGGCAAGGAGCGCAAGGCGAAGGAGCTCGTGTTCTTCCAGCGCCAGGGCGCCGCGGGCGCAACCCTCGACACGCTGTCCGTGCGCGTGGACGGGACCGCGACCCACGACATGCGCTACGGCGGCGCGGGCGGGCGCTTCCGCGAGTACGTGCTGCGCAAGGGCGCGCTGGACCGGATCCGGCGCGCGCTGTCGCGGCTGCCCGGCGGCAGCTCGCTGACGCGCGGCTCACCGCCCCCGGGCGGCGCCCAGTACCTGCTGCGCTACCGCGGCCGCACCCTCACGGGCCGCGCGGGCGGGATCGCCGCCTCGGCGCGGCCTGCCGTGAGGCTGCTCGACGGCATCATCGACGGCGGCAGCATCGCCAAGAAGCGGCTCGTCGCCCAGACCCACACGCGCTAGGACGGGCGCTTGGCCTCCGCGCCGAGCCGCTCGATCGCCTCGGCGAGCGGCAGCGTCCCCTGGTCGCCCTCCTTGTGGCGGCGCACGGCGACGGCGCGCTGCTCCTCCTCGCGATCGCCGACGACGAGCATGTAGGGCACCTTGCGCAGCTCCGCCTCGCGGATCTTGCGGCCCACGGACTCCGTCCGGTCGTCCAGCTCGGCGCGCAGTCCGGCGTCGCCGAGCGCCTCGGCGACCTCGCGCGCGTAGTCGGTGTGGCGGTCGGCGAGCGGGAGCACGCGCGCCTGGACGGGCGCGAGCCACAGCGGGAACTCGCCGGCGTAGTGCTCGATGAGGATCCCGATGAAGCGCTCGAAGGAGCCCATCAGCGCGCGGTGGATCATCACCGGGCGATGGTCGGCGTTGTCGGCGCCGGTGTAGGTCAGGTCGAAGCGCTCGGGCATCACGTAGTCCAGCTGGACGGTGCCCAGCTGCCACGAGCGGCCGATCGTGTCGGTCATGTGGAGGTCGATCTTCGGGCCGTAGAACGCGCCGTCGCCCTCGTTGAGCTCGTACTCGACGCCGCGCTGGTCGAGCGCGTTCTGCAGCGCGGACTCGGCGCGGTCCCACATCTCCTCGGTGCCGATCCGCTTGTCGGGGCGGGTCGAGAGCTCCAGCCGCGGCTTGAACCCGAAGGTGTCGTAGATCGCGTAGCCGAAGTCCAGGCAGCGGTTGACCTCTTCCGGGATCTGGTCCTCGGTGCAGAAGATGTGGGCGTCGTCCTGGGTGATGTGGCGGACGCGCAGCAGCCCGTGGAGCGTGCCGCTGGGCTCGTGGCGATGGACGAGGCCGGCCTCGGAGTAGCGGACGGGCAGGTCGCGGTAGGAGCGGCGCTCGCTGTTGAAGATCTGGATGTGCGCCGGGCAGTTCATGGGCTTCAGGCCCATGGTCCGCTCCTCCACCTCGGTGAAGTACATGTGGTCGCGGTACACGTCCCAGTGGCCGGACATCTTGAAGAGGTCGACGTCGTAGAGGATCGGCGTCTTGACCTCGCGGTAGCCGCGGGCGCCGTTCTCCTCGCGCCACAGGTCGGTGAGCTGGTTCCAGATCACCATCCCGTTGGGCTGCCAGAACGGCGAGCCGGGGCTCAGCTCGGAGAAGAGGAACAGGTCCAGCTCCTTGCCGAGCTTGCGGTGGTCGCGCGCACGGGCCTCCTCGAGGCGGTGCAGGTAGGCGTCGAGGTCCTCCTTGGAGTTCCAGGCCGTCCCGTAGATGCGGGTGAGCATCTGGCGGTTGGCGTCACCGCGCCAGTAGGCGCCCGCCACGGAGAGCAGCTTGAACGCCTTGATGCGCTTGGTGGAGGGCGCGTGCGGGCCGCGGCACAGGTCGGTGAACGGGCCGTTGGTGTAGAGCGAGACCGTCTCCACCCCGGTGTTCTTGATCAGGTCCTCGATCAGCTCGACCTTGTAGTCCTGGTTCTCGCGCGTGAACCGGTCCAGAGCCTCGCCGGTGGTGACGTCCTCGCGCTCGAAGTGCTCGTCGGCCTTGACGTGCTCGCGCATCTTGGCCTCGATGGCGGGGAAGTCGTGGTCGGAGACCGTGACGCCCTCGGGGAACTCGAAGTCGTAGTAGAAGCCGTCCTCGATCGGCGGGCCGATCGAGATCTTGGTCCCCGGATAGAGATCGAGGATCGCGGCCGCCAGCACGTGCGCGGTGTCGTGGCGGATCAGCTCCAGCGCATCGGCGTCGCGGGTGGTGACGATCGCGACCTGGGCGCCGTCCTGCAGCTCGCGGGCGAGGTCGCGGACCTCCCCGTCGACCTTCACGGCGAGCGCGGCACGGGCGAGCCCGGCGCCGATGGAGGCGGCCAGATCGGCGCCGCTGCTGCCCTCGGGCAGTTCCTTCTCGGTCCCGTCGGGGAGGACGACATGCATGCGCGGTGATGCTAGTCCGAGCGGACCGCGCTGTTCCAGGCGTTTCGAATAGGCTTCGACGGCTGCTGCTAGGTTCGAGCCCAGACGAGTTGCACGCGCGCCGCCGTCCTGAACAGCAAACGAAACGGCGCGCCACCAGCGCGCGCCGTCAAGGACGTGATCATGAGACCGACGACCACGACCGCGCTGGCGCTCGCCGGCACGGCGCTGGCTCTGCCGGCCGCAGCCCTGGCGGATGTAGATCCGCCGACACCCACCGAGACCACGCTCGCCGCGCCCCTGGCGGGGCATCTGACCGTGGGCGACCAGATGGAGGCAGCCCGCTCGCTCACGCTCGAGCAGCGCCTCACGCCGCGCGCCATCACGGTCGCGGGCAAGGTCGCCCGCGTGAAGGGCGTCGACTTCTCGCGCGCCGCCGAGCGCCGCGAGCTGCAGGGCTCCTCCCCCGGCGAGCTGCGCTCGGCGATCCGCAAGGGCCGCCGCGAGCTGGCGCGCGCCAAGCGCGAGGCCTCGGCCGACACCACCGCGGCCCCGCACCTCGAGGCGATCGCCGCGTGCGAGTCCGGCGGCGACCCGTCGGCCGTGGACAGCAGCGGGACCTACCGCGGGAAGTATCAGTTCGACACGCAGACATGGGCGAGCGTCGGCGGTTCCGGCGACCCGGCCGCGGCCTCCGAGGCCGAGCAGGACAAGCGCGCCGCGACGCTCTACTCGCAGTCCGGCGCCACTCCCTGGCCCGTCTGCGGCCGCTAGCCTCCGCGCGATGGACGCCGCCGCGCTCCGATCCGAGTACCCCGTCCTGGAGCGCGTGGCGTACCTCAACGCGGGCACCGACGGACCGCTCGCGGCGGCCGCCGTGCGTGCCGCGCAGGAGGAGCTGGACGGCGCGCTCGGCGAAGGCCGGGCGGCGTCGCACTTCGAGCGGCGGTTCGAGCTGCAGGCCAAGCTGCGCGAGGGCTACGCCCGCGTGATGGGCGCCGACGTCGCCGACGTCGCGCTGACCACCTCCACGAGCGAGGGGATCGGCGCGGTGATGGCCGGCATGGACCTCGGCCCGGGCGACGAGATCGTGTCCTCCGACCAGGAGCACCCCGGAGTGGTCGGGCCGCTGAAGGCGGCGCGCGACCGCGGCGTGGAGGTTCGGCTGGTCCCGTTCGGAGACCTGGCCGACGCCGTGCGCGCCACGACGACGCTGGTCGTCTGCTCGCACGTCGGCTGGGTGTCCGGCGAGGTCGCGCCCGCCGCGCTGGCGGACGTGGACGTCCCGGTCATCCTCGACGGCGCGCAGGGCTCCGGCGCCGTTCCCATCGACGTGCGCGCGCTCGGCTGCGCCGCCTACGCGGCCGCCGGGCAGAAGTGGCTGTGCGGCGCCGACGGCACCGGGATGCTCTACGTCGCGCCCGAGTGGCGGGAGCGGATCCGCCCGGTCGCGCCGAGCTACCTCTCCTTCGAGGACAACTCCAAGGGCCTCGACTCGCCCTACAAGGAGGACGCGCGGCGCTACGACACGCCGTCGCTGTCCCGCGAGGCGGTCGCGCTCAGCGCCGCCGCGCTGGACGTCCTGGAGACGCACGGGCTCGACGCCGTCCACGCCCGTGCGGCAGCGCTCGCCGCGCAGCTCGCCGAAGAGCTCGAGGCGCGCGGCCGGACCGTCGGCCCGCGCGGCGACACCACGCTGGTCTCCTGGGAGGACCCCGACCCGGAGGCCGCGCGCGACCGGCTCGCCGAGGCCGGCGTCGTCGTCCGCTTCCTCCCCGGCCGCCCGTACGTGCGCGCGTCCGTCGGCGCGTGGAACGACGAGAGCGACCTCGAGCGCCTGCTCGGCGCCCTCTAGAGCTCCCGCTCCTCCCGCGTCAGCGGCCCGCCGGCGTCGCCCGTGTTGACGGTGCCGCTCGGCTCGATCAGCAGCACGTGCGCCTCCTCGTCGGCCTTCGGGCAGTGCTCGACGCCGCGCGGCACCACGAACAGCTCGCCGGGCCCGAGCTCCACGTCGCGGTCGCGCAGCTGGATCGTGAGGTGCCCTTCCAACACGAGGAAGAAGTCGTCCGTGTCGTCGTGCTTGTGCCAGACGAACTCGCCGCGGGTCTTGACCGCGACGAGCTTGTAGTCGTTGAGGTAGCCGACGATCAGCGGCGCGTACGCGTCGTCGATGCCGGCCAGCACCTGGGCGAGGTCGACCTTGTCGTTCATCGCCGCAGTGTGGCGAGCTCGCCCAGCCCGACCTGCTCGGAGAGCATCCGCTGCGGGTACATCGTCGGCGGCGGGGCGTGCGACGCCAGGCGCGCGCGCTCGTCGTCGCTGAGCTGCAGGTCGGCGGCGCCGAGCACGCCCTCGAGCTGCTCGAACGTGCGCGGGCCGACGATCGGCGCGACGACCGGCTCCACACCGAGCAGCCAGGCGAGCGCGACCTCGGCGATCGTGGCGCCGTGGTCGCCCGCGATCGCCTCCGCCTCGTCGACCACGCGGAAGTTGCGCTCGATCGCGCGGCGGTGGCGGGCCTCCTCGATCTCGTCGCCGGCGTCGGCCATCCGCGAGCCCGCCGGCGGCTCGCTGTCGCGCGAGTACTTCCCCGTCAGGAAGCCGGCCCCCAGCGGGCCCCACGGGATCACGCCGATCCCCGCGGCGCGGCAGAACGGCAGCAGCTCGACCTCGGCCGAGCGCTCGACGAGCGAGTACTGCGGCTGCAGCGAGACGAACGGCGACCAGCCCTCGCGGTCCTGCAGCGCGACGGCCCACGCGAGCAGCCAGGCCGGGAAGTTCGAGGCCCCGAGCGCGCGCACCTTGCCCGCTTTCACCAGCCCGTCGAGCGCCTCCAGCGTGTCCTCCAGCGGCGTCTCGGGATCGGGGGCGTGCACCTGGTAGAGGTCGATCACGTCGATCCCCAGCCGCAGCAGCGACGCGTCGCACGCCGCGCGGATGCGGTCGGGAGCGAGGCCTTCGCCGGGCGGGTCGGACACCGGCATGCGCACCTTCGTCGCGACCACGACCTCGTCGCGATGCGAGGCCAGCCAGGGCGCGAGCGTGCGCTCGGACTCGCCGTCGCCGTAGACGTCGGCGGTGTCGATGAACGTGCCGCCCGCCTCGCGGAAGCGGTCGAGCATCCGGTGCGATTCCTCCACGGGCGTCTTGCCGCCCATCAGCATCGTGCCCAGGCAGAGCCGGCTGACGGTCAGCGGGCCGAGTGAAGTCGTGTCCATGTCCACTAGGGTCGCGGATCGTGCGGATCTGTGTATACGCGGGCTCCAACCCCGGCCGCGACCCGGCCTACGCGGAGACGGCCGCCGAGCTGGCGCGGGAGCTCACCCGGCGCGGGATCGGCGTCGTCTACGGCGGCGGCAAGGTGGGCCTGATGGGCGTCCTCGCCGACGCCGCGATGGAGGCCGGCGGCGAGGTGATCGGCGTGATGCCGCAGGACCTGATCGACCGCGAGATCGGCCACAACGGCATCACCGACCTGCGCGTCGTCGGCTCGATGCACGAGCGCAAGGCGCTGATGGCCGAGCTCTCCGACGGCTTCGTGGCGCTGCCCGGCGGCGCCGGGACGCTGGAGGAGCTGATCGAGATCTACACGTGGAGCCAGCTCGGCCTGCACCGCGGCGCGATGGGCGTGCTCAACGTCAGCGGCTACTACGACGCGCTCGGCAGCCCTGCTCGACCACGCGGTCGCCGAGGGCTTCCTGCGCGAGCAGCACCGCGCCGCCATGCACTTCGCCGACACGCCACAGCAGCTCCTCGACGCGTTCGAGGGCTGGAACCCCACCTACGCCTCGAAATGGATGGACCGCGATGCCTGAGCTGATCGAGTCGCCGAGCCGCGTCGAGGCGGCCGGCACCAAGCCGAAGCTGATCGACGAGTACGCCGGGCGGGTGAACAACGGCGAGGAGCGCGTGAGCGTCGCGCACATGCGCTCCCCCTCGGGCTGGGTCGAGCCCGGCCAGCGCCCCGACTTCGACGAGTACACGGTCGTCATCAAGGGCGCCATCCACGTCGAGCACGAGGGCGGCGAGATGGACGTGCGCGCCGGGCAGGCGATCCTCACCCGCGCCGGCGAGTGGGTGCGCTACTCGACCCCCGATCCGGAGGGGGCCGAGTACGTCGCCGTGTGCCTGCCCGCGTTCTCGATGGAGACGGTGAACCGGGACGACTAGACGGCGCGCGGCCTCGCGCTCGCGGGTGAAGCGCCCGTCGCGCGGCGGCTCGTCGTCGTCCTCGTAGTGCCCGAGGTCGTCGCCGGCCATCGCCCGCTCGGCCGCGTCGTCGGCCAGGCTCGGGTTCGCGAGGACCTCCTTGAGCCTGTCCTCGTCGAGCTCGCCCGCCCACTTGGAGATCACCAGCGTCGCGGTCGCGTTGCCGATCGCGTTGGTCAGCGCGCGGCCCTCGCTCATGATCCGGTCGATGCCGACCACGAGCGCGATGCCGATCGAGATCGCCTCGGCCGAGAAGAACGTGCCGCCGAACGCCTGCAGCGACGCGGTCAGCGTGACCAGGCCCGCGCCGGTGATCCCGGCCGCGCCCTTGGAGGTCAGCACCATCAGCGCCGCCAGCGCGATCTGCTCGCCGATCGCCATGTCCTGACCCGCGGCCTGGACGATGAACAGCGCGCCCAGCGTGAGGTAGATGCACGTGCCGTCGAGGTTGAACGAGTAGCCCGTCGGGATCACGAGGCCGACCGACTGCTTCGACGCGCCGGCCACCTGCAGCTTGGCGAGCAGGCGCGGCAGCACGGTCTCCGACGACGAGGTGCCGACGATGATCAGCAGCTCGTCGCGTATCAGCCGGATCACGCGCAGGATGCTGAAGCCGGACACCTTCGACACGATCCCGAGCACGCCGAACACGAAGATCGCGCAGGTGCCCCAGAAGGTCACCATCAGGAGCCCGAGGTTGGCGAGCGTGTCCGAGCCGAACTGCGCCACGGTGAACGCCATGCCGCCGAACGCGCCGATCGGCGCGGCCCACATGATGATCCGGATCATGCCGAAGATCACGCGGCTGGCGACCTCGAAGACGCTGACCACGCGCTTGCGGAGGTCGTCGGTGAGGAAGCTGATCGCCGCCGCCGTGAGGATGGCGATCACCAGGATCTGGAGGATCTTGTTGTCCACGAACGGCTGCAGGAAGCTGGTCGGCAGCAGGTCGTTGGTGATGAAGCCGACGATGCCCGAGTCGACGCCGGCGGTGTCGATCGACTCCTTGGCCTTGGCGGCGCTCTCGGCCGTGGGCTTGGCGTTGAGGCCGGAGCCGGGCGAGACGATGTTGCCCGCCAGCAGCCCGAGCACGAGCGCGATCACGGTCATCACGAGGAAGTAGCCGAGCGCCCGCAGCGCGAGCCCTCCGGCGCGGGCGAGGTTGCCCAGCGAGGAGATGCCGATCACGACGGTGACGAAGATCACCGGCCCCGTGACGGTCTTGATCAGCTGCAGGAACGCGTCCGCGAGCCAGTCGGCCTTCTTGGCCTGCTCCGGCGCGACGAGCCCGAACACGATGCCCGCGGCGATCGCGACCAGCACCACGAACCACAGCTGCGTGTAGATCTTGCGCTTGCGTCGAGGCCGATCGCCCGCAGACGCCGCTGTCGATGCCATCTTGTCTCCCCCTCTAGCTGCCTGTACCCCGGATGTCCGTTACCCGCAAAATGCGCCGCCGACCCATCGAGAAGCTCTCCGCGGCCCAGGCCCGCCGCATGGCACTGGCCGCCCAGGGCTTCGCCGACCCGCGGCCGGAGGGCACGCCCGACGGCTGGGCGCTGCGCCGCGTGCTGGACCGCGTCGGGCTGCTGCAGATCGACTCGGTGAACGTGCTCCAGCGCGCCCATTACCTGCCGCTGTTCGCGCGGCTCGGGCCGTATCCGACCGAGCTGATCGACCGCGCGCGCGATCGGGCGCCGCGGCGGGTGTTCGAGTACTGGGGCCACGAGGCGTCGCTGATCCCGGTGGCGTTCCAGCCGCTGCTGCGCTGGCGGATGGAGCGCGCCGCCCACGACGCGTGGGGCGGGATGCGCCGCATCGCCGAGGAGCGGCCCGAGCTCGTGGCCGACGTGCTCGAGGAGGTGCGCGCCAACGGCCCGGTGGCCGCCAGCGAGGTGCTCGAGCACGAGAAGCCGGAGCGCACGGGCCCGTGGTGGGACTGGTCGGACGTCAAGCGCGCCTTCGAGTTCCTGTTCTGGAGCGGGCAGATCACCAGCGCCCGCCGCCGCGGGTTCGAGCGCCTGTACGACCTCCCCGAGCGCGTGCTGCCGCCGGAGGTGATCGCGGCGCCCACCCCTTCGATCGAGGACGCCCAGCGCGAGCTGGTGCGGATCGCGGCGCGGGCCTGCGGCGTGGCGGCGGAGAAGGACCTGCGCGACTACTTCCGGCTGCCGGTCGCGGAGGCGCGCGCCCGCGTCGAGGAGCTGGTCGAGGCCGGCGAGCTGTGGCCGGTGGACGTCGAGGGCTGGGGCGTGCCCGGCTACATGTGGCCCGAGGCGCGGCTGCCGCGCACCGTGTCGGCGCGGGCGCTCGTCGGCCCGTTCGACTCGCTGGTGTGGGAGCGCCCGCGCGCGGAGCGGATCTTCGGCTTCCGCTACCGGATCGAGATCTACGTGCCCGCGCCCAAGCGGGTGCACGGCTACTACGTGCTCCCGTTCCTGCTGGGTGACCGGCTCGTGGCGCGCGTCGACCTGAAGGCCGACCGCGCCGCCGGGAAGCTTCTGGTCCAGGCCGCGTTCGCGGAGCCGGACGCCCCGCCCGAGACCGCGGGCGAGCTGCGCGAGGAGCTCGCCGCGATGGCGGCCTGGCTGGGGCTGGACGGGGTTTCGGTCCAGCCCCGCGGAGACCTCGCTCCCCTGCTCTAGGTGAGCAGGATCACGAGGACGATCACGGCGATGATGAGCGCGATGACCGCGATGGTGCGTGTGTTCACAGGGGCCTCCTCTACGGGCTGACCGGACGAAGGGGTGCTTCGCCCGCTGACCCGCCAACCCTTCCCAGCCCGGGGGTTGGCCACACCTTGACATGTGACCATTTGGTCACCTATCTTGATCGACGTGACCGACGACGACCTCGTGTTCAAGGCGCTCGCCGACCCCACCCGCCGCCATCTCCTCGACCGGCTCTTCGAGCGTGACGGCCGCACGCTGACCGAGCTCGAGTCCGAGCTGGAGATGACGCGCTTCGGGGTCTCCAAGCACCTGCGCGTGCTCGAGGAGGCGAACCTCGTCGTCGCCCGCAAGAAGGGCCGGGAGAAGCTGCACTTCCTCAACCCGGTCCCCATCCGCCTGATCCACGACCGCTGGATCGACAAGTACACGGAGCGCCGCGTGACGGCGCTCACCGAGCTCAAGAAGGAGCTGGAGGCATGACCACCATGACCCTGGAGACGACGCAGGTCCACAGCGTCTACATCCGCGCCACCCCCCAGGCGATCTGGGACGCGATCACCACCCCCGAGTGGACGAACCGCTACGGCTACGGCGGCTTCGTCGAGTTCGACGGGATCGAGCCGGGCGACGGGTTCCGCGTCCACGCGTCCGAGGAGTTCCTCGAGGCGGGCGCGCCCGACGTGATCCTCGACGGCGAGGTCGTCGAGGCCGACCCGCCGCGCCGCCTCGTGCAGACGTGGCGGATGCTGATGGACGAGGGCCTCAAGGCCGAGGGCTTCACGCGCCTCACCTACGAGATCGCCGACCGCGGCGATCAGGGCACCAAGCTCACGATCGTCCACGAGCTCGAGCAGGCGCCGAACCTGCAGATGCTCGTCGGCGGCAAGCTCGAGGACACCGGCGCCGGCGGCGGCTGGCCGTGGGTCCTCAGCGACCTCAAGTCGCTGCTGGAGACGGGGACGCGTCTGGCCGGTTGACGCATCCTTGGTGCGCGAGGACCCCTCCCTGTAGGGTCGGCTCGTCCGACCTGGAGGGGTCCTCATGCAGCGTTGTCTCGTCGTCCTTGCCGCCCTCGTCGTGCTCGCGCTGTTGCCGGGCACCGCGTCCGCGCACCATCCGCCGTTCAGCCGCGGGGGCGCCGGGCATCGGCGACGCCTACTTCCCGTTGGACGGCAACGGCGGCTACGACGTCTCGCACTACGACCTCGCGATCCGCTACGACCCGTCGAGCGACCGGCTGAGCGGCCTCGCGACGATCCACGCGAAGGCGACGCAGAACCTCTCGCGCTTCAACCTCGACTTCCACGGGCTCACCGTGCGCGCGATCGTCGTCGACGGGCGGCTGGCCGGCTTCAGCCGCGACGGCGACGAGCTGACCGTCAAGCCGCGCGACGGCCTGCGCAAGGGCAAGCGCTTCACCGTGCGGGTCGCCTACGACGGCGTGCCGGAGACGCTCCCGGACGGCAGCGGCTTCGTCCACACCGACGACGGCGCGCTGATCGTCGGCCAGCCCGACGTGGCGGCGACCTGGTACCCGGTCAACGACCACCCGCTCGACAAGGCGTCCTACTCGTTCGACATCACGGTGCCCGCCGGGCGCGAGGCGGTGGCCAACGGCGTCCTGCGCGACACCCACACCCGCCGCGGCTGGACGACGTGGGAGTGGGAGGCCAAGGAGCCGATGGCGTCGTACCTGGCGACCGCCACCAACGGCGACTTCAAGCTCAAGTCCTACAAGCGCGACGGGATCCGCTTCATCGACGCGGTCGACCCCGACCTCTACGACGAGTCCAACCCGCGCACCGGCTCGCGCTATGCGCTCTCGCAGAAGGCCAACAACGCCTACAAGCGGTTCGGGCGCACGATCTCCGTGCCGGCGTCCGGCGGCAAGCTGACGTTCTGGGTCCGGCGCGACACCGAGCGCGACTGGGACTTCTTCTTCGTCGAGGCGCACCCGGCCGGCTCCGACAACTGGACGACGCTGCCCGACGAGAACGGCCACAGCAGCACCGACACGGGCTTCACGTGCTTCTACAGCGCGTTCTTCGAGCACTACCAGACGCCCACCGAGGAGGGCTGCGACCCGGAGGGCACGACCGGCACGTGGAACGCCGCCAGCGGCACGAGCGACGGCTACGAGCAGTGGTCCGTCGACCTCGGTGCGTACGCCGGGCAGCAGGTGGAGGTCGCGTTCTCCGTCACGAGCGACAACATCTGGCAGCTCCCGGGCGCGTTCGTCGACGACATCACCGTCCCCGGCGGCGCGGGCTCGACCTCGTTCGAGAACGACGGCAACCCGTCCGACGGCTGGCACGTGATCGCCCCGCCCGACGACATCGCCAACGAGACCGACTGGATCATCGGCGGCGCGGCCGACGCCCCGCCCACCACGGGCGAGATCGTCGACTCGGCGCTCAACCGCCAGCCCGAGATCGTGCGGTTCCTCGAGGACCGCTTCGGCCCCTATCCGTTCTCGGCGTCCGGCGCGATCGTCGACGACGCGGAGGGCCTCGGGTTCGCGCTGGAGAACCAGACGCGGCCGATCTACGCCAAGGAGTTCTTCAACTCCGAGGAGTCCGGCGCCGCGGTGGTCGTCCACGAGCTCGCGCACCAGTGGTACGGCGACGACGTCGCGGTGGCCAAGTGGCAGTACATCTGGCTCAACGAGGGCTTCGCCAGCTACGCCGAGTGGATGTGGAGCGAGAAGGAGGGCAACGGGACGGCCCAGGAGCTGTTCGACGAGATCGCCTCGATCCCGGCCGACGACGAGTTCTGGGCGCTCCCGATCGGCGACCCCGGCCCGGACGACCTGTTCTCCGGCGCGGTCTACGACCGCGGCGCGGCGACGCTCCACGCGCTGCGCCTGGAGATCGGCGACCGCGCGTTCTT
Source organism: uncultured Solirubrobacteraceae bacterium (assembly GCA_963723395.1). GTDB lineage: Bacteria > Actinomycetota > Thermoleophilia > Solirubrobacterales > Solirubrobacteraceae > DATFQI01. Next base: position 176,369 of record CAVRQL010000027.1, on the reverse strand, counting down.
CCGCCTGCTCAAGACCTGGGCGCGGACGAAGTCGCGCGGCAACTCGACGACCCCGGAGTTCGTCCGGCTCGCCGAGCGCATCTCGGGCGAGCAGCTCGACGCGTTCTTCGCCGAGTGGCTCGAGGCCGGCAAGCCGGCCTCGCTCGGCGACGACTCGGCCGGCGCGCGCGCCAAGCGCGCCCCGTCCACGAGCGTCCTCGGGCAGGCGCGGCACGTCCGCCGCTGATCCGCGTTCTCTGGCCCGCGTCGCGCCGTCCCGGCGCGGCGCGGGCCGCTACGCCGATCCGTAGAGCTCGTTCGCGCGCCGCTCGACCTCGTCGTGCGAGAGCCGCTCGATCACGCGGCTGAGCATCCACTGGTGCCCGAACGGGTCGCGCAGCCGGCCGCCGCGCTCGCCGTAGAACTGGTCCTGCAGCGGGTACACGACCTCCGCGCCGGCGGCGACCGCGCGCTCCCAGACGCCGTCGACGTCGTCCCAGTAGGTGGCGAGGATCGCGCTCACCGCGCCGCCGAGCGACGCGGGCGAGCGGGCCGGCGCCTCCTGATCGGCGCCCTCGTCGGTGAGCATCACCACCGAGTCGCCGATCCGAACCTCCATGTGGATGACCACGCCGCCCATCTCGAAGCGCTGCCCGACCTCGTCTGCGCCGAAGGCATCGCGATAGAAGGCCAGCGCGGCGGCGGAGTCGGGCACGACGAGGCGCGGCGTGACCGTGGCGAGGTGCTGCGGGACGGGCGGGACCGTCATGCCGCCGTCCTGAACATGCAGTCGCCCGCGGCGCACGCGTCCTGCGCCCGCACGATCCGGCCGCGCAGGGCGTCGAGCTCGGCGCGCTTGGCGTCGACGCGCTCGAGCACGGCCTGCAGGCGCCAGCGCTCCGACTCGCAGGTGGCTCCGCCGGCGTCGTGCGCCGCGAGCGCGCCGACGGCATCGGTGAGCGTGAAGCCGAGCGCCTGCAGCTCGCGCGTGAGCTTGATGCGATCGACGGTGCCGGGCTCGTAGTCGCGATACCCGGACCCGGTGCGCGCGGGCGGCGGCAGCACGCCGACCCGCTCGTAGAAGCGCACGGTGTCGACCGAGACCCCGGCCCGGGTGGCGATCTCGCCGATCTTCATGCGATCGTGCCTTGACTCTGGACCATGGTCCAGAGTTTACGCTCCTCCCATGACCGACGTCCTGCACTTCCCCGCCCGTCCCGGCGCCCCGATCGCCTGCGACCTCAGCACCGCGGAGGACACCGCCGAGGAGCGGACCGCCGAGTACGAGCGAGTTGTTCGAGCGCGCACTGCTGCGGCGCGAGCGCCGCGACGGCGCCCTCGTCCTGACCTTCGGCGCCGCGGGCGGCACCCACGAGGCCGTCCGCGACCTCGCGCGCCGCGAGGCCGCGTGCTGCCCGTTCCTCGACTACCGCGTCCAGGTGGCCGGCGACGAGGTGATCTGGACGATCTCCGGAAGCGAGCGGGCCGTCGACGTGTTCTCCGACGCCGTTCACGTCTCGGCAGGCGCTCCGAACCAGGTGGTCAGGGCTTCCGGGAGCCCGGTCGGCGTGCCGTCTCCCACCCAGGCGACGTGACCGTCTGGGCGGATCAGCACCGCGGCCGGGGCGCCGACCACGCCGAGGACGGGGAGCTCCCACTCCCCCTCGTGGCTCGCGTCGACCAATTGGACGCGGTCCGCCCACGGAGCGATGTCGAGGTCGCCGGGCTCGCCGAGGTTGAGCAGCGCCGGTCTGGCGCCGTGCAGCAGCTCGAAGACACGGAGCTGGCCGTCGGCGGTCGCGAGGTCCAGGTCGGGCATGCGGCGTCCGAGCAGCGGATGCCCCTCGCCGAGGTCGTAGTGGATGTCCAGCCCGGTGCGGATCCCGACGAGCCGCTTGCGGGGCGCGTCCATGACCGCGAGCTCCGACACCTCTTCGACCAGGGCCTTCTGGCGGTCGTCCTGGCGCTGGAGCGCACCCAGCGCCATCGTGTGCCGGAGGACGCGGGCCACGACCGGGTGGCGCTCGTCCCGGTAGGTGTCCAGGAGGCTCGGCGGGGAGGTCCCGCCGACCACCTGCGCGAGCTTCCATCCCAGGTTCACCGCGTCCTGCACGCCGAGGCTGAGTCCCTGTCCCCCCGCCGGGTAGTGCACGTGCGCCGCGTCGCCGGCCAGCAGGACCCGCCCCACCCGGTAGTCCGCGGCCTGCCGGGTCGCGTCGGTGAACCTGGAGATCCACGTGGGGCTGTGCGCCCCGAAGTCGGTGCCGTAGACCGTGACGAGCACCTCGCTCAGGTCCCGCAGGGTGGGCTCGGTGCTCGGCCCGATCTGCCGCTCGGTCACGACGAGCCGGATCGTCGTCTCGCCCTCCTTCCTGCTGATGGCGTGGATGCCGCTGGCGTCGTGACGGATTCCCTCCGGCGGGTCCTCGGTCATCTCGACCTCGGCGATCAGGTTGCTCCGCGACGCGTCCCACCCAGGGAACTCGATGCCGGCCGCCTTGCGGATCAGGCTCCGTCCGCCGTCGCAGCCGACGAGATAGCCCGCCCGCAGCGGCTCGCCGCCGGCCAGCCGGACGTCGACGCCGTCGTCGTCCTGCGCGAAGCCCGTCACCTCGTGCCCGAAGAGGATCCGCACCGGCAGCTCGGCGATCCAGGCGCCCATGATCCGCTCGATCGCGTTCTGGAAGATCCCGATGAAGTACGGGTGGCGCGTCGGCAGGTCGCTCATGTCCAGCATGGCCGTGCCGAATGGCATGGCGTGATGCAAGCTCGCCTCGGCGAGGAACCGGTCGGCGATGCCGCGCTGATCGAGCACCTCGATCGTGCGCGTGAGAAGGCCGCCGGCCCGCGAGCCGGCGAGCCCGTGATCGGGACGCTTCTCGACGATCGCGACGTCGACCCCCGCCAGCGCCAGCTCGGCCGCGAGCATCATCCCCGCCGGCCCGCCCCCGGCGATCACCACAGCGTGTTCCGTCATGCGGGCGATTATGCGGGTCCGACGAGGGCCTCATGAGGGCCTCGAAACCGGTATAAAGTGGGAAGTGGAGGGCGTCACCGGCTTCGTCCACATCGGCCTCGTCGTGGAGGATCTCGACGAGACGATCCGGTTCCTCACGCTCCTCGGCTTCGACTGCGGGAAGCCCGGGGTGCACGGCGGCGAGTGGATCGATCGGATCATCGGTCTCGAGGACACGACGGTCGAGACCGTGATGGCCCGCGGCCCCGACGGCAGCGACATCTTCGAGGTCGTGCGCTTCCGGTCGCCTGCCTCCGGCGCGCAGGAGCCGGCCCCGGCCGCGAACCGTCCCGGCCTCCGGCACGTCGCCTTCAAGGTCGACGACGTGCGCGCGGTCGTCGACCGCGTCCGCGAGGCCGGCTGGGACACGGTCGGGGAGATCGTCGACTACGAGGGGATGTTCCTGCTCTGCTACGTCCGCGGGCCCGAGGGCCTGATCGTCGAGCTCGCGGAGCGGCTCGAGGGCTGAACGACGGGCGATACCTCAGACGGTGCGGGGTCGCCATGGCTCGCGCTCGTGCGCGAGCCAGACCAGCTCGGGGTCGAGCGCAAGGACCCGCTGGCGGCCTTCGGTGGGCGGCTCGTCGAACTCGCCGAACCACACCGCCACGTCGCCGCCGACGATGACCGGGCGCCCCCCGGTCTCGACGACGACCATCTGCATGCCGGGCGTGTGGCCCGGCGCCGGGACGAGGCGGAGCCCGGGAAGCAGCTCGTGCTCGCCGTCGACCGGCACGTACCCCACGCCGGGCGCCTCGACCCACTCGCGGATCGTGTAGTCGTCCCGGCCGAGCGCGTCTTCGAGCTCCCGGCGCTGGACATAGAACGGCTTGCCGGCGAAGAGGTGGTTGCCGCCGCAGTGGTCGGCGTGCAGGTGCGTGTTGACGACGATGTCGATGGCGGCGAGATCGAAGTCCTGCTCGCTCAGCGGCCGGAGGCGGGGATCCATGTCGGCCATCGCCGGGTGCAGCTCCGTCATCCCGGTGTCGACCAGCACGCGCCCATCGGGATGGTCGATGACGTGCACGTAGACCGGCATCCGCTCACCCTCGACGGACAGGTCGGCGACGAAGACCGGCGTGATGGTGATCGAGGCGGGGGCGTTCATCTCGTACCACCCGCCGCGCTGAGCGTGGCCGGCAGGTCGAAGTGCTCGAACACCACGCCGTCGAAGGTGACGATCTCGGTGACGACCCCGTCCCGCACCCGCAGGACGTCGATCGCCAGCGGTTCGTACGCGGCGTCGCCCGGCTTGCGCACGTAGCCCGCGACCGCGGGCTGACCGTTGGCGCGGGTGACCACGCACCGGATGCTGCCGAACGCCTCCGATCCGAACCCGCCGTCGATCCAGCCCTCCACGACCGTGCTCCGGCCGGTCCAGACGCCGGGGGTCGGCGGCATCGAGAAGCGGACGTCCTCGTGCATGAGCGCAGCCAGGCCCTCGGCGTCGGCGCGCTCGCTGCACTCGACGTAGCGGGCGAGCAGCTCGCGCTCGGCGGCGGTCGGGTCGGAAGCGTGTTGCCACGCCTCGCGGTCCACGGGCAGGCTCTCCCGCAACCCGGCCCGCGCGCGCTGCAGCGAGGAGTTCACCGACGCCTCTGTCGTCTCGAGCAGCCGCGCGGTCTCCTTCGCCGAGCAGCCGAGGACGTCGCGCAGCACGAGCACGGCCCGCGGCAGCGGCGCGAGGTGCTGGATCGCGGCGATGAACGCCAGCTCGACGGTCTCCTTGGCGAGCGCCACGTCCTCCGGGCCCTCGCGCCGGTCGGGCAGCTGCTCGAGAAGCTCGTCGGGATAGGGCTGCAGCCACGCGACCTCGCCGCTCGCGCTCGGCCGCCGCGGGCGCTTGTCGAGCGCGTCGAGGCAGGCGTTCGTCGCGATCCGGTACAGCCACGCGCGAACCGACGCGCGGCCCTCGTACGTCTCGCGCCGGCGCCACGCGCGCAGGAACGCCTCCTGGACGAGGTCCTCGGCCTCCTCGAAGGACCCGAGCAGGCGGTAGCAGTGGACGTGCAGTTCGCGGCGATGCGTCTCGACGCGGGCGCCGAAGGCCTGCTCGTCGAGCGGCCGGAGGTCATCGGTGATGGAGCTCATAGTGCGTGTGACGGCGGGCGGGCCGAAAACTCATCACCCGGCGGACCACAGACACGAAGGCCCTGCAAACACGGACCTGTCGATGGGCGATACTGGGCTCGAACCAGTGACCTCCGCCTTGTCGAGGCGGCGCTCTCCCAGCTGAGCTAATCGCCCGGGAGGAGGGCAAGACTAGCAACGGCCGCGCGGGGTACGCGACCGGGATGAGCCGCTACGAGATCGCCACGATCCCGGGCGACGGGATCGGCCTGGAGGTGACGCCCGCCGCCACCGCCGTGCTCGATGCCGCGGGCGCGACGCACGGATTCGAGCTCTCCTACACGGAGCATCCGTGGGGCTGCGACTTCTACGCCGAGCACGGCCGGATGGCGCCGGAGGACTACCTCGACACGCTGGGCCGCTCCGACGCGATCCTGCTCGGCGCCGTCGGGCGCCCCGACGTACCCGACCACGTGTCGCTGTGGGGCCTGCTGATCCCGATCCGCCGGCACTTCCGCCAGTACGTGAACCTGCGCCCGGTCCGGCTGTTCGAGGGTGTCCCCTCCCCCCTGCGCGACGCCACCATCGACATGGTCATCGTGCGCGAGAACAACGAGGGCGAGTACTCGGAGATCGGCGGCCGCCTGCACCGCGGCACCGAGCAGGAGATCGCCGTCCAGGAGTCGCTGTTCACGCGGATCGGCACCGATCGCGTGATCGCCTACGCGTTCGCGCAGGCGGAGAGCCGCTCCAAGCGGATCTGCAGCGCCACCAAGTCCAACGGGATCATCCACACGATGCCGTTCTGGGACGAGCGGTTCGCGCTCGCCCGCGAGCAGCACCCGGACGTCGCCGCCGAGCAGGTGCTGATCGACGCGCTCGCCGCGGCCCTGATCCTCGACCCGGCGCGCTTCGACGTGATCGTCGCCTCCAACCTGTTCGGCGACATCCTCTCCGACCTCGCGGCCGCGGCGGCGGGGAGCATCGGCATCGCGCCGTCGGCCAACCTCAACCCGGAGCGCGAGCTGCCATCGATGTTCGAGCCCGTCCACGGCTCGGCGCCCGACATCGCCGGCAAGGGCGTCGCCAACCCGGTCGGCGCCGTGTGGTCGGCGGCGATGATGCTCGACCACCTCGGCGAGCAGGCGGCGGCGGACGCGATCATGCGCGCGATCGAGGCCGCGCTCGCCGATCCGGGCACCCGGACCGCCGACCTCGGCGGCAGCGCGTCGACCACCGAGGTGACCGAAGCGCTGGTTGCAGGGGTTTGACGCGCTCCGACGCCGGGGAGTGAGCGGCACATGAGCGACGCGACCGCGTCGCCGGGGCAGCGGGGCCGCGATCTGGAGCAGGAGATCGCCAAGGCCGGCACGTACCGCAGCCTCGGCGAGCAGAAGCTGAGCCCGGCGGAGGAGCGCTTCGAGAGGGGCCGGCGCACCGTCGGCCTGTTCCTCGCGCCGCTGGCCGTCATCGTCTTCCTCCTGCTGCCGCTCGACCTCGAGCAGCAGCAGCAGACGCTCGCCGCCGTGCTGCTCGGCGTCGTGGTCCTGTGGATCACCGAGCCGGTCCCGATCCCCATCGGCGGCCTGATCGGCATCTCGCTGATCGTGATCCTCGGCGTCGGCAACGCCGACGACATCCTCGCGCCGTTCGGCTCCTCCACCGTCTTCACGTTCATCGGCGCGTTCATCATCGCCCAGGCGATGCTCCAGAACGGGCTCGCGCGCCGGTTCGCGTTCCGGATGCTCGCGCTGCCGGGCGTCGGCAAGTCGACCACGCGCACGATCGTCGCGTTCGGCGGCATCACGTGCCTCCTGTCGGCGTTCGTGTCCAACACCGCGACGGTCGCGATGCTCCTCCCCACCGCCGTCGCGATCCTCGGCACGCTGGCCGGGATGGTCCAGGACAAGACCGGCCAGCAGGAGGGCTTCGACCCGCTCAAGCTCCGCCTCGGCGTCGCGCTGATGCTGATGCTCGCCTACGGCGCCAGCGTCGGCGGCCTGCTCACGCCCGTCGGCAGCCCGCCCAACCTGATCGGCCGCGGGCTGATCGAGGAGGCGACCGGCGAGACGATCTCCTTCACCCAGTGGATCGCTGCCGCGCTGCCGATCTGCGCGCTGATGTTCGTCCTGCTCGCCGTCGTGCTCCTGCTGCTCAACAAGCCGGAGATCAAGCGGCTGGAGGGCATCGAGGAGTACGTCGCCGAGGAGCGCCGCGGACTCGGCAAGTTCTCGGTCAAGGAGCGCAACACGCTGATCGCGTTCGGCACCGCGGTGACGCTGTGGATCGTTCCCGGCATCGTCGGGATCATCGCCGGCACCGACTCGTCCGCCTACGAGAAGGTCGGCGAGCGCCTCGACGAGGGCATCGTCGCCATCCTTGCCGCCTCGCTGCTCTTCCTCCTCCCGACCAACTGGAAGGAGCGCGAGTTCACGCTCACCTGGACCGAGGCCAAGGACATCGACTGGGGCACGATCCTGCTGTTCGGCTCCGGCATCATCTTCGGCTCGCTGCTGGCCGAGTCGGGCCTGGCCGAGACGATCGGCAAGTCCTCCGCCGACACGCTCGGGCTCAGCTCGGAGACCGCGATCGTCATCTTCGCGGTGATCCTCTCGATCCTGATCTCCGAGACGACGAGCAACACCGCCAGCGCCTCGATCGTGGTGCCGATCATCATCCCGATCGCCGCAGCCGCCGGCGTGGACCCGTTCGTGCCGGCGCTGGCCGCCACCTTCGCGGCCTCGTTCGGCTTCATGCTCCCGGTCTCGACGCCCCAGAACGCGATCGTCTACGGCTCGGGCTTGGTGCCGATCACCAAGATGGTCCGCTCGGGCATCGTGTTCGACGTCCTCGGCGCGATCCTGATCATCATCGGCATCCCGTTGATGGTGAACCTGGTGGGGATCGGCTGACCCGGTTAGGGTCGGCCGATGGACGAATACGACGTCGCGATCGTCGGTGGCAGCCTGGCCGGCTGCACGGCCGGGACGCTGCTCGCGCGCCAGGGCGCGCGCGTCGCGATCCTCGAGCGCTCGCCTGACCCCGACACCTTCAAGACCGTCTGCACGCACTACATCCAGGCGTCGGCGACGCCGGTGCTGGAGCGGCTGGGGCTGGCGCGCGAGATCGAGGCCGCGGGCGGCCTGCGCAACGGCGTCGAGATCTGGACGCGCTGGGGCTGGATCCGGCCCGAGCCGAATGGCGACCCGCTCCCGTACGGCTACAACATCCGCCGCTCGAAGCTGGATCCGATGCTCCGCGAGCTCGCCGCGTCCACGCCCGGCGTCGAGTACATCGCGGGCGCGAACGTCACGGGACTGACGCGCGACGGCGGCGGGCGGGTCACCGGCGTGCAGGCCGCAGACGGACGTGAGCTGCGCGCCCGGGTCGTCGTCGGGGCCGACGGCCGCGGCTCGCGCGTGGCGCGCATGGCCGGCGTGCCGGGCCGCGTGCGCCCGCACAACCGGCTCGGCTACATGGCGTACTTCGAGGACCTGCCGCTCGCGAGCGGCTCGCGCTCGCAGATGTGGCTGCTCGATCCCGACATCGCCTACGCGTTCCCCAACGACGACGGGATCACGCTGATCGCCTGCATGCCGCACCGCGACTGGCTGCCGCGGTTCAAGGCCGACCTCGAGGGCACGTTCGCGCACTACGTCGAGCAGCTCCCCGAGGGGCCAGACCTGTCGGGCGCGCGCCGCGTCTCCAAGATGATCGGCAAGCTCGACATGACCAACGTCTCGCGGCCCGCCGCGCGCGGCAACGTGGCGTTCGTCGGCGACGCCGCGCTGGCCGCCGATCCGGTGTGGGGCGTCGGGTGCGGTTTCGCACTCCAGAGCGGCAAGTGGCTCGCCGACGAGCTCGCCGGGGCGCTGATCGCGGGCGGCGACGCCGAGGCGGCACTCGACCGCTACCGGCTACGCCACCGCAAGGCCCTCGCCGGGCACCACATGATCATGTCCGACTACGCCTCCGGCCGCCGGTTCTCCCCCGTCGAGAAGCTGATGTTCGGCTCCGCGACGCGCGACCAGGAGACGGCGCGGCTGATGCACTACTACGGCAACCGCATGATCACGCCGGGCCAGCTGTTCAAGCCGCGCAACGTCGCGCGCATGGTCGCCCATCGCGTCCCGGCGTGAACGTCGAGCCGATCACGGTCTCGGGCGTCACCTCGCCCGTCGCCCAGGCCGGGCCCGCGGACGAGCGCGAGGCGGTCGTGTTCGTCCACGGCAACCCGGGCTCGTGGCGCGACTGGGAGCCGGTCATGCCCTCCGTCGCCGAGTTCGCGCGCGTTGTCGCGCCCGACATGCCCGGCTTCGGCAGCGCCGACCGGCCGCGCGACTTCCCGTACACCATGCAGGGCTACGCCGCCCACCTCGACGGCCTGCTCACGAGGCTCGGGGTCGACCGCGTGCACCTCGTGCTGCACGACTTCGGCGGACCGTGGGGCCTGGAGTGGGCGATCGGGCACCGCGACCGCGTGGCGAGCCTGACGCTCGTGAACACCGGCGTGTTGATCCGCTACCGCTGGCACATCCTCGCGCGGATCTGGCGCACGCCAGTCCTCGGCGAGGTGTTCCAGCGCACGGCGACCTATCCGGCGCTGAAGTTCCTCGTCAACGCCCGCAACCCGCAGCCGCTGCCCGAGCCGTTCCTGCGGCGCATGTGGGAGGACAGCGACGCGGGCAGCAACCGGGCGGTCCTGGCGCTCTACCGCGCCACCGATCCCGTCGACGTCGAGCGCCGGCTCGCCCCGGCGCTGCGCGAGATGAGTCCGCCGGCACTGGTCGTGTGGGGCCAGGGCGATCCCTACCTGGGCCCGGAGATGGCCGGGCGCCAGCGCGAGGTCTTCCCGGACGCGCAGGTCATCGCTCTCGACGGCTGCGGCCACTGGCCGATGGCCGACGACCCCGCGCGGTTGACCGCGGCGATCCTGCCCTTCCTGCGTGAGCAGACGTCGCGCGGCTAGGCTCTAGGCGCCCCCGGCGCCGTGGCGGAGTGGCTACGCAGCGGCCTGCAAAGCCGTTTACACCGGTTCGATTCCGGTCGGCGCCTTCGCTCGAACCCACCGATCCCCGTGGCGCCTCGCCGCCGTGGCCGTTCGCCAGAGCCCACGACGCCGAGTCGGTCACGGATCATCGGTGATCCAGGCTTACGCGAAGGACACGCTGACGGAGCCCAGCGGGTCGAGTGAGACCTCGACCGTGTCGCCAGGCGCGACGTCGAGCGCGGGCACGACGGAGCCGCAGATGATGACCTCGCCGGCGCGCAGCGTCTCGCCGGCGTCCGCCAGCGTTCGGGCGACGTGGAGCACGAGGTCGACCGGGTCGCCGGTGGCCTTGGTGGCGTCCTCGGTGGCTGCCTCCTCGGCGCCGCCCTTGAGGATCGAGGCGCTCACCTCGGACGGCGAGGCGCCCTCGACCACCGGCCCGAGAACCACGTGGCGCTGGTAGATGTCGGCGGCCAGGATCTTCTCGGGGTCGGACTCCCCCGCGTCGAGGTCGACGAGCTCGATCGCTGCGCCGATGCCGGCGATCGCCGCCTCGGCGTCGGCGCGCGAGGCGTCGCCGGCCACGTCGGAGCCGATGTGGACCGCGATCTCAGGCTCGAGCTTCGCGTTGGACCAGTCGCCGATCGAGACGGTCGCGCCGGACTCGACGCGCGCCGGGGCGAGCAGGTAGCCGACCAGCGGGGCGTCGATGCCGAGCTTCTCCATGATCGGGGGCGCGCTCATGCCGAGCTTCCACCCCAGCGGGGCCTCGCCCGCGTCGATCCGCCGCCGGCGCTCGGCCAGCTGCGTCGCCATCCCGCGTTCGATCCGCTCGTCTCCCGCCATCGCGGCGGGATTGTGTCAGGAGACGTCGAGGAAGCGCAGCGTGACCTGGCCGAGCACGATCTCGTCGCCGTGACGGAGCGCGGCCTCGCGCACCCGCTCGCCGTTGACCATCACGCCGTTGAGGCTGCGGTCGTCGAGGACCACGGTCTCGTCCCCGCGGCGGGTCACGACGGCGTGGCGGCGCGACACCGACGAGTGCTCGAGCATCACGGTGGCGCTGGTGGAGCGCCCGAGGTGCAGGGTCTCCTCGCCCACCTCGATCACCACGACCTCGTCGCCGTCCTCGATCGCCAGGTAGCGACCGGGCGCGAGCTTGGGCGCGGTGAAGGCGGCGCGGCGGCGCTCTCGCTCTGCCGTGTGGGGCAGGGCGCGGGTCGGGCTCTCGGTGTGCGGAGCTTGGAGGGTCGCCATGGCGGGAAGTCTCCCGGCCGAATCCAAGCGGAGCCTAAGTGCCGCCGCAGAGGTTCCTGAGATGACAAGTCAGCCCGCGAGGGCCGCGCGCACGTCGTCGGGCGTCAGCCCGAGCTCGGTCAGTGTGCGGCTGGCGCCGCCCTTGGGGTCCTCCAGCGACGCGAGCAGGATGTGGTCGACGCCGATGTAGCCGTCGCCGCGCTTGACCGCCTCGCGCAGCGCCTGATCGAACACCGTGCGCGCGTAGGTGGAGATCCCGCGCGCCGGCTTGCCCGACTTCTGCGCCTCCGGCTGCGGCTCGGGCGCGCCGTCGACCAGCGTCGGCTGCGCGCTGCGGCGCGCGTCGGCAAGCGTCACGCCGCTCTTCTCGAGCAGCTCCGCGACGCTCGAGGCCCGGCTGCGGATGATCCCGAGCAGGAGGTGCTCGCTGCCCACCGTCTTGGCGCCGAGCGCCGTCGCCTCCTCCTTGGCGAGCGTGACCGCGGCGCGCGCCTCGCTCGTGACCAGCACGCGCCCCGGGCTTTGCGGCCGGCTCTCGTCGGGCAGCTCGACGCCGACGAGGTCGCGGTAGCGGCGGTGCGCCGCCTGCCGGGAGATGCCCAGCGAGCGGGCGACCGCGCTGAACGACTGCCCGGACTCGAGCGCGCGGGCGACCTGGAGGCGCTCGAAGGCGTCGAGCTCCTCCCGCAGCGCGTTCATCGCACGCAGCGCCGCCGCGGGCTGCGTCGCGCGCACCGCGTGTTCTACGAGATCGCGCAGTCGGTCCGGCGAGTTCTGCAAGGCGAGGGCATTATCGGCGATCGGCCGCGCAGGCGATGCGGTTGTCACTCTGGGGTGACACCGCTCAGGGCGCCGGCGTGACGGTCGCCGTCGGCGTAGCGGTCGCGGTCGGCGTCGCTGTGGCCGTCGGCGTCGGGGTCGGAGTCGCGCTCGCCGTCGGTGTCGGACTCGGCGTCGCCGACGGCGTGGGGCTGGCGGTCGGCTCGGGTGTCGCCGCGGCCTCCGGCGTCTCGGCCTCGGCGTCGGCGTCGGCGTCGGCGTGGCCTTCGGGTAGGTGACCCCGCTCTCGTCGAGCGCCCGCTGGATCGACTCGCTGACCGCGTTGACCTGGTCGAGCACGTCCGCGGGGGAGTCGCTCGTGTCGATCGCGTCGAGCTTCTTGAGCTCCTCGGTCAGCCGCCGCAGGAGCTCCTCGGAGGGCGCGGACGTGAGCGAGATGACGATCTGCTTCGCGATCGCGGTCGTGATGCAGGCGGGGCAGTCGAGGTTGAGCGCCTCGGCCACGTTGATGGGCATGATCTCGTCGCTCTGGCCCGACGACGAGGACGAGCTGGAAGGAGACGGCCAGCGTGGTGCAGGCGTCGCAGCTCGCGAGCGCGTAGGCGGAGTTCTCGTTGTCGACCGGCTCACCGCCGGACACCGTCACGAGCGAGTAGGCGACGTCGTAGACGATGCCCCCGTCGGTGGTGTTGGTGGCGAGCGCCTGCGAGTCGCCCTCGCCGGGCGCGTCCGGCAGCGTGAACGGGAGCTGGGTCGCCGGCGCGGTCGGCGTGGACGGGGCATCGGAGGGCGTCGCCGAGGGCGCCGCGGCGGCGGGCTGCCGCTCGTCGAACGCGGGTGCCCGGCGGGCGTCGGGCGCCTCGGGGCTGACGAGGATCGTCGGCTTGTCGCCGTCGTCGCCCTTGACGACGAACAGCGCCGGGTGCTCCTTGGTCGGGCCTCCGCGCGGGATCAGCGCCACCGAGAGATGGCGGCCCGCGGACAGCCGCGGCGGAGCGGCGACGCCGGCCGGACGCGCCGCGGCGGCGGGCGCGCTGACGGTCTGGACGGCGCTCACCAGCGTGCCGCGATCGGTCGGCCGCACGGGGTCGTACTGGCCGGACGGCCACCACGCCCAGGTGAGCAGCGCCGCCAGCCCCGCCGCCCCGGCGATCACGAGCGCCCGGCGCGGCATCTCCCCCGCGCTCCAGGCCCACGCCTTCCTGCCTGCCGAGGTGACCATCCGCTGCATGATCAGCACCACGCCCGCCACCGGCAGCGCGAGCGCGACCAGGCGGGCGATCGAGGTCGCCACTCCCAGTACGTCCTGCTCGGGCATGCCGCCCACGAGCTGCGAGCCGCTCTCCCACGCCGACGCCGCGAGCTTCGGGAACAGCAGGATGCCGCTGAACGCCATCCCCAGCAGGATCGGGACGATGATCAGCACCCACGCCGTGACGAGGACGCGGGCCCAGCCTTTCAGCGCGGACGGCTTGCGTTCCTTCCACGGCAGCAGCCGCTTGAGCGTCGGGCCCATGTGGGCGTAGAGGTCCGGGACCCCGGTCGCGTCGGAGAGGATGTGGTAGCCGTCGGCCCGGATCACCGGCGAGAGGTTCTTGACGATCTCGAGCATCTGGACGGCGATCAGCAGCAGCAGCGCCTCGACGCCGGTCGCGAGCCAGATCCCGAGCGTGACGACCGCGACGAACGCGTTGAAGTAGATGCCGCCGAGATCGGTCCGCAGCCGCGCCCTCCGCGGGAGCCGGTAGGCGTCGGTGACGTCCGTGTAGAAGGCGGGCCACACGAGGTAGATGCCCGCGCCCATCCCGCCGGGCCGGCCGCCGCCGACGCGGCACGCCGCGGCGTGGCCGATCTCGTGGAACGCGGCCGAGGCGATCGTGAGCCCGAGGACGAGCAGCAACAGCTCCGGCCGGGCGAACGCGTCGGCGGTGGCGGCCGCCACGCCCTTGTGGATCAGGACGAACCAGCAGACGGCGAGGAACCCGATCAGGGCCGGGACGAGTACCCATGGCCGGAACAGGAGCTCGAACGGCCGCGTGATCGCCCGCGTGACCTTCGGGTCCGTGAAGAGGACCCTCCAGCGGAGCGCCAGGAGTGGGTTCGACTTCGGCGGCGCCTTGTCCTCGTGACCGGCGAGCAGGCCCTGGGACGCGAGCTTCTGCGCGATCTTGACGACGTGCTCCGGCGTGAGCCTGCGGCCGAGCCGCTCTGACGTCGCCGCGGCGAGGGCCGCGACATCGCGCTCACCGTCGAGCTCCGCGAGCAGCCCGTACAGGAGCGGCCCGAGCTGCACCATCTGCCCGTCGGCGCGACGGGCGAGGTGGACGCCCTCCTTGTAGCCCGAGCCGCTGACCTCGCCGAGCAGCTCGAGGCCCTCCGCGCGCGCCAGGGCGCGCGAAGGGTCGGCTGGAGCGGGCCCTGGGGGCCGCTCGACGGTCGCGGTCACGAGGTGGAGCCCGCGCTACTGGTCGATCTCGGCGTTCTGCTCGGCGGTCGCGTCCGCCGACACGTCATCCAGGTCCTGGTGGATGTCGACCTGCTGGTCGGCCAGCGACTGCGCCACGGCCCCGTCGGAGCCGATGTTCGCCGCGACGGAGGCGTTGATCGGCGCGGCGATGTTGGCGTTGGCCGCCACGGCGCCCGCGACCGGCGCCGTGAGGTCGGCGTCCGCGTTGATGTCGATGTTCGCGTCCAGCAGGCTGCCGCCCGACAGCAGGGAGTCGACGCCGCCGGTGACTCCGTCGGCCGCGCCCGGGACCGCGTCCGTCGCGCCGTCGACCGTGTCCGGCACCGCGCCGGTCGCGCCGTCCACCGGAAGCGCGTCAGTCGCGCCGTCGACCGCGCCCGGAAGCGCGTCAGTCGCGCCGTCGACCGCGCCCGGCACCGCGCCGGCCGCACCCTCGACCGCGTTGGTCTCGTCGACGGGCGTCGTGCCCGGCTCGACCGCCGGAGCGGTGTTGCCCGCGTCCACCGTGTCGTTCGTCTGGTCGATGTCGGCCGTCTGCGGCGCCGTCGCCTCGGCGCTGCCGCTGATGCCCTGGTCGATCGTGCCGTGCTGCTGGGAGACGGCGACGGCCTGGGCGTTGTCGCTGAGGATGTTCGCGCTGGCGGCCGCCTCGATCGGCGCGGCCACGTTGAGGTTCGCAGCGACCGCGAGGTCGACGGGCGCGGCGAGGTCGAGCCCCAGGTCGACGTTCGCGTCGACGTTGAGGAGCGACATCACCTCCTTGTTCGGCAGCGCTGTCGCGCCCTCGGCCTCGATCTCGTCCATCGAGACCTGCTCGAGTTCCTGCTCGTTCGATACGCGGTCGATGTCGTCCATGGAGCCAGAATCACCGCAGACGTCAGAACGGAAACCAGAGTGACAAGCGGACGTGACGACCGCTACGGTCGGGCGATGCGCATCCTCGTCACCGGCGCCCGCGGCAAGGTCGGCGCCGCCACCGTCGCGGCCCTCCTCGACGCCGGCCACGACGTCACGGCGCTGGACGTCGGGCGCCCTACCTTCGAGGCGCCGCAGCCGGGGGCGCCGGACTACTACCAGGCCGACCTCGCCGACGCGGGCGACGCGTTCGCCGCCGTGCGCGGCCACGACGCCGTGATCCACTCGGCCGCCATCCCCGAGCCGACGCGGAACCCGCCGCATGTCGTGTTCAAGAACAACCTGATGGCCACGTTCAACGTGATCGAGGCGGCCATCCGCTTCGGCGTCCCGCGCGTGGTCAACGTCTCCAGCGAGACCGTGCCCGGGTTCTTCTTCCCCGAGCGCGACTTCCTGCCCGACTACGCGCCGGTCGACGAGGAGCACCCGATCCGCCCGCAGGATCCCTACGCCACCGCCAAGCACTTCGGCGAGCTGCTGATGGACGGCGCGATCCGCCGCTCGGACCTCACGGGCATCTCGATCCGCCCGTCATGGGTGCAGTGGGAGGGCAACTACGCCGGCAACCTCGGGCCCGCCCTGCGCGACCCGGAGAACAGCCCGAGCGCGAGCCTGTGGGCCTACATCGACGCCTACGACCTCGCCGACGCGATGGTGCTCGCCGCCACCTCGGACACGCCCGGGCACGAGGTCATCTACATCGCCTCGCCCGACAACCACGCCAACCGGCCCTTCGCCGAGCTGGTCCGCCACCACCACGGCGACGCGATCGAGCTGCGCGAGACCGACCGCGAGGACGCGTCGGGCATCTCGATCGCCAAGGCCCGGCGCCTGATCGGCTACGACCCGAGCCGCTCGTGGCGGGACTACCTGACCGACGACGGGGAGCTGCGCCCGGAGGCGGCGGAGCGGCTGGAGCGCGGCGAGACGCCGATCCAGCGCGGCCGCGCGCTCACGGGGTAGCCGCGACGGCTCCTCTGGCCGCCTCGTCGCGCTCGACGCCGGCGGCGCGGTAGGCATCGTCCTCGTCGAGCGTCTCGGCGGCCAGCAGCGCGTCGGTGAGCGAGTCCAGCTTGTCGCGATTCTCGCTCAGCAGCCGGGTCACCTCGCCGTGCGCGGCGTCGACGATCCGGCGGACCTCCTGGTCGAGCACCTCCTGGGTGGCATCGGAGACCTCGGAGGTGCCGGGCAGCAGCGGGCCCTGCGCCTCGCTGGGGATCACCGCGATCGGGCCGATCGCCTCGCTCATGCCCCAGCGGCCGACCATCTGGCGGGCGATCGCGGTCAGCTGCTGGATGTCGGACTCAGCGCCGGCCGTGATCGTGCCGTACACGATCTCCTCCGCCACGCGGCCGCCGAGCGAGACCTTGATGCGCCCGAGCAGGTACTGCTCCTCGTAGTTGGACTTCTCGATGTCCGGCGCCGAGAGCGTGACGCCGAGCGCCATCCCGCGCGGGATGATCGACACCTTGCGCACGGGGTCCGCACCGTGGGTGAGCATCCCGACGAGCGCGTGCCCGGACTCGTGGTAGGCGGTGCGGCGGCGGTCGTCCTCGGAGAGCACCATGCTGCGCGGGGCGCCGAGCACGATCTTCTCCAGGGCCTCGGTGAAGTCCGCGTGCCTGACCTTCTCGTGGTCGAGCCGTGCGGCGAGCAGCGCGGCCTCGTTGCAGAGGTTGGCCAGGTCGGCGCCGACCATGCCGGGCGTCGAGGCGGCCAGCGAGTCCAGGTTGACGTTGTCGTCGAGCGGGATCGAGCGCGTGTGGACCTCGAGGATCTGGCGGCGACCGTCCTTGTCGGGCGGCGGCACGGTCACGCGCCTGTCGAAGCGGCCCGGGCGCAGCAGCGCCGGATCCAGGACCTCGGGCCGGTTGGTCGCCCCGAGCACGATCACGGCCTCACCCGACTCGAAGCCGTCCATCTCGGTGAGGATCTGGTTGAGCGTCTGCTCGCGCTCGTCGTTGCCGCCGCTGAACGGGGAGCCGCCCGCCGTGCGGGCGCGCCCGATCGCGTCGAGCTCGTCGACGAAGATGATCGCGGGCTGCGCCTCCTTGGCCTGCTTGAAGAGGTCGCGCACGCGGGAGGCGCCGATGCCGACGATCGCCTCGACGAACTCGGAGGCGGAGATCGAGAAGAACGGCACGCCCGCCTCCCCCGCCACCGCGCGGGCGAGCAGCGTCTTGCCGGTACCGGGACGGCCCGAGAGCAGCACGCCGCGCGGGATCTTGCCGCCGAGGCGGCGGTAGCGATCCGGGTTCTTGAGGTAGTCGACGACCTCGGTCAGCTCGGACTTGGCCTCGTCGATGCCCGCCACGTCGTTGAAGGTGACCTTGGTCGTGCCGGCCTCGACGCGGCGCGCCCGCGAGCGCCCGAAGTTGCCCAGCGCGCTCATCTGCCCGCCGCCGGCCCGGCGCATGAGCCAGATGAACAGCCCGACGAGCAGGATCACCGGGCCGAACCCGAGGATGATGTTCATCAGCACGCCGCGGCCGGGGTTGATCGGCTCGGCGGAGAGCTCGACGCCCTTGTCCTGGAGCAGCTTGTCGAGCTCGTCGGTGTTCGCGAACGTCGGGATCTCGGTGTCGAAGTTGGGCGCCGCCTTCGCGTCCTTGCCGTTGGGCGGGTACTTGACCTTCTTGTCGAACTCGCCGGTGATCGTCGCGCCCGTCGAGGAGACCTTCTTGACGTTGCCGTCGCGGACCTGGCTGAGGAACTCCGGGCTGTACGGGATCCGGACGGACTCCTCCTTGCCCGGTGCGAACAGCGCGACGCTCGCGTAGTTGAGGACGAGCAGCACGAGCACGATCACCCAGAAGCGCGGGCGCATCCGGCGCTGGGGCGCCTTGCCGGGATCCTGCTCCGGTCGGCGCGGGAGCGACGGGCGGTTCCGCCGCTCTGGCGCTTGGTCTGCCATGAGGGGATTCTGGCAGGCTCCCACCATGCCGATCGATCGCTCACGGCTCCCAGCCCTCATCGCCCGCGAGGTCGAAGCCTTCGCCGCGGCCCGGCCGCGCTCCCTCGAGCTGTTCGAGCGCGCGGGCGAATCGCTGCTCGGCGGCGTCCCGATGCCGTGGATGATGCGCTGGGCCGGCGGCTTCCCCGTGTTCGCCGCCGAGGCCTCCGGCGCCCGCATCGTCGACGTCGACGGGCACGAGTACGTCGACCTGTGCCTGGGCGACACCGGCGCGATGCCCGGCCACGGCCCGGCGCCGGTCGTGGAGGCGGTCCGCGAGCAGGTGGCGCGCGGGATCACGACGATGCTGCCGACCGAGGACGCGATCTGGGTCGGCGAGGAGCTCTCGCGCCGCTTCGGGCTGCCGCGCTGGCTGTACACGCTGACCGCCACCGATGCCAACCGCACCGCGCTGCGCGCCGCCCGCCAGCTCACCGGGCGCCCCTTCGTCCTGGTGTTCTCGTACTGCTACCACGGCTCCGTCGACGAGGCGTTCGCGATCGGCGACGCCGACGGCGTGACCCACGCCCGCGAGGGCAACGTCGGCCCGCCGGTGGACCCGGCGCTGACCACGCGGGCGATCGAGTTCAACGACCTCGAGGCGCTGCGCGCGGCGCTCTCCGACGGGCTGGTGGCCTGCGTGCTGGCCGAGCCTGCCATGACCAACATGGGGATCATCCAGCCCGACGAGGGCTTCCACGCCGGGATGCGCGAGCTCACGCGCGAGGCGGGGACGCTGCTGATCATCGACGAGACGCACACGTTCTCGGCCGGACCGGGCGGCTGCACGGGCGCCTGGGGCCTCGAGCCCGACCTGCTGACGATCGGCAAGGCGATCGGCTCCGGCGTGCCGTCGGGCGCGCTCGGCTTCTCGCAGCCGATCGCCGACGCACTGCTCGGCGACCCGGACGCCGACTACGAGGACACGGGCGGCGTCGGCGGCACGCTGGCCGGCAACGCCCTGTCGGCGGCCGCGATGCGCGCCACGCTCCAGCACGTGCTCACCGAGGAGGCGTTCGCGCACACCGTGCCGCTCGCCGAGCGCTTCGCCGCCGGCGTCGAGGAGACGATCTCCCGCCACGGGCTGGACTGGCACGTCGCGCGGCTGGGCTGCCGCGCGGAGTACGCGTTCACGCCGCCGCCGCGCAACGGGAGCGAGGGCAACGCCGCCGCCGATCCCGAGCTGGAGCGGTACCTGCACCTGTACGCGCTCAACCGCGGCGTGATGATCACGCCGTTCCACAACATGGCGCTGATGTCGCCCTCGACGACCGCCGCCGACGTGGACCGGCACACCGAGGCGTTCGCGCAGGCCGTCGCCGAGCTGGCCTGATGCGCGTCCTGGCCCTCGCCGACCAGCGCCCGCCGCTCGATCCGGCGCTGATGGCCAGGAAGATGCACGTCGACGCCGTCGTGCTGCTCGGCGACCTCGACCGGGCCTGGATCGAGTCGGTCGCGGGGCTGCGGATCCCGCGCGTGGGCGTGCACGGCAACCACGACCCGGACGACCTGCTCAAGGAGCTCGACGTCGAGGACCTGCACCTGCGCCGCACGTCGCTGGGGCCCGTGACGGTGGCGGGCTTCGAGGGCTGCGTCGAGTACGGGCGCGGCGGCCCGCACCAGTACACGCAGAAGAAGGCGTCCAAGCTCGCGCGCAAGCTGCCGTCCGCCGACATCCTGATCGCGCACTGCCCTCCGGCGGGCTTCAACGACGACCCCGAGGACCCCGCGCACGTCGGCTACGAGGGGCTGCGCGACTGGGTCGACCGCCACCAGCCCCGCCACGTCCTGCACGGCCACGTCCACCCGCTGCCGGGCCGCGTGATCGAGCGCGTCGGCGACACGCGGGTGCACTTCGTGCAGGGCGCGAAGGTGATCAGGCTGGACTAGAGCCCGGATCCGGGCTCGGGGTCCAGGAGCGGCCCTCGATGATGCCGCCGAGGCCGTTCCAGGCGACGTTCATCAGGACCAGCGCGACCTTCTCGGCCGGCTCCTCGGGGTGGTCGGCCCACCAGACGGCGAGCGACTCCCCGGCGCCGATCAGCGAGCGGGCGATCGGCTCGACGAGCGCGAGCCCGTCGTCGGCCATCCCCTCGGCCTGCGCCGCGCGGCTGAGGAGCTCGGCGATCAGCACCGTCAGCTCGCGGCGGATCTCCGCTCCCTCGCTCGCGAACGGGCCCGTCCCGGCGGTCACCTCGCCGAGCAGGACGGCCCAGGAATCCTGCTCGCGTTCAATGAACGTGAAGACCGCGAGCAGGCCGTGCCAGAGCTGCTGGTCGGGCTTCGCGGCAGGGTCCACGCCGTCGCGCAGCGCCTCGAACAGGCGCTCGCGGGCGCGGGTCATGCACGCGCGGTAAAGGCCCTCCTTGGAGCCGAAGTACGCGTAGACCATGGGCTTGGTGATCCCCGAGGCCTCGGCGATCGCGTCCACCGAGGCGCCGTGGAAGCCCCTGCTCGCGAACGCGCGCTCCGCCGCCTCGAGCATCTGCTGCTCGCGCACCGCGCGGGGGACCTTGCGCCTTGTGACGCGTCGCACGGTTCGGTGTGGGAGCCATCCGGATACCTTACCGGCAGTAACTTTACTCGCGGTAACTTTGGAGGAAGATCGCATGAGGCATCGAACCGTGTGGGCCGGCGCGCTGGGCGCGCTGCTCGCGTGGCCGGCCGCGGCATCCGCCCAGGCCGGCGAGAAGGCCGATCCGGCCGGCGGGGCCGCGATCGGCGAGGTCGTCCTGGCGACGGGCATGGCGCTGGTCGTCACCGCCGTCGCCCTGATCATCGTGGTCGGGCACCGCTCCGGGCGCGTGGCGTTCGTCGGCAAGCTCGCCGCCTACTCAGAGCGCGTGACCGGCGTGCCCGGCTGGGCCTCGCTGCCGCTGGCGTTCGTGGGCGGCTCGCTGCTGGTCGCCGTGATCGGCATGTACTGGGACATCTCCCTGCACATCGACAACGGGCGCGACCCCGGCCCGCTCGCCAACCCCGCGCACTACCTGATCCTGTTCGGCCTGTTCGGCATCTTCGTCGCGGGCCTGCTCGCCATGTCGCTGCCCAAGGACGGCAAGCCGAGCGCGACCTCCGTGCGGCTGCAGAACGACTGGTACGCCCCGCTGGGCGGCGTGCTGATGACCGCCTGCGCGGCCTTCGCGCTGGCCGGCTTCCCGCTCGACGACGTCTGGCACCGGCTGTTCGGCCAGGACGTGACGCTGTGGGGCCCGACGCACCTGATGCTGATCGGCGGCGCCTCGCTGGCCACGCTCGCCAGCGCGATCCTCGTCGCCGAGGGCCTGCGCGCGGCCGACGCCTCCGGGCGTGAGCCGACCGGCCACTTCGCGACGTTCCGCAAGGCGATGCTCGCCGGCGCGTTCCTCGTCGGCCTCTCGACCGTGCAGGCCGAGTTCGACTTCTCCGTGCCGCAGTTCCGGCTGCTCTACCACCCGGTGCTGCTGATGCTGGCCTCCTCGATCGCGCTCGTCACCGCGCGGATCTGGATCGGCCGCGGCGGCGCGCTGCTCACGCTCGGCGGCTACCTGATCGTGCGCGGGCTGCTGACCGGGCTCGTCGGCGGCCTCTGGGGCCAGACGACCCCGCACTTCCCGCTCTACGCCGCCGAGGCGCTGTGCGTCGAGGCCGTGGCGCTGTTCCTCACCACCCGCCGCCCGATCGCGTTCGGCGCGGTCGCGGGCGCGGCGATCGGCACCATCGGCCTGGCCGCCGAGTGGGGCTGGTCGCACGTGTGGATGACGATGTCCTGGCCCTCCTCCCTGCTCCCCGAGGGCGTGATCTTCGGCTTCCTGGCCGCCGTCTCGGGCGGCGTGATCGGCGCCGCGATCGGCCGCGCGCTGGCGCCGCCGGCCATCGACATGGCCCCGACGCCGCGCTGGGCCGTGATCGCCGCGGGCGTCGGGCTGCTCGTCGCCGTCGCCTACCCCCTGCCGATCTCCGACGGCGACGGCAAGGTGACCGCCCAGGTGCAGCTGACCGAGGCGCACGCGCCGCCGGAGCGCTCTGTGAACGCCACGGTCAAGCTCGACCCTGCCGACGCGGCCGACGACGCCGAGTGGTTCAAGGCCACCTCCTGGCAGGGCGGCGGCTCGATCGTCGTCCGACCTGGAGAAGACCGGCCCCGGCGAGTGGCGCACGACCGAGCCGATCCCGGTGTACGGCAACTGGAAGGCCACGCTGCGCCTGCACAAGGGCGGCGCGATCGTCGGCCTGCCGGTGTTCCTGCCCGAGGACAAGGCGATCCCGGCCAAGGAGGTCCCGGCCGAGGCGAACATGACCCGCGAGTTCGTGCTCGACAAGAAGAACCTCCAGCGCGAGCAGAAGCAGGACGTGCCCGGGTTCCTGACCACCGCCGCCTACCTGGTCGTGCTGCTGATCGTGATCGGGATCGTGACGGCGCTGGCCATGGGCCTCGCCCGCATGGACCGCGACCGCGCCCGCGGCGCCCGCGAGCACCGCGGCGAGGACGCGACGCCGAACGGCGATCGCCCCGGCGCCCGCGCCGCGACGGCGGTCTCGTAGCTCCTGGGCCGGATCGTGTCCGCCATCCGGACACGATCCGGCCCGGCTAGCCTCGTGCGGGTGCGCCTCCTCGTCGCGATCGTGGTCGTCGGCGCCCTCGCCGGGTGCGGCAGCCAGCCGACCGCGCAGGCGCCACCGCCCCCATCGGTGACGCCGTCCGCAACGCCGGCGCCCTCGCCCACACCGGCGCCGTCGCCCGATCCGGCGGCGCCCCTCTCCCGCGAGCCGAACGCTCTCGCGCGACGACATCGTCGTGACCCGCACCGCGCTGTGGGCCGCCATCGACCGCTGGAGCGACCGCGACGAGTCACGGCATCCCGGACGAGGTCGCGGCGCTCGCCCAGCGCCAGCAGCGCATCTACCGGATGCTCGGTCGCAAGCGGAAGCTCGCCCGCAGCGTTCTCGCGGCGCTGCCCGCCGAGCTGCGGCCCGAGGCGCGCGACAACGTCCTGGCGCGCCTGGAGCTCGAGCGGATCGTCTCCCAGCACGTCGGCCCGCCGCCGAAGGTCGCGATCGGGCGCGCGCAGCCGGCCGACGTCCTGCGCGGCCACTACCGCCGCGCGTGGCGGCGCTTCCGCGTCGGCCCGCCGCTGCTGGCGGCCGTCAACTTCGTCGAGTCGGCGTTCGGGCGGCTGCGCAACCGCTCCGTGTCGGGCGCGCGCGGGCCGATGCAGTTCATGCCGGCCACCTGGGCGTCATACGGGCTCGGCGGCGACATCGCCGACCCGCGCGACGCGATCCTCGGCGCCGCGAACTACCTGCACGCCAACGGCGCGCCGGGGAACGAGGAGCGGGCGCTGTACCGCTACAACCCGTCGTCGGACTACGTGCGCGCGGTGTCCCGCTACGCGCGGCGGATCCGGGCCGACTGGCACGCCTACTACGCGTACTACGCCTGGGCCATCCACTACCGCGGCCGCGTCATCAAGCCCTGACGGCGGCCTCCGCCAGCTCCCACAGCCGGCTGCGCGCGTCCGCGTCCTCGGTCTGCGGGTTCGGCTCCTCCTCGCGGCGCTCGTAGAAGTAGCGGCCGGTCACCCCGTCCAGCGCGGGGTCGGTGAGCAGCCACAGCGGCGTGTCGGCGCCCTGATCGATCGATCCGCCGCCCGACCCGCCCATCTTCGTCGCGATCCAGCCGGGGCTGCACGCGTTGGCGGTCAGCTCCGGCCAGCGCTCGCCCTGCTCGCGGGCCAGCAGCACGAGCGCGATCTTCGACTGCGCGTAGGGCGTCGCGTAGCGCGGGTCGTCGGGCTGCTCGAGGTCCACGCTCCCGCTCGAGTGCACGCCCGAGCTGAGGTGCACGATCCGCCCGCCGCGCAGCCGCTCGCGCAGCCCGGCGGACAGCAGGAACGCGCTCAGGAAGTTGACCTGCCACGTGGGCTCGTGGCCGTCGGCG
Organism: uncultured Solirubrobacteraceae bacterium; assembly: GCA_963723395.1. Lineage (GTDB taxonomy): Bacteria > Actinomycetota > Thermoleophilia > Solirubrobacterales > Solirubrobacteraceae > DATFQI01. The sequence goes on along the minus strand of CAVRQL010000027.1, from coordinate 152,022 downwards.
GTGCGCTCGCCGCGCGGCGGCGCCGTCCCGTAGCCGATGCCGGCGTTGTTGACGAGCGCGTCCAGCTCGCCGATCCCGTCGATCAGCGCGCGCACCTCGGCGAACGAGCGCGAGGTCGGCCACCACGGGCTCCCCGCCGCCGATCCGCTCGACCGCCGCGCCGGCGCGCTCCTCGCTGCGGCCGTGCACGAGCACGCGGGCGCCGCGACCGACGAGCTGCCGCGCGATCTCCTCGCCGATCCCGGCGGTGGCGCCGGTGACCAGCACGGTCTGCTCTTCGATCGCCTTCATGGGAACCGGTGTGCCCGATCGGCGCGCCGGGCTAGCCTGCCCGCCATGCCATTGCGCCGTATCGCTCTCATCTCCGCGACCATCGCGGCGCTCTGCGCCGTCCCGGCCGTCGCCGCGCCGCCCGCCGGCAACACCCCGCTCACCAGCGGCCCGCTGACCGGCGGGGGCACCTGGGACTTCTCGATCAAGCGGACCAAGATCTCCGGCGTGAAGGGCGTCTGCCTCGACCTCACGCCGACCTCCGCGGACGGCTCCCGGCCCGGCGGGGGCGGCGGCTGCATCGCGGGCTCCCTCCGCGCCGCCAAGGGCATCGGGAACGTCGGCGTCCAGATCGCAGTCCGGCGGCGCCGTCAGCACGAGCCTCGTCGGCGGCCTCGTCTACGCGAAGGCCCGCCGCGTGAAGTACACCTTCGAGGACGGCAAGGTGCTCAAGATCAAGACGCATCGCCCGCCCGAGGGCTGGCGGCGGCTGCTCAAGACGCGGGTGCGCTTCTACGCCGCCGACGCCCTCGCCGTCACCGCGGCGAAGGTCGCCAAGATCGCCATCTACGACCGCAAGGGCCACCGCATCTCACGCCGCTCCCTATAATCCGCGCTCCGCGCGGCTGTAGCTCAGTTGGCTAGAGCGTCTGCTTGCCATGCAGAAGGTCGAGGGTTCGAGTCCCTTCAGCCGCTCCTTGCGAAAGCCCCGCTCCGGCGGGGCTTTCGTCGTTTTCGGGGACAGCCGCAGCCGCCGGTTCGATCACCCGTGCCGGGCGAGGCCGCTCACCCGGCGCGTCGCGATGCGTCCCGCGAGCGCCATCGCCGGTGGCGCAACCACGCGCTGAGGAGCCTGAGTGTCCGAGATCTCGAGTGTCGACCGTGAGCGGCTTCCGATCGCCGATCGCGCGTATGAGGGACCGGTGTACGAGGACGCCAGCGACCCGGCCGCGAGCTTCCCGCCGATCGAGCCGCTGCGTCCGCCGGAGGGTGCTCCGAACGTCCTGGTCGTGCTGATCGACGATGCCGGGTTCGGCGCTTCGAGCGCGTTCGGCGGCCCGTGCCGGACGCCGACCGCGGAGCGGCTGGCCGCCGAGGGGCTGAAGTTCACGCGCTTCCACACGACGGCGCTGTGCTCGCCGACGCGGGCGGCGCTGCTGTCGGGTCGCAACCACCACACGGTCGGGATGGGCGGGATCACGGAGATCGCGACCTCGGCCCCCGGCTACAGCTCGGTGCGCCCGAACACGTGCGCGCCGCTGGCCGAGACGCTCAAGCTCAACGGGTACGCGACGGCGCAGTTCGGCAAGTGCCACGAGGTCCCGGTGTGGGAGACGAGCCCGCTCGGCCCGTTCGACTCGTGGCCGTCCGGGGGTGGCGGGTTCGAGTACTTCTACGGCTTCATCGCCGGTGAGACCAACCAGTACTACCCCGCCCTGTACGAGGGGACGACGCCGGTCGAGCCCGACCGCACGCCGGAGCAGGGCTACCACCTCACCGAGGACCTGACCGACCGGGCGATCAAGTGGATCCGCCAACAGAAGGCGCTGATGGCCGACAAGCCGTTCTTCGCCTACTTCGCGCCCGGCGCGACGCATGCCCCGCACCACGTGGCGCCGGAATGGTCGGCGAAGTACAAGGGCGCCTTCGATCAGGGCTGGGACCGGCTGCGGGAGGAGACGTTCGCCCGCCAGAAGGATCTCGGGGTGATCCCGCCCGAGGCCGAGCTGACGGCCCGGCCGGAGGAGATCCCGGCGTGGGAGGACATCCCGAATGACCTCAAGCCCGTGCTCGCGCGCCAGATGGAGGTCTACGCGGGCTTCATGGAGCACACCGACCATCACGTCGGGCGGCTGATCGCTGCGCTCGAGGACCTGGGCGTGCTCGGCGAGACGCTCGTCTACTACGTCGTCGGCGACAACGGGGCGAGCGCCGAGGGTGGCGTGCACGGCTGCTTCAACGAGCTGATCCCGCTCAACGGCGCCGGGGCGCTGGAGACGACCGAGTTCATGGCCGAGCGCATCGACAAGTTCGGGACCCCGGAGGCCTACAACCACTACGCGGTCGGCTGGGCGCACGCGATGGACACGCCCTACCAGTGGACCAAGCAGGTCGCCTCGCACTGGGGCGGCACCCGCAACGGCACGATCGTCCACTGGCCGGCGGGGATCCAGGCCAAGGGCGAGGTCCGCCACCAGTTCCACCACGTGATCGACGTCGCGCCCACCGTCCTGGATGCCGCGGGGCTCCCGGAGCCCACGACGTCCACGGCGTCGAGCAGAAGCCGTACGAGGGCGTGAGCATGCGGTACTCGTTCGACGACGCCGAACGCGGGCGAGCGCCATGTGACGCAGTACTTCGAGATGTTCTGCAACCGCGGGATCTACCACGAGGGCTGGACCGCCGTCACGCGGCACTCGACGCCGTGGATCCAGGGCCTGCCACTCCCGCCGTTCGCCGACGACACCTGGGAGCTCTACGACACCAACACCGACTGGAGCCAGGCGCACGACCTCGCGGCGCAGATGCCCGACAGGCTCGACGAGCTCAAGGCGCTGTTCATGAGCGAGGCGCGCAAGTACAACGTCCTGCCGCTCGACGACCGCCGGATCGAGCGCTTCAACTCCGACCTCGCCGGGCGCCCGACGCTGGTCAAGGGCGACTCGCAACTGCTCTTCGGCGGCATGGGACGGCTCACCGAGAACGTCGTCATCAACGTCAAGAACAAGTCGCATGCGGTGACCGCCGAGGTCACGATCCCGGACGGCGGCGCAGAAGGCGTGATCGTCGCCCAGGGCGGGATGTTCGGCGGCTGGAGCGTCTACCTCAGGGACGGCCGGCCGACCTACGCCTACAACCTGCTCGGCGTCCAGCACTTCGACATCGGCAGCGACACGAAGGCACCGCCCGGCACGCACCAGGTGCGCATGGAGTTCACCTACGACGGCGGCGGGCTCGGCAAGGGCGGCGCCGTCGCTCTCTACCTCGACGGCACCAAGACCGGCGAAGGCCGCATCGACGCGACCGTCCCGCTGGCCTTCTCGGGCGACGAGACGTGCGACCTCGGCTCCGACACCGCATCACCCGTCAGCGACCAGTACACGCCGGAGGGGAGCCGCTTCACCGGCACCGTCGAATGGGTGCAGATCGACATCGCCGACGCCGCCGAGGACCTCGACCACCTCATCATCCCCCGACGAGCGCCTGAAGATCGCCATGGCGCGCCAATAGAGGTCCTCGCGGGGGCGCCGCCCTTCAGGGCAGCTGGTCGGAGCCGGAGTAGGACGTGCGGTGGCGCGCGGGCCCGCCGTGCCAGTCGAGGCACATCGCGGTCGCGTCGTCGTCGAGGTCGCCGCCACTCGCGTCGAAGATGGCCTGGGTGAGGTTCTGCACGGCCTCCCGCGGATGCATGTGCACGCCGCCCGTGACCATGGCCTCGATGTCGACGCTCTTGGTGTTGCGCTCGAGCATGCCGTCGGTGAAGAACAGGAGACGGTCGCCGGGCTCCAGCGGCAGCTGCTGCACGCGGTACTCGTGTCCCCGCACCGTGCCGAACGGCGGGTCGGCCACGAGCTCCACGCGGTCGATCCGGCCGTTGCGCAGCCGCAGCGGCAGCGGATGCCCGGCGTTGACGATGGTCGCGGTCTCCGTGCGCAGGTCGATGCGCCCGACCTGACCGGTCACGAACCCGCCGTGCGGCGCGTGGGCGGCGAGCCCTTCGCTGGCCATCCTCGTCTGCTCGGCGAGGCCGACGCCCGCTCGCCGCGCGTTGCGCAGGCCGCCCATCAGGAGGGTGGCGAGCAGCGCGGCGGCGACCTCGTGGCCCATCGCGTCGGTGATCGAGAAGTGCAGCATGCCCCTGTCCAGCGAGAAGTCGAAGGTGTCGCCGCCGACGTTGCCCGCGGGCTCCAGCCAGCCCGCGAACGTGAACTGACCGGCCTCGCACGTGTACGCGCCCGGCAGCAGCCGGTGCTGGATCTCGCCCGCGAGCGTGAGCGGAACCGACCGCTGCCCCCATTCGAAGAGGTCGGTGTACCGGCGGTTGGCGATGATGACGTAGGCCAGGGCGTGCGCGGCGAACGCGACCTCGGCCACCATCTGCTCGTCCGGAGCATTGCCGAGCAGGAGCTCGAGCACGCCGATGGCCTCGCCGCGGTTGGTCACCGGCGCGAAGACGCGCGTCCCGTCCCCGTCGTCCTCGAGGACGACCGACTGGGACTCCAGCGCCCGCCCTGGCGGCCCTTCGAGCAGCGGAATCCGCTCGGCGGTCTCGTCACCCTGCGTGCGCATGCCCGCGGTGTGGCCGGCGTGGGCGAGCCGGATGAGCGCGTGCCCGCTGAAGTCCGCGATCAGGAACGAGACCTCGCGGGCGTCGAGCTCGCTCGCCAGACGCTCGCCGAGGATGTCGGCGGCGGAGAACGGTGGAGCGTCCTCGACGGCCGAGAGGAGCTTCGCGAGGTCCAGCTGTGGCGCTAGGTGCTCCTGCATCAATGGAAGCCTCCCCCGCCTCGGCTGGAGATCCCGAGGCGGGATCTCCAGCTTACGGGTCGTCGTCAGGCGTTGGAGAGCTCGCGCTCCGTGGCCTTGAGGACCCCGTCGCGGCTCTTGTGGGCGCGCTCGTAGGCGCGGACCTGCTTGGCGCGCTCGTCGTCGCTCTCGGCGAGCACGGCCTGGACCTCCGTGACGTTCAGCTCGTCATAGCCGGCCCACGGCTCCTCGGCACGCAGCGACGCCACGCGCTCGAGCACGGTGGTCCGGTTCTGGTTCTTGCGCTCGTAGGAGTCGACCTTGGCGAGATCGATCTGGGAGAGCGCGGCCAGCCGCCCGATGATCTCCTCGGCGTTCAGCGAGTCGTAGCGGGCGATCGCGAGGTCTCCCTCTGACGCCACGGCGCCCTTGACCTGCCCCTCGGCGCGGGCGACGCCCGGGACCTTGCGCGCCTGGCGAGCGCGGCGCTTGGTGGCGGCCGTCGTCTTGCGCGTGGCGCGGGCGGCGCCCTTGCCGGCGTCGCGGGCGGCATCGGCGGCGCCCGTGGTGGTGACGTCGAACGACGGATCGCCGTCGACGTCGGCACCGACGACGGCGCCGGTCAGCTTGGGGATCTCCTGGAGGATGCGCTTGAGCATCGCCTCCTCGTCCGCGCGGATCGAGACGGCCAGCTGGGCGGTCTTGTCGTCGCCGACGGAGCGCGCCAGGCGCTCGATCGCGGTGTAGGTGGCGATCTCGAGCGCCTCGGTCGCGCAGGCGTCCTTGGCGTTCTTGAGCACCTTCTCCTCGCCGCCGGAGCCTCGGATGAGGTCGATCGGGGTCTTGCCGAGCGCGAGCGCCTGCCCGATGACGGTCTCGGCCAGGCCGACGGCCGCCAGCAGCGGGTTGGAGCCGTGATCGAGCTCGTCGAGCCGGCGACCGACGCGCGTCGGCGTGGTCGCGCGTCTCGCGGAGGTGCTTCTCCAGGCCCGTGCGGTAGGACCCGCGGGGCGTCATGGCGATCTGCGACTGCAGGACGCGCACGAGGGCGTGCTCGCTGGCGTGCGCCTCCTCGAGGTACTGCACGACCTTCTTCTGGGATGCGTTCATCAGGTTCGGTTCTCCTAGCGCGAGAGCGCCGGTGACGGCGCCCTCGTCGGCTGGTGTCTGGCAAGAAAGAGGACGCGCGGGGTGCTCGGCGCGTCCTGCTCTCGGGCTACCCACCCGGGTCGCAGGGAAACACGCGACGTTCCAACGCTCGTTAGAGTGTTGGCATGAGCGAGCCGGACACCTGCGATCTCCTCTGCCTGGACCTCCCCCGCGCCGAGGCCGTGCGCCGCTCGCGGCCCTCGGAGGCGACGCTTGGCTCCGCGGCGGCGGCCGCGAAGTCCCTCGCGGATCCGACGCGCCTGATGGTCGCGGTGGCGCTCCGCGACGGCGGCGAGCTGTGCGTGTGCGACCTCGCCTGGGTCTGCGAGCGCTCCGACAAGCTCGTCTCCCACCACGTCCGCCAGCTCCGCGCGGCCGGGCTCGTGCGCTCCCGCCGCGACGGGAAGATGGTCATGTACGCGCTCACCGAGCCGGGTGCGGCCCTGCTCGCCGCCGTCCTCCCGGGAGCGGGGGTCGCCGCGTGAGCGCGGGCTTCGAACTGCCGCTCGCCACGACGACCGCGCCGGTCCGCGACGCCGATTGGGAGCGCGCCGCGCGGATGGCGGTCGCGCTCTCCTGGGTGAGCCTGTTCTACATGGCCGTCGAGGGCGGGGTCGGCGTCTGGCAGGGAGTCACGGCGGGCTCGATCGCGCTCGTCGGCTGGGGCCTCGCCTCGTTCATCGAGGGCATCGCCTCCGCCGTCATCGTGTGGCGCTTCACGGGCTCGCGCCGCCTCTCGGACACCGCCGAGCACCGCGCGCAGCGGCTCGTCGCGATCCAGTTCTTCATCCTCGCGCCGTACGTGCTGATCGAGAGCGTCAAGACGCTCGTCGAAGGCGGCCACGCCGACATCACCGTGATCGGCATGGCGCTCACCGGCACCAGCGTCGTGCTGATGCCGCTGCTCGGCAGGGCCAAGCACCGCCTCGCCGACCGGCTCGGCTCGACGGCGACCGCCGGCGAGGGCACGCAGAACGTGCTCTGCGGCATCCAGGCCGCCGCGGTGCTGGTCGGCCTGGCCGCCAACGCGATCGTCGGCGCCTGGTGGCTCGACCCGCTGATCGGGCTCTTCATCGCCTTCGTGGCGATCAAGGAAGGGCGCGAGGCGTGGCGCGGCGAGACGTGCGACTGCTGCTGACTAGCCCGCTTCGAGCTCGGCGATGAGCGCGTCGACGCGGCGGGCGATGTCGTCGCGCGTCGCGCGCACGTCGCCGACGGGGCGGTCCTTGGGGTCCTCGAGCTCCCAGTCGACGTAGCGCTTGCCGGGGATGAACGGGCAGGCGTCGCCGCAGCCCATCGTCACGACGACGTCGGCCTGCTCGGCGAGCTCGCGCGTGAGACGACGGGGCCGGCGGTCGGCGAGGTCGATGCCGAGCTCGCGCATCACCTCGACGACCTGCGGGTGCACGCGCCCCTCGGGGTCCGCCTCGCTCCCGGCCGACAGCGCGCGATGGCGCCCCTCAGCGGCGCGCTCGAACAGCGCGGCGCTCATCTGGGAACGGCCGGCGTTGTGCAGGCAGACGAACAGCGCGGTCGCCATCGGTCCCGCTCACCCGTCGGTGGCGAGGATCACGTCCGAGGCCTTCACGATCGCGGTGACGGACGCGCCCTCGGCCAGCCCGAGCTCCTCGACGGCCTCGACGGTGATCGAGGCGACGATCCGGAGGCCGTTGACGTCGAGTTCGACGTTGGCGATGGCGGCACCCTTGTTGATGCTGGTGACGGTGGCGGGGAGCTGGTTGCGTGCGCTGAGCTTCATGCGCACGCAGGGTACGCGGGCTCAGCGGGTCTCGATGACGACCCCGGTGGCCTTGATCACGGCCTCCGCGCGGACTCCGGGCTCGAGGCCCAGCTCGTCGGCAGCCTCGCGCGACATGAGCGAGACGACGCGGTAGGGGCCACAGGCCATCTCGACCTGGGCCATGACGGTGTCGCGCTTGATCGCGAGCACGATCCCGCCGAGGCGGTTGCGCGCGCTGGAGCGGTGCGGCGAGGACCGCTCGCGCATCAGCCGGGCGACCTCGTCGGCCTGGATGTAGCGCTGGTTGCCGCGCCGCTCGAACGTGACGCGGCCGGCGCGCTCCCAGCGGCGTAGCGTGTCGACGCTCACGCCGAGCGCCGCAGCCGCCGGCCCGATCCGCAGCGTGTTCTCGATCCCGTCAGCGGTCACGGGGTGATCGTACGCGCGGCACGCGCGTGCCGCAGCGGTACGCCTGGAGCTGCTGCCGGGAGTCGAGCTTGCAGTCGACCGCCGCGCGGTCGCGCCCGGCGCCGCCGCGGACCAGCTCCTTGACGCTGTCGTGCGCGTAGAGCGTGTCCGCGTCGCCGCCGCCGGAGAAGCGGTCGCGCCCGGCGCCGCCGCGCAGGCGGTCCGCCCCTGCCCCGCCGTCGAGCCGGTCGTCGCCGGCCCCGCCCGAGAGGCGGTCCTTCCCGCCGCCGCCCCGCAGCACGTCGTCGCCGGACAGGCCGCGGAGCACGTCGTCGCCGGACAGGCCGCAGATGACGTCGCGCTTCGACGTGCCGGTGAGCACGTCGTCACCGCGCGTGCCGCGGATCGTGCAGCCCCGCGGGCGTGGCGCGGCGGGCTTCCCCGGCGCGGCGGGTGTCGCCGGCGACGTGACCGGCGCGGCGGGCGGCGCGTCCGTGACCTCGACGACGTCGCTCGCCTTCAGGAACGCCCGGCGATGGTTGAACGAGATCGCGTAGTAGGCGGTGTCGTCGGCGAAGACGAGGTAGGACCCCGGCTGGTTGTACGTCGTGGCGTGGTAGTAGTCGCCGCCGACGACCCCGCTCGAGACGTACGCCTGCCCGGCCGGGATCGTGTAGCCGAGCGTGTCCGCGGCCATGTTCCCGGGGTAGCTGCGGCCATAGACGGGGATCGAGTCGGCGCCCGGCCTCGGCGTGACGAGCGTCCCGCGGCCCGGGGCCAGCCCGGCACCCTCGGACGCGTGTACCCACGCCTTCTGGCCGCCGTAGTAGATCGCGGTCCAGTCGCCCTGGCGGCCGGCGACCGCGAACGTCTGGCCGGTCACCGCCTTGTCGCCCCAGTCGTTGGCCGCGGTCGTCCCCGGCCCGGACGGGGTGAGCAGCGGGTCGGCGATCAGCGGCGCGTCCTCGCTCGGCGCGGTGCGCAGGTAGAGGAAGTTCGAGGGCTGCGGCGGCACGGCGGCGCACGGGTTCTGCTCGCAGTCCGCGAGCGGAGGCTGGTTGTCGGCGAACGACGGCGCGATCGTCACGCTCCGGCCGTCGCCGACGGCGGGTGCCGCGGGCGCCCCGGCCGCCGTCATCAGCCGCTGCCAGTCGAAGAACGGACCGGGATCCCAGTGCATGGCGGCCTGGTTGGCGGCGACCGTGCCCGGCACCTCGTCGTGCCCGAACACGTGGTGGCGGTCCAGCGGGATGTCGTACTTCGCGGAGAGGTGCCGGACGAGCTTCGAGACGGAGTCGTAGACCGCGCCGGTGTACCAGTCGTTGCCCTCGATCGCGCGGCCCTCTATCTCGATCCCGATGGCGTGCGTGTTGACCGACCAGTTGCCGGCGTGCCACGTGACGTCGTCGTTCGGGACCATCTGCGTCACCTCACCGTCGGAGGAGCGCACGACGTAGTGGGCGCTCACGTACGCGGTCGGGTCCTCGAACAGCGAGATCGTGTCGTCGTAGCCGAGCTCGGTGTCGTGGATGACGATGTACCGGAGGTCCAGCCCGTCGGCGGGCCGGTCGGCGAGGTCGTAGTTGCCGTAGTCGGTCGGGTCCTCCGGGCTGTTCTGCGCGTACCCGGCGGGCGCGAAGCGGCACGCCAGATCGGACGGGCAGTCGGCCTCCGGCGCGACCGATGGGGCGGCCGCACGTGGCGGCGACGCCCTCAGGCCGGACACGTCCGGCTCATGGGCCGGCTTCCCGGAGGCCGCCGGATCGGCCGCGGCCGTTCCGGCGGCGGCGACTGACAGCGCCGCCGTGACGGCGGCGACGACGAGCGTACGAGAGCGCAACTGATCACCTTTCCCCCGCTGCTGGGTGATGTCGCCATCGTAGGGCTCAGGACTGGGCGAGCACCTTCTCGTAGGCCACCCAGCCCAGCGCGGGGGTCATCCCGGCGCGCTCGTAGAGACGGAACGCCCCGGTGTCGCTCGCCGCGTCGACCCCGAGCCCGATGCTGCGCTCGCCGGCCTCCCACAACCGCCCGAACGCGTCGGCCAAGAGCGCCGCGCCGACGCCCCGCCTGCGCCACGGGCGGCGCGTGAACACTGCGTGCACGAAGCCGCCGCCGTAGGTGGCGCCCGTGCTGATCGTCCCAGCGGCGATCTCGTCCCCCGCACGCACGACGCCCCACAATGCGGGGTCGAAGCGCTCTCCGACCATGTGGGCGTTCGACCAGGAGTCGAAGCCGCGTGGTGTGAACTCCCAGTGGTCCGCGAACGCCTCCTGTTGGGCGGCGTGGAAGTCGCGCGCGTCGCGCTGGGGATCGAACGGCACGACGCGCAGACCGTCGGGCCACTCGGGGGCCGGCGGCGGCGCGTCGAGCTCGATGCGCATCTCGCGGAACACCCGCACGGCGGCGTAGCCGAGTGACTCGAGCAGCGCGTGGGCGGCGGCGTCCGGCTCGAGGACCGCATTCTGGACCCTCCGCGCGCCGCCGGCTGCGGCCTCGCGCTCGAGCGTCTCCGCGATCAGCGTGCCGATCCCGCGCCCGAGCGCGCCGGGGTCGACGTAGCCCTCGACGCGCGCGAGCTCGCCCCGCTCGCGCACGACGCCGTAGCCGACGACGCGGTCACCCTCGCGCACCACGCGCGCGTCGCGGCCGACGTCGAGCTCCGCCCACTCCTCCAGCAGGTCCGGCTCCGAGAAGTCGCTGGGGCGGCCGTACAGCAGTGACTCCATCGTCACGACGATCGCCGTGACCGCGTGCGCGTCGGCGGCCGCGGCCGGGTCGATGCGGAAGGAGCCGTCGACCATGCTCCGCTCAGGCTAGTTCTTCACCTCGAGACGTCTCGCCCCCGACCACGCGCCCGCGGCGCCCGAGGCGCCGTTTGCGCGCACGCGCCACCACAGCCGCCGGGTGGGCAGCGAGCTCGTGGCGAACCGGGAGGCGGTCAGCGTGTCGGTCGCGACCAGCGGCGCCGATAACGACGAGGAGTCGTCGATCTGGATCGTGTAGCTCGCCGCGCCGCCGACGTCGCCCCAGTCGAAGGTGAACGGCTGCGCCACCTGCGCTCGTCGGCCGGGCTCGAAAGCGACGGCGTGCCGGGCGTCGGCGGCGGCGGTGGCGGCGCCGTCGACTGCACCTGGATCGCGCGGACGGCCGACCACGCGCCCGCCGTGCCGTCCGCGGCCACCGCGCGCACGCGCCAGAACCAGTTCCCGTCGGGGAGCGCTCCCGTCGTGAGCAGCGACGCGGCCGTGCTCGCGCTCATGACCAGCGGCGCACCGAACTGGGAGATCTCGTCGACCTGGATCGTGTACGACGCCGCGCCGGCGACGTCGCTCCAGTCGAACGTCACCGGCTGTCCGGATGTGGCCGCGTCGGCAGGGTTGACGAGCGCCGGGGCGGCGGGGGGGGCGGCGGAGTCGGCGGCGGTTGCGTCGGCGCGGTGGCGTCGACGTCGACCCTCGCCACGAACGCGTCGCCCCAGAAGATCGTCGTGTCGCCGCCGAAGGTCCGGTCGAACGCGTTCGCCGTGGTGGTGAAGTCGGCGGAGTAGGTGTGGCCGACACGACGAGCACAGCCGCGACCGACAGGGTGATACGGGCCATCGCCTGCAACCTCCCCCGGGGTGTATGAGCGGCTCGTAATACGCGGGCCGCACGCGAGCGGTTCAGGCGCGGCGTCGCAAGTGCAGCACGACGCCGACCGCGACGCCGTAGGCGACGTGGTCGAGCCACTGCGGCGGCTGCTCGAGCTCGCGGATGACGGCGATGCGGCGACCGATCACGCCGAGGTCCAGCGCGGCGATCGCGAGGCCGGCCGCCGCTCCGTACAGCGGTTCGCGGCGGCGCGGCAGCACGCGCGCGAGCACGGCGGCCCAGCCGAGCGAGATCGCGAGGTGGACCGGCACCGCTGCGGCCAGCAGCGGCGCGGTGCGCTCCTCCCCCGGGAGCAGGAGCGCCCCCGCCGCCCGCCCGCCGACCAGCACGTCGCCGCCGCGGGCGAGCGTCCAGACGGTCGAAGGGATCCCGCTCGCGCCCGCGGCCACGAGCCCCGCCACGAGTGCGTCGCGTCGGCTCGGCATGGCGTCAGGCTAGAGCGCCTTGATGGCTCGGCCGGCGCCGTCCTCCATGTTGCTCAGGACGACGACGGTGACGTCCTCGGCGGGATAGTGGCGGAGCTCGCCGCTGGCGCCGGCGTTGACGCCCTCCTTGCCGTAGTGCCGGACGGCGCCGCCCTCGCCGACCGCGAACTCGAAGCCGAAGCCGGTCATCAGGTCGTCGCGGTAGCGCTCGTGCGGGGCGAGCATCGCCCGCGTGGACTCCGGCCCGAGGAGGCGCCCCGCGCGCAGCGCGGCGTGGAAGCCGGCCAGGTCGGCGGCGGTCACGTGAGCGCCGCCGTCGGGCGAGCCGATCGGCGGATAGGAGTACACGTTGCGACGCCAGACGCCGCCGATCGGGTCGGCGCCCTCGGCGACTCCCGGCTCCGCCACGTCCATCCGGAAGAAGCCGGAGCGGTGCATGCCCGCCGGGGCGAACACGCGCTGCCCGACGTACTCGCGGAACGGCAGCCCGGAGCCGCGCTCGATCATCAGCCCGAGCAGCACGTAGCCCGCGTTGCAGTAGCGGGCGCCCTCCCCGGGCGCGAAGTTGGGCGGCTTGCCGAGGAACTGCGGGAGCAGGTCGGCGGTCTCGGTCACCGCGTAGTTCGGGCGCTCGCGGAACAGGTCCTCGTAGCGCTCCCCCGCCTCCTCGTCGGCATCGTCGGCGATCCCGGAGGTGTGCGTGAGCAGGTGGTACGGCGTCACGGCGGGCGAGATCTCGGCGAGCCCTAGGAACTCGGCGACGCCGGTGCGCAACGAGAAGGCGCCCGCCTCGACCTGCTGCAGCACCCCGACGGCGGTGAACAGCTTGGTGATCGACGCGGTGTCGAAGCGATGCTCGGGAGAGCACGGGATCCCCCACGCACGGCTCGCGAGCCCGTGCGCGGACTCGTGCAGCACGCTGCCGCCGCGCTCGACGCGCACCACCCCGGAGAACCGGTCCGCCGCCGCCAGCTCGGCGAGTCGCGCCGCGAGCGCGCCGACGTCCACTACGCCGCCACGAGCAGGCCCGTGACCGAGTCGATGGGCGGCAGCTCGCGCATCGCGGCGGCGATCCGGGCGGCGGACTCGCGGTATGCGGGGTCGCCGAGCACGGCGCGCACCGCGTCGGCAAGGCCGGTCACGTCGACCTCGTCGCGGACCGCGCGGTCGGCGGTCGGGAGCGCGAGGCCCGCCCCGGAGCGCGCCACCGCCTCGCCGTTGACGATCTGGTCGCCGCTGAACAGCGGCGTCACGACTGCAGGGACGCCGTGCGCCAGGGCAGCCGAGCGTGGTGCCGTAGCCGCCGTGCGAGACCACGGCCGCCGCGTGCGGGATCACCGCGTCCTGCGGCGCCCAGCGCTCGACGCGCACGTTGGCCGGCAGCGGGCCGAGCTCGGAGAGGTCGCGGTCCTCGCCGATCGTCAGCAGCACGCGGGCGTCGACGTCCGCCAGCTCCGCGATCGCCGCACGGTGGAAGTCCGGGAAGTAGTGCAGGTGCGCGGCGGCGGTGACGGTCCCGAACGTCGCGTAGACGAGGGGGCGGTCGCCGGGCCACCACTCCGGCAGCACCGGGGCGCCGTTGGCGAACCGGAAGGTCGCCGGCTGCGCCGCCACGGTCGGGTCCTCGAGCGCCTCCGGGACCGTCGTGAGGTACGGCGTCGCCCGCGAGGCGCCCATCAGCCGGACGGTCTGCTCCTCCAGCGAGGACAGCCCGAGCGCGACGCGCGCGAGCGGGATGCCCTGCTCCTCGGCGACGATGCCGCCCGCGAGGTCCCAGCTCTCGCGCACGATCAGGTCGGGGCGGAAGTCCGCGGCGACCCGCCGGACGCCCGGCAGCGTCGCCTCGACGTCGATGCGCCCGAAGTACTCGGCGACCATCACCTCGTGCGCCTCGCGCACGCTCAGCTGCGAGAAGGCGCCGAGCAGCGGCATCCACTGCTCCGGGGCCGGGCCGTCGACCGGCGCGACGGGCAGGCCGAGGCGCTCGACGTTCCCGGCCATCGCGCGCTGGGAGGTGACGAGCACGTCGTGGCCGGCGGCGATCAGCGCCCGCGCGAACGGCGCGAGCGGGCCGACGTGGCCCGAGCTGCCGCGGGTGGTGAAGAGGGCGCGCATCCAGCCGATCCCACCATGTCCGCCGCGGCGGTGCTCGGGGGATGCCCGGCCAGGGGCCCTACGGCCTGCCTCAGTCGCGCGGCGCGCGGTGCCGCGCCCAGGCGCGGCGGCTCATCGCGGCGAGGAACTGCTCGCGCGTCAGCGGCGGCGCCGGCATCGGCGTGACGTCGTCGCGCGAGGCGCGGATCCCGTCGAGGAACACGGTGAGCGTGCGCTCCCAGTAACGCGGGTCCTCCTCGCGCGTGGTGTCGGCGACGAAGCCGACCGCGAAGTGCATCAGCGGCACGTCGAACACGCCCAGGTCGCGGCGCACGACGCCCGCCTCCTGCGCGCGGGCCAGCAGCTGGGCGGCGACGGGGGCGATCGTGTCGCGCACCTGCTGCATGCGCTCGCCGCCGCGGTCGCGCATCGAGCAGCACCTCCTTGAGGCCGCGGTCCTCGGCCTGCATCCGGCAGACGCCGCGCATGAACCCGGACAGCGCCTCCCACGGGTCGTCGGCCGCGAGCCCGTCGCGGGCGATCTTCTCGATCGCGACGATCTTGACCTCGAACAGCGCGTCGATCAGCGCGTCCTTGTCCGGGAAGCGGCGGTAGACGGTGCCCACGCCGACGCCCGCGGCGGCGGCGATGTCGTCGAGCGACACGTCGAGCCCGCGCTCGGCGAACACCTCGGCGGCGGCGGCCAGGATGCGCTGGCGGTTGCGCTCGGCGTCGCTGCGGAGGGGCTTGTCGGGGATCGCGGTCGCCATTGAGAGATGTCAGCGTAGCAACGAAGTGGAGGATTTATCTCCGCTTGTGATACCTTAACGGAACCTCCCCTCCACTTTCTCCCCACAGCGAGGCCCCTCTTGACCGACAATCCCCACTACGAGAAGCGCTGGCTCATCCTCGCGGTGATCGCCATCGCCCAGCTGATGGTCGTGCTCGACGCGACGATCGTGAACATCGCGCTCCCCAGCGCGCAGGAGGACCTCGGGTTCTCCAACGACTCGCGCCAGTGGATCGTCACCGCCTACGCGCTGGCGTTCGGCTCCCTGCTGCTCCTCGGCGGCCGCCTCGGCGACCTCTTCGGCCGCAAGTGGGCGTTCATCGGCGGCCTGATCGGCTTCGCCGTCGCCTCGGCGATCGGCGGTGCAGCGAACTCCTTCGGCGTGCTGGTGGGCGCACGCGCCCTCCAGGGCGTCTTCGGCGCCGTGCTCGCGCCCTCGGCGCTCGCGCTGCTCACCACCACCTTCACCGACCCGCAGGAGCGCGGCAAGGCGTTCGGCGTCTTCGGCGCGATCGCCGGCGGCGGCGCCGGCGTGGGCCTGCTGCTCGGCGGCATCCTCACCGAGTGGCTGTCATGGCGCTGGTGCCTGTACGTGAACCTGCTGTTCGCGATCCCGGCCGCCATCTTCGCCTTCCGGCTCTTCGTCAACGTGCCGCAGCTCAACCGCCCGCGGATCGACTGGGCCGGCACCGCGACCGCCAGCACCGGCCTGTTCGCGCTGGTCTACGGCTTCTCGAACTCCGAGATGAACTCCTGGGGCCACCCGGTGACGATCATCATGCTCTCGGCCGCCGTCGTGCTGCTGACCGCGTTCGTGTTCATCGAGTCGCGCGTCGAGCACCCGCTGCTCCCCCTGCGGGTCATCCTGGACCGCACCCGCGGCGGCTCCTACGCCGTGATCGGGATCGCGGGCGTCGCGATGTTCGCGGTGTTCCTGTTCCTGACCTACTACCTGCAGCAGAACAAGGGCTTCACGCCGATCCAGACCGGCCTGGCGTTCCTGCCGATGCCGGTGGCGATCGTGCTCACCGCGACGTCGGTGAACATCAAGTTCCTCGCCAAGGTGGGCCCGAAGCCGCTGCTGATGCTGGGCACCTCGCTCGGCGCCATCGCGATGGTGTGGTTCGCGCAGATCACCCCCACCTCGAGCTACGCCGTCCACATCCTCCCCGGCCTGGTGGTCATGGGCGTCGGCATGGGCAACATCTTCGCCCCGGCCATCGCCAGCGCGACCTACGGCGTCGCCCCGAACGACAGCGGCGTCGCGTCGGCCATGGTCAACACGATGCAGCAGGTCGGCGGCTCGATCGGCACCGCGCTGCTGAGCTCGATCTTCGCGAGCTCGGTCGCCAACTACGTCGAGGGCAAGACGCCGAGCCCGCAGCTGCTGAGCGAGGCGACGGTCCACGGCTACACCGTCGCGTTCTGGATCGCCGCCGGCATCTTCGCCTTCGGCACCCTCGTGGTCGCCGTCGTCATGGAGTCGATCCACGTGCGCGAGCCCGCCGCGGAACCGAATGCGGAGCCTGTCATGGCGCACTAGGCTCGCGCCATGGAGCAGCACGCCGACCTGGTCTTCGAGGGCGGCGGTGTGAAGGGCATCGGCCTGGCTGGAGCGTTCGCCGCGCTCCAGCAGGCCGGCTTCACGCACAAGCGCGTCGCCGGCACCTCGGCGGGCGCGATCACCGCGGCGCTGGTCGCTGCGGGCTACGGCGCGGAGGAGCTCGACTCGATCCTGCTCGAGGTCCCGTTCGAGCGCTTCAAGGACCGCGCCTGGGAGGACAAGATCCCGGTCATCGGGAGCGGGCTGAGCGTCCTGATGGAGCTCGGCATCTACGAGGGCCGCTACTTCGAGGGCTGGCTGGCCGGGCTGCTGGTCGCGAAGGGCATCACGAAGTTCGGTCAGCTCGCGGACCCGGAGGCGACCGACCTCAAGAGCCGCTACCGGCTCAAGGTGATCGCCTCCGACGTCACCCACCGGCGCATGCTCGTGCTCCCCGACGACGCCGCGCACCTGGGCATCGATCCGGACGAGCTGGAGATCGCCTACGCGGTGCGCATGAGCATGTCGATCCCGGTGTTCTTCGAGCCGGTGCTGCACCGCAACGCCGTTACGGGCGACGACCACCTGATCGTCGACGGCGGGATGCTCTCCAACTTCCCCGTCTGGCTGTTCGACGCCGAGGGCCGCGACCCGCGCTGGCCGACGTTCGGGCTGCTGCTCGTCGAGGACCAGCCGAAGGTCCCGATCGGCCATCGCCTGGCCAGCGAGGAGCACTCGGTGGCGCGCGGCACGCCGCTGGACTACGTCAAGGCGATGGCCATGACGATGATGGCCGCGCACGACCGGCTGTATGTGGAGCAGGCGACGTTCGCCCGCACGATCCCGATCCCCACCCTGGGCGTCGGGACGACCGAGTTCGACATCTCCCCCGCCCGCGTGCAGGCGCTGTACGCGTCCGGGCACCGCGCCGCGGAGGACTTCCTCGGGCGCTGGGACTTCGAGGCCTACATCGAGCAGTACCGCAGCGGGCGCGACCACTCGCGCCGCGAGCAGCTCTAGCTCGTCTTCGCGTCGAGCTCCTGCAGGAGCTCGTGGGCCGCCAGCTCGACCTCCTTGTGGCGCCACTCGGCGGCGCGGTACATGCAGGCGATCAGCCCCATGCGGTGCAGGCGGCGGAGGTCGCCGTAGACGAACGCGTAGCGCGCCTTCGTCTCGTCGTTGGCGCCCTCGGTCAGTCCGAGGTGCCAGCCGGCGTACTCCTCCCACGAGTGCGACTCGAGGTAGGCGTTCTCGTCGGCGGCCTTCGGCTGGACCTCGCCCCACTCGCTGTCGAGCACGTACTGGCGCGCCGCGATCAGCTTGCGTGCGTGCTCGACGCCGGCGGGGTTGACCGCGTAGGAGGCCACGTCGGGCAAGATAGCTGCGTGCGCGCCGTCGTCATGCATGCCTTCAAGGAGCCGCTGCGGATCGAGGACGTCCCGGAGCCCGACCCGGGACCCGACGGCGCGGTGATCGAGGTGCGCGCGACCGGCCTGTGCCGCAGCGACTGGCACGGCTGGAGCGGCCACGACGACTCGATCCGCCTCCCCCACGTCCCCGGCCACGAGTTCGCGGGCGTGGTCGCCGCGGTCGGGCCGGAGGTGCGCGGGATCCGCGTCGGCGACCCCGTCACCGCGCCGTTCTGCTGCGGCTGCGGGCGTTGCGAGCCGTGCCGCCTCGGCCACACGCAGGTGTGCGACGAGGACCTCCAGCCCGGGTTCACCAGCTGGGGCTCGTTCGCCGAGCGGGTGCGCGTCCCGGTCGCCGACCTCAACTGCGTGCCGCTCCCCGAGGGCGCGAGCTTCGAGTCCGCCGCCGCGCTCGGCTGCCGCTTCATGACCGCGTACAGCGCGCTCACGATCCGCGGCGGGCTGCGGGCGGGCGACTGGGTCGCCGTGCACGGGTGCGGCGGCGTCGGGCTCTCCGCGGTGATGATCGGCGCGGCGCTGGGCGCACGCGTTATCGGCGTCGACGTGCAGCCCGCGGCGAAGCAGCTCGCGCTCGACCTCGGCGCCGAGCACGCGGTCGACGCGGCCGACGCCGCCGAGGAGATCCGCGCGCTCAGCGGCGGCGGCGCGCACATCTCCGTCGACGCGCTGGGCAGCGCCGCGACCGCGGCAGCCTCGGTGCGCAGCCTGCGCAAGCGCGGCCGTCACGTCCAGGTCGGCCTGCTGGCCGGCGCCGAGCGCGAGCCGCCGCTCCCGCTGGCCGAGATCGTCGCCCGCGAGCTGGAGATCGCCGGGGTGCACGGCATGGCCGTGCGCCACTACCCCGCGCTGCTGCGCCTCGTCGCCTCCGGCGCCGTCGATCCGGGCCGGCTGATCCGGCGGCGCATCGGGCTCGAGCAGGTCCCCGACGCCCTCGCCGCGATGAGCGGAGAGGGCATCACGGTCATCGAGCCCTAGAACCTCAGAAGCGGGGGAAGCGGCGGTTCTCCTCGTTCTCCGAGGCCTCGCCCCTGGCCACGAACACCGCGTAGGCGATCAGGCCGGTCACGAACGCCGGGAAGAGGATCACCCAGATGAGGATGTAGACGATGGTGGTCGTCTGCGCGGGGCTCAGCGCGAAGAGGATCTCCATGGCCCGGATCCTACTGACGTTCGAGCACGACCACCGGTATCTGGCGGTCCGTGCTGGCCTGGTACTCCTCGTAGTGCGGCCACTGGCGGACCATCTCCTCCCACAGCGGCGGCTTCTCATCCGGCGTGGCGTCACGCGCGCGGGCAGTGAAGCGGTCGTCCATCACCTGGACCTCGACCTCGGGATCGGCCTCGAGGTTCACGTACCAGGCGGGCGGCTCGTCGGCACCGCCCTTGGAGGCGACGACCAGGTAGTCGTCGCCGCTGCGGCCGTAGATCAACGGCGTGGTGCGCGGCTCGCCCGACTTGCGCCCCTTGGTGGTGAGGAGCAGCGTCGAGCTGCCCTCCTTCCAGTCGTGGCCCAGCTCTCCGCCGGTCTCGCGGTAGCTGCGGACGTGGTCTGCGCCGAACAGGTGGGAAGCGTCTTGCGGCATACCCTGAAATTACCCGTCGAGCGCGGCGGCAAGCTCGACCAGGCTCCCCGCCACCAGGTCGACGCCGGCCGGCGGGTCCTCGGCCGTGCCGCCCGGCCCGTGCTCGTCGGGGCGCGGGATGAACGCGGTCCGCAGCCCACAGGCGGCGGCCGCCTCGAGATCGCCGGCGTGCGCGGCGACCATCATCACCTCGCCGGGCGCGAGGCCGGCAGCCTCCGCGCTGCGCAGGTAGGCCTCTGGCAGCGGCTTGTAGGCGCGGGCGACCTCGGCGCCGAGGATCACGTCCCACGGCAGCCCGGCGCGCTTGGCCATGGCGAGGATCAGCGCGATGTGGCCGTTGGAGCACGGGGCGATCACGTGGTCGCGCTTGAGCCGCGTGAGGCCCTCGACGGTGTCCGGCCACGGGTCGAGCCGGTGCCACGCGAGGTTGAACTCGGCGCGCTGCGACTCGGTGAGGTCGTCGACGCCGAACTCTTCGAGCAGGTCGTCGAGCGCCTCGCGGTGCAGCACGTCGAGCACCACCCACTCCCGGCGGCCGCTGCGCACCGTCTCGAGCTGCGGCTGGTAGCGCCCGCGCCACGCGTCGGCGAACGCCGGCCAGTCGACACCCTCGCGCAGCGCTTCGCCCTCGCGGATCACGCTCGAGCGCCAGTCCACGCAGGTCCCGAACACGTCGAAGAACAGCCCGCGCACCATCGCCCGTATGGTGCCAGCCGTGACGCGATACGACGCCGTGATCGTCGGTGGGGGCCACAACGGGCTCGTCGCCGCCGCCTATCTCGCCCGGGCCGGGCGCTCGGTGCTCGTGCTCGAGCGCCGCGACCACGTGGGCGGCGCCGCCGTCTCCGAGCGACCGTGGCCGGGCGTCGACGCCCGCCTGTCGCGCTACTCCTACCTCGTCTCGCTGCTGCCGGCCTCGCTGGCGGCCGAGCTCGGCATCGAGATCCCGCTGCGCCGGCGCGCGATCTCCTCCTACACGCCGCGGCCCGACGGCTCCGGGCTGCTCGTGCGCACGGACGAGGCGCCGCACGACCGCTGGCGCGAGTTCTACGCCATGACCTCGCGCGTGGGGCGGCGCGTCTTCCCCACGCTCACCCAGCCGCTGCCGACCCGCGAGGCGCTCCGCGCCGAGATCTCCGAGGACGAGGCGTGGGAGGCGCTGTTCGAGCGCCCGCTCGGCGAGGCGGTCGACGCGACCTTCGACGACGACATCGAGCGCGGGATCGCGCTCACCGACGGACTGATCGGCACGTTCGCCACCGCCCACGACCCGTCGCTGCAGCAGAACCGCTGCTTCCTCTACCACGTGATCGGCAACGGCGACGGTCACTGGGACGTGCCGGTCGGCGGCATGGGCGCGGTCACCGACGCGCTCGCCGATGCGGCGCGGGCCGCCGGCGCGGAGCTGCGTTGCGGCGTCGAGGTGACGTCCGTCGAGCCGGGCCTCGTGCGCTGGACGGGCGGCGAGGCGGAGGCCGGACATGTGCTCGCCAACGTCGCCCCGGCAGTGCTGGCTGAGCTGCTCGGCGATCCGCCGCCGGAGCACCCGCCCGAGGGCGCTCAGCTCAAGCTCAACATGCTGCTCGCGCGGCTCCCGCGCCTGCGCGACCCGGACGTGGACCCGCGCGACGCGTTCGCAGGCACCTTCCACGTCAACGAGTCGGCGAGCCAGCTCCAGACCGCCTACGAGCAGGCGGACGCGGGTCAGCTGCCCGACCTGCCGCCGTGCGAGATCTACTGCCACTCGCTGACCGACCCGAGCATCCTCGGCCCGGAGCTGCAGGCCGCGGGCGCCCAGACGCTGACCTGCTTCGCGCTGCACATGCCGGCGCGCCTGTTCGGTGACGAGGCGGTCAAGGAGCGCGCCGTGGCGGCCACGCTGCGCTCGCTGGACGCGGTGCTCGACGAGCCGATCGAGGACTGCCTGTGGCGCACGCCGGACGGCGAGCCGTGCCTGGAGGCGCGCACGCCGCCGGAGCTGGAGGCCGAGCTCGCGCTGCCGGCCGGGAACATCTTCCATCGCGACCTCGCGTGGCCCTACGCGGAGCACGAGGGCGAGGCCGGCGGGTGGGGCGTCGAGACGCCCCACCCGCGGGTCCTGCTGTGCGGGGCCGGCGCGCGGCGCGGCGGCGGGGTGTCAGGGATCCCCGGCCGCAACGCCGCGATGGCCGTCCTCGCGTCTACTGGACGGTGACCGTCCCCTTCATG
The DNA here is from genome assembly GCA_963723395.1 of uncultured Solirubrobacteraceae bacterium. GTDB lineage: Bacteria > Actinomycetota > Thermoleophilia > Solirubrobacterales > Solirubrobacteraceae > DATFQI01. The sequence goes on along the minus strand of CAVRQL010000027.1, from coordinate 130,261 downwards.
AACGGGTGGACCAGGCAGTAGAAGTCGTACGTGCCTGCCTGACCGAACGTGACCGAGTTCTCACCCGCGAGCTGCGGCGTCTTGGACGACGCGTCCAGCACGCCGGAGTTCCAGAACCCGTTGCCGTGCAGCGCCGGGGTCAGCGTGGCCGCGGGTGTGCCCGGGGCCTCGCTCGGGTAGACGCCGCGCGGGTCGACGAACGGCGCGCCCTCGAAGGACGCGGCGATCTCCCGCAGGTAGGACGGCGTCTTGTCGTCGCTGGGATCGCCGGGGCCGGCCGTGGCGGTGTGGACCTCGTAGGAGCCCGCCGACATCCGGAACTTCACGGTCGTGCCCGTGGGCACCGTGAGGTTGGCCGGGGCGAAGGCGAACAGCTCCTCGCCGTGCTTGCCGGCGACGCCGATGTCGACGGTGTTGGCCGGCTGCGTGGCCGAGGCGAGGGTCTTCGCGGTCTTGACGCTGCGCGCGATCTGCTTCTTGAGCGCCTTCTTGTCCGCCTTCTTGGACGGCACCTTGGCCTTCTTGCCCTTGACCGTGACGACGCCCTTCATGCCGAGGTGGACGTCGCAGTAGTACGTGTACTTGCCCTTCTTCTTGAAGGTCACGGTCAGCGGCTTCGGCGGACCCAGCGGCAGGCCGCTCTGGATGCCCTTCTTGCCGTTGTAGGAGAGCTTCTTGCCGAAGTTGTTCTGTCAGCAGCACGGGGTTGAAGGCGACGTTCGGCTGGCCGTTGAACCAGAACGGCGCGCCGGCGGCGTCGTTGACTCCCGTGGCGGTGCCGGTGGGAGCGAGCAGCGGCGCGGGATCGTCGCCCTTGGCCGGGAAGTCCACGTTGTGGAACCCGTTGGCCGTGAACTTGATCTTGTCGCCCTTGCGGATGGTGACGCCGTGCGGGAAGAAGTCGTTGACGTCGATCGGGCCGCTCTTCTGGATCTGCTTGGACGCGGCCTTGGTCGGACCGAGGCTGACCGACTTCGTCTTGGCCTGAGCCAGGCCTGGCACTACAAGCAGGAGCCCTGCCGTCACGCAGGCCGCTGCTGGGATACGGACGCTCACGAGCGCTCCTCTCGACGTGTTGAAGCGACCCTAACCTCGGTCCGGATCTCAAAGCAAGGGCGGTTAACCGCCCTACTTCAGCTCGATCCACAGCGCGCGGGCGCGCGCCAGCATCCTTCCGTCGGCTCCGAGGAGCGCTGTGGCGCTCTCGTGCTTGCGCCCGTCGCGGCGGAGCGTCCAGCCCGTGACGACCATGGGCTCGCCCGGCTCGACGGGCTCGAGCAGCTCGGCGGTCAGCCGCGCGAGCAGGCTCGGCCGCGGCGAGTGCCACAGCTCGGGCGTGTAGCTCGGGCAGTCCAGCGCCGCCCACACCAGCTCGGGGGCGATCACGTCGGTGTCGAGCACCGCGCCGGTCATCCCGGGGTGGGTCGGGAGCGGCCCGAAGTGCACGCCCAGGCCGTCGTGGCGGTGGTGCGGCGTCGCGCAGACGAAGCACCTCGCGAACGTGTCCGGGAGCGCGCCGAAGCCGGTCTCGGCCGCCTCGCGCGCCTCCGCGACCGTCGGCCGGTAGGGCGGCTCGAGGTCAAGGGGCAGCGCCGGGTCGGCCTCGGCGAGCAGCGTCTCGCCGTCGTGCAGGGTCACGTGTCCGTCGTCGTGGCGCTCCAGCTCGAGCGGGGTCGCGAGCGGGATCGGCCGGCGCAGGGTCACCTCGGCGGGGCCGTCGACGTGACGGGCCACCAGGCCGCACGCGTACCCGCCGTTGGCGCTCGTCAGCGGCCCGTTGTAACGGGGCTCGACGGCGATCGCCTCGGTGGTCGCGGTGGGCGACAACTCAGCTGCGCTTGGCGGGCGCGGGGCGCGAGTCGCGCGGGCAGGCGAGCAGGCTCGCCGCCACGAGCGCGCGCTGGCTGCGGTGCAGCTCGCGGGCCGAGACGCTGGGGACGGTGGAGATCATGGGACCAATATCCCCTGATCGATCCGCTGCAGACAGGGTGCTGACCTGTATCCCTCTGAGCGGCCGCCGAACCCATGGGTGTGGCGGGCCGCACCGTTAACGTGGGGGTCCCGATGCCGACCGTCGAAGGACTCCAGTTCGCCTACGCGCTGCACGCGCTGCCGCCGGGCCGCCTGCCGTTCGGCCGCTGGCGCTGGGAGCTGTGGCACGGATCGACGCTGGTGGCCGCCGGCTGGCGGCTCTCGCGCCCGCAGGCGGGCCGCGCGCTGCGTCTGCACGCGGCCGAGTTCGGCCACAAGCTGTTCGGGCTCCCGCTGCCAGAGCGCGAGCCCCACTCCGGCCTCGGCGACCTCACGCCCGGCACCGCCGAGCGGCTGGCGATCGGCTCGATCACCTGCATGTTGGTGCCGCGCGCGCTGGAGAGGCCCGGCGCGATCGCCGCGGGCGCGCCGCAGTAGCTCCGCGCGTCCGTACGTCCGTCCAGATCGCCCGGTTGCGCTCAGGTGCTGCTACACAGTGCCCCGTGAACGCCGGAACCGCTGACCTCGCCGCGGCCTCCGCCGCGCTGCGCTCGTGCCTGCCCGAGCCGCTCGGCCCGCTCGCGGACCTCGCCTACAACTACCGCTGGTCGTGGACGCCCGGCGGCCCGGAGCTCTTTGCCTCCGTCGATCCGCGGCGCTGGGCCGCGTGCGCGAACAACCCCGTGCGCCTGCTCCAGGAGGTCCACCCGGACCGCCTGCGCGAGCTGGCGGGCGACGAGGAGTTCCTCGCGCGGCTCGCCGCGTTCGTGGAGACGATCGACGCCGCGCTCTCGCAGGAGGAGTTCGAGGGACCGGTGTCCCATGAGACGCCGGCCGCCTTCTTCTGCGCCGAGTACGCCGTGCACGGCTCGCTCCCGGTCTACTCCGGCGGCCTCGGCGTGCTGGCCGGCGACATCCTCAAGGAGGCCTCCGACCACGGGCTCCCGCTCGTGGCCGTCGGGCTGATGTACCGCCACGGCTACTTCCGCCAGCGCATCGACGCCTCCGGCTGGCAGCACGAGTACTGGGTCGACACCGATCCCGACCGCGTCCCCGGCGCGCTGGTGACCGGCGACGACGGCGAGCCGGTCACGGTCAGCGTGCCGCTCGGCGGCCGCGAGCTGGTCGCGCAGATCTGGCGCGTCGACGTCGGTCGCGTCCCGCTCCTGCTGCTCGACGCCGACCGGCCCGAGAACGACGTCGCGGACCGCTGGATCACCTCGCGCCTGTACGTGGGCGACGGCGACGTGCGGCTCAGCCAGTACCTGCTGCTGGGCATCGGCGGCGTCCGTGCGCTGCACGCGCTCGGCGTCGAGCCCGGCGTCGTGCACCTCAACGAGGGCCACGCCGCGTTCGCCTGCCTGGAGCTGGCGCGCACCTCCGACGAGGAGGACCCGTTCGAGGCGGTCCGGCGCCGCACCGTCTTCACCACCCACACGCCGGTCCCGGCGGGCAACGACACCTACCCGGCGGCGCAGGTGTCCGAGCGCCTCGGCGGCATCGCCGGCGAGATGGGCATCGACGTGGACGACCTCGTGCGGCGCGGCCGCACCAACCCCGACGACGAGGGCGAGCCGTTCGGCGTCACCCAGTTCGCGCTGCGCTCCTCGCGGATCGCCAACGGCGTGAGCGCCCGGCACGGTGAGGTCGCGCGCGGCATGTGGCACGGGCTGTGGCCCGACCGCCCCGTCGAGGAGGTCCCGATCGCGCACGTCACCAACGGCGTGCACATCCCGACCTGGCTCGGCAAGCCGATGCGCGAGCTGCTGGACCGCCACCTCGGCGACGGCTGGATGGACCGCGCGGTGGACCCGGCCACCTGGGACGGCGTCGCCGACATCTCCGACGCCGACCTGTGGGAGGCCCGCTCCGCCCAGCGCCGCGAGCTGATCGAGCTCGTGCGCTCCCGCTCGGTCACCGAGCGCCTCGCCCGCGGCGACACGCCGGAGTACGTGCGCGCGGCGGTCGAGTCGCTCGATCCCGAGGTGCTCACGATCGGCTTCGCCCGGCGCGTGGCGACGTACAAGCGCCTCGACCTGCTGCTGCGCGACGTCGACCGCGCGCTGGCGCTGCTCGGCGACTCCGAGCGGCCCGTGCAGTTCCTGCTCGCCGGCAAGGCGCACCCGCGCGACGACGACGGCAAGCGGCTCGTGCAGCGGCTGTTCGAGCTCAAGGGCCACCCCGAGGTCGGCCGCCGCGTCGTCTACCTCGACGACTACGACCTCGCGCTGGGCGCCGCCATGGTGCGCGGCTGCGACATCTGGGTCAACGTCCCGCGCCCGCCGCTGGAGGCCTCCGGCACGTCGGGCATCAAGTCCGCGGTCAACGGCGGCCTCCAGCTCTCCGTGCTCGACGGCTGGTGGCCCGAGGCCTACGACGGCACCAACGGCTGGGCGATCGGCGGCGAGGTCGACCACGACCACGAGGCGCAGGACTGGCGCCACGCCCAGGAGCTGTACACGCTGCTCACGGAAGCCGCGGTGGCCACGTACTACGGGGACCGGGCCGCGTGGCTCGAGATGGTGCGCGCCGCGCTGCGCACGATCGGCCCGGAGTTCGGGGCCGGGCGCATGATCCGCGACTACGTGGAGCGCATCTACCCGCCCGAGGTCCCGGCGGCGGTCTAAGCCGTCGCCCTAGGTCTCGAGCAATGCCTCGGGGTCGAGGCCCATCGCCTCGTAGGCGCCGGTCAGCTCGAGGCTGACCAGCCCGTGCAGGCGCGACCACGCGATCACGCCGCCGAAGGCTGACGCGGGCGAGGCGTCCACGCCCCGCCGCTCGGCCCACGCGCGCAGCTGCGGCGCGAGCGCCCGCGGCGCCGGCGCGGCGACACCGGCGTCGAGCAGCGCGTTCATCGACTCCTGGGCGGCGGCGACGAGCCGCTCCTGGTGCGGGTCGCAGGCCCGGGACGCGGCGCCCCGTAGAGCAGCCCGTAGCGATGCGGCTGCGCGAGCGCCCACGCGCGGTAGGCCCGCGCCACGGCGCCCAGGTCGGGCCCGGCGGCGCGCAGCGCCTCGGCGAGGTCCGCGTAGGCGTCGGCCACCAGCTCGGTCAGCAGCTCGTCGCGGGTCGCGAAGTAGCGGTACAGCGCCGGCCCGGAGACACCGAGCTCCCTGGCGATGGCGTTCACGGAGATCGCCTGCGGCCCGCCGTCGGCGAGCTGGCGCAGGGCGGCCTCCTTGATCTCGTCGCGCACCTGGGCGCGGTAGCGGTCGCGGCTTGACGGCATCCTGCAATGCATACTAACGTGAGTTAGAGCTTCTAACAAACGTGACAAGGAGTTTGCAGATGCGCGCCACCGAGATCGTCCTGCCCGGCATCGTCGAGCCGGAGGAGCTGTTCGCCCGCACGCGGGAGCTGCCGGAGCCCGGGCCGGACCAGGCGCGTCGTCCGCGTCGAGGCCACCGGCGTCTCGTTCGCCGAGCAGCAGATGCGGCGCGGCAAGTACTACGACCAGCCGCCGTTCCCGTTCGTCCCGGGCTACGACCTGGTCGGCGTCGTCGAGCGCGGGCCGACGCGCGGGACGCGCGTGTCGCGGCGCAGACCAAGGTCGGCGGCAGGGCCGACCGCGTGCTGCTCGACGCGGGCCGTCCTCGTCCCGGTGCCCGACGGGCTCGAGGCCGCCGACGCGGAGACCGTCGTCGTCAACGGCGTCACCGCGTGGCGGATGCTCCATCGCAGCGCGCGCGTGCGCGCGGGCCAGACGATCGTCGTGCTCGGCGCCGCCGGCGGCGTCGGGCTCCACGCTCGTGCAGCTCGCGCGGCACGCCGGCATCCACGTGATCGGCACCGCGGGCACCGCGCAGCTCGACCGCGTGAGCGAGCTCGGCGCGACGCCGGTCGACTACCGCGCCGAGGACGTTCCCGCCCGCTGCGCGAACCGCCCGAGCGGCGCGCGGACGTCTTCAACCACGTCGCCGGACCGGGATCGGCGACTCCTGGCGGATGCTCGCGCGCGGCGGCGCGCTCGTTTCCTACTGGACCGCCTCTACGCGCGACATGCCCGGCAACCCCCGCCTCCCCGTGCTGAAGCTGATCGCGCGGCTGATGACCTGGAACGTCCTCCCCAACGGCCGCCGGGCGACGTTCTTCAACCTGTGGGCCCGCCGAGACCGCATCGCGGTTGCACGAGGATCTTGGGCGCGTGCTGGCCCTGCTCGCCGAGGGTGCGATCGAGGCGCAGGTCGCCCGCAAGTTCCCCCTCGCCGAGGCCGGCGCCGCGCTCCGCTACTCCGGGCGGGCGGATCCCTGGTCGGTCGTCGCTCGTCCCGCGCCTAGGCGAGATCGACGGGGACGCGCTTGTCGACGTCCTCGCGCAGGACGAAGGCCGCGGTGACCGTGGCGCGATAGAGGCGGAGGCGGGCGTCGCCGGTGACGTCCGCCTCGGTGAACTCCTTCAGACCCTGGGCGAGCGACTCGCCGCCGAACACCTCGATGCCGGTGTCCGAGCGCCCGGCGGTGGCCTCCATGTAGACGGCGCGGCCGTCGCCGGGGGTCTGGCCGGAGTCCCAGATGACGATCGCGATCTCCGGGCGCACGGCGATGTTCTCCGAGTGCCGGACGTCGCGGTGGGAGACCCAGTAGAAGTCGCGATACCCCTCGTGGGCGAACCAGACGGGCGACGCCCACGGCCGCCCGTCAGCATCCGCGGTGGCGAGCGTCATGAAGCGCTCGCCGTCGATCACGTCGCGGGCCCACGCCGCGTCCCTCATGCCGGTACGGCTGCCGCGATCCTCGCCAGCCGCGCGCGGTGGACGCGCCCGCCTCCCAGCAGCGCCGCGTCGAGCTGCGCGCGCTTGAACAGCCAGTGCACGTCGGCCTCCCATGTGAAGCCGATGCCGCCGTGGAGCTGGATCGCCGCCGCCGTCACGTCGCGGCCCGCGTCCGACGCGGCGGCCTTCGCCATCGCGGCGGCCTCGGGCAGACGCTCCGGGTTGGCGTCCGCCGCCCACGCGGCGAGCGAGACGGTCGCGCGGGCGCCCTCGGTGTCGAGCAGCATCTGCGCGCACCGGTGCGAGACCGCCTGGTAGGCGCCGACCGGCGTGCCGAACTGCTTGCGGTCCTTGACGTAGGCGACGGTCATCTCCAGCGCGCGGCCGCACACGCCGACGAGCTCGGCGGCGATCGGGACCAGCGCGCGGTCGATCGCGGCGGCGACGTCGCCGGGCAGCGCCTCGCCGGCGCCGTCGGGCAGCGCCACGCGGGCCGCGGGTCGGGTGGAGTCGATCGACGCGTTCGGCGTCACCTCGGCGTCCTCGGCGGCCACGACGCGCGCGAGCCCGTCCTCGACGAGCACGAAGACGGCGGCGCCCTCTCCCCCGGGCACGAGCGCCGCGAGGCCGTCGGAGGCGTCGGCGACGGCTCCGGTGATCGCTCCGGTGGCGAGGCCCTCGAGCCAGCGCTCCTTCTGCTCCTCGGAGCCGGCGTGCTCGATCAGCGTCGCGGCGAGGACGCTCCCGAGGAACGGCACCGGCGCCATGGCGTGGCCCAGCTCCTCGCTGAGGATCGCCAGCTCGACGACGCCGAGCCCCTGGCCGCCGTGCTCCTCCGCCACCGCGATGCCGGGCCAGCCCAGCTCGCAGAGCTCGCGCCACAGGTCGTCGTCGACGCGGGCGGCCTCGGCGTGCTCGCGGACGCGCTCGGCGCTCGCGCGCTGGGCGAGCAGCTCGCGCGCCGTGCGCTGGATGTCCTGCTGGTCGTCGGTGAGCCCGAAGTCCATTGCTACGCCACCGCCTTCAGCCGGGGAAGGCCGAGCACGCGCTCGGCGACGATGTTCTTGAGCACCTCGGTGGTGCCGCCCTCGATCGTGTTGCCGCGGGCGCGCAGCAGCTCGTAGCTCCAGTGCGTGCCGGCGGTCAGCGCGTCGGGGCCGACGATGTCGGCGGCCAGCTGCGTGAGCCGCTGGTTGGTGTCCGACCACAGCCACTTCACCAGCGAGCCCTCCGGGCCCGGCTGGCCGTAGCGCTCGATCGTGCTGAGGCCCTTCCAGGCCATCAGCCGGATCGACTCGCAGCGGACGTGCAGGTCGGCGAGCGCGTCGGCGATCAGCGGGTCGTCGAGCATCCCGCGCTCCTGCGCGATCACGATCAGGTCGTCGAGCTGCTGGCGCAAGCGGACCTGGAGGGCGAAGCCGAGGCCGGCGCGCTCGTTCATGAGCGTGGTGAGCGCGACCTTCCAGCCGTTCCCCTCACCACCGACGAGGTTCTCTCCCGGGATCCGGGCCTCCTCGATGAACAGCTCGTTGAACTCCGCCTCGCCGGTGATCTGGCGCAGCGGGCGGATCTGGACGGCCTCCTGCTCGACGTCCATCAGGAAGTAGCTCAGGCCCTTGTGCTTGGCCGCGTCGCCGTCGGTGCGGGCGACGAGCATGCACCACTTCGAGTACTGCGCGCCGCTCGTCCACACCTTCTGGCCCGTGACCACCCAGTCGTCGCCGTCCTTGACCGCCTTGGTCTTCAGGCTCGCCAGGTCCGAGCCGGCGTCGGGCTCGGAGAAGCCCTGGCACCAGATCTCCTCGGCGGACAGGATCGGCGGCAGGAAGCGCTCCTTCTGCTCCTCGGTGCCCCACACCATCAGCGTCGGGCCGCCGAGCAGGAGGCCGAGCACGTTGGCGGGGAGCGGCACGCGCGCGCGGCCGATCTCCTCGAAGTAGATCGCGGACTCGGTCAGGCTCGCGCCGCGGCCGCCGTACTCCTTCGGCCACTGGGGCGCCGCCCAGCCCGCGTCGTAGAGCGTGCGCTGCCAGTCGCGCCGCCACGCGTAGTGCTCGTCCTCTGTGGCGTCCTCGGGCGGGGGCGGCGGCGGGTTGTCGGCGAGCCAGCGCCGCAGCTCGTCGCGGAACGCGGTCTCGGACTCGGAGAACGTCAGGTCCATCTGATCACTCCTTCTCCGTGCCGCGGAGCACGGTCAGCGCGGCCTCGAGCAGGTTCGGCAGCAGGTCGGGAAGTCCGGCGGGGCCGTGCGCGCGCACGTGGGCGCACACCAGCTGGTCGACGCCCGCCGCGAGCACGAACAGCATGTCGTCGCCGGGCACGCCCCGGCCGGAGGCGGCGAACGACGCGCCGTAGCGCTTGGCGAAGCGGCGCAGGGCAGCGTCGCGGGCGGCCTGGGCGGCCGGGCCGGCGGCGTTGACCTCGAGCATGTAGGAGCGCGCGAACAGCGGCTCGGTGGCGAGCGTGTCCAGGTAGGCGGCGAGCCCGGCCTCCAGCCCGGCGCGCCAGTCGGGCGCGGCCTCGACGGCGATCCGCACGCGCTCCACCAGCACGTCGACGCCGTGGGCGTAGGCGTCCAGGAAGCACGCCTCCTTGGACGCGAACAGCTCGTAGAACGTGCCGCGGCTGACGTGCGCGTGGCGCACCGCGTCGGCCACCGTGGCGGCCGCGTAGCCCTTCTCGTACACCGCCCGGGTCATGCCCTCCAGCAGCCGCGCGCGCCGGACGTCCACGCTGTCGTCGCCCAGCACGGGGATCAGGCGCGGATGCTGCGCCAGGAGCGAGCCGTCCATACCCACAAGGTACACATCCCGTACCCCGGAGGTACAGATGGTGCCTGACCCTTTACTTCACTTCACCGACATAAAGGGTCTGACACCGTTTGTACCTCGGAGGTACAGAGGCGGGCCGTGCGTTTGCTTCGCGCGCCAGCGGGCAGCACGGCTGCATGACCGAGCTTCCCGAGCCCAAGCAGTTCGGCGACTACGGCGAGTGGCCGGGGCGCGCCGTGCTGGACCAGTCTGGAGAGCGCCTCGGCGAGGTGCGCGAGATCTACCTCGACGACGCGACCGACCGCCCCGAGTGGGTGCTGATCGAGCGCGAGGAGCGCGAGCCGCGCTTCATCCCGCTGGCCGACGCGACGATCGAGAGCGACACGATCCGCGTGGCCGCGACGTCCGCGAGCGTGGACTCCGCGCCGTCGCTGGAGCCGGCGAAGCAGCTGACGCAGGACCAGGAGCGCGAGCTGTACTCGCACTACGGCGTGCCGCTCGACGAGGAGGCCTCCGACTCGGTGCTGCCGGAGACCGGCGACGACGCCCCGGAGGAGACGCCGGCTGACGAGCCGGCAGACGAGACGCCGGCTGAGGACGCCGGCTGAGGAGCCGGCGGCGGTGGCGCCCGTGGTCGAGGACACCGTGCCGCTCGCGGTGCCCGCCCCCGAGCCGGAGCCCGCCCCGCCCGCGGCCACCGAGCCCGTCGCCGTGCCGGCCACCTGAGCCACCGGTGGCGGCGCCCCCGGAGCTGATCCCCGACGAGGAGCCGCTCGAGCTCCCGGCGGCGGGCGACACGTCCGAGCCCGCGGACACCGGGCCGATGATCCCGCCGCGGCCCGAGCCCGTGCCCCCGCCCCGCTTCGAGCCGGAGCCCGCCGGCGGCGCGCTGGCGACGCTGCGCGACAAGCCGGTCCCGCTGCTCGCTGTCCTGGCCGCCGCCCTCGCGGCGGCGATCGTCGTGGTCGTGCGCCGGCGCTCCTAGCGCCGGCGCTCAGCCGCCGCTGCGCGCGCGCTGATGGCGCCGCGAGCGGCGCGTGCGCGCCCCGCCGCCGTTGCGCCGCATGGCGTGACGGCGGGCGATCACCTCGAACTCCTCGAGCGCCTGCCCCGCGCCCTCCGCGACGCAGGTCAGCGCCGAGTCGGCCACGTAGGTCGGCATCTGCGTCTCCTCGTGGAGCCGCTGGGCGAGCCCGTGCAGCAGCGCGCCGCCGCCCGCGAGCAGGATGCCCGAGGTGAGGATGTCCGAGGACAGCTCGGGCGGCGTGCGGTCCAGCGTGTCGCGGACCGCGTCGACGATCGCCTGCACCGGCTCGGCGAGCGCGTAGCGCGCCTCCTCGCTGGTCAGGGAGACCGTCTTGGGCAGGCCGGTGATCAGCTCGCGGCCGCGCAGCTCGGCGGTCAGCTCCGGCTCGATCGGCCCCGCCGCGCCGATCGCGAGCTTGACCTCCTCGGCCGTCGGCTGCCCGATCGCGAGGTTGTGCTCGCGCCGGACGAAGGCCATGATCGCCTCGTCGAGGTCGTAGCCGCCGAGGCGCAGCGACGCCTCGACCACGATCTCCCCCATCGAGAGCACGGCGACCTCGGACGTGCCGCCGCCGATGTCGACGACCATGTTCCCGGCGGGCTGCGCGATGTCGAGCCCGGCGCCGATGGCGGCCGCGATCGGCTCCTCGATCAGCGCCACCTCGCGCGCGCCGGCCGACAGGCAGGCCTCCTCGACCGCCCGCGTCTCGACGTCGGTCACGCCCGAGGGAACGCACATGACCACGCGCTGGCGCGCCCAGCGGCTGCGATGCGCCTTGCGCAGGAAGTAGCGCAGCATCTGCTCGGTGACCTCGAAGTCGGCGATCACGCCGTGGCGGAGCGGCCGCGTGGCGGAGATCGTGGCCGGCGTGCGGCCGATCATCCGGTGCGCCTCCGCGCCCACGGCGTAGACGTCGCCGCGCTCGGAGTCGACGGCGACGACCGAAGGCTCGGACACGATGATTCCGCGCCCGCGCTCGAACACGAGCGTGTTGGCCGTCCCGAGGTCGACGGCGAGATCCCGCTGTCCCAAGAGGCCCAGCCTATCGGCCGCGCCAGAAGGCTAGGCCACCAGCGCCCTCGCGCGGCCTTCGCCCTTGGCCTGGGCGAGCGCCGCGTCGGCCCGCGCGAGCAGCGTCGCGGCCTCCTCGGACCCGTCCCACTGGGCGATCCCGCACGACGCGGTCTGCCCGGCCGGCACGGCGGCGAGCAGGCGCTCGGCGACGCCGCCGGCGAGGCTCGCGTCGCAGTGGGGCAACAGCACGGCGAAGCGCGCGCCGTCATGGCGCGAGAGCGTGTCGATCGGCCGCATCAGCGTCCGCCACTCCCGCGCGGCGGCGGCCAGCAGGCGGTAGCCGGCGTGGCGGCCGTGGGCGTCGTTGTAGTCGCCGAAGTGGTCGAGGTCGAGCAGCGCGAGGCAGAACCCGCCCCCGAACGAGCGACTGCGGGCGATCTCGCGTGCCACCTCGTCGTCCCAGGCCCGGTGGTTGGCGAGCCCGGTGAGGGGGTCCGTGCGCGCCGTGGAGCGCAGCTGGTCGAGCAGCACCGCCCGCTCGGCGAACTGGGCGATGTGCGCCGCGATCGTCTCCAGCAGCCGGTCCAGGCCGAGCTCCGGCTCGCGGCGGACGTGCGAGGCGAGCACGACCACCGCGATCGGCTCGTCGCCCTGGGAGACCGGCAGCGCGAGCGCGGAGACCAGCCCGTCCTGCCGGTAGTCGGGGCGCCACACGGGCCGGCGCTGGGCCCAGGCCAGGCCGGGCAGGCCGTCGCCCATCTCGTGGGTGAGGGCGGCACGGCCGGGAGGCAGCTGCGGCCAGCCGTCGGCGGCCTGCAGCACGTCGCCGGTGGCGTCCGGGACCCACAGCTCGGCGGCGTCCCATTCGAGGTGCAGGCAGAGGATCTGCAGCAGCGACGACAGCGCGCCGTCGGCGCCGTCGGCGTGCGCGAGCACGTCGAGCACGGCGCGCTCGGCGGAGCCGTACTGCTGCGCGCGCTGCGCGTCGGTCACGTCCTCGATGACCCCGGTCACCCGCGCGGGGCGCCCGGAATCGTCGCGCTCGAGCTGGGCGCGCGCCTCCGCCCAGCGCACGGCGCCCGAGGCGGTCACGACGCGGTGGCGGTGGCGGATGAAGTCGACCTGTCCAGCGAGCAGCGGCGCGAAGGCGCGGCCGTGCGCGATCCGGTCGTCAGGGTGCACGAGGTCCCAGCACGGGAGCCCGAGCTGCGAAGCGGCGGTGTAGCCGGTGGCGGCCTCGAAGCCGCCGCCGAGGAAGGTCCAGCGGCCCTGCAGGTCGACCTGGCAGACGGTGTCGCGGATGGCGTCGAGGATCGAGCGGTGGCGGCCTTCGCTGTCGCGCAGCGCGGCCTCGATGGCGAGGCGCTCTGTGACGTCGACGACGCTGACGACGGCCCCCAGCGGCTCCCCGGCGGCGCCGGAGACCTGGCGGCCGCTCACGAACGCGACGTGCTGCTCGCCCTCGAGTTCGACGGTGACCTCGGAGCCCTTCACGACCTCGCCGTGCAGCGCGCGGTAGAGCGGCATGTCGGCGGGCTGGGGCTCGCGGCCGTCGATCTCGACGACGCGGAAGAACTCGGGCCAGTCGAGCGGGTCGACGCCCTCGGTGCCGGGAGCGATCGTGACGGTGCGGGCCTCGGGGTCGAAGGCGAGGAGGCGGCCGTCCTCGTCGCAGATGATCAGCTGCTCGGCGAGCTCGGCGAGCAGGGCGCCGAGCAGCTCCTGGCGGCGCTCCAGCACGCGCGTGACGGTGACGTCGCGCAGCACGTTCATGCCTCCGACGACGGCCCCGGCGCGGTTGCGGATCGGGACGATGTCGACCTGGTACTCGCCGCCGCGGGTGCCGCTCATCGCCAGCGACGTGGTCTTGCCCATCAGGGCGCCGCGGTAGAGCGGCACCAGCTCCGCCGCGCGCTCGGGCCCGACGGCCTCGGTGACGAGCCGGCCCTCGAGCTCCTCGCGGCTCCAGCCGTGGCGCTGCAGCGCCTCCCCCTCGACGAGCGTGAAGCGCAGCTCGCGGTCGAACAGGAGCACGGAGACGTCGGGCAGGTTGGAGGCCAGCGTGCGGTAGCGCTCGCGGGAGGCGTTCGCCTCGCCGACGGCGGCCAGGGCGCGCTTGGCGACGCGCCACAGCCACAGGGCGGCGGCCGCGGCGGCGACCGCGACGAGCACGGAGACGATCTCGACGGGCATGCCCATCAGCCCGTCCCCAGCTGGTCGTGCAGCGCGTCGCGAGTGGCCGGGAACGCGTCCGCCAGCTCCTCCACCGCGCCGTGGGGCGCCTCGCCGCGCTCGATCGACGTGGCCAGCGTGGCCATGAAGGCGGCGCCGACGTTCTGGCAGCTGCCCTTGAGCTTGTGGGCCGCGGAGCGCAGCGCCTTCTCGTCGCCCTCGTCGGCGGCGGCGCGCAGCTCGTCGATCAGCTCGGGCGTGCTGGAGGCGAACAGGTCGGCGAGCCGGCCGGCGATGTCGGCGTAGTCCTCGCGGAAGATCGCGCATGCGCGCCTCGTCGAGCAGGCCGGCGGAGGCCTCGGAGACCGGCTCGGGCGAAGGCTCGCGCTCGGGCGCCGGGCCGGCGCCGAGCCAGCGCTCGAGCACCGCGTCGAGCTCCTCCGGGCGCAGCGGCTTGGCCATGTAGTCGTCCATGCCCGCGGCGAGGCAGCGCTCGCGGTCGCCGGCCATGGCGTGCGCCGTCATCGCCACGATCGTCTGGCGCGGGCGGCCGTGCTCGGCCTCGGCGGCGCGGATGGCGGCGGTGGCGGCGTAGCCGTCCAGCTCCGGCATCTGGATGTCCATGAACACGACGCCGTACTGCGCCTGGTCGAGCCGCGTGAGGGCGACCCGGCCGTTCTCGGCCATGTCGGCGGCGATGCCGCGCGCGGCGAGCATGCCCTCGATCACCATGCGGTTGACGGGGTTGTCCTCGGCGACGAGCACCGGCCCGGAGAGCGTGCCGCGCGCCTCGGCCGCCGCGGGCTCCGGCGCGACCGCCGGGGCGCCCGACAGGGCGTCGGCGACCGCGGCGAGCAGGCGCACGCGCCGCACCGGCTTGGTCAGGACGTGCTCCACGCGGGCATCGCGCGCCGCGCGGCGATGGTCGCCGGAGGAGGTCAGCAGCACGAGCGGCGTCTCGCGCAGGCTCGGCGCGCGGCGGACCGCGCGGGCCAGCTCGAGGCCGTCCATGCCGGGCATGTGGAAGTCGAGCACCGCGAGCCCGAACGGGCGGCCGTCGCGGGCGGCCTGGTGCATGACGGCGAGCGCCTCGGAGCCGGACTCGGCCTCCGCCACGACGGCGCCGCGCGCCGCCAGGTAGCTCGAGACGATCTGGCGGTTGGTCGGGTTGTCGTCGACCACGAGCGCGGGCAGCCCCTCGGGGATGCCCGACGCGGAGCGCCGCTCGCGCACGGGGCCGCCGGCGGCGAGGCGGGCCGTGAAGTGGAACGTGCTGCCGGACCCGGGGGTCGACGCGGCGCCGAGCTCGCCGCCCATCAGGCGGGCGAGCTTGCGGGAGATGGCGAGGCCGAGGCCGGTGCCGCCGTAGCGGCGGGTGGTCGACGTGTCGGCCTGCGAGAACGACTCGAAGATGTCCTCGAGCTTGTCGGCGGAGATCCCGATGCCGCTGTCGGCGACCTCGACGCGCAGCACGAAGTCGTCGCCGTCGCGGCGCTGCACGGACGCCCGCACGGACACGTCGCCGTCGCTGGTGAACTTGACGGCGTTGGAGAGCAGGTTGCCGAGCACCTGCCGCAGCCGGCCGCGGTCGCCGCGCACGCTGGCCGGGATGTCGTCGCCGACCCACACGAGCAGCTCGAGGCCCTTGCCGTGCGCCTGCGGCGCGAGCATCTCGCAGGTGTCCTCGATCGCCTCGCGCAGGTCGAACTCCTGCTCGTCGAGCTCGAGCCGCCCGGCCTCGATCTTGGAGAAGTCGAGGATGTCGTTGATGACCTCCAGCAGCGCCTCGCCGGAGGAGACGGCCGTCATCGCGTACTCGCGCTGCTCGGGCGAGAGGTCGGTGCCGAGCAGCAGCTCGGTCATGCCGATCACGCCGTTGAGCGGGGTGCGGATCTCGTGGCTCATGTTGGCCAGGAACTCCGACTTCGAGCGGGAGGCCTCGACCGCCTCGCCGAGCGCGAACCGCAGGTCGGTGATGTCGGAGGCCATCACGGCGATGGCGTAGGGATCGCCCTTGCGGTCGAGCAGCGGGAACTTGACGATGTGGTGGATCCGCTTGCGGTTGCCGACGACCGACCTCGCGCTCCTCCTCGCCGACGCGGCGCGAGCGCGCCACCTCGGCGTCGGTCGCGCGCCGCGGCGTGGCGACGGCGGGGCCGAACAGGTCGGCGTCGGTGCGCCCGAGCGTCTCGTGCTCGCTGCGTCCCTCGACCTCGACCCAGCGCCGGTTGACCAGCAGGTAGCGCCCGTCGAGGTCCTTGATGCTGATCGCCATGACGGCGTGGTCGAGCATCCCCTGGAAGCGGTCCGAGGTGACGCGGAGGAGGCGGTCGCGCTCGGCGAGCGCGTCGGCCATCGTGTTGAACGCGCCGCCCAGCAGCGCGATCTCGCCGGCGCCGCCCTCGGGGACCCGGACGTCGAGGGCGCCGTCGGCCAGCTCGCCGGCCGCCAGCGCGACGCGCCGGACCGGCCGCAGGACGTGGCGGCGCAGGTACCCGGCGAGCGCCAGCAGGAGGATCGCCGAGATGGCCAGGCCGGCGCCGGCCATCCAGCCGGCGTGGCTGGCGCGCGTCTCCGCGTTGGCGCGGCGGCTCACGGCCAGGCGCTCCTCGGCGGCGTTGAAGACGCGGAAGCGCTCGCGCAGCTCGTCGATCCGGGCCTTGCCGCGCTCCATCGCGTCGAGCCGGTCGGCGCGCGTCATCACGGGGCCGTAGGCGCGCACGGGGGCGGCGTAGGAGCGCATGTAGGCGTCGATCGGCCCGCTCAGCGCGGCCGCGCGGCGGACCTGGGCCGGGACGCGCGTGAGCGCGCGCAGCTCCGCCATCTCGCGCGGGATGCTGGCGCGGGCATCGAAGTAGGGCTCCAGGAAGGCCTCGCGGCCGGTGAGGAGGTAGCCGCGCAGGCCGGTCTCGAGGTCGACGACGCGCCGCTCGAGGCCGTTGGAGACGCGCAGGACCTGCTCCGCGTGGCGAGCGCCGTCGGCGGTGTCGCGCTGCGTGCGGACGCCGTGCAGCTGCATCGCGAACATGCCCGTGACGATCACGAGCACGATGGCGACGGCGCCGAGGATGGGACCCGCGAGGCCGGCGCCGAAGGCGGCGCGGCTGCGCGCGATCCATGTCGGGACGGAGGTCCGCATGGTTAGTCCTTCTCATCGGCCGGGACGCCATGTCATTGACCGACGTGCTATTTCCCACGGCGCCATGCGGGTGCTGATCGCCGACGACGACGCGGGGACGCGACTCCTCATCTCCGCCGCTCTCATGCGGCTCGGACACGACTGCGTCGAGGCGGCGAGCGGCGACGAGGCGCTCCAGCTCTTCACGCAGGCCCCTCCCGACGTGGTCATCACCGACCTGCGGATGCCCGGCGCGATCGATGGCTCGGCGCTGATCTCGCGCGTGCGCGCGATGCCCGACGTCGACTACGCCTATGTCATGGTCGTGACCGGCCACGCCGACGAGGCCACAGGGCTGAACGCGATGGAGGCCGGCGCCGACGACCTCGTGATGAAGCCGCTCGACCCGGCCGACCTCGAGCGCAAGCTGATCGCCGCGGCCCGCGTCACGACGCTGCACCGCCGCCTGCACCGCGACGCCCGCCAGGACCCGCTGACCGGCATCGGCAACCGCCTCCGGCTGGCCGAGGACGTCGAGGCGCTGTGCGGGCGGGTCGCGCGCTACGGGCACATGTACTGCGCGGCGCTGCTCGACGTCGACAACTTCAAGGCCTACAACGACCAGGCCGGGCACCTCCCGGGCGACGAGGTGCTGCGCTCGGTCGCGGACGCCCTCGCGCGCACGATCCGCAGCGGCGACACGCTGTACCGCTACGGCGGCGAGGAGTTCCTCGTGCTGCTGCCCGAGCAGACGCTCGACGGCGCGGCGCTGGCCGGCGAGCGGCTGCGCCTCGCGGTCGAGGAGCTCGGGCTCCCCCACCCCGACGGCGGCGCGGTCACGGTCAGCGTCGGCGTGGCGGGGATGGGCGACGCCTCGTGCACTCCGGAGGAGCTCTTCGAGCACGCCGACCGCGCGCTGTACCGCGCGAAGGAGAACGGCCGCAACCGCGTCGAGCTCGAGCCCATGGGCGCGCCGGTCGAGGAGGAGCGGCCGATCCGCCTCCTGATCGCCGACGACGACGAGGGCACGCGCCTGATGCTGACCGCGATCGCGCACCGCGACACGGGGCTGGACCTCGTCGGCGCCGCCGCGCGACGCCTCGGAGGCGATCCAGCTCGCGACGCACCGGCGCCCCGACGTGGTGCTGCTGGACTTCGACATGCCGGGCGGCGGGGGCGTGAAGGCCGCGATCGACATCCGCGAGGCGCTGCCCGGCGTGCGCATCGTCGCGTTCAGCGCCGACGACAGCCCGAGCGCGCAGCTCGACATGTCGCGCGCCGGGGCGATCGGCTACCTCGTCAAGGGCGCCGACGACGACGAGATCGGCCGCACCATCCGCAGCGCCTTCAAGTGGTGATCACAGCTTGACGCGGACGTCCCACAGCTCGGGGAAGAAGCGCGCGTCGAGCGTGCCCTTGAGGTAGGGCACGCCGGGCGAGCCGCCCGTCCCCGGCCGCGAGCCGATCTCGCGCGCGGCCATGAGCATGTGGTGGTGGCGCCACAGCGCGATGCCCTCGTCGTGGTCGACGAGCAGCTCCGCGACCTCGTAGAGCGCGGCGCGCAGCGGGTCGTCCTCGTGGTCGCGGTAGAGGTCGGCGAGCGCCGCGAGGCGCTCCTCGCGGTCCTCGGGCAGCGACGGCCGCCGCGCGGAACGCGTCGTAGAGGCCGGCGCCGCTCGCCTCGATGCGGCGGAACTGGGCCGACTGGAAGCCCGAGGCGGGCTCCAGCGGGTCGCGGAACTCGAGGAAGCCCTCCGGCCCCATCGTCTCCAGCACGTCGAGGTGGTCGAGCAGCAGCCGCTCGATCGCCACCACGCGGCGCAGCCGCGGCGCGGCGGCCTGCGGGCGGGAGCGCTCCAGCTCGGCGCGGACGCGCTCCAGCTCGTGGAGGATGAGCTTGAACCACAGCTCGTAGGACTGGTGGACGACGATGAACAGCATCTCGTCGTGCGCGCCGGGGGTGAGCGGGCGCTGCAGGTCGAGCAGGTCGTCGATCAGCAGGTACTTCGCGTAGTCCGTGCCGCCCGCCGGGTGCGGGCCTTCGACGACGGCTCGTCGTCGTCCCCGTTGTCGAGCGCCTGGTTGACGAGCGCGTCGGCGTCGGCGTTCTGCGCCCGCGGCACGGAGCGGATCGACCAGCTCTCGAAGCCCCGCAGCGCGCGCATCGCCTCGGCGTGCAGCGGCTTGATGTCGGGGTGCTTGACCTTGTATTCGCCGTTGACCTGCTTGGCGACGAGCTCGGAGTCGTTGACGACCTCGACCTCGGTGGCGCCGAGCTCGGAGGCGAGCCGCAGCCCGAGCAGCAGCCCGCGGTACTCCGCGACGTTGTTGGTGGCGTGGCCGATGCGCTCGCCCGGCGTCGGCGAGCACCTCGCCGTCGGGCGAGGACACCACGGCGGCCGCGGCGGCGGGGCCAGGGTTGCCGCGCGAACCGCCGTCCACATGGACGACGACCTTCACGCTGCGGAGACTAGGACTCGGAGGCGAGCGGCGCGAAGTCGCCGGTCACGCGCGGGCGCCGGCGGTCGCGCACCTCGCGCATCCCGCCACCCCCACCGGCCTCGCGGCGCTCCTGCTTGCGGCGGTCCACGATGACGGTCACGTTCGGATCGTCCTCGTAGTAGCCGGCAAGCCGGTCGTAGAGCTCGTCGGCGAGCGGCTCCGGTACGACGCAATAGATCACGGGCGCTGATGCTAGCCAAGCGACCCTGCCGGGCGCACTCGGCCATCCGTCTATTGCACTTGATCTTTCACTGCAGGTGCAGTCCGCCGCGATCGTCGGCGGCCGCGTTGGCCTCGCGCTCGGCCTCGTTGAGCTCGGACAGCTCGTCGCCCTGGGCGTCGCGGCGGACGCCTCCCGCCTCGTCGGAGAGGTCGACCTCGTAGCGGTACCAGGACAGCTCCCACATGACCGTGATCGAGACGACGCTGGGGCGCTCGGGGAGCGGGCGCACGCACACCTCGGGGGCGCCGAGCGAGCGGGCCACGCCGCCGACCGTGCGCGTGTGGTCGGAGGCGTTGAAGACCTCCAGCGCGCGCTCCATCTTGAGGTCCGCGTTGGTCGGCACGGCGCGGACGTGGCGCGGGCGGCGCGGCTCCTCGGCGACCGGCTCGGGCGGCTGCTCGCGCTCGCGATCACGGCGGCGCTCGCGCGGCGCCGGCGGCTCGACGGGAGGCGCCGACTCGTCGGCGACGATCTCGTCGTTGACCTCCCGGGCGCGGTCGCGGCGGGTGCGCAGCCGGTCGATGAACGAGCGCCCGCGGCCGTCGAAGCGGGTGTGGCGCAGCTCGAGGTCGTCTCCCCCGCTCTCGCGGATCCAGCCCTCGTGCTGCGCGCGGGCGGTGCACAGCTCGCAGACCAGCCGCCGCTGCCCGGCCGCGAGGTATCCCTCGGCGTGCTCGCCGCGCAGCAGCGTGCGCCCGCAGATGTCGCAGGCGACGTCGGTCTGGTTGGTCCTGATTTCCCTGGTACGGGGCATTTCGAGCCCGGCGAGCCTAGCGGGTGTAACGTCGCACGGGTCTCGACGGACGCCGCACCGCGTCCGCGGCCCGAAACCGCGTCCGGCGAGTCCGGCGAAAGCCCAATCAGTGGACCACGACCTCGCTCTTCGTCGCGGGCGGCGTCGATGACCTTCTGGGCGAGGTGCGCGGGGACCTCCTCGTAGCGCAGGAACTCCAGCGTGTACTCGCCCTGGCCGCCGGTGATCGAGCGCAGGTCCGGCGCGTAGGAGACGACCTCCGCCATCGGGACCTCGGCCTTGACCTCGGTCATCCCGCCCACGCCCTCGGTGCCCAGCGGGCGGCCGCGGCGCGAGGACAGGTCGCCCATGACGTCGCCGACGGACTCCTCGGGCACGGAGGCGGTGACGAGCATGATCGGCTCCAGCAGCACCGGCTTCGCCTGCTCGAGCGCCTGCTTCATGGCGATCGAGCCGGCCATCTTGAACGCCATCTCCGAGGAGTCGACGGTGTGGTAGCTGCCGTCGAAGAGCCGCACGCGGACGCCCTTGATCGGGAAGCCGGCGATCGCGCCCTGCTGCATCGCCTCCAGGACGCCCTTCTCGACCGCCGGGATGAAGCCCTGCGGGATCACGCCGCCCTTGATGGCGTTGACGAACTCGAAGCCCTCGCCGTCGGGCAGCGGCTCGATCTCGATGTGGCAGTCGCCGAACTGGCCGCGGCCGCCCGTCTGCTTCTTGTGGCGGCCGTGGGCCTTGGCGGAGCCGCGGATCGTCTCCTGGTAGGGGACGCGCGGCGGCTTGAGGTCGACCTCGGCGCCGAAGCGCGAGCGCATGCGGTCGACGATCACCTCGACGTGGATCTGCGACAGGCCCGCGACGATCTGCTCGCCCGTCTGGGCGTCGCGGTGCAGGTCGATCGTCGGGTCCTCCTCCTGCAGGCGCCGGAGGGCCGTGAACACCTTGTCCTCGTCGCCCTTGGCCTTGGGCTCGATCGAGAACGCCATCACCGGCGCCGGCAGCTTGATCGAGGGCATCGAGATCGGCTGGTCGCGCTCGGCCAGCCAGTCCCCGGCCTTGGTCTCCTTGAGCTTGGCCACCGCGCCGATGTCGCCCGGGCCGAACGAGTCGGCGTGCGAGACGTCCTTGCCGTGCGGGACGAGCAGCTGCCCGATCCGCTCCTTGTGATGGGTGCGGGTGTTGAGCACGTGCGTGTCGTGGGTCATCGTGCCCTGGTAGACCCGGAACAGGTTGATGCGGCCCGCGTACGGGTCGGCGCGGGTCTTGAACACGTAGGCGAACATCTCGCCGTCGTCGGTGGGCTCGAGCGTCATGTCGTCGAGCTCGAGGCCGCCGTGCTGGACCGGGGACGGCAGGTCGTCGACGATCGCGTCGAGCAGGCGGTCGGCGCCCAGGTGGGCGGTCGCCACGCCGCACGTCACGGGGAAGATGTGCCCGTGGTCGGTGCCGTCCTCGAGCGCGGTGACGATCTCGTCGTGGGAGATCTCCTCGCCCTCGAGGTAGCGCTCCATCAGCGCCTCGGAGTTCTCGGCCACCTCGTCCATGAGCTTCTCGCGGTACTCCTCCGCGAGCGCCTGCATGTCCTCGGGGATCGGGCACTCCTTGCAGTTGTCCTTGCCGGAGCCGTCGTACAGGTACGCCTTCATGTCGACGAGGTCGATCAGGCCGCGGGTCTCGTGCTCGGAGCCGATCGGGATCTCGGTCGCCACCACGTGCGGACCGAACGCCGCCTTGAGGGAGTCGAGCGTGCGGAAGAAGTCGGCGCGCTCCCGGTCGAGCATGTTCACGTACACGAGACGCGCCACGCCGAGCTCCTTGGCGCGGTCCCAGAGACGTTGCGTGCCGACCTCGACGCCCATCACGGCGTTGACGACGAACACGGCGGACTCGCACACGCGCAGGGCGCCGAGCGAATCGGCGATGAACGACGGCTCGCCGGGCGTGTCGATCAGGTTGACCTTGACGTCACGCCAGTCGAAGGAGGCCAGCGACGCGGAGATCGACATCCCGCGGGACTGCTCGTCCTCGTCCGAGTCGGAGACCGTGGTCCCGTCGCCCACCGAGCCGAGGCGCGTCGTCGCCCCCGCCTCGAACAGCAGCGCCTCGTGGAGCGAGGTCTTGCCGCTGCCCCGGTGACCGACCAGAGCCACGTTGCGGATCCTGTCTGCGGCATGGGCCATGCCAGGCTCTCCTCTCCTCAGCCTCCCCCTCCCTCAAAGGGGGAGATGGAAACGGGAAAGCTACCTGAGGTTGTCGCCCTGGAGGCGGCTCTTCAGCCTCAGGACGGCTTTGGTGTGCAGCTGGGAGATCCGGGACTCGGTGACGCCCAGGACCTCGCCGATCTCGCGAAGGGTCAGGTTCTCGTAGTAGTAGAGCGCGATCACGAGCTTCTCGCGCTCGGGGAGCGCGGAGATCGCGTCGGCGAGACGGTCCTTGAGCTCGGACGCGTCGAGGATCTGCTGGGGATCTGGCGCGTCCGGGTCGTGGAGCGTGTCCAGCAGCGACACCTGGTCGCCGGAGGCGTCGCTGACGGCCCACAGCTCGTCGAGCGCGACCACCGTCGAGTTGGAGATCTTGACCAGCGCCTCCTGGAACTCCTCGACGGACATGTTGAGCTCGCGCGCCATCTCCTCGTCCGTGGGCGTCCGGTGCAGCCGGTGCTCGAGCTTGCCGTGGACGCGCTCGATCTCGCGGGCACGGGCGCGCACGGAGCGCGGAACCCAGTCCAGGGAGCGCAGCTCGTCGATGATCGCGCCCTTGATGCGGGTGATCGCGTAGGTCTCGAACTTGATCTCGCGGTCCAGGTCGAACCGCTCGATGGCGTTGATCAGGCCGATCAGGCCGTAGGAGATGAGGTCGGACTCCTCGACGTGCGCAGGCAGGCCGGAGGACATCCGGCCGGCGACGTACTTCACCAGCGGTGAGTAGGCGACGACGAGCTGCTCGCGGGCGCGGTCGGACCCGCTGCCCTTATAGCGCCGCCAGAGCTCGCGGAGCTCGATCGCTTTGACGTTGGTCTCCAGAGGTCAGTCCCCGCCAGGTTCAGGCTCTCGGATGGCTGCGCTCGTACGCAGCCCGTAAGCGCGCTGACTCTACCCGAGTGTAGACCTGGGTTGTGGAGATGCTGCTGTGGCCCAGGAGCTCCTGGATCGCGCGCAGATCCGCTCCGCCTTCCAGAAGATGGGTGGCGTAGGAGTGCCGGAGGGCGTGCGGATGCACCGCGCCCTGCGCCATCGCGTGGCGCGCCCACACCCGCAGACGGCGTCGAACGTCCGACGTCGAAAGTCTGCGCCCGGACTTCGAGAGGAACAGCGCGGGCTCGTCGGCGGCGCCCTTGAGCGCGGCGCGGCCGCGCTCGAGATAGCGCGCGACGGCACGCAGGGCAGGCTCCCCCGCGGGCACGTAACGCGTCTTGGAGCCCTTGCCGAGCACCCGCAGCTGCTCCGCGTCGAACTCGACCGACGCCAGATCCAGGTTGACCAGCTCCTCGGCGCGCAGCCCGCAGCCGTAGGCGACCTCGAACAACGCGCGGTCGCGCAGCTCGAGCGGCGTCGTGGTGGGGATCCGGTCCAGCAGCTTGGACACGTCGGACGCCTTGATCGTCGGCGGCAGGCGGTCGGGGAGCTTGGGCGAGGCCATCAGCTCGGCCGGGTTGGCGCGCAGCTCGCCGTGCTCGACGAGGACGCGGAAGAACGCCCGTGCGGACGCGAGCTTGCGGGCCAGCGTGCGCGGCGCCACGCCCGTCGAGGACAGCCGGGCCGCGTAGCGGCGCAGGATCGGGTAGCCGACGTCCTCGGGCCGCAGCCCCTGGGCCGAAGCCCAGGCGCCGAGCTCCCCGGCGTCGGCGCCGTACGCGTGGCGCGTGCGCTCGGCCGCCCCGCGGCGCTGCAGCTCGCGGTCGAAGCGCCGCAGCGCCTCTCCCCACGCCGCCTCGGCGCTACTACCCTCGGTTGGGATGGCCTCGTTCTTCATCGACACCGCCACCGGTCAGGTCGCGACCCAGCGCCAGCTGGTCGAGGCCGGCATCGCGCCCTCGGACGCGCTCCCGCCCCGGCCGTGGCACCGGATGCACGGCAGCGGCGACGCGTCCACGATGTGGTTCGCGGTCATGCGCAAGCAGGAGCGGGGCATCTTCATCGGCACGCTCGTACTTCGCCACGGCGACCACCATGCCTCCCTGCTCGAGCAGGGCTGGGAAGAGGTCGCGGTGGACGAGATCGCCGCACCGGCCGGCTGACGTTGCAGCGCTGGACGGTCCTCGCGCCGATCGCCGCGACCGTGCTGCTCGCGGCGACGTGGTCGTCCAAGCCCGGGACGATCGTGCTGATCGTCGTCGGCGTGTTCCTGGTCTCCGCCGTGCTCGCGGCGGTGCACCACGCCGAGGTGATCGCCCACCGGGTCGGCGAGCCGTTCGGCTCGCTCGCGCTGGCCGTCGCGGTGACGGTCATCGAG
The DNA here is from genome assembly GCA_963723395.1 of uncultured Solirubrobacteraceae bacterium. GTDB lineage: Bacteria > Actinomycetota > Thermoleophilia > Solirubrobacterales > Solirubrobacteraceae > DATFQI01. The sequence continues at coordinate 105,545 of CAVRQL010000027.1, read as the reverse complement.
GTCGGGCTGATCGTGACGCTGATGGTCTCCGGCAAGGGCGACGACACCAGCACGCTGGCGCGCGACACGGTGTTCGCGGCGGTGATGATCACCACCAACGGCATCCTGGGCATCTCGGTGCTGATCGGGGCGCTGCGGCGCGGCGTGGCCGAGTTCAACGCGGAGGGCACGGCGACGGCGTTCGCCACGGTCCTGACGCTGTGCGTGCTGACCCTCGTGCTGCCGTCGTTCACCACCTCGGCGCCCGGAGGCGAGTTCTCCGGCTCCCAGCTGGCGTTCGCCGCGGTCGCCTCGCTCGCGCTGTACGGGCTGTTCGTGTTCATCCAGACGGTCCGCCACCGCGACTACTTCCTGCCGGAGGACACCGTCGAGCACGCCGACCCGCCCAGCGACCGCGAGGCGCTGACGAGCTTCGTGCTGCTGGTGCTGGGGCTGGTGGCGGTGGTCGGACTCGCCAAGGTGGAGTCGCCGGCGATCGAGGACGCCGTCGCTTCGATCGGCGCCCCGCAGTCGGCGGTCGGCGTCGTGATCGCGCTGCTCGTGCTGGCGCCCGAGACGCTCGCCGCCGTGCGCAACGCGCGCCGCAACCGCGTGCAGACGAGCTTCAACCTCGCGATGGGCTCGGCGATGGCGAGCATCGGCCTGACGATCCCGGCGATCGCGATCGCCTCGATCTGGCTCGACGGCCCGCTGGAGCTCGGCCTGGAGTCGACCCAGCTCGTCCTGCTGGCCATCACCGCCGTGGTCGGGGCGCTGACCGTCCTGCCGGGGCGCGCGACGCTGCAGGAGGGCGGCGTGCACCTCGTGCTGTTCGCCGCCTTCGTCTATTTCGCGCTGAACCCGTAAGGGCTAGGCGATGAAGATCGGAGCGCCGACCGGGACCTGGTCGTAGAGCTCGATCACGTCCGGGATCCGCATCCGGACGCAGCCGTGCGAGGCGGCGGTGCCGATCGAGGACGCGGCGTCGGTGCCGTGGATGCCGGCGCCGGCGAAGATGCCCAGCCAGCGGGCCTTGAGCGGGTTCTCGGCGGTGCCGCCCGGCACCACCTTGCCGCGGTCCTCGGGCGCCACCCAGTCGGAGTTGGGCATCGTCCAGGCGGGGTTCACGGCCTTGTTCTGGATGTGGTAGAGCCCGGCGGGCGTCTCCAGGCCGACCTGGCCGATGGCCACGCCGTAGGTCTTGGCGAGCTTGAGGTTCTTGTAGAGCGTCAGCTGGAAGGCGCTGCGGTTGACGACCAGCACGGCCGGATACTTCTCGGCCAGCTGATCCGTCGAGACCTTGGGCTTGACGGTCGCCGTGCGGACCTTCACGCGCCGGCTGGCGCCCGAGTCGAGCAGCTCGCGCTCGAGATCGCGCTGCAGGCGCGCGGCGCGCACCTCGAGGCCGTCCTTGGAGGCCTGCGGGGTGACGTTGCCGCTCTCGAGGTCCAGCTTCGCGTCGACGGCCGGGCGGTCCAGGTCCTTCTGCACGCGGCGGACGAGCTTGCGCACGGCCGGCCGCGACCAGGTGATCTTGGCGTCCAGGCGCTGGTCGAGCTCCTCGCCGCGGACCTCGCGCCAGGCGCGGGTGAACATGCTGCCCTCGCGCGAGGCCGCGACCGCGCGGTGCACGGAGCCCTCGATGTCGACGCCGATCGAGGCCTGCTGCGGCGTGAGCTTGAACTTCTTGCCCTCGTATCGGGCGACCACCGGGCGGTTGAGCGGGTCCAGCAGCGCGCTGCGCAGCGCGACGCGGGCCTTCGCTGCCGTCATGCCGCCCACGTCGACGCCGTTGACGGTCACGCCCTCGGCGATCGTGCCCTCCTTGCCGTGGTCGTACGCGTACACGGCACCCGCTCCGACGAGCAGTGCGACGATCAGAATTGCGGTGAGGGCGAGGGTACGGGAGCGCATCGGCGGAGGGGAGGGCGTCTAAGAGTAGACGCGAAGTCCTGCCGAACGGAAGATCTGCAAGTCAGCTGTCGCCGCGGCGCACGCTCGGGCTGTAGCGGAGGAACTCCTCCACCTCGCGCTCGTAGCGGTAGGGCGCCGACTCCCCGCGGCGCAGCTCGCGCACGCGCAGCTCCTCGCCGAACCGCTGGACGGTCTCGCGCGTGGTGAAGCGCAGCCGGAATCCGGCGGCCTTGAGCTTGCGGTTGTCCAGCCCGCGGCCGAAGCGCAGCTGCTGGAGCATCACGTCCGGGATCCGCACGCCCGCCAGCTTCAAGCCGGTCGTCGCCAGGCCCGTCCCCCACGGCGGCAGGATCGGGGCCAGCGGCTTGCCGAGCAGGCTCGCGACCTCCGAGAGGACCAGGACGCCGTCGCCGGCCACGTTGAACACGCCCGGCATGTCGTTGACGACGGCGTGCTCGAGCACCCCGACGATGTCCTCCTCGTGGACGAACTGGTACCGCGGGTCGAAGCCGAGGATGCACGGCACGGCGGGCAGGCGCAGCAGGCGGCTGTGCGAGGTGTCCAGCTCGCCGCCGAGGCCGTTGGCGAAGCGCAGCACCGACACGGTGACGCCCGGGTTGCGCTCGGCGAACCCGCGGACGGCGTTCTCCGCCTCCACCACGTCGGACTCCAGGCGCGTCCGCGCCGGGTGCGGGCGCTGCATCGCCTCCGTGAAGAACGCCGGGTCGTCGCGCTCGCAGCCGTAGTAGTGCGAGGAGGACTTGAAGACGACCTTGCGCACGGGCGAGTCCGGTCCACCGCACGCGGCGAGGATGTTCATGGTCCCGATCACGTTGATCTCGTGCGCGTCGCGCTGGGAGACGGTCAGCGGGTCGACGACGAGCCGGGAGTCGACCACCGTGTCGATCTCCGCCGCCTGCACGATCCGGCGCAGCAGCGCGTGCTGAGTGCCGACGCGGACGAACTCGGTGCGCTCCAGCTCCACCGTCGGGTCGTAGGGGCTGACGCCGATGATCGTCTCGACGTCGGGGTCGGCCTCGAGCGTCTGCGCGAGCCGCCCGCCCCAGAACGACGAGATGCCGGTGACGAGGACCCTCATCCGAACCAGACCGATCGGCGGTGGGCGACCATGTCGATCAGCTCCTCCTGGACGCGGGAGCGGATCTCGTCGGCGACGGTCTGGATCAACCCGCGGTCCTGCCACGGCTCCTCGCCCCACTGGTCGGTCTCGATCGGCTCCAGGAAGCGGATCCGGAACTTGGCCGGGAGATAGCCGAGGAAGCCGGCCAGCCCCAGGTGCGGGAAGGTCGGCGTGATCGGGAAGTACAGGAGCCCGGTCAGGCGCTGCAGGACGTTGACGTGGGCGAAGATCGGCATCGCCTCCTCGGCGCCGACCACGGCGATCGGGACGATCGGCACCTGCGCCCGCATCGCCGCCTCCACGAAGCCGCCGCGGCCGAAGCGCCGCAGCCGGTAGCGGTCCTTGTAGAGCTTCTCCGTGCCCTTGCGGCCCTCCGGGAAGACCAGCACGAGCTGCTCCTCGTCGTGCAGCAGCCGGTGGACGTTGGCGGGGTGCGCCGGCACGCCGCCGATCTTCGAGACCAGCATGCTGAATCCCGGATATCCCTTGAAGAAGTGCTCGACGGTGAGATGCACCGGGCGCGGCCGGGGGTGCTCCTCCTTGACCGCCTTGGCGATCATCGCCGCGTCGGGCGGCAGCGCGCCGGCGTGGTTGGAGACCAGCAGCGCGCCGCCGGTGGACGGGACGTTCTCGATCCCCTCGACCTCGCAGCGGAACCAGTAGTGGTACAGCCACTCGTAGACCGTGCTGTCCATCAGGCCCTCGACGCGCTCGGAGCGGCCCCAGTCGGTGACCTGGCGCTCGGCCTCGATGGCGGGCAGGTGGCCGCGCAGCTCATCGGTGGGCGCGGGCAGGGCGGGGCGGTCGCTCATGCGGCGGTGCGCTCCAGGCGGGGTGCGAGCAGGCGGGCCAGCGCCTCCCAGTCGGGCGCGCAGGCGATGTCCTCCTCCTCGCACACCTCGCGATTCCAGGGGTGCTCGATGGTGGCGACCGCGATCCCGGCGTCGATCGCCGCGAGCAGGTTCACCGGCGAGTCGTCGATCAGCAGCTCGATGCCCAGCTCGCGACAGCGCGCGAGCTTGTCGAAGGAGCAGTGCAGCTCGTCGTAGGGCAGGCCGATGCGCTCCAGCCACTGCGCGGTGGCGCTCTGGGCGCCGGCGTGGCGGTGCGAGCTGATCTGGATGAAGTGGCCGGCCTCGTGCCACGCGCGGATCGTCTCGACGGCTCCGGGATACGGCTCGGCGGCCAGGATCTGCTTGTCCTTGTGGGTCTCCTCGACGCAGGCGCGGACCTGCTCGGGCCGCAGCCGGTCGATCTTCCACACCTGCTCCTCGTACGGGAGGTCGATGCCGAAGCGCCGCTTGGCGGCCGCCTCGAACTGGTCCCAGTAGTGGTGGAGCGTGCTGTCGATGTCGATGGTGATGCGCACGGGCGTTGATACGGTAGTCGCGCTGTGCCGACGAGGCGTCAGGAGCTCCAGGGAGCCATCGAGAACGCCATGCGCAGGCCCGGTGCCGGCGACTCGTACGCCGACGAGGAGGACCGCCGGTGGCTGACCGTCGACTGGCCTTCGATGACCCGGCGGGTGCAGGTTGCCGGGCGTGAGATGAACGTCGTCGACACCGGCGGCGATCTCCCCGCGCTGGTCTTCGTCCATGGCCTCGGCGGGCGCTGGCAGAACTGGCTGCTCAACATCCCGGCCTTCATGGACTCCTACCGCGTCATCGCGCCCGACCTGCCGGGGTTCGGGAGCTCGGAGCTGCCGGCCGAGGACGTCTCGATCCGCGGGTTCGCGCGGATCCTCGACGAGCTGCTCGACACGCTCGGCATCGACACGGCCGACGTCGTCGGCAACTCGATGGGCGGCTTCGTGGCCGCCGAGCTCACGCTGTCGTTCTCGACCCGCGTGCGCCGGCTGGGGCTGGTGAGCGCCGCCGGGCTCTCGATCGAGAACCTGAGCCGGCGGCCGCTGCTGGCCGGCGCCCGGCTGTTCGCGGCGGGCACCGCCTGGGCCGGCGGGCGCGCCCAGTCGGTCATCACCCGCCACCGGGGCCGGCGGGCGGTGCTGCAGCTGGTCGTCCGCTACCCGGAGCGCCTCTCCCCCGCGCTCGCCTTCGAGCTCGTGCAGGGCACCGGCGCTCCCGGGTTCGTCCCGGCGCTCGAGGCGCTGCTCGAGCACTCCTACCGCGAGCAGCTGTCGGGGATCGAGATCCCGGTGCTCGTCGTCTGGGGGCGCAACGACATGCTCGTGCCGCGCGGCGACGCGCGCGAGTACGTCGAGCTGATCGGCGACAACGCGCGGCGCGTGATGTTCGAGAACACGGGCCACCTCTCGATGCTCGAGCGGCCCGCGCAGTTCAACGCGCTGCTGGCGGAGTTCCTGGCCGGCGATCGCGAGGGCGTCAGCGCGTGACGGCGCCGAGGCTGGCGCTCGAGACCAGCTTCGCGTACTTCGCCAGGACGCCGGTCCCGGTCTCGCCGGTCGGCGGGACCTCGTAGGCCTCCACGCGGCGGGCGATCTCGTCGTCGTCGAGGTCGACGTCCAGGCGCCGCTGCTCGACGTCCAGCGTCACCGTGTCGCCCTCCTGGACGGCGGCGATCGGGCCGCCGTGGGCGGCCTCGGGGGCGACGTGGCCGACCATGAAGCCGTGGGTGGCGCCGGAGAAGCGCCCGTCGGTGAGCAGCGCCACGCTGTCGCCGAGCCCGGCGCCGACCAGCGCGCCGGTGACGGCGAGCATCTCGCGCATGCCGGGGCCGCCGGCGGGGCCCTCGTTGCGGATCACGATGACGTCGCCCTCGTTGATCTGGCCGGTGGTGGTGGCCTCCATCGCGGCCTCTTCGCTCTCGAAGACGCGCGCCGGGCCGCTGTGGTGGACCCGCTCGTGGCCGGAGAGCTTGACCACGCAGCCCTCGGGGGCGAGGTTGCCGCGCAGGATCGCGAGGCCGCCGGTGGGCTTCATCGGGTTGCTGAGCGGCCGGACGACCTCCTGGCCCTCCGTCTCGGTGGCGGAGCGCGCGAGCTCGCCGATCGTCTGGCCGGAGACGGTCGGCGCGTCCTCGTGCAGCAGGCCGGCCTCGAGCAGGCGGCTGGCGACCACGGGCACGCCGCCCGCGTCGTGCAGGTTGGTGGCGACGAAGCGCCCGCCCGGGCTCAGGTCGCAGGTGATCGGCGTCTTCGACGAGATGCGGTCGAAGTCGTCGATGTCCAGCTCCACGCCGGCCTCGTGGGCGACGGCGAGCAGGTGCAGGACCGCGTTGGTGGAGCCGCCGCTGGTGGCGACGCCGGCGATCGCGTTCTCGATCGACTCGCGGGTGATGACGTCGCTCGGGCGCTGGCCGCGCCTCAGGACGTCCATCACGAGCTCGCCGGCGCGGTAGGCGGCGTTCTCCTTGCCCTCGTACTGGGCCGGGATATCCGACTCGCGCATCGGCGAGATGCCCATCATCTCGAAGGCCATCGCCATCGTGTTGGCGGTGAACTGGCCGCCGCAGGCGCCGAAGCCGGGCGACGCCGCCTCCTCCACCTCGCGCAGCTCCTCGTCGGTGATCTTGCCCGCGGAGTGGGCGCCGATCGCCTCGAAGACCTCCATCAGCGTGATCTCCTTGCCGTTCAGGTGACCGGGGGAGATCGAGCCGCCGTAGAGCATCACGCTCGGCAGGTTCAGGCGCGCGAGCGCCATCACGGTGCCGGGGATCGTCTTGTCGCAGCCGGACAGCGCGATCACGGCGTCGAACATGTGGCCCTTGGCGACGAGCTCGATGCTGTCGGCGATCACCTCGCGGGACACCAGGCTGGTCCGCATGCCGGAGGTGCCCATCGTGATGCCGTCGGAGATCGCGACGGTGTTGAACTCCATCGGCGTGCCGCCGGCGGCGCGGATGCCCTCCTTGACCTTGGCGCTCAGCGCGCGCAGGTGGTAGGTGCACGGCATCGTCTCGATCCAGGTGCTGGCGACGCCGATGATCGGCTTGGAGAGGGCCTCGGCGTCGTAGCCGATCCCGTGCAGCTGGGCGCGGGCGGCGGCGCGATGCGGGCCCTCGGTGAGGGCGCGGGAGTTGTGCTTGAGGTCCACGCCTACGGAGCTTGGTCGGCGGGCTGGGCGGGGGTCCGGCGGGCGCGCTCCAGCCGCTCGCGCTCCCAGCGGCCGAGCCGCCAGATGTCGCGCTGGATCGTCTTGGGGTCGACCTGGCGGCCCGGGAGGTGCATGTTGGCCTCCGAGATCAGGCGCCGCTCGTCGCCCTTGAGCGCCATCCACTTGGCCAGCACGTCGTCGGAGTCGGGCAGCCGCGCGGAGCCGTAGGGCCGCGTCTCGTCCGGGAACTCGACGCAGTACTCGTTGAGCAGCCGGCCGGTCTGCGGGAGGTAGGCGACGATCGGGCGGTGCGGGTAGACGAGGTAGGCGTACGGGACGCCGCGCAGGTCGCGCGCCAGCACGTCCTCGGTGGCCGCGTTCGGACTCGCCGCCCCACACGCGGACGAAGCCGAGGTCGCGGTACATCGCCCACTCCTCCTCGTTCACGCACGACTTCAGCAGCTCGCGGGCGCGCTGCTCGGCGCGGCGCTCGCGGCCGGGGTCGTAGCCGGGCACCGTCTCGCCGTCGCTGCAGGCGGCGGCGGTTGGCGCGGCGGATCTCCAGCTTGCGCTCGATCCACGGGAGCGAGACCTCCCACATGAGCGCCACGACGACGATCGCCGTTGCGACGAGCGCGACCGTCATCGCACGGGCCTCAGACCGCTCCGCCGGCGGCGCGCGGGAAGAAGATGACGCGGTCGGTGGTGCGCGGGATGTCCTCGAACGAGCGGACCATCTCCGCCTCGCGGCGGCCGGCCTGCGACGTCACCGGGATGGCGGCCCACATGCCCTGCGCGAGCTGCTCGCGGAACGCCTCGACGAGACGCTCTTCCTCGTCGGCGACCTCGGGATCGCCCTCGGCGATGAGCTGCTCCCCGTAGCCGGGGCGCATGCGCAGGAACTTCATGTGGCGATTATGTCACGCGGCGCTCGGCGCGAGGCGCGACCGGGCGCGCCGTCGAGGCCCAGCGCGTTGACCGGGCCAGGGCCCTCTCCGATGCCGCGCAGGCCGTCGCGCACCGCCGCGCCCGCGATCTCGCGCGCGGCCCGCGCCGCTTGGAGCGGCGTCGCGCCAAGAGCCAGGTTGGCGGCCAGCGCCGACGAATGCGTGCAGCCGGAGCCGTGCGCCGCGCCGTCCCTGTGGCGCTCGCCGGGGATCAGGTGGATCTCGTCGCCGTCGAAGAAGACGTCGGTCGCCTCCTCCCGGTGGCCGCCGGTCACGACCACGTTCTCCGGGCCGAGCGCGTGGAGCGCGCGGGCGAGCTCCTCGGCGTCGGCGTGCGCGTCGCCACCGCTCAGCACCCGCGCCTCGGGCAGGTTGGGCGTGATCACGGTGGCGAGCGGCAGCAGCTCGTCCACGATCGCCCGGCGCGCCTCGTCGTCGAGCAGCACGGCTCCGGACTCGGACACCATCACCGGGTCGATGACGACGGGCGTGCCGGGCTCCAGCAGCCCGAGCGCGTCGCGGACGGCGCGGACCGTCTCGGAGGTGCCGAGCATCCCGATCTTCACGGCGTCGACGCCGATGTCCTCGGCGACCGCCCTCACCTGGGCGACGATCATCTCCGGCGGCACGGCGTGGACCGCCTCCACGGCGACGGTGTTCTGCGCGGTCAGGGCCGTGATCGCCGTCATCCCGTGGACGCCGCAGCGGGCGAACGCCTTCAGGTCGGCCTGGATGCCGGCGCCGCCGCCGGAGTCGGAGCCGGCGATCGAGAGCACGGCTGGGATCTCGCGGGTCATCGGTTCTGAGGGTAGGCCGCGCGCCGTATCGTTTCGGCCTTGACTTATATAAGTGTCGCTTGAAATACTTCGATGCCATGCACGCGTTCGACGTCCTCGGCGACCCGGTCCGCCGGCGCCTGCTCCAGCTGCTCGCCGACGGCGAGCGGCCGGCCGGCGAGCTCGCCGAGGTCGTCCGCGGCGAGTTCGGCATCAGCCAGCCGGCCGTGTCCCAGCACCTCCGGGTGCTGCGGGAGCACGGCTTCGCACGCGTCCGCCCCGACGGGGCGCGGCGCCTGTACGCCGTCGACGCCGACCCGCTGCGCGAGGTCGACGCCTGGCTCGACGGCTTCCGGCGCTTCTGGGAGCCCAAGCTGGCGGCGCTCGACACGGAGATCGCCCGCGGCAAGCGCGAACGGCGGATGCGGCAGACCACCAACGACCAGGAGTCCGGATGAGCGAGGCAGACACCATCGACACCAGCGGCCAGATCGACGCCGTGCAGCGGTCGGTGACCGCGGAGCGCGGCGAAGGGACCGCCGTCGACACCGTCGTGACCCTGAGGCAGTCCTACGCGACCGGCGTCGAGGACCTCTGGGAGGCGTGCACGACCGCCGACCGGCTCGCGCGCTGGTTCGCCCCGGTCAGCGGCGAGTTGCAGCTCGGCGGGCGCTTCCAGGTCGAGGGCAACGCGGGCGGGACGATCGAGACCTGCGATCCGCCGCACGGCTTCACGGCGACGTGGGAGTTCGGCGGCGAGACGTCGAACATCGAGGTCCGCGTCGAGCCCGACGGCGACGACCGCTCCGCGCTGGTGCTGACGCACTCCGCCGCCGTGGACCCAGGGCGCTTCGGGATGTACGGCGCGGGCGCCGTCGGCGTCGGCTGGGACCTCGCACTGCTCGGGCTCGCCACCCACATGGCCACCGGGAGCGCGAAGCCCGCGGAGATGACCGAGTGGGGCGAGAGCGACGACGCCAAGGCGTTCATGACCGCGAGCAGCACCCGCTGGGGCGACGCCTCGATCGCGGCCGGGGTTCCGGAGGACGAGGCGCGAGCGGCCGAGGCGCGGACGACCGCGTTCTACACGGAGCTGAGATGCCCGAGTAGCGGGGCGCGGTGTTGGCAGGCGCCGGTGGCGTGCGTGGTGGACGCAGCTGCCGTAACGGCATGGGCTTGTAGGGGGAGGGGTTTGTTGGTGGCGACGCGGACGCCGCAAAACCGTCCAGTCGCGCACCGCCCGACATCGACTGGACCGAAAGTCGGCCTCAGCACCCCTAACCGTCCAGTTGATTCCCAGCCGCGATCCACTGGACGGAAACCGCGGGTAGCCGACGGTTTCTGTCCAGTCGATTCCCAGCCACGATCCACTGGACGGAAACGCAACCCCCTCCCCCACCCAGCCATGCCGTTACGGCGCCGATCCCGCCGGCCACGGTCACCGGCGCCTGCAACGCCCTCACAACGCACGCTCATACCGCCCCCCAAAGGAGCGACGGATCAGGCCCCGGAACTCCAGCTCCCCCAGCGCGGCCAACACAGCGCGGGCCTCGTCCTGAGTCGAAGCCAGCTCGCCGACCGCACCCCTCCCCTGCTCCACGGCCTCCAGCACGGCCGCGAGCTCGGGCTCCAGCTCCGGAGGCGCGGCCGCCGCCGGCACGGCGACCGGGCGACCGGTGGCGTCGGCGAGGAGGTCGAGCACGTCCTGGACGCCGAGCACCGGAGGCGCGCCGCTCTGGATCAGCCCGTTCGTGCCCGCGGCCTGCGCGCAGGTGATCCGGCCGGGTACCGCGCCGACGGTCCGGCCCAGCTCGGCGGCGAAGTCCGCGGTGGTCAGCGAGCCGGAGCGCTTCGCCGCCTCCGACCACGATCGTGACCCGCGCGAGGCCGGCGATGATCCGGTTGCGCGCGACGAAGCACCAGCGCATCGGCCCGAAGCCCGGCGGCATCTCCGACACCACGGCGCCGCGTTCCACCACCTGGGCGTAGAGCTGGCGCTTGCTCGGCGGGTACGGGACGTCCGCGCCGCACGCCAAGCACGGCGACCACGGAGCGCCGGCCTCCAGCGCGCCCGTGTGCGACGAGGAGTCCACGCCGAGCGCGAGGCCGGACACCACCGGCACGCCCGCGGCCGACAGCCCGCGGCCGAGCGCGCGGGCCACCTCGAGGCCGTAGGCCGTCGCGCGGCGGGCGCCGACGATCGCCACCGCGTCCTCCTCATCCGGCAGCCGCCCGGCCACGTGCAGCACCGCGGGCGGGTCGGCCAGCTCGCGCAGCCGCTTCGGGTATGCGCGTCGCAGCGGCACACGGGCGCAAGCCGCGCCCGCGTCAGCCGCCTCCCGCGCGCGCCGCGCGTCGAATCCGCGTAGCGCGTTCGATGGCGGCGCTCGCCGAGCGCGAGCAGTTCCTCGTCCGGCAGCGCCAGCACGCGGGCGGTGACCTCTCGCTTGCGCCACTCCACGTCCAGGTGGCCCGCCAGCAGGCGATCAGCGCCGTGCGGCGCAGGCACGCGTCACAGGCCTCATCACGCGGCCGCGGCCAGCGCGGCCGACTCGAGACGGAGGCCGGCGGCGAGGACGACGTGCTCGGGGCCGACGTTGTCGCTGCCCTCGAGGTCGGCGACCGTGCGCGCGACGCGGAGCACGCGGCCGTGGCCGCGGGCGCTCAACCTGTGGCGGTCGTGGAGCTCGTAGAGGAGCCGCATCGCGCTCGGGGTGGCGTTGGCGTGCTCGCGCAGCAGCCGGGCCGACATCTGGGCGTTGCAGGCGAGGCCGTGCGCGGCGAGCCGGTCGGACTGCCGCTCGCGCGCGGCGACCACGCGCTCCCTGACCGCGGCGGAGGACGGCGCCTGCTCTTCGCGCAGGGCCTCCGCCGCGGGGCGTCCGACGCCGATCAGCACGTCGATCCGATCCAGCAGCGGCCCGGACAGGCGGCGGTGGTGGCGCGCGAGGTCGGCGGCGGTGCAGCGGCAGTCCTCGTCGCCCATCCCGCACGGGCACGGGTTCGACGCGGCGACGAGCATGAACCGCGTCGGGAACGTCATCACCTTCTGGCCGCGCACGATCGTCACCCGCCCGTCCTCGAGCGGCTGGCGGAGCGCCTCCAGGCTGGAGCGCACGAACTCGCTCAGCTCGTCGAGGAACAGGACGCCGTGGTGGGCGAGCGTCGCCTCGCCGGGCGTCGGGTGCGAGCCGCCGCCGACCAGGCCGGAGGCCGAGACGGTGTGATGTGGCGAGCGGAACGGGCGGACGGTGACCAGCCCGTCGCGCATGTGGAGGCCCGCCACCGACTGGATCCGCGTGACCTCGATCGCCTCGGCGGGCGAGAGCGGCGGGAGGATCGACGGCAAGCCGCCGGGCGAGCATCGTCTTGCCGGTCCCGGGCGGGCCGTGCAGGTAGAGGTTGTGACCTCCGGCGGCGGCGACCTCGAGCGCCGGGATCAGCGCGTTGTGGCCGCGGACGTCGGCGAGGTCCAGCGTCGGCCCGAGCGTCGTCGACCGGCTCGGGATCCTCGTCGGGAGGCTCCGGCTCGACGTCCCCGCGCAGGAGCGCGATCGCGTGCTGGACGGTGTCGGCGCCGAGCACACGCAGCTCGGGCACGAGCGCCGCCTCGCGGACGCGGGTCCGGGGCAGCAGCAGCCGCGGCAGTCCGTGGCGGCGCACGCCCTCGGCGATCGCGAGCGCACCGCGCACCGCCCGCACCTCGCCCGTCAGCGACAGCTCGCCGACCACCGCGCAGCCGTCCACGGCGTCGTGGTCGATCTGCCCGCCCGCGACGAGCAGCGCGATCGCCAACGGGAGGTCGAAGCCCGGGCCGATCTTGCGCAGGTCGGCCGGCGCGAGGTTCACGGTGATGCGCCGCAGCGGGAACTCGAAGCCCGAGTTCACCAGCGCCGCCCGGACGCGCTCGCGCGCCTCGCGGACCGCCTTGTCGGCGAGCCCGACGACCGTGAACGCCGGCAGGCCCTGGCGGATGTCCGCCTCGACCCACACGCGGCGGCTGGTCACGCCGTCCACGGCGAAGGTGGTGACCCGGGCGATCACGGCTCAGAACGCGCCCTGGAGGTGGTCGAGCCGCACGAGCCTGTCGTCACGGTCCACGAGCACGCCGACGGCGTCGAAGCGCAGGTCGTCGTGCCACGGGCGGTCGCTGGGCTGGAGCAGCCAGGCGGCGGCCATCCGGCGGACCTGGGACTGCTTGGCGACGTGCAGGCTGTCGAACGGCTCGCCCGACCCCAGCCGGCGGGTCTTGACCTCGCAGAACACGATCGTCCGGCCGTCGGAGAGCACGAGGTCCAGCTCGCCCCAGCGGGTGTGGTGGTTCTGCGCGAGCACCTCGTAGCCGAGTCGCGAGAAGTGCTCCGCGGCGAGGCGCTCGCCGAGCCTTCCGAGGTGCTGTCTGGAGCTCGCGGCCATGGATCGGCACGCTAGGTCCGCGGCCCGAACAGATCAGCACGCGATGTGAAGAATCTGCGCCGACCATGTGATCACCCGACCGGGCGGACCTCGCCGGTCGCCACGTCGTAGATCAGCGCCTCGAGCCCGAACCAGTCCGGGACCAGCCCCGAGCTGCGGATGCGGCGCACCCCGTCGACGAGCGCGGCCTCGGCGGCGGCGTCGGAGCCGTGGCCCGCGCAGTCGGTGTGGCCGAGGAGGACGGCGCGGCGCGTACCGAGCTTGTCCTGGGAGACGTTCAGCGAGCGCAGCACGTCGTCGCTGATGGTGGCTCCCGCGTTCCGGATGACGTGCGCCTCGCCCAACGACAGCCCGAGCGCCCCCAGCGGGTCCACGCGCGCGTCCATGCACGAGATCACGGCGATCTTGCGCGTCGGCTCGCGCGGGAGCTGCCTGAACGCGGGCTTCGCCTCGGGTTCGGGCGGCGGCGTGGGGTCGGCGCCGGCGGACTGCTCGCGCGCGGACCCGAACGGCTCCCAGCTGAAGGAGGACACCGCCTACAGGGCGAGCTGCTGGTACGCCATCGACTGGAACGACATCCGGTGCAGCGGCGAGACGCCCAGCTTCTCGATCGCCGCGCGGTGCTCGGGCGTCGAGTAGCCGACGTGGGCCGCGAACTCCCAGCCCGGGTACTTCTCCTCCATCCGCACCATGAAGCGGTCACGCGTGACCTTCGCGATCACGGACGCGGCGGCGATCGCGGCGCTCATCGCGTCGCCGCCCACCACCGGGCGCTGCTCGAAGCCCGTCGGCGGCACGGGGAACCCGTCGGACAGGCACAGGGAGCCCTCGCACCCGACCCGCCGCAGCATGTCGCTGAGCGCGGCCAGGTTGGTCTTGTGCAGGCCCCGCTCGTCGATCCCCCGGACGCAGCGGGAGGTGACGGAGACCTTCGTCGCGGCGCGCAGCACCTTCGGGTACAGCGTCTCGCGCATCTCCATCGTGTGCTGCTTGGAGTCGTTGAGCGCCGACAGCGACCGCAGCTCGGTCAGCGTCAGCGACTCGTAGTCGAACAGCACGGCAGCCGCGACGAGCGGGCCGGCGAGGCACCCGCGGCCCGCCTCGTCGGCGCCCGCGACGAAGCGGTGTCCGAGCGAGCGGTCGTAACGGAAGAGACGGCTGCCGCTCGACCTCCTCCGCCGGCGCGCCCGGCGCGACTGGCTCAGGCGGACGGGCGCTGGGCTCACGGCCTCAGAGGAGTCCGATGCGTTTGGGAGGCCAGTAGGTGGCGAAGGCTTCGCCGATGACCCACTTGCGCGGGACGGGTCCCCAGAAGCGGCTGTCGTCGGAGCTGCCACGGTTGTCGCCCATCATGAAGTAGTGATCGGCGGGAACCTTGATCTCCCTCGGGAAGTTGCACGCCGATCCGCCGCCGCAGGGCTCCGCGAACGACTCCTTCTGGCGCTTTCCGTTGAGGATCACGTGGCCGTCGCGCACCGCGATCCGGTCACCCGGGCCGGCGACGACGCGCTTGATGAACGTCGTGTCCGCCTGCGCCTTCGTGGGCGTGTTGCACAGCTCGGCGGGCGGCAGCGAGCGATCGCCGCACTCGTTGTCGCTCTCGGCGCCCGCAGGCGGGTGGAAGACGACGACGTCGCCGACCGACGGGTCGGTGAAGTGCGAGCCGATCCGGTTGACGAGGACACGCTGGCCGACCTGGAGGGTCGGGACCATCGACTCGGTCGGGATGCGGTACGGCTTGACGAGGAACGCCTGGATCGCGAGCGCCAGCCCGAGCGCCACCGCGACGATCGTGACGAGCTCGATCAGCGAACCGCTGGCGGAGGAGCTCCCCTGCTTCGGCTTGCTCGCCACTACCGGGAGCCCATGCGGCTAGCCGCGGTCTTCGCCGGCCTCGGCGTCGGGCGCCTCGGCGGGCGCGTCGGCCTCGGTGGCCGCGGCGTCCGGGGCGTCGGCCTCGGCGAGCGCCTGCTCGTCGACGGCCTCTCCCGGCACCTCGGCGTCCTGTGCCGCGGCGGCCTCGGCCGCGGGATCGTGGAGCAGACCGCGCTCGACGATCTCCTCCGGGCCGGTGTAGCGGCGCTCGCGGACGCGGGCGCGCTTGCCGACGCGGCCGCGCAGGTAGTAGAGCTTGGCGCGGCGGACGTCACCGCGGGCGGCCACCTCGATGCGCTCGATCTTCGGCGAGTGCACGGGGAACGTCCGCTCTACGCCGACGCCGAAGGACTGCTTGCGGACCGTGAAGGTCTCGCGCACCCCCTCGCCCTGGCGCTTGATGACGACGCCCTCGAAGACCTGCGTACGGCGACGCGTGCCCTCGATGACCTGGAAGTGGACCTTCACGCGGTCACCCGACTGGAAGCGGGGAACACGGCGCAGCTGTGCGCGCTCGAGGCTGTCGATTACGGTGCTCATGGGCGAAAAAAAGGCCGCGCGCCGGGCTTGGCATCGCGGGGCCGCCCATGGTAGCGGACCCAAATGAGAGCTACTCGCCCCGCAACCGACTTTGCTCCAACCGCCATTGGCGGATGCGCTCGTGGTGGCCGGAGAGGAGCACGTCGGGGACCGTCCAGCCGCGCCACTCGGCGGGGCGCGTGTAGTGCGGGTACTCCGGGGCGCCGCCCAGCGCCTCGCTGAAGGACTCCTCCACGGCGGAGTCGGCGTGCCCGAGCGCTCCCGGCAGCTTGCGCAGCACGGTGTCGCAGACGACCATCGCGGCCAGCTCTCCCCCGGCCAGCACGTAGCGCCCGATCGAGATCTCGTCGGTGCAGAAGTGCTCGACGATCCGCTGGTCGAAGCCCTCGTAGCGCCCGCACAGCAGCGTGAGCGCGGGCTCGGCGGCCAGCTCGCCGGCCAGCGCGTCGTCGAGCTGGCGCCCGCCGGGCGTCAGCGCGATCACGCGGCGCTTCTCTCGCGTGTCCACCGGGTCCTCGCCGTAGCGCGCCCGCAGCGCGTGCTCCATGACGTCGACGCGCAGCACCATCCCGGCGCCGCCGCCGAAGGGCGTGTCGTCGACCGCGCCCCCGCTCAGGGGCGTCGTCGCGCGCGGGTCCACCGCGTCGAACGTGTGCCCGAGCGCGAGCGCGTTGGCGACGTGGCGCTGCCCCCGGAACCAGTCGAACCACCCGGGGAACAGCGTGAAGACGTCAATCTCCACGCACGAACCTCATGTCCACGTCGATCAGGCGCGCGTCGACGTCCAGCGAGCGGACCGCGTCCCGCACCAGCGGGATCAGCAGGTCGCCGACCTCGATCGCCTCGCACGAGGGCAAAGCGACCATCCGCGCGACGACGCCGATCTCGCGCTCGCCGTCGACCACCCGGCACCCGACCACCTCGTGCGCCCAGAACTCCCCCTCCTCCAGGGCGGGGGCCTCGGAGACGGGCACGCGCAGCTCGGAGCGGCGCAGCGCCTCGGCGTCCTCGCGAGAGGTGCAGCCCTCGAGCCGGAAGATCGGGCGCGCGTCGGTGCCCGCGCGGCGGACGATCTCGACCCGGCTGCCGTCGATCACCAGCGAGGTGCGGTCCGCGAGCAGCGCGGGATCCGCGCGCTCCACGTAGAACGAGCCGTCCAGCCCGTGGGGCCGGCCGACGTAGCCCGCCAGGAGGAGTTCGCTACTCGACGATGTCGACGAGGACGCGGCGGTTGTCCTTGACCGCCGCAGCCTTGACCACGGTGCGGAGCGCTTGCGCGGTGCGTCCCCCGCGCCCGATGACCTGTCCGTAGTCATCCTCGGCGACCGACAGCTCGAGCACGAGCGTGCCGTCGTCCTCCTCGAAGGTCTCGACCTTCACGGAGTCGGGTTCGTCGACGAGTGCCCGCGCCAGGTACAGGAGCAGCTCGCGCACGGGGCGCTAGGAGATGCCCTGGATCTTGAGCAGCTTGCGCACCGTGTTGGACGGCTGCGCACCGCGCGAGAGCCACAGACGGGCGCGCTCCTCGTCGAGCACGACGGTGGAGGGCTCGGTCTGCGCGTTGTAGCGACCGATGGTCTCGATCACGCGGCCGTCGCGCGGGGAGCGCGAATCGGCGACGACAACTCGCCACACAGGGTCCTTCTTGCCGCCGACGCGGGTGAGCCTCATAGAAACGGACATCGCGGCGCGGCAGGATAGCGAACGGGATCACCGTTGGCGCATGAGCTGGCCGAGGTCGGGCATCTTGCCCGACGAGAGGCCCTTCATCATCTTGCGCATCTCGCCGAACTGCTTGACCAGCTGGTTGACCTGCTGGACGGTGACGCCAGAGCCCTTGGCGATGCGCAGGCGGCGCGATCCCTTGATGAGCTCCGGCCGGCGGCGCTCCTCCGGGGTCATCGAGAGGATGATCGCCTCGACGCGGTCCATCTCGCGCTCGTCGATCTGCAGCTTGGAGAGCTGGTGGCCCGCCAGCCCGGGGATCATCCCCAGCAGCGAGGTGAGCGGGCCCATCTTGCGGATCCGCTTCATCTGGTCCAGGAAGTCCTCGAGCGTGAACTGGTTCTTGCGCATCTTGCGCTCCAGTTCCTTCGCCTCGTCCTCGTCGACGGACTGCTCGGCCTTCTCGATGAACGACAGGACGTCGCCCATCCCCAGGATCCGCTGGGCCATGCGGTCGGGATGGAACTTCTCGAAGTCGCCCAGCTTCTCGCCGGTCGACGCGTACATGATCGGCTTGCCGGTGACCGCCTTCACCGACAGCGCGGCGCCGCCGCGGGCGTCGCCGTCGAGCTTGGAGAGCACCACGCCGTCGAACTGCGCGACCTCGGCGAACTGCTCGGCGACGTTGACGGCGTCCTGGCCGGTCATCGCGTCGACGACGAGCAGGACGACGTGCGGCTTGACGGCCTTCTTGATGTTGGCCAGCTCGGCCATCAGCGCCTGGTCGACGTGCAGGCGGCCCGACGTGTCGACGATCAGGACGTCCTTGCCGTCGCGCTTGGCCTGGTCCAGCGCCCAGGCGGCGATGTCGACCGGGTCCTTGTCGGTGCCCTGCTCGTAGACGGTGGCGCCCGCCTGGGCGCCGACCTTGATCAGCTGCTCGACGGCGGCCGGGCGGTAGACGTCGCAGGCGGCGACGGCGACCGAGGAGCCGTTCTGCTCCTTGAGCTGCTTGGCGAGCTTGGCGGTGGCGGTGGTCTTGCCGGAGCCCTGCAGGCCGGCCATCAGGATCACCGTCGGCGGGCGCGGGGAGAACGTCAGCCCCGCGGAGGCGCCGCCCATCAGCGAGGTCAGCTCCTCGTTGACGATCTTGACGACCTGCTGGCCCGGGTTGAGCTGCTTGGAGACCTCGATGCCGAGGGCGCGCTCCTTGACCGTGCTCGTGAACTGCTTGACGACCTTGAAGTTGACGTCGGCCTCGAGCAGGGCGAGGCGGATCTCCCGCATCGCGCGGGAGATGTCCTCGTCGGTCAGCGCGCCGCGCTGGCGGACGCCGTCCAGTGCGCCCTGGAGCTTCTCTGAAAGGGAGTCGAACACTCCCTACGAGTCTAGGGCTGCGGCGGACCCGGGGGTGGAGGCGCGGCGGGCGGCTCGTCCGGCGGCGGCGGCGGGCCCGGGTCTCCGGCGCCGATCTGCCCGGTGGACACGCCAGGCCGTAGCCGCGACTCGGTGGTCGCCGCCGAGGCCTCGCGCTCGGCCGCGCGCGCGGCGTCCGCTGCCTCCCGGGCGTCGGCCGCGGCCGCGTCGGCCGCCGCGTCGGCGCCCTCGTTGGTCTCCCTCGGCTTCGGCTTGTTCTGGCCGGCCGCGACGTTTCCGAGCATCGAGCCGATGTTGCCGAGTGCCTGGTTGAACTCCGACGGGATGACGAAGATCTTGTTGGCGGACCCCTGCGCCAACTGGGGCAGCATCTGCAGGTACTGGTAGGAGAGCAGCTGCTGGTCGGGCGCGCCGTCGTGGATCGCCTGGAAGACCGTCTCGATCGCCTTCGACTCACCCTCGGCGCGCAGGATCGCCGCGGTCCGGGCGCCCTCGGCCCTGAGCACGGAGGACTGCTTCTCGCCCTCGGCGGTGAGGATCTGCGATTGCTTGACGCCCTCGGCGGTGAGGATCGTGGCGCGGCGGTCGCGCTCGGCGCGCATCTGCTTCTCCATCGCCTCCTGCACCGTGCGCGGCGGCTCGACCGACTTGAGCTCGACGCGGTTGACGCGGATGCCCCACCTGCCGGTCGCCTCGTCGAGCACCACGCGCAGCTGCGAGTTGATGTTGTCGCGCGAGGTGAGCGTCTCCTCCAGCGTGAGGCCGCCGATCACGTTGCGCAGCGTGGTGACGGTGAGCTGCTCGATCGCCTGCAGCGGGTTCGCGACCTCGTAGGTGGCGGCCTTCGCGTCGGTGACGGTGAAGTAGATGACGGTGTCGATCCCGACGACGAGGTTGTCCTCGGTGATCACGGGCTGAGGCGGGAACGTGACGACCTGCTCGCGGAGGTCGATCAGCGGCTTGACGCGGTCGATGAACGGGATGATCAGCGTCAGCCCGGGTTCGAGCGTGCGGGCGTAGCGCCCGAGCCGCTCCACGACTCCGGCCCTTGCCTGCGGCACGATGCGGACGCCCGAGGCGGCCACGATGAACAGGAACACGGCCAGTACGACAAGTGCGATGACGCCGGCTTCCATTCCGCTTCCTCCCTTACTCCTCGCTGACGAGCGCCGTGGCGCCCCGGATCTCCATGACGTGGACGCGCTTGCCGGGCTCGATGACGGCGTCCTCGTCGTAGGCGCGAGCAGTCCAGCTCTCGCCCTCCAGCTTCACGCATCCGGTGCCCTCGTCGTTGTGGATGCGTTCGGTGACCATGGCGCTGCGGCCGACCAGCGCCGCCGTGCCGGTGCGCAGCGACGGCGGCATCTTGCGGTGCGAGCGCGCGAGCGGGCGCAGCGCGCCGAGCAGTGCGAAGGAGACGAGCAGGAACGCGATCAGGCTGAACGCCGCACCGCCGCCCAGACCGGCCACCACGGCGGCCACGAGCGCGCCGCCCGCGAACGGCGCGAGGAAGAACCCCAGCGTGGCGATCTCGCCGACGCCGAAGATCACCGCCGCGATCAGCCAGATCACCCAGTCGTCCATCTAGCGGGTGATTATCTCAGTCGCCGCTCGCCGCCGCCAGCAGAGGGACCACGACGTCCGAGATCGGGGTCGGGATCCCGTGCACGGCGCCCCGTCGCTGAACGACGCCGTTCCGTGCATCCCACTCCAGCGCGCGCCCGGCCTCGCGGTCGAACAGGATCGACGAGCCGAGGTCGGCGGGCATCCGCTCGTAGAAGCCCATCACCTCGTCGAGGTCAGCGCGCGCACCCTCGGCGCGGCCGACGGCGAGCACCTCCTCGGCGTAGGCGCGGGCCAGCACGGCGACGTCGTCGCGCCTGAACATGCCGGCGCGGCGGCCTGTGAGCACCATCAGCCCCGCCACGGCGTTGACGGCGAGCTTCATCCACGCAGCGGTGGCGAAGTCGCCCGAGAGCTCGACCCGGGCGTGCTCGCCGAGCAGCTCCGCCAGCGCGCGGCCGTCGTCGCCGTCCGGAACGATGAGGTGGACCTCGCCGCGCCGCACCACCCGGCCCGGCTCGACGGCCTCGGCCGGTACCCACACGACGGTGGGCAGGATCCGGGCTTCGGTGTACGGCCCGACGATGGCCTCGTGCTCCACCCCGTTCTGGAGCACGACGACGACGGTCTCCGGCCCGGTGAGCGCGCGCAGCCACCCCGCGGCGCCCTCGGTCTGGTGCACCTTGACCGCCACGAAGACCCAGTCGGCGGGCGGGCCCGCCGGCTCGGTGACGAGCGGCCCGAGCTCGACTCCGTCGGGCTCGACGACGATGCGCTCGCGCGGCGTGCGGCCCGCCAGGACGAGGTCGTCGTGGCCGTTCTGCTGCAGCGCGGCGGCGACGGTGGCGCCGATCGCCCCCGTCCCGACGACCGCGATGCGGGTCATCAGGCCGTCAGCAGCGCCCGGGCGAACTCGTCCGGGTCGAACGGCCGCAGGTCCTCGAGCTGCTCGCCGATGCCGATCAGCTTGACCGGGATGTTGAGCTCGTTGGCGATCGCCAGCGCGATCCCGCCCTTGGCCGTGCCGTCGAGCTTGGTCAGCACGATCCCGGTCACGTCGACCGCCTCGCCGAACAGCTTGGCCTGGCGGACGCCGTTCTGGCCGGTCGTGGCGTCGACGGTCATCAGCGTCTCGTGCGGCGCGTCGGGCATCTGCTTGGTGATCACGCGCCGGACCTTGGTCAGCTCCGCCATCAGTTCGTGCTGTGTGTGCAGCCGCCCGGCCGTGTCGACGATGACCACGTCGGCGCCGCGCTCGCGGCCCCGCGCCACCGCGTCGAAGGCCACCGCGCCGGGATCGGAGCCCTCCGGCCCCTTCACGACGTCGACGCCGGCGCGCTCGCCCCAGCGCTCGAGCTGCTCGACGGCGGCGGCGCGGAACGTGTCGGCCGCGCCGATCACGACGGTCTTGCCGAGCGTGTGGCGCAGGTGCCAGGCGAGCTTGCCGATCGTGGTGGTCTTGCCGGTGCCGTTGACGCCGACGACGAGGATCACCGTCGGGTCGGGGCGGATGTCGATCGTGTCGTCGCCGGTCTTGGCGAGCTCGGCGAGCAGCTGGCCGAGCCGCTCCGTGAGCTGCTCGCCGCCGCTCAGGCCGCCCTCCTCGGCCTCGCGCTCGAGCTGCTCGACGACCTGCGCGGTCGTGCGGGCGCCGACGTCGGCGTAGATCAGCGCCTCCTCGAGGCGCTCCCAGGTCTCCTCGTCGAGGTCGCCCTCGAACAGCGTCGCCTGGACCTCCGCGGCCAGCGCCTCGCGCGTCTTGCGCATGTTCTGGCGCAGCCGCCGGAAGAAGCCGCGGCGCTCCTCGACGGTCTCCGGCTCGGCCGCCGTGGCGACCGGTCCGTCGGTGAGGAAGAGCTCGTTCCAGTCTCGGGCCATCGGCGCGGCAGGATAGATCAGGCCCGGCGTCCGCTCGCGAGCACGGCGGCGACGGGGATCTCGGACCCCTGCGCCTCGACCAGCCGCGTGAACTCCTGCCCGCACCCGTGCGGCCGTCTCGGGCGGCTGCGCCCGCATCTGCTCGTTGGTGCGCACCGTGCCGCCGAGCAGCCCGTCCCACAGCTCGCCGGCGTCGGCGACCGGATGGGTGAATTCGAGTGCGCGAACCTCGACGGCCTCGAAGCCGGCGCCGCGCAGCAGCGCCGCGAACTCCTCGTGATCGGCGAAGCCGAACGCGTCCGGACCCTCCGGCAACGCCGCGGGGTCGGCGCCCGCGCGCTCCATCGCGTCGTTGGCGAGGCCGAGCAGCCGCATCCGCTCGGGCCGGTCCCAGACCGTCGCGGCGATCCGCCCGCCGGGCCGGAGCACGCGCGCGAACTCGCCCGCCGCGGCGCCAGGATCGGGCAGGTGGTGGATCAGGAAGCCGGCGGCAACGGCGTCGAAGCTCGCGTCCTCGAACGGCAGCGCCTCGGCGTCGGCCTGCTCGAACCGCAGCCCGGGATGGCGCTCGCGGGCCAGCGCCACCATGCCCTCGGCGAGGTCGACGCCGACGGGCTCGGCGCCCCGGGCCGCCGCCGCGGCCGCGAGCGTCCCCGGCCCGCACGCGGCGTCGAGGAGCCGGGTCCCGGCCCGCACGCCCGCGCCGTCGAGCAGCGGCTCGATCGCGTGCGCCGTGACCGCCCCCATGACGTCGTCGTACGTGCCCGTCCGCTGGGACCACCCCCGGGCCTCGAACGCCTTGAATTCCACGCGGGCAGGCTAGTCGTCGAACACCACCTCGCCGTTGAGCAGCACGTCGTCGCCGGCATGGCCGATCGCCCGCCCGCGCATTATTCCCGCGGCCGGCTCAGCCCGATTCGCCGATGCGGCCGACCGCGCCGACGAGGCCGGTGCAGCCGACACAGCCGATGCACCCGACGCAGCCGGTGCAGCCGACGCACGCGACGCAGCCCACGTTGCCGACCCCGCCGAGGATCACGGCGGACAGCAGCACGCCCGCGCTGAGCGCCACGGCCGAGGACCCGACCACGCCGGCGCTGCCGGAGATCGCAGAGGATCCGACCACGCCGGCGCTTCCGACCACCGCGGCAGAGCCGACGACGCCGGCGCTGCCCACGACCGCCGTGGAGCCCGAGACGCCGACGCTCGCGCTCACGCCGTCATCGCAGGACGGGTCGCTTCACGCCGCCTGCTCCCTCGGCGGCAGCCTCCGGGACACCACTCGGGACACGCCGTTGCCGGCCATCGAGACACCGTACAGGCAGTCGGCCGCCTCCATCGTGCGCTTCTGGTGGGTCACGACGATGAACTGCGCGCGGTCGGAGAACGAGGCGAGCACGCTGAGGAAGCGGTCGATGTTGAGGTCGTCGAGCGCGGCCTCGACCTCGTCGAGGATGTAGAAGGGGCACGGGCGGGCCAGGAAGACGGCGAACAGGAACGCCAGCGCGGTCAACGACTTCTCGCCGCCGGAGAGCAGCGTCAGCCGCTTGGTGGCCTTGCCGGCGGGCGTGATCTCGATCTCCACGCCCATGTCCTCGCCCGGGCCGGCGCCCTCGGTGACCTCGGCGTCGGCCTCGGCCTCGGCGCGCTCCTCGACGTCGGGCGCGTCCTCGTCGGCGGCGCCGCCGCCCAGCACGGGGCGCGGGCCGGTGTCCTCGCGCACGAGCCGGAGCCGCCCGCGGCCGCCGGGGAACAGCTTCTCGGCGACCTCCTCGAAGTTCTTGGCCGCTGCCGTGAAGGTCTCCTCGAAGGCCTCCTGGATGCGGCGGTCGGTGTCGCGGATCAGCGTCTTGAGCTCGCTCATCGCGGTCTCGAGGTCCTCCCGCATCGCCTCCAGCTCCTCGACGTGCGCGATCGCCTCCTTGTACTCCTCCTGCGCGAGCGGGTTGACCGGCCCGAGCTGCTCGCGGCGGCGCTGCAGGCGCTCGATCCGCGCCTCCAGGTCGGCGCGCTCGGCGTCCGGGAGCGGCTCGGCGGCGGGCTCGGCCTCCAGGCCGAGGCGCTCGGCCAGCCGGGTGAGCTCGCGCTCGGCGTCCTGCGCCTGGTCGCGCGCCTGCTGGGCGCGGACCTCGCCGCGCGTGACCTCCTCGCCCTGCTGCTTGAGGCGCTGGTGGACCTGCGTCTCCTTGATCGCGCAGGAGCGCAGCTCGCCGGCCAGCGTCTCGGACGCCGCGCGGTCGGCCTCCATCTCGGCGCCCAGCGCCTCGGCGCGTGTGGCGACGGCATCGCGGGCGGCCTCGAGTGCCGTCGCGAGCCGCTCGGCGGCCGGCTGGAGCGCCTCGTCACGGGCGGCGCGGGCCTGCTCGACCTCGATGCGGCGGGCGCGCTCGACCCGCTCGCGCTCGGCACGCTCGGCGAGGCGGCGCTCGGTGGCGATCGAGGACTCGAGCTGGGCGCGGCGCTCGGCGTCGGGCCCCTCGTCGGGGGTCTTGCGCCGCTCGGCGATGAGCCAGCGCGCGTGGCGCTCGGCCTCGGCGGCCTCGTCACGGGCGCGGACCGCGGCGCGCAGCGCGCGCTCGGTCTCCTCGCGGGCGGCATCGGCCTTCGCGACCTCGCCCGTCGCGGCCTCGACGCGCGCGAGCGCGGCGTGCTCGGCCTTCGCCGCGCGCTCGGCGTCGGCGATCAGCCCGTCGCGCCGGTTGCGCTCTGCGAGCACGCGGTCCTCGCCGCCGGCAGGGACCTGGCGCAGCTCGCGCGTCGCGGCCGACCACACGCGGCCGGCGCGCGTGACCGCGACGCCGGCGAAATCCGGGGCGATCGCGTCGAGCGAGTCGACGACCCACACGTCCGCGAGCAGCGCCTCGGCCAGGCGGCGCGACGGCGCGTCACCGTCGAGCGTCACGACGGACAGCAGCGCCTCGGCGCCCGGCACCGGCGGTGACGCGAACGGCGCGGCCCCGTCCTCGCGCGGCGCCACGAGCGCGGCGCCGCCGTCCTTGCCTGAGCGGTCCAGGACGCGCTCGCCCTCGGCGACGTCGGCCGCCACGGCGGCGCGCAGGCGCGGGCCGAGCGCGGCGGTCAGCGCGAGCTCGTAGCCGGGCGCGGCGCTCAGCGCGTCGGCGAGTGCGGCGGAGCCGCCGGGCGCCCCGGCGTTCGCGCGCAGGAACTGGTTGACCTTGGCGAGCTCGGAGCCGGTGCGGGCGGCCTCGCGGCGCGCGGCCTCGGCGGCCGACTCGACCTCGCGGCGGGCGCGGCGGGCGGCCTCGGAGGCGGCGTCGGCCTCCCGGCGCTTCGCGGTCGCGGTGTCGGCTTCGCCGGCCAGGCGCGCGACCTCGGCGGCGGCCGCCTCGCGGCGCTCCTCCAGCTCGGCCAGCACGGCCTCGACACGCGCGCGGCGGTCCTCGGCGAGCCGGCCCAGCTCCTCCTCGAGCGCGGCGATCCGCTCGGCGGCGCCGTCGTCGCCCGCGTCGTTCGCGGCCTCCTCGCGCAGCATCTGCAGGCGGCCGCGGCGGCGCGCCGCGCGCTCCTCCAGCGAGCCGGCGGCGGAGCGGGCCGACTCCAGGCGCAGGCCGATCCGCTCGCCCGCCGAGCGGGCGGCGTAGAAGCGGCTCGCCAGGCGCTCGCGCTCGGAGCTGCGCGCGGCCAGCGCCTCCTCGGCGGCCTTGCGGGCTGCGGCGACCTCCTCCAGCTCGCCCTCGGTCTCGGACGCCGCCTTGCGCGCGGCGGCCACGGACGCCTCGGCGGTGGCCAGCGCCTCACGGGCGGAGCGCGCCGCGTCGGCGGCCAGCGTCCAGCCCGCCTCGTCGGCCTGGCGGGCCAGGCGCTCGTGCAGCTCGGCGGCCTCGGCCTGGCGCTTGAGCGGCTTCAGCCGCGTTCGCGCCTCTCGCTCGACGTCCAGCGCGCGGTCCAGGTTGTCCTGCGTGCGCTCGAGCTTGAGCTGGGCGCGGCGGCGGCGCTTGCGGTGCTTGCCGAGCCCGGCCGCCTCCTCGATCAGCATCCGCCGGTCACGCGGCTTGGAGGTCACGATCGCCTCGACGCGGCCCTGGGAGACGACGGAGTGCATCTCCTTGCCCAGGCCGGTGTCGCTGAGGATCTCGATCACGTCGGTGAGGCGCACGCGGGCGCCGTTGACGCGGTACTCGCCCTCCCCCGCGCGGTTGAGCTTGCGCACGATCGAGATCTCGCCCGCCGGGAGGTCGACGGCGCCGCCCTCGTTGTCGAGCACCACCTCGACCTCGGCCTCCGAGCGCGCCTGCACGCCGTGCGCGCCGGCGAAGATCACGTCCTGCATCGACTGGCCGCGGACCGCCACCGGCGACTGCTCGCCGAGCGCCCACAGCACCGCGTCGGTGACGTTGGACTTGCCGGACCCGTTCGGGCCGACGATCACCGACACGCCGGGCGAGAACTCCAGCCGCGTGCGGTCGGGGAAGGACTTGAAGCCCTTGAGCGTCAGCGACCTCAGGTGCACGACGGCCTCACGAGGTCAGGGTCTCCAGCGCCGCCTCGGCGGCCGCCTGCTCGGCTTCCTTCTTCGAGCGCCCGGAGCCGCGCGCGGCCTCCTCGCCGGCGATCACCGCCGCCACCTCGAAGATCCGCTCGTGCGGCGGGCCGTCCTCGGCCGTCACGCGGTAGGTCACCAGCGCGCCGCGGCGCGCCAGGCGCTCCTGCAGCGCGGACTTGAAGTCGGCCGGGGAGTCCAGCGCGCCCTCGATCTCCGGTCCGAACGCCTCGACCACCGCCTCGGCGGTCTCCTCGTAGCCGAACTCCAGGTAGCAGGCGCCGATCACGGCCTCGATCACCGAGGCCAGCACGCGCTCGGTGTGCGTGAGCTGCTCCGCGGCGGGACCGCGCGCGTCCGGCGGCGCGGTCGCCCGCAGGCGCTCCGGCAGCCCAAGCCGCTCCGCCACCGCGCGGCACGAGCGCCCCGATACCGCCTGCGCGCGGATCTTGGTCAGCCGCCCGGCGCCGTGCGTGTCCGGCTCCAGCCGCGGCCACAGGTGCGTGGTGACGGCCAGCCCCAGCACCGAGTCCCCCAGGAACGCCAGCCGCTCGTAGGAGTCGGCGCGGCGCTCCACCCAGGACGCGTGCGTGACCGCCTGCCGGGCGAGATCGTCCGGCAGTCGCTCGAGCAAGTCGTGCAGCTGGTTCAAGCAGGATTGGGAAGGTGTTGCAGGACGAAGTCGACCGCCTGGCCGACGGTCTGGACGCGCGCGGCCTGCTCGTCGGACATCTTGACCCCGTAGGTGTCCTCCAGCTCTTGGACGAGCGTGTAGAGGTCGAGCGAGTCGGCGTCCAGGTCCTGCTTGAAATGGGTCTCCTCGGTGATCCGCGCGGGATCGATCTCCAGCTCGTCGGCCAGATGGGCCTGGATCAGCCCGAGGACTTCCTCACGAGTCATCGTCCGGCACGGTAGCGGCGGCCGCGGACGGGACTCGCCGCAGCGCCCCCGCCTCGGCAAGCCGCTCGTGCGTGCGCCCGAGGACGTCGTCACGCACGCCGCGCGCCGCGAGCTCGATCGCGCTCGCGAACCCGCGCGCGCCGAAGGAGCCGTGCGGGACCACGCCCAGGTGGCGCAGCCCGAGCAGCACGGCGCCGCCGTGGGCCTCGGGGTCGATCTGCGCCCGCAGCCCGCCCAGCGCCGGCTTGAGCAGCAGCCCGCCGAGCTTGGAGCGCAGCGAGGACATCGCCGCCGCGCGCACCGAGCGCAGCAGCACGTCGGAGGTCCCCTCCATCACCTTCAGCGCGATGTTGCCGCTGAAGCCGTCGGCCACCAGCACGTCGCAGACGCCGGCGCCGATGGCAAATCCTTCGACGTTGCCGATGAAGTCGATCCCGCCCGGGTTCGCCGACAGCGCGTCATGGGCGGCGACGACGTCCTCCGGGCCCTTGGACGCCTCCTCGCCGTTGGAGAGCAGCGCCACGCGCGGGCGCCGGACCCCCATCACGACCTCCATGAAGGCCGCGCCCATGTGGGCGAACTGCACGAGGTGCTCCGGCCGCACGGACACGTTGGCGCCCGCGTCGAGCAGCAGGAACGGGTGCTCGGGCACCGGCACGACGATCGCCAGCGCCGGGCGGTGGATGCCGCGGGCGCGCTTGAAGCGGAACAGCGAGGCGGCGAGCGCGCTGCCGGTGGAGCCGCCGGAGACGAGCGCGTCGGCGCGGCCGGAGGCGACGGCCTCGACGGCCTGCACGATCGAGGCCTCGGGCGTGGAGCGGACCGCACGCGCCGGGTCGGGCGCCTTGGCGATCGAGACGGGGGCGTCGACGACCTCGTACGGACCGTCGCCCAGCTCGGAGGCCGGGCCGAAGAGGATCAGATCAAGACCGCTACCGCGCTCGGCGGCGAGGGCGGCGCCACGCGCCACCTCGGCGGGACCCAGGTCGGCCCCGTTCGCGTCGACCGCGACGGTGACCCGCTCGACCAAGGTCGAGGGGCTAGTGGTCGTGGTCGTGATCGTGGTCGTGGAGATCCACGACCTCGCGCCCGCCGTAGAAACCGCAGTGCGGACACACGCGGTGCGGCCGGCGCGGCTGACGGCACTGCGGGCACGAGTTCACCGACGGCGCGGTGATCTTGTGCTGCGAGCGCCGCTTGGTGGTGCGCGAGTGCGACTGCTTCTGCTTAGGGACGGCCATGGGCGGTCGCGTAGGTTAGCGGGTCGTTGGGTGTGGCAGGCGCCGGTGGCGTGGCCGCCGGGCTCTCACGCCGTAACGGCATGGCTGGGTAGGGGGAGGGGGTTGTGGTCGGCGACGCGACCGCCGACTCTCGTTCCGACTCGATTCCGCAACCGCGCCCCACGTGAACGGAAACGCAACCCCCTCCCCCCACGTGCCCATGCCGTTGCGCCGTGAGAGCCCGGCGGCAACGCCACCGGCGCCTGCAACGGCGAAGCTAGTCGAACTTCAGCTCGGAGAGCTTGTCGAACCGGGGATCCCGAGGCGCCTCGTGCGCGTGGTCCGGCTCGTCATTGAGGTTGGCCCCGCACTGCGGGCACAGGCCGGCGCAGTCCGGCCGGCAGGTGATCTGCGCGGGCAGCGCGAGCGCCAGCGCGTCGTGCACCCAGGCCTGCAGGTCCAGCTCGCCGTCCTCGCCCACGTAGGGCGAGATCAGCTCCTCGTCGCCGGCGCCCGGCTGGGAGACCTCGCGGGCGTCGACCTGGAAGTGCGGCGCCGCCGGCTCGAGGCAGCGCCAGCACGGGCCTTCGAGGCCAGCCTCGAAGCGCACCCGCAGCGCCCAGCCGTTGCCGGTCGTGCGCGACACGTCGAGGCGCACGGGGGCGAGGTCCGGGACCGTCTCGTAGCGCTGGCCGCCGAAGTCGAACGAGCCGGTCGCGACGTCGAGGTCGAACCGGCGCCCCTCACCGGAGGTAAGGCCCAGCCGCTCGAGATCAAAAATATCGGTGCGGGCCATACCTACACAGTAGGAACTACTTCTCGGCCTCCTCGGGCTCCTCTTTGAGCTCGCGCTTGAGCACCTTGCCGGTGGCGTTGCGCGGCAGCTCGTCGATGAACTCGACGTCGCGCGGCACCTTGTAGCCGGCCAGGTTCTTCTTGACGTAGGCCTTGACCTCGTCCGCGGAGAGGTCGCCGCCCTTGGTCACCACGACGGCCTTCAGGCGCTGGCCGAACTTCTCGTCGTCGACCCCGAACACCGCCGCCTCGGCGACGTTCTCGTGCCCGGCCAGCAGGTCCTCGACCTCCTGCGGGAAGACGTTCTCGCCGCCGCTGACGATCATGTCGTCGTCGCGGCCGTCGACGAACAGGCGGCCCTTGTCGTCGAAGTGGCCGACGTCGCCGGAGGACATCAGTCCGTCGATGACGTCCTTGTTGCCGCCGCCGGTGTAGCCCTCGAACTGGACCTCGTTGCCGACGAAGATGCGGCCGGTCTCGCCCTTGGCGACCGGGTTGCCGTCCTCGTCGTAGAGCTTGACCACGGTGCCGCGCGGCGGCTTGCCGGCGGTGCCCGGCGCCTCGCGCAGGTCCTCCGGCGTCGCGATCGTCGCCCAGGCGACCTCGGTCGAGCCGTAGAGGTTGTAGAGCGTCTCCCCGAACAGGTCCATCCAGCGGTCCGACTGCGAGCCGGGGAGCGCGGAGCCCGAGACCGGGACGCAGCGCAGCGCGGACAGGTCGTAGCGCTCGAGCACCTCGTCCTCGAGCTCGAGGATCCGCTGGATCATCACCGGCACCACGACCAGCGCGCTGGCCTGGTGCTGGGCGGTCAGCGACAGCGTCGCCTCGGGGTCGAACTTTCGCTTGAGCACGACGGTGGAGGCGAGCGAGATGCCGAGGCTCCACTGGGCGTAGCCCCAGGAGTGGAACAGCGGGGCGGCGACCACCGTCGTCTCCCGCGACTTGAGCGGGATCCGGTCCAGCAGCGCGGCGATCGGGTCCATCGACTTCGGCTGGGAGCGGCTGGCGCCCTTCGGCGTGCCGGTCGTGCCCGAGGTGAGGATCGTCGCCTTGCCCGGCTGCTCCGGCGGCTTGTGGTTGGACGTCGCGCCCTGCTCGATCAGCTGCTCGAGGCGCTTGTCGTCGCCCTCGTCGTCCGGGTCGTGCCAGGCGACGTAGCGCTTGAGGTCCACGTCGGCGTCGGAGAGCAGCTCGGCGAACTCGGCGTCGTAGACGAGCGCGGCGGGCTCCTCGCGCTCGAGCACGTCGGTCAGCTGCGGCTTGGAGAACGCCGTGTTGAGGAACAGGGCGTTGGCGCCGAGCTTCGAGCACGCCACCACGGTCTCGATGAACCCGCGGTGGTTGCGGCACATGATCGCCACGCCGTCGCCCGGCCCGACGCCGTCCTTGCGCAGCGAGTGCGCGAGCGCGTTGGTGCGCGCGTGGACCTGCTTGAAGGTGAGCGTCCCCAGCTCGTCGACGATCGCGACGTCGTCCGGGTAGCGGGCGGCGGCGGTCGTGTAGCCGGCCGCCGGCGTCGGCCCCCAGCGGACGAGCGCCACGGCGGTGTTGAGCAGCTTGTCCGGGCGGGTCGGACGGACGATCCCGGCGCTGGTGAGCGTGGCGAGGGTCTGGAGCTTGGTCTTGACCTGCGTGGCGACCTGTCCTGGAAGAGACATGCCTCAGATCAATATCAGCGGGCGGGGAGTCGCAGCCCCGGTGGGGCCTCGCCGCGGTCGATCAGCGCCCGCACGTCGCCCGCCCGGCGGGGGTTGAGGAACACGTGCCGCTGGCCCACGGACGGCTTCTCGGCGAGCAGCCCGGACTCCAGCAGCGCCTCCCCGACCTCCTGCGCCAGCGCGCGCTCGTTGCCCGCGAACCCGCGCGCGAGGTGCGCGAAGTCGGTGTGGTAGCCGCCCCACTTGCCCATGCCGTCGAGCCGCTGGAGGATCCGGCGCGCCACGCGCGAGGCGGGATCGGGGTCCTCGTGCGGCCGCACCGCCGCCCCGCCGGCGGGCTCGAGCAGCGCCAGCACCGCGTCCTCGCGCTGCTCTCCCTCCAGCTCGGCGGGCAGCCGCGCCTCGACCTCGGCGACGCGCAGCGGATGGCTCGTGCCGATCGGCGGCTTCAGCGCGGAGGGGTCGAGCACGCCGGGCGGGAGCACGCGCGCGGCGGCGCGCAGTCGGTTGATGCGGCCGGCGTACTCGTCGAAGGTCACCGGCGCGTATTCGGCGAGCTCGGCCGGGTCGATCGCGCCCGGGTAGGCGAGCACGAGGAAGCCGCCGGTCTCCCCCGCCTCGAGCGCCAGGTCGGCGGCCGTCGCCGGGATGCCCGGGCACGCGAGGTCGACCAGCGTGGCGACGGCGGCGGCGACCAGCTCCCACTCGCGGTCGGCGACCTTGGGGTCGGCGCGCAGCGCGGCGCCGGCCGGCGTGGCGGCGAGCAGCCGCCCGTCCTGGGAGGCGAAGCCCACCTCCACCGGCGCGTCGTAGCCCGAGCGCGGCTTGCCCAGCTCCTCGCGGCCGTGGCGCAGGGCGGCCGCCAGCACCTCGCGCAGCCGGGCGGTCGCGCTGGCCGGGGCGGTCGCGCCGCCGGCGGCCTCGAGCTCACCGACGAGGCTCATCTTCCGTACCGTACAAGCGTGGCCGTGCGGCGCAGGATCCGTGCCTCCGGGAGCGTGCAGGGAGTGTTCTTCCGCGACTCGACCCGCCAGGAGGCGGAGCAGCGGGGCGTCGCCGGCTGGGTGCGCAACTGCTCCGACGGCTCGGTCGAGGCCGTGTTCGAGGGTGACGAGGACGCCGTCTCGGCGCTCGTCGAGTTCACGCGCGGCGGGCCGGGGAGCGCGCGGGTGGAGGATCTGGACGTCAGCTCCGAGGAGCCGGAGGGCCTGCAGGGCTTCGAAGTCCGTTGACCCCCGGCCGCGGGCGGACGCTGCTCGGGTTCGCCGCCTTCGGCGCCTTCTGGGGCACGTGGGGCGCCGCGCTGCCCGCGGTGCGCGCACACGCGGGGGTGAGCGACGGAGAGCTGGGCGTCGCGCTGCTGTGCATCGGCGCGGGGGCGCTCGTGTCGATGCGCCCGGCGGGCGGGATCGTGGACCGGCTGGGTCGCGGGGTGCTCCCCGTCACCGCGGCCGCGCTGGCCGCGTCGGCGCTGCTGCCGGCGGTGGCGACCTCGGCGGTCGGGCTCGGCGCGGCGCTGCTCGTGGTGGGCGCGGCGTCGGGCGCGTACGACGTCGCGGTCAACGCGGAGGGCGTCCGCGCGGAGGCCGCGGGCCGGCCGCTGCTCAACCTCGGCCACGCGGCGTTCTCCGGCGCGGTGGTCGTCTTCAGCCTGCTCACCGGCGTGCTGCGCGGCGCAGGCGCCGAGGGCCCGCTCGTGCTCGGGATCGTCGCCGGGGTGCTGGCGCTCGTGGCGGCGGCGCTGTTCGCGCTCCCGGCGGCGCCGGCCGTCCCGCGCTCGCCGGAGGCCGCGGGCCTCGGGTTGCCGCGGCGCCTGCTGGTGATCGGCGCGCTGACGGCGCTCGCGTACTTCATCGAGAACGCGTGGCAGAGCTGGAGCGCGCTCCAGCTCGAGGACACGCTGGACGCCGCCGCGCCGGTCGCAGCGCTCGGGCCGGCGTTGTTCGCGAGCGCGGCGGTGGTCGGCCGCCTCGGCGGCCAGCGGATGGCGGGTCGCGTGGGCGACAGCGTGCTCGTGGCCGCCGGCGCGACGATCGCGGCGGCCGGGTCGCTGGTCGCCGCGCTGGCGCCGTCGCCGCCCCTGGCGCTGCTCGGGATCGCGCTCGCCGGGCTCGGGACGTCGGTGTGCGCGCCGACGCTGATCAGCCTCGCCGGGCGCGGCACCGAGCCCCAGCTCCGCGGCAGCGCCGTCTCGCTGGTGACGACGATCGCCTACCTCGGCTTCCTGGTCGGTCCGGCGGCCGTCGGGCTGGTCGCCGGAGCCGCGTCGCTGCGGGCCGCGCTGGCGGGCGTCGCGGGGCTCGCGCTGCTGCTGGCCGTGGCCGTGCGTTCCGTCCAGCTGCGGCCGTAGCCTGGCTGGTCCGATGGAGGCTGCCGCCACCCCACTTCGCCGCACCCGCGTCAACGCCCTGATCGGGCGCGTGATCATCGACCACCTGGTCGTCGACGACCCGGTCGCGGCCGAGCTCGTGCGCCTGCGCATGGAGGCCGGCGAGGATCCCGAGCGCGTGATCGCCGAGGCGATCGAGATCGGCGCCCGGATCATGGACCGCGAGCAGGCGGGCGCGTCGGTCGAGGTGCTCCGCTCCGACCTCGAGAAGGCGTCGCGCGACGTCGAGGCCCGCCTCGGCGAGACCTCCGAGCAGGTGGTCACCGAGCTGCGCACCCGGCTCGAGGAGGCCTTCGGCCCCGAGCAGGGCCACGTGACCAAGGTGCTGGACCGCCACTTCGGGGCCAACTCGACCGGCGCCGTGCAGCACCAGGTCAAGGCCGCGGTGGCCGAGCTGCTCAACGAGTCGCGCGAGCGGCTGTTCAAGCAGTTCTCCTCCGCCGAGGAGTCCAACCCGCTCGCCGCCTTCCAGCGCGCCGCGGTGGCCGCCATCCGCCAGTCGTCCGACCAGCAGCACGCGAGCCTGCGCGAGACCAACCAGCGGATCGGCGCGCTCCAGCTGGAGATCGCGAAGCTCCAGGCCGAGAAGGAGAAGGCGCTGGAGGTCGCGGCCGAGCACGACCGCTCGACCGCCAAGGGCCGCCCCTACGAGGAGGCGGTGTTCGACGCCATCGACGCGATCGCCGGCGGCCAGGGCGACGACTGCGACGCCGTGGGCGACCTGCAGGGTGTCGGCGGCCGCAAGGGCGACGTCCTGGTGGCGATCGACGGCTGCTCCGGCTCGCCGCGCGGGCGGATCGTCTTCGAGGCCAAGAACGCCCGGATCGCCAAGAAGGTCGCGCTCGAGGAGCTCGACGAGGCGATGGCCCAGCGCGACGCCTCCTACGCCGTCTGGGTCGTGCCCGACGAGGACAAGCTCCCGGCGCGCGTCTCCCCGCTGCGCGAGATCAACGGCGACAAGCTGTTCGTCGTCTACGACCCCGAGGAGGGCGGCCGCCTCGCGCTCCAGGTCGCGTACTCGCTGGCCCGGGCGCGCGTGCTGATGGCTCGCGGCGAGACCGACGGGCTGGACGCCTCGGCCGTGCGCGGGGAGATCGAGCGCGCCGCTCGGGGCGCTCGAGGAGGGCCGCCGGATCCGCCAGCAGCTCACCCACGCCTCCAACGCGGTCGGCGCGGCGCGGGACATCCTGGACGGGATGGAGCGGCGCGCCAAGGCGCACCTGGAGCAGGTCGACGCGATGCTCGCGGAGGCCGGCGCCGACGAGGACGCCGAGTAGGGATCAGGCGCGGGCGGCGCGCCAGGCCTCGCGGAGCTTCACCGCGGAGCCGGTGCGCATGACCGCGCCCTCGTAGACCCGCGCCGCGAGCGGGATCAGCGCCGCCGCGGCGGCGATCGTCACCACCGCGCCGCCAACGATCTCGACCGCGGAGGCCTCTCCCACGACGATCCGCGGCGGGAGCGTCATCGGCGCGGTGAACGGGATGAACGCCGTGACGTGGGCGAGCGTGCCGTCCGGGTCCGAGTTGACCGCGAAGGAGACGAACAGCGAGATCATGATGATCAGCGTGAGCGGGGTCGTGGAGGACTGCATCTCCTCCAGCCGCGGCACCAGCGCCCCGGCGACCGCGAACGCGCAGGCGTAGAACGCGTAGCCGAGCACGAACCAGACGAGCGAGAGCCCGGCCGCGCCGATCAGGGCGCCGTCCACCTCGATCGTCCCCGACGCCGCGGCTATCGCCAGGCCGAGCACGGCGACGATCAGCAGCTGCCCGAGCCCGAGGATGCCGAGGCCGATGACCTTGCCCGCCAGCAGCTCCTTCGGGCGGATCGTCGCGAGCAGGACCTCGACCACGCGCGAGGCCTTCTCCTCCACGACGCCGGTCGCGACCCAGATGCCGTAGGTGAGCAGCTGGCCGTAGAGCAGGAGCACGGTGAAGAAGGCGACCCCCTGCAATCGATCGGCCTGCTCGTCGACCGGCTCGACCGTGGTCACGCGCAGCGGCGGCGGGTCCAGCGCCTGCGGCGAGACGCCGGCGCGCTGCGCAGCCTCGGCGCTCCGGACCTGGCGGCTCGCGGTCTGCAGGAGCTCGACGAGCTTGTCGTCGGGCTTCTCCTTCGCGCGGATCGCGCCGGAGGTCAGCACGACGTCGACGTCCTCGACGGAGCGCTCGCCCTCGCGGAGCTTCAGCTTCGCGTCGAAGGCGCCCTGGATCCGCTGCGCGGCGCGCACGGTCTCGGCCGCCTGCGCGTCCGTCGTGCCCACCGTGTACTCGTCGTCGCCGCCGAAGCCCAGCGCGCTGGGGAGCAGGACCACGAGCGCGACGATCATGATCGACAGCGCGGTGCCGATCAGGAACGAGCGCTCGCGCACCCGCTCGGTCAGCTCGCGGCGGGCGACGAGCGCAACCGCCTCGCGCCTCACGCCGCGACCGCCTTGCGGAACAGGTCGGTGAGCGTCGGGCGCTCGAGGCTGAAGTGCGTGACGGTGCCGGCGGAGCGTGCCGCCTCGAGCACGTCGTCGGGCGTCGCGCCGTCGGTCAGCGCCACCACGACCGCGTCGCCGGAGCGGTCCACGACCTCGGCCGACGGCACGCGGGAGAGCCAGTCGTGGCCGCCGGCGACCTCCACGCGGATGTGGCGCCGGTCCTGCCGGCCCTCTTCGCGCAGGTCCTCGACCCGCCCGCTGGCCACCAGCCGGCCGTCCTTGACGATCGCCACCGCCTCGCACAGCCGCTCGACCAGCTCCAGCTGGTGGCTGGAGAACACCACCGGCACGCCGGTCGCGGCGTACTCGCGCAGCACGCCGCTGAGCACGTCGACGCCGACCGGGTCCAGCCCCGAGAACGGCTCGTCGAGCACGAGCAGCTCGGGGTCGTGCACGAGCGCCGCCGCGAGCTGCACGCGCTGCTGGTTGCCGAGCGAGAGCTTCTCCACGCGCTCCCCGGCGCGGTCGGACAAGCCGAGCCGCTCGATCCAGCGCTCGGCGGCCGCGTGCGCGTCGGGCACGCCGAAGCCGTGCAGCCTGGCGAGGTAGACGAGCTGGTCGCGCACCCGCATCTTCGGGTACAGGCCGCGCTCCTCGGGCATGTAGCCGAAGCGCGCGCGGCACGCCGCGTCCGCCGGCTGACCGCGGAACAGGACCTGGCCGCGGTCCGGGCGCAGCACGCCGAGGATGATCCGCATCGTGGTCGTCTTGCCGGCGCCGTTGGGTCCGACAAAGCCGAACAGCTGGCCCGGGGCGACCTCGAACGAGACGCCGTCGAGCGCCACGACGTCCCCGTAGCGCCGCGCGAGATCCTGCAACTGGAGCACCTCCGGGTACATCTAGCGGCTCGGCCGGGGGTCGCGCGTGGCGCCCGGCACTGGCGGTCAGCCGCCAGACAGGGCAGGATGGTGGTGTGTCGGAGCACGGTCAGCAGCAGCTGGAGTCGGCGGAGACGCCCAAGGTCGCGCTCGATCCCGAGCCCGCGGCCGCGCCGATGGGCCCGGCGCGCGAGCCGGACTCAGGGGTGCGGATCGGCGCCCGCGGTCCGCAGGACGCCGCCTCGTTCAAGAGCGTGCTGGCGGTGGCCAGCCCGGAACAGCGGCAGAAGTTCGTGCTCCAGCTCCAGCGCACGGCGGGCAACGCCGCCGTGTGCCGGTGGCTCGCGGCGGTCGGGCAGAAGTACGCGGACCGCATCGCCGGCGGCGAGCCGCCGACCGATCCGGACGCCGCGCGGCCCCGCTAGCGCTCGGCGACTTCGGCGGGCTCTTCGCGGCCCTGGAGCCGCTCGCGCCCGCGCTGCACCGCGGCGATGAACTTGGAGAGGTTGACCTCGAGGGTGTTGAGGATCTCGTCGGCGTAGTCCTCCGCGCCGAGCCGGATCTCGCGCTCCCTCGCGCGGGCGTCCTCGATGATCTCCTCGGCGGCGCGCTCCGCCTGCCGGGTGACCTCCTGGTCGGAGACCAGCTGCGTCTGGCGCTCGCGCGCCTCCTTGACGATCCGCTCGGCCTCGCGCTTGGCCTCGGCGAGCATCTCCTGACGCTCCTTGACGATCCAGCGCGCCTGCTTGATCTCCTCAGGGATCGTCGCGCGCATCTGGTCGAGGATGTCGTAGATCTCCTCTTTGTCCACGCGGACCTGGTCCGTCAGTGGGACCTGCTTGGCGTTGTGGACGAGGTCGTCCAGCTTGTCGATCAGTACCAGGACGTCCATGGCGCTCCCTGTTTCGTCAGCGCGCGATCGCTTCCTGCAAGCGTCGCGCCACTCCCTCGGGCACGAGCTCAGAGACGTCGCCACCGAAGATCGCGATCTCCTTCACGCCGCTCGAGGAGAGGAAACTGTACTGCGGCGACGCCATCAGGTAGACAGACTCGATGTCGGAGGCCAGCTGGCGGTTGAGCTGGTTCATCTCCAATTCGTACTCGAAGTCCGAGATCGCGCGCAGTCCTTTGACGATCGACATGGCGCCCTGCTCCCGCGCGTAGTCGACCAGCAGCTTGTCGAATGTCTCCACCCGCACGTTGGGCAGATGCGACGTCGCGGCCTCGATGAAGCCGACCCGCTCCTCCGCCGTGAACAGCGTCTTGTTCTTGCGCACCGAGGCGTTGACGACCGCCACGATCAGCTCGTCGAACATCGGCGCCGCGCGGTTGATGATGTCCACGTGCCCGTTCGTGATCGGGTCGTAGGAGCCGGGGCAGATCGCCTTGCGGTTATCGGGAGCCATGGATGCGTATCAGGGTGTCGCCGTAGCGGCGTTCGTCTTGCAGGGGGAGATCGATCTCCAGAGGCACGCGGCGATCGCTTTCGCAGACCACTGTGGCATCCGGTGCCATGACGCCCGCGAGGGGCTCCGACAGGTCGCTCCCCAGGGAGGCGGCCAGCCGGTATGGCGGATCGAGGAAGACAAGATCGTATTGACGAGCGCTGCGCGATGCTCCGCCGAGGAACCGGCGCACCTCCGCGCGCACCACCTCCGCGTCGGCTCCGAGCGCCTCGAGGTTGGCGCCGATCGCCCGCACGGCGGGGGCCGCGTTGTCGACGAAGGTGGCCTCCGCGGCCCCGCGGGAGAGTGCCTCGATGCCCAGCGCGCCCGATCCCGCGAAGAGGTCCAGGACGCGCGCGTCCTGCACGCGATCGCCCAGGATCGAGAACAGCGCCTCGCGCACCCGGTCGGAGGTCGGGCGCGTCTCGAGGCCCCCCGGGGTCTGGAGGCGGCGGCCCTTGTACGTGCCGGCGATCACGCGCATGTGTCGGGCAGCATGTCGCTTCCATGGACCTGCGAGCGCTGTGCCTCGCCTTCTCGGGGGCCGAGGAGATGTATCCGTTCTCGCCCGAGATCACCGTGTTCAAGGTGCGGGGGAAGATCTTCGCGATCGCGAGCCTCGACCAGGAGCCGCCGCGGATCAGCCTCAAGTGCGAGCCGTGGCTGGCCGAGCACCTCCGCGCCGAGCACGAGGCGATCACGCCCGGCTATCACCTCAACAAGCGCCACTGGAACACGATCGTGGTCGACGGGAGCGTCCCCGAGCCGCTGCTGCGCGACATGGTCGAGGACTCCTACGACCTGATCGTGAGCGCGCTCCCGAAGCGGGTACGCGAGGATCTCGGCTGGTCATGACCACGATCCTCGTCACCGGAGCCACCGACGGACACGGCCTCGAGGTCGCGCGCGAGCTCGCCTCGCGGGGCGACCGCGTGCTCGTCCACGGCCGCGACGCCGGCCGCGTCGCCAAGGCCGCGGAGGAGATCGGGGCCGCCGGGACCCACCTGGCGGACTTCTCCCGGCTCGCCGACGTCCGCGCGCTCGCCGGCGAGCTGCCGGAGATCGACGTGCTGGTCAACAACGCGGGGCTCATCGCCCCGGAGCGCGTCGTCACGGACGACGGCTACGAGCTGACCTTCCAGGTCAACCACCTCGCCCACTTCCTGCTCACGCTGCTCGTCATGCCGGGGCGCGTGGTCCACGTGGCCTCGGCCGGCCAGCGTGCGCCGGACTTCGGCGACCTGATGCTCGAGCGCGGCTACGAGCCGTGGCGGGCCTACATGCAGAGCAAGCTGGCCCAGATCATGTTCTCCAACGAGCTCGCCGCGCGGCGCCCGGACGTGGAGTCCGTCGCGCTGCACCCGGCGACGTTCATGGACACCAAGATGGTCCGCGCGACGGTCGGCTCGCCGCACACCACCGTCGCGGAGGGTGTCGAGGCCACGGTGGCGCTCGTGACCGAGCCAGGGGTCTCGGGCAAGTACTTCGACGGGCTGCGGGAGGCGGCGCCGAACGCGATGGCGGCGGACCCCGAGGCCCGCAAGCGGCTCTGGGACGTCTCCGAGCAGCTCGTGGCGTGACGCTCGCCGAGCTGCTGGCCGAGGCGGCGCGCGGGCGCTTCCCCGCTCCCGGCGCCGGCTACGAGGTGCTGCCGGCGCCCGAGGGCGCGTCCGCCGCGGTGGTGTCGTTCGCCGCCCACCACGTGATCGCCGCCGACGTGCCCGAGGGATGGGTCGAGGCGCGTCTGGAGGGCGCGGGCCTTGGCGAGGCGATGCGGCCGGGGTTCCTGGCGGCGCTGGCGGCGGAGACCGGCTCGGAGCCCAACGACCTCGACGTCGTGCTCGCCGCGCCGGGGCTGGACGGCGAGCCGGCGCTCGTGGAGGGCCGCCCGGAGCACCCGCGCGCCCAGCGCGCGCTGCTGCACCGCGAGGACGTCCGCGTGCTCGAGGACCGCGAAGGGCTCACCACGGTGATCCTGGGCCGCGGGCTAGCGGGCCGGCTCGAGGTCTCGATGGAGGTCGACCCGGCGGCGCGCGGCGCCGGCCGGGCGCGCGCCGCGCTGATGGAGGCGCGCAGGGCGGCCGGAGCCGGGGAGGTCGTGTTCGCCCAGACCGCCCCGGGGAACGCCGCCTCGCTGCGCGCGCTGCTGGCGGCCGGGTTCGCCCCGATCGGGGGCGAGATGCTCTTCTACCCGACCGTCCTGCCGTAGCTGTCGGGGTCGGTCACGCCCTCCGTGCCGAGCAGGAGCGGTCGGCCGGCGGGCCGGGCCACATGCAGGGCGGCGAGCGTGGCCGCGCCGCAGTCGCCGATCGCCAGGCCCGCGGCGGCCAGCTCGCGCATCGCGGCGTGCGCCTCGGCGTCGGAGACGGTGACCATGGCCCGGATCCCGACACGCAGCGACGGCCAGGCGGCGGCCGAGATCTCGGCGCAGTCCAGGCCGGCCATGCTCGTGCCGGGGGTCGGGACGGCGGTCGGCTCCCCGGCGGCCAGCGACGCCGTCAGACACGCGGCGGTGACCGGCTCGACGCCGATCACGTCGATCCCGCGGCCGGCAGCGAAGCGCGCCGCCGCGGCGGCCAGCGACCCGACGCCCACCGGCACGATCAGCACGTCGAAGTCCGCCTGCGCGGCCGCCTCGGCGAACAGCGTCTCGTAGCCGTCGATCACGTCGTGGGCGGGACGGGAGGCGCCCGCGTCGGCGATCTCGGCCGCGTCGGGCTCCACACCGGCCGCGGCGGCGCGGGCCAGCGCCTCCTCGTAGGTGCCACCGACGACGATCTCCGCTCCCTCCGCGGCGATCGAGTCGCGGCGCGCGGCGACGGAGCGCTCCGGCAGGAAGATCCGGCTCGCGAGGCCGCGGCGCGCCGCCTCGTGGGCGACCGCGCGTCCGTGGTTGCCGGCGCTCGCGGCGACCAGCGTGCGCAGCCCGGGACGGTCGCGGACGGCCCGCTCGATCGCCCACGACGCACCCAGCACCTTGAAGGCCGGCAGCCCGAGGCGGCTCGACTCGTCCTTGAGCAGCGCGCCGCCCGGGAGCTCGCGCACCGGCGTCGGCGCGTAGCCGGGCAGCGACTCGTGGAAGGCCCGCGCCGCGGCACTCGGCGGCGGCACGGAGGAAGGGTCGTACGCCGGGTTCTCCTGGATCACGAGGGCGAGAGCCTAGACTCGAAGGGTGCCCTTCGAGCGCCACGATCCCCGTGCGGTGGAGCCGCTCGGGAGCCCTTCCGGGGGCACGCAGGAGCACATCCGGGTGGCGGTCCGGCGGGTGCTCGCCCACGGGACGCTCGCCTGCCCCAGCTGCGACGCGCCGGTGGCGCCCGACGGGGTGGTCACGCCGGCGTCTCCGATGGCCTGCCCGTACTGCCTCCACGGGGGCTTGACGCGCGATTTCCTCTCGCTCGACGCCCCCTCGCGGCCGGCCCGCGTGGAGCTCCGCGTCGTGCCGCGCCGCCGCCGCTAGCGAGCGGCGAGGTGCCAGCTGCGCGAGCGCATCAAGTCGGCGCTCGACGACGAGGATCGAGATCCGTTGCCCCAGGAGACCGTGTCGCACCGGTCCGCTACCGCCGGCATAGCAGGCGCGGTGGCGTGGCGGTTGCGCGGCGCGCCGAACGCATGGCTGGGTAGGGGCTGGATTGCGTTGTTGTCGGATCAGTGCAGGATGCACGATCCGACTCGACGCCGACCGGCAACGCCACCCCCTTCCCCCACGTGCCCCGCCGTTCAAGACGCCCGCAACCCCAGCCGAGCTCACCAGCGCCTGCCCAAGTCAGGCCGGGATCGGCTCCATCGCGTCGGCCCCGTAGGAAGCCCGGACGGCCTCGTCGAGCAACGTGTGCTCGGGCGCCTGCAGATCCGGGTCCGCGTCGAGGATCGAGACGGGCCCGCATACGCGCCCGCTCGAGCAGCTCGGCGTCGTCGGGCAGCCGGGCGACCTTGAACTGCGCCAGCCCTGACTGGCGCGTGCCGAGCATCTCCCCCTCGCCGCGCAGCTCGAGGTCGATCTCGGCCAGCCGGAACCCGTCGCGGTGCTCGGCCAGCGCCTTCAAACGCAGCGACTCCTTGGGCCCGAACAGCAGGCACAGCGAGTCGTGCCTCCCGCGGCCGATGCGCCCGCGGAGCTGGTGCAGCTGCGAGATCCCGTAGCGCTCGGCGTTCTCGACCAGCATCACGGTCGCGTTGGGGACGTCGATGCCGACCTCGATCACCGTGGTGGCGACCAGGACGTCGGCGCCGCCCGCGGCGAACGCCTTCATCGCCTCGGCCTTGTCGCGCGACTTCAGCTGCCCGTGGAGCAGGACCACGCGGTAGTCCTTCAGCTCGCCGGCCTTCAGCCGCTCGTACTCCGCGGTGGCGGCGCGGGCCTGCAGCGCCTCTGACTCCTCCACCAGCGGGCAGACGACGAACGCCTGGCGCCCGGCGTCCAGCTCCTCGCGGATCTTGTCGTAGGCCCGCGAGCGCTCGCGCTCGGTCGAGGCCACGTACGTCTCGATCGGGCGGCGGCCAGCCGGCAGCTCGCGCAGCACGGTGACGTCGAGGTCGCCGTAGGCGGTCAGGGCCAGCGTGCGCGGGATCGGCGTGGCGGTCATGTGCAGGATGTGCGGGGCGACGCCCTCCGGCGCCTTGCGATCCAGCGCGCGGCGCTGGTTGACGCCGAAGCGGTGCTGCTCGTCGACCACCGCGACGCCCAGCCGGTCGAACTCGACCGCCTCCTCGATCAGCGCGTGCGTGCCGACCAGCAGCTTCAGCTCGCCGGTCGCGAGCTTGCCGAGCATGTCGGTGCGCCGCGAGGCGGGCGTGGAGCCCGTCAGCAGCGCCGCCTGCACCAGCTCCCCGGGCATCAGCGCCTGCAGCGTCGCGAAGTGCTGCTCGGCCAGCGTCTCGGTCGGCGCCATCAGCGCCGCCTGGGCGCCCGACTCGACCGCGCGGAGCATCGCGTACAGCGCCACCACCGTCTTGCCGGAGCCGACCTCGCCCATCAGCAGCCGCTGCATCGGGCGGTCGCGGATCAGCTCCTCGTCCACCTCGGCCATCGCACGGCGCTGGTCGTCGGTGGGCGCGAACGGCAGCGAGTCGGCCAGCCAGCGCCGCGTCAGCTCGCCCGGCGGCTCCA
The DNA here is from genome assembly GCA_963723395.1 of uncultured Solirubrobacteraceae bacterium. Lineage (GTDB taxonomy): Bacteria > Actinomycetota > Thermoleophilia > Solirubrobacterales > Solirubrobacteraceae > DATFQI01. Next base: position 62,139 of record CAVRQL010000027.1, on the reverse strand, counting down.
GCGACTCCGCCCGGGCGCCCTCGCGACGGCGCGCGCGCCGGCGCAGCAGGGCGATCTGCACCAGCATCAGCTCCTCGAACGCGAGCCTGCGGCGGCCTCCCTCCTGGTCGCCGAAGTGCGCCGCGTCGACCGCCGCGCTCCGGTCGGCGAGCCGCTCGATCGCCCGCAGCCGCGCGGGCAGCGGCTCCAGCATCTCCTGCGCCGCCCCGCGCCACTGGCGCACCAGAGCGAGGATCTGCGTCGTCGACAACCCATCCGTGGCCGGATAGGTCGCCATGTCGTCGTCCGAGCCGACCTCCTCGCCCGACTCGGCGTGGAACTGCACGCGGAAGCGGTTGCGGGCCTGGTACTTGCCCGAGCAGCAGCAGCCGCGTGCCGGCCACGTACTTGCGCTGCAGCCACGGCTGGTTGAAGAACGTCGCCTCCATCGTGCCCGTGGCGTCGGCCACCACGGCGGTCACGAGCGGCTTCATCCCGCGGCGGCGCACCGGACGCGACGTGATCGAGCGCACCTCCACGACGACCGTCGCCACCTCGTCGACCCCCAGCTCGGCGATCGTGCGCGAGCTCTGCCGGTCGCGCGGCAGGTGGTCGAGCAGGTCGCCGATCGTCAGCAGACCCATCCGCTCGGCGGCGGTGGCGGCCTTGTCGGGCTTGACCTCCAGCGGCGTCAACAGGCGCGACGGGCGCGGGTAGCGCGGCGGGCCCACCGCGCGCAACTCGTCCTCGGCGAGGGGCTCCGAGCTGGCGAATGCGGTGGGCGGCATCACTCGATGATGATCGCCGCCCGCGCGGACGCTACTCGGCGGCGATCAGCCACCAGTAGGCGGGCTGGCCGCCGAGCGAGTACTCCAGCTCGACGCCGTCCGGGGCGAGCCCGGCGACCTGCTCACCGGCCAGCGGCGCGCCGTCGCCCTCGATCAGCGTCACGAGCTCGGCCTCGCGGCTCAGCTCGGCGAGCACGGCCTCGAGCGTCTCCTCCACGTCGCCCCAGGCCACCAGCTCCTCGTCGACGAAGCCGACGGCGTCGCCGACCTTGAAGCGCTGGGCCTCGGCGGCGTCGTCGCGCGCGGCGCCGGTCACGGAGCCCGTGCGCACGTGGGCGACGGCGTCCTGCATGGCGGACGCGTTGTCCTCGCAGCTGCGGCCCGGCTCGAGCGCCACGGCGGCCGACAGACCGGCCTGCATCGAGCGCGTCGGCACCACGCGGACGTCCTTGTCGGACAGCTCGGCGGCGCGCTCGGCGGCCATCACCACGTTCGGGGAGTTCGGCAGCACCACGACCTCCTCGGCGGGGACCTCGTGGATCCCGGCGAGCAGCTCGTAGGTGGACGGGTTCAGCGTGGCGCCGCCGTCGAGCACGAACGCGCCGACGCCCTGGAAGAGCTCGCCCATCCCCTGCCCCGCCACCACGGCGAGCGCGGCGCAGCGCTGGACCGGCTCGGCGAGCCGGGCGGTGCGCTCCTGCATCTGCTCGTGCATGTCGGCGACGTCGAGGTGGGACACGCTGCCGGCGCCGTCGAACAGCGCCACCGCGCGATCGGGGTCGTCGGTGTGGACGTGGATCTTCAGCGTCGTCCGCTCGCCCACGACGAGCACCGAGTCGCCGAGCTCCTCCAGCGGGCAGATCCAGTCGGACGGGTCGAGCTCGGTGCCCTCGACCGCGAAGTTCGTGCAGAACCGGAAGGTGCTCGACTCGTGCTGCGGATGGGTGACGCGCGCCGGGGCGTGGTGCTCGAGCGGCGGCGGCTCGGCGCCGCGCAGCGCGGCGATGACGCCCGCGAAGATGATCGTGAGCCCGTAGCCGCCCGCGTCGACGACCCCCGCGTCGCGCAGCACGGCCAGCAGGTCCGGCCCGCGCTTGACGCTGTCCTGCCCGGAGGCGAGCGCGTGCTCGAGCACCGCGGCGATCATCTCGTCCTGGACCTCGTCGGGCACGCGATCGCGCAGCCGCGGGTTGTCCATGTGCGCGATCTCACTGGCCACGCGATGGGCCATCTCGCGGACGACGGTGAGGATCGTGCCCTCGGCGGGCTCGCGCACGGAGCCGTACGCGCGGTCGGCCGCGCGGGCCATGGCGGCGCTGATCAGCACGGGGTCGACGAGGTCGCCGGGGCGGGAGATCAGCTCCTCGGCGGCGCCGCGGATCAGCTGGGAGAGGATCACGCCCGAGTTGCCGCGGGCGCCGAGCAGCGCGGCGCGGGCCACGGAGTCCACGATCTCGTCGCGGCCGATCTCGTCGATGTCGCCCTGCGCGGACAGCCGGTCGAGCTCGTCGAGCACCGCGCGCAGCGTCAGGGCCATGTTGTCGCCCGTGTCACCGTCGGCGACCGGGAAGACGTTGAGGTCGTTGACCTCCTTGCGCCGTGCCTCGAGTTGCGCGAGTGCGCCTTCGACGACGGTGCGGAAGCGGATCAGGCTCGGGTCGGCCACAGCCGCCCGAGACTAGGCCTTTGTGACCTTGCCGGCCTTCAGGCAGCGCGTGCACACGTACACGCGCTGGGGAGCGCCGCCCTCGATGATGCGCACCTTCTGCAGGTTCGGATCGAACCGGCGCCGGGTGGCGACCATGGAGTGCGAGCGGGAGTTCCCGAAGGCGGGGCGCTTACCGCAGGAATGACAGACACGGGCCATGCGGGCGGGAAGGATAGCGGGGCGTCAACGTGACGGCCGTTCCGCGAATCAACCGCCAACGGCTCGGGTACGGTGTCTTGGTGCCTCAACCGAGCGCCGCACGTATCTCCCTGCCCGATCGCTATCGCGTCGTCCGCCATATCGCGAACGGCGGGATGGCCAGCGTCTGGGAGGCCCACGACGAGCTGCTGGGCCGCGACGTGGCGGTCAAGCTGCTCGGCTCGCACCTCTCCGAGGACGACCGCGCACGCCAGCGCTTCCAGCGCGAGGCGCGCGCCGCCGCGGGGCTCTCCAACCATCCGAACGTGGTGACGATCTTCGACGTCGGCGAGCACGACGGCCGCACGTTCATGGTGATGGAGCTGCTCACGGGCGGCACGGTCGCCGACAAGCTGCGCAGCGGCGACCGGATCTCCGAGCACACCGCGCTTCGCTGGCTGCGCGAGGCCGCCTCGGCGCTGGACGCCGCGCACGCCGCCGGCGTCGTGCACCGCGACGTCAAGCCGGCCAACATGCTGCTCGACCAGCACGGGCGGCTCGCGATCGCGGACTTCGGCATCGCCCGGCTCGCGCTCGAGGACCAGCTCACCGCCACCGGCCAGGTGATGGGCACGGCGTCCTACATCTCACCCGAGCAGGCGGTCGGCGAGGGCGCGTCCGCCGCCTCGGACCGCTACGCGCTGGCCGTCGTCGCCTTCGAGCTGCTGACCGGCGAGCGTCCCTTCCGGGCCGAGAACTTCGCCGCCCAGGCGCGGGCGCACGTCGAGGACCCGCCGCCGCACGCGTCCGAGCTCAACCCCGACCTCCCGCCCGAGGTCGACGACGTGCTGGACCGCGGGATGGCCAAGGACCCGGATGAGCGCTGGGCCAGCGCCGGCGAGCTCGTGGACCGGCTCGAGCAGGCCCTGGAGTCCGGCCCGCCGCCCCCTCCGACCCGTCGCGTGCCCGGCCCGCCGGTCTACGACGGCGGCCCCGCGGCGCGGCACCCCGGTCGGGCTGATCGCCGCCGGCGTGATCGGCGTGGTCCTGGTCGCCGTGCTGGCCGTGGTCCTGCTCTCGGGCGGCGATGGCGGCGACGGCGACAACCAGAGCGCCGAGTCCACGCCGACGCGCGAGGCGACCCGCGAGCCGACCAAGACCGCGACGCCCGAGAAGACCGAGACCCCGACGCCCACGGCGACCGCGACCGCGACCGAGACGGCGACCCCGGAGCCCACGGAGACGCCGGCGCCCTCGGGCGGCGGCACCGACCTCGACAAGGCGCGCGACCTCCAGTTGGCCGGCTTCAACGCCCGCCAGTCGGGCGACTACGAGCAGTCGCTCGCCCTCTCCCAGCAGGCGCTCGAGGCGTGCGGGAACTCCAACGAGCTCGACCCGTGCGGCTACGCGCTGTTCGAGAAGGGCCTCGCCCTCAGCAAGCTGGACCGTCCCGACGAGGCGATCCCGGTGCTCGAGGAGCGCCTGGCGCGGTTCGGCGACAACGAGAACAAAGAGGTCTCCAAGGAGCTCAAGGCCGCGAAGAAGGCGGCGAAGGGCTGACCAGCTTCGACGCGGTCGCCTCCGCGATCGCCGGCGTGCCGTTCATGTCGCCCGAGCAGGGGCGCGTCGTGTACGACCACGTGGTCGCCACGCGGCCGGCGGAGGTGCTCGAGCTGGGCACCGCCCACGGGGTCGGCGCCGCCTACATGGCGGCGGCCGGCGCGCGCGTCACGACCGTCGACTTCGAGGGCGCCGCGTATGACCCCTCGCCGGAGGACGTGCTGGCGCGGGCCGGGGTCGCCGATCGCGTCGAGGTCGTGCGGGAGTACTCGACCTACACGTGGTGGCTCAAGGAGCAGGTGCGCGCGCGCTCGGACGCCGCCGGCAACTGCGAGCCGCGCTTCGACTTCGTCTACCTCGACGGCGCGAAGAACTGGACGATCGACGGCCTGGCGGTCGTGCTGATCGAGAAGCTCCTGCGGCCCGGCGGATGGCTGCTGATGGACGACCTCGACTGGACGTACGCCCAGGACCCGCACCGCGACGCCACCGACGGCATCGTGCACCGCGAGCTCTCCGAGCCCGAGCGCACCGAGCCGCACCTGCGCGCGGTGTTCGAGCTGATCGTCGCGCAGCACCCGAGCTTCACCGAGCTGCGCGTGCAGGACGAATGGTGGGGCTGGGCGCGCAAGGCGCCCGGCGAGCCGCGCCGCCTGTCGATCGAGACGAGCCGCCCGCTGGGCGCGCTCATGGCGAATGCGGTGCGCAAGGGCGTCAGGCGGGTACGCAACGCCCGACGTTGAATGGACCGAGGCAGGGGGTGCCTTTTGTTGGCGAAGTGGATGATCGCGATGCTCGCAGCGCTGGCGATGCTGGCGGCGGGATGCGGTAGCGACTCGGAGTCGAGCGGCGGAGGCACGGCCGAGAAGGGCGCGACCGACGGGGCGAAGAAGGCGCCCACGCTCGCCGAGGCCAAGGACGCCAAGGGCGAGGTCACGATGTGCGCCGGCAAGGACACCAGCGGCGCGCTGACCGACGCGATCAAGCGCTTCAACAAGGACCACCCCGGCCTGACGGTGAAGAAGTTCGAGCTGGCCTCCGACGCGACCGAGGTCCGCAACCAGTTCATCCAGCGCGCCCAGGCGAAGTCGCCGGAATGCGACGTCCTCCAGGCCGACATCATCTGGACGGCCGAGTTCGCCCAGCAGAAGTGGTTGATGGACCTCACGGACTACGTGAACTCGCGCAAGTCGGAGTTCATCCCCTCCACGCTCGCCTCCTTCGACTACGACGGGAAGCTGTGGGGCCTCCCGCAGGTCACCGGCGCGGGGCTGCTGTACCGGCGCAGCGACCAGGTCGCCGACGTCCCCGCGAGCTGGCAGGAGCTCTACGCCGAGGGCGCCAAGGACGACGGGATGGCGATGCAGGGCGCGCCGTACGAGGGGCTGACCTGCAACTTCATCGAGCTGTCCTCCGCGGCCGGCGGGAAGATCCTCAGCGACGACGGCAAGAAGGCCGAGCTCGACAGCCCGGAGAACCTCAAGGCGCTGCAGCTGATGGTCGACGCCCGCAAGGACGGCGGGCTCGTCAAGGCGACGACGACCTACATGGAGGAGCAGGCGCGGATGCAGTTCGAGGCCGGCAAGGCCACCTTCATGCGCAACTGGAGCTACGCCTACGCGCTCGCCAAGAAGGCCCCGAAGGTCAAGGACGTCGTCGAGGTCAGCCCGCTGCCGCCGTTCGAGGGCGGCGGAAAGGGCGGCGTGCTGGGCGGCAACGGCCCGGTGATCACCTCGTTCACGGACAACCCCAAGGGTGCGCTGCTGTGGACGGACTACTGGAGCTCGAAGGAGACGATCGACCGCAACGCGGCGACGTACTCGCTCCCGCCGACGCTGCTCTCCTCCTATGACGAGCCGGCCGTGAAGAAGGCGCTGCCGTACTCCGCCGAGCTGCTCAACGCGGTCAAGGAGGCGGTGCCGCGCCCGGTCTCGCCGGTGTACCCGCAGATCTCCGAGGCGGTCTACAAGAACGTCAACAAGGCACTGACCGGGCAGGAGAGCCCGGAGGACGCCCTCAAGAAGGGCAACGAGCAGATCGACAACGCGCTGGCGAGCTTCTGATGGCACCGCTCGAGCTGCTGGTCGCGGGCGCCGGCTCGCGCGGCTCCACGTACGCCGGATGGGCGGCGCGCCACCCCGAGCACGCTCGCGTGGTGGCGGTCGCCGAGCCGCGCGACGCCTACCGCGACGCGCTCGGCGACGCCCACGGGATCCCGCCGGAACGCCGCTTCCGCGACTGGCGGGAGGCCGCGGCGGCGGGCCGGCTCGCCGACGCGGCGATCGTCAGCACGCTGGATCGCGAGCACGTCGAGCCGGCGCTCGCGTTCGCCGAGCAGGGCTACGCGCTGCTGCTCGAGAAGCCGCTCGCGCCGACCGAGGAGGAGTGCCGGACGATCGTCGACGCGGTCGAGCGCGCCGGCGTGGTGGCCGCGGTCGCCCACGTGCTCCGGTACACGCCGTACACGCGGCTGCTCAAGGAGCTGCTCGACGGCGGCGCGGCCGGGGAGATCGTGGCCGTCGAGCACCTCGAGCCCGTCGGCTGGTGGCACCAGGCGCACTCGTTCGTGCGCGGCAACTGGCGCCGCGAGGACGAGACGGGCCCGATGCTCCTGGCCAAGTGCTGCCACGACCTCGACTGGCTGTCCTACGTGGTCGGCCGCCCGTGCGTCGAGGTGTCCTCGTTCGGCTCGCTGACCGAGTTCCGTCCCGACCGGGCGCCGGAGGGCGCTGGAGAGCGCTGCGTGTCGTGCGCCGTCGAGGCGTCGTGCAAGTACTCGGCGAAGAAGCTGTACCTGGGGATGGCCGAGCGCGGCGAGACCGAGTGGCCGGTCAACGTCGTCGCGTGGCCGCCGACGGTCGAGAACGTGACGGCCGCGCTGGAGCACGGCCCGTACGGGCGCTGCGTGTGGCGCTGCGACAACGACGTCGTCGACCACCAGGTCGTGTCGCTCCGCTACGAGGGCGGCGTCACCGCGTCGCTGACCATGACCGGGTTCACCGTCATGCGCGAGCGCGAGACGCGCATCTTCGGCACCGACGCGGAGGTGTTCGGCGACGGGCGCTCGGTCACGGTGCACGACTTCGCGACGGGCGAGGCGACGCGCCACGAGGTCACCGAGGCGGTCACCTCCCGCCACGGCGGGGGCGACGACGGGGTCATGGCCGACTTCGTGGCGGCCGCGCTCGCGGGAGACCCGGCGCTGGTCCCCACCACCCCGGCGCTCACGCTCGAGTCGCACCGGATCGCGTTCGCCGCCGAGGAGGCCCGCCACAGCGGCCGCGTCGTCGAACTGAGCGCGATGCCCGCCCGGGGCGCCTAGATCCCGAGGTCGCGGCGCATCGCGGCGAGCGCGAGCACGGCCTCGGCGGCGTGCTCGCCCTGGTCGCGCTTGCCGCCGCCCGTGCGGGCGATGGCCTGGTCCATGTTCTCCACGGTGAGCACGCCGAACGCGCACGGGCACGCCGGTGCGCAGCTGGATGTCCTGGATGCCGCGGGCCGCCTCGGCGCACACGTAGTCGTAGTGGTCGGTCTCGCCGCGGATGACCGCGCCGAGGCAGGCCACGCCCGCGTAGCGGCCGGTGGCGGTCAGGTATGCGGCGGCGAGCGGCAGCTCGAACGCTCCCGGCACGTCGAAGACGTCGGCCTCGCTCCCCGCGGCGGCGAACGCGCGCTGCGCGCCCGCGACGAGCCGCTCCGCCAGGTCCTCGTAGAAGCGCCCGACCGCGATCGCGAACCGCGGCGCGGCGGCCTCACTCATCCCGCGCGCCCGGCCGCTGGGCGCCGGCGGCGTCGCGATCCTGCTCGTGCTCGGCGTGCACCATCTGCTCGTCGAGCGGGAGCCCCTGGTGGTGGAGCGTGTGGCCGAGCCGGTCGCGCTTGGCCTCCAGGTAGCGCTCGTTGTGCGGGTTGGAGGCGTGCACGATCGGGATCTGCGCGCTGACCGACAGCCCGTAGCCCTCGAGGCCCCGGATCTTCTTGGGGTTGTTGGTGAGGATCTTGATCGAGCTCAGCCCGAGGTCGGCGAGGATCTGCGCGCCGATGCCGTAGTCGCGCAGGTCGACCGGCAGCCCCAGCTCGAGGTTGGCGTCGACCGTGTCGTAGCCCTGGTCCTGCAGGTTGTAGGCCTTGAGCTTGTTCAGCAGCCCGATCCCGCGGCCCTCCTGGGCCAGGTAGAGGAGCACGCCGCGGCCCTCGCGCTCGATCATCGACAGCGCCGAGTCCAGCTGCTCGCCGCAGTCGCAGCGCAGCGAGTGGAAGACGTCGCCGGTCAGGCACTCGGAGTGCACGCGGACGAGCACGTCCTCGACCCCGTCGACGTCGCCCTTGACCAGCGCGACGTGGTGCTTGTCGTCGACCAGCGAGCGGTAGCCGACCACCGAGAACTCGCCGAAGGCGGTCGGGAGCCGGGTGGCGACCACGCGCTCGACCAGACGGTCGTGCCGGCGCCGGTAGGCGATCAGGTCGGCGACCGTGATCATCTTCAGCCCGTGCCGCTGGCAGTAGCCGACGAGGTCCGGCACGCGGGCCATCGTGCCGTCGTCGTTCATGACCTCGCAGATCACGCCGGACGGGTTGAGGCCGGCGAGGCGGGCGAGGTCGACGGCCGCCTCGGTCTGGCCCGTGCGCTCCAGCACGCCGCCGGACTTGGCCTTCAGCGGGAAGATGTGGCCGGGCTGGACGAGGTCGCGCGGCGCGGTCTTGGGGTCGATCGCGACCTGGATCGTCTGGGCGCGGTCGGCGGCCGAGATGCCGGTCGTCACGCCCTCGCGGGCCTCGATCGAGACGGTGAACGCGGTCTCGAACGGCGACTCGTTCTTGGCGGCCATCAGGTCCAGGCCCAGCTCCTCGCAGCGGTCGCCGGTGAGGGCGAGGCAGATCAGCCCGCGCCCCTCCTTGGCCATGAAGTTGATCGCCTCGGGCGTGGCGAACTGGGCCGCCATCGTGAGGTCGCCCTCGTTCTCGCGGTCCTCGTCGTCGCAGACCACGACCATGCGGCCGGCGCGGATGTCGTCGATCGCCTCCTCGACGGTGCTGAACGGCCGGCGTCATCGGGCGGGAACCAGCTTTTCCACGTACTTCGCCAACACGTCGACCTCCAGGTTGACCGGCCGGCCCGGTTCGGCCCCGCCGAGGTTCGTGCGCTCCAGAGTCTCGGGGATCAAGGACACGGTGAAGGTGCGATCCGTTACAGACGCCACCGTGAGCGAGATGCCGTCGACCGCGATCGAGCCCTTCTCGACCACGTAGCGGAGGATCTCCGCCGGCGCCTCGATCTCCACGACGCGGGCGAAGCCGTCGGGCTCGATCGAGCGCACGGTGCCGAGCCCGTCGACGTGGCCCTGCACGAAGTGCCCGCCGAGGCGGTCCTCGGCGCGCAGCGGCAGCTCCAGGTTCACGGTCGCGCCCTCCCCCACCTCGGCCAGCGAGGAGCGCCGCAGCGTCTCGTTCATCACGTCGGCGCTGAAGGCGCCCTCGGCGATCGCGGTGGCGGTCAGGCAGACGCCGTTGACGGCCACCGAGTCGCCCTCGCCGATCTGCGGCGCGAGCGCGGTGCGGACCGCGACGCGCACGCCGTCGCCGGTCGCGTCGACGGCGGTCACGATGCCGAGGTCTGCCACGAGGCCTGTGAACATCACCAATCCCGCATGCGGGCGCTGATGAGGACGTCGTCGGAGACGCGGCGGCAGTCCAGCGTGAGCGCGCGGATGGCCTCGGCGATCCGCTCGACGCCCTCCCCCTCCAGCGGGTCGCGGGCGGCCGAGCCGCCGAGCACGACGGGGGCGATGAACAGGCGGATCTCGTCGACCTCGCCGGCGTCCAGGAACGCGCCCGCCAGGTGCGGGCCGCCCTCGAGCAGGATCGAGGTGATGCCGGCGGTGCCGAGCTGGGCCAGCGCGTTGCGCACGCGGGCGGGCTCGTTCTCGCCCGTGGCGACGATCACCTCGGCGCCGGCCGCCTCCAGCCCGTCGGTGGCGGTGCGCGGGGCGGCGCGGGAGACGACGACGGTGAGCGGCAGGTCGTGGCGCACGGCTGATCAGCGCGGAGTCCAGCGGCAGGCGGGCCTCGGAGTCGAAGACGATGCGGCGCGGCTGGCGATGGACGCCCTTCGATCCGCGAGGTGAGCTGCGGGTCGTCTGCCAGCGCCGTGCCGATGCCGCACGCCACGGCGTCGCACTCCGCGCGCCAGCGGTGCGCGAGGCGGCGCGAGTCCTCGCCGGAGATCCACTTGGAGTCGCCGGTGCGGGTCGCGACCTTGCCGTCCAGCGTCATGGCCGACTTGAAGAGGATCCACGGGATCCCGGTGCGCGCGTGCTTGCGGAAGCCCTGGTTGAGCAGCCGGGCGCGGGTCGCGAGCTCGCCGTCGGCGATCGTCACCTCGACGCCCTCGTCGCGCAGGATCCCGAGCCCGCGGCCGGAGGCCTTCTCGGTCGGGTCGTCGGAGGCGACCACGACGCGGCCGATGCCGGCCTCCAGGATCGCGTCGGTGCACGGCGGCGTCTGGCCCTCGTGGCAGCACGGCTCGAGCGAGACGTACATCGTCGCCCCGCGGGTGTCGGCGTCACCGCAGGCCGCGAGCGCCTCGCGCTCCGCGTGCGGGCCGCCGTAGACCGCGTGGAAGCCCTCGCCGAGCACCGCGCCGTCCTTGACGACCACGGCGCCGACCATCGGGTTGGGCGTCGTCCGCCCCCGGCCGCCCTCGGCCAGCTCCACGGCGCGGGCCAGGTGCACGTGGTCGGTCTGCAGGAGCGCGGTCAAGGTCCTCCGCAGGATAGGTGACGGCTCAACATTTCCCGCCACGCAAGCGGTAGATCTTCACCTCGGGACCCATGCGGTCGTACTCGAGCGGATAGGCGTTGAAGGAGAAGTCGTAGGAGAACGGGCGCTCGGCGCCGGGGCCGACCTCGTAGACCAGCTCGCCCTCCCGCTCCAGGGCCTTGTAGTACTCGATCGCCCGCGGGACCTCCTTCGGCTCGGCGAACGCGCGCCCGTACTGCGTCGAGCCCGTCACGACCCAGCAGAAGCCGCCGCGGGCGTAGGCGCCCAGCAGCGCCGGGCGGGTGAGGCGCTCGTAGTCCTCGAAGCGGATCACGCCGCCGCCCATCGAGTCGGGCGCGCGGGTGGTCGGCCACTTGTTCCAGCGGAAGCCGTTGCCCGTGCCCTCCGTGACGCTCTGGGCGTCGGCGGCCCACGCGGCCGGCACGAACGGCTCGATCACCACCTTGGAGCGGATCGGGACGTTGTCGACCATCCAGTCGCGCGCGAGCTGGCGCGTGTCGTCGCGGGCCAGCACCAGGTCGTTGTGGACGGAGAAGACGAGCCCCTGCGCGCACAGCAGCACCCCGAGCGCGCCCGCCGCCAGCCGTGCGCGGGTCTTGAAGAGCCCGGCGAGCGCCATCGCCCCCGACGCGGAGAGCAGGCACAGCAGCGGGTAGACGGGCAGCAGCCAGCGCGCGAAGAAGCGGTCCTGGATGCCCATGAAGACGAGGAAGACCAGCGGCGCGGGCACGAGGATCGCGGCGAGCCGCGGGTTGCGGATCGAGAGCGTGATGGCGCCGCCGAGCGCCGCCAGCAGCGGCAGCCACCCCAGCCCCCAGGTGGCGGTCCCGAGGTAGTAGACGATCCCGCTGTCGGTCGACAGGCCGAGCTTGCCGCCGCCGTCGCCCGACGCCTCGGACTGGTGGCTGAGCCCGTCGCGGAACGCGCTGGAGTCCAGCACCGCGTACGGGTTGGCGATCACGAACGCCGCCAGCGCTGCCAGCCCGGCCACCAGCAGGCCGGAGACGCGGTACCGCGGCGCCAGCACGGTGGCGGCGACGATCGTCAGCACGAGGATGCCCGCCGTGTACTTGGTGGCGCAGGCCAGGCCCAGGCCGACTCCCGCGATCGCGTGCCCGTGCAGGCCGCGGTCGCGGTGGATGATCGCGACCCCCAGCAACGTCAGGCACACCGGGGCGAGCGTCGGCACGTCGTTGAGCGCGAGGTGCGAGTAGTGCACGGGCAGGAACGCCACCGCGAGCAGCGCGCCCGCGATCAGCGCCGCGCCGGCGCCCAGCAGCAGGCGCCCCGCCCACAGCAGCAGGCCCACCGCGGCGGTCCCCAGCACCGCGCTGACGATCCGCGCCAGCTCGAACACGCTCGTGCGGTCGACCGCCAGCGCGTTGCCGACCGCCTCCCGGCTCCCCCAGCGCAGGTCGAACACCGCGTGCAGCAGGTACGTGTAGGCGGGCGGGTTGACGAAGTAGCCCGGGTTGTAGGAGTGCCCGAACATCCCGACGGCCCGCGGCACGAAGTGGGCGTTCTCGTCGGCGTTGTAGACGTACGGCAGCCCGTGTCCGATCCCCCACAGCCGCAGCCCGAGCGCGAGCGCGAGGATGCCGGCGGCCCCCACCAGCCACCAGGCGTTTCTCCTCAGCACGCCACGTACGCGGAGTAGAAGCGGGTCACCTTCACGCGCTCGAAGCCGGGGCGCGGGACCTGGATGAGGACCGAGTCGGTGTCGCTGGAGAGCGCCTGGCGGAACATCCCGAAGCGGCTGTTGGCGTAGATGGCGACGCCCTTGCGCGGCATCTTGAACTTCGGATCGGCGCGGGCGCGCACCTTCTCGTACGGGAGGTCCGCGATCCAGCGCGTGTCCGGGACGAGCTTGTGGTTGGGCGTGGTCAGCGGCCCGCACTTCAGGCCCGCGCGCACGCGCGGGTCGGCGAGCACCTCGGCGAGGTCGTCGTGGGCGGCGCCGCGGAAGCTCAGCTCGGCGTCGAAGCGGGCGAGGTTGAGCCGCGTGGCGGTGAACGTGACGCCGCCGACGATCACGAGGATCGACACGACCATCCAGGCGGTGCGGAGCCGCCCGCGCTCGAGCAGCGTGAAGCCGCCGAAGGCGACCGCCGCGAACACGAGCAGCGCCACCGCCGCGATCGCCAGGTAGCGCTCGATCGCCGACGCGCCGGCGATGCCGATCAGCACGAAGGTCACGACCCCGGCGACGAACAGGGCCAGTGGCGCGGCGGCCCGGCGGGGCGTGGCGAGGATCCCGATCGCCAGGCCGGCCACGGAGGCCACCAGCACCGGGAGCTTGATCAGGTTGGCGAAGAACTCCGGCATCGCCGACGGCAACTCGGAGAGCGGCAGGTTGCGCCCGAGCTCCTCGGCGGAGGTGCTCGTGTAGTGCAGCGAGAACAGCGGGTCGCCTGTGACCGCGTAGTCGGTCACCGCCCACAGCACCGGCCCGATCGCCGCCAGCGCCGCGTAGAGCACCCGCTGCCCCCACGTCGCGCGCAGCGCCAGCCAGCACCAGTACAGGGCGGCGAGCACCCAGGCCTCGGGCCGCAGCAGCCCGGCGGCCGCCAGCAACAGCAGGACCGCGGTGCCGCGGCGCGGCGTGCGGGCCTCCATCGAAGCCGCCCACACGACCATCGCCATGTACGGGATGTCGATGTAGCCGCGCGCGGCCAGGAACGCGTAGTCGAAGCGCGTGAGCAGCAGCGCGGCGGCGATCGCCCCCACGAGCGGGGTGAAGGCGATCCTCCCGAGCCGGTAGACGCCCGCCACCAGCCACATGTAGGAGGCCAGGACCACCGCCACGAAGATGCGGTCGCCGCTCTCCCCGAACAGGCTCAGCAGCGCGCCGGCGACGATCGCCAGCGGGTGCTCGGTCGGCACGCGGAAGCCCTCGAAGGTCGGGGCCTGCATGTCGAGCACCTCGCGGCCCCACAGCAGCGAGTAGTAGGAGTCGTAGTTGGGATAGGTCGGGTAGGCGAAGAACCCGATGACCGCGCCGATGCACAGCACCACGAACGCCACCCGGGCGAGCGTGTCCGGGTCCGCCGCCCGGACACGGGCGAGCGAAGCGTGCCTGTTAAGGGTCGCGCTTTCCACGGGAAAGAAAGTAACGTCGCCAGAGCAGGGCGGGCTGCGAAGCGCCCGACATGCGTCGGCGAAATCCAGATCGCGCGGTACCGTGCTACGTCCGTGAAGCTGATCATCCAGATCCCCTGCCTCAACGAGGAGGAGACCCTTCCCGTCACGCTCGCCGACCTCCCGCGCGAGCTTCCGGGCTTCGACACGGTCGAGTGGCTCGTCATCGACGACGGCTCGACGGACCGCACGATCGAGGTCGCGCGCGAGCACGGCGTCGACCACGTGGTCCGGCTGACGAACAACAAGGGCCTCGCTTCCGGCTTCCAGGCGGGCCTGGACGCCGCGCTCAAGCTCGGCGCCGACGTGATCGTCAACACCGACGCCGACAACCAGTACTACGGCCCCGACATCGCCAAGCTCGTCGAGCCGATCGTGGCCGGCGACGCCGACATGGTCGTCGGCGACCGCGAGGTCATGACGATCGACCACTTCTCCCCCGCGAAGAAGTCGCTGCAGCGGCTCGGCTCGTGGGTGGTGCGGCAGGCGTCGCAGACGTCGATCCCCGACACCACGTCCGGGTTCCGCGCCTACAACCGCGAGGCCGCGCTGGCCATGCAGGTCGTCTCCAAGTTCACCTACACGCTCGAGACGATCATCCAGGCCGGGAAGATGACGGTCGCGATCGACCACGTCCCGGTCCGCACGAACGCGAAGACGCGCGAGTCGCGGCTGTTCCCGTCGATGTGGACCTACATCCGCCGCAACGGCGTCTCGATCTTCCGGATCTACGCGATGTACGAGCCGCTGCGGGTGTTCATGACCGCCGCGATCCTCATCGGGCTCGTCGCGGCCGTCGTGTGGGGCCGCTTCGCGTACTTCTGGCTCTCCGGCGACGGCGGCGGCCACGTCCAGTCGCTGATCCTCGGCGCCGTGCTCTTCAACGCGGCGATGCTGCTGGCGGCGCTCGGCGTCCTCGGCGACCTGCTGTCCAGCCAGCGGATCACGCTGCAGCGGATCTTCGAACGCGTCAGACGCGTGGAGCTGGAGCTCGGCGTGCCGCCCTCGCACTACGAGCCCGGCCGCCCGGACGCCAAGCAGGAGTCCACGACGGGCGCCCGCGCCGCGCAGCCGACCGAGGATCGCGAGACGGTGCGCTCGTGAGCTCCGTCACGCGCGACGCCGAGGGCACGGTCACCGGCAACACCTACGACAAGTACGGCTCCACCAACCCGGTCGTGCGGCGCCTGATGGCCGGCTTCGAGCGCACGCTCGACGAGCTGTTCACCAAGGCCGCCCCGGAGTCGCTGCTCGACGTCGGCTGCGGCGAGGCCGTGCTCACGCACAAGTGGGCGGACCGGATCGCGCCTGCCCGCGTCGTCGGCATCGACCTCGAGGATCCCTCGATCCAGGCCGAGTGGGAGCAGCGCCAGGCGCCCAATCTCGAGTACCGGATCATGAAGGCCGAGCGGATGCCGTTCGCCGACGCCGAGTTCGACGTCGCGACGGCGATCGAGGTGCTCGAGCACGTGCCCGATCCCGAGCACACGGTCGCCGAGATGGCCCGCGTCGCCTCGGGGCACCTGCTGGTCAGCGTCCCGCGCGAGCCGCTGTGGCGCGGGCTGAACATGGCCCGCGGCGCCTACCTGAAGGACCTCGGGAACACCCCCGGGCACCTGAACCACTGGTCCAAGCGCTCGTTCGTGGAGCTGCTCGGCCGCCACGGCGAGGTCGTCGAGGCGCGCTCGCCGTTCCCGTGGACGATGTTGCTGGTCCGACGGTAACGTCGCCGGAGCACGATGGGCATGCGAAGCGCCCAGCGTGCGGAGGCGAAACCGATCTCCGCCACGCGCTCGTACGGCCGGGGCGCGCGCGTCCTGTCCATCGGTATCGCGACGACCGGCGTCGTCACCTTCGCGTACTTCTCGCTCGCCTCCCATGCGCTGAGCGAGGTCGAGTACAAGGGCATCTCGCTGCTGTGGTCGGTGATGTTCCTGATCATCTCGATCATCTACCGGCCGGTGGAGCAGCTGCTCTCGCGCACGATCTCCCACCGCCGCGCGCAGGGCCTGCACAGCGGGCACCCGCTGCGCACCGCGATCACGATCCAGGCGGTGTTCGCGGCGCTGTTCCTGGTGATCGCGCTGGCCGAGCGGGAGCGGATCACCGATGAGGTGTTCGACGGCTCCTCGGAGCTGTACTGGGTGCTGGTGGTCGGGGTCGTCGCCTACGCCGCCTCCTACTTCGCCCGCGGCTGGCTCGCCGGGCACTCGCGCTTCGGCCTCTACGGGGGGCTCGTGCTGCTGGAGTCCGTGTCGCGCTGCCTGTTCGCGCTGGCCGTCGTGCTCGGCATCGCCGAGGGGCAGGGCGTGGTCGCCCTCGGCATCGCCGCCGCGCCGCTCGTGTCGCTGATGGTGGTCCCGTGGGCGCTGCGGGGCCGCGATCCGGCGCCCCCGCCCGACGACGTGGAGACGCCGGGCGGCCTCGGCAGCCACACCAAGTTCGCCGGCGCCGTGCTGGTGATCATGGCCGCCGAGCAGGCGCTGCTCAACGGGCCGGTGGTGATCACGGACGCCACGGCCACCGACGCCGCGCTGGCGGGCTTCGTGTTCAACGTGCTGCTGATCACGCGCGCGCCGCTGCAGCTCTTCCAGGCGATCCAGACCTCGCTGCTCCCGCACCTGTCAGGGCTGGCCGCGACCGACAGCGGCGACGACATCCGGCACGCGCTGCGCACCACGATCCTCGCCATCGCCGCCT
Organism: uncultured Solirubrobacteraceae bacterium; assembly: GCA_963723395.1. Classification (GTDB taxonomy): domain Bacteria; phylum Actinomycetota; class Thermoleophilia; order Solirubrobacterales; family Solirubrobacteraceae; genus DATFQI01. The sequence goes on along the minus strand of CAVRQL010000027.1, from coordinate 45,348 downwards.
TCGCCACCGCAGTGGTGATCGGGCTCGCGGCGATCGGGCCGTGGGCGATGGACCTCCTGTTCGGCGGGGACTTCGAGTACGAGCGCTTCGGCCTCGTCCTGGTCGGGCTGGGGATGGGCTTCCACCTTGCCGCGGGGACGCTCAACCAGGCCGCGCTGGCGCGCGATCGCGCCGGTCTCGCCGCCGCCACCTGGCTCGGCGGCGCGGCCCTGTTCCTGCTGTGGCTGTACGGCACGCCGCTCGACGACCAGCTGCTCGCCGTCGAGGCCGGCTACTGCGCGACCACGGCGCTGCTGTGCGGCGTGTTGTGGCAGATCGAGCGGCGCGCGTAGATTTCGCGTCGTGGCCTCGCCCGTCCACGACTTCCTGGCGTCCGTGCACGCCGATCACCTGCCTGACCGCAACGGGCGGCCGTACGACTCGATCCCGCAGATGGCGTCGCTGGATCCCGACGGGTTCGGGATCTGCCTCGCGACGGTCGACGGCTACCTGTACGAGGTCGGCGACACGCGGCGGGACTTCACGATCCAGTCGATCTCGAAGGTGTTCACGTACGGGCTCGCGCTCGCCGACCGCGGCATCGAGGCCGTCGGCGAGCTGATCGACGTCGAGCCCTCGGGCGAGGCGTTCCACGAGATCTCCGTGCACCCGACGACGGGCCGGCCGCGCAACGCGATGATCAACGCGGGCGCGATCGCCGCGGTCGCGCTCATCGACGGGGACACGCCCGAGGAGCGCTTCGAGCGCATCCGCTCCCTCTTCTCCAGGTGCGCCAACCGCGACCTGGAGATGGAGCAGGACATCTTCGAGGCCGACTACGCGATTGCTCATAGGCATCGGGCGATCGGCCATCTGCTGCGCGACGCCGGGGTGATCGACGGCGACCCGGACCCGGCCGTCGAGCTCTACTTCCGCCAGTGCGCGCTCCAGGTCGACGCGCGCGATCTGGCGCTGATGGCCGCCACGCTGGCCAACGGCGGGATCCAGCCCCGGACGGGCGAGCGCGTCTTCGACCCCGAGGTCGTCGAGCGGGTGCTCAGCGTCATGACGACCTGCGGCATGTACGACGCGGCCGGCAAGTGGGTCGCGGACGTCGGCCTGCCCGCCAAGAGCGGCGTGGGCGGCGGCGTGCTGGCGGTCCTGCCGGGCCAGATGGGCCTTGCGGTGTACTCGCCGCGGCTCGACCCGCACGGCAACAGCGTGCGCGGCGTCGCCGCCATCCGGCAGATCTCCCGCGAGCTGGAGCTGCACTTCCTGCACGTGGCGAGCGAGCGCGCCTCGGCGTTCCGCGCGTCCTGGGACGTCACCGCCGCGCCGTCGAGCCGCCGCCGCACGCCCGACGAGCAGGAGATCCTCAACGAGTTCGGGCCGTGCGCCCGCGTCTACGCGCTGCACGGCGACCTCCTGTTCGCGGGCGCCGAGGCGGTCGTGCGCGAGTTCACCGAGAGCGCCGACGACCTCGAGGTGATCGTCGTCGACATCTCGCGCGTGTCGGAGATCGCCGACGTCGCCCGCCGGATGCTGGCCGCCGCCCAGGCCGCGCTCGCCGAGGCGCAGTGCGCGCTCGCGCTCGTCGATCCGGATGGCGAGCTGGCCGGCTCCGAGGGCCTCCCGGTGTTCGACGACCCCGACGAGGCCACCGCCTGGGCCGAGGACCGCCTGATCGAGCGCCACGGCGGCGAGGTCGCCACCACCGACCCGATCCCGCTCGCCGAGCACGGCCTCGCCAGCGACCTGCGCCCGGAGGAGCTGGGGGCGCTGCGACCGCTGCTCGAGCGCCGCAGCGTGGCCGCCGGGGAGCGGATCGTCTCCGAGGGCCAGGAGCCGGCGGGCATCTTCTTCGTCGTCTCCGGCCAGGCCAGCGCCGACGTCACCGACCCGGACGGCACCGAGCGCCGCGTCGCCGTCCTCCCCGCCGGCACCTCGTTCGGCAAGCGCGCGGTCATCTCCGGCGAGCCGCACGCCACCGACGTGCGCGCCGACACCGACCTCGAGCTCTTCGTCCTCACCCCATCCGCCATGCGCGAGCTCGAGCGCCGCTCCCCGCGCACCGCGATCGCCCTCCTGCGGATCATGTTCGCCCAGTCCCGCGCAGCCGCCGAGCCGCGCCCGGCCGAGGACACCACCCCCGTATAAAGGGCCTGGCCCTTTAGTTGGCTTTCCCACCTAAAGGGTCTGACCCTTTATTTCCCACCTAAAGGGTCTGACCCTTTATGGCAGTGGAATGAAGTAATGCGTATGACGGAGATCAGGCCTGCGGGCGTCGACGATGTGGCGGTGGTGGCCCGGCTGCTGGGTGAGCTGGGGTATGCGGCGTCGGCCGAGGAGGTGGCGGCACGGCTGGGAGAAACGGACGTGGTGCTGCTGGCCGGCGACGGCGCCGGGCTGGTGGCGCTCCACCGCGTGCCGCGGCTGGCCGAGGGCGGGAGCTTCGCGCGGATCACCGCGCTGGTGGTCGCGGCCGAGCACCGGGGACGCGGGGTGGCGACGGCGCTGCTCGCCGCCGCCGAGGAGACCGCGCGCGGTTGGGGGTGCGCGCTGATCGAGGTGTCGTCCGGGCGGCGTGAGGAGCGGGAGCCCGCGCACGCCCTCTACCGCGCCGCCGGCTTCTCCGACACCGCCGAGCGGTCCGCCCGCTACTGGAAGCCGCTCTAGACGGCGGTGGCGAGCTCGTCTGGGGCGGCTACGAGGATGTCGGCTCCCGCGGTGCGGAGCTCCTCCTCGGAGCCGATCCCCCAGGTGACGCCGACGGCGCGGAGCCCGTGGGCGTGGGCGGCGGCCATGTCGACGTGGCGGTCGCCGACCATGGCGGCCGGGGCGCCGTCGCCGAAGTGCCGCATGGCGGCGCCGACGGTCTCGGTCTTGGACTCGACGTGGATGTCGAGCGCCGGGGCGAAGACCGCCTCGAAGAAGCCGCGTAGGCCGAGCATCTCGATCAGCGGCTCGGCGTAGGGGAGCGGCTTGGAGGTCGCGACGCCGAGGCGCCGGCCCTGCCCCACGGCGGCCAGCGCGTCGGCGATCCCGTCGAAGGGCCGCGTCTCGCGCAGGCCGGTCTCGACGTACCCCGAGCGGTACGCCTCGATCAGCTCGACGATCTCCGGGTCATCCGGATCGAGGCCGAGCAGGTCGGAGAAGCCGAACGAGAGCGACGGGCCGATGTACTGATGCAACCGCTCCTCCGGCACGGGGTCGTGGCCCCGTGCCGACAAGGCGGCGTTCATGTGCCTGGCGATCGGGCCGCGCGAGTCGGCCAGCACGCCGTCGAGGTCGAAGAGGACGACCTCCGACCTGCCCCGCGCCGTCACCCGGCGGGGGTGGCGTCCAGCGGGTCGACGAACGTCGGGCCGGCGAGCTCGTCCGGCCGCCACTGCGTCTTGGGCGCGATCGCGCGCGTGACGACGCGGTCCTTGTACTTGTCGATCGTGGAGAGCATCGAGCGCACGAGCTCCTCGCCCAGGTAGTGCGGCTTGAGCCCCAGGTCGCGCAGCTTCGTGTTGGCCGCGTTGTAGTAGTGCTCCTCGAGCTCCACGCGCGGGTTCGGGAAGTGGTCGATCGTGACGTCGAGCCCCACCTCCTCGCCGGCGCGCTTGGCGATCTCGGCGAGCTCCATCACGGTGAACTGCTCCGTGAACTGGTTGAAGACGCGGAACTCGCCGCGGCGGGCCGGGTTCGTCACGGCCAGCTCGACGCACTGCAGCGTGTCGCGGATGTTCAGGTAGCCGCGCGTCTGGCCGCCCTTGCCGTACACCGTCAGCGGGTGGCCGATCACGGCCTGCGTACAGAAGCGGTTGAGCGCAGTGCCGAAGATCTCGTCGTAGTCGAAGCGCGTGCACAGGCGCTCGTCCAGATCGGCCTCGTCGGTGGAGATGCCGTACACGACGCCCTGGTTGAGGTCGGTCGCCCGCAGCCCCCACACGCGCGTGGCGAAGTGGATGTTGTGCGAGTCGTGGACCTTGGAGAGGTGGTAGATCGAGCCCGGCAGCTTGGGATACGGGAGCGTGTCCTTGCGGCCCTTGTGCTCGATCTCGATGAAGCCCTCTTCGATGTCGATGTTGGGCGTGCCGTACTCGCCCATCGTGCCGAGCTTGACCAAGTGGCAGTCCGGGACCCGGTCGCGCAGCGAGAACAGGAGGTTCAGCGTCCCGATCACGTTGGTCTGCTGCGTGTTGACCGCGTGGCGGCGGGAGATCATCGAGTACGGAGCGCTCGGCTGCTCGCCGTAGTGCACGACCGCCTCGGGCAGCGTGTCGGCGATCACCTGGTCGAGGAACTCGCCGTCGTCGATGTTGCCGATCATCGCCTGGATGTTGTTGCCGGTCACCTGCCTCCACGCCTCGATCCGCTCGCCCAGCGAGGAGATCGGTGTCAGGGAGTCCGTCGAGTGCTCGTGGTGCCACCGACGCCGGGCGAAGTTGTCGACGATGAAGACCTCGTGGCCCCGCGCGGAGAACCGCATGGCGGTGGGCCATCCGAGGTAGCCGTCGCCACCGAGGATCAGGATGCGCATCGCGCCAACCTTAGCGATGGCCCCGGCTACGATCACCGCGATGCCGACGCGCCTGCGCACGCTGCCGGACCGGCACGGCGGCCGCGTCGTGCTCGGCCTGCTGATCGCCGTACTGGCGCTCGGGTTCGCCCTCCGGCTGCAGGCCGCGCTGACGCCGCCGGCCGATCCCGGCAACGACGCCTCCGCGTACATGCAGATCGCCAAGGGCCTCTACAAGGACGGCCATTACGGCGGCCCCGGGCAGGCGAGCCCGAACGACTGGTCGCCCGGCGCGCCGCTGCTCTACGGCGCCGTCTACTACGCGACCGGCGGAGTGCACCCCAAGGCGGCGCTGATCCTGCTGGCGATCCTCGGAACGATCACGATCCTGCTGACGTACCTGCTCGCGCGCCGCCTCGCCGGGCCGATCGCCGGGCTGATCGGGGCGCTGCTCGCCGCCACCTACCCGGCGTTCATCGACAACACGGGCCGCATGCTCGCCGAGCCGGTCGCGCTCGTCTGGCTGCCGGCCGCCATGCTCGCGTTCCTGTGGGCGAGCGACGGCGGAAGACCGTGGCGGTGGCTCGCGCCCGGGAGCGCTGCTGGGACTCACGACGCTCACGCGCCCGGAGTACCTGCCGTTCGTGGCCGTGTTCGCGCTGCTCGCGCTGGTGCGGGTGTGGTTCGGCCACAAGAAGGGCCTGCTCCCCGGCCTCGCGGCCGCCGCGATCCTCGTGGCCGCCTTCTGCGGCGTGCTCGCGCCGTGGACGGCGCGCAACTACGTCGTGCTGGACCGCTTCGTGCCCGTCACCACCGGCGGCGGCAAGGCGCTGTTCGTGGCGACCTACCTGCCCGGCAGCGGCCGCCAGCAGCTCGTCAAGCGCCAGCTGATCGCGCGCTACTACGGCAAGAAGGACCTCCCCTACACGGAGGTGCTGCAGACGGAGATGGCGCCGCTGCTCAACCGCGTCGCGAAGAAGTACCCGGACCTGTCACGCGACGCCGCGCTGGCGAAGATCGGCCGCGAGAACTTCACCAAGTACGCGAGCGAGCAGCCCTTCGACTACGCGTGGATGGTGATCCGCAAGATCCAGAACATGTGGGACCGCGGGTCGTCGCCCACGATGTCGCCGAAGTTCTGGTTCGCCTACCACAAGTTCCTCGTCTTCTGGGCGCTGGCGGCGCTCATCGGCCTGGGCTGGCGGCGGCGCTGGGACGCCCTGCCGATCGCGCTCACCTTGCTCGGGATCACGCTCGTCGGCGGGCTCCTGCTGGCCGTCCCGCGCCGCGCGCTGCCGCTGATGCCGTTCGTCCTCGCGCTCTCCGGCGTGCTGCTCGCGTGGCTCGGCGCCGCGATCCCGACCTACTGGCGCGTGGCTCGATCGATTCCCGCGGCGCGTCGCCACCGTGGCCGTTCGTCAGAGCCGATCGGCCGCACACCCAGGTGGCCCACCACATAGTGGGCGTCCGATCGCCTCTGACTCGGCCCACGGCGCCGACGCATCCACGGTGATCGATCGATCCACGCGACGCACTATCCTGCCGCGCGCCCGATGGAGCTCAGCGCCCTCCGAATCCTCGGCCTCGGCCTCGCGGCCAGCCTGATCGCCTTCGCCGTCTGGCGCCGCTCGGCGCTGCGCAACGGCGACATCCTGCTGCTGTTCTTCGCCGCCATCGGCCTCGCGCTGGTGAGCGCCACCGACGTCCTGGACGCGGTGCTGAGCTTCTTCTCCTTCGAGCGCGGCAACGGCGGGCGGATCCTCGGCCTTGCGGTGTTCGCGATCCTCGTCCTGTTCTTCCTCGTGCTGCGCACGATGTTCCAGAACGGGCGGATCGAGAAGAAGCTCTCCGCCACGCTCGAGGGCATCGCGTGGGAGGAGTTCCGCACCGCGGGGCTCCCCGAGCGCTTCCGCGACCGCGTGGCGGTGGTCATCCCCGCCTACAACGAGGAGGACAACATCGGCTCGGTCCTCCCGCGCATCCCCGAGAGCGTGTGCGGGGTCGGGACGGCGGTGCTCGTCGTCGACGACGGCTCGCGCGACCGCACCGGCGACGTCGCGCGCGAGCACGGCGCCGCGGTCGCCCGCCACGTGACCAACCTGGGCGGCGGCGCCGCCCTGCGCACCGGCTACCGGCTGATGAGCGACTCGGGCGCGAAGATCGTCGTCACGCTCGACGCCGACGGCCAGCACCTGCCCGAGGAGATGTCGCGGCTCGTGCAGCCGGTGCTCGACGGCGAGGTCGACATGGCCCACGGCTCCCGCGTGCTCGGCCAGGCGGAGGCCAACCACTTCGCCCGCGAGCTGGGGATCATCTTCTTCAACCGGCTGGTCTCCTTCATCACGCGCACGAAGGTGACCGACTGCTCCAACGGCTACCGAGCGGTCCGCGCGATCGGTGCTCCCCACGCTCGTCCTGCGCCAGGAGCAGTTCCACACGTCGGAGTTCATGATCGAGGCGATCAAGCGCGGCGTCCCCGCCGTCGAGGTCCCGATCACGGTGGTGAGCCGGCTCAGCGGGCACTCCAAGAAGCCCGCCGTGATCCGCTACGGGATCGGCTTCACCAACGCGATCATGCGGACCTGGCTGCGCTGAGCGCGGCCATCGACCCGGTCGGTCGAGGCCTGCAGGTCCTCGCCGAAGCGGACCTCCAGGTCGGGCGACTCGGGCTCCTCGTAGGGCTGCCCGATGCCGGTGAAGTTGGGGATCTCGCCCGCCCGCGCCTTCGCGTAGAGGCCCTTCGTGTCGCGCTTCTCGCACTCCTCCAAAGGCGTGGAGACCCACACCTCGAGGAAGACCAGCCCGCGCGACTCGTGCACCGAGCGCGCGACGGCGCGATCGGCCCGGTAGGGCGAGACGAGCGAGGCCAGCGCGACGACGCCCGCGTCGGCCATCAGCGCGGCCACCTCGGCGGTGCGGCGGACGTTCTCGGCACGGTCCTCGGACGAGAAGCCGAGGTTGCCGTTGAGCCCGTGGCGCAGGTTGTCGCCGTCGAGCACGTAGGCGGGATGGCCTTCGGCGAGCATCCGCGCCTCGACGGCCGCCGCCACGGTGGACTTGCCCGACGAGGGCAGCCCCGTGAACCAGACGGTGGCGCCGGCGCCGCCGAGCGCGGCCCAGCGTTGCTCGCGGCTCAGCTCCCCGGCCTGCCATACGACGTTGGAGGACCTAGCGTCCGGCATGGATCATCCCCGCTCCCACGGTCTCGTTGGTGGCCTCGTCGATCAGGATGAACGAGCCCGTCGTGCGGTTGTCCGCGTAGGCGTCCACGAACAGCGGGTCGCTCACGCGCAGCGTCACGCGCCCGATCTCGTTGCGCGTCAGGCAGTCGGCTCCCGGGCGCTCGTCGAGCGCCTCCACCTCGAGCGTGTGGTGGACCTCGTCGAGGATCGCGCGCACGGTCGAGGTGGTGTGCTTGAGCAGGTAGCGACCGCGCGGGCGGCTCTGCGCCTCACCCAGCCAGCACAGCGTCGCGTCGACCTCCCGCGCAGCGACAGGCTCCTCCCCCGCCCGTACGAGCATCGCGCCGCGCGCGACGTCCAGCTCGTCCTCCAGCGACACGGAGACCGAGAGCGGCGCGCCCGCCTCCTGCACGGCGCCCGACGGGGCGTCGATCCCGGTCACGCGGGTGCGGGCGCCCGACGGGAGCACGACGACCTCGTCGCCCACCCGCACGGTGCCCGACGCCAGCTGGCCGGCGTAGCCGCGGTGCTCGAGCTCGGCCGCCCGGATCACGTATTGGACCGGCAGCCGCAGCGGCCCGCCGGACACGCCGGCCGCCACCGGCGCCTCCTCGAGGTACTGCAGCAGCGTCGGCCCGCCGTACCACTCGAGGTTCTCCGAGCGCTCGACGACGTTGTCCCCGAGCAGCGCGGAGATCGGGATGCAGGCCAGCTCCTCGGCGTCCAGCCGCGACGCCCAGCCGCGGAAGTCGCCGCAGATGCGGCGGAACACGTCGCCGTCCCAGTCGACGAGGTCCATCTTGTTGACGGCCAGCACGATCCGCGGGATCCCCAGCAGCCCGGCGATCGCCGCGTGGCGGCGGCTCTGCGTGAGCAGTCCCTCGCGCGCGTCCACGAGCACGATCGCCAGGTCGGCGGTCGAGGCGCCGGTGACCATGTTGCGCGTGTACTGGGCGTGCCCGGGGGTGTCGGCGATGATGAACCGGCGCCGCGGGGTGGCGAAGTGGCGGTACGCGACGTCGATCGTGATGCCCTGCTCGCGCTCGGCGCGCAGGCCGTCGGTGAGCAGCGCGAGGTCCGGCGCCCCGTTCTTCGTGACCGCCTCCAGCGCGTCCGTGTGGAGCGACTTGGCGTCGTAGAGCAGGCGCCCGATCAGCGTCGACTTGCCGTCGTCGACCGAGCCCGCGGTGGCGAAGCGGAGAAGGCTCAGTGGGACCACTAGAAGTAGCCCTCCCGCTTGCGGTCCTCCATGGCGGCCTCCGTCACACGGTCGTCGGCGCGCGTCTCGCCGCGCTCGGTGACCCGCGTGGCGGCGATCTCGGCGACGACGTCCTCCAGCGTCATGGCGCGCGAGCGCACCGCGCCGGTGCACGTCATGTCGCCCACCGTGCGGTAGCGGACCCACTCGGTGAACGGCTCCTCGCCGTCGAGCCGCTCGACGAAGTCGCTGACCGCGTAGAGCATCCCGTCGCGCTCGAACACCTCGCGCTCGTGGGCGGTGTAGAGCGACGGCACCTCGAGCCCCTCGGTGAGGATGTACTCCCACACGTCGAGCTCGGTCCAGTTGGAGATCGGGAACACGCGGACGTGCTCGCCGCGGCGGACCCGGCCGTTGTAGAGCGACCACAGCTCGGCCCGCTGGCGGCGCGGGTCCCACTGCCCGAAGTCGTCGCGGAAGGAGAAGATCCGCTCCTTCGCGCGGGCGCGCTCCTCGTCCCGGCGCGCGCCGCCGAACGCGGCGTCGAACCCGTGCTCCTCGATGGCGTCGAGCAGCGTGACGGTCTGGAGCCGGTTGCGCGAGGCGCGCGGGCCGGTCTCGTCGACCGCGCGGCCCTTGTCGATCGAGTCCTGGACCGAGGCGACGATCGCGTCCGGCGCGCGGCGGTCGCGGAACTCGATCGCCTCCGGGAAGTTGTGCCCCGTGTCCACGTGCATGACCGGGAACGGCAGCCCCGCCGGCCGGAACGCCTTCTCGGCGAGCCGGAGCAGCACGATCGAGTCCTTGCCGCCGGAGAACAGCAGCACGGGCTTCTCCAGCTCGGCCGCGACCTCGCGGATGATGTGGATCGCCTCGGACTCGAGGACGTGCAGGTGCGACGTCACGCGGCCTCCGCCGGGTTGCGCGCGCGGTGCAGCAGGAACACCACGACGGCGAGCACGACCGGCACGCCGGCCAGCACCACGACGGGCAGCGCCAGCCCGGCCTTGGACAGCAGCGCGAGCCCCGACGCGACCAGGACGATGGCGAGCGCCGGCCGCAGCACGTCGGCGGGGAGCTTGGTGCTCAGCCCGGCGCCGATCCAGACGCCCGGGATCGAGCCGACCAGGATCGTCCCCGCCAGCGCGAAGTCGATGTTGCCCGACACCAGGTGGGCGAGCGCCGCGACCCACAGCAGCACGGCCGCGTGCACCACGTCGGTGCCGACGACGAGGTGCGGGCTCAACCTGAACCCGACGATGAGCCCGACCGCGATCAGCGTGCCCGAGCCGGCCGACGTGACGCCGAGCACGACGCCGATCGAGAACCCGAGCGCGACCGCGGCGACCTTGTGCCGGGTCGCCATCTTCAGCGTGTCCCGCTCCTCTGGCGTGCCGATCGCGAGCACGCGCAGGAGCATCAGCCCGCCGACGAGCAGCAGCGCGGCGGCGATCAGCACGATCAGCAGCTCGTCGAACCCGTCGCCGTAGACGTCGCGGAGCGTCTCCAGCACGTAGACGCCGATCAGCGCGCCCGGGCACGAGCCGATCGCCAGCCACATCGCCATCCGGCGGTGGACCTTGCCCTTGGTCAGGTGCCGGAACCCGCCGACCGTCTTGGTCACGGCCGCGTAGGCGAGATCGGTGCCGACCGCCACCACGGGCTTGATGCCGAACAGCAGGATCAGCAGCGGGGTCATGAGCGAGCCGCCGCCCATGCCCGTGGCGCCGACGAGGATCCCGACCCCGAGGCCGAACAGGACGATCGCTGGATCCATCAGGAGCGCGCGGGGAGATGCAGGCCGCACTCGATGCGGTCGGTCCCCGACCAGCGGCCCTCGCGACCGGCGCCGGGGGCCGTGCAGTGCGTGCAGCCGATCGAGGCGTAGCCCTGGTCGTGGAGCGGGTTGTAGGGGACGTCGTGCTCGGCGATGTAGCGCCACACGTCCTTGTCGGTCCAGTCCGCCAGCGGGGCGGCCTTCCACTTGCCGTTGACGCCGTCCCACGCCAGCTTCGGCGTGGCAGCGCGCGACGGGGACTGGTCGCGCCGCAGGCCGGTGATCCAGGCGTCCACGCTGTCGAGCGCGCGGCGCATCGGCTCGACCTTGCGCATCTCGCAGCAGGCGTCGGTGTCGCGCGCCCACAGGCCGTCGATCCGGGCCCCGGCGTAGCGGTCCACGGTGATCCCGTAGTGCTTCTCGACGCGCTCCCAGGTCCGGTAGGTCTCCGGGAACAGCACGCCGGTGTCGAGCACGAAGAAGCGGGCGGCCGGCTCGATCTTCACGAGCATGTCGAGGATGACCGACGCCTCCTTCTGGAACGAGCACGCGACGTACAGACGCGGGTGGAACTCGCGCACCATGTGCGCGAGCACCTCCTGCGCCCCGAGCGGCTCGAGATCAGGGGCTGCTGTGGGGGCGGACAACGCGCCGCACAGCCTAGCCGTCTACTCGGTGGTCACCGCCCTCAGCACGTCCACCTTCGCGGCCCGCCGGGCGGGCGGGATCGCCGCCAGGACACCCGCCAGCGAGGCGAGGACCACGACCACGATCAGGGTGCCGATCGGCAGCTCGAACACGAAGCCGTCCGCGGCCAGCGGCCGCGAGACGATCGCGGCGAACGCGATCCCGAGCACGATGCCCAGCAGCGCGCCGATGGCGGCGGTGATCACCGCCTCGGCGCGGACCATCCGGCGCACCTGGCGGCGCGACATGCCGACCGCGCGCAGGAGCCCCAGCTCGCGCGTGCGCTCGTGCACCGACAGCGCCAGCGTGTTGACGATCCCGAGCAGGGCGACGATCACCGACAGCGACAGCAGCGCGTAGACGAGCCCGACGAGCTGGTCCACCTGCTTGGCCTGCTCGTCCTTGAAGTCGTCGATCGTCTGCGGCTTGGCGGCCGGGAAGCCCGCCAGCGCCGTCTCCTCGCCCTTCTTGATCTCGCCAGGGTCGGCGCCGGGCTCGCCGGCGACGAGCGCGAACGCGATGTCCTTGGCGTCCCAGTCCTTCTCCAGCGACGCGTTGTCGACGAGCACGCCGCCGATCACGCCGGCACCCGGGTCGTAGATGCCCTTGACCGTGTAGGTGACGATGTTGCCGCGCGGGGCGGTGAGCTTCAGCTCGTCGCCGACCTTCAGGTTGTGCTGGGACGCGTAGTCGGAGGTGATCGCGGCGCCGGTCGTCCCGAGCCCGCTGAGCACGGAGTCCGAGCCGTCCTTCCAGTTCAGCGTCAGCACGTCGCGCACGTTGCCCGGGTCGATGCCGGTCACCGTCGTGTTGCCGGTCTCGCCCTCGAGGCGGCCGGTGGCGAAGCGGATGCGCGAGACGGCGGCCACGCCGTCGACCTTCTCGATGGCGGCGGGGATGCCCTCGGCGAGCGGCGAGAAGTTGTCCTCGTGGGTGACGATGCCGACGGCCTTGACCTGCTCGTCGATGCCCTGGTCGATCGTCGCGCGCAGGCCCGCGGCGAAGATCGCGACCAGCACGACGAGCGCGACGCCGATCATCAGCGCCGAGGCGGTGACCGCCGTGCGCTGCGGCTGGCGGCGGGCGTTCTCGCGCGCCAGGCGGCCCGTGAGGCCCTGGAAGCGGGCCAGCGGGCGGCCGATCAGGCCGCTCAGCGGGCGCACCAGCGTCGGCGCCAGCAGCGCGAAGCCGAAGATCATCAGCAGCGTCCCGAAGCCCAGGACGGTGGCGGTCGCCCCGGTGGAGCCCGGATCGCCGAGCAGCCCGAACAGCAGCAGCACGACGCCGATCGCCTCGACCACGGCGGCCACGATCAGCCGCCGCTTGCGCAGCTTCCCCGCGCCGGGAGTGACGCTCTCGCGCATCGCCTCGACGGGGTCCACGCGCGTCGCGCGCCTGGCCGGCACGAAGCCCGACACCACGGTCGCGACGACGCCGACGACGAGGCCGGCGATGATCGTCCGCGGCTCGAGCACGGTGTCGGTGCTCCCGAGGTCCAGCCCGAAGGAGGACATCAGCGCCTTCAGCCCTGGCGCCAGCACCAGCCCGAAGGCGATGCCGATGATGCTCGCGAGGATGCCGATGACGATCGTCTCGGCCACTACCGAGGTGAGGATCTGCCGGCGCGAGGCGCCAAGCGTGCGCAGCAGCGCGAACTCGCGCGAGCGCTGCGCGACCGTGACGGAGAACGTGTTGAAGATCAGGAAGCTGCCGACCAGCAGCGCCACGCCCGCGAACACGAGCAGCGCGGTGCGGATGAAGCCCAGCGCGTCGGAGAGGTCCTGCGCCTGCTTCTCGGCCTGCTCCTTGCCCGTGCGCACCGCGAACTCGGAGCCGAGCTCCTTCGCGATCGCGGCCTTGAGCTGCTCAGGCGAGGTCCCGCCGGCGGCGGCCACCGAGATGTCGTCGTAGCCGTCGTGCCCGGTCACACGCCGGCCCTCGGCCAGCGTGAAGACCACGAGCCGCGAGCCCGCGAGGTTCTCCGAGTCGCCCAGCTTGGCGACGCCCGAGACCTCGTAGGTCCGCTTGGGGGCCTTGCCGGCCACCGTCACCTCGTCGCCGACCTTGAAGTCGTACTCGTCGGCGGTGCCCTTGTCGATCGCGACCTGGCCGTCGGACTCCGGCTTGCCGCCCTCCACGTAGGTCAGCGGGTCGAAGCGCTCGAGCCCGGTGGTGACGGCGATCGTCGGCGGGCCGTTGGAGAGGATCGGGTCGCCCTTGCGGTCCAGCAGGTTGACGTCGCCCGACACCGACCCGTCCGCCGCCTCGACTCCATCGACGGACTTCACGCGGTCCAGCGTGTCGGCGGGCATCGTCGGCGGCGCCGCGAAGTCGGCCTCCACGGCGAGCTTGGACTGCACGGAGACGTCGACGCCCTTGGACGTGCGCTCGAAGAGGTCCTTGAACGACGCGTCGATCGTGTCGGTGAAGATGAACGTGCCGGCCACGAAGGCGACGCCGAGCACGACCGCGAAGCCCGTCAGGACCGTCCGCAGCTTGCGCGCGAGCAGCCCCTTGAACGCGAGCTTGATCACGCGGCGACCTTCTTCATCAGGTCGAGCACGCCCTCGGTGCTCTCGCCGGAGCCGTCGTGGACCACCTCGCCGTCGCGCAGCACGACGATCCGGCCCGCGACCGCGGCGGAGTGCGCGTCGTGGGTGACCATGACGACGGTCTGGCCGAGCTCGCGGACCGCGCGCTCGAGCAGGCCGAGCACCTCGTCGGAGGAGTTCGTGTCCAGGTTGCCGGTCGGCTCGTCGGCGAACACGACGGCCGGGCGGTGCACGAGCGCGCGGGCGACCGCCACGCGCTGCTGCTGGCCGCCGGAGAGCTCGGCCGGGCGGTGCTCCAGCCGGTCGCCGAGGCCGACGCTCTCGATCAGCTGGTCGACCCACTCGCGGTCGGGCTTGCGGCCCGCGAGCGTGAGCGGCAGCAGGATGTTCTCCTCGGCGGTGAGGACCGGCACGAGGTTGAAGGCCTGGAAGACGAAGCCGAGGCGGTCGCGCCGCAGGCGCGTGAGCGCGGCGTCGTTGAGCGTCCCGATCTCCTGCCCGTCGACCACGACGGACCCCGAGGTCGGGCTGTCCAGCCCGGCCAGCAGGTGCATGAGGGTCGACTTGCCGGAGCCCGACGGGCCCATGATCGCGGTGAACTGGCCGGCGGGGAATCCGAGGGTCACGCCGCGGAGGGCGTGGACCGCCGCCTCTCCTTCGCCGTAGACCCGGCGGAGCTCCGTGCAGGAGACGATGTCGGTCATGCCTAGAAGATGACCGCGGGCGCGGCGGACCGCGTTCGGCTGGCTCCCCTGCGGGGGGTGCGGTTTCCCGCAGGTGCGGCTAGGCCGAGCGGACGAACGCGAGCACGGCGAGCACGCGGCGGTGGTCCTCCACCGTCGGCGGCAGGTCCAGCTTGGAGAAGATCGAGGTGACGTGCTTCTCGACGGCGCGCTCGGTCACGACCAGCGCCTCGGCGATGGCGTTGTTGGAGCGTCCCTCGGCCATGAGGCCCAGCACCTCGCGCTCGCGCGCGGTGAGGCTCTGGAGCGGGTCCTCGCGGCGGCGGCGCCCGAGCAGGAGCGCGACGACCTCCGGGTCCAGCGCGGAGCCGCCGTTGGCGACGCGGCGCACGGCGTCGGTGAACGTGTCCACGTCGGACACGCGGTCCTTGAGCAGGTAGCCCGTCCGCTCGGTGGACTCCGACAGCAGGTCCAGCGCGTACGCCTCCTCGACGTACTGGGAGAGCACGAGCACCGCGGTGGCGGGCTGCTCGGCCCGGATCCGATGGGCAGCGCGGAGACCCTCGTCGGTGTGCGTGGGCGGCATCCGCACGTCCACGACCGCGACGTCGGGCTTGTGCGCCCCGACCTTGCGCATCAGGTCCTCGCCGTCGCCCGCCTGGGCGACCACGTCGAAGCCGGACTCCTCGAGCAGACGGACGAGGCCCTCGCGCAGGAGGACGGAGTCGTCGGCGACCACGACGCGAAGGGGTGCGCTCATGCCAGGCAGCCTATTCGACCCTACGGAAGGAGTTCCTGCACGCGGTCGCCGGACAGCTCGGCCTTGGGCACGAACCCGCGCGCGCCCGAGCGCGTGACGAGCGGGCCGAAGTCGGAGCCGTCGCGGCTGGAGACGAGGATCACGGTGGGCGCGTTGGCGCCACCGGTGAGCCTCGCCGCGACGTCGAAGCCGTCGATGTCGGGCAGCTGTACGTCGAGCAGCACGACCTCGGGGTTGAGGCGGCCGGCCTCGGTCAGCGCCTGGGCTCCGTCAGCGGCTTCGCCGACCACGTCGAAGCCCTCGGCTTCGAGCAATACGCGCGCACTGGCGCGAAACGACGGGTGGTCGTCGACGATGAGGACCCGTGGACCCACGGGGGCTAGTGTGATCGCGGCGATAACAACGGACGGTACGGCTGACCGTACCCCTCGGTACGGCAGGTTCCCCTAGTGTGACCCGGCCCGGAGGCCTTCGATCGCGTTCGCGATCTCTCGCACTGCTTCCCCGGGATCGTCCGCTCCGAACACTGCAGAGCCTGCGACGAACAGCGACGCACCGGCTTTTGCGCACATGGCCGCCGTCCCGGCGGCGATCCCGCCGTCCACCTCCAGCACGGTCCCGGGCGCGAGGACGGCGCGCAGCCGCTCGAGCTTCGCCGGCGAGGACGGCAGGAACGCCTGGCCTCCCCATCCAGGGTTCACCGTCATGCAGAGGGTGAGATCCATGGCCTCGGTCACGCCCGCCACGGATTCCGCGAGCGTGTGCGGGTTGAGCGCCAGTCCGGCCCGGCATCCGGCGTCGCGGACGGCCGCCAGCGCGTAGTTGACGTGCGGCGTGGCCTCGAGGTGCAGCGTGATGCCGTCGGCGCCCGCCTTCGCGAACTCCTCGATCTGCCGCTCCGGCCGCTCGATCATCAGGTGCACGTCGATCACGCCCCCGGCGGCGTGCACCGTGTCGGCGATCGCGTTGACCGCGAGCGGGCCCATCGTGATCGGCGGGACGAAGTGCCCGTCCATCACGTCGACGTGGATCACGCTCGCTCCGGCGGCCAGCACCTCCTCGACCTGGGCGCCCAGGCGCGAGAAGTCGGCCGCGAGGATCGACGGGGCCACGCCCTCCCAACTCATATGGGCACCAGCATCGACGCCTGGCAGTGGTTGCACGCGTACAGGTTGGTGCTCGACATCCGCACGATCGTCGAGTGCTCGCCGCAGTTGGGGCACACGGACGCCAGCTCGAAGCGGTGCAGGCAGTTCACGCAGCGGTAGCGCCCGGGCAGGTTCGTGGGGCGCAGCCACGGCTCGCCGCAGTCCGGGCAGACGTCGCCCAGATCGATGTCGTCGGAGCTCACGAGCGGCGCAGGCGTGCGACGAAGAACCCGTCGGTGCCGTCGCGGTGGGGGAGCGTCTGCAGGAACATCGGCTGCGATCCATGCTGCCACACCGGCCAGTCGGCACGCAGGTCGTCGGCGGCGAAGTCCGGCCGCTCGTCCAGGAACCGGTGCACCACCGCCTCGTTCTCGGCCGGAGAGATCGTGCACGTGGAGTACACGAGCGCGCCGCCGGGCTTGAGCGCGTCCGCCCCCGCGCGGAGGATCCGGCCCTGCAGCTCGGCGAGCTCGGCGGGCAGTCCGGGGGCCTTGCGCCAGCGGGCGTCGGGCCGCGACGCGAGCGTGCCCAGGTCCGAGCACGGTGGGTCGACGAGCACGCGGTCGTACGCGGCCGCCTCCTGCCTCTCGCCGGCGTCGCCCGTGCGCACCTCGACGGCGGCGCCCATCCGCTCCGCGGTGCGCGCCAGCGCCTCCGCGCGGCCCGCGTGGCGCTCCACCGCGACCACCTCCCCGCGGCCCTCCATCAGCGCCGCCAGGTGCGTCGTCTTGCCGCCCGGGGCCGCGCACAGGTCGAGCACGCGGTCGCCCGGCCGCGGGCCGAGCACCCGCGACACCGCCATCGCCGCGCGCGACTGCGGCATGAACAGGCCCGCTCCCACAGGGGCGACGCGAAGGCGTCGAACGGCGCCTCGAGCACGAGCCCCTCCGGCAGCGACTCCGCCGGGCGCGAGGAGACGGGCAGCTCGCCGGCCAGCGCCTCAGCGGTGGTGCGCAGCGCGTTGGCGCGCAGCGCCGGCTCGGCCTGCCGGTTGCCGGCCTCCATCAGCGCGCGCGCCGCCTCCGGCCCGAGCGCGTCGAACCACATCGCGGCGATCCACTCGGGATAGGAGTGGGCCAGCGCGGCCTCCGCCGCCGTCGAATCGGGCAGCGCCTCGACCATCGGGCGAGCCTCGCGTGCCGCCCGGCGTAAAACGGCGTTGACAAGTTTGGCTCCGCCGGACGAGGTCGCCTTGGCGAGCTCGACCGACTCACCGACGGCCGCGTGCGCGGCGACGCCGTCGAGGAACACGAGCTGGAAGACGCCGAGGCGCAGCGCCGCGAGCACGGCCGGCTCGAGCTTGCCGACCGGCCGGCCGGCCAGCTCGGAGATCACGTGATCGAGCGTTGCGCGGCGCTGCACCGTGCCGTAGGAGAGGCGCGTGGCCAGCGCGCGGTCGCGCGCGTCGAGCCCGAGACGGCCCGCCTCCCCGTGCAGCGCACGGTCCGCCCAGGCGCCCTGCTCGAACACGCGCCGGAGCACGGCGAAGGCGCACGCACGGGCGGGCGAGACGGCAGGGCGTTGTCTGGTTTCGGTCATGGGGCCTTCACCTGGTTGTTGAACCCGCCGATGTTCGGGTAGGTTCGTCCCTCGAACGCGGTCCTCACGCGGCCGCGGTGGGGTTCCCTGGAATCTCCCCGCGGCGAAGAGATCGCCTCGAAATCGTCCCGTCGCAAAGAAATCTTCCTGCGCTGGAAACAGGTTTCTTGCGGGATTCCAGATCTTCAGAAATCCAGGCCAGTCGAATCTTCGTCCAAATACTGACATTCGCGCTAAAGCCCCTAATCCTCGAGCGCGAAACTGCCGAGTCAGTCCTTGCAAAGGGACTTTGACATGAACGACCACTCCACTCCCCGCCCGCCAGTCGAGAACCTCCGCAAGCTCGCCCTGCGCGATCTGCGCTTCGCGAGCCTGGTCGCCGCCGGCCTCATCGCCGGCGTCCTCGGCGTCGGCGCCCTCGCCGCCCCGCTCGTCGGCTGGTCCGACTGGCCCACCTCGCTCGTGCCCAACGACGAAGGCTCGCTGACGGTGGATCGCCCCGCCGCGCAGTCCTCCCCCGTTTCGCGCACCGGCTCCCCCGGCTCCGCGTCCGACGCTCCCGGCCTCCCGGGCGTCACCGCCCTCCCCGGCACCGGC
Source organism: uncultured Solirubrobacteraceae bacterium (assembly GCA_963723395.1). Taxonomy (GTDB): domain Bacteria; phylum Actinomycetota; class Thermoleophilia; order Solirubrobacterales; family Solirubrobacteraceae; genus DATFQI01. The sequence continues at coordinate 26,739 of CAVRQL010000027.1, read as the reverse complement.
CTGGTGGCCGCCACCGGCACCGGCAGCGCAACGCGATCACGCCGGCCGACCTCCGCACCGGCGGCACGCCCGGCGGCTCGGGCTCCAACCCCGGCTCCGGCTCTGGCTCCGGCGGCTCGCGCGGCGACGTCGGCGACACGAGCCCCAACAGCAACTTCGGCGGCAGCAACGGCTTCGCCCGCGACGCCGACTCCGACGGCGACGGCATCCCGGACGCCTACGAGTCCCAGAACGGGCTGAACCCCAACGCCAACGACGCCGAAGCGGACGACGACGGCGACGGCGTCTCGAACATCCTCGAGTTCCGCCTGCGCTCGGCCGCCAACAACAGCGACACGAACGGAGACGGCACGCGCGACGGCGACGACGACCCCGACGGCGACGGCGTGTCCACCACCGTCGAGATCGCCACGGGCTCCGACCCGACCGAGGCGGACATCCCCGTCCCGCCGGTCGTCGAGCCGACGCCCGAGCCGACCCCCGTGCCCGAGCAGCCGACCGAGCCCGCCCCGGTCGAGTCCCCCACCCCTTCCGATCCCGCGACCCCCACCGATCCGGTCGACCCCGTCGAGGGCAGCGACCCCGCGCCGGTGGAGACCCCGACGCCGGCCGAGCCCGCAGATCCGGCCGGTGAGACCCCGCCCGCCGAGACCGAGACCCCGGACGAGCCCGTCGCCCCCGTCGAGCCCGCCGACACCGGTGAGCAGCAGGGCGGCGGTCCCTCCGACGACCAGGATCCCGGAGAAGCAGACCCCGGTCGACGATCCCACCGACGACGCCGCCGTCCAGCCGGACCCCGTCGACGTCGAGGATCCGCCCGACACGCCGCAGGCCGACCCGCCCGACACCCCGGCCGCCCCGGCTCCGCCGGTCGCCGAGCCGCCGGTCCAGGCGACGCCGCCGACGCCGTCCCCGGCTCCGGTCGCGCCTCCCACGGCCAACCCCGCGCAGACCGCTCCGGCCCAGCCGAGCGCCCCCGCGCAGCCCTAGCGTTTAGCCTCGCAGCCCTAGCCCTTAGGCAGGTACGGCTCGAATCGCTCGTCGCGCGTTGCCGCGGCGAGCCGTTCGGCCGTCTCGCGGAGCTCCATCCGCTCCCAGAAGCGGGGCGTGCCGCCGTCCTCGGCGGCCGCTGCCTCGAGCAGCTCCAGCGCGGGTTCGACGGCACGGGTGTCGCCGCGCACGGCGAGGCCGTGAACGGCTTCCAGCCGCGTCTCCGGGTCGGGATCGTCGAGGCGAGCGGCGAGCGCGTCCCGGAGCTCCACGGTGTCCTGTGAGGCGAGCGCGCCGAGCGCGAACGTCGCCCAGTCACGCACTTTGCTCGACTCGTCCTGCGAGAGCGCGATCAACGCGCCGAGCGGCTGCTCGCCGGTGCGCCCGGCAAGCGCGATCGCCGCCGCCTCGCGCACCCGCTCCTCGTCGTGGCCGGCGAGGCGAAGGAGCGTGTCGAGGCCGTAGATCTCACCGAGGTGGCCGAAGCCGTGGGCGACCGCGGCCAGCACCTCGGGATCGGCCTCGCTCGCCGCCATCTCCTCCAGCGCGGCGGCCGACTCGGCGGGGAACGTGCGCACCGGCGTGCCGAGCTGGCCGAGCAGGTACGCCGCGACACCGCGTGAGACCGGGTCCTCCACGCTCGCCATCGCGCGGGCGCGGAACAGCACCTCCTCGTCGCCGCGGTGCGCGAGTGCGGAGAGGTAGGGCGCCCACTCGTCGGAGGAGAACCACTCGCCGCGGCCCAGCTCGAGCAGCTCGTCGAGGTCGTGGTCGGGCAGCCGCGGGTCGAGGAAGAAGCCCTTCTCGTCCGGGCGGCCGCGGAGCCAGTCGGTGGCGGACATCGGGCGGCCGCCGGGCGGGCGCACCTCGGTGAGCTCCAGCGCCCCGCCGTTGCAGTCGAGCAACAGGCGGTCGCCCTCCACGCGGACGCGGCCGCCCGCGGGCGCGAGCGTGTCGCCGTCGACGCGCGCGGAGATCACGCCGAGGAACTCGCCTCCGGGCAGCGGGAGACGCGCGCCGATGTGCGGGCGCAGCGCGCGGACCTGGCATTCGACCGCGGCGGGCGGCTGCGTGAAGTCCAGCGCCCGGTCGCGCGCCTCGATCTTGTGCGCGTAGGTGACGCCCTCCTCGCCCTGCTCGGCGTACGGCGGACGCTCGTCGAGCGTCTGTACGAGCAGGTCGCCGCTGAGTGCCTTCAGGCGCTCCGACAGCGTCCCGTAGTCGTCGTCGGGGCCGATCGGCGTCGTGTCCTGGAGGCACATCGGGCCGGCGTCGAGCGCCTCGACGAGGCGGATGATCGAGACTCCGGTCTGCTCGTCGCCGGCCATGATCGCGCGCTCGATCGGGGCGGCGCCCCGCCAGCGCGGCAGCAGCGACGGGTGGACGTTGAGGATCTCGTAGTCGCTGAGCAGCGGGTCCTTGATCAGCGCGCCGTAGGCGCACACGGCCAGCGCCTCGGGCTGCGCCTCGGAGATGCGTCGCAGCGTCTCCTCGTCGTGCAGGCGCTCGGGCTGGATCAGCTCGATGCCGAGCTCGCGCGCCTTCTCGGCGACCGGCGGCGGCGCGAGCTTGCGCCCGCGGCCCTTGGGCGCGTCGGGGCGCGTCACGACGAGCTGCGGGCGGTGGTCCGTGCCGGCCAGCCGCTCGAGCACGGCGGCGGCGAACTCCGACGTGCCGAGGTAGACGATCCGCAAGGGGGCTCTTACGCGCCGACGCCGAGCGGAGGCGATCCGGTGCCCGCCTCGCGCAGGGCCCGCATCGCCTGCTTGCGCTGGTCCCGCGTCGTGCGGTCGAGGATCAGGACACCGTCGAGGTGGTCCATCTCGTGCTGGAGCACGCGCGCCTCGAGCCCGGACGCCTCGACGAGCAGCTCGTCGCCGTGTTCGTCGGTCGCCTTGACGCGGACGTGCACCGGGCGCTCGACCTCGACGAGCACGCCGGGCAGCGACAGGCAGCCCTCCTCGGAGGTCTCGCGCTCCTCGCTGGCCCACTCCAGGACGGGGTTGACGATCGCGGCCACCGGCGAGTCCGGGTCGACGCGGTAGACCAGCAGCCGGTGCATGACGCCGACCTGCGTGGCGGCGAGCCCGATCCCCAGTGCGTCGTGCATGACCTGGCCCATCCGGCGTACCTCCTCGGCGAGCGCGTCGTCGAAGCGCTCGACGTCCAGCGCGCGGCTGCGCAGCACCGGGTCGCCGTACTGGCGGACCAGCTTCAGGGCCGCGTCGCGGCGGGCGCGGGTCTCCGGATCGAGCTTGTCGCGGAGCTCCTCGGCTTCCTCTGCGCTGCGCGGGGGGACGGGATCCTCATGGGCCATACGGCGCGTGAGTTTAGAGAGGCGCGGCACCCGCCGCGCGGCGTCGCCGCGCGACCTCCTACTGCGGGTCCACGTCGACGCTGAACGCGACGTCGCGGTGGGCCTTGTCGCGCGCTGCGGCCTCCACCGCGGCGCCGGTCGCCCGGACCGCCTCGGCGCGGGCGCCCGTCTTGACGACGACCTGGAAGCGCTCGCGACCGCGCAGGCGGAACAGCGGCGCCGGGCCGAGCACGTCTGTCCGCGGGACTCCCTGCACGCCCGCGGCGACCATGCCGGAGGCAGCGCGGGCCGCGGCGCCGTCCTCGGCCGAGCAGACGACGCGGATCAGGTCCGCGAACGGCGGGTAGCCGAGCGACCGGCGGCGCTCCAGCTCGCCGGCCAGGAAGCCGCGCGCGTCGTGGCGGGCGGCGGCCGCGATGGCGGGCGCGTCGGGCGCGCTGGTCTGGACGAGCACCCGGCCGCCGCGCTCGCCGCGGCCGGCGCGCCCCGCCAGCTGCGCGATCAGCGCGAAGGTGCGCTCCTCGGCGCGGAAGTCGGGGAACCGCAGCGTCGAGTCGGCGTCGAGCACCACGCCGAGCGTGACGTCGGGGAAGTCGTGGCCCTTGGCGACCATCTGGGTGCCGAGCAGGAGCCCCTCGGGCGCGGCGCGGAAGCGGGCGAGCAGCTCCGGCACGGCGTCCTTGGTGCCCGCCGTGTCGGCGTCGAGCCGGAACACCGGCACGTCGAGCCCCTCGCGCAGCTCGTGCTCGATCCGCTCCGTGCCGGCGCCGTGGCGGGCGACGGCGAGCGAGCCGCAGGCGTCGCAGCGCTCCGGCACGCGCTCGCGGTGGCCGCAGTGGTGGCAGGCGATCGCGTTCTCGTGCCGGTGCAGGACGAGCGCGACGTCGCACTGCGGGCACTCCCACGTCTTCCCGCACGTGCGGCAGTTGAGGAAGTTCGACCACCCGCGGCGGTTGAGCAGGACGATCGCCTTGCGCGAGCTCGACAGCGCCCGGCGCGTCTCCGGGTGCAGCGGGTGCCGCGCGCCGCGCATGTCGAGCACGCGGACGGGCGGGAGCGAGCGCGAGTCGACGCGGTCGGGCAGCGTCAGGCGGTCCATCGCGTGCCACGTCTCGGGGCGCGGCGTGGCGGTGCCGACCAGCAGGCGGGCGCCGGCGCGGCGCACGCGCTCGGCGGCGACCGTGCGGGCGTCGTAGCGGGGGTCGCCCTCGTGCTTGTAGGAGGCGTCGTGCTCCTCGTCGACGACGATCAGGCCGAGGTCGCGGACGGGGGCGAACACCGCCGAGCGCGGGCCGACGGCGATCCGCGCCTCGCCGGTGCGCAGGCGGCGCCACTCGTCGTAGCGCTCGCCCTCCCCCAGCGCCGAGTGCAGCAGCGCGACGGTGTCGCCGAAGCGGGCCTGGAAGCGCCCGACGGTCTGCGGCGTGAGCGCGATCTCGGGCACCAGCACGATCACGCCCTCGCCGCGCTCCAGCGCGGCGGCCGCGGCGCGCAGGTAGACCTCGGTCTTGCCCGAGCCGGTGACGCCGTGCAGCAGGTGCGTCCCGCCCGCCTCGACGGCCGTGACCGCGGCCTCCTGGTCCGGCGTGAGCGCCACCTCGCGCCGGGGCTCGACGTCGGTGCGCGGGGTCCGGCGGCGCTGGCGCGGCTCCAGCCGCACCAGGCCGCGCGCCTCGAGCCTCCGCAGCGCGGCGACCTCGCCGGTGGCGGGAGCGGGCAGCCGCTCCAGCAGCGCGCGCTGGTTGTCGGTGATCCGCTGCCCGTCGTCGGCCCCCGTCGGGAACGCCCACAGCTCTGTGCGCGGCTTCCCCCGCGGCGGCATCACGAGCTGGAGCGCCCGTGCGGGGGTCGAGCAGTACTCCTCGGCCATCCACAGCGCGAGCGCCACCAGGTCGGCCGGGACGTCGTCCTCGCGCACGGCGGTGGGCGCGACCAGGCGCTCCGGCGCCAGCTCGGTCGTGGGCGCGAGCCCCACCACCACCCCGTCGAGCTTCTGGCGCCCGAACGGGATCCGCACGATCGACCCGACGTCGACGGGGGTGTCCGGGAGCGCGTAGTCGAACGGGCCGCTCAGGCGGCGCGTGGTGGTGATGGGCTCGACTCGGGCGATCACGGCGTCGGTTGACGATAGGCGCGGACGCGGTCGGGTTCGCCCCGCCGCGCCGGGCTCTAGGCTCGGCCGATGGAGGGGATCGTCCACGCCGACAACCTGGCGGTGCTGCGCGAGCTCGCGGACGAGAGCGTGCAGATGGTCTACACGGACCCGCCGTTCAACACCGGCCGCACCCAGACGCGCCGCACGCTCGCCACCGTGGCGGCCGAGGACGGCGACAGGATCGGCTTCGGCGGCCGCCGCTACGCGTCCACGCAGCTCAACGACTCCTCCTACCGCGACGCGTTCGACGACTACCTCGCGTTCCTGGAGCCGCGGCTCGCCGAGATCCGCCGGGTCCTGCACCCCACCGGAACCCTCTACCTCCACCTCGACTACAGGGAGGCGCACCACGCGAAGCTGCTGCTCGACGAGCTGTTCGGCGCCCCCAACTTCCTCAACGAGCTGGTGTGGGCCTACGACTACGGCGGCAAGCCCAAGACGCGCTGGCCGCAGAAGCACGACACGATCCTCGTCTACGTGAAGGACCCGCGCGCCTACTTCTTCGACGGCGACGCGGTGGAGCGGGAGCCGTACATGGCGCCCGGGCTCGTGACGCCCGAGAAGGCCGCGCGGGGCAAGATGCCGACGAGCGTGATCTGGCACACGATCGTGTCCCCCACGGGCCGGGAGAAGACCGGCTACCCGACGCAGAAGCCCGAGGGGCTCGTGCGCCGCTTCGTGCACGCCTCCAGCCGCGAGGGCGACCTGGTGCTGGACCCGTTCGCCGGCAGCGGCACGCTGGGCGCCGTCGCGCGCGCCACGGGCCGCCGCTACCTGCTGATCGACGAGAGCGCCGACGCCGTGAAGGTCATGCGCGAGAGACTGGCGGCATGAGCCTCTACGCCCTGAACCTGTTCGACCTCGCCGACAACGACGACTACCTCGCCTACTCCCGCCGCTCGGTCGACGCGGTGCAGCGCCACGGCGGCACGGTCGCGGCGCTCGGCAAGCTCGACGCGGACGCGCCGGTGCTGGAGGGCGACACGCAGCCGCGCCAGGCGATGGTGCTCGTCGAGTGGCCGAGCCGGGAGGCGTTCCAGGCGTTCCTCGACGACCCCGACAACGAGGATCTGCACCCGCTGCGCGAGAACGGCACGCGCAACTACCTGTGGTGGGCCTACGACAAGCTCGAGGACCTGCGGCCGCTGCTGAGGCGATGATCCGGGCCCGCGGCCCGGGCCGGGTCAACCTGATCGGGGAGCACACGGACTACAACGACGGGCTCGCGCTGCCGTTCGCGATCGACCGCGGGGTGACGGTCACCGCCGAGCCGGCCGCCCGCTTCGAGGTCCACGCGGCCGACCTGGACGAGCGCGACGCGTTCGATGAGCCCGGTGAGGCCGAGGGCTGGCGGGCGTTCGTGCACGGGATGGTCGCCGAGCTGCGCGCCGCCGGTCACCCCGTCGAGCCCGCGGCGCTCACGATCGAGGGCGACCTCCCGCAGGGCTCGGGGCTGTCCTCCTCCGCGGCGCTCGAGGCGGCGCTGGCCTTCGCGCTCACGGACGACCCACGGTGACCGGCTGGCGCTCGCGAAGCTGTGCAGCCGCGTGGAGAACGACTGGGTCGGCGCGCACACCGGGCTGCTCGATCAGCTGGCGGTCCTGTGCGGCGAGGACGGCCACGCCATCCGGATCGACTTCCGCACGCTGGAGATGGAGCAGGTCCCGCTCGACCTCGGCGACTGGACCCTGGTGACGCTCGGCTCCGGCGCCTCGCACGAGCACGCCGGGGGCGGCTACAACGAGCGCCGCGCGGAGACCGAGAAGGCGCGCGAGCTGCTCGGGCTCGACAGCCTGCGCGACGCGCCCGCCGACCCCGACCTACCCGAGCCGCTCAACCGCCGCGTGCGCCATGTGGTCAGCGAGAACGCCCGCGTAGAAGCGATGATCGACGCGCTGCGCTCCCGCGACCTCGAAGCCGCGGGCGAGCTGCTCGACGCCTCCCACGCCAGCCTGCGCGACGACTACGAGGCCTCGGTGCCCGAGGTCGAGGCCACCGTCGCCGCGCTCAAGGACGCCGGAGCCGCCGGCGCCCGGATGGTCGGCGGCGGCTTCGGCGGCTCGGTGCTGGCGCTACTCCCGCCCGGAGCCCGCCGGCTCCCCGGCGTCCTGGTCGTCACCCCCGGGCCCGCCGCCCGACGGATCTGAGTCCGACAGCTCCTCGCTGAGCGGGCGCATCTGCGCCCACACGAGGAAGAACGCGCCGACGGCCAGCATCGCCAGGCCGGTCCACAGGTTGATCTGGATCCCGGCGGCCTTGTCGATCTCCGCCCGGGAGTCGGTGATGCCCACGATCGTGAGGATCACGCCGTAGACGACGAACAGCGCGCCGATGATGCGGCGCAGGTCGAACAGGTTGGCGGCACGGGCCGCCCGGTCCGTGTCGTCCTTGGCTTCTTCGGTCTTCCCGATGAGGGGATCGTCGGTCATGGTCGATCGCTCCTAGATGAAGAAGAGGCTGACGACAGCGGTGAGCCCGAGCGCGCTGAAGCCCAGTAGCTTCGGCGATCTGTACCACGCGTCCTCGGACGCATAGTGCTCCTCTGGGACATTGGCCATGCCGTACACGAGGCCTTGGAGCTCCGAGATCGGCTTCGGCTGCGTCACGAGCGTCACGGCCACCGTGACGACGGCGTCGAACACGAACGCCATCACCGCGCCCCAGAAGGCGGCGGCCTGGGCCGAGCCGAGGTCGAACCAGCCCCACTTGTTCCCGTAGTGCGCGATCGCGGCCCCGACGGTGCCTGCCACGAGCCCCCAGAAGCCGGCCGCGCCCGTCATCCGCTTCCAGAACATGCCGATGATGAACGTCGCGAACAGCGGGGCGTTGAAGAACGAGAACAGCAGCTGGATGTAATCCATGATGTTCGTGTAGCCCGAAGCGATCAGCGCCGTGCCGATGCCGATCAGGATCCCCGAGACCGTCGCGATCCGGCCGAAGCGCAGGTAGTAGCCGTCGCTCTGGCCCGGCCTGACGTAGGGCTCCCACAGGTCGTAGGTGACGACCGTGTTGAACGCCGAGACGTTGGCCGCCACGCCCGCCATGAACGCCGCCAACAGGCCCGCCAATGCCATCCCGAGCATGCCGTTGGGCAGGAACTCGTTGATCAGCAGCGGGATCGCGTTGTTGTACTCCATGTTCGGCTTGCTGCTGCCGAGGTCCGGGATCGTGACGAGCGCGACGAGGCCCGGGATCACGGTGATCGCCGGGATGAAGATCTTCGGGAACGCGCCGATCAGCGGCGTGCGCTGGGCGGCGTTGAGGCTCTTCGAGGAGAGCGCGCGCTGCACCTCGGCGAAGTTCGTCGTCCAGTAGCCGAACGACAGCACGAAGCCGAGGCCGAGCACGATCGGTATCCACGACGCCTCGAGCGGGTTGGTGACGTTGCCGACTCCCGTGCCCTGCCAGGAGTGCAGCAGCGCGTTGCCGCCGTCGGTGGCCGACACCTTGTCCTTGAGGCCGCTCCAGCCGCCGACGCTGTGCACGCTGACCACCACGAGCGGGACGAGCGCGGCGAGGATCACGAAGAACTGCAGCACCTCGTTGTAGATCGCCGAGGACAGGCCGCCGAGCGTGATGTAGGCGAGCACGATCGCGGCCGCCACCACGATGCCGAGCAGGATCGGCCAGCCGAGCATCAGCTTCAGGACCAGCGCGAGCGCGTACAGGTTCACGCCGGCGATCAGCACGGTCGCGAACGCGAACGTCAGCGAGTTGAACAGGTGGGCCGGCTTGCCGAAGCGCAGGCGCAGGTACTCGGGCACGCTGCGGACCTTGGAGCCGTAGTAGAACGGCATCATCACGAGGCCCAGGAAGACCATCGCGGGCACGGCGCCGATCCAGTAGTAGTGGAACGTCGCGTAGCCGAACTGCGCGCCGTTGGCCGCCATCCCGAGCAGCTCGAGCGCGCCGAGGTTGGCCGAGATGAACGCCAGTCCGGTGATCCACGCGGGCAGCGACCGGCCGGACAAGAAGTAGTCCAGGCTCGTCTTGATGTACTTCTTGGCGGCGAAGCCGATGCCAAGGACGAATACGAAATAGATCGCGAGGATCGCGTAGTCGACCAGGTTCGTGTCCAGCCGGATCTCGTTCACTTCACCCCTCCCCTGTCGAAGTGCCTCCGAGCCACTACCCCCTTACGAGGTGGTCAAATCGGCGAGGCTGCCGCTCTGTGAGAGGTTCCCGAACGCCCGGGCGCTCGGGCGGACCACCCGCGCGAGATCGTCGTCGTGGTCGATCCCGATCAGACCGAAGAGCGGGCGGAAGCCCTCGTTCCACTCGAAGTTGTCGAACGCCGACCAGCAGATGTAGCCGCGGACGTCGATCCCGTCGTCGAGCGCGCGCTTGACCTGCCCCACGTGGGAGCGCAGGTAGTCGATGCGCTCCGCGTCGTCGGCGGTGGCGATCCCGTTCTCCGTGATGACGACCGGCAGCCCGCTACCCGACGCCTCGGAGATGGCGTCGTAGAGCCCTTCCGGGTGGATCTCCCAGCCCATCTGGGTCAGCGGCGCGCCCTCCGGCGCCGGCGCGAATCCGCTCGCGGCGGCCGGGTCGACGCGCTGGCGTGTGTAGTACTGCACGCCCACGAAGTCGCCCTGGAGGTCCTCCAGGTAGATCTCGATCATCTCCCGCCGCAGCTCCTCGTAGGCGGCGATGCAGGCAGGCTCGTCGCGGGCCGGCTCGAAGGCCGGCATCTGCAGGCAGATGCCCGCCCTTGGCTCGCCGCGCCCGCCCCCGAGCGCGCGAACGGCCGCCTCGTGGGCCTCGATGAAACGTCTCGTGCAGCGCCGCCACGCGCCCGGGTTGCGGACACCGGGCGGGAACTCGCCCCACAGGTAGCCCATCGTCGAGACGATCTGCGGCTCGTTGATCGTGCAGGCGTACGGCATCAGGTCGCCGAGATGGCTCGCGACGCGCTCGCAGTAGCGCTCGAAGCGCTCGATCGCGTCGGTCGCCAGCCAGCCGCCGCGCTCGGCGAGCCACTGCGGGATCGTGAAGTGGTTGAGCGTGACGAAGGCGGTCAGCCCGTGGTCGGCGAGGCTGCCGAGGACGCGCCGGTAGTGCTCCAGCGCGGCGGTGCTCCACTCGCCGGGGCTGGGCTCGATCCGCCACCACTCGAGGCTGATCCGGTGCGCCTTCTGCCCCAGCTCGGCGAGCAGGGCGAAGTCGGACTCGTAGCGGTGGTACTGGTCGATCGCGTCGCCCGACGGCACCACGGCGGGCGAGCCGGGAGCGTGCTCCCACGCCCACCAGTTGTTGCCGGTGTTGCCGCCCTCGACCTGATGGGCCGCGGTCGAGCTGCCGAACAGGAAGTCCTCGGGGAAGTCGCGCATGCGACTTCCCCTACCCCTCCTGGTGGACTGCCTAGCTGAGCGCGGGAGCCTCGAGGCCGGCCGCGGCGGCCAGCGCCTCGGCCTTGTCGGTGCGCTCCCACGTGAAGTCCGGGTCCTCGCGGCCGAAGTGGCCGTAGGCGGCGGTCTTCTGGTAGATCGGGCGGTGCAGGTCCAGGTACGAGCGGAACGCGCCCGGGCGCAGGTCGAAGTGCTCGTCGACGAGCTGGGCGATCTTCGCGCGGCCGATCTTCTCGGTGCCGAAGGTCTCGACCATCACGGACACCGGGTGCGCGACGCCGATGGCGTACGCGACCTGGACCTCGGCGCGGTCGGCCAGGCCGGCCGCCACCAGGTTCTTGGCCACGTAGCGGGCCGCGTAGGCGGCCGAGCGGTCCACCTTCGACGGGTCCTTGCCCGAGAAGGCGCCGCCGCCGTGGCGGGCCATGCCGCCGTAGGTGTCGACGATGATCTTCCGGCCGGTGAGGCCCGCGTCGCCGACGGGGCCGCCGATGACGAACCGGCCCGTCGGGTTGACGAGCAGGTCCTTGCGCAGCTGGTTGGCGTCGTAGAGGTCGGCCGGCAGCACCGGCACGACCACGTTCTCCCACAGGTCGTCGGGGATCAGCGACTCCGCGCCCTCGCGGTGCTGGGTGGAGATCAGGACCTTCTCGATCGCCACCGGCACGCCGTCGCGGTAGCGGACGGAGACCTGGGTCTTGCCGTCCGGGCGCAGGTAGTCCAGCGTGCCGTCGTTGCGGACCTCGGTGAGGCGCTGGGCGAGCTTGTGCGCGAGCGAGATCGGGAGCGGCATGAGCTCCTCGGTCTCGCGCGACGCGTAGCCGAACATCATCCCCTGGTCGCCGGCGCCGGCGACGTCGAGCTCGTCGGTGCCGCCGCCCGCGCGATTCTCGTAGGCGGTGTCGACGCCCTGGGCGATGTCGGGCGACTGCTTGTCGATCGCGTTGATGACCGCGCAGGAGTCGGCGCTGAAGCCGAGGTCGGCGTCGACGTAGCCGATCTTGCGGATCGTCGAGCGGGCGATGTCCTGGATGTCGACGTACGTGTCGGTCGAGATCTCGCCGGAGACGACCACGAGGCCGGTGTTGACCAGCGTCTCGCAGGCGACGCGTCCCGTGGGATCGTCGGCCATGACGGCGTCGAGGACGCCGTCGGAGATCTGGTCGGCGACCTTGTCCGGGTGGCCCTCTGTGACGGACTCGGACGTGAACAGGTACTCGTTGTCAGCGAACTGGGTCATGGGATTTCGAGGAACAACTCCGCGGTCGTGTCGGTCGGCTTGTCTGCCTCCTCTTCGACGACCGCTCCCGCAGCGCGGATCCGGCGCAGGTCGTCACGCAGTGCCGGGGAGAGCGAGGACGGGAGGCCCGTCTGCTCAGCCAGCACGAGGAGCGCGCGTGGGTCGAGGAAGCCTAGCGCCTCGACCTTGGCGCCCTCGTCGGGCATGACGCGCTGGAGCGCCGGGGCCGCCGTCACCGCGGCCTTCGGCTTGACGAGCTGATCCAGCCCCGAGCGCGCCGTCGAGGCGACCAGGGCGTCCTTGGAGACCGCGTATGACGCCTCCAGCGAGTCGGTGACCGGCAGGGTGAAGGCGTCCGTCCCGTGCGCCGTGCGCTGCGTGAACGGCGAGCCGCCGGCGAGCTGGGCGCCGACCGGGCCCTGCAGGCGGGCCAGCGCCTCACGCGTGCGGGCGGAGTCGCTGGTCCGCGCCGTGAGGGTGAACACCGGGCCGGCGTCGTCGGCGGTGACGGTCATCGTCGCCTCGCGCGACAGCGGCTCCAGCAGGTCGTCGAGCTCGACGCCGGCGGCCTGCGGCAGCGAGTTGCGCAGCGCCTCGAGCTGCGCGGCGCCGCCGGCGCGGCCCAGCAGGCCGGCGACGGCGTCGAGGCCGGGCAACGCGAGGAAGCCGGCGGCGTCCTTGGGCGCCCGCGCGGCCAGCGTGGGCTCGAAGGCGGTCTTCGGCGCGGCGCCGGGGGCGCGCATCACGCGGCCGGTGACGCGCACGCCGTCCTCCTCGGCGCCGACGGCGGCGGTCACGCCCTCCAGGCGCGGGCCGGCGACGAGCCTGGCGGCGATCCCGTCGCCGAGCAGGCGGCGCAGGCCGGCGGCGGACGCGAACAGGTCGATGCTCGCCGCGCCGTCGCGCTGCTCGTCGGCGCGGCGGAACACGCGCGACTCGGCCAGCGACGGGGTGCCGTTCCCGGCCGCGCGGTCGATCGCGCCGCGGACGTCGGCGACGGGGCCGACCACGAGGTGGTCCTTCGTGAAGGCGGCGGTGGCGCTCGGCGGCAGGCTCACCAGCGAGGTCCCCTTGTAGGAGCCGGCCGGAGTCGCGCCGAGCCGCTTCAGGACGGACTTGGCGGCGTCCTCGTCGCGGACGCTCGCGACGAGCATCGGGCCTCCGGCGAGCATCGCGACGCCCATGTCGTCCCCGACCCACGACCGGAGGTCGCGCTCGAAGCTCAGATCGCCTGCCGACGGCGTGAACGCCATCCCCAGGCGCGGGAGCTGCTCGCGCACGGTGGCGAAGCGGGCGGCGAGCTCGGTCAGGCGCGTGTCCTGGGTCCGGTTCGTCGCGACGTGCGCGTAGACGAGCGCGTCGGGCGGCACGAGCGCCGCGGCGGTGTCCTCGACGGCCGCGGGGCCGCGGGTGACCAGCACGACCGCGAGCGCGGCGGCGAGCACGAGCGCCACGCCGAGGGCCAGCGCGCGGCGGTCCCGCCCGGTCCCGAAGTCCGGGCGGCGGAAGCGCGGGCTATTCGCCGCGCCGGCGGCGCTTGCGCTCGGCGAAGTCGATGATGAGAGGGATCCCGTCGAGTCCGTACCGGTCTCGGAGGCGGTTTTCGACGAAGTAGGCGTAGTCACGTGTCAGCTTGGCCCGGCTATTGACCTGAATTGAGAACCTCGGTGGCTGTACCCCGATCTGGGCCATGTAGAGCATCTTCAGCCGATGTCCCTGCTTCGCCGGCGGCTGTCGGGCTGCTGACACATCTCCGAGAAAACGATTGAGTTCAGGAGTGGGAATCCGGTGCGTCGCCCGGTCGTGCAGAGAGAGGGCCTCCTGGAGCACCCGGCGGATGCTGCGTCCGGTCTTCGCGCTGGCCGTCAACACCTTGGGTCGCAAGCGGAGCTTGCGGTTCACCCGCGCGCGCTCGGCCTCGAGCTCCGCGGCGCCCACTCCCCCGCCCGGGCCGAGGATCTGGTCGACGTCGCCGCCCGTCACGTCCCACTTGTTGAGCACGAGCGCGGTGGCGCAGCCGGTCTTCATCGCCAGCTCGGCGATCCGCAGGTCCTGCGCGGTCACGCCGTCGGTGGCGTCGCACACGACCAGCGCGACGTGCGCGCGCTCGGCAGCCCGCTGGGAGCGCAGCACGGTGAAGTACTCGACGGACTCCTGGACCTTGGCCCCGCGGCGGATGCCGGCCGTGTCGATCAGCAGCATGCGGCGGCCGTCGACCTCGATCGGCGTGTCGATCGCATCGCGCGTCGTCCCCGCGACGTCGGAGACGATCACCCGCTCGCGGCCGAGGAAGGCGTTGACGAGGCTCGACTTGCCGACGTTGGGGCGCCCGATGATCGCCAGGCGGACGGTGTCGTCGGCCTCGTCCTCGTCGTCGTCGCCCTCGGGCAGGAGCTCGACGAGGCGGTCGAGGAGGTCGCCAGTGCCGAGGCCCTGGGCGGCGGAGACCGCCATCGGCTCGCCGAGGCCGAGGCCGTGGAAGTCGTGGGCGAGCGTGACCTCGTTCGGCGAGTCGACCTTGTTGGCCGCGACCACGACCGGGATCCCGCCGCGGCGGAGGATGTCGGCGATCTCCTCGTCGCCCGGCCGCAAGCCGGCGCGGGCGTCGACGACGAGCAGCGCGACCTGGGCGTCGGCCAGCGCCTCGCGCGCCTGGTCCTGGATCGAGACCGCGAGCGGGGCGTCGTCGTCGAGGTCGACGCCGCCGGTGTCGATCAGCGTGAAGCGGCGCCCGTTCCAGTCGGTCGACAGCTCCTTGCGGTCACGGGTGATGCCCGCCCGCTCGTGGGTGACCGCCTCGCGCGACTGTGTCAGCCGGTTGACCAGCGAGGACTTGCCGACGTTGGGATAGCCGACGACCGCGATCTTCATGATCTCGCCAGCTTCACGATGCGCTCCACGACCTCGTCGAGCGCGAGCCCGGTGGTGTCGAGCGTGGTGGCGTCCGGGCCGGCCTCGTGGACCGTGCGGTCGGCGCTTGCGTCCCGGTGGTCGCGCTGCTTGAGCGCGTCGAGCACCTCGCCATGGTCGGCGCCCAGCTCGGCGGCGCGGCGCCGGGCGCGCTCCTCGGGCGTGGCGGTGAGGAAGACCTTGACCTTCGCGTCGGGCGCCACGACCGAGCCGATGTCGCGGCCCTCGGCGACCCAGTCGCCGTGCTTGACGATCTCCTGCTGCTTGCGCACCAGCGCGGCGCGCACCGCGGGATCGGCGGCGACTCTGGAGGCGCCGGCGGACACGTCGGGCTCGCGGATGGCGGCGGTCACGTCGCGGCCGTCGAGGAGGACCTTCTCGCCGACCTCGATCTCGATCGCGTCGGCGACGCGCGCCGGCTCCTCGCCCCGCTGCGCGGTGGCCAGTGCGACCGCGCGGTACATCGCCCCCGTGTCGAGGTAGGTGTAGCCGAGGCGCCGCGCGACAGCGCGCGCGACGGTGGACTTTCCGGCCCCGGCGGGACCGTCTATGGCGATGACCATGGCAGTGAGGCTAGCCTTGCGCCGTGTTGGAGCTGCTCGTATCCGCCGCGCTGCTCGTGCCGGCGGCCCCCGCGACGCCCTGCCGGGGCGGCGAGACGGTCTTCCAGGACGGGCCGCTGAGGATCTTCGGCGTCCACTACCGCGACGAGGACGAGCAGGGCTGGTTCGAGTTCGCCTGCCGTCGCGGCGGCCGGCGCGTGGAGGTCGGCGGGCACGGCTTCAGCACCGGCGTGGCGTCGAACGACACGCCGGCCTACGCCGTGAGCGCGAACGGCCGCTACCTCGCGTCCTACGACACAAGCGACAGCGAAGGCGGACCGGACGCCGACTTCGAGGTCACGGACCTGCGCACTCGCAAGAACGTCGCGTTCCTCAACGCGGTCTGCTGCCCCGGCGTGCCCTCTTTCCGCGTCGGCGACGACGGCACGCTGGTCGCGGGTGGCGTCATCAAGCGACCCGGGCGCAAGGCGATCCGGATCGGCGGGCGCGACCCGGCGCTCGTCGGCGGGACGGTCTACTGGACCGACGGGGTGGCGAAGTCGACCGTGCTCGACGGCGTGCGTGGCGACGGCGAGTCGCGCATGCTCGAGCCGGTGAGGGTGCACCGCCGCCGCGGGCCGTGCATCTCGGCGCGCGGGCACGACGGTGGCCGCCTCTCCGCACGTGCGGGTGGCTCGCCGCGGCGGGCGGCTGTTCGCCTGTCGCGACCGCTCGTCGCGCCGCATCGCCCTGACCGGCCTGCCGCGGATCGCGGGCGACCGCTGGCTGCTCGACGGCTCGCGAGTGATCGACTCCAAGAGCGGCCGGGTGGTGACGCGCGGCGTCGGCTCGCCGGCGACGCTGATGCGCGACGGCACCGTCGCGTGGCTCGACGGCACGCGACTGTCGATGGCCGCGCCGGGCGCCGCGGCGGTGGAGCTGTCGGCCGACGCGTCGAAGCTGGCGGCCGGCCGCCGGACGATCTACTGGACCGAGCGCAGCGAGGCCAGGTCGGTCTCGAAGCCCGGGTAGGAGACGGCGGCCGCCTCCATCCCGTCGACCTCGACCCCCTCGCGCGACGCGAGGCCCGCGACGGCGCCGAGCATCGCCAGCCGGTGGTCGCCGTGGGAGGCGATGACGCCGCCGCGCAGGCCGCCCGTGCCCTGGACCACGAAGCCGTCGTCGGTCGCCTCGATCTCGGCGCCGAGCCCGCGCAGCCCGTCGACGACGGTCGCGATCCGGTCGGTCTCCTTGACGCGCAGCTCGGCGGCGCCGCGCACGACGGTCTCCCCCTCCGCGAAGCACCCGGCCAGCGCCACCAGCGGCAGCTCGTCGATC
Source organism: uncultured Solirubrobacteraceae bacterium (assembly GCA_963723395.1). Taxonomy (GTDB): domain Bacteria; phylum Actinomycetota; class Thermoleophilia; order Solirubrobacterales; family Solirubrobacteraceae; genus DATFQI01. Next base: position 9,896 of record CAVRQL010000027.1, on the reverse strand, counting down.
GCCAGCGGGACCTCGGCGGCGTCGACCGTGGTGCCCACCAGCGGGCCGGCGGCGACGTCGAGCTCGGTGACCGGCTCGTCGGGCGACAGCGGCGCGTGGTCGGGCTCCAGCTCGCCGACGAGCACCGCGCCCATCCGCTCGAGGATGCGCAGGAAGCCGATCCGGGTCCAGTTGGCGGCCATGCCCTCGATCACGATCCGCGAGCCGGGGACCAGCACGGCTGCGGCGACGTGGAAGGCGGCCGACGACGGGTCGCCGGGCACGTGGAGGTCGCGCAGCTCCAGCTCGTCCTGCGGCTCGAGCGCGATCCGGGCGCCGTCGCGGCGGATGTCGACGCCGCAGCGCAGCAGCAGGCGCTCGGTGTGGTCGCGGCTCGGCTCGGGCTCGATCACGGTGGTGCGGCCGTTGGCCACGAGTCCCGCGAGCAGCACGCACGACTTGATCTGCGCCGAAGCGACCGGCAGCTCGTACTCGATGCCGCGCAGCGGCGACCCGGTGACCGTGAACGGCGCGAAGCGGTCCTCGCGGGCGTCGATCCGCGCGCCCATCTCCCGCAGCGGCGCGGCGATCCGGTCCACCGGCCGCCGCCGGATCGACTCGTCGCCGTCCAGCGTCCAGCTCCCGTCGGGCTGCCCGGCCAGCCAGCCCGGCAGCAGCCGCATCAGCGTCCCGGCGTTGCCGACGTCGATGACGTCCTGCGCTGGCGCGGCGGCGCGCAGCCCGGTCCCGCGGATGGTCAGGCCGTGCTCGTGGCGCTCGACCAGCGCGCCGAGCGCCTGGACGGCGTCCAGCGTCGAGTTCGTGTCCGCGGCGTCGAGGTAGCCGGTCACCCGCACGGGGTCGGCCGTCATGGCGCTGAGCAGCGCCGCGCGATGCGACAGCGACTTGTCCGCCGGCGCCGTGATCGAGCCGCGCAGCGGCCCGGAGGGATCGAACCGCCGCCTCATCGCTCCACCTCTCCGTGCAGGGTCTCGCCGTCGAGCCGCAGCCTGCGGACGGCGTGGCCCGTCGCCGCCGAGCGCGAGCAGCCGCGGCCAGCCGCCGATCTCGCCGTCCGCCCACCCGCCGGCCGCGACGGGGTGCGGAGCCTCGGTCCACCCGGCCGTGGCGCGCAGGTCGTCGATCAGCTCGTCCAGCACCGCCTCGCAGTGCTCGCGGTTGGCGGCCAGGATCCGCGTCCACAGGCCGGCGTCGGCGCGCGCCACGCGCGTCATGTCGCGGAACGCCGGGCCGGCCAGCGCCGCCGGCAGGCCGCCGTCGCCGAGGCGGGCCAGCGCCTGGGCGACGAGGTGCGGCACGTGGCTCACGCGCGCGACCGCCTCGTCGTGCTGCGGCGCCGTGCAGGCGACGATGCGGCCGTCGAGCGCGTCGACCGCCTCGCCGAGCCTCACCAGCGGCGCCAGCGCCGTGTCGGAGGGACAGACGGCCCAGGTCGCGCCGCGGAGCATCGCCGCCGACGAGGCGCCCCAGCCGCTCGTCTCCGCGCCCGCCATCGGGTGCGCGGACACGAAGCGCTCGCGCTCCGGGACCTCGCCCTTCACCGAGGCGGTGTCGGCGACCATCGCGTCGGGCACGGCGGCCAGCACCTGGTCGACGACGCCGTAGGTGATGTTCGGCGGCACGGCGACGAGGATCAGCTCGCAGCCCGCCAGCCGGTCGAGCGAGTCGACGACGTCGAAGCCGTCGGCGGCGGCGTCCGAGCGCACGCCGGGATCCGCGTCGTAGCCCACGCCGCCGAGGGCGCGCAGCAGCGAGCCCCCGATCAGGCCGAGGCCGACGACGCCCACCTTCATCTTCTCGACCTGCTCCAGCATCCGCTCGTAGCCGAGCGCGGCCTCCCCGGGGAGCGCCGGGCCGGGCGGGTGGGCCTGGCGCGCCGGATCCTCGGGGAACGAGCCCAGGAAGCGCGTCTCGCCGTCGAAGCGCAGCAGCCCGAGCACCGCGTCGCGCACGTGGGCGTCGGCGATGTGGCCCTCGCACTCGATCAGGAAGCGGTATTCGCCGAGCAGCGCGCGCGTCGGGCGCGACTCGATCGTCGTGAGGTTGATGGCGCGCACCGAGAACTCCTGCAGCAGCCGGACGAGGCTCCCCGGGGAGTCGCGCCGGGGCGTGATCACGAAGAACGAGCGGTCTCGCCCCGTCGGCGGCGGGCAGTGCCCGCGCAGCACCACGAAGCGCGTCGACGGCGAGCCCTCGTCCTCCAGCCCCTCGCGCTCGACGCGCAGGCACGTACACGTCCGCTGCGGTCACCGGCGCCAGCGCGCCGATCCCGGGCGCGCCTGAGGTCGCGCGCAGCGGCGGCCGTGGACTGCGGCGCCTCGATCGCCTCCATGCCGGCGCCGCGGATGAACTCCGAGCACTGGGCGAGCGCGAACGGGTGGCTGGTGACGGCGCGTCAGCTCGGCCGTCGTCACCGGGCGCGCGCAGCAGCGCGAAGGAGACGGGCAGGATCCGCTCCCCCGCCAGCACCGCGCCGGGCGAGCCCATGATCTCGTCCAGGTTCTCCGACACGGAGCCCTCGAGCGAGTTCTCGAAGGCGACCACGCCGCCGCCCGCGGCCCCCGAGGCCACCGCCCGCACCACGTCGACGGCGGTCGGGGCGGGCGACAGCTCGTCGCCGTCGCGCGCCACGTCCAGCGCCGCCTGGTGCGTGAAGGAGCCCTCGGGACCGAGGTATGCGAGCCGGCCCACCTAGGCGGGCGTCGAGGAGAGCACCTTGCCGGCCAGCGCGGCCGCCTGCTCGACGCGCTGCAGGTACTCCGCGAAGTCGTCCGCGTAGAGCTGCTGCGGCCCGTCGCAGATGGCCTCCTCCGGCTGCGGATGCACCTCGACGATGATCCCGTCGGCGCCCGCGGCGGCGGCCGCCAGCGACAGCGGGGTCACGAGGCTGCGCCGCCCGGCCGCGTGGCTCGGGTCCACGATCACCGGCAGGTGCGAGAGCTCCTTGAGCACCGGCACCGCGGTGAGGTCGAGCGTGAAGCGGTAGGCGGTCTCGAACGTGCGGATGCCGCGCTCGCACAGCAGCACGTTCGGGTTGCCCTCCTTGAGGATGTACTCCGCGGCCATCAGCAGCTCCTCGAGCGTCGAGGAGAGGCCGCGCTTGATCAGCGTCGGCTTGCCCGACCGGCCGATCTCGCTCAGCAGCGGGTAGTTCTGCATGTTGCGCGCGCCGACCTGGATCACGTCGGCGACCTCCACGACGGCCTCGAGGTCCCGCGCGTCCATCAGCTCGGTGACGATCGGCAGGCCGGTCTCCTCGCGCGCCTCGGCGAGCAGGCGAAGGCCCTCCTGGCCGAGCCCCTGGAAGGAGTACGGCGAGGAGCGTGGCTTGTAGGCGCCGCCGCGGAACAGCGAGGCGCCCGCTTCCTTGACCACGCGGGCGGTCGTCATCACCTGGTCGCGCGACTCGACGGTGCACGGCCCGGCGATCATCGAGAAGTTGTCGCCGCCGATCAGGCGGCCTCCTACGTCGATCACCGACGGAGCGCGCATCTGCGAGGACGCGAGCTTGTAGGGCTTGAGGATCGGTACGACCTGCTCGACGCCCGGGGAGCCTTCGAGCCCGAGGCGTGCCACGTGCTCGCGGTCGCCGACCGCGCCGATCACGGTCACTTCCTCGCCGCGCGAGGGATGTGCCTTCGCGCCGCAGGACTCGATGCGGTCGATGACGGCTTGGATCTGATCCTCCGTCGCCGCCGATTTCATGATGATCATCATCTGCCGGTCTCCTGAACCAAGAACTCTAGAAAAGGGATACGAAGTGCCGCGGTGGGCTGGATCGCCCGTGATGTCGGCGCTTGGTCCCCAGGGGACCCTTGGCGGAGGCGCACGCGGAATGCGCGCCCGGCCGAGCGCCTAGCTAAATCGCCAGGCGCGATAGGAGAAGGCGTACGCGAACGTGCCGTAGGCGGTGCTGTGGGTGTTCTGCCGGTCGGTCATGATCGCGAGGACTCTTTGTACCAGAGTCCGCGCCCTACCACGAGAGATAGTCGATCAGCGCCGCGAACCCGAACCCGCAGGCCGCGCACGCGACGGCCAGCGAGCCCACCACGCGGACCCAGGTGTTCCGGATGACGTCGCGCAGCAGCCACTGCAAGCCGGCGCCGAGCATCCCGGCGACCGGCGAGACGGCGCCGATCGCGAAGGTCGGCCAGTAGGCCACGAGAGCTGCCGTGATCTCCATCACTCACGTATCGGCTCTAGGGTGATCCGCCGTGAGCGAAAGCTATGAGCAGCGGGCCTTCACGGTCCCGCGGGACGCCAGGGAGCTGATCGTCGTGCGCCACGGCGCGTCCGCCGCGATCAGCGAGGGAGAGTTGTTCCCGCTCGTCGGCGGGCACGGCGACCCGCCGCTGGCCCCGGAGGGGCGCGAGCAGGCCATACGGGTGGCGGAGCGCCTCCACGGCGAGCCGATCCGCGCCCTGTTCGTCACGACGCTGCAACGGACCGCCCAGACCGCCGAGCCGCTGGTCGCGGCCACCGGGCTGGAGCCGACGGTGATGGAGGACCTCCGCGAGGTCCACCTCGGCGAGTGGGAGGGCGGCGCGTACCGGATGAAGCTCGCCGAGCGCGACGACGTCGCGATGCGCGCCCTGATGGAGGAGCGTTGGGACGTCATCCCCGGCGCCGAGCCGATGGACCGCCTCGCCGAGCGCGTCGGCCGCGGCCTGGACACGATGCTCGACAGGATCGGCCCGGGCGGGACCGGCGTCGCGGTCCTGCACGGCGGCGTGATCGGCGAGTTGTGCCGTCAGGTCACGCGCAGCCGCCCGTTCGCGTTCATCCACGCCGACAACTGCTCGATCACCCGCGTCGTCCAGTTCTCCACCGGCCACCGGCTGCTGCGGAACTTCAACGAGACCGCCCACCTGGCGTGACGGGCTACGCGCCGCTCGACGGTGACCCTCCGGCCTGCGCGTTCTGCGGCGAGCCGGAAGAGCGGATCGCCGTCGGACCTGCGGGCGTCGCCATCTGCCTCGGGTGCGCCGCGCGGATCGCGGACATCCTGCGGCGCCAAGGCGCTCCGCCTTCACCCTCGCAGCCGATCGACCCGCGCGATCCGGGCCCGCCGATCGCGGTGAGCCTCCTTGGGCGGCCGTTCGGCGACCTCGGCAACGTGCGCGTCGACGCACGCCTCCTGCTCGCGATCGTCCTTCGTGACGGCCGGGTCGCCGGCTGGCTGCGTGAGCGCGGGGTGGACGAGGTCACGATCCGCGACGCGTTCGGCGAGCTGGATCTGGGCTTCGACTCTTGAGCAGCGCGGCCTTCGCCGGGTTGTAGACCCGGTAGGCCTCGTACCAGACCTCCGGCGCGGCGAGCGGGACCCCGTGCCACTCCCCCTCGCCGCGGAACGGCAGCTTCGCGCCGCCGGCGATGGCGAGACCGCCGAGCCCCTCGACCTCGACGCCGTCCACGTCCAGCGTGGCCTTCCAGTCGCTGGTCAGCACCGGGCCGGGCTCGGTCGTGGTGGCCACCCACCACTCCGCGCACGCCGCCTCGAACCGCTCGCGGTCCTCGGTGCGCAGCATCAAGTCGACGTCGCGGACCTCCACGTCGTGCCCGAGCGCCCGCAGCAGCGCGCTCCCGCCGAGCAGGAAGTCGATCTCGTGCTCGCGCAGCCGCGCGGCGACGAGCTGGAGTGCCTCAAGCAATCAGGGCGCCGAGCGCCTCGACGAAGCGCTCGTTCTCGGCCTGCGTGCCGACCGTGACGCGCAGCGCACCCTCTCGGCCCAGCGCCGCGCCGGCGCGCACGAGCACGTTGCGCTGCGAGAGGCCCTGGACGATCTCGCGCTCCTCGACGGTCTCGGGGAGGTCGAACCAGATGAAGTTGGCGTGCGACTCGGCGCACTCGACCCCGATCGCCTGCAGCTCGGCGACCAGCGAGGTGCGCTCGGCGAGGTTGCGCTCCACGCGGCGGGTCACCTCGTCGCCGTGCTCGAGCGCCGCCACCGCGGCGGCCTGCGCCGCGGCGTTGCAGAAGAACGGCTGGCGCACCTGGTCGACGGCGGTGCGGAACTCGTCCGAGCCGCACAGCGCGTAGCCGACCCGCAGCCCGCAGAGCCCGTAGATCTTCGAGAACGTCCGCAGCACCACCAGGTTGGTGTGCCGCTTGAGCAGCTCGACGGACTCCTCGGGATCCTGGAGCAGGCTGAACTCGATGTAGGCCTCGTCGAGGATCACCGCGACCTGCCGCGGCACGCTCTTCACGAAGTCCTTGATCTCGTCCAGCGGCAGCGCGGTCGAGGTCGGGTTGTTCGGGTTGCAGACGATCACCAGCCGCGTGGCGGCGTTGATCTCCTTGGCCATCGCGTCGAGGTCGTGGCGGTGGTGCTCGTCGAGCGGCACCTCGATCGCCCGCGCGCCCGACGCCGCGCTGAGGTGCGGGTAGACCGAGAACGACGGCCACGCGTACACGAGCTCCGCGCCGGGCTCGAGCAGCGCGTCACCGGCGGCGAGCAGGATGTCGCACGAGCCGTTGCCGACGGCGATCCGGTCGACGGGGACCTCGTGGCGGTCGGAGAGCTTGCGCCGCAGCGCCGCGTTGGTCGGGTCCGGATAGCGGTTGGCGCCCGCCAGCGCGGCGGCGGCGGCCTCGATCACGCCCGGCGGCGGCGGGTACGGCGACTCGTTGGAGGCCAGCAGCGCGACCGGCCCCTCGAGCGCGTAGCCGCCGGCGGCGGGATAGACGGGGATGCGGCGGATGCGGTCGGCGAACTCCAGGGCCATGGGCGCACAGGATATTCAGCTGTTGCAGGCGCTGGTGAGGTTTGGCGGCAGGACCGCCGCCGTAACGGCATGGCTTGTAGGGGGAGGGGGTCGTGGCCGGCGACGCGAACCGCGCCGCAAAACCGTCCAGTACGCGCCGCCGCGCGATCGACTGGAACGAAAGTCGGTCTCAGGCCGACTTTCGTTCCACTCGATTCCCAACCGCGATCCAGTGACGTGAACGGAAACCCACCCCTCCCCTCCCCAGCCCATGCCGTTACGGCGGCGATCCCGCCGCCCAACCTCACCAGCGCCTGCTACACCGGCCGCCGCAACAACACGGCGTAGTCGTTGACGCTGAACAGGAACTCGCCGTGCGCCGCGCGCACGCGCAGGTCGTCGACCCACGCCTCGATCCGCGACGCGAGCTCGTGGTGGCGGTCGCGGCGCACCGCACCGGCGATGCCCTGCACAGCGTGGTCGGCCGGCTCGTCGGCCGCGAAGTCCGTGTCGAGCTCGACCCACGCCAGCGTCTCGACGAGCTCGAACGGCGAGCGCCGTGCGATCGCCGGCAGCTTGCGGCCGATCGTGCCGTCGGCCGAGTCCATCCAGTCCTCCTGCGTGTCCGCGAAGGCGTGCACGAGCCGGCGCGTCAGCCCCAGGTCGGAGGTGTTGAAGACCATCGTGTCGTAGTCCTTGTGCGAGAGCAGCAGGTGCCCGCCCGGCACCAGCACGCGCGCCACCTCGGTCAGGAACGCGTCCGCCGAGGGCAGCGCCTCGAGCGTGTCGAGGCAGACCGCGGCGCCGAGCGAGGCGTCCTCGAACGGCAGCGGCTTGTTGAGGTTCGCGACGATCGTCCGCACGTTCGGGTCGGCGGCCAGCGCGGCGTCCAGCTCCGGCTCGCGCCGCTCCACCCCGACCAGCTCCAGGTCCGGGCCGAACCGCTCGCGCAGCGCGACGAGCGTGCGCCCGTCGCCGCAGCCGAGGTCGGCGACGAGCGGCGGCTGGGGCTCCGGCAGCGCCGAGGCCAGCCGCCGGTGGCGCTCAGGGAAGGCCATACCCGGTCATTGTGCGCCCTCGAGGTCCAACCGCAAGGCCCGCGCCTCACCGAGGTACACGTGCTGCGGCGCGGTGCTCTCCGGCGCGTAGGCGTGGATCATCACCCGGATCACCTTGTTCAGGCTGCCGGGGACCGGGATCTCCCGCGCGCACAGCAGCGGCACCCGGCTGAGCCCCATCCGGCGCGCCGCGACCGCCGGGTACTCGGCGTCCAGGTCGTCGGTGAGCGTGAAGATGCAGCTCACGAGGTCCTCGGCGGCGAGCCCGTTGCGCCCGAGCAGCTCGTGCATGAGCTCCTCCGTGGCGGAGAGGATCGCCTCCGCCTCGTTGTCCTGCACCGTGGTGGCGCCTCGCAGCGCGAACAGCCGCATTCGAGCGTCGGTTTGTATCAGCGCCGTCGGCCGCGGGTCCGGCCGGAGCCGCGCAGGCGCTCGATCTCCTGCGCCGTCAGGCGCCGGTGCTCGCCGGGCTGGAGCCCCTTCAGCCCGAGCGGGCCGAACGCCACGCGCTCCAGCGAGGCGACCGGATGGCCCGACCGCCTCGAGCATCCGCCGCACCTGCCGCTTGCGGCCCTCGCGGATCGTGATCTCGACCAGGTCCGGCGCCAGCCGCTTGACCTTCGCGGGAGCGGTCATCCCGTCGTCGAGCTCCACGCCGTTGCGCAGCGACTCCAGCGCGTGCCCGCGGATCGGCGCCCGGCGGATCTTGGCGCGGTAGACCCGCGGGACCTCGAAGGAGGGATGCGTGAGCTGGTGCGCCAGCGGCCCGTCGTCGGTGAGCAGGATCAGCCCCGTCGTGCCCGCGTCGAGCCGGCCCACCGGGTACAGCCGCCGCCCGCTCGGCACCAGCTCGACCACCGTCGGGCGCCCGTGCGTGTCGGCGCGCGGTCGAGACCACGCCCGCCGGCTTGTTGACCGCGTACACGGCGCGGTCGCCCTTCCACGCCCTGGCGGGCCTGCCGTCGACCTCGATCTGCTCGCTGCCGTCGACGTCGCGCGCCGGGTCGCGGACGACCTCGCCGCGGATCGTCACGCGACCCGCGAACACGATCTCCTCCGAGGCGCGGCGCGAGGCCACCCCGGAGTGGGCGAGGAACTTGGCCGAGGCGCATGTCCCTGCCACCATATGACGGTGGACCTCGCGCTTCTCGACGACACGCTCGCCGCCGCCGGCGAGCCCGCCTTCCGCGCCCGCCAGGTCTGGCGCTGGGCGGCCAGCGGCGCGCGCGGCTACGAGGAGATGACCAACCTGCCCGCCGCCCTGCGCGAGCGGCTGGAGCGAGCCGTCCCGTTCTCCTCGCTCGACGCTGATCGACGAGGCCGCACAGCGTCGACGGCACGGTCAAGGCGCTGTTCCACACCCAGCGACGGCCGCGCCGATCGAGGCCGTGCTGATGCGCTACCGCGACGGCCGGCGCTCGATCTGCGTCTCCTCGCAGTCGGGCTGCCCGCTGACCTGCACGTTCTGCGCGACCGGCGCGATGAAGTTCGGCCGCAACCTCACCGCGAGCGAGATCCTCGACCAGGTGCTGCACTTCCGCCGCATCGAGCCGGTCGACCACCTCGTGTTCATGGGGATGGGCGAGCCGCTGATGAACCTCGACAACGTCCTCGCCGCGCCGCGCGGCTGCCCGACGTCGGCATCACCCACCGCCGCACGGCGATCTCGACGGTCGGCTGGGTGCCGGGCATCGACCGCCTCACCGAGATGCGACATGCCGATCCGCCTCGCGCTCTCCCTGCACGCGCCCGAGGACGCGCTGCGCTCGCGGATCATGCCGGTCAACGACCGCTACCCGATCGCGGAGGTGCTCGCCGCGTGCGAGCGCTACCACGAGCGCCGCGCCGCAAGGTCTTCATCGAGTACGTGATGCTCGCCGGCGTCAACGACGCCTACGCCGCAGGCCCTCCAGCTCGCCCAGCTGCTGGACCCGCGGATCTACAAGGTCAACCTCATCCCGTACAACCCGACCGGGACGGCTACGCGGGCTCCTCGCGCGAGGCGATCGCCGCCTTCAAGGCGGTGCTCGAGGAGCACGGCCTGCACGCCACCGTCCGGCTCACCCGCGGCCGCGACATCGACGCCGCCTGCGGCCAGCTCGCCGCGCGTCAGGCCGCCTGACCGGCGCCCTG
>CAVRQL010000026.1:0-241386 GCA_963723395.1 uncultured Solirubrobacteraceae bacterium | reverse complement strand
CGACATCCCGCCCGAGGTGTTCCTCGCCGCCTACGACCTCGTCGACGCCGACGGGTGGGTGGCGTTCAACATCAAGTCCGACTTCCTGGGCGCCGAGGACGACACCGGCTTCCAGGAGCTGATCCGCGACATGCTCAAGGGCCGCGCGGGGATCGAGCAGCGCGGCCGGCGCCGCTACCGGCACCGGCTCGACGTGTCCGGCGACCCGCTGTTCTACGAGGCGCTGGTCGGCGTCAAGCGCGCCGAGCCGCTAGCTGATCGAGACGACCTCGAGGGTGCGGTGCCCTTGGGCGTGGGGATGTCGACGACGTCCCCCGCCCGGCGCCCCGTCAGCGCCTGGCCGACGGGTGACTCGATCGAGAGCTTGCCCCCGGCCGCGTCGGCGTCGACCGCCGACACCAGCGTGTAGCGCAGCTCCTTGCCGGAGTCGCGGTCGGTCAGCACGATCGTCGAGCCGAACCCGACCTTGTCCGAGGCCGCCTCGGCCTCGACGACCTCCGCGCGCACGAGCTGGTCGCGCAGCCGCAGGATCTTCGTCTCCAGGATCGCCTGCGCGTCCTTGGCGTCGTGGTACTCCGCGTTCTCCTTGAGGTCGCCGAGCTCCCGGGCCGCCTTGATGCGCTCGGCCATCTCGCCGCGCGAGGCCGTCTCGAGGTGCTCGATCTCCGTCTCGAGCCGCTCGTAGTCGGCGCGCGTCATCTGCAGGCCGTCGTCGCGGTCGCTCATGAGTCGTCGTCCTCCTCGTCGCCGCCGGTGAGCTGCTCGAGCAGCTCCAGCGCGGCGATCTGGGCGGGCGTGGCGGCCACCTCGCCGCCGCCGAGGTCCTGCATCTCCGGCCAGAAGGTGGCGTGGACCGTGACCTCCTCGGTGCCGGCGTCCTCCAGCACGATCGTCGCGCGGCCGTGGGACTCCTCGCCGGCGACGCCTGACCCGGCCGCGCTGCGCGCGGCCGTGAGCACCGTGATCGCGAGCTCGCGCCAGTGGCCGAGGGCGTCAGCCTTCTCGTCGGGCGCCATCTGCTCGAGATGGTGGTGGTTGCGCTCGGCCAGGGCCGCGACCGCAGCCTCGACGGCCGGACCGGTCAGGAGATCGTCAGGATCCATCCGTTGAGGGTAGGCCGATCGCGATCTCGGCCGCGTGCACCGGTCTCGGCCAGCTCGTGCTCCGCGCCGCCGAAGACCTCGACGCGCAGGCGCTCGCGCGGCGGCTCGTAGGAGCCCTCGCGCGCCGAGAGGCGCAGCGTCGCGCCGTCGCACCACGCGGTGCGCCGCGCCACGGGGCCGTAGCCGTCGCCCTCGTCCTCGTAGAGCTCGCGCTCGACGGCGGCCGCGCCGGGGGCGGCGTACACCCGCAGCGTGAGCTCGTCCGGCGTGCCGCCCGCGGTGCTCTCCAGCGCCGGCCACAGCGGGATCGGCGCGTTGGCGCGGGCGTACACGGCCGGCGTGCCCAGCGGCGCGTGGGCGAGCACGTGGGCGGGCCCCTCGATCAGCTCGCCCGTGAACCAGTGCGCCCAGGTGCCGGCGGGCAGGTAGACGTGGCGGTGCTCGATCCCGGGCCGCGTGATCGGGGCCACCAGCAGGGCGTCGCCGAGCAGGAACTCGTCGTCGGCGGTGTAGGTCGCGGGATCGTCCGGGTGCTCGAAGAGCAGCGGGCGCAGGACCGGCGCGCCGGTGCGGGCGGCCTCGTCGAACAGCCCGTACAGGTACGGCAGCAGCCGCATCCGCAGCCGGATCATGTCGCGGCACACGCTCTCCCACGGCTCCCCGAACGCCCATGGCTCCTGGTGGGCGGTGCCGTTGCAGGAGTGGTTGCGGCAGAACGGCTGGAAGACGCCGAACTCGGTCCAGCGGGCCAGCAGCTCGCCGTGGCAGTCGTCGAAGAAGCCCCCGACGTCGACGCCGCAGAACGCGACGCCCGACAGCCCGAGGTTCTGCAGCTGGGGCATCGACATCCACAGGTGCTCCCACCACGAGGAGTTGTCGCCCGTCCACTGCATGGCGTGCTTCTGCAGCCCGGCGTAGCCGGCGCGGGTGATCACGAACGGGCGCCGCTCCGGCTGGGTGCGGCGCATGCCCTCGTACGCGGCGCGCGCCATCGCCGATCCGTAGGCGTTGTGGACCTCGACGTGAAGGCGGCCGCCCCGGTGGGCGACGTCGTCGGGCATCGTGGCGCGGTCGGGGACGAACATCGCCGGCTCGTCCATGTCGCACCACACGCCGCTCACGCCCAGCTCGAGCAGCGAGGCCTGGTGCTCGCCCCACCACTCGCGCGCGGCCGGGTCGGTGAAGTCGGGGAACGCGCACATGCCCGGGCCAGACGACGTTGCGGAACTCGTCGCCGCGCGCGTCGCGGCAGAACAGGCCGCGCTCGCGCCCGCTCGTGTACAGCTCGTAGCCCTCGTCGACCTTCACGCCCGGGTCGGTGATGCAGACCACCCGGAAGCCGTCGGCGCGCGAGCTGCTCGATCAGCCCGCGCGGGTCGGGGAAGCGCTCGGGCTCCCACGTGAACACGCGGTGGCCGTCCATGTGCTCGATGTCGAAGTGGATGACGTCGCACGGGATGTCGCGCTCGCGGAAGCGCGGCCGCGATCTCGCGGATCTCGTCCGCGGTCTCGTAGCCCCAGCGCGACTGGTGGTTGCCGAGCGCCCACAGCGGCGGCATCCCGATCCGGCCGGTCAGCTCCGTGTAGCGCTCGAGCACGCGCCGGGGCGTGGGGCCGGCGAACACGTAGTAGACGAGCGCCCCGGAGACGGTCGCCTCGATCCGCTCCGGGTCGGCCTTCGCGAGGTCCAGCTCGGAGCGCCCCGGATAGTCGACGAACAGGCCGCGCGCGACGCCGTCCTGCAGGCTGAGCGCGAACGGGATCGACGTGTAGAGGTTGTTCATCGACGCCGAGTGCCCCTCGGGCGGGTCGATGTTCCAGAACAGCTGGTGCGAGCCCGTCTTCTCGAGCCCGCCCGTGCGCTCCCCGCAGCCGAAGTACCGCTCGCCCTCGCCCCGCGCCTTGCGGACGCGCAGCGCCGACCCGTCGCCGATCTCCAGCCCGGGGTCGTCGGCGGAGAAGGTCCCGTGCGCGTCGGAGAACGAGATCCGCAGCGGGTCGAGCTGCGACGTGCGCGGTCGCCTCGGCCGTGACGAGCGCGCCGTCGCGCCACTCGCCGGCGGCGGGCCAGTCGTCGCGCTCGACCGCCTCCGAGCCGTACTCGGCGGGCTTGCCGCCGGGGAACAGGCCGACGCGGAACAGGTCCGGCGCGAGCGCGGCGACCTCGACGAGCGCGGTGCCGGCGCGCAGGCGCACGCCGTGCGGCGTGACCGCCTCGAGCTCCGCCCTCCCGATCGGTGCGAACGCCATGACGCGCGCACTGTACGGTCCGCGCGGGATGAGCGCCGCCGCCACGGACTCGCGCCGCGCATGGGGCGTCGCCGGCGCGGCGTTCGCGTCGATGGCCGTCGCGTTCGGGATCGCCTACTCCTACGGCGCGTTCCTGGAGGAGCTGCGGGCCGACTTCGGCGCGGGGCGGGCGGTCGCGGCCGGCTTCTTCTCGCTCACCTCGCTGCTCTACTTCGGCCTCGGCGGCGTCAGCGGCGCGGCCGCCGACCGCTTCGGCCCGCGGCGGGTGCTGCTCGTCGGCGCCGCGGCGCTCGGGCTCGGGCTCGTGGCGACCTCGCAGGCGGGCTCGCTGGCCGTCGCGCTCGCTCGCCTACGGGCTCGGGGTCGGCATCGGCGTGGCGTGCGCGTACGTGCCGATGGTCGCGCTGGTCGGCGGCTGGTTCGTCGAGCGCCGCACGCTCGCGCTCGGGGTCGCCGTGGCGGGCATCGGCGTCGGCACGCTCGCGTTCCCGCCCGCCACCGCCGCGCTGATCGAGGAGATCGGCTGGCGCGACGCCTACCTCGTGCTCGCCGCGGTCGGCGTGGTCGCGCTGCTGGGCGCCGCGGTCGCCGCCGCTCCGGCGCCGCTGGCCGAGCACCAGGCCGGGTTCCCGCTCTCGGAGGCGGTCCGCGACGCCGCCTACCGCCGCCTGTACCTCTCCACCGTGCTCGTCTCCCTCGCGCTGTTCGTCCCGTTCGTGCACCTGCCGTCCTACGCCGAGGAGCGCGGGATCGACCCGGTGCCCGCCGCGGGGCTGATCGGCGCGATCGGGATCGCCAGCGTGGTCGGGCGCCTGGCGCTGGGCGCGATCGCGGGCACCGCGCTGCTGCGCGCCTACCAGGGCTGCTTCGCCGCGATGGGGCTGAGCTTCGCGATCTGGTGGGCGGCGGGCGACAGCTACGCGGCGATGCTCCTGTTCGCGATCGTGCTCGGCGTCGGCTACGGCGGCTTCGTCGCGCTCGCGCCCGCCGTGGTCGCGGCCCGCTTCGGCGTCGGCAACCTCGGCGCGCTGCTCGGGGTGCTCTACACGGGCGCGGGGATCGGCTCGGCGATCGGCCCGCCCGCGGCCGGCGCGGCGGTCGACGCGTGGGGCTACGGCGCGGCCATCGCCGCCTCGCTGGCCACCGGCCTGATCGCGTTCGTCGGCGGTGCTCGGCGTCCGCCTTCGCTAGCTCTTCGGGACCTCTTACGGGCCTCTTCGCCGACGGCGGTTCGATCGGGCGATGTTCTTCTTCGCCTACACGTGGTCCGAGCTGCGGCGCCGCCGCGGCAGGACGCTGCTCACCGCGATCGGGCTCGGCGTCGGCGTCGGGCTCGTGGTCGCCGTCAACGCGCTCTCTGCCGGCCTCGACGAGGCGCAGGACGAGGTGCTCGAGCCGCTGACGGGCGTCGGCGCGGACATGACCGTCACGCGCCCGGAGGCCCGCTCGGAGCGGCCGCGGGAGCGCCGCTCGCGCGTGGACGTCGACGACCTCGGCGAGCCGGGGGACAAGTTCACCCGCACGGACTTCGTCTCGGGCGCCCAGCTCAGCTTCAAGGCCGCGAAGGTCGCCGAGATCGTCGCGCTCGACGGGGTGGCCGACGCCGCCGGCAGCCTCAGCGTCAACGCCCTGACCGTGACGGGCACGGTGCCCGAGCGCGCCGAGCAGGGCGCACAGATGGGCCCGCCGCCCGCCGGCGGAGGCGGAGGAGACCAGGCGCCGATCGACGTGACGGCGATGAGCGTCTCCGGGATCGACCTCGCGAAGCCGTCGCTGGCCACGATGACGCCGTCGCAGGTCGCCAAGGGCCGCTACCTGAAGGCCGGCGACGAGGTGGTCGTCAACGAGGCCTACGCCAAGCAGCACTCGATCGCCATCGGGGACACGCTGAAGCTCAAGGGCAAGGCGTTCGCGGTCGTCGGCCTGTCGCAGGCGCCGCTCGGCGGCAGCGCCAGCGACGTCTACATGGAGCTCGGACGGCTGCAGAGGCTCAGCGACCGCAAGGGCCGCGTCAACCAGGTCCAGGTCCGCGCCGACGACGCCGACTCCGTGGCGGCCGTGCAGAAGGCGATCGAGAAGACGCTCCCCGGCGCCTCGGTGACCACCGCCGCCGACCTCGCGGAGCGGATCGGCGGGTCGCTCGTCGACGCCAAGAAGCTGTCCTCCAAGCTCGGCACGGCACTGACGATCGTCGCGCTGGTCGCGTCGTTCCTGATCGCGGTCCTGCTCACGCTCGGCTCGGTGGCCAAGCGGGTGCGCGAGCTCGGCACGCTGAAGGCGATCGGCTGGCCGCAGCGGCTCGTCGTCCGCCAGGTCACGGGCGAGTCGGTGCTGCAGGGGCTGCTGGGCGGCCTGCTCGGCGCCGGCGCTGGGGCTGGCCGCCGCGGCGGCGATCGGGGCGATCGGCATCACGCTGGAGGCCAGCGTCCCCGAGCCCGAGCAGTCGGCGGGCGGTCCCGGCCCGGGCGGCGGCGTGGTGATGGCGTTCGGCCAGGGCCAGGCGACGCCCGGCACCACCGACGTCGTGCTCGGCGCACCCGTCGACCCTGCGACTGCTGCTGGTGGCGATCGGGCTGGCGGTGGCCGGCGGGCTGATCGCCGGCTCGGCCGGAGGGCTGCGAGCAGCCAGGCTCCGTCCCGCCGACGCGCTGAGGTCGATCGGATGATGTACCGCCTGCGAGGAGTCACCAAGCGCTACGGCGACGTCTGCGCCGTCGACGCCGTCGACTTCGAGGTCCGCTCCGGCGAGTTCCTCGCGCTGGTCGGCCCGTCGGGGTCGGGCAAGACGACGCTGCTCCAGTTGCTCGGCGCGATGGACCGCCCGACCGAGGGCACGCTGGAGCTGGAGGGCGAGCCGCTGGACCGGATGGGCGACGGCGAGCTGGCGCGGCTGCGCCGCGAGACGCTCGGCTTCATCTTCCAGCAGTTCAACCTGATCCCGACGTTGACGGCTCAGCAGAACGTCGAGGCCGCGCTGGCGCCGGTGAAGATGCGCGCGGCCGAGCGCCGCGCGCGGGCCGGCGAGCTGCTCGAGCGCGTGCGGCTCTCGCACCGGCTCGGCAACCTGCCGTCCCAGCTCTCCGGCGGCGAGCAGCAGCGCGTCGCGATCGCCCGCGCGCTCGCCAACCGCCCGCGGGTGCTGCTCGCCGACGAGCCGACCGGCAACCTCGACACCGCCACCGGCGGCGAGATCGTCGCCCTGATCCGCGCGCTGTCGGCCGACGAGGGGCTGACCGTCGTGCTCGTCACCCACGACCGCGCGATCGCCGCGGCGGCCGACCGCCTCGTCGGCGTGCGAGACGGGCGGCTGCTCGAGCCGCTTGCCGAGTGAGCGTCGCTGTTGCAGGCGCTGGTGAGGTGAGCAGGTGGCCCGGGGCGTGGGCAACGGCACGTGCCCCGCCTTTCCGACGCCTCGAGCAACCCGCCACCTCCCCAGCGCCTGCCTTCTTAGACCTTTCTTCATCGCGCATGAGGCAATGCGCTCGTGCGGATCCTCATCGTCGACGACGAGCCGGCCGTGCGCAGCACGCTCGAGCGGGCGCTGCGGCTCGACGGGTACGACGTCAGCCTGGCCGCCGACGGGGCCGCGGCCCTCGAGCAGGACGGCGCCTTCGACGCGATCGTGCTGGATCGTGATGATGCCCCGCGTCGACGGCATCGAGGTGTGCCGGCGCCTGCGCGGCGCCGGCGACCGCACGCCGATCCTGATGCTGACCGCGCGCGACGCGATCGAGGACCGCGTGCTCGGGCTGGACTCCGGCGCCGACGACTACCTGGTCAAGCCGTTCGCGCTGCGGGAGATGCGCGCCCGGCTCCGGGCGCTGCTGCGCCGCGCCGAGCCCGACGACGGCCCCGAGCTGCTGCGCTACGCCGACCTCGAGCTGGACCTCGGCGGCCACCGCGCGCAGCGCGCGCGGCCGCCCCGTCGAGCTCTCCAAGACGGAGTTCGCGCTGCTCGAGCAGTTCATGCGCCACCCGCGCCGGGTGCTCTCGCGCACGCAGATCTTCGAGCTGGTGTGGGGCTACGACTTCGGGCCGACCTCGAACGCGCTCGGCGTCTACATCGGCTACCTGCGCCGCAAGACGGAGGAGGGCGGCGAGCCGCGCCTGCTGCACACCGTGCGCGGCGTCGGGTACGTGCTGCGCGAGCGATGAGCCTGCGCCGGCGGATCGCGCTGCTCTCCGCGGGCTCCGTGGCGGTCGCCGTCGCGCTCTGCGCCGTCGCCGCGTACGCCGTTCGTGCGCGCGGAGCTGCGCCGCGAGGTGGACGCGGCGCTGACCCGGCAGGCGAGCTTCGCGGTGGCGCGCGTGGGGGTGCCGCAGTCGGCGGAGACCCTGCCCGCGCCGCCGCCGCGCGAGGGCGGCCCGATCGCGTACGCGCAGCTCGTGCGCGGCGGCGACGTGCTGACGCTCAGCGCGGCGCCGCTGCGGCTGCCGGTCGACGAGCAGGTGCGCGAGATCGCCGACGACGAGCAGGGCGCACGCGTTCTCCGACGCCGTCGGTCAACGACTCGCACCTGCGCGTGATCACCGTCGGGACGCCCCAGGGCGCGCTCCAGCTCGCCCGCTCGCTGGACGGCGCCGACGACGTGCTGGAGCCGCCTGCGGATCGCGCTGCTCGCGCTGTGCGTGGCGGGCGTCGGGATGGCGGCGCTGCTCGGCCGCGCCGTCGGCCGCCGCGTCGTCGCGCCGATCCGCGAGGTCGCGGCCGCCGCGCACCACATCTCCGAGACGCAGGACCTCAAGCGCCGCATCGCGCCCTCGCGCACCGACGAGGTCGGCGAGCTGGCGGCGGAGTTCAACGCGATGCTCGACGCGCTGGACCGCTCGGTCGACGCCCAGCGCCAGCTCGTCGCCGATGCCTCGCACGAGCTGCGCACGCCCGTCACCACCCTGCGCGCGAACATCGAGCTGCTGCCCGAGCTCGACGCCGCCGAGCAGGAGGCGGTGCTGGCCGACCTGCGCGCGCAGGTCGAGGAGCTCGGCGCGCTGGTCGCCGACATCATGGAGCTCGCGCGCGGGAGCGAGCCGGCGGCGGCGCGCGAGGAGGTGCGGATCGACGAGCTGGTCGCGCGACGCCGTCGCACGCGCGCGGATGCACGCGCCGTGGGCGACGTTCGAGCTCGACGCCGAGCCCGCCACGCTCGACGGCGCGCCGGACCGGCTCGGCCGCGCCGTCAACAACCTGCTCGACAACGCCGCGCAGCACGGCGGCGGGCGGGTGCTGGTGCGCGCCGGCGCGGATGGCGTGGTGGTGCGCGACCACGGGCCCGGCATCCCCGACGAGGACCTCGCGCACGTGTTCGACCGCTTCTACCGCAGCGTCGGCTCGCGCGGGGCGCCCGGGACCGGGCTCGGGCTGGCGATCGTGCGCCAGGTGGCCGAGACCCACGGCGGCTGCGCGCGGGCGGCCAACGCGGAGGGCGGGGGCGCCGAGCTCACGCTCGCGCTGCCCGCCGAAAAGGTCTAGCTCCCCTTGCCGGAGTTGTCGTCGTCGCGCTGCTCCTGGCGATCGCCGCCGTGGTCGTCGCGCTCGACCGGGGTGGGGCCGAGGCGGGCGGTCACGATCACGATCGTGAGCACGACGATCGCGGCGGCCACCAGCAGGGACCCGATGAGCTGCTTCGCCTGCGCGCTCACGAGAGGAACTCCCCGGCGGTCGTCGCCCAGGTGGCGGCCAACAGCACGAACACCGTGATCCCGAGCGCCGGGAGGAAGCGGTGCGCCGCGTGCCACCAGCGGATCACGACCACCTTCAGCGCCAGCACGGCGATCAGCGCGGCGCCGGTCACGGCGTGGAACGCGGCGTCGTCCTCGAGCTCGAAGTAGGACAGGCACATCACGCCCACCACGATCAGCAGCGGGAAGATCACGTCGCCGGTCGCGCGGTGCGCGCGGATCGCCGGACGCGGCTCGAGGAACCCCGGCCGGACCTTCCGGTACCCGACCGCGGCCAGAACGAGCTGGTAGCCGGCGAGCGCGAACGCGACCGACGACAGGACGACCTTGACCTCGGTGGCGGGGAACATCGCGGTGGTGGTTCCCGCCACGGCGCCGGTACGATGCGCGCCGTGATGACGCTCCCGCGCATCGCCATTGCCACCTCGGCCTGAGCGCAGTCGCGCTACAGGCCACGATCTGGTCCCTTCGGGACCGGCGCGGTGGCGACCGGGAGCGATGGGACCGTGGAGGTTCCATCCCATGTCCGCCGTCATCTCCATTGCAGACCGCCGCGAAGCCGTCGCGGCACGACCACGCAGGCTCGCGATCGAGACCACCGGTCGCGAGGACGTCGTCGTGCGCGCGCTCACGCATGCTGCGCCGCCGCGGGTGCCGGATCCTCGCCGTCGACTTCCACGAATCCGACCGCCACGGGCCCGGCCGGTTCGAGGTCACGGTCGACGCGCCGCCACGCACCGCAAACCAGATTGAGCAATGGCTTATGGGTCTGATCGACGTGACGGGGGTACTGGAGCGGCGTTAGGCACAATGCCGGGGAGGAAATGGCAGCTCACACCGACATCGATGGTCAGGAGACGCGCGAATGGGTCGAGGCGCTCGACTCGGTCGTGGAGCACGACGGGCCTGAGCGCGCGAGCGATCTGCTCGACCGCGTGCTCGAGCACGCCCGCTACTCCGGGGCGCACGACGGCGCGATCACGCCGAGCTCGTACGTCAACACGATCCCGCCCGAGCGGCAGGATCCGTACCCCGGCGACCTCGAGCTCGAGCACCGCATCCGGGCGATCATCCGCTGGAACGCGATGGCCACGGTGCTGCAGGCCAACGCCGAGTCGTCCGAGCTGGGCGGGCACATCGCCTCCTACCAGTCGGCGGCGACGCTCTACGAGGTCGGCTTCCACCACTTCTGGAACGCGCCGAGCGAGAAGCACGGCGGCGACCTCGTCTACATGCAGGGCCACTCGTCGCCGGGCATCTACGCCCGCGCGTTCCTCGAGGGCCGCCTGAGCGAGGAGGACCTGCGCGGCTTCCGCCAGGAGGTCTCCAAGGGCGGGCTCTCGTCGTACCCGCACCCGTGGCTGATGCCGGACTTCTGGCAGTTCCCGACCGTCTCGATGGGCCTCGGGCCGATCATGGCGATCTACCAGGCGCGCTTCATGAAGTACCTGACCGGCCGCGGGCTGACCGACACGACCGGGCGCAAGGTGTGGGCGTTCCTCGGCGACGGCGAGACCGACGAGCCCGAGTCGCTGGGCGCGATCTCGCTGGCCGGCCGCGAGCACCTCGACAACCTCGTCTTCGTCATCAACTGCAACCTGCAGCGGCTCGACGGGCCGGTGCGCGGCAACGGCAAGATCATCCAGGAGCTGGAGACGTTCTTCCGCGGCGCGGGCTGGAACGTGCTCAAGGTGATCTGGGGCTCCAAGTGGGACCCGCTGCTGGAGGCCGATCACGACGGGCTGCTCAAGCGCCGCATGGACGAGGCCGTCGACGGCGAGTACCAGACGTTCAAGTCGCGCGACGGCAAGTACGTGCGCGACCACTTCTTCGGCGCCTACCCGGAGCTCAAGGAGCGCGTCGCCGACTGGTGCGACGCCGACATCTGGTCGCTCAACCGCGGCGGCCACGACCCGGTGAAGGTCCACGCCGCCTACGCGAACGCGATGCGCTCCGAAGGCGCGCCCGACGGTGATCCTCGCCAAGACGGTCAAGGGCTACGGCATGGGCGAGGCCGGCGAGGGCCAGAACATCACCCACCAGCAGAAGAAGATGACCGACGAGGCGCTGTACGCCTTCCGGGACCGCTTCGGGCTGGAGCTCACCGACGAGCAGATCGCCAAGAAGTCCTTCTACCGGCCGGCCGAGGACTCGCCGGAGATCACCTACCTGCGCGAGCGCCGCGAGGCGCTGGGCGGCGGCCTGCCGGTACGCAGGCGTCGCGCGCCGGAGTCCCTGCCGGTCCCGGAGCTCGACGCGTTCAAGACGCAGCTCGACGGCACCGGCGAGCGCGAGGTCTCCACGACGATGGCCTTCATCCGGATCCTCAACACGCTCGTGCGCGACAAGCAGATCGGCAAGCACATCGTCCCGATCGTGCCCGACGAGTCGCGCACGTTCGGCATGGAGGGGATGTTCCGCCAGCTCGGGATCTTCTCCCAGGTCGGCCAGCTCTACAGCCCCGAGGACTCCGAGCAGCTGATGTTCTACAAGGAGGACAAGAAGGGCCAGATCCTCCAGGAGGGCATCAACGAGGCGGGCGCGTTCTCCTCCTGGATCGCCGCCGGGACGTCGTACTCCAACCACGGCGTCCAGACCGTCCCGTTCTACATCTACTACTCGATGTTCGGCTTCCAGCGGGTCGGCGACCTCGCCTGGGCGGCCGGCGACAACCGCACGCGCGGGTTCCTGCTCGGCGGCACCGCGGGGCGGACGACGCTCAACGGCGAGGGCCTGCAGCACGAGGACGGCCACTCGCACCTGCTCTCCTCGACGATCCCCAACTGCGTCTCCTACGACCCGACCTACGGCTACGAGGTCGCGGTCATCGTCCAGGAGGGCCTGCGCCGGATGGTCGGCGAGCAGGAGGACGTCTTCTACTACCTGACGCTGATGAACGAGAACTACCCGCACCCGGCGATGCCGGAGGGGGCGGAGGAGGGGATCCTCGGCCGGGATCCACCGCCTCCGTGAGGGCTCGGACGTCCAGCTGCTCGGGCTCGGGCACGATCCTGCGCGAGGTCGAGGCGGCCGCCGACCTGCTGCGCGAGGACTGGGGCGTCGAGGCCGGCGTGTGGAGCGTCACCTCGTTCACCGAGCTCGCCCGCGAGGGCATGGAGGCCGAGCGCTGGAACCTGCTGCACCCGGGCGAGGACGAGCGCGTCCCGTACGCGACCTCGGTGCTCCCGGACACGCCCGCGGTGGCCGCGACCGACTACATGCGCGCGTTCTCCGAGCAGATCCGCCCGTACGTGCCCGGCCGCTACACCGACGCTCGGCACCGACGGCTACGGCCGCTGCGACTGGCGCAAGTCGCTGCGCGAGTTCTTCGAGGTCGACCGCCGCTACGTCGCGCTCGCCGCGCTGCGCTCGGTGGCGCCCGACAAGGCCGCGCAGGCGATCGAGAAGTACGAGATCAAGACCGAAGGGAGCGCCGCCTTGGCGGAGGTGAAGGAGGTCACCGTCCCCGACATCGGGGACTTCGACGACGTACCCGTGATCGAGGTGCTCGTCTCCGCGGGCGACACCGTGGCGGAGGAGGACCCGCTCGTCACGCTCGAGTCCGACAAGGCGACGATGGACGTGCCCGTCGCCGTTCGCCGGCGTGGTGCAGGACCTCAAGGTGTCGGTCGGCGACAAGGTCGCCAAGGGCACGCTGCTGCTCTCCGTCGAGGTGGGGGAGGCGTCCGGCAACGGCGCCGCGCTCCCGCTCGCGACCGCCTCCAACGAGGAGCCCGGCCGCGTCCGGCGCGGTCGACACCGCGACCGAGGCCGAGGCGGAGTCCGAGACCGAGCCCGGCGCCCGAGCCGTCCGAGGAGCCTTCCGGCGACGGCGTCCGAGCCGCCCTACGCGAGCCCCGCGGTGCGCCGGCTGGCGCGCGAGAAGGGCATCGACCTCTCGACGGTGGAGGGCACCGGCCGCAAGGGCCGCATCACCAAGGAGGACCTCGAAGCGCCCAAGGCGGCCCCGTCGGCCGCGCCGGCGCCGGCCCCGGCGGGCGACGACGCGGACGAGCGCGTGCAGCTGTCGCGCATCAAGAAGATCTCCGGCCCGCGCCTGCAGCAGAGCTGGCAGACGATCCCGCACGTCACCCAGCACGACGAGGCGGACATCACCGACCTGGAGGCGTTCCGCAAGGAGATCAACGCCTCCCAGAAGGACGTCAAGGTCACGATGGTCGCGCTGCTCGTGAAGGCGGTCGTCACCTCGCTGAAGGAGTACCCCGAGGTCAACTCGTCGCTCGACGGCGAGGAGCTGATCCTCAAGCGCCACTACAACATCGGCTTCGCCGCCGACACGCCGCAAGGCCTGCTCGTCCCGGTGATCAAGAACGCCGACCGCAAGGGCATCCTGGAGATCGCCGGCGAGCTGATGCAGCTCTCCGGCGCCGCCCGCGAGGGCAAGCTCAAGCGGCGACGACATGAAGGGCGCGACGTTCACGATCTCCTCGCTCGGCGGGATCGGCGGCACGTTCTTCACGCCGATCATCAACCAGCCCGAGGTGGCGATCCTCGGCGCCTCGCGCTCGGCGATGAAGCCGGTGTGGGACGGGAGCGCGTTCCAGCCGCGGCTGATGCTGCCGCTGTCGCTCTCCTACGACCACCGGGTGATCGACGGCGCGATGGCGGCGCGGTTCACCACGCACCTGTCCGGCGTGCTGGGCGACATGAAGCGGGCGCTGCTGTGAGCGAGGTCCGCGTCCCCGACATCGGCGACTTCTCCGACGTCCCGATCATCGAGATCCTCGTCAAGCCCGGCGACGAGGTCGCCGCCGAGGATCCCGCTCGTCACGCTCGAGTCCGACAAGGCGACGCTCGACGTCCCCGCGCCCGGAGGCGGGCACGATCGGCGAGCTGCTGGTGTCGGTCGGCGACAAGGTCTCCCAGGGCAGCCCGATCCTCACGCTGGAGGGCGCGTCCGGGAACGGCGCCGCGCCGGAGGAGGCCGAGGCGCCGCCCGCGGAGGACGCGGCCCCGGCCGACGACGGCGGCGAGGACCGCGTCGACGTGGTCGTGCTCGGCAGCGGCCCCGGCGGCTACACGGCCGCCTTCCGCGCCGCCGACCTCGGGCTGAACACCGTGCTCGTCGAGCGCTACGAGCGCCTCGGCGGCGTCTGCCTCAACGTCGGCTGCATCCCGTCCAAGGCGCTGCTGCACCTCGCCCGCGTGATCGCGGACGCCGAGGAGGGCGCCGGGCAGGGGATCACGTTCGGCGAGCCCGAGATCGACCTCGACGGCGTGCGCGCGTTCAAGGACGGCGCGGTCGACAAGCTGACCGGCGGGCTGGCCGGCATGGCCAAGACGCGCGGCGTGCGCGTCGTGCAGGGCCGCGGGCGCTTCACCGGCGCCAACAGCGCTCGACGTCGACGGCGAGGAGATCGCCTTCGAGCACTGCATCATCGCCGTCGGCTCGCACTCGGTCGAGCTGCCCGACCTGCCCGACGACCCGCGGATCATGGACTCCACGGGCGCGCTCGAGCTGCCCGACATCCCCGAGCGGCTGCTGGTCATCGGCGGCGGCATCATCGGCCTGGAGATGGCCACGGTGCACGACGCGCTCGGCTCCAAGGTGACGGTCGTGGAGATGCTCGACCAGCTGATCCCCGGCGCCGACCCGGACGTCGTCAAGCCGCTGCGCAAGCGGATCGAGAAGCGCTACGAGGCGATCCACACCGGCACGCGCGTGGAGAAGATCCGCGCCGAGGACGACGGCATCGTACGCGACCTACGGCGGCAACGAGGAGCGCTTCGACCGCGTGCTCGTGGCGGTCGGCCGCCACCCCAACGGCGGCACGATCGACGCCGAGCAGGCGGGCGTCAACGTCGACGAGCGCGGCTTCATCCACGTGGACGGCCAGATGCGCACCAACGTCGCGCACATCTTCGCCATCGGCGACGTCGTGGGGGAGCCGATGCTCGCCCACAAGGCGACGCCACGAGGCGAAGGTGGCGGCCGAGGTGATCGCGGGCGAGAACGTGGCCTTCGAGGTCCGCGCGATCCCCAGCGTCGCCTACACGGACCCCGAGATCGCCTGGATGGGGCTCACCGAGACCCGCGCGAAGTCCGAGGGCATCGAGGTCGAGACCGCCGTGTTCCCGTGGGCGGCGTCCGGCCGCGCGCATCGGCATGGGCCGCACCGAGGGCATGACGAAGCTGATCCTCGAGCCCGGCACGCGCCGGCTGCTCGGCGCCGGGATCGTCGGCGTCAACGCCGGCGAGCTGATCGCCGAGACCGTGCACGCGATCGAGATGGGCTCCGACGCCGAGGACATCGCGCTCTCCATCCACCCGCACCCGACGCTCTCCGAGTCGCTCGGGATGGCCGCCGAGGTGGGGCTGGGCACGATCACCGACCTCCCGCCGAAGCGCAAATCGCCGCCGCTAGCCTCGTAGGGGTGCCTCGCGCCGCCGTCATCGGGGCCGGCCCCGCCGGCTTCTACGCTCACCGACCAGCTCCTCGGACGCGGGCTGGGAGGTCGACCTCTACGACGCGCTGCCGACGCCGTTCGGCCTCGTGCGCTCCGGCGTCGCGCCCGACCACCCGAAGATCAAGTCGGTCACGCGGATCTACGAGAAGACCGCCGCCAAGCCGGGGTTCCGCTTCTTCGGCGGCGTCTCGCTCGGCGAGCACGTGAGCCGCGAGGAGCTGCTGGAGCGCTACCACGCGGTCGTCTACGCGGTCGGCACGAGCGAGGACAACCGGCTCGGGATCCCCGGCGAGGACCGCCCCGGCTCGCACTCGGCCACCGAGTTCGTGGCCTGGTACAACGGCCACCCGCACTACTGCGACCACGAGTTCGACCTCTCGTGCGGGCGCGCGGTGGTGATCGGCAACGGCAACGTCGCGATCGACGTCGCGCGGATGCTCGTGCTCGACCCCGACGAGGTCGCGCCGACCGACACCGCCGACCACGCGATCAGCGCCTTCGGCGGCTCCACCGTCCAGGACGTGCTCCTGCTCGGCCGCCGCGGCCCCGCGCAGGCGGCCGTTCACCAACCCGGAGGTCCGCGAGCTCGGCGAGCTGGCCCGCGCCGACGTGATCGTCGACCCGGCCCAGGTCGAGGAGGCCACCGAGCCCGCGACGCCGACCGCAGCAGCGCAACGTGGAGATGTTCCGCGACTACGCGCAGCGCGCGCCCTCCGGCAAGACCCACACGATCGAGCTGCGCTTCCTGCGCTCCCCGGTGGAGATCCTCGGCGAGGGCGAGGACGGCCCCGTGACCGGCATCCGGGTCTCGATCAACCGGCTCGAGAACGGCCGCGCCGTGCCCACGGGCGAGGAGGAGGTGATCGAGTGCGGGCTGGTGCTGCGCTCGATCGGCTACCGCGGCACGCCGATGGAGGGCGTGCCGTGGGACGAGAAGCGCGGCCTGATCGTCAACGACGGCGGGCGCATCGCCCCCGGCGAGTACTGCGTCGGCTGGATCAAGCGCGGGCCGAGCGGCGTGATCGGCACCAACAAGAAGGACGCCGCCGACACCGTGGCCGGATCCTCGAGGACGCGGAGTCGCTCCCGGAGCCGCGCGCTCGAGCCGACGAGCGAATGGCTCGCCGAGCGCGCGCCCGAGGTGGTCACGTGGGAGGGCTGGCAGGCGATCGACGAGGCCGAGCGCAGCGCCGGCGAGCCGCACGGCCGCCCGCGGGTCAAGCTCGTCCGGCTCGCCGACCTGCTCGAGGCCGGGCGCGCCACCGCCGCTCGCTGACCCACTCGTACTCGGCATCCAGCCCGGCCGCGAGGTCCGTCCGCGGCGCCCAGCCGAGGTCGCGCTCCGCGGCCGTCACGTCGGCCGCGGTGTGCAGCACGTCGCCGGACTCCCGGTCGCCGCGGCGCACGTCGAGCGGGCGGCCGGCGATCGCGGCCAGGTGCTCCAGCGCGGCGTTCAGGCTCACCGGCGCGCCGCCGCCGATGTTGTAGGCCCGCCCGGCGGCGCCGGGCGCCTCGCCCGCCGCGCGGATCGCCGCCACGACGTCGGCCACGAACGTGAAGTCCCGGCTCTGGCGCCCGTCGCCGTAGAGCTCGATCGGCGCGCCGGCGGCGGCCGCCTCGCAGAAGCGCCGGAACGCCATGTCCGGGCGCTGGCGCGGGCCGTAGACGGTGAAGAAGCGCAGCGCGACGGTGTCGAGCCCGTGGTCGGCGTGGTAGACGCTGCACAGCTGCTCGGCGCCGAGCTTGGTCACGCCGTAGGGCGAGCGCGGCATCGGCGGCGCGTCCTCGGGCGTCGGGAGCGTCTCCGAGTCGCCGTACACCGACGAGGACGAGGCGTACACGAGCCGGATCTCCGGGCGCTCGCGGAGCGCCTCGAGCAGCCGCTGCGTCGCCGCGACGTTGTTGCGCAGGTAGCGGTCGAACCGCCGCCCCCAGCTGGAGCGCACGCCGGGCTCGGCGGCGAGGTGGAAGACCACGTCGCAGTCGTCGAGCAGCTCCGCGCAGTCGGCGGCCGCGAGGTCGGCGCGGCGCAGCTCGAAGCGCTCGTGCTCGCTCGCGCCGGCCAGGTTCGCGAGCTTCTCCGGCGGCGCGTAGTTGTCGTTGAAGCAGTCGACCCCGCGCACCTCGCGGCCGTCGGCGAGCAGCGCGTCGGTGAGGTGCGAGCCGATGAAGCCCGCGCAGCCGGTGACGAGCGCCCTAGGCATCGGTGGCCTCCGCGGCGCGACCATCGCCTCGACCCGGTGCCGCCAGCCGTCGACCTGGCGGTGGAACGGGTGGGCGCAGCGGGCGAGGATCGCGGCGCGCAGGTACCAGCCGAGCGCCTCGGGGCGGCTCCCGTAGCCCTCCAGCAGCGGACCGAGCACGTCGGCGACCGCCTCCCCGTCCCCGTCGCGGCCGCGCACGACGTCGGCCGCGTAGCTGGCCAGGTCCAGCGCCGGGGCGGCCAGGCAGATGTCGTCGAAGTCCACCACCGCCAGCTCCTCCTCGCCGATCAGCAGCTGGTCGACGTGGAAGTCGCCGTGCGCGACCACCAGCGGCGACTCGCCAGGGGTCTCCTCCTCGAGGCGCCGCAGCAGCGCCTCGACGCGCGGGGCCAGCTCGGGCGCGACCGTCGCGACCAGCTCGGCCTTGCGCGCGGCGGCCCGCAGCGGCTCGGTGGCGCCGCAGCCCGTCGATGCTCGCGGTCTGGAGCACGGCGACGAGCGCGCCGGCGCAGCGGGCGACCTCGACGGCCGTGTCGGGCCGCCGGCCGGCGACGGCGCGCTGGGCGATCACGCGCAGCTGCGGATCGGCGGCGGCGAGGTCGGCGGCGGGCAGCGGCGACTCGGCGGCGGCGCGCAGCCCGGCCAGCGCCGCCTCGAACCGCCGCGGCGAGCCGTACGCCTTCAGCACGTGCCCGTTGGCGCGCAGCACCGCCCGCGTCCGCGGCTTGTAGCCGATCAGCTCCGGCTCGCCGGGGACGTCGATGCCCGAGCCGGCGGGCCAGCTCCTCCGGCGGCTCGGCCAGCGCGGGCAGCTTCGGGTCGTCGCGCAGGTGGCGCACCCGGTCGCGGTGGCCGACGAGGTCGCGGGTCGCGACGGCGTCGCGGCGCTCGCCGCGGTAGTGCACGGCGACGACCTCCCCGGGCTTGTAGACGACGCGGCCGACGGTGACGTCGCCGACGTCCTCGCCGAGGGCGTGGGCCAGGCTCAGGCGCATCGCGTCCGCGTCGAGCAGCCCGTCCAGCTCCCCCGCGGGCTCGTGCGGGGTCAGCTCGACGATCCGGTCGGCGGTGTCCGCGAGCCGCTGCGAGTGGGTGATGAGGATCGTCGTGCGGCCGCGCATCAGCGCCTGCAGCCCGTCGAGCACCGCGGCCTCGCTGGCGGCGTCGAGCCCCGTCGTCGGCTCGTCGAGCACCAGCACCGGCGGGTCGCGCAGCAGCGTGCGGGCGACGCCGATCCGCTGGCGCTGGCCGCCGGAGAGCGCGACGCCCTGCGGGCCGAGGTCGGTGTCGTAGCCCAGCGGCAGCCCGCAGATGAACTCGTGGGCGGCGGCGGAGCGGGCCGCGGCGACGACGTCCTCGCGCGTGGCCTCGCTCGCGTAGGCGATGTTGTCGTGCACGGTGCCGCTGAACAGCACGGTGTCCTGGAGCACGACGGCGACCTGCTCGCGCAGCCACGCCAGCGAGCACTCGCGTGCGTCGCGCCCGTCGATCAGCACGCGCCCGGCCGTCGGGTCGAAGAAGCGCGCGACCAGCGCGCCGAGGGTGGACTTCCCCGCGCCCGACGGGCCCATCAGCGCGATCCGCTCCCCCGGCGCGATGCGCATCGAGAGCCCGTCGAGCACGGGGCGCTCCCCCGCGTAGGCGAACCAGACGTCGTCGAGCTCGACGTCGCCCTTCGCGCGGGGGCCGCTGTAGGCGCCGGCCGGCTCGGGGAGCACGTCGTCGGCGGCCATCAGCTCGGCGACCCGGTCGGCCTTCGCCATCGTCGCCGAGACCTTCGTCATCTCGCGCGCGAAGCTGCGCATCGGGCTCTGCGCCTTGCGCGTGTAGGAGGCGAAGACGAGCAGCTCGCCGGGGCTGATCGCGCCGTGGGCGACGCGCAGCGCGCCGATCACGAGCACGAGCGCGGTCGAGATCGCCCGCACGGAGCCGACCAGCCCGTCGAAGCGCGCCTGCAGCCGCGCGACCTCGACGCCGGCGGCCAGCCGCCGCTCGCTCCCCTCGCGCACGCGGCGGCTCTCGTAGCCCTCCGAGCCGAACGCCTTCACGACCGCCATCGCCGACAGCGCCTCGTTGGCCACCGAGGCGATCTCGCCCTCGTGGGCGCGGCGCACCCGGGACTGCGTGCGCACGCGGCGCCGGTAGGCGTAGCTGAGCCCGGCCATCAGCGGCGCGGTCGAGAGCGACACGAGCGCCAGCAACGGATCGATGACGAGCAGCACGACCGTCATCCCGATCGACAGCAGCGCGGCCTGGACCATCTGGCCGAGCGACTGGGAGAACAGGTCGCCCATCGCGTTGACGTCGCCGGTCACGCGCGTCACCAGGTCGCCCTTCTGGCGCTGCTGGTGGAAGCCGAGCGAGAGCCGCTGGAGGTGCTCGTAGACGCGCACGCGGAGGTCGTGGCTGATCTGCTCGCCGGCCTTCTGCAGCCACAGGTCGCTGGCGTACTGGGCGGCCGCCTCGGCGACGGCGATGAACAGCACGACGCCGGCCATCAGCGCGAGCAGCCGGACGTCGGAGGTGTCGAGCTCGAACGGCGCGGTGCGGTCGAGCAGGCGGTCGACGACGAGGGCGAGCGGCCACGGCTTGGCGAGATCGGTGGCGGTGAGCACGAGCGTGGCGCCGCCGGCGCCCGCCAGCGCGCGCCAGCGCCGCAGGACGAGCGGGCGGAGCATGTGGGCGGCGGAGCTCATGCCACCGCCTCGTCGCGCAGCAGCGTCGGACACCAGCTCGGCGGTGCGCCGCGCGCCGCCGAGGTCGACGGTCGCAGGCCGCGGGGTGAACTCGAGCAGCGCCGGCAGCGCGTCGGCGAGCCGCTCGACGGTCGCCACCTGCACGGCCCCGAGGCGCTCGAGCCGGCGCGCGCGGCGCGTCTGCTCGTCCTCCTCGGGCGTCGCGTACGGGACCAGGAGGGCGGGGACGCCCGAGGCGACGACCTCGAGCGTGGTGTTGTAGCCCGCCTGGCTGATCGAGGCCCGCGCCCCGGCGAGCTCCGCGCCGAGGTCGGGCACCGTCCGGCGGAGCTCCAGGCCCGGGCGCTCCTCGGAGGCGCGCCCAGGCGTCGTCGGGCAGCAGGGGGCCGCCGACGATCCGCACCGGCGCGTCGAGCTCGGCCGCGGCGCGCAGCAGCGGCTCGCCCACCAGCCCGCCGCCGGCGGAGACCAGCACGTGATCGCCCCGGGGGCGGCGCGGGACCGGTTCGCGGACGACGAAGCCCGTGTAGTGCACGGGCACGGCGAGCGGGCGCGAGAACGTCTCCTCGAGCCGGGCGAAGCGCGGGTCGGCGTGCACGAGCACGGCGTCGAGGTGCGCCTCCGCGAGGCGGGCGGCGCGTTCGTCGTGCGCGCGCTGGTTGGTGCGGCGGCTCACGAGGATGTCGCGCAGGCTGCACGCGGTCAGCGCGCCGGCGGCGCGGGCGGCCTCCAGCAGCGGGACCAGCTCGCGGGCGAACTTCGCGCGCCCGAAGGGGAACAGCTCGACCAGCACCGCGTCGGGGCGCACCGCGCGGAACGTCGAGAGGATCCGCTCCTCGCGCGCCTCCCACGCCTGCTCGAGCGAGAAGCGCGGGTCGTGGGACACGAAGCCGCCCTCCGCGCCCACGCCGAGCGGCGGGAGCGCGACGACCTGGACGCCGGGCGGCGGCGGGATCTGCTCGGGCAGCGGGCCGCCGCACACCAGCACGACCCGGAAGCGCTCGGCCAGCGCCGCGCACAACGCGTAGGAGCGCATCAGGTGGCCGAGCCCGACCGAGTGCTGGCAGTAGAAGAGGATCGTCATGCCGCCGCCTCGAGGAGGGGCTCGAGGTGGGTGAGCGCCGCGGGGCGGACGCGGCCCACGGCGGGGACGGCGATCCGGGCGAGCACCGAGGCGGCGACGTGCCAGTCCAGCCCGGCGGGCGCCGCGCCGTAGCCGGACAGCAGCGCTTCCCGCAGTGCCTCGCGCCGCGCCACGGTCATCCGGCCCTGGACCTGCGCCGCCAGCAGCCCGGCGATCACGAAGCCGAGGTCGGCGGCGGCGGGTCCGGCCGCAGCGTCCTCCAGGTCCACGAGCGCGATCCGGCGGCCGTCGACGAGGGCGTTGCGCAGGTTGGTGTCGCCGTGCAGGTGGACGGGCTCGCACTCCGGCGCGTCCGCCAGCCGGTCGAGCAGCGCGTGCGCCGCTTCCGCGCAGTCGGGGCGTGCCCGGGCGATCACCTGGGCCGCGAGCGCGAGCCGCGCGGCGTCGACGCGCTCGAACCGCCGGGCCGGCGGCGGGATCCGGTGCAGGCGCGCCAGCGCGGCGCCGAGCCGGTGGAGCGCGGGCACCAGGTGGCGGACGCCGTCGAGCCGGTCGCCCGGCAGCGGCTCGAGCGCCACCGCGTCCTCGTCGGCGCCGAGCACGCGGGGCAGGCGCAGGTGCGGGTCGTCGGGGCCGACGGCCGCCGACGCATGCTCGGCCGCGGCGCGCTCGCGATCGGCGGCGTCCCAGTGGAGCTTCACGTAGGCGACCGTGCGGCCGGCGCCGTCGAGCGCCTGCACCGTCGCCGCGCGCTCGGGGGCGTAGGCGACGAGCCGCGTGCCCGCGACCGGGCAACCGACCAGCCCGTCGAGGTCGCCGAGCCGCCGCAGCGCGGTGAGCCGGCGGTCGTTCGGGAACGCCCAGAAGACGGTCTCCAGCTCCGCCGCGTGCGAGACGCCCGGCAGGTCGCCCGCCGGGAGCGCGGTCGCCGCCGCCCGGCGGTACACCTGGCCGCTGCGGCCGTTGAACGTGCGCCCGGCGATCGTGTGCTCGCCGTCGAGGCGGTACGCGACCCGCAGGCTCTCGCCGACGCGGTACTTCGCGTTCACGCGCTCGGCACGCTCGACGCCGAACAGGGCGGCGATCCGCGCGGGGTCGAGCAGCGCGTCGCGCTGGGGCACGGCGGGATCGGGCGCGAGGATCATCGCGGCCTCACGTGGGTGGTGAAGCGGGCGTCGCGGGCGGTGACCGCGGCGCTCACGACCGGCGCCTCGACCAGCTCGCCGTAGCGCGGCGCGATCCAGCCCCGCTCGAGGGTGGGCGTGGCGCCCTCGATGGTCAGCGCGACGCCGGGGCCGACCACCGTGTTGCCCTGCACCTGGGCCTCGCCGGGCGGCAGGTGGAAGCGCAGGTCGTAGCGGTGCTCGCGCTCGCCGCGCAGGTCGTCCTCGACCATCCACCCGTCCCCTCGGGTGATGCGGCGGCGGTGGACGGCCTCGTAGACGGGGCTGTGTGCCTCGCCCTCGAGCACGTCGCCCGCCGAGATCAACCGGCCGTGGGCGACCGGGCCGTCAGGGCGCCCGCGCGTGTAGGGCGTCTGGTCGAGCCCGTCGACGCAGACGGTGTTGTGCGCAGCGGTGCCGCGGAACCAGCGCCGCGCCGGCTCGGCGTATGTGCCGCGCCCAGGGTCGAGCACGAGCGGGCGCCCGTTCGCGTGGGCCTCGAAGCTGAGCAGGTCGTAGTGGCCGTGGCCGCCGTCGCCGAGCGGCCCGCAGTCGAAGATCAGGAAGCTCGCGCCGGGGCCCCAGTCGCTGCGCTGCACGTGGTAGCCGCCGTCGGGGAAGCTGACGTCGAGCTCGTCCGGGTCGCCGGTGAGCAGCGCCGAGTAGTCGCCCGTGTCGGCGTCGGAGAGCGCCGGGATCGTGCCGTCGGGGCGGCGGCAGTGCGCGGCGAACCGCCGCGCCCGCTCGACGAGCTCCACGAAGCCGGGCGGCAGCGGCTCCCGGGCGTTCGCCAGCACGCCGACGAACGAGCGCAGCGCGATGCAGTGGTAGTGCGTCGAGGCCTCGACGTGGACGCCGTCCGGGCGGAAGTCGGCGGCGAGGTTCTCGTGCAGGAGGTCGAGCGCGTCGGGGTCCGCGAGCTCGGGGAACGCGAGGCCGGCGACGAACAGCGCGTACAGCTCGAGCGTGCGGTGGTTGCGGCGCGGCGCGAGGTTCTCGCGCACGTGGCGGACCTGCGCCGCGAGGCTGGCGAGCAGCCGCTCGGCGTGCGCGGGCGAGGGGTCGAGCCGCTGCCACGCGTAGATCCAGTTGAGGATCCGGCGGGCCGTGACCTCGGGCGCGTCCGCGTCGGGGGCGTGGGCGTCGATCCACGAGGCGGTCAGCCGCTCCCACGCCTCGCCGTGCCCGGCGTGGGCGAGGTCGAGGCCCCACGCGAACTTCACCGAGCTCGATCCGCCACTCCTCGTCGTCGGGGAGGTGGGAGCCGCGCCACTCGGGGTCGAGGCCGAGCTCGCGGGTCTCGCCGGCGACCGTGAAGCGGCCCTCGAGCACGTCGTCGGCGACCGCGCGGCTGCGGTGCTCGTGCTCGGTGACGCACACGACGGGGCGGGGGCGCAGCGCGGTCCTCATGCGATCGCCTCCCGGAACAGGTCGGCGAGGCGCCCCGCGAGCCGCTGGCCGTCGAAGCGGTCGCGCACCGTGTCGCGGCCGTGCTCGGCCAGACGGGCCGCCAGCTCGGGGTCGGCGTGGAGGCGCACGAGCGAGTCGGCGAGCTGCTCGGGGTCCTCGGGCGCGACGAGCAGGCCGTTGACCTCGTGCTCGACCAGCTCCGGGATGCCGGACACGGCGCTCGCCACGACCGGCGTGCCCGCGGCCATCGCCTCCACCAGGACGTTCGGGATGCCGTCGCGGTCGTCGGGCAGCAGGCGGCTGGGCATGCACAGCGCGCTGGCGCGGCGGTACTCGCCGAGCAGCTCGCGCTGGCCCATCGCGCCCGGCAGCGAGACGCGGTCCTGGAGCCCGTGGTGGGCGATCCGGTCGCGCACGGTGGCGGCGTGCTTGCCGTCCTGGCCGACGATCGCGGCCTCGAACGCGATCCCGCGCCGGTCCAGCAGCGCGCAGGCGTCGATCAGCACGTCGAAGCCCTTCTTGGCCACCATCCGGCCGACCGCCAGCACGCGCAGCTCGCCGTTCCGCATGGCCCCGCCCGTCTTCACGAGCTCGGCGAAGTCGGCGTTGAGGCCGTGGTAGACGAGGTGGACCGTCGCCTCGGGCGCGATCGCCTTCAGGTGGCGGACGTTGGCCTCCGTGCAGGTGACCACGAAGCGGGCGGCCAGGAGCTTGCGGCGCAGCCAGCCCTTCGGGTTCAGGTGCGCGGCGTAGATGTCGCGCGCGTGGCCGGTGAACGAGAACGGCAGGCCCAGCGATCCGCGCGGCGTGCCACGTGATCGTGGTCGTCCCGTGCGCGAAGTGCGCGTGCAGGTGGCGGACGTCGGGCGCGTCGAGCAGGCGGTCGGCGAGCGCGACGGCCTGCAGCAGCTCCTTGACGTAGATCTTGCGCAGCCCGGACAGCGGCGCGCGGCGGTCGCGGGCCGCCTGCGCGAGCGTCGTGGCGACGGCCGCCGCCAGCCCGCGCGGGCGGCGGCGCGCGACGCGGCGCAGCGCGGGCATGAACGGCTTCAGGTGCCGCGGCCGCCAGAGGTGCAGCGGGAGCGTCAGGCACGACGCGTCCGGCAGCCGCTCCGGCGTGGCGCGGATCGCGTCGTTGACCGGGTGGCGCAGGTCGCGCTCGTGCTCCTCGACGTCCTTGACGACGAACAGCCGGACGGGGACGCCGGCGCGCTCGACCCGCAGCAGCTCGCTGGCGATGAACGTCTCCGAGACGCGCGGGTAGCCCATCAGGACGTAGCCGATCGACGAGTTCACGGGGTGAGGACACGCCGTGTCGCCGATTTGTCACAGATTCGTGAACGGGCGTGTCTGAGGGGCGTGACCTCCTGGCTCGGACCTGTCGCGGCGGCGCTCGACGCGCACCCTTCCGCCCGCGTGTTCTTCCGCGACGACGACGCCGGCTGGGACGACGCGCGGCTCTTCGACCTGCTCGACCTCTTCGACAGCCGCGGCGTGCCGCTCGACCTGGCGGTGATCCCGGAGGAGCTCGACGCGGGGCTGGCCCGCGCGCTCTACGCGCGGCGCGTCGGCCTGCACCAGCACGGGTTCGCGCACGTCAACCACGAGCGCGAGGGCCGCAAGTGCGAGTTCGGCCCGGCGCGCGACGTGGTCGACCAGGTCCGCGACATCGTCGCCGGGCAGCAGCGGATGCGCGTGCTGCTGGGCGACCGGGTGGACCCGATCTTCACGCCGCCGTGGAACCGCTGCACGCCGGACACGGGGCGCGCGCTCGCCCCGCTGGGCTTCGAGGTGCTCTCGCGCGAGTCGCGCGCCGAGCCGCTGGGCGAGCCGGGGCTGCTCGAGCTGCCGGTCAGCGTCGACTTCGTGCGGCTCGAGCCGGTCGAGGCGGGGACCCGGATCGCGGGCGCCCTCGCCCGCGGAGGCCCGGCCGGCGTGATGTTCCACCACGCGGTGATGGACGGCGCGATGATGCGCCGCGCCGCCGAGCTGCTCGACCTCGTGGCGGCGCGCTCGCGCGCCGCGGGGATGATGGAGCTAGCCCGGGCCTGACGACCCGCCGCCGCCGGAGCCGGAGTTCGACGAGTCGTCGTCGCTGCCCCCGGAGCCGTGGCCGGAGGAGTCGATCGGCGTGGCGGTCGCGGTCGGCACGGGCGTGGGGTGAGGACGCCGGACCCGGACGAGCCCGATCCAGACGAGCCCGAGGATCCGGAGGACCCGGATCCCGACGACCCGGACGAGCCGACGAGCCGGACGAGCCGGAGCCGGACGAATCGTCGTCGTACGAGTGGTCACCGCCCGACCCGTGGCCGGACGAGTCCTCGACGTACGAGTCGCTGCCGCCGGACCCGGGACCCGAGGAGTCAGAGGGCCCTGACGACCCCGAGCCCGAGCCCGACGATTCGTCGCCGCCGCTACCCGGTCCGGACGAGTCGTCGCCGCTGCCGGGCCCGGACGAGGAGCCGCGCTCGCGCTGACGCTCACGCACCGGGGCGGCCGCCTCGCGGCGCGTCGCCGTCGGCACGGCGGTCGCCGTCGCCACCGCGGTCGGCACGGGCTCGGCGGCCCGCCGCTTGGGCACGGACGCGCGGCTTCTCGGGCGCCTTGGCCACCGCCTCGGCGCGACGGGGCAACGGGTCGTGCCTCGCGACCTCGATCGCCCCGCCGCCCGCGGCGCCGGCCACCACCACGGCGGCCGCCACCTTCGCCGCCGGCACGGACTCCGCTCCCCAGGGGAGGAAGCGCGCCAGCGGAGCGGGGAACAGCGAGGCCGCCGCGGCGCGCACGGTCGCCCGGGCGCGGTGCGCGAGCTGGCGGATCGCCCCGGCAGTCATGCCCATGTCCGACGCGATCGTCTCGTGGCTGTCGCCGTCGAGGGCGTGGCGCACGATCACCTCGCGCTGCTTGTCGGGCAGCGCCTGCACGGCGTTGACCACCCGGCTGAACCGCTCGCGGCGCTGCACCACCTCGTCGGGGCGCTCGACGCCGTCGAGCCCCTCCGGCAGCGGCTCCAGCCCCGACTGCGGGTCGCGAGCGACGTTCAGCGCGGCGTTGTGCGCGACCCGGTACAGCCACGGGCGCAGCGACGCGGGCGCCTTGGCCGTGTCGCTCGTGAGCGCCGAGTAGGCGTTGATGAAGGTCTGCTGGAGCGCGTCCTCGGCGCCCGCGGCGCCGATCAGCCCCTGGCAGTAGCGCAGGAGCGGCGCGCGGTAGCGCTCGACGATCGCCGCGAACGCGCGCTCGTCGCCCGCGCGGGCAAGCTCGACGAGCTGGTCGTCAGATCGTGCGCCCGAGCCACTCGACCGCGGCGGGGACGTGCGCTGGGTCGATGTGATGCGCCGCATCCGACTCGTGATACGCGACGTCCAGCCCGGCGGTTCGGAGCGTCTCCTCGGCCGTGCGGGCGAAGTTCACATCCATGACAGGGTCGTTGCGCCCGTGGGCGATGAACACGCGCTGCGTCGTCGGATGCGCCGTCCAGCCGTCGACGGTGGGGATGAAGCCGCTGAACGCCAGGATCCCCGCCGGGGCCGGGCGGCCGCCGTCGAGCCCGAGCGCGTAGCTCATCACCGAGCCCATCGAGAAGCCGCCGAACACCGTCTGCTCCGGCGTGGTGCCGGTCGTCTCCCACAGCTCGTCGTGGAGCTCGGCGAGCTTGCGGTGGGCGGCCCAGAACGTGTCCGGGTCCGGGTAGCCGACGCGCGGCACCACGTACCAGTGGTTGCCGGGCCAGCCGGGGATCTGCAGCGGCGCGCGCGGCGTCACGACGTGCAGCCGGCGCTGCGGGTCGAGCACGTCGGCGAGCCCGAGCAGGTCGTGCTCGTCGGCGCCGCGCCCGTGGTGGAGGACGAGGAGGCCGGCGGGGTCGCCGGCCGCCTCGCGCTCGCGGTAGACGAGCTCGCTCACGCCGCCACCGGGGTCAGCGTGCGCTCGAGCTGCTCGCGCAGGTGCTCGTGCTGGGTCGGGAGCTTGAGCGCCTCGCCGAGGTGCTCGGGGTCCTCGTCGACCGCGAAGCCGGGGGAGAGGGTGGCGATCTCGAACAGCACGCCGCGTGGCTCCTGGAAGTAGATCGACTTGAAGTAGTCGCGGTCCTTCACATCGGTGGCGTACCCGCCCGCGTCGTTGATGCGCGCCTGCCAGCCGAGGTGGTCCTCGTCGGCCGAGGCCCAGGCGATGTGGTGCACGCTGCCGGCGCCCTGGCGGCCGTTGCGCGTCGCCAGGTCGTAGCCCCAGGTGAAGCCGCCCAGCGTGTACGTGCCCTCGCCCTCGTAGGTGAAGCCGAGCACGTCGGTGAGGACCTTCTCCTCCACGTGCGGGTAGGCGCTGTAGGCGCGGGCGCCGACGATCCGGTTGATCGCGTACTCGTCGGGGATGTCGGGGTGCGAGGCGCGCTGGTCGCCTTCGGAGACGACGAGCTCGAGCTGCAGGCCGTCGGGGTCCGTGAAGCGGGTGCCGCCCACGCGGTTGGCCCAGAACTCGAGCGCGTCCGCGGAGGGGACGCCCAGCGTGATCGTGTGGATCTGGCCGGCGCCCGGGTGGCCGGGGGCGGCGCCCGCGAACTCGAACCAGGTGAGGATCGAGCCGGGCGTGCCGGTCTCGTCGCCGAAGTAGAGGTGGTAGGCCTCCGGCGCGTCGAAGTTGACGGTCTTCTTCACCAGGCGCAGGCCGAGGACGCCGGAGTAGAAGTCGACGTTCCGCTGTGCATCGCCGGTGATCATCGTGATGTGGTGCAGGCCCTGGAGGTTCATGAGATGCATTCTAGGTGAAAGTGATTGCGTATGCAACTATCTGCGGCTGAGGACCTCGACCTCGGCGCCTACCGCCGCGTGGCGTGGGAGGGCGAGGGCATCGAGCTCACCGCCGGCGCGCTCGAGCGTGTCGCGGCCCACCGCCGCGCGTTCGAGGCGTTCGTGGCCGCGCGCGAGGGCGAGCGGCTGTACGGGATCACGACCGCGCACCACAGCGGAGCGACTCGCCTCCTGTCGCCTGATGCGCGCGCGGCGTACGCCCGCCGGATCCCGCCCACGCCCGCGACGTTCGGCGCAGGCGCTCCCCGAGCGCGTCGTGCGGGGGATCGTGGCCGCGCGGACGGCCGGCTTCGTGCGCGGTGGCGCCGCCGTGCGCCCGGAGCTGGCGCTCGCCGTCGCCGAGATGCTCGAGCGCCCGCTGCCGCGGGTCGCCGCCCGCGGGCACGGCGACCCGGGCGAGATCATCGTCCTGCGGGCGGTGTTCGGCGGGCTCGAGGACGCCCTCGAGCTGCAGGCGAAGGAGGGGATGGCGCTCGTCAACGGCGCGCCGGCCTCGGCCGCCGTGCTGGCCGACGGCGCGCTGGCGGGGCAGGGCCGCTCGCGCGTGGCGCACGAGGTGCTCGCCCTGGCGTTCGAGGCCGCGCGGGCGCCGCTCGCGCACCTGGACCCGGCGCTCGGCGACCAGTGGGCGGACCCGCACGAGGCGGCCGCGCTCGACGAGCTGCGCGCGCTGGTTCGACGGCGGGGAGGCGGAGCGGGCGGACCACCAGGCGCCCGTCGCCTTCCGCGACGCCCCGCGGCTGCTGGGCTGGCTGCGGCGGGTGCAGGCGCAGGCGGAGGAGTGCGCGGCGATCTCGCTGTCCGCGCCGGGCGACAACCCCGCCTTCGCGCTCGAGCCCTCCCGCGTGCTCTCCAACGCCGGCTACCACGACCCGCGCGCGGCGCCGGCGCTCAACGCGCTCGCCGCCGCGTGGGCGGACCTCGCCTCTCTGGCGGCGGTGCAGGCGGCGCGGCTGGCCGAGGACCCCGACGGCCTGTCGGCGAGCGAGGCCGAGCCGGAGGTCTCGCTGCTGTCGATGACCGCGCTGGGCTGGGCCGAGGAGGCGCGCCTGGCCGCCGCCCCGACGCTGATCTCCCTCGGCGGGAGCGCGCCGAGCGACACCTCCTCGCCGGCGCTGCTGGCCTGGCGGCTCGCGGAGGAGGCCGGCGCCGCGCTCCAGGCCACGCTCGCCGCGCTGGCGGTGATCTCGGCCCACACGCTCGCCGTGGCGGGCCGGCGGGTGCCGCCGGCGCTGGCCGCGCGCGCCGCGCGGCGTGATGAAGCGCTTCCCCGTCGGAACGCACGCGAGCGCCTACGGCGCGGGGCTCGAGGCGGTGGCCGCCGTCCTCGAGCGGGAGGTCCACCCGGACGGTTAGCGCCTGTTAGCCAGGCATTGCGGGTCTCGCCCGGCTGTCGATGACCGGAGGAGATGGCAATCGGAGTCCTCCACCGTTCCCGCCGCCGCCTTCACGGCCGCCTGCTGCCGATCGTGCAGACGGCCGTCGCCGCCGTGCTCGCGTGGCTGGCGGCCGGCGTGCTCGTCGCGGACTCCAAGCCCGCCTTCGCCGCGATCGCCGCGGTCATCTCCGTCGGCGCCGCCTTCGGGCAGCGCGGGCAGCGCGCGGTCCACCTCACCTGCGGCGTGATCCTCGGGATCACCGCCGCGGCCCTCCTCATCTCCGTGATCGGCGTCGGCGCGCCCCAGCTGGGCCTGCTGGTGCTGCTCGCCATGGTCACCGCGGTGCTGCTCGGCGGCAGCGAGCTGATCGTCGTCGAGGCGGCCGTGTCGGCGATCCTGCTCGTCACCGTCGATCCGGGCGGCGGCGAGACGCTGTCCGTCTACCGCATCGTCGAGGCCTTCATCGGCGGCTGCTCCGCGCTTGCCGTCGAGCGCCGTGCTCTTCCCGCCCGATCCCGCGCTGGCCGCCGGCCGCGCGGGCCAGGAGCTGTTCTCCGCGCTCGGCCGCACGCTCGAGCAGGTCGCCACCGGCCTGGAGTCGGGCGACGCCGGCACCGCCCAGGACGCCCTCGACGACGCGCGCGAGATCGACCCGCTGATCGCCGAGGTGCACGAGACGCTGGCCGCGGGCCGCGAGGCCTCGCTGCTCGGCCCGCATCGCGGCGCCCGCTCCCAGCTCGGCCGCTACGACCGCTCGCTCGGCCAGATCGACCTCGCCGTCCGCAACACCCGCGTGCTCGCCCGCAACGCGGTGCGGCTCGTCCGCGCCGACCGCGTCCCCGTCGACATGCCCGGCCCGGTGCGGCTGCTCAGCGGCGCCGTGTGGGAGCTCGCCGCCGCCTACGACGACCCGCGCCGCGCCGACGAGGCCCGCCGGATGGCGGTCGCCGCCGCCGCGGGCGCGATCTCGGTCCACGAGGAGCGCGGCGAGCTGGCCGTCACCGAGCTCGTCGGGCAGGTCCGCTCCACCGCGGTCGACGTCATGCGCGCCGCCGACCTGGTCGCCGAGGCAGCCGGTGGTCGCGATCGACGCGCCCACCGAGGAGCTGCTCGCGGTCAGCTGACCTCGAGCACGACCTTCCCCAGCGCGCCGCGCCCGTCCAGCAGCTCCAGCGCCTCGCTCGCCTTCTCGAGCGGGAAGCGGGCGCCGACGATCGGCTTCACGGTGTCGAGCGCCAGCACCGCCTTGCCGATCTCCACGTTGACCTCCGGGCGGGGGAGCACGTAGGCGCCCCAGCCGGCGCCGACGACGTCGATGTTGTTGAGCAGCAGCCGGTTCACCCGGACCTCGGGGATGCCGCCGCCGGTGAAGCCGACCACCACCGCGCGGCCGCCGACGCCGAGCGAGCGCAGGCTGTCGGTGAAGCGGTCGCCGCCGACGGGGTCGATCACGACGTCCACGCCGCCGCCGGACGCTTCCTTGGCCTCGTCCTTCCAGGGGCCGTCGGAGCGGAAGACCTCGTCCGCGCCCGCCTCGCGGGCGGTCTGCTCCTTCTCGTCGGTCGACACGACCGCGTAGGCGGTCGCGCCCAGGCCCTTGGCGACCTGGATCGCCGCCGTCCCGACCCCGCCCGCGGCGCCGTGCACCAGCACCGTCTCGCCGTCTTCCAGGCGCCCGCGCAGCTTCAGCGCGAAGTAGGCCGTGTGGTAGTTGAGGACCAGCCCGGCGCCCTGCGCGAAGTCCAGCCCGTCGGGGAGCTTGAAGGTGAGGAACTCCGGCGCGACCGCGACCTCCGCGAACCCGCCGAGCATGCAGAACGCCGCCACGCGGTCGCCGGGCTTGACGTCGGCGCCCTCGGGAGCGCTGCGGACCACGCCACCGACCTCGCTGCCGGGGATGAACGGCAGGTCCGGCTTGACCTGGTACTCCCCCCGCGTCTGCAGGACCTCGGGGAACGACACCCCGGCGGCGTGGACGTCCACCACCACGCCCTCCCGGCCGGTCATCAGGTGCTTGCCGTCGGGCTCCGGGACGTCGTTGAGCTGAAGAGCGGACGAGGGGCCGGAGAGCTCGGTGATCTGTTGGGCGCGCATGCGGCCGGGGATACTGCCACGCGGCACCGCTCCTCGACGGCGCCGGCGTACCGCAGCCACGGATCGCCTCCGGCGGCGCCGAAGTACTCGAGCAGCCGCGGCGTGTCGAGCCACCCGGGAGCATCGTCCGTGCCCGCCACCGCGTGGCTGCTCCACCGCCAGTCGGACGCCTCCCCGCACAGCCCCGCCGCAACGGGGTTCGCCGCGATGTACGCCGCCGCGGTGATCAGTTGCGCTTCGTCCTTCGACCGGGCGGCGCCATAGCGGCCCTGGAACAC
The DNA here is from genome assembly GCA_963723395.1 of uncultured Solirubrobacteraceae bacterium. Taxonomy (GTDB): domain Bacteria; phylum Actinomycetota; class Thermoleophilia; order Solirubrobacterales; family Solirubrobacteraceae; genus DATFQI01. Next base: position 208,809 of record CAVRQL010000026.1, on the reverse strand, counting down.
ATGGCCGGCAAGCGTGTGCCGGCGGTTGAACGCCTGCGCATACGACGCCGTGGAACACCCGCATGCCGATGTCGAGGTTCGGCTGCGGCGTCTCGACGAGCAGGTGGACGTGGTTGTCCATCAGGCAGTACATGAGGCACCGCCAGCCATGCCACTGCGCGTTCTTGCCGAGCAGCGCCAGGTACGCCTCACGATCCTCGTCGTCCTCGTAGATCAGCGCACGCCTGTTGCCCCGCGCCCACAGGTGGTACAGGCCTCCCGCCACAAGCTCACGCGGCTTCCTCGCCATGCCCGCCATAGCCCCGCGGCCAGCATCCTCGCCCCCCATAAAGGGTCTGACCCTTTACTTCAGTTCGCCTACATAAAGGGTCTGACCCCTTATGTTGGGGTGGTGCCTCTGGTGGATCGCTCGGACAGCGTGCTGGTGGTCGTGGATGCGCAGCCCGGGTTCGTCGTGGACTCCCCTCGTGGGGAGGCGACGGTGCTGTCGATCGCGTGGCTGTGCGGGATGGCGTCGCGGATCGGGGTGCCGATCGTGGCCGTGGAGGAGGGGCCGGAGCGGGAGGGGCGGACGGATTCGCGGGTGCTCGCGCGGCTGCCCGAGGGGACGCCCGTGATCGAGAAGCCGACGTTCGGGCTGTGCGGCTGCCCCGCCGCGGTGGAGGCGATCAACGCGACCGGCCGGCGCACGGTGGTGCTGACCGGGTTCGAGACCGACGTGTGCGTCGCGCAGTCGGCCATCGGCCTGCTCGACCTCGGCTACCGCGCGGTGGTCGCGGAGGACGCGGCGTACACGACGAGCGACCGCGACCACGCCCGCGGGATGGCGCGGATGACCGCGGCCGGGGTGGAGCCGAACCACTGCAAGGGCGTGATCTTCGAGTGGCTGCGCGAGGTCGGCTACGCGATCGAGGTCTTCGACAACGCGAAGGACCTGGGCACGACGCCGTGGCGGCTAGCCGCTCACGCTGAGCGCAGCAGCTCCTCGGCGCCCGGGAAGTCGCGCTCGAGCCGCTCCAGCGCGACATCGGCCTCCACCGCCGGCTGGTACGGGCGCCCGCAGGTCAGCGCGTCGAAGGCGTCCGCGATCGCGATGATGCGGGCGCCGCGGGGATCGCGTCGCCCGCGAGGCGGTCCGGGTAGCCGCCGCCGTCGTCGCGCTCGTGATGGTGGCGCAGCCAGCCCGCCTGCTCGGCGTCGAGCACATCAGCCGCCATGGCGGCGCCGATCGTGGCGTGGCGCCGGACGTGCGCGCGCTCGAGCGCGGTCAGCGGTCCCTCGCCGGACGGCGGGGCGGAGGGCAGCCAGTCGGGAGCGGGGCGGCCGACGAGATCGCCGCCGACCATCCGCCGCAGCGCCTCGTTGGCGAGTACGACCTCGCCGTCGGCGACCACGAGGACGCCGTCCGCGACCCCGCCCGCGGGGAGGTCCGGCGCGACGAGCATCGTCACGAGGCCTGGGTGGTCATCGCCGACGAGTCCGTGTCGGAGGAGGACGTGTCGGACGAGGACGACGAGGACGAGGACGGACGAGTCCGTGGCGGTCGAGGTGGACGCCACCTGCGCGGACGACGCGGACAGCGCCGGGTCGTTGCCGGAGGCCATCTGCACGTAGAGGCCGCCGAACAGGGCGATGAACAGCGCGACGGCGCCGGCGGCGACCCGTGCGCGGATGGTCTGGATGCGCCGGCGGCGCGCGAGAACGGCGGGGTGGGGGGTCATGTGGTCACCAGGTGTCGACGGGTCAACAGGACGGCGGCGGGGACCGCGACGAGGCCGATCGCGACCAGGAACCAGGCCTGACCGGAGTCGGTGCCCTCGCCGATCGCGTGGACCAGCGAGAGCAGCCAGACGAGCGCCGTCCAGCGGTGCAGCCGCCGCCAGCGAGCGACGCCGATGCGCGCCCGCACGTAGTAGGAGAGGCCGAGGATCAGCGTCGCCCAGCCGCACACGATCCCGAGCGAGGTCCACAAGGGCTGGTAGCTGCCCACGAACGGCACGAGCAGGTCCAAGACGCTCGCGGAGACGTACGAATCGAAGAGCAGAGCGCCCGCGTGGACGACCAGCGCGGCCATGGTGGCCAGGCCGAGCGCCTCGTGCCAGGTGCGCAGGTCGCGCCCCCGCAGGAGCCGCGCGGCCATGAGCAGGCCGAGCGAGACGGACATGCTGGACGCCAGCAGCGCGACGATGCCCGCCGCGCGGCTGACGATCCAGAACACGTGCTCGGTCACGACTGCTCGGCGTCCGCGGACGAGGAGGACGACGGCGGCTGCTGGCCGCCACCCGACGGAGGCTGGCCGACGCCCGAGGGCGGGCCGCCCTGCGGCATGAAGTCCTGCATGGCCTCGCGCACCTTGTCGGCGTCGAGCCCGAGCTCCTTCGCCAGCGCCGCGGACGGATCCGACGACGGCTGCGAGCCGTCCGTGGGCCGCGTGGCCTCCATCGCCTTCTGCAGCTTGGTCTCGGACACGCCGAGCTCCTTCGCCAAAGCGCTGAGATCAGGCCGCTGGCCCTGGGTCTGGCCCGCCGCGGGCTGGTTCGCCGCGCCGCCGGACGACGAGGACGACGTCGCCGCCTGCTCGCCGCAGCCGGCGAGGCCGAGCGCGGCGGCGGAGCCGAACACGGCGACTCGGGTGAACGTTCGCTTCTTCATGGGGTGATCTCCTGGGGGGTCGGGGAGGGATGACGGCGGCGCCGTGCGAAGACCCACGTCTTCAGCGCCACGTAGCGGGTGACGGTCGCGCCGAGGCTCGCCAGCACCAGCACGGTCAGCTCGACCGCGTGCGCCGGCGTGGCGTCGATGTCGTGCAGCACGCCGAGCGCCCCGTTGGACAGCGCCAGCGTGAGCACGAAGACCGCGGCGCCGCGCAGGTGGTGGCGGACGCAGGTCGGTCCGCCCGCGCAGCCGGAAGGTGAAGCGGCGGTTGGCCGCGGTGTTGCCGACCGCCGTCAGCGCCAGCGCGACGGCGTTCGCGCCGGCAGCGCCCAGAGGTCCGCGCAGCACGAGGAACAGCAGCGCGAACAGCGCCGTGGAGACCACGCCGATCCCGAGGAAGCGCGCCAGCGGCGAGGCCGCGGCCAGCCGGGCGACGCCGCGCAGGTCGTCGATCGCCGTGCGCACGATGCGCACGCGCGAGTCCGGGTCGTCGACCCAGTCGACCGGCACCTCGTGGATCCGCAGCCCGCGCCGCTGGGCGAGCACGAGCAGCTCGGTGTCGAAGAACCAGCCGTCGTCTCGCACCTCGTCCAGCAGCCCGGCGCCCAACGCCGACGTCCGCGCGGCCTTGAAGCCGCACTGGGCGTCGCTGAACCGCGCGCGCAGGACCGCGTGGAGGATGTGGTTGTAGCCGCGCGAGATCAGCTCCCGCTTCGGCCCCCGCACCACCCGCGCGCCGTGCGCGAGCCGGGTGCCGATCGCGAGGTCGCTGTGCCCTGAGAGCAGGGGGGCGACGAGCGGGAGCAGCCCGCGGAGGTCGGTGGAGAGGTCGACGTCCATGTAGGCGACGACCCGCGCCTCCGACACCGACCAGGCGGCGCGCAGCGCGCGGCCGCGCCCCTTTCGGTCGAGCCGGAGCACCGACACGCCCGGGAGCGAGCCCGCCAGCCGCGCCGCGATCTCGGGCGTCGCGTCGGTCGAGGCGTTGTCGGCGACGACGATGCGCCACGAGAACGGGAACCCGTCGGAGAGGAAGCGATGCAGGCGGCGGACGCTGCGCTCGAGCGCGGCCTCCTCGTTGAAGACCGGCACGACGATCTCGACGTCGAGCGCACGGGTCGGCCGCCGGGTGGGGAGAGGGGCGAGCGCTGTCATGCCCCTACCTTCGGTCCGCCCCGTGGGAGCAGCCCCGGAGCTCCCTGGGACTAGCCTGAGAGCGGGAGCCGCACCACGAACGAGGCGCCGCCGCCGTCCGCGTTGGAGGCGCCGACAGAACCGTCGTGGGCGTCGACGATCCCGGCCACGATGGCCAGCCCGAGCCCCGCTCCGCCGCGCCCCTGCTTGCGGCCGCCCTCCGCGCGCCAGAAGCGCTCGAAGATCGCGTCCGCGTCGTCGGTCGGCAGCCCCGGCCCGTGGTCGCGGACCTCCAGGAGCACCGAGCCGTTCTCCCGCGCGACGGACACGTCGATCGGCGTCCCCGCGGGCGTGTGCACGAGCGCGTTGCGCAGCAGGTTGGCGAGCACCTGGCGCAGCTGGTGGGCGTCCCCCATCACCGGCGCGCGCTCGCTGTCGAGGGAGATCTCGCGGTCGGGAGCGGTGGCGCGCGCGTCGTCGACGGCGTCGCCGGCCAGCCCGGAGAGGTCGAGCTCGGCATGCGGCGCGTCGGCGATCTCGTCCAGCCGCGCGAGCGTCAGCAGGTCCTCGACCAGCACGCCCATGCGCGCGGCCTCGTCCTCGATGCGCCGCATCGCCTTCTCGGTCTCCTCGGGCTGCCGCGCGGCGCCCATGCGGAACAGCTCGGCGTAGCCGCGGATCGACGCCAGCGGCGTGCGCAGCTCGTGCGAGGCGTCGGCGATGAACGTGCGCAGCCGGTCCTCGGACGCCTTGCGGCGGGAGAACGCCTCCTCGAGCCGGTCGAGCATGCCGTTGAGCGCGATCCCGAGCCGGCCGACCTCGGTGCGGCCGTCGGTCGCCTCGACGCGGTGCGAGAGGTCGCCGCCCGCGATCCGCCCGGCGGTGTGGCCCATGCGGTCGAGCGGGAGCAGCGCGGTGCGCACCACCGCCCAGCCGGCCACGAACAGCACGAGCAGCACGGCGGCGATCACGAGCGCGAGCACCACGAGCAGCCGCTCGAGCTGCGCGTTGGCCTCGGCTGAGCGGGACGGCGACCACCAGCGTCCCGCCCGCGAACCGGTCCGGCTGCGCGAGCACGCGGTAGCCGTCGATCGTCACGATCCGGTTCATCGGCAGCTTGTCGGGCAGGTCCGGCTTCTCCGTGATGCCCTGGCCGACCGGCAGCGTCACCGACCGCGTGCCCGTCGCCGTGCGCAGCTCGCCGTAGGTGCCGGCGGGCGGCCCGAGCGGCCCGCCGTCGCGCGGCCGCGGGCGGTCGCCGTCGCGGTCGCCCCCGAGCTCCTGGCCCACGAGGAACGGCGCCTGGCGCACCTGGTCGTCGACGCGCTGGTAGAGGAAGGAGCGCTGCTCGGCGTAGGTGATGCCGCCGGCGAGCAGCATCCCCACCGCGGTCAGCGCGAGCAGGCCGGCCAGCAGCCGTGCCCGCAGCGACGCCATCACGTGCGCGGCCGCCGCAGCGCGTATCCGACGCCGCGCACCGTGTGGATCAGCGGGGCGCCGTGCGCGTCGAGCTTCTTGCGCAGGTAGCTCACGTAGGTCTCGAGCACGCGGGCGTCGCCGCCGAAGTCGTACTCCCACACGTGCTCGAGCAGCTGCGCGCGGGTGAGCACGCGGCGCGGATTGAGCATGAAGTAGCGCAGCAGGCGGTACTCGGTGGCGGTCAGCTCGACGGGGTTGCCGTCGCGTGTGACCTCGTGGGCGTCCTCGTCGAGCTCGAGGTCCTCGAACACGAGCCGGCTCGACTCGGGCTCGGCGAGCCCGGAGCGGCGGAGGATCGAGCGGATCCGGGCGACCAGCTCCTCGAGCGAGAAGGGCTTGGTGACGTAGTCGTCGCCGCCCAGGGTGAGCCCGCGGATCTTGTCCTCGGTGGCGTCGCGCGCGGTCAGGTAGATGATCGGCACGCGTGCGTGCTGGGCGCCCAGCCGCTTGGCGACGTCGAAGCCCTCCATGTCGGGGAGCATCACGTCGAGCACGATCAGCTGCGGCTTGAAGGCGCTGACGGCGGCGATCGCCTCCGCGCCGGTGCCGGCGGACTCGACCGCGAAGCCCTGGAAGCGCAGGGCCATGGCGACGACGTCGACGATGTTCGGCTCGTCGTCGACGACGAGCACACGGTGGGCTTCGGCAGTCTCGTTCATGTCCATCACCATCGTCAGGGAAGCTGTGAGTTTCCTGGGAGCCCAGGACATTCCCAGGCCTTCCTGAGGATCTGCGCCGACGCTTGGGGCATGACCACCGCCGCCCTGCGCTCCGCCGCGCTCCCCAGGATCCGTGTCGCCCGCCCCGAGCTCATCGGCCTGCTGGCCCTCGCCGCGGTGCTGAACCTGTGGGCCCTCGACATCAACGGCTGGGCCAACGACTACTACAGCGCTGCAGTGCATTCGATGACGGAGAGCTGGACGGCGTTCCTGTATGGCTCCTTCGACGCCTCGAACGTGATGACCGTCGACAAGCCGCCGCTGGCGTTGTGGGTGCAGGCGCTGTCGGCGCGGATCTTCGGCTTCCACCCGCTGAGCCTGCTCGTCCCGCAGGCGCTGATGGGCGTGGCGACCGTCGCGCTCACCTACGACCTCGTGCGCCGTCGCTTCGGCCGCCGCGCGGGCTTCGTGGCCGGCCTCGTGCTCGCGCTCACGCCGATCTCGGTCGCGATCTCGCGCCACAACAACCCTGATGCGCTGCTGATCCTCTGCTGCGTGGCCGCGCTGTGGGCGCTGGTGCGCGGGCTGGAGGACGGCCGGCTGCGCTGGATGGTGCTCAGCGGTGCCATGGTCGGCCTCGGGTTCGAGGCCAAGATGGCGGTCGCGCTGATGGTGGTCCCGGGCATCGCGGCGGCCTGGCTGTGGTCCGCACCGCGCCGGCGCCTGACCGGGCTGCTCGCCGGAGGCGCCACGATGGTCGCCGTCGGCGCGGCGTGGCCGGTCGTCGTGTGGCTCACGCCCGCGAGCGATCGCCCGTGGATCTCCGGCACGGCGGACAACTCGATCTGGTCGCTGATCTTCGGCTACAACGGCCTCGGGCGCCTGACCGGCCAGGCCGGCGGCCCGGGCGGCAACGCCGGCGGCGGACCGGGTGGCGGGATGGGCGGCGGCGTGTTCGGCGGCGCCACCGGGCCGCTGCGGCTGCTGGACAGCACGATGGGCGGGCAGGCCGGCTGGCTGCTCGGCGTCGCGCTCGTGGCCGGCCTCGCGGTGCTGATCGCGAGCCGCCTCAAGCGCGCCGACGCCCGCACCGGCTGGCTGATCGCGGTCGGCGGCGCGTTCCTCACCACGGCCGTGGCGTTCAGCTACGCGTCGGGCATCTTCCATCCGTACTACGTGTCGCTGCTGGCGCCGTTCACGGCGATGCTCGTGGGCGCCGGCGCCGCCGAGCTGCCCAAGAACCGCTGGCTCGCGGTGGCGGCGATCGCCGCCGGCGTCGCGGTCGAGGTCAAGGTGCTGGGCGACAACGCCGGCTCGCTCGAGTGGCTGCCGCCGGTGCTGATCGCGGCCGGCGTCGCTCGCGGCGGTCGCGATCCTGTTCGCCAAGCGGGCGCGGCTGATCGCGCTCGCCGCGGTGATGGGCGCGCTGCTGATCGCCCCTGCCGCGTGGTCGGCGCAGACGCTGGGCCACGCCACCAACGGGACGTTCCCGGCCGGCGGCCCGCAGAGCGCCGGCATGGGCGGCCCGGGCGCGGGCGGGTGGGCGGCGGTGTCCCTGGCCGCGGCCGTTTCGGCGGCGGCGGAGCGCCCCCGCGGGCGGCGGCGCCGGCGGCCCGGGCGGCTTCGCGCCCCCCGGCGGCGGCACCGCCCAGGGCGGCCCGGCGGCGGCGGCGGCGGTGGCATGTTCGGCGGCGACACGCAGTCGCTGACCGAGGCGCTCGCCTACGCAAAGGCCAACGGCGGCGGCGCCGTCGCGATCTCCAGCCAGTCCGGAGCCGGCACGCAGGTCATCGACGGCGCGGACGTCGTCGCGATCGGCGGGTTCTCCGGCAACGAGAGCGAGGTCACCGCGGCGTGGCTCGCCGACGCCGTCCGCGCGGGCAAGGTCCGCTGGGTCCTGGCCGGCGAGGACGGCGGGGGTGCCGGGTTCAACGACGGCCGCACCGGCAGCCGCTCCGTCATGGCCGCCGTCCAGAACACCTGCAAACCGGTGAATTCGGTCGACGGGCTCTACGACTGCCAGGGCTACGAGGACGCGCTGGCGGCGTCGGATGACTGACGCGAGCAAGTTGGCACACGTACGTGGCGGGTGTAACGTCCGTGACCGTAGGACCAACCCGAGGAGGGAGGTCGCACCGTGTGCCTGGCCATTCCCGGCCAGATCGTCGAGATCGTCGACGAGCTCAACCGGCTCGCCCAGGTTGACGTAGCCGGTGTACGGCGCACGGTGAACATCGGCCTCCTCGACGAGGACGCCGACGGCGGGGCGACGACCGGCGACTGGGTCCTGATCCACGTCGGCTTCGCCCTCTCCAAGGTGGACGAGGAGGAGGCGCGCGCGACGCTGGCGCTCCTCGAGGGCATGGGCGCGGAGTACGAGCAGGAGCTCGAAGAGCTGAAGGCGAGCGTCATCGAATGACCGCTCCCGGCTCTGCATTACGTGTGGGGACGTCGCGGTCCGTATGCGCGTGGTGGAGACCGACGGCGAGGACGGCCTCGCCGACTGCGTGACCGAGGCCGGGGAGGCCTCCCAGGTGGACGTCGCTCTCATCGACCCCGTGGCCCCGGGTGATGAGGTGCTCGTCCACGCCTGCGTGGCGATCCAGAGTGCTCACATGAAGTACGTCGACGAATACCGCGACGCCGAGCTCGGCCGGGCGCTCTCCACCGAGATCGCCGCGCTCGTCGACCCCGGCCGCCACTACAAGATCATGGAGGTCTGCGGCGGCCACACGCACGCGATCTACAAGTACGGGATCGACGACCTGCTCCCGGACAACGTCGAGCTCGTGCACGGCCCCGGCTGCCCGGTGTGCGTGATCCCGATGGGCCGCGTCGACGACGGGATCGCGCTCGCCCGCGAGCCCGGCGTGATCTTCACCTGCTTCGGCGACATGCTCCGCATCCCGGGCTCCAGCGAGTCGCTGCAGGACGCGAAGGCCGGCGGCGCCGACGTGCGGATGGTCTACTCGCCGCTCGACGCGCTGCGGATCGCCCGCCAGACGCCCGACCGCCAGGTCGTGTTCTTCGCGATCGGCTTCGAGACCACCGCGCCCTCCACCGCGCTGACGCTCAAGCGCGCGAAGGCGGAGGGCATCGAGAACTTCACCGTCATGTGCTCGCACGTGACGATCGTGCCGCCGCTGAAGGCGCTGCTCGAATCGCCCGACCTGCGGCTCGACGGCTTCGTCGGGCCCGGCCACGTCGCCACGATCGTCGGCGCCCGCCCGTTCGAGTTCATCCCCGCCACCTACGGCAAGCCGGTCGTGATCTCGGGCTTCGAGCCGCTGGACGTCCTGCAGTCGATCCTGTGGATCCTGCGCCAGATCGAGGCCGGCGAGGCCAAGGTCGAGAACCAGTACAAGCGCGTCGTGCCGCAGGAGGGCAACCTCCGCGCGCTGGAGGCGCTGGCCGAGGTGTTCGTGCTGCGCCCGCACTTCGAGTGGCGCGGGCTCGGCTTCATCTCCCAGAGCGCGCTCGCCCTCTCTGAGGCCTACGCGGACTTCGACTCCGAGCGCCGCTTCAGCGTCCCCGGCGTCCGCGTCGCCGATCCCAAGGCGTGCCAGTGCGGCGAGGTCCTCAAGGGCGTCATCAAGCCGTGGGAGTGCAAGGTGTTCGGCACCGCGTGCACGCCCGAGCACGCGATCGGGACCTGCATGGTCAGCCCCGAGGGGGCCTGCGCCGCCTATTACAACTACGGGAGGTTCGCGCGTGAGCGTGTCCTCACGTGAGGAGCGGATCCTCGGGATCATCGAGACGGCCCGCGCCAAGCGGCCGCGCTTCAAGGACACCGCCATCACGATGTCCCACGGGGCCGGCGGGAAGGCGACGCAGACCCTGATCGAGGGCCTCTTCGCGCCCGCGTTCGGGATGGCCGAGCTCGCGGACGGCGCCACGGCGGGCGACGTCGTGGTGACGACGGACTCCTTCGTGGTCAAGCCGCTGCGGTTCCCGGGCGGCTCGATCGGCGAGCTGGCCGTCAACGGCACGGTCAACGACCTCGCGATGGCCGGTGCGCGCCCGCTGGCGCTGACGCTCGCGATGATCCTCGAAGAGGGCCTGGACGCCGACGTGCTGCGCGCCGAGGTCGACGCGATCGCGCGCGCCGCGACCCTGGCCGGCGTCGCCATCGTGTCCGGCGACACCAAGGTGGTGGAGCGCGGGCACGCCGATCAGATGTACCTGGCGACGACCGGGGTGGGCGTCCCGGACCCGCGCGCGAACCTCAGCCCGGCGTCGCTGCGCCCCGGTGACCGGATCCTGCTGTCCGGCTCGATCGGCGAGCACGGCACCGCGATCATGATGGCCCGCGGCGAGTTCGACCTGGAGGCGGACGTCGAGTCCGACACGTGCTCGCTGTGGCCGGCCGTCGACGCGCTGCTCGACGCGGCCGGGCCAGGGCTGCGCTGCATGCGCGACGCCACCCGCGGCGGTGTGGCCTCCGTGCTGAACGAGCTCGCGCGCGCCTCCTCGGTGGCGATGTCGGTGCGCGAGGGGGAGGTCCCCGTCTCGCCCGTGGTGGCCGGGGCGGCGGAGATCCTGGGGATCGATCCGATGTACGTGGCCAACGAGGGCAAGTTCGTCGCCTTCGTGGCCCCGGAGCTCGCGGGCGAGGCGCTGGCCGCGCTGCGGGCGCACGACGAGAAGGCGGCGGAGATCGGCGAAGTGAAGACCGAGCCGCCGGGGATGGTGCTGGTCGAGACGAGCTTCGGCGGAAGGAGGGTCATGGACCAGCTGGTCGGCGACCCCCTCCCGAGGATCTGTTGAGAGGAGTGGCGATGGCTATCGAGTTCGCGCCCAGGCAGCACGAGACGGAGGAGATCACCGCACACGTGATCTGGATGACCACCGGGCTGAGCTGCGACGGCGATTCGGTCGGCATGACGTCCGCCACGAACCCGAGCCTCGAGGACATCATCACGGGCGCGATCCCCGGCATGCCCAAGGTGGTCGTGCACAACCCGGTGCTCGCGTTCGAGCAGGGCGCCGAGTTCATGCAGGCGTGGTGGGACGCCGAGGCCGGCAAGCTCGATCCGTTCGTCCTCATCCTCGAGGGCTCGCTGCCCAACGAGAACCTCTCCGGCGACGGCTACTTCGCCGGCATGGGCGACAACCCGGAGACGGGCCAGCCGATCACCACCAACGAGTGGATCGACCGGCTCGCGCCGAAGGCGGCCGCGGTCGTCGCGATCGGGACGTGCGCCACCTACGGCGGCATCCCGGCGATGAAGAACAACCCGACCGGCGCGATGGGCCTGTCCGACTACCTCGGCCACAAGTGGAAGTCCAAGGCCGGCATCCCGATCGTGAACATCCCGGGCTGCCCGGCCCAGCCGGACAACATCACCGAGACGCTGATGTACCTCTGCTTCGCGCTCGTCGGCCGCGCGCCGGTCCCCGAGCTCGACGACGTCGGGCGCCCCAAGTGGCTGTTCGAGCGCACCGCGCACGAGAGCTGCAACCGCGCGGCGTTCTACGAGAGCGGCAACTTCGCCACCGAGTACGGCTCCGACCACCGGTGCCTGGTCAAGCTCGGCTGCAAGGGCCCGGTGGTCAAGTGCAACGTCCCGTTGCGCGGCTGGGTCAACGGCGTCGGCGGCTGCCCCAACGTGGGCGGCATCTGCATGGCGTGCACGATGCCGGGCTTCCCCGACAAGTACATGCCGTTCATGGACCCCGACCCGATGGGCGGGCTGTCCTCGACGGCGGCGCGCTTCACGTACGGCCCGCTCCTGCGCTGGGGGCGCAACATGAACATCAAGCGCAAGTACGACAAGGAGCCCGAGTGGCGGCACAACCGCCCCGAGCTCACCACGGGCTACGCCAAGCGCTGGTAGCGGAGGACACACATGGCGACCATCGAGACACCTGGCAGCAAGCCCAAGACCGGCGTCCGCGAGATGTCGTGGGATCCGATCACCCGCATCGTCGGCTCCCTCGGCATCCACACCGAGATCGACTTCGACAACATGAAGGTCAACAAGTGCTACTCGACGTCGATGATCTTCCGCGGGTTCGACATCTTCATGAAGGGGATCGACCCGCGTGACACGCACTTCCTGACGAGCCGCATCTGCGGCATCTGCGGCGACAACCACTGCACGACGTCGGTGCTGTGCCAGAACATGGCCTACGGCATCTATCCGCCCAAGCTCGGCAACTGCGCGTACAACCTCGCCGAGCTCGCGGACTACATGTTCGACCACGCGATCTACAACGACTGCATGGCCAACGTGGACTTCTGCGAGCAGATGGTCAAGGACACCAACCCGTCGCTGCTCGCCAAGGCCGAGAAGACCCCGTCGCCGCACGGCGACATCCACGGCTTCAAGACGATCGCCGACATCATGCGGGCGCTCAACCCGTTCACGGGCGAGTTCTACCTGGAGACCCTCCAGGTGGCCCGCTACACGCGCGAGATGTACTGCCTGTTCGGCGGGCGCCACACCCACCCGTCGACGATCATGCCCGGCGGCGTCAGCGCCGACATCACCTCGCAGACGTGCACGGACTACTACGTGCGGCTGATGCGCTACGTGGACTACGCGAAGCGCACCGTGCCGATGCACGACGACCTGTACGACTTCTTCCTGCAGGAGATGCCCGGCTACGACATGGTCGGCTACCGGGAGACCGACCTCGTGTGCTGGGGCGCGTTCGACGACCCCGACGTGCTCCGCTACGACTACCGCGACATGACGGAGTGGGGCCGCACCCGCTACGTCACGCCCGGCATCGCGATCGGCGGCGAGCTGATCACCACCGACCTCGTCGAGATCAACCTGGCGATCCGGATCCTGCTCGGCTCGTCGTACTTCGACGACTGGGGCTCCGAGGAGACCTTCGTCACCCACGACCCGCTCGGCAACCCGGTCGACAAGCGCCACCCGTGGAACAAGGTGACGCTGCCCAAGCCGCAGGCGCGCGACTTCAACGACAAGTACTCGTGGGTCGTCTCGCCGCGCATCTACGACAAGCGCACCGACCGCTACGTCGCCTGCGACACCGGCGGCGGCCCGTTCGCGCGCCAGTGGATGACGGCCAAGGCCGGCCTCGTCGACCTGCCGATGCTCAAGGCGACCGGCAGCTCGCTGCTGATGACGCTGCCCAAGACCGGCTTCATGCCCGAGATGGAGCTGGAGTGGAAGGTCCCGGAGAAGTCCAACGCGATCGAGCGCGACCGCGCGCGGACCTACCACCAGGCCTACTCGGCCGTGCTCGCCGTCTACCACATCGAGCAGGCGCTGGCCGAGGTCCGGGCCGGCCGCACGAAGAGCGCGAACATGGTCAAGGTCCCCGACAACGCGATCAGCGTCGGGTTCCACGAGGCGGCCCGCGGCGTGCTCAGCCACCACATGGTCATCCGCGACGGCAAGGTCGCCAACTACCAGCCGTACCCGCCGACGCCGTGGAACGCCAACCCGCGCGACTCCTACGGGACGCCGGGGCCGTACGAGGACGCGGTGCAGAACACCCCGATCTTCGAGGAGAACGGCCCGGACGACTTCAAGGGCGTCGACATCATGCGGGCGGTCCACTCGTTCGACCCGTGCCTGCCGTGCGGCGTGCACATGTACACCGGCAAGGGCAAGGTGAGGAAGGTGATGCACACGCCGACGGGGCTCTGCTGAGGCATGGACACCGAAGCCCTGGTCGCGCGTGTCGAGGAGCTCTCGAGCCAGGTCGAGGGCGATCCGCTGGCGGAGGAGCTCGCCGCCTCGCTGATCGCCCTCTACGGCGACGGGCTCGAGCGGATCTTCGCGGCGCTCGACGACGAGACGCGGGCGCGGCTCGCCGATGACGGCGTGGTCGCGAGCCTGATGCTGATCCACGGCCTCTATCCCGTGCCGCTCGAGGAGCGGGTGCGCGAGGCGCTCGCCAGCGTGCGCCCGTACATGGAGACCCACGGCGGCGACGTCGAGCTGCTCGGGGTCGAGGACGGGGTCGCGCGGCTGCGGCTGCAGGGCTCCTGCCACGGGTGCGGCGCGTCGGCCTCCACGCTCGAGCTGGGGATCAAGCAGGCGCTGCAGGAGACCGCGCCCGACCTCGACGGGATCGAGGTGGTGGGGGAGGAGATCCTCGGGGTGCCGCTGCCGATGGCGGGCTGGCGGAGCGTCGAGGGGCTCGACGAGCTGCCCCCGGGAGCGCTCGCGTCGGTCGACGACCTGGTGGTCGCGAACGTGGACGGCGACCTGCTCGCCTACCGCAACGCGTGCGCGGCATGCGGCGTCCCCGCTGGACGGCGGGCTGCTGCTTCGGCGCGACGCTGGCCTGCCCGTCGTGCGCGCACTCGTTCGAGCTGCGCCTCGCCGGGCGCTCCACCGAGGGCTCGGGGCTCCAGCTCGCGCCGGTGCCGCTGCTGCGCGAGGGCTCCGCCGTCCAGGTGGCCGCGTGAAGGCGAGCCCCGGGCTCGTCACCGGCCTGCGCCGGTTCCGCGTGACGCAGGCCCCGCCGGTCGCGGTGGAGGAGGAGCCGCAGTGCGAGCTGTGCCCGATCACGATCCCGTCCGGCCACAAGCACCTGCTGCACCTCGACGAGCGCCGGATCCTGTGCGTGTGCTCGACCTGCTGGGCGACGCGCTCCGGCGACGCCGAGCTGCGGCCGGTCGGCAACCGCACCGCGCGGCTGGACGGCTTCGCGCTCACCGACGAGCAGTGGGCGGCGTTCCAGCTGCCGATCGGGCTGGCGTTCCTGATGATCAGCACGGTCACCGGCAGCGTCGTGGCGCTGTACCCGAGCCCGGCCGGCGCGACCGAGTCCGAGCTGGACCTGGAGGCGTGGGCGGAGGTGTGCGCCGCCAACCCGGCGCTGGAGCTGGAGCCCGACGTCGAGGCGCTGGTCGTCAACCGCATGAGCGAGCCGCACCAGCACGTGATCGCGCCGATCGACAAGGCGTACGGGCTGGTCGGCGTCGTGAAGTCCAGCTGGGAGGGCATCTCGGGCGGCTCCGCCGTCGAGCCGGCCGTGCGGGCGTACCTGGACGACCTGCGGTGAGCGAGACGCTGGTCGCGCCGGACTTCGACGTGCTCGGCGCCGAGCCGGTCGCGCACGCCGCGGCGCCGACGCTGCGCTTCACGCTGCGGGTCGCGGACGCCTCGGGGCGCGCGGTGCAGGGCATCCTGCTCTCCGCGCAGATCAACATCGACCCGGCGCGGCGGACGTACGACGCCGCCACGCGCGAGCGGCTCGTGGAGCTGTTCGGCGCGCCCGAGCGGTGGGCGGCGACGACGCGCAGCTTCCTGTGGACGCAGACCGGCGTGCTGGTGCCGCCGTTCACGGGCCAGACCGACTTCCCGCTCACCGTCGCGTGCACGTACGACCTCGAGGTGGCGGCCGCCAAGTACTTCTACTCGCTGCCCGACGGGCAGATCCCGCTCACCGTGCACTTCTCCGGCACCGTGCTCTACGAGGACGCCGACGGGCGGCTGCAGCTGACGATGGTGCCGTGGAGTTGCTCGGCGAAGTACATGCTCCCCGTCGCCACCTGGCGGGCGCTGATGGCCGCGTACTACCCGGGCGGCGGGTGGGTGCGGCTGGAGACCGAGACGCTCGACCGGCTCGCGGCGATCAAGGCGCGCGAGGGGCTGGCGGGCTTCGACGCGACGGTCAGGAGCCTCCTTGACTGATCTCGACGCGCTCGTCGACACGCTCCTGTGGGAGGGCCACGCGCTCTACCCGTACACGCCGAGCGCCACCAAGAACGCCACGCCGACGCCGTTCGGGATCGCCTACCCGCCCGCCTACGCGCGGGCGAGCGGCGCGACGCACGACCGCGTGCGGATCGAGTGCCTGACCGACGGCGAGGCAGGTGTCCGGGGAGGTCCGGTGCCTGGTGGGCGCCGAGGCGCGGCGGATCGACCTGGCGGCGCCGGGCGAGGTGGCGTTCGACTTCGACGGCGTGGTGGGCCGCGCCGGGCTGGAGCTGGCCGGCGGGCGGATGGCGCTGTGGGTGGTCAACGAGACGTCGGTGCCCGATGGGCTGGACCGCACGGCGGCGCTCGGGCACAGCCTGCTCTCCACCCACGTCGTCGCGCGCGTGCGCGACGGGAGGTTCGTCTCGCCGCTCGAGGCGCACGGCTGCGAGCAGACCAACGCCTGGCCGGTGCTCGCCTCGGACACCGACGACGCCGTGCTGGGCGCGGCGATCATGCTCCCCGACCACCCGCAGCTGGCGCCGGAGAGCCGCGGCTCGCTGTTCGACTCGACCGAGATCGAGGAGGCGCTGCTGCTGCACGTCATGGCCCTCTCCGACGACGAGCGCGAGGAGACCGCGCGCCAGGACCCGGCGGTGCGGGCGATGCTCGAGCGCGCGGTGCGCGCCACGCCGGAGGACATCATGGCCCTGCACGGCCGCGTCACGGTCAAGGACCCGGAGCAGGGCGAGTCCGAGGCGACCGTCGACGGCGTCACCTACCGGCCCGGCGACACCGTCGTCCTGCGGCCCGGTCACGGCCGCAACGCGCAGGACCACCTCGTCGAGGGCCGCGAGGCGACGGTGGAGCGGATCTACGTCGACGTCGAGGGCCGCGTGCAGCTCGCGGTGACGATCGCCGGCGTGCCGGGCCAGGACATCATGCGCGACATCCGGCGGTACCTGTTCTTCCGTCCCGACGAGGTGGAGGTCGTATGAACTTCGAGAAGCAGATCCTCGTCGCCGGCGTGGGCAACGCGTGGCTGCAGGACGACGGGTTCGGCCCGGTCGTCGTGCAGCGGCTCGAGTCCCGCGAGCTGCCCTCCGGGGTCACGGTGATGGACTTCGGCAGCGGCGGGCTGGACCTCGCGTACGAGATCATGCGCGGCTACGACGCGCTGGTGCTCGTCGACGTGTCGCGGCAGGGCGGCGAGCCCGGCACGCTGTACATCCTCGAGCCCGACCCGGCCGACTACTCGCGGCCGATCGAGGACGGCGAGATGATCTCCCCGCACGGGATGGACCCGCAGACCGTGCTGCGCTTCGTCAACGCGGTCGGCGGCTTCTCGGGCAAGGTCGTGGTGGTGGCGTGCGAGCCGGGGCCGGTCGAGGACCTCGCCGTCGGGCTCTCGCCCGAGGTCGAGGCCGTGATCGAGCGGGCGATCGAGGTCGTGCTCGAGCAGGTCGCGGAGCTGCGGACGGACGAGGCGTACACGCGCTGATGCACGAGCTGTCGATCGCCTCCGCCGTGCTCGAGTCCGCGCTGGGCCATGCCGCCGGGCGGCAGGTGTCCGACGTGCGGCTGCGCGTCGGCGGGCTGCGCCAGGTGGTGCCCGACTCGCTCGCGTTCTACTGGGACATCGTCACCCGCGACACGGTCTGCGAGGGGTCGACGCTCGACCAGGTGCTGATCGAGCCGCGGCTCGCGTGCGGGCCGTGCGCGCGCGAGTGGGCGATCGACATGCCGATCTTCCGCTGCCCGACGTGCGGCGGGTCCGAGGTCACGGTCGCCGCCGGCGACGAGCTGGAGCTGGAGTCCATCGAGGTCGAGGAGGAGCCCGCATGCACCGGGTGAAGGTCCGGGTCGTCGAGGACGCGCTGGACGCGAACAACACGATCGCGCGCGCGAACCGCGACGACTTCGACCGGGCCGGCGTCTACGTCGTGAACCTGATGAGCGCGCCCGGCGCCGGGAAGACGACGCTGCTCGAGCGGGTGCTGTCCTCGGTCGAGGGCGTGCGGGTCGGCGTGCTGGAGGGCGACGTGCAGGGCTCGCTCGACGCCGACCGGCTCGCCTCGCTGCACATCCCGGTGGTCCAGCTCAACACGGGCGCGGGCTTCGGCGGCGAGTGCCACCTGGACGCGAACATGGTCCGCTCCGCGCTCCCGCAGATCCCGCTCGACGAGATCGACCTGCTGATCATCGAGAACGTCGGCAACCTCGTGTGCCCGGCCGAGTTCCGCGTCGGCGAGGACGTGCGGATCATGGTCTCCTCGGTCGCCGAGGGCGAGGACAAGCCGCTCAAGTACCCGCTGATGTTCCGCGCCTGCGAGCTGGTGATCGTCAACAAGCTCGACCTGCTCCCGCACGTGGACTTCGACATGGAGCGCTACCTGCACCACCTCGACGCCGTGCACCCGGACGTCGAGCGGATGCTGATGAGCGCGCGCACGGGCGAGGGGATCGAGCAGTTCCGCACATGGCTGGAACAGGCACAGGCGAGAGCCGCCGCGCCGGCCTGAGGCGGGAGGCCGGCGAGGCCTTCTTCGAGGCCGAGGCCGAGCGGATCGCGCAGCTCTGCCACGCGATGTCCGAGCGCTTCGCGGCGGGCGGGCGGCTGATCGCGGCGGGCTCGTCGCCGGCCGGGCGCTCGGACGCGCGGCACGTCGCGGTGGAGTTCGTGCACCCGGTGATCGTCGGCAAGCGGGCGCTGCCGGCCATCGGGCTGGCGGCGGAGGGCGGGCCGTTGGCGGCCCAGATCGCGCTCACCGTCGAGCCCGGGGACATCTTCATGCCCTTCGACCCGGGGCTCGAGGCGCCGGGCGACGTGCTGACGATCTCGTTCGATCCCCCGACCGACGACCCGTTCGTCCGCCAGGAGATCGTCGAGACGAGCTACCACCTGCTGTGGGAGCTCGTGCACGTGTTCTTCGAGCACCGGGCGAGCGCGGGGGACACGGGCGCGTCGTCGTTCCTCTACCCCTTCCTCAACGAGGGCGAGACCGACGTCGGCGCGGTGCTGGCGGACGTCGCCGCGTCGGTGCGCATGAAGTCCGCCGAGGTGGCGGAGCTGCGCGAGCAGACGCTGCGCGAGGGCGCCGACGCGCTGATGGTCGCCGCCGAGGTGCTGCGCGAGCGCTTCGAGGCCGGCGGGCGGCTGCTCGTGCTCGGCAACGGCGGCTCGGCGACCGACGCGATGGACGTGGCGGCCGACTTCCGCCACCCGCCGCGGGGCGAGTGGCTGCCGCGGCCGGTGCTCGACCTCACCGAGGACGCCGCGATCCTCACCGCGCTGGCCAACGACATCGGCGTCGAGGGGGTGTTCTCCCGGCAGGTGATCGCGCACGGGCGGCCCGGCGACGCGCTGCTGGCGATCTCCACCAGCGGCGGCTCGGGCAACGTGCTCGCCGCGCTGGCCGAGGCGCGCCGGCGCGGCATGGCCACGATCGCGCTGGTCGGCTACGACGGCGGCGAGATCGCGGCCGGCGGGCTCGCCGACCACGTCGTCGTCACCCGCTCCCAGCACATCCCGCGGATCCAGGAGGCCCAGGCGAGCGCCTACCACGTGCTGCGGGAGCTCGTCGGGTGAGATCCCGCGCGCGGGTCGAGGGCGTCGTGCAGGGCGTCGGCTTCCGGCCGTTCGTGCATCGCCTGGCCGGCGAGCTGGCGCTCGACGGGTTCGTCCTCAACGACGAGCGCGGCGTGCTCGTCGAGGTGCAGGGCTCGCCGGAGCGCGTCGAGCGCTTCCTCGCGCGGCTGCGCACCGACGCGCCGCCGCTGGCGATCGTCGAGCGCGTGCTCGCCGAGCCGGTCGAGCCGTCGCCCGAGCGCGGCTTCCGGATCGTCGAGAGCACGGGCGGCGGCCGCGCCGACGCGCTCGTCTCCGCCGACGTCGCGACGTGCGACGACTGCCTCGCCGAGCTCTTCGACCCCGCCGACCGCCGCCACCGCTACCCGTTCCTCAACTGCACCAACTGCGGCCCGCGCTTCACGATCGTCCGCGGCGTCCCCTACGACCGCGCGAACACGACGATGGCGCGGTTCGCGATGTGCGACCGCCTGCCGCGCGGAGTACGACGACCCCGCCGACCGCCGCTTCCACGCCCAGCCGACCGCCTGCCCTACCTGCGGACCCGTAGCTTCATTCCACCCACATAAGGGGTCAGACCCTTTATGTGGGGTGGGTGAAGCAACGGGAAGCGGTGGTGCGGTCGAGGCGGCGGTGGCGGCGCTGCTGGGTGGGGCGGTGGTGGCCGTCAAGGGGCTGGGCGGCTACCACCTGGCGTGCCGCGCCGACGACGAGCGCGCGGTGGGGGCGCTGCGGGCGCGCAAGCACCGCGAGGACAAGCCGTTCGCGCTGATGGCGGCCGATGTGGAGGCCGCCGCTGCGCTGGTCGAGCTGGGGCCGGAGGAGGAGGCGCTGCTGCGCTCGCGCGAGCGGCCGATCGTGCTCGCGCCGCGGCTGGCCGGGGCGCGGCGTGGCCGCGGCGGTGGCGCCGCGCGCGCGGGAGCTGGGCGTGATGCTCCCGTACACGCCGCTGCACCACCTGCTGCTGGCCGACTGCGACGGCGTGCCGCTGGTGATGACGAGCGGCAACGTCTCCGACGAGCCGATCGCCTACGACGACGAGGACGCGCGTCGCGCGGCTGGCCGGCATCGCCGAGGCGTTCCTCCTGCACGACCGGCCGATCCACATGCGCACCGACGACTCGGTCGTGCGCGTGGCGGCGGGCCGGCCGCGGACGATCCGCCGCTCGCGCGGCTACGTGCCGGCCGGGCATCGCGCTGCCGAGCGCGGCGCGGCGGCCGATCCTCGCCACGGGCGCCGAGCTCAAGAGCACGTTCTGCGTCGCGAAGGGCTCGCGCGCGTGGGTCTCGCACCACATCGGCGACCTCGCCAACCTGGAGACGCTGCAGCTCGTTCACCGAGGGGATCGAGCACTTCGAGCGGCTGTTCGCCGTCGAGCCCGAGGTGATCGCGCACGACCTCCACCCGGAGTACCTCTCGACGAAGTACGCGCAGGACCGCGAGGCCGCCGCGCACGTCGGCGTCCAGCACCACCACGCGCACTTCGCCGCCTGCCTGGCCGAGCACCGGCGAGCCGGGGCCGGCGGTCGGCGCGATCTACGACGGGACGGGCTACGGGCTCGACGGCACGGTGTGGGGCGGCG
The DNA here is from genome assembly GCA_963723395.1 of uncultured Solirubrobacteraceae bacterium. Lineage (GTDB taxonomy): Bacteria > Actinomycetota > Thermoleophilia > Solirubrobacterales > Solirubrobacteraceae > DATFQI01. The sequence continues at coordinate 188,077 of CAVRQL010000026.1, read as the reverse complement.
AGATCCTGGCCGGCGACGTCGCCCGGTGGGAGCGCGCCGCCCACCTCGCGCCGGTGCGCCTGCCGGGCGGCGAGCAGGCGGTGCGCCAGCCGTGGCGGATGGCGTGCGCTTGGCTGCAGGAGGCGCTCGGCGAGGTCCCGCCGCCGCTGCCGGGCGTCGACCCGCGCGCGGTGGGAGGCGGTCGCCTCGCTGGCCCGCGGCGGGCTCGCCGCGCCCGTCACCACGAGCATGGGGCGGCTGTTCGACGCGGTCGCGGCGCTGTGCGGGATCCGGCTGGAGACCACCTACGAGGGCCAGGCGGCGATCGAGCTCGAGGCGGCCGCGGCGCCCGGCGACCACGGCCTCTACGACGCATCGCCGGCGCTCGACCCGCGCCCCGCGATCCTCGCGATCGAGCGCGACCTGCGCGCCGGCACCGACCCGGCGGTCGTCGCCGCCCGCTTCCACGACACGGTCGCGGCCGCCACCGCCGAGGCGCTGCGCCGCCGCGGCGTCGGAGCGCGGGCGTCGGCACCGCGGTCCTGTCCGGCGGCGTGTTCGCCAACCGGCGGCTGCTCGACGCGACCGCCGCGCGCCTGCGCTCCGCCGGCCTGCGGGTGCTCGTCCCCGAGCGGCTCCCGCTCGGCGACGGCGGGATCGCCTACGGCCAGGCGGCGGTCGCCGCGGCTGACGGCCCCGTGAGCCGCGCGCAGTCCTCGCACAGGCCCGATGATCGGGAAGTGCGTGAAGCGCGCCCGCAGGCCGAACTCGGCCTGGATCGCGCTCGCGCACGGCGTCGAGCTGCTCCGGCTCGACCGCGGTGACGCGGCGGCAGCGCTCGCACGCGAGGTACTCGCGCTCGCCGCCGACCGTGAGCAGGTACAGCCCGGGGCCGTGGCCGGCGTGCACGTGGCGCACGGCGCCGAGCTCCTCGAGGTACTCGAGCGCGCGGTAGACCGACGCCTGGTCGAGCTCGGGCGGCGACGGCGTCGGCGGGCAGCGGGCCGTCGGCGTCGAACATCGCCTGCAGCACCCGCTGCCGGACGGCGGAGAAGCGCCCGCCGGCGGCGCGCAGCGCGGCGGCGACGTCGTCGATGTCGCGGAACGCCAGCCGCGGGGTGTCGGACGCGCGCGTCATCGCAGCGTCGCCGACCAGCGGTCCTCGATCCGCCCGAAGCGCCAGACCGCCAGCGAGAGCGTCCACGTGAGCACGAACAGGCCGACGACCAGGTAGCCGACGCGAGGTTGAGGTCGATCGCCGCGTGCGGGACGTCGAGCACCTCCAGCAGCTCGAGCCCGCCGATGAGCAGCGCCACCGCCACCGAGAGGCCCGGTGATCGTGAGGTTGTAGAAGATCTTGCGGACCGGCGTGGAGAACGCCCAGCCGTAGGCGAAGTTCATGAACGCCCCGTCGATGCGTGTCGAACAGCGACATCCCGGCCGCGAACAGGATCGGGAGGCACAGGATCGCGTAGAACGGCAGCCCGGAGGCCGCGCCCGCGCCGGCCAGCACCAGCAGCGCGACCTCGGTGGCGGTGTCGAACCCGAGCCCGAACAGGCAGCCGAGCGGATACATGTGCCAGGACTTGCGCACGGCCCGCGTGGCGCGGCCGTAGAAGCGGTTCATGAAGCCGCGCCGGTCCAGCTCGCGCTCGAGCTCGGCCTCGTCGTAGCTCGCCCGTGCGCATGCGGCGGAACACCCGCGCGATGCCCACCAGGACGATCAGGTTCAGCAGCCCGATGATCAGCAGGAAGGTGCCCGAGACGAGCGGGCCGATGAGGCCGGTCGCCTGGTGCAGCGCCGAGGCGTCGTCCTCGACGGCGCCGCTCAGGCCCGCGGACGCCGAGCACGACGAGCACGCCGAGCGCGAACACGATGCTCGAGTGCCCGAGCGAGAAGAAGAAGCCGACGGCGAGCGGGCGCTGGCCCTCGGTCATCAGCTTGCGCGTGGTGTTGTCGATCGCGGCGATGTGGTCGGCGTCGAAGGCGTGGCGCAGGCCGAGCGTGTAGGCCGTGATGCCGAGCCCGACGCCGAACACGCCGCTCGCGCCGAGCGCGTACTGCTGGGGCGCGACGACCGCGATCAACAGGAAGAAGCCGACCGCGTGCAGCCCGACGATGACCACCGCCAGCCCGGCCGCGCGTCTCCACTCGGCCGGGGTGAGCGCCCCTCGGGTCCGGCGCAGCACGTGCGCGACCTGGGTCATCGCCCGGCGACCCTACGCTTATCGCAACCCGCTCGCAATAGCGGTTCGCTGACGCTGTAGCCTCGGCCGCATGACGTCGATCCCGAATCCGGAACATGGCGCGCTCGCGTCCTTGCGGACGCGGCTCGCCGAGCTCAGCGACCTCGAGGCCCTCGGCCGGCTGGCCGCCTGGGACCAGCGCACGATGATGCCCGCCGAGGGCGGCCCCGGCCGCGGCGCGCAGATGGCCACGCTCGAGCGGCTCGCGCACGAGCGCGCCACCGCCGACGACGTCGGCGAGTGGCTCGCCGAGCTCGAGGTCGACAACGGCCTGGCCGAGTTGGACCGCGACGTCGTGCGCCTCGCCCGGCGCGACTGGGAGCGCGGACGCCGTGTCCCCGGCGAGCTGGCCGCCGAGATGGCGCAGACGTTCGCCGACAGCCAGTCGGTGTGGGTGACCGCCCGGGAGGCGGACGACTTCGCGACGCTCGCCCCGGCGCTGCGGCGCAACGTCGAGCTCGCGCGCGCCTACGCGGCCTGCTTCGACGACGCCGCCGGCCCCTACGACGCGCTGCTCGCCGACTACGACTACGGCCTCACCGCCGCGCGCATCGAGGCGGTGTTCGGGCGGCTCGCCGAGGCGCTGCCGCCGATGCTGGCCGGCGCCCGGCCGGCCGAGGGGGAGCGGCCGTCACCGCTCCGCCGAGGCGCAGCGCAAGGCCGTGCCCGCCGTGCTGGCCAGGCTGGGCGTCGACACGAGCGGCTGGCGCATCGACGTCTCCCCGCACCCGTTCAGCACCTGCGTCGGCCATCGCGACAGCCGCGTGACCACGCGCTACGAGGAGGGCGACCTGCTCTCCGTGCTGGCCGCGGTGCACGAGTTCGGGCACGCGCTCTACGAGCGCCAGATCCCGGCGGAGCTCTCGCGCACCAGCCTCGGCGGCGGGACCTCGATGTCGATCCACGAGTCCCAGAGCAAGCTGTGGGAGAACCACGTCGCCCGCAACCCGGCGTTCGCTCCGGTGCTCGCCGCCGAGCTGACCGCCGCGGGGGCGAGGACGGACGTCGCCGCGCTGCGCGCCTCGCTCGCCGAGGTCCGCCCGTCGCTGATCCGCGTCTCGGCCGACCAGCTCACCTATCCGCTGCACGTCGTGCTGCGCTTCGAGCTCGAGCGGGCGCTGATCGAGGGCACGCTCGACGTCGCCGATCTGCCCGCGGCGTGGAACGACGGCATGCGCCGGCTGCTCGGCGTCGAGGTGCCCAGCGACTCCGCCGGGGTCATGCAGGACCTGCACTGGGCGGCGGGCGCCTTCGGCTACTTCCCGAGCTACGCGCTCGGGTGCCTGATCGCCGCGCAGCTGTGGGAGGCGCTCGAGGCCGAGATCGGCTCCCAGGACGAGGCGCTCGCGGTCGCCGACGTCGGCGCGATCCGCGCCTGGCTCGCCGAGCACGTCCACGCCCACGGCCGGCGCCTCGACACAGAGCCCCTGGTCGAGGCGGCGACCGGCCGCGGGATGGACGCCGAGCCGTTCGTGCGCCACGTGGGCGCGCTCGTGGACTCCTAGCTCGCCTCGTACTTGAACGAGATGGCGAGGCGGACGCGGTAGTTCAACTGGTCGCCCTCGCCGACGGTGATGTCCTGCCGGAGCACCTCGGCGATGCGCAGATCGCGCACCGACTTCGCAGCCGTGCTGATCGCGCTCCTCGCCGCCGCCTCCCACGACTCGCTGCTGACGCCGATGACCTCGGTCACGCGGTAGACGCTGTCCGCCATGGTCCCTCCCCTAGCTGTGTGGATCGAGCGTGAGGAGGTCTATCACCGGCCGTACGTCTGGCGCAGCCCGCGCGCGAGCGTGCGCGCGCGATCCGTGCCGCGCCGGCCGGCCCACGGGTGCGGGCCCTTCGCCCACGGGCGCGGCCCGACGGTCCCGTACTGCTCGCGCAGCGCGGCCTTCAGCTCGCCGCGGTGGTCGCCGCACGAGTACCGCGTCGGGCCGTAGATCCCGCGTCCGTGCCACGTCAGCCAGCGCCCGGGATCGGCATCGACGTACTCGCCGTGGCGCAGGTCGAGCATCTGGCGCTCCAGCGCCGCCTGCGTCTCGCGATCCGGCCGCCGCCCGCACACCTCGCACGTGAACACCACCGCCACCGGCACCCCACCAACCCTAAGGGGTCAGACCCTTTATGGCAGCGAAATGAAGCTACTTCATTTCGACCGACATAAAGGGTCTGACCCCTTATGGCAGTGAAGTGAAGTGGACGGCTCTGGCGATGACGAGGTCCTCCCAGGCCATGCCGGTGCTCTTGAACAGCCGTGGGCGGCCGGGGGTGGGGGCGGCTTCGCCGCGGACGAGCTCGCCGAGGTCGTGGAGCTCGGACTCGGGGAGCCCGGCGAGGATGATGTCGCCGGCCTCGCGGAGCGCGCTGGGGCGGGACTCGACGTAGACGCTGGCGCGGGCGACGAGGCGCTCGTCGACCTCGCGGGCGTCGGGCTCGTGGGAGCCGATCGCGACGACGGTGGCGTGGTCGGGGACGGCGTCGCCGTCGAAGAGCGGCTCGCGGGCGGTGGTGGCGCAGACGACGAGGTCGGCGTCCTCGACCGCGTCGGGGCCCGCGGGAACGCCGCCCACCGAGTCCGCGAAGGCGGCGGTGCGGCGTGGGTCGCGCCCGACGACGCGGACGTCGGCGGCGCCGAGCGCGGCCACGTGGGCGCGGGCCTGCGGGCCGGTGCCGAACACGACCAGCCGCTCGCGCCGCTCCGCCAGGTGCCGCACGGCGAGCGCGGAGACGGCGGCGGTGCGGACGTCGGTCATCCCGATCCCGTCGAGCAGGGCCACCGGCGCGAGCGTCTCGTCGTCGAAGAGCACGTAGACGCCCTGGACCCGCGGCTCGGTGTCGCCGACGGTGACGAGCTTGACGCCGAGGCCGCCGGCGGTGGAGGGCATGAGCAGGAGCGGGCCGGCGGCGGAGCGGGGCGGGTCGGCCTCGACGTCGAGCCCGTCGCGCAGCGCGGCCTCCAGCGCGTCGACGGCCTGCTCGGGCGACAGCACGCGCGGGTCGAGGAACGGGAGCGAGGTCATCGCAGCACGAACCCCGTGCCGATCGGGTCGCGCGGGTCGAGCACGAAGCGGTGCTCGCCCATGCGGTACGCCATGCCCTCGACGTCGGTGATCGACGCCGTCGGCGTCCGCCGAGACGATCCGCGCGGTGAACGTGGTGCCGACGATCGAGTCGTGGGTGAGCACCGCGCCCGGCGGCATCCGCCCGTCGGCGGCCAGCAGCGCCACGCGCGCCGAGGTGCCCGAGCCGCAGGGCGAGCGGTCGGCCTCGCCGTCGGCGAAGATCGCCACGTTGCGCTGATGCGGGCCGGCCGGGCCATCGGGCAGCTCGTCGTAGAGGATCGTCCCGTAGACGCCAGAGAGCCGGTCGTCGGTCGGATGGCGCGCCACCGCGGTGGCGTCGAGCGCCCACTTGATCTCGCGCCCGACCCGGACGAGCTCGCCGTAGTGCTCCGGAACCACCTCGAGCCCCACCGCGCGAGCCGGCAACGACGCGTAGATCGCGCCGCCGTAGGAGACGTCCACGGACAACTCGCCGACCGGCACCCCGCGCGCGATCACGTAGGCAGGGACGTTGCGGAACGCGACCGAGCGGACCTCGCCGCCCTCGCAGCGCACCCGCGCGCCGACCCGCCCGGACGGGACGTCGATCGCGATCGACGTCTCGCCGTCGGGGTCCGCCGCGACCCGCCCCGACTCCACCGCCCACACCGCCAGCGCGATGGTGCCGTGCCCGCACGCCGTCGAGAACCCGTCCTTGTGCCAGAACAGCACGCCCAGCTCGGCGCCGTCGTCGTCGGGCTCGACGAGGAAGCCGCCGTACATGTCGGCGTGCCCGCGCGGCTCGTGGCACAGCAGCCGCCGCACTGCCTCGACGTCCGGATCGCGCATCGCCCGCGTGCGGCGGTCGGCGACCGAGTCGCCCGGCAGCGGCGGCGCGCCGCCCACCACGATCCGGAACGGCTCCCCGGCGGTGTGGTAGTCGGTCGTGACGATCTCGCCGGGCGGCACGGCCCGGGACGCTACACGCGGGCGGGCTCGGGTTCCGGCTCCGCCTCGGGCCTGGCCGCCTCGGCCGTCCACATGTCGCTCTGGCGGACGAGCACGAAGGCCGCCGCCGCGCCGATCACGCTCATCACGAACGCGATCAGCAGCAGCTGCGCCGACGCCGTCGGCGTACTCCTGCGCGCGGTCGCCCCCGTCGAGCGACGCCTCCAGCAGCGCGCCCAGCACCGCGATCCCCACCGCCAGCCCGATCTGCCGCGCGGTGTTGTTGAGCGCCGAGGCGAGCCCGCCGCGGGCGGGCGGGAGCACGCCGAGGTGCGCGAAGGTGACGAGCGGGTTGGCGAGCCCGACGCCCGCGCCGGTCACGAGCAGGCCGACCTGCAGCTCGAGCCAGCCGACGTCGGGGCCGAGCAGCGCGCGCGTGATCAGCACGCCGGCGGACATCACGAGCATGCCCGTGACCAGGCCCACGCGCAGCGGCAGCCGCTCTGACACCCGGCCTGCGACCGCGCTGACCACGAACGCGACGAGCGCGAACGGGGCGAGCACGAGCCCGGCCTCGATCGGGTCGCGGCCCTGCACGTCGAGCAGGAAGAGCGTGATGAACACGAGCACCGCGAACGTCCCGCCGCCGAGCAGGAACACGACCAGCGTCGCGCCGGTGAACGTGTGGTTGCGGAACAGCGCGAGGTCGAGCATCGGGCGCGGCGTGCGGTGCTCGACGACCAGGAACGCGCCCAGCAGCACGGCGGCGCCGCCCAGGCAGCCGAGCACGGTGGAGCTCGTCCAGCCCAGCTCGTTGCCGCGCAGCACGGCGTACACGCCGAGGAACAGGCCCGCGCACAGCGTGCCGACGCCCGCCCAGTCGATCGGCGGCGGGTCGGGGTCGCGCGTCTCGCGGACGAAGCGCGTCGCGAACAGGATCGTCGGGGCGGCCAGCAGCGCGCTGGCGGCGAACACCGCCCGCCAGCCCAGCGTGTCGACGAGGATGCCGCCGATCAGCGGGCCGGCCGCGAAGGAGAGCCCGATCACCGCGCCCCACACGCCGATCGCCTTCCGCCGCTCGGCCCCTTGGAACTCCTCGGCGAGGATCGCCAGCGAGCTGGGGAAGATGATCGCCGCGCCGACGCCCTGCAGGAGCCGTGCGCCGATCAGCGCGCTCGGGCCGGGCGCGAACGCGCACAGGGCAGAGGCGAGCCCGAACAGCGTCAGCCCGCCCAGGAACAGCTTGCGGCGCCCGAAGCGGTCGGCCAGGCTGCCCGCGGTGAGCAGGAGCACGGCGAGCGCGAGCGCGTAGCCGCTCAGCACCCACTGGAGCTCGCTGAAGGTCGCGTCCAGCGACGAGCCGATCTCCGCGAGCGCGACCTGCGGGGCGGCGACGTTGAGCATCAGCAGCGCGGTGGCCACCATGACCACCCGCAGCGTCCACGTCTGGTGGGAGTCGCCCATCCCTTCGAGGCTAGCCGGGTAGAGGGGTGGGGATGGCGACGATCGACCGGAGAGGAGTGCGTGCGCGCGCCAAGGTGCGGCGGCTCATCGACGGGTACGCGGACAACGACCTGCTCACGTACGCGAGCGCGATCTCCTTCCAGGTGATGTCGTCGCTGGTGCCGCTGATCCTGTTCGCGGTCGGGCTGCTCGGCTTCTTCGACCTCGAGGGCGTGTGGCGCGACGAGCTCGCGCCGCAGATCGAGCCGACCGTGTCGCAACCGGCGTTCGCGCTGATGGACGACGTCGTCACCAACGTGTTCGAGGCGCGGACGATCTTCTGGGTGACGGCCGGCTTCGTGCTCGCGCTGTGGGAGATCTCGGGCGCCGTGCGGGCGGTGATGGGCGCGGTCAACCGCGTCTACGAGTGCCCCTCGCGCCGGTCGTGGACCCGCCGGATGCTCGTCTCGACCGCGCTCGGGCTGGCCGTCGGCGCGTGCCTGCTCGGGGCGGCCGCCGTGGTCCTGATCACGCCGCTGCTCTACGGCGACGTCGCGCCGGGCCTCGCGGTCCTGCTGCTGGTGCTGCGCTGGGCGGCCGCGGCGGCGCTCGTGCTGCTCGGCGTCGCGCTCCTGCTGCACTTCGGGCCGGAGCACACGCAGCCGCTGGGGTGGGTCACGCGCGGCACGCTGATGATCATGGCCGGCTGGCTCGTGATGTCGGCCGGCTTCGCCCTGTACCTGCGCTACGTGGCCGACTACAACTCGATCTTCGGCGGGCTCGCGAGCGTGGTGGTCCTGATCGCCTACCTGTACGCCGCCGCCGTCGTGTTCCTGGGCGGCGTGCAGGTCGACGCGCTCATCCGCTCCTGAGCGCCTCCGTGAGCGTGCGGGCGTCGTAGACGTCGGTGAACCGCTCGCCGTTGACGTAGAAGGCCGGGGTCGCGCTGACGCCGTCGCGGGCAGCTGCGTCGGCGTCGCGGGCCACGCGCGGGGCGTGCTCGTGTGAGGCCAGCTCCGCGGCCAGGCGGTCGCCGTCGAGCCCGACGCCGCGGGCGTGCGCGGCGAGGTCGCGGTCGGTGAGCGCGCCGCGGGCGGCGTAGAGCGCGTCGTGGTACTCCCAGAACGCGCCCTGGGCGGCCGCGGCCTCGGACGCCTCGGCGGCGTGCTGGGCGTGCGGATGCACCCCGGTGAGCGGCAGGTGGCGGAAGACGAAGCGCAGCTCGTCGCCCAGCCGGTCGCGCACGCGGGCCAGGATCGACTGCGAGGCGGCGCAGTAGGGGCACTCGAAGTCGCCGTACATCACGAGCTCGTACGGGGCGTCGGGGTTGCCCTGCACGTGGTCGTCAGGGCCGATCGGAGGGTCCAGCGGCATCCGCCGATCGTAGACTCGACGGGAAAGTGGGCGACCTCGAGTTCCTGTTCATCCTCCTGCTCGTGGCCGCCGCACTGGCTCGTGGCGCCGCGTACCTGCGCGTGCCGTATCCGATCGCGCTGGTGCTGATCGGGCTCGCGGTCGGGGCGATCCCGAGCCTGCCGACGATCGAGATCGAGTCCGAGACGGTGCTGGTGGTGTTCCTGCCGCCGCTGCTGGCCTCGGCGGGCTTCTACGCGTCGCCACGCGAGTTGAAGGCCGAGTGGCGGCCGCTGTCGGTGCTGGTGCTCGCCCTGGTGCTGGGCACGATGGGCGCCGTCGCCGTGGTCGCGCACGCGCTGATCGACGGGCTGAGCTGGCCGGCGGCGTTCGTGCTCGGCGCGGTGGTCGCGCCCACGGACCCGATCGCCGCCACCGCGACGTTCAGCCGCATGCACGTCCCGGAGCGCGTCGGCCTCCTGGTCGAGGGCGAGGCGATGCTCAACGACGCCAGCGCGCTGGTGGCGTTCCGGGTGGCGCTGGGCGCCGCGATGGCGGGCACGTTCAGCGCGTCGCACGCGGTGGCCGACTTCGTCGTCTCGGCAGCCGGCGGCATCGCGATCGGCCTCGCCATGGGGTGGCTGCTCGTGCAGGTCGTCCGCAAGCTCGACGACCGGCCGCTGTCGATCCTGCTCACGCTGCTGTTCCCGTACGCCGCCTACATCCTCGCCGAGGAGATCCATGTGTCGGGCGTGCTGGGCGCCGTCGTCGGCGGCCTGTACCTCGGCTGGTTCTCCCACGAGGCCTTCAACGCCGACACCCGGCTGAGCGCGATCTCGTTCTGGGAGGTGCTCGTCTTCGGGCTCAACGCGCTGCTGTTCGTGCTGCTGGGCATGCAGTTCCCGGCGGTCGCCGACGACGCGCTCGACGCCGACTCCTTCGGCACGCTGCTGGGCGCGGGCCTCGTCGTCACCGCCGTCGTGATCGCGGTGCGGGCCGTCTGCGTGTTCCTGCCGTGGGTGGGGATCGGCGACGACTGGCGCGAGCGCGTGACGATCGTGTGGAGCGGCATGCGCGGGGCGATCTCGCTGGCGGCCGCGCTCGCCGTCCCGGCCTCGGTCTCCGGGCAGCCGGCGATCCTCTTCATCACCGTCGTGGTGATCCTCGTGACGCTGGTCGGCCAGGGGCTGACGCTGCCCGCGGTGCTGCGCGCGCTGAGGCTCCAGGGGGAGCGGCCGTGGTCGCCGGAGGAGGCGATCGCCCGCCTGGAGACCGCCCAGTCGGCGCTCGACCGGCTCGACGAGCTCGAGGACGAGGGCGCGGCCTCCGAGGAGCAGCTGCGCCGCATGCGCGAGCTCTACCGCGCGCGCTTCCGCGCCTGCCAGGCCGTCCTGAGCGGCGAGGAGGCGACCCGCGACGGCGCGCGCGACACGCGCCGCCGCTACAGCGACCTGCGGCGCGAGCTGATCGGCGTGGAGCGCGCGTCGCTGCTCGGCCTGCGCAACGACGGCAAGCTGCGCCCCGACGTCCAGCGGCTGATCCAGCGCGACCTCGACCTCGAGGAGGCGCGGCTCACGTGACGAGCGTCAGCACCCCGGCGAGCACGAACGCGCCCGCCCACAGGTGGTCCAGGTTGAGCCACGCCTTGCGCAGGATCGCCACGCCGACGCGCTCGTAGACGACGACCGCGACCACGCCCATGACGGCGATCATCGCCGCGACGTGGAGCATGATCGCCAGCCCGCTCTCCGGGATCGACATCGCCCCCGAGCGGACCGCCTCGAGCGCGTGGTCGCCCGACGCGGTCGCCTCCTCGGCGCCCGCGCCGATCAGGATCGGCGCGACCATCAGCCCGGCGCCGTGCGCGCTGGACATCAGGAACGACCACCACGTCAGCTCCCGGCGGTTGACGCGCATCGTCGTCCAGCGCGGGTGGGCGCGGGGCTTGGCGAAGCGGAAGATGCCGAACGCGATCAGCGCGATGCCCGCGCCCAGGTGCAGCGCGCTCGAGTCGGCCAGCAGCCCGAGCCCGAGCACCACCGCCGCCACCAGCACGATCGAGAGCTCGTGGCCGAGCGCGATCGGGATCAGCGCTCCGGTTACGGCCGAGCGGCGGCGCTCCTGCATGCCGAGCGCCACCGCGAACAGCCACCCCATCGCGGGGTTGAGCCCGTGGTAGGCGCCCAGCAGCGCCAGGATCACCCAGGGCCAGACCGAGTCCATCTCAGTCGGGGAAGCAGTACGAGTCCGAGGACGCGTCGCCGCCGCCGAGGCGCACCTGGTGCGGGCGCTCCCCGGAGTAGGGGACGAAGACGTCCGGGTCGAGGGTGAGCGAGCCGTCGGTGCCGGCGTCGAGCTTGACCAGCCAGCCGTCGATGCCCTCGGGGTAGAACTGCGCGTCCCAGGCGGCGTAGAGCGAGTTGGTCAGGTAGATGCGGCGCCCGTCGCGCGAGGTCTCGACCATCTGCGGGCCGCCGTTGAGCGGGCCCGAAGCCGGGTGCGCGGCGCGGCCGACGATCCCGCCGAGGCGCACGGACGCGGTCTCGCGCGGGTTGCGCGGGTCCGACACGTCGAAGCGCTTGAGCTCGCCGGTGCCCCAGCAGGACACGTACAGGTCGCGGTCGTCGACCGACAGCGAGATGTCGGTGACCAGCGGCGGCACCGCGCCGAACGGCTGCAGGAGCGGCGGCAGCTGGTCGGCCTCGGCCGGCTCGGCCGGGATCGAGATCACCTTGGTCACGCTCACCGTGCCGTTGTCGGCTCGCTCCCACAGCCACACGGAAGCGCTCAGGTCGGCGGTGGAGGTGACGACGCCGACGAAGCCGTACGCCTTGCGCACGTCGTGGGCCGGGCGCAGCTCGAGCACCATCTGGTGCTCGGCGCCGAGGTCGATCTCCTGCTGGTGGGTGCGCTTCTTGAGGTCCCACACGTGCAGCTTGTGGCCGTACTTGTTGCCGAGCAGCAGCTCGCCCTGGAGCCCGTCCTCGACCATGTTCGGCGTGCCCCACTCGCTGGTCAGCAGCGTGTCGAAGCCGAGGTGCCACCAGAAGTCGTAGGCCAGCTCCTGCGGGCCGCGGTCGGCCTCCCAGGCGCCCTTGACGCTGAAGTCGTCGTGGTCGAGCAGGAAGATGCCGCCCGGCCCGCCGCCCTCGGGGTTGCCGAGCGCCGACACGTAGATCCCGTCGGGGCCGCAGTGGATCGTGTGCGGGCGGCTGTAGCCGGCCTTGCGGGCGATCTCCTCGGCCTCGATGACCTTGACGATCTTGGGCGAGGCGGGGTCGTCCTTGACGTCGACGACGTGGATCTTCGAGGAGCGCAGGCCGGGCACGAGCAGGTAGCGCCGCTCGACGTGCGGGTGCGGCGCCCACGGGCACAGGGCCGAGGAGCAGGCGTTCCAGCCGAAGTGGTGCAGCTCGTCGCCGGGGGTCGGCATGTCGAGCCGCCCGACGACCTTCCCGTAGGTGGACGAGCCCTGCTCGAAGTCGAGCACGGTCAGCGCGTCCGGGGCGCGGTCCCCGTTCGTGCCGGTGTTGAGCGTGACCACGTAAGCGTGGGTCTCGGGGGCGGCCTGGGCGGCCTCTCCGGGGGACGTGTAGAACGTCGGATCGGGCGTGAAGCGGGCCATGGCGCAACCATACTCCACAAAACCGGTCGGGATTTCGGATCGAGCCGACTGGGAAGATGAGAGCCATGACCGAGTTCGCCTTCGAGGAATCGCGGCGCGGCGGGGTGGCCGAGCTGGCGCTCTCGGGCGACCTCGACATGACCGCCACCTTCCGGCTGGAGCCGGCGCTCGACCGGCTGCTCGAGGGCGAGGTGTCCGAGCTGGTGCTCGACCTCGCGGACGTGTCCTTCGTCGACTCGTCGGGCCTGGGGCTGCTGCTCGCGACCTACCAGCGCAGCCAGGACGCGGCGTGCCCGATGGCGATCGTCAACTCGCGTCCGGAGATCCAGCGCGTGTTCCGGATGGCCGGGGTCGACGACGTGCTGCCCGATCAGTCCTTAGCGCCCTGCTCGCCGCCGTCGGCGGCGCTCTGCGGCTTGCCCGCCTTGGCGGCGGCGATGCCGTCGCGCAGCTGCGCCTCGTCGACGGTGCCGATCACGTGGCCGACGACGCGGCCGTCGGCGGCGATGAAGAACGTCTCCGGGAGCCCGGTCACGCCCCAGTCGCGGCGCGTCTCGCGGCCGTTGTCGCGGACGTGCGGGAAGGTGAGCCCGAACTGGTCGATGAAGTCGCGCGCGTCCTCGGAGGCGTCCTCGGTGTCGACGCCCACGAACAGGATGCCGTCGGACGCCTTGTAGCCCTTCTCGAGCACCTTCGCCTCGGCGCGGCACGGGTCGCACCAGGAGGCCCAGAAGTTGACCACGAGCGGGGTGCCGCGCAGCTCGCGCAGGCGTACGCGGCCGTCGCCGGCGGCGCGCTCCCAGGCGGCGGGGGCGTCCTGGCCGTCGGCGAGCTTCGCCAGGTCGAAGGCGGGCGGCGCGATCGCCTTCCCGCGCGAGAGCGAGTCGTCGATCGTGCTGTTCGGCGCCTTGCTGGTGATCCCGTAGACGAGCAGCGCGACGAAGGCGGCGGCGGCGAGCAGCCCGAGCCAGCGGACGGCGCGGCGGGTGGCGGTCATCGCGGCGCCTCGATGTCGAAGCGGCGGCCGAAGTCGACGAAGCGGGTGCGGCCGAAGCGCGCCCGGGCGGTCATGCGCTCCGCGAGCACGCGGTGGGTCCTCGTGTCCACGGTGAGGCGGAACCATACGGGCGTCCCCTCGTCCATCAGCGCCAGCTCGGCGGTGCGGCCGCGCTCGCTCAGGAGCCGGACCGTCCGCGCGTAGCGGCCCCACGCGAACCACGAGCGGGTCCTGAACGCGAGCCCGGAGCCGTACTCGCCCGGCGCGCCAGGGGCCGCCCCGCGCGCGGATCCACTGGCGCTTGCCGATCACGACGCTCTCGACGCCGCGGCCGGTGCGCCAGCTCAGCCGGTCGGGCGCGGCGAGGCGGTACTCGGTCGTGGCGCCGCTGCCGGGCCCGCTGGTGAGCGTCTCCAGCTCGCGGACGCCGGGCAGCGAGCGCATCGTCGCCTGGGCGCGCTCGAGGATCCGTCGCGCGCGGGCGCTGCCGTCCTCGCGCCACGTGGCGGGGAGGCTCGTCGCGTAGCGGCGGCCCTTCTCCCGCACCGCGACGTCCACGTCCGCCGCGGCGGCCGGGAGCGAGAAGCGGCGGCAGCCCGTCCCGCAGCCGCCCGTGTCGCCCGTGAGCTCGACGGGCACACGCGAGGGGCGCCCGCGCGAGTCGAGCACGCGCACCGTCCCCGTGACGGCCTCCGGCGTGCGGCGGACCCACGCCGCGACCACCTGCGAGCCCGCGGCGTCGGCGACCGGCAGCTCGTCGGCGGCGGGGCGGGGGAGGGGGCACGGGTCGCAGACCGCGGCCTGGGCGCGGCCGGCGGCGTCGAGCTGGCGGGGCGGGAGCGGGAACGCGACCAGCGCGGCGACGGCGGCGATCACCACGAGGCCCAGCCACGGCTCGGCGCGCCACAGCCGCCAGTGGCGCTCCGGCTCGGCGGCCTGCGCGGGCGCGTCCGCGGAGCGGCGCGCGCGGACGTGGAGCGCGGCCACGAGCGCGATCGCCCCCACCGCGACGATCTTCACGGCCAGCACGCGCCCGTACGCCGTGTCCCACAACGCGGCGACCCGGCCCAGCTGCGTGATCAGCGATACGAGGCCGGTGGCGACGACCAGCGCGAACGCGCCCGCCGCCACCCGGCCGAACGGCGCCACCACCTCGCGCGCGACGGCATCCCGCACGGGCGCCCGCGTGAAGCGCACCACCGGCCACCACAGCAGCACCAGCACCGCCGCGCCGCCGAGCCACACCGCGGCGGAGACGAGGTGCAGCCAGTCGTTGAGGATGCTCGGCACGCGCGGCTCGGCGGAGGCGGCGTGGCCGGACGCGGCGATCGCGCCGAGCGCCAGCACGGAGGCCGCCGCCGCGACCCGGGGGCGGCGCTCGCGCAGGAGCGCCGTGGCGACCAGCGACAGGACGAGCACGACCCGCCCGGCGCCGGCGATGCCGCCCGTCAGGTAGTCGCCCAGGCGCGCGGGGTCGAGCCCGCCCGCCGCCTCGGCGGCGTCGGCGACGATCGCGAACACCGCCGAGGCGACCGCCGCCCACGCGAAGTCGCCCCGCAGGCGGACGGCACGCGCGCGCACGGTCTCCGAGTAGGCGGGCGCCGGCGGCGCCTCGGCCTGCGCCGCCAGGGTCGCGACGCCGCCTCCGCCGCGGTGGCGCGCGGAGCCGGGGTCGGGCGCTCGGGCAGCCGCAGGTCGGGCACCGGCCACCCGCGCGGGCGCTTGACGAGCCACGGCAGCAGCAGCAGCGCGGCCAGGACCAGCACGGTCGTGTAGAGCGCGATGCGGGCCGCGATCCGTGCGCCGCCGTCCTTGAGCGGTCCGGTCCCGACCGCGGGCGCCACGCCGGCCGCGGCGCGCACGCCGAACGCGAACGCACCCTCGAGCGCGTGGCCGTCCTCGGTGGAGACGGTGTGCCAGTCGACCCGGTAGGAGCCGGTCCCGAGGTCGCTCGCGGGCGTGATCACGAGCCGCTTGCGGCCCTCGACCCGCACGGAGGCGCGCACGGCCGGCCCGCCGCCCGACGGCTTCAGCGTCGCGCCGGCCAGGCTGCCGTTGAGCGGCTCGGTGAACTCGAGCACGACGCGCCCCGGCGAGCTCTCGACGCGCTGGCCCGCGCTCGGCGTCGAGCCGACGTACGCCGCGTGCCCGAAGGCGGGCGCCGCGCCGAAGAGCACGGCGACGAGGACTGCGGGCAGGGCGAGGAGACGACGCATCCGGCGGGCCCGAGTCTAGGCCCGCCGGATGAAGCGTCTGAGTACTACGCGCTGACCTTGAAGCGGCCGACGAGCGAGTTGAGCTGCTCGGCGGTCACGGCCAGCGACTGCGCGGAGGCGGCGATCTCCTGGGTGGAGGCGCTGGTCTCCTGCGTGGACGCGGACACCTGCTCGGCGGAGGCCGAGGACTGCTCGGCCACCGCGGCGACCTCGGAGATCCCGTCCTCGGCGCGGTTGGACTCGGAGGAGATCTGCGCGACCGCCGTGGCGATCTCGGCGACCCGCTCGGTCATCGACTCGACGGCGACGCCGATGACCTCGAACGCCTCGCGGGTCTGCTCGACCGTCGCGACGCCGTCGGCGGTGCGCTTGGCGCCCTCGCCGACCACCGCGACCACGCGGCCGGTCTCGGTCTGGATCTCGCCGATCAGCCCGGAGATCTGCGCGGCGGCCTCCTGGGACTCCTCGGCCAGCTTGCGGACCTCCTCGGCGACCACGGCGAAGCCGCGGCCCTGCTCGCCGGCGCGGGCGGCCTCGATGGCGGCGTTGAGCGCCAGGAGGTTCGTCTGCTCGGCGATGCCGGTGATGGTGTCGACGATGCCGCCGATGCGCTCGGACTTCGCGGAGAGGTCCTCGATCGCCCGGCCGACCTCGGCGGAGTTGTCCGCCACCTGCTGGATCGCCTCGGTCGCCTGGGAGGCGGCGGAGACGCCGTCGCGGGCGGCGTCGCGGGCCTGCTCGGCGGCCTCGGCCGTCGACTCGGCGGTGGCCGAGCTGGCGGCGGCCGCGCGGGCGGCCTCCTGGACGGCCTCGCGGGTGGACTCGACCATCCGCACCTGGCGCTCGGCGCCCTGCGCGACGTCGGTCACGGCGGAGGCGATCTCGCCCACGGCGCGGCCGGCCTCGTCGGAGGTCGACGCCATCTGCTGGGAGGCGGCGCTGACCGTGCCGGCGTTGGTCGACACGTCGAGGATCAGCGCGCCGAGCTGCTGGCGCATCGTGGAGTAGCTCTCGATCGAGCCCTTCATCTTCGTCGAGCATCTGGTTGAACGTCTCCGAGAGCTGGCCGATCTCGTCGCGGCTGTTGACCGTCGACCGGCGTGGTGACCGGCGTCGACCTCGACGGTGAGGTCGCCCTCGGCGACGGCGCCGAGGGCGCCTGCCGAGGCTCGGTGAGGCAGTGGTCGTGCAGGCTGCGCAGGCGGTCGCCGAGCGCGGCCACGGGGCGCACGATCGAGCGGACGGTGATGAACGCCAGGCCGAGCGCGGCCAGGATGGCCAGCACGGCGACGATGAGCACGGTGCGGCGCACGGAGGCGGCGGAGGCGTTGGCCTCCTCGGCGCTCTTGTCGCCCTGGGCGGTGACGGCGCCCTCGAGCTCGTCGTGCATCTTGTCGAGCTGCTCGATGACCGGCATCAGGGTCTTCGTGTACTGGTCGCGCGACCCGTCGCGCTCCTCGACCGCGTCGACGGTCTCCTGGCGCGAGAGCTTGATCGCCTTGGCGGTCTCGGCGTCGAAGCGAGTCATGGCCGCGCCGAAGTCGGCGAACGTCGCCTTGGCGGCGGCGGTGTCGAGCTTCGGCTCGATCTCGGCGAGCGTCTCGTCGGCCTCGGCGCCGGCGGCCGCGATCTCCTTCGCGGTCTTGTCCTGGGCGGCGAGGTCGCCGTCCTCGACGTAGAGGTGCTTGACGACGTTGTAGGCGGAGCTGGAGAAGTCCTCGCTGACGGTCACCAGGCCCTCGAGGGCGGCGATGTCGCGGGTGCTGAGGCGGTCGGCGTCCTCGTCGACGGCGCCCACGCCGTGGATCCCGACGGCCGCGATGATCACGAGCGCGATCACGAGCGAGCCGAACGCGATGCCGAGGCGTACGGCAAGTCGGAGGTTCAAGAAGGTCTTCATCGGTGGTCGCTCCTCCTGGAAGCGGCGTACATCTGGTACGGCAAAGGGGGTTGCCCTCCGTTATCGACCACTGCTGAAGACCTTGAAGTGGCTCAAGCGAGAGCCCTCGGCAACCGATCATCAAGGGCATGCCCCCTGGCGCGCATCCGCTCGCGGGACGACCGGCACGCCGTGCGGCCTTCGTCCTGCTCATCGCCGCCTTCGCCGCGTACGCGATCGGTGTCGCCACCGGCCACGGCGGAACGGGCCTGACCGACGTCCTCTACTACGCCCTGCTCGTATGCGGCGCGCTGGTCTGCTTCGCGCGGGTGTGGGCGCTCCCCGAGGACCGGCTCGCGTGGACGCTGATCGGCACCGGGCTCGCCGGCTGGGCCGCCGCCGACATCGGCTGGAAGCTGTTCCTCGCCGACAACGCTTCGCCGCCGTACCCGTCGCTGTGCGACGTGGGGTGGCTGGCCGTGTACCCGTGCAGCTACGCGGGCCTGATGCTCCTGCTGCGCTCCCGCCGCCGCTCGCTGCCCGCCGGGCTGTGGCTGGACGGCGCGATCGCCGCCCTCGGGGCGAGCGCGGTCGTCGTGGCCCTCGTGCTCGAGCCGGTGCTCGCGGGCGCCGTCGAGGGCAGCGCCCCCGCCGTCGCCACCAACCTCGCCTATCCCGTCGGCGACCTGCTCTTCCTGGTGCTCGTCACCTGGGCCTTCGCCGCCACCGCGTGGCGCCCCGACCGCCAGTGGCTGCTGCTGGGCGCGGGCATGCTCGCGTCGGGCGCCGGCGACACCCTCTACCTCGCCTCGTTCGCCCACGGCACCTACGTCGAGGGCGGCGCCATCGACATGCTGTGGCCGGCGGCCGCGCTGCTGATGGGATGGGCGGCGTGGCAGCCGCGCCAGCGCGGCGCGCTGCGCCTCGGCGGCCTGCGCGTCGTCCTCGTGCCCGTCGGCTGCGCCGTGCTGGCGCTGGGCCTGCTCACCTTCGACCACGTCCACCGGCTCAGCCACCTCGCGATCGGGCTGGCCGCCGCGACGCTGCTCCTCGCGGTGGTGCGGATGGGCATGACCTTCCGGGCCAACGCGCGGATGCTGCAGGCCAGCCGCCACGACGCGGTCACCGACGCGCTCACCGGGCTCGGGAACCGGCGGCGGCTGATGGAGGACCTCGACGGCGCGCTCGACGGCGGCGAGCCCGTGCTCCTCGGCCTCTTCGACCTTGACGGCTTCAAGCGCTACAACGACACCTTCGGCCACCCGGCGGGCGACGCGCTGCTCCGCCGTCTCGGCTCGCGGCTGCGCCACGCCGTCGGCGACGCCGGCACGGCCTACCGGATGGGCGGCGACGAGTTCTGCGTGCTGCTCTCCGGGACGGCGCCGGAGGCGTTCGTCGAGGCCGCGGCCATGGCGTTGCGCGAGAGCGGGGACGGCTTCTCGATCGCCGCCTCCCACGGCACCGTGCGTCCCGGCCGCGACGTCGCGACCGTCGCCGAGGCGCTGCAGGTCGCCGACCAGCGCATGTACGGCCACAAGCTCGAGCGCTCGGCCGGCCGCACCAACGATGCGCACGACGTGCTGATGCGGATCCTCCACGAGCGCGAGCCGGGGCTGCACGAGCACATCACCTCGGTCGGCGCGCTCGCCCGCGCGGTCGGCGAGCAGCTGGGCTTCGGCCCGGAGGCGCTCGACGAGCTGGGCCGCGCCGCCGAGCTGCACGACGTCGGCAAGGTCGCGGTGCCCGACACGATCCTCAACAAGCCCGGGCCGCTCGACGAGGAGGAGTGGGCGTTCATGCGCCGCCACACCACGATCGGCGAGGCGATCCTCAGCGCCGCCCCCGCGCTGGTGCCGGTCGCCCGGATCGTGCGCTCCAGCCACGAGCGCTTCGACGGCGACGGCTACCCGGACCGCCTCGCGGGCGAGGACATCCCGCTCCCCGCGCGCGTGATCGCCGTGTGCGACGCCTACGACGCCATGACGAGCGACCGCGCCTACCGCCGCGGCATGTCCCCCGAGGCCGCGCTCGAGGAGCTCCGGCGCGGCGCCGGGACGCAGTTCGACCCGGCCGTCGTCGAGGCCTTCTGCTTCGAGCTGGACAGCCGGCTCAGCGCCGAGCGCGAGCTCGCGCGCTGACGCGCTCGCGCAGCTTCTGCCACTTCCAGCGGGCCAGCAGCTCGCCCCAGTCGGCGATCCCGGCGACGAGATGGCCGACGGGGCCGGTGTAGAAGCGGGCGGCGAGTCGCGAGCGCACGAGCGCCTGCTTATACAGTGAGAGCCCGATGGCCGCCTCTTCCGTCAACGCCACCGTCACCGAGCTGCCCGAATCGCGCGTGCGCGTGGAGGCGGAGGTGCCGCCCGCCGAGGTCGACAAGCGCGTGGCGCAGGCCGCGCGCGGCCTTGCGCGCAACATCCGCGTCCCCGGGTTCCGCGCCGGCAAGGCGCCGCCGCCCGTCGTGATCCAGCGCGTCGGCCGCGAGGCCGTGCTCGACGAGGCGGTCCGCGAGTCGATCGGCGGCTGGTACGCCGCCGCGATCGACGCCGCCGAGATCCATCCCGTCGGCGAGCCCGACCTCAGCCTCGAGGACCTGCCCGGCGAGGGGCAGCCGCTGCGCTTCTCGATCGAGATCGGCGTCCGCCCGAAGGCCGAGCTCGGCGAGTACAAGGGCCTCGAGGTCCCGCGCCGCGAGGCCGACGTCTCCGACGAGGCGATCTCCGGCGAGCTGGACGAGGTCCGCGAGCGCTCCGCCAAGGTCGAGACCGTCGAGCGCGCCGCGCAGAAGGGCGACTTCGTGGTGATGGACTTCGTCGGCTCGATCGACGGCACGCCGTTCGGCGGCGGCGAGGGTCGCGACCAGATGATCGAGCTCGGCTCCGGCCGGCTCATCCCCGGCTTCGAGGAGCAGCTCGAGGGCGCCTCCGCGGGCGAGGACCGCACCGTCAAGGTCGACTTCCCCGACGATTACGGCGCCGAGGACCTGGCCGGCAAGTCGGCGGAGTTCGCCGTCACCGTCAAGGAGATCAAGGCCAAGGACCTTCCCCCGCTCGACGACGACCTCGCCGCCGAGGCCGGCTTCGACACGCTCGACGAGCTGCGCGAGGACATCCGCACGCGCATCACCGAGCAGGAGGGCACCCGGATCGACGCCGAGTTCCGCGAGGCCGCGCTGGACGCCGCCGTCGAGGGCGCCACCGTCGAGGTGCCCGACTCGCTGATCGAGGCGCGCGCCCGCGAGCTGTGGGACCAGATGCTGCACTCGCTCTCGCACCAGGGGATCTCCAAGGAGGCCTACCTCCAGATCTCCGGCCGCAGCGAGGACGAGATCGTCGAGGCCGGCAAGGAGGACGCCGAGCAGGCGCTGCGCCGCGAGTCGGTGCTCGCCGCGATCATCGAGGCCGAGGGCATCGAGCCCTCAGAGGACGACCTCCTGGAGGCCGTCGGCGAGGCGGCAGAGGGCCCGGGATCGGCGAAGAAGCTGCTCGAGCGGCTGAAGTCCTCAGGGCGGATCGACTCGCTCAAGGAGGACCTCGCACAGCGCAAGGCGGTCGAGCTCGTGGCCGACTCCGCCAAGCCCGTTCCGGCGGGCGAAACGGCGGAATCCTCCTAGACAGACGTACCGGTTCTGGCGAGGGAGGGCCATTGCTACAGTCCGGCCAGCCCTTGAAGGATTCGAGCGCGAGAAGCGAAACGAAGCGAGGACTGTGAGCCCACTCGTACCGATGGTCGTCGAACAGACCTCCCGTGGGGAGCGCGCGTTCGACATCTACTCCCGTCTGCTCAACGAGCGGATCGTTTTCCTCGGCACGCCGGTGGACGACCAGATCGCGAACCTGATCGTCGCCCAGCTCCTGCACCTGGAGTCAGAGGACCCCGACAAGGACATCTCGCTGTACATCAACTCGCCCGGCGGGTCGGTGTACGCGGGCCTGGCGATCTACGACACGATGCAGTTCATCAAGCCGGACGTGTCGACGATCTGCGTCGGCATCGCGATGTCGATGGGGGCGCTGCTGCTGGCCGGCGGCGCGCCGGGCAAGCGCATGGCGCTGCCCAACGCCAAGATCCTCATCCACCAGGTCTCCTCCGGCTTCCAGGGCCAGGCGACCGACATCGAGATCCATGCGCGCGAGGTCATCGAGCTGCGCCGCCGGCTGGACGAGATCATCGCCGGCCACGCGGGCAAGGACGTCGAGAAGGTCCGTGCCGACACCGAGCGCGACTACTTCATGAGCTCTGATGAGGCCAAGGAGTACGGGATCATCGACCGGGTGATCCACGAGCACTGAGGGAGACGGACCGTGGCACGCCCGACTGACTCCAACGAGCAACTCCTCTGCTCCTTCTGCGGCAAGTCCCAGCGACAGGTCAAGAAGCTGATCGCCGGTCCCGGCGTCTACATCTGCGACGAGTGCATCGATCTCTGCAACGAGATCATCGACGAGGAGCTGACCGCCCCTCCGACCTTCGACATCGACAACCTGCCGAAGCCGAAGGAGATCTGGAGCGTCCTCAACGAGTACGTGGTGGGGCAGGAGCAGGCCAAGCGGACGCTGTCCGTCGCGGTCTACAACCACTACAAGCGCGTGCAGATGATGCAGGCGGACGACTCGGACATCGAGCTCCAGAAGTCCAACATCCTGCTCCTCGGCCCGACCGGCTGCGGCAAGACGCTGCTCGCGCAGACGCTCGCGCGGATCCTCAACGTGCCGTTCGCGATCGCCGACGCCACGGCGCTGACCGAGGCCGGCTACGTCGGCGAGGACGTCGAGAACATCCTCCTGAAGCTGATCCAGGCCGCGGACTACGACGTCAAGAAGGCCGAGACGGGGATCATCTACATCGACGAGGTCGACAAGATCGCGCGGAAGGCCGACAACCCGTCGATCACGCGCGACGTCTCCGGTGAGGGCGTCCAGCAGGCGCTGCTGAAGATCCTCGAGGGCACGACGGCCTCCGTCCCGCCCCAGGGTGGCCGCAAGCACCCGCACCAGGAGTTCCTCTCGATCGACACGACGAACGTGCTGTTCATCTGCGGCGGCGCGTTCGCGAACCTCGACCAGGTCATCGAGCGCCGGATCGGCCACAAGGGCGTCGGCTTCGGCGCGGCGATCACGACCAAGTCCGAGAAGGACACGGGCGAGCTGTTCGAGGTCTGCCTGCCCGAGGACCTGATGCAGTACGGGCTGATCCCGGAGTTCATCGGCCGCCTGCCGGTGACGAGCGCGGTCCACCAGCTCTCGCGCGAGGACCTGATCACGATCCTCACCGAGCCGCGCAACGCGATCATCAAGCAGTTCCAGCGCTTCTTCGGCTTCGACGGGATCGAGCTGATCTTCTCCGACGACGCGCTGAAGGCCGTCGCCGACCGCGCCCTGGAGCGCGAGACCGGCGCCCGCGGCCTGCGCTCGATCATCGAGGAGGTCCTGCTCGAGGTCCAGTTCGAGCTGCCCTCCCGCCGCGACGTCAAGAAGTGCGTCGTGACCAAGGAGACGATCGAGCGCGGCGTCAAGCCGACGCTGGTCACCGAGGCGCCCGACGAGGGCGACGAGCAGACCGCCAAGTCGGCGTAGCGGCGCGTCGCACCTGAACCCCGGCGTACGATCGCGGCGTGCGACTGCTCGCCGCCGTCGTCTTGACGCTCGCCCTCGCCGCTGCGCCCGCGGCGGCGCAGGCGCCGATCCCCGAGGGGCCGCAGGCGGCCGGGCTGGAGCCGTTCATCGGCGCGCCGGCCCCGCAGCGGCCCGTGGAGGCCGCCGACCCGCCGCGCCACCCGTTCATGGCGCCCAACTCGCGCTCGAACCTCCACGTCGACGCCTACCAGACCGACGTACATAAAGGGCCTGGCCCTTTAGGTAAGGGGATGACGCGCACGGAGACGTTCCTGGAGGGCGACTGCGCGTCGGTGACGTTCGACTCGCGCGGGCGGATCGTGACCGTGTGCGTCGGCCTCGAGGGGCCGAAGCTGTTCATGCTCGACGCCGCGACCCTCGCCACGCTGGCGACGTTCCCGCTGCCGCCGCGGATCCCGGGTGGCGGCAACGTGTTCAACGACTTCGCGGGCGGCGGCTACTTCTACCTCGACGAGCGCGACCGGGCGGTGATCCCGACCACCACGCGCCACGTGTACGTGGTGCGCCAGGGCGGCACGGGCTTCGAGCTCGAGCGCGACTACGACCTGTCCGGCGTGCTCGCGCCCACCGACAAGATCGTCTCCGCGCTGCCCGACTGGGGTGGGCGGCTGTGGTTCGTGTCCTCGGGCGGCGTCGTCGGGAGCGTCGACCGCGGGACCGGTGCGGTGTCCGCGCGCCCGCTCGGCGAGCGGATCGCGAACTCGTTCGCCGTCGACGAGCAGGGCATCTACGTGGTGACCGACAAGGCCCTCTACAAGCTCGGGGCCGGCCCGACGGTGACGTGGCGGGTCGAGTACGCGAACTCGGGGATCGCCAAGCCCGGGCAGGTCGGCGCCGGCTCGGGCACCACGCCCACGCTCCTCGGCCCCTGGGTCGCCATCACCGACAACGCGGATCCGATGAACGTCGTGGTGTACCGCCGCGCCGGCGGGGAGCCGGTGTGCGCGCAGCCCGTGTTCGAGAAGGGCGCGAGCGCCACCGACAACTCGCTGATCGGCGCCGGCCGCTCGCTGGTGGTGGAGAACAACTACGGCTACACGGGGCCGGCCTCGACGCAGAGCGGCGGCACCACGGCGCCGGGGCTCGAGCGCGTCGACCTCGACGCCGACGGCACCGGCTGCCGCTCCGTGTGGCGCTCGCAGGAGCGCGCGCCGACGGTCGTCCCCAAGCTCTCGGCCGCCAACGGGATCGTCTACACGTACACCAAGGACCCGCGGCCCGACGGCGCCGACGCCTGGTACCTGACCGCGCTCGACTTCCGCACCGGCAAGACGCTGTGGAAGCGGCTCGGAGGGGAGGGGCTCGGCCACAACAACAACTACGCGCCGGTGACGCTCGGCCCGGACGGCACCGCCTACGTCGGCGTGCTCGGCGGCCTGATCGCGCTCCGCGACGCCAGCCCGCCGCCCGGCGCCGCCGTGGCGAAGCGCCGCCACGGGTCGCTGCGGCTGAGGGTGCGGCGCGCCAAGCGCGGCCGGCTGCGGCTGCGGGTCGTGGGGAAGGGCGTGCGCCAGGTGCGGCGGGTGCGGTTCTACGCCCGTGGCAAGCGCGTCGGGACCGACCGCCGGCGGCCGTTCAAGACGACGGTCCGGCTGCGTCGCGGCCGGACGAAGGTGGTGGCCCGGATAGCGCGAAAGGACGGCACGCAGGTGAAGCGCGTCAAGCGGGTGCGGCGCTAGACCGACCAGAGGAGACGAGACGATGCTGCGCGACCGTCTGCCGAGCGTGTCGACGCTCACCGACGACGCCCCCGCGGTGAAGACGTGGCGGTACCTGCGCGTGGCGATGGTCGTGCTCGTCGCCGGGCTGGCGATCTCGATCCTGTACGAGCTGGGGCGGCGGGGCTTCGACTGCGTCCAGACCTCGATCAGCGCCTACTACTACACGGCGGTCCAGGCCTTCTTCGTCGCCGCGCTCGTCAGCATCGGGGCCTGCATGGTGTGCCTGAAGGGCAACACCGACGCCGAGGACATCCTCCTCAACCTCGCGGGCATGTTCGCGCCGGTCGTGGCGTTCGTGCCGACGTCGGGCGCGGACCACTGCGCCACGATCCTCGAGCACGCCGCGGACCGCGAGGCGCTGGCCACCAACAACGTCACCACGCTGCTGGCGCTCGGCATCGTCGGGCTGGTCGTCCTCGGCTTCCTGGGCCGCGCGCGCGGCTTCACCGCGCCGGAGCGCACCGGGTTCCTCGTCGCCGCAGCGGCGGTGGCGGTCGCGCTGGTGCTGTTCCTGGGCGACCGGGACTTCTTCCTGGACAACGCGCACTTCACCGCGGCGGTGTTGATGTTCACGTGCATCTTCCTCGTGGTGCTCGTCAACGCGGTGAACTTCAGGCCGAGCGACCGGTTGCGGCGTAACCGCTACAAGGCCGTGGCGATCGCGATGGGCGTGTCCTGCCTGGCGGTCGGGGCGGCCGCGCTCGCCGGCTGGGACTACTCGATCCTCGTCATCGAGGCCGCGCTGATCTTCCTCTTCGCGACCTTCTGGGTCGTCCAGAGCCGGGAGCTCTGGCAGCAGGGTCTGCGGACCCCGCCGGACGCCGTCTAGGCGATCGCGGCGACCGGCGCGGCGGCGAGGAACGCCTTGACGGCGCGGTGCGTCTCGCGCGGCGCCTCCATCTGCGGCACGTGGCCGCAGTCCAGCTCGAGGTGCTCGGCGGCGGGGAGCGCCTCGCGGACGTGGCGGGCGAAGCCGATCGGGACGATCCGGTCCTCGCGGCCCCACACGAACAGCGACTCGCCCTGCAGCTCGCGCAGCCGGGTCCAGAAGTCGTCCGGGTCCTCGAGGTAGATGTTGCGCGCGGCGGCGTAGAAGGCGGCGCGGCCGCGCGGAGTCAGGTAGGAGCGCAGGAACTCGTCGACGCCGACGGCGCTCCAGCCGTCGTGGCCGCCGGGCACCATCGAGCGGGCGATCCGCTCGACGATGAAGCGCGGGGCGGGCTGGACGAGGCCCAGCTCGGGCCGCACGGCGCGCAGCAGCGTCGCGAAGCGGCGCTCGCGCAGCCAGGCCAGCGAAGGCGAGAGCAGCGCCAGCCGGCCCACCCGCTCGGGGTGCCGGAGCCCGAGCTCGAGCGCCACGCGCCCGCCCATGCTGTTGCCGACCAGGTGGGCGCGGTCGATGTCCAGCGCGTCGAGCGCTCCGGCCACCGCGTCGGCGAAGAACGGCGGGTCGTAGGCGGCGCCGAGCGGCTTCGCCGAGTCGCCGAAGCCGGGGAGGTCGAGCGCGTACACGCGATGCGTCTCGGCGAGCGCCGCGACCGTGGGCAGGAACGAGGCCTTGGTGGCGCCGAGGCCGTGCAGCAGCACGACGGGGTCGCCCTGGCCGGCGCTCAGCAGCGCGATGTCGCCGAGCTCGGTGTCGACGCGGCCGACCTCGAGGCGCTCGGGCCCGGTCATGCCGGTCGTGGCGGCGAGGAAGCCGACGCCGAGGTGGAGGTCGTCGCGCAGCTTCAGCCGGCCGCGACGGAACGCGTCCATGCCGCCGCGCACGTCCTCGGCGACGCGCCGCCACGTGGCGGCGTCGGCCGACATCCGCGCGTCCGGGCGGTCGCTTCCGGCCGGCACGAGCTCGAGCGTTCCGCCGTCGATCACGGCGTCCCAGTCGCCCTCGTCCTGGACGCGCAGCCGGATCACCGCGCGGCCGTGGGGCGCGTCGAACGGCCCGGGGTCGAAGCGGTCGGCGAGCGTCTGCAGCGACGGTTCCATGGCCTCCTGACTACCCACAGCCAAACACGCGTTCTGTGGCGCCCGTCACATCGAACTGCTGTTCGGTTCGGGGTCGCTCGGCAGCCTGGAGTAGATGCGGGCGTCGACGCGGCGCCCCTGCTTGAGGTACGTGGACCGCCGCTCGCCCTCCAGCACGTAGCCGCACCGCTCGGCGACCTTCACGGATGGCGCATTCGCACTCTCGATGATCAGCTCGATCCGCTGCGCGCCGAGCTCGTCGAAGGCCCAGCGGGTGAGCAGGCGCAGCGACTCGGTCGCCACCCCGCGCCCGCGCGCCCAGTGGCCGACGATGTAGCCCAGCTCGACTTCGCCGGCCTCGCGGTCGATGTGCACCGCCAGCGCGAGGCCGAGGAACCGGCCGTCCTCGACGACCGCGAACGCCTCGCGGCTCCCGTCGAGCCGCGCCTGCTCGTACGCGCCCAGCCACGTCCGCTCGAAGCCCTCCGGCGGGGGCTCGGGGATGCGCGTGAAGTGCAGGACCTCGGGGTCTGAGATCAGCTCGGCGACGGCGCCGAGGTGCTGCTCTCCGAGGAGCTCGAGCTGCATCCCGGGATCATCCCAGCGGCGGCGGCCGCGACGGCCTCGCGCCACTCGGGGACGAGCCCGGCGCGGGTGCGGCGGTCGGCGAGGTCGTCGACGCTCAGCGCCAGCTCGTTCTCGACCGCCCAGCGCAGCTCCGCCTCACACACCGGCACGCCGGGGGCCACCGGGTCGGTAGAACCGAGCGCGGCCACCTCGGGCGTCTCGGCGCCGTAGCGGCGGGCGAGGCGGGGGAGGGAGCCGGCGGGCGCGCCGGGGGCGCCGACGAGCGCGGAGCCGCGCGGTGCGGCAGCGGCGGTCGGTGAGGCGGTCGACGGCGTCCTGCGCCATCTGGCGATAGGTGGTGAGCTTGCCGCCGACCAGCGCCAGCGCGCCGGTGGCCGGGTCTTCGAGCACGGCGTGGCGGCGCGAGAGGTCGGCGGTGGACTCGTCGGCGCCCGCCAGCAGCGGGCGCAGCCCGGCGTAGCGTCCCGCCACGTCCTCCGGGCCGAGCGAGACCTCGAGCGCCGCGCTCGCGTGCGCGAGCAGCTGCGCCTCCTCCTCGGCGCTGGGGCACGGGACGTCGGGCACCGGGCCGTCGGCGGGGACGTCGGTGAGGCCGATCGCGACCAGCCCGTCGGCGCGCGGCAGCGCGAACACCCAGCGCCCGCGCTCGCCCGGCACCGGGACGTTGACGGCGGCGCGCGGGTCGCCGAGCCTCCCGGCCGGCACCAGCAGGTGCGAGCCGCGGCTCGGCCGCAGCGACACGCCCTCGAACAGCTCGCCCGCCCAGACTCCCGTGGCGATGACGACGCGGCGGGCGCGGACCGAGAAGGCCGCCCCGGTCAGCTCGTCGACGGCGTCGACCCCGTCGTCGCGCACGCCGGTGACGCCCGCGCGGGTGAGGATCCGCGCGCCGTTCGCCGCGGCCGTGCGCGCCACGGCGACCACCAGGCGCGCGTCGTCCTCGAGCTGGCCGTCCCAGCTCAGCAGCGCGGCACGCAGCCCGGTCTCGGCCAGCGCGGGAGCCAGGCGGCGGGCCTCCAGCGCGCTGATCCGGTGCGAGGGCGGCAGCACCCGGCGGCTGGTGCGCGCGCCGATCCGCAGCGCGTCGCCGACCCGCAGCCCGACCTGGGCCTTGGCGCCGGACTTGCGCGCGACGCCGGAGTGCAGCGGGATCACGAACGGCAGCGGCCGCACGAGGTGGGGCGCGATCGAGCCCATCAGCCGCGAGCGCTCGCGGGCCGACTCCCACGCCAGCCCGACGTCGCCGTGCTCGAGGTAGCGCAGGCCACCATGGACGAGCTTGGAGCTCCAGCGGCTGGTGCCGTGGGCGAGGTCGCGGCGCTCGAGCAGCGCGACCGACAGGCCGCGCGTGGCGGCGTCGAGGGCCACGCCGGCGCCCGTGATGCCGCCGCCCACGACCACCACGTCGACCGTCTCGCCGCCGGCGAGGCGCTCGAGCTCGTCGGTGCGGCGTGCCGCGTTGAGGCTCGCGCTCATGGCCGCAGGTAGCCGTCCACGGCGCGGGCCAGCTCGTCCCACGCGTCGATTCCGGGGTCGCGCGAGAGCACGAACCCGCGCGTCATCAGCTCCACGCCGCGCGCGAGCATCTCAGCGTCGCCCTCGCGGACGGACCCGTCGCGGTCCTCCAGCTCGGCGGCGAGCCCCGCGACCGCCATCCGCTGCATCCCGCCGAGGCGCAGCGTCACGTAGGGCAGCAGCAGCTCCGGGTCGACGTCGAGCAGCCGCGCGAACAGCGGGTCGGCGTGCAGCCGCCGCGCCGCCAGGGTCACCATGGCGACCGCGCGCTCGCGCGTCGTGGCGGCCTGGTGCCCGACCGCGCGGGCCTCCTCGACCAGCCGCCCGAACTCGCGCGTCATCAGCGAGGAGAGCAGCGTCTCGAGGTCCGGGAAGCGGCGGTAGAGCGTCATCCGGCTCACGCCGGCGCGCCGCGCCACGTCCGAGAAGGTCGTACGGCGGAACCCGACGGCCAGCACGCACTCCCGCGCGGCCTCCAGGACGGCGTCCTCGGCGGGTTCGAAGTCGTGACGCTGTGACACTCACTGGCCAACTGTAACAGCGACCGCAAGCACCTAGACTCAGGCCCCGTGAGGGAGCAGACCCGCTACGAGCCGGCCGAGGCAGAACCGCGCATCGCGGCGCGCTGGGACGAGTCCGGACTGTTCACCCCGGACCCCGAGGGGTCGCCGGAGGAGAACTTCTCGATCGCCATCCCGCCGCCCAACGTGACGGGCGCCCTGCACATGGGCCACGCGCTCAACAACACGATGCAGGACACGCTGATCCGCCTGAACCGCATGCGCGGGCGGCGCGCGAAGTGGATCCTCGGCACCGACCACGCCGGCATCGCCACCCAGACGCAGGTCGAGAAGGCGCTGCGCGCGGAGGGCACGAGCCGCGAGGAGCTCGGGCGCGAGGCGTTCGTCGAGCGCACGTGGGAGTGGACGCGCCTGTACGGCGGCACGATCGTCGACCAGCTCAAGCGGCTCGGCTGCTCGCTGGACTACGCCAACGAGCGCTTCACGCTCGACGACGACTACGTCGCCGCGGTGATGAAGGTCTTCGTCGACCTCTACGACAAGGACCTGATCTACCGCGACAACTACATGGTCAACTGGGACCCGGGCTCGCGGAGCGCGATCTCCGACCTGGAGGTCGAGGAGCGCGAGGTCACCGACACCCTCTACTA
Source organism: uncultured Solirubrobacteraceae bacterium (assembly GCA_963723395.1). GTDB lineage: Bacteria > Actinomycetota > Thermoleophilia > Solirubrobacterales > Solirubrobacteraceae > DATFQI01. Next base: position 157,756 of record CAVRQL010000026.1, on the reverse strand, counting down.
CGTCGACTACCCGCTGGCGTCGGGCAACGGCTCGCTGACGATCGCCACCGTGCGGCCGGAGACGATGCTCGCCGACACCGCGATCGCCGTGCACCCGGACGACGACCGCTACACGCGGCTGGTGGGGGAGACGGCGATCCTGCCGATCGTCGGGCGGCGGCTGAAGATCATCGCCGACCCGTACGTGAAGCCCGAGTTCGGCACCGGCGCGCTGAAGATCACGCCCGGCCACGACCCCAACGACTTCGAGATCGGCCGCAACCACGGGCTGGAGGAGATCTCCGCGATCGGCGAGGACGGCCGCATGACCGAGGCCGCCGGCGAGCAGTTCGCCGGGATGACCGCGCTGGAGGCGCGCGAGGCCGTGGTGGCCGCGCTGCGCGAGGAGGGGCGGATCGCGCGCACCGAGCCCTACGTGCACAACGTGCCCTACTCGCACCGCTCCGGCGAGCGGATCGAGCCGCTGATCTCGCTGCAGTGGTTCATGCGCATGGACGAGCTCGCGGCGGCGGCGCTCGTGCCGGTGCGCGACGGGCGCATCCAGATCAAGCCCGAGGGCCAGCGGCGGCGCTACGTGAACTGGCTGGAGAACATCCGGCCGTGGTGCATCTCCCGCCAGCTGTGGTGGGGCCACCAGATCCCCGTCTACTACCGCGGCGACGAGCGGTACGTGGGCGTCGAGCCGCCCGAGGGCGAGGGCTGGGAGCGCGACCCCGACGTGCTCGACACCTGGTTCTCCAGCCAGCTGTGGCCGTTCGCGACGCTCGGCTGGCCCCACGACACGCCCGAGCTGCGCGCCTTCTACCCGACCGACGTGCTCTCCACGGCGGGCGACATCCTCTTCCTGTGGGTGGCCCGGATGGTGATGATGGGCCTGGAGTTCACCGGCGAGATCCCGTTCTCGCGCGTCAACGTCCACACGGTCGTGCAGGCGCCCGACGGGCGGCGGATGTCGAAGTCGCTCGGCACCGGGATCGACCCGCTGGCGCTGATCGACGGCGGGGAGCGCCCGCCGGTGTTCGCGGAGGGCGGGGACTTCCCGGCCTACGGCGCCGACGCCGTGCGCTGGGGCCTGCTCGCCATCTCCTCCTCCCAGGACGTGCGCTTCAACGAGGAGCGCGTGGCCCAGGGTCGCCAGCTCGCCAACAAGCTCTACAACGCGTCGCGGCTCGTGCTGCTGCGCCTGCCCGAGGACGCGCGGCTGCCCTCGTCCGCGCCGGCGGCCGCCACCGTGGAGGACGCGTGGATCCTCTCGCGCCTGCAGGCCGCCGAGCGCGACGTGGCGGCGGCGATCGACGCCTTCGACTTCCACGTGGCGGCGCTGCGCGTGTACGACTTCGTCTACGGCGAGCTGTGCGACTGGTACCTCGAGCTGGTCAAGCCGCGCCTCTACGAGGAGGACAACAAGGCGACCGGCGAGTTCGCGCTGCACGTGCTCGGCGAGACGCTGGCGCTGGCACACCCGCTGATCCCGTTCGTGACCGAGGAGATCTGGGGCCACGTCCCCGGCGCCGAAGGCCTGTTGATGGCCCGCCGCTACCCCGAGCCCGACGACTCGCTGCGCGACCCCGGGGCCGAGGAGCAGCTCGCGCGCGTGATCGAGGCGGTGCAGGAGCTGCGCGGCTGGCGCGATCGCGTCGGCGCCGCGGTCGGCAAGGCCGTGCCCGCGCGGCTGGACGCGCCCGGCTACGAGGCCACCGGCGCGCACATGGCGCGCCTGGCGCGGCTGGAGTGGAGCGAGAACGGCGACGAGCCCGTGGCCTCGATCGCGATCCCCGGCGGAACGGTGGCGGTGTTCGCCGTCCGACGCCGTGGACCTCGAGGCCGAGGCCCGCCGCGCGGCCGCACGCCGCGGCGAGCTGGAGTCGGAGATCGCCCGCGCCGAGGGCAAGCTCGCCAACGAGCGCTTCGTGTCGAAGGCGCCGGCCGCGGTCGTGCAGGCCGAGCGCGACAAGCTCGAGCGATTGCGGGCGGAGCTGGCCGACACGTGACCTGGAGCCTGGAGCGCGCCGAGGACCACCTCCTCTCACTGGAGCTGTTCGGCATGAGCTTCGGGCTCGAGCGGATCCGCAGCCTGCTCGCCGAGCTCGGCGACCCGCAGGAGCGGCTGCGCGCCATCCACGTCGTCGGCACCAACGGCAAGAGCTCCACGGTCCGCTACGCGGCGGCGATGCTGCAGGCGAACGGCGTGCGCACGGGCGCCTACCTGTCGCCGCACCTGACCAGCTACGCCGAGCGCGTGCTGATCGACGGCGAGGACGTGTCGCCGGACGCCTTCGGCGCCGCCGTCGAGCGGGCCGCCGAGGCCGCGGAGGCGGTCGAGGGCGTGACCCAGTTCGAGCTCCTGACCGCCGCCGCGCTCGACGAGCTCGCCCGCCAGGAGGTCGAGGCCGCGGTGATCGAGGCCGGCCTCGGCGGCCGCTACGACGCCACCAACGTGCTCGACGCCCCGGTCGTCGTGCTCACCAACGTCGGCCTCGAGCACACGAAATGGCTCGGCGACACGATCGCCGAGATCGCCGCGGAGAAGCTCGCCGTCGTCAGGCCGGGCGCCACGCTGGTTCTCGGCGACGACGACCCCGAGGTGGAGGCACTGGCGCGCGAGACCGGAGCGGAGGTCGTGCATCCGCGCGACGAGGCCGTGCCGGTCCACGGCTACCAACGCGCCAACTACCTCGCCGCCCTCGAGGCCACCCGCCGCCTCACGGGGGGTCGGATCTTGCATTCGAGCATCGACGTCAACGTCCAGGGACGCCTGCAGACCATCGGCGAGGACCCGCTGACGATCGTCGACGGCGCCCACAACCCCGCCGGGATGGCGGCGCTGGTGGCTTCCCTGCCCGAGGTGATCGGCGACCGGCCGCTGGTCGCGGTGGTCTCCGTGCTCGACGACAAGGACGCCAGGGGAATGCTTCATGAGCTCCTCGGGAAGTGTGCCGCCGTGGTCTTCACAGCCTCCAGGAATCCCCGCGCCGTGCCGCCGGAGACGCTCGCGTCGCTCGCGGGGGCCACGCCGGCCGAGGTCGTGCACGACCCGCGCGCGGCGGTCGCGCGCGCCCGCGAGCTGGCCGGCCAGGACGGCGCCGTGCTCGCCACCGGATCGATCTACCTGGTCGCCGACCTCATCGCCGATCCGGCGCGCCGGAGGGCCTCCGCGCTGTGAACGAGAACGGCCCGAGCGTCATCGCGATGATCGCCCTCGTGGCGGTTGTCGTCGCGCTGGTGATCCTCGTCTTCTTCGCCCTCGGCTACGCTTTCGGGCGCGCGTTCCTGTAACCCCGCCGGGTACGCTCCCTTTTCGCATGCTCTTCTTCGGCATCTTCGGGATCACCAACGACTCCGTCAATCAGGCGGTGAGCGTGCTGATCCTCGTCCTCATCGTCCTCTGGGCAGCGCTGCTGTTCTGGACGTACGCGGACGCCCGCCGGAGGATCGACGACCCGATGCTCGTGGGCTGCGCGACGGCCGCCTCGCTGTTCCCGTTCGTGGGCACGATCGTCTACGCGATCGTGCGCCCGCCGGAGTTCCTCGACGACGTGCGCCTGCGCGAGCTGGAGATGACGGCCGCCGAGGCGCGGCTCGCGAACCTGGACTACCAGCTGTGCCCGCACTGCGACTACGAGGTCAAGGGCGACTACCTGCGCTGTCCGAGCTGCATGCGCAAGCTCAAGGACTCCTGCTTCTCCTGCGGGAAGCCCATCGACCCCTCGTGGAAGCTGTGCCCCTACTGCGAGGCGGAGACCGGCGCATCGCCGCCGGCATCCACGCGCCGCCGCCGGCGGTCCACCACGGACCAGCCGACCGTCGCGACCGAAGCCCCACCTCGCTCGAACTGACCGCCCGCGAGGGCGCTAACGAAAGGACCTCATGGAGAGGACGCTCATCCTCGTCAAGCCCGACGCCTTCGCCCGCGGCCTGACCGGCGAGATCGTCGCCCGCTTCGAGCGCAAGGGCCTCAAGATCGTCGCCATGCGCCACATGCAGGTGACCGAGGACCTCGCCAAGCAGCACTACGCCGAGCACGACGGCAAGCCGTTCTTCGGCGAGCTGGTCGAGTTCATCACCTCCGGCCCGATCGTCGCGATGGTGCTCGAGGGCGAGCAGGCCATCAAGGCCGCCCGCCAGGTGATCGGCGCCACCAACCCGCTCGAGGCCACCACCGGCTCGATCCGCGGCGACTTCGCCATCGAGGTCGGCAAGAACATGGTCCACGGCTCCGACTCGCCGGAGTCGGGCGAGCGCGAGGCCGGGCTGTTCTTCGGCTAGCTTCGGCCTCGCCCCAGCGGCGGGCGATCCTGGAGCAGCTGGGCATCGCCTTCGACGTCCGGCCCGCGGACGTCGAGGAGGAGACGGCGGGCGACCCGCGCGCGCTGGCGCTCGAGAACGCCCGCCGCAAGGCGCTCGCCGTGCCCGGCGAGCTCGTGCTGGGCGCCGACACCGACGTCGGCCTCGACGGCGAGGTGCTCGGCAAGCCCCGCGACGCGGCCCACGCCCGCGAGCTGCTCGGGCGCCTGGCGGGCCGCAGCCACGAGGTGGTGGGCGGGATCGCGATCGCCCGCGACGGCGAGCTGGTCGCGCAGGACGTCGTCGTGACCGCGGTCCACTTCCGCGCCGTCGACGACGCCACGCTGGACTGGTACGTCGCCACCGGCGAGTGGGAGGGACGCGCCGGCGGCTACGCGATCCAGGGGAAGGGCGCCGCCCTCGTCGCGGGGATCGAGGGCGACTACCTCAACGTGGTCGGGCTCCCGCTGGCGCGGCTGCTCGACCTCGTGCCCGAACTGCTCGATTGCAAGATCTGACCCCTCTTAGAGGTCCGCGGGGAGCATCCCGGGAGGGCCGAGCAGGTCGATCCCGTGCTCGGCGGCCAGGCGGCCGAGGCGCTCGGCGTCCGGCGGGCCCTCGAGGACCGGGAGCTCGCGCCGCCCGGCGGGCTCGCCGAACGCCTGTACGAAGCGGCCGAACTGCCCGGTGGGCGAGGTGACGAGGTACCGCGCGCGCTCTTCGCTGGTGACGCGGTAGGTGTGCGGGACGCCGGCCGGCGCGTTGGCGAACTGGCCGGGCCGCAGCAGGATCCGCTCCTCGCCCGCCCACAGGCACAGCTCGCCCTCGAGCACGTAGAAGCCCTCGTCCTCGTCGCGGTGGACGTGCAGCGGCGGCTGGTCGCCGGGCGGGGTGTGCATCTCGATCAGCGCGTAGTCGTCGGTGGCGACGAGGACGTCGGCGAGGCTGCTGATGAACCAGATGGGGGTCACGGCGGGGCGGCTCCTTACGAGTAGACTCCGATATGGAGCTTTATACGTCCGAATCGGAGCTATGCCTAGTACGGCCACCCTCACTCCTTTCTCCTATGTGGTGCTCGTCCTCGTCGGCGAGGGCGGCGCCGGGCCGCACGACCTCGTCCGCATGATGCGCCAGGGCTCGCAGGTCTACTGGTCCGCGTCCCAGAGCCAGTTCTACGCCGAGCCCAAGCGGCTCGAGCAGGCCGGCTACCTGATCTCGAGCAAGGAGCCGGGGCGCACGCACGAGCGCACCGCGTACCGGCTCACGGAGCTCGGGAGGGAGGCGCTGCGCGAGTGGCTGGCCACGCCGGTGCAGTTCCCGCGCATCCAGAACGAGCCCGTCGTGCGGCTGCTCGGCGCAGAGTTCGCCGACCCGGAATCGGTGCTCGAAGGGCTCCGTCCGCTGCGCGATCAGATCGCCGCGGCGGAGCTGTGGCTGGACCGCGCGGAGGCCGTGGAGTCGACGCTCCCACACCGGGCTTTGGCCCTGCGCCTCAACCAGCGCCTCGCGCGGGCGATCCTCGAGGCGCACACGGCCTGGCTGGAGGAGGTCGAGGAGGAGCTCGGCACCGCCTGAAGAGGCTGTTGCAGCGGTTTTGGCACTAGGGCGCTTCGATAGACTCCGACCCCGGCGCGGCCCCCGGAAGCGTCCTCTCCAGAGGCGCCGCGCACTCTCCCATGGGCTTCTTCTCGTACCTCACCGGTTTCGGCGGCCGCGACATGGCCGTCGACCTCGGCACCGCCAACACCCTCGTGTACGTGCGGGGGCGTGGGATCGTGCTCTCGGAGCCGTCGGTGGTGGCGATCGACTCGCGCAACGGGGAGGTCCACGCGGTCGGCATCGAGGCCAAGCGGATGCTCGGCCGCACGCCGGGGACGATCTCGGCCATCCGGCCGCTGAAGGACGGCGTGATCGCCGACTTCGACGTCACCGAGGAGATGCTGCGCCACTTCATCCAGAAGGTCCACCAGAACCGCTGGGCGCACCCGCGCGTGGTGGTCTGCGTGCCTTCGGGCGTGACCGGCGTGGAGAAGCGCGCGGTGGAGGAGGCGTGCCTGTCCGCGGGCGCGCGCCAGGCGTACCTGATCGAGGAGCCGATGGCCGCCGCGATCGGCGCCGGCCTGCCGGTCGGCGAGCCGACGGGCAACATGGTCGTCGACATCGGCGGCGGCACGTCCGAGGTGGCCGTGATCTCGCTCGGCGGGATCGTGGTCAGCCAGTCGATCCGCGTCGGCGGCGACGAGCTCGACGAGGCGATCATCAACTACGTCAAGAAGGAGTACAAGCTCCTCATCGGCCAGCAGACGGCCGAGGAGGTCAAGCTCGAGATCGGCTCCGCCTACCCTCTGGAGGAGGAGGTGCAGGCCGAGATCCGCGGACGAGACCTCGTCTCCGGCCTGCCCAAGACCGTGGTGCTGACCTCCGAGGAGGTCCGCGCCGCCCTCGAGGAGCCGCTCGTGCAGATCATCGACGCCATCAAGGAGACGCTGGACCGGACTCCGCCCGAGCTGGCGTCGGACATCATGGACCGTGGGATCATGCTCGCGGGCGGCGGCTCGCTGCTGCAGGGCCTCGACGAGCGGCTGCGCGAGGAGACCCAGATGCCCGCGCACCGCGCCGAGTCCCCGCTGACCTGCGTGGCCGTCGGCTCAGGGCGCTCGCTCGAGGAGTTCGAGGCGATCCACAAGTCCAACCGCAACAACCGCAACCGGCGACCCAGGCGCTGATGCGGAACCAGACACCACTTCCGGAGTTCTTCCCCGTATGCACGACAAGGTCGTCAGGCGGCGCCGAGCCGTCCTCGCCCTGCTGGTCGCGCTGTCGCTGCTCCTGCTGACCGTCTACTTCGGCGAGTCCTCGAGCGGCGGACTGCACGCGACCCAGCGAGGGGCCCTCGAGGTCCTCGCACCGATCCAGGAGGGCGCCAACAAGGCGGTCAAGCCCGTGCGCGACCTGTTCGGCTGGTTCGGCGACACGCTCGACGCCCAGGACGAGCGCGACAAGCTGGCGAAGGAGCGCGACTCGCTGCGCGGCGAGGTGGCGACGGCTGGAGAGCGCCAACCGCGAGCTCCAGCAGCAGGCCGGCCTCCAGCGGATCAACACGACCGGCGGGCTGGACCGCTACCAGCCGCTGCAGTCCCGCGTCTACCAGCGCTCGCCGAGCACCTGGTACCAGACCGCGACGATCAACAAGGGCTCCAGCGACGGCGTGGCCGTCGACGACCCGGTGGTCAACGGCCAGGGCCTGGTCGGCAAGGTCAAGTCGGTGTCCGACGGCAACGCGGTCGTGATGCTGCTCACCGACCAGGACTTCGGCGTCTCGGCGCTGGCCCCCAAGCGCGGCGAGCCCGGGTCGATCACCCCGATCCCCGGCGGCAGCGGCGACCTGCTGTTCGACCTCGTCGACGACGCCGAGTCGATCCGCAAGGGCGACCTGATCGTCACCGCCGGCACGTCGTCGAAGCGCCTGCCGTCCGTCTACCCGCGCTCGATCCTGATCGGCACGGTCAAGCGGATCGACCGCGGCGACGGCGAGCTGGACCGCCGCATCCACGTCGCGCCGGCCGCCGACCTGCTGCACCTCGACATCGTCCAGGTGCTCACGGAGCCCGAGGCCACCCTGCGAGCGGACGCGACGCCACAGCCGTGACGCTGCCCCCCGCCGCCATCGCCCGCATCGCCGCGCTCGGCCTGCTCGCAGCGCTGCTGCAGCTGACCGCCGCCTCGCAGGTGAGCATCTTCGGGGTGCCGCTCGACCTCTCGCCGCTGATCGTGGCCTCGGTGGGCTTCCTCACCGGCTCCGTGCCGGGCGCCCTGCTCGGGTTCTTCTTCGGGCTGTTCATCGACACCGCGCTGATGCAGACGCTCGGGGTCACCTCGCTGGTCCTGACGGGCGTCGGCTACGGCGCGGGGCGCATCCGCGAGCTGCGCGACCCGGCCCACGGCCTCGCGCCGGTCGCCGTCGGCGCCGCCGCGACCGCCCTCACCGCGTTCGGCATGACCATGCTGCAGTTCCTGCTCGGCGTCGAGGCGCCGCTGTCGGCCGAGGTGCTGCGCCATCTGCTGATGGGGATCGTGGTCAACACGCTGCTCGCGCTGCCGGTCTACGCGCTGTGCCGCCGCGCGCTGCTGCCGTTCCTGCCCGACGACCCGCGCCGCCGGCGCCGCCGGGCGTACACGACCGGCGGGCTCAGCCCGCTCTCCAGAGCCTGATGCCGCCCTCCCTCGAGGAGCGCCGCCCGGCGATCACGCCGCAGCTCGCGATCCGCGTGGCGCTGCTGGGCGGGTTCGCGTTCGTGCTGTTCGGCGTCGTCTTCTTCCGCCTGTGGTTCCTGCAGGTGCTGACCGGCGAGGAGTACGTCAGCCAGGCGCGCGAGAACCGCGTCCGCAAGGTCCGCATCGAGGCGCCGCGCGGCGACATCGTGGACCGCAACGGGCGCACGCTGGTCAAGACGCGCGTCGCGCCCGTCGTGCAGGTCGTGCCGAGCCAGCTGCCCAAGGCCGTGCTCGAGATGTCCGACGCCTACCGCACCGCGCGCAGCCGTTCCGAGCAGGCCCGGCTCAACGCCGGCACCCAGCTGCGCTCGCTGGAGCGTGAGCTCAACGAGGACGGGCGCCGCAAGCCCAACCGCGCCGAGCGCCGCGAGCGCCGCCGGCTCACCCGCGCCTCGCGCCGGGCCGCGTCCGTGGCGATCCCGCCCGTGCCGGTGTCGGCGACCCGCATCCGCAGCCTGTACCGGCGCATGGGGCGCGTGATCGGGATGCGCCCGAAGACCATCCACGAGCGCGTGATCGAGGGCGTCGCCGAGACGCCGTACTCGAACGTGACGATCAAGACCGACGTCGCGCCGGCCGCGTTCAACTTCCTGCGCGAGCGCAAGGAGCGCTTCCCGGGGATCGCCGTCGAGAAGCTCTACCTGCGCAACTACCCGCACGACGAGCTCGGCGCCCAGCTGTTCGGCACGCTGCGGGAGATCTCCCCGAAGGAGCTCAGGGAGCACCGCTACCGCGGCGTGGCGGCCGGCACGCGGATCGGCGCCAGCGGCATCGAGTACCAGTACGACCCGTACCTGCGCGGCCGCGACGGCTTCACGAAGGTCGTCATCAACGCGCTCGGCAACCGCGACGACCAGCGCCAGACGACGCGCGTGGAGCCCAAGCAGGGCTCCCAGCTGCGCCTCTCGCTCGACCTCGACCTGCAGGCGGCGGCCAACGGCGCCCTCAAGCGGGCGATCGCGGCGGCGGCCGTCAACGGCGCCAAGGCGGGCGCGTACGTGGCGATGGACCCGCGCAACGGCGAGGTGCTGGCGCTGGGCTCCTACCCGAGCTTCGACGCCAACGTGTTCGCCAAGCCGCTCTCCCAGCGCAAGTACGACGCGCTGAACTCCGAGGCCAACGGCGCGCCGCTGTTCAACCGCGCGATCGCCGCGACCTATCCGACCGGCTCGACGTTCAAGCCCGTCACCGCGATGGCGGCGCTGCAGGAGGGCCTGATCACGCCGTCCTCGACGATCGTGGACTCCGGCGTGTTCAAGCTCGGCGACCGCGAGTTCAAGAACGCCAAGGACGCGGTCTTCGGGGCGCTGCAGCTCCCGCGCGCGCTGACCGTCTCCTCCGACGTGTTCTTCTACGAGCTGGGCGCCAGGGCCAATGCCAAGGGCCCGATCATCCAGGAGTGGGCGCGCCGGCTGGGCATCGGCCGCAAGACCGGGCATCGACATCCCCGGCGAGTTCCCGGGCCTGGTGCCGGACCGCGAGTGGCGCGACAAGGGCTACGACGAGTACATGAAGTGCACCAAGAAGGCGAAGGTGACGCCGGGCACCACCGAGGCGCTGTACGCCTGCGGCGGCATCGAGCGCCCGTGGTCGCAGGGCGACAACGTCAACCTCGCCGTCGGCCAGGGCGACCTGCAGGCGACGCCGCTGCAGCTCGCCACCGCCTACTCGACGATCGCCAACGGCGGCCGCGTGGTGCGCCCGCACCTCGGCATGCAGGTCGAGGACGGCGACGGGCGCCTGGTCGAGCAGATCCGCAAGCCCGCACGCCGGCGCGTCGACTTCTCGGCCGCCAACCGCGCGGCGATCATGCAGGGCCTGCGCGGCGCCGCCTCCGCCGACGGCGGCACCTCGACCGACGTCTTCAGGGGCTTCCCGTATCCCGTCTACGGCAAGACGGGCACCGCCGAGCGCGCGCCCAACCCCGACCAGTCGTGGTACGCGGTCTACGTCCCGCACCCGACGCGCCCGATCGTGGTCGTCACGACGATCGAGAAGGGCGGATTTGGTGCGGAGACTGCGGCACCCGCGGCGCGGCTGATCCTCTCGGAGTGGTTCCATCTGAAGGACAAGACCTTCCACGCGGGATCCAGCCAGACCCGATGAGCGCCAAGACCATCCACCCGGCCTCAGAGCCGCCGCCCCCGCTCGTGCCCCGCGAGTGGCGCCTGCGGCTCGACCCGCTCCTGCTGCTCGCCTCGCTCGGCCTCATCGCCGCCTCGCTGATCGCGCTCCGCGGCGCGACGCAGAACGACATCGCCGGGTCCCCGAACTACTACGTGTACCGCCAGGCGATCTACGCCGGCATCGGGCTCGTGATCATGTACGGCGCCTCGCGCCTGGACTACTCCCGGCTGCGCGAGCTGCGCTACCCGATCTACGGGCTGATGATCGCCCTCGTGGTGCTCGTGCTGGGCATCGCCCAGGCCACGCGCGGCGCCAAGGCGTGGATCCCGCTGCCCGGCTTCAACTTCCAGCCCTCCGAGCTGGGCAAGGTGCTGCTCGTGCTCGCGCTGTCGGGCTTCGTCGTCGACCGCATGCGCTCGATGGGGCGCCAGACGACGGCCCGGATCATGCTGCTCGGGCTGATCCCGACGTTGCTCGTGATGGCCGAGCCCGACCTCGGGTCCGCGCTCGTCTACGTCGCCGCCACGCTGGCCGTGCTGTTCGTCGCGGGCGCTCCGTGGCGGCACTTCGCCGCGCTCGGCGCGCTGTTCGGCATCGCGATCGCGCTCGCCCTGGTGGCGCTGCCCTCGGCGGGCGTCGAGGTGCTCAAGCCCTACCAGGTGGACCGCCTGACGTCCTTCCTGCACCCGTCCGAGAACGCGGGCGAGGAGGGCTACCAGCAGCAGCAGTCCAAGATCGCCATCGGGTCGGGCGAGAAGACCGGCCGCGGCGTCGAGAACGCCACCCAGACTTCACTCAACTTCCTCCCGGAGCACCACACCGACTTCATCTTCGCGGTGGTCGGCGAGACCTATGGATTCGCCGGCGCCGCTTTGGTGCTCTCGCTCTACGCGCTACTTATATGGCGCGGCTTGCACATCCTTACCATCGCGAAGAACCTGTACGGCGCGTTGCTCGCAGGGGGCATCACCGTGATGCTGCTCTTCCAGCTCTTCGTGAACATCGGGATGAACGTGGGGATCATGCCGATCACCGGCGTGACGGCCCCGCTCCTGAGCTTCGGCGGTTCGTCCGTGCTCACAACATTCCTGGCCCTCGGCCTCCTGCACTCCGTCCACGCGCAGGCGCGCGAGACGGCGGTCGGCAAGGGGAGGGCCTCCGTCTTCCAATGAGGGATCATCTTGAAAAAGCAAGTGCTGGTCACGGTCGACCGTGGGGAGACCCGCGTCGCCATGCTGGAGGCTGCGGGCGAACCCGCCGCTCCCGCCAAGTCATCACGCTCGCGTAAGCGCAAGAAGGGCGGGGAGATCCCCGCCGGCTACCGCGTCGCGGAGGTCTACTTCGAGCGCAGGGGCGGCCGATCGATCGTCGGCAACATCTACAAGGGCGTCGTCGACAACGTCCTGCCCGGCCTCGAGGCCGCCTTCGTCGACATCGGCCTGGACAAGAACGGCTTCCTGCACGTCGACGAGATCGTCATCCCGGGCAAGGAGCAGGTCAAGCGCGGCCGCGGCTCCGGAGGCAGCGGGACGCGGATCACCGACCTGCTCAAGCCCGGCCAGGAGATCGTCGTCCAGGTCGTCAAGGACCCGCTCAAGACCAAGGGCGCGCGGCTCTCGATGGAGGTCACCATCGCCGGGCGCTACATGGTCTACGCCCCCACGGGCGAGGGCGTCGGCGTCTCCAGGCGCCTCGAGGACAAGGAGCGCGACCGCCTGCGCAAGGAGGCCAAGCAGCTCGACCTCGGCGGCGGCGGCGCGATCATCCGCACCGCGGCGCACGGCGCGCAGCGCGCGGACTTCGAGCGCGAGCTGCAGTACCTGTTCAAGCTCAACGAGGTGCTCGAGAAGCGCGTCAGCGACGCGGACGCTCCGGCGCTGGTCTTCCAGGAGGCCGACCTCTCGATCCGCGTCGTGCGCGACATCTTCTCCGCCCACTTCGAGCGGGCGGTGGTCGACGACGAGAAGCAGCACCACCGGCTGGTGTCCTTCTTCGCGCGCACCGCGCCCGAGCTCGTCGACCGCGTCGAGCTGTGGGAGGACGAGCAGCCGCTGTTCGAGGCCTACGGCGTCGACCCGGTGATCGAGGGCATGCTCTCGCGCCGCGTCGACCTGCCCAGCGGCGGCTACCTGATGATCGACTACGCCGAGGCGCTGACGGTCATCGACGTCAACACGGGCTCGTTCACCGGCAAGGGCAAGGCCGCGCGGCTCGAGGACACGATCACCAAGACCAACCTGGAGGCGGCCGAGGAGGTCGTCAACCAGCTGCGGCTGCGCGACATCGGCGGCATCATCGTCATCGACTTCATCGACATGGCGAGGGCCCGCAACCGCGACACGGTCCTCAAGACGCTGCGCAAGTCGCTCGACGAGGACCGCACGAAGACCTTCGTGGTGGAGATCTCGCCGCTCGGCCTGGTCGAGATGACGCGCCAGAACGTCACCGACGGCGTGCGCGAGATCATGACCAAGACCTGCCCGGTGTGCGCGGGCGAGGGCGTCGTGAAGTCCGAGGAGACGATGGCGATCGACGTCGGCCGCCACCTGCGCCACATGGTCAAGGAGGCCGGCGGCAACGGGCCCGAGGCCTACCTGGTGCGGCTCAACTCGCACGTCACGGCGTGGTTCACCGCCGACGGCGCGCGCGAGCTGCAGGCGCTCGAGGCCGACACCGGCCGCTTCTTCCACTTCACGGGCTCCGAGGGGCTCCCGCTGGACCACTTCTCGATCGTGATGAGCGGCTCCCGCGACGAGGTCTCCGAGCAGGCCGTGCCGTTCCGCGGCGGCGAGGAGGTCCACGTCAACATCGTCGAGCCGCACATGTACAACCCGGACGACGCGGTGGCGAAGGTCGACGGCTACGTGATCACGATCGCCAACGGCGTCCAGTTCGTGGGCGAGAAGAAGCTCGTGCGGATCGAGAGCGCCGGGCGCACGACCGCCAACGCCGTGCTGACGGGCGACGACGCCGAGGCCGCCGAGGCGGCGGCCGCCGAGCGCGTCAAGGAGCGCGAGCGGGTCGAGCAGCGCGCGAAGCGCTCCGCGGCGGCCAAGAAGGGCGCGGCCAAGCGCAAGGAGCGCGAGGCGGCGGCCAAGCCGGCCAAGTCGAAGGCGGACGAGGCCGCGGACGAGGCCGAGGCGGTCGAGGCGCTCGCCGACGAGGGCGAGGTCCAGGCCGGCACCGGCCCGGCGGCCGCCGAGGACGCCGAGAAGCCGCGCCGCAAGCGCGGCGGGCAGGGCCGCTCGCGCTCCCGGGCCGCGCGAGGAGCGGCGCCGCCGAGGACGCCGGCCGAGGCCGCCAGGAGGAGCCGTCCGAGGACGGCGACGCGGTAGAATCGAAGCCTCGGCGCCGCGGCCGCAGAGGCGGACGGCGCCGTTCGCGCGCGAAGGCGACCGCCGACGCGACGGAAGTCTCCGAAGCCAGCGAGTGATCTGACACATGGCCTACGCAGTCATCAAGACAGGCGGCAAGCAGTACCGCGTCGAGGAGGGCACGACCCTGCTCGTCGAGCGGCTGACCGACGACGAGGGGGCGAAGATCGCCCTCGAGCCGCTCCTGTACGCGGACGGCGACAAGTCGCTGTTCGGCGCGGACGACCTCGGCAAGGTCAAGGTCGAGGCCACGGTCGTCGGCCACGAGCGCGGCCCCAAGATCCGCGTGTTCAAGTTCAAGCCCAAGCGCGGCTACAAGCGCACGACGGGGCACCGCCAGGAGCTCACCCGCATCCAGGTGACCGGCATCAAGGTCTCAGGCGGGCGCTCGCGGGCCAAGAAGGAGGACGAGTCCTAGATGGCACACAAGAAGGGCCTCGGCTCCAGCCGCAACGGCCGCGACTCCAACCCGAAGATGCTCGGCGTGAAGGTCTTCGCCGGCCAGACCGTGACCGGCGGCGAGATCATCGTGCGCCAGCGCGGGACCAAGTTCAAGCCCGGCCTCGGGGTCGGCATCGGCAAGGACGACACGATCTTCGCGACCGCTCCCGGCGTGGTGCAGTTCCGCGAAGGCCGGCGCGGCCGCGTGATCTCGTCGAGGCCGCCAGCCGCGCTGATTGAGGTTTCGCCTGCCAGGCGAGCGCGCCGAGGCGTCGCGCTGGCACTCGCGCGCTCGCCTTCGGCGACGTTACATCGGCTGATCCGTAGGACGGATCAGGATCTCGTTCACATCCATGTGGGGCGGTTGCGAGACCGCCCACATGACCGCGCGCGCGATGTCGTCGGGCCGTAGGGCGTCGATCTTCGGCGGTGAGTCGAAGAACGGCGTGTCGACCATGCCCGGCTCGATCAGCGTCACGCGCACGCCGGTGTCGTTGAAGTCCTGGCGGGCGGACTCGCCCATGCCGGTCACGGCCCACTTCGTCGCGCTGTAGAGCGAGCCCTGCAGCGCGCGCCGGCCGGCGACGCTGCCCGTGAGCAGGAGGTGGCCCGTCGAGTCGATCAGCGCGGGCTTGGTGGCGCGGATCGTGTACGCGGCGCCGAGCACGTTGGTCAGCACCATCGACTTCCACTGCTCGGGGTCGCCCTCCTCGAAGCCGCGCGGGCCGCCGAAGCCCGCGTTGGCGAACGCCACGTCGATCCGCCCGTAGGCGTCGATCGCGGTCTTGACCATCGCCTCCTGCTCGGCGAACTCGGTGACGTCGCAGCGCACGGCGAGCGCCTTCTCGTCGCCGCCGAGCTCCTTCGCGAGGTCCGCGAGCTTGTCCTCGGAGCGGGCCGCCAGCACGAGGCGGTAGCCCGCCTCGGCGGCCTGGCGGGCGGTCGCGGCGCCGATGCCGGTGGAGGCGCCGGTGATCAGGAACACGGGTTCGTCAGCCATGCCTCTACCGTTACCCCGCGATGTTGCGCCGAACCGCCACGAACGCCTGATGCTCGCCGACCGGGCACGCATCGAGGTGCGCGCGGGCGGGGGCGGCAACGGCTGCCTCTCCTTCCGCCGCGAGGCGCACGTCCCCAAGGGCGGCCCCGACGGCGGCGACGGCGGCCGCGGCGGCGACGTCGTGCTGCGCTGCGACGACTCGCTGCGCGACCTGCAGTCCTTCAAGCGCCGCGCCCACTACCGCGCCGACCGCGGCCGCCACGGCGAGGGCGCCCAGCGCCACGGCGCCGACGGCCCGCCGATGATCGTGCGCGTGCCGCCCGGCACCCAGGTCACCAAGTGGGACGGCACGCGCTACGACCTCGTGCGCCCCGGCCAGGAGGTCACGGTCGCCACCGGCGGCCCCGGCGGGCGCGGCAACAAGCAGTTCGCCAGCGCGGTGCGGCAGGCGCCGCGGCTCGCCGAGCGCGGCCTCCCGGGCGAGGAGGGCGTCGTCGAGCTGCACCTCAAGCTGCTCGCCGACGTCGGGCTGGTCGGGCTGCCCAACGCGGGCAAGTCCTCGCTGCTGGCGCGGCTCACGCGCGCGCACCCGAAGGTCGCCGCCTACCCGTTCACGACCCTGGAGCCCGTGCTCGGCACGCTGGACGCCGAGGACCGCCAGCTCGTGGTGGCCGACATCCCCGGGCTGATCGAGGGCGCCTCCGAGGGCGCCGGCCTCGGCCACGACTTCCTCGCGCACGTCGAGCGCACGCGGCTGCTCGTGCACGTGCTCGACCTCGCGCCGCTCGACGGGTCCGACCCGGTCGAGAACCACCGCGTGATCGAGAACGAGCTCGCCGAGCACGACCCGCGGCTGGCGTCGCTCCCGCGGATCCTCGCGCTCTCCAAGGCCGACCTCGTGACCCCCGAGGAGGCCGAGGCCGCGGCCGAGGAGTGGCGCGGGCGCGTCGACGTGCCCGTGCTCGTGACGTCGAGCGCGACCCGCCAGGGGCTCGACGAGCTCGGGCGCGAGCTGCTGCGGCGCGTCCCGATCTCCGAGCCCGCCGTCCTCCGACGACCTCGCCGGCGAGAGCGAGGTGGCCGAGTTCCAGGTCTTCCGGCCCGCCTCGCGGCGCTCGTTCGAGGTCGAGAAGACCGGCGCGGGGGAGTTCCGGGTGACCGGCGACGCCGTCGAGCGGCTGATCGCCCGCCACGACCTCGAGAACGAGGAGGCGCTCGCCCACGTCGAGCACCGGCTGCGGCGGATGGGCGTGATCGGCGCGCTGGAGGCCAAGGGCTTCGAGGCGGGCGACGACGTCGAGATCGCCGGCATCGTGTTCGAGCTGGACCCCGGAGCGCCGTTCTAGATGCCGGTCGCCGTGGTCAAGCTCGGCTCCTCGATCGTCGCGGAGGACGACGGGGAGCTGCGGCTCTCGGTCGTCGCGCGCGTGTGCGAGGAGATCGCGGCGCTGCATCGCGAGGGCGTCGACGTGGTGGTCGTGACCTCGGGCGCGATCGCGCGCGGGGTGCACATCCTCGGGCGCTCGTCGCGGCCGGGGGCCGATCGAGGAGCTGCAGGCGGCCAGCGCGGTCGGCCAGGGGCGGCTGTACCGCACCTACGACGAGCTCCTGCGCGAGCGCGGCGTGCAGACCGCGCAGGTGCTGCTCACGTTCTTCGACATGAGCGTGCGCACGCACTACGTCAACGCGCGCCGCACGCTGCGCAAGCTGCTCGAGTGGCGGATCGTGCCGGTGATCAACGAGAACGACACGACGACCACCGACGAGATCTCCTTCGGCGACAACGACTTCCTGGCCGCCCAGGTGGCGGTGCTGGTGGGGGCGGAGCTGCTCCTGCTGCTCACGAGCACGGGCGGGCTCTACACCGCCGATCCCGCGCGTGGATCCGGCACGCGTCGCTGGTCGACGAGGTCGGCTCGGCGGGCGCGCTGGACGGGCTCGACATCGGCCCGACGATCGTCCGCGCACGGCTCCGGCGGGATGCGCACGAAGGTCGTCGCCGCCGAGATGGGCGCCGCGGCGGGGATCCGCACGGAGATCGCGGGAGGACTCGAACCCGGCGTGATCGGGCGCGCGTGGGCCGGCGAGCGGGTCGGCACGCGCTTCACGCCGCACCCGGTGCGCCAGTCCTCGTTCAAGCTCTGGCTGCGCTACGCCAAGCCCTCGCGCGGGACCGTGACCGTCGACGACGGCGCCGCGCGGGCGCTGCGCGAGGGCGGCACCTCGCTGCTCCCCGTCGGCGTGGTCGACGTGGCGGGCGCGTTCGACGCGGGGGAGGCCGTCGAGGTGGTGGGCGGCTCCCGCGACGCGATCGGCAAGGGCATCTGCAACTACTCGGCCGCCGAGCTGCGCCAGGTGATGGGCATGCAGTCCGCGCGGGTGCGCGAGGTGCTCCCGCGGGCGGTCGAGGAAGCGGTCCACCGGGACTACTTCGTGCTCGCCTAGACTTTCTCGGTATGGCTTCGGTAGTCGCTCCCGCCCGCTCCGTCACCGAGATCTGCCTCGACGCGAAGGCCGCCGCGCGGCGGCTCGCGGTCACCAGCTCGGCCGTCAAGGACGCCGCGCTGCTCGCGATCGCGTCCGCGCTGGAGGCGCGCGTGCCGGAGATCCTGGAGGCCAACGCGCGCGACCTCGAGGCGGGCCGCGAGTCCGGCCTCTCGACGGCGCTGATGGACCGCCTCGCGCTCGACGAGCGCCGCGTGGCCGCGATGGCCGACGGCGTGCGCACGATCGTCGCGCTCCCCGACCCGGTCGGCGAGGTGCTCGACGGCTTCCGGCTGCCCAACGGGCTCGACGTGCGCAAGGTCCGCGTGCCGCTGGGCGTGGTCGCGGTCGTCTACGAGGCGCGCCCGAACGTGACGATCGACGCCGCGGCGCTGGCGCTGAAGTCCGGCAACGCGGTCGTGCTGCGCGGCTCCTCGATGGCGGCGCACTCCAACGAGGTGCTCGCGCGCGTCGCGGTGGAGGCCGCGACGGTCGCCGGGCCTGCCCTCGGGCGCCCTGTCGCTGGTGGGCGGCGGCGGGCGCGAGGAGCTCGCCGAGCTCGCCGGCCAGGAGGGCGTCGTCGACCTGATCATCCCGCGCGGGGGAGAGGGACTGAAGAAGGCGCTGAGCGCCGTCGCCAAGGTGCCGGTCATCTACGCCGCCTCGGGCAACTGCCACGTGTACGTCGACGCGTCGGCGGACCTGGACGCGGCCTTGGAGATCGTGATCAACGCCAAGACCCAGCGCCCCGGCGTCGTGCAACGCGGCCGAGACGCTGCTCGTGCACTCCGCCGTCGCCGGCGAGTTCCTCCCGCGGGTGCTCGCCGCGCTGCGCGAGGCGGGCGTGGAGGTGCGCGGCGACGACGCCGTGCGCGGGTTCGACCCCTCGGTCGCCGAGGCCACCGAGGAGGACTGGGCGGAGGAGTTCCTCGCGCTCGTGCTCGCCGTGGGCGTCGTCGACTCGGCCGAGGACGCCATCGAGCACGTCAACCGCTACGGCTCCGGGCACTCCGAGGCGATCGTCACCGGCTCGACCGCCTCCGCGCGGGCGTTCCAGCTCGGCGTCGACGCCGCCTGCGTCTACGTCAACGCCTCGACCCGCTTCACCGACGGCGGCGAGTTCGGGATGGGCGCCGAGATCGGCAACTCCACCCAGAAGCTGCACGCCCGCGGCCCGATCGGCGCCCGCGAGCTGTGCACCTTCAAGTACCTGGTCGAGGGCGACGGCCAGATCCGTCCGTAGTAGATGGCGGATCCCACGATCTGAGTGCGGGTCGGGCTGCTCGGCGGGACGTTCAACCCGCCCCACGTCGGACACCTGATCTGCGCGCAGGACGCGTGCGCGCAGCTCGGGCTGGACCGCGTGCTGCTCGTCCCGGTGCACACCCCGCCCCACAAGGAGGCGGTCGCGGACCCCGGCGTGGAGCACCGCGTGGCGCTCTGCGAGGCGGCGGTGGGCGGCGACGAGCGCCTCGGCGTCTCGCGGGTGGACGCCGACGTTCCCGGGCCCTCGTACACGGTCGATACCCTCAAGAGGCTCCATGACGCACGCCCGGAGGATCACCTGACCTTCATCGCCGGAGGCGACATGGCCCACTCGCTGCCGCAATGGCGCGAGCCGGAGGCCATCCTCGCCCTCGCCGAGCTGGGCGTCGCGGCGCGCGAGGGCGTCGGCCGCGACGACATCCTCGAGGCGCTGTCCGGGATCCCGGGCGCCGCCGAGCGAGTCCGCTTCTTCGACATGCCACGCATCGACATCTCATCCACCATGGTCCGCGACCGCATCGCCGCGGGCGCGCCCGTCCGCTACCTCGTCCCCGACGCGGTGGCCGGCTACATCGCGAGGGAGGGGCTGTACGCATGAGCGGGCCGGACGCCACGGCCGTCGAGCTCGAGGGCGCGGGCCTCGCCTCGCTGATCGAGGAGCACGCCGCCGACAAGAAGGCGATCGACATCGTCGAGCTCGACCTCCGCGGAGTGCTCGGCTACACGGACTACTTCGTCATCTGCTCCGGCAACACCGACCGGCAGACGAAGGCGATCCACGACGGCATCCGCGAGGGCCTCAAGAAGGACCACGGGCTGCTGCCGCGGCGGGTCGAGGGCGTCGGCGAGGCGCGCTGGATCCTGATGGACTACCTCGACGTCGTCGTGCACATCTTCACCCCGGAGGCGCGCGACTTCTACCGCCTCGAGCAGCTCTGGGGCGAGGCGCCCAAGCGCGCCGTCGGCGACGAGTAGCCGCGGGTTAACGCGCGGAGGCCGCCTCGTGGGCGGCCTCTCGGCATCTAGTGGCGCATGGTCAGTCATCGGGCTCCTAGTGGCGCATCATCGGCATGTCGTTCCTCCTAGCGGCGTCATCGACGGCATCTGTGGGTCTTCTCGGTAGCGGCGCATCGGCATGGGTCCTCTAGTGGCGCATCGACGGCTCGTCGGCCCTCAGGGCGGCGCATCATCGGCATGGAGGTCTCCTCGTGGTGGCCCATGGGCATGGTCGGTCCTCCTAGTGGCGGATCATCGGCATGGTGTGCTCCTGTCTCAGGCCTTGAAGTGAACGAGTGACGCGTCGGCCGCGCGGAGCAGCGGGGCGGCCGATAGGGCGCCTGCTCGCCGCAGTGCCCCCACCGCGGCGAGCGCGACGAGCGTGGCTCCGCCGCCGGCCACGGCGAACGTGACGCGGCCACCGGCGGCGCCGGCGAGCGCGCCGCCCGCCACCACGGCCCCGGCGAAGCCCCAGGAGTCGAGCGCGTCGAGCAGGCCGAACGCGCGGCCGTGGAAGCGGTCGGCGCACCAGGCGCTGGATCAGCACGCGGTCGGAGACGATGAACAGGCCGTTGCCGGCGCCGGTGACCGCGAAGGTCGCCATCGCGGCGCTCACGCTGCCGGCCAGCGCGGAGCCGAGCAGGCCGGCGCCATGAGGCCCAGGCCGTCAGGTAGCGGCGCTTGAGGCCCTCGAGGTCCGTGTCGCCGGCGCCGCGCAGCGACCCGGCGACGAGGCCGGCGCCGTAGGCGCACACGAGCAGCGCGTAGCCGGTTCCGCCGGCGGCGAGCTCGCGCTGGGCGAGCACCAGCTCGGCCACGTTCATCATCCCGCGTGGTCAGCATCACGGCGCCGGAGGTGGCCACCAGCGTGCGGGCGACGGGCTCGGCGAGGATCACGCGCAGCCCCTCGGCGGTCTCGGCGCGCAGCGAGGCCCGCGCGGCCGCTCGGACCGCTCGGGGCGCCGGTGCACGGCGGCTGTCGAGCCGGCGCAGCGGGGCCAGCAGCAGGGCGGATGCGGCGAACGTGGCGGCGTTGAGGGCCAGGACCCACTCGGGCCCGCTCATCAGCAGCACGAGGCCGGCGCAGGCGGGGCCGAGCAGGAGGCCCGCGTTGCGCAGCACGTCGTAGACGGCGTTGGCCGCGGGCAGGCGCCGGTCTCCGACCAGCTCGGGCAGCAGCGCCGAGGTGGCGGGGCGGAACAGCGCGTTGCCGGTGCCCGCCACCATCGCGAACGCGACGAGGGCCGGGACGCTCGGGACGAGCACGATGCCGGCGAACGCGCCGGCGCGGATGACGTCGGCGGCGATCGCGCAGCGCAGGCGGTCCCCGCGGTCGACGAGGCCGCCGACGACCGGGCCGAGCAGCATCGCGGGCAGCAGGTCCGCCAGCAGCACGGCGGTGGCGGCCCAGGCCGAGCCGATCCGGTCGTAGGCGAGCAGCAGCAGCGCCACGTACCCGGCGCCGGCGCCGAGCCCCGACTGCAGGTGCGCGGCGAAGAACCAGCGCACCGCGCGGTCCTCGCGCCACAGCGCGCGCAGGCTCGCGGCGGCGCCGGTCGGAGCGGTGCGGGCGCGGCGGTCATCTACGCGGGCGTCGGGCCGTCGGCGGGCGGGATGACGATGAGTGTGTGGTTCTGAGTGGTGAGCACGCCGGTATCGTTGGCGCCCCCGGCAACGCTGCGGTAAGGCGCCGGTAAAGCGATGGAGTTCGCGATCCTCGGACCGCTCCGCGCCATCGGTGCGCAGGGCCCAATCGACCTGAGCGCGCCGAAGCAGCGGGCGCGTGCTCGCCGTGCTCCTGCTCGCCCACCGGGGGGAGCCGGTCTCCGACGCCCGGCTGATCGACGCGCTCTGGGGCGAGGATCCGCCCGCGACGGCGGCCAAGGCGCTGCAGGTGCACGTCTCCCAGCTGCGGCGGGCGCTCGGCCCTGGGCACCCGATCGTCACGCGGCCCGGCGGCTACGCCGTCGAGATCGAGCCGGGGCAGCTGGACCTGCACCGCTTCGAGGCGCTGACCGCCCGCGCGCGACGGGCGCGGCGCGAGGGCGACCCGGCCGGCGCCGCCGGGTTCCTGCGCGAGGGGCTCGAGCTGTTCCACGGCGCGCCGCTCGCCGACGTCCCGCTCCAGGGCGCCGCGCTCGCGGAGGCCGACCGGATCGAGGAGCTCCGCGTGGTGGCGCTCGAGGAGCGCATCGAGCTCGACCTCGAGCTGGGGGAGGCCGCCGTCGCTCGTCCCGAGCTCGAGAGCCCTGCTCGTCGCGCACCCCTACCGCGAGCGCCCGCACGCGCAGCTGGCGCTCGCGCTGTACCGCGCGGGCCGCCAGGCGGACGCGCTCGCCGCGCTGCGCCGCGCGCGGGACAGCCTGCGGGAGGACCTCGGGCTCGATCCCGGCCGCGAGCTCCAGGAGCTCGAGGCGGCGATCCTCGCGCAGGATCCCTCGCTCGACTCGCGGGCGCGGGGCGGCGCGGCCGCGCCCGTCCACGAGTGCCGGGCGCCGCGCCGCCCCGCCGCTCCCCGCGCCGGCCACCACGCTGCTGGGCCGCGACGAGATGCTCGACGCGCGCGCTCAGCGCGCTGCGCGAGCCCGGCGTCCGTCTGCTCACGCTCACCGGGCCGGGCGGCGTCGGCAAGACCCGGCTCGCGCTCGAGCTCGCGCACCGCGGGGCCGCAGGGTTCGAGGACGGTGCGGCGTTCGCCGCGCTCGCGGCCATCCGCGATCCGGCGCGGGTGTCGGCGGCGATCGTCCACGCCCTCGGCCTGAGCGAGGGCGAGGGCTCGGCGCCGCTCGAGGTGCTCGAGGCCAACCTCGCCGGGCGCTCGATGCTGCTCGTGCTCGACAACTTCGAGCAGGTGCTCGACGCGGCGGGGGACGTCAGCGCGCTGCTGGCCGCCGCGCCGGGCCTCAAGGTCGTCGTCACGAGCCGCGCCGTGCTGCGGCTCCAGGGCGAGCGCGAGCTGGCGGTGCCGCCGCTCGAGCTCGGCCCCGCCGTCGAGCTGTTCGAGCAGCGCGCACGCGCCCGCGACTCGGCGTGGACGGGCGGCGACGGCGAGCGCCTGGCGAAGATCTGCGAGCGCCTCGACGGCCTGCCGCTGGCGATCGAGCTCGCCGCCGCGCGCACCAAGGTCCTCTCCGAGACGGCGATCCTCGAGCGGCTCGAGCGCCGGCTCGACCTCCTCACGCGCCGGCCCGCGCGACGCCCCGGCGCGCCAGCAGACGCTGCGGGCCGCGATCGCGTGGAGCTTCGACCTGCTCGAGCCCGAGCAGCGGAGGCTGTGCGCGGCGCTCGGCGTGTTCGCCGGCGGCTGGCGGCTCGAGGAGGCCGAGGCGGTCTGCGGCCCCGCGACGCTGGAAGGGCTCGAGACGCTCGCCGACCACAGCCTCGTGACCCGTTCGGGCGAGCGCTACGGGATGCTCGAGACCGTGCGCGAGTACGCGCTCGAGCGCCTGGAGGCCGACGGCGAGGCGGATGCGGTGCGGGCGCGCTTCACGGAGGTCTTCGCCGAGCTCGCCCAGACAGGCGGGGACCGCATGCGCTCGCCGGACCAGCTGCTCTGGCTGGAGCGCCTCGACGCCGACCACGAGAACCTGCACGCGGCGGTCGGCTACGCGCTCGCCGCCGGCGACGCGGACCTGGCGCTGCGGCTGTGCGACGGGATGTGGCGCTTCTGGCTCACGCGCGGGCACCTCTCGGTCGGCAGGCGGTTCGCCGAGGAGGCGGTCGCGGCGGCCGGGGCGACACCCGACGAGCTGCTCGTGCGCGCGCTGATGGCCGCGGGCATCCTCGCCGGCGAGGCCGGGGACCAGGAGCGGGGGACGCAGCACATGACCGCCGCCCTCGAGCTCTCCCGCGAGCTGGGCTACGAGCGCGGGATCCTGAGGGCGAGCACGAACCTGGGGACGCTGGCGCTGTACGAGGGCCGGGTGGCGGAGTCGGTCGAGCGCTACGCCGAGGCGCTCGAGTGGGCGGCCCGCGAGGGCGACCCATGGTCGACGAACCTCCTCACGCACAACCTCGCGAGCGCCTACGAGGCGCTCGGCGACCTCGACCGCTCGCTGGAGCTGCTGCGCGAGGCGCTGCCGGGCGCGCGCGAGCTCGGGGACCCTGCGCACCTGTCGACCGTGCTGCGCACGCTCGGGCGGATCCTGCTGCAGGAGGGCCGCGACGACCAGGAGGCGCTGGCCATGCTGCGCGAGAGCCTCGTGATCGCGCACGAGCTCGGCGAGCGGCCGGGCATCGTCGAGTGCCTCGAGTCGATCGCGGGCGCCGCCGAGCGGGCCGGCGACCCCGACACCAGCGCGCTGCTGATGGGGGCCGCGGAGGCGGCTCCGGGTGGCCGCCGGGTCGGTGCGCCATGCCGACGAGGCGCCGTGGGCGCTCGAGGTCTCCGACGCGCTGCAGGCCGCGCTGGGCGAGGACGAGTACGAGGCCGCCGTGGACCGCGGCCGGCGCCTCGGGACCGCCGAGGCGATCTCGCGCGCGATCGCGCGTCGCGGGCTGAACGCAAGAGGCCGCCCATCAGGACGGCCTCGAGGGAGTGGAGCTAGTCGGGCTCGAACCGACGACCTCTTGCATGCCATGCAAGCGCTCTCCCAGCTGAGCTATAGCCCCAAGCTCGTACTCGGCCGCGTAGTTTATCGCGGCTCGCTGGTTGTTGGCGGCGGGCTCGAGCCGCAGGTGGATCGCCCGCCGCCCCGCCACGACATCAATCGGCAGCCAGTAGCACGCGCTTGAGCTCCTGGCAGTAGACGGCCACCGCATCGACCTCGGTCGGCGCCGTACGTCGAGTAGACGTACCCGCGTGGCGTGTGCCGGCAGCGTGGTCAGGTTGACGTCGACGACCTCGCCTCGGCGCGGGGCCCACTTGCACTGCACGCGGTAGAGCCGGTGCTCGATGTCGAACACGAGGTCGTACCGGCGGCCCTCCACGAGCGGGCGGCAGCACGACGATCCCGAGCTCGACCGCCGCGGCGGTGATCGCGGCCTCGGCGATCGCGCCTTTGAGCGTCGTGTCAGACATCGTGGCTCGAACCCTCCGGACGGCGGCGCAGCGCGGGGCAGCGCGCTCTGCGGACGCTAACCTCCGCGCTTCGATGTCCGAGCGACGCTACGACCCCCATGCGATCGAGCCCAAGTGGCAAGCCATCTGGGAGCGCGAGCGCACGTGGGAGGTCGACAACGACGAGGTCGTGGGCTCGCCGAAGTCCTACGTGCTGGAGATGCTGCCCTACCCCTCGGGCGAGCCGCACATGGGGCACCTGAAGAACTACTCGGTGGGCGACGCGGTGGCGCACTTCCACCGCCGCACGGGGCGCCGGGTGCTGCATCCGATGGGCTACGACGCGTTCGGCCTGCCGGCCGAGAACCACGCGATCAAGACGGGCGAGCACCCGCGGGACTCGACGGCCAAGTCGATCGCCCAGTTCCAGCGGCAGCTGCGCTCCTGGGGCCTTTCCATCGACTGGTCGCGCGAGTTCGGCACGCACGAGCCGCGCTACTACCGCTGGACCCAGTGGATCTTCCTGCAGCTGTTCGAGCGCGGCCTGGCCTACCGCAAGGACGCCGCCGTCAACTGGTGCCCGTTCGACGCGACGGTGCTGGCCAACGAGCAGGTCATCGACGGGCGCTGCGAGCGCTGCGGCAACCTCGTCGAGGCGCGCCAGCTCGAGCAGTGGTTCTTCCGCATCACCGACTACGCCGACCGCCTGCTCGACGACCTCAGCGAGATCGACTGGCCGCACCACGTCAAGACGATGCAGCGCAACTGGATCGGGCGCTCCGAGGGCGCCGAGGTCACGTTCAGCTGCCCCGAGATCGGCGTCGACTACCCCGTCTTCACCACGCGCCCGGACACGCTGTTCGGCGCGACGTTCTTCGTGATGGCGCCCGAGCACCCCGACGTGATGCGCCTGGCGGAGGGCACCGAGCACGAGCAGGCGGTGCGCGACTACGTCAACAAGGCGCTGACCGAGGGGACCGAGGAGCGCTCGGACGCGGATCGCAAGAAGACCGGCGTGCCGCTGGGCCGCAGCGTCGTGAACCCGGTCAACGGCGAGCGCATCCCGATGTGGGTCGCCGACTACGTGCTGATGGAGTACGGCACCGGCGCGATCATGGCGGTGCCGGCGCACGACGAGCGCGACTTCGACTTCGCGACCACGTTCGACCTGCCGATCCGCCAGGTGATCGACTGCGGCGACCAGGAGCTGCCGTGCTCGGTCGACGGGCCGCTGATGAACTCCCATCCCGACTTCGACGGGATGCACAACCGCGACGCGCTGGAGAAGATCGTCGACTGGCTCGACGAGCGCGGCATGGGGCACCGCTCGGTCAACTACCGGCTGCGCGACTGGCTGCTCTCCCGCCAGCGCTACTGGGGCTGCCCGATCCCGATCGTCCACTGCCCGACCGACGGCCTGGTCCCGGTGCCGGAGGAGGACCTGCCGGTCCTGCTGCCCGAGATCGAGGACTACGCGCCCAAGGGCCGCTCGCCGCTGGCGTCGGCCGAGGACTGGGTGAACGTCGCCTGCCCGCGCTGCGGCGGCCCCGCGCGGCGCGAGACCGACACGATGGACACCTTCGTCGACTCGTCGTGGTACTTCCTGCGCTACACGGACCCGGACAACGACCAGGCGCCGTTCGACCCGGCCATCACCAACCACTGGATGCCGGTCGACCAGTACATCGGGGGCGTCGAGCACGCGATCCTGCACCTGATGTACGCGCGCTTCTTCGTGAAGGCGCTCGCGGACATGGACCTGCTCGAGGCCCAGGAGCCGATGAAGGCCCTCTTCACGCAGGGGATGATCACGCGCGACGGCGCGAAGATGTCCAAGTCGAAGGGCAACATGATCAGCCCGGTGCCGTACGTCGAGCGCTACGGCGCGGACACGGCCCGCAGCTACATCCTCTTCATCGGGCCGCCCGACCACGACGCGGACTGGACCGACAAGGGCGTCGAGGGCGTGCACCGCTTCCTGGGCCGCCTGTGGCGCCTCGGCGCGGACGTCTCCGAGCAGACGGGCCAGCAGGAGCCGCTGGGACCGCTCGACGACCCGGACGGCGCCGACCTGGACCTGATGCGCAAGGCGCACTGGGCGATCGACAAGGTCACCGAGGACATGGCGGGCCGCTTCGCCTTCAACACCGCGATCGCGGCGGTGATGGAGCTCGTCAACGAGTGCTACCGCCATCGCGAGGCGGTGCATCCCTCGACGCTGCACTTCGCGACCGCGACGGCGGCATCGCTGATCTTCCCGTTCGCCCCGCACACGGGCTCCGAGGTCTACGAGATGCTGACGGGCGACCGCGTGTGGGAGGAGCCGTGGCCGGCGGCCGACCTCGCGCTGCTCGAGCGCGACACCGTCGAGGTCGTGCTGCAGGTCAACGGCAAGCTGCGCGACCGCATCCAGGCGCCCGCGGACGCGCCGCGCGAGGAGCTCGAGCGCCTGGCCCGCGAGCAGCCGAAGATCCAGGCGCACCTGAACGGCCACGAGGTCGTCAAGGTCGTCGTGGTCCCGGCCAAGCTGGTCAACTTCGTCGTGAGGTAGAGCGGGCACTCGGCCACCGTTCCACGCCGTGCGGCGGGAAACGGCCGGTTTCGCCGCGGATGCGGAGAGTCGGCACAGTTTCGGCGCAGATCCGTCACGAACGGGTGCTGATCCGTCACGGGCGGCCGCCTAGCTTGGCGGCATGCCCGAGTTCAACCCCCGCCAGCTGGCCCTCTACGGCCTCGCCCTGCTCGCGCTGGCGGTGCTCGCCGCGTGGTACCTGGGCCACGGCGACAAGGCGTCCGCGGCGCCGGCGGCCGCGCGCGCCGATCGAGGTCAGCGGGGACGAGAAGGGCGGCGGCGCGCTGGTCGTCCACGTCGCCGGGGCGGTGCGGCGCCCGGGCGTGTACCGGATGCGCGCGGGCTCGCGCGTGGACGACGCGGTCACCCGCGCGGGCGGCCCGCGCCGCCGCGCGGACCTGAGCGCGCTCAACCTCGCCGCCGAGCTCGAGGACGGGCGCCAGGTGCTGGTTCCGCTCCGTATCCCGGCCGGCGCGAGCGCGCTCGGCGGGGACGGCCGCCGCGACCCAGCCGGGCGTGCCGCTGAACCTCAACACGGCCACGCCCGAGCAGCTCGACGAGCTCGACGGGATCGGGCCTGCGACGGCGGAGCAGATCGTCTCCTACCGCGAGGCGCACGGCGGGTTCGGCTCGGTCGACGAGCTCGACCAGGTCCCCGGCATCGGCGAGACCCGCCTGGCGTCGCTGCGCGAGCAGGTGCGGGTGTAGGCGATGCGCGCGAGGGTCGCGGGCATCGCGCGGGGAGGTCCTGCGCCATCCACGGCACGTCGTGCTGTTCGCGCTCGTCGCGGGCCTCCTGCTGGCGCGGGCGCCGCGCGGCGCACCGGTCGCGGTGGCGGTCGTCGTCGCGCTGGCCGTCGTCGCCCTCGGTCGCCTCGAACCCGGCACCGCCGCTGCCGAGCCGCGTCCCGCCCGTCGCGATGGCGCTGATGGCCGCGCTCGCCGTCCTCGCGGGTGCGGCGCTGGCGGACGTCCGGCTCATGGCGCTCGACAGCGGCCGGCTCGCCGCGTTGAAGGGCCACACGGTGGACGTGACGGCGACGGTGCTCGAGCCCGTGCGCGAGCGGGCCGCGGGACCGGCCGTCGCGAGGGTCGAGCTCTCCGGTGGCGGGCTGCGCGGCGACGTGGCGGTGATGCGCGTCCGTCCCGGCGCGCACGCCGGCGCCTGGCCGGAGGTGGGGGAGGTGGTGGCCCTGCGGGGCCGCGTGGCGCCGCTGGGTCGGTACGACGCCTACCAGCGGCCTCGCGGCGCCTCCGGCGCGATCGAGGCGACGACCCTGCGGCGGACGGGCCGCCGACGCGGCGGGCGTGCTCGGGGCGCTCGACGCCGTGCGGCGGCGCGCGGAGCACGGCCTCGAGCATGGGTTGCACCGCGGCGAGGCGGACCTCCTGCGCGGCATGGTCCTCGGCGAGGACGAGCGGCTCGAGCCGGAGGTGAAGACCGACTTCCAGCGCTCCGGGCTCGCGCACCTGCTCGCCGTGAGCGGCCAGAACGTGATGCTGCTCGGGATCCTGGTGCTGTTCTGCGGCCGGATGCTCGGGCTGCCGCTGCGCGCGCGGCTGCTGCTCGCGCTCGCCCTCGTCGCGGCCTACGTGCCGCTGGCGGGCGGCGGGCCGTCGATCCAGCGCGCGGGCGTGATGGGCGCGGCCGGGCTCGTGGCGGCGCTGGCGGGACGACCGTCGTCGCGCTGGTACGCGATCGGCCTCGCGGCCGCCGCCACGCTTGCGCTCAACCCGCTGCGCCGTGGAGGAGCCCGGCTGGCAGCTCTCGTTCGCGGCGGTGATCGCGCTGCTGCGTCCTGCACCCGCCGCTGCGCGACCTGTTCGAGCGCGGGCTGCCGACCGTCGTCGCGGAGGCGGCCGCGATGACCGTCGCGGCCACGATCGGCACGGCGCCGCTGCTGGCGTTCCACTTCGAGCAGGTGTCCGTCGCGTCGCTGCCCGCCAACCTGCTCGCCGCGCCGGCGGTCGCGCCGATCATGTGGCTGGGCATGCTCTCGGCGGCCGCCGCGCAGGTCTCGCCGTCGCTCGCCGCGCCGCTGAACGCGCTGGACGGGCCGCTGCTCGCCTACCTGAGCGCCCTGGCGGGCGCCGCCGGAGCGGCGCCCGGGGCGGTCGTGCCGGTGCGGATCGGGTCGGCGGGCGTGCTGGCGCTCGCGTGCGCGGCGCCGCTCGCGCTGGCGGCGGCGCTGCGGAGGTGGCGCCCGGAGCCCCGCGGGCGGCCGCGCCTGCGCCCGGCGGTGGCGCTCGCCGCCGTCGCGCTCGTCGCGGCGCCAGTCGCGGTCGCCCTGCAGCGCCGGGAGCCGCGCTTCCGCGCCGGCCCCGGCGAGCTCGTCGTCTCGTTCCTGGAGATCGGGCAGGGCGACGCGACGCTGATCCAGCGAGGCGGCGCCTCGATCCTGTTCGACACCGGGCCGCCGGAGGGCCCGATCGTGCAGCGCCTGCGCGAGGCCGGCGTGCGGCGGCTCGACGCGCTGGTGCTCACCCACGCGGAGGCCGACCACGAGGGCGCGGCGCTGCCGGTGATGCGCGCGTTCTCGCCGCGGCTGCTGCTCGACGGCGGCGCCGGCTGGCCGACCGGCGTGCAGCGCTCGCTGCCCGCGGCGCTCGCGGCGGCGCGGACCCGCCGCGTCGACGCCCGCGCCGGGCAGCGGCTCGCGCTCGGCGGCGTGACGATCGAGGTGCTGTGGCCGCCGCCTCTGCCGCCGGGCCGGACGGCCGACCGGCAACCCGAACGACCGCGCGGTGGTCGCGCTCGTGCGCTGCGGGACCTTCGACCTGCTGCTGCCGGCCGACGCGGAGTCCAACGTGACCGCCGGGCTGCGGCTGCCGCGGGTCGAGGCGCTGAAGGTGGCCCACCACGGCAGCGCCGACACCGGTCTGCCGGCGCTGCTGGAGCGCGTGCGGCCGTCGGTCGCGGCGATCGAGGTCGGCCGCTCGAACACCTACGGGCACCCGGCGGCGTCCACGCTGGCGGCCCTGCGCGCCGTCCCCGAGGTGGTGCGCACCGACCGCGACGGGACCGTCCGGCTGCGGGTGTCCGGGAGCGCGATGCGACTGGAGCGCGAGGGTGCGACGCTGCGCTTCTGAGTCCGCTTGGACGGCGTCTAGACTCGGCCGCCGTGCCCTCCTTCAAGGCCGCCTACCTGATCCACGGCGACGACCACGGTCGGATCGCCGAGCGCCGCACCCGCCTGCGGAACATGGCCGAGGCCGAGGCCGGCACGGCCGGGGTCGAGGTCTACGAGGCCGATGCCTGCACGACGGAGGCGGTGACCGGCGCCCTGTCGGCGATGACGTTCGCCATGGGCCGCCGGTTCGTGATCGCCGACGGGGTCGAGCGCTGGAAGGACTCCGACGCCGAGTCCGTGGTGAGCGCGATGGCCGGGATGGACGCCGACACGCTGACCGTGGCGTTCTTCGCGCGCGAGGAGGGCCGCTTCAAGGTCCCCGCCGCGCTCGTCAAGGCCGTGCAGAAGGCGGGCGGCCAGATCGCCGAGGAGAGCCAGGTCAAGCCCCGCGAGCTGCCGCGCTGGCTGGCGCAGCGCGCGAGCGAGCTCGGCCTGCAGCTCGACAACCAGGGCGCCCGCGCGCTGATCGCCCAGGTCGGCGACCGCCAGCAGCGCCTGCTGCGCGAGCTGGAGAAGCTCGCGATGGAGCACGGCCCCGGGACGGCGATCGGCGTCGAGGAGGTGCAGGAGTCCTGCGCCGGCTCGGCCGAGCGCAAGGTGTGGACGCTCGCCGACGCGCTGGTGGCCGGCGACAGCAAGGGCGCCACGCGGGCGCTGCTGGAGCTCCGCCAGCAGGGCGAGCGGCTCCCGAGCCTCCAGTACAAGATGGTCGGCCGGCTGCGCGACGCGCTGGCGATCGCCGAGCAGCTCTCGGCGGGCCAGGCGCCCGCGCAGATCAAGAAGACGCTGCGGATGCCCGGCTTCGCGGCCGATCGGCTGATCGCCGACGCCGGGCCGTCGCGACGTCGAGTCCTACCGCCGCGCGCTGGAGCTGATGGCCGACCTCGAGCACGAGAGCCGGGGCGGAGGCGGGGGCGTGCTCGACGAGACGACCGCCGCCGTGCGGACGGTCATCGCCGCCGCGGGCTGACGGGCACGCAGGATCGCGGCGCTACGGGCGCCGTGCGGAGCGGACTGGGAGCGAGGAGCGGCTACGCGCCGCGGCGCAGGCGGGCGGCGCGGGACTTCTTGCGCGCACCGGTGTTCTTGTGCAGCGCGCCGCGCTTGACGGCCTTGTCGATCAGCTTGACCAGGTGGCCGTGGGCGTCGTCGGCGGCCTTGTCCTCGCCGGCGGCGACGGCGGCCTCGAGACGGCGGAAGTACGTCTTGATCTGCGACGTGTACTGCCGGTTCTCCTGGCGCTCGCGCAGGGACCGCTGGTTCCGCTTGATCTGTGAGGCGATGTTGGCCATGACGCAAAGAGGCCGCGGAACTCCCGCGGCGGCGGCGTACTATAGCGCGCCGCTTGTCTGCCGAACCGCCACCCGAGCGCCCCGAGGACGTCGACCGCCAGGAGTCGCCCGAGGTGCCCGATCAGCCGCGCCCTGCCGGGCGCAGGATCGCGCTCAACACGGCCATCTTCTCTATCGCGACGGGGTTCAGTCGCGTCGCCGGGCTGATCCGCGAGGTCGTCGCCTCGAGCTACTACGGCACCACCGGGCCGGCGTCGGCGTTCACGCTCGCCTTCCAGGTCCCGAACCTCGTCCGCAGCCTGTTCGCCGACGCGGCGCTCTCCGCGGCCTTCGTGCCCGTCTTCACCGAGCTGCTGGAGACCAACCGCCGCAAGGAGGCGTTCAACCTCGCGGGCGCGCTGTTCGGGCTGATCCTCGCCGTGCTCGGCGTGATCACGGTGATCTTCATGGCGCTCGCGGGCGTGATCATCCCGCTGTTCACGGGCCCGGAGTACACGGCCGAGCTGGACTCGCTGGCCGTCGGGCTGAGCCGCGTGCTGTTCCCGATCGTCGTGCTGCTCGGCCTCAACGGGCTGCTGGTCGGGATCCTCAACGCCTACGACCACTTCACGATCCCGGCGATCGCGCCGCTGGTGTGGAACCTGGTGATCATCGCCGGGATGGTCGGGCTCCGCGGCTTCTTCGAGGGCCCGGACGAGCTGTACGCCTACGCGATCGGCGTGCTCGCGGGCACCGTCGTGCAGTTCGCGATGTCGCTCCCGCCGCTGAGACGGGTCGGCTTCCACCTGAAGATCTCCTTCAACTGGCGGGACCCGCGGATCGGGCAGATCCTCAAGCTGATGCTGCCGGTCACGATCGGGCTCGGCCTCATCAACTTCAACCTGCTGATCAACACCACGCTCGGCTTCCGCGTGTCCGAGGAGGCGCCGGCGGCGATCGAGAAGGCGTTCCGCATCTACATGCTGCCCCAGGGGATGTTCTCCGTCGCCGTCGCGACCGTGCTGTTCCCGAGGCTGTCGCGGCTGGCGGCCCGCCGCGACATCGACGGCCTGCGGCGCACGCAGGCCAACGGCGTCCGCCAGATCGCCCTGCTGCTGATCCCTGCCGCCGCGGCCACGCTCGCGCTCGCCACGCCGATCACCCGCCTCGTCTACGAGCGCGGCACGTTCGACGAGGAGTCCACCCGGCAGGTCGCCGACGCGCTGTTCTGGTTCTCGTTCAGCCTGCCCTTCGCCGGGGCCAACCTGCTGCTCACGCGCACGTACTTCAGCCTCCAGGCGCCCTGGACGCCGACCGCGCTGGCCGGCGTCACGCTCCTGATCAACGCCGGGGTGTCCGCCGCGCTGTACGGCCCGCTGGGCATCGCCGGCGTCGTGATCGGCACCGCGGTGGCCAGCGCCGCGATGACGGTCGGGCAGGCCTACTTCCTGCGCCCGAAGCTCGGCGGGCTGGAGCTCGGCACGACGCTGACGGCGGTCATGAAGATCCTGGTCGCCGCGGCCGCGCTCGGCGGCGTCGCCTACGGGGTCTGGTACGTGCTCGACGACGCTGCTGGGCCGGGCCCTGATCGCCCAGGTGATCGCGGTCGGGGTGGCGCTGACGGCGGGCACGATCGCCTACGCCGTCATCGTCATCGCGCTGCGCATCCCGGAGGCCCGGCAGATCGTGCAGCTGATCGGCAGCAGAATCGGCCGCCGGCGCCCGCCCGCCTCGTAGTCTCTAAGGCGACGAATGGCCGATCAGGCACACATCCGGAACTTCTCGATCATCGCCCACATCGACCATGGGAAGTCGACGCTGGCCGATCGCATCCTCGAGACGACCCACACGGTCGACCCGCGCAGCATGAAGGCGCAGCTGCTCGACTCGATGGACCTCGAGCGCGAGCGCGGGATCACGATCAAGGCCCAGGCCGTGCGCGTCTTCTACGAGGCCGAGGACGGCGAGACCTACCAGCTGCACCTGATCGACACGCCCGGACACGTGGACTTCACCTACGAGGTGAGCCGCAGCCTGGCCGCGTGCGAGGGGGCGCTGCTGCTCGTCGACGCC
The DNA here is from genome assembly GCA_963723395.1 of uncultured Solirubrobacteraceae bacterium. GTDB lineage: Bacteria > Actinomycetota > Thermoleophilia > Solirubrobacterales > Solirubrobacteraceae > DATFQI01. The sequence continues at coordinate 123,463 of CAVRQL010000026.1, read as the reverse complement.
TCCCAGGGCGTCGAGGCCCAGACCGTCGCCAACACGTACCTGGCCGTGGACTCGGGGCTCGAGCTGATCCCCGCCATGAACAAGGTCGACCTGCCCGGCGCCGAGCCCGAGCGCGTGGGGGAGGAGATCGCCGACCTGATCGGCGAGGACCCGAACGAGGTCAAGCGCATCTCCGCCAAGACCGGCGAGGGCGTCGACGAGCTGCTCGAGGAGATCGTCCGCCGCGTCCCGCCGCCCCACGGCGACCCCGACGCGCCGCCGCGCGCGCTGATCTTCGACTCCGAGTACGACCAGTACCGCGGCGTGATCGCCTACATCCGCGTGGTCGACGGCACCTTCACCAAGGGCGAGGCGATCCGCGCGATGGCCAACCAGGCCGAGGCCGAGATCGACGACATCGGCTTCTTCACGCCGCTTGCAGTTCCCCGCCGAGAAGCTCTCGGCCGGCGAGGTCGGCTACCTGATCACCGGGATCAAGGACGTCAACCTGCTCGCCGTCGGCGACACGCTCACCACCAAGCGCAACGCGGCGTCCGAGCCGCTGCCCGGCTATCGCGACGTCAAGCCGATGGTGTTCTGCGGCCTGTTCCCGATGAACAACGACGACTACCCGGAGCTGCGCGACGCGCTGGAGAAGCTCACGCTCAACGACGCGGCGCTGTCCTGGGAGCCCGAGACCTCCGACGCGCTGGGCTTCGGCTTCCGCTGCGGCTTCCTCGGCCTGCTGCACATGGACATCGTCCGCGAGCGCCTGGAGCGCGAGTACGACCTCGAGCTGATGGCGACGATGCCGTCGGTCGAGTTCGAGGTCACGCTCACCGACGGGGAGACGATCCCGGTCCACAACCCGACCGACATGCCCGACCCGGTGCGGATCGCCGAGGTGCGCGAGCCGTACATCCGCGCCTCGATCCTCTCGCCGAAGGAGTACATCGGGCAGATCATGGAGCTCTGCCAGGAGCGCCGCGGAGCGCACCAGGGCATGCACTACCTGTCCTCCGAGCGCGTGCAGCTCACCTACGACCTCCCGCTGGCGGAGATCGTGCTCGACTTCTTCGACCAGCTGAAGACCCGGACGCGCGGCTACGCGTCGCTCGACTACGAGCCGATCGGGCTGCGCCCGTCCAACCTCGTCAAGCTCGACGTGCTGCTCGGCGGCGACCCCGTCGACGCGCTGAGCATGGTCGTGCACCGCGACAAGGCCTACGACCAGGGTCGTGTGCTCACCGAGCGCCTGCGCAAGAAGATCCCCCGCCAGCAGTACGACGTGCCGATCCAGGCGGCCGTGGGAGCGAAGATCATCGCCCGCGAGACCGTCAAGGCGTTCCGCAAGGACGTCACGGAGAAGTGCTACGGCGGCGACATCTCGCGCAAGCGCAAGCTGCTCGAGAAGCAGAAGGAGGGCAAGCGCCGGATGAAGCAGGTCGGCCGCGTCGAGGTGCCCCAGGAGGCCTTCCTCGCCGTCCTCGAACTCGGCGATGACTAGCCTCACCCCCCGACAGGCGCAGCTGCTGTCGAAGGTGGTCGACGAGTACGGCAAGACCGGCTTGCCCGTCGGCTCGAAGGCGCTGGCCGCCGACCCGGATGTCTCCGCCGGGCCCTCGACGGTCCGCAACGAGCTCGCCGTGCTCGAGGAGCTGGGCCTGCTCGCCCACCCGCACACCTCCGCCGGCCGCGTGCCCACCGACGCCGGCCACCGCTACTACGTCGATCGCCTGCTGCCCGTCGTCGCGCCGCCCAAGGAGGAGCTGCGCCTGGAGCTCGTCCGCCGCGAGGTCGACGAGGCGATGCGCGTGACGACCGAGACGCTGTCGCAGGTCACCGACCTGCTGGCGATCGTGTCGGCGCCGCCGATCCAGACCACGACGATCCGCCACATCGAGGTGCTCGTCCTGCAGCCGCAGGTGCTGATGGTCGTGATCATCACCTCGACCGGCGGCGTCTCCAAGCGCGTGTTCGGGCTCGACCGCGCGATCGACACCGGGCTCGCCGACTGGGCCGGCTCCTACCTCAACGAGCGGCTCGTCGGCCTGGGCCTTGGCGCGCGCACGCTGCGCTCCAAGCTCGCCGACCCGTCCCTGAGCCCGACCGAGCGCTCGTTCCTCGACGTGCTGGCGCCCGCCTTCACCGAGCTGGTCGAGACGGCCGACAACACGCTGTACTTCGACGGCGCCGCGCGGCTGCTGTCCGAGTACCGCTTCCAGGACGTCAGCCAGCTCAACGAGCTGCTGGGCATGCTCGAGCGGCGCGTGTCGCTGCTGGGGATCCTCTCGGCAGCACTGACCGAGCGCGACATCTACGTCCGCATCGGGCGCGAGAACCCCGCGCCGGCGCTGCGCTCGCTGTCGCTGGTGGCCGCCAACTACGGCCTGCCGGGGCGCAACCTCGGCACGGTCTCCGTCGTCGGGCCGACCCGGATGGACTACCGCCTGGCGATCGGCAACGTGCGCGAGGCCGCGCACCAGCTGTCGCGCTTCATCGAAGACGTCTACGAGGATCGATAGATGCCGCGCGACTACTACGAGATCCTCGGTGTCGACCGCAACGCGGACGAGACGACGATCAAGAAGTCGTTCCGCAGGCTCGCCCGGGAGCTGCACCCGGACGTCAACGCCCACGACCCCGAGGCGGAGAGCAAGTTCAAGGAGGCCGCCGAGGCCTACGAGGTGCTCTCGGACTCCGAGCGGCGCCAGATGTACGACGCGTACGGGCACGACGGCCTGAAGACCGGCGGCTACTCCCCGAACTTCGAGTCCTTCGGCTCGATCAGCGACCTGTTCGGCGCGTTCTTCGGCGCCGGCGGGTTCGACGCCGCGTTCGGCCAGGGGCGCCAGGGCCGCGCCGGAGCGGTGCAGGGCGGCGACGTCGCCGTGGCCGCGCCGATCGACCTCGTGGACGCCGCCCACGGCAAGCGCGTCGAGGTCTCCTACGACGCCACCGTGCTGTGCGAGACCTGCAGCGGCAACGGCGCCGAGCCCGGCACGCCGATCGTCTCCTGCCCGACCTGCCACGGCTCCGGCCAGACCCAGCGGGTGGCGCGCACGCGCTTCGGCCAGCTGGTGCGCACCGCGATCTGCGACACGTGCGGGGGAGACGGCCGCGTCGCCGAGTCGCCCTGCGAGACGTGCGACGGCCGCGGGATGGAGGTCAAGCGCCAGCGCGTCGAGGTCGACGTCCCGCCCGGGATCGCCGACGGCCAGCGGATCCGCGTCACCGGCCGCGGGCACGCGGGAGAGCGCGGCGGCCCCTCCGGCGACCTCTACGTGGTCGTGCGCGTGCGCGAGGACGAGCGCTTCCTGCGCGACGCCGAGGACCTGATCACGGTGGTCGACGTCAGCGCGCCGCACGCGGCGCTGGGCGGGACGATCGAGGTGCCGACGCTCGAAGGCCCGGTCCCGGTCGACGTCCCCGCCGGCACGCAGCCCGGCGAGCAGATCGTGCTGCGGGGGCGCGGGATGCCGCCGCTGAGCCGCGGTCGCACCGGCGACCTGCGCGTCGTCGTCAACGTGACGGTGCCGCGGCGGTTGACCTCCGAGCAGCGCGACCTCATGGAGCGCCTCGCGGGCACGCTGACCGAGGAGAACATCCGCTCCGACGAGGGCATGATCGCCAAGCTCAAGCGGGTCCTGGCCGGGTGACGGACGGCGCGCGGATCGTCCGGCTCGGCATCCGCGTCCACGCCGACCGGGCGGAGACCGCGCTCGCCGACCTGCTCCCGCTGGTCGGCTCCGGAGCGGAGGAGCGCGACCTCGGCGCCTCGGTCGAGTACGCGATCTACCTGCCCGAGGCCGAGATGCCGCCGGTCGAGGCGATCCGCGGCCTGGTGGGCGACGCGCTGGTCGGCACGCTGATCGAGCCCGTCACCGAGGATTGGGAGCGCAACTACCTCGCGCACCTGCGCCGCATCGACCTCGGCCGCATCTCGATCCGCCCGCCCTGGCTGGACGGCGGGCCCGAAGACATCGTGATCGACCCGGGCATCACGTTCGGCGCCGGCACCCACGAGTCGACCCGGCTCGCGCTCGAGCTGCTGCTCGACCAGGAGCCATCCGGCCCGCTGTGCGACTGGGGCGCCGGGAGCGGCGTGCTGGCGATCGCGGCGGCGCGGCTGGGCTTCGATCCCGTCGCGGCGGTCGAGCTCGACCCGGACGCGATCGCGGTGATCGAGGCCAACGCCGCCGCCAACGGGGTCCACGTCAACGCGCACGTGGTGGACCTGCGCGAGGAGCCGCCGCCGGTCGCCCCGACCGTCATCGCCAACCTCACGCCGGCGCTGCACCACAACATCGGACCGCGCCTGGGCGAGAAGCCGGCCCGGCTGATCGCCTCGGGCATGCTCGCGGTCTACGCCGACGAGCTCGAGTCCGACTACGGGATGCGGGAGATCGCGCGCCGCAGGGAAGGACCCTGGGCGGCCGTGGTCCTCGCACCATGATCCGGCTGGCGATCCGCGTGTCGCGCGAGCACGCCGAGCTGGTGCTCGCCGAGCTGGCCGAGATCGCCCCCGGCGGCCTGGAGGAGCGCGACATCGACGTCGACACGGTCGAGTTCGCGATCTACGGCGCGCCCGGCGAGCTGCCGCCGCTGCCCGATCTCAAGGCGGCGGCCGGCCCCGCGCTGGTCGACGTCTCCACGACCGAGCTGGAGGACGACTGGGACGTCCGCTGGCGCACGTGGCACCCCGCGGTCGTCGTCGAGGCGGGCGGGCGGACCCTGCGCGTGCGCCCGCCCTGGGAGGAGGCCCGCCCGAACACGATCGACGTGGCGATCGAGCCCGCGCAGGCGTTCGGGACCGGTGCCCACGAGACGACGCGGCCTCAGCCTGCAGCTGCTGATGGAGCTGGACCCGCACGGCGCGCTCGCCGACTGGGGCTGCGGCTCGGGCGTGCTGGCGATCGCGGCGGCCAAGCTGGGCTTCGCTCCCGTGACCGGCTGTGACGTCGAGGCCGCCTCCGTGGCGGCCACCGAGGACGGCGCGCGCGACAACGGCGTCGCGGTGGAGGTGTCGCGCTGCGACCTGCGCCGCGAGCCGGGGCCCTACGCTCCCACCGTGACCGCCAACCTGGTCCGCCCGCTGCTGCTCGAGGTCGCCGCCAACCTGGAGCGCCCGCCCGAGCGCATGATCCTCTCCGGCCTCCTGCGCCACGAGGCCGACGAGGTGTCGGCGGCGTTCGCGGCCCACCGCGAGGTCGCGCGCCGCGAGGGCGGCGAGTGGAGCGCGCTGCTGCTGGAGGCGCGGTGATCTCCTTCGAGGACGTCCAGGCGGCCGCGCGCCGCATCGAGGGCCTCGCGCATCGCACCCCGGTGCTCACGTCGCGCGCGCTCGACGACGCCACCGGGGCGCACGTCTACCTCAAGGCGGAGAACCTGCAGCGCGTCGGCGCGTTCAAGTTCCGCGGCGCCTGCAACGCGGTGGCGGCGCTCGACCCCGACGTCCGCGCCCGCGGCGTCGCGACCGTCTCCTCCGGCAACCACGCCCAGGCGCTCGCACTCGCCGCCCGCCTGCACGGCGTCAAGGCCACGATCCTCATGCCCGACGACGCGCCGCCCGGCAAGCTCGCCGCCACCAAGGGCTACGGCGCCGAGGTGATCGGCTTCGACCGCTACGCGACCGACCGCGAGGCGCTGCTCGCCGAGCTGGTCGCCGAGCGCGGGCTCGTCCCCGTCCACCCGTACGACGACCCGTTCGTGATGGCGGGACAGGGGACGGTCGCGCTCGAGCTGCTCGAGCAGGCCGGGCCGCTGGACCTGCTGCTGGTGTGCGTGGGTGGCGGCGGGCTGATCGCCGGATGCGCGACGGCGGCCCGCGCTCTCTCGCCCGACACGAGCGTGATCGGCGTCGAGCCCGAGGAGGGCGACGACACGCGCCGCTCGCTCGAGGCCGGCGAGCGCGTGCGGATCCCGGTGCCGCGCACGATCGCCGACGGGCAGCAGCTCCCGATCCCGGGCGAGATGACGTTCCCCGTCGTCCAGCGGCTCGTCGACTCGATCGCGGTGGCGAGCGACCCCGAGATCGTGTCGGCGATGCGCTTCCTGTTCGAGCGGCTCAAGACCGTCGCCGAGCCGAGCGGCGCCTGCGCCCTTGCCGCGCTGCTGGCGGGGCGCGTCCAGGCGCGCGGGCTGCGGGTGGGCGTGACGATCTCGGGCGGGAACGTCGGGCCTGAGCGTTTCGCCGAGCTCATGTCCTGAGTAGCCTCGCGGGATGGCCTGGAGAGTCCTCATCCTCGGAGGCGGGTTCGGCGGCCTGTACGCCGCCCGCAAGCTCGAGCGCATGCTGCCGCCGGCGGCGGCGCAGATCACCGTCGTCAACGACGTCAACTTCATGCTCTACACGCCGCTTCTGCCGGGAGCGGCGGGCGGGACGCTCGAGCCACGCCACGTGGTCGTCCCGCTGCGCGAGCAGCTCAAGCGCTCGCAGCTCAAGCTCGCGACGGTGACCGGCGCCGATCCGCACAACCGCCGCGTCTCGGTGATGTCCGCAGAGGGCGATGAGGAGACGCTCACCTACGACCAGCTGATCGTCACGCTCGGCTCGACGTCGCGCACGCTGCCGATCCCCGGCCTGGCGGAGCACGCGATGGGCTTCAAGACGCTCTCGGAGGCGATCGCGCTCCGCAACCGGCTCGTGCAGACGCTCGAGACCGCCGAGTCGATCGACGACGACGAGGCGCGCCACTCGCTGCTGACCTACGTCTTCGTGGGGGCGGGCTACGCCGGGGTGGAGGGACTGGCCGAGCTGCAGGACTTCGCGGCCGACGTGCTGGAGATGTACCCGCGCTGCAAGCTGCACGGCGTGCGCTTCATGATCGTGGAGGCCCGCGATCGGCTGATGCCCGAGCTGTCGCCGGGGCTCGCGGAGTTCGCCGGCAACGAGCTGAAGCGCCGCGGGATCGAGATCCGGCTCGGGACGACGATCGAGCGCGTGTCGGCCGATTCGACCGAGCTCTCGACCGGCGAGGTCATCCCGACGCGCAGCGTCGCCTGGACCGCCGGCGTCAAGCCGCACCCGATCGTCGCGAGGCTCGGACTGCCGCTCAACGAGACGGGGCGCATCAAGGTCGACCCGTACTGCCAGGTCGAGGGCTTCGACAACGTGTGGGCGATCGGCGATGCCGCCGCGGTGCCCGACCCGGCGCGACCGGGGGAGGCGAGCCCGCCGACGTGCCAGCACGCGATCCGCCAGGGCCGCACGGTGGGCCATAACGTGGCCGCCGCCCTCGGCGACACCGATCACAAGAAGGCGTTCAAGTACAAGACGCTGGGCTGGTTCGTCGACATGGGCCGCCACCAGGCGGTGGCGGAGACGGCCGGGATCAGGTGGCGCGGCTTCCCGGCGTGGTTCCTCGCCCGCACATACCACCTGTCGCAGATGCCGGGCAACCGCCGGAAGGTGCGGCTCATGGCCGACTGGACGGTCGGGCTGCTGTTCGGCCGCGACACCTCGGAGCTCGGCCAGCTCGGCCACCCGCCCGCGCTCGCGGCGATGACCGGCCTGGAGGAGCAGAGCTCCGGCGGCACCACCGCCAACGCCACTTGAGCGGCGCGGCGCTCGCACTGGTGCTCGCCAGCGCGGCGCTGCACGCGATGTGGAACACGCTGCTCGCCGACACCGAGGACACCCACGCGAGCACGGCGGTGGCGCTGCTGGCGGCGGCGGTCGTGTTCGCGCCGGTGGCGGCGCTCACGTGGGACGTCGACGGCGCCGCCGTGCCCTACATCGCCGCCTCGGCGGCGTGCGAGCTCCTGTATTTCGCGCTGCTCGCCACCGCCTACTCGCGGGCCGGGCTCACGTTCGTCTACCCGGTCGCGCGCGGCTCGGCGCCGGTGATCGTGCTGGCGGTGTCGGTCGCGGCGCTGGGCGTGGCGCTCGGCGTCCTCGAGGTGCTCGGCGTGCTGGCCGTGGCGGGCGGCGTCCTGCTCGTGCGCGGCGTGGGCCACGGCGATCGGCGCGCCTTCGCGCTCGCGCTCGGCGTCGGCGCCTGCATCGCCTCCTACACGCTGATCGACGACCGCGGGCTGCGCCACGCCGACGCGATCCCCTACTTCGAGGTCGTGCTCGTGCTGATGGCGATCCCGTACGCGGCGGCGGTGCAGCTGCGCGGGGAGGGGCTGCGGCCGGCGGTGACGCCGCGGGCGCTGGTCGCCGGCATCGGCATGTTCGCCGCCTACGCGCTGGCTCTTCTCGCCCTCGAGCGGGCCGAGGCCGCGCCGGTGGCGGCGCTGCGCGAGACGAGCGTCGTCATGGCCACCCTCGCCGCGGTGGCGCTGGGGCGCGAGCGCGCGGCAGCCCGCGCCGTCGCGGGAGCGGTCGCCGTGGTGGCCGGCGCGGCGGCGATCGCTCTGGGCTAGAGCCCGGCGGCGACGAAGGCGTCGGCGGTGCCGGCGTTCGCCTCGACGACCGAGCGGGCCTTGATGCAGGTCTTGATCCGGCGCGGCGCGACGTCGCGGTCCACGCGGACGACGGCGCCCGACTTGTCGAGCCAGATCAGGTCGAGCGGGAAGCGCATCGTGAACGTGTGCACCGACCAGCACTTCGGGATGTGCAGCGCCACGCCCGGCGGCATCGCGTCCAGCTTGGCCAGGCCCTTCATCCGCGCCGCCCGCGTGTCCGCCTCGGCGACGCGGAGGCCGTCGCCGAGGTCACGTCCGGGCAGCGCGTCGAGGCGCGGGCAGGCGGCGCTAGCCGATGCAGAACTCGCAGCCACCGCCGCCACCGCCGCCGGTGCTGCCACCGCCGCCGCCACCGCCGGAGCTGCCGCCGCTCGAGCCGCCGCCACCGCCGCTCGGGGTGGACGGGGCCGACGGGGCCGGGCTGTACGAGGACGAGGGCGGGGTCGCGCGACCGGGACCGGCCTTGCTCTGCTGGGCGCGACGGCGGGCCGCAGCGCGGCGGGCGGCCGCGCGACGGGCGGCGCGCCGGTCGGCGCGGGCCTGCACGGCGGCGCGGCGCTGGGCGACCACCGCGGCGTTGACGGCGCGGCGGAAGGCGGCCTGGCGGGCGGCCGCGGCCTTGGCGGCGGCGGCGCGCCTTCTCCGCGGCGGTCGGGCCCTGCTGGGCGGGCGTCTGCGCCGGCTCGGGCGTCGCGGTCTGCACGTTGCTGGTGCGCTCGGGCTTCTTGGACTCGCTGGGCGACATCGCGCTGGTCAGCAGCGACACGGCGAGCACCACGAGCGCGATGCCGGCGCCGGCGTAGAGCGCCACCAGCACGACCGGGGCGCGCAGCACGCCGCCTCGGCGCTTCCGGGACGGGGCGGCCGGAGTCGCGGTGGCCGCGCCGAACGCGGCGGCGCCGCGGGCCGAGGGGATCGGCTCGCCCTGGCCGTCGGGCACCGCGCCGCCGACCGTGTTGTCCTCGTGGAGGTCGTCGTCCCACGCGGGCTCGGCCTGGGCCGGCCAGTTGAAGGCCTGCTCGGCGGGCGCCTCGGGCTCGGCCGTGGCGGGCTCAGCCGCGGCGACCGGCTCGGGCTCCAGATCGTCGTCGAGGTCGTCGGCGGGCTCCTCGTACGTCGCGGGCGCGCCGCCCGCGCCCCACACGCTGCCGGTGGGGGAGAAGTCCTGCACGGGCGCGGGGACGTCGGAGACGGGCGCCGAGCCGTTCGCGGCCGGCGGCTCGGGAGCCGCGTCCAGGTCGTCGGTCCACTCCAGGTCGTCGTCCCACGCGTCGAGGTCGGCCTCGCCCGTGCGGGGCGGGTCCTGGACCGCGACCCCACCGGAGCCGCCGCCGACCGACATGTAGGCGGAGCCGCCCGCGGCGCCCGCGGCGGCCGCCACTGCGGGGCGGGAGCGCGCAGTGCGCTGGGCCGCGCCCGCGCTGCCACGCCACTGGCGCGCGTTGCGCGAACGGCGCTTGCCACCGCGCGAAGCACGCCGGCGCAGCGTCAAGGTCGCCAGCAGTGCCAGCGCCAGAACCCCCGTAACGATCAGGACGATCTCCATATCGCTCCCCTACCTACTGTCCCAAGGGCTCCGGCATCACGCCGCCCTTGCCTCCGTGTCTATGGTGCCAATTGTGCCCGCCGGAGACCAGACTCAGACCTCGATAAGTTCGCGCCCGGACCGAAAGCATCCGACGGTGCTCGTATTCGGCCTCAAACCGGAGCGTCTGATCGACAGCGAAGGGCGCATCGACGCCTTCCTCGAGCCTCCGACCCTCGAACAGGCCGAGACCCTCATCGATGCGGTCAACTCCGGCATCGAGGCGGGCGGCCACGTGCTCGCGATCGTGCCCCAGTGGCTGAAGGGCGACGGGCTGCAGCGCCTGCAGATGGTCGAGTCGGCGCTCGACACCGAGGACCTGACGATCCACGAGACCCCGCTGCCGCCGCTGGCGGCCGCCGTGCTCGCGAGCCTCGCCTCGGCGATCGCGCCGCATCTGCCGTCGGTCGGCGTGCTGGTCTCGCTGCTGCCCGACCTGGAGGGCGAGCTGCACGTGTTCACCTGGCTGGGCAGCGTCAGCGGCCTCAGCGTGCCGGCGCCCAGCATCGGCCAGCACCTCGCCTCGCTCACCCCGGGCAGCGCGTTCGGCGTCTCGTCCTATCCCGAGCCGTCCGTGCACAAGGTCGGCCGCGACGGGCCCGGCGTGCCGCTCCCGCAGATCGGCCGCCCGACGCGGCTCGCGGTCAGCGACCACGGCGGCGAGGTGGCCTGGGTCCACAGCGTCAACGCCGCGCTCGGCAACCTCGAGGTGCGCCAGGTCGAGCCGACCCCGAACGGCCCCACGTGGTGGGGCAGCGGCAAGCTGGTCGAGAGCGTCGCGTACCCGGTCGACGTGGCCGGCCTGGCGGCGGAGCTGCTCGCCAACACCACGCCGTGGACGTGCCGCTGGTGCCGCGAGCAGATCGCCCGCTCGCCGTGCCCGCTGTGCGGGCATCGCGGTCGCCCGCCCCGCCGCCGGGCGCCCGCTCCCGCCACGGATGGCGCCGGTGCTCAGCACGGCGCCCGCACGTAGGTCGCAGGGGGTTCCTCGCCGGCGATCGAGACGGTCGCCCGGTCGAAGTAGGTCTCGCGGCCGCACAGCCGCGGGGAGGAGAGCTTCACCGTCGCCTTGAGGACGTCGAGGCCGCCCCCGGCGCAGGTCGGGTCGCAGTCGCGCAGGCGCAGCTGCGCCGGCTGCCGGTCGCCGCCGCGTCGCCCCAGCTCTTCCAGCTCGAGCTGCTCGAGCGTGCCGTCGGCGGAGACGTCGAGCTGCTTCGGGCGCACGCCGACGTCGCCCTCGACGCCGATCACGCCGACCATGCCGGCGGCGAGCGCCTGGGCGACGGAGGCGGACGGCTGCTTGTCGGGCGGCGCGACCGGCCGGTGGCGCTCGCCCGTGCCGGGCTTCGTCGGCCCGAAGTCGCCCTTGGGCGTCGGCAGCGGGGCCGCGGACTGCTCGTCGTCCGAGGAGCCGCAGCCGGCCAGCGCGCACGCCGAGCAGCGCGATCGCGGCGAGCCGCCTCACGACGAACCGCCCGCGCAGTACTGGGAGATCAGCGCCAGCGCCTGCGTGCGCCGCTCGTCGTAGCGGTCCGGATAGGCCGAGACCTGGACGTCCTGGGCCAGCTGGCCCGGCGCTCATCCACGACTCGTTCTGGCGGATCGCCTTGACGAGGAACTGCCGCGAGGCCCACTCCGGGTTCATGCGCTGGGCGTAGGAGCCCCACGAGTCGCGCTGCTGGAAGAGCCCGATCGAGTCGCGGTCGCCGTACGGGAGGCTGTGCACGCCGGACTCCACGATCGCCGCCTCGTAGGCCGCCAGCAGGACCTTCGGGGACGCGTTGAGGTCGCGCGCCACGCTGCAGATCGCCCGCGCCGCCTTCGGGTCGGGCGGGCCGGTGAAGAAGCCGCCGCCGACGCCGCCGAGGCCGCCGAAGGGCGAGTACGCGGCGTCGTAGTCGATCAGCTTGACCGTCAGCAGCACGTCCTCGAGCGGGCCGGCGAAGCCGCCGTCGTTGCCGCCGCTGCCGCGCGCCGATCGGCCCGGCGTGTTGGCGACGTCGACGTGCAGGTGGTTGAAGTGGTCGGGCGCGCGCCAGATGGTGCGGAAGCCGAGCTTGCGCAGGTCGTCGATGATCGGGTCGACGGACGCGACCTCCTGACGGGGTCGAGGTCGCCGGCGCCGCCGAAGTTGACGTCGAGCGCGCCGCCTGCCGCCGCACTTGTAGTGGTAGCCGCCCGCGGCGTGCTTGTAGCGGACGCCGCCGAACGCGGTGTTCTCGCTGACGTTGAAGCCCTTGCTCTGCAGCAGCTTGCCGAGCTTGATGAGGTCCTCGCAGCTCGGGGCGCCCTTGTTGATCTTCTTGCCGAGCTTCTCCCAGTCGTCCTTGGAGAACTTCGGCGGCGCCGCCGACGAGCCGCCCCGCCGCCGCCGGGCAGCGGGCCGATGTTCGCCCCGCCGAGCCCGCATCGCGGACGAGCTCGACGCGGGCGCGCGCCTTGGCCTCGCCCTCGCCGTCGGCGTTGCCGACCTGGCCGCCCTCCTTGTCGAGGTCCGGGTCCGAGGTCACGGTCGCCTTCACGTCGACGCCCTGGATGACCACCTTGCTCATCACGAGCGTGGTCTTGTTCTTCTTCGCGTACTCGGCCATCTTCGCCGATCACGAGCGCGCGGTTGAGCAGGTTGATGTCGGTGGTCCCGTAGGTCGACCACTGCACCAGCAGCTGGCGCTTGATCTCGGTGGCGCCGGCCAGGGCGGCGGCGTCGGCGCCGGTCTGGGCGCCCGAGCGCAGGAGTGCTGCCTTGCCGACCTGGAACATCATCATCCCGACGGCGAGCACGGCCAGCATGACCACCAGCAGGCCCGGGAGGATCTGTCCGTCTTCTCGGCGCAGCATCGACGACGCAAGGTACTTGCGGGTGGTCGATCGCGAATGGGGCTGGAGGCCCAACTCCCGCCCGGGACCGGGGCTCAACATTTGTCTGGGACTCCCTTGGGCCCCGGTTCTCGTCGTATCTTGGGCCGCATGAACCCACGGCAGCGACGCGGAATCCTCCTGCTCACACTCGCCGCACTGGGCCTGCTCGGCGTGTTCGTCCTCGTGGCGGGGTACGTGGCTGACGTACGCGCCGAGGTGGACCCGAAGGTGACGGTGCTGGCTCTCGCCAAGGACGTAGAGAAGGACAAGGCGATCACGGACGACATGGTCAAGACGGTGGAGCTCCCACGCCGCTGGGCGCCCAAGACGGCGTTGCGCGACCGCGCGCGGCTGATCGGCCAGGTGGCGACGGCCGATGCCCCCGCCGAGTCGATCGTCCAGGAGGGCATGCTCGGCCCGCCGCCCGAGCTGGCCACGGGCGAGCGCGAGATCGCGATCCTCGTGGACGCCGAGACCGGCGTCGCCGGCAAGATCAACCCGGGCGCGATGGTCGACATCGTCGCCACCTTCGCCGGCAACGACCAGACGGGCCGCAAGGCCGAGTCGGAGATCGTCGTGCCGGGCGCGCGCATCATCGACGTCGGCCAGCCCGAGCTCAAGGGCGGCAACGGGCTGCGCGAGCAGGCGGCCGACCCGCAGCAGGTCGTGCCCGTCACGTTCGCGCTGAACCCGAAGCAGGCGCTGATCGTGACCTACGCCGAGTCGTTCGCCGAGGAGGTCCGCCTGTCGCTGCTGCGGCCGGGCGAGGAGTCCAAGCTCAAGAAGAAGCAGCGCGTCTACACGAGGCCCGGCAGGTGAGCCAGCGCCTCCTCATCGCGATCTCCGACCCCGAGCTGTCCTCGGCGGTCGCCGCGCTGGCCGCGGAGGGAGACGACCTCGAGGTCGTCGACCGGGTCTCGGATCCCGAGGAGCTGGCGCGCACGCTGCGCCGGATGGACGTCGACGTCGTCGCGCTCCACGACGCGCTCGGCACCGTGCCGGTGATCGAGCTGGCGCGCGAGGTCGCGACCAGCTTCCCCGAGGTCGGCATGGTGCTGCTGGCGTCCGAGCCGGCGCCGGAGCTGATGCGCACGGCGATGCAGTCGGGCATCCGCGACGTCGTCGCGCTCCCGCTCTCGCTCGAGCAGCTGGAGTCCAGCGTCCGCGCCGCCGCCCAGTGGTCGCGCGCGCTGCGCGACCGCGTGTCGGGCGAGGAGAGCGCGGTCGGCGCGCTCAGCGGCCAGCTGATCGCCGTCGCGGGCTCCAAGGGCGGCGTGGGCACCACGACGGTGGCGATGCACCTCGCGCTCGCCGCCGCGCGCAGCGCGCCCGGGCGGCCCGTCTGCCTGGTCGACTTCGACCTCCAGAAGGGCGACCTGCGCGCCTACATGGACACGCCGTACCGGCGCAGCGTCGTCGACCTCGTCGAGGTCGCCGACGAGATCTCCGTCCGCCACCTGCAGGAGACCCTCTACACGCACCGCGACGGCGTCCGGCTGCTGCTCGCGCCCGACGAGGGCGAGCGCGCGGAGGAGGTCGACTCGCTGGTGGCGCGCAACGTGCTCAACGCCGTCCGCGCGCGCCACGCGCTGACCGTCGTCGACCTCGGCGCACCGTCTCGGAGGCCACCGCGATCGGCGCCGAGGTGGCCGCCAAGGTCGTGATCGTCTCGACCCCCGACGTCGTGGCGCTGCGCGGCGTGCGCCGCCTGCGCGACCTGTGGCGCCGCCTGCAGGTGCGCGACGACGACCAGGAGACGCTGGTCCTGCTCAACCAGGCCTCGCGCAAGCGCGAGGTGCAGCCGGACCTCGCCCGCAAGGTCGTCGGCGGCCGCCTCGCCGAGACCACCATCCCCGCCGCCTTCGCCTCCCTGGAGGCCGCCGTCAACACCGGCTCGCCCGCGCGCCTGGAGGACCAGAAGCTGCGCGGCGCCTTCGAGTCGCTGGCCGCCGAGCTCGAGGCGATGCCCGCCAACGACGAGCCCGAGGGCGGCGCCGACGGCGAGCAGCGCGGCCTGCTCTCGCGCCTGTCGGGCGAGCGCGGCCAGGCGAGCGTCGAGTTCGCGGGCATCCTGCCGCTGCTGCTGATCGTCGTGCTGCTGCTGTGGCAGATCGGCCTCGTCGGCTACACGTTCATCCTCGCCGGCCACGCCGCCCGCGAGGGCGCGCGCGAGCTGTCGACCAACACCCAGGACGAGCCGAAGGACCGCCCGTACGCCGACGAGGCCCAGAAGGACCTGCCCGAAGGCGTGGCGCAAGGGCTCGAAGATCGACCGCCCCGACAAGGACGAGACGACGGTCCGCGTGCGCCTGAAGGTCCCGTTCCTGTTCCCGTCCGTCGACACGCCGGTGACCGTCTCCTCGCGGGCGGGCGCCTCGATCGAGGACGAGCCCGTCCCCGCCTCGCAGGGAGGCAACGGGATATGAGCCGGCTCCTGCGCAGGCTGCGCGACGCAGACCGGGCCAGGCGACCGTCGAGTTCGCCGGCGTGCTCACGTGGCTGCTGCTCGCCGCGTTCGTGATGTGGCAGCTGCTGCTCGTCGCCTGGACCTACAACCAGGCCTCCAACGCCGCCCGCGTGGCGAGCCGCGTCGAGGCCCGCGGCGGCGACCCGAAGAAGGCCGGCGTCCAGGCGCTCTCGCCCGGCCTGCGCGACCACGCGACGGTGAAGGGCGTCACCGCGGAGCGCTACGACGTCACCGTGCGCGTGCCGCTGCTCGTGCCGAGCCTCACCTCGAAGAACCTGGAGATCACGCGCAGCGCGACGCTGCCCGGCTGACGACGACATGGGACTCAAGGACCGCATCGCATCCGACCGCGTCGGGGAGAGCACCGGCGACGGCGTCACGTTCTACCGCCGGCGGCTGCTCGAGGAGGTCGACCTCTCCGAGTTCGCCGAGCTCTCCGCGCCGCAGCGCCGCGCCCGGCTCGAGCGCGTCGTCGGGCGCCTGGTCACGCGCGAGGGGCCCGTGCTCTCGACCTCCGAGCGCACCCGCCTGATCCGCCAGGTCATCGACGAGGCGATCGGCCTCGGCGTCCTGGAGCCGCTGCTGGCCGACCCGACCGTGACCGAGATCATGGTCAACGGCACCGACGAGATCTACGTCGAGCGCGACGGCCGCCTGCAGCGCTCGGACATCACCTTCACCGACGAGGCCCAGCTCTACCAGACGATCGACCGCATCGTCTCGCGCGTGAACCGGCGCGTGGACGAGTCCAGCCCGATGGTCGACGCCCGCCTGCCCACCGGCGAGCGCGTCAACGTGATCATCCCGCCGCTGGCGCTGAAGGGCCCGACGATGACGATCCGCCGCTTCCCGCGGCTGTTCACGCTCGACCAGCTGGCCGGGATGGGCTCGATCGACGCCGACACCGTCACGCTGCTGCGCGCGATGGTCAAGGCGCGGCTGAACGTCGTCATCTCGGGCGGCACCGGCGCCGGCAAGACGACGCTGCTCAACGCGCTGTCGGCCGCCGTGCCCGCCTCGGAGCGGATCATCACCGTCGAGGACAACGCGGAGCTGCGCCTGCAGCAGCCGCACGTCGTCACGCTCGAGGCGCGCCCGTCCAACGTCGAGGGCCGCGGCGAGGTCTCGATCCGCGACCTCGTCCGCAACTCGCTGCGCATGCGGCCCGACCGGATCATCGTCGGCGAGGTCCGCGGCGGCGAGACGCTCGACATGCTCCAGGCGCTCAACACGGGCCACGAGGGCTCGCTGGTCACCGTCCACGCGAACTCCTGCGACGACGCCATCCACCGGCTCGAGACGCTGGCCACGATGAGCGACCTGCACATCCCGTTCGAGGCGCTGCGCGACCAGATCAACTCCGCGATCCACGTGATCGTGCAGATCGACCGCTTCGCCGACGGCGCGCGCCGCGTCGCCGAGATCGCGGCGGTGGCGTCCGAGCGCCGCGAGGAGTTCCGGCTCGGCACGGTCGCGCGCTTCGAGGCCGACCCGATCGGGCCGGACCGCCACGTGACCGGCCCTTCCGCCACTTCCCGCTGCCCGACGGCATCGCCGCGCCACCTGACGCTGCAGGGCGAGAAGGTCCCTGCCGTGTTCAGCGAGGCCGCCGAGCTGCCGCACACCCCGGAGCGCGTGGCCTCCTGATGGAGCAGGACAGCGCCGCACTCCTGCTGCTGCTGTTCGTGCTCGTGCTCGCGATGGCGGGCGTGGCGCTCTTCGTCAGCGGCTCCTCGCGCCGGGCGGCGCTCGCCGAGCGCGGGCGCGGCGGCGGCGACGAGGCGGGCGTCAAGCGGCTGCGCCATCTCGGTCGACGCGCGGCTGCGCCGCACCTCCTCGGGCCAGAAGCTCGGCAACTGGCTGCAGGGCGCCGGCTCGCCGCTGACCCCGGCGACCTGCTGCTGCTGTGCTTCTCGGGCATGGTGTTCGCCACGATCGTGCTCGGCGCTGTTCATGCCGCGGCTCGCGGCGCTGATCATCTCGCTGCTCACCACGGTCGCGACCGCGCGGCTGCTCGTGGAGCGCAAGCGCGGCCGCCGCCGCGAGGAGTTCATCAACCAGCTCCCGGACATGGCCCGCGTGCTCTCCAACGGCACCTCGGCGGGCCTCTCGATGTCCGGCGCGATGGAGCTGGCGGCGCGCGAGCTCAACCGAGCCCGCCTCGACCGAGATGGCGGTCGTGGTGCAGGAGACCAAGCTCGGCATGCCGCTCGAGGCCTCGCTGGAGCGCCTGCGCGACCGGCTGCCGTCGCGCGAGGTCGCGGTGCTGATGACCACGCTGATCATCCAGCAGCGCGCCGGCGGCGACACCGTGCGCGCGCTGTCGGAGCTGGGCACGACGCTCGAGGCCCGCAAGGACCTGCTGCGCGAGATCCGCACGATGCTCTCCGGCGCGGTCTTCACCTCCTACCTGGTGGCGGCCATGGGCGCCGGCACGCTGGTGCTCGTCAACGCGATCTCGCCCGGGCGTCATGCGGGACCTGACGACGACGCTGCCCGGGCTGATCGCGCTCACGCTGTCGGTGACGCTGTACGTCCTGGCGTTCGTGATCATCAAGCGCATCACGAAGGTGGAGACGTGACCGTCACGCCGCTGCTCGCCGGCTTCCTGGCCGCGCTGTGCGTGGCGATCGGCCTGCTCGCGATCCCGCTCCTGCGCGACCGCGGCCCGATCGACCGCCTGCAGGCGCGCGCCGCCGACGGCGGGCCGCGCCGCGGCACGGCTGCGGCGGCTGATCGAGTGGCTGGCCGGCAAGCTCGGGCCCGCGCCTGGCGCCGGCCATGCGCTCGTCCAAGCGGGAGTCGATCGGGCGCCGGCTGGACCTCGCCGGGCGCCCCGGCAACGTCACCGTGCAGCGCTTCGTCGGCTACAAGGCGGCGGGAGCCGTCCTGCTCGGCCTCGCCGTTCCTGCTGCTCAGCCTCGGCGGCTCCTCGCCGCTGCTGATCCTGCTTCGGCGCCGGCTTCGGCTGGTTCGCGCCCGACATCTACATCTCGCGGCTGGGCCGGCTGCGCCAGGAGCGCATCGAGCGCGACCTGCCGGACTTCCTCGACATCCTCGTCGGTGACCGTGCGGGCCGGCCTCGGCTACCGGCTCTCGCTCGCCCGCGTGTCCGAGTCGCTCGGCGGCCCGGTGGGGGAGGAGATGCTGCTCGCGCTGCGCCAGATGGAGCTCGGCGCCAGCCGCCGCGTCGGCGTTCGAGGCGCTGCGCGACCGCAACGCCTCCGAGCAGCTGTCGAGCTTCGTCGCCGCCCAGCTGCAGGCCGAGGAGCTGGGCGTCCCGCTGTCGGACGCGCTCGGCGACATCGCCGCCGACATGCGCCGCGCCGTCGCACCAGGAGGCCCGCCGCCGCGCCGCCCGCGCGGCGCCGCGCGTGAGCCTCGTGGTGACATCTCTGATCGTCCCGGGCACCATGATCCTCATCATCGCCTCGATCGTCCTCGGCTCGGGCCTCACGGAGTCCGGCATCCTCAAGTGAACAAGCGCGAACCGATGAGCGTCCAGCAGCGCGGGCCCGACGGCTCGGGCGGCTGGCTGGAGTCCGCCTGCAAGCTGATCATCACGATCCGCTCCGGCCTGCTGCTGGTCACGCTGCTGGCGCTGCCCGAGAGCGGCGACGCGCTGCGGCTGACGGTCGCGGCGCTGCTGTGCGCCGCGATCACCTCGTTCATCCCGCTGCGGTTCTGGCACCGCGTCGGCCCGGTCCTGGTCCGCCATCCGGCCTACCTCGCCGGCGAGCTGGTGCTGGCCACCGTGATCCTGCTGCTGACCGGCGTCGAGAGCCCGTTCTTCTACTACACGCTCGCCACCGCGCTGCTCGGCGGGCTGCTCTACGGCTGGCCGGGCGCGATCCTGTTCTCGCCGATCCTGGTCGGCGTCTACTACTGGGTCGTCTCCGTGCGCGCCGACGTCGCGCCGATGCCCGACACCTTCCAGGCCGACCTCGGCCAGCCGATCCTCTACCTCGTCGTGGCGGCGGCCGGCGCCGGCGCGCGGCGGCTGCTCGACGCGCAGGCCGCGGCCGAGGACCGGATCGCCGCCCAGGAGCGCGCACATGGCCGCGGAGGCGGAGCGCTCGCGGCTGGCGCGCGACATGCACGACTCGCTGGCCAAGACGGTCTCCGGCATCGGCTTCGCGGCGCTCGGCCTGGCGCGGCGGATCGAGCGCGACCCCAAGGGCGCGGCCGAGGAGGCGCGACAGCTGGCCGAGGACGCGCGGCAGGCGACGCGTCGAGGCGCGCGACATCATCACCGGCCTGCGCACCGACGGCGACGGAGGCGCCGCTCCCGCTGCCGATGGCGCTGAAGGCGGCCGCGGAGCGCTGGGCCCAGGCCAACGGGGTCGCAGCTCGAGGCCGACATCCAGGACGTCGGCGAGCTCGACGCCGTGGCGGCGCGCGAGCTGGAGTGGATCCTGCGCGAGGCGCTGCGCAACGCGGAGCGCCACGCCCACGCGAGCAAGATCGGCGTGCGCCTGCGCACGCTCGGCGGCCGCGCGGTGCTGACGATCGCCGACGACGGCGAGGGCTTCGACGCTCCCGACGACATCGAGGAGCTGGCCCGCGGGCGCCACTACGGCGTCGTGGGCATGCGCGAGCGGGCCCAGCTCGCCGGCGGCGACCTCTCGATCGAGTCCGCGCCCGGCGAGGGCTGCGTGATCTCCGTGTGGGTCCCGGGCCCCGAGGCCCACCGCGACGCGCCCGTGCCCCCGCAGCCGAAGCAGCGGCCGCAGCCGCAGCAGCCGCGAGGCCGCCCGCCCCGCAGCGGGCACCCAGCGTCCCGCCCGTGCCGGCTCCGGCGGTCGCCGCCGACCCGTCCGATACGGTCCCGCGCGCCGTGCCGGGGTACACATGGCAGTGATCAGGGTCCTGCTCGTCGACGACAACGCGATCGTCCGGCGCGGTATCGCGTCCCTGCTCTCGGAGGCCGACGGCATCGAGGTGGTCGGCGAGGCCGGCGACGGCCGCGAGGCGATCGCCGTCGCCCGCGAGACGCGCCCCGACGTCGTGTGCCTGGACGTGCGGATGCCGGTGATGGACGGCGTCGCGGCCGCCAAGCCGCTCTCCGAGCACGCCAAGGTCCTGATGCTCTCCTACTCCGAGGACGAGCCGCTCGTCACCGGCGCGATCTCCAACGGCGCCTCCGGCTACCTCGTGCACGGCCGCTTCGAGCCCGACGAGCTGGAGTCGCGCATCAAGGCGATCGCGGCGGGGGAGATGGTCCTCTCGCCGGCGGTCACGCCCGCGGTGTTCGACGCCCTGCGGCGGGCGCCCGGGACCGCCAACGACGAGCGCGAGGAGGGCCTCGGGTCCCTCACCGCCCGCGAGCGCGAGGTCCTGAACCTGCTCGCCCGCGGGCTCTCCAACCGCGACATCGCGGAGGAGCTCGTGATCACCAACAAGACGGTGAAGAACCACCTGAGCCGGATCTACGAGAAGATCGGCGTCCATTCGCGGGCCGAGGCGATCGCGCTGTGGCTCGGCGTCGCCGGTCGTTGAGACGGCATCCGGGGGGCCCAGGGGGGTGGGCGGGGTCCCAATCTCAAGTTGAGACCTGGGGCTCTGGTGGGACCCCTGAGGCGAACGTAGCCTGCAGATCAGTCAACCGGCCACACAGATCTGCTCAGGGGGTCACCACCATGCAGGACATCAGCATTCGCACCGCAGTCGCTCTTCAGAACTTCGTCCTCCGCCTCCGCGAGGAGCGGGGCCAGACCGCCGTCGAGTACGCGGGCATCCTCGCCCTCCTCGCCGTCGTCTTCGCCGCTCTGTTCGCCGCCGACATCGACGGCAAGATCAAGGCCGCCGTCGGCCCGGCCGTCGAGAAGATCCTCAAGGGCGAGTAGCCTGCACCACCGCTTCAACTCGAGCGTCCCGGGGCTTTGCCTCGGGGCGCTCTTGTGCGTTCTGGGCCTGTTCTGGGCGGCGCCGGCGGTCCGCCCAGGAGCGACGACCGCTCCGTGCTGATCATCCTCGACGGCTCGGACTCGATGAACGAGGACGCGGGCGACGGCGGGACCCGGCTGGACGCGGCCAAGTCCGCGCTCACCGACCTGATCGGGGCCGTGCCCGAGGGCGCCAAGGTGGGCCTGCGCGTGTACGGCAACCGCGTCAGCGGCGTGGCGCGCGCCGAGGGGTGCAAGGACACCAACCTCGAGACGCCCGTCGGCCCGCTCGACCGCGACGCCTTCAAGGCCAAGGTGAACGCGCTGGAGGGCAAGGGCCGCACGCCGATCGGGCGCTCGCTGCTCAAGGCGCCCGACGACCTGGGCCCGAGCGGCGACCGCACGGTGATCCTCGTCTCCGACGGCGGCGACAACTGCGCTCCGCCGCCGCCGTGCCAGGCCGCGCGGCAGATCTCCAAGCGCGGGCTGAAGCTCTCGATCTCCGTCGTCGGCCTGCAGGTCAACCCGCGCGTCCGCCGCCAGCTCAAGTGCATCGCCGAGGCGGGCGGCGGCACCTACGTCGACGCCTCCGATCCCGAGGCGCTCAAGCGCGAGCTGCTGGCCGCCTTCGCGCGCGCCTTCCGCGCCTACGAGCCGTCCGGCACGCCGGTGGAGGGCGCGCCCGACGAGGCCGCCGCGCCCGTGCTCGGCGACGGCCAGTACCTCGACGGCATCCGCCCGGGCGAGGAGAAGTTCTACGCCGTCGACGTCAAGCCCGGGCAGAAGGTGTACGCCTCGGCGGTGGCGATCCCGCCGCGCGGGCTGGACGGCACCGCCAACTTCGGCGCGAAGCTGATCACGCCGGAGGGCGAGGAGGTCCAGAACGAGGCCGACGTCCTCGACTACGACTTCCTCGGCCAGTACGGGAACATCAAGGTGCTCTCCACGCGCAGCGAGCAGGTCGCCGCGCCCGGCATCGAGAGCGACCAGCAGCCGGGCCGCTGGAAGTTCGCCGTCTCGCTGGAGACCGGCGACCTGGCGCCCGAGGAGGTCCCGATCGAGCTCGGCATCCAGGTGCTCGACCCCAACGAGGCGCCCGGCCAGGCCAAGGAGCCAGGCGCCCCGGGGCAGACGCCGACCCCGAGCAAGCCGGAGCCGAGCGCCACGCCGAAGCCCTCCGCCGACGAGGAGGACGACGGGGGCTCGAGCGTCCCGCTCGCCGCCGGTGGCGCGATCGGGCTGGCTCTCGGGCTGGTCGGCGGGGTCGTCGGCGTGCGGCGGAGGCGCCCGTGAGGCGCGCGCTCGCCCTCGCCGTGGCGCTCGCGCTGCTCGCGCCCGCCGCCGCGGCCGCGCAGCAGTCCGCCGCGACCCCGGTCGTGGGCGGCGGCTCGTTCGCCAACGCGCCGCTGATCGAGCCCGGCGCCTACCGCGACACGCTGCTCCCCGGCGAGCGGCTGTTCTACGGGATCAAGCTCGAGGCCGGCCAGAAGCTCCACGTCACCGGCCAGCTCGACGTCGAGGAGGGCGCGCTGGACTCCGACATCGCCTCGTCCTTCTCGATCGGGATCGAGACGCCGCTGCGCGAGGTCGAGGTGCTCGACCTCGTCGACGACGACATCTCCGGCAACACGTCGGTGACCGCGGGCGCCAACAACGAGAAGCTCGACTTCGTCTCCGCGCCCGTGCTCGCCGCCTCCGGCGCGCGCGACGGGACGGGCAACTACCGCGGCCCGGGCATCTGGTACGTCTCGCTGTACCTGTCCTCCACCGAGGAGGACCCGGCCCGCGTCGAGGTCCCGGTGAACCTGACGCTCGAGGTGCAGGGCAGCCCGCAGCCCGACGCGAGCCCGGAGCCGACCCCCGCCAAGGCCACTCCGGCGCCGTCGAAGGACAGCGACTCCGGCGGCGACGGGCCGTCGCTGGTCGCGGTGATCGGGCTCGGGTTGGTCGGCGTGCTCGTGGGCCTGGCGCTCGGCGCGCTGTTCGGCCGCCGGCGCGCGCAGCCGACGTAGCTGTTGCAGGCGCTGGTGAGGTGTCGCCGCGCTCGCACGCCGTAACGGCATGGGCACGTGGGGGAGGGGGTTGCGTTTCCGTTCAGTCGGGCGCGGTTGGGAATCCAGTGGACGGAAGTCGGCCTGAGGCCGACTTTCGTTCCAGTCGATCGCGCGACGGCGCGTCTGGACCGCATTGCGCGCGCTTCGCGTCGCCGACCACAAACCCCTCCCCCTACCCAGCCAGGCCGTTACGGCGGCGGTCCTGCCACCCGACGCCACCGGCGCCTGCAACGGACGGTAAGTGTATACTAACCGTTAGTGGCAACTAACGGACTGACCGCACTGGGCGATCCGACGCGGCGGGCGATCTTCGAGCGCCTCGCCGGCGGCCCGCGCCCCGTGGGGGAGCTCGCGGAGGGGCTTCCCGTCACCCGCCCCGCCGTCTCCCAGCACCTGAAGGTGCTCAAGGAGGCGGGGCTCGTCACCGACCGCCGGGTGGGGACCCGGCGGCTCTACCAGCTCGATCCGGAGGGGATCGGCGCCGTGCGCGCCTACTTCGACCGGTTCTGGGACCACGCCTTGGCCGCCTTCGCCGCGGCCGCCGAAGAGGAGCCGTCATGAACGTGCGCAAGTCCATCACCGTCCGCGCGCCGCAGGAGCGGGCGTTCTCCGTGTTCGCCGAGCGGATGTCGAGCTGGTGGCCGATGGACAGCCACACGATCGGCGAGCAGCCGATGAAGGACCTGGTGGTCGAGCCGCGGGCGGGCGGGCGCTGGTACGAGCTCGGCGAGGGCGGCGCCGAGACGGTGTGGGGCGGCGTGGCGGTCTACGAGCCGCCCGAGCGCCTCGTGCTGATCTGGCAGCTCGACGCCGACTGGAACCACGACCCCAGCCTCCACACCGAGCTCGAGGTGCGCTTCATCGCCGAAGGCGATTCGTCCACGCGCGTCGAGCTCGAGCACAGCGGGCTCGAGGCGTTCGGCGCGCGCGAGGAGGAGGTCCGCTCGGCGCTGGACTCCGAGGGCGGCTGGAACGGCCTGCTCGCGACCTACGGGAAGATCACGAGCTTGGACCCGGGCCCGGAGCGCAGCCGCTCCCAGGCCGCGGGCGCGTCGTCGAGCGCCACGCGCTCGTAGTCGGCCGTCAGCTCGCCCGCCGCCGCGTGGCCGGCCATGCGCTCGTAGGCCGCGCGCAGGTCCTCGCCCGGGATCGCGTAGTTGGTGTGGCCGACGATCGAGACGGCCTTGTTGCGCACGTCGGGTGAGGCGATCGTGGCCTCGATGGCGGCCGACTGGCCGAGCGCGACGTGGCGGGCGAAGCGGTTGGCGGCCTTGATGGCCGCCACCGCGGGGTCGCCCCACAGCGGGTCGACGGTGACGTCGATGCCGCCGCCGGTGGCCTCCTTGAACGCCTCGACGAGGTCGTCCGCCTCGCCGAGCACGACGGTGGCGTCGGCGCCGAGCTCCACCGCGCGGTCGAGCGCCTCGCGGTTGCGGCCGGCGGCCACGACCCGGCTCGCGCCGAGCAGCTTCGCCGCCTGCACGGCGACCTGGCCGACGGTGCCGCTGGCGCCCAGCACGAGCACGGTCTCGCCCTCGCGCAGCTTCGCGCTCCACTCCAGCGCCAGCCAGCCGGCGAGCCCGGCGATGCCGAGCGCCACCGCGACGCCGTCGTCGACGCCGTCGGGCACGTCGTAGACCGCGCCCGGGTCGAGCAGCGTGCGCTCGGCGAGCGCGCCGTGCGGGGCCGGCGGGTCGGCGAAGTACACGCGCCGGCCGCCCATGTCGGCGACGCCCTCCCAGCCGGCGACGCACGGCAGCGGCGGCTTGGGGGCGAGCGGGAACACCCCGGCGGCCTTGCGCAGGTCGACCGGGTTCAAACCCGCCGCGAGCACCTCGGCGGGCTCGTTGCCGCCGGTCGCGGTGGGGTCTTCGAAGTCGCCCAGCTCGGGCGTGGCGTCGTATTCGCGCAGGATCGCGGCTCGCATTCACAGCAAGCTACCCACGAAGACGCCCGCGGGCGGCGTACACTGGATGTGGGTGCAAGTCGCCGAGCAGATCCGGGCCGATGTGACCGCCGCCATGAAGGCGGGGGACCGGGATCGCGTCAAGGCGCTGCGCCTGCTGCTCTCCGAGGTCCAGAAGGACGCCAAGGAGGGCGGCGCGGACGAGCAGGCTGTGCTGCGCCGCGAGCGCAAGCGCCGCCGCGAGGCCGAGGCGGCCTACCGCGAGGCGGGCCGTGAGGACCTGGCGGCCGGGGAGACCTACGAGGCGACGGTGATCGAGGAGTACCTCCCCGCCGAGCTCTCGGAGGCCGAGCTGGACGCCCTGGTGGCCGGCGCGGTGGCCGAGACCGGCGCCGCCTCTCCGCGCGACATGGGCAAGGTGATCAAACACGTGATGGCCGCCGCCGGCGGGCGCGCCGACGGCCGGACCGTCTCCACGAAGGTGAAGGAAGCACTTGGCACGTAGGCAACTAGAGCTCTCGAATGACGTGGCGGCCGAGCTGGCCGGCGCGCAGGACTCCATCCTCCGCACGCTCGAGGACCATCTGGACGCGCAGGTCTTCCTGCGCGGCAACGTCGTGACCCTCGACGGGGAGGCCGAGGCCGTCCACCAGGCGGCCACCGTGGTCCGCGAGCTGTCCTCGATGGTCGAGCGCGGCCACGACATCGGCCCGGCGACGATCGAGTCGGTCGCGCGCGTGCTCGACCAGCGCCAGTCGCCCTCGACCGTGCTCGAGGACGTGGTGTGGCGCCATCGCAACCTGCGCGTGGCGCCGAAGTCGGTCAACCAGAAGCGCTACGTGGACGCCATCCGCGACTCGACGATCACGTTCGGGATCGGCCCGGCCGGCACCGGCAAGACGTTCCTGGCGATCGCGATGGCCGTCGCGGCGCTGTCGCGGCGCGAGGTCAACCGGATCATCCTCACCCGCCCGGCCGTCGAGGCCGGCGAGCGGCTCGGCTTCCTGCCCGGCGACCTGATGGCCAAGGTGGACCCGTACCTGCGCCCGCTGTTCGACGCGCTGCACGACATGCTCGACCCCGAGCGCGTGTCCGCGCACCTGGAGAAGGGCGTGATCGAGGTCGCGCCGCTGGCCTTCATGCGCGGCCGCACGCTCAACGACTCGTTCGTGATCCTCGACGAGGCGCAGAACACCACGCCCGAGCAGATGAAGATGTTCCTCACCCGCCTCGGCTTCGGCTCGAAGATGGTGGTCACCGGCGACGTCACGCAGGTCGACCTCCCGCGCGAGCAGAAGTCCGGCCTGCTGGTGGTGGGCGACATCCTCGAGGACGTCGAGGGCGTGGACTTCGTCCGCTTCGGCGGCGAGGACGTGGTGCGCCACAAGCTCGTGCAGCGGATCGTCGCGGCCTACGCGGAGCACTCGGAGCGCGCGGCGCCGGAGCTGCGGCCGGCCGACAACAGCCGCCGGCCGGCGTAAAGGTTGCTCGAGGTCGACGTGATCGGCACCGCGCTCCCGGAGGCGCAGGTGCGCGAGGCGTGTGCGCTGGCGGCCGCCTCGGCGGCCGTCGAGGACGCCCACGTCGCGGTCGAGTTCGTCGACGCGGAGCGGATCGCCGAGCTCAACCTCGCCCACCGCGGCAAGGAGGGCCCGACCGACGTGCTCTCCTTCCCGGTCGACGAGGAGGGTCCCGCGCTCGGCCCGCGCGAGCTGGGCGACGTGGTGATCTGCCCCGAGCACACCGAGGACCTCATCGAGGCCGTCGTGCACGGGGTGCTGCACCTGACGGGCATGGACCACGAGACCGACGAGGGCGAGATGCTGGCGCTGCAGGCCGAGATCCGAAGTCGTCCGCCGGACTCGCGCGATGACCGGCGGACCGACGCCCGGCTCGGGGTTCGTGGCGCTCGCCGGGCGCCCGAACGTCGGCAAGTCGACGCTCGTCAACGCGCTGGTGGGGCGCAAGGTGGCGATCGTCTCCGACAAGCCGCAGACCACCCGCCGGGCGATCCGCGGCGTGGTGACGGTCCCCGACCGCTACCAGCTGGTGCTGACCGACCTGCCGGGCGTGCAGCGCCCGCGCGACACGCTCACGCAGCGCATGCAGCGCCGCGTGGAGACCGAGGTGGGCGAGTCCGACGCCGCGCTGATGGTGCTCAACGGCCAGCAGGGCGTGGGCGGGCCGGGCGACCGCTTCATCGCCGAGGCGCTGGCCGGCGCGGGCGTGCCGGTCGTGATCGCCGTCAACAAGGTCGACGCGCTGGGGCGCGACGCCACCGTCAAGTCGCTGTCGCTGGCCTCGGAGCTGGGCCTGCCCGACGCCGACGTGTTCCCGATCTCCGCGCGCACCGGCCGCGGCGTGGGCGAGCTGGTCGAGCACCTCGCCGGCCTGCTGCCCGAGGGCCCGTTCTACTTCCCGCCCGAGGAGGTCTCCGACCAGTCCGAGCAGGTGATGCTCGCCGAGCTGGTCCGCGAGCAGGTCCTCCGGCGCACCCGCCAGGAGGTCCCGCACGCCGTCGAGGTGCAGGTCGACGAGATCGAGGAGCGCGACGGCCTGGTCGCCGTGCGCGCGTTCCTGTGGACGGAGACCGAGTCCCAGAAGGGCATCCTCATCGGCCACCGCGGAGCGATGATCAAGTCGATCGGCACCGCCGCGCGGCGCGAGCTGGAGCGCGAGGTCGGGATGCGCGTGCACCTGGACCTCTCCGTGCGCGTCCGCCGCTCCTGGCGCGGCGACGACGCGCTGCTTGACCGGCTCGGCATCACCTAGCGAGACTCACGCCGTGGAGCTGCTCGAGCGCGACCGGGACCTGGACGCGCTGGAGCTCGCGATCGGCGAGTCGCGCGAGGCCGGGCGGGTGGTCGTGGTGGTGGGGGAGGCCGGCATCGGCAAGACCGCCCTCGTGACCGCCGCGACCGAGGGCCGCCGCGTGCTGTGGGGCGCGTGCGACCCGCTGATCACCCCGCGGCCGCTCGGAGCGCTGCGCGACGTCGCCGCACAGGCCGGCGGCGCGCTCGCCGAGGCCGTGGACGGCTCCCGCGAGGAGCTGCTCGCCGCCGTGCTGGACGCGCTGCCCGGCGCGGCGCTGGTCGTCGAGGACCTCCACTGGGCCGACGACGCGACGCTCGACCTGGTGGCGCTGCTCGGGCGCAGGCTGGCCCGGGCGCGCGGCTGCCTCGTGCTCACCACCCGCCCGGAGCCGCGGCCGGAGGTGCGCCGGGTGCTCGACGCGCTCCCGCGCGACCAGCTGCGCCGGCGTGGAGCCCGCCGCGCTGTCGTGGGATGCCGTCGCGCTGCTGGCGCGCCGCGCCGGGCGCGAGCCGTCGGACCTGCACGCCGTCTCCGGCGGCAACCCGTTCTTCGTCACCGAGGTGCTCGCCGCGCCCGCCGGCGAGCTGGTCCCGGCGAGCGTGCGCGACTCGGTCGCGCTGCGGATGGCGACGCTGGGCGCCGGCGCGCGCGACGTCGCCGAGCTGGCGTCGGTCGTGCCTGGGCCTGCCGAGCTGTCGCTGGTCGACGCCACGGCCGCCGACGAGTGCGTCCAAGCCGGCCTGCTGCGCGTGCACGGCGACGCGCTGGCCTACCGCCACGACCTGGCCCGCCGCGCCGTCGAGGACGCGATCCCGCCGCTGCGCCGCCGCGAGCTCAACCGGCGCGTGCTGGCGGCGCTCGAGGCGGCGGGCCACACCGACCCCGCGCGACTGGCCCACCATGCCCGCCGCTCCGGGGACGCGGACCGGATCCGCCACCTGGCGCCGGTGGCGGCGCGGGCCGCGGCCGCCGCGGGCGGCCACCGCCAGGCGCTCGAGCAGTGGGAGGCCGCGCTCGCGGCGGACGACGAGGAGGCGCTGGAGGGCGTCGCGGTCGAGGCGTACCTGTGCGGGCGCCAGGAGCGGGCGCTGGAGGCGCGCCGCGCGCTGCTGGAGCGCCACGAGGCGGCCGGGAACACGCTGCGCGCCGGCGACGATCTGCGCTGGCTGGCCCGGCTGGAATGGTGGACGGGCAACGGCGCAGCCGCCAACGCGGCGTCCGAGCGGGCGATCCGCGTGCTCGAGGCGTTCCCGGACAGCCGTGAGCTGGCGATGGCGCTGAGCGGGCGCTCCCAGCTCGCGATGCTCTCGGGGCGGCACGCCGAGGCGGTCGAGCTGGGCATGCGCGCCGAGCGGCTCGCGCGCGGGATCGGCGACCGCGAGACCGTCGCCCACGCGCTGACCAACGTGGGGACGACGATCCTCGACGACGAGCCGGACCGCGGGCGGGCCCTGCTCGAGGAGGCGTTCGCGATCGCGTCGGAGGGCGGATACGACGACCACGCGGCGCGCGCGCTGGTCAACATCGCCACCTCGGCGCTCACGCGGCGGCCGTTCGACCCGGGGGTCGCCGGGCACCTGGAGCGGGCCATGAGCTTTGCCCGCGAGCGCGATCTCGACGGCTACGTGCAGTACCTGCTGGGCATGCGCGCGAACCTCTTCCGGCTGAGCGGCGAATGGCCGGCCGCCGAGGCCGACGCGCGGGCGTCGTTGGCGCTGGGGGAGCACATCGGCGTCAGCCTGTGCCCGGCGTTGATCGCGCTGGGCCGTCTGCAGGCGCGCCGCGGCGACGCCGAGGCGGACGAGACGCTGGAGGAGGCGTGGCGCCGGGCGGTGGCGACCGGCGAGCTGCAGCGCCTCGGCCCCACGGCCGCTGCGCGGGCGGAGCACGCGTGGCTGGGCGGCGACCTCGACGAGGTCGCCGCGCTCGCGCGGCCGGCGTACGAGCTGGCCGCCGAGCTCGGGGACGCCTGGTCGCGCGCTGAGCTGGGGTTCTGGCTGACCCGGGCGGGCGATCACGTAGCCGCTGCTCCCGGCGACCCGGAGGCATGGGCGCTCGCCATCGCCGGCGACTGGCGCGGCGCGGCCGCGATGTGGGAGGCGCTCGGCTTCCCCTACGAGGCGGCGGACATGCTCGCGGACGGCGACGACGAGGCGGCGCGGCTGGACGCGCTGGAGCGCTTCGAGGCGCTCGGCGCCGTCCGCTCGGCCGCGAACCTGCGGCGGCGGCTGCGGGCCGACGGCGTGCGGCGGATCCCGCGCGGCCCGCGCGCTGCCTCGCGCTCCGGCCCTGCGGGGCTGACGCCCCGCGAGACCGAGGTCCTGGACCTGATCGTGCGGGGCGCCACCAACGCGGAGATCGCCCGGGAGCTGGTGATCGCGCCCAAGACGGTCGACCACCACGTCTCCGCGGTGCTCGGCAAGCTCGGCGTGGCGTCCCGCCGCGAGGCGGGAGCCGCGCTCGAGCGGTTGACGCTAGGCCTTCGTGCCGACGGCCAGCAGGTACTCCATCTCGAACCGCGCCTGCGTGTCCGTGCCGCGGTTCCACTCGTCGCAGAACGCGTCGAGCGCGGCGTCGAGCTCCCGCTCGCGGCCGTCGCGGGCGGCGTTGGCCCTGGCGGCGATCGTCGGGCCGTAGCGGGCCTTGAAGTGCTCGCCGTAGTCGTGCGGTCGCGTGAACGCGGTGACCTCGAGCACGCCGCGGGTCGTCGTGAGCTCGGCGCGGTCGCCGAACAGCTCCGCGAGATGGTCCTCGCTGCCCCACAGCGGCGGCGGCTGCGCGCCGGGAGGGGGCGGCGGGGCGAACGGGCCCATGGTGCGGAACAGCGACGCCGATCATGCCCTCGGGCGTCCAGCTGAGCAGCCCGATCGTGCCGCCGGGGCGGCACACGCGGGCGAGCTCGTCAGCCGTCGCCTGGTGGTGGGGGGCGAACATCGCGCCGATCGCCGACATCACGACGTCGAACGAGCCGTCCTCGAACGGCAGGTGCTCGGCGTCGGCCTCGACCCACTCGAGCTCGACGCCGGCGGCGTCCGCGCGGCGGCGGCCGGCCTCGAGCAGCTCGGGAGTGAGGTCGCTGGCGGTGACGTGCGCGCCGGCGTGGGCGGCCGGGATCGAGGCGTTGCCGGTGCCTGCGGCGACGTCGAGGACTCGCGCGCCGGGCCCGATCCGGCACGCCTCGACGAGGCGCGGCCCGAGCGGGAGCAGGAACGTCTCGACCATCGCGGGGTAGTCGCCGGACGCCCACATCTTGCGATGCCGGGCCTTGAGCTCGGCGTCTTGGGGGAGGGTGGTGGTCTGCATGCCGCGACGTTACGGCCGGCCCTGGCTCCCCACATCGGGAGGTGCTCCCCATCTTGGGCCGATCCGCACCCAGAGGTCCCGGGCCACGTCGAGGTCGAGATGGCGGATGCGGGCCGACGTGCGGCGCCCGAACGCGACGCTCACGTGCGCGAGCCGGCCGCGCCGCTGGAGCGCCGTCTGCTCGAGGTCGTGGAACTCGCGGTTGGCCACCGGGGCGAGCACCGTGGTGCGGGCCAGCATGCGCCGGCGGACCACGAGCCGCCCGTCGCGCAGCCGCCAGCCGGCCGCCCGCCACGCCAGCCACCCGTAGCCCGGGCCGGGGAGCGCCGCCGCGAGCGGCCACCACTCGCCGAGTGCGATCGCGGCCGCGGCGCCGAGCGCGAGCCCGGCGGCCGCAGGCGGGAGGAGATAGCGGCGCGCTGCGCGCGGCGGGGGAGGGGCGAGGTCGCCGAGCTCGTCGGCCAGCTCGGGCACCAGCTCGGCCAGGAACGCCGGGACGTCGCGGCGCGGCAGGAGCGGGAACAGCGTCTGCGCCGCGGACGCCTCCTTCGCGTAGCCGATCACCTCGACGCGCACGGCGGCGAGCCCGAACGGCTGCCGCAGCAGGCCTTCGACCACGCGCACGGCGCGGATCCGCGCCACCACGATGCTCGCCTCCCGCCGCGCCAGCAGCCCGCGGCGCAGGCGAAGGTTGTCGCCGTCGCGGCGCACCCGGAAGCCTGCGAAGGCGACGAGCGCGCCCGCGGTGGCCAGCAGCCACGCCAGCAGCACCAGCCCGCCGAGCGCGAGCGCCCACTCGCCGAAGCCGTCCGGCAGGGCGCCCGCCACCGCCCGCTCGCCCTCGACCGGGTCGTCGAAGACGTCGTCGACCATCTGGCTCGCGGCGGCCAGCAGCGGGACGATCACGCCGATCTGGCCGGACGTCACCGCGGCCACCAGCAGCATCGGCCGCGTCAGGCGGCGCTCCGGCGCGTCCGGCTGCGTGGTGAGCAGCTCCGGGCGCCGTCCTTCCAGCAGGCCGCGCAGGTAGGCGATCTCGCGGTCGTCGAGCGCGCCGAGCACGATCTCGCCGCCCTTGCCGCCGCCCGCCGTCTGCACGTGGACGGAGCGCACGCCGAACAGCCGCTGGAGCGGGCCCTGCTCGACGTCGAGGGCCTGCACGCGCGCGAACGGGACCTCGACCTCGTTGGTGGACAGCAGGCCGGTGCGCAGGCGGACCGCCTCGTCGTGGAAGGAGTAGGTCGTCGTCATCCAGCGGACCACGCCGGCCACCGTCGCGCCGACCACGCCGAGCAGGCCGAAGCCGAGCGCGCGCCAGGCCGCGTCGGCGTCGAAGCCGCCGCCGAACACGGACACGCCGAAGACCACGACCATCGGCACCGCCGCCTCCCGCAGCGCCTGGAGGGCGTAGACGGCGATCGCCGCCATGTGCAGGCGGCTACCCATCGTCGGTGCGCGCGAGCTCGCCGATCCGCGCCCGCAGCAGGCCCGCGTCGCGCTCGCTGAGCAGCGGGATCTTGTGGGCGCCGGCGGCGGTGTGGATCTCCACGGTGGCGAGGTCGAACAGCTGCTCGAGCACGCCCCGCTCGGTCTCGACGTGCTGGACGCGCGCCATCGGGATCAGCGTCCGGCGCAGGACGAGCGTGCCGCGGCGCAGGTCGATCTCGTGCTCGCGGACCTCCCAGCGCCAGCGGCGCCAGCGGAACGCGGGCACGAGCGGGGTGCCGAGCACGAGCGCGGCCAGCGGCACCGCCCACGTCAGCGTCGCGGCACGCCGTCCAGGTCGCCCGACACCGCGCGGCCGATCATCAGCGCGACGATCGAGCCGAGCGCCCAGTGGATCCGCCAGACCGACCGGGCGCTGGGCGCGAGGCGCTGGGCGGGCTCGGGCAGGTCCATCCGCGGAAGTATCGTCATGACCATGCCCACCGCGTTCGTCACGGGCGGCTCCGGCTTCGTCGGGGGCGCGCTCATCCGCCGGCTGGTCCGCGACGGGTGGACGGTGCGCGCGCTGGCGCGCTCCACCGGCGCGGAGGCGGCGGTCCGCGAGGCCGGCGCCGAGCCCGCGCGCGGCGAGCTCAACGACGGCGCGGCGCTCGAGCAGGGCGCCCGCGGCGCCGACGTCGCCTTCCACGCCGCCGCCAAATTCGAATGGGGGACCCGCCCGCCCCGACTGGGACGAGTTCCGGCGCGTCAACGTGCAGGGCACCCGCGAGCTGATCGGCGCCTGCCGCCGCGCCGGCGTCAAGCGGCTCGTCCACGTCGGCACCGAGGCGGCGCTGCTCAAGGGCCAACCGCTGGTCGCAGCCGACGAGCGCACCCCGCTGGCCTTCGACTCCAAGGCGCCGTACTCGGCCACCAAGGCGGAGGCCGAGGCCGCCGTGATCGGCGCCAACGGCGACGGGCTGGAGACGGTCGTGATCCGCCCGCGGTTCGTGTGGGGCGCCGGCGACACGACGCTGCTCCCGCTGCTGACCGAGATGGCGCGCACCGGCAAGCTGCGCTGGATCGGCGGCGGCCGCCACCTCACCGCCACGACGCACGTCGAGAACACCGTCGAGGGGCTGGTGCTCGGCGCCGAGACGCGGCCATCCCGGCAACGCCTACTTCGTCACCGACGGCTCGCCGGTCGTGTTCCGCGAGTTCGTCTCCGCGCTGATCGCCACCCAGGGCGTGCAGGCGCCCGAGGGCACGGTCCCGCTGCCCGTGGCGCGCGCGCTGGCCGCCGCCGGCGAGGCCGCCTGGAGGCTGCTCCCGCTTCCCGGCGCGCCGCCGGTCGCCCGCTTCAGCGTCTGGGCCTCCGGGCTCGAGTGCACGATCGACGACGGCAAGGCGCGCGAGCAGCTCGGCTACGTGCCGGTGATCACGAGGGAGCACGGCCTCACCGCGCTCCAGGAGGCGTCATAGCGATGGAAGTGGCGATCGGCCTGCCGGCCGCGATCAGCGGGATGGAGCCGCGGCAGCTGCTCGACTGGGCGCGGCGCGCCGAGGCGCGCGGGTTCTCGAGCCTCGGGACGCTCGACCGTCTCGTCTACCCCAACTACGAGCCGCTCCTCGCGCTCGCCGCCGCCGCGGCGGTGACGGAGCGGATCCGGCTCGTCACCTCGATCCTCATCGCCCCTTTGCGCGGGAGCGGAGCCGTACTGGCCAAGCAGGTGGCCACGCTGCACCACCTCTCGGGCGGGCGGGTCGTCCTCGGGGTCGCCGTGGGTGGCCGCAAGGACGACTTCGAGGCCGCGGGCGTGGACTTCCACCGCCGCGGGCGGCAGTTCGACGAGATGCTCGACGAGTTCCGTCGTGTATGGGCGGGCGAGGACTTCGGGTTCGCCGGAGGCATCGGCCCCGTGCCGCCCGGCGGCGGCCCGCCCGTGCTCATCGGCGGGACCGCCGACGCGGCGTTCCGCCGCGCCGCGGCGCACGCCGGCTGGGTGATGGGCGGCGGCTCCCCCGACAACTTCCGCGAGGGCGCCGAGAAGCTCCGCGCCGCCTGGGAGTCGGCCGGCCGCGAGGGAGAGCCCCGCACCATGTCGCTGGCCTACTTCGCGCTCGGCGGCGACGCCGAGGCGGCCGCGCAGCGCTACCTCGGCGACTACTACGCATTCCTGGGCGAAGACGTGGCGGGCATGGTCGCCTCGAGCGCCGCCACCGACGCCGAGACGGTGCGCGGCTACGTGGCCGCCTTCGAGGCCGCGGGCTGCGACGAGCTGGTGCTGTTCCCGTGCGACGCCGACCCGGCGCAGGTCGACCTGCTCGCCGACGCCCTCGGGATGGGCTGATGCACATCGACGCCGCGCGCGAGCTGAAGGCGGAGCTGCTCGCCGGCGACGACGTGCGCTCGCTCGGCGCCGGATGGCTCGCGCTGGGCATCGCTCCCGCCGGCGAAGGCGTCAACGTCGCGGTCCGGGTGGAGTCGCTCTCGGGCGGCCGCGACGCCGCCGTGGCCCGCATCGAGGAGCGCTGCCGCGGCGAGGTCGACGTCCGCGAGACCGGTCCGATCGTCGCCCAGGCGGGCGAGCAGGAGCGGGTGCGCCCGCTGCTGCCCGGCTTCTCGGTCGCCCACGTGGACGTCACCGCGGGCACGATCGGCGCGTTCGTCACGGTCGGCGGCGACACGGCGCTGCGCGTGCTCTCCAACAACCACGTGCTGGCCAACGAGGACGAGGCGGACCCGGGCGACGCCGTGCTCCAGCCGGGGCCCTACGACGGCGGCACCGACCCGCAGGACCGGATCGGGACGTTCGAGAAGGCCGTCGCGCTCAGCGACACCGGCGCGAACGTGGTCGACGCTGCGATCGCCGCGCTGGCCGACGGGATCGAGGCCGAGCCGCTCGACTACGGCGAGCTGGGCACGCTGGCCGGCGTGCTCGAGGATCCCGCCGAGGCCGGCGCGGTGGCCAAGCGCGGCCGCACCACCGCCTACACCCGCGGGCGCGTGACCGCCTTCGAGCTCGACGGCGTGCAGGTCGGCTACACCCGCGGCACGCTCACCTTCGACGACCAGATCGAGATCGAGAGCACCGGCTCGGGGTCGTTCAGCGCGGGCGGCGACTCCGGCTCGCTGATCCTCACCGCCGACGACGCCCCGCGCGCGGTCGGCCTCCTGTTCGCCGGCAGCGAGACCGGCGGGCCGACGGGCACCGGGCTGACGTTCGCGAACCCGATCGCGGCGGTCCTGCGCGAGCTGGGCGTCGCCCTCGCCGTGTGATGGCCGCGCTCGACGACGCGCGAGCGGCCAAGGCGAAGCTCGCCGCCGCGCTCGAGGGCGTCCCCGAGGTCAGCGGGATCGGGATCGCGCGCGCCGGCGACGGCTACGAGCTCAAGGTCAACCTGCGCTCGCCGGCGCCCGTCCCCGATGAGGTCGACGGCGTGCCCGTGCGCACGGCCGTCGTCGGGGACATCACGGCCCAGGACTAGTCAGCGCGTCGGCGAGCGTCTGGTACTCGGCGAGCCCGAGCTCTGGCTCGAACAGGTAGGGGAGGGTGTGCACCGGGACGCCGCCCTCGCGCTCGAGCCGCTCGAGGTGGGCGCGCTGCATCGTGGCGCGCTCGTGCTCGGACAGCGCGGCCTGCAGCACCGCGGCCGCCTCGGGGTCGTGGCCGTTGACCGTCGCGGCCCGCAGCGCCTCCGCCTCCGCCTCGCTGAAGCGCTCCGGCCAGACGCCGTTGACGATGATCGCCTCGAGGCCGAGGCCGACCGCCTCGGGGAGCTTGCGGCCCAGCTCGAGCGTCTCGACGACCGGCATCTCCTCGGGCAGGGCGACAGCGACATACGCGGTGCGCTCGCCGTCGCCGAGCATGTCCTGGATCTTGCCCGCCTGGCGGCGGATCGGCCCGACGCGGGCGATCTCGCCGAACGTGCGCGGCGTCGTCAGCATCGCCATCCCGTGCCCGGACGCCGGTGCGTCGACGACCACCAGGTCGTAGGTGCGGTTGCGCTCGTCCCAGCGCGAGGGCTGCGCCAGCTCCCACACCTTGGCGATCGTGATCAGCTCCTTGGCTCCGGGCGCGGCGGCGACGAAGTACTGGAACGCGTGCGAGCGCGTCATCAGCCGCAGCGGCGCGCCGCCGCCGAGCTGCTTGGCGAGCCACTCGCGCAGCGCGGCGGTCGGGTCGATGGTGATCGCCCACAGGTTCTCGGCCAGCTGGATCTCCGTCTCGGCGGTGACGCCCTCGCGGCGGAACGCGCGCGAGACGCGATCCTGCTCGGCGACCTCGCAGACGATCGTCCGCCGACCCGACTCGGCGGCGGCGAGGCCGAGCGCGGCGGCCACCGTCGTCTTGCCGACGCCGCCCTTGCCGGTGACGTAAAGGAGGCGCCGGTCTGCCAGGAGTGCTTCCATCGGGTGCAAGCATGATGCCCGCCATGGATCCGGCGCTCGCCGATGCCTACGAGACCTGTCGCCGCATGCACCGGCGCCACGACCCCACGTACTACTGGGCGACGCGCCGGCTGCCGCCGGACGTGCGGCCCGCCACCCACGCGCTCTACGGCTACGTCCGCACCGCCGACCAGCTCGTCGACGGGCCGCGCCGCGCGCCGACGCCGCAGGCCCGGCGCGCCGCGCTGGACGCCTGGGAGGGCGAGCTGGAGCGGGGGATGCGCGACGGCGGATCGGCGAACCCGGTGGTGGGCGCGCTCGTGGACGCCGCCGGGCGCCACTCGCTCCCGCTGGACGAGCTGGAGATCTACATGCGCTCGATGCGCGTCGACTGCGCGCCGGTGCGGATCTCCAGCTGGGAGGAGCTGTGCGGCTACATGGAGGGCTCGGCGGGCTCGGTCGGGCGGATCATGGCCCCGTTGCTCGGCGTCCCGGCCGACCACCACGCGGACTACGGGCGCCTGGGCCTTGCGTTCCAGCACGCCAACTTCGTGCGCGACGTCCGCGAGGACTACGAGATGGACCGCATCTACCTGCCCGCGGAGGACCGCGAGCGCTTCGGCGTCGCCGACGACGACTTCGGCCGCCAGCGTGCGACGCCGGAGCTGCGCGCGCTGATCGAGAGCGAGGTGGGGCGCGCACGCAGGCTGTTCGCGGCCGCCGCGCCCGCGGTCGCCGCGGCGCCCGCCGCCGTGCGGCCAGGCGTCCGGCTGGCGTGCGCCGTCTACGAGTCGGTGCTCGACCGCGTCGAGGCGGCCGGCTACGACGTGCTGGGCCGCCGCATGGGCGTGCACCTGCGGCGGCTGCCGTGGATCGTGTTCGGGGCGCTGCGGCCGTGACGCGCCGGGCGACGCTGCGGGGCGAGGAGCGCACGCCGATCGAGCGCCCCCGCGCCGACGTGCTGATCTGCGGCGCCTCCTTCGCCGGGCTCGCCGTCGCGCGCGAGCTGGCCGGCTCCGGCGCCGACGTGCTGATCGTCGACCGCTACGAGATCGGCGAGCGCGCCACCTCCGCCTGCGCCGCGCCGACCGCCTGGCTGCGCGCGATGGGCGTCGAGAAGGCGATCCGCCAGGAGATCCCGTGCATGGCGTTCCACACGCCGCACGGCTCGGCCCGCTACCGGCTGCCATGGAGCTGGA
Source organism: uncultured Solirubrobacteraceae bacterium (assembly GCA_963723395.1). Classification (GTDB taxonomy): domain Bacteria; phylum Actinomycetota; class Thermoleophilia; order Solirubrobacterales; family Solirubrobacteraceae; genus DATFQI01. The sequence continues at coordinate 85,182 of CAVRQL010000026.1, read as the reverse complement.
GCTCGTTCGACTACCGGAAGCTCTGCCAGGAGCTGTGGGCGCAGTGCGACGCGACGGTTCGAGATCGCGAAGGTCGATGCGCGGTCAGGCGAGGTCGTGCGGACCGACCGGGGGGATCTGACGGCCCCGCTGATCGTCGACGGCCTCGGCTGGCGGCGCGTGCTCGGCCCCGGCGACAACGTCCAGCCGCCCGAGGCGCGGATCTCGCGCGGCCTCGAGGTGCACCCGCATGGCGGCGGCCTGGACCTCGACTGCTGGATCGACCGCAGCGTGGTCCGCCATGGCTACGCGTGGTCGGTGCCGGCGGCCGGCGAGCAGCGGGTGGGGGTCGGGTCCTACGAGCCACGAGACCACGTCAAGGAGCCGACCCGCGACATGGCGGCCCGCCTCGGCGTCGACGCCGTCCGCTACCAGGGCAACTGGTTCCCGCACGAGCTGCGCCCGGCCGCCGAGGACGGCGTGTTCTTCGTGGGCGACTCGGCCGGGCACTGCCTGCCGCTGTCGGGGGAGGGGATCCGCACCGCGTTCTACTTCGGCATCGCCTGCGGGCGCGAGCTGCGCGCGGTGCTTGCCGGCGACAAGGATCGCGCTGCCGCCCTCGCCTCCTACGGCGCCTTCTCGGCCGGCCATGCGCCCGCGTTCCGGATCATGGGGCGCCTGCAGCGCTGGGTCCCCGCGCTGCCGCCGCGCGTGCTGACCGCGCTGATCTCGCTGGCGGGGCGGCGACGCGTATGCCGCTGGGCGTTCACGCGCTATCTCGAGGCCGCGCACCCCCGGCTCGCCGCGGGCTGACCAGCCGCCTTCAGCTGGCGCGGCGCGGGCCGATGACCGGTGGGACCTATTCAGCGGTCGTCTTTCGCCGTGCCTGCCATCCCCTCGCCCACCACGCTCCCGCCGGGGCCGACGCCCTCACGGGACTCCCCGGCCGCGGCTCGTTCCTGGACCGCCTGCGCGACCTCGCGGCGCGCGACCGCGCGCTCGCGGTGCTGTTCCTCGACCTCGACGACTTCAAGCGGATCAACGACGGCTTCGGGCACGAGACGGGCGACCGGCTGCTGCTCGAGGTCGCCGCGCGGCTGTGCACCGCGGTGCGCCCCGGGGACGTCGTGGCACGGCTGGGCGGCGACGAGTTCACGATCCTCTGCGAGGGCGTCGGCGACGAGCGGGTCGCGCTGGAGATCGCCGAGCGCGTCAACGCCTCCCTGCGCGCGCCGTTCGAGATCGCCGGCCAGCGCCGCCAGGTCCGCGCGAGCATCGGCTGCCGCGTGCTGCCCGCCCACTCGGGCGCCGACGCCGACGCGCTGCTGCGCGACGCCGACGTCGCGATGTACCAGGCCAAGGGCGCGGGCAAGGACCGCGTCGAGCTGTTCTCCCAGGCCACGCGGGCGCTGCTCGTGCGGCGCCTGCAGCTGGAGAGCGACCTCCGGGAGGCGCTCGCCGAGGGCGGGCTCGAGGTCCACTTCCAGCCCCAGATCGAGCTCTCCACGGGCCGCGTCGTCAGCGCCGAGGCGCTGGCGCGCTGGCCGCATCCCGTCGAGGGGTACGTGTCGCCGCTGGAGTTCGTCGGCGTCGCCGAGGAGACCGGCCTGATCGTGCCGCTCGGCGCGTGGGTGCTCGACGAGTCCTGCCGCCGCCTCGCGCAGTGGCGGGCCGAGGGCCTGGCCATCACGCTCACCGTCAACCTCTCCGCGCACCAGCTCGGCGACCCGGAGCTGGTCGACCGCGTCCGCGCCTCGCTCGCGCGCTGGGACGTCCCGGCCTCGGCGATCTGTCTCGAGCTGACCGAGAGCGCGCTGATGGGCGCCGGCGAGGGGCCGCTCGAGCGCCTCGAGGAGCTCAAGCGGCTCGGGCTCTACCTCGCCGTCGACGACTTCGGCACCGGCTACTCCTCGCTCGGGGCGCTCAAGCGGCTGCCGGTCGAGGTGCTCAAGGTCGACCGCTCGTTCGTGGACGGACTCGGTACCGATCCCGGCGACTCCGCGATCGTCGCCGCGGTGCTGAGCCTCGCGCACGCGCTGGGGCTGCACGTCGTCGCCGAGGGCGTCGAGACCGAGCTGCAGGCCTCCCAGCTGGCGGCGCTCGGCTGCCCCGTCGCGCAGGGCTTCCTGTACTCGCGGGCCGTGCCCGCGGACCGGCTCCCGGCGGTCGCCGCCGAGCTCGCCGCGACGCGCGGCCAGCGCTGCCGTCCCGCGTTCCGCGGGGAGCGCGCGCTGGTCGACGAGATGATGCACCAGATCGGCATCCCGAGGGAGGCGCTGTGAGCGTCGCCACCGGCCTGCTCGCGCTGGGCACGGGCATCGCCTACACGCTGCTCGGGGCGATCACCGCCTACGACCTCGCGCGCCACCGCCGCGTCCGCGGCCACTCCCACTTCGGCTTCGGGTTCCTGCTGATGGCCGCCACCTGCGGCCCGCACCACCTCGTCCACGCCGTGCACCTGCTGTTCGAGGGCCACCACGCCTCGGCGCCGCTGCTCGCGGCGCTCGCGATCGGCTTCCCGCCCGGCGCCGCGTTCACCTACCTGCGCATGGAGGCGATGTTCGGCGGCCGCGGCGACCGGTTCGTGGCGGGCACGCCGCTGCACGTGGCGATCCTGCCGGTGGCCGTCGCCACCGCCGCGGGGGCGATCGCCGTCCAGGCCGGGCAGATCGCCCCGGTGCCCGCCGGCGGGTGGGCCTGGGCCGGCCTGCTCGCCAACGTCTTCCTGGCCGCCGCCTACATGGTCACGGGCGGCATCGTGATCCGCACCCAGATCGCCCGCCGCCCGGGTCTCGGCGGCTGGTCGGTGTCCGGCGTCTCGATGGGCGGCGTGTTCACGACCTGCGGCCTCAGCCACCTGATCGCCGGCCTCACCACCCCCGTGGAGTCGCACACGCTGATGTTCGACCTGCCCGGCGTCCCCGCCGCCGCCTACTTCCTGTGGGCCGTCTACCGGCTCAACCGCAGCTCGCTGAACGACTGGAACCGCCGCCCGCTCGTGGGCCGCGCCACGCGCCCCGGCCGCCCCGCGCCCTGGGCTGCCTAGACTTTCGCCCTCGATGGAGGGCATCGCCTACGACGAGCGCGGACTCGTCCCCTGCGTGATCCAGGACGCCGGCTCCGGCGAGGTGCTGACGCTCGCCTACATGAACGCCGAGGCGCTGGCGCGCACGGAGGAGACCGGCGAGCTGCACCTGTGGAGCCGCTCGCGCGACGAGCTGTGGCGCAAGGGCGCGACGTCGGGCAACACGCAGGCCGTGCGCGCGCTGCGCTACGACTGCGACGCCGACGCGATCCTCGCGCTCGTCGACCCCGCCGGCCCCGCCTGCCACACGGGCGAGCGGACGTGCTTCTTCGGTGGCGACCTCACGCGCACGCCGAGCGAGGCGCTGCCCGAGCTGGAGCGCACGATCGCCGAGCGCGCCGCCGCCGGCGACACCTCGAGCTCCTACACCGCCCAGCTGCTCGCCGACCCGCCGTTCGTGGGCGAGAAGGTCCGCGAGGAGGCCGAGGAGGTCTCGCGCGCCGCCCGCGAGGAGTCCGACGAGCGCGTGGCCGAGGAGGCCGCCGACGTGCTCTACCACCTGGCCGTGCTGCTGCGCTCGCGCGGGCTCAGCCTCGCCGACGCGGAGAAGGTGCTGCTTGCCCGTCGCCGCTGAGTCGCTGCAGGTCACGCCGAGCCTCGACGAGGCGCGCGCCCTGACCGGCGACCACAACCTGATCCCGGTCACGCACTCCTTCATCGAGGACTGCGAGACGCCCGTCTCGGCCTTCCTGAAGCTGCGCGGCGCCGGCCCGGCGTTCCTGCTCGAGTCCGCCGAGCAGGGCCAGCGCGTCGGCCGCTGGTCGTTCATCGGCTACAAGCCGCGCCGCGTGGTGCGCTGGAACCTGGCCGACGGGGGAGACCCGTACGCGCTCGCCGCCGCGGAGGTCTCGCGTCACCGGCAGGCGCCGATCGACGGTCTCCCGCCCTTCGCAGGCGGCGCGGTGGGCTTCTTCGGCTACGACTGCGTGCGCGCGGTCGAGAGCCTCGCGGAGCCCAACCCGGACACGATCGGGCTGCCGGACATGGCGCTGATGCTCTCCGACGTGATCCTCGCCTTCGACCACCTGCGCCACACCGTCACCGTGCTGGCCAACGCCTACGTGGACGAGGACGGCGGGATCGAGGCCGCGCACGCGCGCGCCGTCGAGTCGATCCGCGAGGTCCGCGAGCGGCTCGCCGGCCCGCTGCCGCGGCCGGAGATCGGCACCGCCGCGCGCGAGGAGCCGAAGTTCGAGTCCAACATGCCGCGCGAGGCGTTCGAGGGGATGGTGGCCCGGATCGTCGAGTACGTGCACGCCGGCGACGCCTTCCAGGTCGTGCCCTCCCAGCGCTGGTCGGCCGCCTCGCCCGTCGAGCCGTTCTCGATCTACCGCGGGCTGCGCGCCGTCAACCCGTCGCCGTACATGTACTTCCTGGACTTCGAGGACTTCCAGGTCGTGGGGGCCAGCCCCGAGCCGCTGGTCACCGTGTCCGGCCGCCACGTCTCCACGCGCCCGATCGCCGGCACGCGCCCGCGCGGCGGCGACGCCGAGGAGGACCAGCGGATCGCCGCCGAGCTGCTGGCCGACGAGAAGGAGCGCGCCGAGCACGTGATGCTCGTCGACCTCGGCCGCAACGACCTCGGCCGCGTGTGCGAGTACGGCACCGTCGAGGTCGAGACGTTCATGTCGGTGGAGACCTACTCGCACGTGATCCACATCGTCTCCAGCGTCGCCGGCCGGCTGCGCGAGGACGTCACGGCGGTCGAGGCGCTGCGCTCCGTGCTGCCCGCAGGCACGCTGTCCGGCGCGCCCAAGGTGCGCGCGATGGAGATCATCGACGAGCTCGAGCCGGTCAAGCGCGGCGCCTACGGCGGCGCGGTCGGCTGGCTGTCCTACGCCGGCCAGCTCGACACCTGCATCTGCATCCGCACCGTCGTGGTCAAGGACGGGATGGCGCACGTCCAGGCCGGCGGCGGCACGGTCGCCGACGCCAAGCCGGACTACGAGTACGAGGAGTCGCGCGCCAAGGCGCGCGGCGTGGTGCGGGCGATCGAGCTCGCGGCGCGGCAGGCGGACTGGGCATGAAGGTCCTCGTCGTCGACAACTACGACTCGTTCACCTACAACCTCGTCCAGTACCTGGGCGAGCTGGGGGCGGAGGTCCACGCCGTCCGCAACGACGTCGCGACCACCGAGGAGCTGCTGGCCGGCGACTGGGACCGCGTCGTGGTCTCGCCCGGCCCGTGCACGCCCAACGAGGCCGGCATCAGCGTCGAGGTCATGCGCCGCTTCCCCGAGGCGGGCGTGGCGACGCTGGGCGTCTGCCTCGGCCACCAGTCGCTCGCCCAGGCGTTCGGCGGGCGCGTCGTGCGCCACGTGCCGGTCCACGGCAAGGCGACCGAGATCGCCCACGACGGCACCGGGCTGTTCAAGGGCCTGCCGGATCCGCTGCGTCGTCGGCCGCTACCACTCGCTCGTCGTCGACCCCGAGCTGCCCGACGAGCTGGTGGCGACCGCGCACGGCGGCGGCGTGCTGATGGCCATGCGCCACCGCGAGCTGCCCGCCGAGGGCGTCCAGTTCCACCCCGAGTCCGTCCTCACGCCCGACGGCAAGCGGCTGCTGGAGAACTTCCTTGCCTAACCCCGTCATCACGAAGGCGATCGACCGGCTGATGTCCCGCAAGGACCTCTCCGCCGAGGACACCTCGGCCGTGCTGGCCGAGATCATGGAGGGCAACGCCTCCGAGATCGAGACCGCCGGCGTGCTCGTCGCGCTGCGGACGAAGGGGGAGACGGTCGACGAGCTGGAGGGCCTGGCGCGGACGATGCGCGCGTTCGCGGTCCCGGTCGAGACCGGCCGCGACGACCTCGTCGACACCGCCGGGACCGGGGGCGGGCGCCCGACCTTCAACGTGTCCACCACCGCCGCGCTGATCGCCGCCGGCGCCGGCTGCGCCGTGGCCAAGCACGGCAACCGCTCCGCCACCGGCCTGTCCGGCTCGGCCGACCTGCTCGAGGCGCTGGGGGTCAAGATCGACCTGAAGCCCGACGCGGTCGCGCGGTGCATCGCCGAGGTCGGCTTCGGCTTCATGTTCGCGCCCGCCCACCACGGCGCGACCCGCTTCGTGGTCCCCGTGCGCAAGGAGCTGGCGGTGCGCACGATCTTCAACTTCCTCGGCCCGCTGACCAACCCGGCGGGCGCCACGCGGCAGGTGATCGGCGTTTCCGACGCGGCGTTCCTGGACACGATCGCGGGTGCATTGGCACGGCTCGGGGCCCAGAAGGCGTTGGTAGTGTCGAGCGCGGACGGTCTGGACGAGATGAGCACGTCGGGCACAACGCGCGTCGTCGAGGTGGACGGCGGGGAGATTCGCCGCTACGAGGTGTCTCCGGAGGACGTCGGGCTCACCCGAGCCTCCCCGGACGCGCTGGCCGGCGGCCGGCCGGAGGCCAACGCCGAGATCACGCGCGCGGATCTTCGCCGGCGAGCCCGGCCCGGAGCGCGACGTCGCCCTGCTCAACGCGGGCGCGGCGATCTACGTCGGAGGCCGCGCCGGAACGCTCCGCGAGGGGGTCGAGACGGCCGCCGAGACCATCGACTCGGGCGCCGCCGCCCGTGCGCTCGACGCGCTGACCGCCCTTACCGCCACACTGTCGCCCGGATGAGCAGCGTCCTGGACCGCATCGTCGAGGACACCCGCGGGGAGGTGTCGCGCCGCCGCCGGCAGGTGCCGCTGCCCGAGCTGGAGGCGGCGATCGCGTCGCGCCCCGAGGGGCGGCCGTTCCAGGAGGCGCTGGCCCGCCCCGGCGTGTCGCTGATCGCCGAGCACAAGCGGCGCTCGCCGTCGGCCGGCCCGATCCGCGAGGACCTCGACCGTCACCGACGTCGTCCAGGCCTACGAGCGCGGCTACGCCGCCGCGCTGTCGATCCTCACCGAGCCGTTCCACTTCGGCGGCTCGCTCGACGACCTGCGCGAGGCGCTGGGGGCCACCGACCTGCCGATCCTGCGCAAGGACTTCATCGTCGACCGCTACCAGCTCTACGAGTCGGCGGCCGCCGGCGCCGACGCGATCCTGCTGATCGTCGCCGCGCTCGACCCCGACGACCTCTACGACCTGCTGCGCGAGGCGCGACGACCTGGACCTGGACGCGATCGTCGAGGTCCACGACGAGCGCGAGCTGGAGGTCGCGCTCGACGTGGAGGCCGACGTGCTGGGCCTCAACAACCGCGACCTGAACGACTTCTCGGTCGACATCGAGCGCACCTACGAGCTGCTCTCCGACGTCCCGGCCGGCAAGACGGTGGTCGCCGAGTCCGGCTACCGCGACCGCGACCAGCTCGACGAGCTGGAGCGCGTCGGCGTCGACGCCGTCCTGATCGGCGAGACGCTGATGCGCGCACCCGACATCGAGGCCGCCTGCATCGAGCTCACCGGCGGCCTGGACCGCTAACGGGCGGTACCCCAGGGTTTACCTGGGGTTCACGGATCGGCGCGAGGCTGGGCGGCGGTGAAGAACGGATTCCCAGCCATGGTCGCCGCCGGGCTGATGGGCGGTGGAGTCGCCACGGCCACGCTGCTCGGTACCGGGCTCGCCGGGCGCGACGCCACCCGCACCGTGTACCAGCAGTCCGCGCTCGGCTCCGCATCGAGCCCGATGGCCCAGCGCGAGAGCACGCTGACCGTGCGCGACATCTACAAGCGCGACGCCCCGGGCGTGGTGTTCGTCCGCGCGCGCTCGCTGCAGTCGCAGCCGTCGCCGTTCGACTTCCAGCAGCGCTCGGAGAACGTGGCCACCGGCTCGGCCTTCGTGATCGACGCCGAAGGGCCGGCTGCTGACCAACGCGCACGTCGTGGCGGGCGCGACCGACATCCGGGTGACGTTCTCCGACGACAAGACGGTCTCCGCGCGCGTGCTCGGCAAGGACGAGGACACCGACCTCGCGCTGCTGGGCGTCGATCCCGAGGGGCTGGACCTGCGCCCGCTGGCGCTGGGCTCCTCCTCCTCGGTGCAGGTCGGCGACCCGACGGTGGCGATCGGGAACCCGTTCGGGCTGGACCGCACGCTCACCACCGGCGTCGTCTCGGCCAAGCAGCGCCGCATCACGGCGCCGAGCGGCTTCTCGATCGACAACGTGATCCAGACCGACGCGGCGATCAACCCCGGCAACTCGGGCGGCCCGCTGCTCGACGCGGCCGGCCGCGTGATCGGGATCAACTCCCAGATCGCCACCGCCGGCTCGCAGGGCAGCGTCGGGATCGCGTTCGCGGTCCCGATCGACACCGCGAAGGCGATCATCCCCGACCTGCGCGCCCACCACATGGTCAGCCACGCCTACCTCGGCGCCCGCGGCGAGGACACCGCGTCGCTCGTCGCGCTCGACGACGGCAGCCGCGCCGGCGTGCGCGTCGAGGAGGTCGATCCGGGCGGCCCGGCCGCCAGCGCGCGGGCATCCTCGGCGACGGCTCGGTGGCCGGCGGCGACGTGATCACGGCGGTCGACGGCCACGCCGTGCGCTCGATGGCCGACGTCGACGACCTCATCTCCCGCCACCGCCCGGCGACGGCTGCGCGATCACGCTGCTGCGCGACGGCAAGCCGCTGACCGTGCAGGTCCAGCTCACGGAGCGGCCGGCCTCGGTGCCGATCGGATGATCACCACCCCGCCCGAGTTCGTCGGCTGGGCGACGCTGGCCGCCGGCGCCGCCCTGGTCGCCGCGCCCGGCCTCACCGCGCGGCCGCTCGGGCCTCGACGAGAGCTCCCATGCGGCGCTGCGCGCCATCGGCGCGGCCGACCTCGCGCTGGTGCCCGGGCTGCTGCGGGGGAGCCCGAAGTGGCCGTGGATGACCGCCCGCGCGGCGCTCAACATCGCCCAGGCCGCGTCCGTGCTGGCGCTCGCGCCGCGGTCCGCGTCGCCGGCGGCCGTGCGGGCCACCGCGGCCGTGCTGGCGAGCCTCACCGCGGTCGACGGCCCCACGGCCGTCGCGCTGCGTCGTTCTGCGCTCTAACTCCTAGGATGAGACCCGTGACCCGGGTCAAGATCTGCGGCATCACGCGCCTCGAGGACGCCGAGCAGGCGGCCTCGCTGGGCGCCTGGGCGATCGGCTTCATCCTGTGGCCGGGGTCCAAGCGCGCCGTCGAGCCCGGCGTGGCAGCCGGGATCGCGGGCGCCGTGCGGCGCCGCGTCGAGCTGGTCGGGGTGTTCGTGAACCCGACGCTGGACGAGATCGCCCACGCGGCCGACTCGATCGGCTTCACCCACGTGCAGCTGCACGGCGACGAGGGACCGGCCTTCGCCACCGAGGTCGCGCGGCGGACCGGCGCCAAGATCATCAAGGCGGCGCGCGTCGCCTCCGGCGCCGACCTGCAGGCCCTGGAGCGCTTCCGGGTCGACTACCACCTGCTCGACACCGCCGCTCCCGGGATGCACGGCGGCACCGGGCAGTCGTGGGACTGGAGCCTCGCCGCCCAGCGGCGCTCGAAGGTCCCCGCGATCCTGTCCGGCGGGCTGACCGCCGAGAACGTCGCCGAGGGGATCGCCGCCGTGAAGCCCTACGCCGTCGACGTCGCGTCCGGCACCGAGGCCTCGCCGGGCATCAAGGACCCGGCCAAGGTGGAGGCGTTCATGGCCGTCGCCTCGCCGCCCACGGGCGGCCGTGTCGTGAGCGCGGCGCCCGTCGAGCACCGCTTCGGCCCCTACGGGGGCCAGTACGTGCCCGAGACGCTGATGCCGGCGCTGGCCGAGCTGGAGGCCGCCTGGGTCGCCGCCCGCGAGGACCCGGGCTTCCTCGAGGAGCTGGGCACGCTGCTGCGCGACTTCGCCGGGCGCCCGACGCCGCTCTACCACGCCAAGCGGCTCTCCGAGGCGGTCGGGCACGCCGTCTACCTCAAGCGCGAGGACCTGCTCCACACCGGGCGCGCACAAGATCAACAACGCGCTCGGGCAGTGCCTGCTCGCCAAGCGCATGGGCAAGACGCGCATCATCGCCGAGACCGGCGCCGGCCAGCACGGCGTCGCCACCGCGACCGCGTGCGCGCTGCTCGGCGTCGAGTGCATCGTCTACATGGGCACCGAGGACATGCGCCGCCAGAAGCCCAACGTCGAGCGGATGGGGCTGATGGGCGCCACCGTCGAGCCCGTCGACGCCGGCGCCCGCACGCTCAAGGAGGCGGTCTCGGCCGCGATCCGCGACTGGGTCGCCAACGTCGGCGACACGCACTACGTGATCGGCTCCGCCGTCGGGCCCGCGCCGTTCCCGGCGCTGGTGCGCGACCTCCAGCGCGTGATCGGCGACGAGGCGCGCGCCCAGGTCCTCGAGCGGCTCGGCCGGCTGCCCTCGCGCGTGATCGCCTGCGTCGGCGGCGGCTCGAACGCGATCGGCATCTTCGTCCCGTTCGTGGGCGACGAGGAGGTCGAGCTGGTCGGCGTGGAGGCCGCGGGCGACGGGATCGAGACCGGCCGCCACGGCGCCCCGCTCACGCTCGGCGGCCGCGGCGGCGTCCTGCACGGCGCCTACTCGGCGATCATGCAGGACGAGGACGGGCAGATCCTCGAGGCCCACTCGATCTCCGCCGGGCTCGACTATCCCGGCACCGGCCCCGAGCACGCGCACCTGCGCGACACCGGGCCGGGCGCGCTACGTGGCGGTCACCGACGCGGACGCGCTCGCCGCCTTCCAGCGGGTCGCGAAGCTGGAGGGGATCGTCCCGGCGCTGGAGTCCTCCCACGCCGTGGCGTGGGCGCTCGGCCCGGGCGCAGGCGAGGTGGACGACCCCGAGTACGTCGACCTCGTGTGCCTGTCCGGCCGCGGCGACAAGGACCTCGCCGAGGCGCTGGCCGCGATCGGATGACGGCGATCACCACGACCGACACGGGGCTCGAGCGGATCGCGGCCGCCTTCGCCGGCGCCGCCGGCCGTGCGGCGCTGATGCCCTACCTGATGGGCGGCTTCCCGGACGCTCGAGACGTCGATCCGGATCGGCGAGGCGTACGCCGACGGCGGGGCCGACCTGGTCGAGCTCGGCGTGCCGTTCTCCGACCCGCTGGCCGACGGCCCCGTGATCCACGCGGCCGCCACGCGCGCGCTCGCCGGGGGCGCGCGGCTGCACGACGTGATCGGCGTCGGCGCGCGGCTCTGCGCAGCGCCTGCCGGTCGTGCTCATGTGCTACTCGAACCCGATGTTCGCGCGCGGGGTGGAGCGCTTCGTCGACGAGCTCGCGGTCGCCGGGCTGAGCGGCCTGATCGTCCCCGACCTCCCGCTCGAGGAGGCGCCCGCCGTGCTGGAGGCGTGCGACGCCGCGGGGATCGCGCTCGTCCCGCTCGTCGCCCCGACCACGCCGGAGGACCGCCTGGCCGCCATCGGCGAGCGCGCCCGCGGCTTCGTCTACACCGTCTCCGTCACCGGCACCACCGGCGAGCGCGGCGCCGCCGCGGCCGGAACGCCGGAGCTGATCCGCCGCGGTCAAGGCCGCCACCGAGGTCCCCGTGGCGCTCGGCTTCGGCATCTCGACGCCGGAGCAGGCGGCCGCCGCCGCCGACGCCGGCGCCGACGGGCGTGATCGTCGGCTCGCGGCTCGTGCGCGCCGCCGCCGAGGCCGAGGATCCCGCCGCCGCCGTCGGCGACGTCGTCGCGGCGCTTGCCGCCGGGCTCACTCGCTAGGATCGCCGCCTCGATGGGCATCCTTCTCACCCTCATCGCCGGCCTCGTGCTCTGGATCGTCCTGTGGGCGATCGGCACCAAGAGCTTCGACGCGTTCCTGATCACGCTCGTGATGCTGATCGTCGCCTCGGCCGTGCATTTCGTGGTGCGGTACCTCCCGGGCAACCGGGAGCAGGACCGCCAGCCCGCGCTGGACTTCCGCCGGACGCGGCGGGAAGCTTCTTGCCGCCTTAACACCGGCGTGCGTAGAATCGCGCCCCACATACGACTCCTGAGGAGGGGTTCCTTGATTTCACGTTCGTTGGCAGCGTCGGGCTGCCTTGTCGCCGCACTCGCGTTCGGCGTAGCCGCATGCGGTGACGATGACAGCAGCGGCGGTGGCGGCGGCGGAGGCGGCGACGCCGCTTCTTCGGTCACGGTCTACTCGTCGCTGCCGCTGCAGGGCGCTTCCCGCCCGCAGACGACCGCGATGGTGAACGGCATCAAGCTCGCCCTCGAGCAGACGGGCGGCAAGGCCGGCGACATCACCGTCAACTACCAGTCGCTCGACGACTCGACGGCGCAGGCCGGCTCGTGGACTCCTGAGGCTGTCTCGGCCAACGCCCGCAAGGCGGCGCAGGACGACAAGACCGCCGTGTACCTCGGCGAGTTCAACTCGGGCGGCTCCGCCGTCTCGATCCCGATCCTCAACGAGGCGGGCGTCCCGCAGATCAGCCCGGCCAACACGGCCGTCGGCCTGACCACCGACGAGCCCGGCGCCGAGCCCGGCGAGCCGGACAAGTACTACCCGAGCGGCGAGCGGACCTACGCGCGCATCGTCCCGAAGGACACGATCCAGGGCGCCGCGCTGGCCACCCTCATGAAGGAGGACGGCTGCACCAAGGTCCAGCTGCTCAACGACAAGGAGGTCTATGGCGCGGGCCTGTCCCGCAACATCGAGGCCTCCGCGAAGGAGCAGGGCCTGACCGTCCTCTCCAACGAGGCGATCGACAAGAACGCGGCGAACTACCGCTCGCTGGCCGGTAAGGCCAAGAGCGCCGGCGCGGACTGCATGGTCTACTCGGGCATCACCGCCAACAACGCGGTGCAGATCTACAAGGACTTCGCGGCGGCGCTGCCGGACGCGAAGCTCTACGGGCCTGACGGTGTCGCCGAGTCCGGCTTCGCCGACCCGAAGGAGGGCGGCATCCCCGCCAACGTCGCGAGCCGCACCAAGGTGACGGTCGCCACGCTGTCGCCGGACGAGTACCCGCCGGAGGGCCAGAAGTTCTTCGACGACTTCTCGGCCAAGTACGGCGAGAAGAACCCGGATCCGTACGCGATCTACGGCTACGAGGCCATGCGCCTCGCGCTGGACGCCATCGAGCGTTCGAAGACCGGCGCCAAGGAGGACGTCCTCAAGGCGATCTTCGAGACCAAGGACCGCTCGAGCGTGCTCGGCACCTACTCGATCGACGAGAACGGCGATACGTCCCTCACGGACTACGGCGTCTACTCGATCGACGGCGGCGAGCTGAAGTTCGACAAGACCATCAAGGCCGCGGCCAACTGACCGTGACCTGAACGACCAGGAGGCCGGGGGCGGAAAATTTCCGCCCCCGGCCGCTCGGTCGTTCTGACAAGCTACGGACCGACTCATGGAAGCCGCCTCACTTCCGGCCAGCCCCGCCGTACGGGGTGCACGCCTCAGGGCCTTCATCGGCACCTACGGTTTGATCGCCGTCCTGCTGGCGCTGCCCGTCTACTTCGCCATCTACGACCTCGTCAACGACGGCAGCCTCACCCGCATCGGGAACAACCTCGTCGACGGCATCTCCAACGGGGCCATCTGGGCCCTGGTGGCGATCGGCTACACGCTCGTCTACGGCATCGTCGAGCTGATCAACTTCGCCCACGGCGAGGTGTTCATGATCGGCTCCTTCGTGGCCGCCGGCGCTGTTCGCCTCGTTCGGCCTGACCGAGGACACCGCCGTCGCCCCGCTGGCGATCGCGCTGCTCGTGATCCTCGTGATCTCGATGTTCGCGTCCGGGATCCTCAACACGATGATCGAGCGGGTCGGCTACAGACCCTTGCGAAGTGCGCCGAAACTGGCGCCGTTGATCACGGCGGTCGGCTTCTCCTTCATCCTGCAGAACGTCGGCCTGCTGTGGCGCGGCGGCTCGCAGGAGGGCATCGTCGACCTGATCCACTCGCAGCACGAGATCTTCACGATCGGCGGCATCGAGATCACCAACGGCGACCTGCTGTCGATCTTCGTGACCATCCCGCTGCTGCTGCTGATGACGGCGTTCATCGGGCGCAGCCGGCTCGGCAAGGCGATGCGCGCCACCGCGCAGGACCCCGAGGCCGCGAGGCTGATGGGCATCAACGTCGACACGACGATCTCCATGACCTTCCTGCTGGGCGGGATGCTGGCCGGCGCCGCCGGTCTCATCTACGCCCTCTACCAGACGACGATCTGGTACTTCCAGGGCTTCACCGCCGGCCTGATCGCGTTCACCGCCGCGGTCATGGGCGGCATCGGCAACATCAAGGGCGCGGTGCTGGGCGGCTTCATCATCGGCTTCATCCAGCAGCTCTCCGACAACCGCGACGAGCTGTTCGGGTTCTTCCCGCTCGGCTCCGCGTGGACGCCGGCCGTGGTGTTCGCCTACCTGATCCTGATCATGGTGTTCAAGCCGTCCGGCCTGCTGGGCGAGCAGACGAGGGACGCGGGATGACGACCACCACAGAGGCCCCGGCGAGCCAGGACCCGAAGTCGGGCGCACGCGGGTTCGTGATGCCGGAGTGGTGGGAGGCCGCGATCTTCCCGATCTTCGTGCTGGTCGCGCTGATCTTCCCGTTCCTGTTCGACTCGGGCGGGACCGTGCTCGGCACCGCCGTCCTCGCGCTCGCCTACTGCGTGATGGCGCTGGGGCTGAACATCATCGTCGGCTTCGCCGGCCTGCTGGACCTCGGCTACGTGGCGTTCTTCGCCATCGGCGCGTACACGATGGGCTGGTTCGGATCGCTGTTCTTCTCGCGCATCAACGGCGAGAAGGGCCTGCACATCCTCGTGGCCGACCGGGCGGCGGAGCTGCCCGGCATCCACATGAACTTCATCCTCATGCTGGTCTGCGCGGTGATCTTCACGACGATCGCCGGCATGCTGATCGGCCTGCCGACGCTGCGCCTGCGCGGCGACTACATCGCGATCGTGACGCTCGCGTTCGGCGAGATCATCGGCCGCATCGCGATCAACGGCGACGCGCTGAAGATCGACGGCCAGCCGCTCACGGCCGGCCGCCAGGGCATCACGCCGGTCGACAAGATCGACCTCCCGTTCCTGGAGCCGTTCAAGTCGCTGGACCTCAGACCCTGGTACTTCGTCGCGCTGTTCCTCGTGGTGATCGCGCTCGCCGTCAGCTTCGCGCTGCGCAACTCGCGGCTCGGCCGCGCGTGGATCGCGCTGCGCGAGGACGAGGTCGCGGCCGTGGCGATGGGCGTCCCGGCCGTGAAGACGAAGCTGCTGGCCTACGGCACCGGCGCCGCGTTCGGCGGCATGTCGGGCGCGTTCCTGGGCTCGTTCAACAACACGGTCAACGCCGACCAGTTCCAGTTCTACTTCTCGATCCTGATCCTCGGCATGGTCATCCTCGGCGGCCTGGGATCGATCTGGGGCGTGGTGCTGGGCGCGATCGCGCTGACGACGATCAACTTCTACCTGATCCCCGACGTCTTCAACTCGCTGCCGGCGGACGTCGGCGACCTGGTCGGCCTGAAGATCGACTTCGACGTCACGCAGATCACGTTCGCCATCTACGGCTTCCTGCTCGTGGTGATGATGATCCTGCGGCCCGAGGGGCTGCTGCCAGAACGCCGGCGAAAGCAGGAGCTCCACGAGGAGGAGGGCGACCCGCTGGTCGCGACCGCACCCTGATGTCCACCGCAGCCACCACCAAGAGCGACGAGCCCGAGCCCGCCGGGCCGACCGGCGTCCTCGCCCTCGATGCCGAGGGCGTCACCAAGCAGTTCGGGGGCCTGACCGCCGTCAGCGACGTGTCGTTCAAGGTCCCCGAGCGCTCGATCGTCTCGATCATCGGTCCCAACGGGGCCGGCAAGACGACGTTCTTCAACATGCTCACCGGCTTCTACAAGCCGACGCTCGGCATGATCTCGATGCACGAGCGCAACATCACGGGCAACCGCCCCGACGTGATCATGAAGCTCGGGATGGCGCGGACGTTCCAGAACATCCGCCTGTTCGGGACCATGAGCGCGCTGGAGAACGTGATGGTCGGCCAGAACTCCCGCATGAAGGCGGGGCTGTTCGGGTCGATCTTCCGCTTCCCCGTGATGAAGGAGGAGAAGGCCGTCCACGAGAAGGCCCACGAGGAGCTCGAGTACGTCGGGCGTCAAGACCCGCCACCACGACTGGCTGGCGATCAACCTCTCCTACGGCGACCAGCGCCGTGTGGAGATCGCCCGCGCGCTCGCCTCGGACCCGAAGATCCTCCTGCTCGACGAGCCGACCGCGGGGATGAACCCGCAGGAGTCCGCCGAGCTGACCGAGTTCATGCACAGGCTGCGCGACGAGCGCGGCATCACCGTCGTGCTGATCGAGCACGACATGAAGGTGATCATGCAGGTCTCCGAGCACATCACCGTGCTCGACCACGGCGAGAAGATCGCCGAGGGCAAGCCCGCGGACGTGCGCAGCAACCCGCGCGTGATCGAGGCCTACCTGGGCAAGAAGGCGTCGGAGGAGCAGCACTGATGGCGTTCCTCGAAGTCGACGACATCAAGACCTACTACGGCAACATCCAGGCGCTCAAGGGCGTCACGCTGAAGGTCGAGGAAGGCGAGTGCGTGACGCTGATCGGCTCCAACGGGGCCGGGAAGTCGACCACGCTGCGGTCGATCTCGGGCCTCACGCCGCCGCGCGAGGGCGTCGATCCGCCTCGCGGGCGACTCGATCGAGCACCTCCCGCCGCAGGAGATCGTCCGGCTGGGCATCTGCCAGTCGCCGGAGGGCCGCAAGTGCTTCCAGCGCATGACCGTGCGCGAGAACCTGGAGCTCGGGGCGTTCCTGCGCCGCGACACCGACGGGATCGGGAACGACCTCAAGCGCGTCTTCGAGCTGTTCCCGCGCCTCGACGAGCGGCAGGCACAGAAGGCGGGCACGATGTCCGGCGGCGAGCAGCAGATGCTCGCCATCGGCCGCGCGCTGATGGGCAACCCGCAGATCCTGCTGCTCGACGAGCCCTCGATGGGGATCTCGCCGATCCTCACCGAGCGGATCTACGAGACGATCGCCGAGATCAACAACCAGGGCACGACGATCCTGCTCGTGGAGCAGAACGCGAACTTCGCGCTCGAGGTCTCCCAGCGCGCCTACGTGCTGGAGACCGGCAAGGTCGTGATGTCCGACGAGTCCGCCTCGCTGCGGAGCAACCCCGACGTCCAGAAGGCCTACCTCGGAACATGATCGGCTCCAACGCCCTCCTCCTCATGTACCTCTGGCTGGCGTGCGCGATCGTCGCCTCCTACCTCTCGTCCCGCAAGGGCTACACCGAGAAGTCGGGGCTGGCCGCCGGCCTGCTGCTGCACATCATCGGCGTGATCATCTTCCTGGTGATCCCGGCGAAGCCGCACTCGAAGTGGAAGACCATCGGGCGCGTTCGGGCGCCGCAAGGCGTCCGACGTCGCGCCGCACGCGGCCGCCGCCGCGGGCATCGACGACAAGGACTAGAGGATCAGTTCTCGGCGAGGCGCCGGGCCAGCCGGTCCGGCGTCACGTCGGTGGTGCCCGGCGAGGCGCACGGGCGCGCGGCGGCGAACGTCGCCCCGCGCGGGCGGTCGCAGGCCGTCGGCGTGTAGCCGATCGCGGCCGCCGCGAGCTGCACCGGCCCGCTCCCGTCGCCCGGCTGCAGCGTCTGCGGGGCCAGCGCCACGAAGGCCATCAGCGTGGCCGCGGCGGTGACCGCGAGCCGCCGCCGCACGGTCGCGCGGCGCGCCTGCACGCGGGCGCTGACGGTGGTCGCGCGGGCCAGCTCGTCGCCGAGCCGGGACAGGTCGGGGGGCAGGGGGTCGGGCATCTCCACCCTCACTATGGGCGAAGTGCCGTGGGCGTGTCGTTAAGGCTCAGCTCAGCGCGGCCCGCAGCGCCTCGTCCAGCTGCGGGTGGCGGTATTCGTAGCCGAGCTTCGAGGTGCGCTGCGGTATGGCGTTCTGGCCCTTGGTGACGATCTCGGCCATCTCGCCGTAGAGGATGTGGATCGCGAACGCGGGACACGGCGCGAGCGCCGGGCGGTGCAGCGCGCGGCCGAGCGCCTTGGAGAACTCGCGGTTGCTGACCGGCTTCGGCGCGGTCGCGTTGACCGCCCCGCTCCAGTCCGCGTCATCGAGCGCGCGGAGGTAGATCCCGACCACGTCGTCGGCGTGGATCCACGGCATCAGCTGGCGCCCGCCGGCCACGGGGCCGCCGATGCCGGCCTTGAAGAACGGGAGCATCTTGCCCAGCGCGCCGCCGTCCTTGTCGAGCACCACGCCGGTGCGCACGCGCACGACGCGCATGCCGAGCTCGTCGGCCGCCTTGGCCGCCTCGCCCTCCCAGATCACGCACACCTGGGCGAGGAAGTCGTCGCCCGGCGGCGTCTCCTCGGGCAGCTCCTCGTCGCCGTGCGGGCCGTAGTAGCCGACGGCGGAGGAGCTGATCAGCGCCTTCGGGCGGTCCTGGGTGGCGCGGAGTCCGTCGACCAGGTGGCGCGTGCCCAGCTCGCGAGACTCGCGGATGCGGCGCTTGGCGTCGTCGCTCCAGCGCTGGGCGACGTTCTCGCCCGCCAGGTGCACGACGGCGTCGCGGCCCTCGAGCGCCTCGACAGGCGCGGCGCCCGCCGACGGGTCCCACTCGACGGCATCGGCGCCGGGCAGCGCCTCGCGCGCGCGGCCCGGGTTCCGCGTGAGCACGGTCACGTAGTCGCCGCGGCCGGTCAGCTCGCGCACCAGCCGGGCGCCGAGCAGCCCGGTCGCGCCGGTCAGAGTCACTCTCATGGCTGGAGTACGGACCTCGCCCGCGGCGCTGATCACCGGCGGTCTTCGGCGGCGTACCCGATCTCGTCCTCGTCGACGGTCGCCGCGCCCTGGCGCTTCGCCTCGTCGGCCACGGCGGCGGCCACCGAGTCGGCCACGTCGCGGTTGAAGACCGATGGCACGATGTAGTCCTCGTTCAGCTCGGAGTCGGCCACGATCGCCGCGATCCCGCGGGCGGCGGCCATCTTCATCTCCTCGGTGATCTCCCGCGCGCGGACGTCCAGCGCGCCGCGGAAGATGCCCGGGAAGCAGAGCACGTTGTTGATCTGGTTCGGGTAGTCCGAGCGGCCGGTCGCGATCACGCGCGCGTAGGGGGCGGCCTCCTCGGGCGTGACCTCGGGGTTGGGGTTGGCCATCGCGAACACCATCGCGTCGCGGTTCATGCGCGACAGCGCCTCGGGCGGCATCACGCGGGCGCCGGAGAGCCCGATGAACAGGTCGGCGCCGTCGATCACGTCGGCGGGGCCGCCCGCGCGCTGCTCCGGGTTCGTGTGGTCGGCGAACCAGCGCTTGACGGGAGGCATCGACTCGTAGTCCGCGCGGTCCGCGTGCACGGCGCCGCGCGAGTCGCAGCCGATCAGGTGCGTCACGCCCGCCGCGAGCAGGATCCGCGCGGTCGCCACGCCCGCCGCGCCGAGGCCGAGCACGAGCACGTGCAGGTCCTCGAGGCGCTTGCCGGTCAGCTTGGTCGCGTTGAGCAGCGCGGCGAGCACCACGACCGCGGTGCCGTGCTGGTCGTCGTGGAAGACGGGGATGTCGAGGTCGGCCTTCAGGCGATCCTCGATCTCGAAGCAGCGCGGGGCGGAGATGTCCTCGAGGTTGATGCCGCCGAAGGTGGGGGCGAGGGCCTTGACGGTGGCGACGATCTCGTCCACGTCGTTGGTGTCCAGGCACAGCGGGAAGGCGTCGACGCCGGCGAACTCCTTGAAGAGCATGCACTTGCCCTCCATCACCGGCATCGCGGCCTCGGGGCCGATGTCGCCGAGCCCGAGCACGGCGCTGCCGTCGGAGACGACGGCCACCGTGTTGCGCTTGATCGTGTACTGGAAGGCCTTCTCGCGGTCCTGGGCGATCGCGCGAGCAGACGCGGGCGACGCCGGGCGTGTAGGCCATCGAGAGGTCGTCGCGCGTCCTGAGCGGGTGCTTGTTGTGCTGCTCGATCTTGCCCGCCGAGGTGCATCAGGAACGTGCGGTCGGTCGTGCCGACGACCTCCGCGCCCTCGATCGGCGGCGACCGCGTCGGCGATCGCCTTCGTGCTCTCCTCGCCCGCGGTGTCGACGGTGATGTCGCGCAGCGTGTGCGCGTCGTCGAGCGAGACGAGGTCGACGGAGCCGATCGTGCCGCCGGCCTGGCCGATCGCGGTCGCCACCCGCCCGAGCATGCCGGGCTGGTGCGCGATGCGCACGCGCAGGACGACGCGAGAACTGCGCGGAGGTGTGCGGCGCCACGTCGGCTAGTAGCCGAGGCGGGCGAGGCGCTCGGCCTCGGCCTTGCGCTTGGCCTCGCGCTGCTCGCGCTTCTCTTCCTCGCGCTCGCGGCGCGAGTCCTCCACGTTGACGATCCGCACGGAGGAGCGGAAGGAGCCGTCGCGGCCGTGGGACTCGATGTCCCCGCGGCCGCCGCCGCCGTCGCGGTAGCCCCCGCGGTCGTTGCCCCGGTAGCCGCCGCCACCACCGCCGCCGCCGCCGCCGCCGCGGCCTCGGCCGCCGCGGCCGCGCCGGCCGCGGTCGTCCTGGCCGCGCGGGTTGACGATCGCCTTGACGTCGCGCACCGGGGTGGCCGCGAGGCGCACCCAGGCGGTGAAGGTCGGGTCGCCGGGCTTGACGCCCTGGGCCTGCTCGCAGCAGACGGAGGACCACTTCATGGTCTCGCCGTCGTCGCGGCGCTTGGGCTGCAGCGCCTCGAGCACCGCCTCGGCGCCGCCGACGCGTTCGATCGCGGCGACGAGCCGCGCCTGCGCGCGGGCCGAGCGGGAGGGGGAGGTCGCCGGGCGGGCCCTGGGGCTGCGGCGGCTGCTGGGGCTGCGGCGGCTGCTCGGCGCGGCGGGCTGCGCCTCGCCGCCCTCGGCGGCGGGAGCCTCGCGGCGGGAGCCTCGGCGGCCGGCTGCTCCGGCTGCGGCTGGGCCTCGGCGGCGCCGCCCTCCTCGGCGGCGACGGCGGCCTGCTCGGTGCGGCGGAGCTCGCTCAGCTTCGCGAAGAACGTGCGGCGGTGGCGCTCGGCCGCGGTCGGGCGGCGGCGGCGCGGGCGCTGCTGGGGCGTCTGGACTGCTGCTGCGGCGGCGCGGCGTTCTCGGCCGGCGGCGCCGCGGGGTCGCGCGTCGCCGGCGGCGGCGGCGTCGGCGGGCGCGGCTGCGGCGCCTCGGCGGCGGGTCGGCGGGGCCGCGGCGTCGGCCTGCTCGGCCTCGGGGCGGGCTGCGGCCTTCGGCCTCGGCGGCGGGCGGCTCGCGCGGGCGGCCTCGGCGACGGGCTGCGGCCTCGGCGGGCGGCGGCTCGGCGGCCGGAGCGGCCTCGGCGGCGGGCTGCGCGGGCTCGGCGGCCGGAGCGGCCTCGGCGGGCGCGGCCTGCGCGGCCTCCGCCTGCGCGGCTCGGCGGCCGGCTGCGCGGGCTCGGCGTCGGCGGGCGCGGCCTCGGCGGTCGGCGCGTCCTCGGCGGGCGCGGCCTCGCTCACGCTCTCGGCGGCGGCGGCCGGATCGTTGGTCACCTCGCCCCCTGGGGCGTCGGGGGCGGCGGCCTCCGGCGTGCCCTCCGCGGCCGGCGCTTCCGTCGGCGCGCCCTCCGTCTGCTCGGCGCGGTCCTCGTCGGGGGGCGAATCAGGGGTCATATCTCTGGTGCTCCTGCTCTGGAAGCTCTACTCAAGTGGGGCACGCGGCGACGCTCTGGGTGGCACGCGCACCATGGGCGGGCACGCGGAACCGTTGCGCCCGCTCGGTCCAGCCAGCATAGCGGCGGAAGGCCACCTGACGCCCCGCGGGCCACTAGCCTCTAAGCCGTATGGCGACCAACGGCAGCGACCCCAAGGAGCTCTTCCTGATCGACGGGAACTCCCTCGCCTATCGGGCGTTCTTCGCGCTGCCCGAGTCGATCGCGACCTCCGACGGGCGCCCGACCAACGCGATCTTCGGCTTCGCGTCGATGCTCGTGAAGATCCTCACCGACTACGGCCCCGTCCCGACGGTCGTGGTCTGGGACGCGGGGATGTCCGGCCGCAAGGAGCTCAGCGCCGACTACAAGGCGCAGCGCTCCAGCCGCCCGGACCTGCTGAAGCTCCAGTGGCCGCACCTGCGCCCGCTCGTCGAGGCGTTCGGCTACCGCAACATCTCCGTCGAGGGCTACGAGGCCGACGACGTGATCGCCGCGCTGGCCGAGCAGGCCAAGGAGCGCGGGATCCCCGTGATGGTCGTCACCGGCGACCGCGACGCCTACCAGCTCGTCACCGACGGCGTGCGGATCATGTCCACCAGCCGCGGCGTCACCGACACCAAGGTCTACGACCGCCAGGGCGTGATCGACCGCTACGGCATCCCGCCCGAGCTGATCCCGGACTTCATCGGCCTCAAGGGCGACACCAGCGACAACATCCCCGGCGTCCCGGGGATCGGCGACAAGACCGCCTCCGACCTGCTGCAGCGCTTCGGCGACCTCGAGACCGTGCTCGACAGCGTCGACGAGATCACCGGGCGCCAAGCGCAAGCAGAACCTCACCGAGCACGCCGACGCGGCGCGGCTCTCCAAGCAGCTCGCGACGATGGTGCGCGACATCCCCATCGACCTCGACCTCGAGGTCGGAGTTCACGCGCGAGGTCGACCGCTCGGGCGTGCGCCCCGTGTTCCGGGAGTGGGAGCTGCGCGACCCGCTGCGCCGGCTCGAGGAGGCGCTCGCGCTGCTCGAGATGGAGGAGATCCCGCGCCCCGAGGACGCCGAGGCGCGCACGATCGCGGCCCAGGAGGGCGCGGCGAAGGACATCGCGAAGCTGGCCGGCGACGAGCTGGTGCTGATCGCCTCCCCGCCCGAGATCGCCGAGGGCGAGCTGCTGCCGACCGAGACGCGCTGGCGCTTCGCCGCCTACACCGGCGGCGACAAGGCGCTGACCGGCGCCGTCGACGACCCGAAGGAGCTCGTGGCCGCCGCCGGCGACCGCCCCGTGCTCGCCCACGACGCCAAGGCGCTCGGCGAGGTCCCCGCCAACCTCGCCTTCGACACCGAGATCGCCGCCTTCCTGCTCGACCCGGCCCGCCGCGGCTTCCCGCTCGACGAGCTGGCCGAGGAGCGCGGGCTGGCCGTCCAGTCCGACGACATCCAGGTCCAGCGCGCCGGGCTCGTCTACGAGCTCGCGGCCCGCCAGCGCGAGCAGATCCACGAGCGCGGCCTGGAGCCGCTCCTGCGCGAGATCGAGATGCCGCTGATCCGCGTCCTGCGCGAGACCGAGAAGGCCGGCGTGCGGCTCGACACGCGCCGCCTCGAGGAGTCCGCCACCCGCATCCGTGCCGATGCCGAGCAGCTCGAGCGCGAGATCTGGGAGCTGGCGGGGGAGGAGTTCATGATCGGCTCCCCGCAGCAGCTCGCCGAGGTGCTGTTCGTCAAGCTCGGGCTGTCGCGCAAGCGGCGTGGCAAGACCGGCTTCAGCACCGACGCGCGGGTCCTGCAGTCGATCCGCGGCGAGCACGAGATCATCCCCAAGATCGAGCGGTTCCGCGAGCTCACGAAGCTCGTGCAGACCTACCTCGACGCGCTGCCCGCCTACATCGCCGAGGACGGGCGCATCCACACGACGTTCCTGCAGGTCAACGCCGCCACGGGCCGCCTGGCGTCGATCAACCCGAACCTCCAGAACATCCCGATCCGCACGGAGACCGGCCGCGAGATCCGCGCCTGCTTCATCGCCGACCCCGGCAACGTGCTGCTCTCGGTCGACTACTCGCAGGTCGAGCTGCGCGTGCTCGCCCACATCGCCGGCGAGGACGTCCTGCGCGAGATCTTCAAGCGCGGGGAGGACGTCCACACCGAGACCGCGAGCGCCGTGTTCGAGCGCCCGCCCGAGCAGCTCGACGTCGGCATGCGCTCGAAGGCCAAGATGGTCAACTACGGGATCGTCTACGGGCTCAGCGCGTACGGGCTCGCCGACCGCCTGCAGATCGACCAGGCCGAGGCGCAGGAGTTCATCGACCGCTACCTCGCGCGCTTCCCGGCCGTCGCCCAGTTCATGAAGGACGCCGTCGAGCAGGCCGAGCAGCACGGGTACGTCTCGACGCTGTTCGGCCGCCGCCGCCAGATCCCCGAGATCCGCGCCCGCAACTGGCAGACGCGCAAGCTGGGCGAGCGGCTCGCGGTCAACTCGGTCATCCAGGGCACCGCCGCCGACATCATCAAGGTCGCGATGGTGCGCGCCCACGAGGCGCTCGCCGACGCCGGCCTGAAGACCCGCACGATCCTCCAGATCCACGACGAGCTGCTCTTCGAGGGCCCGCCCGAGGAGATGGAGCAGGCGACGGAGATCGTCACGCGCGAGATGGTCGGCGCGGCCGACCTCGACCCCCCGCTGACGGTGGACGCCGGCGTGGGGCCGAACTGGCTCGACGCGAAGTAGCTCAGCCGAGCGTGAAGCGCTCGGCGGGCTCCTCGACGGCGACCTCGATGCCCTCGCCCGCGAAGGCGAGATGCCGCGCCACGCCCGCCGCCTCGCTGAGCGGCGTCTCGTAGCTCCACGCGGCGTCCGCGATCCCGTTGACGGCCCAGTAGCGCGCCTCGCCCTTGTACGGGCAGGTCGTGCGCTTCCCGGACGGCGTGAGCGCGCCCGCCTCGACGTCCCCGCCCGGAACGTAGGCGACCGGCGGCAGGCCCGTCTCGAACAGCAGCTTCGCGCGCTCCGAGCGCGCGATCACCTCGCCGTTCGCCGTGACCGTGACCGGCCGCGAGGACTCGAAGACGTCGACGCGGTGGTACGGGTCGCGCAGCTTGCCGAACAGGCGCTCGTCCTCGACGAACCAGGCGTCGGCCTTCGCGTGGTAGAGCGAGGCGTAGCCGCGCAGCCACACGGCGTCGTCGAACGGCTCCTCGTAGGTCCACACCGCGTTCTCGACGCCCGCGAGATGGAAGTACGACGCGTCGCCCTTGAACGGGCAGTGCGTCGTGTGGTCGCTGGGCGCCAGGCCGCGGAGGTCCTCGAGCGGGACGTAGAGCATGGGGAGGTGGTTGGACTCGTGCAGCAGGTGGCCGCGCACCGTGTCGAGTACGACCTCCTCGCCGATCAGCGCGCGCACGCGGCGCGGAAACGGCTCGAAGTAGATGCGGTGCGCGGGCGCGCCGTCGAGTCCGAAGTTGAAGGCGCCGCCGGGCTGGGTGCCGAGCGGGCCGGGACCGAGGGTGAGGCTCATACCTACGTTCTACTCCCTAGTCCCTTCCCTCCGCTCGCTCGTCTCTCCGGCGTGTGGCGTGCGCGCCGCTGCTCCTCGCTCGCCGCCTTGGCCGCCGGCCTCGGTCGCGCTCGCCTCTCGCGTGCCCTCGCGCCTCCCCCGCGTCTCGGGTCGCGGTCCCGCCCCCTCCGGCTCGCGGCGGCGTCGCGCCTGTCGTCGCGCTCTCCCCCCCGCCCGCCGCCCCGTCTCCGCCGCTCGCCGTCGCCCCGCGTCGCCCGCGCCGCGTCCGCGCCCGCCGCCGCCCGCCCCGCCGCCGCGCCAACGTGCGGGCCCAGCGGGCGACGGTCGTGTCGTGCGCCCAACCCGCGTCGGTCCAGAGCGCGGTGGCGGCCTCCTCGCCGTCGGCGAGCTGGAGCCCGGCGCGCACGGCGCCGAGCGCGCGCAGCCGGGCGTGCCCGGCCTCGACCAGCGCGCGGCCGATCCCGGCGCGCCGGTGCTCGGGCAGCACGCCGAGGCGGTACATGCTCCCGCGCCAGCCGTCCCAGCCGCAGATCAGCACCCCGGCGACCGCGCCGTCGATCTCCGCCACGAGCAGCGACTCGGGGTCGTGGGCGAGCAGGCGCTCGAGCGCCTCGGGCGTGTCGGGCGTGACCGCGGCCGGGCTGCGCGCGCGGTCCCACACGGCCAGCACGGCGGGGATGTCGGCCGGGGTGGCGTGGCGGATCATCGCGCTGACGTTAGCTTCGCGGGCATGACCCAGACCCGCAGGGAGATCATCCGGGCCTTCGTGCCCAACTCGCCGCTCGTCGGGCTGCTCGGCGTCGAGCTCGAGTCGCTCGAGCCGGACGTCGCGCGGCTGCGGCTGCCGTTCCGCCCCGAGCTGGCCACGATGGGCGACGTCGTCCACGGCGGCGCGATCGCCGCGCTGCTCGACACCGCCTCGATGGCCGCGGCGTGGGCGGACGACACCGTGCCGGACTCGCTCGCCGGCGCCACCGTCTCGATGCACGTCGACTACGTCTCCGCCGCCCGTGGGGTGGACCTGCTCGCCACCGCCCGCGCCGTGCGGCGCGGTCGCAGCCTGTGCTTCTGCGAGGTGGAGGTGACCGATCCGGAGGGCGGCGTCGTCGCCAAGGGGCTCGCGGTGCATCGGTTCGGTTGACAAAAGAGTGTCGCCGATATATCGTTACCTATCGTCGATACTCAAGCAACCAAGGAGAACCACATGCACTCGCATGCCATCCATGGATTCGGGCCACCCGGCCCGAACCCAACGAATTCGACCCGCGGGCCATCTGGCTCGCCATGACGGGTCACCGCGGCGGTCGTCGCGGTCGCCCGCACCACCGCGGCGGCCACCGGGGCTTCGGCGGTCCGCCATTCGGACCGGGCGGCTTCGGCCCCCGTGCCCGCAGGGGCGACGTTCGCGCCGCCCTGCTGGTCCTGCTCGCCGAGGAGCCGCGCAACGGCTACGGGCTGATGCAGGAGATCGAGAACCGCAGCGGAGGCGCCTGGCGCCCGAGCCCCGGCTCGGTCTACCCGGCGCTCTCGCAGCTCGAGGACGAGGGCCTGGTCCGCGCGGAG
The DNA here is from genome assembly GCA_963723395.1 of uncultured Solirubrobacteraceae bacterium. GTDB lineage: Bacteria > Actinomycetota > Thermoleophilia > Solirubrobacterales > Solirubrobacteraceae > DATFQI01. Next base: position 58,508 of record CAVRQL010000026.1, on the reverse strand, counting down.
GAGTCCGCCGGCCGCCGGCTCTTCACCCTCACCGACGAGGGCCGCGCCTACGTCACGGAGAACGCCGAGGAGCTCGGCACCCCGTGGGAGCAGCCCGGCGGGAGCGAGAACATCGGCGAGCTGCGGACGCTGGTGTTCGGCGTCGGCGCCGCCGTGATGCAGGTCGTCCAGGCCGGCACCGAGGCGCAGATCGCCGAGGCGTCCAAGGTCCTCGAGGAGACCCGCCGCGCGCTGTACCGGATCCTCGCCGGCGACGAGTCGGAGGGCGAGGAGCCGCCGCCCGCCGCCTAGCTCTCCCGAGTTGCGGCGCGGCGCAGAGTCGCCGCGCCGCGCGGCGCGGCGCCCTGCTCCCCCTGGCGCCGCGCCGCCCCCCCGGTGGTACGTTTCGGCACGATGCGCTCGACGCTGAGCGACACCTTCTGGGTCCTGATCCTGGCGGTGGTCGTGCTGTTCGCCTTCTTCGTCGCCCTTGGCGCGTTCTCGCCGGGCGAGGTCGCGTGGCTGTCGCTGACGATCCTCGGGCTGGCGCTGCTCTACACCGCGCACGCCGTGTGGGCCAGGCGCCACCGCGAGGGGCGGGACCCGGCTGCCATCCGCGACCGCGAGCGGCGCGGCTTCTGAGCACCACCAGCCTGGACCCGGACATCGGCAAGGTCCTCGAGGGCATGCTCGCGCTCGCCGGGCCGGCCGCCCACGAGGTGCCCGTCGACCAGGCGCGCGCCGGCCACGCGGCCGAGACCCGCGAGCTGAGCGGCCCGGGGGAGGACGTCGCCGAGGTCCGCGACGTCTCGGTCGAGGCGCCGTGTGGCGGCATCCCCGTCCGCGTCTACCGCCCCGAGGGCGAGGGGCCGCTCCCGGTCATCGCCTACCTGCACGGCGGCGGCTGGGTGGTCGGCTCGATCGACTCCTTCGACACCGTGGTGCGCGCGCTGGCCAACGCGTCCGGCGCGATCGTCGCCAGCGTCGACTACCGGCTCGCCCCCGAGGATCCGTTCCCCGCCGGGCTGGACGACTGCCTGTGCGCGGTGCGCTGGCTGAAGTCCAACGCCGCGGAGCTGGGCGGCGACCCCGAGCGGATGGCGATCGCCGGCGACAGCGCGGGCGGCAACCTCGCGACGATCGTCGCCCGGCGGCTGCGGGGCGAGATCGACCTCCGCATGCAGGCGCTCATCTACCCGGTCACCGACGCGGGCTGCAACACCAGCACCTACCGCGACTTCGGCACCGACCACGGCCTCACCGCCGCCTCCATGCAGCGCTTCTGGAACCTCTACCTCGACGGCGCGGACGGCATGGACCCCGACGCGTCGCCGCTGCGCTCGGACGACCTGGCTGGCTCGCCGCCCGCGCTGGTGGTGACCGCCGAGTGCGACCCGCTGCGCGACGAGGGGGAGGCGTACGCCGCCGCGCTGCGCGACGCGGGCGTGCAGGTCGAGAGCCGGCGCGTGGCCGGCACGGTGCACGGCTTCTGGCGCTGGCTGGCGGTCGCCGACGTCTCGCGCCGCACGGTCGCCGAGGTTGGCGCCGCGTTGCGTCGAGCTCTCGCCTGAGCGGACCCCGCCCGGCGCGCGGTTTGGACGATCCGGGCCGTCCCGGCGCAGTACCTTGGCCGGATGGCCGTCTCTCCCACCACCACCACTCGCTATTGGCACCCGTTCGCCGACATGGGCGCGGTCTCCCAGAATGAGCTGCTGATCGAGCGCGGCGAGGGGCCGTGGGTCTACGACGCCGACGACAAGCGCTACCTCGACGGCACCGCCAGCCTCTGGTACGCCAACATCGGCCACGCCAACACCGAGGTGGCCGAGCGCGTCGCGACCCAGATGAAGTCGCTCGAGGCGTACTCCACCTTCGGCGACTTCGGCAACCGCCCGGCCAACGAGCTCGCCGAGCGCCTCGCCGCCTACGCGCCGATGGACGGCGCGCGGGTCTTCCTGGCCTCCGGGGGCGGCGACGCCATCGACGCCGCCGCGAAGATCGCCCGCCGCTACTGGATCGACCAGGGCCAGCCCGAGCGCGTGCACCTGATCAGCCGCACGCAGGGCTACCACGGCACGCACGGGTTCGGCACGAGCCTGGGCGGGATCGAGGCGAACACCAGCAACTGGGGCCCGCTCGTGCCGCAGACGTCGTCGGTGGCGTTCGACTCGCTGCAGGCGCTGCAGGCGGAGATCGAGCGCGTCGGCCCTGACAAGGTCGCGGCCTTCTTCTGCGAGCCGGTGATCGGCGCCGGCGGCGTATACCACCCGCCCGCGGGCTACATCGAGGGCGTCGCCGACCTGTGCGCCGAGCACGGGATCCTGTTCGTCTGCGACAGCGTGATCTGCGCGTTCGGGCGGCTCGGGACCTGGTTCGGGATCGAGCGCTGGGAGGACGTGCGGCCGGACATGATCACGTTCGCCAAGGGCGTGACCAGCGGCTACCTGCCGCTCGGCGGCGTCGTGGTCTCCGACAGGGTGGCCGGCCCGTTCTTCGCGGCCGGCGGCCCGATGCTCCGCCACGGCGCGACCTACGCCGGGCACCCCGCCTGCTGCGCCGCCGCGCTGGCGGTGCTCGACATCTACGAGCGCGACGGGCTGATCGAGCGCGGCCGCGAGCTGGAGCGCCCGCTCGCCGACGCGCTGGCCCCGCTGCTCGACCACCCGGCGGTGTCGGAGATCCGCGCCGGGCTCGGCTTCCTGGCCGCCGTGCAGCTGGCGCCCGAGGCGCTCGAGCAGGACGCCGGCGCCGTCGCCAAGCTCGCGCCGGGCGCCCGTGAGGCCGGCGTGCTGGTCCGCCCGCTGATGGGCGCGATCGCGTGCTCGCCGCCGCTGACCCTGGAGCAGGCCGAGATCGACTTCCTGGCCGACGGCATCCGCGCCGGGCTCGACGCGATCGGCTAGCGCGCCGCGGCGTGGCCCTGCGTGAATGGGTCGGCGCTCGCGCGCCGGCTCCCGTCCGCGGCGATCTCGGCGCCGACGGGCCGCGCGAACTCATAGGAGAACGGCGAGTGCTCCTCGCGCACCGCGACGACGTCGTGGCCGCGCTCGCGCAGGGCGTCGAGCGCGGGGCCGAGGCGCTCGGACGCCAGCACCTTCGAGCCTGAGGCGTCGACGCGCGGCGCGCCGAGGGCGTCCTCGATCCCCATCCCGCGGTCGACCGCGTTGACGACTACCTGCACCACGGCGTCGATGATCCGCCGCCCGCCCGGCGCGCCGACCGCCAGCCGCGGCTCGCCGTCGCGGGCCAGCAGCAGCGGGCCCATGTTGACCAGCGGGCGCTTGCCGGGCGCGATCGAGTTGGCGGCGCCGGGGTGCGCGTTGAACCACACCATCCCCGCGTCGAACAGCAGCCCGGTGCCCTCGGCGACGACCTTCGAGCCGAACGCGTTGCCCGCGGTGTGCGTGCAGGAGACCATCATCCCGTCGCCGTCGACGACCGTGAAGTGGGTCGTGCCGTGGCGGTCGAAGGCGAACACCTCCCACGGCTTGCCGTCCGCGACGGGCCCGATGTCGCCGGCGCGGATCGCCTTGGCGACGGCGTCGGGGTCGTCCTGCAGCGGGGTGGCGCCGTCGCCCAGGTCGCGGTAGCGGTCGGCGAACGCGTGCCGTGAGGCGGCGATTATCGCGTGCAGCGCGTCGTCCCCGTTCATGTCGAAGCGCTCGAGGACGCGCAGGATCTGCAGCTCGGTCCACGCGCCGCACGGCGACGTGGGCGCGTACACGTCGTGGCCGCGGTAGGTGGAGTGCAGCGGCGCGCCGACGATCGGCCGGTAGGCGGCGAGATCCGCGCGGTCGATGAGGCCGCCGCGGGCGGCGAAGTGGTGCTCGATCGCGTGCGCGATCTCGCCCTCGTAGAAGCCGGCCGCTCCCTGCTCGGCGACGATCTCGAGCGTGCGCGCGAGCTCCGGCTGGCGGATCAGCGGCGGGACGCCGAGCGTCGCGTCGCCGAGGAAGGCGGGCGTGGGAGGGAGGCCGCGGTCGTCGAGGTAGATCGCGGCCGCGGTGGGGTGGGCGCGCAGGACGTCGAGGTTGTCCAGCGCGGCCAGCGCGTAGTACGAGTCGGCCTCGAAGCCGTTCGTGGCAGCCTCGATCGCGGGCTCGATGACCTGCGCGCGGGGAAGGCGGCCGAGGCGATCGTGGGCGGCGAGCAGCCCTGCGATCGTCCCGGGGACGGCGCACGCGAGGATGCCCTCGACGTTGGCGTCGTCCTTGACGGTCGTCACGCCCAGCAGCTTCGTCGCGCCCTCGCTGGAGATCGGCTCGTACATGTCCGGGGTCGCGGCGGCCGGCGCGAGGGGCGGGAACTCGAAGGCGGTGGGGGTCCTCGTCGCGGGATCCCAGGCGAGCAGGAAGCCCGAGCCGGCGAGGCACGTCTCCGCGGGCTCGACGACGCCGGCCACGAAGCCGCACGCCACGGCGGCGTCGACGGCGTTGCCGCCGGCCTCCAGGGTGCGCATGGCCGCGTCCACGGACGGGCGCCGCGATGCCGCCGCGGCCGCCGTGCCCGTGGCGGCGGTGCGCGTGACGCGCTGCGAGCTGCGTGAGAGGCGCCCCATGAGGGGCGCAGACTAGTTGCGGGCGGCGGCCGCCGCCGCGAGGCGCTCTTCGATCGTCTGGCCGCCGGCTGCGCCCGCCGCACCCCCGCCCGCGGCCGCGCCTGCGCCGCGCCGTTCTGGGCGGCCCCGCCGGCTGCCGCGCCGGCACCCGCACCCTCCTGCGCCGCCTGACCGGCCCCGGCGCGCCGCGCCGCCACCGTTCTGCGCCGCGCGCGGCCGCCTGCGCCGCGCCGGCCGCCCGCCACCGGCGGCGCCACCCGCTGCCCGTTCTGCGCCGCCTGCGCGGCGCCGGCCGCTCCGCCACGCCGCGCCGCCCCGCACCGTTCTGCGCCGCCTGCGCGGCGGCGGCTGCTCCGCCCGCGGCGCCGGCGCCGCCGCCCCCGGCTGCAGCGGCCGCCGAAGCGGCTCCGCTGGCGGCCTGGGCGCTCTGCGCCTGCTGCGCGCCGGCGACCGCCGCGGCTCCGGCGGAGCCTGCGGCACCCGCTCCGCCCGCGGCGGCGGCGCCTGCCGCCACCGGCACCGGCCCCGGCCGGCGCAGCTGCGGCGCCTGCGGCGGCACCCGCGGCGCCCCCGGCTGCGGCAGCCGACTCGGGCGGCGCCCCGTCCGCGGCGGGCCCGGGGTCAGGCGGATCCGGCGGGTTGTCGGAGGCGAGGCCCTGCGCCCAGACGATGCCCTCGTCGATCTTGCCGCCGATGCTCGCCCAGTAGGCCTTGATGTCGTCGATCTGCAGGTTCGTGCCGGTGCCCAGGATCTCCTGGAGCTTGCCCATGAACAGGTTGATGACGTCCTCGAACGAGTTGCACTTGGCCAGGCCCTCGCTGAGGCTCTGGATCTGCGTCCGGGCCGCCGCGACCTGCTGGCGCGCGATGTCGGCGAAGATCTGGAGGAACTCGCCGACCTCGTCCGCGTGGTTCTTGACGGTCTCGACGGGGCCACGGCCCATCGACTTGACCTCGTTGACCGCCCCGCGGAGCTCGTCGACGAGGAAGCCGACGCCCGGGATGTCGACCTGCGGCACGTTGAGCGAGTCGAGGAACCCGAGGATGCCGTCGCACGCGGACCGGAGCTGGTCGGCACGCTCCGTCGCCGACGCCGAGAGGACCGCGGCCTGCTCCAGCTGACCCGCCTTGTCCGCCAGCATCTTGGTCATCTGGACGCCCGCGTCGCGGATGAAGACGAACGGGTCGGTCCCGCCGAGCAGCGCCGTCATCTGCTCCCGCTGCTGCTGCATGATCGTCGAGATGGCCGTGCCGCCGGCGGACAGGGCCGCGTCGGCCGCCAGGTAGCCGAGCTTGGCCTGCTGCAGCTCGGCGACGATGGCCATCGACAGCGCCTGGCGGCCCGCGGACTGCGCGCCCTCTCCCATGCCCTCCCCGAAGCGCGCCACCGAGGGCGAGAACATGCGCGCGATGCCGGGCGGCGCCGCGGGCGCGGCGGGAACCGACGTCGGCGACGGCGCGGCGCCCCCGGAGGCCGGGGGAGCCGTGGGCGGGGTGTTCCCGCCGCCTCCGGCGTCGGGCGTGGCCTGCGCGGGCATCGTCGGCGTCGTCACCTTCGAGCCGTAGACGTTGAACAGCCCCATGATCCAGTTGAGCAGGATCGGGCCGAACTTGCGGGCCGCCTGCATGAGGCCCTTCATGCTGTAGACGGCCTGCTTGGCGACCTCGCCGTCGCCCTCCGTCGCGGTCGCGGCGTCCCATCCGTCGACCAGCAGCGTCGCCAGGTCGCCGATCATGTTGGCCTGGTAGCCGCCGATCAGGTTGTTCCAACGGCCCGCGGACTCCGGGGTGGTGGCGTGCAGCTTCTGCTGCTCGGCGGCCGCCCAGATGCCGACGTCGATCAGCCCCAGCGCCAGGTCGAGCAGCAGCTTGAGGTCCTTCAGTGCCATGCCGATCGAGTCCAGGATCGGGGTCAGCCACGCGCCGATGACCGACACGGCCGCCACCTTGGAGCCCAGCTCCTGGACGTAGCCGATGTGCCCGACGAAGTTGTTGACCGCGTTCAGGATCCCCCGGATCGCGATCACCGTCTTGAGGATCGGCGCGTCTTCCTGGTTGATCGTCGCGATGTCCGAGACGGTGCCGGCGACGTCAGAGGCGAGACCCGTCCAGGCGCCGACGCCGGGCCACACGCGCGAGATCTCGAGACCTGCGCGGATGCCCGCCAGCGTGTCGCCGGTGAAGAACGTCTCCCACTGGGGCGCAGGCGGCACGGCGGGGGTCCCGCCGCCAGGGGGATGGTCCTGGCGGGCCACCGTCTGGCGGGAGGCCACGGCCGACGCCAGCCCGGCGCCGAGCTCGTCGTCGACCTGCCGGTCCACGCTCAGCGGGCCGATCGTGGCGAGGTTCGCGCGCGACTGCTCCGCCTCGCTGCGCAGGCTCGTCCACGGCGCGCGCGTGCCCTGGGACGGGTCGGCGAACAGGGCGCGCGCCAGCACGGAGCCCGCGTTGGCCAGCATCGCGCTGGGCTCGATCCCGGCCGCCCCACCGCCGTACTGCGTGCCGAACGCCTGGTTGCCCATCGCGGCGGCGAGCGCGCCCGCGCCGCTCGGCGCCCAGCCGGTCGTCGGCGCGGCGGCGGCGGACTCCAGCTCTGGTACGGCGGCGAGCGCCTCCTGGTCGGCTGCGTGCTCGGTCACGGTCGCGGGCCGACCCTAACCCGCCGTGGCCGTCTCCGGCAAGTCCTTTCTCCCTAGTCTGCCTCGAATGCTGCACTTCAGGTCATTCGAAGCCTTGACTTTCGATTGCTACGGCACGCTGATCGACTGGGAGACCGGCCTGGCCGACGGGCTGCAGGCCGCGCTCGGGGCGGCGACCGCGAGGACCTCATCGCCCGCTACGCGCGGTACGAGGCGGAGGCCGAGGCCGGGCCGTACATGACCTATCGCGACGTCGTGGCCCACGGGCTGCGCGGCGTGGCCGCCGAGCTCGGCGCCGAGCCCACCGAGGAGCAGGTCGCCGCCTTCGCGGACTCCGTCGGCGACTGGCCGGCGTTCCCCGACTCCGCCGCCGCGCTCGCGCGCCTGAAGGAGCGCTTCCGCCTCGGCGTCATCACCAACTGCGACGACGACCTCTTCGCGCGCTCCGCGGAGCGGCTCGGGGTCGAGTTCGACTGGGTGATCACCGCCCAGCAGGTCGGCGCCTACAAGCCGGACGAGCGCGGCTTCCAACTCGCCTTCGAGCGGCTCGGGCTGCCCCGCGAGCGGATCCTCCACGTCGCCCAGAGCCTCTTCCACGACCACGTGACCGCCAAGCGCCTCGGCCTCTCCACGGTCTGGATCGACCGCCGGGCGGGCCGCGAGGGCTCCGGAGCCACCCCGCCCGCCGAGGCCACGCCGGACGCCACCTTCCCCGACATGGCCTCCTTCGCCGCCGCCGCGACAACCTAAAGGGGTCTGACCCTTTACTTCATTCCACTGCCATAAGGGGTCAGACCCTTTATGTGGGTAGGTGGAGTGGCATGTGGCCGCTGGTCGTGACGCTGGGCGTGCTCGCCGCGGCGGTCGCGGCGGGGAGCTACGCCTGGGGCCGGTGGATCGCGGTGCTGTGGCTCGGCGCGTTCCTGTGGGCCGGGATCGCCCTCCTCGCCGACGCCGCCTGGGCGAGCGGCCTGTGGGACCGCTCGGGCGAGTACGAGCCGCTGCCGCTCTCCATGTTCATGATCCCGTTCGGCGTCCCGCTGTTCTGCGCCGCCTCCGCGGCCGGCGTCGCCGCCCGCCGGGCGGCTAGGCCCCGACGACGGGCATCTCCTCCGGGTTGATGTTCGCGGTGTCGCGTGCGCGCAGGGACACGGCGAGCACGATCGCGCCGACGAGCAGGAGCACGGTGGCGCCGAGGAAGGCGACGTGGAAGCCCTCGACGATCGCCGACGCCTGGTCGGCGGGGCCGGGCTGGCGCCCGAGGCCCTCGAGCACCGACGCCGTCTTGTCGGCCGCCAGCGTCGAGAGGATGGCCAGGCCGAGCGCGCCGCCCACCTGCTGGGAGGTGTTGAACAGCCCGGACGCCAGGCCCGCGTCCTCGTCGCCGACGTTGGTCGTCGCGATCAGCGTGATCGGCACGAACGTCAGGCCCATGCCGATCGACATCGGGATCAGGCCGGGGAGCAGGTTGCCGAGGTAGGTGCCGTCGACGGGCGCGCGGCTGAGGATGAACAGCCCGCAGGCCGCCAGCACCATCCCGAACACGCCGATGTGGCGCACGTCGAAGCGCTTGATGAGCTGCTGCGCGACGCCGGCGCCGACGCCGATCCCGACCGTCACCGGCAGGAACGCCAGGCCCGCCTCCAGCGGCGAGTAGCCGAGGATCTCCTGCACGTAGAGCGTCGCGAAGAAGAAGTTCGCGAACATGCCCGCGCCGACCGCCAGCAGCACGATGTTCGCGACCGTCAGCGAGCGGATCCGGAACACGCCGAGGCGGATCAGCGGCTCCTTCGAGCGCAGCTCGATGGCCACGAACGCGCCCAGCAGGACGATCGCGGCGGCGAAGAGGCCGAGCGTGCGGGCCGAGCCCCAGCCGAACGACTCCGCCTTGACGATCCCGTAGACGAGCACGATCAGGCCCGCGGTGACCGACACGGCGCCCGCGATGTCGAAGGAGTCGTGCTTGCCCGGCGCCTTGGACTCGGGCACGTGGCGCAGCGAGAACACGAACGCGGCGATGCCGACGGGCACGTTGACGAAGAAGATCCACTCCCACGACAGGACCTCGACGAGGATGCCGCCCAGCAGCAGGCCGAACGCGGCGCCGCCGGCCGCGATCGCGCTCCACACGCCGAGCGCCTTCGTGCGGTCGGGACCCTCGGCGAACGTCGTGGTGATGATCGACAGCGCGGCGGGGGAGACCAGCGCCGCGCCCAGGCCCTGCAGCGCGCGGGCCGCGATCAGCATCCCCGACGAGCTGGAGAGCCCGCACAGCAGCGACGCGGTCGAGAACAGCACCACGCCGGCCAGGAAGATCCTCTTGCGGCCGATCAGGTCGCCGGCCCGCCCGCCGAGCAGCAGGAAGCCGCCGAACAGCAGCGTGTAGCCGTTGACCACCCACTGCAGGTCGGTCGCGGAGAAGCCCAGGTCGCGCTGGATCGAGGGCAGCGCGACGTTGGTGATCGTCGCGTCGAGGATGACCATGAACTGCGCGAGGCAGACCAGGACCAGGACGAGCCACCGGTTGGTCGTGCCGGGCCCCTACCTCGTCGCTCCGACGACCGTCATACGGGGAGCTCCTTGAAGTTGGCGTTACGCCGCGAGGGGAAGTGCCGGCTGCGCCTGGGGAGGAGCCGGAAGAGCGAAATCCGGCGGCGCGAGGTTCAGGTACTTCCGGAACAGCCAGTGGGTGAGTCGCGACCTTGACGTGAATCTTGCCAGAGCATCGAGCGGACGGCCGTGGAGATGGCGCACAGCACGCTGGTTCCACCACATCCACTCGAACTTCCACACGTGCGCGCGCGCGAACTCGTCGTAGGCGGCCAGCGCCGCCCCGCGGTCCTGCTCGCCGGCCAGCACGGCGGCCAGCTCGCGACCGCACGCGATGCCGAAGTACAACGCGGTTCGAATCCCTTCCGCGCTCATCGGGATGCAGTGGCCGGCCGAGTCCCCGACGAAGAACACGCCGTCCTCGGTGGCCGCGCGGATCCGGTGGGGGATCCAGTTGCCCTGGTAGCGGACGGTGTCGGCGCCCTCGTCGATGGCCAGGCGGTTCGTGGGCTCCTTGACGTGGAAGCGGGGGTCGTAGGCGCCGATCCCGATCCGCAGCTCGTCGCCGGCGGGGAAGTTCCAGCCGTAGCCCGACGGGACGTAGCGGGGGTCGACCCACAGCTGCAGGTCAGGAGCCGAACCACTCGGATGTACCTCCAGCCCGCGCGAGAGCGTGGCCTCGGGCGGCTGGATCGGCTCGCCGTTGGAGAGCACCCGGCGCCAGCCGAGGCCGTCGACGATCAGATCGGCGCTGACGTCGCCACGGTCGGTATGGACCGTGTTCCCGGTCCGCCCGTCGATCTTCGCGGTCTCGAACTCCGCCTCGCCGCACTGCTTCCAGAGCAGGTCGCAGATCTGCCGGTAGTCGAACGTGGAGAACGAGTAGGGCAGCCGCCAGCGGATGTGGGCGCCGATCGTGTGCAGGACCATCGAGTCGAAGGTCTGCTTGATCGAACCCTCCAGATCGAGGTTCTCCAACCATTCGGTGGGTGCGCAGCATGCGGACGTCTGGCGCTCCCCGATCTCGTACCGATCGAGCACCAAGACCCGCGCGCGCGAGGCGCGCAGCTCGCGCGCGACGGCGAGCCCCGCGAAGGAGGCCCCGCAGATCACGACGTCGTATCGGGCGTCGGGAGGGAACGGAGTCCGCTCCGCGCCGCGCTTCGTGGCACGGACTGGCATGGAGAGAGGCGCTACAGTATCTCGCCGTTCATGGAAGCCACGATGACACCGCCAGAGACTGCCGCCGATCCGAGAATCGTCGAGGGATCCAACGGGATGCTCCTCGAGATCGACGGGCAGATCCTGCCCAACTACGACGCCACGATTGTCCCGTTCGACGAGGGAGACGTGGTCACCGGCAAGGTCGTCCGGATCGACAAGGACGAGGTCCTTATCGACATCGGATACAAGAGCGAAGGGGTCATCCCCAACAACGAGCTCTCGATCCGCAAGTCCGTCGACCCCTCCGAGGAGGTCGAGCTCGGCGAAGAGGTCGACGCTCTGGTCCTTACGAAGGAGGATCAGGACGGCCGTCTGATCCTCTCCAAGAAGCGCGCCCGCTTCGAGCGCGCCTGGCGCCGCATCGAGGCCGCCGCCGAGTCCGGCGAGCCGGTCATCGGCGCCGTGATCGAGGTCGTCAAGGGCGGCCTGATCATCGACCTCGGCGTGCGCGGCTTCCTGCCCGCGTCGCTGGTCGACATCCGCCGCGTGCCGAACCTGGACGAGTACCTCGGCCAGAACATCCAGTGCAAGGTCATAGAGCTCAACCGCTCGCGCAACAACGTGGTGCTGAGCCGCCGCGCCGTGCTGGAGGAGGAGCGCAAGGAGCAGCGCCAGGCCATCCTGGAGCGCCTGCAGCCCGGCCTCATCATCGAGGGCCAGATCTCCAACATCGTGGACTTCGGCGCCTTCGTGGACCTGGACGGGATCGACGGCCTGATCCACATCTCCGAGCTCTCGTGGTCGCACGTCAACCACCCGAGCGAGATCCTGAACATCGGCGACACGGTTCAGGTGAAGGTGCTCGATATAGACCGTGATCGACAGCGCATCTCGCTGGGTCTCAAGCAGACCCAGGAGGACCCGTGGCAGCGGGTCGTCGACACCTACAACGTCGGCGACGAGCTGGAGGGCGCGGTCACCAAGGTCGTGGCCTTCGGCGCCTTCGTGGAGATCCTCGAGGGCGTGGAGGGGCTCGTGCACATCTCCGAGCTCGCCCAGCAGCACGTCGAGAACCCGCGCGAGATCGTCCAGCCCGGCGACGAGGTGAAGGTCAAGATCCTCGAGATCGACTCCGAGCGGCGCCGCCTCTCGCTCTCGATCAAGCGCGTCGAGGGCCAGGAGCTGCCGCGCCGCGAGGCCGGCGACATCCCCGCCGGCGACGCGGGCGACATGGACGACATGCCGGAGCTCGGCCTGTCCGAGGACGTGTTCGCCGAGGCCCCGCAGGCCGTTGCGCCCGAGGAGGCGACGGCCGTCGACGAGGCCGAGGCCGGTCAGGCTGCCGCCCAGGAGGCCTTCGGGCCCCCGCCCGGTGAGCCGCCCCCTGCGGAGGACGACGCCCCTCCGAGGACGCTACCAGGAGGAAGAGCAGAGCTGAGCTCGCCGCCGTTCGTCGGGCTGACGGGCGGCATCGGCGCCGGGAAGTCGGAGGCCCTCGCGGCCCTCGGCAGGCTCGGCGCCGCGACGCTGTCCACGGACGCCGTCGTCCACGAGCTGTACGCGGACCCCGAGGTCCGCGACGCGGTGGTGGGGCGCTGGGGCGACGATGTCGCCCCGGACGGCGTCGTCGACCGCCGCGCGGTCGCGGGCCGCGCGTTCGCGTCCGATGGTGAGCGCGAGTTCCTCGAGCAGCTGATCTGGCCCCGCGTGGGGCGGCGGATCGCCGAGTGGCGCGAGGAGGAGTCGGCCCGCGAGCCCGCCCCGCCCGCCCTGGTCATCGAGGTCCCGCTGCTCTTCGAATCCGGCATGAACCACGGCTTCGACGCGACGATCGCCGTCGTGGCCGACGAGGAAGCCCGCCGGGAGCGCGCCGCCGCCCGCGGGCACGCGTCGGTGGACGAGCGCACCGCACGCCAGCTCACGCAGGACGAGAAGGCCGAGCGGGCCACCCACGTGGTCGCAAATTCCGGCACGATCGAAGAGCTCGAGACTCGTTTGTCTGAAGTCCTCGGCACACTGAAGGCATGAGCGCGCACGCCCCCGCACGGTCGCGCAGCCGGTCGACGCCGCGCCGCAGCCCCAAGCGCCGCGCGCAGCGCCGCCGGATCCTGCGCCGCCGCGCGCTGCTGGTGGCCGCCGCGCTGATCGCCGCGACCGCCGCGATGGTCGTGATCGCCCGCCCGTTCGCGGAGGAGGCGGTGCACGAGATCGCGCTCCCGCTGCGCCACGAGGACATCATCCGCCAGCAGGCGGAGGCCAAGGACCTCGATCCGTCGCTGATCGCCGGCGTCATCTACGTCGAGTCGCGCTTCCGCGACCAGACCTCGATCGCCGGCGCCAAGGGGCTGATGCAGCTCATGCCGTCGACGGCGGACTACATCGCGCGCAAGTCGGGCGGCACCGCCTTCGTGCAGGGCGACCTGGCGACGCCGCAGGTCAACATCTCCTACGGCTCCTGGTACCTGCGCTACCTGCTCGAGCACTACGAGGGCAACGAGCTGCTCGCGCTGGCCGCCTACAACGCCGGCGAGGGCAAGGTCGACGAGTGGTACGGCGAGGCGTCCGCCCGCGGCGAGGACTTCGAGGCCGAGTCGCACATCCCGTTCCCCGAGACGCGCAACTACGTCACCCGGGTCCTGGACGTGCGCGAGCGCTACAAGCGGGAGTACCCGAAGGAGCTAGGCCTGTGAACGAGCGAAGCCTGGGGCGGACGGGCCTGACCGTCTCCGAGATCGGCTACGGGGCGTGGGGGATCACCGGTGAGATGTGGCTGGGCGCCGAGGACCAGGAGTCGCTCGCGGCGCTCAACCACGCGATCGACCTCGGCGTGAACTTCATCGACACCGCGCTCGCGTACGGGCGCGGGCACTCCGAGCGGCTCGTCGGCAAGGTCGTCGCCGAGCGCGAGGAGCGGATCGTGGTGGCGAGCAAGATCCCGCCCAAGAACCTGCTGTGGCCGGCGCCCGACGGGATCGACCCCGGCGAGGCGTTCCCCGGCGAGCACGTCCGCAAGTGCACCGAGCGGTCGCTGAAGAACCTGGGGATGGACGCCATCGACGTGATGCAGTTCCACGTCTGGAACGACGAGTGGATCGGCCGCGGCGACTGGCTCGAGACGATCCAGGCCCTGCGCGACGAGGGCAAGATCCGCTTCTTCGGCGTCTCGATCAACGACCACCAGCCCGACAACGCGATCCAGCTCATCGAGACCGGCGCCGTGGACACCGTCCAGGTGATCTACAACGTCTTCGAGCAGGCGCCCGAGGACCGGCTGCTGGCCGCGTGCGAGCAGAACGACGTCGGCGTGATCGCGCGCGTGCCGTTCGACGAGGGCGGCCTCACCGGCCGCGTGACGCCGGACACCACGTTCCCCGACGGCGACTTCCGCAACGAGTACTTCAGCGGCGACCACAGCGTCGAGCACGTCGACCAGCACGTGCGGGCGATCCTCGAGGACCTCGGGATCACGCGCGACGAGCTGCCAGAGGTGGCGCTGCGCTACGTGCTCAGCCGCCCCGAGGTCTCGACCGTGATCCCCGGCATGCGGACGGTCCGCAACGTGGACCGCAACGCCGCGGTCGGCGACGGCGAGGGCCTGCCCGAGGAGCGCGTCGCCGCCCTCAAGCCCCACCGCTGGGACACCGCCGCCTAGTCCGGACGGCGGGGAGGGCGCCGCGCGCGGCGGTCCGGGCCGAGGCCCAGCGAGCGCGGCGGGTGTGGGTCACGCGAGTCGCGCGGCGGCTCGGGCTCCGGCTCCGGCTCGGGCTCGGGCGGCGGTGCGGCCTCCGCACGCTCGCGGTCCTCGGAGTCGCCGATCGCGAAGAACGCCAGCGCGACGCCGCCCACCGCGGCGCAGCCGACCAGCGCGATCGCCACGGCGGTGCCGACGGTCGAGTCCGCCGAGGCGATGGCGATCGCCGCGCCGACGGCCGCGAGCGCGATCAGAGCTCCGGCGGCGATCCTCATCGCAGGGGAGCATCGCAGAGACGCGGCCGCGCCCGGACACCGGCGCTGTCATTGTTCGCCGTGATCGGAAATGTCCTCGATCAGCTCTGATCACAGCGCGCTGTGGGCCTTCGACGCCGCGCCCACCTGGCTCAACTCCGAGCCGCTCACGGCCGCGGGGCTCCGCGGCCGCGTGGTGCTCGTCGACATCTGGACGTTCTCGTGCGTCAACTGGCTGCGCACGCTGCCGTACGTGCGGGCGTGGCACGAGCGCTATCGCGACCGCGGGCTCGTCGTGGTCGGCGTGCACGCGCCCGAGTTCGGCTTCGAGCACGACCTCGACACCGTGCGTCGCGCGGTGGGCGAGCTCGGCGTCGGCTACCCGGTCGTGATCGACAACGACTTCTCGATCTGGCGCTCGCTGGACAACCACTACTGGCCGGCGCTCTACCTCGTCGACGGTGACGGCCGCGTCCGGTTCCACCATTTCGGCGAGGAGGCCTACGAGGAGAGCGAGCGGGCGATCCAGCAGCTCCTGGGCGTGGACGAGGAGCTCGTCCAGGTCGCGGCCGACGGGGTCGCCGAGCCGGCCGACTGGGGTGCGCTGGGGTCACCGGAGACGTACGTGGGCGCCGGCCGGGGCGAGCGCCGCACCGGCGCGCCCGCCGGGGAGCTCGCGCTCAACCAGTGGTCGCTCGCCGGCGAGTGGGCGGTGGGGGAGGAGGCCGCCGTCCTCGAAGCGCCCGGCGGCTCGATCGCCTACCGCTTCGAGGGGCGCGACCTCAACCTGGTGCTCACGCCCTCCGGCGGGCCCGTCCGCTTCACCGTGCGCCTCGACGGACAGCCGCCCGGCGCCGACCACGGCGTCGACACCGACGAGTCGGGCGAGGGCACCCTGTCCGGCCCGCGGATGTTCCAGCTCGTGCGTCAGCGAGGCCCGATCCGCGAGCGGACGGCGGAGATCGTGTTCCACGAGCCCGGCGCGCGGGCGTACGTGTTCACCTTCGGCTGATCGATCCGCTCAATGCGGCGCCGGCAGGTCGGGAGCCGGCGCCCCGCGGGTCTGGAGGACGATCGCGAAGATCACGATCGCGCCGCCGACGAGGGTGAGCGTGCTGGGACGCTCGTCGAGCGCGAGCCACACCCAGACGGGACCGAGCACCACCTCGAGCAGCGTGATGAGCCCGACCTGCGCGGCCGGGATGAGCCGCGCGCCGACGGTGAGCAGCGCGAAGCCCAGCCCGATCTGGCCGATGCCGAGCGCCGCCAGCCAGCCGGCGTCGCCTCCGGTGATGGCGGCGGGATCGGCGAACGGGAGGAAGGCGACGACGAGGATCGCCTGCGAGAGGCACGTGGCCGGCGCCATCGAGATGTCGTGGCGCCAGCGTGTGATCACGACCATCACCGCGAACGCGGACGCCGCGAGGAACGCGAGGCCGTCGCCGGCCGGGCTGCCCTCTCCCGGCGCCCCGAGCATCACCGTGATGCCCGCCAGCGCGACCGCCATCGCCACCACGTCCCGCCGCGTGATCGGCTCCCCGAGCGTCACGCGGGCGAGCAGCGCCGCGAGCACGGGGGCGACGGCCAGGATGAACAGCACGCGCGCCACGCTCGAGTGGTTGAGGGCGGCGATGAAGCTGGCCGACGCCGTCGCGACGCACAGGGCCACGCCAAGGCCGGCGATCCCGACCGACCGGAACGCGTCCACCACCCGGCCCCGGTCGACGACCGCGACGTATGCGAGCAACGCCGCGGCCGCGAACGCCGCCCGCCCCATGACCTGGGTCGGCGTGTCGAGCGTGAGCTGGCGCTGGAGCACGCCGGCGCTGGACCACGCGATCGCCGCCAGCGCGACGTAGATCTGCCCGCGCCGCTGGCGCTGCAACCCCCCGAGCGCCACGGTCGCCGTCACGCCGACAGTGATAGCGGGCGGTTGATTGTCGCGCGGGCGGGCGCGACACTGCGGGCGTGAATCGCCGACGGAGGATCGCCGGCTGGGGCCTGGCCGTCCTCGCGCTCGCCAACGCGGTCGTGGTGATCGGCCTGTGGGTGTCCGGCGGGGGTCCGGACGACATCCACGACACCGCAGGGCTGCTCACCGGGCTCGGGCGCGTAGCGGGCCTGCTCGGCGCCTACCTCGTGCTGGTCGAGCTGCTGCTGCTCGCGCGGATCCCGGTGCTGGACCGGCTCGTCGGGTTCGACCGGCTGACGGCCTGGCACCGGCGCAACGGGCAGGCGGCGCTGACGCTCCTGCTCGCGCACGTGGTGCTGATCACCGCCGGCTACACGGTCGGCGACGGGATCTCGCTGTTCGACGAGGTCGGGCGGCTGATCTCCGGCTATCCCGGCGTGATCACGGCGATCGCCGGGCTGGCGTGCCTGATCGCGGTGGTGGTCGACCTCGGCGGTCGTCGCGCGGCGGCGGCTCAGCTACGAGACGTGGTACTTCGTCCACCTCTACGCCTACCTCGGCGTCGCGCTGGCCTTCAGCCACCAGCTCGCCACCGGCACGGAGTTCGTCGGGCGCCCCGGCGCCCGCGCGTACTGGTACGCGCTGTACGGCGTCACGCTCGGCTCGCTGGTCGTGTTCCGGATCGGCGTGCCGCTGTTCCGCACCGTCTACCACCGGCTGCGCGTCGAGCGGGTCGTCGAGGAGGCGCCCGGCGTCGTGTCGGTGGAGATCGCGGGGGTCCGTCTCGAGAAACTGAGGGCGCAGGCCGGCCAGTTCTTCACATGGCGCTTCCTGACCCGCGACCGCTGGTGGGAGGCGCACCCGTTCTCGCTGTCCGCGGCGCCTGACGGCCGCCGCCTGCGGATCACGGTCAAGGGGCTGGGCGACTACACCGCCGCGCTGCGCGCGATGCCGCCCGGCACGCGCGTGATCGCCGAGGGCCCGTTCGGCACCTTCACGGCCGCCGCGCGGCGCAACCCGCGCGTGGCGCTGATCGCCGGCGGCGTCGGCATCACACCGATCCGCGCGCTGCTGGAGGAGATGCCGGGCGGCCCGGAGGACATCACGGTCATCTACCGGGTGCTGAGCGCCGAGGACCTGATCCTGCGCGAGGAGCTCGACGAGCTGGCGGGCCGGCGCGGGGTGGAGGTCCACTACGTGGTCGGCTCGCACGAGTCCTCCGACCTCCTCTCGCCCGAGCACCTGCGCGCGCTGATGCCCGACATCGCCGCCCGCGACGTGTACGTCTGCGGCCCGCCGGCGATGGTCGACGCGACGAGCGCGAGCCTGGGCCGCTCGGGCGTCTCCCGCCGCCACATCCGCACCGAGCGCTTCGCGTACTGATGAAGCGCGCCGTCGCCGCCCTGATCGTGACCGTCGTCGTCGTGGTGCTGCTGGCGCGCTACGAGACGACGCCGCCCGTCACGCGCGAGCCGGAGCCCGCCGTCAAGACGCCGCGGGCGCTCGTCAAGCGCATCAGCGGCGGCGGGCCGAAGTCCGCGCTCGGGCCGGCGATGACGACGCCGTTCTCCGGCATCCAGGTGCGGGCGTTCGTCACCGGCCGCAGGCTGACCGGGATCGAGACGGTGCTGCTGACCGGCGACGGGCCGCACACCGAGGCGCTCAACGCCCGCGCCGAGCCGATCCTGCGCGAGTCGGCGCTGAAGGCGGGCAGCGCGGACGTCGACGTGGTGTCCGGCGCGACCTCGACCAGCCAGATCTGGCTCGACTCGCTGCGCGGCGCGATCCGGAAGGCCCGCCGTGGTTGAGCGCGTGATGGGCATCCCGGTCTCGATCGAGGGCGACGGCGACGTGGAGGCCGCGTTCGGCTGGCTGCGGTGGGTCGACGCGACGTTCAGCACCTACAAGCCCGACAGCGAGATCAGCCGGATCGACCGCGGCGAGCTCGCGGTCCGCGACGCCCACCCGCTCGTCCGCCAGGTGCTGGGCCGCTGCGAGCGGCTGCGGCGCGCGACGCGGGGCTACTTCGACGCCCGTGCCACGGGGCGGCTCGACCCGTCGGGCCTGGTCAAGGGCTGGGCGGCCGAGCGCGCGTGGCGGCTCTCCGGCGGCTGCGTCGACGCGGGCGGCGACGTCCGGGTCGGCGGCCGGCCCCACCGGATCGGGATCCGCCACCCGCACGACCCCGGCGCGCTTGCCGCCGTCGTGCGCCTGCGCGAGGGCGCGGTCGCGACCTCGGGCGCGTACGAGCGCGGCGCGCACATCGTCGACCCGCACACGGGGCGGCCGCCGCGCGGCGTCCTGTCGGTGACCGTCGTCGCCCCCGACCTCGCCACGGCCGACGCCTACGCGACCGCCGCGTTCGCGATGGGAGCGCGCGCGCCGGAGCTGCTCGCGGGCGCGGCGGCGATGATCGTCCTCGAGGGCGACCGCGTGCTCACCACGCCGGGCTTCGACTCGCTCACGGCAGGCCCACCCATGGCGGCGGCCCGTCGCTGATCTCCATCGGGTCGCTCAGCTCGCCGAGGAACTCGCCGTGCGCGTCGTGCTGGCGCCACGCGAAGAAGTGCCGCTCGCCGGCGTGCTCGAGCACCCGGCCCGCGTAGTGCGTGCCCGCCGCGTCGGCGGCCAGGAACTCCGGGCGGTCGAGCGTGAACGGCCCGAGCGGTGTGGGGCCGGTCAGATAGTGCGTGCCCCACTGGTCGCCGTGCTCGGTGCAGAACAGGCACCGCCACTCCCCGCCCAGCCACACCACCTGGGGGACCTCGAGCTGCCAGTAGTCGCCGGGCTCCGACAGCGGCGGGAGCGCGCGCCAGACGCCGTGCTCGTCGCGTGCGGCGTGCCCGATCACCCCGCGCGTGGCCTGCGGGCCGCCCGCCGCGCGGGCGCACAGCAGCATGTGCGCGCGCCCTTCGACCTCGATCACCCACGGGTCGCGCCAGTGCTCCTGCTCGTAGAGCGCCGTGTCCGCCTCGACGAGCATGCCGCGCTTCTCCCAGCGCTCCAGGTCGCCGGACACGGCGCGTCCGACGCGCTGCACGCCGTCGGCGCCCAGGCCGGTGTAGTACATCGCCCACGTCGCCGTCCTCGCGCACGGTGCAGCCGGTCCACGTGGCGACCTCGTCGAACTCGCCGGGGCCGCCCCGGCCGAGGGCGTCGTCCAGGATCCGCCAGGTGCGCAGGTCGCGCGAGACGGCGTGCCCGATCGTGGCGCTGCGATGGCGCAGCTCGGGGTCGCCGAGCGAGCGCGGCGCCTGCAGGTAGAAGACGTGCACGTCGTCGCCGTCGACGGCGAACCAGAAGTCCCACATCCAGCGATCGGGAAGCCTCAGGGCCATGCGCGATTGACGCGGCGCCCCATCGCCCGTAGCCTCGGCGGCATGCGTTACCTGCTCCCGCTGCTGGCTGCCGTCGCGTGCCTGTACGCCGCCTCGGTCACGCCCCCGCTCGCGGCGTACGGGCTGATCATCGCGGCGTTCGCGCTCTGCTTCGATGCGGGCACGGCATGGCTGGCGAAGACGGCCGGAGCCGGTGGGCTGAAGGACTTCAAGCAGTGAGCGGCCGCTCCCGGAGGAGCGGCCGCCACCAGCATGCCTAGCCCTTCACCGCCCCCGCCGTGAGGCCGGCCACGATCCGCTTCTGGAAGAAGAGGACGAGCAGGATCAGCGGCACCGAGATCGTCACGGCCGCGGCCGTGATCGTCCCGTAGGGGATCTCGAACTGCGTAGAGCCGGTGAAGAAGGCGATCGCCGCCGGCACCGGCCGTGCGGCCGGGGTCGACGTCAGCGTGATCGCCAGCAGGAACTCGTTCCACGTCGCGATGAAGGTCAGGATGCCCGCCGTGGCGAGCCCTGGCGCCGCGAGCGGCACCACGACCTTGCGGAACGCGACGAAGTGGGTGGCGCCGTCTACCAGCGCCGCCTCCTCGAGGTCCTTGGGGATCTCCTTGAAGAAGGAGACCAGGATGTAGATCGCCAGAGGCAACGCGAACGTGAGGTTCGGGATGATCAGGCCGATCAGGGTGTTGTAGATGCCGATGTCCGTCCACAGGCGGAACAGCGGCGCGGCGATCGCGATCGCCGGGAACGTCGTGATCGACAGCACCAGCGCGAGGATCCCGAACTTGCCCTTGAAGCGCAGGCGCGCGAGCGCATACGCACAGAACGAGCCCACGACCAGCGCGAGCGCCGTCGTCACGAGCGAGATGATGGCGCTGTTGAGCAGCGCCCTGGTGAAGTCGCCGTTGTTGAAGATCGACTCGTAGTTGTCCAGCGTGGGATTCGGCGGGAACAACGCCGACTCCCCGAGGTCCTCGCCGGTCTTCAGCGACAGGTTGATCAGCCAGTAGAAGGGGAACAGGCAGAAGATCACGATCGCGACCACGGCGAGCCACATCCACCATGGTGTGCGATCCGGCTTCGGCGTCTTGACCTTCGTCTTGGCGCGTGTGTCGGCCCGGTCCGCGACTGCTGCATCGGTCGCCATGGCCTAGTCCTCCGCCAGTCCGCGGATGTTGCCGCCCACGGTCCGGATGTAGGTGAACGACACGATCATCACCGTGATGAACGTGAGGATTGAGTACGCCGCGCCGAGGCCGTAGATCCGGTTCTCGGCGAACGTCTGCTGGGATATCAGCGACAACGTCGTCGTCCCGTTGGCCCCCTTCGTGAGGATGTACGGGAGGTCGAAGATCCGCAGCGCGTCCAGCGTGCGGAAGATCAGCGCGACGAGGATCGCCGGGGTCAGCAGCGGCAGCGTGATCTTGCGGAACCGCTGCCACGCGGTGGCCCCGTCCACCTTCGCCGCCTCGTAGATGTCCCCGGGGATCACCTGCAGGCCGGCGAGGATCAGCAGCGCCATGAACGGCGCCGTCTTCCAGACGTCGGCGATGATGATCACGATCAGCGCCTGCGGCTCCGATCCCAGCCACACGGTGTCGCCACCGATGATCTGGTTGACGAAGCCCTGCGGCGACTCGAAGATCGTCCGCCACATGATGCCGGTGACGACCGTGAGGATCGCCCACGGCACCAGTACGACGGTGCGCAGGAGACCCTGGCCCTTGAACGCGGCGTGCATCGCGAGCGCCATCGCGAGCCCGATCAGGAGCTCGAGGAGCACGCTCGACGCCGTGAAGACCAGCGTCGTGATCATCGCGTCCCAGAACTCGGAGTTCTGGAGCGCGGTGGAGTAGTTGCCTAGTCCGAACGAGCCGGCCCAGCGCGACAGGCCGGCCGTGCGGACGCTGTACTCGTGGAGAGACAGCCAGATCGCGTAGAAGATGGGGTACGCCGCGACGAGTGCGATGAGCACCATCGATGGCGCGACCATGAAGAACGCGAGCCTCTTCTCGGAGAGGCCTCGGGAGCGCCGGTTACCCGGCGCTCCCGACTGAACGGTGGCTTCAGCCATGGCCTAGAAGGTCGACAACGCCTTCTCGATGTCCGACTGCGCCTTCTTGGCCTCGTCCTCCGGGGACATCTGGCCCGACAGCGCCGCGTTGACGTTCTTGTAGATCGCCTGCGAGATCTGCGGGTACACCGGCGACACCGGACGGGCGTTCGCCTGCGTGATCGCCTGACGGAGCTCGTCGGCGAACGGGATCGCCTTCTTGACCTCCGGGTCGTCGTAGACCTCGGCACGGACCGGGGCCAGGCTGAACTTCGCCGCGTACGCCTTCTGGATCTCCGGCGAGCCGATGAAGTCGACCAGCTTCAGCGCCGCGCCCGGGTTCTTCGAGTACACGGAGATGACGCTGTTGTGGCCGCCGAGGATGCCGGCCTTCTGGCCGCCCTCGAACATCGGCTGCGGGGCGACGTCGAAGTTGCCCTTGACGCTTCGCGCCTTCTGGTTGAGCGCGTAGGCGTACGGCCAGTTGCGCATGTACGCGTACTTGCCGGTCTGGAACGCGGTCAGCGACTCCGGCTCCATGTAGGTCGTGACGGCCTTCGGGGCCGCGCCGTCCTTGATGCCGTCGACCATGAACCCGCGGCCTTGTCGTAGGCGTCGCCGTCGGCGATCGTCGACTTGGTGCCGTCCTCGGAGAGCACCTTGCCGCCGGCGCCGAAGAACAGCTCGAGGAAGTCGCAGGTCAGGCCCTCGTAGGCCGCGCCCTGGTAGACGATGCCGCCGTTCTTCGCGGCCTCGGCGTAGACCTCCTGCCAGGTGGCGGGGACCGTCTTGACCTTGTCGGTGTTGTAGTAGAGGAGCCCGGCGTCGCTGGACTCCGGGGAGCCCCAGATCTTGCCGTCGTAGGTGATCGTCTCGATCGGCGCCTCGATGAACTCCGACTTCTTGTCCTCCATGTACGGCGTCATGTCGTAGAGCCACTTCTGCGACGCGAACTCCGCCGTCCAGATCACGTCGGAGGAGAAGACGTCGCAGTCACCCGACTTCGCCTGCTGGCGCTGGATGAACTGGTTGCGCTGCTCGTCCGCGGCGGCGGGGAACTCGACGAGCTTGGCCTTGAGGCCGTCGCCGCCGAACTTCTTGTTGAACTCGTCGACCATGTAGTGCGCGTTGCCAGACGTGTCCTTGCCCTGGCAGTACGTGACCTCGCCCTTGGCGCTGTCCATCGACGCGGGATCGATCTTCTTCGCGCCCTCGGTCGTGCCGGCTTCGCCTCCGCCTGAGGCCCCTCCACCTCCGCTGCTACTGCTGTCGTCACCGCACGCGGCGACGAACGCACCGCACAGCAATGCGGCGCACAACATCAAGATGAAACGCTTGGACACCATTCCTCCTCCGTACTACGTGGTGAAAACCGGCGAGATCATGCCATTCCTGGCGACTTCCCGGGCGCCGTCAATGCGGCCGGTTCGCTGGCACCCGGCGCCGCGGTGGTCCCGCGGACGACGAGCTCGAGCGGCAGATGCTGCCTCGGCTGGGTTCCTGCCGTGCCCTCCAGTTCCGAGAGCAGCAGCTCCGCTCCGGTCGTGCCGCTGACCTCCAGCGGCTGTGCGACGGTGGTCAGGCCCGCGTAGCGCGCCAGCTCGACGTCGTCGAAGCCGACCACCGACATCTCCTCGGGGACCCGCAGGCCGAGCGTGTGCGCGGCCTCGACCATGGCGAGCGCCTGGAGGTCGGAGGCCGCGAAGATCGCGGTCGGCGGGTGGGCGAGCGCGAGCAGGTCCCGCAGGACCGCCTCGGCGTCCTCGCCGTGGGGGCGCACCCTGACGAGCTCGGGGCGGGCGGGGGCCCCGGCGTCGGCCATGGCGCGCTGGTACCCCACGCAGCGCCGGTAGCTCGCCGACGCGCCGTGCACCTCGTCCAGCGTGTCGCCGGCGAACGCGATCCGGGTGTGACCGAGCTCGAGCAGGTGGGCGGTGGCCAGCCGGCCGCCCTCGACGTCGTCGACGATGACCGACGGCACCCGGTCGTGGGCGTGGTCGACGAGCACGAGCGGCACCTTGGCCGCGCGCAACCGGGCCAGGTCTACCCGGGAGGGGGCGAGGGAGATCGAGATCAGGCCGTCGACCCGGCCGATCGGCGAGCGGAAGGCGGCGTCGCGCTGCTCGGAGGTCTCGACGTCGAAGAGGATCAGCTGGTAGCCGGAGGCGGCCAGCACCGGGGCGATGCCGCGCAGGCGCTCGATCACCGACGGGCGGGTGAAGAACGGGGCGATCACGCCGATGGCGCGGGTGCGCCCGGTGGAGAGGGCGCGTGCGGTGGCGTTCGGCTCGTAGCCCAGCTCGGCCACGACCTCGAGGACGCGACGGCGCGTCGACTCGCTGACGGCTGTGGAGCCGTTCATAACGCGCGACACAGTGGCCACGCCCACACCCGCTTCCTGCGCGACTCTCGCGATCGTCGTCACCCCTCGAGCTCCCCCTCGTGGAACCGCTTCCATCCAATCAGTTCCCTGAGGCGCGTGTCAACGAATGCGACCAACGTGGCGGTTCGTATGCTGGGCCCGCATGGCCCCTGACCGGTGGTGGCGCGACGGCGTCCTGTACCAGATCTATCCCCGCTCGTTCGCCGACTCGGACGGCGACGGGATCGGCGACCTGCGCGGCATCACCGAGCGCCTGGACCACCTCGAGTGGCTCGGCGTCGACGGCATCTGGCTCAACCCGACGTTCCCGTCGCCCAACGACGACTGGGGCTACGACGTCGCCGACTACATGGGCGTGCACCCGGACCTCGGGACGGTCGAGGACCTCGACGAGCTGATCGCCGAGGCGGGCGCCCGCGGCATCCGCGTGCTGCTCGACCTCGTCCCCAACCACACCAGCGACCGGCACGCCTGGTTCCAGGACGCGCTCGGCGGCCGCGACGCCCCGTTCCGCGACCACTACGTGTGGGCCGACCCGGCGCCGGACGGCGGGCCGCCCAACAACTGGCTGTCGAACTTCGGCGGGTCGGCGTGGACGCTCGACGAGGCGAGCGGCCAGTACTACCTCGCCCAGTTCCTCCCCTCCCAGCCGGACCTCAACTGGTGGAGCGAGGACGTGCGCGAGTCGATCGACGACGTGCTGCGCTTCTGGTTCGACCGCGGGATCGCAGGCTTCCGGATCGACGTCTGCCACGCGATCGTCAAGGACCGCGAGCTGCGCGACGACCCGCTCCCCACCGAGGCCGACCACCCGCAGGTGCGGAACCGCGGGCTCAAGCAGGTCCACTCGATGAACCGCCCGGAGCTGCACGACGTGCTGCGCCGGTGGCGCGCGCTGGCCGGCGAGCAGGATCCCGAGCGGATCCTCGTGGGGGAGACCTACGTGCTCGAACTCGAGCAGCTGATCCCGTTCTACGGCGACGGCCAGGACGAGCTGCACCTGGCGTTCAACTTCCTGTTCGTGCACTCCGACCTCGACGCGGAGCAGATGCGCGCCAACGTCGAGGGCGTCGAGGCGATGCTGCCCGAGGGCTCGTGGCCCGTGTGGACCGGCTCCAACCACGACGCCAAGCGGCTCGCGTCGCGCTGGGCGGAGGGCGATCCGGCCAAGGCGCGCGCGGCGCTGCTCGTGCTCCTCACGCTGCGCGGGACCCCGTTCCTGTACTACGGCGACGAGATCGGGATGACCGACGCGGAGCTCGACCCCGCGCTGGCGCTGGATCCGGTGCCGCACCGCAAGGGCGACCCGGAGGCGAACCGCGACGTCTGCCGCACGCCGATGCGCTGGACGGACGCCGACGGCGCGGGCTTCACCACGTCCGGCTCGCCATGGCTCCCGGTGGCCGGAGACGTGGACGTGGCCTCCCAGCGGGAGGACCCGTCCTCGACGCTGCACCTCGTGCGCGACCTGATCGCGCTGCGGCGCGGGCGTGAGGACCTGCGCGAAGGCGCCTACGAGTCGCTGCCGGCGCCGGACGGCGTGTGGGCGTGGCGCCGGGGAGCGCGGACGGTCGTGGCGGTCAACCTGTCCGGCGCGCCCGTCGAGGTGGCCGCGGACGGCACGGTGCTGATCGGCACCGACCGGGCGCGCGACGGCGAGCGCGTCGACGGCTCCCTGCGGCTCGGGCCGTGGGAGGGCGCGGTGGTCGAGGGATGATCGATGACGTCCTGTCCGAGGAGGGTTGGCCCTACGCCTCGACGGCGCCCGTCGAGGAGGGCGACCCGGGCCGCTTCCACGCGCTGTTCGGGCGCGACTCGCTGATCACCTCGCTGCAGCTCCTGCCTGCGCGCCCGGATGTCGCGCGCGCGACGCTCCACGCGCTGGCGCGACTGCAGGGGCGCGAGGACCATCCGGGGACGCTCGAGGAGCCCGGCAAGATCGGCCACGAGTTCCGCGACGCGGCTCCCGAGGGGTTCCGCGAGAGCGGCTGGCCCGACGAGGGCGAGTTCCGCTACTACGGCACCGCCGACGCGACGTCGTGGTTCCTGGTCGTGATGGCGGCCTCCGGCGAGCAGGGCCTGGAGCCGTCCTGGCGGGCGGCGGGGGAGTGGCTGGACCGCGCGCTGGAGCGCGGCGGCGGGCTCGTTCGCCACGCGCCCGGCGAGTGGGGCGCGCTCACACAGCAGGGCTGGCGCGACGCGATCACGCCCGAGTCGCAGGGCCAGGGCTCCGGGATCCTGCGGCCCGACGGGAAGCAGCCCGAATGGCCGCTCGCCGACGTCGACTCGCAGGCGACCGCCCACGCGGCGCTGCGCGCGCTGGGAAGGCTGTCGGGCGACCCGCGCTGGGAGCGGCTCGCGGGTGCACTGCGAGAGCGCCTCGGCGCGCTAGGGCCAGAGGCGATGGCCGTCGACGCCGCCGGCGACGTGGTGCCCGGCGCCGGCTCCCAGCTGGGCTGGCTGCTGTGGGCCGACGCGCTCGACGGCGGGGCGCGCGAGGCGGCGGCGGAGCGGCTCGTCCAGCCCGACGTGCTGACCGCCTACGGGCTGCGCACGCTCTCCTCGGCCTCGCCGGTGTTCGGCCCGCAGTACTACCACCGAGGCTCGGTGTGGCCGTTCGACTCCTGGCTCGGCTGGGGCGGCCTGCGCGCGAACGGCCGCGAGGCCGAGGCCGAGCGCGTCCGCACCGGCGTGCTCGCCGCGCTCGACCAACTCGGCCGCGCCCCCGAGCTCTACGCCGTCACGACCGACGACGCGCGTCGAGACCGTCCCGCTCGCCAACCGGGTCCAGGCCTGGACCATCGGCGCGCGGCTACGCCCTCGAGCACCACTGGGACGGCCGACAATAAGAGGGGCCAGATCCTGCAATCGAGCATCCGGTGCTCGAATGCAAGATCCGACCCCTCTTAGGATCCCTAGCGGGTGGTGACGCCGAGGGTGTGGCGGCCCGGGCGCACCTTCGCGGTGATCTCCAGCCCGCGGTTGGTCTTGCGCTGCTGCCAGCCGACCCGCTTGCCGTCGACCGTCACGCGGTCGACCTTGGCGCTGCGGGGCAGCGTGTGCCCGATCCGCACCCGGTCCGCGGGGGCGGAGCCGGTGTCGAGCGTCGTCACGTAGCGGCGCCCCTCGTGGGAGGCCTGGACGAGCTTCAGCGCGCCCTTGCCGAGCCGGATGTTGGAGCCGGCGATCGGCGACGAGGACGGCACCTGCGGCACCACCTCGAGCTTCCCGCGGCCCAGGTCCGGCCGGACGCCGAGCTGCTGGTGCACGACGGGCCACGCCGTGCCCATGTTGCCCCAGGCCTGCATGAACATCGACCGGCAGGTCCAGCACCGCTCGATGTTCGGGTTGAAGCCCGGCGACGGCAGGATCTCCGGCATCGCGCCGGGCATCTCGTCCGGCGTGTTGCCGGTGGCCGGCTCGGAGAACATCGTCTCCACGTTGGAGTCGGTGTAGCGCTTCTGCTGCTCGGCGCCGAGGCGGCCGTAGTTGCCCTCGCCGACGGCCTGGATGGCGGTGTTGAGCGAGAAGATCGACAGCTCGCCCTCGCCGTTGGCCCCGCCGCCGCGGCCCGTGTGGAACAGCCCGCGGTTGAACGGGCGCTCGCCGCTGAAGTCAGGCCCCTCATGGAGCGCCAGCGAGCGCGAGCCGTGGCCGTAGGTGGCCAGGCCCGGCACGGTGCGGCCCTTGATCTTCAGCACCGCGTCCATCGGCGTGCCGGTGATCCAGTGCTTCTGCTGGATCTTCTCGTCGTCCTCGCCCAGCGAGTCCGCGTGGAGGCTCTCGCCGTTCATCCACCACTCGTCCTCGAAGCGCGACGACAGGTCGTCGGCCTTGCGGGTCGCCCAGCGGGCGGTCGCCCGGTCGCCCTTGGACCGCGCCATGTCGGCGAGGTCGTAGAGCCCGCGCACGTAGTAGACGTTGTTGTCGAGCTTCTCGGGCCCCATGCCCTCGCGCTCGACGTTGCCGAGCCCCTCGAGCCAGCCGTCGCCGTCGGCGTCGAGGTTCGCCGCCGCGTAGCGCAGGTTGCGCACGGAGAAGTCGTACATGTCGTCGCGGAACCGGTTGTCGCCCGTCCAGCGCCACAGCAGCGCCACGATGCTCGGGAACTTGACCGTCTCGTCCGTGTTGCCCGGGTCGGCGTTGGAGCCGTAGTAGATCGACCCGTCGGTGACCACCTCGTGCACGACCTTGCCGGAGCGCTCGTTGGCGATCTCGGAGATGTCGCGCAGCGCGCGCATGTGGTCCATCGTCGGCTCGAACTGGCCGAGCGCGACGCCGGCGAACGCGGTGTACTCGCCGTCGGTGGCGAACAGCCACGGGTAGTCCGGCCAGCCCGCGCCGCGGAAGCGGACGCGATCCACCGTGCCGACCGGCGCGGGGTCGTCCTTGCCCTGGTTGACGTGGCGGACCTGGAGGTCCTCGGCGGCCTGGGTGGAGTCGATCAGGTTCTGCTTGCCCCAGTCGATGCCCTCCTGCAGCCTGCGGTCGCCGGGCAGCGAGAGGGTGCTCCACGCGCCGGCGCGCTCGCGCCCCGCGATCTTCTGCTTGAGCGCGCGGGCGGGCGCGGCCACCGCCTTGTCGAGCTCGCCGCGGGCGGCGTCCAGGCCCTTGTCGGAGCCGGCCACCGCGACCCACAGCGTCCGCGTGCTGTTGGCCGGGACGCGCACGTCGTAGCGCAGCTGCCCGCCCGTGCCCTTGCCGAACGGGCCGTCGTCGCAGCCGCTGGGCATCGCCTGCGAGCTCGCCTCGCAGACCGTGTCGCCCTGGTCGCCGCGGTGGCCGTCGCCGGTCTCACCCGAGACCGCGGCGCGGTCGGAGCCGACGAGCGCGGCCCAGTCGTGGTCGGAGGACTGCTCGCGGAACATGAGCCGGCCGCCCTCGTAGGCGGCGGTGTCGGGAAGGTTCTCGCCCGCGTTCGGCGTCGTCCCGCTCCACGGGTAGGCGCCCATCAGCTCCGAGTGCGCGTCCACCTTCACGTGGGCGGTGCGCGCGGAGCCGGCCGGGTTGGTGATGTCGAGGCCGAACACGACCGCGCGGCCGCCGTCGGCCGCGTAGTCGGTGCGCTTCAGACCGAAGCCGCCCGTGTCCGGGAGGTCCATGCGGGTGTAGCCCCAGCCGCTCGTGAACTTCGTCGCCTGCCCGACCCACTGGTCCTCGACGCCGAACCAGACGCCGTCGGCGAGCTTCAGCGGCGGCGTCCAGATGCCGCCCATCTCCCCGGTGATGTGCCAGCCGTTGGCGTACCAGCGGCCGTCCTGGAAGCCGACCGCGTAGGCTCGCTCCGCGGACGTCGCGTAGCGACGATCCTGCAGGCGGTCGCTCACGGACCTCTCCGGCGTCGCCGCCTGCGCGGCGGTCGCTGTGGTGGCGGCCAGGGCCAGCCCGGCCAGCACGGCGCGTCTGATCTTCACGCTGCTCCTCCCCCTGTCTGCTAAAGCGCTTAAGCTCCTGTCTGGCACGATACCCCCGGCCATGCCCCAGGCAAACCGCAGAAGACCGACGATCGACGACGTGGCGCGACGCGCCGGCGTCTCGTCCGCCGCCGTCTCGTTCGCGATGAACGGCCGCCGCGGGGTGGGGGACGCCACGCGGCAGCGGATCTTCGACGCGGCCGCCGAGCTGGGCTGGAGCCCGAGCGCCCGCGCCCGGGCCCTGAGCGAGTCGCGCGCCCGCGCCATCGGCCTGCTGCTCGTCGCGGCCGGTCGAGTCGCTGGAGGTCGATCCGTTCTTCGTGCGCTTCCTGGCGGGGATCGAGCGCTCGCTGGCGCGCAGCGACCACGCGCTGGTGCTGCGGGTGCTCGACAGCGACGGCCCGGCCGACGTCGACGCCTACGCGCAGCTCGCCGCGTCCGGGCGCGTCGACGGGCTGCTGCTGTGCGACGTCGAGCTCGACGACCCGCGCTTCGACCTGCTCGCCGAGGCCGGGCTGCCCGCCGTCGTGGCGGGGCGGCCGGTGTCGGCCTGCCCGTTCCCGTGGATCGAGACGCTCCACGACCTCGGCATGGCCGAGGCCACCGAGCATGTGATCGCGCTCGGGCACCGCAGGATCGGCTTCCTCGGCGGGCACGAGCGCTACGAGCACGTCCAGACGCGCCTGCGCGCGTGGCGCGACGCGCTGGCCGCCGCCGGCCTCGAGCCCGGGCCCGTCGCGTTCGGCGACCCGGCCGCCGCGCTGGCCGGCCGCCCGACGGCGCTCGTGTGCACCAGCGACGCGCTCGCCGTCTCCGCGCTCGGCGCGGCGCGGGCCGAGGGACTGTCGGTGCCGGAGGACCTCTCGGTCACGGGCTTCGACGACTCGCCGCTGGCGGCGTTCGCCGCCCCGCCGCTGACCAGCGTGCGGATCGACTACGCCCAGTTCGGCGAGGCGGCGACGGCGGCGCTGCTCGCGGCGATCGAGGACCGGCCGCTGCCGCCGTTCGACGCCGCCGCGCCGCAGTTGCTCGTCCGGGGCTCGAGCGGCCCCGCGCCGCTCAGACCTCCGCCTCGGGGTTGATCACCTTGCCCTGGCCCAGCATCGAGTGCCGCCGGCCGTAGGCGAAGTAGATGACGATCCCGAGCAGCAGCCACAGCCCGAACCGGATCCACGTGTCCCGCTCCAGGTAGGTCATCAGGTAGATGGCCAGTACGGCGCCGATCGCGGGGAACAGCGGCGAGAACGGGACCCTGAAGCCGCGCTCCAGGTCCGGGCGCGTCCGCCGCAGCACGATCACGCCGATGTTGGTGATCACGAACGCGAACAGCGTGCCGATGTTGACCAGCTTCGCGATCTCCGCCAGCGGCACGAAGGAGGCGAAGATCGCGATCAGGATCCCGAACGTCGCGGTGATGCGCACCGGCGTGCGCCGCTTCTCGGAGATCTTCGCGAAGCCGCGCGGCAGCAGGCCGTCGCGGCACATCGCGAACATGATCCGCGTCTGGCCGTAGAGGATCGTCAGCACCACGCTGGTGATGGCCACGAGCGCGCCGAAGGAGATGATGTTGCCCGCCCAGTCGAAGCCGAGCTCCTGCATCACGAAGGCCAGCGGCGCCTCCTCGCCGTTGATCTTGTCGAACGGGACCGCCGCCGTCGCGGTGATCGAGACGAGGATGTAGAGGGTGGTGCAGATGGCCAGCGACGCGATGATCGCGATCGGCAGGTTGCGACCCGGGTTCTCCACCTCCTCGCCCGAGGTGGAGATGGCGTCGAACCCGATGTAGGCGAAGAAGATCACCGACGCGGCCGTCACCACGCCGTCGACGCCCTCCGGGTTGAACGGGGACAGGTTCGCCGAGTCGAAGCCCGTGAACGCCATCACGATGAAGAACGCGACGATCGCGAGCTTGATCGAACACCATCACGGCGTTCGCCCGCGCGCTCTCGCGCACGCCGACGATCAGCAGCGCGGTGATGGCCAGCACGAGGAACACCGCGGGCAGGTTGAACTGGCCGCCCGACTCGCCCGGCGGGTTGGCCAGCGATTCCGGCAGCGAGAGGCCGAACAGCGAGTCGAGCAGCTCGTTGAAGTACTGCCCCCAGCCGACCGCGACCGCCGCCACCGAGAGCCCGTACTCGATGATCAGGTCCCAGCCGATGATCCACGCCACCAGCTCGCCCATCGTCGCGTACGCGTACGTGTAGGCGCGAGCCGGACACCGGGATGCTCGACGCGAGCTCGGCGTAGGAGAGCGCGGAGAACGCGCACGTGATGCCGGCGAGGATGAACGAGAGCGTGATCGCGGGCCCGGCGTCGCCGATCGCCTCGCCGAGGATCACGAAGATGCCGGTGCCGATGATCGCGCCGATGCCCGAGCGCGGTCAGGTCCAGCAGGCCCGACCGCCCGCTTGAGCTGGTTCGCCTCGTCCTTCGTGTCGGCGACCAGCTGGTCGACCGGCTTCGTCGCGAATATCGCCATCGTCTAGTCCTCGCTCGGGTTGGAGATGACCAGGACCGGGCGGCGGGAGCGGCTCACCAGCTCCAGCGGGACGTCGCCCAGCACGCGGCGCGCGACGGCGCCGCGCCGGCTCGCGCCGACCAGGATCAGATCGGCGTCGTGCTCCTCGGCGAACAGGAGGATCCCGGCGCACGACCTTGCCGGGGCGCACCTCGCCGGTGACGTCCTCGACGCCGCCGGCGCGCAGGCGCTCGACCATGCCGTCCACGCTGCGCTGGGCGAGCGCGCTGAACTCGGAGCGCGGCATGGGGGACAGGCCCTCCATCTCGAGCCCGTCGACGCTCACGACGGACACCGCCGCGCCGGTCTGCGACGCGAGGTCCGCGGCGGCGTCCGCCACCCATGGCTCGTCCACGCCGGCCTTCGCCGCCACCACGATGCGCTGCATTGGTTCCCCCACCTGTCGCGTTGCGGAGGGGCCCTACCCGCACCGTCGGCGTGTAGACGCCGTATCGCCGGGGAATGAGAGCCGCGTGGGAGCGCCGGGTGACCGTCCGGGACGTTCCATAATGTTCGTCGGCCATGCCTCCGTTCAAGCTCGACTCCGTCTACTCGCCGACCGCTGATCAGCCTCAGGCGATCGACGGCATCGCCGAGGCGGTCACGCGGGGCGACCGCGGGGTGACCCTGCTGGGGGCCACCGGCACCGGCAAGACGATGACGATGGCGGCGACGATCGAGCGGCTGCAGCGGCCCGCGCTGATCCTCGCCCACAACAAGACGCTGGCGGCGCAGCTCTGCAACGAGTTCCGGACGTACTTCCCGTCCAACGCCGTCGAGTACTTCGTCTCCTACTACGACTACTACCAGCCCGAGGCCTACGTCCCGAGCAAGGACCTCTACATCGAGAAGGACTCGGCGATCAACCAGGAGATCGACCGCCTGCGCCACGCCGCCACCGCGGCGCTGTTCGCGCGGCGCGACGTCGTGATCGTCGCCTCGGTGAGCGCGATCTTCGGCCTCGGCTCGCCGGAGACCTACAACGACAACTGCCAGATCCTGCTCAAGGGCGGCGACGTGGACCGCGACGAGCTGCTGCGCAAGCTCGTCTACCTCCAGTACAACCGCAACGACACGGCGCTCGGCCGCGGCACGTTCCGCGTCCGCGGCGACACGCTGGAGGTCTTCCCCGCCTACGCCGAGACCGCGTTCCGCGCGCTCATGTTCGGCGACGAGGTGGAGCGCCTGCAGCACTTCGACCCGCTGACCGGCGAGCTGATCGTGGACGACCTGGAGCACGTCGCGATCTGGCCGGCCACGCACTACAACGTCAAGGAAGGCACGATGGAGCGCGCGGTGGCCGAGATCGGCCGCGAGCTCAACGCGCGCACGCAGGAGCTGGAGGCCGAGGGCAAGCTGCTCGAGTCCCACCGCCTGCGCCAGCGCACGCAGTACGACATGGAGATGCTGCGCGAGGTCGGGTTCTGCTCCGGGATCGAGAACTACTCGCGGATCCTCGACGGCCGCCCGCCCGGCGCGCGCCCGTACTGCCTGATCGACTACTTCCCCAAGGACTTCGTGTGCTTCATCGACGAGTCCCACCAGACCGTGCCGCAGATCGGCGGCATGTACGAGGGCGACCGCTCGCGCAAGTCGACGCTGGTGGACTTCGGGTTCCGGCTGCCGAGCGCGATGGACAACCGCCCGCAGACCTTCCAGGAGTTCCTCTCGATCACCCCGCAGATGGTCTTCGTGTCGGCCACGCCGGGCCAGTACGAGCGCGACCACTCGGCCAAGGTGGTCGAGCAGATCGTCCGCCCGACGGGCATCGTGGACCCCGAGGTCGAGGTCCGCGAGACGCGCAACCAGATCGACGACCTGATGAAGGAGATCCGCCAGCGGGTGGACCGCAACGAGCGCGACGCTGGTCACCACGCTCACCAAGAAGATGAGCGAGGACCTGACGGACTACCTGCTCGAGATGGGCTTCAAGGTCCGCTACCTGCACTCGGAGATCGACACGCTGGAGCGGATCCAGATCATCCGCGAGCTGCGGCTGGGCGAGTACGACGTGCTGGTCGGGGTCAACCTCCTGCGCGAGGGGCTCGACCTCCCGGAGGTCTCGCTGATCGGCATCCTGGACGCCGACAAGGAGGGCTTCCTCCGCGGCGCCACCTCGCTGATCCAGACGATCGGCCGCGCCGCCCGGAACATCGAGGGCAAGGTCGTCATGTACGCCGACAAGGAGACCGACGCGATGCGCACGGCGATCGCGGAGACCGACCGCCGGCGGGAGATCCAGCGGGCGTACAACGAGGAGCACGGCATCACGCCGGAGACGATCGTCAAGGGCATCTCCGACATCTCGGAGTTCCTGATGTCGGACTCCAAGGTGCCCAGCAAGGGCCGGCGGCGGCGCGAGAAGCGCGTCGACATGAAGCCGGACGAGATCGAGACCACGATCGTGCAGCTCGAGGAGGAGATGCTCGCCGCGGCCGAGGAGCTGCGGTTCGAGTACGCGGCCAAGCTGCGCGACGAGATCCGCGAGCTGCGCCGCGAGCTGGACGCGCCGGCCTCGGCCTAGGGCTCGCCGTGGCAGGCGCTGGTGGGCGCGCTATGGTGCGGTGCGTCTTGAAAGGCGGGGCACGTGGGGGGGGGGAGGTTCGGTCGCCTCCGGGTTCCGCCCTTCCGCGGCGGTTTCCCGGAGCTCGTTGGGCCGCGCCGAGCGAGCTCCGTTTCCGCCCGTGAGCGACGCTGATCGGGATCGACTCGCGGCGCCGCCGGCTCCCTCACGACTCCACCCAGCCGCCGTTCGCGCGTACGGCCACGCGCGACGCCCGCGGCGCCGACCGGATAGCGTTCGCCGATGCAGCGCATCGCGTTCCGCATCCCCGCCGACACCCGTGAGGACGTGCTCGACGGGATCCTCCCGCTGCTGCCCGTCCGGGATCGTGGAGCGGCCGATCGACGACGACACGGTCGAGATCTCGTCGGTCGCCGCGGTGCTGCCCGGCGACGACGCGCTGATCGCCGCGAGCCCGGTGCCGCTGGAGGCCCTCGCGCGCGAGCAGGTTCCCGCCGACTGGCGCGAGCGGCGCGCCCGCTTCGGCGGCGGCGCGGTGCTGATCTCCGACCGGCTCGTCGTGCGCTCGCCGTGGGACCCGCCGCGCGCCGGAGGGGATGCTCGAGGTGGTCGTCGAGCGCGGCGGGAGCGGGTTCGGCTCCGGGTCGCACCCGACCACGCAGATGTGCCTCGGCCTGCTGCTCGACATCGAGCCGGGCGGCGGCGCGACCGACTTCGGCTGCGGCGTCGGCACGCTGGCCATCGCGGCCGCGAAGCTGGGGTGGACGCCCGTGTCCGGGCTCGAGCGAGAGGGCCCGGCCGTCGAGGTCGCGGTCGAGAACGCGCGCGCGCAACGGCGTCGAGGCGGAGTTCGCGGTCGCCGACATCGCGACCGCCGAGCTGCCGATCCGCGAGCTGCTGATGGCCAACGCGCCGCCGCCGGTGCACGAGCGCGTGGCGGCGGCGGTCACCCCGCAGGTCCGGTACGTGATCGTGTCCGGGATCGTCGAGGGCGAGATGGAGCCGGTCCAGGCCATGTACGCGGCGGTCGGCCTGTTCCCGCAGCAGGGGATGGCGGCCGACACGTGGATCGCGATGCGGCTGGGGCGCGAGGATGGCTGACCTCCTGGACCCGGACGCCGCGGCCGACGCGGGCGCCGCGATCGGCCAGCTCGCCAGCCGGCTGCCCAACGGCGGGCTGCTGATCTCCGCCACGCGGCTGGTCGAGATCAACTGCCGCGCCGACGATGCTGATCGCGCCCGGCTGTTCCGCTTCGACCTCACGCCGCAGCAGGAGACGCTCGGGGTGGCGCCGCGGCCGCTCGGGGAGCACAGCCTGCACTGGCAGGCCGAGGAGGCGTCGTGGGACGCCTACCGCCAGCAGGCCTCCAAGGACGCGCCGCTGGAGCTGCGCGGGCTCGTGAACGTCGCCCGGCGACCCGATCCTCGCCTGGGTCCACATCCTCTCGTTCACCGACCGCGACGCCGCGGCCGTGCACTTCGTGGCCAAGGCCGAGCTGCGGCGGCCCACGGAGTCCGATTGAACACCGCCGCGCTGCTGGACTGGTACGAGCGCGTCAAGCGGCCGCTGCCGTGGCGCGCCACGCGCGACCCGTACGCGCTGCTCGTCAGCGAGGTGATGCTCCAGCAGACGCAGGCGGCGCGCGTGGTCCCGTACTACGAGGCGTTCCTGCGCCGCTTCCCCGACGCGGAGGCGCTCGCGGCGCGCGCCGACCGCCGACGTGCTCGCCGCCTGGAGCGGCCTCGGCTACAACCGGCGCGCTCTGGCGCTCCAGCGCGCCGCGCGCCACGTCGCGGAGCACGGCTGGCCGGAGGACCTGACCGAGCTGCCAGGCGTCGGCGCCGTACACGGCGGCCGCGGTCGGCTCGTTCGCCTGGGACCGCCAGGTGGCGGCGGTCGACACCAACGTCCGGCGCGTGCTCGCCCGCCACGACGGGATCGACCGCGCACCGCGCGAGCTGGCCGAGCGCGCCGGCGCGCTGCTCCCGCCGGGCCGGGCGGCGGCGTTCAACCAGGCGATGATGGAGCTCGGCGCGACGATCTGCCGCCCCCGGCGGCCCGACTGCGGGGCCTGCCCTGTCGCCCGGGGATGCCGCGGCGGCCACGCCGCGCCGCGGCCGCGTCCGCGGGAGCGCTTCGAGGACACGGACCGCTGGGCGCGCGGGCGGATCGTCGCCGCGCTGGTCTCCGGCGAGCCGGCGCCGGAGCTCGAGCCCGCGCGGCGCGAGCGCGCCGAGGCGGGCCTGGTGCGCGACGGTCTGGCGGTCCGCGACGCGCCGACCGGTGGCTCCGGCTACCGTAAGCGCCCGTGGAGCGAGACGACATCCAGCGCGGCGACTTCCCGGTCGGCCGCCGCGGCTACGACCCGGCGGCCGTCGACGCGCACCTGCGCCGCGTCGCCGACGAGATGGACCGCGTGCGCGACCAGGCGGTCGCGCCGAAGCGGTCGCTCGCTGTCGGCCGGGACGTCGGAGCAGGT
Source organism: uncultured Solirubrobacteraceae bacterium (assembly GCA_963723395.1). Classification (GTDB taxonomy): domain Bacteria; phylum Actinomycetota; class Thermoleophilia; order Solirubrobacterales; family Solirubrobacteraceae; genus DATFQI01. Next base: position 21,048 of record CAVRQL010000026.1, on the reverse strand, counting down.
GCGCGCTGATCCTCGAGGCCGCCGAGCGCAGCGCCACCGAGCTGCGCGACGACGCCGGCCGCGAGGCCAGCGCCCACGTCGAGCGCGTGGGGGAGGCGGCCGACGGCATGCTGCGCCGCCTCGACGAGCTCAGGGCGAGCTCGGCAAGCTGCTCGACGGGCTCAGGGCCAGCGGCGAGCGCCTCGCCGACGGGCTCGCTGCGCTGCAGGAGCAGGTCGGCGAGGTCGGCCCGGTCGACGCCGAGCCGGAGCCCGAGCCCGAGGACTTCGCGGCCGCCGCGCCGCGCCGGAGCCGGAGCCCGAGCCGAACCGGAGCCCGAGCCCGAACCGGAGCCCGCCGCCGCGACCTCCGCCGGCGACGAGGCCGGTGCCCGCATCATCGCCCTCAACATGGCGCTCGGCGGCACCCCGCGCGAGGAGACCGCCGCCTACCTCGACGAGCACTTCTCGCTCGCCGACGTGGACGCGCTGCTCGACGACGTCTACGCGAAGGCGGGCGGATGAGCGACGCCCGCCGAGCTGACCGAGCTGCGCACGCGCATGGGCGAGCTGACCGACCTCGAGTCGCTCGGCTCGCTGATGTTCTGGGACCAGAACACGATGATGCCGCCCGGCGGCGCCGCCGCGCGCGCGGACATGGCCGACACGCTGGAGCGCACCCACCACGCGCGCGCCACCGACCCCGCGCTCGGCCGCCTGCTCGACACCCTGGAGCCGTGGGCGGCCGGGCTGGACCCGGAGTCCGACGACGCCCGCCTGATCCACTGGGCGCGGCGCGACTTCGAGAAGTCGGTCCGGGTGCCCGCCGACCTCGCCGCCGAGATCACGCGCGCGAAGGCGGTCGGGCTGCAGGCCTGGCAGGAGGCGCTGGCGGCGAGCGACTTCTCCCGCTTCCGCGACGCGCTGGAGCGCCACATCGAGCTGCGCCACGAGTACGTCGCGCTGCTTCGAGGGCTTCGAGCACCCCTACGACGCGCTGCTCGACGACTTCGAGCCCGGCCTGACGACCGCCGAGCTGCGCCCGCTGTTCGCCGAGCTGCGCGACGGGCTCGTCCCGCTCGTGGCCGCCACCGGCGACCCCGAGCAGCCGCGCAACGACGGCGTGTTCAACGGCACCTACCCGGTCGCCGAGCAGCGCGCGGCGATGCTCGCGCTCCTCGACGCGGTCGGCTGGGACCCCGACCACTGGCGGCTGGACCCGTCGATCCACCCGTTCGCCCAGAGCCTGGCGCCGACCGACGTGCGGCTGACCACGAAGTACGACGAGAGCGACCTCGGCGTGTCGCTGTACTCGGTGCTGCACGAGTTCGGACACGGGCTCTACGAGGCCTCCGTCGACCCGCGCCTGGCGCGCACCTCGCTCGCCGAGCCGGTCTCGCTCGGCGTGCACGAGTCCCAGAGCCGGCTGTGGGAGAACATCGTCGGCCGCTCGCGCCCGTTCTGCGCGCTTCCTGCTCCCGCTCCTGCGCGAGCAGTTCCCGGGCGCGCTTCGACGGCATCGACGCCGACGGGCTCTACCGCGCCGTCAACAGCGTCCAGCCGTCGCTGATCCGCATCGAGGCGGACGAGACGACCTACAACCTCCACATCATCCTGCGCTTCGAGCTCGAGCTCGGCGCTGATGGAGGGCACGCTCGCGGTCGACGACCTGCCCGCCGCCTGGAACGAGGCGCACGGAGCGGCTGCTCGGGCTGCCGGTCGCCAGCGACGCCGAGGGCGTGCTCCAGGACACGCACTGGGGCGCCGGGCTGATCGGCTACTTCCCGACGTACACGATCGGGAACCTGATGGCCGCCCAGCTCTGGGAGCGCCTGGAGGCCGACGTCGACGACGTCTGGGAGCGGATCGGGGCCGGCGACTTCGCGCCCCTGCGCGAGTGGCTGCGCGACAACGTCCACCGCCACGGGCGCAAGCTCTACCCGCGCGAGCTGCTGCGGCGCGCGACCGGCGAGGACCTCCGCGTGGACCCGTTCCTGGCGTACCTCCGCGCCAAGCTCGAGGACGCCGGGCTGCTCGCACCCGCATAGACCGGGATCCGCACCCACCCCAAGCGAACACGCGTTCGCTTCTTCCGTCTGCCGCCGCCGTAGAATCAGAGGCAGACTTATGTCGCGCCAGAACTCCATCGTCGTCGCGGGCGCCCGCGAGCACAACCTCAAGGACGTCACCGTCGAGCTGCCGCGCGACGCGCTGACCGTCATCACGGGCCTGTCGGGCTCGGGCAAGTCCTCGCTCGCCTTCGACACGATCTACGCGGAGGGCCAGCGGCGGTACGTGGAGTCGCTGAGCGCGTACGCCCGCCAGTTCCTCGGGCAGATGGACAAGCCGGACGTGGACTCGATCGAGGGGCTGTCGCCGGCCATCTCGATCGACCAGAAGACGACGTCGCGCAACCCGCGGTCCACGGTCGGCACGGTCACCGAGATCTACGACTACCTGCGCCTGCTGTGGGCGCGCATCGGCAAGCCGTACTGCTTCAACTGCGGCCGCCCGATCGAGGCCCAGTCGGCCGAGCAGATCATCGACCAGATCCTGGCGATGGAGGAGGGCACCCGGTTCATGGTCCTCGCGCCGATCGTCCGCGGCCGCAAGGGCGAGTACGGCAAGCAGCTCGAGGAGCTGCGGGCCGAGGGCTTCACGCGCGTGAAGGTGGACGGCGAGCTGCGGCTGCTCGAGGAGGAGATCGTCCTCGACAAGAAGTACAAGCACGACATCTCGGTCGTGGTGGACCGCCTGTCGATGAAGCCGGACCTGCGCAAGCGCCTCGCCGACTCGGTGGAGACGGCGGTCGCGCTGGCCGAGGGGATCATCGACATCGAGACCGTCCCGCGCGACGACTCGAAGCCCGTGATCACCTCGTACTCCGAGCGCTTCGCCTGCCTGCACTGCGGCATCTCGATGCCGGAGCTGGAGCCGCGCTCGTTCTCGTTCAACTCGCCGCACGGCGCCTGCCCGCGCTGCACGGGGCTCGGCTCGCAGATGGAGATCGACCCCGAGCTGGTCGTGCCGGACCCGTCGCTGTCGCTCAACGAGGGCGCGATCCTGCCGTGGGCCTCGGGCGCCTCGAACTACTACGACCAGATCACGCAGGCGATCGCCGAGCGCTACGAGATCGACCTGGACGTCCCGTGGTTCGACCTGCCGGAGGAGATGCAGGACCTGTTCCTGTACGGCACCAACGGGGACCGGATCTACGTCTCCTACCGCAACCGGATGGGGCGCAAGCGCTCGTACATGACGAGCTTCGAGGGGATCGTCCCCAACCTGGAGCGCCGCTACAAGGAGACCGACTCCGACTGGTCGCGCGAGAAGATCGAGGAGTACATGTCGGTGCGGCCGTGCCCGGAGTGCAAGGGCGCGCGGCTGCGGCCGGAGTCGCGGGCGGTCAAGGTCGGCGAGCTCGCGATCCACGAGTTCACGCACCTGAGCGCCAAGCGCTCGCTCGAGTGGCTGGAGACGCTGGAGCTGTCCAACCAGGACCAGGCGATCTCGCGGCTGATCCTGCGGGAGATCGACGAGCGGCTGCGGTTCCTGGACAACGTGGGCGTCGGCTACCTGTCGATGGACCGGGCGGCGGCGACGCTGTCGGGCGGCGAGGCGCAGCGGATCCGGCTCGCGACCCAGATCGGGTCGTCGCTGGTCGGCGTGCTCTACATCCTCGACGAGCCGTCGATCGGCCTGCACCAGCGCGACAACGAGCGGCTGATCGCGACGCTGGAGCGGCTGCGCGACCTCGGCAACACCGTGCTGGTGGTCGAGCACGACGAGGGCACGATGCGCGCGGCCGACCACCTGGTCGACATGGGCCCGGGCGCCGGCGAGCACGGCGGCCACGTCGTGGCGGCCGGCACGGCCGCGGAGGTCGAGGCGGTCCCGGACTCGCTGACCGGCCAGTTCCTGAGCGGCACCCGGCGGATCGAGATCCCGGCCAAGCGGCGCAAGCCCAGCGGCTACGTGAAGATCGAGGGCGCCTCCCAGCACAACCTCAAGAGCGTGGACGTGGAGATCCCGCTCGGCGTCTTCACGGCGGTGACCGGCGTGTCGGGCTCCGGCAAGTCCACGCTGGTCAACGAGATCCTGTACAAGGCCGTCGCCAACAAGCTCAACCGCGCGCGGATGCGCCCCGGCACGCACAAGCGCGTGCGCGGGCTCGAGCACCTGGACAAGATCATCTCGGTCGACCAGTCGCCGATCGGCCGCACGCCGCGGTCCAACCCGGCCACCTACATCGGGCTGTTCGACCAGATCCGCGACCTGTTCTCCAAGACGCAGGAGGCGCGGGCGCGCGGCTACAAGCCCGGCCGCTTCTCGTTCAACGTCAAGGGCGGGCGCTGCGAGGTCTGCCGCGGCGACGGGCAGATCAAGATCGAGATGCACTTCCTGCCCGACGTCTACGTGCCGTGCGAGCAGTGCCACGGCAAGCGGTACAACAAGGAGACGCTGGACATCCGCTTCAAGGGCAAGACGATCGCCGACGTCCTCGAGATGCCGATCGAGGAGGCGGTCGAGTTCTTCGCCCACATCCCGAAGATCCACCGGCGCCTGCAGACGCTGCACGACGTCGGGCTGGACTACATGCGCCTCGGCCAGCCGGCCACGACGCTCTCAGGCGGCGAGGCGCAGCGGGTCAAGCTCGCGGCCGAGCTCGCGAAGGTGGCCACGGGGCGGACGCTCTACATCCTCGACGAGCCGACGACCGGCCTGCACTTCGCCGACATCCAGCGGCTGCTGGAGGTGCTCGATCGCCTGGTCGAGGCCGGCAACTCGGTCGTGGTGATCGAGCACAACCTGGACGTCATCAAGACCGCCGACCAGATCGTGGACATGGGCCCCGAGGGCGGCGAGGAGGGCGGCCGGCTGATGGCCGCCGGCACGCCCGAGGAGGTCGCCGCGGTCGAGGAGTCCCACACCGGCGCGTTCCTGCGCGGGATCGTGGAGCCGAAGGCCAAGCCCCGGCGGCGCGCCAAGCGCGCCGCCAAGGTCCCGGCCGCCGCGTAGCTACGCCCGCCCTTCGCGGGTGCTCAGCCGCCGAAGCGGCCGCGGAGCGCCTGCACGTTGTCCACGTACTGGCGCGTGTCGTCGTACATGCCGCGCGACTGGACCGAGCTGAGGCCCTGGTAGTAGCCGGCGATCGCCGCCGACTCGTCACCGCCCGTCTCGTTGAGCAGCCGCTTGAGGTACAGCACCCCGGCGTGGACGTTGTCCGTCGCCGAGTTGGGGTCGAGCGCGCGCGGGGCGAGGTTGTCCTGCACGTAGGACCACGTGCCGGGCATCACCTGCATCACGCCGCGGGCGTTGGCCGAGGAGACCATGCCGTTGTTGAACCCGCTCTCCTGCCACGCGATCGCGGCGGCGAGCGAGGGGGAGACCCCGTACTGCGAGGCCACCGACTGGATGTCGCCCGCGCCGAGCCGCGTCTGCGTCGGGCGCCGGGTCTGCCTGCGGGATCACGGTCTGCGTCGGCTCGGGCGTGGACGCCTGCGGCGGCGCGGGCGCGCCCGATGGGCAGCTTGAGCACGGTGCCGACGGCCAGCACGCCCGACGGGTCGAGGCCGTTCATGGCGGCCATCGCGTCGAGCGAGACGCCGGAGCTGCGCGCCAGGCCGCCGAGCGTGTCGCCCGAGCGGACCTTGTAGTGGCCCTGCGGCGCCGGCCCGCCGACGAGGGAGCGGGGGCGGCGGTCGCCGCGGTGGCCTGGCTCGTCGCAGGGGCGCCGCCGGACGGCGCAGCGGCCTGCGCCGGGTCGGCGGGCACGAGCCCGGCCTGCTGGAGCGAGGCGTAGCCCTCGACCGTGGTCGGGATCTGCACCGTGGAGCCCAGCACCACCTGGCTGTCCTCGGACAGGCCGTTGTAGGCGGCGACGGTGCGGGTGGTCAGGTTGTTGGCCGCGGCGATGCTCCACAGCGTCTCGCCGGGCTGAACGACGTGTGGCGAGGCGGCACCCGCCGGTGCGGCGAGGACGGTGGCGGCGATGCCTGCCGCAAGCGATGTTGCAATGACTGTTCTTAGGCGCGTCGGGCGCACGTCGTTGACCTCCGTGGTTCTGACGGACGAGGCCAGTCATAGCCCAGCCCGGGAGGCCGGCAGTCGGGGGCGAGCGCAGTTACGAAGCCCTGCAAGACATACTGCGGGCCGTTATGGATCGCGGGGACCTGAAGCTGTGGGCGCAGAAGTGGCGCTGGTACGAGCGCAGCACCCTCCCGTGGAACCGTGCGCGCATCCATTTCGAGTTCGCCCGCCGCCGTTCCTTCTGCCGCTGGCCCGTGCACGGGAACGTGCTGGAGATGCTCATGGACGGCCGGCTGGAGCTCGGCGAGCACGTGCTGCTCGAGCCGGGCGTGTGGCTGACCGGCGGCGACGGGGCGCGGATCCGCATCGGCGGCGGCACGTTCCTCAACCTCGGCGTGCAGGTCGCGGCCGTCGACCTCGTCGAGATCGGCGAGCACTGCATGTTCGCCAACGGCTGCTTCGTCACCGACGGCAACCACCGCTTCGACGACCCGGAGCAGCCCGTCCCGTGGCAGGGCTTCACCAGCAAGGGCCCGACCCGGATCGGGCGACAACGTGTGGTGCGGCGCCAACGTCGTCGTCACCAGCGGCGTGACGATCGGCGAGCGGTGCGTGATCGGCGCCAACTCCGTCGTCACCACCGACCTGCCGCCCTACTCGATCGCCGCGGGCGCGCCCGCCAAGGTGCTCAAGACGATCACCTACCCGGAGCCGCCCGACGCGGTCGAGACCGCCGGCGCCGCGGGCTAGATCTACGTCTTCGAGAGCATGATGTGGACGCCGTACCCGACGATCGCGGCGAACGCGGCCATCGAGATCACCGCGATCGCCGCGTAGGCCATCGCGGCGTTCGCCGCTCCCGCCCGGCGAGCCTCCGCCGAGCGCCCGCTGAACAGCACGACGAGCGAGAACAGGATGCTCACCACGACGCCGGAGAGCAGCGAGGCCCACACGACCTCGAGCAGCAGCCCTGCCTCGATCGTCGCGAGCATCGCCTACGCCTCCGCCGTCAGGGTCTCGCCCGAGCTGACCCGGCGCACCAGCGCGACGACCGAGCGCGACCAGCAGCACGCGCGCTGACCACGACGGGGCCCGCGGCGCCGTCGCCGAACAGGTGGACCACGAGATACGTGAACGCGCCCACGAGCGCCGACGCGGGCAGCGTCAGCACCCACGCGACGACGATGTTGCCGGCGACGCCCCAGCGCACGGCCGACAGCCGCTTGGCGGCGCCGGCGCCCATGATGCCGCCCGAGATGACCTGCGTCGTCGAGAGCGGGAAGCCGGCGTGCGAGGCGGTGAGGATCACCGCCGCGCCGGCGCCCTGGGCCGCGAAGCCCTGCGCCGGGTCCATCTTGATGATCCGGCTGCCCATCGTCTTGATGATCCGCCAGCCGCCGACGTAGGTCCCGGCCGCGATCGCCGTCGCGGAGGAGACGATCACCCACGTCGGGATGTCGGCGTCGGAGCCGAGGTTCCCGTTGGCGACGAGCGCCAGGAAGATGATGCCCATCGTCTTCTGGGCGTCGTTCGTGCCGTGCGAGAGCGAGAACAGGCTGCCGCTGACGATCTGCCCGAGGCGGAACCCGCGCGACACGGTGCTGGGCCGCTGGCGGCCGACGATCCGGTAGATCAGCAGGATCGAGATCCCCGCGACGACGAACGCCAGCACGGGCGAGATCAGGGCCGGGATGATGACCTTCTCGACGAGCCCTTCGCCCAGCACGGCGTCCGGCCCGTCGGCCGCGAACGCGGCCCCGACCACGCCGCCGATCAGCGCGTGCGAGGACGAGGACGGGAGCCCGACGTACCAGGTCATCAGGTTCCAGGTGATCGCGCCGATCAGGCCCGAGAACACGATCGCGAGCGTGATCACGTTGGCGTCGACGATGCCCTTGGCGATCGTGGCGGCGACGGCGAGCGAGAGGAACGCGCCGACGAAGTTGAGGATCGCGGCGAGCGTGACCGCCACGCGCGGCGCCATCGCGCGCGTCGAGATCGAGGTCGCGACCGCGTTGGCGGTGTCATGGAATCCGTTCGTGAAGTCGAACGCGAGCGCAGTCGCGACGACGATCCACAGGACGACGTCGTTGTCCATAGAGCCAGGCTGCCCGGATCAGGCGTTCTTGATGACGATGCCTTCGAGGATGTTGGCCGTCGTCTCGCACGCGTCGATCGCGTCCTCGAGACGCTCGAAGATGTCCTTCCAGCGGATCACGAGCATCGGGTCGATCCCGCGCTCGAACAGCGAGGCCAGCGCCTGGCGGACGACCCGGTCGCCGTCGTTCTCCAGCCGGTTGATCTCGACCGTGAAGTGGTGGATGTCGTCGAAGTGGCGCAGGCGCGGCATCGCCGCGGCGATCTGGCGGGCCGCCTGGTGCAGGATCCGCGCGAGCTCCTGCGACTGCTCCATCGGCGCCTCGATCCGGTACAGCGCGAGGAAGTCGGCGACCTCCTCGATGAAGTCGACGATGTCGTCCATCCCCGACGCGAGCGCGTAGATGTCCTCGCGGTCGATCGGGGTGACGAACGTCGAGTTGAGGCGCTGGATGATGTCGTGCGTGATCCGGTCGCCCTCCTGCTCGCACACGAGGACGTCACGGCCGAGCTCGCCGTGGTCGGGCCACTGGTCGAGCATGCGCTCCAGCAGTTCGGCCGCGCGGACGATGTTGGCTCCGGCCTCCTCGAACAGGTCGAAGAACTCGCGCTCACGGGGCGCGAACAACTGAGATAGGCGAGGCATCCCGGCCAGTGTACGGCGGTGCTGTTTCGGGAGCGTCAGGCGATGCTGCGCGGCTTCCCGCTGACGGCGGACCTGAGCCGGTCCAGCTCCTCCGGCGCGATGCCGTAGGAGTGCTCCGGCCCGGGGAACGCACGGCTGCGGACGTCCTCGGCGTACGCGCGCACGCCGCGGACCATCTCCTCGCCGATCGCCGCGTACTCCTTGACGAACTTCGGCTTGAAGCCGGAGTGGATCGCCAGCAGGTCGTGCAGCACCAGCACCTGGCCGTCGGTGCTCGGGCCGGCGCCGATGCCGATGATCGGCACCTCCATGTAGTGCATGATCACGTCGGTCACGTCGGAGGGGATCGCCTCGAAGACGATCGCGAAGCAGCCCGCCTCCTGGAGCGCCAGCGCGTCCTCGAGCACCGCCCGCGCCCGCTCCGCGGTGCGGCCCTGGGCGCGGTAGCCGCCCAGCGCGGTCGCCGTCTGCGGGGTGAGGCCGACGTGTCCCATCACCGGGACACCGGCGCGCACGATGGCGCGCGCCCGCTCGGCCGACGCGCCGCCGCCCTCGAGCTTGACGGCGTCGCAGCCCGCCTCCTTGACGAACCGGTGCGCGGTGGCGATCGCCTGGGCGTCGGAGGACTCGTAGGAGCCGAACGGGAGGTCGCCGACCAGCAGCGGCGTCTTCAGGCCGCGGCGGACGGCCGCGGAGAGCATCAGCAGCTCCTCGACGGTCACCGGGACCGTGTCCGAGTAGCCGAGGACGTTGTTGGCGGCGGAGTCGCCGACCAGGACCATGTCCACGCCGGCCGCCTCGACGGCGACCGCGCTCGGGTGGTCGTAGGCGGTGACCATCACGATCGGCTCGCCGAGCGCCCGCTTCTCGGCGAGCTTCATCAGCGTGATCGGGGGCCGCGAGGGCCGGTTGTCGTCATGCCGGGGAGCGGAGGACATGCGATCAGGACTCCTTGGTCGTGGTTGACGCCCCCGCGAAGGGGGTCGCCACCGGGATCTCCGTGAGCGAATTGTCGATCAGTCGTGTGGTACCCACTCGGGCGGCAACCACCACGAGCACGCGACCGTCGACGCGGTCGAGAGGTTGGAACGAGTCGGGGTCGACGAGCGCGAGGTACTCGGGCTCGACGTCGCGCAGGGCCATCGCGGCCAGTGCCGCGGCGCGCGCGGCCTCGATGCCGTCGGGCAGCGCCGCCTCGGCGGCCCGCAGGCCCTCCGAGAGCGCGACGGCGCGCTCGCGCTCGCCGGCGTCGAGGTGGACGTTGCGGCTGGACAGCGCGAGGCCGTCGGGCTCGCGGACCGTCGGGACGACCCGCAGCTCGGCCGGGATGTCGAGGTCGGCCACCATCCGCCGCAGGACCGCGACCTGCTGGGCGTCCTTCTGCCCGAAGTAGGCGATGTCGGGGCCGACGGTGTTGAGCAGCTTCGCCACGACGGTGCACACGCCCGCGAAGTGCCCTGGCCCGCGCTCGGCGCCCTCCAGGACGTCCCCGAGGCCCTCGACGCGCACGGAGGTGGCGAACCCCTCGGGGTAGACCTCCTCGGGCGAGGGGGCGAACAGCACGTCGACGCCCAGCTCCGCGGCCTCGGCGGCGTCGCGGGCCTCGTCGCGCGGGTAGTCCGCGAGGTCGGTCGCCTCGTCGAACTGCGCCGGGTTGACGAACAGCGACACGATCACGTCGTCGCACGCCTCGCGCGCGGCGGCCATCAGCGCGTGGTGGCCGGCGTGGAAGGCGCCCATCGTCGGCACCAGCCCGACCGTGCGGCCGGCGGCGTGGGCCGCCGCGACCCAGGCGCGCACCTCGGCCTTGGTCCGGAGCGTGATCACGCGCGCGCCCCCTGGGCGGCGAGCGCCCGGGTCGCGTCGGCCAGCGCGTCGAAGAGCGGCACCAGCTCGGGCACGCGCTCCAGCACCGCCTGGCGCTGGCGGGCGACCGTCGCCTCGTCGCCGCGCGCGATCGGGCCGGTCAGCGCCCGCTCGGCGCCCAGCGCCGCCCAGTCCTCGACCGCGGCGCGGACCAGCGGCGCCAGTTGCTCGCGGGAAACGCCGGTGGTGGCCGCCAGGCGCTCCGCGGCGCCCTCCAGCGTGACCAGGAAGTTGGAGGCGATCGACGCGGCGGCGTGGTAGGCGGCGCGGTCCTCGGGCGCCACGCGCATCGGGTTCATCCCGAGCCGCACGGCCAGCGCCGTCGCGACCTCGATCGCGCGCGGGGTGGAGCCGTCGACGGCTGCGCCCGCGCCGGCGAGCACCGCGGGCGAGGCGCCGGCGGGCACGGTCATCAGCGGGTGCAGGGCGAACGCCTCGTGGCCGGCGAGCGGCTCCAGGCCGGTCGCGCCCGAGCAGTGGCCGACGAGCGGGCCGGGCGCGACGGCGGCGGCCGCCGCGGCGATCTGGCCGTCGGGGACGCAGAGGAGCACGACGTCGGCGTCCGGGGAGGCGCCGCGTCCGAGCGGGCCCTGGGCATGCAGGGCCGCGGCCAGGACAGTGCCCAGGCGTCCGGCGCCGATGACGGCGATCGAGTCCAGTTCTCGCATGAGATACCGGCTTAAGGAAGGGGGGAAAGGTCGGGTCGTGAGGTCCGGCCCGGAACGCCCGGTGACGGCCTCGACACGGAGGATACCCCCGCACCGGGCGGGTCAGGCCGTGAGGGAGATCACGCAAGGTGCGGGGACGCCTTCCGCCCCCGCCGGGGCGATGTCTAGAGTCCGCGAGGTGAGCGATCGAGCCTCGGAACGGCGCGAGGAGCTCAAGGCCGTCTGGCAGCAGGCGACGAGCTGCCAGCGCTGCCCGCAGCTCGCGTCCACCCGCAACACCGTCGTCTTCGGCTCCGGCAACGCCGACGCCGACCTGATGTTCGTCGGCGAGGCGCCAGGCGCCCGCGAGGACGAGCGCGGCCTGCCGTTCGTCGGCCAGGCCGGCCGCCTGCTCGACACGCTGCTCGGCGAGATCGGCCTCACCCGCGGCGACGTCTTCGTGGCGAACGTCCTCAAGTGCCGCCCGCCCGGCAACCGCGACCCGCTGCCGCAGGAGATCGACTCCTGCCAGGACTACCTGTTCCGGCAGCTCGAGCTGATCGAGCCGAAGGTGATCTGCACGCTCGGGAACTTCTCGACGAAGCTGCTGCGCGGCGACCAGACCGGGATCACGCGCCTGCACGGGCGCGAGGAGATCCGCACGATCGGCCCGCGGACGCTGCGGCTGTACCCGATCTACCACCCCGCCGCGGCGCTCTACACGCCCAAGATGCTCGAGACGCTGCGCGAGGACTTCGCGCGGCTCCCCGACCTGCTGGCGCTCGACGCGCCGCCGCAGCCCGCGCCGGAGGAGGCCGAGCCGGCGGTGCCGGAGCCGGAGCTGGTGACGGTCCCCGCCGAGGCGCCCGAGGCGCCCGAGGAGCCCGCGCCGTCCGATAGCCAGCTCGGGCTCTTCTAGCCCGCGCCGTCGCGGTCGTCGGCGGTGATCGCGTAGCGCTCGTGGTCGCGCCACTGCCCGCCGATCAGCAGGTAGCGCGGCGAGAACCCCTCCAGCCGGAAGCCGGCGGAGCGCGCGAGCGCGATCGAGGCCCGGTTGGAGGGCTGGATGTTGGCCTCCAGCCGATGCAGGCCGATCTCCCCGAACGCGTGATCGACCGTCTGGGCCATCGCCTCGCGCATGTAGCCGCGCCCGGCGTGGCGCTGGTTGGCGTAGTAGCCCAGGTAGGCCGACTGGAAGGCGCCGCGGACGATCTGGGAGATGATCAGCACCCCCGCGATCTCCCCGCCCTCGCGCAGGCACGCGAGCAGGCACACGCAGTCCTCGCGGCGGGAGCGGGCGTACAGCTCGTCGAACTGCTCCGGGTGCTCGGGCGGGTAGGTCCACGGCCGGTGCAGCTCGCGGCTCTCGGTGGCCAGGCGCAGGAACTGCTCGCGGTCGGACCGGCGCAGCACGCGCAGCGCGACGCGATGGCCGTCCGGCGGCTCCGGCGGCGTCGTGTCGCCGGGGCGCGGGTGCACGCGGGGGCCGGAGCCGCGCCGCAGGAGCGTGCGCCTCATCCGTCGGTCCCGATCGCGACCATGCGGAAATGAAACCGCATCCGGTGGCCATCGACGCCCGCGCGGCGGCGCGCCCCGAGCTGGGTGGCGTCGAGCGCTGGGCTCGCGAGATCGCGGGACGGCTCCCGGCGCTGCGCCCTGGCGGCTACGAGGTCCTGCGCCCGCGTCCCCGGCTCGTGCACCGTGCGGGCCACGCGTGGGAGCAGCTGGCGCTCCCGCTGCGCGCCCGGCACGCGCCGCTGCTGGTGTGCCCGGCCAACCTGGCGCCCGCCGCCTCCCGGCGCACCGTGCTCGTGCTCCACGACGCCGCGGCCCTGCGCCACCCCGGCTGGTACTCGCCGCCGTACGTGGCGTGGCAGCGCCGTCTGCTGCCCGTGCTCGTGGCCCGTGCGCGGAGCCTGGTCACCGTGTCGGAGTTCTCGCGCCGCGAGCTCGCCGAGCTGCTCGGCGCCGATCCCGCGCGGATCGCGGTCGTGCCCGGGGGCGTCGACCCCCGCTTCGATCCCGGGGCCGACCCCGGGCCGGCCCGACGTGTGCACGACCTGGGGCGGCCCTACGTGCTGTGCGTCGCCTCCCACACCGCGCGCAAGAACCTCGCCGCGCTCGTCCCCGCCGCGCGGGCGCTGGCCGCCGAGGGCGTGGACGTGGTGGTCGCGGGCGGCCACCGCCCGCAGTTCGCCGCCGAGGCGGGCCTGGACGACCTGAAGCTGCTCGGCCACGTCGACGACGCGCTGCTCCCCGGCCTGTACGCCGGTGCCGAGGCGTTCGTGCTCCCCTCGCTCTACGAGGGCTTCGGGCTGCCGGTGCTCGAGGCGATGGCGGCCGGGACGCCGGTCGTGGCCACCCGGGCGGGCGCGCTGCCGGAGACCGCCGCGGGCGCGGCGAGGTTGGTGCCGGTCGAGGAGATCGCCACCGCGTTGGCCGCGCTGCTGGGTGACGGCGCCGAGCGCGCGCGGCTGCGCGACGCCGGCCTGGCACGGGCCGCCGAGTTCACGTGGGACCGGACCGCGCGCGAGCTCGACGCGGTGGTGCAAGCGGCGCTCTAGCGGCCGTAGAGGCGGGCCGCCACGGCACGGAACGCGCCCAGCGCGGGGGCGTTCACGACCTCGCCGCCGCGCACCGGCGCAGCCCCGAGTACTCGAAGACGTAATCGCCCTCTCGTCGACATCCACGTGTACCAGTAGACGCGACGGATCCGCAGCCGCTTCCGGGCTTGCGCCAGGAGCCGTAGATCGCCGCTGCAGCTTCCTCGCCTGGCCGCGCTCCGTCGTCGCGAACCCGCCCGATGTCCGGCGCCTTGCCGCGCCCGGAGGGCCATGACATCTCGGTGACCCACAGGGCTGGCGGCGGTCGCCGGCGCGGCGCATCGCTTCGCGGTCGAGCTTCACGACGCGCAGCACGTCGCGCGGCCTGGCGGTGTACGGGTGCAGCGCCACGACGTCGAAGAGGCCCCGGCCGCCGGCCCCGTAGATCGCCTTCAGCGCGACCCAGCTCTGGTTGGTTAGCCCGGCCAGCACGACCTTGGCGCCGGGGTCCGACTGGCGCACTGCGGGCGCGACCGTCCGCAGCAGCGCCACGTACGCGGTGGCGTACGATTGACCCGGCGGCGGGTTGAAGTTCGTCCTGAGGTTCGGCTCGTTGCCGATCTGCCACGCGCGGACCGGGCGCGCGCGGGACCTCGGGGTGCTCGCTCCACAGCGTGCCGCCCGGCCCGTAGCGGTCGACGAGCGCGCGCATGAAGGCGGCGAGCAGCGCCGGGTCGCGCGGCGGGGAGGTCTCGTCGAACGGGCGGGACGGCGGCCCAGCCGGGCGTTCCCTCGATCGACCGGCAGCACGGGCAGCCCTTCGGTCGCGGCCGCCAGCACCACGGGGTCGTAGCGCGAGAGGTCGGTCGGCGCGCCCTCGACGCGCTGGGCGTACGGCCAGTAGAAGGCGGTGCGCACGTTCTCCACGCCGCTCTTGGCCATCAGGTCCCAGTCGCCGACCACCCAGGCCTCGGGCTGCGTCATCGGCCCGTCGGCCACGGCGCCCAGCCAGCCCTGGGGCACGGTGCGAGCGCCGGCCTCCGCCGCGGCGGGCAGGGCGAGGCAGAGCCAGAGCGCGAGGGCGAGCGCGGCACGAGGCAAGCCGCGAGTCTTCCAGGAACCGCTCAGCGCGTGCGCAGCTTCCGCGCCGCGGCGCGGAACGCCGCCAGCGCGGGCGCGCTGACGATCTTCCCGTCGCGCACGCGGCGCAGACCGGAGTAGTCGAACGAGTTCGGCGAGTCCTCCTGGGAGAGCCACGTGTACCAATAAACGCGCTCGATACGCAGGCGCTTCCGTGCGCGGGCGAGAAGGCGGATGCCCTCCTTCAGGCGGCTCGCCTGACCCTTGTCGGTCGTCTCGAACCCGCCGGTGTTCTTCGTCTTGCCCTTGGCGGCGGGCCAGGACAGCTCGGTGATCCAGATCGGCGTCCGGCCGTCGTGGAAACGGCGCATCTCGCGCCGCGCGAACTCGGCCAGCCGGACCACGTTGCGCGGCTTGCCGGTGTACGGGTGCAGCGCCACGGCGTCGAAGTAGCGCTTGCCGCCGGCCTTGTAGATCTTGCGCAGGGCGGTCCAGCTCTCGTTCGGGAGCCCGGCGAGGATCACCCGCGCGCCCGGGTCGGCGGCCCGCAGCGCGCCGTCGGCCTCGCGCAGCAGCTTCACGTAGCGCTTGGCGAACGGCTGCCGGGCGGGCGGGGTCCAATATCTCGTCAGGTTCGGTTCGTTCCACACCTGCCAGGCACGTATCGGGCGCGCCGCGATCTCGGGATGCTCGGCCCACAGCGACCCGGCGGGCCCGTAGCGCGCCACCAGCGCGCGCAGGAACTCCGCGTACAGGCCGGGCCGCGGCGGCGAGGTCTCGGATCCGCGCTTCTCGCCGGCCCAGGCGGGCGTGCCCGTGACGATCGGGAGCACCGGCAGCCCGCGGCGCGCGGCGGACAGCACGGTCGCGTCGTAGCCGGTGAGGTCGGGCGCGACGCGCTCCTGGCGCTGGGCGTTGGGCCAGTAGAAGGCGGTCCGCACGGACTGCGCGCCGCTGTCTCGCATCAGGTCCCACTCGCCGTCGAGCGCGGCGCCCTGGCGCGTCAGCGGCCCGTCGGCGATCACGCCGAGCCAGCCCTTGGGGACCTTCGCCGAGGCGGCCGCGGGGGCCGCGAGCAGGCAGGCGACGAGCACGACCAGGAGTCGGAGCATCGGCATCGAGTCTTGCAACCGGCGAGCGAGCCACGGGTTGCGGCGCGCACGTAGACTCGCGCGTCGAATGGCCGCCCGCGTCGCTCTCGTCCACGACTTCCTGCTCGACCTCCGCGGCGCGGAGCGGGTGTTCTCGGCCATGTGCGACGCGTGGCCCGACGCCGACGTGTTCACGACCGTCTACGACGAGAAGGGCACCGAGGGTCGCTTCGCGGACCGCCACCCGCGCACGTCGTTCCTGCAGCGCCTCAAGCCCACGTCGCGGACGTTCCGCCCGCTGCTGCCGTTCTACCCGCACGCGATCGAGTCGCTGGACCTGCGCGGCTACGACACCGTGATCTCGTCCTCGAGCGCGTGGGCGCACGGGGTGCTCGTCGACCCCGGCGCGGTGCACGTCTGCTACTGCCACAACCCGTTCCGGTACGCGTGGTCGGAGCGCGAGGCGACCCTGAGCGCGCGCTCGCCGCTGGTGCGCGCGCCGCTGCGCGTGCTGCTCAACCGCTGGCGCCAGTGGGACTACATCGCCGCCCAGCGCGTCGACGCCTACGTGGCCAACTCACGCCTGACCGCCGCGCGGGTGCGCCGCTATCTCGGCCGCGAGTCGACCGTGCTGCACCCGCCCGTGGAGCTGGAGCGCTTCTCGCCAGGACCGGTCGGCGACCACTACATGGTCCTCGCCGAGCTGATGGCGCACAAGCGCATCGACGTGGCCATCCACGCCTTCAACAAGCTCCGCAGGCCGCTGATCGTGGTCGGCGACGGCCCGGAGCTGCGCCGCCTGCGCCGCCTCGCGGGCCCGACGATCACCTTCGCGGGCCGCGCTGCCCGACCCGCGGGTCGCCGAGCTGCTGTCCTCTGCCCGCGCGCTGGTGGTCACCGCGGCCGAGGAGTTCGGGATCGCGGCCGTCGAGGCGCTGGCCTCCGGCCGGCCGGTCATCGCCCTCGGCGCCGGAGGCGTCATGGAGAGCGTGCGTGCGGGGGAGACGGGCGCCTACTACGACCGCGACGACCCGGACGCACTCGCCAGGGCGGTCGAGACGTTCGACCCGCTGGCCGTCGATCCGCAGGCCTGCGTGGACGCCGCGCAGCGCTTCGGCAGCGCGCGCTTCCAGGCGCAGCTGCGCGCCATCGTGGCCCGCGCGGTGGAGGCCGAGAGGGCGCCCAGGCCGGGCGATCGCCCTACCGTCGTGACCGGACTGTTGTCAAGGCGCGCCGCTTCGGGTTAACTCGTCGTAACGCAGGAAACCTCACGCCGGCCTAAAACCTCGGTCGTCGGGGCACAAACTGCGTAACCCTCTGGGCCCCCAGGGGTTGAGGTATGTGCACGGCGCCTATCCGGGCGTCGCGCAGCCTGAGACACGTCTGCTCCCCAAAGCGTAGCCGTGCTCGGGTGCCGCACTCCAGGGCGCCGTCCGACCTCCCCCGGACAGGGCCCGAGAAGAAGTCCGCTGGACACCTCCGATCTGCTGGGGGTGGTTGCAACGGCAACCAAACTCCCGTATAATTCCTACTTGAACAGTTGGTTATAGATATGCCGAAAGGACTGAAGACGAGCACTATCACCGAAACCCCGCGTCCCCGTAAGAACGAGACCGAGGCGGTCGCCGATCCCACGATGGATTCGCTGCAGCTGCTCCTCCGCGAGGCGGGTCGCTACCCGCTGCTGAAGCCGAGTGAGGAGATCGAGCTGGCGAAGCGCATCGAGAAGGGCGACCTCGACGCCAAGGACCGCATGATCAACTCCAACCTGCGCCTCGTGGTGGCCAACGCGCGCCGCTACCAGGGTCAGGGGCTTGCGCTTGGCGACCTCATCCAGGAGGGCATGCTGGGGCTCATCCGCGCGGTCGAGAAGTTCGACTGGCGCAAGGGCTTCCGTTTCTCCACGTACGCGACGCTGTGGATTCGCCAGGCCATCCAGCGCGGCCTCGAGAACACCAGCCGGACCATCCGGCTCCCCGTTCACGTGGCTCAGCGCTCCCGGAAGGTCGGGCGCATCGAGCGCGAGCTGACGACGAAGCTGGGTCACGAGCCCAGCGACGAGGAGATCGCCTCCGCGGCGGACCTGCCGCTCGCCGACGTGATCGAGATCCGCAAGGCCGATCGCGCCGTCGTGAGCCTCGACAAGCCGGTTGGCGACGAGGGGGACACCTCGTTCGGCGACCTGCTGGCGCTCGAGACCCCGGCGGTCGACGAGGAGGTCCACGAGGCCATTCGCTCGGAGACCCTTCTCACGGCCATCCAGGAGCTTCCGGCTCCGGAGCGTGACGTCATCGAGATGCGCTTCGGCGCCGGCGACCAGGAGCCGCAGACGCTCAGCCAGGCCGGGCGCAAGCTCGGAGTCTCGACGGAGCGGGCCCGCCAGATCGAGGAGCGCGCACTCAAGCGCCTCTCGCAGCGGCCGGAGCTCATGGCTCTCCGCGAGGCGGCCTAAGCACCACCTCTCAGAAGACGACCCGGCACCCGCCGGGTCGTCTCGTTTAAGGGTCGATCTGCCGCACGTCCCCCGAGCCTTCCAGGCGCGAGGAGACCGTCGGGCCGGCCCCTGTAGACGACGTCGCCCGAGCCCTCGAGCACCAGCTCGAGCGAGCGGGCGACCCGCAGGTCCGTGTCACCGGACCCGTCGATGCGCACGACGGCGTTCTGCGTGGCGAGATCGCGCAGGTTGGTGTCGGCGGAGCCGTCGACCTCCAGCTCGAGGTCGTCGACGCGGCCGCGCGCCTGCACGTCGCCGGAGCCGCTGACCCGCAGCACGAACTCCTTGGCGCTGAGCCCGCTCAGCATCACGTCGGCGCTCCCGTCCACCCGCAGGCCGTCGAGCGCCGCCACGCCGAGGCTGATGCTCACGTCGCCGAGCGGGTCGGGCCCGATCGTCAGCCCGCGCGACTTCGTCGAGACCTCGAGGGTGCCGTCGACGACGCGGGTCTTGATCCGGTCGATCGACTTCGACCCTGCCGTGATCCGCACGCCCGGGTCGGGACGGTTGAGCAGCCGGATGTCCAGCGCCACGTCGCCGGAGACCTCCAGCTCGGAGAACCCGCTCAGCTCGCGGGTCTGGGTGACGGGCGGGCCGCTGTCGCAGCCGGTGAGGGCGGCGACGAGCGCCGCCGCGAGCAGGAGGCGCTTCACGGGCGTTCCAGCGGGAGCTCGGCGATGACGACCGTGCCCCCGCCCTTGGGCGAGACGACCTCGAAGCGGCCGTCGAGCGCCGCGACGCGGTCGTAGAGGCCGCGCAGGCCGGTGCCGAGCACGGCGTCGGCGCCGCCGACCCCGTCGTCGCGCACGGTCACGCGCAGACGGCCCTTGTCCACCGCGAGCTCGACGGACGCCGAGGACGCCTGGGCGTACTTGGCGACGTTGGTCAGCGCCTCGGCGGTGATGAAGTAGGCGGTCGCCTCGACGGCGGCCGGCAGCCGCTCCTGCGGAACGCCGATCACCTCGACCTCGAACGGCGCCCGCGCGGCGAGCGCCTCCAGCGCGGCGGTCAGGCCGCGGTCGGCGAGCAGCGCCGGATGGATGCCGCGGGCCAGCTCGCGCAGCTCCTTGACCGCCTCGGTGGCCTCCTCGCGGGCGCGGGCGACCAGCGGCGCCGCGCCCGCCGGGTCGCTCTCGAGCTTGTTCTCGACCACCCCGAGCAGCACGTTGAGCGCCACCAGGCGCTGCTGCGCGCCGTCGTGGAGGTCGCGCTCGATGCGGCGGCGCTCGTCGTCGGCCGCGGTCAGGATGCGCGCGCTGGCGTCGCGCAGGCCCTCGACGCGCTCGCGCAGATCGACGGTGCTCGGGCCGAGCATGACGCGCGCGAACACGCCGAACAGCCACGCCAGGCCGTTGAAGAGGTGCAGGCACACCAGCACGAGCACAGCCCGAGCGGCACGCCGAGCAGCGCCGTGAGCGGGTCGTCGATCTCCCAGCCGAAGAAGATCACCGGCGTGAACAGCACGAGCACGGGGGCGAGGAGGACGAGCAGCGAGGTGGCCCCGAGCACGACGAGCGCCGTGAAGGAGACGATCCCCATCGGCAGCTTCGCCAGCAGGTAGACGAGGCTCTTCCAGGTCACCGGGTCGCGCAGCCAGAGCTGGATGCGCTGGCGCCACGTGATGTCGATCCCGCCCTCGATCGGCGGGTGGATCGTGATCCGCAGCAGGTTGCGGGCCAGCGTGCGCTCCAGCGCGGCCATCACGCGCACGGCGAACAGCGTCGCCAGCAGCAGGACGAGCCCGACGAGGATCACCGCCAGCCCGGTGCCGGCGGAGAGCCCGACGGCGAGGATCGTCACGTACGCGACGCCCAGCGGGAGGGCGAGCGCGAGGTAGAGCAGGTTCCGGTAGCTCTGCGGATCCCACGCGGTGCTCGCGAAGCGGGCCAGGGACGCCGCGGATAGGCGGCGTCGCCGGCGTCCGCTCACGAGGACCCCGGACGTGCTCATGAGGCCAATCTAGCCCTGGCGCATGATGCGCCGCTACGGCTAGCTCCCGACATGGCCCCGGGCATGCACGAGGGCCGAGAGCTGTGCGCGCTCCCTGCGCGGCGTCGCGCCGCAGCGCCGTCCGTGCCGCGATCCGGGTCGCGAAGGTGAGCGCCTGGGCGGCGTCGTCGAGCGCCAGTGCGCGGGCGCCGAGCGTGCTCCCGATCGCCTCCCGGCGGCGCCGGGCGAGCAGCTCGAACGGCTCCCCACCGCGCAGCACGGCGTGCCCGCCGGTGTGCCGGACGCACAGCCGCGGGTGCAGCACGGTGGGGATGCCGCGGGCGCGGGCGCGCAGTCCGAGCTCCATGTCCTCGGCGAACAGGTGGATGTCTGGGTCGAACGGGCCGAGG
Source organism: uncultured Solirubrobacteraceae bacterium (assembly GCA_963723395.1). Taxonomy (GTDB): domain Bacteria; phylum Actinomycetota; class Thermoleophilia; order Solirubrobacterales; family Solirubrobacteraceae; genus DATFQI01. Next base: position 237 of record CAVRQL010000026.1, on the reverse strand, counting down.
GCGCGCAGGGTGTCCGTGGAGGCGGCGAGGCACGCGGCGATCGCCCACCCGACGGTGTGCGCGGACTCGGCGCGATAGGGCTCGGCGCGGTCACGGAGCGGACCTGGGAGCAGCGGCGGGTGTACGAGCGCCGGGATGAAGGCGCCGACGGTGCCGGGCAGCGGATGGGCCGAGCGCTGCACGGAGCCGTCGGGCTCGAGCAGGCGGGGGGCGTGCAGCGCATGCGGGTGGATTCGC
>CAVRQL010000025.1:0-791691 GCA_963723395.1 uncultured Solirubrobacteraceae bacterium | reverse complement strand
GCGGCGCGGATCACCTCCTGGTCCTCGTCGTACTTGAGCACCGAGCCCAGCGTCCGGTCCACCGCCGCGGCGTCCAGCGCGCTCCACCCCGAGCAGGCTCAGCGCCGCCAGCCAGTCGATCGCCTCGGCGATCCCGGGCGGCTTCTGCACGTCGCTGTCGCGCATGCGCGAGACCGCGTCGGCCACCTGGACCGCCAGCGTCTCGGACGCGCCCTTCACGCGCCGGCGCACGATCTCCACCTCGCGCTCGGGCTGGGGTAGTCGATCCAGTGGTAGAGGCAGCGGCGCTTGACCGCGTCGTGCAGGTCGCGCGTGCGGTTGGAGGTCAGCACGATCGCTCGGCGGGTGGGTGGCGGTCGATGGTGCCCGAGCTCGGGGATCGTCACGCTGGCCTCCGCCAGCAGCTCCAGCAGGAAGGCCTCGAAGTCGTCGTCGGCGCGGTCGATCTCGTCGATCAGCAGCACGGCCGGCCGCGGGCCGGGGTGCTCGAGCGCGCGCAGCAGCGGCCGCCGGATCAGGTAGTCGGGGCCGAACAGGTCCTCCTCGCTGAGCTCCGCGCCGCCCGCGTCGGCCAGCCGGATGCTCAGCAGCTGGCGGGGGTAGTTCCACTCGTACAGCGCCTCGGCCGAGTCGATGCCCTCGTAGCACTGCAGGCGGATCAGCGGCGTGTCGAGCACGGCGGCCAGCGACCGGCCGCCTCGGTCTTGCCCACCCCCGCCTCGCCCTCGAGCAGCAGCGGCTGGGGCAGGCGCAGGCTCAGGAACATCGACGTGGCCAGGCCCTCGTCGACCAGGTAGTCCACGGCGCCGAGGCGCTGGGCCAGCGTCTCGACGTCCGGGACGAGCCGGCCTGCCGCCCTCGCCGTCACTGCGGCGGCTCATGCCGCGCGCAGGACCGCCTCGTAGTCCTCCGGGGTGTCCACGTCCAGCGGGATCGGGCCCGCGACCGGCACCTCGACCACCTCGTCGGCGCGCTGGTCGAGCAGCCGCCACACGCCCTTGTCGCCGTGCAGGGCGGCCAGCGTCGCCGAACACGCTGCGCGCGAAGGCGATCGGGTGGCCGGGCCCGTCGTCGTAGCGGCACACCGCCAGCGGCGCGTCGCCGCGGCCGGCCAGCAGCGCGCGCACCGTCTCCGGCGTCACGCCGGGCTGGTCGCCGAGCATCAGCACCAGCACGTCGCAGCGCGGGTCCACCGCGCGCGAGCGCCGCGGCGATCGACGACGAGCAGCCCTCGCCGTAGGCGTCGTTGACCACCACGTCGGCGCCGGCCAGGTCCACGCTCGGCGCGCACCTCGTCCGCCGAGCCGCCGATGGCCACGACCGTCTGGTCGAAGCGCGCACGCGCGCGCGGTGCCGACGACGTGGCCCAGCAGCGTGCCGTCGCCGTAGGGCAGCAGCTGCTTGGGACGGCCGAGGCGCTTCGAGCCGCCGGCGCCGAGCACCAGCCCGGTGACGAACGGCTCAGTCCGCTCGAGGCATGCTGGTGCTGGCCGCGAACTCGCCCTGGCAGCCCTCGCGCAGAAGTAGACGGTCTCGCCCTCGTGCTCGACCGAGAGCGTGCCCGCCACCGCGGCGACGGTCATGCCGCAGATCGGGTCGACGGCGGTGGCCGCGCGGCGCGCGACGCCGCGGCGGCACCGCGACCACCTCGCCAGGATCGACAGCGCGATCTCCGCCGGGGTGCGCGCGCCGATGTCCAGCCCGGCGGGCACGTCGATGCGCTCGAGCAGCTCGTCGGGCACGCCGTCGCCGCGCAGCTCGCCGATCACGCCGTCGCCGCGCTTGCGGCTGGCCACCAGGCCCACGTAGGGCAGCGCCGGCCTCCAGGCCGCGCGCGCAGCGCGCGGCAGCTCGTCGCGGCCGTGCGCGGCCACCACCAGCGCCAGGTCGCCGGCCGCGGGCTCGAGTCGCCTCGCCGTCGACGCCGACCGTGTCGAGCCCCAGCTCGCGCGCCGAGCCGCAGCAGCGCCGCGGCGATCGGCGTGTCGCCCACCACCAGCACGCGCGGCGCGGGCACCACCGGCTCGAGGAAGACCTCGATCGCCCCGCCCGACAGGCACGGGTTCTCCACGGTCACCGCGCCGTCCTCGCTGCCACCTCGCGCCCTCGGGCCGATCGCCTCGCCGAACGGCAGGATCCGCAGCAGCACCGCCTCGCCGCTCTCGATCGCCTGCAGCGCGTAGGCGCGCACGCTGTGCTCGGCGCAGGCGCCGCCCACGAAGCCCTCGATCGTCCCGTCGGCGAGCACCAGCGCCACGTCGCCGGCCTCCACGCTGGTCGGGCGCTGCGCCCGCACCACGGTCGCGGTCACGAACGGCTCGCCGCGGTCGGCGAGCTCCTGCGCGCGCCGGGCCATGGCGGCGGGCATCATTGCGGCGGCTCGGGCCGCCCCTGCATCGCCGCCCACACGCGCGCCGGGGTGCAGGGCATGTCGACGTGGTCCACGCCGTGCGTCTCGTGCAGCGCGTCGATCACCGCGTTGACGATCGCCGGCGGCGAGCCGACGTTGGGCGACTCGCCGACGCCCTTGGCGCCGAGCGGGTGGTGCGGGCAGGGCGTGACCGTCTCGCCCAGCTCGAAGTCGGGGCACTCGAGCGCGGTCGGGATCAGGTAGTCCATGAACGACGAGTTCAGGCAGTTGCCCTCCTCGTCGAAGGAGATGAGCTCCATCAGCGCGATGCCCGACGCCCTCGGCCAGCCCGCCGTGGATCTGGCCGTCGACCACCATCGGGTTGATCCGCACGCCGCAGTCGTCGACGGCGATGAAGCGCCGCACCGTGACCTGGGCGGTGTCGGGGTCGATGTCCACGACCGCGATGTAGGCGCCGTAGGGGTAGGTGAGGTTGGGCGGGTCGTAGATGACCTGGCCGTCGAGGCCGCCCTCCATGCCCTCGGGCATCTCCTCGCCGCTGTAGGCGCGCTGCGGCGATGTCCTCGATCATCGCGCCCTTCTCGGGGTCGCCCTTCACGTACCAGCGGCCCTTCTCCCAGGCCAGGTCCTCGGGCCGCGTCTCCAGCATCGTCGCGGCGATCAGGCGCGCCTTGTCGCGCACCTTGCGCGAGACCACCGCCACCGCGCCGCCGGACACCGGCGTCGAGCGGCTGCCGTAGGTGCCCAGGCCGTAGGGCGACTTGTCGGTGTCGCCGTGGCGCACCTCGACGTCCTCGGGCGGGATGCCGAGCTCCTCGGCCACGATCTGCGCGAACGTGGTCTCGTGGCCCTGGCCCTGGGTCTGCGCGCTGATGCTCACCACGGCCTTGCCCGACGGGTGCACGCGCAGGTCGGCGCCGTCGTTCATCGACAGCCCGAGGATGTCCATGTGCTTGCGCGGCCCGGCGCCGACGCCCTCGGTGAAGAACGACACGCCGATCCCCATCAGCTCGCCGCGGGCGCGCTTCTCGGCCTGCTCGCGGCGCAGGTCCTCGTAGCCGGCGATCTCCATCGCCACCTTCATCGTCTTGGCGTACTCGCCGGAGTCGTAGGTCCAGCCGGTGGTGGTCTCGTACGGGAACTGCTCGGGGCGCGATGAAGCTGCGCATGCGCAGGTCGATCGGGTCGGCCTTCATCTCCAGCGCGAGCGCGTCGACCATGCGCTCGACGAGGTAGACGGCCTCGGTGATGCGGAACGAGCAGCGGTAGGCGACGCCGCCCGGGCGCCTTGTTCGTGTAGACGGCCTTGACCTTCACGTGCGAGGCCTGCGAGGTCGTAGGAGCCGCAGACGATGTGGAAGAACCCGGCCGGGAACTTGGTCGGCTGGGCGGTGCTGTCGAAGGCGCCGTGGTCGGCGATCGCGTCCACGCGCAGGCCGGTGATCTTGCCGTCCTTGGCGCAGATCTCCGCGCGCATGATGTAGTCGCGGGCGAAGCCGGTGGAGGTCAGGTTCTCGGTGCGGTCCTCGACCCACTTGACCGGCACGCCGGCCACGATCGAGCCGGCGATCGCGCACACGTAGCCGGGGTAGACCGGCACCTTGTTGCCGAAGCCGCCGCCGATGTCCTGGCAGCGGATCCGGATCATGTGCTCGGCCAGCCCCGCCACGTGCGCGTAGACCGTGCGGTGGGCGTGCGGCGCCTGGTTGCCGTTGTAGATGTCGAGCTGGCCGGTCTCCGGGTTGAAGTCGGCGATGATCCCGCACGTCTCCAGCGGCGCCGGGTGGCAGCGCGGGTAGATGATGTCGCGGGTCACGACGGTGTCGGCCTCGGCGAACGCCTTGTCGGTGGCCGCCTCGTCGCCGGCCTCCCAGGTCGGGCTCGCGAGGTTGTCGCGCTGGCCGGACTTGTCGTCGCGGATCAGCGGCGCGTCGTCGTCGAGCGCCTTGCGGGCGTTGACGACCGCGGGCAGCGGCTCGTACTCGACGTCGATCAGCGCCAGCGCGTCGTTGGCCGAGTACTCGTCGGTCGCGATCACGAACGCGACCTCCTGGCCCTGGAAGCGGACCTTGTCGCCGGCCAGCACGGCCTGCGTGTCGTAGGAGATCGTCGGCATCCAGGCCAGGCCGAGCGTCTCCAGGTCCTTGGCGGTGACCACCGCGGCGACGTTGGGGTGCGCCAGCGCCGCCGAGGTGTCGATCGAGACGATCTTCGCGTGCGCGTACGGGCTGCGCAGGACCGCGCCGTGCACCATGCCCGGCAGCTTGATGTCGTCGAGGTAGGTGCCCTGGCCGCGGATGAAGCGCGCGTCCTCCTTGCGCTTCAGGCGGCCGAAGCCGATCGGCCGCTCCGTGCGAGGGGCTCGGAAGGTTCTCGATGACGTCATGCCGGCCTCCTGTCGGTCGGCCTCGTGCTCGGCCGCCCAGCGGACGGCGCGCGACGATGTTCTTGTAGCCCGTGCAGCGGCAGATGGCGCCGGAGATCGCGGTGCGGATCTCCTGCTCGGTCGGGTCCGGGTTCTCGTCGAGCAGCGCGCGCGCCGTCATCAGCATCCCCGGCGTGCAGAACCCGCACTGCAGCGCGTGGCGCTCGTGGAAGCCCTGCTGGACCGGGTCCAGCTGGCCGTCGACCTCCAGCGACTCGACCGTGCGGATCTCGTGGCCCGTCGCACATCGCCGCGAGCGTGGTGCACGACTTCACCGGCTCGCCGTCCATCAGCACCACGCAGGCGCCGCAGTTGGAGGTGTCGCAGCCCCAGTGGGTGCCGGTCAGGTCGAGCGTCTCGCGGATGAAGTGCACGAGCAGCTGGCGCGGCTCCACGTCGCGGGAGACCGGCTCGCCGTTGACGGTCATCGACACGTTCATGATCAGGCCTCCTGGTGCAGGGCGCGCGCGGTCGAGCGGCGCAGCGCGCGTTGGGTGAGCACGCCGGCGAGGTGGCGCTTGTAGTCGACCGGCCCGCGGCCGTCGGCGCTCGGCGAGCAGTCCTCGGAGGCGATCTCGCCGCGCCTGCGCGAACAGCTCCTCCGACGGCGGCTTGCCGCGCAGCAGCTCCTCGGCCCGGGTCAGGTGGATGGTCGTCATCCCGACGGCGCTGAGCGCGATGCCCGCGTCGGCGATCGTGCCGCCCGTCGATCCACAGCGCGGCCGAGGCCGCGGCGATCGCCCAGTCGCCGGCGCGCCGCTCGACCTTCTCGTGCGCGCTGCCCGCGCCCGGCCGCAGCGGCAGCCGGACCTCGGTCAGCAGCTCGCCGTCGCCGACCGCGGTCGTGAACGGGCCGACGTGGAAGTCCTCCATGCCCACCACCCGCTCGCCGCCGCCGCCGCGGATGACCACGTCGCGCCTTGACCGCCGAGCACACCGCGGAGAGGTCCTCGGCGGCGTCGGCCTGGCACAGCGAGCCGCCGATCGTGCCGCGGTTGCGCACCACCGGGTCGGCGATCACCTTCTCGGCGTCGGCGAACAGCGGGAAGTGCGCGCGCCAGCAGGTCGGACTTGAGCAGGTCGACGTGGCGGGTCAGCGCGCCGATCCGGATCTCGCCGTCCTCCTCGCGGATGTAGGAGAGCTCGTGCGAGGTCGTTGATGTCGACCAGGTGCTCGGGCGTCGGCCAGCCGCAGCTTCATCATCGGCAGCAGGCTGTGGCCGCCGGCGATGATCCGCGCCTCGGGGCCGAGCCGCTCCAGCGACGCGATCGCGCCCTCGACGCTGGTCGCGCGCTCGTACTCGAATGGCGCGGGGGTCTGCAACGGTGCTCCTCTCGGTCAGCCGACGGCCGGGAGCCGCTTGCGGGGCGCCCGATGTCGTCGCGCTGCTCGTACTGGACGGGGGCGTCGGAGCCGATCACCGGGGAGTCCGGCAGCTTCTCCGGGGCCGTGTGGCGGACGTCGGGTAGAGCAGGCGCGCGGCCAGGCTGCCGCCCTCGACGTTGCGCAGCACCGCGCCCTCCGGGCTGAGCGCGGCGATCGGCGCCTCGCGGCCGAGCCGCGCGAGCGTGAGCGTGCCGCGCGTGTAGACCTCGCCGATGCGCGGCGCGTCGATCTCGGTGCTCTCGGGGAAGTTGCGGAGCCCGCCGCGGCGGCGCCCGGATAGACGCCCTCGATCGAGGCCGACCGCGTCGCGTCAGGCCGGCCTTCTTGACGAGCAGCCCCTCGAGCAGGTCGACGCCGGCGTCGAGCTGCTCGTTGATCGCGAGTCACGACGTCGTTGACCGGCGCGCTCTTCTCGACGATCTCGCCGACGCCGTCGATGACCTCGTCGAGCCCGGCGGTGATCTTGCGCAGCGCGAGGATCGTCGACACGAGGAAGTAGACGAGCGCCAGCACGATCAGCAGGACCGACGATCAGGACAGACGGCGCCGGCGGCCGTCATGCGCGCGCTCCGCGTCGTCGAGGATCACGTCGAGCGAGCCGCCGTAGTCGGCCAGGCCCGGCGACGGTCTGCTCGACCTGCTCCTGGGTGGTGAGCAGCAGCGGCGCGGCGTCGAGGTCCTTCGACCCGGCGGCGGCCACGGCCGCGATGCCCTCCACCGACGGCACGATGCGTTCGGCCGCCTCGAGCACGCCGCTGAGCAGGTAGACGACGACCGGGAGATCACGACCAGCAGCACGACCGGCGCCGCGATCCACAGAGCGTCATCGCGGCCTCCGCTCGGCGACGATCGCGGCCTTGCGGGCGATGCCCGGCAGCGCGCCGAGGATCACGTCGAACTGGGCGTTGATCGCCTTCACCGCGGGCTCGAGCGGGCGCAGGTGCTCGGCCTCGACGCCCTCGAGCGCGCCGTGCAGCGTGGCCAGGCCCTTGGAGATCGCCTTCAGGCCGCGGCGGACCAGGATCAGCGCCACCGCCAGCACGGCGACCACGACGACGGCGAGCAGCACGGTCAGCACGGTCAGGTGTCCGTGCTCATGCCTGCCCGAAGCCGTCGGTGAGCGCGTTCATGTAGCCGTCCTGCACCACGGCCTCCTCGACGATCAGCGCCGAGCACGGGCGCGGTCGCCTCGCAGCTGCGGGATGTTCGCCGTGTTCGCGCCGACCTTGCCGGCGACCTCGAGCAGGCCCGTCGACCGAGTCGCTGGATGCGCGCGATCGACTGCAGCAGCAGCACCAGCAGGACCACGACGACGAGCGCCGCGACGAGCCCGATGACGAGCGCGAGCGGTCCAGTAGTCGTTGCCGCTCACTTGCCCACCGCCACCTTGCGCAGCGCGCGGGCGGCGTGCAGCACGCGCACGCCCGAGTCGTTGATGCGGTCGACGCCGCTCGAGCTCGGCCGTCTGCGCGCGCACGGTCTCGACGGCCGCCTCGGCGGTCGCGGCCTGCTTGGCGATGCGCGCCGCGAGCGCCACGATCGTGATCACGATCGCCGCGGCCACGGCGATGACGACCACGCCGAGCACGAGGCCGACGGGCCATCCTGTGGACGCTGCGATCACCATCGATCGCCAGCCTGTACGGTCATCCGGGGGTTCTCCTCCTCGCCCGCTAGACGGGGCTGGAACCTACCCGACCACCTGAATGGTGTCCACCGCAACTTCTTTCTGAGGAGCCGACGTATGCAGTTCGAGAACACCTTCGACGTGGAAGCGCCCATCGACGAGGTCTACGCCGCATTGCTCGACGTCGAGCGGGTCGCGCCGTGCGTCCCGGGCGCCGAGGTGCTCGAGCAGACGGGCGACGACGCGTACAAGGTCGGGATCAAGGTCAAGGTCGGGCCGATGTCGATGCAGTACAAGGGCGACGTCGAGGTCGTCGAGCAGGACCCGAGCGCGCACCGCGCGGTCCTGCGGACGAAGATGCGCGAGGCGCGCGGGCAGGGCACCGCCAACGCCGACGTGGTGATGAACCTCTCCAGCGAGGGCGACGACAAGACCCACGGGACGATCGCCACCGAGGTGCAGATGAGCGGCCGCGTGGCGTCGATGGGCCGCGGCATCATCCAGGACGTCTCGGCGCGGATCATCGACCAGTTCTCCGCGAACCTCGCCGACATGCTCGGCGGTGGCGAGGAGGCCCCCGAGGCGCCGGCGGACACGCAGCCGGAGACCGTGCCGGCCGCGGAGGCGCCGCAGGCGGCCACCGCCGAGCCCGCGGCGGCGCAGGCCTCGCCCCCGTTGCCGAAGCCGAAGCCGAAGCCGAAGGCGGCGCCGAAGCCGAAGCCGGCGCCCGCGGCGGACGCCGAGCTGTCGGCCGCCGACCTGGCCGGCGCGGTCATCGCCGGGCGGCTGAAGGACCCGAAGGTGCTCGTCGGCGTGCTCGCCGGCGCGGTCGTGCTCGGCTACCTGGTGGGGCGCCGCTAGCGCTCGAACAGCACGTAGGAGATCGTGCCCGGCCGGTCGAGCCGGATCTCGTAGTGGACCGACAGGGCGTCGAAGCGGACCTCGGCCTGCGAGGGCCCGGGATCGGCGTACGACACGCTGCTCCCGACGGGGATCGCCTTCTCCGTGCGCTCCGTGCCCGAGTCGTACTCCTTGACGTTCACGCGCGTGCCGGGCTCGGCGTCGTCGAGGCCGATCACCAGCCGGTCCGAGCCTTCGGGCAGCACCACGGCGAGCACCCCGCCGGCCTCGAGCCGGATCATCTGGGCGTCGTCGAACGCGGCGCCCTTGCTGGCGGTGGTGGCGAGCCGCCAGGGATGGAGGAAGCGGCGGCGCTCCCCCGGCGAGGGCGTGAGGATGAGGTCCAGCCAGTAGCGCGAGAAGGCGCCAGGGAGGTCGGGCCGCGCCGCGTCGATCACCCGTTGCAGTGCGAGCTCGTCGCGGTAGACGCGGCGCTCCGGGAGCAGTGCCGGCTCCCAGCTCGAGGCGACGACGTGGCTCGCCAGGTCCTCGAAGACCAGCTCGAGCTCGTGGTAGCTCACGCCGCGCCCGCGCCGGATGTACGCCTCCCGCTCGGCCTCCGGGCCGCGCTCGGCGGCCTCCCGCATGTGCCCGAGGAACTCCTCGCGCGGCGAGCGGTCGAGATAGGCGACGGCGAGCTCGTCCGGCAGCTGGCTGAGGAACGGCAGCTGTGACGTGTGGTAGTCCCACGGCATCAGCCGGTTGGGCGTCTCGATGATCACGATGATCCCGTCGGGCCGGACCGACTCGCGGGCCAGGCGCAACAGCGCCAGGCGCTCCTCGACGGTCATGTGCTCGAGCACCGCGTAACAGAGGAACACGTCGACCTCGCCGCGGTACTCCGCGGCGGCGGCGAGCACGTCCTCGGGCGGTGCCGCGACCAGCTCGGGCTCCAGCCCGCGCCGCCCCAGCACGTCGCGGGCGTAGGCGATCGCCGGCTCCTCGATGTCGATCCCGATGTAGCGCCCGGCGTGGGGCGCGAAGGCCGCGGTCACGGCGCCGTGACCGCAGCCGTACTCGAGCACGGTGCGGCCTTCCAGCGGAAGCGTGGCCTGGACCCAGGGCACGAAGGACTCCTCCGCCATCCGGCGGCGGCGCTGCCAGTCGGGCCAGTCGCCGGGCACCTCCGGCTCGGCGGAGCGCTTGCGGAACGCGCGCACGGCTACGCGGCTCGCGGTTGCGCGGCGGTCAGCCCGAAGGCGTCGGCGATCAGCTCGTAGGAGCGGCGGCGCGCGTCGTGGTCGTAGGTGATGCCGACCACGATCACCTCCTCGGCCCCGTAGTCGCGAGCGACCTCCTCGAGGCCGGCGCGGACGGTGTCCGGCGTGCCCAGCACGAGCCGGCGGCCGGCGGGCTTGTCGAGCAGCCCCTCGCCCTTGAGGAAGCGCTCGGCCTTCTCGACCGACGGGACCGGGATCAGCCGGCCGCGGCGCAGCATCGTCATCGCCATCCGCGACGAGTACGCCAGCCGCTGTGCCTCCTCCTCGGTGTCGGCGGCGATCGTCCACACCGCCACCGCGGTGCGCTGGGTCGGCTCGCGGTCGGAGCCCTCGTAGCGCTCCCGGTAGAGCCGCGCGATGTCGGCGCCCCCGTCGGAGTTGATGAAGTCCGCGAACGCGTACGGCAGGCCGAGGTCGGCGGCCCAGATCGCGCTCTGCGGCGAGGAGCCGAGCAGCCACAGCTCCGGCGACTCGGGCAGGCCGGGCAGCGCCGTCAGCCGCTTCAGCGGGTGGTCGACGGGGAAGCGGTCCTCGAGGTAGGCGATCAGCTCGGCGAGCTGGTCGAAGAAGTCGTCCGGGCGGCGCCTGGCGCCGGTCGCGCTGGAGGACCTGGGCCGTGATCGGGTCGGTGCCCGAGGCCCGCCCGAGGCCGAGGTCGATCCGCCCCGGGAACAGGCCGCTGAGCAGCGAGAAGCTCTCCGCCACCTTGAACGGCGAGTAGTGCGGGAGCATCACGCCGCCGCTGCCGACGCGGATGCGGCGCGTGGCGGAGGCGATCGGGCCGATCAGGACCTCCGGCGCCGGGCCGGCCAGCATCCCGCCGCCGTGGTGCTCGGCGACCCAGTAGCGGTGGTAGCCGAGCGCGTCGGCATGGCGCGCGAGGTCGATCGTGTTGCGCAGGGCCTGCGCGCCGGTCGAGCCCTCGCTGATCGGTGACTGGTCGAGGACGCTGAGCCTCATGCCATCGAGGATGGCACGATGGCTCCATGAGCCCGCCCCAAGGATCCGTCGCCCCCATCGCGACCGCGCCGCGCCCGATCGACCCCGGCGTGCGGATCGGCCACGTGCACCTGCGCACCGCCGACATCGACCGCGTGAAGGAGTTCTACGTCGGCGTGCTCGGGTTCGACGTGGTCGCCGAGGCGCGCGACGTGCCCGGCTGGGGCACGACCGGCGACATCCTGTTCGTCTCGGCCGGCGGCTATCACCACCACCTCGGCTTCAACACGTGGAAGTCGGCGGGCGGCGGCCCGCAGCCCGACGGCGTGGCCGGGCTGCACCACGTCGCGCTCAACTACCCGACGCGCGCCGGCCTGGCCGACGCGGTGCGCAGGCTGCAGGCGGCCGACGTGCCGCTGCGCCAGCTCTCCGACCACGGGACGCACGAGGCCGTCTACCTGTCCGACCCGGACGGCAACGACCTCGAGCTCGCGTGGGACCGCCCGATGGACCAGTGGCCGCTCGACGAGGGCGGCCACGTCAAGCCGATCTTCGGCGACCTGGACCTGGAGGACCTGCTCAGCGAGTCGTGACGCGCATGCGGTGACCCCACGGGTCCGCCGTGACGAACCCGCCGGGCGCGTCCTCGGCCGCGATCCCCGCGGCGTCGAGGCGGGCGCGGACGGCGGCCACGTCGGCCTCCTCCGGGAGCACGACGGTCCACTCGCGCAGGCCGACGGCGTCGGCGGGCGCGGGCGGGGCGCCCTGCCCGCGCCAGGTGTTGAACGCGAGGTGATGGTGGTAGCCGCCGGCCGACACGAAGGCGACGGTCGGGGGCATGTACGTGATCAGCTCGAAGCCGACGATGTCGCGGTAGAAGGCCAGGCCCTGCTCGACGTCGCCGACGTGCAGGTGCAGGTGACCGACGGTCAGCCCCGGCGCCGCGTGCCGGGTCGGCTCCTCGCCGGCGACCGCGCCCAGCAGCCCGTGCAGGTCGAGCGGGTTGGGCCGGCCGTCCCAGCCGGGAGGCCACTCGTCGCGCGGGCGGTCGGCGGCCAGCTCGATGCCGTTGCCGTCGGGGTCGGGGAGGTAGATCGCCTCGGAGATGCCGTGGTGGGAGGCGCCGTCGATCGGCGTGCGGGTGATCGCCAGGCGCGCGAGAGCGCGGGCGAGCTCCTCGCGGTCCGGGAAGAGCAGCGCGAAGTGGTAGAGGCCGGCGTGGCGCCCGGCGGGGCGGGCCTCCGGCTCCTCGCGCAGGACCAGCAGGTCCTCGCCGCCGGCGCCCATGGCGGCCGACGACTCGTCGCGGTGGTGCTGCCGCAGGCCGATGGAGTCCTGGTAGAAGGCGACGGAGCGGTCCAGGTCGGTGACGGCGATCTCGACGGCGCCGAGCCTCAGCGCCGCCGGGAGCGTGGGAGTGGCGGTGGTCGAGTTCATGCCACACATGGTGGCCCGCGCGGCGCCGCCATCCAATGGCGAAACCTCGCGAACCGATGGACTTAAAGGGCCTGACCCTTTACTTCACTTCTGCCACATAAAGGGTCAGACCCCTTAGGTGGGGTTTAGGTCTTGACGGCGGTCTTCGGGAGCTCGGAGACCGGGATCTCGTCGTGGGCGACGCCGGCGGTCAGCTCGGGCATCAGGTCGGCGAGGAACTTCTGCATCCGCTCCTCGTCGCGCAGGATGTCGCGCGCGAGCTTGGCGGTCTGCTTGTCGCCGACGGTCGTCGCGAGCGAGTCGATGACCATGTAGGTCGCGATCTCCTGGGCCTCCTCGGCGTATTGGAGGCGCGCGTTGTGGAGCATCGTCTCCTGCTCGCCGGACCCGCGCACGGTCTGGAGCGGGCCCTGGGCGGCGGCCTTGGCCTTCCCGAACCGGTCCGCGAGCCCCTCGGCCATCTTCCCGAGGCCCTCCGGTCCGGGGACCGACACCGTCTCCGGGTTCCCGCCGAGCTGCTTGATGCGCTTCGACAGCTGCGTCGCGTGCGACTTCGTCTCCTTCAGGTGCTCCTTCAGGCGCTTCTCGTAGTCGTCGCGGGTGGTCATCTCCACGTGCGCCTGCAGCGAGGTCTCGAGCTGGCGCTCCTTCGCGTACGCCTCGTTGAGGAACTGGACCAGCTTCGCGTCGCGGTTGGGCGTGTCGGACATGGGACCTCCCCTTCGGATTCCATCCAGCGCTACCCAGGGCGGCGATGCGTCAATCGAGCGTCAACCGGGTAGCCCCGGCCCGAATCCGGTCGCGGACGAGGGAGGACTCAGATGGCGCAGACCAGATCGAGCAGCGCGAAGAAGCCGGCGGCGAAGCGCGCTTCGACCGCCAAGCCCAAGAGCACGTCGAGCGCGAAGAAGAAGCCCGCGGCGAAGAGCCGCGCGGCATCGAACGGCCGCGCGTCGTCGAACGGCAGCTCCCGGAGCACGCCCGCCAAGCGGAGCACGCCCGCCAAGAGCACCGGCGTCGCCGAGACCGCCAAGCAGACCGCGAGCAAGGCCAAGGGCCCGGCCGTCGCCGTAGGCGCGGCCGCCGCCGGCGTGATCGGCGGGGTGCTCCTGAAGTCCCGCACCCGGCGCAAGTCGGTACTGGGCGTGAAGGTGCCGCGCGTGGGCGTGCCGTCGGTCGACCCGAAGTCGCTCGCCAAGTCGGTCGGGAGCGCGAGCAAGCAGTTCGCGAAGACCACCAAGAAGGTCTCCAAGGACCTCGAGCGCGCGGGCGACCAGGCCGAGCGCATCGGCAAGATCCTCGACTAGCCGCATGCCATGGCCGCGACGACGACAACACGCAATGGGGCCGCGCCGAAGGTGAAGGAGGCGGGCGACGCCGTGACAACGGCCGCCCGCAAGACGCCCACGCCCGCCATCGCGGCGGGCGCCGCGGCGGCGGGGCTGGCCGGCGGGCTGCTGATCGGCTCCCGTCTCGCGCCGCGCCGCAGCGCGCTCGGGACGGTGGCGATCGCGCTGGCCGACGGCGTGCGCAAAGCCGCCGCTGCGGCCGAGCGGGCCTCGACCGCGTCCGACGACGTGCAGGCGGTCCGCGACCAGCTCGAGGCGCTCAACAAACGGTCGCCGATCGAGGTCGTGCTCGACGGGCTCACCCACCGCCGGGGCGCGCACAAGAGCGAGGGCTAGCCGCCGCGCGCGCGGCGCCTGTACTCCATCGGCGGCTCGCCGGTGTGGCGCTTGAAGGCGCGCGAGAAGTAGAGCGGGTCGGCGAAGCCGGCGCGGTGGGCGATCTCGCCCGCCGTGAGGTCGGTGAAGCGCAGCAGGCGGGCGGCCTCGAGCATCACGCGGTCGGTGATCAGCTCCTTGGTGCCGCGGCCGGTGGCCTCGGTGAGCGCGCGGGAGAGCGCGGCCGGCGGGACGCCGAGCGCGTCGGCGTAGTGGCCCGCGTCGTGGTGGCGGGCGAAGTCGTCCTCGAGCAAGCGAGCGAAGCGGCGCTGGAGCTGGACCTCGGCGTCGCCGGGCTCGCGCGCCTCGCTGCGCGACGCGTCGTACCAGCGCTCGACCCACAGGAGCAGCGCCGTGATCAGGTGGTGGGCCAGCTCGGCGGCGCGCGCGTCGGGCGGGAGCACGCTCTCGGCGTGCAGCGCGCCGATCACGCCCTCCAGCGGCGCGACCTCGCCGTCGGGCACGGGCACCGTCCGCCCGCCGCGGCCCGTCAGCAGCCACTCCGGCGCCGCGCGCCGCGGGCCTCCGCCGCCGAGCACCGCGTCGCCGAAGCGCACGACCGCGCCGTGCAGCGCCTCGCGCCGTCTCGAACACGTGCACCTGCCCGCGGCCGATCACGGTCACCGTGCGCTCGCGGACCGGGACGAGCCGCCCGTCGAGGCGGTGCTGCCCGGTCCCCGACCGGACCCAGATCAGCTCGTGGTAGTCGTGGCGGTGCGGCTCGCGGGGGCCGCGCTCGCCGACGACGAAGTCCTCCAGCAGGACGACCTGCACCTCGCCCGCCATCCGGTCGAGGGCGATGTCGCTCATGCCACGGCGGCCGCCACGGCGGCGGCGAACGCGTCGACGTCCTCCGCGCGGGTGTCGTGGGAGCACATCCAGCGCACCTCGCCCGTGTGCTCGTCCCACGTGTAGAAGCCCCACTCCCGCTGCAGCGCCTCGGTGGCGGCGGCCGGGAGGATCGCGAACACCACGTTGGCCTGCACCGGCTGGGTGATCGTGACGCCGGGGAGGTCGCGCACGGCGTCGGCGAGCCGCGCCGCCATCGCGTTCGAGCGCCCGGCGGCGGCGCGCCACAGCTCGTCGGTGAGCAGCGCCTCGAACTGGGCGGAGACGTAGCGCATCTTCGACGCGAGCTGGAGCGACTGCTTGCGCAGGTACGGCAGCGCCGGCGCGAGGTCCTCGCCGAGCAGCACGACCGCCTCGCCCAGCATCAGCCCGGCCTTCGTGCCCCCGAAGGAGAGGATGTCGGCGCCGACGTCGGTGGTGATGGCGCGCAGCGGCACGTCGAGCGCGGCGGCCGCGTTGGTCAGCCGCGCGCCGTCGATGTGCAGCCGCATCCCGTGCCCGTGGGCGAAGTCCGCCAGCGCCCGCAGCTCGTCGGCGGTGTAGAGCGTCCCGAGCTCGGTCGACTGCGTGACCGACACCGCGCCGGGCTGGACGACGTGCTCGTCGTCGAGCCTCGCGATCCACCGCGCGCAGAGCTCCGGCGTGAGCTTGCCGTCGGGCGTCGGGACGGTGAGCAGCTTGAACCCGCCGATCCGCTCCGGCGCGCCGCCCTCGTCGACGTTGAGGTGCGCGCTCTCCGCGCAGATCACCCCCTGCCACGGCTGCAGCAGCGCCCGCAGCGCGACGACGTTGGCGCCCGTGCCGTTCATGACCGGGAAGGAGCGCGCGTGCTCGCCGAGCTCGGCCCGGAACAGCGCCTCGACCCGCGCGGTCACGGAGTCGGCGCCGTAGGCCGGCTCGTGGCCGTGGTTGACGGCCAGCACCGCGTCCATCACCTCGGGCAGCGCGGGGGCGTAGTTGTCCGAGTTGAAGTAGGCCCGCATCGGGCGGCGACGATACCGGCCGCTACGATACGGACCCTTGAGTCCGGTTCCGCGCCCCCACCCCATGCGGTCGCTGCTGATCCTCAGCACCGCCGCCCTCGCCTTCGCCCTCGCGCAGACCACGCTGATCCCGGCGCTCGGAGAGCTCGCCAACGAGCTCCACACCGACGCCAACGGCGTGGCCTGGACGCTGACCGGCTACCTGCTCTCCGCCGCCGTCTTCACCCCGATCTTCGGCCGCCTCGGCGACATGTTCGGCAAGCGCCGGCTGCTGGTGATCGCGCTGAGCGTGTTCGCCGCCGGCTCGGCGGTGTCCGCGCTGGGCCAGACGCTCGAGGTGCTCGTCGCCGGCCGCGTCCTGCAGGGCGTGGGCGGCGGCATCTTCCCGCTCTGCTTCGCGATCATCCGCGACGAGTTCCCGAAGCGAGAAGGTGTCCTCGAGCATCGGGCTGATCTCGGCCACGTTCGGCATCGGCGGCGGCGCCGGCCTGATCCTCGGCGGCGTGCTCGTCGACCAGGCCTCCTACCACTGGATCTTCTGGCTCGGCGGCGGCATGGCCGCCGCGGCCGCCGTGCTCACCCAGCTGCTCATCCCCGAGTCGCCGTACCGCTCGCCGGGCCGCATCGACATCCGCGGCGCGGTCGTGCTCGCGATCGGCCTCGCCATCCCGCTGCTCGGAATCTCCCAGGCCAACGACTGGGGCTGGACCAGCGCGCGGACGCTCGCGATGATCGGCGCCGGCGTGGTGATCCTCGCCGGCTGGGTCGTGCTCGAGAAGCGCACGCCGCAGCCGCTCGCCGACGTCGCGCTGCTGGCGCGCCCGCCCGTGCTGATGACCAACCTCGCCACGCTGGCGGTCGGCTTCGGCATGTTCGGCTCCTTCATCCTGATCCCGCAGCTGGCCGAGGCGCCCGAGTCCACCGGCTACGGCTTCGGCCTGTCGGCCACCGGCGCGGGCCTGCTGATGCTCCCCGGCGCGCTCGTGATGCTCGTGGCCGGGCCGTTCGCGGGCGTGCTCGTGCGCCGCTACGGCGGCAAGGTCCCGCTCGCCGCGGGCGCGCTGATCTCCGCCACGGGCCTCGCGCTGATGGGCATCGACCACGGCAGCCAGGGCGCGATGGTGGCCTGGAACCTGATCGTCTCGATCGGGATCGGGCTCGCCTTCGCGGCGATGCCGAACCTGATCTTCGACGCCGTCCCGCAGTCGGAGACCGGCGAGGCGACGGGCTTCAACACGCTCGTGCGCTCGGTCGGCGCGTCGCTCGGCTCGCAGGTGAGCGCCGCGATCCTGACCGCCAGCGTCGTCGCCGGCGCGGTGCTGCCCTCCGGCGACGCCTACACGACCGCGTTCCTGGTCTCCGCCGGCGTCGCGGCCGGGCGCCGCGCTGCTGGCCGTGATGATCCCGCGCGTCGGCGACCCGGAGCCCGTCCCCGCGGTGGCGGCCCAGCCCGCCTACGCGCAGCGCTGACCATGGCCACGACCCGCACCCGGGCGGACGCCGTGCGCAACTACGAGCGCGTGGTGGCCGCCGCGTCCGCGGTCCTGGCCGAGAAGGGCGCCGAGGCCGGCATCCCGGAGATCGCCGCCCGCGCCGGAGTCGGCAAGGGCACCGTGTACCGCTGCTTCGAGACCAAGGAGCACCTCGTCGCCGCCGTGCTCGCCGAGCGCGTGCGCGGGTGGACCG
This sequence comes from uncultured Solirubrobacteraceae bacterium, assembly GCA_963723395.1. Taxonomy (GTDB): domain Bacteria; phylum Actinomycetota; class Thermoleophilia; order Solirubrobacterales; family Solirubrobacteraceae; genus DATFQI01. Next base: position 774,143 of record CAVRQL010000025.1, on the reverse strand, counting down.
GGACGGTCGCCGCGGCCGCCGAGCGCCCGGACGCCTGGGAGGCGTTCTGCGACCTGCTGGGGGACATGGCCGCGCGCCAGTCCAGCGACTGCTCGTTCTCGGAAGGCCTCGCCCACGCGCCGGCGCTGCCCGAGCTGCTCGAGGCGAAGGACGCGATGTACGTCGAGCTCGACCGCCTGATGGAGCGCGCGAAGGAGCAGGGCCGGATGCGCGCCGACGTGTCCAGCGAGGACCTGCGGGTGCTGTTCGGCGGCATCACGAGGGCGCTCCGCGCCGAGGGCACGCGCGACCCCGCCGACTGGCGGCGGTACGCGGCGCTCGTGGCGGACGCCTTCCGCGCCGGCTGACGGGCTGCGAAGATCCGCCGCGTGAGCGAAGACCAGGCCGTCCACGCCCGCCTGTTCGCCGGGCTGCTCGGAGCCGCGGGCACCGCGACGCCCGCGGAGGTCGCCGGGCGGGCCGGCGTGTCGCCCGACGCGGCGGCCGAGACGCTGAGCTCGCTCGAGCGCGAAGGGCTGCTGCAGCGGATGCCGGGCGGCGCCTACCGAGCCGCGCGGCTGGACTCGCGCGAGGTCCGCGAGCTGTACCCCGTGGTCCTGCTGCTGGAAGCGACCGCGGTGCGCGACGGACCCGACCCCGGCGAGGAGACGATCGCGGCGCTGCGCGCCGCCAACGAGCGGCTGAAGGCGTCCTCGGACGCCGGCGCGGCGTCGGACGCCGACGACGAGTTCCACCGCACCCTCACGGCCGGCTGCGGCAACGAGCGGCTGCTCGAGATGCTCGACCCGGTCCGCCGCGCGCTGCTCGACTACGAGCGCGTGTACATGTCCACGCCCGAGCGCCGCGCGCGCTCGGCGGCGCAGCATGAGGCGATCATCGCCGCGCTCGAGGCGCGCGACCGCGGCCGCGCCGCCGACCTGGTGCGGGACAACTTCACCAGCGCGCTGCCCGATCTCACCGCGGAGCTCGATGCCCGCGGCGAGAATGGGTAGGCCTGTCACATGGAGCGACCCAGACCCGACATCGACAGCGTCCGCCACGCGATGCGCGAGCACGACGCGCGCGAGGCCGACGACGAGGCCGAGCGCGACGAAGCCACGCCCGACGAAGCCACTCCCGACGACAACGACGAGAGCGACGACGACTAGGACGTCGAGACGGGCCTGACCTGGCCCGCCGCCGCGACCTTGCGGCGCACCGCCAGCGGCGAGCCGGCCTGCACGGCCGCCAGCGCGATCCCGACCCACAGCAGCGTGGCCAGCGCGACGTGGACCCACACCATCTCGGCGGGCACCTCGAGCTGGAACTGCACGATCCCGAGCACGCCCTGCACCGCCATCAGCAGGCACACGCGGGTGAGGCGGTGCACGAGCGCCGCGTCGGCGCCGCGCCGGCGCGCGTACCACCACACGGCGATGGCGGCGAAGCCGAGCAGCGCAGCCAGCGCGCCGTGGCGGTTGACGAGCCAGGCGACCGTGTCCGCGCCCTTGAAGTCCAGGCGCTCGACGATGTCGCCCGTCCCCGAGCCGCCCGCGTGCGGGCCGGCCGCCGTCGCGACGGTGCCGGCCGCGATCGTCACGAAGCCGAGCGCGAACAGCGCCCACGCCGCGCGCGCCACCTTCAGGTCGCCGGCGCGCTCACCCGGCTCCCACGCCGGCCGCGCGCGCCAGAACAGCACGACGCCGGCCACGATCATCACCATCGAGAGGATCAGGTGCGCCATCACCCACCCGGGAGCGAGGCCGTAGAGGACGGTGAGCCCGCCCATGACGGCCTGGCCGACGACGCCGAGCGGCAGCAGCGCCGCGATCAGCGCCAGGTCGCGCCGGAACGGCTTGCGGGCGAAGGCCAGCACGAACGCCGCCACCGCCGAGATCCCGACGACGCTGGTCAGCAGCCGGTTGCCGAACTCGATGTAGGAGTGCGTGCCCAACTCCGGGGTCAGGCGGCCGTCCTCGTAGCAGTTGGGCCAGTCCGGGCAGCCGAGGCCGGAGCCGGTCACGCGCACCGCCGCGCCGGTGAACACGATGAGCACCAGCGTGCCCAGCGCGAGCGAGGCGACGAGCAGGTACTGCTGCGGGGTGAGCTTGAAGCGCCGGATGCGGTCGCGCATGCGGGACGCATTCTGGCAACCCCGCCGGGACTCTGATTGGATGCGCAGCGATGCGACGATCGCCGGTCCTGCTGCTCCCGCTCCTCCTGGCGCTGGCGCTCGGCGCGGCGTCCGCGGGGGCCGCGACCCGGCCATCGTTCAAGGAGTTCGCGCCGCCGGCGGGCACGGCGAGCCAGCTCGCGCCCGGACCGGACGGGAACATGTGGTTCACCTCCTCCGGCGTGGGCAACTACATCGGGCGGATCACGCCCAAGGGGCAGATCACGGCGTTCCCGCTGCCCACCCCGGCCGCGTCGCCCGACTTCATCGCCCGAGGTCCCGACGGGAACATGTGGTTCACCGAGTCGGGTGGCAACAAGATCGGGCGCATCACGCCGGCCGGGCTGATCACGGAGTTCCCGCTCCCGAACGCCGGCAGCTCCCCGCGCGGGATCACCGCCGGGCCCGACGGCGCGCTGTGGTTCGTCGAGTTCCACGGCGACCGCGTCGGGCGCATCACCACCGGCGGCCAGCTCACCGAGTTCCCGCTGTTCCCGGGCGGGCTGCCCGTCTCGATCGTCACCGGCTCGGACCGCAACCTGTGGTTCACCCAGCCCGGCTTCGACTCGATCTCGCGCATCACCACCGGCGGGCAGGTCACCACGTTCGGCGTCACCAACGCCAGCGGGCCCGAGGGCATCACCGCCGGCCCCGACGGCGCGCTCTGGTACACGGAGGACGACGGCGACCGGATCGGCCGGCTGACCACCGCCGGCACGTCGAAGCAGTTCGTCAACGGGATCACGCCGGGCGCGACCCCGTCGCGGATCACCACGGCGGCCGACGGCTCGCTGTGGTTCACCGAGCTGGTCGGCGGCCGGGTCGCGCGGATCACGACGACCGGCAAGATCTCGCAGTTCAACGTCGGCGCGAACACGAAGCCGTGGGGCATCGCGGCGGGCCCGGGCAACCGGATCTGGTTCGCCAAGGCGGCCGCGAACCGGATCGTGCGCTTCACTCCGCCAGACCTGCCCGGCGTCGACGGCGTGATGACCTACGCGTTCAACCGCAGGGCCGGCAAGACGACGTTCAACGCGATGAAGATCACCAAGATCGCCCGCGGCGCGAAGCTGGTCGCGAGCTGCCGGGGCGGCGGGTGCCCCAAGCGCAAGACGGTCCGCAACAAGCGCACCGTGAAGCTCGGGCCGCACTTCCGGCGGGCGCTGAGCGCCGGCGCCCGCGTCGAGGTGCGACTCACCGGCCCGGGCGCCTCGGCCAAGCTGTTCCTCTTCCGCACGCGCGCGACCAAGTCGCCGACCTTCCAGGTCCGGTGCCTGCCGCGCGGCGTGAAGAAGCCGCGCCGCTGCGCGACCTGAGCGTCAGCCCGCGTCGGGCTCGCCGTCATGCGGACGCCGGCGCAGCCCCAGCACGGACAGGAAGAACGCGCCGAACACGGTCTGCATGCCGAGCACGATCAGCGTCAGGCCCGTGAGCGCGACCTTCTCCTCGCTCAGCTCGCCGAGCCCGCGCTGCAGCCACGTGACGACGACGACGCCCACGATCACGAGCCCGGCCAGCAGCATCGCGCCGCCCGCCAGCAGCCCGTGCTCGAGCCGGAAGCGGCCGCGCACCGCGTCCAGCAGCGCGTCGCGCTCGCCCAGGTAGTAGGCGGCGTACGCGCGGGCGAAGCCGCCGATCTGCAGGATCTGCGCGCCGCAGATGGCGAGCAGGACGGCGCCGATCATCGCGTGCAGCTGCCACTCGCGGCCGAACAGCTCGATGCCGGTGAGTGCGACCAGCCCGGCCAGCAGCCCCGCCGCGAGCAGCAGCGTGCCGGGAACGACGAACAGCCACGTCGGGCTGTGCACGAGCAGGAAGCGCAGGTGCCGCCAGCCGTCCGAGAACGACGACAGCTTCGACGCGCCCTTGCGCGGGTGGTAGTCGATGTCGATCTCGCGGATGTCGAGGCCGAGCTTGGAGGCGCGGATCACCTGCTCGGAGGCGAACTCCATCCCGGTCGTGCGCAGGTCCAGCGCGGGCAGCAGCTCGCGGCGGAACGCGCGCATGCCGCAGTGCGCGTCGGATACGCCGGTGCGGAAGAACAGGTTGAGGGTCCCGCTCAGCAGCGGGTTGCCGACGTAGCGGTGCAGCCACGGCATCGCGCCCGGATGGATGTTGCGCATCCGGTTGCCCATGACGAGGTCCGCGCCGTCCTCGAGCGGGCGGATGAAGCGGCCCAGCTCGGAGAAGTCGTACGTGTCGTCGCCGTCGCCCATGACGATGTAGCGCCCGCGGGCGGCGGAGAAGCCCGCCAGGTAGGCGCTGCCGTAGCCGCGGCGCGGCTCGTGGACGACGCGCGCACCCGCCGCCTCGGCCAGGGCGGGCGATCCGTCGGTGGAGCCGTTGTCCGCCACCACCACCTCGCCGCGGACGCCCTCGGCCTCCATCGCGGCGCGCGCCTTGCCGACCACGAGGCCGATCGACTCCGCCTCGTCCAGGCAGGGGATGACCACCGAGAGAAAGGTCTCGCCGCCGGTCCGCGACAGCTCCGGCGCTTGCGCCGTCTCGCTCATCGACCCGACCCTAGCGCCGCAGCAGCTCGGCGTAGAGCGCCTCGTGCTCGTCGGCGGCGCGGGTCCACGAGAACGTCCGCCTGGCGAAGGAGGCCGCGACGGCCGACGCCTCGGCGCGCAGGGCCGGCGCGGCGAGCAGCTCGGTGACGGCCGCCGCCATCGCGTCCGCGTCGCGCTGCGCCAGCCGCACGCCCGGGCTGCCGGCGCGCAGCGTGTCGCGATAGCCGGGATCGTCGGAGACGACGACGGGGAGCCCGCTGGCGAGCGCCTCCTGGACGACGAGCGGCAGGCCCTCGCCGTAGGAGGGGGCCAGGAGCACGTCGGCCGCCCGGTAGGCGTCCGCCATTCGCTCCTGCTCGAGCAGCCCGAGCGACTCCGCGCCCGGCGGCGCGGCCGGCGACCCCGCCACGGCGAGCGCGAAGCCGCCCCGCTCGGCGGCGGCCAGCGCGACGTCGAGGCCCTTCTTGGCCACTGGACGCCCGGCGAACAGCACCCGCGGGCGCTCGTCCCAGCCGAAGCTCGCGCGCAGCCGCGCCCGCTCGGCGGCGTCGCCGGCCGGGCGGAAGCGCGCGCCGTCGACGCCGTTGTGGATCCACGCCACGCGGCGCCCGGGCGCGAGCCGCGCCAGCAGCCCGGCCACGGAGGTGTTGTAGACGACGTGCGCCTGTGCGCGGCGCGCGGCCGCGCGCCCGGCCGTCGCGATGGCCGCCGACTCGATCGCGTCGAGTGCCCGCGAGGCGTAGGCCACGTGCCCGACGTGCTCGGTGAGCACCCGCGCCGCGCCGGGCGGCGCCATGGCCAGCGCGGCCAGCGACGACTGGTGGAGGAACCCCTGGGCGTGCACGACGTCGGCGCCCGCCAGCTCGCGGCGCAGCACGCGGAGCAGCGCCGGTGAGAAGACGGGGTACGGGACGCCGAGGCGCCGCTCGGCGCCGTTGAACGCCGGCACGCGCACCACGCGGACGCCTTCGCGGACCTCGGCGCCGGGCCGGGCGGCGGCCGCGCTCGCCACGACCGCCACCTCGTGCCCGCGGGCGGCGAGCCGGCGGGCGACCGCGTCGACCGTCACCTCGATGCCACCCATGTGCGGCAGCGCGTAGTGCGTGGCCAGTACGACGCGCACTAGGGCTTGCGGAGCAGGCCCACGGCGCTGTCCCGCGAGGGGCCGGTGATGAGGCGGGGCCGCGCGCCCACCGAGCGCGCGAACTCGACGAACGCGGGGTTGCCGACGTCGTCGGAGAGCAGCAGCCCGCCCGGGCGCAGGTGCGGCCACACGGTCCGATACTCGCGCAGCTGCGACGCGTAGGTGTGCAACGCGTCGTGAAGGAACACGTCGATCGGCGCCACGCGCGCGGCGAGCGGGCCGAGCCGGTCGCGCGAGTCGCCGAGCTCGAGCTCCCAGCGGTCCGTGAGCTGCTCCGGCACCGCGCGGCCGACCGGATCCGACGAGGCGTACTGCAGCGCCGGCAGGTCGATCGAGTACAGCCGGCCGTGCCCCTCGTCGCGCATCGCCCGCAGCACCGTGGCCGTAGTGAACCCGAGCGCCACGCCCGTTTCCACCATCACGGCGGGGCGCGCGAGGCGCACGACCGCGCCGACGAGCCGCAGCAGCTCCTCGCGGGCGTTCCAGACGTTCAGCGGCTCCTCGGGGTCCGCCTCGGGGAGCCACACCTCGGCACGGGCGGCGGCGTAGTCGGCTTCCGGGATCCCCAGCAGCCCGGCCACGGCGGCCGCCTCGGGCTCGATGTACTCGGCGAAGCGCTCCGGTGGCGCGGCGTGCCGGCGGTCGAGCAGGAACTCGGGGCCCTGCCGCAGGTTCTTGACGAACCACCGCGGGCGCCGGACGAGCGTGCGCAGGGCCTCCCGCGTCGCCAGCTGGCGGATCCCCTCACGGGGCGGGCGCCGGCGCGTCTCGTTCGTCGCGGGCATCTCGGCGGCCACTGTAGAGCCGCTACCGTCGGGTCGGTGCGGTCGGACCGGCGTGTGCTCGTGGTCCTCGCGGTGCTCGTCGCCGCGGGCGTCGCCCTGCGGCTGGCGCTGATCCTCTCCTTCACGCCCGCCTACCTGGGCTACCCGGACACGTGGGGCTACGTGAAGGCCGCCCGCGGGCCGCTGTTCATGGACGACTGGTTCCGCCCGGCCGGCTACCCCGCGTTCCTGACCGCGCTGCACGCCGTGTGGAGCTCGCTGACCTTCGCGATCGTCGTGCAGCACCTGCTCGGGATCGCCACGGCGCTGCTCTCCTACGCGACGGTGCGCCGGCTCGGCGCCCCGCGCTGGGTGGCCGTCGTGCCCGCGGCGGTGATCCTGCTCTCGCTCGACGTCATCTACTTCGAGCACACGCTGCTCTCCGAGGCGCTGTTCGCCCTGCTCGCCATGGCCTCGCTGTACGCCCTGGCCCGCTCGCTCGGCGGGACCGCGGTGGCGTGGGCCGCGGCGGCCGGCCTGCTCGCGGCGCTCGCCACCACGGTGCGCGGCGCCGGCCTGTTCGCGATCCCGGTGCTGGTCGTGGTCGCGCTGCTCGCGCCCCGGCCGCGCCTGCTGCGCGCCGGCGCGGTGGCGGTGACGGCGCTCGCCGTGCTGCTGGGCTACGCCGCCGTCAACCAGTCGCAGACAGGCACGTTCGGACTCACCGAAGGGAGCGGCTGGGCCACCTACGCGCGCGCCGCGCCGTTCGCCGACTGCCGCGTGTTCGCCCCGCCGCGCGGCACGAAGGGGCTGTGCGAGACCTCCGACGCCCGCGACCGGGGCACGCCGGACCACTACTCATGGGGCGACTCGCCGGGCACGCGGCTGTTCGACGGCCCGCCGTACCACGCCGAGCTGGTGGGCTCCTGGGGGCGCGCCGCCATCCTCGCCCAGCCGCGCGCCTACCTGGGCGCCGTGGCCGCCGACCTGTGGAGCTTCGTCGACGTCTCGGGCAAGAACCGGCGCGCCGGCCCGGCCGCGCTCGACCTCGATGGGCGCGCCTACGACGGCGAGTCGCTCAACCGCACCCAGGTCGAGCCGTACTACGGCGCGTACACGCTCGAGGCCCACGGCGCCGGCACCTTCGGCGCGATCCAGCGGATCGTGCGCGTGCACGGGCTCCTCGTACTGCTCGCGGTCGTCCTCTCGCTGCTCGCGCTGCCGTTCGCCGCCGCCCGCGAGCGCCTCGGCATCCTGCTGCTGGGCGGCACCGCGGTGGTGTCGATCGCGATGGCGACCGCCACGACGGTCTACACGTGGCGCTACGCGGTGCCGGTGCTGAGCCTGCTGATGGCTTCGGGAGCGTGGGGCGCGCACGTGCTCGCCGCGCGCCTCGCCCGCCGCTCAGCCCCCGAGGAAGCGCCGCACGAGCCCGTAGCCCGGCAGCGCGAGGACGCGATCGCGTAGCCAGTCGACGGCGCGGTAGCGCCCGGCGTCGTGCCAGGCGACCTGCTGCTGGTAGAGATCGTCGTTGCGCTTGGCGACGACCGTGAGCTCCTCGATTCGGTCCTCGCGCCGCTCGAGCTTCTCCTCGAGCTCGGCGATGGTCCGCTCGTAACGGTCGACGGTGGCGGCGGCCGCGGCGTCGCTGCGGCCGAACGACTGGCGCAGCAGGCGCTGGTTGGTGCGCCACAACTCGTCGTTGGCCGTCTCCAGCCCGATCATGTAGCGGTTCAGGTTCGGCGTCGCGACGACGCCCAGCCGCGCGGTGGCGCCGCTGACGGCGTCCTCCGGGAACCCGGCCACGGCGATGAACGTGCTCGCGTACTCGGGATCGGCGTCCTCGAGCCCGCGGGTGACGCCGGTGAGCTCGGCCCCGCCGGCCGGGCCGATCAGCGATCCCTCGGCGAGGTGCTGGAAGAGGATCGTCGACCCCTCGAAGCCGCGGAGCGCCTCCATCGCCTCGTCGTAGCCGAAGTCGGTGACGTGGAACTCGTTGTGCTCCTTGAGCGTGCGCGAGTTCGGGACGGACACGACGAGCTTCACGCCCACCGCCGACAGCTCGCGCAGCGCCTGCAGCGCCGCGACGGGATCGGGCAGGTGCTCGAGCGTCTCGAACGAGACGACCGCGTCGATCTCCCCCGGGCCCACGCGGCGCAGACGCTCCACCGCGTCCCCGCGCGTGAAGCGCACGTTGTCGGAGGCGAAGGAGCGCTCGGCGGCGCTCACGGCGTCCGCGTCGACGTCGACGCCCTCGACGGAGGTCGCGCCGCCGCGGGCGAGGATGTCGCTGCCGTAGCCGACGCCGCAGCCGAGGTCGAGCACGCGCATCCCGCGGCACAGCGCCGCCGCCAGCTCGTAGCGGTGCACGTGGTGGGCGGCGAGCACGGTGGGCGCGCGCGTCTCCTCGACGCTCAGGCGCTCTGACGCTGCCATTCGACCTCGCTTTCGATCAGCAGTGCGTTCATCTCGCTGAACAGGCGGCCGACGTGTGCCAGCCCCGTCCTGCGCAGCATCGACTCCGTCCGGATCCGGTAGCGGAACAGGCGGCGCGGGATCACGTCCCCCGTGTACCCGGCGTGGTGGAGCTGCCGGTACAGGAACCAGTCCTCGTAGCTCGTGAGGTCCACGTGGTAGCGGTACCCGAGATCGAAGAGCCGGCGCCGGAGCACCGCGGTCCCGTCGCCGGCCACGTTGTTCTCGTCGACCAGCCGCGACCAGCTGCCGAGCGGCTGGAAGCCGAGCGTGTCGCCCGGCACCGGGCGGCCCTCCTCGTCGATGTAGCGCGACCACGTGGTCGCGTAGGCGAGCGACTCGTCGCTCCCGAGCGCGTGCAGGCAGCGCTCGGTGAACTCCGGCTCGAGGCAGTTGTCGGGGTCCAGCGGCAGGACGTGCCGGCTGGTGGCGACGGCCATGCCGAGGTTGCGCGCCGCGCTCAGGCCGGTGTTGGGCTGGGCCACGACGCGCAGGCCGTGGCGCTCCGCCAGCCGGTCGACCACCTCGTCGTCGTGCGAGAAGGAGCCGTCGACGACGAGGATCACCTCGGCGGCCGGGACGGTCTGGGCGAGGATCGAGTCGATCGTCTCGCCGACGTGCTCGTGCATCCGGAAGTACGGGACGACCACCGACACGTCGGCGTGCGCGGGCCTGCCGGCCCGCGGCGCGCGCTCCGGCCGCGGCGGGCTCGCGATCAGCTCGAGGTAGTCCTCACGCGTGCGGTGGCCGTCGACGAGCCGGTCGAACGCCGCGCGGGGAGCGCCCGCCTCGATCGCCGCGCGGACCGGCGCCGGATCCTCGATCAGCGTCTCCAGCATCTCGAGCAGCGCGGCGGGGGACGCCTCGCTCGCGAGCCAGCCGCTGACCCCGTGCTCGACCATCTCGGTCAGCCCGCCCACCGGCGTGCCCAGCACGGGCCGGTTGTAGAGGTACGCCTCGCGCACCACGTTGGGCCAGCACTCCCATTTCGACGGCACGACCACGAGGTCGTGCGCGGAGATCACGTGCCCGACCTCGGCGCGCGGCACGGCGTCGGCGAAGACGATCCGCGGGTCGCCGGCCGCGGCCATCTCGAGCTGCGCCCGCATCGAGGTGCCCAGCGGCGCGGTGTCGGTGTCGCCGCCCAGGAAGGTCAGCCGCCAGTCTCCCTGCGCGGCGCTGCGCTCGAGCGCGCGGACGAGGTCCTGCACGCCCTTGCGGCGCTCGAGGCGCCCCAGGAACAGCATGCGGAGCGGGCCGTCACCGGGCGGTCTCTCGACGACCGGCTCGAAGTCGACGCGGAACGCCTCGTGCAGGCGCGCGGCGGGCGCGAGCGCGTCGCGGCCGTAGAAGCGCTCGTAGGTGGCGAGCACGTCGCCGCCGGGATGGACGAGCGCGTCGGCCTCGCGCAGGCAGTAGCGCTCGATCTCGAAGACCGCGCGGGTCCCGAAGTCGTCGACCAGCGCGGCGTTGAGCACCGAGGTCATCTCCGCGCTGGTGTGCGTGCGCACGAGCACCTTGGTGTCGCGCAGCACGGGCTCGCCCATGCGCCGGGCCTGGACGGTGACGAAGCCCTCGCCGAGGTAGTCGGGGAACTCGATGAGATCCGGCCCGCGGTCGCCGAAATGCTCGGCGATGCGCTCGAACAGCCGCGCGCTCCACGCGTGCATGTACGACGTGTAGCCCGCGAAGCCGACGGGGTCGGGCTCCTCGGTGAACAGGACCTCGACGTGCTCGCCGAACAAGCGGGCCTGCCGCGCTCAGCCGGTCATGCTGCTCGCGATGGGACTCGGTGGTGACGAGCGTGACGTCCGCGACCCGGGAGAGCTCGATCGCCAGCGCCGACATGATCGGGGCGATGCCGCCGCCCATGAACGGATGCAGCTCTCGCGAGGCCAGGACGATCCGCGGCCGCGGCAGCGCGCTCACCTCCGGCGCAGGCGCTGCTTGACGCCGCGCAGCGGCGCCGTGACCTTCCAGCTCGCGGTCCCGCGGATGACGTCCAGGCCCTCGCGCAGCCGCTCGGCCTCGCGCCGGGAAGTCCTCCAGCTGCGCGCGCAGGGAGGACGCCTCGGCCTCGGCGGCGCCGGTCGCGCGCGTAGACGATGAGCGGGTGGGTGGGGTGCGTGCGGGCCTGCACCGCCGACTGCCCGGCGCCGCGCGGGTTCGCCGCGTCGAGCACCGCGAGGCCGAGGCCGCCCCACAGCTCGCCCTCGAGCTCGCCGCGGAACAGGAAGCCGGTCACGAAGTCCAGCTCGACGTAGCGCGCGTGGGGCCAGGACTCGTAGTCGACGGCGTCCAGTCCGCGGCGCACCTCCTCGTTCATGGAGTCGTGCATGACGATCACCGCGTTGCCGGCCGCCGGCGAGTCGAGCAGGTCGCGCATGTCCTGCGCCACGCCCGTCGCGGAGTGGTCGCCGTCCACGAGCACGAAGTCGACCGCCGTGCCCTCGGCGGACAGCTTGGCCAGCAGCTCGGGGAGCTGCCGGTGGGAGTCGCCGACGTGGAACTCGACGTTGGGCAGGCGGCGCAGCTCGGGGTCGGGCTCGAGCAGGTCGAAGGAGTGCACGCGCTCGGCGTAGTGCGCGATCCGGCGCAGGCTGCCGCCCTCCGCCGTGCCGATCTCGATCGCCACCTTCGGGCGGATCTCGCTGAGCAGCCCGACCAGTGCCGCGCGCTCCCCCATGCCCATCTGCCAGGGGTCGTCGCTCGCCAGCAGGGGGCTGGGACCGGTCGCGTGCTCCGAGAATGACGGCGGGCGCGTCATGGCGGCGCGTACGGTAGCGGCCCGCGCGCGCAACCTCCGGCCGCAAGGCTCGTTGCTAGCGTTGTGAAGCCGTGCCGCTGACCGTGACGCCGCAGGAGCCGGACTCGTCGGCGCCCGCATCGGCGGGGCCCGTCGCCGTCTCCGTGGAGCAGGTCTCGAAGCGCTTCGTCCTGCCCCACCAGCACTACTCGACGCTCAAGGAACGCGCGCTGCACCCGCTGCGCAGCCGCAGCTTCGACACCCTGCACGCCGTCAACGACGTGTCCTTCCAGGTGCACTCGGGCGAGTTCTTCGGGATCGTCGGCCGCAACGGCTCGGGCAAGAGCACGCTGCTGAAGGTGCTGGCCGGCATCTACGAGGCCGACGACGGCAGGGCCCGCGTCAGCGGCCGGCTGTCGCCGTTCATCGAGCTCGGCGTCGGCTTCAACCCGGACCTGACCGCGCGCGACAACGTGATCGTCAACGCGATCATGCTCGGGCTCACGCGCAAGGAGGCGCGCGAGCGGTTCGACGAGATCATCGCGTTCGCCGAGCTGGAGGAGTTCCTCGACCTCAAGCTCAAGAACTACTCGTCGGGCATGAGCGTGCGGCTGGCGTTCTCCGTCGCCATCCAGGTCGACGCCGACGTCCTGCTCATCGACGAGGTGCTCGCGGTGGGCGACATCGCGTTCCAGCAGAAGTGCTTCGACCAGTTCCACCGCCTCAAGGAGCAGGGCAAGACGATCGTCTTCGTCACCCACGACATGAGCGCGGTCGAGCGCTTCTGCGACCGGGCGATGCTGATCGAGCGCGGCAACATCGTGACCATCGACGAGCCGCACGCGGTGGCCACCGCCTACAACGAGCTCAACTTCGGCCGCGTGGTGCTCCCGCAGTCCGACGGCAGCGCGCGCAGCGGCGACCACGCGGCGGCGGAGATCAAGGCGGCGTGGTTCGAGGACGGCGGCGAGCGCGTGTCGGCGCGTGCCGCAGGGCGGCACGCTGGGCATGTGCATGCAGGTCCACTTCCACCAGGACGCTCGTGGACCCCTGGTTCTCGCTTCCATCTGCGCAACGAGGCGCGCCACACGGTCTTCGCCACCGGCAGCACCGCGCACGTGGCCCAGACCGGCGCCTTCCGCGCCGGCGAGACGGTCACGGTGCGCGCCGAGCTCGACAACTGGTTCGCCCAGGGCCGCTACACGCTCACGCCGACGGTCGCGCGGCCCGGCGGCGCCGACGTCCTCGACCTGCGCGAGGACCTGGGCGTGTGCGTCGTCCACGGCGTCCGGCAGCTCGGCGGGATCCTCGAGGTCCCGCACACGTTCGCGGTGGAGCGCTCGTGAGCGCCGCGCTCTCCCCCGCGCGCACGCAGAAGTCCGTCCGTCATCGGCATCGGACGCGCAGCGCTTCTGGAACCTCGCGTGGACGCTGGCGGTGACCGACTTCAAGCTGCGCTTCTACGGCTCCGTGCTCGGCTACGCGTGGACGCTGGCGCGGCCGTTCCTCTTCTTCGGCGTCATCTACTTCGTGTTCACGGAGATCGTCGGGCTGGACAAGAACGTCCCGCACTACGGCGTCTACATCCTGTTCGCGATGGTGCTGTTCCAGTTCTTCGGGGAGGTGACGGGCAACTCGGTCGGCGCGCTGGTGGCGCGCGAGAGCATGCTGCGCAAGATGGCCTTCCCGCGGCTGGTGATCCCGACCGCGGTGGTGCTGACGGCGCTGTTCAACCTTGGCATGACGCTGATCGCGGTGTTCATCTTCGCGATCGCCAACGGCGTCCATCCGATGTGGACGCTGGTTCGAGCTGCCGGTGATCATCGCCCTCCTCACCTTCTTCGCGTTCGGCGTCGGGCTGCTGCTCAGCTCGCTGTTCGTGCGCTACCGCGACGTGCAGCCGATCTGGGACGTCATCTCGCAGATGCTCTTCTACGCGTCGCCGGTGCTCTACGTCGCCACGATGGTCCCCGAGACCTACCAGCGCGCGTACCTGGCCAACCCGATCTCGGCGCTGTTGACCCAGATGCGCTACGCGGTCGTGGACCCGACCGCGCGGCCGGTGTGGGACGCGATCGGCGCGGCGGAGCGGCTCCTGATCCCCGGCACCATCGTCGTCGTCACGTTCGCGCTGGGCCTGTGGGTGTTCAGGCGCGAGTCCCCGCGGATCGCCGAGAACCTGTGAGCGACGACCTGCGCGAGGAGAACGCCCGGCTCTGGGCGGAGAACAACCGGCTGCGCTCCGAGCGGCGCGACGTCGAGTACTACGAGCAGCTCGCCGAGGGGATGCGCACCTCCGTCTCCTGGCAGCTCACCACCCCGCTGCGCGCCGGCAAGGTGCTCGCCGCCAAGGTGCGCGCGAAGCTCGACGAGCGCCAGCAGCAGCAGCGATGACGCCGTGGTCACGGTCGCCGTCCCCGTCTACAACGGGGCGCGGTACCTCGACGAGGTGCTCGCCGCGGTGCGCGCCCAGCGCGTCGACCGCGAGCTGGAGCTGCTGGTGGTCGACTCCGGGTCGACCGACGGCTCGCTGGAGATCGCCGCGCGCCACGGCGCGCGCATCCACTCGATCCCGAAGTCCGAGTTCTCGCACGGCGGCACCCGCAACCTCGCGATGGAGCTGGCCCGCGGCGAGCACGTCGCGTTCATCACCCAGGACGCGACGCCCGCGCACGACGGCTGGCTGGCGGCGCTGCTGGAGGGCTTCGAGCGCGCGGAGGACGTCGCGCTCGTGTTCGGCCCCCACGACCCGCGGCCGGACGCCTCGCACATGATCAAGGCCGAGATGGAGCGCCACTTCGCGACCTGGGGCGACGGCGGCCGCGAGGTCGACGTGCAGCGGCTCGGCCGCTCGGCCGCCGAGGTCGCCGCCTACCGCGCGTTCCCGGGGCGGCTGACGTTCTTCTCCGACGTCAACGGCTGCGTGGCGAAGTGGGCGTGGCGGCAGGTGCCCTACCGGACCGTCCCCTACGCCGAGGACCAGCTGCTGGGCCGCGAGATGATCGAGGCCGGCTTCGCCAAGGTCTTCCATCCCGACGCGCGGGTGCAGCACTCGCACGACTACCCGCCGGGCCAGTTCCTGCGCCGCTACTTCGACGAGTTCCGCTCGCTGCGCGAGGTGCTCGACCACGTCGAGGTCGCGCACCCGGTCTACACGCCGATGACGATCCGCGGGCTGGTCGGCCACGACAAGCGCTGGCTGCGCCGCCAGGGCGTCAGCGGCCGCGCGCTGGTGCGCCCGCTGGCCGTCTCCGCGCGCCACCACGCCATCCGCCAGACCGGCGCGATCGTCGGCACGCGCGCCGACCGGGTGCCGCGGCCGCTGCGCAAGCTGCTCTCGCTGGAGGGCCGCGACTCCTTCACCCCGTTCCCGGTGCCCGAGAGCCCGCTGCTGGCGCAGACCACGCAGCCCGACGCGCGGCCGGCGCGGTTCGACCACCGAGTGGGAGTGGGACCACGTCCGGCGCGCGTATCCGCCGCGCGAGGTCGCCACGGTGCCCCACGACGGGGACGCCGCCGGGCCGTGGCGGATCGCCTGGGTGGTGCCGCCGTGGCGGATCGGCTCCGGCGGGCACACGACGATCTTCCGGCTGATCCGCCAGATGGAGCTGCGCGGCCACCGCTGCGCGATCCACGTGTTCGACCCGTTCAAGCACAACACGCACGCGCGGCGGTGCTGCGCGCGGAGATCCGCGAGCACTTCGTGCCGATCGACGCCGAGGTGTTCATCGGCCTCGAGGACTTCGACTCCGCCGACGTCGCGATCGCCACCGAGTGGAACACCGCGTTCCCGGTCCGCGACCTCCCGAACTGCCGCGAGAAGGCCTACCTCGTCCAGGACCACGAGCCGGAGTTCTTCGCCACCTCCGCCGCAGTCGATCTGGGCCGAGGAGACCTACCGGATGGGCTACCGCTGCATCGCCTACACCCCGTGGATGGCCGACATCCTGCGCGACCGCTACGGGCTCGAGGCGCGCTGGTTCGAGTGCGGCACCGACCTCGACGTGTTCGCGTTCGCGGGCGAGGAGGGCCGGCGCGAGGAGCTGATCGCCGTCTACGCGCGGCGCGAGACCGAGCGCCGCGCCGTCGACCTCGCGATGGCGGGCCTCGCCGTGCTGGCCGACCGCCGGCCCGAGATCCGCCCCGTGCTGTTCGGCTCGCGCAACAGCAAGGCCGCCGCTCCCGTTCGCGGCCGAGGACCTCGGCGTCGCGACGCCGCGGCGGCTCGCCGAGCTCTACCGCGAGGCGAGCGTGGGGATCGTGTTCTCGCTCACCACCCACTCGCTGGTGGCGCACGAGATGATGGCCTCCGGCCTGCCCACGGTGGAGCTGGAGGGCGACAACGTCGGCTCGGCCCTCGGCGCGTCCGGCGAGCTCGTGGAGCTGGCCGCGCGGCGCCCGGACGCGATCGCCGACGCGGTCGAGCGGCTGCTCGACGACCGCGAGGCGGCGGCCGCGATGGCGCGGCGGGCGCGCGCGTTCGTGGAGGAGCGGACGTGGGAGCGGGCGGGCGACCAGATCGAGGGCGCGCTGCGCGCGTTCCTCTCCGACCCGCGCGAGCTCAGGCGCTGACGGGCGCCGGCGGCTCCTCGCGCACGGCGGCGGGCGCGCGGGCGGCTCGGCCTCCGGCAGCGGGTCGGCGAGCCGCGGCAGCAGGTAGGCGAGCCCGGCGGCGGCCAGGAACAGCGGACCGGTCACCGTGCGGATCGACGTGCGCAGGATGTGCGCGGGGACGTCGGGCTGCTGGGAGGTCCAGTACACCCATATGACGTCGAGCACGGCGAGGACCACGACGGCGAGCAGCGTCCCCGCCACGACGCGGCTGCGGCGCGCCACGATCGCCGCGCCGGCGACGGCGAGGAACGCGGGCGCGAGCCAGTGCGCGCCGGGCGAGATGAGCTCGCCCAGCAAGGTCTGGGCGCCGAGGTCGAGGTGATGGAGGCGGTCGAGCAGGTAGCCGACGCTGAGCGAGTCCGACAGCGGCGCGATGTCGCTCGTGAACGGACCGTGCGCCAGGGCCCACAGTCGCCACGGGAGCGCCAGCGCTGCGACGGCGACGCCGACCAGCACCACGGGGATCGGCCGGCGCGGGCGGACGAGCAGGGACGCGACGAACACCGCGACGAGGACCGCGATGGCGAACGCGGTGCCCTCGTTCTTGGTGTTCGCGGCGGCGGCGAGCCACAGCGCGCCCAGCACCGCGTACCCGCGCTGCCCGCTCTCGAGCCAGCGCACGAGCGCGACGGCGCCCGCGGCCGTCAGGCACGCCATCGTGACGTCCGCGTCGCCGCGCAGCAGCCCCGAGGCGGGTGCCGAGGCCATCGCGCAGCGCCATCGGCGCCAGCGCCAGCCACGTGAGGCGCCCCGCGCGCACCAGCCACGGGACGGCGAGCACGGTGGCGCCGAGGATCACCCACAGCTGCCCGACCAGCAGCCCCTGCTGCGCGGTGGCCGCGAACCGGCACAGGACCGCGCCGAGGACCGGCAAGAAGATCGGGTAGCTGGGATGCGACGTCGTGAACGCGCCGGAGCCGCTGAAGATCCGGCCGTCCAGGTGCCCGTTCGACGTGAGCGCGAACGCCTTCAGCGTCCAGATGTGCGCCGCGTCCCACGCGACCGGGACCTCGCGCGACGCCAGGATCTGCACCGCGATGACGACGACGATGAGCGCGGGCGGGAGCCACCCGATCGGGCCGCCCGGCCACCCCTGGTCGTCCTCGGTGGCCGCGCGGCGCCACCCGAACGCCGCCAGCGCGGCCGCCGCGGCGAGCGCGCACACGGCCACGACGAGCCCGTTGAGGCCCAGCCCGGCGACCACGGCGACGACGGCGCCGAGCCCGATCGCCGCGAGGCCGGCGAGCAGCGCCGCGCCGGCGGCCGCGAGCATGGACGTCCAACGGCGCCCCACCAGCCCGGCGGCCAGCAGGATCGACAGCCCGAGCGCCAGCGCGACGCCGTTGAACGCCAGGAACCCGATCAGCGTGCGCACGGCTCAGCGCTCCTTGACCAGGACGAAATCGGCGTCGATGCGCTCGACGGACGAATCGCCGTCCTTCAGTCGGGCCCGCACGTCGGCCGGGATGTCGTCGTAGTGGAGCGTGTAGTCCCGGGGCTCCTTGGCGTCCACCATCAGCCGCGGCAGCAGCGCGAGCTGCAGGCAGACGACGTCGACGCCCGGGCCGCTGACCGCGAAGCGGCTACCCGCCGGCATCGCGCCGATCAGGCGGCGCGACGGCTCGATCAGCGAGGTGTGGCCGCCGTCGAGCATGCACTTCTCCCGCTCGCTGATGCCGGGCGCCAGCGCGAGGCCGTCGCGCACCGAGTCGAGGCCCCGCATCCCGCCCCACACGGCGGGCACCGCCAGCAATGTGACGAGGACCGCGGCCGCGAACGGCACGCCGGCGGCGAGCGACCTCGGCCGGCCCACGAGCGCGCGCATCCCGGCGGCAGCGACCACGAACCCGAGCACCGCCGCGATCAGGCTCGCGTATGAGTTGTCCAGCCACGCCGGGATCCGCCGAGTCTAGACCGAGCACCTGCAGCCTCCGCCGCTATCGTGGCGGCGCGATGCGGACCGCCCACGCACCCTCCCCGGCCACGGGGGATGCGCGGCCGATCGAGCCCCCGGGACGCAAGCGTCCCCCAGCGCCGCTGGTGGCGCTGCTGCTCGCGAGCGTCCTCCTGGGCGCTCGCCTGGGCGGTGCTCGTCCCGGCCTTCAACGCGCCCGACGAGAACGCGCACTTCGCCTACGTGCAGAGCCTCGGCGAGCAGTTCGTGCTGCCCGGCGATCCGTCGCACCCGATCTTCTCCCAGCAGCAGTTCCAGGGCGCCGACGCGGTCAACTCGGACCAGGTCGCCGGCCAGAAGTTCGTCAAGCCCGAGTGGAGCCGCGCGGTGGAGCGCGACTGGAAGGCCGGCGAGGCCGACCGACCGCGCGACGACGGGGGCGGCGCGACCGCCGCCGCGGCCAACCCGCCCGCCGCCTACCTGTGGGACTCGCTCGGCTACCGCGCCGCGGCCTCCGGCGACCTCGTTCGACGAGGTGCTCGGCGCGCGGCATCGCGGGCCTGATCTGGCTGCCGGTGACCGTGCTGGCGGTATGGCTGCTGGCCGGCGAGGCTGTTCGGGCGCCGGCGCGGCGCGCAGCTCGCGGCGGCCTCCGTGCCCGCACTGCTGCCGATGGTCGCCTTCGTCTCGGCCTCGATCACCCCGGACGGGATGCTCTACGCGACGTGGTCGCTGGCGCTGTGGCTGGGCGTGCGGATGCTGCGCCGCGGCATCTCGATCCCGCAGGTGGCCGCGCTGGCGGGAGTGGTCGGCCTCGCGTGCGTGGTCAAGACGACGAGCTTCGCGCTGGTGCCGGCGATGGCGTTCGCGATCGCCGTCGCGGCGTGGCGGACGCGGCCGTGGCGCGTCGCCCGCGCTCGCGCGCTTCGGCGTCGCCCTCGCCGTGCCGCTGCTGCTGACGCTCGGGACCTGGTACGTGGTCGCCCGCGGGCAGGACCGCGGCGCCGCGACGCAGCTCACCGACGCCGCCGGGGCGGCCACCAACTTCGGCGAGTTCGCCTCCTACCTGTGGCAGTTCTACCTGCCGCAGCCGCCGTTCCTGACCGACTACCGCTTCACGACCGGGGGCCTGCCCGCCTACCAGGTGTGGCTCAAGCAGGGCTGGGCGCGCCTTCGGCTGGCTGGAGATCCGCTTCGGCGAGGGCGTCTACCGTGCGCTGGCGATCCTCACGGCGCTGATCGGCGCTCGGCGCGCTGGTGCGGCTGTGGCTCGCGCGCCGCGGGCTCGACTGGGCCGCCGTGGTGTTCCTGCGCGCTGGTCGCGGCGGCGCTGCTGGCCGGCCTGCACTGGACCGACTACCACCAGACCGAGGCCGGGTCGCGCGGCTTCATGCAGGCGCGCTACCTGTTCCCGCTGGTCGGGATCGCGGGGCTGGCGCTGGCCGGCGCGGTGCAGGTGCTGCCGCGCCGCGCGCAGGGCGCCGCGACGGGCATCGCGATCGGCGGCCTGCTCGGCGTTCCACCTCCTCAGCCTCGGGCTGGTCCTGGAGCGCTTCTATGCGTAGGCCGGCACTGATCGCGCTTCGCCGCCTGCTGGGCCGCCGCGTTGGTGCTGCTCGTCGCGCTGGCCGCCACGCGCGAGTCCAAGCTCGTCTACACGCTCGGGGTCGGGCCGGCGGCCCCGTCGTGGACCTCAAAGCCCGGCAAGCAGGTGTGCCAGGGCCCGATCACGCCGCCCTCGGACGCCTTCGACCGCGTGGTGATCAGCCTCGGCACGTACTTCAAGCCCGGGCCGCCCGTCGAGGTCGTGGTGCGCGACGCCGCCACCTCGCGCGCGTTGGCCAGGGGCAAGCTCGCCGGCGGCTACCCGGACATCGCGGACGCGCCCGAGCACGCCGTGGCGATCCCGTCCACCTCGCTGCGGCGGGCCGCCGACGTCTGCATCCGCAACACCGGCCGCCGCCGCGTCGCCGTCTACGGCGCGCCGGGCATCTCCCACCGGACCTCGACCGCGATCGTCGACGGCAAGCCGGCGGGCGGGACCGACCTGGCCGTCCGGCTCGACCGCGACCACCCGCGCTCGCTGCTCTCGCGCCTGCCGACGTGCTCGCGCACGCCGCGACGTTCAAGGCGCAGTTGGTCGGCGCCGTGGACGTTCTGGGTCCTGCTCGGGATCGTGCTGCTGGGCGTCCCGGCGCTGCTGGCCAGGGCGATAGCCGGCGCGCTGCGCGACGACGATGCGCTCTAGGAACGCAGGACCGCGACCACGCCGCGGTGGTAGGCGGCGAGCAGCGGGTTGACGAGCGGCAGCAGCGGGTTCGCGAGCTGCCCGCTCTCGATCCGGCCCGCGATCAGCGGCACGATCCGCCTCGTCGCCGACCGCGCGCGCGGCCTGCACGGCGCGGCGGCGGGCGCGCAGCGCGCCGCGCGAGCGCCACAGCGAGCGCGTAGGCGGCGAGCTTGCGCGGCAGCCAGCCCTGCAGCGCGGCGAGCGCGAGCAGGCCCAGCTCGGAGGCGACCAGCAGCGGAGCGAGCAGCGCCAGCGTGCGCCCCTCGTAGTTGACGAGCACCGAGGAGAGGCGGTGGCGCTCGAGCCAGAACCACTTCTGCGGGTTCTCGCCGAAGCGGTAGTCGTGCGTGGCCCGCGCGTCCGGGCACGTAGACGACCTCGTGGCCGGCGATCCACAGCCGCCAGCACAGGTCGGGGTCGTCGTAGAGCACGAAGTAGTCCTCGCAGTAGCCGCCCACCGCGCGGAACGCGTCCGCGCGCACGACGTGGCACGCGCCGCTGGTGGTGAACACGGTGCGCGGCGGCCCGGACTCCGGCGGCTGGTCGTAGCGCCCGCACCACGACAGCCCGGTCAGGTGCACCGGGTTCTCGCCGGCGTTGACCGTCGGGCGGTCCGCGAACAGGATCTGCGGCGAGGCGAGCGCCGCGCGCGGGCTCTCGCGCAGCGCCGCCAGCATCCGCTCGAGCGCGTCGGGGGCCAGCGCGGCGTCGGGGTCCAGGAACACCAGCACGTCGCCGGTGACGAGCTCGGCGCCGCGGTTGCAGGCCACTGCGTGGCCGGGGTTGTCGAGCGCCAGCAGCCGCACGTCGGGGTGCTCGCGCGCCAGCGGCTCGGCGATCGAGCGCTCCGGGTCGTTGTCGACGACCACGATCTCGGACACCGGCGCGGTCTGCGCCTTCAGGGAGGCGACCGCCGCCAGCGTCAGCGCGACCTCGCGGTAGGTGACGACGACCGCCGAGACGCCGGCGACGCCAGACACGGGCGGCCCACTCGCGCGGGTCCATGTTCACGAAGCGGCCGCGGCGGCCGTCGATCCCGTAGCGGACGATCCACGGCAGCCGCCGCAGCGGCCGCTCCTCGTAGAGCAGGCTCTTGGCCATGAACTGGGCGATCGTGCCCGCCGCCGACAGCCGCGCCCTGGCGCTCGTAGACCATCTTGATCCAGACGAAGTTGCGCAGGCCGAACAGCTGCTTCCA
Source organism: uncultured Solirubrobacteraceae bacterium (assembly GCA_963723395.1). Classification (GTDB taxonomy): domain Bacteria; phylum Actinomycetota; class Thermoleophilia; order Solirubrobacterales; family Solirubrobacteraceae; genus DATFQI01. The sequence goes on along the minus strand of CAVRQL010000025.1, from coordinate 752,353 downwards.
GAAGCCCTCGAGCGGGTGCGGGACGATCTGCTGGCCGAGCACGCGGTTCCAGAAGCGCGCGCGGCGGTTGGAGTGCGTCTGGCCGACCTCCTTGTGGACGATCACCGCGTCGGGCACGACGCGGATCGAGCCCGCGGCGGCGCAGGCGCAGGCAGTACTCGAGGTCGTCGCCCCAGATGAAGAACTCGGCCTTCGGGGGCTCCATGGCGCGGGCGTGTCGCCGCGCACGAGCATCCCGACGAAGCTCACGTAGTCGACCTCCGGCGTCGCTGCCGGGGACGTAGGCCGAGCGCGGCAGCGGCGTCATCCGCCCGCGGAAGAAGCCGCGCTGGACGCGCGCCTCGATCTCGCCGCCGAGGTCGACGACGGCGGTGGCGAGCACGGCGGTCGACGGGGTCGCCCGCGGCGGGCGCCGAGGCGAGCAGCCGCTCGAGCGAGTCCGGCCGCGGCTCGGCGTCGTCGTCCATGATCCAGATCCAGTCCCAGTCGCCCTCGCGGGCGGCCGCGACGCCCGCGGTGGAAGCCGCCGGAGCCGCCGAGGTTGCGCTCCAGCGGCATCCAGCGCACGCGCTCGAGCAGCCCCTCCGCGCGCAGCAGCTCCTCCGTCCCGTCGGTGGACGCGTTGTCGACGACGATCACCTCGATCGGGTGGCCGCGTCTGGCGTCAGGAGGGAGCGCAGGCACTCCGCCAGGAGCGCCTTGCGGTTGAACGTGAGGACCACGGCACAGACCTTCACGCGGCGCGAGGATAGCCTCAGGCCCTGGGCCTCCCGCCAGACCCGCCGCTAGAATTCAGCAACTTCCGCGGGGTTCCCACGTTCCTGAGCGAACTGGGTCTACGAGCCCTTGCCATCCGCATGCCCTCGCGCTTCCACAAGCCACTAGCCATCGTTCCCGCGTACAACGAGGAGCGGTGCGTCGGCGCCGTCGTGCACGAGATCCAGGCCCACAACCCGGCCTTCTCCGTGCTCGTCGTCGACGACGGGTCGACGGACAGCACCGCCCTCGCGGCCGCCGACGCCGGCGCGACGGTGGTGCGCATGCCGTTCAACCTCGGCATCGGCGGCGCGGTCCAGGCCGGCTACCAGTACGCCTACGAGCACGGCCACGACCTCGCCGTGCAGATCGACGGCGACGGGCAGCACGACCCGGCGCAGGTCCGCCTGCTGCAGCGCCATCTCGACCGCCATCCGGACCTGCACATGGTCACGGGCTCGCGGTTCCTCGACGGCTCGGACGTCAACGGCTACAAGTCCTCGCCGATCCGCCGCGTGGGCATCCGCATCTTCCAGTGGGCGCTCTCGGCGGTGACGCGCCAGCGGATCACCGATCCGACGTCCGGCTTCCGCATGACGACGCGGCGCGGGATCGAGCTGTTCGCCCGCGACTACCCGCACGACTATCCCGAGGTCGAGGCGATCGTGATGCTCCACGCGCACCGGCTGCGGAGCGCCGAGGTGCCGGCGAGCATGCGCGCACGCGCCGGCGGACAGTCCTCGATCAACTCCGCGCGGTCTGGCTACTACATGGCCAAGGTCCTGCTGGCGGTGTTCGTGAACCTGCTTCGCAGCAAGCCGTCCGTCGAGCCCGGCGACCGCGCCCCCGTCACCGCGGAGCACGCGCTCTGATGGACTCCCGCGTCCAGATCGTCGCCATCCTGGCCACCGCCGCGATGTTCCTCGTGGTGCTCGAGCTGGTCCGCAGGCGGCGGCTGATGGAGCGCTACGCGCTGCTGTGGCTGTTCTCCGCGGCGATCCTGCTCGTCCTGTCGATCTTCCGCGGGCTGCTCGAGGCGATCGCGAGCGCGCGTCGGCGTGGCCTACGCGCCGTCGGCCCTGTTCGTCATCGCCTTCGGGTTCGTGCTCCTGCTGCTGCTCCACTTCTCGCTGGCGATCTCCCGCATGGCCGACCAGAGCAAGGTCCTGGCCCAGCGGCTCGGGATCGTCCAGGAGCAGCTCGACCGGCTCCAGCGCGAGCGCGCCGAGAGCCCCGAGGACGAGCCCCAACGCGAAACCGCGCTTCAGCGCTAGGAGCTCATGACCGACCGTTACGACACGCTCGTCGTCGGCGCCGGCTTCGCCGGCGCCGATCATGGCCGAGCGCCTCGCCAACCAGCTGCGGCCAGCGCGTGCTCGTCGTCGACCGCCGCGACCACATCGCCGGCAACGCGTACGACTACGTGGACGAGCACGGCGTGCTCGTCCACCAGCTACGGGCCGCACATCTTCCACACGAACTCCGAGAAGGTCGTCGAGTACCTGTCGCGGTTCACCGACTGGCGGCCCTACGAGCACCGCGTGCTCGCCGAGCGTCGACGGCAAGCTGCTGCCGATGCCGATCAACCGCACGACGATCAACGAGCTCTACGGCCTGGACCTGCGACCGACGAGCGAGGTCGAGGCCTTCTACGCGGAGCGCGCGCGAGCCGACGTCGACGCTTCCGAAGACCTCCGAGGACGCCGTCGTGGCGAAGGTCGGCCGCGACCTCTACGAGAAGTTCTTCCGCGGCTACACGCGCAAGCAGTGGGAGCGCGACCCCTCGCGAGCTGCACGCGTCGGTCTGCGCGCGGATCCCGATCCGCACCAACACCGACGACCGCTACTTCACCGACGCCTTCCAGAAGATGCCGGCCGACGGCTACACCGCGATGTTCGAGCGGATGCTCGACCACCCGGACATCGACGTCGCGGCTGCGACACGGACTTCGACGACGTCCGCGACGAGGTCGAGTACGACGCACCTCGTCTACACCGGCCCGATCGACGCGCTACTTCGACTACCGCTTCGGCCAGCTGCCCTACCGCTCGCTGGAGTTCGAGCTGCGCAACGAGCCGACGCCCGACGGCGGCCTGCTCCAGCCCGTCGCCTCGGTCAACGAGCCGAGCGACGGACGTGCCCGTACACGCGCATCACCGAGTACCGGCACCTGACCGGGCCAGGACGCACGACTCGTCGACGCTCGCCGTCGAGTACCCGCGCTCCGAGGGCGACCCCTACTACCCGATCCCCAGCGACGAGACCCGCGAGCTCTACCAGCCGCTACGAGGCGCTGGCCGCGAGCTGCCGGACGTCACGTTCGTCGGCCGCCTCGCCCGCTACCAGTACCTCAACATGGACCAGGTCGTGGCGCAGGCGCTGCTCGACCTTCGAGCGGATGGTCGACGAGGGCCGCGTCGCCGCGGCCGTCTAGCGCTTCAGCAGCTTCTGGAGGGGCTCGCGGATCGGCATCCGCGGCTCGGCCACGCGCACCTTCGGGGCGAGCACGCCGTCCCGTAGGCCGCGCAGGATGGCGGCAAGCGCCTCACCTGAGCGGTGCTTGGCGAGGTACTGGACCGAGCTGAAGACCACGAACGCGACGTGGGAGAGCTTCTCCTTGGAGTCGAACGCGTCGCCGCGCACCGTGTAAATCCCGTTGCGCACGGCGAAGTAGAACTTGCCGGGGGGCGCGTCCATGGCCGTGTGCGCCGTCGCCGTCTTGTGGTGCGCGACGCTGGCCGGGACGAGGTAACCGTGCCCGTCGCGCAGGATGCGGGCCGTGTACTCGATGTCGTCGCTCCAGATGAAGAAGTGCTTGTGCGGCAGCCCGTGGGTCTCGACCGCCTCGCGGTGGATGAGCATCGACACGAACGTCCCGAAGCGGATCTCCATCATCCGGCTCCTCGACGGAGTCGATCAGCCCGTTCGGGTTCATCAGGCGCGGCATGACGTAGTTCATCGGGTGCAGCTTCCCGTCGTCCCACACGACCTTGCTGGCCAGCAGGCGCGGCGGGTGGCCGTCGAAGCGCGCGCGGCCCGCCAGCAGCTGCTCGAGCGCGTCGGGTGCGGCGATCGTGTCGTCGTCCATCAGCCACATCCAGTCGTAGCCCGCCGCCGTGGCGTGCTTCATGCCCTCGTGGAAGCCGCCGGCGCCGCCCTGGTTGTCGGCGAGCGCGAGGATCTCGACGTCGGGGTACTCGGCGGCCACGATCTCGCGCGTGCCGTCGGTGCTCGCGTTGTCGACGACGAGCACGCGGTCCACTGGGCGCGTCTGGGCGCCGAGCGCGACGAGCGCCTCGCGCAGGAGCGCGGAGCGGTTGTAGGTGACGACGACTGCGCAGACGCGCTCGTGGGGGGCGGAGCTCACGGGCGGACCATCCTAGTAATGCACCCCTCTACCATCCTCGCGTCTATGGGCGTGGGAGTGGCGACAGCCGAGTTCCTGGTCGAGGCCGCGCGCGACGGCGTGCGCTTCGACCGCACGGCGACGATCGGCAAGCAGGCCGTGTTCGTCGGCCCCCCGCGGCTGGGCCGACTCGTGCGCCGCCATGGCCTGTGGCCGGAGGGCGAGAGCCGGCGGGACTTCTACACCCGCTTCCGCGACGAGCCCGGCGTGCTGGACCCGCTGCTGCACGTGCTCGGCGCCCAGGACGTCTCCTCGGTGGACGCGTCGCCCTACGAGGACGCGACGATCATCCACGACCTCAACGAGCCGATCGGGGACGACCTGCGCAAGCGCTTCTCCGTCGTGTTCGACGGGGGCACGCTCGAGCACGTGTTCAACGCGCCGGTCGCGCTGCGCAGCTACATGGAGATGGTCGAGGTGGGCGGCCACCTGATCATCCACACGATGGCCAACAACTACCTCGGCCACGGCTTCTACCAGTTCAGCCCGGAATTCTTCTACCGCGCGCTGACCCCGGCCAACGGCTACCAGGTCGAGCGCGTGGTGCTGGTCGAGAACGACATCGCCTGGCGCGACGTGGCGGGCCTGCGGATCCCGATCGAGACCGCCGGAGCCTGGTACCAGGTCGCGGACCCCGAGTCGGTGCGCTCCCGCGTCGTGCTGCAGAACCGCCGGCCCGTGGTCGTCCAGGTCCAGGCGAAGCGGATCGCGGACGTGAAGCCGTTCGAGACGTCCCCTCAGCAGAGCGACTACGTCGAGATGTGGACCGGCGCCGAGGGCGAGCAGAACGGCGCGGGCCCGCAGGAGCCCGGCCTCCGCCAGCGCGCCACCGAGGCGATCCCGCCGGAGGTCCGGATGGGGATCGCGCTGGACCTGATCCCCCGGACGCTCGCGGTGCTGAACCCGCTGCGCTTCCGTCGCGAGGCCGCGGGACGGTCGCTGCGCAACCGCCGGTTCTACCGGCGTGTCCACCGCTGAGTGCCGGCGATGACGACGGAACCGGTGACCGACGACGCGGCCCCGCGGCAGGACCGCACGCTCGCGCAGAAGGTCGCCGTCAACACCACGCTGCTGGTGGTCGGACGGCTGGCGATCGCCGCCTCCGGCGTGGTGGGCGTCGCCGTCGCCACCCGCTACCTGGGCCGTGACGGCTTCGCGGCGCTGACCATCGCGCTCGCCTACGTGTCGCTGCTGGGCACGTTCACCGACGTCGGGCTGTGGACGATCGCCGCCCGCGAGGCGGCCAAGCACCCCGAGCGCGAGCGGGAGATCCTCGGCAACGCGTTCACGCTCGGCATCGGCGTGACCGCCGCGGCCGGCGCCGTCGCGCTGGGCCTGATGTACGTGCTCTACGGCGACGCCGACGAGGAGTTCGTGCGCACCGGGATCCTCATCATCGGCATCCAGCTGCTGTTCGCCGCCCCCGCCGGGACGGCGGGCGCGTTCATGGTCGCCCACCAGCGCGCCGGCCCGGCCGCCGTCGGCTCGGTGCTGGGCAGCATCCTGTTCGTGATCGCCCTGCTCACCGTGGTCGGGCTCGACCTCGGCTTCGCAGCCGTCGCGGCGTGCTACGCGATGGTCGCCATCGTGGCCGCCATGACGCCGGTGGTGGCCGCGCTGCGCGACACCCGCCCCGCGATCGGGCTCGACCCGGCGATCTGGCGCCCGCTGGTGCGCTGGGCGCTCCCGCAGGGCGGCGTGCTGATCCTCTCGATGCTCTACTTCCGGATCGACACCGTCCTGCTCTCGCTGCTGAGCTCCGACGACGAGGTCGCGCTCTACGGGCTCGGCTACCGCGTGCTCGAGATGCTCGCCCTGTTCCCCGCCTTCTTCATGGTCACCCTGTTCCCCGAGATCGCCCGCGCCGGAGCGGAGTCCCCGCGCGTGACGGCGATCGCCCAGGCCGCGCTGTCCTCGATGCTTCTGGCGGCGATCGCGGTGCTGGTGCTGTTCGCGGGCTTCGCGCCCGAGGTGGTGGCGTTCGTCGGCGGCCCCGGATTCGAGGGGGCGGTGCCGGTGCTGCGGCTGCTGGCGCTGTCGGTCTCGCTCGTGTTCGTCAACACCTTCTTCTTCCATTCGCTGGTGGCGCTCAACCGCCAGCGCGAGCTGCTGTGGCTCACGGTCGTGGTCCTCACCATCAACGTCGGCCTCAACGCGGTCCTGATCCCGCCGGCCGGTGCGGAGGGCGCGGCGATCGCGCTCGTGGCGTCGGAGGTCGCGGTGCTCGCGTCGGCGTGGTGGCTGTACGCGAAGGTCGCGACCTCGCCGCGGATCGTCAACGCGCTCCCGGTGCTGGTGGCGGGCGCGGCGATGACCGCCGCCGTCCTCGGCGTCCGGGCGATCCCGCCGCTCGCGGACATCGGGCCGCTGGCCGTGCTCCTCGTGGGCGGCCCGGTCGCCGTGCTCGTCTACGTCGGCGTGCTGCTGGCGCTGCGCGCGGTGCCGGCCGAGGTCGAGCAGGTGCTGGCGCCGCTGCGGGCCCGCATCCCCGGGCTGCGAGGCCGCTCGTGAAGATCCTGCACGTCGGCTTCGGCTTCCACCCGTGGCGCTACGGAGGGCTGATCTCCTACGCCGAGGACCTCATGAAGGCCCAGGCGCGGCGCGGACACGACGTCGCGTACTTCTTCCACGGCCGCCACTACCGGGTGCTGCGCGACGACCGGCTCAAGCGCTGGACGCGCGACGGCGTGCAGATGCTCGAGATCGTCAACTCGACGCTGAACTTCGGCGGCGATGCCGGGACCCGCACGCCGGAGGCCGACTCCACGCACCCGCCCACCGAGGCCCTGTTCGCGGCGGCGCTCGACGAGCTGCAGCCCGACGTCGTGCACCTGCAGGAGCTGATCGGCCTGCCCACCTCGGTGATCGACGTCGCGCACTCGCGCGCCGTGCCGATCGTCATGACGCTGCAGGACTACTTCCCGCTGTGCCCGACGCTGAAGCTCTACGACATCGATCACCAGGTCTGCCTGCGCGAGGACGTCGGCGCGCAGTGCGCGCGCTGCTCGGTGGCCGCGCCGGACAGCCGCCGCCATCTCGTGCTCCCGACCGACCTGTACGAGCTGCAGGTCCGCGTCGGGGACCCGTGGGTCTCGCGACTGCGGTCCGCGGCCGCGGCCGGGCGCCGGGTCGCCGCCGCACGCCGCCCGCCGGCAGGCGACGCGCCGCCGCCGCCTCCGCCCGGGCCCCCGCCGGACCTGCCGAGCCCGGCCCGCTACCAGGCGCGGCGCGACCTCGCGGTGGAGCGGCTGAGCCGGCTGGACGCCGCGATCGCGATGTCCGAGCGCGTCGGCGAGATCTACCGGACGCTCGGCGTCGACGAGGAGACGGTGCGGGTCGTGCACCTCACCGTGCGCCACCTCGAGACGCTGCGGGCCAAGGCGATCGAGACGCCGCCGGCCCCTGTGCGGTTCGCCACCCTCAACGGGGTGGCGTCGGAGGAGAAGGGCGCCGAGGTCGTGCTCGGGGCGCTCGAGGAGCTCGTGCGCCGCGGGTATGGGGGCCGCTTCGAGCTGACAGCGTTCGGCTACGTCGGCGCTTCCTACGACCACCGCCTGAAGGCGATCCCCGGCGCCGTCAACGGCGGGATCTACGACCCGGCGAAGCTCGAGGAGGTGCTCGCCCCGTTCCACGTCGGCATCGTGCCGTCCGCGTGGGAGGAGGCCTACGGGTACGTCGGCGTCGAGCTGCTCGCCTGCGGCCTGCCGACGATCGGCAACGCCCGCGGCGGCATCGTCGACTACGTGCGCGACGGCGAGACCGGCTGGGTCAACCGCACCGCCGACGCGGCGGGCCTCGCCGAGATCATGGCCTCGATCATCGACGGCCCGCAGCAGGTCGTCGAGCTCAACGCTCGGATCCGCGCTCAGCGCGACGCGATCGTCAAGCCGTTCGAGCGCCACGTCGACGAGATGCAGGACATCTACACCTCGGTGATGCCGGGCCGCTGACGCTCAGGCGCGCTCGATGAGGAGCGTGCGCCAGTCGACCCACACGCGGGCGATCTCGCTCGCGTGCTCGCCGATCATCTCGTGCAGCGTGTGGGTGACCTCGGCGATGTCGGCCCCGTAGTCGTCGAAGCCGACGACGCCGCCCGGCGAGAGCCGGTCCCACACGAGCTCGAAGTCGCTGCGCACGTACGCGGCGCTGTGGTTGCCGTCCACGTAGGCGAACGAGATCGCCTCGCAGGGCAGCTCGACGGCCGCCGAGTCGCCGGCGATCACGGTCAGGTTCGTGCACGAGGCGGTCACCGTGTCGAACACGGAGCGCTGCTCGCGCCCGGCGAGCGCCTCCTGGTAGAGGTCGGCCATCCGCTCGCCGTCGCTGCACGTCGTGATGTCGAACGTGGGGTCGAACACGTCGACGGCGATCACGCGCTTGCCGGGGCGTTGCGCGCGAACCAGTGGCAGAGCTTGTAGGTGCCGCCGCCGAGCAGCGCGCCGATCTCGACGACGTCGCCGGGGACCTCGGCGAGTCCGGTGTGACTCGGCCAGGGCCAGGAAGCGCTCGTAGCGCGACCAGTCGGCCCATGCGGGCGGCGCGTCGAACCCCCAGCGGACCTTGAACATCCCGGCGTTGACGCGGTCGCGCGTGGCCGGCGGCAGGGAGTCGATGACGTGGCGGGGCGCGTCGCGGATCGGCCCGGCGGGGGCGAGCAGGCGCGTGCGCAGCGGTTGGCGGTTCTCGGTCGGCACGGCCGTGATCCTAGGGCGCGGCGGGTTCGGCGGCGGCCGCTGCTACCGTCGCCCCCGGCCCGGGCCAAAACCGAAGCTTTCGCGCGCCTCCGCCGTTTGGTGATCGTGATGCCCCTCTCTCCCCGACTCCCCGCCGCCGAGACCGCTCCAGCCCCCGTGCCGGCTCCGCGAGGTCCTGGGTGTCCCGCTCGCGCTCACCGACTACGAGCGCACCCTCGACTGGATGGACGAGGCGGCCGAGACCCGGCACGCGCGGCTACATCTGCGTGGCCGCCACCCACACCGTGATGGCGTGCCGCGAGGACCCGCAGCTCCGCGCCGCCGTGCATGGCGCCAGCTTCACCGTGCCCGACGGGCAGCCGCTCGTGTGGGCGCTGAACCTCCTGGGGCACCGGCTCCGCGACCGCGTGTACGGGCCCGACCTGATGGACCGCGCGTGCGAGCGGGCCGCGGTCACCGGCCGCAGGATGTACCTCTACGGCGGCCGCAACGCCGGAGCGCTCTCCCAGCTCGCGCGCGAGCTGCGCCTGCGCCACCCGGGCGTGCAGCTCGTCGGCGGCTACGCGCCGCCCTTCCGCGAGCTGACCGACGACGAGCTCGACAGCGTCGCCCACGACATCAACCGCGCGAAGCCGGACTTCGTGTGGGTGGGCATCGGCGTGCCCAAGCAGGAGAAGTGGATGGCGCGCATGCGCGACCGCCTCGACGCCCCCGTGCTGCTGGGCGTGGGCGCCGCGTTCGACTTCCACGCCGGGCTCGTCCCGCAGGCGCCGCCGCTGATGCAGCGGCTGGGGCTGGAGTGGCTCTTCCGGCTCGTCCAGGAGCCGAACCGCCTGTGGCGGCGGTACCTGCGCTACAACCCGCGCTTCGTGGCACTGCTCGCCCGCCAGCTGGTGCGCGAGCGCCTGCTGCGAGCTGGCTAGCCTGAAGACGATGCGCTACGACGTCTGTGTCATCGGGCTCGGGCGGGTGGGCCTGCCGCTGGCGCTCTCCTTCGCCGACGCCGGCCTGCGTGTGCTCGGCGTCGACAACGACGAGGCGCGCCTGGCCTCGATCCGCGAGGGCCGGATGCCGTTCAAGGAGCCCGGCACTGACGAGCTGCTCGCCCGCGTCCCGCTCGACGTCTCCTCGCGTGCGGCCGACGCCGCCGAGTCCAAGGCGATCGTGCTCACGCTCGGCACCCCGAGCCTCTCGCACATCGAGATCGACATCCGCGACATCCGCTCGGTGCTCGACGACCTGCTCCCGCTGCTGCAGGCCGACCAGCTGGTCGTGCTGCGCTCCACGGTGGCGCCCGGGACGACGGAGTTCGTCGGCGGCTACCTGGAGAAGCACCGCGGCTTCACGGTCGGCGACGACCTGTTCGTCGCCCACGTCCCGGAGCGCATCGCCGCGGATCGGTTCATGGCCGAGATCGGGACGCTCCCGTGCATCGTGGGCGGGATCGGCGAGGCGTCGGGCGAGCGCGCGGCCGAGCTGTTCGCCCACCTCGGCGCGCCGATCGTGCAGACCACGCCCGTGCACGCCGAGCTGGCGAAGATCTGGACCAACATCCTGCGCTACGCCACGTTCGCCCTGCCGAATCTCCTGATGATGGACTGCGAGCGCCACGGCGCGAACGTCTTCGACGTGATCGAGCTGATCAACCGCGACTACCCGCGCGGCGGGATGGCGTCGCCGGGGCTGACCGCCGGCACCTGCCTGCGCAAGGACTTCGCGTTCTCCGAGGAGCGCTCCAACGCCCCGGGCATGCTGCTCGCCGTCTCGCGCGTGCACGAGAGCGTGCCGCTGTTCCTCGTCGACGGCGTCAAGCGCCGGCTCGGCGGCACCGTGCGCGAGCGCAAGGTCGCCGTGCTCGGGCTGGCGTTCAAGCGCGACACCGACGACGAGCGCGACTCGCTGTCGCACAAGCTGATCCGGCTGCTCGAGCGCGAGCTGGCCGACATCGCGGTCCACGACCCGGTCGTGGCGACGCCCACCATGGAGCTCGAAGCCGCGCTGGAGGGCGCCGACGTGGTCGTGGTGGCCACCAACCACAGCGCCTACTCGCGGCCGGAGACGCTGACGGCGATCGCCGAGAAGGCGGGCGCGGACTGCCTGGTGGTGGACCCCTGGAACGCGCTCGGGTCCGGCCAGGTGTTCGCCTACGCGACCGAGCTGGCCGCGCTGGGCGCTTGAGCGGCGACGAGCCGGACCGGGTCGCCGACGTCTACGCGGGCTACGGCTCCAGCGCGCGCAAGCGCCGGGCCTGGGACGCCGCCAACCCCGGCAACGCGGCGATCCGCGACCAGCTCGCCGATACGGCGCTGGCGGCGATCGGAGGCGCGGAAGGCGACCTCCTCGACGCCGGCTGCGGGACCGGCTGGTGGCTGGCCAGGCTGCGCGCCTCGGGCGTCGCCGCCGAGCGGCTGCACGGGCTCGACGTCCTGGCCGCCCGCGCCGAGGCGGCGGCGGCCGCCGTCCCGGGCGCCGACGTGCGCACCGGCGACGTGCGCGCGCTGCCCTACGAGGACGGGCGCTTCGCCGCGGTCTTCCTGTTCACCGTCCTGTCCTCGCTGGCCGGCCAGTCGGACGTCGCGGCGGCGGTCGCCGAGGCGCGCCGGGTGCTGGCCCCCGGCGGCGCGCTCGTGGTGTGGGAGCCGCGCGTGCCGAACCCGCTCAACCGCCACACGCGGCTGGTCCGGGCGCGCGAGCTGGGGCCGGGCGTGGAGAGCCGCACGCTCACGCCGCTGCCCTGGCTGATCCGCCGCGCTCCTCGCGGCTGTACCCCCGCCTCGCGGGCGTCCGGGCGCTGCACACGCACCGGCTCCACGTCGCACGGCGCTAGCCTCTCCGCCCCGTGAACCGTGTCCTCGTCACCGGCGGCGCCGGCACCATCGGCGCGGCGGTCGTCCGCCGCCTGCTCAGCGACCCCGACTTCGAGGTCCGCGTGTCCGACCAGCGCGACGCCCCCGGCTGGATGCGCGAGGGCTGCGAGGTCCACCGCGGCGACCTGCGGGTGCTGGCCGAGGCGCGCAAGGCGATGAGCGGCTGCTCGCACGTCATCCACCTGGCGGCGATCGTCGGCGGCATCGCCAACTTCCACAAGCTGCCCCACACCCTCACCGAGGTCAACAACGCGCTCTACAACGCCGTCTTCCGCGCGGCGCTGGACGCGGGCGTGACCCGCTTCACGTACGTCAGCTCCTCGATGGTGTTCGAGCGCGCGCAGCAGTTCCCGACCCGCGAGGACTACATCGACGACTGCCCGGTGCCGCTGTCGGCGTACGGGTTCTCCAAGCTCACCGGCGAGATCTACTGCCGCGCGGCGCACGACGAGCACGGGCTGCCGTACACGATCTGCCGCCCGTTCAACGCCTACGGGCCGGGCGAGATGCCCGACGCCGAGCCGGGCATCGCCCACGCGGTCCCCGACCTGATCCGCAAGTCGCTGGCCGGGATGCGCCCGCTGCCGATCTTCGGCTCCGGCGAGCAGACGCGCACGCTGACCCACGTCACCGACATCGCCGACGGGATCGTCGCCGCCACGGCCTCCCCCGCCGGCCTCAACGAGGACTTCAACATCTCCGCCGCCGACGAGCTGACCGTCGCGGAGATCGCGCGCATCTGCTGGGAGGCGTCCGGCAACGACCCGGCCGAGTTCGAGCTCGAGCACCTGCCCTCGTTCAAGGTCGACGTCGTGCGCCGCTGGCCCAGCGTCGAGAAGGCCGAGCGGCTGCTCGGCTGGAAGGCGCGGATCGGCGTCGAGGAGGGCATCGCGCAGACCGCCGAGTGGCTGCGGCGGCAGGAGCAGCTGACCTCCTCGCCGTGATCGACGCCGGCTTCTGGCGCGGGCGCCGCGTGCTGCTGACGGGACACACGGGGTTCAAGGGCGCCTGGCTGGCGCTGTGGCTGGATTCGCTCGGCGCGCGCGTGACCGGGCTTCGGCGGGCCGCCGCCGAGCACGCCGTCGCTGTTCGAGCTGGCGCGCGTCGGCGAGCTGCTCGACGACGTGCGAGGGGACGTCCGCGATTCCGACGGCGGTCGCGCGGGCGCCGTGGCGCGGGCGCGGCCCGACGTCGTGCTCCACCTGGCCGCCCAGGCGCTCGTGCGGCGCTCCTACGAGGATCCGGCGGGCACGTGGGAGACCAACGTCACCGGGACCGTGCACGTGCTGGAGGCGGTCCGCGCGGCGGCCCCGGAGGCGGCCGTGGTCGTCGTCACGAGCGACAAGTGCTACGCCAACGACGGCTCGGGCCGGCCGTTCCGCGAGGGCGACCCGCTCGGCGGAAACGACCCCTATTCGGCTTCCAAGGCGGCGCAGGAGCTGGTCGCGGCCAGCCACCGCGGCGCCTACGGCCTGCGGATCGCCACCGCGCGGGCCGGCAACGTGATCGGCGGCGGGGACTGGGGCGCCGACCGGCTGGTGCCGGACTTCTTCCGCGCCGCCGCTGCGGGAGAGCCGCTGGTCGTGCGCAACCCGGAGTCGACGCGGCCGTGGCAGCACGTGCTCGGACCCGCTGAGCGGCTACCTCCTGCTCGCCCAGCGCCTCGCCAGCGGCGACGACGTCGCCGCGGCGTGGAACTTCGGCCCCACCGCGGACGAGGAGCGCCCCGTCGGGTGGCTGGTGGAGCGCCTGCGCGCGGCGTGGCCGCAGCCGACCGAGGTGGCGGCCGCCCCGGCCGCCGACGGCCGCGAGGCTGCGGTGCTGCGGCTCGACTCCGCGCCGGGCGCGCGAGGCGCTGGGCTGGCGCCCGGCGCGCGACCTCGCGGCCGGGCTCGAGGACACGGTGCGCTGGCACGACGCGGTGGCGCGGGGCGAGGACGCCCGCGCCGTCACGCTCGCGCAGCTCGGCGGCTGACGGTCACAGGAGGCCGTCGGGCTGCTCGGCGGCCGCGGCGAGGGCCGCGAACGCGCGCGCGGCGGCGAGGTCCCCGACCGCCGGCGTGAAGGTGCCCAGCGGCCCGAGGTAGGCGTGGAGGAAGTGGCGCATCGCGATCGGCGCGTAGCGGCCGATCCGCTCGGAGCCCGGGCGCCGCGCGATCGCGCCGAACGCCACCGCCAGCTCGATCGCCGCGTCGGCGGGGAGGGCGTCGCGGCGCGCGCCGCTGCGGGGCGAGAAGCAGCGCTCGTAGGCCACCAGCGCGCCGCGCGTCAATGCGGCGTCCAGGCGGGGGTCGCCCGGCTCGCGGGTGAGCAGGGCGGCGAGCGCGCCGGCCTGCGCGCGGGCGTCGTGGCCCTCGCCCCACCAGCCGTCGGCGCCCTGGTCGTCGAGCAGCGCCGCGACGTCCGCGGCGGCCTCCTCGGCGGGCAGCAGCTCGGCGCGCTCGGCCAGCGCGGCGTCGCCCGTCACGCGTGCGAGCGCCCGCAGCCCGCGGCCGATGTGCCGCCCGCACCTCGGCCGGCGCGTCCGGCCCGGGGTCGGCCAGCCCGGCCAGGACGCCCGTGGCCACGCGCGCCAGACGCTCCCCGGCGGGGCGGGCGTTGCCGCGCGCGGGGCGGTAATCGACGTCGGCGATGCGCGGGAGCAGCGCGAGGGCGACGAGCAGCCAGTCGCGGCCGGGCACCCCTCCCGCCACCGGCGTCGGCGTGCCGTCCCCCGAGGTGCCCGCCGACACGCCGGCCAGCGCGGGGTCCGAGCAGTGCAGCAGCACGAAGCCGAGCGCCCGGAGCGCGGGCTCGGCCGGGCCGCCGGCCAGCGCCGCGGCCGCCGTGTAGTAGAGCTGGTAGTAGGTGCGGACGGGATGCGGCCCGATCCCGTGGCGGTGGACGGCGTGGCGGGTGCGCCCGCTCGCGACCTCCTCGCGGTGGTCGACGACGTTGGGCAGGGCGCCCGAGGGATCCATCACCTCGGCCAGTCGGCCCACGATCCGGCGGCTCAGCTCGGCCGCGCGGGCGTCGCCGGTGGCGTCGGCGATCGCGCCGAGCAGCAGCGCGTCCCAGGAGGCGTACGCGGTCCGCTTCTCGTCCACGTAGTCGCCGTAGGCGATGTCGCCCTCCGGCGTGGTGAGTGCGGCCGCGTAGTCGACGGCGTCGCGCACGTACCGCCGGGCGCGCTCGACGGCGCGCGGGTCGCGGTGGAGCTGCGCGACGGCGGCGAAGAACGCCGCGTTCCACAGCTCGTAGTTGACGGCCGTGCCCATGAACGGCGTCTTGATGTCCTCGGGCCACAGCCGCCAGACCCGCCGGCCGTTCCACGGCACCCGCCGGATCGAGCGCTCGAAGAACGCGAACGCCCGCTCCGCCGCTGCCAGCTCCCGCCCGCCGCCGCCGTTCGCGTACGCGGCGCACAGCGCGATGCCGGGGACGGCGGCGTCGAGCGAGTACTGCCGGTCGGCGAACGCGGCGTCGTCGCGCCTCCCTGGCGAGTACGTCGTCGACTTGACGTGCTTGTGGGAGTACGACCAGCCGCCGTTGGCAGCCTGGCGGTCGACGATCTCGGCGACGGCGCGCCGCACGAGCGCCGTCAGCGCGGCGCTCGTGTCCTCGTCGCGTGAGCGGCCGGCCAGCAGCATCGCGGCGATCGCGATGTGCCCGTGCTGGCGGGGAGAGCCCTTGGCCGGCTCCTCGCGCTCGATCTGCGCCAGCGCGCGGTCGAGCAGCACGTCGAGGTCTGCGGCCTCGAACACCCGCTCGCCGCGGGTCCCGCGCTCGTCGACCACGAAGCGCAGCGCCCCCGGCGTCGCGTCCGCGCGCACGATCGAGAACGCCGGGAGCGGCGGCACCTGCGGGTCGAACACGGCGGCCACCCCCGCCGCATCGTCGGCACGCTCGAGCAGGAGCAGCCCGACCCACGGATGGACCTCCGGCGCGGTCCCGCCGGCCGTGCGGGCGAGCAGCGCGTCGCGGTCGTCGCTCAGCCGGCGCGCCACCAGCTCGGAGGCGATGCGGGCGGCGCCGGTCTCCTCACCGGCGCACTGCGCCGCGAACCCGACCGCGGCGAGCTCGGCGGTGGCGGCGGACGCGGTCGCCGCGAGGAGCCGGTCGGTCGCGCGCCGCGCGGCCGACTCCAGCGACGCGCGGCCGAGCGCGGCGCCCGCCAGCGCCGAGGTGAGCGCCACCTGGGCGGCGTCCGCGGGCTCTTCCGCCCGCGCCGCCTCGAGCGCCGGCAGCAGGCGCGCGAGCTCCGCGTCGACCCATCGCCCCAGGGAGCCCAGCAGCTGCGGCCGCGCCGCGGCCAGGAGCGCCGTCCGCCAGCCGAGCCGCACGGGATCGCGCCACACGCGGCGCCACCGCCGAGCTCGAGCGCGCGGGCCACGCGGCGGCCGGGCGACTGCCCGTCCGGCGCGCCCGGCGCGGTCGCCCACACGTAGCCGGCGATGTCCGCGGCCAGGCCGCGCTGCTCCAGCCCCGGCACGGTCAGCCGCGCCATCTCGGCCAGCGCGACGTCCTGGGCGACCGCGGAGGGGAGCCGCGGGTGCACCTGCGCGTACAGCAGGCCGACCAGCGCGTTGGTGGCGGCGGAGGTGAACGGGCGCCCGCTGGTGCGACGGCGCTCCAGCGACGTGTAGTGCGCGACGAGCGCCGCGAGCACGTCGCCGGCGAGCGCCGCGGGCGGCGGCGCTGTCGGGGGCGCCGGCCTCTCGGCCGCCGGTGCCGTCACGGTCGCGCCGGCGCCCGTCGCGCCTCGCGCGCGAGCAGCGAGGCGAGGACGCGCGGGCCGGGCCCGGCGCCGTGGTAGGCGTCAGGCGGGCCGGCGGCGGCGAGCCGGCGGACGGCGGCCCAGTACGCGAGCCGGTCGGCGGGGGCGCGCGCCAGCGATGCGGCGCGGGCGGCGATCGCGGGCCGGGGCAGCGGGCGTAGGCGCGGCAGGCGCTGGTCGACCTGGGCGACGATGACGCGCACGAGCGTGACCGGCGCGTCCCGCTGCGCCCAGCGCCAGACGCTGCGCACCGAGCGGGCGCGGGCGCGCGTCCACAGCCCGGCCCGGTCGGGCCACGGCAGCACGTCGAGCCGGGTCACCGTCACGCCGTCCACGACCTCCTGGGGCTCCGCGTCACCGTTGAGTAACGTGAGGATCTCGACGTCGTTGCGACGGGCAAGATCACTTGCGAGCGCCCAGACCCGTCCCCCGGACCGGGGCAGGTCGTACGTCAGGACCCAGATCCTCATCGACGACGCCATCGCCATGCCACGCAAGCCTATCCCCGGTGCCGTGAGGGCACCCGCGCGCGCTTGACGGCCAGATCCCGCCTCGCGTCGCGGCTCACGCGCGATGCCTCGATCTACGCGGCCGGGTCGTTCGCGGTCCTCGCGCTCGGCCTGGTGAACCTCGCCGTCCTCACCCGGATGCTGACGCCGAGCGAGTTCGGCCTGCTCGCGACCGCCCTCGTCGTCGCCGAGATCCTGCCGCTCATCTACAACATGGGCTCGCTGCAGGGCGGGATCGGCCTGGCCTTCGGCGCGTCCGGCGACGACGAGGGCGACGCCGACGAGGACCTCGCCCCGCACGAGCGCCGCGGGTCGCGGGAGGCGCTCGGCACCGCGCTCGTGCTGACCGCGGCGATCGCGGCGGTGGGCACCCTGGTCGCGGTCGGGTTCGCCGGCCAGCTGGCCTCCGCCGTGCTCGGCGACGAGGACCACCGCACCGCGATCGTGCTCGCGGCGGCCACCGGCGGGGTCGCGGCGCTGTTCCGCTTCACCTCGCTCATCCCGCGCTACGAGTACAAGGCGGTCCGCTTCGCGGTGCTGCACGCCGGGCGCGTGGCGCTCGCGCTGCTCGCCGCCATCCCGTTCGTCGCGTTCGGCCTCGGCGTCGACGGGGCGCTGGCCGGCGCGCTGGTGGGCACCGCGCTCGCCACCGTCGCCTCGCTGGCGCTCACCCACCGCCACTACAGCGCGCGCGTGAGCTGGCGGCTCGTGCCGCGCATCTACGCACGCGGCCGCGTGCTGGTGCCGGTCAACATCTCGTTCTGGATCGTCCGCAACGCCGACGTGCTGGTGCTTGCCCAGTTCGTGCGCGCCCGCGACATCGGCGTCTACCGCGTCGCCTCGCGGGCCGGAGGCCTGATGGCGTTCCCGGTGTCGGCGTTCCTGATGTCGTGGAGCACGCTGAGCCGCCAGCCGATCCACGCCGCGGTGGCCGGCGAGCGCGGGCCCGAGGTGCTGGCCTCGCGCGTCGTGACCTACTTCGTGCTGGCCACCACCTACCTCGCCCTCGCGCTCGGCGTCGCGTCGGAGCTGCTCGTGCGGATCGCGGGACCGGGCTTCCGGGACGCGGCCGCGCTGATCCCGTTCGTGGGCCTCGGGTTCATGGCCCACGGCGTGCACATCGCGATCTACCGCGCCGCGCGCTTCCCGGCGAAGCGGCGCGTCTACGTGCTCACGGCGGTCGGCTCGGCGCTCGTGTTCCTGGCCGCCGCGCTGGTGCTGGTCCCGGCCTACGGGATCGAGGGCGCGGTGGCGGCCGGGATCGCCGCGCCCGCCAGCGCCGCGATCGTGATCTTCGTGCTGAGCCAGCGCGGGCCGCATCCGATCCCGTTCGAGTACGGCCGCATCGCGCGCGCCGTCGGCATCGCCGCCGTGCTCGGGGCCTGCACCGCCGTGGTGCAGGCCGTCGGCGCCAGGCTGGCCCGGCGCCGTCGCCGCCGCGGTGGCGCTCGTGGCGTACCCGGTGCTGCTCGTCGCCACCGGCGCGCTGGACCGGTCGCAGCTGTCCTTCCTCGCCGGCATCGCCCGCAGCGCCACGCCGGCGCCCGGCCGCCGGCGCGACTTCCAGGCGCGCCTCGCCGCCCTCGGCGGGGCCGACCTCGACGTGCTCGAGCTCGTGATCGCGCGCCGGCGCTCGCTGGCCGACGCGGCCGGGCAGCTCGGCGTCGAGCCGGACGAGCTCGCGGCCGAGCTGACGCGGGCCCTGCGGCGCCTGCGCGGCGTGGACGCGGAGACGGAGCTCGACACGAGGATCGGCATCTACCTCGCCGGCTCGCTCCCGATCGCCGAGCGCGAGGCCACCGCCCGCGAGCTGTGGCGCGCCGGCGCGGACGCCGACGACGTGGACCAGCTCGTCCAGGCCTACGAGCAGGCGTGGCGGATCCGGCCCGCGGCCTGGCCGGAGCCCGCCGCGACCCCGGTGGGGGTGGCGCAGGACCCGATCATGTAGGCGGGAACGCGCTGTCGTGCCCGTTGGGGATGTGCTCGAAGCTGATGCGCGGATCGTCGTACGCCTCGATGTCGCGCCAGCGGGCGAGGTACTCGGCCCAGCGCAGCATCCAGTCGACCATGCGCGGGTCGGGCGCCTGCTTGAGCAGGTGCTGCATGTTGCGGATGTGGATGTAGTGGTAGGCGTTGTGGAACCGGCCCGCGATCTTCTTCTTGAAGTTCGTCGGATAGCCGACGAGCGGCAGCTCGCTCATCGGGATCGGCAGCTCGAGCGTGTGCTCGCCCGCCTCGAGCGTGAACCGCGCCGAGTCCTTCCAGGCCGTCACCCGCATCGAGGAGGAGAACGGGTCGTACTTGCCGACCGGGAGCTGGAACTGGACCTCCGTGGGGCGCTCGAGGCGGAAGGTCGCGGTGAGGCGGTTCTCGTCGTTGATGTTGCTCACCAGCACGTTCATCTGCGCGATGCGGTCGACGAGCGTGCCGTCCGGGTTGACCCGGTTGGGGTCGAACCAGTTCAGGTACCGGTTCTTGCTGTGGGTCACGAAGGCGAACGTGCCGTCGTCGGGGATCGTGACCGCGCCGTCGAGCATGTGGACGTTGCTCGCCTCGTCGTTCTCGGCGAACCGCAGGCGGAGCCACGTGTAGCTCGCAAGCCCGTACCGGCTGTTGGCGAGCCACGGGACGTCGAAGCGGTCGATCAGCGCGAGCATCGCCTCGATGTTCGCCCTGCCGAACTCGAGCGCGTCCCGGTCGTCGGTCCGCTTGGCGTACTCGAGCGTCGCGACGGTGGCCGACGTCCAGCCGTTGAGCACGTAGAGCGGATGCTCGTGCGGGTACTCCTCCAGCACGGGTCCGTACGGCCTGTCGAGCATCACCCCGCCCTTGGAGGAGGGGATCCTGAGGCTCGCGAAGATCCGCCCGGCCGCGGCGCGGAGGTCGTCGCGGCCAGACGCGGCGGCCACGTCGAGCAGCGGCTTGAGGTAGCGCGCCTGGGTGAGCGCCGAGTAGTAGCGGTGCTCGAGGTAGCCGATGTCGCCATCGGGCTCGTAGAAGTAGATGAGCGCGTCGTCGACCTCGCTCATGCGGCCGATGGCGGCGTCGGCGACCGTCGTGGCCGCCTCCAGGTGCCGGGCCTGGCGCCCGTTGAGGACCCACAGGCGCAGCAGGTCGATCAGCACGTAGGTGGGGTACAGCGGGTGCGGGCGGACCACGCCGTCGACGACGCGCCCCGGCATCCCGTCGTCGGTGAACCCGAGCTTCAGCCACTCGTAGACGTCGCGCCGGTGGGCGGCCACCTGGAACGCATCCGCGACCTGCTCGCCCGTCGTCTTCATCGTCGCGAGCCTAGCCGGAGACTTCGGCGTACAGATCGACGAGCAGGCGCCCCTGCTGCTCCCACACGAACCGGTGCCGGACCGCGAGCTCGTTCTCCTGCATGCGCGCCAGCGCCGCCGGATCCGCCAGCAGCGAGTTGAGCTTGCGCGCGATGTCGGCCGGGTCGCCGGCGTCGAACGTGACCCCCACCTCGAGGCCCGTCACGAAGCGCTCGAGCTCCGGCAGGCGGCTGCCCGCGACCGGCACGCCGGCGGCGATGTACTCGAAGAGCTTGTTCGGCGTCGTGTAGGTGTTGTTGAGCCCGACAGGGCGATACGGGATCACGCCGATGTCGGCGCCCCGCGTGTAGTCGAGCAGCTCGGCGGGCGGGACCCGCTCGACGATCCGTACGCGATCGCCGAGGCCGAAGCGCTCGATCAGCTGCGACAGCTCCTCCTCCAGCGCGCCCCACCCCATCAGCACGATCGTGCCGCGGTGCAGCTCCCTGCCCGCCGTGATGAGCTCGGCGAGCCCGCGGTTGGGAGCGAAGCCGCCCTGGTAGAGGACGATCGGCTCGCTCGAGCCGAGCATGCCCGCCCGCTCGCGGAGCGGGTTCGGCTCCCCGTTGACCCGGGCCTGCGGCAGCTGCGTCTCCGGCGGGCAGTTCAGGAGCACGACGGGAGGGCCGATGCCGTGGCGCGTGCGCAGCTCCCCCGCGATCGACTCGCAGACGGTGATCACCGCGTCCGCCCGGTGCACCAGGCGCTTCTCGGCGAAGCGCCAGACCTTCCGCTCGCGCGCGGAGAGCGTGCTGACCTCCGGGTACAGCTCGTGCGCGTCGTAGACGAGCGTGGCGTCTGTGGTGCGGGCCAGCGCGGCGGCGACGGGGAGCGTGTTGAGGTCGTGGGCGTGCACGACGTCGAAGCCCCTGGGCCGCGCCCACCGGTACGCACGCTTGTAGAAGTCGAGGTACAGCAGCGGCTTGTGGAGCCGCATGACGCTCCTGTACGCGCGATCGGAGACCTCGGCGTCGGCGGTGGCGATCAGCCGGCCGGCGGCCGGATGGCGCGTGGCGAACGAGCTGCGCGCAGCCGGCGTGAGCGGCGGGCTGACCGGGCTGCGCGCCGGTGCGGCGGCGATCGAGCGGGCGACCGCCTCCCGGCGCACGCGGGCCTGCCGCGCGTAGAACCTGCGGGCGAGCTTCGGCGAGCGCCTCAGCACGCGCCAGCGGGCCGCGCGGTAGGGCTGGCTCGCGATCCGGGTCGCGCGCGGGAGCGCCCTGCGCACGCGCGCAGCCGGGCGGGCGAGCAGGTAGCTGCGCCAGCCGATCCTGCCCTTGAGCCGGAACCACCGCCGGACGCGCCGGCTCCGGCGCAGAAGCCGGTAGTGCGGCGGGTTGCGGTCGATCCGCGTGATCTCGATGCCGTCCCGGGTCTCCTCGGGCACGGTGAGCTTGTCGAGGACGGCGACGATGTGGACGCGATGGCCCGCGCGGAGCAGGGTGTCCGCCTCCTTCAACACGCGCTGATCGGCCGCGCAGTTGTTGTAGACGAACATGCAGACGCGCAACGCGCGCCCCGTCTCGTGGCGCTCGCTCAACCGCTGGGCTCGAGCGCGGCGAGGAGCTGGCCGAGCAGCCCGTGGACGGTCCCGGCATGTGTCGCCGACGTCCCGTCGTCCTCCGTCTGCTTGCGCACCGCCGCGATGCCCGCGACGACCGGGTCGTCCTCCAGGTGCCGCTTGGACTCGGCGAGCAGCTCGTTGAAGACGCGCGCGAGGGGCCAGGGGCAGAACACGCCGGGCGCGAACACGTCGACGTCGTCGTAGAGCGCCCTGACACGGGCGATCAGCTGCCTCTGGTTGAGCTGGGTCATCTCGCGCCTCTCATCCACCGCGGGCGGATGCTAGCGCCGACACCCTCGGCCGAGCACGCGAACGCGGCGAGCCCTTCGAACGCGTGCGCCTCGTGGCGGGGGAACGCCCGCGGATCGTCCCTGCGGTAGGGCATCCGGCCGTCGATCGCGGCGAGCCGCGATTCGCTGACCCGCGCCGCGAGCGCGGCGGCGGGCTCGAGGCTGCAGCATCCGGCGTCGGCGGCACGCGACAGGGCCCCGAGGGCCGCGCCGTAGCTCCACAACCGCGCCTCGGCGGGCATGTCCAGCAGCCACCGCCCCCCGGGGAGGTACCGGCGCGCGAACTGCGGCTTGCCCAGCAGCCGCGCCGTCCGCTCGTCGGCCTCGTCCGCCACGATCGCGCGCTCGCGGAGGCACCCGTCGGGGCTCTGCAGGTTCCGGGCCAGGAACTCGACCCCCGCGGTCGCGGCTTCGCGCAGTCCGGACACCCCAGGGCAGCCGCCGGCCCCGGCCACGAGCCCGTCGATCGTGTACGCCGAGTGGATCGAGTCGACGATCGCCGATGGGGGGAACTCCGAGCCCGGGGCCGGCTCGTCGCCCCTGGCGTAGACCCAGTAACCCGCCTCCTGCTGCTCGTCGCGCACGAAGCGCAGCGCCTGTGCGGCGCGCTCCTCCCACGCCCGCGTATCCGCGAGGGCGCCGGCCTGCACCAGCGCCGCCGCCACGTGAGCGGCGACGTTGGGGGCGATCAAGGGGAACTCCGGCGCGTACCAGGGCGCGGCGTAGCGCGCGCCCGTCTCCCACTCCAGCCCGCCCGCCAGCCAGTCGCACGCCGCGCGGATCGCGGGCTCGCGTCCCGGGTCGCCGCCGCGGGCCTCCGCGAGCGCCACGAGCGCCTGCACGGCCACCGCGGTGGTCACCGCGAACGGGTGCCCCGCGGGGAGGCCGCGGTGGTCGAACGGCAGCCCCCAGGCGCCCTCGGGGCCGCGCAGCTCCTCCAGCCGGTCCGCAACCCGGTCCGCCAGCGCCAGGTGCTCGAAGTCCCCGCTCGCGCACGCGAGGCCGACCAGCCCGCGCGCGTACAGGGCGTATGCCATCGCGTGCTCGGCCGGCCGGTCGGGCGCGTACTCGTCGGGGCCGTAGCCGCAACGGTCGACGTCGATGTGCTCGAGGTGGTACTCGAGCGCACGGATCGTCGCCGCGGTCCTCCGGCCGGGCACGCGCGTGGCGAGCATCGGCGCGAGTCTAGTTCCGCGCCCGCGCGAGCCGGTCGTAGACGGCGTACAGGCCTTGCCGCTCTCGCTCCCAGGTCAGCTCGCCCGCCGCGCGGCTCAGGCGGTCCCGCAGCTCGGGCGCGCCGCGCGATCCCAGTGCCTCGCGGAGCGCGGCCGCCACCGCCTCCGGATCCGAGCCGCGCGTCGTCCAGCCGACCCCGTGCGCGTCGACGAAGCGGCGCATCTCGGGAAGGTCGCTGACCACCACCGGCACGCCCGCGGCGACGTACTCGAACAGCTTGTTGGGCAGCGCGAGCCGGTGGTTCTCGCACGTGTCCTGCAGCAGCGACACGCCGACGTCGGCCTCGGCCGTCGTCGCCAGCAGCCGGTCGAGCGGCGCCGCTCCCGCGAAGTGCACGCGGCCGCCGCCGACGGCGGCGGCCTCGCGGCGGATCGCCTCACCGACGTCCGGCTCGACGCTCCCGAGGAAGACGAGGTGGGCGCCGGGCACCCCCGCCATCGCGCGCACGAGCACCTCGCAGCCGCGGCTCTCCGCCGCCGCGCCCTGATGCAGCACCAGCGGGGCATCGCCGATGCCGAGCGAGCGGCGCAGCGACCCGTCGGGCGCTCCCGGCGGGCAGCGCGCACACGTTGCGCACGACCGTGGGCACGCGGGCGAGCCGGTAGCGCGCTCCGCAGGCGCTCGGCGATCCCCTCGCTGACGGTGATCACGGCGGCCGCCCGCGGCACCGCGAGCCGCTCGATCCAGGCGACGAACGCCGCCCACCGGCCGTCGCGGTACGGCACGCCCGTCGCCAGCTCATGGGAGTCGTAGACCAGCCTCGCCCGTGTGAGCCGCGCGCCCAGCAGCCCCGGGAGCAGCATCGCGGCGTCGTGCGCGTGCACGACGTCGGGACGCAGCCCGAGGATGCGGCGCAGGAAGGCGGCGAGGAACACGACGCGGTAGAGCTGGAACGGCAACCGCGCGCGCACCCAGGCGGGCGGCGACGCGGAGACGCGGGTGAAGCCGTCGAGCGTCCCGCGTGCGGTCGGCTCGAGCTCGACGACCGTGACGGCATGACCGGCCTCGGCGAGCGCCGCCGCCTCCCGGCGCACGCGGGAGTCGTGCACGACGGATTTGTGGAGCAGCATGCAAACCCGCATCACGACGTGCCCTCGGAGCTACGCTTGCGGTGGATGGCCACCCGTACCCGTGAGGAGCGCCGTAACGCGCTGAGGCGGCTGCGTCGCTCGCCGATCGTGGCGGACGGTATCCCGCGGCCGCTCCGCATCTTCGACCTCGTCGTCGTGCTGCTCGTCATGCCGTTCGCCCTCGTCGCCGCCGCCGTGATCGCGACGGCCGTGCTGCTCGACTCCCCTGGCCCGGTCCTGTACCGCTCACGGCGCATCGGCCGCGGCGGCCGCAGCTTCGACATGCTCAAGTTCCGCACGATGGTCCGCGACGCCGAGGGACCGCCGCTGAGCGCGCGCAGCGACGAGCGCTACACCCCGATCGGCCGGACGCTGGCCTACAGCCGCCTGGACGAGCTGCCGCAGCTGTGGAACGTCCTGCGCGGCGACATGCGCCTGGTCGGGCCCCGACCCGAGCTCGAGGCGTTCGTGCGCGAGTTCCCGGAGGAGTACGAGCGGATCCTGAGCGTCCCGCCGGGCCTCACCGGCCCCGCCCAGGTCGAGTACGCCTGGGAGGGCGAGGTGTTGGCCCAGGCCCGCGCGGTCGACCGCGCGGCGCTCTACCGCGAGTCGATCCTGCCGCTGAAGCTGGCC
This sequence comes from uncultured Solirubrobacteraceae bacterium, assembly GCA_963723395.1. Classification (GTDB taxonomy): domain Bacteria; phylum Actinomycetota; class Thermoleophilia; order Solirubrobacterales; family Solirubrobacteraceae; genus DATFQI01. Next base: position 727,251 of record CAVRQL010000025.1, on the reverse strand, counting down.
ATCGACCTCCGCTACGTGCAGCGCCACAGCGTCGCCGGCGACCTGGTGCTGCTGGTCCGCACGGCGCTGCTGCCGCTGGTGCGGGGCTGGCGCCGGGTCGACGCGTCGGCCGCCGGGCTCGCCGTCGCCGTGCTGATGGGCGCCGCGGTCGTCGGCCTCGCGATCCTGCTGGTCGCCGAGGCGGCGGCGACCTAGCGTCACCGGCGGCGTGCCGCGAGCCGGGCGGCGCCCGCCAGCCCGGCCGCGACGAGCACGCCGAGCCCGAGCAGGAGCACCGCCCGCGAGACGGACGGGGACGCGCCGCTCGCGCTCTGCTTGACGACGGTGCCCTGTGGCACGTCGGCCTCTCCGCGGTCGCGTCTTCTTCGTGCCGCGGTCGGGCTTCTTCTTGGCGTCCTCGCGCTGCTTCGGCTTCGCGGTGGGCGTCGCCGTCGGGGTGGCGGTCCCGGCGGTGCCGGGCACGGTGGAGGAGCTCCCGAAGCCGTTCGGGCTGTGGATCGAGGACGATCGCTCCTCGCCGCCGTCGGGGTTGCGCGGGGCGGCGTCCGACCGGCCGTCGTCGAGCGGGATCTCGTAGATCGTGCCCGAGGGGCCGTCCGGGTCGGGGTCCTCGGACTGGGCCTGCGCGGTGGCGGCCGTGGCGCCCGCGAAGGCGCACAGCACCGCAATGAGGCTCAGCTTCAGGAGCATGGTCACACTGTAGGCATGGGGACGGGGACCATTGACGCCCCGGCGACGCCGCTGGCGGATCCGCAGCCTTCCGGCCGGCCGTCGGCGGGCGCCGAGATCGCCGCGGCCGCGCCGATGGCGGTCGCCGTGTTCCTCCTGTTCCTCGCGTCCTGGTACGACGGCGCGTTCGCCGTGCGCAGCTGGGGGCCGCTGGCCCTGGTGGTCCTCGCCGTCGTCGCGCTGCTGCCCTACGGGCGCCCGAGCCGGCCCGCGCTGGTGTTCGCCGCCGCCTTCGCCGGGCTGGCGGCTTGGACGCTCGCCTCCGCGCTCTGGAGCAGCAGCCCCGGCACGGCGCTGGAGGGCGGCGCCCGGGCGTCGCTGTACGCGGCCCTGATCGCGCTGCCTGTCCTGACGCTGCGATCGAGGGGCGGCGCGGTCTGGATGGGGCGGATCCTCTCCGCGGGAGCGGGCGTGATGGTCGCGCTCACGCTGGCCGCGACGCGCGAGCGGCGCCACGGAGCACTTCCTCGCCGGGCGCCTCAACGACCCGATGGGCTACCGCAACGGGACGGCGGCCCTGTTCGCGCTGTGCTTCTGGCCGCTGCTCGCCGCCGCGGCGCAGCGCCGCCTGCACCCGCTCGCCAGGGCGACCGCCTTCGCGCTTGCGGTGGCCGCGCTGGGCTTCGCCTACCTGACCCAGTCGCGCGGGGTTCTGATCGGCTTCGCCTGCGGCGCCGTGGTGGCGCTCGCCCTCGGCCCGGACCGGCTGCGCCGCGCGTGGCTGACGATCGTCGCCGTGAGCTTCGTGGCCGTCGTCTCCGGACGCCTGCTCGAGCCGTGCGACGCCTACCTCGCCTCCAAGACCACCGACCCGGCCGCGGTCGCCTCGGCGCTGTCCACGCTCCGCTGGGTCGTGCTCGGGGCCTTCCTCGTCGCGCTGCTGGCCGCGCTGCTCGACGGCGGCCTGCGGATCGCCGAGCGGAGCGAGCGCGTGTTCCGGGGGATCGCGGCGGGGACGCTGGCGCTGGTCACGGTCGCCGCGGTGGCGGGCGGCCTCGCGGTGGCCGGCAACCCGGTCTCGCTCGTCGAGCGCAAGGTCGACGAGTTCAAGCAGGTCGAGGTCTCCGCGCCCGGCGAGTCCCGGCTCGGATCGACGGGCGGCCAGCGCTACGACCTCTGGCGGATCGCGTGGCGCGAGTTCGAGGCGCGCCCGCTGACCGGCGGCGGCGAGGGCTCCTACCCGGTCCGGTATTACCGCGAGCGGTCGACCGATCGCAACCTGAACACCCCCCACAGCCTGCCGCTGCAGGTCCTCGGCGACCTGGGGCTGGTGGGCATCGTCCTGCTGGTCGGCGGGCTCGTCGCGGCCGCCGTCGCGCTGGTGCGCGGCTTCGCCACGGCGACGCCGGACGAGCGCCGGTGGGCGAGCGCGCTCGCCGCCGCCGGCGCCGTCGCGCTCGGGCAGTCGACGGTCGACTGGCTGTGGCTGATCCCCGGGCTGACCGGGCTGGGGCTCGTGTCGCTGGCCACCGGCGTGGCGATCGTCTCGCTCCCGCCGCACGCCGGAGCGCGCCCGCGGCCCGCGCTGGGGGACCGCGGCCGTCCGCGTCCCCATCGTCGCGGCCGCCGTGATCGTCGCGCTCCTGTACCTCTCCAACGCGTACGTCCGCACCGCGCGCGGCGCGGGGTCGGAGGACCGGCTGGAGGCGGCGCGCTCCGCCCAGCGGCTGAACCCGTACGCGCTCGCGCCGCGCTACCTGCGCGCCGGAGCGCTCGAGGAGCTCGGCCGGCGCGGCCAGGCCCGCGCCGCGCTGCTGGACGCACTCGAGGTCGAGCCGGAGAGCTTCGTCACGCTGGGCCTGCTCGGCGACCTCGAGACGCGCGCCGGCAACGCCGCGCGGGCGCGGCGCTACTACGCCGGGCGCTCGCGCTCAACCCGCGGCGACGTCGGCCTGCAGCAGCTCGCCCGCTGATCGCGTGCGGGCGATCTTCCTCACGCACTACTACCCGCCGGAGGCGGGGGCGCCGCAGGCGCGCATCTCCGCCCTCGCCGGCGGGCCTGACCGCGCGCGGCTGGGACGTGTGCGTGCACACGGGCTTCCCGCACTACCCCGAGGGCCGCGTGCAGGCGCCCTACCGCAACCGGCCGCTGCTCCGCGAGCGCGGGCCGTCGGGCGAGCGGATCGTCCGCAGCGCGATCTACCCGACCGCCAACCGCGGGTTCGCGCGGCGGCTGCTCAACCACCTCTCGCTGTCGGCGTCGGCGCTGCTCACCGCGCCGGCCGGCGGCCCCGCCGACGTCGTGGTGGTGGAGAGCCCTCCGCTGTTCCTCGCCGGGGCGGCCGTCGGCTACGCGGCGGCCAAGCGCGCTCCGCTCGTCGTCAACGTCGCCGACCGCTGGCCGGCCAGCGCGGTGCAGCTCGGCGCGCTGTCGGACCGCCGCGCGATCGCGGCCGCCGACGCGGCTCGAGGGCTGGATCTACCGCCACGCGGCCGCCGTCACCGTGCCGACGGCCGGCCTCGCGCGCGAGATCGGGTCCGAGCCGGCCGCCGCGGGCCGCGTGACCCAGCTGCCGCCCGCCGTCGACGGAGGCGCTTCGCTTCCGTGGGAGAGCCCACCGCGCGGCGACGGGCCGCTCCGCGTCCTCTACGCGGGGACGGTCGGGCTCGCGCACGGCATCTCCACCCTGCTCGAGGCCGCCCGCCTCGCGGGCCCTGAGACGGTGCAGGTGACGGTCGCGGGCGGGGGCGCCGAGGCGGAGCTGCTGGCGGCGACGGCGCCCGGCAACGTGCGCGTGCTCGGGATCGTCCCGTCCGGGGCCGTGCCGGAGCTCTACGCGCAGGCCGACGCGGGGGTGATCCTCCTGCGCGACCGGCCGATCTTCGCCGGCGCGCTGCCGACCAAGCTGCTCGAGTGCCTGGCCTCCGGACGGCCGGCGATCGTCTCGGCGCGCGGGGAGGCCGCCGAGCTCGTCGCGGAGGCCGGTGCGGGGGTGTCGGCGGCCCCCGAGGACCCGCGAGCGCTCGCGGACGCGTTCCGGGCGTTGCGCGCCGACCCGGCGCTGCGCGCCCGCATGGGGGCCGCGGGGCGCGCCGCGGTGCTCGAGCGCCACGACCGGGCGGTGTCGGTGGCGGCGTGGGACGCGCTGCTGGAGCGGGTGGCTCAGCGGGCGCGGAGGTAGGCGTCGTAGGACGGCTTCGGGTTGCCGTCGCTCGTCCAGCAGCCCGCACGTGACGCCGTCCGGGTCCGGCGCCGTCCTGGAGGTCGAACCAGCCGAAGCCGGCGATGTAGGAATGGCTGCGGGAGATCCGCCAGGCGTCGGTCAGCCAGCGGGCCTGCGTCGCGCGCGAGACGTGGAAGGAGAACGCGTAGTTCGCGCGGTCGGACGCCACGCAGAACTCCGACAGCCACAGCTTCGGCTTCACGTGCCGCGAGCGCCAGTGCTTGCGGACCTCGCGGGAGAGCGTGTCGACGTCGGACATGTCGCGCTGCCCGCGGATGAAGGGCCGCTTGCTCAGCGCGGGCCGGCGGCCGGTGAACGGGTTGTGCCCGTACCAGTCCAGCCGCGGCGGCTTGCCGTTGGGCAGGCGCATCCACTTCACCCAGTCCGCGGGCATCACGTCGGAGTAGTGCAGCGTCATCCCGCCGATCACCTTGATCGACTTGCGCACCTTCTTCAGCGACCCGTAGGTGCGATCGAGCAGCCGCGCGTACAGCCGCGGAGCCCGCGGCGAGTTCTTGGGCAGCGGCTGCCATTGCCCCGCGCGGTTCGGCTCGCCCCACACCATCCAGTACTGGACGCGCTGGTAGCGCTTCGCGGCCGCGACCATGAAGTCCGCGTAGTCGCGCACGTCGGTGGGCGCCCGGGCAGGCTTGCGGCCCCCGTTCGCCCACTTCGGCGTGCCCCGCGCCATCAGCGCGAGCCGGAAGCCGTATTGCGGCGCGGCGGCGTACGCCGCGTCGACGTCGGCGGGCCACTCGTACGCCGGGTCGTCGGGGTCGCGAGGGTCGGCCGGGCGGGTGGCCGCGATCCGGTCCCACACGAGCTGGCGCTGCAGCACGTCGACCCCGAGCCGCTGGTAGACCGGGAACGCGGAGCTGCCGTCGGCGAGCTGGTTGGGGCCCCCAGATCGCCTTCAGCGTGCGCGCCTGCGCGGCGCCGCGGGGCGCCAGCGCGACGAGCGCCACGGCGAGCGCGAGGACGAGCCGGATGCGCGCGGTCACGCGAGGGCGTCCTGGAGCGCGCGGGCGACGTCCTCGACGTCGCCCTCGGTCATGCCGGGATACAGCGGCAGCGTGAGCGCGCGCTCGGACCAGGCCGTCGCGTTCGGGAGGTCGGACGGCTCGATCCCGTAGCGGTCGCGGTACCAGGAGTGCAGGTGCAGCCCGCGGAAGTGGACGCTGGAGCCGATGTTGCGCTCGCGCAACATCTCGGCGACCCGATCGCGCGAGACCGGCGCTTCGGCCGCGAGCCGGACGATGTAGAGGTGGTGCGCGTGGCGGGCGTGCGCCGGCGGGCGCGGCGGCAGCTCGAGCGGCAGGCCGGCGAGACGCGCGTCGTAGAGGTCGGCCACCGCGCGCCGCTGGGCGATCCAGTCGTCGAGCCGCGGCAGCTGGGCGATGCCCAACGCGGCCGAGACGTCGTGCATCGCGGCCTTCCAGCCGGGCTCGGGGACGTCGTAGCCGGCAGGGTCCGGTCCGCCGTGGCGCGCCCACGAGGAGCGCGTGATGCCGTTCTGCGACAGCCGCTCGATCCGCTCGTCGAGCTCAGGATCGCCGAAGGCGAGCGCCCCGCCCTCGATCGTCGTCACGTTCTTCGTCGCGTGGAACGAGAACGCCACGAGGTTGCCGTGGGCGCCGACGGGGCGCTCCCGCCAGGCGGCGCCGATCGCGTGCGCGGCGTCCTCCAGCACGGCCACACCGTGGCGCTCGGCGAAGGCGGCGACGGCGTCCAGGTCGACCGGATGGCCGGCCAGGTGCACGGGCATCAGCACGCGCGTCGCCGGCGTCACCTTGCGCTCGGCGTCGGCGAGGTCGACGAGCCCGGTGTCCGGGACGCAGTCCACCAGCACGGGGGTCGCGCCGAGGTGTACGACGACGTTGGCGCACGACGCGAACGTCACCGCCGGCACGAGCACCTCGTCGCCCGGCTGTACGCCGAGCACGTGCAGGCCGACCCCGAGCGACGCCGTGCAGGAGCCCAGGCAGCGCACGTACGGGGCGTGCACGTAGTCGGCGAGGGCGCGCTGGAACTCCGCCACGCGCGGGCCGGAGATCAGCCAGCCGCTGCGCAGCGCGCCGACGACCTCGGCGATCTCGGCGTCGCCGATCTGGGGCGCGCTCACGCCCAGGAAGCGCTCACGCCGGATCCCCGTGCCCGTTCCCATCGTGGACAGTCTCGCAGTTGCCATTACGACCTCATCGCCCTGCCCGGTTCAATGTGCGGGCGGGGCCGAAGTTGCGGGCTTGCCCTCGTACACGGCACGCAGCGCGCGTCCGCGATCGCACCGGGTGAGAAGCGCTCGCGGGCCACGGCGAGCGCGCGCTCGCCCGCGTGCCGGTCCGCCCACAGCGCGCGCACGCGCTCCGCGAGCGCCGCGGCGTCGCCCGGCGGATAGCGGCCCTCCTCCGGGACCACTTCCCCGAGGCCCCCGGCGTCGGCGGCCGCCACGGGCAGCCCGGCCGCCATCGCCTCCAGCGCGGCCAGCGGGAGGATCTCGGCGAAGCGGGAGGGCACGACCGCCACCGCGGCCTCGCGGCGCAGCGCGGAGAGGTCGCCCGGGGCGAGCGCACCCGTGAAGCGGACGTCGACCCCGCGGCGCGCTCGCGCAGCTCGGCCGCCTGCGGCCCGTCGCCGGCGACCACGAGCGGCAGCCCGGTGATGCGGGCGGCGTCGATCGCGTCGGCGAACCCCTTCTCCTCCGACAGTCGCCCGGCGGCCAGCGCGAAGCGGCCGGAGTCGGCGGTCGAGACGCACGGCGAGCTCGCGCTGCACGGAGCCGATCACGTGGACGCGCGTCGCCCAGCGGCGCGCCGAGGTCGCGCAGCCTGGAGAGCGCGAACTCGCTCGGGACCACGAACGCGTCGACCTGCTCGGCGAGCCGGCGCTGCCACAGCGCCAGGCCGGCGGCGTAGGCGACCGCCTCGGCGCGCGAGCCGCGGCAGTTGAGCCGCACGCCCGGGCGTCGTGTGGCGGCCGTGGCAGCGGGTGCAGTCCTCCCCGCGCGGTGAAGCACAGGCCCTGGGCGCACACCAGGCGGTAGTTGTGCAGGTGCAGGACGACGCGCGCGCCGGCCTCGCGGGCGGCGGCGAGCGCGCGCCAGCCGAACGAGGGGTTGACGTTGTGGGCGTGCACGACCCTCGCGCCCGTTCGCCTCACGGCGTGGGCGACGTCCTCGGGCTCGAGCCCGCCGCGCAGGAGGCCGAGCGCCGCGCGCCGGTTGCCGAGCGCCGCGGAGTCGCGCTCGAGCACCTCGGCGTCCTCGCCCAGGTGCTCGGTGATCAGCCACCGCAGGTCCTCGACGGCCCGCTCCTCGCCGCCCGGGAGGCGGTACCGGTTGTGCAGGAGCAGGATCACCCCGGCAGCGTATGCCTAGGCTCTCCGCGCGTGTCCCCGCCCGCCTCGCTCCTGTTCCCGACCCGCCGCCGCCGCGAGTACCTCGCGGTGGCGCTCGCGTCGGTGGCGCCGCAGGCCGCCGAGCACGGCGCGGAGATCGTGGTGGTGGAGGACGACCCGGCGGACCCCGAGACCGAGCGCCTCGTCGCGCTCGCACGGCGGCGTGTACGTCGCCCACGGCGAGCCGCGGGGGATCAACGTCGCGCGCAACTCGGCGCTGGACGCCGCCTCCGGCGAGCTCCTGTGCTTCCTCGACGACGACGTCGAGGCGTGGCCCGGATGGCTGGGCGCGATGCTCGCCGCCGCGCGCGAGAACCCGGGGCACGAGGCGTTCGGCGGCCCGATCCGCCCCCGCCTGGAACCCGACCGGCTGCACGCGTGCGGGCGCGAGCCATTGCCGCTGACCTCGCTCGACCTCGGGCCTGACGACCACGACGCGGAGTTCGCGTGGGGCGCCAACCTGGCCATGCGGCGCGGCGCGCTGGAGCGGATCGGGCGCTTCGACCCCGCGCTCGGCGGCGCGGGCGACGAGGAGGACTGGCAGCGGCGGCTGCGCGCCGCGGGCGGGCGGATCCGGTACGTCGCGGCGGCCGGCGTCGACCACCGGCGCGCGGGCCGCGACGCCCGCCTCACGGCGCTGTCGCGCGCGGCCTTCCACCGCGGGCGGGCGTCGCGCCGCTACGACGCCTTCAAGGGCGCGGCGCCGCCGCTCGCCGCGGAGCTGCGCACGCTCGCGGGCTGCGTGTGGCACATCGCGCGGCGCCGCTGCGGGAACGGCGTCGTGCTCACCGCGCTGACCGCGGGGCGGATCGCCGAGGCGCTGGATCCCGCGCCGGTGCCGATCGCGGCGGGCACGCCCGACTACGCCTCGGGCCGCTCCGGCACGCTCTCGCGCACGACCGCGGCCGTCGGCGCGGTCAAGGACGCGCGCGCCGCGCTGGCCGGCGTCCCGGCGCGCGTGGGCCTGTGGCGCGCCGCCCGCTCCGCGCCGCGCCGCACGGTGCTCGTGCTCGGCATCGCCCGGCCGGAGCACGCGCGCACGGCCCGCGCCGCACGGCGCGAGCTCGCCCGCTCCCGCCACGAGGTCGCGGTGCACCTGGGGCCGCCGCTGCTGGTCGGCGAGGGCAAGTGGCGCAACCTCAACGCCGCGCTCGCCGCGCATCCCACGGAGGGGTACGACTGGCTGCTGGTCGTCGACGACGACGTCCGGCTCCCGCGCGGGTTCCTCGACGCCTTCCTGCTGTGCGCCGAGACGTTCGGCTTCAAGCTCGCGCAGCCCGCCCACGCGTTCGCCTCGCACGCCGCCTGGGACGTCACGCGCCGCCGCCCCGGGCTGCTGGCGCGCACGGGACGCTTCGTGGAGATCGGCCCGATCACCGCGATCCACCGCGACGCGTTCGCGGCGCTGCTCCCCTTCCCCGACCTCGCGATGGGCTGGGGGCTCGACGCGCACTGGAGCGCGGTGGCCGCCGAGCGCGGCTGGCCGGTGGGGATCGTCGACGCCACGCCGATCAGGCATCTGCGGCCCGTGGCGGGCGACTACCCGCGCGACGCCGCGATCGCCGAGGCCGAGGCGTTCCTCGACGGCCGCGCGTACGTCACCCGCGAGCAGGCCGGCGAGGTGCTCGCGGAGCACCGCACGCTGGGCGGCGCTTGATGCGCGTCGCGATCGTCGCCGAGTACTACCCGCGGGCCGCGGACCCCGTGCTCGGCGTGTGGGCGCACCGGCAGGCGCTGGCGGCGCGCGACGCGGGCGCCGACGTGCGCGTGCTCGTGCTCCACCGCCCGCTCCCGTCCAAGGCGGCGCTGCGCAGCCGCAGCCCGGCCGCGCTCGTCGAGCCGCTCCGCCAGCCGCTGCGGGCCGAGCTGGACGGCATCGAGGTCCGCTACGTCCCGTTCGCCGCGCCCGCGCGGCCGCGCAGCTACGGCAACTGGGGGCGATGGGCCGCGCCGTCCCTGCGCTTCGCGCTGCGCCGCCTGCGGCGCGAGTTCCCGTTCGACCTCGTCCATGCCCACTACGCGGCGCCCGCCGGGCGACGCCGTCCGGCGCGCGGACCCCGGCGTGCCGAGCGTGATCTCCGTGCACGGCGGCGACGTCCTGTCGGTGGCCCGCCGCCGCGGCGGCGACCTGGCCGTGCGCTCTGCGCTGGCCGGCGCCCGGCTGGTGCTGGCCAACTCGGTCGCGATCGCCGACCGCACCCGCGAGCTGGGCGCGCGCGACGTCCGCGTCGTGCACCTGGGCACCGACGTGCCGACCGAGACGGCGCCCGGCGAGGGGCTGGTGACCGTCGGGCACCTCGTGGCCCGCAAGCGCCACGCCGACGTCCTGCATGCGCTGTGGCTGCTCCGCGACGAGCACCCGGGCCTGCGCTGGACCGTCGTCGGCGACGGGCCCGGAGCGCGACGAGCTGGAGCGCAGCGCCGACGGGCTCGGCATCCGCGACCGCGTGGACTTCACCGGCGCGCTCGCGCCCGCCGAGGCGGCGGCCGCCGCGCGCCGCGGCGGGGTGTTCGTGCTCCCCAGCGTGGACGAGGCGTTCGGCGTCGCCTACGTCGAGGCGATGGCGGGCGGCGTCCCCGCGATCGGCTGCCGCGGCGAGCCGGGGCCCGAGGAGATCGCCGCGGCCGGCGGCGGCATGCTCCTCGTCCCTCCGCGCGACCCCGAGGCGCTCGCCGCCGAACTGCGCCGCGCTGCTCGCCGACGCGGCCGGCCGCCGCGACGCTGGGCGAGGCCGCGCGCGCCACCGTCGAGGCCGAGTTCACCTGGCCGCGCTGCGGCGCGGCCACCGTGGCGGCCTACGAGGCGGCGCTGGCGTGAAGCCGGTCCTGTTCGTCACCAACCACGCACCGCCGTTCCGGGTCGGAGCGTTCGCGGCCCTGCACGAGCGCGAGGACGTGCCTGTTCGCGCTGATCGGCGGCGAGGTCCGCCACGGGGGAGGCGGCGACAGGGGCGAGCTGCCGTTCCCGGTCGTGCGCCCGCCCGAGCGCGGCGTGCTCCGGCTCGCCGCCTCCGGGCGCTTTCGGGCCGTCGTGGCCGGCCTCTCGGGCCGCACCGCGCTGCCCGCCGCCTACCTCGGCGCCCGCGCCGCACGCGTCCCGTTCGTGCTGTGGGCGACGATCTGGGCCCACCCGCGGACGCCGGCGCACGCGCTCTCCTATCTCCCGCTGCGGCACATGTACCGCCACGCGGACGCCGTCGCCACCTACGGGCCGCACGTCTCGGCCTACGTCCGCGCCAAGGGCGCCGTGCGCGTCTTCGAGGCGCCGCAGAGCGTGGACGACGCGTTCTGGGCCGCGCAGGCCGCACCCGGAGCGGCGCGCGCCGTTCCAGGCCCTGTTCGCGGGCCGCGCGGCGCCGGAGAAGGGCCTGGACGTGCTGCACGCGGCCTGGGAGCGGGCCGCGCTGCCCGGCGCCGGGCTGGTCGAGGCGAGCGACGCGACGCCGGAGCGGATGCGCAACTTCTACGCGGGCAGCGACGTTGTGGTGGTGCCGTCCGTCCCCACGCGCGACTTCCTGGAGCCGTGGGGCCTCGTCGTCAACGAAGCCTTCGACCAGGGGGTCCCAGTCATCGCCACCGACGCCGTCGGGGCCGCCGCGGGCGGCCTCGTCCAGCACGAGCGCACCGGCCTCGTCGTCCCCGCGGGCGACGCGGGCGCGCTGGCCGCCGCCCTGGTGCGCCTGCACGGCGACCCGGAGCTGCGCCGCCGGCTCGGCGAGCGGGCCCGGCAGGCGGTCCGGGCGTACTCGCACGAGGCCTGGGCGCAGGGCATGGGGGCGGCCCTGCAGGGCCGCCGGAACCCCCGGAAAGCCCTGCTAGCGTGGATTCGATGCTTCGCAAGGCCCTCGTCCTGGGGTGCCTGCTGCTCGGACTCGCCGCTCCCGCGGCGCTCGGCGCCTCGACGACGCAGATCCTGCGCGACTGCGCCGACGACGGCGTCCTGCAGGGGAACTACACGCCCTCCGAGCTGCGCAAGGCGCGCCAGAACATCCCGACCGACACGGACCAGTACACGGACTGCCGTGACGTCATCGCCCGCGCGGCGGCGCGCAGCGTGCGCGACCGCGACCGCGGCGAGTCCGCCGGCGCCGCGAACAGCGGCGGATCAGGGGGCGACCGCCCGCGCACGAGCCGCTCCGACAGCGGCCCGCCGGTGATCCCGGCCAATCCGGAGGACGAGCGGGACCTCCTCGACGCGTACAAGCGCGGCTACGAGCCCCAGCGCGTCGGCGAGCTCGACATCACCCCCGGCAGCGCGGGACTCGCCGCGACGGCCGCCCGCCACGACCTGCCGACCTCGCTGATCGTGGTCCTCGCGCTGCTGGGCGTCACCGCGCTCGCCGCCCTCCTCTCGCGCCTGCCGCGCGGCCTGGTCGCCCGCGGGCGCGCCCTGCTCCCGGATGTCGGTCGCGGGCGGAGTTAGCCCCCGGCCCGCGCAGCGGGTCATCACGATCGCGGTGCCCCGCGCCACGCCCAACGGCGTGGTGGCGGTGGGAACCGGCCTGGTCGTCGCGCTGTCGGCCTTCGTGGCCGGCGGCGGGCTGCGCCTCGGCCCGACGACCCGCGTGCTCGTGGTGCTGCTGCTCGGCGGCGCGATCCTCTCCGCGGTGGCCGCGATCCGCGCCCCGCGCACCCGCGAGCACCCGCTCTACGGCGGCTTCCCGCTGCTCGCCTTCACAGCGCTGGGCGTGTTCACCGCCGCATCGGTCACGTGGTCGCTGAGCCCGGACGGCTCCTGGCTGGAGGCCAGCCGCACGCTCGGCTACGTGGCCGTGTTCGCCGGCGCGATCGCGCTCGTCCGGATGGTGCCGCGCGCCTGGCAGGGCATGCTGCTCGGGCTCGCCGGCGGCTGCGGCGTCGTGGCGCTGTGGGCGCTGGCGACCAAGGTGTGGCCGCACGCGCTGGCCGCGGACGAGACCTTCGCCCGCCTGCGCGCGCCGTTCGACTACTGGAACAGCGTCGGCCTGACCGCCGCCACCGGGATCCTCCCGCTGCTGTGGCTCGGCTCGCGCCGCCACGGCCGCGCGTTCGTCAGCGCCTTCGCCGCGCCCGGCATCGCGGTGCTGCTGATCGTGCTGATGCTCTCCTACTCGCGCGGCGGGCTGATCGCGCTCGGCGTCGCGCTGGCGTTCTGGTTCGCCGTCGTGCCGCTGCGCGTGGCGGGCATCGCCACGCTGCTGCTCGGCGTCGCCGGCGCGGCACCGGTGGTGTGGTGGGCGTTCGTCCAGGACGGGCTGACCACCGACCGGGCGCCGATGGCGGCTCGGATCGACGCCGGCCACGAGCTCGGCGCGCTGGTCCTGCTCGTGTTCGTCGTGCTGCTGATCGCCGGCCTCGCGCTCCAGTTCGCCCGCACGCACCGCGCGCCGCCGCCCCGTCTGCGCACCGCGCTGGTGGCGACCGCGATCGGGATCGTCGTGCTGCTCTTCGTCGGCTCGGTGACGGCCGCGGCCGCCTCCAAGGGCGGGTTGAGCGGCAAGATCGACGAGGCGTGGACGGAGCTCACCGACCCGAACGCGCAGACGCCCGCCAACACGCCGGACCGCCTCACCGCCACGTCGTCCGTGCGGGCGCGGTACTGGAACGAGGCGATCAAGATCAACGAGCTGAGCCCGTGGGTCGGCGTCGGCGCCGGCGCCTACACGATCGCCCGCTACCGCTATCGCACCAACCAGCTCCCGGTCCGGCACGCGCACGGCTACGTGCTGCAGACGCTCGCCGACCTCGGCTGGATCGGCCTCGGGCTGTCGCTGCTCACCGCGTTCGCGTGGATGGCGTCCGCCGCCCGCACGACCGGCATGCGCCGCCGCGACCGCGGGCTGCCGTTCGACGCCGAGCGCGTCGGGATGCTCACGCTGGTGCCGGTCGTGGTGCTCTTCGTCGTGCACTCCGCGCTGGACTGGACGTGGTTCGTGCCGTCCAACGTGATCGCCGCCGCCCTGGCCGCCGGCTGGGTCGCCGGGCGCGTCCCGCTGCGCAGGCGGCTGCTCGGCCCCGACACCGAGCCCGTCCCCGCCCGGGAGGGCACCCGCTTCGAGGCGTTCAAGACCTCCTTCCGGCGCCGCCCGGCCGCGGTGGCCGCCGCCACCATCCTCGTGCTCACCGGCGCCGCCGCCGCGTGGAGCGCCGCCCAGCCGCTGCGCGCCGAGGACGCCAGCGACCAGGCGTTCGAGCGGCTCGACCGAGGCGACGTCAACGGCGCCGCCGCCGCCGCCACGACCGCCACCAAGCGCGATCCGCTGTCGATCGACGCGCTCTACGACCTCGCCTCGATCGAGCAGGCCCGCAACCAGGACGGCGCCGCCGAGGCCGCGCTGCGCCGCGCGGTCGACCTCGAGCCCGGCAACCCGGAGACGTGGCGGCGGCTCGGCCGCTTCCAGTTCTTCGACCTCGACCAGCCCGAGGCGGCGCTCAAGAGCCTGCGCACGGCGCTGGTGCTCGACCCCGTGTCGCCGACCTCGCGCTCCGACGTGCTCGAGGTCACCCAGGCGCTCCGCGCCGAGGGCTGAGCCCTACGCTCGCTCGGCGCGGGCGACCAGCGACTCGCGCAGCAGCGGCGGCCCGCCCGCCGTGCCGATCCGCACCGGGTCGAAGCCGGCCGCCTCGAGCGTGCGCGCCAGCGAGGAGCGGGTGAAGAAGCGCAGGTGCTGGCCCTGCGGGTCGAAGTGCGCGTCGAACCGCGTCAGCGCGATCACGGCCGCCTTGACGCGGCCGTGGTAGGGCACGGTGGCGAGCAGCCGGCCGCCCGGCTTGAGCACGCGCCGCGCCTCGAGCAGCGTCTGGCCCGCGTCGGCGGCGTGCTCGAGCACCTCCGAGCACCACACGAGGTCCACCGAGCCGTGCTCGAGCGGGATCGATCCGTCCGGCTCCAGCAGCCGCAGGTCAGCGCCGGGAGCGACCTCGCGCGCCCGCTCGAGCGCCGCCTCGGCGATCTCGACGCCGACCGGATCCGCACCCGCGGCGCGCAGCGCGGCGACGAAGCGCCCGGCGCCGCAGCCGAGGTCCAGCACCCGCTCGCCGGGCCGCGCCTCGCCGAGCAGCAGCGCGCGGCGGCGCTCCCAGGCCCACGGCTCGGGATCGGCGGGCGCGTCGGCCCAGAAGTCCTCGTAGGCGCCGCGCATCAGCAGACGACCTCCACCCGAGCGATCGCGGACCGGGCACGCGATCGGGCGAGGTTGGCCCCGGCGATCCCGTCGCGGCGGCGCAGCTGCCGCCGGATCTCGTCGAGCTCGCACGGGGCACCGCGAGCCAGGGCCGGCGCCGCGTCGGGGCTCAGCGAGCGCACGTAGTAGAGGTCCGCCTTGTCCCGCGCGAGGTTGTTCTCGGCGATCCGGCCGTCCGGGTTGGACAGCGCGAAGGCCAGCGCGGCGGCCGCCGACACGCCCACCACCGCGCGCGGCAGCCAGCCGGCGCGACCGCTCACCACCGCGGCGCCGGTCATCAGCAGCACGGCGCCGAGCCAGAGGATGTGCGCGTCGGCCATCAGCCGCAGCCGGGTGAAGCCGAACGCCTCCTCGTAGAGCCCGAGCCGCTTCAGCGCCGACGCCAGGACGACCAGGCAGAGCGCGCACAGGGCCGCCAGCAGCGCCCGCAGGAGGCGCTCCTGTCCGGCGCCCTCGACGCGCGCCCAGCGGCGCGCAGCGGCGATCACCGCCAGCGTCAGCGCGGCGGCGGCGATCAGCTGGCCGAAGCCGCGGTGGGCGTACTCGGCGTAGGTGAGCCCCGCGGTGCGCAGGACGTGGTCGTGCCCGGCGAACAGCGTCGTGATCTGGATGCCGACGAAGGCGGCGAACAGCGTGACGAGCGCGCCGAGGGGGAGCAACCAGTCGAGGCGGGCGAGCCGCGGGCGACCCGCCTCGCCCGGCTGCGCGGGGCCGCGGCGCGCCACGAGCGCGAGCGACCCGCCGACGGCGACGACGGCCAGCAGTGCGAGCGCGCGACCGACCGGCTGGTCCAGCGGCAGCTCGCTCGGCACGGCGCGGTCGATCAGCTCCGCGAACGCCGCGTCCGCCGACGCGAACAGCGGCACGAAGACGGCCAGCAGCACCGCCGCGATCAGCCCGCCGCGCAGCGCCGGCCGCAGCCGCGACGCATCCGAGCCCCGCAGCGGCTCCAGCGCCGCCGGCGCGCCCAGCGGGAGCCGCCACAGCCAGGCGACCAGCCCGAGCGCCACCTGGCGCCCGCTGCGCCCGCCCGCCGCCGCCAGCGACGCGAGCAGGCCCGCGGCCAGACAGTCCATCCACACGACCCAGCCCGCCGCGCGCACCGCCGGCATCGCCGCCAGCGCGGCGGCCAGCAGCCAGCATCCGGCGGTCCACGGGTCGCGCCGCCCGGCGGCGAGCGCGCCCGCCACACACAGCGCGACGCCGAGCACGGCAAGTCCGAGCCCGGCGGGAGCGCCGACCACCGCCAGCGCGGCGAGCGCCCCGAGCGCGAGCAGCGCGCCCGGGTACCAGCGCGGGACCGTCACCGCGGCAGCTCCACGACCATCCGGCAGCCGCCCGGCGGGCGGGCCTCGGCGCGGATCGCGCCGCCGTGGGCGTCGACGATCCAGCGCGCGATGGCCAGGCCGAGGCCGCTGCCCCCGCCGTTGCGGGCCGCGTCGGCGCGGTAGAAGCGCTCGAACACCCGCTCCGCCTCGCCCTCGGCGATCCCCGGGCCCTCGTCGGCGACCTCGATCGTCGTGCGGCCGTCCTCGGCGTGGGCGCTCAGCCACACGCGGCCGTCGCGCGGGGAATGGCGGACGGCGTTGTCGAGCAGGTTGGCGACCACCTGGTGGACGCGCTCCGGGTCGCCGGTGGCGGTCAGGTCGCCGGGCTGCACGCACACCTTCAGGCGCACCGGGTGCTCGGCCAGCGAGCACTCGCGCGTCGCCTGCTCGAGCAGCTCGCGCACGCCGAAGTCGACGGGCTCGAGCGGGAGGCCGCCGCTCTCCATGCGCGAGAGGTCGAGCAGCTGGTCGACCAGCCGGCCGAGCCGCTCCGTCTGGGCGAGCGCGGTGCGCAGCCTGGCGGGATCCGGGGGCTCGACGCCGTCGGCGAGGTTCTCCAGCAGCGCCTGCAGGGCGCCGAGCGGCGTGCGCAGCTCGTGCGAGACGTTGGCCACCAGGTCCCGGCGCATCCGCTCGACGCCGGCCAGCTCGGCCGCCATCGCGTTGAACGCGCGCGCCAGGTCGCCGACCTCGTCGCGCGAGGTCGCCCGCACGCGGCGGTCGTACTCGCCGCGCGCCATCGCGCTCGCCGCCGCGGCCATCTGGCGCAGCGGGGAGATCATCCCGCGCGCCAGCACCTGCACCGTCAGCAGCCCGAGCACGGCCGCCAGCAGCACGCGCAGCTCGAGCTGCAGGCCGACCCGGCGGCCCAGTGCCAGCACGAGCACGGTGCCGACGACCGTCGCCACGATCACCACGCCGAGCTTGACCTTGAGCGAGTTGAGGCGGTCCAGCGGGCGCATCAGGTCTCCAGCGCGTACCCGACGCCGTGCACGGTGCGCACCAGGCCCGCGCCCAGCTTGCGGCGCAGCCCGCGGACGTGCGAGTCGACGGTCCTGTGCCCCGACCCGTCGCGCCAGCCCCACACGTCGGCGAGCAGCTGCTCGCGCGTGTAGACGACGCCGGGCCGCGAGGCCAGCAGCGCCAGCAGCTCGAACTCCGTGGGCGTCAGGTGGACCGGCTCGCCGCCCACCTCGACCCGCCGGGTTGACGGGTCGAGCTCCAACGCGCCAACTCGGATCGCGTCGCCGGCCGGCGCGGGGCGGCGCTCGACGCGCCGCAGCAGCGCCCGCACCCGCGCCACCAGCTCGCGCGGGGAGAAGGGCTTGGTCATGTAGTCGTCGGCGCCCACGCCGAGCCCGACCAGCACGTCGGTCTCCTCGCCACGGGCGGTGAGCATCAGCACCGGCACCTGCCGCTCGCGCTGCACGCGGCGGCAGACCTCGAGGCCGTCGAGCCCGGGGAGCATGACGTCGAGGACCACGAGGTCCGGCCGCACGCGCTCGCACAGCTCGACCCCCGAGGGGCCGTCGTGCGCGACCTCGACCGCGAAGCCCTCGGCGAGCAGCCGCGCGGCGACGGCGCCGGCGATGACCTGCTCGTCCTCGACCACGCAGATGAGGGGCGGAGCGCTCACGGCGCCGAGTGTGCCAGGCACGCGTGCGCCCGGTGCGCGGGTCTCGTGCAGGTTTGGTGCAGAATCCTCAGCATGCGGCTGTGGCTCATCCGGCACGCGACGCTGATCGTCGAACTGGCGGGGACGCGGATCCTCGTCGACCCCATGCTCGATCCGGCGCAGGCCCGGGAGGCGATCCCCGGCACGCCCAACGACCGGCGCAACCCGCTCGTGGAGCTGCCGGAGCCCGCCCCGGTGGCCGCCTCGCGGCTCCACGCGCTGCTCGTCACGCACCTGCACCAGGACCACCTCGACGACACGGCGGTCGAGCTGATCGACAAGGCGGTGCCGCTGCTCTGCCAGCCACCGGACGAGCCCGCGCTGCGCGAGCGCGGCTTCATCGACGTGCGGCCCGTGGCCGACACCGCCGAGCTGCGCGCGGTCACGATCACCCGCACCGGTGGGCAGCACGGCAGGGGCGAGTGGGCCGAGCGGCTCGCGCCGGTCTCGGGCTTCGTGCTGCGTGCGTACGGCGAGCCGGTGCTCTACATCGCCGGCGACACCGTGTACTGCGACGAGGTCGAGGCGGCGCTGGACGCCCACCAGCCCGACGTCGTGGTGGTCAACGCGGGCGGCGCCCGCTTCACGGACGGCGACCCGATCACGATGACCGCAGACGACGTCGTCGCGGTGGCGGAGCGCGCCCCTGACGCGCTGGTCGTCGCCGTCCACCTGGAGGCGATCAACCACTGCCTCGAGACGCGCGCCGACCTGCACCAGCGCCTGCACGCCGAGGGGCTGGAGGGACGGGTCACCGTCCCCGAGGACGGCTCAGCCGTCGCGCTGAGATAGGCGCCAGGTCCGGACCTCGAACGGGCGCAGCGGCCCGCTCGCGTCCGTGGGGCGCTCCAGCACGTCGAGCGCGCCGTCCTCGCGCCAGCCGTCGGGCAGCGTCAGCGCGACCGGCCCGCGGGCGCCCTGCGGCTCCCATACGCGCAGCGCCAACCCGCCGCCGTCCTCCAGCGCCTTCAGGGCGCCCAGCGCGACCGGGATCCCGTCGAGCGCCAGCGGGCGCAGCGAGGCCTCCTCGCCGCGCACCGGCCGGGCGAGCAGCGGGCGGTTGAGGTCCTCGGCCTCGGCGAGCACCCCGCCCTCGAGCCAGGTGCCCGCGTGCGGCAGCAGCGCGTAGGTGATCTCCTGGACGCCCTCGTCGGCCAGCGGGTCGGGCCAGATCGGCGAGCGCAGCAGGCTGATGCCCAGCTCGGAGTCGCGCGCGTGGTGGCCGTAGCGGCCGTCGTTGAGCAGCGCGGCGCCGTAGCCGGGCTCGGAGAGGTCCACGAAGCGGTGCGCGGCCGACTCGAAGCGCGCCTGCTCCCAGGACGTGTTGCGGTGCGTCGCGCGCTCGACGACGCCGAACGCCGTCTCGAACGTCGCCCGCGGGGAGCGGATCGCGAGCGGGAAGCGCGCCTTGAGCAGCCAGCGGCGGTCGTGCCAGTCGAGCGTGGTGCGGAACTCGATCCGCGCCGAGCCCGCCCACAGGCGCAGCTCCTGCACCACGGTCGAGTCGTGGAAGCGCCGCTCGAGGCGGATCGCCGCGCGGTGCGGGCCGTCCTCCGAGACCGTGACGGCGTGCGGGGCGGGGAGCAGCTCGCCCTGGTCCTCGTAGCGCTCGTCGAGGTCCCAGGCGTCCCAGGCGCGCGGCTTGTCGACGTACGCCCACAGCTGGTTGCCAGGGCCGTCGAGCACCTCGCGCTCGGCGCGCTTGTCGTAGACGCCGGCGAGCGTGCCGTCCTCGGCGAGCCGCACGCGCACGAGGTCGTTCTCGATCTCCTCGGGGGTCACGCGCAGCGCGCCGGCCGGCTCGCCGGGCGCGACCACGGCCGCCTCCAGGCCGCCGATCTCGCGGGCGCCGGTGAGCGGCCCGGAGGGCAGCTCGACGCGCAGCGGTCGCGGCGACAGGTCGGGGTTGACCACGAGGACGGCCCCGTCGCCCTCGGCGGCGCCGAGCCGATCGGCCAGCTCGCCGAGGCGCGCTTCGATCACCTCGCCGGCCCCCGCGATCACGTCGCCGAGCTCGCGCTCGGCGTCCTCGTAGACCTCGCGGATGCTCGACCCGGGCAGGATGTCGTGGAACTGGTTGCGCAGCAGCACGCGCCACAGCGGCTCAAGCGAATCGCCGACCTCGCCCCCGGCCAGCGCGGCCAGGCCGGACACCGCCTCGGCGGCGATCAGGTCGCGCTCCGCCCGCCGGTGCGCGCGCTTCGTGCGCCCCTGCGTCGTCAGCGTCCCGCGGTGCAGCTCCAGGTACAGCTCGCCGATCCACACCGGCAGGTCGTCGGCCTGGATGCGGTCGAAGAACTCGTCGACGCGCCCGAACCGCTGCGCCGGCAGCGCCGGGAAGCCGGCCATGTCGCGCACGCGCTCGACCATCTCGTCGGTCGGCCCGCCGCCGCCGTCGCCGTAGCCGATCGAGAGCAGGCTCTCGGGGTGGGAGCCCTTGCCCTTGAAGTTGCGCCACGTGCCGAGCGCGGCGCTTCACGCCGGCGACGCCGTTGTAGCCGCCGTCCGGGTTGTCGAACATGTGCGCCAGCACGCGCGAGCCGTCGAGCCCCTCCCACACGAACAGGTCGTGCGGGAACGGGTTCCTCTCCGACCAGCTGAGCTTCATCGTGAAGAACCGCTCGATGCCCGCGCCGACCAGCAGCTGCGGCAGCGCGGGGGTGAAGCCGAAGCAGTCCGGGAGCCAGCAGACGGTGTGTTCGGTCCCGAATCGTCCCTGGAAATAGCGCTGTCCGTAGAGGAGCTGGCGGGCCAGCGACTCGCCGGTGGGCATCACGCAGTCCGGCTCGACCCACATGCCGCCGATCGTCTCGAAGCGCGGCTCGGCGACCAGGCGCTCGAGCAGCTCGGGGTCGTCCTCCTCGAGCCAGGCGAACACCTGCGCGGTCGACTGGTTGAAGTGGAACTCCGGGTGGCGCTCCAGCATCCCGGCCATCGTGGAGAGCGTCCGCTGCGCCTTGCGGCGCGTCTCGTCCAGCGGCCAGCGCCACGCGAGATCCAGGTGCGCGTGCCCCGTGATCAGCAGCTCGCCGGCGGGCGGGTGCAGCTCGGCCACGGCGGCCAGCTCGCGGTCCAGCACGTCGTGCGCCTCGGCGACCGATGCGCGGGCGTCGTCGTCGAGGCCCGGAGGCGCCGGCGTCGAGCCCTTCGGGCAGCTCCCAGACGTTCTGCAGGTCCGGCGTGCCCGCGTTGCGCGCCACGTAGGGCAGCGTCGCGCTCGGCCAGCGCAGCGCCTTCAGCGCCTCCGCGGCGGCCTCCACGACCACGTCCTCGCCCACGTCGTGCGCGAGCGTCAGCCGCCGCAGCAGCCGCTCCAGCTCCAGGTCGACCCACACGAGGCGGGCCGAGGCGAGCCTCGCCCCCCGGTTGGGCATCCCGAACGGCAGCCGCGCGACGATCTCCACGTCGAGTGAGAACGGCCGCGAGGGCACCGGGAGCTCACGGTGCTGCGCGTCGACGGCGAACTGCTCGCCGGAGCTCAGCCGTACGAGGCCCTCGCCGCCGATGTCGAGCGAGAGCCGCGTCTCGCCCTCCGGCCACGGTCGGGGCCACCTCCGGGTGCTCGAAGCGATGCACGCCGTGGCGATCGGGCCACGGGTCGCCGAGCGCGATCGGCGCGCCGTCGAAGGTCCACGCGTCGAGGTCCTGCCAGGCGCGCAGGCGCCACGGCGCCAGCTCGGCGATCCGGACCGCGAGCCACTCCAGCCGACGGCTCACCGCAGCACCCCGAGGACGACGCGCATCGCCGCCCGGAACGCGCCCTTGCGCAGGCGGTCGGGCGTGTCGCACGCCATGTGCCGGCAGGGGTTGTCGCGCACGCCGAGCTTGACGCCGCGCATGCCGGCCAGCTCGAACTCGCGGTGGTCGGAGTTGCCGGTGTCGCTGTCCCGCTGCCACGGGACCCCGAGCTCGCGCTCGACCCCGCGGCGCGGCGCGGCGGCCGGCGAGCGCAGGAGGAAGCGGGCGCTGGTGCCGACCTCGTCGAGGGAGAGCGCGTAGCGCAGCCGCGCGCGCGGCACGATCCGCGCCAGCGCGCGGGCGCCCAGGTGGTCGGGCGAGCCCGTGTAGAGCCGCTCCTCGGCGCCGGTGGCGACCAGCCACACGTCGCAGCGGCCGCGCAGGCGCGGCGCCAGCGCGCTCAGCACGCCGAGGCCCGAGGCGTTGTCCTCCGCCCCCGGGCCGGCCGGCATCGAGTCGGTGTGGGCCATGATCACGCGCAGGCACGTTCCCTGGCCGTCGAAGCGGCCGATCACGTTGCGAGAGCGCCCGCGCGCGGTCGGGAACCGCTGGACGCGCACGCTCAGCCCGGCGGCCCGGAACGTCCGCGCCATCCGCTCGTGGGCGCGCCGCTCGGCGGCGGAGCCCGCGGGGCGCGAGCCCGCGCGCGCGATCGACACCGCGGTGTCGTACGCCGCATCGCCCGGCGAGGCCAGCGCGAGCACGGCCGCCGCCGCCGCGAGCACTAGAAGGCGCCGCGGCGGAGCAGTACGGCGGGCACGGTCTTGATCAGGATCGAGAGGTCGAGCCCGATCGACCAGCGCTCGAGGTACAGGAAGTCGAGCCGCACCAGGTCGTCGAAGTCCAGCTCAGCGCGCCCGGAGACCTGCCACAGGCCGGTCACGCCCGGGAGCACCAGGTAGCGCTTCTTGTGCCACTCCTCGAGCTGGTCGAAGTCGCGCTGCGGCAGCGGCCGCGGGCCGACGAGCGACATCTGCCCGAGGATCACGTTGAACAGCTGCGGCAGCTCGTCGAGCGAGTAGCGGCGCAGGAACCGGCCGACGCTCGTGAGCCGCGGATCGTCGCGGATCTTGAACAGCGGGCCGGAGGCCTCGTTCTCGGACTCCAGGTCGGCCTGCAGCTGGTCGGCGTCCGAGCGCATGGTGCGGAACTTGAAGCAGGAGAACGGCTCGCCGCCGATGCCGGGCCGGATCGAGCGGTACAGCACCGGCCCGCGCGAGGAGACGAACACGGCGATCGAGATCGCCAGCAGCAGCGGGCTCAGCAGGATCACCAGCAGCAGCGAGACGAAGACGTCGAACGTGCGCTTGAGCAGGTAGTCGAAGCCGTCGAAGACCGGCGGGCGCAGCTCGAACAGCGGCACGGTGGCGCCGGGGACGAACTCCGCGCGGTGCACGAGGATCTCCATCGTCGACGGCGCGATCCGCACGGTGACGCCGCGCTGGTGGCACTGGTCGACCAGCTCGACGGCGCGCTCCTCCGGGAAGTCGGGGTCGGCGATGATCACCTCCTGCACGCGGTGCGCGACGAGCACCTCGGGCAGGTCGTCGATCTGGCCCAGCGAGCGCAGGCCGTTGTCCGGCCGCGGCGTCAGCGAGATGAAGCCGACCATCTCGACCGGGGCGTGCACCTCGTCGATCAGCGCGTGGGCGACGTCCTCGATGTGCTTGCCCGAGCCCACCAGCACCGCCCGGCGCCGGTAGCCGGCGGCCCGCAGGAGCACGCCGGTGACGCGTTCGTAGATGTCGCGCGCGAGCCCGACGGTGAGGATCGCGAACGCCAGCGTCCCGTAGAAGATGTAGTAGCTGGAGTACTGCTCGCCGTTGACCAGCGCGAAGATCAGCGCCACGAGCATCACCTGGAACAGGCTCGTGACGATCCGCGGCAGGCCGGGGCGCTGCGCCCGCTCGGCGTACATGCCCGAGCGCGCGAACAGGAGGACCGTGACCAGGTAGGCGAAGGCGATCGAGTCCGACGCCTCGACGCTCGACGCGTGCCACGCCCACTCGCCGTCGCGCAGGACGGCCTTGACCATCAGCGCGATGAACACCGCGGCGTAGAGCGCGGCGAAGTCGACCACCAGCAGCGAGGCCACGCGGGCGGCCCGGCGCGCGGTCTCCAGCCGCAGCAGGAACGACAGCAGCGGCGGGCGCTTGCGGCGGACGTCGACGGGTGGCAGCACGATGCCGGGACCGTCACCCGCGCTGGGGCGTACGGCCCGCTCGAGCGGGTCTTGGGTCTTCGGAGGTGCGTCAGCCACTGATGGCTCCGCTCCCCTCAACGCGGACCGAGCCCGTTTGTATCGCGATTTCGATGTGCGGACATTGTTCTTGTGGCGCCGCGGGGCGCCGGGCGCGCTAGATGCCGGCGCCGGTGAGGCCCTCGACGCCGGAGTCCTCCAGCGTGCGGGTGAGGCCCTCGCGAAGCTCGACCTTCGGCTCCCAGCCCAGCTGCTCGCGAGCGAGCGCGATGTCGGGCTGGCGGACCTGCGGGTCGTCGGTCGGCAGCGCCTCGTGCACGATCTCCGAGCGCGAGCCGGTGACCTCGATGACCTCGCGGGCGAGCTCGAGCAGCGTGAACTCGTTGGGGTTGCCGATGTTGACCGGGTGGTGCAGGCCGGACTCGGCGAGCCGGATGATCCCGTCGATCAGGTCCGAGACGAAGCAGAACGACCGGGTCTGCGACCCGTCGCCGAACACGGTGATCGGCCGGTCCTGCAGCGCCTGGCGCATGAACGTCGGGATCGCGCGGCCGTCGTGCGGGCGCATGCGCGGCCCGTAGGTGTTGAAGATCCGGACGATCGCCGTGTCGACGCCCTGCTGGCGGTGATAGGCCATCGTCAGGGCCTCGGCGTAGCGCTTGGCCTCGTCGTAGACGCCGCGCGGGCCGATCGGGTTCACGTGGCCCCAGTAGGTCTCCGGCTGCGGGTGCACCTGCGGGTCGCCGTAGACCTCGCTGGTGGACGCCGTCAGGAAGCGCGCGCGGTGGTGCTTGGCGATGCCGAGCGCGTTGTGGGTCCCGTAGGAGCCGACCTTCAACGTGTGCAGCGGCAGCCGCAGGTAGTCGATCGGCGACGCGGGGGACGCGAAGTGGTAGACGAAATCGATCTGCTCGTCGACGAAGAACGGCTCGATGATGTCGTGGTGCACGTGGACGAAGTCGGGCGTGCGGATGTGCTCGATGTTGGCGAGGGACCCCGTCTCGAAGTTGTCGACGCAGATCACCCTGTGACCCTTCGACAGCAGCGTGTCGCACAGATGCGACCCGAGGAATCCCGCGCCACCCGTTACCAGACAGGTGGCCATAGGGCCGCAGGATAACGCGCCGGTTCAGACCCGGGCGGCTTTGTACTGCTTCTTGCGCAGCTCGAGCGACAGCACGTAATGCCGCGAGTCGAGCTTCTCGGCGAGACCCTGGTTCATCAGGCGCTTGCACACCACGGGGCACTTCTTGCACCGCGGGCGCGACTTGCAGCACCGCTTCTTCGTCTTCACCACGAACGTCTTCGCCACGCGTCCGAGGCTAGCGCGAGTTAGGCTGCCCTTCATGCCAGCAGAGGCCTTCGTCACCCGGCTCAACGAGCAGATCGCCCACGAATACGCTGCACACCAGCAGTACGTGGCGTGCGCCGTGTACTACGACGGCGAGACGTTCCCGCAGCTCGCCAGCTTCTTCTACCGCCAGGCGCTCGAGGAGCGCGACCACGCGATGATGATGGTCCAGTACCTCCTCGACGCGGATGCCGACATCACGATCCCCGGCGTCGAGGCGCCCCAGTCCGGCTTCACGGACATCGTCGCGCCGGTCGCGCTCGCGCTCGCGCAGGAGCGCCGCGTCACCGACCAGATCAACGCGCTCGCCGGCCTCGCGCGCGAGCACGGCGACTACACGAGCGAGCAGTTCATGCAGTGGTTCATCAAGGAGCAGGTCGAGGAGGTCGCGACGATGTCCGACCTGCTGCGCGTGGTGGAGCGCTCGCGCGACGACCCGATGGAGGTCGAGAACTTCATGGCCCGCGAGCACCCGGCGGCTGAGGGGGAGGACCCGACGGCCCCGCATCCGGCGGGCGCGTAGCACCCCCCGTACCGACCTCCGGAATCCCGCACTGACAGGGCGCGGCGGGCGTGTGAGCGTGGATGCATGCTCTCCTCCCCGCTCCCCCTCCCCGAAGACATCCAGGGCCGGGTGATCGCGCCCGGCGACCCCGGCTACGACGCCGCGCGCACCGTCTTCCCCGGCAACATCGACCGCCGTCCGCGACTGATCGTCGAGGTCGCCCACGACGCCGACATCGCGCGCACGATCGCCTTTGCGCGCGACCACGATCTCGAGCTCGCCGTCCGCAGCGGCGGCCACAGCGGCGCCGGCCACGGCGTCACCGACGGCGGCGTCGTCATCGACCTCTCGGCCATGAAGGCGCTGCAGATCGACCCGGCCACGAAGACGGCCTGGGCCGAGACCGGCCTGACCGCCGGCGCGTTCACGGACGCCGCGGCCGAGCACGGCCTCGCGACCCCGTTCGGCGACGCCGGAAGCGTCGGCATCGGTGGCATCGTCGCGGCGGGCGGGATGGGGTTCCTCGTGCGCAAGCACGGCCTCACCGTCGACAGCGTGCTGGCCGCCGACGTCGTCACCGCCGACGGTGCGCTGCGCCGCGCGGACGCCCGCCAGAACCCCGACCTCTTCTGGGCCGTCCGGGGCGGCGGGGGCAACGTCGGCGTCGTCACGCGCGTCAAGCTCCGCCTGCACGAGGTGCCCGAGATCGTCGGCGGGATCCTGATCCTCCCCGCGACGCCCGACACGATCGCGGGCTTCGTCGCCGAGGCGGAGGCCGCCCCGGAGGCGCTGTCGGGCATCGCGAACGTGATGGCCGCGCCGCCGATGCCGTTCCTGCCCGCCGAGCAGCACGGCCGGCTGGTGGTGATGGCGCAGCTCGCCTACGCCGGCCCGGTCGAGGAGGGCCAGGCGGCGCTCGAGCGCTTCCGCGCGCTGGCCACCCCGATCGCGGACCTGACGCGGCCGATGGCCTACCCGGAGCTGTTCTTCCCCGAGCCGGAGGACTTCCACCCCGTCGCGGCCATGCGGACGCTGTTCGTCGGCGCCATCGACCGCCGCGCGGCGGGCGCGATCGTCGAGCGCGTCGAGGCGTCGACCGCGCCGATGGCGGCCGTCCAGCTCCGCGTCCTCGGCGGCGCCGCCGCCCGCGTCCCGGCCGGCGACACCGCGTTCGCCCACCGTGACAGCCGCGTGCTCGTCAACGTCACCGCCGTGTACGCGCAGCCCGAGCAGCGCGCGGAGCAGGAGGCGTGGGTCGCGGCCGTCGCGGGCGAGCTGCGCGACGGCGACGCGGGCGCCTACGCCGGCTTCCTCACCGACGAGGGGGAGGACGGCGTCCGGGCCGCCTACCCGGGCGCGACGTGGGACCGGCTGGCCGCGATCAAGGCCCGCTACGACCCCGGCAACGTGTTCCGCCTCAACGCCAACGTGCCGCCCGTCACCGACGGCGCCTGAGCACCCGCACCTCGCCGCGGCGGAGCGTGAGCCGCTCGCCGTCGAAGTGCTCGAGGAACGCCTGCGCGTACTTCCGCGACGTGCCCAGCTCGTCGCGGAAGCGCGCCAGGCGCGACCTCGCCCTCCGCCTCCAGCAGCGCGACGAGGCGGTCGCGGACCTCGGCCAGCGCGTCGACGTGGACGTGCATCGAGGGGCCGAGCCGGACGGCGCGGCCGGCCTCGCGCAGCGCCGCGAGCTCGGACGGCGCGTCGAGGTCGGCGTCGAGCGGCGGCTCGTGGCCTGCGGCGCGCAGCTCCTCCTCGACCGCGAGCGCCGCGGCGTCGAGCGCGCGCGGCTCCGGCTCCGGCCGGTGGAGCGGGCTCGGGCGCCGCCTCGGGCTCGGGCTCGCCGCGCTCGAGGCGGGCCAGCCGCGCGGTCAACTCGCGCGAGGGGCCGTGGCGCCGCGGCGCGGGATCGAGCACGACGCCGCCGCCGAGCGTGTCCGGCGGGGCCAGCGAGCGGATCACGATCCGGTCGCCCGCGGCGGGCACGAGCGGCTGCTCGAGCCGCAGCTGCGCGTAGCGGCCGCCGAGCTCCGCGAGCCGCGCCGGCACCTCGCGCGTGCCGTGGTGGACGGCCACGCGCGCCCCGCCGTCCGGCCGTGACGCCCACTCGAACGCCGCGTCGAGGCGGAACGTGGCGGCGGCCGGCGAGCCCGGGCCCACCACGACGTCGCCGCGCGCGACCTCGTCCGTCGCCACCCCGGCGAGGTTGAGCGCGACGCGCTGGCCGGCGGCGGCGCGATCGACGGGCTGGTCGTGCACCTGCACCCCGCGCACGCGCGCCTGGAGGCCCGAGGGCAGCAGCGTGACGGCGTCGCCGCGGGCCGCGGTGCCCGACCACAGCGTCCCCGTGACCACGGTGCCGGCGCCGCGGATCGTGAACACGCGGTCCACGTGCAGGCGCACGGGGCCGGCGGCGTCCGCCCGGCTCGCCAGGCCGCGCGGCGACGCGGTCGAGCGCGGCGGCCAGCTCGTCCAGGCCCTCTCCCGTCCGCGCCGACACCGCCACCGCCTCGGCGCCCGGCAGCAGCTCGCGGGCCTCCTCGCAGCGCCCGCGCGGGATCGGCGAGGTCGGCCTTGGTGACGGCGACCGCCCCGGCCGTGACGCCGAGCGCCGCCAGCACCGCGGCGTGCTCGCGCGTCTGGGGCATCACGCCGTCGTCGGCGGCGACGACCATCAGGTACAGGTCGATGCCGGTGGCGCCGGCGACCATGGTGCGCACGAACCGCTCGTGGCCGGGCACGTCGACCACCGACAGCCGGCGGCCGCCGGGCAGCGTCAGCGCCGCGTAGCCGAGCTCGATCGAGATCCCGCGGCGGCGCTCCTCGGGCAGCCGGTCGGTCTCGGTGCCGGTGAGCGCGCGGATCAGCGCGCTCTTGCCGTGGTCGATGTGCCCGGCGGTGCCGAGCGTGAGCGGCGCGCTCACAGCGCGGCGGCGACGGCCCGGCCGGCCGGCTCGACCTCGCCGTCGGCCAGCGTCCGCGGGTCCAGCAGCAGCCGCCCGTCCTCGATCCGGCCCACCACGGGCGGGTCGCCGAGCCGCAGCCGGGCGGCGAGCGCGTCGGGCGAGGCGCCCGGCAGCGCGACCGCCG
Source organism: uncultured Solirubrobacteraceae bacterium (assembly GCA_963723395.1). Classification (GTDB taxonomy): domain Bacteria; phylum Actinomycetota; class Thermoleophilia; order Solirubrobacterales; family Solirubrobacteraceae; genus DATFQI01. The sequence continues at coordinate 698,915 of CAVRQL010000025.1, read as the reverse complement.
GGCCCGGCAGCTCGAGCAGCGGGAGCGCGCCGCCGCCGACCTTGGCGGTGGCGCGGACGACCTCGGCGCCGGGGACGAGCGCCGCGAGGCGCTGCGCCCGCGCCGCCAGCTCTTCCTCGCCGGCGGTGAGCATGCGCCAGCACGGGGATCTCCCGCCAGCGCGTCGTCGCGGTACAGGCGCAGCGTCGCCTCGAGCGCGGCCAGCCCGAGCTTGTCGAGCCGCAGCGCCCGCGCCAGCGGGTGCCGCTTGGCCCGCTCGACCGCGTCGGCGCGGCCCGCGATCAGCCCCGCCTGCGGGCCGCCGAGGAGCTTGTCGCCCGAGAAGCAGACCAGCGCGGCGCCCGCCGCCACCGAGCGGCGCACCGACGGCTCCTCGGCGAGCAGCTCGATCCGGTCGGCCAGCACGCCGGAGCCGACGTCGTCGATCACCGGGACGCCGAGCTCACACAGCTCCTCGATCTCGACCTCCTGCACGAAGCCGAGCTGGCGGAAGTTGGACGGGTGCGCGCGCAGGATCGCGCCGGTGTCCGGCCCGATGGCGCGCTCGTAGTCGGCGCGGCGGGTGCGGTTGGTGGTGCCGACCTCGACGAGCCGGGCGCCCGCCTGCGCGATCACGTCGGGGACGCGGAAGCCGCCGCCGATCTCGACGAGCTGGCCGCGGGAGACGATCGTCTCCGGCAGGCCGATGGCGGCCGCGGCGAGCAGCGTCGCGCCCGGCGCAGTTGTTGACCGCCATCGCCGCCTCGGCGCCCGTCAGCTCGCACAGCAGGCCCTCGACGTGGGCGTGGCGCGAGCCGCGCTCGCCCGCCGCCAGGTCCCACTCCAGGTTCGAGTAGCCCTCGGCGGCCTCCGCCACCGCCTCGCGCGCCGCGGCCGCGAGCGGGGCGCGGCCCAGGTTGGTGTGCACGATCACGCCGGTGGCGTTGAGCACGCGGCGCAGCGAGGGCGTCGCGGCGGCCGCCGCGGCCGCCTGCGCCCGGGCCGCGAGGTCGCCCGACCCCTCGGTCCCCTCCAGCAGCTCGGCGCGGCGCTCGGCCAGCACCGCGCGCGCGGCGGCCAGCGCCACCGCCCGCGGGGCGTCGACCTCGGCCGCGAGCGCGTCGACCGGCGGCAGGGCACGGAGCGCATCCTTCACGCGCGGAAGCCTACGCTTGGCGCCGTGGGTCAGTACCACTGGGATCCGGACTCGTACCTCGCGCTGATGCGCGAGGAGGTCGCCGGCTACGAGCGCCTGCAGGAGGAGCTGGCCGCGGCCACCGGTGGCGCGACGGCGATCCTCGACCTCGGCACGGGCACCGGCGAGACCGCCCGCCGCGTGCTGGACCGCAACCCGGGCGCCCGTCTCGTCGGCCTCGACGAGAGCGAGGGAATGCTCGCCGCCGCCCGCACCGCGCTGGAGGGCCGGCCGGTGGAGCTGCGCGCCGGCCGCCTCGAGGACCCGCTGCCCGAGGGCCCGTTCGACCTCGTCGTCTCCGCGCTCGCCGTCCACCACCTCGACGGCGAGGGCAAGGCGGACCTGTTCGCGCGCGTCCACGGCGTGCTCGCGCCAGGCGGGCGGTTCGCGCTCGCCGACGTCGTCGTGCCCGAGGACCCGCGCGACGCCGTCGTCCCGCTGTCGCCCGACTACGACCTCCCGAGCCCGCTCGCCGACCAGCTGGAGTGGCTGCGCGCGGCCGGGTTCTCTCCCGCCGTGACGTGGCAGGAGCGCGACCTCGCCGTGGTGGCCGCCGACCGGGCATGATCTGCGCGTGCCCCGCGTCCTCCTCGCCGGAGAAGGCGACCTTCTCGACGAGGTCAGGGCGGCGCTCGAGGGCAAGGGCGCGACCGTCACCTGCCTCGACGAGCCCCGCGACGAGGACATCGTCGGGGCGCTGGAGGGCGAGCGGTTCGACGTGGCGTGCCTCGCCGCCCGCCAGGACGCGCTGCCGCTCCGCCTCGCGCTGCTGATCCGCCACCTCGACGACGACGTGCCGCTCGTGGCGACGATCTTCGACCGCGACATGGCCTCCCAGCTGAAGGACGTCGTCCCGCACCTCAGCGTGACCTCGGTTGCCGACATCGTCGCCCCGGCGCTCGCCGGCCCCTGCATCGACGAGGACTTCGAGGCGGTCGAGCGCGGGGACGACGGCCTCGAGGCGGTCCGCGACGGCGGACCGCGAGCCGTTCGCGCCCGAGAAGACATCGGTGCTGCGCGCGCTCGGCACCGCGATCTTCACGCCCTACGACCGCAGCGCGGGGCTGATGTTCTACGGCGCCATGGCCCTGGTCGTGCTGCTCTCCTTGGAGACGTTCGGCGCGATGATCGTGCTCGAGCAGGGCTTCGCCGACGCGGCGTACGGCTCCACCAAGTCGCTCGCCACGGTGGGCCCGAACGACGAGGTCTCCAAGGGACCGTCGTGGTTCAAGCTCACGATCGCCGCCACGATGGTGCTGACGCTGCTCAGCGCCGCGTGCTTCACGGGCGGCCTGATCGAGCGCCTCACCAGCACGCGGCTGACCGGCCTGGTCGGCCGCCGCGCCGTCCCGCGCCGCGACCACGTCGTGGTCGTCGGGCTCGGCCAGGTCGGCCTGCGGCTGTGCCTGCTGCTGCGTGAGGCGGGCATCCCGGTGGTCGCGGTCGACACCGAGGAGGCCGGCGAGAACGTGGGCCAGGCGCGGCGGTTGAAGCTGCCCGTGGTGATCGGCCGCGGAGCGAACCCGAGTGTCCTGCGCCGCCTGTCGCTGGACTACGCGCGCTCGCTCGCCGCCGTGACACCCGTCGACCTCACCAACGTCGAGACCGCGATGGCCGCCCGCTCGATCAACGACCGGCTACGGGTCGTCCTGCGCGCCGGCGACGGCGAGGTCGCCGACGAGACCGACTCCCTGAAGCCGCTCGGCCACGTGGTCGACGTGCACGGCCTCGGCGCCGAGCACATCGCCCGGCTCACCCTCGAGGGCGAGTCCTAGGCGGGGACCGGCATGGCACGCGCCTCGGGCGGGCGCGTGCGCCACGCCTCGAAGGCGACCACCAGCGCGACGGCGGCGGCGATCGAGCCGATCAGCTCGAACGTCGGCTCCAGGCCCATGGGCGTGACGAGGAACCCGGCCACCACGGCGGGCAGCGAGAGGGCCGCGTAGCCGACGACGTAGAAGGCCGACATCACCTCGGCGCGATGCTGGGGCGGGATCACGCCCGACAGCGCCCGCAGCGCGCCCAGGAAGGCGAGCCCGAAGCCGGCGCCGCCGACCACCGCTCCGGTCAGCAGCAGGGCGCCCGACTCGGTGGACGCCGCTCCGACGATCAAGAGCACGCCGCCGGCCAGCGCGAGCGAGCCGAACGTCGCGCCGCGCCACGGCGCCATGCGACCGCCGAGCAGCAGCTGCGCCACCGCGCCGGAGCCGGCGAGCACGAACGCGCCCAGCCCGGCGACCAGGTGGTCGTCGGTGGCGAAGATCGTCGCGGTCAGCTGCGGACCCAGCGCCAGGAACAGCCCGCCGATCGACCACGAGGAGAACACGGCCAGCGCGGCGAGCAGGAACGGGCGGCGCACCACGGGCGGCACGTGCGGGCGCTGCGGGGTGAGCTTCAGACGCGTGCGCTTCTCCACCGGCTCGGGCATGAGGATCGCGCCGGCCAGGGCGACGGCGAACAGCGCCAGGAGGACGACGTAGGGCAGTACGCGCGGGGCGGGCAGCCACTCGACGAGCGCCGACGCGACGAGCACGCCCAGGCCCATGCCGGCGGCGCTGACGACGCCGTTGGCCAGCCCGACCCCGGCGGGATCGCGGCGGGCGTGGAGATCGAGCATCGCCGCGCTGGCCGCGCCGAGCGCCAGGCCGGTGGCGAGGCCCTGCAGGCCGCGGGCGACGAACAGCCAGGCGACGGAGTCGGCGGCGATGAACAGCGCCGACGTGACGAGCAGCGTGCTCAGCGAGACGAGCAGCACAGGACGGCGACCGACCTGGTCGGACACGCGCCCGGCCAGCAGCAGGGCGGCGAGCACGCCGAACGCGTACGTCGCGTAGACGAGCGTGAGCACCGCGGGCGAGAAGCCCCACATCTCGCGATAGGTGCCATAGAGCGGCGACGGGGTGGCCGAGGCGAACAGCGAGAGGCCGATCACGCCGGTGACGAGGGCGTAGGAGCGCGACTTGGTCATCCGATATTTCCAAATCTTTGGAAGCAAGGAAGAAGTTGTAGCATGACGGGCATGCCGAGCGCCAGCACATCCCGTGATCGGGTCCCGCACCCGTCCGCCGAGTCGCTCGACCTCCCGACGATCCTGCGCACCGTCGGAGACCCGCTCCGCCTCGACATCGTCCGCATGCTGGCCGACGGCGAGGAGCACCCGTGCGGCGAGCTGTCGGACCGGCTGGGGATCCCGACCTCGACCGGCAGCTACCACCTGCGGCTGCTGCGCGAGGCCGGCGTCACCCGCAGCCGCGCCGATGGCACGACGCGGCTGATCTCCCTGCGCCGCGACGACCTCGAGGCCCGGTTCCCCGGGCTCGCGGGCGTGCTCACCTCGCTGTAGCAGGCGCTGGGGAGGTCTGGCGGCGGGATAAGCGCCGTAACGGCATGGGCACGTGCGGGAGGGGGATGTATCGGCTGCCGGGAAGCCGCCCCTCCCGGCGGCTTTCACCGGAGGCCTGCGAACGCGGCCGAAACGAGCCCCGGAAATCCGCCCCCTCCCCACGCGCCATGCCGTTACGGCGTGAGACCCGCCCGCAACCTCGCCAGCGCCGGCAACAGCGGGCTACCCTCCCGCCATGGCCATCGAGGACAAGGACACCACGGACCTCTCCGTCGCGCCGATCGTGGGTCCCGACGACCCGCGCAAGTTCACGGACTCCGGGATCGAGATCCAGCCGCTCTACACGGAGAAGGACCTGCCCGAGGACCTCGACCTCGGCGACCCCGGCGAGTTCCCCTTCACCCGCGGCATCCACCGCGAGATGTACCGCAAGCGCCAGTGGACGATGCGCCAGTACGCGGGCTACGCCTCGGCCCGCGAGTCCAACGAGCGGTACAAGTACCTGCTCAAGAACGGGTCGACCGGCCTGAGCATGGCCTTCGACCTGCCCACGCAGCTCGGCCTGGACTCCGACGACCCGCGCTGCCTCGGCGAGGTCGGGCGGACCGGCGTGGCGATCGACACGCTCGAGGACATGCGGATGGCCTTCGACGGCATCCCGCTCGACGAGGTCTCCACCTCGATGACGATCAACGCGCCCGCCAGCGTGCTGCTGCTGCTCTACGAACTGGTCGCCGAGGAGCAGGGCGTCGAGTCGTCCAAGCTCACGGGCACCGTCCAGAACGACATCCTCAAGGAGTACATCGCCCGCGGGAACTTCATCTACCCGCCGGAGCCGAGCATGCGCCTGGTCACCGACCTGTTCGCGTACTGCAAGGAGAACGTCCCGAAGTGGAACACGGTCTCGATCTCCGGCTACCACTTCCGCGAGAAGGGGTGCTCGGCGGTCCAGGAGGTCGCGTTCACGCTCGCCAACGGCATGGCGTACGTGCAGGCCGCGCTCGACGCCGGCCTCAAGGTCGACGACTTCGCCCCCCGCCTGGCGTTCTTCTTCAACGGCCACAACAACGTGTTCCAGGAGGTCGCGAAGTTCCGCGCCGCCCGCAACATGTGGGCGCACGCGATGAAGGACCGCTTCGGCGCCGAGGACCCGAAGTCGCAGACGATCCGCTTCCACACGCAGACCGGCGGCGTCACGCTGACCGCCCAGCAGCCGGTCAACAACATCGTCCGCGTGGCGCTGCAGGGCTTCGCCGCCGTCTGCGGCGGCACCCAGTCGCTGCACACCAACGGCTACGACGAGGCGCTCGCGCTGCCGAGCGAGCGCGCCGCCAAGATCGCCCTGCGCACCCAGCAGATCCTCGCCCACGAATCGGGCGCCGCCGATACGGTCGACCCCTTCGCGGGTTCCTACTACGTGGAGTCGCTGACGGCGGACATCGAGGCCCGTGCCTGGAAGCTGATCGAGAAGATCGACGAGATGGGCGGCTCGGTCGAGGCGATCGCGTTCATCAAGGGCGAGATCGAGGAGTCCGCCTTCGGGTACCACGAGCGGTACCGCCAGGGCCAGGACATCGTGGTCGGCGTCAACAAGTACGAAGAGGACGACATCGAGGTCGAGGACATCCTCCGAGTCGATCCCGAGACGGAAAAGGATCAGCTGGACCGCCTGAAGGCGTTCAAGGAGAACCGGGACCAGGAGCTCGCCGAGAGGCGGCTGAAGGAGCTGCAGGATGCCACGCAGGGCGACGAGAACCTCCTCCCCTTCATCAAGCAGGCGCTCAAGGACCACTGCTCGGTGGGCGAGGTGTGCGGCGCGATGCGCGAGGAGTTCGGCGAGTACCAGCCTGAGATGTAGCGCGGCCGCGCTGCTGCTGGTCCTGCTCGCCGCGGCGCCGGCCTCGGCGCAGCTGCCCGGCGGCGCCCCGCAGGAGCCGCCCGGCGCGCTGCATCGCTACTACAGCCCCGGCAACACCACGCACTGGGTCACGCCGACGCCCGTCGCGGGCGACTACGCGTTCGAGCAGACGCTCGGCTACCTGCACACCACCGCCGGCGCCGGGCGGGTGGCGATCTACGGCTGCCGCTCCGGCGCCGCGGACTACTTCCTCTCGGTGGCGTCGAACTGCGAGGGCACCACGGTCCTCGGGACCTACGGCTGGATGGACTCCGCCCGGGTCGACGGCCTCTCGGTCGCCGTGTACCGCTGCGTGCGGCCCGGCGTCGGCCACTTCGCTTCGCTCGACGCGGGCTGCGAGGGGTACACGAGCGAGGGGCGCCTGGGCTACACGCGCGCCCGCCAGCCCGCGCTGGCGCGCTACTTCGGCAGCGGCGGGCACTGGGTCACGACCGGCACGGTGAGCGCCGGCTTCAGCCTCGAGTTCGTGCTCGGCTTCGTGCTGCCCGACGCCGGCCCCGACCGGCGGGCGATCTACGAGTGCGCCAACGGCGCCGACCGCTTCCTCTCGGCCGACGCGGGCTGCGAGGGCCGCAGCGAGCTCGGGCTGTCCGGCTACCTGTACACGGCGCCGCCGCCGGGCGGCGACGTGGTGCCGATCTACCGCTGCGTGGCGAACGACCACTTCGCCTCCAACGATCCCAAGTGCGAGGGCCAGCGCGGCGAGGGCCTGCTGGGCTACGCGCGGCGCACCCAGGACATCCTCCAGCGCTTCTACAACCCGTCCACCAACACGCATTGGGTCACCTCGGGCGCGAACGCCCCGGGCTGGTTCCACGAGTTCTCGCTCGGCTACCTGCTCAAGCGCTCTGGCGACGACCGCGTGGCGCTCTACAGCTGCCTGGCCGGCTCCGCCGACTTCTTCCTCTCGCGTGACGGCAACTGCGAGGGGCAGACCACGCGCCTGCAGGAGGGCTGGGTCTACACGGGCGCCCAGGGCGCCGCGCTGTACCGCTGCCTGCGGCCGGGCGTCGACCACTTCGCCTCCGGCGACGCGGCATGCGAGGGGTACACGACGGAGGCTCAGCTCGGCTTCCTGCGCACGGACGGCCCCGAGCCGCCGCCCCCGCCGCTGCGCCTGACCTGCGCGCCGTCGAGCGCGAAGGTGAGCGCCTCGCTGCGGGGCAAGAAGGTGCGCCGCGTGCGCTACGGCGGCTCCTACGTCATCGGCGGCACGGTCCGCAACGCCGACAAGACGCCCGTGGCGGGCGCGCTCGTCTCGATCCTGATCGGCGACCGCAAGCCGGTCGTGCTCGCCACCGTGGCCGCCGGCCCGAAGGGCGGCTACCGCTTCCGCGTCAAGCCGGGCAAGAACCGCATCCTGCACGCCGGCTTCCGGCCCCGGGCGAACGCCTCCGACCTCGCCTGCAGCCGCAAGGTCAAGCTCAACGTGCGCGCCGGCCTGACGCTGTCGGCGACGCCCAAGCGGGTCGGGTTCGGCGGCCGCGTGCGCTTCCGCGGGCGGCTGAAGGGCAAGCCGATCCCCAAGGTCGGCAAGCTGATCGACCTGCAGGCGTTCGACGGCGGCCGCTGGCGCACCTTCCAGACGGTCCGCGCGAACCGGAAGGGCCGCTACAAGGCCCGTTACCGCTTCACGCGGACGCGCAGCGCGCGCACGTTCAAGTTCCGCGCCCGGGCCCGCCGCGAGGCGCGCTACCCGTACACGCTGGGCGTCTCGAAGACGGTGCGCGTGCGGGTGCGGTGACCCGCGGCTACTTGTAGCGCTTGTTGACGGTCTCGCAGTTGACCGTGCGCACGCGGCGGTTGAAGCCGATGTTCACGGTGTCGCCGCCGGGGCCGCAGTCGATCGTGATCGGCGTGCGGCTGTAGGCCTCGACGACGTCGTTGCCGTCGCCCGCGCTCACGCTGTTGCGCCCGCGACCGGTGAGGCGGATCGTGTCGTCGCCCGAGGAGCCGGAGATGCGGTTGTTGCCCGGGCCGCCCTGGAGGTAGTCGTTGCCCGGGCCGCCGTCGATCGCGTTGGAGCCGCGGCTGCCGTAGACGGTGTCGTTGCCCTCGCCGCCCTCGATGCGGTCCAGACCGTGCGACGGGCCGGTCGGGAGGCGGTTGCCCCACAGCACGTCGTCGCCGCCCAATCCGAGCAGGCGGTCGGGGCCCGAGCCGCCGAGCAGCGTGTCCTTGAGCGGGGTGCCGCGCAGGGTGCGCCCGCCGGGGGAGCGGATCATGCGGTGCACGCCGACCGTCGGGTCCTTGGTGCGGACCTGCTCGATGACGTTCTCGCAGCCGCGGATGCGCCCGGTGCGCAGCGCCTTGGCGTTCGAGACGCCACCGCGGTTGGCGTACGGGTTGATGTAGATCGTGTCCTCGCCGGCGCCGCAGTCGACCGAGCCGACCGCCGTGCCGTTGTTGACGTAGACGGTGTCGTTCCCGTCGCCGGAGTCGAGCTTGTCCTTGCCCGAGTCGGAGTAGACGATGTCGTCGCCAGGGCCGGCGACCACGATGTCGGTGCCGCCGCCCGCGTGGATCGTGTCGTTGCCCTCGCCGCCGGCGACGCGGTCGCCGGCCGAGCCGGAGTCCAGCGTGTCGTCGCCGGGGCCGCCGTCGACCTGGTCGCGGCCGAAGCCGCCCACGATGTCGTCGTTGCCCCACTGGCCGAGCAGGCCGTCGTCACCCGAGCCGCCGTCGATCGTGTCGTCGCCGCCGCCGCCGAGGATCCGGTCGTGGCCGGTCTCGCCCATCAGGACGTCGGCCGCGACGCCGCCGGAGATGATGTCGCCGCCGCCGGAGCCGTTGATCTGCTGCGGCTGGGTGCCGCGCGCCTTCAGGCGGTCGGGGCCGGGCGTGCCGGCGCGTACCGCGGCGGTCGCCGCCGCGGCGGGGACGAGCAGGAGGAGGGCGAGCAGGGCGAAGAGGCGGGCCATGGTCCTTGCATCGGCGTGCGCGTGAGGCGCTTGAGCGTCATCGGCGGACCCGCACTCGCACGGACCGCGAGTAGCCGACCTCGTACGGGAAGCCACTCTCCTTGCGGACACGCGCGCGGAAGCGGAAGTTACGCGGGCGGAACGTACGCCGGAGCCGGTAGGACGTCTTGAAGGCGCCCTTGCGGTTCGTGCGCGGCTGGGCGAACACGCGCCAGCGCCCGCCGTCGAAGGCCTGCAGCTCGACGAGCTTGCCGCTGCGGGGGATCCCCTTGCCGCGCACCGTCCCTCGGAAGCGCACGACGCCGCGCGGGCGCACGCGCTTCGTGGCCGCCAGCCTCACTCCGGCGCGGGTCCGGGCGCGCATCGTCACGCAGGCGAGCGAGCCCGCGCTCGGGGCGAGCGCGGTCAGCTGCAGGCGGCGCGTCGGGCCCGCCGGGATCCGGATGCGGTAGTGGCCGGACGGCGCGACCGCGGCGGTCCGCGTCCAGCGTGCCGCTCTTGACCGTCACCGTGGCGCCCATCAGCGGAGCGCCGTCGGCGCGACGGGCGCGCCCCGAGATCAGCGGGCGCTTGCCGTAGTCCACGCCGCGGGCGTGGGCGGTCAGCCTGCCGGCCCCCGCAGCACAGGCGGGCGGCGCAGGCGGGGGCGGCGGCGGATGCATGGGCTGCCAGCCGCTCCAGGAGCCGTCGGAGTAGACGTTGTACGCGACATCGCCGCCCTGGCGGGCGAACAGCCAGATGCGGTTCGACGTGTCGGCCACCGCGGCCGGGCCGGATTCCACCGCGCCGGCGATGCTCCGCCAGCTCGACCACACCGCGCCGTCGAAGCTCGCCCACCGGACCTCGCCGTCGGTGCCGCGCGCGAACAGGTCCATCGTGCCCGTCGTGCGGGTCGTCGCGGCGGGAGAGAACCCGGTCTTCATGCCGCCGGGCATGACGGTCCAGCCGCTCCACGCGCTCCCGCTCCAGGCATCGCGGTAGAGGCTGTCGTCGGTGCCCCGGATGAAGATGTCGAGGACCTCGGGAGCGCGGGACACGAGCGCCGGCGCGGCGAGCGTGCCGCCGCCGAGCGACGTGGTGTCGGGCGCCCCCCAGCCGCCGGCCGGGGTCCACGAGCGGGCCACGATGGCGTTGTCGGTGCCGCGGTAGTAGGTGTCGATGTAGCCCCCGCCCTGGCGCACGTCGACGCCGGGCGCCGACAGCAGCGCGCCGCCCAGGGCGTTGAACCCGGACCAGCCGGTACCGACGACGAAGGCCTGGTGGTACATGCCGTTGTCGGTGCCGCGGGCGAGGACGTCGGTGATCGAGGCCGAGCGCCCCGCGGAGCCGGGCCCGGAGCTGATGATGCCGCCCAGCGACGCCCACGGCGTGAAGCCGCCGCCGCTCAGCTCGGAGTACTGCAGGTCGCCTGCCTGCCCTCGTAGGAAGACGGACACCTGTCCGGCGCCGCGCGACGCCGCCGACGGGTTGTCGTCCACGACCTGCGCGCCAGCGCCGGGCGGCGCCGCCATGACGACAGCCACCGCCAGCATGCTCCACACCAACCGCCGCATCCCTACACCCTTCGCTCCGACCCTACGTCCGGCGACGCATCGTAGGACGCGACCGCGAAATCTGCGCCGAACATCCGGCTAGGCTGGCTCGGGTGCTCGACTCGCTGCACCGCCGCCCCCGCGGCGGCGCGCCCGCCGCGCTGCTGTCCCGGCTGACCAGAGGCGCCGTCCCGCCCCCGCCGCCGCCCCCTGCTCCCCCGTCCGACGAGGTCGCGCCGACCGTCGACGCGCTGCGGCGCCACGCCGTGCCCAACTACCGCCAGGCCCCCGGAGCGCCGACCCGCGACCTGGTGGCCAGGCTCGACCCGGGCGACGTCGAGCTGATGCTGGAGAGCCTCGACGAGGACACGCGACATGCGTGGGACACCGCGTCGCCGGCCGCTCGGGAGCACCTCAAGCTGGTCCTCGGCGTCCACCACCGTGTGCGGCCGGTGCTCGAGAAGACGGGCCTCTCGACCGCGACGCCGCCGGACGACGTCCACGCGATGGGCCGCGGCCCGCTCTCGGCCGGCGGCGACTTCTGGACCGCCGACTGGATGGCCGAGGCGGCGCAGCGCGCCGGCGCGCCGCTCGCCGACGGCGACAGGGTGCTCGACTTCGGCTGCTCCTCCGGGCGCCACCTGCGCGTGCTGCGGGCGTGGCGGCCGGGCGTGCGCTGGATCGGGTGCGACCCCAACGAGGACGCGATCCGCTGGGCGTCCGAGCACCTCGGCGGGATCGAGTTCTTCGTCAGCCCGCAGGACCCGCCGCTGGACATCGCGCCGGGCTCGCTCGACGCCGTGCTGGCGGTGTCCGTGTGGTCGCACTTCGCCGCCGGCGCGGCGGAGCGGTGGCTGGCCGAGATGGCGCGCGTGATGCGCCCGGAGGGCGTGCTGGCGTTCACGATCCAGGGCGTCGGCTCGCTCGCCGAGTACGTCGCGCGCGAGGCCGTCGACGAGGGCTACGCCGCCCGCCGGGTGGAGGAGCTGCTCGCACGCGGACACGCCTTCAACCACTCGTTCGGAGAGGACGGCGACTGGGGCGTCACGAGCCCCGAGTGGGGCATGGCGTTCATGACGCTCGAGTGGCTGACGGAGCGCGTGCTGGCCGACTGGACGCTGGAGCTGTACCAGCGGCGGCGCATCGACTCCAACCAGGACCTCGTCGCCCTGCGACGTCGCTGACCGGTTGCAGGACTCGCCGGGGGCGAGGTCGAACCCAAGAGCCGATGCCGCCCCTCGAAGCGAAGCGCACCCTCGTCAAGTCGCCCCCAGAGCTGTGGGCGGAGGTCTCCGACGCCGGAGCGCTGGCTCGCCATCTCGGTGAGTTCGGCGAGATCCGCATCATTCGCACGCAACCGGAGTCGGTCGTTGAATGGGAGGGCGACCGAGCCTCCGGGAGCGTGCGACTCGAGCCCTCTGGCTGGGGCACCAAGGTCACGCTGACCGCCGAGCCGGCCGCGCCGCCCGAGCCTGAGCCCGAGCCCGTGCCGGAGCCGCCCCGCCCCGGCTTCTGGGCCCGCCTCTTCGGCCGCCGTCCGCCCGAGCCCGAGCCGGTGCCCGTCGCTGAGCCGGAGCCGCTGGTCGGCGAGGAGGAGGCGGTCACCGCCCTCACCGGCGTGCTCGACACGCTCGGCTCCGCGAACCACCGCCCGTTCTCGCGCTCGTAAGCTCGGAGGGGTGCCCTCCGAAGCCACCGAGCGCCGCGTCCTGACGGCGCCGAACGCCGTCGCCCGCGCCGCGGCGCGCATGGCCGCGCTGCCCGAGCAGCGCTGGATCCTCGCCCAGCCGCGCGAGGTGCGCCAGTCGTTCGCCGACGAGGTGCTCGGCCGCGCGGACATGGAGCTGCGCCAGCAGATCTGGATGCTGCGGCAGTCCCGCGCGGTGCGCGAGAGCTACATCGCAGAGGTCCTCGGCGGATAACCTGCGGCCCCGTGCGCCAGAAGAGCCCAGAGACCTACGAGGAGAAGCTGGCCCAGCTCGAGGAGCTGCGCCAGGCCGCCATCCACCACGGATCCGAGACGGCGGTCGAGAAGCAGCACGCCAAGGGCAAGTACACCGCCCGCGAGCGCGTCGAGAAGCTGCTCGACCCCGGCTCCTTCCAGGAGCTCGACACGTACGTGCGCCACCGCACGACGGACTTCGAGATGCAGAAGAACCGGCCCTGGGGCGACGCGGTGGTGACCGGCCACGGCACGATCGACGGCCGCCGCGTGTGCGTCTTCTCGCAGGACTTCACGGTGTTCGGCGGCTCGCTGGGCGAGGTGATGGCCGAGAAGATGTGCAAGATCATGGACCTGGCGGCCAAGATCGGCTGCCCCGTGATCGGGATCAACGACTCCGGCGGCGCGCGCATCCAGGAGGGCGTCGTCTCGCTCGGCGCCTACGGCGACGTCTTCGTGCGCAACGTCAAGTGCTCCGGCGTGATCCCGCAGATCAGCCTGATCATGGGCCCGTGCGCGGGCGGCGCGGTCTACTCGCCCGCCATCACCGACTTCATCTTCATGGTGAAGGAGACCTCGCACATGTTCATCACCGGCCCCGACGTGATCAAGACGGTCACGGGCGAGGAGGTCGAGTTCGAGGAGCTCGGCGGGGCGATGAGCCACAACTCGAAGTCGGGCGTCGCGCACTTCGCCTCCGACGACGAGGACCAGTGCCTCGAGGACACCCGCTACCTGCTCTCGTTCCTGCCGCAGAACAACCTCGAGACGGCGCCGCGGGTGCTCCCCACCGACGACCCCATGCGGATGGACGAGTCGCTGGACTCGATCGTCCCCGACGCCGCGAACAAGCCCTACGACATGCGCGACGTCGTGCGCGGCATCGTCGACGACGGCGAGTTCTTCGAGGTCCAGGAGTACTTCGCGCAGAACATCGTGTGCGGCTACGCGCGGCTCAACGGCTACTCGATCGGCGTGGTCGGCAACCAGCCGAAGGCGATGGCCGGCGTGCTCGACATCGATGCCTCCTCGAAGGCCGCGCGCTTCGTGCGCACCTGCGACGCGTTCAACATCCCGCTGCTGACCTTCGTCGACGTGCCCGGCTTCCTGCCCGGGACCACGCAGGAGTGGGGCGGGATCATCCGCCACGGGGCCAAGCTGCTGTACGCGTTCACCGAGGCGACGGTGCCGAAGATCACGGTGATCACCCGCAAGGCCTACGGCGGCGCCTACGACGTCATGGCCTCCAAGCACATGCTCGCCGACTTCAACTTCGCCTGGCCGACGGCGGAGATCGCGGTGATGGGCCCTGAGGGCGCGGTCAACATCATCCATCGCCGCGACATCAGCGCATCGCCGACGCCCGAAGAGCGCCGGAAGAAGCTGATCGACGACTACAAGGCGCGCTTCGCCAACCCGTACACGGCGGCCGAGCGCGGCTACATCGACGACGTCCTGATCCCGCACGAGACGCGGCCGAAGCTGATCACCGCGCTGGAGACCCTGCTCACCAAGCGCGAGCCGGGCCCCAAGCGCAAGCACGGCAACATCCCGCTGTAAGGAGCCGGGAGGTCCTGGGCCCGGTCCCGGGCGCGGGTTGGGCCCCCCGGCTCTTGCGAGCCGGGAGGCGGCGGCGGGATGGTGGATGGGTGCGTCATTTCGTCCTCATCGCGCTCTCGCTGGCCGTTCTGGTGGCCGGCTGCGGCGGCGATGAGAAGGCGAAGCCCGCAGCCGCCGACACCGCCGCGGCCGACAAGCGGGCGATCTCCGAGCACGTCGCCGGCTACCTGCGGGCCTACGCCACCGGCGACGGGGAGCGCGCCTGCGCGGCGCTGACGCCGCAGCTGCGCGAGCGCGCCGACCGGCAGGCGACCGAGCGCGGCTTCGACGGCTGCGCGGAGGTCCTGCGCCGGGTCGGCCCGAAGCTGCTCGCGGCGGCCGGACCCGGTGAGCGCGACGAGCTGCTGGAGCGCGTCTCCGACCCGGCGAAGATCGTCGTCTCGGTCAAGGGCGACACGGCCACCGCGGGCGTCGAGCCGCTGCGACCCGGGCGCACCACCTCCCAGGTCGGGCTCTCGCGCGTCGACGGCCGCTGGCTGATCACCGAGCTCGGGCTGCCGGGCGGATGAGGTCCCGGCGCGGCATCGCCGGGCAGGCCAGCGTCGAGCTCGCCGGCATCCTCGCGCTCCTCGCGGTCGTGTTCGTCGGGCTCCACGCGCTCGGGCTCGACGGCAAGATCACGTCCGCGGCGAAGTCGGCGCTGTGCTCGATCCTCGACAGCGCCTGCGACGACTCCAAGCCGGCGGCCGCCGGCGATCGCACCTCCTCCGGCACGACCGGCGACGACGCCGACGGCGACGGGGTCTCCGACACCGACGAGCGCGAGGCCGGCACCGATCCCGATACCGCCGACACCGACGGCGACGGGCTCCCGGACGGCCAGGAGCGCGACCTCGGCACCCAGCCCGGCGACCAGGACACCGATCACGACGGGATCCCGGACGCCGAGGAGGCCGACTCGGGCGGCAAGCTCGACCCGACCTCCGCCGACACCGACGGCGACGGGCTCACCGACCCCGAGGAGATCGCCGTCGGCACCGACCCGGACGACACCGACTCCGACGGCGCCCTGGGCGACACCGGGGACGGCCTCGGCGACAAGGAGGAGATCGACCGCGGCACCGACCCGACCGCCTACGACAGCGACGGCGACTCGATGCCGGACGGCCACGAGGTCGCCAACGGCGACGACCCGCTGAAGGACGAGCGCAACATCGCGGAGAAGGCGCTCGACGAGCTGCTCGACGACCCGTTCGGGCTCGGCAAGGGGACGGTCATCAAGAAGGGCCCGAAGAAGCTCATCGAGAAGCTGATCAAGAAGGGCGGCAAGAAGGGCGGCTCCAAGCTCGACGAGATCGAGGACCTGGGCGAGCGGGCGCGCCAGCGCCGCGAGCGGCTCGAGGCGCTGCGCAAGGGCCGCAAGCAGAAGGTCGACGACATCGTCGACGAGGCGTGCAGCTTCGCCGGCGGGACGCTCGTGCTGATGGCCGACGGCTCGCAGCGGCCGATCGCGCAGGTGCGGGCCGGCGACCGCGTGATCGCCACCGACCCGCGGACCGGCCGGCGCAGCGCGCGCGGCGTCACAGAACGTGTGGGTGCACGAGGACCGCCTCGTCCCGCTGCGACTCGGCGGCGAGGTGCTGCTGGCGACCGAGGACCATCCGGTGTGGGACGGCGGCTGGGTCCCCGCGGCACAGGCCGGAGTCTCCGCGGGTCACGGCGGCCGGGGCACCGCCTTCAACCTCACGGTCGCGGGCCTCCACACGTACCACGTGGGCCGCGGCGAGACGCTGGTCCACAACCAGTGCCTGACCGTGCTGCGCGGCTACCAGGCGCGGCGGATCCCGCTCGGCGGCGGCGCCATGCAGCAGATCGACAAGCAGGCGATGAACCACATCCTCAGGCGTCATCATCCGAAGTACTGGGATGGCACGACGGCGACCAAGCAGAGCTTCTTCCCCAAGGACATGACCATCAAGGAGATCGGCGACGCCGCCACGGGCGTGGCCCTCAAGAACCGCGAAGCGCTCAAGCGGATCGGCAACGGGCGAGGTCAGGTCCGCGCCGTGGTGGACGGCCGGGAGTACGTGCTCGGCGTCAGCGGCGGGAAGATCCGCCAGTTCTATCCCGTGAGCTGATGCCGGTCGAGATCCGGACCGTCCTCGGGAACCCGAAGCAGGGGTTCACGCCGATCGAGGACGTCGAGCGCTACGACGGCGACCCGGAGTACGTCGAGGGGTCGATGTGCGTGACCGTCGACGGCGTCCCGTTCCTCGCCGCCGAGGACTGGGACGACGTGAACTGGCTGTGGCCCTTCGTCGTGAAGGCCTCGCAGGCCGGC
The DNA here is from genome assembly GCA_963723395.1 of uncultured Solirubrobacteraceae bacterium. Taxonomy (GTDB): domain Bacteria; phylum Actinomycetota; class Thermoleophilia; order Solirubrobacterales; family Solirubrobacteraceae; genus DATFQI01. Next base: position 682,184 of record CAVRQL010000025.1, on the reverse strand, counting down.
GAGGAGACCGGCTACGGCGAGACGATGTTCCCCGACCAGCCGCTCAAGTTCAGCGTCGAGCGGCTGGGCGGGTCGGGACGGATCCGCCTCTCGCTCACCGCGACCGGGATCAACCGGACGGCGGTGGCGAGCGCCTCGGAGTACTACGAGGCGCTCGCCGACGCCGGCCTGCGCTTCTTCGAGCACCTGGAGCGGCTCGCCCCCGGTGCGGCCGACACCGACCGGGAGCAGATCGCCGTCCTGCGGCGCTGGAAGCGCTAGGACGGGCTCCTTAGCGCGGGTCCTTCACCACCAGCTCCACGTTGCGGTCGGCGCGGCGCCCGATCTTCGGCGCGTCGCCGCCCGAGCCCTCCAGGCCCTCGCGCTGCGGGTCGTTGACCGCCAGCGTCCGGCCCAGCGACGCGAGCTGCCGGGTGGTCATCCCCAGGGCGTCCGTCCCCGGCGCCGGAGCCGCGGCGGGGGCCGCGCTGTCCAGGATCGTCCCGAACAGCGACAGCGTGCCGTCGCGGTTGTCCATGACCTCGATCAGGCGGCTCTGCTGCGGCCAGTCGATGTGCGACGCGGTGTTGATCTGCCAGAAGCCGCGTCCCTTGCGGCCCCGGTAGAAGTCGACCCGGTTGGCGTGCGTGTGGCCCGCGACGTAGGCGATCACGTTCGGCGTGCCCGCCAGCAGCGCGCGGATCGTCTTCTTGCCCTTGGTGCCGCGGTGGATCGGGGTGGACTTGCGCGGGTCGCGGTCGCAGCCCGGCTCGTCGGGTGCCGAGCACTTGCCCGCGCCCTCGTCCTTGCGGGCGTTGTCCATCGTCTTGAGCGTGTGGTGGCCGAACGCGACCACGAGCTGGTCCTTGCGCTTGGCGGTGCGCAGCTCGCCGCGGAGCCACTTGTACTGCGGATCGTCGATGTTGCCGCTCTGGCCGCCGCCCTCCGCGACCGTGTCGAGCGACACGAAGCGGAAGCCCTTCTTCGGCGTCCACGCGTAGTAGCTGGCGGTGCCGCCAGAGGCCTTGAGCTCCTTGCGCGGCGTCCGGGAGAACCCGTGGCCGATCAGCGAGCGGTACTCGGCCTTGTTGATGATCCGGCGGTTCGGGTCGGGCGGGACGGTCTTGCCGCCGGCCAGCAGCGACTGGATGAACGCCGGGTCGCCGAACGCGGCGAACAGCTCGTCGGCGGACTGGCCGGCGAAGCGGGACGGGTCGAACTGGGCGTTGGGGAACACCTTCAGGCAGCCCGTGGCGATCGCCCGGAACAGGTCCTCGCTGGCGGGCGCGTTGCCCTGCACGAGCCCGTCGTGGTTGCCGCGCGAGATGAACCACGGCACGTCCAGGCCGGCGGCCGAGAACTGCTTCTGGGCGGCGTCGAGCAGGTTCGGGTAGCGCGGGAAGGCGGCGTACGGGCCGGCGGTCGGCGCCGCCTCGTCCGGGTCGTAGAAGCCGGCGAAGCGGTCCTGTGGCGCGTCGCGGTACTCGTCGTAGTCGGCCACGCCGCTGTAGCGGCGCGCCGCGACGTCGCCGTTGATCCGGGCCAGCGTGTCGGCCGGCACGTCCCCGCACTGGTCGGTCACCTGGACGCCCGAGAACGGATCGACGCTGCCGCCGTCGAGCACGGTCTTGAACCAGCGCGACTCGTTGAGCTGCTGGTTGTCGGCGAGGTCGCCGGTGGTGATGGCGAACGCCATCCGCGCGCGCTTGCCGTTGCCCTGGCGGACCGGGCTCGTGCGGTTGGCGTTGACGTTGCGGATCGTGGAGTCGAAGGCCTGCAGGCCGAGCGCCTCCTGCGGGCGCCAGGACGACTTCAGCTCCCCGCCGGCGGGATCGGCGAAGTCGACGCGTGCCGGGCTCATCTCGTCCGCGATCTGCGGATCGGTGAGCTGCGCGAAGTCCAGCAGCGAGCGCCGCTTGGCGGCACGGCGCTTGCCGGCCTTCGCGGAGCCTCCGCGCCGGACGGTGTACTTCTCGCCCTTGGCGGGCGCCAGGGTCGAGTACGTGCCGCCGGAGGGCTTGAGTGTCTCCTCCAGCGTCGTCTTGCCGGCCGGATCGGCGTGGGCTCCGGTGGCGAGCAGCAGGAACGGGGCCGCGACCAGCGCGGCGAGGCGGGCCTTCATGGCGCGATCCTAACTAGGCTGGGGGCAATGAACCGCCGGCCGCGTCTCGAGCTCCGTGGATCGTCCGCCTCCCCGGAGGAGGCCGCCGCCGTGATCGCGGCCATCGAGCGCTTCATGCGCGACACCGCGCCGCCGGTCGATCCCGCGCCATCCGGCCCCACCCCGTGGGTGCGCGCCGCACTACTCGAGGGTGTGGAGCGCGAGCCCGGCGGACCCGCCTGGCTCTAGCGGAACGCGATCGGGTCCGTGCGCCGCAGCAGGCACGGGCCGGGGGTGCCGTCCGCCGCGAAGCAGCGCCCCGAGTCGTCCTCGTCGAAGCCCGTCTGCACGTACAGGAAGCGGCCGCTGTCGAACGCGGCGCTGAGGATGCCCCTGCGCGACACCGCCTCGCGCAGCCGGCGCGTCTTCAGGTCGTAGCGCAGGAACCGCTGCCCGGCGGCGGCGCGGCGGGCGACGGCGTAGTGGATCGCGCCGCCGGCGATCGTCGGGCGCAGCATCTCGACGCTGCTCAGGAGCCCGCTCGCGGCGCGGTCGACCAGCCGCGCGACGCCGCGGCCGCCCTGGGTGAGCATCTGCCACTCCGTGCGGTCGGGCGGGAAGCGGACGCGCGCGAACGCCACCCGGCGGCCGTGCAGGTCCAGCGCCGTGTACTCCCCGCGGCCGCCGCGGACCTCGCGCGCGGAGCCGCCGCCGATCGGCCGCACCCACAGGCGCCGATCGCGTACGAACGCCACGCGGCCCTTCCACACCGACGGGAGCTTCTCGCGCGCCGCCGTGCGGGTCAGCCGGCGCTCTCGCCCGTCGCCGAAGTCGTAGGTGAACAGGTCGCCGCGGCGGGCGTAGGCGGCCACCATCGCGCCGCGCGGACCCGGGCCGAGGTCGATCGGGCCGCCCGGCTCGATCGGCAGGGGCTCCGGGGCGGCAGCCCCGACGCGGGTCATGACGCGGCCGTCCTGCTCGTAGACGATCCGCCCGGCCCGAGCGTCGACCGGGGTCGGGCTGCGCCAGCTCCGCGAGCGTCTCATCCGCCCGCGCGGGCGCCCCCACGGCCAAAAGCAGCACAGTGGCGGTGAAATATCCGTAAACCCGCTTGCCTTTTGCTACTTTCACCAGATGGAGCCTTCCACGAAGACCGGTCGCGCGGGGTCGCTGAGCAACCCCGAGGTCCGAGAGGACGTTCCCGGTCACATCATCCCGATCATCGAGCGCGAGTTCGACGACTTCGACAACGAGGCCGAGAAGTTCCTTGCGGGCGACACCCCCGAGAACGAGTTCATCGGCTTCCGACTCAAGCAGGGCGTGTACGGCCAGCGCCAGGCGGACGTGCAGATGTGCCGCGTCAAGCTCCCGTTCGGCGGCATCACGCCGGACCAGATGGACAAGTTCGCCGAGGTCGTCGAGCGCTGGGCGCCGCTGAACAAGGCGCACATCACGACGCGCCAGAACATCCAGATCCACCACATCCCGCTGCGGGACATGGCGGACCTGATCCGCGAGATCTCCTCCTCCGGGCTCTCCACGCGCGAGGGCTGCGGCAACACGGTGCGCAACGTGACCGCCGACCCGTGGGCGGGCGTCTGCCACGACGAGCTCTACGACCCGACGCCCTACGTCGGCGCCTACGTCCGCTACTTCGTGCGCCACCCCACGACGCAGCTGATGCCGCGCAAGGTCAAGACCGCCTTCACGGGCTCGGACACCGACCGCGCGCTGACCGGCATCCACGACATCGCGTTCATCGCCCGCGAGCGCGACGGCGTGAAGGGCTTCGAGGTCCGCGTCGGCGGCGGCACGGCGATCATGCCGCGCGTCGCGCCGACGCTGAAGGAGTTCGTCACCGCCGACGACGGCGAGTACCTGATGTGGGCCGAGGCCGTCTTCCGGCTGTTCGACAAGCAGGACTGGCTGCGCGTCAACCGCGCCCGCGCCCGCCTGAAGGTGCTGGTCGACAAGGTCGGCATCGACGAGGTGCGCCGGATGGTCGAGGAGGAGCTCGAGGGCGACTGGGTCGCCGAGCGCGACTTCTCGATCGACGAGCGCACGTTCGAGTACGACGAGGAGCGCAACGCGCCCGAGAAGCCGCCCGCCTTCGGCTCGCCCAACGGCGATCTGACCGAGTTCAACCGCTTCCTGAGCGCCAACGTCGAGAAGCAGCGCCAGGACGGCTTCTCCGCCGTGCAGGTCAAGGTCGTCCGCGGCGACCTCACCCCCGAGCAGTTCCGCGGGCTCGCCGACATCATGCGCGACTTCTCCGGCGGCCACGCCCGCACCACCGTGCACCAGAACTTCCTGCTGCGCTGGGTGCGCGACGAGTCGGTCTACGACGTCTGGAAGCGCCTGCAGGAGCTGGACCTCGCCGACGCCGGCGCCGACCAGGTCAACGACGTCGTCTCCTGCCCCGGCACCGACTCCTGCAAGCTCGGCATCACCAGCTCGATGGGGCTCAACCACGCCGTGCGCGAGCGCGTCGAGGCGATGGGCATCGAGGACCCGCTCACGAAGAAGATCCACATCAAGATGTCCGGCTGCCCCAACGGCTGCAGCCAGCACCACATCGGCAACATCGGGTTCTACGGCGCCTCGATCAAGGTGGGCAAGGAGACGATCCCCGCCTACGTCGCCCACATCGGCGGCAACTACGAGGGCGGCGAGATCGTCTATGGCGAGCGGCTGAGGGTCCGGCTGGCCGCCAAGCGCGTGCCCGAGGCCGTCGAGCGCTGGATCCGCTTCTACGAGGCCGAGCGGTACAACGAGAGCGAGGTCTTCAACGCCTTCGCCCACCGCGTCGGGACCGGCGCGTTCGAGGATCAGGTCCGCGACCTCGCGATGCCGATCGAGTTCGGGCTCGAGACGATGGAGCACTTCATGGACTGGAACAAGAACGTCCCGTTCCAGGTCATCCGCGGGGAGGGAGAGTGCGCGGTGTAGCACTCAGTCCCCACCTCGAGCAGCTCGAGGCGGAGGCCATCCACGTCATCCGCGAGGTGGCGGCCGAGCTGGAGAAGCCGGTGCTGCTGTTCTCCGGCGGCAAGGACTCGATCCTGCTGCTGGCGCTGGCCGAGAAGGCGTTCGCGCCCGCGCCGCTGCCGTTCCCCGTCATGCACGTGGACACGGGGCACAACTTCCCCGAGGTCATCGAGTTCCGCGACCGCCGCGTGCCCGACGCGATCGTCGCCTCCGTGCAGGAGTCGATCGACACCGGGCGCGTGGTCGAGGAGACCGGCCCGCGCGCCTCGCGCAACCGGCTGCAGACGACGACGCTGCTCGACGCGATCGAGGCCCACGGGTTCGACGCCGCGTTCGGCGGCGCCCGCCGCGACGAGGAGCGGGCGCGCGCGAAGGAGCGCGTGTTCTCGTTCCGCGACGACTTCGGCCAGTGGGACCCGCGCCGCCAGCGCCCCGAGCTGTGGGACATCTACAACGGCCGCGTCCGGCGCGGGGAGCACGTCCGCGTGTTCCCGCTGTCGAACTGGACCGAGCTCGACGTGTGGGAGTACATCCTCGCCGAGGAGCTCGAGGTCCCCGGCCTCTACGTCGCGCACGAGCGCGAGGTGTTCGCCCGCGACGGCATGCTCTACGCGGTCAGCGACTTCCTCGAGCGGATGGACGGCGAGGAGCCGTTCACCGAGTGGGTCCGCTACCGCACGGTGGGCGACATGAGCTGCACGGGCGCCGTGCGCTCGACCGCGACGACGCTCGACGAGGTGGTGGCGGAGATCGCCGCCACGCGCGTCACCGAGCGCGGTGAGACCAGGGCCGACGACCGCGTGTCGGAGGCCGCCATGGAGGACCGCAAGAGAGTCGGGTACTTCTAAGTGGCCCCTCCCGCGGATCCCGGCGCCCTCGCGAGGAACCACTAATGCTCCGCGTCGCCACCGCCGGCTCCGTCGACGACGGCAAGTCCACGCTGATCGGCCGCCTGCTGTTCGACGCCAAGGCGCTGATGGCCGACCAGGAGGCCGGGCTCGAGGACCTCGCGAACCTGACCGACGGCCTGCGCGCCGAGCGCGAGCAGGGCATCACGATCGACGTCGCGTACCGCCACTTCGCCACGCCGAAGCGCCGCTTCGTGCTGCACGACTGCCCCGGCCACGCGCAGTACACGCGCAACATGGTCACCGGCGCCTCGACCGCCGACCTCGCCGTGATCCTCGTCGACGCCCGCCGCGGGCTGACCGAGCAGTCGCGCCGCCACGCCGCGCTCGCCGGGCTGCTGGGCGTCCCGCAGGTCACCGTGTGCGTCAACAAGATGGACCTCGTCGGCTACGCCGAGGACCGCTTCGACGCCGTGGTTCGCGAGTTCCTGGACTTCGCCGCCCAGTCCGGGCTCAGCGACCTCACGTTCATCCCGGTGTCCGCGCTGCACGGCGACAACGTCGTCGACCGCTCGGAGGCGATGCCCTGGTACGCGGGCGAGCCGCTGCTGGCCCACCTCGAGGGCGCGCCCGAGGCCGTGGGCGCCGCCGACGGCCCGGCCCGGCTGCCGGTCCAGTACGTGATCCGCCACGGAGAGGAGCGCCACTACGCTGGCCGGCTCGCGTCCGGCACGCTGCGCGCCGGCGACGAGGTCGTCGTCCTGCCGTCCGGTGCGCGCTCCCGCGTGGCGCGGGTGGTCGGCCCGCGCGGCGACCTCGGCGACGCCGCCGCCCCCACCTCCGTCGCCGTCGTGCTCGAGGACGACCTCGACGTCGGCCGCGGCGACCTGATCGCCCGCGCCTCCGAGGCGCCCGAGGCGGTCCGCGAGCTGTCGGCGACCGTCTGCTGGCTGGGCGACGAGCCCGCCCGCGCCGGCGCCACCTACCTGCTCAAGCACACGACCCGCACCGTGCGGGCCAAGCTGGACGCGATCGAGGACCGCCTCGACGTGACCACCCTCGAGCACGAGCCCGCCACGGAGCTGGAGCTCAACGCCATCGGCCGCGTCCGCCTGCGCACGGGCGGCGAGGTGATGGCCGACCCGTACGTCGTCAGCCGCGCGACCGGCGCGTTCATCCTCATCGACGAGGCGACGAACGACACGGTCGGCGCTGGGATGGTCGGCTGAGCCGGCCGACCACGTGTGCCCGCGGACAAGTCCGCTGGGTATCCGCGCCGTACCCCTACGGAAGAAGGACGAAAGCCGGCCGGCGCGGCGGCCCCATATGTGCCGGCCGACCGGCTCCCGCTCGGACTGAGCGTCTCCGCTCAGACTTCGGTCCCGCGACCCCAGTTGCGGGTACCTGAGAACCCCAACGCGTGCCGCACCGGAAACTTGCGGCAACGTTTCGGGAATATGTCGCAGGCGGGCTAGCTGCGGCGCTTCTTCGGCACGCAGGTGCGGTACTTGCGCGTGCCGGTGACCTTGCGCCCGTCGGCGGTCGTGACCTGGATCTTGACCTTGAAACGGCCCTTCGGGAGCCCGCGCAGGTCGACCTTGGCCGTGATCCGCTTGCCCTTGACGGTCCGGATGAGCTTGCCGTTCAGGCTCACCGTCACCTTCGTGAGCTTCGCGCCCTTCGGGGTCCGCAGCCGGATCCGGAACTTCCGGCGGCTGACGCACTTCTTCGTGGACGGGAACTTGAGCACGTCGGCGGTCTTGAGCTTGGGCGGGTTCGCCGCCGGCGGGTGGCGTGGGCGGGCCCGGGGTCGCGGTGGCGACCGGCGCGGGCGTCGCGGTCGGGGTCGCCGTCGGCGTCGGGGTGGGCGTCGCGCCGGGGACACGGCAGACGGGGTCGCCCGTCGGTGTCGAGCCCGCGTCGACGCGGCGGCCGAGGATCTCCGTGTCCTGGGGCGGGATGCCGGTCCCGCGAGGGCAGTCCGAGGACCACGCCGAGAGCCACTCGAGGGAGCCCGTCCGCGCGGCCACCGCCGGGCCGATGTTGAACGCCCCCTGGGCCGAGAACAGCTTGAACGGCGCCGCGAGCGGGACGCCGTCGACGCCCACCCGCCGCCCCCACATCTCGTAGTCGGAGAACCCGTTGGTGAGCTCCTGCTGCCACATCACCAGGTACTGCCCGGCCGAGGGAGCAGCGGCGTAGGCGACGTCCGGGTCGTACGCCTCGTTTCCGGCGTCCGAGAGCCGTGTGGGCGCGCCCTGCGGGCACCGCGGTGGCGCTGAGGACCTGCGAGAAGATCTCCAGCACCGGAGGAGGGGTAGGGCTCGTCCCGCGTCCACGTCATCAGGTAGTTGCCGGCGAGCGGGTTGTAGGAGAGCGACGGGAACCCGCCCGTGACCTCGTCGGTGTTGGTGCCCGTCGACGTGAGCTTCACGTCGGCGCCGATCTCCGCGCCGGTGGCCGACAGGCGCTGACCCCAGGACTCGCGATCCTGGCCGCTCGGCCCGCCGTACCACGCCACGAGGTACTGGTTCGCGGCCTGGTTGTAGGCGACCTGGGGCGACGACCCCGTGCCGGACTCGGCGAACTGGGAGACCGCAAAGCGCGCGCCGATCGCCGCGCCGTTCTCGTCGAGGCGCTGGGCGAACACGGTCGGCGTGCCGGTGGTGTTCCCGACCCAGACGACGAGGTACTCCTCGTCTCCGGGGGCCCCGGTACCGGGGTTGAACGCGACGTGCGGGTACAGCGCGCCGTTCTGCGGGAGGGAGATCTGGAAGTCGTCGGCGCCGATCTGCTGACCGCTCGCATCGAGCAGCTGGCCGAAGATCTCGAACTTCCCGTCGGTCGTGTCGTCGGCCGCCCACACGACGAGCTCGCGGTCGTTGACGTGGTCGGCCGCGATGGACGCGCGGCCGAACGGCTCCTTCGTCGTGTCCCCCGGCGCTCCGATCGTGGAGATCTGGCGGTCGGGCCCGATCTGGGCGCCCGACGCCGACATGCGCTGCACCCACACCTCGTCCTCGCCGGAGCTGAAGATGCCGTCGGCGGTCCAGGACACGAGGTACTCCGACGTGCCGCCGTTGTAGGCGACCTGCGCGTCGTAGGCGCTGCCGTCACCGCCCGCGTCGAGCTCCGAGATCCGCAGCAGATCGCCCAGGGGATTCGCTGTCGCGGCCGCCGGCAGCGCGAGGAGGGCGAGCACGAGCAGGGGGAGGAATCGAGTCCGCATGGCGCAGTAGACACCGGAATCCGGCGTGGGTCAACCTCGGCGGCCCCGCCGCACGGCTAGGTCTCGCACGCGGCCGAGCCACGGCCCCACCACCTCCAGCCACTCGCCCGGGCGGTCGGCGTGGAGGTGGTGGCCGCCGTGCTCGAACACGTGGAGGTCCCAGGAGGGCCGGCGGGCCGCCAGGGCGAAGTCGACCGGGACGTGGTGGTCGTCACGCGCATGGATCACCAGGACGGGCGCCGTGACGGCGCTCGTGAGCGCCTCGAACGCGGCGGGACGCGCCGCCAGCCGGACGAGGGAGCCCAGCGCCCCGGCGGTGCCGCGCCGCGGACCGGCTTCGCGGGGCCTCCCGAGCGCCTCGCGCACGAACGCGACCCGGTGCCGCGCGTAGTCCGCGACGGTCGCCGGCGCACCGCGCCCGTTGCGCGCCGGCGGGAAGAAACCGCCGGTCAGCACCACGGCCCGCGGCACCAGCGCGGGGTCGGCGGCAAGGCGGAGCGCGAGCAGCGCGCCCATCGAGTGGCCGACCAGGACAGCCCCCGGCTCGGCGGCCGCCCGGGCCGCGGCCTCGGCATCCGCGTTCGCGCGGGATAGCTCCGGCGCGCACACCACACCGAAGGCGGCGAGCCCGGCTCGCACCCCGTCCCAGTCCGACGCCGCGCGCCCGAGCCCGTGCAGGCAGAGAACCCCTCCCATGCTCCGACGGTATCGCCGCGCCGGAGCTGAGCGGCCGGTGAGAGCGCCCATGGGCGGGATCGAGCCCGGTGGGCAGGATGCCGCCCATGGGCTCTCTCACGCGCGGGCAGCGCATCACCCTCATCGTGGCGGCAGTGGCGACGATCGCCGCCGGCGCCGCCCACTTCGGGGACGCCCCGAGCGTCCTCGCGTTCGTGATCGCCGCGGTCTCCCTGGCGGCGCTCGCCTCGATCGTCTCCTTCGCCACAGAGCAGGTCGGCGAGCGCTTCGGCCCGGCGGTCACCGGCGTCCTGCAGTCCACGCTGGGCAACCTGCCCGAGTTCTTCATCGTGCTGTTCGCGCTGGGCGCGGGGCAGGTCGTGGTGGCGCAGACGTCGGTGGTCGGCTCGCTGTTCGCCAACGCGCTGCTCGTGCTCGGACTCGTGATCATCGTCGGCGCGCGCCGCGACGGGATCATGCGCTTCCGCGCGCGACTCCCGCAGGACACGGCGACGCTGCTGCTCTCCGCCTCGTTCGTGATCGTGCTCGTCGCGCTCGCCGTCGCCTCGCACGACGAAGCCTCGCGCCACGTCGACACCCTGTCCGCGGTGGCGGCGGTCGCCCTGCTCGCCATCTACGGGGCGTGGCTGTGGTCCTACCTGCGCTCGGACGAGCCGCGTGAAGAGGCCCACGAGTCGCGGGCGAGCGCAGTGCCGTTCGCGGTCAGCGTCGCGCTGCTGGCGGTGGCCGGCGTCGGCGCGGCGTTCGCCTCGGACTGGTTCGTGAGCGCGCTCGAGCCCGCCATGGAGGACCTGGGGATCTCGGAGGCGTTCGCCGGGCTGGTGATCGTGGCGATCGCGGGCAACGCCGTCGAGAACGTGGTGGGGATCGTGCTCGCCCACAAGGGCGACGCGGACCTCGCGATCTCGGTGGTCAAGAACTCCGTGGCGCAGGTGGCGGTGTTCCTGTTCCCCCTGCTCGTGCTGGTCTCGCTCTTCTTCGAGCACCACCTCACGTTCCAGCTCCAGCCGGTCTACGTGGGCGCGATCCTCCTCACCGCGATCGCGCTGTGGCAGATCACCGGCGACGGGGAGGCCACGGTCTTCGAGGGCGTCGCGCTGATCGCGATGTACGTCACACTCGGCGCCTTCGCGTGGCTCGACTAGTCAGTCATCGAGCTCCGGTGGGAGCGCCTTCGGGCCGTCGGGATACATGAACGCGAGCAGCTCGGGGGTCATCTCGAGCGTGTTGGCCGCCTCGGCCGGCGTCCCGACGACGAGCCAGACGGCATCGGCAGCCGTGTCGTTGAACACCTGGCGGACGTCGCCCGCCTCGACCCACACGGCCGAGAGCGGGTCGAGGGTCAGCAGCTCGTCGCCGACCCGCATCCGGCCCTCTCCCTGGAGCACCACGTAGAGCTCCGACTGCGTCTCGTGACGGTGGCGCGTCGACGCCTGACCCGGCGCCAGGCGCCACAGGCGGGCCCCGACCGTACCGGCACCGAGCTGCTTGGCCAGGTCGGTGTTCTGCACCCCCATCTGATTCGACGGCCGCCAGAACGCGTCGGCGGAGCGAAGGACGCGATACCCCATCGGGACATCATGATGGCCCGGAAGCCGGGCCGGTATCCTGCCGCGCCCATGTTCTCCAAGGTCCTGGTCGCCAATCGCGGCGAGATCGCCGTCCGGGTGATCCGCGCCCTCGACGAGCTCGGCATCGACTCCGTCGCCGTCTACTCGGAGGCAGACCGCGACGCGCAGCACGTCAAGCGGGCCACCGAGGCCTACCTGCTCGGCCCCGGTCCGGCCACCGAGTCCTACCTCAACGTGGACAAGATCATGGAGGTCATCGAGGAATCCGGCGCGGAGGCGGTGCACCCCGGCTACGGCTTCCTGGCCGAGAACGCGGCGTTCGCCAAGCGCCTCGAGGACTCCAAGGTGACGTGGATCGGCCCGCCGTCGTCGGCGATCGAGGCGATGGGCTCCAAGACCCGCGCCCGCGAGCTGATGCAGAAGGCCGGCGTGCCGATCGTCCCCGGCACCACGGACCCCGTCGAGACGATCGAGGACGCGGAGCGGATCGCCGAGGAGATCGGCTACCCGATCGCCGTCAAGGCGGCCGGCGGCGGCGGCGGCAAGGGCTTCCGCGTCGCGCTGGAGAAGGACAAGCTCAAGGACGCCTTCGAGGGCGCCGCGCGCGAGGGCGAGAAGTTCTTCTCCGACGACACGGTGTACCTGGAGCGCTACCTGCCCGACCCGCGCCACGTCGAGGTCCAGGTGCTCGCCGACACGCACGGCACCGTCGTGCACCTGGGCGAGCGCGACTGCTCGATCCAGCGGCGCCACCAGAAGCTGATCGAGGAGTCCCCGGCTCCGCTGGTCGACGACGAGCTGCGCGAGAAGATCGGCAAGATCGCCACCGACGCCGCCGCGGCCGTGGACTACACGGGCGCCGGCACGATCGAGGGCCTGCTCCAGGACGGCGAGTACTTCTTCCTGGAGATGAACACGCGCGTGCAGGTCGAGCACTGCGTGACCGAGGCGACGACCGGTGTGGACATCGTCCGCGAGCAGATCCTGATCGCGGCCGGCGAGAAGCTGTCGTTCTCCCAGGACGACATCCGGCTGCACGGCCACGCGATCGAGTGCCGCATCAACGCCGAGGACGCCTCGAAGAACTTCGCCCCCGCGCCCGGCACCGTCGCCCACTACCGCGAGCCGTCCGGCCCGGGCGTGCGGGTGGACTCCGGCGTCCTGTCGGGCACCGAGATCACCCCGCTCTACGACCCGATGGTGGCCAAGCTGATCGTCTGGGACGCCGACCGCGAGCGGGCCACCCAGCGGATGCTCCGCGCGCTGCGCGAGTACGAGATCGAGGGCGTGAAGACCCTGATCCCGTTCCACAAGGCGATCATGGCCTCCGAGCAGTGGGCCAAGGGCGAGACCTGCCGCGACCTGATCGAGGACAAGAAGTGGCTCAAGACGCTCGCCTTCGAGGCCGCGCCGAAGCCCGACGACGACGAGGCCGAGGTCGAGACCCGCGACTACGTGGTCGAGGTCGGCGGCAAGCGCTTCGAGGTCGTCGTGCACGGCGAGGCGGTCGCGGCCGCGGCATCCGCCGCCAACGGCGCGGGCGCCCGCCAGGCGCCCAAGCGCGGCGAGCGCAAGTCCGGCGGTGGCGGAGGAGGCGGCGACACGCTCGCCTCGCCGCTCCAGGGCAACGTCTGGAAGGTGCTCGTCGAGGAGGGCGCCGACGTCGAGGAGGGCGCGCTCATCTGCATCATCGAGGCGATGAAGATGGAGAACGAGATCACCGCCCACAAGGCCGGCAAGGTCGCCGAGCTCCCCATCAAGGAGGGCGGATCGGTGACGGCGGGCGACACCATCGCCGTCATCAAGTCGCCGTCCGAGTGACCGACCTCGACTCCACGATCCACGAGCTCGCCGACTGGCTGCGAATCCCGTCGGTCTCCACGGCGGGCGGCAACCCGGAGGCGCTGCGCGAGGCGGCCGAGTGGGCGCTGCGGAAGATCGTCGCCGCCGGTGGCACGGCGGAGCTGGCCGAGACCGAAGGCCACCCGCCGCTCGTGGTCGGCCACCTGGCGGCCAACCGCGACGAGGCGGCGACCGTCCTGATCTACGGGCACTACGACGTCCAGGACATCGGAGACGAGGCGCGCTGGACGTCGCCCGCCTTCGAGCCCGACATCCGCGACGGCCGCATCTACGCCCGCGGCGCCTCCGACGACAAGGGCAACTTCCTCCCGCTGCTGCTCGTGGCCTGCGAGATGGCCGACGCCGGCGAGCTCGCCGTCAACGTGCGCGTGCTCATCGAGGGCGAGGAGGAGACCAACTCGGACATCGCCGAGCGCTGGATGGCCGCCGACGAGGGCGGCGCCGACGCGGCGATCGTGTTCGACGCCGGGATGGTCGACGCCGACACCCCCGCGCTGACCGTCGGCACCCGCGGGATGGTGTGGGCCGACCTCGTCGTGACCACCGGCGAGCGCCCGGCGCACTCCGGCGAGTTCGGCGGCGCGGCGCTCAACGCGCTGCACGTGCTGACCCGGCTGCTGGCCGCCGTGCTGCCCGACGAGCAGGGCCGCCCGCCGGAGCCGCTGCGCGCCGGTCTGGCGGAGCCGTCGCCCGAGGAGCTGGCCTCGTGGGAGGACCTCCCGCCCGGCGACCGCCTGCTCGAAGAGGCGGGCGCGCGCCCCTCAGATCCCCGCGCCGGCGCCGAGCTGCACCTGCGCACGATGTCCCAGACCTCGCTCGACGTGCACCGCGTGGTCTCCGGCGAGCCGCGCACGATCGTGCCCGAGCGCGCCGAGGCGAGCCTGTCCGTGCGGCTTGGCGGCCAACCAGCGCAGCGCGGAGATCGCGCCCGCGCTGGAGCGGCTGCTGCGCGACGCGCTGCCCGAGGGCGCCGAGCTGGAGCTGCACACCCAGGGCGCCGAGCCCTCGCGCTTCGACCCCGCCGACCCCGTGCTGGTGGCGGCGCAGCGGGCGCTGGAGCGCGCGTGCGGCCGCGCGCCGGTGGTCGTCCGCAGCGGCGGCTCGATCCCGATCCTGTCCGCGTTCGCCGACCGCGGGATCCCGACGGTCGTCGGCGGCTTCGCGCTCCCGACCGACCGCATCCACGCGCCCGACGAGAGCTACCGGCTCGAGAGCCTCGCGCTGGGGCTGAAGGCCGCGCGAGCGCTGTATAAGGAGTTTGCGACCCTGCCCTGACGTGGAACACTCGCCGCGGTGACCGCGTTCCTCTCCGGCGGCGTCATGCGGGCGCATGACTGGGATGAGAGCCCGCTCGGTCCGCCCGACGGGTGGCCGAACGCTCTGCAGGAGGCGGTGCGGATCTGTGTCGGGTCGCGGTTCCCGATCGTCATCTGGTGGGGCGGCGAGCGGACGATGCTCTACAACGATGCGTACGGGGCGCTGCTCGGCGACAAGCACCCCGCGGCGCTCGGTGGGCCCGGGGCCACGGCGTGGCCCGAGGCGTGGGAGTCGCTGGGCCCGGCGCTCGACCGCGTCATGGCCGGCGAAGCATCGACGTGGGCCGAGGACGAGCTGCTGATGGTGGATCGGCGGGGCTACCGCGAGGAGGCCTACTTCACCTCCTCCCACAGCCCGATCGAGATCGGAGGCGAGGTAGCCGGGGTCTTCACCGCCGTGACGGAGACGACGCGACAGGTCCTCGCAGCCCGTCGCATGGAGGCGCTCGCCCGCATGGCCGACCGGATCGCGGAGGCGAGCTCGCGCCAGGACGTCGCCCGCGCCGGCGTGACGGCGCTCGGCGAGGCGGCGGCCGACATCCCGTTCGCGCTGCTGTACCTCGTCGAGGACGGGACCGCGCACCTCGCCGGCGCGCGTGGCCTGCACGGGGGTGGCGCCGATGCACCGGAGCGCGTCGAGCTCGACGATACGACAGGCGATCCCTGGGGCTTCCGCGCGCTGGCGTTCGGAGGGGCGGCCCGGATGGTCGAGGTGAACGTGCGGACGACGGCCGGGGCCGACGTCACGCGAGCGTTCGTCCAACCCGTCGTACGCTTCGGGTCGGCCTCGCCCGCCGCCATCCTCGTGCAGGGGCTCAACCCGCTGCGGGAACTCGACGACTCCTATCGCGACTTCCTCCGGGTGACCGCCCGCCAGATGTCGGTCGCGCTGGCCGGAGCGGAGGGCCTGGAGTCCGAGCAGGCCCGCGGCGACGCGCTGGCCGAGCTCGACCGCGTCAGGACCGAGTTCTTCTCCAACGTCTCGCACGAGTTCCGCACGCCGCTGACCCTCATGCTCGGCCCGATGGCGGATGCGCTCGCGGACCCCGTCCCCGAGCTGGGCATCCAGCGCGACCGGATCGAGCTGGCCAACCGCAGCGCGCTGCGCCTGCTGCGGCTCGTGAACACTCTGCTGGACTTCGCTCGGTTGGAGGCGGGGCGCTCCACGGCGAGCTTCATCCCGCTCGATCTCGGGCTCCTCGCGGTCGAGTCCGCGTCGGTCTTCCGCGCCGCGACGGACCGCGCCGGGATCGAGCTGTCGGTGGACGTCCCGAAGGGCGACTCCACGATCGAGGCCGACCCCGACATGCTCGAGAAGATGCTCCTCAACCTCCTCTCGAACGCCTTCAAGTTCACCTTCGAGGGGCGGATCGGCGTGCGCGTCAGCATCGGCGAGCGCGCGGTGATCGAGGTCTCCGACACCGGCACCGGGATCCCGGAGGCGGCGCTCGAGCACCTCTTCGAGCGCTTCAGCCGCGTCGAGGGCGCCGACGGCCGCAGCGACGAGGGCAGTGGGATCGGCCTCGCGCTGGTGGGCGAGCTGGTGCACCTCCATGGTGGCGAGATCACCGTCACGAGCCGACTCGGCGAGGGCAGCACCTTCCGCATCGAGCTGCCCATGCGCCAAGAGGGCGTGGCGCAGGAGAAGCATTTCGACCCGGTGCTCGCCGCGGCGCAGCGGGCCGGGTACGCCCAGGAGGCGCTGCGGTGGGACGGCGACGAGCACGCGGTCGCGATCGAGCGCGACGGGGCGGCGGAGGCCGAGGTGCTGGTGGTCGACGACAACGCCGACCTGCGCGAGTACCTCACGCGCGTGCTCGCCCCGCGCTATGCGGTCCGCACCGCCATCGACGGCGTCGACGCGCTCGAGCAGCTGGGCGAGCGCCCCGCCGACCTCGTCGTCACCGACGTGATGATGCCGCGCATGAACGGCTTCGAGCTGATCGAGCGGCTCCGCGAGGACCCCGCCACCCGCCGGCTGCCGGTGATCATGCTGTCCGCGCGGGCGGGCGAGGAAGCGACGGTCCAGGGCCTCGACGCCGGTGCCGACGACTATCTGGTCAAGCCGTTCTCGGGTCCCGAGCTGGTGGCTCGGGTGCATGCGAACCTCGAGGTGACGCGCCTGCGCGACGCACTCGCCGCCGGTGAGCGCGAGCGCGCCCGAGAGCTGGCCGAGGTCGCGCTGACGCTGCAGCGGAGCCTCCTGCCCCATGCGCTGCCAGACGTGGTCGGCGCCGAGCTCGCCGGCCGCTATGTGCCCGCAGGACGCGCGCTGGAGGTCGGCGGGGATTTCTACGACGCCACCGCGCTCAGCAGCGGCTCGGTGGTCGTGGCGATCGGGGACGTCGCGGGGCACGGCCTCCTGGCGGCGGCCGTCATGGGGCAGGTCCGCCAGGCGCTGCGCGCGTACGCGCTCGAGGGCCATCCGCCGGCCATGCTGATGGACCGCCTCGATCGGGTGATGGAGGACGACGATCTGCTCATGACCACCTGCCTGTGCGGGATCTTCGCGCCGGATACGGGCGTCCTGCGCTACGCCAACGCGGGCCATCCGCCACCCCTGCTGCGTCGCGCGGACGGCACCACGGAGCGCCTCGAGGGCGGGCTCAGCCGGCCGCTCGGCGTCGCCGCCGCGCACGGTCACGTCGAGGCCGAGGTCCAACTCGCCATGGGCGATGCGCTGCTGCTCTACACCGACGGCCTCGTGGAGCGCCGCGGCGAATCGATCGACATCGGCATCGACGGCCTCGCGGCGACCCTCGAGCGCGGCTATCCCGACGGTGCGACGGTGTGCGACGGCATCGTGGACGGGATCGCCGGCGAGCTCTCCGACGATGTCGCGATCCTCGCCCTGCGTCGCGTCCCGATGGCGGGCGAGACCCTCTGCGTGGTGCTCGCCGCCCACCCCGGCCGGCTGGCCGACCTCCGGCGCCGGCTGGTGGCATGGCTCGCCGAGGCGGGCGCCGACCGGCGCGAGGCTGACGAGATCGTGCTGGCGGCGCACGAGGCCGCGACGAACGCGATCGAGCACGCCTACGGGCCGGCTGACGCGGAGGTCATCGTCACCGGCAGGCTGGACGACGGCGTCGCGGAGATCGAGGTCCGCGACCAGGGCGACTGGCGCGAGTCGCGCAGTGAGAACAGGGGCCGCGGCCAGGCGTTAATGTCCGCGCTCGTGGACGAGGTGACGACGGACTCCGGGCCGGAGGGATCGGTCGTGCGGCTGCGGCGCCGGCTCCGCGGAGGAGCGGGCGCTTGAGCGATCTCGCGCGGCTGCGGATGCGCGAGCGCGGCACGATCGCGATCGCCTCGATCGACGGCGAGATCGACGTGTCCAACAGCGCCCGGCTGCTGAGCCGGCTCACCGAGGCCGTGGGCAACGCGGTGACCGGCGTGCTGCTCGACCTCAGCGACCTCGACTTCCTCGACTCGTCGGGGGTGCACATGCTCTACGAGCTGTCGGACCGGCTCGCGAACCGGCAGCAGCGCTTCGCGGTCGTGATCCCCGCCGGCGGCACGCCGCGGCGCGCGCTCGAGCTGAGCGGCAGGGCCGCGGACTGGCTCCACCCGGACTCGTCGTCCGGCCTGGCCGCGCTCAGCGACTGACGAGGGACCAGCGCCCGTACGGGCCGGGCTCTAGACCGGCCAGCGCCCGGCGCCGAGCTCGCGCGAGATCGCGCGCGCGGCTTCGCTGACCGCCGCCGTGACGCCCTTCGCGGGGCCGCGCGGCAGCAGCTCCCCCGTCTCGCCGACGACCCCGATCGCGCCGACGGCGTGGCGCGCGTGGTCGGTGATCGGCCCCGCCACGCTGGACTCGCCGAGCACCGCCTCGTCGCGCTCGCGGGCGATGCCGCTCTCGCGCACCTCGTCGAGCTGCGTGCGCAGCGCCTTGGCGGTCAGCGTCCGGTTGGTGAGCTTGGGCAGCGGCTCGGCGAACAGCTCGGCCAGCACCGGCTCGGGCGCGTAGGCGAGCATCGCCTTGCCGAGCGCGCTGGCGTGCGCCGGCAGCTGCGCGCCGACCTCGAGCACCTGGAAGGCGGCGTCGGGCCGGAACACGTGGTGGACGACGGTGACCGACGCGCCGTGCAGGACGCCGACGCGCACCGCGGCGCCGGTGCGCGTGGCGAGCCGCT
Source organism: uncultured Solirubrobacteraceae bacterium (assembly GCA_963723395.1). Taxonomy (GTDB): domain Bacteria; phylum Actinomycetota; class Thermoleophilia; order Solirubrobacterales; family Solirubrobacteraceae; genus DATFQI01. The sequence continues at coordinate 663,460 of CAVRQL010000025.1, read as the reverse complement.
CGGCGTGCACGATCGAGCGCGCCCGCAGCTCGTTGAGGTCCAGGTAGGAGTTGCCGAGGTGCAGCAGCCCGGCGCCCAGCTGGTACTTGTCCGAGTCGCGGTCCTGCTCGACGAAGCCGTGCGCCGCGAGCGTCTGCAGCAGGCCGTGGACCGTCGGCCGCGAGAGGCCCAGCTGGTCGGCGATCTGGCTGACGCCGAGCCGCCGCGGGCCGCTCGCGAGGGCCTTCAGGATGCGGGCCGCGCGGTCGACCGACTGGATCGTCCCGCGGCGTCGCTGGGTCTCGCTAGCGTTCGGCATTGTCGAATCGGCTTCGATAGTTTACGATGACGCCGGAACGCCGGACCGTAGAGGAGCGAGCGTGGTAGGGATCGTAGTCGTATCGCACAGCCGTGATATCGCCACCGGGACGGTGGAGCTCGCGAGCCAGATGGCCGGCCCCGACGTGCGCATCATCGGCGCGGGCGGCACGCCCGACGGCGGCCTCGGGACGGACGCCGATCGCGTCCGCCAGGCCATCGAGGACGCCGACCAGGGCGAAGGCGTGCTCGTGCTCGGCGACCTCGGCAGCGCCATCCTCACCGTGCGCGAGGTGCTGTCCGACCAGGAGGACGGCCGCGTCCGCCTCGCCGACGCCCCGCTCGTGGAGGGCGCCGTGGCGGCGGCGGTGACCGCCTCCGCCGGACTGAGCCTGAGCGATGTCGAGGGCGCGGCCAACGGAGCCAGCGGTGCCCCCAAGCTCTGAGGTCACGGCGACGCTGCCGCCCGACGTGGACCTCCACGCGCGGCCGGCGGCCCAGTTCGTACGCACCGCGCTCGGCTTCAAGTCGAGCATCATCGTCGGCGCCGGCGACCGCGAGGCGGACGCCAAGAGCCTGCTCTCCGTCCTCGCCCTCGGCGCGAAGGCGGGCACGACGCTACGGCTGCGGGCCGACGGCGACGACGGCCCGCTGGCCGTCGAGGCGCTGGGCCGCTGCGTCGCCGGACTGACGGACTAGCCGCACCACGGCGTCCGCGTCGGGCGCCCGCAGCGCGGCGACCGCGAGGCGCTCGGCGTCACCCGCGTCGAGCGCGCGCACGGCGGCGCGCGTCGCGCCCGACGCGAGCCGCGCCCACGCTCAGCTCGCCGACGCCGAGGCCGACGAGCAGCGGGACCATCAGCGGCTCCGAGGCGGCCTCGCCGCACACCTCCACGACGACGCCCGCCTGCCGCGCCGCGGCGGTCGTGGCGGCGATGGCGCCCAGCACGCTCGGGTCGTGCGGCAGCGCCTCGCCCGCGGCGAAGCGGTCCTCGCCGAGCACGTCGGCGGTGAGGTCGTTGGTGCCGATCGAGAGGAAGTCGCTCGCGGCCGCGATCTCGCGTACCGCGGCGACCGCGGCGCGGGTCTCGATCATCGCGCCGAGCGCGACGCCGTCGGGCAGCAGCCGCCGGACCGCCTCGACCTGGGCGGCCTCCTCGACGAGCGGGAGCAGGACGCGCAGGCGGGTGCCCGCCCCGGCGGCGGCGATCGCGCGCACCTGGGTCTCCAGCTCGCCCGGGTGCTCGAGCAGCAGCGCCAGCCCGCGGGCGGGCGTGCCGCGCAGGAACGGCGGCGTCTTGTCCGCGCCGAAGTCGAACACGCGGACCGTCGCGGTGCGGCCGGCCAGCGGCTCCAGCACCGGCGCGAGGGCCGCGCGGTGCGCGGCGTCGGCCGGCCACGCGGCCGCCTCGAGGAAGGCCAGCTCGGTGCGCAGCAGCCCGATCCCCTCCGCGCCCGCGCGCAGCCCCGCCACCGCCTCCGCGGCCGTGGCGGCGTTCACGAGCACCGTCACGCTCCGGCCGTCGGTGGTGACCGACGGCAGCCCGGCCGCCGCCTCGGCGCCCGCGCGCTCGGCCCGCCGGCGCTCCTGGGCTTCTCGCGCGGAGCGTTCGCGCTCGGGGGTCGGCTCGGCCACGAGCAGCGCGTCGTCGAGCACGAGCGGCGTGCCTGCCGGCGAGCGCCAGGACCTCCGGGCCGAGCCCGACCACCATCGGGATACCGAGCCCGCGGGCCACGACCGCGGCGTGCGCGGACGGCGCGCCGCCGGCCAGCGCGAGGCCCGCCACCGACCCGTCGAGCTCCGCCACGTCGGCGGGGCCGAGGTCGTCGGCGACCACGATCACGTCACCCGACAGGTCGCCGGGCGCCTCGCCGGCGCCGCCCACGCGGCGGGCGGCGCGGCGGCCGAGCGAGCGGACGTCGTCGGCGCGCGCGGCCAGAGTCTCGTCGGGCAGCGAGGCGATCGCGTCCGCGTGGACGCCGCAGGCCGCGATCACGGCCGCCGCGGCGTCGCGCCCGTCTTCGAGCACGGCGCGCTCCAGCGCGACGTCGAGCGCCGGGTCGGCCGCCATCAGCACGCCGGTCTCGATGATCTCCGCCTCGCTCTCGCGCCCCTCGGCGCGCAGCCGCGCCGCCAGCGCATCGAGCTCGGCGCCGGCGTCGGCCAGCGCCGTCCGTGCGGCCTCCAGCGCCGCGGGGCGAGCGGGCTCGGGCAGCGGAGCGCCGCCGCCGGACGGCGCGTCGAGCACGCGGGCGCGTCCGGCAGCGACGCCGGGCGAGGCGGGGAGCCCGGCGAGGATGCGCTCGGCCATCAGCCCGCGGGCTCGAGGGCGCGGCCCAGCGCCGCGATGATCAGCGTCGTCGAGGTCGCGCCCGGGTCCTGATGGCCGATCGAGCGCTCGCCGAGGTACGACGCGCGGCCCTTGCGGGCCTGCATCGGGACCGTCGAGCGCGCGCCCTCCTCCGCCGCGGCGGTCGCCGAGGCGATCGCCGCGGCCAGGTCGCCGTCGGCACCCTCGCGCAGCGCGCTCACCGCCGGCGCCAGCGCGTCGACCATCGTCTTGTCGCCGGGCTCGGCCGCGCCGAGGTCGACGACCCCGGCCAGCGCGGCCTCCATGGCGGTCGCCAGCGCGGGCGCGTCGACCACCGGGGCGTCGCCGAGCGCGCGGCCCGCACGCCGCAGGGCGGTGCCCCACAGCGGGCCGCTCGCGCCGCCCACCGTGGAGACCAGGGTCTTGCCGGCCGTGATCAGCGTCTTGCCGGGCGGCTGGGCGCCGTCCTGCGCGCCCAGCGCCTCGACCACCGCGCGGAACCCGCGCTTCATGTTGACCCCGTGGTCGCCGTCGCCGATCGCCGAGTCCAGCTGCGTGAGGTGATCGGCCTCCGCCTCGACGGCAGAGGCCACCTCGTGCATCCATCCGGTGACGTCGACGGAGTTGGCCACAGTGGTCGGTGGGTTCACCTCACGCACCCCAGCGGAGCGCGGCGGTGTGGACGGGAGCATCCCACAGCGAGGCGAGCTCGTCGTCCAGGGTCAACAGCGTCAGCGACGCGCCGGCCATCTCCAGCGACGTGATGAACGGGCCGACGAGCCGGCGGACGGGCTCCAGCCCGCGAGCGCGCAGCTCCCGCTCGATCTCCCCGTGCAGGACGTAGAGCTCGAGCAGCGGGGTGCCGCCCATCGAGTTGGTGAACACGAGCACCTGCGACCCGGAGTCCGGCGCGAGGTCCTCGACCACGGCCTGGACCATCAGCCCGGCGACCTCGTGCGCCGTGCCGAGCGGCTCGCGGCTGCGCCCCGGCTCGCCGTGGATGCCCACGCCGACCTCCATCTCCCCCGCGGGGAGGTCGAAGATCGGCTGGCCCGAGGCGGGCGGGATGCACGAGGACAGCGCGACGCCGTAGGAGCGCGATCGCTCGTTGACGCGACGGGCGATCGCCGTCACGGCCGCGAGGTCGTCGCCCCGCTCGGCCGCCGCGCCGGCGAGCTTCTCGGCCAGCACCGTGGCGCCGACGCCGCGGCGGCCCGCCGTGTAGAGCGAGTCCTGCACGGCGACGTCGTCGTCGATCAGGACGTGCTCGGTGTCGATCCCCTCGTCCGCGGCGTCCTCGGCCGCGAGCTTGAAGTTCATGACGTCGCCCGTGTAGTTCTTGACGAGGTGCAGGACGCCCGCGCCGCCGTCGACCGCCTTGGTCGCGGCGAGCATCTGGTCGGGCACCGGCGAGGTGAACACCTCGCCCGGGCAGGCCGCGTCGAGCATGCCCATGCCGACGAAGCCGCCGTGCATCGGCTCGTGCCCCGCGCCGCCACCGGACAGCAGAGCGACCTTGCCCTGCCGCGGCGCGTCGGCGCGGACGACGATCTGCGCGTCGGCGTCCACGCGGAGGATGTCGCCGTGCGCGGCCGCCAGGCCGGCGAGCGAGTCCTTGACCACCTGAGCGGGGTCGTTGAGCAGCTTGCGCATCGTGGGAGTCGCGGTTGCCATGTGCATCATCTCACTTCGCGGGCGCGATGGGGCCCGGGTCGGGGGTAGAGACGGCCGCCTTGATCGGTCGGGCAACCTTACGCGGCTCGGCCAGGAAGTCGTAGGCGAAGGCGGCGAGCGCCGCTCCGGCGAGTCCGGGCAGGACATAGACGGGGATCAGCTGGGCCCAGTGGGTGACGCCGCCGCCGAAGGCGGAGACGAGCTCCGGGCCGAACGCGCGCGCCGGGTTCAGCGAGGCGCCGGTCAGCGGCCCGATGACCATGATGATCGCGACCACGACGCCGCCGATCACGATGCCGGCGAGGTCGCTGGGCGACTTCGAGTCGACGATCCCGAGGATCGCGAACATCAGCATGAAGGTGCCGATGCCCTCCGCGAAGATCGCCTGGGCGTACGTCGCGGTGTCCGTGTTGAAGCTGGTCTGGCCCATGCCGAGGTCGATCGCCGTGGAGGCGAAGACGGCCCAGATGCCGAGCGCGCCGAGCACGGCGCCCGTGACCTGCGCGGCCCAGTAGGTCGGGACCTCGCGCCACGGGAAGCGCTTGGTGGTCGCGAGCGCGAACGTCACACCCGGGTTGATGTGACAGCCGGACACCTTGCCGAGCGCGTAGACGAGCGCGGTGATGATCAGGCCGAAGGCGAACGAGATGCCCAGCAGGTCGGCGCCGGTGATGGCGGGCGTGCTGTCTCCTGCCAGCGCCAGCGTCGCGACGACTGAACCAGGACCGACGAGCACCAGCAGCGCGGTGCCCAGTGTCTCGGCGAACGCGCGCTGCCCCAGCGAGTACGTCTCCATCCTCACTCCTCCTCAGCGGATTGGGACTGTGATTCGACAATGTCGAATCGTGTTTGCGGAACGTACTCCTCCGAGACTGGCGCGTCAAGCGTCGGCCTCCTGTGCTGTACTTCCGGTCCGCGTGATCGTCCGCTCCCTTCTCAGCGCCCTCGTGGTCACGCTCGCCGTCGCGCCGGCCGCCGTCGCCCAGACGCCGATCCCGACACCGACGCCCCCTCCGCCCCCTCCGGCCCCGACGCCCACCCCGGCTCCGGCGCCCGCCCCCGCGCGCGGCACCGCCGGCGTGAAGGTCGAGAACGCGATCCGCGACGGCAAGACCAGGCTGCAGCTCAAGGGCGACACCTGGCGGGTGCGCGGGACCGTGAAGCCGTTCGTCGCCGGGCAGACGATCCGCGTGCGCTTCAGCCGCGGCGGCAAGGCCGTGCGGACGAAGCGGGTCAAGCTCAAGCCGGGCCCGAACGGGACCGGGACGTTCCTCGTCGGCTTCAAGGCCGCCGCCTCGGGCCGCTTCACGGTCGTCGCGACGCACAAGGCGACGCCGCAGCTGGAGGCCCTGCGCAGCCGCGCCGCGCGCGTGCGGGTGCTCACCCCGTCGATCTTCGCCGGCCAGCGCGGCGCGATCGTGCGCCTGCTCCAGCGCGGCCTCAAGCGCCTCCACTACTACGTCCCGAGCAGCGGGAGCTACGACGCGGCGACCCAGCGCGCGGTGATGGCGTGGCGCAAGGTGAGCGGCGTGGCGCGCAACTACAGCGCGTCGTCGGTCGTGATCCGCGGCGTGCTCGCCGGGAAGGGCCGCTTCAGGGTCCGCCACCCGAACGAGGGCCGCCACGTCGAGGCCGACCTCTCGCGCCAGGTGCTCGCGCTGATCGACGGCAAGAAGGTCCGCGCGATCTACCACACGTCCTCGGGCGCGCCCGGGACCCCGACGGTGCTCGGCCGCTACAAGGTCTACCGCAAGGACCTGGGCACGAACGGGCTCGGGATGGTCGACGCCAGCTACTTCATCGGCGGCTACGCGATCCACGGCTACATGTCCGTGCCCGCCTTCAACGCCAGCCACGGCTGCCTGCGCGTGCCGATCCCCGACGCGCGCCGGATCTCCAACTGGCTGAGCTACGGCGACGTCGTCTGGGTCTACCCGTAGAGCGCGGCGCGGATGGCCGCGTGGCCGTCGCGCAGCACCGGGTCCCCGTGTGAGGTGAGCACGAGCTCGACCGGCAGGTCGAGCAGCGGGAGCAGCGCGGCGCGCAGCTCCTCGGCGCCGTAGTCCGGGAGGTACCCGAGCCACGACGCCGGGCACGGGCGCACGCCGCCGCGGCCGTCGCCGATCAGCCGGTCGCCGGGCACCAGCGCGCGGTGCTCGGGGATCCACACCATCGTCTCGTCGGCGCCCTCGACCGGGATCCGCTCGACGCCCGGCGGCTGCGGGTCGCCGGCCGACACGAGCTTCGCGCCGTAGCGCTCGGCCACCTCGGCGCGGCTGCGTCCGTGGAAGCGCATGGTCGTCACGACGGACACGGGGCCGCCGGCGACCAGCGCGTCGAGCTCCTCCCAGCCGCCCACCATCGGGTCGACGAGCACCAGCCCGTCGCCGGACGCGTAGGCGACGCTGCCGACCTCGGGCGGCCAGTCGGCCGGGCTGTCGGGCTCGGCGTCCGGCTCCCAGGCGGGATGCCGCGCGGTCCAGCGGTGCAGGCCGGGGGCGACTTCGACCATCTACATCGAGTCCAGCACGATCTTCAAGTCGTCGAGCGTGGTCCGCGGGTTCACGAGCGCGAACCGCGCGACGGTCTCCCCCGCCACCGTCGTGGGGAGCACGAACGCGGTGCCCTCCGTCCGCAGGCGCTCCGCCCACGCGTGGTAGCGCTCCTCGTCCCAGCCGAGCCGGCGGAACGCGAGCACGCTCAGCTCGGGCTCGGCGACCAGCTCGAGGTCGGGGCGGCGCCGGATCTCCTCGGCGCCCTCGCGCGTGACCTCCAGCGTGCGCTCGACGGCTTCGGCGTAGGCATCCGTGCCGTGCACGGCGAGCGAGAACCAGAACGGGACGCCGCGCGCGCGGCGGGACAGGTGCAGCCCGAAGTCCGACGGGTTCCAGGACTCCTCTCGGTACAGCGCGTCGAGGTAGGCGGCGCTCTGGCGGTGCGCCGCCGCGCCGGCGGCAGGCTCGCGGTAGACGAGCGCGCAGGAGTCGAACGGGGCGAACAGCCACTTGTGCGGGTCGACGATCAGCGAGTCGGCGTGCTCGATCCCCGCGAACAGCTCGCGGACGCTCGGCGCACACAGGCCCGGCCGCGCCGTAGGCGCCGTCGACGTGCAGCCACAGGTCGCGCTCGCGCGTGACGGCGGAGACGCCCTCGAGGTCGTCGACCAGCCCGAGGTTGGTCGTGCCGGCGGTGGCCACCACCGCGAACACCCCGTCGGTCAGCGCCGCCCGCAGCGCGTCGCCGCGCAGCCGGCCGTCGGCCTCGGCGGGCACCGGCAGCACCTGCGCGTCCATGATCCGGGCGGAGGCGCGCACCGAGGCGTGGACCTCCTCGCTGCAGGCCACGTGGGTGGCCGCCTCGCCGCGCGCGCGGGCGCGCTCGCGGGCCGCGTGGAGGGCGGAGAGGTTGCCGTTGGTGCCGCCCTGGACGAAGCAGCCGCCCGCGCCGGCCGGGAGGCCGGCGAGCTCCGCGACCCAGCGCAGCGCCTCGTTCTCGGCGTGCACCGCGCCGGCGCCCTCCATCCACGAGCCGCCGTAGGTCGAGCTGGCGCTGAGCAGCAGCTCGATCAGCGCGGAGGCCGGCGTCGGCGCCGACGGGATGAAGGCGAGGTAGCGCGGGTGGTCGATCGCGGTGGTGAGCGGGAGCAGGACGTCGCGGAAGCGCGCCAGCGCCTCCTCGGCCCCGAGCCCCTCCGGGGTGATCGTCTCGCCCGCGCGCGCGGCCACCTCCGAGGGCAGCAGCGCGCTCCCGAGCTCCGGCGGCTCGGCGGCCAGCCGGTCCAGCGCGGCGGCGAGGATCTCCTCGCCGAGCGCGCGCAGCTCGGGAGTGAGCCGGTGCATCGCACCGGGCCGGGCTTCGCCCGGCGTGGTCACGCCGTGACCCGCGTCGCGTTCTCCGCGTGGATCTTCTTCTGGGCGGCGCCGCGCCTGGCGAGCGGCAGCTTCGCCTCGGCGCCGTGCTCGATCAGCCCTTCCACGTACGCGCGGTCCTCGCGCAGGATCGCCGCCGCGCGCTGCCCCTCCAGCGGGGCGCCGTGGCCGGGGACGACGTAGTCGGCCTGCTCGACGAGCGGCTCCAGCCGGCCGAGCGTCGCCAGGTACCCGCGCGCCGACCCGCCCGGGCTGAGCATCGGGATCTCGACCGGCGAGAGGTAGTCACCCGCCACCAGCACGCGCGCCCATGGGACCCACACCGCCATGCCGTCCTCGGTGTGGCCGTCGGCGGGGTGCACCTCGAGCTCCAGCTCGCCGATCCCGCAGTGGCCCGGCGTGGGCAGCGACTGGGCGCCCGGCAGCGAGAGAGGGCCGGGCCGCTCGACGTACATCTCCTCGTCGAACGCGCGCAGCTCCCGCTGCGCCGCGCCCGGCTGGTTGACCAGGCGCGCGGCGGTCGACTCGGCGCAGCCCAGCGGCGCCTCGGCGAACGCGAAGCGCCCGAGCAGGTGGTCCCAGTCGGCGTGCGTGGCCAGCAATCCCACCACCGGGAAGCCCGCCTGCTCGGCGATCGCGGGCAGGATCTCCAGCTCGTCCGGGAACACCGGCGAGTCGATGCAGAACGCCTCGTTGCCGGAGCGGACCAGCGTGCAGGTGGTCTGGTAGGCCCGCGAGACGGCGACGACGACGTCGGCGTGCAGGCCTACCGCGCGCACTCAGGCCGCGCCGAGGAGCTTCGCCGCTTCGAGGAGGGTCTTGACCTCGGCGGTGGGCTTCTTCTGCCCCGCGTCGAGCGTCTCCTTCGAGCGGTTGACCCAGATCACGGGCACCTTGAGCTTCAGGCACGGCTCCACGTCGTAGTAGTAGCTCGAGCCGACGTGCACCCAGCCCTTCTTGGTGCCGATGCGGCGCTCGCACTCCTTGAAGTGGGCCGGGTCCGGCTTGTAGGAGCGGACCTGCTGAGCGGTGACCACGAGATCGAAGTCGGTCTTGAAGTGGCGGCGCGTGAGGCCGAGCAGCTTGTCGTCGATGTTGGAGATCAGGCCCGTCTCGAACTTCTTGCCGAAGCGCTCGAGCTGGGTGTTGGTCTCCTTGAACGGCGGCCAGCGCATCACGGAGTCGGGCAGGAAGCCGGAGCGGGACGGCTCCAGCGGCCAGCCGAGCTCGCGCGAGATGTTCACGGCGGTCCGGCGGAGGACCTCGGCGTAGAGCTCGTACGAGCCCGCCTTGATCTCCTGCTGGGTCTTCATGAAGAGGGGGATCAGCTCTTCGCGCGAGAGCGTGTATCCGTCCTTGTCGGCTTCCTTTGAGAACGCGTCGTAGACCCCCGTCTCCCAGTCGATGAGGGTTCCGTAGACGTCGAACGTGACGAAGGTGACTTCCTTGGGCAGCGGCATGATCGGCCGTGCATTGTGACATGAGCCGTTCGCCGCCACGCCGCGCCGGGAGTACGATCCGTCACTGAGGACCCATGTCCGCGATCGGCCTGCTGCTGGTGCTCCTAGGTGCCACGCTCGTGGTGGCGGAGGCCCACGTGCCCTCGCACGGCGCGCTCGGGACCGCGGCCGCGGTGTCGCTGGCCGCCGGGATCGGGCTGCTCGTCTCCGGAGCCGGGCTGGGCGCCGCCGCCGTGCATCGGCGCGACGACCGCCGCCGCGCTGTTCTCCCTCGCGCTCGTGCTGGTGATCGTGCGCAAGGGCATGGCGACGCGCCGGATCCGCCCGCGCGGCGGCGCCGAGGGGCTGATCGGCCGGCTCGGCGAGGTGCGGGCGGCGCCCGCCCCGGTCGGCCGGGTGCTGGTCGACGGCGCGCTGTGGCGCGCGCGGCAGTGGGACCTCGAGGGGGAGCCGGCCCTGGAGCCCGGCGACCCCGTCGTGATCGAGCATGTGAGCGGCCTGACGCTCACCGTGCGCCCTGCGGAGGAATGGGAGGTGGCGCAATGACCGCCGTCCTCGTGTCGCTCGTGGTCCTGCTCGTCCTGGCGCTGGCGGTCGCCGCCGCGTCGATCCGGGTCCTGCGCGAGTACGAGCGCGCCGTCGTGTTCCGGCTCGGCCGCCTGATCGGCGCCAAGGGGCCGGGCGTCGTGCTGCTCGTGCCGCTGATCGACCGGATGGTGCGCGTGTCGCTGCGCACGCACACGCTCAACATCCCGGCGCAGGACGTGATCACCTGCGACAACGTCCCCGCCCGCGTCGACGCCGTGACGTACTTCCGCGTGGTCGACCCGCGCTCCTCGGTGGTGGAGATCGAGAACTTCCGCCAGGCCACGTCGATGGTCGCCCAGACGACGCTGCGGGCGGTGCTCGGCAAGGCCGACCTCGACGCTCTGCTGTCCCAGCGCGAGCAGCTCAACGAGCACCTGCAGCAGATCATCGACGAGCAGACCGAGCCGTGGGGGATCAAGGTCACGACCGTCGAGATCCGCGACGTCGGCATCCCGGCTGCGATGCAGCGCGCGATGGCCAAGCAGGCCGAGGCCGAGCGCGAGCGGCGCGCGAAGGTCATCAGGGCCGAGGCGGAGGCGCAGGCGGCGACGCGGCTGGCCGAGGCGGCCGACGTGATCAGCCGCAACCCGGCGACGCTGCAGTTGCGCTACCTGCAGACGCTGTCGGAGATCGGGATCGAGCAGAACTCCACGGTGGTGTTCCCGCTCCCGATGGACCTGGTGAAGCCATTCCTGGGCGCCGTCGACGACGCCCGCGGACAGCTGGAGCAGGGTGCCGACGGCCTTCCGCTGTTCGCTCCGCGCGAGCACGAGCGGGCGACGTAGTGAGCGGCGGGCGTGTACTAGAGTCCGCGCCCGCTCATGGACCTTCTCGAATACCAGGGCAAGCAGCTCTTCGCCCGCCACGGCGTCCCCGTGCCCTCCGGGCTCGCCGGCCACCACCGTCGAAGAGGCCGTCGCGGCCGCGGACGAGATCGGCTACCCCTGCGTCGTCAAGGCCCAGGTGCAGATCGGCGGCCGCGGCAAGGCCGGCGGCATCAAGGTCGCCAAGCGACCGCACCGAGGCCGAGCAGCACTCGAAGGCGATCCTCGGCATGGACATCCGCGGGCTGACCGTCCACGAGGTGTGGATCGAGGCCGCGTCCGACATCGCCGCCGAGTACTACGCGTCGATCGTCTTCGACCGCGCGGCCAAGCGCCCGCTGGTGATGCTCTCCACCCAGGGCGGCATGGACATCGAGGAGGTGGCCGACAGCAACCCGGACGCGATCGCCCGCCTGCACGTGGACCCGCTGCTCGGCTTCCAGGACTTCCACGCGCGCCGGCTCGCCTTCGAGGCGGGCGTCGACGCCGACGTCGTGCGCCCGATCGGCGCGCTGCTGACCAAGCTCTACGACGCGTTCGTGGGCGAGGAGGCGATGCTCGTCGAGGTCAACCCGCTGATCGTCACCGGCGACCGCCAGGTCACGGCGCTCGACGCGAAGGTGACGCTCGACGACTCGTCGCTGTTCCGCCATCCCGAGAACGCCGGGCTGCGCTCCTCCGAGGGCGAGGACCCGCAGGAGCGCATGGCGCGCGAGCGCGGGCTGACCTACGTGAAGCTGGACGGCAACGTCGGCATCCTCGGCAACGGCGCCGGGCCTCGTGATGTCCACGCTGGACGTCGTCGCCCAGGCCGGCGGCTCGCCCGCCAACTTCCTCGACGCCGGCGGCGGCTCGAAGGCGGAGGCGATCACGCAGGCGGTCGAGGTGATCCTCTCCAACGAGAACGTCACCGCCGTGCTGTTCAACATCTTCGGCGGCATCACCCGCTGCGACGAGGTGGCCAAGGGCCTGATCGAGGCGTTCGAGCAGATCAAGCCGACCGTCCCCTTCGTGGTCCGGCTCGACGGCACCAACGACAAGGAGGGCCGCGAGCTGCTCGCGCAGGCCGACCTGCCCAACGTCCACGCGGAGTCGACCATGCTCGGCGCCGCGCGCCGCGTCGTCGAGCTCGCCGGAGGCGGCTCGACCGGCGATCCCGAGGGCACGACCGTGCCGGTGGGCGAGGGCCGCGAGACCGAGCTCGGAGCCGCCGACGCGCGAAGGGAGGCGGGCGAGTGAGCATCCTCGTCGACAAGGACACGAAGCTCTGCGTCTCGGGCATCACCGGGCGCGAGGGCACGTTCCACGCGATGAACAACCGCCGCTACGGGACGCAGGTCGTCTCGGGCGTGACGCCCGGCAAGGGCGGCCAGGACGTCGAGGGCGTCCCGGTCTTCAACACCTTCCACGACGCGGTCGCCGAGACCGGCGCGAACACGGCGATGATCTTCGTCCCGCCGCGCTTCGCCGCCGACTCGATCCTCGAGGCCGAGGACGCCGGCATCGAGCTGATCATCGCGATCACCGAGGGCATCCCCGCCCACGACGAGCTGCGCGTCTACAACCACATCGCGCGCAATCCGGACGTGCGGCTGGTCGGCCCGAACTGCCCCGGCATCCTCTCGCCGGGCAAGGCCAACGTCGGGATCATCCCCGCGAGCTTCTTCTCCGAGGGCAACGTCGGAGTCGTGTCCCGCTCGGGCACGCTGACCTACCAGATCGGCAACGAGCTGGCCCAGGCCGGCTTCGGCAACTCGACCATCGTCGGCATCGGCGGCGACCCCGTCCCGGGCTCGAGCTTCGTCGACATCATCGGGCTCTTCGAGGCCGACCCCGAGACCGAGCTGATCGTGATGGCCGGCGAGATCGGCGGCTCCGCCGAGGAGGAGGCCGCCGAGTTCATCGCCGACAACGTCTCCAAGCCGGTCGTCGCCTACATCGCCGGCTTCACCGCGCCGCCCGGCAAGACCATGGGCCACGCGGGCGCGATCGTCTCCGGCACTGCGGGCACCGCCGTCGCCAAGCAGGAGGCGCTCGAGGCGAAGGGCGTCCGCGTCGGCCGCACGCCGACCGAGGTCGCCCAGATCGCCGCCGAGATCGCCGGCTCGCTCAAGGCGTAGCCATCGCGGCGGCCAGCCGCGCGGCCACCGCCTCGCGCGTGGCCGCGATCTGCCGCCACGTGATCCGCATCACCCGCTGGCCCGAGGCCTGCAACCGCGCGTCGCGCAGCCGGTCTCGCTCGAACGCCTCGCGCGTGGAGTGGAACTGGAAGCCGTCGACCTCGACGACGAGGCGGTGCTCGGGCCAGTGGAAGTCGACCTCATGGCCGGCGACTCGCGTGTTCGTCCGCGGCTCGGGCAGCTCCGCCGCCCTGATGAGCTCGAGCAGCCGCCGCTCCGCCTCCGATCTTGTGAGCTTCGGCTGGGTCGAACTGCAGCTGGGTAGGGGGATGAGGCGCTTGACCTGGGCTTCCTCCGTGATCCGTGCGTGCTCGTGGGGCGAGAGGCGGGTCGCGAGGTCGGCGAGGGTTCGTTGCGGGCTCGTCACGCGCAGGCCGTCGACGACGATCGTGTCGAGGTGCTTGACGCGGTGCACGCGTACGCCGTCGCGGGCGCGCACGTTGCCGACGACGCTGACCTCGACGACCGCGGGCTCGGGCCGCAACACGAGCCGCGCACCGGCGCTCTCGTAGCTCAGCGCGGACGCCGCCCCGCAGGCCAGCAGGGCCGCCGAGGACTCCGTGAGCGGTGAGACCAACGGGCCGACGATGAACACGCCACGGTGGCGGCGCAGCATCCACCCGATCCGCACGCGATGCGCGATCGCATCACGGCTCAGCCCGGCCGCGCGCAGCTGTGCGGTCGTCACGCATCCGTGTTGGGCGGCCGCAACCCGCATTACGTGACGATCCGCGGCGGCCGAGACCAGCGCTGTCACGAAACTCGGCTCCTGCCCGACCAACGTGACACGCCCCGCCGACCACGGCGTCGAGTGTCACGAAGTGCGGCCTCGCTCCCCACACCCCCCACCTTGCCCGCCGTTCGTCCCGCCCGGAAGGATCCGGGCGAAGAAGTCACACTTAAGGTGCTAACGCACCTTCAGCCGCGCGGCCTTCGCGCGTGAGGCCTTGAAGCCCTTCTTGGGCTTGAACTGGCCGGTGACGCGCCACACGCCGCGCTTCTTGAACTTGTAGCGGAGCGTGAACGCGTGCTTGGCGTCGCGCGAGTAGCGGGAGACCTTCTTCCAGCGCTTGGCCTTGGTGTCGAAGCGGGAGAAGAAGACGTAGGCGCGACCGTGCGCGAGGCGGGAGAGGTTGCCCTTCGGGGTGATCTTGCCGCGGACCTTGACCTTGCCGCCCTTGACCTTGCCGACGGTCAGCGCGTACGCGGTCTTGACCTTGAAGGGGTAATTGCCGCCGCCCACGTGGATGACCTTGGCCACGGCGCGGCCCTCGTTCTTGGCTTCGTCGCGGGCCATCGCCACGATCGTGTGCGGGCCGAAGGAGAGCTTCTTCGCGCCACCCCACTCGAACTTCACGGAGGCGCTGTTGCCGCTCTTGACCGTCTTGAGCGGGACCTCCTTGCCGTCGACCTTGAGGTCGATGTCGTTGACGCCCTCGGAGTCGGTGGCGGTGACGTGGATCGGCAGCGAGGTGAGGTACTTGGCGCCGTCGGTCGGCGCGTGCATCGTCACGACCGGGGCGCCGGAGTCCAGCGTGCCGCCGCAGGCGATCGGGGCGGCTGACGCGGCGCCCTGGAAGGCGGCGAACGCGGGCTTGCGGGCGAAGGAGTCAGTCATCAGGCCGAGGTTGAGCGCGTCGTTGGTCGAGCCCGTCTGGACGTCGGAGAGGCTGAACCACGAGCCGAGGTGGACGTACGGGTCGGCGGCGAGGCAGCCGTAGGCCTTGCCAAGGAAGTCGGCCTGCTGGGCCGGGGTGACGCCGGCCGCCTTGGTGCCGGCGCGGCCGCCGCGCTCGCAGGTGCTGGTGATCGTCGGCCAGCCCAGCTCGGTCATCCACACCGGCTTGTCGTCGCCGTGCGCGAGCATCGTGGCGCGGACCTCGCGGTAGCCGGTGAAGGCGTAGCGGCCGATGCGCCCGCTGGGCTCGCGGTAGTACTCGCGCGGGTCCGTGGTCAGGCAGGCGGTGTCGGTGTGCACGCCGACGGCGTCGAAGGAGCCCTTGGCGCCGTGGTTGTAGAGCTGCTCGACGAACTCGAAGTCGTTGGCGACGAGGCCGCCGACGACGACGGTCGCGGCCGGGTCGGCGTCCTTGATCGCGGGGTAGGCGGCCTTCAGCAGCGCCGTGTAGGCGGCCGGCTGGGGGCCGTTGAGCCAGAAGCCCGTGTCGTCCTGCTCGTTCCAGACCTCGTAGTCGACGCCCTTGCCGCGCAGCTCGGTCGCGATGTCGGCGACCACGGCGGCGTACTCGCCCGGCGTGGCCATCGTCGCGGCGGTGCCGGTCACGGTGAGCAGGATGCGCATGCCGCGCGCCTTGGCGCCGTCGGCGAACAGGCGGTAGCGCTGCATCTCGACCTCGCGGGAGGCGCCGCGGACCTGGTTCCAGTTGACGAAGCCGCGGATCGACTTGGCGCCGCGAGTCGGTGACGTTCTGCCAGCCGCCGCGCGGGCACGCCGTCGAAGCCGATGTCGGTCACGTTGACGCCCGGGGTGGCGGCCTGGGCGGCGCCGGGGAGGGCCAGGGCGGACACGAACACGAGGAGGGCGAGAAGTCGGCGGGCAGCGGTCATCGTGGGTTGGGAAACGGCGCGCGGCCCGAAAACTTGAGCGAGAGCGGACACGTATCCTGGTCGGCATGGCCACGATCTCCTTCGCCCGGGGCGCCCCGTCGCTCGACATCGTCGATGTGGAGGGCCTCAGCGAGGCCGCGCAGCGCGCCTTCGCCGAGGATGCCGCCGGCACCACGGCGTACGGCACGTCGGTCGGCTACGCGCCCCTGCGCGCAGTGGATCGCGGAGCAACACGGCGTCGAGGTCGACCAGGTGCTCGTCACCAACGGCTCGATGCAGGCCGACGCGTTCCTGTTCCAGCTGCTGGTCAACCCCGGCGACGCGGTGATCGTCGAGTCGCCGACCTACGACCGCACGCTGCTGAACCTGCGCAACCGCGGCGCCGACATCCGCATGGTCGAGCTGGAGACCGACGGGATCGACGTCGACGCGCTGGAGTCGCTGCTCGAGGACGGCCTGCGCCCGACGCTCGCGCACATCATCCCCAACTTCCAGAACCCCGCCGGCTACACGCTGAGCGCGCCCAAGCGCGAGAAGCTGCTGTCGCTGGCGGCCAAGTACGACTTCACGCTCTTCGAGGACGACCCCTACGTGGCGATCCGCTTCGAGGGCGAGACCCTGCCGACGATGCTCTCCCAGGACACGGCGGGCCAGGTCGTCTACGCGTCGTCGTTCTCCAAGACGGTGTGCCCCGGCATCCGCGTCGGCTACCTCGTCGGCCCGGCCGCCGTGATCAAGCAGATCCAGGGGATCGCGACCAACACCTACATCTCGCCGAACATGGTCGCCCAGTCGATCGTGAACCAGTTCTGCCGCTCCGGCCGGATCGATTCCGCGATCGCCACGGTCAAGGAGAACCTGCGCGCCCGCCGCGACGCGGTGGTCACCGCGCTCGAGCGCGAGCTCCCGGAGGCCGTGTTCGCCGCGCCGTCCGGCGGCTACTTCATGTGGGTCGTGCTGCCGCAGGAGGTCAACGTCGCCGACCTGGAGACCGCCGCGCGCGAGCGCGACGTCGTGTTCGTCAAGGGCACGGACTTCCTGCTCGAGGGCGGCGAGAACACGCTGCGCCTTGCCTACTCGGGCGTGACGCCGGAGCAGATCGACGAGGGCATCACCAGGCTGGCCGACGCGGTCCGCTCGCTGGGAGTGACCGCGTAGCCGCGTGCCGCGCGACGGCTTCGAGCGCCATGCCTACGGGCGGATGCGCTCGCAGTTCGGCGAGCTCTACCGCCCCGATGGCGACGGCCCCCACGGTGTGGCCGTCGTCATCCACGGCGGCTTCTGGCGCGCCCGCTACTCGCGCAAGCTCAACCGCGCCCTGTCCCGCGCGCTCGCGGCGCGCGGCTGGGCGGCGTGGAACATCGAGTACCGGCGGCTCGGCCGGCTCAGCGGCGGCGGCTGGCCGAACACGTTCGACGACGTCGCCGAGGCGATCGACCACCTCGACTGCCTGCGCGGCCTGGACCTCACGCGCGTGGTGACGATCGGGCACTCGGCCGGCGGTCACCTGGCGGCGTGGGCGGCCACCCGCGAGGATCCGCGCGTGCCGGTCACCGGCGTCGTGTCTCAGGCGGGAGTGCTCGACCTGGAGCTGGCGTGGGAGCTGCGGCTGTCGGGCGGGGTCGTGCGGCGGCTGCTCGACGGCACGCCCGAGGAGCGGCCGGAGCGCTACGCGCTCGCCTCTCCGGCGGCGCGCCTTCCGCTGGGCGTACCGGCGCTGCTCGTCCACGGTGCCCTCGACGACATCGTCCCGCCGGTCATCAGCGAGCGCTACGCCGAGGCGGCGCGGGAGGCGGGCGACGACTGCACGCTGCACGTCGTGCCCGGCGAGGACCACTTCGGGCACATCGAGCTCCGCGAGGCGGCGATCGCGCCGGTGATGGAGTGGCTGGACCGCCGCTGAGGTCGCACGCGCAGGCGCTCGACGCCGCCGACCCGCTGGGCGCGTTCCGCGACCGGTTCGTCATCACCGATCCCGGCCGCGCCTATCTGGACGGCAACTCGCTCGGGCGGCTGCCCGTCGCCACCCGCGAGCGCCTGCACGCGGTGATCGAGCAGTGGGGCGACGAGCTCGTCTCCGGCTGGCACGAGTGGATCGAGCTGCCGCAGCGGGCGGGCGCGCTGCTCGCGGAGATCGTCGGGGCCGCCCCCGAGGAGGTCGTCGTCACCGACTCGACGACGGTCAACCTCTTCAAGCTGGCGAGCGCCGCGATCGAGGCGCGCGGCCTGACGGGCCTGGTCAGCGACCGGGGGAACTTCCCGACCGACCGCTACGTGCTCGAGGGCATCGCCGCCGCGCGCGGGCTCGAGCTGCGGCTGTTCGACTCCGACCCGCTCGACGGGCCGCAGCCGGAGGACCTCGCGGCCTGCGGACCCGGCGACCTCGTGGTGCTCAGCCACGTCGCCTACCGCTCGGGCGCGCTGGCCGACATGGCCGCGCTCACCGCGGCGTCGCCCGCCACGGTGATCTGGGACCTCAGCCACTCGGCAGGCGCCGTGCCGATCGCGCTCCGCGAGGCGGGCGTCGAGCTGGCCGTCGGCTGCACCTACAAGTACCTCAACGGTGGCCCGGGCGCGCCCGCCTATCTGTACGTCGCCGAGGCGCTGCAGGCGGAGCTGCGCTCGCCGATCTGGGGCTGGTTCGCCCAGAGCGAGCAGTTCGCGATGGACCGCGCCTACGACCCGGTGCCCGGCGTGGGCCGCTTCCTGGCCGGCACGCCGCCGATCCTCCAGCTCGCCGCCGTCGAGGAGGGCGCGCGGCTGACCGCGGAGGCCGGCATGGACCGCATCCGCGAGAAGTCGGTCGCGCTGACCGAGCTCGTGATCGAGCTCCACGACGCCTGGCTCGCCCCGCTCGGGTTCGAGCTCGGCACGCCGCGCGACCCGGTGCGGCGCGGATCGCACGTCTCCCTGCGCCACGAGCAGGCATGGCCGATCACCCGCGCGCTGCTCGACGCCGGCGTCACGCCGGACTTCCGCGGGCCGGACTCGATCCGGCTCGGCGTGGCGCCGCTCTACACGCGCTTCACCGAGGTGTACGACGCGCTCGCGCGGCTGCGCGAGATCGTCGAGGGCGGCGAGCTGCCGGACGCGGCGCCCGCCAGCGTCACCTAGTCGGCCGTAGCGGTCCTTGCTCAGCACGAGCTGCTCGGGCAGCGCGACGCGCGGCGGGGGCGACGGGTCGGCCGTGACGGTCACCGTCTCGGCCACCGAGCGCGTCAGCGTGGCGGTCTCGCCGCCGAAGTCCACCAGCACGGTCTCGTCGTCGCTCTCGGCGATCACGCCGTCGCGGCCGGGCTCGAGCCCCTCGGCCTTGAAGAGGTGCAGCAGCTCCTCGGCCTCGTTCTCGAAGCGCAGGATCGTGACCTTGCCGCCCTGCTCGACGTCGGCCAGCGGCACGCCCGACACGCGGGCGCCGGGCTGGATCGGGTGGCCGTGCGGGCACGTCTTGGCGTCGCCGATCGCGGCCATCATCTTCGACTCGACCTGCGGCGACATCCAGTGCTCCAGGCGCTCGGCCTCCTCGTGCACCTCGTCCCACGGGATCTCGAGGATGTCGGTGAGGAAGCGCTCGATCAGCCGGTGGCGGCGGACGATGACCTCGGCCTGCTCGCGACCGGTGTCGGTGAAGGACAGCGCCTTGTCGGCGCCGCGCGCGACGTAGCCGTCCTTCTCGAGCCGCCCGATCATCTCGTGGACCGTCGGGGCGGACAGCTGCATGGCGCGAGCGACGTTGGCCCCCGTCATGGGCAGACCGGCCTCCTGGAGCCAGAAGATGGTCTGCAGGTACTCCTCTTCGGCGACGGTGGCGTGCTCGGACATGCCTCCATCGTATCTTCACGACCGTGCGCGTAGATGCCCACACCCGAGCGTTCGTCACCGGGGCGAGCAAGGGCATCGGCCGGGCGGTCGCCGAGGCACTCGCCGCGCGCGGCGCGACGGTCGGCCTGGCGGCGCGCGGCGCCGCCGAGCTGGAGGTCCTGGCCGCCCGCCTCGGCGCCGAGGCGTTCCCGTGCGACGTCTCCGACGCCGCATCGATCCGCGCCGCCGTCGACGCGTTCGGGCCCGACCTCGTGGTCGCGAACGCGGGGATCGCGCACTACGGCCGCTTCCTCGACCAGGACCCGGAGCTGCACGAGCGGATGACGCAGGTCAACTGGCTCGGGACCGTCCACACCGTGCGGGCGGCGCTGCCCCGGATGGTGGCCGCGGGCCGCGGCCACGTGGTGATCGTGTCCTCCGGCGCCGGGCTGCGCGCCTTCCCGGAGGCGGCGGTCTACGGCGCCACCAAGGCGGCCCAGCGGGCGTTCGCCGAGGCGCTGCGCCACGAGCTGGCGGGCACCGGGGTCGGCGTCACGACCGTCTACCCGGGCGAGATCGCGACCGAGCTGCACGCCCACGAGAAGGCCACGATGCCCGCCTGGTACCACGGCGGCGACCGAGCCGCCGACCCCGCCGAGATGGCGCGCGCGATCGTGGAGGGCGTCGAGGCCGACCGGCGCAGCGTCGCGTACCCGCGCCAGGTCCGCCTGCTCGGGCTCAACGGCGTCGCGCCGCGTTTCGTCGACGCGCTGCTGCGCCGCCTGCGCGGGCCGACCGTGGCCCCGCGCCGCGACTAGGCCGCGGCCTCGGCGGCCGCGCGCTTGGCCATCGTCGCGACCCGCTTGCGCGCGACCGCCATGAACTCGCGCGTGGCCGGCGACAGATGCGCGTTGCGCCGCGTCACGAAGGCGAAGTTCTCGTACAGCGGCGGGTCGAACGAGACCGTCGAGAGCCTGCGCGCGAGCCCGCGCGAGCCGATGATCGAGCCGTCGGCGATCGTGTCCCCGAGCCCGCGCACCGCCATCTCCAGCGCCGCGGTCATGTACTCGACCTCGATCAGCGGCTCGATCGTCACGCCGGCCTGCTGGGCGCGCTCGCGGAGCTGGCGGCGCGTCGGGTCCTCGTCGGCCCACCGCGCGTCGTAGAGGATCAGCGGCGCTCTGGCGAGCCGCTCGATCGTCATCGGCTCCCGCGCGCGCTTCTCCTCTGCCGAGACGTACAGCAGCTCCTCGCGCATCGCGGGGCGCACGTCGAGCCCGCGGTCGTCGATCGGGAGCGCCACGAGCCCGGCCTCGAGCCGTCCCTCGCGGATCGCGTCGGCGACCTCGGCGGAGTTCTGGCCCACCACGCGGACCCGCACCGAGGGGAACCGCGCGCGGAACTCCTGCACGAGGCCGACGAGCAGGTAGTGGTGCGCGCTGCCGAACGTCCCGAACGCGACCGTGCCGCCGCGGACGTCGCGGACCTCGTGCACGGACTCGGAAGCCTCGCGCGCCGCGTCCAGCGTGCGCTCGGCGTGGGGGACCAGCAGCCGGCCCGCCTCGGTGAGCTCCAGCCGCCGCCCGGTGCGCGCGAACAGCGACACGCCGAGCTCCGCCTCGAGCCGGCGGATCTGCTCGGAGAGGCTCGGCTGCGCCATGTGCAGCGAGTCCGCGGCGGCGCTGAACGTGCCGTGCTCCGCGGTGGACAGGAAGTAGGTGAGCTGCTGGAGCGTCATATAGGCAAAACCTTCCGACCCAGTAGTCAAGAAAGCCTACAGCAATGGCTCACAAGCCCGATACTAGGAGCATGTTCATTGCCATCGCACTCACGGTCGCCGCTGTCGGTGTGTTCGGTGCGCTCTCTTCGAAGCTCGGCGCCGAGGACCGGCCCGGGTTCGACGAGCGCTCTCCGCTCGCCTGATCTTCGCCCGCGACCCTCTCCCCTCCCCGCCCCACCCCCACCGACCCCCGCCGCCGCAAGGCCCGGGGGTCGAGTTGTCTCTGGGACAATCCGCGGCATGCCGCTCCCGCTCAAGCCGCCCGTCCTGCCCCAGCTCGCCCGACCCGCCAAGGCGCTGCCCACGGGCGAAGGTTGGGTCTACGAGCCCAAGTGGGACGGGTTCCGCATGCTCGCCTTCGTGGACGGCGACGACGTCTACCTGCAGTCGCGCAGCGGCAAGCCGATGCGCCGCTACTTCCCCGAGCTCACCTTCCCTGACGGCCGCTACGTCCTCGACGGCGAGGTCGTCCTGTTCGACGACAAGGGCCAGCCGGACTTCGACATGCTCGGCCAGCGCATCCACCCGGCCGAGTCGCGGATCCGGATGCTCGCCGAGCAGACCCCGACCCGCTTCATCGCGTTCGACCTGCTGGCCTTCGACGACGAGGTCCTGCTCGAGCTGAGCCAGGCCGAGCGCCGCGACCGCCTCGAGGGGATGATCGAGGCGCCCGTCGACCTCACCCCCGCCACCGAGGATCCCGACGGCGCCCAGGAGTGGTTCCAGCACGCCGAGGGCGTGATCGCCAAGCGCCAGGACGCCCCGTACCGGCCGGGCGAGCGCGTAGGCATGAGCAAGATCAAGCGCGTCCGCACGATCGACGCGGTCGTGGTGGGCTGGCGCCCCGGCAAGGAGGAGAACACCGTCGGCTCGCTGATCCTCGGCCTCTACGACGACGACGGGAAGCTGCGCACCGTCGGCCACACCTCGGGCCTGAGCGCCAAGCGCAAGCGCGAGCTGGTCGGCGAGCTGGCGCCGTACGAGACCGGCAACCGCGGCGCGGGCGAGCCGAGCCGCTGGGCCAACGAGCGCGACCTCGAGTGGATCGAGTTACGGCCGGAGCTGGTGATCGAGGTGACCTTCGACCACACGAGCAACGACCGGATCCGCCACGGGGCCAAGATCGCCCGCTGGCGCGACGACAAGGACCCGGCGGAGTGCCGGATGGAGCAGCTGCTGAGCTAGATGATCGACGCGGGTGGCGCGCCGGCGCGGCTCTGCGCCTGCAGCCCCTCGCGGTTCGAGCGCCACTCGATCAGGCGGTCGTAGCGCTCGCGCGCCGCGAACAGCTCCGCGCGGTGCTCGGCGCCCCAGCCCGCGAGCGGGGCGAGCGCGGCCAGCAGCTCGGTGCCGGCGGGCGAGAGCTCGTAGCCCACCCGCGCGGGCACGCGCGCATAGACGTGGCGCTCGACAAGCCCGTCGCGCTCCAGCTGGCGCAGGGTCGCGCTCAGCATCCGGCGCGACACGCCGTCGATCTGGCGGAGCAGTTCGTTGAACCGGCGGGTACCGGTCGAGAGGCGCGTCAGCACGACGACGCTCCACTTGGCGGCGAGGACCCCGACGGCGGCCTGGAGCGCCTCGCAGGCTCTCTTCGTCGGGCAGCGCCAGAGGCGCGGGTACGGGGTGAGCGGACATGTCCGTGCAATACATGGCGGCAGCCGCAATCCTGTGTCACATGCCGGTCACCGAACGACCCGTCCTCGTCGCCCCGGACTCCTTCAAGGGCACCTTCAGCGCACTCGAGGTGGCGGGCGCGATCGGCCGTGGGCTGGAGCGTGCGGGCCTCATGCCGCCCGACCTGTGCCCGGTGGCCGACGGCGGCGAGGGCACGCTTGACGCTCTGCTGACACAGCTCGGCGGCGAGATGGTCGCGGTCGAGGCGCAGGACCCGCTCGGGCGGCCCCGCCGCACCGGGTTCGCGCTGGTCGAGGACGGCGGCACGGCGATCGTCGAGATGGCGATGGCGAGCGGCCTCGGGCTGGTCGACGACGGCGAGCGCGACGCGTGGGCGGCCACCACCTACGGCACCGGCGAGCTGATCGCCGCCGCTGCCGAGGCCGGCGCGCAGGTGATCCTGATCGCGGTCGGCGGCTCGGCGACGACCGACGGCGGCACGGGCGCGGTCGAGGCGATCGAGGCCGGCGGCGGCCTGCGCGGCGCCAAGCTCGTGGTCCTCACCGACGTCCGCACGGTCTTCGAGGACGCCGGGAAGGTGTTCGGGCCGCAGAAGGGCGCCGACCCGGACATGGTGGTCCGCCTCACCGAGCGGCTGCACGAGCAGGCGGCGGCGTATCCCCGCGATCCGCGCGGCGTGCCGATGACCGGCGCCGCCGGCGGGCTCTCCGGAGGGCTGTGGGCCGCGTTCGGCGCGGTGCTCGAGCCGGGCGCCCCGTGGGTGCTCGACGCGCTCGACTTCGACGAGCGGATGCGCGCCTCCCGCGCCGTGGTGACCGGCGAGGGCAAGCTCGACGAGCAGACGCTCGAGGGCAAGCTGGTGGGCGAGATCGGCACCCGCGCCCGCCAGGGCGGCGTGCCGCTGCACGCGATCGTCGGCACCGACCGGCTCGACCCCTTCGGCAAGCGGATCATCGACCTCCAGCGCACGATCGAGGCGACCACGATCGAGGAGCTGGAGGCCGCCGGCGAGGAGCTCGGGACCGAGCTGGCCGACGGCCGCGCCTAGTAACGGAGCGCGTCCGCGCGGGTACCGCAGGGAATGCCGCCTCGTCCTCACCTGGCGCTGCCCACGCCCGGAAGCCGGCGGGCGATCGTCGTCGGCGCGGGCTCGTTCGGCACGGCCGTCGCCGTCCTGCTCGCCCGCGGCGGCTTCCGCACGACGCTGCAGACGCGGACCAAGGAGCAGTGCCGCAAGCTCGAGGCCGACCGCGAGAACAAGGGCTACCTGGAGGGCGTCGAGCTCCCGCGCGACCTGCGGATCGAGCAGGTCGGCGAGGGCCTCACCCGCGCGGACTACGTGTTCCTCGGCGTCCCCTCGCGCGGCCTGGACTCCGTGATCGAAGGGCTCGGCGAGGCCGGGCTCGGCCGGCGGACGCCCGTCATCTCGCTGGCCAAGGGGCTGGTCCCGCCGGACGGGATCGCGCCGACCGTGCTGCTGTCGGCCGCGCTCGGCTACAGCCGCGTCGCCTGCGTCGGCGGCCCCGCCCACGCGCGCGAGATGGTCACCGAGGGCGCCGGGCTGGTCGCCGCCTCGCTCGACGAGCGGCTCGCCTCGACGATCGCCAGCGTGTTCATGCGCGCCGGCGTGGTGTGCGAGCAGTCGAGCGATCCGATCGGGGTCGAGCTCGCCGGTGTCGCCAAGAACGCCGCGGCGCTCGCGGCGGGCGCCACCGAGGCGGTCGGCCTCAACGCGGCCGGCGCCGCCGCAGGGCACATCTTCCAGGAGGTCTGGCGCTACGCGGAGCGCCAGGGCGCGCGGCCGGAGTCGATGATCGGCCTGGCCGGCACCGGCGACCTCGTGGGCACCGCGCTCGCGCCCCAGAGCCGCAACCGCCGCGCCGGCGAGCTGCTCGCCAAGGGCGTCCCGGCCGAGGAGATCCCCGCGCGCATCGGGCAGGCCGTCGAGGCCCTCGACGTCGTCCCGCTGCTCGCCCGCGCGCTCGAGAACGCCGCCGTCGAGGCGCCGGTCACCGACGCGCTGCGGCGGCTGATCGCGGGCGAGCTCCCGCTCGACGCGTGGGTCGCCCAGGTCCGCGCGACGGTCCCGCCCCCGGCGCGGTTCGGCCCGCGGGGCGCGAGCCGCCGCGCGTGGGAGCAGTCGCGGGCCTGGTTCAGGCGCCGCGCGGGTCGCAGTCGGCGGTCTTGACCTGATTGGGCCACAAGGTGTGCGTGATGGGCCATAGCGACCAGATCGCGAGCACCATCGTCAGCCGGGCGATCCAGCCCAGCAGCGCCTCGGTGCGCTCGGCGTCGCCGACGATCGCGATCGCCAGGCCCAGCAGGCCGACGCCGATCGCCCACGCGAGCGCGGCCTTGCCGAACTCGCGCCACTCGTAGCGGGCGCGCTCGCGACCGCCCTTGGGCGGCTTCCACGGAGGAGGCCCGCCGGCGAAGCGGTGGGCGAACCGCTCGTCGGCCCAGCGGATCATGCTCGGGCCGAAGGCGACGGACACGCCGATGTAGGCGGCCGCGAGGCCGTGGCCTCCGGTCGCGGTGGCGCCGCCCGCGAGGTCGATCGTGGTCGCGACCAGCAGCACGAGGTCGACCAGCGGGACCATCGCCAGCAGGACGATGCCGAGGGTCTGGCGGCGCAGCAGGTACCGCGCCGCCAGACCCGCCGCCAGGATCGCCCAGAAGGCGACCTCGGCGGCGGCGATCAGGACCGTCATCGCGGGAGCGTGCGGCGCCCCTGCTTCGGCTGGAGCTTCTTCCGCTGCGGGCGCACGATCTTGGGCGGCTGCGCCATCGCGCGGTGCACCGGCGGTCGGCGGCTGGACGGGTTTCGCTGCATGGGACCTTCCTCTCCTACACGGGCTCAAAGCGGACACGGGGCCACGCCGCAGTCGGCGGCGCGGTGGCGGGTCTTGCGCGTGAGAGATCACTTCATGATGCGCTGGAGGCTAGGGCAGCGCAAACGCGCCCACAGTGCGGCCACCCCCACCTCTTAGGGAACTCACAGAGACCTTTTAGGGACGGGTGCACGGGCGCTGGTGAAGTCGACTGCCATGAGAACCACACGCGCCTCCAACTTCCTCTACCTGGTGATGGGCGCGCTGTCGGTCGCGATCGTCGCCGGTGTGCTCGTCGCCGTCGGCACCTTCGACCACGATGACGGCAAGGCCACGTCATCGGCGACCGCCGCTCCCACCGCCACGTCGACGTCCGCGTCCGCTTCGGCGCCCACCGACGTCTCCTCGATCTACAAGCGGGTCTCCCCCGGCGTCGTCTACATCGCCTCCCGCACCGCCCAGGGCCAGGCCTCCGGCTCGGGCTTCGTCGTCGACACCGACGGCCACATCGTCACCAACGACCACGTCGTCGAGGGCGCCCGCAGCGTCTCCGTGCGCTTCACGGAGGACGGCGACCCGATCGCCGCCAAGGTCGTCGGGGTCGACCCTTCGACCGACATCGCGCTCCTCGACGTGGACGCGAGCAAGGTCGAGGGCGGCGTCAAGCCGCTCCAGCTGGCCGACTCCAAGGACATCGTCCCCGGTGAGCCGGCGATCGCCATCGGCAGCCCGTTCGGGCTCCAGGGCACCGTCACGAGCGGCATCGTGTCCGCGCTGGGCCGCGAGATCCAGGCGCCCAACGGCTTCACGATCTCGGGCATCATCCAGACGGACGCGGCGATCAACCCCGGCAACTCCGGTGGACCGCTGCTCGACGACGAGGGCCGCGTGATCGGCGTCAACTCCCAGATCGCCACCAACGGCACGGACGCCAACTCCGGCGTCGGCTTCGCGGTGCCGATCGACACCGTCAAGTCGGTCGTCCCGCAGCTCAAGGCGGACGGCAAGATCGACCGCGCGTTCCTCGGCGTGTCCACCACGGACGCCGCGCCGCGCGACGGCGCGCTGGTCCGCGAGGTCACCGGCCGGCCCGCCGTGAGCGCCGGATTCAAGACCGGCGATCTGATCACCGAGTTCGACGGGCGCAAGATCACGAGCGCGTCGGATCTCGGCCAGGTGGTGCTCACTGGCAAGCCCGGCGATACCGTGAAGGTGGTTGTCCAGCGAAACGGCGACTCGAAGACGCTCGACGTGACGCTCGGCACCCGTCCCGATCAGCAGCAGACCCAGGGCTAAGGAGACAGCGACGTGACACCGGACGAGCCCCGCCTGCGGGCCCTGGAGGACGACGAGCAGCCGCGCGGCAGCGCCGCCGCGCGGGAGGCCCACGACGCCCTCGAGTCCGCGCTGTTCGAGATCAAGCGCGTGATCGTCGGCCAGGAGGCGATGCTCGAGCGCGTGATCGTGGCGCTGCTCGCCGGTGGTCACGTCCTGCTCGAAGGCGTCCCCGGCCTCGCGAAGACGCTCACCGTGAAGACCGTCTCGGACGTGTTGGGAGGCTCCTTCAAGCGCCTGCAGTTCACCCCGGACCTCGTGCCGGCCGACCTCGTCGGCACGAGGATCTACCGGCCGGACAACGGCGGCTTCGACACCGAGCTCGGTCCCGTGTTCTGCAACTTCCTGCTCGCCGACGAGATCAACCGCGCCCCCGCCAAGGTGCAGTCCGCGCTGCTCGAGGTCATGCAGGAGCGCCAGGTCACGATCGGCCACGACACGCATCGCGTGCCGCAGCCCTTCCTGGTCATGGCGACGCAGAACCCGATCGAGTCCGAGGGCACCTACGCGCTGCCCGAGGCGCAGGTCGACCGCTTCATGTTCAAGCTCGTCGTCGACTACCCGGACACGCGCGACGAGATCGCCGTCGTCGAGCGCTCGCTCGACGCCGGCGCGCGCGTGCGCCAGGTGCTCACGCCCGAGACGCTGGCCAACCACCAGCGCGCGGCGGCCGGCTCGTACGTGGACCGGCGCGTCATGGAGTACGCCGTCGCGCTGACCACGGCGACGCGCGAGCGCGGCGAGCACGGCTGGGTCGAGTTCGGCGCCAGCCCCCGCGGGTCGATCAACCTGATCCACGCCGCGCGGGCCCTCGCCCTCCTGCGTGCGCGGGACTACGTGCTGCCCGTCGACGTGCGCGACCTCGCGCGCGACGTGCTGCGCCACCGCATCGTGCTGACCTACGAGGCCCTGGCGGCCGGCGTCGACGCCGACCGCGTGCTCGACGACGTGCTGCGGCGCACCCCGATGCCGCGCATCGAGCTCGCCCACGAGCAGCGAGCGGCACGCTAAGCACGGCATGACCTTCCGCGAGCCACTCGTCCTGCTCGCGCTGGCGCTGCTGCCGCTGGCGGTGCTCGTCTACGCCGCGGCGCAGAAGCGGCGGCGGCGGTTCGCGGTGCGCTACACGAACGTCGACATCCTGGCCGCGGCCGCGGGCGCGAACTGGCTGCGCCACGTGCCGGCGCTGCTCGCGCTGCTGGCCGTGGGCGCGCTGCTCGTCGCACTCGCACGGCCCGAGCGCACGGTCGCCGCGCAGCGCAAGGAGGCGACGATCGTGATGGTCACCGACACGTCCGGCTCGATGCTGGCCAAGGACGTGCGGCCGGACCGCCTCGTCGCGGCCCGCGAGGCCGCGCGGACGCTCTCGCGACAGGTCCCCGAGGACTTCCGGCTCGGGCTGGTCAAGTTCGGCAACACCGCCGAGCAGGTGCTCGAGCCGACCACCGACCGCACGCGCATGGAGCTCTCCCTGCGCCAGCTGAAGGTCCACGGCGCGACCGCGATGGGCGACGGCCTGCGGCTCGGCCTCCAGGCCGCGCAGGAGCCGGTGCCGGACGGCCTCGGCGGGACGCGCAAGCTCCCGAGCGCGATCGTGCTGCTCTCCGACGGCGCGAGCACCCGCGGCGAGGATCCGATCGACGTCGCGACGGCCGCCAAGAAGGCCAAGATCAAGATCTACACGGTGGCGCTCGGCACCCCGGAGGGCGTCCTCGAGACCAAGCGCCAGGACGGCACGACGCGCCAGGAGAAGGTGCCGCCGGACACGCTGACGCTGCAGGACATCGCCCGCGACACCGGCGGGCGCTACTTCAACGCCCCCGACGCCGACCAGCTCGAGGGGGTCTACTCCAACCTCGCGACGCGGTTCGCGACCGTGCACGAGAAGCAGGAGGTCACGGCGGCCTTCGCGGGCGGCGGGCTCGTGCTGCTGCTCGGCGGCCTGTGCATCTCGCTGCTGCGGGGAGGGCGGCTCCCGTGAGCACCTCCCGGATGCGGCTCGTCCCCCCGGCGCCCGACCGCACCCCCGACCGGCCCGGACCCGGCCCCGTCCCGCCGCAGGTGCTGCGCTCGCTCGACCTCGCGGTCATGCGCCGCGTCGAGAGCCTGATCCCGGGCGAGCACCTGACGCCCCAGGTCGGCGGCGGCACGGACCTCGCGATGATCCGCCCCTACCGGCCGGGCGACGACGTCCGCCACATCGACTGGAACGTGACCGCGCGCATGAACGAGCCGCACGTGCGCGTGCACGTCGGCGAGCGCGCGATGACCGCGTGGCTCGTGCTCGACGTGTCGGCCTCGATGACGTTCGGCACCGCCGACCGGCGCAAGGCCGACGTCGCCGAGGGCGTGGCGCTGACCGTCGGCCATGTCGCCACCCGGCGCGGCAACCGGCTCGGCGTGCTCGCGTTCGGCGACACCGAGGCGCGCGTGCTCAAGCCGCGCCAGGGCCGGCTCGGACTGCTGGGCCTGCTCGGCGAGCTGCGCCGCGAGCCCGGCGGCGACGGCGCCGGCAGCACCTCGATCGGCGGCGTCGCCTCTCAGGTGGCCGCGCTCGCGCGAGCGCGCGGGCTGATCGTCGTCGTGTCCGACTTCCGCGGCCCGATGGACTGGGAGGGCCCGCTGCGCTCGCTGCGCGGGCGCCACGGCGTGCTCGCCGTCGAGGTCCGCGACCCGCGCGAGATGGAGCTCACGCCGATGGGCGACGTGTGGGTCATGGACCCGGAGACCGGCCGCCAGGTCGCGGTCAACACGTCGCGCAAGCGGGTGCGCCGCCGGTTCGCCGAGGCAGCCGCGGCCGAGCGCGAGGAGGTGGGCGCGGCGCTGCGGCGCGCGGGCGCCGACCACGTCGTGCTCTCCACGCAGGGCGACTGGCTGCGCGAGTTCGCCCACCACCTCCGGCGCGGCGAGGCCGCCGTGCGCGCGGGCGCGCCGAACCGCGCCGCCGTCGCGGCGCGCGTGACCGCCGGGGGCGACCCGGAGCCGGCCGCGTGAGCTTCGGCGAGCCGATCCTCCTCTTCGGGCTGGTCCTCGTCCCGCTCGCCGGGCTCGTCTACGTGGCGATGCAGCAGCGCAAGCGGCGCGAGGCGGCCGCGTTCGGCAACCCGGCGCTGATGCCCAACCTCGTCACGGCGCGGCCCGGTTTCCGCCGCCACCTGCCGCCGCTGCTGATCCTGCTCGCGCTCGCCGCGCTGGTCGTCGCGCTCGCCCGCCCGCAGCGGACCGTCGCGGCTCCCGAGCGCGCCGCCACGGTGATGATGGTCACCGACGTCTCGGGCTCGATGAACGCCACCGACGTCGAGCCCAACCGCCTCACGGCCGCGACCCGCTCCGCCAAGCGGCTCAGCGACGAGCTGCCCAAGACGTTCCGGCTCGGCCTCGTCACGTTCTCGGACTTCGCCGAGCAGCGCGCCGCGCCCTCCACCGACCGCACCGGCGTCAACGCCGCGCTGGACCGGCTGACCGCCGTCGGCGGCACCGCGATGGGCCTCGGCCTGGAGCGCGGCCTCGAGGCGGCGCGCACGCCGGTCCCCGACGCGAGCGGCACCGGCACCCGCCGGCTCCCCGCCGTCCTCGTCCTGCTCTCGGACGGCAAGGACACGCAGGGCGGAGTCGATCCGCTCGAGGTCGCCCGGCGCGCCCGCGCCGCCAAGGTCCCGATCTTCGCCGTCGCCCTCGGCACGCCGGACGGCGAGGTCGAGGTGCAGGACTCCTTCGGCGGCACCACCCGCATCCAGGTCCCGCCGGACACCGAGACGCTCAAGGACATCGCCAGGATCAGCCGCGGCCGCTTCTACGAGGCCGCCGACTCCGCCCGAGCTCGAGGAGATCTACGCCGGGCTCGGCACGCGGCTGTCGTCGCGGCAGGTCAAGGAGGAGGTCACCGTGGCCTTCGCCGGCGGCGCGCTCTTCCTCATGCTCGCGGGCGGCGCGCTCTCCATGGCCTGGTTCGGCCGCCCGGTCTAACCGCGGCGGCGCATGATCTCGCCGATAACGGTCTCGTAGAACGCGCCGTCGCGCACCAGCAGGCAGTCCTCGGGGGAGAGCCCGCGTGAGTCCATGTGGGCCGCGATCGCCTCGCGCTCGTCCTGGTCGGGGCCGATCCAGGCGTCGAGGCCGAGCTCCTCGGCGAGCTCCCGAGGCCCGAGGACGACGACCTCGATGTCGGCGCGCAGGCACGCCTCGAGCGCCCGCGCGCCCAGCGGGTCGCGGAGGATGCGGGCGGCGTCGGAGTAGACGCAGCGGAGCGGCGGGACCACGCACCTAGTATCGAAGGGGATGGCGGTCGTACGCGACATCGAGCCCTGGGACGAGCTCCTGCAGACCGGCCGCGAGGACGAGCGGCTGGTGATGTCGGCCGCCCAGAACCGCCGCCCCGGGAAGGCCGTCGGCATCCCGGAGGAGCTGCACCCGAGCGTCGTCGAAGCGCTGCAGCGCCGCGGGATCGAGCGGCTGTACTCGCACCAGGCCGAGGCGCTGCACGCCGCGTGGGCCGGCCCGACGATCGTGACCACCGGCACCGCGTCCGGGAAGTCGCTGTGCTTCCAGCTCCCGACGCTCGACGTGCTGTGCCGCGACGCCAAGGCGCGCGCGCTGTACCTGTACCCGGCCAAGGCGCTCGCGCAGGACCAGGCGCGCGCGCTGCACGCCTTCGGGGTCGACCGCCTGCGCCACGCGATCTACGACGGCGACACGCCGCGGGAGCAGCGCCTGCAGATCCGCCGCCGCGCCAACGTCGTCCTCACCAACCCGGACATGCTGCACCTGGGGATCCTCCCCAACCACCGCGCGTGGGGCGACTTCTTCTCCAACCTCGCGCTGGTGGTGGTCGACGAGGCGCACGTCTACCGCGGCGTGTTCGGCTCCCACGTCGGCAACGTGCTGCGCAGGCTCAGGCGCGTCGCGGACGCCTACGGGACGAGCCCCCGCTTCGTGCTCGCCAGCGCCACGATCGCCAACCCGGGCGAGCTGGCCGAGCGGCTCACCGGCCTCGACGACTTCTCCGTGATCGACGACGACGGCTCGCCGGGCAGCAGACGCACGGTCGCGATGTGGAACCCGCCGATCACCGACGAGAAGCTCGCCACCCGGCGCAGCCCGCTCGCGGAGTCCGCCGACCTGCTCGCCGAGCTGGTGGTCAAGGGCGCGCGGACGATCGTGTTCATGAAGTCGCGCAAGGCCGTCGAGCTGATGGCCAAGTTCGCCCAGCGCGCGCTCGACGACCTCGGGCACCCGCGAGCTGAAGGACCGCATCGCGCCCTACCGCGCCGGCTACACGCCCCAGCAGCGGCGCGAGCTGGAGCGCCGGCTCGTCGAGGGCGAGCTGCTCGGCGTCGTCTCCACCGACGCGCTGGAGCTCGGCATCGACATCGGCTCGCTCGACGCCGCGATCTGCGTCACGTTCCCCGGCACCGTCGCGAGCCTGCGGCAGATGTGGGGCCGCGCCGGCCGCCGCGGCCGCGGCCTCGCCGTCTACGTCGCGGGCGAGGACGCGCTGGACCAGTTCTTCTGCCGGCACCCGGACGAGTTCCTCGACCGCCCGGTCGAGGCCGCGATCCTCGACCACGAGAACGAGCAGATCCACGCCGGGCACATGCTGTGCGCCGCGCACGAGGGCCCGCTCGACGCCCACGACGACGCCACGCTCGGCCCCGGCTGGCGCCGCACCGCGGAGGTGCTCGTCTCCACCGGCGACCTGCGCCGCCGCCCCAACGGCTCGTTCGTCCTGCGCGCCACCGACGGCTTCCCCGCCGGCGACGTGTCGCTGCGCAGCGCCGGCCGCGACAACGTCGCGATCGTCGACACCACGAGCGGCGAGCTGCTCGGCACCGTCGAGATGGCCCGCGCCCACAACACCACGCACGACGGCGCGGTGTACCTGCACGGCGGGCGCTCCTACGAGGTCGAGGCGCTCGACCTGGAGAGCCGCCGCGCGCTCGTCAGGCCCTTCGCCGGCGACTGGTACACGCAGCCCAAGCGGGAGACCGACACGCACATCGAGCGCCTGCTGGACCGCCGCGAGTGCATGGGCGTGACGCTCTCCTTCGGCACCGTCGTCGTCACCGAGCAGGTGCTCGCCTACCAGAAGAAGCGGCTCGCGGACCACGAGGCGATCGACCTGGTCGCGCTCGACCTGCCGGCCACCTCGTTCATGACCCAGGCGCTGTGGTACGAGCTCGGCCCGGACACCGTGTCACCGGAGCTGCCGCTGATGGAGCTGCTGGGCGGGCTGCACGCCGCCGAGCACTCGCAGATCGCCGTGCTCCCGCTGCTGGCGATGTGCGACCGCTGGGACATCGGCGGGCTCTCCACCAACTTCCACCCGCAGACCGGCGGGCCGACGATCTTCATCTACGACGGCCACCCCGGCGGCATCGGCATCACCCGCCGCGGCTACCTCGCGTTCGAGGCGCTGGTCGACGACGCGCACCGACTGATCGGCGAGTGCCCGTGCGAGAAGGGCTGCCCGTCGTGCGTGCAGTCGCCCAAGTGCGGCAACCTCAACGAGCCGCTCTCGAAGCGCGGCGCGGCGCAGCTGATGGGCCGGATGCTGGCGGCCGAAGCGGCCTAGGCGGCCGACGCCCAGGCCAGCAGGTCCGGCAGCGGGTCGATCGGCTTGGAGTCCTTCGAGGCGTACCAGCCGTCCGGCCAGATCTCGAAGTGCAGGTGCGGCCCGGACGAGTCGCCGGTGCTGCCGACGCTGGCGAGCCGCTGCCCGGCGCCGACGCGCTGGCCCTTGCTGACCACGGTCGAGCCGTCGAGGAAGTGCATGAACGCGTAGTCGCGCCCGTCGTCGCCGCGGACCACCACGTAGTTGCCGGCGCCGCCCTTCTGGAACGCGCGCCAGTGGATGACGCCGGCCACCGGCGTCACGACGGGCGTGCCCGCCGGCGCGAGGATGTCCTGGCCCTGGTGCGAATGGCCGCTGCGCGCGGCGCCGAAGCCGTCGCCGATCGTGTAGGCGCCCTGGACCGGGAAGATGCCGCTGACCGTGGGCGGCGGGGGAGGCGTGACCTGCAGCGTGAGCCGCCCGGACGCGCGGGCGGTCCGGCGCAGCGCGGCACCGCTGGGGCCGCTGGCCTGCAGCTGGGCGGTGTAGCGCCCGGCGGCGACGGCGGCCGTCCACGTGCGCGAGCCACTCGCGCCGGTGCGCCGCTTGCCGAGCGGGATCTTCACCGTCGTCCCGCCGCCGGTCAGCAGGACGCTGGCGCGGGCGGTGCGGACCGGCCCGTCGATCCGCCAGCTGAAGCGCAGGCGCGCTCCCGCCTGCACCGAGGCGGTCGAGACGAGGAAGCGCGTCGCCCGCAGGCGGGGCGTCGGGAGGGCGCCGCCGGTCTTGGTCGCCGGGGTGCCGATCTCGCGCGGTGCCCTCATCCCTCCGCTCTCGGCGGCGGCCGCGGCAGGGAAGGCGAGGAGGAGGACGGCGAGCAGCGGCCCGAGACGGCGCATACCTCCGACTGTCGGCGGTGGCCGCACCGCCGTCCAGCGGTGCATGGGATTGTGCTTGCAGTTACGAGTTAGGAGGCGCGGACGACGCGAAGCGCCGGGGCCGGCGCCGGGGATTCCTCGGCGCTCGCGCGGCGCTCGTGCAGCAGGCGCCCGAGGTCGGGAGCCGGCAGGGGGCGCGAGACGTAGAAGCCCTGGGCCAAGTCGCAGCCGAGCTCGTTCAGGCGCGTCCACGCCTGGTGGCTCTCGACGCCCTCGGCGACGACGCGCAGCCCGAGGTTGTGCGCGAGGTCGATCGTGGACCGCACGATCGCCGCGTCGCTGGCGTCGATCGCCATCTCCATGACGAACGACTTGTCGATCTTGATCACGTCGACCGGCAGCCGCTTGAGGTTGGCCAGCGACGAGTAGCCCGTGCCGAAGTCGTCGACGGAGAGCGTCAGGCCGATCCGGCTGAGGCGCTCCAGCGTGGCCTGGCCGCGGCCCGGGTCGAGCATGAGCATGCTCTCGGTGATCTCGAGCTCCAGCAGCCGCGCGTCGACGCCCCACTTCTCCAGCAGGCGCGGGATCTCGACGGCGAGCTGCGCGTCGAGGAACGAGCGCGCGGAGAGGTTGACGGCCACCGACAGCTCCTGGCCCTCGTCCTTCCACTTGCGCACCTGCTCGAGCGCGGAGTCGAGGACGTACGAGGTGAGCGGGGTGATCAGGCCGGTCTGCTCGGCGATCGGCACGAACTCGGTCGGGCCGACGAGGCCGAGGCGCGGGTGCTCCCACCGCGCGAGGGCCTCGACGCCGATCACCTTGCCCGTGGCGAGCTCGGCCTTGGGCTGGAAGAAGAGGACGATCTCGCCGTTCTGGATCGCCTGGCGCAGGCCGCCGGCCAGCGAGAGCCGCCGCGGGCTGAAGCGGTCCAGGCGCGGCTCGAACATCGCGTGGCCGCCGCCGGCCTCCTTGGCGGAGTACATGGCGATGTCGGCGCGCTGGATCAGGGTCTCGACGCCGGTGCCGTGCGCGGGATGGCAGGCCATGCCGATCGAGGCGTCGACCTCGAGCGTGAGGCCCTCGATCGAGAACGGCTCGCGCAGGCCGGCGAGGAGCTGGCGGGCGACGACGCTGGCGTCGCCGGGGCGGCGCAGCTGCGGCAGCAGCACGCCGAACTCGTCGCCGCCGAGGCGGGCGACGGTGTCGCTCTCGCCGAGCGACTGCTCGAGGCGGCGCGCCACCTCCTCCAGCAGACGGTCGCCGGCGTGGTGGCCGAGCGTGTCGTTGATCTCCTTGAAGTGGTCGAGGTCGATCAGCATCACGGCGGAGGCGACGTCGGCGCGCCGGCCGGAGGCGATCGCCTGCTCGATCTTGTCGCGGAAGAGCGTGCGGTTGGGCAGCCCGGTCAGCGCATCGTGCAGCGACTGGTGCTCCTTGGCGATCGCCGCCCGGCCGCCGCGGTGGACGGCGAGGAACGGGAGCAGGAGCAGGAGCAGCGCGGGCAGCGAGAACTCGGCAGCCAGCACGACGACGGGCGAGAGGCCGAGCAGCAGGCCGGCGGTGGAGCCCTGGAAGATCAGGTCGTTGGCCAGGTAGCGGCCGAGCTTGATGACGCCCTGTGCGAGCGCGACGACGGTCGCGACGAGCGCGGTGTTGACGACGAAGAAGACGGTGGCGACGCCGAGGATCGGGATCAGGTCCATCGGTCCGAACGGGAGCGCGCCCGCGCGGGGCACGTCGGTCAGCGTCACGAGGACGAGCGAGGCGGCGGACACCGCCACCGTGTACTGGGCGGCGTTGAAGGCGATCTTCCGCGCCTGCTTGCCGTTGATGATGTCGGCGATGACGCTCGCGACGATCAGCCCGGTGACGGCGACGGCGGGGCCGCCGGCGATCAGCAGGGCGAGCGCGAAGCAGGTCGACGTGGTGACCTCGCCCTCGGCTCCACGGGTGTGGACCTTGAGCGGGACCAGCTCGCCGACCAGCGCGCACAGTGCGAACAGGCCGAGCTCCGGCGTGAGGAGCTTGGGGACCGTGTCCAGGCCCGTGCCGATCACATACACGGCACAGGCGAGCCCAGCGGCGACCACCAGCGACACATAGAGCTCGAGTGGGTGGTAGCGGCGGGACATAGGTAAGGCGGGGTACTGCGGTTTGCTTACTTCGGAGCGAGTGGAGGGTGCCCTGCCCCGACAACCGCGCTAGGCGGCGGTCGCAGGCACCCTCGAGCTCACCACTTGCGGCCGTTGCGGGGATTCATTGGATTCATTCCTCCGAGAAGTTGAAGACGGGACAGATCGCGCAGTGCGATCAGCTCCACTTCAGCCCCGCGCCGAGGCCCTGCAGAAACACGGCGACGACGCTCGCGGTGAACGCCATCTTGTAGAGACGGAGCTTCATTTCGGTGTGACCTCCTTGTCGCGGCTCCCCCTTCAGGAGCCAGGCAAGAGGCGCATCGGCGATCAGTAGCGCAGGGTTGAGCAATTGGACATTTGTTGGAGCGGCCTCACGCTCGAGCGCGCCGATGAGGGTCTTGCACATGATCCTCGGCATCGCCTATCTCCTGTGTCTGCTGTCCGTTCCGCTCGCCCGCGGGCGGCTGTCCGCGCTCGCGGACGTGGAGCTGCGCAAGCCCGGTCTGGCCGGCGCGGCGATCGCGATCCAGATCCTGATCGTCTCCCTGATCCCCGACCTGCTCGGGCCCCTGGGCGAGCCGCTGCACATGGCCAGCTACCTGCTGCTCGGCGCCTTCGCCTGGGCCAACCGGCGGATCGTCGGCCTGCCGATCATCGCGCTCGGCGGCGCACTCAACTTCCTCTGCATCACGGTCAACGGCGGCGTCATGCCGTCCGACCCGGACGCGATGGCCTCGATCGGCCGGACCGTCGAGAAGGGCGAGTTCGACAACTCGGCCGCCCTCGCACATCCCAAGCTCGCGTTCCTCGGCGACATCATCGCCACGCCGGCCTCGTGGCCGGTGCACAACATCTACAGCGTGGGAGACCTGCTGATCCTCGGCGGGGCGTTCGTGCTGGTGCACGTGGCGTGTGGGTCGCGGATCGTGCCGCGGCGCTTCCACCCGCGGACCGCAGCGGCGGTGGCGTAGTGCTGCGGGCGGCGCTCGCGGACGCGTCCAGCCGGCGCTTCTTCCTCGCGCACGCGCAGTCCTGCCTCGGCTCCGGCCTCGCCTACGTGGCGCTGCCGCTGCTCGCCTACGACCGCTTCGGGTCCGCCTGGGCGGTCGTCGCGGTGCTGCTGCCCGACCTGCTGCCCGCGATCCTGCTCGGCCCGCTGCTGGGCGCGCTCGTGGACCGGTGGGGCTGGCGCGCCTGCGCGATGCTCGCCGACGGCGTGCGTTGCGTCGCCTTCGCCCTGCTGCTGCTCGCGGACGGGCTCCCGTCGATGATCCTCGCCGCCGCGCTGGCCGGCGTCGGGACCGCGCTGTTCGCCCCCGCCTCGCTGGCCGGGCTCCCGCGGCTCGCGCCCAACGACCGCCGGCCCGCCGCGATGGGCCTGTTCGGCGCGATCGACGACCTCGGGCTCACGCTCGGCCCCGCGATCGCCGCGCTGCTGCTGGCCGTGATGCCGACCGACGGGCTGCTCGCCCTCAACGCCGCGAGCTTCGCGCTCAGCGGCGTGCTGCTCGCCGGCATCTGCGTACCCAAGGCCGCCGTGGAGCCGGGCGTCGCGGAGGAGCGGCCCCCGTCCCTGTTCGCGCAGGCGCGCGAGGGCGTGCGCGAGCTCGCCGGCCGCCCGGAGATCCGCGCCCTGCTCGGAAGCTCCACCGCCGCCGTGTTGTGCATCGGCATGACCAACGTCGGCGAGGTCGTGCTCGCCGCCGACGTGCTGAAGGTCGGCGGCTCCGGCCTCGCGATCCTGATGACCGCCGGCGGGATCGGCACCGTCATCGGCTCGCTCGCCGCGCGCTTCAAGGGCCCGTGGGAGTGGCGCCGCGCCTACCAGGTCGGCCTCGCGTGCATGGCCGTCGACCTGCTCATCTGCGCGGCGCTGCCCTCCTTCTACGCGCTGATCCCGGTCTTCATCCTCGGCGGCTTCGGCAACGGCTTCGCGCTGGTGCACGACCGGCTGCTGCTCTCGCACGCGATCCCGGAGTCGCTCCACGGCCGCCTGTTCGCGCTGCAGAAGACGTGCACCTCGATGGCCTTCGCGCTGTCGTTCCTCGGCGCCGGTGCGCTGATCGCCTTCGCCGGGGTGCAGGTCGCGTTCCTGTGCGCCGGCGTCGGCCTCGTCGGCGTGATCGCATCGGTCACGCCGCGCCTGCGGGCCACCTGGCCGGCGCCGCCGACGGCGCAGCCGGTCCGCGCCTCCTAGGGAAGTTCTCCCCGCCCGTACCGGGCCTCGCGTATGGTCGGCGGCGGGGCGTCGTCGTGTTCCGAAAAGGAGCTTTCTTGACTGGCGCCCTGTACCGCATCGGACAGTTTTCTGTTCGCCGCCATCGACTCGTCGTGGCCGTCTGGCTGATCGTGTTCGCGGTGCTCGCGGTGTGGGCGCGGAGCGCCGGCCCGGACGTCAGCGACAACCTCTCGCTGCCCGGGACGGACAGCCAGAAGGCGACCTCGGTGCTCGAGCAGCGGTTCCCGTCGCAGGCGAACGGCACCAACCCGGTGGTGCTGAAGGCGCCGGCCGGCGAGAAGCTGAACGCGCAGAAGTACAAGCAGCCGATCGACGACACCGTCGCCGCGCTGAAGAAGGACCCGGGCGTGCGCGACGCGACGAGCCCGCTGAGCAAGGACGGCGCGGCACTGCTCGCCAAGGACAAGGCGGTCGGCTACATCGCGCTCAGCCTGCGTCTGAGCCCGAGCGACCTCACCGCCGACGACGCCGCGCGGATCGTCTCCCGCGCGGACCCGGCCCGCGCGGCGGGGCTCGAGGTGGGCTTCGGCGGCTACCTCGGCCAGAAGGTCTCCAAGCCGGAGACGCACAGCAGCGAGGTGATCGGGCTCACGATGGCGGTGATCGTGCTCCTGTTCACGTTCGGCACGGTCGTGGCGATGGGGCTCCCGATCTTCACGGCCGTGATCGGCCTCGTCAGCGGCCTGTCGATCATCACGCTGCTCAGCCACGTCACCGAGGTGCCGACCGTGGCGCCGACGCTGGCGACCATGATCGGCCTCGGCGTCGGGATCGACTACGCGCTGTTCATCGTCACGCGCCATCTGGAGCAGCGCCGCGACGGCATGGAGACGCGCGAGTCGATCGCGCGCGCCTCCGCCACGTCGGGCGGCGCGGTGGTGTTCGCGGGCTGCACGGTGATGGTCGCCCTGCTCTCGCTGGCGGTCGTGAACATCCCGCTGGTCACCACGCTCGGCTACACCTCGGCGCTCGTGGTCGCGGTCGCGGTGCTCGCCGCGATCACGCTGCTCCCGGCCGTCCTCGCCGTCGTCGGCGACC
The DNA here is from genome assembly GCA_963723395.1 of uncultured Solirubrobacteraceae bacterium. Classification (GTDB taxonomy): domain Bacteria; phylum Actinomycetota; class Thermoleophilia; order Solirubrobacterales; family Solirubrobacteraceae; genus DATFQI01. The sequence continues at coordinate 623,466 of CAVRQL010000025.1, read as the reverse complement.
GGATCGACCGGCTCCGGGTGCCGCTCCCGCACCGGAAGGCCGACGACCACCACCCCCACGGGTGGCTGCGCTGGGGACGGTTCGTCGCCTCCCATCCGCTGCCGTCGGCGCTCGTGGCCGTCGTCGTGCTGGCGGCGCTCGCGCTGCCCGCGCTGGACCTCTACCTCGGCCAGCAGGACAACGGCGCGCTGCCGGAGAGCACCGACGCCCGCCGCGCCTACGACGGGCTGACGGCCGGCTTCGGCGCCGGCGCGAACGGCCCGCTGCTGATCGGCGTGGACATGGCCGGCCAGCCCGCCAAGCCCGACCAGAAGAACCTCGACAAGCTCTCCAGCGACGAGCAGAGCGAGAAGGACAAGGCGACCAAGAAGGCGACCAAGCAGGAGGACGGGATCGCCCAACAGCTCGAGGCGACCGGCGTCCCGCCCTCGCAGGCGCAGGCGCAGGCGAAGGCCGAGGTGCAGCCGAAGCTGGACAAGCAGATCGACCAGATCGAGCAGCAGTCCAAGGCGAAGCGCCGGCAGCTCGAGCAGCTCGCCACCGACCCGCGCCTGCAGACCCTGCGGAAGGACCTCGAGGGCGCCTCCGGCGTCAAGAAGGTCTCACAGCCGCTGGTCAACGACGGCGGGACGGCCGCCGTGCTGAACGTCACGCCGACCACGGCGCCGTCGGACCGCGCGACGTCCGACCTCGTCGAGCGGCTGCGCGACGACACGATCCCGAAGGCCACGAGCGGCAAGGGCCTCACCGCCCACGTCGGCGGGACGACCGCCGGCTACGTGGACCTCGCGGCGGAGATCGCCGGCCGGCTGATCATCACCATCGCCGTGGTCGTCGGGCTGAGCTTCCTGCTGCTGATGCTCGCGTTCCGCTCGATCGTGATCCCGCTCACCGCGGGGCTGATGAACCTGATCTCGATCGGCGCCGCGTTCGGCGTGGTGAGCGCCGTCTTCGAGAAGGGCTGGGGCGCCGGGCTCGTCGGCCTCGACGGCTCGATCCCGATCGCCTCGTTCGTGCCGCTGATGATGTTCGCGATCCTCTTCGGCCTCTCGATGGACTACGAGGTGTTCCTGATGACCCACGTGCGCGAGGCGTGGCTGCGCACCGGGGACAACAAGGAGTCGGTCATCGAGGGCATCGGCACCACGGGGCGCGTCATCACCTCCGCCGCGCTGATCATGGTCAGCGTCTTCTTCGCGTTCATCATCAACGGCGATCCGACGGTCAAGCAGTTCGGCGTCGGGATGGGCGTCGCGGTCGCGGTCGACGCGACCCTCGTGCGCTGCCTGCTGGTGCCGGCCGTGATGGTGCTCGTGGGCAAGGCGAACTGGTGGTTCCCGCGCTGGCTGGACCGGGTGATCCCGAACTTCTCGATCGAGGGGGAGGAGTGGTTCCGCGAGCGCGACGCGAAGCGCGCCGAGGAGGAGCGCGAGCGCGTCCCCGCCTGACGCCCCGCGCTCCCGGCGGTCGCTAGCCTTGTGGGCCGCGGCGAGATAGCTCAGTTGGTAGAGCACACGACTGAAAATCGTGGTGTCCCCGGTTCGAGTCCGGGTCTCGCCACTTCTGAACGCAGGCGAACGAGAGCGGCCATCCATCGTTCGCGGGTCACGACCGCTCTGCCGGCCTCGCGGTGGTTAGTGCGGTTTGCGCCTCGCCGGTGGTTCCCTCCGGCGAGGCCGGCTCGGGCGCGGGCTTCAGCCGCGCCGTCACCACGTAGGCGACCGTGACCGCGACGATCACCACAGGGATGCACTGCACGCCGTCGGACCCGAGCAGCAGCGTGGCGAGCAGCGTGGAGGTCAGCGGGAGCGTCAGCATCGAGCAGCACATCGCTCCGATGCCCATCGCCACGGCCGGCACCATCGGCAGCCCGGGGAGGTGCGACGCGGCGACGCCGGCGGCGGCGCCGAGGAACATCGAGGGGAACACGGGGCCCCCGCGGAAGCTGCTGAGCGAAGCCGAGTAGGCGAGGCTCTTGCACGCGATCAGCAGGACGACCGTGGCCACCGACCAGCCGGTGGCCTGGTCGAGCAACGGCCCCATCTGATCCTGGCCGGAGAACAGGACCATCGACGTGCTCTCGCCGCTCGCCTCGGCGAAGCCGAGCGCCAGCGCTCCGATCACACCGCCCACGAGCGGCATCAGCAACATCATCCGCCGCTCCACGTGCGGTCGGATGGCGAGCGCCAGGCGGCTGATGGCCTGGCCGAGCAGCGGCGCCGCCGCACCCAACAGCAGCGCGTAGGCGAACATCGCGACCGTGAGCCGGTCGAACGGTGGCAGACCAGGGATCGTCAGGGAGAAGGTGCCGAAACCGGTCAGCGAGTCCAGGCCGAGGAAGACGAGCGAGCCGATGCCGGCGGCCAGCAGGCCGGGCAGCAGGATCAGGCCGACCAGCGCGCCGCCCAGGCCCGCGGCCTCCAGCAACAGGAAGGCGCCGAGCAGCGGCGAGCCCAGCAGCGCGCTGATAGCGGCGAAGCTGCCGGCCGCCGCGATCACGCTCGCCGCCATCGGCGGAGCGTCGCGCGCAGCGAGACGCACGGCCAGGACACCGAGACCGCTTCCGATCATGATCAACGGAGCCTCGGGGCCGAGAACGACCCCGAAGCTCAGCGTGCCGAGCGAGGCGAGCAGAATGCTCGGCAGTTCGATCGGCGCGACCGGGCCGGATGCCTTGAAGCCGTCAGCCGGCGAGTGACCACCGGCGCCCGGCAGCCGGCCGATCGCCGGTGCGACCAGCAGCCCCGCCAGCACGAGCAGCGGAATCGGCCACCAATTGGGTACGGGATCGAGGCCGAGGTCGTTGGGGATGCTCTCGAAGAACGCCTTCTGAGCGACCGCGACGAGCTTGAGGAACGCGAACGCGACGGCGGAGACCGGCACGCCGATGATGGCCGCGAGCACGAGCAGCTTGACGTAGGCGGAGCTCCTCAGCAGCGCCTGGGGGTCCGGCGGGGGCGAAGGGGTCGTCGCGTCCACGCAGCGTCGAATCTAGACCAGCGCAGCCGCCATCGCTGGTGGCGTTCCCGCCGGGCGACCGGACTGCGGCGCTTCCTGCATGGAGTAGCGTGCAGGACAGGTGACCATCGCGACTGGCGAACCGGTCGTACCGGCCCGCCGCTCGCTTCCAGCTGACCGGCCGACCGGGCTGGTCGGCGGGGCGCGCCGCTTCGCACGCCGTCACCGGACGCTGATCACGGTCGCCGGGTCGCTCCTCACGGCGGCGATCCTGGTCGTCCTGCTCGCCGGCCAGAAGGACGACTTCCTGGAAGCGCTGGCCCGCGCGCCGCTGTGGGTGCTCGGGGCGACCGCGCTGCTCCAGATCGTGGCGCTGGTCTCGCGCAGCGAGGCGTGGCACCTGACGATCGAGGCGGCCGGCGGGACGGTCGAGCGGCGCGTCCTCTACCGCGCGTCGAGCATGCAGGTGGTCGGGAGCACGATCAACGGGAACCTCGGGGTCGCGGCGCGCATCGCCGCGCTGCGGCACACCTGCCCGCAGAGCAGCCCGCAGGTCCCGACGCTGATCGCGGCCGAGTTCCCGATCCTCGCCGTGGAGGCGACGCTGGCGGCGCTCGACCTCGTTCACCCTCGTCGTGCCGCTCGGCCTGCCGTGGTGGCTCCCGCTCGTCGGCCTCGCCGTGGTCGGCACGCTGAGCGCGGGCCTGCGGCACCTGGCCGCGCGCAAGGGCCGGGAGGTGTGGCGCGGGCTGGCGGTGCTGCGCAGCGCGAAGGGCGGCACCCGGGTGGTCCTGTTCGTGCTGGTCGCGGTGTTCGCGCAGATCTTCCGCAACTGGATGCTGCTGCACGCGGTCGGCGTCGACGCCTCGTTCTTCGACGCGATCGCGGTGCTGATCGCGGTCGTGACGCTCGGTCAGCTGCCCGTCGGCCCCAGCGTCGGGGCCGCGGCCGCGGTGCTGATCCTCGGCGGCGACGGCGTCGCGGCCGCCGCGGCCGCCGGCGTGCTGATGACGGTCACGGGCACCGCCGGCGGCCTCTGCTTCGCGGCCTGGGCCGCCGGCGATCACCTGTGGAGCAGAGGGCGGCTCAGCAGCCCCAGCGGGGGTTACAGATCCGACCGTCGCTCATGATGATTCCCTGCGCGGTGGGGTCGACCGTCGACCCCTGCGTCGGGATGTAGGGCGACGAGCCCCCGCCGGCGGGAGCGGATGCCGCGGCGGCCGGCCCGGCGAACGCGACTGCGGTGAGGACGGCGGCGGCGAGGGTCGCCGCGGCGCGGCGGCGGAGCGTGACGTGCTGCATGGTGAAGCCCCTTCCTGGGATGGATGACGGTCCTTCTGGTTGCCAAGGACGCCGGCCGTCCCCGGATATTCCGGTAGCGTCGGCCGGTCAGCGCCCGTCATCGGAAACGAGGCCATGGATGAGCCGTTTTCGCCGTACCAGCCTTCTTCTCGCGCTCCTGCTGAGCCTCGCCGTGGCTGCGACTCCCGCTGCCCAGGCCGCCGATCCCGCCTCCTCGGCCGAGACGGCCCAGAAGAAGAAGAAGAAGAAGAAGAAGAACCCGTGAAGTGCAAGAAGGGCAAGGTCAAGGAGCGCGTGAAGGTCGGCAAGCGCACCAGGACGCGCTGTGTGGCGCGGAAGAAGGCGTGGCCGGCGCCGAAGGCGGTCGACATGCGCACGAAGAGCACGAGCTACGTGCTGGACGCGAACCTCTCGAAGGTGCGCGACCGCCGCGGGCGGAAGGCGAAGTCGCTGCCGAAGCTGCTCAAGCGGATCCACCCGCGCGCCGAGCAGGCGCTGGAGAGGGCCGCGAAGGCCGGGCTCGCGCGGATGGACGCGCGCGCCGCCGCGAGCCAGGCCGGCACGGGCTGTACAGAGCAGCCATCGGGGAGGTTCACCAGCACGTTCAACGCGGGCGGTGGTCAGAGCGTGGACATGACGATGACCTCCGGCTCGGACCCGAGCCTGCAGCTCGGGCTCGAGAGCAACACGGGCAACCGGCGGGTCCGCCTCGAGATCGAGTTCCCGGGCTGCGAGGCCCACGACTTCCCCTCGTGCCCGACGGCGGACGGCATCCTCCGCGCCAAGGACAACCGCCGGATCGGCGTCCGGGCGTTCGTCTTCGAGGGCGGCAGGGAGACCTGGTCGCAGGGCATGCGCCTGGAGGGCGAGACCACGTTCCGCGGCGTCGTGCAGGACGACGCGAAGCTCGACTTCTTCGAACCGCACAACACCGAGGTCGGGACGCTCACGCTCGGCGGCAGCAGCCGCGGGTTCTCACCGATGTCGATCCGGATGCTCGTGCAGCGCATCACGCGCGTGGAGTACCCCGAGCGCACGTTCACGCTCGGCGGGAGCACGGTGAACGCCACGATCACCAGCCCCGACCTCAGCGGCGCCGAGCTGACCGCCACCGAGCGCGTGATCGAGAGCGGCATGCGCTCGCAGGCCGACCAGCAGTTCCGCGACATCATCGCCAAGGCGATCACGCGGTTCGACGCCACCGAGACCCACTGGAACGGCGCGAACAACTGCGCGACGATCGAGTTCGCCCCGGCGTCGGGCGGCCGGACGCTGCGCGTCGGCGACACCGGGAGCTTCACGGGCACCGTGAAGGCGCAGCCGGGCGGCTCGCCGAGCCCGGCGACCTGGACGCTGGTCGGCGCCGGCAACGCGCAGATCACGCCCGCGGGCGCGTCGTCCAACCCCGCGACGCTTCGGCTACTCCGGCATCGGCGCCGCCGGGCCGGGGATCTTCGTCACCGGCGTCTACAAGGCCGTGTCCAAGGCGGGCGTCGCCCAGAAGGAGTGGCGGCAGCCGACCGAGGGCATCCCGCCGATCAACCGCATCGCCGGCACCTTCAGCGGGACGCAGAACTCGGCGGCACGGTGCTTCGACTGGAACGGCAGCGCCACCTACGTCCGCGGCTCACCCGGGCCCGGCTCGAACGGGTACTTCACCTTGCAGTCGGGCCAATACACCGTGGTCGCGTCAGGGCGCGACGGCACCGAGGGCTTCCCGCCTGCCGGCAGTCCGGCACCAAGACCGTCGCCGGCGCCAGCGGGGACCTCGATGTCCACAGCCAGGGCCGACTCGGACGGTCCGCCGTACGGCTACTCGGGCGGGTTGCTCGGGCAGCTGCCCGATCGCAGATCATGATGGTGACGCTGTCACGACTGCCCGCAGGGCGCCGAGGACTGGGAAGGGCAGGCGGTCGCCACCAGCATCGCGTTGGCCGCCATGGGACACGCGCGGGATCCGGTCTCCGCCGACGGGATCACCTTCCAAGGCTCCGTGACGGAGACCAGCGGTCAGTTCGCAGCAACCTGGACGTGGGCTATGACCGGGTCGCCGTAGCGGCGTCGAGCAGCTCGTCGCGGGAGGCGAGCTTGACCCGTGGGCGCTGCGAGGCGCGGCCGCGCTCGAGCTCGACGGACGCGATCGCGCGCCAGCCCTCCTCGCGGACGAGGTCCGGCTTGCGCTGCGCGAGCAGCGCGTCGAGCGTCCTCGGCCTTGGGGTTGGCCGGCGTCGGCGAGGCCCTTGAGGTCCTCGACGAGGCAGCCGATCGTCTCCTCGGCGTCGCGCTTGTTGGTGCCGAGGATCCCCGTCGGCCCGCGCTTGATCCAGCCGACGGCGTAGACGCCGGGGATGCGGTCGCCGTCCGGCGTCAGCACGCGGCCCTGGTCGGACGGGAGCACGTGGTAGCGCTCGTCGAACGGCACGTCGGGGAGCGGGACGGCGCGATAGCCGACGGAGCGCAGCACCAGGCCGCACTCGATCGTCTCCGGCGGGGCGTCGACGGCCTTGGCGCGCAGCGTCCCCGAGTCGTCGCGCACGATCTCGTTGCGGCCGACGTCGATCGCCTCGACGCGGCCGTCGCCGCGGATCTCCACGGGCGAGGTCAGGAAGCGCAGGTCGATGCGGCGCGCGGCGCCGTCCTGCGCCGGGCGGGCGGAGAACTCCTGCAGGAGCTGGACGTTCTTGCGCGCCGTGAAGGTGCCCTCCTCGTCGAGCCAGCGGCGCGACTCGGGATCGAGCGTGACGTCGCCGACGTGCAGCTCGACGCCCGGCAGGTTGCCGAGCTCGCGCAGCTCGGCGCTCGTGAAGGCCGCTTGGGCGGGGCCGCGGCGGCCGAGCACGACGACCTCCTCGATCGCGCTGGAGCGCAGCGCCTCGAGCGCGTGGTCGGCGATGTCGGTCTGCCCGAGGTCGTCGCAGCTGCGCGTGAGGACGCGGACGACGTCGGCGGCCACGTTGCCGTTGCCGATCACCACCGCGCGCTTGGCCGAGAGGTCGAACTCGCGGTCGCGGTAGTCCGGGTGGCCGTTGTACCAGGCGACGAACTCGGTCGCGGCCCAGCTCCCGGGCAGGTCCTCGCCGGGGATGCCGAGCGTCTTGTCGGTCTGCGCGCCGGTCGCGTAGACGACCGCCGTGTAGTGCTCCATCAGCTCGGAGTGCGAGATGTCGGTGCCGACCTCGACGTTGCCCAGGAAGCGGCAGCCGCGGCGGAGCGTCTGGCGGTCGAAGGTGTCCTCGAGCCGCTTGATCTCCTGGTGGTCGGGCGCCACGCCGCCGCGCAGCAGCCCCCACGGGGTGGGCAGTCGCTCGATCAGGTCGACCTCGACGTCGCCGCGCTGGCGCTTGAGCGCCGCAGCGGCGAAGGCCCCCGCCGGCCCGGCGCCGACGATCGCCACGCGCGCCTTCATCAGGCCGCCGTGCGCTCCTCGGTGCTGCCCTGCTCCGTGAAGAACTCCTCGTTGAGCGGGAGCGCGTACTCGTACTTATCGGGGAGGTCGAAGTCGGGGAAGATCGCGTCGACCGGGCACGCCTCGACGCACGCGTCGCAGTCGATGCAGACGGCGGGGTCGATGTAGAGCTGCTCGGCGGTCTCGAAGTCCGCATCCCCCGGCTTCGGGTGGATGCAGTCGACCGGACAGACCTCGATGCACGAGTCGTCCTTGATGCAGCTGCCGACGATGACGTACGTCATGGCAGCCAGGATACAAACTGCCTAATCCAGGGCGAGATTGACCGAAACGCATGGGATGCCACCATGCGGGTCGATGAGCGAGGCTCCCTCCTTCGCGGGCGTGCTCGGGTACCGGCGCTCCCGCCGCAACATCCTCGGCATGCAGGCGCGGCTCGTGACGATCCGCGACGGCGAGCTGCGCGTCGTCGACCGCGAGGACACTCAGCAGGAGCGCGTCGAGCTGGCGGGAGCGGAGGTCGAGCTCAAGCGGGGGATGGTCGAAGTGGCCGCCGGCGAGCGCAGCTTCTTCCTGTTCGGCTACTCCCAGGTGAACAAGATCCCCGCCGAGCTCGTGGAGCGTGCCGCCCGGGAGCGCGCCGACGTCACCGGCCGCGACGCCGGGCTCGTGGTCGGCGCCTTCGCCGCGAGCCGCGAGCTGCTCGAGGCGCTCGTGGCCCAGGGCGCCCGCGAGCGTCAGTAGGCCGGGCGCCAGCCCGCGGCGGCCGCGAAGCGGTCGTTGGCGACGCGCTCTCCGTCGCGGCAGACGTTGTACGTGCCGCTCGGGAGCTCCAGCGCGGTGAGGAGGGCCCGCGCCGCGTCGGAGACGTGCAGCGAGGCCCCGAACGTCGTGATCGGCTCGTCGTTCCCGGTCCCGGGGCCGTCGAGGAGCCCGAGGCGGAGGACGACGCCGCGCCGTCCCGCATCCGCGAAGCGCGCCGTCTCCCGCTCGGCGGCCAGCGCGGAGCGCAGGATCGGCGCGACACCGTTGAGCGGGGTGTCCTCGGACACGCTGTCCTGGGGCGGATAGACGAAGGTCACGGTCGGCTGGACGTAGGCGGTCGCGCCCGTGGCGAGTGCCGCGTCGACGAGGATGCGCGACGCCTCGGCGCGCAGCCGGTCGTTCTCGCGCCACGCCTCCGGGTCGTCCATGACGTCGAGCCCGGGGATCCGGGTGGCGAGGTGGAGCACCGCGCCGGCGCCGGCGACGGCATCCGCGACCGCGGCCGGGTCGAACAGGTCGAGCTCGGCATGCCGGGGCGCGATCACCTCGTAGCCCGCGGCCTCGGCCCGAGGGCGGAGCGCCAGCCCGAGCACCCCGGTCCCGCCCGTGACGAGCAGGCGCGTCACAGCTTCCTCTCGTAGAAGTGGTCGGTGTAGAGGGCGTCCCAGCCCGCCTCGAGCCGGAGCGTGTGGACGCCGAGGTGCCGCGCGTGGGCCTCCGCCGCCTCGAGCAGTGCGGCTCCGCCGCCGTGGCGGCGGAACGCCGGGCGCACGAACATGCGCACCACGTAGGCGACCCCGGGCTCGCCGAGGCGCAGGGCGATGCAGCCGGCCGCCTCGCCGTTCATCCGGGCGAGCAGGAAGCGGCCCGTGGGGTGGCGGAGGTCGTCGTCGGGGAACTCGTCCAGCGCAAGCCGTACGTCGTGATCGGTGGCAGGGCGGCCCCGGTATCGGGACACGACCTCTTCCATGTACTCGCGCAGCAGCGCGCGCACCTCGAAGCCGTCGACGGAGACGACCGCCACGGTCCAGGTCGGGGTGACGGTGTCGGTCGCCATGCCACTGAAGCTACGCCGCGCAAGCCCTGCTCACGAGCGGGCAGGCCCGACGAGCGAACTGCAGCCAGCCACACCGTCGGACCTCCCGCCCGCTGCGACCATCGAGGACCATGGGGATCCTGCAAGCGCTGACGGGCCTGGCGCTCGGGATCATCGTGCTCGCGGCCCTCGCGGGAGGCGCCCGTCGGCTGCTCGGCCTGCGGGTCGGAGTCGTCCGCACGGGCGCGGCGGCGGCGATCGGCTACGTGACCGCCGCGATCGCCGGCACGGCGATCGAGCGCCCGGCCGACGCGCTGGCGTTCACGACGGCCATGGCCGGCGTCGCCGTGCTGGTGGCGATGCTGGTCCTGGCGGTGGCGGAGGCGGTCATGCCGAGCGGCACGCGCCGGCGGCCCCTGCGCGACCTGCGGCGGCGCCTGGGCCGCTCGCGCCGCTACTGGCAGATCTGCGCCATCGCGATCCGGCACGGGCTCGGCCCGGTCCTGCGCGGCCGCCTCCGGGCGCCCGATGCCGAGAGCCGGGCGCGGCTCGCACGGCAGCTGCGCGAGGCGCTCGAGGCGGGCGGCGTGACGTTCGTCAAGCTCGGCCAGCTGCTCTCCACCCGCCGCGACCTGCTGCCCGCCGAGGTCGCGGACGAGCTCGCGCGGCTGCAGGACGAGGTGCCGCCCGCGCCGTGGGCCGACGTCGAGCGCGTGCTGACCGAGCAACTCGGCGCGCCGCCGGAGACCGTGTTCGCCGCCATCTCGCCGGAGCCGCTGGGCTCGGCGTCGGTCGCGCAGGTGCACGCGGCCCGGCTGCACACCGGCGTCGAGGTCGTCGTGAAGGTGCAGCGGCCGGGCATCGAGCCCGAGGTGCAGCGCGATCTCGACATCGTGGGCCGCCTCGCCCGCATGCTCGAGCGGCGCATGGCGCACGGCACGACCGCGATGTCCACGATCGAGACGCGCGAGCGCCGCGGTCTGGACCTGGTCGCCCTCGCCGACGGGTTCGCGACAGCGATGCGCGAGGAGCTCGACTTCCGCGTCGAGGCGCGCAACCTGCGCACGGTCGCCTCGCTCGCCGCACCCGAGCGCCTGCGCGTATCCGGCCGTACACGAGGAGCTCTCCACGCGCCGGGTGCTGGTGCTCGAGCGCCTCGACGGCGTCCCGCTCGGCCGGGCCGGCGCGTGGCTGGATCAGGTCGGCGCCGACCGGCCGGCGCTCGCGCGAGCGCTGCTCGACGAGCTGCTGACGCAGATCACGCGCGACGGGCTCTTCCACGCCGACCCGCACCCGGGCAACGTCATGGTCCTGCGCGACGGCGGGATCGCGCTGCTCGACTTCGGCTCGGTGGGCAGGCTCGACGCCGGGCTCCGCGTCGCGCTCGGCGACCTCCTGATGGCCGTCGAGCGGGCCGATCCCAGCGGGATCCGCGCCGCGCTGCTGGAGATCGCGCAGCGGCCGGACGAGCTCGACGACGCGGCGTTCGACCGGGCGATCGGCCGGTTCGCCGCACGCCATCTCGGTCCGGGCGCGCCGTCGCCGGCGATGTTCGCCGAGCTGGTGGACGTGGTGGCCGGCTTCGGGCTCGCCGTCCCCGGCGACGTGGCCGGCGCGTTCCGCGCGCTGGTCGCGCTCGAGGGCAGCCTCGCGCTGCTCGCTCCCGCGTTCGACGTGGTCGAGGAGTCTCGCCGCTTCGCCCACGCGCACACGGGCCCGGGCGCCCTGCGCGAGACGGCGGCCGACGAGCTGGCCGGCCTGCTCCCCGCGCTGCGCCGGCTGCCGCACCGCGTCGAGCGCATCGCCGGCGCGGTCGACGACGGCCGCCTCACCGTCAACGTCCGGCTGCTCGCCGACCGGCGCGACCGCCGCATCGTGACGACGCTGGCGCACCAGGCGATGCTCACGTTCCTCGGCGCGGCGCTCGGCCTGATGGGCGTGCTCATGCTGGGCACCGCGGGCGGGCCGGAGATCTCGGCGTCGACCAGCCTCTTCGACGTGCTGGGCTACAACCTGCTGGTGCTGAGCCTGATCCTCGTCCTCAGGCTCCTGCTGGTCATGTTCCGCCCCGAGCGCTGACTGCGGGTAGCCGCACTGTGCGGAGAGCGCACGCGTGCCAGCATTCCTCGCATGGTGAGGACGGTGCTCATCGTGGATGATCACCCACAGTTCCGAGAACTCGCCAGGACGCTGCTGGAAGACGGGGGGTACGCGGTGGTCGGCGAGGCGGGAGACGGAGCGTCAGCACTGCAGGCGGCGCGCGGGCTACGGCCCGACGGCGTGCTGCTCGACGTGCACCTCCCAGACATGGACGGCTTCGCCGTGGCGGCGGCGCTCGCGCTCGAGTGCCCGCGCCCGAGCGTGGTGCTGACCTCCATGGACGAGGACGAGGACATCGGCTCGCTGCTGCGCGGGGCGGGCGCGGTGCGGTTCGTCCCGAAGGCGACGCTCGCCGAGATGGCGATGGGGAGCCTGTGGGAGAGGAGATGAAGGAGGCCCCGATGCGGGTCGTCGTCGGCGAGGATCAGGCCCTTCTGCGTGAGGGCATCGTCCGCCTGCTCGAAGAGGCGGGCTTCGACGTGGTCGGCCAGGCCGCCGACGCGGTCGACCTGCGCCGCAAGGTCGGCGCGCACCGGCCCGACGTGGCGGTCGTCGACATCCAGATGCCGCCCACCAACACCGACGACGGCTTCCAGGCGGCCATGAACATCCGCGAGGACCAGCCCGGCACCGGCGTGCTGCTGCTCTCCCAGCACGTCGACGAGCGCTACGCGTCGGACCTGATCGGCGGCAGCGCCGAGGGCGTCGGCTACCTGCTCAAGGAGCGCGTCGGCGACCTGGACGCGTTCGCGGACGCCGTGCGCCGCGTCGGCGAGGGCGGCTCCGTGCTCGACCCCGAGGTGGTCGTGCGGATCCTCGGGCGCCGTCGCCGCCGCGACCCGCTCGCCGTGCTCTCCCCGCGCGAGCGCGAGGTGCTCGAGCTGATGGCGCAGGGCCGGTCCAACCGCGCCATCGCCGACCGGCTGGTCGTGACGATGAGCGCCGTCGAGAAGCACGTCACCGCGATCTTCGACAAGCTCGGCATCGACCGCTCGACCGGCCGCCACGGGCGCGTGCTGGCGGTGCTCGCGTTCCTGCGGGCGCGATGACGACCGACCTCGACCCGCTCGTCCGGCTGAGCGCGCTGGCGCGCGAGCAGGCCGCGCTCCGGCGCGTCGCGATGCTGGTGGCGCGCGACGCCGAGCCCGCGCGGATCTTCCGGAGCGTGTGCGAGGAGGTCGGGTGCATCCTCGGCGTCACGACCACCAACCTCGTGCGCTTCGAGGACTCGGGCGTGGCGACGATCGTCGGCGCGTGGGCGGAGGAGGGCGCGCCCGTGTTCCCCGTCGCCGAGGACGTCCCGATGAACGGGGACACCGTCGCCCCGTTGATCCTGCGCACCGGCCGCCCCGTGCGGATCGACGACTACACGAACCTCGACGACGAGCTCGCCGGCCGCCTGCGCGGCGTCGGCATCCGGTCCGCGGTCGGCGCGCCGATCGTGGTCGCCGGGAGGCTGTGGGGCGCGATGATCGCCGCCTCGGGCCACCCGGGCGGGCTGCCGCCCGACGCCGAGGAGCGGCTGACCGGGTTCGCGCAGCTGATCACCGACGCGCTGGCCAGCGCCGACGCGCGCGAGCAGCTGGCGGCCTCGCGGACGCGGATCCTGCAGGCCGGCTACGAGGAGCGCCGCCGGCTCGGCCGCGACCTGCACGACGGCGCGCAGCAGGAGCTGGTGAGCGTGGTGATCAGCCTGCAGCTCGCCCAGAAGCGCTGGGAGCGCGAGCCGGGCCGGGCGCGGGCGCTCGTCGACGACGCGCTCGACCACGCCCAGACCGCGGTGCACGAGCTGCGCAACCTCGCGGCCGGCATCCACCCGTCGGTGCTCAGCGACCGCGGCCTCGTCGCCGCGCTCGAGACGCTCGCGGTGCGCTCGCCGGTCCCGGTCGAGCTCGACACCGACCTCGACGACCGCCTGCCCATGCCCGTCGAGACGACCGCCTACTTCGTGGTCGCCGAGGCGCTGACCAACGTCGCCAAGTACGCGCGGGCCACGTACGCCGAGGTGGGGGTCCATCTCGAGGACGGCCACCTGTCGCTCGACGTGCGCGACGACGGCATCGGCGGCGCGGACGCGGCGGCCGGCTCCGGGCTGCGCGGCCTGGCCGACCGGGTGAGCGCGCTGCACGGCACCCTGTCCGTCTGCAGCCCGCCGGGGCGGGGCACGCACCTGCACGCCGAGATCGCCGTGAACTGATTGCGCACGCAAGCCTCGGACGTGGGAGAGTCCCGAAGGCGATGCGCAAACTCCAGACCCAGGGCGTCCACCACATCACGATCGTCGGGGCCGACCGCCAGACCTCGATCGACTTCTGGGAGGGCGTGCTCGGGATGCCGTTCGTGTTCGAGCAGCCCAACCTCGACCGCGAGTCCGAGAGCCATCTGTACTTCGACCCGGGCGACGGGCGGCTGATCACGATCTTCACCGACGAGGGCCGCAAGCCCGACCCGGCGCGCACGTCGACCGACATCGGCGCCGTCCACCACGTCGCCTTCGCGGTCTCCCAGGCCACGTTCGCCCAGGCCGTGGAGCGCCTCGACGAGCGCGGGATCCGCCACAGCGGCGTCAAGGACCGCGGGTTCATGGACTCGATCTACTTCGAGGACCCGCTCGGCCTGCTGATCGAGCTCGCGTCGTACCGCTTCGAGCCGCCGCATGGCTGGACCCACGGCGAGGTGCTGCTCGAGGCCCACAAGCTGCGCGTCGAGCGCGGCGACCACCACATCGATCGCGTGCACCTGGCCGACGCGATCGAGCAGCTCAGCGAGCGCAGGCGGGAGTCGTTGTCCGCCGACCGCTCGCCCAAGGACCCGTACAGCCGCTGAGGAGAGGAGACCCGATGGCCGCCAACACGCTCAACATCCTCGCGCCGAGCGTGAACAACCTGACCGCGCGCATCTTCGTGCGCGCCGCCGGGCTGGAGTTCGAGGAGATCGACGTGTGGGGCAAGACGCGCGAGCCCGACTTCCTCGCCAAGGACCCCGCGCACCTGACGCCGATGCTCGAGGAGGACGGCCTCCCGCGCGGATCGCTGTGGGAGAGCTGCGCGATCATGCAGTACCTCTGCAACAAGCACGGCCTCGAGCAGTTCTACCCCTCCGACCCGGGCCGCCGCGCGATGGTCGACAGCGCGATGTTCTACCTGATCGGGACGCTGTATCCGCTGCTGGCGCGCGCCACCTACCCGACCCTCGGGTTCCCGCAGTACCCGGGCGAGGTCGCCACCTCGGAGGCCGACCCGGCGCTCAAGGAGCAGGCCCAGCGCGACGCCATCGAGGCGCTCGCCGAGCCGCTCGACGTCTACCGCGCGTTCTTCCTCGGCGGCAGCACGTTCATCGGCGGCGACGAGCCCTCGATCGCCGACATCCGGCTGGCCGCGACGCTCGAGTTCCTGCGCGCGATCGACTACGAGTTCCCGGACTGGGCGGAGGACTTCATGACCGCGATGGAGTCCGCGCTGGGCGACGCCTACACGGAGCCCGCCGGCGACGTGCGCGGTTTCGTGGCGTCCGTGAAGTAGCCTGCCGCGCGGGGCGCCGCCGCGGGAGGTCGCGTCCTCCTGCGCATGAGCGTGCTCGCCGTCGACATCGGCAAGACGAGCTGCCGCGCCGCCGTCTTCGGAGACGGCGGCGAGGGCGTGCTCGCCCGCGGGGAGGCCGCCGGGGCCCCCGGCCTCGCCGCGCCCGGGGGGCTCGAGGCTGCGCTGGCGGCGACGCGCGCGGCCGCCGCCGGACTGGACCGTCACGGGGTCACGCAGGTCGTGGCGGGCGCGGCCGGAGCGCTGACCGCCCCCGACGCCGCGCGCGAGCTGGCCGCGCGGCTCGCCTCCGCCTTCGGCGTGCCGGCGGCGGTGACCAGCGACGCGGTGCTCGCGCACGCGGGCGCGCTCGGCGAGCCGGGCGTGGTGCTCGTGGCCGGCACGGGCGCGGTGGCGATCGCGATCGACGCGTCCGGACGGCTGACGATGGCCGACGGGCGCGGGCCGTGGCTCGGCGACGAGGGCGGCGGCGCGTGGATCGGGCTCGCCGGCCTGCGCGCGGCGCTGCGCGAGCGCGACGGGCGCGGGCCGGCGTCGACGCTGCTGCCCGCCGCGCGGGAGCGGTTCGGCGACCTGGGCGGGCTCCCGGGCCGCATCGACGCCGCGCTGGCGGCGAGCTTCGCTCCCGACGTGGCGGCCGCCGCGGAGCAGGGCGACGCGGCGGCGGCCGCGATCCTCGTCGAGGCGACAGAGGAGCTCGCCACCACCGCGCTGGCCGTCACCTTCGAGGGCGCGACGATCGCGATCACCGGCGGGCTGCTCGAGCTCGGCGAGATCGTGAGCGGGCCGCTGCGCGCCGCGCTCCAGTCGCGCCCGGCGGCGGGGTCGCCGCTCGACGGCGCGATGGCGATCGCCCGCGGCGGCCTCTACGACGCCCACGTCTCCCACGCGCACCCGGCGGCGGCCGGGCACCCGCTCGACTCGCTGCCGACCGAGGCGGTCCGCCCTGGGCTCGACGACCTCGACGCGCGCTCGCCCACCGAGGTCGTCGCGCTGCTCCTCGACGCCGAGGCCGCGGCGCACGAGGCGCTGCGGCGGGCGCTCCCCGCGCTCGTCGGGCGCCGCCGAGGCGATCGCCGCCCGGATGCGCGCCGGAGGCCGGCTGCGCTACTCCGGCGCGGGGACGCCGGGGCGCCTCGCCGTGCTCGACGCCGCCGAGTGCGTGCCCACGTTCGGCACCGACCCGGACATGGTCGTGGCCGTGATCGCCGGCGGGCGGCCGGCGCTCGACTCCGCGGTGGAGGGCGCCGAGGACGACGAGGCGGCCGGCGGCGCCGATCTGCTGGCGGCGGGGCTGACGCCCGCCGATGCCGTCGTCGGCATCAGCGCCTCCGGGCGCACGCCGTACGTGCTCGGCGCGCTGCGCGCCGCGCGCGAGGCCGGCGCGCTGGCCGTGGCGGTGACCAACGCGCCCGGCGGCGAGATCTCGCGCGTGGCCGACCTCGCGGTGGAGATCGACACCGGGGGCGAGGTGCTGGCCGGTTCGACGCGGCTGACCGCGGGCACCACGCAGAAGATCGTGCTGAACGCGCTCTCGACGTCGGCCATGATCGCGCTCGGCAAGGCGTACGGCCCGCGCATGGTCGACCTGCGCGCGACCAACGAGAAGCTCCGCCGCCGCGCGCTGCGGATCGTCGCCGAGGCCACCGGCGCCGGGGAGCCGGCGGCGGCCGACGCGCTGGCCGACGCCGGACGGGCACGCCAAGACCGCGATCGTCGCGCTGCTCGCGGGCGTCGATGCCGCCGAGGCCCGGCGGCGGCTCGACGAGGCGGGCGGGCACGTGCGGGGCGCGATCGCCCGGTGAAGGTCGCCGGGCTCATCTCGGGCACGTCGATGGACGGCCTCGACGTCGCGGTCGGCGACTTCGCGTGGGACGGCGACGCCGTCGTGCTGACGCCGCTGCATCACGAGCGAGCGGCCGTGGCCGGACGACCTGCGCCGCCGGCTGCGGGCGGTGCTCCCACCCGCGAGCACCACCGTCGACGAGCTCGCGCAGCTCGACACGCTGGTCGGGCAGGCCGCCGCCGAGGCCGTGGCGGGCACCGATGCCGAGCTGATCGCCAGCCACGGGCAGACGGTCTTCCACTGGATCGAGGACGGGCGCGCGCTCGGGACGCTGCAGATCGGCCAGCCCGCCTGGATCGTCGAGGCGACCGGGCTGCCGGTGGTGTCCGACCTGCGGGCGCGCGACGTCGCGGCGGGCGGGCAGGGCGCGCCGCTGGCCGGCACGCTGGACTCGCTGTGGCTGTGCGAGCGGCGCGGCGCTCAACCTCGGCGGCATCGCCAACGTCACGGTCGTCGAGCGCGGCGGCGTCGCGGCCTGCTTCGACACCGGCCCGGCCAACTGCCTGCTCGACCTCGCGGCGGCGGCCGCCACGGGCGGCGAGCTCGACCACGACCGCGACGGCGCGCTCGCCCGCGCCGGGACCGTCGACGCCGAGCTGCTCGAGCGGCTGCTCGCCGACCCGTACTACGCGCAGCCGGCGCCGAAGTCGACCGGCCGCGAGCGCTTCCACGCCGGCTACCTCGACGGCCTCGAGCCCGGCCCCGACCTGCTCGCCACGCTCACCGAGCTGACCGCCGTCACGGTCGCCGGACGCGCTCGCGCCCTACGGCGTCGACGGAGGTGCTCGCCTCCGGCGGCGGCGTGCGCAACCCGGCCCTGATGGCGGCGCTCGAGCGCCGCCTCGCCCCGGCGCGGGTCGGCACCACGGCCGACCGCGGGCTGGACCCCTCCGCCAAGGAGGCGTACCTGATGGCGCTGATCGGCTTCCTGACCTGGCACGGCGTCCCCGGCGTTCCCGCGGGGCTGACCGGCGCCGCCACGCCCCGCGTGCTCGGGCGCATCAGCCCCGGCGACGCGCCGCTGCGCCTGCCCGAGCCCCGCGGCTGGCCGTCGGCGCTGCGCGTGACCCAGAGCTGAAAGGGAGGCCAGTGGAGACGCTCGACCTCATCGTCATCGTGCTGTACCTCGCGATCGTCGCGGGGATCGGCCTGCGGGTCAGCGGCCGGCAGAAGTCCGCGACCGACTACTTCGTCGGCGAGCGCAACCTGCCGTGGTGGGCGGTCGCGTTCTCGATCATCGCCACCGAGACCTCGACGCTGACGGTGATCAGCGTGCCCGGCGTGGCGTACCTGACCGGCCTCTCGTTCGTGGAGCTGGCGATCGGCTACGTCCTGGGGCGCATCCTCGTCTCCTTCATCCTGCTCCCGCTCTACTTCCGCGGCGGGTTCGTGAGCGCCTACGAGTACCTCGGCGAGCGCTTCGGGCCCAACGTGCACGGGCTCGCCTCGCTGGCGTTCCTGATCACGCGGCTGCTGGCCGAGGGCGTGCGGCTGTTCGCCTCCGCGATCCCGATCAAGCTGCTGCTCGGCGAGCTGGGCGTCGACGTCAGCTACTTCACGATCATCGCCGTGCTGACGGCGATCACGCTCGTCTACACGTACGTCGGCGGCATCAAGGCCGTGATCTGGACCGACGTGATCCAGATGAGCCTGTACGCGGGCGGCGCGCTGCTCTGCGTGATCATCCTGCTCGCGCGCACCGGGCTCGACGGCCTCGCCACCGCCGAGGAGGGAGGCCGCCTGCTGCTGTTCGACTTCCACTCCTCGATCCTCACGAACCCCTACGCGGCCGTGACGGCGATCGTCGGCGGCGCGATCTTCGCGATGGCCTCGCACGGCTCGGACCAGCTGATCGTGCAGCGCGTGCTCGCCTGCCGCAACCTGCGCGACGGCCAGAAGGCGATGATCGGCAGCGGCCTCGGCGTGCTCGTGCAGTTCCTGCTGTTCTCGCTCGTCGGCGCGCTGCTGTGGGTCTACTCCGACCAGAAGACCGTCGAGCAGCTCGGGCTGCAGACCTCCGACCAGCTGTTCCCGACGTTCATCCTCGACGAGCTGCCCGCAGGGCGTCTCCGGCCTGCTGATCGCCGGCATCCTGGCCGCCACGATGGGCTCGCTGTCGGCGGCGATCAACTCGCTGTCGAACTCGACGGTGATCGACCTCGTGAAGACGTTCTGGCGGCGGCCGGTGAGCGAGGAGGCGATGCTGCGGATCGCGCGCGTGTCGACCGTCGTGTGGGCGGTCGGCTTCGTCGTCTTCGCGTCGATGTTCGACGACACGGAGAACCAGGTCGTCGTGATCGGCCTCTCGATCACCGGCTACACGTACGGCGCGCTGCTCGGCTCGTTCCTGCTGGGCCTGCTGGTCAAGCGCGCGCGGGAGCCGGAGGCGGCGATCGCGTTCATCGTCACCGTCGCGGTGATGGCCTACGTGGTGCTCGAGGTGAAGATCGACGGCGAGACGCTGGCCTTCCCGTGGTACGTCCCGATGGGCGTGCTGATCACGCTCGCCGTCGGCGGCGGGCTGTCGCTCATCCTCCGCCGGGAGTGACCTCCACGCGGTAGCCGGTGTCGATCGACACGGTCCCGCCGGCGACGCGGGAGACGCAGGCGCACAGCGCGCCGCCCTCCTCCTGCTCGGCCTCGGAGAGGAAGACGTCGCGGTGGTCGAGCTCGCCGCCGGCGGCGACCACCGTGACGGCGCAGAGCCCGCACTCGCCGCGCAGGCAGTCGGACATCACCTCGACGCCGGCGTCCTCGAGCGCGGCCAGCATCGTGCGGTTGCGCGGGACCTCGACCTCGCGGTCGCCGTGGTCGCGCACGCGCACGCGGAACGCCTCGGTCGGGAAGCGGCCCGCGGTGGCGAACGTCTCGAACCGCAGCCGGTCGGGGCGGCGCTCGCGCTCGCGCCAGGCGGCGCGGGTCGCCTCGCGCAGCGCGGGCGGACCGCAGACGTACAGCTCGCCGTCCGGGTGCAGGCCGTCGATCGCCGCCCCGAGGTCGACGCGCTCGCCGGCGAACGTCTCCAGCCGGTCGCCGCACAGCTCGCGCAGCTCGTCGCGCAGCACGAGCGCGCCCTCGCTGCGGGCGGCGTAGAGCAGGCGGAAGTCGGATCCCGCCCGGACCAGCGCCTCCGCCATGCCGACGATCGGCGTGATGCCGATCCCGCCGGCGATCAGCAGGTACTCGGGCCGGCCGTGCTGGAGCTCGAAATGGCTGCGCGGCGCCGAGACCTCGAGCTCGGCACCGGCCTCCAGCGTGTGCATGAACTCCGAGCCGCCGCGCGAGTCCGGCAGCCGCTTGACGGCGATCCGGTACGCGCCGCCGCGCGGGCGCTCGCCCACCAGGGAGTAGGAGCGGGTGTCGGGCAGCCCGTCGAGCGTCACCGACAGGTCCAGGTGGCTGCCCGTCGGGTACGGCTCGGCGCCGCCCTCGGGCTCGATCTCGATCAGCCGCACATCCTCGGCGAGCGGCGTCACCGACCGCACGCGCGCCGGGCCGAAGTGGCCCTTCACGAGCTCACACCCCCAGCCGCTCGGCGTCGGCCTCGGTCGCCTCCACGCTCGTGGTCGTCGGGCCGCCGGCGGTCTCCTCGGCGGCCACGGCGGCCGACTCCCGGTAGCGGCGGTCGTCGGACTCCTCGGCGAGCATCGTGTCGATCAGGCGCCGCGCCCACATCGCCCCGGAGTCGATGTTGAGGTTGTAGAACTCCTTGTCCGGATGGGCCTCGATCGCCCTCTGCTGGGCGGCGAAGATCACCTCGTCCTCGCCGAACACGCCGGTGACGCCCTCGCGGATGATGTGGGTGATGCGCTGCTCGTCGAGGCTGTAGTTGCGGCAGAACGCCCAGAAGTAGTGGCAGGTGCGGTCGGTCTCCGGCGTCATCGTGTTGAGCACGTAGCCGTTGACGCCCCGAGAGCGGTCGCCCTCCGGCGCGCCCGTGCCGGTCGGGGCGACGCCGACGTCGATCGCCACCGTCGAGGGCGCCTGGAAGTGGATGATCTGCCAGCGGTCGACGTTGCCCGCCGGCTCGCCCGTCTTCCACTCGAGCTGCATCTTCCAGAACGGCGGGGGCTCGACGTCGACCATCCAGCGCGTGACGGTGGCGGTGTCCGGGCCGTGCGTGACCTGGAACGGGACCTCGGCGATCGAGCGCTGGCCGATGCTCGACCCGTGCACGAACGTCTCGTGCGTGAGGTCCATGAGGTTGTCGACCACGAGCTTGTAGTTGCACTCGGCGTGGATGAGCTTGCCGTCGCCCGCCCACTCCGGGTCGTCGTTCCAGTGCAGGTCGGGGACCTTGTCCGGGTCGGCGAGCGCGGGGTCGCCGGTCCACACCCAGACGAAGCGGTGGCGCTCGAGCACCGGATAGGCGCGCACGCGGGCGGACGGGTTGATCGTCTTCTGGGAGGGCATGAAGACGCACCGGCCCTCGCCGTTGTACATCAGCCCGTGGTAGCCGCAGACGACCTCGTCGCCCTCCAGCGAGCCCTCCGACAGCGGCAGCAGCCGGTGCCAGCAGGCGTTCTCCAGCGCCACCGGCGTGCCGTCGGTCCGGCGGTACATGACGATCTGGTTGCCGCAGATCGTGCGTGGGAGCAGCTCGTGCTTGAGCTCGACGTCGTAGGCCGCGGCGTACCACGCGTTGCGCGGGAAGTCGGGCAGGGTGAACGTCTCGGCGGCACGGGTCGGCTCGCCGTTGGCGGTCGCGGACATCTCTCCTCCAGAGGTCGCTGTATACAACACTCTAGAGCCGATTACGGAAGTTGCAGCAGGGTGTGGCCCGGAATGGCGCGCAGGACCTCGCGGTTGGCCAGCACGATCTCCAGGTTGCGGCGGGCCAGCCTCGCGTGCTCGCGGGCCAGCGTCTCGGCCCGCCCGCCGTCGCCGCGCTCGATCGCGCGCACCAGCTCGCGGTGGTGGTAGTGCGCCACGACGAGGATCTCGCGCGATTCGGGCAGCTCGGCCTCGGCCAGCACGAACGCGCTCGGCGAGGCGAACGGCAGCGCCACCACCTGCGCGATCGCCCGGGACAGCACCGGCGAGGCGGCCGCCTCGAGCAGCACCGCGTGGAAGCGCTCGTTGAGGTCCACGTAGCGGACGAACGACTCGTAGGACTGGTCGTGCACCACCGCGTCGAGGTCCGCGTTGAGCTCGTGCATCTCGGCCAGCGCCTCGGCCGCGTCGCCCGCGCGCCCGGCCGCGAACCGCGCCGCCGTGCCCTCCAGCACGCCGCGCAGCTCGATCGCCGTGTCCACGTCCTCGCGCGTGAACGTGCGCACCGTGTAGCCGCCGCTGGGCAGGAGCTCGAGCAGCCCCTCGTGGGCGAGCGTCGAGAGCGCGAGGCGCAGCGGCGTCCGCGACACCCCCAGGCGCTCCACGAGCGGCAGCTCGGCCATCCGCACGCCGGGGGCGAACTCGCCCTCGAACAGCATCTGGCGCAGGCGCAGGAGCGCCCGCGTCGACTGTGAGGTTCCCTCGTCGGTCGTCATCGGCGGCGCGGCCAACCATACCCGTCGTCGCCGTTGTATACAGAGCTAGGCCAGCACGCCCTCGGACACCGGCGTCAGGTCGGCGTGCATGTTCTTCTCCATCATCCCGCACACCGACTCCGCCCACTCCGGGTTGATGTGCGCGACCGCGTCGCGCGGGACGACGACCTCGAATCCGCGCATGTACGCGTCCAGGGCGGAGTACTGGATGCACTGCTCGGTGACCTGCCCGCACAGGATCAGCTGCCTGACGCCCGACACCTGGATCAGGTGGTCCACGGAGGACTGGTAGAAGATCGAGTGGCGGCCCTTCATGATGAACGGCTCGTCGCCGTGCGGGGCGATCGGCTCGATCAGCTCGGGGTGCTTGCCCGCCAGCGCCTTCTCGACGAGCTGCTCGCGGGAGAGCTCCCACTGCTCGTGGTTGTCGTTGGCGTAGAACACCATCGTGTCGCCGTTGGCCCGGCCCCGCCGGATCAGCTCCTCGATGTTGGGAAGGACCTCCCGCACCGACTCCGCCAGCGCGTCCGCGTCCGCGTGGTCGTACGTGTTGAGCATGTCGACGACGGCGAGCGCCCTGGTCACCTGTTGTGGCACACGACCTCGATGTTGTTGCCGTCGGGATCGAGCACGAACGCCCCGTAGTAGCCCTCGTGGTACTCGGGCCGCTCGCCGGGGCCGCCGTTGTCGCGGTAGCCGGCGCGCATAGCCGCCGCGTGGAAGGCGTCGACGGTGGCGTTGTCCTCCGCCGGGAACGCGACGTGCAGGTGCTCGGTCACCGGCCCGCCGTCGGCCACCAGGGAGAACGACCCGCCGTTGCCGCGGAAGTGCGCGAACCCCTCCTTCGAGTCGACGGCCTCGAAGCCGGCGAACGGCGAGATCGCCCGGTAGAACTGCGCGGCCGCGCCGATGTCCGCCACGCGGATCCACAGGTGGTCGATGTGCCCCGGCCCGCGCACGTCGCCGTGGTGGACCGCCTCCACGCTGTTGCCGTCCGGATCGCGCAGGAACGCGCCGTAGTAGTCGTCGCGATACTGCGGACGCGGGCCGGGCTCGCCGTCGTCCGGGAACCCGGCCTCGGTGCCCGCCCGCCAGAAGGCGTCCACGTGGTCACGCGACGGCGCGACGAAGCCGACGTGCAGCCCGCGCGTCGGCGGATGCTCGTCGTCGGGCGGCGAGAGCGCGTAGTCGTCCCACTCCACCAGCCAGTCCTCGTCGTGTGTCGATCTTCGATCCCGAGCGGCGCGAGCACGGTCTCGTAGAAGCGCTTCGAGGCCGCCCGGTCCGCGACCCTGATTCCCACGTGGTCGAACACGCCTAGTGGTTGCGCAGCGCGTCGATCAGCTCGTCCTTGTTCATGTCCGAGCGGCCCTCGATGCCGATCTCGGCGGCGCGCTTCTCCAGGTCGTCCTTCGACCAGTCGTCGTAGGAGCCGGCCTGGCCGCCCTTCTTGCCGGCCGACGAGCGGTCGGTGTTGGCGATCCGCGCCGCCTTCTCCTTGCTGGCGCCCTGGTCGCGCAGCGCCTCGTACTGCTCGGGATCCTTGACGCTGGGTCCTGGGGTCTTCTCACCGGGCATGGGTGCCTCCTTTTCCGCTTACAGGAGGGGACTACCCACCTGTCACGGCACAAGCACGACCTTGCCGACGTTGCGCCGCTCGGCCAGGATCCGATGCGCCTCGGGCGCGCGGTCGAACGGCACGGCGTCGGAGACGACCGGCCGGATCGTGCCGTCGGCGAGCAGGTCCTGGAGCGGGTCGATCCAGGGCTTGAGCGTCCCGCGGTCCTGCCACAGGCGCAGCATGTTGAGCCCGATCACCGCCTTGGAGTCCGACATCTGCTTGATCAGGTCGAAGCCGCGCACCATCCGCAGCGCCTGCGGCGCCGCCTTGACCACGCTGCGCTTCTGCCCCTGCGCCACGCTGGAGGCGCCGAACGCGACCAGTCGCCCGCCCGTGCGCAGCAGCGTGTAGGAGCGCTTGAAGGAGGCGCCGCCGACGGCGTCGAGCACGAGGTCGAAGCTCCCTTCGAGCCCGCGCTCCCAGCCACGCTGGCGGTAGTCGTGCGCGACGTCGACCCCGAGGTCGCGGATCGCGTCGTGCTTGCCGGCCGAGGCGGTCCCGTGCACCACGGCCCCGTGGCGCTTGGCGATCTGGGTGGCCGCGATCCCGACCCCGCCGGCGGCCGCGTGCACGAGGACCTTCTCGCCCTCGCGCAGGGAGCCGTAGCCGATGAGGGCGGCCCACGCGGTCGAGTAGTTGACGGGGACCGCAGCCCCCTGCTCGAAGGACAGCTCGTCCGGGAGCGGCACGACGTCGCCGTCGGGCACCACGACCTGCGAGGCGTAGCCGCCGAAGCGCGTCCCCGCCATCACGCGGTCGCCCGGGCCGAAGGCCGTCACGCCCTCGCCCACCTCGGCGACCTCTCCCGCGACCTCGTAGCCGACCACCGCCGGCAGCGGCGGCGCGTCCGGGTAGACGCCCATGCGCGCCATCGTGTCCGCGAAGTTCACGCCCGCGGCGCGCACCTCGATCCGCACGTGGCCGCGCTGGAGCGGCGGGTCAGGCCGCTCCTCGACGCGGAGGACGTCGCAATCCCCGTGCTCGGGGATGACGACGACGCGCATCTAGGCGGCGTAGCGCTGCGCGGACCGCGCGCGGGCCTTCGCCGCCTCGACCTCGCGGTCCTTGGGCGGCGCGGCGGTCTGCAGCTCGCCGAGCAGCTGCATCGACACCTCGGCGACGGCCTCGACGGCGCGCTCGAAGGCCTCCTGGTTGACCTGGGAGGGCTTCGTGAAGCCGCTGATCTTGCGTACGTATTGGAGCGAGGCGGCCCGGACCTCCTCGTGGGTCGCGGGCGGCTCGAAGTTGTGGAGGGGGCGGATGTTCCGGCACATGGGAACCAATCTACCCCCGCGCGGCGCTCAGGCGGCTGCGAGCCGGCTCGCGCGAGCTCGTGACGACGCTCACCGCGCCGGTGACCACGACGTTGATGACCAGGGCGAGCACGCCGAGGTTCAGCTGGGCGAGGAAGCCCGGCAGCCCGCCGATCAGCGAGTCCACCGTCGTCGACGAGCCCGGCGTGGCGCCGGAGAACGACATCGCCGCCACCACCGCGACACCGGCCACGATGCCGGCCATCGCGCCGGCCTTGGTCACGAGCCCCGGCTTGATCAGCGATGCGAGCAGCGCCGGGAACAGCTGCGTGACCAGGGCGTAGCCCAGCAGCAGCAGCGTCACGATCGTCTGCCCGCCGGCGAACACGAACGCGACCGCGGCCAGCGCGATCACCGGCACGAGCGACTTGGTGAGCGTCCGCACGGTCGCGTCGGAGACGTTCGGGTTCAGCCCCTTGTAGATGTTGCGCGCGACCGTCGTGGCGGACACGATCAGCAGCATCGAGCCCGGCACCAGCGCGCACAGCATGCCCGCGGCGCCGATGAAGCCGACGAACCAGTCCGGGAACGCCTGCAGCGCCACGCTGAGCAGCGCAAGGTCGGTCTGGTCCTCCGCCAGCCCCGGCACGCGGAGCACGGCGGCGAAGCCGACCAGCAGCACGAACCCGATCAGCAGCTGGTAGAGCGGCATGAAGATCGCGTTGCGGCGGAACACGTCCTCGTCCTTGGCGGCCAGCGCCGAGCCGAACGTGTGCGGCCACATGTAGAAGCCCAGCGCGGTCAGCAGGACGGTCGAGGAGAACCACACCGGCGTCAGCTGGTCGCCCTTGAGCGCGGCGAACCCGGGCTTGGCCTCCTCCACGCGTTGGAACATCTCGCCGATCGACCCGAAGTAGTGGATCGGCAGGTAGAGCCCGATGAAGATCACCACGGCGAGCGTCAGCACGTCCTTGATCGCCGCAGTCCAGGCCGAGCCGTGGATGCCGGAGGCGACCACGTAGACGGACAGCACGAATGCGCCGATCCACACCGCAGCCGTCGAGGAGACCGAGCCGTCGGAGGTCTGGGAGACGATGATCCCCAGCCCCTTCAGCTGCAGCGCGAGGTAGGGCACCATCGCCGCCACCACGACCACCGAGACGAGGATCCCGAGCGCACGCGAGTCGTACTTGCTCACGAACACGTCGGCCTGCGAGAGCAGCTTGCGCGGGGTTGCGTAGCGCCACACCGCCGGCAGCAGCCAGTAGCTGAGGATGTAGGCCAGCGTGCCGTAGCCGAGGATGTAGTACGCCGCGCCGCCCGAGCCGTAGACCAGCCCGGCGCCGCCCAGGAACGTGAACGTCGAGTAGATCTCGCCCGCCATCAGCAGGAAGACGAAGATCGAGCCGAAGCCGCGTCCGCCGACGCTCCACTGCTCGAGGTCCATGTCGCGCCCGCGCCGCGACAGGATCGCGAGCCCGCCCGCCAGCAGCAGGAACAGCGTGATGATCGCCAGCGAGACGTTCACCGGCCCTTCTCCCGCTGGTCGAGCCTGTAGACGATGGCCATGATCACCGAGGCCAGCACGACCCACATGACGACCCAGAACATCGCGAACGGGAGCCCGAGCACATAGGGCTCGACCGCGTTGGCGAAGAAGATGCCGACGAGCACCCCGACGAACGGGATCGCGGCCAGGACGTGCTGCAGCTTCATGACGCCTCCCTCAAGGCTGCCGTCGCCACGTCGACGTGGAGCCGCACGCCGGTGGCGAGGGCCCGCTCGTCGATCGCGAAGCGCGGGTGGTGGTGCGGGAACGCCTCCCCGTCAGGCGCCGCGCCGATGAACGCGTAGCAACCCGGCACGTCTTCGAGGTAGGCGGAGAAGTCGTCGCCGCCCATGATCGGGGCGAGCTCCGTGAACTCGCCCGCGCCGATCTGCTCGCGCACCAGCGTCGTCGCCGCCTCGTCGTTGACCACCGGTCGATAGCCGATGTTGTATTCCAGCTCGTACTCGGCGCCGTGGGCGGAGGTCACGCCGCGGATGACGTCCTCGACCAGGCCGGGCAGCCGCTCGCGGATCGCGGGGTCGAAGCTGCGCACGGTGCCCTGGAGCTCCGCGCGGCCGGGGATCACGTTCGGCGCGTCGCCGGCGTGGAAGGAGCCGATCGTGACCACCGCGCTCTCCAGCGGGTCGATCCGCCGCGCGACGATGAGCTGCAGGTTGGCGACGACCTGCGAGGCGATGGCGATCGTGTCGGTGGCGTCCTGGGGCATCCCGCCGTGACCGCCGCGGCCCGTGATGGCGAGCTTGAAGAAGTCGGCCGCGGCCATGAACGGGCCGGGCATCGCGGTCACCTTGCCGGTCTCCAGCTGGCTCCACAGGTGGCAGCCGTAGATGAAGTCCACGCCCTCGACGGCGCCGGCCGCCACGAGGTCGCGCGCGCCGCCGGGCGCGAGCTCCTCGGCCGGCTGGAAGATGAACCGGACCTCGCCGCCGGGCAGGTCGCGCGACAGCAGCTCGCGCGCGGCGCCGAGCAGCATCGCGGTGTGGCCGTCGTGGCCGCAGGCGTGCATCACGCCGGGCACCTCGGAGGCGAACTCCACCCCGCTCTGCTCCTCGATCGGCAGCGCGTCGATGTCGGCGCGCAGCGCCACCGTGCGGCCGGGACGGCCGGTGTCGAGGCGCGCGATGACGGCGTTCTCCGCCGGCCGCTCGACCTGCAGCCCGCCGAATCCCTCGAGGGTCTCGGCGATGAACGCCGCGGTCTCCCGCTCGTGGAAGCTCAGCTCAGGGTGGCGGTGCAGATGCCGGCGCCACTCGACGACCTGATCCATGCGTTCACGCCTTACCCGCAGGCGAGCGGGACAATCACCCGCAGGCAACGACCTGGAGGCAGACGTGATCGTGGACTGCGCCCACTACCGCCAGGGGCGGCGGCAGCACGAGGGGCGGATGGAGCTCGACGCTGCGGCCGCGATCTGCTCGCGGGAGGACGAGGGGTTCGTGTGGCTCGGGATGGTCGAGCCGGAGCCCGAGGAGCTCGAGCTCGTGCAGGAGCGCTTCGGCCTGCACGACCTCGCCGTGGAGGACGCGCAGGCGTTCCACCTGCGGCCCAAGCTCGAGCAGTACGACGACGGGGCGATCTACTTCGTCGTCCTGCGCACCGCGCGCTACGACGACGGCCGCGAGGAGGTGGACTTCGGCGAGGTGTCGGTGTTCATGTCCGACCACTTCGTGATCACCGTCCGCCAGGGCGCCGCGAGCGACCTGCACGGCGCGCGGCTGCGGCTGGAGAAGCGGCCCGAGCTGCTGCTCCAGGGCCCCGGCGCGGTCCTGTGGGCGATCCTCGACAAGGTCGTCGACGACTACGCGCCGGTCGTCGAGGGGCTCGAGCGCGACATCGAGGAGGTCGAGAAGACCGTCTTCAGCGGCGCCGCCGCGCCGACGGAGCGGATCTACTCGCTGCGCCGCGAGGCCAGCGACTTCTATCGCGCCGTGCACCCGCTGCTCGGCCCGCTCGAATCGATCGAGCGCGGCATCTACGGGCGCATCTCCTCCGAGCTGCGGACGTTCTTCCGCGACGTCAACGACCACCTCAAGCTCGTCGACGAGGAGGTCGTCGCCCAGCGCGACCTGCTGGCGGTGATCCTGCAGGCCAACATGGCGGTCGTCACGGTCGAGCAGACCCAGATCAGCGTGCGCCAGAACGAGACCGCCAAGCAGCTCACGGTGATCGCGACGATCTTCCTCCCCCTGACGTTCCTGACCGGCTTCTTCGGCCAGAACTTCGGCTGGCTGGTCGACCACGTCTCGGAGTTCTGGGCGTTCGCGGTCTACGGCCTCGGCGGCCTCGCGGTCTCCGCCGCGGCGCTGTGGACCTATGTGCGCCGCCGTGTCGAGGTGTGACGCCCGGAGACTGGACACCGGTCCATATGGCACTCATCTGAGCGGGCCGATCATTCCCCGACCATGCCGCAGCGCACGCCGCAGATCGTCGCGTTCGGAGGGGGCGGGTTCTCCATGGAGGCCGGCAACCCGCTGCTGGACGACTACGTCCTCTCGCTCACGGGGGCGCAACGGCCGAAGGTCTGCTTCGTGCCGACGGCGTCGGGTGACGCCGACCACTACGTCGTGCGCTTCTACCGCCAGTTCGCGGGGAGCTGCGACGCGAGCCACGTGTCGCTGTTCCGCCGCGACCGCTGCGGGCAGGCGGTAGAGGGCGACATCGCCGCGCACCTGATGGCGCAGGACCTGGTGTACGTCGGGGGCGGGGACGTGGTGAGCATGCTCGGCGCCTGGCGGGCGCACGGGATCGACGCCGCGCTACGGCGCGCATGGCGCAAGGGCGTCGTCATGTGCGGTCCGTCGGCCGGCTCGCTGTGCTGGTTCGCCGAGGCGCTCACCGCGTTCCACGGCGCACCGCGTAGGGTGCGCGGGATGGGGATGCTCCCCTTCTCCAACTGCGTGCACTACGCGAACGAGCCGGAGCGCCGCGGCGAGTACCACCGCTTCGTCGGCGACGGCATGCGACCCGGCTACGCCGCAGACGACGGAGCGGCGCTGCACTTCCGCGGGGAAGAGCTGCATCGCGTCGTCTCATCGCGCCCGCACGCGATGGCGTACCGCGTCGAGCCGATCGCCGACGAAGTCGTGGAGACACCACTGGAGATCGAGTACCTGGGCGGGCGCGTGGCGGCTGCTGCCGCGTGAGCGGCCGGACGATCTTCGCCATGGGCGGGGGCGGGTTCACGATGGAGCCCGACAACCCCGTGCTCGACGACCACGTGCTGCAGCTGGCCGGCCTGCGAGAGCCGCGGATCCTGTTCCTGCCCACCGCCTCGGGCGACCCGACGGCGCAGATCACCGCCTTCCACGGGCGCTTCGGCGACCGCGCCTGCCGCGCCGAGCACCTGTCGCTGTTCCGGCTGCACGGGAGCGAGCGCAGCGTGCGGGAGATCCTGCTCGACCAGGACGTGATCTACATCGGCGGCGGCTCGATGCGCAACCTGCTCGCCATCTGGCGCGCCCACGGGCTCGACGAGATCCTCGTCGAGGCGTGGGAGCAGGGCACCGTGCTCGCCGGCCTCAGCGCGGGGGCGATGTGCTGGTTCGAGGGCGGCATCACCCGCTCCAGCGGGCCGCCCCAGACGATCAAGGGCCTCGGGCTGCTGCCCGGGTCGCTGAGCGTCCACGCCGACGGCGAGCCGGAGCGCCTCCCGGCGTTCATGGAGGCCATCCGCAGCGGCAAGCTGCCCGGCGGCTGGGCGGCCGACGACGGCGTCGGCCTCGTGTTCCGCGGCACCGAGCTCGAGCGCGCGGTCTCCTCGCGGCCGGGCGCGGGCGCCATGCGCCTCGACGCGGTCGACGGCGAGCTGGTCCGGCGGCGCGTCGAGCCGGAGCTCCTCGGCGCGACCCCGAGCGGCCTTCCCGCGCCGGGTGACGACGTGGAGGAGCTGCGCGCGGTCTCGCGGATGCGCCGGCGGATGGGTGAGTAGCCGTTGCAGGCGCCGGTGAGGTGGCGGGCGGGATCGGCGCCGTAACGGCATTGGCACGTGCGGGAGGGGGGTGGCGTTCCGCGGTTCGGGGCCTCAGTCGCACCGCGATCCGAGCAGTCACTCGCTCGACGCCGCCGAAACGCCCTCCCCTCGAGCAATGCCGTTGCGCCGTCGAGCCCGCCGCCCAACCTCACCGAGGCAGCCGGCAACAAACCCGCAGAAACGCCGGGGGAAGAGGCCTCCGACGAGCTATGCCGGCTCGTCGGAGGCCTCATCCTTCCCCCGGTTGCGGGCCAGGCCACTTTCCCCGATGGCCCGCCCAAGTGGCCCGCTGGACACAGCCTGCCGGGACCGCGCGGAGCGTCGTATGGCCAGTGGGACGAACTTCAAGCGGCGAGACTCGACCGTTCGTCGGGTAGCCTCGAAAGAGCGCCAAGAATCGATCTCCAGGGGAAAGGAAGGCAGATGATCAAGACGGTCGCCGTGGGCACCGACGGGTCCGACACCGCCGCCAAGGCGGTGGAGTTCGCCATCGATCTCGCGAGCCGCTACGAGGCGAAGATCGTCTTCCTCAGCGCCTACCGCCCCGTGTCCGAGGAGCGCCTCAAGCGGGAGGCGAAGGACGCTCCCGAGGACGTGCAGTGGCAGATCAACCCGGCCGAGGACGTCGAGCCCGCGCTGCGCGACGCCGAGGACGCGGCGCGCGAGCAGGGCCTGGAGACGACCAGCGAGGCCAAGGACGGCGACGCCTCCAAGGTGCTCGTCGAGCTGGCCTCCAAGCACAGCGCCGACGTGCTCGTGATCGGCAACAAGGGCATGTCGCGCAAGGTGCTCGGCAGCGTGCCCAACACGGTCAGCCACAAGGCCGACTGCTCGGTCCTTATCGTGAAGACGACATGAGCGAGATCGAGCGCCGCCCCAACCGCACTCCCCGCCGCGCACGTGAGCAGCGGGCCTACCGCCTCGTCCAGGTCGGCGGGGCCGCCGGCCTCGTCGCCGTCGTCGGGCTGGTCCTCTCGATCGTCGGCGTGATCGGCTCGTCGCTGTGGGTCATCGCGGCGATCGTCGCCGCCGTGTGCGCCGTGCTGTTCTGGCGCACCGTCTCGAAGTAAGGATTCCCTGAAGGATCGGCCGGGCCCGCCCGGGCGCGGCTACCTTGGAGGTGTCGAAGGGAAGTATCCCGTCGGCGGACACCGTCAGAACGGCGCTCGCGCCCGGTGTCCGCGGCCCTCACGGGGCGGAGAAACCTTCGCGGTTCGTCAATCGACTCCGCGGAGGAATCCAACCCGTGACCGCTTCCCCCATCGCCTGGCTCGCCCTGATCGGAGCCGTCGTCGTCATGCTCGCCGTCGACCTGTTCGTGGTCGGCCGCCGTGGCGGCGAGATGTCGCTGCGCTTCGCGTCGCTGGCCAGCGTCTTCTGGGTCGCGGTGTCGTTCGTGTTCGCCGGCGTGCTGCTGGTGTTCGGGGAGCAGGCAGCGGCCGCCGACTACGTCGCGGGCTACCTGGTCGAGAAGTCGCTCTCGCTCGACAACGTGTTCGTCTTCCTGCTCGTGTTCGGCGCCTTCGGGGTGGCCGAGGCCGAGCGGCACAAGCTGCTCACGTACGGCATCGCCGGCGCTCTCGTGATGCGCGGCGTGTTCATCGTGGTCGGCGCCGCCGCGCTGGAGCACTTCAGCTGGATCGCCTTCCTGTTCGCGGCGCTGCTCGTCTACACGGGCTACAAGATGTTCCGCCACCGCCACGACCACGACTCGGAGACCGAGCTGGTCGAGAAGATCCAGAAGCGGCTACCGGGCGCGAAGGCCGGCGGCGCCGCGCTGGCCGCGATCGCGATCGTCGACGTGATCTTCGCCGTCGACTCGGTGCCGGCCATCCTCGCCATCACGCCCGTCGCCTTCATCGTGTTCGCGGCCAACGCGTTCGCGCTGCTCGGCCTGCGGCCGCTGTTCTTCCTCGTCGCCGAGCTGGTCGACCGCCTGTACTACCTCAAGACCGCGCTGTCGGTGCTGCTGATCGCGATCGGCCTGAAGATGGCCGCCGGCGAGCTGTTCGGCAAGATCGGCCCGGAGTACTCGCTGCCCGGCATCGCGCTGATCCTGGGCACGGGCGTGGTCGCCTCGCTGGTGCGCGAGCGCCGGCGCGCGCCCGCTGCGGCATGATGCGCATGTGCTCATCGCGCTGATCGCGGCACTCGCGGCGGCCACGGCCTCCCCGCCGCAGCTGGCCTCGTGCCCGATGTTCCCGGTCTCGTTCTCGACCAACCAGCGGGTCGACTCGCTGCCGGTCGCGCCGGACTCCGCCGCGATCGTGCGCTCGATCGGCCTGGACGACGGGCTGCACGCGGACTTCGGGTCCGGCCGCTACCAGGGCCGGCCGATCGGGATCCCGTTCGACGTCGTCTCCAAGCGCACCGCGCGCTCGCGCGTGCGCTTCGACTACGCGGACGAGTCCGACCGCGTGCGCTACCCGATCCCGCGCGGCGTCCACATCGAGGGCGGCGGCGACCGCCACGCGCTTCTGCTGGAGCGCGGCAGCTGCCGCCTCTACGAGCTGTTCGCGGTCGAGGGCAGCCCGGGCTCGTGGCGGGCCGGCTCCGGCGCCGTGTGGAACCTGCGCTCGAAGAAGCTGCGCCCCAAGGGCTGGACGTCGGCCGACGCGGCCGGGCTGCCGATCCTGCCGCTGCTCGCCCGCTACGGCGAGGTCAAGCGGGGTGCCATCAAGCACGCGCTGCGCGTCACGGTCAGCCGCAGCCGCCGGGGTTACGTCTACCCGGCCCGCCACCAGGCCTCCGACGACACGGACCCGTCGCTGCCCCGGATGGGCGAGCGCCTGCGGCTCAAGAAGGGCGTCGACATCTCCGGCCTGCCGCGCCAGGCGCGCATCGTGGCCACCGCGATGAAGCGCTACGGGCTGATCGTGGCCGACAACGGCTCGGACTGGTTCATCTCCGGCTCGCCCGACCCTGGCTGGGACAACGACCAGCTCCGGCAGCTGAACGAGCTCACCGGCCGCGACTTCGAGGTGATCCGCGTCAGACGGAGGTGACGTCGACGCGGCCGTCGTCGCCGACGCCCAGCTTCCGCCGCCCCGCGAGCAGCTCGAGCAGCTCGGCGCCGACCAGCTCGCGGCGCCAGCCCTGCAGCGTGCGCACGTCCGGCTCCTCCTTGCCGCGGCGCGCGGCGACCACCACCGGCGCGAGGTCGGCGCGCGCGGCGATCAGCTCGTAGGCCAGGCCGGCCTCC
Source organism: uncultured Solirubrobacteraceae bacterium (assembly GCA_963723395.1). Taxonomy (GTDB): domain Bacteria; phylum Actinomycetota; class Thermoleophilia; order Solirubrobacterales; family Solirubrobacteraceae; genus DATFQI01. The sequence goes on along the minus strand of CAVRQL010000025.1, from coordinate 589,409 downwards.
TGCGCGCGGCTGCGCACGAGCGACTCGGCGAGCGCGATCACCGGCCCGTCGATCGCCTCCGTCGACAGCCGCTCGCCCTCGTCGAGGCGGATCGGCTCCGCCTCGCGGCCCCGCTCGATCGCGGCCAGCACGTCATCGCCGCGCCGCCGCACCACGTCGGGGTTGACCCCGCGGATCTGGGAGAGCTCGCGCCGGCCCGCCGGATGGCGCTTGGCCAGCTCCACGACGGTCGGGTCGCGCAGGATCGAGCCCACCGGCCGGTCCTCCCTGGCGGCGGTGCGCTCCCGCCAGGCCGCCAGCTCGCGCGCCACCGCGCGGTCGCGCGGGTCCAGGCCGGTGACCCGCGGCAGGCGCCGCCACACCTCCTCGGGGTCGCGCTCGTCGGTGGCCTCGGCGATCGCCACGCACTCCTCGCGCGCCCACTGGAGCCGCCCGCGCTCTTCGAGCCGCCGTGCGATCTCGTCGGCCAGCGCCACGAGGTGCTCGACGTCGCCCTGCGCGTAGCGCAGCTGCTCGTCGGTCAGCGGCCGCGCGTCCCAGCGCGTGAAGCTCGCCGTCTTGGGCAGCCGGATCTTCAGCACGTCGTGCAGCAGGCCGTTGTAGCCGGCCTGGGCGGAGAAGCCAGCGAAGCCGGCCGCCACCTGGGTGTCGAACACGTTCGTGAAGGTCGTGTTCCACTCCCTTCGCAGGATCGCCACATCCTGGCGGCCGGCATGCACGAGGATCTCGACCTCCGGGTCGGCGAGCACCTGCGCGAGCGGCTCGTGGTCGAAGCCCTCCAGCGGGTCCAGCACCGCGATCTCGTCGCCGACGGCGATCTGCACCAGGCAGAGCAGGGGCTTGTAGCGCCCCTCCGGCATGAACTCCGTGTCGAGCCCGAGCCGCCCAACCTGCCGTGCGAGCTCCGCGAGCTGCGCAGGTTCAAGCGTGGCCAAGTGCCTTCTCCCAGCGCTGCGCCTCCCACGACGCACGCATCCCGACCGACTCGTAGAGGTGCGCGGCGCCCCGGTTCGCGCCGTGCACCGACAGCTCCGCGGCCCTCAGTCCCGTCGAGCGGAACGCCTCGAACAGCGCGAGCAGCAGCGCGCGCCCGTACCCCTTGCCGCGTGCGCGGGGGGCGACCCCGAGCTGCGCGAGGTACCCGACGTCGCCTTCCCATCGCTCGCCCAGGCCGGCGCCGACGAGGCCCTCCTCGTCGTGCATGAGCAGCCACAGCGCGGGGTCCCAGCCCTGCTTCTCGACCCGCTGGCGCCGCCATACCTCCAGCGGCTCGGCGATGTAGCCCTCGACCTCGCCGAGCGCGGACTGGATGAGCTGGTGGACCTCGATCTCGTCGTGGTCGCGCTCGAACGGGCGTGCCTCGCGGTCGGCCGCCGGCACGGAGCCGTCGAGGTCGATGCGCATGCGCAGGTAGTGCTGCACGGGCCAGTAGCCCGCGTCGAGCAGCAGCGGCGCGGCGGGCTCGTTCCCCACCGGGACAAATTGGCGCAATACCGCTGTCCCCCGCTCGCGCGCCCGCTCCTCGGCCAGCTCGCGCAGCGCCGAGCCCAGCCCGCGCCCGCACGCGTCGGGGTGCACGTAGACGAGCGCGTCGTCGCCCAGGACCAGCGCGGACGCCACGATCTCGCCGCCCGGGCCCTCGGCGACCCAGCCGTCGTGCTCCAGGTCCAGCCCTGGCGTGGCCCAGTCCGCCCGCAGGTCCTCGAGCGTGAAGTCCGGGTAGCCGATGTCCTCGACGTCGCGCGCGAGCATCACGCGCAGGACCGCCTCCGCGTCGCCGGGTACGGGGCGGCGGAGCGCGTGATCGCCGAGGAGCAGGGCCGTCATCGCGGCGAGCATAGACCGCACAGGCGGGCGGGATCGAGGGGGAAGTTGTACGTTAGGCTGCCCTAAGCTCTTAGGTCCGCCTAAGCCTTGACCCCTCGAACAAGGACCACCGTGCGCATCTCGACAGTCCTCGCCGTGCTCTCGTGCACCGCCCTGTTCGCCGCCTGCGGCGGCAGCGACGACGACGACGCCGAATCCGCCGGCTCGTCCTCCTCCCCGCAGGCCTCTGCCGAGGACCTCGGTGCGGTCAAGGACTACCTGCTCGAGCACACCGAGCGCCTGAAGGGCGAGACGGCGACGATCCGCGAGCAGGCCGAGGGCTACTACGAGCAGGCCAAGGGCGCGGACTTCGACTACGACAAGCTGCTGAAGGAGAACCGCGCGGACGTGCAGTCGTTCGTCAAGGACTCGCAGAAGGCGTTCGACGGGGCCAACCCGGCCTACGAGGAGATGGAGGGCGTGGTCGCCGGCGTGCCCGAGCTGGCCGACTACGACGTGATCATCGACGCGGGCGGCGATTCCTCCGATCCGGAGAGCGCCGTGCCGTTCACCCTCAAGACGCCGGCCGGCAAGACCTACAAGCAGCCCGGCAACTTCAACTACCTGATCGAGACCTCGGTCTACGGCACCGACCCGAAGTGGGCCGCGAAGGGCGTCAAGCCCGACCTCGACGGCGACGGCAAGGTGGAGTTCGGCGAGGCCGTCCCGGACGCCGACTTCTACGTCACGGCCGCGCGCGAGATGGAGAAGACGGCCGGAGAGCTCGACGCCGCGGCCCGCAAGTGGGAGCCCACGCCGCAGGACGCGTTCACCGCCATGGTGGTCATGACGCCGACCATGTCCGAGTACTTCGAGGCGTGGAAGAACTCCCGCTTCGTCGCCGGCGAGAAGGCGTCTGAGAAGGCGTTCGTCGCCGCGAGCCGCCTGCAGGACATCGCCGACATCCTCGGCGGCCTCGACCTCGTCTACGACAACATCGACGACCAGATCGAGTCGGTCGACCCGCAGCAGGCCGAGCAGACCGGCGACTCGCTGGAGGAGCTGCTCGCGTTCGCCGAGAAGCTGCGCGACCAGGAGGCGGACGGCAAGAAGTTCACCGGCGAGGAGGCCGACACCCTCGGCAGCGAGGCGCAGAACCGCGCCGAGGCGATCGCGGGCCAGATCTCGCAGGCGGCCGGGCAGCTCAACATCAAGCTCGAGAACTGAGTGCGCCGGACGGTCCTCGTCGCCCTTCTGCTCGCCGTCGCGCTTTCGAGCGCGGCGCGGGCGGCCGAACCGCAGCCGGCGTGGCGCGGGGCGGAGCAGGTGCGTCAAGGACTGTTCGAAGCCCAGACGGAGCTGATCCTCGGCACGCCGGCCGGAGCCGCCGCGAAGGCGCGCTCCGCCTCCCGCGCGTACCGCGGGCCGCTGCGGGCCGGGCTGCGCGAGGCGGGGGCCGATCGCGACGTGACGGCCGCGCTGCGCGAGGCCGAGCGGGCCGCCCGCCGCGGTGACGCCACCGCGCTGGCGGCGGCGCGCGGGCAGACCCGCGCGGCGCTGTTCCGCGGCGCCTACGAGGTCACGCTCGACGCGGTTGCCAAGGGCGACGCCAAGACGGCGCGCGAGTGGCTGCTGCTGCGCGAGTTCCGCACGGCCACGCGCTTCACCCGGCCGGACGCCAACGGCACGCTCGCCGTCGCCGGGCTCGCGCGCGGGAAGGTCAAGCCCGAGGCGGCGCGCCAGGCGGTGGCCAAGGACCTGCTCGACGCCTACCAGGCGCGCCAGCGCGAGCTGCTCCAGGACGCCGACGCCGCGCTGGAGAAGGGCTTCGCCACCCGGCACGCCGAGACCGCCGCGCAGGCCGCCGGCTACTGGCCGATCCTCGAGGCCCGCTACGCCGAGGACCGCGGAAGCGCCGCGGCCGAGCAGACGGGCGCAGCGTTCGCCGCGCTCGAGCGCGCCGCCGCCGACGGCGACGCCACCGCCTACAAGGCCGCCCGCGCCGACGTGTCGGCGGCGCTGGACGGCTTCACCGCCGCCCCGTTCACCGACGCGGAGGCCGCCCGCCGCGCCCAGCAGCTGCTGCGCTTCCTCGCGCTCGTCCCGGTCGAGTACGACCGCGGCGTCAGCGGCACCAAGGTCACGCTCGACTTCGAGATCCAGGAGGCCGTCGCGTTCCACAAGGGCGCCGAGGCCGCCTTCGCCGACCTCGAGGGCCAGCTCGCCAAGCGCGACGCGGCTCGCACGGACGCCGTCAAGGCCGACCTGGACAAGCTCGGCGCGATCGTCGACACCGCGACCAAGACGCCGAAGACCGTCGCCCCAGCCGAGGACGCCACAGCGATCACGAAGCGCGCCGAGAAGGGCCTTGCGGCCGCGATGCCCAAGAGCTGGCAGGAGCCGACCGACGAGTCCGACTACGACCTGATCGCGCTCACGCTGGACCGCATGGAGGCCGCCGTCGGCGCCGGCCAGTACCGGCAGGCCGAGCAGGCGCGCCTGGAGGCGTACGCGTTCTTCGAGTTCGGCCCCGAGCGGCGACTGAAGTCGTTCAACCAGGGCCTCGCGCTCGACATCGAGGGCCTGATCTGGTTCGGCGCCCAGGACCACGAGGGGCTCGCCAAGCTGATCGCCGACCGCGCCCAGCGCCGCGAGGTGCACGAGACGCGCCTGGCGCTCGACGAGCTGCTCGGCGACGCCGCCGCCACGCTCGGCGACAGCGCCAACAAGGCGACCGTGGTCACCAACTCGGCGATCATCGTGTTCCGCGAGGGCCTGGAGGCCGTGCTCATCCTGGCCGCCATCACCGCCTCGTTCGTCGGCGTGCGCCGGCGGCTGCGCCGCCCGGTGCTGATCGGCGCCGTCGGCGGCCTGCTGGCCAGCGTGATCACCTGGGTGCTCGCCCAGACGCTCCTGCGCTCGCTCGACCAGTACGGGGAGAAGCTCGAGGCGGTGGTCGGGCTGATCGCGATCGGCGTGCTGCTGCTGATCACGAACTGGTTCTTCCACAAGGTCTACTGGAGCGAGTGGATCGGCAAGTTCCACCGCCGGCGGCGCTCGCTGATGGCGGCCGAGAAGACCGGCTTCTTCTCCGCCCAGTTCGTCGGCCTGGCCGTGCTCGGGCTCACCAGCGTGTATCGCGAGGGCTTCGAGACCGTGCTGTTCCTGCAGTCGCTGCAGCTCAGCGCCGGCACCGCGACCGTGCTCGAGGGCGCGGGCCTCGGCCTGGCGCTCACGCTCGCCGTCGCCGTGCTCACGTTCGCGCTGCAGCGGAAGCTGCCCTACAAGCGCATGCTGATCGTCACGGGCGTGATGATCGGGTTCGTGCTCGTCGTGATGGTCGGCCAGACGGCCCGCACCATGCAGGGCACCGGCTGGATGCCGATCACCCCCATCGACGTGGACCTGCCGTACTGGGCGGGCCTGTGGTTCGGCGTCTACCCGACGATCGAGACGCTCGGCGCGCAGCTCCTCGCGGCCGCGTTCGTGATCGGCTCCTACTTCGTCGCGCAGCAGGTCCGCGTCAAGCGGCCGCAGCGCAAGGCGGCCAAGCAGCGCTCCTCCGACGAGGCGGCTCCGGCCGCCTCGGGGCAGCCGGAGACCGAGCGCGAGCGGGAGACCGCGGCTACCTGATCAGCACGGGCGTGCCGACCGGCACGCGCGGATACAGGTCGATGACGGCGGGCACGGTCATGCGGATGCAGCCGTGCGAGGCCGCTGTGCCGATCGAGCCCGGGCTCGCCGGTGCCGTGGATGCCGACGCCGTTGACGATGCCCATCCAGCGCGCCTTGAGCGGGTTCTCGGCGGAGCCGCCGGCCACCGTCTCGTTGCGGTAGGCGCCGGCCCACGGGGAGTTGGGCGCCGTCCAGGGCGGGTCGACGGCCTTGTTGGCGATGCTGAAGAGGCCCGTCGGGGTCGGGTAGGCGGGCTGGCCGACCGCGACGCCGTAGGACTTGGAGAACTTCAGGCGCTTGAACAGGCGCAGCTTGAACTGCGAGCGGCTGATCGTGACCACCGTCGAGTAGCGGCGGGCGAGGTCCTTCGACTGGACCTGCGCCTTGACCACCTTGCGCTTGGGGCGGATCTGGCGCGGCGCGCGCGGGTCGGTGAGCGCGAAGGTCACGGCCTTCGCGAGCGCCCTTGTCGTCCATCTCGCGCCCGCTCTGGGAGCTGCGCTTGTAGATGTGGCTGATCGTGATGCGCACCGTCGCGTCACGGGCCGCACGCGGGCGCTCCGGTCCACGCGCGCCACGAAGGCGGCGAGCTTCTTCTTGTCGTAGCTCGTCCACGGGAGGACGTCGACGGGCGCGGGCGCAGCGGTGTTGTTGCCGGCGATGAACGCGCGCCGCGCGGACTTCGCCGCGTCGAACGTGAACGCGATCTTCTTGGTGCGCGAGGCTGTACGCGCGCCCGCCCACGCGCACGGAGACGTTGCGCGTCACGAGCTGGTGGCGGTACGCGCGGTCGATGGTCCCGGCGGCCTGGGAGAGCGTCTGGTTGGAGACGTCGGTGCCGGCGACGGTGACCCCGGCGCGGATGACGGGCTCGGGCTGCTGGGCGTGCGCCGCGGGGGCGATCGACGCGAAGGCGAGGGTGGCGAGGATGAGGCGGCGCATGGGCCTGAGGGTAGCCGCGGGGTGGGCGGGGTTCACTTCCTGCGAGAACGCTTGCGGTCCAGGAACGTCGTCGAGCGCCGCCCAGGTCGTCCCGCGCGCGGCGCGACCGGTCAGCACGCCGAGGTGGCCTCCGGGCGCGGTCTCGAGCTCCAGTGACGGCGCGTTGGGCACGAGCTCGGCGAGGTGGTGGCACGCGGCGACCGGCGCGATCCCGTCGCCGCGGCCCGCGACGGCCAGCAGCGGGACCCGCGCGTCGGCCAGGTCGACGGTCCGGCCGGTCAGCGCCAGCCGCCCCTGCGCGAGGTCGTTGGTGCGGAAGAAGCGGTGGTACAGCTGACCGAAGGTCCGCCCGGGGTAGGCGTGCATCCGGCCCATGAACGCGTCGACCGCCTCGATCTGCGCGAGCAGGTCGCGGTCGTCGAGGTTGGTGGCGATCGTCCACGGCTTCATCACGTACTTGTCGATGCCGGCCAGCTGGTAGCCGCCCCGCACCAGCGGCGCCGGCGCGCCGCCCATCGCCCGGTAGAGCTGCGTGATCCCGCGCCCGCGGGTGACGGCGGCGATCGGGCGCAGCGGAGCGATCATCGGCACGCGCGAGAAGTCCCACGGGCTCGCGACGAGCGCCATCGAGTCGATCGGCAGGTCCCGGTCGGCCGCGTGCGCGAGCAGCGCCATGATCCCGCCGAGGCACCAGCCGACGATCCGCACGGGCCGCCCGCCGGCGTCCTCCGAGGCCGCGCGCACGGCGCCGGGGATCACGTCCTCGATCCAGTGCTCCAGGCCGAGGTTGCGGTCGCCGAACTCGATCTCGCCGTAGTCGAGCAGGTACGCCTCGCGACCCTGCTGGAGCAGGTGCTCGGCGAGCGAGCAGCCGCGCCGCAGGTCGAAGCAGATGGCCGGCGCGGCGAGCGGCGGGACGAGCAGCACCGGCGGCGCGGTCTTGCGGCGCGGCGGCCTGACCCGCAGGTAGCGGTAGAGGTTGCGCTGCGGCGCGTGGTCGATCAGGGCGGAGGGCATCCGCCGCAGGTCCGCGACGCCGCCGCGCACGGCGGCGTCGTACACCGTCGCGGCCGCCGCGGCGACGCGCCCGATCATCAGGCCGAGGAGGCGGCCCGCGCGCCGACCGCGACGCGGCGCTCGACCGGGCGGATCAGCAGCGCGCACAGTGCGGCGCCCGCGAAGGCCAGGATCGCGGCCAGCACGAGCAGGTGGTTGAGCCCGGTCGACGAACGCCTGCTCCGCGAGCCGCGCGAGCTGCGGGTTCCCGGCGCGGCGTGCGCCGCCGAAGGCGATGAAGTCGGCCACGCCCTCCCGGGCGGGGCCGCCGAGCTTGACGAACTCGTCGCGCACGGTGTGCTGGAAGATCGCGCCCCACGCCGCGATGCCGGTGGCGATGCCGACCTGGCGGAAGGTGGAGTTGATGCCCGACGCCATCCCGGCCTGGCGCGGCTCGACGACGCCGATGGCGGCGGTGGCGAGCGCCGGGTTGACCACGCCGATCCCGCCGCCCGCGACGAGGAAGCCGGCCAGCAGCGCGGTCCAGTCGTCGCCCGGCTCCAGCCCGTCCATCAGCCACAGGCCGGCGCCGACCAGCGCCAGGCCGCCGGCGATGAACCAGCGCACGCCGAGCCGGTCGGCCAGCTTGCCCGACACCGGGGCGGCGAGGAACGACACGATCGTGACCGGCATGAAGCGCAGGCCGGACTCCAGCGCGGAGTAGCCGAGGATGTTCTGCACGTAGAGCGTCAGGTACAGGAACATCGCGAACATCGACGCCGACAGGACGAAGGCGGCCACCGAGGCGCCGACGAACGTCGGGCGGCGGAACAGGCTCAGGTCGAGCATCGGGTCGCTCCCGCGGCGCTCCACGACCACGAAGGCGACGAGCAGCAGCACGGCGGCCACGAGCACGGCGATGATCCCGGCGCTCCAGCCCTCCGGGTTGCCGCGGATGAGCCCGAACACGAGCAGGAACAGGGCGCCCGAGAAGGTGATGGTGCCGGCGATGTCGAGGCCCCCGGCGCGCGGGTCCTTGGACTCCTCGACGCGGGTGACGGTGAGGAAGATGGCGATCGCCGCGATCGGCACGTTGACGAAGAAGATCGCCTCCCACCCGATCCACTCGGTCAGCACGCCGCCGGCCAGCGGGCCGACCGCGACCGCCGCGCCGGTGGTCGCGCCCCACAGCCCGAGCGCCGTGCCGCGGTCCGGCCCCTGGTAGGCGGAGGCGAGCAGCGCGAGGCTGGTGGCGAACATGAACGCGCCGCCGATGCCCTGGACCGCGCGGGCGATGTTCAGGGCGTTCGGCGAGGTCGCCAGGCCGCACCCGATCGAGGCGATCGTGAACACGAACAGCCCGATCACGAACACCCGCTTGCGGCCGATCCGGTCGGCCAGCGATCCGGCGGTCAGCAGGAACGCCGCCAGCGTCAGCGCGTAGGCGTCGATCACCCACTGCAGGTCGGCGAAGTTCGCCTTGAGGTCCTGCTCGATCGACGGGAGCGCGACGTTCACGATCGTGACGTCGACCAGGAGCATGAAGGTGGCCGTGCAGACGGCGACCAGGGTCCACCACTTCGGGTTCATGATGGAGACAGTACGGCGCGAAGATGAGGCTAGATTCGTCTGGGTGACCGAGACCACGGAACCGCGTCCCGATCTGCCCGCCTCGCTGTGGGAGCGCATCCGCAGCGATCCGGTGCGCGCGCCCGAGCACATCGCGCTCGCCGCCTCCGAGCAGCACGCTCCCGCCGCCGCCGCGTGGGCGGCCGAGAAGCGGAGCCGGTACGCGCACGACGGCCATGAGCTGGCCAAGATGGCCAAGCAGCGGCACGCGACGCTGGCGCGCTTCGAGGGCGCCGCGACGGGCGTCGGAGGGATCATCACGCTGGTCCCCGACCTCGCCGGGCTGGCGTGGATCGAGACGCGGCTGGTGTTCTTCATCGCCGCCGCCTACGGCTACGACCCGTACGACCGGATGCGGCCCGCCGAGCTGCTCGTGCTGACCAACCTCTACGAGGACGTCCACGAGGCGCGCGCCGCGCTCGACGGGATCGGCAAGACGATGGCGGAGGCCTACATCGGCTCGCGGCTCGCGCGCGAGGAGGCGCTCGCCACTCAAGCTGGGCAAGATGGTCGGCAAGCGCACCATCCGCCGATTCGCCGGGCGGCTGATCCCGGGGATCGCGATCGCCTTCAACGCGATCGCCAACGAGCGCGACACGCGCGCGCTGGCGGACCGGGCGATCAAGTTCTACGGGGGCTAGCGCTCCCAGTTTCGTCCGAGGGCGGCTCTAGCGTTCGCCCCATGCTGGTGAGAGAGCTCGTCGACGGACAGGAGGTCGATCAGGTCCTCCTCGTGCGCGCCCAACCCAAGCGCATCACGCGCGACGGCGCCGAGCAGGTCGAGCTCTCGCTGGGCGACCGCACGGGCACCGTGACCGCGACGATGCGCGACGGCGCCGTCTGCTTCGAGCCGGGCATGACCGTGCGCGTCACCGGGCGCTTCGAGCAGGACCCGAAGCACCGCGGCCGGATCGAGGTGCGCTCGCTGCGCACCGCCACCGAGGGCGAGTACGACCTCGACGACCTGCTCGACGGGCCGCCGCGCCCGCTGGCGGGCATGGAGTCGGACCTGCGCGAGCTGCTGGCGACGATCCAGAACCCGCACCTGCGCGCGCTCCTGGACCTCGTGTTCGGGCCGACCGCGCGCGACCTGGCGCCAGTTCCGCGACGCGCCGGCCGCCAAGCGCTTCCACCAGGCCTACCGCCACGGGCTGCTCGAGCACTCGCTGAGCGTCGCGCAGGCGGTCAGCGCCATCTCCGCCACCTTCCCGGGCATCGACCGCGACGTCGCGGTGACCGGCGCGCTGCTGCACGACATCGGCAAGCTCGAGGCCTACACGGCCGACCCGCTGGCGATCGACATGACCGACCTCGGCCGCCTCCAGGGCGAGATCCCGCTCGGCTACTACCGCATCCGCCGCCTGATCGAGGACCTCCCGGGCTTCCCGGACCAGCTCTCCACGTCGGTGCTCCACATCATCCTCAGCCACCACGGCACGCTCGAGCACGGCTCCCCGGTGGTGCCCTGCACGCGCGAGGCCACGCTCGTGCACATGATCGACAACCTCGGCGGGCGGCTGGGGTCCTTCGACCGGCTGGAGAAGGAGCTGCCCGACGGCAGCCGCTGGTCCCCGTTCGACCGCGCCCTCGCGGGCGCGGCCTGGTTCGCGGACGCTCGGGCCGCCTAGGGCTCCTCTGTTGCAGGCGCTGGTGAGGTCGCGGGCGGGTTCGGCGCCGTAACGGCCTTGCACTGAGGGGAGGGGGTTGCGGGGTCGGCTTCCTGGAACGTGCGCTAGGCGACGTTTCGAGGACGCTGAGTCGACCGCGTCGCAGCGTTCCGTCGAAAGGTACGGCTGAGGCTCCCGAAGCGCGGAAGACAAACCCCCTCCCGCACGTGCCTATGCCGTTACGGCGCCGGCCCGCCACGGACGGCCACCGGCGCCTGCTACAGCGGCCGCCCGCGGATCCGCGTCGCGACCTGCGCCGCCGCCCGCGCGACCCGCGCCGCGAACGCCTCCCGGCCGCCGCCATCGACCTCCGCGGCCGGGAACGTGAGCGCGACCGAGGCCGCCGGATGCCCGGCATGGTCGAGGACCGCGACCGCGACCGACGCGAACCCGGGCGTGACCGACCCGTCCTCCTCCGCGTAGCCGCGCGAGCGCACCCGGACCAGCTCCCGACGGAGCGCGGTGAGCGACGCCGGGCCGGCCCCGTGGCGGCGGACGAGCGCGGTGCGAGCCGGGAACAGCGCCCGGACCTGCGCCTCGGGCAGCGCGGCGAGCATGGCGAGCCCGCTGGCGGTCAGCGACGCCGGGAGCCGGACGCCGACGTCGGTGACGAGGCTGTCGCGGCCCGCCGCGCGCTCCTCGATGACGTACAGCACGTCGCGGCCGTGCAGCACGGCGAGGTGGCCGTTGTGGGTCGTGGCGTCGACGAGCCGGCCGAGCACGGTGCCGGCGATCCAGCGCAGCGGCTCCTGGCGCGCGTAGGCGGAGCCGAGCTCGAAGGCCGCCACGCCGAGGCCGTAGCGGCGCTGCTCGGGCAGGTGCACCACGAACCCGCGCGCGCAGAGCACCGACAGCAGGTGGTAGACGCTCGACCGCGGGAGATCGAGCTCGCGCGCGATGGCGGCCGCGGGCATCGGGGCGGCGTGGGCGCCGAGCAGCTCGAGCACGCCGAGCGCGTGGGAGGCGGCGGGTGCGTTGGCCATCGGTCCAAGTGTCTCAGATGCGAGACACAAGCCGGACGGATTGCCTGACAACCGCGGCCCGCGGGTGTGTCATGCGGTCATGGCCGCCACGCTCCCGGACACGACCACCGTCGCGGTCGGCATCCATGCCCCCTCACCTCGACGAGGTCGTCGGCGGTCGCGCGCCGCGACGCGCGCGTCGAGCTGACCACGGCGGCGCTCGACCGCGATGGCCGCGCAGCCGCGCCGCCGTCGACGCGCTCGCCGACGACACCACCGCCCACTACGGCGTGTCCACCGGCTTCGGCGCGCTCGCGACCCGCCACATCCCGCCCGGCCAAGCGCGCCCAGCTCCAGCGCAGCCTGATCCGCAGCCACGCCGCCGGCACCGGCCCGGAGGTCGAGCGCGAGGTGGTCAGGGCGATGATGCTGCTGCGGCTCTCCACGCTCGCCACCGGCCGCACCGGCGTGCGCCCGGAGACCGCGCGGGCCTACGCCGACCTGCTCAACGGCGGCGTCACCCCCGTCGTCCACGAGCACGGCTCGCTCGGGCTGCTCCGGCGACCTCGCGCCGCTCGCGCACGTCGCGCTCGCGCTGATCGGCGAAGGGCCCACGCACAACCCGCACCCGATCGAGCTGCGCGAGAAGGAGGGGCTCGCGCTGATCAACGGCACCGACGGGATGCTCGGCATGCTCGTGCTCGCGATCGAGGACCTGCAAGCGACCTCCTCGCCACCGCCGACATCGCCGCCGCGATGAGCGTCGAGGGCCTGCTCGGCACCGACCGGGTGTTCGCCGCCGACCTGCAGCAGCTCCGCCCGCATCCCGGCCAGGCCGCCTCGGCCGCCAACGTCCGCGCCCTGCTGCACGAGCAGCCCGATCGTGGCCAGCCACCGCGGCCCCGAGGACACGCGCGTGCAGGACGCCTACTCGCTGCGCTGCGCGCCCGCGGTCAACGGCGCCGCGCGCGACACGCTCGACCACGCCGCCACCGTCGCGGAGCGCGAGCTCGCCGCCGCGATCGACAACCCCGTGATCACCGAGGACGGCCGCACGGAGTCCAACGGCAACTTCCACGGCGCGCCGCTCGCCTACGTCCTCGACTTCCTCGCCATCGCCGCCGCCGACGTGGCCGGCATCGCCGAGCGCCGCACCGACCGCTTCCTCGACGTCGCCCGCAGCCACGGCCTGCCCGCCGTTCCTGGCCGACGACCCCGGCGTCGACTCCGGGCTGATGATCGCCCAGTACACGCAGGCGGGGCTCGTCGTCCGAGATGAAGCGCCTCGCCGCGCCCGCCAGCGTCGACTCGATCCCCAGCAGCGCGATGCAGGAGGACCACGTCTCGATGGGCTGGTCCGGCGCCCGCAAGCTGCGCCGCTCGCTCGACGCGCTCGCGCGCGTGCTCGCGATCGAGCTGATCACCGCCGCCCGCGGGATCGAGCTGCGCGCGCCGCTGCGCCCCGCCGCCGCCACCGCGGCCGTGATCGCCGAGCTGCCCGGCGGGCCGGGACCCGACCGCTTCCTGGCGCCCGAGATCGAGGCCGCCGCGCAACTCGTCAAGACCGGCGCCGTCCGCCGCGCCGCCGAATCCGTCACCGGGAGACTGCAATGAAGACCGCCGTCCGCGCGCCGCGCGGCACCGAGCTCAACTGCCTCGGCTGGCCGCAGGAGGCCGCCTACCGGATGCTCCACAACAACCTCGACCCCGAGGTCGCCGAGCGCCCCGAGGACCTGGTCGTCTACGGCGGCACCGGCAAGGCCGCGCGCGACTGGCCGAGCTTCGACGCGATCGCCCGCACGCTGCGCACGCTCAAGCAGGACGAGACGCTGCTCGTGCAGTCCGGCCGCCCCGTCGGCGTCATGCAGACGCACGAGTGGGCGCCGCGCGTGCTGCTCGCCAACTCCAACCTCGTCGGCGACTGGGCCAACTGGGAGGAGTTCCGCCGGCTGGAGGCGCTCGGGCTGACGATGTACGGCCAGATGACCGCCGGCTCGTGGATCTACATCGGCAGCCAGGGGATCCTGCAGGGCACCTACGAGACGTTCGCCGCGGTCGGGAACAAGCGCTTCGGCGGCTCGCTGGCGGGGACGATCACGCTGACCGCCGGTCTCGGCGGCATGGGCGGCGCCCAGCCGCTCGCCGTCACGATGGCCGGCGGCGTCGCGATCTGCATCGAGGCCGACCCGTCGCGGATCGCCCGCCGGATCGACCACGGCTACCTCGACACCGAGGCCGACGCTCGACGAGGCGCTGCGCCTCGCCGCCGAGGCCCGCGACGCGCGGCGCCCGCTCAGCATCGGCGTCCACGGCAACGCCGCCGACGTCTTCCCGCAGCTGCTCGCGATGGGCGCCCCGATCGACGTCGTGACCGACCAGACCTCGGCCCACGACCCGCTCGCCTACCTGCCCGTCGGGCGTCGCGTTCGAGGAGTGGCGCGACCTCGCGGCGAGCGACCCGGCGGGCTTCACCGACCGCGCGCGGGAGTCGATGGCCCGCCACGTCGAGGCGATGGTCGGGCTTCATGGACGCCGGCGCCGAGGTGTTCGACTACGGCAACTCGATCCGCGCCGAGGCCCGGCTGGGCGGCTACGACCGCGCCTTCGACTTCCCGGGGTTCGTGCCCGCCTACATCCGCCCGCTGTTCTGCGAGGGCCGCGGCCCGTTCCGCTGGGTCGCCCTCTCCGGCGACCCCGCCGACATCGCCGCCACCGACCGCGCCGTGCTCGAGCTGTTCCCGGAGAACGAGGCGCTCGCGCGCTGGATCAAGATGGCCGGCGAGAAGGTCCACTTCGAGGGCCTCCCCGCGCGCATCTGCTGGCTCGGCTACGGCGAGCGCCACCTCGCCGGCCTGCGCTTCAACGAGATGGTCGCCAGCGGCGAGCTGAAGGCGCCGATCGTGATCGGGCGCGACCACCTCGACACCGGCTCGGTGGCCTCGCCCGTACCGCGAGACCGAGGGGATGCTCGACGGCTCCGACGCGATCGCCGACTGGCCGCTGCTCAACGCGATGGTCAACACGGCGAGCGGCGCGTCCTGGGTGTCGATCCACCACGGCGGCGGCGTCGGCATCGGCCGCTCGATCCACGCCGGCCAGGTGAGCGTCGCCGACGGCACCGAGCTGGCCGCCCAGAAGCTCGAGCGCGTGCTGACCAACGACCCGGGGATGGGCATCGTCCGGCACGTCGACGCCGGCTACGACCGCGCCGAGGAGGTCGCGGAGGAGCGCGGGGTGCGGATCCCGATGCGGGAGGGCGCTTGACGCGCTACTGGGCCGAGCTGGCCTGGCTCGGCGGCGGGGAGCGCCGAGCGCGGCGGTGCTGATCGAGACGGAGGGGGAACGGATCGCAAGGGTGGTCGCCGGGGCGGAGCGCCCCGGCGACGCGATCCACCTGCGCGGCCTGACGCTGCCCGGCCTGGCCAACGCGCACTCGCACGCCTTCCACCGCGCGCTGCGCGGGCGCACCCACCGCGGCGGCGGCACGTTCTGGACGTGGCGTGAGGACATGTACGAGGTCGCCGAGCAGCTCGACCCGGACTCCTACCTCGCCCTGGCCCGGGCCACCTACGCGGAGATGGCGCTGGCCGGGATCACCTGCGTCGGCGAGTTCCACTACCTCCACCACGGGCCGGGCGGCACGCCCTACGCCGACCCCAACGCGATGGGCAAGGCGCTGATCGAGGCCGCCGCGCCAGGCCGGCATCCGCATCACGCTGCTCGACGCTTGCTACCTCGCCGCCGGCTTCGGCGAGCCCGCCGCCGGGCCGCAGCTGCGCTTCTCCGACGGCAGCGCCGCCGCCTGGGCCGAGCGCGTCGAGGCGCTGAAACCCGCGCCGCACGCGCGCATCGGCGCCGCCATCCACTCCGTCCGCGCGGTTCCCGCGGCGGAGCTGGCGACGGTCGCCGAGCGCGCCCCGCTGCACTTCCACCTGTCCGAGCAGCGCGCGGAGAACGAGGCCTGCCTGGCCGCCCACGGCTGCACGCCGACCGAGCTGCTGGCCGAGCACGGCGCGCTCGGCGTGAGCTCGTGCGCCGTCCACGCCACCCACCTCACCGACGCCGACATCGGCCTCCTGCGCGAGACGACCGTGTGCATGTGCCCGACCACCGAGCGCGACCTCGCCGACGGGATCGGCCCCGCCCCCGAGCCGCTGTGCCTGGGCAGCGACAGCCACGCGGTGATCGACATGTTCGAGGAGGCGCGCGCCGTCGAGCTGGACGAGCGGCTGCGCAGCGAGCGCCGCGGCCACTTCGCCGCCGCCGAGCTGCTGCGCGCCGCGACCCGCCACGAGGCGCTCGGCTGGCCCGCCGCCGGGACCCTGCAGCCCGGCGCCACCGCCGACCTCGTGACCGTGGCGCTCGACTCCGTGCGCCTCGCCGGGACCCGCAGCGACACCGCGCTGGAGTCCGTCGTGTTCGCCGCGACCGCCGCCGACGTGCGCGAGGTCGTCGTGAGCGGCCGGCAGGTCGTCTCCGAGGGCCGCCACCTCACGATCGACGTCCCGGCCGCCCTGGAGGCCGCGATCCCGTGAGCGTGCTGATCGACAACATCGGCGAGCTCGTCACCAACGACCCCGAGCTGGGCATCGTCGAGGACGCGGCGCTCGTGCTCGGCGACGGCGTCGTGCAGTGGGCGGGCCCGCGCGGCCGCGACCCCGGAGGCCGCCGCCGCCGAGCGCTTCGACGCCGGCGGGCGCGCGGTCATCCCCGGCTTCGTCGACTCGCACGGCCACCTGGTGTTCGCCGGCGACCGCTCGCGGGAGTTCGCCGCCCGCATGGCCGGCCGCCCCTACACCGCGGGCGGGATCCGCACCACCGTCGAGGCGACCCGCGCGGCCACCGACGAGCGAGCTGCACGCCACCGTCGCCCGCCTCGTCGCCGAGGCGCGCCGCTCCGGGCACCACGACGATCGAGTGCAAGTCGGGCTACGGCCTCACGGTCGAGGACGAGCGCCGCTCGCTGGAGATCGCGCGGGCCCACACGCCCGAGACCACGTTCCTCGGCGCCCACGTCGTCGCGCCCGGGTACGACGCCGACGACTACGTCGACCTCGTGCGCGGCGAGATGCTCGACGCGTGCGCGCCGCACGCGCGCTGGGTCGACGTCTTCTGCGAGCGGGGCGCGTTCGACGGCGAGCAGGCGCGCGCCGTGCTGCAGGCCGGGATCGAGAAGGGCCTGCAGCCGCGCATCCACGCCAACCAGCTCGGCCACGGGCCCGGCGTGCAGATCGCCGTCGAGCTCGGCGCGGCGTCGGCCGACCACGTGACGTTCACCGACGACGCCGACGTCGACGCGCTGGCGTCGAGCGGCACCGTCGCCACGCTCCTGCCCGGCGTCGAGTTCTCGACCCGCCAGCCGTACCCCGACGCGCGCCGGCTGCTCGACGCCGGCGTCACCGTCGCGCTGGCCGCCGACTGCAACCCCGGCTCGAGCTACACGACGAGCATCCCGTTCTGCATCGCGCTCGCCGTCCGCGAGTGCGGGATGACGCCCACCGAGGCGCTGACCGCCGCCACGGTCGGGCGGCGCCAGGGCGCTGCGCCGCGACGACATCGGCCGCCTGAGCGCCTGGCGCGCGGGCCCACGCGGTGCTGCTCGACGCGCCGTCCCACCTCCACCTCGCCTACCGGCCGGGCGTCCCGCTCGTCGCCCAGGTGTGGTCGTGAAGATCGTCACCGTCGGCGACCCGGTGCTCCGGGAGCGCGCGAGCGAGGTGTCGCCCGAGGAGCTCCGCGACCCGGAGACCCAGCGCTTCATCGACGAGCTGATCGCGACGATGCGCGACGCCAACGGCGCGGGGCTCGCCGCCAACCAGGTCGGCGACCTGCGCCGGATCGCCGTCGCCGAGGTCCGCGACAACCCGCGCTACCCCTACAAGCCGCCGATCCCGCTCACCGTCCTCGTCAACCCGGTCATCGAGCCGCTCGACGACGAGACGTTCGCGATCAACGAGGGCTGCCTGTCGGTGCCGGACCTGCGCGGCGAGGTGGACCGGCACGTCAACGTCCGCGTCCGCTGGCTGGACCGCGACGGGACGCCGCACGACGAGGTCCGCCGCGGGCTCACCGCCGGCACGTTCCAGCACGAGCTCGACCACCTCGACGGGATCCTGTTCCTCGACCGCGCGGACCCGCGCACCTTCACCACCTGGGAGCAGTTCGAGCGCCACCACCGCGACGCGTTCGTCGCGCGGGCGCGGGCGCTCGTGGAGCGCGTCGGGCTCCTAGGAGGACTGCTCGTCGAAGTCGAGCAGCTGGTCGACCAGCTCGCCGATCTCGAGCGCGGCGGCGTGGATCCGGGTCGCGTACTCGCGGCGGTCCTCGTCGGACACCGGGCGGTCGCCGGACAGGACCTCGGCGAACCCGGTCACGATCGTCAGCGGCGTACGCAGATCGTGGCGGAGGCGCCGCCGGTGATCGTCGTCGGACTCCATCAGCGGTTGCCGTCGCCCGAGGGCGGCTGGATGAAGCCCTCGCGCAGGGCGATCGCGATCGCGTGCACCCGGGTCGAGGCCTCGAGCTTGCTCATCGCGTTGCGGATGTGCGTCTTCACCGTCTCGCTCGAGAGCACGAGCTTGTCGGCCACCTGCTCGCCCGTGAGGCCCTGGGCGAGGAGGTCCATGATCTCGCGCTCGCGCTTGGACAGCGAGGGCATCCGCTGGGTCGCGCGGCGCGAGAGCAGCGCCGGGCGCAGCCGCGGGTCCACGTACGTGCCGCCCTCGGCGACCGTGTTGAGCGCCGCCGTGAGCTCGCTCGGCGTGCCCTCCTTGAGCGCGTAGCCGCGCGCGCCGGAGTCCAGCCCGCTGATCAGCAGCTCGACGTCGCTCGAGCCCGTGTAGAGCACGACGCGGCGCGCGGGGTCGGCGTCGAGCAGCTCGCGGGTGAGGTCGATCCCGGACTCGTCGTCGCCGAGCCGGATGTCGATCAGCGCGACGTCCGGGGAGTGGCGCTCGATCAGCTCACGGCCCTCGGCGGCAGAGCCCGCCGTGGCGATCACTTCGAGGCCCTCGCGGCTGAGCAGAAGCTCGAGGCCTTCGCGCAGTGCCTGGTGGTCTTCGATGAGGACGAGGGACAGTGTCAAGTGAGTGGGCCAACTTCGCGCAAACTGCGAGCGGTACAGAGTAGGACTTTCCCCCGGCTCTCTAAGGTTGATCCGACCAGTGGCGAAGGACACCGAAAAGCTGATCCGCCAGCTGTCGCTGATCTCATACCTGATGGCTGAGCGACGGCCGGTGACAGCGACGGAGATCAGGCGCGATGTCGAGGGGTACTCGGACATGACCGAGGATGCCTTCGCGCGCCGGTTCTACGCCGACCGCGCGGAGCTCGACGCGCTCGGCATCCACCTGCGCGTGGACAAGCCCGCCGACGGGTTCTCCGAGCAGGAGAACTACTCGCTGGCGCCCGAGGCCTTCCACCTGCCGGCGATCGCCTTCTCGGACTCCGAGCGCGCCGCGCTGCAGACGGCGCTGACGCTGCTCGACGGCGAGTTCGCCTACGCCGAGCCGCTGCGCCTGGCCCTGCAGCAGATCACGTGGGGCCGCCCCAGCCCGCTCGGCTCGGACTCGCGGCAGACGATCGGGCTGGGCATCACCGCCTCGGCGGGCGGCAGCGACCTCTCGGCGCGCCTGGCCAAGGTCGACACCGCGATCTACCGCCGCAAGCGGATCGAGTTCGAGTACTACACGATGCAGAGCGGCGACACCGCGCTGCGGAAGGTCGATCCCTACCACCTGCTCTTCGAGGGCGGCCAGTGGTACCTCGTCGGCTACTCGCACGAGCGGGACGCCGACCGCGTGTTCCGCCTCTCGCGGATGCGCGGCAAGGTCGCGTACTCGACGAAGGCCGAGCACGACTTCCAGCGCCCCGCCGACTTCGACCCCCGCGGCTACGCCAACCGGATCCCGTGGCAGCTCGGCGACGAGATCGGCACCGGCGAGGTCTGGGTGTCGGAGAAGATCGCCTGGTACGTGGAGCGCCAGTTCGGCGCCTACGGCGAGATGACCGAGGCCGACGACGGCGGCCATCTCTTCCGGACCGGCTACGCGATCCCGCGTCTGCTCGTCTCCTGGGCGCTGCGCTTCGGCGAGGACGCCCGGATCGTCGGGCCGCCGGAGCTGGTCGAGGAGGCCCGCGGCCGCATCGACGACATCGTCGAGCGCCACAGCGGCGAGCCGTTCACGTCGGTGTCGGCGGGCCGCCCGCCGCCGCGCCGGTCGTCCTCGAGCCCGAGGCCAACGGGCGCTCGCGCGGCGCCGAGGCCGGCATCCGGCCCGAGCGCTTCGCCCGCCTGGTCACGCTCGCCTCGGTGCTGATCGCCGCCGGGCGCCGCAACGAGCGCCTGCAGGTCAAGGCGGTCTGCGAGCAGCTGCAGATCTCCGAGCAGGAGCTGCGCGAGGACGTCTCCGTGCTCAACGTCGTCAACTTCGGCGGCGGCGCCTACGTGATCTACGCCGAGGTGCTCCCGTCCGGCGAGATCGAGGTCGACCCCGAGCCGTACTCGGACACCTTCGACCGCCCGGCCCGGCTGCTGCCGATCGAGGCCAACGCGCTGGTGGCGGCGATCGACCTGATCGGCGAGCACCTCGCCCAGGGCGCGCTCACCTCCGCCCGCGACAAGATCGTCGCCGCGCTCGGCCACGACCCGGTCGAGGAGGGCCTGCACGTCACGACGCCGACGGCGGCGGACGAGATCACGCGGGTCGTCGAGCAGGCGGTCCACGACAGCCACCGGCTGCAGATCGAGTACTGGGCGACCAACGAGGACGAGTTCTCCCACCGCGTGATCGAGCCGTACGCGCTCTTCAACGGCCAGGAGGCCTGGTACGTCGCCGCCGTGGACCCGGCCAAGGACGACCTGCGCCACTTCCGGCTGGACCGGATCAAGAGCGTCACGGTGCTCGACGAGACCTTCGAGCGCCGCGAGGACCTGGACCCCGTGGCCGACATCGCGGGCTGGCCGCGGACCGGCAAGGTCGGCGGCTCGCGGGTCGCGCACGTGTGGATCTCGCCCGAGCAGGCGCGCTGGGCGTCCGAGGAGCGGACCGTGCTCGCCGAGCTCCCCGACGGCGCCGTGATCGTCGAGTGGGCCTACAAGGGCACCGCGTTCCTCGTGCGCGAGGTGCTCAAGGAGGCCGGCGACGCGGCGGTGCTCGAGCCCGCCGACGCCCGCGGGGCCGTGCTGGCCGCCGCCGAGGGCCTGCTCGCGCCGACGTGAACCGCCGCGACGCGATCAAGATGACCGACGAGGAGGCGCTCGCCTTCCTCGACGAGCAGAAGACGGTCATCTGCGCGACCAACGGGCACGACGGCTTCCCCCACCTGATGCCGCTCTGGTACGTCGTGCGCGGCGGCACGCTGTGGGCCTGGACGTACGCGAAGTCGCAGAAGGTCAAGAACCTCGAGCGCGATCCGCGCGCCTCGCTGCAGATCGAGACGGGCGAGGCGTACGACCAGCTGCGTGGGCTGCTGCTGCGCACGGAGGCCGTGCTCCACCGTGAAGACGACGTCAAGGAGGCGTTCGTGGCCGAGCTCGCGCCGCGCTACGCACCCGACGGGCGTCGATCCCGCCGCGCTGCTGGAGGGTTTCCGCGCGCAGATCCCCAAGCGGGTCGCGATCGAGTTCGCGGAGGTGTCCCGCGTGTCGTGGGACCACCGCAAGCTGTCGGGCACGTACTGACGGTAGGCTGCGCGGCGCCATGGACCCGCTCAAAGGCCTGATCCTCTCCGGCGGCCGCGGCACACGGCTGCGCCCGATCACCTACACGTCCGCCAAGCAGCTCGTGCCGGTGGCCAACAAGCCCGTGCTGTTCTACGGCATCGAGGCGATGGCGGAGGCCGGGATCCGCGAGATCGGGATCATCATCGCCCCCGAGACCGGCGACGAGATCCGCGAGGCCGCGGGCGACGGCTCCCAGTTCGGCGTCGAGATCACCTACGTCGTCCAGGACGAGCCGGCGGGCCTGGCCCACGCGGTCCTGACCGCGGAGCCCTTCCTCGGCAAGTCGCCGTTCGTGATGTACCTGGGCGACAACCTGCTCCAGGGCGGCATCAGCGACCTCGTGAGGAACTTCCAGACCGACGGGCCGGACTCGCTGATCCTGCTCACGCCCGTCCCCGACCCGCAGAACTACGGCGTCGCCGAACTGGACGCCGCGGGCGCCGTGAAGCGGCTGGTCGAGAAGCCGCCCGAGCCGGCGACGGACCTCGCGCTGGTCGGCGTCTACATGTTCACGCCGCTGATCCACGACGCCGCGCGGGCGATCCAGCCCTCGCCGCGCGGGGAGCTCGAGATCACCGACGCGATCCAGTGGCTCGTCGACGGCGGCCGCCGCGTCGAGTCGCACGTGGTGCGCGGGTGGTGGAAGGACACCGGGCGCCTCGACGACATGCTCGAGGCGAACCGGCTGATCCTCGAGACCGTCGAGCGCCAGGTCGACGGCGAGCTCACCGATTCCCAGGTCGACGGGCGCGTGGTCGTGGAGGCGGGCGCGGTGCTCGAGCGCGCGACCGTGCGCGGGCCGGCGATCATCGGCGCCGGCGCGGTCCTGCGCGACGCCTACATCGGGCCGTACACCGCCGTCGGGCGCCACTGCACGGTCGAGGGAGCCGAGGTCGAGCACTCGATCCTGCTCGAGGGCTCCGCCGTTCGCGGGCTCGACGGGCGCATGGAGTCCTCGCTGCTCGGCCGCGGCGTGACGATCTCACGCGACGAGCGCCAGCCGCGCGCCTACCGCTTCATGGTCGGAGACAACTCCGACATCAGCATCCTCTGAGCGTCAGCGCAGCCCGAGCGGCTCCAGCAGCGCGGTGAGGTCCGAAGCGATCCGGTCCGCGGCGGCGAGCTCGTCCGGGGTGTGGGTGGTGGTGACCGCCCACACGGTCATGCCCGCGGACCGGCCGGCGCGCACGCCGGCGGGGGCATCCTCGATCACGACGCACTCCTTGGGATCGGCGCCGAGCGCCTGCGCCGCCACCAGGTAGGCGTCCGGGTTCGGCTTGCCGCGCCGGACGGCGTCGGAGGTCACGAGGATCGCCGGCTCTGGCAGCCCGGCAGCGCGGAGCCTCGCGGCCGCCAGCGGCGCCCCGCACGAGGTGACCACGGCGATCGCGCCCGGCGGCGCGGCGGACAGCAGCTCGGCCGCTCCCGGCAGGGCGTCCCCGCCCGTCTCCGCGTGGACGGCCTCGAGCCGCTCGGCCTCCTCCGCGGCGTCCAGGTCCGGCGCGACCGAGGCGATCACCTCTCGCGTCGGGACGCCGTGACTGGCGTGCGCGACGGCCTCGGCGTCGAGCCCGTGACCGGTGGCCCACTCGCGCCACACCGCCTCGACCGCGTCGCCGGAGTCGACGAGCACGCCGTCGAGGTCGCAGAGGATCGCGGCGAACTTCACGCCGGCACCGCGGTCGGCCGTCCGGCCGCGGCGCGAGCGGCCAGCGCCGCCACCGTGGCGTTGGCGACGACGAGCGAGACGAGCGCGGTCGCGATCGTGGTGGCGTCGGCGAGGAAGCCGATGAACGGCGGGCCCACGAGGAACCCGATCGAGCCCATCGAGCTGACCGCCGCGATGGCGGGGCCGGAGGCCTCCTCGTCGTCGGCGCCGGCCGCGCTGAACAGCAGCGGCACGCCGTTGGCGACGCCGATGCCCACCAGCGTCCAGCCGGCCAGCGCGACCGCCGCCGAGCCGGCCAGCAGCGCGCCGCCGAGCGCGAGCGCGGCCAGTGCGGAGCCCGCCTGCAGGAGCAGCGTCGCCCCGAAGCGGCGGTTGAGCGCGTCGCCGGTGACGCGGCCGAAGGTCATGCCCGCCGACAGCGCGGCGAAGGCGAGCGCGGCCAAGCCGGCGCCGGAGTCCAGGTCCTCGCGCAGGTAGACGCCGCCCCAGTCACCCATGCTGCCCTCGGTGACCATGATCAGGAAGCAGAGGAAGGCGAGCAGGACGACCTTGCGCGACGGGATCAGCGGCTTGCTGCCGCCGTCCACCTGCACGGACCCCTCGCCGAGCCGCGGCAGCACGACGGCCAGCAGCCCGAACAGCGCCGCGGCGATCACGAGGTTCTGCACGCGCGGGTCTACCCCCGCCGCCGTGGCGGCGCCGATCGCGCCGGCCGCGGCGAAGCCGCCGAAGCTCCAGCCGGCGTGCAAAGACGACATGATCGGCCGCTCGAAGCGGCGCTCGATCGCGACGCCGTGCGCGTTCATGGAGAC
This sequence comes from uncultured Solirubrobacteraceae bacterium, assembly GCA_963723395.1. Lineage (GTDB taxonomy): Bacteria > Actinomycetota > Thermoleophilia > Solirubrobacterales > Solirubrobacteraceae > DATFQI01. The sequence goes on along the minus strand of CAVRQL010000025.1, from coordinate 565,527 downwards.
GTCCATCGCCCCGCTGGCGGCGCCGAGGGCGAGCAGCGAGAGCGGCATCAGCCAGGGCTCGGGCGGGAGCAGCAGGAGCGCCACCACCGAGACGCAGAGCAGCGCGCCGATGCGCGTGCCCTTGACGCTGCCGATCCGCACGAGCACCTGACCCATCAGCGGCACCGCCACGATCACGCCGATCGACATCGTCAGCAGGATCAGCCCGAGCGTCCCGCTGGAGAGCCCGAACCGATCCTTGACGAACGGGATCTGCGCGACCCACGCTCCGACCGCGGCGCCGTTCGCGAAGAAGACGCCGATGGTGGCGACACGAGGAGTCACCGCCTATGGGTTATCAGGCCGCTCCCCGCACCGCGGTACGGGGAGCATCCGCTTACGCGGGGGTGGCGACCTTCTCGCGCTCCGCGGACTCCGCCTCGGCGGCCTGGGCCTCGGCCTCGGCCGCGCGGCGCTCCGCGGCGACGCGGGCGAGCTTCTGCTCCTGGCGCTCCGGGCTGATCTGGACGACGTTCCACGCCAGGCCGGTGGCCTTCATCCCGAGGATCACCCAGGCGGAGGGGTCGATCTCGTACCACTTCAGGCCGTGGGTGGCCGAGCGCGGGAACGCGTGGTGGTTGTGGTGCCACGACTCGCCGAACGACAGCGGCGCGAGCCAGAAGACGTTGGTCGAGTGGTCCTCGACCTCGAAGCGGCGGGAGCCGAAGAAGTGGCAGACCGAGTTGATGGACCACGTGACGTGGTGCAGGAAGAACACGCGCACCAGGCCGCCCCACAGCGCGCCGGTGGCGGCGCCGGCCCACGAGCCGGAGATCAGGCCGCCGATCAGGGCCGGGATGGCGATGCCGATCACGACCCACAGCGGGAACAGGCGGTTGATCAGGCGGAAGCCCGGATCCTCGACGAGGTCCTTCGCGTACTTGCGGTACGCGGCCTGGCCCTGGCGATCGAACAGCCAGCCCATGTGCGCGTACCAGAGGCCCTTGACCGCGCCCTTGAAGCCGTCGCCGTGGCCGTGCGGGGAGTGCGGGTCACCCTCGACGTCCGTGTGCGCGTGGTGCATGCGGTGATCGGCCACCCAGGCGATGACGGGTCCTTGGACCGCCATCGAGCCGGTGATGCCGAACAGGTACTGCACCCACTTGTGCGTCGAGAACGCTCGGTGCGTGAGCATCCGGTGGAAGCCGACGGTGATCCCCAGGCCACCGATCACGTACATCAGGCCGAAGACGAAAAGATCGCTCCAGTCGATGAGCGTGTTCCAGAGGAGCGCGATCCCGGCGATCAGCGCGAGGAACGGCACGATGACGCCGATGAGGTTGAACGTGCGCTGGGCAGTGGTCATGCCCTATGTCTTACCCCTCCAGATTCGGTCCTTCATCGCCCTTTGAGGTCGAGTTCCGCAGGTTGATTCTGTAGCTTTCCTACAAATGCCGACGACGGCCCGGACATTCGCCGCGATCCCGCCCGAGACGGCAGGCGCGCTGCGGCCCGTGCTGTCGGGGCTGGCGGACGAGACGATCGCCGCGATCGCGGAGGAGGTCCCCGACTACGCGCGGGCCATGGAGGGGTCCTTCGGAGCCGCCGTGCGGCGCGGCGTGGAGATCGCCTTCGAGCGCTTCCTGGCGCTGATCGAGGACCCGAAGGCGGGCGGCAGCAGCCGCGCGCGGACGATCTACGTCGACCTCGGGTCGCGGCGAGTTCCACGCCGGGCGCAGCCTCGACGCGCTGCTGGCCGCCTACCGCGTCGGCGCGCGCCTCGCGTGGCGGCGCTTCGTCGAGGCCGGCCGCGAGGCGGGCCTCTCCCCGGAGGTGCTCTACGACCTCGGCGAGGCGATCTTCGCCTACATCGACGAGATCTCCGCCGAGTCCGCCGACGGCTACGCGCAGGAGCAGTCCTCCGTCGCCGGCGAGACGCAGCGCCGCCGCCGGCGCCTCGTGCGGCTGCTGGCCGAGGACCCACCCCCGCCGGAGGAGACGGTGCGCACCGCGGCGGCCGCCGCCGTATGGCCGCTGCCGCGCCGCGTGGCCGCGCTCGTGGCCGGAGCGCCCTCCCCGGCCGGCGAGGGCGCCGTGGGCGCGGCCCAGGACGAGCTCGACGCCGCGGCGGTCACGCTCGCGCGGCGCGTCGGCTCGGCCGCCATCGGCGCGGAGGCGTGGGGCCGCGCGTGCGTGTTCGTGCCCGATCCCGACGCCCCCGGCCGCCGCCGCCAGCTCGAGGCGGCGCTCGACGGCCGCGCCGCGCTCGGCCCCACCGTCGAGTGGACCGCCGCGGGCACCAGCCTGCGCCGCGCCGTTTCCGCTCTCCCCCTGCGCGTGAAGGGCCGGCTGGTCGTCGCCGACGACCACCTGGCCACGCTCCTGCTCGGCGCCGAGCCGGCGCTGGGCGCCGAGCTGGCCGCCACCCGGCTCGCGCCGCTGGAGGAGCTCTCGGACACCCAGCGCGAGCGGATGACCGAGACCTTGCGCGCCTGGCTCGACCGGCCGGGCCAGGTGCAGGCGGTCGCCGCCGCGCTCGGCGTGCACCCGCAGACCGTGCGCTACCGGCTCAACAAGCTGCGCGAGCTGTTCGGCGAGCGCCTCGAGGACCCCGACGCCCGCTTCGAGCTCGCGCTCGCGCTGCGGGTGGCGTCGCTGCGCTACAAATAGGCCGCATGCGGCTGCTCGTCATCGGCGCCGCGGGCATGCTCGGACAAGAGGTGCTCGCGGCAGCGGAGTCTGCCGGCCATGAGCCGGTCGGCTGGGACCTCCCGGAGATCGACATCACCGACGCCGGCGCCACGCGCGCCGCGGTCGAGGCGCTCGCCCCGCAGGCGGTGGTCAACTGCGCGGCCTGGACGGATGTCGACGGCGCCGAGGAGAAGGAGGAGCTCGCAGCCCGCGTTAACGCGGAAGGTGCCGGCAACGTGGCCTCCGCCGCAGCCGCCGCCAACGCCCTCATGATCCAGATCTCAACCGATTACTCCTTCGACGGAACCGCCACCGAGCCGTACGTCGAGAGCAGCCCCACCTCCGCTCTGGGCGCCTACGGGCGCACCAAGCTGGCGGGCGAGCTCGCGGTCGCAGAGGCCGCCACACCCGACTTCGCGATCGTCCGCACGGCCTGGCTGTTCGGGCCGCACGGCAAGAACTTCGTCGACACGATGCTGCGCCTCGGCGCCGATCGCGACGAGGTCTCGGTCGTCGACGACCAGGTCGGCTGCCCGACCTACGCCGGCCACCTCGCCGGGGCCCTGGTCGAGATCGCCGACCGCAAGCTGACCGGCACGTTCCACGTGGCCGGCGGCGGCCAGTGCACCTGGTACGACCTCGCCGTCGCGGCCTTCGAGGCCACCGGCACCGACTGCGTCGTGAACCGCACGACCGCCGCCGCGTTCGGCCGCCCCGCCCCCCGCCCCGCGTACTCCGTCCTGCGCACCGAGCGCGACGACTGCCCGCAGCTCCCCGCCTGGCAGGAGGGCCTCGCCGCCCACCTCGCCGCCTCGAGGGCAGCGGCATGAAGCTCCTCGTCTGCGGCGGCGCCGGCTTCATCGGCTCGACCTTCGTGCGCCAGCGTGTGCGCGACTTCGGCGACACCGTCACGGTGCTGGACAAGCTCACCTACGCCGGCCGGCGCGAGAACCTCCAGGACGTCGAGCACACCTTCGTGCACGCCGGGATCGAGGAGCCCGTGCGGGTGGCCGAGGCGATGGCCGACGTCGACGCGGTGGTCAACTTCGCCGCCGAGACGCACGTGGACCGCTCGATCGCCGAGCCGGACGCGTTCGTCACGACCCACGCGCTCGGCACCTACGTGCTGCTCGAGGCCGCCCGCGCGCGCGGCATCCGCTACGTGCAGGTCTCCACCGACGAGGTCTACGGCTCGATCGAGGAGGGCTCGTTCACCGAGACCTCGCCGCTGAACCCGTCGTCGCCCTACAGCGCCACCAAGACGGGCGCCGATCTGCTGGTCGCCTCCTACCACCACACCTACGGGCTCGAGTCGGTGATCTGCCGCGGCTCGAACAACTACGGGCCGTACCAGTACCCGGAGAAGCTGATCCCGCTGATGGTGCTCAACGCGCTGCACGGCGACAAGCTGCCCGTGTACGGCGACGGACAGCAGGTGCGCAACTGGATCTACGCGGAGGACTTCGCCCGCGGGATCGGGTTCGCGCTCGAGAACGGCGCGCCCGGCGAGGTCTACAACGTCGGCGGCCCCGACGAGTGCCCCAACCTCGAGGTCGTGCAGCGGATCATCGAGTTCACGGGCGCCGGCGACGAGCTGATCGAGTACGTCACCGACCGGCCCGGCCACGACCGCCGCTACTCGCTGTCGAGCGCCAAGATCCGCGAGCTCGGCTGGGAGCCGCAGGTCTACTTCGCCGACGGCCTGAAGACGACCGTCGACTGGTACCGCGACAACCCGTGGTGGTGGGAGCCGATCCGCTCGGGCGACTACCGCGCGTACTACGAGCGCCAGTACGGCCGCTCGCTCGGCTAGGGCTTCCTAGCTCCCGAGCGAGGTCACGCGCCAGCTCTTGCCGTCGCGGGCGAACTCGAACGTCGCCTTGGAGGGCTTCTCGTCGCCCTGCTCGACGGCGGCGGTGGCCGTGTCCCCCGTGACGGTGACGTCGGTGACGTCGAGGGTGAAGTCGTTGACGTCCTGGATCGCCTCCTGCATCTCGTCGGTGCAGGTGGAGTCGCCGGCCTTCAGCGAGTCGGCCAGCTCCTTGGCGAGGTACTTCGAGCAGATCTCGCCGGCGTCGCCCTTCTTGCCGGCCGACTGGAGGTCGTCGACGACCTGAGCGACGTCCGCCTCCTCGCCCTTGAAGTCGCCGGCGGAAGACGAGCCCTGCTGGGCGGTGCAGCCGCCGAACGAGAGGGCGACGATGGTCAGCGTGACGACAAGGTGAACGCGAGGCACGGCGGAGAGGGTAGTCCGCCGCAGCGCGGGTACCCTTCAAGACGGTGTCCCAACGCGCTCCTACGGCCCCTCGCGGCCGCCACGCGCCGCCTCTGCACGTCCGCCAGGACCAGCAGCGCCGGCGCCTTTTCGCCGCAGCCGCCCGGGTGTTCGCCCGGATGGGGTACGCCGAGGCCACGGCCGAGGCGATCGCCCGCGAGGCCGGAATGTCGAAGGCGACGTTCTACGAGCACTTCAACAACAAGGAGGACTGCATCGTCGCGCTGTTCGACGCGGCGATCGAGGTCATCATCGGCGGCATGCGCGCCGCCGGCGACGCCAACCGGGACGCCGACCCCCAGACCCGGATCCGCGCCACCACCGGCGCGTTCCTGACCGCGCTGCGGGAGTACCCCGACGAGGCGCAGACCCTCCTGGTGGAGATCGTCGGCGCCGGCCCGCGCGCGATGGCCCGGCGAGACAAGGCGCTCGACGCGGTGGCGGAGTACATCGACGACTTCAACCGCCTCGACCACGAGCGCGGCGCCGCCCCGCGCTTCGCCTCCGACAGCGACGCCTACGCGATCATGGGCGCCGTCGTGGAGCTCGCCTCGCGGCAGCTGCGCACCGGCCGCCCGGCGAACATGGTGGACCTCGAGCCCGTCGTGGAGCGACTCACGATGGGCCTGCTCGCCGACGCGTGAGCGACGGCGCGCTCGACGCGCTCGCCGACGAGATCGCCGAGTGCCGCCGCTGCCCGCGGCTCGTGGAGTGGCGCGAGCAGGTGGCGCGCGAGAAGCGGGCCGCGTTCCGCGACTGGGACTACTGGGGCCGCCCGATCGGCGGCTTCGGGGATCCCGAGGCGCGCGTGCTCGTGCTCGGCCTGGCGCCCGCGGCCCACGGCGCCAACCGCACGGGGCGGGTCTTCACCGGCGACCGCTCCGGCGACTTCCTGTTCGCGGCGCTGCACCGGGCGGGCTACGCCAACCAGCCGACCTCGGTCCACGTCGGCGACGGGCTGCGGCTGACCGACTGCTTCATCACCGCCGCGGTCCGCTGCGCCCCGCCCGCCAACAAGCCGCTGCCGGAGGAGCGCGAGCGCTGCGCGGACTGGCTGGAGCTGGAGCTGGAGCTGCTGCCGCGCCTGCGGGTCGTGGTCTGCCTCGGCGCGTTCGCGTGGGAGGCGGCGCTGCGCACGCCGGCGCTGATCGGCCGGCCGGCGCCCAGGCCGCGCCCGAAGTTCGGCCACCGCGCGGAGTGGGCGGACGGCGACCGGGTGCTGCTCGGCTGCTTCCACCCGAGCCAGCAGAACACGTTCACCGGCAAGCTGACCCCGCCGATGATCGACGACGTGTTCTCGCGCGCTGCCGAGCTGGCGGAGTGAAGCGCTACGCGGAGGTCCTGCGCGAGCCGTACGTGGCCGCGCTGATCGCCTCCACCGTGATCGCGCGCTTCCCGATCGGGATCAACGCGCTGGCCATCGTCCTCTACCTGCGCGCGGCCACCGGGTCGTTCGCGATCGCCGGCGTCGGTGGCCGGCTCGCTCGCGGCCGGCAGCGCCGTCGGCGCACCGGTCCAGGGACGGCTGGTGGACTCCTTCGGCCAGCGCCGCGTGCTCGTCCCGCTCGGCGTGGTGCACGCCGCCGCGCTCGGCGCGCTGGTGCTCGCCGGGGAGGCGGACGCGCCGACCGGGGTCCTCGTCGCCTGCGGCCTCGTGGCCGGCTTCGCGATCCCGCCCACGTCGTCCGTGCTGCGCTCGATGTGGCCGCACCTGCTCCGCGAGGACCCGCGGCTGCTGCAGACGGCGTACGCGCTGGACTCGGTGATGATCGAGATGATCTTCATCCTCGGCCCGCTGCTGACCGCGATCCTGACGGCGGTGGTCTCGCCGCAGGCCGCGCTGCTCGTGTCGGCCACATGCGTGGTCGCCGGCACGCTCGCCTTCACCTCGCTCCCGCCGTCGCGCGCGTGGCGGCCGGAGAAGGAGGGCCGCGCCGGGATGCTCGGCGCGCTCGGCTCGCCGGGCGTGCGCAGCCTCGTGCTCGTCTCGCTGCCCGCCGGGATGGGCCTCGGGATCTGCCAGGTCGCGCTGCCCGCGTTCGCCGACGCCGAGGGCGCGCGCGAGCTGGCCGGCCTGCTGCTCGCCGGGTGGTCGCTCGGGCAGCGTGACCGGCGGGCTGATCTACGGCGCGCTGCCGTCGCGGCCACCGCTCGACAAGGTGCACCTGACCGTCGCGACGCTGCTCCCGCTCGGCCTGCTGCCGCTGGCCGCTCGCGCCGTCGATCGCGGTGATGGCGCTGCTCGTGATCCCGGCCGGGTTGTGCATCGCGCCGCTGCTCGCGACCCGCAACGAGCTGGTCGGGCACGTCGCGCCGCCGAGCTCCCGCACCGAGGCCTACACGTGGCCGGTGACCGCGTTCGTGGGCGGCATCTCGCTCGGCTCCGCGCTGGCGGGACAGCTCGTCGAGGGGCCCGGCTGGAGGGTCGCGTTCCTGACCGCCTCCGGCATCGCCGCCACCGGCGCCATCATCGTGCTGGCACGACGGAACACCCTGGTCCCGGCGGTACCGTAGAAGGGTGCCTTTGAATGCCTTCACCCCCCAGGTTCGAGACTGGTTCACGAGGGCGTTCGCGGAGCCGACGGCGGCCCAGGCGCAGGCCTGGCCGGCCATCGCCACCGGCGAGCACGCGCTGATCTCGGCGCCCACCGGCTCCGGCAAGACGCTCGCCGCGTTCCTGTGGGGGCTGGACCGGCTGGTCGCCGAGCCGTCGAGCGACCGGACCCGGCTCGTCTACGTCTCGCCGCTGAAGGCGCTCTCCTACGACGTCGAGAAGAACCTCCGCGCGCCGCTGCGCGGGATCGGCGCCGACGTGCGCGTCGGCATCCGCACGGGCGACACGCCGCAGAAGGACCGGCGGGACATGATCCGCAACCCGCCCGACATCCTCATCACCACGCCCGAGTCGCTGTACCTGATGCTCACCAGCCGGGCGCGCGAGATCTTCGAGGGCACCGAGGCGGTGATCATCGACGAGATCCACGCCGTCGCGCAGACCAAGCGCGGAGCGCACCTCGCGATCACGCTCGAGCGCCTGGAGCAGGCGGCCGAGGGGCCTGTGCAGCGGATCGGCCTGTCCGCCACGCAGAACCCGCTCGAGGAGGTCGGCCGCTTCATGGTCGGCCCGAAGCGCACCTGCCGCGTGATCGACGCCGGCGTGCGCAAGCCGCTGGACCTCAAGATCCACGTGCCGGTCGAGTCGATGGTCGAGCCCGAGCAGTCCGACGTCGAGCTGGACCCGTTCGCAGGCGCCGAGGCGACCCGCAAGTCGATCTGGCCGGCGATCTACCCGCAGATCCTGGAGCTGGTCCGCGAGCACCGCTCGACGATCGTGTTCGTCAACAACCGCCGCGGCGCCGAGCGGCTGGCGATCCGGCTCAACGAGCTCGCCTCCCAGGAGGATCCGGACAAGCCGCCGGTGGAGATCGCGCGCGCCCACCACGGCTCGCTGGCCCGCGAGGAGCGGCTCGTCATCGAGGACCAGCTGAAGGCCGGCGAGCTGCCGTGCCTGGTCGCCACCTCCAGCCTGGAGCTCGGCATCGACATGGGCGCCGTCGACCTCGTGCTGCAGGTCGAGTCGCCGAAGTCGGTCACGCGCGGCCTGCAGCGGATCGGCCGCGCCGGCCACAACGTCGGCGACACCTCCAAGGGCCGCATCTTCCCCAAGTTCCGCGCCGACCTGCTCGAGTGCGCCGTGGTCGCCCAGCGCATGCGCGAGGGCAAGATCGAGACCACCGTCGTCCCGCGCAACCCGCTCGACGTGCTGGCCCAGCAGATCGTCGCGATGGCGGCCAGCGCCGACGACGTGGACGAGCCGCTGGTCGTCGACGACCTCCACGCGCTCCTGCAGCGCACGCACTCGTTCTCCGAGCTGTCGCGGCCGCAGCTGGAGAACGTGCTCGACATGCTCGACGGCCGCTACCCGACGCGAGGAGTTCAGCGAGCTGCGGCCGCGGATCGTGTGGGACCGCGTGGCCGGGACGCTGCGCGCCCGCAAGGGCTCGCGCGCGCTGGCCATCACCAACGCCGGCACGATCCCGGACCGCGGGCTCTTCAGCGTCAACCTCCCCGACGGCCGCCGGGTCGGCGAGCTCGACGAGGAGATGGTCTACGAGGCCCGCCCGGGGCAGACGTTCCTGCTCGGCGCGACGTGCTGGCGGATCGAGGAGATCACGCGCGACCGCGTGATCGTCTCCCCTGCTCCCGGCGTCCCCGGCGCGGTGCCGTTCTGGCGCGGCGACGGCGTCGGGCGCCCGCGCGAGCTGGGCGAGGCGATCGGCGCGTTCTCCCGCTGGGCGGTCGAGCAGGACGCCGCCACGCTGGAGGAGGGCTACGACCTCGACCACCTGGCCGCCCAGAACCTGATCGCGTTCCTGCGCGAGCAGCAGGACGCGACCCGCGTCGTGCCGAGCGACCGCACGATCGTCGTCGAGCGCTTCCGCGACGAGATCGGCGACTGGCGGCTGTGCATCCTCTCGCCGTTCGGCGGCCGCGTGCACGCCGCCTGGGGCCTGGCGCTGAGCGCCAAGATCCGCGACGAGTACGACCTCGAGTCGGACGCCATCTGGTCCGACGACGGGATCATCGTCCACCTGCCCGACGCCGACGAGCCTCCCGGCGCCGACCTCGTCCTGATCGACCCGGACGAGATCGAGGACCGCGTGGTCGGCGAGCTGGGCGGCTCGGCGCTGTTCGGCGCGCGGTTCCGCGAGAACGCCGGCCGGGCGCTGCTGATCCCGCGCGCCTATCCCGGCAAGCGCACGCCGCTGTGGCAGCAGCGGCTGAAGTCGCAGACGCTGCTGGAGGTCGCCAAGCGCTACGCGCAGTTCCCGATCGTGCTGGAGACCTACCGCGAGTGCCTGCGCGACGTGCTCGACGTGCCGGGCCTCACCGACCTGCTGCGCAAGCTCCACTCGCGCGAGCTGACGCTCGTCGAGGTCGAGACGCCGACCGCCTCGCCGTTCGCCTCCTCGCTGCTGTTCGACTACGTCGCGACGTACATGTACGAGGGCGACACGCCCAACGCGGAGCGCCGCGCCGCCGCGCTGGCGCTGGACCGCGAGCTGCTGCGCGAGCTGCTCGGCCAGGAGGAGCTGCGCGAGCTGATCGACCCCGCCGCGCTGGAGCAGGTCGAGGCCGACCTGCAGCGGACGAGCGAGCGCACGCGCGCGGACTCGGTGGACGCGCTGCACGACGTGCTGCGCCGGGTCGGCGACCTGACGCTGGAGGAGGTCAAGGCGCGCTGCACGCCGCCGGACGCCGCCGACGAGTGGCTGGGACAGCTGGCCGGCGAGCGCCGCGCGATGCGGCTGCGCCTCAACGGCCAGCTGCGCTGGGCCGCCGCCGAGGACGCGGGGCTGCTGCGCGACGCGCTCGGCGCCGTGCCGCCCTCGGGCCTGCCGGACGCCTTCATCGGCGACGTCCCCGACGCGATGGAGCGCCTCGTGCGCCGCTGGGCGCGCGTGCACGGCCCGTTCGAGACCGCGCAGCTGCGCGACCGCTACGGGCTGGACCTGACGCCGGTGCTGGCCGGGCTGGAGCGCTCCGGCGACCTGGTGCGCGGCGAGCTGCGCCCCGGCGGCACCCAGCGCGAGTGGTGCGACCCCGAGGTGCTGCGGCGGCTGCGGCGCGCCTCGCTGGCCGCGCTGCGCAAGGAGATCGAGCCGGCCGACCAGCGCGCGCTCGCGCGCTTCATGCCGAGCTGGCAGGGCGTGGACCGCCACCCGCCGACCGGCGCCGGGATCGACCGGCTGCGCGACGTGCTGGTGCCGCTCCAGGGCATGCCGCTGCCGATCGACGTGTGGGAGAAGGACGTGCTCCCGCGCCGCACCGGCGCCTACTCGCCCGGCTGGCTGGACCAGCTGTGCGCGTCCGGCGAGGTCGTGTGGATCGGCGCCGGCGCGCTCGGGCGCCGCTCCGGCAAGGTGGCGCTGTACTTCCGCGAGGACGTCGACCTGCTCGGGCCGCCGCCGGGCCGCGGCGAGGCGCCGGCCGAGCCGGCCCACGAGGCGATCCGCGAGCGGCTGCGCACCGGCGCCTGCTTCTTCACCGACCTGCTCGTCCACGTGGCCGGCATCCCGACCGAGGAGCTCCAGGAGGCGCTGTGGGACCTCGTGTGGGCGGGCGAGGTGACCAACGACGCGTTCGCGCCGCTGCGCTCGCCGAAGCAGTCAGCGCCCAGTGGTCGCAGAAGGCGCGCGCCGACCGGCGCCGCTCGTTCTCCGCCCGGCGCCGCGGTTCGCAGCCGCAGGTCCAGGGCCGGTGGTCGCTCGTGGAGAACCTGTTCCGCGCCGACGCCGATCCGGTCCAGCGGCGCCGCACGCAGGCGGAGCTGCTGCTCGAGCGCTACGGCATCGTCACCCGCGAGCAGGTGCTGGCCGAGGGGATCCCCGGCGGCTTCTCCTCGCTGTACGACCAGCTCGCGGCGCTGGAGACGGTCGGCGTCGCCCGGCGCGGCTACTTCATCGAGGGCCTCGGCGGCGCGCAGTTCGCGCTCCCGGGCGCGGTCGAGCGCCTGCGCGCGCAGCGCGACGACGACGAGGCGCCGCCGGTCGTCCTCGCCGCCACCGACCCGGCCCAGCCCTACGGCGCGGTCCTCAAGTGGCCGAAGACGGAAGGCCCGCCCGCTCCCCCGCCCGCCAGGCCGGCGCCTACGTCGTGCTGGCCGGCGCCGAGCCGGTCCTCTACGTCGAGCGCGGCGGCAAGGGCCTGCAGGTGCTCGTCACCGAGGGCGACGAGCGGATCGCGCCCGCGCTGGAGGCGCTCGTCGACGGCGTCCGCGGCGGCCGCGTCCGCCGGCTCGCGCTCGAGCGCGTCGACGGCGAGCCGATCGTCGGCTCGGCCTACGAGGAGCCCCTGATCGAGCTCGGGTTCCGCTCCGGCCCGCGCAAGCTCACCCTGACGGCGTAGCCGATGCCCGAGGGCGACACGATCCACTACGCCGCCAACCGGATCCGGCCGGTGCTCGAGGGCCACGTGCCCGACGAGCTGGCCACGCCGCACCCGCGCTTCGGGCGCGACCGCTGGCCCGAGAAGCTGGCCGGCCGCGCCGTCCGCTCCGTCGACGCCCACGGCAAGCACCTCTTCCTGCGCTTCGAGGGCGGGATGACCATCCACTCGCACCTGCGCATGACCGGCTCCTGGCAGGTCGCCGACCTCGGCGGCCAGTGGCGGCGCTCGCCGCGCTCGGTGTGGCTGCGCATCCGCCGCGGCGACCGCGAGGTGCTGCAGTTCAACGGGCCCGTGCTGGAGCTGATGACCGACTCGCGCACCCGGCTGGACCGGCGGATCGCCGGCCTCGGCCCCGACATCCTCGCCCGCGAGCTCGACGAGGGGAAGTTCCTGCGCCGCCTGCGCGAGGACGACCCGACGCGCCCGATCGGCGACGCGCTGATCGACCAGCGGACGATCGCGGGGATCGGGAACCTGTGGAAGATCGAGGGCTGCTTCGCGGCCGGCGTCGACCCCTGGCGGCCGACCGGGACCGTGTCCGACGAGGAGGCGCTGGCGGTCGTCCACGAGACGCGCCCGCGCATGCAGGCGAGCGCCGCCGACGGCATCCAGGACCGCTTCAAGGTCATCTACGGCAAGGCCGGCCGCCCGTGCCCGCGGTGCGGCACCCTGATCCAGGTGCGCGGCCAATGGGACGACAACCGCCCGACCTTCTGGTGCCCCGGATGTCAAGCGCTGAGAAGGATCGGCCACAAGGGCGCCGACCGGATCACGCCCGGCAACACCCCCGCGAGCTTCGACGCGGCGCTGGCGGCCGGGGTGCACATGATCGAGTTCGACATCCTGCCCGAGGACCCGACCAACGCGGACACGAGCCCGCTGCGGCTCGCGCACGACTACGCGCATCCGATCGCGGGCGCGCCCACGCTCGAGGAGGGGCTGGCCCACCTGGCCTCCGCGCCGTTCTCGGACATCGAGCTGGACGTCGACATGAAGCTGCCGGGCTACGAGCGCCGCGTGGTCGACGCGCTGCGCGAGCGCGGGCTGATCGAGCGCTCGCTCGTCTCGACCCAGTACATGCGCAGCCTGATCGTGCTGCGCGAGCTCGAGCCGGCGCTGCGGCTCGGCTGGTCGGTGCCGCGGGTGCGCAAGGACTACACGCGCAACCTCCTCTACGCGCGTGCCCGCCTACAGCGCGCTGTTCTACATCCGGCGGCGGCTGCCGCGGGTGGCGGCGGGGCACCTCCGCGCGGGCCGCTGCGACGCCGTGATGGCCCACTTCAAGCTCGTCAGCCCCGCGCTGCTGGAGGCGGTGCGCCAGGAGGGCGGCGAGCTCTACGTGTGGACGGTCGACGACGCCAAGCGGATCCGCTCGCTCGAGGAGATGGGCGTCACCGGCGTGATCACCAACGACCCGCGGCTGTTCGGGCCGACTCAGCCGCCGAGGGAGCAGGTCGCGGCGGAATAGCCCGCGGGGTCGGCGCCCGCCGTCGAGCGGTGGCCGGCCTCGGTGATCTCCAGCCCGCGGCGGAGCGTCTCCCCGTCGCGCCGCCAGCGGTAGCGGACGACGCCGCGGAAGGTCAGCGCGCTCGCTCGGGCGGCGCGAGCTCGAAGCTCCAGCCGGACTGCGGCGCCTTCTTGATGCGCCGCCACCCGGAGTCGGCGGTGCCCACGTAGCGCCACTTGTCGCCGTCGAGCCACTGCAGCCGGAAGCGGATCTGCCGCGACACCCCGCGCGGCGGCCTTCGGCATCGCCGCGCGCAGCCCGACCTCGTTGGGATGCAGCGCGTGTCGCACACGTTCACGGTCGCCCACCGGCGATCGGCCGCGACGGCCGGGGCGGCGGCGAGGGCGAGGAGAAGCGCCGTGGTGCAGGCGAGACGGAGCATGGTGGTGAAAGTAACCCGCGAGCCGTGTGATGGTTCCGCGGGAGGTCCGTAGTACCCGCGTGTCAACGATGACGCTCGATCCCGCGACAACCACGCGACCGGCGCTCGACTTCGACGCGCTGTATCGCGACGCGCGCGACGACGTGTACGCCTACGTCGCCACGCTGCTCCACGACCGCGGCGCCGCCGAGGACGTGACCGCCCAGGCCTTCGAGCGGGCGTTCCGCAAGGCCGGCTCCTACGACGCTCGCCGAGGCGGCGAGCGCGCGTGGGTGTTCGGCATCGCGCGCAACGCCGCGCTCGACGAGCTGCGCCGCCGCAAGCGCACCGCCGCGCTGACCGCCGACCCCGAGGACGCCTCCGCGCCGGCCACCGACGACGCCGCCGAGCGCGCGCTCGAGCGCGCCGCCGTGCGGGTCGCGCTCTCCACCCTTCAAGCCCGCGACCGCGAGGTGATCGCCCTGAAGTTCCACGCCGGGCTCGACAACGCCGAGATCGCCGCCGTGCTCGGCGTCAGCCCTTCGAACGCGGGCACGCTCCTGCACCGCGCCATGAACAAGCTCCGGGAGGCCGTCGATGACCGCTCCTGACACCCTGCCGCCCGAGCTCGAGGAGCTCGGCGCGCTCCTGCGCGAGGACCCGCCCCGCCCGGACCCGACGTGGGCCCGGGAGCTCGACTCCCGCGCGGCGGCCGGCTTCCCCCGGCCTCCGCGCAAGCGGCCGTGGGCGCGGCTGAAGCCGCGCCGCGAGTGGTTCCTTCCCGCCGCCGGGCTGACCGCCGCGGCCGCGGTCGCCGTGATCGTGGTGATCGGCGCGTCGACGCCCGGCAACATGGGCGACGGCGACGAGCGCCTCGGGCGGCGGCGGCTCCGTCCGCGGCGCCGAGCGCCGGCGACTCGAGCGCGCGCAGCTCGGGCGCCGGCGAGAGCGCGTCGCCCAGCGCGGACAGCGCCGGGCTCGACCAGCCTCGCGCAGCCGAAGGCCGTACCGCCGACGTCCGGCGGCGGCAGCCCAGGCTCCGACTCGCGCACCGCGCGCAAGCAGGAGCGCAGCGCCTCGATGACGCTCGCCACCCGGCCGCGCGAGATCGAGGACGTGGCCGACGGCATCGTGCGCGTCACCGACGCGGCGGGCGGCTTCGTGGCCTCCTCGTCGGTGTCGGGCGGCGAGGGCGGCATGTTCGAGCTGCGGATCCCGACGAACCGGCTGCAGAAGACGCTCGCCGAGCTGTCCGCGCTCGCCCACGTCCGCGATCGGACCCAGGCGAGCCGCGACATCACCGCCGAGTCCGTGTCCGCCCGCGACCGCCTGCGCGAGGCCCGCAACGAGCGCAAGGGACTGCTCCGCGCGCTCGCCAACGCGACCACGCTGAACCAGACGGAGAGCATCAAGGCGCGCCTGCGCACGGTCAACGCGCAGATCGCCTCGGCCCGCGCGGCGGTCCGCCGCGTCGACAACCGGGCGAACTACGCCAACGTCTCCGTGAACCTGGAGGCCGATCGCTCCGGCGGCGCGGCGATCGGCGACGACGGCCGCTGGACCCCCGGCGACGCGTTCGCCGACGCCGTCCGCGTGCTCGAGGTGGCGGCCGGGATCGCGCTCCTGGTGCTGGCCATCGCGCTCCCCCTGGCGATCCTCGCGGGGCTCGCGGTCGTCGCGGCGCCGCGTGACCGGCCGTCGCCGGAGGGAGCGGGCACTCGACCTCGCGTGACGCCTGCTTCTCGCGGCCTGTGGTAACTACTGCCACATGGCCGCGAGCGCGCAGGACACCGCATCCCTCCTCGGAAGGGTGCCGGTGTTCGAGGACCTGGCCCCGACCGACCTCTCGCAGGTCGCCGATGTGGCGGTCCCCCGCAGCTTCCGGGCCGGCGAGATCGTGTTCCGCGAGAACGACGACTCGGACACGTGCTACGTGGTCCGCTCGGGTCACGCGCGCGCGATCCGCGAGCACGGCGACGGGCGCCAGATCACGCTCGCGACGTTCGGGCCGGGCGACATCTTCGGCGAGCTGGCGATGTTCGACGACGAGCGCCGCTCGGCCACCGTCGAGGCGATCGACGACCTCGACGTGCTGGGCATCCCGGGCGTGGACATGCGCGCGCTGCTCGCCCGCCACGCCGACATCGCCGTCAAGCTCGTGATCGCGCTGGGCCGCCGGCTGCGCGCGGCCAACGAGCGGCTCGCGCGGCAGTCGTTCCAGACCGTGCAGAGCCGGGTCGCCGCCGTGCTCGCGCAGCTCGTCGACCAGGCGCGCGCCGAGGGCGGGCCCGAGCGCGACGTCCCGCTCACCGCCACGCAGACCGAGCTCGCGCAGCTCGCCGGCTCCTCGCGGGAGTCGGCCAGCCGCTTCCTGGCCGTGCTCGAGCGCGCGGGCGTCATCTCGCAGGGCCGCGGCCGCCTGACGGTGCACGACCCGGCGGCCCTGCAGGGCTATGTCTACTAGGCTCCGACCGCCGCGCCGACGACCGTTCGCCAGTCGACGGCGGCGGTGGTCGCGATCCGCGGTGACGAGGTGCTCGTGATCACGCCCGCCGGCCGCAGCCGGATCACCGCGCTCCCCAAGGGCGGCCCCCACGCGGGCGAGCGGCCGGAGCAGACCGCCGGGCGCGAGGTGCGCGAGGAGACGGGCATCAACGTCGACGTCCGCGAGCCGCTCGGCGACGTGACCTACTGGTACCGCCGCGGCGGGCAGAAGATCCACAAGACCGTCCACTTCTACCTCTGCGACTTCGTCTCGGGCTCCACCGCCGACCACGATCACGAGGTCGACGACGCCCGCTGGATCCCCCTCCGGGAGGCCGCGACGGCGCTGACCTACCCCGGCGAGCGACAGCTGATCGAACGCGCGCTGTCCAAGCTGACCTCGGACCGCTAGTCTGCCCGCCCGTGCAGGTGCTCAACTTCTACTCGACGGTCTTCGCCGACCAGATGAAGCGCGGTCGCAAGACCGCGACGATCCGGTTGGGCGACAAGCGGCACAAGTACCGCAAGAACCAGGTCGTGCTCGTCACCGTCGGCTACCAGTACTCGCCGCGCGAGAAGCTGTTCCACGCCGTCATCGACAACGTGGACGTGAAGCGGGTCAAGGACCTCTCGCCCCGCGACATCGAGCACGACAACCCCGAGTTCCGCCGCACCGAGGAGCTCGTGCACTTCCTGGAGCAGATCTACGGCCGCGAGGTCTCGCTCGAGGACACGGTCACGGTCGTGCGCTTCTCGCAGATCGTCGAGAACCCGCCGGACCTGCAGGACCGCCTGCGCGGCGTCGGCGGCGCGCAGAACTAGCTAGTACGCGTTGTCGAAGGCCGGCGGCGCTGTGGTGCGGGCCGGCGGGGCCTTGCGGGTGACGCGGGCGTTGGCGACCGACATCGCGCAGGTGAAGAGCACGAGCGCGCACCCGGCGGCGGCGAGCGCGCCGTTGCGCAGCTCCATCGCCGCGTTGGGGCCGGGCGAGTCGATGAGCTTCCAGGCGACGACGCCGCAGACGGCCAGCGCGCCGTAGCGCAGCAGGTCGCGGCCGAGCGCCGGGACGCTCGGGAGCAGGCAGAGCAGGGCGCCGAGCGCGGCGACGCCGACCATCGCGGCGAGCGCGATGCCCGCGATGTGGTCCAGCGCCGTCCAGCCGGTCATCCCGCCGGGGTCGGAGATCCAGCGCTGGACGCCGTCGAAGAAGGCGTTGAGCGGGCCGTGGATGTCGCCCATCCCGGCGGAGTCGTCCGGCGGCGGCGGGGCGGCGGCGTACCAGGGCCGGCTCGAGGGTGGCGATGAGGCCGGCGGCGGCGGCGAGCGCCAGCAGCACTTGGGTGCGGAGGCCGAGATTGCGCATGGTCGACACCTTCTTCGGCACGCGCGGGCCCGACCTACAGTCGTGCGCGCGGGACTCGACGATGTGCCGTGCGTCACGAGCGATTGGCACTCTTGTTACGAGAGTGCCAAGAACGGCCTTGACTTCGCTCGTCTCCGTCCTAGAATCATCGGCGTCGTTGGCACTCTTCCCAAGTGAGTGCCAACACCGGCTTTCCGTTGTATCGCGACTCGAGTGGAGGTCACTCAATGAAGCTCAAGCCCCTGGGCGATCGTCTGATCGTCAAGGCCGTCGAGGAGGACACGACGACCGCTTCCGGCATCGTGCTCCCGGACACGGCGAAGGAGAAGCCCCAGAAGGGCAAGGTCCTGGCCGTCGGCGACGGCAAGGTCAACGACGAGACCGGCAAGCGCACGCCGCTCGACGTCGCCGAGGGCGACGAGGTCCTCTACTCCAAGTACGGCGGCACCGAGATCGTGGTCGACGGCGAGGACCTCCTCGTCCTGCGCGAGAGCGACGTCCTGGCCAAGGTCAACGGCTAGCGCCGAACCCACTCGACTTAGGAGACACAACACATATGGCTCACAAGGAAATCAAGTACGAGGCGGACGCCCGCCAGTCGCTCGAGGCCGGCGTCGACGCCGTAGCCAACGCGGTCAAGGTCACGCTCGGCCCGCGCGGCCGCTACGTGGTGCTCGACAAGAAGTTCGGCGCCCCGACCATCACCAACGACGGCGTGACCATCGCTCGTGAGATCGAGGTCGAGGACGTCTTCCAGAACCAGGGCGCCCAGCTCGTGCGCGAGGTCGCCACGGCGACCAACGACGTCGCGGGCGACGGCACCACGACGGCGACCGTGCTCGCCCAGGCGATCGTTCGCCAGGGCCTCAAGAACGTCGCCGCCGGCGCCAACCCGCTCAGCCTCAAGCGCGGCATCGAGCGCGCGGTCGACCAGGTCGTCGAGCACATCCGCTCGCAGGCCAAGGAGATCTCCGGCAAGGACCAGATCGCCCGCGTGGCGACGATCTCGGCCGGCGACGATGAGATCGGCGACGTCATCGCCGACGCCATCGAGAAGGTCGGCAAGGACGGCGTGGTGAACGTCGAGGAGGGCCAGACGTTCGGCATGGACCTCGAGTTCACCGAGGGCATGCAGTTCGACAAGGGCTACATCTCGCCCTACATGGTCACCGACCAGGAGCGCATGGAGGCGGTGCTCGAGGATCCCTACGTCCTCATCGCCAACCAGAAGATCGGCTCCGTCCGCGATCTGCTGCCCGTGCTCGAGCAGGTCATCCAGTCCGGCCGCCCGCTGCTGATCATCGCCGAGGACGTCGAGGGCGAGGCCCTCGCGACGCTCGTCGTGAACAAGCTGCGCGGCACCTTCACCGGCGTCGCCGTGAAGGCCCCGGGCTTCGGCGACCGCCGCAAGCGCATGCTCGAGGACATCGCGATCCTCACCGGCGGCGAGGTCATCACCGAGGAGATGGGCCTCAAGCTCGAGAACACCCAGATCTCGCAGCTGGGCCGCGCCCGCCGCGTCGTGGTGGCGAAGGACAACACCACGATCGTCGACGGCGCCGGTGACGCGGAGGCCATCAAGGGCCGCATCAACCAGATCAAGGCCGAGGTCGAGAACACCGACTCCGACTTCGATCGCGAGAAGCTCCAGGAGCGCCTCGCGAAGCTCTCGGGCGGTGTCGCCGTCGTCAAGGTCGGCGCGGCCACCGAGACCGAGATGAAGGAGAAGAAGCACCGCGTCGAGGACGCGCTGCAGGCCACCCGCGCGGCCCTCGAGGAGGGCATCGTGCCCGGCGGCGGCGTCGCGCTGCTCGAGGCCATCGAGGCCGTCAACCTCGACGTCTTCGACATCGACGACGAGAAGACCGGCGCCCGCATCGTCGTGCGCGCGCTCGAGGAGCCGCTCCGCCAGATCGCGGAGAACGCCGGCTTCGAGGGCTCGGTCGTGGTCAACGAGGTCAAGAAGTCCGAGGCCGGCAACGGCCTGAACGCGGCCACCGGCGAGTACGTCGACCTGGTCGGCGCGGGCGTCATCGACCCCGCCATGGTCACCCGCTCGGCGCTGCAGAACGCGGCGTCGATCGCCAAGAACATCCTCACCACCGAGGCCATCGTGGCCGAGGTGCCGGAGAAGGATGGCGGCGGCGGTGCCGGCGGCGGTATGCCCGACATGTCGGGGATGATGTAGTCACCGCTCCAACGCGTTGAAGTACTTCGGGGCCCGGCGAAAGCCGGGCCCCGAACCTTTAACGAGCGCCTCGCGTACACCCTCCCGCCACCTACTGAGGAGGGGTCGGGATGCGTCAAGAAGGCCGTCGCACCCGCCGCCGTGGTCGGCGTCGCCGGGTTCATCGCCGCCGCCGCCGTCGCGGGCGATCGCGGCAGGGACTTCAAGACGGACCTCAGCGGCTTCGAGGAGGTGCCCGCGGTCTCCACGACGCCGGCGCCGAGGTCAAGGCCGAGGTCAACCGCGCCGGGACGGAGATCCGCTACCAGCTGCGCTACCGCAACCTCGAGGGCGAACGTGACCGCAGTCGCACATCCACCTCGGCCAGGAGGGCGTCAACGGCGGCATCGTCGCTGTTCCTCTGCAGCAACCTCGGCAACGGCCCGGCCGGCACGCCGGCCTGCCCGCCGTCGCCCGGCGAGGTGGACGGCACGCTCGACCGCCGACGACGTGGTCGGCCGCAGACCGCGCAGGGCATCGAGGGCCCGGGCGCGTTCGACGAGATCGTGCGCGCGATGCGCGCGGGCGTCACCTACGCCAACGTGCACAGCACCAAGTTCCCCGGCGGCGAGGTCCGCGGCCAGTTCGACAGGGAGCACGACCGCGACTGACGCTGGAGCCCCATAGGCTGCCGGGCATGGAGCCCGGAACCGCATACGCCTCCCTCGACTTCGACGGGGAGGACCGCTTCCAGCGCCTGCGCAAGGAGCTGGGACTCACGACGTTCGGGCTGAACCTGCTCCGGCTGCGGCCGGGGCAGGGCAGCCGGATCCACCGCCACGAGCACCAGGAGGAGGCCTACCTGGTGCTCGAGGGCACGCTCACGCTGGAGATCGCCGGCGAGGGGACGCGCGAGCTCGCCGAGGGCGACCTCGCGCGCGTCGCGCCCGACCTGCGGCGCCAGCTCTCCAACCGCACCGGCGAGCCGCTGTACGTGCTCGCGCTGGGCGGCGCCAACGACCACGAGGGCCGTGACGGCCGCGCCTACCACTCGTGGGACGAGGAGGGCGACGGCAACGCCCCCGCCGACGTCCCGCTCCCGGACGGGATCGGCTGATGTCCGTCTACGTGATCGCCAACGTCACCAAGGCGTGGGACCGTGACGCCCTGGCCGAGTACCGGCGGCGCAACACCGACACCGTCGTCAAGCACGGCGGCCGCTTCCTCGTGCGCGGCGGCGAGCAGGAGACGCTCGAGGGCGACTGGCCCGGCGTCCGGATCGTCGTGATGGAGTTCCCCGACGCCGCCGCCGCGCGGGCGTGGTGGGAGTCGGAGGACTACGCGCCGCTGAAGGAGATCCGACGCGGCGCCTCCGAGACGAACATCGTGCTCGTCGAGGGCGGCGACCAGCCGTGACGGGCGGGCGGGGCCGCGCTGCGGCCCCGCCCTCTCGCCGTTACGGCGCCCGGAACATCACGACGGGCACGCGCCCGCGCTGCAGCGCGGAGGCCAGCTCGCGCGACCAGATCGCCTCGTCGCCGCTCTCGTCCGCGCGGTTGGCGATCGAGAACGAGACGCGGCCCAGCGAGCGCGTCTCACGCGCACGCAGGCCCTGGTCGCGCAGGATCGCCCGGGCCTCGGCCGCCCCGCGGGAGTCGACCACGAGCCGTGCCGCCGAGTGCGGCGCGCGCAGCGCCCGCACCGACGTCCGCGCGGCCGCGTGGCCGTGTCCGCCACGGCCGCGGCGCGGATCGCGCCCGAGGATCGCGTTGGCCAGGATCTGCTGGGTCCCCGTCGTGAACGCCCGGAAGTTGGGCTCGAACGAGAACGCCACGGTCCGGCCGCGGCCCACGCGCTCGTCCACGATCAGCGGGGTGCGCGACAGCGCCTCCTCGCCCTCGGCGAAGCCGGAGACGTAGAAGTCCTCCGTGCCCGCCCTCGGGAAGCTCAGCGCCACGGGAGCGCCGTTGGCCCGCATCACGTAGCGCGAGTCCCAGAACGGGTAGGCGAACCGCCCCACGTCCTCGGCCAGCGGGCTGCGCGTGTCGACCTTCGCGCGGAACAGCGCACCCGGCGAGGAGATGTCCCCGGGGCCCTCGAACGTCGCCGAGGACACGCCGGAGCCCGACGCCAGCACCGCGCCGTCGAGCCAGCCGACGTAGCGGCCGCCCCGCTTGACCCAGTCGCGGAGCGCCTTCTGGCCCTCCGGTCCGAGGTCGCCGAGCCCGTAGGGGTCCTCGGGAGCGTCCGGGTCCTCGGTCGCGTATCCGTCCGGCACGAGCAGCACATCGGTGCCGCGCAGCGCCCCCGCCTTGATGTCCGCGGCCGTCACGTCGCGATAGTCGAGACCCCACTGGTCGAGCTGGAAGCGCAGCCAGCCGGCCGACTGGAGGCCGCGCGAGAACTGCTGCGACATCGAGTACAGCGCGATCGACGGCCTCCGGCCGTGGTGCGACGCTTTCGCCACCGCGACCGGGCGCACGACCTCGGTGCTCGCGCGCAGCGGCTTGCCGGAGTACCCGCCCTTGACGTTGAACAAGAGCGGCTGGCTCCAGCCCGTGACGTCGTAGAAGTACGGGAACGGCGTGTAGGTGTCCTCGTTGAGCATCGCCTGCACCCAGTGCTTCTGGCGCTGATCCATGCTGATCACGTAGTCGCCACGCTCGAAGCGCGCGCGGCGCGTCTGGCGTCCGTACGGCGTGAAGTCATCGACCACCGCGTCACGCGTGAGCCGGCGGACCTCGACGTCCATCCGCTGCAGCCTGCGCACCAGCGCCTGGACCTCGTCCCGCTTGGAGCGGTCGCCCGCGCGGATGAAGTACTGGCGCACCTTGATGTCCGGCACCGGGTCCTGGACGGTGTTCTCGGGCTGGACGACCTCGTTGGGCTCCAGCCGGCCCGCGGCCCCCTGGCGCTGGGCCTCGACCCAGGAGTCATGCCATTCGCCGAGGATCCGCACCTTGTTCGACGCGGCCTCCCACAGCGACGTCCACTGGGCGATGTACTGCTCCTCGACGCGCATCGAGGCCGGGTCGGCCTCGGACTTCTCGTAGGTCATGCCCGCCGCGCCGAACCCTGCGGCCGGGACCGTGTCGCCATAGCCCATGTAGAAGAGGTCGTACGCCGCGTAGGAGAAGTGCGGGAGCCCGCGCTCGTCGAACTCACGCGCGTTGGCCGCGCCGTAGATGCCGTTGATCCACGACACCGCCTCGTCGGTGATCTCGTGGTAGATCGGATCCGCGTTGGGCGGGAAGAAGAAGTCGCTCTCGTCGTCGTCGGTGCCCATCTCGTGCGCGTCGATGAACAGGACGGGCGGGTAGCGGCGCACCATCTCGATCTTGCCGTCGGTCTCCGGCTGCGTGCGCGCGAACCAGTCGCGGTTCATGTCGAAGCCGTAGGCGTTCTGGCGCGTGTCCGCCTCGCGGCCGTCGGGGTTCTGCGTCGGCAACAGCACCACGATCGCGTTGTCGAGGACGCGCTGCGCGCCGCAGTCCGAGCGATCGGCGAGCTCGTAGAGCACGCGCAGCGACGCGTCGGCCCCGCTCTCCTCGTCGCCGTGCACGTTGCCCGCGATCCACAGGATCTCCGGGTCGCGCTCGGCGATGGCACGCGCCTCCGAGGCGCTCGTCCGCGGGTTCATGAGCTTCGCGGCGGACGTGCGGACCTTGCGCAGGCCCGCGTCAGTCACGCGGTCGGGATGGCCGACGATCGCGTACTTGAGATCGCGCCCCTGGACCGTGCGGGCCAGCGTGCCCGACACGACCCGGTTCGACGCGGCGTCGACGGCCTGGACGTAGCGGTCGGACTCGGCCGTCGTCACGTCGCGCTCTCCGAGTGGGAAGCCGAGCACCTGTTGCGATGTCGGCACCTCACCGCGGAACTGCGGCGCCCCGAACGGGTCGCACTCCTGCGCCACCGCGGGCGCCGCCCCCGTCAACAGCGCGGCCGCCCCCAGCGCCAGCCCCAGCCTGATACGCCTCATGTGATCCCCTCCCGTGGGATGTGCTTGGCGCAGCCTATCTAGGGAGCGACGCGCTGGCCGTCCCGCCGCAACCTGAACCAGGCGTGGCCGAACGGATCGAGCGCGACGGTGACGGTCCCGCCGTCGGGCACGAGGTCGCCGGTCCCGAACAGGTCGACGGCCTCCTCGACGCCGTCGCCGACGTCGATCGACACCTCGCGCCGCTCGCCCGAGAAGGAGTGGACGGCGACGATCGTGCTCCCGTCCCAGTCCGCGCGGTGGGCGAGCACCGACGGATGGCCGGCCTCGAGCAGCGTGCAACGGCCCCAGCCCAGCTCGGGGCACTCGCGGCGGCGGCGGATCAGCCGCTCCATCCAGCTGACCAGCGAGTCGGGGTCGCGGCGCTGGGCGGCGACGTTGACGCGCTCTGGTCCCCATCCCTCCGCGTCGACCATCGGGCGGCACAGCTCCTCGGCCGTCGAGAACCCGCCGTTGCGCTCGGCGGACCACTGCATCGGCGCCCGCACGCTGTAGCGGCCCTCGATCGCGAGGTTCTCCGCCATCCCGATCTCCTCGCCGTAGAACAGCACCGGCGTCCCGGGCAGCGCGAAGGCGAGGCTGTAGAGCATGCGGATCCGGCGCTCGTCGCCGCCCAGCATCGTCGGCAGCCGCCGCCGCAGGCCGCGACCGTAGAGCTGGAGGTCCTCCTCGGGGCCGAAGGCGGCGAACACCTCCGCCCGCTCGGACTCCGAGAGCTTGTCGAGCGTCAGCTCGTCGTGGTTGCGGACGAAGTTCGCCCACTGGCAGTCCTCGGGGATCTCGGGCAGGGACTCCAGCGCGTCGCGCACCGGGGTCGCGTCCTCGCGGGCGAGTGCGAGGTAGACCGCCTGGTTGACGACGAAGCTCAGGATCATGTGCAGCTCGTCGCCGTCCTCGTCGCCGAAGAACGCGCGCTGCTGGTCCGGCGGGAGGTTGACCTCGCCCATCAGGATCGCGTCGCCGCGGCGGCGGCCGATGAACCGGCGCAGGTCGCGCAGCAGCTCGTGCGGGTCGTGCACGGCGCCGTCGGGCAGCCCGGTCGGCTCGAGCAGGAACGGCACGGCGTCGACCCGGAACCCCGCGAGGCCTTGGTCAAGCCAGTACCCGACCACCTGGGCCAGCTCGTCGCGCACCGCGGGGCTGGCGATATTGAGGTCCGGCTGGTGGGAATAGAACTTGTGCAGGTAGTAGGCGCGTGCCTTGGGATCCCACGCCCAGTTCGACTTCTCGCGGTCCGGGAACACCACGTCGCCGGGCTTCTCGGCCGGCTTCTCTTGCGCCCACACGTAGAAGTCGTGGTACGGCGAGGACGGGTCGCGGCCCGCCTGGAACCACGGGTGCTGGTCGGAGGTGTGGTTGACGACCAGGTCGGCGATCACGCGGATGCCGCGATCGGCGGCCGTGCGGATCAGCTCGGCGAAGTCGCCGGGCGTGCCGAGCCGCCCGTCGATGCCGTAGAAGTCGGTGATGTCGTAGCCGTCGTCGCGCTGCTCGCTCGGGTAGAACGGCATCAGCCACAGGCAGCTCACGCCGAGGCCGCCGAGGTAGTCGAGCCGGTCGGTGAGGCCGACGAGGTCGCCGCAGCCGTCGCCGTCGGAGTCGAGGAACGTCTCGACGTCGACGCAGTACATGACCGCGTTCTTCCACCACAGGTCGCTGGTCGCCTTGCTCCTCATAGCCGCGGGAGGACGTGCTCCCCGAAGGCCTCGATGAAGCGCCGTTGCTCCTTGCCGACGTGGTGCAGGTACACCGCGTCGAACCCGAGCGCGTCGAGCTCGGCGATCCACGCGGCGTGCTGCCCGAGGTCGGAGGAGACGAGCACCGGTCCGTGCAGGTCGTCCGGACGCACGTGGGTGGCCGCGATGTCGAACTGCTCGACCGTCGCGAGGTCCCACGGCAGCGGTGGCGGGAAGATGTTGGTGCGCCATTGGTCGTGGGCGAGCGCGAGCGCCTCCTCCTCGGTCGGCGCCCACGAGAGGTGGACCTGGATCGCGGTCGGCTTGCCCTCGCCGCCGGAGGACCGGAAGGCGTCGAGCATCCGCGTCAGATGCTCGTGGGGCTGGTTGATCGTGATCAGCCCGTCGCCCCACTCCCCGACGAAGCCGGCCGTCTCGACGGATACGGCTGTCCCGAGCAGCGGCGGCGGCTCGGCCGGCAGGGTCCACAGCTTCGCCCGGTCGACGGTCACGAGACCGTCGTGGTCGACCACCTCGCCGGCGAACAGCGCGCGGATGACGTCCACGCACTCCCGCAGGCGCTCGTTGCGCGTGGCCTTGTCCGGCCACGGCGCCCCGGTGATGTGCTCGTTGGAGAACTCGCCGGTGCCGAGCGCGATCGACAGCCGGCCGGGGAACATCTCGGCGAGCGTCGCGGCCGCCTGCGCGATGATCGCCGGGTGGTAGCGCTGTCCCGGCGCGTTGACGACGCCGAACGGGAGGCTCGTCGCCTGCATCGCGGCGCCGAGCCACGCCCACGCGAAGCCGGACTCGCCCTGGCGCTCGCTCCAGGGCGAGAAGTGGTCGGACGACCAGGCGCGCTGGAACCCCGCCGCCTCGGCGTCGCGCATCGCCGTCACCAGCGCGCTGGGCGCGATCTGCTCGTGAGAGGCGTGGATGCCGATGGCTCCCATCGGCCTCTCACTACCCAGGCGCCCGGCTTCTACCCGGCGGCCTCCGCCTTCCGCAGTCCGCGGACCGCCCAGAACGAGAAGGCGAGCGGGAGCGCGATCGCGATCCCGTACATCAGCAGCCCCGGGAAGTCCTGGCCGGAGATCAGGTCGCGCCCGCCCTCGACCAGCGCCGTCACCGGGTTCACGCTGGCAACCGCGTGCACCCAGCCGCCGACGAGGTCGAGCGGCACGAACACCGGCGTGAGGAACAGGATGATGAAGACCGGCATCTGCATCGCCGGCCCGGCCTGGATCGTCCGGGCGCGGAACGCCACCCCCGCCGCGAACAGCGTCGCCGTCAGGTTCACGAGCAGCGCGAGCACGATCAGCCCGAACAGGTCGACGCCGTTCCCGGTCACCTGCATCCCGGTGACGAGCGCGACGACGAACAGCAGGCCGCCGACCAGGAAGGCGCGGAACAACGCCGCGGTCGCGTAGCCGGCGAGGATCCCCAGCCGGTTCGGCGAGCCGAGCAGCAGTCGCCGCGCGAACCCGCGCTCGAAGTCGGCGGCGATGCCGAACCCGGTGAAGACGCCGCCGAACGCGCTCGCCTGCAGCAGCACGAACACGAACTGGAACGCCGTGTAGCCCGACGGGAAGTCGAAGCCGGGGACGTTGCCCACCTGCGAGAGGCCGCCCGCGAACGCGGTGAAGAAGAACAGCGGGAAGATGATCGAGGGGAACAGGAACGCCGGGTTGGTGAGGAAGTTGTGGATCGTGCGCCACGCCACCGCGTGCGTCACGTCGATGAAGCGCCTCATGTCCGCACCAGCCTCGTCCGCAGTGCGAAGACCGCCGCGGTGATGCTGATCACGGCCACCGCTCCCGCGATCCCGAACCCGAGCGCGATCGCGTGCCCGTCCCACCCGGTGATGACGAACGAGCGGATGCCCTCGACCATGTAGGAGACCGGGTTGTAGGTGGCGATGGTGCGGAACCAGTCCTGCTCGATCAGCGGCCGCGGGAGGTTGATCGAGGACAGGAAGAGCAGCACGAACAGGAGCGGGAAGAAGCCCTGCACCGCCTCGCCGGAGCCGGCGCGGAGACCGATGAACGAGCCCATGCCCGCGAACGCGAGCGAGATCGTCATCCCCAGCGCGATGATGGCCGGGATGCCGCCGATGCCCGCCTTGAAGTCCATGCCCGCCGCGAAGCCCGCGATCAGGTAGACGCAGGCGGAGAAGAAGGCGACCACCATCACGCCCGCGAGGTGGCCGAGCAGCAGCGCCGCGCGCTGCATCGGGGTCATCGCCAGGCGCTTGAGGAAGCCCGTCTCGACGTCGCGCGCCAGCGCCGTCCCGGCGTTGAGCGCCGCGAACAGCGAGCCCTGCACGAACGGCACCGCGATCGCGAAGTCCAGGTAGGAGTCGGCCGGGAAGCCCGGGATGTTCGTCGCCGCGTCCAGCCCGCCGACGTTGATCGCGACCAGCGTGAGCGGGAACAGGATCGGCGGGATCACCATCGCCGGCTGGCGCAGCGTCTGCAGGATCGAGCGCCGCGCCATCTGGCCGACCTGGCTCAGCGTGTTCACGCGGGCACCACTTCGGCGTGCTCGCCGGTGCCCTCCTCGTCGCCCGCGTCGAGCTTGCGCCCGGTCTTGGCCAGGAACACGTCGTCGAGCGTGGGGGCGTGGAGCTGGAAGTCCTTCATCGCGATGTCGTCGGAGTCGAGCGCGCGCACGACGCCCGCGAGCGCCTCGGCGCCGCCGCTCAGCCGCACCGCCGCCGCGCCCGGGGGCGCCGGGGCCGGGGTGCCGAAGCGCGACAGCACGCCCTCGACGGCGCCGCGCTCGTCCGCCTGGAGCGGCGTGACCTCGAGCGTCGGGCGGCCGATCTCGGCCTTCAGCTCCTCGGGCGTGCCGCGGGCGACGATCTGGCCGTGGTCGATGATCGCGATGCGATCGGCGAGGACGTCGGCCTCCTCGAGGTACTGCGTGGTGAGGAAGACGGTCACGCCCTCGTCGCGGGCGAGGTGGGCGACCTCCTTCCACATGTCCGCGCGGCTGGAGGGGTCCAGGCCGGTCGTCGGCTCGTCGAGGAACAGGATCCGCGGGCGGTGCACGAGGGCGAGCGCGAGGTCCAGCCGGCGCTTCATGCCGCCCGAGTAGCCGCCGACCTTGCGGTCGGCCGCGTCGGCGAGCCCGACGCGCTCGATCAGCGCGTCGCCGCGTGGCTTGCGCTCGGCCTTCGGCACGCCCTGGAGCGTGGTCTGCAGCTTCATGTGCTCCGCGCCGGTGAGCAGCGGGTCCAGCGCGGCCTCCTGCAGCGCGGCGCCGATCGCGGCGCGCACGAGGGGGCCTTCGTGGACGATGTCGTGGCCCGCCACGCGCGCGGTGCCCGCCGTGGGCGGGAGCAGCGTGGTGAGCATCAGCACGGTGGTCGACTTGCCGGCGCCGTTCGGGCCCAGGAAGCCGTAGATCTCACCGGGCTCCACGCGCAGGTCGATCCCGTCGACGGCGCGCGGCCCGTTCTTGAACTCGCGGACGAGGCCCTCGACCTCGATGCCGTTGTCATCCGTCATGGCGAGCCAACATAGCGAGATATTTGATGGTGTCAACTATTTGCTCATGCTACCTTTGCGCCATGCCAGCAACGTCGGCTGCCCAGGAGGCGTGGGGCCTGTTCTGGCGCATCTTCAGCGCGGACAAGCCGCGCCGGCTCGCCGTGATGACCGAGCTCGGGCTCTCGTTCCAGCAGTCGCAGGCGCTGATGGCGCTCGAGGACGAGATGCCGATGAGCGCGCTCGCCCAGGCGCTCCAGTGCGACAACTCCAACGTCACCGGCATCGTCGACCGGCTCGAGGCATCCGGGCTCGCCGAGCGCCGCCCCCATCCCGACCGACCGCGGGTGAAGGCGGTCGCGCTCACCGACCACGGGCGCACGTGCGCGACGAGGTCAGGCGCCGCGCGGGCCAGCCCCCGCCGGAGCTGGCCCGGCTGTCCGAGGACGACGCCGCGCAGCTGCGCGACATCCTCCAGAAGGCGCTATACGGCTGACAACTCCCGGGGCGCGGGGCCGACGTACTTCGCAGACGGGCGGATCAGGCGCGCCTCGCGCTTCTGCTCGAGGATGTGCGCCGCCCAGCCGGCCGTGCGCGCGCAGGTGAACATGCTCGTGAACATCGGCGACGGGACGTCGGCGTGGTCGAGCACGACGGCGGACCAGAACTCGACGTTGGTGGCCAGCACGCGGTCCGGCTTGCGGGCCTTCAGCTCGGCGAGGGCGGCCTTCTCGAGCGCCTCGGCGACCTCGAAGCGCTTGGAGCCGATCTCCTCCGACGTGCGCCGCAGCACGGCGGCGCGCGGGTCCTCGGCGCGGTACACGCGATGGCCGAAGCCCATCAGCCGCTCGCCCTTGTCGAGCGCCTCCTTGACCCACTTGTCGGCGTCGCCGGCCTGCTCGACCGCGTCGAGCATCTTCAGCACGCGGGCCGGGGCGCCGCCGTGCAGCGGGCCGGACAGCGCGCCGACGGCGGCGGACAGCGCGGCGGCCACGTCCGCGCCGGTCGAGGCGACGACGCGGGCGGTGAAGGTGGACGCGTTCATCCCGTGCTCGGCGGCCGAGATCCAGTAGGCGTCGATCGCCTTGGCGTGGTCCGGGTCGGCCTCGCCGCGCCAGCGGACCAGGAAGCGCTCGGGGATCGAGGTCGCCTGGTCGATCTCGCTCTGCGGAACGGGCGGCTGGCCGGCGCCGCGCGCCGACTGGGCGACGAACGAGAGCGCCATCACCGAGGCGCGGGCGAGCTGGTCGCGCGCGACCTCGTCGGAGATGTCGATCAGCGGCTCGAAGCCCCACTCCGGCCCGAGCATCGCGAGCGCCGACTGGACGTCCACGCGCGGGTCGCCGGAGCGGATCGCGAGCGGGTGCGGCTCGGCGGGCGGCAGGCCGGGATCGAACTCGCCGTCGACGAGCAGGCCCCACACCTTCTCGAACGGGACGTTGCCGACGAGCTCCTCGATGTCCACGCCGCGATAGCGCAGCGCGCCGCCCTCCTTGTCGGGCTCGGCGATCTCGGTGGCGAAGGCGACGACGCCCTCGAGGCCGGACTGGACTTCACTCATACGAGCCTTTCGTTCGCGAGGGCGGAGAGGTTACGGGCGCGGTGCCGGCGGGCCTTGGCGACGTTCCCGCAGGCGGCCATCGAGCACCAGCGGCGGCGCGCGGCCGGCGACCGGTCGAAGAAGCGGGCGGAGCAGGTGTCGGAGCCGCAGATGCGCACGCGCTCGCGCTCGGCGGCGCGGCCGAGCATGCGGGCGGCGTCGAGCGCGACGGCGCCGAGGGCGGCCTCCAGCGGATCGGCCGCGGCGCGCTCGGCGAGCAGCGGGGCGCCGTCGGGAGAGGCGACCAGCGCCGGCCGCGGCGCCGCGAGCTCCAGCCAGCCGTCGATGAGGACGAGCGCGCCCGCGTCCGGGCGCTCGCCGGCGACGGCCGCGCGGACGCCCGCGTCGATCGCCTCGCGCAGCTCCACGGCGGCGGCGAGCATGCCGCGCCCCGCGGGCGCCGGGCGGTCGAGCAGCTTGGCGCGCGTGAGCCACTGCGCCAGGTCGGAGGCGGAGCACAGGCACTCGATGTTCCCGCGCCAGCGCTCGCGCCGGGTGTTGACGAAGTCCAGCGCCGGGCGGCCCCCGAGCCAGTACCAGTAGGGCGCGCCGCTGGGGAACTTCGTGTTGGGAGGCTCCGGGACCATAACCGGATCATACGGTGCGAAGGGGTTAGTACGCGGCATGGACTAGGCTCCCGCTCCCTTCGGGCGCTCCTCAATGGCCTCCAGCGACCTCATGTTCACGCCGGTCTCGGATCTCGCCGCCCGCGTGCGCGGGAGGGAGTTGTCGGCCCGCGAGCTGGTGCAGGCCTCGCTGGACCGCATCGGGAGCCTCGACGGCGAGCTGAACGCGTTCGTCGAGGTCGACGCCGAGCGCGCGCTGGAGGCGGCCGACAAGGTCCAGCCCGGCGACATGGCGCCGTTCGCGGGCGTCCCGATCGCGATCAAGGCCAACGTGCCGGTCGAGGGGCTGCCGATGAACTTCGGCTCGCGCTTCCTGGGCGAGCACCGGCCCGGCCACAGCGCCTACCTGGTGCGCCGGCTGCGCGAGGCGGGCTTCATCGTCATCGGCGTCACCAACCTGCCCGAGTTCGGGATCCTGCCCACCACCGAGCCGCGCTTCACCGGCCCGACCCGCAACCCGTGGGACCTCTCGCGCACGCCCGGCGGCTCCTCCGGCGGGTCGGCGGCGGCGGTCGCGGCGGGCATGGTGCCGATCGCGCACGGCAACGACGGCGGCGGCTCGATCCGCATCCCGGCCGCGTGCACGGGCCTCGTCGGCCTCAAGCCCAGCCGCGGGCGCGTGTCGCGCGGGCCGGACCTCGGCGACTCGTTCCTGGCCTCCGACGGCGTGCTCTCGCGCACCGTGACCGAGACCGCGCAGCTGCTCGACGTGCTGGCCGGCTACGAGGTCGGCGACGCCACCTGGGCGCCGCGCCCGGCCGAGGCGTACTCCAGCGCCGTCCGCCGCGACCCCGGGCGGCTGCGGATCGCGATGTCGGCCGCCAACGCGCTGGGCGTCGACGTCGACCCGGAGTGCGTCCGCGGCATGTACCAGGCGGGCGAGCTGCTCGCCTCGCTCGGCCACGAGGTCGAGGAGACCGGCCCGGGGCTGCCCGGGACAGGACTCGCTCGCGCTCTTCATCAGCGTCTTCGGGCCCAACGTGGCGCTCGGGCATCTCCTACGGCGAGCTGCTCGCGGGGCGGCCGCCCGGCGACGACGAGATCGAGCCGCTGTCGCGCGCGATCTTCGACCTGGCCCAGAAGGAGACCTCGGTCGCCTACCTCGGCGCGGTCGCCCAGCTGCAGGCGCTGGCGCGCGGGCTGGTGGCGTTCTTCGCGGGCTACGACCTCCTGCTCACCCCGGCGCTGGCCGAGCGGCCGCTGAGCATCGGCGACTGCAACGGCCTCGGCGAGCAGCCGATGGAGGACCTCGAGCGCTCCGGGCGCTTCACGCCGTTCACGTCGCTGTTCAACGTCACGGGCCAGCCGGCCATCTCGGTGCCGATCGGCTTCGGCGAGGACAACCTCCCGACCTCCGTGCAGATCGTCGGCAAGCCGCTCGGCGAGGACACGCTCCTCCAGGTCGCCTCGCAGATCGAGACGGCGCCGCCCCTGGGCGCACCAGCGCCCGCCCGAGCGCTAGGAGCTCCTAGACGCGCGAGCACGTCGGCCATCCGGCGCGGGCTGCACGCCGAGCGCCTCCAGGTCGGCCGAGCCGCGCGGGGAGACCATCGGCACCGCCAGCATCAGCGCCTCGTCCCAGGTCGCGAACGTGGTCGGCCCGGCCAGCGTCTCGAAGGCGTGCAGCGCCGGCCGCAGCACCGCCAGCGGGATCGGGACGAGCCGGCGGCGACGGCGCGCGGCGCGCAGCATCAGCTCGACGACGTCGCGGTGGGTCAGCAGCTCGGGGCCGGCGAGGTCGACGCGCTCCGGGCGCCCGGGGAGCGCGGCGACGATGCCCTCGGCGGCGTCCTCGGCCCACAGCGGCTGCGTGCGCGCGACGCCGCGGCCGGTCAGCGGGACGGCCGGCAGCCAGGCCAGGCGCTCGAGCCGCGTCAGGCGGCGGTCGCCGGGCGCGTAGAGCAGCGACGTCGCGAACGTGGTGGTGGGGATGGCCGCGGCGGCGACCGCCTGCTCGGCCAGCGCCTTGGTGCGGTGCACGCGGCTCGGATGGTGCGGCGTGGCGCCCAGCGGCGTGACCCACGCGAAGTGCTCGACCCGCGCGCGCTCGGCGGCGCGCAGCAGCCGCCAGGTGGCGAGGCCGTCGAGCTCCTCCAGGCTCGCTCCCGGCTGGTCGCGCTCGGAGCCGGCGAGGTGCACGACGGTCTGCACGCCGCGCAGCGCGTTGCGGAACGCCGCGGGATCGCTTAGGTCACCCGTCGCGAGCGAAACGTGCATGCGGTCGGGCCCCAGCCGGCGCGCGTCGCGCACCAGGCAGCGCACGGACTCCCCGCGCGCCAGCAGGCGGCGGAGCACCGCGGAACCCAGAAGACCGGTGGCGCCTGTGATGAGGATCACGGACGCAAACCCTAGACTCCGCCCCATGGCTTATGTGATCGCTGAACCCTGCATCGGGACGAAGGACAACTCCTGCGTCGAGGTCTGCCCTGTGGATTGCATCCACCCGACGCCGGACGAGCCTGACTACGACAAGGTCGAGATGCTCTACATCGATCCCGAGGAGTGCATCGATTGCGACGCCTGCGTCGAGGCGTGTCCCGTGGACGCCTGCTTCGCCGAGGACCAGCTGCCCGGCGAGTGGGCCGACTACGCGAAGAAGAACCAGGAGTACTACGCGGGGCGCTAGGCGCCCCGCGTAGTCCCGAAGCTCTTTACGCCATCGGCAGGCTCATGCCGACCGGCTGCGGCGGGCCGGCCTGCTCGACCTGCATGACCGGCAGCTCGATCGGCTGCATCGGCATCATCGCGATCAGCCCGCGCGCGGCGTGGCGGATGGCCTGGGCGGCAGGATCGCTGCCGTCGGCCTCGATCAGCGGGACGCCGGCGTCGGACTGCTCGCGCAGCGCCATCGTGAGCGGGACCTTGCCGATCAGCGGCACGTCGAGCTCGTCGGCCAGCGCCTGGCCGCCGCCCTCGCCGAAGATCGGGTAGCGCTGCCCCGTCCGGCGTGGTGAAGCCGGACATGTTCTCGATCACGCCCGCGATCTCCATCGAGACCTTGTCGGCCATCTGGGCCGAGCGGCGCGCGACCTTCTGCGCGGCGTCCTGCGGCGTCGTGACGATCACGAACTTCGCCTGCGGGAGCAGCTGGGACAGCGTCATCGAGACGTCGCCGGTGCCGGGCGGGAGGTCGATCAGCAGGTGGTCGAGCTCGCCCCACTGGACGTCCTCGAGGAACTGCGTGAGGGCCTTGTGCAGCATCGGCCCGCGCCAGACGACGGCCTCGTCCTCCTTGATGAAGAAGCCGATCGACATGACCTTCAGGCCATGCGCCTCGAGCGGGAGGATCTTGCGCTCGCCGTTCACGCGCGGGCGCTCGCCGCCGAGGCCGAGCATGCGCGGGATCGAGTAGCCCCACACGTCCGCGTCCAGGACGCCGACCTTCTTGCCCTCGGCGCGCAGCGCGGAGGCGAGGTTGACGGTCAGCGAGGACTTGCCGACGCCGCCCTTGCCGGAGCCGACGCAGACGACGTTGGCGACCTGCGCCAGCGCCCCCTCGGGGAGGCCGCCGGGGCGGCCGAGCTTGGCCTGGAGACGGCCCTTCTCGCTGTCGGAGAGGACGTCGAAGGCGACGTTGACGCCTGTGACGCCGTCGACGCCCTTGGCGGCGTTGACGACGGAGGTCTGGAAGTGGCTTCGGATCGGGCAACCGGGGGTCGTCAGGGAGACGGTCACGTCGACGACCCCGCCATCCTTGACCTCGATCGACCGGACCATCTCCAGCTCGACGATGTCGCGCCGGAGCTCCGGGTCGATCACAACCCTCAGCGCCTCGAGGATCTGCTCTCTCGTGGGCATGGCTCTCATTGTGGCAGCACCCCTGGTCGTTAAAGAACCATCGCCGCCCCCTAAGGGACGGCGACGGTTGAGGGAGGAGAGATACTGCGTCCACCGGCCAGGGTATGAGGGCCGATGAACCCCGCCGGCGGAATATGAGGCCGGCAGGCTTACCCGGACTCCCGCTCTCCTGGGCGGGGCCGGGGGAAGTTGCGCTTCCTTACGCGGTGACGCGCTTGGCCAGGCGCTCGCCCGTGGCGACGCCGACCTGCACGGCCTCCTCGACGTTCTTGGAGACGCCGGTGACGGCCTTCGAGACGCCGGCGAGGCGCTCGGTCACGACGTTGTCGCGACGGCCGGCCTTGCGCTCGGCGACGTTCACGTCGCGCTCGAAGGCGCGGCGGTTGCGGCGCACGAGGCGCTCGACGCGCGTGCGGGCCAGCTTGGCCTCACGCTCGCCGCGGCGCTCGAAGCGACGGACGTCCTTCTCGATCTCGCGCTGGCTGCGCTTGACCGTCTTCTGGGCGCTCGACACGGAGCCGTACTTGTCGACGATGCCGGTGGCGACGCCGATCACGCGGTCACGGGCCTCGAGGACGCCGCCGACGTAGACGAGCGCGGCGCGCTCGGCGACGTTGCGACCCTGCTTGGCAGTGACCTTGGCGGCCTGCGCGTTGGCGCCGGCGGCCTGGCGGGTCTGGTTCTTGGCCCGGGTGCGGGTGCCCTTGGCGGCCGGGCGCGACGGCGACTTGGTCGCGGTCGAGCGCGTGGTCGCGCGGCTGGTGCTGCGAGCGCTCGTGCTGCGGGCCGGCGTCTTGCGAGCGGTGCTCTTGCGCGCCGTGCTCTTACGAGCGGTCGACTTGGTGGCGTTGGGCTTGGTGGTGGTGCTGGTGTTCTCGGCCATGTGATGTAGCCCCCCTCTTGGGTGCTTGCGGCTAAGGATATTAGTTCTAAGTCTGTCCTGCAGTGATCGTACCCTGCGAACACTTGTTTGTAAACCCGACCCTCGCACAGGGTTACGGGAATACGAACACCGGTTCGTAGCAACTACCCGGAAACGGCGCCGCAGAGCCACGTGTGCGGCCCGCTGTGACGGACGTCACTCAGGCGGCGCGGCCGAGGCCGGGAGGCCCGGTGCGCTCGATCCAGGTGCTCGGGGCGTCGAGCTCGGCGAGCGTCGGCATGGCCGCGGGCGAGTCCCAGACGCGGTTGAGCGCCTCGATCCCGCCGCGGGCGACCACGGCGTCGCAGAACGCCTTGCCCTGCTCGTACTGGCGGACCTTGAGGTCCATCCCGATCAGGCGCTCGAACAGGCGCAGGAAGCCGGACTTCTCGCGGCGACGGCGGCTCAGCGCGGTGCGCATCGAGCCGAGGTCCTCGAGCAGCTCCTCGCCGACCGCGTCCATGACGTGCTCCGCGTAGCCCTCCAGCACGGCCATGAACGCCTGCATGCGGTCCAGCAGCTCGCGCTGCTGCGGCCCGAGGGCGACCGCGGCGACGCCGCCCTCGCGGACGCTGTCGACCAGCCCGCGGAGGTCGTCGAGGTCGGGGATCTTGAGCAGCTTGCCGGTGTCCAGCGACGCGCCCTCGAGCAGCTCGCGCACGGTGGCGGTGATGTGCTCGCGCAGCCACGGCACGCCGCCGAACTGGAGCGCGTGCGTGGTCTCGTGCAGCGCGACCCAGCGCAGCAGCTGGTCGGGATCCGCGTCCAGCGCGGTCGCGGCGTGGCCCAGGTTGGGCGCCACGAACAGCAGGCGCGCCGGGCCGGCCGGGTCGAGCACGGGGAACTCGTACTGGCCGAGCACGCGCCCGGCGAGGAAGCCAGAGACTGCGCCGGCCTCGGCGCCCAGCAGCACGCCGCCGGCGGTGCCGACGATCCCGCTGAGCGGGCCGGCGCCCTGGCCGAGCTTCTCGGCCATGGGGTCCAGCACGCCGCGCATCGAGCCGAGGTTGGCCTCGGCCCACTCGTCACGGCCGACGGCCTCGGCGCGCGGGATCGGCGCGGCAGGCATCAGGCCGGTGTAGGCGGAGACGAGGCGCTCGCTCTCCTCCGACGGGCCCTCCAGCGAGGTGAACGGCTTGGGATCGCCCGCCGGCTGGAGACGCGCCACGCCGCGGGCGACGTTGGAGGCGAGGGACCAGTCGATCACGCCATCCAGGATGGCAGGCCCATCACCGCGGCCAGCTCGCGCAGCCCCTCGCGCGTGCGCGCGGCCACCACCGGGGAGTGCGGCTCCAGGTCCAGCGGCGCGGCCAGCGGGGAAGAGCAGCTCGTGAAGGCGACGTGGCCGCCCGCCTCGCGGACGATCAGCTGCCCGGCGGCGGCGTCGACCGAGCGCGAGCCCCGCAGGGTGGTCATGCCGTCGAGCCGGCCGGCGGCCACCTGGCACAGCGTCGAGGCGATCGCGCCGAGCGCGCGGATCCGGTGGGTGACCTCGACGAGCTGGTCGACCGAGTCGCGGATCCAGCGCGGGTCGGCGGACTCGACGCCGACCACCTCGAGCTTGCCGTTGCGCATGCGGCGCTCGCCGATCGACGGGTCCAGCGTGGCGCCGTTGAGCTCGGCGCCCCGCCCGCGCCATGCGACCCATTCCTCGGCGGGCCCGAAGTCGCGCACGAAGCCGAACACGACGTCGCCCATCGTCGGGCCCTCGGCGACGGCGATCGAGAGCGCGTGGTGGCCGAGGCCGCGCTTGGCGTTGAGCGAGCCGTCGATCGGGTCGACCACGACCATGGTCCCAGGGTCCCCGTAGTCGACGACGCCGCGCTCCTCGGAGAGCACCGTGAAGCGCGCGCCGTCCTCGTGCAGCCGGTCCAGCTCGGCGAACACGGCGCGCTCGGCGGCGGCGTCGATCTCCAGCGTGCGGTCGCCGCCCTCGCCCCGCTCCCCCGTCTCGACGACGCGCTCGGCGATCGTCGGGTGTGAAGCGAGCATCACGCCCATCGCGTCGGCGGCGCGACGTGCCGCTCCCAGCCAGTCAGGGGTCATCAAGGGCGGCCTATCCTAGGCGCTGAGGTGCTCACCGCCGCCCAGCACGAGGCCGTCAACCACCCCGGCGGCCCGCTCCTGGTCATCGGCGCCGCGGGCACGGGCAAGACGCGCGTCATCGAGGAACGCTTCGCACGGCTCACGGCCGAGGGCGAGCCGACGTTGGCGCTGACCTTCTCCCCCGCCGCCGCGGCCGATCTGCGCGAGCGCGTCGAGACGCCGGGCGACGAGCCCGCCGATCGCCACCTTCGAGGGCTTCTGCGGCACGCTGCTCCACGACGAGGCGCTGGAGGCGGGCGTCGACCCGTTCGCCTCCCCGGTCGGCGCGGCCGACCGCCTCGCGATGCTGCTGGAGCGGATCGACGATCTGCCGCTGCGCCATCACGACCTGCGCGGGAACCCGAGCGCGCTGCTCGGCTCGATCGTCACCCGGATCGACCGGCTCAAGGGCGAGCTGATCACGTGCGAGGACTACGCCGCGTGGGCGGCGACGCTGCCCGCCGAGGAGGTCCGCGAGCGCGAGTTCGCCGAGCTGTTCCGCACGCACGACCGGATGCTGGCCGAGGCCGGGACGCTGGACTTCGGCGACCTGGTGCTGCGCGCGTTCCGGATGCTGCGCGAGAAGCCGCACGTGCGCGCGCGGGTGGCCGCGCGCCATCGCCACGTGCTCGTCGACGACCTGCAGGACACGAGCTTCGCCCAGGGGCTGCTGCTGCGGCTGCTGGCGGGCGACCACGGCAACGTGTGCGGGGCCGGCGACGACGACCAGGCGATCCACCGCTTCCGCGGCGCCTCGACCAAGGCGTTCACCGACTTCGAGGCGGAGTGGCCGACGGCGCGGGTGGTGCGGCTCGAGGAGTCCTTCCGCTCGGGCGCGCGGATCGTGCGCGCGGCGCGCGCGGTCGCGCCGGGCGAGGTGGCCAAGGAGCTGCGCGCCCCCGAGGGCGGCGAGGTCGCGTTCTGGGCGTGCGCCTCCGAGCGCGCGCAGGCGCAGGCCGTGGCGGCCGAGGTCGAGCGGCTGGTCGCGCGCGAGGACGTGCTGCCCGAGGACGTGTGCGTGCTCGTGCGCTCCGTGCGCTCGGAGGGCCAGGCGGTGGCGGTGGCGTTCGAGGAGCGCGCGGTGCCCTACCGGCTGGCCGGCGCTGCGGCGTTCTTCCAGCGCGCCGAGGTGCGCGACCTGCTGGCGTGGCTGCGGCTGCTCGTCGACCCTGGCGACGCCGGCGCGGTGGTGCGCGCGCTGGCCCGGCCGCCCGTGGAGCTGCGGGCGATCGACCTCGCGCGCGTGACCCAGATCGCCCGGCGGCGCAAGCTCGACATGGTCGCGGCGATGGGCGCCGCGCTCGAGTCGCCGCAGATCCCGCCCGAGGCGCGCGACCGCATCACCCACTTCCTCAGCCTGCACCGCATGGCGGCCGCCGGCGATCGACTCGGCGCGACCCGACCTCTACGTGCACCGGCTCGTGGAGATGCTCGGGCTCCGCCGCCAGCTGCTGTTCGCCGCCTCCACCGAGGTCGTCGAGCGGCTGCGCAACCTGGCCAAGTTCGCCGAGCTGGCCGCCGACTACGTGCGCCGCTCCCCGCAGGCGACGGCGCGCGAGTTCGCCCGCTCGATCGCCGCGGTCGCCGACGCGGGGCTGCGCGAGGAGGAGGCCTCGGCCGGCGACCGCCCGCTCGGGGTGCAGGTGATGACGATGCACGCCGCCAAGGGGCTGCAGTTCGACCACGTGTACGTGCTCGGGCTGATGGCCGTCGCGGATGCCCGGCCCGCGCCAGCGGACGCTGGAGCCGATCCCGGACGCGCTGCTCAAGGAGACGCTCCCGCCCGACACCAAGGCGGCGCACGCCGACGGGATGCGGCGGCTGCTGCACGTCGCGATGTCGCGCGCGCGCAAGCGGCTCGTGCTCGCCTACTCGGAGAAGACCGACCGCGGCGCCACGCAGCACCCGTCGCCGTTCGCCGAGGAGGCGCGCGAGGCGGTCGGCGGCGCATGGGAGCCGCGCGAGGAGGAGCTGTTCGGGCCCGCCGAGACGCTGCAGTCCACGTTCCGGATCCTGCGCGACGAGCTGCTCACCACGGTCGCCCAGGTCGGCGGGCGGCTCGGGGAGATGCGCTTCGACACCGACCTCGACGTCTCGCACGCCGTCGTCCGCTACATGGAGCTGCTCAAGCTCAGCGCGCTGCTGGAGCGCACCCGGGCCGGCGGCCAGGAGGTCGCCGACGCGCTGCCCGAGGTCAACGCGCGGCTGCTGCAGGCGGCCACCGCCGAGCAGCGGGAGATCTTCGAGACCAGCGCGCTCGACGAGTACCTGCTCGACGCCGAGCGCGACGAGAAGCTGCGCGCGCGGGCCGTGGCGGCGCGGTCGGAGCCGTCGCTGGAGACGTTCCTGCCCGCGGCGCGGCGACGGGCTGCTGCTGAGCGCGACCGACATCGAGACCTACCGGACCTGCCCGCTGAAGTACAAGTTCGCGCGCGTGTTCCGGATCCCGTCGGAGCCGACGATCAACCAGCGCTTCGGGATCCTCGTCCACCAGGTGCTCGAGCGCTACCACGGGCCGCAGGCCACCGGCGGCGGGCTCTCGGAGATCCTCGGGCTGCTGGAGGCCGGCTGGCGGCGCGGCGGGTTCGGCGACTCCGAGGAGGAGCGCCAGCTGCGCGCCAAGGCCACCCAGGCGCTGGTCCGCTACCACGACCGCTTCCAGGAGGAGACCGGCGAGCCCGTCTGGTTCGAGCGCTCCTTCCAGTTCAAGCTCGGCCCGCACGTGCTGCGCGGGCGCGTCGACCGCGTCGACCGGCTCCCCGAGGGCGGCTACGAGCTGATCGACTACAAGACCGGGCCGCCCGAAGTCGGCCGCCCAGCTGCGCGAGGACGTCCAGCTCTCGCTGTACGCCGTCGGCGCGCGCGAGTCATGGCAGCTCGACGCCGCCCAGCAGGCCTACTACTACGTGCTCGACGACCAGAAGGTCCCCGTCGAGCGCTCCGACGAGGACCGCGACTGGATCACCGAGACGGTCCTCGAGGTCGGCGAGGGGATCCAGGCGCAGGGCTTCGAGCCGACGCCGTCGTACGCGGCGTGCTCGATGTGCGACTACCGGATCGCCTGCCCCGCGGCCGAGCGCTGAGCCGCGTGCTCGCCGATCAGCTCCGCCAGGCGCTCCGGCTGGTCGATCATCGAGAACGTCCGCGAGCCGGCGATCGTCTCCACGCGGGCGTCGGGCAGCAGCGCGGCGAGCCGGTGCGCGTGCTCGACGGGGAACAGCCGGTCGTCGAGCGCCCACGCCAGCAGCACGGGCCGGTCGAACCCCGGCAGGCGGGCGGCGGCGTCGAGCGTGACCTCCTTGTCGAACGACGACCGTGAAGCGGCGCAGGTCTTCCATCACCGCGGGCTGCGCGAAGGCCGGCTCGACCCAGCCGCGGGCGAGGTGGTCGACGTCGCCGTGCGAGAGCATCCCGTAGCCGAGCGGGGAACGGCGGGCCGCGGCGGTGCGCATCGGCGTCAGCGCTGCCTTGAGCCCGCCCGGCAGCTTGGCGGCGGCGACCAGGGCCTTGAAGAAGCTCGGCGGGCAGTTCTCGAACATGTCGCAGTTGGTCAGCACGAGCGCGCCGAGCCGCTGGGGGTGGTCGACCGCGACGACCTGGGCGATCGCGCCGCCGCTGTCGTTGCCGACCAGGACGACGTCGTCGAGCTCGAGCGCCTCGAGGAAGCCCGGCCACGATGGCGGCGACGCCGCGCATCGTGACGTCGGCGCCGGGACGCATCGGCTCGGGCTGGGCGCCCAGCGGCCACGTCGGCATGATCGCTCGCAGGCCGCGCTCGGCCAGCCGCTCGCCGACGTCCTGCCACAGGTCGCCGGCCATCAGGTAGCCGTGGACGAACACGATCGGGCGCCCGTCGCCGGGACCCGCCTGCCGATAGTGGATGGTTCCCTGCGCGAGCTCGACCGTGGGCATCGCGGCTCCTTTCGTCATTTACGTACAGACTGCCGGTAACTTACAGACAGACTGCATGGAAAGCAAGCGCCGAACCCAGGCGGAACGCTCCGCCGCCACGACCACCGCGCTGGTGGAGGTCGCCCGGCGGCTGTGGGCGCAGCGCGGCTACGGCGACGTCGGGACACCTGAGATCGCCGCCGCGGCGGGCGTCACCCGCGGGGCGATGTACCACC
The DNA here is from genome assembly GCA_963723395.1 of uncultured Solirubrobacteraceae bacterium. GTDB lineage: Bacteria > Actinomycetota > Thermoleophilia > Solirubrobacterales > Solirubrobacteraceae > DATFQI01. Next base: position 523,424 of record CAVRQL010000025.1, on the reverse strand, counting down.
AGTTCGCCGACAAGGCGGCGCTGTTCGCCGCCGTCGTGGAGGCGGTCGAGAGCCGACGTGACGGCGCGGCTCGGCGAGTACGTGGTGGCCAGCGGCGCGCGGCCGACCCGGCCGCCGTGCTGCACGCGGCGGTCGACGGCTGGCTCGAGGCGTGCGAGGAGCCGGAGGTGCGGCAGGATCCTCCTGCTCGACGGCCCGGCCGTGCTGGGCTGGGACGCGTTCCGCGACATCATGCTCCGCCACGGGCTCGGGCTCACGGAGGCGATGCTGCAGGCGGCGATGGACGCCGGCCAGCTGCCGCCGCAGCCGCCGCGCCCGCTCGCCCACGTGGTGATCGGGGCGCTCGACGAGGCCGCGATGTACGTGACCACGGCGGAGGATCGCGCGGCGGCGCGCGACGAGGTGGCGCGCGCTCTGCACGCCATGCTCGACGGGATGCTGCGGTAGAGCGCTCAGCTGCCGGCGGTGGAGCCCGGGCCGCCCGCCGGACCCGCGCTGGCGCAGGAAGCGCTGGAACTCGCGGGCGAGCACGTCTCCGGAGGGCAGGGGGCCCTGCTCCTCGGAGGACTCCTCCTCGTCGGCGGCGCGCTCGAGCCGCTCGACGAACGCCTGGACCTCCGGGTCCAGCTCGACGGCGCGGGTGACCTGGCGGTCGTAGTCGACGGCCGCGGTCTCGAGGTCCATCGCGTCCACGGTCACGCCCACGAGCGATTCGAGCCGGCGCAGGATGGCCAGCGCGCCCTTGGGGTTCGGCGCCACCGCGACGTAGTGCGGCACCGCGGCCCACAGCGAGCAGGAGGGCATGCCCGGCGTCGGCGCAGGCGGCGTGGAGGACGCCGACGATGCCGGTCGGGCCCTCGTAGGTGGGCGCCTGGAGCCCGAGGCGGTCGATCAGGCCCTGGTCGGACGCCATGCCGGTGATCGAGACCGGGCGCGTGTGCGGCACGTCGGCGAGCAGCGCGCCGAGCGTGACGACCATCTGGACGCCGATCGCCTCGGCCAGCTCGATCACCGTCGCGCAGAACGTGCGCCAGCGCATCGCGGGCTCGGGGCCGGAGAGCAGGATCAGGTCGCGCGGCGCGCGCGGGACGCGGGCCTCGTAGAACTCGAACTCGGGCCACTCGATCTTGCGCGAGAGGCTGTCGGTGAGGCGGACGCTCGGGCGCGTCGACTGGAAGTCGACGAACTCCTCCGGGTCGATGAGCGCGAAGCGCGCGGCGTCGAGGCCCGCGCCCATGAACGTCAGGGCGGAGGTCGCCGCCTCGCCGGCGTCGTTCCAGCCCTTGAACGCGCACACCAGCGCGGGAGCCCGGAGGCCGTCGGGACGGCGTTCCCAGCGGAGCGGTGGCATCCGTTCACGGTAGCGGAGTGCGTCCGGCCCCCCGACCATCATCGAGGAGTGCTGATGGAAGCTGACGCCCCCACCGTCGCCGGTCTCCGGGCCGGCGACGACGTCGACGCGGTGTTCGCCTGCTCGCGCAAGGACCGGCTGACCGCGCGCACCGGGTCGCCGTACCTGGCGCTGGAGCTGCGCGACCGCACGGGCGCGATCCAGGGCCGCGCGTTCAAGGACGCGGACCTGCTGGCCGGGCGCTTCGAGCGGGGCGAGCTGGTGCGCGTGCGCGGGCGTGTGGAGCGCTTCCGCGACGAGCTGCAGGTCGACGTCAAGTCGATCGAGCGCGCGGAGGCCGCCGACCCGGCGAGCTTCCTGCCCGTCGCCTACCGCGACCTCGACGAGCTGGACGGCTTCCTCGAGCACCTGGCCCGCGAGGTCCACGACCCCGAGTACCGCGCGCTGCTCGCGGCGCTGCTCGCCGACGAGGCGCTGCGCGCCGACTGGCGCCGCGCGCCGTGCACCCGCGGCGGTCACCACGCGTACCTGGGCGGGCTGCTCGAGCACACCGTGGCGGTCGGGACGCTCGCGCTGGAGGCCTGCCAGCTCCACCCGCGGCTGAACTCGGACCTGCTGATCACCGCCGCGCTGGTGCACGACCTCGGCAAGACCCGCGAGTTCACCTACGGCGCCGACATCGCGCTCTCCGACGAGGGCCGGCTGCTCGGGCACCTCGTGCTCGGCCAGCGGATGCTCGACGAGCGCGCGGGCGACGATGAGCGCCGAGCGCCGGCTCGCGCTCGCCCACTGCGTACTCACCCACCACGGCGCCGACGCCGCGCCGGGGCGCCGCTTCGGCTCACCCGAGGCGATCGCGCTGTACCGCCTCAACGCGCTCGACGCGAGCGTCAAGGGCGCGCTGGAGCACGGCCTCCCGTAGCGTTCGGGCATGCCTGCCTACGAATACGTCACCGCCGCCATCTCCCACGGCCTGATGGGCCGCAAGAGCGAGGAGGTGGACCGCGCCGAGCTCGAGAAGCAGCTCAACGAGCACGGCGCGGACGGATGGGAGCTGGACAAGCTCGTCCTCGACACCGCGATGCACGGCGAGAAGGACGGCCACCTCCTGATCTTCAAGCGCGTCTACAGGGATGAAGCGGATCCTGAACGGCTGGTCCTCGCAGTAGGCCTCGAGCGCGTTGCCCATCACCGAGCCCGCGCCGCGGTTGTCGGACGGGTCGATGTAGCGGACGTCGGCGCCGTAGCCGCCCTCGCGCGACATCGCGGGCGGGTACTCGTCGCGGTCGTAGCCCGTCCGCGGCGGGTAGTTCTCCAGCGACTGGTCGCGGTGCAGGTCCGCGTTCTCGCGGTCGATGTGCAGCAGCGCCGGCTGGCCGGCGGCGATCGAGTCGCTGAAGTGGTCCGTCGTCTGCGGGTAGCGACTCCTCGACAGCTCGACGTACACCGAGCTCGACTGCCGCTGGCACGCCGCGGCCGTGGCCGCCGCAGCCCGTTCAGGCGCGACCGCCTGGCCTGCCCCGCCCCACAAAAGCGTCGCCGCAACGATGGCGACGACCGGCATCCCCTTGCGCATGGAGTCTCCCGTCTCCCGCTATGTCCCCTGCTCGGCGGGGCTCCCGACCCCGTCGCGGCGCGAGCACTACTCCTCGGGCAGGCGCATCGGCGTGAACATGCGGATACGCAACTGATAGGTTGCGCGTCATGCGGACCCTGATCCTCGGCGGCACGGCCTTCCTCGGGCGCCACGTGGCGGAGGCCGCGCTCGCGCGCGGTCACGAGCTGACGCTGTTCACCCGCGGCCTGCACGGCGCGGACCTGTTCCCGGAGGCCGAGCGCCTGCGCGGCGACCGGGGCGAGGACGTCTCGGCGCTGCGCGGCCGCGAGTGGGACGCCGTGATCGACACCAGCGGCTACCGGCCGCAGGACGTCGCCGCCTCCGCCGCGGCGGTCGCCGACTCGGGCGCGCACTACGTGTTCGTCTCCTCGATCAACGCCTACCCGGCGTGGCCGGCGGAGCCGGTCGACGAGGACAGCGCCGTGTGGACGTCCGACGAGGACGACTACGGGCCCGACAAGGCGGCCGCCGAGCGCGCGGCGGCCGAGGCGCTGCCCGGGCGCGTCGCCGCCGTGCGCGCCGGGCTGATCGTCGGCCCCTACGACGGCGTGTACCGCCTGCCGTGGTGGGTCAGGCGGATCGCCGAGGGCGGCGTGGTGCCGGCGCCGGGCGAGCCGGGCCGCGACATGCAGATCATCGACGCCCGCGACCTCGCCGCCTGGATGCTCGACCTCGCCGAGCGCCGCGTGGCCGGCAGCTTCAACGGCACGGCGCCGATCGGGCAGACGACGATGGGCGAGCTGCTCGGGCTCGCGGTCGAGGCCACCGGCTCGGACGCGCGGCTGGAGTGGATCCCCGAGGCGCGCCTGCGCGAGCTGGGCGTCGAGCCGTGGACGGAGCTGCCGCTGTGGGCGCCGCTGGACGAGATGGCGGGCGCGTGGCGCGTGGGCACGGAGCGCGCCCAGGCCGCCGGGCTGCGCTGCCGGCCGGTCGCCGACACCGTCTCGGCAGTGTGGGAGTGGCTGCGCACCGACGGCGCGATCTCCGACTGGGGATCCCACGCGCGCCCGCCGCGGATGAGCGCGGAGCGCGAGCGGGAGCTGCTCGGTTAGAGTGAGGTCGCGGACCGACGCGAGGTCGTCGTCGCCCGCCGCCCACTCCCGCGTCTCCGGGTTGTTGGCGTAGGCGATCCGCAGGTGCCCGACAGCGGCGTCCGTGTGCCCCGCGAGCGCCTCGTAGCAGGCGAGCTGGTAGCGCAGCGACGGGTTGTCCGCGTGGTCGGCGAGCCCCTCGGAGGCGATCTCGACGGCGCGCGCGTAGTCGCCCGAGAGGTAGTACGGCTCGGCCGCGTACCAGTACTCGTACGGCGACACGGGCAGCGCCGCGCCGGGCTTGGCGCCGGTGATCAGGACGGTCGTGTCCGGCGCGGCGGCCACGGCGCCGCGCTTCGTGCCGGGCGGGACGACGAGCATCGTGCCGGCCGGCGCGGCGAGCTCCTCGCCGTCGACCGTGAACGTGGCCTCGCCCGTGAGCACGACGTAGAGCTCCTCGTGCCCGCCGGCGCCGAAGGTCGTCTCGTCGTGGGTCTCGATCAGCAGGTCGCCCGCCTGCTCGGCCGTGTAGGCGTTGACGCCGACCGACGTCATGCCGAGCGCACGGCGGATCGGTCGCCACGCGCCGGCGCGATCCCATGGGGACGCGGTCGAGCTCGTCGAGGTGGATCAGCTTGTAGGTCATGGGCCGGTCGGCGACGATACCGGCGTGGAACCCGGGCCGCATGTCGACGAGATGGAGGCCGCGGTACGGCTGGACGGCGAGGGCCAGCGACTGCTGCTCGACGGCGACCGCGACGCCGGGACCGCCCGGCTGCTGGAGGCCTCGGCGCGCTACCGCCGCTCCTGGGAGCTCGCGCCGCCCCGCTCCTACGGCCGGCTCGTCGGGATGCTCAAGGCGGCGGTGATCGCGGGCGATGCCGCCGACGCCGCGGCCTACGCCCGCGAGCAGGTCGGCGAGGCGGACTCCCCGCCGGGCCACTACGTCGTCGCGACGGCGGCGCTCGTCTCGGGCGACGACGTCGCAGCCCTCGCGGCGGCGGACGGCATGCGCGCCGGCTCACCGGCCTTCGGCCGCGCGGCGGACGCGATCGCCGCCATCGCGAGCGGGGACGGCCCCGCCTACGGCGAGGCCGTGCGCGCGATCGTGACCGACTTCGAGGGCCGCGACGAGCACCTCACCGGCGTGCCGATCGCCGACACGGCGCTGATGCTCGAGCGCCTCGCCGAGGCCCGCGGGCTCGCCGCGGGCGTCGAGAGCGCGCTGCTGCCCTAGCTGCGCGCGCCTGCTTGACGGCCTCGGCGACCTTCGTCTTGATGTTGAAGGCCGCCTTCAGCGCCTTGTCGCCCGCCGAGCCGTCGGGCGGGAGCAGGCCCATCGCGCGGCCGACCGTCATCTGGTCGAAGACGACGAACTCCGATTCGACGACGCCGTCGCGGATCGTGAAGTGGTCGATCCCGTCCAGCTCGATGCTCGCGCCGGTCGGCTCGACACCCGACCACGCCGCGCCCGTGTGGGTCCCGGTCATGTGCCAGCGTGCGAACACGGTGTCGCCCTCGGTGGCCGTGTACAGCGGCTTGAGCTCGACGTCGGGCAGGGCGGCGAACAGCCCGTCGAAGTACGTGATGATCTCGTCGGGGCCCGTCACGGTGCGGTCGGGGAAGCGCACGGTCGCGGTGGGCGCGTACGACGTGCGCACCGGCCCCATGTCACGGGCGCTGATGGCCGCCATGATCGAGCGCACGAGCTGAGCGTTGCCGGTGTCGTCCATCGACGCAGCCTAACCGCGCGTGGACCACAGGGGCGGCTCCCGTGTGCCTGCCCACAGAGGCGCCGGCGCGGGCTCCGGCGCGACGGGCGGCAGCTCCGGGGCGGGCGGCGACGGCGACGGCGCCCGCCGTGGGAGCAGCCGCTGCCCGAGCAGCGTGAGGACCAGCGCCGCGGTCAGCGCGATCGGGACCTGGAGCCACAGCGACCCGGCGTCCGAGCCCGCCCCGATCACGTGGATCGCCGCCATCGCCCACGCGACCGGGATCAACCGGTGGGCCGTGCGCCAGCGCCGCACGCCGAGCCTCGCGCGCACGTAGAACGTCAGCGCCAGCGCCGCGGCCAGGTAGGCGGCGAGGATCCCGAGCCCGGTCCAGACCGGGCGATAGCCGTTCGTGAACGGCACCAGGATCCCGGTGATCCCCGGGCGCAGCCACGGGTCGCCGAGCAGCAGGAGCCCGTGCGCGGCCACCGCTCCCAGGGCGAGCAGCGCCACGCGCTCGTGCGTGATCCGCAGCACGCGCACCGGGCCGATCCGCAGCGCCATCGCCAGCCCGGCGATGACCGCGACGCTCAGCAGCAGGTACGCGACGATGCCGGCCGAGCGGCTCGCGAGCCACCAGCCGTAGTCGAGCGGGTCGCGCGTCGTCACGCGGCCTCCGGCACCCGCGGCCGTGGCAGCCGCACCACGGGAGCGGCGTCGATCACCTCGACGCGGCGATCCTCGTGCTGGAGCACACCACCGTGGCGGCGCAGCAACCGGCGGGCTCCCACGGGGCCCGAGAGCAGGGCGGTCTTCGCGAGCACCTCGGCCTCCAGCGCGCTGCCGGACACGGCGGTCACGGAGACGAGCCCGGTCCACGCCGGTCGCCCGGTGGAGGGGTCGAGCAGGTGGTGGCCGCCGTCCCACAGCCGCTGGTGGATGCCCGACGTGGCGACGCCGCCGCCGCGGGGACGCAGACGGTGGACGGGGTCGCCGGCCCAGGCGCTCGCGACATCGACGTGCCACTCGCCGCCGAGCGCGAGGTCGCCGCCACAGGAGATCGCGTACCGCACGCCCGCGGGGAGCGCCCGGCCCGCCTCGTCGGCGATCAGGCCCTTGGCGATCCCGCCGGGGTCGATGCGCAGCCCGGGCGGCCGCCGCACCACGCCGCCCGGCTCGACGGCCAGGAGCTTGAAGCCGCGGGGACCGGGACGCGCCGGGCGGCGGCGCGGGGCGGCGGCCAGCGCCTCGTCCAGCGAGGCGGGAGCCAGCCCGCGCCGCGACTCCGCGTAGCCGGACCGCTCGAGCTCGCCGAGCAGCGTCGCGTCGACGAGCCCGCCGCTGCGCTCGCCGGCCGACCGCGCCGCGAGCACCAGCCGGGCCAGCAGCGCCGACACCGGCACCGCCGCGCGCGGGTCGGCGTTCAGCCGCGACAACTCGGAGTCCGGGTCGAAGCGCGTCAGCGTCGCCGCCGCACGCTCGATCGAGCCGCGGACGCCGTCGGCCAGCGCGCTCAGCGCGGGGTCGCCCACCGCGGTCGACTCGAGCCGGATATGGGCGAAGCTGCCCATCGTGTCGAAGCGCAGCTCGGCCGCGTTCATGACGCCTGCGTCTGCGGGCTCACGCCCGGCTCCGCCGAGCCGCCGTCCTGGTCACCGCCGCCGGGCACGCCGCGCGGGCCGCTGCCGTAGGGGTCCGGCACGCCGTACGGATCCTGCTCGCTCGGCTGCTGTTGCTGCTGCTGCACCGCCGGCGTGGGCGCGCTGACGGGCTGCGCGGGGTCCGCGCCCGCCTTCACCCGCCCCGCGAGCAGCGCCAGGATCGACACGAACAGGATCGCCGCGATCACGGCCAACCGCCGCAAGGAGGGAGCGCTCGCCATGATCCCACTGTCCTCCCGCGGTTTGTGGGACGGCTAAGAGTTGCCTGGGAGGTTCCCTGGAGCGGCACGGGGCTGGTGCCCCACCCGGTCTTCAAAACCGGTTGCCCGTCGTAGCCCGGCGGGGGGTAGGTTCGATTCCTGCGCCGCTCCGCTCCTCCTCGCGTGCCGTGACCTCGGACCGCCAGGAGCCGAGATCTCCCCAAGATCCTGGGATTGCGATTGCGGCGCGGATCGGCAGCCTATGCCCATGGCAACCGACAACAGGACGGCCGCGCAAGTCGACCCTTCAGAGATCTTGCAGGTCGGTATGGGGTTCTGGGCGTCGAAGACGCTCCTGTCTGCAGTCGAGCTCGAGCTGTTCACCAAACTCGGCGGCGACGCGATGACCGCTGCCGAGATAGCCGGGGCGCTGGGGCTGCACGACCGGGCGGTCCCCGACTTCCCCGATGCGCTCGTCGCCCTCCAGCTACTCGATCGCGAGGGTGACGGAAGCGCCGCCGTGTACCGCAACACGGACGCAGGCGCGGCCTTTCTCGACAAGGCCAGTCCGGCCTACATCGGCGGGATCCTCGAGATGTCCAACGCGCGTCTCTATCCGTTCTGGGGCGATCTCACCGAGGCTCTGCGGACCGGAGAGCCCCAGAACGAGATCAAGCACACCGGCACGCCGGTGTTCGAGGAGCTCTATCGCGACGAGGGCAGGCTCGAGCAGTTCATGAACGCGATGGCCGGGATCTCCGCGGGGCCGTTCCAGGCGCTGGCGGAGAGGTTCGACTTCTCCCGGTACGAGACCGTCTGCGACGTGGGCGGCGCCACCGGTCAGCTGTCGGTCATCCTCGCCAACCGGCACCCCCACCTGAGATGCACCACCTTCGACCTGCCGGCCGTCGAGCCGATCGCCGAACGCACGATCGAAGCAGCCGGATTGAGCGACCGGGTGGAGGCGGTCGGCGGCGACTTCTTCGGCGACCCCCTACCCGAGGCCGACGTCATAACGATGGGAATGATCCTCCACGACTGGAACCTCGACCGGAAGAAGCAGCTGGTCAAGGCGGCCTACGAGGCGCTGCCGGAGGGCGGGGCCTACATCGTCATCGAGAACATCATCGACGACGCCCGCCGCGAGAACGCGTTCGGCCTCCTCATGTCGCTCAACATGCTGATCGAGTTCGGCGACGCGTTCGACTTCACGGGTGCCGACCTTGCCGCATGGTGCAAGGAGGCAGGCTTCAGGGAGGTAGACGTCCTTCCGCTCGCCGGTCCGACGAGCGCCGGCATCGCGTACAAGTAGCGTCAAAGCTCAGGCGCCCGCTGTGGCGCTCACTGCGCTCGAGATCGCCAACCGGTAGCCCGGCTTCCGGTCGACGCCCGTGTCCGAAACCTAGCCCGGTCCCCTGCGGCCCGCTTAGCCTCGTCGCGCTCAACGGGACCGGCTCGCAGACGCGAGCGTGGCGATTTGGGGAAGAGGGTCATGGGGAAGCTCCGACGGTTCGGCATCACGGCGTCGCTGGTAGCGGCGCTCACATTCACGATCGCCGCTTGCGGCAGCGACGACGAAGGCAGCGGCGGAGGCGGTGGATCCGACTCCGGTGGCGACAACGCGGCAGCCGTGAAGGCAGCGCAGGCTGAAGCGGAGAAGTGGCTGTCCGCGCCGACGGAGTGGGGCGGGCCGACGGACGGGCCGAAGCCGACACCGGGCAAGCGCGTGGCCATCATCTCGTGTTCGCAGGCCACCGAAGGCTGCAACCGTCCGTCCCGCTCGGCCGCCGCCGCGGCCAAGACGATGGGCTGGAAGCCGACGGTCCTCGACGGCAAGGGCGAGCCGAGCGGCCAGCTGGCCGCGGCCAACGCCGCCGTCGACGCCCGCTACGACGCGATCATCGTGATCCTCGTCGACCCGTCGACCAACCTCAAGGAGGCGATGACCAAGGCGAAGGCGGCCAACATCCCGGTCGTCACCCTCGGCGCGCCCGCGTACTCCGACGCGCGCGGGCAGCTCGACTGGATCCCGGACATCTCGCACGACTGGCTGGCGACGGGCGACGTCCTGGGCTACTACATGATCTGGAAGTCGGACGGCAAGGTCGACGCCCTGATGCTCCACGACTCCAGCACGCTGGTGGTCGACCAGGGGCAGTACAAGGGCTCGCACCGCATCCTCACCGACAAGACCAAGTGCCCCGACTGCAAGGTCACGGTCAAGGACTTCACACAGGCCACGCTCACCTCGCAGCCGGCGCAGGACGCGCTCGCCACCATCCAGGCGAACCCGTCGATCAACTGGATCTGGTGCTACGACTTCTGCCTCCAGCAGGCCGTGCAGAAGCTCAAGTCCGCCGGCCTCGGCGACGATCTGAGCGGCGCCGGCTTCGACTGCAACGCGGCCAACCTCGAGCTGATGAAGAGCGGGACGGTGCAGACGGTGTGCGTCGCCGACCCGCGCGACTGGGAGGCCTGGGCGACCGTCGACCAGGCGAACCGCTTGGTCGAGGGAGAGAAGCCGGTGGATCAGGAGATCCCATTCCTGCTCGTCGACCGCGACACGATCGACAAGCTCACCTCCGAGGACCTGGAGAAGGGCTGGCAGGGCGGCGTCGACTACGAGGCCGAGTACAAGAAGATCTGGGGCGTGCAGTGATCGGGGCCGGCGCCTGCTCCTCCTCGGGTCGCCCTCTGCGGTGACCGCGGGCGCCCCCTCGATCGGTGGCGGCGGCGCCGGTGTGACGTCGGCCGCGCTGGAGGTATCCGGCGCGGTCAAGACGTTCGGCGCGACGCGCGCGCTCGCCGGGGTGGGCCTTCGGGTCCTCCCCGGCAGCGTCACGGCGCTGCTGGGCGGGAACGGGTCGGGCAAGTCGACGCTGATCCGCGCGCTCGCCGGCTATCACGAGCTCGACGAGGGGTCCGTCGAGGTCTACGGGTATCCGCTCGAGAACGCGGAGTCCGACGGGGTCGGCCTGCGCTTCGTCCACCAGGACCTGGCGCTGATCCCGACCCTCTCGGTGGCCGACAACCTCGCGGTCGGCCGCGGCTACGTCCGCAACCGGCTGGGCAGCATCCGCTGGCGGGCCGAGGAGGCCCGCGTGCGCGAGCAGCTCGGCGGCGTGGGGCTCGACGTCGACCCGCAGACCGAGATCCAGGAGCTCGGGCCCGTGGACCGCACGCTGGTCGCGATCGCCCGCGCGCTGGAGTCGATCGACACGCGCCGCGACGTCCTCGTCCTCGACGAGCCGACGGCACGGCTGCCGCGCGAGGAGGCGGCCCGCCTGCTCGAGCGGCTGAAGGCGCTGAAGGCGCGCGGGCTGCCGATCCTCTACATCACCCATCGCCTCGAGGAGCTGGCGGGCTTCGCCGACGAGGCGACCATCCTGCGCGACGGCCGCGAGGTCTACGCCGGCGCCTTCGACGACCTCCCCTTCGCCCGCATGCGGGAGCTGATCGCGGGCCTCGAGCCCGGTACGGGCGACAAGCGGACGGCCCCGACGGCCCCGCAGCCGCGCACGACCGCCGCCGCCCTCGAAGTGCGCGGCGTCGCCTCCGAGCGCCTGCGCGACGTCGCCCTCGAGGTCCACGAGGGCGAGGTCGTCGCCGTGACCGGGCTCGTCGGGTCCGGGCGGTCGGAGCTCGGCCGCGTGGTCTACGGGCTGCAGCGCTTCTCCGCGGGCGAGATCGTCGTGCGCGGCGAGTCGATGGGCGGCCCGCTGTCGAAGGCGCGCACGGCGCTCGACGTGGGCTACCTCCCGCAGGAGCGCGTCGCGAGCCTGCTCGCCGGCCTCTCCGTGCGCGACAACGTGGTGGCGGCGTCCTACGAGGGGATGAGCCGCTGGTACGGGCTCGTCGCCGGCCGCGTGAACGAGGCAGCCGAGGCGATGATCCGGATGCTCCAGATCCGTCCGCCGGACCCGGAGGGCCTCGTCGACACGATGTCGGGCGGCAACGCGCAGAAGGTCGCCGTCGCGCGCTGGCTGCGGATCCGGCTTGCGCTCCTGATCCTCGACGAGCCGACGCAGAGCATCGACGTCGGCGCCAAGGCCGACCTCATGGAGGCGATCCGCGACCGCGCCCGGGAGACCGGCATGGGCGTGCTGTGGCTCGAGTCCGACATCGAAGAGGTCGTCAAGTACGCGGACCGGGTGATCGTGATGGCGGACGGGCGGATCGAGTCCGAGTTCTCGTCGCAGCCGTTCTCCGTCGCCGAGATCGTGGCTCACTCCTACGGGCGTGAAGGAAGAAGGGACGAGGCATGAAGGACGACGCCACGCTGAAGGATCACCCGGAGCCCGAGGCCGAGGCGGTGCACGCTCCACCGCCCGAGAAGCAGGACCGCGGACCGGGCGCGGGATGGCGGCTCTTCAACCGCTACGGGCTGGTGCTCGCGTTCATCGCGCTGGCCGTGCTGTTCTCGCTGCTGCGCCCGGAGGCCTTCCCGACCAGCCGCAATTTCCAGTCGATCCTCACGCAGAACGCGAGCCTCACGCTGATGGCGCTCGGCGTGATGCTGCCGCTGATCGTCAACCGCTTCGACCTCTCGCCGGGCTACATGGCCACGTACGCCGGCCTGCTGGCGGTCGGGTTCCAGTCCTACCACGAGTGGCCGGTGTGGGCGGCCGTGCTGGTGGCCGTCGTCGTGTCGGCCGTGGTGGGTCTCATCAACGGCGTGCTGGTCGCGAAGCTCAACTTCAACTCGCTGATCGTCACGCTGGGCACCGGCTCGATCCTGTTCGGCATCGCGCAGCTGTACTCCGACGGCGCGACGCTGTTCGAGAACGTCTCCCCGAACTTCCTGGCCATCGGCGGGAACAAGGTGCTCGGCATCCCGCTGCCGTTCGTGATCGCGGCGATCGTCGGGGTCGTCATCTGGTACGTCCTGCAGTACCGCACGACCGGGCGCCGGCTGTACGCGATCGGCGGCAGCGAGGACGGGGCGCGGCTCGTCGGCGTCCGCGTCGACGGGCTGATCATCGCCACCTTCGTCGCGTCCGCGGTGCTGGCGGGGACGGGCGGCGTGATCGAGGCGACCCGCGTGGGGTCCGCGAACGCGACCGGGCTGCAGTCCTTCCTGCTGCCGGCCTTCACGGCCGCCTTCCTCGGAGCCACGGCCATCAAGCCCGGCCAATACAACGTCTGGGGCACGTTCCTCGCCGTCTACCTCGTCGGCATGGGCACGACCGGCATGTTCATGCTCGGCGCCCCCTCGTACTACGCACAGGTGTTCAACGGCGCCGTCCTGCTCATCGCGATCGGCCTGGCGCAGCTCAGCACGCGCCGGCTCCGGCGCAACTGAGCGGCGCGAACTCGAGGAGAACGAATGAACCCGCAGGAGAAGGTGTCGATCGGCGACACCGGAGTCGAGGTCAGCCGCCTGGGCATGGGCACAGGGCCGATGGGCACGGTGCACACCGACGCCGACTGGGAGACGATGTTCGGCGCCGCGTGGGAGCTCGGCGTCCGGTCGTTCGACACCTCGCCGTACTACGGCTTCGGCAACTCGGAGATCCGGCTCGGGCGCCAGATCGCCAAGCAGGACCGCGACTCGTTCGCGCTCTCGACCAAGGTCGGGCGGCTGCTGCGCAAGGACGGCCCGATCGACCCGTTCGCCGAGGCCTACTTCTACCCCGAGGGGATGCCCGACGACGTCCCGCGCACGATCTACGACTACTCCTTCGACTCGGTGAAGCTGTCGCTGAAGGAGAGCCTCGAGCGGATCGGCGTGGACCGGCTCGACATCGTCCACATCCACGACATCATCGAGATGGCGTCTGGGGTCAACCACAAGGACCAGGCGATCGGCGAGTCGTTCCCGGCGCTGGCCGAGATGAAGGAGGAGGGCCTGCTGCGGGCGATCGGCGCCGGCGTGCAGAACAACCAGCTCCTCGCCGACCTGGCGGAGGCGTGCGACTTCGACGTCTTCCTGCTGGCCGGCCGCTACACGCTGCTCGACCAGGAGGCGCTGGACGTCGCGCTCCCCGCGTGCCAGGCCAAGGACATCCCGATCATCGTCGCGAGCCCGTACAACACCGGCATCCTCCACAACCCCACCGACGACGCGTACTTCGACTTCACGCCCGCCCCGCGGCACCTGATCGAGAAGGCGCGGGCGATCAAGGCGGTCTGCGAGCGCCACGGCGTGCCGCTGCCGGCGGCCGCGATGCAGTTCCCGTACGCGCACCCGAGCGTCGTGCAGGTGCTCACGGGCGCCGTGAAGCCGAGCGAGATCCAGGAGAACGCGCGGCTGCTGCAGATCGAGATCCCCGCCGCGGTGTGGGACGACCTGCGCGAGGAGAAGCTCCTGCACCCCGACGCCCCCACCCCCGCCTAGCCCGGGCGGCGGGATGACGCACGACCCGATCACGTTCAGCGTGATCCTGAGCCGCTTCGACGCGATCGCCACCGAGATGACGGTCGTGCTCGAGCGCTCGGCGTGGTCGTCCAACTTGGCGCTGGCCCACGACTACTCGTGCGCGATCTACGACGCCGTGCCGCGGCAGGTGTCGATGTTCGACGCGCTCCCGATCCACAGCACGTCCATGAACCTGGTGGTCAAGGAGATCGCCGATCGCTTCGAGGGGACGATCGCGGAGGGGGACGTGTACATGTGCAACGACCCCTTCCGCAACAACACCCACATCGGCGACCTCGTGACGGCCGCGCCGGTGTTCAGCGACGGGCGGCTGGTCTTCTGGTCGGTGACCAAGGGGCACCAGCTCGACACGGGCGCGTTCGTGGCCTCGAGCGTGACGGCCTCGGCCGAGAACGTGTGGCAGGAGGGGATCACGATCCCGCCGTGCCGGCTCGTCGAGCGCGGGGAGATGCGCCAGGACCTGCTCGACATCTTCCTCGCCAACGTGCGCTTCCAGGACCTCGTCGAGGGCGACGTCCGGTCCATGCTGGGCTCGATCGAGCGCGGCCGCCAGCGCCTCGTGGAGCTGTGCGACGAGTACGGGACCGAGACGGTGCTCGGCTACGTCGACGAGATGATCGATTACGCGGACCGCCGGATGAGCCAGGAGATCGCGGCGATGCCCGACGGCACCTACCGGGCCGAGGGCTGGGTCGACAGCGACGGCTTCGACGCCGAGCACATCCCGGTCAAGGTCGCCGTCACGATCGCGGGCGACCGGGTGACGGTCGACTACACGGGCAGCGGGCCGCAGGGGCGGGGCGGCACCAACGGCACGTTCGCCACGGCGATGGCCGCCGGGACGATCCCCTTCCTCTACTACATCGATCCGGACATCCCCCACAACCAGGGGTGCATCGACCACGTCGAGGTGATCGCGCCCGAGGGGACGATCTGCAACGCCCGCTACCCGGCGTCGACGAGCTGCGCGACGATCGTCCCGTCCGACCTCATGCAGGACGTCGTGAACCGGGCGATGGTGCAGGCGATGCCCGACCGCGTGCCCGCCGGCGGCACGCGCTGCCAGAACCTCGCCCAGTTCTCGGGCGAGGACGGGCACGACGGCGGGCCCTGGGGCTTCCTGCTGATGAACAACGCCGGCGGGTTCGGCGCGACCGGCGGCCACGACGCGTGGCCGCTGTGCTTCACGCAGGCGGCGCTGGGCGCGATGAAGATCGAGTCGATCGAGCAGCTCGAGCTGCTGTATCCCGTGCACGTCGAGTCCTGGGAGGTCGAGCCCGACTCGATGGGCGCCGGGGAGTGGCTGGGCGGGCCGGGCAACCGCATCGTGGTGCGGCCGCTGGCCGGCGTGGCCACCGTGATCACGTACGGCGACGGCTGCACGAACCCGCCCCACGGCGCGCTCGGCGGCACGCCCGGCATCGGCGGCGGCCAGTACATCGAGGAGCGGGAGGGAGGCGCCCGCCGGTACGTGTCGGGCTCGGGGAACATGCGCGTGGACAGCGCGTCGGAGGCGTGGATCGGGGTCTCCACGGGCGGCGGCGGCTTCGGCCTGCCGTACGAGCGCGCCCCGGAGGCCGTCCGCCGCGACGTCCGCGACGGCATCGTGTCGCGGGCCGCGGCACGCGAGGTGTACGGCGTGGCACTGTCCGGCGACCGCGACCCCGCGGTGCTCGGGGACGAGACGCGGGCGCTGCAGGAGGCGCTGCGCGCGGCCGGCCGTCCCATGCTCGACCCCACCGCACCGAACGCCTCGACCTGGCTGGCCGGTGAGATGCGCGAGGGCGACGTCTACCTCCTCAACCCGCTATGAGCCACCGCATCGGCGTCGACATCGGCGGCACGTTCACCGACTTCACCGTGCTCGGCGACGACGGGCGCGTGCTGCTCTGGAAGGAGGACACGACCGCCGACGATCCCGTCCGCGCGATCGACGCGGGTCTCCGGGCCCTCGCGCCGCAGCTGGGCACCGACGTCGAGGGCATGCTCGGCGACACCTCGCTGCTCGTGCACGGCACGACCGTCGCGACGAACATGCTCATCCAGCGCAACGGGCCCCGGGTCGGCCTGCTGTGCAGCGAGGGCTTCCGCGACATCCTCTACTTCCGCGACGGCTACAAGCCGGACCGCTTCAACCTGAAGATGTCCCACCCCGGCTCGTTCGTCGACCGGTGGCTGCGGCTCGGGGTCTCCGAGCGCGTGACCTCACGCGGCGAGGTGCTCGTCCCGCTCGACGAGGCGGCCGTCCGGCGGGCGGCGGAAGAGCTGCGCGCGGGCGGCGTCGAGGCGGTCGCGGTGGCGTTCCTGTGGTCGATGCTGCACCCGGGGCACGAGCTGCGGGCGGCCGAGATCCTGCGCGAGGAGCTGCCGGGCGTCCACGTCGTCTGCTCGCACGACATCCTCCCGGAGATCCGCGAGTGGGAGCGGACGTCGGCGACCGTGCTCAGCGCCTACATCCTCCCGCGCATCGTCGAGTACCTCACGCGGCTGGAGCGCACGCTCGAAGGCGCCGGACTGCAGCGCCCGCCGCTGATCATGCAGATCAACGGCGGCTGCGCGCGCGTGCCCGAGATCCTCCGCCGCCCCGTGAACATCCTCGCCTCCGGTCCGGCCGCCGCGCCCGCCGCGGCGCTGCACTTCGCGCGGGCGATCGGCACGAACCTGATCACGGTCGACATGGGCGGCACGAGCCTGGACGTCTGCCTCATCCGCGACGGGCAGGCGACGATGAGCCGCGACGTCCAGGTGGAGAGCCAGCCGATCGGCGTCGCGGCCGTCGAGGTGCACTCCGTGGGCGCGGGCGGCGGCTCGATCGCGTGGATCGACGCGGGCGGCGCGCTGCGCGTCGGGCCGCGCAGCGCTGGAGCGCGGCCGGGACCTGCGTGCTACGGCTTCGGCGGCACGGAGCCGACGGTCACCGACGCCAACGTGGTGCTCGGCTACCTCGATCCGGAGGCGTTCCTCGGCGGCCGGCGAGTGCTCCGGGACGACCTGTCGCGCGCGGCGGTCGAGTCGCACGTGGCCGAGCCGCTGGGGCTGTCGGCGGTCGAGGCGGCCGCCGGCATCGTGCGCATCGTCAACGCGAACATGGTCGCCGCCATCCGGGCCGTCTCGGTCGAGCGCGGGATCGATCCGCGCGGCTTCACCCTGATGTGCGGGGGCGGCGCGGGCGGGTTGCACTGCGCCGAGCTCGCGCGCGAGCTCGGCGCCCGGCGGGTGTTCGTCCCGCTCGAGGCGGGCGTCTTCTGCTCGCTCGGCATGACCGTGACCGACGTCCGGCACGACCATGTGATCGCCTTCCACGCCGTGTCGGACGAGTTGGACGCCGACCGGCTCAACGGCCTGCTGCGCCGGCTCGAGGACGACGCCCGGCGCGAGCTGCTCGAGGAGGGCATCCCGGAGTCGCTCATCTCGGTCGAGCGTGCCGTCGACGCGCGGTATCCGGGGCAGCACCGGGAGATCACCATCCCCGTGCCGCCGGGCGACCTCGGCGCGGAGGGGCTGCGATCGCTGGAGGAGGCCTTCCACGTCGAGCACCAGGCCCACTACGCCTACACCCGGCCGGAGCTGCCGATCGAGTTCCTGCACTGGCGCATCACCGGCGTCGCACGGCATCCACGCGAAGAGGAGCCGGCCGTCCTCCACGAGCCGCACGACGCGGTGCCGGCGCGGTCGCGGCCCGCCTACTTCGACGGCGACGTGGTCGAGACGGCGTTCCACGACGTCGCCGACCTCCGCGTGGGCAGCGTCGTCCGCGGGCCGGCGGTGCTGTGCGCGCCGACGACCACGATCGTCCTGCACCCGGGCGACGTGCTCACGATGGCCGGCGCCGACGGCTACACGATCGAGCTTGCCCCGCGCCGCTCCTCCGCTACGCGCCGAACGGCGGCGGCGGGAGCGTGAACGGCGCCCGCGGCCGCGTGAGCTTGGACTTGCGCGCGTTGTAGAACGCCTGCAGCGAGTTGTAGACCGGGTGCTTGGCGCCCGCCGAGCGTCACCAGCCCGGTGCGGAACACGCGCGTCCTCGCCGGGTCGACGAGCTGGTAGTAGAGGAGCTGGCGGACGTTGGCGGCCTTCAGCGCGGCGTCGAACGCCTGCTTGGTCCACTTCGAGCGGCGCTTCTCCGGCTGCGCGTTCGGGCCGGAGGAGTAGTACGCGAACTCCGTCAGGTAGAGCGAGTTCCGCTTGATCTTGATCCGCTTGCGGTTCTTGCGCAGGACCTTGGAGAGCTTGCCGATGTTGGCGAGCGTCACCTCGTTGGCCGACTTGCGCTTCTTGTCCGGCGCCCGCGCGAAGTCGTAGGGATGGTGGGCGTAGCCGTCGGCCCGCAGCGCGTTGCCCCTGCAGCGCTTGACGACCGGGTCGACGCAGATCAGCTGCCGCAGCCACGTCAGCGGCGCGGTCGACTGCTTGCGCTTGTTCACGTAGGGGTTGGTCTCACCGATCCACACCGGCATCGTGGGCGCCGCGCGCTTGATGGCGCTGTAGGCGGCGCGATACATGTCGCGGTAGCGCCGGGCGGAGGTCTTCACGCACACGCGCTTGGTGACCTTCTTGCGCTTGGCCTTCTTCTTGCCCTTGACCTTGATCTTCTTGACCTTGGTGACCTTCCCGCAGATGCGCTCGGTCTTGAGCAGCCCGTGCCAGTTGGGCTCGTTCCAGATCGAGACGGCGCGGACGCGGCCGTTGAAGTGCCTGGCGACCACGGCGGCGAAGTCCGCGAAGCGCTTCGGGCTGATCCGGTCGACCCCGATGCGGTGGTTGCCGGTCGCCCACGCGGGCGCCGGGCCGGCGAGCGTGAGCTGCACGCGCATGCCCGAGGCGGCCGCCTCGTTCACCAGCCGGTCGTAGCGCGTGAAGTCGTAGATGGGCTGCCCCGGCGCGGTGCGCGAGGACGGCGTCCCCACCACGCGGGACCAGGAGAGGTTCGCGCGCAGCGACGACATCCCGAGAGCGCGCGCGTGGCCGAAGGCCGTGGCGCGGATCGCGTCGTGGTCGGAGAGGAACTGCTCGTCGTCCTGGACGGCGATCTCGAGCCCGCGCGCGGCGTGCGCCGACGGCGCCGCCAGGATCAGGAGCGCGAGGGCGAGGAGCAGTGCGGAGGTCGGCGTGCGCCGGCCACCTGGAGATGGCCGGCGCCGCTGCATGAGCCGTCTTACAGGACGGTGACGTTGGTGGCGTTCGGGCCCTTCGGGCCCGTCTCGGCGTCGTAAGACACCTTGGCGCCCTCAGCGAGGGTCCGGAAGCCCGAGCCGGCGATGCCGGTGAAGTGGACGAACAGGTCCTTCCCGCCGTCCTCAGGGGTGATGAATCCGAAGCCCTTCTCGTCGCTGAACCACTTCACGGTTCCAGTGGGCATGCGGGATACCTCCGCGGGTCATGTGAACTGCGATCGCGGAGTGCTTCTTGAGGATGCAACGTCTGCGGCGCTGAACACTTCGATGCCGGATCCCTTCGACCCGGCCTTACCGGCGCGGAGAGTACAGAACTTTTCCCTGCGTGGCACCGTCAATGTGGCCAATGCGTAAACGTGCAGCAGGGCTACCAGGTACCGGTTAGAACTTCCACTCGCTCCGAACGGTCCGGCGTGCGAGCTTCTCCCTCGTGCAGCGGACCGGCAGCCTCCTCGTCCTCGCCTCCGCGATCGCCTTCGGATCGATGGCGATCTTCGGCAAGCTCGCCTACGACGCGGGCGTCGGCGTGGTCACGCTGCTGTTCCTGCGCTTCGCGATCGCCGCGCCCGTGCTGTGGGCGATGGTGCTGCGCCGCGGCGCCCGTCGGCTCGCCGACCGGCGCACGCTGCTCGCCGCGCTCGCGATGGGCGGCGATCGGCTACGCGTTGCAGGCCGGCCTCTTCTTCACGGCGCTCGAGCGGATGGACGCCTCGCTGCTGTCGCTGATCCTCTACACGTTCCCCGCCTTCGTCACCGTCGCGGCGGTCGCGCTCGGCCGCGAGACCCCGAGCCGGCGGCGCGTCGGCGCGCTGCTCGTGTCCTCGAGCGGGATCGCGCTGGTGCTGCTGGGCGCGGGCGGCGGCGCGTTCGACTGGATCGGCGCCGCCATGGCCGTCGGCGCCGCGCTCACCTACACCGCGTACATCCTCGTCTCCGACGGCGTGAGCGGGAGGATCGAGCCGCTCCCGCTCGCCGCGCTCGTGACGACCGGGGCCGCCACCACGTTCGGCGTCGCCGGCCTGGCGTCCGGCACGCTGAGCGCCGGCTTCGACGGCGAAGGCTGGATCTGGCTCGCGGCGCTCGGGCTCGTGTCGACGGTCATCGCCATCGCGCTCTTCTTCGCCGGGCCTCAAGCGCGTCGGCCCGAGCACTGCCGCGATCCTCTCCACGCTGGAGCCGCCGACGACCGTGGTGCTGGCCTTCGTGGCGTTCGGCGAGACGCTCACCGCCGTCCAGCTCGTCGGCGCGGTGCTCGTGCTCGGGGCGGTCGTGGTCCTGCACGTTCGTCCAGCCGTCGCCGCCGCCGCCTGAGATCGCGACTACGCTGCGCGCCATGCGAGTACTCATCGTCGCGGTCTTCGCCGCATTGCTGCTCACCGCCCCCGCGGCGGTCGCCAAGACGCCCAAGATGCCCTCCTCGACCAAGGGCACCAAGCGCTGCGGGATCTCCAACAACGGCTTCGCGGACTTCCGCGTGTTCGTGACCAAGGGCAAGAAGCGCATCAGCTGCAAGAAGGCGCGCAAGGTCGTCTCCGTCCCCGGCCCCGAGGCCAAGAAGCCGTGGACGTACTACGACTGGACCAAGGGCGGCAACCCGCCGTGGAGCGACGTCTGGCAGCGCCGCGACAACAAGGTCGTCATCGGCGCGATCCTCAAGGAATAGGGGGTTCGCTCACTCGCTGGGCATGATGATCCACAGGGCCGCGTAGATCAGGATCTGCGGGCCCGGGAGCAGCAGCGAGAGCACGAACAGCACGCGCACGGTGGTGGGCGACATGCCGAACCGCCGTGCGAGCCCGGAGCAGACGCCGGCGATCAGGCGCTTGCGGGGGCGTGTGAGGTCGGTGGAGGCCATCAGGCGGTCCTCGCCTTGTCCTTCTCCTTGGGCGCCTGGCGCGGCTCCAGCTGGATCTCCTCGTGGGCGGGCTCGCCCGCCTCGAGCTCGCGGCTGCGCTCCAGCTCGGCGTTCAGCTCGGCGCCGAACAGGACCGCCAGGTTGGTGATCCACATCCACACCAGGAAGCTGACGACGCCGCCGAGGGTGCCGTAGGTCTTGTTGTAGGACCCGAAGTTCGAGACGTAGAACGCGAACAGCACCGACGCGACGATCCACACCACGACGGCGAGGATGCTGCCGGGCGAGATCCACTTGAAGCCGGGCAGCTTCGCGTTGGGGGACGCGTAGTAGAGGATCGCGAGCATGATCACGACCATGGCCAGCAGCACGGGCCACTTGCCCCACTGGAAGATGGTCACGGCCGTGCCGGCGAGGCCCACCGCGGAGCCGATCGCCTCCGCCAGCGGGCCGCTGACGACGATCCCGAGCACGACGATCGCGAGCATCAGGACGAGCACCAGCGTCACGAGGATCTGCAGCGGCCGCAGCTTCCAGAACGGCCGCCCCTCCTCGATCTCGTAGATCGAGTTGGACGCGCGCATGAACGCGCCCACGTAGCCCGAGGCCGTCCACAGCGCGCCCGCGAGGCCGATGATCAGCCCGAGGCCGGCGGTGCTCTGGCTCTTCGAGATGTTCTCGATCGGGCCCTTGAAGGTGTCGACCGCCGAGGCCGGGCCGAGCGAGCTGATCGTGTCGGTCAGCACCCGCGTGATCGTGGCCGGGTCGGCCACCAGGCCGACGATCGAGAGCAGCGCGATCAGCGCCGGGAAGACCGACAGCACCGCGTAGTAGGTGAGCGCGGCCGCCCAGTCCGTGAGGTTGTCCTCCTTGAACTCCGTGAAGGTGCGCTTGAGCGTGTCCTTCCAGGACCGCTTGGGGAGATCGGTGGGGTTCGAGGCCGCCATGTAGGCAAGCCTGCCCACGCGGCTCTGGATCTATGCGACGACGGCCACGTTGGCGGACCAGCCGCCCTCGTACGCGCGCACCGATCCGTCGCTGACGTGCACGATCCGGTCGGCGATCCGGTCCAGGAAGTAGCGGTCGTGGGAGACCGCCACGACGGTGCCGTCGAAGTGCTCGAGCGCGCTCTCCAGCGCCTCGATCGACTCGACGTCGAGGTGGTTGGTGGGCTCGTCGAGCACCAGGCAGTTGGGCTTGTCGGCCATCAGCAGCAGGAACGCCAGGCGCGTGCGCTCGCCGCCGCTGAGCGTCGACACCGGGCGGCGGACCTGCTCGTAGTCGAACAGGAAGGCCATCAGCCGGCGCACGGCGTCCTCCTCGGTGAGCGAGCGGCCGCCGCGCAGCGTGTCGATGACCGTCGCGGCGGGATCCATGCCGGCGGCGGCCTGGGAGAGGTAGCCGACGTCGATGCCCGGCCCGGCCCAGCGCGTGCCGGTCTCCGGCTCCAGCTCGCCGGCCAGCACGCGGATGAGCACGGTCTTGCCGGAGCCGTTGGGCCCGACCACGCCGACGCGCTCGCCGCGCATCACCACGAGGTCGACGTCGAGCAGCACCGGGATCGTCGCCGAAGCTCACGTCGACGCCCTCGAGCGCCAGCACGCGCTGACCGCCGCGCACGCCGCTGCGGAACTGCAGCGCCATGCGGCGGCGCTCGAGCACGGGGCGCTCGACCTTGTCCATCCGCTCGATCCGGCGCTCCATGTTGTGGGCGCGCGTGATGTGGCGCTTGTCGACGGTGATGTGCGCCCAGTGGCGGAAGCGGCGGATCGCCTCCTCCAGGCGCGCGATCTCCTTCTGCTGGGTCACGTACTGCTGGCGCTGGCGCTCCATCTCCAGCTCGCGCGCGACCGTGTAGGCGGAGTACGCGCCCGGCCAGATGCGCACGCGCCCGCGGTCCAGCTCGGCGATCGCCGACACGCACTCGTCGAGCAGGTGGCGGTCGTGGGAGACCATCAGCACCGCGCCGTCGAAGTCGTCGACGAGGCGCTCCAGCTGGTCGCGGCGGCCCATGTCGAGGTGGGCCTCGGGCTCGTCGAGCAGCAGCACGTCGGGGCGGCGCGCGAGGCACGCCGCGAGCGCGACGAGCTTGCGCTGGCCGCCGGAGAGCTGCCGCGTCGGGACGTCGTCGTCGATCCCCAGCTCGCGAAGGTGCATGCGGGCCTCGCCCTCCGCGCGGGCGCCGCCGACGTCCTCCCAGCGCGCCAGCAGCCGCTCCTGGCGGGCGAGCGCGCGGGTCATGGCGTCGAGGTCCTCGGCCAGGCGGGGATCGGCGAGCCGGCGCTCTGCGGCGTGCAGGTCCGCCTCGAGCTCGGCCAGCTCGGGGCGCGCGGCGAGCACGGTGGCGAGCGGCGTGCGGTCGTCGCCCGCGACCTCCTGCGGCAGGAACGCGTGCACGAGCCCGCGGCGGCGCGTGACGTCGCCGGAGTCGGGGTGCTCGAGCCCGGCAAGGATGCGCAGCAGCGTGGACTTGCCGCCGCCGTTGGGGCCGAGCACGCCGATGCGGGCACCGTCGGCCAGTTCGAGGTCCAGGCCGTCGAGGATGCGGCGCCCGCCGAAGGACTTCACGAGCCCGCGGGCGGACAGGAGCGGGACGACGGCCATGGTCAGAACAGCGTCGTCGCGCGCAGGGTCGCCGACAAGGGGGTAACCCGTAGGGCCATGGCCGAGCCACCCGTCATCCACATCCCGTCCGACGACCGCCCCGACCTCGTCGCCGCCGTCGAGGACGGCGGCGGGCGGACCGGCCCGCTGGAGGGGGCCGACGGGCTCGTGTTCCTCAGCGGCGACCCCTCCGAGCTGCCCGACCTGCCCGACTCGGTGCGCTGGGTGCAGCTCCCCTCGGCCGGCGTCGAGCAGTGGATCGAGTCCGGCCTCGTCGACGGCCGGCGTGACTTCACGTCCGCCACCGGCGCGTTCGGGCTGCCCGTCGCCGAGCACGCGCTGGCGCTGCTGCTCGCGGCCGCCAAGAACCTCCACGGGTTCGCCCGCGAGCGCTCGTGGGACGGCGAGGGACGCCACCGCGTGCACGCGCTCGAGTACGCGACGGTGCTGATCGTCGGCGCGGGCGGGATCGGACGCGCGCTGATCTCGATGCTGCAACCGTTCGGGACCGAAACGATCGCCGTGACGCGGCGCGGCAGGCCGGTTCAGGGCGCGTCGCGCTCGCTCGCGATCGACGACGTCGGCGAGGTGTGGGGCGAGGCGACGCACGTCGTGATCGCCACGCCGGCCACCGGCGGCACGCGCCACCTCGTCGGCGCACCGGAGCTGGACGCGATGCGCGAGGACGCGTGGCTGGTCAACGTCGCGCGCGGCTCGGTGGTCGACACCGACGCGCTCGTCGAGGCGCTGCGCTCGGGCTCGATCGGGGGCGCCGCGCTCGACGTCACGGACCCGGAGCCGCTGCCGGACGGCCACCCGCTGTGGGAGCTGGAGAACGTGCTGATCACGCCGCACGTCGCGACGGCGCCGGAGGCGGAGAAGCGCCACTTCGCCGACCGCGTGCGCGAGAACGTGCGGCGGCTGGCCGCGGGCGAGGAGCTGGAGGGGCTGGTCGACCCGGAGGGCGGCTACTGAGCGTTGCGGAGGCGCTCCCGCGCCTCCTCGATCACCTGCATCGCGCAGGCGCGGTCCTCCCAGCCCTGGATCTCCACCGGCTTGCCCTCGGGCTCCTTGTAGATCGACCAGAAGTGCTCGATCTCGGTCTTGAGGGTGTCGGAGAGGTCCTCGAGCTCGTCCATGTGGTTCCAGTTGGGGTCCTCGAACGGGACGCACAGGAGCTTGTCGTCCTGGCCGGCCTCGTCCTTGGTGCGGAACACCGCGATCACCTTCACGGGGATGACGATCCCGGGGAACGTCGGGGCGCCGACGCACACCATCGCGTCCAGCGCCGAGCCCTTCTCGGTCAGCGTGCCCTTGATGAAGCCGTAATCGGTCGGGTAGTGGACCGACGACCACAGGAAGCGCGCCAGCTTGATGGCGCCGAGCTGCTCGTCCCACTCGTACTTGTTGCGCGATCCCTTCGGGACCTCGACGAGGCAGTGCAGGGTCTCGGAACCGGCCATCGAATGGGCGAGCATAGTGCTCAAGGAGTTCCGCGACTTCATCCTGCGTGGCAACGTGGTGGACCTGGCGGTCGCCGTGCTCCTCGGCGCGGCGTTCGGAGCCGTCGTGACCGCGTTCTCGTCCAGCTTCGTCACGCCGCTGATCGCCGCGATCGGCGGCAAGCCGGACTTCAGCGACCTCTACTTCACGATCAACGGCTCCAGGTTCACCTACGGCGTGTTCTTCAACGCCGTGATCGCGTTCCTGATCGTCGCCGCGGTCATCTTCTTCCTGGTCGTCAAGCCGATGAACACCGTGATGGCGCGGTCCAAGACCGACGACGAGCCGGCCTCCGACGCGCCGGCCGAGGACGTGGTGCTGCTCACCGAGATCCGCGACCTGCTGCGCGAGCAGCGGACCGGCACGGCCTAGCGGCGGGTCTCGCCCTCCGGAAGCAGTCCGTCGCGGCCGACGTAGCCGCCGGCGCCGCCCACGCACACGTACACGGCCTCCTCGGTGTCCGAGGCGTTGCGGTATCCGCGGACGGTCTTCGGGTCCACGCGCGCCAGGCCGCCGGGGCCGAGCGTGCGGGCGTCGTCGCCGAGCTGGAACTCGATCTCGCCCCGCAGGACGATGTACAGCTCCTCCTGGCGCTCGTGGAAGTGACGGCCGGACACGTAGCCGGGCGGGAGCACGACGGCGTTGACGCCGAACGCCTGCACGCCCAGCTCGGAGCGGATCTTGCGGAAGCCCGGCCCCTCTCCGAGGCCGTCGACGCTCCCCACGCTCCAGCCTTCGCCCCGCTCGGTCGCTGTCACCGGCTGCATGCTCGGCATACTAGGCACGTGCCTGAGCCGACCGCCACCTTGGAGGAACTCTTGCGGCCGCTCAAGGCGGACCCGCGGCGCTCGGCCGTGCTGCTCGACGTGGACGGCGTGCTGGCGCCGATCGTGCAGCACCCGGACGACGCGCACATGCCCGAGACGACGCGGCGGCCGCTGATCGACGTGGCCAAGCGCTACGGCGTCGTGGCGTGCGTGAGCGGGCGCCGCGCCTCGGACGCGCGGCGGATCGTCTCGCTGGGCTCGATCGCCTACCTGGGCTCGCACGGCTCGGAGGTGCTCAAGCCCGGCTCGATCCAGCCCGAGATGGACCGCGAGCTGCAGGCGTGGACGCGCCGGGTCCAGGACTTCGCCCACGAGGCGTTCGGCGAGAAGCTGCGCCTGCTGCGCGTGCGCCTCGAGGACAAGGAGGCGATCGCCGCGCTGCACTGGCGCGGGGTGCCCGACGAGGAGGACGCCGAGAAGGCGGTCCGCGAGGTGGCCGAGGCCGCCGAGAAGGCGGGCTTCACCACGCACTGGGGCCGCAAGGTGCTCGAGATCCGCCCGCCCGTGCGGATCGACAAGGGCGCCGGCATCGTCTCGCTGCTGCGCGACATGGACCTCGCCGCGGCCGTCTACGTCGGCGACGACGTCACCGACCTCGACGCGTTCCGCGGCCTGGGCGAGCTGCAGGACATGGGCAGCCTGGCCTCCGCGATCCGGATCGGCGTGCGCTCCGACGAAGGACCCTCGAAGCTCCGCGAGGAGGCGGACTGGATGGTCGAGGGCACGGACGGCGTCCGCGAGCTGCTGAAGTCGCTGCTGGACTGAGGTGCGCTTCGGCGACTTCCTCAAGGCGACGGTGCTGCTGAGCGCCGGCTGCGCGACGCTGCTCGCGACGCTGACGATCCTCGGCATCACGCGCGAGGACGACCGGACCGTGATCTACGTGACCGCCGGCTGGTGGCTGCTGGCCACGCTGATCGGCGTGTGGATGGGCCGGCGGGCGGAGACCTCGCCGCCGATCGCCAACCTGCTGGCGGGCGCGAAGTCGCAGACCACGCTGCCGGAGCTCAACCCCGGCTGGACGCTGCTCAACCGGCTGTGGCCGCTGCTGGTCGCGACGATCGGGGCGACGATCGCCTCCCTCGTCGAGCCGCAGGTCGCCTCCGTGGCGGCCGGCTTCACGATCATCTGGGCGCTGGCGTGGCGCCGCCAGGAGCGGGCGGTGCTGGCCATCGAGGAGCGCGACGGCGTGCGCTTCTACGTCGATCGCACGTCGCCGCTCTCCCCGATCCAGCTGATCCGGACGCCCGGCTTCAGCGGGACCTACCTGCCGACCTGACGATCGATCCCGCGGCACCGAGGTGGCGTGGGGGTCGTGGGATCGGTCGTCTCAGTCGTCGTCGCCGTCGTCGTCCTCGCGCTCGGTGCGGACGTCGAGGACCTTGCCGGACTTGGCGTCGACCTCGACCTCGGTCTCGGAGCCGCGGCGCTCGAAGCTGGCGGTCCAGACGAGGCGGCCGGCCTCGCGGTCGATCTCGGCGCCGTCGAGC
This sequence comes from uncultured Solirubrobacteraceae bacterium, assembly GCA_963723395.1. Taxonomy (GTDB): domain Bacteria; phylum Actinomycetota; class Thermoleophilia; order Solirubrobacterales; family Solirubrobacteraceae; genus DATFQI01. Next base: position 496,019 of record CAVRQL010000025.1, on the reverse strand, counting down.
GAGCCGGAGGCGCGGCCGTCGGCCGTGCGCAGGGCGGTCGCGAGCGAGACGGTGGCCTGGCGGGCCAGGGCGGCGTCGTCGGAGCGGCGGGCCTTGCCGGTGCGGACGATCTTCGTGCCGTCGGCGCTGACGTGCAGCTCCTTGGCGCGGCCGGAGCCGGAGACGACGTCGATCTCCCACACGCGCTTGCCGCGGTGGCGGTCTGACTCGACGTCGAAGGCGCGACCCTCGGCGCCGGCGGTGCGGACGGCCTTGACGGCGTCGCCCGCCTTGGCGGCGGAGGAGGCCCCGGGTCGGAGGCGGCGATGGCGATGGCGGCTCCACCGGCACCGAGGGTGCCGAGGAGGGCGGTGGTGGCAATGGCGATGCGCTTGGTCATGGCCACCACCCTGGAGCGCGCCGGTGATACCGGCATGACGCGCGGATGAGGGTTCTCTTATCCGTCCGCGAAGCGGTAGCCGGCGCCGCGAACGGTGGCGAAGTGCTCGGCCCCGAGCTTGCGCCGGAGGTACCCGACGTAGACGTCGACGACGTTCGAGCCGGGGTCGAACTCGAAGCCCCACACGCGGGACAGCAGCTGCTCGCGGCTGAGGACCTGGCCCGGGTGGCGCAGGAAGACCTCCAGCAGTGAGAACTCCCGGGCGCTCAGCTCGACCTCGCGCTCGCCCACCGTCGCCCGCCGGGCGCGCAGGTCCAGCCGGATCGGGCCGGACTCCAGCACCGTCGGCTCGGCGCTCGGTTGCGAGCGCAGCCGCACGCGGATCCGCGCCAGCAGCTCCTCGAAGCGGAACGGCTTGGTGACGTAGTCGTCGGCGCCGAGCTCGAGCCCCTGGATCTTCTCGTCGAGCTCGTCGCGCGCGGACAGGATGATCACCGGCACGCGCCGGTCGCCCGCCCGCAGCGCGCGCAGCACCTCGACGCCGTCGAGCTTCGGCAGCCCGAGGTCGAGCACCACGAGGTCGAAGTCCTCGGTGAGGCCGAGCGCCAGCGCCGAGGCGCCGTCGGCGGCACTGGTGGTGACGAACCCCGCCGCGCGCAGCCCCTTCTCCAGGAACGACGCGAGCCGGCGCTCGTCCTCGACGATCAGGATCCGGCTCATGCGCGCACCGGCTCCGGCAGCTCGACGGCGACGGGCAGCTCGAGCGTGAAGCGCGATCCCTCGCCGGGCGCGCTGCGCAGGCGCACCTCCCCGCCGTGTGCCTCGGCGATCGCGCGCACGATCGCCAGGCCGAGGCCGGCGCCGTCGGAGCGGCGCTCGGCGTCGCCGCGGGCGAAGCGCTCGAACACGCGCTCGCTGGTCGGCCGCCGCGATCCCCGGGCCGTCGTCCTCGACCCACATCCGCAGCCGGCCGGGCTCCAGCTCGCTGCCGATCGCGATCCGGTCGCCCTCGCGGGTGTGCTCGACGGCGTTCTGGGCCAGGCTCATCATCGCCTGCGTGAGCCGCTGGCGGTCGGCGCGGACCTGCCCGACCCCGATGCCGCCCAGCTCCCACGCGCGCGGCGCGAGCGCCTGCGCCTTGGCCATCAGCTCCTCGGTGAGCTCGTCGACGTCGACGTCGCGGACGCGCAGGAAGTCCGGGCGCTCGGCCTTGGCGAGCGTCAGCAGATCGTCCACGAAGCGGCCCATGCGGTCCAGCTCGTCGCGCACCAGCGCCAGCGTCTCGCGGCGCTCCTCCGGGTCGTCGGGCATCAGCTCGAGGTGGCCGCCGATGATCGTGATCGGCGTGCGCAGCTCGTGGCCGGCGTCGGAGATGAACTCGCGCTGGCTGGAGAACGCCGCCTCGAGGCGGTCGAGCATCGCGTTGAACGTGCGGCCGAGCTCGGCGATCTCGTCGTCGCCCTCGACCTCGATGCGCTGCGTCAGGTCGCTCGAGCCGATCGCGCGCGCCGCCGAGTCCAGCTCGCGCAGCGGCGCCAGCACGCGCCCGGCGGCCACGAAGCCGATCACCGACACCAGCAGCAGCACGGCGAGCGCGACGCCTGCGGCGACCTGGATCGCCTCGGTGACCTCGGCGGCGTCCTCGCCGACGGCGCTGGTGATGGCGAACACGCCCTGGGTCTCGCCGCCGGCGCGGACCGGCACGGCGATGTAGCGCACGCGGCCCTCCGGAGTGTTGAGCTCGCCGCGCTTGACGGCGGTCACGCCGCCGAGCCCCCGGACGGCGTCGAGCAGCTCCTCGCTCGTGTCCGGGTCGGCGTTGGAGCGGTAGGGGCGGCCGTCGAGGAAGGTGAACGTCGCCTCGCTCTCGTCCGGGATGTCGCGGGCCAGGAACGCGTCGAAGGTGCGCCCGAGGTCGCCGCTCAGCCGCTCGCCGGTGCGCGGGTCGCGCGCGTCGGCGGCGAAGGCGCGGAACTCCGTGACCTCCTGCACGAGCCCGCGCTCGCTTCGCGTGTCGACGCGGGAGAGCAGGATCTCCCGCGTCGCGAGCGTGGACAGCACGACCGCGCAGGCGAGCAGCAGGACCATCCAGACGAGGATCCGGGCGCGCGCGGAGCGCAGCCGGAAGCGGCGGCGCTCAGTCGTCATCGTCGAACGGGTCGTCCTCGTCGTCGTCGGCGTCGGGCGGGGCGAAGCTGCCGGGCGTGGGCGTCGGCGTGACGGTGGGGCTCGGCGACGACGAGGCGGCGGGCAGGTCGATCGGGGCGATCCGGGCCGGCTCGGGCTCGCTGATCAGCAGGCTGGTGATCACGCCGACGGCGGCCACGAGCGCCACGCAGGCGATGACGGCGGCGGCACGGAGGCGGCTGGAGTGTCCCTTGCGCACCGCTCCGATTCTCGCGCACGTTCGGTGACACGCCGGTAAGGCCGGGATGAGACCTCTCTTACGATCCCTCGCGGATGACCGACGTGCTCCTCGTGTCGCTGGGCGGGACCACCGGGCTGCGGGCGGCCGACGAGGAGCTCGCCGGATCGCTGCGGCGCGCGGGCGCGACGGTCGAGATGGTGTCGGTGCCGCGGGTGCGCGAGTGGCGCACGATGGCGGCCATCGAGCTCGCGTGGGCGGTGTCCGCGCGCCGGGCGGCCGCCGCGGCGATCGAGCGCGACCGAGCCGCGCGCGATCGTCTACTCGTCGGTGACCGCCGCGCTGCTGGCGCCCGCCCCGGGCGCGATCCGGTTCGACGCTCCCGCCGCGGGCAACCGGCCGGGCCGGCACGGGCTCTGGCAGCGGCCCGTGGAGCGGCGGCGGCTGCGGGACGCGCCGCTGCTGGCGCCGTGGAGCGAGGGCGGGCTGGCCGAGGCGCCGACGCCGCACGCCGACGCGGTGGTGGTGCCGGTGCCGGTGGCGCCGAGCGGGGACGCCGTCCACCGACCCACGCGACATCGCCGCGATCACCTACGGCGCCAACCCGGAGAAGAAGGGCCTGGACCGCGTGCTCGCGGCGTGGGCGAGCGCGCGCCGCGACGGCGAGGAGCTGGTCGTCGCCGGGCTCGACGAGGCGGGGTGGCGCGGGCCGGCGCCGGCCGGCGAGGGCGTGCGCTTCGCCGGCACGCTCCCGCGCGACGAGTACCGGGCGCTGCTGCGCCGCGCGCGCGTGTTCGTCACCGCGCCGCGCCGCGAGGACTACGGGATCGCGCAGCTGGAGGCGCTCGCCGACGGGTGCCGGCTCGTCACCACGCCCTCGCCCGGCCCGTACGCGGCGCTGCCGCTCGCCCGCGCGCTGGACGCGCGGCTGGTCTCGACCGACCTCGCCACCGCGCTCCGCACCGCGCTCGACGACCCCGCGCCGTACGACGCAGGCGCGGCGCTCGCGCCCTGGCGCCCCGACACCGTCGACGCGGTGGTCGCGAACGAGCTGCTCCCGCGCCTACTTCCGTAGGTGCACGGAGTCGAGCGACCAGATCGCCTCGGCGCCGATCTCCGCCGCCAGCGCGGCGAAGTACTCGTCCAGCGCCCGCTCGTAGGAGAGCTCGCCGCCGAGCAGCTCGCCCGCCGCGGCCACGATCCGCGGCAGGTCGGCGGCGATCCGCTCGCGCGTCATGCTCGCCGTGCGCGGGCCCTCGTCGTCGACGACGGGCGGCGCCTCGAACGTCGTGTAGGCGGGGAACCGGGACGTGTCCGGGATCACCGAGCGGAACGGGACGTGGTTGAAGAAGAACTCGAACCAGCGCCCGCCCGAGATCGACAGCCACGGCGTGCCGACCGCCAGCGCAGCCATCCCGAAGCCGGTGTGCGGCGCGACGAACAGGGCGCACTGCTCCAGCGCGGCCAGCTGGTCGAGCAGCGGCTCGTCGACCATGTCGACGGGCTGCGACGGGTGCGCCAGCAGCGCGTCGAGCTCGGCGGACGGCATCGAGGTCGAGGTGCGCTCGTCGCGGCCGCGGCGGCCGTACGAGCACGATCTGCCGGTCCGGGAACGCGTCGTGCAGCGCGTCGAGGATCCGCTCCCACGAGGCGAGCGACGGGTACAGCGCGCGATCGCCCGAGCCGGCCGGCATGACGGCGATGCCGTCCTCCCACGGCCCCCACGCGGGCGGCAGCCGGAGGCGCAGCGGGGTGTGCGGCTTGTAGGCCGGCGGCGGGTAGCTGACCGGGCGCCGCCCCTGCGAGGCCACGAGCCGGCGGTCGGTGGCCGCGTAGTAGTCGCGCATCCCGGCGAACAGCTCGAGCTGGAACGGCTGGTGGCGGCGCGCGTCGTCGACGACCCAGTCCCACTCCCGCGGCAGCACGCCGACCAGCGCGTCGGAGTCCTCGCACGCCTCCAGGAACGGGTGCCGGATCGCGTACGTCGTCTCGACGAACGGGCACAGCAGCGCCAGCTCGGTCGGCGTCGCGGCGTTGAGCGCGAGGTGGATCTCCAGCTCGGGATCGGCCGCGTGGTAGCCGTTGGCGAAGTACAGCGCCTCGATCGCGTGGCCCGACCGGCTGGGCGTAGAAGAAGTTCAAGAGCAGGCGCACTAGCCTGCGTGTCCATGCTGCTGCGGGCCACTCCATGAGCTGGGCGACAAGCCTGCCGTATCGGTCGGCGACGACGCGCTCTCCTACGGGGAGCTGCGCGAGGCCGCGGGCGCGCTCGCGGCGCAGTTCGACGGCGCCGAGCGCGTCGCGGTGTGGGCCGAGTCGACGCTGGAGACGATCGTCGCCTCTGTCGCGGTGATCGAGAGCGGCGCCGCGCTCGTGCCGGTCAACCCGAAGCTGGGCCGCAGCGAGCTCGAGCACGTGCTGACCGACTCCACGCCCGACGTGATCGTCGGCGCCCCGGCCGAGCTGCCCGTGGAGATCCGGCGGCTGGAGGCCGACACCGCCGCCCGCGGCGGCGAGCTCCCGGCCCACGACGCGGGCGACGAGGACCCAGCGCTGGTCGTCTACACGTCCGGCACCACCGGCCGCCCGAAGGGCGCCGTGCTCCCCCGCCGGGCGGTCTCCTCCAACCTCGACGGGCTCGCCGACGCGTGGGAGTGGACCGGCGAGGACGTGCTCACCCACGGGCTGCCGCTGTTCCACGTGCACGGGCTCGTGATCGGCGTCTTCGGCCCGCTGCGCCGCGGCGGCGAGCTGCGCCACCTCGGCCGCTTCGAGCCCGCGGCGGCTGCCGCCGCGCTGAGCGCCGGCGCGACGATGCTGTTCGGCGTCCCGACGATGTACCACCGGATCGCACGCGAGGCGGAGGGCGACGGCGACATCGTCGCCGGCCTCAAGAGCGCGCGGCTGCTCGTCTCCGGCTCGGCGCCGCTCCCCGCCCCCGTCTTCACCCGCGTCGAGGAGCTCACCGGCCAGCAGGTCGTCGAGCGCTACGGGCTCACCGAGACGCTGATGAACACCGCGGTCCGCGCCGACTCGCAGCGGCGGCCGGGCTACGTCGGTGTGCCCGGTCCCGGGCGTCGAGGTGCGGCTGGTGGCCGACGACGGCTCCGACGTCGACGCCTCCGACGACGAGACGATCGGCGAGGTCGCCGTGCGCGGCCCGAACGTGTTCACCGGCTACCTCAACCGCCCCGACGCGACCGCCGAGGCGATGCGCGACGGCTGGTTCTTCACCGGCGACATCGGCACCCGCGCGCCCGACGGCTACTGGCGCATCGTCGGCCGCCGCTCCACCGACCTGATCAAGACCGGCGGCTACAAGGTCGGCGCCGGCGAGATCGAGGTCGCGCTGCTCGAGCACCCGGGCGTCCGCGAGGCGGCGGTGACCTCCGCGCCCGACGACGACCTCGGCGAGCGGATCGTCGCCTGGGTCGTCCCCGAGGACGACGCGCCGGCGGAGAAGGACCTGATCGACCACGTCGCCTCCGAGCTGGCGCCGCACAAGCGCCCGCGCGAGGTCCGCTTCCTCGACGAGCTGCCCCGCAACGCGATGGGCAAGGTCGTCAAGGCGCAGCTGCGCGACGAGTAGCCCTCAGCGCACGCGGCGGTCGAGCGTCAGCGTCTGGGCGCCCGAGCACACGTCGCCGTCGATCGTCCCGCGCGGCTGCACGTCGAGCGTGATCGCGGAGCGCGAGATCGTCCCGGTGACGGTGCCCTCCCACGCGCCCGAGCCCTTGCGGTGCTCGGCGATGTCGAAGGCGAAGCGGTCGCCGTCGCGCTTCATCAGCGTCACGCCGGTCTGGCCGGCGCGGAGGGTCGTGAAGGTGGAGCCGGGAGCCGCGCAGCTCGCCTCGAACTGGATGTCGACGCTGACGGTGCGCGCGGTCGTGACCGCGAACCCGTACGCGCCGCTGTCGGGGTCGCCCGAGTCGCCGATCCAGTCGCGCTCGAGCCGGTCCAGCCCGCGGGCGGTGGCGCGCAGCTGCGCGAGCGAGACCTTCTTCGGGGTGCCGGAGCCCATCCAGTAGACGACCCCGCCCTCCTTCCACGCCAGCGTGCGGTTCAGCGGCCCGAGCCTGCGCGTGAGCAGGTAGCCGCGGTGCCCGCGGACGCGCATCGGCCGGCGGCCGCGGAAGCCGAGCCTGCGCTGGTCGCGCAGCAGCGCCCGCATCGTCTTGAACTCGCCGCCGGACAGCGCGATCACTGCGTCCGGCCCGTTGCGCCCGACGTGGACGATGCGGATCGAGTAGCCGCGCGCGCCACGCGTCGTGCCGTTGGTGATCGTCCGGTCGGCCGGTGCGAGCGTCGACGGCACCGTGGTCGGCACCAGCGGCGCCGGCTTCAGGTTGCGGGCCGCGAGGCGCTGGTAGGCGTCGACGACGCTCGCGCCGGCGGCCGCCGGGGCGAAGAGCCCGGCGAGCACGACCGACGACGCGATCAGCGTGCGGCGCATCCTGCGCCGACGCTAACCGATGGGGGACGGGAGGGCTAGGCGCTCGCGGGGTCGCCGGCGAGCGACCTGCCGAGCGTGTCGAGCATCTCGGCGGTGCCGTGCTCGCGCTGCTCGGGCGTGTCGAGCCCGTCGAGGTAGGCGCCCTGCTCGGTGTAGGTGAGCCGGGTGCCGTCGCCGGCCGGCTCGATCTGCACCGTCGCGAGTGAGACGGAGATGCGGGCATCGTCCATCTGCATCTCGTACGAGTAGACGATCCGCTCGTCCGGGACGATGTCCTGGTAGAGCGCCTCGAGCGAGAACACCATGCCGGAGTCGGTCCGGCCGATGTTGACCTCGCGGCCGCCGACGCGGAAGTCGAGGTCCCACTGGAGCTCCTCGCCGCCGCCGAACCACCGCGACTTGGCCTCCTTGTCGGCCCACGCCTTGAACACGCGGGCCGGCGGTGCGTCGTAGGTGCGCTCGAGCGCCCAGGTCGAATGCGTGACGGAACGGGTCATGGCTGACCTTTCTGGTCGGAGTCGTCCGGATGCTCGGCGAGGTAGTCGCCGAGCCGGTCGAGGCGGCGTTCCCAGGTGGTCCGCCGCTCGCTGATCCAGTGCTCCGCCGTGCGCAGTGCGGCCGGCTCGATCGAGCAGGTGCGCACCCGCCCGATCTTCTCCGTGTGGACGAGGCCGCTGGTCTCGAGCACCTTCACGTGCTGGACCACCGCCGCCAGCGACATCGGGAACGGCTCGGCGAGCTCGCTCACCGATGCGGGTCCGCGCGCCAGCCGGTCGACCATCGCGCGGCGGCTCGGGTCCGCCAGTGCGTGGAAGAGCTGGTCGAGTGGGACGGCATGGTCAAGCATCTGCTTAACCGTTCCACGCCCCGCTCAGAAAGTCAAGCGCCTGCTTAAGTGTTTGCTTCCTCAGCGCCTTCGAGCGGGTTCGCGTACCAGACCGCCTTCTCGCGCCGCACCAGGCCGGCGGCGTCGAGCTTGCGCAGCGTCTCCCGCAACTCGACCTCGGGGATGTCGAGCTCGCCGAGCAGGGCCTTGACCGAGCGGCCCTCATCCGGGTCCTTCGCCAGCCACATATAGACATCTCTTCGCTGCCGCGGCTGAACGTTCAGCGTCGCGGCATCTACCCGTGCGGCCATGGACGCCACGCTACCAGGACTAGGTGGGTCCCCTGGGGCGACGCGCTCGGCACCCCCCGTAGCGTCGCTCCATGACCGCCACCACCAACACCCCTCCGGTCCTCGACGAGGACCGCCTCAACGCGCTCCTGGGCCAGGCCGTCGGCGAGTTCGGCGCCACCGTCAACGCCGCCCTGGTCGTGATCGGCGACCGCCTCGGCCTCTACCGCGAGCTGGCCGCGGCCGGCCCGTCCACGCCCCCTGAGCTCGCCCGCGCCACCGGCACCGCCGAGCGCTACGTGCGCGAGTGGCTGAACGCCCAGGCGGCGAGCGGCTGGGTCGACTACGACGACGCGACCGGCCGCTACTCGATGTCGCTCGAGCAGGCGATGATGTTCGCCGACCCGCAGAGCCCCGCGTTCGTGGGCGGCGGATTCCAGCTCGCGCTCGGCGCGGCCGAGGCCCGTGACCACATCGCGGATGCCTTCGCGAGCGGCAACGGCTTCGGCTGGCACGAGCACCACCACGACGTGTTCGACGGGTGCCGCCGCTTCTTCGAGCCGGGCTACCACGCCAACGTCGTGCAGTCGTGGATCCCCGCGCTCGAAGGCGTCCACGAGCGCCTGTCGGCCGGCGGCCGCGTGGCCGACATCGGCTGCGGTCAGGGCGCCTCGTCGATCATCATGGGCCAGGCGTACCCGAACGCGAAGATCGACGGCTCGGACCTGCACGACGGCTCCATCGAGGAGGCGCGCCGCCTGGCCGCCGAGGCCGGCGTGGGCGACCACGTGTCGTTCTCGGTCGCCGCCGCCGACGCGCTCGCCGCGGGGGGCTACGACCTCGTGACGTGCTTCGACTGCCTGCACGACATGGGCGACCCGGTGTCCGTCGCCCGCCACGTGCGCTCCGCGCTCGCGCCCGACGGCGCGTGGATGATCGTCGAGCCGCGCGCGGGCGACAGCGTGCCGGAGAACCTCAACCCGGTCGGCCGCGCCTACTACGCGTTCTCGACGCTGCTGTGCACCCCGAGCTCGCTCTCGCAGGAGGGCGGACTGGCGCTCGGCGCCCAGGCGGGCGAGGCGCGCCTGCGCGAGGTGCTCTCCTCCGCGGGCTTCACCCGCGTGCGGCGGGCGGCGGAGACGCCGTTCAACCTCATCCTGGAGGCGCGTCCGTAAGCCCCGAGCGCGGTGGCCAGGGCGGCGCGCGAGTTGATGCCGAGCTTCAGGTAGACGTGGTGCAGGTGGTACTCCACGGTCTTGGGGCTCAGGTACAGCGCCGCCCCGGCCTCGCGCGTCGTCGCTCCGCCCGCCAGCATCGAGGCGACGCGGAGCTCCTGCGGCGTGAGCTCGTCGAGCGAGGCGGGGTCGCGGCGGCGGGCGACCTCGCCCGTCGCGCGCAGCTCCTCCGCCGCCCGGCGGGCCCACGGCGCCGCGCCGAGGGCGTCGAACGCCGTCAGCGCCTCGCGCAGCGGCTCGCGCGCAGCGGCCCGCCGGCCTGCGCGGCGCAGGCGCTCGCCGAGGCACAGCCTGGTCCGCGCCGCCTCGAAGCCGTCACGCGCGGCCTCGTGCAGGCCGAGCGCGGTGGCGAAGGATGCGAGCGCCGCCTCGTGGCCGGGCGCCGCGAGCCCGGCGGCGCGATGCGCCCGCGCCAGCGCCCACGGGCGCCCCTTGGCCTCTGCCTCGGCGAGCGCCTCGCGCGCCGCCTCGGTCGCGTCCTCGCCCAGGTGCACGAGCGTCTCGGCCAGCTCGGGCGCTGCCGAGAGATCCGCGTCGTTGACCCCGTACTCGGCCAGCAGCTCGCGCTTGGCCTCGAACGCGGAGCGGGCGCCCTCCGCATCGCCGCCGCCCAGCGCCGCCTCGCCCTGGGCGTGCAGCGCCCACGCCTGGAAGAACGGCAGGCCGGCCTCCCGCGCGCGATCGAGCGCGAGCGCGACGCGCCCTCCCTCGCCGCGCCGCGCCTCCAGCCGGGCCAGACCGGCCAGCGCCGCCGCCGCGTCGACGCGCAGCCCCGCCTCCTCGGCGAGCTGCACCGCCTCGGAGAAGCGGGCCGCGGCCTCCGGCCAGCGGCCGGCCGCGAAGGACCCGACGCCGAGGTAGAACAGCGACACCGGCAGGATCCCGACGGCGCCCCGGTTGCGCGCCAGCGTCACCACCCGGGCCAGCCGGTCGTACTGCTCGATGTCGGCCCGCCGGTACACGAGGGTGACGCCGAGCCACGGCGCCAGCACGACGTCCTCCGCCAACCCGGGGGTCGACGCCATCAGCGCGTCGGCCGCCTCGAGCGCGTCGGCCGCCGACGGGTCGCCGGCCATCACGAGCGCCGCGCCGAGCGCGACGGTGGCCAGGGAGCGGGCGCGCAGCGCCTCCTCGGGCGCGAGCGCCTCCGCTCGCCTGGCCAGCTCCAGCATCTCGTCAGGGTGCGTGAAGACCGCCGCGTAGGCGGCATCGGCGAGCATCTCCGCAGCCAGCGCGGGGTCGCGAGGCGCGATCGCCTCCGCCGCGTCTCGCAGCACGCGGATCGCCGCGGTGACCGGGCCTCTGCGGACGAGGACGCGCCCGCGCAGGTGGTCGGCCGCCGGGCGCGCCGTCGGCGGGCATCACCGGGTCGGCCTCGCCGAGCAGCGCCAGCGCGCCGGGCCCGTCGCCCGCGAGCCAGGTCGCCTCCGCCGCCTGCAGCAGACGCTCCGCGCGGCGCGCGAGGTCGGGCGAGAGGCGCGCCGCGTGCTCGAGCGCCGAGGCCGCCGCCGCATGGCCGCCGCGCTGGGCGGCCCGCTCGCCGGCCGCCGCGAGCGCCCCGGCGATCGCCTCGTCGGGCGCGACTGCCCCGGCGGCGGCATGCCAGACGGCGCGGTCGCCTTCACCCAGCGCGCCGCCGTAGGCGCGGTGCGCCGCGCGCCGGTCGGCCGGCTCGGCGCGGCCCAGCACGACGGAGCGCACGAGCGGGTGCCTGAACACGACGCGGCCCGGAGAGAGCGACACGAGCCCGGCCGCCTCGGCGCTCTCGAGCGCTTCCACAGTGGCGCCGGCGCCCAGCACCGGGCCGAGCGCGTCGTCGTCGGCCACGGCGGCGGCGAGCAGGGCGCCGTGCGCCTCGGGGCCGACCGAGTCCAGGCGGCGGGAGAGCGCGTGCTCGATGCGGCTGCCGACCGTCACGTGATCGCCGACCGGCGCAGGCCGCAGCCGTGGCGCCTCGCCGGCGAGCTCGGTCAGCGCGAGCGGGTTGCCGCCGGTGGCGGCGTGCAGCCAGGCCGCGGTGTCTGCGGCGACCGGGCGCTCGGCGTGGGCGTCGAGCAGCATTCGCGCCGCGTCGGTCGGCAGGCCCTCCAGGTCCAGGTCGTCGAGCCCCGCGCCGTCGAACGCCGACGGCTCGCCCGTCCGCACCGCCACGATCACCGCCACTGCGTCGGCCAGCAGGCGGCGCGCGGCGAACAGCAGCGCGGCCGCCGACGGGCCGTCCAGCCACTGCGCGTCGTCGACCAGCACGACCGGCTCCGTCTCGGCGAGCAGCCCGAGCAGCGCCGCGCCGGCGAGGTGGCGCTCGGCGGGAGCGGGTGAGAGGCCGAGCGCGCCGCGCAGCGCGTCCGCCTGCGGCGCCGGGAGCCGGTCCAGCTCCCCGAGCACCGGCCGCAGCAGCTCGTGCAGGCCCGCGAACGCGAGCTCCACCTCGGACTCGATCCCCCGCGCGCGCAGCACCGTGGCGGCGCCGGCGCGCTCCGCCGCGTACTCGAGCAGCGCCGACTTCCCGATCCCCGCCTCGCCGCGGATCACGAGCACGCCGCTCGTGCCCTCGCGCGCCCGCTCGAGCAGCCCGTCGATCCGCGCGCGCTCGGCGTCGCGACCGAGCAGCATTCAGAGCAGCTCGGCGATCAGCTTCGCCGCGCGCTCGGCGCCGTCGGTGGCGACGGGCCGGTAGTCGACGTCGCGGCCGATCTCCTCCGCGATCGCCGCCGCGATCTCGGCCGGCCCGTCGGTGTCGAAGCTCATGCGGCGGCCGGCGCGATGGCGCTCGAGCCGGTGGCGCACGTGGAAGTTCTGCTCGAAGTGGTGGCGCAGCGGGAAGTACAGGAACGGCCGGCGGTTGGCGGTCAGCTCCATCGCCGTCGTCAGACCGCCCTGGACGACCGCGAGGTCGCAGACGGCGAGGTGCCGGTAGAGGTCGTGCACGTAGCCGCGGATCTCGAGGCCCTCGTGCGTCGGGAGGCTCTCGGGGTCGATGCGCGGGCCGGCGACGACGACCATACGCAGGTCCGGCACGCGCTCCTTGGCCTCCGGGAACGCGGCGATCACGCGGCGCAGCAGGTGCGCGCCGACGCCGGAGCCGCCGACGGTGACGATGCACACCCGCTCGTCGTCGCCGTAGCCGAGCGCCGCGCGGTCGCCGAGGTCGGCAGGGTCGAAGCCGGTCACGTAGCCCGCGAACGCGTAGTGCTCCTCCGTCCAGTCGCGGATCGCCGGCAGGTCCGGGCCGAACGCGTCGCCCACCACGTCGTCCGGGTCGCCGACGAACACCGCGCGGTCGCGCAGCCGCGGGAAGCGCGCGATGTGCTCGATCATCTCGGCGTTGTAGTCGGCGGTGATGGCGCCCTCGTCGCCCACCGGCAGCCACCCGACGAAGTCGGTCAGCCACACGTAGGCGGCGCGCTTGCGCTCCGGGTTCTCGTGCAGGTAGTAGTCGAGCTCCCATGCCTCGTCGCCGATCCACAGGTCGTAGTCCTCCTCGCGCACGAGGTCGTCGAAGACCATGTAGTTGGCGAGCAGGATCTCGTCCATCCGGCGGATGGCCTGGAAGCAGTGCAGGTCGTGCTCGGCCGACTCGCTCTCGATGTGGCGGGACTCGTTGGCGAGGTGCGCGCTCGCCGGGTGGATCCGCTCGCCGCGCGCCTCGAGCACCTTGGTGACCGGGTGCTGCGCGAGCCAGTCGATCTCCAGGTCCGGGTGGATCCTCCGCAGCTGCTCGGCGATCGCGGCGTCGCGCTGCGCGTGGCCGAGGCCGATCGGCGAGGAGATGTAGAGCGCCCGCTTGCGGCGCGAGCGTCCACGTGCCCAGCGCGCCGGCGGCGCCTGGTCGGGCAGGGCGAACTCGCGCAGCAGCTCGTTGACCTTCACCGGGTCGCGGACGTGCGGGCCGTGCCCCGAGCCCTCGAGCAGCACCAGCTCGCCGCCTGTCGCCTCCGCGAGCGCGATCCCGCGGCCCTGGCCCGTGATGTTGTCCCGCGTCCCCTGGATCACCAGCACCGGGCAGCGCACCCGCGCGCACAGGTCGCGCACGCCCTGCTTCCCGAGCTCCTCCGCGAGCTGGGTCGCGATCAGCGTCTCCGGCGTCGTCTCGAGCCCCCACGCGACGGCGTCCTCGATCGGCTTCGTCGAGTGCGGCTCGCTGAACATCTGCGCGAAGAAGAACTCCAGGAAGCCCCGGTAGTCCTCGAGCCAAGCGTGCATGTTGTACTTGCCCCAGCCCTCGTAGAGGTCCAGCCGGGCGTCGAACGGGACGGAGTCGCGGTCGTCGGCGGGAGCGCCCATCGGCACCGCGGGCGCGATGAACACGGAGCCCGCCACCCGCTCGGGGTGCTCGCCGGCCAGCACCAGGGCGCGCTGCGCCCCCAGGGAGAGCGAGACGAGCACCGCGCGCTCGGTGTTCGTCGCGTCCATCGCGGCGAGCACGTCGGCGGCGAACTCGTGCGCCTCGTAGCCTCCTTCCGGGCGGTCGGAGCGGCCGTTGCCGCGGCCCTCGACCACCAGCACGCGGCAGTGCCGCGCCAGGTACGGGATCTGCATCTTCCAGTGGCGCGAGTGCACGATCGACCATGTCGGCAGGAGCAGCATCGTCGGCTCGCCGCTCCCGTGGACCTCGTAGTAGGTGCGGACGCCGTCGCGCGTGACGTAGCCCGCTTCGTCGGGCTCCCTGGCCATGGTGGCGCGAGCCTCCCGCGTGCCGTCGCCGCCGTCAAGCGTGCATGAGCATCGTCCTCATCCAGCGCGCGTACTCGTCGGTCGACAGGCCGGCGGCCTCGGTCATGCGCAGGTAGGTCGTCTCGTTGGCGAGCGCGTACATCGTGTCCGCCGCCTGTTGCGCGCCGCTGCGCAGCAGTCCGGCCTCCTCGAGCCGGTCGGCGACCGTGCGGAACGCGGTGCGCAGCCGGCGGTGCGCGCGCTCGCGGAGGGGCCGCAGGTCGGCGTCCATCAGGCTCGCAGCCTCGCCCAGCGCGATCAGGTGCGCCGCGCGGGCCATCAGGACGGCGTGGGAGGCGGCGAGGCGCGTAAGCACGTCCTCCGGCGGGCCTTCGGCGATCGCGGCGATCGGCTCTGAGGCGTTGTCGCGCACCGCGCGCAGGATCACCGCGTCGAGCAGCGCCGCCTTGCCCTCGAACGCGAGGTAGACGGTCGCCTCGGCGACTCCGGCCGCCGCGGCGACGGCCTTGATGCTGGTGCGCGCGTAGCCGCCGCGCACGAACAGCTCCTCGGCGGCGGAGCAGATGCGCTCTCGCGTCTCCTCCGCGGCCGCGCGCCGCGACGACGCGTCGTATCTCCGCTTGACGGGCTCTTCAGACATTGATTAGAGTGGCACTCTAATGAATACACGACTCACCGGCGACTGGGAGCTCTGGAGCGACTTCGCGGTCCGCAGCGCGGGGTTCCCGGTCTCGGGCCTGGACGCCTTCGGAGACGACGAGGAGTCGCGGCTGGCGGCGGTCGCGCGCGATCCGGCGTTCCGCGAGGCGGTCTCCTGGCAGAGCCGCGAGTCGCTCGCGCGGGCGGTGGACAAGCTCGCGAACGGCGCGGGCGGCAGCCCGTCGCGGAGACGGCGCTGGGAGGACGTGGTCGCCAGCTACTGGCAGCGCTACTGCTCCAAGAACGACACCATCGGCTTCTTCGGACCGCTCGCATGGGGATCGTTCGCGGAGGAGACGGGAGTCCGCGCGGGCGCGCTGGAGCGCGAGCGCGTCGTGCACTTCGAGACGTGGGCGGCCGAGGCGGTCGGCGCCGCGGCCGGGGTGACCGCGCCGCTGCCGATGGGCCCGTATCCCGAGCGCGCGCTGCGCCCGCTGCTGGCCGACGCCGCGGGGCTGGACCGGCTGGAGGCCGCGCGCGCGGAGGTCGCCGCCGCCGCGGGGCCTGACGTCGCGACCGCGCTGGACCGGCTGGATGGCATCTTCGAGGAGGTCACGGGCCGGCCGGCCGCGCGCGGCGAGGGCGACAGCGGCGGGGGCCGCACCGTCGCGTACCTCGACTCGATGCGCGACCTCGACGTGACGCTCGGGGAGCCGGTGCTCGACGAGCTGCGCTGCTCGCTGCCGGCGGTGCTGAACGCGTCGCGCTGGTGGTGCGGGAAGGTCTTCGGCCGCGGGGTCGAGCTGCTGGCCGGGATGGCCCGCCCCGGGCCGCTCGCCCCGCAGCTCGGGCCGCTGATGGGCGCCGGCTTCGGCCTCTGGAATCAGCTCGCTGACGAGCAGGCCGAGCTGCGGCGCCGGTGGGCGGCCGGCGACGCCTTCGCGGACTGGACGCCGGCCTGGCACGGCTCCAACCACCACTCCGCCGACCTCCAGATCGCCGCGCGCAGCGTCGAGGCGATCGACGCCGGCGACTTCCTGGTCGTGCTGGGCGACTTCCACGGCGGTGACAACCCGCTCATGCAGGGCCTGTTCGGGCTCCGGCACGCGGACCCGGCCGCGCTGCTGCGCCGCTACTCGCGCGCCGCCGGCCCCGGGGTCCACCTCTCGCCGCCGCGCCACGGGCCGGTCGACATGACCGCGCGCAGCTGGCCGATGTACCCGGAGGGCGACGTCGTCGTGGTCGCGGGAGACGAGCCCGCGCCCGCCGGGACCGTCCGCGCCGACCTGATGGACCTCGTGGTCGAGGACGGCCACGTCACCGACTCCGCGGGCAGCGTCCGCACCCCGCTCGCCCAGTTCCTGTTCCTGCCGATCTTCGTCGCCGCGCTGCGCAGCTTCGACCTCACCGGCGACGCCGAGGGGCGCGCGCAGATCGGCCGCCTGGTGGTGCGCCGCGCGAGCTGGTCGGCCCCGGCGGGAGAGCTCCCGGACGACCTCGCCGGCTGGGCGCGCGAGCGCGGCCTCCCGCGCCGCGTGTTCGCCCGCTCGCCGCTCGAGCGCAAGCCCCGCTACGTCGACTTCGTGAGCCCCGTCCTCCGCCGGTCGCTGACGCGCTTCATCGCCCCGGCGCGCGAGCAGGCGCCGGGCGCGCCGGTCGAGTTCACCGAGATGCTCCCCGGGCCGGAGGACTGCTGGCTCGCCGACGACCGCGGCCGCTACACGAGCGAGCTGCGCGTCGTGGCGGTCGCCAGCTAGGTCGCGAAGGCCTGGCTCCCGATCGCCGCCAGCAGCGCGAGCGCGTTCGCGCCCCGGCTGCCCGGCGCGACGGTGTACACGACGAGACGGAGCGAGGAGTCCTCCGCCTTCAGGACGTCGCAGTCGACCTCGACCCGCCCGACCTCGGGATGGGCGATCACCTTGTGGCGGCTACGGGGAGGCGCGAGATCGGCGCGCGCCCACCTCTCGGCGAAGTCCGCGCTCTTCGCGCGCAACTCGTCGACGAGTGCACCGGCGCGCTCGCGCTGCGGGGAGTTCGCGAGCCCCCGGCGCAGGTCGGCCACGATCCGCGCGCGGTAGCGCTCGTCGTGCCCGTCCTCGTCCACGACGCGGCTAGGCGGCCCGAGGAACTCGCGGCGGGCGAGGTTGGCCCCGGGCGCGAAGAACTCGTCGCCCAGCAGGCTCCGCGCGAGCCGGTTCGCGTGCACGACCTCCCACGCGTCGTCGACGACGTGCACCGGCGTGTCGTCGAGCCGGTCGAGGATCCGGAGCAGCCCGGGTGTGAGGTGCGGCGCGACCCGCGCGCCGCCGGGCGCGTGGCCGGCCAGGACGAGCAGGTGGTCGCGCTCGGCGTCGCTCAGGCGCAGCGCCCGAGCGAGCGGCACGAGCACCGAGGCGGAGGGATGGCGCGAGCGTCCCTGCTCGAGTCGCGCGAGGTACTCGCTCGACAGGCCGGCCAGCGCCGCGACCTCCTGCCGCCGCAGCCCCGGCGCACGCCGCCGAGGCCCGGCCGGGAGACCCACGTCCCGCGGCGTGAGCCGGTCGCGCCAGGCGCGCAGGCACGCTCCCAGATCGTCGTGCATCCCACGAGTCTCGCACCGGATCGCGGCCGTAGGGTCGCCCTGCGAGTACCCGCCTGCGGCGGTCCATTGTCGCCGGCCGGGAGCGGGCCCACGCTGGTGGGCATGACCACCACGCTCATCACCGGGGCCAACAAGGGCCTCGGCCACGAGACGGCCCGGCGGCTGCTTGCGGCCGGCCACGACGTCTGGCTCGGCGCCCGCGACCCGGAGGCCGGCCGCGCCGCCGCCGAGGAACTCGGCGGCCGCTTCGTCGCGCTCGACGTCACCCACGACGCGAGCGTCGCGGCCGCCGTCCGCGAGGTCGGGGCGGCCGGGCGCCTCGACGTGCTCGTCAACAACGCCGGGATCAGCGAGGGCATGCTCGACACGCTCGACACCGAGATGGACGCGATGACCGCGATCTTCGCGACGAACGTCCTCGGCGCGGCACGCGTGGCGCTCGCCTTCCGACCGCTCCTCGAGCGCTCGGCGGGCCCCACGATCGTGAACGTCTCCAGCAGCCTCGCGTCGCTCGGCTGGACCGCGGAACCAGGGAGCCACCAGCACGCCTACCGCGGGATGGACTACCCGGCGAGCAAGGCGGCGCTGAACATGGTCACGCTCAAGCTCGCCCATGCCCTACCCGGCTTCCGCGTCAACGCGGTCAGCCCCGGCTTCACCGCGACCGCGCTCAACGGCTTCGCCGGCACGCGGACGGTCGAGCGGAGCGCCGAGGTGATCGTCCGCGCCGCCACGCTCGGCCCGGACGGGCCAACGGCGAGCTTCTTCAACGAGGACGGCCCGGTCCCGTGGTGACCGCGGCGGCTATCTTCGCGCCATGCCGAACCCTGTCGAGTGCGCCCTGCGGGCAGCCGCGCGTTCCGCGTCGACTACGGCTTCTGAGGGACCGCGCGCCGGGCCCGCGTGGAGCCCGGCGCGCGTCGCGTCTACAGCCAGCCGGGCACGACGAAGATGAGCCAGGCGATCGGCGGGGCGATGAGCACCATGCTCATGCCCCACTGCATCAGGCGCTTGAACACGAAGTCGCGCTGCTCCTCCGGGGAGTTGGCGACGGCCAGCGCGCCCGACGTGGAGAACGGGCTGGAGTCGACCACCGAGGAGGAGATCGAGAGCGCGATGATCATGCCGACGGCGCCGACGGCTCCCGTCTCCAGGAACGGGACCGCCAGCGGGATGAGCGCGCCGAGGATGCCGGTGGTCGACGCGAACGCGGAGACGACGCCGCCGACGTAGCAGATCAGCAGGGCGGCGAAGAGCGCGGCGTCGATGGTGGCGACCTGCTCGCCGAGCCAGTCGATCGTCCCGATGTTCTCCAGCAGGCCGACGTACATGACGATGCCGCAGATCAGCAGGACGGTCGGCCAGGCGACCTTGCTGATGGCCTCCTTGGTCTGGACCGGGGTGATGAGCAGCAGGACGGCGGCGATCGACATGGCGACGAAGCCGACGTCGACGTCGAACGCGAGCGCGACGACGATCAGCGTGACGACGCCGATCAGCGTGAGGATGCGGTCGCGGTTGAGCGTCGGCTCCGCGTCGGCGCGGGTCGATGGTCGTTGCTCTCGTCGGCGGCGCGCTCGGCGGCCGCCTCGGCCGCGTCGACCTTCTGCCCGAACAGCTTGCGCCCGCCGAAGATCACGAAGACGACCACCGACAGGATCAGGTTGAAGAAGAACGAGCTGGCGAACAGCAGCAGCGCGTTCTCGGCGAGGTCCTCGCGCTCGACGACGCCGTTGACGATCGAGCCGAAGACGCTGATCGGGGAGAAGCCGCCGGCGGTGGCGCCGTTGATGATCATCAGCGCCATCAGCACGGGGTTGATGCCGTACTGCACGGCGAAGCCCAGGCCGATCGGCGCGATGATCGCCACCGCGCCCGGCACGACGGCGCCGGATGCGGTGAGGATCGCGGTGACCGCGAACATCACCCACGGGATCGCCCAGACGCGACCGCCGACGGCCTTCACCGCGGCATGGATCAGCCAGTCGACCGTCCCGTTGCCCGACGCGATCGCGAACAGCAGCGTGACGCCGACGAGGATCACGAACAGATCGCCGGGGAAGCCGGCGAAGATGTCGTCCTCGCTCACGCCCAGCGCGGTGCCGACGCCGAATGCGGCGACGATGCCGAGCACGCCCATGTTCACGCCCGTCGTGGTGGCGACCAGGAAGACCGCGATCAGCACGATGATCGAGATCAGCTCGTTGGACACTGCAACCCCTCCCCTTTGATTGAGCGCTCAGCCCGCGAGCGCTGCCCGGACCAGCTCAGCGGGGTGCCACGCCCGCTGTCCCACCCCATGCCCGATCTGCTGGCGGCACGACACCCCTGTCGCCGCGACCAGCGTGCCCGGCGCGGCAGACCGCAGCGCCGGGAACAGCCGGGATTCCCCGATCTGCATCGAGAGGTCGTAGTGCTCGGCTTCGAAGCCGAACGAACCCGCCATTCCGCAGCAGCCCGCGTCGAGCTCCGTCACCTCGGCGCCCGGGATCCGCTTGAGCAGCTCCACGGTCGCCGTCGTCCCGGCCAGCGCCTTCTGATGGCAGTGGCCGTGGAAGACGATCGGCCGGTTGGCGACCGGCGAGCCGGCGTCCAGCGTGATCGCGCCCTCGTCGATCGCCTCGACGAGCAGCTCCTCGACGAGCTTCGCCTGCTTGGCGACGACCTCCGCGCGCGGGTCGCCGGGCAGCAGCTGCAGGTGCTCCTCGCGCAGCGTCAGCAGGCACGACGGCTCGCAGCCGACGATCGGCACGCCGCGCTCGGCGTCCGGCGCGAGCCGGCCGGCCATCGCGGCCGCCATGTCGCGCGCCTGGTCGAGCAGGCCCTTGGAGATCGACGAGCGCCCGCAGCAGCCGGCGCTCTCCAGCCGCACGCGGTAGCCGGCCGCCTCGAGCAGCTCGATGGCGGCGCGCCCGATCGCCGGCTCGCTGTAGGTGGTGAACGAGTCGGCCAGGAACACGACCTCTCGCGTGCCGGCGGGCGCGTGGCGACGTCTCGCTTCTTGTCCCAGCGCACCAGGTGCTCGCGGGCGAAGCGCGGCAGCGGCCGCTGGCGCGCGATCCCGGCCGTGCGCTCGAGCAGCCGCCGCGCGGCGGGGATCCGGCCCGGGCAGGTTGGAGAGCGGCGCGGTGGCGGCGCCGAGCCGGTTCAGCGGCCGGATCGCGCCGAACAGCCGCGAGCGCAGCGGCGTGCCGTGCTCGGCCTGGTAGTGCGACAGGAACTCGGACTTCATGGTCGCCATGTCGACGCTCAGCGGGCACTCGCTCTTGCACGCCTTGCACTCCAGGCACAGGTCGAGGATCTCGTGCAGCCGCTCGTCGCCCATCGCCTTGCGCGGGTCGGGTGAGGAGAGCGCCTTGACGAGCGCGTTGGCGCGGCCGCGCGTGGCGTGCTCCTCCTCCCGCGTGGCCATGTAGGACGGGCACATCACGCCGCTGCCGGTCTTGCGGCACACGCCGATGCGCTGGCAGCGGTCGGCGGCGCGCGCGCATCCCGCCGGCGCCGAAGTCGAAGTGCGTCTGCGAGCGGGCCGGGCGGCGGGAGCGCCGGGTCGCGCAGGTTCACGGTGATCGGCGAGGCGTCGACCATGATCCCGGGGTTGAGGCGGTTGGCCGGGTCGAACAGGCGCTTGACCTTGCGCATCGCCTCGTAGAGGTCCTCGCCGAACACCTGCGGGTTGAACGGGCTGCGCACGCGGCCGTCGCCGTGCTCGGAGGAGTTCACGCCGTCGAACTCGGCGACCAGCGAGGCGATCTCGCCCGCCACGGACTCCATCGTCTCGACCCCGCCGGGCGCGGTGAGGTCGACGAACGGGCGGATGTGCAGGCAGCCGACGGAGCAGTGCCCGTAGAAGCCGGCCTGCAGGTCGTGGCGGTCCAGCACCTCGCGGAAGCGCGCGACGTAGTCGTTGAGCCGCTCGGGCGCGACCGCGGTGTCCTCGACGAAGGCGGCCGGGCGCGCGGCGCCCTCGCTGGCCGCCATCAGCAGCCCCAGGCCGGCCTTGCGGACCTTGGTCAGCGCGTCCTGCTCCGCCGCGGTCTCGGCGCGCAGCGTGTGGTAGCCGTGGCCGTGCTCCTGCCACGCCGCCGCGAGCTCGTCGAGCTTGCCGCGCACCTCGTCGTCGGTGTCGCCGGCGAAGGAGACGAACAGCAGCGCCTCGGGGTCGCCCTCCAGCGTCTCGGAGAGCTTGCGGTACTCGAGCTTGGAGCGCGAGAGGTCGAGGATCGTGCGGTCGATCATCTCGACCGTCGTGGGGCCGAGCTCGAGCGCGTCCGCGGTGGCGGCGATCGCCCCGGACAGCGAGTCGAAGTGGCCGACCGCGAACATCGTCGCCTTCGGCAGCTCGACGAGCCGGACGGTCGCCTCGGTGATGGCGACGAGCGTGCCCTCCGAGCCGGTGACGAACTTCGCCAGGTCGAACTCGCGCGCGAGCCGGTCCAGCCGGTAGCCGCCGGACTGGCGCCAGTGCTTCGGGTAGTCCTCGGCGATCGCCCGCGCGTGGTCGCGCAGGATCTCCCGCAGCCCGCTCTCGATCGCGCTCAGGTACCTGCGTGGCCCGGGCCGAACGTGGCGCGCGAGCCGTCGGCGAGCACGACGTCCAGCTCGAGCACGTGGTCGATCGTCGTGCCGTGCACGATCGACTGCGAGCCCGACGAGTTGTTGCCGATCATGCCGCCGATCGTGGCCCGGTTGGACGTCGAGGTGTCCGGGCCGAAGCCGAGCCCGTGGCGCGCGCGCGGCGCGGTTGAGGTCCTCCTGCACGACGCCGGGGCCGACCCGCACGCGCCGCGCCTCGGGATCCAGCTCGCGGATCTCGTTCAGGTAGCGCGAGGTGTCGAGCACGATCCCGCGCCCGCCCGCCGTCTGCCCGGACAGGCTGGTGCCGCCCCCGCGGGACACGACCGGCACGTCGAACCGCGCGGCCAGCGCGATCGCGGCGGCGATGTCCTCGGCGCCGCGCGGGAACGCGACGAGCAGCGGCTCGACCGCGTACATGCTCGCGTCGGCGGCGTACAGGTGGCGCGTGTACGCGTCGTCACGCACGTCCCCCCGCAGCTCGCGACGCAGGGCGGCGCTGAGCTCCACGGTCGAAACCATAGTCAGACCGTTACCCTGGATCGGCGTGAGCGGACGGCACTTCCTGCAGATCCCAGGACCGACGAACGTGCCCGACCGGGTCCTGCGGGCGATCGACGCGCCGACGATCGACCATCGCGGGCCGGACTTCGGAGTGCTCGGGCTGGAGATCCTCGACGGCCTGCAGCACGTCTTCCGGACCGCCGGGCCCGTGGTCGTCTACCCGGCGTCGGGCACCGGCGCGTGGGAGGCGGCGATCGTCAACACGCTCTCGCCGGGCGACCGCGTGCTCGCCTTCGAGACGGGCCACTTCGCGACGCTGTGGCGCGGGATGGCCGAGCGGCTCGGGCTCGAGGTCGTGTGGGTGGAGGGCGACTGGCGCCACGGCGCCGACCCCGAGCGCGCCGAGGAGGTCCTGCGCGGCGACCCGTCGATCCGCGCGGTGATGGTCGTCCACAACGAGACCTCGACGGGCGTGACGAGCCGCGTGCCGGAGATCCGCGCCGCGATGGACGCGGCGGGCTCGGACGCGCTGCTGCTCGTCGACACGATCTCCTCGCTCGCCTCGATCGACTACCGGCACGACGAGTGGGGCGTCGACGTCACGGTCGGCGGCTCGCAGAAGGGCCTGATGCTCCCGGCCGGGCTGAGCTTCAACGCCGTCTCCCAGAAGGCGCTCGACGCCGAGGGGATGGCGCGCTCCTACTGGGACTGGGCGCCGATCATCGAGGCCAACAAGGCGGGCTACTGGCCCTACACGTCGGCCACCAACCTCTTCTACGGGCTCCGCGAGGCGCTCGCGATGCTGCGCGAGGAGGGCCTGGAGAACGTCTTCGCCCGCCATGCCCGGCACGCCGCCGCCACCCGCGCGGCGGTCGAGGCCTGGGGGCTCGAGGTGCTGGCGCTCGACGAGCGCGAGTTCAGCGGCTCGCTCACCGCGGTGCTGTGCGACGAGTCCGACGAGGTGCGCCGCGTGATCCTGGAGCGCTTCGACATGTCGCTCGGCGCGGGCCTCGGGAAGCTGTCGGGCAAGGTGTTCCGGATCGGCCACCTGGGCGACTTCAACGACCTGATGCTCGCCGGGACCCTGTGCGGCGTCGAGATGGGGCTGCGCATCGCCGGCGTCGACATCGAGCCGGGCGTGCAGGCGGCGCTCGAGCTGCTCGAGACGGCGCCCGTACCGCGCGTGACGGCCGCCCTCGACGGGCTCCGGGTCCTCGAGCTGACCCACGTGATGGCCGGGCCGTTCTGCGGCCAGGTGCTCGCGGACATGGGCGCCGACGTGGTCAAGATCGAGCCGCCCGGGCACCGGCGACTCGTCGCGGCGCTCGATGGGCCCCTCGGCCTTCATGGCCGTCAACCGCAACAAGCGCTCGGTCGCGCTGGACCTCAAGGACGAGGCGCACCGCGAGGCGTTCCTGCGCCTGGCCGACGACGCCGACGTCGTGCTGGAGAACAACCGCCCGGGGGTGGCGAAGCGCCTCGGCGTCGACTACGAGACGCTCGTCGGCGCGGAACCCGCGGCTCGTCTACGCGTCGATCTCCGGCTTCGGGCAGACCGGCCCGTACGCGCAGCGCGCGGGCTACGACCTGATCGCCCAGGGGCTGTCGGGCGTGATGAGCGTGACCGGCGAGCCGGGCGGCGACCCGATCAAGTGCGGCATCCCGATCGGCGACCTCTCCGCGGGCCTGTTCTGCGCGGTCGGCATCCTCTCCGCGCTCGCCGCCCGCGAGCGCACGGGGCGCGGCCAGATGGTCGACACGTCGCTGTTCGAGGGCGCGCTGGCGCTGTCGGTGTGGGAGGCGGCCGAGCTGTTCTCCACGGGCCGCGTCCCGGACAAGCTCGGCTCGGCGCACCGCATCACGGCGCCCTACCAGGCGCTGCGCACCCGCGACGGGCACCTCACGGTGGCCGGCAACACGCAGCGCCAGTGGGAGAAGCTGTGCGCGGTGATCGGCCGCGAGGAGCTCCTCGCCGACCCCCGCTTCGCGACCAACGCCGACCGGATGGCCAACCGCCCGGAGCTCGCCGCCGAGCTGGAGGCCGCGCTCGCCTCGGGCGGGACGGACGAGTGGGTCGAGCGGCTCGAGGCGGCGGGCATCGCCGCCGGGCCGATCCACGACTACGCCGAGGTGTTCGCCGACCCGCACACGCAGGCGCGCGAGATGGAGGTCTCGATGGAGCACCCGGAGGAGGGCACCGTGCGCGGGCTCGGCATCCCCGTGAAGCTGAGCGACACGCCCGGCTCGATCCGCCGCGCCGCGCCGCTGCTCGGCGAGCACACCGAGGAGGTCCTCCGGGAGGCGGGCATCTCGCTGTGAGCGTCCGCTACGAGGTGCGCGGCCCGGCGGCGTGGGTCACCTTCGACCGCCCCGAGGCCCACAACGCGATGACGTTCGCGATGTACGAGGAGCTGTTCGACGCGTGCGAGCGCGCCGACGGCGACGACGACGTGCGCGCGATGGTGCTGCGTGGCGCGGGCGGGAAGGCGTTCGTGGCGGGCACCGACATCCGCCAGTTCACGGCGTTCGAGACCGCCGACGACGGCGTGGAGTACGAGGCGACGATCGACCGCATCGTCGGACGGCTGGAGTCGGTCGGCAAGCCGACGGTGGCGCTCGTCGACGGCTTCGCGATGGGCTCGGGGCTGGCGCTGTCGGCCACGTGCGACCTGCGCATCTGCACGCCCGGCCGCGAAGTTCGGGCTCCCGATCGCCCGCACGGTCGGCAACTGCCTCTCGATGGCCAACTACGCGCGGCTGACGGCGCTGCTCGGGCCGGCGCTGGTCAAGGACATCGTCTTCACCGCGCGCACGATCGACGCCGAGGAGGCGCTGCGCGTCGGCCTCGCGACCGAGGTCGTCGACGACGGCGAGGCGCGCGTGGCGGAGCTGTGCGAGACGCTCGCCTCGCACGCCCCCACCACCCTGCGCGTCACCAAGGAGGCGCTGCGCCGCCTGCGCGACGCCGACCTCCCGGACGGCGAGGACCTCGTCCGCGACGCCTACGGCAGCGCGGACTTCCGCGCCTCCGTCGCGCGCTTCCTCAGCGGCGGTCGGGGTTGACCGCGTCCTTGACCTTGTCGGACGTGCCGCCGACGGCGTCCTTGACCTTGCCCGACGCGCGGTCGACCTTGCCCTCGTTCTTCAGGCTCTTGTCGCCCGTGAGGTCGCCGGCGGCCTCCTTGGTACGGCCCTTCACGTCGTCCTTCGTCCCGTCACCCATCGTGGTCCTCCCGCTTCGGGGTTCAGTGCTGGCCTGAACGTTCCCGTTTGCGGAGCTTCGCGAACTCGGCCCACGGGCGCGTGTTCGCGATCGCCTCGGGAGTGAGCCACGCGCGGCGGGCGGTCATCACGCCGTACTCGAGCAGCCGCAGGTTGCGGGACGAGTGGGCGTCGGAGTCGATCAGGATCGGCACGCCGGCGCGGGCGGCCTCGCGGGCGTGGATCTCGTCGAGGTCGCGGCGGTCGGGCGCGGAGTTGATCTCGAGCATCGTGCCGGTGCGGGCCGCCGCCTCGATCACGCGGTCCACGTCGAGCGCGTAGGGGTTGCGGGTCTCGATCTTGCGGCCGGTCGGGTGGCCGATGGCGTCGATCAGCGGGTGCTCGATGGCGGCGACCATGCGGTCGGTCATCGCCTTCGAGTCCATCTGGAACGACGTGTGGACCGAGGCGATCACCCAGTCGAGCTGCTCGAGCAGGTCGTCGTCGTAGTCGGGCGAGCCGTCGGTGAGGATGTTGCTCTCCGTCCCGATCAGCAGCTCGATCCCCTCGAGCTTGGAGTTCAGCTCCCGGATCTCCTCGATCCGCGCGCGCAGCTGGTCGGGGGAGACGTCGTTGCCGAACCCGTGCGAGGCCGAGTGGTCGGTGATGGCGATGTACTCGAGCCCGCGCTCGCGCGCCGCGATCGCCATCTCCTCGGCGGTCTGGCGGCCGTCGGAGGCGGTCGTGTGCATGTGCAGGTCGCCCTTGAGGTCCTCGATCGTGACCAGCTGCGGCAGGCCGGGCCCGGTCGGCAGCGCGGCCTCCAGCTCGCCGCGGCCCTCGCGCAGCTCGGGCGGGATCCACGCCAGGCCGAGCTTCTCGTAGACCTCCTCCTCGGTCGCGCAGCGCGTGGTCTCGCCGGTCGCGTCGTCGAGGATCCCGTACTCGGACACGTGCAGCCCGCGCCGCACGACCGACTCGCGCAGCGCCACGTTGTGCGCCTTGGAGCCCGTGAAGTGCTGCAGGACGTTGCCGAACTGGTCGGGCTCGACGACCTTGAGGTCCACCTTCATGCCGGTGTGCAGCGTCACCCGCGCGCCGGCGTCGCCGGACTGCTGCACCGACTCCACGATGTCGAGGTCGCCGAGCGTGCTCGCGAGCGCCTTCGGGTCGGAGGCGGTGGCGATGATGTCGAGGTCCTTGACCGAGTCGGCGCGGCGGCGCAGCGAGCCCGCCACCTCGACGCGGTCAGACGCCGGGTGCCCGCGCAGCACGCCGACGATCTGCTCCGCGACCGGGATCGCGCGTGAGAGCAGCACGCGCGGCGCCGGCCCGCCGCCGTCCTCGTGGTCGGCGAGCACCTGCTTGAGGTTCTCCTCCACCTTCTTGCCGAAGCCGCGCAGCCCGGCGATCTGGCCCGCCTCGGCCGCCGCGCGCAGGGAGTCGAGCGAGTCGACGCCGAGCTCGTCGTAGAGCCGCCGCGCCCGCTTGGGCCCGAACCCGGGCAGGTGCATGACGGCGATCAGCCCCGACGGGAACTTGGCGCGCAGCTTCACCGCGGCCGGGATCTCGCCCGGTCTCGTCGAGCGCGCGCAGCTTCTCCTCGAGCGTCTTCCCGATCCCGGGCACGTCGGTGACGCGCCCCTCGCGCGTCATCGTCGCCACGGACACCGAGGACTCGCGCACGGCGCGGGCGGCGTTGCGGTAGGCGATGACCCGGTAGGACACCGCTCCGTCCAGCTCGTAGAGGTCGCCGAGCTCGTCGAAGGCCGCGGCGATCTGGGCGTTGGTGAGGTCGGCCATTTCGAGTGCGTAGGCTACGCGGCCGCCCATGCCCGGTCCCCCCTGGATCGTCGTCCCGACCTACAACGAGGCCGAGAACCTCGAGCCGCTCGTGCGCGCCGTGCGCGCGGCCGTGCCCGACGGGCGCGATCCTCGTCGTCGACGACAGCTCGCCCGACGGGACGGGCCGGATCGCCGACGGGCTCGCGGCGGCCGACGAGCAGGTCGAGGTGCTGCACCGGCCCGGCAAGGCCGGCCTCGGGCTCGCCTACGTCAACGGCTTCGCCCACGCGCTGCGCGCCGGCGCGGGCTTCGTGGTGGAGATGGACGCCGACCTCTCGCACGACCCGCGAGGACGTCCCGCGGCTGCTCGAGCGCGCCGCGGGCGGGCGCCGACCTCGTGCTCGGCTCGCGCTACGTGGACGGCGGCGGCGTGCAGGACTGGGACCTGCTGCGGCGCGTGATCTCGCGCGGCGGCTGCCGCTACGCCCGCGCCGTGCTCGGCGTCGGCGTGCGCGACCTCACCGGCGGCTTCAAGGCCTTCCGCGCGGCGACGCTGAACGCGATCGACTTCGAGACCGTGCGCTCGGAGGGCTACGCGTTCCAGGTCGAGCTGACCTACCGGGCGCTGGCCCGCGGCCTGCGCGTCGAGGAGATCCCGATCACGTTCCGGGACCGCAAGCGCCGGCGAGTCCAAGATGTCGGCGCGGATCGCGCTGGAGGCGATGTGGCTCGTGCCGGCGCTGCGGATCGCGCGCCGCCGCGACGGCCTGCCGGAGGCGCCCGGCTCAGGAGAGCCCGGCACCCTGCCGATCCAATGAGGTATGAGATCCGAAGAGCTGGCGCGTCGTCCAGGGCTGGGCCGACACACGCGCCACCCTGAGCCGCTGGAACGACCGGCCCGCCGCGATCCTGCGCCCGTGGGCGCTGGCCAGCCTGGCCGTCGCCGTCCTGCTGCTCACCGCGACGTGGCTGATCGCCACGGTCGCCACGCCCGACGAGTGGGACGCCAGCTTCCCCGGCGTGACCCATCGGCGCCGACGCTCGCCGACTACGGCTTCGTGCTGTTCCGCAACGGCCTCGTGCTCTCGCTGCACGCGCTCGCCTGCGTGGCCGGGTTCATGGCCGGCTCCTCGCTGCCGCAGGTCGCCGAGGGCTACAAGGGCGTATGGCGGAAGCATCCACGAGATCGCCGGACCGCTGGCGATCGCCTTCGTCGCCTGCGCGACGCTCTTCTCGCTCTTCACGCAGGCCTACGCGCTCGGCCACGGCGCCTCGTCGCTTGCCTCGATGCTCGACGTGTCGCCCGCTGACGCTGATGATCGGGCTGCTCCCGCACGCGCTGCCCGAGCTGTTCGCGCTGTTCCTCCCGCTCGCCGCCTGGACGCTGGCCAGCCGCGGCGGCCGCTGGGAGGAGCTGCTCGCCGCTACCTTCGTGACCACCGCGATCGCGGTTCCGATCCTGCTCGTGGCGGGTGCGATCGAGGTCTGGGTGTCGCCCAGGCTGATGCTCGCGCTGGCGTAATAGGTCGCTATACTTTCTGAAGCGACCGAACCGAAGAGGAGCACGAATGGCCGGCATCACCGAAGTCACCGACACGAACTTCCAGGCCGAGGTCCTCGAGTCCGACGTCCCGGTGCTCGTCGACTTCTGGGCGCCCTGGTGCGGTCCGTGCCGCGTCGTCCAGCCCGTCCTCGAGGAGATCGCCGGCGAGCGTGACGACCTGCGGATCGTGAAGCTCAACACCGACGACAACCAGCAGACGGCGGCCGCCTACGGGATCATGGCGATCCCCACCATGCTGCTGTTCCGCAACGGGGCCGAGGCCAAGCGCATCCAGGGCGCGCTGCCCAAGAAGCGCCTCGAGGCCGAGCTCGAGCCCGCCCTCACCGCCTAGCGTTCCCCCACCCGCGCCGCGAGCCCTGCTCGCGGCGCGAGCCGTAGGCTTCGCCGCATGATCGACCCGCTGTCCCGCTGGGCCGAGCACGGCGAGAAGCCCGACTTCGCGGGCCTGCTCACGTTCTCCGGGCTTCCCTACACGGAGGACCCGGACGAGCTGCGCGGCGTCGACGCCGCGATCGTCGGCGCCCCGATGGACGACCTCGTCTCCGACGCGCCGGGCGCCCGCTTCGGCCCGCGCGCGATCCGCGCCGCGAGCTGCCCGCCGGGCCCGCACATGGAGACCGGCGTCGACTTCTCGACCGCGTTGAAGGTCGTCGACTTCGGCGACGCGCCGGTGCTCCCGGCCGACCCCGTCCGCTCGCACGAGGCGATCGAGCGCATCGTCGGCCAGGTGCTCGCCGCCGGGGCGCTCCCGGTCGTCCTGGGCGGCGACCACTCGATCGCCGAGCCCGACATCCGCGCCTGCGCCGCCGTGCACGGCCCGATGGGGCTGGTCCACTTCGACACCCACACCGACACCGGCAAGACCGTGTTCGGCGCCGAGCTGTCCCACGGCACGCCGATGTACCGGCTCGTCGAGTCCGGCCACGTCGACGGCGCGCGCTACGTGCAGATCGGCCTGCGCGGCTACTGGCCCGGCGAGGAGGAGTTCGCGTGGCAGCGCGCGCGCGGCATCACCGCGTTCCCGATGCACGACGTCCGCGACCGCGGGATCCGCGCGGTCGTCGAGGACGCGCTGGCGATCGCCGGCGCCGGCCCCACGTTCCTCTCCGTCGACGTCGACGTGCTCGACCCGGTCTACGCGCCGGGCACCGGCACGCCCGAGCCCGGCGGCATGACCTCGACCGACCTGCTGTGGGCGTGCCGCACGATCGCGTCGCGCCTGCGGCTGATCGGCGCCGACGTCGTCGAGGTGGCCCCGACCGGCGTCGGCTCGCGCGGACATCACCGCGCTCGTCGCCGACCGGATCGTGCGCGAGATCCTGACGGGCGTCGCTCAGGCGCGCGCGACGCCGATCGAGAGCTGACGGCCCTCGATCGTCGCCGACGCGCCGTTGCCGCCGCCGTAGTCGACGGACGTCGCGAGCGTCTCGCGGGCGATGTAGTCCTCGAACGCGCCGGCCGCGGCGAGCAGCTCGTCGTCGCCGCCCAGCGACAGCGAGATCCGGTCCTCGACCTGCAGCCCCGCCGACTTGCGGGCGGCCTGGACGGCGTGGACGATCTCGCGGGCGAGGCCCTCGCGGCGCAGGTCCTCGTCGAGCTCGAGCTCCAGCGCGACGGCGTGCGAGCCCTCGCGCTCGAGCTGGTAGCCCTCGAGCGGCTTCATCGCCAGCAGCAGGTCGTCGGCGTCGAGCTGGTGGTCGTGCCCGTCGATCGAGATGCCGACGCGCCCGCCGTTGCGCAGCGCGCCCGCGACGTGCTCGGGGTCCAGCGCGGCGACGGCCGCCGCCACCTGCGGCATCTGCTTGCCGAAGCGGGGGCCGAGCGCGCGGTAGTTGGGCTTGACCTCGTAGGAGCCCAGCTCGTCGGCCTGCGAGACGTAGCGCAGCTCCTTGACGTTGAGCTCGTCCAGCGCGACGTCGGCGAGCCGCTCGATCGCCGCGCGCTCCTCGCCGGCCGCGACCACGACGGCGGCGCGCAGCGGCTGGCGGACCTTGAGCTTGGACTGCCCGCGGGCGGCGAGGCCCAGCCGGACGGTCTCGCGCACGACGCGCATGGAGACCTCCAGGCCGCGGTCGCGCGGCCCGGCCTCCGGCCAGTCCGCGAGGTGCACGCTCTCCAGCGAGCCGTCGAGGTTGTCGTAGATCTCGTCGGCCATGAACGGGCAGAACGGCGCCAGCAGCTTGGAGACCGTCACGAGGCAGTGGCGGAGCGTCGCGAAGGCGGCCTCGTCGCCGTCCCAGAACCGCCGGCGGGAGCGGCGCACGTACCAGTTCGAGAGGTCGTCGACGAACGCGGCCAGCGCCTGGCCGCCGCGCGTGGCGTCGAAGTCGTCGAGGCGCTCGGTGACCGCCGCGACCGTCTCGCTGAGCCGCGAGAGCACCCACGCGTCGAGCTCGTTGGCGGGCTCGGCGGAGACGTCAGGGGCGACGCCGTTGACGTTCGCGTACATGACGTAGAAGCCGTACGTGTTCCACAGCTGCAGCAGGAACTGGCGCAGCGACTCGCCGACCGCGTCGGTGGAGAACTGGTAGCCCTCCCACGGCTGCTTGGAGGTCAGGAAGTACCAGCGGAACGCGTCGGCCCCGTGGCGGTCGATGACCTCCCACGGCGGGATGATGTTGCCGAGCGACTTGGACATCTTCTTGCCCTCGTGGTCGGCGATGTGGCCGAGGCAGAGGACGGTCCGGTAGGGCGCCTGGTCGAAGAGCAGCGTGGAGATCGCGATCAGCGAGTAGAACCAGCCGCGCGTCTGGTCGATCGCCTCGCAGATGTAGTCGGCGGGGAACCGCGCCTCGAACCTGTCCTGGTTCTCGAACGGCGCGTGGTGCTGGGCGAACGGCATCGCGCCCGAGTCGAACCAGACGTCGATCACCTCGGGGACGCGGCGCATCTCCTCCCCGCACTCCTTGCACGGGTAGGTGAGGTCGTCGACGTAGGGGCGGTGCGGGTCCTCGAGCGTCTGCCCCGACTTGGCCTCGAGGTCGGCGAACGCGCCGATCGCCTCGGCGTGGCCGTTCTCGCAGCGCCAGATCGGCAGCGGCGTGCCCCAGTAGCGCTCGCGTGAGATCGCCCAGTCGACGTTGTTCTCCAGCCACTTGCCGAAGCGCCCGGTCTTGATGTGCTCCGGGTGCCAGGTGACGGTGTCGTTGGCGGCCAGCAGCCGGTCGCGCAGCTGCGAGGTGCGGATGTACCAGGACGGCTTGGCGTAGTAGAGGAGCGGCGTGCCGCAGCGCCAGCAGTGCGGGTAGGAGTGCAGGAGCCGCTCGTCGCGCAGCAGCTTGCCGCGCTCGCGCAGGTCCTCGATCAGCTTCGGGTCGGCGTCCTTGACCCACATGCCGGCGTACGGGCCGATGCGCTCGTCGTAGGTGCCGTCCGGGCCGCACCGGGTTGACGACGTTGAGCCCGTGCTCGGCGCCGAGCCGGAAGTCGTCCTCGCCGAACGCGATCGCGGTGTGGACGATGCCGGTGCCGTCGTCGGCGGTGACGAAGTCGGCGGGCAGGACGGTGTGGCCCTTCTCGCCGTACTCCTCGGCGCCGAGGAACGGGAAGGGCGGCTCGTAGCGGGCGCCGAGCATGTCGCGGCCGTGGAAGCGGTCGGCGACCTCGGCGTCCTCGCCGAGCACGCGCTCGACCAGCGCCTCGGCCAGGACGTAGCCGCTCGGCGGTGCGCACGTAGGCCAGCTCCGGGTCGACCGCCAGCGCGGCGTTGGACACCAGCGTCCATGGCGTCGTCGTCCAGCCCGAGCAGCACGTCGCCCTCGCGCAGCGCGCCCGCCGGCTCGACGACCGGGAACCGCACGTAGACCGACGGGTCCTCGACGTCCTTGTAGCCGAGCGAGACCTCGTGCGAGGACAGCGCCGTGCCGTCGCGCGGGCAGTAGGGCACGACCTTGTGGCCCTCGTAGAGCAGGTCGCGCTCCCACAGCTGCGACAGCGCCCACCACACCGACTCGATGTACGGGTCGTCGAGCGTGCGGTACGGGTGCTCGAGGTCGACCCAGTAGCCGATCCGCTCCGTCAGCCGCGTCCAGTCGTCGAGGAACTCGAACACCGACTCGCGGCACTTCTGGTTGAACTCGGCGATCCCGTAGCGCTCGATGTCGGCCTTGGAGGTGAAGCCGAGCTGCTGCTCGACCGCGATCTCGACCGGCAGGCCGTGGCAGTCCCAGCCGGCCTTGCGCTCGACGTAGCGCCCGCGCATGGTCTGGTAGCGGGGGAAGATGTCCTTGAACACGCGCGCGAGCACGTGGTGGGAGCCGGGGCGGCCGTTGGCGGTCGGCGGGCCCTCGTAGAAGACGAACGGCTCGGCGCCCTCGCGGCGGCGCATCGACTCGCGGAACACGTCGCGCTCGCGCCAGCGCTCGAGCACCTCCTCCTCGAGCTTGGGGAAGGAGACGTCCTTGGGAAGGGGTCGATGCGGCGCGGCCACGGGATCGGGGATTCTAGGTGGATGGACTCCACCCTCTGGGACGCCGTCGACGACTTCTTCGCCCGCCAGCTGATCGAGGACGAGCCGCGGGCGGGCGGCGACGTCCCGGCCATCGCCGTCTCACCGCTGCAGGGGCGGATGCTCGAGCTGCTCGCGCGGCTGGCCGGCGCCCGCCGGATCCTGGAGCTCGGGACGCTCGCGGGCTACTCCACGCTATGGCTGGCGCGGGCCGAGCCGGACGTCCTGATCACGCTGGAGGCCGACCCGCACCACGCGGCCGTCGCGCGCGAGAACCTCGCCGGGGTGGAGTGCGTGCAGCTGATCGAGGGCCCGGCGCTGGAGACGCTTCCCGGACTCGAACCCGTGCCCTTCGACCTGATCTTCATCGACGCCGACAAGGGCGCCTACCCGGAGTACCTCGAGTGGGCGGTGAAGCTCTCCCGCCCCGGCACGCTGATCATCGCCGACAACGTCGTGCGCGGCGGGCGGGTGCTCGAGGGCGACGACCCCAGCGCCCGCGGCGTGCGCCGCATGACCGAGCTCGTCGCCGCCGAGCGCGCGCCTTGACGCCACGACCGATCCAGACCGTGGGCGCCAAGGGCTACGACGGGTTCCTGCTGGCGATCGTCTCCGTCCGACTTAGGCGGCGAGCTTGCGGCAGAGCTCCGCGAGCGTGCGCTTCTCGTCGTCGTCGAGCGGCGAGAAGGCCAGCGCGACGCGGGAGGCGTGCTCGGGGAACAGCCGGTCGACCAGCTCCGCGCCGACGCTCGGTGATCTTCACGACGGCCGCGCGGCGGTCCTGCGGGAGCCGGTGGCGCTCGACGAGGCCGCGGCGCTCCAGCGTGTCGACGACCTCCGTGGCGTTGGCCTTGGAGGTGTGCAGCCGGCGGCGGAGCGTGCGCAGCTCCAGCTCGCCTTCGGCGGTGACGAGCACGACGAGGAACGGAGAAGCCGGCGGCCGAGAGCCCCTCGCGTTCGAGGTCGGCGGAGAGCCGGCGGCGGACAGCCGCCTCGGCGCGCAGCAGCCCGTCGAGCGCTCGATGCGCCAACGGGTCGTCTACGACGAGCACCATCTGGCCGCGAGCGTACGCGCCGGGCC
Source organism: uncultured Solirubrobacteraceae bacterium (assembly GCA_963723395.1). Classification (GTDB taxonomy): domain Bacteria; phylum Actinomycetota; class Thermoleophilia; order Solirubrobacterales; family Solirubrobacteraceae; genus DATFQI01. Next base: position 461,420 of record CAVRQL010000025.1, on the reverse strand, counting down.
GGACGCATCTACCCTCAGGCGGACCCATGGCGCGCGCGCTCACCGCCGTCGGAGTGGCACTCGCGCTGATGGTCGCGGGCCTCGGCCTGGCGGTCTTCCTGACCCGCGACGAGGACAACATCCAGGTCGACAACCTGCTCTCGGAGAAGTTCACGCGCGAGGTCGCGACGGCGGGCGGCCGCGACGTGGACCTCGGGCAGGTCGCCTCCTTCGACTGGGACCGCGTGCTGATCGTGGAGCGCGGGACGCCGCGCTCGGAGATCTCCAAGCGCCTCGGCTACGAGTGGACCGGCACGCTCGGCTTCGAGACCGGCGAGCTGCTGATCCTGCTCGACGAGCGCGGCAAGGTGGAGAGGTTCTTCGACTACCGCGGGGAGGGCAGCTTCGCGGGCATCGACACGCCGTTCCAGGAGCTTCCGCGCAGCAAGGCCGTGTTCCGGGTACGCGACCTCGTGATCACCCCCGCCACATGACCAGCCTCGACGCACTCGACCTCTCGCTCGACCTTCCCAAGAAGGAGGCCGAGAAGCGCCTGAAGGACGCTGCAGAAGCGGATGCAGGAGCTGCGGCTGGAGACTCGCCGGGCTCGACGGCGACCCCGACCTCGGGCCGCCGCTGTGCGTCGTGCTCGAGGGCTGGGACGCGAGCGGCAAGGGCGGCGCCATCAAGCGCCTGGTCGCCAAGCTCGACCCGCGCCACGTGCGCGTGAAGCAGTACGCGGCGCCGACGCCCGACGAGCTGCGCCACCACTGGCTGTGGCGCTTCTGGCCGGCGCTGCCGGGCTGGGGCGGGATGGCGATCCTGGACCGCTCCTGGTACGGCCGCGTGCTCGTCGAGCGCGTCGAGGGCTACGCGACGGAGGCGGAGTGGACGCGCGCCTACGACGAGATCAACGCGTACGAGCGGATGCTCGCCGACGAGGGCATGGTGCTCGTGAAGCTGTGGCTGCACATCTCCGACGAGGAGCAGCTGCGAGCGCTTCGAGGCGCGCGCGGACGACCCGCTGAAGGCTTACAAGCTCACCGACGAGGACTGGCGCAACCGCGGCAAGCGCGGCGAGTACACCGAGGCGATCGAGGACATGCTCGAGCGCACCGGCACCGAGTGGGCGCCGTGGACGCTCGTGGAGGCGCGACTCCAAGCGCTTCGCCCGCGTGAAGGTGCTCGAGACCGTGATCGAGGCCACCGAGGAGGGCCTGCGGCGGCACGGGCGCAAGCCGCCGCCCTAGCGTCTGCGCCTTCTTGCGGTGGGCCTTGCGGGCCTGCTTCTGCGCGCGGGTCTTCTCCCGCGCCTTCGCCTTGGCCTCGCGGGCGTGCTTGTGCTGGTGGGCGGGGCCCCCTTCCCGGAACCGGTCGACGTCGTCGCGCTCGTCGGCCGTCAGGTTGGACCGCGCGTCGCGTGAGATCCAGAAGCCGATCCCGACGAAGAACACCAGCAGCCCGCCGCCGATCACGAACAGCGTGGTGCGCCCGACGTCGCCGTCGGAGGAGTCCTCGACCGGCTCCACGGTGGGCGCCGGCGTGGGCTGAGCGGGCGGCAGCTGGCCGTCGAACGGGTTGCTGTCCTGCGCCAGAGCGGCGGTGGGCGACAGCAGCGCGAGGGCGACGATGGCGGTGGCGAGGAAGCGCATGACGGCGCGCAAGGTACTACGACCGGGCGAGAGCACCGGTGAGCGCCCACCGGCTGCCCGCGAAGCGCGCCCCGCAGGTGGCCAGCCGGACGGCGATCAGCCCCGCCAGCCCGAACCACACGCCGCGGATCCCCCAGCCCTCGTGCAGCGCCAGCAGCGCGACCGGGACGTAGACCGCGGCGGCGGCCAGCATCCCCCACATCAGGAAGCGCGTGTCGCCGGCGCCGATGAGGATGCCGTCGAGCGCGAACACCGCGCCGTTGGCGGGCATGGTGAGCGCGAAGATCCACCAGATCTCCTCCGCCTGGGCGATCACGGCGGGGTCGCTCGTGAACGCGCGCGGGATCAGGTCGCCGAACGCGAGCAGGACGAGACCGAACACCGCCCCGGCGGCCGCCGACCAGCCGATCATGCGCAGCGCCGCCTCGCGCGCGCCGGCCGCGTCGCCGGCGCCGAGCATGCCGCCGACCATCACCTGCCCGGCGATCGCCAGCGCGTCGAGCACCAGCGCGAGGAACACGAACAGCTGGAAGGCGATCTGGTGGGCGCCGAGCGCCTCGGGCGAGATCCTGGCGAGCACGGCGCTCGCCACCAGGAACGAGCCGAGCAGCGCGGTCGTGCGCACCGCGATGTGCCCGCCGATGCGCATCAGCGGCTGGATCTTCGACCATTCCGGGCGCTGCCAGCCGGCGCGCCGCTGGACCGCCACGAACGCCGCGCCCATCCCCGCCTGGGCGATCACCGTGCCCCACGCGGAGCCGGCCAGGCCCCAGTCGAAGCCGTACACGAACAGCAGCTCGAGCACGATGTTCACGGCGTGCGCCACGATCAGGATCTTGAGCGGCGTGCGCAGGTCCTCGATCCCGCGCAGGTAGCCCTGCCCGGCGCTCGCGAGCATGAAGAACGGCGCGCCGAGCGCGGCCAGGCGCAGGTACATGCGTCGCCTGTCGCGCGACCTCGCCCTCGCCGCCCATCAGCCCCACCGCCACCGGCGCCAGCGGGATCATCGCGACGAGGATGGCCAGGCCGATGAACACGCCCAGCCACAGCGCCTGGGAGCCGACCAGCGCCGCCTCCTTCTCGCGCCCGGCGCCGTGCAGGCGGGCCACGTGGGCGGTGGTGCCGTAGGTGAGGAAGTTGAACACCGTGAACGCCGTCGTGAGCACGGTGGCGGCGATCGCCAGCGCCGCGAGCTGCGGTGGTGCCGAGGTGCCCGACGATCGCCGTGTCGACGAGCACGTAGAGCGGCTCGGCGGCGAGCGCGCCCAGCGCGGGCACGGCGAGGGCGAAGATCCGGCGGTCGTGCGGGGAGCGCAGCACGCCGCCTCGACGGTAGAACTCGCCCGTGTCCGAGACCTGGCAGGTCGGCCCGGAGAACCGCTGGGCGTACGTCCACGTCGACGAGGTGGTGCCCACGGTGGTCGTCCCGCGCGGCGACAGCGTCCGCGAGCTCCCGCGGGGCGAGCCCGAAGCCGTCGAGTTGCCCGAGTACACGGACGGGCTCGCGGTGGTCCGCGACGGCGGGCTCGTCACCGAGCGCTACGCGGGCGAGATGGGCGAGGACTCGCTGCACCTCTCGCAGTCCGTCGGCAAGTCCGTGCTCGGGCTGCTCGTCGCCGTGCTCGGGCTGGACACCGCGACGCCCGTGACCGATCTCGTCCCCGAGGTGCGCGGCTCCGGCTACGACGGCGCGACGCTGCAGCACCTCCTCGACATGACCGCGGCGATCGCCTTCGTGGAGGACTACGCCGTGGACTTCTGGCGCTACGACGTCGCCTGCGGCTGGCATCCGCCGCGCGCCGGCGCCGACGCGGAGACCGTGCTCGACTTCCTGCCCACCATCGGCCCGGCCGAGTGGAGCCACGGCGAGCGCTTCCACTACGCCACGCCGAACACCGACCTCGCCGGCGTGGCGACGGAGCGGGCCGCGGGCGCGCCGCTCGCCGAGCTGATCTCCCGCGAGCTGTGGGCGCCGGCGGGCGCCGAGCGGGACGCGCTGCTGACCGTCGACTCAGCGGGGACGGCGACGATCGGCGGCGGGTTCTGCGCCACGCTGCGCGACTACGCCCGCTTCGGCCTGCTGGCGCGCGAGAGCGCCGCCTCGCTCGGCCACGGCGATCCCGCGGCGTTCGCGCGCGGCACCGACCCGTCGATCCGCTCGGGCGCCGAGGGCTACGGCAACTTCTGGTGGCGCCGCGACGGCGCGCCGATGGCGCGCGGCATCCACGGCCAGCTGATCGCCATGGACGCGCGCACCGTCGTGGTCGCCCTCTCCTCGTGGCCGGACGCCGTCGACCCGGCGAGGGAGGCCGAGCACCGCGCCCTGGTCAGGCGCGCGCGGGCTCGATGACGTCCTCCTCCTCGCCCGAGTACATCTCCGGCGGCGCCTTGCGGAAGCCGCGGGTCAGGTACAGCAGGTAGACGAACCCGGCCGCCAGCCACGCGAGGCCGACCTCGAAGGCGATCCCGCTCAGCTTGGTCCACAGGTAGATCGTGAACGCGAACCCGAGGAACGGGAGCAGGACGTACTTGGCGAAGTTCGCCCCGCCGCGCAGCCCGCGGTCGACCCAGTAGGTCTTGATCACCGACAGGTTCACGAACGAGAACGCCGCCAGCGCGCCGAACGAGATCATCGAGGACACGGTGGCCAGGCTGATGAACAGCGCGGTGAGGCCGAACACGCCGACGACGAGGTTCGCCACCACCGGCGACAGGTACTTCGGGTGCAGGCGGGCGAACACCGGTCTTCGGCAGCGTCCCGTCGCGGCCCATCGCGTAGAGGATCCGCGAGACGCTGGCCTGGCTGGCCATCGCGCACGCGAAGGCGCCCGCCACGTAGGCGGCGGTGAAGAACGAGTTGAGGAAGTCGTTGCCGATCTCCTTCATGACGTCGGAGCTGGCCACGTCCTGGTCGTCCGCGAACAACGAGAAGTCCGGGAAGGCGAGGTGGCCGAGGTAGGACTGGAAGACGTACACCGCCCCGCCCGCCAGCGCGCACAGCATGATCGCGAGCGGGATCTTGCGCTTGGGGTCCTCCGTCTCCTCGGCGAGCGTCGACACGGCGTCGAAGCCGAGGAACGACAGCGCGAGGATCGCCGCCCCCGCGAACACCAGCCCCAGGTTGGTGTCCGAGTCGTAGAAGGGCGCCGTCCACGACTGCACGTCCACGTCGGAGGAGATGTGCACGACCGCCATCACCGCGAACACCGCGATGAACACGAACTGCACCCCGACGAACAGCAGGTTCATGCCCGCCAGCAGCCGGACCCCGAGGATGTTCAGCCCCGTCACGAGCGCCACCGCGATCACCACCCAGAGCCCCTGCGAGGTGTCCGGGAAGTAGTCCTGCATGTACAGCCCGATGACCAGGTAGTTGATCATCGGCAGGAAGATGTAGTCGAGCAGCAGCGCCCAGCCGACCATGAAGCCGAGCCCGCGCCCGAACGAGCGCGAGGCGTAGGTGTAGGCCGAGCCGGCCACCGGGTGCGCGAGGACCATGCGCCCGTAGCTGTAGGCGGTGAAGAACATCGCGATCGTCGTGACGACGTAGGCGAGCGGGAGGTGCCCCTCGGTGGAGGTCGTGACGATGCCGTAGGTGGTCCACACCGTCAGCGGGACCATGTAGGCGAGGCCGAAGAAGACGAGCGCGGGCAGCCCCAGCACGCGCTTGAAGCGGACCTCGCCGGGCTCCCCGACCTTGCCGGTCAACCGCCGTGGACATGCCCGTCCTCCTGTGTCGTGATGAGCAGCGTGCGCAGGGTCCTACCCGCCGCGAGGTCTTCGAGCGCCTCGGCCGCCTCGCCGAGCGGGCGGCGGCCGGAGACGAGGCGAGTCGAGGTCCAGCTCGCCGTCCATGTAGCGGTCGACCAGCCACGGGATGTCGCGCTGCGGGTCGACGGAGCCGTAGTTGGAGCCGAGGATGCGCTGGTTCGCCTCGGCCAGCGACCAGCGGGTCGAAGCGCGCGGTGCTGCCCGTCGGCGGGAGCCCGACGATCACCGCGGCGCCGCCCGGGCCGAGCGCGGCGATCGCCTGCTCGGTGGTCTCGGTCTTCCCGATCGCGTCGAACACGAAGTCGAACCCCGAGGGCAGCACCTCCGCGGTCTCGGTCGCGCCGACCCGGCGCGCGACCTCGAGCTTCGCCGGGTTGATGTCGCACGCCACGATGCGCGAGGCGCGCGCCAGCCGCGCGCCCTGCACGACGGAGAGCCCGACGCCGCCGCAGCCGATCACGGCGACCGTCGCGCCCTCGGGCACCGCGGCGGTGTTGAGCACGGCAGCCGACGCCCGTCGCCACCGCGCACCCGACGATGGCCACGAGGTCGAGCGGCGCGTCGTCGCGGATCCTGATCGCGCCCGAGCGCGGGACCACCACGCGCTCGGCGAACGAGGAGACCCCGAGGTAGTGGTGCAGGCCGCCGCCCCAGCGCGAGGTGCCGTCGTGCAGCACGCCGCCCGGCGCGACCACGTCGGCCACCAGCTCGCACTGCCACGGCCGCCCGGCGCGGCACTGCCGGCACTCGCCGCACTGCGGGACCCAGGACAGCACGACGTGGTCGCCCTCGGCGAGGTCGTCGACGCCCTCGCCCAGGCGCGTCACGACGCCCGATCCCTCGTGCCCGAGCACGACCGGCATCGGCACGTCCCAGTCGCCGGTGACGACGTGGACGTCGGACCCGCAGACGCCTGCCGCGGCGATCGCGACCTCCACCTCGCCGGCGTGCGGGCGCCTCGAGCTCGACGTCCGCCATCTCCACCGCCGCGCCGGGAGCGCGCAGCACGGCGGCGCGGACGCTCACCGGCACAGCCTCCAGGCCGCGACGGCGATCCCCTTGGCGCACGCCACCAGGTCGTCGACGGAGACGTGCTCGCCGACGGTGTGCGCCCAGTCGATCGAGCGCGGCCCGTACATCAGCGCGGGCGTGTCGGTCTCCAGCGCGAACGTCGCGCCGTCGTACCAGCTGCCGAGGCCGCCGAGCGTGACCGGCAGCCCGAGCGCGGCGTTGGCGCCGAGCAGCGCGCGGACGCTCGGCGCGTCGACCGGCGTCTCGGACGGGTTGACCTCGGTGTGCCAGCGGAACGTGGGCGGGTGCTCGGCCAGCCACGAGTCGGTCTCGCACCAGCGGCGCAGGTAGGCCTCGACCTCGTCGCGGGCGTCGCCCGTCCAGCCCGTGGAGTCGGCCTGCTGGGGCACGATCAGCACGGAGATGTCGATCTCGGCGTGGTCGGGGATCGTCACGTGCCAGCCCGCGTCGCCGACGAAGCGGGTGGCGACGATGTCCGGCGGGTCCAGGAGCGGGTGCTTGAGGTCCGCGCGGGTGCGCCACTCGCGCGCCAGCCGGTCCAGGCCGTCGAGCAGGAAGCGGCCCTTCTCGATCGCGTTGACCGCGCCGCCGTCGCGCCAGTGCGGGTGCTCCTGCTCGGCGTGGCCCGCGCGCCCGGGGACGCCGATGGTGCAGTAGACCGTGCCGCGGCACGCCGGCCACACCTCGAGCCCGCTCGGCTCGGTGACGATCGCGAAGTCGGCGGAGACGCCGTGGCGCGCGCAGGCCAGGCCGCCGACGCCGCTGGACTCCTCGTCGGTGTTGGTGCAGACGATCACGTCGCCGGCCAGGCCGCCGCGCTCGGCCAGCACCTCGGCGGCGAGCACCATCGCGGCGATCCCGCCCTTCATGTCGCAGGCGCCGCGGCCGACGATCTCGCCGTCGACCACCTGCGGGTCGAACGGGTCGTGGTCCCAGCCCTCCTCCTGCCGCGCCGGGACGACGTCGATGTGGCCGTTGAGCAGCAGCGAGCGGCCGCCGCCGCTGCCGCGCAGCGTCGCCGCGAGCTGCGGCCGGCCCTCGAAGCCGATCCCCTCGATCGACAGCGGGTGGTTCGCGGCGTCCTCGGGCGCGGGCTCCCACAGGTCGATCTCGGCGCCGGCGGCCGCGAGACGGTCGGCCAGCGCCTGCTGCAGCGCCGCCTCCTCGCGCGCGGGCTCGTCGTTCTCCGAGCGGCTCGTGGTGTCGTAGCCGATCAGCTCGCAGGCGAGCGCGACCAGGTCGTCGCGCCGCTGCTCGACGCGGTCCACGAGCGCCTGCTCGTCGGCGTCGAGGGTCCCCTCGTCCAACCCCTCTCCCATGGCGGCGAACGTATCAGGGGGCAAAGGCGCAAGCATGAGCGGTGTGAAGCTGCGGCTCTACCACCATCACGACGGCGCCCGGGTCGCGTATCGCGAGGCGGGCACGGGGCCGCCGCTGGCGCTGCTGCACTCGAAGCTGCTCTCGCACCGCGAGTGGGAGCCGCTGGTCGAGGAGCTCTCGGACCGCTTCCGGCTCGTCCTGCCCGACCTCCCGCTGCACGGCGACTCCGAGGACCGCCCGCGGCACCCGTACACGCCGGCGTGGTTCGCCGAGGTGATGGCGGGCTTCTGCCGCGACGTGTGCGGGCCGCGCCCGCTCGTCGGCGGCCACGACGTGGGCGCGCTGATCCTGCTGCGCGCCGTCGTCACCCGCCAGCTCACCCCCGGGCGGCTGGTGCTGATGCCCAACTCGATGCACCGCCGGCCCGAGCGCGAGCGGCTGGAGCGCTCCGCGAGCGCGGTCGTGCGGGCCGCGTCGGTGCCCGGGCTGGACCGGATCCTCTCGCACGCCGGGCCGCTCGCGTTCCGGCCCACCGTCGGCGAGAAGCTCTCGGCCCGCGGCAACCCCGCGGCGCGCGACCTCGTGCGCCACGCGTTCCAGGGCGTCGGCGGCAACGCCAACCGGGCGCGGGCGTGGGCCCGCGCCGCGCGGCGCTGGCCGGCCGGCGCGCAGAGCGACCTGCTCGACGCCTACGCGCTGATCGAGGCGCCCGACGCTGCTGCTGTGGGCCGACCAGGACCGCATGCACCCGCTCTCGATCGCCGAGGAGGCGCTCGACCTGCTCCCGCACGCCCAGCTGCGCGTGCTCTCCGGGCACCGGGTTCCTGATGGCCTACGACGACCCGGTCGGCGTGGCCCGCGAGCTCAAGGCCTTCCTCGTGTGACGCTACCGCTACGGTTAAGTCGATGTACGAGCTTGCAAAGGCCCGACGCCTGCTCCGTCGGGCGGGCGATGGACATCCTCGGGGAGCGCTGGACGTTCCTGATCCTGCGCGAGTCGTTCTACGGCGTCCGCCGCTTCTCGGACATGCAGCGCAACCTCGGGATCGCGCGCAACATCCTCAGCGCCCGGCTGCAGACGCTGGTCGGCGCGGGCATCCTCGAGCAGCGCCGCTACCAGGAGGAGCCCGAGCGCTTCGAGTACCGCCTCACCGCCGCCGGCCGCGACCTGTATCCCGCGATCATCGCGATCATGCGCTGGGGCGACGAGCACCTCAACGACCACTCGCCGCCCGTCGAGCTGCACCACTCCTGCGGCGAGGTGGCCGACCCCGTGCTCGTGTGCGACCACTGCGGCAAGCCGATGCACCCGCACGACGTGACGCCCGTCGCCGCCGGCGAAACCTGAAACCGGAGGACGAATGAGCGTTCAAGACACGCCCCAGGAGCTGTGGGGCGGAGAGACCCGCAAGGCCGTCGACAACTTCCCGGTCTCCGGCGAGCGCGTGCCCGTCCACGTCGTGCGCTGGCTGGGCCGCATCAAGGGCGGCGCCGCGCGCGCCAACGCCGAGCTCGGGCTGCTCGACGCCGACCTCGCGCAGCGGATCGCGGCCGCGGCCGACGAGATCGCGCAGGGCAAGCACGACGACCAGTTCCCGATCGACGTCTTCCAGACCGGCTCGGGCACCTCGTCGAACATGAACGCCAACGAGGTCATCGCCACGCTCGCGGGCGAGGGGGCGCACCCCAACGACCACGTGAACATGGGCCAGTCCTCCAACGACGTGTTCCCGAGCGCCGTCCACCTGGCCGCGCTGGGCGAGGCGACGAACACGCTGCTGCCGGCGCTCGAGCGCCTCGAGGCCGCCTTCGCCGGCAAGGCGGAGGAGTTCAAGGACATCGTCAAGTCCGGCCGCACGCACCTCATGGACGCGGTGCCGGTCACGCTCGGCCAGGAGTTCTCCGGCTACGCCGCCCAGGTCCGCCTCGGCCGCGCGCGCGTCGCCGCCGCGCTCCCGCACGTCGCCCAGATCCCGCTCGGCGGCACCGCCACCGGCACGGGCCTCAACACGCACCCGGAGTTCGCGGAGAAGGTCCGCGCGCTGCTCACGGAGGCGACCGGGCCTGGACATCCTCGCCCCCGAGGACCCGTTCGAGGCGCAGGGCAACCGCGACGCGCTGGTCGAGCTGTCCGGCGCGCTGAAGGTGATCGCGGTCTCGCTGACCAAGATCGCCAACGACCTCGCGATGATGGGCTCCGGCCCGCGCGCCGGCATCGGCGAGCTGTTCCTGCCCGAGCTGCAGAAGGGCTCCTCGATCATGCCCGGGAAGGTCAACCCGGTGCTCCCGGAGGTCGTGCTCCAGGTCAGCGCGCAGGTGATCGGCAACGACACCGCGATCACGGTCGGCGGGCTCCAGGGCCAGTTCGAGCTCAACGTGCGGATCCCGCTGATCGCGCGCAACCTGCTGCAGTCGATCCACCTGCTCTCCACGACCAGCGAGCTGTTCGCCGCGAAGTGCGTCGAGGGCATCGAGGCGAACCTCGAGGGCTGCGAGAAGTCCGCCGAGGGCACGCTCGCGGTCGCGACCGCGCTCAACCCGTTCATCGGCTACGACCGCGCGGCGGAGATCGTCAAGGACGCCTCGTCGAGCGGGCGCACGCTGCGCGAGGTCGCGCGCGAGCACGGCGTCGACGAGGAGACGCTCGACAAGGCGCTCGACCTGCGCAAGATCGCCGCCGGCTCGAAGGCCTCTAGCTGAGCCTCCTGGAGGAGATCGACGCGTACTGCGACGCCGTCCCCAGGGCGGCGTCGCGCGTCGAGGAGCTCGGGCGGCTGCGGCTGTTCGTCAAGGAGGGCCCCGGCTGGCCGTACTACGCGCGGCCCGTGCCCGGCGGCGAGGAGCCTGACGCCGAGGACATCTCGCGGGCGCGCGCGCGCATGCGCGAGCTGGAACTGCCCGAGGCGTTCGAGTGGGTCCACGAGCGCGTGCCCGGCCTCCTGGCCGACCGCGCGCGGCGCCGGGCTGCAGGTGCTCGAGGCGCCGCTGCTGGTGCTCGGGGCGGGGCGGTTCCGGACCCCCGAGCCGCCGGACGGGATCGAGGTGCGCCTGCTCGGCGCCGGCGACCCGGCGCTGCCGGCCAGCGGCGCGGTGGCGCACATCGGCTTCGGGACTCCGGGGACCGGCGACGGGCGAGGCCGGGCCGGCGGAGCGCGACGCCGCGGCCGTCGGGCGCTCGGCGCTGGAGCTGGACTTCCTCGGCGACCGGATCCGCCATGGGCTGACCACGCCGGCGGTGGCCGAGGACGGCGACGGCGTGCTCGCCACCGGCAGCCACCAGCTCGTCGGCGACGTGAGCGAGGTCGTCGGCGTGGCCACGCTGCCGAGCGCCCGCCGCCGCGGGCTCGGCGCGCTCGTGACGGCGCGGCTGGTCCAGGACGCGCGCGAGCGCGGCGCCCGGATCGTGTTCCTGACCGCGAGCGACGACGACGTCGCGCGCATGTACGAGCGCCTCGGCTTCGAGCGCGTCGGGACCGGCTGCATCGCCGAGCCGGCGTGACGGCGACGGGGGCCGCCCGCGAGCCGCTCCCGGTCGTCGCGCGGATCATGGCCCGGCCCGCGCTGGCCGCGGTCGCCGGCGCGCTCACGATCGCGTTCTCGGCGATCCTCGTCAAGCTCGCCGACGTCGCACCCGAGACCTCGGCGATCTTCCGCTGCGTGTACGCGCTCCCGCTGCTGGGCGCGCTGGCGCTGCTGGAGGACCGGCGGTTCGGGCCGCGCGCGCGGCGCGACCGTGCGCTGGCCGCCGGCGCCGGCGTGTTCTTCGCCGCGGACCTGATCTTCTGGCACCACGCGATCGGCGACGTCGGCGCCGGCCTCTCCACCGTGCTCGGCAACCTCCAGGTGGTGATCGTCCCGTTCGCCGCCTGGGCGATCCTCGCCGAGCGGGTCGAGCGCCGCATCCTCATCGCGCTCCCGCTCGTCTGCACCGGCGTCCTGCTGATCTCGGGCGCGCTGGAGAGCGGCGCCTACGGCGACCACCCGGCGCGCGGCGTGCTGTTCGGCTTCCTCACCGGCGTCGCCTACGCCGGCTTCCTCCTCGTGCTCCGCCAGAGCAGCAGCGACCTGCGCCGCCCGGCCGGCCCGCTGTTCGACGCGACCGCGGTCTCCGCCGTGGTCTGCATCGCCGCGGGCCTCGCGATCGGCACCGCCGACCTCGTCCCGAGCTGGCCCGCGCACGCCTGGCTCGTCACCCTCGCGTTCTCCTCGCAGGTGCTCGGCTGGCTCCTGATCACCGTCTCGCTCCCGCGGCTGCCCGCCGCGCTGACCAGCGTCACGCTCACGGTCCAGCCTGTCGGCTCCGTGCTGCTCGGCGTCGTGCTGTTGGGCGAGGAGCCCAGCGCGCTCCAGCTGCTCGGCGTGCTGTGCATCGTCGCCGGGCTCGTGACGGTGGCTCGCCGCCGGCGGGAGTAGGTGTTGCAGGCGCTGGTGAGGTTGCGGGCGGGTTCGGCGCCGTAACGGCTTTGCACTGAGGGGAAGGGGGTTGCGTCGTCGGCTCCGCGAAACGTGCGCTGAGCGGACGGTTCCGGAGCGCTGAGCGGCCGCGTCACAGCGCTCCGCGAAAGCTGCGCCCGAGGCGGTCCCGGAGCGCGAATGCAACCCCCTCCCGCACGTGCCCATGCCGTTACGGCGCCCAACCCGCCACCCAACGCCACCGGCGCCTGCAACACCCAGCTAGGGCGACAGCCGCTCCGACCGCCAGCCAGACCCCTCGCGCACCCAGCGCTCGCGGTCGTGGAGCCGGTCGGCCTGGCCCTGCCAGAGCTCGACGACGTCGGGGACGAGCCGGAAGCCGCCCCAGTACTCCGGGCGCGGCACGTCGTCGGGGTACGACGCGTCGGCGCGTGCGAGCGACGCGAGCAGCGTCTCGCGCGACTCGATGACGGTCGACTGCTTCGAGGCCCAGGCGCCGAGCCGCGACCCGCGGCCACGGGAGGCGAAGTACTCGTCGGACTCCTCAGCCGTGAGCCGTTCGACCGCTCCTTCCAGCCGCACGGCGCGCGCGAGCGGCTGCCAGTGCAGCGTCGCGGCCGCGCGGGGATTCGCCGCGAGCTCGCGGCCCTTGCGGCTGTCGTAGTTGGTGAAGAAGCGGACGCCGCGGTCGTCGATGCCCTTCATGAGCACGATGCGGACCGACGGCGCGCCGTCGGGCGTCGCCGTCGCCAGCGCCATCGCCTCGGGCTCAGCCAATCCCGCGGCGACGGCCTCGTCGAACCACCCGCGGACCGAGTCGAGCGGCCCGCTCACATCGCCATCGCGACGTACTTGATCTCCAGGTACTCGTGGATGCCCTCGGCGCCGCCCTCGCGGCCGAAGCCGGACGCCTTGACGCCGCCGAACGGCGCCGCCGGGTTGGACACGAGCCCCTGGTTGAGGCCGATCATCCCGGTCTCGAGCTTCTCGCAGACGCGGAACGCGCGCTTGATGTCCGACGTGTAGACGTAGGAGACGAGGCCGAACTCGGTGTCGTTGGCGGCCGCGATCGCGGCGTCCTCCTCGTCGAACCCGATCACCGGCGCGACCGGCCCGAAGATCTCCTCCTTGAGCAGCCGCGCGTCGCCGCTCACGTTCGCCAGCACGGTCGGCTCGTAGAAGTAGCCGGCGCCGTCGCGCGCCTGCCCGCCGAGCACGACGTCGGCGCCCTTGCCGGCCGCGTCCTGCACGAGCTCGTCGACCTTGCCGCGCTGGTCGCCGTCGATCAGCGGGCCGACGTCGATGCCCTCCTCGGTCCCGCGCCCGACCTTCATCTCGCCGAGCTTGGCCGCCAGCTTCTCGGTGAACTCGTCGCGCACCTTGTCGGCGACGTGGAAGCGGTTGGCCGCCGTGCACGCCTCGCCGATGTTGCGCATCTTGGCGATCACCGCGCCCTCGACCGCGGCGTCCACGTCGGCGTCGGCGAACACCAGGAACGGGGCGTTGCCGCCGAGCTCCATCGAGGTCCGCAGCAGGCCCTCGGCCGACTGCTCGACGAGCTTGCGCCCGACCTCGGTCGAGCCCGTGAAGGTGAGCTTGCGCAGCCGCGGATCGCCGATGATCGGCTTCGAGACGTCGCTCGAGGACTTCGAGGTGACGACGTTGAGCACGCCCGGCGGGCAGCCCGGCGTCCTCGAGGATCTTGGCCAGCGCGTACATCGTCAGCGGCGTCTGCTGCGCGGGCTTGATCACCATCGTGCAGCCCGCGGCGACCGCCGGGCCGATCTTGCGGGTGCCCATCGCGGCCGGGAAGTTCCACGGCGTGATCGCGTAACACGGGCCGACCGGCTGGCGCATGGTGATCAGCCGCCCGGCGCCGTTGGGCGCTGTCGCGAAGCGCCCCTCGATGCGGACCGCCTCCTCGGCGAACCAGCGGAAGAACTCCGACGCGTAGGTGATCTCCGCCTTGGACTCGGCGATCGTCTTGCCCATCTCGAGCGTCATGATCAGCGCGAGGTCGTCGGCCTGCTCGGTCATCGCCTCGAAGGCGCGGCGCAGGATCTCCCCGCGCTCGCGCGGCGGGTGCGCCGCCCACTCCTCCTGCACCGCGCAGCAGGCGTCCAGCGCGGCCTTCGCGTCGTCGGGCGTCGCGTCGGCGACCGAGGCGATCGCCTCGCCCGTCGATGGGTCCTCGACGTCCAGGGTGCCGCCGCCCGACGCGTCGCGCCACTCGCCGCCGATGAACAGCTGGGTGGGGACCGAGTCGAGGACGGACTTCTCGTTCGCTGTGGCAGTCATGCGGCAACCGTCTCCGTTCCGAGTTCTTCCGAGATCGCCACGTCGATCGAGTAGTCGATCGGAAGGACGATCAGCGAGGGCAGATCGAGCGTCAGGGCATGGCGGAGGTGGCGGCTGAAGTCCTCGGTGGACTCGCAGCGCCACGCCGGCATGCCGAACGCGTCGGCGAGCTTGACGAAGTCCGGGTTCGTGAAGTCGGTCCCGAAGTGGCGGCCGAACTTCTTGTCCTGCTTCCACACGATCGACCCGTACTGGTGGTTCTCCCAGATCACGTTGACGATCGGCGTGCGCAGGCGCACCGCGGTCTCCAGCTCCTGGCAGTTCATGAGGAAGCCGCCGTCGCCGTTGACGGTGACGACGTTGCGCTCCGGGTGCACGAGCTTGGCCGCGATCGCCGTCGGCAGGGCGATCCCCATGCCCGCCAGGCCGTTGGCGATGCAGACGGTGTTGGGCTCCTGCGCGGGGAACATCCGCGCGATCCACAGCTTGTGCAGCCCGACGTCGGAGATGAGCATGTCCTGCGGGCGCAGCGCCTGGCGGATGTCCCACAGCGCGCGAGGCGGCTGCACGGGGAACTGGTTGTCGTCCTTGGCGGCCTCGAAGCGGCCGAGCACGATGTCGTTGAGCCGGGAGTGCGGCGTGGGGTGCGGATCGGTGCGCAGCTCCTCGGCCAGGCGGCTGAGGATGTGGTAGAGGTCGCCGACCAGGTCGACCTCGGTGATGTAGTGCGCGTCGACCTCGGGCGCGACCGTGTCGATGCACACGATCGTCTTGTCGCCCTTCGGGTTCCAGTGCTCCGGCGCGTGCTCGACGAGGTCGTAGCCGACCGTGATCACGACGTCGGCGTCCTCGAAGCCGGCCAGGCCGTAGTCGCGCGACTGCAGGCCGACCGTGCCGAGGTGGCGCGGGTCGTCGTAGGAGAGCAGCCCCTTGCCCATGAACGTCTCGGCCACGCCGATCCCGGTGGCGCGGGCGAACTCGCGCAGCGCGGACGACGAGCCCGTGCGCGCGACGCCGTTGCCGGCCAGCACGACCGGGCTGATCGCGCCGCGGATCACGTCGGCGGCCTTCAGCAGCTCCTGGGCGCTCGGCTCCGGGCGGCGCAGCGTGGTGCGCGCCGGGAGCGGCTCGGCGTCGATCGGCGCCGCCATCACGTCCTCGGGCAGCTCGATGTGGGTCGGGCCCGGCTTCTGGGCCTGGGCGACCTTGAACGCCTTGCGGACGACCTCGGGGATGATCGCCGAGGAGGTCAGCCGCGCGTTCCACTTCGTCACCGGCTTGAACATCGAGACGATGTCGATGTACTGGTGGGACTCCTTGTGCATGCGCTCCACGTCGCCCTGGCCGGTGAGGGCCACGAGCGGCGAGTGGTCGAGGAACGCGTCCGCGACGGCCGTGATCAGGTTGGTCGCGCCCGGCCCCAGCGTGCCCAGGCAGACGCCCGCGCGCTGGGTCAGGCGGCCGTACATGTCGGCCATGTACGCCCCTCCCTGCTCGTGGCGCACCGGGATGAATTCGACGCTGGAGCGCGCCAGTGATTCGTTGAGATCCAGCGTCTCCTCGCCCGGGATGCCGAAGACGTACTTGACGCCCTCGGCCTCGAGGCATTCGACGAAGAGATCAGACGCCTTGCGTTCGCTCATCCCGCAACTTCTTTCCCGCCCATGTGTCGGGCTAACGTACGCGATCGGCCAAGCCGACGCTTTACCCGTGATGACCCGTTCCCACCGTCTTGTCGTGTTGACGCTGGCAGCCTGCCTGCTGGCCGCCGCGCCCGCCTCGGCCGCCTCGCGGCTGACGATCCGCGGCGCCGGCTTCGGCCACGGGGTCGGCATGAGCCAGTACGGCGCGATGGGCTTCGCCGAGCACGGCGCCGCCTACGACGAGATCCTCGCCCACTACTACTCGGGCACCGCGCTGGGGAGCGCCGACGCGAGCCACGTCGTGCGGGTGCTGATGCAGGCGACGGGGTCCTCCGCCTCCTTCTCCGGCGCCGAGCGCGCCGGCACCCGCCGCCTCTCGCCCGGCAAGACCTACCGCGCCGCCCGCCGCGGCATCGGGCAGGTCGACCTGCTCAACGCGAAGGGCAAGCGCCTCGGCACCTTCGGCGCGCCGCTGCAGGTCGACGGCGGCGCCGACGGCATCGTGCTCAGGGGCCGCGCCATCAACGGCCGCTCCGACGGCGCCTACCGCGGCATCCTCGAGTTCCGCCCCGGCGCGTTCGGGATGAACTCGATCAACGCCGTGCCGCTGGACGCCTACGTGCAGGGCGTCGTGCCGGTCGAGTCGCCCGCCTCCTGGCCGATCGAGGCGCTGAAGGCCCAGGCCGTCGCGGCGCGCACCTACGCGATCACGTCCACCAAGGGCGGCAACGGCTTCGAGCACTACCCGGACACGCGCTCGCAGGTCTACGGCGGCATCGCCGTCGAGACCGCGGCCACCAACCAGGCCGTGGCCGAGACCGCCAACCAGGTCGTGACCTACCAGGGCCGGCCGGTGACCACCTACTTCTTCTCCACCTCGGGCGGGCGCACCGAGAACGTCGAGAACTCGCTCGGCGGCACGCCGCAGCCGTGGCTGAAGTCCGTCGAGGATCCCTACGACGACGTCTCGCCGCGCCACCGCTGGAGCATGAAGATGCGCCTCGGCGCGGCCGGCGCGAAGCTCAGCGGCCTCGTCAAGGGCTCCTTCCGCGGCATCAAGGTGATCAAGCGCGGCGCCTCGCCGCGCGTCGTGGCCGCCCAGGTCGTCGGCTCGCGCGGGCGCACCCGCGTCAGCGGCGCCACCCTGCGCGCCCGCTTCGGCCTCTACGACACGTGGGCGTTCTACACGTCGATCTCCACCAAGAAGGCCAAGCCGCCCAAGAAGGCGCCGGTGGAGACCCCGCCGCAGCCCGCCGCGGGCGAGGGCACGGGCGGCGTCACCCCGAGCTCCCGCATGACGCGCTTCCGCGCGATCGGGTCCGTCAAGGGCACCGTCATCCCCGCGCACGACGGCGAGGGCGTGGAGATCCAGGTCCGCCGCGCCGGCTCCTGGCACACGGTGCTGACCGCGCGCGTGCGCTCCGGCGCCTACCGCGCCGCCGTCACGCAGCCCGGCGTGTACCGGGCTCGCTTCCGCGGCGAGACCGGGCCTTCTGTGCGCGTTCGGTAGCTCTGCTGTTGCAGGCGCTGGTGAGGTGGGCGGGATCGCCGCCGTAACGGCATGGCTGGGGGGAGGGGGTGCGTATCGGCTTCCTCGAAAGGTGCACTAGGGCGCGCGGTTCGGGGAGGGCGACGCGACGTCGCCACAGCGTTCCTCCAAAGGTGCGCCCAGGGGGCGGTTTCCGGGAGCGCGTTTCGGCCGCGTCACAGGGCTCCGCAAAGTCGCGGGGAGGGGCGGTTTCCCGGAGCTCGATTCCACCCCTCCCCCACCCAGCCACGCCGTTACGGCGGCGGTCCTGCCGCCCACCTCACCAGCGCCTGCCGCTCAGAACGGATACGGGGCGATGTCGCCCTGCATCGTCAGCCACTGCGTCTCGGTGAACGCCTCGACGTTGGCCGCCGCCCCGCCGAAGCGCGAGCCGGTGCCCGACGCGGCGACGCCGCCGAACGGCGCGTTGGCCTCGTCGTCGACCGTCTGGTCGTTGATGTGCACGAGCCCCGAGGGGATGCGGTCGGCCAGCGCGTAGGCCTTCATCACGTCGCGCGTGAGGATGCCCAGCGAGAGGCCGTACTCCGTCTCGGTGGCGAGCTGGACCGCCTCGTCGAGCGAGGCGAAGCGCGTCACCGGCGCCACCGGGCCGAACACCTCGTTGGCCCACACCGGCGTGTCCGGCCGCACGTCGGTGACGACGGTGGCGCGGTAGAAGAGGCCCTCGTACTCGCCGCCCGCGGCGATCGTGGCGCCGGCGTCCCGGCTCGCGGTGACCAGCCGGTGGATGTTGTCGCGCTGCTTCTCGTCGATGACCGGGCCGAGCGCGACCTGGTCGCGCGACGGGTCGCCGACCGGCAGGTGGGCCGCCTTCTCGGCCAGCCGCGACGCGTACTCGTCGGCGATGGCGTCGGCGACGATGTGGCGGCCGGTGGTCATGCAGACCTGGCCCTGGTGGATGAAGGAGCCGAACGCGGCGGCGCTGACCGCGGCGTCCAGGTCGGCGTCGTCGAGCACGATCATCGCGCTGTTGCCGCCCAGCTCGAGGTGGGCGCGCTTGAGCAGCTTGCCGGCGGCCTCGCCGACCTTGCGTCCCGCGGCGGTCGAGCCCGTGAAGGAGATGACCCTCGTCTCGGGCGCCTCGACGAGCGCCTGTCCGGCCTCGGCGCCGCCGGGCAGGACGTGCAGCACGCCGGCGGGCAGCCCTGCCTCCTCGAACACGCGCGCGATCGACACGCCGCCGCACACCGCGGTGCGGGGATCGGGCTTGAGCACCACCGCGTTGCCGAGCGCCAGAGCGGGCGCGACGCTGCGGATGGCGAGGATCAGCGGGAAGTTGAACGGCGAGATGACGCCGACGACGCCCACCGGGAGCCGGCGCGACATCGACAGGCGCGGCTTGCCGGTGGCGAGCAGCTCGCCCCACGGGCGCGAAGGCAGCGAGGCCGCCTCCCAGCACTCCTGCTGCGCGACGTGGGTCTCGAGCTGCGCCTTCGGCGGGATCCCGCCGGACTCGCGCATGATCCAGCCCTCGATCTCCTCCGCGTGCGTGACGAACAGGTCGCCCGCGCGGCGCAGGACCGCCGCGCGCTCCTCGTGCGAGGTGCGCGCCCACTCGCGCTGGGCCTCCGCGGCCGCGGCGCAGGAGGCCGCCACGTCGCCCGCCGAGGCCACGCCGATGCGCGCCAGCTCGTCGCCCGTGGCCGGCTCGACCACCGCCGCGTCGCCGCCCTCGGCCTGGCGCCAGCGCCCGTCGAACAGGAGGCCGGACCACGTGCCGGTGTCGAGCAGCGCGGGCGTGTCGAGCGTCGTCATGCTTCCTCCTGGTCGGTGAGCGCCCGCAGCGCCGCGAGCTCGTCGTCGGTGGGGCGCGGGCTGATCTGCAGGTCGTCGGCGATCGCGAGCTCCCAGCCCGTGGCCTCGCGCGCCTCGTCCGGCTCCACGCCGTCGTGGATGTGGGTGAGCGTGAGCTCGCAGGTCTCGGGATCGGGCTCGAGCACGCCCAGGTCGGTGATGACCTTCACCGGGCCCTTGCCTCTGAGGCCGAGCTTCTCGCGCGTGCCCGGACCGGTCCCGTAGCCGACCGAGGTCACGAACTCGACGCGCTCCACGAAGGTGCGCGGGCTCTGGCGGACGATCACGATCACCTCGCCGCAGGACGCCGCGATCTCGGGCGCGCCGCCGGCGCCGGGCAGACGCACCTTCGGCCGGTCGTAGCCCTCGCCGCCGATCACGGTCGTGTTGATGTTCGCGAAGCGGTCGATCTGCGCCGCGCCGAGGAACCCGACGCCGATCCGCCCCGGCTGGAGCCAGTAGTTGAACATCTCCGGCACGCTCACCACGGCGTCGGCGGTCGTCGCCAGCTCGCCGTCGCCGATCGACAGCGGCAGCCGCGTCGGCTTGGCGCCGATCGGCCCGGACTCGTAGATCAGCACCAGGTCGGGCGCGTGCGTGCCGCGCGCGAGGTTGGCGGCGGTGCTGGGCAGGCCGATGCCGACGAAGCAGACCGTCCCGTTCTCGAGCGCGCGGGAGGCCGCCACCGTCATCTGGTCGTCGCGCGAGAAGCTCACAGCGCGTCGACCCACTCCTGGAACTTCTCGCGGTCGCGCCCGATCTCGTCCCACGCGCGGTAGGCCGCGTTGTCGCGGTCGTAGTAGCCGAGCGCGTACGACGGCTTGGCGCCTTCGGGCGCCTCCGACACGCAGTCGATCGTCCAGGTCGGGAGGATCACGGCGTCCGGCCGCGGGTCCAGCTCGTCGACGATCTCCTCGACCGTGACCAGGGAGCGCTTCGCCGCCAGCACGGCCTCCTTCTGCACGCCGGCGATCCCCCACAGCTGCACGTTGCCGTCGCGGTCCGCGCGCTGCGCGTGCACGATCGCGGAGTCCAGCTGCAGCGCGGCCACGGCGGTCAGCTCCTCGCCCGTGAACGGGCACTCGATCGACTTGATGGTGTCCGTGCGCGCCGGGAGGTCGGTGCCGACGTAGCCGCGCATCACCGCGAACGGCAGGCCCGAGGCCGCCGCCGCGTAGCGGTTCGCCATCCCCGCGTGGCTGTGCTCCTCCAGCTCGAGCGGGTGCGGCCAGTCGCGCTCGACCGCGTCGCGGAACCGGTGCAGCGATCCGACGCCCGGGTTGCCGCCCCAGGAGAAGATCAGCCGCTTCGCGCAGCCCGCGCCGATCAGCTGGTCGAAGATCAGGTCCGGGGTCATCCGGACGAGCGTGAGGTCGCGCCGTCCCTGACGGATGACTTCATGACCGGCCGCGAAGGGTATGAGGGCCGTGAAGCCCTCCATCGCGACGGTGTCCCCGTCGCGAACGGTCCTCGCCACTCCCTCGCCGAGCGGAACGATCTCCGCCATCAGCGTTCGGTATGTGAACGCCTGCGCACAGAGCGCACCGTATCGAGTTCGCGCCGACTCGTGCGCCGTGGCGGCGCATCACCCAGAACGAGCGTGTACCGTACGAGGAGCGAATGGTCGTTCGGATGTCGAACGCACGTTGGAGGGGGAGAACGAGGTGAGGCGCTGGCTGACGCCGCTCGCCGCCGTGGCTGCCGTGCTGGTGCTCTGGGAGCTGCTGGTGCGTATCGGGCTGCTCTCGGAGAGCAGCTTCCCGACGATGACCGACACCCTCGGGCGCTTCTTCGACGAGCTCGCCACCGCCGAGTTCTGGAAGGCGGTCGGAGACACGCTGCAGGGCTGGGCGCTCGGCCTCGGCATCGCGATCCTGCTGGCGGTGCCGGCCGGGATGCTGGTCGGCTCGAACCGCCTCCTGTACCGCGCGCTGCGCGTCCCGATCGAGTTCCTGCGCCCGATCCCGTCGGTCGCGCTGATCCCGCTGGCCGTGCTCGTCTACGGCACCGGCCTGCAGAGCAAGGTCTTCCTGGCGGCGTTCGCGTCGTTCTGGCCGCTGTTCATCCAGACGCTCTACGGGATGCAGGACGTCGACCCCGTGCTCAACGACACCGCCAAGTCCTTCGGGCTCGGACGCTGGGAGCGCATCCGCCGGATCACGCTGCCCAGCGCCGTCCCCTACATCGCCACCGGCATCCGCATCTCCTCCGCCGTCGCGCTGATCCTGTCGGTCACCGCGGAGCTGGTGATCGGCGCCGCGGGCCTCGGGCGCCAGATCAGCGTCGCGCAGGCGGGCGGCGCGCTGGACCTCATGTACGCGCTGATCATCGCCACCGGGCTGCTCGGCGGGCTGCTCAACCTCGTCGCCACCAGCGGCGAGAAGCGCGTGCTGCACTGGCATCCCTCGCAACGGGCGGTGGCGCGATGACCAAGGAACGCCGCTTCAAGATCCTCGCCGTCTCGCTGGAGATCCTCGTGCCGATCGCGCTGCTGGGCATCTGGGCCGCGTGGTCGGCGTCGTCGGACACCTTCTACTTCCCGCCGCTGACCGACATCTTCGAGAAGTTCCAGGAGACGTGGCTGTTCGACCGCGTCTCCTCCGACGTGCTGCCGAGCCTGCAGCGGCTCGCGATCGGCTACGTCATCTCCGTCGTCGTCGCGGTGGCGGTCGGCATCCCGCTGGGGCTCAGCCCGGTCCTGCGCAGGGCCACGTCGCCGATCGTGGAGTTCCTGCGCGCGATCCCGCCGCCGGCGCTCCTGCCGTTCGCGATCGTCGTGCTCGGCGTCGGCAACGCGGGCAAGATCTTCCTGATCGCGTTCGTGTGCGTGTGGCCGGTGCTGCTGAACACGATCGACGGCGTGACGGGGATCGACCCGACGATGCGCGAGACCGCGCGCTCGTACGGGATCACGGGGCGCGACCGGCTGCAGCGCATCATCCTGCCGGCCGCCTCGCCGCAGATCTTCGCCGGGATGCGGACCAGCCTGTCGCTGGCGCTGATCCTGATGGTGATCTCCGAGATGGTCGCGAGCACGAACGGGATCGGCTTCTTCGTGCTCCAGTCGCAGCGCTCGTTCGCGATCCCCGAGATGTGGTCGGGGATCCTGCTGCTCGGGCTGCTCGGCTACCTGCTGAACGTGGCGTTCGTCCTGATCGAGCGCAGGGTCCTGGCCTGGCACCGCGGCGCGCGGGCCAGCGCACTGAGCTGACGAGGAGACGAATGCTGCTCGAGATCAAGCACCTGGGCAAGACCTACGGCGAGGGCGAGACCGCCACGCACGCCATCGGCGACATCACCTTCGGCATCGAGGAGAAGGAGTTCGTCTGCGTCGTCGGCCCGTCCGGCTGCGGCAAGACGACGCTGCTCAAGTGCATGTCCGGGCTGCTCGAGCCCAGCACCGGCTCGGTCGAGCTCAACGGCAAGACGATCTCCGGCCCGCCCGAGGAGATGGCGCTGGTCTTCCAGGAGTACAGCCGCTCGCTGCTGCCCTGGATGTCGGTGCGCGGCAACGTGATCCTCCCGCTGCGCCACAAGAAGCTGGACAAGGGCGAGCGCGACCGCCTCGTGGAGGAGGCGATCGAGGCCGTCGGCCTCACCGGCGCGATCGACCGCTACCCGTGGCAGCTCTCCGGCGGCATGCAGCAGCGCGTCGCCATCGCCAGGGCGCTGGCCTACCAGCCGCAGATCCTGCTGATGGACGAGCCGTTCGCCTCTGTCGACGCGCAGACGCGCGGCGACCTGGAGGACCTCGTCCTGCAGGTCCGGCAGCAGTTCGGCGTGACCGTGCTGTTCGTGACCCACGACATCGACGAGTCGGTCTACCTCGCGGACCGCATCGTCGTCCTGACGCCGTCGCCGACCGAGGTCAACGAGGTCATCGACGTCGACCTCCCGCGGCCGCGCGACCAGGTGGACACGAAGGAGCTGCCGGAGTTCGCGCGCCTGCGGGCGCACGTCTACCGGCTGATCAAGCGAGAGCGGGAGCAGCAGGCGGCCGGCACCAATTGAGGGGGAGACCATGCATCGAGTCATCAGGGGCGCGGTAGCGCTCGCCGCGACCGCGCGCTGCTCGCCGCGGGCTGCGGCGACGACGGCGGGAGCAGCAGCAGCGGCGGGAGCGGAGGCGACGGCGGGTCGTCGAAGCCGACGACGCTCAAGATCGGGCTGATCCCGATCGCCGACGTCGCGCCGGTGTTCGTCGGCCAGAAGCAGGGCTTCTTCAAGGAGCAGAACATCACGCTGGACCCGCAGTTCGCGGCCGGCGGCGCGGCGATCACCCCGGCGGTGGTCAGCGGCGACTTCGACATCGGCTTCTCCAACACGGTCTCGATGCTGATCGCCGGCTCGAAGGACCTGCCGATCCAGATCATCTCCCAGGGCGTGCTCGGCGGCACCGACGAGAAGAAGGCGTGGGCCGACCTGCTCGTGAAGAAGGGCAGCCCCGCGATCGACGACCCGAAGGCGCTCGAGGGCAAGACGATCGCCGCCAACACGCTCAACAACATCTGCGGGGTCACGATCAACGCCTCGCTCGAGGCCGAGGGCGTCGACGTCTCGAAGATCAAGTACACCGAGATCCCGTTCCCCGAGATGAACGCCGCGCTGGAGAAGGGCCGCGTCGACGCGGCCTGCCAGGTGGAGCCGTTCGTCAGCCAGGGCAAGGGCTCCGGCATGGTCGGGATCGATCCGTTCTACATCCGGACCGCGCCCGACCTCACGGTCGCGACCTACTTCGCGTCGAAGCAGTTCATCGAGGAGAACGGCGACGTCGTGGACCGCTTCGTGACCGCGATGAACAAGTCGCTCGAGTACTCCGAGTCGCACCCGGACGAGGTCCGCGACGTGCTCACCGAGTACACGGAGATCCCCGCCGAGGCGGCGCAGAAGATCCAGCTCCCGAGCTGGAAGCCGGAGCTGACCACGGACACGATCGAGAAGCTCTCAGAGCTCAGCAAGAAGTACGGCTACATCGAGGAGGAACCGGAATTGGACTCGCTCATCAGGAAGTCGTCGGGCGGATGAGGCTCGTTGCCGGGCTGGTCGCGCTGACCCTTCTCGCCGCCGGATGCGGCGACGACGGGTCGGCGCCGGCCACCGGCGAAGGCGGGACCACCAAGCTCAAGGTGCAGGAGACGGCAGGGGTGCCCTCCGCATTCGTGGCCTTCGGGATCGAGAAGGGCATGTTCGACAAGCAGAAGCTCGACATCGAGCTGTCGCCGACGCAGGGCGGGGCCGCCACGATCCCCGCGCTCGTCAGCGGCGACATCCAGGTGGGCGGCTCCAACGTCGTCTCGCTGCTGCTCGGCGCGTCCAAGGACCTGCCGATCCAGGTGATCGCGCCCGGCACGGTCGCGCAGCCCGAGGGCTCGAAGGACTTCGGCGCGCTCGTCGTCGGCAAGGGCTCGGACGTGAAGGACGTCAAGGACCTCGAGGGCAAGAAGATCGCGGTCAACACGCTCAACAACGTCGCCGAGGTCGTCGTCAAGGCCTCGCTCGAGAAGCAGGGCGTCGACCCGGAGTCGATCGAGCTCGTCGAGGTGCCGTTCCCGGAGATGGCCCCCGGGCTGGAGAAGGGATCGTTCGACGCCGCGTTCTCGATCGAGCCGTTCGTGACCCAGACCGTCCAGGCCGGCGGCAAGGTCATCGACTACTCCTACGTCGAGACCGAGTCGGAGATGCAGATCGGCGCCTACGCGGTGACGAAGCAGTTCGCCGCCGAGAACGGCGACGCGGTCGACCGCTACTCGAAGGCGATCGCCGAGACGGCCGCGTACGTCGGCGCCAACCAGGACGAGTTCCGGACCTTCCTGTCCGAGGACGCGAAGATCCCGCCGAAGCTGGCCGAGTCGATCCAGCTCCCGCAGTGGAAGGAGCAGGTCAACGCGGACTCGATGGCGGCCACGGCGAAGCTGATGGAGAAGTACGGGCTGGTCGACGGGCCCATCGACGCGAGCAAGCTCACCGAGGAGGGCTCATGACCAAGATCGACGCGTTCTGCCACGTGATGCCGGCGGACTACGCCAAGCGGCTCGAGGGCATCGACGACGCGCCCGCGGCCGCGAACCTGCTCGAGCGCATCTACGGCATCCCGTCGATGATCGACCTGGGCATCCGCTTCGCGCAGATGGACGAGTTCGGCGACGACTACCGGCAGGTGATCTCCCTGCCGGCGCCGCCGCCGGAGGACCTCGGCCCGCACGGCGTCGACATGGCGCGGCTCGGCAACGAGGGCCTCGCCCGCCTGGTCGCCGATCACCCGGACCGCTTCGCGGGCTGGGTCGCGGCCGTGCCGATGAACGACGTCGACGCCACGCTGGAGGAGATCGACCGCGCGACCGGCGAGGGCGCGCTCGGCGTGCAGATCTACACGCACGTCAACGGCCACCCGCTCGACGAGGAGCGCTTCGAGCCCTTCTGGGCGAAGATGGCCGAGATCGACAAGCCGATCTGGGTGCATCCCAGCCGCAACGCGAGCTGGGCCGACTACCCGAGCGAGGACCACTCGCGCTACGAGATCTGGTGGGTGTTCGGCTGGGAGTACGACACCGCGGCGTTCAT
This sequence comes from uncultured Solirubrobacteraceae bacterium, assembly GCA_963723395.1. Classification (GTDB taxonomy): domain Bacteria; phylum Actinomycetota; class Thermoleophilia; order Solirubrobacterales; family Solirubrobacteraceae; genus DATFQI01. Next base: position 435,408 of record CAVRQL010000025.1, on the reverse strand, counting down.
GGCCCGGCTCGTGTTCTCGGGCGTCCTCGAGCGCCACCCGGGCCTCAAGGTCCTGATCCACCACGGCGGCAGCATGATCCCCCACTTCTCGGGTCGCGTCGGCCCGGGCTGGGACCAGCTGGGCGCGCGCACGCCGGCCGATCGCTCGCACGAGATCGAGGGCCCGCAGCTGTCCAAGCGGCCGCTCGACTACTTCAAGATGTTCTACGCCGACACCGCGATGTTCGGCGCGGCGCACGCGATCCAGTGCAGCCTGGAGTTCTTCGGGCACGGACCGCATGCTGTTCGCCTCCGACACGCCGTTCGACCCGGAGAAGGGCCCGGCGTACATCCGCTCGACGATCGAGAACCTGGAGTCGCTCGGGCTGTCGGACGCCGACAAGGAGAAGATCTACTCCGGCAACGCGCGACGCGTCCTCGGGGTGACGTGAGCGCGCGTTCCTCTACGACGCGATCCGCACGCCGTTCGGCCGCCACGGCCGGGCGCTGGCGGAGGTGCGCCCCGACGACCTCGGCGCCCACGTGGTGCGCGAGCTGCTCGCCCGCTCGCCCGACCTGGACCCGGCGCAGATCGACGACGTCATGTTCGGCAACGCCAACGGCGCCGGCGAGGACAACCGCAACGTCGCGCGCATGGCCGTCCTGCTCGCGGGCCTGCCGACGAGCGTCACCGGCTCCACCGTCAACCGCCTGTGCGGCTCCTCGCTGGACGCCGCCATGCAGGCCTCGCGCGCGGTCGAGACGGGCGACGCCTCGCTCACGCTGGTCGGCGGCGTGGAGTCGATGAGCCGGGCGCCGTGGGTGCTGCTCAAGCCGTCCAAGCCGTACACGCACACCGACGCGACGCTGCACTCGACGACGCTCGGCTGGCGCATGGTCAACCCCGACATGCCCGAGCAGTGGACGATCTCGCTGGGCGCGAGCGCCGAGAAGCTGGCCGACATCCACGACATCTCGCGCGAGGCGCAGGACGAGTTCGCGGTGCGCAGCCACCGGCTCGCGCACCAGGCGTGGGAGGACGGCTTCTACGACCCGTGGGTGGTCGGCGTCCCGGACGTGGAGCTGGAGCGCGACGAGGGCATCCGCCCGGACTCCTCGCCCGAGAAGCTCGCCAAGCTGCGCCCCGCGTTCGCCAAGGACGGCACGGTCACCGCCGGCAACGCGTCGCCGCTCAACGACGGCGCCGGCGCGATGTTCATCGGCGACGAGGCGGCCGGCAAGGCGCTCGGGCAAGGAGCCGATCGCCCGGATCGCCGGCCGCGGCGACGATGGGCGTCGACCCCGACGTGTTCGGCATCGCGCCGGTCGAGGCGACCAACCGCGCGCTCGAGCGCGCGGGCATCGGCTGGGGCGACGTCGAGGTCGTGGACCTCAACGAGGCGTTCGCGTCGCAGACGCTCGCCTGCCTGAAGGGCTGGCCGGAGCTGGATCCGGACCGGCTGAACCCCAACGGCGGCGCGATCGCGATCGGCCACCCGCTCGGCGCGTCCGGGGTGCGGGTGCTGGCGACGCTCGCCTACGAGCTCAAGCGCCGCGGCGGCGGCTACGGCGTCGCGTGCATCTGCATCGGCGTCGGCCAGGGCCTGGCGGTCGTACTGGAGGCCTGATGGAAGACCCACCGCTCGATTTCTCCGGCTACAAGTCGACCGCGCTGCGGGCGCCGCGCAACGAGCGCATCCAGCTCCCGCTCGGGCCGACCGAGCTGACCGCCCCGGTGTTCGGCGAGAGCCGCGCTCGGCGGCATCGACAACGACCTCACCCGCCAGCACGACGGCGAGCCGCTCGGCGAGCGGATCATCGTGCACGGCCGCGTGATCGAGGAGGACGGCCGGCCCGTCCCCGAGACGCTGGTGGAGATCTGGCAGTGCAACGCCGCGGGCCGCTACCTCCACCAGGGCGACCAGCACCCCGCCCCGCTGGACCCGAACTTCACCGGCCTGGGCCGCACGATCACCAACGCCGACGGCGAGTTCCGCTTCATCACGATCAAGCCGGGCGCGTACCCGTGGGGCAACCACCACAACGCGTGGCGGCCGGCCCACATCCACTTCTCGCTGCTCGGCCGCGCGTTCACGCAGCGGCTGGTCACGCAGATGTACTTCCCGGGCGACCCGCTGTTCTTCCAGGACCCGATCTTCAACTCGGTGCGCGACGAGAAGGCGCGGGCGCTGATGATCAGCGCGTTCGACCTGGACGCGACGAGCCCGGAGTGGGCGCTGGCCTACAAGTGGGACATCGTCCTGCGGCAGACGCCGTTCGAGGACGAGTGATGGCGACGCCGTCGCAGACCGTCGGCCCGTTCTTCTCGATCTGCCTGCCGTGGCCCGACGGGCCGACGGTCGTCGAGCCCGGGGACCGAGGGCGCGATCACCCTGCACGGCCACGTGCTCGACGGCGACGGCGCGCCGGTGCCCGACGCGATGGTCGAGACCTGGCAGGCCGGCCCCGACGGCACGTTCGGCGACGGCTTCCGCGGCTTCGGCCGCGCGCCGACCGACGCCGACGGCCGCTGGGAGATCGTCACGCTCAAGCCCGGCCCGCGTCGGCGACGGCCAGGCGCCGCACATCGACGTCTCCGTGCTCGCGCGCGGGCTGCTCAACCGCGTCATCACCCGGATCTACTTCGCCGACGAGGCGGAGGCCAACGCCGCCGACCCGGTGCTGTCATCGCTGACCGACGGTCAGCGCGCCACGCTGATCGCCGGGCGCCGACCACCGCTTCGACATCCACCTCCAGGGAGCGAATGAAACCGTCTTCTTCAGGCTCTGACGGCGAGCGCACCCGCCGCGAGGTGCTCGGCGACGAGCACGTCGACCGCGCGCAGGCCCGCACGACCGAGTTCACCGCGCCGTTCCAGGACTTCATCACCCGCTACGCGTGGGGCGACGTCTGGACGCGCCCCGGGCTGGACCGCCGCTCGCGCAGCATGATCACGCTCGCGGCGCTCACCTCGCTGAAGGCGGAGAACGAGATCGCGATGCACGTGCGCGCCGCGCTGCGCAACGGGCTCACCAAGGAGGAGATCGCCGAGGTGCTGCTGCACACCGGCGTCTACGCGGGCGTGCCCGCGGCCAACGCGGCCTTCGCGATCGCGCAGAAGGTGCTGGAGGAGGAGTGAGCGACGGCGTCGGCGACCTGCGCGCGGCGCACTTCGTGCAGTCGCTCGAGCGCGGGCTGGCGGTGATCCGCGCGTTCGGCGCCGAGACGCCGGAGCTGACGCTCAGCGAGGTGTCGCGCGCGACCGGGCTCACGCGCGCGGCGACGCGGCGCTTCCTGCTCACGCTCGCCGACCTCGGCTACGTGCGCTCGGACGGGCGCCTGTTCGCGCTCACCCCGCGCGTGCTGGAGCTGGGCTACGCCTTCCTCTCGTCGCTGACGCTGCCCGAGGTCGCCGAGCCGCACCTGGAGCGCCTGGTCGCCGAGGTGCACGAGTCCTCGTCGGTGAGCGTGCTCGACGGCGACGACATCGTCTACGTCGCCCGCGTGCCGACCGCGCGGATCATGCGCGTCTCGATCAACCTCGGCACGCGCTTCCCCGCCTACGCGACGTCGATGGGGCGCGTGCTGCTCGCCGCGATGACGCCGGAGGACCTCGACGCCTACCTCGGGCGGGTGGAGCTGCGGCGGCTGTCGCCGCGCACGACGACCTCGGAGGCGGTGCTGCGCGACCGAGCTCGACCGCGTCCGCGCGCAGGGCTGGTCGATGGTCGACCAGGAGCTGGAGGAGGGGCTGCGCTCGGTCGCCGCGCCGATCCGCGACCGCTCGGGCCGCGTCACCGCGGCCGTCAACCTCGGCGCGCACGCCAGCCGCACCTCGAGCGAGGTGATGCGGCGCGAGCTGCTCCCGCCGCTGCTGGCGACGGCGGCCCGGATCGAGGCCGACCTGCACATCGCGGCCAGCTCCGCGCGCTCGGCCTCGTGATCACGACGAGCGCCCGCGCCGGCGCCGCGACGATCGCCTCGATCATCCTGCTGGCCATCAACCTGCGCACGGTGCTGGCGAGCTTCCCGCCGCTCGTGCCGGACGTGCGGGCCGAGCTCGGGCTGTCGGCCACCGCGGCCGGGCTGATCACCACGCTGCCGGTGCTGTGCATGGGCGCGTTCGCGCTGCTGGGCCCGAGGCTGGCACGGCGGTTCCCGATCGAGCGCCTGCTGGCCTTGCTGATGGTCGGCACCGCCGCGGGCACGGCGCTGCGCGGCGTCGGCACCACGCCCGCGCTGGTGGTCAGCGCGCTCGGCGTCGGCGTCTCGATCGCGCTCGCGCAGGCGCTGCTGCCGGTGCTGGTGCGGACGCGCTACGCGTCGCAGTCGGGCGCGCTGACCGGCACGTTCTCGATGGCCTTCCCGCTCGGCGCGTCGATGGCGGCGGGCGCCGCCGTGCCGCTCGAGAACGCGCTCGGCGGCTGGGCCGCGTCGCTGGCCTTCTGGTCCCTCCCCGCCGCCGCGGCCGCCCTGGTGTGGTCGCTCGCGCCGGGGCGGACCGTGATCGAGCGCGCGCCGCGCGCCGGGCTGTGGCGGCGGCCGCTGGCGTGGGCCGTGGCGCTCTTCATGGGCATCCAGTCGATGGCGTTCTACGCGACGCTGTCCTGGCTGCCGTCGATCCTCGAAGACGCGGGGCGCTCCGCGGAGACGGCCGGCGCGCTGCTGGCGTTCTTCTCGCTCGTGCAGCTGCCGACAGCGTTCTTCGCCCCGACCGTCGCCGCGAAGCTCGGCCACCAGGCGTGGCTGATGACGGCCATCGTGCTGGTCCCGTCCGCCGGGTTCGCCGGGATGCTGGCGGCGCCGGGGGCGGCCCCGCTGTGGATCGCGCTGATCGGGATGGGCCAGGGGGCGGCGCTGGGCATCGGCATGATGCTGCCGCTGCTGCGGGGCGGGTCGGCGAACGTCGCCGCGTCGCTGACCGCCATGACGCTGACCGTCGGCTACCTGGTGGCGGCGAGCGGGCCGTGGGTCGTAGGCGCGGTCCACGACCTCGCGCACGACTGGACGGCGCCGCTGGCGGTGATGCTCGGCATCACGATGCTGGAGCTGGTGCCGGGCCTCGCGGCGGCACGCGCCCGCACGATCGCGAAGAATGGGGCGTGATGGAGACGCAGGTCGGGCATCGTCGGCGCTGGACCCGCTGGGCTGCTGCTCGGGCATCTGCTGCAGCTCGCGGGCATCGAGTCGGTCGTGCTGGAGGCGCGCACGCGCGACTACGTCGAGAACCGCGTCCGCGCCGGCGTGCTCGAGCACGGCACCGTCGGCGTGCTCACCGACACCGGCGTCGGCGAGCGGCTGCAGCGCGAGGGCATGCTCCACCACGGCGTCGAGCTGCGCTTCGGCGGCGAGGGCCACCGGATCGACTTCTCCGAGCTGGCGGGCGGGCGCGCGATCACCGTCTACGGGCAGCAGGAGGTCGTCAAGGACCTGATCGCCGCGCGGCTCGACGCCGGCGGCGAGCTGCGCTTCGAGGCCGAGGTCACCTCCGTGGACCCGGAGAACGGCGTGATCCGCTTCGGCGACGAGGAGCTGCGCTGCGACGTGATCGCGGGCTGCGACGGCTTCCACGGCGTGTGCCGGCCGACGGTGGAGGACCGGCTGACGATCTACGAGCGCGTCTATCCGTTCGCGTGGCTCGGGATCCTCGCGCGCGCCGCGCCGTCATCGGAGGAGCTGATCTACACCCACTCCGACCGTGGCTTCGCGCTGCACTCGATGCGCACCCACGAGGTCACCCGCAACTACCTCCAGGTGGCGCCCGACGAGGACGTCGACGAGTGGCCGGACGAGCGGATCTGGGAGGAGCTCCAGCAGCGGATGGCGACCGCGGACGGCGACTTCATCCTCGAGGAGGGCGAGATCTTCGAGAAGGGAGTGACCCCGATGCGGTCGTTCGTGGCCGAGCCGCTGCGCCACGGGCGGATGTTCCTGGCCGGCGACGCGGCGCACATCGTCCCGCCCACCGGCGCCAAGGGCCTCAATCTGGCGGTGGCCGACATCCGCGTGCTGGCCCGCGGGCTGCGGGCGTACTTCGAGGACGGCGACGAGCGCCGGCTCGACGAGTACTCCGACCGCTGCCTGCAGCGCGTGTGGCGGGTGCAGCACTTCTCCTGGTGGATGACCTCGATGTTCCACCGCGTGGCGGGCGACCCGTTCGAGGCCAAGCTGCAGCGCTCGCAGCTGGACTACGTGGTGCGCTCGCACGCGGCGGCGACGACGCTGGCCGAGAACTACGTGGGACTGGACCTCGAAGATGTCTGATCTCTTCCCCGACCGGGGCGGCGTGCCGACGGCGGTCGGCGACCGCGCGTGGCTGCAGGCGATGCTCGACGCGGAGGCGGCGCTGGCCCGCGCCCGCGAGCTGGACGGCGCGGACGCCATCGCCGAGGTGTGCTCGGCGGAGCGGTTCGACATCAGCTCGCTCGGCGTCGCCGCGCAGGAGAGCGGCAACCCGGTCGTACCGCTGGCCAAGGCGCTGCGGGAGCTCTCGGGCATCGACGAGGCGCACCGCGGCGCGACCAGCCAGGACATCCTCGACACGGCGGCGATGCTCGTGGTGCAGCGGGCGCTCGAGCCCCTGCTGGGCGACCTCGACGCCGCGGCCGAAGCGGCCGAGCGGCTGGCGAGCGAGCACCGCTCGACGCCGATCGCGGCGCGGACGCTGCTCCAGCAGGCGCTGCCGACGACGTTCGGGCTCAAGGCGGCCGGCTGGATGACAGCGCTCGACGGCTCTGCCGCGGCGCTGCGCGCCCTGGAGCTGCCGGCGCAGCTCGGCGGGCCGGCGGGGACGCTGGACGGGCTCGGCCCGGAGGTCGCGGCGCGCTACGCGTCCGAGCTCGGGCTGGCCGAGCCGGCGCTGCCGTGGCACACCGACCGCCGGCCGATCGCGGCGGTCGCGGGCGCGCTGGGCGCGGCGGCGGGCTCGGTCGCCAAGGCGGCGCGCGACGTGACGCTGCTCTCGCAGACCGAGGTCGCCGAGGTGCGCGAGGCGGCGCCCGGCGGCTCCTCGGCGATGCCGCACAAGCGCAACCCGGTCGCCGCGATCACCGCGCTGGCCGCGGCGCGGCAGGCTCCCGGGCTCGTCGCGACGCTGCTCGCCTCGATGGAGCAGGAGCACGAGCGCGCCGCGGGGGCGTGGCACGCCGAGTGGCGCCCGCTGCGCGAGCTGCTGCTGGCCTGCGGCACCGCGGCGGCGTGGCTGCGCGTGTGCCTCGAGGGGCTCGAGGCCGACGCCGACCGCATGCGCGCCAACCTCGAGCTCGGCGTCCCGGAGGACGAGCGCACCGGCGAAGCGCTGGAAGGCGCGATCGCTTCCGCCGAGGCGCTCGTGGACCGCGCGCTCAGCCTTCGTAGACCCTGACGAGCGATTCCGCGACGCAGACCGGCTTCTCCCCGCCCTCGCGCTCGAACGTGAGCTTCATGACCATCTGCGCGCCGCCGGGGATCTCCTCCAGCTTGGCGAGCTCGGCGCGCATGCGGACCTTGCTGTCCACCGGCACGGGGGCCGGGAAGCGCACCTTGTTCAGCCCGTAGTTGATGGCCATGGCGAAGCCGTCCATCTTGAAGACCTCGTCGTTGAGCCTCGGCGCCAGCGACAGCGTGTAGTAGCCGTGGGCGATCGTGCCGCCGAACGGCGTGTCCTTGGCGCGCTCGGGATCCACGTGGATCCACTGGTGGTCGCCGGTGGCGTCCGCGAAGGCGTCGATGTCCTTCTGCGTGACCTGATGCCAGTCGGAGACGCCGAGCTCCTCGCCCTCCGCCTGCTTGAGCTCGTCGAGCCCCGTGATCGTTCTCATGGGCCGGAACTGTAGGCTCCCCGCGCCATCGACGCTCCACTGCTGGTCACCGACGCGCCTCACCTGCTCTACCGCGCCTTCTTCGCCCTTCCCGATTCGATCAAGGGGGCGGAGGGGCAGCCGGTGAACGCGCTGCTCGGCTCCGTCAACCAGACGCTGTGGTGCGTGGAGCGCTACGAGCCGCGCGCCATCGTCATGTGCTTCGGGCAGGAGGCGGCGGACTACCGCACCGAGGCGTACCCCGACTACCACGCGCACCGCCCGCCGATGCCGGACCCGCTGGCGTGGCAGTGGGAGCGCGCCGGTGCGCTCTACGAGGCGCTCGGCTGGAGCGTGATGACGAGCCCCGACCTCGAGGCCGACGACCTCATGCACTCGCTGTGCGTGGCGGAGACCGAGGCCGGCGGGCGCTCGTTCATCCTCACCGGCGACCGCGACATGTTCCAGTGCGCCAACGAGACCGTGCGCGTGCTGATGCAGCGCGCCCGCCAGGAGGGGCCCGACGACATGGGGCCCGACGAGGTGGTCGAGGCCTACGGGGTCACTCCCGAGCAGGTGCCGGACTTCATCGCGCTGCGCGGCGACCCGTCCGACGGGCTGCCGGGCGCCAAGGGCATCGGGGCCAAGACCGCCGCCGACCTGCTCAAGCGCAAGGGCGACCTCGAGCACGTGATCCTCGGCGCGATCCGCGAGAAGCCCTCCGTGCGGCGCGCGCTGATCGAGCAGGCCGACGAGCTGCGCTCGTTCCGCGACATCGCCACGCTGCGCACCGTCGCCGTCGACCGGCCCGAGGACCGCCCGACCGACTACGCGGGAGGGGCGGCCGCCGCCTCCGAGCTCGGGCTGGGCCGGCTGGCCGAGCGCCTGGAGAAGGCCGCGAGCGGCTGACGGGCCGGGCGTGGCGCCCGGCCCGCCTGCATGGAGCCGATCTAGCGGCGCACCGAGACGGTGCGCTTGACGGTGGCGCCCTTGCCCGCCGCGTCCTTGATCGTGGACCTGAGGGCGAACTTGATCTTCTTGCCCTTCTTCGCCTTCTTCACGAGCGCGCGGCCCTTCTTGTTGAGCGCGATCCTGACGGTGGCGGACTTGCCCGGCTTGAGCTTCTTGAAGCTCTTGCTGCCGACCGCCTTCTTGCCGAGCTTCGCCGACAGCTTGCCCGAGCAGGCCGTCTTGGCCGACTTCGCACAGGCGACCTTGACCGCCAGCACCTTGCCCTTGACGAGCTTCGCCGACTTGATCGAGGCCAGCTTCCGCGGCCTGACGCTCGGGTTGGCGATCGGCCTCACGATCACCGGTCCGCCGCCGGCCGGCGGGGTGGGCGGAGGCGTGCCGGTCCGGTCGGTGCAGTCCAGCCGGAGGTCGAGGTCGGTGACCGGCGGCGGGATCGTCATCACCCGCGACACGGCCTCGGCCTTGGACGGATCGGCCGCTGAGACGCAGCCGTCACGCTCGGCCATGACCACGTAGTAGCCGGCCACGACGTCCCAGCCGAAGCGGCCGTCAGAACGCGAGAAGTCCGGGTTCTGGCGGTTGGACGGCGACATGATCGCGCTCCCGTTGGGGACCGCGAAGAACGGGCCCTGCGGGGACGCCGAGCGCAGCAGGGTGACCTGTGCGTCCTCCAGCGGAGCTCCCGTGGTGTCGCGGACGTGGCCGCTCGGGTCGATGTAGATCCCGAAGTCGATCGCCTCGTCCGGGGTCGCCGGGCAGTCGAAATCGATGTTCACCTGTCCGTCGCCGGTGTTGGGGATCAGTGGCGCGATCGTCGCCGTGTACGTCCCGGCCGGGCCCTCGGTGAGCGGACCCGTCGCGGACGACCTGGCCGTGCAGCACGACCTGGTACGTCGCGGCCGCGCCTTCGCAGCCCTGCGTGGTCAGCGTGAGCGGGTCGTTCCAGTAGGCCACCGGGATGCCGTCGTCGGTCTCCCCGATGCTGGTGATAGCGGTGCCGTCCGGGGGCGGCGACGGCTCCGGGCCGAGCACGATGTCGCGGGTCGCGGTGGTCCCGGGGCCGCCGACGGCGACGCCCGTGGCGGTGGTCGACGTGTGGTTCGACGACGGGCCCGGATAGGCGGTCACGGCGTAGGTGCCCGCGGGCAGGTTGGACGCCGTGTAGACGCCGGCCGTCGAGGTCAGCCGCGTGACGCACTCGCCGCCCTGACGGCAGATCTGGACCGGGGCCCGGGCGACCTCGTCGCCGTCGGGAGTGGTGACGACGCCCGTGAGGCGTCCGCCGGTCGCGGCGCCCTGGCGGAGCTGGAACACATAGCGCCCGGCCGGCTGGCCCGCGGTGGCGTGCCCGGCGAGGCTGCTGGCGCCGTTGGTGTCCAGCAGGCCGCCGTTGACGAACGAGCCCGGCAGGAGCAGCGCGTGCGCGCTGTCACCGTCGCCGGCGGCGTAGCCGGCCGCCGCGGAGGTGCCGCCGAGGCCGCCGGAGCCGCCGCTCGCGTTGCCGGTCTCCCACGCGATCCTGTCGTAGTTGAAGACCACGTCGACGCCGGCGGTGCCGCGATCGACGAGCAGCAGCTGGAACTTGTTGAGCCTGTCGGTGCCCCCGCTGTAGTAGCCGACGTTGTCCCAGATGACGCAGAACGCCTCCGCGCCGTCGTAGTCCACGGTCCCGTAGTTGACGAGGCCCGAGCCGACGCCCCTGGTGTCCACGTCGGCGAAGAACGGCGCGAGCATCGACTGGCCGGTCTCGCGGAAGTCGAACGGCGTGAACGTGCCGAACGGGCCGTCGAACGTGATGTTCCCGTTGTTGTTGACGTACGCCTCGTCGAAGGCGAAGTCGAAGAGGTTGGCCGTGAAGCCCAGCGGCACGGCGGCAGTGGAGCCGTCGTCGTTCGCCGGCAGGGTCGCGGTTCGACAGCCGGGCAGGTCTTGGACCACACCGGGTGCGGCAGAGGCGCTAGCGCCTCCGAACGTGAGCATCAGGAACAACGCGATCGCCGCGGCGATCGCGCGTGAAATCTTCGGTCCGAGCATGTGCCCCTCCTCGGGGGGTAGACCGCGAGCAGCGCGATCGTAAGCGCATCCCAGACCGCCGAGAACCACCCTTTCGACCAGGTTCGCCGACCGGCTCGCGCGCGCTTGCGACTCCCGCGCGAGTGTGGTCGAGTCTGGCGCGATGCCCTCGATCCGCACGCTGACGGCAGCAGCCGTCGCGGTCGCGCTCGCGGCCCCCGCAGCCGCCGCGGCCGCCCCGCCGCCGAACGACAACTACCTGTCTTCGACCACGATCGATCCCGCGAGCGCGACGTTCGAGCGCGAGTTCCGCGAGTCGATCGACACCACGGAGGCGACGACGCAGGCGGACACGTTCAACCCGAACCGCGAGGGCGTGCCCTTCGGCGGCGGCGACCCCGAGCCGACGACCTGCGCCGCGGGCGCGCCGCCCTACGGCAAGACCGCGTGGTGGGACTTCCGCCCGCCGTTCCCCGGCGGCGTGCAGATCAAGGCCAACGGCGGCCACGACGTGGTGGTCGCGGTCTACGAGTGGAGCGCGCAGACCTCCAAGATCATCCGCACGGTCACATGTCAGAACGACAGCATCGGCTCCGAGGACGTCGTGCTGCCGGAGGTCCGCAAGGGGACCAACTACACGATCCAGGTCGGTGGGGCCGGCGACACCGGCGGGCCGCTCCAGTTCGCGCTCGCCTACTTCCCCGACCGCGACGACGACGGGCGCTTCGACGCCGACGACAAGTGCGTCCGCCGCCAGGGCACCGCGTCCGGCTGCCCGCCCGAGCTGCGCGCCACGCCGCGGATCCGCTACCAAGGCGTCCCAGGCGGTATCCGCATCACCGGCCTCGCGATCGACGACGTGCCGAAGGGCGCGCGCGCCGAGGTCCGCGGGGCGCGGGCGCAAGGTCACCAAGAAGGCGAGGCGAGCCGGCGTCCTGTCGCTGAGCGGCGTCGTCGGCCGCACGGTCCGCGCGGGCCGCAAGATCGAGATCCGCGTCACGCTCGGGCGCACGGGCAAGGGCCGCTTCCGGTTCGGCGCGACCGGCAAGTACTACCGCTGGCCGGTCACGTCCACGGGCCTCGGCAACCGCGTCCAGCGGTGCCTGAACCCCGGATCGCGGAAGCCGGTCAAGTGCCGATGAGGCTCGCGCTCGCGCTCCTCCTGACCTTGGCGCTCGCCGCGCCGGCGGGAGCCGCGAGCCCAGGGCCGACGATCCTCGACTTCGAGGACCAGACGATCGGCGCCCTGGTCGGTCTCGACCCCGACGCGGGTGGCGTCTACCCAGGTCGCACGGACATCGCGATCAGCGACAACGACCGGTGCGGCGAGATCGCCGCGACCGGGCGGCAACTTCGGGCCGAGGTTCATCGACGACTCGTGCGTCGAGTTCCAGCTGAACTTCCCGTCCGTGCGGCAGGCGCAGGTGAGCATGTTCCTGACCTTCACCCCCTTCAGCGAGTCGCCGCCCGACACGGTGCTCGGAGTGCGGGCGCTCAACGGCAGCGGCGCGGTCGTGGATTCGGAGGCGGTTCCCGTCAGCGCCGGGGTGTGGCGGCCGGTCGTCATGACCGCCGGTTCGCGCCGTCATCGCCCGCGTGGAGGTCACCGTGGCCGGCGGCTCCTTGGATGTCGACGACGTCGGCTTCTCGCCCGAGGCGCAGCCGGACGCGGACATCACCAGCGGGCCGTCGGGGACGGTGCCGACCGGCGAGGCGACGTTCACGTTCGCCGCCAACCAGCCCGGCGCCTCGGTGTTCTGCAAGCTCGACGGCGCGGCGTCGGCGCCATGCACCAGCCCGGTGAGCTACACGGGGCTCGCCGACGGCGCGCACACGTTCTCGGTGATCACCGTCGACAGGTGGGGGACGACGGACGCGACGCCCGCCACGCGGGCGTGGACCGTGGCGCGGCCGGCCGATCGCGACGGGGACGGCGTGGTCGACGCCGCCGACAACTGCCCTGACAACGCCAACGCGGGCCAGGCGGACGGGGACAACGACGGCGTCGGCGACGCGTGCGAGCTGCTGCCGCCCGCCACCGCGCCGATCGAGGCGGGCAAGGCGACTCGCGTGCGGCTGCTGTCCGGCGAGGTGTTCGTGAAGCTCCCGGCAGGGGCGTCGGCGAGCGCGTTCACGACGGGCCTGCGCGTCCCGTTCCAGGACGACGGCTTCATCCCGCTCAAGGGCGCCGCCACGGTCCCGATCGGCTCCACGCTCGACACCCGCAAGGGCGCGGTTGGCCTGACCGCGGCGCTGAACGGGCAGCGGCCGCGGAGCAAGCGGCAGCTGCGCCGCGAGGCGCGCTTCCGCGCGGGCATCTTCCAGATCCGCCAGGCGCGCAAGAGCCGCAAGCGCGCGCGGAAGGCGAGGATCCCCGCGAGCGCGCGGCTGGTCAGCCCGGCCGGAGCCGAAGCCGCGTGCGCCCGCAGCGCACCGGGCGGCGGCCCGCTCAAGGGAGTACGCGTGCGGTCGCTCTCCATGACGGCCAAGGGCGTGTTCCGCGCGGTCGGCGGAGCCGCCACCGCCGCGCCCGCGAAGGGCACCGCCACCTTCATCACCACCGACCGCTGCGACGGCACAGTGACCGAGGTCGGCCGCGGGCGGGTGGCCGTGATCGCGAGGAAGACCGGCAAGAAGCGCACCGTGAAGGCCGGGCGGGCGTACATCGTGCGGCTGCGGCTGTTCGCCGCGCGCAAGGGCCGCCCGGGCTAGGGTCGGCGGCCGCTACGGGGTGAACTTGACGGTGATCACGTCACCGTCGGCCATCTTGTAGTCGCGCCCCTCGAGCCGCAGCGTGCCCTTGTCGCGCGCGCCGCTGTAGCCGCCGGCCTCGACGAGCGCGTCCCAGCCGATCACCTCGGCCCGCACGAACCCGCGCTGGATGTCGGAGTGGATCTCGCCCGCGGCGTGCCAGGCGCTCATCCCGCGGCGCATGTGCCAGGACTGCGCCGGCTTGTCCTCGCCGGCCGTGAAGAACGCGATCAGGTCGAGCAGGCCGAACGCGCCCGCGACCACGCGCGAGAGCCCGGAGGCGCCGACGCCCATCTCCTCGCGCATGACCTCGGCCTCCTCGTCGTCGAGCTCGGACAGCTCGGCCTCGATCCGGGAGGAGACCGCCACCGCCGCGGCGCCCTGGGCCGCCGCGTGGTCGGCCACAGCGGCCGGGACGTTGTCGTCGCCCTCGTCCACGTTGGCCACGAACAGCACCGGCTTGCCGGTCAGCGGCCCGAGGTTGCGCATCGCGTTCGGCGCGTCGTCGGGCACGGGGACGGTGCGGACGGGGTGGCCCTCCTGCAGCGCCTCGATCACCCGGCGCAGCCAGGCCTCCTCGGCGACCGAGGCACGATCGCCGCCACGCGCCTCGCGCACCACCCGCGCATGGCGCCGCTCCGCCTGCTCGAGGTCGGCGAAGATCAGCTCGGTCTCGATGATCTCCATGTCGGCCGCCGGGTCGACCCGCCCGTCGGGATGGATCACGTTCGCGTCGTTGTGGGCGCGGACCACGTGCAGCAGCGCGTCCGTCTCGCGGATGTTGCCGAGGAACTTGTTGCCGAGCCCCTCGCCCTCGTGCGCGCCCTTGACGAGCCCGGCGATGTCGTGGAACTCGATCGTGTCCGGGACGATGTTCGACGCCCCGATGATCTGCGCCACCGCGTCGAGCCGCTCGTCGCCGACCGGCACGACCGCCACGTTGGGCTCGATCGTCGTGAACGGGTAGTTGGCCGCCTCCGCGCCCGCGCGGCTCAGTGCGTTGAACAGGGACGACTTGCCCGCGTTGGGCAAGCCGACGATGCCGACCTTCATGCTCACCTTCCCAACGAGCCTACGACGGTGCCGAGCACGACCCCCGCCGCGATGTCCGACGGGTAGTGCACGCCGAGGTAGAGCCGGGAGAACGCCATCGCCGACGCCGCGGCGTACAGCGGCCCGGCCGGCAGCAGCGCGCTGTAGGCGCGCGCGGCGGCGAACGAGGAGCTCGAGTGCGAGGACGGGAACGACAGGCCCGTCGGCGTCGCCATCAGGTGCGGCAGGTCCTCGACCAGCGGCCGCTTGCGCCCGATCGCGAGCTTGATCGAGGTCGAGACCACGTACGCGCCCGCCACGACGCCGGTCGCGCGCACCCAGCGGCCGCGCCGCGACGCCGTCGACCAGCGCGCCGGCGCCGCCGACCGCGAACCACAGCATCCCGTGCTCGCCCAGGTGCGAGTAGCGCTTGACCCAGCGCACCGTCTCCGGCGTGCGCGCCAGCGAGCGCGCACGGCGGTACAGCGCAAGGTCGAGCGCGTTGAGGCGAACGCGCAGCGAGGCCGCGCGCTCAGGATCCTGGGTGGCGGTCAAGCCCGGATCCCGCCGATCATCCGTGGATGACTCGGCGCCAGCGCGCTCGGCGACGACGGTGTCGAGGCGCCACGGGAATCGGTGGATTCGGGCTCAGGGCTAGAAGCCGACGCGGTGCTCGTCGGAGTCGACGCGCAGGTAGACGACCTGCCCGAGATCGACCAGCACTGCCCCGTCGGACGCCCCGACCTCGTGCCAGCGCTCGCGCCCGTCGCGCAGCGCCGTCCGGAGCTTCTCCAGCTCTTCCTCGGGGACCCGGATGGACAGCACCTGCCCGCCCTGGAACCCGACCGCACCCCGCCGCGCCGCGGCCTTTTCACTCATGCATGCACCTCTGCAGGCTCGACGATCTCGGTGAGCACCCCGCCGGAGGCGCTGGGGTGCAGGAACGCCACGCGCGAATGACGGATGCCGACCCGCGGCTCCTCGTCGATGAGCCGCACGCCGGAGTCGCGCAGGCCCGCGAGGACGCCGTCGATGTCGGCCACCTGGTAGGCCACGTGGTGCAGCCCGGGACCGCGCTTGGCGAGGAACTTGCCGACCGGGGTGTCGTCGCCGAGCGGCGACAGCAGCTCCACGTGGTTCTCGCCCACGTCGAGCAGGACCGCCTCGACGCCCTGCTCCTCCACCACCTCGCGGTGCACGAGCTCCATCCCGTAGGCGCCGACGTGGAGGTCGATCGCGGCGTCGAGGTCTGAGACCGCGACGCCGACGTGGTCGATCCGGCCGAACATCGGGCGGAGTCTATCCTCACGCCCCCGTGCGGATCGCCCTTGCCGCCAACACCGCCTCCGGCGGCGGGCTGGACCCCGAGCCCCTCGCGGAGGCCATGCGGCGGCATGGCGCGGAGGTCGAGCTGTTCGGCTGCGAGGACGACGAGCTGGAGCGCGCGGCCGCCTCGCATCCCGACCGGATCGCCGTGGCCGGGGGCGACGGGACGATCGGGTCCGCGGCCGCCGCGGCGGCGCGCCTGCAGGTCCCGCTCGCCGTGATCCCGACCGGCACCGCCAACGACTACGCGCGTGCCTTCGGCCTGCCGGACGACCCCGTGGAGGCGGCGGAGCTGGCCGCCACGTGCGAGTCGACGCGCCGGCTGGAGCTGGGCCGGCTGTCCGACGGCCGCCCGTTCGTCAACGTCGCCAGCGCCGGCCTGGCCGCCAAGGCGGCGCGCCACGCCTCGCCGTTCAAGCGCGTGCTCGGCCCGCTCGCCTACGGCGTGGGCGCGCTGCGGGCGGCCGCCACCGAGTCACCGCTCGCGTGCCGGCTGCGGGTCGACGGCGACGTCGTCTACTCCGGCGGCGCCTGGCAGGTCATCGTCTCGATCACCGGCGCGTTCGGCGGCGGCTCGGAGGTCGGCGCCGCCGACCCGCGCGACGGCGCGCTCGACGTCACGGTCCTCCCCGCCGGCTCGCGCATAGCTCTCGCCCGCCGCGCCTGGGGTCTGCGCAGGGGCACGATCGCCGAGCAGAAGCCCGTCGAGCACCACCGCGGCGCGGTGGTCGAGATCGAGCTCAGCGGCGAGACGGAGCTCAACGTGGACGGCGAGATCCGGGAGGGCGGGCTCGAGCGGGTGACCGTCGAGCCCGACGCCTACACGCTGATCGTGCCCGGCTGAGCCGGGGCGAGCAGCACGCCGTCGCGGCCGCGCCGCTTGACCTCGTACATCGCGGCGTCTGCACGCGCGACGAGCTGCTCGTGCGTCTCGGACCGCGTCGCGATCGCGAGCCCGATCGAGAGCGTGGCGCCGAGCTGCTCGCGGGCCCGGGAGCGCAGCTCCCAGCCGACGCAGCGTGCCTCCTCCTCGCCGGCGCACTCGTAGACCATCGCGAACTCGTCACCGCCGATGCGGAAGGCGCGGCCGTGCGGCGGTGCGATCGAGCGCAGGATCCGGGCGGCGGCGCGCAGCACCTCGTCGCCGGCCGCGTGGCCCTTGGTGTCGTTGATGTCCTTGAAGCCGTCGACGTCGGCCAGCAGCAGCGCGCAGCTGCGGTGCGCAGGCGTCGCGGCGCGCGCGGCGGGCAGCTCGGTGTGGAAGGTCGCGTGGTGGCCGAGGCCGGTCAGCGGGTCGCGTGACGCGCGCTCGCGCAGCTCCAGCACGGCGGCGGCCATGCGCAAGCTGCCGGCGGCCTGTGTGGCGAGCAGCTCGAGCAGCTCGGCGTCGGCGGTCGTGGTGACCAGGTTGGCGCGGTCGGCGAGCACCAGCAGGCCGAGGTCCTCGGCGGCGGCGCGCATCGGCAGCACGATCACGGAGTTGGCGCCGGCGGCGCGCAGCACCTCGTGGCCGGCGAAGCCGCGGCCGCCGGTGTCGGCGGCGGTGTAGCTGGAGGTGCCGTTGCGGACCCAGCCGGCGATCTGCTCGAGCTCGTGGCGCTCCAGCTGGGCGAGCGCGACGGCGAACGAGCCCTCGGCGTGATGGACGTAGAGCCCGTCGTCGCCGTCGGGAAGCGCGAGCATGGCGGACTCGAAGCCGGCCAGCGCGCGGGCGGCCGTGACGGTCTCGCGGACGATGTCCTCCGCGTCCTCGAGCGAGGCGAGGCGGACGGCGGTGCGGGCGAGCTGCTGGGCGGGCGCGACGGGCGGGCACGCCGCCGAGGTCCTCCAGGCGCGTGCCGAGCATCGCGGCGCAGCGCTCGACCTCGGCCACCAGCGAGGGGCCCGGGGCGGTCGGGGACTCGGCGTTGAGCACGCCGGCGACGCGCTCGCCGATGCGGACGGGCACGCACACCTCGGCGTGGACCGAAGCGACGGCCTCCAGGTAGTCCTCGGACTCGGCGACGTCCTCGACCACGGTGGTCTCGCCGGTGCGGTAGGTGCGCCCGACGATGCCGGCGGAGGCGGGCATGCCGTCGAAGACCTGCCAGAAGCCGCGCACGGCCTGGCAGCGCAGGCGGCCGCCGTCCTCCAGGTACACGCCGGGCATCAGGCCGCGGCGGGCGAGGTGCTCGACGACGGCCTCGGAGGCCTCGCGGACGCTCGTGGCGGCGGCCAGCTCGCGCTCGAGGCGGCCGGTGGGGCGGCGCGCCGGCGCGACCTCGCGGGTGACGGGCTCGTCGGGCCACGCCGGACCCGGGCGGCCGAACAGCCAGCCCTGGCCGTAGTCGACCTCCGCCTCGCGCAGGATGGCCAGCTCCTCGGGGCGCTCGACGCCCTCGGCGACGATCCGGGCGCCGACCTCGCGGGCGAAGGCGACGGTGGCGCGCAGCACGGCCTGGCGGCTGGGGTCGAGGTCGACGCCGGTGACCATTCCGCGGCAGAGCTTGAGGAAGTCGGGGCGGATCTCGGCCACGTACTCGAGCGAGGTGAAGCCGGCGCCGGCGTCGTCGACGGCGATCAGCGCGCCGCGGGCGATCCACGGCCGCAGCCGCTCGCGCAGCTGGGTGACGTTCTGGACGGCGTCCTGCTCGGTGAGCTCGATCACCAGCCGGGTGGGCAGCTGGGCGGCGAGCTCCATCAGGCCGGGATGGCCGAGCGCGTCGGGCGCGACGTTGACGAACAGCAGGCGGCCGGCGGGCGGCGGGCCGGCCTCGCTGATGGCGGCCCAGCAGGCGACCTCGAGGTCGTCGCGGACGCCGAGGCGGCCGGCGGCGGCGAGCGTCACGTCAGGCGGGAGCGCGACCAGGCCGGGAGGGGTGGGGAAGCGGGCGAGGCCCTCGTAGCCGATCGGCTGGAGGTCGCTCAGGCGGACGATCGGCTGGAAGACGGCGCGGATCGCGCCGGGCTCGAGCAGCTCGCGGAACTCGTCGACTGCACCATGCGAGGGCGCGCGTGGTTGGAACACGTCTGACATGCCCTCCCGGCATCGGCTCGCGGAGGGCGAACTTGAGGCCGCGCGGACGGGTGTCCAGGGGCGCTAGGGCAAGCCGGCGTCGGTGCGGCTGGCGGCGACCACGCGCAG
Source organism: uncultured Solirubrobacteraceae bacterium (assembly GCA_963723395.1). Taxonomy (GTDB): domain Bacteria; phylum Actinomycetota; class Thermoleophilia; order Solirubrobacterales; family Solirubrobacteraceae; genus DATFQI01. The sequence goes on along the minus strand of CAVRQL010000025.1, from coordinate 416,432 downwards.
ACCCAGGCCGGGGGTGCGGTGCAGCCGCGGCACGCCCTCCATGATCCGGTCGATGTCGCGGCGCTCGAGCACCTCGTTGCGCAGCAGCGCGCTGGCCAGCTGGTCCAGCTTGGAGCGGTGCTCGGTGATCAGCCGCATGGCGCCGCGGAACGACTCGTCGGCGAGATGCTGCTGCTCCTCGTCGCGCAGCTGGCGCGTGCGGTCGGAGACCTGGCCGCCCTCGGCGGACACCTTGCGCGAGGTGATCGACGTGCCCATCGCGTAGTCGTGGACCATCGAGCGCGAGATCTCGGCCACGCGGGAGAGGTCGTCGGCGGCGCCGGTGGTGATCGAGCCGAACACGATCTCCTCGGCGGCGCGCCCGCCCAGGAGCACCGACATGTAGTCGATGAGCTCCTCGCGCGTCTTCAGGTAGCGATCCTCCTCCGGCAGGTTGAGCGTGTAGCCCAGGGCCCGGCCGCGCGGGACGATCGAGATCTTGTGCACGCGGTTGACGCCCGGCAGCAGCTCGGCGCACAGCGCGTGGCCGGCCTCGTGGAAGGCGACGACGCGGCGCTCGTGCTCGTTGAGCGTGCGGCGCGACTGCATGCCGGCCACCACGCGCTCCAGCGCGGAGTCGAAGTCGGTCTGGGTGAGCGCGTCGCGGCGCGAGCGGACGGCGAAGATCGCCGCCTCGTTGCAGAGGTTCGCGATGTCGGCGCCGGTGAGGCCCGACGTCTGGCGCGCGAGCAGCTCGAGGTCCACGTCGTCGCCCAGCGGCTTGCCGCGCGTGTGCACGCGCATGATCGCCTCGCGCCCGGCCACGTCGGGCGGGGAGACGAAGATCTGCCGGTCGAAGCGGCCGGGGCGCAGCAGCGCGGGGTCGAGCTTGTCGAGCAGGTTGGAGGCCGCGATCACGACCAGGTCGCCGGTGGAGCGGAAGCCGTCCATCTCGACGAGCAGCTGGTTGAGCGTCTGCTCGCGCTCGGAGTTGTTGTCCGAGCCGCGCTCGCCGCCGACGGCGTCGATCTCGTCGATGAAGATGATCGCCGGGCGGTTGTCGCGGGCCATCGCGAACAGGCGCCGGATGCGGGCGGCGCCGAGGCCGGCGAACATCTCCACGAAGGCGGCGGCCGACTGGGAGTAGAACTTCGCGCCCGACTCCTTGGCGACGGCCTTGGCGAGCAGCGTCTTGCCGGTGCCGGGCGGGCCGTGGAGCAGGATGCCCTTCGGCACGCTGGCGCCGAGCGCGTGGAAGCGCTCGGGGCTCTTGAGGAAGTCGACGACCTCCTGGAGCTCGGCCTTGGCCTCGTCGGCGCCGGCCACCTCGCTCCACAGCACCGAGGACTCGGAGTCCGGCTTGATCTCCGTCGGCTTCGTCCTGGGCATGAGCTTGGTCGTGCGCCAGATGAAGAAGACGAGCAGCCCCATGAAGAGGATCGGCGCCCAGTTGAAGATCCAGGTCTCGATCTGCGCCCACGTCATGCCTGAAGCCACCTGTCCGATCACACCACTTCCCGCGTCGCCGTTGTCGCGCTGCAGCACAGCTAGCAAGCTCATCGAAGCCTGAGTATGCCCCGGCGGGGCGATTTCGGAGTGGGGTCACGACCCCATTCGACGGATGGTCGATCAGCTGATGGCGGTGCTCATGGCGCGGCCGGCGACCCGTCCTGAGAACAGGCAGCCGCCGAGGAACGTGCCCTCGAGCGACCGGTAGCCGTGCAGCCCGCCGCCGCCGAAGCCCGCGACCTCGCCCGCCGCGTAGAGGCCGGGCAGCGGCTCGCCGCCGGGCGTGAGCACGCGGGAGTCGAGGTCCGTCTGGAGACCGCCGAGCGACTTGCGCGTGAGGATCGACAGGCGCACGGCGACCAGCGGGCCGGCGTCCGGGTCGAGGATCCGGTGCGGCGCCGCGACGCGCGTGACCTTGTCGGCGAAGTAGGCGCGCGCGCCGTGGATGGCCGTGATCTGGGCGTCCTTGGCGTACGGGTTGGCGACCTCGCGGTCGCGCGCGACGATCTGCCGCTCGAGGTCGGCGAGGTCGATCAGGTCCTCGCCCGTGAGCGCGTTCATCCGCCGCACCAGCTCGGGGAGCGTGCGCTCGACGATGAAGTCCTCGCCGTGGTCCATGAACGCCTGCACGGGGCTGGGCGGCCCGCTGCCGAGCCGCTCGCGGAGCAGCATCCGCTTGCTGCGCTCGGTGGTGTCCGGGTTCTGCTCGGAGCCGGAGAGCGCGAACTCCTTCTCGATGATCTTCTGGGTCAGCACGAACCACGTGTAGTCGTGGCCGGTCTGCTGGATGTGGGCGAGCGTGCCGAGCGTGTCGAAGCCCGGGAACAGCGGCTGCGGGAGCCGGCGGCCGCGGGCGTCGAACCACAGCGACGACGGGCCGGGGATGATCCGGATCGCGTGCATCGGCCAGATCGGGTCCCAGTTGTGGATCCCCTCGACGTAGTGCCACATGCGGTCGCGGTTGATCTCGTTGGCGCCGGCCGCGCGCGAGATCTCGAGCATCCGCCCGTCGACGTGGGCGGGGACGCCGGAGAGCATCTTCGCGGGCGGCGAGCCCAGCCGCTCGGGCCAGTACTTGCGCACCAGCTCGTGGTTGCCGCCGATGCCGCCGCTGGCCACCAGCACCGCCTGGGCGGAGAGCTCGAAGTCGCCCGCCTCCTCGCGGTCGCTCTCCTGCCCGCGCCGGATCGCGCTCGGGGCGAGGACCTTGCCGCGCACGCCCGTCACCGCTCCGCCTTCGACGATCAGCTCGTCGACCCGGTGGCGGAAGCGCAGCTCGACGAGCCCGCGCCGGACGGCCTCGCGCACGCGGCGCTCGAACGGCTCGACCACGCCGGGCCCGGTGCCCCAGGTGATGTGGAAGCGCGGGACGGAGTTGCCGTGCCCGTCGGCCAGGTAGCCGCCGCGCTCCGGCCAGCCGGGGTTGGGCAGCCAGCGCATGCCCTGGCCGTGCAGCCAGGCGCGCTTCTCGCCGGCGCAGAAGCCGACGTACGCCTCGGCCCAGCGGCGCGGCCACTCGTCCTCCGGGCGGTCGAAGGCGGCGGTGCCCATCCAGTCCTGCAGGGCCAGCTCGTAGGAGTCCTTGATCCGCATCCGGCGCTGCTCCGGGCTGTCGACGAACATCAGCCCGCCCAGCGACCACCACGCCTGGCCGCCGAGGCAGGACTCGGGCTCCTGCTCGACCAGGATCACCCGCCGGCCGGCGTCGGCCAGCTCGGCGGTGGCGACGAGCCCCGCGAGCCCGCCGCCGACGACGATCGCGTCAGCCTGCAGGCTGCTCGACACGGAGGATCTCGGCGAGAGCGGCGCGGCCGACCTCGAGCTGGCGCTCGTCGGGCTCGCGCGTGCCGAGCAGCCGCTGGATCTCGAAGCCGGGGCGGCGGATCGCCTTGGCGGTGCGGGTCTCGCTGTTGCGCTCGCACCACGCGAACACCTCGACGGCGGCGGCCGTGGAGGCGACCGTGACGCCGACGGAGGCCAGCGGTCCCGGCCGCTCGAGCGCGCGGCGCAGCAGCACCGTGCCGGCGACGTTGGAGGCGAGCAGCGGCGTCACGAGGTGCGAGCCGCAGCGGTCGTGCTCCTTGGCGGTCTCCGACGCGTCGGTCTCGTCCGGCGCCTCGTAGGCGGCGATCGCCTTGTGCTCGACGCCGTGGTACTCGGCCAGCTCGCCGCCGCGCAGGGCGAAGGCGGCGGGCACGAGCGAGAGCATCGCGGCGGCGGCCTCGCCGGACACGCCGCGCAGGTTGCGGCGCGCGAGCGTGCCGGCGATCGAAGCGCCGGCGGCGACGCCGATCACGGCCGGGCTCTCGAACGGGAGCTTGGCGGCGGGCAGCGTGCGCTTGACCAGCGGGATGACGGCGAACGCCTCGCCGAGGCGCACGACGCCGCGCACGCCGGGGATGCCCTCGACGCCGTTCACGCGCGGCTTGCGCCCGGACGCGACCTGGATCTCGCCCTGCTTGTCGCGCACCGCGGCCGCCCAATGGGTGGGGCCGTGGACGAGCAGCCCGTTGCGCAGGGCCATCCCGCCGAGCCGCAGCTTGCCTTCCGTGACCGGACTCATGCGAGGAGCCTCCTGGGTAGCTCGTAGAAGAAGCCGGCCGCGAAGCCGAGATCGCGGACGTCGATCCGCTCGTCGTCGGAGTGGATCAGCGGCCAGGTGTCGTACAGGCTCTGGTGGCGCTGCGGGAAGAACCCGTACGCCACGCAGTCGGGGAACGCGGCGCGCCAGTGGCGCGAGTCCGTGAACGCCGGGAGCATCACCGGAACGGCCTCGCCGGCGTCACCCACCCACTCGCGGATCGCGTCCATCAGCGGCGTGTCGATCGCCGAGCGGTTGCCGGTGACCTGCTCGAAGAACTCGATCTCGACGCCGTCGACGTCGCCGATCAGCTCGCCGATCCGCTCCTTGGTGATCTCGAGACCGATCCCGGGCGGGACGCGGCAGTCGACCTTGAGCTCGGCGCGGGCGGGGATCACGTTGATCTTCTCGCCCGCGGAGATGATCGTCGGCGCGACGGTCACGCCCAGCGTGGGCTCGAACATCGCGGCTAGGCGGGGCTCGACGGCCGCGATCCGGGCCACCGCCCCCTCCGGGTCGTCTGGGTCGTCGCCGATCGCCTTCAGGAACGCCCGCGGCTCGTCGGTGACGTCGTAGGCGGGCTTGCGCGAGCCGAGCCGGTCGAGCACCGGCGCCAGCTTGAGCAGCGCGTTGTCGGCGGTGGCGGGCACCGAGGCGTGCCCGGCGCGCCCGCGGGCGCGGACGGAGAAGCGGAACGTGCCCTTCTCGGCGCAGCAGACGCCGTACAGCCGGCGGTCGCCGAACGGGATCACCGTGCCGGCGCCCTCGTTGAGCAGGAAGTCCGCGCGCGCCTTGTCCGGGTGGGTCTCGCACAGCCACTTGGCGCCGAGCTCGCCGCCCGTCTCCTCGTCGACGACGCTGAACACGCGCAGCTCGCCCCGCGGGGGCCGCCAGCCCTCGCGCGCCAGCGTCGCGGCGGCGACCGCCTCGGCGGCGGTCTGGGACTTCATGTCGATCGCCCCGCGGCCCCACACGAAGCCTTCGTGCTGGTCGCCGGACCACGGGTCGCGCGTCCAGTCCTCCGGGTCGGCGAGCACGGTGTCGACGTGGGAGAGGTAGCCGAGGATCGGGCCGGGCGCCTCGCCGGGCAGCCGCGCGATCAGGTTCGGCCGGTTCTCCTCGGCGCCGACGAGCTCGCACTCCAGGCCCGCCTCGGTGAGGTAGCCGGCCAGCCACTCCTGGCACGCGCGCTCGTCGCCGGGCGGGTTGACCGTGTCGAAGCTGATCAGCTTGGAGAGGACGTCGGCGGTCTCCTGCTGCAGGTCGGCCATCGCGGGGACTCTAGAGCGCGATGATCAAGCCGGCCGTAGCGCCGCCGAGCAGCACGAGGATCGGCGGGCGCCGCAGCGCGAGCGCCGCGGCCGCCGCGGCGAGCACCGCCCACTGCCAGGGCTCGTCGACGTCGCGTGCGAGCACGATCGCCGCCCCGAGGATCGCGCCGATGGCAGCGGGGCCGGCGCCGTCGAGGAAGCGGCGCGGTCCGGGGCGCTCGCGGATCGTGCGGAAGTGGCGCCCGCCGAGCAGCACGAACAGGAAGCTCGGGGCGAAGGCGATCACGCTGGCGATCAGCGCGCCGGCAGGGCCGGCGGCGCCCCATCCGACGAGCGCGACCGTGTGGGTGACCGGGCCCGGCGTGACCTGCCCGTAGGCGATCGCGTTGGCGAACTGCTCGGCGGTCAGCCAGCCGTGCTCGAGCGCGTCCGCGCGCATCAGCGGGATCGTCACGAAGCCGCCGCCGAACGAGAGGCCGCCGACCTTCAGGGCCGTCCACGCCAGCGGCGGGACCTCCGGCCACGTGATGACGAGGAGCGCCAGCGTCGCGCCGTGGCGGCGCCACAGGAGCTCGATCAGCCCGCACGCGAGCAGCACGGCCAGCACGTAGGGCCCGGCCGTCACGGTCGCCGCGCACGCGGCCGCCGCGTAGGCGAGCGCCCGGGCTCGCGACGCACCGCTCGCGCTCGCGCAGGCTCGCCGCGCCGAGCTGCAGCGCGGCCTGCGCCACCACCGCCACCACGGCCGCCGCCGCTCCCTGCCCGATGCCGCTCACCCACGCGGGCGGGTCGTCCTGCAGCGCGATCGCCGCGATCGCGAGCGTGATGACGAGCCCCGGCAGGATGAACGCGAGCCCGCCGGCCAGCGCGCCCAGGGTGCCGCGGACGCTCCACGCGCAGTAGATGCTCATCTGCGTCGAGGCCGGGCCGGGCAGCAGCTGGCACGTCGCGTTGGCGTCCTCGAACTCGCGCGCGGTCATCCAGCCGCGCCGGTCGATCATCAGCTCGCGCAGCAATGCGATGTGCGCGGGAGGGCCGCCGAACCCGATCGTGCCGATCCGCCCCCACTCGCGCAGGACGGTCTTCAGCGGCACCCGCACGGCGGCCGACCATACTTCCTTCCGTGGAGCGCCTGTTCGATGCGCCGGAGGAGCCGCCCGAGGAGACCCGTCCGTCCGACGCGCCCTCCGACGGACCGCTCGCCGCGCGCATGCGCCCGCGCACGCTGGAGGACTTCGTCGGCCAGGAGCACCTGCTCGGCGAGGGCTCGGCGCTGCGCGCCGCGCTGGAGTCGGGGCGCGCGCACTCGATGGTCCTGTTCGGCCCGCCCGGCACCGGCAAGACCACGCTCGCCCGGCTCGCCGCCGAGCACGCCGAGGCCGCCTTCGAGGAGCTCTCGGCGGTCAACGCCGGCCGCGCCGAGGTGCGCGACGTGATCGAGCGCGCCCGCCGCCGCCGCGAGGCCGGCCGCTCGACGATCTTCTTCCTCGACGAGATCCACCGCTTCAACAAGGCCCAGCAGGACGCGCTGCTGCCCGCGGTCGAGGAGGGGCTGGTGACGCTGATCGGCGCCACCACCGAGAACCCCTACTTCGAGGTCAACAACGCGCTCCTCTCCCGCTCGCAGGTCTACGAGCTGCGCTCGCTGACCGCCGAGCAGGTCCGCGGGCTGCTGCAGCGCGCGATCGACCTCGGCGAGTGCGAGGGCGTCGACGTGCCCGCACGAGGTGCTCGAGTTCCTCTCCGCGCGCTCCGGCGGCGACGCCCGCTCGGCGCTCAACGCGCTGGAGCTCGCCTGCTCGACCGCGCGGCTGCGGCGCGAGGGCGCGGTCTCGCTGGAGGACGCCGAGGACGCCATGCAGCAGAAGGCCGTCCTCTACGACAAGGGCGGCGACCAGCACTACGACTACATCTCCGCCTGGATCAAGTCGACGCGCGGCTCGGACCCGGACGCGTCGCTGTACTACCTGGCCGCGATGCTCGAGGGCGGCGAGGACCCGCGCTTCATCGTCCGCCGCATGGTCATCCTGGCCTCCGAGGACATCGGCAACGCCGACCCGCGGGCGCTGTCGGTGGCGGTCGACACGGCAGCCGCGGTCGAGCACGTCGGGCTGCCCGAGTGCACGTACGCGCTGGCCCAGTGCGCCATCTACCTCTCGCTGGCTCCCAAGTCCAACGCCGCCGGCCGAGCGCTCGGGGCGGCCCGGGAGCACATCCAGGTCCGCGGCGCCGCCCTCCCGCCGGGGCCGCTGCGCTCGGCGGCCTACCCGGCGGCACGCAAGCTCGGCCGCGGGATCGGCTACGACTACCCCCACTCGGCTCCGGGCGGCGTCAACGACCAGGAGCACCTGCCCGAGGGGCTCGAGAACTCGCGCTTCTACGACCCGGGCGACATGGAGCCGCGGCTCCGCGACCGGCTCGAGGAGATCCGCCGCGCCCGCGGGCGCTCCTAAGCAGGCGCTGGTGAGGTTGGGCGGCGGTACGTTGCGCCGCAACGGCATTGCACCGAGGGGAGGGGGTTTGGCGTCCCGTTCCTCGAAACGTGCGCCGGAGCGAACGTTTCGCGGAGCGCTGAGCGGCCGCGTCGCAGCGTTCCTCGAAAGGTGCGCCTGAGGCCCCGAACCGAGGAAAGCAACCCCCTCCCGCACGTGCCCATGCCGTTACGGCGTGAGAGCCCGCCCGACACGGTGCCGGCGCCTGCAACGGCGAGTGATCGTCATCACACTTGAGGAGCCATTCGAGCGCAGACTGGTGTTCTTCACAGACCATGGCGCCCTCCGACACCTCCCCACTGAGGCGCACGTTCCCGGTCCCCGGCGGCCCGCCCGTGCGCCTGCGCATGGCCGGACCCTCCGACCGTGCGGCCGTGCAGGCCCTGCTGGAGCCGCCGCGACGTCGACGCCACCGACCTCGACGTGCAGCGCCTCCTCTCCTTCGACCCGTACCGGCGCCACGTCCTGTGCGCGTTCGCCCCGCTGGACGGCCAGGAGACGCTGGTCGGCCTCGGAGCGATCGACGTCGGGGAGGACGCGCCCGACGTGCTGGTCGTCGACGAGCGGCTGGCGCGGGGGCTCGCTCCGGTTCTGGGCCGCGTGCTGACCGAACGCGCGCGGCGGCGCCGGGCCGCCTGAGTTACCGTCCCGGGCGATGCCCGGGAGGACGCTCGAGTCGCGCTCGCCGGCCACCGGCCAGCCGCTGGGGGTGGTGGAGGCGGCCACCGCTGATCGCGTGCGCGAGCTCGCGGCCCGTGCCGCGGAGGCGCAACCGCTCTGGGCCGCGGTGCCTGCTCCCGCCCGGGCGCGGTACGTGCGGCGCGCGGCGCGGCTGGTGCTCGACGATCTGGACGAGCTCGCGCTGCTGATCGCGCAGGAGACGGGACGGCCGCGCACCGAGGCGGTGCTGGGCGAGATCCTGCCCTCGGTCACCGGGCTCAGCGCGCTCGCCGACGACGGGCCGAAAGCCCTCGCCGACCGCCGGCTCGGCCGCCCCACGCTCGTGCGCGGAGGGCGACGCGCGCGGCGCGTGCAGGCTCCGCGCGGGGTGATCGGCGTGCTGGGCGGCTCTGGCTCTCCCTGGACGGAGCCCGCCCTGGAGGTCGGCGCCGCGCTGCTGGCGGGCAACGGCGTCGTGCTCGTCCCCGCCGCGCCGCTCGCCGGCCAGCGCCTGCGCTTGGCGTTCCTGCGCGCCGGCATCCCCGAGGAGCTGCTCGCGCTGGCGCCGGGCGAGGAGGCCGCCGGCGCGCTGGCTGACGTCTGCTCGCGCGTCGTCTCCGTCGCCGCGCCGCCCGCGAAGGGCGCGATGCTCGTGCTCGACGGCGCGCCGGTCGAGCAGGTCGCCGCTGCCGCGCTGTGGGCCGCGTTCGCCGCCGGCGGGCGCCATCCCACCGCGGTCGGGCGGCTCGTCTGCGTGCCCTCGGTCGCCGAGCCGCTGGTGCGGCTGCTGCGCGAGCGCGCGGAGCGCCTGCACGTCGGCGACCCTGCACTCGAGTCGTCCGAGATCGGCCCGCTCGCCTCTCCCGCGGACCTGCCGCTGGTCGAGGAGCTGGTCGCCGAGGCCGTGGCCGGCGGCGCGGAGCTGGTGTGCGGCGGCCCGGTGTCGGTGCCCGGGCTGAGCGGGGCGTTCTACGCGCCCGCGGTGCTGCGGCGCGTGCCGCCGGACGCCCGGATCCTGCGCGAGCCGGCGCCCGGGCCGGTGCTCTCCGTCGTCGAGGCGGCGCGGGAGGCCGAGGCGATCGCGCTGGTCCGCGACGCCCCGCGCGACGCCGCCGACCGGCGCGCCCGCGGCACGACCGTGAGCGTGTGGGCGGGCGACCGGCCGAAGGGGGAGCGCGTGGCGCGCACGCTCGGCGCCGAGCTGTCGTGGGTCAACGAGCACGGCGTCGTCGCGCCCGGGCCCGGCGCTGCGGCTCGCCCGCCACGTGGCGACGCGGCAGGTCGCCTCGCGGCCGGCCCCGATGGCTGGAGCCCGCCGCCTGCCGTACGACCCGGCGCTCGTTCGGGCGCGAACCGCCGCCACCCGGCTGGCCCACGGGCGCGAGCACGAGCGCTTCGCGGTGCTGCGCCGCGAGGCGGCGCCGCTGGTGCTCGCCGCCGCCCGCATGGCGCGCGGCGTCCTGCGCCGCTAGGGCGCGAGCATCGTCGCGCGCAGCCGGCGGCCGTCGACCCGGCCGGACAGCGTCGCGACGGCCAGCTGCCGGTGCATGCTCCAGCGGACGCGCACCCGGCCGCGCCCGGGCAGCCGGAGATCGGCACGGACGGCGCCGGAGTCCAGGCTCCAGGTCGCGCGCCCCGAGACGGGGACGTCGCGGGCGAAGCGCGCCTTCCGCAACCGGAAGCGGACGAAGCGATCGCCGCTCCAGGACCAGCGCCCGCCGCGCAGGCCGCGGCTCGTGCCGCCGTAGTTGAGCGTCCAGCGCTGGATCGCATCGGCCACCGTGGCCGCCGCCACCGCGGCGGCGCGCCGCGCCCGGACCGTGCTGCGGTCGCCCGTCCGCGGCTCCGCGCCGGCAGCCGCCGCCGCACGGCGCGGGAACGTCTCGACCACTCGGACCTCCGCCACACGGCTCGCGCAGCTCGTGTCGCCCGCGCTCAGCCGGCGGACGAAGCGCCGCACCAGCGGCGCCGCGCATCCGTCGCGGTCGCCGAGCGCCGACACGTGGATCGAGTTCTGGGTCTCCACGAACGTCGAGCGCGGGAACCGCTGGGCGACGACCTGCGCCCCCGCAGACGAGGTGATGTTGTCGAGGTCGCCGTTGAGCACCAGCGTCGGGACGTCCGGGTACGGCGCGTCGGGCGGGACCGGCGGCTCGGGGCGCAGCGGCCCCGGCCAGCGCAGGCACGCGGTGGCGCCCTCGTACGGGAGGGAGGTCCACTCGGCGCCGCTGAACGGCGCGTAGCGCTCGGGCGGGAGCCCGGCCTGGTAGGCCGCCAGCTGCTGCCGCCGCACCGCCAGGGGCGCCGCCGGGTCCCACATCTGCGGGTAGTCGTGGCAGGTGATCGCGAGGTACAGCCCCTCGGAGAACGACCGCACCGGCGACGCCTCGGGCACCAGCGTCGTCTCGGCGACCAGGCGCAGCATCGGCGCGCGGTCGCCCGCCTCGAAGGCGCGGATCGCGCCCAGCAGGTCGCGGTAGACGGTCACGTTGGCGTAGCCGGACTGGGCGATCGTGAGCAGCGCGTCGACGTCGACGCGCACCCGGATCCGCTTCCCCTCCGCGTCCGTGCCGATCCCGCGCACGGGCCGCGCGCGGATCCGCTCGACGAACCGCTCCAGCGCGGCGCGCGGCTCTTCGCCGCGGTCCGCGCAGCTCGGCCTCCGCGCGCACACGAGCGAGTACGCCCGCCACGTGGCCTCGGCCAGGTCCCCGTAGGCGGGATCGGTGCCCGGCAGTGGATAGGTCGCGTCGAGGACGAGCGAGCGGAGTCGGTCCGGGTGGTTCACGGCGAAGGCCTGCGCGAAGTACGAGCCGTACGAGTCGCCGTACATGTCGACGCGCCGGATCCGCAGCGCGTCGAGGACGTCGGCGAGGTCGTCGACCGACGCGCGCGTCGTGAACCGGTCGACCCGCGGACCCAGCTGCGCGGCGCAGCGCCCCGCTCGGCGGATGTAGTCGTCGACGGTGCGCCGCAGGGCCTTGCAGTCGAGCGCCGCCGACCGGCCCGTACCGCGGGCGTCGACGAGCAGCAGGTCGCGCCGCGCGCGCAGCGGCCCGGCGAGCGCGAGGTAGTAGTCGCGGCTGTCGGTCGTCGAGTAGCCCGGACCACCCTCGACGTCGACGAGCGTCCCGAGCGCGGGCCGGTCGCGGTCGCGGCGCCGGTAGAGCTCGAAGTGGATCCGGATCCGCTCGCCCGCCGGAGCGAGCCGGTCGAGCGGCACGCGCACGGAGCCGCAGCGCGCCTCGGCCGGGGCGTCGCGGCAGCGATGGAGCTGCGGGCGCTCGGCCGCGTCGGCCGCCGGAGCCGCGATCAGGAGCACCAGCGCGAGGAGCAGGCCGCGTCTCACATGCGCACCCTACGTGTATACCTGCCCCATGAGCGAGCCTGAGCTGCGCGAAGGGCCACCGTGGGTGATGGAGGACATGATCCGGGCGGAGCCCGGGCTGCCGCGCGAGATCGAGAGCGCCGGCCGGCTGGGCGAGCTGCTCGCCGCCGGCGGCCCGGTGCTGTTCACGGGCTGCGGGACCAGCGAGCACGCGTCGCGCGCCTCGGCGGCGATCGCCGGCGCGGTCGGCCCGCGACGCGTTCGAGGCGTCGCTCGACCCGCCCGGCGAGGGCCTGGTCGTCGCGGTGTCCCACGAGGCCGGGACGGCGGCGACGCTGGCCGCGGCGGCCGGCGCGGCGGAGCGCGGCGCCACCACCGCGCTGCTCACCGCCTGCCCGGACGCGGCGCCGGAGGGGCTCGAGACGATCGCGACGCCCCTGCGCGACGAGTCCTGGTGCCACACGGTCGGCTACCTGTCGCCCTTGCTCACGACGGCGCTGGCGGCCGCGGCGCTGACCGTCGATGACGCGGAGCGCGTGATCGCCGCGGAGCTCGGCGCGTGGGACCAGCGGCGCGAGGACGCACGGCGCCTCGCCGGCGCGACACGCATGCTGGCGATCGGGTCCGGGGTCGACGAGATCACGGCGAGCGAGCTGGCGCTGAAGATCGAGGAGGGCACCCACGTCCCGACCACCCCGCTCGGCATCGAGAAGTCGCTCCACGGCCATCTCCCCGCGGCTGACGCGTCGACCGGCGTCGTGCTGCTGCGCTTCGATCCCTCGAATGCAGCGGAGCGCGACGAGCGCGCCCAGAACGTGGTCGCCGCCACGTCGGTGCTCGGCATGCCGCTGGTGGAGCTCCGCCCCCAGGACGCCCCGTCCAACGCGGCCGAGGCGCTGCTGGCCGGCGCGATCGCCCTGCAGCTGCTCACGCTGGAGCTGACGCACGAGCTCGGCACGAACCCGGACCTCATCCGCCGCGAGGACGACACGTACCGCCGCGCCGCCGACGCGGCGGGCGCCGGCTAGAAGCGCTCGGGCGAGAGCCGGTCGAGCGCCGGGTGGGCCGGCGCCCCGGCGGCGATCGAGGCGACGAGCCGCCCCGTCAGCGGCCCGAGCGTGACGCCGAGCATGCCGTGACCCGTCGCGAAGATCGTGCCGGGGGCGCGGCGGTGCGCGCCGATCACGGGCAGGCCGTCCGGCGTACACGGGCGCAGCCCGCGCCACGTCAGCCGCGGGCGCGCGGTCACGCCGAGGACCTCCTCGGCCGCCGCGGCGATCGCCCGCAGCCGGCGGCCGTCGAAGGACTCGTCGAGCCCGTCGAGCAGCAGCCCGCCCGTCATGCGCGTGCGCTCGCCGCCCATCGGGTTGGCGACCACGCGGTGGTCGTGCAGGTACAGCGGCATCCGCACCGGCGCCTCCTCGGGCGCCCACTCCGCGGCGTAGCCCTTCCCGCCCTGCAGCGGCAGGCGCACGCCGGCCGTCCGCGCCAGCCGGCCCGACCACGCCCCGGCCGCCACCACGACCTGCCCGGCCCGCACGGGCCCGCGGGTCGTCTCGACGCCGCCGGAGCCGAGCCCGTACGCCTCCACGCCGGTGCGCAGCCGCACGCCGTGCTGCACCGCGGCCGCGCCGACCGCGGCCGCCAGCTTCACGGGATCGCAGCGCGCCTCGCCGGGGAACAGCACGCCGGCGCGCACCGCTCCGGTCAGCGACGGCTCCAGCGTGCGCGCCTCGTCGCCGGTCAGCAGCTGGGCGCCGAGCGCCCGGCCGGTCTCGGACGTCGCCTCCACCGCGGCGGCGTCGTCGTCCGAGGTGTGCACCGTCAGGCACCCCGTCTCCTCGAAGCCACCGTCGATCCCCTCGGCCGCCAGCTCCCGGAAGACGCCCAGGCTCTCGACGCACAGCTCGCGCTGCAAAGTCTCGCCCGCATCCGCCCGCCCGGCCGTCGAGGCACGGAGGTAGCGGACCAGCCACGGGGCCAGCGAAGGCTTGAGCTTCAGGCCGAACGGCGAGTCCGGCTTCACCATCCACCCCAGCCCGGCGCGCAGCGCCTCCGGCGCCGCGATCGGCCGCGCGTGGCTGGGCACGAGCAGCCCGGCGTTCCCCCACGAGCAGCCCTCGCCCCACCCGCCGCCGCGCTCGAGGACCTCGACCTGCGCGCCCCCGCGCGCGAGCTCCAGCGCGGCGCAGGCGCCGACGATGCCGCCGCCGACCACCACGATGTCGGCCGTCATAGGGCGAAGCCCGCCGGGAACGGGTCCTCGGCGTCGAGCAGGTACTGCCCCATCCCGGTGATCCACGCCCGCCCGGTCACCTCGGGCACGACCGCCGGCAGGCCGCCGACGGTCGTCTCCTCGACCAGGCGGCCGGTGAAGCGCGTGCCGATCACCGACTCGTTGACGAAGTCCTCGCCGAGCGCGAGCGCGCCGCGCGCGTGCAGCGCCGCCATCCGCGCCGAGGTGCCCGTGCCGCACGGGGAGCGGTCCAGCCAGCCGGGCTCGATGGCGGTCGCGTTGCGGGCGCCGCCGGGCCCGTCCTCGTAGAAGACGACGTGCCGGCAGCCCGCGATCCGCGCGTCCTCGGGGTGGACCGGCATGTCGGCGCGGTTGATCGCGGCCATCAGCTCCAGCCCGCGCGCGATCAGCTCGTCCGACCGCTCGGGGTCCACGGCCATGCCGGCCGCGCCCGCCTCGATCAGCGCGTAGAAGTTGCCGCCGTAGGCCATGTCGTAGGCCAGCCCGTCCACCTCGCGGTCGCGCGCCAGCAGGAACGACGGCACGTTGCGCAGCGTCACCGACCGCGCGCGGCCGCCCTCGACCGCCACCCGGACGACCACGAGCCCCGCCGGCGTGTCCAGCCGAACGACGGTCTCCGGCTCGGTCACCGGGACCATCCCGGTCTCGACCAGCACGGTGGCCACGCCGATCGTCCCGTGCCCGCACATCGGCAGGCACCCGGACACCTCGATGAACAGCACGCCCCAGTCCGCGTCGTCGCGGGTCGGCGGCTGCAGGATCGCTCCGGACATCGCCGAGTGGCCGCGCGGCTCGCGCATCAGCAGCAGCCGCAGGTCGTCCATCTCGGCCTCGAAGTGGAGCTTGCGCTCCAGCATCGTGGCGCCCGGGATCGTGCCGACGCCGCCCGTGACGACGCGCGTCGGCATCCCCTCCGTGTGGGAGTCGACCGCCGCCAGGTAGCGGGCAGCTCTCACGCAGGGACGCCCTGCAGCACGCTCAACGCCTCCGACAGCGCCTCGCGCTCGGGCGCGGTGAGCGGGAGCCGGGGCTCGCGGCAGGGCCCGCCGGCCAGCCCGACCTCGTCCTGGGCGGCCTTGAAGTACTGGACCAGCTTGGGCGTCATGTCGAAGCGCGCCAGCGGGAGCAGCCGCAGGTAGATCTCGCGCGCCGCGTCCAGCTCGCCGGCGCGGCAGTGCTCGTACAGCGCGACGCACTCGCGCGGCGCGACGTCGGCCACGCCGGACACCCAGCCGGTGGCGCCCGCGGCGAACCCCTCGAGCGCCCAGTCGTCGCCCCCGACGAGGATCTCCAGCTGCGGAGCGGCGGCCATCAGCGCCGGGATGCGGCGGACGTCGCCGGAGCACTCCTTGACCGCCACGATCCCGTCGACGCGGTCGGCGATCGCGACGATCGCGGGCGCCAGCAGGTCGACGCCGCTCGCCTCGGGGTTGTTGTAGAGCATCACCGGCAGCCCGGCCGAGGCGACCGCCTCGTAGAAGACCTCGAGCTCCGCCTGGTCGGCGCGGTAGCCGAGCGTCGGGAGGCACATGACCGCGGTCGCCCCCGCGGCGGCGGCGTCGCGGGCGTAGGCGATCGACGCCGCGGCGGTGCCCGACGACGCGCCGGCGATCACCGGAACCGCGCCGTCGACCGTCTCGGCGATCGTCTCGAGCACCAGCCGGCGCTCGGACGCGGTCAGGCTGCCGGCCTCGCCCATCGTGCCGTTGCCGACGATGCCGTGGACGCCGGCGTCGAGCAGCGCGCGGACGTTGCCCGCCAGCGCGGAGGCGTCGACGCCGCCCTGCGCGTCGAACGGGGTGGTCACGGCGGGGATGATGCCGGGGAAGCGCATGCGGTCTCCGTCAGTCGGTCAGTCGAGGGTCATGTAGCGGCGCACGCGCTTGACGTGCTGGAGGGCGAACAGCTCGGCGGCGTCGGGGTCGCCCTCGGCGATCGCCTCGTAGATCATCCGGTGCTCGGCCAGGTGCAGGCTCGTGTGGCCGGGCGTGGCGATCGAGTCGTCGCGCAGGCGCTGCCACAGCGGCTGGTCCATCAGCGAGGCCACGTGGTCGGCGATGCCGGCCAGCACCGGGTTGCCGGTCATCGCCGCGATCTGGCGGTGGAACAGCCGGTCGGACTCGTTCCAGCCCGTACGCGCGGCCGGATCTGACGGCGTCGGAGGCGCGCTCCATCTCGTCGAGCAGGCGCTCGACGGTGGCGTCGGGGCGCCCGCGCTCGGCAGCCAGTCGTGCGACGGCGGGCTCGAGCAGGGCGCGCGCCTCGAGCAGGTCGCTCGGGCTGGCGTCGTGAGGCAGCTGCGAGGCCGGGAGGCGCTCGGCGGCGTCCGGCGCCACGAACGAGCCGGAGCCGGGCCGGGTCTCGATCACGCCCTGCACCTGCAGCGCGGCGATCGCCTCGCGCACCGAGGCGCGCCCGACCTCGAGGCGCCGCGCCAGCTCGCGCTCGGACGGAAGCCGCTCGCCGGGCGCGAACGCGCCGGAGCGGATGTCGGCGGCGAGCCGCTCGGCGACGCGCTCGTAGCGCTGCAACCCGCGGAGTGGCTCGATGGCCGGACTGATCGACGTGACAACTGGTTCGCTCACCGGACCAGTAAGGTACACCTGATGTCCACGACCTTCAACTCCGTCGACCCCCGAACCGGTGAGACCGGGCCCGCCTACGAGGAGGCCACGCTCGAAGACGTGCAGGCCGCGGTCGCCGCCGCGGCGACCGTGCACACGGCGGGCGGGATGGCCGACCGCGATGCGCGCGCCGCCCTGCTGCGCGGCGCGGCGGCACGGCTGCGCGGCGCCGGCGACGAGATCATCGCCACCTGCGAGGCCGAGACCGGCCTCCCCGAGAGCCCGCGCCTGCGCGGCGAGCTGGAGCGCACCGCCGGCCAGCTGGAGGCGTTCGCCGACGTGCTCGACGACGGCGACTACGTCGAGGCGATCATCGACACGCCCGACCCCGACGCCAAGCCCATCCCGCAGCCCGACGTGCGGCGCATGCTCGCGCCGATCGGCCCCGTGGCCGTGTTCGGCGCCTCCAACTTCCCGCTCGCCTTCTCCACCGCGGGCGGCGACACCGCCTCGGCGCTCGCCGCCGGCGTGCCGGTGATCGTCAAGGGCCACCCCTCGCACCCAGGCACCAGCGCGCTCGTCGCCCGCGAGCTGTCGGCCGCGGTGGCCGACGCCGGGTTGCCGGAGGGGACCTTCGCCCACCTCCCCGCCGCGTCGCTGGAGATCGCGGAGGCGCTCGTCGACGCACCCGCGATCGCCGCCGTCGGCTTCACCGGCTCCTACACCGCGGGCCGCGCGATCGCCGACCGCGCCGCCGCCCGCCCCATGCCGATCCCCGTGTACGCGGAGATGGGCTCGATCAACCCGCTCGTGGTCACCGAAGAGGCGTTCGAGGCCAGGGCGGACGCGATCGCGGAGGGCCTCACCGCGTCGGTGGCCACCGTCGGCGGCCAGCTGTGCACGAAGCCCGGCGTCGTGTTCGTCCCCGAGGGCGAGGCGGGCGAGGCCTTCGCGGCCGACGTCGCGCGGCGGCTCGGCGAGTCGGAGCCCAAGGTGCTGCTCAACGAGCGCCTGCGCGACGCGCTGCGCGCGGCGGTATCGGACCTGCCCGCCGAGCGGCTCAACGACGGCGAGGCCGACGGCCCGGGCTTTCGCCATCAGCCGACGGCGTACCGCGCCTCGGCCGCCGACATCGCGGACAAGCCGGAGCTGCTCGAGGAGCACTTCGGCCCGGTGGTCCTGTTCCTCACCTACGGGCAGGACGCCGAACTGATCACGGCGCTGGAGCGGCTGGACGGGCAGCTCACCGGCTCGCTCCACGCCGAGGAGGGCGAGGACGTGACGGAGATCGTCGGCACGCTGGCCGCGCGCGCCGGCCGGGTCATCTTCGACGGCTTCCCGACCGGCGTCGCCGTGACCTACGGCATGCACCACGGCGGGCCGTTCCCGGCGACCAGCGCTCCCGCGCACACGTCGGTCGGGATGACGGCGATCCGCCGCTGGCTGCGTCCCGTCGCGTTCCAGAACGCGCCCGAGGCGCTGCTGCCCGCGGAGCTGCGCGCGGACAACCCGCTCGGCATCTGGCGCCGCGTGGACGGCGAGCTCACGCGCGAGCCGCTTCAGCGGCAGTAGGCCGCCTCGGCGAGGCCGACCAGATCGGCGCCCTGGACGCCGGCCGCGGCCACCGCCGCGCGCCGGCCGTCGCGGCTCGCCAGCGCGAGCGTCGTCGTGCCGAGCAGCTCGCCGTCATGCCCGTAGGCCACGCCGCACCGCGTCTTCACCCGGAACAGCCCGAGCCCGTAGACGCCGGTGACCGGCGTGCGCATCTCGCGCAGCGCCGCGCGGCTCGTCAGCCTCCCGCGCAGCAGCGCCCGGTAGAACGTCGCGAGGTCGCGCGCCGTCGACACGATGTCGCCGGCCGCCCAGGCGTACGAGGGGCTGATGGCCTCCGTGTCCTCCGGCTTCCCGTCGACGACCACGTGGCCGTGCAGGTGCGGGCCCTCGATCCCGGGGCTCGTGTCGAAGCTCGTCGCGCGCAGCTTCAGCGGGCGCAGGATCCGGTGACGGAGCACGACCGGGAGCCGCCGGCCGGTCACGGCCTCGACCGTCAGCCCGAGCAGTACGTAGTTGGTGTTCGCGTAGTGGAAGCCGGGGCCGGCGGGCGGAAGCTTCGGCCGCCAGCTCGGCCAGCGCCCGCCCGCTCCAGGTGAACGACGGGTCCCCGAGCGAGTCGAGGATCTCGGGCTGCGAGCCGTACTCGGCGAGCCCGCTGGTGTGGCTGAGCAGCTGCCGGAGCGTGATCCGCTCGCCGCCCGGCACGAGCCCGGGCAGATGACGCGCGACGGCGTCGTCGAGCGACAGCCGCCCCTCGTCGGCGAGCTGCAGCACGACCGTGGAGACGAACGTCTTGGTGACGCTGCCGGTGCGGAAGCGGTGACCGGGCCGGGCGCGGCCGGCGGCGACCTGGCGGCCGTCGGCGCCGAGGGCCAGCGCGCCGGGCGCGCCGGCGGCGACGACCTCCCGTGCGCGGCGGTCGATCTCGCCCGCGTGGGCGGGCGCCGCGACGAGCAGCGTGAAGAGCAGGACGAGGAACTTCCTCATGGGGCACCTCCCGAGTGCGATGTAAAGTAACCTTTACATCGCAACGGCAGAATGTCAAGCGAGCTTTACGCGGCGCGGGCGAGCGGGAGCATCCTCATCCGCTCGGGCAGCACCGGCACCACGACGCGCTTGAGGTACTCCGCGCCGCCGTGCAGGGCGACGGCGCGCACGGGGTCCCACGTGAACCCGTACTGCCGGCGCACCTCGGGTGGCAGCAGCCCGACCGTGACCTGGTTGACCAGCTCGAGCACCGGCTTGAGGTGCAGCGGCACCGGCGGGCGCAGGACGATGTCCACGGCCAGGTCGCGCGCCTCCTGGGTCACGACCAGCTCCGGGCTCGCGTAGCGCTCGGCCATGTAGGCCTCGAAGCCGTCGATGTCCTCGGGCATGTCGCGCTCGCGCAGCCCGAACAGGCGGCCGACGACGCGGTAGTCGCGCCACAGCGCCTGCTCCTCGTCGCGGGTGAGCGAGCGGACGTACTTGCGGTAGACGAGCATCGCCGACTCGGCGAGCGCGCCGAGTATCCACAGCAGGTGCTCGGGGTCGTCGGCCCGGTACGGCGTGCCGGCGGGGAACGGCCCGGCCGGCTCCGAGAGCGTCCCCCGGACCTGCCGGTGCATCGCGCGCACGTGCTTCGTGACGCGGTCGGCGCGGGCGCGGGTGCCGAACGCGATCGCGTTCATCACGTTGGCTGTGCGCTCCAGCCGGGCGTACGGGTCGTCGAGCGCGCCGGTGTGCGCGAAGAAGCCGGCGAACGCGACCGGGTGCGCGGCCATCACGAGCAGGGCTCGCGGGCCGGAGAGGCCGGTCACGCGGTCGCCCACTACCTGGCGCAGCAGCGACTCGTCGGTGAAGTACCCCTCGGGCGGCATGTGTGATGTACGGCTGAGCGCCGCATCCGGCCCACTACCCTGGGAGGCGTGCCCGCCCAGGCCTACGCCGGTAAGGAATGCGTCTGCCAGTTCCGCAAGGGGATCTGCGACCAGACCTGCGTGCAGGGCATGCTCGAGACGCCGTTCTACATCGCGTGCCTGAAGCTCACGGGGCGGCGCTGCGTCGTCGTCGGGCGGCGGCGACATCGGGCTCGAGAAGGTCGAGGGCCTGCTGGCCTGCGACGGCAAGGTGGTCCTGATCGCGCCGGACGCGATCGAGCCGCTGCAGGAGCTCGCCGCCGAGGGCTCGATCGAGTGGATCCGGCGCGAGTACCGCACCGAGGACCTCGAGCGCACGTTCATCGCCATCGCCGCGACGAACGACACCGACGTGAACATCGCGGTCTACAACGACGCCGAGCGCCGCGCGATGCTCGTGAACATCGTCGACGTCCCGCCGCTGTGCAACTTCATCCTTCCCGCCATCGTGCGCACCGGCCCGCTGGCGATCGCGATCTCCACCGCGGGCGCCTCGCCGGCGCTGGCCAAGCGGATCAAGCGCCAGGTCGCCGACGAGTACGGCGAGCCCTACGCGCGGCTCGCGGTGCTGCTCAACGACGCGCGCGGCTGGGCCAAGGGCACGCTGCCCACCTACCAGGACCGCAAGGAGTTCTTCGAGGGGATCGTCAACGGCGATCCCGACCCGGTCGAGCTGCTCCGGCAGGGCGACGAGGACGGCGTGCGCGCCATCATCGCCGCCGCCCAGCGGTCGCACGCCCCCGCGGGGGTCTGAGCGATCCGCGCCGGGATCCTCACCGTCTCGACGTCGGTCTCCCGCCGCGAGCGGGAGGACATCTCGGGCCCCGTGCTCGCCGCCGCCGCCGAGGGCGCCGGCTGCGAGGTCATCGCCATGGAGGTCGTCCCTGACGACTTCGGCCTGATCGAGGACCGGCTCAACCACCTCGTGGACTGGGGCTGCGACCTCGTGTTCACCACGGGCGGCACCGGCCTGACGCCGGACGACATCACGCCAGAGGCGACGCGCGCGGTGATCGACCGCGAGGCGCCGGGCTTCGCCGAGGCGCTGCGCTGGGAGGCCGCCAAGCACACGCCGATGGGGATCATCTCCCGGGGCATCTCCGGGATCGCCGGCCAGACGCTGATCGTGAACCTGCCGGGGTCGCCGAGGGCGATCCAGGAGGTCTTCGGCGTGCTCGCGCCGACGCTGGAGCACGTGGTGCGCACGCTGCGCGGCGACTCGTCGCACCATGCCCCGAGCTGAAGAGCCGGCCCTCGAACTCGACGGACTCTCCCGCGCGTACGGCGAGCGCGTGGCGCTGGCCGGCGTGACGCTCTCCCTGCCGCGCGGATCGACGCTCGCCGTGTTCGGCTCCAACGGAGCCGGCAAGACGACGCTGCTGCGGATCCTGGCGACGCTCCTCTCCCCGCACGCGGGCACGGCGCGGGTGCTGGGGCGCGAGGTGCCCAAGGACGGCTGGGCGGTGCGCGGCCGCGTCGGGCTGCTGGCGCACGACCCGCTGCTCTACCGGGACCTGACCGCGCGGGAGAACCTGCGCTTCCACGCCCGGCTGCACGGCGTGGCGCCGCCGCGGATCGAGGCGCTGCTCGACGCGGTCGGCATGGCGCGGCGGGCGGACGAGCCGATCGGGACGCTGTCGCGCGGCATGGCCCAGCGCGTCGCGATCTGCCGCGCCGTCCTGCACGAGCCCGAGCTGCTGCTGCTCGACGAGCCGCTCGCCAACCTGGACCCCGGCGCCGCCGGCGCGGTGGAGCC
Source organism: uncultured Solirubrobacteraceae bacterium (assembly GCA_963723395.1). Taxonomy (GTDB): domain Bacteria; phylum Actinomycetota; class Thermoleophilia; order Solirubrobacterales; family Solirubrobacteraceae; genus DATFQI01. The sequence goes on along the minus strand of CAVRQL010000025.1, from coordinate 394,583 downwards.
GCTGATCGGCGCGAGCAGCGGCGCGGCGCGCGTGCTGATCTCACACGACGTCGAGCACGGGCTCGCCGAGGCGGACCTCGTGCTCGGCCTGCGCGGCGGGCGCCAGGCGCTGTTCGCCCCCGCGCGCGAGGTCGACGTGGCGACGGTGCGGGGGCTGTACGCGTGACGCCGACGCTCGCGGTCGTCGGCGCGCTGATCCGCAAGGACCTGCGGATGGAGCTGCGCACGCGCGAGTCGCTCCCGGCGATGCTGCTGTTCTCGATCTCGACCTTCGTGCTGTTCCACTTCGGGCTCGACGCGCGGTCGCTGGAGGGCGACCTCGCCGCCGGCGTGCTGTGGGTGACGCTGCTGTTCGCCGCCGTGCTGGCCATCAACCGGCTGTTCGTGGCCGAGCGCGAGCAGGGCGGGTTCGACGCGTTCCTGCTCGCCCCCGTCGACCGCACGGCGCTGTTCCTCGCCAAGGCCACGGTGCTGTTCTGCTTCCTCGTCGTGCTCGAGCTGTTCGCGGTGCCGGCGTTCGTGATCCTGCTGCTCGAGCCGTCGCCGTGGGGCGGGCTGCCGGAGCTGGCCGGGATGCTGCTGCTGGCCGACGTCGGCATCGCCGTCGTCGGCACGCTGGTCGGCGCGCTGGCGGTGCAGACGAGGGCGCGAGACCTGATCGTGCCGCTGCTCGCCCTGCCGCTGATGATCCCGATCGTGATCGCGGCCGCGCGCGGCACGGCGCCACTGTGGCTCGATGCGGGCGCGGAGGCGGTTCCCGGCCGCTGGCCGGCGATCCTCGGGCTCTATGATCTCGTCTTCGGCCTGCTGGCCTACGCGATCTTCGATTTCCTGCTGGAAGAGTGACCCGCCCCCAGTTCTCCCGAGGGCTCGCCCCCCTCTCGATCGCCACCGTCGTTCTCCTCGTCGGCGGCTTCGCGCTGGTCTTCTTCTATGCGCCCAACGACGCGGACCAGGGCTTCGTGCAGAAGATCTTCTACCTGCACGTGCCGCTGGCGATCGTCGCGCTGTGCGGGTTCGTGGCGGGCGGCGTGTACGGGCTGCGGTTCCTGCGCTCGGGCGACCGCACGCTTGACCTGCGCTCCTACGTGGCGATCCACATCTCGCTGATCCTCGCGGTCGGCGCGCTCGTCACCGGCTCGATCTGGGCCAAGGCCTCGTGGGGCCACTGGTGGGTGTGGGAGGAGCCGACGCTCGTCTCCTTCCTGATCGTCTTCCTGCTCTACGCCTGCTACCAGCCGCTGCGCTTCTCGATCGAGGACCCCGAGCGCCAGGCGCGCTACGCCGCGGTGTTCGCCGTGATCGGCGGGGCGTTCGTGCCGCTCAACTTCATGGCGGTGCGCGCCGCCGAGTCGCTCACCCATCCGCGCGTGCTCAGCACCACGGGCGGCTCGATGCCCGGCTCGATGCGGCTCACGTTCCTGATCTCGCTCGTCGGCATGGCGCTGCTGTTCGTCACGCTGAACAAGTACGAGCTGACGTCCAAGCAGGCGTCGTTCCGGCTACGCGCGCTGAAGCGCAAGATGGCCGGCGACGACGACGGCTGGGTCCCCGTCCGCCGCACCGCGGCACCCCAGCTCTGATGCCGGCGCTGCCGCTCGACGACGCGGGCCCGTACGTCGCGGCCGCCTACCTGGTCTTCCTGGCGCTGGTGCTGATCTACGTGGCGATCATGGCCGCCAAGCTCGCGCGCGTGGAGCGGGAGATCGGCGAGCTGGCCGACCTCGCGGAGGATCGCGAGCCCGCCGACATCGAGGCCGAGACGGTGCCGCGATGAGCGAGCTGCTGCTCCTCGGCACCTCGCACAAGACGGCGCCGCTGGCCGTGCGCGAGCGCATCGCGCTGCTCGACGGCCGGGCCGAGGCGCTGCTCGGCGAGCTGCGCGAGCAGGACTGCATCACCGAGGCCGTCGCGCTCTCCACCTGCAACCGCACCGAGCTCTACCTCGTCGTCTCCGACCCGGTCGAGGCCGAGTCGTTCGTGCTCGGGCTGCTCGCGCGCCGCGCGGGCGTGCGCCCGACCGAGCTGATGGGCGGCATGTACTCGCTGCGCAACTGCGACGCCGCGCGCCAGCTGTACCGCGTGACGAGCGGGCTCGAGTCGATGATCGTCGGCGAGGCCGAGGTGCAGGGGCAGGTCAAGCGGGCGTACGAGCTCGCGCTCTCCGCGCGCACCACCGGGCCGATGACCAACAAGCTCTTCCGCGCCGCGCTGGCCACCGGCAAGCGCGTGCGCACCGAGACCGCCATCTCGGTCGGCCGCGCGAGCGTCGCGTCCGTCGCCGTCGACGCCGCGCGCGCCACCGTCGGCGACCTCGCCGAGCGCCACGTGCTGATCATCGGCGCCGGCGAGACCTCCGAGCTGGTCGCCCAGGCTCTGCACGACCAGGGCGTCTCGACGATGTTCGTGGCCAACCGCCGCCGCGAGCGCGCGATCGCGCTCGCCCAGCGCTTCGGCGGCGCCTCCGGCTCGTTCGACGCGCTGCCCGGCGAGCTCGAGCGCGCGGACATCGTGATCGCCTCCACCGCCTCGCCGCACACGCTGCTGGGCGCCGAGGAGGTCGCCGAGGTGATGGACGGGCGCCGCGGGCGGCCGCTGCTGCTCGTCGACCTCGCGGTGCCGCGCGACATCGACGCCCAGTGCAACGAGATCCCCGGGGTCACGGTGCTCGACATGGACGCGCTCCAGCGCACGGTCGGGAAGCACATGTCCGTGCGGCGCGCCGAGGCGCGGCGTGCCGAGGGCATCGTCGAGGAGGAGATCCAGACCTTCGCCGGCTGGCTCGGCTCGCTCGAGGTGCTGCCGACGCTGACGGCGCTGCGCGAGCGCGGCAACGCCGTGGTCGAGGGCCTGCTGGCCGAGAACGCCGGACGCTGGGAGAGCCTCTCCGAGCGCGACCACCGGCGCGTCGAGGCGCTCGCGCGCGCGGTCGTGAACCGGCTGCTGCACGAGCCGACGACGCGCGTGAAGGGGCTGGAGGCCGAGCAGCGCCACGCACGGCTGCAGCTGCTGAGCGAGCTGTTCGGGCTCGAGCACGGCCCGGCCGAGGGCACGGGCCAGGACGAGCCCGCGGCGGCCGAAGTCCGCGCGCTGCGGCCCCGTTGACACCCCCGCTGCGGATCGGGACGCGCGGCAGCCTGCTCGCGCTCGTCCAGGCGCGCGCCGTCGCCGACCGCGCTCGGCGCTCCGAGCGAGCTCGTGGAGATCACCACCGCAGGCGACGTCGATCGCGCGCGCGGCGACAAGTCGCGCTGGACCGCGGCGCTGGAGTCGGCGCTCGAGGCGGGCGACATCGACCTCGCCGTGCACTCGGCCAAGGACGTCCCCGGCGAGCTGGCGGTCGGGACGGACCTCGTGTCGGCGCTGCGCCGCGCCGACCCGCTGGACGTGCTGGTCGGCGAGCACTCGCTCGACACGGTGCGCGAGGGCGCGCGCGTCGGGACCAGCGCGCTGCGGCGTCGCGCCCAGCTGCTCGCCGCACGGCCCGACCTCGAGGTCCGCGAGCTGCGCGGCAACGTCGACACCCGGCTGCGCAAGCTGGCCGCCGGCGAGGCCGACGTGCTCGTGCTGGCGGCCGCCGGGCTCGAACGCCTGGGCCGGCGCGACGAGGCGGGCGGCGCGCTGTGCGGCGAGGTGTTCGTGCCCGCCGCCGGGCAGGGCGTGATCGCGATCCAGGCCAGGACCGGGACCCCTGCCGCCGATGCCGCCGCCGCCGTGTGCCATGCGGCGACGATGGCGTGCCTGTCGGCGGAACGGGCCGCGATCAGCCGCCTCGGCGCGAATTGTCACGCTCCCGTCGGCGTTCATGCACGGTTCGTCGCAGATTCGTTGCAATTGCGCGGCTTTGCGGGCCTCCCCGACGGATCGGCGTGGGTGACCGACGAGCTGGACGGCGGCGACGGCGAGGAGCTGGCGCGCCGGATGCTCTCCGCGGGCGCCGGCGACATCCTGCGCGACGCCGAGGCGATGGCGCTATGAGCGGAATCGTCCACCTCGTCGGCGCGGGCCCCGGCGACCCCGGCCTGCTGACCGTGCGCGCCGTCGAGCTGATCGCGGCCGCCGACGTGATCCTCTACGACCGCCTGATCCCGGAGACGGCGCTGTCCCACGCCCGCGAGGACGCGGAGCTCGTGTACGTCGGCAAGCAGGGCGACGGCCCGCAGTTCCCCCAGGAGGAGACCAACCGGCTGCTGGTCGAGCACGGCCGCGCCGGGCGGCGGGTGGTGCGCCTCAAGGGCGGCGACCCGTTCGTGTTCGGCCGCGGCGGCGAGGAGGCGCTGGTGCTGCGCGAGGCCGGCGTCGCCTTCGAGGTCGTGCCCGGCATCACCGCCGGCGTGGCCGCTCCCGCCTACGCGGGGATCCCCGTCACCCACCGCGACCTGGCCAGCGGCGTCGCGTTCATCACCGGCCACGAGGACCCCGCCAAGCCGGAGACCGCGCTCGACTGGCCGGCGCTCGCCGCCTTCCCGGGCACGCTCGTCTTCTACATGGGCGTGCGGGCGCTCCCGCGCATCGCCGAGCAGCTGACCGCCAACGGCCGCCCCGCCAGCGAGCCGGTCGCGGTGGTCGAGCAGGGCACGCTGCCCGGGCAGCGCACGCTCACCGCCACGCTCGCCGACGTCGCCGAGCGCGCCAAGGCCGAGCGGATCCGTGCGCCCGCCATCACGCTCGTCGGGCCCGTCGCGGGCCTGCACGAGCAGCTCGCATGGCTCGAGCGGCGCCCGCTGCACGGCCGCACGATCGCGGTCACGCGCGCGCGGGCGCAGGCCAGCGCGCTCGCCGCCCGGCTGCGCGAGCTCGGCGCCGCGGTCGTCGAGGCGCCCGCCATCCGGATCGAGCCGCTGCCCGCCGAGAAGCCCGACCTGAGCCGCTACGACCTCGTCGCGATCACCTCGCCCAACGGCGCCGAGCGCTTCCTGGCGCTGCTGCGCGACGCCCGCGAGCTGGCCGGGGTCACCGTCGCCGCCATGGGCCCCGGCACCGCCCGCGCGCTGCGCGAGCGCGGCGTCGAGCCCGACGTCGTGCCGGAGCGCGCCGTGGCCGAGGGCCTGGTGGAGGCGCTGCGCGACGTCCCCGTCACCCGCGCGCTGATCGCCCGCGCGGCCGAGGGGCGCGACGTGCTCCCCGACGCCCTGCGCGAACGCGGCGCCGAGGTCGACCTCCTGGCGCTCTACGAGACCGTCGCCGAGCCGCTGAGCGACGAGACGGCCGCGGCGGCGAAGGGCGCGGACTACCTGCTGTTCACCTCGGCGTCGTCGGTCCGCTTCTTCGCGCAGGCGGCAGGCAGCTTCGAGGGCCCGCGCCTGGCCTCGATCGGCCCGGCCACGAGTGATGCCCTGCGCGAGCACGGCGCCGAGCCCGACCTCGAGGCCGACCCGCACACGCCCGACGGCCTGATCGAGGCGCTCCTCAGAGACGCGCGCTAGCGCGCAGCGCCTCGAGCACCGCGCGCGTCGACGGCCGCGCCGCGTCGGTCGCGCGCGTGGTGGCGTAGATCGTCCGCTCCGCTCCGGGCACCTCCCTCGTCTCCACGCCGGCCCCCGCGTCGCGCAGCGCGAGGTCCGGGAGCAGCGTCACCGCGAGCCCGCGCGCGACCAGCGCGAGCGCCACCGTCGCGTTCTCCGTGCGGTGCCGGATCAGCGGCTCGAACCCACCGTGCTCGCGGCACAGGCGGCGCGTGACCTCCTCCCATGCCATCCCGGGATGGCCGGACGCCCACGGCTCGGACGAGAGCTCGGCGAGCGATCGAGCCTGATGACCGGCGGTCAGCACGAGCCGGACCGGGTCGCGCAGGAGCTCCTCTCGCGTGAGCGCGGTCGAGAGCCGCCACGGCTGGTGGCGCCACTCGTCGCCGAGCACGACGTCGACGTCGCCCAGCGCGAGGGCGGAGAGCGCCTGCTCCGGCTCGGCCTCGATCAGCTCGCAGCGCAGTGCCGGCGCGCTCTCGGCGAGTGCCTCGATCGCCGGGAGCGCGACGTGCAGCGCCACCGACTGGAAGCCGGCGATCCGCGCCCGCCCCGCGATCGTCCCGCTCGCCGCCTCCAGCTCGGCCTCGGCGAGCGCCGCCCGCTCGAGCAGCTCGCCGGCGTGCCCGGCCAGCACCAGCGCCGGATCGGTGAGCCGGACGCCGCGGCCGGCCCGCTCGAGCAGCTTCACGCCCGCCTCGCGCTCGAGGATCGCCAGCTGCTGGGAGACCGCGGACGGCGTGTACTGGAGCGCGTCGGCGACCGCTGCGATCGTGCCGCGCTCGCTGAGCTCGTGCAGGAGGCGCAGCCGGCGGAGATCGAGCATCGTGCAGATACGCTACCGAGTTCGGCGGCTCAATCGGTAGTTCGCTGCGACGGGCACAATGCAGGCATGGCCAAGCCGATCACGTTCCTGTCCGACTACGGCACGAGCGACGAGTTCGCCGGCGTCGTGCGGGCGGTGATCCATCGCATCGCGCCGACCGCGTCGGTGATCGATCTCGGCCACGGCGTCCCGCGCCAGGACGTCGCAGCCGGCGCGCGGATGCTCGCCCGCGCGCTGCCCTACGCGGCCCCGGGCATCCATCTTGCCGTCGTGGACCCCGACGTGGGTGCCCGCCGCCGCGCTGTCGCGCTGCGCACGAGTGAGGAGGACCGGCTGCTCGTGGGCCCCGACAACGGTCTGCTGCTGCCCGCCGCCGAGCGCTTCGGCGGCGTCACGGAGGCGGTCGACGTGTCCGCCTCGCCGTGGCGGCTGGAGCCGGTGTCGGCCACCTTCCACGGACGCGATCTGTTCGCGCCCGTCGCGGCCCGGCTCGCCACCGGCGACGCACTCGGCGACGCGGGGACACCGCTCGACCCGGACGAGCTGGTGCGCGTGGAGCTCTCGCGCGCGACGGTCGAGGAGGGTGTGGTGATCGCCCGCGTGACCGGGATCGACACCTACGGGAACCTCTCGCTCGACGCCGACCACCGCGACCTCAAGCGCGCAGAGCTCAAGATCGGCGGGCGGATCGCGGTGCGCTACGGCAGCCGGCGCGCCACAGGCGTGCTGGCCCGCACCTTCGCCGACGTCCAGCCCGGCTCGCTGCTGCTCTTCCAGGACGCCGGCGGCTCGCTCGCCGTGGCCGTCAACGGCGGTGACGCCCGGGCGCTGCTCGGCGCCCGCCAGGGCGACGAGCTGCGCGTGGAAGCGGGGTGAGCGCGCTCGGGCGCCCCCGGCTGCACCTGCGCGAGACCGGCTCGACCAACGCCGTCGCGCGGGAGCTGGCGGCGGCGGGCGCGCCGCACGGGACGCTCGTCACCGCAGGGACGCAGACCGCAGGGCGCGGTCGCCAGGGCCGCGCGTGGACATCACCGCGCGGCGCGCTGCTGCTCTCGCTCGTGATCCGCGCCCCGGACCCGCTGCTGTCGCTGCGCGCCGGGCTGGCGGTCTCGGACGTCGCAGGCGCGGACGCACGCGTCAAGTGGCCGAACGACGTCCTGCTCGACGGGCGCAAGGTGGCGGGAGTACTCGTCGAGGGTCGCCCCGCCGAAGGATGGGCGGTGCTCGGGATCGGCGTCAACGCGGACGTCGACCCGGCCGACCTGCCGCCGGAGCTGCACGCCGCCACGCTCGGCGTCGCGCCGCACGCCGTGCTGCGCGACCTGCTCGCGGCGCTGGAGTCACGGCTCGCCGCGACCGACACGCTGGCGGCGCTGCGCGAGCGCGACGCGCTGCTCGGCCGGCGCGTCAAGTGGGCGACCGGCGAGGGGACGGGCGCCGGCATCGACGAAGGCGGCGGCCTGGTGGTCCGGCTCGACGGCGGCAGGGAGACCGTGCTCGAGGCCGGAGAGGTCCACCTGGTCAGGAGCGCTGCGGGACGTACGTCCCCACCGACCACGCGTTCCCCTCCGGATCGCGCACCGTGAACTCGCGCGAGCCGTAGTCCATGTCCTCCAGCTCGCGGGCGACCTCGGCGCCGGCGGCCTTCGCCCGCTCCCACACCGCGTCGACGTCGGGCGTCGCGAGGTAGATCGAGGACACGCCGGCGCCGCGGTCGAACTGCGGGTCGCCGGCGCCGGTGGAGCCGAGCATGATCATGCCGTCGCCGAAGGCGAGCTCGGCGTGGCCGACGCGGCCGTCGGCCTCGTGCACCGAGACGGTCTCGAAGCCGAGCGCCTCCTGCAGCCAGGCGATGGCGGCGTGGGCGTCGCTGTAGCGGAGTGCGGGGTAGATGCTCATGGGCCGCAGGCTAGGCCGCGCGCCCCGCCCCGTCTTGGACGAACGGGAACAGCTCTCCGGGCGGGACGCCGGCGAGCTCGCGGAACTCGCGGTTGAGGTGCGGCTGGTCGTAGTAGCCGCAGTCGAGCGCGACGTCGGCCCAGCGATCCCCACCCTCGCGCAGACGCTCCATCGCGTGGTGGAAGCGCAGCACGCGTGCGGCAGCCTTCGGCGGGACGCCGACGTGGTCGCGGAAGCGCGCCGCGAGGTGGCGGCGGCTGCAGCCCAGCTCCGCGGCCAGCGCGGCGATGCCGATCCGCCCGCGCGTCTCGGCGAGCCGCTGCCACGCGTGCTCGACGTCGGGCGGCGGCGGGGTCGCGGCCAGCAGGCGGGAGCCGATCGCCGAGTCGACGATCGCGAAGCGCTCCTCCCAGCCGCCCGCCTCGGCCAGGCGCTCCGGCAGCTCGCCCTCGAACGGCATGATGCGGCCCGCGACCTCGTGCATCGGCACGCCGAGCAGCATCCGCGCGCCCAGCGGCGTCAGGTCGACCTGCACGCCGCGCGAGACGCCGTCGTGCTCGGTGATCGCCACCGGCGCGTGCATGCCGACGAGGAACGAGTCGAAGGTGCCGAACGGGCCCACCCGCAGCGGCGGCCCGAACGAGAGGATCAGGACCACGTGGCCGTTGACCACTTCGCGGCGACGTACTGGCTCGCCCTCCTCGGCGTAGCCCGTGTAGCGCCGCACATGCGTCCGCAGGGCCGGGTGCGGCGCGCGGACGACGTACTCCATGTGACGAGCCTACGCCGTCAGGCGGCTTCGTCACCCTCGGCGGCGGCGCGGACTCGCTCGATGGCCGCCTCGAGCGGGCTCTGCTCCGCCTTCTTCTTGGCCGGCGCGCGCTTGCGCGGTGCCGGCTTGGCCTTTGCCGCGGTCTCGGTCTCGGTCTTCTTCTTCGCGGGTGCGCGCTTGCGCGGCGCGGGCTTCGCCGTGGCCTCAGTCTCGGTCTTCTTCTTGGCCGGCGCGCGCTTGCGCGGCGCGGGCTTGGCGGGCGCCTCGGCGACGGGCTCGGGTTCGGCTTCGGGCTTCTTCTTCGCGGGGGCGCGCTTGCGGACGGGCTTGGCGACGGGCGCCTCCGTCTCGGCCGTCTCGCCGCCGCGGCGGCCGCGGGCTCCGCGGCCTTCTTGCGCGGCGCGCGCTTGCGGGCCGGCTTCTTGGGCTGCTCTTCGGCGGCCGGCTCCTCGGCGGGCGCGACCTCGATCGTGCCGGGATCGGCGTCCTTGGCCCGGCGACGGGAGCGGGAGCGCTTGGGCCGCTGCTTCGTCTCGCCCTCGCCCGGCTTCCCGGCCGTGGTCTCCAGCGCCTCCTCGGTCGACGCCGCGGCGACCGCCTCGGCGGTGGCGCCCTCCGGCGCGCCCTTCTTGCGCCGCCTCCGCGAGGAGCGCTTGCTGCCCTTGCCCTTCGGGAAGTTGCGCAGCAGCTCGCGGGCCAGGGCGGCGGGCTTGCGCGACATGCGGGTCCGGGCGCCGTTGATGACCTCGCCGGCCTCGGCCGTGTGGGGCAGCGCCGCCGCGAGCAGCGCGGCGGAGAGCCGCCGGTCCTGCTGGCGCGCCGCGTGCACGAGCCGCCGGGCGTTGCGAGCGTGCGCGCCGCCGGAGGAGTTCACGAGCAGGCCCAGCAGCCGCTTGGTCTCCGGCCAGCGCTGGACGGCGTACTCCTCGTGCACCTCGCGCGTGAGGTTGGCGCAGCGCCAGATCCAGTTGTTGGCCTGGTCGCGCCGCCCGATCTTCTTCTCGGCCAGCGCCTGCAGCACGACCTTGACGCCCTCGCGCTTGTCGTCGCGCGGCCAGCCCTCGACGAAGTCCAGCGCGCGGTCGAACGCCTCGGCGTCCTTCGACGCGGCGATCTCCTGCAGCGCGCGCAGGCGCAGCTGCGGGTTCTTGTTGCGCTCGACGGCCGTCAGCAGGAACGTCCGCTTGAGCTCGCCCATCTGGTCGAAGTGGAGCATCGCCCGTGCCCGGCGCCAGCCGGTCGGCGCGACCCGGGCTCCGGCCAGCGCGGCCCACTGGACCTGCTCGCCGTAGTCGAGGTGCTCGACGGCGATCCGCCACAGCTCGCGCTCGAAGACCTCGATCCGGCGGTTCTCGTCGGAGGTCACCGGGAGCACGCGGCGCTCGACCCGCAGCCGGCGGCCGCGGCCGCGGCGCACCGGGCCGACGACGATCGCGCCGCCGCGGTAGACGTCGCGGTCCAGCAGCGAGTGCAGCGTGACGACGGGATCGTCGTGCTTGGTCGCCGGGTGGACGAAGTCGACGACGATGCCCGCCTCCTTGCCCGGCTGGCGGCGGGTGACGCGGCCGACGCGCTGCTGGTAGATGCGCTTGGAGGCGGTCGGCGCCAGGTGCATGCAGACCGTGGCGCGCGGTGAGTTCCAGCCCTCGGCGAGCAGCTGCGCGTTGACCAGCACGTCGACGTCGCCGCGCTCGTAGCGGGCGAGGATCTCGGCCAGCTCGCGCTTCGGCGTCTCGCCGGACACGGCCTGCGCCTTCATGCCGAGGTCGCGGAACGCCTGCGCGACGTTGTAGGCGTGGCGCACGCCGGCGGAGTAGACGACGCCGGGGACCCCGTTGAAGCGGGTCTTGTAGAGGTCGGCGACCGCCAGGTTGAACGGCAGCTGGTCGAGCAGCTCGGCCAGCATCTCCTGGTCGAACTCCGTGTCCACCTCGCCGCGGCGCAGCGGCACCTTGGCGATCGTGCGCACGCCGGGACCCGGCGGGATCCGCACGCAGCGCAGCGGCGCGATGACGCCGCGGCGCGCGGCCTGCGCGAGGTCGAAGCGCGAGGTCTGCGTCGGGAAGAGGTCGGTGACGTGGCGGGCGATCAGCGCGCCCGTGGCCGTCATGCCGACGAAGATCGGGCCGCTCCACTGGCGGATCGACGCGGAGGTCTTCTCGCCCAGCGCGGTGTGCGCCTCGTCGCAGATGACGATCGTGTAGGCGTCGGAGATCTTGCCCGCGTTGCGGACGAACCACTGGTAGGTCTCGACGGTGACGGGGCCGTTGCCCGGGTCCTTGTCGCCGAGCAGCGCCGGAGCGATGCGGTTGGCGTAGCCGCGGTCGCGCAGCTCGCCGTGGAACTGGTCCACGAGGTTGCGGCGGTGGGTGAGGATCAGCACGCCGCCGGTGTGCGAGGCCTCGACGAAGCCGAGCGCGGCGACCGTCTTGCCGGCGCCCGTCGCGTGCTCGAACCAGAAGCGCTTGGCGGCGTTCGGGTCCTCGGGCTGCTCCTCGAGCTGGTCGTCGTCGTCCTGGCCGGACTCGGGGCTCCAGTCCAGCGGCTCCTCGTCCTCTTCCTCCTCGTCCTCCTCCTCTCCGGGGATCCCGACGGGGGCGAGGGCGGCGACGTCGTCGGGGGCGACCGCGCCGTTGGTGTGCCCGTTGCCGTTGCGCTGGGCCTCGGCGAGCAGCGCGGTCAGCGTGCCGGACAGCGCGTCGACCTGGTGGGCGGACAGCACGGTGCCGTCGACCAGGTGCGGCTCCTCCTCGCCGAGCAGCCGCTCGAGGCCGAGCAGGAGCGAGAACCGGCGGCGCCACTCGACCGAGGGGTGCTTCAGGCCGGCGTCGAGCTCGGCCAGCGCGTAGTCGAACGCGACGCGCCGGGGCGAGCCCGGTGCGAGCGCGACCGCGGTCTCCTCGTTCTCGGCCACGAACGTTTCACGGGTGAACTTCTCGACCCGTTCGAGGTCGGCGGGAGTGGGAGCGTTCGTGACCTGATCGGCCACTGGCGTGGATTCAGCCAAGGAAGGCAGACAACGTCGATGAAGAAAACGAGCGAGCCACGGGCACTGCGCGCAGCTCTGCTGGGAGGCTCACGGGCTCGGTGGCACCGAGCGGGTGTCGCTGCGGCTTACCCCCTCGTATCTGGCCGCCCGCGAGTCGCTCACTATTCAAGCAGACCCGAGAGCGGCGATTCACGGTATGCGACCCTGAGGCCCATGCGCTGGGCTCTCTCGCTCCTCGCCGCTGCTGGGCTCGTGGCCGTGCTTGTCATCGGCCTGACCCAGGCCGGCGACAACGAGGCGCCCCCCGAGGAGAAGCCGCAGAGCTTCGACCTGAAGCGCGCGCGGGACCATCTGCAGGGCTCTCCCGTGGCGCTGGCCGCGCTCCACGATCAGTCCAACCGGCTGCTCGGCGGCGGGACGGCGGCGTTCGAGAAGCGCCTGAAGGCCCTGCGCGGGCACCCGGTCGTCGTCAACAAGTGGGCGTCGTGGTGCGGGCCGTGCCGCGCCGAGCTGCCGATCCTGCAGCAGGTCGCGACCGACCGCGGCCGCGAGATCGCGTTCGTCGGCGTCAACGCCAAGGACAAGCGGCCCGCGGCGTTGCGCTTCACGGAGCGCTTCCCGACGCCGTACCCGTCCTACGAGGATCCCGACGAGCAGATCGCCCGCGCGCTGAAGGTCCCGGCGAACTTCCCGGCGACGGTGTTCGTCGACGCCAAGGGCAAGACCGTGTTCACCCACCAGGGCGGCTACGCGACCAGCCGCGACCTGCAGGACGACCTCGAGAAGTACTTCGGTTGATGCACGAGATCCGCGTCGACCCCGTCAGCGGCCTCAAGGCGATCATCGCCGACGCCCGCGGGGACCGTCCCGGCGGCGGGTTCGAGGTCACGCCCGCCGAGCCGGTGGTCACCGATACCGACCCGTTCCTGGAGGGCCACGAGGACCGCACGCCGCCCGAGGTCCACGCGCTGCGCCCCGGCGGCGGAGCGCCCGACACGCCCGGCTGGACGGTGCGGGTGGTGCCGAACCTCTACCCGGCGCTGACGCGCGACGCCCCCGAGCCGCCGGCAGAGGCCAACCCCGACCTGTTCTCCGCCCAGCCCGCCGCCGGCGAGCACGAGGTGATCGTGAACTCCCCGCTGCCGGTCACCTCGCTGGCCGACCTGGAGCCCGGCCCAGCTCGCCGACGCGGTCGAGGTATGGCGCGAGCGCCTGCGCGCGCACGCGGACGCGCACTGCCGGCACCTCATCGTCAACGAGCGCACACGAGGCCGGCGCGTCGCTCCCCCACACCCACGCGCAGCTCTACGCGCTCCGCTTCGTGCCCGCGATCGTGGCGCGCGAGCGCGAGCGCTTCTCCGCCTACGCCGTGCGGACGATGGGCTCCAACCTGCTCGGCGACCTCGTGCAGGAGGAGGTGCGACGCCGCGAGCGCGTGGTGGCGATCGACGACGAGGCGGTCCTGATGGCGCCCTATGCCTCGCGCTCGCCGTTCCAGCTGATGCTCGCGCCGCGCCGGACCCGTGCGCGCTTCGAGGACGAGGGCCCGTCGGGCGCCGCGATGCTGCACGACGCGCTGAGCCGGCTGCGCCGCCGGCTGGGCGCGATGCCGCCGCTGAACCTGTGGGTGCGCACGGCGCCGCACGGCGCCGAGCACTTCTGCTGGCGCATCGACATCGTGCCGCGCCTGTCGCACTTCGCCGGGCTCGAGCTGGGAACCGGCGTGGACCTCTGCACGGTGGCGCCGGAGCGCGCCGCGGCCGAGCTGCGCGAGGTCTGACGACATCGGGCCTCGTGCCCTGACGTGTGCTGCCGATAAAGGGTGGGATGCCTCAAAAGGGGACGAACCGCTGGCGCCGAGTTATCGCGGGCTGTGGTGCGCTCACGTCCCTCGTCGCGCTGGCCGCCATCGGCCGCGAGGGCCAGCCCGGGCTCGTCTCGCTGTGGCTGCTGTTCGCCGGGCTCGCGCTCGCGGGACTGAGCCTGCACGCGATGCGCAAGGAGCGCGCCGCGCTCGAGGCGCTCGACGAGAGCGAGGCGGAGCGCGAGCGCGCCGTCCAGGGCCGCCGCGCCGCCGAGGAGCGCTCGGACGAGCTGGCCGAGACCTCCCCCGACATCGTCACCCGCCACGATCGCGAAGGCACGATCACCGCGATCTCTTCAGCCTGCCGCGACGTGCTCGGCTACGAGCCCGACGAGCTGATCGGGCGCCCCTGCGACGAGCTCGTGCTCGTCGAGGACCTCCCGGTCCTCCTCGCGATGCGCAACCGCGCCCGCGAGGTCGACGACGTCAGCGCGACCTTCCGGCTCGTCCGCCGTGACGGCACCCCCGTCTGGGTCGAGGCGAAGCTGCGGATCGTCCGCGACGGCAACGGCGCCCTGATCGAGGCGCACGCCATCCTGCGCGACGTCCACGAGCGCATCGACGCCCAGCGCGCGCTGGCCGAGGCCGAGGAGCGCTTCCGCACGGCCTTCGAGGAGGGCGCCGCCGGCATGGCGATCGTCTCGACCGAGGGCCGCATCCTGCGCGTCAACCGCGCGCTGTGCACGGTCACCGGCCATCAGCACACCGATCTCGAGGGCCGCACGATGCTCTCGCTGCTGCACCCGGACGACCGCGAGCAGCACACCCAGGAGATCCAGCGGATGCTGGCCGGCCGCATCACGACGGCGCGCGGGGAGCGCCGCTACCTGCACGACGACGGCCGCGTGGTGTGGGTCGCCGTCTCGACCACGCTGGTCCAGGACGGCGCCGGAAGCCCGCTGCACTTCCTCACGCAGGTCCAGGACGTCACCGAGCGCCGCCGCTACGAGGCCGAGCTGCGCCACATGGCCGACCACGACGCGCTCACCGGCCTGCTCAACCGCCGCGCCTTCGAGCGCGAGCTCAAGCGCCATGTCGACCACGTCGCCCGCTACGGCCCGCGCGGCGCGGCCGTGCTGCTCGACGTCGACCTCTTCAAGAACGTCAACGACACGCTCGGCCACAGCGCCGGCGACCAGCTGATCTGCAAGGTCGCCGACGCGCTGCGCGAGCAGGTCCGCGACGGCGCGGTCATCGCCCGCCTCGGCGGCGACGAGTTCGCGGTCCTGATCCCCGACGGGACTCCCACGGAGGCCGAGGAGGCCGCCAACGGGCTGCTGGCCGCGATCCGCACGGTCCGCATCTCCAGCCCCTCCGGCCGCCTGCGCACGGTCAGCGCCAGCGTCGGCGTCGCCCCGTTCGACTCCGACCGGCTGACCGGCGAGGACGTGCTCGTCAACGCCGACCTCGCGATGTACGAGGCCAAGGAGGGCGGCCGCGACCGGGTCGCCTCCCACGGCGGTGCGCGCGACGCAGGCTCGCGCCTGGCCTCCCGCCTGTCCTGGACCGACGTGATCCGCGACGCGCTCGACGAGGAGCGCCTCGTGCTGCAGGCCCAGCCGATCATGGACCTCCACACGGGTGAGATCCACCAGTACGAGATGCTCCTGCGCATGCGGGACCCGATGGGTGAGCTGATCCCGCCGGCCGCCTTCCTGCCCGTCGCCGAGCGCTACGACCTGATCGGCGCGATCGACAAGTGGGTCGTGCGCAAGGCGATCGAGATGCTCGGCGAGGAGCTCGCCCGCAAGAACCGCCTCGTGTTCGAGGTCAACATCTCCGGCGCCTCGGCGGGCGACCCCGAGCTGCTGGCGCTGATCGAGCGCGAGCTGGCCGCCAACCGCGTCGAGCCGCAGCAGATCATCTTCGAGATCACGGAGACCACCGCCGTCTCCAACATCCCCCAGGCGCAGGAGTTCGCCGCCCACCTGAACGCGCTCGGCTGCCGCTTCGCGCTCGACGACTTCGGCGCCGCGTTCGCGTCCTTCTACTACCTCAAGCACCTGCCGTTCGACTATCTGAAGATCGACGGCGAGTTCGTGCGCTCGTGCATGAACGACCAGACCGACCAGCTCGTCATCCAGGCCGTGGTCGACATCGCCCGCGGCCTCGGCAAGAAGACGGTGGCCGAGATGGTCGGCGACCAGGAGACGCTCGACATGCTGGCCGCCATGGGCGTCGACCACGCCCAGGGCTACCACGTCGGGCGCCCCGCGCCGCTGGCCAAGTGGCTCGTCGAGGAGAAGCGCAAGAAGGAACGCGCCTCCCGACCGGTCCCCGCCCGCGCCTTCTGATTCGATGCGCGCGTGCGCGCGCTCGTCCAGCGGGTCTCCTCTGCGTCGGTCGACGTCGACGGCGCGCGGGTCGCCGAGATCGGCCCGGGGCTGCTGGTGCTGCTCGGCGTCACGCACGAGGACACGCCGCGAGCAGGCCGACCGGCTGGCCGACAAGGTGCGCGCGCTGCGGATCTTCGAGGACGCCGACGGGAAGATGAACGAGGCGCTGGGCTCGCGGGAGGTGCTGTGCGTCTCCCAGTTCACGCTCTACGGCGACGCGCGCAAGGGCAACCGGCCGTCGTTCGTGGCCGCCGCGCGGCCCGAGGTGGCGGAGCCGCTCTACGAGCGCTTCTGCGCGCGGCTGGGCGCCGCGCGGGGCGTGTTCGGCGCGCACATGGAGGTCTCGCTGATCAACGACGGGCCGGTGACGCTCATGCTCGACACGTAACGTCGCCGAAGGCAGCGAGCCTGCGAGCGCCTGGCAGGCGAAATTCATACTCTGTCGCCATGCCTCCCGAGGATCGCTTCGTCTGCCGCTTCGCCGCCGAGCCGCCGCAGGGCCCGCTGCCCTACGGGCGCTGGGCCGAGACGCTGCAGGCCGAGTTCCTGGAGGCGTGCCTGAAGATCGACTCCGAGGGCGAGGATCTCGGCGAGGCCGGCGAGCTCGTCTACTACCCGGACCGCACGTGGGCCGGGCGGACGTATGTCCCGGTCACATGTCGCTCGTCGACCGGCTTCGAGCTCTACGGCTACGTGTCCTTCACGCCCGGCGACGAGAGCGACGAGCCGTCGGACTTCTACGGCTGGGCGGACTTCACCGACGTGACGGCCGACGACAACCCCGACTGGAGGATGGACCTCACCGAGGAGGTCGTCGGCGGCTGGCGCGGCGAGCAGGGCAAGGTCGCGGCGATGACCCTCGTGTGGGGCCGCCCGCTGATCGACGGCGGCGCGATCGTGACCGCCGAGCTCGCGCGGCTCGCGGTCGACCAGTGCGTCGTCGAGGACGAGCGCTTCACGATGCTCGCCCCCGACGCGTACCGGGAGGACTACCTGGAGGTCGCGCTCTACGACGCCAAGGGCACGCAGATCGCCCGCGAGTCGCTCTACGAGGACGACGGCGAGGACTAGCCGGCCCGGCCGTTCCCGTTCCCGTTGCCGTTGCCGTTGCGCGGCGTCTGGATCAGGTCGATCAGCCCCCAGTCGAGTGCCTCCTCCGGCGTGAAGAACCGGTCGCGCTCGAGCACGTCGGACACCTCGTCGATCGGCTGGCCGGTGTGCTCGGCGTAGATCTCCTCCATCCGGCGGCGCAGCGCCATCGACTCCTTGGCGTGGATCTGGATGTCGGTCGCCTGGCCCTGGAACCCGCCGTGCGGCTGGTGCAGGAGGATGCGGCTGTTGGGGAGCGAGGTGCGCTTGCCCTTGGCGCCGCCGGCCAGCAGCAGCGAGCCCATCGACATCGCGATCCCGCACACGGTGGTCGCGACGTCGGGCTTGATGAAGCGCATCGTGTCGTAGATGGCCAGGCCCGGAGTACACGACCCCGCCGGGTGAGTTGATGTAGAGCTGGATGTCCTTCTCGGGGTCCTCCGCCTCGAGATGGAGCAGCTGCGCGACGACGAGGTTGGCGATGTCGTCGTCGATCGCGGTACCGACGAAGACGACGCGCTCGCGCAGGAGCCGCGAGTAGATGTCGAACGAGCGCTCGCCGCGCGAGTCCTGCTGCACGACGACGGGGACCAGGGGCATGTGCAACCTCCGAGTTGCGTGTTTCGTCGGATGGTAGCCTGTCGTGCAACCCACTGGTTGCAGGAGCCGCCATATGCCCGTCGTGAACCGAGAGGTCGTCCTTCCCGTCCCCCGCGAGCGCGCCTGGGAGCTCGTGACCGAGCCCGAGGAGCTGGAGACCTGGCTCGCCGAGGACGTCGAGTTCGAGCCCGAGGAGGGCGCGCCGGTGCGCACCGAGGACGGCGGCGAGGTCCGCGAGGGCGTCGTCGAGCACGTCGAGGCCGGCGACCGGATCATCTTCACCTGGGGCGACTCGATCGTCGAGTGGCGGCTCGACGACCATCCCGACGGCGGCACCCGCTTCGCCATCACCGAGCACCGGTTCGCCGAGGACGGCGCCGTCTGGGGCCCCAAGCTCCAGGCGATGGCCCTTTGCCCGGCCTGACCCCGATCTGCCGCTTCTCGCGGCGCCTCGGCCCGTCGGCCGACCGATGGCCCACACAGAACCATCGCTCTGACTCGGCCCACGGCGCTAGGCATCCACGATGAGCGACAGATCAGGGGCCATAGATGACAGAATCGGCGCGGTGTTCGCCGCACTGGCCGATCCCACCCGCCGCCAGGTCGTGCGCGCGCTCTCGCAGCAGCCCGAGCTGACGGCCTCGCATCTGGCCGGCGGCCTGCCGATGACGCGTCAGGCCGTGACCAAGCACCTGGCCGCGCTGGACCGCGCCGGGCTGGTCGAGGGCCGCCGCGAGGGCCGCGAGGTGCGCTACTCGCTCACCACCGCCCCGCTCACCGAGGCGATGCGCTGGATGGACGAGGTCGGCGCGCAGTGGGACGACCGGCTCGCCCGGCTGGCGGAGCGCCGGTGAAGCGGGCCGCGCTCGTCACAGGCGCGGGAGGCGGCATCGGCCGCGCGGTCGCGGAGCGCCTCATCGGCGACGGCCTCGACGTGCTGTCCGTCGACATCAAGGCCGACGACCTGCCCGGCACGCCATACGAGGCCGACCTCACGACGCGCGAGGGCAACAAGGGCGCGGTCGACGCCGCGCTGGAGGCCTTCGGCCGGCTCGACGTCGTCGTGGCCAACGCCGGCGTGCAGCACGTCGCATCGGTCGAGGAGTTCCCCGAGGACAAGTGGGACCTGCTGATCGCGATCCTGCTGACCAGCCCGTTCCTGCTGGCCAAGTACGCCTGGCCGTCGCTGGTGGAGGCCGACGAGCCGCGCTACATCGCGATCGCCTCCGCCCACGGGCTCGCCGCCTCGCCCTACAAGGCCGCCTACGTGTCCGCCAAGCACGGCGTGATCGGCCTCGTGCGCACGCTGGCCCTCGAGGGCGGCGACGCCGGCATCTCCGCCACCGCCGTCTGCCCCGGCTACGTCCGCACGCCGCTGGTCGAGAAGCAGATCCCCGACCAGGCCAAGGCGCACGGGCTCTCCGAGGAGGAGGCGCTCGAGCAGGTCATCCTCGCGCCGCACGCGATCAAGCGGCTCATCGAGCCCGAGGAGATCGCGCACACCGTCGCGTTCCTGGCGAGCTCCGCCGGGGCCGCGTTCACCGGCGCCCCGGTGATCATGGACCAGGGCTGGACCGCCCGGTAGCTGGCGCCGGTGGCGGGGCGGGTTGCGCTCCGCGCCGTAACGGCATGGCTGGGTAGGGGGAGGGGTTTGCGGTTCGCTCCTGAGACGGTGCGAAGCGCACGTTTCGAGCTCGTTATGCGCCGCGCCACAGCGTTCGCTCAAGGCCGCCTCGAGCCCGAACCGAGCGAAACGACCCCCTCCCCTCAGTGCAACGCCGTTACGGCGGCGGTCCTGCCGCAACGGCTACCGGCGCCTGCCACGGAACGACACGCCACACTCCCGTAAGACCGTTTTCCAGTGGGGAGCCCGTCGTGCCGAGAACGCTTGTCGCCGTGCTGCTTGTGCTCGCCGCGCTGCCCGCGACGGCGGCCGCGGCCGACCGCGCCGCCGAGCCCTCGCTTCCTGCCGGCGCGCACGCTGTTCGCGCAGTCGCTCGGCACCGCCACCAGCTTCAAGGGCGCCTGCCACACCGCCTACCGCCCGGGCCGCGCCGGGATCGCGACGAGCGACGTCCGCGTGTCCAGCGGCGGCGCGGTCGGCGTGCGGCTCGACGGGACGAAGGGCGACTGGGACGTCGCGGTGTTCGACTCCGCCGGCCGACTGGTCGCCGCCGACGCGTCGCCCGACGCCCAGGAGGCCGCCAACGGCTACGTGCTGACCGGCGGTCAGCTGCACGTCCAGGCGTGCCGCCGCTCCGGCGACACCGCCGTCCCGGCGAAGCTCACGTTCGCGCCCGTCAACGCAGGCAGCCGCCGCAGCGGCGAAGGCCAACCCGCCCAAGATGGTCAACGTGCTCACCCCCACGCGCGCCGCCAAGGCGAAGCTGATGAGCCTGGACCTCGACATGACCGAGCACGGCGGCGACGACGTCGCTGGGCGTGGTGCTCCACGGCGCCGACGACGCGGCGAAGCTCCGCGGCGCCGGCCTGCGCTGGCGCACGCTGAGCGACGACCTGATCGCCGAGTCGGCCCGCGAGCTGCGCCCGAAGGCGGTCGCCTCCGCGCTCCCCAGCGGCCGCAGCACCTACCGGACGCTGGCCGACTACAACACCGAGCTCAAGCAGCTCGCCCAGCAGAACCCGAGCCTCGTCAAGCTGATCACGCTGCCCGAGAAGACCTACGGCGGCAAGGACGTGCTCGGCGTCGAGATCACCGAGAACGTCTCCCGCAACGACGGCAAGCCGGCCTTCTTCAACATGGGCGTCCACCACGCCCGCGAGTGGCCCGCCGGCGAGCTGACGATGGAGTGGGCGCTGGAGCTGGTCAAGGGCTACAAGGCCGGCGACGCGCGCGCCACCAACATCGTGCGCAACAGCCGCAACATCGTCGTGCCGATCGTCAACCCCGACGGCTTCGAGGCCTCGCGCACCGCCGGCGCGCTCGCGCCAGCAGGACGGCGGCCGCGACGAGACCGTCGACGACACCGTCTACATCGTCGGCGGCGCCACCACCGGCGGCGAGTACCGCCGCAAGAACTGCCGCCTTCCCGACGACTCCCCCGCGGGCAACTGCACGACCTCGGTCGGCCTGGCCGAGAACGGCGTCGACCCGAACCGCAACTACGGCGGCCTGTGGGGCGGCCCCGGCGCCGACGCGACCAACGTGTTCGCCCAGACCTACCGCGGCCCCGGCCCGTTCTCCGAGCCCGAGACGCGCAACATCCAGAAGGTCGTCTCCGCCAACCAGGTGATGACGCTGATCACCAACCACACCACGGCGGCGCTCGTCCTGCGCGCGCCCGGCCTCGCCGCGCTCGGCGACCCCGTCGACGAGAACCGCGGCTACAAGGCGCTCGGCGACGAGATGGCCAAGCACAACGGCTACTTCAGCCAGAAGTCCTTCGAGCTCTACGACACCACGGGCACCACCGAGGACTGGAGCTACAACGCCACCGGCGGCTACGGCTTCACGTTCGAGCTCTACTGCGGCGCGCCCAACTACGCCACCGGCGACTGCGACGACCCCGCCTTCCACCCCCGCTACCAGCGCGTGGTGGAGGAGTGGGACGGCACCAACCCGGTCGCCGACCACGCCAACGACCCCGGCCCGAACAAGGGCTTCGACGGCAAGGGCAACCGCGAGGCGTACTACATCGCCGCCGAGAGCGCGCTCAACGAGCAGCGCCACAGCGTGCTGGAGGGCAGCGTCCCGCCCGGCACGCGCCTGCGCCTGACCAAGACGTTCAAGACCGACACCTTCCCCCAGCCCCAGCCCGACGGCACGCAGCGCCCGCTCCAGTTCGACGACTCGCTGGAGACCGTCTACGACGTCGGCGAGACCGGCGCGTTCCGCTGGCACGTCAACCCCTCGACGCGGCCGATCGTCGCCAAGGCGACCGGCAAGGAGGGCGCCGGCCCGCCCAGCCCGCCCGAGACCCGCCAGGGCAGCCCGGCCGGTGCCGCCGACGACCCGGTCAACGACGGCGCCGTCCCCGGCGGCGACGCCAACGCCGACAACCCGCTCAACTACAACGACCACCCGTTCACGGTCCCGGCCGGCGGCGACAACGAGACGGTGAGCGCCCGCGTCGAGTGGGCCACCCCGGCCAGCGACTACGACGTCAAGCTCTTCGAGGACACCAACGGCAACGGCCGCTCCGACGCCGGCGAGCCCGTCGTGGGCACGAGCCAGAACGGGGCCACCAACGTCGAGGAGGTCTCCGCGGCCCGGCCCGGCCTGCAGGCCGGCAAGAAGTACGTCGTGCGCGTGAACAACTTCGCCGCCGTCGAGCCGTACACGCTGACGATCACCTACACGGCGCCGCTGCCGTTCAAGCCCGCCCAGGTCGAGAGCTACACGCTCACCTGCGAGCAGGGCGGCCGCGTGTTCGACACCCAGCAGGTCCAGATCGACCGCGGGCAGGTCAAGAAGCTCGACCTGAAGGCGTGCGCGACGGCGATCCGGCAGGCCTGCGCCGCCGGGAACATCGGCTTCCGCTCGGTGAAGGTCACGCGCAAGGGCCGCGGCGCCCGGCTCGGCTTCAACCGCACCCGCAAGCGCAACGTGCAGGTCGACATCTTCCAGACCTCGCGCGGCGGCCGCGTGCTGAAGGAGCGCCTCGTGGCGCGCTTCAAGAACCGCAAGAAGGCGTTCACGTGGAACGGCCGCGCCAACCGGCGCGGCAAGACCGTCACCGACGGCTACTACTTCGCCCGCTTCCGCATGAAGACGACCGGCAAGCGCACGGAGACCCGGCGCGTGACGCTGCGGCGCAGCAACGGGCGCTTCACGCGGCGGCCGGACTTCTACCGCCGCGCCACCTGCGACCTGCTGCCGACGCTACAAGCTCGAGCGGCCCGTGTTCGGCGGGCGCTCGAGGACGCCGCTGCGGATCGCGTTCCAGGTCGCCACCCGGGCGCGCTCGCAGGTGACCGTCCTGCGCGGCAAGAAGGTCGTCAAGCGGTTCAAGGCGCGCACCGTGCGGGCGAAGCGCACGCACCGCCTCAAGCTCGCCTCGCGCAAGCTGAAGCGCGGTGACTACAAGGTCCGCATCACCGTCGGCCGCGGCGCCGGCCGGGTCACCAGCACGCTGGTCAGCCGGCGCCTCTGAGCGTCAGGCCTGGTTGAGCCCGCCGCGGAAGGTGGGCACCCGCTCGGCGACCTCTGCGTCGGTGAGCGGGAAGTGGCAGGCGGCGAGGTTGCCGCCCTCCTTGGCCTCCAGCGGCGGGTCGTCCTGGCGGCAGATCTCCTGCGCCTTCCAGCAGCGGGTGTGGAAGCGGCACGCCGCGCGGCGGGTTGGTCGGCGACGGGACGTCGCCGGCGAGGACCTGGCGCTTCTTGGCGGCCGCGAGCCGCGGGTCGGCGACCGGCACGGCCGACATCAGCGCGCCCGTGTAGGGCATCCGCGGATGCGCGTAGAGCTCGTCGGAGCTGGCCATCTCGACGATGCGGCCGAGGTACATGACCGCCACGCGGTCGCACATGTGCCGGACCACGGACAGGTCGTGCGCGATGAAGACCAGCGTCAGGCCGAACTCGCGCTGCAGCTCGCGCAGCAGGTTGAGGATCTGCGCCTGGATCGAGACGTCCAGGGCGGAGACGGGCTCGTCGGCGATGATCAGCTTCGGCTTCAGCGCGAGCGCGCGGGCCACGCCGATGCGCTGGCGCTGGCCGCCGGAGAACTCGTGCGGGTAGCGGTTGTAGTGCTCCGGGTTGAGCCCGACGAGGTCCATCAGCTCCTGGACCGTCTTCTTGCGCTCGCCCTCCGCCTTGTGCATCCCCTGGATCGAGAACGGCTCGCTGATGATCGTGCCGACCGTCTTGCGCGGGTTCAGCGACGAGTACGGGTCCTGGAAGATCATCTGCATGTCCTGGCGCAGCTTCTTCAGGCGCGTGCCGGTGACGTCGGCGATCTCCTGCCCCTCGAAGCGGATCGACCCGGACGTCGGGTCCATCAGGCGCAGCAGCAGCCGCGCGGTCGTCGACTTGCCGCAGCCGGACTCGCCCACGAGCCCCAGCGTCTCGCCGCGCAGGACGTCGAAGGAGATGCCGTCGACCGCCTGCACGGCGCCGACCTTGCGCTGGAGGATGATGCCGCTGGTCAGCGGGAAGTGCTTGACGAGGTCGCGCACCTCCATCAGCGGCTCGCCGGGCGGGACGGGGGTCGGACCGCTCTCGGCGGTGGTGGTGGCTTCGCTCATGGGTTCGGCTCCACGGGGGCGTCCTCGGGGCGGACCTCGGCGGTGCCGAGCGGCTTGCCCTCGCCCATCTCCTCGGCGGCCGCGATCGCCTCCGGCGGCGGCGCGTCCTTCATCACGTCCTCGCGCGCCTCGTCCGGCGCCGTGCCCTCGCGCAGCTCGCGCCACAGCCGGCGGCGCGTCTGGGTGTCGAGCAGGCAGGCGACGCGGTGGCGCGGATCGTCGGGCACGGGCTCGAGCGCCGGGTCGACCTTCATGTGCGCGGGCTTGACGTACGGGCAGCGCGGGTGGAACGAGCAGCCGCCGGGCAGGTTGATCAGCGACGGCGGGCGGCCGGCGATCGGGACGAGCTCCTCGTCGCGCGGTGGTGTCCAGGCGCGGGATCGAGCTCAGCAGGCCCCACGTGTAGGGGTGCTCGGGCGCCGCGAAGATCGTGTCCGTCGTCGGCGTGCTCGACGATCCGCCCGGCGTACATGACGGCGATCTCGTCGGCCATCTCGGCCACCACGCCGAGGTCGTGCGTGATCACGACGACCGCGGTGTCGAACTCGCTCTGCAGGCGCTCGATCAGCTCGAGGATCTGCGCCTGGACCGTCACGTCGAGCGCGGTGGTCGGCTCGTCGGCGATCAGCAGCTTCGGGTCGTTGGCGAGCGCCATGGCGATCATCGCGCGCTGGCGCATGCCGCCGGAGAACTCGTGCGGGTAGGACTCGGCGCGCTTGCGCGGCTCCGGGATGCCGACCAGGCCGAGCATCTCGATCGCGCGGTCGTACGCCTGCGACTTGGAGACGTCGCGGTGCGTCCGGATCGCCTCCACGATCTGCGCGCCCACCTTGTAGAAGGGGTGCAGCGAGGACAGCGGGTCCTGGAAGATCATCGCGATGTCGTCGCCGCGGATCTGGCGCAGGTCGTCGTCGGAGGCGGTCAGCAGCTCCTTGCCGTCGAACTTGATCGAGCCGGAGATGCGCGCGTTGCGCGAGCGCGACAGGCCCATCACGGTCAGCGACGACACGGACTTGCCCGAGCCGGACTCGCCGACGATGCCGAGCGTCTGCCCGCGGTCGACCGAGTAGGAGATCCCGTCGACGGCCTTCACCAGGCCGTCGTCGGTCTCGAAGTGGACCTGTCAGGTTCTCGATCTCGAGAAGGGCCATGTCAGTACCTGACCCGCGGGTCGAGGAATGCGTAGACGATGTCCACCACCAGGTTCATGAGGATGACGGCCAGCGCCGCGATCAGCACGGTCCCCTGCACGATCGGCAGGTCGGACTTCTGGATCGCGTCGTAGGCGAGGCGCCCGACCCCGGGGATGTTGAACACGGTCTCGGTGAGGATCGCGCCGCCGAAGAGGATGCCGAGGTCGAGGCCGAAGATGGTCACGATCGGCGTGATGGCCGAGCGCAGGCCGTGCTTGAAGACGACCTGGCGGCTCGCCGAGGCCCTTGGCGCGGGCGGTGCGGATGTAGTCCTCGCCCATCACGTCGAGCAGGTTCGCGCGCAGGAAGCGCGCGTAGATCGCCGCGAACGCGGTGGCGAGCACGAGCCAGGGCAGCAGCAGGGCCGCGAACCACTCGGCGGGGTTCTCGCTGAACGGCGTGTACTGGCCGGAGCCCTTGAAGATCGGGAGCAGCTTGCCCGAGGTCCTCGGAGAAGAGGTAGATGGAGACCAGGCCGACCCAGTAGACGGGCGCGGAGATGGCGAGCAGCGCGCCGCCCATGGCCAGGCGGTCGAGGATGGTGCCGCGCTTGATGGCGGAGATGATCCCGATCGGGATGCCGATCAGCAGCCACACGACGGCGCCGCCGAGGGCCAGCGAGGCGGTCGCCGGCAGGCGGTCGAAGATGGTCTCGCGGACCGCGACGTTGTTCTGGTAGCTGTAGCCGAAGTCGAAGTGCAGCACCAGGTCGCGGATGTAGAAGTAGTACTGCGCGTACCACGGCTTATCGAGCCCGAGGTTCTCCCGGATCGCCGCGACGACCTCGGGCGACGGGTTGCGGCCCGCGCGCAGCAGCGCCGGGTCGGCCGACGGCAGCAGCACGAACATCACGAACGTGATGAACGAGACGACCAGCAGCAGCAGGACTGACCAGAGCAGTCGTCGGATGATGTAGGGGATCAAGTCGGTGCCTCGGTTGGGGTCCCGGCCCCGGCGCCTGAGCGCCGGGGCCGTTCGCCCGTTCGTTTCGTTCGCTTCCCGGTTCCTACTTCAGCGTCGTGAACGAGAAGTCGGGGCCGGAGAAGTACGCGTTCATCGCCCCGTCGACGTCCTTCGACCACAGGGTGATGTTGTCGTCCCACACGTAGGGGATCGCGACGGCCTGCTCGACGATCATCTTGTTGATGTCGGCCCAAGCCTGGTTGCGCTCGGGGCCGGCCTCCACCAGCGAGGCCTTCGTCATCGCGTCGTTGATCTCCTTGTTGTCCAGCATGCTCCAGTTGACGTTGCCCTGGGGCTTGATCGCAGTCGCCCTTGAACGTCGGCTCGAGCAGGGACTGGGGATCCGTGAAGTCCTTGAACCAGCCCACGTTCGGGCAGATCACGTAGTTGGACTTCGGGACGCCGCAGAACTTCGTGTACAGCGTGTCCTGCGGGACCTTGCGGTAGTTGAGCTTGAAGCCCATCTTCTGCAGCTGGCCCTGCGCGCACCTGAGCGGTCTGGTTGCCCGGATCCGCGTTGGTCGCGATGGTCAGCAGGTCGCCGCCGGCGGAGATGTCGGCGCCGTCGGCCTTGGCGGCGTCGAGGTACTTCTTCATGACCGCCTGGTCACCCTTCGGGTTGGCCATGTAGTCGATGCCGTCGAAGCCCTTGTCGCCGCCGGACTCCTCGAAGCCGGGGATCCCCGGCGGGATGAAGCCCTGGGCGATCGGCCCGATGAACTCGCCGCCGCGGGTGAGGCGGAGGGCGTCGCGGTCGAAGCCGGCGATCACGGCCTTGCGGACGTTGATGTTGTCGAACGGCTTCTTGTCGGTCCGCAGCGCGATCCAGCGCGTGCCGCCGCCGGAGACGCGGCCGACCTGCTCCTTGTTCTGCGTGATCGCGCGCTTGAGGATCGGGATCGGCGGCTGACCGGAGTCGCAGCACATGATCTTCGTGCCCTGCAGCGTGCGGCGCGAGGCCACGGTCAGGTCGTCGTTGCCCTCCTCGATCGTGATCGAGTCGAGGTAGGCGGGACGGTAGTCCGTGTCCTTGTTCCAGTTCGGGTTGCGGACCATCTCGATCCGCTTGCCCGGGTCACGGCCGACGAGCTTGCCGTCGGCGTCGTTCTTGATCATGTACGGGCCCGTGAAGGCGACGTACTGGTCGTAGTCCGACGGCGACTTCTTGTCGAACTTGGCCGCGTAGTCCTCCGGGACCGGGACCGTGATCGGCATCACGAGCGCGGCGGCCACGGTGACGGCCGTCGGGCGATCGAGCTTGATGATGAGCGTCTGGTCGTCCGGCGTCTCGATGCCGGAGATCTTCTGGACGCCCTTGGTCGGCTCGTCGGGCGCGCCGACGATGTCCGAGAAGTACGAGGTCGCGTAGCCGGACGGGACGTTGGCGCTGAACGCGCGCTCCATCGCGTACTTGACGTCGGCGGCCTTGACCTCGCGGTCGACCGGCGGGGCGTACTTGATGCCCGTCTTGAGCTTGACCGTGATCTCCTTCTTGTCGTCGGAGATCTGCGGGTCGCCCTCGGCGAGGTCGGCCTGCGGCTTCTCGGGCTCATCCGGGCTGAACGAGTACAGCGGCCGGTTGACCGAGTAGAGCACCTGGTAGCCGAACGTGTAGTAGCTCTGGCCGGGGTCGACGTAGTCGACGTCGGCCGCGGCCAGGAACGTCAGGTCGCCGCCCTGCTTGCCGGAGGTCGGAGCACCGCCCTTGGTGTCGCCGGATCCGCTCGCCGCCCTCGTCGTCGCTGCCGCCGCAACCGGCGGCGACGAGCGCGAGGATGGAGATGAGTCCGATCAACAGTGCACTGAAGCGCACTCTGCGCATGTGCATGGTCCTTTCTGTGGAGTGAGTCATGAGGAAGAGGGAGGGGATCCGGCTAGCGGTCGCCCTTGGGATTGAGCGCATCCTGGAGCCCGTCGCCCACGAGGTTGAACGCCAGCACGGTGAGCACCAGCGCGATACCGGGCGCGAGCATGAACCACCAAGCGATGTCGAAGATGTTGGTGGCCTCGGCGATCATCGCCCCCCACGTCGCCGTCGGGGGTTGGACCCCGACGCCGAGGAAGGACAGTGCCGCCTCGAACAGGATGTTGGTCGGAATGATCAGCGTCGTGTAGACGATGATCGGGGCCAGCAGGTTGGGGAGGATCTCGCGGAAGATGATGCGGGAGTTCGACGCGCCCAGGGAACGGGCGGCCTCGATGAACTCCTTCTCGCGCAGCGACAGGACCTGTCCGCGGATGATGCGCGCGAAGTAGGGCCACTGGGCCAGCACGATCACGAAGATGACGACCGGCAGGCCGGGCTGGATCAGGCCGCCGAGGCAGCCGCCGCCGAACGAGCAGGCGGCGCCGAGCCCGAGCGCCAGCAGCAGCACGGGGAAGGCGAGCATGACGTCCATGGCGCGCGACAGGAACGTGTCGACCCAGCCGCGGTAGAAGCCCGCGACCATGCCGGCGACGGTGCCGATCGTGACGATCATCGCGGTGGCGATCAGCGCCACCAGCAGCGACACGCGCGCGCCGTAGATGGTCCGCGCGAACACGTCGCGGCCGATCTGGTCCACGCCGAAGAGGTGCTCGGAGCTGGGGCCGGACGGCAGGCCGAAGTCGTCGAGCGCGGCGGTCGACTGCTCGTTCGGGTTCGGAGCGCCGACGACGTCGACGATCAGCGGGGCCGCCAGGGCCGACCACGACCAGCAGGATGATGAAGCCGAGCGCAGCCATCGCGACCTTGTCGCGGCGGAAGCGTCGCCAGAAAAGTTGGAGCGGAGACCGCGCGGTGATCGCGCGCTCTTCACCCGAGAGGACCTCGTCGCCTGCGACGCCCGAGCCCTCGGAATGGAGCAGCTCGCTCGTGCCCGTGCTCATACGGTCGCCTCTCGGCTCGGTGCTGCGGTACCCAGTTTCTTGAACCCTCCTGCGGACACCCGCGATGCAGGCGTCCACTCACAATGAACCTCTCGGCCCCGCGCCCTCCAAGAGCACGCGACCTTCCTACGTTCCCCCTAGCGGCGCGAAACCCTACTAGGTCGATCCGCGGACAGAGCCCCTCGGGCATACCGGGGGGTGTGCAGGTCACATCCGTGTGTCCTAGCTGCGCTGGCGTATCCTCAGGCCTCGCGGGCCCCGATAGCTCAGCTGGATAGAGCGACTCCCTCCTAAGGAGTAGGCCGCTGGTTCGAATCCAGCTCGGGGCACTTCGCAGGCATTGCCGCGGCGGTCCGCCCCGTGTTACGTTCGCCACTGCCGTGGATTTCCGCCTGCTCGGCCCGATCGAGGTCGTCGGCGATGGCGACGTCGAGCTCCGCATCGGCACAGGACGACAGCGCGCCCTGCTGGGATTGCTCGTCCTCCACGCGAACGAGGCCGTGTCCCGCGAACGGCTGGTCGACGAGCTGTGGGGCTCGCCACCGCCCCCGACAGCGCACAAGATGCTGCACAACCAGGTGTCCTCGCTGCGTCAGGCCCTCGGGCGCAACGGACGCCTCGAGACCCTCGGGAGCGCCTACCGGCTGAACGTCGAGCGCGGCGAGCTCGACGTCGACCGCTTCGAGTCGCTGCTGACCGCCGGCCGGGCGCAGTTGGACGGCGACCCCGAAGTCGCGGCAGCGACGCTGCGGCGCGCACTCGCGCTGTGGCGCGGACCGCCGCTCGCCGACCTCGCGCACGAGTCGTTCGCGCAACCGGAGATCGGGCGGCTCGAGGAACGCCGCTCGACCGCGTTCGAGGCGCGCGTAGAGGCGGAGCTGGCGCTCGGGCGACACGAGGACCTGGTGTCCGAGCTGGAGGCGGCGGTGGCGCGCGAGCCGCTGCGTGAGCACCTCCGGGCGCAGCTGATGCTCGCCCTGTACCGGTGCGGGCGCCAGGCCGACGCCCTCGAGGAGTACCGGCGCGCACGGGCGACGCTGGTCGAGGAGATCGGCGTCGAGCCCGGCGCCGAGCTGCGCTCGCTCCAGACCGCGATCCTCGCCCAGGATCCGGAGCTCGACGCGACGTGGGCGCGGCGGCGGGCCGTCGCCGCCGGCGCCGAGCGCATCGCCGCCGGGCGGGAGGACCTCCGGGTCGCCGAGGATGCCCTCTCGGACGATGTACAGGCGCTGGCGCGCGGCGCATCCGGCGACGCCGGCGGCGGCGATCTGCCCCTTCCCGGGCCTGGCGCCGTTCGACGCCGCGCACGCGGAGTACTTCTTCGGGCGCGAGCGCCTGGTCGCCGAGCTGATCGCGCGACTCGTCGGCGCCCCGCTGCTCGCGATCATCGGCAGGTCCGGCAGCGGCAAGTCGTCGGTGCTCCGCGCCGGGCTGCTGCCGGCGCTCGCCGGCGGCGTGCTCCCGGGATCAGATCGCTGGGCGCAGCGCGCTGATCCGGCCCGGCGCCCATCCGATGGGCGAGCTCGAGCGGGCCTTGGCGGCGACCGACGGGCGGACCGTCGTCGCCGTCGACCAGTTCGAGGAGGCCTTCACACACTGCCGCGACGAGGCCGAGCGCATCGCGTTCCTCGACGCGCTCGTGGCGACCGGCGACCGGCGCATCGAGGTCGTGATCGCGATCCGCGCGGACTTCTACGGCCGCTGCGCCGAGCACGACCGGCTGGCGTGGCTGGTCGGCGCCAACCAGGTGCTCGTCGGCCCGATGCGGCGCGAGGACCTGCGACGGTCGATCGAGGAGCCGGCACGCCGCGTCGGGCTCACGGTCGAGCCGGCGCTGACCGAGGCCCTGATCGCCGACGTGGCCGACGAGCCGGGCGGCCTCCCGTTGCTGTCGGCGGCGCTGCTGGAGCAGTGGCGCGAGCGCGAGGGCCGCGAGATGCGGCACGCGGCGTACGAGCGCACCGGCGGCGTGCGGGGCGCGGTCGCACGACTCGCCGAGCGGACGTACACAGGGCTCAGCGAGCCCCAGCAACTGGCCGCCAAGCGGCTGCTGCTGCGCCTTGCCGACACCTCCGAGCCCCAGCTCGTGCGGCGGAGGGCGCCCGTCGCCGAGCTCGACGCCGACCGTGACGCGGACACCGCGGCGGCGCTCGCGGCCCTGACCGACGGCCGGCTCGTGACCGTCGCCGACGGCACGGTGGAGGTCGCGCACGAGGCGCTGCTCCGCGAGTGGCCGCGGCTCCGGACCTGGCTGGAGGAGGACGCCGAGGGACTGCGCGTGCACCAGCACCTGATGCAGGCCGCCCGCAACTGGGACGCCGCCGGCCGCGACCCGGGCGAGCTCTACCGCGGCGCCCGGCTGGCGGGAGCACTCGACTGGACCGCCTCGCACGGCGCGGACCTCAACGCGCTCGAGACCGCGTTCGTGGACGCGAGCCGGGCGGCGGCCGAGGCGGAGGGCGAGCGCCAACGCCGCGCCAACCGCCGGCTGCGCGTCCAGCTCGCGGGGCTGGCGGCCGTCCTGGCGCTGGCGATCGGCGCGGGAGCCGTTGCGCTCCACCAGCGCGGCGAGGCCCGCGACGCGGTCGTCGTCGCGGACGCGCAGCGCCTGGGCGTGGAGGCGTCGCACGAGAACCGGCTGGACCAGGCGCTGCTGTTCGCCCGCGAGGCCGTGGCGCTCGACGACTCGCCCACCACCCGCGGCAACCTGCTCGGGGTCCTGATGCGCAACCCCGCCGCGCTCGGGGTCGTCGACTACGGCTGGCAGGTGTACGGCGCGGCGCTCAGCCCCGACGGGCGGCTGATGGCCCTCGGCGACGAACGCGGGGCCGTGGCGTTCCTCGACGCCGCCACGCGGCAGCCGGCGGGCCGCCCGTACCGGATCGAGGGCGGCATCGTCCAGAACGTCAGCTTCTCGCCCGACGGCCGGACGCTCGCGGTCTCCTACATGCTCCAGTCCGACAGGGCCCAGTACACCGGCCGCCTGGATCTCGTCGACGTGCGGACCCGCAAGGCGCGGCTGCGCCTGTCGATGCCGCCGCTCACCGAGCCGGCGGACTACGTCTTCACCGACGTCGTCTTCCTGCCGGGCGGGGACCTGCTCGTGCGGCCCGTCAACAGCGGCACCCCCGGCGGCGCGGCGGCGCCGATGTACCGCGTCGACGGCGAGACGGGAAAGCGAACCGGCCGCCTCCAGGTCGGCCGCCATGCGACCAACTACTACGCCTCGACCGCCGGGGGCCGGGTCTTCGTCACCAGCGCGCGCGACGGCCGCACCTGGGAGGTCGACCCGGAGCGGCTCCGCGTGACGCGGTCATGGCCCGTGGGCGACTTCTCCGGTGCGGTCTCGCCCGACGGGCGGTACTTCGCGCTCGGCTCGCTGCGCGGCGACGTCCGGCTGCTCGATCTCGCGTCCGGGCGCGTGCTCGCGATGGAGAAGGGCCATGACGACAGGGTGTCGCGGATGCGGTTCACGCCCGACAGCCGGACGCTCGTGACGACCGGCGACGACGGCAGGGTGCTGGCGTGGGACGTCGCGACCCGCACCGTCGCGCAGCGCTTCCCGAACCACCAGAGCTTCGTCGACGGGTTGGACATGTCGCGCGACGGGAGGACGCTGCTCACGGGGTCGGCCGACACGCGGGCGGTCCTCTGGGACCTGGCCGGCGACCGCCGGCTGGACCGGCACTTCTCGATCGGTGAGCCGTTCGACGTCGACTTCACGCCCCGTGGCCTGGCGATCAGCCCGGACGGGCGGACGCTCGCCGTCACCCGCCGCGCCGGCGAGATCGGGCTGATCGACACCGGCTCGCTGAGGGAGCGGGGGGTTCTGCGGACCGTCGACGGACCGGCGGCCGCGGTCGTCTTCAGCCCGGACGGGAAGACGCTCGCCGTGACCGGCCCCCGCGGCCGCGTGTCGCTGTGGGACTCCCGGACGCTCGCGCCCGCCGGCGCCTTCGCGGGCGTGACGGGAGAGTCGCAGGCGCTCGCGTACTCGCCCGACGGCGGCCGGCTCGCGGTCGGCGAGGTCGGCGTCGGCCAGCTCGCTCCGCTGAAGGTCTGGGACGTCCGCCGACGCGCGCCGGCGAGCTTCCGCGGAGAGAGCGCCGCCGACTCGATGGCGTTCAGCCCTGACGGCTCGGTGATCGCGGCCGCCGCGGGAGCACCGGGCACGAGCATCCTCGACGCGGAGACCGGCCGGCTCGTCAGGCGGCTCGATACCGGCGACGACGCGCGCTCGGTCGCGTTCTCTCCTGACGGCAACCTGCTGTTCGTCGGCCAGTACGACGGCCGCGGGATCCTGGTCTCCACAGACGATTGGAAGCCGGTCGGGGCGCCGGAGCAGGCGCACCGGGCACGCATCACGACAGCCGTGTTCACGCACGACGGCAGCACGCTCGTCACCGCCGGGGCCGACGGGACCGTCGTGATCTGGGACGTCGCGACCCGGAAGCCGCTCGGTTCGCCGCTGAAGCTCGCGCCCGGCACCTTCGTGTCGGCCGTGGTGAGCCCGGACGGGTCGCGGCTCTATGCGGTGTCCACGCGCGGCGACGGCGTGGTGTTCGACCTGTCGGCCGAGCACTGGGAGCGGCACGCGTGCCTGGTCGCCGGGCACGGCCTGACCGCCGCCGAATGGCGGGACGCGGTGCCTTCGCGTCCGTACCGCGCCATCTGCTGATTACCGCGCCATGACCACGGCGTGGGCGCGTGGTTACCGCGCCCCCGGACGCTGCTCGGCGATCGACCGCATCCGGCGGTCGCGGAACCGAAGGAGTGGCAATGACCACCAAGACCAGGATGGCCGCCGTGCTCACCGGCGCCGCCATCGCATGCTCGCCCGCCGCCGCGGCCTCGGCCCGGCCGGCGGACCAGCCGCCGCCCCCGTCGTCGATCGCGGAGTCCGCGGCCGAGCAGTACCAGGACCTGCGCTCGGCGGACGCCAAGGACGCCATGCCCGATGCCGCGCAGGACCTCCGGTCGGCCGACACACGCGACGCCGCGCTCGGCTACGACCCGGTGTCCGTCGAGCCCAAGTCCGCCGTGAGCGAGCCGTCGTCCGGCGGCGTCGACCTCGTGTCGCTCGCCATCGGCGCGGCCGGCGGCGGCGGCCTGGCGCTCATCGCGCTCGGCGCGGCCGGCCTCGGCACGCGGCGCCACCACGCGCTGCGCACCTGAACGGAACGCGGCGGCGGGCGCTCAGGCGCTCGCCGCCGCGGCCGTTCCCCGCAGCGGCCCCGCCGCCGCGGCGCGGACGACCAGCGCCGCGATCACGCCGCCGCCGCCGAGCAGCGCGAACGCGAGGCTCGGGTCGGCGGACTCCACGATGGCGCCCGCGAGCGCGGCGCCGAGCGCGACGCCGGCCGTCAGGCCGGCCGTGGTCCAGGTGAAGGCCTCGGTGAGCGTGCCGGCCGGCGCGAGCACGTCGAGCATCGAGTTGGCGTAGACGATCGTGGGCGCGATCGCCCCTCCGGCGATCAGCAGGAGCAGCCCGAGCGAGACCGGCTCGGTGCCCAGCGCGAGCGCCGCGTGGGCGAGGCCCCAGGCGGCGAGCAGGAACGCCAGGCGGCGCGGCGGGTCTCCGGCCGCGCCCGCGCGCGCGACGGCGATCCCGCCGAGCAGCGAGCCGACGCCCCAGATGCCGAGCAGCGGGCCGGTGAGCCCGTCCCGGCCGAGCGGCTCGAGCGTCGCCGGCACGGCGACCTCGACCGCGCCGACCGCGAGCCCGCACAGCGCGAACACGGCGACCAGCACCTGCACGCCGCGGCCGCGCAGCGCGCCGGCGAGGTGGCGCTCGGCGTGCGGCGGCGGCCGCCACGAGCGCGACGCGGGGTGCAGCGAGAAGAGGAGGTCGCCGACGATCACGAAGGCCGCCGCAGGCCAGCAGCGCGGCGGTCAGCGACCACGAGCCGATCGCGCCGACGATGACCACCGGCCCGCAGATGTAGATGACCTCCATCGCGATGCCCTCGAGCGCGTAGGCCTTGTGCCGCTGGTCCGGCGTCCGGGACGAGCACCGGCCACAGCGCCCGCATGCAGGCGCCGACCGGCGGCTGCGCGGCGCCCGCCACCACCGCGCACGCGATCAGCACGCCGATCGGGCGCGCCGCCCGGCAGCAGCGCGTAGGTCGCCATCGCGGCCGCGGAGACGACGGCCCCGACCCGCAGCACGAGCGTCTGGCCCGCTGCGGTCGACGAGCCGGGCGAGCGCCGGGTTCGAGAGGCCGAGCGCGAGCGTGTACGCCCCGGCGACGAGCCCGCCGCGGGCGAACGAGCCGGTGACCTCGTGCGTGCGCAGGATCAGCAGCAGCCCGAGCGCGCCCATCGGCAGCCGCGCGACGCACGCGATGCAGAAGAGGGGGAGCACCCCGGGCAGTCGCAGCACGGCGCCCATCCGATAGACGCTAGGGGGTCGCGGCGGTTCGAACCCGCTAGAGCACAGCGCGCAGGAGCGCGAACGCCCCCGCGGCGCCCGCGAACACGAGCACGGCCGGCCGCAGCCAGCCGCCGTCGAGCAACCGCGTCAGCCGGCGCCCGCCGAACAGCCCGACGAAGGTCGCCGGGACGAGCGCGAGGCCGAGCTGCACCGGCGCGCGCTCGATCTTCCCCGCCACGCCGATGGCGATCAGCGACGCGACGATGCCGACCAGGAACGCGAACGAGACGGTCGCCCGCAGCACCGGGCCCGGCCGGTCGGCGTAGGCGAGCCCGAGGTAGGGGCCGCCGACCGCGCCGACCGTCCCCGCCACGCCGGAGACGAAGCCCGCCGCCACCTCGAGCCCGTGCGACGTCGAGCGCGCGCCGCGGATCGCGCTCCCGGCCGCCGCGACGAGCAGCAGCCCCCCGGCGGCCCCGGCCACGAACGTCGGACCCGCCTGGCTCAGCACCCACGCACCCAGCGCGGTCCCCGGCACGCGCCCCGCCGTCATCCGCCCGAACCCGGCGGCGTCGAGCCCGCGGCGCTCCGCGACGCACTGGAAGAGCACCATCGGCGTGGCGACCACGAGCGGCGTCGACCGGCACGGCCGACGGCGCGAGCAGCAGCAGCGTCGGCACGACGACGAGCGCGTAGCCGAAGCCGATCGCGCCCTGCACGACCGCGCCGGCGACAGCCGCCAGCGGCGCACAACCCGAGCTCGAGCGCCGACAGGTGGAGCGCCTCGAGCACTCCGGGCTAGTCGCGGTCCGGGCGGTCCGGGTAGATGTCGTCGATCGTGGCCAGCGGCTCGTAGGGCGCGTCGCCGGAGGCGAGCCGGATCGCCTCGGCGCCGCCGGCCAGGCGGTCCAGGATGGCGACCACGCCGCACACGTCGAAGCCCTCGGCCCGCACCGCCTCGATCGCCTGCACGGTCGAGCCGCCGGTGGTGACGACGTCCTCGACGATCAGGCAGCGCTCGCCGGTGTCGAGCGGCGGGCCCTCGACGCGCCGCTGGAGGCCGTGCTGCTTGACGTCCTTGCGGACGAAGAACGCCTTCACGTCGGCGCCGCCGGCCAGCGCGGCGCAAGCGGGCGCGTCGGCGCCCATCGTGAGCCCGCCGACGGCGGTCGCCTCCCACTGGCTCGCGTAGGCGGCGACCAGCTCGGCCAGCGCGGCGAAGCCGGCCGGCCGCAGGATCGCGCGCTTGGCGTCGACGTAGTACTGCGCCGTCTTGCCCGAGGTGAGCGTCACCTCGCCGATCTGCAGGGCGTGGGTGCGCAGCTCCTCGATCAGGGTCTCGCGTGCGGACACGCCGGCTTAGTCGCGATCGGCTCACGAGCTTCGGCGACTCCGCGCGTGGAGCATGCCTTCGGCCGCGGGGAGCCGTTCAAGGTCGGTGTCGAGGAGGAGCTCCTGCTCGTCGACCCGCGCACGCACGCGCT
Source organism: uncultured Solirubrobacteraceae bacterium (assembly GCA_963723395.1). Lineage (GTDB taxonomy): Bacteria > Actinomycetota > Thermoleophilia > Solirubrobacterales > Solirubrobacteraceae > DATFQI01. The sequence continues at coordinate 357,658 of CAVRQL010000025.1, read as the reverse complement.
CAAGCACCACGCGAGCGAGCTGCTGGCGAAGCTCGGCGACCGGATCAAGCCCGACCTCTACGAGGCGGAGGTCGAGACCGCGTCGCCGGTCGTCCGAGACCGCCGCGGAGGCGGCCGGGCGCGCTCGCGGAGACGCGCGCCGCGCTGCGCGGGGCCGGCGCCACGCTGATGGGCGCGGGCATCCATCCCGACGCCGCGTTCGGCGACGTCGTGCACGTGCCGGGCGAGCGCTACGCGGTGATCGCCGAGGCGATGCGCGGGCTGATGCGGCGCACGCCGACCTGCGCGCTGCACGTGCACGTCGGCATGCCCGACCCCGAGACGGCGATCCGCACCTACAACGGCCTGCGCACGTGCCTGCCGCTGGTGCAGGCGCTCGCCGCGAACTCGGCCTTCTGGCACGGCGTCGACTCCGGCTTCATGACCGCCCGCGCGCAGCTGTTCCGCAGCCTGCCCAGCGCGGTGATCCCGCCGCGCGTTCGCGGACTGGGAGGAGTACGTCGCCTACCGGGAGGCGTGGGAGGCGCCGGACTACACGCTCCTGTGGTGGGACGTGCGGCCGCATCCGCGCCTCGGCACGGTGGAGGTCCGCGCCATGGACGCGCAGTCGCGGATCGGGTCGGTGGCGCGGCCTCGCCGCGCTCGTGCACGGGCTGGCGATCGCCTTCGCGGCCGACCCCGCCCCGGCGCCGGCGGCGCCCGGCCCGGCGCTGACGACGGCCTCGTTCCGCGCGAGCCGCCACGGGCTCGAGTCGACGATCTGGTGGCGCGGCGGGCGATGCCTGCTGCGCGACGCGGCGGCCGAGGCGATCGCGATCGCGCGCGGAGCACGCGCCCGCCCCGGAGGCGCTCGACGAGGTCGAGCGGATCCTGCGCGACGGCAACGGCGCCGACCGGATGCGCGCGGCCTACGCCGCCGGCGGGATGCCCGGCGTGCTCGACGGGCTCGTCGAGGAGACCCTGGGGCCTTGATCGCCGCGGCTCGCGAGCGCGAGCCCGATGATCACCACGAGCGTCACCGAGCCGGCGATCAGCGCCACGATGCCGACCGCGTCGAGCGACTTCGTGTAGCCGAAGGAGACCGCGTTGTTGAGCGCGTGGAGCGCCATGCAGGGGATCAGCGACCCCGTCTTCCAGTAGACGACGCACAGCAGCGCGCCGAACGCGACGAGGACGGCGACGCCGAGCAGCGGCGAGCCCGGCAGGTGGATCAGCCCGAAGATCACGCCCGTGAGCACCGCGCCCACCGCCACGCCGAGGCGCGAGGCGAGCACGCTGAACAGGAAGCCGCGGAAGAAGATCTCCTCGGCGATCGGCGCGACCAGGCAGGTCAGCACGCCGAAGCCGATCAGCACCGGGAGGTCCTCGGTCTCCTTCAGGTCGCGCACGAGGTCCTGCTCGGGCGGCTCGCCGAAGATCGCCAGCAGCACGACGCTGGCCAGCCAGTAGCCGCCGTAGGCGATCAGGATCCAGCCGACGGCGGTGCCGAGCTTGACCGGCCGCAGCCCGAACATCGCCGGGGTCGCGCGGCCGAGGAACGCCGCCACGGCGAACACGGCGGCGCCGACGAGCAGCGCGTCCTGCACGACGGTCAGGCCGATCAGCAGCCCGTCCGGCGTGGTCGAGGTGTCCGCGTCGGGCTCGATCAGGACGTACACGCCGGTGGCGATCGCCCCGAAGATCACGATCGCGATGACCGCCGCGAGCATCGTCGCGAACGGGACCCACAGCGGGAGCGGGAGCCAGCGCCCCGCGGGAGGCGGCTCTGCCGGCGGGCGGCGGCTCGGGACGAGCGGGCGGCTCGAAGGGAGGCGGAACGCTCGTCACGGGACGTCGAAGACTACGAGCAGCTCGTCCAGCGCGCGCACCGCGGTGACGCCGGGCGCGCGGGCGCCGTCGCGCGCGACGAGCACCGGCGTGATGCCCGCGGCGCGCGCGCCCTCGACGTCCTCGCGCGGCGAGTCGCCCGCGTGCCACGCCTCCTCCGGCGCCGCGCCGGCCAGCTCGAGCCCGCGCCGCGAAGATCGCCGGATCCGGCTTCGCGGCGCCGATCTCCGCGCGACGCGACCGCGCCGTCGAGCAGCGGCGCCAGGCCCGTCTCGGCCAGGCGCTCGTGCAGCGAGACGTCCCAGTTGGAGACCACCACCAGCGCGATCCCGCGCCCGCGCAGCGCGGCCAGCGTGGCCGGGCACCTCCTCGAACGCGTGGAAGCGCAGCGCGCCGAGCAGCACCTCGGTCAGCGCCCCGCCGTCGAGCGTCCACGCCGAGCGCGGGGCGCATCGCCTCCGCGCTCGCGCGCCGCAGCGCCGCCAGCCCCGCCGCGTCGGAGCCCTCGTGCAGGTGGGCGCGGTAGTACGCGATCTCCGCGCGGATGGCGCGCTCGGCCGCCTCCGCGCCGACGTCCACGCCGGTCCGCTCGAGCAGCCCGGCCCGCAGGTGCGGCGCCGGCGGCTCGAAGGTGAGCAGGGTGCCCATCGCGTCGAGCAGGAGGGCTCTAGGCTGCGGCGCCATGCCGGGCGATCTTGCCACGACGCTGTCGGACTTCTGGGACGACAACGACCAGTGGATCGGCGCGCTGCTGACGCTGATCGGCTGGATCCTGCTCGCCTTCGTCGTCGACCGCTGGTTCGCCGCCCGCGGCGCGCAAGCTCGCCGTCGCGGGTGCATGAAGGGCGGGATCTCGCAGGAGGCCGACACGCGGCTGCGCTTCGTCCGCCGGCTCGTGTGGCTGATGATCATCGTGCTCGGCGTCCTCAGCACGACGAGCCAGTTCACCGGGCTCGAGAAGCTGGCCACCAGCCTGCTCGCGTCGGGAGCGCTCGCCGCGGCGATCATCGGCTTCGCGGCGCGCCAGACGCTCGCCAACCTCGTGGCGGGGATCATGCTCGCCCTCACCCAGCCGCTGCGCGTCGGCGACTGGGTCACCTTCGAGGACAACTACGGCGTCGTCGAGGACGTGCGGCTGAACTTCACGATCCTGCGCACGCTGTCCGAGCAGCGGATCGTGATCCCCAACGAGCGGCTGGCGAGCGGGATCCTGCGCAACGACACGCTCGAGGCCGACGGCGTCGACATGAGCGTGCACCTGTGGCTGGCGCCCGGCGCGGACATCGAGAAGGCGCTGGCGGCGCTCAGGGAAGGGACCGACCAGACGGTCAGGGTGGCCGAGTCGACGGTGGAGGGCGTCCGCCTCACGGTGGGCGGGGAGCGGGTCCCTCCGCGCGAGCGGCCCAAGCGGGAGGCCGAGCTGCGGGAGGAGAGCCTCAAGCGCCTGCGCGCCGCGGGCGTCATGGGCGAGTGACATCGCGCTTGCACGCGCGAGGGATACGGAGACAAGGGGCGAATCCCATGACCGCCTCTACACTCGAAGGTCCGTCGCCGCCCCCCGAGCGGCGTTCGCACGCATGAGTCGCTCCCGACGCATCAGGCTGAGCCGCCACCGCCGCGGCAGCCCCCGTAACAAGGCCCTGCTCGGGGTCCTTGTCGTGCTCGTGCTCGTCGGCGTGGCCGGGATGGCGGCCGTCGGGTACGTCGTCTCGATCGCCGCCTCGGCGCCGTCGCTGTCCTCGCTGAAGGAGCGCGACCCGGGCTCGAACTCCGAGGTGCTGGCCGCCGACGGCTCGCGGCTGGGCTTCATCCAGGCCTCCGAGCTGCGCCTGCCCGCCAAGGGCAACGAGTTCCCCAAGGTGCTCAAGGACGCCACGGTCGCGATCGAGGACCGCCGCTTCTACAAGCACGAGGGCGTCGACTACGAGGGCATCGTCCGCGCCGGCGTGCAGAACCTGGTCAACCAGAAGACCGTGCAGGGCGGCTCGACGATCACGATGCAGCTCGCCCGCAACCTCTACATCTCGAGCGAGCGGACCTACCAGCGCAAGATCCGCGAGGCCAAGGTCGCCGAGGAGATCGAGAACGAGCACTCGAAGGAGTGGATCCTCGACAAGTACCTCAACACGGTGCCCTACGGGACCGTCGGCGGGCAGTCGGCGATCGGCGCCAAGGCCGCCGCGCGCATCTACTTCAACAAGCGCCTCGGCCAGCTGACGCTGCGCGAGGCCGCGCTGCTGGCAGGCCTGCCGCAGGCGCCGTCGCTGTACTCGCCGCTGCGCAGCCCGGGCGCCGCCAAGTCGCGCCGCAACGACGTGCTCCGGGAGATGGAGCGCGCCGGGATGATCGACAAGGCGCTGGCCGAGCGCACCATGCGCCGCGGCCTCGGGCTGGATCCCTCCACGTACTTCACGCGCCGCCGCGAGAGCTACTTCTTCGACTACGTCAAGGACGAGCTGATCAAGGAGTACGGCCCGCTCAAGGTCCGCCTCGGCGGCCTGCAGGTCCGCACGACGGTCGACCTCAAGAAGCAGCAGGAGGCGCGCGCCGCGATCGAGGGCCGCCTGGCCGGCGTCGGCCCCTCCTCGGCGATCGTCACGATCAACCCGAAGAACGGCTACATCGAGGCGATGGCCTCGTCGGCCGACTACGGCGAGTCCAAGTTCAACCTGGCCGCCCAGGGCCACCGCCAGCCGGGCTCCACGTTCAAGGTGATGGCGCTGATGGCGGCGCTCCGCGCGGGCGTGAACCCGGACTCGACGCACTACGTCTCCAAGTCGCCGACCAAGCTCGACGACCCGATCTACGGGCCGATCGACGTCTCGACCTACGACGGCTCGAGCCGCGGGAACATCTCCCTGCGCGCCGCGACGCTGGCGTCCGACAACTCGGTCTACATCCAGCTCGCGCTCGACATCGGGCCCGACAAGGTCAAGCAGGCCGCGTGGGACATGGGCATCCGCTCCAAGCTCAACGGCTACCCGGCGGAGACGCTGGGCGGCCTCGAGGACGGCGTGTCGCCGCTGGAGATGGCCAACGCCTACGCCACGATCGCGTCCGGCGGCATGCGCAACCGGCCGACGGCGATCACGCGCGTGACCTTCCCGGACGGCCACCACGAGCTGCCCAAGCGCTGGAAGGTCCGGCGCACCAAGGCGTTCGAGGACGGCGTGACCGCGGAGGCGACGGCGATCCTCAAGCAGAACATCCAGGCGGGCACCGGGACCAAGGCCAACATCCCCTGCCCCGCCGCCGGCAAGACCGGCACCACGGACGAGTTCACCGACGCATGGTTCGTCGGCTACACGCCGCGCCTCTCCACCGCCGTGTGGGTCGGCTACCCGACCGAGCGCATCCAGATGTCGACGCTCTACCACGGCGCCTCGGTGGCCGGCGGCACGTTCCCGGCCGAGATCTGGCACGACTACATGGAGCAGGCGAAGGGCAAGTTCTGCGGCGACTTCGCGGCCGCCCAAGACGCCGTTCCAGAGCTCGACGTTCATGGGCAGGTACGCCCGCGGCGGCGGCCCGAAGGACGACGACTCGACGTCCGACTCCGGCGATCCGGCCGCCCCGGGACCCGAGGCCGAGCAGCCCGGCGACGGCGACGAGCAGGACGGCGCCGAGAAGGCCCCTGACACGGACACCGGCGCCGGCGACAACGGCAACGGCGACTTCGATCCGGACAAGTACGAGGCCCCGCCGCAGCCCTCCCCGGGCGACGAAAACGGCGGCACGCAGGCTCCCGGCTAAGTCCTCGAAGCTACAGCCGGTTCAACCCGGAAGGCCAGGTTTTGGCGAAGGAAGAGAAGGTCGAATTCGAAGGCGAAGTCGTCGAGGCGCTCCCGAACGCGATGTTCAAGGTGCAGCTCGACAACGGGCACGAGGTGCTCGGTCACGTCGCGGGCAAGATGCGCCGGTTCAGGATCCGCATCCTGCCGGGCGACCGCGTCCGCGTGGAGGTCTCGCCGTACGACCTCAACCGCGCGCGGATCGTCTACCGCCACCGCTGAGAGAGCGGTGGGCGAGCGCGCCCTGATCCAGGCGATCTCCGCGACGCTCCGGCGCCGCGAGGGGTCCAGGGTCGTGCGCTGGTTGGGCGACGACTGCGCCGTGGTGCGGGCAGGCGGCTTCCAGGCCGTCTCCGTCGACGTGATGGTCGACGGGACGCACTTCCGCCTCGGCAGCGGCGCGAGCGCCGCCGACGCCGGGCACCGCGCGCTGGCCGCCGCGCTCTCCGACCTGGCCGCGATGGGCGCCGAGCCCGGCGAGGCCTACCTCTCCCTGGTGCTCCCGCCGGGGATGGAGGACGGCGACGTGCTCGCGCTGCACGCCGCCGCCGAGGCGCTGGCCGAGCGCACCGGCGTCACGCTCGCGGGCGGGGACCTGGTCTCCGGCCCGGCGCTGACGATCGCCGTGACGGTGGTCGGCTGGGCGGACTCCGAGGACGCGCTGATCGGCCGCGACGGCGCACGTCCCGGCGACCTGATCGGCGTGACCGGCACGCTCGGCGCGGCCGGCCGCCGGGCTCGCGATCCTCGACGGGGCGACGGGCCCGCGCTCGGCCGTCGACGCGTACCTGCGCCCGGAGCCGAGGCTGGCCGAGGGCCGCGCGCTGGCCGCGGCGGGAGTGTCGGCGATGCTCGACGTCTCCGACGGGGTCGCCTCCGACGCGCTCCGGCTGGCCGAGGAGAGCGGCGTGGCGATCGAGCTCGACGCGCGGGCGCTGCCGCTGGGGCCGGGCGTCGCCGAGGTGTTCGGCGACGACGCGCCGCGGATGGCCGCCACGGGCGGCGAGGACTTCGAGCTGCTGGTGAGCGTGGCGCCCGGGCGCGCGGCGGCCGTGGAGGACGCGGCCGCCGGCGCCGGGATCACCTGGATCGGACGAGCGGTGGAAGGGGCACCGGACGTCCGCTGGGAGGGATCCCCGCCGGGATCAGAGTCCTGGCGGGGCTTCGAGCACTAGCTCGTCGCTCCCGGGAAGAGCAGCCGGCGAGGATGCGCGCGACGATCGCGTCGGCGACCTTGCCGGGGTCCACGGTGTAGGTGCCGCGCTCCACCTGCGCGCGGATCACGTCGAGCTTGGTCTGGGGAACCTCGGGCACTGCCGCGATGCTACGCGTCCTCCCGAAACGCGTCGCCGGCGCCCCGAGGCTGCGGGGTGAGGTGAGAGCGAGGGCGGTCATGCGAACTACATCGACCTACCCCAAACAGGGGATGATGGGGTCAACACCCGAACCCGGTGTTATCAGCCCGAAGCGGGCCCGCGAGCCTGCGCGCGGACCAGCTTCGCGAACACCACGATCCGCTTCGCCGCCGAGTACAGCGGGTGGCAGGCGGAGAGCACGAGCCGGTCGTAGCCGACGCGGTCGGTGACCCAGATCGCGGTCGGGGCGACGATCCGCGTGCGCTGCGACGCGGTACTCGAAGCGGCCGTAGGGCATCACGAGCTCGATCTTGTCGCCGCGGTCGACGTCGTCGAGGTCGTGGAACGGGGCGCCGTAGGTCGTCCGGTGGCCGGCGATCGCCACGGTGCCGCGCTCGCCGGGAAGCGGGGTGGACGGATAGTGGCCGGGACCCTTGCGCAGGTCCGCGGTCCCCGTGCCCGCGACGAACACGTCCTTGACGCCGATCGACGGGATCAGGATGCGCCCCAGCGGGTCGCCCGGGTCGGTGCGGCGGTCGAGCGACCGCGCGCCGAACGCCAGCCGGCGCCCCTGGTCCAGCCGCGACAGCGCGCGCCGGTCGACCGCGGCCAGCGGCGCCTGCTCCAGCGCGTCGAGCTTGTCGCCGAGCTTGTCCTGCTCGATAGCGCCCGTACAGCGCCGACACCGGCTCCTGCCACAGCAGCGTGACCGCGGCGTCGGCGAGCAGCAGCACGCCGACCACGATCAGCACCCCGGAGAACGTCCGCAGCGCGCGTCTCATCGCCTGCAGCGCCGACTCGGTGCCGCCGAGCGAGCCCGGCCCGGCGTAGCCGGCGGGCCCGCGGGTCTTGAGGCGCTCGGGCTCGGTCCGCGCCTCCACCTTGCGGCGCACGCGCAGGACGGTCAGCAGCCCGCCGAGGCAGGACAGCCACAGCGAGAGGATCACCGCGGCGGCGGGCGAGACGTGCCCGTCGGCGGTCGCCAGCGTCGCCAGCCAGGCGAGCGAGAGCGGGCCGAGGTCCAGCGCTCCCGCGTAGTGCACGACCACCAGCGCCGGCAGCGCCACGCCGCCGAGCACGGGGAGCAGGGCGGCCGAGCCCGCGCAGCCGCGAGGACGGCGAGCCGGCCAGCAGCCACAGGTGCGCCGCCGGGAGCAGCAGCGCCGCCGCGTACGGGTTGAACAGCCACACCACGAACGTGAGCACGCTGACCATCAGGCCGAGCGCCGCGCCGAGCCCGCCCGCGGCCGCGCTCCCGCCGGGCGCCAGCCGCGCGCACGATCAGCGGCCGCAGCCCGAACCAGCCGACCGCGGCGACCAGCACCGCGGAGCCGATCGCGACCGCGCCCGCGGTCTCGAACGGGATAGTCGACGGGAGAGACGGGCGTGGCCGGCACGTCGAGCGCGCCGGTCAGCGCCAGCACGCGCAGCCACAGCCACGCCAGCAGCGGCGCGATCGCGCCGGCGGCCAGCCAGGCGGCCCAGCGTCCGGCCGGGAGCTTGCGGCGGCGGGCGCGGAACCAGCCGTCGAGCGCCGTCAGCAGCGCCGGGAGCAGGAGCGTGCCGACGAGCATCCGCACCGCCCAGTCCGGCAGCACGTTGCGCATCGTCACGATCCCGTGCGGACCGCGCTCGAACGGCGGCGAGACGGCGGCGCGCGAGTCGTCGATCGGCCCGGTCGAGTCGATCGCCATCACCGAGCGCAGCACGCCGCGCCCGAACGAGCCGAGCCGGGCGCGCGTCACGGGCTGGTCGGCGCGCGCGGGCAGCTCCCCGGTCGTGCCCACCTGCACGGCGGGCAAGCCCTCGGCGGCGACCACGCCCTGGCCGGAGATCGTCAGCGGCACGGCGCGGCGGATCCACTGGCCGGACGCGCGGGCGCCCCCCGGGTTGGGCGAGATCTCGCCGCGCAGCGCCGACTCGACGGTGCGCTGGAGCGGGAGCGACGTCGCCCCCGAGCCCGTCGACCACGGCACCACCCACGGCTTGCGGATCCGCTCCCCGGCGAGGTTGCCGAGCACCAGTACGGCGTCGACCGGCCCGCCCGCGGCCTCGCGCGCCCATGCGCGCGCACCCGCGAAGCCCGTCGTGCTGCCGGAGGTGGAGACGAGGACGAGCGTCTTGCGCAGGTCGCGCTCGCGGAACAGGCGGGCCAGCTCGAGCAGCGTGGCGGTGGCGCTCAGCTCGGCCTTGGCCGGGCGGCCGCGCGCGTCGCGGTCGGCGACCACGACGATCCGCCGGCCGGACCGGCCGGGCCGCACGCCGACCACGGTCTCCAGGTCGTCCCCGGCGTACTGCGTGTGCGTCCGCGTGACCTGGAAGGCGCGCGCGCTTGGCGCCCCGGTCGCGCTGGTCGAAGGTCGCGGCCACCCGGTCGGCGAGCGCGGCGTCGCCCGCTCCGCCGGGCGCGCGCTCGGGGAACGCGCGGGCCAGCTCGTTGAGCGAGTTGCGCTGCGGGCGGGCGTCGTCGCCGAACGCGATCCCCGAGTCGAATGCGTCCGCCGCGAGCGGCGACGTAGCCGGCGCGGGGCGGTCGGCGAGCGAGAACGCGGCCACGAACACCGCCACCAGCGCGGGGAGGAAGGCGGCCCGGTAGACCCGGATATCCAGCACTACGGCAGACTTGGGTGGCGGGAGCCCACCATCCTTACGGTACCGTTGAGGAAGGCCACTATCCTCGCGTTTCGAGGCTCTATGGCCGACCGTGCACCGCGCATCCTGCTGGTCGACGACGAGCAGCCCATCCAGACGCTGCTCTCGTTTCCGTTGCAACGCGACGGCTACGACGTCGTACAGGCCTCCGACGGCCGCGAGGCGCTCAGCCGCTTCGACGAGCAGGCCTTCGATCTCGTCGTGCTCGACGTGATGATGCCCCGCATGGACGGGCTCGAGGTGTGCCGCCGGCTGCGTGCGCGCTCGTCGGTCCCGATCATCATGCTCACGGCCAAGTCGGAGGAGATCGACAAGGTCCTCGGGCTCGAGCTCGGCGCCGACGACTACATCACCAAGCCCTTCTCGATGCGCGAGTTCCGCTCGCGCGTGAAGGCGGCGCTGCGGCGATCCGGCATGGCCCAGGCCGACGAGGACGCCGAGCGCGCCGTCGAGGTCCGCGGCCTGCGGATCGACCCCGCCAAGCGCACGGTCACGCTCGAGGGCGAGTCGATCGCCACCACCTTCGTCGAGTTCGAGATCCTCAACGCGCTCGCCCGCAGCCCGGGCCGCGTGTTCACGCGCGACATGCTGCTCTCCCGCGTGTGGGGCGACTCCGCCTACCGCGATCCGCGCACGATCGACGTCCACATCCGCCACCTGCGGGAGAAGATCGAGCGGGACGCCAAGGAGCCCGACTTCATCTTCACGGTGCGCGGCGTGGGCTACCGCTTCCGCGACGAGGAGTAGTCCGCACTTGCCGAGTTTTGGACTGCGGTCGCTGCGCAACCGGCTGGCGGCCGTGTTCGGGCTCATCGTCCTCGGGGCGATCGCCACGATCTACCTGTCGACGCTCCCGCGCCTGGAGGACCGGCTGACCGCCCAGAAGCTCGACGCGCTGGAGGCCGACGCGCAGCGCTACGCGGGCGGGCCCGGCGGGCTCGCCGACGCGATCGGCACCGACAAGGTGGGCGAGCCGCTGGCCAAGAGCGTCACCGCGCGCCGCGTCGCGCTCCAGCGCCGAGGTGCTGGTCATGACGCCGCTCAGGGAGCCCGGCCGGCCTCACGCTGCAGGAGGACTCGACGGTCAACGGCGGCGTCGAGTTCGAGGAGGTGACCGCGATCGGCGCTGGAGGCGCTGCGGACGCGCAAGCCGCAGATGGCGACGATCAACACCGGCGTCGGGCGCCAGGCGATCGCGGCCGAGCCGCTGCTGCGCGGGCGCGAGGGCGAGGTCGTCGGCGTCGCGGTGTTCGCCGACTCGCTCAACGACGTCGAGGCCAACGTGTCGGTGATCCGCCGCCAGATCCTGATCTCCGGCGCCGCCGCGCTCGTGATCGCGGTCCTCGCCGGCTACCTCGTGGCGCGGGCGCTCTCGATGCGCGTCAAGCGGCTCGAGGTCGCCGCGCGCAAGGTCGCGGGCGGTGACTTCACCGACCCGATCCAGGCCGACTCCGACGACGAGCTCGGCCAGCTGGCCGACGCGTTCGACGACATGCAGGCCCAGCTCGCGCGGCTGGACCGCGCCCGCAAGCAGTTCATCGCCTCCGCCTCGCACGAGCTGCGCACGCCGATCTTCTCGCTCGGCGGCTTCCTCGAGCTGCTGGCCGACGAGGAGCTCGACGAGGACACCCGCCGGCAGTTCCTCGAGCAGCTGCAGGGCCAGGTGGAGCGCATGCGCAACCTCGCCACCGAGCTGCTCGACCTCTCCCGGCTGGAGTCCGGCGCGCTCGAGCTGCGCCCGGAGCCGACCGACGTCGGTCAGCTGGCCCGCGAGGTCGCCGCCGAGTTCACGCCCGCGGCCGCGCGCCACAAGGCCGACGTGCGGCTCGACCTGCAGCACGAGCCGATCGAGCTGGACTGCGACCCTGAGCGCGTGGCGCAGGTGCTTCGTATCCTCCTCGACAACGCCCTCGTGCACACACCGCGAAGGGACGGGCGTCCGTGTTTCGGCCGCACGCGCCAACGGGCACGTGCGGCTGGAGGTCTCCGACAAGGGCCTCGGGATCAAGCGACAGAACATGCCTCACATCTTCGAGCCCTTCTTCACCTCCAACGACGAGGCGCAGGGCGCCGGCCTCGGCCTGGCGATCGCCCGCGAGCTCGCCGACCGCATGCACGGTCAGCTGACCGTCCGCTCGGTCCCCGGTCGCACCACCTTCTCCCTGGAGCTCCCGTCATGAAGCGGCTGGCCGCGGTCTGTGCCGCGCTCTCGATCGGGCTCACCGGGTGCCTCGGCGGCGACGACTCGTCGGACTCCTCCTCGAAGGACAACAAGACCACGACGACGCGGGTGCAGGTCGTCGAGAGCCAGGGCTCCGCCGACGGCAAGCGCTTCGACTCCCAGTCGATCTTCAAGAACGAGGGCCAGGGCGTCGTCACGATCATCTCGCTGTTCGGCTCCGGCGGGCTGAGCGACATCCTCAACGGCGGCGGGGGCGGAGGCGGCGTCGGATCGGGCTTCGTGCTCAACGGCCAGGGCGAGATCGCCACCAACGCGCACGTCGTCACCCAGGGCGAGGGCAAGGCCGTCGAGAAGGCGCGCGAGGTCTACGTCGAGTTCGCCGACGGCAACCGCGTCGAGGCGAAGATCATGGGCCAGGACCCGAACGCCGACGTGGCGCTGCTGAAGATCGATCCGAAGGGCCTGACGCTGCGGCCGCTGCCGCTGGGCTCCAGCGCCAGCGTGCCGGTCGGCTCGCCCGGTCGCCGCGATCGGGTCGCCGTTCGGCGAGCGCCAGTCGCTCTCGGTCGGCGTCGTCGTCGGCGATCGACCGCGACATCCAGTCGCTCAACGGCGAGTTCGCGATCCCCGGCGCCATCCAGACGGACGCCGCGATCAACCCCGGCAACTCCGGCGGCCCGCTGGTCGACGCCGCCGGCAAGGTGATCGGGATCAACCAGCAGATCAAGACCAACTCGGGCGGCGGCGAGGGCGTCGGCTTCGCCGTCCCGGTCGACGTCGTCAAGCGGTCGCTCGGCGCGCTGCGCGAGGGCGGCGAGGCCAAGTACGCGTACCTCGGCGTCGGCTCGGTGCCGCTGTTCCCCCAGCTCGTCGACCGCTTCGACCTGCCCGTGCAGAAGGGCGCCTGGGTCCAGGACGTCCAGCCCGGCACCCCGGCCGACGAGGCCGGCATCCGCGGCGGCAAGGGCGACACCCGCTTCCAGATCCAGAGCTACGCCCAGGGCGGCGACATCATCACCGCCGTGGAGGGCAAGAAGATCGAGGACGCCAACGACCTGTCCTCGGTGGTCGCGCAGTTCCAGCCCGGCCAGGAGGTCGACGTCGAGGTCCACCGCGGCGACGACACGAAGACGATCAAGGTCAAGCTCGGCGAGCGGCCGCTGTCCGCGCCGAGCGGCGGGGGCTAGGTCATGGCCGAGCAGGCTCCGCTCGTCCTGGTGAGCAACCGTGGGCCCGTGACCTATCAGGAGGACGGGTCCGTCAAGCGCGGCACCGGCGGCCTCGTGACGGCGCTGACCGGCCTCGCGTCGCATCGCGACGCCGTCTGGATCGCGTCCGCCATGACCGAGCAGGACGCGGAGAAGTCCCGCGAGCACGACGGGCACGCGTTCGAGGTCGAGGCCCCGGAGGGCGGCGACTTCCGCGTGAAGTTCGTCGAGTCCGACCCCGAGGCCTACGACGCGTTCTACTCGATCATCTCGAACCCGATCCTGTGGTTCATCCAGCACTACCTCTGGGACCAGAGCAACGCGCCGGACATCCGCCGGCACGAGGTCGAGGCCTTCGAGAACGGCTACAACGCGGTCAACGAGGACCTCGCGCGGGCGCTGCTGGACGAGATCGAGGGCGTCGAGTCACCCGTCGTGATGGTCCACGACTACCACTTCTACACGCTGCCGGCGATCGTCCGCCGCGAGCGCCCGGACGTCTTCCTGCACCACTTCATCCACATCCCGTGGACGCAGTCGGACGCCTGGAAGGTGCTCCCGTCGGCGATGCGCGAGGCCGTGTTCCGCGGCGTGCTCGCCAACGACATCGTCGGGTTCCACACGCAGGCCTACAAGCGCAACTTCCTGCAGTGCTGCCGCGACCTGCTGGACCTCGACGTCGACATGGACGCGGGCGTCGTGCACCTCGACGACCGCGAGGTGTGGGTGCGCGCGTACCCGCTCCCGATCGACTACGAGGCCACGCGCGTCGCTGGCCGCGCGTGACCGGGTCACGGAGTTCGAGGAGAAGCTGCTGGCGCGCCGGCGCGACTTCTCGATCCTCCGCGTGGACCGCGCCGACCTCTCCAAGAACGTCCTGCGCGGGTTCACCGGCTTCGACATCTTCCTCGAGCAGCACCCCGAGTTCGTCGAGCGGATCACGTTCACGGCGCAGCTGATGCCGTCGCGGACGGACGTGCCCGAGTACGCGGAGTACCTCGAGCGCATCGAGGCGCTGGTGGCGGTCGTCAACCACCGCCACGGCACGCCCGACTGGATGCCGATCGACCTCAAGCTGCGCGACGACCTCGAGGAGGCCGTGGCCTCCTACAAGCACTACGACGTGATGATGGTCAACGCCATGTTCGACGGCATGAACCTGGTCGCCAAGGAGGGGCCGCTCGTCAACGAGCGCGACGGCGTCTCGATCCTCAGCGAGAACACCGGCGCGCACGAGGAGCTCGGCGAGTTCGCGCTGTCGGTGAATCCGTTCGACGTGCAGGAGCTGGCCGACGCGATCCACACCGCGCTGACCATGGAGCCCGACGAGCGCGCGCGGCGCGCCAAGGGGCTGAAGGAGATCGTCACCTCGCGCGATCCCGGCGACTGGATCGACGACCAGATCGCCGACATCCGCGAGAAGGGCCGCAAGGCCGCCGCGAGCCGCAGCTAGCGCTCGAAGCCGAACTCCGCGATCGCCGGGTCGGGGTCCGGGGGCGCCGGCGCGCCCGTGGAGCGGGCGTTGCGTGCGGCGCGGGCGTCGCGTGCGGCGCGGGCGTCGGCGTCGACGTCAGCGTCGGCGCGGGCGCCGGGCTCACCACCCGCGGTCGCGCCACCACCCGCGGACGCCGCACGCGAGGCGCGCCGCGCCGCTCGACTCTCGCCCGGCGCCGCGTCATGGGCCGTTTCGGGGGCGTCACACGCCCCCGAAGGCGCCCATCCCGTCGCGCGGCGGGCTCATCGCCACCTCCCTCACCTGCCCGCCGTTCAAGCGGGCGGTCCGTCCACGTGCACGCGTGGCGCATCCCCCGCCAACCGCGGCCACGCGACGACGAGGCCCACGACGCCGGCGACGACCAGGGCGCGCCCGACGTTCCCCCAGCGCACGCGCGACCACCAGCCCATACTCCTCATAGGTCGCGGCCCGAGTCGCTTCGCCCCCGCGTTGCTAGCATCCTCCGCCGCAATGGCGACCGAAGCACCTCTCTACGACCTCACGCTGCTCCTGGACACCTCGATGGAGTCCGAGCGGCGCGACCAGATCCTCGCGAACGTCGAGCACGCGATCGAGGACGCCGGCGAGATCGTCGGCCGTCACGAGTGGGGCGTCCGCACCACGGCCTACGAGGTGCGCAAGCACACCGACGCCGAGTACCACCTGCTCCAGTTCCACGGGCCGCCCTCGCTGCTCGAGCAGCTGGACCACAACCTGAAGATCACGGACGGCATCCTGCGCCACCGGATCATCAAGCTCCGCCCGGGCACGCCGCCCCCGCCGGACCTCAGCGCCGCCGCCGCAGCCGCGCCGGCCGCCGCCGAGCCCGCCGAGGCGTAGCCGCTCCGCATCCGGCGCGCTCGTTCGCGTCGACTCTGCGACAAAACTGTCGCAACATGCAGCGCAGGGGGGAGAGCCGACCGCACCCGGCCCTAGACTCGCGGACCAACGAGTTCCAAGTGCCCAAAGGAGCCACGTAATGGCTGCGACGAACATCAACAGGGTCGTCCTCACGGGCAACCTGACCCGAGATCCCGAGCTGCGCTCCACCGCGAGCGGCATGTCGGTCTGCTCCCTGCGCATCGCGTCCAACACGCGCCGCAAGAACCAGTCGACCGGCGAGTGGGAGGACAAGCCCAACTTCTTCGACGTCACGGTGTGGGGCGCCCAGGGCGAGAACTGCGCGCGCTTCCTCTCCAAGGGCCGCCCGGTCGCGCTCGACGGGCGCCTCGAGTGGCGCGAGTGGGAGACGCAGAACGGCGACAAGCGCCAGAGCGTCGAGATCGTGGCCGACGCCGTGCAGTTCCTCGGCGGCCGCGACGACGCCCCGCAGGGCGGCGGCGGTGGCTTCACCCCTCGCTCTGACGTCCCGGTCGACGACCGCGACTTCCAGCCCGCCGGCGCGACGACGATGGGCAACGGCGGCGGCGGCAACAGCAGCAGCGCCGCCGACGACGACATCCCGTTCTAGGCCGTACGTGAGGTGGCGCCCGGCGAGCCGGGCGCCCTGCCTCGGCCTGCGGCCTCGTCACCGCTTCGCTAGCGCTACCCTCTCTGGTCGGCGTCACCCGCTGTGGTGATGCTCTGCCCGCGCGCCGGGCGCAAACTTTCAGGTAAGAGAGGGTTCCAACAGTGGCGAAGCAGCGCAGCCGGCCTACGCGCCGGCGTGATCGGAAGGGCGGGCCCGGCAGCGGCCGTCGCAAGTCCTGCCAGTACTGCCGCGACAAGGTCGAGTTCGTCGACTACAAGGACATCACGACGCTGCGGAAGTTCATCAGCGATCGGGGCAAGATCCGCTCGCGGCGGATCACGGGCGCGTGCCGCCGCCACCAGAACCAGATCGCCACGGCCGTCAAGCGCGCCCGCGAGCTGGCCCTGCTGCCCTACGTGGGCGCGGACAGCCGCGACGAGCGCGGCCGTGACCGCGATCGCGACCGCGACCGCTAGCCGGCCATGCCCCAGGCCATCCTCCTCAAGGACGTCGAGAACGTCGGAGAGCGCGGCGCCGTCGTCGACGTCTCCAAGGGCTACCTGCGGAACTTCCTGATCCCGCGCAAGCTGGCCGAGCCGGCCACCCGCGCGTCGATCGCCGCGGCCCAGCGCCGCCAGCAGACCGCCGACCGCGCGGCCGCCGAGGCCACCTCGCGCGCCCAGGAGAGCGCCGAGCTGCTCAACCGCACCGTCCTCACCATCTCCCACCAGGCCGGCGACGACGGCCGCCTGTTCGGCTCGGTCACGTCGCAGGACATCGTCGACGCCATCAAGGAGGCCCGCGGCATCGACATCGACCGCCGCAAGGTCCACCTCGACGAGCCGATCCGGACCGTCGGGACCCGCATGGTCACCGTCGAGGTCGGCGACGGGGTCCTGGCGAACGTCAAGACCATGGTGGTCGAGCAGTAGGACCCTTCCCGGGCACGGGCCGCAGCGCGGTCGCAGTGCCCGCCCCGGCCCCTGGGGACGGCAACTGGGCCGGCGCGCCGAGCGCCGCCCTCGATGGCGACGGCGGCATCGTCGTCGCCTACCGGCTGCGGACCCGCGAGCAGCGCGGCGGCAACGTCGTGATCGCGCGCAGCGACGACGGCGAGCGCTTCGGCACCGTCGCCACGCTCGACAAGGCGCGCTTCGGGGCCGAGTCGCTCGAGCGGCCGGCGCTCATCCGCACCGACGACGGCTGGCGGCTGTTCGTGTGCTGCGCCACCCCGGGCAGCAAGCACTGGTGGATCGACGCGCTGGACGCGCCGAGCCTCGAAGCGCTCGCCGGCGCCGACGCCCGCACGGTCTGGCCCGGCGACGAGCTCGTCGGCGTCAAGGACCCCGTCGTCCGCCGCGCGCCCGACGGCTGGCACGCGTGGATCTGCTGCCACCCGCTCGACGAGCCCGGCGAGGAGGACCGGATGTCGACCGCGTACGCCACGAGCCCCGACGGCCTCGACTGGCACTGGCACGGCACCGTCCTCATCGGCCGCCCCGGCCACTGGGACGCGCGCGGCGCCCGCCTCACCTCCGTGCTCGCCGACGGCCGCGCCACCTACGACGGTCGCGCCACCAAGGAGGAGAACTTCTCCGAGCGCACCGGCATCGCCCTCCCGGACGGACCGCACCGCCTGGCCGCCGACGGCGAGCCGGTCGCCGCGGCGCGCTACCTCGACGTCCTCCCGCTGCCCGGCGGCGGCCACCGCCTGTACTACGAGGCCCCGCTCGACGACGGCAGCCACGAGCTCCGCACCGAGCTCGCCGGGGGTTCGTGACAACTTCGCGCAGGCCTGAACGAAACGTGCGGAGAAAGCGCGCGGAACACGTCTGACCCTCCGGACCCCCGCCTAGAGTGGGTCGGCCCATGAGCGCCGTCGACCGCACCTACTCCAACGGCCACTCGCGGGCGCCGGAGGGGCCGATGACCCCGCCGCAGAACGTCGAGGCCGAGCAGTCGGTCCTCGGCGCGGTGCTGCTGTCGGACACGGCGCTGCCGGCCCTGATCATCGACGAGACGCTGCAGGCCGCGGACTTCTACAGCGAGCGCCACGGGCTGATCTTCACCGCGATGCTCGAGCTCCACGGCGCGGGTGAGCCGGTGGACGCGCTGACGCTCGTCGAGCACCTCAAGCAGGCCGGCCAGCTGGACCAGATCGGCGGCCGCGAGACGGTGGACCTGCTGGCGGGCTCGGTTCCCGCGGTCGGCAACGTGCGCCAGTACGCGCGCATCGTCCGCGAGAACGCGATGCTCCGCCGGCTGCTGCACGCGGCCTACGAGATCCAGGCCAAGGTGCACTCGCACGAGGCCCCGCCGCGCGAGCTCGTGGACCTCGCCGAGCGGACGATCCTCGAGGTCGCCCACGAGGACTCGCGCAAGGACTTCCGCAGCATCGAGACCGTCCTGGACGCGGAGACGACCAAGCTCGCCGAGCTCTCGCGCCTGGGCAAGGCGATCACCGGCACCGCCTCGGGCTTCGAGGACCTGGACGTGATCACCGGCGGCTTCCAGCCCGGCAACCTGATCATCCTCGCCGCACGACCCTCGATGGGCAAGTCCGCCCTGATGGCCAACTTCTGCGAGAACGCGGCGCTGGAGGGCAAGAAGGCCGTCGCGCTGTTCTCGCTCGAGATGTCCGAGTCCGAGCTCGCGCAGCGCTTCATCGCCTCGCAGGCCTCGATCAAGGGCGACGACCTGCGCAAGGGCAACGTGCCCAACTCGCGCTGGCCGAAGATCATGCAGGCGAGCGCGCGGCTGGCCGGCTCGCCGCTGTACATCGACGACTCGTCGGACCTGTCGGTGCTGGACGTCCGCGCCAAGGCGCGCCGGCTCGCGCAGCAGAACGCCGACGGCCTGGGCCTGATCGTCATCGACTACCTGCAGCTGATGCGCGCGGGCGGCAACGTGGAGAACCGCGTCGAGCAGATCTCCCAGATCTCCCGCGGGCTCAAGACGCTGGCTCGCGAGCTCCAGGTGCCCGTGATCGCGCTCTCGCAGCTCAACCGCGGCGTCGAGCAGCGCACCGACAAGCGCCCGGTCCTCTCCGACCTCCGCGAGTCGGGCGCGATCGAGCAGGACGCGGACCTCGTGATGTTCATCTACCGCGACGAGTACTACGACCACGAGTCCGAGCGCGAGGGGATCGCCGACCTGATCATCTCCAAGCACCGCAACGGCGGGCTCGGCAACGTGGAGCTGACCTTCCAGAAGGAGTTCCCCCGCTTCATGAGCTACGTCGGCGAGGATCGCTACTGATGTCCTCCGCGCCCTGCCCTGACGGGCGCTGCGACGGCAGCGGCTTCCTGTTCGACGAGGTCAAGCGCACGTCGCGGGCGTGCTCGTGCCGGCCGCTGCGGCTCGCGCGCAAGCGCGCCAGGGCCGTCGAGGGCCGCCTTCCGCGCCGGTTCCGCGAGGTCGGCTTCGAACGGGCGCCGGTGCCCGACATCGCCCGCCGCGCCCCGGAGGTGGTGCGCGACGTCAAGCGCTACATCCGCACGATCGACGAGCAGCTCGCCAACGGCCGGGGGCTGTGGTTCACCGGCGGCGTCGGCACCGGCAAGACCACGCTCGCCATGCTCGTGTCCAAGACCGCCATGGAGGCCGACCGGACGGTCGCGATCTACTCGCTGCCCCGCCTGCTGGCGATGCTGCGCGGCACGTACGACGACGACGCGGCGTTCAGCCTCAACGAGCTGATCGACCGGCTGTGCTCCGTGGACCTGCTGCACGTCGACGACGTGGGCGCCGAGCAGACCTCCCCGTGGGTGCTCGAGCAGCTCTACACGATCGTCAACACGCGCTACGAGGAGGGCCGGGCGGTGATGCTCACGACCAACCTGCCCGACAACCAGCTCGAGGAGCAGATCGGCCAGCGCACCGTGTCGCGGCTCAACGAGATGTGCACGGTGCTGCTGCTCCACGGCGACGACCAGCGGCAGGAGTTCGAGATCAACCTGCCAGAGCCCGCCTCGACCGGCGGCAGCGGCCGCTGGCGCTCCGACGCGGACCGCGCCTGGGACGACGCGGACCCCGACGAGCCCTCCGCCTACGGGCGCTCGCGGGCCCACCGCCTAGACTGATCGGCGATGCCAGGCATCGTGATCGTAGGCGCCCAGTGGGGCGACGAGGGGAAGGGCAAGATCATCGATCTGCTCGGTGAGCAGGCCGACCTCGTGATCCGCTTCCAGGGCGGCAACAACGCCGGCCACACGATCGTCCGCGACGGCGTGAAGTGGAAGTTCCACCTGATCCCCAGCGGGATCCTCTATCCCGGGTTGAAGAACGCGATCGGCAACGGCGTGGTGATCGATCCCAAGGTCCTCACCGGCGAGCTGGACGACCTGCGCGCCAAGGGCGTCGACCTCTCGGGGCTGCGGATCAGCGCCAACGCGCACCTGATCATGCCGTACCACATGCTCCTCGACCACGCGGGCGAGGCCCGGCTCGGGAAGCTGCAGATCGGCACCACCCGCCGCGGCATCGGCCCTTGCTACGCCGACAAGGCGGCCCGCCTGGGGATCCGCGTGCAGGACCTGCTGGACGAGAAGATCCTCAAGAAGAAGATCGTCGCGGCGCTCGAGCCCAAGCGGCTGAGCCTGCGCCCCTTCGCCAAGTCGCCCGAGCTCGACCTCCAGTCGATGACCGAGGACTACCTGACCTACGGGCACCGGATCGAGCAGTACATCGCCGACACCACGCGCGTCACGTGGGACGCGCTGGACGCCGGCGGCACCGTCCTCTTCGAGGGCGCCCAGGGCACGCTGCTCGACATCGACCACGGCACGTATCCGTTCGTCACCTCCTCGAACCCGGTCTCCGCGTCCGCGTGCACCGGCACCGGCGTCGGCCCCAAGGACATCGACGAGGTGTGGGGCGTGGCCAAGGCCTACGCCACCCGCGTCGGCGCCGGGCCGTTCCCCTCGGAGCTGGACGACGACATGGGCGAGCAGATCCGCCAGGTCGGCGGCGAGTTCGGCACCACCACCGGTCGCGCCCGCCGCGTCGGCTGGATCGACCTCGTGGCGCTGCGCTACGCCACCCGCATCAACTCGCTCACGCACCTGGCCATCACGAAGCTGGACGTGCTGAGCGGCCTCGGCGAGATCTCCGTCTGCACGCGCTACCGCGGGCCGGACGAGGCGACCTTCGACCACTATCCGTACCACCAGACCGTGATGCACCAGGCCACCGGGGAGTACGAGCAGCTCCCGGGCTGGGACGAGGACATCAGCGGCTGCCGCGACGAGAGCGACCTGCCGCAGGCGGCGCGCGACTACCTCGCCTACATCTCGGACTTCATCGGCGTGCCGGTCGCGCTGATCGGCGTCGGCCCGGGCCGCGACCAGGTGATCTGGACCGAGACCGGCCGCGCCAGCCTCGCCGCGCGCGAGGCAGCGCCCGCCGCCTAGCCTCCGCCTCAGTCGAGGATCGTCCGCGTGTTCACGACGAAGTCGTGGAGCGCGCGGTTCTCCTCGTCCCACAGCGGCCACAGCACGTCGATCAGCCACAGGATCCCGCCGGTGATGCCGCTGAGGAAGCCGATGAGAAGCGTCTTGACCAGCACCTCGCGCACCATCGCGAAGCCGAACGTGATCGGCCGGCCGTCGGTGCGGATCACACGGCAGCCGGTGACCGAGCGACCCAGGGTCTTGCCGTTGGTGCGCGCCATCAGCGCCGGCGCGTAGAGCAGCGCGACCACGGCCACGCACAGGAGCGCGAGGAACGCGCCGAAGATCACCGAGGCGACGCCGAGCTCGTTGCTGCCGAAGAACGCGAGCGAGAACGGGGCGGTGACGGCCACGAAGAGGATCGCGGCGCCGACGAAGACGATCAGCCCGTCGATCAGCTGCGCCCCGACGCGACGCCACCAGCCGGCCAGCGCGGGGCGCCCCGCGAGCGGCGCGTGCTGCGTCGGGACGGGTCCGCCGGCGCCGGGCGGCGGGGAGGTCGTGTAGCCGTAGCCCGGCGTCGTGGTGCCGCGTGGCGAGCGGTAGTCGCCGGACGTCAGTCCTCCTCGTTCGCTCATCTGCGCAACCCTAACGCCAGCGCTCGATCAGGTCCTCGTCTCCGACCTCGCGCACGACGCGGCCGGGGACGCCCATCACGACGCCGCGGGCGGGCACGTCGCGCGTGACGACGGCGCCCGCCGCCACGAACGCCTCCTCGCCGACCTCGACGCCGGGCGTGATCACCGCCGCGCCGCCGATGCGGCACGCGCGGCGCAGCAGCGCCCCCTCGAGCGCGTAGTCGCGCCCGTGGCGCGCCATCGTGGAGTCGTTGGTGGTCACGGCGCCCGGGCCGATGAACACGTCGTCCTCCACCACCGAGTAGGCGGTCAGGTACACGTCGGTCTGCACGCGGACGCGCTTCCCGACCACGACGTCGTTGTCGACCGCGGTCCCGCGCCCGATCACGCTTCCCGCCCCGATCTGCGCGCGCTCGCGCACGAACGACTGATCACCGAGGATCGCGCCCTCGCCGATCCGCGCTCCGGCCAGCACGATCGCGCGGCAGCACACGACGGCGCCGGCCTCGATCGTCAGCGGCTTGAGGTCGCCGCGCGCCGTGGAGTGCTTGGCGAGCTTGGGCGGCTTGCCGAGCACCGCGCCGTCCTGGATCTCGCAGCCGTCGCCGACCACGGTCCCGTCGTGGATGACGACGTGCGCGCCGATCTGCACGCCCTCGCCCAGCGACACGCCTTCGCCGATCACGAGGCCGGGCGCGAGGTCAGACAGCTGCATCCTGCTCCCTACGCGAAGCGTCGAGCGCCTCCTGCAGCCCTTCCAGGACCCGCACGACGCGCAGGCCCGAGGCTCCGTCCGATCGCGGCGAGGCGCCCGTCCGCACGCAATCGACGAAGTGCTCGCACTCCAGCCGCAGCGGTTCCTGGTTGGGGATCGCCGGGCTGTAGATGTCGCCCGTGCGGGTGATGTACTCGCCGTAGCTGGAGCCGCCCTTCTCGTCGAACCCCTTGTCGTAGACGGTCACCTTGCGCTCCAGGTCCATGTCGTCGAACGTCGCCATCCGGCGGGAGCCGACGACCGTGAAGCGGCGCTCCTTGTGCGGGTCCAGCCAGGACAGGTGCAGGTGGGCGGCGAGGCCGGACGGGAAGCGCATGTAGCCGAACACGACGTCCTCGATCCCCGGTTGCATGTAGGACTCGCCGCGGGCGCTCAGCTCGAAGGGCTCCTCCTCGGCGAGGTGGAGCATGACCGAGACGTCGTGCGCCCCGAGCGACCACAGCGCGTTCTCGTCCGCGCGCAGCTTCCCGAGGTTGAGGCGGTTCGAGTAGACGTAGTGGATGTCGCCCAGCTCGCCGGAGGCCGCCAGCTCCTTGAGCTTGGCGACGCCGGGGTGGTACTCGAGCAGGTGGCCGACCATCAGGATCCGGTCCGCGCGCTCGGCCGCCGCGACGGCGCGCTCGGCCTCCGCGACCGACTGGGCGAGCGGCTTCTCGACGAAGCAGTGCTTGCCTGCGTCCAGCACGCGCTCGGCGAGCGGCCCGTGGGTCGGCACCGGGCGTGGCGAGCACGACGGCGTCGAGCTCGGGATCGTTCAGGAGATCTTCGAGGTCGCCCGTGAAGCGCGCGCCCGGGAAGCTGGGCTGCCAGCGCTCGCGCGACTGCTCGGAGGCGTCGCAGCACCACGCGAGCTCGCAGCCGGCGAGGTTCGCGAAGTTGCGGGCGAGGTTGGGGCCCCAGTAGCCGAGGCCCGCGACGCCGACCTTCATGCGCCTGCCTCGCGCAGAGCGCTCGTCACCGCTTCGCTCGCCCGCTCGCGCAGCGAGAGCAGCGCCTGCACCACGCGCTCGCCCGCGCGGCCGTCGCCGTACAGCGGCGGTCGGTCGCCGGGCCGCTCGCGCTCGAGCGCCGCGTGTGCCGCGTCCGCGTCGAGCCCGACGAGCACGTTCCAGCCCGCCCGCACGGTCTCGGTCCATTCCGTTCGGTCCCGAAGCGTCACGCACGGGACGCCCGCGAGGTAGGCCTCCTTCTGCACGCCGCCGGAGTCCGTGAGCACCGCCCGCGCGTGCAGCAGCAGCGCGGTGAAGTCCAGGTAGCCGAGCGGCGGCACGATCCGCACGCCGGCCTCGAGCTCGCCGAGCAGCCCGGCGGCCTCCAGACGCGCCCTCGTACGCGGGTGCAGCGGCAGCACGACGGGAAGGGGGAGCCCGGCCAGCAGCGCCACGAGGCGCTCCAGGCGCTCCGGGTCGTCGACGTTGCCCGGCCGGTGCGCCGTCGCGAGCAGGTACTCGCCCGGCTCGACCTCGCACGCTTCGAGCACCGAGGTCCGCTCGCGCGCCCGCGGCGCCACCAGCTGCGCCACGTCGACCATCACGTCGCCGACCACCACCACCTCGCCCTGCACGCCCTCGGCGCGCAGGTTCTCGGCGGGGCCGGCCGAGGGGCACAGCAGCAGGTCGGAGGCGTGGTCGGCCAGCACGCGGTTGAGCTCCTCGGGCATCGAGCGGTCGAACGAGCGCATCCCGGCCTCCACGTGGGCGACCGGGATCCGGTTCTGCGCGGCGGCCAGCGCGCCCGCCAGCGTCGAGTTGGTGTCGCCGTAGACGAGCACCACGTCAGGCGCCTCGGCCGGCGAGCAGCGGCTCCAGCGCCTGCAGCATGCGCCCCGTCTGCTCCGTGTTCGACCCGCCGCCCAGCTCCAGGTGGTGCTCCGGGCGCGGCAGCGCCAGCTCGTCGAAGAACACCTGCGAGAGGTCGGCGTCGTAGTGCTGGCCGGTGTGGACGAGCACCTCGTCGGCCGACTCGCGCAGCCGGAACGAGACCGCGGCGGCCTTGACGAACTGGGGGCGGTTGCCGATGACGGTTAGAACGCGCATGGAAAACGGGTAATTGGATGAGCAACGATGCTCGGGATCGTCCGCGACACCGTACAAGGCGTGCTTTCCGCCTCCCGCCACGTGCTCTGGTACGTGGACTGGGAGACGCGCAGCCGGATCTAGACTGCCGCGCTCAGATCCCGCTCGATCCGCCGCGCCAGCCGCTCCCGCGCGTCCAGGGACACCGGCCCGGGAGCCGAGGGCAGCTCCAGGTCGTCGATCGAGGCGATCGGCATCACCTCGCGCACCGTCGAGGCGATGAACGCCTCCTCGGCGTCGCGCAGCGCCGTCGAGCGTGCAGATCTCCTCCACGGCGCCGGCCTCCTCGATCACCTTCTCGCGCGTGATCGAGCCGAGGATCCGCTCGGAGAGCGGCGGCGTGTAGAGCGTCGCCGCCGGCGACCCAGAAGAAGCTCCACGTCGGGCCCTCGAGCACGCGCCCGTGCGGGGTCACGAGCAGCGCCTCGTCGTAGCCCTGCTCCTTCGCCAGCCGGACCGAGAGCATGTTGCCCGCGTAGGAGAGCGTCTTGAGCCCGTCGAGCACGCGGTTGGGCGCGTAGGTCACGGTCATCACGCGCGCGACCTGACCGCCGATGGGGGAGCGGCTCGACGGTCAGCACGCGGCGCCCGCCGCGCGTGAGCACGATCCGCAGCAGTCCTTCGACGGGCCCGGCCTCCGCGAGCAGCGCGTCGACCTCGGTGCGCAGCGCCGCCTCGTCGTAGGGCAGGCGCAGGCCCGCGGACGTGCGCCCGCAGGCGGGCGTAGTGGTCCTCCATCGCGTACGGACGGCCGCCGTAGAGGCGGGCGACCTCGAAGGCGCCGTCCCCGCGGGTGAGGCCCTCGTCGTTGACCGGGATCCGCGTGTCGGCGGCAGGGCCGATCGCGCCATCGAGGCTCGCGAGCATGATCCGAGGGTACAGCTACCGTAGACAGCTTCATGCGTGCTGCAGATCCGGTCCACAACGTCGAGCTGCGGCGCAACGCACAGGGGCACGACTCGGTCGTCTTCGCCTTCCCCTACAAGCCCGACATCGTCGACGCCGTGCGGGCGATCCCGGGCCGCCGGTTCGACTGGGAGGCCAAGGAGTGGTGGGCCCCGCGCGCGGACGCCGTGGCGCCCTTCGTGAAGGGCGTCCTGGATCGCCATCCGTCGCTCAGCGTCGCGCCCGACGTCGACGCAATGGCTCTCGCGCGCCGTCAGCGGCTGGGTCGGCCGCGTCACCGCCGGCCGGCTGGACGGCGCGGGCCACTTCATCCTGGACACGATCGCGGGCGAGCTGGAGCGCCGAGCTCGCCGAGCTGGCCGCCAACCGCGGCGGCCGCCTGTGGCTGCCGTTCACGCGCGAGGTGGCCGAAGGGCTGCTGGAGGCCAAGGGCGCCCGCCTGGACCCGCGCGCGCTGCGCTGCGCCTCGCGCCTGCAGGTGGACCTGGAGCCGGCGCCGGCCAGCCTCATCCTCGTCGAGGGCTACGGCGAGCCGCGCTTCCGGCTGGACATCAACTGGGACCCGGACACGCTGCCCGCCTTCCTGGAGCTGCCCGCCTGCGAGGCGCACGGCCGCACCGTGCCCGTCGACCCGTACCTGCTGGAGCCGCTCGAGCACTACCTGCGCACGTACAAGGTCGTGCCCGCGGCCAACGCCGCCGAGGTGCTGGACCGCCTGCGCCGCGAGCACGACTCCGCGATCGACGACGTACGCCGCTCGCGCTCGTCGAGCGGCGACCCGGTGCCCAACGAGGACCGGCTGGGCGGCGAGCTGCAGCCGTTCCAGCGTGCCGGCGTCCACTACGTGCTGCACGCGCGCCGCACCTTCCTGGCCGACGAGCAGGGCCTCGGCAAGACGATCGAGGCGCTCGCCGCCCTGGAGGCCGACGACGCCTACCCCGCCGTGATCGTCTGCCCCGCCGGGCTCAAGCTCAACTGGCGCCGCGAGATCGAGCGCTGGCTGCCCCACCGCAGCCTCACCGTGATCCAGGGCACCAGCGTCGTCTCCGGCGAGGCCGACATCACGGTCCTCAACTACGAGGTCGTCCACGCCCACCGCGTGCGGCTCCAGCTGCGCCGCCCGAAGGCGCTCGTGCTCGACGAGTCCCACTACGTCAAGAACCCGCGCGCCAAGCGCACCCAGGCCGTGCGGCGCCTGGCCGAGGCGCTGCCCGACAACGCGCTCAAGCTGGCGCTCACCGGCACGCCGGTCATGAACCACCCGGAGGAGCTGATCGCGCAGCTGCGGATCCTCGGGCGGCTGTCGGAGTTCGGCTCCGGCGCGCGCTTCGCGCGGCGCTTCCAGGGCGCGGGCGCCGAGGAGCGCATCCACTGGCACCTGCGGCGCTCGTGCTTCGTGCGGCGGCTGAAGGCCGACGTGCTGCCCCAGCTCCCCGCCAAGCGCCAGGTCGTGCTCCCGGTGGCGCTCGACAACGAGAAGGAGTACCGGCTCGCCCAGGACGACGTGATCGCCTGGCTGCGCGAGCAGCCGCTGGACCTCGGCGAGATGGAGGCCAAGGTGGCGGCCGCGCTGCGCGCCGAGCGGCTCGCCCAGCTCAACGCGCTCAAGCGGATCGCCGCGCGCGGCAAGGCCAGCGCCGCCCTCGCCTGGATCGACGACTTCCTGGCCTCCGACGAGCCGCTGGTCGTGTTCGCGGGCCATCGCGAGGTGCAGGAGCTGCTGGTCGAGCGCTTCCCCGACGCGGTGCACGTCCTCGGGCGCGACCCGCTGCCCAAGCGCGAGGAGGCGGTGGCCGCCTTCCAGGAGCCTGACGGGCCCCAGCTGATCGTCTGCGGCACCCGCGTCGGCGGCCAGGGCATCACGCTCACGCGCGCCTCCAACGTCGCGTTCCTGGACCTCGAGTGGACCCCGGCGATGCACGACCAGGCCGAGGACCGCTGCCACCGGATGGGCCAGCACGACGCCGTGACGGCCTGGTACCTGCTGGCCGCCGACACGATCGACGAGACGATGATCGAGCTGATCTCGCGCAAGCGCGGGATCGTCGGCGCGGTCACCGACGGCCGCCGCGACGAGTCCGAGCAGCTCGTGCAGGCCGTGGTCCGCGAGCTGCGGGCCGGCAAGCCGCGCCGGCGGCTACGCTCCGTCGCCTAGTCGGACGGCGCCGGACGCGCCGACGAACGCCAGCAGGCGCTCGCCCTCGGCGACGATCTCGTCCGGATCGGCGAGCGGCTCCAGCGGCTCGATCACCACGTCCTCCTCGTCGAGCTTCCAGGTCGCCCGCGCGTGGCCGTCGACGAGCACGAACCGGTAGCCGCCGACCACGCCGAGCCGGTGACCCCACGGGAGCACGCGCGAGCGGTCGTCGTGGGCGAGCAGGATGTTGTCGAACTCGCCCAGGAACCGGGGCGGCGCGTGGGTGTCCGGGTCGGCGAACCGGCCGTCCGGCACGTCGTAGAGCTCGCGCCCGCGCTCGTCCTCGTAGGTGACGAGGCCCAGCCTCCTGACGACGTCGGCGATCCCCGGCAGCCCGGACCACAAGCGGACGTCGGACACGGTCGAAGGTCCGAAGGCGGCGAGGTAGCGCAGCACGATGCCCTCGACGTCGGGCTCGCCGGTCTCGGCCGGCGCCACGATCGCGCGGCCGCCCTGTTTGCGCAGCGACGTCCCGCGCGGCGGGAGCTGGACCACCGGCAGCATGTACCGCACCGCGTAGCCGAGCGAGTTCGGGTCGTAGCCGGGAAACCGCTCCGCGAGCGCGCGGCCCAGCGCGGCGGTGCCCATCGGCTCGACCTCCAGGATCTCGCGGCCCGCCTCGACCACCGCCGCCAGGTCGACTCCCCGGGTCTGCCGGGCGAAGTCGCTGCCGTTGAAGCGCGTCTCCAGCATGGGCTGGAACAGCGGCCTCCAGGCGCGGAAGTCGCGCGTACTGACGAGGTGCAGCGTCGCGCGCATCATCGTGGTCCGCACGACGTCGCCGCCCTCGAGCAGCCGCACCAGCTCGGCCGGGTCGAAGTCGCGCAACCGCGACCACAGGCCGAAGAACGGCGCCGGCGGCTCCTGGCACTGCATCCCGGCCAGCCACTCGACGGCCTCCAGAGTGCGAGCGCCCGTCGCGCTCGAGCAGCAGCTGCCGGGCGAGCAGCGCCCGGTTCAGCTCGTCAACGCTTAAGCGCCGACGGGGTGCCAAGCCGTCTTGAGCTCGGTCAGCGCCTCGAGCCGGCGCAGCGCGTCCTCGCGCGGGTCGGCGCCCTCGCGGACCCGGAGCACGCGCTTGACGGTCTCGGACGCCAGCACGTCGAGCTCCTTGCCGAGTTCGGCGTCGCCGGTCGCGTCGACGAGCGCGTTGACGTCGCGGTGCGCGCCGAGCGCGGGCGCCAGCTCGGAGCGGCGGCCGGTCAGCAGGTTCACGACGCCGCCGGGGACGTCGGACACCCCGAGCACCTCGCCGAAGTCCAGGATCGCCAATGGGTGCGACTCGGCCCCGATCGCCACGACCACGTTGCCGGCCGCCAGCGCGGGCGCGATCGCGCCGACCAGGCCCACCAGGCCAGGCTCGTCGGGCGCCACCACGCCGACCACGCCGGTCGGCTCCGGGACCGAGAACGACAGGAACGGCGCCGCGACCGGGTTCACGCCGCCCAGCACCTGCGGGAGCTTGTCCGTCCAGCCCGCGTAGTGCACCAGCAGGTCGACCGACTCGGCCGCGCCCTCGAACTCCGTCGATCGCGACTCGAGCGCCTCGGCCATCCGGTAGAGGATCTGGCCCCGGTTGTAGGCGGTCTTCCCCGCCCAGCCGGGCTGGGCCTTGCGCGCGGCCTTGACGGCGTCGCGGACGTCCTTGCGCGACGCGCGCGTGATGTTGGCCACGTGCCTCCCCTTCGCGTCGAGGACCGGGTCGTGCCGGCCGGACTCCGAGCGGACGAACGCGCCGCCCACATAGAGCTTGTACGTCTTCTTGACCGCCAGCCGCGGGCTCATACGCGCACGTACGGCCGCAGCCCGGCCGCGCCGCCCTCGCGCCCGAAGCCGCTCTCCTTGTAGCCGCCGAAGGCCGCCGTCGGGTCGAAGTGGTTGTACGTGTTCTGCCACACGACGCCGGCCTGCAGCGCGGCGGCGACCTCGAACGCCTTGCCGCCCTTGTCGGTCCAGATGCCGGCGGCGAGCCCGTACTTGGAGTTGTTGGCCTTCTCGATCGCCTCGGCCTGGGTGCGGAACGTGAGCATCGAGACGACCGGGCCGAAGATCTCCTCGACCGCGATCCGATGGACGGGGGAGACCTCCGTGAACAGCGTCGGCGCGAACCAGTGGCCGCGCTCGGGCAGCTCGCAGGCCACCGTGCGGCGAACGGCGCCCTCCTCCTCGCCGGCGGCCACCAGCGTCTCGATCCGCTCGAGCTGCTCGCCCGAGTTGACCGCGCCGACGTCGGTGTTCTTGTCCAGCGGGTCGCCGAGCCGCAGCTTCTGCATTCGCTCCCACAGCTTCGCCTCGACCGCCTCGGCGACGCTCTCCTGCACCAGCAGCCGGGAGCCCGCGCAGCAGACGTGGCCCTGGTTGAAGAAGATCCCCTGGACGATGCCCTCGACCGCCTGGTCGATGGAGGCGTCCTCGAACACGATGTTGGCCGACTTGCCGCCCAGCTCCAGCGTGAGCTCGACGTCGCGGCCGGCGAGCGCGGCCTGGATGTCCTTGCCGACGGCGGTGGAGCCCGTGAAGGCGACCTTGTCGATGCCCTCGGCGCGGACGAGCCCCGCGCCGGTCGCCCCGTCGCCGGTGAGGATCGAGACGACGCCGGGCGGCAGCTCGGCCTCCTGGCAGATCTCGGCCAGCAGCAGCGCCGTCAGCGGCGTGGTCTCGGCCGGCTTGAGGATCGCGGTGTTGCCGCACGCCAGCGCCGGCGCGAGCTTCCAGGACGCCATCAGCAGCGGGAAGTTCCACGGGACGATCTGCGCCACGACGCCGAGCGGCTTCGGGATCGCGCCCCGCGAGGCCGTAGGAGAGCTTGTCGGCCCAGCCCGCGTAGTGGAAGAAGTGCGCGGCGGCGAGCGGGATGTCGATGTCGCGCGACTCGCGGATCGGCTTCCCGCCGTCCATCGTCTCCACGACGGCCAGCTCGCGGGCGCGCTCCTGGATCAGGCGCGCGATCCGGAACAGGTACTTGCCGCGCTCCAGCGCGGGTAGCGCGGCCCACTTCTTCTGGGCGGCCCGCGCCGACTTCACGGCGTGGGCGATCTCGTCGGGACCGGCCACGGCGATCTTCGCCAGCGGCTCCTCGGTCGCGGGGTTGATGGTCGGCGCCGAGCGGCCGGCGTCCGTGAACTCCCCGTCCATGAACAGCCCGTAGCCGTCGCGCAGCCGGACGTGGTCGGCGGACTCGGGCGCCGGTGAGTAGTCCCACCGCAGGCGCGTGCGTTCCGGTGTCGCGGTCATTCCTTGGAGAAGTCCTCTCCCCGCCCGTAGCGGCCCGTCTGGGTCTTCTCGTACTGCATCAGGAGGTCGTTGAGCACCGACGAGGCGCCGATCCGGAACAGGTCCGGGGTCAGCCACTCGTCGCCGAGCGTCTCCTTGACGAGCACGAGCATGTGCAGGGCCTGCTTGGAGGTCGAGACCCCGCCGGCCGGCTTCATGCCGACGACGCGGCCGGTGCGCTGCGTGTAGTCGCGCAGCGCCTCGAGCATCACCAGCACGACGCCCGGCGTGGCGCCGAGCTTGGCCTTCCCGGTGGAGGTCTTGATGAAGTCCGCGCCGGCCTCCATGGCGAGCATCGAGGCGTGGCGGACGTGGTCGTAGGACGGCAGCTCCGCCGTCTCGAGGATCACCTTCAGGTGCGCGTCGCCGCAGGCCTCCTTGACCTGGACGATCTCGTCCACGACGCGCGCGTCGTCGCCGGCCAGGTAGGCCTGGCGGGAGATGACCATGTCGATCTCGTCGGCGCCGGCGGCGACCGCCTCGCGCGTTTCTGCCAGGCGGATCTCGAGCGAGCTCTGCCCGGACGGGAACGCGGTCGCGACGCTCGCCACCTGCACGCCCGTGCCGGCCACGGCCTCGCGGGCCACGCCGACCAGCGCGGGATAGACGCAGACCGCTGCGCAGCTGGGGATCTCCGGGCGGCCCGGAGCCGGGCACACCGCCTTGGCGGCGAGCTGGCGGACCTTGCCGGGGGTGTCGGCGCCCTCGAGCGTCGTCAGGTCCAGCATCGAGATGGCGAGCCGGATGCCCTGCTGCTTCGCGTCGGCCTTGATCGAGCGCTTGGCGAGGGTGGCGGCGCGCTCCTCGACCGCGACGCGGTCGACGTGCGGCAGACGGCGGACGGTACGCACGCCCTGGAGGGTATCGCCCGAAAGGCCGCCCGATCCGGCGTTGCACGCGGCCGCCCGCGGGCAGTAGTTTCGGACGATGCCACCCGTGCGGCGTCTCGCCGACGAGCAGGACGAGACGACGCCCGCCACGCGCGAGCAGGCTCCGCCCGAGCCCGCCGTCCTCGCGCTCCAGCGCAGCGCGGGCAACGCCGCGGTCGCGCAGATGCTCGCGCGCGACCCGTGGATCGTGAACCCGATGCGCCCGGCGGCGCCCAACGTCAGGGACCCGCTCGGCGCCGGCGACGCCGTGCAGAACGCCCTCGCCGACTGGACCGCCGCCATGGACGCCGCGCGTGCCTGGTTCGACAAGACGGCCGCGCCGCATCGCGAGCACGGCAACATCCCCGGCTCGATCGCCGAGCTCGTCCACGAGGCGAGCACGCAGCCCTACACGAAGGGCGACGGCGGCCAGGGGGTGATCGGCGACAAGGCCAAGCCGGCCGAGATCGAGGACGCGTTCCGGACGCGCGCCCGCTCCCAGGGGATGCGCCTCACCGAGCACCGCGACGCCTCCGACGTCGCGGGCGTGCGCTCCGAGCTGGGCGCCGTGCTGGCCAACCTCGGCGCGATCCCGACGCAGATCTCCTACGGCGACGACGACGCGAAGTTCACCGCGTCGCTCACCGGCAAGGTGACCGGCGAGGCGAAGCTCGGCAAGGTCAAGGTGGAGGGCGAGGCGTCCCCCGACGGCGTCGAGGGCTCCGTGACGCTCCCCGGCGGTGGCAAGATCACCGGCCATGGCGGGCCCGAGGGCGGCGGCGCGAAGGTCAAGGTGCCGGGCGCCGAGTTCGGCCTCGAGGTCGGCGGCAAGGGCATCAAGGCGCAGGTCAAGGCCGGCGACCTGGTCACGATCGACACCAGCATCACCCGCGAGGCCGACAACGTGATGGGCTGGAAGGCAGAGGTCTCGATCGGCACCATCGGCAAGCTGCTGATGCCCGAGGACGTCGCCAAGGTGATGACCAAGACGCAGTCGACGTTCTCCAAGAGCGCCGGCGAGCTGATCCACAACTTGGACGACCCGAGCAAGGTCAAGGAGCACGGCGGCGAGCTCAAGGAGGCCGTCACCGAGGTGCTCGAGAAGGCCAAGAAGAGCGCGCAGCAGGCCAAGAAGCCCGGCTGGCGGGTCGGCGCCGAGGTCAAGGGCGACTCGGCCGGCGGCTTCAGCGCCGGCGTGACCTTCACGTGGGTGTTCTGAGTGGAGCTGCTCGAGCGCCACGACGACGCCCGCGGTACGCGCGTGGGGGTGGGTCCGGGCGAGGACTGGGCCGTCCTCGGCGACTGGTCGCTCGTCGCGTCGGTGGGCGGGCGGCGGATCGGCGCCTCCTCGCGCGAGCGGCTCGCGGGCGCGCTGCGGGTGACCGACGGCCGCGTGTGGGCCGGGCTCGCGGCCTACGACCTCGCCCAGGGCGCCTGGGCCGCGCTCCCTCCGCTGCCGGCCGACATCACGCTGCGCGACGCGGCGTGGCTCGACGACGACCTCGTGGTCGCGTCGCTCGGTCGCACCCCGCCGCCGCGCCGCCGGGGCGCGGGGGGCTCGTGGACCCCCTCCGAGCGCACCGTCGTGCTCGACCCGGACCGCCGGGAGGAGCGCGCCGTGCTGCTCCAGGGACTCCAGGTCCACCGCCTCGCCGCCGCCTCGGGCGCGGTCGTCGCCGGTGCCGACGGGGTGCTCGCGTGGCGCAACGGCACCGGGGAGCCCGAGCGGCTCGCCGACCTGCCGCCGGTCGACGCGCTCGCGCTCCGCGCCGACGGACTCGTCGCCGCCGCCGCGGCCTACGGGCGCGACGTGTTGCTGTGCAGCCCGGAAGGCGACTTCCGCCGCGAGCTGGCCGGCACGGCGGGCGCCACCGCGCTCGCCATGCACCCGGCGGAGACGCTGGTGGCGATCGGCGGGAGCGAGGGCGTCGAGCTGCGCACGCTCGAGGGCGAGCTGCGCGGGAGCGCGCCGGCGGACTCGCCGGTCGTCGACCTCGCGTTCTCCGAGGACGGATCCCGGCTGCTGGTGCTCGAGGCCGGCGGCCTCGCGATCAGGGGTTCGGCGTGAGCCGCACGTAGTTCGAGTGCACGAAGGCGGTCGTGCCGCCGTGCTCGATCGCGTACCACTGGCCGACCTTGCCGATCAGCAGCACGTGGCTGCCGCGCGGCAGCGTGTCGAGGATGGGGTGCGACATCCCGGGGCGCTCGCGGACGTTGAGCAGCATGGCGGCCGTCGCGCCCTGACGCGCCATCGGCTCGACGAAGATGTCGTTGACGTCGTCCTGGTCGAGGTCCACGTTGAAGTCGCGCCCGCGGGCCGCGCCTCCTCCGCCGCCGCCACCGCCGCCTCCGCCGCCCGGGTCGGGCTCCGGCTCGCGGATGGCGTCGAGGATGTTGTCGGCCGTCGAGGCGCCGCCCAACGCGGTGCGGATCTTCGCCACGTCGGGCCAGCCCGGGCCGGCGCCGCGCTCGGCGCGCAGCAGCGTGAGCGCGTTGGCATGCATGCCGCTGCCCTTGCGGATCGCCTCCATCAGCGCGAGCCGCAGCTGGCCCGAACGGGAGTTCGGCGTCGTGGCGACCGCGGCGTCGAGCAGCGGGCCGGTGAGGCCCCAGGGATCGAGCGCCGCGAAGTCGACGATGTCGTTGAGCTCCTGGCAGGTGAAGTTCGAGAGCTCCTCGAGCATGTCCACCCGATGGGCGGCGATCTGCGCGGCCCACTGGTGGTAGATGACGATGCGCAGGCGGTGGCTGGTCCACTCCGTCGCGTGCGACAGACCCGTGTAGAGGTCGTCGACGAACGCGAACGGCACCTGGTAGATCGAGGACACGTGCTGGTGGTCCTCGGACTTGAGCTCGGACAGCTCGCGGATCACCCCGACCTGCGTCAGCGCGTTGATCACGCGGGCGTTCGAGAGGTCGTTGAGGATGATGTTGTACGTCGTGACGATCACGTGGTCGTCCCAGCGGGTGCCGCCGGTCGCCACCCGCGCCCGCATCGCGGCCTCCAGCTCGGCCATCGTGTGCGCCGGGGCGCCGCCCGCCGACGGGGCGACCGCGCCGAGCGCGGGGCGACCGCCCGCCGCCGGGTGGTCGGCGAGGCCCCACAGCTCGAGGACGGCGCGCAGCGCGCCCTCCGGCTCGCCGCCCTCGCGCACGTAGTCGAGCCGGTCGCGCGCGGTCAGCTGCGGGTCGTAGCCGGGCGAGCCCAGCCGCAGCTGCCCGGTGGCCGGGTCGATCAGCGTCGCGTCGGAGGTGAAGGAGGCGTTGGCCGCGCTCACGGTGTCCGCGCCGAAGCCCTTGGCGCCGGCCATGTCGCGCAGGCGGTCGGCGATCGCCGGCTCGCGCTGCGCCTGGTTGCGGATCGCCAATGCGGCGGCGCGCTCGCCCGCCGGCAGCCGCTCGAGCGGCTCGTGCGACGCGGTGAGGCACGCGTTGACGAGGATCCGCGCCTGCGGCCCGTTGTCCATGTTCGTCAGCAGCGTGTTGAACATCGCCTCGGTCTGGCGGCGGTTGTCGTCGAGGTCGAGGCCCTCGGAGCGGATCTCGCCGGGGCGGGCGCCCTCGCCGCCGGCCATCTCCACCGACCGGCTGTCGCCGTGGCCGGCGATCATCGCCTGCTGGATCTTGCCGCCGACGCCGTAGCGCGCCGCGAGGTCGGGGAGCATCCCGGAGATCTCGGCGAGCGTGCGGGCGCCCTCGACCATCAGCGTGAAGTTGTTCGCGTTGGTGATCGCGGCGGTCATGTTCGGGTCGTGATGGAACGCGCCGTTGTGGTCCATCCCCGAGTGCAGCACCAGCGTGAACGGGAGGTTGCCCGTGTTGCCGTTGGTCCAGTTGTCCTTGAGCTTGTCCAGCGCGGGCGCCTGCGAAGTGGTGCAGGTTGCGGACGTGCTGGATCTGGCCGACGTAGTCGGCCGGGTTGACGGTGGCGGCGAGCCCGAGGTAGGCGGAGATCTCCTCGCCGTTGGTGGCCTGCATCAACGGCCGCGCGCGGGTCACGAAGTCGACGAAGTTGGCGACCTGGTTGCCGCCGGGGCCGCCGCGCCAGCCGCGGCCGTCGATCAGGTTCTGCAGGTCGGTGCGGTCGCCCTTCTGCTGCATGGTCAGGCGCAGCGACGCCGGCGGGATCGCGGCCTCGAGCGCGACGATCGCCTCGCCCCACGCGAGCGCCTTCGTGAGGTCGGGAGCGATGGCGACCTCGATCGTCTGCCGCGTCTGGGCGAACGCGTCGCTGTAGGCCCGCAGGTTGCGCTTCTCGTCGTCGGTCGCGTGGGCCAGCAGGTCGGAGACCAGGAAGGCGCCGCACGCGCGGAGCACCGGCGGCGCGGGCGCGCCGCGCCGGGTCGACAGGCCGCCCTCGGCGTACTCGAGCAGGGCGCGCAGCGCGTCGGCCTTGGCGGCGTCGGCGGTCATCGCCGGGGTCGTCCGCCAGTCCGCCTGGCGCTCCGTGTAGCTGTGGAACTCCTCCAGCGTCATCGCCTCCAGCTCGGCGACGGTGTGCTCCTCGGAGGCGATCGCGCGCGGGTCCGGGACCACCGGCGCGACCGGGCCCGGGGCGCGCGCGAGCATCGCGGCGACGGCGCGGTTGCCCACCGCGCGCTGGAGCGCGACGACGTCGGCGGCCGCGGTGCGCGGCGCCTCCTCGGGAGCACGCGCCTTCTCGTCGTCGCGCGGGCGGTCCGGCTGAGCATCGAGATCGCGGGAGGGCAAGCCTGTCGGACCCTAGGCCGCCGGGCCCCGACTCGCTAGGGCCGAACGGCCCGACGTTCGGCCCTCAACGCGCGCGCAGGCGCCGCTCCGCCTTCACGTAGCCCTTCTTCGTCGCCTTCGCCTTGACCGCCCTGCGGCTCTTGAGCGTCAGCTCGACGCGGCCCTTGGCGTTGGTCTTCCCGCTCTTGCCGGCGGCGCTGACGGTGGCGCCCTTCACCGGATCGCCGGCGTCCAGGACCGTGAACCGCACGTCGGTCCTCTCGCCCTTGCGGACCTTCTTCGGGGCGGCGCGAAGGGTCAGGCCCGGGACGATCCGGCGGTAGTAGGTGGCGGTGATCGAGCTCACGCCGTCGTTGAAGTTGCCCAGCAGGTCCAGGCCTCCGCCCGGCGCCGCGCTGGCGTCGAGCCGGTACGCCGCCTCGGCCTTGCCCGCGCGGCCTGCGGAGACAGCCGCGCCGAAGCGCGTCGCCCGGCGGTTCGAGCGGGCGGCGAAGATGTGGGGAGCGCCGCTCGAATTG
The DNA here is from genome assembly GCA_963723395.1 of uncultured Solirubrobacteraceae bacterium. Classification (GTDB taxonomy): domain Bacteria; phylum Actinomycetota; class Thermoleophilia; order Solirubrobacterales; family Solirubrobacteraceae; genus DATFQI01. The sequence continues at coordinate 320,326 of CAVRQL010000025.1, read as the reverse complement.
TCGACCACGCCAGCCACAGCCGCCCGTCGTGGCGCCGCCGCGAGCGCGACCGGCTCTGCCGTTGCCGGACTCCTTGACGATCAGCGGCGCGTTCGAGGCCCCGACCCGCCACACTCGCACCCGGTTCTGCGTCGGGTAGCCGGTCGGATAGGCGACGTAGAACCCGCCGCCCGGACGGGCGACGAGCGGTGTGCGGCCGAGCATGCCGACCTGCATGTCGCTCGTGTTGGGCATCGTCGCCGCCGAGCCGACCGGCGAGCCGTCCGCCGCGACGTCCTGCGCCAGCACGCCGAGGTGCCCGTTCGCGTTCGAGTACCACGCCATCACGGTCCTGCCGCCGGCGTCGGAGGCGAGGTTCGGGTCGTTGCCATAGCTGCCGATCGGCCCCTGGTAGTCGAAGTTCGGCGTGGCCGGGGAGAGACCGGCGTGGACCCACGTGCCGAGCGTGCCGTACCACGCCTGGAAGATCGTCGCCGCCGCTGACCGTCGCCGACATCGGGCTCGCATACGACTGCGCCGCCGTCGGGGTTGACCTGGCCCGGCTGCAGCGCCCAGCTCGGCGCCGCCGTCGCCCGAGAGCGCGGAGTTGATCTCCTTCTGCGGGTCGGTGGTGTCGGTCGTGCGGAAGCCGCCCCAGAACACCCGGATGCCGCCGGCCGGATCGACCACGAGCGCCGGGTTGGTGAAGCCGGTCCATCCCGACTGGATCGGCGTCGCCGCGCCGACGGCCCGGCGCCGAGATCGGGGTGTGCAGCAGGTCCTCGGTGTTCGGCCCCGTGCGGTGGTGCCACGACGACGTGCAGCACGCCGTCGGAGCTGCGCACCAGGCCGACCTGGTCGATGCTCGTCCCGTCGAGCGTGGTGACGCGCTTCCAGCCCGCCGCCTGGGCGGACGGGGCGACCAGAGCGAGCAGGGCGAGGGCGGCGAGAGCCGACGGCGCGGGGCTTCATCTGCCGACTCTAGACGCTCATTCCTCCGTCGAGGGGGATTGCGGCGCCGGTCATGAACGCGCTCTCATCTGACGCCAGGAAGAGCGCCGCGGACGCGACCTCGTCCGGCCTGGCGTGGCGGCCCGCGGGGATCATGCCCTCGAAGATCTCCGCAGCGCGACCGGCGGGCTCGCCGGTGGCCGTCTCCTCGATCGCGTGCTGGAACGCGTTGTCCACAGGACCCGGGTGCAGGGAGTTCACGCGGATGCCGCGGGCGGCGACCTCCTTCGCGGCGGTCCGCATCAGCCCCACGAGCGCGTGCTTGGACGTCGCGTACGCGCAGATCCCCGGGTCAGAGGTCAGGCCCACGACGCTGGAGTTGAGGATCAGGCTGCCGCCGTCGCGCATCACGCCGAGCGCGTGGCGGGCGAGCAGGAACGCGCCGCGGACGTTGACCGCCATCACGTGGTCGAACACGTCCTCGGGGTACTCCGCCACGGGCGCGACGGCGCCGAACACGCCGGCGTTGGCGAACGCGACGTCGAGCCCGCCGAAGCGCTCGACCGCGAGCACGACGAGGTCGCGGACGTCGGCCGACACGGTGACGTCTCCGGGGAGGACCGCCGCGCGGTCGCCGAGCTCTGCGGCCAGCGCGTCCAGCGCCGCCTCGTCGCGGTCGCCCAGCGCCACGCGCGCGCCCTCGGCGGCGAACCGCCGCGCGGTGGCCGCGCCGATGCTCCCGCCGGCGCCCGTGATCACGGCCACCTTGCCCTCCAGACGCGCCATGCGGCGCGATCCTATCCTCCGCACATGGCCGCCACGGTCGCACTCGTCGGGGGAGCGGGCGGCGTCGGCTCCTCCACCGCGCTCAACCTCCTGCTCAGCGACGAGCCGTTCGACGTCGTGGTCGTCGACCGCCGCCCGCAGAAGGTCGCCTCGCACGTGATGGACCTCGAGCAGGTGCTCGCGCTGGGCGGCACGCGGTCGGTCCGCGCCGGCACGCTGGACGACCTCGCGGACGCGGCGGTCGTGGTCGTCTCGGCGGCCACGCAGCTGACCGAGAACACCTCGCGCATGACCTACCTGACGGCCAACGCCGAGATCGTCGGGCGGATCGCCGCCGCGCTGCCCGCCGGGTGGGACGGCGTCCTCGTCGTGGTCACGAACCCCGTCGACCCGCTGGTCACCTGGCTCCAGCCGCGGACCGGCCTCGACCGCGGGCGCGTGCTCGGCTACACGTTCAACGACACGCTGCGGCTGCGCACGGGCGTCGGGCTGGCGCTCGGGGCCGACGTGGCCGGCGTCGAGGCCTGGGTGCTCGGCGAGCACGGCGACGCGGCGGTGCCGCTGTTCTCCCGCGTGCGGGTCGGTGGGCGCCCGGCGGAGCTGGAGCCTCCGCAGCGCGCCGAGGCCGCGGACTTCGTGCGCACCTGGTACCGGCGCCACGTCGCGCTGGACTCGGGCCGCTCCTCGACCTGGACCAGCGGCGTCGGCATCGCGCGGATGGTGCGGGCCATCGTGCGCGGCGGCGACGGACCGTGGGTCGCCTCGATGGTGCTCGACGGCGAGTACGGCATCGAAGGCATCTCGGTCGGCGTGCCGGTGATCCTCGGGCCCGGCGGCGCCGAGGTGCAGGAATGGGAGCTCGACGACGAGGAGCGGCAGCGGCTCGCGGCAGCGGCGGCGGTGATCCGCGCGGCGGCGCTCACCCTGCCGAGGTGAGCACGTCGTGCAGGTGCTGCAGGTGCGCCCGCATCGCCTTCTCGGCTGCGGCCGGGCGGCGCTGCCGGACGGCCTGGGCGATGGCGCGGTGCTGGTCGAGGATGTCCTCGCGCTTGACGCGGCCGACGATCTGCTCGATCAGGGAGGGCTGGCAGACGTCGAGCGTCCAGCCCGTGAACGCCAGCAGCAGCTCGTTGCCCACGGCCTCGGCGAGCGTGCGGTGGAAGCGGGCGTCGGCGTCGTTGAAGTCGGGCTCGCCGGGCGCTGAGCGCTCGGCGTCGGCGATCGCGGCGGCGAGCCGCTCGTCGGTCTCCGCCGTGGCGTTCTCGGCCGCCATCCGGGCCAGCGGCACCTCCAGGAACATGCGCGCCTCGAGCAGGTCGAGGACGCTGACGCTCTCGGTGGCGAGCATCATCGAGATCGACTCGCTGAGGTTGCGGCTCATGCCGTCGCCGGGCGTGTGCGCGACGAAGATGCCGCCCGAGCGCCCGCGCGTGACGCGGATCAGGTGCGAGCCGGCCAGCAGGCGCAGCGCCTCGCGCAGCGTCGGGCGGCTGACGCCGAACTCGGTGGCGAGCTGCTGCTCGGTGCCGATGCGATCGCCGGGCTGCAGGCCCTGGCGCTCGAGGTAGCGCCGGATCTCCAGCGCGATCTGCTCGCTCGCGTCGAACCGCGTGGTTCCGAAGCGCGGGCTCTTGGGAGATGTCGACGACATCAGCCGCGAATCGTACGGCCTGCCCCAAACAAATACCAAATGATTTTGTATATAGTCGCGCCGTGACCCCGGCTCCGCCCACGGTGCGCGATGCGACGCTCGCCGCGCTGCGCGATCTGGGGCTCACGACCATCTTCGCCAACCCGGGGTCGACAGAGGTGCCGTTCCTCGTCGGGCTGCCCGACGACATGGAGTTCGTGCTCGCCCTGCACGAGGGCTCCGTGGTGGGGATGGCGACGGGCTACGCGCTCGGGCGGAGGTCGCCGTCGCTGGTGCTGCTGCACACGACGGCGGGCCTCGGGCAACGCCGTCGGCGCGCTCGCCACCGCACGTGTGAACCGTGCTCCGCTGGTGGTGCTCGTCGGTCAGCAGGACCGCCGCCACCTCGCGCTCGAGCCGTTCCTCGCCGGCCGCCTGGCGGGGCTCGCGGGCGACTACCCGGTCTCCTTCGAGCAGCCGCTGCGCCCCCAGGACGTCCCCGGCGCCGTCGTGCGCGCCCACCACGCGGCGGCTTCGGCGCGCGGCCCGGCGATCGTCGTCGTCCCGCAGGACGACTGGGCCGAGGAGGCTGCGGGCGAGCTCGCGGCCGCGGAGCGCGTGGTCCGCTCCGCCGCCGCCGACGAGGAGGCGATCGACGAGCTGGCGGCGCTGCTCGAAGCGGCGATCTCACCCGCCCTGGTGGTGGGCGCCGGCGCCGACGACGAGCGCACGTGGGAGGCCCTCGTGCTGCTGGCCGAGCGCCTCGATGCCCCCGTCTGGCAGGAGTCCTTCGGCGCCCGCGCGGGCTTCCCGCAGGACCACCGGCTGTTCGCGGGCCACCTCCCCGCCGACCGCGCCCGGCTGCGCGAGGCGCTCGCCTACGACGTCGTCCTCGCGATCGGCGCGCCGGTGTTCCGCCAGTACCCGTACGCACCCGGGCCGCTGCTGCGCGACGGGACACGCGCCGCCGTGCTCACCGACGACCCGGGCGAGGCGCACCGCTCCCCGGTCGAGTTCGCGGTGATCGGCGACCTCCCGAGCTCGTGCGAGTCGCTCGCCGACCGCGTGGCGAAGCGGATCCCGCGCCCCCGCGAGGTGCGCGCGGCGCTGCCCGAGCCCGACGCCTCAGGGCCGCTGCGCGCCGGCCACGTGCTCGCCGCGCTGGCCGACCGCCTCCCGCCCGAGGCGGTGGTGGTCGAGGAGACCCCGTCGAGCCGCCCCGAGCTGCACGCCCGGCTCCCCGCGCGCCGCTCGCTCGGGTTCGTCAGCGCGGCGATGGGCGGCCTCGGGTTCGGCCTCCCGGGCGCCGCCGGGCTGCGGATGGCGCTGCCCGACCGCCCGGTGGTGGCGGTGGTCGGCGACGGCTCCGCGATGTTCGGCATCCAGGCGCTGTGGAGCGCGGCGCGCTACCGCGCCGGCGCCCTGTTCATCGTGCTCGCCAACGACGGCTACGCGGTCATGGACCGCCTCGCCGAGCGCAACGGCGGCGGCCACGGGCCATGGCCGGCGTTCGGCGCCATCGACGTGGCCGCCATGGCCCGGGCGCAGGGCTGCGACGCCCGCCGGATCGGGAACCGCGAGGAGCTGCTCGCCGCGCTCGACGAGGTCGTCCCGTCCCTCGACCGCCGCGAGAAGCCGCTGCTCCTCGAGGTGGTCGTGGAGGCCGACACGACGTTCAGCCCGTAGCGACGGTCCCCGTGTTCATGGCCTCGAGCACGCGGTGCTCGGTGAGCTGCGGGCCCGAGAGCTCGGCCGACGCCTCGCCCTGGTAGAGGACGACGACGCGGTCGCACAGCGTCGCGAGCTCGTCGATGTCGGTCGAGCAGATCAGCACCGGCGCGCCCGCCGCCGCCGTCGAGCGGATGAGCGCGTGCATCTCGGCCTTGGCGCCGACGTCGACGCCGCGGGTCGGGTCGTCGAGGAGCACCACCGAGGGCTTCGCCTCCAGCCACTTGGCGAACACGACCTTCTGCTGGTTGCCGCCCGACAGCGAGCCGGCCGTGTCGTCGACGGAGCGCGTGCGGACCCGCAGCCCGCGCGCCTGCTCTCGAGCCCGCTCGCGCAGGCGGCCGGAGCGCACCACCAGGCCGTCGGAGGCGAGCCCGACCGAGCGGACCTGGCCGATGTTCTCCCAGATCGGCTTGTCGAGCATCAGCCCCAGCCGGCGGCGGTCGCCCGACACCAGCGCCACACCGGCCCGGATCGCCCCCCGCAGCCCGTGCGGCACGGGCCGTCCGCCGGGCAGCTCGACGGTGCCGGAGTCCGCGCGCTTGAGCCCGCAGATCAGCTCCAGCACGGTGTGGTGGCCGGCGCCGGCCACCCCCGCGAGCCCCACCACCTCGCCGGGAGCCACGCGCAGGCTCAGCGGCTTCAGCGCGCCCTCGACGGCGGCGTCGCGCAGCTCCAGGCCGCCCTCGGGCGCGTCGACCTGGACGCGCACGGGCTCGGCGCGCTCCTCCTTGACCGGCTCGCCGAGCATCGCCTTGACGATCACGGGCAGCGTGAGCTTCTCGCGCGGCTCGGCGCTCATCGCGGTATGCCCGTCGCGCAGCACGGTGATCTCGTCGCACAGCGCCATCACGTCGGCGAGGATGTGCGAGACGAACACGACCCCGACGTCGCGGTCGCGCAGCACCCGCAGCGTGTCGAGCAGCATCTCCGTGCTCGAGGCGCCGAGCGCCGACGTCGGCTCGTCGAGGATCAGCACGCGCGGCTCGGAGAGCAGCGCCTTGGCGATCTCCAGCAGCTGGCGCTGGGACAGGCTGAGGTCCTCGACCGGCGCCCGCAGCGGGACGTCGAGACCGAGATCCCGCAGCACGGGCCGCGCTTGGGCCGCCATCTCGCGGCGCGAGATCAGCGGCCCCCGCTTGATCTCGCGCATCGTGTAGAGGTTCGCGAGCACGTCGAGGTCCGGGAACACGTTGAGCTCCTGCGACACCACCGCGACGCCGCTCCGCGACGCCTCGGCTGTGCTCGCGAAGCGCACCTCGGCGCCGTCGAGGGTGATCGTCCCCTCGTCGGGCGTGAGCGCGCCCGCGATCGCCTTCACCAGCGTCGACTTCCCCGCGCCGTTCTCCCCCAGCAGGGCATGCACCGAGCCGGCGCGGACCGTCAGGTCCACGCCGGCCAGGGCCACGACCCCGCCGTAGGTCTTGCGGACGCCGCGTGCTTCGAGCATCAGTGCCCGGGCATCTCCCCGAGATATTGGTCCTGGTTGCCCAGCTGCTTCTCGACCACGGGCTTGAAGTACTCGGCCCGCTCGGACTCGCCCTTCTGGCGGGCGATGATCTCGTCGATGTTCTTCGAGTCGACGATCAGCGCGCCGGAGTTCCACATGCCCTCGGGCAGGTCCTCGTCCTTCTGGGCGGAGTCCGCCATCAGCTTGATCGCCAGGTAGCCCTTGAGCCAGTGCTCGGGCGACACGAGCGCGGTGACGAGCCCGTCCTTGACGCCCTCGAGCGCCACCTGGTCGAGGTCGCAGGCGCCGACGACGTACTTCTTGCCGGTCCTGCGGCTGATGCGCGACAGCGACACCGCGGCCTGGCTGCCCGGGCCGACGTAGGCGAGGGCGTCCGGATGCGCCTTGACCTGCGAGCTCCACGTGTTGAAGTTGTCCGTCGGGCTCTGCTTGGCGTCGAAGACGATGAACTTCACGCCCGGGCGCTCCTTGCCCATGACCTCCTTGAAGCCCTGGTTGCGCTGCTCGAGCACCGGGAGGCCGGGGGTGTCGGTGCCGATCAGGATCTCGCCCTTGGCGCCCTCGGGGACCTTCGGGAGGATCGCCTTCGCGAGGTCCTGGCCGATCTCCACGTTGGAGTTGCCGATCAGCAGCTTGACGGCGTCCTCGGTGCCCGCCGGCGGCGGCACGTCGACGGCGACGAGCGGCACGTTCGCGTCGGCCGCCGACTGCAGCGGCCGGATGAACAGCTCGGGCGTCAGCGTCATCATCGCCACGCCGTCCTTCGACGCGCGGGCGGCGGACTGGAAGAGCTGGACCTGCTTCGGCCCGTTGACCTCGGCGGGGGCCGACTCGGTCAGCTTGACCCCGTCGGTGTCGTTGGCCGCGGTCTTCGCGCCCAGCGCCATCTCCTGGGCGAAGTTCGTGGTGGTCGTCGGATAGACGAAGGCGAGCTTGACCTGCTTGGCGCCGCCCCCGTCGCCGCCTGAGGAGGTGCTCGACGAGTCGTCGGCGCTCTCGTTGGTGGAACAGCCCACGGCACCGGCGGCCAGCAGCGCCAGCGTGGCGCCGATCACGGCCCTTCTCCTCAACACGGCCCTCTCCTTGGTTCGGTGTGTCGTCACAGGTCGAGCCCCGTCCGGCGATGGCGGCGCCTGCCGCGGATCACGCTGTCCAGCGCGACCGCGGTGAGGATCACCGCGCCCGTCGCGAACGAGCTCCAGTTCACGGGGACGTCGAAGTAGGCGAGCCCGCTGTTGACCGCGCTCAGCAGCACCGAGCCGAGCACGGCTCCCACGACCGTCGCGCTGCCCCCTCGCAGCGGCGTGCCGCCGATGACCGCCGCGGCGATCGCCTGCAGCTCGAAGCCGGTGCCGATGTTCGGGTCGCCCGAGATGAAGAAGGCGAGCCCGAGCATCCCGGACAGCCCGCTGAGCGCCCCGAGCAGTACGAGCGTCTGCACCCGCACCCGCGGGATCGAGATGCCCGAGAACGTCGCCGCCTCGGGATTGGAGCCGATCGCACGCACCCGGTAGCCGTACGGCGTGAAGCGCAGCACGAGCGTGAGGACGATCGTCGTGAGGATCAGCACCCACACGCTCACGGGGAGCCCCGCGAAGTCGCCGCCGAAGAAGGTGAAGAAGCTGTTCTCGGCCGGCAGGCCGGTGACCTGCTCGCCCTCGGACAGCGCCTGGCTGAGCCCGCGGTACATCGAGAGCGTGGCGAGCGTCGCGATGATCGCCGGGATGGCGATGAACTGCACGAGGATGGCGTTGAACAGCCCCATCGCGCAGCCGGCGAGGATGCCGATCAGGGCGCCCAGCCAGGGGTTCGTCCCGTGCTGGATGAAGATCGCGGCCGTGACCAGCGAGAGCCCGAACATCGAGCCCACGGAGAGGTCGATCTCGCGCATCGCGATCAGGAACGTCATCCCCGCCGCGATGATCCCGATGTAGACGGAGTTCTGGACGACCTCCTTCAGCTGCCCCCAGGCCAGGAAGTCCGGGTGCAGGATCCCGATGAACGCGACCAGTGCGATCGTCGCGACGAGGACGCTGCTCGACTCGATCTCGAAGGCGCGCTGCACCAGTCCGCGATCGTCGTGCTCACGCTCGTCTTCCCGTGCGTCGTCGGCCGACGCCGTCGGCGGCGAGCCCGCAGATCCTCCTCCTGCAACCGCTCCACCCTCTCCTCAATGACCCAGCGCGCCCCGGAACGTACCGGGACGCGCAGCTAATTGTCAAATGATTAGCGGATAGAGCGGTATGTGCGCTCAATGCGCGGCGATGCGGGTGATGGAGAAGGGCACGCCGGCCGGGTCCGCCAGCACCGCCTCGCGGCCGAGCGGGGTGTCGAACGGGCCCGCCAGCACCGTGCCGCCGCCCTCCTGGGCGGCGCGGGCGGCCGCGTCGACGTCGTCGACCCAGAAGTCGACGTGCCAGCCGGCGGTGTCGCCGCGCATCATCGTCGCCACGACCTCGCGGCTGACGGGCTGCTCGGGCTCCCCGCCCACGTAGCCGGGGAGGCGGAACATCGTCGCGGTGATGTCGCCCATCTCGAACGTCTCCGTCGTCCACCCGAACACCGCGCGTAGAACGCCGCGGCGGCGTCCGGGTCCGGGCGTGCTGAGGCTGCTCATGGCCCACGCCCCGAACTCGTTGACGAGCTGCGCGCCGGTCGTGCGCTCGCAGGCGGCGATCACGCCGCCGGTGGGGTCCGTGAGCACCGTCATCGGGCCTGCCGGGCCCTCGAACGGGTCGAACGCCTTGCCGCCGGCCGCACGTGCCTTCTCGACGACGTCGGCGGCGCTGGCGACGGCCACGTCGGTGATCCACGCGGGCGCGGGCTTGGGCTCGACCGTGGGCGGCAGCGGCGTCACCGCGGCGACGGGCTTGCCGCGGAGCTTCGCGACGTAGAAGTCGCCCGTCTCGTACGTCCAGCCGAACACGGCGGCGTAGAACTCGGCCGCCGCGGCGGGATCGGGCTGGATGGTGGCCACGAAGCACGGGACACCGGGTTCGTATCGGTCACGTTGGCTCATGCAGGAACCGTACCATAGAGTTGGACTTTCCAACTAGCTAGGTTGGATAGACTTACTTGCATGGCCCGTACCTATGGGGACCGATGTGGCGTGGCGCGCGCGCTCGACGCGGTGGGAGAGCGCTGGGCGCTGCTCGTCGTGCGCGAGCTGCTGCTCGGCCCGAAGCGCTTCAGCGACCTGCGGGCGGGCCTGCCGCACGTGAGCGCGGACATCCTTGCGGCGCGGCTGCGCGAGCTGGAGCAGTCGGGAGTGCTCGCTCGGCGCACCCTGCCGCGGCCGGCCGCCTCGAAGGTCTACGAGCTCACGGAGCGCGGCCGCGCGCTGGAGCCGGTCGTGCTCGCGCTCGGCCGCTGGGGCTCGGTCGCCCCGTTCCCGCCCGCCGAGGACGCGCGGATCGGCGTCGACGCCTTCGTGATCGCGCTCAAGACGCTGTACGGGGGCGGCGGCTCCGGCCGATACTCGCTCGTGCTCGACGGCGAGCCGTTCACGGTGGTCGCCGACGGAACGCTGGAGGCAGCTCGCGGCGAGGCGCGCGACCCGGACGGCGTCATCCGCGGCGCGCCGGGCGAGCTCGCCGCGGTGCTGTGGCACGGGCGCGCCCTGGAGTCCACCGGGATCGAGCTGTCCGGGAGCGCTGCCGACTTCCTGGAGCTCTTCCCGCTCCCGCAGGGATAATCGCGGCATGCACAGCGAGGAGTGGACGGAGGTCGAGGTCGTCGAGCGGTACCTGTCCCGCGCGGACGCGTTCCCGCACCGCCTCGAGGGCGAGCAGGTGCTGCTCGACCATCTGCCCGCGGGCGCGCGCCGCGTGCTGGACCTCGGTGCGGGCGACGGCCGCCTGCTGGCGATGGTGCTGCGCGAGCGCCCGGAGGCGACCGGCGTCGCGCTGGACTTCTCCGACGTCATGCTGGCCGCGGCGCGCGAGCGCTTCGCCGGCGACGACCGCGTGGAGGTCGTCCAGCACAACCTCGTCGACCCGCTGCCGTCGCTCGGCCGCGTTCGACGCCGTCGTCTCCTCGATGGCCATCCACCACCTCGAGGACGAGCGCAAGCGCGAGGTCTACGCCGAGGCGTTCGACCTGCTCTCCCCGGGCGGCGTGTTCGCGAACTTCGAGCACGTGAAGTCGCCGACCGAGCGCATGCACTACGCGTTCCTGGCCGCGGTCGGCGAGCCGGAGGACCACGACGACCCCTCCGACAAGCTGCTCGACGCCTGGACCCAGGTCCGCTGGCTCGGCGAGATCGGCTTCGAGGAGGCCGACTGCTACTGGAAGTACCTGGAGATGGCGCTGCTGCTGGGCGTCAAGCCTTGACGTAGACCGACACGTGGGCGGGGCTCAGGGCCGTGAACGGCTCCCCGCTCCAGCCGCCCCACCGGTGCTCCAGCCGCATCCCGGCCAGGCGGGCCATCAGGTCCAGCTCGGCCGGCCACGCGTAGCGCATCTCGATCGGGCTCGGCTGGGCCCGGCCGTCCTCGAAGTAGTAGTGCCGGCCGCTGAGGCGCTGCGTCACGACGTCGTAGACGTAGAACGACATCGCCTCCGGGTCGGCCCGCCACGGGAGGACGGTCTGGCCGAGCGGCAGGCGCTGCAGCTCGGGGACGCGGGCCTCGATCACGAACCGCCCGCCGCTGGTGAGGTGGCGCGCGGCGTTCTCGAAGCACGCGACCTGGCCGTCCTGCTCGACGAGGTTGAAGATCGTGTTGAACACGAGGTACACGAGCGAGAACTCGCCGTCGACGCGAGTCGCCGCCATGTCGCCCACGAGCGCCTCGACGCTGTGTGCGCCCGACTTCGCCCGCAGCTGCGCGAGCATCGCCTCCGAGTTGTCGATCCCGGCGACCCGCACCCCGCGCTCGGCGAGCGGCAGCGCGATCCGCCCGGTCCCGATCGCGAACTCCAGCGCGGCGCCGTCGCCCGCGAGCCGGCGCGAGCGTCTCCACGGCGGGCGCGACCACGTCCGGGTCGAACATGCTCCCCGAGTGCGCGTCGTAGGTCGTCGCGACCCGCTCGCCGAAGTACCCCTCCTCAGCCACGAGCTCCAGTGTGCCACCCCAGAACGACGAAAGGCCCGCCGTAGCGAGCCTTTCGGGAGGTGCCCCCGCCAGGAATCGAACCTGGAACCTTCGGATTAAGAGTCCGCTGCTCTGCCAGTTGAGCTACAAGGGCGGGCGGAGCCCAATGTTAGCGCCGGTCAGCGCTTGGGCGTGGCCGTTGGAGTCGGGGTCGACTCCTGGCTCTGCTGCTGGACCTGCTGGGCGAGCGCCTGCTGCTTGGCGGCGTCGAGCTGGCTCTTGAGCGTGTTGCGCTCGTCCTTGGGCGCGAGGTCGAGCGCACGGCCGCGGGCGAGGTCGCCCTTGCGGGTGTCGCCGGCCTGGTAGGCGTAGATCGCCAGCGTCGCGTAGGTCGTGTCGCTCGGACGCGCCTCGGTGATGATCTCCTGCGCCTTGGCCGCGTCGGCCGGGCGGTTGAGGCCCGTCTGGTCGAACGCGCGCACCATCAGGCCCGCCACGCGGTCGTCCGGCTTCTTGGGATCGAGCTCGAGGTACTTGTTCCAGGCGTCGGCCGCCTGCGTGAGCTTCGCCTTGCCCGACGCCGTGTAGGTCGCCGTGTTGGGGTCGAAGTTGTCCCCGAACCCGGCGGTCTGTACCCGGGCGCGGGCCAGCTCCGCCCAGGCGGCGGGATCCTGCGGACGCGCGCCGGTGGCCGCCAGCGCGGCCTTCTCCTTCTTCTCGAAGCGCTCGGCCCCGGTGTCGCCGCCGGAGCTGCCCGTGATCGCGTCGACCAGGCCGCCCTGCATCGCGCCGCCGCCGCCGATGCCGAAGAGCACCAGACCGCCGCCCATGAGCAGCGCAAGCGTGATGTAGACGATCTTGACGGTGCGTCGTCGTCCGCGGCCTCTGAGGTCAAACAGCATGGGCTACTCGTCGTTCTCTGGATCGGAGTCGGGGAAGCGCTCATCGTCGGCCGCAGCGGCCATCTCGGCCTCCTCGTTGCGGGCGGCGCGGGCAGCGCGCCGGTCGACGAGCGATGCCAAGAGGATAGAGCCCTCATAGAGCACCAACAGTGGCGCCATCAGGATCAGCATCGTGACCGGATCCTGGCCCGGGAGCAGAGCGGCGATCACCGCGATCAGGACGAACGCGTAGCGGCGGCCCTTGCGCAGCTGCCGCGGGGTCACGACGCCCAGGCGCGTGGCGGCCAGGATCCCCACCGGGATCTGGAACAGCGCCCCCATCGCCATCAGCACGAGCAGCTCGAACGAGTAGAAGTCCCGCGCCTGCAGGAGGATGTCGAACGAGTCGTCGTTGAAGTTCTGCAGGAAGCTGATCGCCGGCGGGAGCACCAGGTAGTACGCGAACACGACGCCGGCGATGAACAGGAACGGCACCATCAGCAGCAGCGGGCACCGCGACCTGTTTCTCGCGCGGCGAGAACGCCGGCAGGACGAAGGCGTAGGCCTGGTAGAGCAGCAGCGGGAGCGCGAGCAGCAGGCCCGCGTACATGGCGACCTTGAACGTCGCGGTGAACGGCTCGCCGACGCCGAGCGTGACCGGGCGCCGCGCGGTGGGCTTCGGCGCGGCCTTCGCGGCGGCCGCGGCCGTCCTGGAGTTCTGCTCGAGCAGGCGGCGCGTCTCGGCGCTCAGGCTCTTCTCTCCCGCCAGCACGCGCGCACAGCGCGGCCTGCTGGAGGTAGAACCGCTTCTGCGCCGCCGCGAAGCTCGTCGCTCGCTCGAACGGATCGTCGCTGCCCTTCTGGAACGCGGTCTTCTCCAGCGGGCGGTTCATGATGTCGAGCACGAGGTCGTTCTGCCAGAACGCCACGGCGAAGCAGGCCAGGAACACGCCCAGGCCGATGATGATCCTCGTGCGGAGCTCGTCGAGGTGCTCGACGAGGCTCAGGCGGTCTTCGTGCGCGACCGGCCTCAGCGCGGCGCGGGCCATGCGAGAACGAGGGCGGCGCTAGGAGCGCCGCTCGACGACGTCGCCCTCGAGGGGCGCCTTTTCGCCCTCGGGACGGCCCAGCGCGGCCTCGGTCTTCCGGCGGTTCTCGTCGCTCGCCGCCGTCCGGTCGACATCGTCGTCGTCATCGTCGCGGTCGCCCTTGCCGGTGATCGAGTCCTTGAACTCGCGCATGCCGCCGCCGAGCTGCTTCCCGAGGCCGGGAAGGCGCTTGGGGCCGAATATGAGGAGCACGATCACCAGGACGATGATCAGCTCTGTAGGTCCGATGTTGGGCACCGCGAAACCCCGCTGGTAGTTGGCCGTTGGAGACCAATACGAAGCCTAGCGCCTCATCAGATGCGCGAATGTTCTAGTCAAGTCTTCGAACGGGACGCCGATCAAGTGCGCAGCAAGCCTCTTCCAGACTGACCATGAGCAACCACGACCACAACAGCCAGTACGTCCGCCGAGTCGTACTTCCGTCCGGACGCGCGATCGAGGTCGTGTACTTCGAGAACCTCGCCGAGGCGGCGGCCACCGAGCCGCTCCCCGTCGAGCACGGCACCGGCGAGCTGCACGTCTGCCCCGAGTGTGATCGCGGCCTCGTGTACCCGGTCGAGTGGTCCGAGACCTCTCCCACCCACTGGGAGGTCCTGCTCCGCTGCCCCAACTGCGAGTGGGCCGACGTCGGCAACTTCGATCAGTCCACCGTCGATCGCTTCGACGACGAGCTGGACCGCGGCACCGAGGCCCTCATGCGCGACCTCAAGCGCCTGACGCAGGCCAACATGGAGGACGAGATCGAGCGTTTCGTCCTCGCGCTCACCGCCGACGCGATCCTCCCCGAGGACTTCTAGGCGTACCGGTCGACGACGCCGTCGGCCACCAGCTCGAGCGCGCCCTGCTGGGCCTCCGGCAGCGCCGGCAGCGAGGCCTTCGCGGCCTCGACCATCTCCATCGCCTCCGCACGGGCGACGTCCAGCGCCCCCGTCGCGGCCACCCGGTCGCACACCACCTCGGCCTCGGCCGGCGTGCGCACGGCCCGCAGGTCGAGCGCGCTCCAGCTCGGGATCGCGCTCCATGGCGCGGATCAGCGGGAGCGTGACCGTGCCGTCGAGCAGGTCGGTGCCGCGGTGCTTGCCGGTGCGCTCGGCCGGCCCTGAGACGTCGAGCACGTCGTCGAGCAGCTGGAACGCCAGGCCGATGTCGCGGCCGAAGCGCCCGAGCACGTCCTCGGACCCGCCGCCGGCCTGCGCGCCGAGCCGGCACGCCGCCTCGAACAGCCGCGCGGTCTTGAGATCGCAGCGGGCCAGGTAGCGCTCGCGCGTGATCGCGGTGTTCCAGGCGTCCGCGCGCTGCAGCAGCTCGCCCTGCGCGAGCGCGCGACGACGCGTCCGAGAGCACCCGCACCGACTCGGCGCGGCCGCCCGCCGCGAGCTCGGCGAACGCGCGGGAGAACAGCAGGTCGCCGGTGGCGGTCGCCATCTCGCGCCCCGCCGTGGCCACGACCGTCGGCCGGCCGCGCCGCAGCGGCGCCGCGTCGAGCACGTCGTCGTGCACGAGCGTGGCCGAGTGCACCAGCTCCACCGCGACGGCGGCCCGCAGCACGGCGTCGGCGTCGTGCTCGGCGCCCGCGGCCACGAACACCAGCAGCGGCCGCAGCCGCTTGCCGCCCGCGGCGATCGTCGCGCCCGCGTGCTCGGCCAGCACGGCACCGTGCGAGCGCGCGAGCTCCTGCAGCCGCGCCTCGAGGCGCTCCATCAGCTCCGGGACGTGCGCCCCGCCGGCCTCGATGACCGCCGCGACCGACTCGGCGCTGGCCATCAGCCGCCCACCGTGCCCGAGTGCAGCGCGATGATCCCTCCCGCGGTGAGGATCCAGCGCACGTCGACGAGCCCGGCGCCCGCCATCATCCCCCCGAGCTCCTGCGGCCCCGGGAACCGCTTGACGGAGTTCGGCAGGTAGGTGTAGGCCTCCGGCTCGGCCGCCAGCTTGCCCAGCAGCGGCACGACGCGGTCGAACCACAGCGAGAAGAACGTCGACAGCGGCGGCTTCTGCGGCGTGGTGATCTCCAGGATCACGACGCGCCCGCCGGGCCGCACGACCCGCGCCATCTCGCCGCAGCCCGCGCTGCGAGGTCGGAGAAGTTGCGCGCGCCGAAGCCGACCGTGGCGGCGTCGAACGGCGCCGTCCTCGTAGGGCAGCTCGAGCGCGTTGCCGTGCTCCCAGCGCAGGTTCGGCGCCTTGCGCCGGGCCACGTCGAGCATCCCGGGCGAGAAGTCGGAGCCGGTCACGTCGGCGCCGCGGGAGGCCAGCTCGATCGCGAGGTCGCCGGTGCCGGTCGCGACGTCGAGCGCCTTCGCGCCGCGCCCGACGCGGGCCAGGTCGGCCGCGCGCTGGCGCCAGCGGTGGTGCAGCCCCGCCGTCATGACGGAGTTCATGAGGTCGTACGGGCCGGCGATGCGGTCGAACATCGCCTGCACCTGGCCCTCCTCGAGGGTGCCGCTACGCGCGGTCAAGCGCTACTGACCGCTGCTCTGCGTGTCGTCGCCCTTGAGCTGAGAGAGGAACTGCACGAGCGCTTCCTTCTTCTCGGCCGGCAGGTTGCTGTAGGACGGCATCGGGGCGGTCGGGTTCTCGAGCGTCCGCTCGATGGCCGCCGGATACAGCTTGTCGCCGATGTCCGTCAACTCCGGCCCTGGCCCGCTGTTGCCGTTCTCGCCGATCTTGTGGCACGCCAGGCAGCCCGACTGGGCGGCGACGAGCTTCCCGGCCTCGTACTGCTTGGCCACCTTCATGTCGATCTCGTTGGGCGAGCCGGCCGCGGCGCCGAGGTAGGTCAGGTAGCCCATCGCGGCGACCACGAAGAAGGTGGTCACCATCGCGACGGGGCGCCGCTCCGGGCGCCGCTCGGGACCGCGATCGATGAACGGCACGATCAGCAGCAGGATCATCAGGATCGTCGGGACCCCGATGGTCGCGAGCGGCACCAGCGACGCGGGCTTGATCACGCGCAGCAGCTCGAACAGGAAGAAGAAGTACCACTCCGGCCGCGGCACGTAGGTGGTCGTCGTCGGGTCGGCCTTCGGGCCCAGCTCGGCGCCGAAGATGATCGCCATGCCGATGATCGCGGCCAGCACGACGCACGCCATGAGCGAGTCCTTCGCCACCGCGTAGGGGAAGAACGGCTTCCCCTGCGACTTCAGGATCGAGTACTCCCGGAGGTACTCCTCCTTCTCGCGGTTGTTCATCTAGACCCGGTCCTCGTGCAGCCGGTCGTCGCCGTTGGACTTCAGCCACGGCGGCGCGGTCGTGCCGAGCTTGGCCACGAGGTACAGGTGCGCCCCGATCAGCGCCGCCAGACCGCCCGGGATCAGCAGCATGTGGATGGCGTAGAAGCGCGACAGCGTCGTCGCGCCGAACTCCGCCCCGCCGCGCAGGAAGTCCGACAGGAACGGGCCGACGATCGGGCCGGTGCCGTTGATGTTCACGCCCACGATCGTGGCCCAGTAGGACCGCTGGTCGAACGGCAGCAGGTAGCCCGTGAACGACATCACCATCGTGAGGATCAGCAGCACGCCGCCGATCACCCAGTTCAGCTCGCGGGGGTACTTGTAGGCGCCGAAGATGAACGTCCTCGCCATGTGCAGGAAGACGAGGATCACCATCACGCTCGAGCCCCACTTGTGCATGCCGCGCACGAGCTCGCCGAGGAAGACGTCGTTGGTGATGTGGCGCACCGACTCGTAGGCGCCGCCGGTGGCGTCGGGCCGGTAGTACATCGCCAGGAACACGCCCGTGACGGCCTGCGAGAGGAACGCGAACAGCGTCGCCGAGCCCAGCGTGTAGAACCAGTTCGTCCCCTTCGGGACCTTGCGGAACATCGCCCACCGCAGGCCGCCGGAGAGCGAGGTGCGCTCGTCGATCCAGTCGACCGCGCCGATCCCGGCCTCCTTGGCCTGCTCGACCGGGCCGCGACGCGGCTCTTCACCCGGGCGCGCGGGGCGCGGGTTGAGCTTGTCGGGGAGCGGGGGTGCGGGGAGCTTGGGCAGCTTCATGGCGTGGTCCTACCTAGTCCAGCTTGGGCGTCGAGAAGCGCCCGGGGTACATGTACTGGCCGATGCCGTCGAGATCCTGGCCGGGGTCGCGGTAGTTCTCGTAGCGCTTGAACTCCGAGTTGACCGAGTAGCGCGGGCCGACCTGGACCATGCCCGTTCTCGAGGCGCACGAAGAAGCGGTCGAGCGGGCGGACCGGCGGGCCGCCGGAGACCGCGCCCACGAAGTCGTAGACGCCGCCGTGGCACGGGCAGATGAAGCGCGCGGAGGCCTCGACGTACCGGACGGGGCAGCCGAGGTGCATGCAGCGCGTGGAGATCGCGACGAAGTCGTCCGTGCCCGGGATGTCCGGATCGCGGGGCGGGTCGATCTCCTCGTTGCGCGCCCGCATGTAGACGGTGGTCTTGCCGATCTCGCCGACGCCGGAGACCTCGGTGATGACCTTCGGGATGTAGGTGTCGGTCGGGAAGTCCTCGGGCCGGCCGACCGTCTCCCACTGCACCTCGGGCCGCTCGAAGATCGCCGACCCGGCCGCGAAGCCCAGCGCGGGCAGCAGGAAGGCCGAGGCGGCGACGGCGCCCGCGCCGTGGGCGGTGAGCGTCATGAACCGGCGGCGCGTGACCGTCTCGCCCTCGAAGGCGCCCGGCATCTGCCGATCGGCGGTGTACTTGGACTTGGGCGTCTTGCGGGGGTCAGGCACGGACTGCGTTTCCAGGGTCGGAAGGACGCGAACAATATCGCCCGGCGGGGCTCGCGCACCCTACTGGGCGCCGCGCCACACCGCCTTGGCGGCCTCGTGCTCCGGTGTGGTCCCATGGCCGACCGCAGCGGCCCCGGCCTCCCAGACCGCGGCGGCCCGAGCGGCGTCGCCCTCGGCGTGGGATTGGGCACACAGCGAGATCAGGTCTGCCAGTTCGACCACGGCGTCGAGCGCGCCCTCCTCGGCCAGGCGCGCGAGTCCCAGCGCGTACAGGCGGTCGCCGGCCAGCAGCGCGAGGTCGGGATCCTCGGCCGACCGGACCACCCGCCCCTCGCCGTAGTGCTGCAGGTAGCCCTCGCGGACCGCCTCGACGACCAGCGCGTGCTCGCCGGCGGCGTCCCCGTGGGTTGCGGGCGCACCGCCGGGGTCGGCCACGACCTCGGCGATCAGCCCGCCCTCCTCGCGCAGCACGGCCGCCAGCTCGTCGAGCGCGCTCATGCGATCTCGTCGAAGGCGGCCGTGGCCGCCTCGACCGTCCGCGTGACGTGGTCGGGGGTGTGGGCCAGCGAGGGGAACCAGGCCTCGAACTGCGACGGCGGCGGGTACACGCCGCGCGCCAGCAGGGCGCGGCACCACGCGCCGTAGGCGTCGGTGTCGCACGCGCTCGCGCCCGCGTAGTCGTGGACCGGCTGCTCGCTGAAGAACACGGTCAGCAGCCCGGTCGTGTGCGAGATCTGGATCGGACGCGAGCCGGCCGCCTCGCGCAGCCCGTCGGCCAGCGCCAGCGTCGTGTCGGACAGCTCGAGGTAGGCCTCCTCGGTGAGCATCGACAGCGCGGCGCGCCCGGCGGCGACCGCGAGCGGGTTCCCGCTCAGCGTGCCCGCCTGGTAGACGCTCCCGGCCGGGGCGACCAGCTCCATCAGCTCCTTCGAGCCGCCGTAGGCCGCGGCGGGGAGCCCGCCGCCGATCACCTTGCCCATCACGGTGAGGTCGGGCGTGACGCCGCACAGCTCCTGGGCGCCGCCGTGCGAGACGCGGAACCCGGTGATCACCTCGTCGAACACCAGCAGCGTGCCGTGCTCGCTGCAGAGCTCGCGCAGCAGCTCGAGGAAGCCCGTGGCCGGCGGGACGAGCCCCATGTTGGCCGGGTACGGCTCGGCCAGCACGGCGGCGAACTCGTGCTCGGCGAACGCGGCCGCGGACGGCGTCGAAGTCGTTCCACGGCACCACCACGGTGGCCGCGGTGGCGGCCTCGGGGACGCCGGGCGAGGAGGGGATCCCCTGCGTGGCGAGTCCGGAGCCCGCCTCGGCGAGCAGCCCGTCGACGTGGCCGTGGTAGGCGCCGGCGAACTTGAGCAGCTTGTCCCGGCCGGTCGCGGCGCGCGCCACGCGGATGGCGCTCATCGACGCCTCGGTGCCGGAGGACGTCATCCGCAGCATGTCCACGCCCGGCATCCGGTGCGCGACCATCTCGGCGAGCTCGACCTCACCGGCCGTCGCCGCGCCGAACGTCGTGCCCAGCGCGGCCGCCTCGGCGATCGCCTCGAGCACCGTCGGGTGCGCGTGGCCGTGGATCAGCGGGCCCCACGAGCAGACGTAGTCGACGTAGACGTTGCCGTCGACGTCGGTGATCTCCGCGCCTGCCGCGCGGTCGATGAAGATGGGGTCGCGCCCGATCGAGCGCATGGCGCGGACCGGCGAGTTCACGCCTCCGGGCAGGACATGCAGCGCCCGGCGGTAGAGCTCAGCCGAGCGGGAGTCCGTCAACGAGGTGGTCAGGCGTGCTCCTCCTCCCACCGGCGGAAGTCGTCGGTGAAGTAGAGCATCCGGACCTTCTTGAACTCGGTGCTCGAGTACAGCGTCGCGCGGTCCTCGATCCCGGTCTCCGCGGCGATCGAGGCGAGGATCGCGTCGCACTCCTCCTTCGAGCGACCGTGGGCCATCGTGAAGATCGAGTACGGCCAGTCCTTGTAGGTCGGGCCGCTGGTAGCAGTGCGAGATGCCGCGGTAGGCCGCCATCCGGCGCCCGATCTCGAGCTCCCGGCCCTGCGGGGACGTTCCACACGCCCATGCCGTTGGCCGAGAAGCCGGCGCGGCGGTGGTAGAGGATCGCCGCGACGCGGCGGAGGCCGCCGCGCTCCTTGAGCGACGCGAGGCGCTGCGAGCACGTCCGCCTGCGTGGTGCCCAGCCGCTCGGCGGCCGCGGCATACGGCTCGCTGACGACCTGCATCTTGCCCTGGGTCGCGCGGATCGTCGCGATGTCGTCCTCGGACAGCTCGATCGGCTCCAGCTCGAGCGGCTCGACCGCCTCGCCGGCGGTGGACAGCGCGTCGGTGCCCTTGGCCATCTCGAGGTCCATGCGGATCTTGAACAGCTTCAGCGTCGGCAGCTCGCGGACCGACTCCGCGCCGGTGAGGCGCTGGAGCACCTCGAGCGTGCCGCTCAGCCCGAGCTTGGACCCCGGCTCGGTGGCGATCGTGAACCACAGGTTGAAGTCGTGGTTGCGCAGGTAGTTGTGCGTGACGCCCGGGTGGGTGTTGATGATCTGCGCGGCGCGGTGGGGGTACTCGGCGTCGACCTTGGCGGCGACGAGCATCGAGGAGTAGCCGAGCGCCCGCGTGTCGAAGATCGGCGTGATCTCGCGGATGATGCGCTTGTCGAGCAGGTGCTGGACGCGGGTCATCACCTCGTCCTCGGCGAGGCCCGCGAGCTCCGCGACGTGGGCGAACGGGCGCTCGACCAGCGCGAACTGCCCCTGCATGAGGTTCAGCAGCTGCTTGTCGGTCTCGTCGAGCGGGATCGCGGCGCCGTCACGGCGGCTGCGTACCTTCACTGAAGCCATGTGGCGACGTCCTTGGCGTGGTAGGTGATGACGATGTCGGCGCCCGCGCGGCGGATGCCGGTCAGCGCCTCGAGCACGGCTGCGCGCTCGTCGAGCAGGCCCTGGGCGGAGGCCGCCTTGATCATGGCGTACTCCCCGCTCACGTTGTACGCGGCGATCGGCAGCTCGGTGCTGTCGCGAATGCGCCGGATCACGTCGAGGTAGGGCAGCGCGGGCTTGATCATGATCACGTCGGCGCCCTCCTCCTCGTCGAGGCGCGCCTCCTTGACGGCCTCGCGCGCGTTGGCGGGATCCATCTGGTAGCCGCGGCGGTCGCCCATCGACGGGCGCCGAGTCGGCGGCCTCGCGGAACGGGCCGTAGAAGGCGGAGGCGAACTTGGCGCTGTAGGCGACGATCGGCGTCTCCGACAGCCCTTGCTCGTCGAGCGCGCTGCGCAGCGCGCCGACGCGGCCGTCCATCATGTCGCTGGGCGCCACGGCGTCGGCGCCGGCCTGCGCCTGCGAGACCGCGGTTCGGGCGAGCAGCTCGAGCGTCTGGTCGTTGTCGACGACGCCGTCGGGCCGCAGCACGCCGCAGTGGCCGTGGCTCGTGTACTCGCACAGGCAGAGGTCGGCGATCACCAGCAGGTCGGGGTACGCGGCCTTGATCGCGCGGGTGGCGAGCTGGATGACGCCCTCGTCGTCCCACGCGCCGCTGCCCTGCTCGTCCTTGGCCGCGGGCAGGCCGAACAGCAGCACGGCGGGGATGCCCAGCTCGGCGGCGATGCCCGCCTCCTCGACCGCGCCGTCGATGCTCAGGTGGTCGATCCCGGGCATCGACGCGATCGGCGTGCGCCGCTCGGCGCCCGCCACGACGAACATCGGATAGACGAGGTGCGACGCCGACAGCTCCGTCTCGCGCGTGAGGCCGCGCAAGCGGCGCCGTCTGGCGCATGCGGCGCATGCGGGTGGCGGGAAAGGCCATGGGATCGAGTCTAGGGCCGGGCGATCATCTCGAGGAAGGCCGGCTCGAAGCCGTGGCGGCGGTAGAACCGGATCGCGTCCTCGTTGGCGGCCACGACGCCCAGGCCGAGATGCGTCACGCCCGCCGCGCGCACCTCCTCCTTCACGCGTTCCATCAGCGCGGTGCCGAGCCCGCTCCCGCGCGCCTCGGGGAGCAGCACCAGCGTCTCGAGCGTCGCGGCCGACTCGATCGCCCACGTCTGGGACGGCGAGCCGGGCGCGACCAGCGCGTAGCCGACCACCTTGTGGTCCTGCTCGGCGAGCAGAACGAAGCCGCCGGGCTGCGCGAGCCACTCCTCGTAGTGCGCGCGGCGGCGACGCCACGAGTCGGCGCGCTCGCGCAGCGGGCCGTACGAGGGCATCACGGCGTGGTGGTGCTGGCGCAGCGCCTCCCACAGCGGCTCGAGCTCGTCCAGGCGCTCGGCGCCCGCCTTGACGATGGCGCGGCCGGCCGCGCCCGCCCCACCGCCTGCGCCGCCCCACCGCCTGCGGCCGCCCGCACCGCCCGGCGGCGCCCGTCATGCGCGGCTCCCCGCCGTCACGCGAACCGCCGCAGCGAGACGCGGGCGAGCACCGAGAACGCGATCGCGAGCACCAGGAGATGGAGCAGCGGGAGGCCGATCTCGCCGCCGTTGATGGCTCCGTCCAGCGCGCGAAGGGTCGGCTTGAAGGGGAACACGGCGCTCACCACGTTGATCACGTCGTACAGGCCGTCCGCCACCGCGCCCGACGGGATCAGCGCGAGGAACGCGATCGGCAGCGACAGCAGGAACGCGAGCAGCGACGCGGCGCGGACCTCGCGCGCCAGGCACCCGATCGCCACGCCCATCGCAGCGAAGCCGAGCGCGCCGGCGGCGAGGGCGAGCAGCCACGCGGGCGCCCGGGCCCAGTCGAGCCCGACGAAGGCGGCCAGGCCGCACAGCATCAGCAGGCAAACCGCGAACGAGCATGCGGCGGCGAGCGCGACCTTCTCGCCGAGCAGCGTTTCACGTGAAACAAGCCCTCGGACGAGCCGGCCGAACGCATGCTCCTCGCGCTCCAGCGCCAGCAGGCCCGCCGCGAGCAGGAGCGTGATGAACATCAGGCTGACCGTCACGGCGACGGCCACGAAGAACGAGCTCAGCGACGTCTTCGACCCGCTGACGTTGGTCTGCTTGACGGCCACCGGCGATCCGATCGTGGACAGGATCGGCTTCGAGACGTCGAGGTTGTCGGCCGCCAGGCGCGCGAAGCGGGCGACCTGCTCCAGCGCCACGCGCTCCGGCGCGTCGCGCGGCAGCGACTCGAGCGCCGCCTCGATGATCGCCTGCGAGCGGCGGAGCCCGAGGATGTCGATCGTGCCCACCAGCGGCAGCGCCACCTTGCCGCCGGTCACGATGACGTCGATGTAGCCCGCCGCCTCCTTGAGCACCGCGTCGGAGAGCGCGTCGTTGGCCTCGGCCAGCCGCGCGTTGATCGTCGTCTCGACGAGCTGCTGCTTCAGCGGATCGCTGGCGTTGTAGTAGACCTCGATCGTCGGCGGCTCGCCTCCGGACAGCGCCAGCGTGCGCCGCAGCCGGTCGGTCGCGTCCTCCGGAATCACGATCGCCCCGAGCACCTCGCCCGAGCGGACCTTCTCGATGGCCTCCTCCCGCGTGTCGACGCGCACCGCGTCGACCGACGAGAACAGGCGCGGCGCATAGTCGGCCACGTCGAGCTTGCGGCCGCCGATCGAGAAGTCGCTCTCTCCAGGCGGCACGAGGTTGGCGAACGCGACCTTCGGCTTGCCCGGCGGGCGGTCGATCGAGAGGCCCACCAGCAGCGCGATCACGACCGGGTAGATCACGAGCAAGCGCGACCAGCAGCGGCGACCGGCGCAGGATCTGCAGGTCCTTGAGCAGCAGCCAGCGCACCGCTCAGCCCGGCCCTGTCATGGGTCGCCCGGTCACCGTCGGAGCACGCATCAGTGCCCCCGCTCGTGCAGGAACGCCACGAACGCGGACTCGAAGTCGCGCGCGTCGCCCACCAGCTCCTTCGGAGTCCCCGAGAACAGCACCTCGCCGTCGGCGAGGACCAGCACCCGGCTCGCGTAGCGCTCGGCCTCGCCGACGTCGTGCGTCGAGAACACCACGGACGTCCCCTTGTCGGCGAGCCCGCCGATGAAGCTCCACACCCGCTCGCGCTGGCGCGGATCCAGCGCCGCCGACGGCTCGTCGAGCAGCAGCGCCGCTGGGCTGCGCAGGAGCCCGATGGCGATGTTCACGCGCTGCTGGTTGCCACCCGACAGGCGGCCGACCTCGTCATCCGCCCGCTCCCCGAGGCCGGTCTGCTCGAGCATCCCGTCGACCGCGGCCGGGACGTCTTCGACCTTCTCGAGCCGCGCGAACAGGCGCAGGTTCTCCGCCACCGTGAGCTTCGAGTACAGCGCGGGCTGCTGCGGCACCCATCCCACGTGCTCCGCCGACGGCGACACGCTCCCGCTGCTCGGCACCAGCGCGCCGGCGAGGATCTGCAGCAGCGTCGTCTTCCCGGCGCCGTTCGGGCCGATGACGGCCACCAGCTCGCCGCGATGGGACTCGAACGAGACCTCGCGCAGCGCCATCCGCTCGCCGTAGCGCTTGCTGACGGCTGCCGCCCGCAGCGCGACCGTGTCGACGGTCGCCACTACTGGGGCGCCGACGCGGTCGCGGAGGCGGTCTCGTCTGCGTCACCGAGCTCGGTTCCGCACTTCGGGCAGACCTCCGAGCCGGGCGTCGCGTGGAGCGCCGCACTCGGGGCACCGGGGTGCGTCCCCGGCGGGCGCTTCCTCGCCGGCGGCGGCCGGCTCGCCCTCGGTGGCCTGCTCGGCGACGCGTTGCCTCGGCCGTCTCGCGCGATCCCGCGGCCACGGCACCCACCGCGTCTCCCCCCGGCGGCCCGGTGGCGCCCGGCGCCGTCCGTTCGCCGCCGAACGATGGGCCCGCGGGCGCGACGGCCGGCAGATCCCACGGCTCGATCCGGACGTGACGCCGCATGTAGACCATCGTCTCGCGCACGATGGCCGCGATCGGGAGCGCGATGAACGCCCCGAGGAACCCGTAGAGCTGCCCGCCGAGGAGCAGCGCGAAGATGACCAGCAGCGGGTTGATCCGCAGCGCCTGCGAGAACACCGTGGGCGCGACGATGTGACCCTCGATCTGCTGGAGCGCCGTGAACGCGATCACGAGCCAGAGCGCGTCGAGCGGCTCGCCGCTGAACAGCGCGATCATGACCGGCGGGAACGCGCCGACCGCCGGGCCGACGTAGGGGATCAGCTCGGCGAACCCGTAGAAGGCGCCGAAGACGACCGCGTACGTCTTGCCCTCGGGGAAGATCCCGAGCGAGCCGAGGACCCACAGCAGCACGCCGGCGCTGGTGCCCATGATCAGCGAGAACAGCAGCTGACCCCGCACGTAGCCGAACACCGCCGCCTGGATGCGGGTCGGGAAGTCGTCCTCGGGCGAGCCGTCCCCGCGCGGCACCACCGAGCGGACGCCCTGCCCGATCCGCTCGCCGTAGAGCAGCATGTAGACGCTCAGGACGATCACGAGGATGAGCGCGACCGACGCCTCGACCAGGATCTGCAACGCGTCGCTCGTGAACGACACGAGCTCGCCCGACCCCTCGGAGAGGTTGCTGCCCAGCGTCTGCAGCGCCGTCGAGCCCTCCTCCTTGACCTGCAGGTCGATCCCGTTGCGGTCCATCCACGCCTGGAAGTCCTCCAGCGACGAGTTGGCCTCATCGACGATCTCCGGCACGTTGCGCTGCAACGCCTTCACCTGGTCGGCCACCGGGTTCGCCAGCAGGACGCCGATTCCGACGACGAGCAGGACGACGCACAGCATCACCGACAGCACGGCGAGCCCGCGCGGGAAGCGCAGTCGGCGCAGCAGTGTCACGAACGGGTTGAGCAGCAGCGCGATCAGCCCGGCGACGATGAACAGCAGCAGCACCGGCCCGGCTGCGCGCATGATCGCGACGATGCCGAGCACCGCGAGCGGGAGCAGCACCAGCTGCACCCAGCGCGGGAGCACCACCGGCGCTGCGCGGCCCGGCGGCGGCTCGGTCGGATCGGGAAGCGTCGGCATCGTCCTCAAGTATGCGCCCCAGGGTCGATAGCGTCCCGTCGGCCATGGCCCCCGAGACCTCCATCCTGTTCGTCGGCGACATCGTCGCCCGTGCCGGGCGCCGCACGCTCGAGACGCTCCTCCCCGTCCTTCGCGAGGAGCACGACCCGACCTTCATCGTCGTCAACGGCGAGAACGCAGCGGGCGGCATCGGCATCACGCCGAAGGAGGCCGACGCCTTCTTCGCCGCGGGCGTCGACGCGATCACGCTCGGCAACCACACCTACCGGCACCGGGAGGTCTGGCCCTACCTCCAGGAGCGCCGGGAGATCATCCGCCCGGCCAACTACCTGCCGACGCAGCCGGGCCGCGGGACGTGCCTCGTCGAGAAGGACGGCGTCACGCTCGGCGTCGTGAACCTCAGCGGCAACCTGTTCATGCAGGCGGGCAGCCCGGCGCTCGTCACCGTCGACGACGCGCTGCGCGAGGTGGCGGGCGCCGACCACGTGCTCGTCGACATGCACGCCGAGGCCACCAGCGAGAAGGTCGCGCTCGGCTGGTACCTCGACGGCAAGGTCACCGCCGTCGTCGGCACCCACACGCACGTCCCCACGGCCGACGCGCGCGTGCTGCCCGGCGGCACCGCCTACATCACCGACGTCGGGATGACCGGCGCGCGCGGCGGCGTGATCGGCGTGCGCCGCGAGCAGTCGATCGCGGTCATGCGCACGCACATGCCGATGCGCTACGACTCGTCCGACGAGGATCCCTGGATCAACGCGGTCCTCATCCGCTGCTCGCAGCCGGGCCGGGCGGACTCGATCGAGCAGATCCTCCGGCCCGCTCCGGAGTGAGCAGCGCCACCCACACGAGCGGGGCGAACCACACGAGGTAGAGGTAGAACCAGTGGTCGACCGTGAGCTGGATGGCGATCAGCACGGCGGCCGCCAGCGCGGCGAGCGTCACGGGTCCCGCCGCCGCGGCACGAACGCGACCACGACGGCCAGCAGCACCGCCGCGCCCTGCGCGACGGACTGCAACGTCCCGGGGATGTCGTAGTAGCCCCAGATCGAGAACGGCGAGTCGCGGTCCTGCTGGAAGCCGAGCGTCCGCCGCCAGAACACCTCGAGATCGACGGGCGCGAGGACGAGGGCGATCACGACCGCGAACGCCAGCAGCGTCCAGGCCGCCCACGTGATCGCGGTCCCGCGTCGAGCCGGGTAGGTGGCGAACAGCGGCGCGAGGGCCAGCGGCGCGAACTTCGTCAGGCCGGCCAGCGCCGCCAGCGCGCCTCGAGCGACCGGCCGCGCCGCCGCGAGCACTGCAGCGAGCACGAGCAGCGTCACGAGAGAGTCGTTGGCGCCCGAATTCGCCACGAGCAGCGTGAACGGATAGGTCATCCACAGGTAGGCGAACAGGAGCCCGAGCTCGCGCCCCCGTAGCCGGCGTCCGAGGAGGTAGAGCAGCAGCGCCGAGCCCAGGTCGAACACCAGCGAGGCGGCATGGGCGGCGGGAAGGTCGTCCCAGGTTCCCCGCCACGGCCAGATCGCCTCGAAGGGGACATATGCCGCGTACGCCACGGGCCCGTACGTGTCGCCGCGGGGATCATCGGGCGGGAACGCGCCGTACAACGGGCCGCCGGCGACCAGGCGGTCGGCGCCGATGACGCCCGAGTAGCCGACGTCGATGACGTTTCCGTCGACGACGTTCAGCACGACGCGGAACGCGACGAGGAAGGCGATCCCGAGGAGCAGGAACCCGGGCCCGACGCGCAGCGCGGCGGGCGCCGCGAGCGGTCCACGGCGTGCCGCGCGCCACCATCAGCATCCGGACGAGCAGATACGCCAGCAGCGGATAGGCGCTCGGCACCGAGACGTCGAGCCGTGCCGCACCGAAGAACGCGTAGGACACCGAGAACGCGAGGAGGACCGCGATGTCGAGGTGCAGCATCCGGAGCGGCCCGCGCAGGAACGGCAGGGCGAACAGGACGCACAGCCCGATCCACACCCAGGGCGCGTTGACGGCGCGGCCGAAGGCGCCCGGATAGCCGCGAGCCATCGGCCACTCCACCTGCGGGCCGGTCCACGCCTCGGTCACCTTCCCGGTGCGGTCGCTGATCAGGACCTGGGCCACCTCCGCCCGGTCCGGGTCGCCGCCGCTCGGCGGCGTGAACAGCGAGAACTGCCAACCGTCGCCGCCGGTCAGGTAGACCCGTGCATAGGCCCGCGCGTGCTCGCGCCTCTCGCGACGTACCTTCCCGAGACCTTCCGCAACCCGCAGCACCTCGCGCGCGCTCAGCCGGCGCCCGCTCGGAGGCACGTCGTATCGCTCTGGCTCGACGAGCACGCCAGAGGGGCGCACGGTCGTTCCCGCGCGTCTGCGCTTGAGCCGCAGACAGCGGCGCAGCCGACGCTCGCGATCGCCAGCCCCGCAACCGCCAGGACGACGACGAGGACAGCCGGCAGGCGTTTCACGTGAAACACCCGCCCCTGCCACCAACGGCCGCCAGCGACTTCGCGCGGCTGGGGCCCGAGCAAGATCGCGCGGCCTCCGAGGGCGGCGTTTCACGTGAAACGCCAAGGCGACGGCTCTCCGCGGGGGCCGAAGCGTGGTCTATCGCGACCTGACCGCATGCGCGACGTCTCCGCCGCGGCCCACGGCGCCCCGCGGCGCCTCGACGGCGTTTCACGTGAAACACCGGCCGCCTCGAGCGCCCGGGCCTAGGCCCGTTCGACGCCGAAGTGCTGATCGATCATCGGGACCACGTCACGCAGCGACCACTGCTCACGAGAGTCCGCGGACGGTCCCGTCCCGCACCAGATCAGCGATCCGAGCGAGTCGTTGGCGTGCAGGGCGCCGTGCGAGCCGCCGCCGACGTGGTGCGCGCCGCCCCAGTCGAGGAACTCGTATCCCGGCCGGGCAGACGCGAGCAGCTCACCAGAGGTCCGGCAGCGCAACGCAGACCAGATGCGTCCCAGCGCGTCCGGGTAGACGGCGCTGTCGATCCGCCCTTCACGCACGGACAGCGCGAGCAAGTCGAGGTCGCCTTCGACGCTCCACCGCTCGCCACGCAGGTCGGTCAGCCCGCCGCGGGGAGCCAGTCGGACCTCGAGGATGTCGGAGCCGCGCTTTCCGCGGACGACCGCTTCGCCATCCGGATGGTCCGTCATCCGCATCACGAGATCGACGCCGTCGAGCTCGACCAGCGTCTTCTCCGCGCGGCTGAGGAGATCCGCCTCACGATCCTGGTCGAGCACGTAGATCATCGCGGACCGCGACGCGGGGCAGATGGCGATCTCGCTGGCCTCCGCGCGCGTCGTGCGCCTGGCCGGCTGCACGGCGAAGCCCTCGAAGGCCCGGAACAGGTCGATCTCCTCTTCGACCTGGGACTGCGAGTGGTCCGAGCACACGATCACCGCGTGATCCTCGAGGAACGCGTCCGGACCGCCGGCGGCGTGCATGAGGCGCTCGATCTGGCGATCCGCCTCGGCGATCGACGCCACCTGGGCGAACGGGCCGTTCTTGTGCGAATGCGTGTCGTTGTCGGGCAGCGACAACAGCAGGAAGTCGAAGAGATCGTGCTCGATCAGATACGAGCCGACGCACCCGGCGTGCTGATCGCGCACACCCGGGAGCCCGAGCTGCGAGCGGCAGCCGGTTCGCCGCGAGGCGAACAGGTCGGCGTAGAAGAACTCCTTTGGCCCGTAGATGGCATGCCGGAACACCGTCGTCGCCAGGCGCGTCAGCGCCGTCTCGTTCGCCACCTCGTGGCGGTGCCGGCCGCGGTACATCAGGTAGGTCGTGCCGGCGGTGCGCACGTCGGCGTCGTCGAGGCGCTCGAACACCGTCGGCGTCTCCGACGACAAGTGCTCGAGGTTCATGTTGTAGATCGTGTCGGTGAGCGACTGCTTGAAGCCGAAGGCCTGTGACGCCTTGAAGCTGGTGCCGTACTCGACGTAGCGCCCCTCGCCGCGGTGGTACCAGTTCATCGACGGGATCTCGTGCCGGTCGGGGCCGGTCCCGGTCGCGATCGACGCGGCGCACACGGGAGTCACCGACGGGAACGCGGCGACGCAGTCGTCGACGTGCTCGCCGCGCTCGATCAGCAGCTCCAACGCCGGTGCCTTCCCGCTCGCGACGACCCGCTCGAGCATGGCGGGCTTCATCGCGTCGATGACGGCGAGGACGAGTTTCTTCACCGCAGTACGCGCAAGCCGGCGTACTTCTCGCCTTCGCGGCGACGGCTCCCGATCAGCAGCCACGCAAGCGCGGCCACGACGAGCAGGGCAAGCGGCGGGAAGAGGATCGAGAGGCCGGCGGCGACCAGCGCCACGCCCTCGGCGTAGACCGGAAGAGCTCCCGCTGCCTCGGCGTCCAGGCGGCGCCGAACGCGCGCGAACAGCGTCCGAGCGGCGAGGAACCCGAGCACTGCGGCACCGGCGCCGAGGATCACGCCGGGGACGATCGTGTGCCCGCGATCCGCCAGTGATGCGGCTGCCTCGAGCGCTCCGAGAAGAGCGGCGATGACGGCGTAGACGGCTGTCGGGCCGCGCTCGCCGTACCGGCGCTCCAGGAGCGTGGAGGCGACGAAGGCCACTGCGAGGACGACCAGCACCGGCACGGACTCGAGGAACGCGAAATCCGTCCCGTCGAAGTCGAGGCCGAGATTGGCGGCCGCGAGCGCGCCCGCGAGGAGCATCGGGAGCCATGGGCGCACCCCGATCGCGGCGGCGAGCCCGACGCCTTGGAGCAGGTCGAGAACGAAGTCCATACGTTGAGTCGTCCCGCGGCGAGTCGGCTACGGTGCCGGGGGCGCATGACGATAGACGAGACGCCAAGGGGCCAGGGCTCCGGCGGCGAAAGACCCGCCATGGCCAAGCCACGATCAGGCGCGCGCGACCTCGAGCGTTACGCCGGCCTGTTCGCGCGCCGCACTCAGGTCATGAAGTCCTCGGCGATGCGCGACCTCATGGCGGTCACCGCACGGCCCGAGGTCATCTCGCTGGCCGGCGGGCTCCCCGATACGAGCACCTTCCCCGCAGAGGACTTCGCCGCGCTGATGTCGCGCGTCGCGGTCGACGACGCCGCGCGAGCGCTGCAGTACGGGCCGACCGAGGGCATGATCGAGGTCAAGGACCCGATCGCGCAGGTGATGGCAGCGGAGGGCATGGAGGTCGAGCCCGACGACCTGCTCGTGACCACCGGCGGACAACAGGTCATCGACCTCGTGTGCAAGACGCTGATCGATCCCGGCGACGTGATCATCGCCGAGGCCCCGACGTATCCGGGGGCGGTCCCGGTCTTCGTCTCCTACCAGGCGGACGTCGTGCAGATCGAGATGGACCACGAGGGCATGCGGATCGACGTGCTCGAGGCCGAGCTGGAGCGCCTCGACGCGGAGGGGCGCACGCCGAAGTTCATCTACACGATCCCGTCCTTCCAGAACCCGGCGGGCGTGACGCTCTCGCTCGAGCGCCGCAAGCGACTCGTCGAGATCGCGCGGCAGCGTGAGCTGCTCGTCCTCGAGGACAACCCGTACGGCATGCTCCGCTACGAGGGCGAACCGCTGCCGACGCTTTTCTCGCTCGACGGCGGCGAGTACGTGATCTACCTCGGGACCTTCTCCAAGATCCTCTCGCCGGGCCTCCGCATCGGTTGGACGTCGGCGCCCCGGCCGGTGCTCGACAAGCTCAACCTCGGCAAGGGTGCTGCCGACCTCTGCTCGTCACCGTTGTCGCAGCTGTTCGTGTGCCGGTACTTCGCCGAGCGCGACTGGCTGAGCTACGTGCGCGAGCTCACCGCCGTCTATCGGCGGCGGCGCGACATCATGCTCGAGGCGCTGGCGGAGCACTTCCCGCGCGAGGCGACGTGGACCCGCCCGCAGGGTGGGCTGTTCATCTGGGCTCGGCTGCCCGACTACATCGACACGACCGACCTGCTGGCGCGGGCCCTCCGCGACCATGTGGCGTTCGTACCGGGCCGAGCCGCGTACCTGGACGGCCGCGGCGGCTCGGAGATGCGGCTGAACTTCTCGGGCGTCGGCGACGACGACATCCGCGAGGGCATCCGGCGGATCGGCGAGGTCGTGCGCGAGCAACTCGGCCTGTACGAGACGCTGACCGGCGCGGAGCACCCGCCGAGTCGCTCCGGGTCCCGGAAGCGATCCGCGAGCGCGTCGGCTCCGCCCACGCCGGCGGGCGAGCCGGACGCGCGCGTGCTCCCCCTCCGCCGCAAGACCGGATGAGGGTCGCCGTCCTCAAGGGCGGCGACTCGCTCGAGCGCCAGGTCTCCCTGCGATCCGGGGCGAGGGTCGAGGACGCGCTCGAGCGCCTCGGCCATGACGTGGTGGCCGATCGACGTCGGATCCGACCTCGTGGACCGGCTCGTCGCCGAAAATCCCGACGTGGCCTTCGTGGCGCTGCACGGCCGCGGCGGCGAGGACGGGACGGTGCAGGAACTGCTCGAGCTGCTCGGCATTCCGTACACGGCCTCGGGGCCCTCCGCGTGCATCCGGTGCATGGACAAGGTCGTGTCCAAGCACGCGCTGCGCGACGCCGGGCTGCCGACGCCCGACTTCTACGCGTTCAGCCAGGCGGCGTTCGAGGAGCTCGGTGCGGCCCGCGCGCTGCCGGCGATCGAGGAGCGGCTCGACTTCCCGGTCGTGGTCAAGCCCGCAGGTCAGGGCTCGGCGCTCGGGATCAAGTTCGCGAGTACGGCGGGCGACGTCCCCGGCGCGATCGTCGCGGCGTTCTCGTACGACACCAAGGTGCTGCTCGAGCGCCACGTCGCGGGCCGCGACCTCGCGGTGTCGGTGCTCGACGGGCCGGACGGGCCCGGAGGCGCTCCCGGTGGTGGAGGCCGTGCCGAACGAGGAGGACTTCTACGACTTCGAGGCCCGGTACGAGATCGGGCGGACCACCTTCACCTGCCCGGCCGACCTTCCCGACGACGTCGCGGAGCGGGCGCGGGAGCTCGCGCTGTCGGCCTACCGGGTCCTCGGGTGCTACGGCTTCGCTCGCGTCGACCTGATGCTCGACGACGCCAGCGGCGAGCTGACAGTCCTGGAGGCGAACGTGATCCCGGGCCTCACCGACACGTCGCTGCTCCCGCTGGCCGCCGAGGCGGCCGGCATCAGCTTCGAGGCGCTGATCGCCCGGGTGCTGGACCTCGCGGTGGCGCGAGCGCCCGCCTAGGCGGGCGGCCTACTGCTCGCCGCCGCGGAAGTCCTCCGGCGAGACCTGGTCGAGGAACTCCTTGAACTTGTCCACGACCTCTTCGGTGTCCTCGACCTCGTGCTCGAACTCGATCGCGGACTCGGCGATCACGTCCTCGGCGGCGAAGATCGGCGCACCCGACCGGACGGCGAGTGCGAGCGCGTCGCTCGGGCGCGAGTCGATCTCGACCTCCCGGCCGTTGACCGTCAGCGTGATCGACGCGTAGAAGGTGTTCTCGCGTAGCTCGGTGACCGAGACCCGGCTACACGACACGTCGAGCTCGCCGAGCATCTCGAAGAGCAGGTCGTGCGTCATCGGGCGCGGCGTGGAGGCGCCCTGGAGCTTCATCAGGATCGCGGCGGCCTCAGGGTGGCCGATCCAGATCGGGAGGAACTTGTTCGTGTCAACGGCCTTCAACAGGACGATCGGCTGCTTGCCGACCATGTCGAAGCTGACGCCGTAGATGACCATCTCCTGCACGAAAGGCTCCTCGCCGTTTCCCATTTCCACGGGTCCTCGCCGGGGTCGGCCAAGTATAGGCGTCGGTCGGGCGCACTTTCAGCGGCTTGACGTGAGTCCCCTCGGGTTCCCGCCGGGGGGCGCGACACGGGCTCGATCCGCTCGCCGAGGTGCTGCCCCAGAACGAACAAAGGCCCGCCGGAGCGGACCTTGCCATGGGCGATCCAGGACTCGAACCTGGGACCTCTTCCTTATCAGAGAAGCGCTCTAACCGACTGAGCTAATCGCCCCTGCGGCGCGATGATAGCGAGCCCCGGAGGGGCTGTCAGGGCACCTCGGCAGGCGTGTCAGGCGGGTTCGACGGCGCCGAGGCGCTCGGCGACGGCCATCGCCTCGTCGAGCGAGTCGAAGGCCAGCGTCACGCGATAGCCCTCGCCCTTCGGGCGCACCTGGACGTCCGCGCCGAGCGCCCTGCCGAGCGCGTCTCCGAGGCGCTCGGCCGCCTCCGCCTGGTCCGGGTGCACGGCGCGGCCGGCACGGGTCGCGGCCGGCGGAGCGTCGGCGTTGACCTCGCGGGCCGCCGCCTCGGTGCGGCGGACGGTCCAGCCCTCCACGGCGGCCGCACGGGCCAGCCGTCGCCGGTCGGCGTGGTCGGAGGCCATCAGGAGCGCCCGGCCGTGGCCCTCGGACAGCTCGCCCTCCGAGAGGAGCTCGAGGACCTCGTCGGGAAGCTCGAGCAGCCGCAGCAGGTTCGAGACCGCCACGCGGGAGCGGCCCACGCGGCGACCGACGTCCTCGCGCGTGAGGCCGAGCTCCTCCACCAGGAGCGCGCAGGCGCGGGCCTCCTCGACGGGGTTGAGGTCCTCGCGGGCCATGTTCTCGATCAGCGCGAGCTCGAGCGACTCGGCGTCGCCGTGCGGACGCACGAGCGCGGGGACGTGCTCGAACCCCGCCATCTGCGCGGCGCGCCAGCGGCGCTCGCCCGCGATCAGCTCGTACGTGCCGCCCGGCACGGGCCGCACCAGCACCGGCTGCAGGACGCCGCGCTCGCGCAGCGAGTCCGCCAGCGCGACCAGCGACGCCTCGTCGAACGCGCGGCGCGGCTGGCGCGGGTTCGGCGACGATCAGGTCGACGGGGATCTCGCGCAGCTCCGGGTCACGCGCCGGACCGTCGACGGGCGGAGCCGTCGACGCCAGGATGGCGGAGAGGCCCCGGCCCATGCCTCTGGTGCGCTCAGCCACGTGCGGCCACCTCCTTGGCGAGCTCGAAGTAGGCCTCCGAGCCGGCGCAGTGCGGATCGTGATGGATCACCGGCAAGCCGAAGCTGGGGGCCTCGCCGAGCCGGACGTTGCGGGGGATCACGGTGTCGAAGACGAGCGAAGGGAAGTGCTCGCGCACCTCTCGCTCCACGTCCTGGGCGAGCTTCGTGCGCGCGTCGTGCATCGTGAGGAGCATCCCGGCGACGGTCAGCCGCGGGTTGAGCTCCCGCTGGATGAGCGACAGCGTGTCGAGCAGACCGGCGAGGCCCTCGAGCGCGAAGTACTCGGTCTGGACCGGCACGATCACGCGGTCGGCGGCGACGAGCGCGTTGACGGTCAGCGGGCCGAGCGACGGCGGGCAGTCGAGCAGGACGAAGGCGTAGCGGTCGCGGATCGGGGCGAGCGCGTCGCGCAGGCGGTTCTCCGAGCCCGGCAGGCGCGGGAGCTCCATGTTCGCGCCCGCGAGGTCCGGCGTAGACGCCAGGATCGACAGACCGGCGATCGAGGTCGGGCGGATCGAGTCCTCGGCGGGCACGTCGCCGCTGAGGACGTCGTACAGCCCGGGGCCGTCCTCGCGCGTGACTCCGAGGCCCACGGTGGCGTTCCCCTGCGGGTCGACGTCGACCAGAAGGGTCTCGTAACCCGCGGCCGCGATGCAGGCGGCGACGTTGACGGCGGTGGTGGTCTTCCCGACCCCGCCCTTCTGGTTGGCGATTGCGTAGACGGACATCTGTGATCGACGCTAGCGCTGGGCGCGGCGGATTCGCCCCCGAACGGCCGCTATGAGCGAGGAAGGAACGAAGTCGCGCTCATGAAGTCGCGGACAGCGGCCGTTTTGTCGCAATTCCTGGACGCCGTGGGAAGCGCGGCGGCGTGGGCGCGGTCTTGCGGAAGACGTGCAGCGTGTGGTCGCGGGCGCCCGGGAACGGGGTGACAGCGTGGACGGCGACGGCCTCGAGCCCCAGCTCCGCCGCGGCGGCGGCGCCGTCCGCGGCCTCTTCCGGCGCCACGACGCCCTTCCAGGCGACGAGCGTCCCGCCCTCGCGGAGCAGCGGAGCGGCGTACTCGCAGATGACCGGCAGCGCGGCGAGCGCCCGCGCCGTGACGACGTCGTTGCGACCGATGCCTTCGGCCCACTCCTCCGCTCGCGCGTGCACGACCGCGACGTTCTCGAGCCCCGACTCGTCGACCGCGCGCTCGAGGTAGCGGCAATGCCGCACCGCGCTCTCGACCAGGAACACGCGCGCCGCGGGCAGCGCCGCGGCGAGCGCGAAGCCCGGCCAGCCCGCGCCGGCGCCGATGTCGGCGATCGACGTCGCGGCCGCCAACTCGGGGAGCTGCAGCGCCGACAGCGAGTCGGCGACGTGCCGATCGGCGGCCTGCACGGGGTCGCGAACGGTCGTGGACGCGGTCGGGATCCGCCGCCTGCAGGAGCAGCAGCCGCGAGAGCGCTGTCTCGGCGCCGGCGTCGAGCCCGTAGGTCTTCGCCAGCTCGCGGAGGCGCGCGGCGGCACGTGCGGGCAGGGTGCCGAGCGCAGGCGTCGACCCGGAGGACATGGCGCTGAGTGTCGCAGCGGCCGGGATCGGGCTCCGAGCGTTTCACGTGAAACGCTGCGCCCGGGCCGGGCCGGGCCGGGCCAGGCCGGGCCGGTCCCGGGCCTGGGCTGCGGCTAGCGCTCAGGGACTGGTCGAGCGGCGCGCCGGGCTAGTCGAGCGGCGCGGCTGGGTGTTTCACGTGAAACACCCGCCGCGACAACGGCGGAGCAAAGCGTGGACGACGACGAGCTAGGAGGAGAGCGGGGCCACCACGAGGTGGCGATCGGGCTCGGTGCCCTCGGAGTACGTCTCCACGTCGCCGCGATCCTTGAGGTACTCGTGGACGACCTTGCGCTCGGTTGCGCTCATCGCGTCGAGCGCGACGGGCCGGCCGCCGCTGACGGCATCGAGCGCGGCCTGGTCGGCCTGGCGCTGCAGCAGTTGCTCGCGGCGTGCCCGGTAGCCGGCGGCGTCGACCACGACCCGCGTGGCGCCGCGCGGGCCCTCGCGGTTGGCGATCTTGAAGGCGAGGTGCTGGACGGCGTCGATGGTCTGGCCGTGGCGGCCGATGAAGAGGCCGAGATCCTCGCCGTCGAGGACGCCGCGGATGCCCTCGTCGTTCTCCTCGACGCGCACCTCCGCGTCGAGCCCGAGCGCCTCGCTGACGTTCTCGAGCACCTCGCGGACGCGGTCGCTCGCGGACTCTGGGACCTGGCCGGACTCACTCATCGACGCCTCCCGGAGCGTTTCTTCTTTCTCCGCGGCGGAGCCGGCGGTGGTCCGCTCGGCCGCCCCTTGGGTTCCTTGCCGCTGACGGCGACGGCCTCGCGGGCGGCCGGCGCCTTCGCGTTGCGTCGCTGCGCCGCCGCCCTTGTCGTCGTCGTCATCGTCCTTGCGCCCCGATATTCGCCCGATCATGTCGCTCAGCGACTCGGACTCCTGGCCCGGTGGTCGCAGCGGCCCGAGCCGCTTCCGGACGATGGCCTGCTGCGCGATCGTCCACAGGTTGGTCGTGATCCAGTAGACGAGCAGGCCGGCCGGGAACTGCCAGACGAAGAGCACGAAGAAGAAGGGCAGCGCCAGGAAGATCATGCGCTGGGTCGGTCCGTCGTGGTCGCCATCAGCAGCGTGGAGAGCAGCTGCGAGCCGACGTAGAGCACGATCAGGATGACCAGGACGTAGCCGTAGGCGCGGTTCGTCAGGTCCGGGATGAAGAGGAACTGCGCGTCGCCGCCGTCGCCGCACGGCACCGGGTTGGCGGTGCCGGGAGGGTTGATCTCCGGGCAGATGTCCTGCCGCAGATCCTTGCGCAGCATGTAGAAGAGCGACAGGAAGACCGGCAGCTGCGCGACCATCGGGAGGCACGAGGCGAACGGGTTCACCTTGTTCTCCCGGTAGAAGCGCATCATCTCCTGGTTGAGGCGCTCCTTGTCGTTCTTGTACTTGTCCTGGAGCTTCTTGATCTCCGGCTGCAGGCGCGCCATCGACTGCATCGACTTGAACTGCTTGAGCGTCAGCGGCAGCAGCACGACCCGGACCATCAGGGTCAGCGCGATGATCGCCATCCCCCAGCTGAGCCCGACCGAGTCGTGGAAGAACTTCAGGATCCCCTCGAAGAAATCGATCAGGGGCTGGAGCGGGTTCGCGGCGAAGAGGATCACGGGGTTCAGGAGTTTGACGCACGCTCGCCGGCGGACCGCGGCGTCGTCGTGAAGAGGGTCTGGGCGGACACGGGGTCGTAGCCGCCGTGGCTGAACGGATTGCAACGCAGGAGGCGCCAGCCCGCCAGCACGGCGCCGCGCAGTATGCCGTAGCTGCGGATCGCCTGCACCGCGTAGTCCGAGCAGGTCGGGTGGTACTTGCAGCGCCGCGGCAGCGCGGGCGAGATCACGCGCTGGTACAGGCGGATCGGGGCCAGGGCGATGCGGGTCGCGGCGCTCATGAGGACTCGTCGCCCCTCGTCGCCGGTCGCGCTCCGCCCATGCCCTCGACCAGCTCGCCGAGCGCACGGCGGATCCCGGGCGTGCCCTCGCGCTCGGTGAGTCCCGAGCGACTCGGGCCGGGCGACGACGACGTAGTCGGAGCCGTCGGGGAGCCGCTCGGCCTCCTGCCAGAACGCCTCGCGCAGCACACGCTTCACGCGCGTGCGATCGACGGCGCCGCCGACACGGCGCGATACCGACAGGCCGAGGCGCGGCCCGTCGTCGGTGGAGCCGTCCTCGCGCGGGAACGCGTAGAGCACGAGGAAGCGGTTGGCCTTCGAGCGGCCCTGCCGGTAGACGCGCTCGAACTCGGCGCTGCGCGACAGGCGCCGGCGGCGAGAGCGACCGCCACCCGATGACGGGCCGGACATCAGTCCCAGCCGTCCCTGCGACCGGGGCGACACCGGCCTCCGGTCACTAGACCGTCAGCCGCTTGCGGCCCTTTTCGCGGCGGCGCTTCAGGACGATGCGGCCGGCTTTGGTCTGCATACGCGCGCGGAACCCGTGGGTCCGGGCGCGCTTGCGCTTCTTGGGCTGGTAGGTGCGCTTCACGTGAGCTCCTCGAGGTCTGGGCCGGCCCGCGCGGTAGCCGCGCAGCGGAACGGGCCGCGAAGGCGGGCGGCGGCGAGAAGGATACAAGGCGGCCGGGCGCGCACGGCCCGCACACACCGTTGCGCACACGGCCGTCGACACCTGTGCACAACCCTCGAAGTGCCCCTCGCGACGGCCCTCCGGAACTTTCCTTCGCGATTTGCGCGCTCTCCCCGGGAGCGGTCCCGCGAGGCACCTCACGGGCCTCCGACCCGTTGCTATGTTTGCCGCCGCCCGCCCCCGTGGGTCCTCTGTTCGCCCTCGATCCACCCGACCTCTCCGCCAGGAGGAGGCCCTTCCGCGCGCCCGTGTCCGACGTCGATCTCCCACACGCCTGGCGGCGCATCCATGACGAGATGCGTCGCGCCGTCGGTGACTCCACGTGGCACATCTGGCTCGAGCCGCTGACCGCGTTGTCGCTCCAGGCCGGGACGCTCGTCGTCGAGGCGCCCGACAACATCCGCCCGTGGGTCGACGGGCGCTTCTCACGCGTCCTCAAGGCCTGCGTCGCGGCGGTGCTCGGCGACGCGCATCCACGTCGAGCTCGTCGCGCCCGGCGAGCGGCCGGCCGAGACGGTCGCCGCCCACGGTCGCCCGGCGCCCGGCCGCCACGCACGGCGCCGTCGCCGCAGGCCCAGATGCCGAGGCCTTCAACCCGCGCTTCACGTTCGACCAGTTCGTCATCGGCGACGCCAACCGGCTCGCGCACGCCGCCGCGCTGTCGGTCGCCGAGATGCCCGGGCTCGCCTACAACCCGCTGTTCATCTGCGGGCCGCCCGGGCTCGGCAAGACGCACCTCCTCCACTCGATCGCCAACTACGTGACCGACCACCTCGCGGGGATCTCGGTCGTCTACACCACCGCCGAGGCGTTCACGGACCACTTCGTCGGCGCCCTGCGCACGAACGCGATCGAGGACTTCAAGGCGCGCTACCGCCACGTCGACGTCCTGCTCGTCGACGACGTCCAGTTCCTCGAGAGCAAGGCGCGCACGGAGGAGGAGTTCTTCCACACCTTCAACGCCCTCCAGGGCGCCGGCGCGCAGCTCGTGCTGACGTCCGACCGCATGCCGCGCGACATGGGCGCGCTCGAGGAGCGGCTCCGGGAGCGCTTCGAGGCCGGCCTCGTCACGGACATCGGGCCGCCCGACGCCGGCACCCGGCTCGCCGTGCTGCGCAAGCGCGCCCAGCAGGACGAGATCGACGTCGAGCCCGACGCGCTGGAGCGGATCGCCGGCCGCATCGACTCCAACCTCCGCGCGCTCGAGGGCGCGCTGATCCGCGTCGTCGCGTTCGGCTCGCTCACCGGACAGGACGTGACCGCCGAGCTGGCCGACGAGGTCCTCGCCGGCCTCTACCCGCAGCTCAAGCAGCCGCGCGCGGCGCACACCGTCCGCGAGATCCAGGAGGAGACCTGCGAGGCGTTCGGCGTCTCGATCGAGGACCTCGCTGTCCACCAGCCGCGCGGCGCCGATCACGTGGCCGCGGCAGGTCGCCATGTACCTCGCGCGTGAGCTCACCGACCAGACGCTCCCCGCCATCGGGCGCGCCTTCGGGGGCCGCAACCACACCACCGTCATGCACGCCTGCCGGCGCACCGCCGAGCGGATGGCAGCCGACCCGGAGGCCTACGAGGCGGTCCGCCGACTCACCGAGCGGCTCGGCGACGACCCGATGAGTCCGGTCCGCCTGGAAGACTCCCCAGGTTCTTGCACAGCCCCTGTGCACGGGCCGAGGCGGCGCAGGAGAAGGAATCGAGCGAGCTGTGCACATCTTCAACACCCCTACGACTCCTGAATTGGAACTCATTATCGACATCGTTGACGTGAAGGCGAGGCAGCGCGCCATGAAGATCTCGACCCGGCGCGATGCCCTGTTCGCGCAGCTGCAGACCGTGACCAGGGCCGCCTCGACGCGGAGCGCCGTGCAGGCGCTGTCCGGCGTCCAGCTCCAGGCCAAGGGAGGCGCGATCGAGCTGCGCGCCACCGACATGGAGATCGGCCTGCGCGTCCCGCTCGAGGGCGAGACCGTCCGCGACGGCGCCGTGGTGCTGCCGGCGCGACTGCTCGTCGACGTCGTCCGCGCGCTGCCGGGCGACGAGGTGACGCTGGAGCTGCGGCCGTCGGAGCAGGACGTCGAGCTCGTCGGCGGCGCCGCGACGTTCCACATCCGCACGCTGCGCCTGGAGGACTTCCCGCCGTTCCCCGAGGCCGAGGCCGAGGGCCGCGTCGAGGTCCCGGGCCCGGCGTTCGTCGAGACCGTGCTCAAGGTGGCCCGCTCGGCGTCGCGCGACGAGACGCGCCCCGTGCTCACCGGCATCCTCGTCTCGGCTTCCGGCGAGGAGCTGCGGATGGTCGCGACCGACTCCTACCGCCTGTCCGTCAAGGAGACGCGGCTCGAGGCGCCGCTGGACGGGAGCTTCGAGGCCAACGTCCCGGCCCGGGCGCTGCAGGAGCTGACCCGGATCGTCCAGCACGGCGCCGCCGAGTCGCTGTCGGTGTCGGTGCGCTCCAACCAGGTCGTGTTCGAGGCCGCCGGCGTGGTGCTCTCGTCGCGGCTGATCGACGGCCAGTTCCCCAACTACCGCCAGCTGCTGCCCGACGCCTACGAGCACGAGCTGCAGCTGGCCGGCGACGAGATCACCGACGTGGTGCGCCGCATCTCGCTGCTCGCGCAGAAGAACGCGCCGCTGCGCCTGGCGTTCTCCGAGGGGGAGCTGACGGTGTCGGCGCGCACGCCCGACGTCGGCGAGGCGCGCGAGACCGTTCCGGTCCCGTTCCAGGGCGAGCCGCTCGAGATCGGCTTCAACCCGGAGTTCCTGCGCGACGGGCTCGAGGCGCTCGAGGGCGGCGACGTGCTGCTTGAAGCTGATCTCGCCGCTGCGGCCGGGGCTGATCCAGGCGGCGGACGGCAGCGGGTTCCAGTACCTGCTGATGCCGATCCGGCTGAACGTCTGAGCGCTCGGCGCGTGCCCGCGCCATGAAGGTCACCCGGCTCCAGCTCCGCGACTTCCGCTCCTACGAGCGCGCGGAGCTGCGGGTCGGCCCGGGCCTGACGGTGCTGGCCGGGCACAACGGGGCCGGCAAGACGAACCTGCTCGAGGCGCTCTACTTCGCCTGCACCGGCCGCTCGTGCCGGACCGCCAACGAGCGCGAGGTCGTCCGCTTCGGCGCCGGGCTCGCGCGGCTGGAGCTCGAGGCCGAGGACGACCGCGGCCGCCACGAGATCACCGTCGGCTTCCAGCCCGGCGAGGCCAAGCGGCTGCAGGTCGACGGCGCGCCCGTCGACCGCCTGACGGACGCCGAGGCCCGGCCGCTGGTGTCGGTGTTCCTGCCCGACCGGCTGGAGCTGGTGCTCGGTGCGCCGGCGCTGCGCCGCGCGCACCTCGACCAGGTCGATCGCCGCGCTGTGGCCGGGCCGCGCCGGGACCCGGCGCGCGTACTCGGCGGCGCTCGGGCAGCGCAACGCGCTCATCTCCAACATCCGCGCGGGCCGGGCCGGCCGCGGATCGCTGCCGGCGTGGGACGCGGAGCTCGCCCGCCACGGGATCGCGCTGATGCGCGACCGCGCCGAGGCCGTCGACCGGCTCTCGCCGCGCTTCGTCGCCCACGCCGCCGGGGTCGGGCTGGAGGGAGACGCCGAGCTGAGCTACCGGCCGCGCTCGAAGGCCGCCGATGCCGACGGGCTGGCCGCGGAGCTCGCCGACCGCGTCGACGGGGACGTCGAGCGCGGGTTCACGGGCCACGGCCCGCACCGCGACGAGCTCGCGTTCCGCCGCGCCGGCCGCGAGCTGCGGGCCTACGGATCGCGGGGCCAGCAGCGGCTCGGCCTGCTCGCGCTGCTGCTGGCCGAGCGCGAGGAGCTGGCGGAGGAGCGCGGCGCGCCCCCGCTGATGCTGCTCGACGACGTCATGAGCGAGCTGGACGCCAGCCGGCGCGAGCGGCTCGTCGAGGTGCTGCGCGCCGGCGGGCAGAGCGTGATCGCCACGACCGACCTCGCGCACGTGCCGGGGGCGGAGGACCCGGACGTCGAGCGCGTCGAGA
The DNA here is from genome assembly GCA_963723395.1 of uncultured Solirubrobacteraceae bacterium. GTDB lineage: Bacteria > Actinomycetota > Thermoleophilia > Solirubrobacterales > Solirubrobacteraceae > DATFQI01. Next base: position 277,069 of record CAVRQL010000025.1, on the reverse strand, counting down.
TCGACGGCCGGGCGCGTGCTCCAGGGCGAGGGCGTGACGGCCCCGTGACCCGCCCGCGCACACGAGGGAAGCGATGAGGCGCCGCGGCCCGCGGCCCGTCGGCCTCGCGCTCGACGCGCTCACCGCCGCGGTGGCGCCCAAGACGCTGCTCGCGGAGGTCCAGCGGGTGTGGCCGCGAGACCGCGCCGGCGCCCTTCGCGAGCCAGGCGGAGCCGGTGTCCGAGCGCGACGGGACGATCACCGTGTCGTGCGCGTCGGCGGTGCTCGCGCAGGAGCTCGACCTGCTCTCGGAGCCCGTCATCGAGGCGCTCAACGGAGCCCTCGGGCGGCCCGCGATACGCCGGTTGCGCCCGCAGGCTGCGCCGGCCCGTTCCTAACGGTCGGACGACGCGCGCAGATTGTTACGATTTGCAGCACTTTTGATGCAGTCGTGAGACCCGGTTCCGGGGGGTCCCCCTGCTATAGTTATGGGCACGTGAAGGCCTCGCCCCGGCCGCGGACGGAAGCTCGTCCGGACGCCGGGGCGTCGCTTGTAAACGACGGAGGCTCATGGCCGGCAACGAAGGCACCAGCGGCAACAACGACACAGCGGACGGGCTACGACGCACAGGACATCACCGTCCTCGAGGGACTCGAGGCGGTACGCAAGCGTCCCGGCATGTACATCGGCTCGACCGGTGTCCGCGGCCTGCACCACCTGGTGTACGAGATCGTCGACAACTCCGTCGACGAGGCGCTGGCCGGCCGCAACGATGCCGTGGACGTCACGATCCACCCGGACAACTCCGTCACGGTCGTCGACGCCGGCCGCGGCATCCCGGTCGCGATCATGGAGAAGGAGCAGAAGCCGGCCGCCGAGGTCGTGCTGACGGTCCTGCACGCCGGCGGCAAGTTCGGCGACGGCGGCGGCTACAAGGTCTCCGGCGGCCTGCACGGCGTCGGCCTGTCCGTCGTCAACGCGCTGTCCGAGCGGCTCGACATCGAGATCAGCCGCGACGGCTACGTCCATCGCCAGAGCTACGTGCGGGGCGTGCCGCAGAACGAGCTCTCCCAGGACGAGCCGACGGACGAGACCGGCACCAAGATCAACTTCCTGCCGGACGGCGAGGTCTTCGAGAGCCTCGACTTCGAGTACGCGACGCTCGAGCAGCGCCTGCGCGAGACGGCGTTCCTGACCCGCGGCCTGCGGATCTAGATCACCGACGAGCGCGGCGAGAGCGCCCGCTCGTCCGAGTTCCACTACGAGGGCGGCATCGAGGACTTCGTCACCTACCTCAACGAGAACAAGGACCCGATCCAGAAGAAGGTCGTGTTCTTCGAGGGCGAGAGCGACGAGGGCGCGGTCGAGGTCGCGCTGCAGTGGAACTCCACCTACCAGGAGTCCGTCTTCTCGTTCGCCAACAACATCAACACGCACGAGGGCGGCTCGCACATGTCGGGCTTCCGCTCTGCGCTCACGCGCACGCTCAACCGCTACGCGCGCGAGAAGGGCCAGCTCAAGGAGAAGGACGAGAACCTCACCGGCGAGGACATCCGCGAGGGTCTCACCGCCGTCATCTCGGTCAAGCTGACCGACCCGCAGTTCGAGGGCCAGACGAAGACCAAGCTCGGCAACCCCGGCATGGAGGGCTTCGTCGCCTCCGTGGTCAACACCAAGCTCGCCGAGTTCCTCGAGGAGAACCCGCAGGAGGCCGGCGCGGTCGTCCGCAAGGCGGTCTCCGCCAGCCAGGCCCGCGCGGCCGCGCGCAAGGCGCGCGACGCCACGCGCAAGTCCGCCATGGGCGGCATGGGCCTGCCGGGCAAGCTCGCCGACTGCACGGTCAAGAACCCGTCGCTCGCCGAGCTGTTCATCGTCGAGGGCGACTCGGCCGGCGGCTCGGCCAAGCAGGGCCGCGACCGCTCGACGCAGGCGGTGCTCCCGCTGCGCGGCAAGATCCTCAACGTCGAGAAGTCGCGCATCGACAAGGTCCTGCAGAACCAGGAGATCCAGGCGCTGATCACCGCGCTGGGCACCGGCGTGCGCGACGAGTTCGACATCGAGCGCCTGCGCTACCACAAGATCATCCTCATGACGGACGCCGACGTGGACGGCGCGCACATCCGCACGCTGATCCTCACGCTGCTGTTCCGCGAGATGCAGGACCTGATCGAGGCCGGCTACGTCTACATCGCCAAGCCGCCGCTGTACAAGCTCACCCACGGCAAGCGCGAGCGCTACATCGAGAAGGACGCCGAGCTCGAGGAGCAGCTGCTCGGCGACAAGCTCGAGCGCTTCGTGGTCTCGGACTACAGCGGCCAGGACTTCAAGCTCACCGACACGCGCTGGCAGCGCTACACGCGCCTGCTCAAGCAGTACGAGGGCTGGGCGAGCGCGCTCCGCGCCGACTACGGGAGCGAGGTCGTCCAGTTCCTCGAGGAGTCGCAGATCCTCGACCACCAGGTCACGACCGCCGCAGGGCCTGATCGACCTCTTCGAGGCCGACGACCCCGCGACGGAGCCGTACACGACGGAGCTCCAGCCGAGCGACGACGGCGTGGTCCGCGTCCGCACGGTCGAGCGGCGCTCCGGGATGGCGCGGACCCACCGCCTGAAGGCGGCGATGCTGGAGGCCAACGAGTACCGCCAGCTCTCGCGCGTGCACGCCGAGCTCGTCAAGCTGGCCGGCACGCCGCCGTTCACGGTCAAGCTCGGCGACGAGTCCGAGGAGGCGCTGTCCTTCGAGGACCTCCGCCGCAAGGTGATGGAGGTGGCCGCCAAGGGCCACAAGCTCCAGCGCTTCAAGGGCCTCGGCGAGATGAACGCGGAGCAGCTCCGCGAGACGACGATGGACCCCGAGACCCGCACGCTCGCGCAGGTCACGATGGACGACGCCGCGGTGGCCGACCGCCTCTTCACGATGCTGATGGGCGACAAGGTCGAGCCGCGCCGGGAGTTCATCGAGGAGAACGCCCGCGTCGCGACCCTGGACGTGTAGCTAGATGGCCACCTCAGACATCATCTCCGGCGGCAACATCGAGCCCCGCGGGCTCGAGGAGGAGATGCGCTCGTCGTATCTCGACTACGCCATGTCCGTCATCGTCGGGCGCGCGCTGCCCGACGTCCGCGACGGCCTGAAGCCCGTCCACCGTCGCGTCCTGTACGCGATGAACGAGAACGGCCTGCAGCCGAACCGGCCGTACGCCAAGTCCGCCCGCATCGTCGGCGAGGTGATGGGCAAGTACCACCCGCACGGCGACTCCGCGATCTACGACACGCTCGTCCGGATGGCGCAGGAGTTCTCCCTGCGCTCGCCGCTGGTCGACGGCCAGGGCAACTTCGGCTCGATCGACGACGACCCCGCCGCCGCCATGCGGTACACGGAGGCGCGCCTGGCGCCGATCGCGCGCGAGATGCTGCGCGACCTCGACTCGGACACCGTCAACTTCCAGCCGAACTACGACGGCAACGAGAACGAGCCGGTCGTGCTGCCGGCGCGCTTCCCGAACCTGCTCGTCAACGGCTCGTCCGGCATCGCCGTGGGCATGGCGACGAACATCCCGCCGCACAACCTGCGCGAGGTGATCGCGGCCACGATCGCCTACATCGACGACCCGGACATCGACACCCCCGGGCTGATGCAGCACATCAAGGGCCCGGACTTCCCGACGGGCGGCGTGATCCTCGGCCTGAGCGGGATCCGCGACGCGTTCGAGACCGGCCGCGGCCGCGTGCGCGTGCGCGCTCGCGCCCACATCGAGCCGATCGGCCAGGGCAAGGAGGCGATCATCGTCACCGAGCTGCCCTTCATGGTCAAGAAGGGCGGCGACGGCGGCCTGATCCGCAAGGTCGCCGACCTGCACGCGGAGAAGAAGCTCACCGAGATCACGAACATCGAGGACCACTCGGACCGCAAGGGCATGCGGGTGGTGATCGAGCTCAAGCGCGACGCCAACCCCAAGGTCGTGCTGAACAAGCTCTACAAGCACACCCAGATGCAGACGACGTTCGGCGTGAACACCGTCGCGCTCGTCGACAACGTCCCGCGCACGCTGCCGCTGCGCGGCGTCATCCACTTCTACGTCCAGCACCAGCGCGAGGTCATCGTCCGCCGCTCGAAGCACGAGCTGCGCTCGCTCGAGGCCCGCGTGCACCGGCTCGAGGGCCTGCTGATCGCCCTCGACCACCTGGACGCCGTGATCGACCTGATCCGCTCGTCGCGCGACCGCGACGTCGCGCGTACCGGGCTGATGGAGCGCTTCGAGCTCACCCACGTGCAGGCCCAGGCGATCCTCGAGCTGCGCCTCCAGCAGCTGACCGCCCTGGAGGCCGACACGCTGCGCCGCGAGCACGCCGACCTGGTCGAGCGGATCCGCGAGCTGCGCGAGCTGCTCGGCGACGAGGACAAGGTCCTCGCGCTGATCAAGGAGGAGCTCACGGAGATCTCCGACCGCTACGGCGACGACCGCCGCACCAAGATCGCGCCGGCCGAGGACGACCTCGACATCGAGGACCTGATCGCCGACCAGCAGATGGTCATCTCGATCACCAACTCGAGCTACATCAAGTCGCTCCCGCTGAACACGTACCGCCAGCAGCGCCGCGGCGGCGTCGGGATCATCGGGATGGAGATGAAGGAGGACGACTTCATCGAGCACCTCTTCGTGTGCTCGACGCACGACTACCTCCTCTTCTTCACCAACCGCGGCAAGGTCTACCGCTCGAAGGTCTACGACCTGCCCGAGGCCGGCCGGACCTCCAAGGGCCGCTACCTGGGCAACGTGCTGCCGCTGCGCGACGGCGAGCGGGTGCAGTCCGTGCTCGCGACGCGCGACTTCTCGGAGACCGACTTCCTGATGTTCGCCACGCGCCAGGGCACGGTCAAGAAGACCGAGTTCGGCAAGTACAACACCCCGATCAAGGCCGACGGCATCATCGCGATCAACATCCGCGACGACGACGAGCTGGTCGCGGTGCGGCGCGTGGACCCGGGCGACGAGATCCTGATGGTCTCCCACGAGGGCCTGACCGTGCGCTTCCGCGAGGAGGACGCCCGCGCGATGGGTCGCGACACCAGCGGCGTGCGCGGCATGGACGTCTCGGGCAAGAACAACTACGTGCTCGCGATGGACGTCGCGCAGCCCGGCCAGGACCTGCTGGTCGTGACCGAGAACGGCTACGGCAAGCGGACCTCGATCGACGAGTACCGCCTGACGTCGCGCGGCGCCAAGGGCGTCAAGACGATCAACTTCACCGAGGCCAAGGGCCTGCTCGCTGCGGCGCTCGTGGTCAAGGAGCACCAGGACCTGGTCTTCATCTCCCAGAACGGGATCGTCCAGCGCACCGGCGTGCGCGGGATCAACCGCTACGGGCGCACGTCGCAGGGCGTCCGGGTGATGAAGCTCCGCGAGAGCGACGAGGTGTCCGCCGTGGCGCTGGTCGTCGAGTCCGACGCACCGACCAACGGGGACGCCCCCGCGGTGGTGGCCGACGAGGTGCTCGGGGATCCCGCCGCCGCGCCGGAGGGCGCGGTCGAGGAGGCCGAAGCCGCGCTGGGCGACGGCGACGGCGACGGTGTGATCGCGGTCGACGAGAACGGCGACGAGCCAGAAGAGGCCTGATCCCGCCACCCACGCGCGATCCAGCGTGGTGGTCGTCCCCCGCTTCCGCTACTCTGGAGAGACCAGAGAAAGGGGGTGGTCCGAAGTTGAGTGACAGTTATTCCGGGACCCTGGAGGTGTCCGGCCGCTAAGCGACCGGAGCTGGGCCCGCGTAAGCGGAATCCAAACCGAGACACCGCCGGTGACGGTGCTGGAGCTGGTCCCCCCAGCCGCATAGACCGCCATCGCCGGCATAGTCCAGCGAAGTAGAGCCCGAGGGCGCCGCAGTCGAGCGGCGCCCTCGGTCGTTCGTAACGTCGCCGAAGGCAAGCGGCGACGAAGGAGCTCGCTTGTCTGGCAGGCGCAAACCTCAGTCAGCGAGCCCTGGCGTGTCAGGCGGCTTCGTGCAGCAGGTACTGCTTCCACGTCGCCGGGATCGTCGGCGACGCGAGCTGGATGAAGATGTGCGCACTGGGCGTGCGCGGCTTCACCCGCGGGTGCATGTTGATCTGGTGCGGGAGCCGGTCGCCCTTGCGCCGGTTGCACGGTGCGCAGGACGCGACGATGTTGTCCCAGCCCGACCCGCCGCCCTTGGAGCGCGGGATCACGTGGTCCACGGTCAGCGACGTGCGCGCGCCGCAGTACTGGCACTCCCAGCCGTCGCGCGCGAAGACGGCGCGGCGGGTGATCTTGCGCTTGTGCGTGTCGCGCGGGATCCGCACGTAGGTCACGAGGCGGATGACGACGGGGCGTGGCAGCGAGCCGGTCGCCCAGTGCAGCTCGCGCGTGCCGACCTCGATCACCTCGGCCTTGCTCTTGAGCAGGAGGACCGTCGCGCGCCGGACCGTGCACACGTTGATCGGCTCGTACGTCGCGTTGAGCACGAGCACGCGGCCACCAGACCAACGGCCGCAGCCGTCAGAAGCAGGTCCGTGCCGTTGGTGGTCGGGCGGCACGGACCCCAGTGGGCCTGGGGGTACGGCGGCGGTAGCCATCGCTCGGCGAAGTGTAGCCGAGGGAACCCCGGAAACCGGCGGTGTGGAGCGCCTGGGGCGGGTTCGAGCCGCGCCGCGCTCAGTCGAGCGTGACCGAGCCGACCTCGCCGGCGAGCGCCAGGCGGATCGCCTCCGCCTCCTCGGGCGAGAGCTCCAGCTCGCCCTCCCCGGCGTGCACCTGCTTGCAGTACAGCCGCGCCGTCTCGCGGTTGGCGATCGAGGAGAGCACCACTCCGCTGTGCTGCGCGTCGAGCAGCGCGATCGTCGTCGACTGGTGGCCGGAGAGCTCGCCGTAGGCGTCGTAGCGGACGAGCGCCCGGTAGGCGATCGCGCCGTCGAGGCGGTGCTCGGCCTCGGTCATGCGGGCGTCCAGGCGCTCGGCGACCTCCTCGACGCGGCCGTGCAGTGCCTGGAAGGCCTGCTGCAGCGAGCTCGCGTGCGTGACGAGGTCCTCGCGCCGGCTCTCGCCCAGCACGACCCGCTGCTCGGCGCGCATGCGGCGCATGCGGATCGCGAGCGTGAGCGCCATCACGAAGGCGATCAGCGCGACGGCGCCCGCCGCGAGGGCCGCGATGCCCGCGGGTTGGGTGAGGTCGTCCACGGGCCGGGAGTCTACGAACGGAGGCGGTGGGTTCCAGCCCCTCCGCGAGAGGGCGTCAGCCCTCGTTGAAGATCGCCTGGTACTCCGCCTCGTTGTTGTCGAGCTTCTCCTCGCCCGGCACCTTGGCGACCTTGACCGTGATCGTCACGGCGCTGCCCAGCGGCGGCGGGTCCTCGAGCGCGAGCTCGGCGGTGGCGCTGGCCTGCGGCGCGATCTGGTCGATCGTGTCCGACAGCGTGATCGCGTCCCCGCTCTCGGGCTGGATCTTCACCGTGACCTTGACGTCGAACTCGTCGTTCTCGCCGCCGTTGGTGAACTTGACGCTGAACGTGGAGTCGGGGTTGTAGGTCAGCTGGTTCGGGGCGTCGGGCTGCAGCGTCGTGTCGCCGTAGCTCGTCGACTCGATGTTCGTGCCGTGGAGGCCGGGGCCCGTCGGCTCGCCCGCGTCGCGGCCGGCGCCGGCGGAGAGCTGCTGGCCGAGCTTGGAGGCCACGGTCTCGGGCTGCAGCCAGTCGAGCGCCGGCAGGAACCGGGAGCGGGCGATCTCCTGCCCGCCGATCTCGTTCTTGTCGAGCGTGTCCTTGATGAACGGGACGACGCGCGTCTCGTACGCGACGTCGGAGGCGAGGAAGACCTCCATCTGCCCGGCGATCTGCTGGATCGCCTCGTCGGCGGCGTCACCCTGGTCGCCGAGCGCGGCCCGGATGCGCTCCGCGATGTAGTCCAGCCCGTCGCGGCGCCACTCGAGCGCCATCAGCAGCGAGTCCTGGGCGGGCCGCATCTCGTCCGGCACGTCGAGCGCCTTCGCCTGGTCGAGTTGCTGGCCGGCCTGCACCTCGAAGCCCGAGACGGCGGTCTGCAGGTCCTGCGGGGACTCGCTGCCGCCCTCGCCGAGCAGCCGGAAGAACTCCGTGCCGACCTGCTTGCTCGACTCGGACGCGATCGAGGAGACCTCGCTGTTGTAGTCCTTGAGCGCGTTCTCCTTGGCCGAGCTCTGGCAGCTGCGGACCACGAACACGAGCAGCAGCAGGATCGCCACAACGGCCACGCCGGCGACGGCGCGGCGCACGAGTAGCGTCTGGGAATCGGCTGCGACATCCCCTCCGGCGGCGCGGCGCGGCCGCGGCGACCGGGTACGGGGCTCGTCGTCCTCGTCGAAGAAGGACACGGTCGGGGCGCAAGTATGACCGGGAGGTCGGCGGCAAGAAGTCACACGCGCCACAAGGTCCGGGCAGGCTCGCGGCGAACAGGGCTCCGATGGAGGCCACGGACGAGCTCCCGACGCTGGTCAACGCCACCGACCCGCTCGTGCTCGGCCGCTATCGGCTGGGGGCCAGGCTCGGCTCGGGCGGGTTCGGCACCGTCTACGCGGCCCACGACCAGCGGTTGGACCGTGAGGTGGCGGTCAAGGTCATCCCCACCGGTGCTCCGGCTCCGGAACGGGCCTCGCGGGAAGCCATGGCCGCGGCCCGCCTCGACCACCCGGGGATCGTCGCCGTGTTCGACGCCGGCGAGGACCACGAGGCGCGCTACCTGGTCTCCGAGCTGGTGCACGGGCGCACGCTGGATCGCCTGGCCGCCGACGGCGACCTGTCCGACCGGGACGTGCTGCGCCTCGGGCTCGCGCTGGCCGACGCGCTCCGGCACGCGCACGGGCGCGGCGTCATCCACCGCGACGTCAAGCCGCAGAACGTGATCGTCCCCGACCGGCCGCGCTCCGCCCGCTCGGCGGCGAAGCTGACCGACTTCGGGGTGGCGCACCTGGCGGGCGACGCCCCGCTCACCCGCACGGGCGACGTGGTGGGCACGCTCGCCTACATGGCCCCCGAGCAGGCCAACGGCGAGCGCGTCGACGAGCGCGCGGACCTGTACTCGCTGGCGCTCGTGCTCTACGAGGGCCTGTCGGGCGTGAACCCGGTGCGCGCGGGCAGCCCGGCGGCCACCGCGCGCAAGGTCGGGACCGTGCTGCCGGCGCTGCAGAAGAAGCGCAAGGATCTCCCGGCCGAGGTGTGCGCCGCGCTGGACCGTGCCCTGCGGCCGCGCCCGGAGGACCGCGGGACGCTCGAGGATCTCGCCGACGAGCTCGCCGAAGGGCTGACCGCGGTCTCCGACGACGGCGGGACGATCCTCGCGCACCCGCTCGAGCGTCGCGGGACGGCGACCGTGCCTCCGCTGCCGGGCCGCGTGCTGGCCGCGCTGGCGGCCGGCGGGCTCGCTGCGGCTGCCGCGACCTGGGACGGGACGCTGGATCCGCTGATCGCGGGCGGCGCGGTGGCGGTGGCGGTCGGGCTGCTCCCGCGCCTCGGCTGGATCGCGGCGGCGATCGCGGCCGTCGCCTGGCTCGCGGTCGAGCGCCCGGGCGCGGCGGTCCTGGTGGCTGCAGCCGCCCTCCCGATCCCGCTGATCCGCGGCACCGGACGTGCGTGGTCGCTGCCAGCGGCCGCCCCGCTGCTCGGCCTCGCCTCGATGGCGCCCGCCTACCCGGCGCTCGCGGGCCGCGCGCGCGACCCGCTCCAGCGCGCGGCGCTGGGCGCCGCCGGCCTGTGGTGGCTGCTGCTCGCCGAGACCGCGCTCGACCGCGACCTGCTGTTCGGCACGAACGGCGCCCCCGCCGGGTGGGCGGAAGACGCAGGGCTGACGCTCGACCGCGTGCTCGCCCCGCCGTTCACGTCCGGCCTCGTGGCCGTCGCCGCGGTGTGGGCGGTGGCGGCGCTGATCCTCCCCTGGATCGTCCGCGGGCGCTACGGCGGGCCGGACTTCGTGGGCGCCAGCGCCTGGGCCGCCGGCCTCGGAGCCGGTACGGCGGCCGTCGCCGAGTGGGCCGGTGCCACGAACCCGAAGGCCCTCGTGGCCGGGTCGATCGCGGCCGGGGTCCTCGCGATTGCCGTCCCGCGTGCGTTACCGCGGGATATCGTGGACCCATAACGGGGGTACCCGCCCCTTGTCCTGCCATGAGCGTCCTGAAGAACCTCGAATCCAAGCTGGCCACCCTCGTCGAGGGCACGTTCTCGCGCGCCTTCAAGTCCGAGGTGCGCCCCGTCGAGATCGCGCGCAAGCTCACCCGTGAGATGGAGGAGCACAAGGTCCAGTCGCTGTCGCGCGTGTACGCCCCGAACGAGTACGCCGTGTGGCTCTCGCCCGCGGATCGCAAGCAGTTCGAGGGCTACGAGTCCGATCTCGCCACCGAGCTGTCGGGCTACCTGATGGAGCACGCCCGGCGCGAGCGGATCGCGCTCGTGACCGCGCCCAAGATCTCCTTCCGCACCGACGACCGCCTGCGCCTCGGCGAGTTCGGCATCCAGGCCCGGCTCGTCAAGCCCGACGAGGACGAGGCGCGCCCGCCCAGCCAGGGCGACGAGGGCCACACGATGGTCTACACGGCCTCCGAGCGCCTCGCCGAGCCGCTGCGCGAGCCCGACCCGCGGCGCGGGAGCGCGCGCCTGCGCTACGAGGGCAAGACGATGGTGCTCCCGCCGGGCGGCGGCGTGATCGGCCGCTCGCGCGACTGCGAGGTGCAGCTGCAGGACCAGAACGTCTCCCGCCGCCACGCCGAGGTGCGCCCGAGCGGCGGCTCGTGGACCGTCCGCGATCTCGGCTCGACCAACGGCGTGAAGGTCAACGGCCGCCGTATCCAGGGCCCACAGTCGCTCAAGCGGGGCGACACGATCGAGCTCGGCACCTCGAGCCTGGCGTTCGAGCTGGAGTAGCCGACATGGCCCTGGACCCCGTCGCCGTCGCGCTCAAGTTCGGCTTCCTCGCCGTTCTGTACCTCTTCCTGCTCTGGATGGCCCGCTCCGCGCTCAAGGACCTCCGCCGCGATCGCGACGCCGCGCCGGCCGCCTACTCCGACGACGCGACCGGGATGCACGTCGCCTCACAGGGCTTCAGCGGCGACGGGGACCTCGGGGAGCCGAAGCTGCGCGTGAACACCGCGGCAGGTCTCAAGGCCGGTTCCGCGTACTCTCTCGCCGAGGGAGCCGTGCTGGGCAGGGGAGATCAAGCCGACATCCGCCTCGAGGACACCTTCGCGTCCTCGCAGCACGCGAAGGTCGCGCTGCATGGTGATGTCATGGTGGTGGAGGATCTCGGCTCGACGAACGGCACGTACCTGAACGAGGAGCCGCTGCGGGGGCCGCAGCCGTTGCATCCTGGCGACCGCATCCGCATCGGCGACTCCTCCTTCACCTTCGAACGCTGACCAATGCTGCGTATTGCTGAAGAGTTCCACGCCTCCGACCTGGGCCGCCAGCGCCAGGGCAACGAGGACAACTATTTCGTCCGCGCGCCCGTGTTCGTGGTGGCCGACGGGATGGGCGGCGCGCAGGCTGGCGAGGTGGCGTCGGAGATGACCGTCAACTCGTTCGACGCCGGGCTGCCCGACGGCTCGCCCGGCGAGGCGCTGACCGAGGTCATCCAGGGCGCGAACCGCCGCATCCACGACCGCTCGCGGACCGACGAGCAGGCGGCCGGCATGGGCACGACGTGCACCGCCGCCTACGTCGGCGAGTCCGACGTGACGATCGCCCACGTCGGCGACTCGCGCGCCTACCTGTGGCGCGACGGCGAACTGACCCGCCTGACCCGCGACCACTCGCTGGTCGGCGAGCTGGTGGCGCGCGGCAAGCTCACCGAGGAGCAGGCCGAGGCGCACCCGCAGCGCTCGGTGATCACGCGCGCGCTCGGCCCCGAGGCGGACGTCCAGGTCGACGTGGAGGTCTACGGCGCCCGCGACGGCGACGTGTACCTGCTCTGCTCGGACGGCCTGACCTCGATGATCCACGAGCCCGGCGTCAAGCCCGTGCTCCAGCGCATGACCAGCCTCGAGCAGACCGGCCGCGACCTGATCGCGGCCGCCAACGAGGCCGGCGGGCGCGACAACATCACCGTGATCCTGTTCCGGCTCGAGGAGATCTCGGCCGGCGGCGGGGGAGGCGACGGCGCGCACGAGGCCGCCCACCACACCGACACGGGCGTCACGACGGAGTACGACACCTTCGAGGGCGAGGCCGTGCCCGCTCCCCGTCAGGGCGTCTCCCGCCCCAGCGCGCACACCCGTGTGCGCGACGAGGAGGCGATGCATGCGGGCGAGGTCGCCCATGCGGTACGCGCCGCCGACGACGCCGAGGCGTCCTATCGGGCCAGCGGCACGGTGGCGCTGTCGGCGATCAAGCCGCGCGCGGAGACCCGGACCGAGGAGACCCCGCAGCGCACCGTCCCGCTCCCGGACGGCACGCCCCCCGAGGGCGGCCGCGCGGTCGAGCCCCGCAAGAAGAAGCGCCGCCGGCGCATCCCGCTCGCCGTCGTGATCCTCCTGGTGCTGCTGGTCATGGTCGGCAGCGCCTTCTGGACCGCCAGCCGCGCCGTGTACTTCGTCGGGGCCGACGAGGACCGCGGCAACGTCGTCACGATCTACCGCGGGCTGCCCATCGACCTTCCGTTCGGTGCGAAGCTCTACAGCCGCTACGCGGGCTCCGGGGTGACGCTCGAGTCCGTGCCGCCGGCTCGCCGGGCCACGTTCACCAACCACAAGCTCCGCTCGAAGGACGACGCGGAGAACCTGGTGATCCAGCTCGAGCGCGGACAGCTCGACTCGTGACGGCCCGCAACCGCGAGCTTCTGGCGCTGGTTCCGGCGTCGCTGTTGCTGACCGCCGGGTTCGCGGCGATCTTCATCCAGGAGTCGGAGGTCCTCTCCGACGTCTCGCTGACCTACGGCGGGATCTTCCTGGTGCTGTGCCTCGCGGGGCATCTCGTGATCCGCTTCACGCTGCCCTACGCGGACCCGTACCTGTTCCCGCTCGTCGCCGTGCTGGCGTGCTTCGGGCTGGTGGTCATCTACCGGATCGACGAGGACCTCGCCCGCACGCAGGCGCAATGGTTCGTCGTCGGCCTGGTGCTGTTCGCGGCGACGATCCTGCTGCTCAAGGACTTCCGCGTGCTCGAGCGCTACCGGTACACGATCGCGCTCGTCGGCCTCGTGCTGCTGCTGCTCCCGCGCGTGCCGGGGATCGGCCAGCAGGTCAACGGCGCCTACCTCGGCGTGAAGCTCGGCCCGATCGCGTTCCAGCCGGCTGAGTTCGGGAAGATCGCGATCATCATCTTCCTGGCCGCGTACCTGCGCGACACGCGCCAGGTGCTGGTCCAGGGCTCGCGCCGCTTCCTGGGGGTCACGATCCCGCCGCTCAAGCACCTCGGCCCGCTGCTGGTCGTGTGGGGAGCGGCGATGTTCATGCTCGTGTTCATCCGCGACCTCGGCTCGTCGCTGATGTACTTCGGCGGCTTCCTGGCGCTGCTCTACGTGGCCACCAACCGGCTGTCGTTCGTGGTCATCGGGTTCGGGATGTTCGCGCTCGGCGCGTGGTTCTTCGCCTCGACGGTGAGCCACGTGCAGCTGCGCGTCGACACGTGGCTGCATCCGTTCAAGCCCGGGCCTGATCGACAAGCCGGGCGGCTCCTACCAGGTGGCGCAGTCCGTCTTCGCGCAGGCCGACGGCGGGCTGTTCGGGACCGGCTTCGGCGCCTCGCTGCTGCGCTCGCCGAGCGGGGACACGCTGATCCCCGCGCCGCACACCGACCTCATCTACTCCGTGATCGTCAACGAGCTCGGCCTGATGGGCGCCTGCGGGCTCCTGCTCGTGTACCTGCTCGTCGTCGAGCGCGGCTTCAAGGTGGCGCTGATCTCCGCCGACTCGTTCTCGAAGCTGCTCGCCACCGGCCTCACCGCGGTGCTGGCGCTGCAGGTGTTCGTGATCGTGGGCGGCGTCACGCGGGTCATCCCGCTCACCGGCGTCACGCTGCCGTTCGTCTCCTACGGCGGCTCCTCGATCATCGCCAACTTCGTCATCGTGGCGCTGCTGCTGCTGATCTCCGACCGGGCCAGACGCCCGCAGGGCGCGGCGGCAGGGAGGGGGCTGCGGTGAACGTGCCCATCACGCGGCTGTTCGCCGTGCTGCTCGTGCTGTTCGCCGTCCTCGTCGGGTTCACGTCGCGCTGGACGGTGTTCGAGGCCGAGGCGCTGCGCGACAACCCGGAGAACCGCCGCGAGCTGCTCGCCGAGCAGCTGATCAAGCGCGGCGTCATCCGCGCCGACAACGGCGAGGTCCTGGCCGGCAGCCGGCCGCTGTCCCAGAAGCGCTACGGCCGCCGCTACCCGACCGGCCCGCTGTTCGCCCACGCGGTGGGCTGCACGTCGCTCGACCGCGGCCGCTCGGGTCTCGAGGAGTACTACAACGACCCGCTGACCGGACGCCGGACGAAGCTGATCGGCGTGCTGCAGTCGCTGCTCGGCCCGGACAAGACCGGCGACGACCTGCGCACGACGCTCTCGTCGGCCGCGCAGAAGACGGCCACGCAGCAGCTCGGCTCCCTTCCGCAGCGGGGCGCCGTGGTGGCGATGGAGTTGGACACCGGCGCCGTCAAGGTGATGGCCGCCAAGCCGTCCTACGACCCCAACACGGGGAACTGCGGCGCCAACCGCAACGTGGCGACGCAGGATCGCTTCCCGCCCGGCTCCACGATGAAGGTCGTGACGGCCGCCGCGGCGATCGACTCTGGGAAGTACGAGCCCGAGTCGCAGGTCGACGGCTCCAATGACAAGGAGATCTCGGGCGAGCCGCTGGAGAACTTCGGGGGCGAGAACTTCGGGCGGATCGACCTTCGCACGGCCCTGACCAAGTCGGTCAACACCGTCTGGGCCGAGGTCGCGGAGAAGCTCGGCAAGAAGACGATGGCGGAGTACATGGAGAAATTCGGCTTCTTCGAGGACCCGCCGATGGACTATCCCGACCGCCAGATGATCCCGAGCGGCATCAACAAGGGCCGCAAGCAGCTGACCAAGCCGACCTCGGACAGCGTCGACATCGGCCGCGTCGCGATCGGCCAGGGCGACCTGGAGGCCACCGCGCTCCAGATGGCGACGGTCGCCCAGACCATCGGCAACGGCGGGATGCGCATGGAGCCGCGGATGGTGGCCAAGATCGTCGATCAGGACGGGCGGACGATCGACGAGCCGCTGCCCGAGGAGGCCGAGCGGGTCGTGTCGAAGGACACCGCCGAGAAGGTGGCGAGCATGATGCGCAACGTGGTCGAACAGGGCACCGGCACGGCGGCGAAGCTGGAGGGAGTCGAGGTGTCGGGCAAGACCGGGACGGCGGAGGTCAACAACAACGATCTCAACGATCCCTGGTTCATCGGCTTCACCGACCGGTTCGCCGTCGCGGTCGTGATCGAGCGGGTGCAGGGCGGGACGGGCGGCGAAGTGGCCGCGCCGATCGCCGCCAACGTGCTGAAGTCGCTCGGCGAGGACTAGATGCAGTCGATCCAGCGCGACACGATGATCGACGGGCGCTACCGCGTCCTCAACCGGCTCGGGTCCGGCGGGATGGCCGACGTCTACTGCGCCGAGGACACCCAGCTCGGCCGCCGCGTCGCGCTCAAGCTGCTGTACCGCCGGTTCGCCGAGGACGACGAGTTCGTCGAGCGCTTCCGCCGCGAGGCGTCGAGCGCCGCCGGCCTGCAGCACCCGAACATCGTCGGGATCTTCGACCGCGGGGAGTGGGACGGCACCTACTACATCGCGATGGAGTACATCAGCGGGCACACGCTCAAGCAGCTGGTGCGCGAGCACGGCGCGATGCCCCCGGACCTCGCGATCGACATCACCGTGCAGGTCCTCCGCGCCGCCCGCTTCGCCCACAAGCGCGGCGTCGTGCACCGTGACTTCAAGCCGCACAACGTGATGCTCGACGAGGAGGGGCGCGCCAAGGTCACCGACTTCGGGATCGCGCGGGCCGGCGCCTCGGACATGACCGAGACCGGCTCGATCATGGGCACCGCCCAGTACCTCTCGCCCGAGCAGGCGCAGGGCGAGCCGGTCAGCCCCCGCTCCGACCTCTACTCGATCGGCGTGATGCTCTACGAGCTGCTGACCGGCCGCGTGCCGTTCGACGCCGAGTCGCCGGTCACGATCGCGCTCAAGCACGTCTCCGAGCAGCCGATCCCGCCCGCCGAGCTCAACCCGGCCATCGGCCCGGCGCTGGACGCGGTGGTCATGCGCGCGCTCGAGAAGGACCCCGAGCGCCGGTTCGCCGACGCCGACGAGTTCAGCGCCGCGCTGGAGGCGGCGCGCGCCAACCCCGGCGTCGTGGCGAAGGAGATGGTGCTCGAGCCGTATCCGATGCCGGGCGAGCCGTTCGTCGAGGAGGAGCGTCGGCAATCGCGCTGGTGGCTGTGGCTGCTCGGGCTGCTGCTGCTCGCCGCGGTGGCGGTCGGCGCCTACCTGCTGCTGGCGCCGGAGAAGCGCACGGTGCCCGACGTGGTCGGCAGCACCTCGGCGGTCGCGTCCCAGCGGCTGCAGAACGCCGGCTTCGAGGTCGACATCGAGACGGTGATCTCCGCGCGACGTGGCCAAGGACCGCGTCGCGACCCAGAAGCCCCAGCCCGGCGACGAGGCCGACGAGGGCTCGACGGTGACGATCATCGTCTCCGGCGGCCCCGGCGAGGCGACCGTGCCCGGGGTGGTGGGCCGCAAGCAGGACGTGGCCCAGAACATGCTCAAGGAGGCCGGCTTCAAGACCGACGTGCGCAAGGAGACGTCCGACTCCGTCGACGAGGGCCGCGTGATCAGCACCTCGCCGCCCGAGAACTCGCAGCTGGAGAAGGGCCGCACGGTCGTGCTGGTCGTCTCCAGCGGCCCCGAGCAGGTCACGGTGCCCGACGTCACGGGCGGCGACGAGGACACCGCGCGCAGCAAGCTGGAGGCCGCCGGGCTGACCGTCGACGCCTCCGAGGAGGAGTCGACCAGCGAGGACGCGGGCACGGTGCTGCGCCAGACCCCGGCCGCCGGCGGCAAGGTCGACAAGGGCAGCGCGGTGAAGATCGTCGTGGCCAAGGCGCCGCCCGAGGTCGACGTGCCCGACGTGCTCGACCAGCCGGAGGACCAGGCACGATCCGCCTTGCGGGGCGCGGGCTTCGAGGTCCGCGTACGCGAGCAGGCGACCACGGACCCCAACCAGGACGGAACGGTGCTCGAACAGAACCCGGCCGGCGGCGAGAAGGTCGAGAAGGGCTCCCGGGTGACGATCGTCGTCGGGAAGCTCGCCGAGCCCACGCCGACGCCCACCCCCACGGCCACCCCGATCCCGACGCCGGTTCCATGAGGGTCGCCGTGATCTGCGGGGGACGCTCCTCCGAGCACGACGTGTCGCTGGCCTCCGGGGAGTCGGTGCGCGAGGGCGTGGCCGCCGCCGGGCACGAGGTGCTCGACGTCCGGATCGCCCGCTCGGGCGCCTGGCAGCACGACGGCGCGACGCTCGCGCTGGAGCCGGGCGGCGGCCTGCTCGGCGCCGACGCCGCCTTCCCGGTGCTGCACGGCCCGTTCGGCGAGGACGGCACCGTCCAGGGGCTGCTCGAGCTGCTCGACGTCCCCTACGTGGGCGCCGGCGTGCTGGCGTCGGCGCTGTGCATGGACAAGGTCGTCTTCAAGGAGGTGATGGCGGCCGCCGGGGTCCCGCAGGTCGCCTACGTCGCCGTCCGCGAGCCGCGCTGGCAGGAGGCGCCCGCCGCCGTGCGCGAGGAGCTGGCCGCGCTGGGCCTGCCGGTCTTCATCAAGCCCGCGCGCCTGGGCTCCTCGGTCGGGATCGTCAAGGTCACCGACGCCGAGGAGATCGACGGCGCGCTGGAGACGGCGTTCCGGCACGACGGGCTGGTGATCGTCGAGGGCTTCTCCGACGGCATCGAGGTCGAGTGCTCCGTGCTCGGGCTCGCCAGCCCGGAGGCCTCGCAGCCGGGCGAGATCGTCCTACAGGGCAGCGACTGGTACGACTACGCCGCGAAGTACGACCCGGGCGGCATGGAGCTGCAGGTGCCCGCGCGGGTCCCCGACGCCGTGCGCGACGAGGTCCGCCGGCTCGCGGTCGAGACGTTCGTGCGGGCGGGCTGCGCCGGCCTGGCGCGCGTCGACTTCTTCGTCGAGGGCGACCGCGTGCTCGTCAACGAGCTCAACACGATGCCCGGCTTCACGCAGACGAGCGTCTACCCCAAGCTGTGGGAGGCGAGCGGCCTGGCGTTCCCTGAGCTGTGCGACCGGCTGCTGGACATCGCCCGCGAGCGGTTCCGCGCCGAGCGCGGCGGCCACGCCTTCTAGGAGCCCTAGGTCGCGCGCGGGGCGAACAGCGCGATGTCGGTGATCGAGACGCGCTCGTTGCCCTCGCCGAGGTCGGTGATCCAGACGAGGAAGTAGCGGTGGCGGTCGCCGTTGAGCTTGAAGCGCTTGCGCTTCTTGGTGACCTCGCCGCCCGCGACCTTGTCCCAGTCGCCGATGTCCTCCGGCGGCTTCTTGCCGTCGGCGACGCGGATCTCGGCCGTCCAGCCCGTCTCGTTCGTGTCGATCTCGATCGAGCGGGCGCCCACGCCCGGGTCGGCGTCGACGTAGATCCCGACGCCGTCCTTGCCGAGGTTGCCGCCCTGGTAGGACTCGGTGCTCCAGGCGGTGCCGCCGTCCTTGTCGACGGCGAGCGGCTCCTCGGCGGTGTGCTCCTCGTCGTCGCCGAGCGGGTCGAAGGCCGAAGCGGAGGTGCGCTTGACCGACACGACGCGGTTGCCTGCCGGCGGGTTGGCGGTGCCCTGCCCGGTGCCGGACTCCGTGCGGTCGATGCCCTCCTTGGCGAGGATCGCGACGATCGCCACGGCGACGGCGATCAGCGCGACGAGGGCGACGATCGGCAGCGGGCGGCGGATGCGCAACGGCACGTGGCGGCGCGCGCTCTCCGGGAGCGTGGCCAGGATCGCGGTCGCCTCGCCGGTCGAGTGCCCGGTGCGCGACAGCTCGCGCGCGAGCGCATCCTCGAGGTCGGCCTGAAGGCTGAGCGCGTCCGGGTAGCGCTTCTTGAGGTCCTTCGTGGTCATCCGGTCGAGGATCGCCGCGAGCCCCGCGGACACCTCGGGGCGGCGGCGCTGGACGTCGGGCAGGTCCTCGCGGACGTGCTTCATCGCCACCGCGACCTGGTTCTCGCCGTGGAACGGGACGTCCCCGGTGAGCATCTCGTAGAGGACGATCCCGAGCGAGTAGATGTCCGACTGGCCGTTGACGTCGTGGCCGAGCGCCTGCTCCGGCGACACGTAGTCGGTGGTGCCGAGCACGCGGCCCTCGGCGGTGAGCCCGCTGTCGTCCATCGAGCGGGCGATGCCGAAGTCGGTGACCTTGGCCGAGCCCTCCTCGTCGACCAGCACGTTCTGGGGCTTCACGTCGCGGTGCACGATCCCGCGGCCGTGGGCGGCGCCGAGCGCGCGGGCGATCTCGATCGCGTAGGCGATCGCCTCGTCGACCGGCAGTCGCCCGAGGCGGCGGATCCGGTCCTTCAGCGTCTCGCCCTCGACGTACTCGAAGACGATGTACGGGCGCCCCTCGTCCTCGCCGGCGTCGATCACCCCGACGATGTGCGGATGGGAGAGCTGGGCCACCGCCCGGGCCTCACGCCGGAACCGCTCCAGCTGGTCGGAGTCGGCCGCGATGTCGCGGTGCATCAGCTTGATCGCCACGCGGCGCTCCAGCGTGGCGTCGAAGGCGCGGTAGACCGTCGACATCCCTCCGGTGCCCACCTGGGCGTCGAGCCGGTACCGACCGCTCAGCTGCGTGCCCACGAGCGCGCTCATCGTCGCCTACCTATTGTGGCTGATCCGCGTGGTGCGAGCGGGGGATCACCCACGTTGTTTCGACGTCGGGGCCGGCTTGCCTGCGCGGCCCCGGGTTACGGATTGATCGCGTTCCCGGACCAGGTGCGCCAGTCGTTGCCGTCCTCGTCGTCCTTCTCGTCGGTGGGCAGCTGGGGCTGCTCCTCGGTCGGGGCCGCGGCGTCCTCGGGCGGCGCGGCGGGCGGCTCCGCGGGCGGGGCCTGGGGGTCGGCTCCGGCGGCGCCGGCGGCTGCCAGGACGCCGTGGGCGGCGTGCCCGGGGTGGTCGGGGCGCCTCGGCGGTGGTGCCCTCGCCGAACGGGACCTCGCCCGCCGGCTCGCTCGGCTCCTCCGCCTCGGGCTCGGGCTCCGGGTCGGCCGCGGGCGGGGAGACCGCCGGCGTGATGTAGGTCGCGTACGCGTCGGGCTCCTCGGGCGCCGGTTCCGAGGACGGCTCGGGGGCCGCCGGGATCTCCTCCGTCACCTCGGGCGCGCCGACTCCGCCGGCCGGCGGGACCGAGTACGCCTGGGTCGGCACCTCGGCGGGCGCGGGCGGCATCTCGGGCTCCGGGGCGGGCTCGGGCTCGTACGCGACGGGCTCCGGCTCCGGCGTGGGCTCCGGCGCCGGCGGCCTCGACGGTCTCGGTCTCGGCCTCGGCCATGTCCGCGGCGGCGGCCGTCTCGGCCGCGCGCATCTCGGCGTCGCCGGGCGGGTCCTCGACGAGGGAGACAGGCTCCAGCGTCTCGCCCGAGAAGGGCTGCGACTGCTCCTCGATGGCGTCGTCGATCTGGCGCTCGAAGTCGCTCATGCCGTCGGACGGGGCGGCGGCCTCGGCCAGCTCGGCCTCGGCCTGCTCCTCGCCCTCCGAGGAGCCCTCGCCCGACTCCACCAGCGGGCGCTCGGCCTCGGTGGCCGGCTCGTCGGGGTCGACGATGCCGGCGTAGTCGGACACCTGGCCGCCGATGTTGGCGGCCTCGGCCGCCGCGGCGGCCTCCTCGGCCGCCTCGTCGATGCTGCCGTCCTCCTCGAGGATCTGCGCGTCCGGCGCCGGGACCGGAGTCGCGGTGTTGGCCGGCGGGCCCGGGGCGTCGTAGTTCGACGGCTCGGGCGGCTGGGCCGGGGCCCAGCTCGACTCCTTCGAGTCGCTGCCGCCCGGGTTGAGCAGCGCCTGCACCTTGTCGCGCTTGAGCAGCACTCCGGCGGCCACGGCCGCGGCGCCCATCAGGAGGGCCGCCTTCCCGAACTTGCCTCGACTGGCCATTAGGTGATGCTCCTCGGTCTCGCTAGAAGAAACGTCTTCCCGAAACCGTACCCGGCTGCCGCCGGGCGACACACGCCGGGGGCGTGCGTCAGCTCTGCGTCTTGGTGGGCGAGGGGAGCTCGACCGGGGCGGACTCGGCGGCGGCGCGGTTCTCGTCGCGCACGGCGCTGTAGATCTCCTCGCGGTAGACCGGGACCGAGCGCGGGGCGCTGATGCCGACGCGGACGGAGTTGCCGACGATCTCCATGATCTCGACGACGATGTCGTCTCCGACCATGATGCGCTCGCCGGCGCGGCGGGTGATGATGAGCACTGTGATCCTCCTTGGAAAGTGCGTGGTGAAAAGCGGACGGTGAGCCGCCCGGCGGGCCGGGCGGCAGCAGGAAAGGCTAGGCCGCCTGCTCGGCCACCGCCTCGGGGAACAGCGCGGCGCGCACCGGAGCGTGGGGCGCCTCGTTGATCACCTGATGGCCGCGGCCTTCTGAGACCAGGATCGGCGCGCGGAGGTTGGCACTGAAGTCCCCCGGCTCGGAACCCGTGCGGACGGTGACCCAGACGTCGGGCGCGTCGTTGGCGACGCGGTCCGTGTCGGAGTCGTTGAGATCGACGACGAAGTCGCCGAAGAACAGCCAAGGGTTGGTGACGGGGAGCGCCAGAGCGCCGTCCTCGACGGAGTGCAGCCAGTGGAAGGCGCCCTCGGGGTCGGCGGACACGATCGTGTAGCGCGTGCCGCCCAGGCCGATCAGCCCGGCCGGGAACTCGATCACCGAGTCGGCGTCGATCTCGAGGCTGCCGAAGCGGGTGCTCTCGACGGTCAGGGTGGACATAAGGCTCCTTCTGGGTTCTCTCTAGGGGGACGGGACGGATGGGTGCTGCTAGCGGAGGAAGTCCAGGAGGGATGTCTGGACGAGGCTCGCTCCGGCCCGCAGAGCCGACTGGTACGCGGCCTGCTGGGAGTTGAACTCGATGAGGGTCTTGGCGATGTCGGCGTCCTCGGTCTGCGAGAGCTGGTCCGTGGCGGACTGCTCGACCTGGGACAGGCGGTTCAGCGCGGACTCGACGCGATTCGACCGCGCGCCGTTGCGGGCGCGGACCTCGAGCAGCTTGTCGAGGTTCTCGTCGAGGCGCTTGAGGTCGGTGCCGCCGACGGACGCGCCGTCGTTGGCGCGCAGGTGCGTGACGCTGTCGCGGAGGACGTCCAGCAGCTTGCCGTCGTCGCCCGGTCGGACCGTCGCCCAGGAACTCGCGGCCGACCGTGTTGATGGTCATGCTCACGCCCGGGCCGATCTCGCGCACGACGCCGCGGGAGCGGGCCCTGCCAGCCGGCGTCGTCGCCGAGGTAGGTGTCGGCGTTGCCCATCGGGTAGGGCGGCTCGTCGGTCTTGGAGCCGGCGAACAGGTAGCTGCCGCGGTACTCCGCGTTGGCGTTCTGCTTGATGCTCTGGATGAGCTGCTCGATCTCGGTGGCGAGCGACTCGCGCGACTTGGCGTCCGTCGAGTCGCTGGCGCCCTGCACGAGCAGGTTCCGGACGCGCTGC
The DNA here is from genome assembly GCA_963723395.1 of uncultured Solirubrobacteraceae bacterium. Taxonomy (GTDB): domain Bacteria; phylum Actinomycetota; class Thermoleophilia; order Solirubrobacterales; family Solirubrobacteraceae; genus DATFQI01. The sequence continues at coordinate 254,429 of CAVRQL010000025.1, read as the reverse complement.
ACGTCCTGCGTGATCTCGTCGAGCGCCGTCTCGGTCGCGTCCTGCCAGCCCGCGGCGTCCTGCGCGTTGCGCTGGTACTGCTGGGTGGCGGCCAGCGTCTGGCGCAGCGCCATCGCCTGCGTGGTGCCGTACGGATCGTCGGACGGCTTGGAGATCTCCTTGTTGGAGGCGATCTTCGACTGCGTCGCCGAGAGCCGGTTGCTCACCGCGTTGAGGTCGGCCAGCACGTTGCGCTGGAGCATCGTGTGCGTGATGCGGGAGTTCATCAGAGACCCACCCGGCCGGTGCGGTTGATCAGCACGTCGAGCATCTCGTCCATCGTGCTCATCGCACGGGCGGACGCCTGATAGGAGCGCTGGAAGCGGACCATGTTCGACATCTCCTCGTCCATCGAGACGCCGGCCACGCTCTGGCGGCGGTCCTCGACGGCGTTGGTGAGCGCGTCGGCGTTGATGCTCTGGCGCGAGGCCTCGCGCACGTCGGAGCCGACGCGGGCGACGAAGCCGCGGTAGAGGCCGTCGGCGGTGCCGTCGCGCAGCTTGGAGACGCGCAGGGCGACGTCGTTGGAGCCCGAGCCGCCCGAGCCGGCGACGATCGTGCCGGGGGTGGTCTCGATGCCGGACGCGACCTTGATGCCGCCGGCGCCGCCGCTGGTCTCGAGGAAGACGCCGCCGTAGGCGGAGTTGACGTCGGAGATCAGCTGGTTGGCGACCTGGTCGAGTGCGGTGCGGTACTGGTCGATCGTGCCGCCGGGCTTGGAGACCTCGAGCAGCGCGCCGAGCTTGCCGCCGGGCGCCCAGGCGTCGTTCGGCGGGCGGGCCGGCCCAGGTGGCGGCGGCGTCGTCGACGATCGAGTAGGTCGTGCCGGGCGACGCGGAGTCCACGAAGGAGACCTTCATCGAGCCGGTCGTGCCGATGTTCTCGACCGAGATCTGGCCGAACTGGGAGAGCTGGTCGAGCAGCAGGTCGCGCCGGTCCATCAGGTCGTTGGGCGTGTCGCCGCCGGTGACCGAGCGCTTGATGATGTCGTTGAGGCTCGCGAGCTCCTTGGCGATCTGCGCGACCTCGCCGCCCGGATCGCCGGCGCTCGCCGGCCGCGCCAGGTCGGCGTACTGCGAGTACGACTGCTGCATCACCGTGCTGAGCTGCTGGTGGGCGGCGTTGAAGGCGTCGGTGAGCCGGCCGCTGGCCTCGACCAGCGCCTGGCGCGAGGCGGCGTCGCCGCCCTGGGCGTTGGAGAGGTCCGACCAGGCGTCCCAGAACTCGGTCAGCTGCTGGTTGATGCCGGAGTCGCCGGGCTCGGCCAGCGCGAGCTCCGCGCGGTCGAGCGCCTGCGCGCGGGCCGCCCAGGAGCCGGAGTTGGTGTTCTGGCCGCGGAACTGGAGGTCCAGGAACCCGTCGCGCACGCGGCGGTAGCTCTGCACGTCGACGCCGGAGCCGAGGCTCGCGAGGCCGCCAGAGGCGATGCCGCCGGCCGGGATCATGTGCGGCGCGGAGGCGACGAGCTGCGCCTCCTGGCGCGAGTAGCCCTGCGTGGAGGCGTTGGCGATGTTGTGGCCGGCGGTGTCGAGCATCCGCTGCTGCGCGAGCAGTCCGCGGAGCGACGTCTGGAGGCCGTAGAAGGAGGAGACGGGCACGGCTACGCCTGGAGGTCGAGGACGTGGTGGGAAGCGGGAGCCGGCCCGGCGGAGCCGCCGGTGGCCTGGTAGCCCGGCTCGGTCTCACGGCCGATCAGGCGAGTGAGGTGCGAGAGGAAGGCGAGCTCCTGGCGCATCAGCGCGCGGTTGATGCCGTGCTCGCGGGCGATCTCGGCGAGCAGGCCGCGCAGCTCGGCGGAGCGGTCGCGGGCGGCGGTCGCGGCGCCGGGGCTGACGAGCGCGCACAGGCGCTCGAGGGTGACCTCGGTGGCCGGGACGCCGAGCGACATGCCGGCGCGCTGGAGGAGCCCGGCGCGGTCCTGCTCGAGCGTGCCGCGGCGGCCCATCTCGGTCTGGACCTCGGTGAGCTTGCCCAGCACGGCGTCGACGTCGCGGACGCGGATCGCCTTGCCCTGCTCGAGGACGAGCGAGAGCAGGCGGCGGGCGGAGCCCAGCTGCGCGTCGAGGTGGGCGAGCAGCTCGGCCTCGAGCATGGTGCTCATGAGCGCTCCTTCAGGGCACGGTAGAGCTCGGTGCCGAGACCGAGGCCGCCGCTGGCGATGAGGCCGTTGCTGAAGGCCTCCTGGACGGGAGCGGCGTAGTCGCCCTCGGCGAGCGGGCCGGAGGTGCCGGCCATCGACTTCACGAGCGTGTTGAGGAGCACCTGCTCGAAGCCCAGGGCGGCGCGGTACGCCTCCTTGTCCTTGGCGGAGCCGGCGCGCACGGAGGCGGGCAGCGCGGTCTCGGGGACCTGGGGGAGCGAGTTGAGGCCGGCGACGCTCATCGCTTGACCCCGTTGGCGATCTCCCACATCTGATCGGCCGTGTGGATGGCCTTGGAGGCGAGCTCGAAGGCGCGCTGGGACTCGATCATGTCGACCATCGAGGTCGCCATGTCCACGTTGGAGGCCTCCAGGGCGCCGCTCTCGAGCACGGTCGCGCGGGGCGCGGCGGTCGCGTTGCCGGACGCGGCGGAGGTGACGAAGGCGTTGTCGCCGACGGGCGTGAGCGCCTGCGGGGCGCGGACCGAGACGAGCGCGATCTTGCCGAGGCGGGTGCCACCGGCGGTGACCGTCCCGTCGGGGCCGATCGTGACGTCGCCCTCGGCGGTGCCCTCGGGCACCGTGATCCGCGGCTGGACGAGCGCGCCGGTGTTGGTGGCCAGGCGGCCGCGGCCGTCGACCTGCAGGTTGCCGTCGCGGGTCAGCGCCTGGGTGCCGTCGGCCAGCTTGATCCGCAGGAAGCCGTCGCCCTGGATGGCGACGTCGAGCGGGCGGTCGGTGCGCTGGAGCCCACCCTGGGAGAACGCCTTGCCGGCGTCGACTGCAGCTGCGCCGTGTCCCGTGCGGACGCCCTGGGCCGAAGCCCGGCCGGCCTGCTGGTAGACGAGGTCGCGGAACCCGACGCGGTTGTGCTTGTAACCGGTCGTGTTCGCGTTCGCCAGGTCGTTGGCGACGGAGTCGAGGCGCTGCTGCTGTGCCGCCATGCCGGCGGCTGCGGAGTTCAGACCTTCGAGCATGCTGCCCGATAAGTCGGCGCGTCGGCGAGGAACTTGAGCAAACGGGCTCTCCGGCGTCAGCCGGAGATGCCGCCGACCTGGTTCGCGGCCTTGCCCAGCGTCTCGTCGATGGTCTGGATGACCTTCTGGCCCGCCTCGAAGGCGCGCATGGACGAGATCATGTCGACCATCGAGCGCGACGCGTCGGCGCCGGAGCCCTCGAGGGCGCCCGCGCGGACCTGTCCGCCGCCGTTGCCGGACGGGCGTGCCGGCGACGAGCGAGTCGCCGTCCTTGCGCGGGTTGCCGAGGTTGACGATCTGGAGGTTGCGCGGGTCCACGCGGCCGTCGCGGCCGACCGACAGCGGGCTGCCGTTGCGGCCCAGCACCGGGTCGCCCTGGGCGGTCACGAGGCGGCCCTGCGCGTCGGCCGTGAACTGACCGTTACGCGTGTAGCGCGTGCCGCGGTCGGTCTGCACGGAGAAGAAGCCCTCGCCGACGATCGCGAAGTCCAGCGGCTCGCCGGTCTCGCGGGCGGGCTTGGGCGAGAAGTCGGTCTCGATCTTGGACACCTGCACGGCCGTGCCCTGCGAGCCCACCGTGGCGCCGGTGGCGCTGTTGGCGAGCAGGAGGTCGCCGAAGCCGGACTGCGACGTGCGGTCGGCCTTGTAGCCCGGCGTCGAGGCGTTGGCGAGGTCGTTCGCGATCTGGTCCTGGCGGATCTGCTCGGCGAGCATGCCGGACGCAGCGATGTAGAGACCACGCTCCATCGAGTGGGTATTCGGCAGCGGCGCGTCATCCTTTACGCGATGGTCGATCCCGTCGTCTCGGTCAAGACGCTGCTGCTGCAGGCGCAGATGCCCGACCTCAACCTGCGCCCGGGGGCGTCGGTGATGGCGCGCGTCGCCTCGCGCGGGGAGCAGCACGGCGTGATCGTGCTGGCCGGCATCCCGCTCACCGCGCAGCTGCCCGCACGGGATCGAGGCCGGCGCCACGCTGAAGCTGCACGTCGACGAGGTCACGCCGGAGCGCGTCGTCCTGCGGCTCGACACCCAGGGCGCCGCCGCCGTCGCGGCGCCCACGCCGCCGGCCGCGACAGGAGGCCGCGGGTCGCCGTGCAGGAGCCGCCGCGCCGCAATCCCGCGCTCGGCGAGGACGGCACGAGCGTCGCGCTCTCCTTCGAGTCGGCCGCGCTCGGCCGGCTGGACCTGCGCATCGACCTCGGCTCGGGGACCGTCCAGGTGGGCGTCGCGGCGCCTCCGGGGCGTGCTTATCGAGCTCGCCGACGGCGGATCCGAGCGCCTGCGTGCCACCTTGGACGGGGCCACCGGGCTGCGCTCGACGGTCCACGTGACACCGCGACGCGACCCGCTGGACCTGTATGCCTGACCGCCGCGACGAGGTCAGCGCCGCGCTGCGCTACACCGGCGACGGCGCCCCTCGCGTGGTCGCCGCGGGGCGGGGGCACGTGGCCGACACGATTCTCGCCCGCGCGCGCGAGGCGGGCGTGCCTGTCCACCAGGACCCGAAGCTCGCCACGGCGCTCGCCGAGCTCGTCGCTGGGGGCCGACGTGCCGCCGGAGCTGTGGTCCGCGGTGGCCGAGGTGCTGGCCTGGGCCTACCGACTGGATTCCCATGCAATTACCCCAAAGGGGTGATGGAGGAGTTGGGGTGAGGGCCCGATACAGCCCTTGTCCGTTAGACCCGCCCCTCCAAGGAGCATCCCGTCCCCATGAAGTCCCAGAGCAGCACCAGCCGTAAGAGGATCTCCTCCGAGGACGCTCTCGCCCTCTGGCGCGAGTACAAGACCACGAACGACCTCCAGGTCCGCAACCGCCTGGTCATGACGTTCGCTCCTCTCGTGAAGTACATCGTCTTCAAGAAGGTCCGCGAGCTCCCCGCCCGGTGCGAGGTCGAGGACTTCATCTCCTGCGGCCTCGAGGCCCTGATCGCCTCGATCGACCGCTACGACCCGGACAAGGGCGCCACGCTCGAGCAGTTCGCCTGGACCCGCATCCACGGCGCCGTCCTCGACGAGCTCCGCCGCCAGGACTGGGCGCCCCGCTCGCTCCGCCGCTGGGAGCGCGACATCGCCCGCGTCCGTGAGCAGTTCACCGGCATCCACGGCCGCCGCCCGACCCGCCAGGAGCTCGCCGACTCGCTCGCCATCTCCGTCGAGGAGCTGCGCCGCCGCGAGGACGACATCTCCGTCTCCGACGTCACCTCGCTGAACACGCTGGTCGTCTCCGACGACGAGACCACCGTCGAGCGCATCGACACGCTGGCCGGCAGCGAGATCGACGCCGACCCGGAGCACGCCGCGCTGACCTCCGAGGCCAAGACCAAGTTCCGCCGCGCCTTCGAGACGCTCCCCAAGCGCGAGCGCGAGGTCGCCGTCCTGCTCTACGTCAAGAACCTCACGCTGCGCGAGATCGGCGAGATCCTCGGCGTCTCCGAGAGCCGCGTCTGCCAGATCCACTCGCAGCTGAAGCGCACCCTCAAGACCCAGCTCTCCGAGGACGCGCTGCTCTTCTCCGCGGTCGGCTGAGAAAAAACTTTCTCAAGTTCTCATCCGAGCCGTCCGATCAGCAGGGTCATATGGACCTGCGGATCGGCCAACCCACCTTCACCACCCCTCCCTCGACGCCGAGTCGAGTCGACCCCTGCGGCGGGCGTGAGCCAGTTCGAGCTCCCGCGCGCGGACACCACCGAGATCGGTGGTGTCCCTGCCTCGCCGCCGCCCGACGCGATGCGCGAGGTCGATCGCGCCGCGGAGCGCGCCGACGAGCTGTGGCGCAACAACCGTGAGCTGCACTTCCACATGGACGAGGAGTCCGGCCGCGTGATCGTGCAGGTGCGCGATCGCGAGGGCGAGGTCATCCGGACCATCCCGCCGTCCGAGGCGCTCGACGTCCTCGCCGGGAAGCCGCTCTAGGCCATGTCCATCGGAGGACTCTCCGGCCTCGCCTCCGGCGTCGACACGTCGGGCGCTCGTCGACCAGCTCATCTCGCTCGACCGCGCCGCGAACAACAAGCTCGCGCTGCGCAAGTCGGCGGTGCAGTCGCGCCAGACGAACCTCAAGGACATCGCGACCAAGCTCGTCGGCGCTCAACGCCGCCGCCAAGGAGCTGGCCACGGTCACGTCCTGGAAGACGACGCAGAGCGTCGAGTCCTCCGACGCCTCGCGCGTGACCGCCGCGCTCGTCCGGCGGCGCCGGCATCGGCGGCCACACGCTCCAGGTCGACCCGCCTCGCGGCCTCCGCCCAGCGCGGCTACGCCTTCACGCCCGACGCGGCCGCCGGCTCGTTCGACCTCGACTTCACGAAGCGACCCCTCCAAGAAGGTCACGATCGACGTCAAGGAGAACGCGACCGCCGCCGACGTCGCCTCCGCGATCAACGCCAAGGGCGACGCTCCCCGTCTTCGCCTCGGTGATCAAGGATCCCGACACCGGCGAGGAGCGTCCTCGTCCTCTCCGCGCGCAAGACCGGCAAGGACAGCGAGTTCACGCTCGACGCGACCGGCATGCAGGCCGGCCAGTTCGACGAGCAGACCGGCGTACGAGCGCAGCGGCGACACGCTCAACGCCGAGTACCTCCTCGACGGCTCCTCGACGGCCAAGCACTCGCAGAGCAACGTGGTCGACAACGCGATCGCCGGCGTGCGGCTGACGCTCAAGGGCGTCACCTCGCGCCCCGGCGAGCATCACCGTCGGCGAGCCCGCCATCGACACGAGCGCGATCAAGGCCAAGGTCGCAGGCCTTCGTCGAGCGCCTACAACGCCGTCGTCACCGCCACGCGCGCGGACGTGACCGAGAAGTCGGTCCCGACCGCCACCACCAGCTTCGACGCCGGCAAGGGCTCGCTGTTCGGCGACACCGGCCTGCTCGGCATGCTCTCCTCGCTGCGCATCCAGATGGGCGAGCAAGCTGGCCGGCCTGACCGGCGTCGACGACCTCGACCGACATCGGCATCGCGGTGCCGAAGGCGACGGGCACGTCCACGCAGGACGCGAAGGACGGCAAGCTCGCGTTCGACTCCGCCAAGTTCGCCGAGGCGATGACGGCCGACTCGAACAAGGTCAAGGACCTGTTCGCCGCCTTCAGCACCGGCCTCGACGCCTTCATCAAGACGCAGACCGGCACGTCCGGCGTGCTCGATCTCCGGTCCAAGTCGGCCGACGCCGAGATCAAGCGCATCGACGAGCAGGTCGACGCGCGCCGAGGACCGCATCACCGCCAAGGAGAAGCGCCTCAAGGCCCAGTTCGCGGCCATGGAGGCGGCGCTGGCGCAGTCGCAGACGCAGGGTGCCTGGCTCGACGGCCAGATCATCCGCGCTGAACAACAGCCGCTAGCCGGATCGGCTCAAGCGCGCGCGCCGCGCGCCGACTACCCGGGGTAGTCCCGTCCGTCTCCCGTCCCGAGGTGTCCTTGTCTGCATACGCTGCGAACCCGAGCGCCGCCGCATACCGCGAGCAGAGCGTTCTGACCGCCTCTCCCGGCCCAGCTCGTCGTGATGCTCTACGACGGCGCGCGGCGCTTCCTGCTCCAGGCCGCGACCGCCATGCGCGCCGAGGACCAGGTCTCCTGCGACGCCAAGCTGCGCCGCGCCGAGGCGATCATCGACGAGCTCCACGTCGACGCTCGACAAGGAGCGCGGCGGCGAGATCGCCAGCCGGCTCGAGGGCATCTACGTCTTCTGCAAGCGTCATCTGATCGAGGCGCGCATCGAGCGCGACGCCGGGATGATCGACAAGGTCGCCGAGCTGCTCGCCGAGCTGCGCGAGTCCTGGGCGCAGATCGCCGCCTGCCTGACATGAGCTCCTGGCAGGACCTGCTGCGCCCGCGGAGCGCGAGCGCGAGCTGGCGGCCGAGGGCCGCTGGGAGGAGCTCGCCGAGCGGCATGGCCGAGCGGACGCGCATCAGCGCGTCGCATGCCGGCGCCCACGCGCGAGGCGCGCGCCGCTGCTCGCGCGCCTCGCCGAGCTGCAGGCCGAGCTCACCTCCACGCTGACCGCCGCGCGCGCCGACACGGTGCGCGAGCTCGGCATCGCTGCGCCGCGGCCAGGCCGCCGTGCGCGGCTACGCGCCCGCCGCCGCCACGCCCGCGGCGGCTGGGTCGACGAATCGCTTAGTTCAGGGCTAAAGGTCTTCAGCCGCGGGCCGATCACCGGATCAGTCCGCCCCAGGGATGGGGCGCGTGTGGGTCCACGGACGGACCGGCGCCTACTTCAAGGAATCCGTCCACCGTGCTGTTCGACACCACACAATCCGCTCTCGAGGCCGCCATCTCCGGCGCATCCGCGCGCCAGCAGGCGCTGGCCTCGAACCTGGCCAACGCCAACACCCCCGGCTACCAGCGGGTCGACGTCGACTTCCACTCCAGCCTGGCCGCCGCGCTGAACGGTGGCGAGGCGAACGCGGCGGATCGCCTGCACGCGATGACCTTCTCCCCCGAGGTCGGACGCCTCCGGCGCGGTGCGCGCCGACGGCTCCACCGTCGACGTCGACGCCGAGTCGGCCAAGCTGGCCGCCAACGCGCTCGAGCACCAGGCCGCCGTGCAGGTGGCCCACGCCCGCATCGGGATCCTCAAGTCCGCGATGGGCACGGGCTGATCTGACATGGGCATGTTCGACTCGCTCAACGTCTCCGCGACCGGCCTCACCGCCGAGCGCCTGCGGATGGACGTCACCGCCGAGAACCTCGCCAACGCGCAGACCACGCGCGGCGCCGACGGCCAGCCGTACCGCCGCAAGGAGGTCGTGCTCGGCCAGGCCGGCTCCGGCGGCTTCGGCTCCCAGCTCGCGGCCGCGATGGGCGGCTCGTCGTCGGGCACCGCCCCGGGCGGCGTCGAGGTCCAGGCGATCTCCGAGGACGCGACCCCCGGCAAGCTCGTCTACGACCCCGGCCACCCGGACGCCAACGCCGACGGCTACGTCCAGATGCCCAACGTCGACACGGTCACCGAGATGGTCGACCTGATCATCGTCGTCGCGCGCCTATGAGGCGAACGTGACCGCGATGCAGTCGGCCAAGCAGATGTTCTCCAAGACCCTCGACCTCCTCCGCTGATGCCGCCGTCGATCCCAGCTTCGCCGTCTCCGGCGCCGAGTGGCAGATCGACGCCGCCGGAGGCGCCCGACGACGCCGGCCTCCACCGACGGCTCGGGCTTCGGCTCGATGCTCTCGAACTCGATCCAGTCGCTCGGCGACACGCAGACGCGAGGCCGCCGAGGCCGCCCAGGCGCTGGCCACCGGCCAGGCGTCCGACCCCACCTCGGTCGTGATGGCCGTCGAGCGCGCGCAGCTCGCCATGCAGCTCGCCAGCCAGATCCGCACCAAGGCCGTCGAAGCGGCTCAGGACATCTTCCACACCCAGGTCTGAGAGCCAGGAGTAGACCGTGCCCTTCCTCGCGAACCTCGCCAATCTGCCCACGAAGTCCAAGCTCGTGCTCGGCGGCTCGATGCTCGCCGTCATCGTCGTCGCCTTCGTGATGCTGCGCGATCGCCGGCGCGCCGTCCTACACGCTGCTGACCTCGGGCCTCGATCCCGCCCAGACCGGCAAGATCACCGCCGCGCTCGACGAGCAGGGCATCGGCTACGAGCTGCGCTCCAACGGCACCGCGCTCGCCGTCGACAAGGCGCAGGCCGCCCAGGCGCGGGTCGCGCTGGCCGGGCCAGGGCGTCGCCGTCAACGCCGGCTCCGGCGACGAGGGCTGGAAGCTGTTCGACGAGCAGAAGCTCGGCGCCTCCGAGATGCAGCAGAAGGTCACCTACCAGCGCGCGCTGGAGGGCGAGGTCGCCTCGACCGTCAACGGCGTCTCCGGCGTCTCGAACGCCCAGGTGCAGCTCGTGCTGCCCGAGGACGACCTCTTCGCCGACACCGCCACGCCCGCGACCGCGGCCGTGATGCTCGGCAACCCGGCCGACGCGATGGAGTCCGGCGCGGTGCAGGGCATCGCCCAGCTCGTCTCCTCCTCGGTCAAGGGCCTCAAGAAGGACAACGTCACGATCACCGACTCCGCGGGCCAGGTCCTGTGGCCGCAGGGCGACGCCGCGGGCGGCGCCGGCGGCTCGGGCTCGTCCAAGCATGACGGCCGAGACGCGCTTCAACCGCGCGCTGGAGTCCAACATCAACTCGATGCTCACCGGCACGCTCGGCGCCAACAAGGCCCGCGTGCAGGTCAACGCCGACCTCAACGTCGACCAGACGACGCGCGACGAGCTCAAGTACGCCAAGAAGGGCGTGCCGATGAAGGTCAAGACCGAGGCCGAGAAGCTCAAGGGCGGCTCGGCGAGCGCCGGCGGCGCCGCCGGCACCGGCTCGAACATCCCGACCTACTCCGCGGGCGCCGCCGGCGGCTCGGGCAACTCGAACTACCAGCGCACGACCAAGGAGCAGGAGGTCGCGCTCGACAAGACGGTCTCCAAGACGATCGTCGCCCCGGGCGCCGTCAACAAGCTCAACGTCGCGCTGCTGGTCGACAAGTCGGTCCCCGCCGACCGTCGTCAACCAGCTCAAGAGCAGCGTCTCCTCGGCCGCCGGCATCGACGCCGAGCGCGGCGACCCGGCCATCACCGTCACGCAGATGCCGTTCGCCAAGACCCCGAGGTCGCCAAGGCCGGCCCCGTGCCGACCACGATGCTCGGCCCGATCAAGTGGGCCGCCCTCGGGCTCGCCACGCTGCTGTTCCTCTTCTTCACCCGCCGCGCGCTGAAGAAGCGCGAGGGCGAGGCGCTGCCCGCCCCGAGCTGGCTGACCGAGGTCGAGGAGCCCGTCGCGCTCTCCGAGCTCGAGCAGCGCACCCGCGAGCTGAGCTCCCCCGCCACGATCCAGCTGCCCCCGCGGGTGCCGGACACCAGCCTCAACCAGCTCGACCAGCTGATGGAGCGCGAGCCCGAGCGCGTCGCCGCCCAGGTCAAGCAGTGGATGAGCGAGGACTAGGATGAGCGCGCTCGAAGCACCCCCCGCGCCCCGCGCGTCGACCTCGAGCCTGAGCGGCGTCCAGAAGGCCGCCGCCCTGCTCGTCGCGATCGGCGAGGAGCGCGCCTCCGAGATCGTCCGCCACCTCGGCGAGACCGAGGTCGAGGCGCTGTCGCTGGAGATCGCCAAGGCCCGCAAGGTGCCCGCCGAGGTCTGCAAGGACGTCGTCTCCGAGGCCGTCGAGAGCGTGATGGCCGAGGAGTACATCGCCGACGGCGGCGTCGACTTCGCGCGCAGCGTGCTCGAGCGCTCGCTCGGCGCGCACCCGCGCCGACGAGATCATCGGGCGCCTCGCCGCCACGATCGAGCGCCGGCCGTTCGAGTTCCTGCGCCGCACGCCCGCGGAGCAGATCCACGTCTTCCTGCGCAACGAGGCGCCGCAGACGATCGCGCTGATCGTCGCCAACCTGCACACGTCGCTGGCCGCCGCAGGTGCTGTCGCTGCTCGACGCCGAGGACCAGGCCGAGGTCGCGCGGCGGATCGCCCGCATGGCCGAGACGCGGCCCGAGGTGATCGCGCAGATCGAGGCGGTGATGAAGCAGAAGCTGTCGAGCGTCTCCGCCCAGGAGTACGCGACCGCGGGCGGCGTCAAGTCGCTGGCCGACATCCTCAACCACTCCGACCGCTCGACCGAGCGCAACGTGCTCGACGAGCTCGCGCGCGGCGACGGCGAGCTGGCCGAGGAGGTCCGCCTGCTCCTGTTCACCTTCGAGGACGTCGCCAAGCTCGACGACCGCTCGATCCAGATGGTGCTCAAGGAGGTCGACCAGAAGGACCTCGCGATCGCCCTGCGCGGCGTCGAGGAGGGCGTCCGGTCGCGGATCTTCACGAACATGTCCGAGCGCGGCGCCGAGCTCCTCAAGGAGGAGATCGACTTCCAGCCGCCGCAGCGCCGCCGTGTCATCGAGGAGGCGCAGGGCCGCATCGTCGGCGTCGTGCGCAAGCTCGAGGACGCCGGCGCGATCACCATCTCCCGCGGCTCCGGCGGCGGCGACGACGAGTTGATGTAGGAGCCCCACGATGGCCACGGAATTCTCCTTCGAGACCCTCGAGGCGCCCGCGTTCGTCGCGCCGCCCGCCGGCGCGGCCCCCGCGCCCGTCGACCCGGCGGCCGGGCTGCTCGCCCAGGCCCAGGCCGAGGCCGACCAGCTGCGCGAGGCCGCCCGGGCCGAGGGCTACGAGGCCGGCCGCGCCGAGGCGCTGGCCGCGCTCAGCCCCGCGCTGGAGGCGCTGCAGACCGTCGGTCGCGGCCGCCCACGAGGAGCGCCTCGCGGCCGCCGACCAGCTCGAGGTCCACGCCGTCGACCTCGCGCTCTACCTCGCCGAGAAGATCCTGTCGGCCTCCGCTCGCGGTCCAGCCCGACCGCGTCGTCGAGGCCGTGCGCGGCGCCCTGCGCGGCATCGTCGAGCGCGAGCGCGTGACCGTGCTCGTGCACCCCGAGGACCTCGAGCTCGTGCGCGAGGCGATGGACGAGCTGCGCGCCACGCTCGGCGGCATCGAGCACTGCGAGGTCCAGGCCGAGCGGCGCGTCAGCCGCGGCGGCGCGATCGTGCGCACCCAGGACGGCGACGTCGACGCGCGCGTGGAGACCAAGCTCCTGCGCGCCCGCGAGGTCGTCGAGGCCGCCCTCGGCTCGGACAGCTCGGCGGCGTGATCCCCTCCGCTCTTGACAGCGCGACGGCCGCCCTGCGCGACGCCGACCTGCACCGCCGCCACGGCCGCGTGCGCGACCTGATCGGCCTGATCGTCGAGGCCACCGGCCTCGAGGCCGAGGTCGGCGAGGTCTGCGAGATCGAGACCGGCCGCGGCCGCTCGTCCGTGCCCGCCGAGGTGGTCGGCTTCCGCGCCGGCCGCACGCTGCTGATGGCGCTCGGCGACGCCGCGGGCATCGGCCCCGGCGCGCGCGTCACCGCCTCGGGCCGCCCGCTGCGCGTCGACGTCACCGACGACCTGCTGGGCCGCTCGCTCGACGGCCTCGGGCGCCCGATCGACGGCTACGGCCCGGTCGTGACGGGCCTGACCCGCGCCGTCCAGGCCTCGCCGCCCGATCCGCTCGAGCGCCCGCGCATCACCGACCGCGTGTCGCTCGGCGTGCGCGCGCTCGACGCGCTGGTCCCGTGCGGCGTCGGCCAGCGCCTCGGCATCTTCGCCGGCTCCGGCGTCGGCAAGTCCTCGCTGCTGGGCATGATCGCCCGCTCCACCTCGGCCGACGTCAACGTGATCTGCCTCGTCGGCGAACGAGGCCGGGAGGTCCGCGAGTTCATCGAGCGCGACCTCGGCCCCGAGGGCATGGCCCGCTCCGTGGTGATCGTCGCCACGTCCGACCAGCCCGCGCTCGTGCGCATCAAGGCCGCCTTCACCGCGACCACGATCGCGGAGCACTTCCGCGACCAGGGCCGCGACGTGATGCTGATGATGGACTCCGTCACCCGCTTCGCCATGGCCCAGCGCGAGGTCGGCCTCGCGATCGGCGAGCCGCCCGCCACCCGCGGCTACACGCCGTCGGTGTTCGCGCTGCTGCCGAAGCTGCTCGAGCGCTCCGGCACCTCGAAGACGGGCTCGATCACCGGCCTCTACACCGTGCTCGTCGACGGCGACGACATGAACGAGCCGATCGCCGACGCCGTCCGCTCGATCCTCGACGGCCACATCGTGCTCTCGCGCGACCTCGCCCACTCGGGCCACTACCCCGCGATCGACGTCCTGGCCAGCGTGTCCCGCCTCGTCGGCGAGGTCGTCGGGCCCGACGTGCGCGCGGCCGGCAACGAGGTCCGCAAGCTGATGGCCGCCTACAAGGAGAAGGCCGACCTGATCGCGATCGGCGCCTACCAGCCGGGCAGCGACGCCGTGACCGACCAGGCGATCGCGGCGCGCGAGCCGATCGACGGCTTCCTGCGCCAGACGGTCGAGGACCGCTCGACGGCGATCGAGGCCGACGCGGCGCTCAAGCAGCTCGTGATGCTCTCCGACGTGGACGTGCCCGGCATGGCCGACCTCGTCGCCGACGCCGCGGCCGCCACCGGCGGCGGTGGCGCGCCGGGGACGCCGCTGCACGCGGCGATCCCGCCGCTGCACCTCGCCGCCTAGCTCGAGGGCGGGTCGAGCCAGCCCCGCCCGACCTCCTTCTCCGCGCGGACGCCCGCCTCGGGGAAGATCAGCATCTCGCCCATCTTGACGGTCGGCTTGCGCGCGCCGATCACGGTCACGGGCAGGCCGAGCGCCTCGATCTTCCGCGGGAGGTCGCGCCGCAGCCAGCGCGAGGTCTTCGGCGAGAGCGTGGAGACGATCACCTCGTCGTAGTGGCCGGCCGCGATCGCCTCGCGGACGGCCTCGAGCGGGTCCGGGCCGGCGGCGATGCCCTTCACGCGGCGCCCCGCGGAGCGCGACAGCAGCGGGAGCGCGTTCTCGAGCGTCCAGTCGGCGCGGTGCTCGGGGGTGCCGGGGACGAGCAGGGAGAACTCGCACTCCTGCTCCGACGCGCGGCGCTTGACCTCGTCCAGCAGTCTGTGTGTGGCGGCGGTGCGATTCGCCACCACGAGGATGCGCTGGGTCATGTCTCGTCCTTCGTCGGAGCTCCTCGGTTTGTGACCTACCTCGTCCAGGCCAGCGGCGTGCCGTGGGCCGCCCTGGTCACCATCCGGCGCCCGTCGGCGCGGACGAGCAGCCAGCGCGAGCCCCAGCGGGTGACCAGCCAGCGGCCGTCGGGGGACCACACGAGCCCGTCGTATCGGCCGCGGGTGGCGATCAGCGCGACGCTGCTCCCCAGCAGCCGGATCGCCGAGCGCCCGCCGCGGCGGGTGAGCACGGCGGGCGGGCCCGCTCCCGACGGCGGGTACGCCGCGGCGGCGATCCGCGGCGCGGGACGGGAAGGTGCGCGCCCCGCCGCCGACGGTGAACACGGTCGTCGCGTGCGGGCCCGCCGCGAGCATCCGCCGGCCGTCGGCCGACCACGAGAGCGAGCGCGTGCCGCGCGGGACCGCCGACGGCGAGCGCCAGTCGAGGACGGCGCGGTCCACGTCGGCGACGCGGATGCGGCGGGCGCTGTCGACCCAGGCGACCGTGCGGTCGCGGCCGGGGCGGAAGGCCGGCGCGACGTCGAGCGCGTGGCCCCAGAACAGGCGGTCGTCGGTGCCGTCGCCGACCACGACCCGCAGCTGGGGCCCGGCGAGGTAGGCGATGCGGAAGCCGTCCGGCGCCCATCGCGGATGGCGCGGCGGCGCGGCGGCCGTCACGCGCCAGCGGACCGTGCCCGCCGGCGTCACGGCCAGCAGCCGGCGCCCGGTGACGACGGCCGCGAAGCGCCCCTGCGGCGACCACGCCGCCTCGCGGTAAGGGCCGACGAGGGCCGGCGCGCCGGCGCCGATCAGCGCGATCCCGTCTGCGCCGTCGGCGAGCAGCCGGCCGCCCGAGGGGAGCGCGGCGGCGGGACGCGGAGCGGGCGCGGGGCGCTGGACGATCGCGTCGCGCAGCCATTCCCCGACCGCCTGGCCCGGGGTGGTGAGGGCGCCGACGGCCGCGGCGAGCGCGAGCAGCAGCGCGGCGAGCGCGGGCCGGCCCACGCGCGGCGCGCCGCGGGCGGGCCGACCGGTGGCGCCCCTCCGTCGCGACGCCCGCGTGCGCGGCCAGCGCGGCGGTGCGGGCGCGCGCGAACGCGTCCTCCTCGCCGGGCACGCGGACGCCGCGCAGCTGCTCCCGGAGGCGGGCTCGTTCATCGCAGGTCCCCCAGCTCGCGCTCGAGCGCGTCGAGCCCGCGGCGCAGCCGCGAGTTCACCGTGCCGCGCGGGAGCTCGAGCATCGCCGCGATCTCGCCCGGCGTGTACTCGAGCAGGTAGCGCAGGACGATCACGGCGCGGTGGTCGGCGGCGAGCGCGCCGAGCGCGTCGGACAGCTCGCCCGAGAGCCCTTCCGCTCGGGCCGGCGGCGCCGGCGCGTCGTCGTGCTCCTGCTCCGGCCGGCGGGCGCGCACCCAGTCGATCGCGCGGTTGACGACGATCCGGTGCAGCCACGGCGCGAGCGGCCTCCGGCGGTCGAACCGGTCGAGCGCCGCGAACGCCTTCACGAACGCCTCCTGCGCGATGTCCTCGGCGGCGGCGCGGTCGCCGGCGACCAGGTAGGCGGCGCGGCACGCGGCGGGCCAGTGGCGGCGGAACAGCTCGTCGGCGGCGCGCGCGTCGCCTCGCCGGGCGGCCCGCACGAGCGCCGCCTCGGACGGTCTCCGGGCGGGGGCGGTCAGCTCCAACCGCCCCGGGACGACCATCTCTCCGCGTGCGGACACCGGCAGCTCCTCCGACGACACCGCGAGCCTACCCCCACCCGGCCAGGAGCGGGACGCGGATGGCCGATCGCGATGGCACTTCGGGCCCACACCACGTCTACGGCGCCGGGCGTACGGAGAGGTCCGCGCTACAGATTTCCGGCGCGCGGGCGATGACCCAGGTCGTGGAGACTCCGTCCTTCACGTTCCGACTCGAACGCGTCCGGTCTCTCCGGGAACGCGCGGAGGAGGCCGCCCGTGAGGAGCTCGCCCGTGAGCTCCAGCTCCGCATCCGCGGAGAGGCGATGCTGCGCGCCGCCACGGACCAGGTCTCCACGGCCCGCGACGCCGGCCTCGGCGTCATGCGCTCCGGAGCCTCCGGCGCCGACCTGATCGCCGTCCAGGCCTACATGGAGCGCACCGAGCGCGACCGCCGCGAGGCCGCCCTCGACCTCGACCGCCAGGACGCGGAGGTGGAGCTGCGCCGCAAGGCGCTGACCGAGGCCGCCCGCGAGCGCGAGGCCATCGACCGTCTGAAGGAGCGCCAGCGCGCCGAGCACACGCGCGAGGTCGCCCGCCGTGAGCAGATCGACCTCGACGAGATCGCCCTCGGCGTCCACCGCCGCGGGCAGCAGGTGGCCGCGTGAGCATCGCCGTCGCAGCCGCTCGCGTCGCCGAGATCGAGCAGCTCCTCCGCTTCCAGCCGGCCTCCCAGGCCGCCACGGGCGCGTTCGCCGCCCAGCTCGACTCCGCGCAGGGCGCCAACGGCATCGTCCAGGGCGCGACCCCGGCCACCGCCACGACCGCCACGACCGGCCGCCGGCCACCGGCACCAGCTCGCTCCCCGCCGGCACCCCCTACGCCGCGGAGATCACCGAAGCCGCCAACCGCAACGGCGTCGATCCCGCGCTGCTGGCCGGCCTGGTCAAGCAGGAGTCCGGCTTCGACCCGAACGCCGGCTCGTCCGCCGGCGCCCAGGGCCTCACCCAGCTGATGCCCGCCACGGCGGCCTCGCTCGGCGTCACCGACGTGCACGACCCCGCGCAGGCCCTCGAGGGCGGCGCGAAGTACCTCAAGCAGCAGCTCGACAAGTTCGGCGGCGATGTCGCCCGCGCGCTCGCCGCCTACAACGCCGGACCGGGCGCCGTCGAGCGCTTCGGCGGCGTCCCGCCCTACGCCGAGACGCAGAACTACGTGCGCAAGGTCCAGGCCTACGCCGCCGAGTTCCGCGCCGGCGAGCTCCACCGCTACGGCCGCCACGGCCGCCGCCGCTCCCGCGGCCACCACCGTCTCCGCCAGCCCCTCCGTCCACGGGATCGTCTAGATGACCGCCGACCGCCCTGCCCCTGTCCGCCCCGCTCCCGCGCCCGACCGCGCGGCGTCCGCGCCGAGCCCCGCCGCGTCCGGCTTCGCCGACCTGCTGGGCGGCGCGCAGGCCGCGTCCGGCCAGGACGCCCCCGCGCCGCGCGACGGCGACGCCGCCGCGACGCCGCAGGACCAGAGCCCGCAGCAGGAGCAGGCCGCCGCGCCGGCGCCCGCCGCGCCGGTCGAGCCCGCCCCGGTCGACGCGCCTGTCCCGGTGGCGCCGCCCACCGCCGCGCCCGTCGACTTCGTGGCCACCGTCGTCCCCGCCGCCGCTCCGCAGGCCGCCCCGGTCGCCGCCCCCGTCGGCGCCACCGCCGCCTCCGTCGTGATGGCCGCGCAGGCCGCCGCCGCGCAGGCCGCCACGGCGCCCGCCGCAGCCGCAGACGCCCGCGCCGGCCGCGACCGCCCCCGCCGTCGTGGCGCCCGCCACGGCCGAGACCGCCGTCGCCGCCGCTCCGGTGCCCGCCGCCGCGGTCCCCGCCGAGGCGCCCGCCGCCACCCCCGCTCCCGTCACCGCCGCCCCGCGCCGCGCCCCACGGCCGCCACGCCCGCCGCGCCGGAGACCGCTCCCGCGCTGCCGCAGGCGCAGGCCCCGGCCCAGCCGGCCGGGCAGCCGCCGCCCAGGCGCCCCGGCCGCCGGCGCGCAGCCGCAGACCACCGCTCTGCAGCCCAGGTCCAGCCGCAGCAGGCCGCGATCGCCGCCGCGCAGCGCCGAGGCCGCCCCGGCCGACGCGCCCGTCGCCGCGGCGCCCGCCCAGCCGGCCGCCCCGGCGCCGGCCCAGGCGCAGCCGTCGCTCCCCGTCGCCCCGCCCGTCGTGCCAGCAGCGCACCGCGCCGCTGCACCACGTCCCGCGCGTCGTCGGCACCCTGCTGCACGTCGCCACCCAGCGCGGCATCACCCACGCGAAGATCTCGCTGCGCCCCGAGGACCTCGGCGGCATCGAGGTGCGCCTGCAGTCCTCGGCCGCGGGCATCAGCGCCCACCTGATCGCCGACTCGCCCGAGGCGGCGCGCCTGCTCAGCCAGGCCGGCGACGACCTGCGCCGCTCGCTCGAGCAGCGCGACGTGAACCTGCTCTCGCTCGAGGTCTCGACCTCCGGCGAGGAGCGCCGCGGCGAGCAGCCCGGCCAGACCCGCGACCCCGACGGCGCGTTCGGCCCCGAGGGCCGCGCCGGCGCCTCCGGCGCCGAGGAGGGCGAAGTCGCCCCCGCCGCCCCGGCCACCGTCCTCGAGCTCCCCGGCGGCCTCCTGGTCGACGTGCTCGCCTGACCCCGGAGCCTTCTTATGACCACCGTCAACGCACTCAACTCCAACCCCGCGGCCACCACCCAGGCCGCCACCGGCAAGAACGCCGCGATGGGCAAGGACCAGTTCCTGAAGCTGTTCGTCGCCCAGCTGCAGCACCAGGACCCCATGAACCCGATGCAGGACTCGGACTTCATGGGTCAGATGGCCTCGTTCTCCACGCTCGAGCAGGTCTCGAACATGGCGGGCGAGAACGCCAAGATCGCCCAGAGCCTCACCACCACCGGCGCGGTCGGCCTCCTCGGCCGCACCGTGACGTGGGTCGGACGAGGACGACGCGACCCACACCGGCACGGTCGAGAAGGTCTCGACGGCCGGCGGCAAGCCTTCCCTCACGGTCGGCGGCACCGAAGGTGTCGACCCGGCCTACGATCACCCAGGTCGCCTAGACAGGCGACGAGAAAGGAGCCGATGCACTCATGATGCGAGGCATGTTCGCCGCGATCAGCGGCCTCAAGAGCCACCAGGTGATGCTCGACGTCACCGCCAACGACATCGCCAACGTCAACACGATCGGCTACAAGTCCGCTCGCACGACGTTCAAGGACTCGCTGAACCAGGTCCAGCGCGGCGCCTCCGGCGCCGGCGGCGGCGCGGGCGGCGCGAACGCCGCCCAGATCGGCCTCGGCGTCCAGCTGGGCTCGATCGACAACCTGATGCAGGGCGGCTCGCTGCAGTCGACGGGCAACCCGCTCGACGTCGCGATCCAGCAGGGCGCGGGCTTCTTCCGCGTCTCGACCAGCACCGCCACGCCCCCGACCCCGGGCACGAACTTCGAGTACACCCGCGCCGGCAACTTCACCACCAACTCCGACGGCTACCTGCTCACGCAGGACGGCTACTACGTCCAGGGCCAGGACGCGGGCGGCACCGCCTCGCTGATCCAGATCCCGGACGACGCGAGCAACATCGCCATCGCCCAGAACGGCGAGGTGTCCTACGTCGACACCGCCGGCACCCGCGCAGTCGGCCGGCTTCCTGACGCTGGCCACGTTCGCCAACGCGGCCGGCCTCGAGCGCAGCGGCTCCAACCGCTGGCTGCAGACCGCCAACTCGGGCGACCCGAACGTCTCGACCCCTGGCCCCGGCGCCGGCTTCACCACGCCGGGCTCGCTGGAGATGTCCAACGTGGACCTCGCCCAGACGTTCACGAACATGATCACCGCCCAGCGCGGCTTCCAGGCCAACTCCCGCGTCATCTCGCACCGTCGGACGAGATGCTGCAGGACCTGGTCAACCTGAAGCGCTAGTAACGTCGCACGAGTCGACGGGGACACCGTCGACCTCCGGAAGCCCCGGCCGGGGGTCCCCGGCAACCGGAGGGCGAAACACCCGATCAAGACGTTGACGTCGCCCGCGGCGCTTTCGCGTTCAAGGGCACAGCCGACGCGGCCGATCACCAGGAAGCGATGATCCGTCTGCACAAACTCGCCCGCGACCCTCAGCCGTTCCACCTGAACCCGGACCTCATCATCTCGATCGAGGCGCACCCGGACACGGTCGTCACGCTCACGACCGGCTCCCGCCTGGTCGTCACCGAGACGCCCTGACGAGGTCGCCCAGGCCGTGCGCCTGTGGCGCGCCTCGATCCTCGACGCGATGGCGCGCCCGCCGCGCCGCAACACGATGGGTCTGAAGCTCGTGCGCGCCACCGCCGGCGACGGCGCGGTCCCCTCGCTCAACGCCGAGGCCGCGCGCGCCGAGTCCGAGATTCCTCCGCGAGGTCCCCACTCATGAAGTTCGGCACCGCCATCGGCATCGTCATCTCGCTCGTCGGCATCGCCGTCGGGGCGACGATGGAGGGGACCAACGTCATGGTCGTCCTCAACATCCCCGCGATCCTCGATCGTGCTCATCGGCACGCTCGGCGCCACGATCGCGGCGTGCGGCCTCGAGGCCCACATCCGGCTCCCGAGCTCTACAACAAGGCGATCATGCCCGACGACCTCGACCTGCCCGGGCCGGGTCAAGGAGCTCGTCGGCTTCGCCGAGCAGGCCCGCCGCGACGGCCTGCTCGCGCTCGACGAGGCGGTCAACAGCATCGACGACCCGTTCACCAAGAAGGGCATCCAGCTCGTCGTCGACGGCACCGACCCCGACCTCGTGGCGGCCGTCCTCGACGCCGAGAACGAGGCGATGCGCAAGCGCCACGCGGCCAACCGCAACCCCTTCATGCAGGCCGGCGCGCTCGCGCCGACCATGGGCATCATCGGCACCGTCTTCGGGCTGGTGAACGTCATGAACAACCTGAACCAGCCGAGCACGCTGGGCCCGCTGATCGCGGCCGCGTTCCTCGCGACGCTGATGGGCGTCGGCTCGGCCAACGTCGTCTTCCTCCCGATGGCCAACCGCCTCAAGGAGCTCTCCGAGGCGGAGCTGCACTTCCGCGAGATGACGCTCGAGGGCGATCCTCGCCATCCAGGCGGGCGACAACCCCCGCGTCGTCGCCGAGAAGCTGATGGCCTACGTCCCGCCGGCCGACCGCCCCTCCGAGGAGCAGCAGGCCGCGGAGTCGGCAGCCCAGAAGCAGGCGGCCTGAGGTGACCCATGAGCGCTGCGCGGCGGCATAAGAAGCACCATCACGAGGAGCACGAGAACCACGAGCGCTGGCTCGTCTCGGGCTACGACATGATGACGCTGCTGTTCGCGGTGTTCGTGGTGCTGTTCGCGATCTCCTCGACGAACGTGAGCAAGGTCAAGGAGCTCACGAAGTCGCTGCAGGAGGCGTTCTCCGGCCCCGTGCTCAGCGGCGGCAAGGCGATGATGGACCGCGGCAACGAGTCGCAGGCCGAGAAGGCCTCGCCGACCGAGCCCGTGGCCGCGATCTCGCCCGCCGAGGCCGTCGCCGCGCGGATGAAGGGCACCGTCACCCAGGACGAGGCCTCCGACGCCGCCAAGCGCGCCGCGCAGGTCGCCGCGAAGGAGGAGCAGGCCTTCCAGGACCTCAAGAAGCGGATCGACAAGCTCGTCAAGGACGCCGGCCTGGAGTCGAAGGTCTCCACCGTCGTCGAGCGCCGCGGGCTCAAGGTCCGGCTGCTCACCGACCGGCTGCGTCTTCGACTCGGGCAGCGCCGTCATCAACCCGGCCGCGTTCAAGGCGCTCGACGCGATCGGCGGGATCGTGGCCGCCGAGGGCGAGCACCCCGTGCAGGTCGAGGGCCACACCGACGACCGGCCCATCCGAACTTCCCAGTACCCGTCCAACTGGCAGCTGTCAGGCGCCCGCGCTGCGGCCGTCGTACAGCGGCTGATCGGGGCGGGCGTGGAGCCGAGGCGCACGTCGCTCGGCGGCTACGCCTCTACGGAACCCGTCACAAGCAACGAGTCTTCCGCGGGACGGGCGCGGAACCGCCGGGTCGAGATCATCCTCGCCCGGCTGCATGGAGCGTAAGAGTCGCATGGAGGCGACACTATGAAAAAGAAGCTGATCATCATCCTCGTGGTGGCCCTGGTGGGCGCCGGCGGGGCTTACAAGACCGTCCTGGCCAAGCCCAAGGAAAAGGCTCCGAAGCCCAAGGTCGAAGGCGAGATCTACCTCCTGCCAGAAGGAGTTCCTCGTCAACCTCGAGGGCGGCCGCTACGCGAAGCTGTCGGTCGCGCTCGTGATGCCGCACCTGCCGGTCGCCGCCGGCGGCCACGGTGCCGCGACGCCGCCCGAGGGCTACGGCGCGGAGCCCCAGGAGGCCGTCATCCGCGACATCGTCACCGACGAGCTCACCGACTCCTCCGACAAGGAGGTCGTGAACCGCGCGGGCCGCGAGAAGATCAAGAAGCACATCCTCGAGGCGATCCACAAGCACACCGACGTCCACGTGACCGAAGTCCTCTTCCCGGACGTCACCGTCCAGTAAGCGAGAGATACCGATGCCCGATCCCGTCGATTACGTCCCGTTCGAGACCACCACGGCCGCCGCGCCGGTCGAGCCCGCCAACGCGGAGCTCGAGCGGCTCTACGACGTCCCGGTCGAGCTGGCCGTCGAGATCGGGCGCACGCGGATGACCATCCGCGAGACGCTCGCGCTCGGCCCCGGGTCGATCGTGACGCTCGACCGCCTGGCCGGCGAGCCCGTCGACCTGCTGGTCAACGGCAAGCCGATCGCCCGCGGCGAGGTCGTCGTGCTCGACGAGGAGTTCGGCCTGCGCGTGACCGAGGTCCTGGCCGGCGGCGCCGCCGCGGCGCACGACGGCGAGGCCGCCGCCGCGCCCGCTCCCGCGGGCTCGCCGGTCCCGGCCGCCTAGTCACCGGTCACCCCGGGCATAGTTCCCGGGGTGATCAGACGCCTCTCCGGCGCCGTCGTCACCTTCTGGCGCAAGGCGTACGAGGACAACCTGACCGGCATGTCCGGGATGGTCGCCTACAACCTGCTGCTCTCCGTCTTCCCGTTCGCGCTGGTGGCGCTGTTCGTGGCGGGCCGGGTGCTGCGCTCGGAGGAGCTGCAGGTCTCGGTGCTCGAGGACCTCAAGCGGCTCTTCCCGAGCGCCGCCGAGACGACCCTCTCCGAGGGCGTCCGCCGCCTCCAGCAGACCTCCACCACGGTCGGCATCGTCGCGCTGGTGGCCTCGGTCTGGTTCGGCGCGGCGTTCTGGGGCGCGCTCGACACCGCGTTCTGCCGCATCTACCACTGCGAGTGCCGGACGTGGGTGCAGCAGAAGCTGTTCGCGCTGCAGATGTTCGCGTTCGTGATGCTGTTCGTGGTCGCCACGGTGGCGGTCCCGACCATCCAGGCGCTGCTCACCTCGGGGGCCGAGGACCTGCCGCTCGGTCTATCGGACGTCAAGGGGCTGGTCTACGGCGCCACGCTCGTGCTCGGCGTGCTCGTCATGTTCGTGACCCTGTGCGCGATCTACCGGCTGGTGCCCAAGGCGAAGATGCCGTGGCGCGCGGTGTGGCCCGGGGCGCTCGGGGCGACGATCGCGATGGGCATCGTCGACCTCGGCTTTCCGCTCTACCTGGACAACGTGAGCACGTTGCGGATCGGCACGAGCGCCGTGTTCGTCCTGATCGCGCTGGTGTGGTTCTACGCCCTGGCGATCATCCTGCTGGCCGGCGCGGTGGTCAACGAGCTCCGGTTCGAGCGCTCAAGGTCCGACTGAGCGAGGCCGAATAGGAAGGTCGACTCCTATCCAGAGTCGTCCTTCGGTGATGAGGCTTTCTGCTGCCATAACATCAGCAGGGGCTGCCGTTCTCGGCTGCCTGCTGCTCGCTCCCGCCGCCTTCGCGGCGGACGGTGAGTCGACCCCGCTGAACCTCGACACCACGAAGGCCGCCGCGCAGCAGTCCGGCTCCGTCCGGCGGCGGTGGCCTCGTCCGCACGATCGTCGGCCTGGCGATCGTGATCGCCGTCATCTACGGCCTCTCCTGGGTGCTCAAGCAGGTCAAGAGCTCCAAGGAGGAGCGCCACTCCGGCTCCGGCCTCGCGCCGCTGGCCACGCTCCCGCTCGGCCCCAACCGCGCGCTGCACCTGGTGCGCGCCGGCGGCGAGGTCGTGCTGGTCGGCGTCGGCGAGCACGGCGTCACCCCGATCCGCACCTACGGCGAGCACGAGGCCCGCGCGCTGGGCCTGCTCGTCGACGACGACGGCGCCGGCCGCGGCCGACGCTCCCGAGCCGAAGAAGATGGTCAAGCCGGCCATCAAGCCCAACGTCCGCGAGGCGATGCGCCGCTCGCTCGCCGACCTGCGCTCCAAGACGGTGATCCGGTGAAGGCCGACGGCTCGAACGCGATCCAGCTGCTGCTGCTGATCGGCGGCATCTCGCTGGTCCCCGCGCTGCTGTTCTGCGTCACCGGCTTCACCCGCATCCTCATCGTCCTCGGCTTCATCCGCTCCGGCCTCGGCACCCCGACCGCGCCGCCCAACCAGGTGCTGGTCGGCATCGCGCTGTTCCTGACGATCTTCGTGATGGCGCCGACGTTCAACGAGATCAACAAGGACGCGATCAAGCCGCTGCGGGCCAACAAGATCACCCAGGAGACCGCGCTCAAGCGCGCCGAGGGCCCGGTCCGCGAGTTCATGTTCGACCAGACGCGCACGAAGGACATCGCGCTGTTCGCGAAGCTCGCCAAGGTCGAGAAGCCCAAGACCCGCGCGGACATCAAGACCTACGTCCTGATCCCCGCCTTCATCATCTCCGAGCTCAAGACGGCGTTCCAGATCGGGTTCCTGATCTTCCTGCCGTTCCTGGTCATCGACCTCGTGGTCTCGGCCACCTTGATGAGCATGGGCATGGTGATGCTGCCGCCCGTCTTCATCTCGCTGCCGTTCAAGATCCTGCTGTTCGTCCTGGTCGACGGGTGGAACCTCATCACCCAGTCGCTCGTGGAGAGCTTCCACTGATGAACCAGGACACCGTCGTCTCGCTCGTGACGCAGACCATGGAGGTCGGCCTCAAGATCTCCCTGCCGATCCTGCTCGTCGGGCTGCTCATCGGCCTCGTGATCTCGGTCTTCCAGGCCGTCACGCAGATCCAGGAGCAGACGCTCTCCTTCATCCCCAAGGTGCTCGGCCTGGTCCTCGTGATCGTCGTCGCCGGCCCGTGGATGCTCGGCCAGGTCGTCAACTGGACGATCGAGCTCTACAGCTCGATCCCGACGCTGGTGGGCACGTGAGCGCCGACCAGCTGATCGCGCAGTTCGGGGAGCAGCAGGTCCTCACGTTCTTCCTGGTGCTCGGGCGGATCTCGCCGCTGTTCATCCTCGCGCCGCTGTTCTCGAGCAAGATGATGCCCGCCCGCGCCCGCGGCATCGCCGCCGTGGCGCTCGCGATCGGCATCTCCCCGGTCGCCGCCCACGCCGGCGCCGGCGCCGGCGACCTGCCGACCGACGTGATCGGGATCGCCGGCCTGCTGCTCAAGGAGATCCTGGTCGGCACCGCCTTCGCCTTCTCGCTCGGCGCGTTCTTCGCCGCCATCAGCGTGGCCGGCAACTTCCTCGACACCTTCATCGGCTTCTCGTTCGGCGCGATCGTCGACCCGATCTCCGGCAACCCCGGCGGCGCGCTCAACCAGCTCTACGGGCTGGTCGGCGTGGCGATCTTCGTCGCCATCGGCGGCGACGCCTGGGTCATCCAGGGCCTCGCCCGCACCTACGACGCCGTCCCGCTGCTGGAGGCGCCCGAGATCGGCTCGCTCGTCGAGGGCGCCCAGATCGCGTTCAGCGGCATCTTCGGCGCCGCGCTGCAGGTGTGCGCGCCGGTGCTGCTCGCGATCGTCCTCACCGACGCCGCGTTCGGCGTCGTGTCGCGCGTCGTCCCGCAGCTCAACGTCTTCGCCGTCGGCTTCCCGGCCAAGGTCACGGTCGGCCTGCTGCTGATCGGCGTCTCGCTCCCGTTCCTCGCCGGCTGGCTCGACGACGAGCTCCAGCGCTCCGTCGGCTCCGCCCTGCACGCCCTGAAGGTGAGCGGCTGATGGCGGGCGAGAAGACAGAGAAGGCAACACCCAAGAAGCTCGAGGAGGCGCGCAAGAAGGGCCAGATCGCGCGCTCGATGGACCTCAACGGCGCCGTCGTGCTGATGGCCTCGCTGCTCGCGCTGTCCGCCTTCGGCCCCGGGATGCTGCACCGGATGGAGGAGGCGATGGTCGTCGTCCTCGACCTCGCCGCCTCGCCCGAGATCGTCGAGAGCAAGGGCATCGGCCGCCTGTTCGCCGAGATCGGGATGCACGTCGGCCTCGCCGCGGCCCCGATCGCGCTCGTCTGCGTGCTCACCGGCGTGGCCATCAACGTCGTCCAGGTCGGCATCAAGCCGATGCCGGGCGGCATCAAGCCCGACCCCAAGAAGCTCAACCCGATCACGGGCGCGAAGAACATCTTCGGCCCGAACATGATCGCCGAGACGATCAAGTCGGTCGCCAAGGTCTCCGCCGTCGGCGGAATCGTCGCGCTGGCCGTCCTGCCGAGGCTCCAGGAGTACGGCGCGCTGCTGGGCATGCCCCCGGCCGAGCTGCTGCCCCACCTCGCCAAGGAGGTGCTCTCGATCGCCCAGCGCGCGGCCTTCGCCTACCTCGTCATCGCCGCCGCCGACACCGTCTACCAGCGCTGGCGCTTCGCCAAGCAGAACCGGATGGACAAGCAGGAGGTCAAGGACGAGCACAAGCAGCAGGAGCTGCCGCCGGAGGTCAAGAACAACCAGCGCCGCCGCGGCATGGAGCTCTCCCGCGCCCGCATGATGGACGCGGTCCCGACCGCGGACGTGATCGTCACCAACCCCACCCACTTCTCGGTCGCGCTCCGCTACGACTCCGACAAGCCCGCCCCGGTCGTCGTGGCCAAGGGGCAGGACATCCTGGCGCTCCGCATCCGCGAGCTCGCCAAGGAGCGCGGCGTCGCGGTCGTCCCCGACCCGCCGCTCGCCCGCGCGCTGTACGCCAGCGTCGAGGTCGACCGCATGATCCCCGAGGAGCTCTTCCAGGCCGTCGCCCAGCTGCTGGCCTACGTGTACCGCGTCGCAGGGTCCAGGAGGGCCGCGCATGACCGCATTCCTGAAGCAGGCCGGAAAGCACTCCGACCTGATCGCCGCCGGCGCGATCGTCCTCGTCGTGGCGATGATGATCATCCCGCTGCCGGCGTTCCTGCTCGATCTCGCGATCACGCTGAACATCTCGGCGGCGCTGATGATCGTCGTGGCGACGCTCTACGTGCCGCGCGCGCTGGACTTCTCGGCCTTCCCGAGCCTCCTGCTGCTCACCACGCTGTTCCGGCTGGCGATCAACATCTCGGTCACCCGCCTGATCCTGCTCCACGGCGACGCCGGCCACGTGGTCACCGCGTTCGGCAACTTCGTCGTCGGCGGCAACGTGGTCGTCGGCCTGATCATCTTCCTGATCCTCATCGTCATCCAGTTCGTGGTCATCACGAACGGCGCCGGCCGCGTGGCCGAGGTGGGCGCCCGCTTCACCCTCGACGCCATGCCCGGCAAGCAGATGGCGATCGACGCCGACCTCAACACGGGCCAGATCACCGACGAGCAGGCGCGCAAGCGCCGCGCGGAGATCTCCCAGGAGGCCGACTTCTACGGCGCGATGGACGGTGCCTCGAAGTTCGTCAAGGGCGACGCGATGGCCGGCATCCTGATCACGATGATCAACCTCGTCGGCGGCATCATCATCGGCGTGATGCAGCAGGGCCTCCCGTTCGGCGAGGCCGCCCACAAGTTCTCGCTGCTGTCGGTCGGCGACGGCCTCGTCGCGCAGATCCCCGCGCTGCTGATCTCGGTCGCCACCGGCATCCTCGTCACCCGCTCGGCGTCGGAGAAGGACCTCGGCTCCGACGTCGCCGACCAGATCCTCGACCAGCGCAAGGCCCCGCTCGTGGCCGGCACGGTCATCTGCGCGTTCGCGCTCGTGCCGGGGCTGCCCAAGCTCCCCTTCCTCGTCATCGGCGGCCTGTTCTTCGCCGTCGGCTGGTCGCTGCGCAACGTGCCCAACCGGGCCGAGCAGGAGGCGATCGACGACGCCGAGGCCAAGGCGCTGCCCCAGGGCGAGCCCGCCGCGCCGCGCGACGCCGCGCTCGACGCCCTGGCGCTCGACCCGCTCGAGCTGGCGATCGGCTTCGCGCTGGTCCCGCTCGTCGACGAGGGCTCCGGCGGCACGCTGCTGGCGCGCGTCAAGACGATCCGCCGCCAGATCGCCTCCGAGCTGGGCATGGTCATCCCGCCCGTGCGCATCCGCGACGACGTCGGCGCTGGACTCGCACGAGTACGTGATGCGCGTGCGCGGCAGCGAGGTCGCCCGCGGCGGCGTCATGGCCGGCCACCAGCTCGCGATGGATCCGGGCGACGCCGTCGGCCAGCTCGCCGGCATCCCGACCACCGAGCCGGCCTTCGGCCTGCCCGCGGTGTGGATCCCGGACACGGGCCGCGCCGAGGCCGAGGCGCTCGGCTGGACCGTGGTCGACGCCGAGTCCGTCGTGGTCACCCACCTCACCGAGACGATCCGCGCCCACGCGTCCGACCTGCTCACCCGCCAGGAGACCCGCCACCTGCTCGACCAGCTCAAGGAGGTCAACGCGGCCGTGGTCGACGAGGTCGTCCCGGACGTGCTGTCGCTCGGCGAGGTCCAGCGCGTGCTGCAGTCGCTGCTGCGCGAGGGCGTCTCGATCCGCGACCTCGGCGCCGTCATCGAGGCGATCGGCGACAAGGCCCGCCTCACCCGCGACCCGGCGATGCTCGCCGAGTACGCCCGGCAGGCGCTCGGCCGCGCGATCGTGTCCCCGTACCTCGACGGCGAGGGGATGCTGCGCGCGATCGCGCTGGACCCCGGTCTCGAGCAGGAGCTGGCCGAGGCGCTCGTCCAGACCGCCGACGGCGAGTTCCTCGCCATGGACCCCATGCGGGCGTCCGGGCTCGTCGACGCGTGCGCCGAGCAGGTCGACCAGGCGCTCGTCCGCGGCGGCCGCCCGGTGCTGCTCTGCTCGGCCCGCGTGCGCCGTCACCTGCGCCGCCTGTGCGAGCAGCGGCTGCCCCAGATGGCGGTGTGCTCGTACAACGAGATCGCCCCCGGTGTCGGAGTTGAGACACTCGCGGTGCTTGGGCAGGGGTCTGGCACTCCAGTCGGCGTGGCTTAGTGCCGAAGAACTGACTGGACATGGATACGACTGCTGATACCAAGACCTTCCGCGGCCGCAGCCTCGACGACGTGCTCCCGCAGGTGCGCGCCGAGCTCGGCCCCGACGCCATCGTGATCCGCCGCCGCGAGGGCCTCGCGGGCGGCGTGGCCGGCTTCTTCCAGCGCTCCTACGTGGAGGTCGACGCACGGACGTCGCTCCCGGACGAGCAGGCGCTGGAGCTGCGCACCGACCGCGCGACCGCCGAGGGCCTGGCCACGCCGGGCATCCAGGCGCTCGTGCAGCAGGCCGCCCCGTTCTCCGACGCGCTCGCCAGCGCCGCCGACGGCGTGCTGAAGGCCGCCGCCCGCGAGATCGAAGACGAGGCGCCCGCCGCTCCCGTCACCCCCGCGCCCGCCGGCCTCTACGGCCCGCAGCCGGCCTACAAGCCCGCCGAGCTCCCGCCGGCCGCCGCCGCGGCCGCCGAGTCGCTGCTCGAGCCCGTCGTCGAGGCGCCCGCCCCCGTCGAGGCTGCCGTGGTTCCCGCCCGCGCGCCCGAGGCTCCCGCCGCCGCCGCGGCGCTGGAGTCGAAGCTCGTCGGCCGCCGGGATCAGCCCCGCGCTGGCCGCCGACATCGTCGGCGAGACCGTCTCGCACGCGCTCCCGTTCGCGGGAACGCGCCAAGTCAAGAAGCTCGTACGCGCCACGCTCGCGCGCCGCCTCCCCGTGCTCTCCGACATCGGCCCCGGCTCGCGCCGCATCGCCTTCGTCGGCGCCGGCGGCGCCGGCAAGTCCGCGGCCGTCGCCGCGCTCGCCAAGGCCTACGCCCAGGCGGACGCCGAGGTCGTCGTGGTCTCGCTGCGCTCCACCGACGGCGGCTGCGACCTCGCCGCCGAGCTCGAGCCGCACGGCGTCAGCGTCATCGCCGCCTCCGACGCGGCCCAGGCCGAGCGCCGCCTCGCGCGCCGCGAGGCGCTCGTGACGCTGGTCGACACCCCTGCCGCCGGTCCCGGCGACCGTGCCGGCGTCGCCGCCCTGGCGGCCGACCTGCAGGCGCTCGGCGTCGACGAGATCCACCTGACGCTGCCGGCGACCCTCAGCGCCGCGGCCGCCGACGAGCTCGCCGGCGCGCTGTCCCCGCTGGGCATCACCAACGTCGCGCTGACCCACGCCGACCAGACCGCCCGCCCGGGCGCGCCGGTCGAGCTGGCGATGACCACGCGCAAGCCGCTGTCGTACATCTGCTCCCGCGACGCCGTCGAGCCCGCCGACGCCGCCGACATCGCCCAGCGTCTGCTCCCCTGATCTGAATTAGGCTCGCCATGGCCGTGTCCGCTCCCCCGTCCCTCCCGTCCGGCCGCAAGGTCGATGTGCGCCTGATGTACATCGGGACGCTGCCGGCCACGGTCGAGGCCTCCGAGGCCGACAAGCTGCTCGTGACGCTCGCCGTCGCGGACCCGCGCGTCAAGCGCCTGGGCGGCACCGAGGTGTCGGTCGAGAGCACGACCGAGCGCGGCATCCAGCGCTTCACCGGCACGCTGATCCTGCACCCGCGGCCCGAGCTGCTCGAGATCGCCGTCACCGGCGAGGCCGAGCGGATCCAGCGCCGCGAGTGGGCGCGCGTGGGGGCGACCGTCCCCGTCCGCGTCAAGGCGCTCGGCGACAGCATCAAGACCGAGGGCCCGACCAGCTCGCTGAACATCAGCGGCGGCGGGATCCTGATCAAGGACACGTGGCACATGCCGCTGGGCCTCGACGTGCGGCTCGAGATCGTCATCGATCCCGACGAGCCGCCCATCAAGGCGCTCGCGCGCGTCATCCGCGAAGTCGGGCACGAGCAGAAGGGCCTGCGCTTCGAGGATCTCGCCCGTGACGACTCCGAGCGGCTGATGAAGTTCGTGCGCGAGCGCGAGCGTGCCGCCCTGCGGATCTCGAGGGGCCTGTGAGCGACGAGCCCGACAAGAAGGCCAAGAAGGCCAAGAAGGACAAGAAGGGCGCCGCGGCGGATCCCAACGTGATCACGATCGGCTCCCACCCCCGCGCCAGGCGCTCCGTGCAGCGGATGCGCGCGCTCGGCGGGCTGGTCGGCTTCGCGCTCACCCTCTTCCTCTCCCTGCAGGCCGGCGTCCCGGCCTTCGACGCGACCGCCAGGGCCCTGATGGCCGGCGTCGCGTTGCACCTCGTCGCCTGGGCGGTCTCCGTGACCGTCTGGCGCCAGCTGATGCTCGCCGAGCTGCGGGCCATGCACGACCGTCGCCTCGAAGCCGCCCGTCGGCGCCATGAACTGGCGCGCGGCGAGGCCGCTGCGTGACGCAGCGCATCGAGCCGGTCGGACCCCGTACGGGCACCCAGCCCGTGAGCGCCCCGCTGCTGCTCACCCCCGTCGAGCGTGAGGCCGAGCGCCGCCGCCGCGAGGAGGAGCGCCGCAAGCGCGCAAAGCGCGCTGGGAAGCCGGATCCGGAGGGCTCAGAGGCCCCTCGGCAGGGCTCCGTGCTCGACGTTCGCGGATAAGAGGAAAAGTTTCCTCAAGTCCTGATCGCTCGCGCCGATCAACCCGTTTGCAGGAAGGAGTGACAAGGAGTCGCTCCGGTCCAAACAAACCAATCATCAAGGAGAGATGATCATGGGCCTTCGTATCCAGAACAACGTTGAGGCGTTCAACGCTCACCGCCAGCTTTCCGGCACGGCCGCCAAGGCTGCCAAGACCATGGAGAAGCTGTCGAGCGGCTATCGCATCAACCGCGCCGCCGACGACGCCGCCGGCCTTGCCATCTCTGAGAAGATGCGCAGCCAGATCGGTGGCCTCGCCCAGGCGCAGCGCAACGCTCAGGACGGCGTCTCGCTCGTCCAGACCGCGGAAGGTGCCCTCAACGAGGTGCACTCGATGCTGCAGCGCGTGCGTGACCTGAAGGTGCAGTACAACAGCGGCACGCTCGACGCTTCCGACAAGGATGCCGTCGTGTCCGAGGTCAGCCAGCTGGCCAAGGAGATCTACGAGATCGCCGACAAGACCGAGTTCAACGGCAACAAGCTGTTCACCTCGGGCACGGGCTACACCTTCCAGGTGGGCGCGAACGACGGCGAGACCATCACCACCACGGCTGTGCAGCTCGTCGGCACCGCTTCGGTGGCGTCGCAGGCGTCGCAGGCGTCGCAGGCTTCGCAGGCCTCCCAGGCCTCCGCTGCCGGCCCGCCGGCTGTCCCCTCGGCTGCCTCGCAGGCCTCCACGGCTTCGTCGGCTTCGTCCGCCGGTTCCGCGGCGACGGGCGTCAACGACGTCCTGTCGGTTGCCTACTCGCTGACGATCGACGGTGGCGGTCTCGTCACCGGCAAGTCGGACAACGCTGCGGCCGCCGCCAAGACGGCGTTCGACAACCTCGATCTCGCTGAGATCGATGGGGCTATCGACAACGTGTCGAGCGCCCGGTCCGAGTTCGGCGCCGTGCAGAACCGCATGGAGCACCGCCTGGCGAACCTCGCGACCTACCAGGAGAACCTGGTGGCGTCCGAGAGCCGGATCCGCGACGTGGACATGGCCTCTGAGATGGTCAACTTCACGAAGCTCCAGATCCTGCAGCAGGCCGGCACCAGCATGCTGGCGCAGGCCAACCAGGCCCCGCAGAGCGTCCTGTCGCTGCTCCAGTAGCAGCAGGTCACTCTCCCACAGCTTCCCGGCCCCCTCGCGGGGCCGGGATAGCCGGGTCCCTTTCTCTCTGACCCGGCTCACATAAGGCTCTCGCGAGCCACATACATAACCCCACCGAGGGACGGATCGCCAACGGGCGGGCTTAGGCCCGCCCGTTTGCGTTAAAGACCTGTCGCGGCGCGGCCGATCACCGGGTCGTGATGTCCGTCCCTTCACGCCCGACCGTGTGCGTCGTTCCCGCCACGCTGCGCAAGCCCGAGGAGCTCGAGCGCCTCGCGCGCTGCCTCGTGTCGCTGTGGTCCACCGCCGGCGGCGCCCCCATCGCCCTCTTCACCTGCGAGAAGTCCGACCCCTCGCTCGTCGCGCAGGCCAAGGTCCTCGCCGACGAGCTCGACGCGGGCTTCCAGGACACCGGCGCCTCCTCGCGCGCCGAGGCCGCCAACCTGCGGCCTCGCCGCTCGCCCTCGAGTACGGCGCCGACGCGGTGCTCGTCGATCCCGGCGTCGAGTTCTCGCTCGGCCCGTGGCTCCCCACGCTGCAGGCCCGCGCCGCCGACGGCCGGCGCGGATCGGCATCGTCGGCGCCCGCCTGGTCAAGCCCAACGGCACGATCCACCGCGCCGGCTACCTCTTCTCGCGCCTCACGCGCAACTGGCACGCCCGCCTCGAGTGGGCGCCCGCCGAGATGCCCGAGGCGCTGCTCCCGTACCGCTGCCCCGTCGGCGGCGGCGTCGAGCTGATCCGCCTGGAGACGCTCGCCTCCGCCGGCTTCCTGAACCCGAAGATGCCCGCTCCGCTGGACTCCATCGACCTCTGCCTGCGCGCCTACGCCGCCGGGCTGGACTGCGTCTTCGAGCCCGCAGCCGTCGCCGTCTACACCGGCGAGCCGGTCGCGTGGCCCGACAAGGTCGCGTCCGCCCCGTTCGACGTGGCGTGGCACGGCACCGACCTCCGGCAGTGGGTGCCGCCGATCATATGAGCACGCAGATCCCCAAGACCCTGTTCGTCGGCCTCGAGTCCAGCGGCCTCGAACTGGTACCGCTGCGCGCTGCCCGCCACCGCGCTCGGCCTCGACTGGGTCGGCGCCGCCGGCGTCGCGCCCGGACCTCAAGCGTCATCACCGGCACGCGCCCGCAGGGCCGCGCTCGACGTCTCCGGCTACGAGGTCGTGATCGTCCAGCTCGCGGCCGGGCCGCAGTGGCTCGCGCAGATCCGCGCCTGGCAGGACCAGGGCATCACGGTCCTCTACGAGATCGACGACTGGCTCCACGGCGTCCGCAAGCTCGAGGGCCACGTCTTCGCCAAGGACTTCACGCAAGGAGGCCGTGCAGCAGTTCGAGCTCTGCATGCGCGCCACCGACGGGATCATCTGCTCGACGCAGTGGCTCGCCGACAAGTACCGCGCGCTGAACCCGAACACGTACGTCTGCCGCAACGGCATCGACCTGCGCCGCTACGCCTACACCCGCCCCGACCGCGGCGAGTGGGTCAACATCGGCTGGGCCGGCGGCTCGGGCCACCTGGCCGCCGCGCGCCCGTGGATGCAGGTCGTCGCCGCCGTCATGGAGACGCGGCCGAAGACCCGCTTCGTGAGCATCGGCGAGCCGTTCGCGAACGCGTTCGCCGAGCAAGTTCGGCCCCGAACGGGCGCTCGCCGTCCCGTTCCTGCCGATGGACATCTACCCCGCGGCGATGACCCACTTCGACGTCGCGCTCGCCCCCGCCGGCAAGAACGACTTCTTCAAGGGCAAGAGCGACCTGCGCTGGCTCGAGGCCTCGGCGATCGGCGTCCCGACCATCGCGGACCCCTTCACCTATCCCGAGATCGAGCACGGCGTCACCGGCTTCCACGCCGAGACGCAGCAGGAGGCCGAGAAGGCCCTGTTCCGCCTGATCGACGATCACGAGCTGCGCAGGAACGTCGGCCGCCGCCGCCCAGGAGCACGTGGTCGCGAACCGCTCCGTGGTCCCGGCCGCCCAGGCCTGGGTCCCGGTGCTGCAGCACGCCGCCTCGCTGGGCTCCGAGCGCCGCGCCGCCTGAGCCCCCGAGGCGGGGCTACAGTACCGCCGGTGAGCGAGCTCGACACGTCCGCGAGCACCGTCGTCTCGCTGCATCCGGCCTGGCGCCGGCCGCTCGAATGGCTGCCGGCGCTGAGCGCGTACATCAACGGCGCCGACCCGCTCGGGGACACCTGCCTGGCGCTCGACGCGCGCGAGCCCGACCTGCCCGCCGAGGCGGTGCAGATCATCGTCGGCGACGCGTGCGAGAAGCTCTCGGGCGGTCGCCCGTTCGCCGAGATCCTGCTCGTCGAGGACCCCGTCGACCTCGCGTCGGCCGCGGAGCCGGTGAGCAGCGCCGCCGAGCTGGTCGAGCGGCTGGGGCTCCCGCCCGCCCCGCGCCCGGCGGGCCCGGCCGACGTGGTCGCCTACGCCCGCCACGCCAAGCAGCTGGTCGACCGCTACCAGGGGGCGGCCGACAAGGCCCTGTTCGAGACCACGCCGCCGGAGGCCACCGACGGCTCCCCGCTCGTCACCGTGCGGATCGCGACGTACGGCGACGCCGACCTGCTGGTCGAGCGCGCGATCCCGTCCGCGCTGAACGGGACGCACGGCGAGGTCGAGGTGCTGGTCTGCAGCGACGGCCCGCAGCCGCACGCCCGCGAGGCGGTCGCGAAGGTCGAGGACTCGCGCGTGCGCTACATGGAGCTGCCGGAGCGCTCCGTGTACCCGCAGCGCCCCTACGCGTTCTGGCAGACCGCCGGCAGCTACCCGTTCAACCTGATGCTCGGCGAGGCGAAGGGCCGGTTCATCGCTCCGCTCGACCACGACGACGCCTTCACGACCGACCACATCCAGGTCCTGCTCGGCGCCCTGACCTCCGCGTCGGCGGACTTCGCGTTCGGCGTCGGCGTGTGCGAGTTCAACAACGGGACGTGGGGCATGATCGGCTCCGCGCCGCTGCGCTACGCGAACATCATCCACGCGTCCGTCCTGTACTCGCGGCGCCTGCTGCACATGCGCTACGACCCGCACTCGTGGCTGCTCGGCGAGCCGACCGACTGGAACATGTGGCGGCGGATCGCCGAGACCGGCGCGGGCGTCGCGCACATCCCGGTGCCCGTCGTCGTGCACTTCAAGGAGGGCACGAGCATGGAGGGCCGCGACCCGGGCGACCCGGACCGGCAGGCGGAGCTGGAGGCCGGCGACGTGCTGAACACGTCGGCCCGCGAGCTGCTCGAGATCCGGCTCCCGCCGGGCGGCGTCAGCCTCGGTTGAGCCCGGCGTAGCCGGGGAACGTCAGGCAGCGCTCGAGGACGTCGGCGCGGTCGGCGGGCAGGTCGCGCCAGCCCTCCTCCTTGAGCGCGAAGAACTCCGCCTTCGCGTGGGAGGTGCCGTGATCCGTCGGCTGGGGGGTGGACGGCAGCGGGTCGCCGGCCACGATGCGCGGCCACCAGGCGTCGAAGAGGTCGCGCTCGGCGTCCTGGACGCGGGCGTGCAGCGAGCCGCCGGTGTCGTCTCCGTGGATCTCGACCTCGCGGCCCTCGACGATCGGGCCGGCGTCGAGCGCCGGGACGAGCTCGTGCAGGGTGGCGCCGGCGGGCGTCCCCTCCCACATGGCCCAGAAGACCGGATAGAAGCCGCGGCCCCACGGGAGCAGGCCGGGGTGCAGGTTCCAGATGCCCTCGTAGCGGTCGATCAGGGCCGCGGGGACGATCCGCTGGTAGTGCACGGACAGCCCGCGCGCCGACGGCTCGTAGTCGTGGCTCGTGTGCACCGCGTGGCCGAGCGCCTCGGCCTGCGCCGCGAGCTCCGCGTCGTCGGTGACGACCTGGGCGACGGTCTCGGGCAGCGCGCGCTCGAGGGCCCAGCCGCCGAGCGTGCCGCCGATCAGGAGATCGGCGCGCACAGCGCGGCGATCACGTCGCCGGGGGTGGACACGGCGGCCGCGCCGGCGCGCTCCGCCGGGTCGGTCACCAGCGCGATGTCGCCGAACGTGGCGTCGCCCATGATCGCGCCGCACGCCTCGATGACGAGCGAGGCGACGAAGTCGACGTCGGTGCCGGGCGCGGTGACGTCCAGGCACAGGCAGGTGGAGCCGTCGGTGGGCGCGGTCTCCAGGTAGGCGCCGAGCGGGGGCATCCACACCGCGGGCTCCTCCCAGTCGGCCGACAGCCACAGGCGGCCGTCGCCGGCGGGCACGGCCGCAGCGGTGGTGCGGCGGACGAGCTCCGCGCCCGGGCGGGCGGCGGCGAGCGCGCCGCGCTCGAGGTCGTCGGCGGGCACGAGCGCCTCGCGCGTCTCGACGCGCTCCAGCATCCAGGCGACCCGGAAGGACTCGCCGAAGCGGGCGTTCTCGAGCAGCTTGGTCCACTCCGCGCGGCTGTTGGCGTACTCGGCGGCGGCCTGCACGGTGTGCGGCTCGAACATGTCGGCGACGACCAGCATCGTGCACAGCAGGCCGTTGGCCATCGGCACCGGGCGGGCGTCGAAGCCCTCGACGGCGCGGACGTAGCCCTCGACCTCGGCGGGCGTGGGGAGGACGTGCTCGTAGTGCTCGCTCAGCCAGCTCGGGTCGGCGTAGCCCATGGTCGCGAAGCGGTCGCGCAGCAGGTCGTCGAGCGCCTGCGCGGAGGAGCCCGGGCAGGCGACGAGCAGGCGCTTGGCGGAGACGCGGGCCAGCTCGGCGATGACGCCGGGGCGGTCGGGGCGCGGGATGTGCTCCAGCGCGTCCAGGCACAGGACGGTGTCGAACGAGGCGTCCTCGAAGGGCAGCGGGCCGGGCTCGAAGCGGAACGGGACCATCGTCTCGACCGGCTCGGCGTGGTAGGCGACCTCGAGGCCGACGAAGGGCTGTTCCGGGCGCACGCAGGCGAGCCCGTGGGCGCCGCAGCCGACGTCGAGCAGCGAGCCGACGGGGCCCTCCTCCTCGAGCGCGGCGATGGCCGGGGCGTAGCGGGACAGCCAATTAAGCATGGGACGGCACCTCGTGGGAGCGGCGGAGGACCTCGGCGATGCGCGCGAGCTCGTGGTCCGCGAGGTCGTTGGCGATGGGCAGGGAGACCGAGCGGGCGGCGATCGCCTCGGTGACGGGCAGCTCGCCGTGGCGGGCGCAGGCCTCGAAGGCGGGGTGCATGTGCAGCGCGGGGTCGTGCAGGGTGCGGACCTCGACGCGCAGCTCCCGGGCGGCCGCGATCACGGCGTCGCGCTTGGCGGGGGTGTCGGCGAGGCACTGGAAGTACTGCCAGGTCGACGCCTCGGCGCCGGCCTGCAACGTCACGCCGTAGCCGGCGGTGACGGTGGTCAGGTAGCGCGCGAGCGCCTGGCGCTTGGCGATCACCTGATCGAGCCGCTCGAGCGCCGCCAGGCCGGTGGCGGCGTGCAGCTCGGACATCTTGCCGTTGATGCCGACGGCGACGCTGGTGCGCGTGCCGGGCTCCAGCCCGAAGTTCACGAGCTGGTGCACGCGCGCGGCGAGCTCCGTGTCGCGCGTGAGCACGGCGCCGCCCTCGCCGATGGCGAACGGCTTGGTGGCGTGGAAGGAGAAGACCTCGAGCTCGCCCGTGCCGCCCATCGGCACGCCGTCCTCGTCGACCGCGCCGAAGCCGGGGGCCGAGTCGATGACGAGCGGGACGCCGGCCTCGCCGCACAGCTCGCGCCAGGCGGAGCGGACGGCGGCGGGGGGCGGGGTCCCGAAGGCGGTGCACGCGAGCACGCCCGCGACGCGGCCGCGGTTGGCGTCCAGCGCGCCGGCCAGCTGCTCGGGGTCGAGATGCCAGTGGTCGGCGTCGATGTCGACGAACACCGGCTCGAAGCCGGCCCACTCGATCGCGCAGGCGGTCGCGGTGAAGGTGTAGGAGGAGGTGAGCACCACCGGGCGCTCGGCCGTGGGCGTGCCGCAGGCGGCGCGCAGCGCGGCGATCAGCCCGGCCGTGCAGCTCGAGGTCAGGATCACGTGGCCGCCGCCGACGCGCTGCTCGAGCGCCGCGGTCAGGTCGACCGCGCACGGGCCGCCGTTGGAGTACCAGCGGGCCTCCTGCGAGCGGCGGAAGTACGGGGCGATGTCCTCGAGCGAGGGCACCTCGGGGCGCTGGAACCGGATCGGCTCGAGCTCCCGCGCGGGCGGGGCCGGGGTACGGGAAGCCGTCGAGGACATGGGGACGGAAAGCGCCATGTGGTCCGGTGATCGGAAGCGGGCCCCGGAGCTTGAGCCTCAAGTTCGCGCGGACGGTTCCGACGAAGGGAGGGTGAGCCTCCCCTCGGTCATGGCGCGCGTCGCCGAGCTCCATAGCGTGCTCGCTCCGCCGCCGCCCGCCGCCACGCCCTCGACGGCGTCCTTCTCGGGCACGCTGAACGGCGCGCTCGGGGCCTCGCAGATGATCAACCAGACGGTCCCGGTCCCCGTCGCCGGCGGCGGCACGCCCGCCGGCCAGGCGATCGTCAACCTCGTGCGCCAGGAGGTCGGCGTCGCCGAGCAGCCTCCCGGCTCCAACGACGCCCCGCGCATCTCCCAGTACCGCCAGGCCACGGCCGGCTCGGGCGTCGGACCGTGGTGCGCCTACTTCACCTCCTGGGCCGCCCGCCAGGCCGGCGTGCCGCTCGGCGACTCGGGCCAGGGCTTCGGCCGCGTCGACGACGTCTACGCGTGGGCGCAGCGCACCGGCAAGGCGATCCCGGCCGGCAGCGGCCCGCCGCAGCCCGGCGACCTGATCGTCTGGGACGAGCACATCGGCGTCGTCGAGTCCGTCGGCACCGACGGCTCGATCAAGACCATCGAGGGGAACTCCTCCGACGCCGTCTCGCAGCGCACCTACGGGAGCGACGGCGGCGGCGCGATTGGATACGTCCGGCTGGGCTGAGTAGCCTTCGCCGCGATGCCCGATCCGATCACAGAAGAGCTCCGGCTCGACCAGATCCAGCGGGCGCGCGAGGAGCGCGATCGCGAGGACTCGACCGAGGAGCGCGCCGAGGCCCACGCGGCCGAGCGCCGCGCCGACAAGGCCGAGTACCTGCGCGAGAAGCTCGAGCAGCGCGGCCGCTCGGAGGACGAGGCGGACTCGAAGGACTGAGGCGTCGTCGCGC
Source organism: uncultured Solirubrobacteraceae bacterium (assembly GCA_963723395.1). Lineage (GTDB taxonomy): Bacteria > Actinomycetota > Thermoleophilia > Solirubrobacterales > Solirubrobacteraceae > DATFQI01. Next base: position 214,121 of record CAVRQL010000025.1, on the reverse strand, counting down.
GGGTACTCCCGGGGCGATGACCTCCGAACACGAGAAGAAGGCCGACGACCTCGAGCGCGAGGTCGACGAGATGCAGGAGCGCTCGGGCAAGCTCGAGGACGACATCGAGGGCGCGAGCGAGGACTGGGAGCGCAAGAAGGGCGATCCCGGTGTCCCCGGCGCGCCCGAGCCCACCGCCGAGGAAGAGGACTCCGAGGAGGGCGGCGACATCGCGGCGGAGGAGCTCGACTTCGGGCGCGACCTGGACAAGCAGGAGGTCCTCGGCGAGGACGGCCCGCCGTCGGAGCGACGACGACTCGTCCGACGACGAGGAAGAGGACGGCTAGGCGGCCAGGCCCTCGGGGCCGCCGGTGATCCCCAGCGACGGGACGGCGATCCGGTCCGCTTCGGCGGTGATCGCCCCGATCCGGCGCGCGCCCTCGTGGTGGCGCGCGAGGATCTCGACGGCAGCGGCCTCGTCGGCCTCGGGCACGACGACGGCGAAGCCGCAGCCCATGTTGAAGACCTCCCACATCTCGGCCTCGCCCACGCCGCCGAGCTCGCGCACGAGCTCGAACACCGGCGGGATCGGGAGCGGGTCGGAGATCTCGAACCCGATGTCGGCGTGCAGCCGCAGCAGGTTCAGCAGCCCGCCGCCGGTGATGTGCGCCAGGCCGCGCACGTCGACGTCCGAGCGCAGCAGCTCCAGCACCGCGCGCACGTAGATCGCGGTCGGCTCCAGCAGCGCGTCGGCGACCGAGCAGCCCAGCCCCTCCGGGCGGTCGTCGAGCGACAGGCCCTCCAGCGAGCGCCGGGCGAGCGAGTAGCCGTTGGAGTGCAGGCCGGTCGAGGGCAGGCCGAGCAGCGCGTCGCCCGGCCGGCACGCGGCGCCGGTGATCACCGCGTCCAGCGCGACGGTGCCGAAGCACGCCGCCGTCAGGTCGAAGCCGGTGGGGGACGGATGGCCGCGGATCAGCTCGGGGAGCACGGCGACCTCGCCGCCGGGGATCTCCACCCCCGCCGCCTCGGCGCCCGCCTTCAGCCCGACGCCGATGTCGCGCAGCACGTCCTCGTCCGCGCGCTCGACGGCGATGTAGTCGAGCAGGGCGATCGGCTCGGCGCCGACGCAGATGACGTCGTTGACGTTCATCGCGATGCAGTCGATCCCGACCGTGTCGTAGCGGCCGGTCTGCTCGGCGACGATCAGCTTCGAGCCGACGCCGTCGGTCCCGACCGCGATCCCCAGGTTCGGCGCGATCTCGAGCACGGCGGCGTAGTGGCCGGACTCGAGCACCGAGCGCGAGGCGCGCCCGACGTCGATCGTCTTGAGCACGGAGACCAGCGCGCCGACCGCGCGGTCGGCCGCGCCCGTGTCCACGCCGGAGGTGGCGTACGCGCCGCTCATCGCGATCGATTGTGGCGCACGCGCCGGTCGGCGGCGATCACCACTGCCGCGAGCGCGACGCGGTAGGCGGCGAACACCGCGGGCGGCGGCTCCCGGCGGCGCAGGCGCAACGCGACGGTCGTCGAGGCCCACGCCGCGGCGGTCCCGGCGCCCAGCGCGACGAGCGCGCTGCGCGGGCGGGCGGCGCTGGGCGAGGCGGACGCCCTTCAGCACGGTCGCGCCGACGAGGATCGGCAGCGCCACCTCGGTCGACAGCTCGGCGGCGGCCTCGCGCGTGAAGCCGAGCGTCCGTGCCGCCGACCGCGTCGCGCCGCTGCGCGACACGCCCGGGATCAGCGCCGTGGCCTGGGCGAGGCCGATCCACAGCGCGTCGCGCAGCGTGGCGCCGGACGCGTCGCGCCGCTGCGGCGCGCGGTCGGAGGCGACGAGCGCGACCGAGCCGGCCACGAGCCCTGCCGCCATCGATAGTCGGCTTCCCGAGCCGCTGCTCGACGAAGTCCTCCAGCAGGTAGCCCGCGGCCGCCGCCGGCACCATCGAGACGAGCATCAGCGGCAGGCGCCCCGGCCGCAGCGCCAGCGCGGTGCCCGCGTGCAGCGCGACGCCGACCTCCTTGCGCCGCGCGCCGTCGAGCGAGGCGACCTCCCACCCGAGCAGCCACGGCAGCAGCTCGACGTGGGCGGAGGAGGAGATCGGGAGCAGCTCGGCCGGGCCCTGGAGCAGCCCGAGCGCGACGGTCTCAGACAGCCGTGGTTCCGGCACGGCGGCGCCGGGAGCGCACGACCAGGTACGCGATCCCGATCACGATGATCGCGGCGACCGCGTAGTCGACGTAGTGCAGCGAGTCCTTCCAGTCCTCCCAGCGCGAGCCGGCCTGCTTGCCGATGAACGCGAGCATGAAGATCCACGGGATGCAGCCCAGCGCGGTGAGCACCGTGAAGCGCCAGAACGGCATCCGCGCGACGCCCGCCGGGAGCGAGATGAACGTGCGGATGATCGGCAGCATGCGCGTGAAGAACACGGTCGCGCTGCCGTAGCGCTCGAACCAGCTGGTCCGCCCATGCGAGGTGCGACGGCTTGATGTGCAGCTTGGCGCCGTGCTTCTCGAGGACGTCGACGCGGCCGTAGTAGCCGACCGCGTAGGCGATCCACGAGCCGACGACGTTGGCCGCCGTGCCGACGGCGGTCACCGCGAACAGGGAGTACTCGCCCTCGGCGACGTTGAAGCCCGCGAAGAGCATCGTGGCCTCGGACGGGATCGGGATGCACGCGCTCTCGGCGACCATCAGCAGGAAGATCCCGGGGATGCCCATCGCGTCGACGACGTCGACGGCGAATTGGACGATCGGGTCGGTCAGCGACGCGAGAACGAACACGAGCGAGGGCAGGCTAGCGGCATGCGCCTGGGAGGCGCCTGGGGATCAGGCGGGCTTGCCGGGCGGCTCGATGCGCGGCAGCGTCAGCGACGTGATGCGCTGCTTGGCGCGCTGCGAGGGCCGCTGCACCGCCGTCTTGGGGCGCAGCATCTTGAGGATCATCACGGCCTGGTCGACGTTGGCGGCCAGCGCGGGACGGTGCGCGACCTCCCAGCCGTTGAGCCGCTGCGCGACGTCGGGCGGCGAGCCGGCCACGATCATCTCCCCGCGCCGCGAACGCAGCTCCCGCGCGGCCTGCACGAGCGCGGCGAGCGCCTCGTCGGCCACCTCGGTGGTCTGCGAGAGGTCCGCGATCAGCCAGCGGACGCCGCCGGCCAGCGCGGCGTCGATGCGGCGCGAGAGCTCGGGCGCGGTCTGGGCGTCGAGCGTGCCGCCGACCTCGACCTGGTGCACGACGTCGTCGAGACGGTGCTCCTTGATCGACACGGTTCCGGGGCGCACGATCGCGCGCAGGGATTGCGACGTGAACATAGTTCCGACCAGGAGGTTAGGTACCCGGGAGGGGCACGAGTCAATGCCGGGGGCCGTATCTTGCGTTTCAGCGTCCCGTGCCGATTGCAAGATCTGCCCCACGAATGTCCTACGGGAGCAGCGAGCCGGTGAAGGCCTCGGTGCCCTGCGCCAGCGCCACGGAGAAGCCGGCGTTGGCGTTGAGGTAGTCGAGCTCCTTGGCCAGGTCGCCGACGCCGTTGGCGGCGGGCTTCGGGGCGAGCTGCACGGTGCTCAGCGTGCCGAACGCCTTGCCCTCGCCGTCGATGAAGCCGCTGCCGGAGTCGCCGGGGATGCCGGGCGTGACGGTGTAGAGCTCGTGGCTCCAGCCGTTGCCGGCGTCGCCGATGCTGCTGCCTTCCTTGGGGCTCAGCTGCGTGATGCCGAGGCGCAGCGAGGAGTTGCCGTAGGAGAGGACCTTGTCGCCGAGCGCGAGGCCGTCGGTGCGCAGCGCGGTCGGGCCGCCCCAGAAGGGCATCGACGGGTTGACCTTGTCGTAGTCCGCCGGGTCGAGCTTGATCAGCGCGAGGTCGTTGAACGCGCAGGTGTCCGGGTCGGTCTCGCCCGTTGGCCTGCATGGTCAGCCAGGAGTTGTAGGCGAGCGTGCCGGGCTTGCTCGCGCCGTCGACGGTGACGGGGGAGCCGAGCGGCAGCGAGCCGGCGAGGCAGCCGTCGGTGTCCGTCGAGCCGCCGGTGCTGGTGCAGTGGGCGGCCTGGCCGATGTAGATCGCGTCGCTCGCGTCCGTGTAGACGAAGTTCGCGGTGCACTGGCCGCTGTCGGAGTTGGTCTGCACGCCAGGATGGACGGGCGCGGTGTCGGCCGGCGCCCAGTTGGGCGCGGCCGCGGCCGGAGCAGCCGCGACGACGGCGGTCGCGATGGCCGTGGCGATGATCACTAGGGGCTTGGGCATGGAGGCGCCAACGTCAACGCGCCGGGAAACTTGCGGCTTCTACGCTGCACGGGTGCCGATCCCGCTGTTCGACACGAAGACGCCGCTCGATCCGCTGCGCGGGGAGATCGACGCGAAGCTCGCCGCGGTGCTCGACGCCGGGGTGTTCATCCTCGGGCCCGAGGTGGCGGCGTTCGAGGCCGAGTTCGCGGACTACCTCGGCGCGCGGCACGCCGTCGGCGTCGCCAACGGCACCGACGCGATCACGATCGCGCTGCGCGCGCTCGGCGTCGGCCCCGGCGACGAGGTCGTCGTCCCGTCGTTCACCTTCTACGCGTCCGCCGAGGCGATCGTCAACGCGGGCGCCCGCCCGGTGTTCTGCGACGTCGACCCGGAGACCTCGTGCGTGACGGCCGAGACCGTGCGCGCCGCGCTCACGCCCGCCACGCGCGCGGTGCTCGCGGTGCACCTGTTCGGCAACGTCGCGCCGGTCGCGGAGATCGAGGCGCTCGGCGTCCCGGTCGTCGAGGACGCCGCCCAGTCCGCCGGCTCGCTGACCGACGCAGGCCGCCCGGGCTCGCTCGGCACGCTCGCGACGTTCTCGTTCTTCCCGTCGAAGAACCTCCCCTGCTTCGGCGACGGCGGCGCGGTCACCACCAACGACCCGGAGCTCGACGAGCGCCTGCGGATGCTCCGCTTCCACGGCTCGCGCGACAAGAGCACGTTCGACCTGGTCGGCCACAACTCGCGCCTCGACGAGCTGCAGGCGGGGATCCTGCGCGTGCTGCTGCCCCATCTCGACGAGTGGTCCGACGGCCGCCGCGCGGCCGGCGAGGCCTACGAGCGCGCCGGGCTCGGCGAGCTGGTCGGGCTCCCGCGCGCCACCGAGGGCTCGCGCCCCGCATGGCACCTGTACGTCGTGCGCGACTCCTCGCCCGACGCGCTGTCGGCGGCGCTGAAGGAGGCGGGCGTCCAGCACCGCTCCTACTACCGCGTCCCCGTGCATCGCCAGCCGGCGATGGCGGAGTGGGGTACGGGCCTCGACCTGCCCGGGACCGACGAGGCCGCGAGGACCAACCTCGCCCTCCCGATGAGCCCCGTGCTGACCTCCGAGCAGGCGGAGGAGGTGGTGGCCGTCGTGCGGGCCGCGCGCCTCTCCCGGCAATAGACTGCAGCGGATGCGAAGCAGGGACTTCCGCGCGGCCCTGCCGGTCCACCGCCACTCGCTTCCACAGATCGCCGTCGACGCGGCGCTGCTCGCGCTGGCGTACTACGTCGCCTACCAGCTGCGCTTCGACGGCGACGTCCCCGAGGACTACAAGGAGCTGTTCCGCAACACGCTCTCGTTCGTGGTCATCGGCGGCGTGTTCATCTACGGCGCCTTCGGCCTCTACCGGCACTGGATGCGCTACTCGTCGCAGAGCGAGTACCTGCGCATCGGCCAGGCGTCGCTGACGCTGGTCCTCGCGCTCGCCGGCTACGTCGCGGTCGTCCAGCCCAAGCTCGTGTCGGTCGGCTACCCGCGCGGGGACGTGGCGCTGTCGATCCCCGCCAGCGTGCTCGCCATGTTCGGCCTGCTCACGTTCGTCTCCACGGCGGCGTTGCGCTTCGCGGTGCACGCGTTCTACGAGCGGCCGTTCGGCGGCTTCCGCGCGCGGCCCAACGCGACGTCGGTCCTGATCGTCGGCGCCGGCGACGGCGGCCGGCTGGTGCTGCGCGAGATCCTGCGCAACCCGGACCTCGGCCTGCGGCCCGTCGGCTTCGTCGACGACGACCCGCGCAAGCAGACCGTGCCGGTGGACCGCGGGCTGCGCGTGCTCGGCACGACGGCCGAGCTGGCGCACGTGCTCGAGGACGTCGAGCCCGACGAGGTGCTGATCGCGATCCCCTCGGCGCCGGGCACCTTGCGCGCGCGTGTGGTGAGCGCGTGCCGCGAGCGCGGCGTCCGCGTGCGCACGATGCCGACGGTGTTCGAGCTGCTGCAGAGCGGTGGCGGGCGCTACATCAAGCAGGTCCGCGAGGTGCGCGTCGAGGACGTACTGGGCCGCGAGCCGGTGCGCATGGACATCGAGGCCGCCGGTGGCTATCTCACCGGCCGGTGCGTGATGGTCACCGGCGCCGGTGGCTCGATCGGCGCCGAGCTGTGCCGGCAGATCGCGCGCGTGGGCCCGAGCCGCCTCGTGCTGATCGACCACGCGGAGGACAACCTGTTCGAGATCGAGCGCGAGCTGGTCGAGGACCGGCACGCGCTCAACACCGTCGCGGTGCTCGCCGACTGCAAGGAAGAGGAGCGCATGCGGGAGGTGTTCCGCGATCACCGCCCGACCGTCGTCTTCCACGCCGCGGCGTACAAGCACGTGGGGCTGATGGAGGCCAACCCCGTCGAGGCCGTGCGCAACAACGCGATCGCCACGCGCGTGATGGCGCGGGTCGCCGGCGACGTCGGCACCAAGGTGTTCGTGCAGGTCTCCACCGACAAGGCGGTCACGCCGGCCACCGTGATGGGCGCCTCCAAGGCGCTCGCCGAGTGGGCCGTGGAGGCCGCCGACTCGCGCTACCCCGACACCTCGTACACCGCGGTGCGGTTCGGCAACGTGCTCGGCTCCTCGGGCTCGGTGGTGCCGATCTTCCGCCGCCAGATCGCGGCGGGCGGGCCGGTGACGGTCACCGACCCGGACATGACGCGGTTCTTCATGACGATCCCGGAGGCGGTCCAGCTCGTGATCCGGGCGGGGTCGCTGTCCCAGGGCGGCGAGGTGTTCGTGCTCGAGATGGGCGAGCCGGTCCGGATCATGGATCTCGCCGAGGACATGATCCGCTTCTCGGGCCTGGAGCCGGGGACCGACATCGCGATCGAGATCGTCGGCGCGCGGCCCGGCGAGAAGCTCTCCGAGGACCTGTTCAACCCCTACGAGTCGCCCGAGGCGACGCCCGCTCAGAAGATCCTGCGCGCCCGCCGGGCGCCGGTGGATCCCGCGTGGGTGGAGCGCACCTTCGACCGGATCGGGCTGCTCGTCCTGGAGGGCGACGCTGCCGAGCTGGCGACCACGGTGTCGGAGCTCTCGACCGGCCGCGTGGCGCTCGAGGAGACCGTGCACGCGGCCCGATTCGAGCCCGAGGACGGCGTCGAGCTGCCTGGCAGCCGCACGGCCTCGTAGACTGACCGTCGCGACTCCATGGTCCAGTTCCTCGCGTTCTCGCTGCAGGACCAGGTCGAGAAGTACGGCGCCTACGTAGGCGTAGCGGCGTTCTTCGGCCTGGCCGTGCTCACCATCCTCTACTTCTCGCAAGCTCGCGAGCTGCGCCGCCTGCGCGATTGGGCCGGCCGAGCGCCCGAGCGCGCGGCCGAGCAGGAGGCCCGCGTCGTGGCCCAGGCGGAGGCCGCGCGGCGCGTCCAGGCCGAGCCGATCGCGGCCCGGCCGGCCGGTGTCGGCGCGGTGACCGCTGCCGCTGCTGCCGCCGGTGGCGGTGCGACCGCCGCGACCGCCGGGGGCGGCGAGCAGGCCACCCAGGTCGTGGAGGCCGGGCAGTCCGGGAACGGGACCGCCGCGGCGGCCGAGGATGCCGAGGCGCGGACCGAAGGCCCGAAGACGGAGGCCGAGGCCGCGGCCGAGGCCGAGTGCCGAGTCCGACGGCGAGACGCCCGAGACGCCCGAGACGGCTGAGTCGGCCGCGGTCGCGGCACCCGCCGACGAGTCAGCGGAGGCCGAGGAGGGCGCCGACGCCCCGGACGGCGAGGGCACCGAGGGGGAGGAGCCCGCGGCCGAGTCGCCCGAGGAGCCCGAATCGCCTGAATCGCCAGACCCGGAGTCGTCGTCCGAGGAACCCGCGCCTGAGGGCGGTTCCCCGGAGCCGGTTGCGGACGCTCCGGAGGAATCCGAGAAACCGCCCGTGGAGGAGGAGACCCCGGAGCCCGTCGGTGGCGCTCGTGCCGCCGGGTCCGGCAACGGCGGCGTCCCCGGGGAGATCCCCGTGGCCCCCGTCCCGCGCGCGACCCCGCTCCCGCGCCGCGAGCCCGCTCCCGCCGCGCCGCTGCGCCAGCCGAGCCGCTCGGCCACGGTGCCCCCGCGCCGGCCCGCTCCGCCCCGCCGCGGCGCTCCCGCCGCGAAGCAGTCCTCTTCGTCCCCGAGCCGCGCGCCGCTGATCGGCGTCGGGCTCGGCGTCCTCGTGGTCGCGGTCATCGCCCTGTTCGCCACCGGCGTGATCGGCGGCGACGACAGCAAGACGCCTCCCGCGCCCAACACGACGACCAACTCGTCCTCGACGAGCACGCCGTCGGGGGACGGGGGCGGCGACCAGGACGCGCTGACGGCCGCCGACACGAAGGTCGCGGTGCTCAACGGCACGACGATCCCCGGCCTCGCCTCCACCGAGAAGGACAAGCTCTCCGAGGCGGGCTTCAGCGGGTCGGTGACGACGGGCAACAACACCGACCAGCAGCGCGGGGACTCCTCCGTCCTCTACGGCACGCGCGCCGGTGCGCGCACGCAGGCGCGCAAGGTCGCCCAGGAGCTCGACATCTCCGATGTCCGGCGGCTCGACGCCGACACGCGCGAGCTGGGCGAGAACGCGGACGTCGTCGTGATCCTCGGCCAGGACAAGGCCCCGTAGTGACGGAGGGGCCGGCCGCCCGGCCCCCGCGCGGCCGTGGGGTGCCCGCGCGGTGAGCGCGCTCGCCCGCATCGTCTTCCTCGCGCTCGTCCTGGCGACGTTCGGCGCGTTCTTCGCGGCCCAGCGGCTGAAGGGCGCGCCGCCGGTCGTGGGCCTGAAGGGCCAGCGCTGGTTCTCGCCCAACGCCGACGGCCGCAAGGACACCGCCGAGCTGCGCCTGCGCCTGCGCGAGTCCGAGGTGATCACCGCCGACCTCGTCGACGCGGCGGGGAACCGGGTGCGCCGCGTGGTCACCGAGCGCGCCGTGACGCCCGCCCGCGCACTCCGGGTGAGCTGGGACGGGAAGACCGACGACGGCGCCAGGGCGCCGGACGGCGTCTACCGCGTGCGGGTGAGCCTCGTCCGGCAGGGTCGCTCGGTCATCTCGCCGCGGCTGATCACGCTCGACACCAAGCCGCCGAACCCGCGCGTGGTGAAGATCACACCCGGGCAGATCGTCGGCCCGCAGGCGCCCGAGATGGCGATCACGGTGCGCGGCATCAGCGGCCGCCGCGCGACGCGCTTCCGCGTCCTCCGCACGGACGTCGGCAAGCCGCAACTCGTCGCCAAGGGCAGCCGCGCGCCCGGCCTGCGCCGCTGGACGTGGAACGGCCGCTCGGGCGGGGAGCCGGTTCCCCCGGGCGTGTACGTCGTCCAGGTCGCCGTGAGCGATCGCGCGGGCAACGTCGGCGTCAACCCGGCCCAGGTGCCGCCGGACGCCGGCGAGTCGCCGGGGCCGGCCGGCATCACGGTGCGCTCGCTCGCCGCGCAGCCGCCGCTGCGGCCCGTCACCGCGGGCTCCAAGAGCGAGTTCTTCGTCGACTCGCGAGGGCGCCCCTACCGGTGGGCGGTCCAGCGCGTCGGCGGCAAGCGCCCGGTCAGCCGCGGGAAGGTGCGCGCCGGCGCCAAGGGGCCGCTGCGCGTGCGCGCGCCCCGCGGGACGTCCGGCCTGTACCTGCTCGAGCTGAAATCGGGCAGCTCGCGGACGCGGGTGCCGTTCCTCGTCCAGGCCAAGGAGCGGGCGACGCTCCTGGTCGTCGTCCCCGCCATCACCTGGCTCGGCACCGACCCCGTGGACGACCCGCCGGTGCGCGACGGGATCCCCGACACGCTCGACCGCTCGGGCGGCGAGCGGGTGCTCTGGCCGCGCGTGTTCGCGGGCGAGGACGGCCTCCCGACGGGCTTCGCGAGCCAGGTGGCCCCGCTGCTGCGGTTCCTCGACCAGAACAGCATCCGCTACGACCTCACCAGCGACCTCGACCTCGCGCTCTCGAACGCGCCGCGTGCGAGCGACCGCAAGGGGGTGCTGCTGGCCGGCAGCGAGCGCTGGGTCACCCGGCCGCTGGCTCGGCGCCTGCGCCGCTACGTGCAGGATGGCGGCCGGATCGCCACCTTCGGCGCCGAGACGCTGCGCCGAGCCGTCGCGCTGCGCGCCAACGGCGCGGAGACCGAGGGCGAGCTGCTGCGGCCCGCGCAGCCGAGCGCGGACGACCCGTTCGGCGCCACCCTGGAGCCGCTCCGCCGCGCCAAGGCCCCGGAGCAGATCGCCCAGGTGGCCGGCGACCCCGGGTACGGGTTGCTGACGGGCTCGGACGGCACGCTCGACGGCTTCAGCGTGTTCGAGGAGTCAGCGCCGCCGGGGGCAGACAGCCGCGAGAAGATCCGTGCCGCGCTGGGCGTCCCGCCGCCGGAGCCGGACCCCGACGCGCCCGCCGACGCCCCCGTGCCAGAGGAGCGCCACGCGCTGACGGCCGCCGATATCGGCAAGGGCCTCGTGATCCGCGTGGGGCTCCCGGAGTGGACGCAGAAGCTGGGCGACGGCGAGGTCTCGCAGATCACCAGCAACATCGTCGACCTGCTGCGCGGCAAGACGCCGAAGATCCGCTAGGGGCCGCTGCGCTCGGAGCCGAGCCGCCCGCTGTCGATCCCGAGCGCCTCCATGCGCTCGAACAGCGGCGTGTTGTCCAGGCCGGAGAACGTGAGCTCCGCGCGGGTCACGGCGGTGTCATGCAGCTCGCCCTCGCCGCTGCCGCCGTACCACAGCTCCGCCTCGGGGTTGAGCGCGAGCATCGCGCGTGCCAGTGGGTACTGCGTCGCGTCGTAGGCGACGATCACGCGGGGCCGGCCGGGCAGCCCCATCCGCTTCGCCTGCCCGAGCGCCACGCGGTCGCGCATCACCCCCGGCATCCGGCCGGTGGTGCTGTAGCCGAGCGCCGCCGGCTCGACGGCCACGGCGCCCGGCGCGCGCAGCAGCTCCTCGGCGTGCTCGCGCGCCCCCATGCGCTCGAGGCGGTCGGGGAGCAGCAGCACGCACAGCTCCCGGTCGGGGACAGGGCCGCGCTTGTCGACGCCCGCGCCTCACAGCCGCCTCCCGCCGCGGTTGTACTCGGCCGCGCGCTCCGCCAGCCCCTCACCGCGCCCCGGGGACAGCGTCGCGCGGGCGTGGCGGCCGTAACGGCGTGCCTCGTGGCCGGGGAGCACGAGCGCGACCACCGCGCGCACCCCGTAGGTGAAGGCGGTGAGCCAGCGGACGGCGCGCGCGGCGCCCGGTGAGTGGTGCTTGCGCATGTAGCGGTCACGATTGCGCGAGAGCTCGACGATCTGCTGGCGGCCGTCGTCGATCGCGAGGTCGTTGGCCACCGCGCGCGCCTCGGGGACGTAGATCACGCTCCACCCGGCCTCGCGCAGGCGCTTGCAGAAGTCGACCTCATCGGAGTAGACGAAGAACGCGGGGTCGAAGTAGCCGACCGCCTCGGCGGCCTCGCGCCGCACGAGCAGGGCGGCGGACTGCGCCCAGTCCACCTCGCGCACCTTGTGGCCGCGGCTCTGCACGACGAAGCGCCGGTGCAGCCACAGCGCCGTGAGCAGCGCCGACCCGGGGCCGGGGAACCGCCACGCGGACGGCTTCTGGCGCCCGTCGTGCGTCAGCAGCGTGGCGCCGGCCACGGCGGCGTCCGAGCGGTCGTCCAGCGCCGCGAACAGCGCCATCGTCGTCCCCGGCTCCAGCTCGGAGTCCTCGTTGAGCAGCAGCACGAAGCGCCCGCGGGCGCGGCGCAGGAGCGTCGTGTCGTTCTCGCCCTTGCCGCGCCGCTGCTCGAGCGCGATCACCTCGGTCACGGCGCCGTGGGCCCGCGCCGCGCCCGCCGAGCCGTCGCGCGACGCGTTGTCGAGCACGATCACCTCCGTCTCGAACGGCACGGCGGCCCGCTCGCGCGCGATCGAGTCCAGGCAGTAGCGCAGCAGTTGCCGCTGCTCCGTATTGACCACGCAGTAACTCAGCTCGACCGCCACGGGCGATCACGCTACCCGCCGTGCGCTCGCTCAAGCCTCCCAGACGTACACGGCGTACACAGGCTCACGAACCTCGCCGCGCGGGAGCGCACGCACCTCGCCCGTGGCCCGGTAGCCGCAGTGCTCCGCGACCCGATGGGAGGGCGCGTTGTCGACGTGGGGGAGGATCTCCAGCCGCCGCAGGCCCAGCTCGCCGGTGGACCACTCGTGCAGCAGCCGCGTCGCCCGCGTGGCGACCCCGCGGCCGCGCGCCTCGGCGGCCACCCAGTAGCCGATCTCTCCGTAGCCGCGGTCGAGGTCGATCTCCATGAGGCTGAAGGACCCGGCGAGACGGCCCTCCTCGCCGACTGCGAGGAGGCTCACCGTCTCACCGGCCTGGGCGCGCTGCGCCGCGCCGGCCAGCCATTCCTCCGCATGCTCGCGCCGGTAGGGGGAGGGCACGAGGGTCCAGCGCTGGATCGCCGGGTCCTGGCAGGCGGCGGTCACGGCCTCGGCGTCGCAGGGGAGCGGAGGCCGCAGGGTGAGATCGCCGTCGCGCAGGGTGGGAGGCTCGATGGCCGGCACGGGGTGGATTGTCGCGCGCCTCCGGGATGGCGGCCGGGAGGCCGCGACGGCGGTCGCGGGCGGGTTCGAGTCCGTTCGTGTCAGCATCATGCGCCGCCGTGGCCCGTGCCCTGTTGTGGATCTCAGCCGCCCTGATCGCCTGGACCCAGGCGGGCTACGCCGTGTTCCTGGAGTTGCTGGCACGCGCCAGAGGCGACCTCGGGTCTCCGGTGCCGCCCGCCGAGCTCCCGCGCGTGTCGCTGATCGTGGCCGCGTACCGCGAGGAGTCCGTGATCGCCGACAAGGTCGCCAACGCGCTCGCGCTCGACTGGCCGCGCGACCGCCTGGAGGTGGTCGTCGCCGTCGACGGCGGCGGCGACGCGACGGCCGAGCGCGCGCGGGCGGCGGGCGCCGACCGGGTGCTCGAGCTGCCGCGCGGCGGCAAGGTGCGCGCCCAGGACGCCGGGGTCCGTGCCGCCACCGGGGAGCTGCTCGCGTTCTCGGACGCCAACGCGCTGTGGGAGCCCGACGCGCTGCGTCACCTGACGGCGCCGTTCGGGGACCCGCGGGTGGGCTACGCGTGCGGCCGGGTCGCCTTCGTCAACGAGGGAGGGACCAACCAGGAGGGCGTGTACTGGCGCTACGAGATGTGGATGCGCGGCAACGAGTCGGCGCTCGCCTCGGTGACCGGCGGCAACGGCGCGATCTACGCGGTGCGCCCCGAGGCGTACGTCGAGATGGACGCCGTGATGGGCCACGACCTCTCGTTCCCGTTCACGCTGGTCAAGAACGGCTGGCGCGCGGTCGACGTCCCGGACGCCCGCGCCACCGAGAAGATGGTCCCCTCGATCGAAGGGGAGTGGCGACGCAAGCGGCGCATGATGAGCCACGCATGGCCGATCGTCCTGCGCGGCGGGCTGGTCGATCCGCGCGGCTATCCGCCGCTGTACGGCTTCATGATCGCCTCGCACCGCGTGCTGCGCTACGCGACGCCGCTGCTGCACGTCGTCGCGCTGCTCGCCACGCTCGCCGAGCTGGTCCGCGGACGCGGCAAGTTGAGCGCCGCCGCCCACGCCGCCGTGCTCGGTGCCGCTGCGTCGGGCTCCAGCTCCCGCCCGGCCCTGATCTCCCGCTACTACGTGCTCACCACCGCGTCCCTCGCCGCCGGCCTCTACGACCATCTGCGCCACGGCACCGAGGCGGGCTGGGACGCCCCGGAGGGCACGCGGTGAGCAATCCCTACCTGCGCTCGCGCCGCAAGCGCGCGCTCGACGTCATCGGCGCGGCGGCCGCGCTGCTGCTCGCCTCGCCGGTGCTGATCGCCGCCGCGATCGCCATCCGGCTCGAGGGTGGCGGGCACTTCATCTACCGCCAGCGCCGCGTGGGGCTCGACGGCGAGCCGTTCGACCTCTACAAGCTGCGCACGATGGTCACCGGCGCCGAGACGATGGGCTCCGGGCTGATCGTGGACCGCGGCGACGACCGGATCACCAAGGTCGGCGGGCTGCTGCGGCGCACCTCGCTCGACGAGCTGCCGAACCTGATCAACGTCCTGCGGGGCGAGATGTCGATCGTCGGCCCGCGGCCGACCGTGCAGGTCCAGGTCGACCGCTACACCGACGAGCAGCGCCACCGCCTCGACACCCGCCCGGGCCTGACCGGCTGGGCGCAGATCAACGGCCGCGCCAGCCTGCCCTGGAGCGAGCGGATCGATCTCGACCTCGTCTACTTACAGCGGGCGTCGCTCCGCCACGACCTCCACATCGTCTTCGAGACGATGATCATGGTCGCGACGGGCAACGGCCTGTACCGCGGCGAGACCGGCGGCTGGCGCTAGGCTGCAGGTTCCGCCCATCGCGAGGAGGGGATCGGGAATGTCTGAGCACGAGAAGCCGGGCGCTGACGAGCGGACCAAGTCGGACGAGGCCTCAGGCGACTTCGCCGAAGGCGAACGCACTCTGCCCCTCGAGCCGGAGGGCGACTTCGCCGAGGGCGAGCGCAGCGCGCCCCCGGGCCCTCGCCGTGACTTCGCCGAGGGTGAAGAGGAGAAGCCACCCGGCCCGCCGCGCGACTTCGCCGAGGGCACGCGAAAGACGCCGCGCGAGGACTGATCAGCCGCCGTCGCGGCTGGATCCCGCGCCGTTGGCCGCGCGCACGGCGTCCAGCTCGGCGACGAGCCGGGGCTCGAGCGGAGGGTCGATCGGGTCGGCGGAGGCGGTGTGGTGGAAGGTCGGGAAGTCGCGCTGTCCCCAGCCGCGCAGCTCGCTGTCGAGCTGGTGGAAGGCACCGTCCACGGTCAGCAAGAGGCCCGGCTCGTAGCGCTTCGTGCCCTCGAAGTCCTCGCGGTCGACCGCCCGCACCACCCATCCGCGCACCTGCCTCGTGCGGCCGAGCAGCGATGGCTTGCCGGCCGGGAAGTCGGTCGCGCCCGCGTCCCCGGCTTCGTGCATGGCGGCCAGGAACGCCGCGACGGCGGCCGCGGGATCGGCCGCCACCTCGGCCTCGCTCGCGCCGGCAGCCCACTCCTCGGCGCTCGGGAGGCGCTCGACGGCGGCGAGGTTGCGCCCGCACGCCTCGCAGAACACCCCGGCGCCCGGAGGGCGGCCGCAGAACGGACAGACACGCATGGTGGGCGTAGGCTAGGCGGTCAACGATCGACGTGGATCGGCCCCGTCCGGCCGTACAGGTCCCGCTCGCCCTTCGGATCGTGGCCGATCCCGAGCAGGATCAGGGCCGCGACGACGGCGGCCACGCTCGCGAGCCGGAGCGCGACCGGCGCCAGGCGCGGGCGCTCGCGCTGGCGTGGTCCGAGCAGCGAGGCGACCACGTGCTCGGAGAGGCCGAGCCCGCGCTCGCGGCAGTAGGCCAGCAGGTCGTCGGGCCCGCGTGCGTCGACGATCGGCAGCCCGTACGCGGTCGCGAGCCGGTCCAGGAGGGCGGGGTTGCAGCCTTGCGTCCGTACGAGCGCGTACGGGCGGGCGCGCTGCCCGCGCAGGCCGTCGTGGTGGAGCTCGATCGTGCCGCGCGCCTCGACGATGCCCGGGACCTCGCCCCGCGCGGCCAGGCAGCGCCGCGCCCAGCGGCGGCGCGGATGCCATGCGTGGAGGCCGCAGTGGCAGCCGCTCGCCGGCGCAGCGTGTCCCGCCTCGCACGTGGCTTCCAGCCACTCGCCGCCCGCCGGCCACGGGACGCCGCGGTGCGGCCCGGCGAGCCGCTCGCTCCCGCGCTCGCCGGCGACGGTCCAGGTTCGGAGGCCGTACACCGCGCTGGGGATGAGCGGAGGGGCGGCGGTCACGGCGCGGCCGCGGGCCGGGGCGGCGAGGCGTCCGCGGTGGGCGGAGCGAACGCGGGGCGCGGTGCCACGGGAGCCTGCTCAGGCGGTCCCTCGGCGTCTGCCGGCTCGGCGATGATGCGCCGCGAGGGACCGTCGAGGCTCACTCCCACATCGTCCACCCGAGCGGGTCGGAACGCAAGCGAAACCGATGCCGCCCGTGCGTTGCCTATCACGACCGATTAGTGTCCTGACTCGTCGGCAAGTCGATCGACGAGCGAGGAGGGGAAGCTCTTGAGCATCATCGGAGCGGAGACGATCGGGACGGCGCTCCTGATCCTGTTGGGCGACGGTGTGGTGGCTGCGGTCTTGCTGAGCAAGTCCAAGGCCGAGAACTCCGGCTGGATCGTCATCACCTGGGGGTGGGCGATGGGCGTGATGGTCGGCGTCTTCGCGGTCGCCCAGTTCAGCGGCGCGCATCTCAACCCGGCGGTGACGTTCGGGTTCGCGGTGATCGGCAATACGGAGTGGAGTGACGTGCCCAAGTACCTGGTGGGCGAGTTCGCCGGCGCGATGATCGGCGCGACGCTCGTGTGGCTCTCGTACCTGTCGCACTGGCGCGAGACCGAGGACCCGGGCCTGAAGCTCGCCGTGTTCTGCACGGCACCGGCGATCCGCAACCCGGTGAACAACATCATCACCGAGATCATCGGGACGATGGTGCTCGTGTTCGGCGTGCTGGCGTTCTTCGCCGACAAGGCCACGGCGGCCACCGGCCTCGGCGGCCTGCTGGTCGGCCTGCTGGTGCTGGCAATCGGGCTCTCGCTCGGCGGCCCGACGGGGTACGCGATCAACCCGGCGCGCGACCTGGGGCCGCGGATCATGCACGCGATCCTGCCGATCCCCGGCAAGGGCGGCTCGGATTGGGGTTACTCGTGGATCCCGGTCATCGGCCCGCTCATCGGCGGCGCCATTGGGGCGCTCCTGTTCGACCTGTTCTTCCCCGGCTGATCGCCGCGGCTCCACACACCGAGGGACGAGACTGAAAGCGAGATTGCTTGATGGCGAAGTACGCGGCAGCGATCGATCAGGGCACCACCAGCACACGGTGCATGATCTTCGACCACGGCGGCCAGGTGGTCGCCGTGGCCCAGAAGGAGCACGAGCAGATCTATCCCAAGCCGGGTTGGGTCGAGCATGACCCGGCCGAGGTCTGGTCGCGCACGACCGAGGTGATCGACGAGGCGATGGAGTCGGCCGGTGCGAGCGCCGACGACGTCGCGGGCGTCGGGATCACCAACCAGCGCGAGACGGCGCTGGTGTGGGACAAGACCACGGGCAAGCCGATCATGAACGCGTTGGTGTGGCAGGACACGCGGACCGACAAGCTCGTCGACGAGTACGCGAAGGACGGCGGGCAGGCCCGCTTCCAGGAGCAGGTCGGCCTCCCGCTGGCGACCTACTTCTCGGGCCCGAAGATCCGCTGGATCCTCGACAACGTCGACGGCGCCGCCGACAAGGCCGACTCCGGCGACCTGCTGTTCGGCAACATGGACACCTGGCTGATCTGGAACCTCACCGGCGGCACCGACGGCGGGATCCACATCACCGACGTCACGAACGCCAGCCGGACGATGCTCATGGACCTCAAGACCCTGGACTGGGACGAGGGGATCATGGACGTCATGGGCATCCCGCGCGCGATGCTGCCCGACATCAAGGCGTCCAGCGAGGTCTACGGCGAGGTGAAGTCCGGCGGCGCGCTGAGCGGGGTGTCGATCGCGGGCATCCTGGGCGACCAGCAGGCGGCGACGTTCGGCCAGACCTGCTTCTCGCCCGGCGAGGCGAAGAACACCTACGGCACGGGCAACTTCCTGCTGCTCAACACGGGCACGGAGGCGGTCCAGTCCAAGAACGGCCTGCTGACCACGGTCGGCTACAAGATCGGCGACGAGGACGCCGTGTACTGCCTCGAGGGGTCGATCGCGATCACCGGCGCGCTCGTGCAGTGGCTGCGCGACAACCTGAAGATGATCAAGGCGGCGCCGGAGGTCGAGGAGCTCGCGCAGACGGTCGAGGACAACGGCGGCTGCTACATCGTGCCGGCGTTCTCCGGGCTGTTCGCGCCGTACTGGAAGTCCAACGCACGCGGCGTGTTCGCGGGCCTGACCCGCTACGTCAACGCCGGCCACATCGCCCGCGCGACGCTGGAGGCGACCGCCTTCCAGAGCCGCGAGGTGGTCGAGGCGATGAACCAGGACTCCGGCGTGGCGCTGGAGTCGCTGAAGGTCGACGGCGGCATGGTCGGCAACGACCTGCTGATGCAGTTCCAGGCCGACCTGCTCGGCGTGCCGGTGATCCGGCCCAAGGTGCCCGAGACCACGTCGCTCGGCGCCGCGTACGCGGCGGGGTTGGCGACCGGGTTCTGGGGCGAGGTCGAGGACCTGCGCGAGAACTGGGTCGAGGACAAGCGCTGGGAGCCGCAGATGGACGCCTCCGACCGCGACGAGTACTTCAAGTACTGGAAGCGGGCGGTCACGCGGACGTTCGACTGGTTCGAGTCCGAGGATGAGGCGGAGGCCGCGGGCGAGTAGCCCGCGGTCGGCCCGGGAGCTATCGTCCGAGGCATCATCTCACCCTCGACGCCGAACCGGAGTACGAGTCGTCTGGACCCCGCCCAGCGCGAGGCCTCGCTGCGCCGGATGGCGGCCGAGACGTTCGACGTCGTGGTCATCGGCGCGGGCGCCACCGGCAGCGGCAGCGCGCTCGACGCGGTGAGCCGCGGGCTCTCCACCGCGCTGGTGGAGGCCCGCGACTTCGCGTGCGGGACGTCGAGCCGCTCCAGCAAGCTCGTGCACGGCGGCTTGCGCTATCTCGAGCAGCAGGAGTTCGGCCTCGTCCGCGAGGCGCTGCGCGAGCGCAGCCTGCTGCTCAACACGCTGGCGCCGCACCTCGTCCGCCCCGTCCCGTTCCTGTATCCGTTCACGGAGCACTGGGAGCGGCCCTACATCGGCGCCGGGATGCTGCTCTACGACGGGCTGGCCGGCCACACCGGCCTCCCGCGCCACCGGCACCTGACCAAGCGCGGCGCGCTCCGGCTGGCCCCGGCGCTCAAGTCGGACTCGCTGGTCGGCGCCGTCCAGTACTACGACGCGCAGGTCGACGACGCCCGTCACACGCTCGCGACGGCGCGCACCGCCGCCGCCTACGGCGCCGCGGTGGCCAGCCAGACGCAGGTCATCGGCTTCCTGCGCGAGGGCGAGCGGGTGACCGGCGTCCGCGTGCGTGACAACCTCTCCGACGCCGAGTTCGACGTCCGAGCGCGCCAGGTCGTCAACGCGACCGGTGTGTGGACCGACGACGTCCAGCACCTCGTCGGCGAGCGCGGCAAGTTCAGGGTGCGGGCCTCGAAGGGCGTGCACCTCGTCGTCCCGCGCGACCGCGTCCAGCTCGACACCGGGCTGATCCTCCGCACGGAGAAGAGCGTGCTGTTCGTGATCCCGTGGGGCCGGCACTGGATCATCGGGACCACCGACACCGACTGGAAGCTCGACAAGGCCCACCCGGCGGCCAGCGCCAGCGACATCGAGTACGTGCTCGAGCACGTCAACAAGGTGCTCGCGCACCCGCTCGGCCACGAGGACGTCGAGGGCGTCTACGCCGGGCTGCGGCCGCTGCTCGAGGAGGAGTCCGAGAGCACGAGCACGCTGAGCCGCGAGCACACGGTCGCCGTCCCGGTGGCGGGGCTCGTCAGCGTGGCCGGCGGCAAGTACACGACCTACCGGATCATGGCCCGCGACGCGATCGACGCCGCCGCACGAGGCCTCGACGAGCAAGTCCCGCCGAGCGTGACCCACGCGACGCCGCTGGTCGGCGCCGACGGCTACCGGATCCTCTGGAACGCCCGCCGCAGGCTGTCCGCCGAGAGCGGCCTGCACGTCGCGCGGATCGAGCATCTCCTGCAGCGCTACGGCTCGTGCATCACCGAGCTCCTGCGCGCGGTCGAGGAGCGCCCGGAGCTGGGCCACGCGCTCGAGGGCGCCGACGACTACCTGGCCGTGGAGATCTGGTACGCGGCCGCCTACGAGGGCGCGCTGCGGCTCGACGACGCGCTCACCCGCCGCACGCGCATCTCGATCGAGACGTTCGACCGCGGCGTCGCCTCGGCCCGTCCCGCGGCGCGGCTGATGGCCGACGTCCTCGGCTGGGACGAGGAACGGGTCGCCGCCGAGGTGGAGCGCTACGAGGACCGCGTCGCGGCCGAGCGCGAGTCGCAGCGCCAGGTGGACGACCAGGCGGCGGACCGCGCGCGTACCAGCGCGACCGACGCCGTCCGCAACTGACTGCCTACGGGACGGCCTCCGGGCCCTTGTCGATGTAGCTCGTCCGGAAGGTCCGGAGGGCGTCGAACACCTCGTCGTTCATCTCCGGGCAGGTGACCGAGTGGCCCCACGCCGTGGCGGCGATCGCCGCGTCCATGTTCGTGGTGTTCTCGAACAGGAGCATGTGGTAGCCGTCGGTCTCGGCGAGCAGCGCCTCGAGCCTGGCGACGTCCTCGGCGGACGTGCCCTTCTTGTACTGGACGTCGATCCGGCCGTGCTCGAGGGTGTGGACGAGCATGCCCAGCTTCGGCGTGTCGCCGGGCGCGTAGATGCCGTCCTCGTACCAGACCGGGTTGTGGTTGCCCGACGTGGGCGGGTTGGTCTTGTAGTCGGACGCCTTGAAGGCCTTGTCCTCGTGGGTCGCGCCCTCGATCTCCGGGTTGGTGAGCTTGCAGCCCGCGGCCTTGGCGGCGGCCTTCAGGTCACCGGTCTTCTGGGCGGGGAGCGCGGCGTCGGACGTCACGTCGCTGGCGCTCTTCGGGTTGCCCTCGTCGGAGCCGGACCCGCCGAGGCCGAGGGTGAGGGCGGCGACGACGCCCGCCACGATCGCGACGGCGATCACGCCGCCCACGACGTATTGCAGCCGCTTCTTGCGCGCGGAGGCCTTGCGGGCGGCCTCCTCGCGAGCGACGCGCTCGGCGCGCCGCTGCTCCTTTTCCTCCTGCCGGCTGGCCATCGAGTCGGGCAGGGTAGCGAAGACACGTACCCCACCCGGGTATACTCAACGACATGCACACAGACGCCCGCGCACTGCACAACCGACTGCGCCGGATCGAGGGGCAGGTCCGCGGGCTGCAGCGCATGGTCGACGAGGACGCCTACTGCGTGGACATCCTCACGCAGGTGTCCGCCGTCCAGACCGCGCTCGAGCAGGTCGCGGTCAACGTGCTCGACGGGCACGTCCGCCACTGCGTCGCCGACGCGGTCGCCGGGACCGACGAGCACACGGCCGACGAGAAGCTCGACGAGCTGATGACCGCCGTGCGGCGGTTCGCGAAGGTCCGCTAGGCAGGGAGGGGGTCTGCGGTCCGGCTCAGCGTCGTGACGGCATGGCACGTGCGGGAGGGTTGTTCCGGACGCCGCCTACGTCATTCCGGTCCTTCTGAGGCACGCTGCGCGCATGGCGCTCACCGCGCTTTCCGTCGAAAGGTGCGGTACAGGCCCCGAACCGAGGAAACAAACCCCCTCCCCTCGGTGCAATGCCGTTACGGCGTCCGAGCCCGGCGAGGGCTCACCCAGCGCCTGCAACACCACCCGCCTAAGAGGCGCGCTTGCGCCGCTTCGGAGGCCGCTTGGCGGTCTGGGGCCGCCAGCACTCGTCGAGGAACTCGGCGATCTCGCCGGTCAGCCGCTCGGGTGACAGCCGCAGCTCGAGGATCGAGCTCGCCTGCACCAGGCGCGCGTTGGGCAGCTCCGACACGAGCATGCCCGCGTCGGAGAACGGGTGCACGATGTCGTGCTGGTGGCCGATCACGAGCGCGGGCGTGGCGATCGCGCGGCGCTCGTCGCGCGGCGGCGCGGTGCGGCCGAAGAACAGGCCCTGGAGCACGGCGGCGCTGGGGCGCGGGTCCTGGCGGACCGTGTCGACCACGAAGTCCAGCGGCCACGGCAGCGCCGGGACCCGGCGGGCCGCGGCGGAGAGCATCCGCATCGCGGGCTCGCCGAACGTGAGCGCGACCATCAGCGGCGTGAAGGCCAGCGCGCAGCCGAGCAGCGCGCTGTCGAGCACGGGCATCTCGACGACCATGCCTCGCAGGCGCTCCGGCGCCAGGGCTGCCGCCTCGAGCGCGGTGTTCGCCCCCAGCGAGGTGCCCAGGACCACCGCCTCGTCGAGCTCGAGGTGGTCGAGGAGGGCGATCACCTCGGCCCCGAACGTCGTCATCGAGTAGCGCCACATCTCGGTCGGCCGGTCGGAGCGCCCGTGGCCGAGCAGGTCCAGCGTGATCACGCGGTTGCCGCGCTCGGCCAGCGATTCCGCGAGCCGCTCGTGCATGCGCTGGCTGAGCAGGAGGCCGTGGACGAGCACCGTCGTCCGCGGGCCCTCCCCGTAGCTGGTGTACGCGAGCCGGTGCCCGCCGAGCTTGAACGTGGCCTGCTCGGGACGCGCCATTCCCGGAGTCTAAGGTCCGGCCGGATGTCGGACGCCATCACCTACCGCCCCATGGCGGAGGGCGACTTCCTCGCCGTGCACGAGTGCAACGTCCGCGCCTTCCAGGCGCTCGACGTGCGGATGGGCCGCGAGTACCCGGGGCCGGCGCCCGAGCTGGAACCGTCGATGGTGCGCCTGCGCCGGCTGCTCGCCTCCGACCCCGGCGGCGTCTGGGTGGCCGAGCACGAAGGCGAGATCGCCGGCGCGGCGATGGCGATCATGCGCGAGGGGATGTGGGGGCTGTCGCTGCTGTTCACCGACCCGTCGGTCCAGGGCCGCGGCGTCGGCCGCGAGCTGCTGCGCCTCGCCCGCGCCTACGGCGACGGCGCCCGCGGCTGGGTGATCCTGTCCTCGGTCGACCCGTGGGCGATGCGGGCCTACGCGCGGCTGGGCCTGGCCATGCACCCGAGCGTGTCCGCGCTGGGCCGCCCGCAGGGCGTCGAGATGCCCGCCGGGCTGCGTGACGGCGGCCCCGAGGACCTCCCGCTCACGATCGCGGTCGACCGCGCGGTCCGCGGCGCGGCCCGCGGCGACGACGTGCTGGCCATGCTCGAGGCCGGCAACACCCTGCTCGTGGCCCCCGAGCGCGGCTACGCGATCCTGCGCGGGAGCGAGGTCCGCCTGGTCGCCGCATTCGACGAAGAAGGCGCCCGAGCCCTGCTGCGCGGCGGGCTCGCGCGGATCGCGTCCAGCGGCCGGGAGGCCTATGTGAACTGGCTCACATCCACCCAGGGCTGGGCGGTCGGCGTGTGCCTGGATGCGGGGCTGCGCCTGCACGCGGACGCCGGTTGCGTGTTCCTCGGCGGCGACGTGGGGCCGTTCCACCCCTACCTCCCGACCGGCTCGTACCTCTAGAGTCTTGTTCCTGACGCCTGTGTCACTTCTGAGGAGGAACTGATTCGCATGGCCAAGCAACCGCGCTCGCTGAGCGGGAAGGTCGCCGTCGTCACCGGTGGGGGCCGGGGCATCGGCCTCGCGACGACGGAGGCCCTCGTACGCGAGGGCGCGCGCGTCGCGATCGGCGACGTCGACACCGCCGCGGCCGAGCAGGCCGCCGCCGGGCTCGGCGACGCCGTCATCGGCCTGCACCTCGACGTCACCGACCTGCCGGGCTTCACCAAGTTCCTCGACGAGGTCGAGCGCCGCCTCGGCCCGATCGACGTGCTGATCAACAACGCCGGGATCATGCCCATCACCCCGCTCGAGGACGAGTCGGACGCGAGCATCTCCCGCCAGATCGAGATCAACCTGCGCGCGGTCATCCACGGCACGCAGGAGGCCATGCGCCGGATGCGCCCGCGCGGCACCGGCCACATCGTCAACATCGCCTCGCTGGCCGGCAAGGGCGGCTACCCCGGGCTCGCGACCTACTGCGCCACCAAGCACGCCGTCGTCGGGCTCTCCGAGGCGGCGCGCTTCGAGCTCAAGGGCTCGGGCGTCGAGGTCTCGTGCGTGATGCCGGGCATCGTCAACACCGAGCTGGCCTCGGGCATGACGGAGGCCCGCGGCGTCAAGAACCTCAAGCCCGAGCAGGTGGCCGACGAGATCGTCTCGGCGCTGAAGGTGCCGCGCTTCGACGTCTTCGTGCCGCGCTCGACCGGCGCGCTCATGCGTGTGGCCGCGCTGATGCCGCGCGGGATGCGCGAGCGCCTGGCCCACGTCATGAAGGCCGACCAGGTGGCGGTCCAGATCGATCCGGCCAGCCGCCGCGCCTACGAGGAGCGCGCGCTCGCCAGCGCCCCGGCCGGCGAGAAGGTCGAAGAGGTCCGCTCAGCCGCCTCAGGCGGTCCAGCAGCGGCAGCAGCGCCTTCGCCTCGCGCGAGACCGTGATGTGGATCGCATCCGGCTCGCGCACCCAGGCGATGGCGCCGAGCACCTGCAGCCGGTCCAGCACGGACTGGAACGCGAGCGCCTGCTTGCGCGAGCTGTAGCGGCGCTCGACGTCGAACGCCCAGCCGGTGGTGTGCAGGGAGTAGTTGCGGGTGGCCTCGCGGTTGCGCTTGACGAGCTCCCGCTGGTACTCCTCGTCGCGGACCGTCGAGGTCACGACCAGCGACGGCTCGCCGCTGAGCCCGCGCACCTGCGCGCCGATGTACATGGCCAGCGCGAGTGCCTCGGGACGCAGGCCGCGGTAGAGCCCGGCGGGCTGGTCCAGCCGGCGGGCCAGCTCGCCCATCCGCGCGTCGCGCTGCAGCCCGGTGATCCGCGGCACCTCGGGGAACGCCACGATGTCGCCGCGGTCCCACGCCTTGCGCAGCTGTCCGGGGTCCTCGTAGTGCTCGGTCTCGGCGATCGGGTGCAGGACCTCCTCGGAGGATCCCTTCGCCGCGTGCAGCAGGTTCAGCCGCACCAGCTCGTCGCGGTCGTCCCGCCACAGGCGCATGATCTCCCTGCCCGCCAGCACCTTCCAGTAGTAGTTGGACGAGTCGTCGCCGAGCCCGGCGAGCTTCCCGTAGGCCGCGGCGTGGCGGTCGAAGGAGGAGTCGAAGTAGAGCTGCGCGTAGGAGACGTCGTCGCCCTCCCCGAACGCCCGCAGGACGTTCTGGAGGTTGCCGATGCCCATGTGGTAGGAGACGAACGCGAGGTCCTCGCGCCCCAGCGTGTCCTGCGCGAGCTTCAGGTAGCGCCCGGTCGCGGCCAGCGCCTTGGCGCCGTCGAAGCGCTCGTCGGCCGCCGCGCGCTGCTTGCGCAGGCGCTCGAGCCGGTCGCCGTCGGCGCGTGAGATCTTGCGGGTGAGGCGCGCGCTGGTCTTGGTGTCGACCTTCATGTCGAGCAGGTTGCTGCCCGTCTCGGCGAGGATCTGCGTCAGGCCGACGGCGCCCTCGAGCCCGCCGGGCGTCACCGCGTCGTCGCGGCCGGCGCTCTCCAGGAACACGAGGCCCTCGAGCGTGTCGGGGTCGACGTCCGCGTCGCGCGCGGCCGCCTCGATGGCGGGGCGCCAGCGGGCGGTCCGCTCGGCGCTCTCCAGCACGCCGCCCGGGGAGAGCCGGTACAGCAGGTGGCTGGAGCCGGTGGCGGCCCGGCGCGTGAACTCGTCCGCGCGCTCCGGGTCCCACGCGAAGGGGTCGGGCAGGCCCTCCGACTCGCCACCGGGAGGCGGCGCGACGGTCGGCACGCCGCTCGGCGTGTCGTCCCCGAACCGCCCGATGGCGATCATGCCGGCGACCGCCGCCAGCACGGCGACGGCCACCACTGCCAGGCGCGCCCGGGGGGATGCGGTCCGCTTCGATCGCATCCCTCCCAGGCTGGCAGACCCGCCTTAGTCGTCGTCACCGCCGTGGTCGCCGCCGCCGCCCGAGCGCTCGACCTCGGTCGCGATCCAGCGGCCGTTGCGGCGGTGGGCCACGACCTCGATGTTGCGCAGGCCGCGGTGCAGCGAGCGGAGGCCCGCGAGGCGCTCGAAGCGCGTGTTGCCGTTGACCTTGACGCGGAACGTCCCCCGCTCGGAGTCGTGGATCCGGAACGTCTTCGCGTCGCGGTCCACGGAGCGGATGGTGCCCTCGAACTCGGCCGCTGAGGCGACGGCGGGGGCCGCGAGGCCGAGGGTGGTGATGGTGCCGATGAGTGCGATGAGCTTCATGGGGCCAGCTTGCGGGGGCGGCGTGCAAGCGACGGGAAGCGGTGGGTTAAAGGTTGGTTTTGCAGGCGCTGGGTGAGGTTGCGGGCGGGTTCGGCGCCGTAACGGCATGGGCCCGTGGGGGAGGGGGTTTGCGGTCCGCGTTCCTCGAAACTTGCACCAACGCGAACGTTTCGAGGAACGCTGCGCGGCGTCGCCACTGGGTTCCTCGAAAGGTGCACCTGAGGCCTCGCAACGAGGACGGCAAATCCCCTCCCCTACCCAGCAATGCCGTTGCGGCGCCCGCGCCGCCGCCAGCCTCCCCCGGCGCCTGCGACAGCCACGCCATGGAGCTAGCCGCACTGAGTGCCGGAAGGTGGCTCAACGCGATCGGGGAGAAATCCCGAATGTTCGTGAGGTATGGCTCCAAGACCATTGCCCGCATGCTCTCCACCCATCCTCTCGAGTCCGACGTCGCCGCCCTTCGCTCCCGGGTCGACGGCTCTGTGGTCCTCCCCGGCGACGAGAACTGGGACGCGGCCCGCCAGGCCTGGAACCTGGCCGTCGACCAGCGTCCCGCCGTCGTCGCCCTTCCTGCTTCCGCCTCCGACGTGCAGACGCTCGTGGACTTCGCCCGCCGGCACGGGCTGCGCATCGCGATGCAGGGGACCGGCCACAACGCCTCGCCGATGGGCCCGCTCGAGGACACGATGCTCGTCAAGACCTCCGAGATGCGCGGCGTGGAGATCGACGAGGCGCACTGCGTCGCCCGCGTCGAGGCCGGCGCTCTCTGGATCGACGTCACGGCTCCCGCCTCCGAGGCCGGCCTGGCCCCGCTGGCCGGCTCCTCCCCCGACGTCGGCGTCGTCGGCTACACGCTCGGCGGCGGCCTCAGCTGGCTCGCGCGCCGCTACGGCCTCGCCTGCAACCGCCTCCTCGCCGTCGAGCTCGTCACCGCCGACGGGCAGCTGATCCGCGCCACCCGCCACGAGCACGCCGAGCTGTTCTGGGCGCTGCGCGGCGGCGGCGGCAACTTCGGCGCCGTCACGGCGATCGAGTTCGAGCTGATCCCGATGCGCACGGTGTACGCCGGCATGATGCTCTTCCCCGGCGACCGCGCCCGCGAGGTCCTGCAGGCCTGGCGCGAGTGGACGGCCACCGCCCCGGACTCCGCCACCACCTCGGCGCGCATCCTGCAGGTCCCCGACATGCCCGAGCTGCCCCCGTTCCTGCGCGGCCGCAACATCGTCGTGGTCGACGGCGCCGTCGTCGAGAACGAGGAGCGGGCCGCCGAGATCCTGGCCCCGCTGCGCGCGCTCGGCCCGGAGATCGACACCTTCGCCGACATCCCGCCCGTCGGCCTGTCGCGCATCCACATGGACCCCGAGGACCCCATGCCCGGCATGAGCGACTCGATGATGCTCGACTCGCTGACCGCCGAGAACATCGACGCGCTGGTCGACGCCGCCGGCCCGGGCTCGGGCAGCGCGCTGATGATGGTCGAGCTCCGCCACCTCGGCGGCGCGCTGGGCCGCTACGCGGGCGGCGCCCTGAGCCGCTTCGACGGCGAGTACCTGTACTTCGCCGCCGGCGCCGCGCTGAGCCCCGAGCTGATCGCCGCGCTGGAGGCGAGCATGGCCATCGTCGCCAACGCGCTCGCCCCCGCCTCGTCGGGCAAGCACTACCTCAACTTCGCCGAGAAGCCCACCGACCCGGTGGCGTTCTACGGCGACGAGGTCTACGCCCGCCTGCGGCGCGTCAAGGCCGAGGTCGACCCGCTCGAGCTGTTCCGCGGCAACCACCAGATCACCGCGGCGTAAGCGACTTGGAGGGCCGCCCCGCGCGGGGCGGCCCTCCGTCGTCGTCTACTTGGCCGAGCCGAGGCCCAGCTCCGAGCGCACGAGCAGCTCGTCGTACGTGATCTTCGCGGGCGCCTCGCTGCTGAGGACCGTCCCGAGCCAGCAGCCCAGGAAGCCGATCGGCATCGTGATCAGCGCCGGGAAGATGAACGGCGAGGGCGAGCCCTCGGAGTCCGGGCCCGGCCACACCGGCGGGCTCAGCCCGATCATCACGACCGACGCGATCGACGCCGAACGCGACGCCGGTGAGCGCGCCGGTGGTGTTGAACCGCCGCCACCCGAGCGCGAACACGAGGGCCGGGAAGTTCGCGCTCGCCGCGAACACGAACGCCATCGACACCAGCACGCTGACGTTGAAGCCGGAGCCGACGCGCCAGCGTGCACAGGATCGCGAGCACCGAGATGACGACCGAGGCGATCTTGGCCGTCTTGCCCTCGCGTCTCCTCGCTCCCGCGCCCCATCACGTTCGTCCACAGGTCGTGCGTCACCGCGCCCGCGGCGGCCAGCACGAGGCCGGCGACCACCGCGAGGATGGTGGCGAACGCCGCCGCCGCGAACAGCGCGAGCGCGATGTCGCCGCCCGTCGTGCCCTCGCCGCCGCCGAGGCTCTGCGCCAGCAGCGGCGCGGCCAGGTTGCCGCCCTTGCCGACGGCCGCCTCGGTGGACGCGCCGCCGCCCAGGATCGCCCGGGCGCCGAAGCCGATGATCGTCACCAGCGCGGTGAACACGCCGATGAAGCCGATCGTCCACACCACGGAGCGCCGCGCGGCGTTGCCGTCCGGCACGGTGAAGAACCGCATCAGGATGTGCGGCAGCCCGGCGGTGCCGAAGAAGATCGTGATGCCGGTGGAGATGACGAGCAGCGGCCCGTCGATGTAGAGGCCCGGGCCGAGGAAGCCCTTGCCGGCCTCCGACTTCGAGGCCGCGGTGTCGAGCAGCGTGTTCGGGTTGAAGTTGAACTTCGCCAGCACGGCGACGCTCACGATCACGCCCGCCGTCATCAGCATGCCGGCCTTGACGATCTGCACCCATGTGGTGGCGAGCATGCCGCCGAACACGACGTAGATCGTCATGAACACGCCGCAGATGACGACCGCGAGCGTGAAGTTGATGCCGGCCAGCGCCTGGATCAGCGCGCCGGCGCCGACGAGCTGGGCGATCAGGTAGATGCCGATCACCAGCAGCGAGGTGGTCGCCGCCGCGGCACGCGCCGGGCGCTGCTTGAGGCGATACGAGAGCACGTCGGCGAGCGTGTACTTGCCGGAGTTGCGCATGCGCTCCGCCAGCAGGTACAGCACCGGGATGAACGACATCAGCGCGGCGAGGCCGAGCAGCCAGCCGTCGAAGCCGAACAGGTACATCAGGCCGGCGTAGCCGAGGAACGTCGAGGCCGACAGGTAGTCGCCGGCGATCGCGAGCCCGTTCTGCTTGGCGGTGATGCCGCGCCCGGCCGCGTAGAACTCGCTCGTGGAATGGGTGCGCCGGGCGGCCCAGCGCGTGATCAGCAGCGTGAACGCGAGGACGACGGCGAAGATGGCGACGGCGAGCCCGTTGAACTCGCCGGTGGCGGCGATCAGGCTCATCGTGCGAACCGTCCCGTGCGGTCGGCGGACTTGTCGTACTTCTCCATCATCTCCGCGACCATGCCGTCCCACTTGCGCGACGCCCGCGCGAAAGCGACGGCCATCGCGAAGCTCAGCAGCACGAGCCCGAAGCCGAGCAGCAGCGCCCAGGTGACGCTGCCGATGGCCGGCTCGCCCATCGCGTCGGGCGCGAAGCCGTAGAGGCCGAACACGCCGAGCACGGCGCCCGTGGCGACGACCATGCCCCAGCGCACGAAGCGCCGGCGGCTCTCGTGCAGCTCCTTGAACTCGGGCGTCGCGACGATCTGCGCGTAGTCGATCGCGCCGTCGGCGGACGCCGCGCCAGGATCCGCGGTTCTCGGCGGGTCCGTCGTACTCGATGCACCGGCTGGTGTCTGGGCGGACATGTCCCTCTCCTTCACCTCGTGGGTGTGGGTGCTTCTTCAGCGAGGCGGCGCAATTCCGTGCGCCGGACCTTCGTGCCGTTGGCTGAATCGGTGGTGGGCATCGCGTCGAGCTCGATCACCCGGCGCGGGGCCTTGAAGCCGGCGAGGTCCGCGCGGCAGCGCTCGACGAGCGCGTCCTCGTCGACCGCGTCGCCGACCACGAAGGCCACGGGCCGCTGGGCGCCGTCGATCTCGACCGCGACGACGCCGGCCTGCACCACGCCGTCCTGCGCCTCGAGGAAGTCCTCGATCTCGCGCGGGTTGACGAGGTAGCCGCCGAGCCGCAGCGCGTCGCCGCGCCTCGCCGTGTACGCGAAGCCGTCGTCGGTCAGCTCGCCGAGGTCGCCCGTGCGCAGGAAGCCGTCGTCCGTCAGGTCGGGCGTGCCGCCGCCGAGGTAGCCGACCATCACGCTCGGGCCGCGGATCTCCAGCTCGCCGTCCTCGCCGACGCGGACCTCGGTCTCCGGGTGCACCGGCCGGCCGCCGGCGACGGCGCGCCGCTCGGGCGTGCCCTCGGCGTGGGCGAGCAGCGCCTGGACCTCGGTGGAGCCGTAACACATGTACGCCGTGATGCCGGCCGCGTCCGCGGCCTCGACCACGCGCATCGGGTCGCCCTCGAAGGCGGCGAAGCCCAGCTCGCGCAGGGCCGGCGGCGTGCCCTCGGCGAGCAGGCGCAGCGCCATCGCGTCCGAGCCGTTGGCGTGGGTCACGTCGTGGCGGGTGGCGAGCTCGAGCGCCTCGCCCGCGTCGAAGATCGACTGCAGCACGACGGTCGCGCCCCCGGCCAGCGCGCCGACGGCGCTGTCGTAGCCGAACACGCCGCACAGCGGGAGCATCGCCAGCACGGTGGTCCCCGCCGCGTCATAGCCGAACCCGCCCGCGACCGCGCGGGCGTGGCGGGTGATCGTGCGGTGGGTGTGCACCACGAGCTTCGGGGCGCCGGTCGTGCCCGAGGACGTGAACACGATCAGCGGCGCGTCCGGGTCTGAGGCGTCGGGCGCGGGCTCGCCCTCGGGGAGCGCGTCGCGCCGGAGGATCGTGGCGGGCGCGTCGACCTCCTCGAGGATCGCTTCGAAGTCCTTCAGGCCCGGCCACAGCGCCAGCGCGGTGGCCTCCGAGCGCGTGAGGATGTCCTGCACCTCGTGGGCGCGGAAGCGGGTGTTGACGGCGACGCTCAGCGCGCCGAGGCGCGCGAGGGCGAGGTGCAGCACCACCCACTCGGGGCAGTTGGGCAGCCACAGCGCCACGCGGTCGCCGGGCCCGATGCCGAGCTCGGCCAGGCCGCCTGCGACCCGCGCGGATCGCTCCGCGAGCTGGCCGTACGTGATCGTGTCCCCACCAAAGACCAGCGCCGGTGACCCGGCACCCTGCTCCCCCACCAGTCCCGGCAGCGTCTCCTCCCGACGCATGTCATCCCGTGTTCCCCGGAATGCGGTGTGCGCATTCGCACTATGCGCAGGAGCGCCCAGGAGCGCCAGGAAGAACGGCGCCCCGAGCAGCGAGGTGACGATGCCGACGGGCAGCTCGGCGGGCGCGGCGATCACGCGGCCCGCGAGGTCGGCGGCCGGCACCAGCGCGGCTCCGCACAGCGCCGCGGCGGGCAGCGCGGCAGCGCCGGGCGCCCGCACGAGGCGGCGCGCGACGTGCGGCGCCATGAACGCCACGAAGCCGATCGGTCCCGCGGCGGCGACGCCGAAGGCGGCCAGCGCGGCGGCGGCGACCACGAGCGCGAGCCGCGCCCGCTCGACGCCGACCCCCAGCCCGCGGGCCGTGTCCTCGCCGAGAGCCAGCGCGTCAAGCGGGCGTGACAGTGCGGCCACGGCGGGCGCGAGCACCAGGAGCCCGGCGGCCAGCGGCCACACGTCGGCCCAGGTGCGCAGGTTGACGCTGCCGACCAGCCACACGTACGCCTGCTGGGCGTCCTCGATCCTCCCGCGCACGAGCACGTAGGAGATCCCCGCCTGCGCCGCCGCGGCGATCCCGATGCCGACCAGCACGAGCCGGAACGGCGACAGCCCGCCGCGCCAGGCGAGCGCGTACATCAGCGCCGCGGCGCCCAGCGCGCCCGCGAACGCCGCGGCCGGGATCGCGGCCGTGGCCGCGCCGGCGGCCAGCGCGGTCACGCCCGCGAGGCTCGCGCCCGCCGTGATGCCGATCACGTCCGGCGAGGCGAGCGGGTTGCGCGCGAGCGTCTGCAGGATCGCGCCGGACAGCGCGAGCACGGCGCCGGCGCCCGCCGCCACCAGCGCGCGCGGGAGGCGCAACTCGACGATCACGAAGCGGTCGGCGGCCTCGCCGGCGCCCACCAGCGTCGGCAGCACGCGCCCGAGCGGCAGCTTCAGCTCCCCGTAGGACACGTTGAGCGCCACCGCCGCGACGGTGGCGGCGAGCAGGAGCGCGGCGACCGCGAGCGCCCGGCTCACAGCTCGGCCAGGTTCCGGCGGCGGACGAGCGCGACGAACACCGGCGCCCCGATCGCCGCCATCACGATCCCGACCTGCAGCTCGCCGGGGCGCGCCACGAGGCGCCCGGCGATGTCGGCGCACAGCAGCAGGATCGCTCCGAGCACCGCCGAGTAGGGGACGATCCAGCGGTAGTCGGGTCCCGTCAGCGCCCGCGCGACATGCGGGACGGTGAGCCCGACGAAGGCGATCGGGCCGGCGACGGCGACGGCCCCGCCGGCCAGCAGCACGAACCCGGCGGCGACCGCCGCGCGGGTCGCCGCGACGCGCTGGCCGAGGCCCGCCGCCATCTCGTCGCCGAGCGCCAGCGCGTTCAGCGAGCGGCCGCTCCCCAGCGCCAGCGCCAGGCCGGCGAGCAGGAACGGCAGCGCGTCGCGCAGCGTGTCCAGGTCGCGCCCGGCGATCGACCCGACCACCCAGAAGCGGAACTCGTCCAGCGTACGGGAGTCCAGCACGATCACGGCCGAGGTGAGCGCCACGCACAGCGCCGCCACCGCCGCGCCCGCCAGCGCGAGGTTGATCGGCGCGGCCCGCGCGCGGCCGCTCGTGCCGAGCCCGTACACGACCGCGCCGGCCGTCGCGGCCCCCGCCAGCGCGAACGGGACGTAGGCCGCCGTGCCGGACACACCGAGCACGAAGATCGCCAGCACCACGGCCAGCGCCGCCCCCGACGAGATGCCCAGCACGCCGGGGTCGGCGATCGGGTTGCGCGTCGCGCCCTGGATCAGCGCGCCGGCCGTGGCCAGCGAGGCGCCGACCGCGATCCCGGTCAGCGTGCGCGGGCCGCGGAGGTCGCGCGCGATCACGTGCGCGTCGGTGTCCTGGAACGCCGTGAACGCGTGCCACACCTCGCGCAGCGGGATGTCGACCGACCCCAGCGCCAGCGAGGCGACGGCCGCGGCCGCCAGCGCCGCGAGCAGGCCCGCGAGGCCGGCGAGCCGCCCAACCACGCCTAGCCGCCCGCGGCCTTCGCGAGCTGCGGCACCGCTTCGTCGATCGCGAACGGCAGGCTCAGCGGGCTGCTGAAGCCGAGCGCGTTGGCGAAGTCGTCGTCGGTGGCGAGGTAGACCACCGCGCCGCGCTTGACGACGTCCAGGCGCTTGAACAGCGGGTCCTTCTCCAGCTTCGCCTTGTCGCCGTAGAGCACGAGCACGTCCTCGTCGAGGATCCGCAGCTGCTCGGCGCTGACCTGGGCGAAGAAGTTGTCCCCGGCCAGCTTCTCGACCTCCTGGGACGGCTTGAAGCCGAGCTGCTCGAAGAAACGCGCCCGCAGGTCCTGGGTGCTGTAGACCGCGTAGCCGTCGGGCGTGGCGGCGGCGAACACCAGCGTCTTGCCGGCGAACTCCGGATGCTCCTCGCGGGCGGCCGCGAAGTCGTCCTCGACGCGCTGCTCGACCGCAGCGGCCTCGTCCGGGCGCCCGAGCGCCTTGCCGGTGAGCTCCAGCTGGTCCTCCCACGGCATCCCGTAGTCGATGTACTTGTCGGTCTGGGCGACCGTGGGGGCGATCCGCGACAGCGTGTCGTACTGGCGCTCGGTCATCCCGGAGTAGATCCCGACGATCAGGTCGGGGCGCAGCGCCGCCACCTGCTCGGCCTTGATCTCCTCGGCGCCGACGATCTTGGGCTTCTCGCCGCCGAGCTGCTCCTGCGCCCAGGGACGGCCGGTGATGTCGATGCCGCCCTGGAACTGGCGGACGCCGACGGGCTTGACGTCGAGCGCGAGCGTGAAGTCCTGGTCGTTGAAGCCGACCGCGACGACGCGCTCGGGCGCCTTCGGGATCTCGGTCTCGCCGAACTTGTGGGTGACGGAGACCGGCCAGTCGCCGGAGGCGCTCCGCCCCCGCCGGACGATTCGGAGTCGTCGCCGCAGCCGGCGAGCAGCAGGGTCGCGGCGACGGCCGCGAGGAGGGTGAGATTTCGGAACGAAGGCATGACGCCTCCGTTCCTATCCGGGAATTAGGGTTCCCTAACTCGCCAGGTGCTCCCGGATGTGCGGGCCGACCACGATGGTCTCGGGGTAGCCCTTGGCCGCCGTCGCGGGGGGCTCGACGCCGAGCGCCGCGGCCGCCAGCTTGTCGAAGTAGCGCTCGAAGCCGCCGGGGGTGATGGCGATCAGGTAGCGCGCGTCGGCGGCGCTGAGGTTGGCGAGTGTGTGGTGGCTGCCGCCGGGGGCGAACACGACCTCGCCCGGGGCCGGCGGTGCGCACCTCCTCGCCCAGCTGGAACGTCATCTCGCCGTCGAGCACGTAGAACGTCTCGTCGAACTCGTGGTGGTGCAGCGGCGGCCCGTCCCACCCGGCCGACACGGTGTTCTCCACCAGGCCGATCGCGTCGGAGGTCTCCTCGCTGCGCAGTAGGACCTTGATCATGGGAACAGTCTAGCGACTAGAAGTTTCCTGTGACAAGAACTTATGTCGGACCGATGACTTCCCGCCGGCGCGTCGTCATACGGCACATGACATCACTGCTCACAGGCAAGACGGCCGTCATCTACGGCGGCGGCGGCAACATCGGCGGCGCGGCGGCCCGCGCCTTCGCCCGCGAGGGCGCGCAGGTCCACCTCGTCGGCCGGACCCGTGAGTCCCTCGATCGCGTGGCGGCGGACACCGGCGCCGAGGTCGCGGTGCTCGACGCCACCGACCAGGCGGCGGTCGACGCGCACGCCGACCGGGTCGGCCGCATCGACATCTCGTTCAACCTGATCACCCGCGAGGACGCGCAGGGCACGCGCGCTGGCGGACATGGAGGTCGACAGCTTCCTGCACGCGCTGACGCTCGGCGCCCGCACCGCGTTCATCACCTCGCGCGCCGCAGCCCGCCACATGGAAGGGCGTCGGCGTGATCCTGTTCCTGACCAGCGCGTCGTCGCGCGGCACGCAGCCCGGGATGGGCAACACCGGCCCCGCCGACGCGGCCGTCGAGGCGCTGTACCGCTACCAGGCCGCCGAGCTCGGCCCGCGCGGGATCCGCGTGGCCGGCATCCACACCGCCGCCGTGCGCGGGACGCTGACGCGGGAGAACATCGAGGCGACCTCCGGGCAGCAGGTCGACCCCGACATGGTCTACGAGATGATCTCCCAGCGGGCCATGCTCGGCCGCCCGCCGGAGCTGGACGAGATCGCCGAGACGGCGGCCTTCCTCGCCTCCGACCGGGCCGGCGCGATCACCTCGGGCATCGTCAACGCGACCTGCGGCCTCGTCCCGGGATGATGCTCTGCGTGCCCACCGAAGCCGAGTTCGCCGCACGGGCCGAGCAGCACCGGCGCGAGCTGCACGTCCACTGCTACCGGATGCTCGGCTCCTTCGACGAGGCCGAGGACCTGGTGCAGGAGACGCTGCTGCGCGCGTGGCGGCGCCGGGACGATCTCGAGCACGACGAGTGGTTCCGGGCGTGGCTGTACCGGATCGCCACCAACGCGTGCCTCGACGCGATCAAGGCGAAGGGCCGGCGGCCGCCGTCGGACCCCTCGCCGCGCGAGCTGCCGTGGCTGCAGCCCTACCCCGACGTGCTGCTGGAGCCGGGCGACCTCGTCGTCGAGCGCGAGACGATCGAGCTGGCGTTCCTCGTGATGATCCAGCAGCTCCCGCCCCGCCAGCGCGCGGTGCTGATCCTGCGCGACGTGATCGGGTGGAGCGCGGCCGAGGTGGCCGAGGTGCTGGAGATCGGCGTCGCGGCGGTCAACAGCGCGCTGCAGCGGGCGCGCGAGACGCTGCAGAAGCAGCTGCCGGGCGATCGCCGCGAGGACTGGGGCTCCCGCGAGGTCAGCGAGACCGAGCGCCGGCTGCTCGAGGGCTTCATGGCGACGCACGAGAGCGGCGACGTCGACGGCGCGCTGGAGCTGCTGGCCGACGACATCCGCGTCACGATGCCGCCGCAGCCGATGCTCTTCGAGGGCCGCAACGCGATCGGCGGCCTGATGCGCAACGCGGCCGGCGTCGGCGAGTGGCGGCTCGTCCCGATCCGCGCCAACCGCTCGCCGGCGGCGGCGAGCTACTGCCGCGCACCCGGCGACGACACGTTCCGCGCCTTCAAGGTCGACGTGCTGCGGGTGGCCGACGGCCGGATCGCGGAGATCACGACGTTCGGGCCGGAGCTGTTCCCGGTCTTCGGCTTGGCCGAGACGCTGTGATAATACGTATGACGTGAAGGTTCTCGTCACCGGCAGCGCGGGTCATCTCGGCGAGGCGCTGATGCGCACGCTGCCCGACGCCGTCGGGCTCGACGTGCTCCCGTCGCCCTACACGTCCGTGGTGGGCTCGGTGGCCGACCGCGAGCTGGTGCGGGGCGCGATGGACGGCGTCGACGCCGTCGTCCACGCCGCCACGCTGCACAAGCCGCACGTCGGCTCGCACGCGAAGCAGGACTTCGTCGACACCAACGTCACCGGCACGCTGACGCTGCTCGAGGAGGCGGTCGCCGCCGGCGTGGGCCGCTTCGTCTTCACGAGCACGACGAGCGCGTTCGGGCGCGCGCTCGTCCCGCCGCCCGGCGCGCCCGCTGCGTGGATCACCGAGGGCGTCGCCCACGCGCCGCGCAACGTCTACGGGGCGACCAAGACCGCCGCCGAGGACCTCTGCGAGCTCGTCCACCGCGACCACGGCCTGCCGTGCCTGATCCTGCGGACCTCGCGCTTCTTCCCCGAGGCCGACGACCGCGACGAGGTCCGCTCCGCCTACGACGACGCCAACCTCAAGGTCAACGAGCTGCTCTACCGCCGCGCCGACCTCGAGGACGTGGCGGGCGCCCACCTGCTCGCGCTGGAGCGTGCGCCGGAGATCGGCTTCGGCCGCTACATCGTCAGCGCCACCACGCCGTTCGAGCGCGAGGACCTGGCCGGGCTGCGCTCCGACCCCGCGACCGTGCTGCGCCGCCGGGTCCCGGGCTGGGAGGACGTCTACGCCGAGCGCGGCTGGCGGATGCTCGACTCGCTGGACCGCGTGTACGTCAACGCCCTCGCCCGCGAGGAGCTCGGGTGGGCGCCGCGCTGGGACTTCGCGCTACGCGCTCGACCGGCTGCGCGCCGGGGAGGAGCCGCGCAGCGAGCTGGCCCGCGCGGTCGGCGCCAAGGGCTACCACGCCGAGTCCACCGGCGTCTACACGCGGCGCTAGCTCACTCGCAGAACGGGATCCGCGGGATCCCGATCGCCTGCACGCGCCGGCTCTCCGCGCCGATCGCGAACTGGATCCCGATCGGCGCCGTGGCGAGGGCGATGCCGAACGTCTCCTCGGTCGAGCGGTCGACCTTCACGTTCGGGAACGCGCGCCGCACCGCGCGCAGGCGGTCGCCGATCCCGACGCCGCGGGCCGCGGCCCCGCGCGAGATGTAGATGCTCTTGACCCGCCGCTTGCGGTTCAGCGTCACGGAGCCCCGCAGCGGCGCGCGCAGCGGGGCGACCCGCTGCCCGGGTCCCGCGAGCTCGCAGCCCGCGCTCGTGCGCCCGACCAGGCCGGCGTCGCGCAGGCTCCGGTAGGTCGCTCCCAGCTTCACGTCGCCGGCTCCGGCGGGCGTGATCGGCACCGCGGCGGCCATGGCGACGAGCAGGGCGATCATGGCGCGACTCTAACCGGCGAGCCCGTTCTCGTAGGCGAAGATCACCGCCTGCACGCGGTCGCGCACGCCGAGCTTGGTCAGCACGCGCTTGACGTGGGTCTTGGCGGTCGACTCCTCGATGACCAGCGTCGCGGCGATCTCCGCGTTGGAGCGCCCGCGGGCCAGCAGCTCGAGCACCTCGCGCTCGCGCGGGGTGAGCTCGGCGAGCAGCGCGTCATGGCCCGGGTCCGGCCGCTTCTGGGCGGCCATGCGCTCGATCACGCGGCTCGTGACCGACGGCGAGAGCAGCGACTCGCCGCCGGCGATCGTGTGCACGGCGGCGATCAGGTCCTCGGGCGTGGTGCGCTTGAGCAGGAACCCGGACGCGCCGGCGCTGAGCGCGTCGAAGATGTAGTCGTCCTGCTCGAAGGTGGTCAGGATCACGACGCGCACGTCGGGGAAGGCGGCCAGCAGCTCGCGGGTGGCGGCGATCCCGTCGAGGTCGGGCATCCGCACGTCCATCAGCACCACCTCGGGCTGCAGCAGCCGCGTGCGGTGCAGGGCGTCGCGGCCGTCGCGCGCCTCGCCCACGACCTCGATGCCGGGGTCGCTGGCGAGCACGCCGCGCAGCCCGACGCGCATCAGGTCGTCGTCGTCGGCGATCAGGACCCGGACGGTCATGGCAGCCGCGCCGACACCTCGAAGCGGCCGTCGCGCTCCCCGGCCTCGAGCGAGCCGCCGAGCAGCGTCGCGCGCTCGCGCATGCCGACCACGCCGTGCCCGCCGCCGCCGGTCGCGCCGCCGGGGCGCAGCGGGTTGGTCACCGTCAGCTCGACGCCCTCGTCGAACCCGACCTCGCACCCGCGCGCTCCCGCTGCCGTGGCGGGCGGCGTTGGTCAGCGCCTCCTGCAGGATCCGGTAGGCGGCGCGGTCCACGGCGCCGGAGAGCGCGCGCCGCTCGCCGTGGACGGCGGTGGTGACGTCCAGCCCGGCCTCGCGGTGGCGCTCGACCAGCCGCGGGAGCGCGGCCAGCCCGGGCGGCGGCTCGACGTCCGCGCGCGGCCCCTCGCGCAGCGCGCCGACGAGCTG
The DNA here is from genome assembly GCA_963723395.1 of uncultured Solirubrobacteraceae bacterium. GTDB lineage: Bacteria > Actinomycetota > Thermoleophilia > Solirubrobacterales > Solirubrobacteraceae > DATFQI01. Next base: position 175,111 of record CAVRQL010000025.1, on the reverse strand, counting down.
GTCGATCTCGCCGATCGTCTCCCTGGCCACCTGCTCGATCGTCTCGAACTCCTGCATCCCGCTGCGCATGCGGCCGAGGCCGGCGTGGACGAGGATCACGTTGATGGCGTGGCCGGCGGAGTCGTGCAGGTCGCGGGCGATCCGCGCGCGCTCCTCGGCGGCGGCGAGCCGGCGCTCGCTGCTCCGCCTCGCGCTCGGCGCGCTCGGCCCGCTCCTCCAGCTCGGCCATCCGCTCGCGCCGCAGCCGCGTGCGGTCGCCGGCCAGCCAGGCGCCGCCCCACACCGCGATGCCGAACAGCAGCTCCGCGCCGGGGAACGCGTCGCGCGCGAGCCCGCCCGCCGCGGCGTGGGCGAGGAGCAGCACCGCCGCCGCGGCGATCGTCCGCCGCTGGCGCCCGCCGGCCACCGCGGCCCAGTAGAGCGCGAGCGTCGGGCCGATCGGCGGCCCGTCCGGCGTCGCGACGGCCGCCAGCGCGGTGCTGGCGAGCGCGGTGGCGACGAACACGGCCAGCGGCGCGCGCCGGCGGGCGACCAGCGGCAGCGACGCGAGCGCGGCCAGCACCGCTCCCGCCGGCGCCGATCCCGTCGCCGGCCGCCACGAGCGCGAGCGTCGCGGCGAACACGGCCACGGCGACCGCGGCGTCGATCAGCGTGTCCCTGCGTGCGGCCATCTCGGCGCGAATGTAGCGCCGCCGCGCCGGCGCGAGATCGCCCGCACGGGCGAACCGGCGTACCCCTGGAGAGGTACGCCGAGATGCTCCTGCCGGCTGTTTTCGGCGCTGCCCGGCCGACCTACCGTCGCCGCCATGCGACGCGTACTCCTCTTCGCCCACATCGCCATCTCGGTCGCCCTGCTCGGCGACGTCCTGGGATTCCTCGCGGTCGCGATCCGCGCCACCACGCTCGACGACCCCGTCGCCGTGCAGGCGCACTACGACGTGCTCGCGATGTTCAGCCTCGTGTTCGGGATCCCGCTGTCGTTCGGCTCGCTGCTGTCGGGCGTCGCGCTCGGGCTCGTCGGCAAGTGGGGCGTGCTCCGGTACTGGTGGACGATCGCCAAGCTCGCGATCATCGTCTCGGTGATCCTCGTCGGCGCGTTCCTGCTCGGCCCGTCGGTCGAGGCGGAGTCGCAGATGCGCCCGATCCTCGGCGCGTCCTACGACATCGGCGTGCTGCTGCTCGCCACCTGGCTGTCGGTGTTCAAGCCGGGCGGTCGCCGGGCGGGCTCGCGCGCAGCGCGTCGATCCGCTCGTAGCGCCGCGTGAACTCGTCCAGCGCGCGGGCGGGCGCCCAGGGCTCGATCTCCAGGTCGAGCTCCTCCGCGCCGTCGAGCTCGGGCCAGTGCCAGCTCACGTCGCTGAAGATGCGCCGCTCGGTCGCCAGCAGCGCGCGGTCCAGCGGCTTCACGCGCGCGGAGGCGTCCGGCAGGCCGAAGCGCTCCGCGATCACCGCCTCCAGGCGCTTCTCGGCCACCTTGAACGCCGCGCCCAGCTCGCTGCGGTGCTTGATCGGGTGCGGGAGGTCGCCGAGGTAGGCCTCGGAGGCGTCGTGCAGGAGCGCGGCCATCAGCTCGTCGGGCGTGGCGCCCTGCGCCTCGAGCAGGTCGCACACGATCGCGGAGTGCTGGGCGACGGAGTAGAAGGCGCGGGTGTGGCCGCCGAAGCGGCAGATGTTGGCCAGCCCGCGGGCGACGTCGCGCCGGGTCGATGTCCTCCGGCGACGCGTCGAGCGGGTTCACCCGCCGGCCGGAGAGCGTCTGGATGAACGGGCCGGGCTCGAGCACCCGCGGATCGTAGGTCAGCCGGCGCAGCGACCTCAGCGCTTCCCACGGGCTGTCGCCGGGCTCGTCGGGCTGCGCGTGGTCGTCGTCCTCGTCGTCGTCCAGCCACAGGATCTCGTCCTCGGCCAGCGGCGTGTCGTCGGGCGGTGGCGTCTTCGCGCCGGGGTCGGCGGCGGAGGTGGCGGAGGTGGAGGCGGCGGCGCGACGGGACGGGGCGGCGGCTCGGGAGCCACGACGCGGAGCGGCGGCGCCTCGCGCACCGCGGGCTCCGCGGAGCGCGGATCCTGCCCGCCGTCGTCGTACGGGCGCATCGGCTCGGTCGCGTCGCCGGTCTGGAGGTCGGAGAGCCGGCGGCGCGTCTCGGCCAGCATCCAGTCGCGCTTGGCCGTCGCGGGCGAGCGCTCCAGTCGGGCGATCAGATCCCGCAGGCGGGTGACCCGGTCGTCGGGCATCGCTCAGGCCGGCCTCGCCAGCAGGACGTCGAGCAGATCCCCCACCTTCTGGCCGCGCGCCAGCGGATCGGGCAGCGGCAGCTGGTGCTGGATGGCGTACCGGTTGCGGCGTCCGGTCCGCGTGCGCGAGAGGTAGCCCGCGTCGGCGAGCTCACCGACGATCCGGTGCGCCGCCCGCTCGGTGATGCCCACGGCGTCTCCGAGCTCCCGCAGGCGGATGTCCGGGTTGGCGGCGATGCACACCATTACCCGCGCATGGTTGGTCAGGAACGACCACGAGGGAGCCGGCTCCATGGCACCCCAGAATACCAATTCTTGTATTTCGTGTCATGTATGATCCGTAGATGCCCTACTCCAAGTGCGTGGCCTGCAGGACCCGCCTCTACAGCGCCACGGCGCCGGCCGATCTGGTCGGCGACCTCTGCCCGGACTGCGGCGCGCTGCTCGAGCCCGTCGGCTCGGCCGCCGAGGTGATGGGCTTCCGGAGGATCACGCGCCGGGACGAGCCGGTGTACGACATCGCGGTCGCCCAGGCGGTGGCGGTGCCGAGGCCCGAAGCGCAATGAGCCCCGAGGACCTCCTGGGGGTGGCGGGCCTGGAGCAGGCGCCGCCCCGCGAAGACGCCATCCGCGCGATCGTGAAGCGGCTCTCGCGGCCGTCGCGCTCGGGCACGTTCGTGATCGAGCGCGCCGCGATCCTCGCCGAGGGGGCGGACTCCGAGGCGATCGTCGCCTGGATCCTCGCCCACTCCGGGGAGCCTGAGACCGTCGCGCCTCCGAAGGCCGGCCCGGGCCTGCACGGCGCGCGCCTGAGCAGCGCCGCGACCGCGCGCCAGGGCCAGGCGCGGCGCTACATCCTGCCCGCCGCCGCGCTCGACTGAGCCGCGCCGCGCTACTGGCGCGTCATGGCGATCGCGAAGTGGCTCTGCGGCGAGATCAGGTGGTCGTGGCTGTCGTCGCCGAGATCGATCCGTATCCAGCTCGATGCTGCCCGTGAACGTGTTGTCGCCGGCCGGGTAGTCCGAGGTGCACCGGCGCGCCGGTGTCGCGGCCGACGTCGGTCGTCTCGTCGAACGTGTACAGGGTGATGTGGGTGCGCTCGACCCGCGTGTCGGCGACGCTCCTCGCCGTCGACGTAGAGCGTCGCGGTGCCGCCCTTGCCCAGGCCGCCGCCGTCGTAGGCGAACTCCATGCGGACCTGGTGCTCGCCGGCGCGCCAGCGCCGTGGGTGAGGCGGCGGTCGAGAACTCGCGGCCGCAGAAGCTCGCCGTGTAGGTCGGCTTGCCGTCCTTGAGGTAGAGGCTCCAGCCGCCGGTGATGCCGCCCTGGTTGATCAGCACGCCGTCGGCGCCGCCGTCAGGCACCATCGATCTCGGCCGTGACCTGGTGGGACTTGTTCTTGACGTTCAGGACGCAGTTCTCGTTGAGACCGCCCATGCCCGGATAGAGCATCTGCGTCGTCCCCTGGAGGAGCGTCGGGCGGCCGGCGACCTCGGGCAGCATGCGCTCGGCCTGGCGGTCGTCGAGCGGCAGGACGTTGTGGCGGGAGGCCTCGATCAGGAACAGCCGCTGGAGCTCGTGCAGCTTGTCGGGCTGCTCGGCCGGAGAGGTCGTGGGCCTGCGACCAGTCGGCGGACCCGTCGTAGAGCTCCCAGACGTCGTCGTCGAAGGAGACCTCGATGTGGCCGAAGTTCCAGGGTGTGCGGTGCTTGGTCACCGCGCTCCAGCCCTTGTGGTAGATGCCGCGGTTGCAGAGCATCTCGAAGTACTGCGTCTCGTGGCGCTCCGGGGCGGCCCCGTCGTCGAAGGCGTACGCCATGCTCGTGCCCTCCATCGGCTTCTGCGTGACGCCGTGCACCTGCGCGGGCTCGGGGAGCCCGGCGAGCTCCAGGATCGTCGGGGCGACGTCGATGACGTGGCGTGAACTGGTGGCGCAGCTCGCCGCGCGCCTGGATCCGGTTCGGGCAGTGCACGATCGTGCCGTTGCGGGTGCCGCCCCAGTGCGAGGCGACCTGCTTGGTCCACTGATACGGCGTGCACAGCGCGTGCGCCCAGCCGACGGCGTAGTGGGGGTAGGAGGACGGCAGGCCGATCTCGTCCGATGTGCTCGCGCACGAACTCCACCGACTCCAGGTCCGCGCCGCCGTTCGGGCCGGCCATCGCGTTGAACGTGCCGGTCAGACGGTTCCTTCGGCTGAGGCGCCGTTGTCGCCGATGATGTAGTAGACGACGCGTGTCGTCGAGGAGCTCCATCTCGGCGAGCGCGTCGACCAGCCGACCCGACGTGGTGGTCGGCGAACTCCAGGAAGCCGGCGTAGTTCTCCATCTGGCGGGCCAGCACCGGACGCCGCTCGCTCGTCGGTGTCCGTGCCAGGCCGGGATCTCGTCGTGGCGCGCGGTCAGCTCGGCGTCGGGCGCGATCACGCCCAGCTCCTTCTGCTTGGCGAAGGTCTCCTCGCGCAGCGCGTCCCAGCCGCCGTCGAAGCGGCCCTTGTACTTGTCCGCCCACTCCGTCGGGACGTGATGCGGCGTGTGCGTGGCGCCGGGCGCGAAGTACATGAAGAACGGCCGGTCGGGGGTCAGCGCCTTCTGCTGCCGGACCCACGCGATCGCCACGGTCGGCGAGATCCTCCATCAGGTGGTAGCCCTGCTCGGGGGTGCGCTCGGGCTCGATCGCCTTCGTCCCCTCGTGCAGCGCCGGGTAGTACTGGTTGGTCTCCCCGCCGATGAAGCCGTAGAAGTACTCGAACCCGTTGCCGGGGCTCGGCCAGCGGTCGAACGGCCCGGCCGGGCTGGACTCCCACACCGGCACCTCGTGGCACTTGCCGACGTGCGCGGTCGCGTACCCGTTGAGCCTGAGGATCTCCGCCAGCGGCGCGCACGTGTTCGGGCGCACCGAGCTGTAGCCCGGCGCCGACGTCGCGATCTCGGTGATCCCGCCCATCCCGACCGTGTGGTGGTTGCGCCCGCGACAGGAGCGCCGCGCGGGTGGGCGAGCAGAGAGCGGTGGTGTGGAAGCGAGTGAATTGCAGGCCCGTCGGCGGCCAGTCGCTCCGCCGTGGGCATGCTGCACAGGGCCCCCGAACGCGCTCGACGCTCCGAAACCGACGTCGTCGAGCAGCACGACGAGGACGTTCGGCGCGCCGGCCGGCGGGCGCAGCGGCTCGATCGGCGCGAACGACGTGTCCGGATCGCGCGCGTCGTACGTCGCCACCCCGGAGGGATCGACATCCGCGATCGGCAACGTGCCCCGCTGTAGCTCACTCATCGCCACGACTCCCGCACTCGTTCTCGTTCGAGCGGCGATTCTCGGCTCGCAGCGGATGGCCGCGCCTCACCCCGCGGGGGTGGTCATGCGTTCGGTCATACGGCAGAAGCACGCAAGAACGCCCGGTCGGGCTGACGCCTGAGTGTCACCCGTGGCTGACGGTGACGCTGTCGATGCCGAGCTGGGCCTGTGAGACGGCGGTTCCGCCGAGGAGCACCTCGGCGTGCGCCTGGACGCTGGCGGCGAGGACGTAGGAGCCACCTTCCGGCGGCGCGGTGAACTCGAGCAGCTTGTCGCCCCGGCCGACGATGTTGAGCGTCGGCGCATCGGCGGCGGGCGGGGCGAGGCTGGGGACGCAGTCCTCCTCGTTCAAGCCTCCCAGGACGACGTCGTCCTCGTCCCAGTACTCCTGCCAGTAGTAACCGCTGACGACCGGGTCGTTGAAGGGGTCGACGACCCCGTCGCCCCCCACCTCGTGGATCGTGAGCTGGGACTGGGCCGAGCCGTCCGGGTTGCCGAAGCAGACTTCGGTCTCGACCTCCAGGTCCTCTTGGGTCACGTCGACGGCGACCTGCACGCGGCCGGCGTTGGCGGGGATGTCGAAGGCCAGCAGGTGCGCCCGATCCCAGCTGATGCTGGAGTTGAAGCCGGCGCGGACGTGGGCGGAGACGCGCGTGGCGTCGAACGCGATGCTCAGGAAGGGGGGACAGATGGTGCCCGCGCCGCAGATCTCGAAGGAGTTCTCGTCGTACTCCCAGTCGTCGCCCTCGGTGACGACGTTGCTCGTCTCGGCCCAGGGGCCGATGTAGGTCCGGCGCTGCGGTAGCGAGACGAGCGGGACGGTGTCTACCGCCACGACCGCGACGAGCGGGTCGTCGCTCGGCATCAGGCCGCGGACCTTGTCGAGCTGCGGTCGAGCCAGGTTCGCATAGGCCTCCGTCCGCGCGATCACCTCGGGCGGGGTGCCGCGGCGCAGCGATTCGGCCGCACTCAACAGGCGGCTGTCGTTGAGCATCGCGCCCGCACGGGTGGCGATCTTCGCGCGCGCGGAGTCGGAGATGGCTCCCGGGTCGGACCGGCCGGCCCTTCGCAACACGTCCTTGCGCCGGCGGACGACCTGATCGTCGAGCCTGTCGGCGAAGAAGGCGAGCGCGTCCTGCGAGAGCGGGAAGCCGGGCGGCCGCGAGAGCACGCTCGGACCGGTCGGGCGGCTCGGCACGATCCCGGCGCGCGGGATCCCGCAGCCCGGCGTCGTCAGCGGCCGGCGGGTGTTCGTGGTCGCGCCGATGAGCCGCCTGCAGATCGGCACGCCCGTGCCGGTGACGCGCTGAGCGCGCGTCGGCGCACTCGAGGGCGAGCTGATCGTGCCGCCCGTGGCCGCGTCCAGTACGACGGTGATGCCACGCGACGGCTGCTCGATCCGATAGCGGCTGGTGACGGTGGCGCCGCGCACCCGGCCGTTGTTGAGACGCACCCACCCCGTCAGCGCTCGCCGAGGCCGGCCCGACCGGGTCACGTTCCGCTCGTCGCGGAACAGCCCGGCGCGGCCCCGCGCCGCCGATGCCGCGAACGGGCGCCGCTTGCGCCCGGGCAGGCGCAGCACACCGCGTGCCCGGCGCGCCGACGCGACCTTCAGCGTCAACCGGGCGCCCGACCTGCCTCGCAGCCGCGCGCGCTCGCCTCGCAACCTGCCCTCGAACCAGCGCGCCAGCTTGCGGCCGTCGCACACGTACGCCGTCACCCGGTTCCCGCGAACGACGACCCCGACGAACGCCTTCGTCCCCGCCACCCGGCCGACGTACCCGAGCCGGGGGACGTCCTCCTCGGCGGCACTGGCCGGCGCCGACAGCGACCCCGCTGCGATCGGCATCGCGAGCGCAACACCCGCGAGCATCCCGGCGGTCCGTCGCACGAGCCGACTATATGGAGCTTCGGCCGTGCCGGGTGAAAATCATCGCGACAGGAGCAGAACGCCCGGAATCCCGCGTAGAGGCCGCGGAACCCGGGCGATGGAGCTAGGGGGACTCGAACCCCCGACCTCCTGGGTGCGATCCAGGCGCTCTCCCAACTGAGCTATAGCCCCGCGTCGGCGCGGGCAGGATTTACGTCCTGCGCACTGAACGCCGATTGTAGCCGGGACCGTCCGCCTTGGTGAGCGCCTGCTCACGGCTAGATTCCCCCTGCGCATGCGCCTTCGCAACCTCTTCACGCCGAGCTTCCGCAACCGCCTGCGGCTGTTCTTCGTCGTGATCGTGATCCTGCCCATGATCGCGGTGGGGTTCGTGCTGTTCCAGCTCGTCTCACGCTCGGAGCAGAGCCAAAGTGACGCCCAGCTGAGCGAGGCGCAGCGCGTCGCCCAGAACCTGTATCGGCGACGCCGTGCACGCGCGCCGACGCCGCCGGCGGGGAGATCGTGGCCGACGAGGGGCTGCGCCGGGCGATCGCCGACAAGGACCCCGACGCGATCACCGCGCGGCTCGCCGACGCCTCGCGCAAGGCCGGCGCGAAGCGCGTGCTGCTCGACCTCGACGGGCCCGGGGCGTTCCAGTACGGCACCGAGCCGGGCGTCGCGCCCGCCCGCAACTCGCTCACCGACCAGGACGGGAAGCCGCTCGGGCGCCTGGTCACCGCCGTGGAGACGTCGTCGAGCTTCGCCATGAAGCTCGACGACATCGCCGAGGTCGGCGTGGTGATCCTCGACGGGGACAAGTCGCAGGCCGCCTCCCGCCCCGAGTTCGCGCGCGTGACGCTGCCCAAGAGCGGCTCGACGGAGATCGAGGGCCAGCCGTACCGGGTGAGCACGCTGACCGTCGACGGCTTCGACGGGGGCGACCTGCAGATGCGGATCGCGCTGCGCGAGGACAACCAGGACGACACGCCGTCCTGGCTCGTGGTCGGGGCGCTGATCGGCTTCCTGCTCCTGGCCATCGCCTTCGCGATCACGGTCACGCGCACGCTGGAGTCCGAGATCCAGCGCCTGCTGCAGGCGGCGCGCGCGATCGGGCGCGGCGACTTCTCCCAGCGCGTCCCGGCCGAGGGCAACGACGAGTTCGCCGCGCTGGGCAACGAGTTCAACTCGATGGCCGTGCAGCTCGAGGAGCGCCTCGAGGAGCTGCAGCGCGAGCGCGCGCGGCTGCAGGACGCGATCCGTCGCGTCGGCGAGTCGTTCACCAAGAGCCTGGACCGCGTCGGCCTGCTGGAGATCGTCGTGCAGACCGCCGTCGACGGCATCGAGGCCGCCTGCGGGCGCGCGACCATCCGCCGCGCCGGGGAGGACCGGCTGCAGGAGGTCGCCGCCACGGGCGACGCCCGCGCCTACGAGCGCGTGCTGCACGCCGCCGAGGCGGCGGCGCTCGACGCGGGCCAGATCGCCGAGATCGAGCTCGCCGGCGCCAGCGCGCTGGCCGCACCGCTCGGCGGCGCCGACGACACGCTGGCCGGCGGCATCGTCTCCGTCGCCCGCGGCGACCGCCGCTTCACGGCCGGCGAACGCGAGCTCTTCTCCTACCTGACCAACCAGGCCGCGGTGTCGGTCGAGAACGTCGACCTGCACGAGACCGTGCAGCGCCAGGCCGTCACCGACGAGCTGACCGGGCCTGTTCAACCACCGCCGCTTCCAGGAGGTGATCACCCAGGAGGTCGAGCGCGCGCGCCGTTACAACCAGGAGATGGGGCTGATCATGCTCGACATCGACAACTTCAAGCGCGTCAACGACACCTACGGGCACCTCCAGGGCGACATGGTGCTGCGCGAGGTGGCCCGCGTCCTGCGCCAGTCCTCGCGCGAGATCGACGAGCCGGCCCGCTACGGCGGCGAGGAGATGGCGGTCGCGCTGCCCCAGACCGATCTCGAGGGTGCGTTCCAGTTCGCAGAGCGCGTGCGGCGGCGGATCGAGGCGCTCGACCTGCCGCTGCTGGACGGCGACGGGATGCTCAAGGTGACCGCGTCGTTCGGCGCCGCGTCGCTCAACAACGCCACCGGCGACGGCAAGGACGCGCTCGTCGCGGCTGCCGACGCCGCCCTGTACCGTGCGAAGCGGTCGGGGAAGAACCGTACGGTCAGGGCCGAGTAACCTTCACAGGCGAGGCATGGGACTGCTCGACGACGCAATTCGAGAGCACCTGGAGCTCAAGCGCAGGCACGGGGCCGATCCCGAGGAGGTCACGCGGCAGGAGCGCGAGGCCCTCGGTGCACCGCCCCAGCGTGCTGAGTTCGCACAGCCGGAGGGCGAGGCCGCTCCGGACGAGTCGCCCGAGGCCGAGGGCGCCGCCGAGGAGGCGGTCGAGGACGCTCCCGAGCCGCCCGGCCAGGAGCCGCCGCCGGAGGAGCCGGAGGCGCCCGCCGGGCTCCGAGGAGGACCCGTGGCTCGTCGAGGACCTCGCTGACGATACCCAGCCGACTTCGTCGGCGAGCAGGTGAGCGCGCGGCCGAGGAGCCGCCCGCCCCGGAGGAGGAGCCGCCCGAGGAGCCGCCCGCGGCCACCGCGGCGCCGCCGGAGGAGGTCGTGCGCCCCGACGAGGAGGAGCCGGCCGACGAGCTCGAGGAGACCCCCGAGTTCCTCCAGGAGACGCCGGAGCACGAACGGCTGTGGTTCGAGCAGAAGCCGCCGCGCGACTTCGACTGGGACAAGTAGTCCCTGCCCGAGCTCCCCTACACGCTGCTCGACGTCTTCACGTCCCGCGCGCTGCAGGGCAACCAGCTCGCCGTGGTCCATGACGCGGGAGCCGTTCCCGACGAGGTGATGCACGCCTTCGCGCGCGAGACGAAGCTCTCCGAGACCTCCTTCGTCCAGCCCGCCGAGGCCGACGGCGCCGACTACCGGCACCGCATCTGGATGATGAGCGGGGAGATCCCGTTCGCCGGGCACCCGTCGCTCGGCACCGCGGTCGCGGTCGCGCGCGCCCGCGGCGAGTCGACGGCGAGCTTCGTGCAGCAGACCCATCCCGGCCTCCAGCGCGTCGACGTGGAGATCTCGGGCACGGCCGCGCAGGCCTCGATGCTCCAGGAACCGCCTTCGTTCGGCCCCGAACTGGACCCGGCCGAGGTGCTCGCGATGTCAGGCCTGGCGCCGGATGACGCCGATCCGGAGCTGCCCGTGCAGGTCGTCTCGACCGGCGCACCGCAGGTGATCGTGCCCGTCGGCGACTCCGCCGCCCTCGGCCGCGCGCGCCCCGACTACGACGCGATCGGCGCCCTGCTGGAGGCCCACGACGCGATCGTCTACTACCTCGTGGCGATCGACGGCGGCCGCGTCCGCGCGCGCTCGTACCTCCGCACCGCCGAGATGGGCGAGGACCCCGCGACCGGCGCCGCCGCGGGACCGCTGTGCGCGTACGTCGCGCAGCGCACCGGCGTCGAGGCCGTGGAGATCGACCAGGGCGTCGAGATGGGCCGGGCCAGCCGGCTGCGCGCCTCGGTCGAGGACGACCGCGTGCGCGTGGGCGGAGACGCCGTCGTCGTGGTCGACGGCACCGTCTTCCTGGACTTCTGACCGATCATCCGTCCGTCCGGCTCCAGCCGGCCGCGGCGCCCGCCGATCCTGACGCAGTGGCTTGGCCCGGGAGGGTTCAGCCCGCTCCCGTCACTCCCGGACGGGGGGAAGACGCCGGATTCCGGCGGGGACGGTTCTCCTGCCCCGGAACCACCCCGTTCCTTCCGGCACGGCTCGCTCGACGCGGGCCGCGCGGTTGCCGCCGCGCGGCCCGTGAGCCGGCCGTTCGCGACCATGGAGGCGGGGGGAATCGAACCCCCACTTCAGGTATGCAAAACCTGCGTGCTCCCATTACCACTACGCCCCCGGGCTCCGAAGGGTAGTGGCGAGCCGCTCGGCGACGACGGCCGCCGTCGCGGCGTTGATGTCGACGGTGTCGGCGACGTCGGGCGCGTACCCGCCCGCCAGCACGACGCACACGCGCAGGCCCGCGCCGAGCAGCCGGTCCAGCGCCAGCTCGTCGCGGGCCCGCAGGCCCGCCTTGCTGAGCGACAGCCGCCCGAGCCGGTCGCCCTCCCACGGGTCGGCGCCCGCGAGGTAGAAGGCGAAGTCGGCCCGTGCGCGCGGCAGCGCGAAGTCGAGCGCCTCGCCGAGCGCCCGCAGGTAGCGCTCGTCGCCCGTGCCGGTCGCGATGTCGACGTCGAGGTCCGACGGGATGCGCTGGAACGGGTAGTTGCGCGCGCCGTGCAGCGAGACGGTGAAGGCGCCCGGGTCGGGGCCGAGCATCTGGGCGGTGCCGTCGCCCTGGTGGACGTCGCAGTCGAGCACCAGCGCGCGCTCGGCCAGCCCTTCCTCGCGCAGGCGGCGCAGCGCCACGCCGACGTCGTTGAACAGGCAGTAGCCGCGTGCGAAGTCGCGCCCGGCGTGGTGCGTCCCGCCGCCGAGGTTCATGCCCAGGCCGTGCGCCGCCGCGTGCCGCGCGGCGAGGACGGTGCCGTGCGTCGAGCGCCGGCCGCGCTCGACCAGCGCCTCCGACCACGGCAGCCCGAGCCCGCGCTCCTCGCGCACGCTCAGCGCGCCGGTCCGGATGCGCTCCAGCAGCCCGGCGTCGTGGACCGCCTCGAGCCACCCCCACGGCACCGGCTCGGCCTCGTGCACCTCCCCGGGCCCCGCCGTGCCGTCGGCGATCACGCGGTCGCGCAGCAGCGCGTACTTGTCGATCGGGAACTTGTGGCCGGCAGGGAGCGGGAACCGCCAGCGATGGTGGGTCCAGACGATCACACGGCGGCGCGCGCCTGGGCGAACAGCTCGTCCGCGACGCGGTCGGCGGCGTCGCCCGCCCCGCCCAGCAGCCGCTTGTCGAGCTGCGCCCGGCGGTAGTAGAGCGGCGCGTCGTGCTCCCACGTCGCGCCGATCCCGCCGTGCACGGAGATCTGCGCGCGCGAGGCGTGGTCGTAGCCCTCGGAGGCCACGAGCCGGAACGCCGAGGCGGCGACCGCGAGCTCCTCGGGCCGGTCGGCGGCCGCCCAGCCCGCGTAGAACATCAGCGAGCGGGCGTTCTCGAGCCGGCGCAGGACCTCGACGAGCTCGTGCTTGATCGCCTGGTAGGAGCCGATCGCGCGGCCGAACGTGAAGCGCTCCTTGGCGTAGGCCACGGACATCTCCAGCGCGCGCTCGATCGCGCCGACCGCCTCGGCCGCGAGCAGGCACTGGGCGAGGTACCACGCGAACGCGGCGTCGCCCTCGACGGGCGTGCAGGCCGCGCCGTCGAGGCGGACGTGGCCGAGCGAGCGGGTGGCGTCGTAGCCCACCACGGGCTCGACCTCGGCGTCCGCGGCGTCGACGGCCACGATCTCGCCGCCGGAGCACACGACGACCAGCACCTCGGCGCCGGGCGCGTCGGGCACCCACGCGACCTCGCCGGTGACGGTGCCGCTCGGTGTGGACCGGGCGCGGGCGCGCGCAGCAGGCCGGCGCGCGGGTCGACCGTCCACGCCTCCTCGATCGCCGACGGCGGCTTGGCCGGCACGAAGCAGGCGCGCCGCTCGTCGGAGTCCAGCAGCAGCGAGGCGGGCAGGTGGCCGAGCAGCGGCACGCTCGCCAGCACGCGGCCCAGCTCGGCGGACACGAGCATGGCGTCCATCGCGCCGAGGCCGGCGCCGCCCTGCTCCTCGCTCACCAGCATCCCGGTCCAGCCGGCCTCGACGGCCGTCGGCCACAGGTCCGGCAGCCCGGCGCCGTCGAGCGCCTCGCGCGCCGCCTCGACGGTCTTCACGCGCGAGAGCGCCCCGCGGGCGGCCTCGGTCAGCAGCTCCTGCTCGTCGGTCAGCGCGAAGTTCATGCCGCCGCCGCCCGCTCGCGCGCCCGCAGCTCGGCGAACGGGACGCCCTTGTCCAGCCGCGGCTCCGGTGGCAGCCCGAGCACCCGCTCGCCCACCATCGAGCGCAGGATCTCCTCCGTGCCGCCCGCGGACTTGATGCCGGGCATGTCGGAGACCAGCCGCCCGGCCTTCTCGTCCTCGAGCGCGCCCGGGCCGAGCGCGTCGACGATCAGGTCGCCGGCGGCGATCGCGGCGCGCACCGTGGTGACCTTGGCCAGCGCGGCCTCGGGGCCCGGGACCTGGCCCTTCTGCAGCATGGTCAGCGTCCGGTAGCTCGTGAAGCGCAGCGCGAGGAACTCGGCCGCGATCGCGCCGAAGCGGTGGCGGACCTCGCGGTCGCGCGTGGTCGCCTCGTCCTCGATCAGCGCGGTGGCGAAGCGGTCGGCGCGCCAGCCGAAGCCCTCGCCGCCGAGGCCGATCGCGACGCGCTCGAACATCAGCGTCGTCATCGCGACGCCCCAGCCGCCGTCGACCGGGCCGACCGCGGCGTCGTCGTCGAGCCGGACGTCGTCGAGGAACACCTCGTTGAAGTGCGCGTCGCCGGAGATCTGGCGCAGCGGCCGGACGCTCACCCCCTCGGCGTCCATCGGCAGCACGAACATGGTCAGGCCCTTGTGCTTGGGCACGTCCGGGGTCGGTGCGCGCCAGCAGCAGCCCGAACGAGGCGTGCTGGGCGTTGGTGGTCCACACCTTCTGGCCCGACACGCGCCACGTCCCGTCGTCCTCGCGCCGCGCGCGGGTCTGGATGCCCGCCAGGTCGGAGCCGGCGGCGGGCTCGGAGAACAGCTGGCACCACACCTCGTCGGCGGCCAGCATCGGGCCGAGGTGGCGCTGCTTCTGCTCCTCGGTGCCGTGGGCGATCAGCGTCGGGCCGAGCATGCCCACGCCGATCACGTCGAACAGCCCGGGCACGCCCGCGCGGCTGATCTCCTGGTTGAGGACGACCTGATCCAGCGGGCCGAGGCCCTGCCCGCCGTACTCGGCCGGCCAGGTCACGGCGGCGAGGCCCGCCTCGGCGAGGCGGCGCTGCCACTCGCGGTGCGCGGCGACCGACTCCGGATCCTCACGCCCCCTGCGCTGCGGCGCCTCGTCGGCGTGCTCCTGGAGCCAGGCGCGCACCTTCACGCGGTACTCGGCGAGCTCGGGCGTGTCGTTCAAGTCCATGCCCGAACGCTACCGCCGCCCGCGTACGGCGGGCGGCGGTAGCCGAGGGCGTTACAGACCCGCCTTGTAGAGCAGCCGGTTCGGCGTGCCCGACGGGTTGGAGCCGATCACGCCGGAGGTGGCGTTGGAGTTGATCCAGCTCACGATGCTCGACGACGCGGCGTCGCCGTTGGCGCCCTTGTAGAGCGCCGCCACGCCCGCGACGTGCGGGCTGGCCATCGACGTGCCGCTGATCGTGTTGGTACCGCCGCTCAGCCACGCGGACTTGATGTCCACGCCGGGGGCGTAGCCGTCGACGCAGCCGCCGTAGTTGGAGAAGTACGCGGCGACGTCGCCGCTGTCCGACGCGGCGGTGGTGTACGTGCCGGGCGCGCTGGCCGGGGACACGTTGCACGCGTCCTGGCTCTCGTTGCCGGCCGCGACCGCGAGGAACACGCCGGAGTTGGCGAGGTTCGTGGCCGCCTGGTTCAGCGACGCGGAGTAGCCGCCGCCGAGCGACATGTTCGCCACGGCGGGCTTGCTCGCGTTGGCCGTCACCCAGTTGAGCGCGGTGATGATGCCCGAGGTCGAGCCGGAGCCGGAGCAGTCGAGCACGCGGACGCCCCGCAGCGACACGCCCTTGGCGACGCCGTAGGTGCTGCCGCCGATCGTGCCGGCGACGTGCGTGCCGTGGCCGTTGCAGTCCTGGCCGTTGCCGCCGAGCGCGTCGTAGACGTTGCTCGCGCGTCCTCCGAACTCGGAGTGGCTCGTGGCGATCCCGGTGTCGATCACGTACGCGGTGACGCCGGACGACGTCGTGTTGTACGTGTAGGTGCCCGACAGCGGCAGCGAGCGCTGGTCGATGCGGTCGAGGCCCCACGGATCGCCGTTGGCGTCCATGTTCTGCGTCGCGTTGGCGGTGACCACGCGGTCGGGCTCGACGGCTGCGACCCGCTTCATGGAGCGCAGCTTGGAGACCTGGCTCGAGCTGAGCTTGGCCGCGAAGCCGTTGATCGCCTGGCGGTACACATGCCTGGTGTCGGCGGTCCGGCCACTGGCCACGGCCGACGGGTCGCTCCCGCTCTTGACGGTCACGATGTAGCTCCCCGGGATGACGTCCCCGGCCTTCTTAGAGGCTGCGCTGGCCGTTCCGGCCCACGCAAAAGCGGCGCCCACGATTACCGTGAGCGCGACGGCGGTGCGTCGCACGTAGTTCTCCCCTGTCTTTGAATTACCGTGCTGCCCCGGCCTCCCAACCGGAGCGCCGACCACCCTAGTTCCAAGTGTTGATACGCGCAAAGCCGGGGTCCGCAGGCTGACGGCGTCGGGTCATGCGGGCCGGGTACGGTCCGTCCATGAGCCTGCTCGGCGGCATCGATCTCGGCGGCACCAAGATCCAGGTCGCGATCGTCGACGACGACCACAAGGTGCTCGGCGACTCGCGCGCCCCCACGCCCACGACCGGCGGCCCGGCGGACGTGGTCGCCGCGATGGCGACCGCGCTGCGCGTGGCCACGGAGACCGCGGGCGTCGATCCCGGCGAGCTGGCCGCGATCGGCGTCGGCTCGCCCGGCGTGATCGACGAGGAGACCGGCGCCGTGTCCAGCGCCCGCAACCTCCCCGACTGGGAGGGCAGCTTCGGGATGGGCGAGGTGCTCCAGGGCGTGTTCGGCGTGCCCGTGGCGATCGGCAACGACGTCAACGTCGCCACCGACGCCGAGTTCGAGCTCGGGGCGGCGAGCGAGTTCCGTTCCCTGCTGGGCGTCTTCTGGGGCACGGGCGTCGGCGGCGGCATCGTGCTCGACGGCAAGCCGTGGACCGGGCCGCGGCGCGGCCGCGGAGATCGGCCACGTCGTGGTCGAGATCGGCGGCGCCAAGTGCCCGTGCGGGCGGCGCGGGTGCATGGAGGCCTACGCGGGCCGCGGCGCGATGGAGATGCGGGCGCGCAAGCTCGCCGACGAGGGCCGCAAGACGCAGCTGTTCAAGATCATGGAGGAGCGCGGGCGGCCGCGGCTCACCAGCGGGGTCTGGAAGCGCGCGCTGGAGCGCGACGACGACCTCGCGCACGAGCTGGTCGACCGCGCGGTGCGCGCGCTCGGCGCCGGCGTCGCCTCGGCGGTCAACGTGCTCGACACGGAGGCGGTGGTGATCGGCGGCGGGCTCGGGCTCAAGCTCGGCGAGCCCTACGCGGAGCGCATCCGCACGGCGATGATGCCCCACCTGTTCGCCTCCGAGCGCCCGCCGGCGATCCGCCTGGCGGCGCTGGGCGACCTCGGCGGCGCGATCGGCGCGGCGCTGCTCGCCGCCCGCAAGCTCAGCCCCGTCTGAGGCGAACCGTACGACGCACGCGGGGCGGGTCCGGCACGATCCGGGGGATGGCGTCCGCGATCTCCGTCTCCGGCCTCGTCAAGACGTTCGGCCCCACGCGGGCGCTGGACGGGCTGGATCTCGAGGTGCGCACCGGTGAGGTGCACGGATTCCTCGGCCCCAACGGAGCGGGCAAGTCGACGACGATCCGCGTCCTGCTCGGACTGCTGCGCGCGGACGCCGGCAGCGTGAGCCTGCTCGGCGGCGATCCGTGGCGCGAGGCGGTCGAGCTGCACCGCCGCCTGGCCTATGTCCCCGGCGACGTCACGCTGTGGCCGAACCTGTCGGGCGGCGAGGTGATCGACCTGCTCGGGCGCCTGCGCGGCGGCCTGGACCCGGCGCGGCGCGCCGAGCTGCTCGAGCGCTTCGAGCTGGACCCGACGAAGAAGGGCCGCTCGTACTCGAAGGGCAACCGCCAGAAGGTCGCGCTGGTCGCCGCGCTCGCCTCCGACGTCGAGCTGCTGATCCTCGACGAGCCCACCTCGGGGCTCGATCCGCTGATGGAGTCCGTGTTCCAGTCCTGCATCGCCGACGAGCGCGTCGCGGGGAAGGACGGTGCTGCTCTCCAGCCACATCCTCGCCGAGGTCGAGGCGCTGTGCGACCGCGTGAGCATCATCCGCGAGGGCCGCACCGTCGACACCGGGACGCTGAGCGAGCTGCGCCACCTCACGAGGACCGCGATCGAGGCGGAGACGGCGCACCCCGTGACCGGGCTCGAGGCGATCGAGGGCGTGCACGAGCTCCACGCCGATGGCTCGCACGTGCGCTTCCAGGCCGACCCGGGCGCGCTGGAGCCGGCCCTGCGCGCGCTGGCCGAGGCCGGGGTGACGAGCCTCGTAAGCCGCCCGCCCACGCTCGAGGAGCTGTTCCTGCGCCATTACGCCGCGGCATGAGGGCGCTGGCGGGGCTCCGCGAGCTCACGCGGATCGCGCTGCGGCGCGACCGCGTGATCCTGCCGGCCTGGGTGTTCTTCCTGGCCGCGGCCGTCGTGCTGGTCGCCGGCAGCTACGCGGGCCTCTACGACACCGCAGGCCTCGCGCGAGAGCTTCGCCCGCGGGGCGGAGGGCAACCCGGCGACGCTCGCGCTCTACGGGCGCGTCTACGGCGACTCGCTCGGCGCCCTGGTCGCCTGGCGGGTCGGCGGCATCACGCCGGTGCTCGTCGCGCTGATGAGCCTCCAGGCCGTCGTCCGCCACACCCGCGCCGACGAGGAGTCGGGGCGCGCGGAGCTGGTCGGCGCCGGCGTCGTCGGGCGCCATGCGCCGCTCGCCGCGGCGCTGCTCGTCGCGATCGCGGCCAACGTCGTGCTGGCGCTCGCCGTGGTCGCCGGGCTGGTGAGCTCCGGGCTGCCGGCCGGCGGCAGCGCGAGCCTGGCGCTGTCGCTCGCCGCCACCGGCATCGCCTTCGCGGGCGTGGGCGCCATCGCGGCGCAGGTCGTCGAGAGCTCTCGTGCGGCCAACGCGCTGGCCGGAGCGGTCGTCGGCGCTCGCGTACCTCCTGCGCGCGACCGGCGACGCCGCCGGGGCGCACTGGCTGGCGTGGCTGTCGCCGCTGGGCTGGGGGCCGCTGACGCGGCCGTTCGCCGGCGACCGCCTGTGGGTGCTCCTTCTTCCGCTCGCGTTCGCCGCCGCCGCGGCGGGCGTCGGGGCGCTGCTGTCGACCCGCCGCGACCACGGCTCGGGGCTGCTGCCGACCCGTCCGGGGCCGGCGGCTGCCGCCCCGTCGCTGCGCAGCGCGCTCGCGCTGGCGTGGCGGCTCCAGCGCACCGCGCTGCTCGGCTGGGCGGCGGGCTTCGCGCTGTTCGGCGCCGCGCTCGGCGTCGTCGCGTCCAGCATCGGCGATCTGGTGGAGGACAGCCCTGGCGTCGAGAAGTTCCTCGCCGAGCTGGGCGGGAACCAGGGCGTGGTCGACGCGTACCTCGCGACGATGACCGCCTACGCCGGCCTCGTCGCCGCCGCCTACGCCGTGCAGGCGACGCTGCGCCCGCGCGGGGAGGAGATCGCCGGCCGCGCCGAGCCGGTGCTCGCGGCGGCGGTCGGTCGGGTCAGGTGGGCCGGCGGGCACGCGGCCATCGCCGCGGCCGGCACGGTCGTCGTCCTCGCGGCGTACGGGCTCGCCGTCGGCGTCGCCCATGGGCTGCGCACCGGCGACCTCGGCCGCGAGCTGCCGCGGCTGCTCGGCGCCTCGCTCGCCCAGGCGCCCGCCGCATGGGTGATCGCCGCCGTCACGGTGGCGCTGTACGGCATCGCGCCGCGCGCGGCGGTCGGCGCGTGGGCGGTGCTCGGCGCCTGCCTGCTGCTCGACCAGCTCGGGCCGCTGCTCGACCTCGGCGCCTGGGCGAGCGACATCGACCCGTTCGGGCACGTCCCGGCGCTGCCCGGCGCAGACGTGACGGCGGCACCGTTCCTGGGCCTGACCGCGGTGGCCGCCGCGCTCGCCGCGGCCGGCTTCGCGGCCCTGCGCCGCCGCGACCTCGGCTGAAAAGCAATACGCCGCGCGGGCGATTCGCCGTCCTCCTTCGGGATGACGGCAGATCGTCCGACCGGCACCTGGAAGATCGCCATTGCGGCTGACGACCTGCGACTCGGGCGCCCGTAGCTTCGTCCCACCCCAGGAACGAACCCCTCAGGAGCCCTCTCATGGCCTACGCAGGACAGACCATCTCCAACCCCATCAGCGGCGAGACCCTCACCTTCCGCGAGTGTGCCGCCGACACGAACGGCGAGTACCTCGCCTTCGACATGACGCTCTCGGTCGACGGCCACGTGCCCGGCGCCCACGTGCACCCCGCACAGGAGGAGCGCTTCGAGATCGTCGCCGGCACGATGAAGTTCCGGACGGGAGGCAAGAAGATCGTCGCCGGTCCTGGCGAGACCGTCGTCGTCCCCGCCGGCGCGCGCCACAAGTTCGCCAACGGCGGCGACGAGGAGGTCCAGGTCCGCGTCACCGTCACGCCCGCCATGAAGATGGAGGACCTGCTCGAGAACACGATCGCGCTGGCCAAGGAGGGCAAGACCAACCGCAAGGGCATGCCGAAGCCGGTCCACCTCGCGCTGTTCGTCCGCGAGTACGAGAACGAGGTCCGCGCTCCGTTCCCGCCGCCGGCCGTCGTCAAGGCGCTGATGGCGCCGCTGGCCGCCATCGGCCGCGCCCGCGGCCACAACGAGCGCTACGCCCCGGAGGCGCCCGTGCTCAAGCCCGTCCCCGTCACCGCCTAGCGGGTCCACGACCCTGTCCCGCCGTCCACTTCGTCACTCGTACACGACGAAGTCGGGCGGCGGGCGCAGGCGCAGCACCTGCCGCGGGGACATCAGGTCGACGTCCTCCTCGTAGAAGAGCTTGAAGCCGGCGAAGAAGCCGTGGTCCTGCCTCGTGAAGGCGTGGTACTTGGCCTTCTTGATCTCCCGCCCGCCGAAGCCGTCCGCGTTGAGGACGATGTCCAGGTCGCGGCGGGCCTGCAGCGCGGTCTCGTCGACCATCTCGTCGGTGAACTGGTGGACGACCACCAGCTTCTGCGGGAGGCCCTCGCTGCGCGTCAGCTGCTCGAGCCACCCCGTCGTCGCGTTGAGCTCGCGCGCGTCGACGCGGCCGATCACGTCGCCGGGCACCTGGTCGGGTCCCATCCGCCACTCGGGATCGAGTGCCAGCCCCACGTCGGGCTCGCGCAGCCACTTCTCCAGGCGCTTGGCCTCCGTGAAGAAGTCCGAGCGCCCCGGCTGGATGTCGAGCAGCAGCAGCGCCTTCGCCCTGCGGGCCGCGCGCAGGTAGCGATCGATCACCGCGTCGGGCTGCTGGGTGCGGTACTTGTCGTCGCGGCCGGCGTCGGCGTTGGCGATCACCGCGATCAGCTCCAGTGCGGGGAGCGCGGGCCGCCCGGGCGTCGCGTAGGGCTTCGCCTGCTCCTCGAGCCGCCCGGCCGCCGCGGCCGGCGAGCCGATGCCCAGCGTGCCCAGCTCCGCGCTCTGCGGCGCGCCGTAGTACGCGACGACGCGGAACTCCGGGAGGACGCTCCGACCACCGCGCGGGAGCTCGGGCGGCTGCTGCTCCTGCACGGCCGGCGCGGCGGCGGAGCGCTCCTGGGGGGTGTCGTGTCCGGACCCGACGAGCGCGCCGATCACGGCCACCAGCGCGGCCAGGACGCCAAGCGCCGCGAGTCGCCGCTGCCGGTACATGCGCTGCGTCGGCACGTGCCTCCCCTACCCGCCGTCCTATCGTGGTCAGTCCAGGTGGACTACGTCAACATCGCTCTCGCCCTGCTGCTCGTGGGTGCCAACGCGTTCTTCGTGGCCACCGAGTTCGCCGTGACGCGCGTGCGTCCCGCCCAGGTCGACGGGTGGATCCGCCAGGGCAAGCCCGGCGCGGGGTCCGTCCAACACGCCGTCCAGCACATCGACGCCTACCTGGCGGCGTGCCAGCTCGGCATCACGATCTCCAGCCTGGGCCTCGGCGCGCTCGGCGAGCCGGCCTTCCACCACATCCTCGAGCCCGTGTTCGGCGACAACGCCCAGATCGTGGGCATCGGCGTCGCCAGCGCGATCGCCTTCTCGATCATCACGCTCCTGCACGTCGTGGTCGGCGAGCTGGCCCCGAAGAGCCTCGCGATCGCGCGCAACGAGCGGGTGGTGTTCGTGGTCGCGCCGATCATGCGCGGCTTCTACCTCGTCACCAGGCCCGTCGTCGACCTCTTCAACGGGATGGGCAACCTGCTGCTCAAGCCTTTCGGGATCCCGCCGGCCCGCGAGGTCGGCCACGCGCCCGCATCGGAGGACGAGCTGCGCACGTTGCTGCGCGAGAGCGCGGCGGGCGGCGAGATCGAGGAGGACGAGCAGCGCTTCTCCGAGAACGTGCTCACCTTCGGCGACCGCCGGGTGCGCGAGGTGATGGTCCCTCGCCGGCGCGTCAAGTACGCGACGACCGACATGTCGTTCGACGAGGTGGTCGCGCTCGTCCGCGAGTCCGGCCTCACCCGGCTCCCGCTGTGCGAGGACGGCCTCGACACGGCGGTCGGTCTCCTGCACGTCAAGGACATGCTCGTCAACGGCCCCGAGAAGCCGCTGCGGGAGATCGCCCGCGAGATCGAGACCGTGCCAGAGGCGATGCTGATCGACGAGCTGCTCGAGCTCCTTCGCGGCCTGCGCGAGCACCTCGCGCTCGTCATCGACGAGCACGGCACCACCGTCGGGCTGATCACGCTCGAGGACGTGATCGAGGAGATCGTGGGCGAGATCGAGGACGAGTTCGATCCCGAGGAGCGCGAGCCGGTGCGCCGCGACGGCGACTCGACGATCGTCGCCGGGTGGGCGCCCGTGCGGCTCGTCGAGGAGCGCCTCGGCATCGAGCTCCCAGACCACCACGAGGCGACCCTCGGCGGGGTGATCCTCGAGAAGCTCGGCCGGCTGCCGCAGCCCGGCGACGTGGTCAGCCTCGACGACAGCCGCTTCGAGGTCCTCAAGGCGGAGAACGCGCAGATCCAGGAGCTCCGCCTCCTTCCGCAAGAGCACGCCGACTAGCGGGGAAGCCTTCGCCCGAGCCACCCCGAGAGGGTCTCGGCGAAGGTCGCGGTCACGTGCCCGCTGTTGCGGTACACGAGCACGTCGCCGATCACGGACGGGCACACGTCGGCGAGGCAGAACTGGCGCTCGGCGTCGATCACGCGCACGCCCTTCACGCGGCCGAACCCGGCCGTCACCACCCGTGAGCGCGCGAGCGCCGCGCCGGGGGCGAACGCGCACCGGCTCAGGTGCTCGAGCTGCTCGGAGACGCAGCCCGGGACGTCGACCGGCGGTCGCGGCGGATCGGCGACGACGGCGACGCGGCGCGCGACCGACCGCAGCCGGCGCAGCGCCGCCGGGTAGGCGCCGGCGAGCGCCCTGGCGCCCGCGTCGCGGTCCATCCGGCGCCCCTTCGCGTCCAGCACCGTGTAGTGCGCCGAGGAGGCCGCGACCACGAGGAACGCGCGCTCGGAGGCGATGCGCCGCAGCGCGTAGTCGCGCCACCGGTCGCACTCCCTGTACTCGCGCCCGGAGATCGTGAAGATCAGCCGGAGGCGGGGCGGCGGGCAGCCCGCCTTGGTCAGCTGCACGAGCCGCCAGTGGCGCCCGCGCGCGATCCGATCCAGCGCGGGGAACAGCTGCATCGCGTGCGAATCGCCGAACAGGACCACGGTCTTCCTCGCATCCCGGTCCCCGTACTCGCAGCGCGGGCTCGTGATCCTGCGCTCGCCCACGAGGCAGCCGTCCTCGTAGGAGCGACCGCGGTCCTTGTCGGCGTCGGGCGGCCGCGGGCGCAGCCCGGAGGCCGACGACTGCAACGCCTGCGTCCGCGCGAGCTGCGGGGCGCCCTCGACCTGGCTCGCGGCCAACAGCGGCGTCGACGGGAGGCTCGCGGAGAGCACGATGCCGCCCGCCACCGCCAGCGCGGGGCAGGCGACGACGCCGCCCAGCGTCAGCCGCGGCCGGCGGACGTGGATCCGCGAACGGCGCATCGGCTCCTCGATCCAGCGGTGGGCGGCCATGGCGGGCAGCAGCGATGCCATGGTCACCGCGATCGCGCCCGGGGTCGACAGCGGCCCCAACGGCGCGGCGGCGAACACGAGCACCGGCCAGTGCCAGATGTACCACGCGTAGGACATGCGGCCGATCCAGCGTGCCGGGCGCGTGGAGAGGCCGCGCGTCGGAAGCGAAGCGGCTCCGCTGGACCCGGCGGCGAGCAGCGCGGCGGCGCCGAGCGTCGGCAGCAGCGCGGGCAGGCCGGGGACGGCGGTGGCCGGGCCGAAGCGCGTGGCGGCGACGGCGATCGCGGCGCCGCCGGCCCACGCGGCCGCGGCGGCCCACCGGCGCCCGAGCGAGCGGCCGAGCAGCGCGATCGCGACGATCCCGCCCAGCGCCAGCTCCCACGCCCGCGCGGCCGGCGAGAAGTACGCCTGCTCCGGCGACGTGGCGGCCTGGCCGATCGCGTGGGCCAGCGACACGGCGGCGATCGCGCCCATCGCGAGCAGCAGGCGCCGGTGCGTGCGGCTTCCGCCGCGCCAGGCGACCACGAGCAGCAGCAGCGGCCACGCGAGGTAGAACTGCTCCTCGACGGCGAGCGACCAGAAGTGGTCCAGCGGCCGGTCCTCGCCGGTGGCGAAGTAGTCGACGGCGCCGGCGGAGAGCCGGAAGTTCATCGCGTAGACCCCGGCCGCCTTCACGTCGCCGGCCACCGACTCGGCGCCCAGCGGCGACAGCAGCAGCGAGGCGGCCACGACCACCGCGAGCATCACCGTCAGCGCCTGCGGCATCAGCCGCTTGACCCGGCGCGCGTAGAAGCCCGACAGCGACAGGCGGCCGGTGGCGTCCAGCTCGGCGACCAGCATCCGCGTGATGACGAAGCCGGAGATGACGAAGAACACGTCGACGCCGACGTAGCCGCCGGCGGCGAAGCCGATGCCGGCGTGGCAGAGGAGCACGAGCACGATGGCAAGGGCTCGCAGGCCCTCGACGTCGGGCCTGAAGGGCGCGGGCATGATGACCTCCGGTGGAGGGGCGAGGAGCGAGGACCTCCACGACCGTCCCGCCGGCGCCGCCCCGGCACATCACGCGATGGTGTGAACCGCGTCCCTCTCGCTCAGCTGCCTGCCGCGCGGGCGAGGCGGATGCGGCCGCCCCGCGGCGCATCGACCTCCCCGGAGGCTCCCGTCAGGACGTAGCTCCGCGTCTCGTCGGGAGCGAACAGCCCGGGCCCGCCCTCGACCACCATCACCGCGGCCTCGGTCGCGGCCCCGCGGACGGCCACCGCGACGTCGATCCGCTCGTCGCCCGAGAGCTCCAAGGCGGTCAAGCGTGGAGCCGAACCTGCGGCCCGGCGCGGCGCGGCCGGGCACCTTGCGCGAGTCCTGGTCGAACGAGCTGCCGCCGGCGGCCGTCCAGCCATCCTTGCCGCCGCGCAGGTGGGTGACGCGGCCGGCGCCCTCGTTCTCGCCGATCGCGGCGACGACGAGGTCCGCGTACCCGTCGGAGTCGATGTCGGCGGCTTCGACGACGGCGCCGAACTGGTCGCCCGGCTCGTCGTTCCCTCGGACGCCCGGCGAGGCCTGCGAGATCCGGATCGGCTGCGAGCGCGGGCCGCGACTGCTCCCGAGCCACAGCCGCACCTCGCCGGCCGTGCCGGCGGGCGTGCCGTCGTCGCCCTGGACCACGTCGGCGAACCGATCGCCGTCCACGTCGGCGATCGCGAGGCTCGACGTGCCCGCGGAGCCGGAGAAGTCGCGGCACCGTGACGGGCCTTGCGGCGTTCCGCGCGCAGTAGGTGCCGTGGCCCGGCGCCGCTCTCCGTGGCCGGCCCGCCCTCGACCAGATCGACGTCGCCGTCGCGATCGACGTCGCCGGTGCGCACCCGCGTGCCGAAGCCCGCCAGCCGGCCCGGCGGCCGCGGGATGAGCCGCGCCCTGTCGCGGTCGAGGCCGTCCGGGCCGCCGCGCAGCACCTGGATCACGCCGGTGCCGCGAGCCGCCGGCAGCTTGCCGGGCGCGCCGACGACGAGGTCGTCGTAGCCGTCGTCGTCGAGGTCGCGGCCCAGGAGCACGTGCCCGTAGCCGCGGGTCCCGCTGGGGAGCCCCATCTTGGAGGCGGGGAACTGGTTCCGCGCGGCCGTCGAGGATCCCGCCCGGCTTCCCGTAGAGCACCGAGACCCGGTTCTTGCCCGGTGTGCCGATGGCGAGGTCGACGTTCCCGTCGCGGTCGAAGTCGGCGCTGGCGAGCCCGGATCCGAACGCGTCGCTGTCCCTGGGCCGGCCGCCGACGTCCGCGCTCGCCTCGGTGATCACGTGCCACGGGCGCCCGCGGCCGCGGTGCACGAGCACGACGCCGCTGGTCGCCGCTCGTCCTTGGGGCGCGGCGCGCAGCATCGCGACGACGAGCTCCTGGCGGCCGTCCGCGTTGAAGTCGTACGGCATCACGTCGGCCGTGGGCGTGTCCGGCGGCGGCCTGGCGGGTGGGTCGCCCTCCGACAGCGCGGCGTAGCCGGCGACCGCGGCGGCCCCTGCGAACGCGGCGGCCGCGACGATCGCGCGGCGCCGCCGCGTGCCGGCGCGCCGGGATCGGCGTCGGCTGCCGTGGCGTCGGCTCGCCGACCAGCGCCACGGTCTCCCCCGTCGCCGTCGTCGCCGGCTCCTCGGCCGGCGGTGGCTCCTCGGGCTCCGGGGCCGTGATGCTCATCCCGCGCCGCCAGTAGGGGCCCAGCTCCGCGACGGCGATCTCCTCCAGCGCGTCCCACGCCTCGGCGGCCGACTGGGGCCGCTCCGCGGGCGTCTTGCTCAGCAGCCACTCGACCCACTCGCAGAGGGCGGGCCGCGGCTCGGGGACGAGCGCCGCCAGCGGCGGCACCGGGCGGTGCACGTGGGAGTACAGGACGCCGACCGGCGTGTCGGCGTCGAACGGCGGGCGGCCCGCGAGGAGCTCGTACACGATCACACCGAGCGCGTAGAGGTCCGTGTACGGACCCAGCGGTTCGTCCATGGCCTGCTCGGGGGCCATGTACGCCGGAGTGCCGACCGCGATCCCGGCCATCGTGAGCCGCGGCGTGAGGGCGTTGTAGGCGCGGGCGATGCCGAAGTCGGCGATCTTGACGTCGCCGCGGGAGGTCAGCAGGAGGTTCTCGGGCTTGAGGTCGCGATGCGCGATCTGGCGGCGCTCCGCGTGGCCGAGCCCCGCGAGGACGCCCTCGACGAGCCCGTACACCTGCGCCGGCCCGAGGCGGCCGATCAGCGAGCGCAGCGACCCGCCGGCGACGTACTCCATGGCGATGTAGGGGACGCCGTCGTGCTCGAAGAAGTCGAACAGCGTGACGATGTTCGGGTGGTCCAGGGTGGCGGCGAGCCGCGCCTCGTGCACGAACCGCTGCGCGAGCGTCGGGTCGTCGCTGTCGAGGTCGAGGCGCTTGAGCACCACCTCTCGGTCGAGCGCCGGCTGGCGGACGAGGTAGACGACCGCCATCCCGCCGCGTGCCAGCAGCCGGACGATCTCGTAGTTGCCGACTTGCTGCACGCTCATCGGACCCTCAGCTCGACCCTATGGCGCGCGACGCGCCTCGGCAAGGGACCGGTGAGCGGCGTAAAGTGCTGCCGTGCCGGAGCTGCCCCCAGCGCTGCGCCAGGTCACCCCGCGGGAGCTCGCCCGGCGGATCGAGACCGAGCGCCGCGGAACGCCGTTCCTGATCTACCTCGATGGCGACGGGCGCCAGTGCATCGTGCCGTTCCCGCCGCACGACGACGTCGCTGAGCATCGGCCGCCTGGGCTCGAGCGACGTCGCGCTCACGTGGGACACCGAGGTCTCGCGGTTGCACGCGGTGCTCGAGCGCATCGGGCAGGAGTGGACGGTGGCCGACGAAGGGCTGTCGCGCAACGGCTCGTACCTGAACGGGCGCCGGGTGCGCGGTCGCCGCCGGCTGGCCGACGGCGACGCGATCACGATCGGCCGCACGGCGCTGATCTTCCGCGCCGGGACCCGGAGCGACGGGCGGACGACCGCGACGACGCTCGACGGCGAGCCGCCGCGGCTCTCGGAGGCGCAACTGCGCGTGCTGGTCGCCCTCTGCGGCCTGCCGGACGGCGGCATCCGCTCCAACCGCGAGATCGCCGAGGAGCTGTTCCTCGGCGTGGAGACCGTCAAGAGCCACCTGCGGGCGATGTTCGAGCTCTTCGGCCTCGGCGACCTCCCCCAGAACCGCAAGCGCGCAGAGCTCGCGCGCCGCGCCGCCGAGACCGGCCTGGTACGCGCGGACCTCAGCGGTCGACCGCGAACCCGCGGTCGAGCAGCTTGCGCGCCTGGGTGGCCGGATCGGGCGAGTGGAGCAGGACGACGCCCAGCTTGAGCGGGCCGCGGCGCGCGGTGGCGACGAGGCAGCGGCCGGCGGCGTCGGTGTAGCCGGTCTTCATCCCGGTGGTGCCGCGGTAGCCCTGCCGCAGCAGCGGGTTGTTGTTGTAGAGGTAGAGCTTGCCGCCCTTGACCGGGAACGGGAGCACGGCCTGGCGGCGGCGCACGATCCGGGCGAGGCGCGGGACGCGCAGCACGGCGCGGGCAACCGCCGCGAGGTCGCCGGCGCACGAGTGGTTGCCGCGGTCCTGGAAGCCGTCGGGGCGGGTGAAGTGCGAGCAGAGCAGCCCCATGCGTCGGGCGCGGGCGTTCATCAGGGCGACGAAGTGCGGCACGGTCTTCGCGGCGCGCTGGGCGAGCGCGATGGCCGCGTCGTTGCCCGACGGCAGCATCAGGCCGTGGAGCATCGTGTTGACCCCGATCCACTTGCCGCGCGGGAGCAGCCCGACCCCCGAGCCCTGGTAGCGCAGCGCCTCGCGGGTGATCTTGACCTTGGCGCCGCGCGGCACGCGGTCGGTCACCACCAGCGCGGTCATCATCTTCGTCAGCGAGGCGATCGGCAGCACGCGGGTCGGGTCGTGGCGCCACAGCACGCGGCCCGTGTCGATGTCGAACAGCAGCCCCGAGCGCGGCGGGCGCTTGAAGCGCAGGCGGACGGTGTCGCCCGGCTCCTCGAGGCGCACCGCGAGCGGCGAGGGCGCGGTGCCGCCGCCGGCCAGCGGCGCCGTCCCGGTCCCCTGCAGCGGCGCGGTCACGCCCGGCGAGCGCGGCGGCGACGGAGCCTCGCCCTCCGGCCGCACGACGTAGACCACGGCGGCCGCGGCGGCCAGCAGGCACACGAGCGCCAGGACGGCGCGTCCGCGGCGCCTGCGCCGCCTCCGCCCGCCCTGGAACAGCGTGTAGGGCATCAGCGCTTGCGGCGCCCGCCCGGCTGCTCGGAGAGCGCGCCCAGCACGCCGAACGCCAGCAGCGCGACGATCAGCACCCCGATCCCGGACAGGATGTCCGGCCCCTCGGTGAGCAGGACGTAGACCGTCCCGAACGCCATCGCGCAGATGAACACCAGCGCCACCGCGGTCACCGCGATCCTCACGTCAGCCCTCCTACCCGTTCGATCTGGCGGCGTCTCCGCTGCTCGCTCGCAAAGAGCTTGATCGCGAGCAGGCCGAACACGAAGCCGCCGATGTGCGCGAAGTACGCGACGCCACCGCCTTCACCCGACCCGTCGGTGAGCCCGAGATAGCCGAACAGCGCCTGCTGGGCGAACCAGATGACGAGGAAGATCATCGCCGGCAGCTCGATGATCGTGAAGAAGATGATGATGAAGATGACCGTGACCACCCGGGCGCGCGGGAACAGCAGCAGGTAGCCCGCCAGGACGCCGGCGATCGCGCCGGAGGCGCCGATGTTCGGCACCGCCGAGTCCGGGTTGATCGCGGTCTGCAGCGCCGTCGCCGCGACCCCGGCCAGCAGGTAGAAGATCACGAACTTCACGGGGCCCATGGAGTCCTCGACGTTGTTGCCGAAGATCCACAGGAACAGCATGTTGCCGCCGAGGTGCAGCAGGCCGCCGTGCATGAACATCGCGGTGAATACGGTCACCCCGTCCGATGCGGTCCCCTGCGGCACGTCGCACGGCGTCTGGTTCGTCAGCTCGCACGGGATGTAGGCGTAGTCGCAGGAGGTTCTGCTGGAACTCCGGGTTGCTGGGGTCCCCGAGCGTGATCCCGCCGTGCTGGAAGAAGAAGTACGACAGCACGTTGAGCACGATCAGCGCGACCGTGACGACCGGGAAATGCTCGGTCGGGATGTTGTCCTTGAGCGGGAACACCGGGACGCGCCAGGCTACCCGGAAATTCGGATGCGCCTAGGCGGTTGCGGCGACCGGGCCGACGCCCGGCTGGGACTGCTTGACGTGCTCGTCGGCGTGGTAGCTGGAGCGGACCAGCGGGCCGGCGGCGATGTGCTCGAAGCCGAGGTCGTAGGCGGCCGTCTCGAGCGCCTTGAACTCGTCCGGGTGCCAGTAGCGGACGACCGGCAGGTGGCGCTCGGTCGGGCGCAGGTACTGGCCGACGGTGAGGACCTGCACGCCCTGCTCGCGCAGCTGGCCGAACGCGTCGACCATCTCCTCGAGCGTCTCGCCGAGGCCGACCATCAGGCCGGACTTGGTGACGACCTCGTCGCCGCCCATCTCCTTGGCGTTGGCCAGCACGCGCAGCGAGCGCTGCCAGGTCGAGCCGCGGCGGGCGACCGGGTACAGGCGCGGCGCGACCTCGACGTTGTGGTTGAACACGTCGGGGCGCTCGGCGATGACCTTGGCCAGCGGCATCTCCTGGCCCTGGAAGTCCGGGGTCAGCAGCTCGATCTTGCAGTCAGGGGCCTGGCGGCGGATCTGGCGGACGACGCCGACGAACGCGCTCGCGCCCTTGTCGGGCAGGTCGTCGCGGTCCACGCTGGTGATGACCGCGTGGCGGAGGCCCATGCGGGCGACGGAGCGGGCGACGCGGGCGGGCTCCAGCGGGTCGTTCCAGGTCGGCTTGCCGGTCTTGACGTTGCAGAAGCCGCAGCGGCGCGTGCAGGTGTCGCCGAGGATCATGAAGGTCGCCGTGCCGCGCTCCCAGCACTCGCCCATGTTCGGGCAGGCGGCCTCCTGGCAGACCGTGTGGAGGTCCTCGGCCTTGATCATGTCCGAGAGCTCGCGGTACTTCGGGCCGCCGGGGAGCGGGACCTTGAACCACGGCGGCTTGCGGCCGCGGAACGGCTCGGTGGTCTCGCCGAGGACCTTCGAGACGTCCATCCCGCCGGGGTTGGCCCGGGAGCGCGTCTGGTGGATCCTCAGCGGCGTCTCGCTCACGAGTCCAGCGTACCGACAGGCACGGGCGTCCCAATGCCGAGCCGCTCCGGCGTCACGAGCCGCTGCCGGCGGCCGAACGTCTGCGTGAACGAGTGGGCCATCCGCTTGCGGAAGCAGGCCAGGTCGTCGGGGGAGCCCTCCTGCTTGACGGAGGTCATCGAGACCGACGGCAGCCCGCACGCGACGACCCACGTGAACGGCGCGAGGTCGTTGTCGACGTTGACCGCGAAGCCGTGCGCGGAGACCCCGCGCGAGAGGTGGACGCCGATCGAGGCGATCTTGCGGTCCTCGACCCACACGCCCGTGTAGTCCTTGCCCTCCGCCTCGCGCGAGCGGGCGGCGATCCCGGTCTCGCCGAGCGCGCCGATGATCGCGCGCTCCATCGTGCGCAGGTAGACGAGCACGTCGTCCACGCGCATGATCGGGTAGCCGACCAGCTGGCCGGGGCCGTGGTAGGTGAGCTTGCCGCCGCGCGGCGTCTTGACGACGTCGATGCCCTGTGCGCGGCACCAGTCCTCGCCCATCGGCAGGTCGCCCGGCTCGGAGCGGCGGCCCAGCGTGTAGACCGGCTCGTGCTCGAGCAGCAGCATCACGTCGCCCAGCTCGCCCGACTGGACCCGGGCGCGGAGGCGCTCCTGGAGGTCCATGCCCTCCTCGTATCCGACGCGTCCGAGGTGGCAGACGAGCAGGTCGCTCATGCCATCCAGGATAGGGGAGAGTCTGTCCCGGCCGGACCCCTCGAGAGGAGCCCGGCCGGGTGTCCGTCAGACCTGTCCCCTACATCGGCCAGGTCTCGAGTTTCTTTCGCAGGCTGGACAGGAATTTCGCCGCGAGCGCTCCGTCGAGCGCCCGGTGGTCCCAGCTCATGCACAGGTACATCATCGAGCGGATCGCGATGGAATCGGTTCCAAGCTCGTCCGTGATGACGACGGGGCGCTTCACGATCGCCTCCGTGTCGAGGATCGCGACCTGCGGCTGGTTGATCACCGGGGTGGCGAGGATCGATCCGTAGCCGCCCGGGTTGGTGATCGTGAACGTGCCGCCGCGGACCTCGTCCGGGGTCAGCTGGTTCGACCGCGCGCGCCGCGCGATGTCCTTGATGCGCGAGGCGAGCCCCTCGACGGACAGGTCCTGCGCGTCCCGGATGACCGGGACGATCAGGCCGCCCTCCCCGAGCGAGACCGCGATGCCGAGGTGGACGCCGTCGTACGTCGTGTACGTGTCGTCCGCGAGCGTCGCGTTGAGCTGCGGGAACTCCCGCAGCGCCTCGATCGTGGCCCGCGACGTGTAGGCGAGCGCGGTGAGGCCCGACTTCGCGCGCGCCGCCTCGACGCGCGTCATGTCGACCTCGGCCACCGTCGTGCAGGTCGCCGCGGTGTGCAGCGACTCCCACATGTGCTTGCCGATCGACTGCCGCATGCGCGACAGCGGGCCGCTGGCGGCGGCCGGCATCGCCTCCGGCGCGGCCTCGGGGCGCCCGAGCCGCGACTTCGGCTTGCGCGGCGCCGCCGGCTCGTCCGGCCGGTAGGGCGACTCGATGTGCATCGGCGGCTCTTCCTTCGGCGCCGCCGTTCTCCATGTACGCGAGCACGTCCTGCTTGCGCACGCGGCCGCCGCGGCCCGTTCCCTCGATCTTGTCGAGGTCCAGGTCGTGCTCGGCGGCGATACGCATCACCACGGGCGAGTACTTCCGCGAGCCGTGCGCGCCGCGGCGGGCGCTGCGCCGTCGCCTCATGGTGGGCGGTCGTGTCGCCCTGCAGCTCGCCGGCCTCGCCCGGCGCCTCCAGCGCGGCGTCCGCCTCGCTCGTGGCGGTCGAGCTCTCGGAGGCGTGCGCCTCGCCGGGCTTGGCGTCGGTGGCGATGCGGGCCATCACGGTGCCGACCTCGACGGTCTCGCCGACCGGCACGAGGATCTCCTGCACGCGGCCGCTGGCCGGCGACTCCACGTCGGTGTCGATCTTGTCGGTGGAGATCGAGGCGATGATCTCGTCGGCCTCGACCCAGTCGCCGGGCTGCTTCTTCCACTCGACGACGGTGCCCTCGGCGACGGACACGCCCATCTGGGGCATGGCGACGTCGATCTCTCAGTAATCGAGGAGCTCACGGCAGGCCTCCTTCACGTCGTCGACCTGGGGCAGCACGGCCTGCTCGAGCGTCGGGGAGAACGGGATCGGCACGTCGGGGGTCGAGACGCGCACGACCGGCCCGTCGAGGTCCTCCCAGCCCCTCTCGGCGATCAGCGCCGCGACCTGGGCGCCCGCCGCGCAGGTCTGGTTGGCCTCGTCGACGATCACGACCTTCGAGGTCTTGCGGACCGACGCGAGGATCGCCTCCTCGTCGAGCGGGACCAGCGAGCGCAGGTCCAGCACCTCGACCGAGGCGCCGTCGAGATCGGCGGTCGCCTCCAGCGCGGTGTGGACCATCGCGCCGTACGCGATCACCGTCAGGTCGGTGCCCTCGCGGGCGATCCGGGCGCTGAACGGCGTCTCGTAGACGCCCTCGGCGACCTCGCCCTTGACGCGGCGGTACAGGTGCTTGTGCTCCAGGAACACGACCGGGTTGGGGTCGCGCACCGCGCGGATCAGCAGGCCCTTGGCGTCCTCGGCGGTCGACGGCGCGACCACCTTGAGGCCCGGGGAGTGCATGAACCAGGCCTCGGGGTTCTGCGAGTGGAACGGGCCGCCGGAGAAGCCGCCGCCGGAGGGCAGGCGGACCGTGATGTTCACGCTCAGGCCCTGCCGGTAGAACATCTTGCCCGCGACGTTGACCAGCTGGTCGAAGCCGCAGGAGATGAAGTCCGAGAACTGCATCTCGGCGATCGGGCGCATGCCCTCGACGGCGGCGCCGATCGCGGTGCCGATGATCGCGGACTCAGCCAGCGGGGTGTCCATCACGCGGTCGGGGCCGAACTCGTCGATGAAGCCGTCGGTCACCTTGAAGGCGCCGCCGAAGGCCCCGATGTCCTCGCCCATCACGAACACGCGCTCGTCGGCGCGCATCTCCTGGCGCATCCCGTCCGAGATGGCCTGGAGGTAGGTCATGGTCGGCATGGTCAGACGCCGCCGGGGTGGTGGGTGGCGAAACCGGACCAGGGGGCGTTGCCGTCCTCGAGCAGCGCCGGCTCGTCCGCGAACACGCGGTCGGTGGCCGTGTCGCCGTCGGGCATCGGGCTCTCCAGCGCCTCCTCGACGCCGCGCTCGATCTCGGCCTTGACGCTCGCGCGCGGATCGCTTCGACGTCGACGCCGAGCGCCTCGAGGCGCCGCGTCTGGCGGTCGATCGGGTCCTTGGCGCGCCACTCCTCGACCTGCTCCTTGGGCACGTACTTCATGTCGTCGTGCGCGGCGTGGCCGTGCATGCGCATGGTCACGGCCTCGAGCATCGTCGGGCCCTCGCCCGCCAGCGCGCGGTCGCGCGCCACGCGGGTGGCCTCGAACATCGCCTCGGGGTCGTTGCCGTCGACCTTGATCCCGGGGAACCCGTAGGCGGCGGCGCGCTCGACGGGGTCGACCGCGAACTGCTGGTTCAGCGGCGTCGAGTAGGCGTACTGGTTGTTCTCCAGCACGAAGATCACGGGGAGGCGCTGGACGCCGGCCCAGTTCATCGCCTCGTGGAAGTCGCCGCGCGAGGTCGAGCCGTCGCCGAACCACGTCAGCGCGACGCGCTTCTCGCCGCGGAGCTTGAACGCCATCGCCAGGCCGGTCGCCACGAGCATCATGTCGGGCAGCATCGAGACCATGCCGACGCAGCCGAGCGTCCGGTCGCCGAAGTGCACGTTGCCGTCGCGCCCGCCGGTGATGCCGCCGGAGCGGCCCATGTACTGGGAGAAGATGCGCGCCGGGGTCACGCCGCGGATGACGTGGGCGGCGAGGTCGCGGTGCAGGATGCACAGCCGGTCCTGGGCGGCCATCGCCCATGCGGGCCCGGCGGAGACGGCCTCCTGCCCGAAGCCGTCGTAGAAGGAGCCGGGGACCTTGCCCTGGCGGTACAGCGTCATCGCGCGCTCCTCGATGCCGCGCATCATCAGCATCGCGCGCAGGAGCCCGACCCGGTCCTCGGTGGTCAGGTGCTCCGATACGTCCGCGGGTACCGCGGAGCTCTGAGCGGTCTCGGTGGCCAAGTGCCGTCCTTTCGAAAATGTCGGCGCGGACCGGGGTCTCCGGGCCTTCGCCTGGCCGTCGAACGGGATCTCCGCGAGACGGCGCGTTTGCTCTCCTCTGGGGGGCCAGGGTAGGGCATTCGGCGGTTACGCTGGTGGGAATGCCGGTCGAGCGTCTGTGGTGGCCGCGCCTCCGCTGGCGGATGCGGGGCGCCTGGCAATGGCCCGCCTTCGCCGCCTTCACGGTGCTCGACGGCGTGCTGCTCGAGCAGCTGCCGTTCTACGACCGGGGCACCGGCTCGTTCGTCGGGGGCATGCTCCTCGCGGGGTTCGCGAACCTGATCGCGATCGCGGTGCTGGCCCCGCTGGCCGGGTGGCGGCTGCGCCGCCGGCGCCCCGACCTGCCGCGGTTCGTGGCCTCCGACTACGCGGGCACGGCGCTGCTCGCCGCGATCTCCCTCGTCCTGCTGGCGGGCGGGCTGCTGCACCGGCCCGCGGTGGCGGCCGAGCGCGCCGACGTGGCGGCCGCGGCGGCGGCCACGCACGACTACGTGGTGAGCCAGAAGCCGGCGTACGACTCGCGGCTCGGCGGCATGGACGTGCTCCGCATCGAGGACGACCTGTACCGCTCCTGCGTGCCCGGCCCGGACCCCGACCGCTGGCTGTGCCTCTTCGTCAACACCACGCAGCGTCCGGCGGGCGTGACCGCCGACCGCGACGCGACCCCCAACTCCGCAGTTCCGCGTCCACGGCGGATTTCGCTGAGTAGAGCCAAACGTCCCGATCCACTGGACAAATGTGCGATGGATTTCGCGTGTGGCTAAAGCCAGGGTTCGGACATACGGATGCGCGTGGGATTCGTATCGACATGGCGGGTTCGCGGACTCGTCTACAGCGCAGGAGCCGGCGGCTCCCTGATCGTCGCGGCGCTCTGCTGCCTGGTCTTCGTGGGCGCGATGCTCGCGTTCCGCAACTGGCCCGAGGCGAGCGACGCGCGGCCCGACGGCAGCATGTCGCTGCGCATGCCGGCCGACAAGGCGGCCGGCCGCGTGGCGTCCGGTCCCGTCACCGCGCCGTCCGTCCGCCGCGCCGGTGCGCAGCCGCGCCGCCGCGAGCGCCCCCGCCGGCCGCCGCCGCACCGCGCCCTCGGCGCGCAGCCGCGCCCGCCTCGCCCCGCCTTCCGCGAGCGCCCCGCGCCCGCAGTCGCCGGCCTCGCCCGCGCCGGCCCCCGCCGCGCCGGCGAACCCGGCGCCGGTCGCCGGTCGCCGCCGCGCGCCCGTCGTGAAGGCGCCGGTCGCGCCCGCGCCCGAGGTCCCGTCGGGCCGCACGCCGACCGGTCCCGCTCAGCGCATCGTGGAGACCGGGACCAACGTCGTGCGCGAGACCGCGCCGCCGCTGCCGCCCGTGGTGCAGAAGCCGGTCGACACCGTGCTCCAGACCGGCCAGCAGGTGGCCGGCGTGGTGGACGGCGTCACCGCTCCGCTGCTGCCGTAGCCTCGCCCGCATGAACGCCAGGGGCCCGACGGACACCGTCGTCGCGGTGCTCCACCACGTGCGGGAGCGGGGCGTGCCCGGGGTGCC
The DNA here is from genome assembly GCA_963723395.1 of uncultured Solirubrobacteraceae bacterium. GTDB lineage: Bacteria > Actinomycetota > Thermoleophilia > Solirubrobacterales > Solirubrobacteraceae > DATFQI01. Next base: position 138,905 of record CAVRQL010000025.1, on the reverse strand, counting down.
GGCGCCCGGCGAGTGGCTGCCCGGCACGGTGCCGGCGTATCCGATGCCCGACTGGGTGTGGGCGCCGTCGGTGATCGACGACGCGGCCCGCTGGCTGCGCCGCTTCCACGACGCGACGCTGGACTTCGAGCGCGCGGGCCGCGAGTGGATGCTCCCGGTGCGCGAGCCCGCCGAAGTGATCTGCCACAACGACTACGCGCCGTACAACATGGTCTTCCAGGAGGGGCGGCTCACCGGCGTCATCGACTACGAGACCGTGGGGCCCGGCCCGCGCGCCTGGGATCTCGCGTACCTCGCGTACCGGATCGTGCCGCTCGCGGCGCCCGGCAACCCCGACCTTCCGGCGCGGGACGACGCCGAGACGCGGCTAGTCGCGCCTGTGCGCCGCCTACGGCGGCGCCGACCCTGACGAGGTCCGCGCCCTGATCCCGCCGCGGCTCGAGCAGCTGGCCGGGATCAGCCCGGCCGAACACGCCCGGCAGTACCGAGCCGACGCGGCCTTCCTCAGAGGGCCAGCGACAGGGGGTTCTCGAGCAGCTCCCTGATCCGCGCCAGGAACTCCGCGGCGTCGGAGCCGTAGAGGATCCGGTGGTCGCAGGCGAGCGTGAGCTTCATCAGGGTCCGCGCGGCGATCTCGCCGTCCTGCACGACCGCCTGCGGCTTCATCGCCCCGACGGCGAGGATCGCCGCCTGCGGCGGGTTGATGACCGCGATGAAGTGGTCGATGCCGAACATGCCGAGGTTGGAGACCGTGAAGGTGCCGCTCGACAGCTCCGGCGGCGTGATCTTCCCGGCCCGCACGCGCTCGGCCAGCGCGCGCGACTCGCGGGCGATCTGCCCGAGCGACTTGCGGTCGGCGTCGAACACGGTCGGCACGACCAGCGCGTCCTGCGCGGCGACCGCGACGCCGACGTTGACGCGCGAGTAGAGCTCGAACTTGCCGTCGCGGTACGCGCCGTTGGCCCGCGGGAACTCGCGCAGCGCCAGTGCGCTGGCCTTGACCACGAAGTCGTTGTACGAGGGCGCGGGATTCTCCCCGGACGCGGCCTTGAGCTGCTTGCGCAGCTCGACCGCACCCTCCATGTCGACGTCGACGTTGAGGACGAACTCGGGCGCGGTGGCCTTGGACTCGGCCATCCGGCGCGCGACGGTCTTCTGCAGGCGCGTGAGCTCGTGGGTCGTGGCCTCGCCGCGGCCGGCCTCGCCGTCGGACCCGGAGCCGACCGGCGCCGGCGCCTCCTCGGCCTTCGCGGGCTCGGGCTCCGCTTCGGGTTCGGGCTCCTCGGCCTCGGGCTCGGGCGCCGTCTCTTCCGCGGCGGGCTGCTCCTCCTCCGCCCCTCGGCCTCCGGCTCGGGCTGGTCGGCGGCCTTCTCGACGTCGGCCTTCACGATCCGCCCGCCGGGGCCCGTGCCCTCGAGCTGCTCGAGCTCGAGGCCCTTCTCGCGCGCCATGCGCCGCGCGACGGGTGACGCCTTGATGCGGCCGTTGTCGTCGCCGCGAGGACTCCTCCTCGGCGTCGGGCTCGGGCTCCTCGGCCTCCGGCTCCGGCTCCGGCTCCGGCTCGGATTCGGACTCCGGCTCCTCTTCCTCCGCCTCGGGTCCTCTTCTTCCTCCTCCTCGGGCTCCTCGTCCGGCTCCTCTTCCTCCGCCTCAGGCTCTTCGGGCTCGGGTCCTCTCCTGGGCGTCGTTCGGCGTCGGCCTCCGGCTCCTGGTCGTCCTCGCCGGAATCCTCGGACTCGCCGGAGTCGCCCTCGCCGATGCTCGCGATCGTCTCGCCGACCGGCAGCGTGTCGCCCTCGGAGGCCACGATCTTCAGGACGCCGTCCTGATCGGCCTCGTAGGTCATGTTGGCCTTGTCGGTCTCGATCTCGACGAGCTCCTCGCCGCGCTTGACGTCGTCCCCGTCCGACTTGAGCCACTTCAGGATCGTGCCCTCCTCCATGGAGTCGGACAGGCGGGGCATCGCGACATCGGCCATGGGCCGGAAGATACCCCGGACCTCGGCGGTCTACGTCTCAGCCGACCGGCGTGGCGCCGACGCTCTCGGGCTCGGGCACCAGAGAGGGGGCGGGCGCCGCGGGGAGCGTGAAGCGGAACACGGTCCCGCCGCCGTCGCGCTCCTCGACCCAGATCCGGCCGCCCTGGCGTTCGACGATCTTGCGGCAGATCGCCAGGCCGATGCCGGTGCCCTCGAACGACTCGCGGTCGTGGAGACGCTGGAACATCTTGAAGACGCGCTCGCGGTGGCGCGGATCGATCCCGATGCCGTCGTCGGAGACCGCCAGCTCGAACATCCCGCTCGCGTCGCCCGACGAGGTCACCCACACGCAGGTGCCCAGGCCCGCGGCGGAACTTGAGCGCGTTGGCCACGAGGTTCTGCAGCAGCTGCACGAGCGCCACGCGGTCGGCCAGCACGGTCGGCAGCGGCCCGATGTGCACCTGCGCCCGCGCGTCGGCCACCGCGGCGGCGAGCGAGGAGAGCACGTCGGCGAGCACCAGCTCGAGGTCGACCGGGCGCGGCTCGGCGCCGCGGCCGGCGCGCGAGTAGGCCAGCAGGTCCTCGATCAGCGCCCGCATCCGGTTCGCGCCCTCGACGGCGAAGTCGATGAACTCGTCCGCGTCCTCGTCGATCTGGCCGTGGTAGCGGCGCCGCAGCAGCTGCAGGTACGACGACACCATCCGCAGCGGCTCGCTGAGGTCGTGCGAGGCGACGTACGCGAACTGGGCCAGCTCGGAGTTCGACCGCTCCAGCGCCTCCTGGGCCTCGCGGCGCTCGGTGATGTCGGTGAACGCCACCACCACCGAGTAGCGGCCGTTCGGGCCCGGCGTCTCCTGCAGGGCGCGGGTGGAGACCGTCGTCCAGCGGATGCCGCCGTCGCCGCGGCGCAGGCCGACGTCGACGTCGACGCGCTGCCTCGCCCGTCCGCGCCGTCACGGCCACCGGGCGCTCCTCCTCCGGGATCGGCGAGCCGTCCGCGCCCAGCGGCTCCCAGGTCCGCTGCCCGCTGAGCATCTCCTCGCGCGGCACGCCCAGGATCTCCTGCGCGGCGGGGTTGAAGAAGACGATCCGCTCGTTCTCGTCGTAGACGACCACGCCGTCCTGCAACGAGTCCAGGATCGCGCGCTGCAGCCGCGTCGCCTCCGGCCCGGACCGGCGCTCCCGGCGCGAGAACCGCCAGGCGACGGCCGCGCCCACCAGCGCTCCCACGATCGCGGCGACGAGGATCCCGGTCATCGCTCGGCCGCGGGGAGGCGCGCGGTGTCGAGCCAGAACTTCCGGATCAGCCCGATCAGGTCCATGAACTCGTCCAGCTCCTGCGGCTTGACCACGAACGCGTTGGCGCCGCGCTCGTAGCACGCGAACACGTCGCGCTCGGCGGAGGAGGACGTGAGCACGATGACGGGGATCGGGGCCAGCGCCGGGTCGGCGCGCACCTCCTCGAGCACCTCGAGCCCGCCCTTGCGCGGGAGGTTGAGGTCGAGCAGCACGAGGTCGGGGGTGCCGACCGCCTCGTAGCCGCCCTCGCGCCGCAGGTAGGCCATCGCCTGCTCGCCGTCGGGCACCGTCGAGAGGCGCACGCCTTCGCCGCCCTCGCGCAGGGCCTCGCGCGTCAAGCGAGCGTCAGCCTCGTTGTCCTCGACCTGGAGGATCCGGCCGCTCATCGCTCCATCCCGACCAGCGTGAACTCGAAGCGCGCGCCGCCCTCGGCGCGGGGCACCACCCGGATCTCCCCGCCGTGCAGCTGCACGACCTTGCGGCAGATCGCCAGGCCGATGCCGGTCCCCTCGAACTCGTCGCGCGAGTGCAGCCGCTGGAACATCCCGAACACCTTCTCGGCATTTTCGGGCTTGATCCCGATCCCGTTGTCCTCGATGGCGAACCGCCACGCCGTCGCCCTCCTCCTCGGCGCCGACGCTGACCCGCGGCGTGATGCCGTCGGGGACGAACTTCACGCCGTTGCCGATCAGGTTCTGGAAGAGCTGGCGGAGCTGGACGGCGTCGCCGTGCACGACGGGCATCGACGCCCATTCGATCTCCGGCGCCGGTTCCTTGGCGGCCAGCGTGGCCGCCACCTCGGCGACCACCGTCGAGAGGTCGACGGGCCCCGGCGCCGCGCTCGGCGCGGCCGGCGCGCGAGTAGGCGAGCAGGTCCTCGATCAGCGTGCGCATCCGGCTCGCGCCCTCGACGGCGTAGTCGATGAACGTGTCGGCGTCCTCGTCGATCTGGCCGTGGTAGCGGCGCCGCAGGAGCTGGAGGTAGGAGGACACCATCCGCAGCGGCTCGCTGAGGTCGTGCGAGGCGACGTAGGCGAACTGCGCCAGCTCGGCGTTGGAGCGCTCGAGCTCCTCCGCGCGCTCGGCCTGCTCGCGCTCGTGGGTGCGCAGCTCCGTGACGTCGCGGGCGACCGAGAGGCCGCCGAGCAGGCGCCCGTCGTCGTCGTGCAGCGGCACCGCCTGGACGGCGTAGGTCACGTCGCCGCTCTCGACGTCGAAGGACTGCGGCTCGCCGTCCAGCGCCGCGCGATAGCGGGCCTCGAGCGCCTTCGTGCTCCGAGCTCGGCATCGAGCTGCCCTCGGCCACGAGGATGTTGAGGTCGGTGTCGAACAGCGTCACGACGGTGTCGGGGAGGTTGGCGACCAGCGCCCGGTAGCGGGCGTGGAGCACGCTGCTCTCGGCGGCGGCCTCCGTGCGCTCGGACACGTCCTTGCCCGACAGGTAGACGAGCTTGTCCTCGCGGGCGAACACCGCGTTGAAGAGCATCCAGCGGTAGGAGCCGTCGGCGGCCACGATGCGCACGTCGGTGTCCGGCCACGCCGGCTGGCCGCTCGCGAGCGCGACCGCCGCGGCCCCCGCCCGCTCGCGGTCCTCGGGGTGGATCATCTCGTAGTAGGGCCGGCCGGCCAGCTCCGCCGGGTCCCAGCCCAGGAGGCGCTGCCACGACGGGTTGGCCCAGACGATCAGGCCCTCGAGGTCCAGCGCGCACATCAGGTCGTGCGACAGCGCCACGAGCCGGGCGGCGCTCGTGCCGGAGAGGGTCATCGGGGTGCGCGGCGGTGCCATCCCAGCGGGAACGGTACGGCCCAACCGGTCAGAAGTCCTCTTCTGGATTGACGCTTTGTCAGAGCGCTGGCCGCGCGACCGTCGCGCGGACCGGGCGCGATCTGCTCCACGAGCAGCGCCGCGGCGGCCTCGGCGGGCAGCGGCGGAGCCAGGTGATAGCCCTGCGCCCGCGGGCATCCGAGCTGCTTGAGCTCGGCGAGCTGGGCGGCGGTCTCGACGCCCTCGGCGACCACCAGGAGCCCCAGCCCGCGCGCCATCGCGATGATCGCGCCGATCAGCTCGCGCGCCTCGGTGGAATCGGTGATGCCCTCCACGAAGGAGCGGTCGATCTTCAGCGCGTCGAGCGGGAAGCGGCGCAGGTAGCCGAGCGACGAGTAGCCCGTGCCGAAGTCGTCGAGGTAGAGCGCGACGCCGAGCGCGCGCAGGTCGCCGAGCGCGGCCTGCGCGGTCTCGCCCTCCTCCATCAGGACCGACTCGGTGATCTCCAGCGCCAGGCACTCGGCCGGCAGGCCGGAGGTGCGCAGCGCGAGCGCGACGTCGGCGACCACCTCGGGCCGCGCGACGTGGCGGGCGGAGAGGTTCACGCACAGGCGCAGCGGCACGTCGGCGGGCAGCCGGCGCCGCCAGGCGGCGACCTGCGTGGTGGCGCGCTGGAGCACCCAGCGCCCGATCGGCACGATCAGGCCGCTGTCCTCCGCGACCGGCACGAACTCGGCAGGGGAGACGGGTCCGCGCGTGGGGTGGCGCCAGCGCAGCAGCGCCTCGACGGCCACGGGGCGGCCGCTGTCCATGTCGAAGACCGGCTGGTAGGCGAGGTCCAGCTCGTCGTTCTCGAGCGCGCGGCGGAGGTCGCTCTCCAGCCGCAGCCGGTCCAGCGCGCGGGCGCGCATCACCTCGTCGAACAGCTCGAAGCGGCCGCGGCCCTGCTCCTTGGCGCGATACATCGCGGCGTCGGCCTCGCGCAGCAGCGTGGAGGAGCTGGCGTCGCGCGCGCCGGCCACGGCGACGCCGACCGAGCCGGTGACGTACACCTCGTCGACGCCGAGCGGGAAGGAGTGCAGCCAGGCGTCGCCGAGCCGCTTGGCGGCGGCCAGCGCGTCGGCCTCCGAGGTCAGGTCCTCGACGAGCACGGCGAACTCGTCGCCGCCCAGGCGGGCGATGCAGTCGTGGGCGCCGATCGCCGCGCGCAGCCGCGGCGGCACCGCGATCAGCAGCGAGTCGCCCGTCTGGTGCCCGAGCGAGTCGTTGATGACCTTGAACTGGTCCAGATCCACCATCAGCAGCGCGACCAGCGTCCCGGCGGCGCGGGCGCGGCTCAGCGCGGCGTCGATGCGCTCGATGAGGTGCGCGCGGTTGGGGAGCCCGGTGAGCGGGTCCTGCAGCGCCATGCGGCGCGTCGCGGCCTCGCTCGAGTGCCGGTCCAGGCAGGCGCTCAGCAGATGGGAGACCGAGCGCAGGAAGGTCTCGTCGTCGATCCCGAAGCCGTCGGGGCTCGCGCTCTGCACGCACAGGCGCCCGAACGCGACGCGGGCGCCGATCGCGACCTGGATCTCGCTGCGCGGGTGCGCGCACGCGCCGGTGTCGGCCACGACGTCCTCGCCGGCCAGCACGAGCGTGCGGTCGGCGCCGAGCGTGGCGCCGACGATCTCCGTGGCCGTGCGCAGCATCTCGCCGACGTCGTCGGTGTGCAGCGCTCGGCGGCCGAGCTCGGCGACGGCCTCTACAGGGGAGGGTTGCGACACCCCCTTGTTGTCGGCGGGAACCGCTCTCGACTAGAGATCGCCGAAGGTGGCGAGCACGGCCTCGACCACCTGCGGCTCGTGCGGGTAGGCGATCTGCTCGAGCGGCTTGGAGTACGGCATCGGGAGGTCGGCTCCCGTGACGCGCCCGATCGGGGCGTCCAGGAAGTCGAACGCCTGCTCCTGGATGAGCGCCGCCAGGTTCGCGCCGACCCCTCCGTGCGGCCAGCCCTCCTCGACGATCACGCAGCGGTTCGTCTTGCGCACGGACTCGAGGATCGTGTCCAGGTCGAGCGGGCGGAGCGTGCGCGGGTCGATCACCTCGGCCTCGACCTCGTGCTCGTCGGCCAGCAGCTTGGCGGCCTTCTCCGCGGTGACGGCCATGCGCGAGATGCCGACGATCGTCACGTCCGAGCCCTCGCGCCGGATCGCCGCCTGGCCGAAGTCGACCGTGTGGTCGTCGTCGTCCGGGACGTCGCCGCGCTGGCCGTAGAGGTACTCGTGCTCGATGAACACGACGGGGTTGTCGTCGCGGATCGCCGACTTGAGCAGGCCCTTGGCGTCGGCGGCCGTGCTCGGCACCGCCACCAGCAGGCCCGGGACGTGCAGGAACAGGGCCTCGAAGCAGTGCGAGTGCGTCGGCCCGAGCTGGTGGCCGGCGCCTTGGGGCATCCGGATCACGAGCGGCACCCGGACCTGGCCGCCGAACATGTAGTGGATCGTCGCGGCGTGGTTGACGATCTGGTCCAGCGCCAGCAGCGAGAAGTTGACGGTCATCAGCTCCACGACCGGGCGCAGGCCGGTCATGGCGGCGCCGACGCCCATGCCGACGATCGTGTTCTCGGAGATCGGCGTGTCGCGCACGCGAGCCTCGCCGAACTCCTCCAGCAGCCCGTTGGTGACCTTGAAGGCGCCGTTGAAGACGCCGATGTCCTCGCCCATCAGCACGACCTTGTCGTCGCGCTGCATCTCCTCGCGCAGCGCCTGGTTGAGCGCCTCGCGGTAGCGCACGACGCCCATCAGGACTCGGCCTCCTCGGCGTCGTCGTCCTCGGCCTGCGCCTCGTCGGACGCCTTGTCGAGCCCGAGGTCCTCCTTGGAGGCCAGCTCCACGGCCTTGTCGTACTCGCCGCGCGGCCCGCGCTCCTCGGCGGCCAGGTCGCGCTCGTGCTCGCCGCGGTGCACGCCGGCCGAGCGCTCGTCGACGGAGTACCAGCCCTTGACCTGGTCGCCGAGCACGTAGATCGAGTCGTACAGCGACTCCGGGGGCGGGAACGGCGAGCGGTCGGCGAACGCCACCGCCTCGTCGATCCGCTTGACGACCTCCTCGTCGATCTGCTCCGGCTCGCCCTCCTCGAGCCACTCCTCCTCCACGAGGCGCTCGGCGTAGGTCTTCACGGGGTCGCGCTTGCGCCACTCCTCGACCTGCTCCTTGTCGCGGTACTCCTCCGGGTCGGCCATCGAGTGCCCGCGGAAGCGGTAGGTCACGGCCTCCACCAGCACGGGCTGGCGGTCCTCGCGGGCGCGGCGGATCGCCTCGCTCATCACGTGGTGGGTGTCGACGACGTCCATCCCGTCGCAGCGCATGCCAGGCACGCCGAAGCCCTCGCCGCGGCGGTGCAGGTCGGTCTGCGCGGTGTGGCGCTCCAGCGCGGTGCCCATGCCGAACTGGTTGTTGGTGACCATGAAGACGACGGGCAGCTTCCACAGCGCGGCGAGGTTGAGCGTCTCGCCGAACGTGCCCTGGTTGGCGGCGCCGTCGCCGAACACGCAGACGGTCACCTCCTCGGTGCCCTTGTAGTCGGAGGCCAGGCCCATCCCGGCGGCCAGCGGGAGGTTGCCGCCGACGATCCCGTAGCCGCCCATGAAGCGCCGCTCGAGGTCGAACATGTGCATCGAGCCGCCGCGCCCGTGCGAGACGCCGTCCTCGCGCCCGAACAGCTCGGCCATCACGTTGTTCGGATGGCAGCCGCGCGACAGCGCGTGGCCGTGCGAGCGGTAGGTGGAGATCAGGTAGTCCTCGTCGCGCATCGCGCGCACGGCGCCGACGATCGTCGCCTCCTCGCCGATCGCGAGGTGCAGGAAGCCGCCGACCTTGGACTTGGCGTACATCTCGCCCGCGCGCTCCTCGAAGCGCCGGATCAGCGTCATCGCCTCGAGCCATTCGCGCGCCACGCCGGCCTCAGGCAGCTCGTGCGCCGACTCCTCCCGCGTCACATCGGCCATCGCGGCGAACGGTAGCGGGTAGGTCCGGTCACGGAATGCACACCTGGACCGCCGATTCGCAGGGCTCGCCGGCCGCCGCCTGGGCGCTGTTCTCGCGCCCCGCCGCGTGGGCGTCGTGGGCGCCGCACGTGCGCGGGGCGTGGGGGCTCGGCGAGGGCGAGGTGCGCGCCGGCGACCGAGGCGCCGCGCGGCTGCTCGGCGCGGTGCCCGTGCCGGTGGAGATCACCCGCGTGGACGCTCCCCGCTCGTGGACGTGGCGGGTGGGCGCGCTGGTGGAGATGGAGCACCGGGTGCAGCCGCGAGGCGGCGGCTGCACCGTGGCGATCGACCTGCGCGCGCCGGCGCCGCTCGAGGCGGCGCTGGCGGTCGCCTACGGCCCGGTGATCTCGCTGACGCTGAAGCGCCTCGCGCGGGTGGCCGGGTCTCGAAGATGAGAGGCGGGTTGACACGGGCCGCCGCGTGACGTTGACTCGCGCTGTCGGATTTGGTCTAGACCTATTGAAGGAGACCAGCCGTGGCCACCACCGGTCCCGCATCGGCCGTACACGACGACAGCGCCGACCTCGCGAGCTTCGGATACGCGCAGTCGCTGCACCGCCGGTTGCACTTCTTCAGCTCGTTCGCCGCGGCGTTCAGCTACATCTCGCCGGCGACAGGCATCTTCACGCTCTTCATCCTGGGCTTCGCCACGCTGGGCGGCGCGTTCATCTGGACGTTCCCGGTGGTCGCGGCCGGGCAGTTCATCGTCGCCCTGTGCTTCGCCGAGGTGTCGAGCCACTTCCCGATCGCCGGCTCGGTGTTCCAGTGGACGAAGTACCTCAGCCACTCGAAGGTGTACGCGTGGTTCGCCGGCTGGATCTACCTCTGGGCCGGCGCGCTGACCGTCGCCGCCGTCGTCGCGACGCTCCCGCTGACGCTGATCCCGATGCTCAACGACATCGGCATCGACTTCAGCGCCGACAGCCTGACCAACCAGAAGTGGGTGGCGGCGGGCACGCTCGTGGTGATCACGCTGCTGAACGTCTTCGGCGTGCGCGTCGTGGCGCTGATCAACAACACGGGCGTGCTGTTCGAGCTGCTCGGGCTGTTCGTGTTCGCGATCATCCTCGCGCTCTTCCACAACAACCAGGGCGTCGGCGTGGTGTTCGAGACGGGCGGCCCGGCGTTCAACGCCTCGAACTTCCTCGTCGCGATGTTCATGGGCCTGTTCGTGATCTACGGCTTCGACACGGCCTCGACCCTCGCCGAGGAGACCAACGACCCGAGGCGGGCGGCGCCGCGCGCCGTGCTCGGATCGGTGGCCGCCGCGTTCGTGGTCGGGTTCGTGTTCCTGTGGGCGATGGTGATGGCGGTCCCCGGCGACCTGGACGAGGTCGTCGCGGCCGGCGGCATCTCGCCGCCCGAGATCATCCAGGCGAACCTCTCGAACGCGCTCGCGACGGGCTACCTGTTCGTCGTCACGTTCGCGATCTTCGTCTGCTGCCTCGCGATCCAGGCGTCGACGATCCGGCTCGCGTACTCCATGGCCCGCGACCGGCAGCTGCCCGGGTCCCGGGTGCTGAGCGTCGTCCACCCGCGCACCGGCTCGCCGGCCGCGGCGTGCGTCGTCGTCGCGCTGATGGCCGGGTTCTTCCTGCTCAGGTACGGCGGCGTCGCGTTCATCGCGATCGCGGCGAGCGGGATGATCTACATCTCCTACCTGCTCGCCAACCTCGCCATCCTCGGCGCACGGCGGCGCGGCTACTTCGCCAAGAACATGGGGTTCTCGCTCGGGCGCTGGGGGATGCTGGTCAACATCCTCGCCCTCGTCTGGGGCGGCGCGATGCTGATCAACTTCATGTGGCACCGGGTCGCGACCAACCCGAAGCCCAGCGAGACCGACGGGTTGCTCGACCTCGGCGGCTTCCTCGACGACATCCCGATCCAGTGGTCCGTGCTCGGGTTCGTGCTCATCCTCGGCGCGATCTACTACGGGATCCGCCACTCGCGCATCCCGTCGCCGACGCGTGAGAAGCCGGTCGAGCCGGAGACCGCCCCAGCCGGTTGATCGGATGGGACCCCGGCGCCGCTCGCGCCAGCCCGCGTGGGCGCAGATCGAGGAGGTGCTCGCGCGGCGCATCGAGACCCGCGAGCTGGTGCCGGGTGACCGGCTCCCGCCGGAGCGGGAGCTGGCCGAGCAGCTGCAGGTGAGCCGGATGACGGTGCGCCAGGCGCTCGGCGCGCTGGCGGCGCGCGGCCTGATCGAGCGCGGCGTCGGGCGCGGCACCTTCGTGCGCGCGCCCAGCCGCGTCGAGCACGACCTCACGGGCGTGCTCGGCTTCACCGAGCAGCTCGGGCGCCTGGGGATGACGGCCGGGGCGCGGGTGCTGTCGGCGCGGGAGCTGCCGGCGCCCGACGATGTCGCGGCGGCGCTCGGCGCCGACCATGCCCTGCGCATCGAACGGCTGCGCTCGGCCGACGGGCGCCCGTTGCTGCTCGAGGACTCCTGGCTCCCGGCCGCGCGGTTCCCCGGCCTGCTCGACCACGACCTCACGGGCTCGCTGTACGTGCTGATGCGCGACGGCTACGGGCTGGACCCCGTCTCCGCGGTGGAGCGCCTGGAGCCGATCGTCGCCCGCGCGCACGAGGCCCGCGCGCTCGCCGTGCCCGAGGGCGCCCCGCTGATGCTCGTCGAGCGCCTGGCCCGGGCGGCCGACGGCACCGCGGTCGAGTTCGCCCGCGACCGGCACCGCGGCGACCGGGCGCGGTTCGTGATCAACGTCGTGCCCGATGCCGTGACGGCGCTCCATGCTCGCTGAGGCGCTCCGCGCGCTCGAGCCCGAGCTCGGGCCGCCACAGGGCGACCCCGTGAAGTTGGACGGCGGCATCACCAACCGCAACTTCCGCGCGCGCTTCTCGGACCGCGAGTGCGTGGTGCGCCTTCCCGGCCGCGGCACCGAGCTGCTGGGCATCGACCGCGCCGCGGAGGCGGCGGCGACGCGGGCGGCGGCGAGCATCGGGGTCGGACCCCGGCTGGTCGCCTTCGTGCCGGAGCTCGGGGTGCTCGTGACCGAGTTCATCGACGCGCGCCCCGCGACCGCGGACGAGCTGCGCGCCCGGTTGCCCGAGGTCGCGGAGCTCCTGCGGCGCATCCACGCCGGCCCCGAGTTTCCGGTCCCCTGCTCGCCGCTGGCCCGCGCCGAGTCCTACCGCGCGGAGGCGGAGCGGCGCGGCGGCGCGATCCCGGCGAACTACGACGAGGTGCACGCGGCCGCGGAGCGGATCGTCGCGGCGCTGCCTCATCGGCCGGTGCCGATCCACAGCGACCTGCTGACCGCGAACTTCCTGCTCGGCGACGCGCTCAGCCTGGTCGACTGGGAGTACGCGGGGATGGGCGACGCGCGCTTCGATCTCGCCAACTTCGCCAGCCACCACGAGCTGGACGCCGACGGCGAGCGGGCGCTCGTCGCCGCCTACTACGGCGAGGCGACGCCCCAGCGGGTCGCCGCCGTCCGCCTGCTCCGGCTGCTCGCCGCCTTCTGGGAGGGCATGTGGGGCGTGCTGCAGGCGTCGGTGTCCGAGCTCGACTTCGACTTCACGGCCTACGCGGCGGAGCACCTGGGCAAGCTCGGCGGCGGCGCCGGCTTCGAGGCGGACCTGGAGCTCGCGCGTGCCCGTTGACCGCTCCCTGCCGGAGCGCGCCCGCTGCGTGATCATCGGCGGCGGGGTCGGCGGCACCTCGATCGCCTACCACCTGGCGCGGCTCGGCTGGAGCGACGTGCTGCTCCTCGATCGCTCCGACCTGACGAGCGGGTCGACGTTCCACTCCGCCGGGCTGGTGGGTCAGCTGCGCGGCTCCGTGTCGCTGACCACGATGATGATGTACTCGGTCGAGCTGTACCGCGAGCTCGACTCGGGGTGGGTGGAGTGCGGCGGCATCCGGCTGGCCTGCACGCCGGAGCGGTGGGAGGAGACCCGCCGCCAGGCCGGCTGGGCGAAGACGTTCGGGCTGCCGCTGGAGCTGCTCTCGGCCGAGGAGGCGAAGGCGCGCTTCCCGCTCATGTCGACCGAGGGCGTGATCGGCGCGTCGTGGCTGCCGACCGACGGTTATCTCGATCCCAGCCTCCTCACCTACGCGCTCGCAGAGGGCGCGAGGGAGGCCGGCGCGACGATCCGGCCGCACACGCGCGTGACCGGCATCGACGTGCGCGACGGCGTGGTGCGCGGGGTCAGCACCGAGCGCGGCGACGTCGAGTGCGAGGTCGTCGTGAACGCCGGCGGCATGTATGCCGCGGAGATCGGCCGCATGGCCGGCGTGCGCGTGCCGGTGGTCCCGATGGCGCACCAGTACCTCGTGACGCAGCCCTTCCGCGAGCGCGACGGTGCGGCGCTGCCCACGCTGCGCGACCCCGACCACCTCATCTACTTCCGCGAGGAGGGCGGCGGCCTCGTCATGGGCGGCTACGAGCGGGACTGCGCCCCGTGGAGCCTCGCCGACGGCGGGCGCGGGCTCGACGCGATCCCGCCCGACTTCAACGGCCGCCTGCTCGAGGAGGACTGGGACCGCCTCGAGGAGATCGTGGCCAACTCGCGGATGCGGGTGCCCGCGATGGAGGACGTGCGGATCACGAAGCTCATCAACGGCCCGGAGGCGTTCACCCCGGACGGCGAGTTCTGCCTCGGCGAGACCGAGGTCCGCGGGCTGTTCGTGGCGGCCGGCTTCTGCGCCCACGGCCTGGCGGGCGCCGGCGGCGTCGGGAAGGTGGTCGCGGAGTGGATCGCGGCCGGCGAGCCGTCGATCGACCTGTGGCACATGGACGTCCGCCGCTTCGGCGCCCACTACCGCTCGCCGCGGTACACGCTCGCGCGGACCCGCGAGGTGTACGAGACCTACTACGACATCAAGTACCCCAACCACGAGCGGCAGGCCGGGCGCCCGCTGCGCGTCTCGCCGTCCTACGGCTGGCACCGCGAGCACGGCGCGGTGTTCGGCGAGAAGTCCGGCTGGGAGCGCGTGAACTGGTACGCGGCCAACGAGGCGGCGGGCGACGAGTCGCTGCGCCCGCGCGGCTGGGCCGGCCGGCACTGGTCGCCCGCGATCGGCGCCGAGCACGCCGCGTGCCGCGAGGCCGCGGCGCTGTTCGACGAGACGTCGTTCGCGAAGCTCGAGGTCTCCGGCCCCGGCGCCGCCGAGCTGCTCGAGCGGCTGTGCGACAACCGCGTCGCCCGCGAGGTCGGGAAGATCACGTACACGCAGATGCTCAACTCGCGCGGCGGCATCGAGTGCGACTTCACGGTCGCGCGCCTCGCCGAGGAGCAGCTTCTCGATCGTCACGGGGACCGCGTTCGGGCGCCACGACCTCGCGTGGATCCGGCGGCACGCCGGCGACGGCGTCCGGGTCGAGGACGTCACCTCGCGCTGGGCGTGCGCGGGCCTGTGGGGACCGAGGGCGCGGGACGTGCTGTCGGCCGCCTGCACCGGCGATCTCGCGTTCCCGTACATGTCCTGGCGGGAGCTGGCCGTCGGCGACGTCCCCGTGCGCGCGCTCCGGGTCACGTACGTCGGCGAGCTGGGCTGGGAGCTGTACTGCCCGATGGAGTACGGCGCGGCGCTGTGGCGGACCCTGTGGGAGGCGGGCGAGCCGCACGGCCTCGTGGCCGGCGGGTACCGCGCGATCGACTCGCTACGGCTGGAGAAGGGCTACCGCGTGTGGGGCGCGGACATCACGCCCGACGACTCGCCCTACGAGGGCGCGGTCGGCTTCGCGGTGAAGCTCGACAAGGACTTCATCGGGCGCGACGCGCTCGTCACGGAGCCCGCGCGGCGGCTGTGCTGCCTGACCCTCGAGGACCCGCGCGCGGTGGCGCTGGGTAACGAGCCCGTCCGGGTGGACGGGCGCGTCGCCGGCCGCGTCACGAGCGGCGGCTACGGCTACACCGTCGAGCGCTCGATCGCCTACGCCTACCTGCCCGCGGAGCACGCCGCGCCCGGGACGGAGGTCGCCGTCGAGGTGTTCGGCGAGTGGATCGACGGCCGGGTGGCCGGCGAGCCGCTCTTCGACCCCGAGGGCGAACGGGTCCGCGCCTAGGAGCTCTGCCAGCGCCGCCACTTGGCGAGGAAGGCGTCCGCACTCGAGCTGCGCGAGGTCGGCCCGCAGCGCCCGTGCCAGCCGACCGGTCTGGGCGGGCTGGGTGTCCCAGAAGAGCGCGATCTCGCCGGTCGCGATCTCGATCACCTCGACGTGGTCGGTCTGCCCGGGGCCGCGCATCAGCGCCGGCCCGCGTCCGGCCTTGCGCACCAGCAGCTCGTACTCGCGGTTCGCCTTCACGCCGGGCGCGCCCGCGGCCTTCTCCAGCGCGCGGTCGCCGTGGAAGACCTCGCCGCTCCGCGGTCACGATGGCCGGGACGTCGAGCACCCCGGCGGCCACCGCGCCGGCGGTCGCCTCGTCGAGCCGCCGCTTCGTCGAGCCCAGCTCGGCGCCCTTGATCAGCGCCACGGGGTGCATCTCGCACGCGGCCGCGGCGATCAGCACGTTGTCGCGCACGCCGAGGTCGCGCCCGGCGGCGAACGCCTGGCGGAACGCGGCCAGCGAGAACGCCACGCCGCGGCCGATCTGCTTCGAGTACGTGGCCGCCAGCAGCGCCCACTCGGTGTCCGAGGGGAACGGGTCCGGCCAGCGCGTGGCCTGCAGCTCGTACGCCCGCGCCCGCGCCTCGACGTCCTCGCGGTAGATCGTCTCCTCCTCGGCGCAGCGGAACGCGCCGACCCCGCCCGCGGCGAGGCCCGACAGCCGCACCGGGATCCACTCCGGGACCTCCGGCAGCACGTGCATCACCCGCTCGGACGCGAGGTACGCGTCCGGCGACGCAGAAGTCGTAGTAGAAGCGCGCCTGGGCGTTAACCGTGGATGAGCCAGCCGTCGGCGGCCCTCGCGGCCTCCATCACGCCTTCGGCGAGCGTCGGGTGCCCGTGGATGATCCGCGCCACCTCGGGATAGCCGCCCTCGAGCGCCTTGGCGTTGACGAGCTCCTGGATCAGGTCCGTCGCCTTGGCGCCGACGATGTGGCCGCCGACCATCTCGCCGTACTGCTTGTCGCCGATGATCTTGATCACGCCGGAGCGGTCGCCGTAGACGGTGCCCGCGCCGACCGCGCCGTAGTTGACCCGGCCGACCACGACGTCGATGCCCTGCTCGCGCGCCTGCTCCTCGGTGAGGCCGAACGAGCCCACGTTCGGGGTGCAGAACGTCGCGCGCGGGATGTCGATGTACTCGATCGGGTGCGTCTCCAGGCCCGCGGCGTCCTCGACGGCGATGACGCCCTCGTCGGAGGCCTTGTGCGCGAGCGCCGGGCCGAGCACCAGGTCGCCGATCGCGTACACGCCCTCGGCCGAGGTGCGCAGCGCGCCGTCGACCTCGATCAGCCCGCGGTCGTCGAGCTTGACGCCCGCCGCGTCGAGGTTGAGCGCCTCGACGTCGGGCCCGCGCCCGGCGGCGATGACGAGGTAGTCGGCCTCGCCCTGCTCGTCGCCGTAGGAGAAGGAGACCTTGTCGTCGCCCGTCTGGACGTTCTCGATCAGCGTCCCGGTGTGGATCGTCATGTTCTGCTTGGCCAGCGCGCGGCCGGCGACCTTGGAGATGTCGGCGTCCTCGGTGGGCAGCACGCGGTCGAGCGCCTCGAAGAGCTGCACCTGCGTGCCGAGCCGGCCGTAGGCGGACGCGATCTCCGCGCCCGAGGCGCCCGCGCCGACGACGGCGAGCTTCTCGGGGAGCTGCTCCAGCGCCCACGCGCCCTCGGTGCCGATCACGCGGCCGCCGAGCTCGGTGCCGGGGATCCCCTTGGGGACCGAGCCGGTCGCGAGGATGATCGCCTTGCGCGCCTCGATCTCGGTGCCGTCGACGGTCACCTTGCGGCCGCCGGCGAGGCTCGCCGTGCCCTCGATGTAGTCGATCTTGTTCTTCTTGAACAGGCCGGAGACGCCGCCGGTGAGGGTCTTGACGACCTTGGCGCGGCGCTCGTAGACCTTCGAGAAGTCGACGGAGCGCTCGGGGACCGAGATGCCGAACTCGTCGGCGTCGTCGATCTCGGCGAGCACGTCGGCGACGCGGAGGACGGCCTTGGCGGGGATGCAGGCGTAGTTGAGGCAGCGGCCGCCGACGGCGTCCTTCTCGATCACGGCGGTGCTCATTCCGAGCTGGGCGGCTCGGATGGCGGCGACGTAGCCGCCCGGTCCGGAGCCGATGACGATGCAGTCGTAGGCGCTTTCGGGCATAGGAGGCTGAGGCTAGTACACGAGGTCAGAAACGGCGGACTCGGCGCCTCGCGCAGCGCCGCGCGCGCGGCCGCGTGACCCGGGGACGCCGTGCACCGCGCCGCCCGGGAACGTGGCGGCGCTGCCGATGAACAGCCCGCGCACCGGCGTCCGGTAGGGATTGAGGCTCGGCACGGGCCGGAACACGACCTGGTCGAGCGAGTACGAGCCGGCGCCGACGTCGCCCCCGGCGAGGTTCGCGTTGCGCCGCTCCAGCTCCGCGGGCCCGAGCACGTGGCGGGCGAGGATCGCGTCGCGGAAGCCGGGCGCGAACCGCTCGATCTGGGCCTCCATGCGCTCCACGTGGCGCTCCGTCTCGCGCTCCCAGTCGGCGTCCTGCGGCCCGTGCGTGTACGCCCACGCGGTGTGCTTGCCCTCTGGCGCCCGCGTCGGGTCGGCGACCGTCTGCTGGCCGAGCAGCATGAACGGCTTCTCGGCCAGGCCGCTGCCGCTCGGCGACAGCGCGGCGAGGACCTCCTCCTCCGTGCCGCCGACGTGGACGGTCCCGGCCTCGCGGGCCTCCGGCGCCTCCCACGGGATCGGCGCCGAGAGCGCCCAGTCGACCTTCAGCGTCGCCGGGCCGAGGCGGTAGTCGCGCAGCTCGCGCGCGTACTTCCCGCCCAGCGCGTCGCCCGCGATCCGCAGCAGCCCGCCGGGCGTGACGTCCGCGACCACGAGCGTGGCCGGCACGCGCTCGCCTCCCGCCACCTCGACGCCGGTCGCGCGCCCGCGCTCGACGTGCACGCGGGTGACGGGCGAGCTCGCGCGGACCGTGCCGCCCAGCGACTCCAGGTAGCCGACCAGCGCCTCCGCGAGCCGCCCGGCGCCGCCCTCGGGGCTCGGCCAGCCGACCGCGTGGCCCATCAGGTTCAGGTGCGCGGCGGCGATGGCGCTGCCGCCGCTGGTGGGCGGGGCGTCGCCGTGCATCGCCGAGCCGTACAGCCACGCCCGCGAGCCGCCCGCGCCGAACATCCGGTCGGCGAGGCCCTCGGCCGGCATCAGCAGCAGCCGCGCGAAGTCCAGCGTGCCGCCGAGCCGGTGGGCGGCCAGCATCCGCACCGGCCCCTCGACCGGAGGGAAGCCGGACAGCATCGTCCGGCGCCACGCCTCGAAGTGCTTCAGGTACGGCCCCGCGAAGTCCTTCCACGCCCGCGCCGTCGCCGGGGTGCAGCGCGTCGAGCGACGCCGCGGTCTCGTCGAGGTCGCGCGAGAGGGCCACCGCCCGCCCCTCGGGCAGCACGTGGGCGTAGCAGCGGCGCGGGTGGATCCAGCGCAGCCCGAACCGCTCGAGCGGCATGCGGCCGAACACGGGCGAGGCCGCGGCCGCCGGGTAGACCGAGGAGAACGTGTCGTGGCGGAAGCCCGGGAGCGTGAGCTCCTCGGTGGCGACCGCCCCGCCGATCCGGTCTGCCGCCTCCAGCACGGTCACGTCGCGGCCCGCCTCGGCGAGCGTGATGGCGGCCGCCAGCCCGTTCGGCCCGCTGCCGACGACGACGGCCCTCACGGCCGGAACACGCGCTCGACGAAGCGCAGCTGCAGGGCGCGGGGGGCGAAGCGCGCGACCGGCATCGCCGCGCGCGTGAGCGTGCCGGGTACCACGACGCGCTTGTTGCGCCGGGCGCCGTCGAGCCCTGCCTGGGCGACTTCGCCGGGCTCGAGCCACGCGATCCGCGGCACGCGCTCCACCGGGTGGTCCTCCTTCGCGAACAGCTCGGTGTGGACCGGCGGCGGGCACAGGGCGGTGACGTGCACGCCGTGGCGGCGGACCTCGCTGTGCACGGCCTCGCTGAACGACAGCAGGTGCGCCTTGGCGGCGGCGTAGCCGGCGGAGTTGGGCAGCGGCTGCATCCCGGCGGTCGACGTCACGTTGATCACGGCCCCGCCGCGCCGCTCCACCATCCCCGGCAGGAAGCGCCGCAGCAGATCCACCGGAGCCTCGCACAGGAGTCGCACCTGGCGCAGCTCCTGCTCGCGGTCGGACTCATGGAACGGGCCGCCGGTGGCGAAGCCGGCGTCGTTGACGAGCACGTCCACGCGCAGCGCCGGGAGGACCGAGTCGCGCGCCGCCGGGTCCGTCAGGTCGCGCGCGAACACCTCGATGTGGACGCCGTGCCGGCGCTCCAGCTCGGAGGCGAGCTCGCGCAGCCGGTCCTCGCGCCGCGCGACGAGCGTGACGTTGTGCCCCGCGGCCGCGAGCCGGCGGGCGAACTCAGCCCCGATGCCCGACGACGCTCCGGTGACGAGCGCCGTGGCGGCCGGATCGGGTGCGGGGAACCCCACGTCAGACCGCCGCCACGAGGTCGTTGAGCGAGCGCCGCATGACCGCGTCGGAGATCGCGGCGCGCAGCGGGCCGGGGACGAAGCGGCCCGGGTCGATGCGCAGGTCCAGCTCCACGCGCGTGCGGCCGTCGCCGATGGCGACGAAGCGCCACTCGCCCGACAGGTCGCGGAAGTCGCCGCCCATGTACTCGCTGCCGAGGCGGATCGGCTCGTCGTAGAGCTGGCGCAGCCGGTAGCGGACGGTCTTGAAGCGCGCGTCGACCTCGTACTCGACGACTTTGCCCCGGCCCTGCTCGTCGCGCTCCAGCACGTGGGCCGACTTCACCGCCTTCTGCCACTCCGACAGATGCTCGAAGTCCGTCAGGAGGTCGAAGCAGCGCTGCGGCGGCGCCGCGACCTCGGCCGAGCGGCAGTCGCCGTAGCTCGGCATCAGTCCCCGGTCGGCTTGAGCTCGAGCCGGTGCACGGCGGGGCCGTGGAGCACCTCGCCGTCGGGGGAGAAGCGGGAGCCGTGGCACGGGCAGTCCCAGCTGCGCTCGGCGGTGTTCCAGTTGACCTGGCAGCCGAGGTGCGTGCAGACCGGCGAGACGGCGACCAGCGTGCCGTCGTCGTCGGCGGTGCCCGGCGACCTTCTCGCCGTCGAGCGAGACGATGTCGCCCTCGCCGGGCGCGAGCTCCTCGATCGGCCGCGTGCCGCGGTGCTTCAGGCGGTCGCCGACGAAGCGCACTCCGGCCTGGGCGTTCTCCTCGACGAGCCGGGTGGCCGACGCGCGCAGGTTCAGGCGGTTGGGGTCGAACAGCTCGGCGGCGTCGTTCGGGCGGCCGAGGATCCGGTCGGCGAGGATCATCGCCGCGGCGGTGCCGCCGGTCATGCCCCACTTGGCGAAGCCGGTGGCCATCAGCACCCGGTCGGTCCGCGGGGTGGCGGGCCCGACGTAGGGGAGCTGGTCGACGGTGGTGTTGTCCTGCGAGGACCAGCGGTACTCGACCGACTCGACGGTCCAGTGCTCCCGGGCGAACTCCTCGAGCGCCGCGTAGCGCTCCTCGGTGTCGCCGCCGGTGCCGACCTTGTGGCCCTCGCCCCCGACCAGCAGCAGCTCCTCGCCGTCCATCGGCACAGCGCGGACAGAGCGCGTGGTGGAGCCGGAGGAGATGAACATCCCGGGCGGCGGCTCTCCGGCGATCCGGCACACGATCGCGTAGGAGCGCTGCGGATGCACCCGCGCGAAGGCGAACGTGCGGTCCAGGAAGGGATAGTGCGTCGCCAGCACCACGGTGTTCGCCCGGACGCGCCCGCCGGGCGTCTTGACGAGCAGGTCCTCGTCGCTGTCCATCGTCGTGGCGCGGGAGTTCTCGTACACGTCGGTGAGCCCTTCGGCGAGCCCGAGCAGGTACTTGCGTGGATGGAACTCGGCCTGGCGGTCGAAGCGCACCGCCGCCGCGACGCCGTAGGGCAGCGGCGTCGAGTCGACCAGCTGCGCCGGGAGCCCGGCCCCGGCCGCGGCGTCGGCCTCCTCCTCGGCCTGGGAGCGGTCCTCGCCCTCTGGCACGTAGGCGTAGGAGGTGCGGCGGCGCCAGTCGCACTCGATGCCGGCCGCGCGCTCGGCCATCCAGCTCAGCGCCGCCTCGTTGGCGGCGCCGTACGTGCGCGCCGCGTCGTTCCCGAACTTCGAGGCGATCTGCGAGTAGATCATCCCGTGCTGGGAGGAGACCTTGGCCGTCGTGTAGCCGGACACGCCCCGCGCGAGCTGGTTCGCCTCGAGCAGCACGACGCGCACGCCGGCCTCCTGGAGCAGCGTCGCGAGCGTGATGCCGACGATGCCGCCGCCGAGCACCGCGACGTCGGTCTCGACGAGCCCGTCGAGCTCCGGCAGCTCGGGCTGCGGCTCGGTGGTGTCGACCCAGATCGAGGCGTGCTTCATCGCGGCCGCGCCTTCCGCAGCGCGAGCTCCTCCATGCGCATCAGCGACTCGGCGTTGCGGGCCTTGGCGCCGAGCTGGAGCGGCGGGAAGAAGCTGAGCGGGCGGAACACCCCGTCGGGGTTCTCCGTGATGGTGACCACGGTGCCGCCGTCCTTCGGCGTCAGCTCCATCGTCACCGACGCGGTGCCGAACGGGCGGCCCTTGGCGCGGATCTTCAGCCGGCGGGAGGGCTCGGCCTCCAGGCTCACCGTGTGGTCGGAGACCTTGAAGGGTCCGAAGCCGATCGTGTGGTGGAACTTGGAGCCCGGCGCGGGCCAGTTGGCGTCCGCGTCGCGGATCACCTTCGAGCCCACCACCCAGTAGCCGTACTCGCCCGGGTCGGCGAGGACCTCCCAGACGTCGCCGGGCGAGACGGGCATGAAGCGCGTGTTCGTGGACACGCGGCGGGGCTACCCGGCGGCCGAGGCCGCTAACGCCGCCGGCGCGCCGACTATCGCGTCCACCACCAGCTCGGGGGCGTCCCACATGGCGATGTGGCCGCAGCCCGGGAGGATCAGCGACCGCGCGCCGGGCAGCTCGGCGGGGGTGATCAGCCGGTCCAGCTCGCCGAAGGCCAGCGTTACCGGCACGTCCAAGGCGCCCGTGAAACGGGTGCGGCGCATCGCCGTGCTGGTCGCCGCGAACGCGGTCGAGCGGCCGTAGGCGGATGATCATGCGCATCGCCGCGTCGTACGGGACGCGGTCCGGGTCGGCCACGAACGCCGACAGGACCAGTCGCCTGGCGGCTCGCGAGCGCATGGCCAGCGGGAGCAGCGGTCGCAGACGGCGCGCGGCGCGGTAGGCGCCGGTGCGTGCCTGCTCCTCGGGGCCGAGCGTGGGCTTCTTCCACAGGCCGGCGGGACAGATGCCGGCCACCGAGCGCGCGCGGCCCGCGACGGCGAGCTCGAGCGCCACCCAGCCGCCGAGCGAGTTCCCGGCGACGCGCGGCGCGTCGATGCCGATCTCGTCGAGGAAGCCGGCGACGGCGCGGGCCAGCGCCTGCGGCGTCGGGTCCTCGTCGAGCGGGTCCGAGCCCCCGAAGCCCGGCAGGTCGACGCTGATGACCTCGTGGAGGCGGGACAGCGGCTCGAGCACCGGCTCCCAGACGCAGCGGTCACCGCCGAGCCCGTGGATCAGCAGCAGCGGCTCGCCGGCGCCGGCGCGGTCGTGCGCGAGCTTCACGCGCGGCGACGGCGATCGGGCAGCTGGATGCGCGCCATCACCCGGATCAGCAGCCAGAACAGCGGACCCGAGATGGCGATCACGGCCACCGACAGCAGGGCGGCGCGGAGGTTGGAGGCGAGCATCAGCGAAAGGGCGGCGGATACCACCAGTACGCCGAGCAGCACCTCGAAGCCCAACACCGCCCAGTACTGCATGCGCCACATCCCGACCGCGGCGGCCAGCAGCACGGCGCACAGCGCGAGCGCGCCGCCGAGGTTGGGGTCCTGCCCGCGCACCTCCCACCCAGCGAGGAAGAGCACGAGGTTCGCGATCGCGATGAGCGCGGCGAGCACCGCGCAGATCTTCACGGCGAGCGGCCGCTCGCCTGGCGCGAACGGCTCGAGCCGCTCGCGGACGGCGTCGTCGCGCTGGCGCGAGCGCGCATAGCCCCGTGACATCTTGTCGCGCGAGGACTCCGCGTCCGGGGTCGCGTCTTGACGGAGGCCGTCGGCGCGCGCCGCGTCGTGACGGGCGCCTTCGGTGCCGGCCGGCTCGCGCCGGCGCTTACGGCTGCGCTGCCCCAACGCGCCCCTCCAGCGCGGCCCGCAGCCCGCGCGCGGCGGACTCGGGCTCGTCGGAGGCGGCGATCGCCCGCACCACCACGACGCGGGTCGCGCCCAGCGCGGCGACCGCGCCGACGTTGCCGGCGTCCAGCCCGCCGATCGCGAACCACGGCTTGCCCACGTTGGCCGCCGCCCACTCCACGTACTCGAGCCCCGCGGCCGGGCGCCCCGGCTTGGTCGGGGTCGCGTGCACCGGGCCGACGGCGAGGTAGTCCACGTCCTCATCCGCCTCCGCCGCGCGCGCCTGCTCCGGCGCGTGCGTCGAGCGGCCGACGATCGCGTCGTCGCCCACCACCGCTCGCGCTTCCGCGGGAGTCATGTCGTCCTGGCCGACGTGCACGCCGTCGGCGCCGCACGCGGCGACGAGGTCCGGCCGGTCGTTGAGCACGAACAGGGCGCCGCCGGCGTCGGCGGCCGCGCGGAACTCGCGGGCGGCGACGATCAGCTCGTCGTCGCCGAGCGCCTTGTCGCGCAGCTGCACGATGTCCACGCCGCCGCGGATCGCGGCGGCCAGGAACTCGCGCGGCCGCGCGTCGCAGACGAGGTACAGCTTGGCGCTCGCGATCCGGTTCCGTGGCGTCATCCGCGGAGTACCATAGGCAGCTCCATTAACGGGAGCCCGCTACCGGGCTGAGAGGGCGGCACCGGGCCGCCGACCGTCGAACCTGATCCGGGTCGTGCCGGCGTAGGGAGGGAATTGGCAGCTCAGCAGCACTCGTACGACGTCGCCGTGATCGGCGGCGGGCCGATCGGCCTCGCGTCCGCGTGGCGCGCGGCCCAGCGCGGGCTGCGCGTGGTGGTGCTCGACGACGGCGAGCCGGGCGCGTGGCACGTCGCCGCCGGCATGCTGGCACCGACCGCCGAGGCCGAGTTCGGCGAGCGCGACCTGCTGGAGCTCGGGCTGCGCAGCGGCGCCGCCTACGCGGACTTCTGCGCCGAGCTGTCCGTCGATCTGCGCACCACGGGCACGCTCGTCGTGGCGCGCGACGCCGACGAGGCCGAGGCGCTCGAGCGTCTGCTCGCCTTCCGGCGCTCGCTCGGGCTGCAGGTCGAGCGGCTCCGCCCCAGCCAGGCGCGCCGCCTGGAGCCCGCGCTCGCGCCGACGGTCCGCCTCGCGCTCGACGTCGAGGGCGACCACTCGGTCGACCCGCGGAAGCTCGTGGCCGCCCTGCGCGAGGCCGCCCTGGCCGCCGGCGTGGAGCTGCGCGCGGCGCGCGCCGGCGTCGTCCGCGCCGAGGGCGGGCGCGTCACGGGCGTCGACGACGTCGCCGCCGACGCGGTCGTGGTCGCAGCGGGCGTGGGCGCCGGCCGGCTCGACGTCCCGGAGCGCATCCCGGTCCGCCCCGTCAAGGGCCAGGTCCTGCGGCTCCGCGATCCCCGCGGCCCCGGCCTCGTGGACCGCACGATCCGCGGCGAGCAGGCCTACCTCGTCCCCCGCGACGACGGGCGCTATGTGCTCGGCGCGACGATGGAGGAGCGCGGCTGGGACACCGCGCCGACCGCCGGCGGCGTCTACGAGCTGGTGCGCGACATGAGCGAGGTCGTCCCTGGCGTGCTGGAGCTGGAGATCGAGGACGTGCTCGCGGGCCTCCGTCCCGCGACCCCCGACAACCTGCCGGCCATCGGCCGCGGCACGCTGGAGGGCCTGATCTGGGCCACCGGCCACTACCGCAACGGCGTCCTGCTCACCCCGGTCACCGCCGAGCTCGTGGCCGGCGCGCTCGCCGGCGAGCCGCTGCCGGAGTGGGCGGCTCCCGTCGATCCGATGCGCTTCGCGCAGGTGGCCGCATGAGGGTGCTCGTGAACGGATCCGAGACCGAGCTGCGCGACGGCGCGACCGTCGAGGCCGCCGTCGAGTCGCTCGACCTGCCGGGCAGCGGCCGGGGGGTCGCCGTCGCCGTCGACGCCGAGGTGGTGCCGCGCGGGCAGTGGGGAGCGCACGAGCTGCAAGAGGGCGCGCGGGTGGAGATCCTGCGCGCGATCCAGGGAGGCTGAATGTCCGTCACCGTCACAGACCCGCTCGTCATCGGCGACCAGACGCTGAGCTCGCGGCTGCTGCTGGGGACGGGCGGCTTCCGCTCGCTCGACACGCTCGCCGCCGCGATCGACGCGAGCGGCACGGAGCTCGTCACCGTCGCGCTGCGGCGCATCGATCCGGACCAGCGCGGCTCGATCGTCGACGTGCTCGACAGCGCCGGCGTGAAGCTGCTGCCCAACACCGCGGGCTGCTTCACCGCGCGCGACGCGGTGCTGACCGCCAAGCTCGCCCGCGAGGCGTTCGAGACCGACTGGGTGAAGCTCGAGGTGATCGGCGACGAGCGCACGTTGCTCCCCGACGCCCCCGCGCTGCTCGAGGCCGCCGAGGAGCTCGTCGACGAGGGCTTCACCGTGCTGCCCTACACGAACGACGACCCGATCCTCGCCCGCCGCCTGGAGGACGTCGGCTGCGCCGCGGTGATGCCCGCCGGCTCCCCGATCGGCTCCGGCCAGGGCCTGCTCAACCCGTACAACCTGCGCCTGATCGAGGAGCGCGCCGGCGTGCCGGTGATCCTCGACGCGGGCGTCGGCACGGCCTCCGACGCGGCGCTCGCGATGGAGCTGGGCTGCGACGCGATCCTCTGCGCCACCGCGATCTCGCGCGCCGAGGACCCCGTCGCGATGGCGCGGGCGATCCGGCTCGCCACCGAGGCGGGCCGCCTCGCGCACCGCGCCGGCCGCATCCCGCGGCGCCTGTACGCCCAGGCATCGACGCCCGAGGACGGCACCGCGGAGTTCTAGGCCGGCGCGCGCTCGAGGCGCCGCAGCGTCCACGTCTCGCGCACGAGCAGGCCGGAGGCCAGCGCCACCGTCGCGAGCCCGGCGCCCCAGCCCAGCACCTCCTGGTAGCCGAGCGCCTCGCCGAGCGGCCCGGACAGCAGGTAGCCGAGCGGCAGCAGGCTGAGCGACACCAGCCAGTCGTACGCGCTCACGCGTCCGAGCAGGTGCGGCGGCACGCGCTCGGCCAGCGCGGTCTCCCACCAGATGCCGAACAGCGCGATGCCGAGGCCCGCGATCACGAACGCCACGAACACGATCGCGACCGGCAGCCCGAGCGCGAACACGAGCGTCGACAGCGGCCACGGGACCGCGAGCAGCATCCCCATGCGCATCGGGTGCAGCGGGCGCCAGCGGAAGCCGATCAGCGCGCCGAGGATCGTCCCGCCGCCCATCGCGGCCGACAGGATGCCGAACACGCCCGTGCTGCCGTAGATGTCCTTCGAGACCGTCGGGCCGAGCGTGAACCACGGCGCGAACGACAGCAGCACGGCGGCCGAGAAGCAGAGCAGGATCGACCACAGCCACGCCCGCTCGCGCACGGCGCCCCAGCCCTCGCGCAGGTCGGCGAGCATCGGCTGGCGCTCCGGGATCTCACCCCGCTTGCGCGCCTTCACGCGCAGCAGGAACGCGATCGAGACCAGGAACGTCAGCGAGTCGAGCGCGAACGCCCAGCCGGCGCCCAGGCCCAGCACGAGCACGGTGGCGAGCGCCGGGCCGGTGAACTCGGCGATCGTCTCCACCGTCCCGCTCGCCGCCTTGGCCTCCTGGATCTCGTCCTCGGGCACGGTCTGCGGCACCAGGCCCGTCTGGGCCGGCTTGAAGAACGCCTCCGCCGAGCCGTACAGCGCCTCGATGACCACGATGTGCCAGATCTCGACGTGCCCGGTGACGATCAGCACCGCGAGCAGCGCGTGCAGCACGAAGCGCGCCAGATCGGAGGCGATCATCACCTTCGCGCGCGGCAGCCGGTCCGCGAGCACGCCGCCGACGAGGATGAAGCCGACGAGCGGGATGGCGTGCGCCGCGAGCACCAGGCCGACATCGCTGGGTGACCCGATCTCGGTGACGTACAGGGCCAGCGCCACGAACACGATCCGGTCGCCGATCGTGCTGGCGCTCTGCGCGAAGAACAGGTTCCGGAACGCTCTATGCCGCAGTACCGCCATCCTTGTCATGGTGACGGTCGATCAGCTGTTCGACGAATGGGAGCGCGCATGGTCCGGGCGCGATCCCTCCAGGTTCGAACCCCTCTGCGCGGAGGGGTTCCAGTACGAGGACCCGCTCACGCCCGAGCCGCTGCACGGCGCGGACGAGCTGGCCGCCCACGCGCGGCGGCTGTGGGAGGCGTTCCCCGACGCACGGCTGAACGCGACGGGCGACCGGCTGGCCGGCGGCGCCTTCGCGTGTGCGCCGTGCAAGCTGCTCGGCACGCACCGCGAGCCGCTCGGCAGCCTCGCCCCCACCGGCCGCTTCCTGGTCGTGCACGCGGTCGTGTACGCCGAGCTGCGCGAGGGGCGGCTGCTGCGCGCCCGCGCGTTCTTCGACGTGCACGACGCGGGGATCCAGCTCGGGCTGTTCCCCAAGCCCGGCACGGCGAGCCACCGCGCGCTGCTCATGCTCCGCGGGTTCGGGCTGCGGCAGTAGTCTGGCGGCCTTGCCGAGGCACTTCATCACCGGTGAGGAGCTCGACGACGCGGCGCTCGCGTCGATCCTCGATCGCGCCCTGGCGCTCAAGCAGGCGCCCGCCGGCTCCAACGCGCTGGCCGGCCGCTCGGTGGCGATCCTGTTCGAGCAGCCGTCGACGCGCACGCGTGTCTCGATGGAGGCGGGAGTCTCCGAGCTGGGCGGCCACCCGATGGTGCTGCGCGCCAACGAGCTGCAGCTCACGCGCGGCGAGTCCGTGCGCGACACCGCGCTCGTGTTCTCCCGCCACGTGGCCGCGATCGGGCTGCGCACGAGCAGCGACGAGCGGCTCGCCGAGCTGGCCGAGCACGCGACCGTGCCGGTCTTCAACCTGCTGTCGCCGAGCCACCATCCGTGCCAGGCGCTCGCCGACCTGATGACGATGCGCGAGGCGTTCGGCGACATCGCGGGCCGCAAGCTCGCCTACGTGGGCGACGGCAACAACGTCGCCCGCTCGCTGGTGATCCTCGGCGCGCTGGCCGGCGTCGAGGTCGTCGTCGCCTCGCCCGACGGCTACGTGCTCGACCAGGGCGCGACGACGTCCGATCCCGGCGAGGCGGTCGAGGGCGCCGACGTCGTCTACACCGACGTCTGGGTGTCGATGAGCGACTCCGACGACGAGGCGGCCGCCCGCCGCGAGGCGCTCGCGCCCTACCGGCTCGATCGACGCGCTGCTGGACCGCGCGGCCGACGGGGCGTTCGCGCTGCATTGCCTCCCGGCGCATCCCGGCGAGGAGATCACCGAGGAGGTGCTCTACGGCGACCGCCAGCGGATCTGGGACCAGGCGGAGAACCGGCGCCACGCGCAGAAGGCGCTCCTCGAGTACCTGGTTTCCCGGGCTTCGACGGACGGGTAGAGGCGAGCCGGGATGCCACCTGCGAAACGCTCACGCTCGCGCCCCAGTCCGGCCCGCAAGGCGGCGACCGCCCGCAAGGCCGCGACCGACCCCGAGACGGCCCGCGAGCAGCTGCAGCGCCTGCTCGACCCGCGCGAGGTCGTGGTCGTCACGCGGTCGCGCGTGCAGGCGGTGCTCGACGACGCCGTCGAGCGCGGCCGGATGACGCGCGACGACGCGACGTCGCTGCTCACCGAGCTGCTCTCCGACTCCGCCGACCGTGTCAAGCGCGAGGTGGACCGCGCGCGCCGCGTGGCCGGGGTCGCCGGCTCCTTCCCGATCTCCGGCTACGACGACCTGACGGCCGCGCAGGTGGTCGAGCGCCTCGGCGACCTCGACGCGCCCGAGGCGCGCAAGGTGCGCGACTACGAGAAGCGCAACGCCAACCGCAAGTCGGTGCTGGCGGCGGTCGAGAAGAAGCTCGTCTAAGCAGCGCGCCCGCCCCTGTCATCCTCGATGGCCGTGTCTTCTCCGGCCACCTTCACCCGCCCTCGTCGCGGCGACGAGCTCGAGCTCACCGTCGATTCGCTCGCCTACGGCGGCAACGGCGTCGCGCGCCGTGACGGCTACGTCGTCTTCGTGGCGGGCGGGATGCCCGGCGACCGCCTGCGCGCCGTCGTCGGCAAGTCCAAGAAGGCCTACGCCGAGGCGCGCGCGATCGAGATCCTCGAGCCGTCCCCTGACCGCATCCCGGAGGTCGCCGACCATCCGGGCGCGCCGTGGCAGGTGCTCCCCTACGAGCGCCAGCTGGAGGTCAAGGCCGAGCAGGTCACGGACGCGCTGACGCGGATCGGGCGCCTCGAGGGCTTCGAGCAGGAGCCGATCGTGCCGGCGCTGGAGCAGTGGCGCTACCGCAACAAGCTCGAGTACTCGTTCGGGACCGGCGACGGCGGCGAGCTGGTGTGCGGATTCCACGCTCCCGGCCGCTTCGACCGGATCCTCCCGATGACCGACTGCAAGCTGGCGTCCGAGCGCGGCAACGAGCTGCGCGAGCTGGTGCTCGCCGAGTGCCGCCGCCAAGGCCTCGGCGCGTGGGACCGGCGCGAGCAGCGCGGCTTCCTGCGCAACCTCGTCGTGCGCGAGGGGCGCCGCAGCGGCCAGTTCCAGGTCCGCCTCGTCACCTCGCCGGGCAAGCTCGACGTCGACGCGCTGATCGACGCGGTGCCCTGCGACGGGCTGTTCTGGACGCAGACCGAGGGGCTCGGCGAGTCCACCCAGGGCGGCGAGTCGGTGCTGCTCTCCGGCGGCCCGCAGCTGCACGACAAGATCGGCGACCTCGACTTCCTGATCTCGCCCGAGGCGTTCTTCCAGACCAACACCGAGATGGCCGAGCGGCTGTACGAGCTGGCCGTCGAGTACGCCGGCCTGCGCGGCCACGAGCGCGTCTACGACCTCTATTGCGGCATCGGCACGATCGGGCTCACGCTCGCCAGCCGTGCGCGCGAGGTGATCGGCGTCGAGCTGGTCGAGCCCGCCGTGCGCGATGCGATCGAGAACGCCCGCCTCAACGACGTCACCAACGCGCAGTTCTTCGCGGGCGACATCCGGCTCGCGATGCGCGAGCTGGTCGAGCAGACCGGCAAGCCCGACCTCGCGGTGATCGACCCGCCGCGCGCGGGCCTCTCGCAGAAGGTCGTCCGCCGGATCGTCGAGGCCGCGCCGAAGCGGATCGTCTACGTCTCCTGCAACCCGACCACGCTGGCGCCCAACGCCGCCCAGCTGGTCGAGGCCGGGTACGTCTTCAAGCGCGTCCGCCCCGTCGACCTCTTCCCGCAGACGCCGCACATCGAGTGCGTCGCGCTGCTCGAGGCGGGCCCGGACGGCGTCGCGAACCCCGACCGCGACTAGGCTGCCGCGATGCCAGTCACCCGTGTCAGCCGTCTTGGGATCGTCAACGTCTTCCTCGTCCAGGAGGACGACGGCCTCACGGTCATCGACACCGCGATCCCGCGCAGCACGAAGGCGGTCATGGCGGCCGCCCGCGCCATCGGCGCGCCGATCCGGCGCATCGCGCTGACGCACGCGCACGGCGACCACATCGGCTCGCTCGACGAGCTCGTGAAGGAGCTGGGCGCCGTCGAGGTGCTGATCTCGGGCCGTGACGCGCGGCTGCTGGGCGGCGACAAGTCGCTCGACCCCGGCGAGGAGGGCAAGCTGCGCGGCAGCTACCCGGGCGCCAAGACCAAGCCGACCCGGACGTTCGCGCCTGGCGAGCGGATCGGCTCGCTCGAGGTGATCGCCTCCCCTGGCCACACGCCGGGCCACGTGGCGTTCCTCGACACGCGCGACCGCACGATCTACTGCGGCGACACGTTCTCGACGCTGGGCGGCGTGGCCACCAGCGCCAAGGTGAACCCGCGCTTCCCGCTCCCCGCGCTCGCGACCTGGAACGCCGACCTCGTGCTCCAGAGCGCCCGCGAGCTGCGCGCGCTGGACCCGGCGCGGCTGGCGCCGGGCCACGGCAAGGTCGTCGAGTCGCCCGCTGCCGCGATGGACGCGGCGATCGCCCGCGGCAGCTGAGTGCCGCGGCAGGGCCTCGATCCGGCCCGGGTGTCTCCGCCGCGGCGGACGTCGCCGACGCCGACGGGCTCGAGGCGGTCACGCTGGCGCGCGTGGCCGGCGACCTCGGCGTCCGCCCGCCCTCGTTGTACGTCCACGTGGCCGGGCTCGACGCCCTGCGCCGCGGCGTGGCGCTGCTCGGCGTGCGCGACCTGACGGCCGTCATGCGCGAGGCGGCCACCGGCCGCTCGGGACCGGACGCCTTGCGGGCGGTGGCGGCCGCCTACCGCGCCTACGCGCTCGAGCACCCGGGCCGCTATGCCGCCAGCGTGCGAGCGCCCGAGCCGGGCGACGAGGAATGGGAGCGCGCCGGAGCCGAGGCCGTCGAGGTGCTCGCCGCGGTCCTGCGCGCGTGGGAGCTGGAGGGCGACGACGCGGTCCACGCGATCCGCGGGATCCGCGCGGCGCTCCACGGCTTCGTCGCCGTGGAGCGGATGGGCGGCTTCGCTGTCGACGTCAGCGTCGACGAGTCCTTCGACCGCCTGATCGCGGCGCTCGCCGCGGGGCTTCAGAGCTCCAGCGCGTAGACCAGCGCGAGGTTCACGGCCGCGGTCGCGCCGAACACCCCGGCCACCGCCGTCTCCCCGATCGCCAGCAGCGCCACCGCCGCGCCGCCGAACACCAGCAGCTCGAGCCCGAAGCGCGGCACCGCGCCGATCGTGATCGTGGCCTTCGGCGACACGAACAGGCCCCACACGACCGCGGCTGCGAGCGGCACGGCGACCGCTACCGCCGGTCCGCCGGCGCGCCAGCCCCACCAGCCCAGCGCGGCGAGCGCCGCCAGCTCGAGGAAGAAGCGGATCGTGAGCGTGATCGCCCCGACGGGTGTGACGCCTTGAAGGCCTGTGCTTTCCATGGCAGGAACTATCCTACGATCATTAGGAAAGCGCAGTACGGCTAACCCGCCAGCGCCTTCAGCTAGGCGGCTTGCGCCCAGGCGCCCTCGGCGGGCTCGGCGAACGTGCCGAGCGCGAAGGCGAGCTCTTCGTAGACCTGCCGGCTGACGGCCATGCCGCAGTGCGAGGACTTGACCTCGACGAGCTCGGCGGCGGGGTCCAGGCAGGAGCGCCAGTCGACGATCCCGTCGCTGCGCGAGTACATCGCGACGTAGGGGATGTCGGCGGGGAAGGGGCCGGTGATGGCCTCGCGGAAGCCCTCGCAGCAGTCGCCCTTGAGACATCGCCAGGTGAAGAACCCGGGGACGTGGGCGCTGCCGAGGGCCGAGACGATGCCGACGTGCGCGAGCACGAGCGGGTGGACCTTCAGCTGGGAGACCGTCGGCGAGCCGAGCGTGACGATGCCCGAGACGAGGTCCGGGCGCCGCGCGGCCAGCGCGCGGGCGAACACGCCGCCGCGGCTCTGGCCCACGATCGTGACCTTGCCGCCGACGTGGTCGGAGAAGCCCTCGAGCCGCGCCTCCAGCCGCTTGCACGACTCCTCGGAGCAGGCCACGTTGGCGCGCATCCCGGCCCGGCGCGTGTGGTAACCGGACTGACGCAGCCAGTGGGTCATGGTCGCGAGGCTGCCGTCGCCGGCCATGAAGCCGGGGATCAGGAGCACGGGGCGCCCGTCGCCGGCCGGGACGCCTCGGCCGTGGTACACGGGGCTCCGCCGCAGGCCCGCCAGCTCGAGGCCGAAGCGCGACTCCCGCCATAGCGGAGGCACGTGGGGCACGGTCGGGTGAGGCAACCTCAGCGCGGCCATGAGCGCTCTCTTACCCCCGACCGAACGCACCCGTACCCTGACATCGCGTCAAAGCGCCATCTGTCTGACAGTACGAACCGGCGAAGGGCCGCGCGGTGCATGACCCATTCTCCCGCACAGCGCGCATTCTTGCTTGGAATCCGGACACATGGACGAGCAGCGGGTGCCCTGTGCAAGGATCGCCGCATGCGCGCTGTGACCATCCGCGACGGCTCGATCGTCGTCGAGGAGCACCCCGATCCCGTACCCGAGGCGGGAGAGCTGCTGGTGCGCGTCAGGTCCGCGGGCCTGAACGGCGCCGACATGATGCAGCTGGCCGGCTTCTATCCCGCGCCGCCCGGCGCCCCGCAGGACATCCCCGGCCTCGAGCTGGCCGGCGAGGTCGCCGAGGTCGGCCGCGACGTCACCCGCTTCGAGCCCGGCGACCGCGTGATGGCGGTCGTGGCCGG
The DNA here is from genome assembly GCA_963723395.1 of uncultured Solirubrobacteraceae bacterium. GTDB lineage: Bacteria > Actinomycetota > Thermoleophilia > Solirubrobacterales > Solirubrobacteraceae > DATFQI01. The sequence continues at coordinate 105,452 of CAVRQL010000025.1, read as the reverse complement.
CGGAGGGCAGGCGGAGCTGGCGATCGTCCACGAGTCGGCCGCCATGCCCGATCCCCGACGAGATCGAGTGGACGCCGGCCGGCGGCGTCCCGGAGGTCTTCACCACCGCCCACGACGCGCTGTTCAGCCAGGCGGGCCTGACCGTCGGCGAGCGGCTGCTGGTCCACGGGGCGGCAGGCGGCGTCGGCATGGCCGGCGTCCAGCTCGGCGTGATGGCCGGCGCGCGCGTCACCGCCACGGTGCGCAACGAGCACGCCCGCGAGCAGATCGCGGCGCTCGGCGTCCGCGCGATCGCCCCCGACGAGTTCGAGGACCAGGGCCCCTACGACGTGATCCTCGAGCTGGTCGGCGGCCCGAACCTGCCCGGCGACCTCAAGGCGATGGCGATGCGCGGCCGGATCGTGGTGATCGGGATCAGCGCGGGCGCCAAGACCGAGCTCGACCTCCGTGCGCTGATGGGCAAGCGCGGGAGCATCCACGCCTCCACGCTGCGCGCCCGCTCGCTGGAGGACAAGGCGCAGGCCGCCCGCCTCGTCGAGCGCCAGGTGCTGCCCGGCTTCGTCTCCGGCGACCTCAGCGTCCCCGTCTGCGCGACGTTCCCGCTCGACGACGCGGCGAAGGCCTACGAGCGGTTCCAGGCCGGCGGCAAGCTCGGCAAGGTCATCATCGAGATCTAGTAGGGCGGCAGCGCGGCGTACCAGTCGCCGAGCCGCCGGAATGCGCCCCAGAACGCGCGCTTGGCCGAGTCCTCGTCGAGCGCGTCGTCGATGTTCGGCGTGTACAGCGCGTCGATCGACGGCGTCAGCGACTGCAGCTCGCCGGGGTCCTCGCGGATCTCGCTCGCCAGCGGCAGCGCCAGCTCGTTGAGCGTGTCGAGCGCCTCGCGGCCCATCACGACCACGATCCGCGGCTGCACGATCGCGACCTCCTCGACCAGCCGCGCGATGCACTCGGGCGCGGCCAGCGAGGTGTCGGCCACGGGGCACTTGACGCACAGCGTCCCGTAGACGGCCAGCGGGTCGATGTCCAGCCGCCGCAGCGACTTCATCAGCGCGGTGCCGGAGCGGCCGTAGAACGCGACGCCCTCCTCGATCTCCGCGTGGGTGGGGGCGTACTTGAGCAGGAGGACGTCGGCCTGCGGGTGACCGGAGCCGAGGATCGGCATCAGGTTGCCCCGGGGGCAGGCGTCGCACGACTGCAGCTCGCGAGTGAAGGTGTTGAGCTCGCGGATCGCTCGCTCCAGGTACTTCTCGCGGATCTCGTCATCAGTGGCGGGCATTCCGCCGACCGGTTTGGACACGCCCGCCGGTTCTCCTTGCGAGTGCATCGCGGCTTGCGCCCTTATGAGCCCTCGCGTCCGGCGACCGCGCGCTTGACCTGCCGTCTGCGGTTCGCCCGGCGGGCGCCGGCGGGGGTGGCGCGCGTCTGCAGGAACTTCAGCGCCTGCACCTGCGCGTAGTAGAGCGAGGAGGGCCGGCCGGTGATGTCCGCGTCGCGCAGCGACTCGAGGAACTCCTCCGGCCCGTCGAAGTCGCGCATGCGGATCCGGACCTCGCCGAGCCCCTGCGCCACGTGCGCGTCGGAGCCGGCGCCGCCGACGATCCGGTACTTGCCGGCGAAGCGCACCGCCTCCTCGTTGAAGGCGGGGATCGCGATGCGCGGGTTGAAGACCTCGATCGCGTCGAGGTCGTCGACGACCGCGAGCAGGTGCTCGTAGTCGGGCACGGAGTGCAGGCGGTCGAACGGGTGCGGCACGTAGACCAGCCCGCCCTGGCGCTTGATCTCGGCGATCGTCTCCTCGAGGGTCATCCCGCGCGGGATCTTCTCCTCGATGAACAGGCCGATGACCTCGCCCTGGTCGGCGGTCTTGACCTCCTCGCCGACGATCACCTTGACGCCGTACTCGGCCGCCTTCGAGCGCGCGTCGAGCGCGCCGGAGATCTCGTTGTGGTCGGTCACCGCGATCGCGCCGAGGCCGCGCTCGCGCGCCGTGGAGAGCAGCACGTCGACCGGGGTCACGCAGTCGCCCGAGTGGTCGGTGTGCATGTGCAGGTCGACGTCGATCAGCGGCCGCCGCCGCAGCTTCGCGCGCAGCTCGTCGTCGCCCTCCTCCGGACGCCGCCTGGCCGCCAGCTCCTCGTAGATCGCCTCCGCCTCGTCGGTCACGCGGTCCCAGCTGAGCCGGCCGCGCGCGCCGTCGACGCCGGCGCGCAGCTTCGCGAGCTGGTCGCGGTCGCGCGCGAGCCGCTTCGAGGTGGGCGGCGAGGACCTCGACGTCGCCGGGCTCGAAGCGCAGGCCGAGGTCGTCGGGCTCGAGGATCTCCTCGTACGCGCGCACCCGGGAGGCCACCGGGACGGCCCCGGCGCCCAGCACGCGCAGCAGCATCCCCGGGGAGGGCGCCGTGCCGAGCGAGGCGGCGACCGCGACGTCGGCGCCCGCGAGCACGTCCGCCTCGCCGGTCTCGACGACCGTGACGCGGTCGCGCACGCGGCTGCGCAGCGCGCCGGTGGGCGCCGCGCCGGTGGGCGAGTAGATCGTCGCCTCCCACTCGACGTCGTCGGGCAGCCGCCGCAGCGCGCGCAGGAACATGCGGCAGCGCCGCGCGCTCCTCGTGGACGGCGAAGGCGATCCGCAGCGGCCCCGCTTCCGGGCTCCCCGCGCTCGGCCACCGTGGCGCCGGGGCGCAGCATCCGGTAGGGCGCCGGGAAGAAGTGCTCCATCAGCTCGCGGGTGGCCTCGAAGGACGCGGTGCGGACGTCCAGGCGGCCGAAGAACAGCTCCACGAAGCGGCGCGCGACCTGCGTCGAGAGCACGCGCTCGCTCGGCACGTGGAAGGAGCCGACGTTGAGCGCGCGCGAGTGGCGCAGCGCGACCGACGACGCGCTCGGCGCGAACGGCTCGTGGACGTGCACGAAGTCCAGCGGCGCGAGCGCGAGCGCCTCCTCGATCGTCCGGCCGATGTCGACCGGCGGCGACGGCTCGCGGCGGCGGTTGAACGGGAGCAGCTCCCCGACGCCGAGCACGCGCACCTCGCCGTCGGGCGCGAACAGCGCCTCGGGGTTCTCGCGCGCCGCGCGGATCAGCCGGCGCGAGTCGCGCACCAGCTCGGGCGAGCGCGACGGCGCCAGCACCAGCACGCGGTGCCCGCGCTCGGCGAGGCGGCCCGACAGCTCCGCCACGAAGGCGTTGACCTCGTGGTCGTCCTCCCAGGGGAACGGCGTGACCTGGGCGATGGAGAAGCCTGGCACCACGCAGGAGCTTAGCCCCGATCCATCGATTCTCACGGCGTCCCGCCACCGTGGCCGTTCGCCAGAGCCGATTGACCGCGATCCAAGTGATCCACCACGAGGAACCGCGGTCAATCGACTCTGACTCGGCCCACGGCGCCGGGCCATCCATGATGATCGACGGATCGGGGCTTAGACTCCGCCACGCGGATGAGGTCAGCGGTCATTCCCGAGGCGGGCCGGTGATCCTCACCGTGTGCCTCAACCTCGCGCTGGATCTGACCTACCGCGTCGGCGAGCTGCGCCCGCACGAGACCAACCGCGTGCGCGACGTCGCCTCCCGCGCGGGCGGCAAGGCGGTCAACGTCGCGCGCGTGCTCGACGCGCTCGGCCACGAGGTGGTCGTGACCGGCTTCGCCGGCGGGCGCGTGGGCGCCACCGCGCGCGCCGAGATGGAGGCGGCCGGGCTGTCCGATGCGACCGTGCCGGTGGCGGGCGAGACGCGCCGGACGGTGATCGTGCTCGAGGACGCGGGCGGCGAGCCGACCGGGATCTCCGAGCCCGGGCCCGAGATCGCCGCCGCGGAGTGGGAGGCGTTCGTGGCCGCCTTCCGCGCGCTCGCCCGAGACGCGCAAGCGGTCGCGCTGTCGGGCTCGCTGCCGCCGGGCGTGCCGGCCGACGCGTACGCGGTGCTCGCGCGCGAGTCGTCCGCGCCGGTGCTGCTCGACACCTCCGGCGAGGCGCTGCGCCGCGGCGTGGCCGGCGCCCCCGCGATCGTCAAGCCGAACCGGCTGGAGCTCGCCGAGCTCGAGGACACCGACGACACCGTCGCTGCCGCGCAGCGCCTGCGCGAGGCCGGCCCGGAGTCGGTCGTGGTGTCCGCGGGCGCCGAGGGTTTGCTCGCGGTCACGCCCGAGGGCGTGCTGCGCGCGGCCCCGCCCGAGGCGGTCGAGGGCAACCCGATCGGCGCGGGCGACGCTGCGGCCGCGGCGCTCCTCGCCGGGATGGTGGCCGGCACGCCGTGGCCGGAGCGGCTCGCCGACGCCGTCGCGCTCTCGGCCGCCGCCGTCCACGCGCCGGTCGCCGGCTCGTTCGACGCGGACGCCTACGCCCGCTACCGGGCCGCCTCCTCGTGATCCTCGCGGCGGGAGAGGCGCTGGTGGAGATCATGCGCCCCCGCGCGGGGATGCCGCTGGACCGCCCGGCGACGTTCGAGGGGCCGTTCGCGAGCGGCGCGCCGGCCATCTACGCCAGCGTCGCCGCCCGGCTGGGCGCTCCCACGGCGCTCGTCGCCGTCGTCGGCGACGACCCCTTCGGCTCGCTGCTGACGACGCGCCTCGCCGCCGACGGCGTCGACGTCTCCCGCGTCCGCGCCGCGCCCGAGAGCACCGGCTGCGCGTTCGTCGCCTACGACGAGGCGGGCGACCGCACGTTCGTCTTCCACATGGGCGCGGCCGGGACGCTGACCGAGGCCGACCTCGGCGACGCGCCCGAGCGCGCCGACTGGCTGCACGTCTCCGGCTCCACGCTGTCGCTGAGCGAGACGATGGGCGCGGTCGTCGAGGCTGCCGCCAGGCGCGTTCTGGCCGCAGGCGGCCGCATCGGCCTCGACCCCAACGTGCGCGGCACGCCGTCGCCGCGCCTGCGCGCCCTGGCCGACCGCGCGACCGTCCTCTTCCCCTCCGAGGGCGAGCTGGAGCTCGCCACGCGTCCCGATCAGATCGTCGTGACGACCCTCGGCGCCCGCGGCGTCAGCGTCGGCGGCGAGGTCGTCCCGGCGCCCGAGGTCGACGAGGTCGACCCCACCGGCGCCGGGGACACGTTCGCCGCGGCCTTCACCGTCGCGCTGCTCGGCGGCGCCGAGCCCGTCGAGGCGGCCCGAGCGGCCGTCCCGGTCGCCGCAGCGGCCGTGACGAGGCTCGGGCCCGCCGAGGGCGACGTCAGTCGGTGACGGCGGCCGATTCGCCCTTGGCCGCCTCCTGCTCCTTCGCGGCGCGGGCCTTCTCGGCCGCGGCGCGGGTCTTGCCGTGCTGGTCGATGAACTCCTCGGTCGCCTCGCGGGCCAGGTCGTCCGGCCGCTGCGTGTAGGGCGACTTCATGAGGTAGGAGGACGGGCCGTCGAGCTGGCCGCCGATCCCGTGGTTCATCGCGAGCTTGCAGCAGCGCACGGCGTCGGTGACGATGCCGGCGGAGTTGGGGGAGTCCCAGACCTCGAGCTTCATCTCGGCGGTCAGCGGGACGTCGCCGAACGCCTGGCCCTCGAGCCGGATGTGCGCCCACTTGCGGTCGGTCAGCCACGGCACGTAGTCCGAGGGGCCGATGTAGACGTCGTCGGCGGGGAGCTCGTGCTCCATGATCGACGTCACGGCGTTGGTCTTGGAGATCTTCTTGGACTCCAGCCGCTCGCGCTCGAGCATGTTGTAGAAGTCCATGTTGCCGCCGACGTTGAGCTGCGAGGTGCGCATCAGCTTCACGCCGCGGTCGCCGAACAGGCGGGCCAGCTGGCGGTGCACGATGGTCGCGCCGACCTGGGACTTGATGTCGTCGCCGACGATCGGGAGCCCGGCCTTCTTGAAGCGGTTGTTCCAGTAGTCCTCGCGGGCGATGAACACCGGGATGCAGTTCACGAAGCCGCAGCCGGCCTCGAGGATCTGCTCGACGTACCACTTGGTGGCCTGCTCGGAGCCGACCGGGAGGTAGGAGACGACGACGTCGGTCTTGGTCTCCTTGAGCACCTCGACGATGTCGACCGTCGAGCCCTCCGCCTTGGTGATCTTCTCCTTGAGGTACTTGCCGAGACCGTCGTGCGTCATGCCGCGCTGGACGGGGACGCCGAGGTGCGAGACGTCGCCGGCGAAGTTGATCGTGTTGTTCTGGCCGGACCAGATCGCCTCGGAGAGGTCCTTGCCGACCTTCTCGGCGTCGATGTCGAAGGCCGCGGAGAACTCGATGTCGCGGACGTGGTAGCCGCCGAGGTCCACGTGCATCAGGCCGGGGACCTGCTGCTCGGGATCCGCGTCCTTGTAGTACTGGACGCCCTGCACGAACGCGTTGGCGCAGTTGCCGACGCCGATGATGGCGACCCGCACCTTCTCGTTCTGGTAGCGGCTTCCGCCGTTCGTGTACTGCTGGATCAAGGAATCCTCCGGTCTAAGGTTCTTCGCAGCTACATAGCCCCGCCGGAGCGGCGGTGTTACACGGTGGGAGCTGGGCGGACCAGCTCGGAGCGCACGTGCCAGATGCGCTGCACGACCGTGATGACCGACAGCACGGCGAGCACGTACACGCCGATGTCGAGCACGTCGAGGCCGAAGCTCGTCAGCAGCAGGGCGGCGGAGAGGATCACCACGCGCACGGCGCGATCGGCGATACCGACCTTGCACTCCACACCCAGCGCCTCGGCGCGGGCGCGCGTGTAGGAGACCATCAGCGAGGCCAGCACGGCGATCACGACGGCCCCCACGGCCCGGTCGTCACCCGCCTGGGCGAAGAGCACGGCGACGGCGGCGAGCACGACGCCCTCCTCGATGCGGTCCAGCGTGGAGTCCAGGAACGCGCCGAACTGCGTGCCCTTGCCCGACATCCGCGAGTAGCGGCCGTCCAGCGTGTCGCACACCGAGCCGACCACGAACGCGAGCCCGCCCCAGAACAGGTGGTCCTGCCAGACGAGCACGGCGGCGACCACGCACAGGATGAATCCCGTGAGCGAGATCGCGTTCGGCGTCAGCCGCGACTCGATCAGCCGCTGTTTCGCGAGCTCTGAGTAGACGCCGCGCTCACGCGACGGCCGCTCGACAGGTGGCGTGGCCATGCCGCGGCAATCCTAGCCCCCGGGTAGGCGGCGAGTGCTGCGACGGCCGCGGTCGCGGCTCCCAGGAACGCGTCGAACCACCAGTGGTTGGCGGTCGAGATCACGACGAAGGTGACGAGCGCGGGATAGGCGCACCACAGCCCGCGGACCCAGGCGTGGCGCGCGATCCGGGCCATCGACACCCCCAGCATCAGCGCGAAGGCGACGTGCATCGAGGGCACCGCCGCGTAGGGGTTGAAGAGCGCGTCGGTGGGCTGCACGCCGGTGAGCGCGGCGACGGGGTCGTGGAACCCCAGCTCGGGCATGAACCGCGGCGGCGCGGTCGGGAAGACCATGTAGCCGACCAGCGCGATGCCCATGGCGATCATGAACATGTCGCGGATGCCGTAGAAGCGCTCGTTGCGCCGCAGGTACAGCCACGCGAGCGTGACCGTGGTGATCGTGAAGTGCGAGTTGACGTACATCCAGCTCGCGACGTCGCCCACCCACGCGTGGCGGGTCGCCCAGTCAGACAGCCGCGGCTCGAAGAACAGCCCCAGCGAGCGCTCCACCTCGACGATCTCGCGCGCGTTGGCGAACGCCGCCGCTGCGCGCCCGTCGACCTGCCCGCGCACCAGCCGGTAGAGCCAGTAGGCGCCGCAGAACAGGACGATCTGGCGAAGCAGGTCCTTCCAGCCGCGTGGCAGCACGCAGCCGACTTTAGATCAGCGTCGTGAGGCGAAGTCCGCGGTCCACATGCAGGCGCGGCGGGGGCCGAGCCGGCCGACGCGGCGGCCGACGCCCACGCGGCGGAAGGAGCGCGAGAGCAGCACGCGGCGATGCGGGGCGGAGCCCAGCCACATGCGCACGACGAGGCGCGGGTTGCAGCGCGACGTCATGGCGAGGGTCTCGCCCATGCGGCGGAAGCTCGCGAAGCGCCGGACGCGCTGGGAGAAGGCGCCGTGCGCGAAGAAGTCCTTGGCCAGCATGTTGCGCGAGTGCAGGTCGGCGGCGCGGGCGAGCCGGCGGCCGGCGTGCAGACGGGCGAGGCCGTGCTTGTGGCGGACGCGGTTGATGACGCGCACGACGGTGCGCTCACCGCGATCGAGGCGCGGCCCGGAGGCCTGCGCGGCGGGGGTCGCGAGGGCGACCAGGAGCATGGATATGAGCGTGCTGAGCACGACGGCGACGGAACGCATTGGGGCATCACCTTCTGAACCGGCTCTGGGGTTGCCGGCATCGCTGGGTTGACGAAAAACCCGTCCTTGGTGAGCCACCGGCATCGCGGTCCGTCGCACCGGGGCTTGATCCAACACATCGGCAGTCTTGAGCTGGGCTTTAGCCCTAATGTCCCGGGCGATGTCGTTCCTGGTCCTCGGCGAGGCGCTCGTCGACCTGATCTGCGAGGAGCCCGCCGAAGGGCTCGGCGACGCGACCTCGTTCACGCCGCACTTCGGCGGGGCCGGCGCGAACGTCGCCGTCAACGCCGCCCGGGCGGGGGCCCGCGCGTCGCTGGCGTGCGGCGCGGGCGACGATCCGTGGGGCCGCTGGCTGCTCGAGCGCCTGCAGGAGGAGGGCGTCGGCACCGACTTCTTCGCGCTCGCCCCGGGCCGCGAGACGCCGATCGCCTTCGCGACGGTGACCGCCGCGGGCGAGCCGAGCTTCGTGATCTACGGGCAGGGCATCAGCGCCGCGCTCGAGGCGCTCGGGGATCGCATCGACGAGGCGGTCGAGGCCTCCGAGGGCCTCTCGTTCGCCTCCAACACGCTGGTCGGGCCGGAGAAGGCGGTCACGCTGCGCGCCCGCGAGCGGGCGCTGGAGCTCGGGCGGCCCGCGTGCTTCGACCCGAACCTCCGGCTGGAGCGGTGGCCGAGCGAGGAGGCGGCGGCCGCGGCCGCGCGCGAGTGCGTCGAGGGCTGCTTCCTCGTCAAGGCCAATGCCAACGAGGCGCGGCTGCTGACCGGCGAGGACGACCCGGGGCGGGGCGCCGAGGCCATCGCGGCCATGGGAGTGCAGCTCGTCGTCGTCACGCTGGGCGCGGACGGCGCGCTGGTGCGCGGCGCCCAGGCCCACGACGTCCCTGGCCGCGAGGCGAGGGTGATCTCCGCCGTCGGCGCCGGCGACGCGTTCTTCGGAACCCTGATCGCCCGCCTGCAGGCGATGGAGTGGGACGCCGAGGACCCGCGGCTGGCCGACGCGCTGGCCGACGCCGCCGAGGCCGGTGCGCGCGCGACGGAGTCGTGGGGCGCGCTGGCGTAGACCGGGCGCGGGTCCGCAGGATCCGCGACCGGCTGCGCGAGGTCTACGGCAAGCCCGCGGCGCCGCCGCACCGGATGGGGCTCGACGAGCTGATCCTGACCGTCCTCTCGCAATCGACCAACGACCGCAACCGCGACGTCGCCTTCCTGCGGCTGCGCCGCCGCTTCGAGAGCTGGGAGGAGGTGCGGGATGCGCCGAACGAGGAGGTCGAGGCGGCGATCCGCCCCGGCGGCATCTCCAAGGTCAAGTCGAAGCGGATCCAGGACATCCTCCACTCGCTGCCGGAGCCGCTCGATGGCCCGCACCTCGAGGACCGCGACTTCTTGCTCTCGCTGCCCGGCGTCGGCCGCAAGACGGCCGCCTGCGTGCTCCTGTTCGCCTACGGGCAGCGTGAGATCCCGGTCGACACGCACGTCTCGCGGGTGGGCGGCCGCCTCGGCCTGTTCCGCGAGAAGGCGCCGTTCGAGGAGATGCACGACGAGATGCTCGCGATCACGCCGCGCGGGCAGGAGCTGGAGTTCCACGTGAACCTGCTCCGCCACGGGCGCCGCACGTGCCACGCAAGGCGCCCCGCGTGCGGGGAATGTGCCCTTTTACGCATGTGCCCGACCGGCTATGATCTGCGTCACCCCGACTGAGATCTTTGTAAGGAGAGGCACACATGGCCAAGACCATTGGCATCGACCTCGGCACCACGAACTCGTGCATGGCTGTCCTAGAGGGCGGCGAGCCGACGGTCATCGAGAACGCGGAGGGCGGCCGCACCACCCCGTCCGTCGTTGCGTTCACCCAGGGTGGTGAGCGGCTGGTCGGCACGGTCGCCAAGCGGCAGGCCGTCACCAACCCGACCAACACGGTCTTCTCGATCAAGCGCTTCATGGGCCGCAAGGAGGCCGAGGTGCGCGAGGAGGAGTCGATCGTCCCGTACAAGGTCGTCGCCGGACCCGGTGGCGACGCTCGCGTAGAGGCCGGCGGCAAGCAGTCCTCGCCGCCCGAGATCTCCGCGATGATCCTCCAGAAGCTGAAGGCCGACGCCGAGGCCTACCTGGGCGAGACCGTGGACTCCGCGGTCATCACCGTCCCCGCGTACTTCAACGACGACCAGCGCCAGGCGACCAAGGACGCCGGCCGGATCGCCGGGCTGGACGTCAAGCGCATCATCAACGAGCCGACCGCGGCCTCGCTGGCCTACGGGCTCGACAAGGAGACCGACCAGACGATCCTCGTCTTCGACCTCGGCGGCGGCACGTTCGACGTGTCGGTGCTGGAGATCGGCGACGGCGTGTTCGAGGTCAAGTCCACCGCCGGTGACAACCACCTCGGCGGCGACAACTTCGACAAGGCGATCGTCGACTGGCTCGCCGGCGAGTTCAAGCGCGACCAGGGCATCGACCTGACGCAGGACAAGATGGCCCTGCAGCGCCTCTACGAGGCCGCCGAGAAGGCCAAGATCGAGCTGTCCTCCGCCCAGGAGACGCAGATCAACCTGCCGTTCATCACCGCCGACGCGCAGGGCCCGAAGCACCTCGACGTGCGCCTGACCCGCGCCAAGCTCAACGAGCTCGCATCGTCGCTGGTCGAGCGCGTCGTCGGCCCGGTCCGCCAGGCGCTCGACGACGCCAAGGACAAGGGCGCGTCGAAGATCGACCACGTCGTGATGGTGGGCGGCATGACCCGCATGCCCGCCGTGCAGGAGAAGGTCAAGGAGCTCACCGGCAAGGAGCCGCACCGCGGCGTCAACCCGGACGAGGTCGTGGCCGTCGGCGCCGCCATCCAGGCCGGCGTGCTGGGCGGCGAGGTCAAGGACGTCCTGCTGCTCGACGTCACCCCGCTCACCCTCGGCATCGAGACCAAGGGCGGCGTGATGACCAAGCTCATCGAGCGCAACACGACGATCCCGACGCGCAAGTCCGAGGTGTTCTCCACCGCGGAGGACAACCAGCCGAGCGTGGAGATCCACGTCCTGCAGGGCGAGCGCGAGATGGCGACCTACAACAAGTCGCTCGGCAAGTTCCAGCTGACCGGCATCCCGCCGGCGCCGCGCGGCATCCCGCAGGTCGAGGTCGCGTTCGACATCGACGCCAACGGCATCCTCGCCGTGTCCGCGAAGGACCTGGGCACCGGCAAGGAGCAGAAGATCGAGATCAAGGCCGGCTCCGGGCTCTCCGACGACGAGATCAAGCGGATGGTCGGCGACGCCGAGGCGCACGCGGACGACGACAAGCGCCAGCGCGAGCTGGCCGAGGCCCGCAACGCGGGCGAGTCGGCGGCCTACCAGGCCGAGAAGCAGCTCAAGGACCTGGGCGAGAACGTCGACGCCGCCTCCAAGAGCGAGATCGAGGACGCCGTCAAGGACCTCAACGAGGCCGTGAAGGGCGAGGACGCGGAGGACATCCGCGCCAAGACCGAGCGCCTGCAGTCCGCGTTCCACAAGGTCTCCGAGGCGATGTACGAGCGCGCCCAGGCCGAGCAGGCCGCCTCGGCCCAGTCCGAGAACGGCAGCCCGAACGGTGCCGACGGCGCGTCCGCCGAGGCCGAGGAGGAGGTCGTCGACGCCGAGGTCGTCGACGAGCAGAAGTGATGTCGGAGGAGACGACCAACCCCCAGGCCGTCGACGAAGACGAGTTCACCGCAGCCGCGCCGCCCCACCCCGGGGCGGCCGGCACGGGTGAGACCGCCTACGGCGACGCCGAGGCGCCGCCCGCGAGCGAGCCCAAGGAGCGAGGCCGCGCCCGACCAGGACGAGGCGGCCAAGTACCTGGCGCTCGCCCAGCGCACGCAGGCGGACTTCGAGAACTTCCGCAAGCGGATGGCGCGCGAGAACGCGGCCGCGGTGGACCGCGGCGTGGGCAAGCTCGCCAAGGAGCTCCTGCCCGCGCTGGACCACCTCGAGCACGCGCTCAAGGCGGCTCAGGGCCACGAGGACGTGATCAAGGGCTTCGCGCTGGTGCGCGACGAGATCGTGCGCGCGCTGGAGCGCGTCGGCATCCAGCCGTTCGCGCCGCAGGGCGAGCCGTTCGATCCCAACGAGCACGAGGCGATGGCCTCCCAGCCCACCGAGGGCGCGGAGGCCGGGACCGTGGTCGAGGTCTACCAGCAGGGCTACCGGATCAACGGGGCGGTGCTGCGGCCCGCCCGCGTCGTGGTGGCGGCGTAGCCATGGCGGCCAGGGGCGGCGACCACTACAAGACCCTCGGGGTGGACCGGAAGGCCTCCCAGGAGGAGATCAAGAAGGCGTACCGCAAGCTGGCCCGCCAGTACCACCCGGACACCAACAAGGAGGCCGGGGCGGAGGAGCGCTTCAAGGACATCTCCGAGGCCTACGACATCCTCGGCGACCCGGAGAAGCGCAAGCGCTACGACCGCGGCGGCTCGGTGTTCGGCGGCGGGAATCCGTTCGGCGGCGGCGCAGGCGGAGGCGCGCCGGCGGGCGACTACGGCTCGTTCTCGGACATCCTGTCGGGCATCTTCAACACCACCTCCGGGCGCGGCGGCGGCGTGCGCACCAAGCCGGCCGCCGAGCGCGGGCGCGACCTGGAGACGACCGTCTCGCTGTCGTTCGACCAGGCGCTCGAGGGCGCGCAGGTGCCCGTGAGCGTCGCCACGCACGTGGCCTGCGGCACCTGCCGCGGCACCGGCGCGCGGCCGGGGACCTCCCCGGTCGTCTGCCCCGTCTGTCACGGTCGCGGCGTGGAGTCCCAGGGCCAGGGGCTGTTCTCGATCACCCGCCCGTGCGGCCGCTGCGGCGGCAACGGGACCGTGATCGAGGAGCCGTGCCCGACCTGCGCGGGCCAGGGCCGGCTGCGCGAGCTCAAGAAGTACCGCGTCAACATCCCGGCCGGCGTGAAGGAGGGCTCGCGGATCCGCCTGCCCGGCAAGGGCGAGGCGGGGCTGCGCGGCGGCCCGGCGGGCGACCTGTACGTGGTCTGCCACGTCACCGAGTCGCCGATCTTCCACCGCAAGGGCGACAACCTCGAGGTCGAGGTCCCGATCACGATCGCCGAGGCGATCCGCGGGGCCGACGTCGAGGTGCCGACGCTGCACGGGACGAAGAAGCTGCGCGTACCGGGCGGGACCAAGCACGGCACCGTCCAGCGCCTGCGCGGCGAGGGCCCGCCGTCGCTCGGCAAGGGCTCCAAGCGCGGCGACATCCACTACCGCTTCGTCATCGACGTCCCGAAGGACCTGTGTGACGAGCAGCGCGATGCCGTCGAGGCGCTGTCGAAGACGATGAACGGCAACCCGCGCGAGCGGCTGATGCGCGACGCCGCCCGCGAGGCCACCGGAGACGCGGCCTGATGTCCTCGCGGCGCGTCTCGCGGGTGACGGCCAAGGTCACGGCCGAACGAGGCGTGTTCATGATCTCGGTCGCCGCCGAGCTGGCCGAGATGCACCCGCAGACGCTCCGCATGTACGAGGCGCGGGGGCTGATCGAGCCCAAGCGCTCGCCCAAGGGCACCCGGCTGTACTCGGAGGACGACGTCGAGAAGCTGCGCCGGATCCAGGAGATGACCACCGAGTGGGGCATGAACCTGGCCGGCGTGGAGCGCGTCCTCGAGCTCGAGGACAAGCTCACCCGCATGCGCCGCAAGGTGGAGGCGCTGGAGAAGCGCGCCGCGGCGCTGCAGGGAGAGATCTCCGAGCTCGAGGAGGTCAGGCGATCCGTGAAGGCCGAGATCGTGCGCTACGAGGCGCCGTCGACGGCTTTGATCCCGGTCGTGCGGCGGACCCGGCGGCGGTAGTCCGCGCCGGCTTGAGCACCCGCATCACGAACAGGAACAGCACCGGGATCCCGCTGATCACCAGGTTGGCGATCATCCAGGGCTCCTTGGCGTCGGTCCCCGCGCCGAGCGTGTGGGCGACGCCCAGCACGTAGACGAGGATCGTCAGCTTGTGCAGGCTCCGCCAGCGGCGCGTGCCGATGCGCTTGCGGGCGTAGTAGGAGAGCCCGAGCGCGGCGGCCATGTAGCCGGCGATGATCCCGAGCCCGGTCCACAGCGGCCGGTACTCCATCGCGAACGGCACCGCGATCCCGACCGGGCCGGGATGCAGCCAGCGGTCGCCCAGCAGCGTCAGGCCGTGGACGGCGATCGCGATCAGCCCGGCGAGCGCCGTGTGCTCGTGGATCGCCGCCAGCACCGGCGGCAGCCCCGGCTTGCGCATGACGCGCCCGGCCATCCACAGGCCGAGCGTGACCGACAGGGTGATCAGCGCGAGCGCGACGATGCCCGACGCGCGGCGACGCGAGCCACCAGCCGTGCTCCATCGGGTCGCGGCCGGTCATGCCGCCACCTCGTTCGCCACCGAACGAACGTCGCGGAACCCGCAGCACAGAGCCGTCGTCGGCGACGATCACGCCGCCGTGCTCGCGCAGCCACGCCGCGCCCTCGTCCGGGCCGGCGAGCAGCGCGGCCTTGGCGCGCGCCTCCGCCTCCGCGGCCGTAGGGGCGACCGCGGTGGCGGCGACGGCGCCGGTCCAGGCGGGCCGGCCGGTCGAGGGATCGATCAGGTGGTGGGCGGCGTCGCCCCAGGCGCGGCGGTCGACCCCGGAGGTGGCGACGGCGTTGGAGTCCAGCTCGAGGATCGCGGCCGTCCCGCCGGTCAGCGGATGGCGCACGAGCACAGCGTGGGCGCCGCGCACGCGCATGTCGCCGCCGCAGTCCACCGCGCACTCGCCGCCGAGGAGGGTGGCGACGCGGTCGGCGATGAAGCCCTTGGCGCTGCCGCCGAGGTCAAGGCGGACGCCCGGCGGGCGCTCGATCGCGCCGTCGTGGACGCGGACGGCGCGCCAGCCGTCGCCGCCGCGGGCCGGGCGGCGCGCGGGGGCGGCCCGCAGCGCCTCGGCGATCGGCGTGCGCACGGTCAGCGAGTCGCGGTAGCCCGCGCGCTCCAGCGCGCCGAGCAGCGTCGGGTCGGCGAGCCCGCCGGTGAGGCGGGCGCCGTCCGAGCGCCGCCGCGACCGCCGCGCACAGGTCGGCGGAGGCCGGCACCACGGGCCGCGGGTCGGCGTTGAGCGCGCACAGCTCGCTGGCAGGGTCGAAGCGCGTCAGCGCCGCGGCCAGCCGCTCGACCTCGGCGCGCGCGGCCGGAAGCCGCGCCGCGTCGGAGGCGAGCAGGCGGACGTGCGTGCCCATGCTGGGGAAGGCGAGCTCGTTCACGACGACTGCGTGGTCAGCGGAGCGGGCGCGGGAGCGGGGGCGGGAGCCGGCGCGGCCGGCGCCGGCGCGGGCGCCGCGCTGGACGGGGCCGACGGCGCGGGCGCCGTGGAGCCGCCGCCCGAGGGCGCGTTCCCGGAGCCCTTCGCCGGGTGGGTGATGACGATCCGCCGGATGATCTTGCGCTTCACGATCACCCGCGGCTGGGGCGTCGTCGCCGCCACGGGCTCGGCCTGGCCGAGCGCCGGGTCGGCACCGTCGCGCAGCTGGCCCGCGAGGAACCCCGCGGCGGCGAAGAACGTCCCGGCGGTGGCGGCCATCACCGGCCACGCGCCGGGACGACGGCCGCGCCGGGGGCCCTTGCCCCCGGCGCTGTCGCCGCGTCGGACGGATCGCGTCGATCGCCGCGCCGTCCAGTCGTCATCGCCGCCACCGCCGTGGCCGGAGTTGTCGTCGTCGCCACCGCCACCGTGGCCGGACGAGTCGTCGTCGAAGTCGTCGCCGCCGTGGCCGGACGAGTCGTCGTCGTCGTCGCCGCCGCGGCCACGCCCGCGGCCGTGGCCGCTGTCGTCGTCGCCGCCGCGATCGCGGTCGCCGCCGTGGTCGTCGAAGCTGTCGTCGTTGCCGTGGTCGTCGACGGTGCCGTCGCCGCGGAGGTCGGGCGTGGCGGCCGCGGTGGCCGGCGCCGACCCGCCGCCGCCGGACGGCGACGAGGAGGCCGCGGGGCGCGACGAGGAGGACGAGGAGCCGCCGCTCGGTGAGCTCTCGGCCTTGGCGCGGCGGTGCACGGTCTGGCGCACCACCTCGGTGCGGGTCTCGGTGCGCGGCTGGTCGTCCTGCGTCTGGACGGCCGCCGGATCGGCGGCTCCGTTCCCGGAGGCGAACGCCACGGCGGCGAGGCCGCCGAGGGCGATGACGGTGATGAGGGAGGCGATCTTGGCTCGTGAGGGCATGGCTGCAGCATCGGCTCGCGCCCTCCAAGCGACCGCCAACCCCGGGTTAAGCCTCGGGAAAACCTGCGACATCGCCCCGCCGTACGGCTAATTTGCAGCTGCGATGCCAAAGCCCAAGGTCCTGTTCGTCGAGGACGAGTCGAGCATCTCCGGCCCGTTCAGCAAGGCGCTCGCCCGCGAGGGCTTCGAGCCAGTGGTCGCCGCCACGGCGAAGCGCGCGCTCGAACTGGCCGAGGAGATCGAGCCCGACATCGTGCTGATGGACCTCACGCTCCCCGACGGCGACGGGCGCGACGTGACCCGCGCGATCCGGCGCCGCTCCAACGTCCCGATCCTGATGCTCACCGCCCGCGGGACCGAAACGGACCGGATCGTCGGCCTGGAGATCGGCGCCGACGACTACGTCGTCAAGCCGTTCAGCGGCGCCGAGGTGATCGCCCGCATCCGCGCCGTCCTGCGCCGCACCGGTGCCGCGCAGGAGGAGCACGCCGCACCCGAGCCGGTCACCGTCGGCGACCTCCACGTGGACCCGGGCGCCCGCCGCGTGCAGCTCGCCGGCGAGGAGCTGCAGCTCTCGCGCAAGGAGTTCGACCTGCTCGCCGAGCTGGTCTCCCACGCCGGCCGCGTCGTCACCCGCGAGGACCTGATGTCGCGGGTGTGGGACGAGAACTGGTTCGGCTCCACGAAGACGCTCGACGTCCACATCCGCTGGCTGCGCCAGAAGCTCGGCGACGCGCCCGACTCGCCGCGCTACGTGCACACGGTGCGCGGCGTCGGCTTCCGCTTCACCGCCCCGGAGGAGTGGGAGTGACCCTCCGCGGGCGCCTGCTGCTGGCGCTCGCCTACGTGCTCCTGCTGGCGATCATCGCGCTGGAGGTGCCGCTGGCGCTCTCGCTGCGCGAGCGCGTCGACACCGAGGTCACCTCGCAGGCCCGCTCGCAGGCCGACGTGGTGGCGGCCACGGTGGGAGGCGACCTCGACCGGCCCAAGGTCCTCGCGGAAACCGTGCGCACGGCGTCGGAGGCCGTGCGCGGCCGCGTCGTGGTGACCGACCTGGACGGCGCGCTGCTCGCCGACTCCGCCGGCACCGACCGGCTGGGAACCGACTACGGGGACCGGCCGGAGATCGCGAAGGCGATCAGCGACGGCGCCAACCAGGACCAGCGGCACAGCGACACGCTCGACCAGGAGATCCTCGCCACCGCCGTCCCGGTAGTCGACGGTGGGACCAAGGTCGGCGTGGTGCGCATCACGCAGAGCGTCGAGGCCGTCTCACGCGCCACCCGGCGGGCGATCCTCGGGCTGGCGGCGATCGGCCTGCTCGTGCTCGCGCTCGGCCTGGCGGCGGGCATCGTGATCGCGCGCCAGATCGCCGGCCCGCTCCGCCGCCTCGACGACGCCGCGGCCCGTGTCGCCGAGGGCGACCTCACCGTGCGCGCCAAGGTCGAGGGCAGCGCCGAGCAGCGCAGCCTCGCCCGCACCTTCAACGGCATGACGGCGCGCCTCGAGCGCCTGGTCGCCGGCCAGCGCGACTTCGTGGCCGATGCCTCGCACCAGCTGCGCACGCCGCTGTCCGGCCTCAAGCTCCGCCTCGAGGAGGCGCGCGCGGCCACCGACGACCCCGAGGTCCACGAGGAGGTCGACGCCGCCGACGCCGAGCTGGACCGCCTGGCGGCGATCATCTCCGAGCTGCTGGTGCTCTCCCAGGCCGGCGAGGTCGACGCCCCGCCGGAGGAGCTCGACCTCGACGACGCCGCCGCCCGCGCCGCCGCGCGGCACGACGGCACGGAGCGCGGCCGGGTCGAGGCCGTCCGCGCCGCCTCTGGGCGCGCCCGCCTTCGCCCCGCCCGCCGACCTGGACCGCGTGCTCGACGCGCTGATCGAGAACGCGCTCCGCTACGGCGGCGGCCGCGTGACCGTGGTGGCGCGCGCCGGCGGGCTCGAGGTCCTCGACGAGGGCCCCGGCCTGGCGGGCAACGAGCTGGAGGCGGTGTTCGAGCGCTTCCACCGCGGCCGCGCGGGTCGCGCCGGGCCTGCCGGCACCGGCCTCGGGCTGCCGATCGCCCGCGAGCTGGCGCGCCGCTGGGGCGGCGACGTGGAGCTCGCCAACCGCCCCGAGGGCGGCGCCGTCGCGCGGATCACGGTTCCGGCCCCGACTACCGTGGGGAGGGCATGAACCGCTCCGTCGTCCTCTGGTGTATCGCCGCCGTGGCCGGCGTCGTGCTGGTCGCCGGGGTGACCTACGCCGCGAGCGGGCTCAGCACCCAGACGATCGGCCTCTCCTCAGAGCCGCTGTCCGCCGGCGACGACCTGTCGCCCGAGGCGACGTCGACGGCGACCCCGAGCCCGGAGGCCACGCCGGACCGCGCCGCCGCCCGCCGCAGGGCCGCGGCCCGCCGCCGCGCCGCCGAGCGCCGCCGCCGCGCCAGGGAGCGCGCCGCGGCCACGCCGCAGCCCACGGCCGTCCCCACCGCCGTCCCGACGATCGACGACGACAACTCCGGCTCCGACGACGACAGCAGCGGCAAGGGCCGCGGCCGGGGCCGCGGCGGGGACGACGACGGGGGCGGCGACGACGATTGAGGTTGATCCCGCGCTTCGAGCCCTCTAATATCTCAGTCTCCCCGACTGAGATCTAGGAACCCGCTCGCATGCAGATGGATCGCTTCACCACCAAGTCCCAGGAGGCCATCCAGGCCGCTCTCGCGCTGGCGGCCGCCCGCCAGCACACCGAGGTCACGCCGGCCCACCTGCTGGCCGTGCTGCTCGAGCAGCCCGAGGGCGTGATCCCCGGCGTCCTGCGCAAGCTCGGCACCAGCCCCGAGGAGATCCGCCGGCTCGTCAACGAGGCGCTCGACGCGCTGCCCAAGATCACGGCCGGCGCCAAGGAGCCCGGCACCTCCCGCGAGCTGCTCGACGTCCTGCGCGCCGCCGAGCGCGAGGCCGGGAAGCTGCGCGACGAGTACATCTCCACCGAGCACCTGCTGCTCGCCCTCTCCGAGGCGCCCGGCGCCGCCGGCAGCGCCCTCCCGCAGCACGACAAGATCGACGAGGCGGTCAAGGAGGTCCGCGGCTCCCATCGCGTCACCTCCCAGAGCCCCGAGGACACCTTCGAGGCGCTGGAGAAGTTCGGCCGCGACCTCACCGACAGAGGCCCGCGAGGGCAGGCTGGACCCGGTGATCGGGCGCGACGACGAGATCCGCCGCGTGATCCAGGTCCTCTCCCGCCGCACCAAGAACAACCCCGTCCTCATCGGCGAGCCCGGCGTCGGCAAGACCGCCATCGTCGAGGGCCTCGCCCAGCGGATCGTCGAGAACGACGTCCCCGAGTCGCTCACCGACCGCCGCGTCGTGGCGCTCGACATCGGCGCGCTGCTGGCCGGCTCGAAGTACCGCGGCGAGTTCGAGGAGCGCCTGAAGGCCGTCCTGAAGGAGATCCAGGAGGCCCGCGGCCAGATCATCCTCTTCATGGACGAGCTCCACACGATCGTCGGCGCGGGCGCCGCCGAGGGCGCCGTGGACGCCGCCAACCTGCTCAAGCCGATGCTCGCCCGCGGCGAGCTGCGCGCCGTCGGCGCCACCACGCTCGACGAGTACAAGAAGCACGTCGAGAAGGACGCCGCGCTCGAGCGCCGCTTCCAGCCGATCACCGTCGGCGAGCCGACCGTGGAGGCGACGATCGCCATCCTGCGCGGCCTCAAGGGCCGCTACGAGGCCCACCACAAGGTCACGATCACCGACGCCGCGCTGATCGCGGCCGCCACGCTCAGCCACCGCTACATCGCCGACCGCTTCCTCCCCGACAAGGCGATCGACCTGGTCGACGAGGCCGCCTCGCGCGTCTCGATCGAGAAGACCTCGGTCCCGACCGAGATCGACGAGGTGGAGCGCCGCATCACCCAGCTGGAGATCGAGCGCGTCTCGATCGAGAAGGACGCCACGGCCGCCGAGCGCCGCGAGGAGATCGAGCGCGAGCTCGCCGACCTCGGCGAGGAGGCCGCGGGCATGCGCGCCCAGTGGGAGCGCGAGAAGGAGCAGGCCGAGGGCCACGGCTCCGTGCTCGAGCGCCTGGACGCCGCCAAGACCGAGCTGGAGCGCGCCGAGCGCGAGCTGGACTACCAGCGCGCCGCCGAGCTGCGCCACGGCGAGATCCCGCAGCTCGAGCAGAAGCTCACCGAGGCGGAGGACACCGAGAGCGCGGCCGTCGAGCCGCCCGTCTACCTGTCCGAGAAGGTCGACGCCGACGAGATCGCCGAGGTCGTGGGCAAGTGGACCGGCATCCCGGTCTCCCGCCTGGTGGAGGGCGAGGTCGAGAAGCTCGTCCACATGGAGGAGCGCCTGCACCTGCGCGTCATCGGCCAGCACGAGGCGGTCACCGCCGTCTCCGACGCGCTGCGCCGCTCCCGCGCCGGGCTGTCCGACCCGGACCGCCCGATCGGCACCTTCCTGTTCCTCGGCCCGACCGGCGTCGGCAAGACCGAGCTGGCGCGCGCGCTGGCGGAGTTCATGTTCGACTCCCAGGACGCGATGATCCGCATCGACATGTCGGAGTACATGGAGAAGCACTCCGTGGCCCGGCTCGTCGGCGCGCCTCCCGGCTACGTCGGCTACGAGGAGGGCGGCCAGCTCACCGAGTCCGTGCGGCGGCGCCCCTACTCCGTCGTGCTCCTCGACGAGATCGAGAAGGCGCACAGCGACGTCTTCAACGTGCTGCTGCAGGTCATGGACGACGGCCGCCTCACCGACGGCCAGGGCCGCACGGTGGACTTCAAGAACACCGTGCTGATCATGACCTCGAACATCCCGGGCGGCCGCGCCGGCGTCGAGGCGCAGTTCCGCCCCGAGTTCGTCAACCGGCTCGACGACATCGTCGAGTTCGCCCCGCTCTCACGCGACGAGCTCGGGGAGATCGTGGACCTGCAGGTCGCCCGCCTGATCGGCCGGGTGTCCGAGCGCGGCGTGACGGTGGAGCTCACCGACGACGCCCGCCAGCTGCTCGGCAACATGGGCTACGACCCGACGTACGGCGCGCGCCCGCTCAAGCGGGTCATCCAGAAGCGCCTGGTCGACCCGCTCGCGCTCGGCCTGCTGAAGGGCGACTACGCCCCGGGCGACGCGATCGTCGTCGAAGCGGAGGAGGGCGGGCTCTCGTTCACGAGAACCCGCCCGGCCTCAGCGGTTGACGATGGGGCTCAGTCCCAGGCGCCGGCAGCGGTCGTCTGAGTCGACGCGGCGTTGAAGCGCCGCGTGATCGTGACCTGGACGCCGATGGAGGTCCGCTTGGAGAACTTCTTGGTGTGCCCGAACCAGTACTCGTAGGTACCGGTCTTGTAGTTGTCCAGCGGCATGAAGCGCATGCGCTTGGTGCGCAGGCCGCAGTCGCCGCGGGCGGTGCCCATCGTGACGCGGCGCTTGGTCTTCCCACCGCGGCGGATGTGCAGGTAGATCTTCTTGTTCGTCTGGAAGCCGAACATGCGGAACTTGACCTTCTTGTGCGGCTTCACGGTGCCCGAGGGCCCGGTGATCGTGAGGTTGGCCGCCTTCACGGGGACCGGCCCGGCGATGCCGCCCGCGCCGTCCTCGGCGGTCAGCTGCAGCGTGCCGACGTTCTTGCCCTGAAGCGGCTGGGGCTGGAACCACGTGTTCGGGTCGGCGAGGTTGTCGAAGTGGCCGGCGGCGTCGGTCTGGCCGGAGCCGATCGTCGCGCCGTCGGCCTTGAAGGTGAGGAACGCCCCGGGCGCGAACCCGTCGGCGAACACCGGGAAGCTCGCGACCCCCGGGTAGATCCGCACGCACGACGCGTTGGTGCCGACGGTGGCGGCGTGGGCGGACGGCGCGGCGGCGAACCCGAGGGCAAGCGCAAGCGCCGCGGAACTGCGGAACTTCAAGGGGGACCTCCCGAATCGGTTGACGGCTGCAAGGTACTCACGAGGGCTTCCGCTCCAACAGGGGCCCTGGACTCATCTTCGATGTAGGCCCTACCGGCCGCCGCGCAGCACCTGGCGCACGGTGATGGCGAGGCGGACCAGGACGCCGGCGGGCCGGCTGCTGTAGGCCTGCTGGTTGTCGACCTGCAGCGTCCAGCGCCCGGTCTTCGGCTTGGTGATGGGGATCTGGCGCTTGCGGACGTCGATCGTCCCGCACGGGCCCTGCGGCACGCCGAGGGTGACCGTCTTGCGCAGCTTCCCGGCCCGCACGTAGTGGCCGTAGACCAAGCGTCCCGTCCGTGAACCCGCGGCCGATGAAGCGGACCTTCTTCGACGGCCTGGCCTTGCGCGGCTTGAGGCGCATGGCGAGCGCCGTCACGCGGCTGACGGCCGACACGCGTGTTGGCCGGGCCGGTCGCTCTCGGTCACCGTGAGCGTGAACGCGCGCTCGCCGCTCGCCCGGTACGGCGCGCTGACGTCGCCCACCACCCTGCCGTCGGAGAGGGCCACGACGTCCTCGGCGACCGGCGCGCCGTCGATCAGCACGTCGACCGCCGTGCCGGGCGTGAACCCGCCGGCGTCGACGTGGACGTTCTCGCGCGTGGCGGAGTCGACCGAGCGGTAGCACGGCTTCAGCGGCGCGAGCGTGACCGCCTGCGCCGCCTGTGGGGCGAGGAGGGCGGCCGCGACCGCTATGAGGATGATTCGTCTCACGTCAGCACCAGAACACCGCACGAGGGGCAAAGGAGCGATACAACCCGCCCATGCCCACTTACATCATGCTCTCGACCCTCACGCCCGAGGGCGTGCAGACGGTCAAGAACAACCCCGCCCGCATCCGCGAGGTCAACAAGGAGGTCGAGCAGCTCGGCGCGACCGTGAAGGCGCAGTGGGCCACGCTCGGGCACTTCGACTTCATCAACATCGTCGAGGCCCCCGACGAGAAGACGATGGCCCGCGTCTCCCTCGAGCTCGGCTCCCGCGGCACCTCGCACTACGAGACGCTGACCGCGATCCCGATCGACGACTTCATCGCGTCGCTCTAGCTCGTTGCGCGTCCTCGTCGTCGGATCCGGCGGGCGCGAGCACGCGATCGTGCGCGCGCTCGCCCGCTCCCCGCAGGAGCCCGAGCTGCTGTGCACGCCCGGCAACCCGGGGATCGCGCTCGACGCGGAGGTGCTGGCGGCGCCCGGGGACGTCGACGGGCTCGCCGAGGCCGCGGCCGCGGCCGGGCGTCGAGCTGGTCGTGGCCGGCCCGGAGGCGCCGCTGGTGGCGGGACTGGCGGACGCCTGCGCCGCCCGCGGCCTGGCGTGCTTCGGCCCCGTTGCGGCCGCCGCGCGGCTGGAGGGCTCGAAGGCGTTCTCCAAGGAGGTCATGAACGCCGCCGGGGTGCCGACCGCCGCCCATCGCGTGGTCGAGACCGTCGAGGACGGGCTCGCGGCGATCGCCTCCTACCCCGCCGTGGTCAAGGCCGACGGGCTGGCGGCGGGCAAGGGCGTGGTGATCGCCGCCGGCGAGGAGGAGGCGCGCGAGGCGCTCGAGGCGATGCTGGTCGAGCGCAAGTTCGGCGAGCACCCGGTGGTGGTCGAGGAGTTCCTGGAGGGCGACGAGCTCTCCGTGCTGGCGCTGTGCGACGGCGAGACGGCGCTCCCGCTCTCCCCGGCGCGCGACTACAAGCGCATCGGCGACGGCGACACCGGCCCGAACACGGGCGGGATGGGCGCGTTCTCGCCCGTGCCGGAGATCGACGACGCGTTCCTGGATCGCGTCCGCGCGGAGGTCCACCAGCCGGTGCTGGACGAGCTCGCGCGCCGCGGGACGCCCTTCCACGGCGTCCTCTACGCGGGCCTGATGCTCTCCGGCGACGGCTTCAAGGTGCTCGAGTACAACGTCCGCTTCGGCGACCCGGAGACCCAGGTCGTGCTCCCGCGGCTGCGCAGCGACCTGCTCGACCTGCTGCAGCGCGCCACCCGGCCCGGTGGCCTGGCCGGCGCCGCGCTCGAGTGGGACCCGCGCGCCGCCGTCACCGTCGTGCTCGCCTCCCGCGGCTACCCGGCCTCCTCCTCGCGCGGCGACGTCATCGAGGGCCTGGACCGCGTCCCAGAGGGGATCGAGGTCACGCACGCGGGCACCGGCGAGGCCGGCGGCGCGATCGTGACCGCCGGCGGGCGGGTCCTCAACGTCACCGCGCTCGGCGACGGCGTCCCAGCCGCCCGGGAGGCCGCGTATGCTGCCGCGTCCGTGATCGCCTTCGACGGGATGCAGCTCCGGGGAGACATAGCCGCATGAGTGAGCGCCAGCCAGCAGAGACTGTCGTCGAGCCCCAGACCCAGGGCGAGTTCGACGAGCTCGACGTCAACGCCCCGCGCGTCGGGATCGTCATGGGCTCCAAGAGCGACATGGAGACCATGGACGCCGCCGCCAAGGAGCTCGAGAAGCTCGGCATCGGGCACGAGGTGCGCGTGATGTCCGCGCACCGCGACCCCGACGTGGTGGCCGACTACGCCAAGAACGCCAAGATGCGCGGCCTGCGCGTGATCATCGCCGGCGCCGGCCTCTCGGCCGCGCTGCCCGGCGTCGTGGCCGCGCACACGCAGCTCCCGGTCATCGGCGTGCCGCTCACGTCCTCGAAGTCGATCGCCGGCGGCCTGGACGCGCTGCTCTCGATCGCCCAGATGCCGCCGGGTGTCCCTGTGGCGTGCGTCGGCGTGGACAACCCGCGCAACGCGGCCGTCCTCGCCGCACGCATCCTCGACGCCTAGTTGGGCAGCGAGGCGACGCTCAGCCAGTAGCGGCCGAGGGTGTCGACGACCTCGAACAGCGCGTCCAGCGAGTGCGGCTTGGCGATGTGGCTGTTCGCGCCGAGGTCGTAGGAGCGGTTCACGTCGGCCTCGATCGAGGAGTGCGTGAGCACCACGATCGGCATCCGGCGCCAGCGCTCGTCGTCGGAGGTGCGCATGGCCTCCAGCACCTCGTGCCCGAGCACGCCGGGGAGGTTGAGGTCGAGCAGCACGAGATCCCACTCGAGCCGGCCCTCGTTGAGGGCGTCGAGCGCCCGCTCGCCGTCCTCGAAGACCTCGATCTCGGCGTTCGGGATCCGCTCCCCGAACGCGATGCGCATGAGCTGCGCTCCGCCGGCGCTGTCCTCGACCAGCAGGACTCGCCGCGCGGTCTCGCGCGGGGTCACGAAATCCATCGCGTCATCTGGCGCGCCTCCACGTCTCCAGAAATCGGCCGAAGGTGAACGATCTTGACCGGGCTGGACGTCAATACGATGCGACGCCGTGATCGCGCGCTACACCCGACCCGAGCTCGGCGAGCTGTGGACCGACCAGGCCAAGATGCAGGCCTGGCGCGACGTCGAGGTCGCCGCGGCCGCGGCGCTCGACGGGCCCACCGAGGCGGACCTGGAGGCGATCCGGGGCGCCACGTTCACCGTCGAGGCCGTCCAGGAGCGCGAGGCGGTCACCGACCACGACGTCGCCGCGTTCGTCGATGTGCTGGCCGCCTCCGCCGGTGAGGCGGGGCGCTGGATCCACTTCGGGCTCACCTCCTCCGACGTCCTCGACACCGCGCTCGCGCTGCAGCTGCGCCGCGCGGGTGAGCCGCTGGTCCGCGGCGCGCGGGGGTTCGCGGCCGTGCTGGCCGAGCGGGCGCGCGAGCATGCGGACACGCTGTGCGTCGGCCGCACCCACGGCGTGCACGCCGAGCCGACCTCGTTCGGGCTCAAGCTCGCCGGCTACGCGATGGAGGCCCACCGCAACGCCGACCGGCTCGAGCGGGCCTTCGACCAGGCCGCCACCGGCGCCATCAGCGGCGCGGTCGGCACGTACGCGTCGCTTGGGCCCGACTACGAGCACCGGGTGCTCGAAGGGCTCGGCCTGCGTGGCGAGCCGGTCTCCACGCAGGTCGTCCCGCGCGACCGCCACGCCGAGCTGCTGAGCGCGATCGCGCTGGCCGGCGCCGGCCTGGAGCGCTTCGCGACCGAGATCCGCCACCTCCAGCGCACCGAGGTCCGCGAGGTCGAGGAGCCGTTCCGCGCCGGGCAGAAGGGCTCCAGCGCGATGCCGCACAAGCGCAACCCGATCACCACCGAGCGCATCACGGGCCTCGCGCGTGTGCTGCGCGGCTACGCGCAGGCGGGGCTGGAGAACGTCGCCCTGTGGCACGAGCGCGACATCTCGCACTCCGGCGCCGAGCGGGTGATCCTCCCCGACGCGACGATCCTGCTCGACTACATGCAGCACCTCGCCACGCGCGTGGCGCGCGGCATGGTCGTCCACGCGGACCGGATGACGGCCAACCTGGACATCACGAGCGGCGCGCTGTTCTCCCAGCGGGTGCTGCTGGCGCTCGTCTCCGGCGGCATGCAGCGCGACGACGCCTACCGGATCGTCCAGCGCCTGGCCCAGGAGGCGTGGGACACGCGCACGCCGCTGCGCGAGCTGCTCGAGCGCGAGGGCGTCGACCTCGACCTGGACGCCGTGTTCGACTACGGCCACTACATCCGCCACGTCCCAGAAGTCCTGAAGCGACTGGAGGTGATTCCCGTATGACCGGTCGAGCTTGCAGCGCCGTCCGTCGTCATGCACGCCGCGCCCGACTCCTCGCCCGACCTGTTCCACGCGATCCCCGTGGTGATCGTGGACCCGTTCACCTACATCGAGGCCGGCGGCCGCCGCGCCGCGACCGTCAGCGTGCTCGACGCCGACAAGGTGACCGCGCTGGGCATCGAGGTCCTCGACACCTACGCGCTGGGCCGGGACGAGCTGATCTCCCAGGGCCTCAGCCGCGACGCGGTCGACGAGGAGATCGCGCTGCGCGCCTGCCGCGAGCTGGGCGTCGAGCGCGCCCTCGTGCCGCCGACCTTCCCGCTCGCCGTGGCCGACCACCTCCGCGCCGGCGGCATCGAGCTGATCCCGGACGCCGAGCACTTCGTGGACCGCCGCAGGAGCAAGACGGGCGCGCAGCTCGACGGCATCCGCCGCGCCCAGCGGGCCGCCGACGCCTCGATGGCGGTCGCCGCGGACATGATCCGCGCCGGCGGCACGACCGCCGAGGCCGTACGCGCCGCCATGCAGGCGGTCAGCGAGGAGCACGGCTGCGAGCTGCCCGACGACGTGATCGTCGCGGGCGGGGCGCAGGGCGCCACCGGGCACGACTCCGGCGCGGGCGAGCTGCGGGCCGGCGAGGCGGTCGTGGTCGACATCTGGCCGCGCGACAAGGAGTCGCGCTGCTGGGCGGACATGACGCGCACGTTCATCGCCGGCGGCGGCGAGCCCGACGAGGAGATCGCCCGCTACTGGGAGCTGACCCGCGAGTCCCTGCGCCGGATCTACCCGATGGTCCGCGCGGGCGCCGACTGCGAGGAGATCTTCGCCGTCTCGTGCTCGCCCTACGACGAGGCCGGGCTCCCCACGCAGCTCAACAAGGAGCCGGGCAGCCAGCTCCACGAGGGCTTCTTCCACGGGCTCGGCCACGGCGTCGGGCTGGACATCCACGAGCGCCCGGGGCTCGGCCGCGCGCCCGACCGGCTGCGCGCGGGGGACGTCATCACGCTCGAGCCGGGGTGCTACCGCCAGGGCTTCGGAGGCGTCCGCCTCGAGGATCTCGTCGTCGTCACCGAGGACGGCTGCGAGACGTTGACGGACTTTCCGTACGAACTCTGATCTGCGATCCGGGGCCTGAGCTAGCCTCAGGCGGGTGACCACCCTCCTCGCCCGCGGCAAGGTCCGGGAGCTCTACGAGCTGGATGGCGACCTCCTCATGGTCGCCTCGGACCGCATCTCCACCTACGACGTCGTCCACCCGACCGAGATCCCTGACAAGGGCAAGGTCCTGACGGGCCTCTCGGCCCTGTGGTTCGACCTGACGAAGGACATCGTCGCCAACCACGTCATCTCCTACACGGACGGCGTCCCGGCCGAGCATCGCGGCCGTGCGCTGCGCGCCAAGAAGCTGAACATGCTCCCAGTGGAGTGCGTCGTGCGCGGCTACATCTCCGGCTCCGGCTGGAAGGACTACAAGGCCACCGGGAAGGTCTCCGGCATCGAGCTGCCCGAGGGGCTGCGCGAGTCCGACCGCCTGCCCGAGCCGATCTACACGCCCTCGACGAAGGCCGACGAGGGCCACGACGAGGCGATCGACTTCGAGGCCACGGTGGAGCTGGCCGGCTCGCGCGAGCTGGCCGAGAAGCTGCGCGACACGACGCTGGCCGTCTACAAGGCCGTCGCCGCCTACGCGCTGGAGCGCGGGGTCATACTGGCCGACACCAAGTTCGAGTTCGGGCTGGACTCCGGCGGCGTGCTGACGCTCGGCGACGAGGTGTGCACGCCGGACTCCTCACGCTTCTGGCCGGCCGACCAGTACGAGCCGGGCAAGGGCCAGCCGTCGTTCGACAAGCAGTACGTGCGCGACTGGGCGGCCGGCACCGGCTGGGACAAGACGCCGCCGGCGCCGCCGATCCCCGACGACGTGGTGGCCGCGACGCGCGAGCGCTACGTGACCGCGTACGAGCGCCTGTCCGGCGAGCCGTTCTCCGCCTGGATCGAGCGCACCTCGTGAGAGCGCGGGTCCTGATCCGCCCCAAGGCCGGCATCCTGGACCCGCAGGGCCAGGCCGTCGAGCGCGCGCTGCCGGCGCTCGGCTTCGGCGGCGTCTCGCACGTCCACGTGGGGCGCCTGGTGGAGCTGGACGTCGAGGACCCGGACCGCCTGCCGGAGATGTGCGAGCGGCTGCTGGCGAACCCGTTGATCGAGGATTACGAGATCGTCTCGTGAAGTTCGGCGTCGTCCGCTTTCCAGGCTCCTGCGACGACGTCGACGCGATGCTCGCCGCCCAGCGGGTCGGGGAGGCCGTGATCCTGTGGCACCAGGACACCGACCTGCAGGACGTCGACGCGGTGATCGTCCCCGGCGGCTTCTCCTACGGCGACTACCTGCGCGTCGGCGCGATCGCGCGGTTCGCGCCGATCATGGTCGAGGTCGAGCGCTTCGCCCGCCACGGCGGGCTCGTGCTCGGGATCTGCAACGGCTTCCAGGTGCTGTGCGAGGCCGCGCTGCTCCCGGGTGCGCTGCTGCCCAACACGTCGCTGCGCTTCGTCTGCCGCCAGGTGGACCTGGAGGTCGTCAACGCCTCGATCCCGTGGACGCGGGCGTGCGAGGTGGGCGACCGGCTGTCGATCCCGGCCAAGCACACGACGGGCCGCTACTACGCGCCCGACCCGGTGCTCGACGAGCTGGAGGCCAACGACCAGATCGTGCTCCGCTACGCAGCCGGTGAGAACTTCAACGGCTCGGCCCGCGACATCGCGGGCGTGTGCAACGCGGCCGGGAACGTGCTCGGCCTGATGCCGCACCCGGAGCACGCCGTCGACGTGCTGACGGGCAGCGTGGACGGCCTGAAGCTCATAGGGGCGGCGGCGTGAGCGTGATGGCACGCCACCGGGAGCTGGGCCTCACCGATCACGAGTACGAGCTGATCGTGGAGAAGATGGGGCGCGAGCCCAACCAGGTCGAGCTGGCCGTCTTCTCGCTGATGTGGTCCGAGCACTGCGGCTACAAGCACTCCCGGCGGCTGCTCAAGACGCTGCCGGTCGAGGGCGGCAAGCTGATCCTCGGCCCGGGCGAGAACGCCGGCGCCGTCGCGGTCGGCGACGGGATGGCGTGCGCCTTCAAGGTCGAGTCGCACAACCACCCGAGCGCTGTCGAGCCCTTCCAGGGCGCCGCCACCGGCGTCGGCGGGATCCTGCGCGACGTGTTCGCGATCGGCGCGCGCCCGATCGCGATCCTGGACTCGCTGCGCTTCGGCGAGGTGTCGACCTCGCCGCGCTCGCGCTACCTGCTCGAGCAGGCGGTGGCGGGGATCGGCCACTACGGCAACTCGATCGGCGTCGCGACGGTGGGCGGCGAGCTGTACTTCGAGGGCCCGTACGAGCAGAACTGCCTCGTCAACGCCATGTGCGTCGGGCTGATCGACGCCGACAAGCTGATCAAGAGCGCGGCCGCGGGCGTCGGCAACATCGTCGTGCTGTTCGGCGCGCGCACGGGGCGCGACGGGATCGGTGGCGCGTCGGTGCTGGCGAGTGCCGAGCTGGGCGACGCGGACGCCGACAAGCGCCCGACCGTGCAGATCGGCGACCCGTTCGAGGAGAAGAAGCTGCTCGAGTGCTCGCTGGAGCTGCTCGACCAGGGGCTGCTGGTGGCGCTGCAGGACCTCGGCGCCGCGGGGCTGACCTCCTCGTCGGCCGAGATGGCCGCCAAGGGCGGCGTGGGCCTGGACCTCGACGTGCGCCAGGTGCCGCTGCGCGAGGCCGACATGGAGCCCTTCGAGATCATGATCTCCGAGTCGCAGGAGCGGATGCTCTGCGTCGTCGAGCCCGACCGCGTGGCCGAGGTGCTCGCGGTGTGCGACAAGTGGGAGGTCAACGCGACCGCCATCGGCGAGGTCACCGACTCCGACCGGCTGCGCGTGTTCGACGGCGACGACGTGGTCGGCGACCTGCCGGTCTCCGCGCTGGTCGACGAGTGCCCGGCCTACGACCTCGAGCCGGCCGCGCCCGCCAACCCGATCTACCCGCCGCCGCCGCGCGTCCTCGACGATGGGCTGTCGGCCGGCGAGTCGCTGCTGGCGCTGCTGGGCAGCGCCAACCTCGCCTCGCGCAAGTGGGCGTTCGAGCAGTACGACTGCATCGTCGGCTCTCGCACCGTCCGCCGCCCCGAGGCGGCCGACGCCGCCGTGCTGATGCTCGACAGCGGCTCCGCCATCGCCGTCTCGATCGACGGCAACGGGCGCCGCGTGGCGGTCGACCCCTACCGCGGCGCCGTCGAGGCCGTGCTCGAGTGCTCGGCCAACCTCGCCTGCACCGGCGCCGAGCCGCTGGGCCTGACCAACTGCCTGAACTTCGGCAACCCGGAGAAGCCGCACATCGCCTGGCAGCTCACGCGGGCGGTCGCCGGGCTGGGCGACGCGTGCCGCGCGCTCGGCGTGCCGGTCGTGGGTGGCAACGTCTCGCTCTACAACGAGGGCGGCGGAGGCCCGATCTACCCGACGCCGGTCGTCGGCATGGTCGGCGAGCTGCCCGACCCGGCGCGCTCCGGCCGCCTCGGCTTCGCGCAGGAGGGCGACTCGGTGGCGCTGATCGCCGCCGGCTGGGCCCCGGCCCGCGCCGGCTCGGAGCTGGCCAAGCTGCACGGCGAGGAGCTCGCCGGCGAGCTGCCGCACGCCGACCTCGGAGAGCTGCGCGCGCTGCACGCCGCGATCCGCCAGGGCGTCCGCTCCGGCGCGCTGCGCTCGGCGCACGACGTCGCAGAGGGCGGGCTCGCGGTGGCGCTGGCCGAGTGCTGCCTGGCGGGCGGCATCGGCGCCTCGGTCGACCTCGAAGGGCTCCCGCTGTTCGATGAGGGCCCGGGCGCCTTCGTCGTCTCCGGCCCGCGCGAGGCGCTGGCGCGATTCGGCGGCGCCGCGCGGATCCTGGGCACGGTGGGCGGCGGCGCGCTGCGCGTCGAGGGCGCGCTCGACGTGCCGCTCGGCGACCTCTCGCGGGCGCACGCCTTTGGGCTCGCCGACCTTCTCCGGTAGTATCTATCGGGTCAAGCCGAGCGGAGTGCTCGGTCAAGTAGTGCCCGCGTTTCGTAGTAGTTGCCTTCACAGCACCTCCCACGTATCGCCAGCACATATCTCCCGGGAGGGACTGCCACATGGCAACCGGAACCGTTAAGTGGTTCAGCGACGACAAGGGCTTCGGCTTCATCACGCCCGACGACCAGGGCAAGGACCTGTTCGTGCACCACACCGGCATCGCCGGCAGCGGCTTCAAGTCGCTCGCCGAAGGCGCCAAGGTGAGCTATGACGCCGAGCAGGGTCCGAAGGGCCCGAACGCCACCAACGTCACACCGGTCTAGAGCCTATGGCGTCCAGCTCTAAGAAGCGGACGACTATGGCCAAGATCAACCGCGAGAACTCGCTGCGCGAGAAGCGCCTCATGAAGCAGGCGCGGAAGGACGCGCGCAAGCTCGCGGCGGCGGAAGAGAAGTCCGGCGAGGCGACCACCTCGCCGGAGGCTCCTCCGACCTAGCCGGTTACGGGCCGCGCCGTCACACGACGGTGCGGCCCAACGGCTTTCCTCAGCGCGTCAGCTCGGCGGCCATCTCCTCGAAGACGGCCACGTAGGTGTCGATCGACGCCTCGTCGTGCGTGACCGAGAGGGTCCACTCCTCCTCGCGCCCCGGGGTCATGAAGATCCCGCGGTTCATGTTGAACAGCCAGGCGAGCTCGGAGAGGTCGGCGTCCTGGTTGGCCTTGAACGACTCGTAGTCGACGATCGGCGCGGTCGAGAACGTCACGCAGCCCTTGGCGCCGGTGCCGACGGCGTAGCCGGGCAGGTTGTGCGTGCGGATGACCTCCTCGCAGCCCGCGAGGATGCGGTCGTTGAGGGCGTCCAGGTGCGCGTAGGCGTCGGGCGTGAGGACCTCGAGCAGGTTCGCGCGCGTCGCGGCCATGCCCAGCGGGTTGCCGTTGAACGTGCCGACCTGGAAGACCGAGCCGTCCTCCACGACGCTCATGACCTCGTCGTTGCCGCCGATCGCGCCGGTCGGCACGCCGCCGCCGAGCGCCTTGGCGAGCGTGACCATGTCCGGCATCACGCCGAAGCGCTCCGTGGCGCCGCCCGCCGAGATGCACAGGCCGGTCTTGACCTCGTCGAAGATCAGGACGATCTCGTGCTTGGTGCAGATCTCGCGGACCTGCTCCAGGTAGCCGGGCTCGGGAAGCACGATCCCGAGGTTCATCATCGCCGCCTCCATGATCACGCAGGCGGGCTTGCGGCCCTCCGCGGTGAGGCGCTCGATGCGGCGCTCCATGGCGCCGGCGTCGTTGAACGGGACCGCGATCGTCATGTCCACGACGGCCTGCGGGATGCCGGCGCCGTAGGCCAGCGACTCGAGGTTGTCGCGGTCGCCGATCTTGTCGTACTCGACGCCGATCGAGACCATCACCGTGTCGTGGTGGCCGTGGTAGGAGCCGAAGATCTTCATCACGGTGTCGCGGCCCGAGTAGGCGCGCGCGATCCGGATGGCGTCCATCGTGGACTCCGAGCCGGAGTTCGTGTAGCGCCAGCGGCTCAGACCCCAGCGGCGCTGCAGCTCCTCGGCGACGACGACCGCGTCCTCGGTCGGGGCGGCGAAGTGCGTGCCGGCCGCGTAGCGCTCCTGCAGCGCGGTGCCGATCGCCGGGTGGGCGTGGCCCTGGACCATCGAGCCGAAGCCGTTGTGGAAGTCGTAGTACTCGTTGTCGTCGACGTCCCATACGCGCGGGCCGACGCCGCGCTCGAGGTAGATCGGCCAGGGGTCGCGCAGCTGGTAGGAGGAGGCGACGCCGCCCGAGAGCACCTCGTGGGCGCGCTTGAACATCGCCTCGGAGCCGGTCGTGGCCTCGTTGAGGCGCTTCTCCTCGCGTTCGATCAGCTCTCGGATGCGCTGGCGGTCGATCTGGACGGGTGCGTTCACGGACATGCGAGTCAGCGTACTCCCGAGGCCGCCGACGGGGAGGCGCACTCCCGCTCGGCGCCTTCGCCCCGGCGGCGCGGGCCCCGCCGGTCCCGTTGCTAGCCTGCGAGTCAGGTCGTGCACGAGAACGTCACCCTCGACGCCCGCGACGGGCCGCGCGACGAGTGCGGCGTGTTCGGCATCTACGCACCGGAGCACGAGGTCGCCCGCCTCGCGTACTTCTCGCTATACGCGCTCCAGCATCGCGGCCAGGAGTCGGCCGGCATCGCCGTCTCCCAGGGCGGCCACATCATGGCCATGCGCGACCAGGGGCTCGTCAACCAGGTGTTCGACGAGCAGAAGCTCCGCGCGCTGCAGGGCGACATGGCGGTCGGCCACGTCCGCTACTCGACCACGGGCGCCAACTCGTGGGAGAACTCGCAGCCGGTCTGGCGCGCCGACAAGCGCGAGCTCGCGCTCGGCCACAACGGCAACCTGATCAACGCGGTCGAGCTGCACGGCGAGCTGCGGTCGGCCGGCGTCGGCTTCCGCTCGACGTCGGACTCCGAGGTGCTCGCCGCCCTCCTCTCGACGCACGAGGCCGACACCATCGAGGACGCGGTGGCCGACGTCATGGGCCGCATCGAGGGTGCCTACTCGACGGTCGTGATGACCAAGGACCGCGTGGTCGCGTTCCGCGACCCGGCCGGCCTGCGGCCGCTGTCGCTCGGCATGCTCGGCGACCGCTACTGCGTGGCCTCGGAGACCTGCGCGTTCGACATCATCGGCGCCAAGTTCCTGCGCGACGTCCAGCCGGGCGAGATCGTGTCGCTGACCGACGGCGGGCTGCAGGTGCGCCAGGGCGCGCAGTCGGACCGCCACGCGCTGTGCGTGTTCGAGCACATCTACTTCGCGCGGCCCGACTCGCGGCTCGGCGGCCAGGTGCTGCAGGTCGCGCGCCGGCGTATGGGCGAGGCGCTGGCCCGTGAGGCTCCGGTCGACGCCGACCTCGTGATCGCGGTGCCGGACTCGGGCGGCCCGGCCGCCCGCGGCTACGCCCGCGAGTCCGGGATCCCGCAGGACGACGGCTTCGTCAAGAACCGCTACGTCGCGCGCACGTTCATCCAGCCCGGCCAGGAGCTGCGCAAGCACGGCCTGCGGATGAAGTTCAACCCGCTCCCCGAGGTGGTCGCGGGCCAGAGGCTCGTGGTCGTCGACGACTCGATCGTGCGCGGCAACACCACACGGCAGATCGTGCAGATGCTGCGCGACGCGGGTGCGTCGGAGGTGCACATGCGGATCTCCGCGCCGCCGATCCGCAACCCCTGCCACTACGGCGTCGACATGTCGACGCGCGAGGAGATGATCGCCCACGGCCGCACCGTGGACGAGATCGCCGCCGAGCTGGGCTGCGACTCGCTGGCCTACCTGTCGCTGGCCGGGGTCTACGAGGCCATCTCCGGCTCCCGCGACACCCACTGCGACGCCTGCTTCTCGGGCGACTACCCCCTGGCCGGCACCGCCGCGGCGCAGGCCAAGGACGCGTTCGAGCACGCGCTTCCGCTCGTTCGCGCCTAGCCCCGCGTAACGATTCACGCGCGCTTTGCGGCAACTCTCCGCAGGGCCCCGGATACCGCCGGAGGCGGCGATATGGTCGCCGGTCCGATGTCGCTCGATCTGGAGAACGTCGCCCTCCCCGGTCTAGGCCCGCCGCCGCCCGAGCCGGTGGCCCGCGCCACCGATGTGGACGGCGCGCTGCGCGAGCTGTTCGGCTTCGAGTCGTTCCGCCCCGGGCAGCGCGAGGCGGTGGAGGCGGGGCTCGCCGGGCGCGATGTCCTGGTCGTCATGCCGACCGGCTCGGGCAAGTCGCTCTGCTACCAGCTGCCGGCGCTGATGCGCACTGACCTGACGCTCGTCGTGTCGCCGCTGGTGTCGCTGATGCAGGACCAGGTGGAGGCGCTGGAGCGCGTCGCGCCCGGCCGCGTCGCGCTCGTCAACGCCCAGCAGGACACGGCGACCAACCGCCGGGCGGTCGAGCGCGCGGTGGCCGGCCACGTGCGCCTGCTCTACGTCGCGCCGGAGCGGTTCGCCTCGCCCGGCTTCCTCGAGCGCATCCGGAAGGCCGACATCGGCCTCTTCGTGGTCGACGAGGCGCACTGCGTGTCCCAGTGGGGGCACGACTTCCGGCCGGACTACTTCCGGCTCGCCGACGCGGCGCGCTGGCTCGGCGCGAAGGCGATCGCGGCGTCGACCGCGACGGCCACGCAGCAGGTCGCGGCCGACATCGTCACGCGGCTCGGGCTGCGCGAGCCGGTGCGGGTCGCCACCGGGTTCGACCGGCCGAACCTGTCGTTCGCCGTCGTCCCGTGCCCGACCAAGGAGGCCGTCCACCGCGGCATCGGCACCGCGCTGAAGGAGGAGGGCGCGCTCCCCGCCATCGTCTACGCGGGCACGCGGGCGGAGAGCGATCGACTGGCCCTCCGCCTCGGCTCGGAGCTGGGCGTGGAGGCGATCGCCTACCACGCGGGGCTGCCGCGCGAAGAGCGCGCAACGGCCCAGCGCCGCTTCATGAGCGGCGAGGTCCCGGTCGTGGTGGCCACCAACGCGTTCGGCATGGGCGTCGACAAGGCGGACGTGCGGACGGTCTGCCACGAGAGCGTCCCGAGCTCGGTCGAGGCCTACTACCAGGAGGCCGGCCGCGCCGGGCGCGACGGCGCCCCGGCACGCTGCCTGCTGTTCGCCACCAGCCGCGACAAGGGCCTGCACGTCTTCTTCATCGAGCGCTCGTCGGTGGACGACGACGCGCTGAAGGGCGTCGCGCGGGCGATCGTGCGCTCCGCGGAAGGGGGCCGCTACGACCTGCCGCTCGGCTCGCTGGGCGAGGACGAGAAGGTGCGCTCGATCGTCGGCTACCTCGCGCGGATCGGCATCGTGCAGCCGTCGCCCTCGGCGCCGGACCGCGTGGCCGGCCGCCTCGTCGGCGAGTGGGACGCGCGCGCACTGGCGCGCTGCCGCACCGCGGCCCAGGAGGGCACGAAGGCGCGCTGGCGCCAGTACCGCGCGGTGTGGGCGTGGGTCGAGGGCTCGCAGTGTCGCCGCGTCGGCATCCTGCGCCACTTCGGCGACTACTCGACGCCGTCGCCCACCGGCCCGTGCTGCGACGTCTGCGATCCCGCGATCGCGCCGACCCCGCCGGTCGCGGCGCCGAAGGCCGTCCGCGGCAAGTCGCAGCTCGCGCAGCGGCCGGTCGCGCAGGGCGACATCGGCGAGCTCGACGACGCGATCCTGGAGACGGTGGCCGCCGCCCAGCCCGAGGTCGGCCGCACGCGCGCGGTCGAGGTGCTCCGCGGCGGGCGCTCGAAGGTCGTCGCCAAGTACTCCTACGACGGCCTGCCGCACTACGGCGCGTACTCGCACCTGCGGGCCGAAGCCGTGCTCGAGCGGGTCGACGCGCTGCTGACCGCCGGCACCCTGCGCTCCACCGGCGGTCGCTTCCCGAAGCTCGAGGTGGCGTAGTGAGCCCGGGGTGCCGGGTCGGGGTCCTCGCCTCGGGGGCCGGCACCAACCTGCAGGCGATCCTGGACCGCGTCCACGGCCACGGTGGGGTCGAGGTGGTCGCGGTTGGCTCCGACAAGCCGGACGCGCAGGCGCTCGAGCGCGGCGCGATGGCCGGTGTCGAGACGGCGGTGTTCGCGCGCGGCGAGTACGCCGACCGCCCGGCGCGCGACGCCGCGATGGGCGACTGGCTGGAGCAGCGCGGCGTGGACCTGGTCGTGCTCGCCGGCTACATGCAGCTGCTGGACCCCGCGTTCCTGCACCGCTTCGAGGCCCGCGTGGTCAACGTGCACCCCGCGCTGCTGCCGGCGTTCCCGGGCATCCGGGCGGTCGAGCAGGCGCTGGACTACGGGGTGAAGGTGTTCGGCGTGACCGTCCACTTCGTCGACGAGGGTGTCGACACCGGCCGCATCATCGCCCAGCGCGCCGTGGAGCTCCCGGCGGCCACGGAGCCCGAGGAGGTGCGCGCCGCGCTGCGCCCGATCGAGCACGACCTGCTGTGCGAGGCGGTGGGCCTGATCGCCCGCGACGCCGTCCGCCTGGACCCCGGCCACCCCCGGCGCGTGCTCGTGGCGACGTGAGCGCTCGGCCTCACGTATCGTCCGGCCTCGATGGGGAGCAAGGCGTGACGCAGCCGGGCGAGGTGCGCATCGCCCGCGCGGTCCTGTCGGTCTCCGACAAGACCGGCATCGTGGACTTCGCGCGCGGGCTGGCCGAGTTGGGCGTGGAGCTGGTCTCGACCGGCGGCACCGCGTCGGCGCTGCAGGACGCAGGGCTCGAGGTCCGCCCGATCGAGGAGTTCACGGGCTTCCCGGAGATCATGGGCGGGCGCGTCAAGACCCTCCACCCGCGCCTCTACGCGGGCCTGCTCGCGCTGCGCGACGACCCGGACCACATGGCCGCCGCCGAGGAGCAGGACGTCCAGTTCGTGGACCTCGTGTGCGTGAACCTGTATCCGTTCGAGGCCACGGCCGCCCGCCGCGGCGTCACCGAGCACGAGGTGATCGAGAACATCGACATCGGCGGCCCGACGATGATCCGCGCCGCGGCGAAGAACTTCGGGTTCTCGGCGGTCGTGACCTCGCCCGCCAGCTACGACGCGATCCTGCAGGAGATCGGCGAGTCCGACGGCAAGCTCTCGCTGGCCACCCGCGAGAGCCTGGCGGTCGAGGCGTTCAACTACACCGCCCGCTACGACACCGCGATCGCGCGCTGGTTCGTCGAGAAGCACGACGACTTCCCGCCGATGATGCTGTCGGCCTACGAGAAGGTCACGGACCTCGCCTACGGCGAGAACCCGCACCAGCGCGCCGCCTACTACCGGCAGGTCGGCGCGCGCATGGACGTGCTGTCGATGGTCCGCCAGCTCAACGGCAAGGAGCTGTCGTTCAACAACGTGCTGGACCTCAACGCCGGGCGGCTGCTCGTCGGCGAGTTCGAGCTCCCGGCGTGCGCGATCATCAAGCACAACAACCCGTGCGGGACGGCGGTCGGCGGCTCGGCGTTGGAGGCCTACCAGCGCGCCTTCGCGTGCGACCCGCTGTCGGCGTTCGGCGGAGTCATCTGCCTCAACCGCGCGGTCGACGCCGAGCTGGCGCGGGCGCTGTCGAACCAGTTCATCGAGGTGCTGATCGCGCCCCGCTACACCGACGAGGCGGTCGAGATCCTGTCCGCCAAGGCGAACCTGCGGATCCTCGAGGACGGGGAGCGCCGGCGCATGAACATCTCCG
The DNA here is from genome assembly GCA_963723395.1 of uncultured Solirubrobacteraceae bacterium. Taxonomy (GTDB): domain Bacteria; phylum Actinomycetota; class Thermoleophilia; order Solirubrobacterales; family Solirubrobacteraceae; genus DATFQI01. Next base: position 66,371 of record CAVRQL010000025.1, on the reverse strand, counting down.
AGCGCGACATCAAGCGCGTGCTCGGCGGCGTCCTCGTACAGGACCGCGACATGGACCTCGAGGACCGCACGGAGATGGAGGTCGTCACCGAGCGCAAGCCGTCCGAGCGCGAGTGGGGCGAGATGCTGTTCGCCTGGAAGGTCTGCAAGCACGTGCGCTCCAACGCGATCGTGCTCGCGCGCGACCTCGCGTCGGTCGGCATCGGCGCGGGGCAGATGAGCCGCGTGGACTCGGTCCGGATCGCGATCGAGAAGGCGGCCGCCACGGAGACCGACCTGACCGGCGGCGCGCTCGCGTCGGACGCGTTCTTCCCGTTCTCCGACGGGCCGCAGCTGGCCGTCGACGCGGGCGTGACGGCGATCATCCAGCCGGGCGGCTCCAAGCGAGACCACGAGGTGGTGGAGGCCGCCGACGCCGCCGGCATCTCGATGGTCTTCACCCACCGCCGGCACTTCCGACACTGACGCATGGACCACGTGGCCGTCGCCCGCGCACTCGGCATCGGCCGCATCGCCTTCGGTGCCGGTCTGCTCGCGCTGCCCCGCGCCACCGGCGTCGCCTGGCTCGGCGAGCCGGCGGAGGAGCCGGGCGGTCAGCTCGCGGTGGCCTCGCTGGGCGCGCGAGACCTGGCGCTGGGCGCCGGGACGGTGTGGGCGCTCGGCGGCCGGGGCCGCGACCCGCGCGCGTGGGTGCTCGCCGCCGCGGTGGGCGACCTCGCGGACCTCGTCGGCGTGCTCCGGCACCGCAAGAGCCTGAAGCCCTCCTCGGCGATCGGCACCGCGCTGCTTGCCGGCGGCGCGACCGCCGCCGGCGTCTGGCTCGCCAACGAGCTCGACTGAGCGCGACTACGAGGTCGGCGCCGGCCCGTAGAGCACGCGCGTCCAGATCGTGCTCAGCGCATCCGACAGCGGCTCGACAGGCGTCTCCGGCGTGCGGCCCAGCTTGAGCTGCAGGTAGCGCTCCATCATCCACGTCAGCGCCGTCGCCGTCTCGCGCGCGTCGAGCGGCAGCACCCGGCCGGCGGCCATCTCCGTCTCGATGTGGCGCGCCGTCGCGTCCACGAAGCGCTCGATCAGCTCGCCGTAGGCCTTCTCCACCCGCGGGTCCTCGACCGCCGCGTCGGCGAGCGCGCGCAGCTCCGGCCCGTGCGCGGCGAACACCCCGACCACCCCGTCGATCGCCTCCTGGATCAGCTCCCGCCCCTCGCCCGTGCCCGAGTACCACCGCTCGGACATCTCGAACAGCTCCGCGCCGATCCGCTCCACGACCCGCAGCACCAGGTCATGGCGGTCCCGGAAGTACACGTAGAAGGACGGTCGGGACAGCCCGGTCCGCCGCATCAGATCGTCGACCGTCAGCTCCCGGTACGGCCGCTCGCGCAGCAGCGCCTCCGCGGCGTCCACGATCTCGCGTTCCGCCACCTCCGGCGTCCGGCGCCGGCGTCGTCCGGGAGCGACCCGGCGCTCTCCCCGAGCGCTCACACGGGCCAGCTTAGACCGCTGAGACCATCCCACCAGAGGGCAAACCGAACTCCTCCGGATTGTGGGGTAGAGACCTACCCCACGCGGATCCTCGGCCGTCGCGAGGTCGGGGGTACAGTCTCCGGCGAGCCGCCGTAGCTCAGTTGGCAGAGCAGCCGACTTTCAATCGGCAGTGCGCAGGTTCGAGCCCTGCCGGCGGCATGCCATGGCTGAAACGATCTGGTCCATCATCGCCCTGCTCGGCGCGATCGTCGTGGTCGGCGGCATCGCGTACTTCATCACGACCGGCCGCGACGACCGCGAGAAGGACGAGGCGGCGCGGCGGTACTTCGACGAGCACGGCCACTGGCCGGACGAGTCGCCCCAGAGCTGAGCGCCGCCGCGCGCGGACTAGACTTGCGGGCCTCCCCGCCCCCATGGTGTAGCGGTTAGCACGCGGCCCTTTCACGGCCGTAGCGGGGGTTCGATTCCCCCTGGGGGTACTTGCCATAGGATCTGCGCCGTGCCGTTCACGCACAGGAACTTCAAGGACGATCTGGAGGACCTCGGCTCCAACTTCGACGGCCCGCCGGACCTCGAGTTCCGCGCGGCGACCAAGGCGCTCGGGCTCGAGAGATCCGGCCTGACCTACCAGCGCGTCCCGCCCGGCTATCGCTTTCCGTACGGCCACACGCACAAGACGCAAGAAGAGGTGTACGTGGTGGTGCGCGGGAGCGGGCGGATGAAGGTCGACGACGAGATCGTCGAGCTCAAGGAATGGGACGCGGTGCGCGTCCCGCCCGGTACGTGGCGAGGCTACGAGGCCGGGCCGGAGGGCCTCGAGATCCTCGTCATCGGCGCGCCCAGCCTCGGCGACGGCCAGCGCGAGGACGTCGAGGGCCGGCGCGACTGGTGGGCTGACTAGCTGACGCTGCGCGTGGCGCCGCCGTCGACCAGCAGGCTGGTGCCGGTGATGTAGGACGCCGGCTCCGAGCAGAGGAAGACGACCGCGGCGGCGAGCTCCTCAGGCGTGCCGAGGCGGCCCGCCGGGACGGTCTTGCGCGCCGCCTCCTGCGCCGCCTCCAGGGAGCCGGAGGTGCCGATCACGCGGTCGGTGGCGATCCGGCCCGGATGCACGAAGTTGAGGGTCACGCCGTCGGCGGCGAACCGGCGAGCGAGGACCTTGAAGCCCGCGACCAGCCCGGGGCGGTGGGAGTTGGAGAGCTGGAGGGCGTCGATCGGCTCGCTCACCGCCATCGAGCCGATGGCGACCACCCGCCCCCAGCCGCGGGAGCCCATCTCGGGCAGGAGCCGGTCGAGGAACGCCATCGGCGAGAGCACGAGCGAGCGGTGCGCCGCCTCCCACTGCTCGCGCGTGAAGCCGAGCGGGTCGTCGCCGCCGGGCGGCCCGCCGGTGTTGGCGATGTAGACGTCGACCGGCCCGAGGTCGGAGGTCACGCGGTCGAGCAGCGCCGGGACCGCGTCGAGGTCGTCGGAGTCGAACACGTAGCCGGTGGCGCCGATCTCCGAGGCGGCCTCGGAGATCCGCTCCTCCGAGCGCGAGGCGATGGCGACCTTCGCCCCCTCCGCGACCAGGCCGGCGGCGACCGCGCGGCCGATGCCCTTCGACCCACCGGTGACGAGCGCGACGCGCCCCGAGAGCCCGAGATCCATCAGGCCGTCACCGCCCGCCGGCGCGGGGTGGCGATCCACCCGCACCAGGCGCCGAACAGGATCAGCGAGAGCGGCGTCCCGGCCCAGTGCACGTCGACGAGCACGGCGGCCAGGCTCGGCAGCCCGGACAGGGCAGCGCCCACGAGCACCGGCAGCGGCGGCAGCCGCAGCAGGGCGGCGACGCCGAGCGCGCACACGGCCCACACGCCGGGCCCGGCGAGCCAGCCCCAGGAGCGGAAGAAGTCCTCGTCGAGCGCGGCGCCGAGGATCACCGCGATCACCGCGACCGCGAGCCCCTGCAGCAGCGCGGCGCGCCAGGCGACGGACAGGTCCATGCCCGGCATGATGGCAGCGAGGGACCTACGGGAGCGGGATGATCGTCGGGACCGGGCGCGGCGTCACCGCGGAGGCCGTTCGCCACACCCGACTACGATCAACGTCCGCCCGGGCGGTTAGCTCAGTTGGTCAGAGCGCCTGCCTTACAAGCAGGAGGTCCCCGGTTCGAGCCCGGGACCGCCCATGAGCGTTCCGTGATCAACGAGTTGCGGCGACGCCGCCCAACGCGTACGTTGCCGCGCAACGTCGTTGCTCAGGGGGGCTTCAAAATGAGAGATCGCCGCTGCAGGGTGGCTGCAGCGGTCGTCGGCTGCGCACTGCTCGCGCTGCCTGCGACCGCGTCCGCCGTCGGTCCACGCGTTTCGTCGCCGACCGCCGCCAAGCCGTTCCTGGACTCGCGCACCGCGGTCCGTGAGCGCGCTGCCAGGACGGGCAACACCGTCGCGGCGGCCCGCCCGAGCGTGGCCACCAGCGCCGCACGCGGCGCGCTGCTGCGCCGCCTCGGCTCGCGAGCCGTGCTGTCGGTCGACCCGCTCACCGGCACGCCGCGCCAGCTGCTGCGCACCGACGGCGCGCTGACCGGCTCGCGCGCCGGCGCCAGGACCACGATCGCGCGCGACTTCATCGACGCCAACCGCGTCGCGCTCGGGCTCAGCCAGGCCGACGTCGACGGCCTCTCGCTCTACCGGCAGGCGAGCACCGCGCGCGGGCTCACGCTCGTGCACTACCGCCAGCTCTACCGGGGCATCCCGGCATTCGACAACGACCTGCGGGTCGCCATCGACCGCTACGGCCGCGTGGTCTCCGTGTCCGGCGCGCCGCGCCCCGGGCTCGCGGTCGACTCGATCGAGCCGGCGCTCTCCGGCGCCGACGCCTTCGAGCGGCTGCAGGCGAACGTCGGCGTCCGGCGCCCGGTGGCCGTCACCTCAGGGCCGAGCGGCGCCCGCCACACCACACGCTTCGCGAGCAAGGACTTCGCCCGGCTGGTGCTGTTCGGCACCGCGAACGGCGCCCGCCTCGCCTACCACGTGACCTATCGCGCCAACTCGCACGCGCTCTACGACGCCGTCGTGGACGCCGACAGCGGGGCGATCCTCTATCGCCAGAACCTGGTCAAGGACGCCTCGCCACGCGGAGGTCTATCCGAATCACCCGGGCGCGAGCGCCGCCGAGGCCGTCGACCTCGAGGACTTCGGCCTCGCGGCGACCGACACCAACCTGAGCGGCGACTTCTCGCGCGCCTGGTCCGACGTCGACGACGACGACGAGGCCGCCCCGGCCGAGGAGGTCACCCGCACCGGCGGCGGCTTCGTCTTCCCGTTCACCCCGTTCGCGGGCGCCGGCTGCACCTCGGCCGAGCCCTGCGCGTGGGATCCCGAGGTCCGCACCTCGTGGGAGACCAACCGGGAGCAGAACGGCGTCCAGGCCTTCTATCTGGTGTCGCGGTTCCATGACCATCTCGCCGACCCGGACGGCGCGAACTTCACCGACGACTGGGGCAACTTCGAGGTCGGAGGCGCGGGCGGCGACGACCCGGTCCTGACGCAGACCGACGACGGCGCCGACACCGACGGAGACGGCGGCCCGGACGAGTCCCACGCGAACAACGCCAACATGGGCACGCCTCCCGACGGCGAGTCACCCACGATGCAGATGTACCTCTTCGACGACTCGTCCGGGTTCGCCAACGTCAACGGCGGCGACGACTCCGGCGTCGTCTGGCACGAGTACACGCACGGCCTCTCCAACCGGCTCGTGCTCAACGCGGACGGCTCGGGTGCGCTCAGCACTGCTCAGTCCGGCGCGATGGGCGAGGCGTGGAGCGACTGGTACGCGTCCGACCTGCAGGTCCGCGAGGGCTTCAAGGACGACACCGACGCGGCCGGCGAGATCGACGTCGGGGAGTACACCGACCTGGTCCCGCACGCGCTGCGCACCCAGCCGCTCGACTGCCCGGTCGGCAGCGGCGTCGACACCACCGCGTGCCCGGGCGGCATCGGCACCGGCTTCGGCGGCTACACCTACGGCGATCTCGGCAGGGTGGACGGTACGCCGGAGGTGCACGCCGACGGCGAGATCTGGGCCGAGACGCTGTGGGACCTGCGGCGGCTGCTGATCAACCGGATCGACGACGCGGAGGCCGGCTCGTCCGCCGCCGAGGCGATCGTCGCGGACGGCATGCGCCTGTCGCCGCCGGAGCCGAGCATGCTCGACATGCGCAACGCGATCCTGGTCGCGACCAACCTCTACTTCGGAAGCAACATCGCCGACAACCTCGTGTGGAGCGTGTTCGCCGAGCGCGGCATGGGCTTCTACGCGGGGTCGGCCGACGGCGCGGACGTGGCACCTGTCGAGGACTTCCGGATGCCGCCCGACCCGAACGGGGCCAAGGGCTCGATCACCGGCGTGGTCACCGACGGCGACACCGGCCTGCCCGTGGAGGGCGTGCTGGTCGGGATCGGCGGCCTTTCGTCGCGGCCCGACCTCCCCGGTTACCTGGGCGACACGACGGGCGCCGACGGCCGCTACACGATCGCCGACACGCCGGTGGGCGCCTACCCGAAGCTCGCGTTCAAGGCGGCGGCCGGGTACGACCCTGCGGTCGCGAACAACGTCGTGGTCAACCAGGACGAGGCGACCACGCGCGACATGGTCGTGCGGCGCGACTGGGCCGCGCTCGACGGCGGGGCGACCGTCGAGCAGGTCAGCGACGACACCGGCGGCCCGTTCGGCTGCGGCGTCGCCCAGGCGCTCGACCACTCGCCGGGCACGACCTGGTCGGCGTTCAACCCGGAGAGCACCGACCCGGAGAACCCGGAGACTGGCGATCCGACGGTGACGATCGAGCTGCCGCAGACCATCGACGTGTCCGCCTTCGTCATGGACCCGTCCGCCGGCTGCGGCGACGGCGACTCGGCCACGACGCGCGAGTACCGCGTCGAGACCTCGACCGACGGCACGACGTGGCGGACCGCCATCGACGGCCGTGGCGCGAACCAGTTCACGGCGGCCTCGATCGGCCGCTTCACGACCAAGGCCCCGGCCGGCGCCACCGGCCAGGACACCAGGTTCGTGCGCCTGACCATGCTCAATCCGCTCGACGAGGGCGCCGGTTGCGGCGGCTGCTCGGGCGCGGACTTCATCGACTTCACCGAGTTCAAGGTGGTCGGCGGCTCGCGCAACGTCCTGCCCACGGGCACGCTGGCGGTCTCGCCGGCGAGCACGGAGGTCGGAACCCCCGTGCAGCTCACCGCTCGGTTCACAGACCCGGACTCGGCGATCGCCGGCTACGACTGGGACTTCAACAACGACGGCTCGGTGGACCGGACGACGCCCGGCCCGGTGACGGACTTCACCTACACCGCCGCCGGGGCGTACGCCCCGCGGGTGATCGCCAAGGACTTCCGCGGCGGCTCCACGAGCGCGTCCGGCTCGGTCTCCGTGGCTCCGCGCCAGGCGGGTCCGCCCGGACCTCCCGGCTCGGGCCTGCCGCGGATCCCGACGGTCACGCTGCCCAAGTCGGGCAGAGGCGGCAAGCTCGCCGTGCCCGTGCAGTGCCGCGCGCGGTGCGTGGTGCGCATGAAGGTCACCGTCAGCCGCAAGGTGGCCCGGAAGCTCGGCCGCAAGAGCCGGACGCTGCGCACGGTCAAGCGGACGGTCAAGAGCACGTCGCAGAAGACGCTCACGATCAAGCTGCCCGCCGCGGTGCGCCGGGCGGCCAAGAAGGCCGGCCTACGCAGGCTGCCGGCCCGGCTGACCGTGACCGCCACATACGCGGACGGCCGCAGGCGGGCCGCCGCACGGAACGTCCGCATCAGGGTCTGACGCCGGCTCGTCGCCCCGTCCCCGTCCGGGGGCGGGGCGACGGTACGGTTCACGACGTCGACGGCAGGGTCGCCCTCGTCACGGGCGGGAGCAGCGGAATCGGCGCGGCGATCGCGAGACGACTCGCGGACGCCGGCGCCCGCGTGGCGATCGGCTACGGCAAGGGCCGGGAGCGCGCCGAGGCGTTGCAGAGCGAGATCGGCGGGGTGATCGTCGGCGCCGACCTGGCGGAGCGCGGTGCGCCCGGCCGGCTCGTGGACGCGGTGGAGGAGCAGCTCGGGCCGATCGAGATCCTGGTCGCCAACGCCGGCATGGGCGAGCGGCTCGGGCTCGACGACATCGCGCCCGACACCTGGGACACGACGCTCGCCGTCAACCTGCGCGCGCCGTTCCTGCTCACCCAGCGCGTCGTGCCCGGCATGCGCGAGCGCGGCTGGGGCCGGATCCTCTACACGTCGTCCGTCGCGGCGTTCACGGGCGGCAGCATCGGCCCGCACTACGCCGCCTCGAAGGCAGGCCTGCACGGGCTGCTGCACTTCGTCGCCGCGCGCGAGGCGGCGAACGGCGTCACCGCCAACGCGATCGCGCCCGCGCTGATCGAGGACACCGCGATCCTGCCCGGCGACCCCGCCGAGCTCGCGAAGCGCATCCCCGTCGGCCGCCTCGGGACCCCGGACGAGGTCGCCGACCTCGCGCTCTCGGTCCTGCGCAACGGCTACCTGTCCAACCAGGTGATCGGGATCGACGGCGCGATGCACCCGCGCTGAGACGTCATCCCCTGACGCGGTCGGTCTCGTAGGCCCACATCGCGAGCTCGACCCGGTTGCGGGCGCGCAGCTTCGCCATCAGGCTCGCGAGGTGCGTCTTGGTGGTGCTGAGGCTGATGTACAGCTCGTCGGCGATCTCGGCGTTGGTCCGGCCGCGCGCCACCCGCACGAGCACCTCCTCCTCGCGGGCGGTGAGCGACTCGACGGGCTGGGCGGGCGGGGACATGGCGTCCGAGAAGGCGGAGAGCAGCCGCGCGGTCACGCTCGGGGCGATCAGCGCGTCGCCCGCGGCGGCGGACCGGATCGCCTGGACGAGCAGGTCGGGTCCCGCGTCCTTGAGCAGGAACCCGCGCGCGCCCGCCTTCAGCGCGCCGTGCACGTACTCGTCGAGATCGAAGGTCGTGATCACGACCACCGCCGGCGGGTCCTGGACGCCGGGGCCGGCGAGCCGGCGCGTCGCCTCGATGCCGTCGAGGCCGGGCATCCGGACGTCGAGCAGGCAGACGTCGGGACGGAGCTCGCGGGCGAGCGCGACCGCCTCGGCCCCGTCGGCCGCCTCCGCGACCACCTCGATCCCCGGCTGGGCTTCGAGGATCATCCGCAACCCGGCCCGGACCATCTCCTGGTCGTCGGCGATCAGCACGGAGACGGTCATGCCGGCGCGCCGCTCCTCGGCAGCACCGCGGTGACCGTCCATCCCTCGGCCCCGGGGCCGGCGTCGAGCGTGCCGCCCAGCAGCGCCGCGCGCTCGGTCATCCCCACGAGCCCGTAGCCGGACGCTCCGTCGGACGCGCCGGCCTCGCCGTCGTCGCGCACGGTGACGCGCACGAGGTCGCCGTCGGCGACGACCCGCACGTCGACGCGGGTCGCGTGCCGGGCATGGCGCATCGCGTTGGTGATCGACTCCTGGGCGATGCGGTAGATCGCGGCGCCGACGAGCGGGCGGAGCCCGTCGAGGTCGCCGCTCAGCTCGACCTCGACGGCCGGGCCGTCGCCGTTCGTCCCCGCCAGCCGCGCGATGTCGGCCACCCCGCGCTGCGGGGCGAGCTCGGGCTCCTCGCCCAGCCGCAGCGCGTCCACCAGGCCGCGCAGCTCCTCGAGCGTCCGCGAGGCGGCCTCCTCGATCACCTCGAGCGCGCGGACCGCGGCCTCGGGCTGCGACCCCGCCAGCGTGCGGCCCGCCTGGGCCTGGATCGCGATCGCCGACACGTGGTGCGCGACCGTGTCGTGCAGCTCGCGCGCCAGCTGCTCGCGCTCGCGCAGCTTCACCTGGTCCGTCTCGCGCTGCTTCGAGCTGGAGCGGTAGCGGACGGAGGCGCCGAGCGCGGCGGGGAGCGACAGGAACGGGATCCCGAGCGCGATGTCGCCCCACGCCCCGTCGGCCGCCGAGAGGGTCGCGTGGGAGGCCAGGACGAAGGCCATCCCGAGCACCGCGTCGCGGCCGGCGCCCCAGCGGAACAGCGTGTAGGGCAGCAGCAGCACGTACACCGACGCGTAGAGCTCCATCGGCTCGCCGGTGGCGATCCGCGTGACGGCGTCGCCGAGCACGTTGACCCCGAACAGCGCGACCGTCACGGGCAGCGGCCGCGCCCGCCGCCACAGCAGCAGCACGGGCGTGACGGCGACGACGAAGGCGACCGCGCGCGCCGGCACGTCCTCGCGCAGGGCCGCCTCGAGCGTCCCGCCCACCACCAGCAGCGACGACGAGCGGCCAGTCCCACCACACCCGCGCGGGCGGGTCAGAAGCTGGGGGCTCGGCCCAGAACGACCGGAGGGCGCTCACCACGGAGCCCACGGTAAACGTCCCGCACAGGCCGCGCATCGGCCGGAAGTACGGTCCGCGCCCCGGCCGCAAGGACGAGCGAAGTGTGGCCGGTCGCCCGATGGTCGCGGCCGCCCCGCGACGGGACGATCGGGCCATGTCCAACTTCCTCTTCCGGCTGGGGCGCTCCGCCGCCCGTCACCCATGGACCGCGGTCGGCGCCTGGCTCGCCGTCGCGGCCGTCGTGCTCACCGCCTCGGCCGTCGTTCGGCCGCACGCTCGAGGACTCCTCCGACGTGCCGGGCCTGGACTCCCAGCGCGCCGCGGACATGCTCGAGGCCGCCGGCTCGCAGCGCGCCGGGCTGACCGCGCAGCTCGTCGTCGCCGGCGAGCCGAGCGGCGCGGAGCTGGCCGGCATCCGGGCCGGCGCCGCCCGTCTCCCGCACGTGCTCACGACGAGCCAGTCCGTGTCAGCCGACGGCCGGGTGGCGGTCGTGCTGCTGCAATACCCGGAGGTCGAAGCGCTCGGCCCCGCCGACCTCGAGGCGCTGAAGGCGTTCGCGCGCGCGCGATCGCCCGGGCCTCGAGATCGAGACCGGCGGCGACCTGTTCTTCGCCTTCGAGGAGTCGGGCGGCGTCGGCGAGCTGGCGGGGATCGCCGCGGCCGCCGCGATCCTGCTCGTGGCGTTCGGCTCGCTGATCGCCATGGGGCTCCCGATCGGGATGGCCGTGTTCGGCCTCGCCGTCGGCATCGGGGCGATGCCGCTCGTCGCCCACCTGATCGACGTCCCCATCTTCGCGCCCGAGCTGGCGTCCATGATCGGGCTCGGCGTCGGCATCGACTACGCGCTGTTCATCCTCACGCGGCACCGCGAGCGCCTCGACGACCGGAGCGAGCGCGGAGGAGGCGGCCGGCCACGCCGTGGCGACCGCCGGCCGGGCCGTGATCTTCGCCGGCGGGATCGTGGTGATCGCGATCCTCGGGCTGGCCGTCGCCGGCGTGCCGTTCATGACCGCCGCGGCCGTCGCCATCGCGGTCGTGGTGCTGATCATGGTCGTCTCGTCGGTCACGCTGCTGCCGGCGTTCCTCGGCCTCGCGGGACGGCGGCTGGTCAGCCGCCGGCGCACGGCCGCCACCCAGCGCTGGGCGGGCTGGGCGCGCGCCACGTGTCCCGTCACCCCCGCGCCTACGCCGCCGGCGGCGCGATCCTCCTGCTGGCGCTCGCCGCACCCGCGCTGGACCTGCGGCTCGGGAACCCCGACGACGGCCACCTGCCGCCGTCGCGCACCGAGCGCCGCGCCTACGACCTCGTCGCCCAGGGCTTCGGCCCCGGCGCCAACGGGCCCCTCACGATCGCCGTCGACGACGCTCGCGCCGCGGACGCCGTGCGGGACGCCGTCGCGGCCGACCCCGGCATCGCGTCCGTGGCGCCTCCCGAGCGCCACGGCGGCGTGGCGACCGTGGTCGCGCTCCCGGCCACCGCGCCCCAGGACGAGGCGACCCGCGCCACCATCGAGCGGCTCCGCGCGGACGTGCTGCCGGCCGCGCTCGCCGGCCGCTCCGCGCACGCCCACGTCGGCGGCCAGACCGCGACGTGGACCGACATCGGCGCCCGCCTCCAGGCCCGGTTGCCGCTGTTCGTGATCGCCGTCGTCGTGCTGTCCTCGCTGCTGCTCGGCGTGGTCTTCCGCTCGGTGCTCGTCCCGGTCACCGCGGCCGTCATGAACCTGCTGAGCGCGGGCGCGGCCTACGGCGTCCTGGTGATGGTCTTCCAGTGGGGCTGGGGTGCCGGGCTGATCGGGCTCGAGTCGACCGTGCCGATCGTGCCGTTCGTCCCCGTGTTCATGTTCGCGATCCTGTTCGGGCTCTCGATGGACTACGAGGTGTTCCTGCTGTCGCGCATCCGGGAGCGCTACCTGGCCACCGGCGACAGCGACGCCTCGGTGATCGAAGGGCTCGGCGGCACGGCGCGCGTGATCACCTCGGCGGCGCTGATCATGATCGCGGTGTTCCTGGGCTTCGTCCTCGGCGACGACCCGCGGATCAAGATGTTCGGGCTCGGCCTCGCCACCGCGATCCTCGTCGACGCCACGGTCGTGCGGCTCGTCCTCGTGCCGGCCACGATGAAGCTGCTCGGCGACGCGAGCTGGTGGTTCCCCGGTCAGCGGCGCGCGGGCAGCTCCCGCGTCACGAGCCCCTCGGACACCGCCCAGTCGATCGTCCTGGCGAACGTGTCCGAGACGGGCGTGTACTCGAGCCCGAGCTCGCGCTCGGCGAGCGAGCCGTCGTAGCGGTGCCCGTGGAGGATCGTCCCGACCCGCGCGCGGCACAGCGAGCTCGTCTTCCCGCGCACCCGCCCGGCCGCCTCGGCGGCGAAGGCGACGGCGCGGGCGACCGCCGGCGGCACGATCCGCACGCGGTCGCGGACGCCGGACAGCCCGGCCACGATCTCGAGCGCCTCGCGCGAGGGGATGGTCGCGCCGTTGAGCACGTAGCGCGCGCCCGCCGCGCCGCGCTCCGCGCCCAGCAGGTGCGCGCGGGCGACGTCGGCGACGTCGACGACGCTGATCGGCACGTCGACGAACGCCGGCAGCTTGCCGTTGAGGTAGGCGATGATGATCTTGCCGTTGCCGCTCGCGCGGCCGGGCCCCTGCACCGAGGAGGGGTTGAGCGCCACCACCTCGACGCCCAGCGACCGCCCGGCCTCGAACGCGGCGATCTCGCCCTCGTGCTTGGAGCGGTCGTAGACCGACAGGTAGGAGCCGCGGTGCGGGGTGTCCTCGCGTCCGACGGTCCCGTGCGCCTCGCCGACCGACGCCGCCGAGGACGTCATGACGACCCGCGGGACGCCCGCGCGGGCGGCGGCCCGCACGACCGTCGCCGCCCCCTCGACGTTGACGCGCATCAGCAGCGCCGGGTCCTCCGGGCAGTGCGTGTTGACGCCGGCCACGTGGTAGGCGAGCGCGCAGCCCTCCATCCCCGCGGCGAGCGCGTCCTCGTCGAGCACGTTGCCGCGCACGGGCTCCGCGCCGCGCGAGGCCACGATCGACGGCCGACGTGTCCGAGCGCGCGAGCCCGCGCACCTCGTCCCCGGCCGCCACCAGGTGCCGGCACAGCTCGCCGCCGATGAAGCCGCTGCCGCCTGTCAGGAAGACCTGCGTCACGCGGTGGAGCCCGCGCGCGCCGCCGCCCGCTTGTCCGGCGTGGTCGTCGCGCCCTGCGACTCGAGGAAGAGCCGCACCCGCTCCATGACCTCCGTGCGGTGCTCGCCCTCCGCGCCGCGGATCGGCGGCCCGAAGGACACGCTCACCGGGTGCCGCGAGCGTCCCGGCCCGAGCCTCGGCCACCCGCGGCCGACCGGCATCGTGTCGTGGGTGCCGTCGACGTAGACGGGCACGATCGGCACGTCGTGCATCGCGGCGATCACCGCGGCGCCGGAGCGCAGCCGCCCGACGTCGCCGTCGCGCGAGCGCGTGCCCTCGGCGAACACCACGAGGCTCCAGCCCTGCGTCGAGCACCCGGTCGAGCATCGTGTCGCCGGGCTCCGGCGTCTCGCCCTTGCGGGCCACCGGCACCGTGTTGAAGGCGAGCGAGACCAGCGACGCGAGCCAGGCGCGCGTGTAGAAGTAGTCGGCGGCCGCGGCCACCGCGGTCCGCCGCCGCCAGCGCCACGGCAGCGCGCGCAGCAGCAGCGGCGTGTCCATGTGGCTGGAGTGGTTGGCGACGAACACCACCGGCCCCTCCAGCGGGGAGAGGTGCTCGTGCCCGCTGACCGTCCGCCGCGCGTAGATCGCGATCAGCGGCCGGAAGATCCAGCTGAGGATCGCCTCGCGCGCGAGGCACGCCGGCATGCTGCGCGCCCACGCGAGGTCTTTCCTCACACGATCTTCCCCGGGTTGAGGTTGTGGCCGGGGTCGACGCCGTCGAACAGCGCCCGCAGCATCGCGGCCCCCGGCTCGGAGATGTCCTGGGACAGCCACTCGGCGTGCTCGGTGCCGACGGCGTGGTGGTGCGAGAGCGTCGCGCCGTTGTCGACGAACGCCTGCTGGATGGCCGACTTCACGCGCGTGTACTGCTCCAGCGGCTCGCCGCGCGAGCCCGGCACGAACGCGAACGTGAAGTACAGGCACGCGCCCGCGTGGTACGAGTGCGAGAGGTGGCACATGACGTAGCCGCGCACGCCGAGGTCGGCGAACGCGTCGCGCGCCGCGCCGGTCACCGCGTCGTAGACGGGGCCGCAGCGCGCTCCACGGCGCGGCCGTCTCGGAGACGTCGGCGAGCGTGCCGCGGTCCAGCAGGAAGTCGCGGATGTAGGGCGTGTCGAACTTCTTCTGGTCGTACAGCTCGCCGGGGCTCGCGCCGATGCACAGGCCGCCGTGGCTGGAGACGATCTTGCCGACGAGCTTGCGCTGCGCGGCGACGTGCTTCTCGGTCCCCTCGTAGCCGATGAACGACAGGCACATCGCCGAGGTGTCGTACCCCTTGCGCTTCTTCAGGAAGGTCTGCAGCGCGGCCGACTTGACGCGGTCCAGCGGCGTCGGGTGCCTTGCGCGTGGCGAACGAGAACGCCGTCTCCCACGAGTCCGACACGCGCGTCACCGACGGCGCGGCCTCGCTGGCGGCGATGTCGCGCATGGCGGCCAGCCCCTGGTCCCAGTCCGGGAACAGGTAGCCGAGGATCGTGCGCTCGGCGGGCAGCCGGCGGACGTGGACGGTCGCCTCGGTGATGACGCCGAGCCGGCCCTCGGAGCCGAGCACCATCTCGCGCACGCTCGGGCCGGTGGAGGTGGCGGGCACCGGGCGCGTGACGAGCGTTCCCGACGGCGTGACCACCCGCACCGCGCGCGTGAGCTCGGCGATGTCGCCGTAGCGGTCGGACTGCATGCCCGAGGAGCGGGTGGCGATCCAGCCGCCCAGCGTCGAGTGCGTGAAGGAGTCGGGGAAGTGGCCCAGCGTCCAGCCGCGCTCGTTGAGCTGGCGCTCGAGCTCCGGACCGAGCACGCCGGCCTGCACGCGCGCCAGGCGCGACATGGCGTCGATGTCGAGCACCCGGTCCAGCCGGTGCAGGTCGACGGAGATCACGGGCCGCGTCTCGTCGCCCGGGGCCTCGAGGCTGCCGGAGATGCTCGTCCCGCCGCCGAACGGGATCACGACCGCGTCGTGCTCGAGCGCGGCGCGCACGATCGTGCTCACCTCGTCCTCGGAGGCGGGGCGGACGACCGCGTCGGGCAGCCGGCCGAGCTCGCCGCCGCGCTGGCGGACCAGGTCGCGCAGGCTCTTCCCGCGGCCGTGCACGACCCGGTCGAGCGGGTCGGTCGAGACCTCGGGCAGCGCCTCGCGCAGCGCGTCCGGGAGGTTGGGCTCGGGGACGTCGAGCCGCTCGAAGTCGATCGCCGGCGCCCCGGCGCCCGTCACGTCGAGATCGAGGTGCTCCTTCAGGAACGGCGCGAGCGAGGGCTTGTCCTCGTGGGTGAACGAGATGTCCGGCTCGCCCCAGCCCCACCACTTCATCGCCGGCGCCGGAACCTTGGGTGCATGTGTGGTCGCGGTCACTCCGGGCATCATGCCGCACATGGACGTCTCAGAGTCGGTGCTCACCCCGCTGCGCTTCCTCGAGCGCAGCGCCTATGTCTGGGCGGATCGCCCGGCAGTGGTCTCCGGGAAGGACACGTGGACCTACGCGGAGCACCACGACCGGGTGCGGCGCGCGGCCGGCGCGCTGCGCGAGCTCGGGGTCGAGCCGGGCGATCGCGTGGCCGCCCTGCTGCCCAACGTGCACGAGATGCTCGAGCTCCACTACGCGGCGCCGGGCATCGGCGCGGTGCTCGTGCCGCTCAACACGCGCCTCACGCCGGAGGACTACGCCTACATCCTCGACCACTCCGGCGCGAAGGTCGTCGTGGTCAACGAGGAGCTGCGCGAGATGCTCTCCGAGGCGCCCGACCTGAAGGTCGTCACCGAGCTCGACGGCGAGCCGGTCGACCTCGAGCGCCCCGACGACGAGCGCGCGCTGCTCTCGATCAACTACACGTCGGGCACGACCGGGCGGCCCAAGGGCGTGATGACGACGCACCGCGGCGCCTACCTGCACGCACTCGGCGTGATCCCGGAGGCGGGGCTCACGCAGCGCAGCTCCTACCTGTGGACGCTGCCGATGTTCCACTGCAACGGCTGGGCGTACACGTGGGCGGTCACCGCGATGGGCGCCAAGCACGTGTGCCTGCCGAAGGTGGAGGCCAAGCCGATCTGGCGCGCGCTGACGCAGGAGGGCGTGAGCCACCTGTGCGCCGCGCCCACCGTGCTGACGACGATCGTCGGCGCCGACGAGGCCGAGTCGCTCGACGACCCGGTCGAGGTGTTCGTGGGAGGAGCGCCGCCGGCGCCGGCGCTGCTCGAGAAGGCCGCCAAGCTGAACCTCCACGTCACCCACCTCTACGGGCTGACCGAGACCTACGGGCCGCTCGCGGTGTGCGCGTGGAACCCCGACTGGGACGACCTCCCCGACGACGAGCAGGCCAAGCTGCGCGCGCGCCAGGGCGTCGGCACGATCGTCTCCGAGCGGATGCGCGTCGTCGACGAGGACATGAACGACGTGGAGCCCGACGGCGAGGCGCTCGGCGAGGTCTGCATGCGCGGCGACAACGTCATGACCGGCTACTACCGCGACGAGGAGGCGACCGAGGAGGCCTTCAAGGGCGGTTGGTTCCATTCCGGCGACATCGGAGTGGTGCACCCGGACGGCTACGTCGAGCTGCGCGACCGCCTCAAGGACGTGATCATCTCCGGCGGCGAGAACATCGCCACGATCGAGGTCGAGCAGGCGCTCGCCGCGCACCCGTCCGTGAGCGAGGTCGCGGTGGTCGCCGCACCGCACGAGCGCTGGGGCGAGGTCCCGGTCGCGTTCGTCACCGGCGACGACCCCGACCCGGAGGAGCTCGTGGCCTTCGCCCGCGACCGCCTCGCCCGCTTCAAGGTGCCGAAGCGGATCGAGGTGGTCGACGAGCTGCCCAAGACGGGCACCGGCAAGATCCAGAAGTTCAAGCTCAGGGAAGACCTGGGCGACGAGTCCTAGATCTGCGAGATGAGCAGGGCGACTGACAGCGCCCCGAACACCGCCGAGATCATCCACATCAGGCCGAGCCTCCAGCCGCGCAGCCGCAGCGGCTCCGGCAGCGCCTGGCGGTTGAGCTTGATCAGCAGCAGCGAGTAGATGAACATCACGACGCCGTTGAGCGACGAGGCGATGATCAGCAGCGTCAGCGGCTGGTCGAACCCGCTCAGCAGGATGATCGTGCCGAGCACGATCTCGGTCCAGACGAAGCAGAAGTAGAGCTTGCTCTCCGTCCACTTCGTGCTCTCCCGCGCGTGGATCGTCTTGATCGCGTCGGCCGACAGCCGCGCGATGTAGTCGAGCAGCGCGAGGAACCCGCCGAACAGCGAGACGGCGCCGATGACCCAGAACAGCGAGCGGAACCAGGGGCCGACGGTCGTGGCGAGGATGTCGCCCTCGCCCTGGATGAAGTCGAGGTCCTCGCCGACGTCCTTGCCGAAGACGGTCGAGTAGGCGAGCAGCGAGAACACCATGATCGTGAACAGGCCGACGCAGAAGAAGACGAAGAACTGCTCCTTGTTGGCCACGCGCCACCAGCCCCAGAAGCGGTCGATGTTCTCCTCGTCCTGGCGGACCATGTAGCCCGTCGACGGCTTCGCCTGGTCCTCTCCGGTGATCGGCGAGACGACGTGCGGGATGTGCGCGCCCATGCCGAAGCCCTTGTCGCGGATCCAGTTGGACTGCACGAGGTTGTTCGCGCCGCCGACGCCGGCGAAGGCCAGCGCGCCGAGCACGAGCGGGATCTCGAGGCCGGAGGCCCAGTTCGCGTCCGTGATGATCTGCGGGGCGTCGGAGTACGCGTCCCCCGTGACCGCGGCGATCAGCGCGACCACCAGGAACACGATCACGGCGGCGACCTTGACGAACTCGACCTTCTCGAGCGTCTTGTAGACGACCGGCGAGAGCGTCAGGCACAACCCGATCACGAACAGCATCGCGATCGCGATCGGCACCGGGTCGCCGCCGCCGAAGAGGAAGGTGAGGATCGTCGCCGAGCTGAGCGCCCAGCCCGGCCACATGTTCGGCACGACCGCGCAGACGATGAACGCCGCGCCCCACCACTTCCAGTAGCGGGCGAAGCCGGCGACCGCCGTCTCGCCGGTGGCCAGCGTGTAGCGCTCGATCTCCATGTTGAGGATCAGCTGCATGAACAGGCCGGCCGCGGCGGCCCACAGGAAGATCAGGCCGACCTGCGAGGTGATGAACGGCCAGATGATGTACTCGCCGGAGGAGATCCCGCAGCCGACGAGCACGACGGTCGGACCGATGATCTTCTTGAACGGCGGCGCGGGCGGGATGTCCCGGTACTCGAGCGGCGGCAGGTTGCCACTCGGCGCCTCCGGCGCGTAGGCGACCTCGGGCGGGCGCCCGTCCTCTCGCGTGCGCGGTACGTCGCGGACGTGTGTGGCCATGCTGGTTCCTCCCGTTCCCCGGCGTTGGCTGGGTTGGCACCTACCCGCTCGGGATGGGGCGGAACCTCCGTTCCGCCCTGCGGAACTCAGCCGGTCGGAACCGTGACGCCCAGCTCGGCGCTCTTGGCTTCCATCGAGGCCAGCAGCGCCGGCTCCACCGGCACGCCGTCACGCTCGCGCTCGGCCCGCGCGCGCTTCTCGGGGTCGCCTGGGGCCAGCACCTCGTCGTGGCCGGGGGCCACCGGGACCTGCACGAGCTCGGCCAGCAGGCCGGCAAGGAGCGTCGCGAAGCGGTCGCGGCCGACCGTCCGCTCCGGGTCCATCGCGAGGTGGAAGTGCCCGACGTCCTGCGGCTCGCCGGGGTCGCCGTAGAGCTTGCCGACGCCGTGGGTGACGCCCGCGCCCGGGAGGATCCCGCACAGGATCTCGACCAGCACGGCGAGCGCGTAGCCCTTGTAGCCGCCGAGCGGGACGCCCGCGTGCACGGCCGCCGGGTCGGTGGTGGGGCGCCCCTGCGCGTCGACGCCCCAGCCCTCCGGGATCGGGCGCCCCTCGTCGCGGGCGTTGTAGATCTTGTTGATCGCGACCTGGCTGGTCGCCATGTCCAGGTCGAAGATCTCCCCGCCGGGCAGCGGGGCGGCGAGCGAGATCGGGTTGGTGCCGAGCGCGTGGTCCATGCCGCCGTAGGGGATCACCAGCGGGTCGCTGTTGGTCGAGGACATCCCGACGAGCCCGGCCGCCGCCGCGCGCCGCGTGTAGTAGGCGGCCGCCCCGTAGTGCGAGCTGCGGCGCACCGCGACCACGCCGACGCCGTGCTCGCGCGCAAGCTCGATCGAGAGGTCGGTGGCGAAGATGCCGGCCACCTGGCCGGGCCCGTCGTCGCCGTGCACCAGCGCCATCGCGCCGTCCCGGCGCTCGACGCTCGGCGCGGGGTCGGCGTTGAGCCCGCCGGCCTGCAGGCGCTCGACGTAGATCGTCGTCCGCGCCACCCCGTGCGAGTCGACGCCGCGCACGCTGGCGTCGACCAGCGAGTCCGCCACCGCATCCGCCGCGTCGTCGCGCAGCCCGCCCGCGGCGAGCAGGTCGCGGACCCAGCGCTCGAGCTCTCCCGCCTCGATCCTCCTCATGGCCTCAGAATGCCCCGGTCAGCGCCAGCACGACCAGCACGATGACGGTGATCAGCGCGCCGACGGCGCCGATCAGCCCGAAGATCAGGCCGATCCGCTCGGCCGCCCCGCGCTTCTGCTCCAGCCCGAGGTGCTCTCCGATGCCCTCGATCAGGTCGCGCCCCTCGCGCGAGTCGAACCGGTAGTCGGCCACGGTGCCGAAGCGGCCGTGCTCGTCGAAGGCCCAGATCTTCTCCTTGCCGAACTCGATCGCGCGGCCCTTGGTGACCTCGATCGAGCCGGCGATCCTCGGGGCGCCGGCCACCCATTCGACGGTCTTCGACTGGTCGGTGATCGAGTACGCGCCGTCGTCGTGCAGCTTCACGTGATGGGTCCACGTCCTGTGCAGCCCGGCCTTGTTGAGCAGGCCGTACCACTGGGCGTCGACGATGTCGATCGCGACGTCGAAGCCGTCGTCGGTCTCGGTCACCGCGTATGGGGTGCCCTCGGCCGCCGCGTGGACCTTCTCGTAGAACTCACGCCCGATCCTCATGGGCGGCAGCGTAGCCACGGGGCCGGGAAGTCTCCCTCCCGGCCCCTTGGCACGTCCGGCCTAGCGGAACTTCCGCGCGATGCGGTTGGCCGCCTTGGCCCGGGCCTTCGCGGCCTTGACCTTGGCTGCCGACACGGTCTTCGTCGAAGACACGCGCACCCGCATCGACGTGCCCTCATGGCTGAGGACCTGCATCTTCACGCCCGCCCGCGGGACCTTCACACCCACGTACGGGAGCTCCGGATACCAGTAGTCGTTGCGGTCGTCGAACGTCGGCTGCGCCGCCTGCCCTCGGATGTAGCTGGCCTGGCCCGTCTCCTGCGCGTGCAGGGTGAACGAGTCGGCCTGGTCGAGGGAGAACGGCGCGTCGTACGTCTGGATCCGCCCACGCCACGGCTTCCCGTCGAGCCGGTAGATCGGCTGCGGATGCGAGTCGATCGGCAGGATCTCACCCTCACCGGGGTGCTGGCTCGTGTTGTTGTCCGAGTGCGACGTGTCCCAGTAGGTCACGAGGAACCCGTCCTGGTACGGGAAGTGCTCGACCCAGTCGGGACGGTCCTGCGGGAACCCGAAGTTGTACGGGCCCGTCTTCAGGTACTTGTCCCAGCTGCGGTACTCGCGGTTGGAGGCCACGTAGTAGTGGTCGAACAGCTGCTCCGAGGACGCGCCGACGGCCTTGAAGCCGTCCAGCGTCCAGCCGTTGGCGCCCGACTCGGCGCCGTCGGTGAGCAGCGTCGTCGAGCCCGACTTGATCGTGATCTGGTCGGCGTAGATGCCCGGCTCGAAGCTCACGCCCGGGTTGCCCTGCGCCGCTCCGTCGGTGCGGTAGCGCAGCCGCAGCTGCACCGTCTTGCCGGCGAGCGAGGACAGGTCGAACGTCGCCGCCTTCCAGCTCGACTGGACGCCGTCGATGCCGTTGCCCTCGCGCCGCCTTGGCGATCGAGCCCGGGAGCGCCTTCCAGCCCGTCCCGTCGTTCGCCTCGACGTACGCGTAGTCGCACGGCGTCGTGCCGCAGTCCTCGATGTTCCAGCGCGCCTGGAAGGCGAGCTGGGCCGGCTGCCCGGCGGGCAGCGTGACCGATCGCGTCATCGAGTTGTCCAGGTCGTCGCCCGTCCCGGACCACCACTGCTTGGTCCCGGCGGCGGGCGCGCCGTAGGTCGTCGTGACCTTGCGGGTCTTGCCGAGCGGCACGACGACGCCCTGGGCCTTGGCGCTGTTGTACTCGTGCGGGCCGACGTCCAGCGTGCGGTCCACGCCGGCGGGCACGACCTCGTAGTCGAGCCAGCCGAGCTGGAGCTTGTCCCACGCCCCGAGGTCGGCGGGCTTGGTGCCGATGCCCTGGTCCTCGGCGGCGGAGACGCGGCTCTGGGCCATCAGCGTCCACCAGTTGACGGGGTTGTCGGTCGCCGCGTCGTAGTGATCCGGCAGGCCGAGGTCGTGGCCGTACTCGTGCGCGAACACGGACAGGCCGCCGTTCTCGGGCTGGATCGTGTAGTCCGCGACCCACAGGCCGGTGCGGCCGATCTGGGTGCCGCCGTCCTTGTTGAACGCGGGACCCGTGGTGTTGCCCTGGTAGGCCTTCCAGCGGTGCGACCAGATGGCGTCCTCGCCCTGCTGCGGGTCGCCGTCGGCCTGGTCGCCGCCGGCGTGCACGATCTGGAAGTGATCGATGTAGCCGTCGCGCTCGTTGAAGTTGCCGTCGTTGTCGTAGTCGTTGCGGTCCCACTGGTCGAACGACGCGAGATCGGCCTTGATCTGGTCGTCGTTGCGGCCCTCGGCCCGCTGGCTCGCGACCCACGTGTCGATGGCGTGCTTGATCAGCAGCCACGTGTTGTCGCAGACGATGTCGCCGCAGTAGTCACGGCCGTAGCGCGCCTCGTTGTACCGGACCTTCACCCAGTCGGTGACCGTGCCGTCGACGCTGTAGCGGCCCGATGACTGCTTCTCGTAGTAGCTCTTGAGCGAGTCGCCGGAGCCGAAGTACATGTCGCGGTAGTGCTGCGCGTTGTAGTCCGGCTGCCACACCGTCGAGTTGTCCTTCGAGCGGTCGGGCGCCGGGATCTTGTTGTGCACCGGGCCGTCGTACGTGGTCGGGCCCGGGGTGTCCGGATCCGTGTCCTCGTCCGGGAACGCGTACGCCCGGTCGTTGCCGAACTCCGCGAGGATCACGAAGATCTTGTCCGTCTTCTCGCGGGCGAGCTCGACGTACTGGTCGTCGGGCACCTGCGACGCCTTGGCGCCGTTCTTGGCCGACGAGCCCTTGCTGACCTTCACGACGGTGCTGGCGCCCCGCTTCTGCACCTTGGCCTGACCCGCGAGCACCTTCCGCAGCGCGACCTCGCGCAGCGCCCGGCGCTTCTCCTCGGCGGGATTCGGCAGCTCGTCGACGGCGGCCTTCTTCGCCGCGATCGGCTTGGAGCCGTCCGGCGGCGCGGCCGTCGCGGTGAGCGCCAGCGTCGTGGTGACGCCAGCCGCGATCGCCAGGCTCCCCAGCCCGGCAGTGACTCTTCTCATATGTGCGCCTCCCCAAAGGCGTGCCTACGAATCAGAAGCCCCCTGCCTGAGAGCCTCCCTTTATCTGGAGCTTAGACCCTCGGCGGACCGAGTACGCGAACGCTGTCGCGCCGGGTTGACCCCGGGAGGGACAATGTGGGCATGCGTGACCGCGGACGGCCCCGTCTCGAGCTCGCGTTGAAGCTGCAACGGCGAGCCTCGCTGACGGCGTTCGCGATCAACGCGGTCGGCGCGGCGAGCCTCGGGCTCTACATGCTGGTCGTGTTCCCGCCGGAGGGCGAGTCGGTGTGGCTGACGCGCGACCGCGGCCTGATCGCCGTCGCGCTGTACACGATCCTCTGCGGGCTCACCGCGCACCGGCGGGCGCGGCCGTGGTTCGAGCGGATGCGCGAGTGGCTCGCGGGCGGGCGCCCGCCGACGCCGGAGGAGTCGCGGGCCGTGCTCAGGATCCCGTCGCGGTTCGCGCGCATGACCTTCCTGCGCTGGGCGCTCGGCGTGCCGCTGTTCGCGCTGCCGGACCTCGACTACTCGTGGCACTTCGCGCTCGAGGTCGCGGTCGCCGTCTCGCTGGCCGGGTTGAGCGCGACCGCGGCGGTCTACCTGGCCGCCGAGTGGGTGCTGCGGCCCGCGTTCGCGCTCGCGCTGTCACCCGAGGCGCCGCCGGACGCCCGCTCGCTCGGCATCGGGCCGCGGCTCACGCTGACCTGGCTGCTCTGCTCGGGCGTGCCGATCGTGATGCTCGCCCTGATCCCCGTCGCCCGCGACGTCGCCGACCCGAAGGACCTCGTCGCGCCCACGCTGTTCGCAGCCGGGATGGCGCTGGTGACCGGGTTCGTGGCCACCAAGCTCGCCACCCAGGCGGTCACCCGCCCGATCCGCCACATGCGCCAGGCGGTCGACGCCGTCGCCGACGGCGACCTCGAGGCCGCCGTCCAGGTCGACGACGGGAGCGAGATCGGCCGGCTGCAGGCCGGCTTCAACGGGATGGTCGACGGCCTGCGCGAGCGCGAGCGCCTGCGGGACCTCTACGGCCGCCAGGTCGGCCCCGACGTCGCGCGCGCGGCGATCGAGGACGGGTGGGAGCTGGGCGGGCGCCGCCGCGAGGTCTCCGCGCTCTACGTCGACGTGATCGGCTCCACCACGCTGGCCGAGCGCGAGTCGCCCGAGCGCGTGGTGGCGGTGCTCAACGAGTTCTTCGCCGCGGTGGTGGCGGTCGTCGACCAGTTCGGCGGCCTCGTGAACAAGTTCGAGGGCGACGCGGCGCTGTGCGTGTTCGGCGCCCCGGCCGAGCAGCCCGACCACGCGGACCGGGCGCTGGCCTCCGCCCGCGCGCTGCGCGAGCGGGTCCGGGCGCTGGCCGGGGGCCTGGACGCCGCGATCGGCGTCGCCACCGGCACCGCGGTGGCCGGCTACATCGGGGCCGAGACGCGGTTCGAGTACACCGTGATCGGCGACCCCGTCAACGAGGCGGCACGGCTCAGCGAGGTGGCCAAGGAGCGCCCGGAGCGGCTGATCGCGAGCGCCGAGACGCTCGACGGCGCGGGCCGCAGCGAGGCCGCCCGCTGGCTGCGCGACGGCGAGGTCACGCTCCGCGGCCGCCGCGCGCCGACGCGCCTGGCCCGCCCGGTCGGCGACCGCATCGTCGTGTAGAGCGAGTACAAAGGGCGCATGGACGCAACCGCCACCGACCGCATCTCCTGGTTCCCGGTCCCCGACGAGTCGCAGCTCCCCGAGGATCTGCAGGGCCTGTTCCGCGCCGCGCGGGAGCGGATCGGCTTCGTGCCGAACGTGTTCCGCACGTACGCCTACCGGCCGGAGCGCCTGTCGGCGTGGTTCGCGCACTTCCGGCTGCTGCACGAGGAGACGGAGGGGCTGACCGCCGCCGAGCGCGAGATGATCGCGGTCGTCGTCTCGATGGCCAACGGCTGCCTGTACTGCCTGGTCGCGCACGGCGCCGCCCTGCGCGAGGCATGGGGCGACCCCGTGATGGCCGACCGGATCACGCTCGACTGGCGCCGCGCCGACGGGCTGACCGGGCGGCAGCGCGCGATCTGCGCGTTCGCGGAGAAGCTCACGCTGCGCCCGGTCGAGAGCACCGAGGGCGACCTCGAGACGCTGCGCGCCCACGGACTCTCCGAGCAGGACGCGTGGGACGTGATCGAGGTGGCGGCGATGTACAACTTCACCAACCGGCTCGCCCTGGCCACCGGCCAGATCCCGAACCCGGAGTACCACGCGCTGGCGCGATGAAGGCCGTCGAGGTGATCGTGGTGCTCGCCGTCGTGGGCGGCGCGATCGTGTTCGCGGTGAGCACGATGCTCCGCCGCAAGCGCGAGGAGCGCGCCCCGTGGCGCCTCATCGAGGACTCCGACGGCGATGTCGTCACGGTCTACGGCTGCCGCCCCGGCCACGAGCGGCTGCTGCTCGGCTCCGTGCCCGTCGCCGACGACGACTTCGACGCGCGGCTGTCCGAGCTGCGCGCCGAGGGCGAGCAGAAGCTCGTCGCTCTCAACGACCGCCGCTGACGTGCCCGAGGATCGCGGTCATCGGCTGCGGCCGCATGGGCCTGCCGATGGCGCGCCGTCTGCTCGACGCGGGCCACGAGGTCGTGGCCTACGACGTCAGCGAAGCCGCGCGCGACGCCGCCGCCCGGGCGGGCGCCACGGTGGCAACGTCGGCGGGCGAGGCCGCGGGCGCGGCAGCCACGCTGATCACGATGCTCCCCGACCCGCCGGCCGTCGAGGCGGTCGCCGACGAGCTGCTCGGCGGGCTCAACCAGGGCGCGCTGTGGCTGGAGATGACCTCGTCCTCGCCCGACGTCACCGCCCGGCTGGCCGTGGCGGCCGCCGAGCGCGGCGCCGAGCTGCTCGACGCGCCGGTCAGCGGCGGGGTGGCGGGCGCCGAGGCGGGGCGCCTGACGATCATGCTCGGCGGCCCGGCCTCCGTCGTCGAGCGCGCCCGCCCGCTGCTCGAGCTCCTCGGCGCCACGCTCGTCCACGTCGGCGACCGGCCGGGCGACGGCGACGCCGCCAAGACCATCAACAACATGCTCTCGGCGACCAACCTCGCGGCGGTGTCCGAGGCGCTGGCCATGGGCCTGCGCGCCGGCCTGGACCCCGAGCGGCTGCTCGACTGCGTCAACGGCGGCACCGGCGCCTCCGACGCGTCGCGCACCAAGGTCGCCGGCCACGTGCTGACCGGGCGCTTCGGGTCCGGCTTCACGATCGCCCAGTACGTCAAGGACCTCCGGATCGCGGCCGCGCTCGCGCTCGCCCACGAGGTCCCGGCCCCCGTCAACGACGCGGCCCGCGCCGTCTGGGTCGAGCAGGTGACGCGCGGCGCGGGAGACGAGGACCACACGCGCATGACCGACCACATCGTCCGCGACGCGGGGATCGCCCCGCCGTGGCCGCACCCCGACTCCTAGCCCGTGGAGGCCCGATGACCGACGAAGCCCAGGCGTACCTCGACGACATGGTCCGCCGGCGCGGATACGTGCTCGAGTACCACAAGCGCCTGGTCGGCGCCGACCTCGAGTTCGCCCGCGCCGCCAACGACCTCGTGAGCGCCGCCTACCTGAAGGAGCGGCGGCTGAGCCGCGAGACCAAGGAGCTGATCTTCATCAGCTCGCTGGCGGCGCTGCGGGCGCCGAAGGCGCACATCCAGAGCCACATCCGCGTGGCGCTCGAGCTCGGGCTCGACCCGCGGGACATCCTCGAGGCGATCGAGATCGTGATGCCCGAGGCGGGCGTGGTCGCGTTCCAGGAGGGCTTCGAGGCGTGGGCCGAGGTCGTGGGCGCTGAGCCGCTCGAGCCGACCGTCCCCGTGGCCGGGGATCGCTGACCGGCTATTCTGCCGCGCCCTCATGCGGATCCTCGTCATCGGGGCGGGCGGCGTCGGTGCCGCGGCCGCCGCCATCGCGCGCCACCGCGGCTTCTTCGAGCGGATGGTGCTCGCCGACCTCAGCCCCGAGCGCGCGGAGGCCGCCGTGGCACGGCTCGGCGACGACCGCTTCGGCGCCGCCCAGGTGGACGCGAGCGACGCCTCGTCGATCGTCGAGCTGGCCCGCGCCGAGCGGGCGGACGTGATCCTCAACGCCTGCGACCCGTGGCTGAACCCGCCGATCTTCGCGGCGGCGGCCGAGGCGGGCTGCACCTACCTCGACATGGCGATGACGCTCTCGCGGCGGCACCCCGAGAAGCCGTTCGAGCTCACCGGCGTGATGCTGGGCGACGAGCAGTTCGCGGCCCATGAGGAGTGGGAGGCGGCGGGCCGGCTGGCGCTGTGCGGCATCGGCGTCGAGCCGGGACTCTCCGACGTGTTCGCCCGCTACGCGCAGGACCACCTGTTCTCCGAGATCGACGAGGTCGGGGTGCGCGACGGCGCCGACCTGGCGGTCGACGGGCTACGAGTTCGCGCCCACGTTCTCGATCTGGACGACGATCGAGGAGTGCCTGAACCCGCCGCTGATCTGGGAGCGCGAGCGCGGCTTCTTCACGACGGAGCCGTTCTCCGAGCCCGAGGTGTTCGAGTTCCCCGAGGGCATCGGGCCGGTCGAGTGCGTCAACGTCGAGCACGAGGAGGTGGTGCTGATCCCGCGCCACGTCGACTGCCGCCGCGTGACGTTCAAGTACGGGCTCGGCGAGGAGTTCATCGGCGTGCTGCGCACGCTCAACAAGCTCGGGCTGGACTCCACCGACAAGCTGCGCGTCAAGGGCGTGGAGGTGGCGCCGCGCGACGTCGTGGCGGCCGCGCTGCCGGACCCCGCGACGCTCGGCGACCAGCATGACCGGGCGCACCTGCGCGGGCACGCTCGTCACCGGCACGGGCAAGGACGGCGCAGCCGCGCGCGACCTACCTGTACCACGTGGCCGACAACGAGACGACGATGGCGCGCGACGGCGTCCAGGCCGTCGTGTGGCAGACCGCGATCAACCCGGTGGTGGCGATGGAGCTGCTCGCCGAGGGGACCTGGTCGGGCGCCGGCGTGCTCGGCCCGGAGGCCTTCGACGCCGTGCCGTTCCTCGAGAAGCTCGCCGAGCTCGGCTCCCCGCACGGCGTCAGCGAGCGCGACCCGTTCCGATCGCTGCTGCGCGAGCCTTCGCGCTCGGCTGACGAAGCGCGTCCCGATCGTGAGCAGCAGGTGCAGCGACGCCGAGGACGATGAAGAACGCCGTCGCGGTGCCGTCGCCGGTGAAGCCGAACAGGAACGGCGAGGCGATGAGGACCAGCGGCGAACAGGTAGTCGATGATCGCGTGCGCCTGCACGGGGATCGACTTGATCAGGCCGGTCGGCAGGGCCGTCGAGGCGGTCACGACCAGCACGAGCACGCCGGCCACGATCGAGACCGCGGTGGCGGTGTCGTCGTCGAAGGTGAACAGGAACGGCGCCGCGATCAGCAGCGCGGCGGCGAGGTACTCGATCACGCCGTGGACGAACGCCGGGATCGGGCCTTGCTTGAACATCAGCCCGAAGAACACTTCGGCGGTCTCGAACAGCTCGGGGTCGAGCAGCTTCGGCGCCGCCAGCGCCTCGTCGAGCGGCACGAGCTCGATCTCCGTGCCGCGCAGCGCGGCCATCATCCCGAAGTTCCCCTCGGTCACCGCGTCGACCGCGGCGACGCCGAAGCGGGTGCCGAGCACGCGGTCGTAGGCGAGCGGCGTGCCGCCGCGCTGGACGTGGCCGAGGATCGTCATGCGCGACTCGAAGCCGGTGCGCTTCTCGATCTCGCGCTCCAGCTCGACGGCGATGCCGCCCAGGCGGACGTGGCCGAACGCGTCGGTGCCGGCGTGCTGGCTCCACGCGCCGCCGTCCTTCGGCGTGGCGCCCTCGGCGACCACGACGATCGAGAACGTGGCGCCGTTGGACTGGCGGCGCTTGAGCCGCTCGCAGATCTCGTCGAGGTCGAACGGGCGCTCGGGCACGAGGATCACGTCGGCGCCGCCGGCCAGGCCGGAGTAGCAGGCGATCCAGCCGGCGTGGCGGCCCATCACCTCGACCACGATCACGCGGTTGTGCGACTCCGCGGTCGTGTGCAGGCGGTCGATCGCGTCGGTGGCGATCTGCACGGCGGTCTGGAAGCCGAAGGTGAAGTCGGTGCCGGCGAGGTCGTTGTCGATCGTCTTCGGGACGCCGACCACGTCGACGCCGTCGTCGACCAGCCGGCGGGCGACGCCGAGCGTGTCCTCGCCGCCGATCGGGATCAGCGCGTCGACGCCCTTCTCGGCGAGCGTGGCCTTGAGCTGCTCGAGCCCGCCCTCCTCCTTGTACGGGTTCGTCCTCGAGGTGCCGAGGATCGTCCCGCCGCGGTGGAGGATCCCGCGCGTGTTCTCGTAGGTCAGCTCGACCGCCTCGCCGGACAGCACGCCTGCCCAGCCGTAGCGGAAGCCGAGGAAGTCGTGGCCGTGCACCTTGATCCCCTTGCGCACGACAGCGCGGATGACCGCGTTGAGTCCGGGGCAGTCGCCGCCACCGGTAAGGACACCGATCCGAGCCATGGCGCGGCACTCTACGCAGCAGAGCCGCCGGGATCGCTCCCGGCGGCTCCGCATTCCCCCCAAACGGGGGGCCTTGTCCAGCTCGCCTACGCGCGCGAAGGCTCGGGGAGCGTTCCTTCGTGCGCGATCTTGGGCAGCCAGTTGAGGCGCTTGGGCAGGTACCAGTTCCTCTCGCCCAGCAGCTTCATCGCCGCGGGGAGCAGGACGGCCCGCACGAGCGTGGCGTCGAGCAGGATCGCGACGGCCAGGCCGACGCCCATCTGCTTGAACTCGATCGCGCTGAGGCTGGCGAAGATGGCGAACACCGCCACCATCACCATCGCCGCGCTGGTCACGACGCCCGCCGTGGAGCGGATGCCGTGGGCGACCGCGTCGGTCGTCTTCATGCCGCCGTCGACCGCCTCGCGGATCCGGCTGAGGATGAACACGTGGTAGTCCATCGACAGGCCGAACAGGATCACGAACAGGAACAGCGGCAGCCAGGCGGTGATCCCGCCGAGCGACTCGAAGCCGAGCAGCTTCTCGCCGTGCCCGTCCTGGAAGACGAGCTTCAGCACGCCGTAGCTCGCGCCGACCGACAGCAGGTTGAGCAGGATCGCCTTGATCGGCACCACGATCGAGCGGAAGGTGACGAGCAGCAGCAGGAACGCGAGCCCGAGGACGAACGCGAACACGTAGGGCAGGCGGGCCTGCATCGCGTCGTTGAAGTCCTTCGAGCCGGCGGTCATGCCCGTCACGTCGACCTGCGTGCCGTCCACGCGGGCGATCGTCGCGGGGATCACGCTGTCGCGCAGCGTCGCCAGCGCGGTCTCGGACGCGGTGTTGGTGCCGTCGCCCTGCATCGGGATGTTGACGATCTCGAGCTGCTTGCGACGGGCTGATCTGGGTGCTGATCGGCTCGGACATCTGGCCGCGTGGCGAGCGCCTGGTCGGTCATCTCCTTGATGCCCTGCTGCACGGCCGGGGAGGTG
This sequence comes from uncultured Solirubrobacteraceae bacterium, assembly GCA_963723395.1. GTDB lineage: Bacteria > Actinomycetota > Thermoleophilia > Solirubrobacterales > Solirubrobacteraceae > DATFQI01. The sequence goes on along the minus strand of CAVRQL010000025.1, from coordinate 36,380 downwards.
ACGTCGTCGGCCTGCACCACGACCTGCGCCGGGAGCGGCCCGCCGGGGAAGGCGGCCTGGATCCGGTCGTAGGTCTTCATCACGGGCAGGTCCTGCGGGATGCCGGCCACGCCCGGGTTGATGGTGTTGAGGCTGAGCGCGGGGATCGCGAGGGCGACCAGGATGCCGCCGGAGAGCGACCGCGGCGACGACCGGGCGCGCGAGCACCTTGCCGAGGATCCAGCCCCACACGCGGGACTCGCCGTGGTTGGCGTGGCGGCGCTTGCCGATGATCGGCACGCGGCCCTTCTCGACCTTGTCGCCGAGCTTGGAGAGCACGGCGGGGAGCACCGTGACCGAGCCGAGCACGGCGACGGCGACCACGAGCATGGTGCCGACGGCCATCGAGGTGAAGACCGCGTTGCCGGCGATCAGCATGCCGGCCATGGCGATCAGCACGGTGACGCCGGAGATCGAGCACGGCCTGGCCCGAGGTCGCGGCGGCGAACTCGAGCGCGGCCTCGTTGGAGCGCCCGGCGTCGCGCTCCTCCATCTTGCGCCGGAGGTAGAACATCGAGTAGTCGACGCCGACCGCGAGCCCGACGAGCAGGATCACGCTCGACGAGGAGTCCGACATCGGGATGATCTGGCTGATCGGGGCGATCAGGCCGATCGTGCCGACCACGGCGGTGACGCCGAGCAGCAGCGGGACGCCGGCGGCCACCAGGGCGCCGAAGGCGACCAGGAGGATGAGCAGCGTGATCGGGAGCGAGAGGGTCTCGGCGCGCTGGAAGTCCTTCTCGAAGGACTCGTTGAGCGCCTTGCCGGCGCTGGCGTCGCCGAACTGCTCGACGCGCAGGTCGGGATGAGCCTTCTGCGCGGCGGCGGTGGCGGCCTCGGAGGCGTCGACGTTGTCGATCGCGGCCTCGTCGTCGCCGGCCACCTTGAACGTCACGAGCGCGGAGCGCCCGTCCTTGGAGATCTGGCCCTCGTTGCCCTTGGCGAAGGGGACTCGACCTCGGTGACGTGCTTCGCCGCGCCGAGCCGCTTCGTCGACGTCGGCGACCGCGGCCTTGAACGCCGGGTCGGTGGCCTTGGTGGAGCCGTTGCGGGACTGGACGAGGACCTGCTCTGAAGCCTCGTCGGGGAAGTCGGAGTTGGCGACCGCCTGGTCGGCGGTCTTGGAGGAGCCGTTGCCCTGTCCTCCGGGGCCAGGGTCTTGGTGCCGACGGCGCCGCCGATGACGAAGGCGATGATCACGAACGCGAGCCAGCCGAGGACGGCCTTCTTGCGGTGCTGCGCGGACCAGCGTCCGGCGCGAGCCGCGAGGTTCGAGTGAGGCACGTTGAGGTCCTTCCGGGAGAGCTGGGGAGTCACGGAAGGAAGCGTCCCGCGCGGTTGACGCGCGGACATTGGTGGGGACTGGCGTCCGCGGGTGCGGGATTCCTCACCCCGCACCCTGCGGCCCGCCTACATCGCTGTTCCTGCTGGCTACAAGACGAGGATCAGCAGGATGATGATGATGAGGAGTGCGCCTAGTCCGATGTACATGGGCCGGTCTCTACCCCCGCGTGACACATGCCACGCGGGGGCGATGAGACGGTCCCTGAACTCAGGTCTCGTCCGAGCCGTCGTTGCGGTCCTCGACGCGCGAGTCCTCGCGCCGCGGGTTGTCGCGCGTGACGACCTCGCACGAGCCGTCCTCGACCACGTCCTTGAAGTCGAGGATCGCCTTGTCGACGCCGGGGCCGCAGTTCACGACGTCGACCTCGCCGTCGCGGACCGCGATCCGGTCGTCGCCGTCGCCGCCGCGCACGAGGTCGCCCTCGGTGTCGGCGGGGCCGTTGACGTCCTTCAGCGAGAGCGCCCACAGGCGATCGTTGCCCGGGCCGCCCTCGGTGTGGTCACGGCCCTGGTTGGCGAAGATCACGTCGTCGCCGAACCCGCCGTCCTGCGTGTCGCTCCCGGGGCCACCGGACATGAAGTCGTTGCCCTCGGTGCCGGCCGCCGTGTCGTCGCCCGGGCCGGCGAGCATGCGGTCGTTGCCGCGCCCGCCGTCGAGGGCGTCGTTGCCGAGCCAGCCCCACAGACGGTCGCGACCGTCCCCGCCGAAGAGCTTGTCGTCGCCACGGCCGCCGTGGAGGCGGTCCTGGGAGACGAGGTCGCCCACGTCGTCGGCGTCGCCGCGGAGCGTGTCCGCGCCGCGGTTGCCCCAGATCCGGTCCGGACCGGGGCCGCCGAAGATGCTGTCGTCGCCGCGGTCCCCGAACGCGCGATCCGCGCCGGGTCCGAGGTCGACCTGGTCACTGCCGCGCCTCGCGAACACGCGGTCGTCGCCCTCGCGGGCCTGGATGACGTCGGCCTTGGCCGTACCGCGGATGCGGTCGTTGCCGGGGGTGCCGACGATGTGCGCCGCAAAGGCGCTGGTTGCAAGCAGCCCGGAGCACGCGACGGTGATCGCCGCGGCCGGGATGAGACGCCTGCCAGAATCGGGCATGGGCCCTGCCTCCTGACTGATCGGTTGACGCCCTGGGAACACGCGACGGCACGCGCAAGTTGCGCCACCGCTGCTCACGTTCCCCGGTCCGGGGGCGGGGCCTATACTCCGTTTCCGCTCGGGGGCGTAGCTCAGTTGGTTAGAGCGCCGGCCTGTCACGCCGGAGGTCGCGGGTTCGAGTCCCGTCGCTCCCGTCCCTGCATGAGCACAGCCGCGACGTCACCCGAGCGCCTGCGCGACGACCTGGTGAGGCTTGTGCATCGTGGCGCCGACGTGCGCGGCTTCTCGATCGGCGCCGCCCGGATCCTCGCTCGCGCGGTGCCGTTCGAGGGCGTGTGCGTGCTCCCGATGGACCCGGCGACGCTCGTGCCGACAGGTGCGGTGCTGGAGAACGGGCCCCCGACGGCGGCGTATCCGCGGCTGAAGGAGAACGAGTTTCGCGGGGAGGACTTCATCGCGTTCCGCTCGCTCGCCCTGTCGGAGCGTCACGCGGCGACGCTCAGCCAGGCCACCGGTGGCGATCCTCGAGCGCAGTGAGCGCCACAGCGAGGTCATGAGCCCGCACGGGTTCGGCGATGAGCTGCGCGCGGCGCTCGTCGACGGCGATGCGACGTGGGGCGCGCTGGGGCTGATGCGCGGAGCCGATCGTCAGCCGTTCTCGGCCGCCCACGCCGCGCTTGTCGAAGCGGTGACGCGCACAGCTCGCCGAGGGCCTGCGGCGGGCGGTGCTGCTCGATCGCGACGCGCCCGGTCCGGCGGACGGCGAGGATGCTGCGGGCGTCGTCGTCCTTGCCCCTGACGGCTCGATCGCCTTCGCGGACGAGGTCGCCGCGGTGTGGATGGACGAGTTGGGCGGGAACGGATCGGCTCCGCCGGTGGTGACGGCCGTCGCCGCCCAGGCGCGGACCGTGGCGGCGGGGCTGCCGAGCGATGGCCGGATCGCCCGGGCGCGCGTGCGGGCCGGGTCGGGGCGTTGGCTGCTCGTGCGTGCCTCGGTGCTCGCAGACGGGCCCGGCGCGCAGGTCGCCGTGATGATCGAGCCCGCGCGCCCGCATGAGCTCGCGCCGCTCGTCGCCGACGCGTACCGCCTCACCGAGCGAGAGCGGGAGGTGACCCGGCTCGTCGCCCGCGGGCTGCCCACCGATGCCATCGCGGCGCGGCTGTACCTGTCGCCGTGGACGGTGCAGGACCACCTCAAGGCGATCTTCGAGAAGGTCGGCGTCACCACGCGCGGCGAGCTCGTCGCGCGCGTGTTCTTCCAGCAGCGGGCGCCTGAGCTGTGACCGACGCTACTTGTACGCGATGCCGGCGCTCGTCGGACCGGCGAGCGGAAGGACGTCCACCTCCCTGAAGCCTGCCTCCTTGCACCATGCGGCGAAGTCGGCGCCCGTGAAGTCGAACGCGTCGCCGAACTCGATCAGCATGTTGAGCGACATGAGGAGGCCGAACGCGTTCTCGCGGCGGGCGTCGTCGATGATGTTCTCGATGACGATGTAGGCCCCGCCCTCCGGCAGCGCGTCGTAGGCCGCCTTGACCAGCTGCTTCTTCCGCTCGAGGTTCCAGTCGTGGAGGATCATTCCCATCGTGATGACGTCGGCCTCGGGTAGGGGTTCGCCGAAGAAGTCACCGCCGACCGCCTCCACCCGATCGCTCAATCCGGCTGCTTCGATCGTGCGCTCGGCGATCGGCTCGACGACCGGCAGGTCGAAGGTGGTGCATCTCATGTGGGGGTGCCGGTCGGCGAGGATGATCGAGAGCTGACCGGTGGCGCCGCCCACGTCGCAGAGCGTCTCGTACTCGGAGAAATCGAACTTCTCCGCCAGCGCGTGGAACGGCCCCGCGGAGATCCCGGCCATCGCGTTCATGAACTGCTCGAGCCTGCCCTCATCGCGATAGAGCTCCTCGAACAACGCCTTGCCGGTGTGCTTGATCTCGTTCTGGGGCTCTCCGGTCCGCAGCGCCACGGTGAGATCGCCCCAGAATCGATAGAGCCGTGCGTTGGACATCTCGAGGATCCCGCCGATGTAGGCCGGACTGGCCTTGTCGAGAAAGGCCGCGCCTGCCTCCGTATTGCGGTAGACGGCAGCGCTCCCATCACCCTCGCGATCGAGGAGCCGGAGGGCGACGAGCGCATCGGGGAAGTCGGGAACCGCCCGCGCGTGAAGCCCCAGCGCCTCGGCGATCTCCGCAGCCGTCATCGCGTCGCCGCCCAGCTTGGTGAACAGCTCGAGCTCGACTGCAGAGAGGAGCGTCTTCGACGCCCAGAACCCCATCCCGACCTGCATGATCTCCGAAGGGTCGACTTGCGCGGCCGTCCTGCTTTCGGTTGTCATGGGTCGAGGCTGCCGACCCGCGCCCCAGCCCGCAATCCCAAGATCCTGGGTGATCTCGGCGTCAGGCGCGCCGCGCCCCGCGCCAGACGGTGCCGCGCAGGATCAGCAGGACGCCGAGGCCGGCGAGCACGAACACGCCCACGAACAGCCCCCAGCCCACGTAGCGCAGGGTGCTGGCCTCGTGGACCATCAGCGGCGTCTCCTTGACGTTGCCGAGCGCGTCCTTGGGCGGGTCGAACCGGCAGGCGACGGTGGTCCGCCCGCCCTTGCCCTCGAACTCGCCGACGGTGAGGTAGCCGCCGCCGACGCTCTCGCTGATCGTCTGGCGGTCGCCGCGCACCTGGGACTTCGAGCCGTCCGGGTGGGTGATCGCGCAGCGGGCGTCGCCTGCTCGCCCTCGTAGACGCGGTAGCGCCGCCGCTGCTCGGTGCGGCTGCAGCCTTCGCGGAGCCCGTCGAAGAGGCTGTCGATCGGAGCGCTGAGCGCGATCACGTAGCGCTTGCGCTCCGAGTCGAAGCTGAGCGTGCCCGGGCGCCCGCCCGTCGCTGACCGCGTTGGCGCGCGAGAGAGGTTGCCGCCGACGAGCACGGCGATCGCCACGACGAGGCAGGGCAGCGCCAGGAACACGATGATCGCGATGCCGGCGAGGATCCGTCCCCAGCGCATCGCGCGACACTATCCGGAAAATGGACCCGCGTGTCCGCGAGCGGACCGAGCCGGCCGCCGCCGTCTCACGGCGCCGTCGAGCGCGTGGTATGAGCAGTCGTGGAAAGGGAGGCCGCTCATGCCGGGTGCCGTGAAGGTGCTGTTCGTCTGCCTCGCCGGGATGCTCGCCGTCGCCCCGGCGGCGTCGGCGCACCACACGCCGGCGCCGGGCACGGTGGCGCTCGTCGGGTCGCTGCAGTCCGAGCTCGGCTGCCCGGGCGACTGGCAGCCGGAGTGCGCGGCGACGCGGCTGCAGCCCGTCGCCGGCTCGCCGGGCCTCTTCCGCGCGACGTTCGACGTGCCGGCCGGCAGCTACGAGTACAAGGTCGCGCTCAACGGCGCCTGGGACGAGAACTACGGTGCGGGCGGCGCGCCCGGAGGGGCGAACATCGCGATCAACGCGCCCGGCGGGCCCATCACCTTCACCTACGACCACGCCACCCACGTCATCGGCGACGACGTCCCGCGGCCGCTCGCCGCCACGCCTGGCGCGCACTGGCTCAGGCGGGGCGTGATCGCCTGGCAGCCTCCGGCCGGCGCGCAGAGCTTCAGGCTCCACTCCGCGCCCGAGGGCGGGCTGACGATCGCCGACGGCGCGATCGCCGGCGGCGCGTCGGTGCCGCTCACGCTCGACGGCTCCGGTCTCCCGGCCGCCCTGCGCGCGGCGTACCCACACCTCGCCGGCTACGCGGCGCTCGACGTCCCCGCCGCGGCGCGACGCGACGCGAGGTCCCTCCTCACCGGCGAGCTCGTGGTCGCCGCCTACGACGGCGCGGGCAACCTGCTCCAGACGCACCGGCGTCCAGATCCCCGGCGTGCTGGACGACCTCTACGCCGGCGCGTCCGACGCCGAGCTCGGTCCCCGCTGGACCCGGCACGGTGCCGGGCTCGCCGTCTGGGCGCCCACCGCCAAGCGCGTCGACCTCCTGCTCGACCCGGCCGGAGCGCGCGCGGAGCGGCGCGTCCCGATGCGCCGCGGCGACGACGGCGTGTGGCGTGCGAACGGCGACGCCGGCTGGCGCGACGCGACGTACCTCTACGAGGCCGCCGTCTACGTGCCGGCGCTCGACCGGGTGGTCGCGAACGCGGTGACCGACCCGTACTCGCTCGCGCTGACCACCAACTCGCGGCGGTCGGTCCTCGTCGACCTCGACGACCGGAAGCTGCAGCCCGACGGCTGGCAGCGGCTCCGCAAGCCCGCGCTGGATCAGCCCGAGGACTCGACGATCTACGAGCTGCACGTGCGCGACTTCTCGATCACCGACGAGACCGTCCCCGCCGCGCACCGCGGCACGTACCTCGCGTTCACCGACCGCCGCAGCGACGGCATGCGCCACCTGCGCGACCTCGCGCGCAGCGGGCTGAACACGCTGCACGTGCTGCCGGCGAACGACATCGCGACGATCGAGGAGGACCGCTCCGCGCAGCAGCAGCCGCCGTGCGACCTCCCGTCGTTCCCGCCGGACTCGCCGATGCAGCAGGAGTGCGTCACCGGCGTCGCCGCGCGGGACGGGTTCAACTGGGGCTACGACCCGCTGCACTACACCGCGCCGGAGGGCTCCTACGCGACCGACCCGGAGGGCGCCGCACGCACGCTGCAGTTCCGGCAGATGGTCCAGGGCGTCAACCGCGCCGGGCTGCGCCTGGTCATGGACGTGGTCTACAACCACACGCCGGCCGCGGGACAGGACCCGAAGTCGGTCCTGGACCGCATCGTGCCGGGCTACTACCACCGGCTCGACCCCGCCACCGGCGCGGTCGCGACGTCCACGTGCTGCTCGAACACCGCGACCGAGCACCTGATGATGGGCAAGCTGCTGATCGACTCGGTGCTGACGTGGACCAGGGAGTACAAGGTCGACGGGTTCCGCTTCGACCTCATGGGCCACCAGCCGAAGGCGCTGATGGTGCAGCTGCGCCGCCGGCTCGACAGGCTCACGCTCCGGCGCGACGGCGTCGACGGCAGGCGGGTCTTCCTCTACGGCGAGGGCTGGAACTTCGGGGAGGTCGCCGACGACGCCCGGTTCGTGCAGGCGAGCCAGCTCAACATGGGCGGCACCGGGATCGCGACGTTCTCCGACCGGCTGCGCGACGCCGTCCGCGGCGGCTCGCCGTTCGACGACGACCCGCGCATCCAGGGCTTCGCCAACGGCCTGTTCACCGACCCCAACGACTCGCCGGCGAACGGCTCGCCCGCCGAGCAGCGGGCGCGGCTCCTGCACTACCAGGACCTGATCAAGCTCGGGCTCGCCGCCAACCTCCGCGACTTCCGCTTCGTGGACAGCTCGGGCCAGACCGTCACGGGCTCCGAGGTCGACTACAACGGCCAGCCCGCCGGCTACGCGGCGGACCCGGGCGAGACGATCACCTACGTCGACGCGCACGACAACGAGACCCTCTTCGACGCGCTGCAGCTGAAGCTGCCGCCCGGCACGTCGATGGCCGACCGCGTGCGCATGAACACGGTCGCGCTCGCGACGACGGCGCTCGCGCAGAGCCCGTCGTTCTGGCACGCCGGCGCCGACCTGCTGCGCTCCAAGTCGCTGGACCGCAACAGCTACGACTCCGGCGACTGGTTCAACCGCATCGACTGGTCCGGTGAGGAGTCGACGTTCGGGTCCGGGCTGCCGCCGGCGCCCGACAACCAGGCCAAGTGGGACTACATGCGCCCGCTGCTCGCCGACCCGGCGCTGAAGCCGGCCGCAGCCGACATGCGTGCGGCGAGCGAGCGCGCCGGCGAGTTGCTGCGGATCCGGTTCTCCTCGCCGCTGTTCCGGCTCGGCACCGCGCGGCGCGTCCAGGATCGCGTGAGCTTCCCGAACGGCGGGACGCCCGGCGTGATCGTGATGAGGATCGACGACAGCGCCGGGCGCGACCTCGACCGCAAGCTCGGCGGCGTGGTCGTCGTGTTCAACGCCACGCCCGAGACCACGAGCCAGACCGTGGCCTCGCTCGCGGGTCGCCGGTATCGGCTGCATCCCGTCCAGGCGCAAGGCGGCGACCCGGTCGTGAAGCAGTCCGCCCACACGCGCGAGACCGGGACGTTCGAGGTCCCGGCCCGCACGGTGGCGGTGTTCATAGCCCGAGGCCGGTAGCGGCTACTCGTACTGGAGGGCCTCCAGCACGTTCAGGCGCGACGCGCGGCGCGCGGGCAGGACGGCCGCTCCGATGCCCGCCAGTACGGCGATCATCGTGAACACGAACAGCGTCTGGAACGGGATCGTGATGGCCATGTGGAACTTGGCCATGATCATCGCGGCGAGCGCGGTGCCGGTGCCCAGGCCGAGCGCGGCGCCGATCAGCGCCGTGATGATGCTCTCGTGCCGGATCATCCTGCGGGCCTGGCGGCGCGTCATGCCGATCGTCCGGAGCATCCCGATCTCACGCGTGCGCTCGAACACCGAGAGCACGAGCGTGTTGACCATCCCGAACAGGCTGACGATCACCGAGAAGCCGAGCAGCACGTAGAGCATCGCCAGCATCTTGGCCATGCCCTGGGTGGAGGCCTTGGCGAAGCCGGCGCCCGTGTGGTACGTGGCGTCGCTGAACCCGCTCACCGTCGACTTGATCTCCTTGCCGGTGGTCTTGTCCGCGTCCAGGAACGTCAGCGAGTTCCTCGGCTGCGGGGTCATGGCGTCGAACGCCGTCTGGCTGATGCTGATGTCCTTCAGCAGCTCGGCCTTGGGATCGTGGATGCCGCGCACCACCAGCTTGGCCTTCTCGCCCGAGGGCGCCGTGATGCTCAGCGACTCGCCGAGCGTCAGGTGATGGGCCTTGGCGTAGCTCTTCGTGATGATCGCGCCGTCGGTCCCGAGCTCGTCGAGCGAGCCCTTCGTGAAGCGGAACTCGAAGAACTTGCCGATGGTGGCCGGGTCGATGGCGGTGATGAGCTGCTCCTTGCCGCCGGCGATGACGGTGTCGGAGCGGACGTGCGAGGCGCTCTTGACGCCTTCGAGGCCCGCCAGCTTCTCGCCCTCGGCGGCCCGGAACATGCTGCCGTCCTTGCCGTCGACGACGTAGGCCGCGTGGACGGCCTTCTTCGACGCCGTCCTGCGTGCCCTTCGTCATGCCCGAGGCGAGCACGGCCACGAGCGTGACCAGCGTGAGGCCGATCATGAGCGCGGCGGCGGTCGACGCGGTGCGACCGGGGTTGCGGACGGCGTTGGCGCCGGCCAGCTCACCGGCGACGCCGCCGAGCCGGCGACCGGGCCAGCCGACGACGCGGGCCAGGGGCGTCACGAGGCGCGGCGCGAGCAGCGCCAGGCCGAGGAACAGCCCGAGGATCCCGCCGCCGAGGAGCACGGCGGTGCCGACGCCGCTCAGCCCGGCGAACAGCCCGGTGAGCACGGCGGCGAGCGAGGCCAGGACGATGCCGAGCCCGACCTTCGGGGTGTGCGCCGCGAACCGCGCGGGCGGCAGCGTGGAGCCTTCGCGCACCGCCGCGATCGGCGGCACCCGGGTCGCCCGGCGGGCGGGCAGGATGCTCGCCACGAGCGTGACCAGCGTGCCGACGACGATCGAGAGGATCACCGTGCGCGGCTGGACGATCGTGGAGGCGTCCGGGAGCTCGAGGCCGAGGGCCGCCATCAGGGCGAACATGCCCTTGGCGAGCCCGATGCCGGCGAGCAGCCCGAGCACCGACGCGATCAGGCCGATCACGAAGCCCTCGGCGACGACGGAGCGCATGACCTGCTTGCGCGAGCCGCCGAGCGTGCGCAGCGTGGCGAACTCACGCGTCCGCTGGGCGACCGTGATCGACAGGGTGTTGAAGATCACGAACGCGCCGACGAGCAGCGCGATGCCGCCGAAGCCGAGCAGGAAGTACTTGACGATCGACATGCTGCTGTCGAGCTCCTTGGCGTCCTGGTCGGCCTGCTTGGCGCTGTCCTTGACCTGCAGCGACGCCGGGATCAGCGGCGACACCGCGCGGACCAGCTCGGCCGAGGAGGTGCCGTCCTTCGCGGAGATCGAGATGGTGTCGAAGCGCCCTTCGCGATGCAGCAGCTTCTGCGCCGTCTTGACGTCCCAGGCGGCGATGCTCGCGAACCCGAGCGAGTCGACGTCGCCGTACTTCACGACGCCCGTCAGCTCGAAGTCGTGCTTCGTGCCGAGCGTCGAGATGGTGATCCGGTCGCCGATCTCGTAGTGCTGCTTGCCGACGGTGCCGGCGTCGACGACGACCTGGTCCGGGCCCGTCGGCCCACTTGCCCGACTTGAGCTTCAGCGGGCTGAACTGCGGGTTGGCGGAGTCGTAGCTGCCGCTCACGCTCTCGCGGGCGACGGGCTTGCCGTCCTTGCCGAGGATGTCGGCCGAGCCGACCTCGTCCGGCGAGACGCTGCCGCCGGCCGCCTCGACCTCGGGCAGCGCCTGGACCTTGCTCAGCAGCGAGGCGGGGACGGTGGGAACACCCGAGGCGCCGTCGGCCGAGTTCTTGACGATCTCCTTGCCGCTGATCACGGCGTCGGTCTTGTCGTACGTGGCGGCGAAGAGGCCGTCGAACGACTTCTGCATCGTGTCGGTGAGGATGTAGGTGCCGCTGACCATCGAGATGCCGATGACGACGGCCAGTGCAGTGAGCAGCGCGCGGACCTTGCGTCCGGCGAGCCCCTTGAGGGCGACTCCGATCATCGTCCGCTCACTTCCTCGAGCGTCGCCAGGATCTCGTGGGCGCTCGACGGCCCGAGGTCGCGCACGATGTCGCCGTCGGCGAGGAACAGCACCCGGTCGGCGATCGCCGCGGCGTGCGCGTCGTGGGTGACCATCACGGTGGTCTGCCCGAGCGTGTCGACCGAGTCGCGCAGCAGGCCGAGGATCTCGCCGCTGGTCGTGGAGTCGAGGTTGCCGGTCGGCTCGTCGGCGAACATCACCGACGGGCGTGAGACGAGCGCCCGCGCTACCGCCACGCGCTGCTGCTGACCGCCGGACAGCTCGGACGGGCGGTGCTTGAGGCGCTCGGTGAGGCCGACGCTGGCGATGACCTCGTCGAGCCACGCCTTGTCGGGCTTGCTCCCGGCGAGCTTGAGCGGCAGCACGATGTTCTCGGCCGCCGTGAGCATCGGGAGCAGGTTGAAGAACTGGAAGATGAAGCCGATGTGGTCGCGGCGCAGCTTCGTCAGCTCGGTGTCGTCGAGGCCGCTGATGTCGACGCCGGCGACGGTGACCTCACCCGAGGTGGGCTGGTCGAGGCCGGCGAGGATGTGCATCAGCGTCGACTTGCCCGAGCCCGACGGGCCCATGACCGCCGTCAGGCGGCCCTCGGCGATGTCGACCGACACGCCGCGCAGTGCGTCGACGGCGGTGTCGCCGTCGCCGTAGCGGCGGACGACGTCGCGGGCGCTGACGACGGCTCCGGTGGCCTTCTCGATGGTGATGGTGGCATGCATGGACGAGCTCCTGGTGGGGGGAGAAAGCACCGTCCCAAGCCGGGGCTCCTGCCGATACGGGGCACCCAGGCGTCCCTGGGTTCCGCTTTGCGAACCCGGGGGTGCGGCTGAGGGCCTGCGACGGGTACCGTGGCGGTCATGGGCGTCCTCGACGCGTTCCGGCTCGACGGCCGCGTGGCCGTCGTCACGGGCGGCAACCGCGGCATCGGCCTCGCCCTCGCGCGGGCGCTCGGCGAGGCGGGCGCGCGGGTGGCGATCACCGTGCGCGATCCGGCGTCGGCGCCCGACGGCGTGCTGGCGGTGCGCGCCGACGTCACCGACCCGGCGAGCGTGCGCGGGATGCTCGGCGAGGTGACCGAGGCGCTCGGCCCGGTCGACGTGCTGGTCAACAACGCCGGCGTCTGCTTCCACCGCCCCGCGCTCGAGGTCCCCGAGGAGGAGTGGCGCAGCGTCTGGGACGTCAACGTCGACGGGGTGTGGAACTGCAGCCGGATCGTCGGCGAGCAGATGATCTCCCGGGGCACCGGGTCGATCGTCAACATCGGCTCGATCTCCGCGCAGATCGTCAACCGGCCGCAATGGCAGCCCGCCTACAACGCCTCCAAGGCGGCGGTCCACCAGCTCACGAAGTCGCTCGCCGCCGAGTGGGCTCCGCACGGCGTGCGCGTCAACGCGCTCGCCCCCGGCTACGTCAAGACCGAGATGGCGCCGGTCGACGATCCCGCGCTCAAGCCGCACTGGGTCGACGTCTCGCCGATGCGCCGCTACGCGCTGCCGGAGGAGCTCGGGCCCTCCGTCGTCTACCTCGCGAGCGACGCCTCCGGCTTCGCGACCGGCACCGTGCTGGTCGTCGACGGCGGCTACACGCTCTGGTAGCCGTCAGGCGAGCGCGAACTCGACCGCGCGGCGGGCGTGCAGCCGCGTGGTGTCGAACACCGGGACCGGCGAGTCGTCCTGGCCGACCAGCAGGTCGATCTCCGTGCAGCCGAGCAGGATGCCGGCCGCGCCGCGCCCGGCGAGGTCGCGCATGATCCGCCGGTACTGCTCGCGCGAGCCGTCGTCGACCACGCCCACGCACAGCTCGTCGTAGATGACCGCGTGCACGATCGCGCGGTCCTCGGCGGGCGGGACGAGGACCTCGAGCCCGTGGCGCTCGCGCAGCCGCCCGACGTAGAAGTCCTGCTCCATCGTGTACGCCGTCGCGAGCAGCCCGACCGTGTCGAGCCCTTCCGAGCGGACCGCGTCGGCCGTCGTGTCGGCGATGTGGACGAACGGGACGCCGATCGCGCCGGTGATCTCGTCGGCGACCTTGTGCATCGTGTTGGTGCACAGCACGATCAGCTCGGCGCCCGCCGCCACGAGCGCGGCGGCCTCCTCGGCGAGCCGCGCGGCCGCGTCGTCCCACCGGCCCTCGCGCTGCATCACCTCGATGTCGGCGAAGTCGACCGAGCGCAGCAGGCAGTCGGACGAGTGCAGGCCGCCGAGCCGGTCGCGCGTCTCCTCGTTGACGAGGCGGTAGTACTCGGCTGAGGACTCCCAGCTCATGCCGCCGAGGAGCCCGATGCGCTTCATCGCAGCGCCTTGCGCCGCATCGACCACATCTGCGCCGCGCGCTCCAGCTCGAGCGCCGTGGACCACGGGATCGCGGGCGGGCCGAGGACGGCGCGCATCGAGCGCGCCGTGCGGCGGGCCAGCTCCGGGTCGGCGGCCGGGACGGCCGCGAGCTCGACCGCGGCCTCGTCGACCTCGGCGGCGGGGAGCGCGCGCCAGGCGAGCCCGCGCTCGACGAGCTGGGCGCCGGTGAGGCGCTCGCCGAACAGCGTCAGCGCGGCAGCGGCCTCGCGCGATCCGAGGCGCCCGAGCAGCGCGGTGTGCCCGCCGCCGGGGTGCAGGCCGATCGGGACGAAGCCCGACAGCAGGGCAGCGTCGTCGGCGACCACGCGCAGGTCGGTGGCGAGCGCCAGGTTCAGCCCGGCGCCGACCGCGCCGCCGTGGACGGCCGCGACCGTCGGCGGCTCCAGCTCGCCGACGCGCGCGAACGAGCGGTAGATCGCCGACATGCCGTCGAACACGTCGGGCGCCGCGGGGTCCTCGCCGGCGGCCGCCAGCGTCGCCCGGTCGCCGCCCGCGCAGAAGTAGCCGCCCTCGCCGCGCACCACCACCGCGCCGACCGAGGCGTCGGCGTCGATCGCCTCGCACGCCGCGATCAGCTCGCCGGCCATCGCCACGGTCAGCGCGTTGCGGCGCTCCGGGGCGTTCAGGGTGAGAACGGCGACGCCGTCGCGCCGCTCGACTCCGACTTCGGCCATGGCCGGGACGCTAGTGCAGGGGGCAAACGAAGCGCGCGGTCTGCCCGGCCTCGGAGTCGGCCGGGGCGACCGACGCCTGCCAGTACGCGCTCCCGAACGCGGCGGCCGACAGCGCCAGCACGATCGCGACGTGGGAGCGGACCCTCATGCGGGAGAGGGTGCCAGAGCCGGGGCGCGGCGCTCCGAGATCGGGAGGTGGACCGCGGCGGCGCCGAACGCCAGCGCGACGCACAGCCACCACATCAGGTCGTAGGAGCCCGTCGCCTCGTAGACGACGCCGCCGAGCCAGACGCCGATGAAGGCGCCGATCTGGTGGGAGAGGAAGACGAAGCCGAACAGCATCCCGACGTGGCGGGTGCCGAACATCAGCGCCACGAGCCCGGAGGTCAACGGCACGGTCGAGAGCCACAGCAGCCCCATCGCGGCCGAGAAGGCGAGCACGACGGCCGGGGTGACAGGCGCGAGCACGAAGAGGATGAACAGCACGCCGCGGGAGAAGTAGATGCCCGACAGCAGCAGCCGCCGCGACTGGAAGCCGCCCAGCACGCCCGGCGGTGTAGGCGCCGATCACGTTGAACAGCCCGACCAGCGACAGCGACCACGCGGCAAGGCCCGCGCTGAGGCCGTTGTCGGTGAGGTAGGGCGGCAGGTGGGTGGTGATGAACGCGATGTGGAAGCCGCACACGAAGAAGCCCGCGGTGAGCATCAGGTAGCTCGGGTGGCGCATGGCGCCGCGGATCGCGTCGCGCACCGACACCTCGGGCTCCGGCTCCGCGTCACCCGCCCCGCGGCCCGTCAGCGCGCTCGCCAGCAGCGGCACGACCGCGACGAAGCAGGCGAGCAGCAACAGCGCCGTGACCGGCCCGTAGGAGGAGATGAACGCCTGGCCGAGCGGCGCGAACAGGAACTGGCCGAGGGACCCGGCCGCGGTGGCGAGGCCCATCGACCACGACCGCTTGTCCTCCGGCACGAGCCGCGCGAACGCGGCGAGCACGATCGTGAAGGAGCCGCCGGCCAGCCCGAGCCCGAGCAGGACGCCGCCGGTCAGCGCGAAGGCCGACCCGCTGGTGCTCTGCGCCATCAGCGCGACGCCCGCCGCGTACAGCACGCCGCCGACCGCCAGCACGCGTCCCGCGCCGTAGCGGTCGGCGACCGCCCCGGCGAACGGCTGCCCCAGGCCCCACAGCAGGTTCTGCAGCGCGATGGCCAGCGCGAACGTCTCTCGGTCCCACCCGCGCAGCGCGCTCAGCGGGTCGGTGAAGAGGCCGAAGCTCGTGCGCGTGCCGAACGTGATCAGCGCGATCGCGCAGCCGGCCACGATCACGACGGAGGTGGTGCGCCAGGTCGCCTTCATCGGTCGCGCAAGCTATCACAAGCAGTTCAACCATTGAACTGATACAGTCGCGGCCGTGCCGCTCGGAAGCGACTACGCGGGCCAGACTTGCTCGATGGCGCGGGCGCTCGAGATCGTCGGCGAGCGCTGGACGCTGCTGATCGTCCGCGACCTCCTCCTCGGCGTCCGCCGCTTCAACGCCCTCCAGCGCCGCCTCGACATCCCGAGGGCGATGCTCGCCGCACGGCTCGCCACGCTCGAGGAGCACGGCATCGTCGAGCGCAACGAGCGCCGCGAGCTGCAGCTCACGCAACGCGGCCGCGATCTCTGGCCCGCGGTGCACGCGCTGATGCAGTGGGGCGAGCAGCACTGCGCCGAACACGGACCGCGCCGCCTCTTCCTGCACGCCGAGTGCGGCACGGGGCTCGACGCGTCCGGGCGCCTGCCCGGCCTGCGGCCGCGAGCCCGAGCCTCACGAGATCGAGACGCGACCGGGGCCCGGGGCCGAGCCCCTGCGCGACGACTCCGTCAGCGTGAAGCTGCGCGAGCCGCACCGGCTGCTGCAGCCGCTGTCGTAGCGGCGCTACTCTGCCGCGAAGCGCACGACCACGGGAGGAACCGATGCGCCGCATGCTTCTCGCCGTCCTCGCAGTGCTCGCGGGGGTCGAGCGCGGCGCCCGCGCAGGCCAACGACCGCGCGCGGGTGTGGACCACGACAGGGGATCGCCAGCACCTGCTCGACGAGGGTTCGCTCTCGCCACCGGTCGAGGGCGCTCCGACGATCTCCGTCGACCCCGGCCGCGCGTACCAGCGCATCGAGGGCCTCGGCGCCTCGATCACCGACTCGTCCGCCCACCTGCTCGCGCGCTCGCCGTACCGCGACCAGATCATGCGCGACCTCTTCGGCGACCTCAAGCTGAGCTACCTGCGCCAGCCGATGGGCGCCTCGGACTTCACCGCCGGGCCGCACTACACCTACGACGACCGCGGGCCCGACTTCAAGATGAAGCGCTTCTCGATCGCCCACGACGAGCGCGAGATCCTGCCGCTGCTGCGCCAGGCGCGGCGGCTGAACCCGGACCTGAAGGTGATGGGCACCCCGTGGAGCCCGCCCGCCTGGATGAAGACGAACAACTCGCTCGTCGGCGGCCGCTTCATGCCCTCGCAGCGCTACTACGACGCCTACGCGCGCTACTTCGTGAAGTTCGTCAAGGCGTACCGGCGCGCCGGCGTCCCCGTCGACGCGCTGACGCTCCAGAACGAGCCGCAGAACCGCTTCCCGTTCGAGTATCCGGGCATGGACTTCCGCGACCAGGAGGAGGCGCGCCTGGTCGAGACCGTCGGCCCGGCGCTGCAAGCGCGCGCGGCTGGACACCGAAGCTGCTCGGCTACGACCACAACTGGTCGCTGCACCCCAACGACGTCGGCCTCCCGGGCGCCAACCCGGACTACGCCAAGGACCTGCTCGACGACCGCGGCGCCCGCCGCTGGCTGGCCGGCACCGCCTTCCACTGCTACTCGGGCGACCCCGAGGCCCAGTCCGAGCTCCACGACCTGCACCCGGACAAGGACATCTACTTCACCGAGTGCTCGGGCACGCAGTCCGCGGACCCGAGCGAGACGTTCGGCGACACGCTGCAGTGGCACACGACGAACCTGACCGTCGGCGCGGTGCGCAACTGGGCCAAGACGGTGATCACGTGGAACGCCGCGCTGGACCCGGAGGGCGGCCCGCACAACGGCGGCTGCGACACGTGCACCGGGCGTCGTGACGATCGACCCGCGCACGGGCGCGGCCACGCGCGAGGCCGACTACTACGTGCTCGGCCACGTCACGAAGTTCGTGCGGCCCGGCGCGCGGCGGATCGACTCCGGCGTCGAGGGCACGATCCACACCGTCGCCTTCCGCAACCCGGGCGGCGGGATCGTCGTGGTGGCGGTCAACGACGACTGGGGCGACGGCTCGCAGGCGCTTCAACCTGCGCCTGGGCGGCCGCGAGGTGTCCTACGACCTGCCCGCCGGAGCGGTCGCCACGTTCACGCTGTGACGCATGGCGTGCGGCGGGCGTCGCTATCGTCGCCCGCCGCATGGACGCCTTCCAGGCCATCGTCCTCGGCATCGTCCAGGGGCTCACGGAGTTCCTGCCCGTCTCCAGCACGGGCCACCTGCGGATCGTCCCGGCCTTCCTGGGCTGGGAGGATCCCGGCGCGGCGTTCACCGCCGTCACCCAGCTGGGCACGATGGCGGCGGTCCTCCTGTACTTCCGCGAGGACCTGTGGCGGATCGCGACGACGTGGCTGCGCAGCCTGCTCGACCCGGCGCTGCGCGGCACGCTGGACGCGCGGATGGGCTGGTACATCCTGCTCGGCACGATCCCGATCGGGCTCGCCGGCCTGATCTTCAACAACCAGATCGAGGAGGGCGCGCGCTCGCTGTACCTGATCGGCACCACGC
The DNA here is from genome assembly GCA_963723395.1 of uncultured Solirubrobacteraceae bacterium. Classification (GTDB taxonomy): domain Bacteria; phylum Actinomycetota; class Thermoleophilia; order Solirubrobacterales; family Solirubrobacteraceae; genus DATFQI01. The sequence goes on along the minus strand of CAVRQL010000025.1, from coordinate 18,385 downwards.
TGATCGTGCTCGGCCTGCTGCTGCTGCTCGCCGAGAAGGTCGCGCGCCACGACCGCCCGCTGGAGAAGATCAACCGCCGCGACGCGATCGTGATCGGCATCGCCCAGGCCTGCGCGCTGGTCCCGGGCGTCTCGCGCTCGGGCGCGACGCTGACCGCCGGGCCTCTTCCTCGGCTTCGACCGGACCTCGGCCGCGCGCTACTCGTTCCTGCTGTCCGTGCCCGCGGTGGTGCTCAGCGGGCTCTTCGAGCTGCGCAAGATCGGCGACGAGGACGGCGCGGGCGCCGTGCCCGACCGCGATCGCCACGCTGCTGGCCTTCATCGTCGGCTACGCGTCGATCGCGTTCCTGCTGCGCTGGCTGCTCGACGCACTCCACCGCGGTGTTCGTCGCCTACCGCGTCGCGCTCGGCTCGCTGGTGATCGCGCTCACGGCCGCGGGCACGATCTCGTAGCCTCCACCGCATGAGCGTGACCGAGCGCGAGCGCCTCGCGCCGTCGACCTTCCGCCTGCCGGTCGAGAAGATCCGCGACGGCTACTACTCCGACGCGTACTTCAACCACACGAAGTCGCTGCTCGAGCAGGAGGGCGACCACCCGCACGTGGTCATGCAGGTCTTCCAGCGCAAGGAGTCGATCCTCGGCGGCGTCGACGAGGCGATCGCCGTGCTCAAGCAGTGCGCCGGCCGCCGCGAGGAGGGCGGCCGCTGGGTCAGCGGCTTCAAGGAGCTCGAGGTCAAGGCGCTGCACGAGGGCGACCGCGCTCGCCGCCGTGGGAGACGGTGATGACGATCGAGGGCGACTACTCGCTGTTCGCCCATCTCGAGACGGTCTACCTCGGCTGCATGGCGCGCCGCACGCTGATCATGCGCAACGTCCGCGAGGTCGTCGAGGCCGCCGAGGGCAAGCCGATCCTCTACTTCCCCGCCCGCCACGACCACTGGCTGGTGCAGACGGGCGACGGCTGGGCCGCGCACGTGGCCGGCGCGATCGGCGTCTCCACCGACGCGCAGGCGTCCTGGTGGGGCGGCCGCGGCGTCGGGACCGTGCCGCACGGGCTGATCGCGGCCTACGGCGGCGACACGGTGCGCGCCTCGCGGCTGTTCGCCGAGCGCTTCGCCGAGCGAGATGAACGTGACGGTGCTGGTCGACTTCGCAGAACGACTCGGTGCAGACGGCGCTCGAGGTGGCCGAGGCGCTCGGCGCCCGACCTCTGGGGCGTGCGGCTCGACACCTCGGACAAGCTCGCCGACGAGTCGCTGCGCCGGCTGCACGGCGACGACGCGCCGACCGGCGTCGCGCCCGAGCTGGTGACGCTCACGCGCCAGGCGCTCGACGACGCGGGCTTCCCCGACGTGCGGATCGTCGTCTCCGGCGGCTTCACCGCCGACCGCATCCGCGACTTCGAGGCGCGCGGCGTCCCGGTCGACGCCTACGGCGTCGGCTCGTCGCTGATCCGCGGCGCCAACGACTTCACGGCCGACGTCGTGATGGTCGACGGCAAGCCGTGCGGCAAGGTCGGGCGCGAGTACCGCCCCAACCCGCGCCTCAGCCTCGGTCACGCTAGACGGCAGCGGCACGAAGCGCACGCGGTCGAGCGTGGTGGCGACGAGCGTGCCGCCCGACCGGCAGCAGCAGCACGAGCCGCTGGTCGCCGTCCTCGACCGGCGCCACCAGCCGCCCGCCCTCGGCCGAGCTGGTCGACGAGCGCCTGCGGGATCTCGCGCCGCGCGCCGCGGCGGCGACGTTGATCGCGTCGTAGGGCGCGTGCTCCGGCAGGCCGGCGCACGCCGTCGCCGACCACCAGCGTGACGTTCTCGATCCCGGCCGCGGCCAGGCAGCGCCCCGCGCGCTGGCGCTCAGCTCGGGATACAGCTCGACGCTGTAGACGTGCGCGCACAGCCGCGAGAGCAGGGCGGCGTGGTAGCCGGAGCCGGTCCCGACGTCGAGCACCCGCTCGCCGCCGCGCAGCGCGAGCAGCTCGCACATCCGCGCCACCACGAGCGGCTGCGAGATCGTCTGGCCCGCAGCCGATCGGCAGCGGGATGTTCTCCCACGCGTCGGCGAGCAGGCTCGGGAGGGACGAACAGCGTCGCGCGGCACCGTCGCGCACGGCCTCGAGCACCCGCTCGTCGGCGACGCTCCCGCGCAGCTCCGCCAGCAGGCGGTCCGCGCCGGTCCACGGCCCTAGGCGATGTTCGCGCCCGCGGCCCGCATCTCGGCCAGCGCACGCTCGGAGTCCCCCGGCTCGACCTCGACGCCGCGCACGGCGCTGGAGTCGACGATGCACGGTGAAGCCCTCCTGCAGCGCCTCGAGCGCGGTGTGCTTGACGCAGTAGTCGGTGGCGAGGCCGACGACGGTCACGCGGGTGATCCCCCGCTCGCGCAGCAGCTCCGCGAGGTTCGTGCCGTCGAAGCCCGAGTAGCCGTCGGTGTCGTGCGGTCCTGCCCCTTGTCGACGATCACGTCGACGGCCGCCGCGTCGAGGTCGGGGTGCAGCTGCGCGCCCTCGGTGTCCTGCACGCAGTGGACGGGCCAGATCCCGCCCTGCTCGGTGAACGAGCCGTGGTCGGGCGGATGCCAGTCGCGCGTGGCGACCACGAGGTCGTAGTCGCCGGAGTGCGATCAGCTCGTTGATGCGCGGGGCGATCGTGTCGCCCTCGGGCACCGCCAGCGCGCCGGACGGGCGGCGTGAAGTCGTTCTGGTAGTCGACGACGATCAGCGCGTGGCCGGAGGCGCTCATCGCGGCCGGCTCGCCTCCACCGCCGCCGCCATGTCCGCGTCGCCGTGGCCCTGCTCGACCGCCTTCTCGAGCTGGGAGCGGATCGCGCGCAGCGCGGGCAGGTCCAGGCCGGCGTCCTCCGCGGCGGCCAGCGCGAGCCCGGCGTCCTTGGCGGCGAGCGCGAGCGAGAAGCTCGGCTCGTAGGAGCGCTCGATCATCATCGTGCCCTTCATCTTCGCGTACGGCGGGCCGAGCGGGCCGCCGTCGATGATGTCCAGGAACGCCGCCGGGTCCACGCCCAGGCCCTCGGCCAGCGCGACCGACTCGCTGAGGCCCTCGATCAGCGCGAGCAGCCACGCGTTGAGCACGAGCTTCATCCGCGTCGAGGCGCCCGGCTCGTCGCCGAGGTCCACGGTGCGTCGCGCCGACGGCGTCGAACACCGGCGCGCAGCGGTCGCGTGCCTTCGCCGGAGGCGATCACGGTCAGCTTGCCCTGCTCCGCCGGCGCCCGGGTGCCGAGCACCGGCGCGTCGACGAACGGCACCTCGGCGGCCGCCTTCAGCGCGCTCGGTCGCCTCGATCCCGACCGTGCTCATCTGCGCCCAGACCGAGCCCTGCGGCAGCGTCGAGGCCGTCCATCACGGCCTCGACCGCGCCGCCGTCGGAGAGCATCGTGACGACGATCTCGGCGTCCTCGACCGCCTCGGCGGGCGTGTCGCAGACGGTCACGCCTTCGTCGGCGAGCGGCTCCGCGCGCTCGCGGCTGCGGTTCCAGGCGCGCACGTCGTGGCCGGCGGCGGCGATGTTGCGGGCCATGGGCGCGCCCATGATGCCGGTGCCCAGCACGGCGACGACCATCAGTAGCGGAGCACCGCGCCGATCTTGCCCAGCGGCCCGAGGTCCTCGTGGTAGCGGACGCCGATCACCTGCGCCGACTGCTCGATGGCCTTCTCGATCGCCTTCTCGACGATGTCGTCGACAGGGCGTCGCCGCCGGGCAGGTCGGCGGCGTAGAGCAGCCCGTCCTCGCCGATGAAGCCCGGCACGGAGAAGCCGCGCTCGATCAGCAGCGTCTCCACCCGCGCCTCGTTGAGCGCGTCGAGCACGCGCGGCATGCCGCCGACCCCGCGCTCGCCGCGGCCGACGCCCTCGGCCAGCCGGTCGAGCGCCTCGCGCTCGGTCGTGCGGGCGTGCTCGGCGATCTGCTCGCCGGCGCACGCGCGGACCTCCTCGAGCGTCGAGTGCTCGACGTCGCAGCTCACGCGGCCGACCAGGCGGTCGCGCAGGTAGGAGTGCAGCTTGGACTCGAGCTCGCCGACGAGCTCCTCGGGCGCGCCGACCAGCAGCCGGTCGAACCCGCGGCGCTTGTAGAGCGCGAACGCGGCGTCGGCCGTGCGCTGCAGGTGGTCGTCCTTCTCCTTGTCCACGCTGCGCTGGTAGTTGGCCTGCGACCAGCCGCCCTGGTCGTGCTGGCGGTGGACGTCGTCCTCGATCCGGTCGGTCTCCTCCAGCTCGTCGCCGTCGCCGGTGAACAGGCGGGCGGCGCGGCGGTTGGCGAGCAGCACGCACCAGCGCTCGGCGGCGCCCGCGTAGACGAGCGGCTCGACGTGGGGCTTGCGGTCCAGGACCACGCGGGAGGCGAGCGGGTGGCGAAGCGCGACGACCTCGAACAGGTCCTCGGGCTGGCAGGCGAAGACGGCCACGGCGCGGTTGCCGTCGGCGGCGACGTCGCCGCTCGAGCACCTCGCGCACGCGCTCGACGTCGGCCTTCAGCGCCATCCTTCTCGTCGTGCCCGAGCTCGCCCTCGGCCTCGATCCGGCGGGCCGCCTCGGTCATGATCGAGGTGATCGCGGAGGCCCGTGCCGCCGGCGTGGGCAGCTCGGACGGGTCCAGGTTGAGGAAGACGGACAGGACGCGGCCGCGGTCCGGGCTCACGTCCGCCAGGCGGCGGAGCCGGGCGCGGGTGATCGAGTTGGCTGCCATGGTGCAAATCCCTACCCCCCGCGCCGGATGGCGAACCTGCGCGGTGACCCTCTCCGGCCGGTAAGTTGACCGGAAAGCGGAGTCAAGGGGAGACGGGATGAAGCGCGCAGGCAGTCGGGTCGGTCGTCCTGATGGCGTTGGTGCTGGCCGCGACCGCGGTCGCGCACCCCGAGCGCCATGCCTTCTTCCCCGACGGGAGCACCGGCGAGGTCCCGGCGTACCGCTCGTCGGCCAAGCAGGTCCTGACCGTCTGCAAGAGCAACTCGAAGGCGCTCGTCAAGAAGTCCTTCAAGGGGCGCTCCAAGAAGCTCACGAAGAAGCGCAAGCTGCGCCTCCAGCAGCTCAAGAAGTGCCGCTTCCGCAACATCCAGGCCGCGGTCGACAAGGCCCGCAACGGCGCGATCATCCGGATCATGCCCGGGCTCTACAAGGAGATCCCGAGCCGCAACAACCCGGAGCCCGACCCGCGCTGCTCCGAGGACTACGACACGATCGGCGGCGACATCCTCGCCACCGGCGGGTTCGGCAAGAAGGGCGCGCGGGTCGCGAACTTCGAGTACCAGCGCAAGTGCCCCAACGCGCAGAACCTGATCGCGATCATCGGCGACTCCGACGACCCCGATCGCAAGTGCGACGTCAAGTGCGACATCCAGATCCAGGGCATGGGGCGCCGGCGCGGCGACGTCGTGATCTCCGGCCAGCGGACCAAGCTCAACCTGATCCGCGCCGACCGCGCCGACGGCATCCACCTGCGCAACTTCACCGTCGAGTTCTCGGACTTCAACAACATCTACATCCTCGAGACCAACGGGTTCGCGATGCATCGCATCCAGTCGCGCTACTCGCGTGAGTACGGGTTCCTCTCGTTCACCTCCGACCACGGGCTCTACGACCGCCTGGAGGCGTTCGGCTCCGGCGACTCGCGGCGTCTACCCGGGCTCCGGGCCCGAGGGCCACTGCCAGCGCTACGGCATCGAGATCCGCAACGTCAACTCCCACCACAACACGATGGGCTACTCCGGCACGGCCGGCAACGGCGTCTGGGCCCACCACAACCGCTTCCACCACAACTCCGCGGGCCTGACCACGGACTCGTTCGCCGCCGGGCATCCCGGCATGCCGCAGGACTGCATGAAGTGGGAGAACAACCAGATCTACTCGAACAACGAGGACTACTTCAACGACGAGCGCGACGCGTACTGCAAGAACACGCCGATCCCGAAGCGCGACCCGAAGATCGTGTGCCCGACGTTCCAGGTCCCGGTCGGCACCGGCCTCGGGCATCTTCGGCGGCAACGGGAACATCGTCCGCAACAACTACATCTACGACAACTGGCGGGACGGGATCAAGCTGCTCTACGTCCCGGCGGCGTTCCGCGGCGAGCCCGACAAGGGCATCGACACGTCGTTCGACAACCTGTTCGCGGCCAACCACATGGGCGTGCGGCCCGACGGCACGCCGGACGCCAACGGCAACGACTTCTGGTGGGACGAGCAGGGCAAGGGCAACTGCTGGGCCGGGAACACGAGCCACAGCGGCCTGCGGCCCTCCAGCAACGTCGTGCTCGGGCATGCCGGACTGCCCCGGCTCGCAGGTCGCTGAGCCCCGGCAACAACGCCAAGACGGCCAGCCAGGCGTCCTGCTCGACCTGGGACCCGATGGAGAACAGCGACCCGCCGGGCTGCGACTGGTTCGTCCGCCCGCCCGAGCCGCCGGACGACTCGTCGGGCACCAACGGCGCCGCCCCGGGCGGTGGCACCGGCACGCCCCCGCTCCCCGTCGGGTCATGAGGCGCCTCGCGCCGATCGCGGTCCTGGCCGCCGTCCTCGCCGGCTGCGGCGGCGGGCGACGGCAAGGTGGCGGGCGCAGGCACCGGCCCGCTGAAGTGGGCGGACGAGCCGACGATGTTCACGCCCGAGACGCTGCCGGGCGACCGGATCCTCACCGGCATGCTGCGCAACGACTCCGTGCGCCGGGTCCGGGTCGACCTGCCCGACGTGCGCGTGCTGGCCCGCAACGGCGACCGCGTGGCGGCCGCGCCGGTGTTCCTGAACACGTTCGGCAAGAGCCTGTGGCCGGGCGACCGCTCGCCCTCGGAGCTGCCCGAGTCCGAGCTGCTGCGCACGGGCCGGATCGCCTTCCTGCGGCCCGGGCGAGAGCGTTCCCGTTCACGGTCGCCTGGCACGCTGCTGACGGCACGCCAGTAGTCGTCGACTACGGGGAGGGTCAGCTTCGTGTACCGGGGTAATGTGGAGGTATGGCTGACAATTCCTTTGACGCGCGCGCGGATCTCGAGGTCGGCGGCAACACGTACGAGATCTTCCGCCTCGACGCGCTGCAGTCGAAGTTCGATGTCGCGCGCCTGCCCTTCTCACTGAAGGTCCTGCTCGAGAACCTGCTCCGCAACGAGGACGGCGTCGGCGTCCGCGCCGAGGACATCGAGGCGCTGGCCAAGTGGGACCACAACGCCGAGCCCTCCGAGGAGATCGCCTTCACGCCCGCGCGGGTCGTGATGCAGGACTTCACGGGCGTGCCCGCCATCGTCGACCTCGCCGCGATGCGCGACGCGATGGCCGACCTGGGCGGCGACCCGTCCAAGATCAACCCGCTGGTGCCCGCCGAGCTGGTCATCGACCACTCGGTGCAGGTCGACATGTTCGGCACCCGCGACGCCTTCCGCTTCAACGCCGAGAAGGAGTTCGAGCGCAACAAGGAGCGCTACGCGTTCCTGCGCTGGGGCCAGGGCGCCTTCGAGGGCTTCAAGGTCGTCCCGCCCGACACGGGGATCGTCCACCAGGTCAACCTCGAGTACCTCTCGCGCGTGGTCTTCACGTCCGACGAGACGGCCCACGACGGTCCGGTGCAGGCCTACCCCGACACGCTGGTCGGCACGGACTCGCACACGACGATGATCAACGGCCTGGGCATCCTCGGCTGGGGCGTCGGCGGCATCGAGGCCGAGGCCGCGATGCTCGGCCAGCCGATGTCGATGCTGATCCCGCGCGTGGTCGGCTTCAAGCTGCACGGCGACCTCCCCGAGGGCGCCACCGCCACCGACCTCGTGCTCACGGTCACCCAGATGCTGCGCGAGCACGGCGTGGTCTCGAAGTTCGTCGAGTTCTACGGCCCCGGCGTCCCGAACCTGCCGCTCGCCGACCGCGCGACGATCGGCAACATGTCGCCGGAGTTCGGCTCCACCTGCGCGATCTTCCCGATCGACGCCGAGACGCTGCGCTACCTGGAGTTCTCCGGGCGCCCGAAGGAGCGCATCGAGCTCGTCGAGGCCTACGCCCGCGAGCAGGGCCTGTGGCACGACGAGGACTCCGAGGAGCCCACCTACTCCGAGACGCTGGAGCTGGACCTCGGCGAGGTCGTCCCCTCGCTGGCCGGCCCGAAGCGCCCGCAGGACCGCGTGTCGCTGACCGAGTCCAAGGCCTCGTTCCGGATGGCGCTGGAGAACTACCTCCCCGACGAGGAGGACGACGCCGACGACGAGGCGAGCGCCGAGAGCTTCCCCGCCTCCGACGCGCCCGCCTCCAACGGCGGCGACGGGCATTCGCCCAGCCACGCCCACGAGGACTCCGGCTCGGGCACGGGCGGCGCGCAGGTCGCCGACCGCATCGAGGCGCCCTCGCAGGTCACGCTCGAGGACGGCACGGAGACGGAGCTCGACCACGGGCACGTCGTGATCGCCGCGATCACCTCCTGCACCAACACCTCCAACCCGTCGGTGATGATCGGCGCCGGGCTGCTGGCCAAGAACGCCGTCGACCGCGGGCTGACGGTCAAGCCGTGGGTCAAGACCTCGCTCGCGCCGGGCTCGAAGGTCGTCATGGAGTACTACGAGCGCGCGAAGCTGGTCGAGCCGCTGGAGAAGCTCGGCTTCCACCTCGTCGGCTACGGCTGCACGACCTGCATCGGCAACTCCGGCCCGCTGCCGGAGGAGATCTCCGAGGTCGTCAACGCCGAGGACCTCGCGGTCGTGTCCGTGCTGTCGCGGCAACCGCAACTTCGAGGGGCGCATCAACCCCGACGTGAAGATGAACTACCTCGCCTCGCCGCCGCTGTGCGTCGCCTACGCGCTGGCCGGGACGATGGACATCGACCTGCTCGACGAGCCGATCGGGCAGGACTCCGACGGCGAGGACGTCTACCTCAAGGACCTGTGGCCCAGCGCCGAGGACGTCGCGCGCACCGTCGAGGAGGCCGTGCAGAGCGACATGTTCACCTCCTCCTACGACGAGGTGTTCGAGGGCGACGAGCGCTGGAACTCGCTCGAGGTCCCCGAGGGCGACCGCTTCGCAGTGGGAGGACGACTCGACCTACGTCCGCCTGCCGCACGTTCTTCGAGGACCTCGACCCGGAGCCGTCGGAGATCTCCGACATCGAGGGCGCGCGCGTGCTCGCCCTGCTCGGCGACTCGGTGACGACCGACCACATCTCGCCCGCGGGCGCGATCAAGAAGGACTCGCCGGCCGCGAAGTACCTCAACGAGCACGGCGTCGAGAACAAGGACTTCAACTCCTACGGCGCCCGCCGCGGCAACCACGAGGTGATGATGCGCGGCACGTTCGCCAACATCCGCCTGCGCAACGAGATCGGCGGCCAGGAGCTGATCGGCGGCCTCACGCTCAAGTTCCCCGAGGGCGAGGAGATGCCGATCTACGACGCGGCGATGAAGTACGCCGAGGACGACACCCCGCTGATCGTGCTCGCCGGCAAGGAGTACGGCTCCGGCTCGTCGCGCGACTGGGCGGCCAAGGGCACGAGCCTGCTCGGCGTGAAGGCCGTGATCGCGGAGTCCTTCGAGCGCATCCACCGCTCGAACCTGGTCGGCATGGGCGTGCTCCCGCTGCAGTTCGCCGACGGCGAGAACGCGGAGTCGCTCGGGCTCACCGGCGACGAGGAGATCTCGATCACGGGGATCGACGGCGGCGACGCCACCGAGGTGACGGTCAAGGCCGGGGACACGGAGTTCACGGCCAAGGTGCGGATCGACACGCCCGAAGGAGCGCGACTACTACAAGCACGGCGGCATCCTGCAGTTCGTGCTCCGCCAGCTCGTGGCCGTCGGACTGACACCCCGTCGGCGCCGCTAACCTGCTTGGCCGCCATGGCCGCTCCCGAGACCCTGATCAAGCTGCTGTCCGCCGCCGGCCCGTCCGGCTACGAGCAGGCGCCCGCCGCCGTGTTCCGCGAGGCCGCCGGCGCGTTCGCCGAGGTGTCCTTCGACACCGTCGGCTCCTCCGTCGCCCGCGTGCCGGGCACCGGCGCCGGGAAGTCGGTCGCGATCGTCGGCCACATCGACGAGATCGGGCTGATCGTCCACCACGTCGACGACGACGGGTTCCTGTGGTTCACCGGCATCGGCGGCTGGGACCCGGTGATCCTGGTCGGCCAGCGCGTCGAGGTCGTCACGCGCGACGGCGTCGTCCCGGGCGTGGTCGGCAAGAAGCCGATCCACCTCCTGCGCGACCCCGAGGAGCGCAAGAAGGCGCCCGAGCTCAAGAACCTGCACATCGACATCGGCGCGAAGGACGGCGACGAGGCGCGCTCGCTGCGTGCGCATCGGCGACTTCGCGGTCATCGCCGCCGAGCCGCGTCGAGCTGCCCAACGGCCGGCTCGTCTCGCGCTCGATGGACAACCGGCTCGGCTGCTTCGTCGGCGCTCGAGGCCGCGCGGCTGGTGGCCGAGGCCGGCGGCGCCCCCGGCGACTTCTTCGGCGACCGCGGTCGCCCAGGAGGAGATCACCTTCGCGGGCGCGCGCACGACGTCGTACTCGCTGCGCCCCGACGTCGCGATCGCCGTCGACGTCACCTTCGCCACCGACGCGCCGGGCACCGACGAGAAGGAGCTCGGCCGCCACCGCTTCGGCTCCGGGCCGGTCATCAACCGCGGCTCGACGATGGACCCGGTGGTCTTCGAGCTGCTCTACGAGACCGCCGAGGCCGAGGGCATCCCGTTCACGGTCAGCGCCTCGGCGCGCTCCACGGGCACCGACGCGGACGCGGTCCACATCTCCCGCGCCGGCATCCCCACGGGCGTCGTCTCGATCCCGCTGCGCTACATGCACTCGCCGGTCGAGATGGTCCAGCTCGACGACGTCGAGAACACCGCCCGGCTGCTCGCCGCGTTCGCGCAGCGGCTGGCCCCGGACACCGACTTCACGCGCTGACGCTGACGGCCTCGCCGCTCCTGCTGCTGTTCGACATCGACGGCACGCTGCTGCAGCGGGCCTCGAAGGAGCACGCGCAGGCGATCGTCGCAGGCGGCCGAGGCGGTCCACGGCATCTCGCGGCCTGCGCGAGCACCCGGTCGAGGCCGCGGGCCGGACCGACCTCGCCATCGCCCGCTCGCTGCTGCTCGCCGCCGGCGTCCCGGAGCCCGACATCGACGCCCACGCGGCGGAGGTCGCGGCCCGGGCGGTCGAGGCCTACGAGGACCTCTGCCCGCCCGACCTCTCCGCCCGCGTCGCGCCCGGGCATCCCGGAGCTGCTCGCGGCGCTGTCCGGCCGCCCGTCGGAGTTCGCCCTCTCGCTGGTCACCGGCAACCTCGAGGCCGTCGCGCGGCTCAAGCTGGCGCGGGCCGGGGTCGGCCACTGGTTCCCCGAGGGCCAGGGCGGCTTCGGCTCCGACCACCGCTCCCGCGCCGAGCTCCCGCCGATCGCCCGCGCCCGGATGTCCGACGCCGCCCTGGCCGCGCGAGCGCACGGTCGTGATCGGCGACACCCCGCGCGACATCGCCTGCGCCCGCGCCGACCAGGTCCGCGTCGCCGCCGTCGCCACCGGCCCGTTCGCGGTCGAGCAGCTCGCGGAGGCCGACGCGGTCGCCGACGACGCGCGCTCGCTGCTCCCGGTGCTCGAGGACGACGCGTCGCCGCGCGCCCGCGCGCTGCTGCCCGTGCTCGAAGACTGGCTCTAGACCGCGCCGTCTCGCGAGCGTCGCGCGGCTGTCGCTCTTTTCCGCGGTCAGCGCTCCGCGCGAGCGGCGCCAAAGCTGCGTGTGCGCGGTCAGCGCCCGCCGCGAGAGCGCGGCATTGCGGCCTTCTTACACGGTCAGCGCCCGGCGCAAGAGCGTCGGAGGCTGTCGCGCTCGTTACGCGGTCAGCGCCCGCCTCGCGAGCGTCGCGAGGTCGTCGGTGATCTGCTCGGTCGAGAGGCTGGCCGCGCGCTGGTGGGCGAAGACGTCCGGGGCGAGAGGCGCGAGCAGCGCGTCGACGAGCGCGGCGCGCTCGCCGAGCCCGGCCTCGTCCGACAGGCCGGCGACGTGGAGGGCCCAGGCGCCGTACGCGCCGGTCCGGTAGCGGCGCCCGCCGGTCTCGCCGGCGAGGGCGAGGTGGCCGTGGCGCTCGAGCAACTCGACCATCGCCGCGTAGAAGGCCGCCAGGCGCTCGGCGGGCGGCGCGCCCGGGCCGAGCGGCGGCGGGCCGCGCAGCAGCCGCTCCTGCAACTCGCGTTCGTGCTCGTCGAGCAGGGCCTGGGCGATCGAGGCGACGTCGGGATAGCGGCGGTAGAGCGTGCCCTTGCCGACCCCGGCGGCCGCGGCGACCTGCTCCATCGTGACCTCGCTGCTCTCGGCGAACAGCCGCTCCGCCGCCGCGAGGACGCGGGCGCGGTTGCGGGCGGCGTCGGCCCGCTCGGGCCGAGGGGTTGGGAGCTCCACGGATCCATCGTAGCCACTAAGCGGACGCAGCGTCCGTCTATCGCTACAGTTATCCGGACGCTACGTCCGCTTAACAGGAGACAGGCCCACGATGGAAGCGTTCGCGATCCCCTTTCTGCTCTTCGTCGGCGCGCTGCTGGCGCTCCAGGCGGCGGCCAACGTCCAGCTCAGCACCGCCACCGGCAGTCCCTTCGGCGCCTCCACGCTCCAACTCGCCATCGGCGCGACCCTCCTGCTCGCCGCGGCGACGGTGGCGGGCTCGCTCGACGCGTTCGGAGGGCTCGACAGGGCCGAGCCGTGGCAGCTGGTCGGCGGTCTCGGGAGCGCGGTCTACATCACGTCGGGCATCGTCCTGTTCCCGCGCCTCGGGGCGGTCCTCACGGTCGGCCTGTGGATCTCCGGCCAGATGCTCGCGTCGCTGGTGCTCGACGGCTTCGGCTGGCTCGGCGTGGCCGCCGAGCCGCTGGGGGCCGCGGAGATCGCGGGCGGGCTCGCGGTGCTGACCGGCGCGGCGCTGATCGTCCGGTCGCACGGCGGTCCAGCCGCCGCTTCGGCCGCCGGGTCCCAGGCCGCGCCCGCCGCCGGGCTGCGAAAGCTCATCGGCTGGCCCACGCTCGCGGTGCTGGCCGGCGCCGCGCTCCCGGTTCAGGGCGCGATCAACGCCGAGCTGCGATCCGAGGTCGACGCCACGATCGCGGTCGGGGCGATCTCGTTCGTCGTCGCGACCGCCGGCATGGCGCTGCTCCTCGCCGCCTCGCTGTCGCTCGCCCACGCGCCGCGGCCGCGCTTCGAGCCCTTGCGGCGGATGCCGTGGTGGGGCTGGCTCGGCGGCCTCGCCGGAGCGCTCTACGTCACGTCCGTCTTCACGCTGATCCCGGAGATCGGCGCGGCGCCCACCATCGCGCTGACCGTCGGCGGCCAGCAGGCCGCGTCGGTGCTGGTCGACCGCTTCGGCCTCCTCCGCCTGCCGCGGCGGGCGATCCCGCCGCTCCGGTTCGCGGGTGTCGGCGCCCTGCTCACGGGCGTCGTGCTGATCCAGGTCGCCTAGCGCGGTGCGCGCCGCCCCGACGCGGCGAGGTCCGTCTCGATCCAGCGGCAGATGACGTCGATGGCATAGGACTGCTCGCCGGCCGTGAGCTCGCGGCCCTTGGGGATCTTGTGCCAACGCTCGAGGCAGGTGCGGCAGCAGGTCGCCGTCGCGTGCTGGGCCACGAACACGGGATGGCCGCGGTACGGCGTCTGCTTGCCGTCGTTGCGCGGCGCGGCCGGAGCAAGCCGTGTGGCCAGCAACTCGCCGGCGTGTGATCGAACCGCCTCCATGCCGCGCAGCTCCACGGTCGCGGCGTCGCGGCCGCGCAGGTGGAAGCGGGCGCGGAACGGCTGGCGGGCCAGCGCGCGCAGTGTGGAGTCGATGGACACCGTGTCGGACATCGAGCCATCAATCTAGGGCGGTAACGTCGGTCCTCGATGTTCGTCCTCGTGCTCACGTACACCAAGCCGCTCGGCGAGGTCGACGCGCTCATGCGCAAGCACATGGCGTGGCTGAACGAGCACTACGACGCCGGCCGCTTCGTCGTCTCGGGACGCCAGATCCCGCGCACGGGCGGCGTCATCCTCGCGCGCGGCGACGACCGCGAGGAGATCGAGGGCATCGTTGCGGGCGACCCGTTCGTGGCCGGCGGCGTCGCGACGTGCGAGGTCATCCAGTTCCGCGCCTCGCAGTCCGAGGACGGCTTCAACGCCCTGAAGTAGCCACGCAAGGTGGCACCTCGAGCGAGGGCTGTCTGACGATACGCGGGTCTCACCAGCCCGCTGGTTTCGGGCCCCAGTCGAGCTTGCTGTAGGTGGCCCACCAGCCGTCGGCCTCTTCATCAGTCGCTCGATCGGGATACCGCTGCTCCTCAACGAGGTAGGAGTGGATGATCCACGGCTCTCCGAGATATTCGGGACGCCTGATGTACACGCCCTGACGCACCTCACGCATAAGGCTCAGCGAGAGCTGGCGGCCGTCGTCGTAGACCTTCTTCAGCCGCGTGGCGACCCTCTCGAGGTCCGCGTCTGTCACTGGCGTGACCGCACGGCCTCGAGGATAAAGCCGCGCCGGTTCCCACTCACCGCTCTCGGCGCGCCGGAACATCACGGAGTGCAAGATCTCATCGCGCTCCTTGAACACCCCGCGCATGCGGTCCACCCAAACGGTCACGTCCTGCTCAGTGGCACGTGCGTACGCCGGGACGCCGGCGGCCTTGAGGCGATCGTGGATTGCCTTGCCGACCGCCGGGATCTGCATCTTGGACGGCTTCTCGACCAGGAGCGCCTTCGCGCAGTCGTGCGCCGTGGACTCGAGACGCCCGGCCGCGACAACGATCTTTCCGAGCCACTCAATGTGTTTGGCTGGGACGCCCATGTAGTCCTCCGCCATGGTCGCCGCGACGCTACCCGTCCACCAAAGCAAGGCAAATCTACGGACGAGGAGCGCTATCGGCTGGCAGTGCCGCATCGAGCGCATCGCCGCGGGCGACCGTTCGTGGCAGGCGGCGTCGCGACGCGCGACCTCAGCCAGTTCCGTGCCTCCGAGGACGGCTTCAACGCACTGAAGTGGTCACGCGCGCTCCCTGAGCCCTCACGCGCCGAAGGCGCAGCGATCGTTGAAATCGAGCCCGGCCACCACCGCCCCACCGGCAGCCCGCGACGACGACCGGGCTCTGTTTCCGATCGCGACCACCCATCGAGCGCGCCCTGCAGCCGGCTGCTCCGGCTCCCCCGCCAACCGCCACCCACAGAGCAGAAGACCCCAAACGCGGAACGGCGCCCCGACCCAAGCCAACGCCTGGCCGAGACGTCCGAGACGACGAGACTCAGCGAGCCCTGACGACCCCAGCCGAGCCGATGCCACGCCGCTGCGGCTCCGCCGCCGCGACGAAGCGCCCGCCGCTGCGGAACTCGATCGCCGTTGCCGCGCCGATCTCACCCGGCGTGGGCGGCGGCGCGAACTTGTGCTGGTAGGCGTTCGCGAGATCCAGCCCCTCGGGGGAGTTGATGAACGCCTGCTCGGCCTGCGCCGTCGCGGTGTTGCGCTCCGACGACGCGCGGGAGCGCGAGCGCGTTGAGCAGCGGCTCGTGCAGGTCGATCCGGTTGACGATCGTCTGCAGCACCGTGCCGGGGATCGTCGAGCCGCCCGGCGAGCCGAGCGCCAGCTACGGCTTGCCGTTGCGCGCGACGATCGTCGGCGCCATCGAGCTGCGCGGCCGCTTGCCGCCCTCGGCCGCGGTTCGGGTGCGTGGTCGAGTCGTAGTTGAAGTCGGTCAGCTCGTTGTTGAGCAGGAACCCGTAGCCCGGGACGACGATGCCGTTGCCGCCGGTCGACTCGATCGTGAACGTGTAGGAGACGACGTTGCCCCTGCGGTCGGCGACCGTCAGGTGGGTGGTCGACTGCCGCGGGTGCGAGATCGTCGCGGCGTTCGCGGCCGTCGCCGGCGCGGCTCGCCCTTGTCGGCGTACGGGTCGCCGGCGGGCACGGGCGCGCGGCCGCCGCGTCGCCGATCAGCGCCGCGCCGGTCGGCGGCGAACGAGTCCGAGAGCAGGCCCTCAGCGGCACGTCGAAGAACGCCGGATCGGCGAGGTAGGCGTTGCGGTCGGCGAACGCGTAGCGCGACGCCTCGAGGTAGCGGTGCAGGATCTCGCTCCGCGACGCGCCGGCCGGCGGCAGCCGCCGAGGATGTTGAGGGCCTCGGCCGACGGTCGATGCCGCCGCTGGACGGCGGGCCCATGCCGTAGACGTCGAGCCCGCGGTAGCGCGACGCGATCGGCGCGCGCTCCGGCGCGGTGTAGCGCGTCGAGGTCGGCCGGCGGTCATGCAGGCCCGGGCGCCACGTGTGGTCGGCGTCGGGCGCGACCGGCGGGTTCGGTCGCGGCGGCGGCCATCGCCTCGGCGACCGGCCCGCGGTAGAAGCCCTCGCGCACGCCCTCGCGGCCGATCAGCCGGTAGGTCTTGGCCATGTCGGGGTTGCGCAGCGTCGTGCCGACGTCCGGCGGCGGTGCCGTCGGCGTCGAGGTAGATCGCGGCCGTCGAGGGGATGTCGTCGAAGTAGGTCGCGCACTGCCTTGACCTGGTCGAAGAACGTCTGGTCGACCACGAAGCCGTCGCGGGCGACGCGGATCGCCGGCTGGAGCAGCCTCGCGCAGCGACATCGTGCCGTACTTGCTCCAGCGCCCGCTCCCAGGCGCGCGGCGTGCCCGGCACGCCGGCCGAGAGGCCGCTGAAGCGGGCGGGGTCGAACGCGAGCGCCTTGCCGCTCTCGATGAACGAGTCGGGCTCGCATCGCCGCCGGCGCCTTCTCGCGGCCGTCGATCGTGGTGACCTTGCCGTCGGCGGTCCGGATCACCATGAACCCGCCGCCGCCGATGCCGCACGAGTACGGCTCGGTGACGCCGAGCACGCCGGCCGCCGCGACCGCGGCGTCGACGGCGTTGCCGCCGGCGTCGAGGATGTCGATCGCCGCCTTGGTCGCGAGCGCGTCGACGGTGGCGGCCGCGCCGCCGGTGCCGCGCGCCGTCGGCGTCTTCTCCTGGGCGAACACCCCCGGAGCGGCGAGCAGTGCGGTGAGCCCGGCGACCACCAGCGCCAGGCGAAGGGAACTGCGACTCATGGGGCCTCCAACCCTCGGATTGCCTCTGACTTACCCGGGTCAGCGCGGGATACGCAGCAACGTCGCCACGACGGGCTTGCCGGTGTCTTGGCGCAGACGCGTCACGAAGGCGGCGTCCGGGCTCAGCGCCGTGCTCCAGAGGGTGATCCCGACGCCCCGCTCCCGGTCGCGGCGGGAGCTTCTGGGGATGGCCGTGGCGATGGTGCTCCTTGCCGGGCTCGTGGCCCGCGTCGCGGCGGCCGGTCGGCACCGTGGAGTACAGCGTGCGGTCGTGCCTGGGAGGGCGGGAGCGGAGCGGGCCCGATCTTCAGCCGCTGGCGCTGGTAGGTCGAGCGCACGTACAGCAGCCCGCCGCCGCTCGCCGACGGGTTGAGCAGCAACGCCCGTGGCTCGCGGCGCAGGGTGCTGCGCTGCCCGGTCGGGAGCACGACCTGGTCGATCCGGCTGCCGCTCGCCCCGGCGACGTGGAACAGCAGCCGGTCGCCCGACAGCGCCGCCCGGCCGAGCTGCGACGGTGCGCGGGCGGAGGCGATACGCCGGGGCGCGGGGGCGGCCGGGGGCAGCGGCGAGGCGACCAGCACGTCGGCGTCGCCCTCGCGGGCGCGCCACGCCACCCAGCCGGCGCCGACGGTGACGCTGTCGGCGCCCGCCGCGGGCAGGCTGACCACGAACGCGGGGTCGGCCGCGCGCACCTCGACGGTGCCGGCGCCGATCCACGCGAGGCGCCCGCCGCCGACGGCGGGGTGGGGACCGGGCGCGGACTGGCGCCCGTCGGCCAACGCGAGCACCCCGCCGGTCCCGGGCGCGTGGAAGGCGACGACACCTACGTCCGCGCTCGGGTCGGTGCCCGGGGTCGCGAACACCTGGGTCTGCGCCTGCGCCGGCGCCGCCCACAGGGCGGCCGCGCAGGCGACGAGCGCGACGGCGTCGGCCGCCCGCAGCGCGCGCAGGATGCGCGGCTGCTCCGCCATGGCGGCGTGAGCGCCGGAGCCCCGCTCCGTCCCCGCCAGCGGGGCCAGGAGCACGACGGGCAGCGCGCGACCCACCCCGAACCCGAGCCCGACCAGCAATCCAAGCGCCGGGTCGCCGAGGGCGACGCTCGACGCCCGCCAGCGCCCACACGGCGAACGAGAGGATGAAGGTGGTGAAGCCGAGCCCGAGCAGCACGCCGTAGAGCCCGGCCGCGAGCGGCAGCGGGAGCACGCGCCGCCACGACTCGGGACCTGCCGGCGGACCTGCGGCACGATTCGCGCGCCACGCGCCTCACCTGCGGCCGCCGCCAGCGCGATCGCCGCGGCCACGGCCAGCGATCCCGCGCCGAGAACATCGCCCAACAGCGCCAGCCCGCCGAACGTGGCGATCCCGCC
>CAVRQL010000024.1:0-177969 GCA_963723395.1 uncultured Solirubrobacteraceae bacterium | reverse complement strand
TGGTGGGGTCGTCGCCGGTGCCGGCTCGGCTCGCGACCTGCCCGAGGATGCTGGAGATCCAGAACGCGATCCACCACGTGGCGAGCAGCAGGCCCGGCCACGCGTTGGCCGGCCTGCCCTCCGGCGTACCGGCCCACCAGACGTCGTTGACGATCTGCTTCGGCCGCCACAACGAGAGGATCGGGACGAACCACCCGCCGATCGCCCAGCCGTGCGCGTAGCGGCGAGCGCCCGGCATCACGGCGTCGACGTTCTTGTACGCGCGGTAGAGCCAGCGGATGAAGAACACGATCGCGCCGAGGTAGACGACGGTCTGGATCAGCGCCACCAGCGCCTGCCGGTCGTCGTTGTTCGTGGCCTCGGCGTCGCTCACCTCGCTGCCCGCGATCACGCGGTCGAGCAGGTCGAGCTCGAGGAGGTCGGACCAGACCGCGATCAGGTTGGTGAGCACGATCAGCCCGAGCAGCGACATGGCGGCGACGGCGGGCCTGGTCAGCGGCGCGTAGCGCGGAGCCGGCGGCGCATCCGCGGGCATCGGCGGCCATGCCTGGCCGCGCCATTCGGCGTGCGGGTCGTGGATCGCGTCACTCGACACGACGGGCCCAGTACCCCGGATCCCAGGGTGGTGAACTGCGCTGAGTGGTGACGAGCGGGCCGGGTGTGCACCCCCGGCCCGTCTCGGCGAGGCGTCAGACGCCGGTGGGGTGGGCCCGGTGGGTCCCGAGGCGCAGGTCCTCGAGCAGCCGCGGCACCATCGCCAGGCCTGCGAGCCCGACGATGACGTACACGACGTCGGCAGCCGTGCCGGTTCCGAGGATCTCCTCGACGACGTTCGTGTCGAAGAGCCCGACGATCCCCCAATTGAGGGCGCCGATGACGACGAGCGCGAGCCAGATCGGCTCGGTGCGCTTGATGAACTCCATCGCTTCCTCCTTCTCGGAGCGACGGATTGTGTGTAAGCGCACGAGATACGTCGGCGCGCGGAAATGGTTACGCCTTGCAGGGGGTTCTTCACGACACGCAGTCCTCCCGGAGCCGCTCGCGCGAGCCGGCGGTCCACGCCGAGGCCGACACGAGCCGCCGGTCCACCTTCGTGCGCCCGCCCTCGATCCCGAGCTCGGCGCCGAGCCGGCCGGCCAGCGCGAGGTCGATCGAACGGTCCTCGACGGCGTACACGCTGCGCTCGACCGTGCCGACGGCGGCCGTGTGGCGGATCACCGCGCGCAGGTCCTCGCGCATCGCGGGCGGCCACGGGGCGCTGATGCGCAGCACGCGCTCGGCGACCGCCAGGTTCGCCGGCACGCGCAGGTCCAGCCGCGCGACGGTCTCGACCACCTCGCCGTCCTTGGCTCCCGGCGCCGTGACCCGGAACGCGAGCTCGCGCGGGCCCCCGCGGTCGCGCGTGTACTCGGCGACCACCGGGCCGGCCGAGCCGGCCCCGATCGAGTGCCCGAGCGCGTCGGTGAGCCGCGGGCCCTCCGCCTCCGTGCGGATGTAGATCGTGGTCCGGCCGCGGCCGACCCGGGTGCCGAGCGCGGCCTCCGCGGAGGCCTCGACCCCGGCCACCGAGGCGCCGATCGCGTCCTCGCCCTTGCCGAGTTGCACGCCCAAGCCCGGCCGAGCCGCTGACCACCGCGCCGGCCTCGCCCGACCGCCACGCCGGCGGCCAGCGCTTCGCGTCGTCCCACGAGCCGAACGTGAGCAGGAACCGCTTCGCGGCCGCGGCGTCGGGGAACTCCCAGCCGGTCGCGTGCAGGAACGTGCTGCCGATGCGCCCGTCGGCGCCGACCTTGACCGGCCCGGCCTCGAAGCCGATGCCGCCGCTCGCCCCGATCTCGCCCTCGTCGGCGCGCATCACCGCGACCGAGCCGTCGGACCGGATGGCGACCAGCGTCTCCTCGCCGTCGCCGAGCCGCAGCGACAGCACCGTGAGCGCGCCGTGCCCGCCGCGGCGGCGGTCGGACACCGTGCACGGTGCGAGGCCGGCCGCCCGCGCGTCCGACGCCCGGCAGACGTCGCCGCCGACGATGCAGATCCCGGTCCTGACCGCCCGCGCCACCTCGCCGCCCACACCCGACAACCCCGCCGCCGGGCCGGCGGCGGCCAGCACGGCCGCCACCACGGCGAGCACGCCCACGTACTCGAGCGCGCCCTGGCCGGCGGCGGGATGTCGGGAGGGAGGGGGAGACACGACCGCTCTAGGCGGGCGTGCGGAAAGTTCGCCCCCCTGTTGCAGGCGCTGGTGAGCCCTCGCCGGGCTCAGGCGCCGTAACGGCATTGCACCGAGGGGAGGGGGTTTTGTTGCCGGCGTCCGTCGGAAGGTGCGCGTGCGGCGCCGGTTTCCCGGAGCGCGTTTCGGCCGCGTCACAGCGCTCCGTCGAAAGACGCGCCGTGAGGGCCCGAGCTTCGACGGACAACGAACCCCCCCCCCTACCCAGCCATGCCGCCGTTACGGCGCCCCGGGCAACCCGGCGACGCCCCCGGCGCCTGCGACAGCGCGGCTCAGACGAGCGAGGAGAGCGCCTCGCCCGCGTCGCGGGCGAGGTCGAGCAGCGGATCGGGGTAGATCCCCAAGGCGACCGTGAGCGACGGCGCACACGAGCGTGACGAACACGACCTCCGGCTGGCGCGTCGCGAATCCCGCGCGGCGGCTCGGCAGCCGACTCCGCCGCGGCGGTTCGCTGCGCGCTCACGTCGACCGGCTCCCGCGAGCCCTCCTCCGGCTCGTCGGCCTCCGGCGACCCGCCGGCGATGACCGGCCGCGGCGCGGACGAGCCGAGCCGGACGCGCTCGGTCGCCTCCGAGGGCGACCGCATCCACACCGCCGCGACGACCCGCAGGTAGTACACGAGCGAGATCGCCGAGCCGAGCACGATCGCGACGCCGAGCCATGCGTACTCGTTGTCGACGGCCGCCTGGATCAGGTAGAGCTTGCCGAAGAACCCTGCCGTGGCGGGGAAGCCGGCGAGCGAGAGCATGGCGATCGTCATCGGCCACGCCAGCGCCGGGCGCGCGGCGCCGAGGCCGTACAGCGAGGAGATGTCGTCGCCCGTGTCGGTCTCGCGCTCGCGCACCGCGATCACCGCGAACGCCGCGATGTTCATCACCAGGTACGCGCCGAGGTAGAAGATCGTCGCCTGCACGCCCAGCCGCGTCGAGACCACGACGCCGACCAGCATGTAGCCCGCCTGCGCGACCGAGGAGTAGGCGAGCATCCGCTTCAGCGAGGACTGCCCGAGCGCGCCCACGTTGCCGATCACGATCGTGACGGCCGCGAGCGTCGCCAGCGCGGGAGCCCACGTGCTCGCGGCGCCGATCAGCGCGACGTCGAACAGTCGCAGCAGCACGCCGAACGCGGCCGCCTTGGTGGCCACCGCCATGAACGCCGTGATCGGCGTCGGCGCGCCCTCGTAGACGTCCGGCGTCCACTGGTGGAACGGCGCAACGGAGGCCTTGAACGCCAGGCCCGCCACCACCAGCGCGATCCCGGTGAGGAACAGCGCGTCGTCGCCGACCTCCGCCGCCGCGGCCGCGACGCCGCTGTAGTCGGTCGAGCCGGTCGCGCCGTAGAGCAGCGCCAGGCCGTAGAGCAGGGTGGCCGAGCCGACCGAGCCGATGATCAGGTACTTGAGCCCCGACTCGAGCGACTGCTCGCGCCGCATGTGCGTCGCGCACAGCACGTACAGCGGAATCGAGAGCAGCTCGAACCCGACGAAGAGCACCACGAAGTTCTCGGCGGCGACCAGGATCACCATGCCGAGGATCGAGGCGAGCATGAGCGCGTAGTACTCGCCCTCGCCCGCCTCGGCGGCGGCCGCGCTGCGCCACGACAACCCGACGGTGGCGATGCCGGCGACGCAGAAGAACAGGGTCAGCAGGCGCGTGAAGTCGTCCATCGCCAGCGCGTTGGAGACGATCGACTCGTTCTCGCCCCACTGCCAGATGCACAGCCCGATCGTCGTGCCGAGCCCCACCACCGTGAGCAGCGGCACGGCGCGGGTGCGGATGAACGGCGCGCGCGCGAGCCCGACGAGCAGCACGACGCACGCCGCCGTCGTCAGGGCGACGAGCGGCGCGATCGCCTCCCAGTCGATCGGCGGCCCGGAGACCTTGGCCTGGGCGAACAGCGCGATCACGGCTGGACCTCCGCCCGGTCCCCGGCGCCGCCGGCCTGCAGCACCGGCCTCATCGCGGCCTTCACGGCGGGCTCCGCGTTGTCGAGCGCCGCCCGCGGATACAGGGCGAACGCCACGATCGCGAGGATCAGCGGCACCAGCACGATCCCGTCGCGGATCGACATCTCGAACGAGGTGACGGCCGCGCCCGGTCCGGTTGTGCATCGTGCGGATGTACATGCGCAGCGCGTACACGGACGCGAGCACGACGCCGATCGAGGCGATGAACGAGAACACCATCTTCGAGTCGAAGGTGCCGAGCAGGATCAGGAACTCGCCGGCGAAGTTCGCCGAGCCGGGCATCGCCAGCGTCGCCAGCGCGGCGACGAGGAACAGCCCCGCGAGCACCGGCGCGCGGAACGCGATGCCGCCCATGTCGCGGATGTCCTCCGAGCCGGCCGAGCGCTCGGCGAGCAGTGCGACGACGAAGAACATCGGCGCCACCACGAGCCCGTGGTTGACCGCCTGCAGCAGCGCGCCCTGGGCGCCCGCGGCCGCGTTATCGGCGGCGAACAGCCCGAGCGTGATGAACCCGAGCTGGGCCATCGACGAGTAGCCGAGGATCAGCCGGACGTTGGTCTGCGTGAACGCCATCACCGAGCCGTAGAGGATCGAGACGACCGCGAACACCAGCAGCACGACCTGGAAGTCGTGCGCGGCGGCCGGGAACAGCGGCAGCGCGATCTTCAGGAACCCGTAGGCGGCGACCTTGGAGACCACGCCGGAGAACACCGCCAGCGCGGGCAACGGCATCGCCCGGTAGGCGTCGGGCATCCAGCCGTGGAACGGGAACGCCGGCATCTTGATCAGGAACGCCAGGCCGAACGCGATGAAGATCCACTTCTGCGTGCTCTCCGGCATGCGGTTGGCGGCCAGGTCGGAGAACGCGAAGGACAGGTCGGCGCCGCCGCGCGCGGACAGCACCGCCGTGGCGCCGGCGGCGGCCAGCATCAGCAGCGAGCCGACCAGCGTGTAGACGACCATCTTGATCGCGGCCGCCACGCGGTCCTGGCCGCCCCAGATGCCGACCAGGAAGTAGAACGGCACCAGCATCAGGTCGAAGAAGAGGACGAAGAGGGCGAGGTCCTGTGCGAGGAACGCGCCGAGCACGGCCGTCTCGGCGATCCCGAAGTGCAGCGAGAACTGCGAGGCGCGGACCGGCGGGCGCAGCGTCAGCCACAGCGCCGAGGCCGCGAACAGCAGCCCGGTCAGCGCGATCAGCCACAGGTTGAGCCCGTCGACGCCGAGCTTGTAGTGCACGCCGAGGTCGGCGATCCACAGGTCGTCGGTGACGTACTGCAGCCCGCCGCCGGTCTCGAAGTCGAACAGCATCAGCACCGCGTAGCCGAGCGGCACCAGCGCGCCGATCAGCGCGAACACCGGCGCGATCCGGCGCGGCATGAACGCCCCGATCACCGCCATCGCGAGCGGCCAGAAGATGAGGATCGAGAGATGGATGGTCATGCCGAGATCAGGAAGTAGGCGCCGAGGCCGGTCACGCCGACGAGCAGGAGGGCGGCGTAATAGCGCAGGTAGCCGGTCTGCACCCGGCGGACCGCGGCCGAGGCCGCGCGGACCGCGCTGCTGGTGCCGCCGACGATCGCGCCGTCGACCAGGCCGCGCTCGATCGTGGAGTTGGCGAACCGCCCGGCCCACGCGAACGGGCGCACGATCGCGAAGTCGTACGCCTCGTCGAAGTACCACTTGTGCGAGAAGAAGCCGTGCAGCGCGCGGAAGCGGGCCTGGATGGCCTTCGGGCGCTCCGGATGCTTCACGTACAGCGTGTAGGCGATGAAGATGCCGAGCAGGCCGAGTCCGACGCCGAAGAGCATGCCGATCACGATCAGCGAGTCGGACGGCACGAGCGTCTCGTAGAGCTCCGAGTCCGCGAACGTCGGCTCGAGGAAGTGGTGCAGCCCCTCGTTGACGTGGGGGATCTGGAGGACCCCGCCGATCGTGGCCAGCACGGCGAGCGCGCCCATGGCGATCTTCATCGACCCCTCGCGCTCGGCGATGTGGTGGTCCGCGCCGGGGAAGCCGACGTCGGTGTCCTCGACCTCGCCGGTGGCCGGGTTGGTGTGCTCGGGCGCGTGGTAGAGGTGGCCGTTCTCCAGTTCGCGGGCCTCCTCGCAAGGCTCGCCGTGGAAGGCGCGGAAGATCATCCGGAACGTGTAGATCGCGGTCAGCAGCGCGCCGACGTAGCCCAGCACGCCGAGCACGACGTGCCAGTCGTCGCTGGTGAGCAGCAGCGCCAGGATCTCGTCCTTGGAGAAGAAGCCCGAGAACGGTGGGATGCCCGACAGCGCGAGGCCGCCGACGATCATGCAGCCGTAGGTGAACGGCATCGCGCGCCGGAAGCCCGACATCTTGTCCAGGTCCTGGTTGCCGGCCATCGCGGCGATCACCGAGCCGGCCGCCATGAAGAGCAGCGCCTTGAAGAAGGCGTGCGTCATCAGGTGGAACATGCCGGCGGCGTAGGCGGCCGAGCAGACGGCCATGACCATGTAGCCGATCTGCGACATCGTCGAGTAGGCGATGACGCGCTTGAGGTCGGTCACGACGAGGCCGATCGAGGCCGCGATCAGCATCGTGACGCAGCCGAGGATCGCCCCGACGTCGGCGGCGGCCGGCGCCTGCTCGAACAGCGGGTGCATGCGCGCGATCAGGTAGACGCCGGCCGTGACCATGGTGGCGGCGTGGATCAGGGCGGAGACCGGCGTCGGGCCCTCCATGGCGTCCGGGAGCCAGGTGTGCAGCGGGACCTGGGCGGACTTGGCGAACGCGCCGACCAGCAGCAGCAGGCAGCCGACGACCAGGTCGGTGTCGTTGCGGCCGAACGCCTCGGGGACCGCCTCGAAGGTCTTGAGGAAGTCGACCGAGCCGGTCTCGCGCAGGATGAAGAACGTCCCGAGCACGAGGCCGACGTCGCCGAGCACGTTGATGACGAACGCCTTGATGCCGGCCGCCGTGGCGGTGGTGCGCCGGTACCAGAACGAGATCAGGAAGTACGAGGCGGCGCCGACGAACGCCCAGCCGACGATCAGCAGCACGAAGTTGGCCGCCAGGACCAGCAGCAGCATGCTGAAGACGAAGAAGTTGAGGTAGGCGAAGAAGCGCGAGTAGCCGCGGTCGGACGCCATGTAGCTGACCGAGTAGAGGTGGATCAGCGTCGAGACGCCGGAGACGACCAGGATCATCAGCACCGACAGCGGGTCGATGAGGATCGACACCTGCGCGTCGACCCCGCCGACGCCGATGTACTCCCACGCCGTCGAGACGACCTGCCGCTCCTCCTCGCCGCGCCCCTCGAGCGCGATCAGCGTCGCCACGGCGGCCGCGAACGAGGCCGCGATGGCGAGCGTGCCGATCCAGCCGTGGACCTTCGACGGCAGCACCTTCGAGGTGAGCGCGATGATGAGGAAGCCCGCCAGCGGCGCGAGCAGCACGATCCAGGCGGAGGTGGTCATCCCTGGAGCTCCCGCAGCTCGTCGACGTCGATCGGCAGCCGGCGCCGGAACAGCGCGACGATCAGGCCGAGCCCGACGGCGACCTCACAGGCCGCGACGACCATGACGATGAGCGCGAAGATCTGCCCGTCGCCGTTGCCGTGCATGCGCGCGAACGTGACCAGCGCCAGGTTGGCGGCGTTGAGCATCAGCTCGAGGCAGAGCAGGATGACCAGCGGGTTGCGCCGGACGAGCACGCCGCCGGCGCCGATCGAGAAGATCAGGGCCGAGACGATCAGGTACCACTCCATGCTCATCGGCCCGGCTCACCTCCCGCCTCGATCATCGTCCCGGCCGGAGCGTCGATCCGCGTGCCGCCGTCGCCGCGCATCACGTCGGCGACCGAGATCTCGCGCGGGTCCTCGAGCCCGCTGCGGCGGCGGGCGAGGATGACCGCGCCGACGGCCGCCACGAGCAGGAGCAGCGAGGCGACCTCGAAGGCGATCAGGAACTTGGTCAGGAACAGGCGGCCCATCTCGGCGGGGGTGCCGAAGCCGGAGTCCGCGGCCTCGCCGGTCGTCCCGCTCATCGCAGCGCCCTCGGTACCGAGCGCGGTGAGCCCGGAGCCGATCACCGCGATGCACAGCTCGATGAACAGCGCGCCCGCGAACACGGCCGAAGCGGCCCGCAGGCCGTTGCCGCCGCCGCGCACCAGCGGCTCGTCCTGGCCGCCCACGTAGGCGACCACGAAGACGTAGAGCACCATCACGGCGCCCGCGTAGACGACGACCTGCGCCGCGGCCACGAACTCGGCCCGCAGGAGCAGGAACAGCGCCGCGAGCGACAGCAGGTGCCCGACGAGCGCCAACACCGCGTAGAACGGGTTGCGCAGCGTCACGGTGCCGACGGCACCGGCTACGGCGCCGATCGCGGCAAGGAAGAAGAAGACCTCCGCCATGCGGTCGCGGAACCTACTCGTCCGCCGTCCGGAGCGGGGTGCGGTCGAGTGGCTCGGCCAGCAGCATCTCCTTCGTGAAGATGAGATCCGAGCGGTTGTAGTCGGACATCTCGTAGTCGTGGCCCATGGTGATCGCGTCGAACGGACACGCGATCTCGCAGTAGCCGCAGAAGATGCAGCGCGACAGGTTGATCTCGTACACGGCGGCGTAGCGCTCGCCCGCGCTGACGCGGTTCTCCGGCGTGTTCTCCGCCGCCACGACGCGGATGCAGTCGGCGGGGCAGGCGGCGGCGCACAGCGAGCAGCCGACGCACTTCTCCAGCCCGGTGTCCTCGAAGCGGTGCAGCTTGTGGCGGCCGCGGAAGCGCGGGAAGACCGGGGTCTTCTCCTCGGGGTACTGGATCGTCTGCGGCTTCTCCACGAAGCGCGCCATCGTCATCCGCAGGCCCTTCAGGGTCGCGCCGAAGGCGCGGTAGGCGCCGGCGGCCGGGCTGTGCGAGGGAGCCCGCTGCACCTCGATCACGTCGTCGCCGGGAGTCCAGCGTTCGGCCATCAGAAAACCACCACCAGGATCGCGGTCACAAGGGCATTCAGCGTCGCCAGGGGCAGGAAGACCTTCCAGCCCAGCGCCATCAGCTGGTCGTAGCGGAGCCGCGGCAGCGTGGCCCGCACCCAGATGAAGAAGAAGAGGAAGAACGTCATCTTCGCCAGCACGACGATCGGGTCCACCCACGTCGGCGGGTTGATCCCGAACGGGAGCAGCCAGCCGCCGAAGAACAGCGTCACCGACAGCAGCGAGACGACGATGATGTTCAGGTACTCGGCGGCGAAGTACGCGGCGAAGCGCCCGCCGCCGTACTCGGTGAAGTAGCCGCCGACCAGCTCGGCGTCGGCCTCGGCGAGGTCGAACGGCGGGCGGTTGGTCTCGGCGAAGCCCGCGACCAGGAAGATCAGGAAGCCGACGATCTGCGGGATCACGAACCACGTCGTCTCGGCCTGCGCCTCGACGATCTCCGTCAGCGACAGCGAGCCCGCCATCATGATCACGCCGATCAGCGAGAGCCCCTGGGCGACCTCGTAGGAGATCAGCTGCGCGGCGGAGCGCATCGCGCCCAGGAACGAGTACTTCGAGCCGGACGCCCAGCCGCCGAGCATCAGCCCGTAGAACGCGATCGCGCCGAACGCGAAGGCGTAGAGGATCCCGACGCTCGGGTCGATGCCGTACAGCCCGACCTCCGTGCCGAAGATGTCGACCGTGTTGGAGAACGGGACGATCGCCAGCGTGGCGACGGCGGTCAGCATCGAGATCGCCGGGGCGATCGCGAACAGCCAGCCGATCGCGGTGCGCGGGCGGAACTGCGCCTTGAAGAGCAGCTTCCCGATGTCGGCCATCGGCTGCAGCGCGCCGTAGGGGCCGACGCGGTTGGGGCCGTAGCGGTACTGGAAGCGCCCGAGCAGCTTGCGCTCGACGAGCAGCGTGACCGGCACGAGGTTGAAGACGACGGCGAAGATCAGCAGCCCCTTGAGGAGCTGGATCCACCACGGCTCGAAGTAGCCGACCTCGGCGAACAGCGTCACTCGCCGCGCTCCGGCTTGTTGGACGAGGGGAGGTCGAGCGGCGCCGACGGCGGCATCTCGGACAGGCCCTCCGCGGCCGGCGCGATCTGCGCGGGCACGGCGGACGGCTCGCTGCCGACCGCTCCGCCCACGCGGCGGACCTGGACCATCGCCTCGGTCAGCACGTTGGCGGGCTCCTCGTGGGTGCCCGCGGCGAGGAACACCGAGCCGCCCGGCACCGCGGCGCGCAGCTTGACGGCGCCCTTCACGCGGGTCCCGTTGGAGCCGACCTCGACCTGGTCGCCCTCGCGGATCCCGAGCCGCTCGGCGTCGGTGGGCGAGAGCTCGACGACCTGGCGCGCGCCGCAGGAAGGCCAGCGCCGGCGAGACGTCGACCTCCTTGGAGGCCCACAGCGTGCGGAAGGTGCCCAGGCGCAGCGCGCCCTCGGATCCGCGCGGCACGGCGGAGGGGACCTCGAGCTTGACCGGCTCCCACTTCGCGGCCTCGAAGGAGCTCGCGGCCAGGCTGGTCGGCCAGTGGATGCCGCGGCCGCCGATCGCGTCGAGCGTCAGCCCGGCTGTAGAACGGCACGGCCTCGAAGAGCAGCCGGGAGGCGATCGGACCGGTGCGGATGCCCAGGTCCAGCCCCGTGCCCTCGGCGACGTCGGCGATGACCTGCCACAGCGGGCGCACGCCGGAGCCGCTCTGGCCGTCGGGGCCCTTCGGCCGCCCGATGGCGGGCCGCAGGCGCTGGACGCGCCCGTCCGGATGCGTGAGCGTGCCCTCCTTCTCGGCGTAGGCCTCGGCGGGGAAGACGACGTCGGCGTGCTCGCGGATCGTGTCGGTGAGCACCGAGTCGACCGCGATCACGGTCTGGGCGCCCTCGAGGGCGGCCTCCCAGGCGGCGCGGTCCGGGTGGGTGCGCAGCGGGTCGGCGTGGTGCAGCCACAGCGCGGCGAACCCGGCCTCGGTCAGTGGGGTGCTCGACGGCTCGGCGAGCGTCGCGTAGCCGGGGCCGTGGCCGGGTGCGAAGCCGGCCTCGCGGACGCCGCGGGCGTTGGTGGCCGACGGCGCCTCGAGCAGTCCGGCGCCGGTGCGGCCCGCGAGGCCGAGCCGCGAGGCGAGGTTGAGCAGCGCGCGGCCCGCCTGCGGGCTCTCGAGCGCGCCCTCGCCGTAGACGATCACGAGGTCCTCGGCGCCCTTGAGGAAGTCGGCCAGCTCGCCGACGGCCTGGGCGTTGGTGCCCGCCGTCGAGGCGCCGCCGCCGAGGTTGCCCTTGTCGCCGCTCAGCGCGGCGTCGAGCGCCACGAGCAGCGCCTCGCCGGCGCCCGGCGAGTGGCGGAGGGTGACCTCGGCGTGGGTGTCGAGCGCGGTCGGGCGGGCGCTGACCACGCCGAGGCGCACGTTGTTGCGCCGCACGCCCTTGCGGATCCGCAGGTCCCACACCGGAGCGTCGTCGATCGGGTCGCAGTCGACGAGCAGCACCGCATGCGCGAATTCAAGATCTGACACCCTGGCCTGCAGCGCGGGGTCGGCGAGCCCGCGGGCGACGTCGAGCGGCAGC
The DNA here is from genome assembly GCA_963723395.1 of uncultured Solirubrobacteraceae bacterium. Classification (GTDB taxonomy): domain Bacteria; phylum Actinomycetota; class Thermoleophilia; order Solirubrobacterales; family Solirubrobacteraceae; genus DATFQI01. The sequence goes on along the minus strand of CAVRQL010000024.1, from coordinate 166,268 downwards.
TCGCCGCCGGTCCGCGCGCTCAGCTGGCCCGAGCCGAGCCCCTCGCGGAAGAGCTTGGCGAGCAGGAACGCCTCTTCGTTGGTCGTCTCGCCGCCGGCGACGGCCGCCGCCTTGGCGCCGGCCTTCTTCAGCGCGCCGGCGGCCGCGGCGATCGCCTTGTCCCAGCCGGCGGGCTGCAGCTGCGTGCCCTCGCGCACCAGCGGCTGCATGATTCGCTCGTCGGTGTGGACGTGCTGGTAGGCGAAGCGGCCCTTGTCGCAGAGCCAGCCGTCGTCGACCTCCTCGTGGTCGCGCGCCAGCACGCGCATCACGCGCTCGTCGCGGACGGTCAGCTCGACGTTGCACTGCGCGGGGCAGAGCGTGCAGACCGTGCCCGCGCCCTCGATGTCCCACGGGCGCGCGCGGAACCGGTAGGCGCGCGAGGTGAGCGCACCGACGGGGCAGAGCTCGATGATGTTGCCGCTGAACGGCGCCACGTACGGGTGCCCGTCGAACGTGCCGACGTAGGAGTGGGCGCCGCGCTCGAGCAGGATCAGCTGGTAGTCCTCGGAGATCTCCTGCGAGAAGCGCACGCAGCGGTAGCAGAGGATGCAGCGCTCGCGGTCGATCGCGATCAGCGGCGAGAGCTCGAGCGGCTTCTTGAAGTGGCGCTTGGGCTCGATGAACCGGGAGGTGCCGGGGCCCCAGCCGTAGGTGATGTCCTGCAGCGGGCACTCGCCGCCCTTGTCGCAGACCGGGCAGTCCAGCGGGTGATTGATGAGCAGGAACTCGACCACGGCGCGCTGGGCCTGGTGCACGCGGTCGGTCTGCGTGTGGACGACCATCCCGTCCTTGACCGGGGTCGAGCACGCGGTCTGCAGCTTCGGGATGCCCTCGATCTCGACCAGGCACATGCGGCACGCGCCGACCGGCTGGCCGAGCTTGGGCTCGTAACAGAAGACGGGGATCTCGACGTCGCCGTACTTGGCGCCGTCGACCAGCATCGCGTTGGCCGGCGCGGTGACCTCGCGGCCGTCGATGGTGAACGTCACCATCTGGACTTCGGGGCGCGGCATGGGCTAGGCCACCGCCGCCGTGGGATCGATGCCCGCGGGCTCGAGCATGGGGCCCGGGCCGGCGTTGCGGCCGCGGTTGACCTGCGGGATCGAGGCCCCGAGGCCGTTGCGCTCGCGCGCCGCCTCGATGTACTCCTCGAACTCGGCGCGGAACTTCTGCACCATCGAGCCGATCGGCATCGCCATCGCGTCGCCGAGCACGCACAGGCAGTTGCCGATGATCTGCTCGCAGACCGAGGCCATGATGTCGAGGTCCATCGGGGTCGCCGCGCCCGACTTCACGCGCTCGAGCATCTTCACGGTCCAGTTCGTCCCCTCGCGGCACGGCGTGCACTTGCCGCAGGACTCGTGGCGGTAGAACTTCGCGGTCTTGAGCGCCACGTCGACGATCGAGATCGAGTCGTCGACCACGATGATCGCGCCCGAGCCGAGCATCGAGCCGGCCTTGGCGAGGGTGTCGAAGTCGTAGGCGAGGTCGAGGTCCTCGTCGGAGCCCGTGAGGATGGGCGCACTCGAGCCGCCGGGGAACCACGCCTTGATCTTGCGACCCTCGGGCGGGCCGCCGGCGAGGTCGAAGATGATCTCGCGCGAGGGCGTGCCGAGCGCGATCTCGTAGTTGCCCGGGCGCTGCACGCAGCCGGACACGCTGACGACCTTGGTGCCCGTCGAGTTGTCGGTGCCGATCTTCGAGTACTCCTCGGCGCCCATCCCGAGGACGATCGGGACGTTCATCAGCGTCTCGACGTTGTTGACCAGCGTCGGGCCGCGGTAGAGGCCCTGGATCGCGGGGAACGGCGGCTTCAGGCGCGGGTTGCCGCGCTTGCCCTCCAGCGAGTCCAGGAGCGCGGTCTCCTCCCCGCAGATGTAGGCGCCGGCGCCGCGGTGGACCACGAGGTCGAGGGTGAGGTCGGAGCCGAGGATGCGCTCGCCGATGTAGCCGGCGTCGCGGACCTCGGCCAGCGCCGCGTCGAGGATGTCGGCCTGGTGGGCGTACTCGCCGCGGATGAAGATGAACGACTTGTTGGCGCCGATCGCGAAGGCGCCGATGATGATCCCCTCGATCAGCTGATGCGGGTTCTTCTGCATCAGCTCGCGGTCCTTGAAGGTGCCGGGCTCGGACTCGTCGGCGTTGCAGACGAGGTACTTGTCCATCTGGCCCTTCGGGATGAAGGACATCTTCTTGCCCATCGCGAAGCCGGCGCCGCCGCGGCCGCGCACGTTGGAGGCGAGCATCTCCTCCAGGACGGCCTGGGGCTCCATCTTCAGGGCCTTCTTGAGCATGTCGTAGCCGCCACGCTTCTCGTACACCTTCAGCGTGTTGAGCCCGGGCTCGTCCAGGTCCTTGTAGAGGATCTCCTGGGTGGCGCTCACTTCTGTTCCTTCCAGTAATCCTCGGCCTTGGTCCGCTTGCGCAGCTGCTTGGCCTCCAGCGGCGGGCGCCCGGCGATCACGTCGTCGACGATCGTGCGGCAGTCCTCGAGCTCCAGCGGGCCGAGGTACTCGCCGTCGACCGAGGCCATCGGCGCGATGTCGCACGCGCCCAGGCACTCGAAGCCGCGCACGTTGAAGCGCGGGTCGTCGCCGGCGGCGGAGAGCATCTCGTCGTACAGCGCGTCGGCGCCGCGCAGCGAGCAGGAGATGTTCGTGCACACGTAGACCTGGTGCTCGCCGACGGGCACCGTGTCGAACATGTCGTAGAACGTCGCCACCGCGGTCAGGTACGCGGGCGTGAGGCGCATGACGCAGGCGGCCTGCTCGACAGCGGTCGGCGAGCACCAGCCGTGCTCGCGCTGCACGACCTTCAGCGCGGGGATGGCGGCCGAGCGGATGTCCGGGTACTTGGCCATCTCGCCCTCGATCTCGCGCCGGATCTCCTCGGGGACCGGCGTCGACGCCGGGTCGGGGACGACGGCGGGGTCCTTCGTGAGGTCGACGGACTCGTCCCAGCCGGGGACGCGCGAGCCGTGCGCGAAGCGCTTGACCTTGCGACGGATCGATCGCCATCAGCGGTCGATACCCCCGAGGATCGGGTCGAGCATCGCGAGCGTGGCGATCAGGTCGGCGATGTAGGTGCCCTCGACCATCGCCGGGAACGCCTGCAGGTTCACGAACGAGGGGTCGCGCATGTGCACGCGCGCGGGCTTGGAGGAGCCGTCGGAGCGGATGAAGCACCCGAGCTCCCCGCGCGGGGACTCGATCGGGTAGTACGCCTCGCCCGGCGCGACGCGGAAGCCCTCGGTGACGAGCTTGAAGTGGTGGATCAGCGCCTCCATCGAGGTCGCCAGCTCGTGGCGCGGCGGCAGCGCGTACTTGCGGTCCGGCGTGATGTAGGGGCCCTCGGGGAGGCCGTCGAGGGCCTGCTCGATGATCTTCACCGACTCGCGCAGCTCGGCCATCCGGACGCGGTAGCGGTCGTAGTTGTCGCCGACCGTGCCGACCGGGATCTTGAAGTCGAAGTGGTCGTAGCTCGAGTAGGGCTGCGCCTTGCGCAGGTCCCACGGGTTGCCGGCCGCGCGCAGCAGCGGGCCGGTGACGCCGAAGTCCAGCAGCGTCTGCTCGTCGACCGCCGCGACGCCGCGCAGGCGCTCGAGCACGATCTGGTTCTTGTCGATCAGCTGCTCGAACTGGTCGATGCGCTTCGGGAAGTCCGCGCAGAACTTGCGCACGCGCTCCTCCCAGCCGCGCGGGATGTCCTCCATCACGCCGCCGACCTGGATGTAGCGCGTGTGCATGCGCTGGCCCGAGGACATCTCGAACAGGTCCAGGATCCGGTCGCGGTCTCGCCAGCCGTACCAGAAGACCGACATCGCGCCGAGGTCCAGCGCGCCCGTGGCGAGCCAGATCATGTGCGAGGCGATCCGGTTGAGCTCCAGGTGGATCACGCGCAGGTACTGCCCGCGCGGCGGGACCTCGAGGTCCAGCAGCGTCTCGACGGCGCCGCAGAAGGCCATCGCGTTGAAGTAGTAGGAGAGGTAGTCCATCCGCTCGATGACGGGGATGGCCTTCCAGTACGCCTTGTCCTCGGCGGTCTTCTCGATGCCGGTGTGGACGTAGCCGATGATCGGCACCGTGTCGCGCACGACCTCGCCCTCGAGCGTGGTCAGCAGGCGCAGCACCCCGTGCGTGGCGGGGTGGTGCGGGCCCATGTTGAGCGTCAGCAGCTCCTGCTCGCCGTCGCCCTCGTGGGCGATGTGGGAGAGCTCGACCGAGTCCTCCATCTCCCGGTAGGGGAGCTTCGGCGTGGTGGGCTTGGCGACCTCGCTCACTGCGTGTACCTCGGCAGCCGCGGCTCGTTGTGGGTGAAGAACACCGGCTCGCCGCCGACGGGGAAGTCGCGGCGCTGCGGGTGGCCCTCGTAGTCCTCGGGCATGAGGATGCGGGTCATGTTCGGGTGGCCGTCGAAGATCACGCCGAACATGTCGTAGATCTCGCGCTCCTGGTGGTCGGCCGTCGGCCACTCGGGGGTCACGCTGGGCACGTGCGGGTCGGCGATCGTCACGCGCGTCTTGACCGTGATGCGGTCCACGGCGCTCATGTCGAGCAGCTCGTAGTGGACGCCGAGGCGCGGCTCCTCGGGGAAGTAGTCGACGCCGTGCACGGAGGCGAGGAAGCCGTAGCCCTTGCCGCGCAGCAGCTCGAGCGTGCCCTGGACGGTGGCCGGAGTGACCAGGATCGCGGCCTTGTCGCGGAAGAAGACGGTGTCCAGGACGCCGTCCGCGTCGCGGTCGCGCAGCTCCTGGGCGATCAGCTCCAGACCGGTGGCGTCAGGCACTCGTGCCCATCCTGCCGCCGCCGGAGACGCCGATCGAGTGCCCGGCGACCGGATCCGCGGCGGCCGACTCCACGACCTCCTCGGTGCCGCGGCCGCCGTAGCGGGTGCGCCAGTCCTGGTCAGGGCTGGACAGGATCGCCGCGCGCAGCTTGAGGATGCCGTGCATCAGCGCCTCGGGCCGCGGCGGGCAGCCCGGGACGTGCACGTCGACGGGCATGAACTTGTCGGCCGGCACGATCGCGTAGTTGTTGAACACGCCCATCGAGGACGAGCAGGCGCCCATCGCGATCGTCCACTTCGGCTCGAGCATCTGGTCGTAGATGCGGCGGACGACCGGGGCCATCTTGATCGAGACGCGGCCCGAGATGATCATCATGTCGGCCTGGCGCGGGGAGGCGCGGAACGCCTCGCCGCCGAAGCGCGCGACGTCGACGCGCGCGCCGACGATGGCCATCATCTCGATCGCGCAGCAGGCGAGGCCGAAGGTGGCGGGGAACATCGCGTTGCCGCGGGCCCAGTTCTGCGCCTTCTCCAGCGTGGTGAGGAGCAGGGAGTCCTCGACGTGCTTGTCCAGCTCCGGCCCGTCGAGCTCGCCGCGCAGCATGCTGCGGGCCGCGAGCTGGCGCGAGCGGAAGTCGCCGTTCGCCCCGTTGCCGAGCTTCTGGCGCTTCACCTCCATTCGAGCGCCCCCCTTCTCCATACGTAGACGAACGCGACGAACAGCAGGACGATGAAGACGATCGTCTCGATCAGCGCGAAGGTGCCGAAGGCATCGAGCTGGATCGCCACCGGGTAGAGGAAGATCACCTCGATGTCGAACAGGATGAAGAGCATCGCGATCAGGTAGAAGCTGATCCCGAAGCGGAAGTTCTGCTTGACCTCCGACGGCAGACCGCACTCGTAGGGGTCCGCCGTCGCCTTCTGCTGGCGGACGTTCCGCGGGCCCAGCAGCGCGTTCGCGAAGGCGAACACCAGGCCGAGGATTCCCCCGAGACCAACGAACACCAGCGCTGGGAGGTACGAGCGGATCACTGGCGGAGTTGTAGCACCTTGTGCGGTTGTGTTACTTAGTGCGGAATTGCACGCGGGACGGCGGCTGCGAAGGGTGTCACAGCCACCCCCCGGCGCGTAGTCCGAGCACGACGACGACGAGCGCCGATGCTGCCATCACCCCGGTCTCGCGCCGCACGATGGCGTGCACGATGGCGCGCTGCTCCTCGTCGGGGAGCTTCGCGACCGCCTGGCTGTCCTCCAGCCCGCGCGCCTGCAGCACCGAGTCGGCGGACGCGAGCCGCAGCTGCTCGGCCAGGAACGAGACGCCGAGCGGCGTGAGCCCGTAGACGAGGTGCAGCTCGGGGAGGTCGTGGCCGGTGGCGGTCAGCACCACGCCGTCGATCGCCGCGACCGCCACCAGCGCCTGGCCGAGCCGCAGCAGGGGCCAGAACACGCCGATGTAGGTGCCGCGCCACCAGCCGTACGCGCCCACCAGCCCCGCGATCAGGTTCACCGCGACGACGGCGATGCCGAGCCCGGCGTGGAAGGCCGTCACGTCCGGTAGACCCCGCGGAACCAGAGCAGCGGGCTGCCCTCGCCGGACTCCGCGCTCTCCACGGCGCCGATCCCGATCGTGTGGTCGCCGCCGTCGACGAGGCGCTCGAGCCGGCAGCCGACCCACGCGATGCCGCCCTCGATCACCGGCAGCCCCTCGTGGACGGTGTGCGGGACCCCGGCGAACTTGGCGTCTTCGGGCTCCTTGGAGGCGAACAGCCGCGCCAGTTCCTCCTGGCCGGCGGCCAGCACGTTGACGCCGAAGCGCCCGGTGTCGCGCACGACGGTGCAGCGTGCGGGCCGTGTTGTCGAAGGCGACGAGCAGCAGCAGCGGCTCGAGCGAGAGCGAGGCGACGGCGTTGGCGGTCATGCCGACGGGCCCCGACGGCCCGTTCGCGGTAATGACCGTGACGCCAGTGGCGAAGTTGCCCATCACGGAGCGGAAGCGACCGGGGTCGACGGGCCTCATCTGACGACCAGGGTGCCGTACATGCCCAGCTCCTCGTGGTTGCCGAGGATGCACACGAGCTTGTACTCGCCCTTGGCGAACGTCCCGGTCTCCTCGCCGGAGGCGCCGGGGAGCAGCGTCTTGATCGAGACGACGTCGCGATCGCCCCGCTTGACGCGCAGCGTATGCCCGACCTTCCCCTCGTTCGTGACGCGGAAGGTGATCCGCCCAGGGCGCGCGCGGACCTGCTGCGGGCGGATCAGGAAGTCGTCGAGCACCATGTCCACGCGCCCGTCGCGTGCACGCGCGGGCGCCTCGTCATCGGTGCAGCCGGAGGCCGTCGCGGCGAGCGCGACCGCGAGCGCTGCGGCGACGAGAGCGGGTCCGCGGGGCATGGAGCCGGGGCATTGTTCCGTATGCTGTGCGCCGCTCATGCGCCGCTTCCCGCGACCGATGCTCATCGCCGTGCTGCTCGTGGCCGCCGCCACGGCGCTGTCGGCGTGCGGCGAGGAGGGCATCTCGCTGAGCAAGAACGACCCGAACTACGAGGGCGCGGAGCTCTTCACGGAGCACTGCTCCGGCTGCCACACGTTCTCCGTGGCCGGCACGCAGGGATCCGCCACCAACGTCGGCTCGCGCGAGTACAAGGACGGACCGAACTTCGATCAGCGCAAGGAGACGGCCGAGGACGTCCTCTACGCGATCGAGAACGGCGGCTTCTCGTCGGGCCCGATGCCGCAGCAGATCCTGACCGGCGAGGACGCCCAGAAGGTCGCGGACTTCATCGCCAAGTACTCCGGCGGCGAGGCGGACCGGCCGCCGAGCCCGCGGGACTCCGGCCAGTAGCCGGCCCATGCTGGACCTGAAGGCGATCCGCCGCGACCCCGAGCCGGTCCGGGCGGCGCTGGCGCGCCGTCGCGACGGCTCCGACGCGCGCCTGGACGAGGTGCTGGCGCTCGACGCCCGTGCGCGCGAGCTGATCCCGGAGGTCGAGTCGCTGCGTGCGACCCAGAACGAGGCCTCGCAGGGCATCGCGCGCGCCAAGAAGGCCGGCGAGGACGCGAGCGGGGCGATCGCGGAGATGCAGGAGGTCTCGCGGCGCGTGAAGGCGCTGGGCGAGGAGCTCTCCGGCGCGCAGGCCGAGCTCGAGGAGGCGCTCGCCTCGCTGCCCAACCCGCCGGACCCGACCTCGGCCGACGAGGACACGACGCTGCGCGAGGTGGGAGAGGCGGGCGCGACCGGCCGCGACCACCTGGAGCTGGCCGGCGACGCGATCGACATGGAGGCCGGCGCGCGGATCGCCGGCTCCCGCTTCGCGGTGCTCAAGGGCGACATGGTGCTGCTCGAGCTGGCGCTCGTGCGGTGGGCGATGGAGGTGCTCGGCGGCCACGGCTTCGAGCCGGTGATCCCGCCCGTGCTGGTGCGCGAGGAGGCGCTGTTCGGGACCGGCTTCCTGCCCGACACCGAGCAGCAGATCTACCGGCTGGCCGACGACGCGCTGTACCTGACCGGCACCTCCGAGGTCGCCCTCGCCTCGCTGCACGCGGGCGAGATGCTCGACGAGGAGGCGCTGCCGCTGCGCTACGCGGGCTTCTCCCCCTGCTTCCGGCGCGAGGCCGGCGCCGCGGGGCGCGACACGCGCGGCATGTTCCGCGTGCACCAGTTCGACAAGGTCGAGATGTTCTCGTTCGTCCCGCCCGAGGACGCGAAGGACGAGCACGAGCGGCTGCTCGCGATCGAGGAGGAGCTGCTGCAGGCCCTCGGGGTCCCGTACCGCGTCGTCAACATCGCGGTCGACGACCTCGGGTCGAGCGCCGCGAAGAAGTACGACTGCGAGGCGTGGCTGCCCGGCCAGCAGCGCTACCGCGAGGTCACCTCGACCTCCAACACGACCGACTTCCAGGCCCGCCGGCTCGACGTGCGTTACCGGCCCGCGGGCGGCAAGCCGGCGTTCGTCCACACCCTCAACGGCACCGCGGTGACGTGGCGGCACATGATCGCGATCCTCGAGAACGGTCAGCAGGACGACGGTTCGGTCGTCGTCCCGGAGGTGCTCCAGCAGTGGGGTGCGCCCGCGGTGCTGCGGGTAGGGGGCGAGCGATGAGCGAGACGCCGATCACCCCCGAGGACCCCGACATCCCCGACGAGCCGCCGCCCGCAGAGGACGGCTCGCCCGAGATCGACGACCAGCCGCTCGGGCCTCCGGCCGAGATGCCCGAGGAGGACGCGCCGCTCCCCGGGCTGCCCGAGCGCGAGCCTCCCGCCGCCGACTAGAGTCGCGCCATGAAGTGGCTCGCGGCCCTCGTGCTCGCGCTGGTGCTCGCGCCGGCCGCGCGGGCGAGCGACCTCGCGGAGCCGAGCTCCAAGGAGGTCGCGATGATGCTGGTGTCGAGCGCGGAGAACTCGTCGCTCGACTGGCGCGCGCAGTACCGCTACATCGAGGACATCGGCGACGGGCGCGGCTACACGGCCGGGATCATCGGCTTCTGCTCGGGCACCGGCGACATGCTCGAGGTCGTGCGCGCGTACGTGAAGGCGAAGCCGCAGCGGAACCCGCTGAAGCGCTACGTCCGGGCGTTGCGGCGCGTCAACGGCACCGACTCGCACAAGGGCCTCGGGAAGCCGTTCGTGAAGGCGTGGCGGAAGGCCGCCAAGCACCGGGCGATGCGGCGCGCGCAGGACCGCGAGCGCGACCGGGTCTACTTCGACCCGGCGGTCGCGCTCGCCAAGTCGGACGGGCTCAACGCGCTGGGCCAGTTCGCCTACTACGACGCCGCCGTCGTGCACGGGCCGAACGGCATGAAGGCGATCCGCAGGCGGGCGGCGGCGACGGCGCCCACCCCCGCGGCGGGCGGCACCGAGGTCGCGTATCTGGAGGCGTTCCTCGACGAGCGCGTCGTCGAGATGCGCAAGGAGGCCGCGCACGAGGACGTGACGCGGATCGAGAAGGCGCAGCGCCGCTTCCTGCGCGAGGGCAACCTCGACCTGAAGCCGCCGCTGCGTTGGTCGGTGTACGGCGACCGCTACGAGGTCCTGTCGGCACCGTAACCGGACGGAGGAGCCATGAGCGATCAGCCGGCCTCGCGTGAACTGGCGGAGGCCGATGCCGGAGTGCAGCCGGGCCATGGGTCGGAGACGTTCTTCGTGATCGGCGAGGGCCTGCTCGGCGAGAGCCGCGGCGGCCGCGCCGCCGGCGGCCGATCCGCCGCGTGACCGCGGCGGCCGCCGCCGCGGCTGCCGCGCCCCCGTTCCGCTTCTCCCGGGTCGGCCCGAAGGGCGGCGCTCCGCTCGCCAGGGAGATCCGCAAGCGGCTCGCCAAGGCGATGACCGCCGGCGGCGGCGGGGACTCCGCCATCCCGGCCGGCTACACCTACCTCGGGCAGTTCATCGACCACGACCTGACCTTCGACAGGACCAAGGTCGAGCTCGGGGAGAACGTGTCGCCCGCCGAGTTGCTGCAGGGCCGCTCGCCGGCGCTGGACCTCGACTCGCTGTACGGCGCCGGCCCTGGCGACCCGAAGTCGGAGCGCTTCTACCAGTCCAACGGCCGCAAGCTGAACCTCGGCAAGACGGACGCGGTCGGGACCGGCCGGCTGGCCGCGCACGAGGGCTTCGACCTCCCGCGCCGAGCGGCCGAGAAGCACGCGATCATCCCGGACTTCCGCAACGACGAGAACCTCGCGGTGGCGCAGACGCACCTCGCGTTCATGCGCTTCCACAACCGCGTGGTCGGGGAGCTCGCGTCGGTGCCCGCCGACAAGCGCTTCCGGCGCGCCCGCGAGGCGGTCGTCAAGCACTACCAGTGGATGATCCGCCATGACTACCTGACGCGGATCTGCGACCCGGCGGTCGTCGCCGACGTCTTCACGAACGGCCGCAAGCTGGTCGAGCCGGGCGCCGCCCCCACCGACGTCCCGACGATGCCGATCGAGTTCTCGGTCGCCGCGTTCCGCCTCGGGCACAGCATGGTCCGGCGCTCCTACAACTGGAACGCGGAGTTCGACGACGGGGGCGGCACGCTGAGCTTCCTGTTCGACTTCTCCGGCACGAGCGGGTTCCTCGGCGAGGGGTCGCGCCTGCCGAGCAACTGGATCGCGGACTGGCGGCGGCTGTACGCGTTCGAGCAGGCAGCGCTCAAGGTCCCGGCCAACAAGTTCAACCACGCCCGCCGCATCGACACGCTGCTGGCCGACCCGCTCGCCGAGCTGCCGTTCGGCTCGTTCGGCGCCAAGAAGCCGCCGAAGGACCCGCTCGTGGCCAACCTCGCGTTCCGCAACCTGGCCCGGGCGCGGATGCTCAAGCTCGCCACCGGTCAGGGGATGGCGCAGCGGCTCGCCGCCCGCGGGGTGAGCGTCACGCCGCTGACGCGCACCCAGATCCGCAACGGGTCGGGCGGTGCGGTCCTCAGCTCGCTCACCGCCGCGCAGCGCGACGCCGTCCTGGATCGCACGCCGCTGTGGTTCTACGTGCTCAGGGAGGCGGAGCTCGGCGGCGGGCGGCTCGCGGGCGTCGGCGCGCGGATCGTCGCCGAGACGATCCACCGCGCGATCGAGGGCAGCCGGTGGTCGATCGTCCGCGACCCGGCGTTCAAGCCGAAGTTCGGCCCGGACGACCAGACGTTCGACATGCGCGATCTCCTGTTCTTCGCGTTCGAGGGGAAGAAGTCGCTGCTGGCGCCGCTGGGCTGATGCAACACACCGCAGGGTTCGTTGCATTCGGCGCGCGTCGCCTCCTCCTCTGGTACTGATTCCGGGCCGAGGGGGTGGGGCAGGCGAGCACGGCCGTACAGGCGAGTGGTGCCCAGGATGCGCAGACCGCGTCCGCGATCCTGTCCGTCCGCAACCTGGAGGTCGTCTACAACGACGTCGCGCTGGTCCTGCGCGGCGTCTCGCTCGACGTCTCCCAGGGCAAGATCGTCGCCATCCTCGGCGCCAACGGCGCCGGCAAGACGACGCTCCTGCGCGCGATCACAGGCCTGCTGCGCGTCCATCGGGGCGAGATCACCAAGGGCGTCGTCGAGCTGGAGGGCGAGAAGATCACCGGCCGGGACCCGGCCGACATCGTCCGCCGCGGCATCGCCCAGGTGATGGAGGGCCGGCGGATCTTCGCCGAGCTGACCGTCGAGGAGAACCTGCGCGCCGGGGCGTTCACGCGCCGCAACAAGGCCGAGGTCCGCGAGGCGCACGAGCGCGTGATGGACCTGTTCCCGCGGCTGCAGGAGCGAAGCCGCTCCACCGCGGGCTATCTGTCCGGCGGCGAGCAGCAGATGCTCGCCATCGGCCGCGCGCTGATGGCCAACCCGCGCCTGCTGCTGCTCGACGAGCCGTCGCTGGGCCTCGCCCCGCGGCTGGTCGAGGCGATCCGCGACATCATCGTCCAGCTCAACGAGCAGGGCACCAGCGTGCTGCTGGTCGAGCAGAACGCGGCGATGGCGCTCGCCATCGCGGACCACGGCTACGTGATGGAGACCGGCAAGGTCGTCAAGGACGGCCCGGCCAAGGAGCTGATGGCCGACCGCGACATCCAGGAGTTCTACCTGGGGATCGGCGAGGCCGGGCGCCGCTCCTTCCGCGACGTGAAGTCCTACCGCCGGAAGAAGCGCTGGAGCGGATGAGCGACGTCGCCACCGAGCACGTAGAGGCCGAGCCGGCCTGGGACGAGCCCCTGCTCACCTTCCGCGACGTCACGTTGCGCTTCGGCGGGGTGACGGCGCTCGACGGCGTCTCCTTCGAGGTCCGCCCGCGCGAGCTGTTCGCGGTGATCGGGCCCAACGGCGCCGGCAAGACCTCGATCTTCAACTGCGTCAACGGCGTCTACCGCCCGCAGGAGGGCTCGATCCTGCTCGACGGCGCCGAGCTGGTCGGCCGCGCGCCGGTGGCGGCGGTGCGCGCCGGCGTCGCGCGGACGTTCCAGAACCTCGGGCTGTTCGTGCAGCTGTCGGTGATCGACAACCTGATGCTCGGCCGCCACCACCTGATGAAGACCGGGTTCGTGACCGGCGCGCTGTGGTGGGGCCGCGCGAAGCGCGAGGAGGTCGCCAACCGCGCGGCGGTCGAGGAGATCGTCGAGCTGCTCGAGCTCGAGCCCCACCGCCACACTCCCGCCGGGCTGCTGCCCTACGGCGTGCAGAAGCGCCTCGAGCTGGGCCGCGCGCTGGCGATGGAGCCGAAGCTGCTGCTGCTCGACGAGCCGGTGGCCGGCATGAACCTCGAGGAGACCGAGGACATGGCGCGCTACATCCTCGAGGCCCGCCAGGCGCTGGGGATCGCGATCATCCTCGTCGAGCACGAGATGCACCTCGTGATGGACCTCGCCGACCGCGTGATGGCGATGGACTTCGGCAAGCCGCTCGCCACCGGGCTGCCGTCCGAGGTGCAGGCCGACGAGAAGGTCATCGAGGCGTACCTCGGAGGCGGCTCGTGATCGCGGCCGAGCAGCAGACCGAGTCGCTCCCCGCGCTCCTGCTGGGCCACGCCGCGCGAGCGGGGCGACCAGGTCGCGCTGCGCGAGAAGCACCGCGGTCTCTGGCGCGAGTTCACGTGGAGCGAGTACGCGCTCCGGGTCGCGCGCGACCGCGCACGGGCTGAAGGCGCTCGGCGTCGAGCCGGGCGACCGCGTCGCCATCCACGCGGAGAACCGCCCCGAGTGGCTGATCGCCGACATGGCGATCCAGGGCGTCGGCGCGATCAGCGTCGGCATCTACCCGACGAGCCCGGCCGCCGAGGTCCAGTACCTGCTCTCCCACTCCGGCGCCGTCGTGCTGATCGCCGAGGACGAGGAGCAGCTCGACAAGGCGCTGGCCGTGCGCGACGAGCTGCCCGACCTGCGCCACATCGCGGTGATCGACCCCCGCAACGTCAAGCAGGACATCGGCACGTTCGAGGAGCTCGAGGCCGAGGGCGAGCTGGCGGACTACGAGCGCGCCGTCGCCGAGCTGGACCCCGAGGCGACCGCCGTGCTCGTCTACACGAGCGGCACCACCGGCCCGCCCAAGGGCGCGATGCTCTCCCACCGCAACCTGCACTGGGCGAGCGGGCGCTTCCGCGAGGCGTTCGGCACGACCCCGGACGACGAGGTCCTCTCCTACCTGCCGCTGTGCCACGTCGCCGAGCGGCTGAGCAGCGCCATGAACGCGACGGCCACGGGCTACGTCGTCAACTTCGGCGAGGGCGGCGAGTCGTTCCCGCGCGACCTGCGCGACGTGCAGCCGACGATCTTCGGCGGGGTGCCGCGGGTGTGGGAGAAGATGCTCGCCACCGTCGAGATCCGGATGGCCGACGCGTCGCGGCTCAAGCGCGCCGCCTACCGCTACGCGATCCGCACCGGCAAGCAGCTCGCGCCCAAGCGGATGGCCGGCCGGCTCGGCCCTGTCGACCGGCTGCGGGCGGGCGTGGCGAGCGCGGTCGCGCTGCGCTCGCTGCGCGACAAGCTCGGCCTGGGCCGCACGCGCGTCGCCGTGTGCGGCGCGGCGCCGATCGCGCCGCAGGTGCTCGAGTGGGTGTGGGCGCTCGGGATCCCCGTCTACGAGATCTACGGGCAGACGGAGAACACCGCCATCTGCACGTTCATGCCGGCCGACGACGTGCGGATCGGCACCGTCGGCAAGCCGCTCGAGGGCGTCGAGCTCAAGATCGCCGACGACGGCGAGATCCTCACCCGCTCGCCCGCCATCTTCCAGGGCTACTTCCGCGACGAGGAGGCCACCGCCGACGCCGTCGACGCCGACGGCTGGCTGCACAGCGGCGACGTCGGCGTGCTCGACGACGACGGGCACCTGCGGATCACCGACCGCAAGAAGGACATCATCATCACCGCGGGCGGCAAGAACATCTCGCCGTCGGAGATCGAGAACAAGCTCAAGGTCTCCCCGTACGTGCGCGAGGCGATGGTGGTCGGGGACCGCCGCAAGTACCTGGTCGCGCTGATCGGCGTCGAGCTCGACACCGTCGGCGACTGGGCGGCGCGCAAGGGCGTGGCGTTCACCACCTACGGCGACCTCGCCCGCAAGCCGGAGGTGCGCGAGCTGATCGGCGAGTGGGTCGAGGAGTGCAACGGCGAGCTCGCCCAGGTGGAGGGCATCAAGAAGTTCGCGCTGATCGAGAAGGAGCTCGACCACGAGGACGGCGAGCTGACCGCCACCCAGAAGGTCAAGCGCCGCGCGCTCGAGCAGACGTTCGAGCCGCAGATCGAAGCGCTCTATGACTGAGTTCCTCCAGCTCGTGTTCGCCGGCCTGGCGCTGGGCGCCCGCTACTCGCTGGTGGCGCTGGGCTTCGTGATCATCTACCGGGCCACGGGGGTCATCAACTTCGCCCAGGGCGGCCTCGTGGCGATCGGCGCCTACCTCACGTACGCGTTCTCCAACGGCGCCGGGCTGCCGTTCGTGCTCGCGGTGATCCTCGCCGTCGCGGCCGCGGCACTGGTCGGCGCGGCGATCGAGCGCACCGTGCTGCGCCACATGGTCGGCCAGCCCACGTTCGCGGTGATCATGGTGACGATCGGCCTGCTCTACATCATCGAGCAGGTCATCACGGCGATCTGGGGCTTCGACGCGCTCAACCTCAAGGACCCGTGGGGCGTCGCGACGGTCAAGGCGGGCGGCGTCGTGATGTCCACGCGCGACCTGTGGACGCTCGGGATCGCCGCCGCCGTGCTGGCCGGCTTCTTCGCCTTCTTCCGCTACTCCAAGCTCGGCGTGGCGATGCGCGCGACCGCCTTCGATCCAGAGGCGGCGCTGGCCCAGGGCATCAGCGCGCGGCGGGTCTACGCGGTGTCGTGGGCGATCTCGGCCGGGCTCGCGGCGCTGGCCGGCGTCACGCTGGCAAGCGGCGCCGCGGCGCTCACGCCGACCGTCGGCGCGGTGGCGCTGGTCGCGTTCCCGGCGATGATCGTCGGCGGGCTGGACTCCCCGGCCGGCGCGGTCGCCGGCGGGATGATCATCGGCCTCACGCAGTCGCTGACCAGCGGTTACCAACAGGACATCGCACCCTGGCTGGGCGACAACTTCGGCGCGGTCATGCCCTACGTGGTGATGATCGTGATCCTGCTCGTGCGGCCCTACGGGCTCTACGGGACGCGCGAGGTGCGCCGTGTCTAAGCCGCACCCGCTGATGACGCGGCGCTACCAGGACGAGCTGCGCCTGTTCCGCACGAAGTCGGCGAAGGCGTGGGTGGCCGTGCTGATCGTGCTGTGGCTCGCGACGCCGGTGTTCCTGGCCGACGAGTTCTGGCTGTCGGTCCTCAACTACGCGGGCATCGCCGCGGTCGGCGCGATCGGGCTGAACCTGCTCACCGGCTACACGGGCCAGGTCTCGCTCGGCCAGGCGTTCTTCATCGGCGCGGGCGCGTACACGGCCGGGCAGGTGGGCGGCGAGCTGGGCTGGCCGATGGTCCTGTGGCTTCCGTCGGCGGCGATCCTCGGCGCGCTGGTGGGCGCGTTGATCGGCCCGTTCGCGCTGCGCCTGCGCGGCAACTACCTGGCGATCGTGACGCTCGGGCTGGTGTTCCTCGGCGAGCACCTGTTCCGCAACCTCGAGTCGGTCACCGGCGGCAACTCCGGCACGTCGGTGCTGGCCGAGGCGAAGCTCGGGCCGTTCGACTTCGCGGGCATGAGCCTGTTCGGCGACGAGTACACGCTCAACCAGAGCTGGTTCTGGCTGATCTGGGGCGTCGTCGGCGTGTGCGCGCTGCTCGCCAAGAACATCGTCCGCACGCGCCCGGGGCGCGCGATCCAGGCGATCCGCGATCGCGACGTGGCGGCGGAGATCATCGGCGTCGAGCTGGGCCGCTACAAGGTCGGGGCGTTCGCGCTCTCCAGCGGGCTGGCGGCGATGGGCGGCGCGCTGCTGGGCGCCTACCAGCAGTTCGTCTCGCCGGACCAGTTCTCGCTGTTCCTGTCGATCCAGTACATCGCGATCATCATCGTCGGCGGGGTCGGGACGATCTTCGGCGCCGTGCTGGGGGCGCTGTTCCTGGGCGGCCTGCCGGCGTTCATCGACGAGTACTCGTCCTCGATCCCCGGCGTGGCGACCAGCGCCGGCGACGACGGCTTCATCTCCGTGTTCTCGCTCAACCAGGCCATCTTCGGCCTGCTGATCGTGCTGTTCCTCGTCTTCGAGCCGCGCGGGCTGGCCGCCATGTGGCTGCGAGCGAAGGCGTACTTCAAGGCCTGGCCGTTCTCGTACTGAGTTCCCTGGAGGAGGGTGCTGATGAGAAGGATCGTGTGGGTGCTCGCGGCGGCGGTGCTGGCGCTGACGGGCTGCGGTGGCGCGGCCGACGAGGGGTCATCGGACTCCGGCGGTGAAGGCGGCGCCCCGAAGGAGGTCCCGGGCTTCGACGGCAAGACGATCAAGCTCGGCGTGTTGACGCCGCTGTCCGGGCCGGTGGCCGTGATCGGCAACCCGCTGACCGCGGGCAACGAGGTCTACTTCGACTACATCAACAAGGAGAAGGGCGGGATCGCCGGCAAGTACCAGGTCGAGCTCGTCCAGCAGGACACGCAGTACGCGCCCGACAAGACGGTCCAGCAGTACAACAAGATCAAGGGCCAGGTCGCGATGTTCACGCAGGTGCTCGGCACCGCGCCGACGCTGGCCGTGCTGCCGCAGCTCAAGCGCGACGGGATGCTCGCGGCACCCGCCTCGCTGGACGCGTTCTGGGTGCGCGAGGAGAACCTGCTGCCGGTCGGCGCGCCGTACCAGATCCAGGCCATCAACTCGCTCGACTACTACGTCAACGAGGCGGACGGCAAGGGCAAGAACGTGTGCTCGTTCATCCAGGACGACGCGTACGGCGAGGCCGGCCAGGCCGGCGTCGACTTCGCGGCCTCCGAGCTCGGCTTCAAGGTCGTCGACACGCAGAAGTTCAAGGCGGGCGACAAGGACGTGACGGGCCAGGTCCAGCGGCTCCAGCGCTCCAAGTGCGACGCCGTGTTCCTCGTCGCCACGCCGACCGACGCCGGCACGATCTGGGGCACCGCCGCCAAGCTCGGCTTCGCGCCGCGCTGGATCGGCCAGTCGCCGTCGTGGATCGACGAGCTGGGCGCCTCGCCGCTGGCTCCCTACCTGAAGAAGACGGCGTGGATCGCCGCCGAGGGCACGGAGTGGGGCGACGACAGCGTCGAGGGCATGAAGCAGATGGTCGAGCGGGTCGACAAGTACAAGCCCGACCAGGAGCCGGACTACTACTTCGCGTTCGGCTACAACCAGGCCACGGCGGTCACCGCGGTGCTCGAGAAGGCGGTCGAGCTCGGCGACCTCTCCCACGAGGGGATCATGAAGGCCTCCGAGGAGGTCGGCACGGTGTCCTTCGGCGGGCTCGGGGGCGACTACGAGTACGGCCCGGCCGCGGAGCGCAACCCGCCGCGCAACACCACCATCTTCGAGGTGGATCCCGACAAGCCGTTCGGGCTCGGGAAGCTCAAGTACGACTTCGAGTCCGAGGCCGCCGCGAAGTACGAGTTCAAGAAGGCCGACCTGTAAGACACTCCGCGCCGGCCTCCGCCAGCTCGCGGACCGCCATCTGGGTGGCGGTCCGCAGCTCGGCGATCGCGAGCGCCCCGGCGTCGAGCCGCTCCGCGAGCTGCTCGTCGTCGGGGACCGCGACCGCGTGGCGCACCCCGGTGCGGCGGAAGCGCTCGAGCTGACCGGCGGCCAGCTCCGGCGCGATCACGCGGTTGAGCACGAGCGTGACGTGGTCGGCGTCGAAGCGGCGGTGCTCGATCAGGTTGCGCAGCGCGGCCTCGACGCGAGTGGCGCCGATGAACTCCGGCCCGCTGACCATCAGGACGTGGTCGGCGCGCTCGAGCGCGAGCCGGATCACGGGGTGCGAGATCCCGGTCCCGAGGTCGAGCACCACCACGTCGTGATCCAGCAGGCCGATCAGCGCCTCGAGGTTCGCCGCGCTCGCGTCCGGGCGGTCGGCGGGGCCGAACGGGCCGCCGAGGATGTCCAGGCCGGACGGGTCGCGGCAGAGCAGCTCGGGGGTGACGCGGCGCGCTGACAGCGCGCGCCGGGCGCCGCCGGTCACGCGGCGCTGGGCCGGGACGAGCATGGGCAGCGTGCCGACGTCGTGGTCGGCGTCGACGGCCACCACGCGCAGGCCCCGCTCGGCGAGCGCGACGCCGGTGAGATACGCGCAGGCCGTCTTGCCGACGCCGCCCTTCGGCGACGACACCGCGATGACCCGTGCCATGACCGCGGAAGGCTAGGCGCCGGACGGCGCCGCGTCATGGGCCCCGGGACCCAACTTGGAATTGGGTCCCACCACCACCCCATCTACCCCGCCAGGGCCAGCGCGTCCTCGACGCACGCGCGGCGGACCCGCTCGGGGTCCAGCGGGAAGGCGCCGGGCACACCGGGCGCCGCCTCGTGCACGCCGACGCCGATGCGCGCCAGGTGCATGGTCCCGAGCACCTGCGCGTAGAGCCGATTGGCCAGGAACTCGGGATCGTCGACGCCGCGCTCGGCCAGGATCGCGGCGAGCGGCGCGAGGCAGGCGGCCATCGAGCGGCCGAGGCGCAGCCACACACCCTCGCCGACGCGCTCCTGCAGTTCGGCGGCCGGCCGCCGCATGAGCGACAGCGCGCAGTCCAGGAACGCGGGGTAGCGCAGGCAGAAGCGGGTGAAGACGTCGAGCGCGACCCGGAGGTCGTCCGTGCCGTCGGCCAGCTCGCGCAGCTCGTCGAGGTACGAGGTCGCCGTGAGGACGAACAGCTCCTCCTTGGAGGCGAACACGCGGTAGATCAGCGCCTTGTTGATCCCGACCGCGCGGGCGATCTCGTCGATCGGGGCGTCCTGCAGGCCGCGCTCGTCGAACAGGGCGCGGGTGGCGTCCACGATGTCGCGCTCGCGGGCTCGCCGGGTAGTGGTCGCCGGAGGCATTGCACACCCAGTGTGACAGCGTGTGCAACCATTGTTTACATGGAAGCCGCCACCGTGACCGAGACCCCGTTCTCGCTCGATCTCAGCCAGGACCAGAAGGACATCCGCGACTGGGTCCACGGCTTCGCCGAGGGCGTGGTGCGGCCCGCCGCCGCGGAGTGGGACGAGCGCGAGGAGACGCCCTGGCCGATCATCGGCGAGGCGCAGAAGATCGGGCTCTACGGCTTCGAGGCGCTGGCCCAGTTCTGGTCCGACGAGAGCGGCCTCACGCTGCCGATCGTCAACGAGGAGCTCTTCTGGGGCGACGCGGGCATCGGCATGGCGATCATGGGCACCTCGCTCGCCGTGGCGGCGATCTTCGGCCAGGGCACCGGCGACCAGATCGGCGAGTGGATCCCGCAGTGCTTCGGCACGCCCGAGGAGCCCGCGGTGGCCGCGTTCTGCGTGAGCGAGCCCGACGCCGGCTCGGACGTCTCGTCGCTGCGCACCCGCGCGGTCTACGACGAGGCCAAGGACGAGTGGGTGCTGAACGGGCAGAAGGCGTGGGCGACCAACGGCGGCATCGCCGGCGTGCACGTCGTCGTCGCGTCGGTCGACAAGGAGCTCGGCTCGCGCGGGCAGGCGGCGTTCGTCGTCCCGCCCGGCACCGCCGGGCTCACGATGGGCACGAAGGTCAAGAAGCACGGCCTGCGCGCCTCGCACACCGCCGACGTCTTCCTCGACGACTGCCGGGTCCCCGGCTCCTGCCTGCTGGGCGGCAAGGAGAAGCTCGACGAGCGGCTCGCCCGCGTCCGCGAGGGCACCAAGTCGCGCGGCCAGGCCGCGATGTCGACGTTCGAGGCCTCGCGTCCCACGGTCGGCGCCCAGGCGATCGGCATCGCGCGCGCCGCGTACGAGTACTCGCTCGAGTACGCCAAGGAGCGCGTGCAGTTCGGCAGGCCGATCATCGAGAACCAGGCGATCGCGTTCGCGCTGGCCGACATGAAGACGGAGATCGACGCCGCGCGGCTGCTCGTGTGGCGCGCCTCGTGGATGGGCCGGCAGGGCAAGCCGTTCGAGAACGCCGAGGGCTCGATGTCCAAGTTGAAGGCCGGCGAGGTCGCGGTGTGGGCGACCGAGCGGGCGATCCAGATCCTCGGCGGCAACGGCTACACGCGCGAGTTCCCCGTGGAGCGCTGGCACCGCGACGCGAAGATCTACACGATCTTCGAGGGCACCTCGGAGATCCAGCGGCTCGTGGTCGCGCGCGCCATTTCCGGGCACCAGATCCGTTAGAGAGCGCATGACCCGGACCCGACGCGTGCTCGACGCACTGCGCCGCTTCGACTCCCGCGGGGAGCTCGTCGCGCTGGCGCGCGCCGGCCGGCGGCGGCTGCCGGGCGACTCGCGCTACGGCGATCCGCTGTCTTTGACCGGCGACGACGCGCCCGGCGTGCTCGGGCGCGGGATGACGGCATTGGGCGACGCGCGGCCCAGCGCGCTGCGCGAGGTCGGCCTGAGCGCGCTGCAGGTGTGGCAGTCGATGGCGGAGTCGCGCGGACGCGGGCACGGCGACCGCGACGTCGCGATCCTGTTCACCGACCTCGTGGACTTCTCCTCGTGGGTGCTCGACGTCGGCGACGACGCTGCCGTCGACCTGCTGCGCCGCGTGGGGCACGCGGTCGAGGAGCCGGTGCGCGCGGAGGGCGGCCGCGTGGTCAAGCGGCTCGGCGACGGGGTGATGGCGGCCTTCGAGGATCCCGCGGCGGCGGTGCGCGCGGCATGCGCGGCCTCGTCGGAGGTCGGCGGGTTCTACGAGCCCGGGCTACGCGCCGGGGTACACGTCGGGCGCCCGCGCCGGCTGGGCGGGGACTACTTCGGCGTCGACGTCAACGTCGCGGCGCGCGTGGCGGCGGCGGCCGGAGGCGGTGAGGTGCTGGTCTCCGACGCCGTGCGCGAGCGACTCGACCCGGACCAGGTGTCGACGCGGCGCCGCTGGCGGTTCAAGCCCAAGGGCACTCCGAAGGGGCTGCACGCGTTCGTCGCCGAGCCCGCCGCATGAGGCTGCCGCTGACGTTGCGGGAGCGCTTCGCAGGACGCCGATCCGTCAACCTACGCGCCGCACACCTGCTCGGAGCGGTGGCAGAGTCCGGTCGATTGCAGCTGCCTTGAAAGCAGCCGGGCCCGCAAGGGTCCCGGGGGTTCGAATCCCTCCCGCTCCGCTATGCGCGGCCCGTGGCGTCACGATCGCGCTCGTTCCGCCTCTCGAGCGGAAACGGCGGCAACCAGGACTCGCGGCGGACGATCCAGCTCTCGTAGGTCGGCATCAGCTGGTCGGGGGCGTCCAGCGACCCCAGGCTCACCTCGATCTCGTCCGCGGTGCGCGCGAAGACGGAGGAGCCGCAGCGGGGACAGAAGAACCGCCCCTCGTAGTCGCGCACCTCGCCGTCGATCGTCACCGCATCCTCAGGGAACACCGCGGTGGCCTGGAACAGGGCCCCATGGTGCTTGCGGCAGTCGAGGCAGTGGCAGATGCCGACCCGGTACGGGAGTCCCGACGCCACCAGCCGGACGTCGCCGCACAGGCAGCCGCCGGTGAATCGGTCCATGCCGCGCTCCTCGCGCGCCGCGCTCACTTGCGCGGCAGCGTCTTCGCGATCAGGTCGGCGATCACCCCGTAGCCCTTGGTGTTCGCGTGGATGTCCTTGTACTGGCAGTACCACGTGAGCTTGCAGACCTCCGCGACCGCGACGGGCAGCACGCCGTAGGGCGCGAGCGTGGTGGTCTGCTCGAGCGGCGTGTAGGCGCCGGTGGCCTTCGTGACGTCGACGAAGCGCCCGTCGACCGACTCGTACATCTCCTTCAGCGCCGGGTTGAGGAGCGTCTGGAACGCGACGACGGAGAGCTTGGCGAGGTCCTGGTCGGCCTGCACGCCGGACACCCAGCCGCCGAGGATCACGTCGGGATAGGTGATGCCGACGATGCGGGTCTTCTTGCCCGCCGCCTTGCGCAGGCCCTTGACGAGCTTCTTGCCGTTGGCCTTCACGCGGTCCATCGCGGGGCCGATGCAGGCGATCGGATCGGGCTGGGCCGCGCAGCTGGTCACGTCGTTGCCGCCGATCGAGACGGTGATCAGCGCGACCCGGCCGCGATGCTTCTTGATGAAGCGCTCGGCGGCCTTGGCCTGCGTGCGCCCGCCGTACTTCTCGCCGCCGGGGCCGAGCCCGCGGCCGCACTCGGACTTGCGCTCGAGGATCGACGAGGAGGTCTCGCCGCCGCAGCCGAAGTTCACGAGCTTGAGCTTGTGGCCGCGCTTCTTCGCCTTGCCCACGAGCTGGTAGGCGAAGCCCTTGCGGGTCGTCTTCCCTTGACCCTGGGCGGTGGGCTGGTAGCCCGCGGCGTAGGAGTCGCCGAGCGAGACGTAGTAGGAGGGCTTCTTGGCGGCCTGCGCGACCCCGGGGAGGGCGAGCGCGGCGGCGATGGCGATCAGGATGAGGCGTGGCATAGGCGCGGCACCCTAGCCGGGCGGCGCCACCACATCCAAGAGCACCTGGACGACTTGCGGATCGAACTGCGTGCCCGCGTTGGCGCGCAGCTCCCCGATCGCCACCTCGAACGGGAGCGCCTTGCGGTACGGGCGATCGCTCGTCATCGCGTGCAGCGCGTCGCAGGCGAGGATGATCCGCGAGCCCAGCGGGATGACGTCGCCGGCGAGCCCGTCCGGGTAGCCGGCGCCGTCCCAACGCTCATGTTCGTGACGCACCAGCCGCCGCACCTCGGCGAGGAACTCGACCGGCGCGAGGATCTGCTCCCCGATCACCGTGTGGCGCTCCATGATCGTCCGCTCCTCCGGGGTGAGCGGGCCGGGCTTGGTGAGGATCGCCTCGGGGATGGCGATCTTGCCGATGTCGTGGAAGACGGCCGCGAAGCGCAGGTCGCGCAGCTCGGCGTCGGCCATCCCGAGCCGCCGGCCGACGGCCTCGGCCTGCTCGGCGATCGAGCGCGCGTGCTCGGCCGTGTAGGCGTCCTTGGCCTCGAGCGCGGCGACCAGCGCCTCGGCGGTGCCGAGGTACGCGCGCTCGAGCTGCTCGTACAGCGACGCCGAGCGCAGCGCCGCGCCGGCCTGGTCGGCGACGGTCTCGACGAGCCGGGTGTCGTCCTCGTCGAACGCGTCGGGCTCGAGCTCCTCGATGTTGATCACGCCCCACAGCTCGCCGCCGGACCACACCGGCACCACCAGCTCGGAGCGCACGTCGTCCGTCTCCGGCGTGGGCGAGTAGCCGGGCTCCGCGGTGACGTCGTTGATCAGCACGTGCCGCTCGGTCTTCAGGCAGCGGCCGATGAGCCCGCTCTCGCGCGACTGCCGCCAGTCCTGGATGCCGAGGCGCATGAACGCGTCGCCGCGGACGGAGACCGCGCTGACCGTGCCGTCGCCGTGGTCGCGGACCATCGCGCAGAGGAAGTAGCCGAACGCGCGGTGCAGCTCGTCGACCGTCGCCTCGAGGATCTCCTGCACGTCGAGCATGCCCGCCAGCCGCGCGCCGAGCGCGTTGGCGAGTCCGAGCTGGCGGGTGCGCTTGCGCAGGCGCTCGTCACGCTCGGCGGACTCGGCGGTGACCGGCGGCATCGGCGGCGTCGCCTCCGTCTCCCCGCGCCCGAAGCGCCCGCGGTTCCAGTCGCGCGGCACCGAGGTGAAGGCGTGGACGCCGCCGCGCATGCCGGTCTGCTTGGCGTGCAGGAGCGCGCGGTCGGCGCGGGCGACGAGGTCGGACGGCGTCACCCCGTCGTTCCACATCGCCACGCCGGCCGTGGCGCCCGCCGACGGGCCGTCGACGAACTCCGCGATCGCGGCGGTGACGCGGTGCACGGCGCGCCCGGCGACCTCCATCGCGGTCTCCTCGTCGGCGGCGCTGACGAGCAGCGCGAACTCGTCGCCGCCGTAGCGCGCGGCGATGTCGTACGGGCGGATCCCGCTGCGCAGCGCGGTGCCGACGCGCCGCAGGACGGCGTCGCCGGTGAGGTGCCCGTGCTCCTCGTTGACCTGCTTGAAGTGGTCGAGGTCGATCAGCACGAGCGAGGGCGCGTCGACCGCGTCGCGCGCCGCGCGGACGATCTCGCGGTGCAGGTGCTCGTGCAGCGCCGCGTGGTTGAGGCAGCCGGTCAGCGAGTCGGTCTGCGCGGCGCGGGCGAGGCCCGCGTGCGCGCTGGCGTTGCGGCACGCGACGCCGGCGAGCTCGGTGAAGGTCTCCAGCATCGTCAGCTCGTCGGGCCCGACCTTGTGCGGGCGCTCCCAGCCCACCGTGAGCACGCCGCGCAGCTCGTCGTCCCAGCCGAACGGGACCGAGACGGCGGCCTGGCCCTTGCGCAGCGGCGAGCCGGGCGGCAGCTTGGTGGTCTCCTGGTAGGCGTCGGTGAGCATCGGGCGCCCGTGGCGGATGACCTGGCCGGCCAGCCCGACGCCGGGCTCCAGCGCCGAGCCGACGAACTCCGGCGGGAGGCCGGCGACGCCGCCGGCGACGAAGCCGGTGCCGATCGAGCCGTGGTAGACGGCGGCCGTGTCGCCGCCGAGGAGCACCACCGCCTCCTCGCAGATCCGGCTCAGCACGGTCTCCAGGTCGAGCGACTCGTTGAGGACCTTGGCCGCGCGCGTGAGCGCGACCTGGCGCTCCACGTGGGACTGGTGGGCGCTCGCCGTGCGGGCGGCGTCGAGCACCGTCGCCGCCGCCGAGGCGAACAGCTCCGCCAGCGGGCCGTCGGTGTCGGGCGCGCCCGTGAGCAGCATGACCTCGCCGCCGACCGCCACCAGCTGTCCCTGCGTGGCGCCGGGGGCGAGCGCGGCCAGGGTGGCGGCGTCCGCGGGAGCGCGGTGGGCGCGCGTGGCGATCAGCTCGGCGAGCGCGGGCAGCGAGGCCACCTCGTGGCGCTCGTCGCTCCCGTACAGGCGCGCGCGGCGATCGGCGTCCTCCAGCGCGACGAGCACGGCGGCGTCGGCGCCGAGGAACCGGCGCGCCTCTTCGAGCACGGCCTTTCGCACCGCGGCAGGGTCGGTGGAGCCTCCCGCTCCGCGCAGCAGGCGGGACACGGCGAGAACGGCGTCGGGCATGCTGGAGCGCAGAGGATCCACGATTGCTTCCATGCTTCCTTCTCGACCCTCGTTCCTAAGCCTTTACACTGGGCGCGAACGGCGGGCAGGCGAAGCCCGCTTTCCGGAGAGGTGGCCGAGTGGCTGAAGGCACTCGCCTGCTAAGCGAGTATGGGGCTAAAAGCTCCATCGCGGGTTCGAATCCCGCCCTCTCCGCTGGAAAAGGCGGCGGCTAGACTGTCGCGCTCCGCTTGCGCCCGTAGCTCAGCTGGATAGAGCGTCGGTCTACGGAACCGAAGGTCAGAGGTTCGAATCCTCTCGGGCGCGTTACTCCGGTTCCTCCGTGGCGTGCGAGTCGCTGAGCGTGAGCGCGCCGGCGCCCGCGATCAGGCCGACGACGACCGCGAGCGCGGCGTAGGCGATCCGTTCGCCGTGGAAGAACGATGCGACCAGGTCGTGGCTCCATGTGCCTGGCGGCAGCCGTGTGGTGACCAGCACGGCGATCAGCGTGCCGATCACGGCGGTGCCGATGCTGGTGCCGACCTCCTGCGCGGTGTCGTTGAGTGCCGCGCCGATCGACGTGCGGTTGCTCGGCATCGCGTCGACGAGCGCGACGGCGCAGATCGTCATGACGGTGCGCAGTCCGACCGTCATGACCACCATCGAGACCGCGATGGCGAGGTAGCCGTGGTCGACGCCCCACGAGAGCCCGGCCAGCGCGCCGGCCATGAGGACCGCACCGACCAGGCAGGCGATGCGGTGGCCGTACCGCTTGGCGAGTCCTTCGGAGATGGGCGTCGCAGCGATCATGGTGATGATGATCGGCAGGTTCGCCAGGCCGGCCCGCACCGGGCTCCAGCCGTAGGCGTACTGGAAGTGCAGGATCAGGCCGAACATGACGGAGGCCATGGCGATCGCCGTGCCCGTCTGCGCGATCGCGGCGCCGCGGACGGTGCCGTTCGAGAAGAGGCGGAGATCGAGCATGGGCGAGGCGCTGCGGCGCTCGTGCCACACGAAGGCGACGGCCGCAGCCACGGCTCCGAGGATCGACGCGAGCGTGGGAAGCGAGAGCCAGCCGTGCTCGACGCCGCTGGTCAGCGAGAAGCAGGCCAGGCCGATCGTGGCGACGCTCAGCGCGGCGCCCGGCAGGTCGAGCGCGTCGTCGGTCAGATCTTCCGGCCGGTCGGCGGCGACGCCGAGCCGGACGCCGATGCCGGCGATCAGCGCGATCGGGGCGTTGATGACCAGCAGCCACTCCCAGCGCACGTGCGCCAGCGCGGTGCCGCCGAGGAGCGGCCCGAGGATGAACCCGGACATGCCGACGACGATCATCACGGTGATGGCGCGCATGCGGAGCGCCTTGTCGTCGAACAGCCGGAAGACGAGCGAGTTCGTGATGGGCGCCATGGCGGCAGCGGCGATGCCGAGCGCGGCGCGCAGCGCGATGAGCTCGCCGGAGGTGGTGACGAAGACGACGCACAGGCTCAGCAGGCCGAACGTGGTGAGTCCGACCAGGAGGACGCGCCGGCGTCCCAGACGGTCGGCGATCGATCCGGCGGTGAGCAGCAGGCCGCCGAACGTCAGCGAGTAGGCGCCGGTGACCCACTGCAACGCGGTCGTGCCGCCGCCGAGATCTCGACCGATCGTGGGCAGCGCGATCGACAGCAGCGTGTTGTCGACCATCTCGACGAAGAAGGCGAGGCACAGGGCGGCCAAGGGGATCGCCGCCGCACGCAGAGAGGTGTAGGTCCGTGACGGGGCCGCCGTCGCGGCGGTGGTGATCGTGGTCATGGACGCAGCATCGGCGGGGCCGCACACACCACCCGCACACGGCGCTCACACCACGCTCGCAGCCGCGCCTCCCCCATACGGGCGATGCCCGGCTCCACCGCCGGATCACCCGATCGGCGGATGGTCGCGGCGCCGCGAGCGCGAGAGGATCGCCTTGGCGCGCCACGGCAGGGGAAACCAAGGGAGAAAGGTCGTTCCGATGAAGAAGATGCGACGCACGCTCGGCGTGCTGCTGGCGTTCGGGCTGCTGTTCGCGGCGCCGGCCCTCGCGGCCACCAGCGTCTCGTTCGGCGGGGGCAGCGCGAACATGCAACCCGGCTTCAACAACATGATCCGCGCCTGCGACAACCAGGTGGACGGTCACCGCGTCCGCGCCTGGTACTACCAGATCAACCAGACCTACGGTGAGCCCACGTACAGCGCCTGGGCGCCGAGCGGAGGCTGCTCGGAGTACCAGGGCACCTCGTGGGGCCAGCCGATGCGGGAGTTCCGCGTCTGCGTCGAGGAGGAGGGCTGCAGCGCCTGGGTGCGGTACGGCTAGGCGATCAGGCCGCGGCGGAGCCCTTCGGCGACCGCCGCGGCCCGGTCTGACACCTCGAGCTTCTCGTAGAGGTGGTGCAGGTGGGTCTTGACCGTCGCGGCGCTGAGGAAGAGGCGCTCGGCGATGGCGGGCGTCGAGGCCCCGGTCGCCAGGAGCACGAGGATCTCGTGCTCGCGCGGGCTGAGCAGGGCGGGCGCACGGTCGCGTCTCGCCCGCAGCTCGGCCGTCACGCTGGTCTGCGCCGCGGTCGACAGCGTCGCGCGCCCGCGGGCGACGTCGCGGATCGCGTCGCAGATCTCGGCGCGGTCCGCGTCCTTGGCGACGTAGCCGGCCGCGCCGAGGCTCAGGCACTCGTGCACCTCCTCGCCGCCGACGTGGGCGGAGAGGATCAGGACGGCCACGTCGAGCTCGTCGCCGGCCAGCTCGGCGAGCGCCGCCTCGGTCGTCATCCCGGGCATCCGCAGGTCGAGCACCGCGACGTCCGGCGGGTCGGCGCGGATGTGCCGCAGGGCCGCGGCGGCGTCGGCGACCGTGGCCGTCAGCTCGAGGTCCTCCGCACGCTCGATCGCCGCCGCGATCCCGTCCAGGTACACGGGGTGGTCGTCGGCCACGAGCACCCGGATGGTCCCGTCTCGCAGCGGCACGGTCCGAGCTTCTACCAGAGGGGGCAGGCTCCCCGGCTTGCGCCCGTCCCGCCGCCTGACCAGAATCCCGCGCATGGCGGCGGCAGGCGAGGCCCCGATGGCGCGGGCGGCGGTCACGCCCGGGCGGCTCGCCCCGCGGCTGGGCGTGCTGGTCGTCGTGATCGTGGCGACCGTGCTGGTGTCGGACGCCGACGATTGGCAGCCGATCGGGTTCGTCGTCCTTCTCGCCGTGCTGTACGCGGTCGTCGACTCCATGGCGGTGGGGGCGCGGCGTGCGCGGCTCTCGGCCGGGCTGGTCGTGCAGACGACCGCCGCAGCCCTGCTCGGGCCGGGCCCGGCGGTGGTGCTGAGCGGCATGGCCAGCCTCATCGACGTCAGGATCCACCGGATCCCGGCGCTGGCCGCGGTCACCAACGTGGCGATGCTCCCGGCGGTCGGCCTGGTGAGCGGTGTCCTGTTCGAGGTCGCCGGCGACGCGCTCGGCCTCGACCGCGACATGCCGGCCTACGCCGCGCTCGTCCCGCCCATCTACTTCGTCGCGGTGGTCACGAACATCTCGCTGTTCGCGGCGACCAGCCCTTCCCTGGCCGCGGCCGATCGCGGCCTCTTCCTGCGGGAGTCGGTGATCCCGATGCTCCCGTGGGAGATCCTCAACTGCCTGCTCACGGCGGCCGTCGTGCTCGCCTGGGCGCTGGGCGGGATCGCCGCGGCGGCGAGCCTCCTCGTCGGCCTCGTGGTCACCGTGCCGCTGCTGCGCGTCGCTCGGCGCGTACCTGAGGACGAGCGAAGACCTCGTGTCGCTGCAGGCGGAGTCCGACGAGCGCGCCGTCGAGGTCGAGCGCCTCTCCTCCGATCGCGACCGGCTGCTCACGGAGGTCCTGCACGCGGAGCGGCGAGAGCGGGCGCGGCTCGCGGAGTCGCTGCACGACGGGCCGCTCCAGCGCCTCGTCGCGCTGCGCCAGACCGCAGCCGAGTCGGCGCACGGCGACACCGAGCAGCTCGATGCGGCGATCGCGGAGGCGCGCGGCATCATCACCGCGTTCCACCCCGAGGCTGTCCGCGAGCTCGGTTTCGAGGCGTCGCTGCGGGCGGCGCTCGCGCCGTTCCCGTCCGCCCGCGGCGTGGCGTTGCGCGTGCGCGGGACGGTCTCCGAAGCCGCACTGACCGAGACCGTGCTCCTTCCCGTCGCGCAGGAGCTGCTCGTGAACGCCGCGAAGCACGCGCGCCCGACGGCGATCGACGTCTCGGTCTCGGACGCGGCGGAGGGCATCGTCCTCGAGGTATCCGACGATGGCGTCGGCATCGATGCGTCCGACTCCGAGCGCGCCGTGCGCGCCGGCCATATCGGGCTCGCGATGGTGCGCCGGCGCGTCCAGGACGCCGGCGGGACCTTCGAGATCGCCACGCGTGACGACGGCGGGACCAGCTCGCGCGCGGTGTTGCCGCACCCGAAGGCTTAATCCGCGCGTGATATCTTGGCCCTAGGAAGTCGGTTGTTGAACGACGTTCATGCGCTGACAGAGCCCTTGCCCGGGGCCGTTCGTCGTTGCTAGTTTGCCTTGTCGCGCTTGAGGTCCCGGCGCATCCTGCCCGCCGTTCTCCCGAGGAGTCGCCGTCTTGGCCTCGCTCCATGCTCCCCGTACGCGACGTACGTTCGCGCGCCTCGACCGGTCGGTCGAGGTTCCCAACCTCATCGACATCCAGAAGAAGTCCTTCGCGTGGCTCGTCGAGCCAGAGGGAGGCGGCCTGCGCGAGACGATCGACGACATCTCGCCGATCGAGGACTACACCGGCAACCTGGCGGTGCAGTTCGGGGAGTTCACGTTCGACGAGCCGGCGGCCACGCTGGACGAGTGCCGCGAGAAGGACCTGTCCTATGCGCGGCCGCTGACCGTCACGGTCGGCTTCGTCAATCGCGAGACGGGTGAGATCCGCGAGCAGTCGGTGTTCATGGGCGACTTCCCGTGGATGACCGAGCGCGGCACCTTCGTCATCAACGGCACCGAGCGCGTGGTCGTCACGCAGCTGGTCCGTTCTCCGGGCGCCTATCTGATGGAGCCCAAGGATCCGGAGAAGCAGGTCTTCATCGCGAACCTGATGCCGGCCCGCGGCTCGTGGCTGGAGCTCGAGATCGACAAGAAGGGCAAGGTCTTCGTCCGGATCGACCGCAAGCGCAAGCTGCCCGTCACGGTGCTGCTGCGGGCGATGGGCTACGCGTCGGACGAAGAGATCCTGAAGCTGTTCGACAACAGCCTCTACATCCGCAACACGATCGACGCGGACACCGAGGTGACGAAGTCGGAGGAGGGCTCGCTGATCGAGCTCTTCAAGAAGCAGCGCCCCGGTGAGCCGCCGTCGGTGGACAACGCGCGGAACCTGCTCAACACGCTGTTCTTCGACCCGAAGCGCTACGACCTCACGCGCGTGGGCCGCTACAAGCTCAACGCGCGCCTGGGCCTGGACGTCGACCTCGACGTCCGCGCGCTCACGCACGACGACATCATCGCGCTGGTCAAGGAGCTCGTGAGCCTCCCGAAGCTGCTCGGCATGCCCGAGGAGCTCGACGAGGAGATCAAGGACTACGCGGCGGAGGCCCAGAGCCGTCCGCGCGAGGCCGTGAGCCGACCACCTCGACGAGTACGAGCACTTCGGCAACCGTCGTCTGCGCACGGTGGGCGAGCTGATCCAGGAGGCGTTCCGGATCGGCCTGTACCGGATGGAGCGCGTCGTCCGCGAGCGGCTGACGACCGAGGACGCGGACACGATCACGCCGCAGACGATCATCAACATCCGCCCGGTCGTCGCGGCGCTGAAGGAGTTCTTCGGCTCCTCGCAGCTGAGCCAGTTCATGGACCAGACGAACTCGCTCTCGGGGCTCACGCACCGTCGCCGCCTCAACTCGCTCGGCGCCGGCGGCCTGACGCGCGAGCGCGCGCCGATCGAGGTGCGCGACGTGCACCCGACGCACTACGGCCGGATGTGCCCGATCGAGACGCCCGAGGGCCCGAACATCGGCCTGATGGGCTCGCTTGGCCTCCTACGCCAAGATCTCCGAGTACGGCTTCGTGACGACGCCGTACCGCGTGGTCAAGAACGGGAAGATCACCGACGAGATCGTCCACCTCGACGCGACGGCCGAGCAGGAGCGCCTCATCGCCCAGGCCGACGAGCCGCTCGACGACAAGGGCGCCTTGACCGGCGACTCGATCCTCTGCCGCACGCAGGCCGGCCAGTACGTCTACGTCCCGCCGGGCGACGTCGACCTGATCGACGTGTCCCCGGAGCAGGTCTGGTCGGTGGCGACGGCGATGATCCCGTTCCTCGAGCACGACGACGCCAACCGCGCGCTGATGGGCTCGAACATGCAGCGCCAGGCGGTGCCGCTGTTGAAGACCGACGCGCCGCTGGTCGGCACGGGCATGGAGCGCCGCGCGGCGTTCGACTCGGGCGACGTGGTGCTGGCGCGCAACGCCGGCACGGTCGAGTTCGTCGACGCGACGCAGATCGTCGTCACCACCGAGGACGGCGGGCGCGACGACTACGAGCTGCAGAAGTTCATGCGCTCCAACCAGGGCACGCTGATCCACCACAAGCCCGTGATCAAGGCCGGCCAGCAGGTCGCCGAGGGTGAGCTGCTCGCCGACGGCTCGTCGTCGGACAAGGGCGAGATGGCCCTCGGCAAGAACCTGCGCGTCGCGTTCATGTCGTGGGAGGGCTACAACTTCGAGGACGCGATCATCCTCTCCGAGCGGCTGGTCAAGGACGACGAGCTGACCTCGATCCACATCGAGGAGTACGAGGTCGACGCCCGCACGACGAAGCTCGGTGACGAGGAGATCACGCGCGACATCCCGAACCGCTCGGAGGAGTCGCTGCGCAACCTCGACGATCGCGGCATCGTCCGGATCGGCGCCGAGGTGCACTCGGGCGAGCTGCTCGTGGGCAAGGTGACGCCGAAGGGCGAGACGGAGCTGACGGCCGAGGAGAAGCTGATCCGCGCGATCTTCAAGGAGAAGGCGCGCGAGGTCCGCGACACGAGCCTGAAGGTCCCCCATGGCGAGGGCGGCGTCGTGATCGACGTCAAGACCTTCAGCCGCGCGGCGGGCGACGACCTCCCGCCCGGCGTCAACGACCTGGTCCGCGTGTTCGTCGCCAAGCGGCGAAAGATCGCGGAGGGCGACAAGCTCGCCGGCCGTCACGGCAACAAGGGCGTGATCTCCAAGATCGTGCCCGAGGAGGACATGCCGTTCCTGGAGGACGGGACCTCGGTCGACGTGATCTTGAATCCGCTGGGCGTGCCGAGCCGCATGAACATCGGCCAGATCCTGGAGACCCACCTCGGGTGGGCCGCGGCCCAGGGCTGGTACGACGACGGCACCGAGGCCTACAAGACCAAGGACGCCGAGGAGGCCGGGAAGGTCTACGTCGCCACGCCCGTCTTCGACGGCGCCACGCTCGAGGACGTCGATCACGCGCTCGTGCAGTGGCAGAAGGAGCACAAGGGCGCCATCCGCATGGACGTCGACGAGAAGCGGCGCGTGGGCGAGAAGGCGAGCGGCAAGTTCTCGCTCTACAACGGGCGCACCGGTGAGCCGTTCGGCCAGCAGGTCACGGTGGGCTACATGTACATCCTGAAGCTCAACCACCTCGTGGACGACAAGATCCACGCGCGTTCGACCGGCCCGTACTCGCTCGTCACGCAGCAGCCGCTGGGCGGCAAGGCCCAGTTCGGCGGTCAGCGCTTCGGCGAGATGGAGGTCTGGGCGCTGGAGGCCTACGGCGCGGCGTACACGCTGCAGGAGATGCTGACCATCAAGTCCGATGACACCGTCGGGCGTGTGAAGGCCTACGAGGCGATCGTCAAGGGCGAGAACATCGCCGAGCCGTCGATCCCGGAGTCCTTCAAGGTGCTGCTGAAGGAGATGCAGTCGCTGGCGCTCGACGTCAACGTGGTCTCCGAGGAGGGCACGCGCGCCGAGATGGGCGATGAGGACGACGACCTGCTGAGGGCCGCCGAGGAGCTCGGTATCGATCTCTCCGGCGTGCGGACCGCCGACGCCCCGGCGGCGGACGAGGAGACGGCCGAGGAGAACGTCGAGGAGAAGGAAACGAGGAGAAGGACGAGGAGAAGAGCGAGGAGAAGAGCGAGTAGTGCGCCGCTAGCCCTTGCCAAGCGCCACCGGCGCCGGTTAGCGTGGCTCACCGGTGTTCCTCAAGGTCGACACAGCGACGCTCACGACCACGAGGGGACGCAAGCACGCGCTCCTGTGGGGCGATCCCGTCGAGGTGCTGGAGGACACGGGCGGCGACACGCTCAAGGTCCGCGCGCACGGCGGCGTCGGGCCGATGAAGCGCTCGCTGCTCGTCGACGACCTCTCCCTGCTGGAGATCTACGTCATCGACGTCGGCCAGGGCGACGCGATCCTCGTCCGGACGCCCGACGACAAGTGGCACCTCGTCGACGGCGGGCCGTCGTGGAGCTCCGGGATGCTCGACAAGGGCGCGCCGAACTTCATCGGCTGGAAGTTCGCCGTCGACCTGCAGCGCGAGGTGGCCGCGTTCGAGACCGTGGTCATGTCGCACCCCGACCTCGACCACTACGGAGGCCTGGCGAACGTGCTGGCCTCCTCGTTCGGGCCCAAGCGGGCGGGGCAGCGCCCGCTCGCGGCCCAGGTGACCCGCTTCCTGCACCCGGGCGTCGGGCGCTACATCGACGGGATCGGGCGCGACGGGGCGAAGGTGACCGCGCTGCTCAGCGACAAGGCCTCGTTCGAGAATCCGCCGAGGACGTTCGGCGAGGACTTCGCGAAGCTCGCCGCCGGGGTGATCGCGACGGCCGGCGATGTCCAGCGGGTGTCTCGCGACACGCGCTTCGTCCCCGGCTACGAGACGGGCAAGCCCGTCGTGATGCACCTGCTCGGCCCGGTCGCCGAGGCCGACGGGACGGTGCGCTGGCTCGGCAGCCAGAGCGAGACCATCAACGGGCACTCGGTCGTGCTCCGGCTCGACTACGGCAAGGCGCGGATCCTGCTCACCGGGGACATCAACACCGTCGCCCAGGAGCACCTGCTCGGGCACGTCCCCGCGGCCCAGTACGCCGCCGACGTCGTCAAGGGCTGCCACCACGGCGCCGAGGACGTCCTCCCGAGGTTCTTCAAGGCGATGAAGCCGCGGGCGACCGTGATCTCCTCCGGCGACCAGGAGAACTACGCGCACCCGCGCCCTGCGGCGGTCGGCGCCTACGGGCGGTACGGGCGCCACTCGCAGGGCGAGCGCCCGGGCGAGGTGTGGCCGCCGCTCGTCTACTCGACGGAGCTCGCGCGCTCGATCCAGCTCGCGCACGTCACGCGCGTGAAGGTCCAGGACGCCGTCGACGCGATCCCCGCCGGCCGGGCCACGGTCAAGGTCACGTCCGAGACCGCCTACCGCCAGATGGCCGACTCGCCGGTGGCCACGGACATGATCTACGGGCTGGTCAACGTGCGGACCGACGGGAAGCGCATCCTGTGCGCGACCCGCAACGAGCGCAACACGACGTTCGACGTGAAGGCGTTCGCGGCCGGCGCGACCGTGCCGTCCCCCTGAGAGATTCTCCCCACGTAACGCGGCCCCGGGCTAGAGTCGAGCCATGGCGGAGCTGGTCAGGACCGTCGGCCGCTACGGCATCATCCGGGAGGTCGGACGCGGCGGGATGGCGGTGGTACACCTCGCGCGCCAGCTCGACCTGGACCGCCTCGTGGCGCTCAAGGAGCTGGCGGCCTTCCACACGTCCGACCCCGACTTCGCGCGCCGGTTCGTGCGCGAGTCGCGCCTGGCGGGCTCGCTGATGCACCCGAACATCGTCACCGTGTTCGACTTCTTCGAGGACTCGGGCACGCCCTACATCGCCATGGAGTACCTGGATCAGGGCTCCCTCCGGCCGCACGTGGGGCGCTTGTCGCCGGCCCAGATCGGCGGCGTCCTGGAGGGGCTCCTCGGCGGCCTCGCGGCAGCCGAGCAGCGCGGCATCGTGCACCGGGATCTCAAGCCCGAGAACCTGATGGTCACCCCCGACGGAGGCATCAAGATCGCCGACTTCGGGATCGCCAAGGCGACGACCCAGGCGTCGCAGACCGGCGAGTTCGCGACCGCCACCGGGACGACCGTCGGCACGCCGCCGTACATGGCTCCCGAGCAGGCGATGGGCAAGGACATCGGTCCGTGGACCGACATCTACTCGGTCGGGTGCATCGCGTACGAGCTGTACACCGGGCGCCCGCCGTTCTCCGACGCCGAGAACCCGATGGCGATCGTCATGCGCCAGATCAACGAGCCGCTGCCGCCGGCCTCCCAGGTGGCGGGGGTCGACCCCGAGATCTCGGAGTGGATCGCGCGCCTCACGGCCAAGGACGCCTCGAAGCGCCCCCCGTCCGCGACCGACGCGTGGGAGGACTTCGAGGAGCTGATGATCGCGCTGCTCGGCCCGCGCTGGCGCCGCGACGCCCGGCTCGGGGAGGCCGCGCCGCGGGTGCCCGGGCCGGCGACGCCGCCGCCCACCTCGACGCCGGGGCCGGTCGAGGGCATCGACGTCGAGGGGACGGGCCCGGACACCGGCGGCGACATGCCGACCGCCGACGCCCCGGTGTTCGAGACCTACGTGCCGCGCACGACGCTGCGCCCGCCCACCTCCGAGCCCGCGGAACCGCCCGCGGCCGCGGCCGCGCCGCCACCACAGCCTCCCTCTCCGCCGCCGCCGCGCGACCCCATGGACGAGGAGACGCGCCCGCACGAGCCCACGCCGGCGCCCCGGCCGCCGCGCCCGCGGACCACGACGGCGATGGCGATGCCGGGACGCGCGGACCGGCTCGCCCTGGCGGGCGCGGCGGGGATGGCCGTGGCCGTCCTCATCGGCATCGTCGCCGGCGGCGACGACCGCTGGAACCTGTTCGCCGCGTTCTCCCCGCTCGAGGCGGCAGGCGCCGGGCTCGCCGTCTGGGCGGTGGCTGCCGCGCTGCGCGACGGCCGCCTGCCCGTGCCGTTCGCGGCCGGCGTCCTGCTCGGGCTCGGGGCGGTGACGTCCGCCGGCGCGATCGCGCTGGTCAAGTTCTCCTTCGAGCGCCTCGGCGCGGTGCCCTCGGTGCTCTCGCTGGTCGTCCTGGCCGCGGCCGTCGCGATCCTGCTCGCCGGCGTCGCCTGCCTGCGCGCCTCGCCCGCGCAGCCCGCCACCGACGACCCGGCGACGCTCGTGCTCGGGCTGGCGGGCGCGGCGGTGATGGGCGTCGCGCTGTTCGTCCATTACGACGGCCTGAGCTCGCTGTGGAGCGAGGTCCCGGAGGGCACGAGCGCCGAGTTCTTCCTCGAGCCGCTCGTCCTGGTCGCCACGGCGGTGGTCGCGCTGGTCGTGCTCCTCGGCACCCGGCCGCAGGTCGCCGCCGGGATGCTCGTGGCGGTGGGCGGCGCGGGCGTTCTGCACTTCCTGGGCGTGCTCGTCGCCGCCTGGCGGGCGATCGGCGAGGTCGGCGAGGTCGGGCCGGCCGGCTTCATCGGGTTGCTCGGCGCGCTCGTGGTCCTCGGCGCGGGCGCCCACGCCCGCAGGAGGGCCGGCGCCGGTTGAGGCGGAGGACGCTCGGAAGGACGGGGCTCGAGGTCGGCGTGCTCGGGTACGGGTGCGGCGCGGTGGGCGGGCTGATGGTGCGCGGGGAGCCCGCGGAGCAGGAGCGCGCGATCGGCCGGGCGATCGAGCTCGGCATCGACTACTTCGACACGGCGCCGATGTACGGCGACGGCGCGTCCGAGCGCAATCTGGGGCGTGTGCTCCGCTCGCTCGGCCATCCCGGACGTCCGCGTCGGCACGAAGGTGCTGCTGGGCGGCGCACCGCCCGAGACGGTGGCGCAGAGCCTCGACGCCAGCCTCGGGCGGTTGGGCCTCGAGCGCGTGGACCTGCTGCAGCTGCACGACCCGATCGGCGACGCCGGCCCCGTGTTGGAGCGCGATCGCTCCGGCGCTCGTCTCGCTGAAGGCGAGCGGCAAGGTCGGCCACGTCGGTTTCACGGCGATCGGCGACACGTCGCAGCTGCGCGAGGTGCTCGCCGCCGGCGTGCTCGAGACCGCGCAGGTGCCCTACAACCTCCTCAACCCGAGCGCCGGCGAGGCGCTGCCGCCCGGCTATCCGGCGCAGGACTACGACGGGCTCCTCGACGTGGCCGCGGAGACCGGCACCGGCGCGATCGGCATCCGCGTGCTGGCCGGCGGCGCGCTGCGCGGCACGACAGACCGCCACCCGGTCGCGTCCGAGTCGCTCGAGCCGATCGGCTCCGGCGCCGACTACGCGGCCGACGTCCGCCGCGCCGCCCGGCTCGGCGCGCTCGTCCGAGAGGGCCACGCCGAGAGCCTCGTGGAGGCCGGCCTGCGATTCGCCACCGGCCATCCGGCGCTCGGCACCGTGCTGGTGGGCACGTCGAGCGTCGAGCAGCTCGAGTTCGCGGTGGCCGCCGTCGAGCGCGGGCCGCTCGAGCCCGCCGCGCTGGAGCGCCTGGCCGAGCTGCGCGCGGGCTTCGCCGGGCGAGCCGCGCTGATGGCGCGCGTCGCACGACTCGAGGGCATGGCGGGCATCGGCGTCGACCGCATGGGCGCCGCGGCCGACGCCGCCGGGGACCCGGAGATCCTGCGCCTCGAGAACCTGGACACGGACATGCGCCCGCTGCCCGCGGCGCTCGAGGCGACGCGCGGCGCGATCGACGACGACGCGGCGAACTCCTACCTCCCGTTCCCCGGCCACGCGCGGCTGCGGCGGGCCGCGGCGGCGCACGTGTCGCGGCTCTCCGGCGTCGAGTACGCGTGGGAGAAGCAGTGCCTGATCAGCGCGGGCGGGCTGAACGGGATCCTCAACGTGCTGCTCGCGCTGGTCGAGACCGGCGACGAGGTCGTGCTCACCGACCCGATCTACATCGGCCTGACCAACCGCGTGCGGCTGACCGGCGCGACGCCGCGCTTCGCACGCCTGGAGCCGGGCGAGGGCGGCTGGCGGCTGGACCGCGACTCGCTGCGCGCGGCGATCACCCCGCGCACGCGGGCGCTGCTGCTGATGAGCCCTTCGATGCCGTCCGGCGCGGTGCTCGACCGCGGGGACTGGGAGCTCGCCGCCGAGCTGTGTGAGGAGCACGACCTGTGGCTCGTCTACAACGCGGCGATGGAGCGGCTGCTGTTCGACGGCCGCCCGCTGATCCATCCCGCGGCGCTGCTCCCCGAGCGCACGATCACCGTCGGCACGGCCTCCAAGGAGCTGCGGATGATCGGCTGGCGGGTGGGCTGGACGCTCGCGCCCGAGTCGGTCGTGGACGACATCGGGCTGGTCGGGATCTCCAACGTCGTCTGCCAGGTCGGGATCGCGCAGGACGCCGTCGCGGTCGCGCTGGAGGCGGGCGACGAGGACGTCGCCGCCTCGACGCGGGAGCTCCAGGCGCGGCGCGACGTGCTGCTCTCCGAGCTCGCCGGCCTGCCGGTGATCCCGCCCCACGGCGGCTGGTCGCTGCTGCTCGACACGCTCGCGATGGGGGTCGAGCCGGCCGCCGCGTCCGGGCGGCTGTTCGCCGCCAAGGTGGCCGCCACGCCGATGCTCGGGTGGGGGGCCGAGGACCGCTACGTGCGGTTCGTGTTCGCCAACGAGCCGGCCGAGCGCCTGCGCGGGATCGGCGCGCGCGTGCGGGAGGCGCTCACGTGACCGAGCGCGCGACGTACTTCCGGCCGCCCGGAGCTGCCGGGCGTCGAGGCGCTGCACGCGCGCTACCGGGAGCACGCCTACCGCCCGCACTCGCACCCCACGTGGACGATCGCGGTCGTGGAGCACGGCGCCGCGCGCTTCGAGGTCGACGAGACCCGGCAGCGCGCGGGGAGCGGGGAGCTGTTCGTGCTCGAGCCGGAGTCGGTCCACACCGGGATGGCCGCGGTGCCCGAGGGCTGGGCGTACAAGGTGCTCTACCTCGAGCCCGACCTGCTGCACGAGTGGACGGAGCGCGACGCCGCGGTGCCGCGCGCCGCGCGATGGGTCGTGTTCCGCGACCGCGCGCTGCAGGGCTCGCTCCTGCGCGCGCACGACGCGCTCGCGAACGCGGACGGGCTGGAGGTCGACGAGGCGGTGCTGGCCGCGGTGGCCGCGCTGCGCCCGCACCTGCGCCCCGGGCCGGCCGACCCGTTCCGCGGGCGGCCCGAGCACGCCGCCGTCCGCCGCGCGCGGGCCCACCTCGCCGAGCGCTGGGCCGAGCGCGTGTCGCTGGCCGAGCTCTCGCGGGTCGCGGGCCTGAGCCGGTTCGAGCTGGTGCGCCGCTTCCGCGCGCAGACCGGTCTCACGCCGCACGCGTTCCAGACGAACCTGCGGATCCAGCGTGCCCGCGCGCTGCTGACCGCCGGCGAGCCCGCCGCCGCGGTCGCCGCCGAGTGCGGGTTCGCCGACCAGCCGCACCTCACCCGCACGTTCAAGCGGGCCGTCGGCGTGACCCCGGGCCGCTACGCGGCCTCCTGACCGCAAGAACGTTCAAGACGCTCGCGCGGCGGGGCGGCACCCTTGTGGCATGGGCGTGACCGACTTCGACACCAAGGCCGCCGTCGTCGTGCGCGACGACCTGGCGGTGTGGCAGCGACTGAACGTGACCGCGTTCCTGATGAGCGGCGTGGTCGGCGCGGCGGGACCGGAGGCGATCGGCGAGGACTACCTCGACGCCGACGGCAACCGCTACCTCCCGCTGCTCGTGCAGCCCGTGCTCGTCTACGAGGCGAGCGCGGGCAAGCTCAAGACGGTCCGGGAGCGGGCCGCGCGGCGCGAGGTCCCGATCGCGCTCTACACGATGGAGATGTTCGCCACCGGCCACGACACCGACAACCGCGCGGCGGTCGCGGCCGTCGCCGGCGAGGCGCTCGACATCGTCGGCGTCGCGCTGCGCGCTCCCCACCGCGACGCCGACGCGGTGCTCCGCGGGCTCGCTCGGCATCCTTGAGGGCATGATCGCCCGCATGTGGAGAGGCGTCGTCCGGACGGAGGACGCCGAGGAGTACGCCGCCTACATCAACGAGACCGGCATGGCCGAGTACGCCGAGACGCCCGGCAACCAGGGCGCCTGGATGCTCCGCCGCGACGACGGG
This sequence comes from uncultured Solirubrobacteraceae bacterium, assembly GCA_963723395.1. Classification (GTDB taxonomy): domain Bacteria; phylum Actinomycetota; class Thermoleophilia; order Solirubrobacterales; family Solirubrobacteraceae; genus DATFQI01. The sequence goes on along the minus strand of CAVRQL010000024.1, from coordinate 125,414 downwards.
GACCGCTCCGAGATCATCACGTTCTCGCTGTGGGACTCGCGCGACTCGATCAAGGCCTTCGCCGGCGAGGACATCGAGGCCGCCGTCTACTACCCCGAGGACGAGCGCTTCCTGCTCGAGAAGGGCGGCATCACCCACTTCGAGGTGGTCGGGCCCTAGCTCAGCGGATGTGCATGTTCACGTTGAGCGTCGTCCCGCTGCCGTCGCGCACGAAGAACCGCCGCACGCCCCAGGGCTCGTCGCGGATCTCCCGCACGATCTCCAATCCGGCGGCGCGCGCCGACTCGTAGGCGGCGTCGACGTCCTCGACCTCGACCGAGACGTCCAGGAGCCCGACGTCCGGATCGAAGGCGGTCTCGCTCGGCCACCACGCGATCAGCTGCGTCGTCTCGACGCTCGGGGAGCGGAGCATCACCATCCCGTCCTGGTCCATCGCCATCTCGAAGCCGAGCAGATCGACGTACAACGTGACCGCCGCGCACGGTCGGCGACGGGGACGACGGGCATCGCGCGGCGGATCTTCATGGGCCGCAAGATACGCGTGTCGAAATCGTGGCCGCCCGTTCGACGTCGCTGATAGAGCAGGGTCCAACGACACACGGAGGAGCACAGCATGCGGTTCATGATGTTCATGAAGCCCAACGTCCCGGAGGATCGAGTACATGCCCGCGGCGGACGACGTGGCGGCGATGATGGCGTACAACGAGGAGCTCACGAAGGCGGGCGTGCTGCTGGCGCTCGACGGCCTCGCCCCGTCGTCGCAGGGCGCGCGGGTCGCCTTCGGGAACGACGGCCGGCCGACGGTGACCGACGGCCCGTTCACCGAGGCCAAGGAGCTGATCGGCGGCTACTGGATCATCGACGTGAAGTCCAAGGAGGAGGCCGTCGAGTGGGCGAAGCGCGTGCCCCACGTCCAGGGCGAGACGTTCGAGATCGAGGTGCGCCGGGTGTTCGAGATGACCGACTTCCCCGATGACGTGCAGGAGGCCGCCGGCGAGCTGTCGCAGGCACCGCCGCGAGCAGCCCGCCGCCTGAGTGTCCCCACCCAGCCCCACCGAGCGCGCCATCGATGCGGTCTGGCGGATCGAGTCGGCGAAGCTGATCGCGGGCCTCGCCCGCATGGTCCGCGACGTCGGCCTCGCCGAGGACCTCGCGCAGGACGCGCTCGTGGCGGCGCTGGAGCGGTGGCCGGAGACAGGCGTCCCGGACAACCCGGGCGCCTGGCTGATGGCCACCGCCAAGCACCGCGCGATCGACGTGCTGCGCCGGCGCAGCACGCTCGAGCGCAAGCACGAGGAGATCGGGCGCGAGATCGAGGACCGCGAGGAGCCCGACCTGGCCGCCGCGCTCGACGACCAGGTCGGCGACGACCTGCTGACGCTGGTGTTCACCACCTGCCACCCGGTGCTCTCGACCGACGCGCGGATCGCGCTCACGCTGCGCCTGCTCGGCGGCCTCACGACGGAGGAGATCGCCCGCGCCTTCCTCGTGCCGACGCCGACGGTGGCGCAGCGCATCAGCCGCGCCAAGCGCACGCTCGCCGAGGCCAACGTGCCCTTTCGAGGTCCCGGCCGGCGACGACCTGCGCGAGCGCCTCGGCTCGGTGCTCGAGGTCGTCTACCTGATCTTCAACGAGGGCTACTCGGCCACCGCCGGCGACGACTGGATGCGCCCGGGGCTGTGCCGCGAGGCGCTGCGGATGGGCCGCATCCTCGCCGAGCTCGCGCCGCGCGAGCCCGAGGTGCACGGGCTCGTCGCCGCTGATGGAGATCCAGCAGTCGCGCGCCAGGGCTCGGGTCGGCCCGAACGGGGAGCCCGTGCTGCTGCTCGACCAGGACCGCTCGCGCTGGGACCGGCTGCTGATCCGCCGCGGCCTCGCGGCGATGGCGCGCGCCGAGGCGCTCGGCGAGGCCTACGGGCCCGTACACGCTGCAGGCCGCGATCGCCTGCTGGCACGCGCGCGCCCGCACGGCGGAGGAGACCGAATGGGTGCGGATCGTCGCGCTCTACGACGCGCTCACCGAGCTGACGCCGTCGCCGGTGGTGGAGCTCAACCGCGCGGTCGCGGTGTCGATGGCGTTCGGGGCCGAGGCGGGGCTGGAGGCGGTCGACGCGCTGGCCGGCGAGAAGGCCCTGGCCGGCTACCACCTGCTCCCCAGCGTCCGCGGCGAGCTGCTGCGGCGGCTCGGCCGCGCCGAGGAGGCCCGCGCCGAGTACGCCCGCGCCGCCGCGATGACCGCGCAACGAGCGCGAGCGGCAGCATGCTGCTCGAGCGCGCCGCCCAGGCGCTTAGGACGCCCTAACTACACTCGGAGGCATGGCCCGCACGCCGTTCCGCACCCGATCGTCGAGTCCACCGAGTGGATCACGCCCCGCATGGTCCGCATCGTCGTCGAGCGGCGACGAGCTCGAGCGCTTCGAGTGCGGCGAGTTCACCGACCACTACGTGAAGGTGCAGCTCCCGCCGCCCGGCGCCGCACTACTCGGCGCCGTTCGACATGGAGGACTCCGCGAGCGGCTCCCGCGCGACATGTGGCCGCGCACCCGCAGCTACACCGTCCGCGAGTGGGACGCCGAGCTGCGGCGGCTCACGCTCGACTTCGTCGTCCACGGCGACGTCGGCATCGCCGGCCCGTGGGCTGCCGCCGCCAAGCCCGGCGACGTGCTCCAGCTGGCCGGCCCCGGCGGCGCGCTACACGCCCGACCCGGACGCCGACTGGCACCTGATGGTCGGCGACCCCGCCGTCCTGCCCGCGATCGCCGCGTCGCTCGAGCGGATCCCCGAGGGCGTCCCCGTCCACGTGCTCGTCGAGGTCGACGACGACGACGACCGGCGTCGAGCTCGCCTCGCCCGGCGACCTCGCACGTCACGCTGGCTGCCGCGCGACGGCGTCCGCCGAGGCGCTGCGCGCGCTGGACTTCCCGGCCGGGCGCGTGCATGCGTTCGTCCACGGCGAGGCGCCTCCGTGCGCGAGGTCCGCAGGCACCTGCTGGTCGAGCGCGGCGTGCCGAAGGAGTCGCTGTCGGTGTGCGGCTACTGGAAGCGCACCGCGCACCGACGAGGAGTGGCGCGCCTACAAGGCGGAGTGGAAGCGCCTCGTCGAGCTCGACGAGGCGGCGGCGTGCTCCTCATGAGCGCGCCGTACGCTTGAACGCGTGCGGATCGCGATGCTCGGCCCCCTGGAGGTGCACGGCGCCGGCACGCCGGCGCGGTCGCCGCGTCGCCACGCTGCTCGCCCGGCTGGCGCTGGACTGCGGCCGCGTCGTCCGCGCGTCGGCGCTGATCGACGCGGTGTGGGCGGAGCAGCTCCCCGCCGATCCCTCGCACGCGCTGCAGACGCTCGTGTCGCGCCTGCGCCGCGACCTCGGGCCGGACGTGCTGCGCCAGGAGTCCGACGGGTACCGCCTCGCGCTCGACCCCGGGGCGGTCGACGCGCTGGCCTTCGAGCGGCTCGCCGCCGAGGGCGCCGCCGCGCTGCGTGCCGGCGACGCCGCGCGCGCCGACGAGACGCTCACGGAGGGGCTCGCCCTGTGGCGCGGCCCGGCGCTGTCGGGTACCGACGGCCTGGTCATGGAGGCCGCGCGGCTCGAGGACCTGCGGCTGTCGGCCCGCGCCGACCGGATCGCCGCCGGGCTCGCGCTCGGCCGCGGCGCCGAGCTGGTCCCCGAGGTCGAGGCGCTCGTCGCCGAGCACCCGCTCGACGAGCGCCTCGCCGCCCACCACCTCGCCGCGCTCGCCGCCGCCGGGCGCCCCGCCGACGCGCTGGCCGCCTACGAGCGCATGCGCCGCCGGCTCGACGACGAGCTCGGCGCGATCCCGTCGCCCGAGCTGCAGGCCGCGCACGCGGCCGTCCTGCGCGGCGAGCCCGCCGAGCGCCCGGCCGACAACCTGCCGCACGCGCGCAGCAGCTTCGTCGGCCGCGAGCGCGAGGTCGCCGAGGTCGCCGCGCTGCTGGAGCGAGCACCGCCTCGTGACGCTCGTCGGCACGGGCGGCGCGGGCAAGACGCGGCTCGCGATCGAGGCGGCGCGCGCGGCGCGGCGGCGCGCGTGTGGCTGGTCGAGCTCGCCGCCGTCGACCGATCCCCGACCTGGTCGCCGGCGCGGTGCGCGACGCGCTCGGGCCTGCGCGAGGTGCGCCTGCTCGAGTCCAACGCCCCGCCGCCGGTGCAGGCGCGCGAGCAGCTGCGCGGCGCGCTCGCCGGCCGCGACGCGCTGCTCGTGCTCGACAACTGCGAGCACCTGATCGAGGCCGCCGCCGAGCTGGCCGACGACCTGCTCGCGTGCTGCCCCGGCGTGCGGATCCTCGCCACCAGCCGCGAGCCGCTGGCGATCGCGGGCGAGCGGCTGCTCGCCGTGTCGCCGCTCGGATTGCCCGAGGGCGGCGCCACCGCCGAGCAGGCGCTCGCGCACCCGGCGGTCGAGCTGCTCGCCGACCGCGGCGCGCGCCGTCTCGCCCGGGCTTCGCCGTCACCGACGAGAACGTCGCGGCCGTGGTCGAGATCTGCCGCCGGCTCGACGGGCTGCCGCTGGCCATCGAGCTCGCCGCCGCGCGGCTGCGCTCGCTGTCGGCGGAGCAGATCGCCGCCCGCCTCGACGACCGCTTCCGGCTGCTGACCGGCGGCAGCCGCACCGCGCTGCCCGCGCCAGCGCACGCTGCGCGCCGTCATCGACTGGAGCTGGGACCTGCTCGGCGAGCGACGAGCGCCGGCTCGCCGCGCGGCTCGCCGTGTTCCCCGGCGGCGTCACGCCGGAGAGCGCCGCCGCCGTCGACGGCGGGCGACGTGCTCGACCTGCTCGCCGCGCTGGTCGACCGCTCGCTGCTGCAGGTCGTCGACCCCGGCGCGCCGCGCTACCGGATGCTCGAGACGCTGCGCGAGTACGGCGTCGAGCGGCTCGCAGGAGGCCGGCGAGCTGGACGACGTCCGCACCGCCCACGCGCGCCACTTCGCCGCGCTGGCCGAGGAGGCCGACCCGCACCTGCGCCGCCCGGAGCAGCTCGAGTGGCTGCAGCGGCTCGTCGCCGAGCGCGACAACATGATGGCCGCGCTGCGCTGGCTCGCCGCCTCGGGCGACGCGCGCCGCGCGCTGCGCATGGCGATCTCGCTGGGCTGGTTCTGGCTCGTCACCGGGGAGACCGACGAGGCACAGGCCGCGATGAAGCTCGTCGCCGAGGTGCCCGGGGACGCCGATCCCGGGGACCGCCTGATCGTCGAGACGTTCGCCCGCGGCTCGCGCGGGGAGACGATGGAAGAGGCGCGCGAGATGCTCACGGGGCTGCTCGACGGGCTGGAGGAGACGGGCTTCACCCAGCGCCCGCTGGGGGTCGCGGTCGCCCCGATGCTGGCGATGTTCACCGGCGACAGCGCGCGCGGCGAGGCGCTGTTCGACCGCGCCCGCGCCCATCCCGACCCGTGGGTGCGGGCGACCGTCCCGTTCGCGCTCGCGCAGAAGGCCGAGAACGACGGCGAGGTGGAGGAGACGCGCGCCCAGCTGCGGCTCGCGCGCGCCGCCTTCCGCGAGACGGGCGACCGCTGGGCGCTCGGCATGGTGCTGATGTCGTGGGGCACGTTGCGCACGATCGACGGAGCGCTCGACGAGGCGGCCGCCGCGCTCGAGGAGGCCCACGGGCTGCTGGCCGAGCTCAACGCCGGCACCGACACGGGGATGCTGCTCATCCGCCTCGCGGACGTGCGCGTGCGCCAGGGAAGGGTCGAGGAGGCGCGCGAGCTGGTCGACCGTTCCCGTCGCGCCGGGGCGCCCGGCGCCGAGCGCGACGTGATCTCGCTCGCGCTGCTCGTCCGCTTCCGCGCCGAGACCGGCGAGGTCGACGAGGCGCTGCGCGACGAGCTGCGGGCGACGCTCGACACGCTCGAGGGTCTCGGGCCGGAGCGCCAGCACGCCAGGGCGATCGTGCACACGACGCTGGCGTGCCTCCCCGGCGAGGACACGGCCGAGCACCTCGCCATCGCCTACGCCGCGGCGGTGGCCTCGGAGGACATGCCGATCCTCGCGGGCGTGGGCGTCACGCTGGCCGTGGTGCTCGGTGCGGCGGGTCGTCCCGCCGAGAGCGCCGAGGCGCTCGGCGCCGCCGCCGTTGTCCGGGGCGCCGACGACCCCACGGCGACCGAGATCCGGCGGCTCGCCACCTCGCTGCGCGAGGCGCTCGGCGACGACGCGCTACGCCGCCGCGTACGACCGCGGCCGCACGCTGGAGCGCGCAGCCGCCATCAGCCGGCTGGATCCGGTCGGGCTACACGCGCCGGGCGTAGGCACGTAGCGCCAGCGGCACGAACACCACGAGCAGCCCGGCCATCGCGGCGAACGTGTAGAGCGACGTGCTCGCCGGCGGGGCCGCCCAGCAGCAGCGCGCGCACGGCGTCGACCAGCTGGGTGATCGGGTTGTACTCGGCGAACTTCTGCAGCCAGTCCGGCATCGTGTCGGGGTCCACGAAGGTGCTCGACCCGAACGTGAGCGGGAACACGAGCAGCATCACGATCCCCTGCACGGCGCCGGAGCTGCGGGCGATCATCGCGACCCACACGGAGATCCAGCAGAAGCTCAGCGCGAAGCCGACGGCGAGCAGGCACGCGGCGATCGTCTCGAGGACGCCGGTCTGCACCCGGAAGCCGAGCACGTAGCCGAAGCCGAGCATGATCACGGTCAGGATCGCGTAGCGCACGACGTCGGCCGCCACGGCGCCGACGAGCGGCACCGAGCGGCCGATCGGCAGGCTGCGGAAGCGGTCGAAGACGCCCTTCTCGAGGTCGCGGCTGAGGTTGACGCCGATCGAGATGCTGCCGAGCGCGATCGACTGCCCGAGCAGGCCGGGAGGACGAACTGCAGGTAGTCGTGCTGCGAGCCGGCGGCGATCGCGCCGCCGAAGATGTAGGTGAAGATCACCAGGAACAGCACCGGCTGCAGCGTGACGTCGATCAGCTCCTCCGGCGTGCGCCGCGTGTGGATGAGGCTGCGCCAGGCGAGCGTCATCGAGTGGCGGGCGAGTCTCATGCGGCCTCCACGAGCTCGGGCTCGCGGTCGTCGGTGGGCGTGCCGGTCAGGGCGAGGAAGGCCTCGTCGAGGCTGGGGAGGTGCAGCGACAGCTCGGTCAGCGAGATGCCGGCGCTCGCGAGCCGGTCGACGGCCTCCGGGAGCACCTCGTCGCCGGCGACCGGGACGCTGAGCACGCCGCGGCGCGGCGAGTCGGGGCGCGCGCCGGCCACGCCGGCGATGATCGAGGCGGCCTCGTCGAGCCGGGTCGGGTCGGTGGGGTGCACGGTCAGCGTCTGGCCGCCGACGATGCGCTTGAGGCCGTCCGGCGTGTCGCGGGCGATCACGCGGCCGTGGTCGACGACCGTGATCTCGTCGGCGAGCGCGTCGGCCTCCTCGAGGTACTGCGTGGTGAGCAGCACGGTGGAGCCGTCGGCGAGCAGGGAGCGCACGACGCCCCACATGTCGCCGCGCTTGGACGGGTCGAGGCCGGTGGTCGGCTCGTCGAGGAAGATGATCGACGGGCGGCCGACGAGGCTGGCCGCGAGGTCCAGGCGGCGGCGCATGCCGCCGGAGTAGGTGCGGGCGGGGCGGTCGGCGGCCTCGTCGAGGTCGAACCAGGCCAGCAGCTCCTTGGCGCGGGCCTTGGCGTCGCGGCGGCTGAGGTCGAGCAGCCGGCCGATCATCACGAGGTTCTGGGTGCCGCTCAGCGCGTCGTCGACCGAGGCGTACTGGCCCGTGAGGCCGATCGACTCCCGCACGCGGGCGGGGGCGGCGAGCAGGTCGTGCCCGTCGACGATCGCGCGCCCGGCGTCGGGCTTGAGCAGGGTGGCGAGGATGCGGACCGCGGTGGTCTTGCCGGCGCCGTTGGGCCCGAGGAGCCCCAGCACCGTGCCGCGTGGGACGACGAGGTCGACTCCGTCGAGCGCGGTGGTGTCGCCGAAGCGCTTGACCAGGCCTTCGGCTTCGATGGCGATGTCGTTGGTCTTGTTCACGCTGCCAGCATCGGGGCAGGCGCTCGCAGGACGCTCGCATCGCGCTCACATCCCGTGAGAGTGGGTAGGGGGACCCCTCATGGCGGACTCACAGACGAAGCAACAGACCACGCTCAAGCGCGCGGTGACGCCCACGATGCTGCTCTTCTTCATCGTCGGCGACATGGTCGGCGGCGGCATCTACGCGCTGGTGGGCGAGGTCGGCAACCGGGTCGGCGGGGCGCTGTGGACGGGCTTCGTGCTGGCGCTGCTGCTCGCGCTCTTCACCGCCGGCTCCTATGCCGAGCTGGTCACGAAGTACCCGAGGGCGGGCGGCGCGGCGCTGTACGTGCAGAAGGGCTTCGGGCGCCCGTTCGTGACCTTCATGCTCGGCTTCGCGGTGATGATGTCGTCGATCACGAGCGCCGCCGCGCTGTCGCGGGCGTTCGGCGGCGACTACCTGAGCGTGTTCGTCGAGCTGCCGGCCGTGCTGGTCGGGCTCGTCACCGTCGTGCTCATCGCGCTCATCAACTTCCGCGGCATCGGCGAGTCCGTGAAGGTCAACGTCGCGTGCACGATCATCGAGCTGTGCGGGCTGCTGCTCGTGGTGCTGATCGGCCTCGCGTTCGTCACGGGCGGCGACGGCGACCCGGGGCGCGCGCTGGACTTCAAGGAGAACAGCGACTCGATCCCGTTCCTCGTGCTGGCCGGCGCCTCGCTCGCGTTCTACGCGCTGATCGGCTTCGAGGACTCCGTCAACCTCGCCGAGGAGGCGCAGGAGCCGCAGCGCTCCTACCCGCGCGCGATCTTCGGCGGCCTCGCGATCGGCGGCGTGATCTACGCCTCGGTGGCGATCATCGCCTCGATGGCGGTGCCGACGGAGAAGCTCGCCGCCTCCGACGGGCCGCTGCTCGAGGTGGTCCAGCTCGGGCCGCTGGCCGTGAACACCAAGATCTTCGCCGCGGTCGCGCTGTTCTCGCTGGCGAACACGATCCTCATCAACCTGATCACCGCCTCGCGGCTGCTCTACGGCATGGCGCAGGAGCGCGTGATCCCCGCGCCGTTCCGCACGGTGCACCCGAAGCGCCGCACGCCGATCGTGGCGATCGTCTTCACCACCGTGATCGCGATGATCCTGATCTCCACGGGCGACCTCGCGTCGCTGGCCGACACGACCACGACGCTGCTCCTGATCGCCTTCGTGGGCGTCAACGCGGCGGTGCTCGCCGCCCGGCGCGACCCGGTGGAGGGCGCCGCACTTCGTGGTGCCGACCTGGGTCCCGATCGTGGGCGTCGTCGTCTGCCTCGGGCTGCTGACCCAGCGGGAGGCCGAGATCTGGCTGCGCGCGATCGCGCTGCTCGTGCTCGGGCTGGCGCTGTGGGGCGTGAACCTGATGGTCACCCGGCGCGAGGATCGCGGCGACCCGGCCGGCGTCTCGGCGTGATCCGGCGGCGCCGGTAGGTTCCGGCGCCATGAACCGGTTGATCCACGGCGACTGCCTTGCCGTGATGGCCGGCCTCGACGCCGAGGTCCGCCTCGCGTACCTGGATCCGCCGTTCAACACCGGCGAGCGGTTCGCGGACTACCACGACGCGATGGAGCGGCGCGCGTGGCTGGCCTGGATCGGCGAGCGTGTAGCCGCGGCATGGGCGCTGCTGCGCGCCGACGGCAGCCTGTGGCTGCACTGCGACGACGCCGAGCAGGCCGCGCTGCGGGTGCTGCTCGACGACGCGCTCGGCCGCGAGGCGTTCGTGGCCACGGTGGTGTGGCAGAAGCGCTACTCGCGGGAGAACCGCCGCGCGTTCAGCTCCGCCCACGACTACCTGCACGTCTACGCGCCGGCCGGGGGCGAGTGGAAGCACCACCGCAACCGGCTCCCCCGCGAGGACCCGCCGGGCACCTGGCGCGACGGGGACGAGCGCGGGCCGTGGTCGACCGTGTCGCTGGTCGCGCAGGGCGGCCACGGGACCCGCGCGCAGTTCTACGCGATCACGCTGCCCTCCGGGCGGGTGGTCGAGCCGCCGCCCGGCTCGTGCTGGCGCGTCACGCGCGAGCGCTTCGCCGCGCTGGTCGACGAGGGCGTGGTGTGGTGGGGCCGCGGCGGCGACAACGTGCCGCGCCGCAAGGTGTTCCTCTCCGACGCGCAGGGGCTGGTGCCGAGCACCTGGTGGCCGCACAAGGACGTCGGCCACAACGCCGAGGCGAACGCCGAGCAGCGCCGGCTGTTCCCCGGCGAGCGCCCGTTCGCGACGCCCAAGCCGGAGCGGCTGATGGCGCGGATCATCGAGATCTCCACCGCGCCCGGCGACCTGGTGCTCGACCCGTTCCTCGGCTCCGGCACGACCGCGGCCGTGGCGGACGAGCTGGGCCGCCGGTGGGTGGGCATCGAGTCGTCGGCCGCGACGATCGAGCGCTACGCGGCGCCCCGGCTCAGGCTCAGTACGGCGTCGGAGCCGAGCGCGCCTCCCGCGCCCGCACCCGCGGCGAGTCGAGGATGATCCCGCGCCGGCGCAGGCCGGCGATCATCGACTCGTGCTCGCCGAGCACGACGAGCGTCGCGTAGGCGGGCAGCAGCTTGAAGCGGAACGACACCGTCTCGAGCCCCTCGAGCGTCGCCCGCACCTGACCGTCGGTCTCGATCCGCGCGCCGCCGAAGCCCGGGTCCAGCTCGACGTCCAGCCGGTGGTCGATCGCGGCCACGAGCGGCGGGCAGACGCCGCCGTGCGGGGAGAGCGGCGTGAGCACGAGGCCGGTGACGCCGGGGGCGAGCATCGGCCCGCCCGACGCGAGGTTGTAGGCGGTCGAGCCGAGCGGCGTGCCCACCACGAGCCCGTCGCCGGAGAAGCGGACGTAGCGCTCGCCGTCGACCCCGACCTCGACGGTCACCTGGCCGGCGCCGTCGCGGATCAGCACGAGGTCGTTGAGCGCGTAGATCGTCTCCTCGCCCTCGCGCTCGACGCCGAGTCCGGGCAGCTTCGACGGCTTCCAGTCGCCGGCCGCCACCAGGCTGAGCGCCTCGTCGATCTTGTCGGCGGTGGTGGCGGTGAGCGCGCCGAGGCTGCCGCACGCGACGCCCAGCACGGGCTTGCCGGCGGGCGCCGCGGCGTGGAGCGCGGCGAGCGCGGTGCCGTCGCCGCCCAGCGCGATGATGAGGTCGCAGTCGGCGGCGTCGCCGGCCGGGGCGACCTCGCGGTCGCGCCCGGCGACCTGGACGATCTCGGCACCCTGTCGCTCCGCCCACTCGCGGATCGTGGCGAGCACCGAGTCCAGTTCGCGGCGGGGGTGGACGGCCAGGCCGATGCGGTCGAATGCCTCCATGAAGCGGACGACTATGCCATGCGGCCGTGATCGGGTACTCCCTTTCCATGCCCACCGGACCACTCCCCGCGGAGCTCTCCGAGTTCCTCACCAAGCCGAACCCGTGCATCATCGCGACGCTGAACCCGGACGGCGAGCCCAACACGGTCGCCACCTGGTACGTCTGGGAGGACGGCCGCGTGCTCGTGAACATGGATGCGAGCCGCGCGCGGTTGAAGAACATCCGGCATGACCCGCGCGTGTCGCTGACCGTGCTCGACGAGGCCTCCTGGTACAACCACGTCTCGCTCCGGGGCCGCGTCGTCTCGATCGAGCCCGACGAGGACCTGAGCGACATCGACCGGCTCTGCACGCACTACATGGGCCAGGCCTACAGCGACCGCGGGCGCGACAGCGTGAGCGCGTGGATCGAGGTCGAGACCTGGCACGCGTGGCGGGGCGGTGGTCCCTGGCGCTGACCGCCCCTGGCGGGGCCGGGCACCGGGGCGGTTATCGTCCGCGGAGATGGCCGAGACGCTGAGCCCCGCGCTGCGCGCCGTGAGCGACGCGGTCCTCGCGGTCGCGTCGCAGCAGTCGGTCGAGGATGTGCTCCAGCAGCTCGTGCACCGCGCGCGCGAGCTGGCCGGGGCGCGGTACGCCGCGCTCGGCACGCCCGACGGCGACGGGGGCTTCACCCGCTTCCTCGTCTCCGGCATGAGCGACGAGCTGATCTCCAAGCTCGGCCCGCTCCCGCGCCAGCACGGGATGCTCGGGGCGATGCTGGAGACCGCCGAGCCGGCGATCTACCCCGACATCCACGACCACCCGCGCTTCCGCGGCTGGTGGCCGAGCGCGCACCCCGACATGCGCTCGTTCCTCGGCGTGCCGATCGTCGCGCCCGAGGGCGTGATCGGCGCCTTCTACCTGACCGACAAGGAGGGCGCGGCCGATTTCGCGGTCGCCGACCGCGAGGTGATCGAGCTGCTCGCCGCCCACGCCGCGATCGCGATCACCAACGCGGACCTCTACGAGCGCAGCCGCGAGCTGTCGATCCTCGCCGAGCGCAACCGGCTCGCGCTCGAGCTCCACGACGCCGTCAGCCAGAAGCTGTTCTCGCTCGTGCTGACCGCCGAGGCGGCGAACACGCAGCTGGGCCGCGACGACGAGGCGGCGCGCGCCCACGTCACGCGGCTGCAGTCGCTTGCCCGCGAGGCGCTCGAGGAGCTGCGCTCGCTCATCCTCGAGTTGCGCCCGCCGGAGCTGGAGCGCGACGGCCTGTGCGGCGCTCTGCGCAAGCACGTCGAGGCCGTGCGGCGGCTGCACCGGATCGAGGTCGACCTCGACATCGACGACGCGATTCCCGGCGACGGACGGCGAGATCGCGAGGTGCTCCGGATCGCACAGGAGGCGCTGCAGAACGCGGTCCGCCACTCCGGCGCCGCGCGGGTCGGCGTGCGGCTGGCGCGAGCGGACGACGCCGGCCTGTCGCTCGAGGTCACCGACGACGGCGCGGGCTTCGACCCCGCCGACCCTGCACTGCGTTCGCGGCGGCTGGGGCTGACCTCGATGGAGGAGCGCGCGCAGCGCATCGGCGCGCGGCTCGAGGTCCGCTCGGCGCCCGGCGAGGGCACGTCCGTGAGGCTCGAGGCGTGATCCGGGTCCTGATCGTCGACGACCATGCGGTGGTGCGCGAAGGGCTGCGCACGTTCCTCGAGCTCCAGGACGGGATCGAGGTGGTCGGCGAGGCCGCCGACGGCCGCGAAGGCGTCGCCGCCGCCGAGCGGCTGCGCCCGGACGTCGTGCTGATGGACCTCGTGATGCCCCGGCTCGACGGCGTGGGCGCGATGCGCGAGCTGCGCGAGCGGCTCCCCAAGACCCGCGTGATCGTGCTCACCAGCTTCACCGACGACGAGAAGCTCCTCCCCGCCGTGCAGGCGGGCGCCTCCGGCTACCTGCTCAAGAACGCCGAGCCCGCCGAGATCGCCCGAGCGATCCGTGCCGCGTACGCCGGCGACGCGCTGCTCGACCCGCACGTCGCCGGCCGCCTGCTCGCCTCCGTCGCGCGGCCGAGCGAGCCCCATGAGGCGCTGACGCCGCGCGAGAGCGAGGTGCTCGAGCTGATCGCCCGCGGGTTCTCCAACAAGCGCATCGCGCGCGAGCTCGAGATCGCGGAGAAGACGGTCAAGACGCACGTCGGGCATGTGCTGGCCAAGCTCGGCGTCACCGACCGGACGCAGGCGGCGGTGCATGCCGTGCGCGCCGGTCTGACCCGGTCGTAGGCAGGCGCCGGTGAGGTGGCGGGTGGCCTGGGCGCCGTAACGGCATGGGCACGTGGGGGAGGGGGTTGGTTTCCTCGGTTCGGGGCCTCGGAGCGCACCTTTCGCGGAGCCCGGTGACGCCGCCGAGACGCGTTCCGAAACTGCGCTCCACGGCACCTTCCGGAGCCGGCAACAAACCCCCTCCCCTACAAGCCCATGCCGTTACGGCGTCTGAGCGCCGGCCAGCCTCACCAGCGCCTGCAACACCAAGGGGTCCTAGGACCAATTGCCGCTAACAACCGAGACCACCCCCGACCTAGCTTCGAGGGCATGCCAACCGCCATCGTCACCGGAGCGTCCCGCGGCCTCGGGTTCGCGCTGACCGCCGCCCTGCTGCGCGAGGGCCGTCGCGTCGTCATCGACGCCCGCGGCGCCCGCGAGCTGGAGGCCGCCGAGCGGGAGCTGTCCGCGCTCGGCGACGTGGTCGCCGTCCGCGGCAACGTCACCGACGCCGACCACCGGCAGGCGCTCGTCGACGCCGCCGGCCCCGAGATCGGCCTGCTCGTCAACAACGCCAGCGCGCTCGGGCCGAGCCCGATGCCGGCGCTCGCCGACTTCCCGCTGCACGCGCTCGAGCACGTGTACCGCGTCAACGTGATCGCGCCGCTCGCGCTCGCCCAGGTCGTGCTCCCTCGGCTGGCGCCGGGCGGCGTGATCATGAACGTCACCTCCGACGCCGCCGTCGAGCCCTACGAGGGCTGGGGTGGCTACGGCTCCTCGAAGGCGGCGCTCGACCACCTCACGGCGATCCTCGCCGCCGAGCACCCGGACCGCCGGATCTACACGGTCGACCCGGGCGACATGCGCACGCAGATGCACCAGGACGCGTTCCCCGGCGAGGACATCTCCGACCGCCCGCCGCCGGACGAGAGCGTGCCCGGACTGCTCGCGCTGATCGACGGCGAGCTGCCGAGCGGGCGCTACCGAGCGGCCGAACTGGGAGCGCGCGTATGAGCGCGCTCGCCTTCGAGCTGCCCGGCTGCCTGCACGCCACCGAGCCGCCGCCGGTCCGCGACGCCGTGCGCCTGATGGTGGCCTCGCGCGGCGACGGGAGCCTCGAGCACGCCCGCTTCCACGACCTCCCCGATCACCTCCGCCCCGGCGACCTGCTGGTCGTCAACGTCTCGGCGACCCTCCCCGCGGCGGTCCCCGCCCGCCGCGGCGCCGAGGCCGCGGAGCTGCGGTTCGCCACCGCGGCGCCGGACCTGAGCCGCGGGTCGTGGTGGATCGTCGAGCTGCGCACCGCCGACGGGTCGCAGCCCTCCCGCGGCTACGCCGGCGAGACCGTCGAGCTGCCCGGCGGCGCGTCCGTCGAGCTCGTCGCCCCCTACGCGGGCGGCGCGCGGCTGTGGCTCGCCCGCGTCCACGTCGACATGCCGCTGCACGACTACCTCGCGGGCCACGGGCACCCGATCCGCTACGGCTACGTCCCGCGCGAGTGGCCGCTCGAGGACTACCAGACGGCGTTCGCGACCGAGCCCGGCAGCGCTGAGATGCCGAGCGCCGGGCGTCCGTTCACGCCCGAGCTGATCACCCGCCTCGTGGCGGGCGGAGTGCTCGTCGCGCCCATCACCCTGCACACCGGTGTGTCATCGCTCGAACGCGGCGAGTCGCCGTACCCCGAGCGCTACGCGGTGCCGGAGCAGACCGCCCGGCTCGTCGACGCCGTGCGCTGGTGGGGCGGCCGGGTGATCGCGGTCGGCACCACCGTCGTCCGCGCGCTCGAGACCGTCGCCGCCGACGACGGCCGCGTCGTGGCCGGCGAGGGATGGACCCGTCTGGTCGTCACGCCCGAGCGCGGCCTGTGGGCGGTCGACGGGCTGATCACCGGCTGGCACGAGCCGGAGGCGTCGCACCTCCAGCTGCTCGAGGCGGCGGCCGGCCCCGAGCTGCTCGAGCGCAGCTACTCGGCGGCGCTCGACCACGGCTACCTCTGGCACGAATTCGGGGACTCCCACCTGATCCTGCCGTGAGACGATGGGCGTCGTGTTCCGGCGCCACAGGAGCGAGCTCCCAGACCGTCCCAGGGTGGACGGTCCGGGCGCGGCGCCAGTGGAAGGCCGGCCCGTCCGCGACGAGGACGGCCGCACGGTCATGTGGCAGTTCGACTGCGGCGGCCGGAGGGCGGAGGAGCTGTGGCATCGCAGGGCCGAGAAGTTCTCCTCCACCGGGTTGTGGCCCGTCCTGATCCAGCGCAGTGCGCAGCTGCTCGAGTTCTCCGGCTCCAACGGCTGGGAGGCCGGCGCGGAGCGCGATCCCGAGGACGTGCTGCGCGAGCTCTGGGACGAGAGGCTTCCCCTCACGCAGGAGGAGCTCGCGCCGTTCGGGTCGGAGTTCCCCGGCCTCGGGCGCGGGGGCGGCCGCCGCAAGGTGGAGGCGATCAGGAGCGCGATCCGCGCCATGGACGGCTTCGCGGGCGTCGCGCTCGTGCCTGTCACCCGCCCGGCCGACGTCGTCGGCGCGACCGGATGGGCGGGAGCCGCCATCGACCCGCCGATGCTCTCCGCGGTACTGCGCTCGTGGGAGGAGCGCTACGAGGCGTTCGTCATCGGCATGAGCGTCGACCAGCTGTTCCTCGCCGTGCGCCGCCCGCCGGCCGGCCACGACGCAGCGCTCCTGCTCGCCGCCGAGCAGCGCGCGTTCTGCCCCGACGTCGTCGACCAGGGCTTCGGCGGCATCCGCGCGCTCGCGGCCGCGCTCGACGGCGCGGCCGCGTGGTCGTTCTGGTGGGACTAAGGAGCCCGTCGAGGAAACCGACACGCCAAAAACCCCTTCTTCCTCTCGACGGACTCCTAGAGGCAGGCCGGCTGGTAGGCCGGGTCCGCGGGGCCTGAGCGGCCCAGCGCGTTGAGCGTGATCTGGATGGCCGGCAGTGAGTACGGCGTGCGCAGGTGGTCGGAGGTGTCGGCCGGGCACTTGGCCTGGAGCGTCACGTTGGTCGTGTTCGGGCCCGACAGGTTGCCCGAGGTGTACGGGATCACGACCTCGTCGTAGCGCGTGACGATGTTCGTGTAGGACGTCGCGCCCGGCGTCTCGTCGCCGCTGTTGAGGTTGCGGATGAAGGCCGACCCGGTGGCCTGCTGGCCGCACGCCGGGCAGGCGAAGGAGATCGGCGGGGCGAGCGGGTTGCTCGTTCCGTGGTTGGAGGGCGAGAGGCCGACGAGGTCGTCGACGGCGCCGCCGCCGCTGAGGAACTTGATGAAGTAGCGCGGCATCATCCCGCCCTGCGAGTGGCCGACGAGGTCGACCTTGCTCGCGCCGGTCTTCGCCCGCACGGAGGCCACGAAGTCGGCCAGCTGCTGGGCCGAGCGCTCGATCGGCCCGGTGCCGTAGACGCCGAGCGCCGCCGAGCCGGCGTAGGCGCCGTAGTTGAGCGCGAACACGCAGTAGCCCGCGGCCTTCAGCGCCGGCGACATCGCGAGCCAGTTGTTCGAGCGGTTCTCGAACGTGCCGTGCACGAGCACCACCGGCTCGGGGTGCGCGGCCGACGGGGTGCAGGCCACGTTGGCGCCGGGCGGGGGCGGCGGCTCGGCCGCGGACGCGGCGGCCGGGAGGGTCAGGAGGAGAACGACGGCGGCGATCGCGAGCTTCATCGGCCGAAGGTAGACATCTTCGGAAAACGTTGCGCCGATCGGCGACCTTTACATCGATCGGTGTTACGGTTCCGCGCGTGGCGGAGAAGGGCGCTCGACCCAAGGTCCCGAGACTGCAGCGGCGGCTGCTGAACCTGATCGGCGCGCTGACGACGCCGCTGCTTCCCGACGACTACCTCGAGATGATCAACCCGCTGTGGTCGACGCGCGAGCTGCGCGGCCGCATCGAGAGCATCGACGAGGAGACGCCCGACGCCGCGACGGTGCTGATCAAGCCCGGCTACCAGTGGGAGGGCCACGACCCCGGCCAGTACCTGCGCATCGGCCTGGACATCAAGGGCCGCCGCCACTGGCGCGCCTACTCGCTGACCTCGGACCCCGAGCGGCCCGACGGCTGCATCTCGATCACGGTCAAGAACGTCGACGAGGGGACCGTCTCGCCCTACCTCGTGCGCCGCGGGCGGCCCGGGAGCATCGTGTCGCTGGGCGGCGTCGAGGGCGACTTCGTGCTCCCCGACGAGCTGCCGGACAAGCTGCTGTTCATCAGCGCCGGCAGCGGGATCACGCCGATCATGAGCATGCTGCGCAGCCTCGAGCACCGCGACGCGCTGGACGACGTGGTGCTCCTGCACTCCGCGCGCAAGTCCGACGACGTGATCTTCGGCGGCGAGCTTCGCGAGCTGTCCGACAAGCACGACGGGTTCAAGCTCCACGAGCAGCACACCGGCGAGAAGGGCCGGATGGGCCCGCCGGACCTCGAGCAGCTCTGCCCGGACTGGAAGGAGCGCGTCGCGTTCGTCTCCGGGCCCGGCGAGATGCTCGACGCGATGGAGGAGCACTGGGAGGCGCACGGCGACTGCGATCGCCTGCACATGGAGCGCTTCCAGCCCAAGCTCGGCGGCGGCGAGGAGGGCGAGGGCGGGACGATCAAGTTCCTCAAGTCCGACTGCGAGGCCGAGTCCGACGGGAGCAAGCCGATCCTCGTGGCGGGCGAGGAGGCCGGCCTCGACCTGCCCTACGGATGCCGCGAGGGCATCTGCCACACCTGCGTCGGCACCCTCCGCACCGGGAAGCTGCGCGACCTCCGCACCGGGAAGGTGACCGGCGCCGAGGGCGAGACCGTCCGTACCTGCATCCACGCACCCGAAGGCCCGATCGAGATCGAGCTCTGAGTAGGAGACCCATGCCCAAGTTGGCCGACGAGCCTGAGAACCCCATCAAGCGCCTCACGCCGCAGCAGCTCGAAGAGCTGGGCAACCTGTTCGACGAGCTCCACGAGCAGGTCAAGGACGATCTCGGCGACCGCGACGCCAAGTACATCCGCAGCATCATCGCGCTGCACCGGCGGCTCGGCCTGATGGCGAGGATGGAGCTCCTGGCGCCCAACTTCTGGCCCACCGCCCTGCCTCGGCACGGCGACGCTGTCGGTGGCCAAGATCCTCGAGAACATGGAGATCGGCCACAACGTCCTGCACGGCCAGTGGGACTGGATGAACGACCCGGTCATCAACTCGCAGGCGTGGGACTGGGACACCGCCTCGACCGCGGAGGCGTGGCGGCACTCGCACAACTACGTGCACCACACGTACACGAACATCCGCGGCAAGGACAAGGACCTCGGCTACGAGATCATGCGGATCGACCCGCACCAGCCGTGGAACCCGGTCTACCTGCTGCAGCCGTTCTACAACGTGCTGCTGATGTTCCTGTTCGAGTGGGGCGTGGCCTTCCACGACCTCGACCTCGACGCCGTGCGCTCCGGCGAGAAGTCCCAGAAGGAGGTCCTCCACGAGCTGAAGGGCATCTGGGGCAAGGCGTGGCTGCAGGTCAAGAAGGACTACATCGCGTGGCCGCTGATGAGCGCGCTCGCGACGGGCGCCGTGGCCTACGCCGTCGGCCCGCCGAAGGTGTCGAAGCTGGACCGGCTGCGCCGGCGCGGCAAGTCGCGCGAGCAGCACGCGCTGGACTCGGGCAAGCGGGCCTTCAAGCGCGCGGCGGCCGCCGACGCGGCGGCCAACGTGGTCCGCAACCTGTGGTCGTACTCGATCATCTTCTGCGGGCACTTCCCCGACCAGACGTACACCTTCAGCCAGGCGGAGGTCGAGGACGAGACCCGCGGCGGGCGCTACGTGCGCCAGCTGGTCGGCGCCGCCAACATCGACGGCGGCCCGCTGTTCCACGTCATGAGCGGCAACCTCGGCTACCAGGTCGAGCACCACCTCTACCCGGACATGCCCAGCACCCGCTACGGCGAGATCGCGCCGCGCGTCCGCGAGATCTGCGAGCAGTACGAGCTGCCCTACAACACCGGGCCGCTGTCCAAGCAGCTCGGCATGGTCCACCGCACGATCATCCGCCTCGCCTTCCCGGGCGGGAAGGTGCGCCCGAAGCCCGGGCCGTACCAGGGCGAGAAGGTCCGCGGCGCGGGCGAGCAGGGGAAGTACGCGGCTGCGGCCGCGTGAGCTGCCGTTGCAGGCGCTGGTGAGGCGGCGGGCGGGTTCAGCGCCGCAACGGCATGGCTGGGTAGGGGAGGGGGTTTGTTTCCTCGGTTCGGGGCCTCTGGCGCACCTTTCGAGGAACGCTGTGACGCGGTCGCATCGAGTGCCTCCAAACGCCCGCTGTGGCGCACGTTTCGAGGACGCCGCCAACCCAACCCCCTCCCCTCGGTGCAATGCCGTTACGGCGTAAGAGCCCGGCGAGGGCTCACCCAGCGCCTGCCACACCCACCCACGAGTACGGCGAGTCGCTTGACACGCGCGCCGAGGTATGTTCAGAATGCGCACGAACGGTTCCAAAACCGTTTTCGGAAATGCACGAAGAACGCGTCACAATCCGTCAGCTCGCCCGCCTCAGCGGGGTGTCCGTCGGCACCGTCTCGCGGGCGCTGAACGGCTACACGGACGTCAACCCCGACACGCGCGAGCGGATCATCCGCCTGGCCGCCGAGCTCGACTACACGCCGGCCGCCGCGGCCCGCAGCCTGGTCACCCAGCGCTCGCACGTGATCGGCGTCGTGCTCGACACCGGCGAGGGCCACCCGGACCTCCAGCACCCGTTCTTCCACGAGGTGATGGCCGGGCTCAAGAACGAGATCGGCGCCAACGGATTCGACCTCCTGCTGTTCGCCTCCGAGCGCCCCGGCAACGGCTACGGCCGCCACTCCTACCTCAAGCGCGCCCGCCACCACAACGTGGACGGCGTGGTCGTGATGGGCCTCGACCTCGAGGACGAAGAGGTCGCCCGCCTGGCCCGGTCGGAGATGCCGACGGTGGGCGTCGACGCCGCGCTCGACGGCACGAACACGACCTACGTGATCTCCGACAACGTGCGCGGCGCGCGTGACGCGGTCGGCCACCTGTATGGGCTGGGGCACCGCCGGATCGCCACGATCACCGGCCTGCTCGAGACCCGCCCGGCCGCCGATCGCCTGCGCGGATACCGCGCCGCGCTCCAGGACCACGGGCTCGCCTACCGCGACGAGCTCGTCGCCTACGGAGACTTCTACACGGAGAGCGGGCGGCGCGCGATGGAGTCGCTGCTGGCCCTCGACGAGCCGCCGACCGCCGTCTTCGCGGCCTCGGACATGATGGCCTTCGGGGCCATCAAGGCCGCAGCCGACGCGGGCCTGTCGGTGCCCGGCGACGTGTCCGTCGTCGGCTTCGACGACATGCAGCTCGCCGATCACATGAACCCGCCGCTCACGACGCTGCGCCAGGACAAGGGCGGCCTCGGGAGCGCCGCCGGCCGCGTGCTCTCCCGGATCGTCGAGGGCGACGCCGCGGCCGCCGAGCACATGGTCGTGCTCCCCGTCGAGCTGATCGTCCGCGGTTCCAGCGGCCCGCCCGCGAGGGGGTGAACGACGCACACCCGACCGCCGAACGACGTTCCACGCAGGTCACCGAAAAGGTTTTCGCTATGAGGAGGGAAGAGACGTGAGAAGCAAGTTGAAGGTCGTGCTGGCAGCGCTCTTGACGGGCGTGCTCGCGGTCGCCGGATGTGGCGGCGACGACTCGGACAGCAGCGGTGGTGCAGCCGCCACCGATCAGATCAAGAAGGGCTCCACGGTGAAGCTGTGGATCATGCCCAACGGCCCCGATCCCCAGGCCGACATGGAGAAGGCGCTCAAGCCCTTCACCGACAAGACCGGGGTCAACGTCGACGTCGAAGTCGTCGACTGGGGCGTCCAGCTGGACCGCATCCGCAACGCCGCCGTCTCGGGCGAGGGCCCGGACGTGACCCAGGCGGGCACCACGCAGGTGCCGTTCTTCGCGGCGCTCGGCGGGTTCGAGGACCTGTCCGGCCGCGTCGGCGACATCGGCGGCGAAGAGGCGTACGCCGACGGCGTCTGGAAGACCACGCAGGTGGTCGGCCAGGACGGCACGTGGGCCGTGCCGTGGTTCACCGAGGCGCGCGTCATCTACTACCGCAAGGACGTCCTCGAGAAGGCCGGCATCGATCCCGCCACCGCCTTCACCGACTGGGACGCGTTCCGCAACACGCTCGAGACGATCAAGCAGAAGGTCCCCGGCGTGTCGCCGTTCGGCTCGCCCGGCAAGAAGGCGTTCGACCTCGTCCACCACGTGATGCCGTTCGTGTGGGACGCCGGCGGAGCCGAGCTCTCCGAGGACGCCAAGAAGTCCACCATCAACAGCGCCGAGGCCAAGCAGGGCGTGACCTTCATGGCCGACCTGATCAAGGACGGGCTGTACGACTCGTCCGAGCTCGAGCGCGACGGCACGCAGGTCGAGAACCAGTTCAAGGGCGGCAAGCTCGCCACCTGGATGGGCGGTCCGTGGGTGCTCGGCTCGGTCAAGCGCGCGGACGACGAGAACTGGACCCCGGCGGCGCGCAAGAACGTCGGCGTGGCCCCGATGCCCAAGGGCCCGACGGGTGAGAGCTTCACGTTCGTGGGCGGCTCGAACCTGATGATGTACAAGAGCTCCAAGAACAAGAACGAGGCCTGGGCGCTGATCAAGTTCCTCTCCCAGGACCAGGTCCAGACGGACTACGCCTCGATCCAGGGCATGTTCCCGGCGCGCGTGGAGCCGCAGCAGAGCTACGGCGAGTCCGAGGGGGCCGACTTCAAGGCCGTCTTCGAGGCGATCCAGCAGGGCCGGACGTACGCGCCGGTCCCGCAGTGGGCGCAGATCGAGAACGCCTACAAGGGCCGCTTCGGGGAGATCCTCGACAGCGCGGCGGGCAAGGGCGACTCGTACTCGCCCGACGCGGTGCAGAAGCAGCTGGACGAGGCCGCCAAGGAGGCTGACGGGCTGCTGGCCCAGTCCGCCGGCTGATGAGCACCACGATCCTCCCCACGTCCTCCGGTGGAAGGCGAGCCGGTCGCGGCGGTCCATGTGGACCCGCCGCGCCGGCGGCGCCGGTTGCGCTACTCGCGCAACCGGCTCGCCTACGGGCTGATCGCCCCCGCCGTCGGCTTCATGGTGCTGGTGCACCTGCTGCCGATGGCGGGCGGCCTGTGGCTCTCGTTCCTGAACCTCAACACGTTCACGTTCGCCCAGCTGTGGAACGCGCCGTGGGCGGGGCTGGACAACTACCACGCGATCCTCTTCGACTCCGGGAACCCGCTGCGCAGCGGCTTCCTGGGCGCCGTGCAGAACACGGCCGTCTACACGTTCTGGACCGTGACCGGCACGCTCGGCGGCGGGCTCGCCGTGGCGATGCTGCTCAACCGGGAGATGCGCGGGCAGAAGATCGCGCGCACGCTGATGCTGACGCCGTGGATCGTGCCGAGCTTCGTCGTCGCGGTGCTGTGGCAGTTCATGTGGCAGAGCGACGTCGGCGTCATCAACAAGGTGCTCGTCGACTGGACGGGGCTCCTCGGAGAGCGCCCGGTGTGGCTGCTCGGGGGCAACTCGCTGTGGGCGATCATCATCCCCAGCATCTGGCGCGGCCTGCCGTTCTGCATGCTGATCTTCCTGGCCGGGCTGCAGTCGCTGCCGCAGGACCTCTACGAGGCCGCGGAGCTCGACGGCGCCGGCCCGTGGCAGCGCTTCCGGTACATCACGATCCCGCTGCTGCGTCCGCTGATCGCCGTCCAGCTGCTGTTCGGCGTGATCTACGCGACCTACCAGTTCGCGATCCCCAACGTGATGCTCGGGACCAACCCCGGGCCCGACGCGGACCTGATGATGACCCTGATCGTCCGCCAGTCGTTCTCGAACAACCTGTTCGGATTCGGCGCGGCGGCCTCGACCCTCTTGATGCTCGCGATGCTGCTGTGGGTGGCGGTGTGGTGGCGGGCGTTCCGGCGCGACCTGGAGGCACCGGTATGACCGCACTGACCTTGACCCCGCGAGCACGGCGGCGGCTCGTCGACCGTGCGCTGGACGCGCTGACCTGGCTCGTGCTGGCGGTGATGCTGGCGCCCGTCGCGTGGCTGCTGATCTCCTCGCTGCAGGACGACGGCGAGCTGGCGACCGGCGCCTACGACCTGCTGCACCCGACGCTGAGCGCGTTCAGCGACATGTGGCAGACGATCGACTTCTCCAAGTACTTCGTCAACAGCCTGATCATCTGCACCTCGGCGGCGCTGGTCGCGACCGCGTTCGCGAGCTCGGCCGGCTACGCGCTGGCCCGCTTCCGCTTCAAGGGCGCCAAGCCGTTCGGCGTGGCCGTGATCGGGACGCAGCTGATCCCCGGCTCGATGTTCCTGCTGCCGCTGTTCATGGGCTTCATCTGGCTCAAGCAGAACGTCGGCCTGGCGCTCTACGACACGCACCTGGGCATGGTCATCGTCTACACGGCGTTCTTCACGCCGGTGGCGATCTGGTTCATGCGCTCGTTCTTCCTCGCGATCCCGAGGGATCTCGAGGAGGCGGCGATGGTCGACGGGTGCACCGGCTTCGGCGCGTTCTGGCGGATCGTGCTCCCCAACGCCGCCCCGGGCCTGGTGGCGTGCTTCGTGTACGCGTTCCTGTTCGCGTGGGACGAGCTGCTGTTCGTCGCCGCGCTCACCCAGGACACGGCGGAGACGATCCCGATCGGGATCCGCTCCTTCATCGGCAACTACCAGCAGTACACGGCGCAGCTGATGGCGGCGGGCGTGGTCTCGACGCTGCCGGTGCTGATCGCGTTCTTCGCCACCCAGCGCTGGCTGGTCAAGGGCCTCACCGCGGGCGCGGTGAAGGGATGACCGCCACCGCACGTCCGGAGCCCGCCGCCGCGGCGGGGCGGATGCCCGAGGGCTTCCGCTTCGGCGTCGCCACCGCGGCGTACCAGATCGAGGGAGCCGCGCGGGAGGACGGCCGCGGCGAGTCGATCTGGGATCGCTTCTCCCGGCGCCCGGGCGCCGTGGCCAACGGCGACACGGGCGACGTCGCGTGCGACCACTACCACCGCTGGCGCGGCGACCTGGACCTGATGGCGGCGATGGGCATCGAGTCGTATCGCTTCTCGATCGCGTGGCCGCGCGTGCAGCCGGACGGCCGCGGTGCGCTGAACGCGAAGGGCGTGGCGTTCTACCGCCGGCTCGTCGAAGGGCTGCTGCGGCGCGGGATCGAGCCGGTCGCGACGCTCTACCACTGGGACCTCCCGCAGGCCCGCCAGGAGGCGGGCGGCTGGGTGGCGCGCGACACCGCCGAGCACTTCGCCGAGTACGCCGCGCTGATGGCCGACGCGCTGGGCGACGTGGTCTCCCAGTGGATCACCCACAACGAGCCGTGGGTGGTCGCGTTCCTCGGGCACGCGGAGGGGACGAAGGCGCCGGGCATCCGCGACTGGCCGACGGCGCTGCGCGTCTCCCACCACCTGCTGCTCTCGCACGGGCTGGCGACGGATGCCCTGCGTGCGCACGGGGGCGAGGAGACGCAGGTCGGCCTCACGCTCAACCTCGCGCCGGCGCGGCCGGTCTCCTCCTCCGAGGACGACCGCGCGGCGGCGCTGCGGATGGACGGCTACATGAACCGCTGGTTCCTCGACCCGGTGTTCCGCGGCCGCTACCCCGAGGACATGACCGCGCTCTACGAGCGGCGCTACGGGCCGCTGCGCGATCTCCGCGACGGCGACCTCGCCGTCATCTCGCGCCCGCTCGACTTCCTGGGCGTCAACTACTACTTCCCGATGCGGGTCGAGTGCGACCCGGCCGCGGTGCCGATCGGCGCGAGCCAACCTCCTCCGGTGACGCCGACGACAGCGATGGGATGGGAGGTCGACGGTGACGGGCTGCACGAGATCCTCGTGCGGCTCGCCCGCGACTACCCCCCGCTGCCCGTCTACATCACCGAGAACGGCGCCGCCTACCCGGACGCCCCGCCCGAGGTCGGCGTGGTCGACGACCCCGACCGCGTCGCCTACCTCGAGCAGCACCTCGCCGCGCTCGACCGCGCGATCGCCGACGGGATCGACGTGCGCCGCTACTACGCCTGGTCGCTGCTCGACAACTTCGAGTGGGAGCACGGCTACGCGATGCGCTTCGGGCTGGTCTACGTCGACTTCGAGACGCAGCGCCGCTTCCCCAAGCGCAGCGGCCTCTGGTACCGCGACCACATCGCCCGGGCGCGCAACCCCACCTAAAGGGTCTGACCCTTTACTTCATTCCACGCACATAAAGGGTCTGACCCTTTACTTCATTCCACTCACATAAAGGGTCTGACCCTTTACTTCAGTTCAGGTGCATAAGGGGTCAGGCCCTTTATGTTGGGCGGATGCGCCCTCGCCTGATCGTGGTTGTTTCCCTTGCCCTGTTGATCCCGGCGGCTCCGGCCGTCGCCGCCAAGAAGGTCCGCAAGGGCCCGGCGGGGACGGCGTTCTACACGCCGCCGTCGAAGCTCCCGGGCTCCAAGCACGGCGACGCGATCTGGGCGCGCAAGCTCTCCGGCGCGGCGGCGCTGAAGTCGGCGAAGTCCAACCGCCTGCTGCTGTACCGCTCGACCGGCTCCGACGGCAAGGCGATCGCGGTGTCGGGCACCGTGTCGATCCCGAAGGGCAAGAAGCCCAAGGGCGGCTGGCCGGTCATCACCTACGGCCACGGCACGACCGGCATCGGCGACACGTGCGCGCCGTCGCGGGACGGCTCCGAGCCGCTCGTCTCGTACGTCTACCCGCTGCTCAACCGCTGGCTGAAGGCCGGCTACGCGGTCGTGCGCACGGACTACCAGGGCCTGGGCACGCCCGGCGACCACGAGTTCCTCAACGGTCGCGAGGAGGGGCGCGCGATGCTCGACATGCTCACCGCCGCCCGCAAGCTCGACGGCTCGCTGTCCAAGCGCTACGCGATCGCCGGCCACTCGCAGGGCGGCCACGCGGCGCTGTGGGCCGCCTCGCTCGCCAAGTCGTGGGCGCCCGGCTCGAAGCTGCGCGGCACCGTCGCGTTCGCGCCGGCCTCGCACCTCGCCGAGCAGGCCGACCTGCTGCCCAGCATCGACGCCCCGCTGGGCGGCCTCGGCGCGTTCGCGGCGATGATCCTGCGGGCGATCGACGTCGCCAACCCGCAGCTCGGCGTGAGCGCCGGGCTCAGCGACAAGGCGCTGGCCCTGTACCCGCAGACGCTCACCGCCTGCCTCGCCGACCTGGCGAAGCCGGAGTCGTTCGGCGGGCTCAAGGGCACGGAGTTCTTCCGCCAGCCGGTCATCCCGGCGCCGGTCAAGGACGCCATCAACGCGACCGACCCGGACGAGCTGCGCATCTCCACGCCGACCCTCATCGAGCAGGGCGCCGCGGACACGACCGTGCTGCCGCCGTTCACCGAGCAGCTGCGCGACTCCTACAAGAAGCTCGGCAACCCGCTCACGTACAAGAGCTACAAGGGCGTCAGCCACGGCGCGATCGTCGACGCCGCGGCCAAGGACGCGACGAAGTTCCTGAACAAGCGCTTCTAGCTCACAGGCGCTGCGGAGCGAGCGGCTCTTCCGGCGGCGACCCCGCCGGGAGCAGCCGCCGCTGCCACCAGCCGACGCTGCGCCACTCGCCGTGCTTGAAGCCGATGTCGCGGTAGATCGCCGACCGGCTCGAAGCCGACCGCCTCGTGCAGCCCGACGCTGGCGTCGTTGGGGAGCGTGATCCCGGCGCAGGCCACGTGGTAGCGCTGGCGGGCGAGCAGCTCGAGCAGCGCCTCGTAGAGCTCGCGGCCGACGCCGCTGCGGTGCAGGCTGGTGTCGACGTAGACGGTCACGTCGACCGCCCACCGGTAGGAGGCCCGGGTGCGGTGCTGGGAGCCGTAGGCGTAGCCGGCCACGCGGCCGTCGCGCTCGGCGACCAGCCACGGATACGCGCGCGAGCCGGCGGCGATCCGCTCGGCCATCTCCTCCGCCGACGGGGCGCGGTCCTCGAAGGACGCCGTACCCGGGTCGACGTTCGGCGCGTAGATCGCGGCGCAGTCCGCGGCGTCGCGTTCGGGGTCGGCGTGACGGACCATCGCGGAACGGTAGCGTCACGCCCGTGAGGCTCTACGACCACCCCGCGTCGGGCAATTGCATGAAGCCGCGGATCCTGCTGCGCCAGCTCGAGATCCCGTACGACACCGTCGTCGTTGACCTCTTCAGGCGCGAGACCCGCACCCCCGAGCACATGGCGCGCAACCCCGACGGCCGCGTCCCGGTGCTCGAGCTCGACGACGGCACGCACATCCCCGAGTCGGGAGCGATCCTGCTCTACCTCGCCGAGGGCACGCCGTACCTTCCCGACGACAAGCTCGCCCGCGCCGCCGTCCACCAGTGGATGTTCTTCGAGCAGAACCAGATCGAGGCGCTGCTCGCGGTGACCCGCTTCATCGTCATGACCGGCCGCGCCGAGGAGCACCCGGAGCTCGTCGAGTCGCTGCTCGCGCGCGGCCGCGGCGCGCTGGGCGCCCTGGCGCGCGGCCTCGCCGACGAGCGGCCGTTCATCACGGGAGACGACTACACGGTGGCCGACATCGCGCTCTACGCCTACGTCCACTGCTCGATCGACGCCGGCGCCGACGCGCGCGAGCACGACGTCATCGCCGCCTGGCTCGACCGCGTCGAGGCGACCCCGCGGTTCGAGAACGACCTCGCCCCGTTCCCCGAGCACGCGATCGTGTCCTCGTGAGCGGCATCGCGGTCGTCACCGGCGCGTCGAGCGGGATCGGCGAGGCGGCCGCCCGCCGGCTCGCCCGCGAGGGCCTGCGGCTGGTGATCGTCGCCCGCCGCGAGGACCGCCTGCGCGCGCTCGCCGAGGAGCTGGGCGCGACCTACGTCGCCGCCGACCTCACCGACGACGACGCCCCCGCGCGCGTACGCGCACACGTGGAGGAGCTCGGCGGCGAGCTGAAGCTGCTCGTCAACAACGCCGGAGCGGGCTGGCGCGCCACGTTCGCCGACGGCGGCTACGAGAACGTCCGCCGCACGATGGCGATCAACTTCGACGCGGTGGTGCGCCTCACCGAGGCGCTGCTCCCGCTCCTGCGCGCGGCCGCGCCGAGCGCGATCGTCAACGTCTCGTCCACCGCCGGGCGCGTGGCCCGCGGCGGCACCGGCGCCTACTCGGCGAGCAAGTTCGCGCTGGCCGGCTGGAACGACTCGCTGTACGCGGAGGAGGCCCGCAACGGCGTGCACGTGGGCCTGGTGCTGCCCGGGTTCATCGTCACCGAGGGCTTCCCGCAGCGCGAGCTGGTCGGCAGGGCGGCGACCCGCTGGGCGGTCTCGACCGTCGAGGAGGGCGCCGAGGCGATCGTCGACGCGGGCCTGAACCGCAAGGCGGAGCGCTACGTGCCGCGCTTCTACGGGATCGCCGCGGTGCTGCGCGTGGTGGCGCCGTGGCTCGTCCGCCGCGTGATGACGGGCGGGGCATCGGACGTGATGACCACGCGCACCGGCAGCGACTGACCGCACGTTGCGGCGCTGCCCTGGTGCGCCGACACCCCGGATGGGGTATTCCTTGTAGTGCCATGGTCAACGCCAGCATCGAGACGACGACCACGCTCGACGGCTCGCCCGACGTCCACGCGCGGTTCGACCTGACCGACGTCGAGATCGCCGCCGCCGCGCACGCGGTCAACGCGTCCCGCACCGAGCAGTTCCGCCACGAGGAGCTCTCGACCGACGACGTGGTGGCGATGCGCGAGCTGACCGCCCTGGCCGACGAGCTCACCGCCCTCGCCGGGCACAAGAGCGCCGTCACCGTGGACCTCAGCCCGGCGCGCCTGGTCGCGCTGCGCGACACGCTGTACGTGTTCGTCGCCGACCGCGACGAGCAGGGCTTCATGCGCGACGAGGACCGCGAGGCCTACGCCGTCGCGCAGCAGCTCGCCGCCCCGCTGGCCGATCTGGCCGCGGATGCGCTCCGCGCGGCGCTCGACGCCGCTCAGCACGCCGGCTGCTGAGCTGCCTTGGTCCCAAAGGGGGCCCAAGGGGGGTGGGCGGGGTCCCAAGTCAATGTTGAACCCTGGGCCTCTGGTGGGACCCCCGGGCCGAACGTAGCCTGCATATCAGTCAATCGGTCAAGCCACTTCCACCAGGGGGTCACCACCATGCAGGACATCAGCCTTCGCACCGCCGTCGCTCTTCAGAACTTCGTCCTTCGTCTCCGCGAGGAGCGGGGCCAGACGGCCGTCGAGTACGCGGGCATCCTCGCCCTCCTCGCCATCGTCTTCGCCGCCCTGTTCGCCGCCGACATCGACGGCAAGATCAAGGCCGCCGTCGGCCCGGCCGTCGAGAAGATCCTCAAGGGCGAGTAGCCCTCACCGGCCATCACGGCTTTCAAGCGCCCCGGGGGTTCCGCCCCCGGGGCGCTTTGCGTTGTGCGGGCTTAGACTCGGCCCATGGATGACGAGGTGCTCGCGGCCGAGCGCGCGCTGCAGGCGGCGATGCGGGCGAGCGACGTCGCGCGGCTCGACCGGCTGCTGCACCCCGATCTGCTCGCCCTCGCACCCGACGGGTCGCTCGTCGGCAAGGAGGACGACCTCGAGTCCCACCGCTCCGGCGTGTTCGAGATCGACTCGCTGACGGAGGACGACGTCCGGGTGGCGGTCTCCGGGGACACGGCCGTCACGTTCGTCGTGCTCGACATCGCCGGCCGGATCGCCGGCGAGGACGCCTCCGGTCGCATCCGCTACACCCGCACCTGGACCCGCGACGCCCACGGCTGGCGCGTCCTCGCCGCGCACATCGCCCCGATCGCCTGAGCGTCGGCGCGAGAGCGGATTTCGTACGGTGGTCCCGTGGGCCGGCGTTCGGGATGGCTGCGCGACAGGATCCTCGACGAGGAGGAGCTTGCGGATCGCCGCATTCATGGGCTGCAAGCCCTCGGCCGCGACGACCCGCTGTGGCCCGGCCAGCTCGCCACGTTCGCCGCGCTGCTCCTCTACCTCGCGCTGCCGGCGGCGCTGACGCTGGGGCCGGGATGGCCGCTCCCGGTCGCGGGCGCGGCCGCGCTCGCGGCGCTCCTCCTCGCGGCGCGCAGAGGCCGCGAGGTCAAGCGCCGCCGCGAGGCCGCGATCGGCCTCACGCTCCTTGCCGCGCTCGCGAACCTGCTCGCGCTCGGCTTCCTCGCGCACTACCTGCTGAGCGGCGGAACCGCGCACGGCTCCGATCTCCTCGAGGGCGGCGTGCTGATCTGGACGATCAGCCTCCTGCTCTTCGCCGTCCTCTACTGGGAGCTCGACCGGGGAGGCCCTCGCCGCCCCGCCTCGAGGCGGCCCATGGCGCCGGACCTCCTGTTCCCGCAGATGAGCGACGACCGGTACGCCGCCCCGGGTTGGAGGCCGCGGTTCGGCGACTACCTCTACGTCTCGCTGACGAACCAGACGGCGTTCAGCCCCACCGACACCATGCCGCTCTCCCTGCGCGCCAAGGCCCTGATGGGTGTGCAGGGAGTCGCGGCGCTCGTCACCACGGGCGTGATCGTCGCCCGTGCGGTCAACCTCCTCGGCTGAGCTCAGGCGTCGAGCGGGTTCGCCGCGATGCGCCCGGCGACGCCCGAGGCGACGGCGGCCGCCGCTGCGCAGCCCGGCTTGCGGCGGGCCTGCTCCTCGAACGCGGCGGTGAACTCCGCGGGCAGCCCGAGCCGCGGGTGGCGCTCGAGGACCTCGGCCCGCAGCGTCTCCGGCCACGTGTCCGCGTTGCGGCCGGAGATGTCGAGCCCCGTGCCCTCGCAGAGGAGGTGCCCCTCGGCGTCGAACGCGGGATCGACCGCGTCCCACATGTGGCGGATGACGATCTCCTTCACGCGCGAGCGGCGCTCGGGCGGCCAGCCCGCGCCCGCCGCGAACACCCAGCCGACGTCGCCGCCGGCGTCCTCGAACGGCGCGAGGTGGTTGTCGAACGCCGGGACGAGCCCGAGGTCGTGCACCATCGCCGCGACGTAGAGCAGCTCCCGGTCGTAGGCCACGCCGGTCAGCTCCCCGAGCGCCGCGGACCACAGGTACGAGCGCTCGCAGTGGTTGACGAGCGCGGGGGAGCTGTACTCCGTCACGACCTCGCGGGCGGCGCGGGTCGCCGGGCTCTCCTCCGGCAGGAGGTCGGCGATCCTCATCCGCCGCCGGCGATGTAGCGCGCGTCGCCGAGCGAGGTGGCCGGGACGCCGAAGGCGTCGACCAGCGTGCCGGCGTGCGGCGCGAGCTCGCCGCAGATCGTGTTCACCGCCCGGATGATCGCCTTCGAGCGCGTGGAGGAGAAGCGGCCGTGCTCCTGGAACCAGCCGCGCTCGCGCTCGAACACCGACAGCGCGTGCAGCGTGCAGAGCTTGTCGAGCAGCTCGCGCGGCTCGCCCTCCGGCGCCCGCTCGACGGCGTCGGCGAACGCGTCGAGGATGACGCGGTCGACGTAGGCGCGGGCGGCCAGCACCAGATGGTCCTGGCGTGTCGATCAGCAGCTCGAACGGCGTCGCCGTCGCCGTCCATCCCGCGCTGCAGGCGGCGGGCGAGGCTGGACTTGATGTGCTCCTCGCGCCAGCGCATGGTCGCCGAGCTGGCTCTCGCGCTCGAGCAGGTCGCCCTCGTCGTCGCGGCCGGGGAGGAGGTCGTCGCCGAGGCGGCCGAGCAGCTCGCGCAGCGCCGAGCGCTCGGCGACCGTCTCGTACGCCTGGCCCGCGAAGAACGCCGCGGTGCCGAGCGCGTTCAGCGCGGCGAACTCGCGCTTGAAGCCGGTCAGCAGGTTCTTGGCGACCAGCTGGAGCAGGACCGTGTTGTCGCCCTCGAAGGTGGTGAAGACGTCGGTGTCGGCCTTCAGCGCCGCGAAGCGGTTGGCGCGCAGGTAGCCCTGGCCGCCGCAGCACTCGCGGCACTCCTGGATGGTCGCCGTCGCGTGCCAGGTGCCGATCGCCTTCAGGCCGGCGGCCAGCGTCTCCAGCTTGCGGCCCTCGACGCCCTCGTCGCCGAAGTGCTCGGCGAGGTCGGCGACGAGCCGCTCCTGGGCGAAGTGCAGCCCGTAGGTCTGCGCGAGGTTCGGGAGCAGGCGGCGCTGGTGGGTCCGGTAGGTCATCAGCGTCACCTCCTCGCCGTCGGGCGGGCCGAACTGGCGGCGCGCGTTCGCGTGGCGGACGGCGATGGTGAGCGCGACCTTGGAGGCGTTGATGGCCGCGCCGCACACGCTGATGCGGCCCTGGATGAGCGTGCCCGAGCATCGAGAAGAAGCGCTTGGTCGGGCTCTCGATGTCCGAGTGGTAGACGCCCTCCTCGTTCACGGTCGCGTAGCGGTCCAGCAGGTTGTCGCGCGGGACGCGCACGCGGTCGAACCAGATCCGGCCGTTGTCCACGCCGTCGAGCCCGAGCTTGGCGCCGCAGTCCTCGATCCGGATGCCGGGGAGCGTCTCGCCGTCCTCGGAGCGCAGCGGGACGAGCAGCGCGTGCACGCCGCGCTCCTCGCCGCCGACGATCAGCTGGGCGAACACGGCGGCCATGCGGCCGTCGCGCGCGGCGTTGCCGATCCACGTCTTGTGCGCCGAGTCCTCGGGCGTGTGGATCTCGAACTCGCCGGCCTCGGCGTCGTAGGTCGCCGTGGTGCGCAGGTCCTGGACGTTGGAGCCGTGGCCCTCCTCGGTCATCGCGAAGCAGCCGGGCAGCTCCAGCGAGGAGATGTCGGCCAGGTAGCGCTCGTGGTGCTTCTCCGTGCCGAGGTGCTGGACGGCGCCGCCGAACAGGCCGAACTGCACGCCGAGCTTGACGAGCAGCGACAGGTCGCCGAACGCCATCGTCTCGAAGCCCGAGATGTAGCCGCCGATGTCGCCGTGGCCGCCGTACTCCTCCGGGTAGCCGGCGGTCGTCTCGCCGCGCGAGGCCAGGTCCTTGGCCCAGGCGAGCACCTGCTCGCGGTGCTCCTCGAGGGGGAGATCGGGGCGGGGAGCGTTGCCCTCCATCGGCGAGCCACTCGCGCACGCGGTCGCGGACCTCGGCGTGCGGACCGTCGAGGAAGCGCTGGAACTCGGAGGTGCTGGTGGTGGCGGGGGCTGCCATGGGTATGGAAGTTGACATGTCGATCACGGAACGCGCGCCGGTCCCGAGGGACCGCGAGAACGATTACACCCACGAGGCGGCCGCTTCACGCCGTGAATTCGTCACACAGCGGACCGGCGCCGAGCTCGAGCACGTCGGCTCGTACTCGTTCGACCCCGAGCTGGTGCAGGGGAACGTCGAGCACTTCACGGGCGTCGCGCAGGTGCCGCTCGGCATCGCCGGCCCGCTGCTGGTCGACGGCGAGCACGCCAAGGGCGAGTTCTACGTGCCGATGGCGACCGCCGAGGGGACGCTCGTCGCCTCCTACAACCGCGGCATGAAGCTGGTGCGCGAGGCCGGCGGCGTGAAGACCACGATCCTCGACGACCGGATGCAGCGCGCCCCCGCGTTCCTGTTCCCCAGCGCCCGCGAGGCGCGCGACTTCGGGCATCTGGCTCGCGGAGAACTTCGACGGGATCAAGGCCGCCGCGGAGGAGACCACCAAGTCCGGCAGGCTGATCGAGATCGAGCAGTACTCGGCCAGCCGGATGCTCTACACGCGCTTCGACTACACGACGGGCGACGCCGCGGGCCAGAACCTCACCGGCAAGGCGACCGCGGCGGCGTGCGCGTGGATCGTGGCCAACTACGAGCCGGGCATCGAGCGCTTCTTCCTGGAGTCCAACTTCGCCACCGACAAGAAGAGCTCGCAGGTGAACATGCTCCACACCCGCGGCAAGCGCGTGGTGGCGGAGGCGACGATCCCGGACGCGCTGTTCAAGGACGTCATGAACTCGAGCTCGCGAGCTGATGTACCGGGCGCGCCAGGTCTCCAACCTGGGCGGCTTCATGTCCGGCGTCAACAACAACGGCGCCCACTCGGCCAACGGCATCACCGCGATGTTCATCGCCACCGGGCAGGACGTCGCCAACGTCGCGGAGTCCTCCGCCGCGTTCGTGTACGCCGAGCTGCGCGAGAACGGCGACTACTACTACTCGGTCACGATCCCGTCGCTGATCGTCGCGACCTACGGCGGCGGCACCGGCCTCGCCACGCAGCGCGAGTGCCTGGAGATGCTCGGCTGCTACGGCAAGGACAAGGTGCGCACGTTCACCGAGATCGTGGCGGCCACCGTGCTGTGCGGCGAGCTGTCGCTGGGCTCGGCGATCGTGGCGGAGGAGTGGGTCAACGCCCACGACCTCCTGGGCAGGAACCGGCCTAGCTGACCGGCCAGAGGCGCCGCACGAGCGGCAGCAGGATCGAGCGGGGCATGTGCTGCCCCCACAGCGCGGCGATCTGGTTCCCGGCGCCGGGGACCGTGACGCGGTCGCCGCGCTCGACCGCCTTCAGCGCGTCGCGCGCCACCCGCTCGGCGTCGAGCCACAGCGGCTCGGGGATCTTCTCGTCGGCGCCGCCGAAGCCGCCCGCCTCGCCGAACTCGGTGTGCACCGGGCCCGGGCAGACGGCGGTCACCGTCACGCCGGTGCCGCGCATCTCCTCGTGCAGCGCGTCGGTGAACGAGAGCACGAACGCCTTCGTGGCGCCGTAGGTGGCCTGGAAGGGCACGGGCTGGAAGGCGATCAGCGACGCGAGGTTGAGCACCGCGCCGCGCCCGCGCTCGGCCATCTCCGGCAGGAAGTGGCCGGTGAGGGCGACGACCGCCTCGCAGTTGGTGGCGACCATCGACGCCTCCTTGGCGGCGTCGAGCTCGGTGAAGCGCCCGCCGCTGCCGAAGCCGGCGTTGTTGACCAGCACCTCGACGGTCAGGTCGCGCTTGCTCGAGCTCGCCGAACATGCGCGCGCGGCTGCGCGGGTTGGCGACGTCGCAGGCGATCACCTCGGCGCGCACGCCGTAGCGCGTCCTCGATCTCGGCCGCCAGCTCCTCGAGCTGCGGGCGCCGGCGCGCGACGAGCGTCACGCCGCAGCCCGCGCGAGGCGAGCCCGCGCGCCAGCTCCGCGCCGATCCCCGACGAGGCGCCGGTGATCAGGCAGGTGGTGTCCTCGCCGGGCGGCGGCAGCGGCACTAGATGCCCGCCAGGACCTTGAAGCCCGACGACGCGCTGCCCGATGCGGATCGGGTGCAGCAGCCCGAACGAGTTGGCGGTGGAGAGACCGCGGGCGATCGTCGACATGCCGGAGCGCGGTCTCGTCGCGCGAACGCGCCGGCGGCGATCAGCTCGAGGTACCACTCGACGGTCGTCGGCGATCGTCTCGTCGATCGGCCGCGTCGTGTAGCCCAGCTCGCGCTTGGCCTTCTCGGAGGAGAAGCGCCAGTCCTTGGACATCAGCCCGAAGCCCTCGGCCGGCAGCGCCGACGGGAGCTTCATCGCCTCGCGGATCTGCGCCACCCGGGCGGTCTGCGGGGGCATCACCATCACGGGGCAGTTGATGCCGGACACGGCGGCCACGTGGTCGATCAGCTCCGGCCAGCTCAGGTTCTCGCCGCCGAGGATGTAGCGCTCGCCGCTGACGCCCTTGTCGGCGGCCAGCAGGTGGCCCTGCGCGGCGTCGACGACGTCGGCGAAGTTCATCGGGGCGTCGATCACGCCCGGGAGGCGGCAGCGCAGGTAGTTGCCGACCGTGCGCGTCGAGGTCTCGCCCGGCTGGTCGCGGTCGACCGGCACGCCGAGCAGGTAGGCCGGGTTGACGACCACGACCTCGATCCCGTGGCGGTCGCCGGCCTCGATCGCCGCCAGCTCGCCCTCGTGCTTGGAGTCCGGGTAGGCGAGGCCCAGCCAGTCGCGCGGGTACTCGGTCTGCTCGTTCGCGGGGCGCCCGTTGGTGGTCGGGCCGATGGCGGAGATCGTCGAGGTGAGCACGACGCGCTTCAGCCCCTCCGCGGCGGCCGCCTCGACCGCCACGACCGGCGCGTGGGCGTTCATCCGCCACACCAGCTCCGCCGGGTTGGAGCCGACGAAGCCGACCGTGTGGAACAGGACGTCGGAGCCCTTCATCGCGCGGCGCATCGCCTTGAAGTCCAGGACGTCGGCCTTCGCGCGCTTGAAGTCGATCCCCTTGAGGTGCTTGAGCCTGTCGGGGTTGCGGTACGTCACGCGGACCTCGTCGCCGCGCTCCGCGAGCAGCCTGGTGACGTGGCCGCCGAGGAATCCGGTCGCGCCGGTCACCGTTGCTTTCATGAACGTTCACGTACCACGTTCAGCGCAACAGCAATCTGAGGATCGGCTCGGCGCGCCGCGCGTCGGGCCGCTCGCCGAGGATCAGGTCCAGGTACGTGTAGGACTCGATCAGCCGCACGATCACGTAGGCGACCTCGCGGTCGTCGACCGGGAGGTCCAGCTCGGCCGAGCGCAGGAGCCCGAGCATCCAGTCGATCAGCCGCGGCTGGAAGCCCTTGTCGTGGCGCGTCAGCAGCCGCATCGCGAGCTCGCCCTCGTCGGCCACCCAGCGCTGCATGCCCTGCGTTGGCGATCACCGCCTCGAGGAAGCGCGTGACGACGGCGACCACGCGCTCGGAGCCCTGCTCGGTCGGCTCCGGCCTCGACGTCGCGCAGCGTGCGCTCGGCGAGCGACCAGACCAGCTCCACGAGCAGCTGCTCGCGCGAGCCGACCCAGCGGTACAGCGTCACCCGGTTGACGCCCAGCTCCATCGCCATCGCGCTCATGTCGACGCGCTCGGATCCGAGGAAGCGGCGCTTGGCCAGCGCGTACGCGTCGGCGGCGGTCGGGCGCGAGCTCACGACCGGCGCACTCTAAGCCGCCGGGTGTGGCGCGGGCGCGTTCGGGTACTTGCCACGGAGCGATGACGGACGATGCAGGAGGACTGCGGCCGCTGGACCTGCTCGCCTCCGGGGCGAACCTGGTCGGCGAGGGCCTGGCGGTGGCGAACGTGTTCAGCCGCGCCCGGCTCGTGCGCCCGGTGCGGCCCGACCGCCCTCCGCGCGCGCTGGCCGCCGTCCAGCGCTGGGGGTTCACGCCCGCCGGCGGCTACGCCGCGGCCGCCGCGCTGTACCCGGACGCCGAGGCCGTCGTCGACGAGCGCGGCGCCCTCACCTTCCGCGAGGTCGACGAGCGCTCGAGCCGGCTCGCCAACGCGCTGTCGGACGCCGGCGTGCTCGAGGGCGACGGGGTGGGCGTCATGTGCCGCAACCACCGCGGGTTCGTCGACGCGCTGGTCGCGCTCTCCAAGCTCGGCGCCAACGCGATGCTGCTCAACACCGCGTTCGCCGGCCCGCAGCTGACCGAGGTCGTCAAGCGCGAGAAGCCGCGGGCGATCATCTACGACGCCGAGTTCGCCGAGCTCCTCAAGGACGCGCTGTACCGCCGCAAGGGCTTCGTCGCGTGGGCCGACGAGGAGCACGAGGACAACAAGGACCCGCGGATCGAGGACCTGATCGAGGGCGGCGACCCGAGCACGCCGCTGCCGCCGGAGGCCGAGGGCCGCCAGACGATCCTCACCTCGGGCACGACCGGCACGCCGAAGGGCGCCTCGCGCGGCTCGCCGGGCATCGGCGCC
This sequence comes from uncultured Solirubrobacteraceae bacterium, assembly GCA_963723395.1. Taxonomy (GTDB): domain Bacteria; phylum Actinomycetota; class Thermoleophilia; order Solirubrobacterales; family Solirubrobacteraceae; genus DATFQI01. The sequence goes on along the minus strand of CAVRQL010000024.1, from coordinate 87,421 downwards.
GCGGTGGCGATCCTCTCCTCGATCCCGCTGCGGGGCCGCGAGAAGGTGCTGGTCGCGCCGCCGCTGTTCCACCAGTGGGGCTTCGCGCACTTCGCGCTGGCGATGCTCACCGCCAGCACCATCGTCCTGCGCCGGAAGTTCGATCCCGAGAACGTCCTGCAGACGATCGAGCGCGAGCAGATCGACAGCGCGCCGATGGTCCCCGTCATGCTCCAGCGCATCCTCGAGCTCGACGACGAGACCCGCCGCGGCTACGACACCGACTCGCTGCGCACGGTGCCGGTGAGCGGCTCGGCCCTGTCCGGCGACCTCGCGAAGCGCTTCATGGACGAGTTCGGCGACGTCCTCTACAACCTCTACGGCTCCACCGAGGTCGCCTGGGTGGCGATCGCCGGCCCCAAGGACCTGCTCGACGCGCCGGGCACCGCCGGGCGCCCGCCGCGCGGCACCGAGGTGGCGATCCTCGGCGACGACGACCGCCCCGTCCGCGAGGGCGAGACCGGCCGCATCTTCGTCAAGAACTCGATGCTCTTCGAGGGCTACACCGGCGGCGGCTCGAAGGACATGGTCGACGGGATGATGGCCACGGGCGACGTCGGCTACCTCGACGAGGAGGGCCGCCTGTTCGTCGAGGGCCGCGACGACGACATGATCGTCTCCGGCGGCGAGAACGTGTTCCCGCAGGAGGTCGAGGAGACGCTGGCCAAGCACCCCAAGGTCGTCGAGGCGGCCGTGGTCGGCGTCGACGACGAGAAGTGGGGCCAGGCGCTGAAGGCGCTACGTGGTCAAGAAGGGCGGCCGTCGACGAGAAGGCGATCAAGAAGCACGTCAAGGACAACCTCGCCGGCTACAAGGTCCCGCAGCAGGTCGAGTTCGTCGACGAGCTCCCGCGCAACGCCGCCGGCAAGGTGCTCAAGCGCGAGCTCGAGGAGCAGGACGAGTAGAGCGCTACGACGTCCCCGCGGAGCGGCTCGGGCGCTGGCTGGAGCGCTGGGCCGCGCAGCGCGGCGAGGTCGCGCGGACCGTCTACGAGCCGGGCCGGGTGCTGATCGACGACGCGCTGGAGGTCGAGCCCGTGATCGGCGGGCTCGCGCCGGCGGAGCACGAAGGGCTCGAGATCGGGCCGCTGCTCGAGCACGTGTCGCGCGAGCGGACGGTGGGCGTGCTGCTGGTGCGGCTCGGCGGGCACGCGTCCGGCGTCTTCGAGGGCGCCGCGGCTGGTCGACTCCAAGGTCGGCAGCCGGCTCGTGCACGGGCGCCATCGCAAGGGCGGCTCGAGCGCGCGGCGGTTCGAGCGCCGGCGCGCCGGACAGGCGCGGCTCGCGCTCGAGCAGGCGGCCGACACCGCCGCCCGCATCCTGCTCGCGCACCGGCTCGACGCGCTGGTCACCGGCGGCGACCGCCGCGCGATCGGCGAGGTGCTCGAGGACGCGCGGCTCGCGCCGCTGCGGGCGCTGGCCGTCGAGCGGGTGCTCGACGTGCCCGACCCGCGGCTGGACGTGCTCAAGGGCACCCCGGAGCTGTTCCGCGGCGCGCGGCTGACGGTCAGGTGAGGAGCAGCCGGACGGCGGCGACCGTGCCGACCACGACGATCACGCCGCGCAGCACGGTCGGCGGGAGCCTGCGCCCGTACATGCCGCCGACCTGGCCGCCGATCGTGGATCCGACGGCGATGATCGCCGCGGCGTCCCAGGCGACCTCGCTGACGAGCACGAACACGATCGCGGCGACGAAGTTCACCAGCCCGGCCAGGATGTTCTTGACCGCGTTGAGCCGCTGCATCGTCTCGTCGATCAGGATCCCCAGGAACGCCATCAGCAGCACGCCCTGGGCCGCGCCGAAGTAGCCGCCGTAGACGCCGCAGAGCCCGGTCACGACGACCGCGGCGGGCCCGCCGTGCGCCGGCGCGTGCTCGCGCTTGGCCACCAGCTTGCTGAGCCGCGGCTGCAGGATCACCAGCACCACGGCGAGCAGGATCAGCACCGGCACGATCGCCTCGAAGGCGGACTCCGGCAGCTGCAGGAGCAGGACCGCGCCGACGATGCCGCCGGTCACCGACGCGCCCGCCAGTCGCATCACGCGCGACTTCTGGCCCGCCAGCTCGCGCCGGTAGGCCCACGCGCCGGTGACCGAGCCGGGCAGCACGCCGATGTTGTTGGTCACGTTGGCGAGCACCGGCGGGTAGCCGAACGCGAGCAGCGTCGGGAACGTCACCAGCGTCCCGGATCCCACCACCGCGTTGATCGCGCCCGCGGCCAGGCCGGCGCCGAGCAGCGCGACCGCCTCCCAGAGGTCCATCGCGGTAAATCTACGCGGCGCGGGCCTGCATCAGCTCGCGCGCGTCGTCGAGGCCGATGCCGGCGGCCTCGGTGTCGCGGACGAAGGCGCCCAGCGTGGCGCTGAAGCGGATCGGGTCGTCGAGGTGCGGGAAGTGCCCGGCCTGCTCGAACAGCTCGAGCCGGCTCCCGGGCATCAGCTCGCTCGCGCGCACGCCGTGGGCGGCGGGGATGATCGGGTCGTTGGCGCCCCACACGAGCAGCGAGGGCATGCGGCTCGAGAGGTAGAGGCGGTCGCGGGCGTCCACGCGCTGGCCGCCGGGGTCGATCACCGCGCGGGCCGTGTGCACGAAGGCGCGGCGGGCGCCGACCTCGTTGAGCGAGGCGATGCCGCGGGCGATCTCGGCCAGGTCCGCGCTCGCGCGCAGCTTCAGGACGCCGAGGGCGCGGCCGATCGCGGTGCCCACGTCGACCACCGGTCGAGAGGCGACGAGCGGGAGCACGAGCTCGGCGCCGGGCAGCGTCACGGCGCGCAGGAAGATGCTCACCTCGCGGCCGAGGCCGCCGCTGGAGACCAGCGCGAGGCGGTCGACCAGCTCGGGGAACTGGTACGCGAGCTGCATGGCGATGCCGCCGCCGAGCGAGTGGCCGACGATGGTGCCCGAGTCGTAGCCGAGCATCAGCATCATGTCGCGCACCAGGCAGGCGTGCGAGCCGAGCGAGTAGTCGCCGGCGGGCTTGTCGGACTGGCCGTGGCCGAGCAGGTCGGGTGCGAGGATCTCGAAGCGCTCGGCGAGCAGCGGCAGCACCGGCTCCCAGCTCGCGGACGAGCTGGTGATGCCGTGGATCAGGACCAGGAGCGGTCCTTCGCCGCCGGTGCGGTAGCTGACGCGGTGCCCGTGGAGCGTGAGCTCGCGCGTGGTCAAGCCTGTCATGGATCCGAGGTACACCGATCGATGGCGCGTGTTACCGCTTCCGGCGTTCCGGCAGCCGCTCGAGCTGGCGCCCGAACGTGCGCTCCGTGGCCGTATCCATGGCCATCGCGAACATGGCCTGCAGGGACTCCGAGGCCAGTGGATGCAGGCGTTCCAGGGCGTCGGAGACCTCCGTCCAGCGCTCCTCGGGGCGGCCCGCCGCCTCGAACGGCTTCCACACGGCCTCCACGAACAGGCGCATGTACGCCCGGGCGACGGCGTCGGCGTGCTTGCGCAGCGCGCCGGCGACCTCGAGCGCCTGCTGGGCGGAGATCCCGAGCTCGGCCAGCTCGGCGCTCACGCGCGCGAGCGTCGGCGAGAGCTCCTCGTAGGTGCCGTCGCCGAGCGGGCGCATCAGGCCCAGCTGCTCGGAGCGGCGCGCCAGCTTCGGGTCGTTGGTGCCCCAGCGCTCGGCCAGGTCCTCCGCCGTGACGACCTGCGGCTCCTCGTCGGCGTAGGGGGCGCGCAGCGCGCGTGTGAAGCGCAGCGCGGCGGCGCTGGAGCCCGCGTTGTCGAGCAGCCGGCGGATCAGATCGAGGTTGAGCCCGTCGTCCTGGAGCTCGCGGATCAGCTCGATGCGGGCGACGTGCTCGGGCCCGTAGTAGCCCGTGCGTCCGCGCACCTCGGGCGGCGGCAGCAGGCCGCGCGACTGGTGCGCGCGCAGGTTGCGCACCGTCATGCCGGTGCGCTGGGCCAGCTGGTCGATCGTGAGATCGCTCACGCTTCGAGCCGCCCCCGGAACGTCTTGGCGCCCTCGACCTGGGCGCCGAGCGCCCGCACGCGGTCGGCGAGGTTGGCGTCGGAGGTCGCGACCGTGACCTCGCCCGGCGCCTCGTGGGCCTCGAGCAGCCGGACGATCTCGTCGTCGGCGGCGTCGCGCCCGCGGCGGCGCGCCAGCACGACCGCGAGGCCGCCCTGCGTGCCGGCGAGCTCGGCCGGCCCGGCGTCCAGGACGACGGTGACGGGATCGCCGGTGGTCTCGGCGAACCGCTCGAGGTGCTCGATCAGCCGCCGCGCCGCGCCCTCGCGGTCCTTCCACCAGCCGTCCGGCACCGAGCCGATGACGTTCGATGCGTCGACCAGCCAGCGCATGCGGTGAGAGTAGCCTCGCCGACCATGCTGGAGGCGGCGTTCTGGGGGTTCGTGGGCGGGTTCGCGCTGATCGTCGGCGCGGTCGTGGGGATCAAGCTGGACGTGTCGCGGCGCGTGATCGGCCTGGTGATGGCGTTCGGCGCGGGCGTGCTGATCAGCGCGCTGGCCTTCGAGCTGACCGTGGAGTCGCTGAAGACGGGCGGGCGCGACGCGACGGTGATCGGCCTCGCGCTCGGGTCGCTGACGTTCTTCCTCGGCGACCGGGCGCTCGACCGGATGGGCGGGAAGGACCGCAAGCGCTCGCAAGGGCCCCGGCGCGTCGGGCGCGGCGCCGGGGATCGTGCTCGGGGCGGTGCTCGACGGCATCCCCGAGTCGGTCGTCATCGGGCTGTCGCTGCTCGAGGGGGAGGGCGTGAGCGTGGCCGTGGTGGCGGCGGTGTTCCTCTCCAACGTGCCCGAGTCGCTGTCCGCTGCGACCGGGCTGCGCGAGACGATGTCGCCGCGGCGGATCCTGCTGCTGTGGGCGGCCGTGGCGCTGGTCTCGACGCTCGCCTCGGCGGTCGGCTACGCCGCGCTGGGCGACGCCTCGCCGGACACGACGGCGACCATCCAGTCCTTCGCCGCGGGCGCGATCCTCACGATGCTGGCCGACACGATGGTCCCCGAGGCCTTCGACGCGGAGAACCGCTCGAGCTTCACCGGGGTCGTGACGACGCTCGGGTTCACGCTCGCGCTGCTGTTGAGCACCTTCTAGAGCCTGGCTCAAGCATTCGGACAGATGGTCGATTTCCCAGGCCATCATGTCCCGGACTCGACTCGTGCTGCTCATCACCGGCGTCCTGCTGGCCTTCGTCCTGCCGACCGTCGCCTCGGCCAAGGGCGCCGACGTCCTGCGCATCGCGCGCCGGGCGCTCCACATCGCCGAGCGCGCCGACAAGGCCGCCAAGAAGGCCCGGCCCGTGAAGAGCAAGCAGATCGTGGACGGCTCGGTCGGCAACGCCGACCTCGCCGACCGCTCCGTGGACAACCGCAAGCTCTCCGACGGCTCCGTCGACGGCCGCACGCTGGCCAACGACTCCGTCGACGGCGCCAAGGTGCGCAACGGCTCGATCGGCGCCGCCGATCTGGGCGGCTCCTCCGTGACCACCGCCGCCATCGCCCTCGGCGCGGTCGGCAGCGCCGCGCTGCTCGACGGCGCGGTCACCACCGACGACCTCGCCGCCCTCGCGGTGACGACCGCCAAGCTCGCCGACGACTCGGTCACCACCGAGAAGCTCGCCGACGGCGCGGCCACGACCGAGAAGCTGGCCGACGGCGCCGCCACGACCGAGAAGGTGGCCGACCAGGCCGTCACCACCGAGAAGCTCCACGACGGCGCCGCCACGACCGAGAAGCTGGCCGATGGCGCCGCCACGACCGCAGAAGCTCGCCGACGGCGCGGCCACCACGCAGAAGCTCGCCGACGGCGCCGCCACGACCGAGAAGCTCGCGGACGCCGGCGTCACCACCGGCAAGCTGGCCGACGGCGCGGCCACCACGCAGAAGCTCGCCGACGGCGCCGCCACCACGGCCAAGATCGGCAACGCCGCGATCACCACCGCCAAGCTCGCCGACGCCGCCGTGACCGCCGCCAAGCTCGGCGTCGCCGCGGTCACCAACGGGGCCATCGCCGACGGCGCCATCACGCTCACGAAGATCGCCGACACGGCCGTCTCGACCGCCAAGCTGGCCGACGCCGCCGTCACGACGCTGAAGCTCGCCGACGGCTCGGTGACCACCGCCAAGGTGGCCGACTCCGCGGTCAACTCCGCCAAGATCGCCGACGGCTCGCTCGGCACCGCCGACCTGGCCGACAGCTCGGTGACCACCGCCAAGGTCGCGGACGGCGCGATCGGCGCCAACGATCTGGGCGCCGACTCCGTCACCTCCGCCAAGCTCGCCGACGGCGCGATCGTCGCCGCCGACCTCGCGGCCGCCGCCGTCACCGCCGCCAAGCTCGCCACGGGCGCCGTCACCGCCACCGCGCTCAGCGCCTCGGCCGTCGGCACCAACGCGATCGCCGATCAGGCCGTCACCTCCGCCAAGCTCGACGACGGCGGCGTGACGCTGATCAAGCTCGCCACCAACGCCGTCGACTCGTCGAAGATCCTCAACAAGTCGATCGCCACGACCGACATCGCCGACAACGCGATCAACAACGCGATCATGGCCGACGGCAGCGTCGACACCGACAAGATCCTCGACAACTCGATCCTCTCCGAGGACATCCGCGACGGCGCGGTCACCTCGGCCGACATCGCGTCGCTGGGCGTCAAGACCGCCGACCTCGACGACCTCGCGGTCACCGGCCCGAAGCTGGCCGACTCCGCGGTCGTCGCCGGCAAGATCGCCGACGGCGCCGTCAACAGCGCCGCCGTCCTCGACGGCTCGATCGACTCCGCCGACCTGCACGCCAACTCGGTGACCAACGGCAAGATCGCCGCCGGCGCCGTCGACAGCGGCTCAGTGGCCGACGGCGCGCTGAACGCCAACGACCTCGGCGCCGCGGGCTCGTTCACGCTCTCGCCCGGCACGATCACCAACGGCTCCTGCGTCGACCCGCCGGCCGTGGACATCTCCGGCATCGGCGTGGGCGACCGCATCCAGCTCAACGCCCCCGGCGACCTCGAGCCCGGCCTGATCGCGATGCCGCTGACGCCGACCGTGGCCGACAAGCTGCCCGCTGCGGATCTGCAACTTCTCCGGCTCCGACGTCAACACCGGGCCGAAGACCTGGCTGTTCCTCGCGATCTAGCTAAAGCTCCCGAACCCCCGTCCGATCACCAGGCCATCCGATGCCCGTCTCCTCGCTGAACCCCATCACAGCCGCCACCGCGAGCGTCAAGTCGCCCGCGTCCTCGAAGGCCACGACCGGCGCCTCGTTCGCCGGCGCGCTGGCCCAGGCCTCCACGACCAAGGCCTCTTCGACCAAGGCCACCGAGAGGGCCGAGATCCTCGACTCCACCAAGGTGCCCAAGGGCGAGAAGACCAAGGCCGTCGACGGCCACAAGTACTCCGACATCACGGCCGGGCCCCGCAACGGGATGTACCTCAACACGAGCGGGAACAAGCGCCACGGCCAGGCCTTCGTGATGGTCAAGCGCGACGGCAAGGAGTTCCACGTCTACGGGACCGGCAAGGACCGTCTCGTCGTCTGCCTCAAGCGCAACGACGACACGAAGACCGACACCACCACCAAGACGGACAAGACGACCACCACGCCGGTGACGAACGTCACTCCGGCGTCCGTCAGCTAGAAGCGGCTCGCCGCCAGCTCCGGCGGGATCGGCGCGCCGCCGAGGATCTCCTCGGCGACCAGCTTCGCCGACCCGGGGCCGAGCGAGATGCCCCACGGCCCGTGGCCCGACGCCACGTGCAGCCCGTCGGCGATCGCGCCCAGCAGCGGCCGCCCGTCGGGCGACTGCGGCCGCGCGCACGCGCGGGCCGACCACTCCGCGCCGCGCAGCGCCGGCAGGAAGCGCGCGCCCTGCTCCAGCAGCCTCGGCGCCCACGCCTGCGGATCGGGCTCCTCGCGTAGGAACGTGGACCCGGCGGCCGACACCCCCGTGGCGGTGACGATGCTGAACAGCGACTCGGGCGGCTCGGCGGCGATGTCCTCCAGCCCCGACTCCTCGAGCACGTGGACAGGCGGCCGCTCGAGGCGCACCTCGACGTTCACCCCCCAGACCGGCGAGACCGGGACCCGAGCGAGCGCTCCGGTCCACGGGCCGGCCGCGACCACGACCGTGCCGGCGTCCAGCGCGGCGATGTCCTCGACGGCCTCGCCGATGCGCAGGTCGGCGCCCGCCTCGCGCGCCCGGCGCGCCCACGCCTCGCAGGCGGCGGCGGGCGGGACGGGGCGCCCGGTGGTCTGACGGAACCCGTACAGGCCGTCGCCGACGCCGGGCTCGGCCTCCGCCAGCGCCGCGCCCTCGAGCCACTCCGGCTCGAGCTCGCCGAAGCGCGCGGCGATGTCCGCGCGGACGGCCTCGAGCGCCTCGGCGTCCTCGGAGAGCACCAGCAGGCCGGTCGGCTCCTCCGGGTACTCGAAGCCGTGGCCGAGCGTGCGGTAGAGCTCCAGCGACGCCTCGTGCACCGGCACCAGCACCTCGTCCAGCGGGTGCTGGAGGACGCCGGAGTTGCGGCCCGACGCGCCGGCGGCGATCGCCTCGCGCTCGTAGAGCCGCACCGCGGCGCCGCCCTCGGCGAGCAGCGCCGCCAGCGAGCAGCCGACGATGCCGCCCCCGACGATCGCGACGTCGGGAGCGCTCACGCGGTGAGCTCCTGGGCGAGGACCAGCGCCTCGTCCAGGCTGAGCTCGGTCCTGGCGGCCAGCCAGCACGCGACGGGAGCGGCCTTGCGCTCTGATCCGTGGGCGGCCACCGAGGCCAGCTTGAGGACCTCCTCGAACTCCGCCCCGGTCGGGGCCGGGAGCCCGAGGGCGGCCGCGTAGGACTCGATGAACTGCTCGGCGGTCATGGGGCCGGGAGGCTAGATGATGCCTCCGCAAGGTCCTCCGGCGTGTTGATCGAGAGCGTCAGCCGCCGGGGGTCGCCGAACGGCCGCAGGTCCACCTCGGCGGGGGCGAGCGCCTCCAGGGTCGCTCGCAGCGGCGCCTCGCGGGCGAGCGCCTCGCGCAGCGCCGGCAGCGCGGACGGCTCGTAGCGCGCCGGGAACGGCTCCCCGCGGGGCGCGGCGGCGCCGTCCAGCGCGGCCAGGTGGGCGAGCAGCTCGGGCGGCACGAACGGCATGTCGCAGGCCACGGCCACCACCGGCCGGCCCGCCTCCAGCGCGCGCACGAGCCCGGCCAGCGGGTGGCGCGGCTCGGCGGGCTCGAACCACACCGGGACGTCGAGCGGCGGCAGCTCAGAGGAGGGCTTGGCCACCACGACGGCCTCCAGCCCCGCGGCAGCGGCGGCGGCCAGCGGCCGCGCGATCAGCGGCTCCCCGCCGAACGGTACGACGGCCTTCGCGGCGCCCATGCGCCGGCTGCGGCCGCCCGCCAGGACGGCCACGAGGGCGGGGCTCACCCGCCGCCGACGGCTTCCGGCCCCAGCAGCTTGCGCAGCTTGACCTGCAGCTGCAGCGGCGAGAACGGCATCGCCAGGCGCTCGTCGGCGCCCGCGGCCGCGACGTCGCGGTCGTTGGCCTGGGCGAAGTCCACGAGCAGCAGCACCTTCGCGTCGCGCGTGAGGGCGTCGTCGCGCAGCGAGCCGACCACGGAGCCCGCCGGCTGGCCGACGCCGTCGTAGTCGAGGATCACGAGGTCGGGGCGGGACTCGCGGGCGCGCTCCACCAGCCCGCCGCCGCGCTTGGCCTCGATCACGTCGACCGCGGTGCCCAGCGCGATCCGCGCCACGGCGCGCGTGTTCGCGTCGACCCCGCCGAGGAGCACGCGCGGGCGCCGCGCGGCGGCCGCGGCGTCCTTCATCCCCTCGATCGCCGAGCCGACCTCCGAACGGTCGCGCTGCACGCTCGACGGGCTCGCCTCGCGCGGGGTGCGCGGCGGCGAGGTCTCCGACAGCGGCCCCGCGGCGTCGATCACCGCGCGGGCGGCGTTGATCAGGTCCCCGCAGGTGGGGAAGCGGCGGTCCGGCGACTTGTCGAGCGCCTTCGCGATCACCGCGTCGAGTCCGCCCGCCAGTTCCGGGCGCACCGCCGAGAGCTTCGGCGGCTCCTCGGAGAGGTGCGCGTAGATGACCGCCACGTCGGTGTCGCGGGCGAACGGCACCTGGCCGGAGAGGCAGTGGTAGAGCAGGCAGCCGAGCGAGTACACGTCGCTGCGGGCGCTCACCTTGCCGCCCTCGATCTGCTCCGGCGCGACGTAGTGGATCGTGCCGACGACGTCGCCGGCGCGGGTCAGCTCCGTGTGGGTGCCGTCGAGCCGCTTGGTGAGCCCGAAGTCGGTCAGGAACGCCGTGCGGCCCTCGATCAGGACGTTGGCGGGCTTGACGTCGCGGTGGATCAGCCCCATCGCGTGGGCGGCGTCGAGCGCGGCGGCCACCTGGCGGCACACGTCGACGGCGCGATAGGGGCGCAGGCGGCCCTCCTTGCGCAGCATCGCCGACAGGTCGAAGCCCTCGATGTACTGCATCGCGAGGTAGAGCAGCCCGTCGACCTCGCCGGCGTCGTAGACGGTGACGATGTTGGGGTGCTGCAGCGCGGCGGCGATCCGCGCCTCGCGCGTGAAGCGCTCGCGGAAGCCCTCCGACTCGGCCAGGTCGGGCGCGATGATCTTGATCGCGGCGCGCCGGCGGAGGTTGAGGTGCTCGGCGCGGTACACGACGCCCATGCCGCCGCGGCCCACCCGCTCCTCGATCCGGTAGCCCGCGATCACCTTGCCGATGCGCGGGTCGTCGGTCGTGTCCGCCATGATGCCCCGATTATGGACGCCCTGAGTGGTCTGAGGGTGCTGGTCGCCGGCAGCGACCCCGCGACGCTGGAGGCCGCCCGCTCCGGTTTGGCCGCGGAAGGCGCTCTGGCAGAGGTCTGCGCCCCCGAGCCGGGGGCGGTGCTCTCCGCGTCAGCGGCGGGTCAACCGCCGGCCGCGGTGCTCGCCCTCGGAGGGAGCGAGGGCGTCCTGCGCGCCGGACTGGACCCGCTCGGGCTCGAGGCCGGGCCCTCCCGTGGTGCCGGTGCTGGAGGTCGTCGGCCCGCGCGAGCCGTTCGACGCGATCGCCGCGCGGCGGCTGCGTGCGCTCGTCCAGCTGCACACCATGCGCGGCCGCAACCGCGAGCAGGAGGCCGTGATCGCCGCCCAGGCCGTGTCGCGCCGCCGCGAGCTGCAGGCCGCCCAGCTCGACGGGCTGCGCCGGCTGGCGCTCGCCGCCGAGTACCGCGACGACAACACCCACGAGCACACGCAGCGCGTCGGCCACATGGCTGCGCTGCTGGCGGCCAACGTCGGCATCGGCGACCGCATGGTGTGGCTCGTGCGCGAGGCCGCGCCGCTGCACGACATCGGCAAGATCGCCATCCCCGACTCGATCCTGCTCAAGCCGGGGCGGCTGTCCGACGAGGAGTTCGAGGTCGTCAAGACCCACTCGCTGCTCGGCGCGCGCGTGCTGGCGGGCGGCGATTCGGAGCTGCTGGAGGTGGCCGAGCGGATCGTGCGCCACCACCACGAGCGCTGGGACGGGCAGGGCTACCCCGACGGGCTGGCGGGGGAGGACATCCCGGCCGTGGCGCGGATCGCGGCGGTCGCCGACGTCTTCGACGTGCTCGTCCACGAGCGCCCGTACAAGGACTCCTGGAGCGTCGCCGACGCCGTCGCCGAGATCCGCAAGGGCGCCGGCACGCAGTTCGACCCGTCGATGGTCCAGGCCTTCGAGGACCTCGGCCCGGCCGTGTGGGAACTGGACGCCAGACCCGCGTAAGCTTCGTGCCACATCGCACGAAGGGAGTTCCGCATGGAGTCCTCCACGCCCGTCCGGGTCCTCGTCGTCGCCAACCGCACCGCCGCGACGCCGGCGCTGCTCGACGCGGTCCGCGACCGCGCCTCCCGCGGGCCATGCACGTTCACGCTGCTGGTGCCGAACACGGCCAGCGGGCTGCACCGGATCGTCGACCCCGAGGATCAGGGCCACAGCGAGGCCGACGCGACGCTGGACCTCGCGCTGCCGTTGCTCGAGGAGGCGGCCGGAGGTCCCGTGGAGGGGATCATCGGCGACCCGGAGCCGCTGGCGGCGATCCAGGACGCGGTCAACGTCCGCGGGTTCGACGAGATCATCCTCTCGACGCTGCCCAAGCGGGTCTCGCGGTGGATGCGCCTCGACCTCCCGCACAAGGCCGCGGGGCTCGGCCTGCCCGTGACGACGGTGACCGCGCAGGGCCGGGAGCAGATCTCCGTCTAACGTCTGGGGCCGTGTCCCCGTTCTGGATCTGGGTTCAGGCGCTGATCGTCGTCTGCGTGGTGATCAGCGCCGTGATCGCGGTCATCCGCCTGGTTTGAGGCGGGGCGGTCCCGGGCGCGGCGGCGGATCCTCGCCCGCCAGCATCGCCCGCGGGGCGGCGGCGGTCATCCACTCGAACTGCTCCGCGGCGTCGTCGTAGCGCTCCTCGAACGCCGTGAGCGCGTTGCGCAGCTCGGGCGGGCGATGGTGGGCGCTGTGGGCGTCGGAGGAGAGGACGTGCAGCAGGCCGCGCTCGAGCATCGCGAAGGCGGCGCGGTTCACGGTGCCGCCGAAGTCGCCCGTGAACGAGCTCGACGTGACCTGCGCGAACGCGCCGAGGGCGAGCAGGCGCTCCAGCGCGTCGTGGTCGCGGATGAACCCCGGCGAGCGCTCGGGATGGGCGAGCAGCACCTCGTAGCCGCGCGAGCGCAGGCCGCGGACCGCGTCGTCCATCGGCGGCGCGCCGGGCGAGAGCGGGCACTCGAGCAGGACCCAGCGCCCGTCGCCGAGGGTGAACGCGTCCAGGTCGGCGTCGTCGAGGCTGGGCAGGCGGGTGAGCGCCACCTCGCCGCCCTGGACGACGCGGAGCGGGATCCCGTCGGCCTCCAGGCGCGCGGCGACCTCCGCGCGGGCGTCGCCGATCTCCTCCGCGCTGAGCGCGAAGCCGCGGTTGACGTGCGAGGTCGCGGCCATCACCTCGACCCCGTTGGCGACCGCCGCGGCGGCCATCTCGGCGCTGCCGTCCAGGTCGGGCGGGCCGTCGTCGAGCCCGGGGAGGATGTGCGCGTGGAGGTCGATCACCGGCTCGTATGATCGCGACTGCGCATGTTCAGCACGATCGTGGTGGGGACAGACGGGTCGGACACGGCGGCCAAGGCGGTGAGCGAGGCGACCGAGCTGGCGAGCGCCCTCGGCGCCTCGATCGAGCTCGTGTGCGCGTACGCGCCGGGCGAGGACGCCGGCACGACGCTGCGTGACGCCTGCGAGGCGATCGAGGCCGCAGGCGTCGCGGTCACCCCCTACGCCCGCGAGGGCGATCCGGCGGACGCGATCCTCGACGTGGCGGAGGAGCGCGGGGCCGACCTGATCGTGGTCGGCAACAAGGGCATGACGGGCGCGAAGCGCTTCCTGCTCGGCTCGGTGCCGAACAAGGTCTCGCACCACGCGCCCTGCTCCGTGCTGATCATCCGCACGAGCTGAGCGCTAGGGCCAGACGGCGCGGGAGGCGTCGAGCAGCCCGGAGCCGTAGCGCGAGTCGGGCCCGGCCTGGCCGAAGTCCCTCGCGGTGCCCTTCAGCCGCGCCTCGACGGCGGCCGGGCTGGGGTTGGGGCCGATGATCCCCGAGGCGATCACCAGCGCGGCGGCCGCCGAGACGTGCGGGGCGGCCATCGAGGTCCCCATGTACTCGCTCGGCAGGCCGAAGCGGCGCGGCGAGCCGTCGAAGGTCATCTGGAAGATGTTCCCGCCGGCGGGCTCGGCCGGCCGGCAGTTGGGATCGCCGGCGACGGCGGCGTCCTCGCCGCCGCCAGGGGCCACGAGGTCGAGGTTGGCGCCGTTGTTGGAGTACTCGGCCACGCAGCCGTGCTGGGTGGTGGCGCCGACCGACAGGACGTCGGTGGCCCGCGCCGGATAGGCGACGCTGTGCGCGGCGCCGTTGCCGGAGGCGCCGACGACGACGGCCCCCTTGCGGCGGGCGTAGCGCAGCGCCGAGAGGATGTCCGGGATCTCGCTCCGCCGCACCTGCGTGCCGAACTCGAAGCTGAGGTTGATGACGTCGGCGCCGCGGCGGGCGGCGTAGCGGATGCCGGCGGAGATGCCGACGCTGTCGCCCTCGCCGAGGCCGTCGAGCACGCGCACCGGCATGATCCGCGCGCCGTAGGCGAGGCCGGTGACGCCGACGTTGTCGCCCGTCCCCTCGCCGATCGTGCTCGCCACGTGCGTGCCGTGGCCGTTCTCGTCGTTGGGGCGCGAGTCGTCGTCGACGAAGTCGTGGCCGCGGACGAAGTCGCCGTCGCGGAAGTCGGGCGAGCGGCGGCAGGTCACCTTGGCGGCGCGGGCGCGGGAGGCCTGCGCGGCGCGGCCGGGACAGCGGCCGTTGTTGCTGTAGGCCACGCCGGTGTCGAGCACGGCGACGACCACGCCCTGCCCGCCGGGGCGGCGCACGTCGATCAGGCGCTGCCACGCGTCGGGCGCGTTGACGCTCGTCGGGCCGACGAAGTTCCACTGCAGCTGCTGCCAGCCGCCCGGGACGCCCGCGTTGCCGGGGTCCTGCGGGACGAAGGCGCTGAGGCGCGCGATCGGGTTCGGCGCGGCGGTGGCGACCTCGGGGCGGGCGCGCAGCTCCTCGAGCGTCGCCGCGACCGACTGGCCGTCGCGGATCTTCATCACGCGGGTGCGGGGCGCGAACACCTTGGGCGCGCCGACGCCGGTCTGGCGCTGGACGGCCGCGCGGTCGCCGCGGTCGGCGTCCTTGGCGTAGCGCACGACGACCTCGCCGGGGACGTACTCGGCTGCGCCTGCCGCCGCCGGGAGCGCCAGCGCGGAGACGAGGAGAACGGCGGTGGCGAGGAGAGGGCGAGCGTGCATCGGGCTTCCGTACAACATCATCGACGCACGGAAGTTTCACGATAGCCCCACCTACGTGCCGGAACTGACAATCTGGCGCGCGGTTTGACGGAGCGCGACGCGTACTTCATGAGGCTGGCCCTGCGCGAGGCCGAGCGCGCGCTCGAGCACGACGACGTTCCTGTAGGTGCGGTGATGGTCCACGACGGCGAGGTCGTCGGCGCCGGGCACAACGAGCGCGAGCTGCGCCAGGACCCCAGCGCGCACGCCGAGATGCTGGCCCTGCGCGAGGCCGCGCGCGCCCTCGGCTCGTGGCGGCTGCTCGGCACGGTCCTCTACGTCACGCTCGAGCCGTGCGCGATGTGCGCGGGGGCGATCGTGCTCGGCCGCGTCCCGCGCGTGGTCTACGGCACCGCGGATCCCAAGGCCGGAGCGGCCGGCAGCGTGCTCGACGTCCTCGCCGAGCCGCGCCTCAACCACCGGCCGGAGGTCACCGGCGGGCTGCTCGCCGACGAGTGCGCCGCGCTGCTGCGGGCGTTCTTCGCGTCGAAGCGCTGAGTGGCTCGATGGGCGGGTGGGTACCCTTTCATGCCGCGCCCAGAGCGCATCCGCGGAGGGGTGCGAGAGTGGTTGAATCGGGCGGTCTCGAAAACCGTTGTGTGGGTAACCCCTGCACCGAGGGTTCGAATCCCTCCCCCTCCGCCTATTCCTCTGTGTCCTGGCCGCCGGCGTCCTCGTTGCACTCGATCTGCGGCGGCTCCTCGCCCGGGAAGGCCATCAGGTCCATCTGCGGCAGGCGGCGGCCGAGGTCGAACGAGAGGGCGTGGCGGCGTCCGCGCCGGCCCGGCGCGGGACCGGAACGCGTAGCCGCCCCGGTCGCGGGCGCCGACGGTGTACAGGCACTCGTCGAAGCGCGTGATGTCCCCGACGGGCTCCACCAGGTCCTCGACGTCCTCCTCGAGCGCGTCCGCCGCGGCCGCCCGCGCCGGCAGGCCGTCGAAGCCCTCGCCCGGCTCGGTGTCGCACTCCCCGTGGAACGGCCGGTCGCGGCCGACGAACGCCATCAGCTGGTAGTCGGGGTCGTCCCACTCGCTGGTGTCGAGGTCGATGGCGGTGTCGTGGCGCTTCCCGCGCAGGAAGCCGAGGTCCTGGCTGCGGTCGCCGGCCTCGGTGACCGGGAGCCAGGACAGGCACGACTCCCAGGCGTCGAAGCGCTTCGTGCGCCGCTCGATCCGCGCGACCGTCGCGCGCAGCTCGCGCAGGCTCGGCCGCGCGCCGGCGGCACGGGCCGTGCCCTCCGGGTCCGGCGCGGCGCTGAGGCACCGCTTCGCGCGCGACAGCCGCAGGAAGCGCAGGTCGGGGCGCCCGCGGCCGCGGTGGCGGACCAGCGCGGGCCGGTGGTCGATCCCGGTCCCGTCGCGCTCGTCGTAGCGGAAGCCCCAGCGGTGCGCGGTGTCGCCGGCCTGGTCGACGGGGACCTCGGTCGTGCACCGCAGCAGCTCGCCGAAGCGGCGTGACGCGGCGTCGAGCGCGTCGATCCGGCGCGAGAGCGCCGTGAGGCCGCCCGGGCGGACGGCGGCCGGCGGGGCGGACGCCGCCACGGCTGCGGGCGGTGCACCGCCGCCGCCGGTGATCGGGGGCGGTACGGGCGCCGGGGGTGGCTCGATCGGGGGCGGGGGCGACTCGACCGCGCCGATGTCGCAGGCGCCGTCCGTGCCGCGAACCGCGCCGACGGCGTCGCGCGAGAGCACGGCGCCCCAGTCGACGTAGGGCTTCAGCAGCTGGCCAGCGGGGAGCGGATCGGGGAGCTTCGGCAGGCAGTCGGCCGCCGGGATGCGGCCCCGGACCGGGCTCGAGTCGAACGGGGTCAGGACGAAGCCCTTCGGGTCGTCCTCGAGCCGCCGCAGCTGGGGGTCGGTGCCGAGGATGTCGGTCGCGTGGTGCAGCTCGCAGGAGTCGTCGGTGACGAAGTTGTGGCCGCCCGAGACCGTGCGGTAGACACGGCAGCTGCGGCGCGTGGGCCGCGTGTCGCCCGTCGTCTCGTCCACCTGCGCGGGTCCGATGATCGAGCCGGACGACCGCAGGACGCCCGCCGAGCCGACGTTCGCGGCGATCGAGGCGATGTTGGCGCTGACCGTCGACGACAGCAGCGTGGTCCGGCCGGCGGCGAGCACGCCGCCCCCCTCGCCCTCGGCGTAGTTGTCGGTCACGGTCGAGTTCACGAGCACGAGGTCGCCGCGCGCCCAGACGCCACCGCCCGCGTGCGCCACGGCCAGGTTGCGGGCGATCGTCGAGTTGACGACGAGCACGTCCGCCTCGCCCGAGATCGCCCCGCCGCGGTCGTCGGCGCGGTTGCCGATCAGCGTGGAGTCGAGCACCGCGACGTCGCCGTCGAGCGTGAAGATCGCGCCTCCCGGCCCGTCGGCGTTGCTGCCGTCGATCAGTGAGTCGATCACGGTGATGTCGCCGTCCTCGTCGGCGTACAGCGCGCCACCGTCGCCGTCCGTGACGTTGCCGTCGACCTGCGAGCGGACGACGAGGATGTCGCCGGTGGACCCGACCGCCCCGCCCGAGCCGTCGACGAGGTTGTTGCTGAGCACCGAGTCGTAGATCCGCACGCCGCCGCGCCGGGCGTAGACGCCGCCGCCGTCGTCGTTGGCCAGGTTGCCGTTGATGTGGGAGCGGCGGACGGTGATGCGGCGCATCGAGAAGAGGCCGCCGCCCGGCTCCTCGGAGAGGTTCTGGTTGACGGTGCCGTCGGTAAGGGTCAGCTCCCCGCGGGTCGTGACCGCCGCTCCCGGTCCGTCGGAGCCGCCGCGGGTCAGGCGCAGGTCGCGGAGGTCCAGGTGGCCCGTCCCGTCCTGGCGCAGGAGGCGGCGCTCGAAGCAGCTCTGGCGGATCGTGTGGCCGTGGCCGTCGAGCACGATCGGGTACGGCGATTCGCGGATCGGCTCGAGGTGAAGGCAGTCGCGCAGCGTGATGTCGGCCCCCAGGTCGATCCGGGTGCGCTGCGGGTCGGCCCAGGCGCGGCGCAGCTGCGCCTCCGTCCGCACCGCGGCGGCCGCCGGGGTGCTCGGCACGAGGCCCGCGAGCGCGACGAGGAGCACGGCTACTCGGCGCATCGTGTGTTTCTACGCGCTACGCCGGATGAGCGCAAATCAGGCAGGGAGCCCGAGCAGGCCCCGCATGACGCGCTCGGCGATCTCCTCGTCGTGCGGCGTCCTGCCGGCCAGCTGGATCGCGAGCCCCTCGATCGTGGCGAGGGCCGCGAAGGCGAGCTCGATCTCCGGCGGGCCCGGCGGGATCGAGCCGTCGCGGCGACCGGCGGCGATCAGCTTGGCGAACCGCCTGGCGTTGGCGCCGACGATCGTCTCGATCCGGCTCCCGACGGGGTGGTCGCGGCCGGCGAACTCGACCCGCAGGGCCATGATCGAGCGGGCGATGTCGCGGCGGCAGAAGACGATGTGCCCCCGGGCCAGCGCGATCAGGACGTCGGCCGGGTCGGCCTCGAGCCTCGCCTGGCCGCCGACCTCCTCCTCCCACGTGGCCGCCACCCACTCGACGACGGCCAGCGAGAGGTCCTCCTTGCCCTTGAACTGGTGGTACAGGGCCCCGCGGGTGTAGCCCGCCTCGCTCGCGACCTGCTCGAGGACGAGGTTGCCGTAGCCGTAGCGGGACAAGCCCCTGGCCGCGGCCTCGAGCAGCGCGGCGCGCGTCGTCGCCCGGCGCTCGGCCTGCGTCCTCTTAGATACATGCATGTACGTATGATACCTTCCGGACATGCGGCTTCCCGATTCAGAGCACCTCGCCCGGCCCTGGCGGATCCATCAGATCGCGCCGGACTTCCAGCTCGAGGACGTCTGGGCGCTCCCCACGCCCGGCGGTCCCGACGACTTCCCGCGCCTCGTGGAGCTGATCGCGTCGCGCGATCCCGGCGCGAGCTCTTCCGCCCCGGTCCGCGCGCTGTTCGCGCTGCGCTGGAAGCTGGGCGAGCTGTTCGGCTGGGACAAGCCGTCGACCGGTCTCGGCACCCGCGTGCCGACGCTGCGCGACCGGCTGGGCGAGCCGCCGTCTGGCCCGGAGCTCGGCGAAGTCCCCTTCAAGTCGCTCTACCTGACCGAGGACGAGTGGGCGGCGGAGGTCGCCAACGAGACGATGCACGGAGTGCTGCACGTCGGCTGGGTCCCGGACGGCGAGGGCGGCTTCCGCGGCCAGATGGCGGTCCTCGTGAAGCCCAACGGCCGGAAGGGGTCGGTCTACATGGCCGCGATCAAGCCGTTCCGGCACGTGCTCGTGTACCCGGCGATGCTGCGCGACATCGAGCGCTCGTGGCCGGCGCTCGACCGCGAGCCCGCGGCGGCGTAGCCTCGGGCAATGGACTTCAAGCTCGAGCTCGTCGCCATCCCCGTGAGCGACGTCGACCGCGCCAAGGACTTCTACGTCCGCGCCGGCTTCAACGCCGACCACGACCATCGCGTCACCGACGACCTGCGCTTCGTGCAGCTCACGCCCGCCGGATCGGCGTGCTCGATCTGCATCGGCGACGGCGTCACACCCGCCGAGCCCGGCTCGGTGAAGGGCATGCAGATGGTCGTCGACGACATCGAGGCCGCCCGCGAGCAGCTCGCCGGCGCCGGGATCGAGGTCAGCGAGGTCGACCGCCAGCCGTGGGGCGAGTTCGTCTACTTCGCCGATCCCGACGGCAACGGCTGGACGCTGCAGGCTATTCCCGACCGCCCGAGCTGACGCGCAGCATCGCGGCGGCGACCTCGTCCCACACCCGGGCCGGCAGCTCCTGGCCGGTCCGGGGCAGGGTGAGCAGCTCGGCGTGCGGGATCTCCCGGGCGAGCGCCTCGCCGTTGCCGACCGGGAAGAACGGGTCGTCCTCGCCGTGCACGACCAGCGCCGGGACCGCGATCTCACCCAGCCGCTCGCGCCAGCGCTTCCCGGATTTCATCGCCGCGAACGCCACGCCGATCTGGTTGGAGCGCTGGAGCTTGCCCGGGTCGGCGTCCGGGTGGGCGGCCGCCGCCCGGTCGTAGATCCGCCCCGCCTGCTCGCGCGCCGCCATCTCGTCGTAGGGCTCGCCGCCGGCGAACACGCGCCCCGAGGACGCCATCGCGTCCACGACCGCCTCGCGGTCGGCCCAATCGGGCTGGGGCGCGCCGAACACCTGCTGCATCACCACGTCGGCGTGCTCCGGCAGGTCGGGGTCGGCACGCCCGGGGGCGGTCGGCCGCGTCGCGATCAGCGTCACCGACGCGACCTTCTCCGGGTGGTCGAGCGCGAGCAGCTGCGCGATCCACCCGCCGACCCCGTAGCCGGCCACGTGGGCCGACGGGATGCCGAGCGCGTCGAGCAGCCCCGCGGCGTCGGCGACGAGGTCGCGCAGCGAGTACGACGGCGCCTCGGGGTCGGCGAACGTGGAGCGCCCCGTGTCGCGGAGGTCGTAGCGCACCACGAAGCGCCCTCCCTCCGCCAGCCGCGCGCACAGCCCGTCCGGCCACGTGAGCATCGAGTTGCCGATCAGCAGGAGCGGCGGATCCCCCGGCGCGCCGAAGGTCTCGGCGCACAGCTCGACATCGCCGACGCGGATGAGCGGTGAGTCCTGTAGTCTGCATCTGTCTGATCCTAACATAGGACTAGCTCCTAATCGTCTGACGATAAGGCATCATGCGCGCGGTCCGTTCGAGGGAGGGAGCTGAGCGTGCGGGGACATCTCGGGATCGTGGCGCTGCTGTGCGCGGCGCTGGTCGCAGGGTGCGGGGGAGACGACGAGGCGTCGTCCGGAGGCGGTGATGGCGGCGTCACCAAGGTCAAGGTCGGCGTGCTGCCGATCGCCAACGCGGCGCCGCTGTACATCGCCCGCGACCAGGGCTTCTTCAAGGAGGAGGGCATCGAGATCGAGCCCGCGCTCGCGCAGGGCGGCAGCGAGCTCGTCACCGCCCTCGTCTCCGGCGAGGACCAGTTCGCGTTCCTCGGCTGGGTGCCGGTGATCGTCGGCAAGGCCAAGGGCCTCCCGATCAAGGCGATCGCCAACGCCGACAACGGCGCCGAGTCGCCGGAGAAGGAATGGCAGATCATCATGTCCGCCAAGGACTCCGACATCCGCGAGCCCAAGGACCTGGAGGGCAAGACGATCGCGCTCAACGCGCTGCGCGGCGTCGGCGAGGTCACGGTCAAGGCGGCGATGGAGGCCGAGGGCGCCGACCCGAACAGCGTCAAGTTCATCGAGATCCCGTTCCCCGAGATGCCGGCCGCGCTCGAGAAGGGCCGCGTCGACGCGATCTGGGCGCCCGAGCCGTTCCTGACCCAGGTGCTCGGCGCCGGCGGGCACGAGGTGCTGCCCGTCTACCAGTCGCTCGGGCCCGCTGTTCCCCAACGGCGCCTACGCCACGACGGACAAGTACCTCGGGGAGAACAAGGAGGTCGTGGAGGGCTTCGCCCGGGCCATCAACAAGGGCCTGAAGTACGCGACGGACAACCCCGAGGCGGCGCGCAAGTCGATCACCACGTTCACCAAGATCCCGCCGGACGTGGTGCCGAAGATCCGCCTCCCGCTGTGGCCGCAGGAGATCGACAAGGAGCAGCTCACCGACCTCATCGGCTACACGCAGAAGTACGGCGTGATCGAGGACACGTTCGACGTCGACGACATGATCTGGGAAGGCGCGACGACGAAGTGAAGGTCTTCGAGGCGGTGGCCGAGACCCTCGCGGGCCTCGGCCACCTGACCGCCTTCGGGCTGCTCGGGAGCGGCAACTTCAAGCTGGCCCAGCACTACGTGGACGGCTGCGGAGGGAAGCTCGTGCGGGTCCGCCACGAGTCGGCGGCGGTCAGCGCCGCCGATGCGTACGCGCAGGTCACGCACGGGCTCGGCGTCGTCACGGTGCACCAGGGCCCGGGCCTGACCAACACGCTCACGCCGCTGTCGGCCGCCGTGCGCGAGCACACGCCGATGCTCGTGCTGACCGGCGAGACCGCGCGCGGCAAGCACGTGAGCCAGACCCTCGACGTCGACGCTCGCCGCGCGTGGCGGCCGCCGTGCTGCTGCGCGACGCGCGAGCGCGAGCGCCGACGTGTGCCGGCGCCGCCGCGCGCGCGCTGGCCGAGCGGCGGCCGGTCATCGTCGGGCTGCCCATCGACCTGCAGGAGGAGGAGGCGCGAACCCGCGACGTCGCCCGTGCTCGCCGACGTGCCGCCGCGTGGTGCCCGACGTCACGGCGGTCGCCGACCTCGTCGAGCGCGCGGAGCGCCCGGTGATCCTCGCCGGCCGCGGAGCCGTGCTCGCGCACGCCCGCGAGCCGCTCGAGGCGCTGGGCGAGCGCATCGGCGCGCTGTACGCCACGTCGCTGGTCGGCAACGGGCTGTTCGCGGGCAACCCGCGCTCGCTCGGCGTGTGCGGCGGCTTCTCCTCGCAGGAGTGCGAGCGCGCCGTCAAGCAGGCCGACCTGGTCCTCGCCTTCGGCGCGAGCCTGAACCAGTGGACGACGATGCACGGCACCCTGGTCGCGCAGGCCGACGTCGTGAGGATCGACGACCGGCCCGAGGCCGGCCCCGATCTGCTCGGCGACGCCGCCGAGGTGGCGGTGGCGCTCGACGCCGAGCTCGCGCGGCGCGGCCACCACGGCGAGCCGTGGCTCGAGGTGACCGGCAAGGAGGAGTTCGACCCGGTCGAGGCCGACGGGCTGCTCGACCCGCGCTCGCTGTGCGTGGCGCTCGACGCCGCCTTCCCGGCCGAGCGCACCGTCGTCTACGACGGCGGCCACTTCCACTGGTTCCCGACGCCGTTCCTCTCGGTCCCGGACGCCGACGGGTTCGTGCCGGCGCAGGGCTTCCAGTCGATCGGGCTCGGCCTCGGCGTCGCGATCGGCGCCGCCACCGCGCGCCCCGACCGCCCGGTGCTGCTGCTCTCCGGCGACGGCGGCACGATGATGTCGCTCGGCGAGCTGGACAGCCTGGTCTCCCAGAGGCTGCGGGTGCTGCGTGGCGATCTTCGACGACGGCGCCTACGGCGCCGAGGTCCACCACTTCGGCCCGATGGGGCTGCCGACGGACCTCGTCGAGTTCGGCCAGCGCGACTTCGCGGGCGTCGCGCGCGTGCTCGGCGCCGAGGCCGCGACGATCCGCGACACGGCGCAGGTCGCGGAGGCGGTGGGCGCGTGGTCGGGCGAGGGGCCGCTGGTGCTCGACTGCAAGGTCAACCCGACCGTCGTGTCCGAGCGCCTGGCCGAGGCGTTCAAGGGCGGAGCGTGAGCGCGACGTTCAGCAGGTGAGCGCGCATCGCGCGCTCGGCGTCCTCGCCGCGACCCTCCACCACGGCGTCGACGATCGCCCGGTGCTCGGCGTGCGACGCCGCGGGCCGGCCGGGCACGAGGATCGTCCGGAACTGGAAGCGCACGGTCTGCGACTTCAGCCCGCGGATCAGCGCCTGCGCGGTGCGGTGGCAGGACAGCTCCAGCAGCGCGGCGTGCAGGTCGGCGTTGGCGTCCGAGGCGGCGAGCAGGTCGCCACGCCGCCACCAGCTCGCCGTGACGGGCCAGGAGCGCGTGCAGCCGCTCGGCGCCGCGGTCGTCGATCCGCTCCGCCGCCTGGCGCGCGGCCAGGCCCTCCAAAGCCGCCCGGGCCTGCAGGATCTCGACGGCTTCGTCGTCATCGATGTGACGGACGCGGGCGCCGCGATTGGGCTCGCGGACGACCAGGCCCTCCTGCTCGAGCCGCACGAGCGCCGTGCGCACCGCGCCCCGTGACATCGCGAAACTCGCGCCCACGTCGGCTTCGACGAGCCGCGCTCCCGCGCCGAACTCGCCGCGGACGATCGCCTCGCGCAGGGATTCGTATCCGGGCATGTCGACGCATGATGCCAACAAGATCGTCAACAATCTGTATATGGCCCATCGAGACAAGCCCCCGTTCCGCGCCGACCACGTCGGCAGCCTCCTCCGCCCGGAGCGCCTGCGGAAGGCGCGTGCAGACCACAAGGCGGGCACCATCGACGACGCCGAGCTGAAGGCCGTCGAGGACGATTGCATCCGCGAGGTCGTGCAGCAGCAGCGCGACGTCGGCCTCCAGGACGCCACCGACGGCGAGTTCCGCCGCACGTCGTGGCACATGGACTTCATCTACTCGCTCGACGGCGTCAGCCAGGTCTCCGGCGAGAGCCTGCACGTGCAGTTCCGCAACGAGGAGGGCGAGTACGACTACGCGCCGCCCGCCATGCGCGTCGACGGCAAGGTCGCGCTCCCCGGCGACGGCCCGATCTTCGGCGAGGCGTTCTCCTTCCTCAACGAGACGGTCGGCGACGGCGTCACCGCCAAGCTCACGGTCCCGTCGCCGAGCATGGTCCACTACCGCGGCGGCAACTCCTCCATCGACCACGACGTCTATCCGGACATGGAGGAGTTCTGGGGCGACCTGACGGCCGCCTACTCCGAGCAGGCCAAGCGCGTCCACGCGCTCGGCGGCCGCTACCTCCAGCTCGACGACACGAGCCTCGCCTACATCAACGATCCGGCGCAGCGCAAGCACATCGAGGAGATCGGGGGCGATCCCGACCACCTGCACGAGCAGTACATCGCGAACATCAACAAGGCGCTCGCCGGCAAGCCGGACGACCTCGCGATCACCACCCACCTCTGCCGCGGCAACAACCAGTCGATGTGGGCGGCCGAGGGCGGCTACGACTTCGTCGCCGAGGCGCTGTTCGGCGACCTCAACGTCGACGGCTACTTCCTCGAGTACGACGACGAGCGCTCCGGCACGTTCGAGCCGCTGCGCTTCGTGCCCAAGGGCAAGCAGGTCGTGCTCGGGCTGGTCACGACCAAGCGCGCGCAGCTCGAGGACAAGGACACGCTCAAGCGCCGCATCGAGGAGGCGTCGAAGTACGTCGACGTCGACCAGCTGTGCATCTCCGGCCAGTGCGGCTTCTCCTCCACCGAGGAGGGCAACAAGCTGACGATCGACGACCAGCTCGCGAAGCTGCGGCTGATCGTCGAGGTCGCCGACGAGGTCTGGGGGTGAGCGACGACGGGCATCCAGTTCCGTCGGAGCGCGCCCGCGAGCTCGTACGGGGCGCGGTCGACTACCACATCCACGTGGCGCCGGACTTCGTCGACCGGCGCATCACCGACGTGGCGCTGGCCCGCCGCTGCCTGGAGACCGGGCAGGCGGGCTTCGGGCTGAAGTCCCACTACAACCCGACCGCGGAGCGCGCCCAGGTGGTGGCGGAGGCGGTCGAGGGCGTGACGGTGCTCGGGTCGATCACGCTCAACCGCAGCGTCGGCGGGCTCAACCCGCTGGCCGTGGAGATCGCGGCGCGCGAGGGAGCGCGGGTCGTGTGGTTCCCGACCGTGAGCAGCGTCAACGAGCAGGACGAGGTCCTGCAAGCCGATCCCGAGGGCAAGGTCCCGGTGTGGGTGAAGTTCGAGCTCTCGCTGCGCGAGGCGGGGCTCGCGTGCGAGCCCGTCCCGGTCGTCGACGAGCGCGGCGCGCTGCTGCCCGAGGCGCACGAGGTGCTCGAGGTGATCGCGCGCCACGGCATGGTGCTGTGCACGGGGCACCTCTCGCGCGACGAGATCTTCACGCTCGTCGACGCGGCGGTCGCCGCCGGCATCGAGCAGGTGATCGTCACCCACCCCGAGTTCCCGTCGCAGAACATCTCCGCGGCCGACCAGGTGGCGCTGGCGGACAAGGGCGCGGTGATGGAGCGCTGCTTCACGACGACGTTCACCGGCAAGGCGCCGTGGGAGCGCTCGTTCGAGGCCACGCGCGCGGTCGGCGCCGCGCGGACGGTGTTCTCCACCGACCTGGGCCAGAAGTTCAACCCGCCGGTCGAGGACGGCATGGCCCTGATGGCCGACCGCTTCCTCGAGGCCGGCTTCAGCGAGGACGAGGTGCGCACGATGGCGGTCGAGAACTCGAGGCGGATCGCGTATGGCTAGACGGCTGCAGGTCATCGGCGCGCACTCCGCGGACTTCGTGTGGCGCGCCGGCGGGGCGATCGCCACGTGCACCGCGGCCGGCGGCACCGCCGAGGTGATCGCCCTCTCCTACGGCGAGCGCGGCGAGTCCGGCGAGCTGTGGAAGGAGGAGGGCCAGACGATCGAGAACGTCAAGGAGGTCCGCCACGGCGAGGCCGAGCGCGCGGCCGGCCATCTGGGCGCGACGTTCAAGTGCCTGGACCTCGGCGACTACCCGCTCCAGATCGACGGCGACGCGCTGCTGGTCATCGCCGACGCGATCCGCGAGTTCGCGCCCGAGGTCGTCGTCACCCACACCGACACCGACCCGTTCAACCCGGACCACCCGGTGGCCTACGGCGCGGTGGACCGCGCTCGCTCGCTCGCGGCCGGCGCCGGGGTGAGCAGCGCGTTCAAGACGATCAGGCCGCCGGCGCTGTTCCTGTTCGAGCCCCACCAGCCCGAGCTGTGCAACTTCACGCCGACCACGTTCGTGGACATCACCGCGGTGATGGACGCCAAGCGCGCGGCGATGGCCGAGATGAAGGCGCAGGCGTACCTGCAGACCTACTACGACCAGCGCGCCGACCATCGCGGCAACCACGCGCGGCGGGCGTCGGGGATCCAGGAGGTCCGGCAGGCCGAGGCGTTCCAGCGCATGATCCCGCAGGTGGTGGAGGAGCTGTGATGGACGAGCTCGCGCGGCTGGGCGTCGCGACGGTCTACGAGGCGTCGGGGCGCAAGGGCCTGATCGACGCCGACCTCGTCCAGGTGCTGCCGGGCACGAGCGCCGCGGGACCCGCGCGGCCCGTGCGCTGCGGCCAGGACGACAACCTGATGGTGCACGCTGCGATGGCCGCGGCGAAGCCCGGCGACGTGCTCGTGCTCACGATGCCCGAGCCGGCGCCGGTGGCGCTGATCGGCGACCTGCTCGCCACCCAGGCCCAGCAGCAGGGCGTGGCGGCGGTGCTGGTCGACGCGTCGGTGCGCGACGTCGAGGAGCTGCGCGAGCTGGGCCTGCCCGTCTGGACGCGCTGGGTCCGCGTGCGCGGCGCCGCCAAGGACGTCGTGGGGACGATCGACGAGCCGGTCACGGTCGGCGGCGCGGAGATCCGCGCCGGCGACATCGTCGTGCTCGACGCCGACGGCGCGTGCGTGGTGGCCGCCGAGCGCGCGGACGAGGTGCTCGAGGCCTCGCTCGCCCGCGAGGAGAAGGAGCGCGTCAAGCGCGGGCGGCTGCAGGCCGGCGAGCTGTCGTGGGAGATCGACGGGCTGCGGGAGCAGGCGGGCCTATGAGCGAGATCGCCCACCTCGGCCCCGTCGAGCTGTTCACGCCGAAGGCCGAGGAGTCGCTGGAGTTCTTCGTCGACGTCCTCGGCATGGAGGCCGAGGGCCAGGACGGCGACGTCGGTCTACCTGCGCGGGTGGGGCGACTACCAGCGCTACTCGCTCAAGCTCACCGAGTCCGAGACCTCGGGCATGGGCGTGCTCGGGCTCCGCGCGTGGAGCGAGGAGGCGCTGGAGCGGCGCGTCGCCGCCGTCGAGGCGACGGGCCTCGGCGAGGGCTGGACCGACGGCGACCGGGGCCGCGGCCGCTCCTACCGCTTCCGCGATCCGGACGGCCACGTCTTCGAGCTGTACTTCGACGTCGAGCGCTACGAGGCGCCCGAGCACCTGAAGCCGTCGCTGAAGAACCAGCCGCAGCGCTACGTCGGGCGCGGCGCGGCGGTCAAGCGCCTGGACCACGTCAACGTCCTCGCCGCCGACGTGCGCGCCAACCGCGAGTTCGCGGTGGACGCGCTCGGCTACCGCCTCTACGAGCGCGTCGAGCTGAACGACGGGACGGAGTCGGGCGCGTGGATGAGCGCGTCGATCGCCGCGCATGAGCTGATCTACACGTCTGACGCGTACAAGGCGCATGGACGTCTCCATCACCTCGCCTTCTGGGTCGACACGCGCGAGGAGTGCCTGCGCGCGGCCGACCTGTTCCTCGAGCACGGCGTGCACATCGAGGCGGCGCCCTCCAAGCACGCTGTCGCGCAGGGGTTCTTCCTGTACGGCTACGAGCCGGGCGGCAACCGGATCGAGGTCACGACGGGCGGCTACCTCGTCTACGACCCCCAGCAGCCGACGGTCGTGTGGAACGAGGACGAGCGGAAGCTGGGGCAGGCATGGCGCGTGAAGACGGTGGAGGCGTTCCACACCTACGGGACGCCGCCGGTCGATTGATCGACGACGTCCTCGACCGCACGATCGCGCCCGGCTACGGCCGCTTCGGCCTCGCGCTCCGGCGCCGGCTCCCCGGCTGGCCGGCCGACCCGCCCCGCATGGACGGCAAGGCCGTGCTCGTCACCGGCGCCGCATCGGGCCTGGGCCTGGCCGCCGCCCAGGGGTTCGCCGCGCTCGGCGCGACCGTGTTCGGCGCGGTCCGCAGCGAGCGGCGGGCCGCCGATCTCCCGGCCGGCGTGCGACCGGTCGTCTGCGACCTCTCGAGCGTCGCCGCGCTGCGCTCGGTCGAGCTCCCCGCCGTCGACGTGCTGGTCTGCAACGCGGGTGTGATGCCCGAAGAGCGCACGCACACCGACGAGGGCATCGAGCTGATGTTCGCCACCCACGTCGTCGGGACGTGGGTGCTGATCGACCGTCTGCGCCCGCCGCGCACGATCGTCGTCTCGTCGGGCGGCATGTACTCGCAGGCGCTCCCGCTCGGCGACCCGCAGTCCGAGCAGCTCGAGTACAGCCCGCCGAAGGTCTACGCGCGAACCAAGCGTCAACAGGTCGTGCTCGCCGAGCTGTGGTCCGAGCGGCTGCCCGGCGTGGTGCACTCGATGCACCCGGGCTGGGCCGACACGGGCGGTCTGCAGGCGAGCCTGCCCGGCTTCTCGAAGCTCACGAAGCCGATCATCCGCACCGCCGCGGAGGGCGCAGACACGATCGTCTGGCTGGGCGGAGCGCCCGAGCCGCTGGAGTCCACCGGCCGCTTCTGGCACGACCGCCGGCAGCGCCCGACGCACTACCGGATCGGGGCCGGAGAAGACCCCCCGGCGGCACGCGCCGAATTGTGGGATTGCTGCGAGCGGCTCGCATCTCTGTAGATTGCGCCCGCGATGGACGATGCCACAGCGAAGCGCCTGGCCGATCTGGCGATCGGCTTCGGCGCCAACGTGCAGCCCGGCCAGATCGTCGCCATAGGCGGCGAGCCGGGGAAGGAGTACCTCGTCCGCGCGATCGCCGAGAGCGCGTACGAGCACGGGGCCAAGTTCGTGGACGTCGCCTGGTTCGACCCGTGGATCAAGCGGGCGCGGATCGCGCACGCACCGGACGACACGCTCGATTACGTGCCGCCGTGGTACGGCGAGCGCATCCTCGCGCTGGGCGAGCACCACGCCGCGCGGATCGCGCTGTCGGGGCCGTCGGCGCCGGGGCTGCTCGAGGACCTCGACCCGGTGCGGGCGGGCCGCGACCGCCTACCGTCGGTCAAGGAGGCGGGCAAGGTCGTCAACGACCGCACGACCAACTGGTCGATCGTGCCGTGCCCGACGCCGGCGTGGGCCAAGCTCGTGCACCCCGACCTCGACGAGGACGCGGCGCTGGCCAAGCTCGAGGAGCAGATCCTGCACGTGCTGCGGCTCGACGAGCCCGACCCGATCGCCGCCTGGCGCGAGCGCGCCGACACGCTGGTGGGCGTCGCGGGGCGGCTGACGGCGTGCGGCTTCGACGCGCTCCACTACGAGGGCCCGGGCACCGACCTCACGATCGGGCTGCTCCCCGGCGCCGAGTGGCAGGCCGCGCGCTTCGACACCGTCGACGGCATCGAGCACATGCCCAACCTCCCGACCGAGGAGGTGTTCACGACGCCCGACCCGCGGCGCGCCGACGGCCACGTGAGCTCCACGAAGCCGCTCGTGCTGATCGACGGCACGGTCGTGCGCGGGCTGCGCGTGCGCTTCGAGGGCGGCCGCGCCGTGCAGGTCGACGCCGACACCGCGCAGGACACGATGCGCACGATCGTCGACCGCGACGAGGGCGCCGCCCGGCTCGGCGAGGTCGCGCTCGTGGACGGCGAGGGGCGGATCGGCAAGCTCGACACCGTCTTCTACGACACCCTGCTCGACGAGAACGCCGCCAGCCACATCGCGCTCGGCCAGGGGTTCCCGTTCCTCGTCGAGGGCGAGCAGTCCTCGCTGGTCAACGAGAGCCAGATCCACATCGACTTCATGATCGGCCGGCCGGACCTGCTCGTCAGCGGGCTCAAGGCCGACGGCGAGCGCGTTCCCGTGCTGGTCGACGGGGCCTGGCAGATCTAGGCCCAGGGCCTAGGCGTTACCCTTCTCGCCGATTTCCCGGAGAGGTGCCGGAGCGGCTGAACGGGCACGATTGGAAATCGTGTGACGGGGGTCAACCTCGTCCGAGGGTTCGAATCCCTCCCTCTCCGCTGCCGCTAGCGAGCGCGCAGGACCGCCTCGTCGACGGAGATCGCGGCGAGCGCCTCGCGCGCCGCCCCGACCGGCGTCCCCGCGGCGACCGCGGCCAGGGCCGCCCGCCAGGCTCCCGCCAGCATCTGCGCGATCGGGGTGCGGCCGCCGTCGCACAGCTCGGCGAGCATGTCCGCGACGGGGTCGTCACGGCGCTCGGGATGGGGCTCGCCGAGCAGGCGCATGAAGCCGTGGCCGGTCGCGAAGTCGAATCCGACCAGCAGCGCGGCCCGCACCGCGGCGGCCCGCTCGTCCGCTGACCGCGTCGCCTCCGCCGCTCCTTCCATCCGGTCCAGCAGGCGGCGCTCCGCCTCGGCGCGCACGAACGTGTAGAGCCCGACCTTGCTGCCGAAGTGGTGGTAGAGCGAGCCGGTCGTCACCCCCGCCGCGGCCGCGACGTCGACCACGTTCACCGCCTCGAAGCCCTTCTCGCCGAAGTCCTCGAGCGCCCGCAGCGCCAGCCGGCCCTTCGACGAAGTGGAGATCGGGACCCATTCGCGCACGTCTGTATAGTGCAGCAACGCTCAGACGTAAACCCGTTATGGAGGATGCGATGAAGCTGGAGTTCCTCTACGCCCCGACGAGCGACCTGTCGGCGGCGCTGGCCCTCTACCGCGACGAGCTCGGCTGGGAGGAGGCGTGGCGCGAGGGCGAGACGACGGTGAGCCTCAAGATGCCGGGGACCGACGTGCAGCTCATGCTCGACGCGACCGAAGGCGGCGGTCCGTTCGGCCCCGTGTTCGTGCACGACGACGTGAAGCGGTTCTTCGCGGAGCGACCGGCCGCGCTGAGCGCGAGCAGCGAGCCGGACGAGATCCCCGGCGGGTTCCTGGCGACGTTCGAGGATCCGTCCGGAAACGTCATCTACGTGATGGACCAGTCGACCGAGGAGGCCTGACCGGCGCCGCCCGGCTTAGTGCGGCGGGGGCGTGGAGACGGCGATCGGGTACGGGTTCGGCGGCGCGCCGCCCTCGTCGAAGACGCCGAGCGTCTTCAGCTCGAGCACGAGCACGATGTGGCGCACGGCCAGCGCGAGATACTCGTGGCGCTCGGGCTCGCGGTTCCCGTCGAGCCATGTCAGCTCGACGTCGGTGAGCGCGAGGAAGTCCCGCTCGTGGGCGTTGAGGAAGTCTGTGGTGCGGGAGCGGAAGCCCTCGTTGGGGAGCTGGACCGTCCCCTCGATCTCGTGACGCTGGGTCTCGATGCGGACGCGCTCGTGCCGGAAGTGCATGCGCCCAGTATCGGTCAAGCCGCGCGCCCGCTATAGCCTGCCCGGCGATGCTCGACGTGGATGGGATCCTCCGCCCGTACTTCGACCGGCTCTCCGAGGACGCCGGCGGCCTCTCGCTGTACGACGCGCACACGCACATCGGGCAGAACGACCCGGACGGCTTCACGCAGACGCCCGAGCAGCTGCTGACGGCGCTCGCCCGCGCGGACGCGCGCGGCGTCGTGTTCCCGATGCACGAGCCCGGCGGCTACCGCGAGGCCAACGACGTCGCGATCGCCGCCGCTTCGGCGTCCGACGGCGTCGTCGTGCCGTACTGCCGCGTCGACCCGCGCGACGGGGCGCTGGCCGAGGCGACCCGCGCGCTGGACTCCGGCGCGCGCGGCATCAAGCTGCATCCCCGGGCCGAGCAGTTCGGGCTCGACGTGCCCGGCGTGCGCGACCTCGTCGCGCTCGCGCACGAGCGCAGCGTGCCCGTGCTCATCCACGCCGGCCGCGGCATCCCGGCGCTCGGCGAGCACACCGTCCGCCTCAGCGGCGAGTTCCCCGACGCCAAGTTGATCCTCGCCCACGCGGCGATCTCCGACCTGGCGTGGCTGTGGCGCGTGATGCCCGACCACCCGAACCTGTTCATCGACACCGCGTGGTGGAACCCGGCGGACATGATCGCCCTGTTCACGCTCGCCCCGCCCGCGCAGATCGTGTGGGCGAGCGACTCGCCGTACGGCCTCCCGGTGATGTCGGCGGTGCTCGCGCTGCGCTGCGCCGCCCAGGCCGGGCTCGGCCCGGAGGCGCTGCGCTCGATCGCCGGGGAGCAGATGCAGCGGCTGCTGGCGGGCGAGCCGGGCGCGGACGCCGGCCCGCCGCCGCGCGCCGCCCGCGCCCTCGACCCGCTGCTCGAGCGCGTCGTCACCCACCTGGTCGCCGCGATGGGGCGCGCGTTCGCGCGCACCGACCCGTCGGAGCCGATCGCCCTGGCGCGGCTCTCCTGCGCCGTCGGCGACGACTCCGAGCACGCGGACGTGTTCGCCGCGGTGCTCGAGCTGCTCGACCTCTACGAGGAGCACCGCGACGGCTCCGCCGACCGACGGCCGGCCCTTCCCGCCCGCCGGGCGCTTCGTCGTCACCGCGCTCGCCGTGGCGCGCACGCCCGACGTGCCGCTCCCGGACCGCCCGGCCGCGCCGCATCCGACGCGGCGCGAGGCCGAGCAGGCCCCCGAGACCTAGCCCTCGCCGACGCCGACGGAGTTGTCCGGCGGGTTGGTCTGCTGCGGGTGGGTGCAGTCCGCGTAGATCGCGGCTCGAGCGCAACCGCTGGCCGCCGAGCGTCTCCGCGGACGACGGTCACGCGCGCGCCGGACTTCGGCACGCGGACGGTGGCGCTGGCCGCGCGCGGCACGCCGGTCAGCCGGGCCGCCTGGCGGCTGTTGACGAGTACGCGCACTGACCCGAGCACGGCCCCGACGGGCGGCGTGATCCGGACGGTGACGCTGCGGGCGTCGTCGCAGCGCGGCGCTGAGGAGGGCAGCCGGAACATCTGCGACGTCGTCACGTCGGGCTCGGCCTGCGAGATACGGGTCGTCCGCACCGCTCTGGGCCAGCGCGGTGGCGCCGATGCCGAGGACGGCGACGGCGGCGAGCGGGAGAAGACGCTTCATCCGGCGACGGTACCCCACTCCCGTACGGGCGTGGGGAAAGCTCGCTGTGCATCCGGTCGCCCGTCAGCGCACGGACCCGCGCGCAGGTACGGTCGGCGTGCATGGGCAAGACGAGCATCGTGCGGGCCGCGCTCGCGCTCGCACTGCTGGCGGCGGCGCCGGCGCGCGCCGCGGAGCCGCTCGTCCCCGTCGCGGCCGGCTTCCAGGACGAGACCGTGCTCGAGGGGCTCCAGAGCCCGACGGCGGTCCGCGTCGCGCCGCCCCCGGACGGGCGCATCTTCGTCGCCCGGAAGGACGGCGCCGTGATGCTCTACGACGGCGCCGAGGACCCCGACCCGCAGCTCGCGGTCGACCTGCGCGAGGAGACGCTCGACTACCTGGACCGCGGGATGCTCGGGATGGCGCTCGACCCGCAGTTCGCCACCCGCCCGTACCTGTACCTGCTCTACACGCGCGACGCGAGGATCGGCGAGGAGCCGCCGGTGTGGAACGACGTCTGCCCCGGGTTGGCCGACGCGGGCTGCCCGGCGTCGGCGCGGCTCGTCCGCGTGCGGATCGACGAGCTCGGCGTCGCGGGCCCGATCGAGCCCGTGATCGAGGACGAGTGGTGCCAGCAGTACCTGAGCCACTCGATCGGGACGGTGCTGTTCGGGCCCGACGGGATGCTGTACGCGGGCGCCGGCGACGCCGCGCACTTCGGGCGCGCCGACTGGGGCCAGCTCCCCGACAGCGGCCCCGCGCCGCCGAACCCGTGCGGCGACCCACCCCTCGAAGGCGGCTCGATCCGCTCCCAGGACCTGCGCACGGCCGGCGACCCGGTCGGGCTCGACGGCGCGATCGTGCGCGTCGACCCGGTCACAGGGCTCGGTGCCCCCGGGAACCCGTTCGCGGCCTCGGCCGACCCGAACGCGCGGCGCATCATCGCCTACGGCCTGCGCAACCCGTTCCGCTTCGCGTTCCGCCCTGGGACGAACGAGCTCTGGATCGGCGAGGTCGGCTGCGCGATCTGGGAGGAGATCGACCGTCATCCCCGACACGACCGACGCCACGGCGGAGAACTTCGGCTGGCCGTGCTTCGAGGGCCCGACGACGGCCGCGACCTTCGCCCACGTCCCGGTGTGCGTGGGGCTGCCCGCCTCCGACGTGACGCCGCCGGTGCTGGCCTATCCGCACGACGTGAGCCTCCGTCCCCGGCGAGGACGGTTGCGACCTGCGCGGCGGCGCGTCCGTGGCGGGCGTCGCGTTCTCGCCCTCCGGCTTCCCGGCCGCCTACGACGGCGCGGTGTTCTTCGGCGACTTCGCGGCGGGCTGCGTGTTCGCGGTGCGCGCCGGCGCCGGCGGCGCCCCCGACCCCGCCACGCTGGAGCTGTTCGCCCGCCGCGAGGAGGGCGACGGCGGGCCGGTCGACCTGCAGGCGGGGGTCGACGGCAGCCTCTACTACACGCTGTTCGACTCGCGCGACCCGGAGCGCGGCTCGCTGCACCGCATCGCCTACCGGCCCGACAACCAGGTGCCGGTGGCGCGGGCGTCGGCGGTGCCGGCGGAGGGGCCGCTCCCGCTGCAGGTCGCGCTCTCGGCCGCCGGCTCGGCCGACCCTGACGGCGACGCGCTGTCCTACGCATGGGACCTCGACGGCGACCGCGCGTTCGACGACGCCACCGGCGTCGCGGTCACGCACACCTACGCGGCCCGCGGGCAGGTCCGCGTCGCGGTCCGGGCCTCCGACGGGAACGGCGCCTCCGACACCGACGCGGTGACCGTCTCGCCCGGCGACACGTCGCCGCGGCCGGTCATCGAGGCGCCCGCCGCCGGCCTGCGCTGGACGGCAGGGGACGTGATCGCCTTCCGCGGCTCGGCGCCGGACGACGAGGACGGCGCGGTCGGCGCCGGACCGCCTGGACTGGGTGATGTCGCTCGAGCACTGCATCGAGTCCACGGGCGGCTGCCACGTCCACCCGCTCGAGCAGCGCGAGGGCGTCGCGGGCGGGACCTTCCAGGCTCCGGACCACCCGTACCCCGCGCGCCTCTCGATCCGGCTCGACGGCCACCGACTCCGACGGCCTCAGCGCCGAGACGACGGTCCGCCTCGACCAGCGGCCGCCGGGGGAGCCGGCCGCGCCGCGGCCGCAGGGCGCCGTCAAGGGCGAGCAGGCCGCCGGTTCCGCACCGGCGAGTGAGCCGCTCAGGCTGCGGCTGTCGGGCGCCCGCAGGCAGGCGCTCGGGCGGCGGGTCTCGGTGCTCGCGCGCTGCTCGCGCCGCTGCACGCTGAGCGCCCGCGCCGGGCTGGCCGCCCGCGGGCGCTCCACCGTGCTGCGCGCCGCCCCGCGGGCCGGCAGGCGGGTCGTCGTCACGCTGCCGGCCGCGGCGCGCGGCCGGGCGCGTGCCGCCCTGCGCCGCCATCGCCCGGCGCGGGTCCGGATCGTCGTGACGGCCCGCGACGGCGCGGGCGCCAAGGTGCGCGCGACCCGCACCGTCCGCCTGGTGCGCCGCCGCTAGCTGTTAATTTGGCCCGCCGGCATGGGGAAGTTCGTGATCGGCAAGGTGCTGACCGTGGTCGCGGTCGTGGTGATGGTCACCGCGGTCACCTGGCTGGTGTTCCGGCTCCTGCGCCCCGAGTTCTTCGCCGGCGACGATCGCAACCTGTTCGTGCAGCTCGGCGACTACCTCCAGCGCGCGTTCCTGCACTTCGACCTCGGCAACTCGTGGGAGGACAACCGGCCGCCGGTGGCCGGCATGCTGCGCGAGGGGATCGTCGCCGACCTGTGGCTGCTGGCCGGCGGGCTCGTGTTCGGCATCGTGACCGGCACGGCGGCCGGGGCGTACATCGGTGCGCACCCGCGGAGCCACATGGCTCGGTTGATCGAGACCGTGGCGATGGTGTTCCTGTGCGCGCCCGTCTACGTCGTCGGGCTCTCGATCCTGCTCGGGTTCGGCTCCGGGATCGCCGCCTCGGGCATCGGCGTCGATCCCCCTCAAGTACGTGTCGTTCGAGGAGAGCCCGGTGCGCTGGCTCGGCGCGCTGATCGTCCCGTGGATCGTGCTCGGGCTCCCGCTCGCGGCCGCCTGCCAGCGGATGATGAACAGCTCGATGCGCGAGGTGCTGCACGAGGAGTACATCCGCACGGCGCTCGCCAAGGGGCTCTCGCACCGCCGCATGCTGCGCCGCCACGCCGTGCCGGCCGCGGTCGCCCCGGTGTTCACGCTCGCCGGCGTCTCGGTGCCGGTGATGGTCACCAACCTGGTGCTCGTGGAGCTGACGTTCAGCGTCCCGGGCGTGTTCCAGAACGTCCGCAACAGCATGGCCGACGCCGACTTCCCCGTCATCCAGGGGACGGTGATCGCCGCCGCGTTCCTGGTCGCGGTGTCCAGCCTCGTCGTCGACGTCGCGCTGGCCTGGCTGGACCCGAAGGTCCGCGCCGGCTAGGCGGGAGCGGGCTCGCGGCTCGGGGCCGCGGTGCCGAGCTCGTACTCCGAGGCGTCGAAGCGCGAGGCGCGGCGGCGGAAGGCGAACGTCCAGTCGGGCCACAGCGTCGAGTTGCGCCCCGTGTCGTCCAGGTACCAGCTCTTGCAGCCGGTGCTCCACACGGTGTCGCTCATCCGCTCGTCGATCGCCCGGTTGTAGCCCTCGACGGCCTCGGGGCGGACCTCGAAGACCTGCGCGCCGCGGCGGCGCGTCTCGCGCAGCGCCTCCATCGCGTAGGCGATCTGGGACTCGGCCATGTAGACCATCGAGCTGTGCCCGAGCCCGGTGTTGGGGCCGAGCAGCATGAACAGGTTCGGGAAGCCGGGGACGTTGGTGCCCAGGTGGGCGCGCGGGCTGCCCTGCCAGCAGTCCTTGAGCGTGCGGCCCTCGCGGCCGCGGACGTACTCGGCGACCGGCATGTCGGTGACGTGGAAGCCGGTGCCGAAGATGATCGTGTCGACCTCGATCTCCTCGCCCGCCTTCGTGACGACCGAGTGCTCGCGGACCTCGGCGATGCCGTCGGTGACGAGCTCGACGTTGTCGCGCCCGAGCGCCGGATACCACTTGTTCGAGGGCAGGATCCGCTTGCAGCCGATCGTGTAGCCCGGCTCCACCTTGCGGCGCAGCTCGGGGTCGGAGATCTGGCGGGCCATGTGCTTGCGCGCGATCCGCTCCACGACCTTCATCAGCTTCGGCTGCTTGACGAAGCCGAGCACCAGCAGCTCGCGGCCGCTGTAGATGCCGCCGCGCACGAGCTTCTGCAGGATCGGGAAGCGCCGGTACAGGCGCCGCTCGCGCAGCGTGATCGGGCGGTCGGAGTGGGGCATGATCCACGGCGCGGTGCGCTGGAAGACGTGCATCTGCGCGACGTCGGGGGCGATCGTGGGGACGAACTGGATCGCCGAGGCGCCGGTGCCGATGACCGCGACCCGCTTGCCCTTCAGGTCGTAGTCGTGGTCCCAGCGGGCGGAGTGGAAGGTGTGGCCCTGGAAGGAGTCGATGCCCTCGATGTCGGGCGTGCTCGGCTCCGAGAGCGCGCCGGCGGCCGACACGAGCACGCGGGCGCTGACGTCGCCCTTGTCGGTCTCCACGGTCCAGCGCCGGGCGTCGTCGTCCCAGTGGGCGCCGGTCACGGTCGTGCCGAGGCGGATGTGGCGGCGGACGCCGAAGTCGTCGGCCACGCGCTGCAGGTAGGCCTCGATCTCGGGCTGCTTGGAGTAGGTGCGCGTCCAGTCCGGGTTGGGCGCGAACGAGAACGAGTAGAGGTGCGAGGGCACGTCGCAGCCGCAGCCGGGATACGTGTTGGCCCACCACGTGCCGCCCACCTGCTGGTCGCGCTCGAGGACCACGAAGTCCTCGACGCCGTCCTCCTTGAGCTTGATGGCCATGCCCAGGCCGGAGAAGCCGGAGCCGACGATGGCGATATCGGTCTCGGTCATGACCGCCTACATTACCGTAACTTACAGTTCTGTAACATGACCGTGACGATGACCACACGGACACCGGCACGCATGTCCGCGGGAGAGCGGCGGGAGCAGCTGCTCGACGTCGCGAAGGCGATCGTGGCGGAGGACGGCTTCCATGCGATCTCCATCGAAGGGCTCGCCCGTGAGGCGGGCATTAGCCGCCCGATCGTCTACGGCCACTTCCACGACCTGCCCGGCGTGCTCGAGGCGCTGATCGAGCGCGAGGGCGCCCGGGCGCTCGGCCAGCTCGCCGATGTGCTGCCCGCCGCGCTCGCAGAGCCGGACCCGGCCGACCGGCTGGTCCGCGCGCTCGGCGGCTACCTGGAGGCGGTGCGCGCCGATCCCGCCACGTGGCGGCTGGTGCTGATGCCCCAGGAGGGCGCGCCGCGGGTGCTGCACGAGCGCATCTCGCGCGGGCGGTCGGCTGTCGTGGACCAGCTCGCGGCGGCGCTCGAGCCGTCGGCGACGCCCGACCCGGAGCTCGCCGCGCGCCTGCTCAGCGCGGTGGCCGACGAGGCGGCGCGGCTGCTGCTCGCCGACCCCGATCGCTACCCGACCGAGCGGATCCTCGAGCTCGCGCGCTGGTTCCTGCGGGGTCCGGTTCCCCCCGTGTGACCATCGGACCACGCGGTGCGCCGCGGGCTGATCCCGCGGCGCGGGCGCCCGTACGATGGCGACCCGTGGCCGGCTGGCTGTTGCGGCGGTTCCTGTGGGCGGTCGGCACGCTGGTGCTCACCGCCTTCTTCGCGTACGGCCTGATCCGGCTCCTGCGGCCGGAGCTCTACCCCGGCGAGTCGGTCGTCGGCGGCACGGTGAGCGCCGTGAGGCGGGCCCTGCTGCACCTCGACCTCGGGGGATCGTGCATGTTCGCGGGCTGCCCGCCGCTGAAGCGGATGTGGCTCGACGGCATCTGGGCGGACGTGTTGCTGCTCGTCGGCGGCGTCGCCGTGGCCGTCGTGCTCGGGCTGGCGGGCGGGACGTGGTGCGCGGCGCGGCCGCGCTCGCGTGCCTCGCACGCGGTGGAGGCCGTCGCGATGGTGTTCCTGTGCACCCCGGTCTACGTGATGGGCTTCGGCCTGCTGCTCCTGTTCGCCCCGCCGTTCGGACTGTTCGAGCTGCCCTGGTTCTTCGATCCGCACTCCTACGCGCCGCCGCTCGACAGCCCGTGGGACTTCGCGCGCTCGATGCTGTTCCCCTGGCTGCTGGTCGGGGCCCCGCTCGCCGCCGCGATCCTCCGGCTCACGCTGGCGCTGGCCATCGACGCGCTGGGCGAGGACTACGTCCGCACCGCCCGCGCGAAGGGCCTGCCGCACCGGCTCGTCGTGCGCCGGCACGCGGGGCCGCCCACCTACGTCGCGGCGGCGTCGCTGTTCGGCGCGTCCGCGCCGCTGATGGTCACGAACATGGTGCTGGTCGAGTACGTCTTCTCCGTGCCCGGCTTCTTCCGGCACACCAGGCGCGCGCTCGGCCAGGCGCCCGGGTGGCCGCCGACGATCGACTACCCGACGCTCCAGGCGATCGCGCTCTGGGCGTCGGTCCTGATCGTCACGCTCAGCCTGCTGGCGGACCTGGTGATCGCCCGGTTGGACCCGCGGGTGCGCTCGGTGGGGTCGTGAGCGGCCCGGTTCCCCACGTGTGACCATCGGACCGCCGGGTGCGCCGAACGGCTGACCCGGCGCCGTCGCGTCCATACGATGGCGCCCCGTGGCGGGGTGGCTTGCGCGGAGGATCCTGTGGGGAGCGGGCACGCTCCTGGCCGCCGCGTTCCTGACGTTCGGGGTCATGCGACTGCTGCAGCCCGAGCGGTTCGGGCCTCTCTCCGGGACCTGGGACGACGTCAACCGCAATCTCGTGCACCTCGAGATGCTCGACCCCGAGACCAAGCAGATGTGGCTCGACGGGCTCTGGGCGGACCTGCTCCTGCTCGCGGGCGGCGTGACGCTCGCGGTCGTGCTCGGCGTGGCCGGCGGCGTCTGGTGCGCCGCGCGGCCGCGCTCGCTCGCCTCGCGGGCCGTCGAGGGCGGCGCGATGTTCTTCCTCTGCACGCCGCCGTACGTGCTCGCGCTCGGGACGCTGCTGCTGTTCGCCCCGCCGTTCGGCCTCGTCCAGCTGCCGTACTTCTTCGACCCGCACTCCTACCAGCCGCCGCTCGAGCATCCATGGGACTTCCTGCGCTCGATGATCGTGCCGTGGATCGTCGTGGCGCTGCCGTTCGCGGCCTCGATCCTGCGCCTGACGCTCGCCCTCACGATCGACTCGATGGGCGAGCCGTTCGTGGACACGGCCTGGGCCAAGGGCCTGTCCCGCGCGCGCGTCGTCCGCCGTCACGCCACGCCCCCGTCGCTGGTGACGGTCGCGTCGCTGTTCGGCGCCAGCGCGCCGATCATCGTCACGAACGTGGTGCTGGTCGAGTGGGTGTTCTCGATCCCCGGCTTCTTCCGCCAGATGCGCCGGGCGCTGGGCCAGGGCGGCGGGATCGATCCGTCGCCCAACCCCGAGATGCTGCAGGCGATCTCCCTGTGGGCGGCGATGCTGATCGTCGCGGTGGGCCTGCTCGGCGACCTGGCGATCATGCGGCTCGACCCGCGCATCCGGTCGGGCGGGAAGGCGATCGGCTGAGCGGGATTAGGCCGGCTGCTCGTGCAGGAGGCTGTTGCGCAGGCGCTCGCGCGCCTCGCCGAAGTGCACGGCCTCGAACGCGACCAGCCCGCACAGCACCGCGGCGAGGATCGCCAGCGTGGCGATCGCCGGGATCTCGACGGCGGCGAACATGAGGAACGGCAGCAGCAGCGCGACGCCCAGGCGCTGGCGGTTGAGCGAGTGGACGTTGCGCAGGCGGAACGCGACGTGGGCGAGCAGGTAGATCGACGTGCCGCCGAGCAGCGCCGCGGCGGGGACGAGCTTCAGCGCCTCGTCGGTGTGCCCGAGCGTCTTCTTCATCCCCAGCGCGACCAGCACGATCCCGGCGACCATGAAGAAGTGCATGTAGGAGTAGGAGTCGCGGGCCATGCGGTTGCGCACCGCGCCCTCCGGCGCCATCTCGAGCCTGCGCGTCGCGACCAGCGCGACGACGTCGAAGTACAGCCACCACTGGGCGGCGGCGACCGCGACCCCGAGCACGGCGGCGACCGCCACGCCCGCGGTCACGCCGGCCTCGGCGCCGACGCCGATCGCGACGATCGACTCGCCGAGCGCGATGATCACGATCAGGCCGTGGCGCTCGGCGAAGTGCTCCGGCTGCATCCGCCAGCCGCCCGCGTCGATGACCAGCGGGCCGCCGACGTCGAGCAGCAGCGCCAGCGCCCACAGCGCGCCCTGCAGCGTCCCGTCGGCGAACGCGGCGGCGATCAGCAGCCCGACCCCGATGCACGTGCTGACCACGAGACCGCTGGCCGAATGGCGCAGTCCCGGGTCGTCGCGGCCGGCCACGAGCAGGAGCACGACCTGCATCGCCCGCACGAGCCCGTAGGCGATCGCGAACAGCAGCGCCTCGTCGCCGAACGCGTCCGGCACGCACAGCGCGACGACGAGCAGCCCGGCCATCGCCGTGAAGATCGCGAAGCGGACCGTGCCCTCGTCCGGGTCGACGGCGCTGCACAGCCACGTGTAGCCGACCCAGCACCACCACAGGACGCCGAGGACGGCGACGCCCTTCGCGATCCCGGTCCACGTCGGCTCCTCCGCCATCAGCGCCGTGCACTGCGTCAGCGCCAGCACGAAGACGAGGTCGAAGAACAGCTCCAGCGGCGCGACGCGATCGCTGTCGCGCCTCACCGCGGTGATGTGCGGGCGGCGTGTGCGGGCCGTGGTCGCCACGACCCGCACTATCCCATGCCGCCGCCGCGGGCTTTCAACGGTGGCGCGTGCGCGCGCGGATCTCCTTCCGGTACAGGCGCGAGAACTCGCGTGAGCGGGCGCGGCGCTCGGACGCCGACATCCCCTCGCGCTCGAGCTTGCGCATCGCGTCGAGCCGGCCGGGAGCGAGCTCGCCGGCCGCGACCGCCGCACGCACGCCGCAGCCGGGCTCGCCGTCGTGGCGGCAGTCGGAGAACCGGCACGCCGCGGCGGCGCCCACCACGTCGGCGAACGTGTCCTCGACGCCCGCCGCCGACGACATCCGCGGGAGCCGCAGGCCGGGGGTGTCGACCAGCAGCGCGCCGCTCTCGAGCATGAACAGCTCGCGGTGGGTCGTCGCGTGGCGCCCGCGGGCGTCCTTCTCGCGCACCTCCAGCACGCGCTGGCGCTCCTCGCCCAGCAGGAGGTTCACGAGCGTGCTCTTGCCGACGCCCGACATGCCCACGAGGGCCGCCGTCCGGCGGGGCTCCAGCCGGGCGCGCAGCGCGCCCACGCCCCAGCCGTCGTGCGCGGAGAGGACGATCGTCTCCGCGCCGACGGCCGCCGCGACGTCGGCCGCCTGCGCCACCGGGTCCTGCGACAGGTCGCCCTTCGTGCACACCAGCAGGACCTCGACGCCGCCGGACCGGGCCAGCGCGACGAAGCGCTCCAGCCGGCGGAGGTTGAGGTCCAGGTCGAGCGAGGTGGTGACCAGGCACAGGTCCACGTTGGCGGCCAGCGCCTCTTCGCGCCCGTCGTCGTCGGCTCGCGCCAGCAGCGTGCGCCGCGGGAGCACGTGGCGGATCGCCGCGCCCTCGCGCAGCGCCACCCAGTCGCCCACGGCGGGCAGGTCGGAGGGCCCGGCGGCGGCGGCCTCCAGCGCGCCCGCGACGGGCACGAGCGCTTCGATGTCGTCTCCCGCCACCGCGAACAGGCCGCGGTGGACGGCGGTCACGCGCGCCGGTACGAGCGCGCGGGGTCTTCATGGTCGGCGAGGGCCTCAGCCCATCCGCCGTCCCACCCGAGGGTGGTGAGGTTCAACTTGATGCTCCTTCGCTTACGAGAACACGGACCTGGGAGGCCGCGCGGGGACGCCGCGCGGCGTCAGCGGGTCGTGGCGAAGTGGTGAGAGTTGAACACGAGAGACACGGTACGGGACGCGCGGCGGCGCGTCCAGTGCGGCTAGCCCCCGATGTCGCTCGTGAGCACCTCGGGCGCGCCTTCCGTGACGAGCACGTCGTCCTCGTGGCGGATGCCGCCGAAGCCGAGCATCGCGTCGGCGCGGTCCCAGTCGACCGCGTCGCGGTGGCGCTCGCGCAGCTCGGGATCGCGGAGAAGGGCGGGCACGAAGTACACGCCGGGCTCGATCGTGACCGTGAAACCGGGTTCGAGCGG
The DNA here is from genome assembly GCA_963723395.1 of uncultured Solirubrobacteraceae bacterium. Lineage (GTDB taxonomy): Bacteria > Actinomycetota > Thermoleophilia > Solirubrobacterales > Solirubrobacteraceae > DATFQI01. The sequence goes on along the minus strand of CAVRQL010000024.1, from coordinate 44,106 downwards.
CAGGTCGATGCGGATGCGCGGGAAGTCGTCCTTGGGCTCGCGGCCGGGGATCGGGCCGTGCGCGTCGCGCACCCCGAGTCCGAACAGATGCCCGATGCCGTGCGGGAAGAACAGCGACACCGCCCGCCGCTCGACCAGCGCGTCGGCGCTCCCGCGCAGCAGGCCGAAGTCGGCGAGGCCCTCGGCGATCACGCGCGCCGCCGCCCAGTGGACGTCGTGCCACTCCGTGCCCGCGGTGCACATCGCCACGCCCGTCCGGTTGGCCTCGACGACCACGGCGTGCAGCGCCGCCTGCTCGGGCGTGAAGCGCCCACCGGCCGGGAAGGTGCGCGTGACGTCCGAGACGTAGCCGCCGCACTCGCCGCCCGCGTCGACGAGCACGAGGTCGCCGTCCTCGAACCGGCGCCTGGTCGGCAGGCAGTGCAGGACGGCGGAGTTCGGCCCGCCTCCGACGATCGTGTCGTAGCCGATCGTGTCCGCGCCCGCCCGCAGGAACGCGGCCTCGAGCTCGATCTGGATGTCGCGCTCGCTGCGGCCCGGCTCGATCAGCCCGGGCAGCGCGGCGAATCCGGCTGCCGTGGCGCGCTCGGCGGCACGCATGCGCTCCAGCTCCACCTCGTCCTTGCGGCGCCGCACGGCGTTGAGGCCGTATCGCACGCGCTCCGTGAGCGCGGGGTCCGAGTCGCCGCCCGGGACGCCCAGCCATGCGACCGGCCGGTCGGCGCGGCGCTCCAGCCAGTCGTGCAGCAGCGGCAGCGCGAGGCCCTCCTGCTCGCCCTCGCGCGCGCCCTCCCACAGCCGCTCCTCGGCGGTCACCGGCGCGACGAAGTCCGCCCAGCCGTCGGCCGGGTCGAAGGCGAGCACGCCGCCCGGGCGCTCGCGGTCGGTCAGGTAGAGGTACTCGGAGTGCGCGCGGAACCGGTAGGTCGGGTCGCCGCGGCCCGGGATCGGGATCGGGTGGCCGGCCCCGACGAGCACCAGCTCGTCGCGCAGGTCCCACGCCTCCGCCGCCGCCCGGCGGCGTCGCTCGATCACGCCGCCCGCGGCCGCCGCCGGGCGGCCGACCGGCGCTGCAGGAGCTCCCGCCACGCCGCCTCGTCGAGCCGGGCCGGCTCGGTGGAGGCGATGAACTCCTCGAGCGCGGCCGCCAGCTCGGCGGGCGCCTCGAGGTGCGGGAAGTGCGCGGCGCCTGGGATCGTCACGAAGCGGCTGTGCGGGAGGGCGGCGTGGGCGGCGCGGCCGTGCTCGATCGGGATCGTGTGGTCGCGCTCGCCCCACGCGATCAGCGTCGGGACGTTCTCGAGCAGGTACAGGCGGTCGGTGGCGCTCACGCGCTGGCCGCGCGCGTCGATCACCGCCCGCAGGCTCTGCACGAACGCGCGCCGGGCGCCCGGCCCGCCGAGCGGGCGCAGCGCCCGCGAGATCGCCTGCAGCTGCCCGCCGACCCATGAGCCTCGCGCCCGCAGCGCCGCGCCGGCGCGGTCCAGGCCGCCGGTCACCACGTCGTGGCCGGCCAGCGAGACCAGCGCCGACGCGCCCGGGAGCGCGATCGAGCGCAGCAGCGGGCTGACCTCCGGGCCGAGCCCGCCGCTGGAGACCAGCGCGAGCCGCTCGACGCGATCCGGGAACTGCCAGAAGAACACCATCGCGACGCCGCCGCCGAGCGAGTGGCCGACCATCGTCGCGCGCTCGATGCCCAGCGCGGAGAGCAGGTCCCGGATCACCGACGCGTGCGCGCCCAGCGAGTAGTCGCCGCGCGGCGTCGCCGAGTCGCCGTGGCCGACCAGGTCGGGTGCGATCACCGTGTGGCTGCTTCGCAAGGCGGAGCGCGACGGCCTGCCAGTGCCGCGAGGAGTTGACCATCCCGTGCACGAGCACGACGGGCGGCCCCTGGCCGGCGGTGCGGTACACGACCTGGTGCCCGTGGAGGTCGATCTCCCAGGTGTCGAACAGCTCGTCCCGCCCGACGCGGCGCAGCTCGCCCATGGCCCCGGACCCTAGCGAGGCCCGTCCCCGTTGCGGCGGCCGCGGGCGACGCGCACGGCGCCGCGCAGCGGCCCGGTGAGCCGCCAGCTGCGCGAGCCGGTGAGCTGCCACAGGCGGCCGTCGGCGGCCTCGGCCCGCTCGCGCCACTCGTCGCGCTCGCGTAGGAGGTCGTAGGCCCAGGCGCTCCACCGCTCCAGCTCCGCCTCGCGCGCCGCGAGGCGATCACCGAGGGCACGGGTGAGCAGCGCGGGAGCCCCGTCCGCCGGCGTCGCCGCGTGTGCCTCGGCCGCCTCCGCCATCAACTCGGCCGTCGCGCGCGAGGCGGCGCCCAGCTCGAAGCGCTCGAGGAAGCGCTCGCGCCCGGCCGCCGCCAGCCGCCGGCGCAGCGGCTCGTCGGCGATCGCGGCGCGCAGCGCCGCGGCCAGTGAGGCGACGTCGCCCGGCCCGGCGACCAGCGCGCTGACGCCGTCCTCGACGACCTCGGGGATGCCGCCGCCGGCGGCGGTCACGATCGCCCTGGCGCTCATCATCGCCTCCGCCAGCACGATGCCCTGCGATTCGTAGCGCGACGGCTGGCAGACGACGTCGGCCTCCGCGAACAGCTCGCGCAGCCGCGGGTCGGACACCTCGCCTGCGAAGCGCACGCGGGCGCCGAGCGGGCCCGCGAGCCGCTCCTCCAGCTCGGCTCGGTACGCCGCGGGCCCGTCCGGGCCGGCGATCGTGAGCGCGAAGTCCACGTCCTCGCCGGTGAGGACGGCGAGCGCGTCGAGCAGGACGTCGACGCCCTTGCGCGGGTCGATCCGCCCGACGAAGAGCAGGTGCACCGGCCCGCCGGAGGCCGGCGCGGCGGGCGCCGGGCCGGAGTCGGGCACGCCGTGGGGGACGACGCGGGTCGTCAGCGGGCTCCCGCCGTAGTCGGCGATCGTCTTGTCGAGCGCGGCGCGGGTGAGGCCCTGCAGGTGGCGGGCGCCGCGCACGCACGCCCGCTCGAGCGCGATCGCCTCGCGCGCCTCGGGCGTGGACCCCCACGCCGGGTCGATCTCCGCGATCGTCGTGGCGCTGGTCATGCACGACACGAGCGTCGGGAAGCGCGGGTCGTGGACCGCGATGACGCCGTTCGCGCCCCACAACGGCGCGCACGCGACGTCCAGCTCGCCGCCGGCGTGCAGCTTCGCGAGCACGCCGTGCGCCGCGACGGCCCACGGGAGCGGCTGCCCGCCGGAGACGTCGTGGACGGCGATCCCGCGCGACAGCGCGGCGCCGTCAGCAGCCTCGGCGATCACGTGCACCCGGTGGCCGAGGGCGGACAGCCCCTCCGCGAGGTCGAGGGTGGAGTTGGAGAGGCCCGAATGCGGCATCGTGACCAGCTCGCGCGCCAGCAGCGCGATCCCCATCGGCGGGCGCGTCACGTCAGTCGTCCACGGACCAGGTGAACATCACGCAGTCGTCGCGCCGCGCGGGAGCCAGCGCGTCGTAGAACGACTGCGCGCGGGCGTCGTCGCCGTCGGCGAACACGAACAGCTCCGCGCAGCCTCGCTCGCTCGCCAGATCCGTAAGCGCCGCCACCAGCGCCCGGCCGACGCCCGTGCGACGCGCGGGCTCGTCGACGGCGATCTCGTAGAGCATCAGCTCGACGCGCTTGTCGGGGTGCACGACCTCGATGCCGGAAGCGAAGCCGACCGGTCGGCCGTTCTCCCGCGCGATCAGGAGATGGTGGCCCGGCTCGCCGAGGAACCGGCGCGTCTCCTCGGCCCTCGCCGGCCCGTCGAACAGGTGCTGTGCCGCGACCACCGCGGCGTCGTCTCCGGGGGCGAGCGCGACGATCTCCACGGGCGCGAGCGTATCGCCGCCGGAGGCGACCGGTCCTCAGCTCTCCGCGTCGCGCTTGCGCCGGCGTTCGCTGATCTGGACCCGCAGCGTGTCCCAGCGCGCCCGCGCCTGGGCGGTGACCTCGTCCCACTGGCGGCGGACCTCGTCGTCGGCGCGCTTCTCGCCCCGCCGGATGCGCTCGAGCTCGTCGTGGACCTCGCGGCCCGCCGCCGCCGAGCCGACGACGACGACCATGACGCAGAACAGCACCGAGATCATCGCGAAGACGGCGCCGATCACCCCGTAGCGCGTCGCGTAGGTGCTGAAGAGGTGCGGCACGTACACGGTCGCACCGACCGAGTACACCGTGAGCAGCGCCGATCCGATGATCGCGAACGGGAGCAGCGACGGCCGCGGGATCCGGTGGGCGCTGAGCACCCAGCCGCTCCAGATCAGGAAGAGCCACGAGAACGGGATGCACACCAGCGCGGCCGTGAGCTCGAGGTCGCTCTTCCCCAGGATCGCGTGGATGAAGCCGGTGACGGCCGAGGTACAGCACGAGCCCGCCGATCCATTCCAGCCCGTTGAACGTGTTGCGGACGCTCAACGGCTCGAGCTCCCAGGTCTGCTCGAACAGCCGCTGCACGGCGCGCGAGAAGCTCAGCACCGCGACCAGGAGGAAGAAGGCCCCGACGAGCCCGACGCTCGTCGTCGTGCTCCCCGGCGGCGAGAAGATGTCCGTGACCGCCTCGGCGCCGCCCCCGGTCAGGTCGTACCGGTCGATGATGCGATCCGCCGTGCCCTTGCCCCCGAGCGCGCTCGACAAGACGCCGGCGACGATCGTCAGCGGGATCGTGGCCGTCAGCGCTCCCGACGCGAGGGCGATCGAGCGGTCGAAGCCCGCCACCTTCTGGAAGCGGCTGACGACGCGCAGCAGGAACTCGGGCCGCAGCCAGAACGTCAGCGTCCGGATGACGCGCCGGCGGTCCCTTTCAAGCTTCTCGCTCTCGGAGAGTTCGTCGCTCGCCATCGCTCGGCGCATGCTCTTGCGCGCGCGACGACACGGCAAGCCAGCACGCACGTCGATCGCATGGGGTGGCCGCCTCCACGGCGGCGTCGAGATCACCCGGAGTGGGCGATGCGCCGGCGGGCGCGGTCGGCCACCGTGGGCTGACCTTCCGAAAGGAGCACCCCATGTCCGACCGTCCTGTCTTCCTCTACGCCGCGATCTACGACACGATCGACGATGCCGAGGCCGACTACGAGGCCGTCTTCGACCTCCACGCCGCCGGGATCATCGGGACCTTCGACTCGGCGGTGATCCGCAAGGAGGACGACGGCAAGGTGCGCGTCACCAAGACCGAGAAGCCGACCCAGCACGGCGCCTGGACGGGAGCCGGCGTCGGCGCCCTGGTGGGGCTCGTGTTCCCGCCCGCGCTGATCGGCAGCGCGATCGTCGGCGCCGGTGCCGGCGGCCTCGTCGGCCACTTCTCGCGCGGCATCCCGCGCGGCGACCTCAAGGACCTCGGCGACGAGCTCGAGCGAGGGACCGCCGCCGTGATCGTGATCGGCGAGTCGAAGCTCGAGGAGCAGCTCGAGAAGGCGCTGGCGCGCGCCAGCAAGGTGATCGAGAAGGAGCTCGACGCCGACGCCGACGAGCTCAAGCGCGAGATCGACGCGGCGGCCCGCGAGGGCACCCCGTAGCCGAACGCATCCGGGGCGATGGGCGCGGCGGGTTTCGAACCTGCGACCTCTCGCGTGTGAAGCGAGCGCTCTCCCACTGAGCTACGCGCCCTGGAAGCGCGCAGTCTAGCCGGAGGGCTCGCGGATGCCGAACACGAGCGAGCCCCAGGGAACCGGCTCGATCCGGGTCCGGAAGCCGAGGGCGTTCAGCGTCGTCGAGCAGCGCTGCGGGTCGCCGTCGTACTCGTGCTCGCACTCGACGCGGATGCAGCGCACGCGCGCCGCCCAGGAGCGGTCGCCGGACTCGAGGATGCGCTGCTCGATCCCCTCGACGTCGATGAACATGAAGTCGATGTCGTGGCCCGGCTCGAACCCGGCCAGCACGGACGCGACCGAGCGGCCCGGCACGGTGGGCCACTCGGGCGGGTCCTGCGGCTCGCGCGGGCGGACGACGAGCGCGTACTCGCGGCGGGAGCGGTCCACCACCAGATCGGCGTCCTCGTCCCAGATCGCGGCCTCGACGACCGTGCAGCGGTCGCCGAAGCGCTCGAGGTTGCGCCTGGCGAGCCGGACGTTCTCGGGATCGGGCTCGACGCCGAGCAGCCGGGCGGTCGGGTAGCGGGTCGCCATCCCGGCGAGGCTGGCGCCGATGTTCGTGCCGAGCTCGACGATGCGCTGATCGCCTCGGCCCTCGAGCTCGGCGGGCGGGCGGTACCAGGCGTTGCAGTAGGTGCCCCAGATCGCCTCGACGTCGCTGGAGCGCGGCCGCAGGTACAGCGGCTCGCCGGCCAGCGCCTTGACGCCGATCGGGACGGCCGAGTCCGCCCGCGGCGCGTCGACGTCGCCCTCGCGGCGCTGCCGGAGCCGCAGGCCGAGCATGCGCCGCCGGCTGCCCCAGTCCGAGAGCGCGGCCTGCTCGCCGGCCAGCACCGCCAGCCGCTGCCGGGAACGTCCGAGGAGCGACACGCCCGGCAGCCTATCCTCGTGGCCCATGAGAACGCTGATCACGGGCGGGGCGGGATACATCGGCATGACCCTGGCCGAAGAGCTGCTGCGCGCCGGCGGCGAGGTCACGGTGCTGGACTCGCTGATGCACGGCCAGGACGCGATCGCCGCCGAGCTCGAGGCGTTCGGCGCGCGCGTCGTGCGCGGCGACCTGCGCGACGAGGCCGCGCGCGCCGACGCGCTCGCCGGCGCCGACGCGGTCGTCCACCTCGCCGCGATCGTCGGCGACCCCGCGTGCGCGCTGGACCCCGAGCTGGCGCACGAGGTCAACGTGGCGGGGGCCAAGACGCTCGCCGAGCACGCGGCGAGCAGCGGCGTCGAGCGCTACGTGATGGCGTCGACCTGCTCCAACTACGGCCGCATGACCGACCCGACCGTGCCGATCGACGAGCACGGCGTGCTCGCGCCGGTGTCGCTGTACGCCGAGCAGAAGGTGGAGGTCGAGCAGTGGCTGCTCGGGCTGGACCCGCCGCCGTTCACGCTCACCTGCCTGCGCTTCGCGACGATCTACGGCGTCGCGCCGCGGATGCGCTTCGACCTCACGGTCAACGAGTTCACCCGCGACCTGTGGGCCGACCGGCAGCTGGACGTCTTCGGCGAGCAGTTCTGGCGCCCCTACGTGCACGTCCGCGACGCCGCGCGCGGCGTGCGGATGGTCCTCGAGGCGCCCGCCGAGAAGGTGGCCGGCGAGGTGTTCAACGTCGGCGACACGCGCGAGAACTACCGCAAGCTCGACCTCGTCGAGGTGATCCGCGAGCGTACGGACCGCGGCAAGGTCGAGTACGTGAGCCGCCAGGAGGACCCGCGCGACTACAAGGTCGCGTTCGAGAAGATCGCCGGCACCCTCGGCTTCGACGTGACGATGACCGTGCCGCGCGGCGTCGAGGAGCTGCTCGTGGCGCTCGACGAGGGCCGCTTCGAGGACCCCTTCGATGGCCGATACCGGAACATTCCCTGAGATCCCGCTCTTCGACCTCCGGCTGGAGGACGAGGACATCGGGGCCGTGCTCGACACGCTGCGGTCGGGCTGGCTGACCATGGGCCCCCGCACGGCGGGGTTCGAGGCCGCGTTCGCCGAGCACCTCGGCGTCCGCCACGCGGTCGCCGTCTCCTCGTGCACGGCGGCGCTGCACCTCGCCTACCTCGCGGCCGGCATCGGGCCCGGGGACGAGGTGATCGTGCCGGCCATGACGTTCGCCGCCACCGCCGCGGCGGTCGTCTACTGCGGCGGGACGCCGGTGTTCGCCGACGTCGCGCTCGCACGACCTCGCGCTGGACCCCGACGACGTCGAGCGCCGCATCGGCCCGCGCACCAAGGCCGTCGCGGTGGTGCACTTCGCCGGCTACCCGGCGCGCGTCGAGCGCCTGCGCGAGCTGTGCGACGCCCGCGGGCTCGCGCTGATCGAGGACGTCGCGCACGCCCCGTCGGCCGCGGTCGCCGGCCGCAAGCTCGGCGCCTGGGGCCTGGCCGGGCGCGTTCTCGCTTCTTCTCCAACAAGGTGCTGGCGTGCGGCGAGGGCGGGCTGCTGGCCACCGACGACGACGAGGTCGCCGCGCTGGCGCGCTCGCTGCGCTCGCCAGGGCATGACCTCGGGCACGTGGAGCCGGCACACGGGCGAGACCGCCGGCTACGACGCCGCCGGCCTCGGCTTCAACTACCGCCTCGACGAGCCGCGCGCCGCGCTGCTGCTCTCGCGGCTGGCGCGCATGGAGGCCGACATCGACCGCCGCCGGGAGCTGACCCGCGCCTACCGCGACCGGCTCGGCGAGCTCGACGGCCTGATCGTGCCGTACGCCGACGAGGACGTCGAGCACTCCTCGTGCTACGTGATGCCGGTGCTGACCGACGATCCCGAGCGCCGCGACGACGTCCGCCGCCACCTGCGCGAGCAGGGCGTGCAGACGTCGCGTCTTCTATCCCGCCGACGCACGAGTTCACCGCCTACCGCGACCGCTTCGCCGCGAGCGGGCTCGAGCGCACGGAGCGCGATCGCCCGCTCGGAGATCACGATCCCGCTGTATCCGCACCTGGACGAGGACGAGCAGGACCGCGTCGTCGACGGGATCGCCGAGGCGCTCGCCGCATGAGCTGGTCGGTCCCGCTCACCGAGCTGGTCCTGGCGCAGGAGGACCTCGACGCCGTCGAGGAGTGCCTGCGCTCCGGCTGGCTGACGATGGGCCCGCGGACGCAGGCCTTCGAGGCGGCGCTCGCGGACTGGACCGGCGCGGGCTCCGCGCGGGCCGTGTCGAGCGGCACCGCCGCGCTGGCGCTCAGCTGCCGCGCGCTCGGGCTCGGCCCCGGCGACGAGGTGATCGTCCCGGCCTTCACGTTCCTCGCCACCGCGCACGCGCCGCGCTACTGCGGCGCCGAGCCCGTGCTGTGCGACGTCGCCTCGCCCGAGCACCCGCTGGCCGGCGTCGAGGAGGTCGAGCGGCATGATCACGCCGCGCACCCGCGCGGTGATCGCCGTGCACTTCTGGGGCTACCCCGCCGACGTCGCGGCCCTGCGGGAGCTGTGCGACGCGCGCGGCCTCGCGCTGATCGAGGACGCGGCGCAGGCGTTCGGCGCGCGCGTGCCCGGGACCGGCGCGCAGGCCGGCACGGTCGGCGACGCCGGCTGCCTGTCGTTCTTCTCCAAGAAGCAGCTGCCGGTCGGCGAGGGCGGCGATGGTGCTGAGCGACCGCGAGGACGTCGCGGAGTCGGTCCGGCTGCTCCGCTCGCACGCGATGACCGTCGGGCACGTGGGACCGCCACCGCGGCCACGAGCACCTCCTACGACGTGGTCGACATCGGCTTCAACTTCCGCCTCGACGAGCCGCGCGCCGCGCTCGGCCTGTCCCGGCTCGCCCGCCTCACCGGCGACCTGGAGCGCCGCCGCGAGGCGGCCAGGCCTACCGCGGCCGGCCTCGCCGGGACGCCGGGCATCACGCTGCCGTTCTCCGACGAGGACGTCGAGCGCTCCTCGCACTTCGCCTTCGCCGTGCTGTTCGACGACGCGGAGACGCGCATCCAGCGCGCGCGACGCGCTGGCCGAGGCGGGCATCCAGACGACCCGCTACCCGGCGCTGCACCGCTGACGGAGTTCGCGGGCACGGCGGAGTACGGGTCGCTGCCGGCCGCCGAGGCGGTGGCGGCCCGCCACCTGGCGCTGCCGCTGCACGCGCACCTCGACGAGGCGACGATCGAGCAGGTGGTCGGCGCGGTCCGCGCGGCCGCTCAGGCCGGCGGGATCAGCCGGTCGCGCATCGACTCGAACTCGCGCATCGCCAGCTCGTAGTCGTCGTGGCGCCCGAGGTCGAGCCAGTAGGCGTCCGGCCGGTACGCGCGCACGTTCTCGCCCGCGTCGAGCAGCCGCAGGATCAGGTCCGGGAAGTCCAGCCGCACGCCGCGCTCGATGTACCCGCGGCACGCGCGGGTCGAACGCGTAGACGCCCATCGAGGCCTCGTACGTCAGCGTCGGCTTCTCGATGTAGTCGGTCACGCGTCGGGCCGTGAGCCGTCCTCGAAGCGCATGACGCCGAGGCGAGACCTCGATCGTCGCGGGTGGTCGTGGCGATCGTGGCCGCGGCGCCGTTGGCGAGGTGATCGGCCGTGAGCGCGCCGTAGTCGAGGTCGGTCAGCACGTCGCCGTTCATGACCAGGAACGGCTCGTCGAGGTCGTCGATCAGCGACAGCGCGCCGACGGTCCCGAGCGGCTCGGCGCTCGCGGTAGTAGTCGATCTCGATCCCGTAGGCGCTGGCCGTCGCGGAAGAAGGCCTCGATCAGCTCGGCCAGGTAGCCGGTCGCGATCGTGACGCGCTCGAAGCCGGCGGTGCGCCAGCTGGCGCATCACGATGTCGAGCACGGGCCGGTCGCCGACCGGCATCAGCGGCTTCGGGATCACCGCCGTGTACGGGCGCAGGCGGGCTCCCTGACCACCCGCGAGGACGACGGCGCGCCTCACGCGCGGGGGCGCGTCGACACGCGTGCGTGCGGTGGCCTGCGGCACATGGTTGACGGCGAGCATGACATCGACATCGGCGCGATGCGCCCGCGACCTGAGCATCGTGTCCCGTAGGCTTCCGTCCGTTGAGCATCGCTGACCGGAACGAGGGGGCCGCACGGGTCGCGATCATCGTGGCGTGCTTCGCCGAAGGCGAGATGGTCGCGAAGGCCGTCGGGTCGATCCAGGAGTCGGAGCCGGTGGAGGTCGTGGTCGTGGACGGAGGCACCACGCACGCGCCGACCCTCGCCGTCCTCGAGCGCCTGCGCGGGGAGGGCGTGCACGTGATCAACCGCGAGCGCGACGAGGGCGTCGGCGCGACGCGCAACACCGGCCTGGCCGCGACGACCGCGCCCTACGTGTTCCCGCTCGACGGCGACGACGAGGCCGTGCCCGGGTCGTTCGGCAAGATGGCCGACCGGCTCGACGCCGATCCTGGGGCGGCCGTCTGCTACGGCGACTACCTGGACGTCGGCACCCAGACGATCGTGCGCGGCGTGCCACCGGAGATCGACCCGTACCGGCTCGCGTACGCCAACGAGTACCCCGGAGCCTCGATGTTCCGCCGCACCGACCTCGAGCGCATCGGCGGCTGGGTCTCGCTCGCCCCCGGCTACGAGGACTGGAACATCTGGCTGAACCTGGCGGGGAGCGGCGCGCGCGGGGTGTACGCCGGCGAGGGCGTGCTGACGTTCCGCTACCAGCGCCGCCCGGACAGCATGGAGAGCCGCTCGCGCAAGCAGCACGCGCAGCTCTATCAGATGCTCCGAGACGGGCATCCGGAGATCTTCGAGCACCTGCGCGAGCACCGGCGCCGCTCGACGCTGGACCCGATGCGCAAGCTGCTCTACCCCGTGGTCTACGGGCGGCGGCCCAAGACGCCGCTCGACGGCTACGCCAAGCGCTGGCTGGACCGCAAGGGCATCTGGACCCTGAGCCGCTAGGCGGCGGCGCGGCCGCCGCGCCACGCGTGCGCCGCGCCCTCGACGAGCCCGCGGGCTCCCGCCCAGCTGCGGTTCGCGAGGCGGTGGGCCAGCAGCAGCACGACGACGGCGCCGAACTGCGCGCGGGCGAGCGGCGTGCGCTCGAAGTTCTTCCGGAACAGGTACGCGCGGTTCTCGACCAGCATCCGGTTGAAGTCGCGGTCGTCGGTGCCGATCATGCCCGTTCCCGCGTGGTCGACCGAGACCTCGGGCAGGTACCGCAGGCGCCCGAGCCTGGACAGCCGGTAGCTGAAGTCCTCGTCCTCGGCGAGCGCGTAGCCGGAGAGCTGCTCGTCGAAGCGCACGCGGGCGGCCAGCTCGCGGCGGGCGCTCATCAGGCAGCCGTACATGAACTCCACGTCCAGGGCGGTGTCCGGGTCCTCGATCCGCCGCGGGTAGCCGTAGCGGGTCATCGTGCCGGCCCGTCCGGGATCGGGGAGCAGCCGGCGCAGCGGTGAGCCGACCCGGCCGAAGCGCTTGTCGTCGGCCTCGATGACCCGCACCGTCGCCCCGGCGACCTCGGGATCCTCGAAGACCCGCTCCAGCGCGGCGAACAGGCCGCCGTCGAACGTGACGTCGTCGTCGGCGAAGACGACCACGTCGCCGGTGGCGGCGTCCAGGCCGGCGTTGCGCTGGCGCGTGAGGCCAGGCGGCACGGAGCGGTAGTGGAGCGCGACGGCGCCGGCGTCCGCAGCGAGCTCGTCGACGACGGGCTTCGCCGACTGATTCACGTCGCCGTCGACGACGATCACCTCGAAGGGCGGTGGGGCGCACCGGAGGAGGCTGGAGAGCGCTGTGCGGAGACGCTCGGGCCGCCCCAGCGTGGCGATAACGACGGTCAAGGGCATGGCACGCGAGGCGAACGACAGGGGAGCCGCGCTCGGGCGGCGAGTCTAGCCGACGCGCTATCGGGCGGGACGGCGGATCTTGCGCGAGATCGTCCTCGTGGTGCGCTTCCCGTCGTCCGCCGTCGCCTCGATCCGCAGGCGCAGCCAGAGCACCCGGCCGGCGCGCAGCTTGCGCCGCGTGGCGGCCGGCACGCGCAGCGTGGCGGTGCGTTCGGCGCCCGCCAGGGCCAGCCGCCGGCTCGAGAGCTTCCGGCCGCCGAGGGTCGCCGTGACGCGCACGCGGCCAACCCGGCTGAGCCCGATGCGGACGCGCAGGCCGCGCAGGCCCGACGTCAGCCCTCGCACCTTCGTCCGCACCCGCAGGCGCTGCGCGGGCTCGACCGGCTGCGATCCGGGGCCAGGGCCCGGTGCGGCCGGAGTCGGCGTCGGCAGCGGGATCCGGCTGCGGGACGAGGACGGACGGCGCGCTCGCGCGGTCGGCGTTGAGCCACACCCAGCGCGCGACGGACGGCGTGCCCTGAGCGTCGAGCACGAACAGCATGTACCAGCCCGGCGGGGCGATGGCGGTCGTGGCGGGGGCGCGGACGTTCACACCCCGTCCCGGGAAGCGCTCCGTGATCTCCAGCTCGACGCTGCGCTGGTTCATGTTGTCGCCGTGCGTCGCGGCCGCCGGGGCCACGAGCACCGCCCGCGACGCCTCGCGCCCGCTGACGCCGACGCCGAACGTCTCGCCCCAGCGCACGCCGCCGGTGGCCGGGTCGGTCGACGGCACGGCGCCGATCACGGGACGCGGAGCCGGGCTGCCGTCGTCGGCGAACAGGTACGGCGGCGAGTAGATCTCCGCCCGGTCGACCGTCTCCCCGGCCGGCCTGGCCATCTGGTCCGGCTGGTCCTGCATGTTCCAGTAGTCGTCGCCGGCCGAGAGCACGCGGCCGTCCGGCAGGAGCACCGCGGTCGAGTGGTAGCTGCGCCACTTGCGCTGCGCAGGGCCGAGCCGCCACTCGGAGTCGACGCCCGGCCGCAGCAGCTCGACGCGCTTGAGCTCCTGGTCGGCGCCCGTGTAGTTCTGCCCCGAGGCGTTCCACGCGTCGCCCTTGCCGCCGCCGACCGACACGAGGCTGCCGTCGGGGAGCACGACGAGGTTGCCGTAGGCGCGGGCCTCGTTGAGGTCGGGGATCGCGGACGTCCACTGCGGCGAGCCCTGCGCCGCGTCGAGCGTCTGCGCCCGGTTCGTGGCCACGATCTGCGACGGCTTCTTCTCCGCGTAGCCGCCGAGCACCGTCACGCGGGAGGAGCCGCTCGTGCCGCCGGGGAGCAGCGCGGCCTGCGAGGCCTTGCCCCAGTTGGCCAGCGACGGCAGCGGGGTCCACGCCGAGCCCGGCGCGGCGTCGCCGAGCCGCGCCGGGTCCAGCAGGGCGGCCTGCGCGCGCTTGCCGTAGTCGGCGCCCTCGCCTTCGCCCGCGGCCAGCACGCGCCCGTCGGGCAGCGTGAACATGTGCGGGTAGGGGCCGATCACCCGACGGCCCGCCGGGTGCTGCTCGACGACGCCGCGGCCGCCGCGCTCCGCTGCCGGGGTGAACGTCTCCAGGCCGAGGTTCCAGTCGCTCATCCCGTTCTCGTCGAGCCCGGCGAGCACGACCGTGCGCCCGTCGGGCAGCTCCACCTGGCCGGGGTACCAGCGCCCGTGCGCCATCCGGTCCTGCTCGGTCCACTCCATCGACCACGGATCGAAGGTGAAGATGCGGTCCAGCCCCGCGTAGTCGAAGTGCTCGCTGTTGGGGTACTCGAGGTTGCCGCCCGCGGCGAGCACCTCGCCGCTCGGCAGCAGCGACTGGCCGGAGCAGAAGATCGGCGCGCGGTCGTCCATCACGCCATCGCCGTCCAGGTCGATGTCGATCACGGGGGCCGGGATGGCGGTGAACGCCGAGGCGGAGGCCGGATCTGCCGCCGCCGGGTTCCACACGTAGGCGTCGCTGACGTTCGCACGATGACCTGTCGCGGCGTCGTCGACGCCGGCGCGCCCCCAGAACGCGACCTTCCCGGTGGGCAGCACGACCACGTTGATCGCGTAGGCCGGGAAGGGAATCGTGGCGTCCTCCCAGCGGCCGACCTGGTTCGCCGGAGCCTCGGCGGCCGCCGCGCGGGCGCTCGCAAAGGCGCGCCGCGCGCGCTGCCGGAGCGCCTTGCGCCTCGCCGGTCCCATCCGCCGCAACCGCGCGGCCTCGCGCCGCAGCGCCCGCCGCTCGCGGGCGTGCTCGGCGGCGTGGGCGTCGCCCAGCGTCGCGCGCTCGAACGCCCGCAGCTGCGCCTCGCCACGGGGCGCGGAGGCGGAGCCGTGGGCCATCGCGGGCGCCGGCGCCGCGACGGCGCATGCCGTCAGCGCGGCCGCGAGCGTTGCCGATCCTTGGCGAAGCATGCCGGTCCAGCGTAGCCCTGCGACCGCGCCGGAATAGGGGAATTAGCTGCCATAGTGGCCGAAATGACGAGGGCCCGCGAGGTGCTGTTCGTGTCCTCCCACGCGGAGCTCGGCGGCTCGGAGCGCTATCTCGAGCAGGTGCTCGCGCACCTCCCGCCGGAGATGGTGGCCGGGGTCGTGGTGCTCGAGGACGGGCCCTACGTGGAGCGCTTCGCCGCCGCCGGCCACCGCGTGTGGCTCGTGCCCGCGGGCGGCAAGTCCGGCGTGCTGAAGGGCGTCCCGCGCCTGGCGCGGCTGATCGCGTCGAGCGGAGCCGGCGTCGTGCACGCCAACGGCGTCAAGGCCGCCCTGACGGCGGTGCTCGCCTCTCCTCCCGGGGTCGGCGCGCCGGTGGTGTGGATGAAGCACGACTGCTCGTTCGACGGGCCGCTGGGCCGGGCCGTCGCCCGCGCCAGCCGGACCGTGGTCGGCGTCAGCACCACCGTGGTCGACGGCGTCCGCGACGCCGCGCGCGACGCGCGGGTGATCCCCAACGGCATCCCGGAGATCCACGTCGACCGGGCGGCCGCCCGCGAGCGGCTGCGCAACGAGCTGGCGCTGCCCGCCGATGCCGCGATCGTCGTCCAGGTGGCGCGGATCGTGGCCAACAAGGGCCAGCACGAGCTGCTCGACGCGTTCGAGCGCCTGGCCCCGGAGCGGCCCGGCCTGCACCTCGTGCTCGTCGGCGAGCCGGACCGCCACTCCCCGGAGTACGCCGAGGAGGTGCGCGGGCGGGCGGCGCGGCTCGACGGCCGCGTGCACCTGCTCGGGTACCGCGAGGACGCCGTCGAGCTGATCGCCGGCGCGGACGTCCTGGCCGCGCCGTCGCTGTCGTCGCCGGGCTCCAACGGCTGGCGCGAGGGCTTCGGCCTGGTGGTCGCCGAGGCCATGGCCGCCGGTACCCCTGTGGTTGCGTTCGAGGATCCCGCGCTGAGCGAGACGCTGGCCGGGTGCGGGCGGCTGGCGCCGACGGGCGACTCCGCAGCCCTGGCCGCCGCGCTCGCCACCGTGCTGGACGACGACGCCGAGCGCGAGCGGATGGTGCGCTGCGGGAGCGAGCGGGCGGCGACGCTCGGCCTGCGCTCCGCGGTCGACCGCCTGGCGGCCGTCTACGAGGAGCTGCTGCCGGGCTGAGCCCGGCCCAGCGCCCCCGCGAACACCGCGACGTCGTCGCGGTGGAACGCCAGCTCGACGGCGGCCAGCGTGGCCGCGTAGGCGGCCAGCGCCAGCACGGCGGCTGGCACCGCCGGGAGCGGCACCGCGAGGGCGACCGCGACCATCGCGGCCCCGGCCACCACCGGCCCGGCGAACCCGGTCCACCCGACCGGGCGCCCCACGGCGCGGTAGGCCTCCCGCACGTTGAACGTCGCGAGCAGCAGGCCCGACGACAGCGCGACGGCGGCCGCG
Organism: uncultured Solirubrobacteraceae bacterium; assembly: GCA_963723395.1. GTDB lineage: Bacteria > Actinomycetota > Thermoleophilia > Solirubrobacterales > Solirubrobacteraceae > DATFQI01. The sequence goes on along the minus strand of CAVRQL010000024.1, from coordinate 27,945 downwards.
CCGTCCGCCCCGTAGCGGGGCACGAAGATCAGGTTGCAGACCAGGTTCTGCACCATCACCAGCGCGACGATCCGGGCGATCCGGCCCGGCCGGTCGCGGGCGATCAGCACCATCGAGGCGAAGAAGTAGAGCCCGAAGGTGACGGAGGTGATGCCGAGCAGCACGAGCGGCTGCGCCGAGGGCGCGAAGTCCTCGCCGTAGGCGACGGTGACGATCGGATGGGCGAAGCAGACGAACGTGAGGGCGATCGGCAGCAGCACGACCGCCATCGCCTTCAGGCCGAGGCCGACCGCGCGCCCCATGTCGCCGCCGGATCCGGCGCCCGCGCGCGACAGCCACGGCAGCATCGCCGCGCAGAACGCCCACGCGATGAACTGGGTGCCCTCCACGAGCCGGAAGGCGGCCGCGTAGACGCCGACCTCCTCCTGCCCCGCCAGCAGCGACAGCAGGGCGACGTCGAGCCGCAGCAGGAGGATGAACAGCAGCGCCGCGGAGCCGATCGGGACGCCGCGGCGGAGCAGCTGCAGGGCGCCGGCCCGGGAGGGCTTGCGACGGCGCACCGCGATCGTGCTCCGCAGGATCACCTCCGCGAGGACGAGCGTGAGGACGGACCCGGCGGCGAAGATCGCCGACGCCGCGACGACGCCCGCGCCGGAGCGCAGCGCGGCGACGCCCGCGATCGCCGTGACGGTGCGCTGGAAGATGATGCAGGCCGACACGAGGCCGAGCCGCTCGTGCGCCTGGAAGAGGGCGTGCCAGCTCTTGACGAACACCTCGACGGCGACGCCGATCCCCACCAGCAGGACGACGACCTGGGTCTCGTGCGAGTAGCCGCCGACCCAGGCGATCCCGCACGCCAGCGCGACGAGCCCGACCGAGGTCACGAGCTTGAGCGCCGTCACGTCGGACAGGTCCTGGCCCGCCCGCGCCGGGTCGCGCGCGACCTCGCGGGCCAGCAGCTCGTCGGTCCCGAAGCCTGCCGCGACGAGCAGCGCCCCCGTGAGGGCGAGCGCGAAGCTGAACACGCCGAGCCCCTCGGCGCCGAGCTCGCGGGCCATCGTCACGAAGAACGCGAGCGACGCGAGCTTGGCCAGGATCTCGCCCGACGCACGGGCGGCGGTGTTGCGCGCGATGCGGCGCGGGGCGCCGTCGCTCACGGTCTGCTCGCCCGTGCAGGGACTACGCTGGGCTGGTGAGCGTCGCCACCGCGCCGGCCGGGTTCTCGTCGAGGACGCGCGCCCTCCTGCCGCAAGCGACCGCGCTGCTCGCGGTCGTGGTGCTCGGCATGGCGCTCGCGGTCGGGCTGAGCTCGCAGGACCTGCCGCTGATCGTGGTGATCGGCGTCTCGGTCGGCCTGCTCGGCTCGCTCGCGCTGTCGCTGTGGAGGCTCGACGCGGCCGTCGCGCTGGCGTTCTCCCTGCTCGCGGTGGTGCGCATCGAGCCGGCCCCGGTCGACGGGCTGCTGGCCGTGATCATCGTGATCAGCATCGTCACGGGCCGCTTCCGGCTCTCCGACGTCCCGCTGGGCATCACGGGCCTGATCGCCGCGTTCATGGGCCTGAACCTGATCGCCACGATGGAGGCGGTCGACCTCCCGCTGGCGCTCTCGTACCTGTCGGTGACCGTGTACCTGCTCGCGTTCGGCCTGTGGGTCGCCGCCTACGTCGACACGCCGCGGCGCGCCGCGATGCTCGCGCGCATCTACGTCGGCGTCGCGACGATCTTCGCGCTGCTCTCCAGCGCGGCGCTGTTCGTGTCCTTCCCCGGCAGCTCGCTGCTGATCCTGCCCGACGGCGAGCGGGCGAGGGGCCTGTTCGGGGACCCGAACGTCTACGGGCCCGTTCCTGGTGCCGGCGGCCGCGATCGTGCTGCAGGAGCTGCTCAACCCCCGCCTGCTCCGCGCCGGGCGCACGACCAAGCTGCTGATGATGCTCGTGCTGTGCTCCGGCGTCGTGTTCTCCTTCTCGCGCGCGGCATGGCTGAACCTGGCCGTGGCGATCGCCGTGATGATGTTCATCCAGCCGCTGCGGCGGGGCGGCGGCACGCGCGCGACCATGACGCTGATCCTCGTGATCGTCGGCATGGCGGGGATCACCGCCGCCGTCTCGTTCACCGACTCGGGCGAGTTCCTGCGCGAGCGCGCGCGGTTCCAGTCCTACGACTCCGACCGGTTCGGAGCGCAGGCGGGCGGGATCAAGCTCGGCGAGCGCCACCCGGCCGGCATCGGCCCCGGGCAGTTCGAGATCTACGAGCCCATCTCCGCGCACAGCACCTACGTCCGCGCGGTCGCCGAGGAGGGGGCCGTCGGGCTGATCGTGCTGATCGCGATCCTCGGCGGGACCCTGCTGCTCGCCCTGCTCAACGCCGTGCTGGGCCGTGACACGTGGGGCATCGGGTCGACCGCGCTGCTCGCCATCTGGTGCGGGCTGCTCGCCAACTCGTTCTTCATCGACACGCTGCACTGGCGGCACCTGTGGCTCTTCGCCGGGCTCATCTGGGGAGGAGCCGTGCTCGAGCGACGGGTGGGGAGGACGGGTCAGGTGCCCTCTGCGACGGGCGCCCTCGGCGCGAAGTAGTAGGGCGAGGCGTCGCTGCGGGCGCCGACCACGACGAGGCCGATGCCGTTGAGGTCGAAGCGGTCGATCACGTCGCGCGCGTCGAACACGTTGTCCAGCGTCAGCCGGTCCAGCCGGGCGACGTAGAGCAGGTTGCGCACGCGCCGCGCGACGGCCTGGGTGTCGGCGATCCCGAGCAGCGGCGCGGTGTCGACGAGGATGTAGCTGTACGGGAGCTGGCTGATGACGTCGAGCACGGCGTCGAGCGCGGAGCCCGAGAGCAGGTGCGCCGGGTCGACGGCCTTGGTGCCGCTGGGCAGGAGGTCGAGCGTGCCGCGCCGCAGGTCCCCCGCGGGCACGATGTACTGCTCGAGGCGCTCCTCCAGCCGGCGGAACCCCTCCGTGTGCTCGTCGTACTCGGCCAGCAGGTCGGTGAGACCGGGCGAGACGGGTGCGTTGACCAGCCCGTGCAGCGTCGGCCAGCGCAGGTCGGCCGAGATGAGCAGCGTGTCGTGCCCCGCCTGCGCGAGCGCGCGCCCGAGCCGGGCGGTGACCGTGCTCTTGCCCTCCGCGTGCAGAGCGCTGGAGAGGATCACCATGTGGGCGCTCGAGTCGGGCGGCAGCACGAAGCGCAGCGAGGAGCCGAGCGCCTGGTAGGTGTCGTACTCGATGCCCGAGAGCTGCGGCGAGTGGCGCCGGAAGCGGCGGCCGACGTAGGGGATCGAGGCCAGCACCGGCAGGTCGAGGAGCCGGCCCAGCTCGCGGCCGCTGGTCACCCGCGGCACCAGTTGGTCGCGGCCGAGGGCGACGACGACGCCGATGAAGAGGCCGAGGACCATGGCGAGGATGCCGTTGCGGAACGGGCGCGGCGAGCTGGCGTCCTCGGGCGGCTCGGCGGCCTGCGCGAGGCTGAGGTCGGTGCCGGCCGCGGCGGTCGCGACGCCGATCTCGCTGAGCCGCTCGCGCAGCGCGTCCTCCTGCGCCGACGCGCCCGGGTCCTTCTCGATCCGGTCCAGCTCGGCCTGCAGCAGCGTGCGCGCCTGCGCGTACTGGCTGCGCGTGATCGCCTCCTGCTTGGCCACGAAGGTATTGGCGACGGCGTTGGCGGTCTTGGCGGCGGCCTCCGGGTCTCCGCGCCTGGCGGTGACGAAGATGAGGTTCGCGTCGGGGTCGACGGAGGAGTCGACGACGTCCTCGAGCTCCTTGCCCGACAGCCCGACCTTCTTCCCCGCATCGTCGAGCACGTCGGAGGTCTTCAGCAGCCGGTCGATGGTCGACAGCTCGCGCGTCAGCGAGTCCACGTTGACGGACTCGTACGGGCCGGTGGTGGTGCGCTTCACGATGCTGGCGGTGGCCTCGTAGCGCTCCGGCAGGCCGAGCGACACGAGGAAGACCGTCGACGTGAGGACGACGACGATCGCGAGGATGAGGTAGCGGCTGCGGCGGATCGCGTCGAGGTACCGGCGGACCTCGATCGGCTCCTCGCTGGTGCTCCGGCGTCGCCGCGGCGGCTGGAAGGGCGGCTCTGGAGTGGACATGGTGCTCAGTGGAATGTAGTTCCTCGGCGCACTTGCTCGTATGAGGAAGCGATCTCCGCGACCATTCGATCGCGCGAGAAGCGCTCCTGCGCGGCGCGCGCCGCGGCCGCTGCCATCTCATCGGCACGAGCGGGATCGCCCAGGAGCGCGACCAGCGCCGCGGCCATGGCGGCGGGGTCGCGCGGCGCCACCAGACGGCCCGTTTCGCCGTCGACGATCGCCTCCCCGACGCCGCCCACGTCGGTCGCGACGATCGCCTTGCGCAGGCTCATCGCCTCCAGCATCGAGTAGGGGAACGACTCGGCCCACGACGGCTGCACGTACACGTCGCACGCCCGCAGCACGGCGGCCGAGCCGTCGGTCATGCCGAGGAACCGCACCGAGCCGGCGACGCCCAGCCGGTCCGCCTGCGCCTCGAGCTCCACGCGGTCCGGCCCGTCGCCCGCGATCGCCAGCTGCGCGGCGGGGTGGCGGGCGAGCACGGCCGGCATCGCGTCGAGCAGCGTGTCGATGCCCTTCCCGGGACGCAGCAGCGTGACGGCCGCCAGGACGGGCCCGCGCCCCCGCAGCGCCTCGACCTCGGGGTGCGGGGCGCCAGGCGCCGGTGGGCCGACGCCGTTGTAGACCACCCGCGCCCGGCGACCGGCGCCGAGCCCGGCGGCCAGGCGGCGCTCGGCCTCGCACACGCACAGCAGACGCGACGTGAGCGGTGTGAGCGCGGTCTCGACGGCGCGGTAGGCGAGGCGCTCCGCCGGACGGTCGAAGTGCCCCGCGTGCGCGAAGCCGTGCGGCGTGTACACGACCGGCAGCCGTGGATGGGCGATCCGGAGGGCGCGCGCGAGCGCGCCGGCCTTGGAGGAGTGCGCGTGGACGACGTCGGGGCGCGCGTCGCGCACCGCCCGCCGCAGCGCCGCGAGCGCCGCCGCGTCGCCGCGCGGGGAGACGCTGCGCAGCATCGGCACCGTGTAGTCAGGACCGGCCTCCTGCGGCGCCGCGAGCAGGGGCTCCCAGCCGACCGCCGGGAGCCCGTCGAGGAGGTCGCGCACGTGGCGGAAGGCGCCACCGTCCACGGGCTGCGTGACGATCAGGACGCGTGGCACCGCCGCCATGGTGTCAGCCCGTCGGTCACAATGCCGCTCGTGCCGGGCCAGGGTCCTCTGCGGTTGCTGTTCCTCAACCAGGGGAACTTGAAGTCCGGCGTCCTCGGCCACGGCCGCGTCGAGGCGTCGATCCGCGGCGGGCTCGACGGGGAGCCCGATGTCTCGGCGCGCTTCGTCCGCCTGGGCCCCTGGGGTCCTGGCGCGCGGGCGCTCGGTGGCCGCTGGCCCGTCCTGCACGAGGCCGGCGTGGACTTCCACGTCGCCCGCTGGTACCTCACCGACGGCCTGCGCGGCGCGATCGCACGGCGCCAGGCCGAGCGGCGCGAGCCCGCCGACGTCGTGCACGTGCACAGCCACAGCCTCGCGTTCGCGATGCGGATGTCCGGCCGCTCCCCGACGGTGATCTCGGCCGACGCCGGGCTGCGCGCCTGGCAGGCGCTCGGCACGGACATCGGCGCCGGCCCGCGCCTCGACGCCGAGCTGGAGCTGTCGCTGGCGATGGAGCGGCGGGCCCTGCGCGGCAGCGCGCTCACGCTCGCGTGGACCGCGAGCGTGCGCCGCGCGCTCGAGGCCGAGTGCCCCGAGGCCCGCTTCGCGGTCCATCACCCCGGCATCGACGCCCGCATGTTCTCGCCGCCCCCGGGCGCGCGGCCGCGCTCCGGCCGTGTGCTGTTCGTGGGCGGGCGCTTCGAGGTGAAGGGCGGGGCGCTGCTGATCGAGGCGCTCGAGCACAGGCTCGGCAAGGACGTCCACCTCGACGTCGTCACGCCGGGCGAGGCGCCCGAGCGCGACGGCGTGCACGTCCACCGGCTCGATCCCGGCGCGCCGGAGCTCATCGAGCTCTACCGCCGCGCGGACGTCTTCTGCCTGCCGAGCCGGCGCGACGCGGTCCCGTTCGCGGTGATCGAGGCGATGGCGTGCGGCGCGCCGGTCGTCGCCACCGCTGTCGGCTCGCTGCCCGAGATGGTCGGCGACACGGGCGCCGGGATGGTCGTCGCGCCCGGTGACGTGCGGGCGCTGCGCGAGGCGCTCGAGCACCTGCTCGACGACGACGCGGCGCGCGCGCAGACGAGCGCCGCCGCGCGCGCGGCGGTCGAGCGCGACTTCGACGCTGCGCGGCAGACCCCGCGGCTGGTCGAGCTCCTGCGCCAGGTGAGCGCGGGAGCGCTCTAGGACCGCGCGCCAGCTGCCGATAGTGAGTGCAAGGCGCCCCTGCGGCGCCACCCGATAAAGGCAAACCCGCCGTGAGGCGGGGACGCAAAGCCAGGGATCTCGCTCGCCGAGACCGCCCGGCCGCCGAAGGAGCTGCATTCGATGCCCGCATACGCTTGCGGCGCGCGAGTCCGCGCGCTGATCGTCGCCGTCCTGGCGACGTGGCTGCTCATACTCGCCTACGTGGGCACCGCGAACGCCGCCGACGAGCCCGGCCGCATCCGCTTCGCGATGGGCGCCGAGTCGGATTTCGACCGCTTCAGCTACTCGCCGTCAAACGACCGTCAATCGTGGATGCGCGAGCACTACTGGCGCATGCGCACCTACTCGCCCTACTTCGACTCGCGGCTGGACTGGTACCCGAACGCCTGGAACTACAAGGACGCCTACGCCATCTACACCGGCGAGGCGCTGGCCCGCGAGCGGCCGGAGTGGATCCTGCGCGACCAGTCGGGCAACAAGCTCTACGTCCAGTTCGGCTGCTCGAACGGCAGCTGCCCGCAGTACGCCGGCGACATCGGCAACCCGGCGTTCCGGGCCCACTGGATCGCCGACATGCGCTCCCGCCTCGCGCAGGGCTACCGCGGGCTGTTCGTCGACGACGTGAACATGGAGCTGAAGGTCAGCGACGGCAACGGCCGCCAGGTCCGCCCCCGCGACCCCCGCACGGGCGAGACGATGAGCGACGGGACGTGGCAGCGCTACATGGCCGACTTCATGGTCGAGATCCGGGCCGCGTTCCCGAACAAGGAGATCGTCCACAACGCCCTCTGGTTCGCCGGCGACGGAAACGAGAACCTCCGCCGGCAGCTGAGCGCCGCGGACTTCATCGAGATCGAGCGCGGCGTCAACGACGGCGGGCTCACCGGCGGCACCGGCCAGTTCGGCGTCGAGTCGCTGATGCGCTTCGCCGAGCGCCGGCACGAGCACGGCACCGGGGTCATCCTCGAGTCCTACGCGTCGAGCGCCGCCGAGCGCACCTACAACCTCGCGGCGTACTTCCTGATCTCCTCGGGTCGCGACGCGATCATCAACAGCAACGGCGGCACGCCGGAGTCCTGGTGGAGCGGCTACGACGTCGACCTCGGCAGGGCGCTCGGCGCGCGCTACCGCTACCAGGGCGCCTGGCGCCGCGACTTCGAGGGCGGGGTGGCCCTGCTCAACGAGCCCGGCTCCCCGTCGCGCACGATCACCTTCGACGAGCCGCTGCGCGACGCCGGCGGAGACGAGCGCCGGTCGGTGACGCTGGGCGCCGCGTCGGGCGCCGTGCTGCGCCGCCCCGCGGCCGCGCAGACCCCGACGGAGACCACCGTCGGCTCCACGCCGGTCGAGGAGCCCACGGCCGCTCCGACCGCGCTCGTCACGGCCATCGCCACGGCGACGGTCTCGGGCAAGCCGCAGTCCCCGGCCCAGTCGCAGCCGCAGCCGGCAGCCGCGACCACGAAGACCCCGGCTCGCGTGCGGCAGAGCCGCGCCCGCAGCCGCACCCATCTCCGCTCGCGCTTCCTCGGCCGCATCACGCGGAAGGCCCACAGCTCCTCTGCGACGCCGCGCGTCCGCCTGTTCGGCCGCGTCCGCGGCGCGACGACCGGCAAGGTCAAGCTGCTGATCCAGCGCCGCGTGGGCCGGACCTGGCGCGACGCCGGGACCGTCTCGGTGACGGTCTCGGGCGGGCGCTACTCGCGAGTCGTGCAGTCGCCGGCCGCGGGCAACTACCGGGTCCGCGCGAACTTCCTCGGCACGCGGACCGCGAAGCCGTCGAAGTCGCGGCTGCACTGGTTCAAGGTCGCGGCGCGCTAGGAGGGCAGGCCGAGGATCTCGGCCGGGACCGTGTAGGTGAGCGAGCGGACCATCCCGCCGAGCGTCGGCATGCGCTCGAGCCCGGCCTCGATCCCGAACGTCAAGTCGGGGTCGCGATGGACGGCGTCATGCGCGTCCGAATCGATCGAGTGGGCGAGCCCGCGCCGGATCAGGTCGAGCGCGCTCCAGCGGGCGGCCTCGCCGAACCCGCCCTCGAGCGAGCCGGCCGTCACCGACGTCCGCACGCCCGCCGCGATCAGCGGCTCCAGCCGCTGGGGCCGGTCGCGGAAGACCGGGGAGCGCTCGGGGTGGGCGAGCAGGACCCGGTAGCCGCGGTCGAGCGTCTGATGGACGACGCGCTCCAGCTCGGCGCCCGCCGGCTGGAAGGGGCACTCGAGCAGCAGCCAGCCGCCGTCGCCCAGGCGCATGGCGTTCAGCGTCTCGTCGTCGAGCTCGGCGGCCTGCTCGAGCGCGATCTCCGCGCCGGTGAGCAGCTCCAGCCGCAGGCCCTCGTCGGCGAGGCGGGAGCGCAGGCTGCTCGCGGCCGTCGCCACGGTCGCCGGGGTCGGCTGATAGCGCTCGTTGTAGTGGGGGGTGGCCACCAGCACCGTCGTACCGCCGGCCACCGCCGCGCGGGCGAGGGCGAGCGAGCCCTCGATGGCCGCCGGGCCGTCGTCGATGCCCGGCAGGACGTGGCTGTGGAGGTCGATCAGCTCAGTACGCCCCGCGGCCGGACAGCACCGTCGGGACGGTCGCGAGCAGGATCTCGATGTCCCGGGCCAGGGACCAGCCGGCGACGTACTGGTAGTCGAAGCGGATCATCTCCTGGAACGGGATGTTCGACCGCCCGGCGACCTGCCAGGGGCCGGTGAGCCCGGGCCGCAGGTCGGCGCGGCGGGCGTGCCAGTCCAGGTGGAGCGCCTCGGCCTCGGCGATCACGAGCGGGCGCGGGCCGACGAGGCTCATGTCGCCCCTCAGCACGTTGATCAGCTGCGGCGCCTCGTCGAGCGAGAAGCGGCGGATGAAGCGGCCGACGCGCGTGACGCGGTCGTCGTCGCGGCCCTTGACGATCGCGCCGTCCCCGCGGACCTCGACGGTCGCGTCCGTCCGCATCGAGCGGAACTTCAGCAGCGTGAAGAACTCGCCGCCGCGCCCGCTGCGGCGTTGGCGGAACAGCACCGGGCCGCGGCTGTCCAGCTTGATGGCGACCGCGATCGCGATCAGCATCGGGGAGAGCATGAGCAGCGCCAGGCCGGCGCCGAAGATGTCGAGCGCGCGCTTGGCCACGTGCGAGGGGCGGGAGAAGATCGGGATGTCGATCGAGAGCAGCGGCAGGCCGCCGATCTGGTCCATCGTGCGGGCGCCGTCGAGGAACTCGAACAGGCGCGGCACGATGTCGACGGCGATGCCGGAGTCGCGGCAGACGCGCAGGACCTCGAGCAGCTCCTCGTGGTGGACGCGCGAGAACGCGACCATCACACGGTCCACGCGCCCCATGGCGACGAGCCGCGGCAGCGCGTCCAGCTGCCCGAGATGCGGGAGGCCGAAGTCGAGGTCGTCGTCGTCGTCCACGTAGCCGACCGGGACCAGCCCGAGCTCGGGGTGGTCGTGCAGCCGGTCGACGAGCCGCTCGGCGACCTCGCCGGAGCCGACGATCAGCGTGCGCTGGTAGAGCTCCTTGGCGCTGTGCACCCTGGCGCGGGCGGCGGCCCGCGTGAGGCCCGCCGTGACGGCCACGGCGATCGTGGTGACCAGCGTGCCGCGGGCGGCGTACGGGGCGTCGATGAGCGTCATCACGCCGAGCAGCGGCCACGAGAGCGCCAGGCAGGTGAGGACGAGCTTCGGCGCCTCGCCGACGCCGCTGGCCCAGGTGCGCAGGTCCTCGCGGGCGTACAGCCCGCAGAGGAACGCGGCCAGCGGCCACGCGACGGCGATCAGGGCGACGATGCCGAGCATCGCCACCAGGCCGAGCCCGGCCAGCGACCCGCCCAGCGCACCGGCGCCTGCGCCGGCGAGGACGTCGGCGATGACCAGCTGACGACGCAGGTGTTGGGAGCGGCGTCGCCGCTCCTCTGCCGGCCGAAAGCGTGATTCGAGCGCAAGAAGCTCGACGTCGACCGCCATCAGGCCCCGCCCTGGTGTCGATAGCTCAAAGGTTGACCGTTACGCATGCATCCCTGCCCGCTTCATCCCTGTGCCCTGTTTTCCGGTCCAGCAATCAGGATCCGGTCTGGCCCGTCCAGGCTAGGACATGGTGGATGCGACCCCGGACGGGGTCAAGACGAACCATTGTCCAGAGCGTCGACATTCGTCGAGTCTGCACAGGTTCGGTCGTTCCGTGTCGGCCTATGTGGCGCGGCGGTCCTGTACAGACCGCCGCGCGTTATGTCAGAGCGGCTACTTACTCGTTTGCGGTGCGACGCCGCAGCACGAGGCCCGTCGCCAGCAGCGCCACGCCGCCGAGCAGGACGGGGATCGCGGCGAAGCCCGTGAACGGGAGCTGCTCCTCGCCGCTGGCCTGGGCGCCGGCCTCGACCTGGCGCGCCGGCTGCGACTCGTTCTCGTCCTCGTTCGCCGGCGGGGCCGCCGTTCTCCTCGGGGGCCGGTCCGCCGGAGTCCTCCTCGCCGAGGACGTCGTTCGAGCCGCCGCCCTCGGTGGCCTCGGGCGTCGGCGTGGAGTGTGCCGTACTGGGTCTCCGCCGCGTTGCCGGACGGGTTGGTGAAGCCGCTGACGGCCAGGCCCGCGCCGCCCGTGCTCAGCACCATGCCGAGTGCGAGTGTGGCCGAGGATGGCGATCCTTGAACGCATGCTCTCGGTCCTCCTTGACCGCCCGACGCGGCCGCGCACCCGCTGCTTGATCGCATCCAGCTCGAGCGGGCTGGCCGTGGGCCGCTCCGACTCGAGCAGATCGATCACGGGTCCGAGCTCCGCGTCGCGGAAGTGGTCGTCGTGATGGGTCATCTACTGGCCTATACGAACGACGACGCCGATTCCTGACTGACAATCCCTGACGATGCGCGACACCGACTTCGAACGGCTCTACGAGGCCGAGGCGCAGAACGTCTTCGGCTTCCTCGCGTATCGCACCGGCGACCGCGGGCTGGCCGAGGACCTGCTGGCCGACACGTTCGAGCGCGCACTGCGGTCGCGGAAGTCGTTCGACCGCCAAGCGCGGCTCCGCGCGCAACTGGCTGTACGCGATCGCGCTCAACCTCCTGCGCGACCACGCGCGCCGCTCCGCGGCCGAGAGCCGCGCCGTGGAGCGCGTCGGGGCGCCAGACGCCCCCGACCCGGGCCTCGGCGCCGTCGAGGACCGCGAGGCGCTGCGGCGCGCGATGGACACGCTGGCCGACGAGGAGCGCGAGGCGATCGCGCTGCGCTTCGGCGCCGACCTGACCGTGCCGGAGATCGCCGCCGTCCTCGGCCAGCCGCTGACCACGGTCGAGGGCCGCGTGTACCGCGCGCTGCGCAAGCTGCGCGAGCGGCTGTGAGGGGCGGTAGCATGAGGAGCGGACCGTGCTAGGCGGGGATGTAGCGGAGCCCTGTACCCGCAATCCGCTCTAGCGGGGCCGAATTCCCTCTCGAGGGATACGGCCCCCGGGTCAGCGCGCCGGTCGCGGCGTCGATGGCCGGGTCCCGCCCGATGTCGGCCCGTGAACCAGGTCAGGTCCGGAAGGAAGCAGCCTTAAGCGGTCACCGGTAGGCGGTGCGGGGTCGCCCGACCGGAGCTTGCGGCTGGTGAATGCGCCCGGGGACCGTCCTCGACGGAGGGTGCACGGTCCACCTTTCGCCCATCCCGGAGCCGCTGGGACGCCCTCTAAGATCAGGCGTCTCGTGTCGGCCTCCGCCTCGCTGTACCGCCGCCACCGCCCGCGCACGTTCGCCGACGTCGTCGGCCAGGACCACGTGGTGCGGACGCTGCGCAACGCCATCGAGCAGGACAAGGTCCACCACGCCTACCTGTTCGTGGGCTCGCGCGGCACCGGCAAGACCTCGATGGCGAAGATCCTCGCCGCGTCGCTGAACTGCGAGCGCGGCGGCCCGACGATCACGCCGTGCGGGGAGTGCGACTCGTGCCGTCTCGATCGCCTCGGCCACGTCGCTCGACGTGATCGAGATGGACGCCGCGTCCAACAACTCGGTCGACGACATCCGCGACCTGCGCGAGAAGGTCGGCCTACGCGCCGGTCTCCGGCCGCCACAAGGTCTACATCCTCGACGAGGCGCACATGCTCACCACGGCGGCGTGGAACGCGTTCCTCAAGACGCTCGAGGAGCCGCCGCCGAACACGATCTTCGTGCTCGCGACGACGGAGGCCGGCAAGGTGCTGCCGACGGTCGTGGACCGCTGCCACCGCTTCGACTTCGCGCGCCCCAGCGTGCCGCAGATCGCCGCCGTGCTGCGCCGGGTCGCCGACCGCGAGTCGATCATCGATCCCCGACGAGGCGGTCGCGCTGATCGCCCGCTCGGCCACGGGCTCGTTCCGCGACGCGCTGGGCACGCTCGAGCAGCTGCTCGCCTACTCGGGCACGCGAGATCGCGCTCGAGGACGTGCTGGCCGTGCTCGGCGCCGCCGACGCCGACCTGCTGTTCGGCGCGTCGACGCGATCGCCGCGGGCGACCAGCGCGAGGCGCTGCTGGCCGCCGCGCGGCTGGCCGAGTCGGGCCGCGACCTCGGCCGCTTCTTCGGCGACCTCGAGGCCCACGCGCGCGGGCTGATGGTCGTGCAGACGCTCGGCGAGGTGCCGGCCGAGCTGCGCGTCACCGCCGAGCAGGACGAGCGGCTGGCCGAGCAGGCCCGCCGCGTCGGCCCGGCGGCCGTGGTGCGGCTGCTGGAGCTGATCGCCGACGCGCTGCGCGCGATGAAGGACGGCGCCGACGCCCGCACGCAGCTCGAGCTCGCGCTGCTCAAGGCCGCCGACGCCGGCCTACGACCCGACCGTCAAGGCGCTGCTGGCCCGGCTCGAGCGGCTCGAGGGCCGCGCTGGGCCCGCCGCCCGCGCGCCGCGCCCGCCGGCCCGCGCTCGCCGGACATCCGCCGCCACCGCCGGCCGGCCGCACCGCCGTCGCGATCACCGCGCAGGTCGAGGGCCAGCCGCCCGTCGCGGCCGCCACCACGCTGCCCGGCGCCCCCGAGGGCGGCCAGGAGGCGGCGACGGCGATGGCCGAGCAGGCCGCCGCCGCGGTCTCCGCCGAGCTCGCCACCGAGGCCGACCCGGCGCCCGCCGTCGCCGCCGTGGCGGTCGTCGAGCCGGACGCGCCCGCGCCCGAGCCGAGCTTCTCCGCCGCGGTCGAGCTCTCGCCCGAGGCGTTCGCCGAGCTGTGGCCCGCCGTGCTCGAGAGCCTGCAGGACGAGGCGCCGCACCTGGCGGCCGTGCTCCAGAGCGCCCACCCGGCGTCGGTCGACGACGGCGAGCTGACGCTCGCGTGGCCCGAGACCGCCGGCTTCTTCAAGCGCAAGGCCGAGGACCCGGCCAGCAAGGAGACCGATCGTCCGCGCGATCCGCGCGGTGACCGGGACGCTCGCTGCGGCTCGCCTACGAGCTGCGCGACGAGAGCGAGCTCGCCGTCGAGGCGGCCGCCGTCCCGCGCCTGACCGAGGAGGAGCTCGTCGAGCCGCTTCGTCGAGGAGTTCGACGCCGAGGTCCTCCCGCCGACGACGACAGGAGCCCACCTGATGCCCCAGCCGCCCAACCTCAACAAGATGCTCGAGCAGGCCCAGCAGATGCTCGCCCAGCAGCAGGAGGCGCAGGAGAAGCTCAAGGACGAGAAGGTCGAGGCGACCGCCGGCGGCGGCATGGTCAAGGTCGTCATGACCGGCGACCTGCGCCTGCAGGACCTCGTCGATCGACCCCGACGCGGTCGACCCCGAGGACGTCGAGATGCTCCAGGACATGGTCATCGCCGCCGTCAACGAGGCGCTGCGCTCGGCCGAGGAGATCCAGCAGAAGGCGATGGGCGGCGCCGGCGACGCGGGCGGCTTCGACCCGATGAGCGCGCTCGACGCGCTGGGCCTCGGCGGCGGCGGCGGCCTGGGCGGCCTCGGCGGTCCGGGCGGCGGGGGCATGCCGCCGGCGGCGGCGGCCGAACCGCGCGGCGCGCCGCCGCAAGAGGTAGACGCTGCTCGCCCCGCCGCTCCAGCGCCTGGTCACCGAGCTGGGCAAGCTCCCCGGCATCGGCAACCGCACCGCGCAGCGGCTCGCCTTCCACGTGCTGCGCGCGTCCACGGAGGACGCCAACGCGCTCGCGGACGCGATCCGCGACGTGAAGGAGAAGATCACGCTGTGCGAGGTCTGCTTCAACCTCGCCGAGGGGCCGCGCTGCACGATCTGCCTCGACGAGCGGCGCGACGCGGCGCTGATCTGCGTGGTCGAGGAGCCCGGCGACGTGATCCCGATCGAGCGCACGCACGAGTACCGCGGCCGCTACCACGTGCTCGGCGGCGCGCTGTCGCCGATCGACGGCGTCGAGCCCGAGGACCTCAAGCTCGCCCAGCTCTACGAGCGGATCGCGGCCGCGGCGAGCCCGTGCGCGAGGTCGTGCTGGCCACGAACCCGACCACGACCGGCGAGGCGACCGCGCACCACATCGCCACGGCGCTGCACGAGCGCACGCCCGACGTGGCCGTGACGCGGCTGGCGTCCGGCCTGCCGGTCGGCGGCGACCTCGAGTACGCGGACGAGGTCACCCTCGGCCGCGCGCTGGCCGGCCGCCGCGCGCTCTAGCGCAGGGCGGCGAGCGCGGTCTTCAGCCCGGCGTCGGCGCGCTCGGCGGCGACGCGGGCCTGCTGGTACGCGCCCGGCTTCCCGTGGCGGCCGCGACGGACATCCGCCGCTGCGCGTCCGCGCCGGCCCGCAGGCTCGCCGCGACCTTCGCGACGGCGGGATCGGCCGGCGTGAGCTTGGCGGCCGCGGCGCCGTAGGCGCTCGAGAGCCGCCCGGCGACCCGGGCCTGCGCCCGCGGCGTCTTGGCGGCGCCCAGCTTCTGGCGCAGCTCCACGCGGCGCGCGTCGAGCCCCGAGACAACCGCGGGCAGGCGCTTGCGGACGACCAGGCCCGCGCTCGGGGTCAGGCGCTCGGCGCCGCGGACGGAGAGGCGCACGCAGGCCGGCCGCGCAGCCCTGGGCCGCGATCCACGAGCCGGGCGGCGCCAGGCAGGTGAGCGAGACCACGCCGCCCGTCGTCGGCACTACGGTGGCCTCGAGCCAGCGGCCGTCGCGCAGGCGCAGCGCCTCGTAGGTCCACGCGTCCGAGCCGAGCAGCTTCGACTTGTGCGGCGCGGGCAGCGTGCCCTGGATCGCCGAGCGCAGCCACGCCGGGGTGAGCGTCGCGTCCTCGACCGGGTCGAGCCCGGCGATCGCGTACGCCGGGATGCCGGGCGCGATGGAGAAGGCGGTGCTGCTCTTGGCGTCGAGGCCCGCGAGGCCGGGGATCCGCTTCGCCGGCGTCCATGACGGGTCGACCGCGAAGCCCGCGGCGCCTGCGGACGCGGTCCGCGGCGCGGGCGCCCCGGCCGGGGCGTCGGAACGGGCCCGCCCGCCGGCGAGCCAGCCCGCCACGAGCGCCAGTGCCACGATCACGCCGCCGACGGCGAGGATCCAGCCCCGCAGCTCGGGGCGCTCCATGAGCGGCTGCTCGGCGGGCTGCGGCGTGACGAGGCGCAGCCGCGGCGGGCGCGCCGCCGGCTCAGCGTCGTCGGCGGCCTTGCGGCGGCGGAGCGCGTGCTCCGCCGTGGCCCAGAGTCGTTCTTGTGGGTTCTGCATCAGCCGGTGGAGTCGAAGGTCTCGGAGGAGGGAGCGGGTGGCGCCGGCTTCGGCGCCGGCGCGGCGGGCGCCGGAGCGGCCGGTGCGGGCGCCGGGGTGGCGGGCGTCACGGGATCGGGCGTCGGTGCGGCCGTGTCGTCCGTGGTCAGCGCGGGGGTGGGCGTCGAGGCGGGGGTCGCCGGCTCGGCGGCGGCGCGCTTGCGCGGCCGCGTCCGGCGGCGGGGCTCCTCGCGAAGCGCCGGGAAGGCCGCGGTGCCGCGCAGCGCCGGCGTGGCCGCGGACTCGCCGCGCAGGCGCGTCGCTCGCGAGCCGCTGCGCGGGGATGGGCGCCGGCGCGTCGTCCTCGCCGGGGTGGAGCAGGAACCCGCCGACGAAGGCGACCAGCACGACGCCGCCCAGCGCGACGAGCGCCCGCCGGTTGGGGCGGCCCTCGAAGTCGGTGCCGCCGCTGGCGGAGGGTCAGCTCGCGGGACATGCGACGGGCTTCCTCGCGCCGGGGTAGAGGCAGCGGTCGCTGCGCTTGGGTGCCTTGTTCTTGCGGATCACGATCAGGGTGTGCTTGCCGATCCGGCCCGCCTTGGTGACCGTGACGGTCAGGCGCGTGCCGGCGCGGAGGCGGCGCTCGAAGCGGAGCACCCGCACGACGCCGGCGGTGTTGGCCCAGCGCTTGGCCGGGCAGCTCTTGCCGCGGCAGCGCAGCGTGATGCGCGCGCCCTTGGGCGCCCGCACCGTCAGCAGCGTGATGCGCACGCCGTTGCGCGTCATCACGCCGCGGATCCGCACGAGCGGGGACGGCGACATCATCAGCGCCGGGCGCACCGTCTCGCCGAGCACCTGGCCCGTCGGCGGGCGAGGGGATGAGCGGCGCCGGCGGGCCGGCCGTCGGCGCCGGCGTGGCCGGCGGGTCCGGTCGGATCCGGGCCGGGCGTCGGCGACGGATCCGGGGTCGGGCTCGGCGTCGGAGTCGGGGTCGGCGTGGGCGCCGCGGCGATCGCGCGCCGTCTGCGGCGAGACCGAGTAGCGCCAGCCGTCGCGGTTGCTCACGAACAGGACGACGCGCAGGAACCGCCCGCGGTCCGAGTTGGTGACCTTGTAAGTGGTCTGGTTCGCGCCCGAGATCTGGTCGCAGTCGTCCGACGTGGGCCGCGGGCCGTCGCAGCGCCACCAGCTCCACGTCGCGCTGCCGCCCGAGTACTCGTAGTCGTCGGCGCGCAGCGTCTGCCCGACCTGCGGGGTGCCCGCGACCTTCGGGCCCTTGGCGATCCTCGGCGGCGCCGCCGAAGCGGCGGCCGGCGCGATCGCCGCGGCACATATTGCGACGAGCGACAGCGCGGCGACCCTGCCCGCGCGCCCGTCTCCCAGCCTGACCCTTGCCTTGAACACCTGGTTCATCCTTGCCTCCGGCGAGGAATGATGGGACCGCTTCCGTAACCGGTCAATCAGCCGTACGTCCACGCGACCGCCGAATTCTCAAGAAGCGGTTGGACGCGCACCGGAACGGGGCGCCATTCGCTGGCCCGCGCTCCCTAGACTGATTCGCGTGACCGGCACGGTGGTCATGAAGTTCGGCGGGACCTCCGTCGCCGACGCCGAGCGCCTCAAGCGCGCGGCCCGACGGATCGTGTCCGCACGCGAACACGGCCAGCACGTGGTCGCGGTGCTGTCCGCCCGCGGCAAGACCACCGACGAGCTGATCCAGATGGCCGAGGAGGTCTCGAACGCGCCCGATCCGCGCGAGATGGACATGCTCCTCTCCACGGGCGAGCGGATGTCCTGCGCGCTGTGCGCGATGGCGATCAACGACCTCGGCCACAGCGCGATCTCGCTGACCGGCTCGCAGGCCGGCATCGTCACGGACACCAGCCACACCAAGGCGCGCATCCTCGACGTCCGGGCGGATCGCATCCGCGCCGCGCTGGAGGAGGACAAGATCGTGCTCGTCGCCGGCTTCCAGGGCGTCTCGACCGCCAAGGACGTGACGACGCTGGGCCGCGGCGGGTCGGACACCACCGCCGTCGCGCTGGCGGCGGCGATGGGCGCCGAGGTGTGCGAGATCTACACCGACGTGGCCGGCGTGTTCAGCGCCGACCCGCGGATCGTGCCCGACGCCCGCAAGCTGCCGGTCGTGTCGTTCGAGGAGATGCTCGAGATGTCGGCGTCCGGCGCCGGCGTGCTGCAGCTGCGCTCGGTCGAGTACGCGCGCAACCACGGCGTGCGGATCCACTGCCGCTCGTCGTTCACCGAGGAGCCCGGGACCTTCGTGGTCGGAGAAGAGGAGACGATGGAACGCCCCCTGATCACCGCCGTCACGCACTCGCGCGACGAGGCGCGCGTGACGCTGCTCGGCGTCCCGGACCATCCGGGCATCGCGGGCCGCATCTTCACCGCGCTCGCCGACGCCAACGTCAACGTCGACATGATCATCCAGAACGAGCCGGAGGCCGAGGCCGCCGCGGCCGACATGTCCTTCACGGTCCCGCGCTCGGACCTGCGCACGGCCCGCCAGGCGCTCGACGCCGCTCGTCGCCGAGGTCGGCATCGGCTCCGTCGCCGAGGACGCCGCGATGGGCAAGGTCTCCGTCGTCGGCGCGGGGATGAAGTCGCACCCCGGCGTCGCCGCCAAGGTCTTCTCCACGCTCGGCGACGAGGGCATCAACATCGAGATGATCTCGACCTCGCCGATCAAGATCTCCTGCGTCGTGAGCGCCGACGCGGTCGACCGCGCCGTGCGCGCCCTGCACCGCGCGTTCGAGCTCGGGGCCGACCAGGTCGAGGCCGAGCATCCCTTCGGACCCCAGGGGGCGCGCGTATGAGCCGATACCGAGTCGCCGTCGTGGGCGCCACCGGCGCCGTCGGCACCGTGATGCGCGAGAAGCTGCGCGAGCGCGGCTTCCCGGCGAGCGAGGTCATCCCGTTCGCCTCCGAGCGCTCCGCCGGCAAGGAGCTGGACGGCCAGACCATCCGCGCGCTCGCCGACGACACCATCCAGGGCTTCGACCTGGCGATCTTCTCCGCCGGCGGCTCGACGTCGGGCGAGTGGGCGCCGAAGTTCGTCGACGCGGGCGCCGTCGTCGTCGACAACTCGTCGAAGTGGCGGCGCGACCCCGAGGTCCCGCTCGTCGTCTCCGAGGTCAACCCGGAGGCGCTCGAGCACCACAAGGGCCTGATCGCGAACCCGAACTGCTCGACGATGCAGCTGATGGTCGCGCTCAAGCCGATCCACGAGGCGGCCGGCATCGAGCGCCTGATCGTCTCCACCTACCAGTCCGTGTCGGGCACCGGCGTGAAGGCGGTCGAGGAGCTCGACGCGCAGACCCACGCGCGTGCTGCACGGCATGGAGCCGGGCGAGCCGACGATCTACCCGCACCCGATCGCGTTCAACGTCCTCGGCGGCGCCGGCAACTTCGCCGACGGCGACGACCACACGGACGAGGAGCGCAAGATGATGTTCGAGACGCGCAAGATCCTCGGCGACGAGTCGATCGCGATCAACGTCACCTGCGCGCGCGTCCCGGTGCGCAACTGCCACTCCGAGTCGGTCACGCTGCAGACGCGCGAGCCGCTCTCCGTCGAGGCCGCGCGCGAGCTGCTGGAGGGGATGGACGGCCTGACGATGGTCGACGACCCGCCGAGCCACGCGTACCCGACGGCGCTCAGCTCGGCCGGCAAGGACGACGTTTTCGTCGGCCGGCTGCGGCGCGACCCGTCGCACGAGCGCGGGCTCTGCCTGTGGGTCGTCTCCGACAACCTGCTCAAGGGAGCGGCCACCAACGCGGTGCAGATCGCCGAGGTCCTGCACGAGCGCGGGCTGATCCGCTCGCACGCGCCTGTGTAGTTTCTGGCGGGTTGGGTATCTACCCCATCACGTTTCCGTGGGGGTACAGAGGAGAGGGCGCAAGCAGCGCCCTCTTTCTCTTTAACCGGCTGCCTCCGTCTCGTCGTCGTCGCCAGGGCCGAGCACCGTGACGATCAGATCGGCGAACAGCCCGGCGCGCTCGAGGTCGCGGACGCCGTACGCGCCGCCGTCCTTGCGGTCGAGGATCGTGAGCACGCCGATCGACCGGCCGCCGTGCAACAGCGGGACGGCGAGCAGCGTGTTCGGGACGTAGCCGGTGCGGGCGGCGACCGCCGAGGCGAAGTCCGGATCGCTGCGGCAGTCCGGGACCAGCTCGGGCTGTCCCGACGCGGCGACGCGGCCGCCGACCCCGCGCCCCTCCGGTAGCCGCATGCCGACGACCTGGTCGGCGCCGGCGCCCCACGCCGCGCGGTACACGAGCGCCCCGCCCGACGTGAACGCCACCGAGGTCGCGGCGGCGTCGAACACGCCCGCCGCCGTGCGCACGATCGCCTCCAGCACCTTCGGCGGCGGCGTCGCCGGGGGTCGAGCGCTCGAGACCGCGCCCGGCCGCCGTCGGCAGCTCGCCGCCGATCGCCGCGGCGAGCGCCTCCATCGACTCGATCCGGTCGCGCGGGTCCATCTCCAGCCCGGCCGACAGTGCTGCGGAGAGCTCGGGCGGGGCGTCCGGCACCCGGAGTGCGGTGCCGAGCCGCGGCGGGCGCCCGGTGAGCAGCGACCACAGCGCCGCGCACAGCCCGTAGACGTCGGCGCGCGGCGTGAGCGCGCCGCCGGTGCACAGCCTCCGGCGCCATGAAGCCGGGCGTCCCGATCTCGCCGGTCCCGCTCGCGGCGGTCAGCTCGCGGGCGACGCCGAAGTCCACGAGCACGACGCCGCGGCTGGGCTCGAGCATCAGGTTCTGCGGCTTGACGTCACGGTGGACGAGCTGCTGCTCGTGCAGGTAGCGCGAGCGCGTCGGCGGCCTGCAGACCCCAGCTCCATGACGTCGGCGACCGGCAGGCCCGGGAGTGCCCTGGCGGCGCAGCACCGACCCGAGGTCGGAGCCGTCGACCCACTCCATGACCAGGAACTGCCCCTGCTCGTCGCTTCCCGAGTCGAGGAACCGCACCACGCGCGGGTGGTCGAGCCGCCGCAGCAGCCGCGCCTCGATCTCGAAGCGCCTGGCGTGCCGGTCGTCGGACAGCCGCTTGATCGCCACGCGGCTCCCGTCGGGCGCGCGCCCGTCGTGGATCGCGCCCATGCCTCCGGCCGCGACCGTGCGGCCCTCGACGAAGCCGGAGGTCATGCCGCCCGCAGCTCCCGCCGCGTCACGTACCCGCCGCCGAGCGCGAGCTCGGCGAGCCGCACGCGCTTCTCGTTCTGCGCCAGGTCGCCGATGTCGAACGCGGTGAACAGCGCGCGGAGGTGGGTCTTCACCGCCGGGACGGACAGGAACAGCTCGTCGGCGATCTGCTGGTTGGTGCCCGGGACTCGCGAAGGCCGAGCCGTCGCAGTAGGGCCGGCAGAGCGCCACCAGGACGCGGCGCTGCGCGGCGGTGACCTGGACCGCGTCGCCATCGTCGCCGCCCGCGGTCCGCGTGGCGCCCGTCGATGTCCGCGGCGGCGGGGTGGCGGAAGGCGATCGTGGTGTGCCCGGCGCGCAGCTCGTCGCCGTCCTGGAGCGCCAACCCGCCGCCGATGCGCTCCCCGTTGACGAAGGTCCCGTTGCGGGAGAGGCCGTCGTCACCGACGACCCAGCGGTCGCCGACGCAGCGCAGCTCGGCGTGGACGCGGGAGACCTCGGTGTCCCACGGCAGCGGCAGATCGGCGCTTGCCGACCGGCCGACGACGAGCTGTTCGCGGCCTCCGAGGGAGAGGATCCGCTGCTCGCCGGACCCATCGCGATAGACGACGAACGGGTCCCCTTGGCGCTCCTCTTCGATGCGCGCCTTGAGCTCCGCGGCGGAGGCTTGATGGAGGCGGGGAGAAGGAGGCAAAGGGTGAGGCGCCGGGAGCGGTGGCCAAAGCTACCGCCCCGGCGCCCCGGGATCCAGTGCTTCGGCGCGTCAGCCGAGCTGCACGAAGCCCGCGTAGGCGGTGCAGCCGCGGGTGTAGCACACGTGGTCCGACGTGTAGTGCGGGACGATCGCCGTCGCGCCGAGCGTCGTGCTGGTGCCCGCCGCGTACCAGTAGATGTACTCGACGACGCGAACGGAGCCCTTCGGCGGGTTCGGGACGCGGGCCAGGTACGGCAGTTGCGCGGCGGAGTACGCGGCGCCGAGACGCGTCGAGGCGGTGGCGCTCGAGAACTGGCACCCACTGGCCGTTGGCTGTACCGCTGCACCTGAGTAGATGATGAAGATGTCCTGGGTCCCGGTCGAGGCAGGTGAGCGCGACACGGTCGGGCCGTTGTTGTTCATGAGCGCCTTCTCGTAGTACGTCCCCCACGCCGTCCACATCGGCACGTCGATGACGTTGATCGGGGTGGTGACCGTGACGGCGCCGGGCCGGCCCAGCGAGCCGTCGTAGTACCACGAGCTGCGGGCGCGGATCTTCGCCTTCTTGCCCTTCTTCGCCTGCTTCTTGGCCTTGGGGTTGGCGGCCGCGAGGTCGACCCCGCTGAGGCGGAGGTGCGAGGGAGGCTTGGCCGGCGCGGCTTGAGCGACGGCCGGGGCGGCGATGGCGGCGCCGGCGAGGGCGATGGCGATGAGGCGTGCGGTCTTCATGCACCGCATCCTCTGCCCGCCCCTAGGGCGCCGATAGGCGACCTAGGGATGGTCGGGCGATACCCGCGCGGCTACCAGCCGCCGGAGCTCTCGCCCGAGCCGACGCCCGCGACGACCGAGGTCGACCAGTCGATGACCGAGGTCGGCTTGACGACGTGCTTGTTGAGCCCGAGCTCCTTGGGGTCCAGCCCGAGCGCGAGCCCGACCAGCTGCGGCAGGTGCAGCACCGGCATGTTCAGCGGCCGGCCGACGACCTGCTCGGCGAGCGGCTGCTGGAGGTCCAGGTTCAGGTGGCAGAGCGGGCAGGGCGTGACCAGGCAGTCGGCGTCCGCGTCGACGGCGTCGCCGAGGTGGGTGCCGGCCTGGCGCAGCGAGTTCTCCTTGTTCATCGTGATGATGGGGAACCCGCAGCACTTGTAGGCGCCCGCGTAGTCGACCACCGTGCCGCCCAGCGCGTCGATCAGCTGGTGCAGGTAGCGGTCGCGCGGATGCTCCTCGTCGATCGCCAGGCGGTCGGTCGGGCGGACGATGTAGCAGCCGTAGAACGGCCCGACGCGCAGGTCGGTGAGCGGCCGCTTGACCTTCGCCTTGATGGCGTCCAGGCCGATCTCCTCGACCATCAGCCACAGGAAGTGCTTGTTGGTGATGCCCTTCTCGTAGGTCAGGTTCTCCGCGCCGAGCGTCTCGTTGACGTGCGCCCGGTAGTCGGAGTTCGCGTCCAGGCGCTCCTGGCACTCGCTCTGCGCGCCCTGGCAGGTCGAGCAGATGTTCATCATGAGATCCGCGCCGTTGGCGATCTCCTGCTGGGCGAGCGCGAACGTCCGCGCGTTGAGCGTGTCGGCCAGCTCCTGGTTGTGCTCGGCGATCACGCCGGCGCCGCAGCACGCGGCGCGGTCCAGCTCGACGAGCTCGATGTCCAGCAGCGGTGCGACCTGCGCCATCGAGCCGTGCAGCTCGGGCGTGAAGCCGCGGCTGACGCAGCCGGGCCAGTAGGCGACCTTCATTGCTTCGGGAGCCTCCTCGACGTCGTCCTCATAGCCCACCACGTAGAGGTTGAGCTCGAAGCGCTCGTCCTTGTCGTGGACGTGCTCGAAGATCCGCTTGACCACCTTGTCGGCCTTGTGCTCGTGCAGGAGCGCCTTCTTCGGCGTCACCTTGCCGCGCTGCAGGGCCTTGAGGATCACCGGGCAGCGAGCCGACCAGCTCGGGCACGGCGCGCGGGTGGAACTTGCCGCCGTAGGAGTCCGGCAGCAGGTCCGCCTCGTGCAGCAGCCCGTTCTTCTCGATGTTCTTGACGAACGCCATCTCGTGGCGATGGCCGTTGTTGCGGTCGTCGATCTCGTGGTCGGAGCCGGCGATCCGGCGCAGCCGCATGATCTGGCTCATCGGGGCGACGCCCTTGGGGCACGCCTCGATGCAGTTGAAGCAGTGGGTGCAGTCGTAGATGCCGTGCGGGTCCTCGGCGAGGTCCTTCAGGCGCTCCTGGTGCTGGCCGTCGCGCGGGTCGCCGACGAAGCGGTACGCCTTGGCCAGGGCGGCCGGGCCGATGAACAGCGGGTCGATCTCCATCGACAGGCAGTCCGAGACGCAGGCGCCGCACTGGATGCAGGCCATCGACTGCGTGACGTCGATCATCGACTCCATCGGGACGATGTACTCGCGCTCGGGCGGGTCGCCCTCGGGCAGCAGCCACGGCGTGACGCGCTGGATCTTCTTCCAGTGGACCGCGTCCATGTCGACGATCAGGTCCTTGATCACGGGCATGTTGCCCATGGGCTCGACCGTGATGACGACGGGCTTCTCCTTGCCCTCGTCGGCCGCGACCCAGCCCATCCCGTGGGCGGTGCGGGCCGCCTCGTCGAGGTGGGTGTGGCACGCCAGCGCGGGCTTGCCGTTGATCCGCACGCCGCAGGAGCCGCAGATCGCGGCGCGGCACGAGCAGCGGATGCCGATCGAGCCGTCCTGGCGGTCCTTGGCCTGCAGGATCCCGTCGAGCACCGAGCGGTGCCCGTCGAGCTCGATGTCGAACTCCTCCCAGTACGCGGCCTCGCCCGTCTCGGGGGAGTAGCGCCGGAGCTTGAGCGTGTATTCAGGCATCTAGTACTTGCGCTCCTGTGGCTCCCACTGGGTCATGGTGACCGGCGAGTAGGAGATCTTCGGGGCGTCGCCGCCGTTGACCGAGAGGTTGATGTGCTTGATCCAGTCGTCGTCGTTGCGCTCGGGGAAGTCGAGGCGGAACTGCGCCCCGCGCGACTCCTTGCGCTCGAGCGCGCCCGTGACGATGCACTCCGCGCAGTCGAGCATGTACCCCAGCTCGATGGCGCCGAGCACGTCCTGGTTGAAGACCGTGCCGCGGTCGTCGATGTAGGCCGTGGTGGCCTCCTCCTTGAGGCGGCGGATGATCTCGTGCGCCTCGGTGAGCCCCGCCTCGTCGCGGAACACGGCGCACTTCTCGTTCATCATCGTCCCGAGCTCGTCCTTGATCTCCGAGACCCGGCGGCCGCTGCCGTGCTCGCGCCGCATGATCTGCTGGATCATCGTCCTCCTCGGCGGCGAGCTGCTTGGCCGACGGGGTCGGCATCGCCATGCCGGCGGCGCGCTCGGCGGCGTGGACGCCCGAGCGGCGGCCGAAGATCAGCGTGTCCAGGAGCGAGTTCGCGCCCAGGCGGTTGCCGCCGTGGACCGAGACGCAGGCCACCTCGCCGGCTGCGTAGAGCCCCGGGATCGAGGTCTGGCCGTCCACGTCGGTCTTGACGCCGCCCATGATGTAGTGGCAGCCGGGCTTGATGTGGATCGGCTCGCGGGTGATGTCCACGCCCGGCGAAGTCGCGCCCGATGTTGACGATCTCGCGCAGCGCCTCGAGCGTGCGCTTGCGCGGCACCTTGGTGATGTCCAGCGCCACCGTGCCGTCCGGGAAGCCGCGGCCCTCGTTGATCTCGGTCTGCTCCGAGCGCGACACGACGTCGCGGGAGGCGAGCTCCATCTTGTTGGGCGCGTACTTCTCCATGAAGCGCTCGCCCTGGGCGTTGTAGAGGTGCGCGCCCTCGCCGCGGGCGCCCTCGGTGATGAGGATCCCGTTCCCGGCCAGCGTGGTCGGGTGGTACTGGATCATCTCCATGTCCATCAGCGGCGCGCCGACGCGGTAGGCCTGCGCGATCCCGTCGCCGGTGCAGATGAGCGCGTTGGTGGTCGGCTTGAAGCACTGGCCCGCGCCGCCGGAGGCGAGGATCGTCGCCTTGGCGGCGAACAGCTGCATCGAGCCGTCCTTGATGTTGCGGGCGATGGCGCCGCAGCAGTTGCCCTCGTCGTCCTGCACGAGCGCGGTGACGAACCACTCCTCGTAGCGGTCGACCTTGGCGTGGCTCTTCATCAGCTGCTCGTAGAGCACGTGCAGCAGGGCCTGGCCGGTGATGTCCGCGACGTAGTAGGTGCGGGCCGCGGAGGCGCCGCCGAACGCGCGGGTGCCGAGCCGGCCCTCCTCGTTGCGGTGGAAGGTCACGCCCTGGTGCTCGAGCCACAGGACCTCGTTCGGCGCCTCGCGGCACATGACCTCGATCGCGTCCTGGTCGCCGAGGTAGTCCGACCCCTTCACGGTGTCGAACGCGTGGGACTCCCAGGAGTCGTCCGGGTTGAGCGCCGCGTTGATGCCGCCGGCCGCGGCGTTCGAGTGCGAGCGCACGGGATGGACCTTGCTCATGATCGCGACGGTCGCCCCGGAGCGGGCGGCCGCGAGCGCTGCGCGCTGGCCGGCCAGGCCGGCTCCGATGATCAACACGTCGTGCGAGGGCATGGGGCTGAGTCTATTGGCGGTACGGGGCGGATCGCGTCGCGGCCCACGAGGAGGTTTGCCCTACGCGTCATATTTGGGGGAAGAAGATGACCCAGGGAGCCCGCCAGCGCGCCGTGCGCGTGCTCGTCGTCGACGATCACGCGGACGTCCGCTTCCTCGTCCGCGCGATCCTCGACGACGCCGGCCCGACGTCGAGTTCGCGGGGGAGGCGTCGTGCGCCGAGGAGGCCGTGCGCCAGCTCCAGGCGGTCGATCCCGACGTCGTGGTGCTCGACGCCCGGATGCCGGGGATCGACGGCTACGAGGCCGCCGCGATGCTCCTCGCCGACCGCCCGGGGCTCCCGATCCTGCTCTGCTCGGCGATCGTCGACGACCGCACGCGAGAGCTGGCGCAGGCGGCGGGCATCGCCGCCTGCATGTCCAAGGACCACTTCGAGGCGATCCCCCGCGTGGCGGTCGAGCTGGCGTCAGGCCGAAGGGGCGCCGGGCGCGAGGCGTGACTGCAGCGCGCGCGAGACCTGCTCGAGGGTGACGACGCCGCGCAGGCGCCCGTCGGCGTCGACGGCCATCAGGGCGCCGACGCGGCGCAGCGGCTCCGAGGCGAGCAGGGCCTCCAGCGGCGCGTCGTCGCGGACCTCGCTGGAGGCGGTCGCCACTTCGCGCACGGTCACGTCACGGCCGCCGTGGACGGCGGCCTCGACCGCCTCGCGGAACGCGAGGCCCGCGAAGCGGCCGTCCTCCTCGACCGCTGCGAACCAGGGCCAGCCCTGGTAACGGAGGAAGAACTCGTCGTAGGCCTGCGTGACGGGCAGCCCGGCCGGGATCGTCACCGGCTCGGCGTCCATGATGTCCGCGACCGTCACGCCCTCCAGCCGCGACGTGACCGCGGACTGGACCACGGCCGCGCGGGCGGAGGAGAAGAGCAGGTAGCCGAGCACGGCCAGCCAGATGCCGTTGCCCGCGTCGCCGCCGAGCGCCTGGTAGATGCCGTAGGCCATCAGCAGCACGGCGAAGCCCTGGCCGATGTAGGCGGCGATCCGGGTCGCCTTCGCGCGGTCGCCGGTGACCTTCCAGATCCCGGCGCGGGCGATCCGCCCGCCGTCGAGCGGGAAGGCCGGAACGAGGTTGAAGACGAGCAGGACGGCGTTCATCGTCACCAGGAAGGAGACGAGCAGCAGCGCGACGTCGCTGGGCGCCGCGCCGTCGAGCCGCGCGGCGTCGAGGAAGTCGTCGGTGCCCGCGAGCGCGAGCCCGATCCCGGTCCCCAGCATCACCAGCGCGAGCGTGACGAGCGGGCCGGCGACGGCCACGAAGAACTCCTTGCCGGGCGTGTCGGTGTCCCGGTTCATCTTCATCACGCCGCCGAAGAAGAAGAGGTCGATGCCCGAGACCTCGATGCCGGCGCGCCGCGCCGCTACGGCGTGGCCCGAGCTCGTGCAGGACGATCGAGCCGAAGAACAGCACGGCCGCGGCGAGCGCCGCCGCGTAGCCCGTCGTCTCGTCACCCAGGATGTCCGTGAACGACTGGGACAGCCAGAAGATGAAGAGGAACAGGATCAGGAACCACGAGGCGTTGACCCCGATCCGGATCCCGAAGATGCGCCCGAGCGCGAATGAGCTTCC
>CAVRQL010000023.1:0-767550 GCA_963723395.1 uncultured Solirubrobacteraceae bacterium | reverse complement strand
TCCCCCGCCAGCACCGCTCCGGGCGAGCCCATGATCTCGTCCAGGTTCTCCGAGACGGAGCCCTCGAGCGAGTTCTCGAAGGCGACCACGCCTCCGCCCGCGGCCCCCGAGGCCACCGCCCGCACCACGTCGACGGCGGTCGGGGCGGGCGACAGCTCGTCGCCGTCGCGCGCCACGTCCAGCGCCGCCTGGTGCGTGAAGGAGCCCTCGGGACCGAGGTATGCGAGCCGGCCCACCTAGGCGGGCGTCGAGGAGAGCACCTTGCCGGCCACCGCAGCCGCCTGCTCGACGCGCTGCAGGTACTCCGCGAAGTCATCCGCGTAGAGCTGCTGCGGCCCGTCGCAGATGGCCTCCTCCGGCTGCGGGTGCACCTCGACGATGATCCCGTCGGCGCCCGCGGCGGCGGCCGCCAGCGACAGCGGGGTCACGAGGCTGCGCCGCCCTGCGGCATGGCTCGGGTCCACGATCACCGGCAGGTGCGAGAGCTCCTTGAGCACCGGCACGGCGGTGAGGTCGAGCGTGAAGCGGTACGCGGTCTCGAACGTGCGGATGCCGCGCTCGCACAGCAGCACGTTCGGGTTGCCCTCCTTGAGGATGTACTCCGCGGCCATCAGCAGCTCCTCGAGCGTCGAGGAGAGGCCGCGCTTGATCAGCGTCGGCTTGCCCGACCGGCCGATCTCGCTCAGCAGCGGGTAGTTCTGCATGTTGCGGGCGCCGACCTGGATCACGTCGGCGACCTCCACGACGGCCTCGAGGTCGCGCGCGTCCATCAGCTCGGTGACGATCGGCAGGCCGGTCTCCTCGCGCGCCTCGGCGAGCAGGCGAAGGCCCTCCTGGCCGAGCCCCTGGAAGGAGTACGGCGAGGAGCGGGGCTTGTAGGCGCCGCCGCGGAACAGCGAGGCGCCCGCCTCCTTGACCACGCGGGCGGTCGTCATCACCTGGTCGCGCGACTCGACGGTGCACGGCCCGGCGATCATCGAGAAGTTGTCGCCGCCGATCAGGCGGCCGCCCACGTCGATCACCGACGGGGCGCGCATCTGCGAGGACGCGAGCTTGTACGGCTTGAGGATCGGTACGACCTGCTCGACGCCCGGGGAGCCCTCGAGCCCGAGGCGGGCCACGTGCTCGCGGTCGCCGACCGCGCCGATCACGGTGACCTCCTCGCCGCGCGAGGGGTGCGCCTTCGCGCCGCAGGACTCGATGCGGTCGATGACGGCCTGGATCTGATCCTCCGTCGCCGCCGATTTCATGATGATCATCATCTGCCGGTCTCCTGAACCAAGAACTCTAGAAAGGGGATACGAAGTGCCGCGGTGGGCTGGATCGCCCGTGATGTCGGCGCTTGGTCCCCAGGGGACCCTTGGCGGAGGCGCACGCGGATGCGCGCCCGGCCGAGCGCCTAGCTAAATCGCCAGGCGCGATAGGAGAAGGCGTACGCGAACGTGCCGTAGGCGGTGCTGGGGTGTTCTGCCGGGCGGTCATGATCGCGAGGACTCTTTGTACCAGAGTCCGCGCCCTACCACGAGAGATAGTCGATCAGCGCCGCGAACCCGAACCCGCAGGCCGCGCACGCGACGGCCATCGAGCCCACCACGCGGACCCAGGTGGTCCGGATGACGTCGCGCAGCAGCCACTGCAAGCCGGCGCCGAGCATCCCGGCGACCGGCGAGACGGCGCCGATCGCGAAGGTCGGCCAGTAGGCCACGAGAGCTGCCGTGATCGCCATCACTCACGTATCGGCTCTAGGGTGATCCGCCGTGAGCGAGAGCTATGAGCAGCGGGCCTTCGCGGTCCCGCGAGACGCCAGGGAGCTGATCGTCGTGCGCCACGGCGCGTCCGCTGCGATCAGCGAGGGAGAGTCGTTCGCGCTCGTCGGCGGGCACGGCGACCCGCCGCTGGCGCCGGAGGGGCGCGAGCAGGCCATACGTGTCGCGGAGCGCCTCCACGGCGAGCCGATCCGCGCCCTGTTCGTCACGACGCTGCAACGGACCGCCCAGACCGCCGAGCCGCTGGTCGCGGCCACCGGGCTGGAGCCGAGGGTGATGGAGGACCTCCGCGAGGTCCACCTCGGCGAGTGGGAGGGCGGCGCGTACCGGATGAAGCTCGCCGAGCGCGACGACATCGCGATGCGCGCCCTGATGGAGGAGCGCTGGGACGTCATCCCCGGCGCCGAGCCGATGGACCGCCTCGCCGAGCGCGTCGGCCGCGGCCTGGACACGATGCTCGACACGATCGGCCCGGGCGGGACCGGCGTCGCGGTCCTGCACGGCGGCGTGATCGGCGAGCTGTGCCGTCAGGTCACGCGCAGCCGCCCGTTCGCGTTCATCCACGCCGACAACTGCTCGATCACCCGCGTCGTCCAGTTCTCCACCGGCCACCGGCTGCTGCGGAACTTCAACGAGACCGCCCACCTGGCGTGACGGGCTACGCGCCGCTCGACGGTGACCCTCCGGCCTGCGCGTTCTGCGGCGAGCCGGAAGAGCGGATCGCCGTCGGACCTGCGGGCGTCGCCATCTGCCTCGGGTGCGCCGCGCGGATCGCGGACATCCTGCGGCGCCAAGGCGCTCCGCCTTCACCCTCGCAGCCGATCGACCCGCGCGATCCGGGCCCGCCGATAGCGGTGAGCCTCCTTGGGCGGCCGTTCGGCGACCTCGGCAACGTGCG
Organism: uncultured Solirubrobacteraceae bacterium; assembly: GCA_963723395.1. Taxonomy (GTDB): domain Bacteria; phylum Actinomycetota; class Thermoleophilia; order Solirubrobacterales; family Solirubrobacteraceae; genus DATFQI01. The sequence goes on along the minus strand of CAVRQL010000023.1, from coordinate 764,886 downwards.
CGTCGACGCACGCCTCCTGCTCGCGATCGTCCTTCGTGACGGCCGGGTCGCCGGCTGGCTGCGTGAGCGCGGGGTGGACGAGGTCACGATCCGCGACGCGTTCGGCGAGCTGGATCTGGGCTTCGACTCTTGAGCAGCGCGGCCTTCGCCGGGTTGTAGACCCGGTAGGCCTCGTACCAGACCTCCGGCGCGGCGAGCGGGACCCCGTGCCACTCCCCCTCGCCGCGGAACGGCAGCTTCGCGCCGCCGGCGATGGCGAGACCGCCGAGCCCCTCGACCTCGACGCCGTCCACGTCCAGCGTGGCCTTCCAGTCGCTGGTCAGCACCGGGCCGGGCTCGGTCGTGGTGGCCACCCACCACTCCGCGCACGCCGCCTCGAACCGCTCGCGGTCCTCGGTGCGCAGCATCAAGTCGACGTCGCGGACCTCCACGTCGTGCCCGAGCGCCCGCAGCAGCGCGCTCCCGCCGAGCAGGAAGTCGATCTCGTGCTCGCGCAGCCGCGCGGCGACGAGCTGGAGTGCCTCAAGCAATCAGGGCGCCGAGCGCCTCGACGAAGCGCTCGTTCTCGGCCTGCGTGCCGACCGTGACGCGCAGCGCACCCTCTCGGCCCAGCGCCGCGCCGGCGCGCACGAGCACGTTGCGCTGCGAGAGGCCCTTGACGATCTCGCGCTCCTCGACGGTCTCGGGGAGGTCGAACCAGATGAAGTTGGCGTGCGACTCGGCGCACTCGACCCCGATCGCCTGCAGCTCGGCGACCAGCGAGGTGCGCTCGGCGAGGTTGCGCTCCACGCGGCGGGTCACCTCGTCGCCGTGCTCGAGCGCCGCCACCGCGGCGGCCTGCGCCGCGGCGTTGCAGAAGAACGGCTGGCGCACCTGGTCGACGGCGGTGCGGAACTCGTCCGAGCCGCACAGCGCGTAGCCGACCCGCAGCCCGCAGAGCCCGTAGATCTTCGAGAACGTCCGCAGCACCACCAGGTTGGTGTGCCGCTTGAGCAGCTCGACTGACTCCTCGGGATCCTGGAGCAGGCTGAACTCGATGTAGGCCTCGTCGAGGATCACCGCGACCTGCCGCGGCACGCTCTTCACGAAGTCCTTGATCTCGTCCAGCGGCAGCGCGGTCGAGGTCGGGTTGTTCGGGTTGCAGACGATCACCAGCCGCGTGGCGGCGTTGATCTCCTTGGCCATCGCGTCGAGGTCGTGGCGGTGGTGCTCGTCGAGCGGCACCTCGATCGCCCGCGCGCCCGACGCCGCGCTGAGGTGCGGGTAGACCGAGAACGACGGCCACGCGTAGACGAGCTCCGCGCCGGGCTCGAGCAGCGCGTCACCGGCGGCGAGCAGGATGTCGCACGAGCCGTTGCCGACGGCGATCCGGTCGACGGGGACCTCGTGGCGGTCGGAGAGCTTGCGCCGCAGCGCCGCGTTGGTCGGGTCCGGATAGCGGTTGGCGCCCGCCAGCGCGGCGGCGGCGGCCTCGATCACGCCCGGCGGCGGCGGGTACGGCGACTCGTTGGAGGCCAGCAGCGCGACCGGCCCCTCGAGCGCGTAGCCGCCGGCGGCGGGATAGACGGGGATGCGGCGGATGCGGTCGGCGAACTCCAGGGCCATGGGCGCACAGGATATTCAGACTGTTGCAGGCGCTGGTGAGGTTTGGCGGCAGGACCGCCGCCGTAACGGCATGGCTTGTAGGGGGAGGGGGTCGTGGCCGGCGACGCGAACCGCGCCGCAAAACCGTCCAGTACGCGCCGCCGCGCGATCGACTGGAACGAAAGTCGGTCTCAGGCCGACTTTCGTTCCACTCGATTCCCAACCGCGTCCTGCGACTGAGACGGATAACGCCGACGACCCCTCCCCCACGTGCCCATGCCGTTACGGCGGCGGTCCTGCCGCCCAACCTCACCAGCGCCTGCTACACCGGCCGCCGCAGCAACACGGCGTAGTCGTTGACGCTGAACAGGAACTCGCCGTGCGCCGCGCGCACGCGCAGGTCGTCGACCCACGCCTCGATCCGCGACGCGAGCTCGTGGTGGCGGTCGCGCCGGACCGCACCGGCGATGCCCTGCACAGCGTGGTCGGCCGGCTCGTCGGCCGCGAAGTCCGTGTCGAGCTCGACCCACGCCAGCGTCTCGACGAGCTCGAACGGCGAGCGCCGTGCGATCGCCGGCAGCTTGCGGCCGATCGTGCCGTCGGCCGAGTCCATCCAGTCCTCCTGCGTGTCCGCAAAGGCGTGCACGAGCCGGCGCGTCAGCCCCAGGTCGGAGGTGTTGAAGACCATCGTGTCGTAGTCCTTGTGCGAGAGCAGCAGGTGCCCGCCCGGCACCAGCACGCGCGCCACCTCGGTCAGGAACGCGTCCGCCGAGGGCAGCGCCTCGAGCGTGTCGAGGCAGACCGCGGCGCCGAGCGAGGCGTCCTCGAACGGCAGCGGCTTGTTGAGGTTCGCGACGATCGTCCGCACGTTCGGGTCGGCGGCCAGCGCGGCGTCCAACTCCGGCTCGCGCCGCTCCACCCCGACCAGCTCCAGGTCCGGGCCGAACCGCTCGCGCAGCGCGACGAGCGTGCGCCCGTCGCCGCAGCCGAGGTCGGCGACGAGCGGCGGCTGGGGCTCCGGCAGCGCCGAGGCCAGCCGCCGGTGGCGCTCAGGGAAGGCCATACCCGGTCATTGTGCGCCCTCGAGGTCCAACCGCAAGGCCCGCGCCTCACCGAGGTACACGTGCTGCGGCGCGGTGCTCTCCGGCGCGTAGGCGTGGATCATCACCCGGATCACCTTGTTCAGGCTGCCGGGGACCGGGATCTCCCGCGCGCACAGCAGCGGCACCCGGCTGAGCCCCATCCGGCGCGCCGCGACCGCCGGGTACTCGGCGTCCAGGTCGTCGGTGAGCGTGAAGATGCAGCTCACGAGGTCCTCGGCGGCGAGCCCGTTGCGCCCGAGCAGCTCGTGCATGAGCTCCTCCGTGGCGGAGAGGATCGCCTCCGCCTCGTTGTCCTGCACCGTGGTGGCGCCTCGCAGCGCGAACAGCCGCATTCGAGCGTCGGTTTGTATCAGCGCCGTCGGCCGCGGGTCCGGCCGGAGCCGCGCAGGCGCTCGATCTCCTGCGCCGTCAGGCGCCGGTGCTCGCCGGGCTGGAGCCCCTTCAGCCCCAGCGGGCCGAACGCCACGCGCTCCAGCGAGGCGACCGGATGGCCCACCGCCTCGAGCATCCGCCGCACCTGCCGCTTGCGGCCCTCGCGGATCGTGATCTCGACCAGGTCCGGCGCCAGCCGCTTGACCTTCGCGGGAGCGGTCATCCCGTCGTCGAGCTCGACGCCGTTGCGCAGCGACTCCAGCGCGTGCCCGCGGATCGGCGCCCGGCGGATCTTGGCGCGGTAGACCCGCGGGACCTCGAAGGAGGGATGCGTGAGCTGGTGCGCCAGCGGCCCGTCGTCGGTGAGCAGGATCAGCCCCGTCGTCCCCGCGTCGAGCCGGCCCACCGGGTACAGCCGCCGCCCGCTCGGCACCAGCTCGACCACCGTCGGGCGCCCGTGCGTGTCGGCCGCGGTCGAGACCACGCCCGCCGGCTTGTTGACCGCGTACACGGCGCGGTCGCCCTTCCACGCCCTGGCGGGCCTGCCGTCGACCTCGATCTGCTCGCTGCCGTCGACGTCGCGCGCCGGGTCGCGGACGACCTCGCCGCGGATCGTCACGCGACCCGCGAACACGATCTCCTCCGAGGCGCGGCGCGAGGCCACCCCGGAGTGGGCGAGGAACTTGGCGAGTCGCATGTCCCTGCCACCATATGACGGTGGACCTCGCGCTTCTCGACGACACGCTCGCCGCCGCCGGCGAGCCCGCCTTCCGCGCCCGCCAGGTATGGCGCTGGACGGCCAACGGCGCGCGCGGCTACGAGGAGATGACCGACCTGCCCGCCGCCCTGCGCGAGCGGCTGACCGCGACCGTCCCGTTCTCCTCGCTCGACCTGATCGACGAGGCCCACAGCGTCGACGGCACGGTCAAGGCGCTGTTCCACACCAAGGACGGCCGCGCCGTCGAGGCCGTGCTGATGCGCTACCGCGACGGCCGCCGCTCGGTCTGCGTGTCCTCGCAGTCGGGCTGCCCGCTGACCTGCACGTTCTGCGCCACCGGCGCGATGAAGTTCGGCCGCAACCTGACGGCGAGCGAGATCCTCGACCAGGTGCTGCACTTCCGCCGCATCGAGCCCGTCGACCACCTCGTGTTCATGGGGATGGGCGAGCCGATGATGAACCTCGACAACGTCCTGGACGCGTCACGGAAGCTGCCCGACGTCGGCATCACCAACCGCCGCACGACGGTCTCCACGGTCGGCTGGGCGCCGGGCATCGACCGCCTGACCGAGTGCGACATGCCGATCCGCCTCGCCTTCTCCCTGCACGCCCCCGAGGACGCGCTGCGCTCGCGGATCATGCCGGTCAACGACCGCTACCCGCTCGAGGAGGTGCTCGCCGCGTGCGAGCGCTACTACGAGCGCCGCCACCGCAAGGTGTTCATCGAGTACGTGATGCTCGCCGGCGTCAACGACGCCTACCCGCAGGCCGTCCAGCTCGCCCAGCTGCTGGACCCGCGGATCTACAAGATCAACCTGATCCCGTTCAACCCGACCGGGACCTACGACGGCTCCTCGCGCGAGGCGATCGCCGCCTTCAAGGCGGCGCTGGAGGAGCACGGCATGAACGCCACCGTCCGCCTCACCCGCGGCCGCGACATCGACGCCGCCTGCGGCCAGCTGGCCGCCCGTCAGGCCGCCTGACCGGCGCCCTGAGTGCGCTCCTCGCCGGCGCGCAGCAGGCGCTCGCGCAGCGCCGCCTCGTCCTCGGGCGACGGGTCCCAGGCCGACGGATCGGGCAGCTCGTCGATCGAGGCGAGCCCGAACAGCTTCAGGAACAGCGGCGTGGTCCGGTAGAGCACGGCGCCGAACTGCGAGCGGCCGGACTCCTCGATCAGCCCGCGGTCGGTCAGCGCGGCGGCCGCCGACTCCGACGCGACGCCGCGGATCCGGGCCACCTCGGGGCGGGAGACCGGCTGCAGGTAGGCGACGATCGACAGCGTCTCGGCCTGCGCGGGGGTCAGCGACGGCGTCCGCGGGCGCGCCAGCAGCCGCCGGGCGGCCTCCTCGGCGTCCGGGTGCGAGGCGAGCGCCCAGCCTCCGGCCAGCTCGCGCAGCACGACGCCGCGCCCGCCGAGGCCATGCTTGAGCTCGCCCAGCGCCTCGACGACGTCCTCCTCCTCGGCCTGCAGGGCGTCGGCCAGCTCGTCGACCGGCACCGGGTCGGGGGCGAGGAAGAGCAGCGCCTCGATCAGCCGCGCGAGCCCGGTCACGACGCGAGCCTCAGCGCCGCGGCCTGGGAGGCGTTGACCATGATCTCGCCGAACGGCTCTTCCTGCTCCCACTCGGCCTCGCCGCGCTTGTAGAGCTCGAGCAGCGCGAAGATCGTCACCGCGACGGTCTGGCGATCGGCGTCGCGGACCGCGTCGTCGAAGTTGAAGGCGCCGCGCCGCAGCAGCCCGCGCAGCAGCGCCAGGCGGTCCGCCAGCGAGACGCGCGGCACCGCCATGTGGCTGAGGTCGATCGGCGGCGGGGTGCGCAGCAGCCCGCCCAGCGCCGCGCCCAGCACGTCGGGCTCGTAGGCGGCCGACGCCTGCTCCAGCGGCGCGCGGCGCAGCGACTCGGGCAGCGGCGCGCTGCGGAACAGGTGGCCCTGCTCGTCGGCGTGGCGGCCGCTCAGCCAGCCGCCGGCGCCGCGGAAGCGCGCGTACTGCAGCATCCGCTCCAGCAGCTCCTCGGCCGCCTCGGCGGGGGCCAGCTCGTCGAGCTCCGGCAGCTCCTCGCCGGGCAGCATCAGGCGCGACTTCAGCTCCAGCAGCGCGGCGATCAGCACCAGGAACTCGGTCGCGGCCTCCAGGTCCAGCTCCTCGCGCGCCTCCAGGTGGTCCAGGTAGGAGACGACGATGTCGGCCAGCTCGACCTCCAGCAGGTCGATGTCCTCGCGCAGGATCAGCGACAGCAGCAGGTCGAACGGCCCGGCGAAGACGTCGAGATCCAGCTCGAGGCGAGTGCACTGCGAGAGCGGCATGTGGCCGCGGGAAGGCTAGGTGGCGCCGCGGACGGGACCGAGCCCCATCGCCTCGCGCGCGTCCGCCACGGTGACCGCGGCCATCGCCCGCGCCTTCTCGGCGCCCCCGGCCAGGATCGCCTCGAGCTGCGCCTCGTCGCCGCGCAGCTCCGTGTAGCGCTCGCGCACCGGCGCGAGCCACTCGGCCACCTCGTCGCCGACCGCGGTCTTGAGGTCGCCGTAGCCGCGGCCGTCGAAGTCGCGCTCGATCTCCGCGGCGTCGACGTCCCGCGACCACGGCGAGGATGTCGATCAGGTTGGTGACGCCGGGCTTGTCCGGCGCGCGGACGATCTCGCGCCCGGAGTCGGTCTGCGCGCGCTTGAACTTGCGGCGCACCACGTCCGGCTCGTCCATCACGTAGACGGTGCCCTGCTCGGTCCCGCCCGTGGTCGACATCTTCTTCGACGGGTCCTGGAGGTCGAGGATCCGCGCGCCGACGCTCGGGTAGCGCCCCTCGGGCACCACGAGCAGGTCGCCGTAGCGGGCGTTGAAGCGCTCGGCGGCGTCGCGCATCAGCTCGATGTGCTCCCGCTGGTCCTCCCCCACCGGCACCTCGTGGGCGCGGTAGACGAGCACGTCGGCGGCCATCAGCACCGGGTAGTAGAGGAGCCCCGAGGAGACCATCTCGCGCTGCTGCACCGACTTGTCGCGGAACTGGTGCATGCGGTTGAGCTCGCCCAGCGGCGTGACGCTGGACAGCAGCCACGTCATCTCGGTGTGCTCGGGCACGTCGCTCTGGCGGAAGAGGACCGAGCGCTCGGCGTCCAGGCCGGCGGCGACCATGATCGCCAGCAGGTCGTAGGTGCGGGCGCGCAGCTCGGCCGGGTCGAACGGCACCGTGATCGAGTGCAGGTCGACGATGCAGTAGATCGACGGGTCGCCGCGGTCCTGGCCGGCGACGTACTGGCGGAACCCGCCGATGTAGTTGCCGAGGTGCTTGGTGCCCGTCGGCTGGATCCCGGAGAAGACGATCATGCGGGACCGCAGGCTACCGAGCGGGGAGTCCGCTCCCGCAGCCCGCGGTCCCGATGAGCGCTAGCGGCCCGCGACCGCGGCGGCGGCCGTCCCCGGGTTGGTGGGGACGAGCGCGAGGATCGCGTTCAGCGCGGCGGTGAGCTGGTTCAGCGCGCCGGTGAGCTGGCCGAGCGCGCCGCCCGGGTTCAGGATGCCGGTGATCGCGCACAGCAGGTTGCCGACGCAGGTTGCCGGCGCCCGGGACGGCGTCGATGCGGACGTTGATCTGGTTCGTCCGGACGACGAGGCCCGAGCAGGTTGAGGTTGATCGGGCCGAGCACGAGGTTGAGCACCTGGCAGGCGTTCGGGATGTTCGGCAGCTGCGAGCCCTGGGCGGCCGGGCCGGCGCCGGCCACGGAGGCGGGCATGCGCACGCCGGAGCGGCGGATCTTCTTGGTCTTGCCGTTCTTGCGGAGCTTGCCCTTGAGCGTGCCGATGGCGACGAGCTTGCCGTTGCGAGAAGCGAAGCGGTCGATCGTGTAGGTGCCCTTGAAGCCCTTGCTGCCGGTCAGCTTCACCGTCTTGGTGAGCGGGGTCTTCGCCGGGGCTTGAGCCGCGGACGCGGTGCCGGCGGCGCCGAGTACGACGGCGCACGAGGTCAGGACCGCGACTGCGGCCATGCGGAGCTTTGACATGGGGCCCTCCTTCGAGGGGTAGGGGTTGACGTCCCATTGACGGGCTCCCCTCCACCTCCGGCGCGCACGCGCCCTCGTCAACGCCTGCGTGACGAGGGCGGTTCAGTCCATGACCTGGCGGATCACGGGCCGCTTGGCGGCGCCGGCCTCGTCCAGGCGGCGCACCGGCGTCGTGTACGGCGCGTTGCGGGCGATCTCCGGATCCTCGGCGCCCTCGCGCAGGATCTCGGCGATCGCGTCGGCGAACGCGTCGAGCGTCTCCTTGGTCTCCGTCTCGGTCGGCTCGATCAGCAGCGCCTCGTCGACGAGCAGCGGGAAGTAGACCGTCGGCGGGTGGTAGCCGTGGTCGAGCAGCCGCTTGGCGAGGTCGAGCGTCTTGAGCCCGAGGTTCTTCTTCATCGGCGCGCCGGAGAGCACGAACTCGTGCATGCAGATGCGGTCGTAGGCGACCGGCAGGTGCTCGGCGATGCCCTTCTCCTTCAGGCGCGCCAGCAGGTAGTTGGCGTTGAGCACCGCGGTCTCGGAGGCCTCCTGCAGGCCGTCGCCGCCCAGGGAGAGGATGTACGCGTAGGAGCGCACGAAGACGCCGTAGTTGCCCTGGAAGCCGCGCAGGCGGCCGATCGACTTGGGCCGGTCGAAGTCCAGGCTCGTAGCTCGTCGCCGTTCTTGACCACCTGCGGCCTGGGCAGGAACGGCTCGATCCGGTCGGAGACCGCGATCGGCCCGGCGCCCGGACCGCCGCCGCCGTGCGGCTGCGTGAAGGTCTTGTGCAGGTTGTAGTGGACGATGTCGAAGCCCATGTCGCCCGGCCGCGCGCGGCCCATGACGGCGTTGAGGTTCGCCCCGTCGTAGTAGAGCGTCGCGCCCACCCCGTGCACGAGCTTCGCGATCTCCTCGATGTTCGTGTCGAAGACCCCGAGCGTGTTCGGGTTGGTGAGCATCAGGCAGGCCACGTCCTCGTCGAGGTTGGCCTTCAGGTCGTCCATGTCGACGCCGCCCTGGTCGTCGGTGCCGACCTTGACGACCTCGTAGCCGGCCATCGTCACCGTCGCCGGGTTGGTCCCGTGCGCCGTGTCGGGCGTGAGGACCTTGTGCGGCGTGCGGCCGTTGGCGTCGTGGAAGGCGCGCGTGAGCAGCACGCCGGCCAGCTCGCCGTGCGAGCCCGCGCTGGGCTGCAGCGAGACGTGCGGGAGGCCCGCGATCTCGGCCAGCGCGCCCTGGAGCTCGTACATCAGCTGCAGCGCGCCCTGGGCGCGCTTGGGATCCTGCGCGGGGTGCAGCCGGGCGTTGCCGGGCAGCGCCGCGATCCGCTCGTGCAGCTTCGGGTTGTGCTTCATCGTGCACGAGCCGAGCGGGTAGAAGCCCGTGTCGAGGTCGAAGTTGCGCTTGGAGATCCGGTTGAAGTGCCGGTTGATCTCCGGCTCGGCGATCTCCGGCAGGCGCGGCGGCTCGGTGCGGCGGAAGCGCTCGGGCAGCGCGTCCGGGTCCTCCGGCACGTCCAGCGCCGGCGGCACGAACGCGCGCCGGCCGTCCTTGGACTTCTCGAAGATCGTCCGCGCGCCGTCGCGCTGCTGCGGGGTCTCGGTGATGCTCATGCGTGCACCGCCTGGCGCTCCGCGGCCACCGCGGCGCCGAGCACGTCGGCCAGGCGGTCGATGTCCTCGCGCGTGCGCTGCTCGGTGATCGCGATCAGCAGGCCGTCCTCGTACTCGGGGTAGTCGGCGCCCAGCGGGTAGCCGGGGTTGACGCCCTCGGCGGCGCAGCGCTCGATCACCTTGTCGACGGGCGCGTCGAGCCGCACGGCGAACTCGCGGACGACGGGCTGGTCGTGCAGCGCCTCGACGCCGTCGAGCGCGTCCAGCGTCTTGCGCGCGTAGGCGGTGCGCTGGAGCATCAGCTCGCCGATCTCCACGATGCCCGCGGCGGCCGAGCCAGCTCAGGTAGACGATCGCGGCCAGCGCGTTGAGCGTCTGGGCGGTCGTGATGTTCGAGGTCGCGCGCTCGCGGCGGATGTGCTGCTCGCGGGTCTGCAGCGTGAGCACGAAGCCGCGGCGGCCGTCGACGTCGGTCGTCTCGCCGGCGATGCGGCCCGGGATCCGGCGCAGGAACGCCTGCTGGGCGGCGAAGAAGCCGAACGACGGGCCGCCGTAGTCGAGCCGGTTGCCGAGCGGCTGGCCCTCCCCCACCGCGATGTCGACGCCGAAGTCGCCGGGCGGGCGCAGCACGCCGAGCGTCATCGGGTCCGCGGACACGACGCTGATCGCGCCGCATTCCTTGACCGGCGGCACGAGCGCCTCGAGGTCCTCGACGGCGCCGAGGAAGTTCGGCTGCGCGAGGAAGACGGCCGACACGTCGTCGCCGAGCGCCTCGTTGCAGCGCGTCGGCGTCGGTGACGCCGTCGCGCAGCGGGATCTCCTGGACCTCGATGCCCCAGCCCATGCTCATCGTGGCCAGCGTCTCGCGCGCATGGGGATGGACCCCGCGCGAGATCAGGAAGCGCGTGCGCTTGTGGTGCTGGCGGGCGAGGAAGCCGGCGGCGCCGAGCGCGCTCGGGCCCTCGTAGAGCGTCGCGTTCGAGACGGGCAGGCCGGTCAGCTCGCTGATCGCGGTCTGGTACTCGAACATCACCTGCAGCGTGCCCTGGGAGACCTCGGGCTGGTAGGGCGTGTACGGCGTCAGGGCCTCCGAGCGCGACGTGATCGAGTCCACGATCGCCGGCACGTAGTGGTCGTACATCCCGGCGCCGAGGAACGAGATCTCGTCGTCGGTGGAGACGTTGCGCGCGGCGAGCGCGCGCAGGTGCGCGAACACCTCCTGCTCCGGGCGCCCCTCCGGCAGGTCGAGCGCGCGATCGAGGCGGACGCCCTCGGGGAGCGCCTCGAACAGCTCGTCGATCGAGGCGACGCCGATGAGCTCGAGCATCTCCGCGCGGTCGGCGTCGGTGGCTGAGGTGTAGCGGCTCAAGACAGCGAGCCCTCGTAGGTCGAGGCGTCCATCAGGTCGTCCACCTCGGCGGCGTCGGAGAGCTTGATCTTCACCAGCCAGCCGTCGCCGTAGGGGTCCTCGTTGACGTTCTCCGGCGAGTCCGCCAGCCCGTCGTTGACCTCGGTGATCTCGCCCGACAGCGGCGACACCACGTCGGAGACGGCCTTGACCGACTCGATCTCGGCGTACGGCTGGTCCTTCGTCACGTTCGTCCCGACCTGCGGCGGGTCGAAGAACACGACCTCCCCGAGCTGCTCCTGGGCGTACCAGGTGATGCCCAGCGTGGCGGTGTCGCCATCGACGCGGGCCCAGTCGTGCTCGGCGTGGTACTTGAGGTCGTCCGGGTAGCTGGCGTCGGCCACTTAGTCGCTCTCCTTGGTGTACAGCGGCTTGTCTCTCACCTCGGCCGTACGGGTGCGGCCGCGGACGTCGATCTCGATCTGCGTGCCAGGTTCGGCGTGGTCGGTCGGCAGATAGGCCATGCCGATGCCGTAGCCGAGGCTCGGCGACATCGTCCCCGAGGTCACCTCTCCCCCGCCGACGACGGGATTGCCCTGGCGGGCGATGCCCGAGCCGGTGATGGCGAACGGGGCGAGCTTCTCCTTCGGCCCGGCCTCGCGCGCGGCGCGCACGGCGTCGGAGCCGATGAAGCCCGTGTCCTCCTTGCAGCACCAGCCGAGGCCGGCCTCGATCGGGCCGCGCTCCTCCATCAGGTCGTTGCCGTAGAGGTGGAAGCAGACCTCCAGGCGCAGCGTGTCGCGGGCGCCCAGGCCGGCGGGCGCGACGCCGCGTGACACGACGGCGTCCCACACGGCGGTCGCGCCGGCGGCGGGGACGATCAGCTCGACGCCGTCCTCCCCCGTGTAGCCGGTGCCGCACACGAGCACGCCGTCCACGCCCGCCACGGTGCGGGTGGCGGTGCGGAAGCGCTTGGGCAGCTCGCCGTCGGTGATGCCGGTGACGATGTTGCGGGCCTGCGGGCCCTGGACGGCGAGCATCGCGAGGTCGTGCAGGCGGTCGTGGAGCTCGACGTCGAAGCCCTCCGCGTGCTTGCGGAACCACGCGAGGTCCTTCTCGTGGTTGGAGGCGTTGGTGACGGTCAGGAAGCGGTCGCCCAGGCGGTAGGAGAAGAGGTCGTCGAGCACGCCCCCGTCCTCCTTGCAGAGCACGCTGTACTGGGCGCCGTCCTCGGCGATCTTCGTGACGTCGTTGGAGAGGATCCGCTGGAGGAACGCCTCGGCGTCGGGGCCGGTGGTCTCGATCTCGCCCATGTGGGAGACGTCGAAGACGCCGGCGCGATCGCGCACCGCGTTGTGCTCCTGCTTGATGCCGGCGTACTGCACGGGCATCTCCCAGCCGGCGAACGGGACCATGCGTGCGCCGGCCGCGACATGGCGGTCGTGCAGGGGCGTGCGCTCGAGAGCTTCCGGACCGGCGGCCATCTCGCGTTCGGACGCTAGCAGCGGGGTAAGAGGGTTGCGGACACACGAGGAGGAGCTATGCGCAGGGCATGGATGCTGGTGTTGACGGTGGGGCTTCTCTGGCCCGCGACGGCGAGCGCCGGGACCTACGACGTGGTCGCGTGCAACGCGCCCGGCGCCGGTGGCGTCAACAACTCCTGGACGGGCCAGGCGACGGGCTTCGGGCCGAACGCTCCTCCCCAGCCCCAGAACTACGAGATCTTCGACGACTGCGCCGGCGCGCGCGGCGAGAAGGGCCTGGTCGCGCGCTCCGCGGTCGGCGGGGACCAGCCGGCCGGCTTCCTCACGGGCGCCTCGTGGCAGTTCATCGCTCCCGCGGGCACGCAGATCACGCGCATCACCGTCTGGAGGTTCGGCGCCAAGTTCCGCGGTTCGGGTGACACGGTCGAGCCGTGGTTCGTCGGCGCCCAGGAGGGCAACGGCAACAACATCGGCGGCGCCTTCTCCCCCGACGGCTGCAACAACACCGCCGGGGCCAACGGCGTCTGCGGGTTCGGCGCCGACGGCGGGATCGGCAACAACGCCCAGAGCTACGACCTCGCGACCGACAGGGTGAGCTGGCTCATCTTCTGCAACTCGACCTCGGGCTGCGGGCGCTACGTCGCCACGACCTCCGCCGCCAACCTGGAGCTCTACGGCGCCCGCGTGACGCTCACCGACAACAGCGCGCCCAGCCTGAGCGTCGGCGGGCCGCTGCTGGCCGGCGATGGCTGGCACCGCCCGGGCGAGGCGGTGACCTACACGGCCTCCGACAACTCCGGCATCCGCGCCGGGCGCCTGCAGGCCGGCGGCGCCTCCTCCACCGACGCGCGGCCGTGCAACTACACGTACAAGGTGGCGTGCGCGGACGTCTCCGCCGGGCGGATGACGCTGCCCACGATGGCCGACGGCGAGCAGACGCTGCGGATCACCGCCGAGGACGCCGCCGGCAACCCCGTGACGGTGGACCGGCGCGTGAAGGTCGACGGCACGGCGCCGCTCGTGCGGCTCGAGCGCGCCCACGGGCGCGTGCTGCGCGTGAAGGTCGAGGACGCCGCGTCCGGGGTCGCGGGGGGCGAGATCCGGGTGCGCAACTCCTCGGCCGAGCAGTACCGGCCGCTCGCCACCACGCTGCGCAAGGGCATCCTGCGCGCGCGGCTGGACCGGGGGCGCGTGTCCCGCACCGACATCCGCGTGCGGGTGGCCGACAACGCCGGCAACGCCGCCGAGGGCGTGCCGCCGCGCATCACGGTCTCGAGCGCGCGGATCGGCAAGCGCACGCGCGCCGTGCGCTCGTCCCGCCTGCGGCTGCCGTTCGGCCGCCGTGCGGTGCTGCGCGGGCGGCTGACGCTCTCGGCCGGCCAGCCGGTCGCCAACGCCCAGGTCCGCGTGGTGAGCAGAATCCGCCGCGGCGGCGCCGCGCTGCGCGACCTCGGGACGGTCACGACCGACCGCCGCGGGCGCTTCTCCGCGCCGGTGCCGGCCGGGCCCAGCCGCACGATCGGGCTGCGCTTCGAGGGCCGCGACCAGGTGCTGCGCGGCGCGCGCGGCGTCGGCGTGCGGGTGCCGGCGGCGAGCACGATCCGCGCCTCGCGCCGCTTCCTGTCGGGGCCGGGCCGGGTGCGCTTCGGTGGCCGGATGCGCACGGCGGGCCAGCGGATCCCGGACCGCGGGCTCGTGATCATCCTCCAGGGCCGCGAGGACGGGAAGTGGCAGACGTTCGCCGACACGCGCACCAACCGCCGCGGGCAGTGGCGCACGAGCTACCGCTTCCGCGGGTTCGGCGGCACCTATCCGATCCGCGCGCGGATCCGGCGGCAGTCCGGCTACCCCTTCGAGCTCGGCTACTCGAAGACGGTGCGGGTCAGGGTCAGATAGCGAGCTTCAGCGTGCCGTCGGTCACGACGGCGCGGAACGTCTCGACCACGGCCGGGTCGAACTGCGACCCGGAGCACTTGCGCAGCTCGTCGAGCGCCTCCTGGGGCGTCCGGCGGGCGGCGTACGGGCGCTCGCTGGTCATCGCGTCGAACGCGTCGGCCACGGCGACGATGCGCGAGCCCAGCGGGATCGCGTCGGCGCGCAGGTTGTCCGGGTAGCCGCCGCCGTCCCAGCGCTCGTGGGTCGAGCGGACCAGCTCGGCGACGCGCGAGAGCGCCGGGGCGGAGCGCACGATCCGCTCGCCGATCAGCGTGTGGCGGCGCACGAAGCCCCACTCCTCCTCGTCGAGCGGGCCGGGCTTGGAGAGGATGCCGTCCGGGATCGCGACCTTGCCGGCGTCGTGCAGCTCGCCGGCGTGGCGGATCCGCTCGATCTCCTCCGGCGGCAGCCCGAGCCGGCGCGCGGTGCGCTCCGCCAGCTCCGCGACGCCCGACAGGTGGCCGCCCAGCAGCGGGTTGCGCTCGGTCAGCGCGCGCAGCAGGACGTCCTTGCTCTGGCGGCCGGCCGACAGGCGCCCGGCGTGCTTGGAGGCGTACATGCGCTGGTCGGCGATGCGCAGCGCGTCGGCGTGGCCGGTGGCCTCCTCGGGGAGCAGCACGGAGCCGTGCGAGCAGCCGATGTTGAAGCCCTCGCCGCTCTCCGACAGCGCGGCGGCGGCGGACTCCACCAGCGCGGCGGGATCGTCGAGGCCGGGCTCGATCAGCACGCAGAACTCGTCGCCGCCCATGCGGAAGGCGCGGCCGCGGTCCTGCAGGCACGCGGCGAGGTTGGCGCCCAGGCGGATCAGCAGCGCGTCGCCCGCCGGGTGGCCGAAGGTGTCGTTGTAGTGCTTGAAGCCGTCGAGGTCGAACAGCGCGAGCACGAACGGGCGCGCCGGGCCGTGCTCGGGGAGTAGATCCTCGAGGTCCAGCGCCAGCGCCCGGCGGTTGCCCAGCCCGGTCAGCGCGTCGGTCATCGCCTCCTCCTGGGAGGCGCGCAGCATCAGGACGTTCTCGCGGAAGGTGAGCGTGAGGCGCGCCATGACGGCCAGCAGCGAGGCGGCGGCGAGCGCGATGGCGAGCGGGTTGAGGTCGCCGAGGCTGGCGTAGACGAGCACGCAGAGGCTGGTGAGGCCGAAGCCGAGCGGCACGCCGATCAGCCGCAGGCTCGTGACCTCGGGCGTGCGCACGCGGTCCGGCGGGCGCTGCCAGGCCGCGGCGGCGACCAGGAACAGCCCGGCCCACCAGCCGGTGTCGATCGGGCCGCCGGAGACGAAGGTGCCGTCCGCGGTCTTGACCAGGTAGAGGCTGTCGGCGAGCCAGAAGGTGGAGACGCCGATCGCCAGCAGCATCCAGGTGCGGTCCAGGCGCCAGCCGGTGCCGGCCAGCGCGCCGACGATCAGGGCCAGCAGGACGAGGTCGCCGAGCGGATAGGCGAGGTTGGTGGCGACCGCGGCCGCCTGGCCCTCGACGTTGTCGAGGACGGGCTCGAAGACCAGCGCGGCGCTCAGCGAGGCCACGGCGAGCGCGGCGATGACGCCGTCGACCCACAGCGTGCGGGGCACGTGGCGGGCACGGGCGCGGAGCAACAGCACGATCCCGGCGAGCACGAGCGGCGGCAGCAGCAGGTAGCCGACGTCGGCGGGCGACGGGATCGCGATCACCTCGGCGTCCCACAGGACGGCCGTGTAATAGACCTCGCCGAGCGACCAGGCGAGCACGCCGCCGCCGATCAGCAGCCACGCGAGCCGCTCCCGCCCGGCGCGCAGCGCGCGGGCGATGATCAGGACCGAGGCCGCGATCAGCACCACGTCGTGCGCGAAGCGGGAGGTCAGCGGCCCGGCGTCGAGGTCGGGCGCGACGATCACGCGAAGCTCGTACAGCGCCAGCCACGCCGCGCACGCGAAGAACACCGGTCGGTGCCAGCGGGCGAGATGGCGCTTCATGGGACTTCTATCGGCCGCACCGGGGCGCGGCCTGAGCGCCGATTTAACGGAGGAACGGCGGGATGTCGAGATCGTCGTCGGAGATCTCCAACGTCGAGCGCTGCCGTTCGTCCATGCGGACGTCCCGGTCGCGGCGCCCGGCGCGGGCCTCCTCGCGCGCCGACCGCGGCCGCGCACGGCCGTGGTCGAAGCCCGTGGCGATCACGGTGACGCGGATGTCGTCGCCCAGCGCGGGGTCGATGACCGCGCCGAAGATGATGTTCGACTGGGCGTCGGCGGCGGAGTGGATCAGCTCCGCGGCCTCGTTGACCTCGAACAGGCCGAGGTCGTTGCCGCCCGTGATGTTGAGCAGGATCCCGGTCGCGCCCTCGACGGACTCCTCCAGCAGCGGGCTGGAGATCGCGGCCTTCGCGGCCTCGCTGGCGCGAGACTCGCCGGACGCGGTGCCGATGCCCATCAGCGCGGAGCCGGCGTCCTGCATGATCGCGCGGACGTCGGCGAAGTCGAGGTTGATCAGGCCGGGGATCGTGATCAGGTCGGTGATGCCCTGGACGCCCTGGCGCAGGACGTTGTCGGCCTCGCGGAACGCGTCGAGGATGCTCGTGCGGCGCTCGACGATGCTCAGGAGCTTCTCGTTGGGGATGACGATCAGCGTGTCGACCATCTCGCGCAGGCGGTCGATGCCCTCCTGCGCCTGACGGGAGCGCTGCGAGCCCTCGAAGTCGAACGGGCGGGTGACGACGCCGACGGTCAGCGCGCCGATCTCGTTCTTGGCGATCTCCGCGATCACGGGCGCGGCGCCCGTGCCGGTGCCGCCGCCCTCGCCGGCGGTGACGAAGACCATGTCCGCGCCCTTGAGCGCCTCCTTGATCTCGTCGCGCGACTCCGCGGCGGCGCCCTGGCCGATCTGCGGGTTGGCGCCTGCGCCGAGGCCCTTGGTCAGCTCGTGCCCGATGTTGAGCTTGATGTCCGCATCGGTCATCTGGAGCGCCTGGGCGTCCGTGTTGCACGCGATGAACTCCACGCCGGAGAGCCCGGCATCGATCATCCGGTTCACGGCATTGGTTCCACCGCCGCCGACGCCGACGACCTTTATGACTGCGAGATAGCTGCCAGCTTCCATGAGAAGAGTTCCGTGCCTCAGGTTGGAGTCGAGCGTTTTAGCACGCCCGCCGACGGCGCGGAACGCCGCACAGTAGGCGCATTTCTCTCCCGATGTCAACGAGAGCGAACCTCGGCAACAGACGTTGCAAAATGGAAAAGTCTTGAGTCATGATTGAGGGTTGCCTCATTCTCACCCTACGGTTGAGGCTCGACCTCGGGGGTGATTCCCGGGGTCGATTCGGGTGTCGATTCGGGGTCGCCTCGGGCACCGGGCCGAGCCCGCCGGCCGCCACGCGCTCGGGGATCCGGACG
The DNA here is from genome assembly GCA_963723395.1 of uncultured Solirubrobacteraceae bacterium. Taxonomy (GTDB): domain Bacteria; phylum Actinomycetota; class Thermoleophilia; order Solirubrobacterales; family Solirubrobacteraceae; genus DATFQI01. The sequence continues at coordinate 747,390 of CAVRQL010000023.1, read as the reverse complement.
TCCAGGTAGGTCGCTCCGGCGGCGCTCTGGTCGGCCAGCACGCGGCTCGCCGCGAGCCACTTCCGGTGGGCATCGGAGCCGTCGCCGAAGATCACGTCCGGGCCGTCGATCAGCGCCAGCATCATCCCCTTGGGGCCCGTCCACAGCCGGTCGATCCGGCGGCGCAGCTCCTCGGGGGCGGCGGCGCTGATGGCCAGCGCGGTCTTCGTGTTGGCGTTGTCGACGCGCTCGCCGGCGGGCGGCGCGTCCATCTTGATGACGGGGAGCTCCTCGTCGGCGTGGACGCCGCGGAGGATCAGCCCGGAGCCGGTGGCGGCGAGCGTGGTGTCGCCCACCTCCAGCGCCGCGACGGGCTTGTGCTCGATCACCTCGATGCGCATCTTGTGCGGGAAGTCGGGGCTCACGCGGATGTCCGCGACGCTCGCGTAGCGCCCGACCGCGGCGCGCAGCGAGTCGGCGCGCACGTGCAGGGTCGTCTGGTCCAGCGCGGCGTTCTCGAGCGCGGCGCGCACCCTCGCCTGCTCGCTCGTGGTCGCGCCGGTGACCGTGACCTCCTTCACGCGGGCGAAGCTCGAGTCGCGGAACCACATCCACCCGCCCCCGAGGACGAGGACGGTGAGCACGAACGCGAGAAGCGCCTTGGCGGGGATGCGGGGCAGTCGCGGTACGAGCAGGCGGACGCGCCGCGGCAGAGTCGGGTCGAGGCTCATGCGCTGGCGGTCCCCTTCGCCCTCCGGGGTCAGACCCCTTCCGTACCCCACGAGTACAACCGGGGTCAGACCCTTTAGGTGGAAAGTCCAACTAAAGGGCCAGACCCTTTAGGTGGAGAGGCCAACTAAGGGGTCAGACCCTTTAGGTGTTGAGGAGGCGGCGGCCGAGGGCGTCGACGTTGCCCGCGCCGAGCGTGAGGAGGACGTCTCCGTCGCGGAGGGTCGTGCGCAGGAGGCGCTCGGCCTCGTCGAAGCCGGGGAGCCAGGCGACGGGGCGGCCGCCGGCGTGGTCGGCGGCCGCGGCGGCGACGAGGCGGCCGGTGACGCCCGGGAAGTCCTCGGCGCGCTCGCGGGCCGGGTAGATGTCGAGCACGACGACGGCGTCGGCGCCGGCGAGGGCGGCGCCGAACTCGCGCGCCTGGTGGCGGGTGCGGGAGAAGAGGTGCGGCTGGAAGGCGGCGACGAGGCGGCGCGGGCCGAGCGTGCGGGCGGCCTCGATGGTGGCCTGGACCTCGGTCGGGTGGTGGGCGTAGTCGTCGACGACGAGCGCGCCGGACGCCGTGGTGCCGAGGCGCTCGAAGCGGCGGCCGGCGCCGCTGAAGTCGCGCAGCGCGGCGGCGGCCTGGGCGAGGTCGGCGCCGGCGAGGCGGCAGGCGGTGAGCGCGGCGGCGGCGTTGCGGGCGTTGTGGGCGCCCGGGACGCCGAGCACGACCTCGACGCCGTCGAGCTCGAACGCCGAGCCCGCCTCCGAGAGCCTGGGCGCCGGGACGTCGAACGGCGTGACCGCGGTGCCCGGCGGCGCCAGCGCGAGCAGCTCAGGGCGGTCCCAGACCACCGCCTCCGACGGCGAGCGCGAGGAAGGCGCGGAACGTCTCGGCGACGTCGCGGCTGGAGGAGTAGGTCGTGTGGTGGTCCATCTCGGCGTTGGTGAGGACCGCGATCCTCGGCGCCAGCTTGAGCAGCGAGCGATCCGACTCGTCGGCTTCGACCACGAGCCACTCCCCCGTCCCCCAGCCCGCGTTGGCGCCGGTCGAGCGGACCTCGCCGCCGACCAGGTAGCTCGGGTCCATGCCGCAGCCGCGCAGCGCGTGGACGACCATGCTCGACGTCGTCGTCTTGCCGTGCGTGCCGGTGACGGCGATCGTCGGCTTGATGCGGGTCAGCTCGCCGAGCAGGTCGGCGCGGTGGAGCTCGCGCTCGGCGACCTGGCGCTCGGGGTTCTCCGGCGGGATGGCGCTGGAGACGACGACCTCCGCGCCCGCCGGCACGTGGGCGGCGTCGTGGCCCTCGCTCGGCACGACCCCCAGCGCGCGCAGCGGCGCCAGGTACGGCGAGTCGGGCGAGCGGTCGGAGCCGGTGACCTCGGCGCCGAGCGAGCGCGCGACGAGCGCGAGGCCGCTCATCCCGGCGCCGCCGATGCCGACGAAGTGCAGCCGGCGGCCGCTCCAGGGGTGCTCGTCGCTCACGGGCCGTGAACATAGCGGCGGCCCTGGCCGGCGCGTTCCGGGGCGCGGCGGAACGGGGACCATCGACCGCGTGGAGCACGACCGGATCGGGCGCGTGGCGCGGGAGGCGTTCGGCTTCGAGTCGCTCCGGCCCGGGCAGCGCGAGGCGATCGAGGCCGCGCTCTCCGGGCGCGACACGCTCGCGGTCATGTCGACCGGCTCCGGGAAGTCGGCGATCTACCAGATCGCCGGGCTGCTGACGCCCGGCGCGACCGTCGTCGTCTCGCCGCTGATCGCGCTCCAGCGCGACCAGGTGGAGGACCTCGCCGAGCGGGCGGCCGGCGGCGCGGCGCAGCTCAACTCCCACGTCCCCGCCTCCGAGCGCGAGCGGGCGCTCGCCGAGCTGGCCGAGGACGCGCTCGAGTTCCTCTTCCTGGCGCCGGAGCAGCTCGCCAACCCGCAGGTGCTGGCCGAGCTGGCCGTCGCGCGCCCGTCGATGCTGGTCGTCGACGAGGCGCACTGCATCTCCGAGTGGGGCCACGACTTCCGCCACGACTACCTCCGGCTCGGCACCGCCGCCGACGCGCTGGGCCGCCCGACGATCATCGCCCTCACGGCCACCGCCGCGCCGCCGGTGCGCGACGAGATCGTCGCCCGTCTCGGCCTGCGCGACCCCGAGGTGATCATCCGCGGCTTCGACCGGCCCAACATCCGCCCGAGCGTCGAGCGCTTCCACGGCGAGGGCGGCGGCGAGCGCAAGGTGCGCGCGCTGGCCGAGTGGATCTCCCGCGCCCAGCCGCCCGGGATCGTCTACGTGGCCACCCGCAAGCACGCCCAGTCGCTGGCGGAGACGCTGTGCGCGGGCGACCTGCGCGCCGCCTCGTACCACGCCGGGATGCAGGGCGCCGAGCGCGACGCCGTCCAGGAGCGCTTCATGGACGGCGACGTCGACGTCGTGTGCGCGACCACCGCGTTCGGGATGGGCATCGACAAGGCCGACGTCCGCTGGGTGGTCCACAGCGAGGTGAGCGAGTCGCTGGACTCCTACTACCAGGAGATCGGCCGCGCGGGGCGCGACGGCGAGCCCGCCGAGGCGGTGCTGTTCTTCCGCAGCGAGGACCTCGGGCTGCGGCGGTTCTTCTCCGGCACCGGGCACGTCGAGGTCGACGAGATCGCCCAGGTGCTCGCGGCGGTGCGCGAGCACGACGGCCCGGTCGAGCCCGCCGAGCTGCAGGAGGAGACCGACCTCTCCCAGACCAAGCTCACCACGGCGGTGTCGCGGCTCGAGGAGGCCGGCGCGCTCGAGGTGCTGCCCACCGGCGAGGTCGCCCCTGCCACCGGCGGCCCGGCCGCGCCCGAGGCGATCCGCGCCGCCGCCGTGGCCGAGGAGAAGCGCCGCACCTTCGACCGCTCGCGTGTCGACATGATGCGCGCCTACGCGGAGACCGACGGCTGCCGCCGCGCCTTCATCCTGTCCTACTTCGGCGAGCCGTTCGAGCCGCCGTGCGGCAACTGCGACAACTGCCTCGAAGGCCGCGTCGTGGCGTCCGTGGTGGCTGATCTCCCGTTCGCGGTCGGCGGCCGCGTCGCCCACGGCGCTTGGGGCCAGGGCGTGGTACAGCGCTACGACGACGACGCGGTCGTGGTGCTGTTCGACGAGGTCGGCTACAAGACGCTGGCGCTCGACCTGGTGCGCGAGCGCGGGCTGCTCACGGCCGCCTGAGGAGGGTCACCGCGCTTACTTTCAGGTGAGGAACCCTTGAAACTTGTCCGGGGTTCTGCCGTCACTAGAGGCAGGCCTGGCCATCGATCGGTTGACCCCCTGACCAGGTCTAGGGGCGCGGCGCCACGGTGCCGCGCCCCGCCTTTCTTGCCGCCGCGAGCACCTCGGCGGCGATGTCCCGCGCGGCGTCGGGCCGCGCCAGCGCGCGGGATGCGTCGCTCATCGCGTGCAGTCGGGCCGGGTCGAGCGCGATCTCGTCGACCGCCGCGCGCAGCCGCTCCGGGCTGAGCTCGGCGTCGCGGACGACGGTCGCGGCTCCCGCCTCCTCCATCCAGCGCGCGTTGGTGGTCTGGTGATCGGCGGAGGCGTGCGGATACGGGATCAGCACGGCCGGGAGCCCGTACTGGGCGAGCTCGAACACGCTCCCGCCGCTGCGGGCGACGGCGAGGTCGGAGGCGGCGAGCGCCGCCCCGAACGGGCTCAGGTAGTCGCGCAGGACGTAGTGGGCCCCCGGCGGCTCGAGCTCCGCGTAGTCGCGCTTGCCGGCGACGTGCAGGACGCGGTAGGGCGCGTCGGCGAACGCCTTCACGGACGCGGTGTTGATCGAGCGGGCGCCGAGCGAGCCGCCGAACACCAGCACGCAGGTCTCGTCCGGGCCGATGCCGAGCTCGGCGCGGGCAGCCGGCGCGGTCGGTGACCGTCGGCGGGACGGGGCGGCCGGTCACGCGGTAGCGCTCCCCCTCGCGGCCCTCGAGCGGGAAGGCCAGGCAGACGCGCCGGGCGCGGGGCGCCAGCGCGCGGTTGGTGATGCCCAGGTGCGAGTCGGCCTCGGTGAGGACCAGCGGGATCCGCTTGAGCGCCGCGACGAGCCCCACCGGGCCCGCCACGTAGCCGCCTCCGCCGAGCACGGCGTCGGGCTGCCGGCGCTTGAGGATCGAGCGGGCGGTGCCGAGCGCGGCGACCGCCTTGGCGCCGGCGCGGGCCGCCTTCAGCGGGTTGGAGCGGCTGATGCCCTCGGCGGCGATGCGGTCCAGCTCGTAGCCGGCCGCGGGGACGAGCTCGGCCTCCGCGCGCTCGCCGCCGACGAACGTGACCTGCGCGCCCTCAGCCCGCAGCGCGTCCGCGACCGCGATCGCCGGTACGACGTGGCCCGCCGTCCCGCCGGCCGCGATCACGATCCTCGGCGGCCTTGCGCCGCTGGCCGTCGTCACGACGCGGCCGCTCGGGGATGGCGCGCAGGTGCGCGGAGCCCCCTCCGGCGATGTTGAGCAACAGGCCCATCGAGCACAGCAGCACGATCAAAGACGTCGAGCCGGACGACACGAACGGCAGCGGCACGCCCGTCAGCGGGGCGAGGCCGAGCACGGCGTAGACGTTGAGCAGGGCTTGGCACAGGATCAGGGAGGTGAGGCCGCCGGCCAGGAGCTTGGCGTAGGCGCCCTTCGCGTTCTTCGCGGTCCGCAGCCCGGCGTACCCGATCATGCCGTAGAGGAACAGGAGCCCGACGACGCCCGCGACGCCGAGCTCCTCGCCGATGACGGCGAGGATGAAGTCCGTGTGGGCCTCCGGCAGGTAGAAGATCTTCTGCACGGACTGCCCGGGGCCGAGGCCGAACATCCCGCCCGAGCCGATCGCGATCTGCCCCTGTACCGCCTGGAAGCCGATGCCGCCGGCGTGCTCCCACGGGTTGATGAAGGCGGTCAGGCGCGCGCGGCGGTACGGCTCGAAGATCGCGAACATCATCACCAGGAAGGCGCCGACCGCCGCCACCAGGCCGAGCTGGCGCATCGGGACGCCGGCCGCGACCAGCATCGCGGCCATCGTGAAGCAGATCACCAGCGAGGTGCCGAGGTCCGGCTGGGCCATGATCAGCAGCACCGCGCAGGCGCCCACGCCGACGACTGGGCCGGCGACCTCGCGCAGGTTGCGCGCGAGCTTCGGCTTCGCGGAAAGGATCGAGGCCGCGTGCAGCACGAGCGCCAGCTTCATGATCTCCGACGGCTGGAACTGCAATGGGCCGGCGCCGAGCCAGCGGCGCGCGCCGTTGATCTTCAGGCCGATGCCGGGCAGCAGGACGAGCACCAGCAGCACGAAGGCGGCCAGCAGCAGCCACGGCGTGTACTGCCGCACCTTCCCGAGCCCGTGGCGGGAGAGCAGGTGCATCACGAACAGCCCGATGCCGCCGTAGGCGAGGTACTTGACGAGGTACATCGTCCCGTCGCCCTGGCCCTCGAGCAGCGTGCGCGCCGAGGACGCCGAGTAGACCATCACGGCTCCGCCCGCCAGCAGGCAGAAGGTGGCGGTGAGCAGCAGTCGATGCTCGAGCGGCTGCTCTTTTCGGCGGGCCATCAGGGCTGCATTCGACAGGGTCCGCCGGACGCCTCCCGGGCGTTATGAATCAGTGCGCCAGCGCTTGGGCGAGGGCGCGGAAATGGTCGCCCCGCTCCTCGTAGGAGGAGTACTGGTCGTAGGAGGGGCAGGCGGGCGAGAGCAGGACGACGTCGCCGGGCCGTGCGGCGCGGCTCGCGGCCGCCACGGCGTGCTCGAGGTCGCCGCTGTCGTGCAGCGTGACGCCCGTCGGCTCGAGGGTCTCGCGCAGCTGCGCGGCGGTCTCGCCGATCAGGTACGCGGCGCGGCAACGCTCGCTGACGGCCGGCACGAGCTCGCCGAACCCGCCCCCCTTGCTGCGCCCGCCGAGGATCACGTGGACCCCGCCCGGGAACGAGTCGATGCCGACCAGCGCGGAGGCGACGTTGGTGGCCTTGGAGTCGTTGACGTAGAGCACCCCGTCGACGGTCGCGACCTCTTCGAGGCGGTGGGCGAGGCCGCCGAACGTGCGCAGGCCCTCGTTGACGGCGTCGGCGGGCACGCCGCGCGCCAGGCAGATGGCGGCGGAGGCCATCGCGTTCTGGAGGTTGTGCGCGCCGCGCAGGCGGATCTCGTCGGCGGCCAGCAGCGGCTGCTCGTCCCACCACAGGCGCCCGGCGCGCTCGGCGAGCTCGGCCCCCGGCCCGGAGCCGAAGCAGACGCGGCGGGCACAGCCGCCCAGGTCCTCGATGCCGAGCCCCAGCGGCGCCACCGCGATCGCCTCGTTGGGCTGGCGCGCGAACACCTCGAGCTTGGCGGCGACATAGGCCTCGAAGGTGCCGTGGCGGTCCAGGTGGTCCTCGGCGAGGTTGAGCAGCACCGCGCCGTCGGGCGCGAAGGCGGTCACGTCCTCGAGCTGGAAGGAGGAGACCTCGCACACCACGGTCGTCCCGGGCGCGAGCGTGCCCGGCAGCGACGTGAGCGCGGTGCCGACGTTGCCGGCGACGATCACCGGCAGCCCCGCCTCGCGGTGGATGTGGCCGATCAGCTCGACCGTCGTGGTCTTGCCGTTGGAGCCGGTCACCGCGACGAACTCGGTGTCGGGCAGCAGGCGCCAGCCCAGCTCGACCTCGCCGATCACCTCGATCCCACGCTCCAGCGCGGTGGCGATCACGGGCGCCTGGCGAGGGACGCCGGGGCTCTTGACCACCGTGCGGACGCCCGCCAGCTGCGCGACGCCGTCGACGCCGGCGTGGACCGCGACGCCGCCCGCCTCGAGCCGCTCGATCGCCTCGGGCGGGACGCGCCCGCTGTCGGTGCCGGCGACCTCCTCGCCGCGCTCGCGCATGGCGAGCGCGGCTGCCACGCCGGAGCGCGCGAGGCCGACCATGAGATACGGGCCGGGAGGCGGTGCCGGACGGGCGATCACGCCGACCATTCAAGCGGGGGCGGCCTCATCGCCGCAGCACGCTCACGCGCAGCGCCGGGCTGCTGCGGCCGCGCACCGAGTCGCCGTAGGCGTAGTAGACGAACCGGAGCTCCTGCGACGGACCGATCCGGCTGAACGCGGTGAAGCGGCCGTTGGGGCGGGTCCGCACGCCGGTCACCGCCTTCCACGCGCCCCCGGGCTCGCGGCGCACCGCGGCCAGCGTCGCGCGGCCGATCGGCCGCCCGCGCGGGTCGGTGAGGACCCCGCGGATGCGCACCCGGACGCCGGGCGGCACCGCCGTGCTCGCGGCTCCGGCGGCGGCCGGCGGGCTCGAGCCACGCGCGGATCCGCGCCCGCTCGCTGGCGTGCGTGCCGTTGCGGACGTGGCCGCGGCCCGCGAGGGGTTGGGCGGGAACGGCGCGGCGCCCGCGCCGGGAGGCGTGGACGACGTCGGCGGCGGCGAGGGCGACGGGACGACCGGCGCGGGCGGCGAGGCCGGCGGCCCGCCCTGCGGGTGCCGGCGGCTGGTTGCGCACCAGGACGGTCGCGGGATCCAGCGTGCGGGAGTTCCCCGCGCCGTCGGTCACCACGACCCGCAGGCGATGCGCGCCGTCGGCCACCGCGCGGGTGTCGACGTCCAGCGTGCCGCGCAGCGCAGGCGGGCACGGCGGCAGCCGGTCGTCGCGGCAGTCGCCCTGCAGCGTCCCGACCGGCGAGCCACCGAGCGTGACCGCGACCCGGCGGACGCCGGAGTCGCCGTCGGCCGCCCTCACCTCGAGCGGCTCGACGCCCGAGCGCGCGCCCGGCGCGAGCAGCGCGCCCTCGGCCGTGGCGCCGGGCTCGCCGGACTCCTCGAGCTCCAGCGTGATGCCGCGGAGCTCGAGCATGTGGGCGGGCCAGTTGCACCACCCCGGGCCGTTCACGGGCGAGCACCAGGTCTGGAACCACAGCGCCCGGGTGCCTGCCGGGAGCTCGTAGCGGCGCGACGCGCTCGAGCCGCTCGGCGCCTCCTCGAGGCGGGCGGTCGAGGAGCGGAGCACGAAGCTCGCGGGGTTGGTGCTCGGCGCCTGAGGCATCGACGTCCAGTCGATCCACGCCGCCCGCATCGTCGTTGCGGGCATCGAGCCCGGGAGCGCGAGCCAGGTGTCGACCGCCGTGTTGTGGGCCAGGCGGTGGTTGGGCGCGGCGATGCGGATCCGCCCGCCGGCGTGGCCGCAGTCCACGGCGGGCCAGCCACCGCCCACCCACCACAGGCCGTCCTGGTAGCCGCGCGGCGCCAGGCCGGCGTCGACCGCGGCGCACTGCGAGACGCGGAAGGTGCCCGCGCGGGCGGGCGCGGCGAGAAGCGAGCGCCGCGACGGCCACGGCGGCGAGCGCGAGCGCGAGCGCCGCCACGGAGCGGCGGCGCAGCCCGCCGCCCCGAGCGCGTGCGCGGCGGCGCAGAGCGCCACCGCGGATGTCTGCGACCGCGTTCACGCCGCGACCTCGACGGGCTTCGGGCGGATCCGGGCGCTCTGCAGCGCGCGGCCGTCCTCGAACTCCAGGCCCTCGGCCTCCAGCCGGCGGCGGACCTCGGCCGGGTCGCCGAGCGCGGTGGCGCCGACCGTGCCGTCGGACTTCAGGACGCGGTGGGCGTTGGGGATCGCCTCGCGGATGAAGCGGCCGTTGAGCGTGCGCGCGTGCGTGTCGCCGCCGCCCGCCGCGCGGGCGACGTCGCCGTAGCTGATCCAGGCGCCGGGCGGGATCGAGTCGAGGATCTCCGGCAGCAGGGCGGGGTCCATAGGGGTGCTCCTCTCGGGGTGCGGGTGTGGTCACCCCAAGAGGCCGCCGGCGCGCGGGCTCGCCCCCGTAGCGCGCCTTCCGGCACACAACCGGCACGAGACGACACGAATGGCGCGCGAGAGCGCGCGATCAGGTGATCGACTGCTGGTACAGCGTGAAGCCGATCGCGCTGCAGACCGCGGCGACGATCCAGAAGCGCAGGATGATCTTGGTCTCCGACCAGGCCTGCAGCTCGAAGTGGTGGTGGATCGGGGCCATCAGGAACACGCGCTTGCGGAAGGTCTGGAAGGAGAACACCTGGATCACGACCGACAGCGCCTCGATGACGAAGATCCCGCCGAGGATGATCAGGAGCACCTCGGTCTTGGTCATCACCGCCATCGCCGCGATCCCGCCTCCCAGGCCCAAAGAGCCCGTGTCGCCCATGAAGATCGAGGCCGGGAACGAGTTGAACCACAGGAACCCGACGCAGGCGCCGACGAGGCAGCCCGCGACCAGCGCGAGGTCGGTCTGGCGCGTGGTGAACGTGATCGCGATGTAGGCGAGCAGGACGATCGCCGCGCAGCCGGCCGCCAGGCCGTCGAGCCCGTCGGTGAGGTTCACGGCCGAGGTCGTGCCCGCCACCACCAGGTAGATGAAGACCGGGTAGAGGATCCCCACGTCGACCGACGCGTCGATGATCCGCAGGTTCACGGTGTCCGGCAGCCCTGCCCAGCGCGTCGCGACCAGCCACAGCCCGACCGCGATGAGGATCGTGACGATCAGCTTCGTCCGCCCCCGCAGCCCCAGCGAGCGCTTGCGCGCGACCTTCACGTAGTCGTCGGCGAACCCGAGCAGCGCGCACGCGACGGCGACCCCGAACACGCCCACCGCACGCGCGGAGAACTCCGTCAGCAGCAGGAACGGCACGGCGATGGCGGTGAAGATGATGATCCCGCCCATCGTCGGCGTGCCCGCCTTGGCGTGGTGCTCCTGCGGCCCCTCCTCGCGGATCTGCTGGCCGAACTCGCGCCGGCGCAGGAAGGCGATGAACTTCGGCGACAGGAAGATGCAGATGAGCAGGGACGCGGTGCCCGCGATCAGGACCTCGCCCATCAGCTGGGCTCCTCGGCGGCGAGGGCCTCGGCCACGACCTCGAGCCCGACGCCGCGCGAGCCCTTGACGAGCAGGACGTCGCCCGCGCCGACCAGCTCGCCGGCCAGCGCCGCCGCCTCGCCCGCGTCGCCGACCGCGTAGGACTCGCCGTCGTAGCGGTCCAGCATCTTCACGGCCCGCGGGCCGACGGTCACGAGCACGTCGACGCCCGCCGTGGCCGCATAGGCGCCGACGTCGCGGTGGTGGTCGTCCTCGGCGGGACCCAGCTCGAGCATGTCGCCCAGCACGGCGATCCGCCGTCCTTCGGTCTCGTGGTTCGCGAGGTCGTCAAGGGCGGCGCGCATGGACAGCGGGTTGGCGTTGTAGCAGTCGTTGATGATCGTCGCGCCCGTGCCGAGCAGCACGCGCTGGCCGCGCATGTCCGAGAACGAGACGTCGACGCGCCCCGCCGGCGTCACCCCCACGGCGCGCGCGGCGGCCACCGCGGCGAGCGTGTTCAGGAGGTTGTGCGCCTGGTCGAACGGCAGCTGGAGCTCGATCCGCTCGCCGCCCGCGAGCACGACATGGGAGGAGGGCACCGCGTCGGGAACCGCGCCGCCGCGCAGCGAGCTGCCCTCGTAGGTGACGTCGCCGCCCGGCCCGAAGGTCACGACGTTCAGCGACTCGCGCAGCCACGGCTCCAGGAGCGGCTCGTCGCTGGGCACCACGGCGGTCGCGCCGTCGTAGAGCCCTTCCAGCAGCTCCGACTTGGCCTTCGCGACGCCCTCCAGCGAGCCCATCTGCTCGAGGTGCACCGGCCCGATGTTGGTGATCACGGCCACGTCGGGCTCGGCGATGGCGGCCAGCTCGGCGATCTGCCCGAACCCGCGCATCGCCATCTCGAGGACGAGCACCTGGGTCCCGAGCGGCGCCGAGAGGATGGCCAGCGGGAGCCCGATCTCGGTGTTCCAGTTCTGCGGGCTCGACGCGACGATCCGGTGCGGCGAGATGAGCGCGGTGGTGAGGTCCTTGGTCGAGGTCTTCCCCACCGAGCCGGTGATGCCGATCACGTGCGCCGCCAGGTCGCGCCGCCAGGCGCGGGCCAGCGCGCCGAGCGCGGCGGTCGGGGTCTGGCTGAGCAGCACGGCGCCCCGGTCGACCTCGACCGCCTCGGCCGCCCACTCCCCCGTGACCAGCACGCCCCACGCGCCCGCGGCCAGCGCCATCGCGGCGAACGAGCCGCCGTCGACGTGCTCGCCCGGGATCCCGATGAACAGGTCGCCGGGGCCGATGTCGCGGGAGTCGATGACCACGCGCGACGGCCCGTCGGCGGCGCGGCCGTCGGGGTGCGGGTGGAGAAGGTCCGCGCCGGTCGCGCCCGCGATCCGCGTGTCGCTCCAGTGCTTCATGCGCGCAACGCCTCGCGGGCGACGGTGACGTCGTCGAACGGCTCCTTGCGGCCGCCGGCGAACTCCTGCCCCTGCTCGTGGCCCTTGCCGGCGATCACGATGACGTCGCCCGGCCCGGCGAGCTCGACCGCATGCGCGATGGCCTCGCGGCGATCGATGCGCACGTCGGCGTCCCCCGGCATGCCGCCCACGATCTCGGCGATGATCGCCTCCGGGTCCTCGGAGCGAGGGTTGTCGGAGGTCACGATCGCCACGTCGGCCTCGCGGGCCGCGATCTCGCCCATCAGCGGGCGCTTGCCGCGGTCTCGGTCGCCGCCGGCGCCGAACACGGCGATCACGCGGTGCTCGGCCAGCTCGCGGGCCGCGCGCAGCGCGTTCTCCAGCGAGTCCGGGGTGTGCGAGTAGTCGATCAGCACCGCGAACGGCTGGCCCTCGTCGACCGGCTCGAAGCGGCCGGGCACGCGCCCGGCCTCGGGCAGCGCCTCGGCGATCGCCTCGTCCGACACCCCGAGCGCGCGGGCCGCCGCCCAGGCGCCCAGGGCGTTGAGCACGTTGAAGTTGCCGGGCAGCGCGACGCGCGTCGGGAACTCGCCGTCCGGCGTGCAGGCGGAGAACGACGACCCCGTGAAGCCGGTCTCCACGTCGACGGCGCGGTAGTCCGCGCCCGCTCCGAAGCCGAACGTGACGGTGCCGGGGAACTCCTCGGCGAGCTGCGCGCCGTACGGGTCGTCGGCGTTCGCCACCCGGGCACGCGTCAACGGAGAGGAGAACAGCAGCCGCTTGGCCTGGAAGTACGCCTCCATGTCGGGGTGATAGTCCAGGTGGTCCTGCGTGAGGTTGGTGAAGACGGCGCAGGCGACGTGGATCCCGTCGGCGCGGCGCAGGTCCAGCGCGTGGGAGGAGATCTCCATCGCGCACGCCTCGTCGCCCGCCTCCAGCATGGCCGCGAAGGTGCGCTGGAGGTCGATCGCCTCCGGCGTGGTGCGGACGACCTCGTGCTCGACGCCGCCGATCACCGACTTGACCGTGCCGAGCAGCCCGCACGGGCGGCCGGAGGCCTCGAGCAGCGAGCGCACGAGGAACGCCGTCGTGGTCTTGCCGTTGGTGCCGGTGATGCCGACGACCGGGAGCCGCGCCGTCGGGTCGCCGTAGAAGCGCGCGGCGGCGACCGCCATGGCTGAGCGGACGTCCTCGACGACCACCTCGGGCACACCCAGGTCCAGGGGCCGCTGGACGACGAGCGCGGCGGCGCCCCGCGCCACGGCGTCGGGGGCGAAGTCGTGCCCGTCGCGGGTGAAGCCGGGCACGCAGAAGAACGCGTCGCCGTGCTCCACCCGGCGGTTGTCGAAGGCCAGGCCCGTGATGCGCACGTCGGTGGGCCCTTGCCCGAACAGGTCGCGCAGGGTCATCGGGGCCGGAGTCTACGAGTGGGACTAGACGTTCAGCGCTGCGCGCGCAGCACCGCGTCGGCGTCGACGCCCGCAGGGAGCGTCCCGTACGCGCGGCCGCGCGCCTCCCCCAGCCGCCCCGCGCAGAACGCGTCGGCCACCGCGGGCGGCGCCACACGCACGAGCAGCGACGCCTGGAACGCCAGCGCGAGGTCCTCGACGGCGCGGCGCGCCGACCACGGGTCCACGGCGGCGAGCGTCGCCGGCAGCCCGTCGAGATGGGCGTCGAGCCGCGAGTTCGCGCCGCGCGCCAGCTCGCACTCGGCCAGGAACGCCGGCAGCCCCTCGGGCTCGCGGGCCATCGCGCGCAGCACGTCGAGGCTCATGACGTTGCCCGAGCCCTCCCAGATGCCGTTCAGCGGCGAGTCGCGCAGCAGGCGCGGCATCGGCGACTCCTCGACGTAGCCGTTGCCGCCCAGGCACTCGAGCGACTCGGCGGCGTGGGGCGCCGCGCGCTTGCAGATCCAGTACTTGAGGACCGCGGTGGCGAAGCGCCGCAGCGTGTTGTCCTCCTCGTCGTACGCCCGCGCCAGCCGCAGCGCGGTGGCCGTCGCGGCCTCCGACTCCAGAGCCAGATCGGCGAGGACGTTGCGCATCAGCGGCTGCTCGTACAGGCGCGCGCCGAACGCGCTGCGATGGCGGGCGTGCCAGACGGCCTCGGCGACCCCGCGCCGCATCCCGGCGGCGCTGCCGATCACGCAGTCCAGCCGCGTGTGGGTGACCATCTCGATGATCGTCGCGACGCCGCGGCCCTCCTCGCCCAGCATCCGGGCGGCGGCGCCGCGGAACTCGACCTCGCTCGACGGCAGCGAGCGCGTCCCGAGCTTGTCCTTGAGCCGCTGGAACTCCATCCCGGGGCCGCGCTCGAGCAGGAAGCACGACAGGCCGCCCGGGGCCTGCGCCAAGACCAGGAAGACCTCGCACGGCGGATACGAGCAGAACCACTTGTGCCCGTTGAGCTCCCACCAGCCGTCGCCGGCGGACTCGGCGCGCGTGATGTTGGCGCGCACGTCCGAGCCGCCCTGCTTCTCGGTCATCGCCATGCCGCACAGCGCGCCGCGGTCGTAGTCGGGCTGGGTGAGCCGGGGCTCCCACTCGTCGGCGAGCTCGGGGTCCAAGCGCAGAGCAGGGCACGGCGCTGTAGGTCATCGAGACCGGGCACATCACGCCCGCGTTGGCCTGGGTCCACAGCAGCTCCATGGCGGCGCGCGCGACGTGTGCGCCGGGCCGCGGGTCGCTCCACGGGAGCGAGTGGATCTCGCGCTCCACGGCGCCGCGCAGGAGCCAGTGCCAGCTCGGGTCGAGGTCCACCTGGTCGACGCGGTGGCCGTAGCGGTCGTGGGTGACCAGGCGCGGCTCGTTGCGCTCGGCGCGGCGGCCGTGCTCCTGCGCCTCCGCCGAGCCGGCCACCAGCCCGCACTCCTGCACGCGGTCGCGCGCCCAGCCGCCGCCCTCGCGCTCCAGCGCGTCCGCCAGCGGGACGTCGGCCGTCAGCAGGTCGACGTCCTCGAACGGGACCGACTGGTTCTGGACTTCAGACGGGTTCAGCAACACGGACGGCTCCTAGGACGAAGGACTGCAGGCCGGCCGTGAGCTCGTCGGCGTCGGCATCCGATTGGGCGAGCGGGCCGAGCGAGCGCCTCGGCGAGCGCGCCGACGATCGCGGCGGCGGCCAGGTCGGGCTGGGGGTGCGGCAGGTCGGCGAGCGCGCGGGCGAACAGGTCGGCGTACGCGCGGCGGAAGGTCAGCCGCTCGGCCTCCACGGCGGGATCGACGGGCTCGGCGATCAGCGCGTACGCGCGGACCGGCTCGGCCAGCGCGCGGTGCACGAACGCCTCGACCCAGGCGGCGAGCCGCTCCGGGATCGGCATC
Source organism: uncultured Solirubrobacteraceae bacterium (assembly GCA_963723395.1). GTDB lineage: Bacteria > Actinomycetota > Thermoleophilia > Solirubrobacterales > Solirubrobacteraceae > DATFQI01. Next base: position 732,191 of record CAVRQL010000023.1, on the reverse strand, counting down.
GTGCGATGCCCGATCTCGACCAGGACGTCGACCTCGCGCTGGGAGGCGCGCCGGAACACCTCGGCGAGCAGGTCGCCCTTGGAGGGGAAGTGGCGGTACACGCTGCCGGTGGCCACGCCGGCGCGCCGGGCGACGACGACCATCGACGTCGAGGCGTAGCCGCCCTCGGCGAGCTGGTCGAGCGCGGCGAGCACGATCCGCTCGCGCGCGGCGGCGGCGCGGGCCCTCGTGCGCTCGGTCGGGCGGTAGGCCATGGCAAGAAGTGAATCACAGTTCAGCCGCGGGGCGCCCAGCGGAACAGCCGCAGCGCCGCGATCGCGCCGGCCACGCCCCAGGCGGCGACGACCGCGAGCGAGCCCCAGTCGACGCCGATCCCCGTGGTCAGGGGGTCGAACGCCTCCAGCAGCGAGTCGAACAGCGGCTTGACCGGGAACACGCTCGCGATGCTGTTCATCCAGTCCGGGATCTGCTCCGACGGCACGAAGATGCCCGAGATGAACTCCAGCGGGAGCACGATGACGTTGGCCACGGGCGGCGCGGCGTTCTCCGACGGCACGATCGCCGCCACCGCGAAGCCCAGCGCGGCGAGCGAGAACGTCCCGACGAGCACGGACACGACGACCCCGGGCAGCGTCGAGGTCGGCAGCTCGACGCCGTAGAGCACCGCGCCGAACAGACACACCACGACGACCATGACCGCCGAGATCGCCAGGGAGGTCAGCGTGCGGCCCGCGATCACCACCCGGGCGGGCACGGGCGTCGCGCGCATCCGCTTGAGCTGGCCGCGCTCGCGCTGGATGGTGAGCCAGATGACGAGGTTCACGAAGGTCGCGTTGATCAGCGACAGGGCGAGGATGGCCGGCACGTAGTACGTGGCCGTGTCGATGTCCTGCCCGTTCACCCTCGTCGTGGAGCTGCCGAAGATGGCGGCGAACAGGACGAAGAAGATCAGCGGCAGCGCGACCGTGAAGAACACGGACGCCGGCTCGCGCCAGAACTGCTTCTGGTCGTAGCGGTACTGGTGCAGGACGAGGCTCACGACGTGAGCTCCAGGTAGACGTCCTCGAGCGTGGGCCGCGTCACCGTCAGCCCCGGGAGGTCGATCCCTCGCTCGCGGGCCCAGCCCGTGAGGATCGCGAGGTCGTCGACCAGCCGGTCCGTGTGCACCTCGACCACGCCGCGGGGGCCCGGCACCGGCGCGGCCGAGAGCGCGGGCAGGTCGGGCACGGGCGCGAACGCGATCACGGCGCGGCCTTCACGGTCGCCGGCCAGCGACTCGGGCGTGCCCTCCGCGACCACGACGCCGTCCTTGACGATCGCCACGCGGTCGGCGAGCCGCTGCGCCTCCTCCATGTAGTGCGTGGTCAGCAGCACGGTCTTGCCGAGCTCGCGCAGGCCGGCGATCACCTCCCACGCCTCGCGCCGCGCGGCGGGATCGAAGCCCGTGGTCGGCTCGTCGAGGAACAGCAGCTCGGGGTCGCCGATCAGCGCGATCGCGACGTCGAGCCGCCGCTTCTGGCCGCCGCTGAGCTTGCCGGAGCGCTGGCCCGCCTGGTCGCGCAGCCCGACCTGGGCGATCGTGTCGTCGATGCTCAAAGGCCGCGGGAAGTAGCCGGCGAACAGCTCGACCGCCTCGCGGACGGTCAGCAGGCCGGGCGGCTCGGACTCCTGCAGCACGACGCCGATCCGCGCCCGCCACTCCGCCCCCGCGCGCGCCGGGTCCTCGCCCAGCACGCTCACGGTGCCGCCGTCGCGCTCGCGGAAGCCCTCGAGGATCTCGACCGTCGTCGTCTTGCCGGCGCCGTTGGGCCCCAGGAACGCGAGCACCTCTCCGTGCTCGACCGTGAGGTCCAGGCCCCGCACGGCTTCGACGTCGCCGTACGCCTTGCGGAGCCCTTCGACCTCGATGACGCTCATGCCGGCGGGATCTTGAGGTAGTTCAGCGCGAAGCTCGTGATCTTGCGCCACGCCGGGCCGGCCACCAGGCCGCCGTAGATCTCGCCCTGCGGCTCGTCGACCATCACCGCGACCAGCAGCTTGGGCTGCTTGGCGGGCGCGAAGCCGACGAACGAGGACACGTACTTGCTGTCGGAGTAGCCGCCCGTGACCGGGTCCGGCTTCTCCGCCGTGCCGGTCTTGCCGGCCAGCACGTAGCCGGGGATCGACGCGCCAGAGGCGGTGCCGCCCGGGCCGAGGACGCCCTCGAGCATCCGCCGCAGCGAGGACGCGGTGCGCCTCGGAGATCACGCGGTGCCCCTTCGGCTCCTTCGCCTTGCGGCTGCCGACCGACTCGACGATGTGCGCCGGGCGCAGGACCCCGCCGTTGGCGATCGCCGAGTAGGCCGTCGCCATCTGCATCGGCGTGACCGCGATGCCCTGGCCGATCGGCAGGTTGCCCATCGAGGAGCCGGAGTAGCGCTCGAGCGGGAGCACGATGCCCTGCTCCTCGCCGGGGAGGTCGATCCCCGTCTGCTGGCCGAAGCCGAAGCGGCGCACCCACTTGTCGAAGTCGCGCGAGCCGAGCTTCAGGCCGATCGTGATGGCGCCCACGTTGGAGGACACCTCGAGGATCTGGCGGGTGTTGAGCGTCACGTAGCCGCGCGGATGCGACTCGCCGATCTCGCGGTCGGCGACCGTGATCGTCGGCGGGAGGTTGAAGTCGGTGTCCGGCGTGACCTTCTTCTCCTCGAGCGCACCGGCCACGGTGAAGGCCTTGAAGGTGGAGCCGGGCTCGTAGGTGGCGCCGATCGCGCGGTTCTGGCGCGCGTAGTCGGGCGCGTCGCCCGGGCTGTTGGCGTTCACCTGCGGCCAGTTGGCGAGCGCGAGCAGCGAGCCGTCGCGCGGATCCATGACGATCGCGGTGGCGCCCTTGGGCTTCCACTCGCGGCCGACGTCGGCGAGCACCTCCTCCGCCTTGTCCTGGATGTTCGCGTCCAGCGTGAGCTTCAGGTCCTTGCCGGACTCCGTCGGCTTGGTGTCCTTCATCTGGATCGCCTCGCCGAGCGCGTCCTTGACGAGCCGGCGCTCGCCGTCGCTGCCGCGCAGGATCTTGTCGAAGGAGTACTCGAGGCCAGACAGCCCCTGGTTGTCGGTGCCGACGCCGCCCAGCAGCTGCGAGGCCATCCACTCGCGCGGGTAGACGCGGGAGAACTCGGGGATGAACTCGAGCCCCTCGACGTTCAGCTTCTGCACCTTGCGCGCACGGTTGGCGGGCACGTGGCGCGCGACGTACGCGAAGCCCGTGTCGCGCCGGGCGAGCTGGCGGAGGATCTCGTCCTCGGGCTTGTCGAGCAGGCCGGAGAGCCGGGCGGCGAGCTGCGTCGGCTGCTTGATCAGGTACGGCGTGGCGGCGATCGTCATCGCCGGCTGGGAGACGGCGAGCTCGGTGCCGTTGCGATCGGTGATCGCGCCGCGGCGGGCGGGGACGACGAGGTCGGACTCCTGCTGGGTGGCGGCGGCCTGCTTGAGCGTGCCGGCCTTGACGACGCCGAGCCACGCGGCCTTCCCCGCGCCGATGACGAGCAGGGTCAGGAAGACCGCGAAGAGCAGTCCGATCCGGCGCTCGATCAGCTTCATCTCAGCCCGTGGGGGCCGTGGTGGCGCCGGTTGGCGCGACCGTGGGGACGGGCGTCGGCACCGGCGTGACCACCGGGGCCGGTGTCGCGGTGGCGACCGGCGCGGGCGTCGCGGTGGCCTCCGGGATGACCGCCGCCGCCGGATCGGGGACCACCGGCGCGACGGGCGCGATCGGCGCCGGGGCGAGCGCGGCCGGCGCGTGGCCGCCGTTGGCCATCAGCTGCTCGGCCTCGTCGCTCGGGGACTGCATGCGCTTGGTGGCCAGGCCCGGGTCGGTCTGCGGGCGGGCGCGGACGTAGCTGACGTCACCGGCCGGCGGGGCGACCATCCCCTCCTCGGCGGCGACGGCCTGGATCCGCTCGCCGGAGGACAGGCGCGCGACCTCGGTCTCGAGGTCGGCGTTGACGCGCTCGAGCGTCCCGGCCTGCTCGACGCTGTGCGAGATCCCGGAGTTGAGCTTCAGCAGCGAGACCTGCATCGCGACGATGCCGCCGAGCATGATCCCGATCACCCAGATCCACACGCGACCGCGCAGGACGCGGTCGACGAAGCGGCTCTCGGGGAGCGCGCGCAGGCGCTCGAAGACGCCGGTGGAGCCGCGCCGGGGCGCGGGAAGCGCGACGGCGGGAACCGGCCGTGGCCGTGCGATCGGCCCGCTGACGCGGCGTGGGCGTGCGTGGGCCGGCGCGGTGCGCGTGCGCGCATGACCTCGCCGAGCGGTCGTCGGGGGCATCAGTGCTGCTCCTCCTTGAGCTTGCGTGCAGCCCGCAGCCGAGCGGACTTCGAACGAGGGTTGGCCGCGATCTCCCCTGCGGAGGGCGCGACGGAACGGCGGAAGACGAGCTCTGCCTCGGGCGTGCGCCCGCAGCCGCAGACCGGCAGGTCGGGCGGGCAGATGCAGCCCTGCAGCCGGTCGGCGATGAAGCGCTTGACGCGGCGGTCCTCGAGCGAGTGGAACGAGATCGCGGCCAGGCGCCCGCCGGGCTTGAGGATCTTCCAGGCCAGCGGCAGGCCGGCGTCGATCTGGGCGAGCTCCTCGTTGACGGCGATGCGGATCGCCTGGAAGGTCCGCTTGGCCGGGTGCCCGCCGGCGAACCGCGCCGGGGCCGGGATGGCGCCGGTGATCGCGTCGACGAGCTCGAAGGTGGTCTCGAGCGGACGCGCGCGGACGATGTGGGCGGCGATCCGCTCGGCGTAGCGCTCCTCGCCGTACTCGCGGATGGCGCGCGCGAGGCGGCGCTTCTCCCACGTGTTGACGATCTCGCGCGCGGACAGCTCCTGCCGGGGGTCCATCCGCATGTCCAGCGGCGCGTCGTAGGAGTAGGAGAACCCGCGCTCGCGGGTGTCGACCTGCATCGAGGACATCCCGAGGTCCATGTAGACGAGGTCCGCCTCGAGGCCCTCCTCGGCGAGCGTCTCGAGGCCCTGCTCGAAGTCGGCGCGCAGGAAGCGGGTCTGGCACGGCACCTCGGAGGCGAAGGCGGCGAACGCCTCCTCGGCGAGCGGGTCGCGGTCGATCGCGATCAGCGTGCCGGACGGGCCGATCCGGTCGCAGACGAGGCGCGCGTGGCCGGCGGCGCCGAGCGTGCAGTCGACGACGACCTGGCCGGGCTGGGGGTCCAGGGCCTCGATCAGCTCCCCGGCGAGCACCGGGACGTGGGTGCGTGGCATGTCAAGCAGGATGGCCAAGAGAGGCGGTGAGGTCAGGCCCGCGGGCCGTGAGGTCCGAGTCGTAGTCCGCCCAGGTGGAGGGGTCCCAGAGCTCCAAGCAGTCGCCGGCGCCGATGACGACGACGTCCTTGGCGATGCCCGCGTGCTCCAGATGGCGCGGCCCGATCATCACCCGGCCGGCGGAGTCCAGCTCCACCCCGGCTGCGTTGGAGTGGAAGTAGCGCTTGAGCTCGCGCGCCTGCGCGGAGAGCGGGTTGAAGCTGGAGAGGGCCGCGTCCGTCAGCGCCGAATAGGTCGACGAGGGATACAGCGAGATGCAGCGGTCGGCCGCCCGCACGAGGAAGGCGCCCTCGGAGAAGGCGGCTCGGAGCTTTGACGGGACCGTAAGCCGGTTCTTCGCGTCGAGCGTGTGTTCGAAGGTGCCGTGAAAGGCCAAGGCGCATGTCCGTAAGGGTGGTCAGTCGATCCGAGGTGGCGGAGTGGGAGGAACCCCGCCACCCCGGACCGGCTTCGCGAGAGGAAAGTACCCCACTTCGTCCCACTCTGCAACACAATTGTCGTCAAACGCCCCACATTCCTTGAGCGATTGGCCTTTTTCCCTGCAAATGGTCGGTATTCGAACCTCTATCGAGCGATTGTTTGCGCGCAGACCGCGTTGCACGAACGTTCGATGCACCGTTTCTTGCGATCTCCGTAGGCTTCTGGGCATGCCTCGCCTTGCCGTCTTCACGCTCGTGTCCGCCCTGTTGCTGCTCGCCGGGTGCGGCGGCTCGAGCTCGTCCGGGGGCGACGACCCGGCCGCGCTCGTCCCGCGCGACGCGGCCCTCTACGCCGAGGCGACGCTCCGGCCTGAGGGGGACCTGCGCGACGGCGCGCTCGACGCCGCCGGCAAGGTCCTGCGCACCGACGATCCGCAGAAGCGGATCGACGAGCTGGTCCAGAAGGTGTTCGCCGAGTCCGGCGACGAGGGGCCGAAGCTCGACTACGCGCGCGACGTGAAGCCGTGGCTGGGCGAGAAGGGCGCCGTGTGGGCGCGCCGCCACGAAGGAGGGCCAGGACAGCAAGGTCGTCGCGATCCTGTCGGCCACCGACACCGACAAGGCCCAGGAGACGTTCGACCGGCTCTCCAAGGAGAGCGACAAGAAGTTCAAGGAGCGCTCCTACGAGGACGTCGACTACCGGGTCAACGAGAACGGCGAGGCGGTCGGGATCGTCGACGACTTCGCGGTGTTCGGGACCGAGGCGGAGTTCAAGCGCACGATCAAGGCGGCCGACGGCGAGTCCCTCTCCGAGGACGACAGCTACAAGGACGCGATCGACGAGCTCGAGGACGACCGGCTCGCGCACTTCTACGTCGACACGAAGGCGCTCGTCGACCAGGCGCTGAAGGCCGACCCCGCGGCGGCCGCGCAGGCCAAGCAGTTCCTGCAGGGCTTCGAGCTCGACAAGCTCGGGCCGATCGCGGCTTCGTTCTCGGCCGACGGCGACCGGCTCGCGATCGACGGGTTCACCTCCGGCTCGGGAAGCGACTACTTCAAGAAGTTCGGGGCGCTGGCCGGCACGGGCAGCACCCCGCTGCTCGGCGAGCTGCCCGGCGACTCGTGGGGTGCGCTCGGGACGCCCAAGCTCGGTGAGACCGCCCGCTCGCTCTACCAGCAGTTCGCGGGCGCCCTCGGCGGCGCGGCGATCGCGGGACAGCTGCGCCAGCAGCTCGGGCTCGACCTCGAGCAGGACATCTTCAGCTGGATCGGCGACGTCGCGTTCTTCGTGCGCGGCACGTCGGCCGACACCGTCGACGGCGGCGCGGTCATCGAGGTGCTCGACCAGGCGAAGGCCGAGGCGTCGTTCACGAAGATCGTCGGCGTGCTCCAGCAGCGCGGCGGCGTGACCGCCAAGCCGCTGCAGATCGAGGGCGCCTCGTCCGCGTTCGAGCTCTCCTCTCCCGGCGAGCCGCAGAAGATCGTGGCCGCGCTCGGCGACAAGCGGCTCGCGATCGGCGTCGGCGAGAAGGCGGCCGCCGACGCGCTGTCGCCGGCCGAGAAGCTCTCCGACAGCGGCGCGTACGGCGAGGCCAAGTCGCTGCTCGGCGACGACATCGAGCCGGGCTTCGTGCTCGACATGCCGGCGGTCGTCACGCTCGCGGAGGCGATGTCGGGCACCGACCCGGACTTCCAGGAGGCCAAGCCGTACCTGGAGGCGTTCAGCGTGATCGTCTCCGGCGGCAAGATCGACGACGACCGCGCGCGGTCGCGCGTCGCGGCGGGGCTGAAGTAGCCCCGCCTCACGGCGCGCCGCCCGCGAGCGCAGGCACGATCGCGGCGGCCACCAGCAGCATCACCGCCGGCACGAGCAGCAGCGCGACGACCAGCTGGATCTGCGGCGCGGCCTTCGCGGCGCGCTCCAGCGTGCGCTGCGCCGCCGCCGCGCGGGCGCGGGTGGCCTGAGCGGCGAGCGTCGGGCCGAGCGGCGCGCCGTGGCGCTCGGCTCGCTGCAGCGCGGCGACGAGCGCGGGGACGCCGGCGGCGGGGGCGCGGCGCTCGAGGTCCGCGAGCGCGCGGGCGGCGGGCACGCCCAGCGAGGCGGTCGCGGCCGCCCGGCGCAGCTCGGCGGCGAGCGCGCCGGGGTGGCGGCGGCCGACCTCGGCGAGCGCGCGCTTCGGCGACAGCCCGGCCGCGATCGCCACGCGCAGGAGGTCCAGCACGTCGGCCAGCTCGGCGTCCATCGCCCGTGCTCGCGCACGGGTGCGGCGCCTGAGGCGGGCGTCCGGGACGAGGAACGCGGCGGCGGGCAGCGTGACGAGGAGCACGGGCGCGAGCCGGCCGGGCGCCACCGGCGCGAGTGCGGCGGCTGTTGCGAGGCCGAGCACGGCCGCGCCGGCCTTCACGGCCATCACGTCGGCGGCGCCGCTCGACAACCCGGCGGCGGCGATCCGGTCGGCCAGCGAGCGCGGGGCGCGCGGGCCGAGCGCGCGGCCGATCCGCGCCAGCAGCGCGACGCCTCTTCGACGGCGCCGGGGCGGCCGCCGTCGGCGCGTCGAGATCAGCTCGGCCGCGCCGATCGTGCCGAGCGTCACCGCCACCCACGCCGCGAGCGTCGCCGGGCTCATGGGCGCGTGAGCCGGCGGACGGCGAGCAGGGCGACGACCTGCAGGCCGATCGCGAGGAGGATCAGCGTCGCGGGCAGCGGGTCGCCGAGCCGGGACGCGATCAGCCCCGGCGACGACAGCTCGGCCAGCGCGGCGGCGCCGGCGGGCAGGCCGGCCACGAGGCGGGCGGTGAAGCGGGCCTGGGCGGTCGCCGCCTCGCCGTCCCGCTCCGCGCGGGCGGCGGCGTCGAGCGAGTGGGCGAGGTCGCGCAGCAGCGACGCGAGGTCACCGCCGGCGTCGCGCTGGAGCAGGATGCCGGCGACCATCGTGTCCCAGGCGGGCGAGGCCGCGCGGGCGCGCAGGCGCTCGAGCACCGCCTCGGTGGGGTCGCCGAGCGCGAGCGACCGCGCGGCGCGAGCCAGCTCGCGGCCGGCGGCGCCGGGCACCGCCACGACGCCGAGCGCGCCGCGGACCGAGTGCCCCGCGCCGAGCGCGTCGGCCAGCGCGCGGGCGGCATCTGGCGCGCCGCGGCGGAGCTCCGCCGCGTAGCGCCTTCGCTTCGCCCGGACGAGCGCGAGCGCGGCCACCGGGCCGCACAGCGCCGCGAGGACCCCGAGCGCCGCGCCGCCGAGCAGCCACCCGGCCGCGAGCAGGACCGCCGCCGCCAGGACGGCGAGCCGCCGCCGCTCCGCGCGGCTCGGCTCGCGCCCGTCGCGGCCGGCCCGTGCGACCGGCTCCACCGCGCGGGCGAGCGCCGCGACGAGGCGCGAGCGCTCTGCGACGGCGAGCCACTCCCAGGCGCCGAGCACGGCCGCGACGGCCGCGGCGAACGCGAGCGGGACGGCGAGCGTCATGACCCGCCCCGCTGCGCGGTCACGAATCGACGTGGGATCGCGAGCGTCATGGCGACGTGCCGGGGTCGGCGAGACGGGCGGCGAGCGGTGGCGAGAGCGCCGCCCGGAAGCGGCCCCTCCCCTCGCGCCAGGCGTACAACTCGCGGGCGGCGGCGCCCCCGGCGACGCGCACGACCTCCGCAACCTCGACGACGCGGCGGGCGCCGTCGGCGCCGCGGGCCTGGCAGACCACGAGGTCGAAGGCGTCGGCCACCTGCTCGCGCAGCGCGGCGTGCGGGAGGCCGAGGCCGGCCATCAGCGCCAGCGTCTCGATGCGGCGCAAGGCCTCGGCGGCGCTGCCCGCGTGGACCGTCGAGAGCGAGCCGTCGTGACCGGTGGACAGGGCGGTCAGGAGGTCCAGCGCCTCTCCCCCGCGCACCTCGCCGACGACGATCCGGTCCGGGCGCATCCGCAGCGCGTTGCGCACGAGCCGCCGGATCGTGACCTCGCCGCGGCCTTCCAGGTTGGGCGGCCGGGCCTCGAGCCGGATCACGTGCGGCTGGCGCAGCGACAGCTCCGCCGCGTCCTCGATCGTCACCACCCGCTCGCCGTCGGCGATGAACGAGGACAGCGCGTTGAGCGTTGTGGTCTTGCCGGAGCCGGTGCCGCCGCACACGAGCACGGTGCAGCGCGCCCGCACGGCGCGGCCCAGGAAGTCCAGCACCGCGGGCTCCAGCGTGCCGTTCTCGACCAGCTCGCCCGGGGTGAAGCCGCGCCGCCGGAAGCGGCGGATCGTCAGCGCCGGGCCGTCAAGCGCCAGCGGCGGGATCACGACATTGACGCGCGAGCCGTCCGGCAGCCGCGCGTCGCACAACGGCTCCGCCTCGTCCACCCTCCGGCCCAGCGGCGCGAGGATGCGCTCGATCGCCTCCCGCAGCTCGCTCTCGCGAGCGAAGCGCACCTCGGTGCGCTCCAGCTTCCCGCCCCGCTCGACCCACACCGGGGCCGTGCCGGACACCATCACCTCCTCGACCAGCGGGTCGGCGAGCAGCGGCTCCAGCGGCCCGAGCCCGAACGCCCGCTCGGAGATCCGGCCCGCGAGCCCCGCGCGGGCGTCCTCGGGGAGCACCCCGGCCTCGGCCTCTACGAGCGAGCGGATCCGTTCCTCCGCCCCCGCGCCCGCGTCCGGGTCTCCGGCCGCCGCGAGCAGCCGCGACCGCAGCTCCCCGGCGAGGATGTCGAGATCGGAGGTGTCCACCTGGACGGTAGGGCCGCCCGGCGAAAACTCGCCCCCTACAGGCGGACTTCGACCGCGAGCCCGCCCAGCGGCGAGTCGGCCAGCGTCAGCGTGCCGCCGTGCAGCGAGACCTGCTGGGCGACGATCGCGAGGCCGAGACCGGTGCCCGAGGCAGTGACGTCGCGTCCGCGGGCGAACGGCTCGAGCAGCCGCTCGCGCTCGGCCTCGGGCACGCCCGGCCCGTCGTCGGCCACCCGCAGCAGCCAGTGGCCGTCCTCCCCTTCGAGGTCGACGTCGACCCGCCCGCCGCCGTGGATCGAGGCGTTCTCGAGCAGGTTGTCGACGATCAGCCGCACGCCGTTCGGCCAGCCGTGCAGCGAGCCCTCGCCGGCCTCACGCAGCTCGAAGGCGATGCCGGGATGGCGGCGCCGCGCGGCGTAGACGGCGGCGTCGACGAGGTCGCCGAGCTCGACCTCCTCGCGCGGGAGCGCGTCGGCGGCCTCGCCGCGGGCCAGCGCCTGCAGCCCGTCGAGGAGGTGCACGATCCGGTCCTGCTCGGCGGCGCTCTCGCGCAGCAGCGCGGCGCGCTGGTCCTCCGGCAGGTCGGGGTTGCGCTCGAGCGTGTCCAGGTTCGCGCGCAGGGAGGTGAGCGGGGTGCGCAGCTCGTGCCCGGCGTCGGCGGCGAAGCGGCGGGTGGCGGCGGTCGAGGCCTGCAGGCGGGCGAGCATGGCGTTGAGCGCGCCGGCCAGCGAGCGGACCTCGTCCGGGCCCTCGTCGGGCAGCGGCGTGTTCAGGTCCTCGGCGCCGCCGACGCGCGCGGCGCCCTCCTGGAGCCGCGCGAGCGGGCGCACGGCGAGCGTGCTGAACAGCCACGCGGCGAGCCCGGTGAGCGCGAGCGCGAGCAGCCCGAGCAGCAGGATCAGCCGGCGCGTGCTGGCCACGCGCGCCTCGACGTTGGCGAGGCTGGAGAGCACCTGCAGCCTGGCCTCGGGAGCGATCGAGATCGTCAGCGACCGCCAGCCGGTGCCGTTGATGTCGATCGTCGCGAAGCCCTGGCGGCGCGGCGGCTCGGGTGCGCCCACCGGGACGTCGCCGCGCTGGGCGATCACCTCGTCGCCGTCGGCGACCTGGACGAAGCTGCCGGAGCCGGCGAGCAGCGGCTCCCTCCCCCTGCCGCCGCCGAAGCGGCCTCCGGGGCGGCCGCGCAGCACCTCGGCGGCCTGCTGGCGGAGCTCCTTGTCGACGGTGCGGCGCCCGTCGCGCTCGACGGCGGCGAGCAGGAGGCCGCCCGCGATCGCCCCACCCACCGCGACAGCCAGCAGCGCCGCGAGCGTGAGCCGCGCGCGCAGGCTCCGCGGGAGCCTCATGGCCGCAGTGCCCAGCCGACGCCGCGCACGGTGTGGAGCATCCTCGGCTCCCCGGCGGCCTCGAGCTTGCGGCGCACGTAGCCGACGAACACGTCGACCACGTTGGTCTCGACGTCGGACGCATAGCCCCACACCAGGCGCAGCAGCTGGTCGCGGGAGAGCACCTGCCCGGGGTGGCGGGCGAAGACCTCCAGCAGGTCGAACTCGCGGCGTGTGAGCTCGAGGTCGCGCCCGGTGCGGGTGGCGACGTGGCGGCGGGCGTCGACGACGACGTCGCCGACCATCAGCGGCCCGGTGCCGGTACCGCCGCGGCGGCGCAGCAGCGCCTGCAGGCGGGCGGTCAGCTCGGAGATGGCGAACGGCTTGACGAGGTAGTCGTCGGCGCCGGCCTGCAGGCCGGAGACGCGGTCCTCCACCTCGTCGCGCGCGGACAGGATGCAGACGGGGACGTCGATTCCGCCGGCGCGCAGGCGCTTGACGACCGTCACCCCGTCGAGGTCGGGCATCGTCACGTCCAGGACGATGACAGCCGGCGGGCGCTGGGCGACCGCCTCGAGCGCCTCACGGCCTCCGGCGGCCGTGGACACGGCAAAGCCCTCGAGGCGCAGCGCGCGCTCGAGGGCTTGCCGGACGGAGGCCTCGTCGTCGACGACGAGGACCAGTGGTTCAGGGGTGGCGGAAGCCAGGGCCCCTCCGAGGGCCGAGGTCCTCCAGCGCGTCCTTGACCTTCGCCTCGTCGAGCTTGAGCGACTTGGCGAGCGAGGCGGCGAGGTCGTCGAGCTTCTGCTCGTGATCGGCCTCGTGGTCGTCGCGCAGCGACTTCAGCGCGGTATCGAGCTTGGACTGGCTGACGCCGAGCTCCTTGGCGAGGTCGGAGAGCTTGCCTTCGCGCCGCTCGGGGCGGTCGTGGCGGAAGTTCTTGCGCAGGGAGCGGAACGCCTGCTCGAGCTTCTCCTCCGAGACGCCGATCGCCTTGGCGAGGTCGGCGCGCCGGTCACCGCGGTCGCCGGGGCGCGGCGGGCCCTGCTTACGGAGCGAGTCGAAGGCGTTCTCGACCTTGGACTTGCTGACGCCGAGCTTGGCCGCGAGGTCGCCGGCGAGGTCGCCGAGGCGCTCCTTGGGCTCCGGGCGCAGCTTCTCGAACGCGGCGCGGACCTTGGCCTCGCTGATGCCGAGCGCGTCGGCGAGCTCCTTGACGTGCTCGTCGCGGCGCTCGCCGCCCTTGGGCTCGAGGTCCTGGCGGGCGGTCTTCAGCGCGTCGCGCAGCGCGGCCTGGGAGACGCCGAGCTTGGTGGCGAGCTCCTGCAGGCCCGGCGCCGAAGCCGTGGCCGGGGCCGAAGCCGCCGCGCCGGAACGTGGGCTTCGGAGCGGTCGAGCCGGCGGGCTTGGCGCTCGTCGCGGTGGCGCTGCCGCCGCCGCTCTCACTGCCGATCGCGTACCCGCCGAAGGCGAGCGTGACGGCTCCGGTCAGGACGAGGGCGGTGTTCTTTGCCTTGGACGTCATGTCATGAAGATCGGCGCACAGCTTGAGAAGAGGGTAAGAGTTGTCTCAGGAAAGGCGCGCGCGATCCCCAGGGGCGCGCGCTAGGAGCCGGATCTCGCGTGCGAACGCGCCCGCGTCGGCGAGGAAGACGGCCTGGCCGGGGGTGACGCGCAACGTGGCGGCGATCTTGCGCTCGGGCGCGCCGCGCACCCCGAGCACCTCGACGTCCTGCACCGCCAGCCGGGTGCCCTGTCGCTCGCGCGTGACGAGCACGTCCACGCGCGAGCCGGGGATGACGGTGCCCGGTGCCGCGGCCGCGACGACCTCGGCCGCGCGCTCGCCCTTGCGCACGCCGAGGCCGCCGGCGGGCTCAGGCTGCTCGAGCAGCAGCGGCCCGACGGCGCCGCCGGCGTCCACGGGCACGGCCAGCCTGCGGCCGGTCAGCAGCTCGGGGAGCACGCGCCCGCCGGGCGGCGCGAACCGGGCGGGCACGCGGCGCACGGACAGGTCCGCTGCGGACAGACGGCGGCCCGCGGAGAGCGGGCGGGCCGCGACCAGCGTCTCGACTTCCGGCCCGAGCTGCTCGCGCAGCGCCGACTCACGCCGCGAGACGTCGGACGCCGCGAGCCCGCCCAGCACCAGCGCGAGGCCGAGCAGCATCGCCGCCCGGCGCCGCCGGCTCACGCCAGCGGCTCCGGCGCCGTGGACCACAGCCGCGGGGCGCGCGGCCGCGGCTCGGCCCCCGCGCACGGCAGCTCGAGCACCACGCGCGCGCCCCGCGGCGAGGGCGCGCTCGTCAGCCGGCCGCCGTGGCGCTCGGCGATCCCCGCCGCCAGCGCGAGGCCGTGCCCGCGCGACGAGCGGCGGCCGCGGGCGGCGCTGAGCAGCTCCGCGACCGGCGAAGGCAGCCCCGGGCCGGCGTCGGTCACCTCGATCCGCGCAGCGCCGCCGTCGGCACGCAGGCGCACCCGCACCTCCCCGCCGCCATGCTCGATCGCGTTCGCGACGAGGTTCCCGCACGCCTGCAGGATCCGGATGCGGTCGCCGCTCACGACGACGCGCTCCTCGGCCTCGACAACCAGCGCGACGTCGCCGGCCAGCGAACGCCAACCCTCCCCGGCGCCCGGCGAGCAGCTCGCCGAGGTCGAACGAGGACACGCGCCCCGGCGTCCGGCGCCCGCGCGGCGCGGCCGCCAGGTCGTCGACCGCCAGCGCCGCCCGCCGCAGCTCCAGCTCGATCGCCGTGGCGCGGGCGCTCGGCTCCAGCCCGTCGACCGCCAGCAGCGCCGCGCTCAGCGGCCCGCGCAGCTCGTGCGCGGCCTGCGCGGCGAGCGCCACGCAGCGGCGCCGGTGGACCAGGACCAGCCCGATCACCACCAGCGTCGCCAGCAGCCCGGTCATGCCGCGAGCTCCTGCACCGGGCCGTCGACCAGCCGGTAGCCGACGCCCCACACGTTGACCACGAACGCGCCCCCGAGCTTGCGCCGCAGCCGGCAGGCGTGGCTGTCCAGCGTGCGCGTCGTGCCCATCGCGCGGAACCCCCACACGTCGCGCAGCAACTCTTCCTTCGTGAACACCCGCGACGGCTCGGCGGCGAGCGCGAGCAGCAGCGCGAACTCCTTGGCCGAGACCACCACCCGCTCGCCGTCGAGACGCACGTCCCGGCCCACCGGGTCGACCTCGAGCGTCGCCGACCCGCAGCAGCCCCGACGAGCGCCGCTCGCCCGCGCGGCGCAGCAGCGCCTCGACCCGGCGGCGCAGCTCGCCGTAGCTGAACGGCTTGGACACGAAGTCGTCGGCGCCCTTGTCGAACGACCGGATCCGGTCCAGCTCCCCGGCGCGGCCGGACAGCACGACCAGCGGGAGCCCCGGATCCAGCCGCGTGGCGACCCGGCCGGCGGCGCGCACGCGCGTCACGAGGTCCAGCCCCGACCCGTCCGGCAGCCCCACGTCCACGATCGCCGCGTCGGGCTTGCGGTACTCCAGCGCGCGCAGGCCGTCGGCCAGCGTGTCGGCGACGAGCACGGCGTAGCCGTCGGCGGTCAGGTTGTCGGCCAGGAAGGCCCGGACGATCGGGTCGTCCTCGACGAGGAGGAGGGTCGGCGGGGCGGGGTCGGTGGCGTGCATGCCACCCATAGGCCCGAAACCGGAAAACTACGCGCGTGGACGTCGAGGACCTCAGGCGCGCGATCGGGCCGGACCGCTTCGACCAGGCCTGCCGCCAGCGGCGGAAGTCCGAAGACCTCCTCGGCTCGCGCGAGGACCCCGCGGCCGACGTCCCGCACGAGCTGTCGGACCCGATGTGGTTCGAGGGCACGCTGGCCGCCGCGGAGCGGATCGACCTGCTGTTCGCCGTCTACGAGCGGATGCCGGGCTACGCGCTGCTGATGTACACGACCGGGCCGTTCGAGGACTTCACCGCGCAGGAGAAGGAGCGCTTCTGGGCGGGCTACCGCGCGCTGCTCGAGCACCCCGACCCGCGGCTGGCCGAGCCGGTGGCGTACTCGCTGTGGGTCGACTACTACGAGTCCCCGGCCGACCGTCGCGGAGGCATGGCGGGAGACGAGCGGGCAGGCCGGCGCCTGGGAGCGGCGGCTCGAGCGCGTGCTGCCCGCGGCCGGGCCGGTGCCGTACAAGCTCAAGGCGCCGCTCTACGACCGCCTGATCGCCGACCGCAGGTGGCACCGGCCGATCCTCGACAGCCTCTTCAACAGCACGCACGACGTGTACGGGAAGATCGACGCCGCGAACGCGCTGCAGCTGCTCGGAAGGCTCGAGCTGGCGGCGGGGACCGACGGGCTGAAGGAGCTCGAGCGCGAGCTCGAGAGCAGGGCCCGCCCCCGCCGGCGCTGAGGAGGGAGTCGCCGGCGAGGGGGAGCCTGCGGATCGGACGCGTTACAGGTGCACGCGCCCGAAGCCCTCCACCTGGCTCAGGAGCCGGGTACGGCGCATGACCGTGCCGCCGTTGGAGTCGTTGGCGAGGGACGTGTTGCCCTCGAGCGACTGGAACTTGCCGCCGCCGAGGTGCTTCTCGACGATCCCGATGTGCTCGGGGGCGCCGCGGCCGTCCCAGTTGAAGATCGCGATGTCGCCCGGCCGCGGCGTCGTGCGCCCGACCCACAGGCCGGTGGCGCGCAGCCACGCCTCGGTGGTCGGGACGTAGGCGCAGCCCTTCTCGTACACGCCCGCGCCCTGGAAGCCCGAGCAGAGCGTGTAGTTCGCGCCCATCCGGAAGCAGTAGGAGACGAAGACGTTGCACCAGGGCACGCCGTCGATCCCGAACCACTCGCCGAACTGGGTGCGGTTGATCGGCCGCTCGACGACGCCGAGGTGCTTGATCGCCTCGGCCAGCGCCTTGCGCCCGGGGCGGGAGCCGTGGCCGTCGCCCGGCGAGGACGGGCGCGCACGCTCCAGCGCGGCGATCGTCCGCGGGCCGCAGATGCCGTCGACGTCGAGCCCGTGCTCGGCCTGGAAGACGCGCACGGCGGCCGAGGTGGCGACGCCGTAGCAGCTGTCCAGCGGCCCTGGCGGGTGGCCGAGCGCCACCAGCGCCTGCTGCAGGTGCAGCACGTCCTCCCCGCGCAGCAGCGGGCTGACGACGTGCAGGGTGCGTGTGACGCGGCCCGGAGCGAGCACGCCGGCGACGTTGGGAGCAGAGAGGACCATGCTCGTTGGAGCCGCGAGCCGGGCCTCCTGATACGTGGCGCGAACCCGGTGTATCGCGCCGCCCGGCACGATGCTCTACATCACTGGCGCGCGCCCCGAAGGACCCAGGACCGGTGGCGCGCGCCGTACAGCCGCCGGACGCGCGCCGTGAAGATAGGGAACGCATATATGGCATCTGCCCGATGTGCGGGCACGCCTTCGCGAGGAGAGTCGCATCGACCCCGCTCCCTCGCCCCACGGAGGCAAGGAAATGCTCCATATGCAGCACGCCCAACTCGCCGGTCTCCTGATGGAGAAGGCGCCCCAGATCGAGTTCCCGGCCGAGGATCGCGAGCACCGGCGCCAGCTGGAGCTCGTCCGCGACAGCCTGCTGCGCCGCCCCGACCGCCGCGAGCCGAGCGCCCACGGTGCCTGACGTGGAGCCCGCCCGCCTGGAGGCCGGAGAGATCGCCCGCGCCGCAGCCGCCGGCGACGAGGAGGCCTGGCGCGCGCTCGTCGCCCGCTTCGACCACATGCTGCGCTGCGTGGTGCGCGGCTACCGCCTCGACCCGGCCGACGCCGACGACGTCGTGCAGACGACCTGGATCCGCGCCTACGACCACCTGCACCGGCTCGACGAGCCGGCCGCGATCGGCGGCTGGCTGGCGATCACCGCCCGCCGCGAGGCCCTGCGCACGTTGCAGCGCGGCGTCCGCGAGATCGTCACCGACGAGCCCCAGCCCTCGGCGCAGCCGGACACCGGGACGCCCGAGACCGAGACGATCGACAAGGAGCGCCGCGCCGCCGTGCGCGCCGCCGTCGGCCGGCTGCCCGGCCGCCAGCGGGTGCTCCTCTCGACGTTCCTGCGCCGCCCCGCCGCGTCCTACGACGAGATCTCGGCCGCGCTGGACATGCCCGTCGGCTCGATCGGCCCGACCCGGGAGCGCGCGCTCAGCCGGCTCCGCGACGACAGCGCCCTCGCAGGCGTGCTGGCGTCGTGAGATCGTTCGACCATGAACCTGGTCGTGCGCACCTATCAGGACTCCGGCGTCTGGATCGGCCGTCGGGGCCGGATCGAGGGCGACGACGGGACCCTGCACCGCACGCTCGGCGGCGCCAGGCTGGCGCCGGTCGCCGGAGAGCCGCCGCGCCGCCTGGCGCGCCGTCGCGCGGGCCTCGCCGGCGCCGACGTCGCCTGCTACTTCGACGTCCACGAGCCGGGCGACGCGCACGACCTCGCAGACCGCCTGCGCGAGCACGACCTCGTCGAGTTCGCGTACGTGAAGCCGCCGATCGCCCTCCCGAGCGCGGCGGCCGGGAACGACCTGCGCCCCGACCAGGGCTACCTGGAGGACCCGCCGAACGGAATCGGCGCGGCGGCCGCATGGACGCGGCCGGGAGGGCGCGGGCAGGGAGTCCGGATCGTCGACGTCGAGGGAGCCTGGCGCTTCACGCACGAGGACCTCGCCGGGGCCGCGCTCGCCTACGGCCGCCCCGAGGACGACGTCGAGCGCCGCAACCACGGCACCAACGTGCTCGGCATGCTGGGCGCCCGCCACGACGGGCGCGGGGTCAACGGCATCTGCCCCGACGCCCAGATCCGCGCCGTCTCCTACCAGCCGGAGGACCGCTGGGGCAGCGCCCGTGCCATCAAGCGCGCCGCCGACCTGCTGCGTCCCGGCGACATCATGCTGCTCGAGATGATGCGCCCTGGGCCGCGCACGCCGCCCGATGCCGCGGACGCGCTCGGGTACCTCCCCGTCGACTACTGGCCCGACGACCTCACCGCCATCCAGTACGCCGTCTCGCTCGGCGTGATCGTGGTCGAGGCCGCCGGCAACGGCGCCCAGCACCTCGACGATCCGGTCTACGGCGGCCAGGGCCCCGGCTTCCGGCCCAACCGCCCCAACCCGTTCATGCGCGACGGCCTGGACTCCGGCGCAGTCGTGGTCGGCGCGGGCGCGCCGCCGAGCGGCGCCCACGGCCCGGACCGCTCGCGGCTGGCGTTCTCCAACTGGGGCACGGCGATCGACGCGCAGGGCTGGGGCCGCGAGGTCGCGACGACCGGCGGGCTGGGCCGCGCGGAGGGCGCGACGGAGCCCGAGGACCACTGGTACACGGAGGAGTTCAGCGGCACGTCGAGCGCCGCCCCGATGGTGGCCGGCGCGCTCGCCTGCGTACAGGGCGCGCTGCGCGCCGCCGGGCGCGCGCCGCTGAGCCCCGCACAGGCGCGCCGCGCGCTGCGCGAGACGGGCTCGCCGCAGGAGCCCGCTCCCGACGGCACGCTGGAGCCGATCGGCAACCGACCCGACATCGCCCAGCTGATCGAGTGGGCCACGCACGAGAGACCCGACGACACCCCCATCAGGAGGCCATCACGGATGCGCATCACGATCACGATCGACGACGACGACGGCAACAGCTCGACCTGGCAGCCGTCGGGCATCGAGCCGCCATATATCAAGGGCCCGTCGCTGATCCTGACCCAGGAGGACGGCTCCAAGACCGAGATCGACATCGCCGCGCTGAAGGCGGCGGCGGAGCAGAAGAAGAGCTAGAGGACCGACCCGACGCGCGCGCGGTGGGCGACCTCGGCCGCCTGGGTGCGGTTGGAGACGCCGAGCTTGGCCAGGATCCGCGAGACGTGGAGGCTGGCCGTCTTCGGGCTGATGAACAGCCGCTCGGCGATCTGGCGGTTCGTCAGTCCCTCGCCCACCAGCGCGAGCACCTCCAGCTCGCGCGCGGTGAGCCCGTGCTCGGCGAGGGGTGACTCGGCCTCTCCGCGCCTCCCCCACGTCGACGCGGGCGCGCCGGGCCAGGCCCTCGATCTCCCCGCGCACGAGCGCCGCGCCGAGCTCGCCGGCGTCGGCGTGCGCGGCGCGCAGCGTCTCGGCCGCCTCGGTCCTCGGCCCGCCCTCGCGCAGCACGGCCTCGGCCTGGCGCCAGCGGGCGTAGGTGGCCGGGTAGATCGCGCCGACCCGCTGCCACGCGACGCTCGCGCGAGCCCACTCGGCCTCGGAGTCCTGCCCGGAGGCGCGCGCGACCTCGGCCCTCGCCGCCTCGCGGTGGGCGAGCGCCGACGGCGGCGGGAGGTGGCTCTCGAGCAGCGCCTCGAGCTCACCCAGCAGCCGCCGAGCGCCCTCGGCCGCGCGCGTGCGGTCGTCGCCCGTCGCGCGCGACGCCGCCTCGGCCTCCACGCGCGCGCCCATCGCGTACAGCTGCGGGCCGTAGAGGAGGTCCTCGCTGCCGCGCAGCTGCTCCAGCCCGCGGTCCACCAGCGCCCGCGCATCGGCGGGCTTGTCGCGCCACAGGGCGATCTCGGCCAGCCCGGCGTAGATGGCCGGGCCGCACTCGGCGGGCGCTCCGTCGCAGTAGCCGCGCGCGGCCTCGAGCTCGCGCGCCGCGTCCTCAAGGCGACCGCGGGCGAGGTGCAGCTGGCCGGCCACCTGGCCGCGCGCGATGGCGTCCCACGGCTCCAGCCCGTCGGAGCCGACGAGCGCGAGCCGCATCTCGGCGCGGTCCCAGTGGCCGAGCAGGAACTCGTCGGTGGCCGCGTTGAGGGTGAGGAAGCGCCCGAACGAGGCCTCCATCCCCAGCCGCCTCGCGAGCGCCTCGCCCTCCTCGGTGACCTCCAGCGCGGCGTCGAAGCGGCCCAGCAGACGCAGCACCTCGGCCAGGTAGAGGTGGGCGTAGAGCAGGTCGTCGGGGCGATCGAGCTCGCCGAGGTCGACGATCGCGCGGCGCAGGTGCGCCTCGCCACCGGCGGGGTCGCCGGCGTGCGCGACGACGACGCCGAGCACCATCCGCGCGTACGCGGCCTCCGGCCGGGCGCCGATCTCGACGGCCAGGCGGAGCGCCTCCTCGCAGCGCTTCTGCGCCTCGTCGAGCCCCTGCACCGTCCACAGCGCGTAGCCCTCGGCCCCCAGCAGCCGCGCCCGGCCGACGCGGTCCTCGTCGGGCAGCAGCCGCAGCGCCTCCTGGAAGGCGGC
Organism: uncultured Solirubrobacteraceae bacterium; assembly: GCA_963723395.1. Lineage (GTDB taxonomy): Bacteria > Actinomycetota > Thermoleophilia > Solirubrobacterales > Solirubrobacteraceae > DATFQI01. The sequence goes on along the minus strand of CAVRQL010000023.1, from coordinate 711,305 downwards.
GTGCCCGCTGTCGCCCGCGAAGCTCTGCAGGCGCCCGAGACGCTCGAAGAAGCGCGCCGCGAGCGCGGCGTCGCCGGTGCCGTCGAGCGCGGCGAGCGCCTCCTCGCACCACGCGACGGCCTGGTCGTAGTCGCCGGTGTACTTGGCCATGTCGCTCGCGTGGCCGAGCAGGTCGACCGCGTCCTCGGGGCCGAGGTCCAGCGCCGCCCGGAAGTGCCGCAGCGCCTCCGCGTAGGCGCGGGCGCCCTCGGCCTCGTAGCCCGGCGGCGATCGACGTGCGCAGCGCCTCCTCGCGGCGGCCCGCGGCGCGCCAGTGCACGGCCAGCTCGGCGGCGACGCCGCCGGGGCCGAGTGCCTCGGCGACCGCCTCGTGCAGCGCGGACCGCTCGCCGGGCAGCAGGTCGGCGTAGACGGCCTCGCGCACGACGTCGTGGCGGAACGCGAACGTCGCGCCGGAGCGCACCAGCAGGTGGTGGTCGACCGCCTCGCGCAGCGCGCGTGGAGAGATCGGGCTCCCCCATCGCGGAGGCCGCGCCGAGCAGCGCGGCCTCCGACGGGCCGGCCGATGGTGGCGGCGCTGGGCAGCAGCCGCCGGACCGGCTCGGGGACCCGGCGCAGTCGGACGCGGAGCGCGTCGGCGAGCCGCGCGGGCAGCTCCCCCGCGTCCGGGTCCAGCCGCGCGGAGAGCAGCTCCTCCGCGAACAGCGGGTTGCCCGCGCAGCGCCCGTGGACCTCGTCGACGAGCTCGGGCGGCGGCGTGCGGCCGAGGATGCCCTCCAGCTGCGCGCCGACGCCCGCGCGGCCGAGCGGGCGCAGCTCGGCCAGCGTGACGCGGTCGTGGTACTGGAGGTCGGCGAGCAGCTCGCGCACCGGGTGATCGGCGGCGAGCTCGCCCGTCCGGTAGCTGATCGCCGCCGCGACGCGCTCGCCGCGCAGTCCCCGGACGAGGAAGCGCACGAACTCCTGGGTCGAGCGGTCCACCCAGTGGATGTCCTCGAGCACGAGCAGGACGGGCGCGCGGCGGCCCAGCGCGCCCAGCAGCATCATCAGCGCCTCGTAGACGCGCGCCTGGGCGAACCGGTCGGGCTGCGAGCCACCGCCCACCGGGAGGCCCGAGGCCAGGTGCGGGAAGGAGCGCTCGAGCTCGCTGCGGACCTCCTGGCCCAGCTCGGCGAGCGACTCGCCCCAGCGCGCCGGCGGGCGCGTCGCGCAGCGCGGCGGCCAGCGGCGCGTACGGCAGCTCGCCGCCGTCGAGGCGCAGGCACTCGCCGCGGAGGACCATGGCGCCGCGCTCGCGGGCGCGCGCCTCCGCCTCGCGCACCACGCGCGACTTGCCGATCCCCGCCTCGCCGATCAGCAGGGTGACCGAAGGCTCGCCCGCCTCGGCGCTGTCCAGCGCCGCGCCCAGCATCTCCAGCTCGGCGGCGCGCTCGACCAGGCGGTGGCTGGAGATCCGTGTGCGCACACACCGGATGATGGCGTCCCGGGCAGCGCGCGTGAAGACCGGTGCGCTGTCGTAGGATCCGCCGATGGCGCGGATCGTCCGCCAGACCGATGCCAACGAGTGCCGGCGCTGCTCCACGCTGTGCGACCGCGTCATCGCCCCCGCCACCTGCGTCGCGCAGGCCTGTCCGTTCCTCTACTCCTACGACGACCCGCTCACCGGGCGCCGCTTCATGGGCTGCGTGCAGAAGGTGTTCGCGACCGAGATCGACGTCGAGCTGTTCGAGGCGGCCGAGCACACGCGGGCCGGCTTCGGCGCCGTGCGGCTCGCGGGCTACCCTCTCGCCCGCTGTGCCTTCGAGGTCGAGCAGGCGCGCGAGGGGCGCGAGGAGCCGTGCGTGAACCCGCGCTTCTTCGACTGGCCCGACGCCGGCCGCGACGGCATCCGCGCCTTCGATCTGAGGGAGCACTGCTGAAACTTTCGTTTCGGAGGACTTCGCAGGCAGGAGCCGGGCATAAGATGCAGACGCCCCGGCCGGGTCCGGGCGGGAACACGCTCTGATGGACTCAATTCGCCGCGGAAACTACGACTCTGGCCAGGACTACGTCCTGGAGTACGGAGAGCTGCGCTTCACGTTCAACGAGCGCGACTTCTCCGAGCGCGTCGAGCAGTCGGCGCGCAAGCTGGGCTTCGTCGGCGGCCGCCTCGACGGCACCGAGCTCGAGGACCTGGTCAACCTCTGCGTCAACGGCGAGGTCCAGGACCCCGCCTCCGCCCTGGGCGAGCACGTCAACGACTGCTGGCCCGAGTTGGTCGGCCCCGCCGAGCGTTCGCTCGTGCACTGGCTGCGCCGCCTCGTATTCCGTTCCGCCTGGCTGGACCAGCGGGTGAAGGAGGGTGAGCTGGACATCGTGTTCGACGACTCCACCCAGTCGTTCGGCTACGTCCAGCCCGAGCGCGATCGCGAGCCGATCGAGCTCTCTCCCGAGCCCAACTGGGGCCGGGTCGCCTACCAGCCACGCTAGCCACCTACCGGCAGCTCCTGGCCGGCGCACGCGCGCGCCGGCTGGTCGCGGCTTCGTCCCTGGGGTGGCTGGGATTCGGCGCGCTCGGTCTGGCGATCGTGCTGGCCGTGCAGGACGCGACCGGCTCGCCCTCGGCGGCCGGCTTCGCGCTGGCCGCGTTCGCGGTCGGCTCCAGCGTGCTCGCGCCGGTGCGCGGGCGGCTGGTCGACCGCATCGGCGCCCGCCGGGCGCTGCCGCCGATGGCGCTGACCAGCGGCGCGGCGCTGCTGGCGATGGCCGCCGTCGACGACCCGGTGGCGATGGCGGCGCTCGCCGGCGTGGCGGGACTGTCGGTGCCGCCGCTGATCGCCTCGGCGCGCGTCGTGTGGCCGCTGGTGGTGCCCGAGGAGCGGCTCGGGGCGGCCTACGGCGTGCAGGCGCTGCTCGGCGACCTGGGCAACGTGGCCGGTCCGGCGCTCGCGGGCGGGTTCGCCGCGGCGGCGTCGACCTCCGCCGGGTTGGTGGCGTGCGCGGTGCTGCCCGCCGCCGGCGTGGCGGTGCTCGTCACGCTGCCGTGGCGGGAGGCGGCGGCCGAGACCACGCGGGCCGGCGCGCTGGGAAGCCGGGCCATCCAGGCGCTGGTGGCCGCCGAGGTCGCGCTCGGGCTGGGGCTCGGGTCGCTCGACGTCGGCCTCGCCGCCGACCTGCACGCGAGCGCCGCCGTCCCGCTGGCCGCGTTCGCCGCCGCGAGCGCGGTCGCGTCGCTGTGGTACGGCGGGCGCGAGCACCGGCACTCGGCGGAGCGTCGCTACCTGCTCGGCGCGCTCGCCCTCGCGGTATCGCTCGCGCCGCTGGCGCTCGCGGGCACGGCGATCCTGTTCGCCGTCATCCTCGTGCCCGCCGGGGTCGCGTTCGCGGCCGTCAACGTCGCGGTCTACGAGCTGCTCGACCGTTTCACGCCGGAGGGCTCCGGCGCGGAGGCGTTCACGTGGCTCACGACGGCGGGAGCGGCCGGCACCGCGGTGGGCGCGGTGGCGGCCGGGCAGCTCGCGGCCGCGGGCGGCCCGGCGCTGCTGGTCCCGTGCGTCGGCGCCGCGCTCGCCGCGGTCGCGGTGCTCGTGCGGCCGTTCTAGGCCGCTTCGGCGCGCGCCTTGGCGATCGCCTCGGCGCCGGCCTCGCCGACCAGCAGCTCCGGGCGCAGGGTGCCCGAGGCGGCGAGGTCGAGCGCCGGGAACTGGCCGAGGCCGGTGAGCGCGGCGTCGAGCGCGACGACCGTCGTCTCGCCGCCGACGGGCTCCGGCGCGGTCGCGACCACGGTCAGCGAGCCGCCTCCGGCGATGTTGCGGGCCGCGGCCAGCGAGCGCCGCGCGGCGCCGGCGCCGAGGTACTCCAGCGAGTCGATGAGCACGACGGCGTCGCCGCCGCGGGCCGCGACCCGGCGGCCCTGCTCGACCGCCTGCTCGACGGCCTGGGCCTGCGCGTCGGCGGAGGCGGCGAAGGACAGCGCGGCGGCGGGCGCCACGGGACCGTCCTGCCACTCGGCGGCCTCCTCGGGCCGCACGCCGGCGAGGACCACGGTCAGCTCGATGCCCTCGCGTCCGGCCAGCGCGGCGGCCAGCCGGCGCAGCGCCTCGCTCTTGCCGGAGCGGGCGGCGCCGGCGATCGTGACGCGCGAGCCCTTGCCGAACGGGGTCAGCCACTCGATCGCCTTGACGGTCGGGTCCTCGGAGCCCAGCTCGAAGCGGTCGCTCGGGAACGCGGCGGGCAGGTCCTCGAAGCGGGTGCCCTCGGCGACCTCGTCGGCCGGGCGGCCGTTGATGGTGTCGACGCGGATCAGCGACGGGAAGCGCTCGGAGCGGCGCGGCGCGCGGACGGGTCCGCTGATGCGGTCACCCGAGACGAGCTCGCAGCGCTTGACCTGGGCGGCCGAGACGTAGACGTCCTCGTCGGTCGTGTCGGGCGGCGAGAGCCGCACGAACCCCGACCCGTTGCCGAGCAGGTCCACGACACCCTCGGCGACCTTGTCCTCGGCCTTGGGCTCCGACTTGGGCTTCGACCTGGGCTCGGGCTCCGAGTCGGAGTCGCCGTTGTCGTCGTCCTCGTCGCGCGAGCGGGCGCGCCCGCGCCCGCCGCGGCGGCCGCGGCGCGAGCGGCCGCGGCCCTCGTCCGCCTCCTCGCCGTCGGCCTCGGCTTCGGGGGCCTCGGGGGCCTCGGGCTCCACGTCGGGCTCGACGTCGGCGTCGTCCGGGACCTCGGTGCCCGTCTGGCGGGCGAGGATCGCGTCGATCAGGTCCGCCTTGCGCAGGCGGCGGAAGTTCTCGACCCCCAGCTCGGTGGCGAGCAGGTGAAGGTCGGCAAGGGGGCTCTGCTCCAACCCGGAGCGGTCCAGCACGGAAGACATAGGGTCTCCTTCTTTCGATTCGGTCGGTGGGCACCGGTCCGCGTTGTGCGCAGCGGCCGGCGACCGTTCGGGGGTTAACGCTAGCGCGCGCGTCAGGGGATGCGCAGCGCCTTCTTCTTGGCCGTGACGTTGCCCGCCTTGTCCACGGCGCGCACCGTCAGCGTGTAGCGGCCCTTCTTGTAGTGGTGCACGGCGCTGCGGCGGCGCAGCTTGCGCGACTTGTCGCCCCAGTCGATCTGGACGAAGTCCAGGCCGGCGGGACCGCGGTCGCGCGCCACCGTCGAGACGGTGACCGTGCGCCCGCGGCGGCGCACCGTGAGCTTGAGCGTCGGCAGGCCCGGGTCCACGCGGAACGAGCGGGTCCGGCTCACCGACACCTGGCCGCGGCGGTCGGTCGCCTGCACGCGGTAGCGGTGCAGCCCCTTCCCCAGGCGGCGCTTGGACACGATCCGGTTCGTCCTGCTGGTCGTCCCGACGACCTTGTTGTCGACGAACACGGTGAACGTCTGCGCGCCCCAGTTCTCCGAGCCGACCGACCACTTGATCAGCGGCTTGCGGGCGCGGTAGCGGATCGAGCTCAGGACGACCGGACGGCCCGGCAGGCGGTCGTACACGGCGACGCTGATCCGCCGGCCGGCGCCCTCGCCCTGCAGCATCGCGACGGCGGTGTTGCCCGAGCGGTCCGACCCGATGGCGATCTGCCCGGGCGCGACGGCGCCGAACGCGGGGTTGGAGGCCGGGAACTCGGGCTCGAAGCCCTTCTCGCCGTCCTTGCGCTTCGCGCGGACCTCGCCGGGGCCGGTGCGCCAGGCGGCGTAGACGTCGCCGCGCTCGGAGGTCGCGATCACGGGCGACGGCTGGCCGCCGGGCGTGTCGTCGATCTTCACGGCGGCCTGGAAGGCGTCGAACTTGTCCAGGTAGGCGCTGAACACCGCGTCGCCGGCCGCGGCGGTCACGGCGCCGCCGAGGCCCTTGCCCGCGAAGTCGACCCGCGGGGCGAAGCTGGTCTGCTCGCCGTCGATGAAGAACGGGTCCTCGTACTGCGAGCCGCGGAGCCGCCGGGCGACGGACCGCGAGCGCCCGTCGAAGTCCTGCCGGAACACGACCCACGCGAAGGAGCCGTCATCCTCGATGTCGATGTCCGGTGAGTCGGCGTTGCCGGAGCCGGTCTGATTGACGGACAGGTCCTGCGGGGCGGCGGACAGGTTGAGCCCGGTCAGGCGGCGGGAGACGACGTCGATGCGCTTGGTGATCGCCTCCGCCCACACGACGACCGCGTTGCCCTCCGCGCTGACCGCCACGCGCGGGCGCGCGCTCCCCCCGCCGGCGGAGTTCACCGGGTTGATGTCGAGCGGGGTGCCGATCGACGTCCACGCGGTCCGCTCGTCCAGCCGCGCGGCGCGCACGTCGCCGTTCGCGGACCAGACGGCGTAGCCCGCCTCGTTGATGCCCATGTCGACGGCGAGGCCGGTGGCCCCCGGGCCGCCGAGCACGGCGGGCGGCGTCGGCGCGGCGCCCGCCTTCTCGACCACCGTGCCGAGCACGGTCCCGTCCGCGATCCAGGCGATCAGCAGCCGGCCGCCGTCGGTGGCGCTGACCGCCGCCTCGGTGACCGCCGGGCCGCTGGAGATCTTCACCGGCGGCGTCCACGCGCCGCCTGACATGCGCGACAGGAAGACCTGCGGCACGCCGCCGTCGCGCTTGATGTAGACGACGCCGCCGGTGCCGTCCCGCGCGAGATCCACGTCGCCCAGCGAGACGATGTCGGCGGGGCCGTCGATCGGCTCTGCGGCGTACCAGCCGGCCTGGGCGGCGGCGGGCGCGAGGGCGAGGAACAGGAGGGCGCTGAGGAGCGTGAGGAGGCGGGTCATCGGTGCTGTCCAACCGGCGGGGGGCGTGAAAGTTACGGGTCCGTCAGGACGACGACGCCCTCGGCGGCGATCTCTGCCCGGAATGCCGCCACCTCGGAGGCGCGGCGATCCTCGTCCCAGCCGAGCTCGGCGCCCATCGCGGCGGCCACCCGCGCGGGAGCCTCCGAGCCCTCGGCGCACAGCGCCCGCCCCGCCGTCAGCGCGAGCCGCGTGCGGCGCAGCAGCACGTCGCCGACGGTCCGCGCCTGCTCGCGCCGCGCGGCGTGGACGGCCTCGGCCAGCAGGTCGACGCGGCCCTCGATCACCGGCTCGGCCAGCTCGGGGCGCTCGGCGGCGATCCGCAGCACGTCGTGCGCGCCGTAGCCGTAGCGGCCGGTGAGTTGCTCGTAGGCCTCGGGCGCGACGCCGGGGACCCGCGGGAGGTCGCCGGGCGCCACCGCCATGCCGAGCGGGACCTGGTGGGTGCGGCACGGGGCGTCGCGCCCCTCGCGCTCGACGATCCGGTCGACGGTCATCTTCGCCATCCGCCGCCAGGTCGTGAGCTTGCCGCCGGTGATGGTGACCATCCCGCTCGAGGTCTCGTACAGCTCCGCCTTGCGCGAGATGTCGACCGACTTCTTCGGGTCGCCGGTGGAGATCAGCGGCCGCACGCCGGCGTAGGCGCCCGCGATGTCGCCGGGCTCCAGCGCGCTGCCGAAGAACGCGTTGACGGCGTCGAGCAGGTAGGCGATGTCGCCGCCGGCGGGCTTGATGTGCTCCAGCTCGCCCTCGTAGTCGTTGTCGGTGGTGCCGATCAGCGTCTGCCCGAGCCACGGCAGCACGAAGATCGTCCGCCCGCCGCCCGCAGGCGCGATCGCGCCCGCCACCACCGGCAGCAGGGAGCCCGGCACGATGATGTGGGTGCCGCGGCTGGGCCGGATGACCGGCACCTCCGCCTCGTCGTGCAGCTCGCCGGGGCGCAGGCGGTCGGCCCACACGCCGGTGGCGTTGACGACGTTGGCGGCGCGCACCTCGAGCTCCTCGCCGCCCGCCTCGCGCACGCGGGCGCCGACGGCACGGCCGCCCTCCTCGAGCAGGCCCAGCGCCTCGACGCCGTTGACGGCGATCGCGCCGAAGCGCTCCGCCTCGCCGAGCACGGTCAGGACGAGCCGGGAGTCGTCGGTCTGGCAGTCGTAGAAGAGGTAGCCGCCCGTCGGCCGCCGCGCGGCGAGCGCGGGCAGCAGCTCGGCGACCTCGTCGCCGCCGATCGTGCGGTGGCGGGCCGGGCTCCAGTCGGTCTCCTCCCGCCCGCGCCGGCGGGCCATCACGTCGTACATGTTCAGCCCGATCCCCACCAGCCGGTCCGGCCGCGCGCCGTCGAAGGCGGGCACGATCAGCGGGAGCGGCTTGACCAGGTGCGGGGCCAGCGCGACGTTGATCTGGCGCTCCACCAGCGCCTCGCGCACCAGCCCGAGATCGAAGTTCTGCAGGTAGCGCAGGCCGCCGTGGACCAGCTTGCTCGACCGCGACGACGTCCCTATCGAGAAGTCGCCGCGCTCCACCAGCGCCACCGAGTAGCCGCGCGTCGCCGCGTCGAGCGCCACGCCGGCGCCGGTGATCCCGCCGCCGACCACCAGCACGTCGAACGGCTCCCCCTCGAGGGCGGCGATGGCTGTACTGCGTGGGAGCATCGGGTTTGCAGGCTATCTTCCGGACCGATGTCTCCGACAGGGACCGTGTCGCGGCTGTGGCGCTGGCCCGTGAAGTCGATGGCCGGCGAGGAGGTCGGCGCGCTCAGGCTCGACTCCCGCGGCGCCGGCGGCGACCGTACCCACGCCGTCCTGCACGAGCACAAGGGCGAATGGCGCCCGCTGACCGCTCGCGAGGCGCCGGGGATGCTCGCCTGGTCGGCCTCCTACCCGTTCAACCACGGCGCCGGCCTGGACCCCGCCAAGCCTCCGTACGCGATCGTCGCCCAGCCCGACGGGCAGCACACCTACCAGTGGGGCGACCCGCTGCTGAAGGCGGCGCTCGAGGAGGACCTCGGCCGGCCGGTGCGCTTCCGGCGCGACATCGCCGGCATGCCGGACGTCCCCGGCGAGATCCTGCTCACCGTCGAGGGCACGCTGCACGCGCTCTCCGACGAGCTCGGCGCGGACATCGACATCCGCCGCTTCCGCCCCAACCTCCACCTCGAGCTCGACTCGGCGCCGTGGGCCGAGGAGCGCTGGGCGGGCGCGATGGTCGAGATCGAGGGCGGCGTCCGGCTCGCGATCGCCGGCCCGTGCGAGCGCTGCGCGATCCCGACGCGCGACCCGGACACCCGCGAGAAGTGGCCCGAGCTGCTGCGGCACCTCACCGCCCAGCACGGCCAGAACTACGGCGTCCTCGCCCGCGTGATCGAAGGCGGGCGCGTCGCCGCGGGCGCGCAAGTTCGCGTGCAGACAGCCTGACCTTCAGGTTTCGGGCGAAGCCGCCGATAACGCTCTCGCCCTGTCCCCACCCGGAGGAAGAAGTGCTTCGCATCGACGAGACGTCCAAGACGCTGGTGGCCCCGCAGGCCGGTGGCCTGGTGACCGAGGCCTCGCCCGACCGCGAGGAGCTGCTCGCGCTCGTCGGCGCCTCCTGGGAGGCCTTCGCCCAGGAGCTGGGCTTCCCCACGCTCCGCCTGCTCGCCACCGAGCCCATGCCCGGCATCGACATGCTGGCCTTCGACCCGCAGGCCGGCCGCGCCGTCGTGGTGCAGGTCACCGGCGAGACGGTCGAGTGGCAGCTGATCCGCGCCCTGCAGGCCGCCGCCGCGGTCGCCGGGATGGACGCCGCCGCCCTGGCCGGCGTGCACGAGGCGCTCGAGGCCGCCGTCCCCGGCGACTCGCCGCAGATCGTCATGATCGCCGGCGCGTTCGACGCCGGCGCCCTCGAGACCGCCGGGTGGCTGAGCCGCCGCCACGGCGTCGAGATCTCCACCTTCGCCGTCAACGTCATGCGCTTCGGCAACGAGCGCCTGCTGGCGGTGCACCGCGAGCCGCGCGAGGCCCAGGCCCCGGACCCCACCGCGGAGGTCCAGTGGATGCTGACCGGCGCCCCGGCGCCCGTCGCCGCCGCTCCCATGGCCCCCGCCGTGCCCGCCGGCTCGAGCACGCCGCCGCCCGGCGCCTAGCGCCAGAGATTCCCCCCAGAGTCCGTCCGTCAGACCGATCCGTCCCAAGGCCGCGCCCCGACCCTGAAGAAGGGGCGCGGTCCTGGGGGATCACCTCACGGCAACGTCAGGCGCGCGACCTGCGGGTCGTGGTCGGACGCCTGGTCGTAGAACTCGGCGTTGACGTGCACGGAGTCGTACTCCGGGATCCATCCGAGCGTCCCGAGGCTCACCAGGATCTGGTCGAGCACCTGGGAGTTGCCGTCGAACACGTACGAGTAGCGCTCCGACTGCGGCAGCGTGCGCATCAGGTTGCCGACGCCGCCGCTCTCGAGGATCCGCAGCGTCTCCGAGAACTCGAAGTCGTTGAAGTCCCCGAGCACCACCACGGGCGCCGTGAAGTCCGCCTTGAGCAGCGTGCGGATGAAGTCGCGCACCACCGTCGCCTGCTTGTGGCGCTGGACCTCCGAGCTGCGCACCGGCGGCTGGCTGGTCCCGAACAGCGGCTCGTCGCCGCCCTTGGAGTTGAAGTGGTTCGCGATCACGAACAGCGTCCTGCCGCGGACCTTGAACTCGCCCGCCAGCGGCTTGCGGCTGTTGTTGAACGCCGTGTTCGTCGGGTCGATCCGCCCGGGGCTGAACGTCAGCTGCGCGCCGCGCCGGGTCGTGTCCTCCTTCGTCGCGCTGGTGGCGGTCCCGCCGGCGCGATCGACGAACTGCACCTGCCGATCGGGCCGGAACAGGAAGCCGACGCGGATGTTGCCGTCGGGCTCGCCGCCGTCGGCGTTGTCGACCGGGTTGATCTGGCGGAACTCGTAGCGCGGGCCGCCCGCGTCGGCGATCGCGTCGATGAAGGCGTTCCACGTCACCGAGGCGTCCGTGACGTCTTCGGCGGGGCCGTTGTTGTCCTGGACCTCCTCGAGCGCGACGATGTCGGGCGCCCGGAGGTTGTCGACCAGGATGTGCGCCAGCCGGGAGAACTTGTCCGGCGGGTCGCAGCGGATCCAGGTTCTCGACGTTCATCGAGGCGATCGCGACCTGGCGGCCCGTGGGCTTCTGCGTCACCTCGCGCTGGAGGCCGTTGTCGACCCGCTCCGGCGCAGCCGTCACGAGGTACTTGAAGTTGCCGAACGAGTAGTCGACGATCGCGGTCACGGGCCCGGCGAAGCCGTCGCCGACGTTGACGTCCGGCGTGTCGGCGAGCACGTCGTCGAGGATCAGCCGCTCCGGGTTGAAGTCGTTCGCGCGGACCACGACGCCGCCGCGGCGGCTGCGCACGGAGGCGGCGCCGTCGGCGACGACCGGCACCTCGCCGAAGTCGATTCCTCGGGCCGACCACCTCGGGGCTCTCGATCTGCACGAGCATGCCCTCGAGGCTCTCGTGGAAGTCCAGCCCGTCCTCACGCGGGTCGAACAGCACGCCGCTGGTCTCGACGTTGCCCATCGCGTCGTCCTCGATCACCTGCTGCGGCGGCTTGCGGCCGTGCGGGCCGACCAGCGTCGCGTCGACGTCACCGGCGCCCGTCTCGCGTGACCGTCGGGCCGGTGATCTCCGTGGTGGTCAGGTTGACGCCGCCGCCGGGCCGGAACTCCGCCACCCGGCCGCTGACCGTGACGGCGTCGCCCTGCGCGAGCGAGGCCGGCGGCGCGCTGTTCGTGAACACGAACACGCCCTCGGACGTGCGCTCGTCGGAGTCGGGCTGCGGGTCCTGCATGAAGAAGCCGTTGGTGCGGACCGCGGTGACCACGCCCGGCACGCCGGACACGACCGTGCCGGCGTACGGCGACAGGTGCGCGGCGCCCTGGATGTCGTGGATCCGCAGCCCGTCAGGCCCGTCGTCGTGAACGGATCGTGACGTCGCCGGCGGGCGTGTCCGCGCCGTCGAGTCGCGACGGCGCCGGCGGAGACCGTCACCTGACGCGCGCGGGCAGGTCGGCGTCCGGGTCGAGCGTGTACTCGTGCCGTCGGCCTCGCGACACCGCGAACGCTACCGGCGCGTCCTCGCAGGCGAGCGAGAACGCCTCCGCGGTCGCGTCGACGGGCTCGGAGAAGGCACGGTGATCGGTGCCTGGCGACCGGCACGTCGTCGCGGCGTCCGCCGGTCGCGCGACGCGATCGGCGTCGGCCGCACGGCGTCCGTCGGACGCGGTTGCCCGGCTCGGGCGCCGCCGCCGCGAAGTCGGCCGCGTTGGAGTCGCGTGTCCGTCGCAGCCCTCGCCGTTGCGCCGCACCGGCGGCGGTCGTTCGAGCCCGCGTCGGCGCGGCGCGCGCCCCTCGGAGAAGCGTTGCGCCGTCGCCGAAGCCGACCAGGTCGCGGATCAGCGCCTGCTCCTCGGCCGTGCACGGGTCGTCGCTCCCGTTGCAGGCCAGGCCGCCGTCTGGTCCGCCAGCGCGACCTTGCCGCCGCGGTGCGCGCTGAGGTCGCGGTGCGGTGGCCGTCGACGTCCGGGGCCGGGCAGCGGCGCTCCGTGCCGCGCCGCCGGCGAGCTCCTGACGAGGTAGTGCCCGCCGGCCGGGATCGATGTCCCCGCACAGGGCGACCGGCGACTTGCCAGGAAGTTGCCCGTGCCGGTCGCGCTGGAGTACTGGACCGACTTGCCGTCGCCAGCGACGACCGTCGCCGTCCCGAGCGGTTGAAGAGCTCGATGTAGTCGTTCTGTAGCGTCGCGCCGGTGTTCCCTCCGCCGCCGTAGACCTCGGCCACCACGATGTCCGGGGACGGGGCGGCCTGCGCGGGCGAGCGAGTAGGAGGCCCGCCAGGAGGGCGGGGCTGAAGTTCTGACCGTGGCATGCGCCGGAACCTACTCGCGCCCGCCCCGGACGGTGTGTCAGAGCTGTTGCACTTCGCCCAGGACCTCGGAGACCGAGCCCTTGGCGTCGCCGAAGAGCATCGAGGTCTTCGGGTCGTAGAACAGCGGGTTGTCGATGCCCGCGAAGCCGCTGTTCATCGAGCGCTTGAGCACGATCACCGAGCTCGACTTGTCGACGTCGAGGATCGGCATGCCGTAGATCGGGGAGTCGGCGACGGTGCGGGCCGCCGGGTTGGTGACGTCGTTGGCGCCGATCACGAGCGCGACGTCCGTGCGCGCGAACTCGCCGTTGATGTCGTCCATCTCCTTGAGCTTGTCGTAGGGGACGTCGGCCTCGGCGAGCAGCACGTTCATGTGGCCGGGCATGCGGCCGGCCACCGGGTGGATCGCGTACAGGACCTCCACCCCGCGCTTCTCGAGCTCGGCGGCGAGGTCGGCGACGGCGCGCTGCGCCTGGGCGACCGCCATGCCGTAGCCCGGGACGACCACCACGAGCCGCGCGTAGGAGAGCTGGATGGCGACGTCGGCGGCGCTGGTGGAGCGCACGGTGCCGCCCGTCTCGGCCGCGATCGTGGGCCCGCCGGCGCCGACGCCGGCGAAGAACACGTTGCCGATCGAGCGGTTCATGGCGTCGGCCATCTGCTTGGTGAGGATCGAGCCGGAGGCGCCGACGAGCATGCCGGCCACGATCAGCGCCGTGTTGTCGAGCGCGATGCCGGCCGCGGCGGCCGACAGGCCGGTGAAGGCGTTGAGGGTCGAGATGACGACGGGCATGTCGGCGCCGCCGATCGGCACCACGGCGAGCACGCCGAGCAGGCCGGCGGCGACGAGGATCCCGAGGAACAGCAGCTGCGAGTCCGAGCCGGCCGCGATCACGACCGCCATCGCGATGGCGAGCAGCAGCAGCGCCGCGTTGACCTCGCGCGGGACCTTGATCGAGCGCTTGAGCGTCTCCTGCAGCTTGAGGAAGGCGATGTTGGAGCCCCAGAAGGAGATCGAGCCGATGATCGCCGCGAACAGGATCGGGATCAGCGCCTCCAGCTCCAGGTCGCCGCCGGACTCGCGGAACTCCACGAACGAGATCAGCGCCACGGCGCCGCCGCCGACGCCGTTGAACAGCGCCACCATCTGCGGCATCGCGGTCATCTTCACGCTGCGCGCGCTGGGGATGCCGACGGCGGTCCCGATCGCGAGGCCGACGACGATCAGCACCCAGTCGCCGACGCCCGGCTGCAGCAGCGTCGCGCCCACGGCGATCGCCATGCCCACGGCGGCGATCTGGTTGCCGCGGACCGCCGTGCGCGGGCCGCGCAGCATGTGCAGCCCGATGATGAACATCGAGAACGCGACGATGTAGAGGAGGTTGATGACGTCGACGCGGCTCACGGCAGCTGCTTGGTCTCCTCGCCGCCCTCGACCACGGGATCGGGCTTCTTGCCCTTGAACATCCCGAGCATCCGGTCGGTGACCAGGAAGCCGCCGATCACGTTGATCGTGCCGAACGCGATGGCGATCACGAGCAGGACGTCCTCCAGGAAGCCGTCAGCCGGGCCGATCAGCAGCAGCCCGCCGAGCACGACGATGCCGTGGATCGCGTTGGTGCCGCTCATCAGCGGCGTGTGCAGCGTGTTCGGCACCTTCGAGATGACCTCGAAGCCGACGAACGCGGCGAGCACGAGGATGGCGAGCTCGGTCAGCAGGTCCATCAGCCCGCCACCTCCTTGGCGCGCTCGTTGACGATCTCGCCGTCGCGGGTGATGCACGCGCCGGCGATCACCTCGTCCTCGAAGTCCAGCTTCAGCGCGCTCTCCTCCCCCGTCATCAGCTCGAGCAGCGAGAGCACGTTGCGCCCGTAGAGCTGGGAGGCGTGCTCGGCCATCGAGGACGGGACGTTGAGCGGGGTGGCGATGGTGACGCCGTTGTCGGTCACGTAGGTCTCCCCCGGCTTGGCGAGCTCGCAGTTGCCGCCCGCCTCGCCGGCGAGGTCGACGATCACCGAGCCCGGCTTCATGCCCGCGACCGCCTCGGCGGAGATCAGCTTCGGCGCCGGGCGGCCCGGCACCAGGGCGGTGGTGACGATCACGTCGGACTTGCCCATCTGCACGGTCAGCGCCTTGCGCTGGATCTCCTGCTCCTCGGGCGTCAGCTCGCGGGCGTAGCCGCCCTCGGCCTCGGCGTCTCCGGCGCCCTCCACCTCGAAGAACTTCGCGCCCAGCGACTGGATCTGCTCCTTGACGGCCGAGCGGACGTCGAACGCGGTCACGACGGCGCCCAGCCGGCGGGCGGTGGCGATCGCCTGCAGCCCGGCGACGCCGGCGCCCAGGACGAGCACCTGCGCGGGCGGGATCGTGCCGGCGGCGGTCATCAGCATCGGGAAGAAGCGGCCCTGCTCCTGGGCGGCGATCAGCACGGCGCGGTAGCCCGACACGGTGGCCTGACTGGAGAGCGCGTCCATCGACTGGGCGCGCGAGATGCGCGGGATCGACTCCATCGCGAAGGAGGTCGCGCCGGTCGCGGCGATCGCCTTGATGCCCGCGCCGTTGGTGAGCGGCCCGAGGAACCCGATCAGCACGGAGTCCTTGGAGAGGCGGGCGGTCTCGGTCTCGCTCGGGCGCGGCCACCTTGGCGACCACGTCGGCGCCCCATGGATCGCCGATCGTCGCCCCCATGGCGGTGAACTGGTCGTCAGGGACCCCGGCGGCCTCGCCGGCGCCGGCCTCGACGACCACCTCGTGGCCGGCGCCCACCATGCGGCGCACGACGTCCGGGGAGAGGGCCACGCGGCGCTCGCCCTCGGCCGTCTCCTTGGGGACTCCGACTCTCACGAGGGCGGAAACGTATAGGACGGCGGCCGCGCGGGGGTGACGTCGATCACATCACGGCCGCGACGAGCATCCCGGCGGCGAAGCCCGCGTCGCGGGCGCGGCGGGGCGTGATGACCGCCGCCGCGGCGGGCGCGGCGGGCGCCGGGCGGGCCTTCTTCGCGGCGGGCTTGCGGCGGGCCGGCTCCGGCGCGGTCGTCGGCGCGGCGGTCGGGGTCGCCGCGGGCGGGGCGGCGGCGCGCTTGGCGCGCGGCACGGGGGCCAGCGGCAGCGGCTTGCGGGCCAGCGCCATCACGGCCTGCGCCGTGACCCACACCGGCGTCTGGCGGCTGGTGCGCGAGTAGCGGACCTCGCCGCTGGGCGCGGTCAGCGAGCGCAGGTAGGCCATCGGGTCGCGCGAGCCCTTGCGCGTGACGTTCTTTGGGTCACGGCCGGCGGCCAGAAACGCCTGCACCGCCCATGCGGTGGACTGGGCGTTGGACGCGCCGCCGGGGGTCAGCGGGAAGCCGCCGTCGGCGTTCTGGCGGGACAGGATGAAGCGCACCGCCCGCTTGACGGTCTTGGTGCCCTTGCGGCCCGAGGCCACGAGCCCCTGCACGGCGGCGCCGGTGTCGTCGATCCCCGACGGGCCGCCGCGGCCGGCGAAGTTGAAGCCGCCGTCCTTGTTGGCCTGGGAGGCGATCCAGCGGCCCGAGCCGCGGAGGCCGGCATCCCGGCCGGCGGCCTTCAGCGCGAGCACGGCGAACGCTGTCGTGTTGACCCGGCCGGCGTAGGAGCCGTTGGACTTTCGCTTCGCGGCCAGCTGCCCCGCGAGATCGCCGGCGGACAGCCCGGACGCCCGCAGGACGAGGATCGTCCTCGCGAGCGCCCCGAGGTCCTTCGGCTTGTGCGACCGCGTGTAGGCGATGGTCTTCCCGACGTCGAGCGGGTTGCGCCCCGCGGCGGCGAGGCCGAGCGCCGCCCAGCCGGAGTAGAGCTCCGACGAGGACTGCCCGGGCGCCCCTCCCCAGCCGCCGTCGGCGTTCTGGGCCTTGGTCAGGTAGCGCAGCGAGGCGCTCGCCGCCGCGGCGTCCGCGGTCTCGTCGGCGCGCGCAGGGGCGGCCGGGACGGAGAGCAGCGCGACGAGGAGCAGCGCGGTCGCCGGAACCGGGATCCAGGTCACGTCCATCCGCGTGCGGAAGCGCTCCAGCGCGCGCACCAGCGCAGGCCCGAAGGCGAGGCAGAAGGCGATGTTGCCAGCGACGTGGGCGGCGTCGAACGGGAACGAGGTGACGAAGTACGCCCCCAGCTTGGCGAGCGAGTGGTCGCCGGAGCCGACCACCCACATGTAGACGTTCATCACCGCCCCGAAGAACACCCCGGCGGCGCCGCAGGCCAGCGCCAGCGGCACGCGCCCGAGCTGCCGAGCGGTGACGCGCGCGAGCCCCGCGCCGGCCACGCCGATCACGCCCCAGCCCACCATCTGCCACGGCGTCCACGGCCCCTGGCCGAAGAACAGGTTCGAGGCGAGCGCCGCGACCGCGCCGATCATGAACCCGGGCGCGCCGCCGAGGACGAAGCCCGAGAGGAACACGATGTCGGTCGTCGGCTTCACGTTGGGCAGCGGCGCGAAGGCGATGCGGCCGAGCGCGGCGAGCGCGGCCAGCGTCGCGACCAGCGCGATCACGCGCGAGGTCGGGTGGGTCCGCTCGTACCAGACCGTCCCGGCGACGAGCACGGCGCCGAGGATCAGGAAGGACGCGAAGACCCAGCTCATCCGGTCACCGCCATCTCCGGCGCGCGCAGCAGCTCCGCGCCCTCCTCGGGGGTCAGCGCGCCCAGCACGCGGGCCGTCTGGGTGGCGAAGTACCAGCCGCCGCCGAGCACCTCGGCGGTCGGCGCGTCGGCCACCGGGCGGCCGTCGCCCAGCAGCACGGTGCGGGTCGCGAAGGCGGCGGCGAACTCGGCGTCGTGGGTGGCGACGATCACGGCCGTGCCGGACCCGGCCAGCGCGCGCAGGCGCTCGGCGAGGCGCTCCTTGTGGCCGCGGTCCATGCCGCGCGTCGGCTCGTCCAGGCAGGCCACCGCGGCCTCGTCGCCGAGCACGATCTCCAGCGCCAGGCGCTGGCGCTCGCCGCCGGAGAGGTCGCGCGGATGGCGGCGCGCGAGGTGCGCGAGGCCGGAGCGCTCGAGCGCCTCGGGCGGCAGCTCGGACGCGACGCGCTCGTGCAGGAAGTAGTCGCCGGGGTTCTGCATCAGCAGCGCGACGCGGCCCGCGGCGCGGACCTTGCCGCGCGTCGGGCGCTCGAGCCCCGCCGCGAGCCGCAGCAGCGTGGACTTGCCGGCGCCGTTGCGGCCCATCAGCGCGACCGTCTCGCCGGGGTCGACGCGCAGGTCGACGCCGCGCAGGATCGCTGCCTGGCGCTCGAACCACACGCGCTCGACCGAGAGCGCAGCGGGCGCCCGGCGGCGGCGCGCGGGGGGCTGCTCCGGCGGCGGCGGAGCGGGCCGCGTGACCGCGCCGAGCGCGCGGCGGGCGGCCTTGACGGACACGGGGCGCTCGTCGCGGCCGGCCAGCTCGAACAGCCGCGCGATCGGCGTCTCGGCCGAGCGGCGCAGGAACGCGGTCGGCGTCCCGTCGAAGTCCAGGCGGCCGCCCTCCAGCGCGATCACGCGGTCGGCGGCCGGCAGGCAGCGCTCGAGCCGGTGCTCGGCGAGCAGGACCGCCGTCCCCCACTCCTCGTTGATCCGCCGCAGGACGCCGAGCAGCTCGTCGCCCGCGACCGGGTCCAGCTGGGAGGTCGGCTCGTCGAGCAGCACGATCCGCGGACGCCCGGCGAGCGCGGCGCCCAGCGCGACCCGCTGCAGCTCTCCCCCGGACAGCTCGTGCGTCGAGCGGTCCAGCAGCCCGGCGATCCCCAGCGCCAGCGCCGCCTCCTCCACCCCGCGCGCGACCTCGGCGGCGCCGAAGCCGCGGTTCTCGAGCGGGAACGCCAGCTCGGCGCGGACGGTGCCCATCACGACCTGCGTCTCGGGGTCCTGGAGCAGCGTGCCCGCGACGGCCGCGAGGTCCCCGGGTCCGTGGTCGCGCGTGTCCAGGCCGGCGCAGCGCAGGCGTCCGGCGAACGTCCCGCCGTGGAAGTGCGGCACCAACCCGGCGGCGGCGCGCAGCAGCGTCGACTTGCCCGACCCCGACCCACCGGCGACGACCACGAACTCGCCGGCCTCCACCGAGAGGGTCAGATCTTGCAATCCAGCATCCCCGCCGGGATAGGCGTAGGAGACGCGGTCGAGGTCGAGCACGCTCACGGCTCGATCCCCCTCCGGTCGGCGAACGGCAGCAGCGCGCAGGCGGCCAGCGCGAGCGCGGGCAGCAGCGCGGGGCCGGCCTCGATCCGCGGGAACGCCTCGAACGGCGCCCAGCCCTCGGCGGCGATCGCGACCCCGAGCACGGCGATCGCGAGCGTGGACGCGGCGAACGCGAGGTCGTGACGCGACAGCGGCCGCCGGCGCCGCGCGGGCCGCCGCGCCGAGCCGAAGCCGCGGACCTCGAGCGTCGCCGCCACGTCGGTGGCGCGGTCCAATGCCCCGGTCGTGACCGCGCGCAGGATCGCCAACCGGTGCGCGTCGCCCGAGCCGCGCGCCCGCTGGGCATCGGCGAGCCGGCGCGCGTCGCGCGCCAGCACCGGGACCAGCCGGGTGGCGACGGCGGCGGTGACGCCGGAGCGCGCGGACACGCGGCGCACCGCGCGCAGCAGCTCGTCGGGGTCGACGGCGGCGGCGAGCAGCCCGGCGCAGCCGATCACGATCAGGAAGCGCAGCGCGAGCAGCGCGCTGTAGGTCAGCGCCTCGAGCGTGATGTCCGTCGTGCCGAGCACCGGCAGGTCGAAGCCGCGCACGAGCACGGTGATCCCGTCGCGGGTCACGAGCGTGTTGACGAGCGCGATCACGACGGCGAACGGGACGCCCCACGCGAGCGAGAGCGCCACCTGGCGGCCGACCCGCGCCGCGGCGGCGGCCGCCAGCACCGTCGCCAGCAGCACGCCGAGCACGACCGGGTGCTCGATCGACAGCGCCACCAGGCCGAGGGTCACGCACCAGACCGCGCCGATCCCGGCCCGGGCCGCGTGCAGCGGGCTCGCGCGGCGCCGGTAGGTCACGGCTGCTGCTCCACGATCGGCAGCGACACGGCGCGTCCCTCCTCGACCGCGATCGCGAAGTGGTCGCGCAGCTCGGTCTCGGTCAGCGCCGCGGCGGCCGCGGCGACGCCGGTCTCGTCGACGCCGGTGACCACCCAGGTCGGCTGCTGCGCCTCGATCCGGGTGGCCGCCAGCAGGCCGCCGCCGGGGCCGAGCACGCGCGAGTCGTCGCCCTTCTCGTCGAGCAGGTCGATCCGGCGGCCGGACTTGTCGGGCATCGCGTACACGCCGGACTCCTCCGGCCCGCTCTCCAGCTTGCGCGCCGCGGTGTCCTTGCGCAGCTCCGACCACGGCCCGACGAGGACGCGCAGGACCTCGCGGCCGGCCGACTGGGCGAGCACCGAGCGGCCGATGTCGTCGATCCCCGCGTCCTGCAGCCGCGTCTCGACCTCGTCGCAGGCCTCTTCCGCCTTCAGGCACACGAGCCGCACCGGCAGCTTGCGGCCCTCGCTGCCCGACACGAACGGCTCCGGGAACGAGCCGACGACCGCCGGGACCCGCATCGTCGCGTCCCAGTCGTGGTGGTCCCACCACACCCGGTCGCCGGTCTGGAGCTTGCGCTCGGCGGCGCCGTTGCTCGCCTCGATGCCGTTGACGTAATAGAACCAGTCGACCTGGCGGCCGTCCTCGCGCCCGCCCGCCACGCCGTCGATCTCCTGCACGAAGCCGCCGCCGTAGCGGGTCTTGACCTCGAACTCCTTCTGCAGCCGGCGCATCACCGTCTCGCTGTCGCTCAGGCTCTTGATCGAGTGCTTCCCCAGCGACACGTCGCCGAAGTCGCGCGTCACCGTCAGCGATCCGCTCGCGGACGTCGACTTGCCCGGGCCGAAGCCGCAGCCCCCGAGGAGGCCCAGGCAGATCAGGAGCGCGAGCGCGCGCCTCACTTGGCGCGCACCTCGCGCGGGAAGGAGCGGACCATGCCGTCCTTGTCGGCCACCAGCGTCCAGCGTGCCCGCCTCGGTGACCGGGACGAGCGCGACGCCGTCGGCGCCGGTGACCGCGCTGGCCGTGCCGAGGTGGACCGCCACGCCGGCGGCCGCGGCGCCCTTGCCCTGGTCGTCGTAGGCGCGCACGGTCACCCGCAGCGTCTCGCCGACGGCGGCCGACGCCCGGTCCGGCTTGGCCTCCAGCGTGCGCTGGCAGCCCTTCGCGCCCTGGCGGCAGAAGAACCACAGGACCGTGTCGCCGTCGCGCAGCCGCCCGTTGCCGAACGGGCCGGCCGTGTCCGCCGCGCCGTTGCTGCCCGCGCGGCGGCCGACCTTGTAGACCCAGCCGTTCTGCCCCCGGTTGCGGTCCGGCCCGAGCCGGCGGACGAACAGCCCGCCGGCGTTCTTGGCCTTCTTGTTGCACGACCCGTAGTCGCGCAGCTTGAAGGCCAGGCTCAGGCGCGTGAGCACCCCGAGCGGGGTGTTGCCCGCCACGGCGCAGCGGCGCGAGCCGACCTTCACCTGCCGCGACGCCTTGGAGATCTTGACCTCCTTGGCGTCGCGCAGGACGGCCTGGTCGCGCCCGACCACCATCGTCGTGACGGTGGCGGCCTGGGCGGACGCGGGCGCGAGGACGAGCGCCACGAGGGCGGCGACGGCGATTCTCATCGGACGAAGAACACCACCCGGTTGCGCCCGCGGGCGAGCTCGTCGCGGTTGCCGAGCTTGTCGACGGCGATCACGTCGAGCACGTAGCGGCCCTTGCCGAGCCGCTTCGGGAGCAGGTAGCTCCAGTCCGCGCGGTCACCGATCGAGAAGTTCACGCGCTTGCCGCAGCGCGAGTTCCGGAAGCGCTCCTTCGACGGCGAGTAGAGCTCGCAGCGCCCGCCGTTGGAGCGGGTCAGGCTCAGCTTCACGGCGCGCAGGCCGGCCGGGTCGGGCGTGACCGAGCCGCGCAGCGTCCGCGGCGCCTTCTTGCGCGAGAAGCGCTGGCCGGTCCTGATGCCCGCGATCTTGGCCACGGGCGGCGTCGTTGTCCACGGTGGCCACCGGCGGAGGCCGGCCGGCGGGGCTTCGACGCTCACGCGGATCGCCTCGGCCGCCGACGGCGCGTCGGGCGCCTTGGTCGCCTTCAGCGTGTAGTCGCCGGGCTGGGCGAAGGTGAGCGTGGCCCTGCCGTCCGCGCCCGTCGTGGCGCTCGTGCCGCCGCCGGTCACCGTGGCGCCCTGGACCGTGCGGCGGGAACCCTCTCCCGGGGCGCCGGTCGCGGAGAAGTACTCGACCACCGTGACGGCCACCGGCTCGCCCGGGCGGGCGGCGGCCGGGACGCCTTCGAGGTCGAGCGGGTAGACCGGGTCGGCGCGAACGACGGCCCCGGGGTACCGGTCGACGAGCATCAGCACCTCGTCGCCCTCCTCGCAGCACGTCGTTGCAGACGCCGTTGCCGAGCTCGTAGCCGTTGCCCGCGGTCCAGCCATTCGGCCCAGTAGTCGGAGTCCTGGAAGGTGTGCGACTCGCCCATGATCGTGCTCGTGAAGGCCATGGCGGTCCCAGTTGCCCCTCGTCCCCTCCTCGATGCGCCGCCGCAGCTGTGTGCGCGGCGCAGCTGTCGACCGGCGGACGGCGTGTCGGGCAGGGTCACGCGGGTGCGCTCCACCGCGGGTGGTCGACTGGCCCTCGACGCGCACGGTGACCGCCGGGCCTGCGACCGCGGGCGCGGCGAGCGCGAGACAGAGAAGACCGGCCAACAGGCCGGCTGAGCGATGGTGGTGCAAGAGAGCCACCCCTTTCCACGAGGGCTTCGGGCTTGTGGTCGGAGGGAGGTCTCCTGGCTTCCGGGCCTACCCCTCCGCGCCTTCCCAGCCCGCCTCCGGACCAGTGGCTCGCTCTGCGCATGCGGTGGGGCTTCCCCGGTGACAGTGGCGGGTCCGCGCCGGATTCACACCGGCTTCCCTGTCCACCGACCTTGGGTCGGCCGTGATTCTATACGTGGAGTGACCGTCAATCTCACGCGTATCTACACGCGCCTCGGCGACGACGGCGAGACGCACCTCGGGGACATGAGCCGGGTGCCCAAGACGCACCCGCGGATCGAGGCCTACGGCACCGTCGACGAGCTCAACGCGCAGCTCGGGGTGGCGCTCGCCGGCGGCGGGCTCTCGGAGAAGTACGCGGGGTGGATCGCCCGCGTGCAGAACGACCTGTTCGACGTCGGCGCGGACATCTCGGTCCCCCACGGCGGCGATCGCGAGCGCCTGCGGGTCAAGCCGGAGCAGACCACCTGGCTCGAGGAGGTCTGCGACGAGGTCAACGGCGACCTTCCGGCGCTGCGCTCGTTCGTGCTCCCCGGCGGGACGCCCGCAGCCGCGCAGCTGCACGTGTGCCGCACGGTGTGCCGCCGCGCGGAGCGCCGCACGATCGACTGCGGCGACGAGGTCAACGCCGAGTGCGTGAAGTACCTCAACCGGCTCTCGGACCTGCTGTTCATCCTCTCGCGCGGCGCGAACCTCGCCGCCTCGGGGGAGGAGCCGCTGTGGCAGCCGGGCGCCGGTCAGTGACCGCGTAGGCGCAGGCGCACGGGATCCAGGTCGGGCGGGGCGGCGACGCGCTGCCAGCCGCGGTCGACGAGCGCGTACACGCCGGCGTCCTCGCACAGGAAGATCAGCGGCCGCGGGCCGGGCGTCGTCGCGAGCCTCGCGTCGCTCAGCGGGTACGGGCCGTAGCGGTGCAGCGCGGTGACCGCGCGGCGGATGTGGGCGTGGCGCACGCCGCGCTCGAGCAGCTCCCCCACGACGATCGCCTCGGCGGCGTCCTCGACGGAGTAGACGTGCGGGTCGCCGGTGGACTGCGAAGCCCTGATGTAGCCCCACCGCGCCCACTGGCCGATCGCCGTCCCGGACACGCCGGCGAGCTCGCCGATCTCCCCCGCCAGGAAGTGCCCGTGCGGCGCCGGCACGTCATCCGCCCTTGCGCTGCATCCACCTGTCGACGTCGTCGAGCGGCGCGAAGCCGTAGCGCTCGTAGAGGCCGTGGGCGTCCTCGGTGAGCAGCGCGATGCGCAACACGTCGCGGACCTGCGGGTGCTCCAGGACCGCCTCGACGAGCGCCTTGCCGATGCCGCGGCCCTGCGCCTCGGGCACCACGAACACGTCGCCCAGGTAGCCGAACGTGATCCCGTCGGTGACCACCCGCGCGTGGGCGATCTGCCGCCCGTCCTCGAACACGCCGAAGACCAGCGAGTTGTCGATGATGCGGTCGTTCTGCTCGCGCGTGCGCCACCGCGCCCAGTAGCTCTGCTCGCTCAGATACGCGTGGACGAGCTCACGGTCGATGCGGTCGCGGTCGGTGGAGATCTCCATGGCCCGCCCGCAAGCGTGCCATCAGCCCCGGTCGTGAGGCGCGTCGAGCTCGAGGATCGGGCCCGCCGGGACGATCCCGTTCGGGTTGATCGACTTGTGCGTGCCGTAGTAGTGGCGCTTGATCTGGTCGAAGTCCACGGTCTCCGCGATGCCCGGGCGTCTGGTAGAGGTCGCGCAGGTACGGCCACAGGCTCGGGTAGTCCTTGATGCGCCGCAGGTTGCACTTGAAGTGGCTGTAGTAGACGGCGTCGAAGCGGATCAGCGTGGTGAACAGGCGCCAGTCGGCGAGCGTCTGGTCGGCGCCGAACAGGAAGCGCCGGTCGGCGAGCCGCTCGTCGAGCATGTCGAGCGTCTCGAAGATCGGGAACACCGACTCCTCGTAGGCCTCCTGCGAGGTGGCGAAGCCGGTGCGGTAGACGCCGTCGTTGACGGTCTCGTAGACGCGCTCGTTGAGCTCGTCCATCTCCGCGCGCAGGTGCTCGGGGTAGTAGTCGCGCTCGGCGTGGACGGCGAAGTCGTCGAACGCCTCGTTGAGCATCACGATCACGTCGGCCGACTCGTTGTTGACGATCGAGTCGGTCTGGCGGTCCCACAGCACGGGGACCGAGATCCGGCCCTCGAAGTCCGGGTCGGTGGCGTCGTAGGCCTCGCTCAGGAAGCCCCAGTCGTGCAGCAGGTCGCCGGTCGTGCCCGGCGCTTCGGTGAACGCCCAGCCGCGGTCGTCGCGGATCGGGTCGACGATCGACATCCCGATCGCTCCCTCGAGCCCCTTCAGGCGGCGCAGGATGATCGCGCGGTGCGCCCACGGGCAGGCGAGCGAGACGTACAGGTGGTAGCGGCCGGCCTCGACCGGGTGCTCGTCGGTGCCCACCCAGTCGCGGAACTTGCTCTGCTGGCGGACGAACCGGCCGGCCGTCATGCCGCCGCCCAGTCCGCGCGGGGATCGGGGAGCGGGGTGAGGTTGGCCTCGATCCGCGCGCGCTGCGGCTCCAGCCGCGGGGGCAGGATGATCCGGCGCCCGAGGTCCTCGACCGGGTCGTCGACGGTGAAGCCGG
This sequence comes from uncultured Solirubrobacteraceae bacterium, assembly GCA_963723395.1. Taxonomy (GTDB): domain Bacteria; phylum Actinomycetota; class Thermoleophilia; order Solirubrobacterales; family Solirubrobacteraceae; genus DATFQI01. The sequence goes on along the minus strand of CAVRQL010000023.1, from coordinate 686,316 downwards.
GCGCGTCGTCGGAGATCTCGTACAGGACCCCGCCCGGCTCGCGGAAGTAGAGCGCCTTGAAGTAGTGCCGGTCCACGATGCCGGAGTTGGGGATACCCGCCTCGGCGATCCGCTCCACCCAGCGCGGGTGATCGGCGACGGTCGTGTGCCACGCGACGTGGTGGACGATGCCCGCGCTCTGGCGGCCGGGCTCCTCGGGGGCGGGGTCGAAGGTGATCGTCGCGCCGCGGGTCTCGCCGCGCAGCTCGAAGACGTTCTCGGCCCGCTGGGTGGCGCCCATCAGCTGCGTGAGCAGCGCCGCGCTGTGCCCGGGGTCGAAGCTGTAGGCGCGCACGCCCTCGAAGCCCTGCAGCGCGTACTCGGCGGGGATCTCGGGGTGCTCGGCGGCGAGCGGCGTGTCGGGAGCCGTGGCGACCACGAGCTCGTGCGTGAGGCCCTCCGGATCGGTGAAGCGCGGCCCGTCGGTGCCCAGGCGCTGGGCCCAGAAGGCGAGCGCGTCCTCGCTCTGCACCCGCCACTGCACGGTGTGGACCATGCCCGCGCCGGTGCGGCCGGGCTTGGCGTGCGGGTACTCGAAGAACGTCATCTCCGCCCCGGGCCGCCCGTTCTCGTCGGCGTAGAACAGGTGGTAGACGCGCGGATCGTCCTGGTTGACGGTCTTGGCGACCAGCCGCAGGCCGAGCACGCGCGCGTAGAAGTCCACGTTGCGGGCGGCGTCGCCGGTGATGGCGCTGATGTGATGGATCCCCTCGAGCTGCATGCCTCCCAGTGTAGGAAATGATTGCGCACGCAACAACCCCTGGTGGGCTAGCGTCGGCCGATGAAGCTCCTCGCCCCCGCGCTGGTCCTCGCCGCGCTGCTCGTCACCCCCACGGCCGCCTCGGCGCAGGCCGACATCGAGGCCGTGTGGTCGTTCAGCGGCGGGCAGGTCGCCGTGCAGGCGCAGAGCGACGGGAGCTTCGTCGGCACGGTCATCAGGCCGACCACGTTCGCGGTCTGCGCGCACCCGACCGGAGAGCAGATGTGGGTCGGCGTCCGCGCCCAGCCCGACGGCCAGTACTTCGGCGGCCACCAGTGGTACACCAACAGCGACTGCAGCCCGATCCCGGGGCGGGGCAACACCGCCTACCGGGTGCTGCTGCGACCGGACGGCGCGCGCTTCCTGCGCGTCTGCTTCGCCCCGCCCGAGGAGCCCGCCACCCAGCCCACGATCGCGCCCGACGGCATCTCGGCCAACGACCCGGCCGGCTGCAACGACTCCGACCTGGTGTCGCCGCTGCCCCCGGGCAAGCCGAAGATCGACCAGATCGCGACGCTCCCCAAGCAGGGCAAGCGCAAGTGCCTCTCGCGCCGCTCCTTCAAGATCCGCCTGCGCGAGCCGTCCGGCGACGCGCTGAAGACCGCCTCGGTGTACCTCAACGGCAAGCGCATCGAGGTCCGCAAGGGCGAGCGCCTGACCGCGCCGATCAACCTCAAGGGCCTGCCCAAGGGCCGCTACACGGTCAAGATCGTCGCCAAGACCGTGCTCGGCAAGACGATCCAGGGCAAGCGCAAGTACCGCACCTGCGCGAAGAAGAAGCGCGGCGGCAACAAGAGCCCGGTCTAGCTCGGGAACGGGCCCGCGCGGTGCACCAGGCCGGGTAGGTCGCGGCCGACCACCCCGCCGAGCCACTCGGCGACGCCGGCCACGCCGTCGGCGTCGATCCCGGTGTCGACGCCCTCGCCCTCGAGCAGGTACAGGAGGTCCTCGGTGGCGATGTTGCCGGTGGCGCGGGGCGCGAACGGGCAGCCGCCGAGGCCGCCGACGCTCGCGTCGAGGATCGAGGCGCCGTGCTCCAGCCCCGCGGCCGCGTTGGCGTAGCCGGTGTTGCGCGTGTTGTGGAGGTGCAGCCCGACCGGCACGCCGGTCTCGAGCGCGGCGGGCAGCAGCCGCCGGACCTGGGCGGGCACGCCGACGCCGATCGTGTCGGCGAGCATCAGCTCGTCGGCCGCGGCCTGGCGGTGGGCGTGCTCGATCACGACCCCCGGGTCCACGCGGCCCTCGAACGGGCATCCGAACGCGGCCGCCAGCGTGACGGTCGCGCGCATGCCGGCCTCGTGGGCGCGCGCGACGATCGCCTCGCACGATGCCGCCGCCTGCTCGGTCGTGGCGTTCTGGTTGCGCTCGCAGAACGTGTCGGTGACCGGATAGGCGACGTGCACCTCCTCCACGCCGGCGTCGATCGCCCGCTGCAGCCCGCGCTCGTTGAGCACGAGCGCGGCGTGGACCACGCCCGTCGCGGCGCTCGACGGCCGCGAGCACCTCCTCGGCGCCGGCCATCTGGGGCACGCGCTCGGGGTGCACGAAGCTGACCGCCTCCACGCGCGGCAGGCCGGTGGCCGCGAGGCGGTCGCACAGCTCGGCGCGCACCGCCGGGGCGAGCGTGACGTCGTCGTTCTGCAGCCCGTCGCGCGGGCCGACGTCGCAGACGATCACACGATCTCCCGCTCGCGCAGGTCGGCGATGTCGTCGGCGTCCAGCCCGAGCTCGCCCAGCACGTCGTCGGTGTCGGCCCCCACGGTCCAGCGCGCCGACTGCCGGATCGCCCCGGGCGTCTCGCTGAGCTTGGGGACGATGCCGGGCACCGTGACGGTGCCGTGCACCTCGTCCTCGTGCTCGACGAGCAGCTCGCGCTCGCGGAAGTACGGGTCCTCGTAGACGTCGGCCGCCGAGTACACGCGCGCGCACACCACGCCGGCGTCGTTGACGATCCGATCCAGCTCCTCGGCGGTGTGCTGCGCGGCCCACCCGCCGATCAGCTCGTCGAGCTCGTCCTCGTTCTCGCCGCGCGCGTTGTGGGTGGCGAAGCGCTCGTCCTCGCCCAGCTCGGGGCGGCCCATCAGCTCGGCCAGCCGGCGCCACAGGGTGTCGTGGTTGGCCGCGATGACGACCCAGCGGTCGTCGCTTGAGCGGTAGACGTTGCTGGGCGCGATCCGCGGCAGCCGCGGGCCGGTCGGCTCGCGCACCCAGCCGGTCTTCTCGAACTCGAGCACCGCGGACTCGGTGACCGCGAAGCACGCGTCGGTGATCGAGGCGTCGATCACCTGCCCGCCTCCGCCCCGCGCGTCACGCGCGTAGAGGGCGAGCAGGATCCCCTGGAAGGCGGACTGGGCCGCGAGCGTGTCGCCGAGCGAGATGCCGTTGCGCGGCGGCGCCTGGCCGGGATAGCCGTTGATGTGGCGCAGGCCGGCCACCGCCTCCCCCGCCGACGCGAACCCCGGCCGGTCGCGGTAGCGCCCGGTCTGCCCGTAGCCCGACACCCGCGCGTAGATCGCCCGCGGGTTCACGTCCTCCGGGCCGAGGTTCCACTTCTCCATCGTGCCGGGCCGGAAGTTCTCCAGCACGACGTCGACGTCGCGGGTGAGCCGCTGCGCGATCTCCTGCCCCTCCTCCGTGCGCAGGTTGAGCGTGATCGAGCGCTTGTTGCGCCCCAGCACCGTCCACCACAGCGACTTGTCGTTGTGGCGCAGGCGGCCCCAGTCGCGCATCGCGTCGCCCTTCGGGGGCGGCTCGACCTTGATCACGTCGGCGCCGAAGTCGCCCAGCAGCGTCCCCACGTAGGGGCCGGCGAGCAGCTGGCCGAACTCGACCACGCGCCGGCCTTCGAGCGGGCCGCCGGTCATGAGCTCCGCCTCGACGCCGCGCGCTCCCAGCGCAGGAACAGCGCGTTGACGGCCAGCGCGATCACGACCAGCGCGGCGATGATCCCGTACATGCGCGGCATGTCGTGCACCGTGATCGCCTGCACGAGCTCGTAGCCGAAGCCGCTGCGCGAGGCGAACATCTCGCCCAGCACGACGCCGAGCAGCGTGAGCCCGAACCCCATGCGCAGGCCGGTGACCACCGACGGGAGCACCGAGGGCAGGATCACCTGACGGAACGTCGCGGTGCGCGACAGGCCGAGCGAATGCGCGACCTTGAGGTGCACCGGCAGCACGCCGCGGACGGCGTTCATGGTCACGATCGCGATCGGGAAGATCCCGTGGAAGGCGCCGAACGCGATCTTCGAAGACAGGCCGAAGCCGAAGGCGACCAGGAAGATCGGGAACAGCGTGACCTTCGGCGCCGTGTAGACGGACAGCACGATCGGCTCGAGCACCTTGCGCCAGAACGGGACGCGCCCGAGCACGACGCCGATCCACAGGCCGCCGACGGCTGCGATCGCGAAGCCGACGGCGACAGCGCCCATCGTCGCCGCGAGGCTCTCGAAGAACCAGCCGCCGGAGACGCCGTCGGCGATCGCCTCGATGGCCTGGAGCGGCGTCGCGACGTAGAAGTCGCCCGCCAGCATCCCGACGATCTGCCAGATGACCAGCAGCAGCAGCGGGAACGCGATCTGGCCGGCCAGCACGAAGTCGGAGCCCGTGCGCCGGCGAGGTGCGGTGATCGTGCTCATGCGCGCCTCCCGTGGATGTGCTGCTCGACCCGCAGCAGCAGCGAGTTGACGACGACCGCGAACAGCAGGATCAGCACGATCCCGGCGTACATGTTCGTGATCGCGAAGCTGTTGTAGCTGAAGGCCACGAACCAGCCGAGGCCCTGCTCGGCCTGGATGAACTCGCTCGCGATCACGCCGATCACGGAGTAGCTGGCGGCGAGCTTGAAGCCGGTGAAGATGTACGGCGTCGCGGCCGGGAAGTAGACCCGCGTGAACATGCTCCAGCGCGACAGGTCGAGGCTGCGCCCGACCTTGACGTAGACCGGCGCGACCTCGTTGAGGCCGATCACCGTGTTGAGCACGACCGCCACCACGGCCCACGCCCAGGCGATCAGCACGACGGGCCAGGCGCCGAGCCCGAAGACGGCGATGAACAGCGGGTAGAACGCGAAGATCGGGATCGCGTAGTACGTGGTCAGGTACGGCTGCAGCACCCGGCGGACGCGCTCGGCGCGCCACAGCAGGATGCCCAGCGGGAGCCCGGTGAGGATCGAGGCCGCGAAGGCGGCGGCGATCGCCCCGAGCGTGGTCAGCAGGTGCGGGCCGAGCGTGCCGTCGGTGGTGAGCGTCCACATCGTCGAGACCATGTCGCTGAGCGGCACGAGCGAGATCGGGTTCACGAGCCCGAGCCGCGGGATGATCTCCAGCGCGACGAGGCCGGCGAGCACGATGCCCCAGCGCGCCACGCGTACGCGTGCGGCCTCGCTCATGCGCGCTCACCCATCGACTGCATGGACTCCTCGCGCAGCGCGTCCCACAGCTCGCCGCTGAGGCGGGCGAACTCGGGGTCGCGCAGGATCGACGAGTCGCGCGGGCGCGGCAGCGGGTTCTCGACCATGCGCTTCAGCCGGCCGGGGCGCGCGGTCATCACGACGATCCGGTCGGACAGCAGCAGCGCCTCGTCGAACGAGTGCGTGATGAAGAGGATCGTCGCGTTCGTGGCCTGGCGGATCCGCGAGAGCTCCTCGCCGAGGATCAGCCGCGTCTGCTCGTCCAGCGCGCCGAACGGCTCGTCCATGAGGATGATCTCGGGGCGCATCACGAGCGTGCGGCCGATCGCCACGCGCTGGCGCATGCCGCCCGAGAGCTCCGACGGGTAGCGGTCCTCGAAGCCCGCGATCCCGACCAGCTCGATCATCTCCTGCGCGCGCGTGCGGCGCTCCTCCTTGCCGACGCCGGTCATCTCCATGCCGAACTCGACGTTCTCGCGCACCGTGCGCCAGGGGAACGCCGACTCCTGCTGGAACACGATGCCGATCGACGGGTCGGTGCCGGTCACGAGCCTGTCGCCGATCCGGACCTCCCCGGCCGTGGCCGGCGTGAGCCCGCCGACGACCTCCATCAGCGTGCTCTTCCCGCAGCCGCTGGGGCCGACGATCGAGACGAACTCGCCCTCGGCCACCTCGAACGAGATGTCGCTGACGGCCTCGACGGATCCCGTCGCGGTCTCGTAGCTCTTGTTGACGTTCTCCAGCGTGAGCAGCACGCCGCCCCTCCCGTCCGTTGGCATCACTTCGTCTCCGGCAGCGGCCCGCGGTCGGCCTCCGGGATGAACTGCTGGTCGACCAGCTCGTCCCAGTCGACCTCCTGGTCGTTGCCGAGCAGGTCGATCAGCCGCATCGTCTCCAGCACCGCGTCGAGCCCCTCCGGCTTGCCGAGGCCGACCTTCCAGTGCACGTCCGGATCGACGCTCTCGAGCGCCTTCATCGCGCTCGCGGGCTTGATCTCGGCCTCCTTGGCCCAGGCCTTGGCGACCTGCTCCGGGTTGCTGGCGACGTAGTCGATGCCCTCCGCCCGGGCGGCCAGCGTCTCGCGCACGAGTTCAGGGCTCTTCTCCGCGACGCCCGGCCCGGTGATGATCACGGTCGACATGAACTCCGGCACGTGGTCGGAGGCGCGGAAGATCGGCTTCCACCCCTCCTCCTCCACCTGCTCGGAGAAGACCGGCTCGAGCATCGCGGCGGCATCGATGTCGCCCTGCTTGAGCGCGGTGAGGCCCTCGGTGAGCCCGCCCATGGCGCGCGTCTTGACGTTGTCGACGCCGACTCCGGAGCGTTCGAGGGAGAGCGCGAGCAGGCCCTGCGTGACCGAGCCGGGGCTGGTGTAGCCGACCTCCTTGCCCTCGAGGTCCTCGATCGAGTCGATGTCGGAGTCCGGGCCGGTGACCCAGAAGACGTCCTCACCGCTGGCCACCCCGCCGCCGACGATCTTGATGTCGGCGCCGGCCAGGAAGGCCGTGACGGCGGCCGACGTCGCGACCTCGCCGATCGGCAGCCCGCCGCTGACGACGTTCTGCACGGTCGTGCCGCCGCCCTCGGAGCCGACGATGTCGTTGACCTCGAGCCCGTGCTTGGCGAACAGGTCCTGGTCGAGCGCGGCGATCCAGGGCGGCGAGTACAGCAGCGAGGGGTGGTTGGAGACGGTGATCTCGCCGTCCAGGTTCCCCTCGCCGTCGCCCGGCGCCTCGGTGCCGCATGCAGCTATGGCGAGGGCGACCAGCACGGTCGCCGCCGCGGCAATTCCCAATCTCATGGTTCCTCCCAGACCATGGGCACTTCGCATACAATCCATGGCCTTCCCGATCAATTTGGCCATGAAACCGGACATTTTGCATACGAAGTCGAGCCAGACGGCCGCTGACGAGATCGCCCGGGCGATCATCGAGGGGCGCGTGGAGCCGGGCGCGCGGCTCAAGGAGGGCGAGCTCGCGGAGACGCTCGGCATCAGCCGCACGCCGATCCGGGAGGCCCTGCTCCTGCTCACCGCCAAGGGGCTCGTGGAGATGACCCCGAACCGCGGCGCGCGGGTGCGCAGCTACGACGAGTCGCACCTCGACGACCTCTACGAGCTGCGCGCGCTGCTCGAGGGCCACGTCTCCCGGCTCGCCGCGCGGCGGGCCAGTGCCGACGAGCAGGCCGCATTGGATTCGAGCTGCTCGCGCTTCGACGCCCTGGTGGAGGCCGGCGACGACTTCCCGGCGCTCGTCGAGGAGAACGGCCGCTTCCACGGCACGCTCGTGGCGGCTGCGCGGGACCCCCGGCTGGCGGAGATGCTCCAGACGGTCGTCGAGGTCCCGCTCCTCTACCGGGCCTTCACCTGGTACTCGCCGGACCAGCTCCGCGCATCGGGCCACTTCCACCGGCAGATCGCGCGAGCGGTGCACGCCGGCGACGGCGAGCGGGCCGAGCGGATCATGAAGGAGCACATCCTCGACGCCCGCGACGTCCTGATCGCCCGGCTCGACTCGGCGGCGTGATCCGCCCGCGCCACTCCCCTGAACGACGAAACCCGCCTTGCGGGCGGGCTTCACGAAAGTACCGCTACGGGGATTCGAACCCCGGTTTCCGCCGTGAGAGGGCGGCGTCCTAGTCCCCTAGACGATAGCGGCAGGAACCGACTTCGCAGGGTAGCGAAGCTATGCGGCTGAGAGGACTCGAACCTCCACGAGCGTAAAGCTCACGGCGACCTGAACGCCGCGCGTCTGCCTAATTCCGCCACAGCCGCAGAACGGCGCAGAGCTTATCGCGTCGCGCTCAACCCTTGAGACCGACGTGTTCGACGAGTCGGGCGACGTCCTCGCGGCGGTTGAGCCGGATGCGACGGGCGTAGCGTCGTGGGCGCAGCCCGACCGCGGTGCACGTCCGCTCGAACGCGTCGAGGATGTCCGTCGAGAGGTTCGTGAAGTCGTAGCTCAGGTACTCGTAGCGCCCGGTCCGGTTGATGAAGACGCAGCCGTCCGACCGGATGCACCCGCGCAGGAACGACCACGGCGCCGCGTCGACGAGCGACTGCTGCCAGTCCTCGAGGAGGATCGGACGGTCGTGCTTCTTGCCGGCGCCGTGCTGTGGGAAGAGGCACGTCAGGTGCGTGCTGTGGACCAGGAGCACGACGGTCGAGCCCCCGTCGGCGAGGACGCGGCCGACGTGATGGCCGGCGAACACGCGTCGAAGCAGTTCGTCGGACTCGCGGACGATCCGCGGATGCGCGGCGTCGAGCGACAGGCGGAGCCGATGCGTCCGCGCGAGCTGGGAGATGTGCCCGTCGCCGAGGTAGAGCCCGAGCAGCTCGCTGTAGTCGTCGGGCTCGATGACGATGCGCCTCGTCAGCCGCGAGCAGCGTGGGCACGGTGACTGTGTGCTCGCGTACGTAGCGCGGCTTGCGCCAGTCGCGGATCGTGGTGCGGGCGACGCCGAGCCGCCGGGAGATCTCGCAGTCGTTGAGCCCGGCGGCCACGAGCCGGAGCGCCTCTGACCTGACCTCGACCGGTAACACGAACGTATGTTCGCATGAGCGCCGGACGGATCTAGGCGGCGAACGCGGCCTCGAACCCTCCGGGGATGAAGACGTTGAACGCGGTGGCGCGCTCGGCGCCGCGGTTGCGGAAGTCGTGGGTCACACCCGCGGGCACGCGGATGAAGGTGCCGGCGGGCGCGTCGATCCAGTCCGAGCCGACGAGGAAGGACATCGTCCCCTCGGTCACGAGGAAGAGCTCGACGTTGCCCTCGTGCGAATGCGGGCCTGGTCCGTCGCCTCCCGGCTCGACGGACCACTCGGAGACGCAGTACGCGTCGCCGGTCTCCTCCCCGTCGGCCTTGAAGACCCCGCGCATGGGCCCGATGTCGTAGGCGCGGCCCTCGCCCGGGGCGAGCACGATCGGCTGGTCGTCGGTCATGAGGACGGTTCTACTCCCCGACGAGCCCGGCGTCTTGGACGGATGGGAACCGGGCGCGTGCAAGAAATCCTGCAGTCGCAGGACTTTCTGGTGGTAGAACGACGCCCGCCGAATCGCCGCCTCCCAGGAAGAGGCGAGCGGGGGAACCGGAGCGGTCCAGCGTGGCCGCAGGGGCGAATCGCCGCCGTCGTGGTGGTGTAGCGCATCCAGCGCGAGCCCGTCAGCTCACCTCGTAGGCACACGGAAACAGCTGGACTCAGAACGGGACTCGAACGGACTTGCGAAAGACGCTGGTGCACGGTCGCAGGTGGGCGCTGATCGCGCTCGCCCTCCTCATGCTGCTCGCGACCGCCACCTCCGCCAACGCGGCGGCGAAGCCGCTCAAGAAGGGCGCGCACGGTCCTCGCGTGGAGAAGATGCAGCGCTGGCTGGGCGTGCATGCGGACGGGATCTTCGGCAGCGGCACCAAGCGCGCCGTCAAGCGCTTCCAGCGCGCGCACAACCTGATCGCCGACGGCGTCGTCGGCCCCGCCACGTGGGCCGCGCTTCGCCGCGCCTCGCACTCGCGGCGCACGACCAAGGCAGCACCCAGGCACGCGTCACGAGGCGGGCGGGTCCGGTTGCTCCAGCGAAGGCTGGGCATCACCGCCGACGGGGTCTTCGGCCCCGCCACGGCGGCCGCCGTCAAGCGCTTCCAGCGCGCGCACGGGCTGACCGCCGACGGCATCGTCGGCCCCGCCACGTGGGCGGCGCTCGGCCACCCGAGCATCTCCACCGTCCTCAAGCGCCGCGGCGGCCACTCGGGCGGCGGCGGCTCCGGCATCCCGATCCGCGTGCGCCGGATCATCGCCGCCGGCAACCGGATCGCCGACAAGCCCTACAAGTACGGCGGCGGGCACGGGCAGTGGAACGACTCGGGCTACGACTGCTCGGGCTCGGTCTCCTACGCGCTGCACGGCGCCGGCTATCTCAACTCGGCACTGACGAGCGGCGACTTCATGAGCTGGGGCTCGGCCGGCAAGGGCCGCTGGGTGACGATCTACGCCTCCCCCGGGCACGTCTACATGATCGTCAACGGCCGCCGGTTCGACACCACCGGCCGCTACGAGAACGGCACCCGCTGGCAGCCGCAGGGCCGCTCGTCGGCGGGTTACACCGTCCGGCACCCCCCGGGCTTGTAGCGCATTAGGCTGGGCGGATGACCGCCCTGGCCGACCTCGAGCTCCCGACCTTCGACTACCTCAACCCCGAGCTGCGCGGGGCGCGCTTCCACGAGGCGATGGCCGATCTCGCCGACCAAGGCTGGCTGGCGACGATGCCGCTCGGGTGCGTCGCGGTGGACCGCGAGGCGGGCGAGTTCTTCCTGCGCAGCAAGAGCTTCACGTTCCCGGGGATGAAGATCGCGGAGATCTTCGGGATCGACGACGGGCCGCTGTTCGAGGAGATCCGCCGCAACATCCTCCACATCAACGGGCAGGACCACCGGCGACTCCGCGGCCTCGTCAACCCCGCCTTCACCCCCCGCGCGATCGAGCGCTGGCGCCCCGCCATGCGCGACATCCTCCACGCCCTCCACGACGATCTCGACGGGGCAACCCGGACCGACTTCGTCGAGGCGTTCGCCAAGCCGTACCCGAGCAAGGTGATCGCGACGGTGATGGGCGCGCCGACCGAGGATCACGGCCGCCTGTGGGAGTGGTCGCGCTGGATCCAGCGCCAGTTCGGCATGAAGGTGCTCGAGGAGCGCGAGCAGATCGAGCACGCGGTGGTCGAGTTCTACGCCTACGCCGGCGAGCTGCTCGGGCGCCGCCGCTCCGACCCCGGCGACGACCTGATCAGCACGCTGATCGCCGCCGAGGAGGAGGGCGAGAAGCTCAGCGACGTCGAGCTGCTCAACCTCGTGCTCAACGTGCTCGTCGGCGGCGTCGACACCACCCAGAGCCAGCTCGCGCACGCGATCCGCCTGTTCGCCGAGCACCCCGAGCAGTGGGAGCTGCTGGCCGGCAACCCGCTGCTGGCCGCGCAGGCCGTCGAGGAGGTCGTCCGCTTCGAGCCGATCACGCCGTTCACGGCGCGGATCGCGCTGGAGGACGTCACCTTCCGCGACGTCACCTTCCCGGAGGGCACCGTCGTGCTCGTCTGCGCCTTCACCGGCAACCGCGACGGCCAGCCGGAGGCGTTCGACATCACCGCCGAGCGGACCTCCGGCAAGGCGCTGACCTTCGGCGCCGGCATCCACTACTGCCTGGGCGCGAACCTCGCGCGCGCCGAGATGCAGGAGGCGCTCGTGTTCCTCTCGCAGCGCATGCCGAACCTCGAGCTCGACGGCGAGCCCGTGTACGGCTCGATCGACGGCATCTACGGCCTCGACGCGCTGCCGATCCGCTGGTGAGCCGGTCGTCGACGCACTGGTCCTGGCCTGGGTGGTGGTGTGGATCCTCGCCGGCGTCTGGATCGGCGGCAAGGTCCACGACCTCGCCGAGATCTCGAACCAGGCCCGCGACGCCGGCGTCGCCACACAGCGCGCAGCCGACTACCTCGACGACGTGCCGCTGATCGGCGACGAGGCCGCGGACACGCTCCGCGACGCGGGCGCGAGCACGATCCGCACCGCCGAGAGCGGCCGCGAGAAGATCCGCACGCTCGGGACGATCCTCGGGCTGATCGTCGCGATCGTGCCGAGCCTGCCGCTGCTCGTCTTCTACCTCCCCGGACGCATCGTGCTCGGCCGCGAGCGCTACTACGCCCGTGGCGCGTCCGAGGAGCTGCTCGCCGTTCGCGCCGTGACGCACCTGCCGCTCGCGCGTCTGAAGGCCATCTCGCCCGACCCGATGGGCGACATCGCCGAGGGTCGGTACGCGGCGCTCGCAAAGGCCGAGCGGAGACGGCTCGGCTCCCGATAGCGTTTCCCGCATGTACGTGTCCATGTCGCGCCTGCGCGTTCCGGTCGAGCGCGCCGAGAGCCTCGTGACGGCGTTCCGGAACCGTGTCGGGCTCGTCGACCAGTCCGACGGGTTCGTCGACCTGCAGGTGTGGCAGTCCGACCGCGACGAGGGCGAGCTGATCATGGTCAGCCGCTGGCGCGACCGCGACGCGTTCAAGGCCTATATGCGCAGCGCCGAGCACCGGACCTCGCACGAGCGCATCGACCCGGACCTGCAGGACGCCATCAAGCTCGAGCGCCTCGAGCACCTCCACACGTACGAGGTGGTGGCCGAGTGAGCCGCCGCCCGGCGCCGCCTGGAGGCTGGCCCCCGCCCGAGCGCGCGACGCTGGGCGGGGAGCCCGTCGAGCTGGCGCCGCTGGCGGCCGACGTGGCCGAGCTGTACTTCGAGGTCCACCCGGACGACCTCGAGCGCTACGGCGAGCTCGCGCGCGAATGGGAGCAGCACGACACCCAGCACCTGCTCAACTGGGCGATCGGCGACGTCGAGGGCCACGTGGACCTCGTCAAGCAGGCGAGCTGGCTGGCCGGCGTGCTCGAGGCACGCGACTTCCCGATCGAGCATCTCGCCTCCAACCTCGACATCGCCGCCGAGGTCGTCGAGTCACGCGTCGCCGGCGGGCCCGCGGTCGCGGCGCGCCTGCGCGCGGCGGCCGCGCACGTGCGCGACACGCCGACGTTCCTCTAGTCGTCGGGCTAGCCCTTGCGGCGGGCCTTCGTGCGGTCGGCCGCGGACTCCAAGCGATCGGCCTCGTCGGAGGCGACGAGCGCCTCCTCCTTGGCGTCGAGCGCGCGCTCCTCGGCCTCCAGCGCCTCCAGGCGCTCGCGCCGGGCCTTGGCGTCGATCTTCTCCTCGCGGGCGCCGGCCGCCTTCGCCGCGGCGCGCTTGCGCCGCTGCTCGGACTGCTTCGCCTTGGCCTCGGTCGTCTTGCGATCCTGCTCGGCCTTGCGCTTGGCCGCGCCCGAGCGCTGGGAGGCGCCGCGCCGGCGCTCGGCGGCGGCCGTGCGGCGCTGATCGAGCTCCTCGTCGGCCACCGCCTGCTGGGCCTTGGCCGCGTCGCGCAGGGCGTCGGCGCGCTCGCGCTCGTCGGCCGCCAGCGAGCGGCGCCGCGCGTCGGTCTTCAGCTCGTCGTCGGCGAGCACGGTGCCCGCCGCGCCGCGGGCGGCAGCATCCGCGCGGTCGACGGCGCGGCCCGTGCCGCCGAGCAGCGACAGCGTGCGGTCGATCGGCCAGCGCACGGCCTTGATGTAGCCGCCGACGGCGGCCCTGGGGATGCTTCTGAGTCCCATTACCGCTCCTCTGGGTCGATGGCGGCGGCGCGCTCCTCGGCCTGGCGGGCCTGCTGCTCGAGGCGAACCGCTTCACGCGCGCCGGCGGCGTGCGCCTCCCGGGCGCGCTGCTCCTCGGCCGCAGTCGCGGCCTCCTCGCGGCGGCGGGCGGCCTCTGCCTCCTGCTCGCGTTGCCGCGTCTCGGCGGCGGCCTGGCGCTCGGCGGCCTCGCGGTCGTCCTCGGCGGCCTGTGCCTGCGTCTCCTCGGCGACCTCGTTCTGGAGCCGGGCCCGCTCCTCCTCGGTCCTCGCGCGCTCCTCCTCGACCTCGGCTGCGGCCTCCGCGCGCCGCGCCTCCGCGCGGTCGTCCGCGGCCTCGCGGTCGGCGTCGACGGCCGCCTGCTGGAGCCGGCCCTCGCGCGCGAGATCGTCGCGGCCCAGCACGGACCCCGCGGCCTCCTTCACCCTGCCCGCCAGCTTGCCGGCGATGCCGCCGGAGGTACGCTCACTTTTCTCGTCCATCGGGCGCTACTACCCGCCGCGCGGCGTGGCAGTCGAGGCGTTGCGCGACGTTGACGGTCAGGCCGCGTAGTCGAGCTCGAACCACACGCGGGTGCGCCGGTTCTCGCGCGTGACGCCCCAGCGGCGCGTCAGCTGCTCGACGAAGTACAGCCCGAAGCCGCCGACGTCGTCCTCGTTGCCCAGCGCGCTCGGCCGCGGCACGAGGCCCGGCCCGTCGTCGGTGACCTGCACGCACAGGAACAGCGGCTTCGGCGTGACGGCCAGCTCGATCTGCTCGCCTGGGGCGCCGTGCTGGAGGGCGTTGGTCACGACCTCGCTGATGACCAGCCGCAGGTTCTCGACCTGCTCGTCGGCGAGCAGCCCGTTCGCGACTCCCCCGACCCAGCGCCGCGCCTCCGAGATCGCGGTCGGCGCGGCGTCGAGCTTCCGTGTCTGTTTGGGACGCTCCGGAACCTCGACCTGAGTCGACATGGCTGAAATGTACTTGGCAGGACAAACTTCCCCCATGGAGCATTTCGTCTGCGCAACCTGCGGGGTCCAGTACACCGAGTCGGCGGAGCCGCCCGCCGAATGCCCGATCTGCGAGGACCCGCGCCAGTACGTCCCCGAGAGCGGCCAGCGGTGGACCACGATCGCCGAGCTCGCGGCCGATCGCACGAACGCGATCCGGCCCGACGAGGAGCTGACCGGCGTCGGCACGGAGCCGCACTTCGCCATCGGCCAGCGGATGCTGGTCGTGCCCAGCTCGGAGGGCAACGTCCTCTGGGAGTCGATCACGCTGTTCGACGAGGAGACCGCGGCGGCGATCGAGGCGCTCGGTCCCGTGGCCGCGATGGCCCTCTCGCACCCGCACTACTACTCCTCGATGGTCGAGTGGGCGCACCGCTTCGACTGCCCGGTCCTCGTGCACGAGGACGACGCGGAGTGGGTCATGCGCCCCGACCCTGCGATCGAGCTGTGGTCGGGCGAGAAGCGCGAGATCGGCGACCTCACCCTCGTGCGCTGCGGCGGGCACTTCCCCGGCGGCACCGTGCTCGTGTGGCCGGGCGGCAACGACGGGGCCGGGACGCTGCTCTCGGGCGACATCGTCCAGGTCATCCCGGATCGCTCGCACGTGAGCTTCATGTACTCCTATCCGAACCTGATCCCGCTGCCCGCAGCAGCGGTCCAGCGGATCGTGGACACGCTGGAGCCGTACGCGTTCGAGACGATCCAGGGCGCGTGGTGGGGCACCACCGTGCGGCGCGACGCCAAGGAGGTCGTGCGCCGCTCGGCGGCGCGCTACGTGGAGGCCGTGGGCTCGCCCTCGTGGCGGCTCTGATCGGGGAGAAGTACGGCTGGCCGTACCCCGGACCGGGTACTGTCCGTACCCAATGGGGAACTGGATCGAGGGGCTGACGGTCACCGTCGCAGGTGCGGCGCCCGCCTGGCTTGCCCTCGGTCTCCTCTTCCATCTGCTCAACCAGGTCTCCCGGGCCTGCGGCTGGTGCGCGATCGTCCGCGGCGCCTGCGGCGACGTCCGGCGGCGCGACGCCATCGGCGTCTGGGTGGCCGGGGCCGGCGCCGGCGGCGTGCTGTCGGCGCGCGGCGGCGACGCCGTGCGCGTGCTGCTGATGGGCCGCCGCATGCCGGACGAGCGGACCTCGGTGCTGACCGGCACGCTCGTGGCCGAGGCCGCCGGGGACACCTTCGTCGGCGCGGCCGTCCTGGTGCTGGCCGTGGCGCTGGGCGTCGCCCCCGCGCTCGGCCTGCCGGGGGCGGAGACCGCGCTGTGGATCGGCCTCGCGATCGCGGTCGATCGCGGCCGGCTGCATGATCGCGCGGCACCTGGGCGCCGGACCGGCTCCGGAGGGCCGCCTGCGGCAGGCGCTCTCGGGCGTCGGCGTGGGCTGCGGGCCGTTGACGCGCCCGGGCGAGTTCGCGCTCCACGTGCTGCCGTGGCAGCTCGCCTCGCGCGGCTTCCGCGGCCTGGCCATCGGCTGCTTCCTCGCCGCCTTCGGGCTGCCGGGCGGCGCCGCCGCGGTGCTGCTCGTGATGCTCGCCCAGACCGGCGGGCGGCTGCTGCCGCTGGCGCCCGCCTCCGCCGCCGCGGCGGTCGGGATGCTCACCGCCGGCTTCGCGCCGGCCACCGGCGCCGTCGTCTCCGCCGGCGCGGTCACCGCGTTCATGGTCGGCATGAGCTCGCTGCTCACCGTCACGGGCGCGGCCCTCACCGTCGCGATCGTCTCGCTCACCGCGGGCCCGGGCGCCCTCGCCGCGCTGTGGCGCGCGGCACGGCCGCGCCGGGCGGCGCGCGCCACCGCGCGCTGACCCCCACCTCGAGGTTCCGGCGCCCGCCCCCGTGAGGTGCGGTTCGCCACACGGCTGGAAGGGAGGTCGCACCGTGTCGCGCGGCCCGTGGCGAGCCTAAATTCTCGCCTATGACCACGTTCCCGCTCCAGGCACCCGCCCCAGGCGCCGCTCTGCGGGCCCCGCGGCTCACCCGCGGCCGCATCCAGGTCGGCCTCTTCCTCCTCGCGTACCTCGTCTACTCGATCGCCCGCTGGCTGACCGTGGGCGAGCTTCCCGACGCGACCGCCCACGCCCACTGGATCGTCAACCTCGAGAAGAGCACCGGCGTCGAGGTCGAGAACCAGGTCCAGACCGCCTTCACCGGCACGATCGGTCTGTGGATCCTCAACCACCTCTACCTGGCCGCCCAGCTCGTCGTGCTCCCCGGCGCGCTGATCGTCCTCTACAAGCGCTCCCGCCCCGCCTACGAGCGGCTGCGCAACACGGTGCTCGCCACCTGGCTGATCTCGATCCCGGTGTACGCGCTGTTCCCCGTCGCCCCGCCGCGCCTGGCCGGCATCGGGATGGTCGACACGATCACCCAGCAGACCGGCTTCGCGATGGACTCGAAGATGACGACGATGTTCTACAACGAGCTCGCCGCCGTCCCGAGCCTGCACGTCGGCTTCGCCTTCGCCGTCGGCATCGCGATCGCGGCCGCCACCAGCAACCGCCTCGTGAAGGTCATCGCCCACCTGTGGGGCCCGACCATCGCGCTCGCCGTCGTCGCCACCGGCAACCACTTCGTGTTCGACATCGCCGCCGGCATGGTCGCCGCGGCCGCCGGATACGGCCTCGGGCTCCTCTACAGCCGCGCCGGGTCGCTGCGGCTACGCACCGGGATGCCCGTCCCGCGGCTTGCCACGGAAGGGCGCGGCGCTCTCTCGTAGAACTCCGCCGGGGTGGAGTGGGAGGACGCCGAAGCCCGGCTCGACACCCGCAGCCAAGAGCGCCGCGACGTGCTCGCGCGGCGCGACCGCCGGCGGCGCCTGCTGCCGTGGCTGCTGTGTCCGCTGCTCGCGGCGCTCGGCGGTGCGGGGCTGCTGGCCCTGCTGCGCGGCGAGCTCCGCGACGGCGAGCTCGTCCCGGCGGCGGCGTGCGTGCTCGTCCCCACCGTGGTCGCCGGCTGGATCGGCCGCTACCACGGGCGCCTCGACGCGGTCCTGTGGGCGCTCGTGACCGCCGCGCTCACCGTCGCGCTCGCCCTGGGCGTCGGGCTCGTCGCCCTCGACCTCGGCCCGTGAGTCAGCGGAGGATGTCGCCGACCGCGTCGGCGTCCACCGCGTAGGCGATCCCCTCGCGGGAGCGGGAGCGGGCGAACAGCACGCCGAGGAGGTGCCCGCGGCCGTCGACGACCGGAGCGCCGGAGTCGCCCGCCGAGACCTCCGCGCGGATCTCCAGCGCGGGACGCGAAAACCCGTCGATCCGCGCGGTGATGCGGCGCCGTACCGTCGCGGGCACCGCGCGACCTGGGGTGAGGACCCGAACCCCCCGACCCCCCACGTGCTCCCCCTCGATGCGCAGTTGCAAGCACCGCCAGGTCATCCCCGCGGTCGACACGAGCCAGGCGAGCCGGCCGCCCGGACACCGACACGCCATGCCCGTTCAGCACGTGGGCCACGGTCACGACGCGACCGTCCATGACGAACCCGCTGGCGCGCTCCGGAACGCCCGAGGGACGATCGACGAGCACGGTGACGACCGGCGGCTCGGGGTCGCCGCGGAGGAGCCCGGCGGCGACGAGCGCGAGCACGACGACCGCCGCGAGCTTCACGGCGCGGGCCCGGACGTCGCCCGCACGACGAGGGTCGGCTCGGTCAGGTGCAGCTTCGGGTCGCGGCGCCCGTCGACGCGCTCGAGCAGCAGCTCCAGCGCGAGCCGGCCCATCTGCACGCGCGGCTGGTCGATCGTCGTGAGCGACATCCGGTGCAGCCCCGCGATGAAGGTGTTGTCGTAGCCGACGATCGAGACGTCCTCGGGCACCCGCACGCCGTGGTCCTCGAACTGGTCGAGCATCCCCGCGGCCACCAGGTCGTTCGCGGCGAACACGGCGGTCGGCATCGTCTTCCCGGAAAGGAGCTCGCGGGCGGCGGTCACCCCCGCGTCCTCCGTGAAGTCGCCCGGGATGACCTGGGTCTCGAGGCCCGCGGCGGCCATCGCGCGCTCGTAGCCGGCCCGCCGCGGGGCCGCACCGGCGCCCGCGCCGCCGTCCACGTGCACGATCCGCTCGTGCCCGAGGCCGACGAGGTGGTCGACGACCAGCTGGGACCCGTGGGCCTCGTCGGTGAGCACGCAGTCCACCGCCGCGCTGCGCACGCGGCGCCCGATCACGACCACCGGCAACTGCCGGGCGACCTCGACGATCGCGGCGGTCTCCATGCGCGGCGAGACCAGGAGGACCCCGTCGGTGCGGTGCTCGAGCAGCGCGTCGACCATCGCGCGCTCCCGCCGCGCGCGGCGGCCGCCGGTCGAGATCAGCACCTGGTAGCGCAGCGACGACGCGAGCTGCTCGATGCCGGCCGCGATCTCGGCGAAGAACGGGTTGTGCAGGTCGTTGAGGAGCACCCCCACGGTGTTGGTGCGGGAGCTGGCCAGCGAGCGGGCCATATGGTTCGGCCGGTAGCCGAGCCGCGCCGCGACGTCGAGGACCCGCTGCCGGCGCTCCATCCCCACCTTCGGGCTGTCGCGCATGACCAGCGAGACGAGCGCGCGGGAGACGTCGGCCTCGCGGGCGACGTCCTCCATCGTCGGGCGCTTGACAGCCATGTCGCGGCGCAGCATACTCCCCGCCGTTAGAGCGCGCTAATTTTTTGGAGCGCTCTAACCCTTGGAGGAGGAGAGAGTGAGGAGAGGGTCTTGACAACGCTGGTCGGCGCCCCGATCTCGTGGGGCGTGTGCGAGGTGCCCGGCTGGGGCCGCCAGCTCGATCCCGAGCGCGTGCTCGGCGAGATGGCGCAGCTCGGGCTGCGCTCGACGGAGCTCGGGCCGGTCGGCTGGCTGCCCGACGACCCCTCCCCCGTGCTCGACCGCCACGGCCTGCAGCTGATCGGCGGCTTCGTGCCCTTCGTCCTGCACACCGAGGACTTCGAGCCCGCCCGCGCCGAGGCGGACCGGATGGCCGCGATGTTCGCCGCCAACGGCGCGAGCGTCATGTGCGCGGCGATCGTCACCGACCTCGGCTGGTCCGCCCCGCGGCCGCTCGCGCGACGCCGAGTGGCGCACCCTGGCGGCCAACGTGCAGCGCCTGGAGGAGACGGTCGGCGCACACGGCCTCGCGCTCGCCGTCCACCCCCACGCCGGCACGCTGATCGAGCAGGCGCCGGACATCGACCGCCTGCTCGCCGCCACCACCACCCCCTTCTGCCTCGACACGGGGCACCTGCTGATCGGCGGCTACGACCCCGTCGAGTTCGCCCGCCGCCACGCCGACCGCGTGGCGCACGTGCATCTCAAGGACGTCGACACCGCCGTCGCCACGCGCTTGAACGCGGGCGAGCTGACGCTGATGGAAGCCGTGCAGGCGGGATTGTTCCGCCCGCTCGGCGAGGGGGACGCGGCGATCGCCGACGTCATCCGCGCACTGGACGACCACGGGTACGGGCGCGCGCTCGTGCTCGAGCAGGACACCGCGATCACCGGCCAGGAGCCGCCGGTGGGCAGCGGACCCGTTCTCGACGTTCGCAAGAGCATCGAGTTCCTCGACACCGTGGCTCCGACCAACGAGGAGGTCATTCGATGAAGCGCAAGGGCCTGCTCGCGCTCGCCGCCATCCTGGCGGTCACGGGCGCGGGCTGCGGAACGAACTCGAACCCCGGCGACGACTCCGCCGACAAGAAGGACGACGTCCAGCTCACCCAGGGCGGCGACGTCAAGATCGCCATGGTCACCCACGGCGACGGCGGCTCGTTCTGGGCGGTGGCCAAGAAGGGCGCCGAGGACGCGGCGAAGGCCGAGGGCGTGGAGCTCAAGTACTCCGAGTCCAACAACGACGCCCAGACGCAGGCGCAGATGATCGAGGCCGCGGTCACGGAGAAGGTGGACGGCCTGGCCGTCTCGGCTCCCGATCCCGACGCCATCTCCGGCGCCGTGCAGAAGGCGGTCGACGCCGGCATCCCGGTGATCACGCTCAACTCCGGCCAGGACGCGTTCGAGAAGCTCGGGGCGATCACGCACGTCGGCCAGTCCGAGGAGATCGCGGGCGAGGGCGCGGGCGCGAAGTTCAAGGAGGCCGGCGCCAAGAAGCTGCTCTGCGTCATCCACGAGCAGTCCAACCTGGGCCTCAACCAGCGCTGCGACGGCGCCAAGAAGGGCTTCGGCGGCGACGTCGAGAACCTGCAGGTCAAGGGCACGGCGGACGTCTCCACGACGCTGACCGAGATCCAGTCCAAGCTGCAGTCGGACAAGTCGATCGACTCCGTGCTGGCGCTGAACCCGGACATCGCGATCGCCGCGCGTGACGCGGTCAAGGGCGCCGGCTCGGAGGCCAAGGTCGCGACCTTCGACCTTTCCGGCGACGTCGTGAAGTCGATCGAGGACGGCGAGATCCAGTTCGCCGTGGACCAGCAGCAGTACCTGCAGGGCTACCTGCCGGTCGTGTTCCTGGCGCTCAACAAGCGCAACCTGAACACGGTGGGCGGCGGTCAGCCGGTCCTGACCGGCCCGGGCTTCGTCACCAAGGACAACGCGGCGACGGTGGCCAAGCTCGCGCAGGACGGCACCCGCTAGGGAACGAGGCGAAGCCGCCCGGGCCCCGCCCGGGCGGCAGCGCCGCATCTGATCTGAGGAGAGGGAAATGGCAACGACAACCGAGACGGTCAGCGTCGTAGACGACCGGCTCGCCCAGGTCAGCCTGGCGACGAAGCTGCTCCGGCGGCCGGAGCTCGGAGCGCTGCTCGGCGCGCTCGCGGTGGGGATCTTCTTCGCCGTCACCGCGGAGAGCTTCCGCACGCTGAGCGGCGTCGCGAACTGGACCGACGTGGCGTCGACGCTCGGCATCATGTCCGTCGTCGTGGCGCTGCTGATGATCGGCGGCGAGTTCGACCTCTCGGCCGGCGTCATGACCGGCACCTCCGGGCTCCTGCTCGGCCTGCTGACCACGGAGTGGGGCTTCTCCATGTGGCCGGCGATCATCGTGACGTTCGCGTTCGCCGCCCTGATCGGCTTCACCAACGGCTACATGGTCATGAAGACGAAGTTGCCGAGCTTCATCGTCACGCTGGCGACCTTCTTCATCCTCCAGGGCGTCAACCTCGGCTTCACGAAGTACATCACCGGCACCGTGCGCGTGGCCGGCCTGAACGAGGTCCCCGGCGCCGACAGCGCGGAGCACCTGTTCGCCAGCACCTTCTGGGCGCCGCACAACTTCCGCGTCAGCGTGGTGTGGTGGATCGCGATCACGCTGATCGCCACCTGGGTCCTCGCGCGCACGCGCCTGGGGAACTGGATCTTCGCCGTCGGCGGCGACGCCAACGCGGCCCGCAACGTGGGCGTGCCGGTGAAGCGCGTGAAGATCCTGCTGTTCACGCTGACCTCCACCGCGGCCGCGCTGGTGGGGACCATGATCGCTCTGCGGCTGGGCTCGATGCAGGCCGGCCAAGGCGTCGGCGAGGAGTTCACCTACATCATCGCCGCGGTCGTCGGCGGGTGCCTGCTCACGGGCGGCTACGGCTCCGCGATCGGCGCCTCGCTCGGTGCGCTGATCGTCGGCATGGCGTTCATCGGGATCCAGTTCTCGGGCTGGAACACCGACTGGCGCTTCCTGTTCCTCGGCGTGATCCTGCTCATGGCGGTGCTGGTCAACAACCTCGTGCGCAAGAGCGCGGAAGGAGCGCGGCGATGAGCGACGGAGCCACCACACCGCTCCTGGAGGTGCGCGGCATCTCCAAGTACTTCGGCAACGTGATCGCGCTCAAGGACGTCTCCTGCCAGGTCGGCGCCGGCCGCGTGACGTGCGTGCTGGGCGACAACGGCGCCGGCAAGTCGACCTTCATCAAGATCCTCTCCGGCGTGCACCAGCACTCCGAGGGCGAGTACCTGGTGGAGGGCGAGACGGTGAAGTTCAACTCGCCGCGCGACGCTCGCGAGCGCGGGATCGCGACGGTGTTCCAGGACCTCGCGACGGTGCCGCTGATGTCGCTGTGGCGGAACTTCTTCCTCGGCTCGGAGCCGACGGTCGGGAAGGGCCCGACGCGCCGGATCGACGTCAAGCTCGCGAAGAAGGTCGTCTCGGAGGAGATGGCCAAGATGGGCATCGACGTCCGCGACCCCGAGCAGCCCGTCGGCACGCTGTCGGGTGGCGAGCGCCAGGCGGTCTCGATCGCCCGCGCCGTCTACTTCGGGGCCAAGGTGCTGATCCTCGACGAGCCGACCTCGGCGCTCGGCGTCAAGCAGTCCGGCGTGGTGCTGCGCTACATCGTCCAGGCCCGCGAGCGCGGCCTCGGCGTCATCTTCATCACCCACAACCCCCACCACGCGTTCCCGGTCGGCGACCGCTTCGTGGTGCTCAACCGCGGGCGCCTGCTCGGCGACTGGAACCGCAACGAGATCTCCCGCGACGAGCTCGTGCAGACGATGGCCGGCGGCGCAGAGCTGGACCAGCTCACCCACGAGCTGGAGCGCCAGATCCACCGCGACGAAGCGAAGGACTAAGAGGGGTCAGATCTTGCAATCGAGCACCGAAATACGGAGTGATGGAATGCAAGATCTGACCCCATCCAGGAGACCGATCGGGGTGGGGGTGATCGGGTTCGGCTGGCTCGGGCAGGCCCACTCGCGCTCGCTGCAGCGCATCAGGACGCTGTTCCCCGACCGCGGGTTCGATCCGGAGCTGGTGATCTGCAGCGACACCGTCCCCGCGCGCGTGGACGAGGCGGTCGGGTCGTTCGGGTTCGGGCGCGGGGCCGCGGACTGGCGGGCGGTGATCGACGACCCGGCGGTCGAGGTCGTGTACGTCGCGGCGCCGAACATGGTCCACGTCGAGCTCGTGGAGGCGGCCGCCGAGGCGGGCAAGCACGTGTTCTGCGAGAAGCCCGTGGGCGGCACGCCGGAGCAGACGGTCCGCGCGGAGCGCGCCGCGCGGCGGGCCGGGGTGATCTCGGGCGTGGGCTACAACTACCGCTGGGCGCCCCTCGTGCGCTACGCGGCCGACCTGATCGCCAAGGGCGACCTGGGCGAGATCACCAACTACCGCGGCCGCTTCTTCAGCATGTACGGCGCCGACCCGCTCGGCCTCCTGTCGTGGCGCTTCAAGCTCGACGAGGGCGGCTACGGAGTCACGAGCGACCTGCTCTCCCATGCCGTCGACCTCGCGCACATGCTGCTCGGCCCGATCACCCGCGTCGTCGGCCACACCGCCACGTTCATCCCCGAGCGCCCGATCGCCCTCCCCGGCGCCGGCCACTACGGCCGCGGCGCGCCCGGCGACCCGACCGGCGAGGTCACCAACGAGGACTACGCCGGGATGCTGTGCGAGTTCGCGAGCGGCGTCCGCGGCAGCTTCGAGGCGAGCCGCGCGATCGTCGGCCCGGAGAGCCAGATGGCGTTCGACGTCTACGGCGCCAAGGGCGCACTGGGCTGGAACCTGGAGAAGCTCAACGAGCTCCAGCTCTACCGGCTCACCGACGACCTCGGCAGCGGCTACACGACCGTGTTCGGCGGCGACCGCTTCCCCTACCACGGCCATTTCGTGCCCGGCAGCGCCAACGGGATCGGCTTCGAGGACCTCGTCGTTATCGAGGACTTCGAGTTCATGCGCTCGGTCGCCGAGGAGCGCCCCCACTCCCCCGGGTTCGACGACGCGCTGGCGTGGGTGAGCGTGCAGGACGCGCTGCTGCGCTCGGCCGAGTCGGGCCGCTGGGAGGACGTCGTCTCCCTGCGCGAGGACTGAAGTGCGGATCTGGCTCACGGGAGGCAGCGGCTTCGTCGGCTCGCACCTGCGCGCCGTGTTCGAGGAGCACGGCGACGAGGTGATCGCGCCGCGGCACGCCGAGGTGGACATCGTCGACGCGCGGGCTGTCGCCCGCAGCGTGGAGGCGGCGACGCCCGACGCGCTCGTGCACTGCGCGATCCTCAACGACCTCACGAAGCTGGGCGGCCGCGAGGCGTGGGACGCCTACGTCGGCGCCACGCGCAACGTGATCGACGCGGCGGCCGGCGCCCAGGTGATCCTGATCTCCACCGACTGGGTGTTCGACGGCACCCGCACGGCCGCCGAGGACACGCCGCCGAACCCCGTCAACGCCTACGGCTTCCTGAAGGCGGCGTGCGAGCTGGTGGTCGAGGAGCGGGCGGCGCGCGGCGCCGTCGCGCGGATCTCCGCCGTGCAGGGCGGCGGCACCGCGCCGCGCGGCCAGGACCATGGCTTCGGCTACTTCGTGGCGAGCCTCGTGCAGTCGCTGCGCGCCGGCGAGCCGTTCACGGTGTGGGAGGCGGAGGACATCAACATGCGCGCCACGCCGACGCTGGCCACCGACGCTGCCAGGCTGATCAGGCGCATGATCGAGCTCGAGCGAACCGGCATCCACCACTGCTGCGGCGGCGAGTCCGTCACGCGCGGCGAGCTGGCCTACGCTGCCGTGCAGGCGTTCGAGCTGGACGGCGAGCTGCTGCGCTTCGGCCCGCCGGACGAGCCGCCGGGAGCGCCGGTCCCCTACGACACGAGCCTTGACGCGACCGCCACCGCGGCGGCGCTGGGCGTGGAGCTGCCGGGCGTCGCCCGCCAGCTGGAGCGCCTCCGGGAGGAGCTATGCGTTACGAGTTGATCACCATGGGCCGGGTCGGCGTGGACCTGTACCCGGAGCAGACCGGCGTCCACCTCAAGGACGTCACGACGTTCGCGAAGTCGCTCGGCGGCAGCGCGACCAACGTCGCCGTGGCGGCCTCCCGCCTGGGCGCGCGCGCCGCGGTCATCACGAAGGTCGGCGACGACCCGTTCGGCCCGTTCGTGCGCGAGGCGCTGGAGGGCTTCGGCGTCGACCCGCGCTTCGTCGGCACGCACCCGACGCTGAAGACGCCGGTCGTGTTCTGCGAGATCTTCCCGCCCGACGACTTCCCGCTGCTCTTCTACCGCGAGCCGCAGGCGCCGGACATGACGCTCTCCCCCGAGGAGCTCGACCTGGACGCGATCCGCGAGGCGCGGGTGTTCTGGACCACCGGCACCGGCCTGTCCGCCGAGCCGAGCCGCGCCGCCACGCTGGCCGCGCTCGCCGCGCGCGAGGGCGGGATCACGGTCCACGACCTGGACCACCGCCCGATGTTCTGGCCCGACGAGACCGAGGCGACCCGCTACGCCCGCGAGGCGCTCGCGCACGCCACCGTGGCCGTCGGCAACCGCGACGAGGTGGAGGTCGCCACCGGCACGCGCGACCCCGAGGAGGCGGCCGACGCGCTGCTGGAGCTGGGCGTCGGGATCGCGATCGTCAAGCGCGGGCCCGAGGGCGTGCTCGCCCGCACGCGCGAGGAGCGCGTCGAGGTGCCGCCGGTCCCGGTCGAGGTCGTCAACGGCCTCGGCGCGGGCGACGCGTTCGGCGGCGCACTGGTGCACGGGCTGCTGAACGACTGGCCGCTGGAGCGCACGATCCGGCTCGCCAACGCGGCGGGCTCGTACGTCGCGGGCAAGCTGCTGTGCTCCGACGCGATGCCGACGTTGGACGATCTGCGGGAGGTGGTGGAGGCATGAGGCTGACGGTCGCCCAGGCGCTGGTGCGGTTCCTCTCGGTCCAGGAGATCGAGCGCGACGGACGGCGCGAGAAGTTCTTCGCGGGCTGCTTCGGGATCTTCGGGCACGGCAACGTGGCCGGACTCGGGCAGGCCCTGATGGGCGGCGAGCTGCCGTTCCACCAGGCCCGCAACGAGCAGTCGATGGTGCACGTCGCCTCGGGCTACGCGCGCCAGAAGAACCGCCTCGGCGCCTACGCGTGCACGAGCTCGGTCGGCCCCGGCGCGACCAACATGGTCACCGGCGCCGCGCTGGCCACCATCAACCGGCTCCCGGTACTGCTGCTCCCCGGCGACACGTTCGCCACCCGCACGCCGCACCCCGTCCTCCAGCAGCTCGAGGCGCCGCACGACGCGACGCTGTCGGTCAACGACTGCTTCAAGCCGGTGTCGCGCTACTTCGAGCGCGTGCAGCGCCCGGAGCAGCTGATCCCCGCCGCGCTCGAGGCGATGCGCGTGCTGACCGATCCGGCGGAGACCGGCGCGGTCACGCTCGCGCTGCCCGAGGACGTCCAGACCGAGGCCTTCGAGGTCCCAGACGCGTTCCTGGAACCGCGCGTGTGGACGGTGTTCCGCCAGCCCGCAGCGGCCGAGGCGATCGCGCGAGCCGCCGACGCCATCCGCGGCGCCGAGCGCCCGCTGATCGTGGCCGGCGGCGGCGTCATCTACGCCGAGGCGACCGCCGCGCTGCGCGGCTTCGCGGAGGCGACCGGGATCCCGGTGGCCGAGACGCAGGCCGGCCGCGGCGCTTTGCCGAGCGACCATCCCCTCAGCCTCGGCGCCGTCGGCGCCACCGGCACGAGCGCCGCCAACCGGCTGGCGCGCGAGGCCGACGTGGTGATCGGCATCGGCACCCGCTGGAGCGACTTCACGACCGCCTCCAAGTCCGCCTTCCAGGACTCCGGCGTGAAGTTCGTCAACGTCAACGTGGCCGCCTTCGACGCCGCCAAGCACTCCGGCCTCGCCGTCGTGGCCGACGCGCGCGTCGCGCTCGAGCAGCTCCGCGAGCCGCTGGCCGGCTACCGCGCCGACGCCGCCTGGGAGCGCCGCGCGGGCGAGGAGGCGGCCGAGTTCGCGCGCGAGGTCGAGCGGCTCGTGGCACCGCGCGACGACGCGCTCCCCCACCAGGCGTCGGTCATCGGCGCGGTCAACGACGCGGCGGGCGAGACCGGCGTCGTGGTGTGCGCGGCGGGCTCGATGCCCGGCGACCTGCACAAGCTGTGGCGCGCCCGCGACCCGCTCGGCAAGGGCTACCACGTCGAGTACGGCTACTCGTGCATGGGCTACGAGATCCCGGGCGGGATGGGCGTCAAGCTCGCCGCGCCCGAGCGCGAGGTGTACGTGATGGTCGGCGACGGCTCCTACCTGATGAGCCCGGGCGAGCTCGCCACGGCGGTCGCCGAGGGCATCAAGATCGTCGTCGTGCTGGTGGACAACCACGGCTACGCGTCGATCGGCGCGCTGTCGCGCTCGGTCGGCGGTGAGGAGTTCGGCACCCACTACGACCGCGGCGTCGACCTCGCGACCAACGCCGAGAGCCTAGGCTTGCGCGTCATCCGCACGCAGAGCATCGACCAGCTCCGCACGGCACTGGAGACGGCGCGCGGCGCCGAGGGGCCAGTGGCCGTCCACATCGAGACCGACCGCTACGAGGGCGTGCCGGCCTACGAGGGCTGGTGGGACGTGCCGGTCGCCGAGGTGGGCGGGGCCGACGGCATACGCGAGGAGTACGAGCAGGCCCGGAAGGCACAGAGGACCTTCGTATGAGCGAGCTGGTCGTCCGCCCCGGCGCCGACGGCGCCACCCATGTCGATATGGAGTACGTCGGCTTCGAGGTCCTGCAGCTCGACGGCACCGAGACGCGCGAGACCGCCGATCGCGAGCTGTGCGTCGTGCTCGTCCAGGGCGAGTGCCGCGTGAACGAGTGGGAGCTGCTCAGCCGGACCGACCCGTGGTCCGGCCCACCCGGCGCCGCCTACCTCCCGCCCGGCACGAGCGTCACGCTGGAGGGCAAGGGCGAGGTCGCGCTGTGCTGGGCGCCGGCCAACGGCGGCGCGGGCGCCCGCGTGCTCCCGGAGCAGCCCGTCGAGCACCGCGGCAAGGGCAACCACGCCCGCCAGGTCCGCCCGATCCTGATGGGCGGCGAGGCCGCCGACTCGCTGCTGGTGTGCGAGGTGATCACGCCCGAGGGCCACTGGTCGTCCTATCCGCCGCACAAGCACGACGAGGACAACCTCCCCGAGGAGTCCTTCCTCGAGGAGACCTACTACCACCGCGTGAACCCCGCCAAGGGCTTCGCGCTCCAGCGCGTGTACACCGAAGACCGTACGCTGGACGAGACGCTCGCCGCGCAGGACCGCGACACGGTGCTGGTCCCCCGCGGCTACCACACCGTCTCTGCGCCGCCCGGATACGCGCTGTATTACTTGAACGTGATGGCCGGCCCGACACGGGAGTGGGCGATCGCGAACGACCCCGACCACGAATGGACGATGTGATGGCGACCACCGCGACGAGGACACTTCAGAACTACGTCGGAGGGCAGTGGACGCAGGCGTCCGGCACGGACACCCTCGACGTGACCAACCCCGCCACGGGCGAGGTGCTCGTGCAGGTGCCGCTGTCGGCGGCGGGCGACCTCGACGCCGCTGTGCAGGCCGCGCGCGCCGCGCTGCCCGAGTGGCGCGCGGTCAGCGCGATCGCCCGCGCGCAGAAGCTCTTCGCGCTCCGCGAGGGGCTCGTGCAGCGCAAGGAGGACCTGGCCCGCAGCGTCACCACCGAGATGGGCAAGACGCTGATCGACGCGCGCGCCGAGGTGGCGCGCATGATCGAGATGGTCGAGGCGGCGTGCGCGCTTCCGACCACGATGCAGGGGCGGATCCTCGAGGACGTCTCGCGCAACGTCGACGCCGAGACGATCCGCCAGCCCGTCGGCGTGTGCGCGGCGATCGTGCCGTTCAACTTCCCGGCGATGGTGCCGTTCTGGTTTCTGCCGTTCGCGATCGGCTGCGGCAACACGTTCGTGCTCAAGCCCTCCGAGCAGGTCCCGCTCACCCAGCAGATCGCGTTCGAGGTCCTCGACGAGCTGGAGCTCCCGGCGGGCGTCGTGAACCTCGTCAACGGCTCGCGCGAGATCGTCGAGGGCATCCTCGACCACCCGGGCATCGACGCCGTCTCGTTCGTCGGCTCCGCGCCGGTGGCGAAGATCGTCTACGAGCGCGCGGCCAAGTCCGGCAAGCGCGTGCAGGCGCTCGGCGGGGCCAAGAACCACATGGTCGTCATGCCCGACGCCGTGATGGAGCAGACCGTCAACGGCATCATCGGCTCGGCGTTCGGCGCCGCCGGCCAGCGCTGCATGGCGGGCAGCGTCGTGGTGACGGTCGGCGAGGCGCACGACAAGCTGCTGCCGCCGCTGCGCGAGGCGACCGAGGCGCTGAAGGTCGGCGACGGCCTGGAGGAGGACTCCGACGTCGGCCCCGTCATCTCCGAGGGCGCCCGCGACCGGATCCGCGAGGCGATCACCAAGGCCCAGAGCGACGGCGCGACGCTCGTCACCGACGGCCGGGAGGCCGAGGGCTCACGGCTCCTTCGTCGGCCCGACGATCCTCGACGGCGTCCAGCCCGGCACCGACGCCGCCGACGAGGAGATCTTCGGCCCGGTGCTCTCGATCATCCACGTCGAGACGCTCGACGAGGCGATCAAGCTCGTGAACACCAGCCGGTTCGGCAACGGCACCTCGATCTTCACCGAGTCCGGCGCGTCGGTCCGGCGCTACCGGCACGAGGTCGAGGCGGGCATGATCGGCGTCAACATCGGCGTCGCCGCGCCGGTCGCGTTCTTCCCGTTCAGCGGCTGGAAGGACTCCTTCCTCGGCGACCTGCACGCCCACGGGCCCGACGCGGTCGAGTTCTTCACGCGCAAGAAGACGGTGACCTCGCGCTGGTTCTCGTCCGGCCAGGGCCACGGCGCCTACTTCGTGGAACGCTGAACGTCAGCGGCGGGCAGCTGGAGGCCGTCTTCGCCCCCGAGGCGGGGATGGTCTGCTGCTCGCTGCGTCATCGCGGCGAGGAGTTGCTGGAGCTGCGCGACGGGCTGGAGGCGTACGCGGCGACGGGCAAGACGATGGGCATCCCGCTCCTGCACCCGTGGGCCAACCGGCTCGCGGCGTGGGAGTACGAGGCGCTCGGGAAGCACGTCGAGATCGATCGCGCCCTGGTGCGCGTCGACGGCGTCACGGGCCTGCCCATCCACGGCACCAAGCCGCGGGCGTGGACGGTGGTGGGCGACGGCGTCGCCGAGCTCGACGGCGCGAGCGAGGCGTTCCCGTTCCCGCACACGATGCGCATGGAGGTCGCTGTCGACGAGGACACGCTGCGGATCGCGACGACGCTGATCGCCCACGACGAGCCGGTGCCGGTGTGCTTCGGCTTCCACCCCTACCTCGTGATGCGCCGCGACTGGCACTTCGAGTTGCCCGTCAAGCGGCGGATCGTGCTGTCCGACCAGCTCCTCCCGACGGGCGAGACCGAGCCGGTGGAGCCCTACGCCGGCCCGCTCGGCGAGCTGACCTTCGACGACGGCTACGACGAGCTCGCGGGCGGCCCGTTCGCGCTCGAGGGGGGCGGCCGCCGGATCGAGGTCACGTTCGACGAGGGCTTCCCCGTCGCGCAGGTCTTCGCGCCGCCCGGCAAGGACCTGATCTGCTTCGAGCCGATGACCGCGCCCGCCAATGCGCTGAGCACGGGCGGCTTCGCGATCGCGGAGCCGGGCCGTCCGTACCGCGCCGCGTTCTCGATATGCGTGACGTAGTGGTGGTCCCGCCCGGCGGCGGGGTGCCGTTCGGCAACGTCGAGTTCCTCGGGCTGTCCGAGCACTCCCCGCGCCTGAACGTCTCGATCATCACCATGCAACCCGGCGCGCCCGGGCCCGACCCGCACGTGCACGCCGAGGAGGACGACTGCTTCTACGTGCTCGACGGCGAGCTGACGTTCCTGGTCGGCGAGTCGCTCGTACCGGCGCCGGCCGGCACGTTCGTGCTCGTCCCTCCCGGCAACCACCACGGGTTCTCGAATCGCAGCGACGCGCCCGCGCGGGTGCTGAACATCCATGCCCCCGCCGGGTTCGACCGGCGGCTCATGGGCTAGCCTGGGCCCATGTGACGCCTCACCGCACAGGACTGGCCGCCGGGATCGCGGCATACGTCCTGTGGGGGCTGCTCCCGCTCTACTGGCCGCTGCTGGAGCCGTCGGCGCCGGTGGAGATCCTCGCCCACCGCGTCGCCTGGTCGCTCGTCTTCGCGGTGATCCTGCTGGCGCTGACCGTCGGCTTCGGCTGGCTGCGCGGTCTCGGCCGCCGGCGCATGCTGATGCTGAGCGCCGCCGCCGTGCTGGTCACGTGCAACTGGGGCCTCTACATCTACGGCGTCAACAACGACCAGGTCGTCGAGACGTCGCTCGGCTACTTCATCAACCCGCTCGTGACAGTTGCGCTGGCCGTCGTGATCCAGGGCGAGCGGCTCACCCGCGGCCAGTCCGTGGCGGTCGCCGTCGGCGCGCTGGCCGTCGCCGTGCTGGCGATCGACTACGGCCGGCTCCCGTGGATCGCGCTGGCGCTCGCGTGCTCGTTCGGCACCTACGGGCTCATCAAGAAGCGCGCGGGCGTGGACGGCACCCAGAGCTTCGCCTTCGAGACCGGCGTCATCTTCCTTCCGGCGGTCGGCTATCTGCTGTTCCTCGGCGCGACGGGCGACGGGACGTTCGCCACCGAGAGCGCCGGTCACACCACGCTGCTCGTGCTCAGCGGTCCGCTGACCGCGATCCCGCTGATGCTCTTCGGCGCCGCCGCCTACCGGATCCCGCTCACGACCGTGGGCCTGCTCCAGTACCTGGCGCCCACGCTGCAGTTCCTGATCGGCGTGCTGATCTACCAGGAGCCGATGCCCGCCTCGCGGCTGGCCGGGTTCGCGCTCGTGTGGCTCGCGCTGACCATCTTCACGCTCGACGCCGTGCGCAACTCGCGGCGCGTGCCGGTCGCCGGCGAGCCGGCCCTCGTCGGGGCTAGAGTTCCATGACCATGATCGCTCCCGATCTCGCCGACGCCCGCGAGTCGCTCGAATACTGGGAGGCCCGGGCACAGCGCCTGCCGCTCCGCGCCATCCGCCGCCGCCGCGAGGCGCGCGACATGGCGATCCGGTGGCGCGCCCGCGTCGCCGAGGCGGAGCGCGCGGTCTACGGCCGCGGCGTGCTCGGGACGCTGTTCATGCTCGCCGTCGAGCGGCGGCTCCCGCTCGACACGCGCCGTGCCGGGCGCCACGCGCTGCGCCGTACGGCACAGGTCACCGCGGCGGTCACGGTCGCGCTGTTCGCGCTCCTCGTCGTCGGCATCGCGACGCTCGTCACGCTGGTCGACGCCGTCGTCTGACGGGCCGGGGCCCCGCTACTTCGGCTTGACGTTGTGCTTGTGCAGGTACTCGAGGTAGTACGGCCGCAGCAGGTCGGCGACCTCGCCCTTGCCGGCGTCGGTCACGTCGTCGATGTGGGCGCCCATGATCTGGATGTCCGCGTCGGCCTCGTCGAGGTGCCCGGCGCCGGCTTCGGCGGCGGGCAGGATCCTCAGCAGCTCCCAGTAGAACTTCACGTCGAAGTGGTGCTTGGCGTAGCTGACGGCGAGGTCGTGCAGCTCCTTTGAGCTGAGCTGCTCGAGCGGGTCTGTTTCGGCGGACATGTGCGAGGAGAGTACGCTGCCCTCGCGTTGACGCCTCCCGTCGTGGCCGAGGTCGTGCTCCAGCCCCTCACGGGGACGGTCGTTGACGGCGACGACCACGCCCCCGGGCGCGAGGAGCTCGTCGACACGGCGCGCCGCCTCGCCGAGCTGGGCTTCGACATCGAGACCGCCGGCCCGGTGGCGATCACGATCAGCGGCGACCGCGAGCTGTTCGAGAGCACGTTCGGCGACGGCGACCCCGTCGTGCCGGGAGGGCTCGACGACGTGATCGCCTCCGTCACATATACATAGCCTCGCTATATTGAAGGTCTATGCAATTCGCCGCGCCCACCCTCGCGGGGGACCTGGACGCGCGGCTCATCGCCCTCTGGAAGGCGATCGGCCGCGTCCAGCACCACGACCTCAGCCGCACCGCCGCCGGCCTGCTCGCCACCCTGCGTGACGGCGGGCCGCAGCGGATCACCGCGCTGGCCGAGGCGGAGGCCGTCTCGCAACCGAGCATGACCTCGCTGGTCGGGCGCCTCGAGCGCGCCGGGCTGGTCGAGCGCGCGTCCGACCCGGACGACGCCCGTGCCGTGCTGGTGACGATCACCTCCGAGGGACTCGAGCGCCTGCTCGCCATCCGCGAGGCCCGCGCCGCCGCCGTCGAGGCGCGGCTCGCGGGCCTTGACGCGGAGGAGCGCGAGGTGCTGGCGGCGGCGATCCCCGTGCTCGACAAGCTGATCGAAGGAGCTCCCCGACCGTGATGTCCCAACCCAAGGCCGTCTGGGCCGTCGCCTTCGCGTGCGTCGTCGCGTTCATGGGCATCGGCTTGGTCGACCCGATCCTCCCCGCGCTCGCCTCCCAGCTCGACGCCTCGCCGAGCCAGGTCGAGCTGCTGTTCACCTCCTACTTCGCCTTCACCGGCGTGTCGATGCTCGTGACCGGCTGGGTCTCGAGCCGGATCGGCCCGCGCCGCACCCTCCTCTTCGGCCTCACGCTGGTGGTCGTGTTCAGCGCGCTCGCCGGCGCTCTCCGGGAGCGTCGGCGAGATCGTCGCGTTCCGCGCCGGCTGGGGCCTGGGCAACGCGCTGTTCATCGCCACCGCGCTGGCCGTGATCATCGGCGCCGCCAGCGGCGGCGTCGGCGGGCGCGATCATCCTCTACGAGGCCGCGCTGGGCCTCGGCATCGCCTCCGGCCCGCTGGTCGGCGGCGTGCTCGGCGACGTGTCGTGGCGCTGGCCGTTCTTCGGCACGGCCACGCTGATGGCGATCGGCTTCGTCGCGATCGTGATCCTGCTCGGCCCCACGCCGACGCCGGCCAGGAAGGTCTCGCTGACCGACCCGATCAAGGCGCTGCGCCACCGCGGCCTGCTGGTCTGCGGCCTGGTCGCGCTCTTCTACAACTTCGGGTTCTTCACGCTGCTGGCCTACACGCCGTTCCCGCTGCACATGGGCGCCCACGCGCTCGGCTTCGTGTTCTTCGGCTGGGGCCTGATGGTCGCGATCTTCTCCGTGTTCGTCGCGCCCAGGGTGCGCGACCGGTTCGGCGTCGTGCCGACGCTCGCGGGGATGTACACGTCGATCGCCGCGATCCTGATCGTGATGGCGATCGGCGAGAGCTCGCCGGCCGTGCTCGCGGTATCCGTGATCGTCGCCGGCGCGTTCCTCGGGATCATCAACACCGTCCTCACCGAGGCCGTGATGAAGGTCTCCCCTGTCGAGCGCCCCGTCGCTTCGAGCGCGTACTCGTTCCTGCGCTTCGCCGGCGGCGCGATCGCCCCGTTCCTGGCCGGGAAGCTGGCCGAGAACGTGTCGCTCGAGGCGCCGTTCCTGGTCGGGGCGGGCGCCGTGCTGATCGCGCTCGCGATCCTGATCGCCGGGCGCCGGCACATGACCGCGGTCGCCGAGGTCCCGCAGCAGCTGCGGCTGGCGATCGACGAGGAGCCGGCGGGAGCGATCGCCGCCTAGGCGCCGGGGATGGGCGCGCCGGTCGGGAGGCCGCGCCGCTCGTACTCGTCGAAGTGCTCCTGCCACTCGCCCGTGGCCTCGGAGCCGGGCGCCGTGAGGTCCTCGCCCGCCAGCGACCGCTCGAGGTGGTCCAGGCAGACGTGCCAGCCGGCCGCGTCACGCGCGGCCTGGTCGGGCGCGGCGAGCGTGTGGGTCAGCGTCAGCACGCAGCCCTCCCCCGTCTCGGCGAGCTCCAGCCGCAGGTGGTCGCCCTGGTCGCCCCAGCGGAACGCCAGCAGCCGCGGCGGGTCCTGCTCGGTGATGTCCTCCTCGGCCGGCGGCTCGGTCGGGAACCAGTGCGCGAGCTGGTCGGGCTCGGTGACGGCGCGCCAGACGGCGTCGACCGGGTGCGCGAGCCGCCGCTCGAAGCGGACGGCCGGCCTGCCTTCGATGGTCTCGTATGTGCCGTGCATGGCGGCGAGTATAACCATTCAGGCATATACGCGTGTCAGGCCGGCGTGGCGGGCGTCGTCTCCTCCTTGCGCCCGCGCAGCTTCACCGGCTCACCCTCGCGCCAGCGCGACACCTCGTCCTCCCGCGCGCGCTCGAGCGCCGAGGCCGACGCCAGCACGTGGCCGTCGGACTCCTTGGCCAGCTCGCACAGCCGCGCCGCCTCGTTGACGGGATCGCCGATCACCGTGTACTCGAAGCGGGTCTCCGCCCCCACGTTGCCCGCCACCGCCAGGCCGGCGGAGACGCCGATGCCCGCCCCGAGGCCGTCGAGCTCGCCGAGCCGGCCGGCCAGCGTGCGCGCGGCCTTCAGTGCGCAGCCGGCGGCGTCCTCGAGCGGGAGCGGCGCGCCGAACACCGCCAGCGCGGCGTCGCCCTCGAACTTGTTGATCCAGCCGCCGTGGTCCTCGACCACCTCGACGACGACGCCGAAGAACTCGTTGAGGCGGGCGACCACCTCCTGCGGCGGGTTCTCGGCGGCCAGCTGCGTGGAGCCGACGAGGTCGACGAACAGCACCGCCACCTCCAGCTCCTCGCCGCCCAGCTCGATCCCGCGGTCCATCGCGGCGCGCGCGACGTCCTCGCCGACGTGGCGGCCGAACAGGTCGCGCAGCTCCTCGCGCTCGCGCAGCCCCGCGTTCATCCGGTTGAAGCCGGCCTGGAGCAGGCCGAGGTCGCTGCCGTCGAACACCGGGACCTGCGTGTCGAGGTCGCCGGCCTCGACGGAGCGCAGCGCGTCGCGCACGGAGTGCACGGGATCGGCGACCGCCTTCGCGGCCTGCCACGTGACCAGCACGCCGACCAGCACCGCGACGCTCCCCAGCCCGAGCGACGTGATCGCCAGCTCGTGCTCGCCGAGGTCCCTCCCGGCCAGGTCGACGATCGCCACCGCGCACAGCCCGACCAGCGGCACGCCGCTGCCCAGCGCCCAGGCGAGCAGCGCGCGCGGCGTGACGCCGGGGAGCACGGGCCGCTCCGGGACCCCGCGCGCGAGCGCCCGAGCGGACGCCGAGCGCATGATCCGCTCCGACAGCAGGTAGATCATCGCGCCGGTGGTGACGCCGCCGAGCAGCGCGGTGACGCCGACGATCACCGCCAGCAGCAACGACCACCAGACGTTGAGCGCGAAGAACCCCACCGCGCCCAGCAGCCACAGGACGCCGGAGATGTGGAGCAGCCGCAGCGGCACCCGCAGCGTGGTCCGCCGCTCGGCGTCGGTCGGCTCTCGGTCCTCCTCCAGCCAGCGGCGCGTCGAGCGCCACCTCCCCACGCCCCACACCGTGCCGATCACCCCGGCGGCCAGCACGTACGCGCCCTCGGCCGCCAGGTTGATGAGCAGCAGCGTGTCGCGGTCCTCGATCTCGGGCAGCGGCAGCACCCACACGACCAGCACGAACACGACGATCGCCCCGACCACGTTGGCGGCCAGGACCGCCGCGGTGAGCAGCAGCATGGCGCGCCGCGCGACGACGCGGCCGGGCTCGTCCGGGCGCCCGTCGATCAGCGTGCGCAGGGGGCGTGGACGGGGCACGGGGCGGGAGCTTGCCGCATCAGGGCCGCACGGGGCACGCGAACCCTGTCCGCCGGGCCAATGTACGCCGCGCCCACCGCGGATTGGATGGGCCGTATGGACAAGAGAGCCCCGATTCCTCCCCGCCACCGCGCGTACCCGTTGCGCCCACCGGAGCCGAAGCCGGCCCCAGAGCCACGGGTCAACGGCGCCGCCGCCACCGCCGAGCCGCGCGACGGCTCATGGACGCGTGCCGTGCCCGCGGGCCGGCGCTTCCCGCGCGGCTAGCACCGACGTCTCGCGGACGGCGGCCTGCTCTCCCAGGACGAAGCCGCCCGGCGTGGGCCATGTCTCCGGTCCGCAGCCAGCCGTCGGCGCTCAGCGCCTCCGCGGTGGCGTCGGGCCGCTTCCAGTAGCCCTTCATGACCGTCGGGCCCCTGACGAGGAGCTCGCCGTCGCCGCCCAGGCGCAGCTCGGTGCCGGGCACCGGCGTCCCGATCGAGCCTGGCTGGTCCGCGCGATTGAACGAGGCGATGCCGGTCGCCTCTAGGGGTCCGTAGCCCTCCAGGACCTTGCAGCCGAAGGCCGTCTCGACGCCGCGCAACACCTCGGCCGGCATCGGGCCGCCGCTCGACACGCACAGCTCGAGGCTCGAGGTGTCGAAGCCCGCGGCCTCGGGGTGGTGGAGGATCGCCGCGAACATCGCCGGCACGCCGAGCAGCGTCTTCACGTGGTCGTGCTCCACGATCTCGAGCGTCTTCACCGGGTCGAAGCGCGGCACCACGCGCAGGCAGCCGCCGGCGAGCATCGAGGCGTTGAGGCCGGCGGCGAGGCAGAACACGTCGGTCAGCGGCAGCCCGCCGAACGTCACGTCGCCCGGCCGGGCGCCGACCAGATCCGCCGCGGCGCGCGCCGCCGCGACGAGGTTGCCGTGGGTCAACTCGGCGCCCATCGGGGTGTCGCCGGCCAGCGACCCGTAGGCGATCAGCGCGGTGTCGGACTCCACGCGCCCGACGACCCCGTCGTAAGCCTCGGACCTGAAGATCGTCCGCTCGAACGTGCGCGGGTCCACGGGGACGAACTCGGCGCCCCCTGTCCCGGCGCACTGCCGCGAGTCCGAACAGCATCTGCGCGCCGGAGTCGCTGCACCCGGAACGCGACCTCGCCGTCCTCGAGCAGCGGGCTGATCGGCACCGCGACGGCCCCCAGCCGCAGCACCGCGAAGTACAGCAACGCGAAGTGCGGGCCGTTGGGGAGCATCAGAGCGACCCGGTCGTCGGACCCGATCCCGGCCGCGGCCAGCATGCCGGCGGCGTGGCGCGACCCGTGCTCGAGCACGCCGTACGTCAACTCGCCGTGATCGAGCTTGATCGCGGTGCGGTCGGGGTGCGTCGCGGCCCTGGTCGCGAGCGTACCCGCGAGGTTGGCTCTCGCTGCCATCATCACCACCGTGCCCCGCCCCGAGTACTACGGCAATCCCGCCGGTCTTACTGAAGACATCGAGGTGGTCCGGGCGATCTACGCGTCGTTCGCGGCTCGCGACCTCGACGGAGCCCTCGAGTTCGTCTCCCCGGACTGCGAGATCCACCTCGAGGGCACGGCCCGCGCCGTCGGTCGCACCGAGCCGTATCGCGGCCACGAAGGCCTGCGCGAGTACTTCGCAGACGTCGAGCGCGTGTGGGAGGCGCTGGAGATCCACGCCACCGACTTCCGCACCGTGCCGGGCTCGGTGATCGTGCTCGGGCACGTGACCGGCCGCGCCGACGGCCAGGCGATCCGCCGCTCCGCGGTGTGGACGTGGCGGGTCAGCGGCGGGCGAGCCACGCACCTGCGGGTATCCGACATGGGGAGCGCCGCCTAGCGATGCTGCTGCGCGTCGTCCGCTACGGCCTCCCCGCGGCGCTCGTGCTCGCCGGCTTCGTGCTGCTGATCGTCGCCCCCGACAGCACCCGCTACGAGGGCTTCGCGATGTGCGTCGGCGCCGGCCTCGCGGTGCTGCTGCTCAACCTCCTCTTCCAGCTCGGCGCGCAGGGCGACAAGGAGCGCGACCGCGAGGAGGCCGCGCGGGAGTACCTCGCCGAGCACGGCCACTGGCCGGACGAGAAGCGCCGCCGCTAGCTAGAAGACGGGGCGGGCCCAGGGAGCCGCGATGCGCGGCTCGACCTGGTCGGAGCGGACCACGCGGTCGCGGCCGGCGTGCTTGGCCGCGTACAGCGCACGGTCGGCCTCGTCGAGCATCGCCGCTGAGCTGCGGTGCTCGCCGGCCTGCGCGACGCCGAAGGAGACGGTGAGCGCCGGCCCGGCGGCGGCCTTGGCCAGCCGGCGGCGCAGCTTGTCGGCCACCACGGCGGCGCCCGCCATGTCGGTGTCGGGGAGCACGAGCCCGAACTCCTCGCCGCCGAGGCGGCCGAAGACGTCGGAGCGGCGCATGCTGGTCGCGACCTCGTCGCCGATCGCGCGCAGCGCGGCGTCGCCGGCGGCGTGGCCGAAGGAGTCGTTGATCGCCTTGAAGTGGTCCACGTCGAAGACGACGAGCGCGAGCGGCGAGTCCGCGCGCTGGGTGCGGGCCAGCTCGGCGTCGAGGCGCTGCTCGAAGGCGCCGCGGTTGAGCGCGCCGGTCAGCGAGTCGTGGCTGGCGAGCGTGCGCAGGCGCACCACCAGCGCGAGGACCTGCTCGCGGAGGACGACGATGACGAGCGTCGAGAGGGCGAGGATCGAGGCGACCGCCATGAAGTTCGCGAGCCGCAGCAAGGGGTCGACCCACAGGGTCAGCGTCACGCCGCAGGCGACGAGCGCGAAGACGAGGTTGGCGACGACCTCGCGGCGGTCGAGGAAGTACGCCGCGACGAGCATCGGCCAGAGGTAGTAGACCGGGATGAGCCCGATCGGCTCCGCGACGGCGAGGCCCGCGCTGGCGCAGACGATGCCGATGGGGCACACGGCGTGCAGCACCGCGTCCGGCGGGTTGCGCCAGGCGCCGAGGACGGCCGCGATCGCGGCGAAGGCGAACGCGCACAGCGTCAGGGCGCGGTGGTCGGACGCGTCGGGGTCCGGCGCCGCGAGGACGATCAGGAGGGTCAGCGCGCCGGTGCCGAGCAGCACGGCGGCGGAGAGGCGCAGGCGCGTGCGTGCGCGGGCGCTGCCGTCGGTCAGGACGGCGCTGAGCGGATCGCAGAAGCGGTCGGGGACGGACGTTCCCACGCCCGCGTCATCGGCAGGCGCGCCGGGGAGCTGAATTCCCGGCGCGCCCGTGTCCGATGTCAGACGCCGGCTGGCGACCTCGGCGTGCTCGTTCGGCACGCAGTGGGTCATCTCGAGCCCCTCGACGTCGCGCGGGCCGTTGGCGCCCAGGTTGTCCAGGCGGGCCTGCTCGATCTCGCTCCAGCCCTGCGTCGGGACCGGCTTCAGGTGCTTGACGTCGGCGGCCGAGATGCCCAGGCCGTCGCCGATCCGCTGGCCCAGCTCGTCGTCGCACAGGAACAGGTGCCAGACCATCCGCTCCTGGATCGGGCGGTCGCACTCGCCCAGCAGGGTCGTGAGGTTGGCGACGAGGTCGTCCTTCTCCCACTGCTCGGAGAGCTGGTAGCGCTCGCCGGCCTGCTGGTAGTCGTTGGTCAGCGGGATCTGCCTGCGCATGACCTGCCCGGAGATCTCCGGCCCCTGCGCGTCGTGCGACGGGCTTCGGCGCCTCGACCGGGCCGCCGGTGATCGACGGCTCGTAGTTGACGCTCGGGTTCCCGCCGTGGTCGTCGACGTAGTAGGTCATCTGGCTGTCGCGCTGGTTGGTGCGCGGGCGGCCGTTCTTGGGCGCGTTGACCGGCAGCTGCAGGTAGTTCGGGCCGACGCGATAGCGCTGGGTGTCGCTGTAGGAGAACGTCCGGCCGACGAGCATCTTGTCGTCGGAGAAGTCCAGCCCGTCGACGAGCACGCCGGTGCCGAACGCGATCTGCTCGCTCTCGGCGAAGAAGTTCCCCGGGGTGCGGTTGAGCGTCATCGTCCCCACGTGGCGCAGCGGGAACTCGTTCTCCGGCCACGTCTTCGTGTCGTCGAGCGGGTCGAAGTCCAGCTCGGGGTGGTCCTCGTCGCTCATCAGCTGCACGAACAGGTCCCACTGCGGGTGGTCGCCGGACTCGATCGCCTCGTAGAGGTCCTTCGTGTGCACGCCGAGCTCGCGGCCCTGCATGACCCCGGCGTCGTCCTCGGTCCAGCTCTTGACGCCCTGCTTGGGGTGCCAGTGGTACTTGACCAGGACGGTCTCGCCGGCCTCGTTGACCCACTTGTACGTGTTGACGCCGAAGCCCTGCATCGTCCGGTAGCTGGCCGGGACGCCGCGCGGGCCGAAGATCAGCGTGACCATGTGCAGCGACTCGGGCGACTGCGAGATGAAGTCGAAGACCCGGTTGGGGACCTGGCGCTCGAAGGTGACGGGGTCCGGCTTCTGGGAGTGGATGAAGTCGGGGAACTTGATCGCGTCGCGGATGAAGAAGACGCCGATGTTGTTGCCGACGAGGTCCCAGTTGCCGTCCTCGGTGTAGAACTTCACCGCGAAGCCGCGCGGGTCGCGGATCGCCTCGGAGGAGTCGCGGCCGCCGGCCACGGTGCTGAACCGGATGGCGAGCTCGGTCTTCTTGCCGGCCTCCTGGAAGAGCTTCGCGCGGGTGAACTTCGAGATCGGCTCGTCGCCGACCTTGCCGGTGGCCTCGAACTCGCCGAACGCGGTGGCGCCGCGCGCGTGGACGACCCGCTCGGGGATCCGCTCGCGGTCGAAGTGGCTCATCTTCTCGAGGAAGTGGTAGTTCTCGAGCGTGGCCGGGCCGCGGGCGCCGACCGAGCGCAGGTTCTGGTTGTCGTAGACCGGATGGCCCTGACGGGTGGTGAGGGGCTTGTCCTCGTCCTGTGGCGGCGTGTGGCCGTTGTCGCTCATGCAGTGCTCCCTTCGAGGGCTGGTTCGTTCTGGCAGGAGGCGCACAGCCCCCAGTAGGTGACCTCGGCCTCGTCGATCACGAACCCCTGCGGGTCGGACGGGTCGAGGCACCCGGTGTCGCCGATCGCGCCGTCGACGTCGACGGCGACGCCGCACGCGCGGCAGACCAGGTGGTGGTGGTTGTCGCCGATGCGCGACTCGAAGCGCGCGGGGCTCCCCGCCGGCTCGATGCGGCTGGCGAGGCCGGCGCGGTGCAGGGCCTCGCAGACGTCGTAGGCGGCCTGTGTCGAGATGCTCACGCCTCTGTGACGTACCCGGTCGATGACCTGGTCCACGCGTGGATGGTCGCCGGCCTCGTCGAGGACGGCGAGCACGGCGACGCGCGCGGCGGTCACGCGCAGCCCGGCGTCCCGGAGGCGGTCTGTCAGCGGCTCGATCGGCACGTCGAGCGGCGGACCCTACACAAGATCCGCTCCAGAACTGGAACGATTCCAATATCCCTGGAATCGCCCATTACTTCATTCCACCCACATAAGGGGTCAGACCCTTTAGGTGGAAA
Organism: uncultured Solirubrobacteraceae bacterium; assembly: GCA_963723395.1. Classification (GTDB taxonomy): domain Bacteria; phylum Actinomycetota; class Thermoleophilia; order Solirubrobacterales; family Solirubrobacteraceae; genus DATFQI01. Next base: position 644,231 of record CAVRQL010000023.1, on the reverse strand, counting down.
GGTCGAACCTAAAGGGTCAGGCCCTTTAGGTGGCAAAGCGAAGTAAAGGGTCAGACCCTTTAGGTGGGTTTAGGTGGTGGCGCGGGCGATGGGGCACGACATGCAGCGCGGGCCGCCGCGGCCGGTGCCGAGCTCGGAGCCGGCGATCGGGATGACCTCGATCCCCTCGGCCGCCAGGCGGGCGTTGGTCTCGAGGTTGCGCTCGTAGGCGACGACGACGCCCGGCGCGAGCGCGAGGGTGTTGTTGCCGTCGTCCCACTGCTCCCGCTCGGCGGTGACCGGGTCCAGGCCCGTGTCGATCACCCGCAGCTCGGGGATCTCCATCGCGGCCGCCGCGGCGCCCAGGAACGGCTCGGGGCCGGAGACGCGCCCGTCGTGGAGCACGTAGGCCTCGCAGCGAGTCCGCGAGCAGCGGGTACATGACGACCGCGTCGCGGTCGACCATCGTGCAGACCGTGTCGAGGTGCATCGTCGCCCGGTCCTGCGAGATCGGCACGGCGAGGACGGTGTGCGCCTCCTCGGCCGCGAACAGCCGCTGGGCGAACGCCTCGACGCCGGCGGGGCTGGTGCGCTGGCCGACGCCGACGGCGAGGACGCCAGGGGCGAGCACGAGCACGTCGCCGCCCTCGAGCCACGCGTCGCGCTCCGGATCGCCGCCGTACAGCAGCGGCGTGCCCGCGAAGCGCGGGTGGTGGGCGTAGATCGCGCCGGTGATCGAGGTCTCGCGCCGGCGGGCGGACATCGCCAGCGCCGTGACCGCCACGCCGTCGCGCAGCCACACGCTCGAGTCGCGCGTGAAGAGCAGGTTGGGCAGCGGGCGCACGATGAAGTCCTGCGGCGCCGTCATCTGCTCGACGAGCCCGCCGGAGACCGGGAGCTCCTCGCGCGCGAGCCCGGCCACGAGCACCTCGGCGAGCTCCGGCGCGGGCAGCGCCGCGAGCCGCTCGCCGAGCAGCCCGGCGAGCGTCGGCCCGATCCACTGCGGCTCGAGCGCCGCCGCGAGCGTCTGCTCCCTGGCCGCGTCGACCGCGAGCGCCTCCTCGAGCAGCTCGCGCAGGTAGACGACCTCGACGCCGCGCGAGCGCAGCGCCTCCGCGAAGGCGTCGTGCTCGAGCTGGGCGCGCGCGACCCACGGCACCCCGTCGAAGAGCAGCTCGTCGTTGTTGCGCGGCGTGAGGCGCCGCAGCTCGCTGCCGGGGCGGTGCAGCATGACCGTCGTGAGCGGCCCGACCTCGCTGGACACGCCGTGCGGGAGCACGCCCCGATCCTCTCATGCCGAAGGCCTCGCATGCCGATTGGAGAGAAACCCGATCGGATTCAGTACATTTAGATGCACGTGACCACGGCACAGCTGGCACCCGACCTCGAGCACCTCGACGCCGAAGGCGTCCTCGAGTACGCGGTGGAGCGCTTCCACCCGCGGCTCGCCCTCGCCTGCTCCTTCCAGAAGGAGGCGTCGGTCACGCTCGACCTGCTGCTGAAGATCGCGCCCGACGCGACCGTCTTCACGCTCGACACCCACGTCCTGTTCCCGGAGACCTACGAGACGTGGAAGCGCGTCGAGGAGCACTACGGGATCCAGGTCACGGTCCACCAGGGCCCGAGCCTCGGCCGCCAGGCCGCCACCCACGGCGACCGGCTGTGGGAGCGCGACCCGGACGCGTGCTGCGACCTGCGCAAGGTCAAGCCGCTGGACCGCGCGCTCGAGCACCAGGACGCGTGGGTCGCCGGGCTGCGGCGCGACCAGTCGCCGTCGCGCGCCAACACGCCCAAGCTCGCCTGGGACGCCAAGCACGGCCTGTGGAAGTTCAACCCGCTCGCCGACTGGACCGACGAGGACGTGTGGGGCTACATCTACGCCCACGACCTCCCGTACAACCCGCTCCACGAGCAGGGCTACCCGACGATCGGCTGCACGCACTGCACCGTCCCGGGCGAAGGCCGCGAGGGGCGCTGGGCCGGCACCGGCAAGACCGAGTGCGGCCTGCACGCCTGAGCCCCTAGCCGACCGTCCCCGCGTCGTAGAGCCGGCCGATCTCGGCCGGCGCCAGTCCGAGCACGTCGCCGAGGATCTCCTCCGTGTGCTGCCCGAGGTCCGGCGCGGGGCGCGGCGGCATCCGCCCGGCGGCGGTCAGCTCCAGCGGCGACGCCGGCACCAGGTAGGAGCCGATCCCCGGCTGCTCGAGCGTCGTGAACATCGGGTTGGCCTCCGACGCGCGCGGGTCCTGCTCGAGCAGCTGGCGGAACGTCTGGTACGGCCCCCAGGACACGCCGGTGCCCTCGAACGCGTCGCGGATCTCGTCGAGCGTGCGGGCGCCGAACCACGGCCGGACGACCGCGGCGATCAGGTCGCGGGCGCCGAAGCGGCCGTCCTCGCTCGACAGGTCGTGGCCCGTCACGCTCTCGAGCGACTTGAACGCCTCCCCCGTGCCGGTCACCTCGACGAGCGCCTTCCACTGGCGGCCCGTGAGCGCGACGACCATCACGCGCCGCCCGTCGCTGGTCCCGAAGTCGTGCCCGAACGCGCCGTAGAGGTAGTTGCCGTCGCGCTCGGCGTCCTGGCCGCCGACCTGGACCTCGCCGATGCGCCCGAGGTTGCCGACCATCGCGAACGCGACGTCGGAGAGCGCGAGCCGGATCAGCTGCCCCTCCCCCGTCCGCGTGCGGTGGCGCTCGGCGGCGAGGATCCCGATGCACGCGAGCTCGCCCATCGCGACGTCCCAGGCCGGGAGCACGGAGTTCAGCGGCACGGCGAGATCGCGCGGGCCGGTCGCCCACGGGAAGCCGGTGGCGGGGTTGACCGTGTAGTCGACCTCCGACGAGCCGTCCGGGTTGCCGGTCAGCGCGCACATGATCAGGTCCTCGCGGCGCTCGCGCAGCGAGTCGTAGGCGAGCCAGCCGCGGGCCGGGAAGTTGGTCAGGAACACCCCGGCGGAGGCCACCAGCGCCTCGACCAGCTCGCGCCCCTCGGGTGAGCGCAGGTCGACCTGGATCGAGCGCTTGCCCTTGTTCAGCCCGGCCCAGAACAGCGACTTGCCCGACGGCGCGAGCGGCCAGCGCTGGGCGTCCAGCCCGCCGCCGATCTGGTCGAAGCGGATCACGTCGGCGCCCAGCTGGGCGAGCGTCATCCCGCCGAGCGGGGCGGCGACGAAGGCCGAGCCCTCGATCACCCGCAGGTCGGCGAGCGGCTGCTCGCTCACGGCATCAGCCCCACGAAGCGCCAGTCCAGCACGTCCTCGGCGCGCTCGACGGCCGTGACCAGGGAGCGCAGGTGCACGAGCGGGCCGTCGCGGCGCTCGACCTCGATGCGCGAGCGCAGCGTGTCGCCCTCGAACACCGGCCCGGTGTGGTCGGCGGCGTGCCAGCCGAGGATCGTCACGAGGCCCGGCGCCGCGCGCGCGGCCTGGTCGGCGGCCAGCGCGATCGTGTGCCCGCCGTAGACGAGCCGCTGCCCGTGGGCGGCGCGGGTGGCGTCGAAGTGCGCCATCGCGACGTTGAGCGTCATCCGCGCCAGCGCGGGAGCGGAGTCGACCACGTCGCCGCCCTCCTGGTCGCCCTCGCGCACCTCGCCGCCGGACGGCAGCGCCGAGAGGTCGAAGCCGGCCGCGGCCGCGCGCAGCGCGTCGTCGTCGAGATCGGCGGCCCCGCCCACCTCGTCGCCGGGCTCGCCGGTCGGCTCGTCGCGCAGCGGGATCATCGGGCAGCGCGTGAAGTCGAGCACCGGGCGATCCTCCTGGTCGACCGTGCGGATGCGCAGCACGACCAGCCCGGTCGGCGCGCGGCCCTCCCGCACGCGGTTCTCGCGCCGCGCGACCACCTCGGTGACCGTGCGCAGGGTGTCGCCGATGCGCACCGGGCGGTGGAGCAGCAGCCCGCGGTAGAAGAGGTTGGCGATCACGCGGCCCGTGGCCGCCGAGGACTGCCCGATCGCGGTGTCCCACACGAGCGCCGGATGGGCCAGCGGCGGGCCCGGCCCGAGCACCTTGTCCGACACCGTCCGGTCCAGCACGGGGAGCAGTCGGTCGCCGCAGATGGCCTGGTGCACCGCGGCGTGGCCCTCCGTGAGCGTCAGCGCCGGCGCGTCCTCGAACCGCCGGCCGGTCGGCAGGTCCTCGAAGTGCGGGGCGCTCATGGCTGGGCCCGCGCGAGCACCCGTCGCGCGGACACCGCGAGCGCCTCGTCGAGCATCCGGTCGCCGTCGGCCACTGCCCCGGCGCCCTCGGCCGCCGCGCGGTCCAGCGCCGCCAGCGTCTCGCGCGCCTCGGCGACCTCGTCGTCGGTCGGGGTGAACGCCTCGCGCAGCGCATCGAGCTGCGCAGGGTGGATCGCCCACTTGCCGTCGAAGCCCATCGCGCGGGCGTGCTCCACCGCCGCGCGGAACCCGTCGTCGTCGCGGATCGTCAGGTGCGGGCCGTCGATCGCCTGGATGCCGGCGGCGCGGGCGGCGAGCAGGAACGTCTCCTGCGCGAAGCGCCAGTCGCCGTCCGCCGGGCGGCCCAGCGACGCGGCGAGGTCGGCGTAGCCGAGCACGAGGCCGTCGAGGCGCTCGGACGCGCGCGCGATCTCACCCGCGGCCTGCAGCCCCGCGGCGGTCTCGATCAGCGCCACCAGCCGGATCTGCGTCTCGCGTCCGGTCGACGCCTCGGCGCCGGTGAGCAGCCGATCGGCGAACGCGAGGTCGCCGGCGCTCTCGACCTTCGGCAGCACCGCGGTCAGCGGGCGCTCGGTGACGGCGAGTGCGGTCAGCTCCTGATGGCACCACGGGCGTGCCGATCGCGTTCACGCGCACCGCCACGGCGGGCGCGGTCCATTCGCCGGCCAGCGCGTCGACGACCGACGGGCGCGCGTCGTCCTTGGCGCCCGGGACGACCGCGTCCTCGAGGTCGACGACGATCTCGTCGGCCTCCAGCGTCCCTCCCCTTCTGGAGCTTGGAGGCGGGAACGGCGGGCACGACGAGACAGGCGCGGCGACGAGGCATCGCCCTATAGCTTGCCGGTCCATGCGCGATCTCGACGTCATCCTCTACGGAGCGACCGGATTCGTCGGCCGTCTCACGGCCGCCTACCTCGCTCGAGCACGCGCCCGAGAGCGCCAGGATCGGGCTCGCCGGCCGCTCGGAGCCGAAGCTCGCCGAGCTGCGCGACTCGCTCGGCGTCGACTGGCCGATCGTGGTCGCCGACTCGAGCGACGCCGACGCGGTCGCCGCGCTGGCCGCGCGCACGACGATGGTCGCCACGACCGTCGGCCCCTACCGGAAGTACGGGGAGAAGCTCGCCGAGGCGTGCGCCGACGCCGGGACCCACTACGCCGACCTGTGCGGCGAGCCGCTGTTCATGCGCGACACCGCCGCCCGCTTCCACGAGCGCGCGCGTGAGACGGGCGCGCGGATCGTCCACGGCTGCGGGTTCGACTCGATCCCCTCCGACCTCGGCGTGCTGCTGGTGCACCAGGCGGCGGACGAGCCCCTGGAGGACGTCTCCGCCGTGTTCACGATGCGCGGCGGCTTGAGCGGCGGCACGCTCGACTCGCTGCGCGGGCAGCTCGACGAGGTGCGCGGCGACCGCTCGCTCGCCCGCGCGGCGATGGACCCCTACGCGCTCAGCCCGGACCGCGAGGCCGAGCCCGACCTGGGCTCCCAGCGCGACCTCACGCACCCGGCGCGGGATCCGGAGCTGGGCTGGATCGCGCCGTTCGTGATGGCCTCGATCAACACCCGCGTCGTCCGCCGCAGCAACGCGTTGCAGGACTGGGCGTACGGCCGGAAGTTCCGCTACCGCGAGGTGATGGCCGCCAACCCGGTCGTGGGCGCCGCGGTCACCGCCGGGCTCGGCGGGCTCGTCGCCGGCCTCTCGTTCGGCCCCACCCGCAAGGTGCTCGACAAGGTGCTCCCCGCCCCCGGCGAGGGCCCGAGCGAGAAGACGCGCGAGAACGGCTTCTTCAAGGTCGACATCCACGCGCGCACGGAGAGCGGACGCAAGCTCCGCGCGCGCGTCGCCGCCAAGGGCGACCCGGGCTACGCCGCGACCGCCGTGATGTTCGGCCAGAGCGCGCTGTGCCTGGGCCTCGACGAGCTGCCGGGCGAGGGCGGCGTCCTCACGCCGGCCACGGCGATGGGCGACGTGCTCGCCGAGCGCCTGCGGGCCGCCGGCGTCACGCTCGAGCTGCGCGCCGCCTGAAGAAGGCAAGCCACCCGCCGGCCGAGGAGGGTGCCGGCGGGCGGCTCTGGTGTACATTCTAGTCAATGTCGATCGGTTTTGTACAGATACCGTCTCGCGAGCGGTTGCTCTCCCCCGACGTGCTCGCGGTGGTCGAGGCCGGGGAGGCCGTGGGCGGCCCGCCGGCCCACGAGCTGCCGGTCGAACGCCAGCGAGCACGCCACGAGCGCGAGGCCGCCAAGCTCGCCGGCCCGGGTCCCGAGATGGCGGCGATCCGCGATCTCGTGATCGACGGGCCGCACGGGCCGTTGGCGATGCGCGAGTACACGCCGGCCGAGGCCGAGCCCTCGTCCACCATCGCCTACTTCCACGGCGGCGGCTGGGTGGTCGGCTCGGTCGCCTCGTTCGACCCCGTCGCCCGAGCGCTCGCCGAGGCGTCGGGAGCGACCGTCGTCTCGGTCGACTACCGGCTCGCGCCCGAGCACCCGTTCCCCGTGCCGGTCGACGAGGCCGTCGCGGCGGTCGAGTGGCTGGCCGACCGCACGCCGCGAGTCGCCGTGGCGGGCGACAGCGCCGGCGCCAACCTCGCCGCCGTCGCCGCGCGGCGCCTGAAGGACCGCGTCACCGCGCAGGCGCTCGTCTACCCGGTCTCGACGCGGCGTTCGACACGCCGTCCTCGCACGAGTTCGCGACCGGGTTCGGCTTCTCGCGCGCGGCGATGGAGCGCTACTGGGACATGTACCTGGACGGCGCCGACGGCAGCAATCCGGACGCCTCTCCCCTCCGCGGCGACCTCGCCGGCCTCCCGCCCGCGTTCGTCGCCACCGCCGCGTGCGACGTCCTGCGCGACGAGGGCGAGGCGTACGCGCAGGCCCTCAACGCCGCGGGCACCCGCGCGACCCTGCGCCGGTACCCCGGCACGGTGCACGGCTTCTGGCGCTGGCTGGCGGCCGCCGGCGCCTCGCGCCAGGCCATCGGGGAGGTGGGAGCGGCACTGCGAGCGGCTCTCTCATCAAGGTAGTTGCATCCGCAAATAGATGCGCTACACTGCTGGAGCATAACCGGAAGGCCCTCCGGTTACCAGACTCCACAAGGGGGAACCACAGCAATGACCACCGCCACGAAGCTTGCCGGCACCTACACCGCCGATCCTGTCCACTCCAACTTCGGCTTCGCCGTCCGCTACCAGGGCGTCTCGCTCTTCAAGGGCACGCTCGACGAGGTCGCCGCGACGCTGACCGACGGCCGCCTCGAGGGCACCGCGAAGGTCGAGTCCATCTCGATCCGCACGCCCGAGCAGTTCCGCGCCCACGTCCTCGGCGCCGAGTTCTTCGATGTCGAGAACCACCCCGAGGTGACGTTCTCCTCCAACGACGTCGAGCTCAACGACGACGGCACCGCCAAGATCGAGGGCGAGCTGACCATCAAGGGCATCTCCCGCCCCGTCTCCGCCGCCGGCACCTGGGTCGCCCCCGCCAACGACGCCTTCGGCGCCAACCGCGGCCACCTCAACCTCGAGGCGCAGATCGACCGCACCGAGTACGAGATGAACTGGAACATGCCGCTGCCCTCCGGCGGCAACGTGCTCAACAACGAGGTCACGCTGACCGTCGAGCTCTCGCTCGTCGAGCAGGCGTAGAGGCCACGACGATGCGGATCCTCGGCATCGCAGGCAGCGTGCGCCGGGGCTCCCACAACCGGCGACTCCTCGCGGCGGCAGGGAACACCCTGTCGCCCGAGGTGGAGCTGGTGGAGTGGGACGGCCTCGGTGGCCTGCCCATCTTCGATGAAGACCTCGAGAACGACCCGCCCGAGATCGTGCAGGAGTTCCTGGACGCCATCACGGACGCGGACGCGCTCCTGATCGCCACGCCCGAGTACAACGCCTCCCTCCCCGGCGGGCTCAAGAACGCCCTCGACTGGGCGTCGCGCCCGTTCCCCGACAACGTGCTCAAGGCCAAGCCGGCCGCCGTTGTCGGCGCCAGCACCGGCCTCTTCGGCGCGGTGTGGGCTCAGGCCGAGGTGCGCAAGGTGCTCAAGGCCAGCGGCGCGCACGTGCTCGAGTCCGAGCTGCCGGTCGGAATGGCCGACGGCGCGTTCAACGACGACGGCTCGCTCGCCGATCCCGAGCTGACCGCCCGCCTGGGCGACCTGGTCGGCGATCTCTGCAGGGAGGCTCGCGCGCCGGTAGAGACATCGGCATGATCGGCGTCGTGCCCGATCTCCCCGTCTTCGGCGGCGACGCCCCGAAGGAGCGCGCCGACGCCGCCCGCAACCGCCTCCGCATCCTGGAGGCGGCGTCAGGGCTCGTCGACGAGAAGGGGATCGCGCACGTGTCGATGGAGGACGTGGCCTGCAAGGCCGGCGTCGGCACCGGCACGCTGTACCGCCGCTTCGGCGACCGCACCGGCCTGGTGCTGGCGCTGCTCGACGAGCACACGCGCGACTTCCAGAACGCGCTGATCTCCGGCCCGCCGCCGCTCGGCCCGGGCGCCCCGGCCTCCGAGCGCCTGCGCGCGTTCGGCGACGGCTATCTGGACCTGATGGAGACCCACGCCGACCTGCTGGTCGCCGCCAGCACCTCGGACATGGACGGCCGCGGCCCGCTCTCGCTGTACGCGACGCACCTCGGCATCCTGCTGCGCGAGGCGTGCCCGCACCTGGACCCGGCGTTCACCGCCTGGTCGCTGCTGGCCACGCTCTCACCCGGCTCGTTCGTCATGCAGCGCCGCGGCCTGGGCTGGCCGATCGAGCGCCTGCGCTTCGGCTGGTACGGCCTGGTCGACTCGCTCAGCTCGTCGCGGGTTCCTGAACCCCACGATCACGAGCGCGCGCTGGCAGGCGCTGGAGACGCGATGCGCCTCGCCGGCCGGGACGATCGCCTCGTCGCCGGGGCCCATCAGCCGCTCGTCGCCACCCACGGTCAGCCGCACCAGGCCGTCGACCACGCGCATCATCGTGTCCTGCGCGTCGCGCACGCGGCGCGTCGGGACGTCGGACTCGTAGAGCGTCTCGAAGATGAGCTCGGCGCCTGCGCTGACCACCTGGGGACGGGGACGGGTGAAGATCGAAGCCATACGGTGATCCTGCTCCTCTCCGGGAGCGCGACGCAGCACGGCCATCCGGCATACGGGGGTACGGTTAGCCCCTGGTGGACCCGCGACTGGACACGAACCGCCGGATGCTCCGGGTACGCGACGCGATCGACCGCGACTCGGCGAAGCCGCTCGACATCCCCGCGCTCGCGCGCATCGCCTACGTGTCGGAGGCGCACTTCATCCGCACCTTCAAGGACACGTTCGGCGAGACGCCGCACCGCTACCTGCAGCGCCGGCGCATCGAGCGGGCGATGAGCCTGCTGCGCACCACCGAGGACTCGGTGAGCGAGATCTGCCTCGACGTCGGCTTCACCAGCTTCGCCACCTTCAGCCGGACGTTCCGCGAGATCGTCGGCGAGTCGCCGTCGGCGTTCCGCACGCGCGGACCGGTTCCCGACGGCGTCCCGACGTGCTTCGAGAAGGCGTGGATGCGACCGAGCAGTTTCGGAACAGCGGGCCCGCCACGGCGCACGTAACTTCGCCGCCATGAACTCCATCCACTCCTCCTCGATCTTCGTCCTCGACCAGGACCAGGCGCTCGACTTCTACGTCAACACGCTGGGCCTCGAGGTCCACACGGACGCCGACCTGGGCTTCATGCGCTGGCTGACCGTCTGCGTGCCGGGCGACCGCAGCCGCACCATCCTGCTCGAGCGCCCGGGCCCGCCGTCGATGGACGACGCCACCGGCGCCCAGGTCGCCGAGCTGCTCACCAAGGGCGCCGCGGGAGGCTGGATCGGCCTCACCTGCACGGACGCCCGCGCCGAGCACGAGCGGCTCGCCGCGGCCGGCGTCGACATCACCGACGAGCCCTCGGAGAAGCCCTACGGGATCGACTTCGGCATCCGCGACCCGTTCGGCAACAAGCTGCGCATCGGCCAGATCCACGGCGTCTGACATGTGCCTGCAACCCGACGCCCTCACGCTGCGGACGACGCTGGAGCCGCGCGGGCCCGCCGCCGCGGTGATCCTCGACGACGCGCAGGTGGCCGTGGTCGGCGGCGGCGCGAAGACGCCGCCGGTGCGCGTGACCGTCAACGGCCACACGTTCCGCGGCCGCATCGGCCGGATGGGCGGCGAGTCGCTGATCGGCTTCAGCCGCGCCGTGCGCGAGGCGGCCGGCGTGGCGCCCGGCGACGTGGTCGACGTCGAGATCGCGCTCGACGACCAGCCGCGCGAGGTCGACGCTGCCGGCGCCGCTGGCCGAGGCGCTCGCGGACGACGACGCCGCGCGCGCGGCGTTCGACGCCCTCTCCTACACGCGCCGGAAGGAGATCGCGCGCGGGATCGCCGAGGCCAAGCGCCCGGAGACGCGCGACAAGCGCGTCGCCGCCGCGCTCGCCGAGCTCCGCTAGGCGGCCGTGTGCGGGGGCCGGCCGGGGGCGTGGCCTGTGACGTTACGGCGAACGGCGGCTGGGTGGGGAGGGTAGGGGCCGGCGTCGCGGGGGCTGGGCTGGTATAGGGGTCGTCACACGACCCTAATACGGCCCACCCCGGCCGACCACGCCGGAACACCCCTCCCCCACGTGCCCGCCGTTCAACCGCACCGCGATGAAGCGCGCGCCAAGCGCGCCAGCCGGCGGAGCTAGGCCGGCGGAGCTAGGCGGCGGCGTCCTGCACGAGCAGGGCGACCTGGACGCGGTTCTCGACGCCGAGCTTCGCCAGCAGCCGTGAGACGTGCGCCTTCACGGTGGCCACGCTCATGTGCAGCTCGGAGGCGATCTCGGCGTTCGAGGCGCCGCGGCCGACCGCCATCGCGACCTCGTGCTCGCGGGCGCTGAGGGCGGCGAGGGCCTCGCCGGCGCGCTCGCGGCGCTCCGAGGCGCCGCCGTCGCCCGCCACGAGGTCGATCAGGCGCCGGGTGACGGCCGGCGAGAGCATCCCGTCGCCCGCGTGCACGAGCTCGATCGCGCGCACGATCTCGGCCGGCGGCGTGTCCTTGAGCAGGAAGCCGGCGGCGCCCGCGCGCAGCGCGCGCAGGACCAGCTCGTCGGCGTCGAAGGTCGTGAGCACCAGCACGGCCGGCGGGTCGGGCTGCGCGCGCACCAGCCGGGTGGCGGCGATGCCGTCGAGCTGCGGCATGCGGATGTCCATCAGCAGGACGTCCGGGCGGTGGCGGTCCAGCTCCGGGAGCACCTCGCGCCCGTCCGCCGCCTCCCCCACCACCTCGATGGTCTCGGCGCCGGCCAGCATCATCCGCAGGCCGGAGCGCACGAGCGCGTCGTCGTCGACGATCAGGACGCGGACCACGGCAGCTCCGCTCGCAGGTAGAAGTCGCCGGCCTCGGTGCGCCCGTGCTGGAGCTCGCCGCCCGCCAGGGCGACGCGCTCGGCGAGGCCGATCAGCCCCGTCCCCGCGCCGGGCGGGGGCGGCGGCGGGTGGAGGGCGCCGCGGCTCGTGATCTCGACGGCCAGCCGCGGGCCGGGCTCGGCGCCGATCGCCACCGCGACCGCGGCGCCCGGCGCGTGCTTGCGGGCGTTGGTCAGCCCCTCCTGCACGATCCGGTAGGCGGTGCGGCCGACGCCGTCGGGGACGTCGCCGTTCTCGTCGATCCGGGACTCGACCTTCATCCCCGCCGCGCGCGACTCCTCGACCAGCGCGGGGATGTCGCGCAGCGTCGGCTGCGGGCGCTCGGTGCCCTCCTCGGAGCCGTCGCGCAGCACGCCGATCACCTCGCGCAGCTCCTTCAGCGCGGTGTGGGCGGACTCGCGGATCACGCCTGCCGCCTCGGCGATCTCCTCGGGCGACGCGTCCGGGCGGAACTCGAGCGCGCCGGCGTGCAGGGAGAGCAGCGTCACCCGGTGGGCGAGCACGTCGTGCATCTCGCGCGCGATCCGGCGGCGCTCCGCCTCGCGCGCCTGCTCGAGCCTCAGGCGCTGCTCGGACTCGGCGCGCTCGGCGCGCTCGCGCAGCGAGTGGATCAGCTCGCGGCGCGCCCGCACGAACAGCCCCCAGCCGATCACCACCACGATGACCAGGACGCCGAGGATGATGTTCAGCAGGTACGGGTCGGGGCTGTCGTAGATGAGCGGGTACACGAAGTTCCCGACCATCGCCGACCGCGACCATCCCCGCCAGCGCCGACCGCGGGGCGCGGATCGCGGCGTTGAACAGCCCGATCACCGCCGGTCCGGAGGCGAAGGCCGAGCCGATCGACAGGACGCCCGTGAGATAGCCGACGGCGACCGGATGCCGGCGTCGCCACCACAGCGACACCAGCCCGATCAGCCCGACCAGGATGTCAGCGACCTTGGCCAGGTCGCCGTGCTCGTCCCAGCTCTCGGCGAGCACCAACGAGCTGATGATCAGCGCGATCACCACCATCGTCGCGTCCACCAGCCAGTCGCGCGCCGAGCGCCCGCGGCCGCGCGGCTCGCGCAGCTCGGCGGGCAGCAGCGGGCTGGTCCACTGCGCGACGCTCTCCTGGGTCTGGGCCATCGCCGACGAAGCGTACGTCCGCGAACGGCCCGCCACCCCCTACCGAAGTCGATGCCTCCTTCGACCGGCGGCCGTGGCCGGACGCCGCCGGAACGCCGAAGCTGTGGCCATGATCGAAGCGCAAGGACTCACGAAGCGGCTCGGCGGGCGGACGGTGGTCTCCGACGTCTCGTTCCGCTGCGAGCCCGGCACGGTGACCGGGTTCCTCGGCCCCAACGGGGCCGGCAAGACCACCACGTTGCGGATGATCTGCGGGCTCTCGGAGCCGCACGCCGGGCATTCAGAAGTGCTGGGCGGCCCGTACGGGGCGCTCCCCAACCCCGGGCGCCGCGTCGGCGTCCTGCTCGACGCCTCCGCCCAGCACCCCGGACGCCGCGGCCGCGAGGTGCTCGCGCTCTCGGCCCAGCTGATGGGCGCGCCGCAGCATCGCGCCGACGAGCTGCTGCGGCTCGTCGGGCTCGACAAGGGCGCCGGGCGCAAGCGCGTGCGCCAGTACTCGCTCGGCATGCGCCAGCGGCTGGGCATCGCCCACGCGCTGATCGGCGAGCCGGAGGTGCTGATCCTCGACGAGCCCGCCAACGGGCTCGACCCGGAGGGCATGCGCTGGATGCGCGGCCTGCTGCGCGACTTCGCCGACCGCGGCGGCACCGTGCTGCTCTCCTCCCACCTGCTCGCCGAGGTCGAGGCGGTCGCCGACCAGCTGGTGATCATCGGCGGCGGGCGGATCGCGGCGCAGGGCGCCCGCGAGGAGCTGCTGGCCGCCACCGGGACGCTCGTGCGCGCCGACCGACGAGGACGCGCTGGCCGGCGCGCTCGCCGCCGCGGAGCTGACCGCCGTTCCCGCCGCCGACGGCGGCTACATCGTGGACGCCGAGCCCGAGGCGGTCGGCATCGCGGCGCGTGACGGCCGCGTGGCCCTCACCCGCCTCGAGCCCGCCGAGGGCGCGGGCCTCGAGCAGCTGTTCTTCGAGCTCACCGCCACCGAGGAGGCGATCGCATGAACTCCCGACCCGGAATCGCGCGGCTCACGTGGGTCGAGCTGCGCAAGATGACCGACACGCGAGCGGGCTTCTGGCTGCAGATCACCATCGTGCTGCTCACCGTCGCCGCCGTGGGGCTCGTGCTCGGGTTCGGCGAGACGGGCGACCAGACGTTCGAGGCGCTGTTCTCCCTGGCGGTCGCGCCCTCCACGCTGCTGCTCCCGATCATCGGCATCCTGCTGATCACCTCCGAGTGGTCGCAGCGCACCGCGATGAACACGTTCGCGCTCGTCCCGCACCGGACGCGCGTGATCGCCGCCAAGTTCCTGGCCGGCCTGGTGCTCGCGCTGCTCGCGGTCGCGGCCTGCCTTGCGGTGGCCGCGGTCGGCACGGCGATCGCCGGCTCGAGCTGGGAGATGAGCGGCGAGATCTTCGGCCAGACCGTGCTCTCGCTCGTGATCTCGCTGCTGCTGGGCCTTGCGCTCGGCGCCGCGATCCTGGCCTCCGCGCCCGCCATCGTCGGCAACTTCGCGCTGCCGATCGGGTTCGCGTTCCTGAGCATCATCCCGTTCCTGCGCGACCCGTTCGAGTGGGTCGACATCGCCTCGACCACGACGAACCTCGAGCACTCGATGACCGGTGACGAGTGGGCGAAGCTCGGCACCTCGGTGGCGCTGTGGTTCCTGGTGCCGATGGCGATCGGGCTGCTGCGGATCACCCGCGGCGAGGTCCGCTAGCGGCGGTACACCCGCGCCTCCCACGGGCCGAGCGACAGGCCGTCGCCGGGGTCGCCGATCGCGACCTCGGCCTCGGCCCACTCGCCGGGGAGGTCGGGCGTGACGGTGTCGGCGGAGAAGTTCGCCGTCACGAGCAGCTCGGTGTCGCCGAGGCGGCGCGTGAACGCGTAGACCCGCTCGTCGTCCGGCAGCAGCATCGTGAAGTCGCCCTCGGCGACGGCGGGCTCCTCGTGGCGGAACTCGATCAGCCGGCGGTAGTGGTGGAAGACGCTGCCGGGGTCGGCGACCGCCGCCTCGGCGTTGATCTCCGTGTGGTTGGGGTTGACCGCGATCCACGGCTCGCCGGTCGTGAAGCCGGCGTGCTCGGAGGCGTCCCACTGCATCGGCGTGCGCGCGTTGTCGCGCCCCATGCGGCGCAGCCCGGGCAGCGCCTCGTCGCCGACCTCCGCGTGGTGGTTGAGCGCCTCGATGTCGCGGAAGTCGTCGATGCTCTCGAACGGCACGTTCGTCATCCCGAGCTCCTCGCCCTGGTAGACGTACGGCGTCCCGCGGTGCAGGTGCAGGACGGTCCCGAGGAGCTTGGCGGCGGCGACGCGGTGCTCGCCGTCGTCGCCCCAGCGGGAGACGATCCGCGGCTGGTCGTGGTTGTTCCAGTACAGAGAGTTCCACCCGCGTTCGGCGAGCCCCTCCTGCCAGCGCCCGAGCGAGTGCTTGAGGTCGCGCAGGTCCAGCGGGTGCCAGTTCCACTTGGAGCCGCGTCTGGTCGATGTTCACGTGCTCGAACTGGAACACCATGTCGACCTCGCGGCTGGCGGGGTCGGTGAACTGCTGCGCCTCCTCGACGGTCACGCCGGGCATCTCGCCGACGGTCAGCAGGCCGTCGCGGCCGTCGAAGACCTCGCGGTGCATCTCCTGCAGGAACTCGTGGATGCGGGGGCCGCAGATGTAGGCGTCGCGCCCGATCGGCCAGCGTGAGTCCGGCGCGCCGTCGGGCAGGCCCACGGGCTTGGAGATGAAGTTGATGACGTCCATGCGGAAGCCGTCCACCCCACGGTCCAGCCACCAGCGCATCATCTCGTAGACCGCCTCGCGGACCTCCGGGTTCTCCCAGTTGAGGTCGGGCTGCTTGCGGCTGAACAGGTGCAGGTAGTACTGGCCGGTCTGCTCGTCGAGGTCCCACGCCGAGCCGGAGAACGCGGAGGTCCAGTTGTTGGGCTCGTCGCGCCACCAGTACCAGTCGCGCTTGGGGTTCTCGCGCGAGGAGCGGCTCTCGACGAACCACGGGTGCTCGTCGGAGGTGTGGTTGACGACGAGGTCCATCACGAGCTTCATGCCGCGCTCGTGGACCAGCTGGAGGAGGTGGTCGAAGCCCTCCAGCGAGCCGAACACCGGGTCGATGTCGCGGTAGTCGCTGATGTCGTAGCCGTTGTCGTCCTGCGGCGACGGGTAGATCGGCGACAGCCACAGTACGTCCACGCCGAGCTGCTCGAGGTAGTCGAGCCTGTCGGCGATCCCGCCCAGGTCGCCGATGCCGTCCCCGTCGGAGTCGGCGAAGGACCGGGGGTAGATCTGGTACACGACGGCGGAGCGCCACCATTCGGACTGGGACATGGCGCACGAGTATGGTGGCGAGGCACCCAAGGCGAGGAGTCACGCATGCCCATCCCCACCGAGCTGGTCGGTTCGCTGCCGCGTCCGATGAAGCTGCAGGAGGCGTACCAGGCGTACGACGACGGGCAGATCGGCTGGGAGGACCTCAAGTCCGAGCAGGACGCGGCCGCCGAGGACTCGATCCGCCGGCTCGAGGAGACCGGGCAGGACGTGGTGACCGACGGCGAGCAGCGCGAGTCGAGCTTCGCCACCTACCCGATCACCGACACCCTCGCGGGCACGGGGCTGGCCGACAACCTGGCCGGGGACGGGCAGTTCTTCGCCATCTTCGACGACGGCCACCACCGCCAGCTCCCGCGCCTCACGGGCGGCCCGTTCCGGTACAAGACCTTCGCCTCGGAGTTCGTCGAGAAGAACAGGGCGATCGCGTCGCACCCGGTCAAGCAGGCGGTGATCGCGCCTTCGATGCTGATGCTGCTCTATCCGCTGGAGGGCGAGATCGAGGGCTACTCGCGCGAGCAGTTCCTCTCCGACCTGTGCGACGAGGTCGAGAAGGACATCCGCCAGACGTTCGCGGCCGGCGCGGTGCGCGTGTCGATCGACTTCACCGAGGGGCGGCTCGCGAACAAGAACGACGCGCGCAACCCCTGGACCGGCAAGGACATGCTCCAGGAGTTCATCGACCTCAACAACCGCGTGATCGACCGCTTCTCGCCCGAGGAGCGGCGGAACATCGGCATCCACACGTGCCCGGGCGGCGACATGGACTCGGTGCACTCCAAGGACGTGCCCTACGAGAAGCTGCTCTCGAAGATGTTCCAGCTCAACGCGGGCTACTTCCTGATCCAGTGCGCGAGCGAGGACGACAAGGAGAACGTCTACAAGCTCTGCGGGCAGTACTCGCGCGAGGACGCGAACGGCGTGCCGCAGGTCTGCTTCGTGGGCGTCATCAACCCGCTGACGCCGGAGGTCGAGACCGCCGAGCAGGTGCGCGACGACCTGCTGGCCGCCGCGAAGCACATCCCGGTCGAGCGCCTGGGCGCGACCGACGACTGCGGGTTCTCACCGTTCAGCCGCGACGAGAAGCCCAAGCACGGCTCGCCGGACTTCGCGCGCGACGTGGCGATGCAGAAGATCGCCGCGCGCCTGGAAGGCGCGCGGCTGGCTTCTGCGATCGGAGCGATCCGCGCGGATCGTCGATAGGCTTTCGGCGGAGTCGGCGTCTTCTGCTCGTCGTCGCTGCGCATCTTCTTCGCAGCGACGGCGGCGGCTCCGGCGGCCACGCCCGCACCGGCGACCACGGGGATCGCCCGGACGACCGGGGTCTTCTTGGCCACCTTGTAGGCGACCGTGCCCTTGGCGGCCTTCTTGCTCGCCTTGGCGGCGCCCTTGGCCGTCTTACGGGCGGCGGCGAGCTTCAGGTACGCCGTCAGGAAGTCGGTGATCTTGGTCTTGCGGCTCTTCTGTCGTCTGAATGCCATGGTTTTCGCCTACCCACCGGCCGCGCGAGCTATTCGAGCGCCTTGGCGATGAGGGCCTCGATGCCCTCGCGGGAGCCGGCGGAGGCGTAGAAGCCCGCCGGGTGGCAGAAGACCGCGTCGGCGACGCCGGTGGCCTCGACGAGGTCGGGGCCGCTGCGCCCGCGCCAGTCGGCCGGGAAGTCGCGGCGGTTGTCGAAGGAGCCGAGCTCCTCGGGCACCGCCTGGGAGCCCCAGCCGTCGGACTTCGGGTACATGACGAACAGCGCGTCCGGCGCGGTGCGGATGACGGTCTCGCGCCAGGGCATGTTCGACTCGAGCTCGATCACGCGCGGGTCGCCGGCGCGGCCGACCGCGGCCTCGACGAGCGAGCGGGCGCGCCAGATCGCGGCCGTGCCCTCGATCTCGCGCCGCAGGATGCCGGCGGCGAGCTCGACCGCTTCGGCGAACCGGGCGTCCTCCTCGGCCTGGGTGAGATCGTCGTCCCAGCGTGAATTGAGCGCGCCGATGACGCCGGAGACGGTCATGGGCGACACGTCCTCGACGAGCGCCTCGGTGATCGTCTGGCCCGTGTCGTTGGCGTCGACGCCCTGCACGAGCATCTGGTCGATGACGGCCGCCTGCTCGGCGCCGCCGGCGAGCGCGCTCGCCGTACTCGCGCCAGACCAGGCCGAAGCTCGCGTAGCGGATGCCGTTCTCGCGCTCGCCCGCCCCGCCCTTCTGGTGGTGGTCGAAGTCGCCCGTCGCGGCGTCCGACTGCCCGCCGACGTCGACGCGGACATCGGCGGCCGCCTGCGCCTCCGCGTCGCGCGTGCGGACGACCTCGAGCGGCCCGTGCGCGAGCTGGAGCACGGCGACGGCGAACACGTCGTCGGCGTGGAAGTTCCCTGGGTGCGTGGCGACCTTCATGCGTCCAGGATGACGCCCTCGCCCGGCGCCAGGGAGAGCTCCGTCACGGACTCGCCCGCGCGCGCCAGGCCGGTGTCGAGGAGGACGCGCCCCGACAGCCCGACGGTCCGGGTCTCGGCGGTGAGGTTCAGGGCGACGATCGGTCGACCCGCCGCGGCGGTAGGCGAGCACGCCGTCGGCGACCAGGGTCTCGTAGGCGCCCGTCAGCAGGTCGTCGCGCGAGCGGCGCAGCGCCAGCAGCGCGCGGTGCAGCGCGAGCATCGAGCGCGGGTCGGCCTCCTGCGCGGCGACGTTGACCGCGAGGTCGCCGAGCGGGAGCCACGGCTCGCCGGAGGTGAACCCCGCGCCGGGCTCGTCCGTCCAGCGCATCGGCGACCGCTCGGGGTCGCGCCCGTCGGGGTCGACGACGCGCTCGGCCGGCACGGCGACGTCCTCCATGCCGATCTCGTCGCCGTTGTACAGCGTCGGCGTGCCGCGCAGCGTCAGCAGGAGCATCGCGGCGGCGCGCGCCTGGCCGGGCCCGACGCGCGAGGCGACGCGCGGCTGGTCGTGGTTGCCGAGCACCCAGTTCGGCCACGCGCCCGGCGGCAGCGCCGCCTCGTAGCGCTCGATCAGATCCGCCACCGCGGCCGCGTTCCAGTCGGAGAAGATCAGGTGGAAGTTGAACGGCAGGTGCGCGCCCTCGCCGTCGGCGCCGTAGTAGCGCACGAGCCGCTCGACCGGCGCGGTCACCTCGGCCATGAACAGATGCTCGTCGCCGATCTCGGCGCGGATCGCGGCGACGACCTCCTGCACCTCGTCGAGGTCGGTCGTGAACTGCGGCTGCAGCGCGGCGTAGACGTCCGGCGGCCCGTCCCAGCCCGGCGTCGCGGGGTTGTCGCGCAGCGAGAGGTCCTTGAGCACCTGCCGCATCGCGTCCACGCGGAACCCGTCGACGCCCCGCTCGATCCAGAAGCGCAGCACCGCGAACATCGCCTCGCGGACCTCCGGGTTGCGCCAGTTGAGATCCGGCTGCTCGGCCAGGTACGCGTGGTAGTAGCTCTGCCCGGTCGCCTCGTCCCAGGTCCACGCCCGCCCGCCGAACACGCTGATCCAGTTGTTGGGCGGGTTCCCGTCGCGCCAGATGTACCAGTCGCGCTTCGGCGACTCGCGCGAGGAGCGCGACTCCACGAACCACGGGTGCAGGTCCGAGGTGTGGTTGGGGACGAAGTCCAGGATCACCTTCAGCCCGAGCGAGTGCGCCCGCTCCACCAGCGCGTCGAAGTCGTCCAGCGTCCCGAACGACGGGTCGATCGCGCAGTGGTCGGAGATGTCGTAGCCGAAGTCGCGCATCGGCGACGCGTAGACCGGCGTCAGCCAGACCGCGTCCGCGCCGAGGCGCGCGACATGCGGCAGACGGTCGGCGACCCCCCGGAGGTCACCGACACCGTCGCCGTCCGTGTCCTGAAAGGAGCGGGGGTAGATCTGGTAGACGACCCCCCGCTCCCACCATCGGGCGCGCGTCAGAACGTTGCCAGCGCCTTCTCGATGTCGCTCTGGGCCTGCTTCATCGCGTCCTCGGCCGAGGTCTGGCCGGAGATCGCTCGGTTGACGTTCTTGTAGATCGCCTGCGAGATCTGCGGATAGACCGGCGACACCGGGCGGGCCTTGGCCTGCTCGATGCCGGCCTTCAGCTCCTTGTAGAACGGGATCGCCTTCTGGACCTCGGGCTGGTCGTAGGTCGCCGCCAGCGGCGACGGCACCGAGTACTTGGACAGCAGGATCGTCTGCCACTCCTCCGAGGAGAGGTAGTCGACCAGCGCCAGCGCGCCGCCCGGGTTCTTCGAGTAGGTCGAGATCACGCTGTTGGCGCCGCCGAGGATGCCCGCGGTGCCGGCGCCCTCCCACTCGGGCAGCGGCGCGACCTTGAACTTGCCCTTGAGCTTGGCCGTGTCCTGGCTGAGCGCGTAGGCGTACGGCCAGTTGCGCATGAACGCGTACTTGCCCGTCTGCCATGCGGCGAGCGACTCCGGCTCCATGTAGGTCGTGACGGCCTTCGGCGCGGCGCCGTCCTTGATCGCGCTTGCCATCAGCTTCGTCGCCTCGATGTTCTCCGCCGAGTCGATCGTGGCCTTCTTGCCGTCCTCGGAGAGCACGGACCCGCCGGCCGCGAACGCCAGCTCCAGCCAGTCGCAGGTCAGGCCCTCGTAGGCCGCGCCCTGGAAGACGATGCCGCCCGACTCGACCCGCCTGCTTGTAGACGTCCTGCCAGGTGGCCGGCACCTGGTCGACCTTGTCGGTCCGGTAGTAGATGAAGGCGGAGTTCGTGTACTGCGGCGAGCCCCAGATCTTGCCCTCGTACGTGGCCGTCTCGAGCGGGGCCGGGATGAAGCGCTCCTTGATCGACTCCACGTAGGGCGTGAGGTCGTACAGCCAGCCCTGCGACGCGAACTCGGCGGTCCAGATCACGTCGGAGCGGAAGACGTCGCAGTCCGCGGACTTGGACTCCTGGCGCTGGACGAACTGGGTGCGCTGCTCGTCGGCCGAGGCCGGGAACTCGACGACCTTGGCCTCGAGGCCCTGCGACTTGTACTTCTCGTTGAAGCGGCGGCGCCACTCCTTGGTCTCGCCCGTCGTGTCCTTGCCGGTGCAGTACGTGACGGTGCCCTTGGCGCCCTTCATCGAGTCCGACGTCGATCTTCTTGGCGTTCGCGGTCGCGCCGTCGCCTCCGCCGCCGCCTCCGCCGCCGCTGGAGTCGCCCCCGTCGTCACCGCATCCGGCGAACGCCATCGCCGCGATCGCCGCGGTCAGTGCCAGGCCCCTGCTTCTCATCAGATCCTCCACTTAGCTCCCGCCCTGCGCCGTACCCCCGAAGGCAGACGCCGTATCACCGCACGCACCTCAGAGGGCGTGGTACAGCTCCGACGTCTGCTGCGCGATCGCCGGCCACGCGAACTTCTCCACCGCCCGCTTCCGTCCTGCCCTGCCCATCCCGGCCGCCCGCTCCGGGTCGCCGACCAGCGCGTTGAGGCCGTCGGCCAGCCCGCGCACGAACGCCTCCGGGTCGCGCGGCACGAGCGACGCCTCGTCGATGTCGGCCGGCACCAGCAGCCCGGTCTCGCCGTCGACGACGACCTCGACGATCCCGCCCACCGCGCTCGCCACGACCGCCGTCTCGCAGGCCATCGCCTCGAGGTTGACGATCCCCAGCGGCTCGTAGATCGACGGGCAGGCGAACACCGTCGCGTGGCTGAGCAGCTGGATGACGTCCCGCTTGGGGAGCATCTCCTCGATCCAGATCACGTTGCCGCGCTCCACCCGCAGGCGGTCGACGCCCATGCGCACCTGCTCGGCGATCTCCGGCGTGTCCGGCGCGCCCGCGCACAGCACGAGCTGCGCGGCGCGGATCCAGCTCCAAGCGCCGCCTCGACCAGGTACGGCACGCCCTTCTGGCGCGTGATCCGCCCCACGAAGATCACGTACGGCCCGCCGGGATCGACGCCGTGGCGCTCGAGCACCTCGGTGCCGGGATCGGGCGCGTACTCCTCCGCGTCGATGCCGTTGTAGATCACGTGCACGCGCTCGGGGTCGACGGCCGGGTAGGCGGCCACGACGTCGCGGCGCATGCCCTCCGAGACGGCGACGATCGCGTCGGCGGACTCCAGCCCGGTGCGCTCGCAGAACAGCGACAGCTGGTAGCCGCCGCCGAGCTGCTCGGCCTTCCACGGGCGCATCGGCTCCAGCGAGTGGATCGGTGGCCACGTGCGGGATGCCGTACGTGAGCTTGGCCAGGTGCCCGGCGAAGTTCGCGTACCAGGTGTGCGAGTGCACGAGCTCGGCGTCCGAGACGCCGGCCGCCATCGAGAGGTCGATCGACATCGCGCGCAGCGCGGCCAGGTGCGGGGCGTCGCCGTCCAGCGCGTCCCACGCGCGATGGCCGACCACGCCGTCGCGGTCCTCGCCCCACGCGTGCACCGTCAACTCGTCGAAGGCGCGCAGCTCGCGCGCCAGGTACTCCACGTGCACGCCCGCGCCGCCGTACACCTCCGGCGGGAACTCGCGCGTGAGCAGCGCGACCTTCACGGCTCGACCACGGCGCCCTTGCCGACCACCGCGACGCCGCCCGCCGGACACCGTGAACCGCTCGCGGTCGCGCACGGGGTCGACGCCGATCGTCGCCCCCTCCATCACGCTGCACGTTCTTGTCGAGGATCGCGTTGCGCACCACCGCGTGGCGGGCCACGTCGACGCCCGGCATCAGGATCGAGCCGTCGACCTGCGCGTAGGAGTGCACGTGCACGCCCGGGGAGAGGATCGAGCGCCGCACCGTGGCGCCCGAGATGACCACGCCCGGCGCACACCATCGAGTCCAGCGCCTGGCCGACGCGGTCCTCGTCATCGAAGACGAACTTGGCCGGCGGCAGCGGCTCCGGCCAGGTGAGGATCGGCCACTCCTGGTTGTAGAGGTTGAACACCGGGTGGACCGAGATCAGGTCCATGTGCGCGTCGTAGAACGCGTCCAGCGTCCCCACGTCGCGCCAGTAGCCGTGGTCGCGCGGCGTCTCCCCCGGCACGCTGTTGCGCGAGAAGTCGTACACGTGCGCCGACCCGCTCTCGACCAGCATCGGGACGATGTTGCCGCCCATGTCGTGGCTCGAGGAGTCGGCCGCGGCGTCGGCGGTGACCGCCTCGACCAGCGCGTCGGTGGTGAACACGTAGTTGCCCATCGAGGCGAACACCTCGTCCGGCGAGTCCGGGAGCCCGATCGGCGTCCTTGGGCTTCTCCCGGAACGCGCGGATCGTGTGCCCATCGGGCTCGCCGTCTCTACGACGCCGAACTGATCGGCCTGCTCGATCGGCGCCCGCAGCGCCGCGACCGTGACCGCCGCGCCGGTGTCGACGTGCTGCTCGATCATCTGGCGCGGGTCCATGCGGTAGATGTGGTCCGCCCCGAAGACGGCGACGTGGTCGGGCCGCTCGTCGTTGATGAGGTTGAGGTTCTGGTAGATGGCGTCCGCGGAGCCGGAGAACCAGTGCGGGCCGCGCCGCATCTGCGCGGGGACCGGCGTGACGTAGGAGCCGAGCAGCGGCGACAGCCGCCAGGTCGTGGCGATGTGGCGGTCCAGCGAGTGGCTCTTGTACTGCGTGAGCACCACGACCTTGCGGAACCCCGCGTTGATGAGGTTCGACAGCGCGAAGTCGATCAGCCGGTAGTTGCCGCCGAACGGCACGGCGGGCTTGGCGCGATCGGCCGTCAGCGGCGCGAGGCGCTTGCCCTCGCCACCCGCCAGCACGATCGCGAAGACGTTCGGTCGGGGCCTACTCCAGTCGCCTTGCTGCGTCGTGGGCGGCGCCCGCCAGCTGCTCGACGATCTCGCCGAACGACTCGTAGTCGTCGTCCGTCTTGCCGTAGGCGCCCGCCGAGTAGCGCGCGTAGACGCCCTCGAGGATCGCCGCGAGCTTCCAGTAGCCGAGGGCGACGAAGAAGTCGAGCGCGCCGATGTCGCGGCCGGAGCGCTCGGCGTAGCGCGCCGCCAGCTCCTCGCGGGTCGGGAAGCCGGGCGCGAGCGTGGGCGAGCGCGTGAGCGGGATCACCTTGTCGCTCTTCTCGGCCCAGTAGACCATCAGCAGCCCGAGGTCGGCGAGCGGGTCGCCGAGCGTGCACAGCTCCCAGTCGACCACTGCCGCGACGTCGCCCGACTTGGCGACGATGACGTTGTCCAGCCGGTAGTCGCCGTGCACGATCGCGGTGTCGCGCTGAGGCGGGACGCGGGCGGAGAGCAGCTCGTGCGTCTCGTCCATCACCGGCAGCTCGCGCGTCTTGGAGCCCTCCCACTGGCGCTGCCAGCGCTTGAGCTGGCGCTCGGCGTAGCCGTCGCGCTTGCCGAGCTCACCGAGCCCGGCGGACTCGAAGTCGACGGCGTGCAGGGCGGCCAGCGTGTCGACGAGCGACTCGGCGACGCGCCGGCGGCCCGCCTCGTCGAAGTGCGGCCTCGACGTCGTCCTCGTCGCGCAGGACCTCGCCGTCGACGAGCTCCATCACGTAGAAGACGGCGCCGGTGACGTCCTCGTCCTCGCACAGGGCCACCGGGTCCGGCGCGGGCACGTCGGTCCCCTCCAGGCCGGACAGGATCCGGTGCTCGCGCTCCATGTCGTGCGCGGAGCCCAGCGTGGTGCCCATCGGCGGGCGGCGCAGGATCCAGCGGCGGCCGCCGGAGTCGGCGACGCGGTAGGTCAGGTTCGAGCGCCCGCCCGCGATGCGCTCGTACTCGAACGGGCCCTCGGCCCCCTCGACATGCTCCGCCAGCCACGCCTCGAGGCGCTCCCGGTCGAGCCCGTCGTTCGCGGTCTCCTCTCCCACGGCGGCGCGGAGTCTACGGGCACGGTGAACCACGGCACGAACACGTGCGCGAGCGGGCCGATCGCGAGGGCGTAGAGGACCGTCCCGACGCCCACCGTGCCGCCCAGCGCGGCGCCCGCGAGCAGGACCGTGAGCTCGATCCCGGTGCGCACCGCGCGCAGCGACATCCCGCGGGCGGCGAGCCCGGTCATCAGCCCGTCGCGCGGCCCGGGGCCGAAGCGCGCGCCGATGTACATGCCGGTCGCGACGCCGTTGAGCAGCACGCCGGCGACCAGGAAGACGATCCGCGCGCCGAGCGCGTCGGGAGCGTCGACGATGGCGATCGTCGCGTCGAGCGCGATGCCCACGACGATCACGTTGCTGACCGTCCCGAGCCCCGGCCGCTGGCGCAGCGGGATCCACAGCAGCAGCACCAGCGCGCCCGCGATGATGATCCACGCGCCGACGCTCAGCCCCGTCTGGCGCGACAGGCCCTGGTGCAGCACGTCCCACGGGTCGTTGCCCAGCGAGGACAGCAGGATCAGCGCGGCGCTCGCCCCGTACAGGACGAGGCCGGCGTAGAGCTGCACGAGGCGACGGGCGAGCATGGGTCCATGATGGGGCAAGTGGACCTGGACAGATGGGGCCACTTGCGGTTTCATGGCCTCATGAGCGCCACCACCGTCGGCCCTTCCTCTCTCTCCCAGGTGCTCGGCGACGCCTGGCGCCGCCCGGGCGGCTCCTCGCACGCGCTGGCCGACGCGCTGCGCTCGCTCGTCGTCGACGGGCGCCTCGCCGCGCGCACCCGCATCCCGAGCGAGCGCGCGCTGGCCCCGGAGCTGGGCGTCAGCCGCGGCACCGTCTCCCGTGCCTACGACAGGCTGCGCGCCGACGGGTTCCTGATCAGCGCCCGCGGCTCCGGGAGCTGGCTCACGCTGCCCGACGGCGCGGCCGCGCCGCCACCGAGCGCCGTGCCGGCCTGGGGCACCGACCTCAGCATCGCCTCGCTGCCCGGGCCCGAGCCGCTGCTCGGCGAGGCCGCCGCCCGCGCCGCGGTTGCACTGGCCCGTCACGCGCCGTCGCTCGGGTACGCGCCCGCCGGGCTGCCGGAGCTGCGTGACGCCGTCGCCGCCCGCTTCACCGAGCGCGGCGTGCCGACCACCGCCGACCAGGTGCTGATCACCGCCGGCGCCCAGCACGCGCTGCACCTGCTGCTCAAGCTCCTGTGCGCCCCGGGCGACCGCGTGCTCGTCGACGCGCCCGCCTACCCACGGACCCTGTCGGCGCTGCGCGGCGCGCGGGCACGCCCGGTCGCGGTGCCGCTCACTCCCTCGGGGTGGGACCTGGAGGCGTGGGAGCGCTCGCTGTCCGCCGCCCTGCCGCGGCTCGCCGTGGTGATGCCGGACTTCCACAATCCGACCGGGTTGACGATGCCGGCCGCGCAGCGCGACACCCTGTCGCGCGCGTGCGCAAGCGCCGGTGTCGTGGTGATCTGCGACGAGACCAACGCCGAGCTGCGCACTCGACGGCCCCGCCGCACCCGGCCCGCTCGCCGCCCACGACCCGGGCGGCGCCGTCGTCACCGTCGGCTCGATGAGCAAGGCCGCCTGGGGCGGGCTGCGGCTCGGCTGGGTGCGCGCCGCCCCGCGGATGATCCGCGAGCTCGCGGCCGTGCGCGGCGACGTCGACATGTCGAGCCCGATCCTCGAGCAGCTGCTCGGGTTGGAGCTGCTCGGGCGCTGGGAGGAGGTC
This sequence comes from uncultured Solirubrobacteraceae bacterium, assembly GCA_963723395.1. GTDB lineage: Bacteria > Actinomycetota > Thermoleophilia > Solirubrobacterales > Solirubrobacteraceae > DATFQI01. The sequence continues at coordinate 617,752 of CAVRQL010000023.1, read as the reverse complement.
GTGGAGTCCCGCCGCGCGCTGCTGCTGCCGCGCCGCGAGGCGATGCTGGCCGCGCTGGCCGAGCACGCGCCGGCGTGGGCCGCGCGCCGCCCGCACGGCGGGCTCAGCGTGTGGGCGCGCCTGCCCGCGCCTGTCGCGACGCGGCTGGCGGTCGCCGCCGCGCGAGAAGGGCTGATGATCACGCCGGGCCCGTCGTTCTCGGTCGACGGGACGTTCGAGCGCCACCTGCGGCTGCCGTACACCGCGGCGCCCGAGGTCGTCGACCCGGCGGTGGCCACGCTGGCCAGGCTCGCAGCGGGGCTCGGCGCCGCATCGGAGCCCGAGGGCGAGCCCGCGGCGGCCGTCTGATGCTCGACACCCTCGCCGTGCCGATCGTCGGCGCGCCGCTCGGCGGCGGCGCCTCGACGCCCGAGCTCGCGGCCGCCGTGTCGGGCGCCGGCGGCCTCGGCTTCCTCGCCTCCTCCTACAAGACGCCCGACGCGATGGCCGCCGACATCGCCGCCACCCGCGCGCTGACCGACCAGCCGATCGGCGTCAACGTGTTCGCCTTCACCCCGACGGAGGCGGCGCCGGCGGCGCTGGAGGCCTATCGGCGCAGCGTCGCCGTCCACGGCGTGGACCCCGGCGAGCCGCGGACCGACGACGACTTCTACGCGGAGAAGGTCGAGCGACTGCTGGCCGACCCGGTGCCGGTCGTCTCGTTCACCTTCGGCTGCCCGCCCGCGGAGCTCGTGGAGCGCTTCCGGGCCGCCGGGACCGCGGTGTGGATCACCGTCACCGATCCCGAGGAGGCTCGCGAGGCCGCGCGGGCGGGCGCCGACGCGCTCGTCGTGCAAGGCGCCGAGGCCGGCGGGCACCGCGGCTCGTTCAGCGACGAGCACCCGGGCGACTACGGCCTGCTCGCGCTGCTCCAGCTGGCCGGCGACGCCGTCGACGTGCCGCTCGTCGCGACGGGCGGCATCGCGACCGGCGCCGGGCTCGCCGCCGTGCTGGCGGCGGGCGCCGCGGCCGCGCAGATCGGCACCGCCTTCATGCGCTGCCCGGAGGCCGGCACGGCCGAGGTCCACCGCGAGGCGCTCGCCCGCCCCGGCCGGACCGCGCTGACGCGCGCGTTCACGGGGCGCACGGCGCGCGGGATCGCCAACGAGTTCATGCGCGACCATGACGCCGACGCGCCACATGCGTATCCTGCGGTCCATCACGTGACGTCGCCGATCCGGGCGCACGCGCGCACGGCGAGAGATCCGGAGCTGCTCAACCTGTGGGCGGGACAGGCTCATGAGTTGATCTCGGACATGCCGGCCGCAGAGCTGGTCCGCAAGCTGCACGCGGACGCCCGTACCGCTGCCGTCGCGCTTTCACGGCGACTTGACCCTGGGTGAGGAAACTCACCCATAGGGTACGACGAGCCAGACCCTGCCCGCCCTTCACCCCAGGAAGGACGACATGCTCAAGAAGACGATCTTGGCCCTGCTCTCCCTGCTCTTCGTGGCTCCGGTGGCACTGGCCAACCACATCCCAGGCCAGCCGTGCAACGACTGCGCCGACCACGGCAACTGGCCGACCATCTACGGCAAGGTCGAGCAAGGCCCCGACCTCCGGCGGCACGCTCGACGGCACCAAGAAGTCCGACCAGCTGATGGGCCATCACGGCTCCGACAAGCTCTACGGCCGCGGCCGCTCCGACGTCATGTGGGGCGACTGGGACGGCAAGGGCCAGCCCACCAGCCAGCGCGACCGCATCTATGGAGGCGGCGGCAACGACTTCATCTACGGGTCCCACGGCCGCAACGTGATCTACGGCGGCCCCGGCAACGACGCGATCTCCGTCCACTACGGGCGCGGATTCGTCGACTGCGGGCCCGGCCGCGACATCTACCACGTCGCCAAGTCGCGCAAGCGCGGCTACAAGTTCCGCAACTGCGAGAAGGTCGACTACCGCAGCGAGCGCCAGCGCGGCGGCGGGCTCAGGCCGCTGCCGTAGGGCTAGCGTTCGCGCTTGCGCCGGTACATCGCCTGGTCGGCGAGGCGGAGCGCCTCGCCGGCGTCGGCGCTGCCATGCAGCGCGGCGGCGCCGATGCTCGCGTAGCCGGGCGTCTCGGCGCCGTCGATCGTCGCCGGGCGGCGCTCGAGCTCCTCGGTGAGCAGCTCGGCGACCCGCTCGGCCGCCTCGGCCGGCGTGTGCCGGAGCAGGATCGCGAACTCGTCGCCGCCGAAGCGCGCCACGAGGTCGGTCTCGCGCAGCCGGTCGCGCAGGACCATCGCGACGTGGCGCAGCAGCTCGTCGCCGCCCGCGTGCCCGTGGGTGTCGTTGACGGCCTTGAAGTCGTCGAGGTCGAGCAGCAGCACGGCGGCGTGGCCGCCGTGGCGCTCGATCAGCTTCAGCTCCCGCGCCAGCTCGCGCTCGAAATGGCGGCGGTTGTAGAGCCCGGTCAGGTCGTCGCGGTTGGCCAGCCGGGTGAGCTCGGCCTCTAGGCGCTTGCGCTCTGAGATGTCCTGGACGTGGGAGACGAAGTGCAGCGGCTCACCGTCCGTGTCGCGCACCAGCGAGACCGACAGCGACGCCCACACGGTGCTGCCGTCGCGGCGGATGTAGCGCTTCTCCATCTGGTAGCCGCGGCGGGCGCCGGTCAGCACCTCGCGGACGAGCTCCAAGTCGGCCTCGATGTCGTCGGGATGCGTGATGTCCTGGAAGGTCCGCGGGTACAGCTCCTCGCGCGTGTAGCCGACGATCGCGCACATCGCGTCGTTGATCCGCAGCCATGCGCCGTCGATGCCCACCAGCGCCATGCCGATCGGGGCGTCGTCGAACGCGCGTCCGGAACTGCTCGTCGGCGACCGCCCTGGCCGCCTCGGCGTCCTTGCGGTCGGAGATGTCGCGCGATGAGGTCTGCACGCCGGTGAGGCGGCCGTCGGCGTCGCGGATCGCCTGCAGCCGCGACTCGACCCACACCCAGCTGCCGTCGGCCCGGCTCATGCGGCGCTCGGCGAGCTGCTCGTCGGCGCCGTCGAGCAGGGCTTCGCGCGCCCGTTCCTGCGCCGGCCGGTCGTCGGGGTGCACGAAGTCCAGCACAGGGCGGCCGACCATCTCCTCCGGCGCGCGCCCGTAGACGCTTGCGCTGGACGGCGACACGTAGCGGTAGACGGCGTGCTCGTCGGTGCGGGCCAGCACGTCGCCCGCGTGGTCGGCCAGCGCGCGGTAGTCGCGCTCGCTCGCGGCGAGGTCGATCTGGGCGCGTCGCCGCTCGGTCACGTCACGCGTGATGACCAGTCCGCCGACGACGTCGCCTCCCGTCTCGATCGGCGCGACGGTGACGTCGTAGACATGCCCGCCGTCCCGCGACGGTGTACTCGAACACCGTGCGCTCGCCCCGCAGCGCCGCCTCGTAGGCCGGGCCCCAGGCCGCGACGACGTCCGGCGCCCACCCGCTCGCCGAAACGGCTCCCGACCAGCGTCTGGGCGTCGAGCCCGTGCGCCTCGAGCGCCGTGCCCCCGGCCAGCACGTAGCGCTGCTCGGCGTCGAAGACGAGCACGCTCATGTCCGGCAGCGCGCCGATCACCGCAAGCGCCAGTTCGCCGGTGCGCCGGAGCGTCCCCAGCGGCACGACAAGCTCACGCATGCGGCGGACCCGCCGACCCCATGACGAGGGTCATACATGCCCGCGGGGGTCCGGAGCAAACTCTCAGGGAGCTCCGACGCGCCTCCCACATGCGGGGCCGAGGCTGATGGCATGTCCACCACCACCTCTGCTCCCCTCCCCCTGCGCGCGCGGTCCTGCCGACCTCGGCGCGCGGCTGCGCGGGCTCGTCCGCGGCCGCCCCTCCGATCCCGCGTGGGTGCGCCCGGGCCTGCTGCTCGTGCTGGCGTGCGCGGCGGCGCTGTGCCTGTGGGACCTGACGGCATCCGGCTATTCGAACACGTACTACGCCGCCGCCGCTCGTGCGGGCAGCGAGAGCTGGAAGGCGTGGTTCTTCGGCTCACTCGACCCGGGGAGCTTCATCACCGTCGACAAGCCGCCGCTGTCGCTGTGGCTGATGGGGCTCTCCGCGCGGGTCCTGGGCTTCTCGTCGTTCAGCGTCCTGCTCCCGCAGGCGCTGTGCACGATCGGCGCCGTGGCGCTGCTCTACGCGACGGTCCGGCGCGTGTTCGGGCCGGCGGCCGGCGTGTTCGCGGCGGCGCTGCTGGCGATCACCCCGGTGACCGTCGCGATCGGGCGGGTGGACAACCCGGACGCGCTGCTGGTGCTGCTGATGGTCGCCTCGGCGTGGGCGGTCGTGCGGGCGCTGGACGGCGGCCGCACGCGGTTCCTGGTGCTGGCCGGCGTGTTCGTCGGGCTCGCCTTCATGACGAAGATGCTGCAGGGCTGGATGATCGTCCCGGCGCTGGCGATCGCCTACCTCGTCGGCGCGCCGGTCGGCGTCGGGCGCCGGCTGTGGCAGCTGGCGGTGGCGGGCGTCGCGATGGTCGTGGCGAGCGCCGCGTGGCCGGTGGCGGTCTCGCTGTGGCCCGCCTCCTCCCGGCCGTACATCGGCGGCAGCACCGACGGCTCGGTCTGGGACCTGATCCTGGGCTACAACGGCTTCGGCCGCATCCTCGGCGAGACCGGGGGCGGTGGCGGCCAGGGCGCGTCGTTCGGCGGCGCCGCCGGGATCTGGCGGATGTTCAACGAGCAGGTCGGCGGGCAGGTCGCGTGGACGATCCCGCTGGCCGTCGTCGGCCTCGTCGCGGGCCTGTGGCTCACGCGCCGCGGCCCGTCGCGCCGCGCGGGCCGGCTGGGCGCTGTTCGGCACGTGGTTCGTGGTCCACGTCGTGGTCTTCAGCTTCCAGCAGGGGATCTTCCATCCCTACTACGTGAGCGCGCTGGCGCCCGCCGCGGCGGCGCTGGCCGGCGGCGGCGCGGTGGCGCTGTGGCGGTGGGCGCGCGAGTCGTGGGCCGGCGTGGCCGGGCTCGTCCTCGCGATCGTCGGCACCGGCTGGGTGTCGGTCGCGCTGCTCGCCCGCACGCCGGACTTCGCGCCGTGGCTGAGCACCGCGATCCCCGTCGCGTGCGCCGTGGCGGTGTTCGGCGCGGTCGCGCTGCGGCTCCCGCGGCTGCTGCCGCGGCGGGCGATCGCGATCGGCGCGGTCGCGCTGGCCTTCGCGGTCGCGGCCGGGCCGGCCTCTTACAGCCTCGCCACGGCGGGCCGCTCGCTGAACGGCAACAACGTGACGGCGGGGCCCGCGAGCGTCAGCGCCGGAGGGCCCGGGTGGCGGCGGCATGCCGTCCGGCGGCGGCAGGATGGGCGGTGGCGGCATCAGCGACGAGACGGTCGCCTACCTGCAGGCCCACCAGGGCTCGGCGAAGTACCTCGTCGCCGCGACCGGCTCGCAGACCACCGCGGGCATCATCATCGCCACCGGCGAGCCGGTCGTGACGATCGGCGGCTTCAGCGGCAGCGACCGGGCGCCGACGGTCGACCAGCTCGAGCAGATGGTCGCCGTCCGGCGAGCTCAAGTACATCCTGCTCTCCGACCAGGGCGGTGGCCCGGGCGGATCGAGCTCCGACCTCACCTCATGGGTGAAGGAGCACGGCACCGCCGTCGACGACGCCGGCACGAGCAGCGGAACCCTCTACCTCCTCGAGGCCTGAACCCATGCGCAAGAAGATCCTCGCCACCCTCGCCGCCGCCGTGCTCGCCGCGGGTGCCGGCTTCACCGTCGCCCAGGCCCGCTCGGGCTCGGCGCTCCCCTCCTCCGGATCCGCCCAGATGGGCGGGCCCGGCGGCGGCCCGGGCGGCGGCGGCCCGCCGCCGGGGTTCAACGGCGGGCCGCGGCCGTGACGCCGGCCGGCGCGCCGTCGGGCGCGTCGAGGCACGCGGCGGCGAGCTCGGCGGCGCGCTCGTCGCCGAGCAGCGTCGCCGCCTTCGCCCGCAGGTCCCCGGCGGAGGCCGGCTGCTGCGGGCTGCCGAGGAAGTGGTCCTCCGCGCGCGTGAGCGTCGATCCGCCGCGCGTGCGGACCTCGACCTCGGCGCCCCACGCCGCCGGGTAGGCGGCGTCGAGGCGCTCGCTGCGGAAGCACTCCACCCGCTCCATCAGCGGCTCCAGGCGCCCCGCGAGCTCGACCGCGCGCTCGAAGTCGTCGAGCGTCGCGCGGCGCTCGGCAAGCGCGAGCGCGGCGCCGAAGGCCATGCTGAACTGCGCGTCGACCTGCCCGCGGATCGGCTTGGGCTCCGCGACCAGATCCCATCCGCCCGACAGCACGCCGCAGCGGACCTCGGCGACGTCCTCGGCCCCGAGCTCCTCCTCGCGCGCGAGCGCGATCAACAGGTCGATGCAGCCGTGCATGTAGCGGCAGCAGGAGTAGTGCTTGACCGACGTGCGCTCCAGCCCCTCCCCCGGCCGCAGCGCGTCCGGCGCCGGCGACATCGCCCCGAACGCGTGCAGGAAGCCGAGCCGGCCGTCGACGGCGTCCGCCGGCCCGGTGTAGCCCGCCTCGGCCAACTGGGCCGCTCGGATCCCGTTGGCCGCCGCCTGCCCCGCGTGCAGCGGCTTCGTCCACGCGCCGTCGCCGAGGAAGGCGAGCAGCCCGCCGGCCGTGCTGGTGGCGATGCCGACGGCGTGGCGCTCCCGCTCCTCGTCGAGCCCGAGCAGCCGCGCGACCGCAGCGGCCGCGGCCAGCGGGCCGACGACGCCGGTCGGGTGGAAGCCGCGGCGGTACGTCTCGGCTGGGTCGAGCCGGTCGCCCATCGCGCACATCACGTCGTAGCCGTGCGTGCCGGCGTCGAGCGCCTCGCCGAGCGTCGCGCCGCGCTCGGCGGCCACCGCGAGCACCGCCGGCCACACCGCGACGCCGGGATGCAGGCTCGCGCGCTCGTAGGTGTCGTCGAGCTCGATCGAGTGCGATGCGATGCCCGTCACGAGTGCGACGTCGGCGGCCGTGGCCATGCCGATCGCCTCGCGGGCAGCGGTCGCCGCGGGGCCCCGCGCGCCGCGTTCTGCGACCGCGAGGTGGTCGAGCAGCAGCTCCCGCGCTCTCGTCGCCACGTCGCCGCCTGACGATAGTTGACAGGCTGCAGGGATGGATCTGATCGAGCGCCTGCTCGCAATCGAGGTGTCCGCGCTGTGCGACGCCGACAAGGCGCTGCCCGTGCTCGACCCCGACATCCGGGCGATGGTGCCGGACGTGCGGATGGCCGGCCCGGCGCTGACCGTGACCGCCGAGGACGACCACCTTCCCGTGATGAGCGCGCTCGCCGAGGCGCGCCCCGGCGAGGTGCTGGTGATCGCCACCAACGGCGGCACCAAGGCCGTCCTCGGGGAGCTGTTCGCCACCGAGGCGCGCCGCCGCGGGCTCGCCGGCGTGGTGATCGATGGCCGCTGCCGCGACGTGTCCGGGCTGCGCGCGCTCGGGCTGCCCGTGTTCGCGCGCGGCACGATCCCCGCCTCGGGCTCCACCGTCTCGCGCGCGGCCGCTGCGCGCGCCGATCCGCGCCGGCGGCCTCGACATCAGCGACGGCGACATCGTGTTCGCCGACGACGACGGCGTCGTGATCGCCCCCGCCGCGCAACTCGAGGCGGCGCTGGAGACCGGCGAGTTCATCGGCCGCGCCGAGCGCGCCATGCTCGAGGGGATGCGCTCCGGCACCCCGCTGCACGACATGACCAACCATGCCGATCACGTCGGGCGCCTCGACCGCGGCGAGGAGAGCGCGCTCGCCTTCGAGGTCGACGTATGAGCTTCACGTTCGCCAGGCGCACCCACGGCGGCGGCGACGCCGAGCTCAACGCGATCCTCGCCGGCCCGCCGCCGGGCGTGCTGTCGGCGATGGGCGGCTTCCCCGACCCGCAGACGTTCCCGACCACCGTGCTCGACGACATCGTCGAGCGGCTGCTGCGCGACGAGCCCGGCGTGGCGCTGCAGTACACGCCGGTCGAGGGGATCCCGAGCGTCCGCGAGTACCTGATCGAGCGCCAGGAGCAGACCCAGGGCCGGCGCCCCGCCAAGGAAGAGCTGATGGTGACCAGCGGCGGGATGGAGTGCATCGGCCTGGCCTGCCACAGCCTGCTCGACCCCGGCGACGTGGTGGCCGTCGAGGCGCCGACCTACCTCGGCGCGCTGATGGCCTTCAACAGCTTCGAGGCCGAGATCGAGGGCATCCCGATGGACGAGCACGGCCTGGAGGTCGAAGCCTTCCGGGAGCGCCTGGAGGGCGGGCTGCGCCCGAAGTTCCTCTACGTGATCCCCGAGTACCAGAACCCGACCGGCCGCACGCTCAGCCTCGAGCGCCGGCACGCGCTCGTCGAGCTCTGCCGGGCCCACGGCGTGCTGATCTTCGAGGACGTCGCCTACCGGGAGCTGGCCTACGACGGCGCGGCGCTCCCGTCGCTGTGGTCGCTCGCCCCCGACGTCGTCGTGCAGGCCGGCACGTTCAGCAAGATCTTCGCCCCGGGCGTCCGCCTCGGCTGGGCCGCCGGGCCCGCCGACGTGATCGCCGCGCTGGCCAACGCCAAGCAGTTCACCGACCAGTGCGCGGGCGGGCTGGGGCAGCGGCTCGTCGAGGAGTACGGCCGCGCCGGGAACTTCGAGCGCCAGATCCCGGCCTCGCGCGAGCTGTACGCGGCGCGCTGGCGGGCGACCGACCGCGCGCTGCGCGCCCACCTCCCGGAGGGCTGCACCTGGAGCGAGCCGGCCGGCGGGTTCTTCACCTGGCTCGCGCTGCCCGAGCACGTCGACACGAAGGAGCTGCGCGACGAGGCGACCGCGGCCGGCGTGGCCTACGTCCCGGGGCGCCCGTTCTACCCCGGCGAGGGCGGCGCCAACGAGCTGCGCTTCTCGTTCAGCCGCCTCGCCGAGGACGAGCTCGCGACCGCGGTCGAGCGCCTCGGCCGCGTGATCGCCGACGTCGCCTAGTGGCGCCGGATCCTGACGTCGTCGCCTTCGTGCGCGGAGCGCTCCCGCCGGCGCCCGCCCGCGTGCTGGAGGTCGGCGCAGGCGACGGCGAGCTGGCCGCGGCGCTCGCCGGGGACGGCTACGACGTGCTCGCCATCGACCCCAAGCCGCAGACGGCGCACGTGCGCGCGTTGGCGCTGCTCGACCTCGACGAGCCGGCCGGGAGCTTCGACGCCGCCGTCGCCGTCGTCTCCCTGCACCACGTCGAGCCGCTCGAGGGGTCGCTCACGCGACTGGCCGAGCTCGTCGCCCCCGGCGGGACGCTGGTGATCGACGAGCTCGACGTCGAGGCGATCGACGATCGCGCCGCGACCTGGTGGATCGCACACGGCGGGAACGCGCACGACCCGGCGGAGCTGGTCGCGGAGATGCGCCGCCACATCCACGCGATCCCGCGGATCGTGGACGCCCTGACCCCGGGCTTCGAGCTCGGCGAGCCCGTCCGGGGCGCGTACCTGCACCGCTGGCACATCCCGCCCGGGCACCTCGAGGCAGAGGAGGCTGCGATCGCCGCCGGCGAGATCCCGCGGGTCGGCGTGCGCATCGTCGGCCGCCGTCGTGCGGTACAAGATCCAGATGGGGTGTCCGGTCCGTGAGGACTTCGACCCGCTGAGCGAGGGGTTCCTGGCCGACCCGTACGCGGTGATGGCCACCATCGACGAGCCGGTGTTCTACGCGCCGTCGATCGGCTACCACGTCGTCAGCCGCTACGAGGACGTCGAGGCGGTGTTCCTCGACCCCGAGACCTACTCGGCGGCCGCCGCGCAGCTGCCGATCGCCCCACTCGTCCCCGAGGCGCTGAAGATCCTCGCCGAGGGCGGCCACCGCCCGCAGCCGTCGATGGTCAGCCTCGACCCGCCCGCGCACACCCGCCTCCGCCGGCCGACCTCGCGCGCGTTCACGCCGCGCCGCGTGGCCGCGATGGAGGAGCGGATCCGGGCCACCGTCGACGAGCTGCTCGATGCCATCGACCCGTCCGAGCCGTTCGACCTCGTCCCCGCGCTGACGTTCCCGCTGCCGGCCTCGATCGTGTTCAGCTTCATGGGCGTCCCCGAGGAGGACTGGGCGCAGCTCAAGGCGTGGTGCGGGTCGCGCGCGACGCTCGCCTGGGGCCGCCCGGAGCCCGGCGAGCAGGTCGAGCACGCGACGAACATGGCTGCCTACCGCCGCTACCTGCGCGAGCTCGTGGCCGCCAAGGTCGACGACCGCGCCGACGACTACGCCAGCGCGCTGCTCGCCATCCACGACGAGGACCCGGACAAGCTCTCCCACGAGGAGATCGCCTCGATCCTCTTCAGCCTCAGCTTCGCGGGCCACGAGACGACGAACTACCTGATCGGCAACCTCATACGCCGGCTGCTCGAGGACCGCTCACGCTGGGAGGAGGTCGTCGCGGACCCGTCGCTGATCGCCGGCGCGGTGGACGAGACACTGCGCTACGACACCTCGGTGCCGGTGTGGCGGCGGGTCACCACCCGGCCGGCGACGCTGGGCGGCGTCGAGCTCCCAGAGGGGGCGAAGCTGTTCCTGTGGCTGGCGGCGACGGGCCGCGACCCGGATGCGTTCCCCGAGCCGGAGCGCTTCGACGTCCGCCGGGAGGGCGCCCACCACCACCTGGCGTTCGGCAAGGGGATCCACTACTGCGCCGGAGCCAGCCTCGGCAAGCTCGAGGCGCGGCTCGCGCTGGAGGGCCTCGGCGCCCGCTTCCCCGAGCTGCGCCTCGTGGACGGCCAGCAGGTGCCGTTCCACCCCAACATCTCGTTCCGCGGGCCGCTGCGGCTGCTCGTTCACTGCGGGCGCAGGTAGGCGAGCACCGCCAGGATGCGGCGGTGGTCGTCGTCGCCCTCGGGCAGGCCGAGCTTCCCGAAGATCGAGGTGACGTGCTTCTGCACGGCCCGCTGCGTGATCGTCAGACGCTCGGCGATCGCCTTGTTCGAGCGGCCCTCGGCCACCAGCCCCAGCACCTCGCGCTCGCGCGGGCTGAGGTCGTCCAGCGGCCCGGCGCGGTTGCCGAGCAGCCGCGCGACGATCTGCGGGTCGAGCGCCGAGCCCCCGGCGGCGACCGAGCGCAGCGAGCCGATGAAGTCGTCGACGTCGGCCACCCGGTCCTTGAGCAGGTAGCCGAGCCCCGCCGGCGACTCGGCGAGCAGCCGCGTGGCGATGCCGGTCTCCACGTGCTGGGAGAGGATCAGGATGCCGATCTCCGGGTGGCGCTCGCGGACCGCGAGCGCCGCGCGCAGGCCTTCGTCGGTGTGGGTCGGCGGCATCCGGATGTCGACGATCGCGACGTCCGGCCGGTGGGCATCGACGTCGCGCAGCAGGTCGTCGCCCGACGAGCCCTGGGCGACGACGTCGAGCCCGGCGCCGGTCAGCAGCGAGGCGATCCCCTCGCGGACGAGCACGCTGTCGTCGGCGATCACGACGCGCATGGGATCTCCGCGACGACGACGGTGCCCTTGCCGGGCGGGCTGACGACGACCAGCGTGCCGTCGAGCGCCTCGACGCGGTCCATGAGCCCGCGCAGGCCCGAGCCCGCCTCCGGGTCCGCCCCGCCCGCGCCGTCGTCGGCGACCTCCACGAGCACGCCCCGCGGCGACGGGGTCACCCGCACCGACGCGTTCACCGCCCCGGAGTACTTCGCCACGTTGGTCAGCGCCTCGCTGGCCACGAAGTAGGCCGCGAGCTCGACGGGCTCGGGCAGCGCCCCCTCGACCTCGCACACCACCGACGCCGCCACCGGCGAGCGCGAGGCGAGCGACTCCAGCGCCGCCGGGAGGCCGTGGTCGAGCACCGCGGGGTGGATGCCGCGCGCCAGCTCCCGCAGCTCCTCGAGCGAGCGCGCCAGCTCGTCGCCGGCCGCGGTGACGAGCAGCTCGGCGGCGGCCGGGTCGGCGTGGATCCGGCCCCGCGCCAGCCGCAGCTGCAGGGCGAGCGCGACGAGCCGCTGCTGCGCGCCGTCGTGCAGGTTGCGCTCGATCCGGCGGCGCTCGGCGTCCCCGGCCGACACCAGGCGCTCGCGCGAGGCGCGCAGCTGCGCGAGGCGCTCCTCGGACTCCACGTGCAGCCGCTCGTGCTCGATCGCGATCGCCGCGCCGGCTCGGACGGCCTCGACCATCTCCGGATCGTCGTCGAGCGAGGCGTCGTAGACGATCGCCGCCACCCGGCGCCCGTCGTTGTCGACGTCCGCGACCGACCGGCCGGCGTCCGGGGGCGGGATCGCCACCGGCGCGCCGCTCGTGTCCAGGTAGCGCTGGGAGCCCGGCTGCCGGTAGGCGAGCACGAGCCCGGGATCCCCGAGCGCGCGCGCCAGCGCGGCCCGCAATGTTTCGCCGCGCATCGTTCCCAGCTCTGCGAACAGCTCGGTCAGCCCGCCGCGCGCGAGCCGCGAGCGCAGCTGGCCCGCGAGGAAGGCGGCCGGAACGGTGAGCAGCGAGAAGGCCGCGATCCATCCCAGCAGCGGCAGGTCATCGGCCGGGACGATCTGCACCATGCCGAACGCGACCAGGCAGGAGACCCCCGCCACGCTCGGCAGCATCGCCCGCCGGCGCGGCGGCGACGCCGCGCGCCAGCGCGCCGCGATCACGATCGCCACGGCCACGCACAGCGCCGTGGTCAGGTAGCGCTGCACATATTGGATCGGGCCGCCGGGGTCCTCCCCCACGCTCAGCCGGATCGCCTCCAGGATCGGCTGGGGGATCGTCCACGCGAGGACGAGCGCCCGGTCGAGCGGCGTGACGAGCCGGCCCTGCGTGAGCGTCGTGAGCAGCAGCGCCACGAACGGCAACGCCCACAGGTCCTCGGACAGGTCCGCAAGCGTCAGCAGCCACCCAGGGCTGAGCTGGACGCCGATCGGCAGGATCGTGAGCCCGAAGCCGGTCAAGGTCATCAGCGCGCCGATGTGGCTGTCGGGTCGCCGGTGCCATGCGATCAGCCCGCAGGCCGTGAACGACGCGGGCACGATGAAGAAGACGACGATGTAGCCCGGCAGGTCGAGGTCGCCGTCGACGATCGGCACCAGCGCCAGCGCCTCCGCCCCGATCGCCGCCACCCACAGCGTGATCCAGAACGCCGGCCCGCGCGCGACCCCCGCCAGGCGCCCGACGACGTCCACGGGCCTCGCGGCCAGCTCTCCCGGCACGACTTCCAACGGCGTCCAGCGGATCAACGGCGCCCTCCTTGGGCTACCGCCGACTCTAACCCGTCCCTAGTGAGCCCGCACGATCCACGGAACCGGTGCGCCCGGGCAGGTCCCCGATCAAGGGAGCCGCCCGGGCGGGAGGGTCACCGGCGGGGTCGCGGTCAGCTGTAACGGTGGGTGACGGTCTCGCAGCCGATGGTGCGAACGCTGCGGTTGAAGCCGATGTTCACGACGTCGCCACCCGGCCCGCAGTCGATCGTGGTGGCGCCGCGGTTGTAGGCGTCGATGACGTCGTTGCCGGCGCCGGCGTCCACGGTGTCGCCCGTGCGCCCGCGGAGGCGGACGAAGTCGTTCCCGTCCCCGCCGCGGATCCGGTTGCCGACCGGGCCGCCCTGCAGGCGGTCGTCGCCCGGCCCGCCGTCGATGACGTTGCGCGCGCGGCCGCCGAACACCGTGTCGTTGCCGTCGCCGCCGAAGATCCGGTCCGGACCGCGGCTGGCGCCGTCCGGCAGGCGGTTGCCCCACAGGAGTGCTTGTCGCCCGCCGCGCCGCCGTCGAGCATGTCGTCGCCCTCGTCGCCGTCGATGTCGTCGCGGCCGAAGTCGCCGACGAGCGCGTCGTTGCCGGTCGCGCCGCTGAGCTCATCGTCGCCGCTGGAGCCGTCGAGCTGGTCGTCGCCCGCCTTGCCGAACAGGTGGTCGCCGCCGCCCTCGCCGAGCAGCCGGTCGCCGGCGGGGCCGCCGATCAGCGTGTCGCCGCCTCCGCCGCCGTCGATCTCGTGCGCAGCGGCAGAGCGCGCCTCGATCCTGTCCGGACCGGGCGTGCCCTGCAGCGTGCGCGCGTGGGCGGCACCAGGGAGGAGGAGGGAAGGTGCCGCGAGGATGAGAATCAGGGTCTTTCGCATGTCAGGCCGCCGTCCGGACGTTGCGCCGGCGCTCGAACTCGGGCGCGCCGCGCCGGGCGAGCCGCTCGATGAGCTTCATCTCGCCCGAGGTGAAGGCGAGCACCCGCCGCGCGGCCACGCTGATCGCGCCCGTCACGCCGTCCGGGCCGTGGAGCGGGACGTGCGCGTAGGTCCACGACGCGCCGCCCGGCGTCTCGCCGATCAGGCCCAGCGCGGCCGCCTCGTCGCCGTCGAGCAGCCCGGTCGCGCGCTTGGGCTCGACCGGCACGCGCGCGCCGACCAGCCCCGGGGCGTTGACGCAGGCGGCGACGTGCCCGCTGCAATCGTCGTCGGCGAGGATCACCGACACGCGCTCGACGCCGAGGATCTGCCGGACCTGGGCTGCGACCTGCGCGAGCTCCTCGTGATCGGGGAGCATGTCGACCGGCGTGCTCCAGCGGACGGGGCTGCGGCTCGGATGCGCCGGGCCGGGCATGACGCGGAGCTCGTCGGCCGCGGCGCGCTCCATCGCCTGGTCGCCGTGCTTGGCGGCCGTCAGGAGCGCCATCACCGCGACGGCGAGCAAGAGCCACGCGGCGACGCCCACGATGATGAAGAGGGTCATCGCCGCATCCCCAGGTCCGCGGCGTACGTCGCGCCCGGGCTACCGGCCACCGGCACGCCGAGCGTGACGCCGACGCCGATGTCGCGGAAGCGCGAGCTCAGCACGACCCGCCGGTGCGGCGGGCTGTTGAGCCATGCACGCACGATGGCCGCGGGGGTGGCCTTCGACTTCGTGCCCCACGCGAGCGTCTCGCCGACGCCCCAGCGGGCGCGCTTGCGGATGTAGCCGCCGCGCAGCCGCTCGTCGAACGTGCGGCCCTCCGGGGTGGTGTGGCTGAAGTAGCGGCGCCGCACCATGTCGCGGGCGTGGCCCTCGGCGGCCCGCTCGAGCCCGCCCTGCGAGCGCAGGGCGGGAAGGCCGCGGCTCGCGCGCTCCTGGTTGAGCACGCAGATCGTCGCGACCGCGGCGCGCTCCTGCGCGCCGGCGCCGGGAATCTCGCCAGAGCCCGCGCACTCGGCCGCCGAGGCGGCCTGCGCCGGGACGGCGGAGGCGAGTACGAGCAGGGCACCCGCGGCCAGCCGGCGTGGGGTCCGCCATCCGGATCGGTTGCTGGGGTCGAGTTCGGGCACGCGCCTTCTCCACAGCCGTTGTCCTCGCCGGCCGTCGATGTCGGGCACCCGCTTCTCACACCGGGCCCATCCTGGGGTATGTGTCATGGGGAACGAGGCCTCGATTCAGAACTTGCGCCAATTGCGGAAGAGGTTTTTCCGGTCCTGGCCGGGCGGCGCCGATGGCGCCGCCCGGCCGGTTCCGGGGGAGGGTCAGCGGATCGCGTAGACCGTCTCGCAGCCGCGGTAGCGGCGGCGCTCGTTCTGGTTGATCCGGAGCGTGTCGCGGCCCTTGCCACAGCGGATCCGCTTGGACGCGGGGCCGGCGGTGGCGGCGTTGATGGCGTCGCGGCCGGGGCCGGAGTCGACCCGGTCCTTGCCGAAGCCGGTGTTGATCGTGTCGTTGCCCGAGCCTCCGGCCAGCCGGTCGGTGCCCGACCCGCCGTTGACGGCGTCGCCGCCGGTGCCGCCGCTCAGCCGGTCGGCACCGTCGCCGCCCTGGAGCTGGTCGCGGCCGGAGCCGGCGAAGAGCTTGTCGTCGTCGGCGGAGCCGCCGAGCTTGTCGTTGCCCTTGCCGCCATGGATCGCGTCGTCGCCGTTGTCGCCGGTGAGCCGGTCGGCTCCCCTGCCGCCGTCGATGCAGTCGTTGCCGACGCCGCCGGACACGCGGTCGGAGCCGCCCAGCGACAGGATGCGATCAGCGGTGTTGGCGCCGGTGATCGTGTCGCGGCCCTTGCCGCCGAGCACCACGAAGTCCGGGCCGTCGCCCTTCAGGCACGGGCTGTCGGGGAGCACGCCGTTCTTGGCGAGCTGGCGCGCCTGCTCGAGCGAGAGCACGGAGCCGCCGCGCTGACCCTGGTAGGGACGGCCGACGATGATCGTCTCCTGGCGTCCGTCGGCGCCGCCGTCGGCGCCCTCGCGGATCACGCAGTAGTTGCTCTCCACGTCGTACTCGGCGCCCTCGGGGCAGATCCGGCCGGTGCCGGTGCCGCCGCCGCCCGAGCCGCCGTCGCCCTGGCCGTCGCCGTCCTCGTCGTCATTGCGCGAGGCGCAGGCGTCGCCGGTGGCGGTCGCCTCGCCGAGCACGACCTGGCGGCCGTCGGCGAGCTCGAGGATCAGCGCGGTGCGCGTCGCGCCCTCGACCTGGTTGGCGCGCACGCGCACCGGGCCGACGGCGAGGTCGACGGGGCGGCCGGCCACGATCGGCACGGCCGTGCCGTTGATGACCAGCGCGTCCACCGACGACGTGCCCGAGGCCGCTGTCTTGCGGCTCTGGCAGCTCGCGACCTGCGTCGAGTCGACGGCGCCGACGGAGATCGGCACGGCGCCGAGGGCGACCTGGGCGCCCTCGATGCTCGCGGTGGAGGCGATCACGCCGTCCCCGCGCCGCGTCATGGCCTTGGGGGCCGCGACGGTGAGCGGACCGACCGGCTCGACGCCGGCGGCCTCGCGCTTCGAGGTCGCGCACGGTGTGGCCGGCGGGTTCGCGACCACCGGCTCGCTGAGCGCCTGGCCGGGCACCGTCGCGCGGGCGGCGCTGCCCCGGCAGGTGTCGGCGGCCTGGGCTGAGGCCGGTATGGCGATCGTCGCCGAGACGGCGGCGAAAGCGAGCAGCAGGGATCGGGCGCGTCTATGCGCCGACGTACGGAAGGGCACGTTCGGGCCTCCTAGAAAGGGATGACAGCAGGGACGCCCGCGTGTTCTCGGTGCGTCCGCTAGTTGCTGGTCACGCCTCGTCGCCGGTCACGACGGCGGGCGTTGCTGAAGGTTCCCCACCGGCTTGGGGCATGAAACTCACCCATTGACGCTATGTTGACGACGTCAACCCGTCGGTTTCGTGACGCCCGGCTAAACACGGCCGGAGGTCACGCCGATACCTCGACCGCACGGCTCTACGCCGTGGATTGAGGGGAACACCGCAGCGGCGGGCCGCGGCGTCCCGGGTGAGGCCCCAGCCGGCCGGCCGGTGTCCTCCGGCCGCTTCTCACATTCGGTTGAGGGCCTCACCCAGGACGCCGCACTACGTAGGGTTGACGCAAACGGGCGATCTCGCACTCGGCAATTCGTCGAGTTTCAGGTCTTTCGTTACTCAGGTTCCTCTTAGGCGACGCTGAGCCGGCCCGCAGGTCCGTGGCCGACAGTGGGGCCATGAGGTTCGAACGAGACGCCGTCGTCGTGATCGCCGGGATGCCGGGCGCCGGCAAGACCACGCTGATCCGCCGCGCGGTGGACCGCGACGCGGCGACCGTGCTCGACACCGACGACCTCCGCGCCGGCCGCGACCGCCCGCCGCGGCTGCTCAACCTGCGCCACTACGCGCGGATCGTCGCGGCGATGCGCACGCCGCGGCCGCTCGTGATCCACACGCGCGGCTCGCGCGCCCCGCTGCGGCGCCTGATCGCCGCGCTCGCGCGTCTGCACGGCCGGCCGGCCCACCTGCTCCTGCTCGACGCCGACCGCGCGGCCGCCGAGGCCGGTCAGCGCGCCCGCGGCCGCACGCTGGCGGCGCGCAAGATGGACCGCGAGGCGGCCGGGTGGCGCAGGCTCATGCAGCACCCCGACCGCCTCGCGGCCGAGGGCTGGACCTCGACCGTGCTGCTCACCCGCCCCGAGGCCGCGCGGATCGCGGCCCTGGCCTTTACGCGTGGCACCTTCTCCCGCACCACCGGCTCTTCCTTGGCGTCCAGGTTCTCGACGAGGTGCCCCTCGAGCGAGACGTCCGGGAGCAGGCGGTCCATCCAGGCCGGCAGCCACCACGCCCGGTCGCCCAGCAGCGTGACGACCGCGGGCGCGATCACGAGCCGCACCACCAGCACGTCGATCAGGATCGCCAGGCCGAGGCCCAGGCCCATCATCTTCGCGATCACGTCCGGCTGGGTCACGAAGGCGAGGAACACGGCGGACATGATCAGGCCGGCGAACAGGATCACCTTGCCGATCCGCCCCATGCCGTGGATCACGCTCTCCCGCGGCCGGTCGCCGTGGTTGTACGCCTCGTGCACGCGCGAGAGCAGGAAGACGTTGTAATCCATGCTCAGCCCGAACAGGATCGCGAACAGCATCACCGGCACGAACGAGACGATCGGGACGCCGCTGTCGACGCCGATCAGGCTCGCGCCGACGCCCTCCTGGAACACCGCCACGACGACGCCGTAGGCGGCGCCCACCGACAGCAGGTTGAACACGGCCGAGACGAGCGGCACCCACAGCGACCGGAAGGCCGCGATCAGCAGCAGCACCGAGAGCCCGATGACGACGCCGATGAACAGCGGCAGCCGCCCGGCCACCTTGTCCGAGAAGTCCTCGAAGCCGGCCGTGTTGCCGCCCACGTAGACCTTCAGCGGCGTGCCGGCGGTCGCGTCCGGGATCACGCCCTCGCGCAGCTCGGCCAGCAGGTCGCTGGTCTTGGCGTCCTGCGGCGCGGTCTTCGGGATCGCGAAGATCGTCGCCATCTCGCCGTCCTCGCTCGGGGTCGCGGGCGCGACGGTGGCGACGCCGGGCGTGTCGGCCACGGCCTGCTGGAGCTTCGCGAGCTGCTCCTTGGTCGCCGGGTCGCCCTTCGGGATGTCGATCGCCAGCAGGAACGGGCCGTTGGAGCCCGGGCCGAACGCGGCGCTCAGCTGGTCGTAGGCGACGCGCTGGGTCTTGGACTCCGGCTGGTTGCCGTCGTCGGGCTGGCCGAGGCGCAGCTGCGTCACGGGCGCGGCGAACACGAGCAGCAGCGCGACGCCCGCCGCGATCGACAGCCACGGACGCGCGGTCACGATCTCGCCCCAGCGGGAGAAGCCGCGCGAGACGGCGACGTGCTCGGGCTTGCGCGGGCGCAGCCAGCGCTTCAGCGCGCCCATCATGATCGGCAGGATCGTCAGCGCCGACACGACGACGGCGCCGACGCCGATCGCCGCCGCGATGCCGAGCTTGCCGATCAGCGGGATGCCGATCACGAGCAGGCCGGCGATCGCCACCATCACGATCACGCCGGCGGCCACCACGGACGCCCCGGATGTCGCCGCCGACTTGGCCGACGCGTCGCGCGGGCTGTCCCCTGCCGCCACCTGCTCTCGGTAGCGGCCGATGATCAGCAGCGAGTAGTCGATGCCGGCGCCGAGGCCGAGCATCACGGCGATCACGGTGGCGAAGGCGGGGAGGTCCAGCGGCGCGGCCAGCGCGGCCAGCAGGATCTGGCCGACCATGACGCCGATCAGCGCGCCGACGAGCGTGGCGATCATCGCCACGACCGAGCGGAACAGCAGCGTCAGCAGGATGATCGCCACGCCGACGCCGATCAGCTCGCCGACCGGAGCGTCCTGCTCGGACGCCAGGTCGATCAGCACGCCGCGGGCCTGGACCTGCACGCCGTCGCCCTCGGCGGACTTGCCCGCGTCGAGCAGCGCCTCGCCGTCGGACTTCTCCAGGTCGGCGGGGTCGGTCGAGTAGCGCACGTCGACCGACGCGAGCTTGCCGTCCTGCGACACGGCGCCGCCGCGCGCGAACGGGTCGGCGACCTGCTCCACGCCGTCCAGCTTCTTGACCTTGTCCAGCGCGCCGGTGATGGCTTCACGCGGGCCGGCGTCGGTCACCTTGCCGTCCTTGACCGTGAAGACGAGCGTCGAGTCCGCGCCGGCGAACGCCGGGCTGTGGGCCTTGAACAGGTCCAGGGCCTTCTGGGACTCGGTGCCCGGGATCGAGAAGTCGTCTGCCGCCTCCCCACCCGCGCCGGCCGCGGCGCCGAGGAGGACGATCACGAGGAGAGCGGCGCCGAGGCTGCGCTTCCAGTGCTGGGTGAGTGTGCGCGCGAGGCGGGCGAGGAGCTCTGACATCGGCCGGACAGGCTACGCCGGGTTCATGAATTTTGCAAGGTCTGCAGAATTACATGATGGGTATTGTTGCAATGTTTGCGAAAAGCTATGCTTGATGGGGTGAGCGTCGAAGCAGTGGAGGGACTGCGAGAGCGCAAGCGCCGGCTGACGCGGCAGACGATCGCGCGCGAGGCGCTGGAGCTGTTCGCCCGCCAAGGGTTCGCCGAGACGACGATCCCGCAGATCGCCGAGGCCGCCGACGTCTCCCCCCGCACGGTCTCCGCGTACTTCCCGCACAAGGAGAGCCTCGCGTTCCCCGACAGCGAGGAGGCGTTCGACCGGCTCGAGGCACGGCTGCGCGACCGTCCCAACGGCGAGACCGCGGCGGAGGCGCTGCGCGCCTGGATCGACGCCTGGCTCGCCGACGCGCCGCACGACGACCAGCTCGCGATGCGGCGCAGGGTCATCGACGCCGACGACACGCTGCGCGCCTACGAGCAGCGCCACCTCATGCACGCGCAGGAGCTCCTCGCCGACGCGATGGCCGAGGACCTCGGCGTCCCGGCCGACACCCTCGAGCCGCAGATGGCGGCCGCCGCCACGGTGACGATCTTCGCCCAGCTCGGCGAGCGCCTGCACAGCGACGTCGACGACGAGGCCCAGCGCGCCGCCGCGCTCGAGCTCGTCGACCGCGCGCTGGTGTTCATCGACGGCGGGATCGCCGCGCTCCGCGAGTCCTAGCGGCCGGGGGCGTCGCCCCGGCGGAGGTCAACGGCGGCTGGGTAGGGGATGGGGTTACGACGTTCTCCGGGGTGGGCCGTCAAAGGGGGTGCTATGCGCCCACAAAACGGCCCAGCGTCAGCCGACCACAAACCCCCCTCCCCCACGTGCCCCGCCGTTCAAGACGCCGGCGGCCCAGCCGAGCTTCCCAGCGCCTGCAACGCGAACACCCCATCCGGGTCGTACACACAAGCCACCGCCAGCACACGATCCAGGTTCGCGCCGTAGTAGCCCGAGTCCCCCACCAACGGATCCGGGAAGTTCACGTACGCCCCACCCGTCCCGTAGGGATGCGCGAAGCCCCACGACGCGTCCAGCCACCCGCTCGGCGCCGCCCCGTGCGGCACGTTGCAGTCGTGCTTGAGCAGGAACCGCGCGTCGCGGTGCGGGAACGCCGTCGCATCCGAGGCGACCGCACAGTACGCCCCGCCCCACGGCGTGAAGTCGAGCGTCCGGTGCTCGCCCGCGACCCGCCCGCCACGGAGCAGCTCCAGCAACCCCTCGGCCGGGATCTCCGAGGAGAAGAACTCCGAGCGCGAGTACTCGTCGCCGCCCTCGCCGGGGCGGTCCGCACCCCCGAGCAGCCCGAGCCGGCGCTTGCCCTCGCGGTAGCCGACCTCCTCGAGAACGGCCGCCGACGGGTCGGCGCCGGCGAGCGCGGACAGCTCGCCGAGCACCGTCGAGGCGCGCCCTTCCGTAGCCGCCATCGCCCCGAACGCCTCGACCACCACGCCCCGCCCGGCATCGCCCGGCGCGCTCACGAGCAGAGAGGCCGCCAGCGCGCCCTCCGTCTCGGGGGCCCAGCCCTGCCAGGCGCCCAGCACCGCCGCACTGTCCTCCTCGCCCCACACGAGCCGGAACACGGTCACGACCGGCGCAACGACGGTCCGGAACGTGAACGAGGTCACCACGCCGGCGCGCCCCGCGCCCGCACCGCGCAGGAGCCAGAACAGGTCCGCGTCACGCGACGAGGAGCACTCGACCACAGAGCCATCCGCGAGCACGACCCGCGCGGACACGAGCTGGTCGCACGTCAGCCCGTACGACCGCCCGAGGATCCCCAACCCGCCGCCCAAGGTGAGCCCCGCCACCCCCACGTCCGGCCCGCAGCCGCCCGCGATCGTCACACCCACGGCATCCAGCGCGTCGTACACGGCGCCCAGCCGAGCGCCCGCACCGACGACCGCCACGCCGTCGCCCACCTCGATCGAGTCCATCGGCGCAACGTCGATCAACAGCCCCGAGGTGGACGAGCGGCCCGCGAAGTCGTGCCCGCCCGAGCGCACCGCGATCGGCAGCCCCTCCGAGCGCGCGTAGGCCAGCGCGTCCGCCACGTCGGCCTCCGACGCGCACCGCGCGATCGCGTGCGGCCGCGCGCCGGCGAACCGCGCGATCGGCGGCGCGCGGAACGCCTCGTAGTCCGGCGAGTCGGGGAACAGCATCAACCGACGGTGAACGGGTCTCGCGTCTTCCCGCTGAGCTCGACCCACACCGTCTTGGTCTCCGTGTACTCGTCGATCGACGAGAGGCCGTTCTCGCGACCGATGCCGCTGTGCTTGTAACCGCCGAACGGCGCGTTGAACGAGACGACGCGGTAGGCGTTGACCCACACCGTCCCCGCGCGCAGCGCGTGCGCGACCCGGTGCGCGCGCCGGACGTCGTTGGTCCACACCCCGGCCGCGAGCCCGAAGCGGGTGTCGTTGGCGCGCCGGACGACCTCGTCCTCGTCGGCGAACGTCATCACCGACAGCACCGGCCCGAAGATCTCCTCGCGCGCGATCGCCATGTCGCGCGAGACGCCGGTGAAGATCGTCGGCTCGATGAAGAAGCCGTCGCGCAGCGCCTCGGTGTCCGGGCGCCGCCCGCCGCACACCAGCGCGGCGCCTTCCTCCCCGCCCGAGCGGATGAAGTCGACGATCTTGTCCAGCTGTGCCTTGAAGGCGACCGGGCCCATCTCCGTCTCGGCGTCCAGGGGATCGCCCAACCGGATCTCCCGCGCACGGGCCGCCACGCGCTCGACCAGCTCGTCGTGCGCGCTCTCGTGGACGAACAGCCGCGAGCCCGCCATGCACGTCTGCCCGGTGGCGGCGAAGATCCCCGCCACGACGCCGTTGGCCGCGGCCTCCAGGTCCGCGTCGCCGAACACGATGTTGGGCGACTTGCCGCCCAGCTCCAGCGACACCTTCGCGAGATGGCCGGCCGCGTCGCGCATCACGCTGGCGCCCGTCTCCGTGGAGCCGGTGAACGCGACCTTGTCCACGCCCGCGTGCGAGACGAGCGCGCGGCCCGTGTCGGCGCCGCCGGTGACGACGTTGAACACGCCGGGCGGGAACCCGGCCTCGGCCACCAGCCGGCCGAACTCGAGCGTCGAGGCGGGCGTCTGCTCGGCCGGCTTGACGACCACGGTGCACCCGGCGGCGAGCGCCGTCGCGAGCTTGAAGCTCAGCAGCAGCAGCGGCGAGTTCCACGGCACGACCATCGCCACCACGCCGACCGGCTCGCGGCGCGTGTAGACGAAGAAGTTCGGCTTGTCGGACGGGATCGTGTCGCCGTGGATCTTGTCCGCCGCGCCCGCGAAGTAGAAGTACCACTCGGGCAGCGCCGCGAGCTGGCCGCTCATCTCGCGCAGCAGCTTGCCGTTGTCGGTGCTCTCGATGCGGGCGAGATCCTCGGCGTGGTCGGCGATCAGCTCGGCCAGGCGCCGGATCAGCCGCGCCCGCTCGGTGCCGGTCATCCGGCCCCACGGCCCCTCGTCGAACGCGGCTCGCGCGGCGCGCACCGCGCGGTCCACGTCGTCGGGGCCGGCCTCGGGCGCGGTCGCCCACGCCTGCCCCGTGTACGGGTTGACCGTCTCGAACGTCGCCCCGGAGCCGGCGGGCTCCCACTCCCCGCCGATCAGCATCCGGTAGTCGTGGGTCTCCACGGTCGCCATGGTCTCTTCCTTTCAGCGGATCAGCGTCTCCAGGTACTCGACGCCGAGGCCCACCGCGTCGTAGTGCGCCTTGCAGAGCTCGATGTAGTCGAAGACGTCGAAGTGCCCGGCGTCGTCGCCGTTCTCGTCGAGCCAGATCAGCGGCCCGGTGACGTTGAAGGTGACCTTCATCGGCTCGTCGTGCTCGTAGGCGATCAGCGTGTGGCCCTCGCCGGGCGACTCGTAGACGAAGTCGCCGGCGGTGGCGACCCAGTCGTGCTCCAGGTAGCCCCACTTGCCGGAGATCGTGTACGCGAACACCTGCTGCGGGTGGTAGTGCCGGTTGACGAGGCCGGGGCCCTTGGCGTAGAGCACGTCGCACCAGCGGTTCTGCTCGGGCGAGATCCACAACGGCCGCGAGGACACGGTGTCGGTGAACGGCACGTAGTAGCGCTCGTCGTCCGTGGGGGCGTCGTGGATGTACGTCTCCGGCTTCGCGTCGGTGCGGAACACGCGCTCGATCGGCTTGAGGTCCCGCCAGAACTCGGTGTCGGACATGCGCGGGATCCTAAGCGCTGACGTACAGCGCGCCGGCGAGCCCGGCCCGCTGGACCATCAGAGGGCTCGACCAGCGCTGCACCTCGACGAGCGCGCCCTCCTCCCGGTACAGCCGCGCGCCGAGGAATCCCTGGCGGCCCTCGAGCGGGCTCCAGTCCGGCTCCTCCGCCGGCCACGCGAGGCGCCAGACGCCGCCCTCGACCTCCGGATCCCCCTGCTCGCGCACGACCTCGCCGCCGGGCCCGATCGCGACGAAGCGGTGCGGCGCGTCGTCGCGCAGCGCGCGCAGCAGCCGTGCTCCGGCGTCGCCGCCCTCCGCCCAGGCGGCCAGGAACGCCTCGTCCTCCCCCGGCGGCACGTCGAAGCGCTCGATCACAGGCGGCAGGCTGACGGAAGCGGGTGCGTGAGGCGGTCGCGATCGCCGAGCGGCACGATCCTGCAGAACGCGTAGCGGCCCTCGGAGAAGCGGACGACCAGCCGGAACGGGATGCCGATGACCCCTTTGTCGAACCGCGAGGTGACGGCCACGCACTGGTACGCGGCGGCCCCGCGGGTGAGCTGCTCGGCCGGCGGCGGCCGGCCGGGGGCGCGGGGGAACGGATCGCATTCCGCGTCGTCGATGGCGTCCCCGGTGCGCTCGCGCGCGTCGGCGGCGACCGCTCTCCCCGCGGCGGCGACCAGCGCGGAGCGCGCGGCCACCCGCGCGGCGTCGGCGGCGCGCACCGGGTCGCGCGCGCCGGTGCCGGTGCGCGGGCGCTGCTCGCGGTCGGCGGTGGCGAGCAGGTCGGCGTGGCGCTGCGCGGCCGCCTTGCGGTCACGCTCGGCCGCCTCACGCTTGTCGTCGGTCACGCTCGGGATCAGCAGCGCAGCGGCGGCGCCGAGCACGATCACGACGACGACCGCGCCGATCGCGAGCGCCCGCCACGGGACCGGCGGCACCTCCGCCTCGCGTGGCGGAGTCCAGACGCCGAGCCACGCACCGAGCGTCTCCAACCGCCCTAGCCGCACTCCCTGAGGGTAATCGGGATCAACGGCAGGTCAGAACACGCACCCGCCCGCGTCTCTAGCGTTCACGATCGAACACCGCCCTGCGCGCGGCTGCGCGGACGCGGGCACCTGTGGGTAGGCGAATCGGAGTGACGACCGTCCTGAGCCCGCCCGCCACCCGCGACCGCGACCGCGATCGCGAGGCGCTCGTCCGTCGCTACATGCCGCTCGCGCGCAGCCTCGCGCTCCGCTACCGCCGCTCCCCCGAGGCCACCGACGACCTGATCCAGGTCGCCTGCCTGGGCCTCGTCAAGGCGGTCGACCGCTGGGACCCCGACCGCGGCCTCGCGTTCTCCAGCTACGCCGTGCCGACCATCCTCGGCGAGCTGCGCCGCCACTTCCGCGACCAGACGTGGGACATCCGGCCCGGCCGCGACCTGCAGGAGCTGACGCTCGCCGTCGAGGAGGCGCGCGACGCGCTGTGGAGCGAGAACGGCCGCTCCCCCACCGTGGGCGACATCGCGGCGTACCTCGGCCGCCGCCCCGAGGAGATCCTCGAGGCGATGCGGGCCAGCGACGTGCGCTCGGTGCGCTCGCTCGACGCGCCGGCGTCCGACGGCGAGGACGACTCGTCGAGCGTCGGCGAGCTGACCGGCGCCGTCGACCCCGGCTACGAGCACGTCGAGACCGCCGCCTCGCTGGACCAGATGCTCGCCACGCTGGACGACCGCTCGCGGGAGATCCTGCAGCTGCGCTTCGGCGAGGACATGCTCCAGCGCGAGATCGCGGAGCGCGTGGGCTGCTCGCAGATGCACGTGTCGCGGATCATTCGCGCCGCGCTCGAGCGCCTCTACGCGGCGCGGCCCGCCGCCTGAGCGGCATTAGGGCACCCTAACTCAATCTTAGGGTGCCCTGGCCTGTTCTCTCGCCACCGGGCTTAAGCTGTGGCTGTGAGCGGTGCGCGGTTCCCGAGCCTCGTCGACGACCTGCCGTTGACGCGGAGCGCCCTGGAGTTCGCCGCCGCGCGGCACGACGGGCAGCGCCGCGACGCCGACAGCGCGCCGTTCATCCTGCACCCGCTCGAGGTCGCGCAGCTCCTGCGGGGCCGCGGCTACCGTGACGCGATCGTCGCCGCGGCCGTCCTGCACGACGTCGTCGAGGACACCGACGTCGAGCCCGCCGAGCTCGAGCGGCGCTTCGGCCCGGAAGTGGCGCGCCTGGTGGACGCGGTCACGGAGCCGTCGTCGGACGGCACGTACCGTGAGCGCAAGGCGCGCCTGCGCGAGGCGGTCGCGGACGCCGGCGAGGAGCCGCTGATGATCTACGCGGCCGACAAGGTCGCCAAGGTCCGCGAGCTGCGCATGCAGCTCGCGCGCACCGGCGCAGGCCGTCGCCGACCCCGAGAAGCTCGAGCACTACTGGGCCAGCCTCGAGCTGCTCGAGGACCGGCTCCCCGGTCAGCCCCTGGTCCAGCAGTTGCGCTTCGAGCTCGAGACGCTCGAGCTCATGCCGCCGGGCCTGGCCGGCGCGCCCGCCGAGCGGGCGCGCCGGGTCCGAACCTCCTAGCGGCGACCCCGCTGGGCATCGCCAAGGAGCACGTCGAACAGGTCCGTGTGGTCGGTGGTCCCGAGCACCGCGGCCGCGCCGGGGCCCTTGCCCCAGATCGGCACCGCGGCGCCGGTGTGCTGCTGGCTGGGCGGCGTCGCCGGGCGGTTGATGCCGCCGGCCGACGAGTAGCTCAGCCGCATGGTCTGGCCGTCCCTGGTGATCAGGTTGTTCGAGTAGCCGGTCGGGTTGCCGTCGCCCGTCGCGTCCTCGGCCGTGATCTGGCTCGTGTGCGAGTGGTCGGCCGTGACCACCACGAGCGTGTCGGGATGGCTGCGCTGGTAGTCGAGCGCGACGCCGAGGGCGTCGTCGAACGCCACCGTCTCGCCGATCTGGGCGCAGCCGTTGGCGGAGTGGTCCTGCTTGTCGATCGACGCGCCCTCGACCTGCAGGAAGAACCCGTCGCGGTCACCCTCGACCAGGTCCAGCGCCTTGTCGGTCATGGCGGCGAGGCTCGGCTCGCCGGCCGGCCGGTTGTCGGTCTTGCAGCGCTGCGCCGGCGTGCCGTCGCCCAGCGTCGCGATCGGGCCGTTCCACTCCGTCGTCATGGTGCTCGGGGTGAACAGCCCGAGGATCCGCTTGCCCTTCGGCGCGGTCTGCAGGCTCGCGGCGTCCTCGACGTAGCGGTAGCCCTTGGCCTTGGCGTAGTCGACCACGTTGGTCGTCCCGCCCGCCTCGAGCGGCTGGAGGAAGCGGTTGCGCCCGCCGCCCAGCACGACGTCGACCTTGTGGTCGACCGTCTGCTCGGCGATCGAGCCGAGCCCGCCGGCCGCCTTGGTCTCCTTCGGGCAGGTCGTCCGCGTGTCGTTCGGGCCCTGGCAGCCGCGCAGCGAGATGTGCGAGTTCAGCACCGCCGGGGTCGCGTCGGTGATCTCGGCCGTCGAGACGTTGCCGGTCCGCTTGCCGGACTTCTGGGCACGCTCGAGGACCGTCTCGAGGTTGCGGCCCGGGACGTTCTCCGCGCTGCTCGGGCCCTGCGAGATCCGCTCGTCGATCGTCTTGAGGCCCGTCGCCCACATGGTCCCGGTCGAGGCCGAGTCGGGGTCGTAGTCGGGCTTGTAGGGCGGGCTCGCGGCCGGCTTGACCGACCACGTGGTCTGGAAGCCGGTGAACGGCAGCCGGTCCATGTTCATCCGGCCGGCCGCGCCGTACTGGTAGTAGCGGGCGGCGGTGACCTCGGACACGCCCATCCCGTCGCCCAGCAGGAGGATGACGTTCTTCGCCTTCCCCCCGTGGAGCTCGGAGCGCGTCTTCTGGGTGGCGTCCTGCTGGCCGCCGATCGCGAAGTTCGCGCCCAGCCCCAGGACGACCATCGCCCCGATGCCGCCGGCGGCGGCCCTCGTTCGCATCATCTTGTGTCTCCCGATTCGGTTCCGCTTACGGCGGCAGCTTCACCCCGCCGCGCCGCCCGCGTGTAAGCGACCGGTGAACCGTCAGGACGTCTTGTCGCGGACGCGCTCCCAGAGCGCGGCGTAGCCCTTCGCCCCGGGGCTCCGCGGTGCCGTGACGACGACGGGCTCGCGCGTCAGGCCCATCAGCTCGACGGCCGTCGCGGCCGGGATCACCACGTCGGTCACCCCCGGCATCACGTCGGGGAGCGTCTTCATCAGCTCGCGGTGGAGCGTCTTGCGGCGGTCGACCATCGAGAAGAAGGTGAGGACCTCCGGGGCCGGCTGCGGCCCGTCGGCGAGGAACGCCTGCAGCTGCTCGAGCGTGCGCACCGACAGCGTGCTCGGCACCAGCGGCACGAGCAGCAGGTCGGCGGCGGTGAACACGTTCTCGGAGACCAGCGAGATCGACGGCGCGCAGTCCAGGATCGCCAGGTCGTAGTCGTCCTCGAGCTGCTCGAGCACGCCGCCGACCCCTTCCAGCGGGCGCTTGCGGCGGTCCAGCTCGAGGTCCAGGTTGCGGTAGGAGAAGTCGGCCGGCAGGAGGTCGAGGCCCTCGATGTCGCTGCCCTTCATGACGTCGAGCGGATGGCGCTTGCCCCGGATCAGGCGTCTCCCGCCGCCCTTGACCTTGGGCTTGACGCGGAACAGGAACGAGGCCGCGCCCTGGGGATCGAGGTCCCAGATGACGGTCCGCAGGCCGTCGCGCGCGGCCAGCGCGCCGAGGTTGACCGCCGCCGAGGTCTTCCCGACGCCGCCCTTGATCGAGTAGGTGGCGAGGACTCTCAAAACGAGTCCTTCACGAGCCGGCGATGCGGCTTGCTCGAGAAGCCCGCGAAGCGCGCGGCGAACTGCGCGCGGGCCTCGGCCTGGTCGGCGAGCAGGGCGTCGAGCGCCGGCCCCAGCGCGAGCAGCGCGGCGGGACCGTCCTTCTCGGCCGCCAGCTCGTCGCGCAGCTCGCGCAGCGACTCGACCTGCACGGCGCGGTCCTGGAAGCGGCCGAGGACGTCCTGCAGGTCCTTCAGCGTCGAGATCATCTCCTTGACGACCTTGGTCGGGAACGGGTCGCCGAACAGCTCCAGCAGGTAGCGCAGCTCCTTGCCGCGCTTGCGGAGGTCGTGCAGCGCCTCGGCGGGCGTGTCGTCGTCGATCTTGCGGCCGTCGCGGACCATCCGGGAGTAGACCTTCCGGATCCGCGCGCCGGCCAGGTCCGCGATCGGCTCGTCCGCCCGCTCGCCGCCCTCCACGAGCGCACGCCACTCACGGAGCGTCCGCTCGAAGCGAACGGAGCGCAGGCCGCGCCGCATCTTCGTCAGCTCGCGGGCCCGGCGGCGCTCGAGCAGCGCGCGGAGCGCCCCGAGGTCGCCGGCGCGATGGGACCCCACGAGCGCGACGAGGCCGTCCCACTCGAGCAGCTGCACGTCCAGGTCGCGGGTCGGGCCGGTCAGCTGCTGGGCCCACTTGAGGTCCTCGCGCAGCCGGGCGCGCGCCGTCGGCTCGAACACGCCGTTGAGCTCGCGCAGGACAGAGCGCGCGCGACGGATCGAGACGCGCAGGTCGTGCAGGAACTCCGTGTCGAGATCGTCGAGGGTGCCGGGGAGGTTGGCCTCCGCGATCTCTGCGAGCGCGTTGAGCGCGATCCGGCCCGCGGCGTCTGAGCGCGTGCCCTTCGGCAGGCGGAACTTGGGCTTGGACGACACGCCGGACGGGTCACGACCCGCGGCCAGCGACGCCTCGTCGAACAGCGACCGCTCGGCGGACTGGAGCCCCAGGCGGTCGCGGAGCACGCGCAGGGTCCGCGCGAATGCGGCGTCGTAGCCGAGCACGGGCCGCACCGTCACCCGGGCCGCCAGCGCGACGCGCCTGCCGCCGCCGAGCACCGCCTCCGGGCGCTCGATCGACAGGCGCACCACCGACTTCTCGTCGTCGTCGAGCACCGCGAGCGGCTGGATCTCGCTCCGTACGCGCACGACCGGGAGCAGCGCGCGCTCCTCGAGGACGCCGGCCAGGCGCTCGCGGGCGACGTCCTCCCTGCGGACGGGCGCGCCGGGCTCGTGGAGCGTGAGCGGGCCGCGGGCCGCCCGCTCGGCGCGCAGGCCGGCCTTGCGCAGGCGGCCGTCGAACGAGTCCAGCAGCGTGCGATCGGCCTTCCTGGGCGGGGCGGCGTCGAGCTTCAGGCGCTCCGCGAACAGCTCCACCGCGGCGGCGCGGTCCAGCGTGTCGGGAAGCAGGAGCTCTACGGGATCCGGCGGCACGGGCGGCAGTCTGCCAGCCCGCGGCGTTCACATTTGGCCGGGCTAGGACCTTCGCTGCGTCACGCGGCGGAAGGCGACCGCCAGCAGCCCGAGCACGGAGCCCACGAGCAGGCCGGCCAGCACCAGCTGGAGCGCCTCGCGGACCGCGTCGTCGCCGCCCTCGGTGCCGGTGCTCGCGCCGGTGAGCAGGGCGGCGCCCTCGTCCTCCTCGGCGGGCTTCTCCTCGGTGGTCGGCTGAGGCGCGTTGAGCTCGGCGTCCACGGCGGGCAGCGGGACGTCGGGCTGCGGCTCGCCGGTCACCGTGACCGTGACGTCGAGTGGGAACTCGTAGACGCGCAGGCGCGAGGAGGACTCCTCGCGGAACAGGTTGGTGAAGCGCAGCACGGCGTAGTAGGTGCCGGGAACCGCGACGTCGGAGTCGGCGTTCTCCACCCCTTCCCCCACGACCGTGTCCGTCTCGGCCTGGACCGACGCGGCGGTGCGGCCGTTGAAGTCGGAGTTGTCGTCGTCGAACACGAGGTCCTCGCGCAGCGGCGTGGCGAGCGAGAGCGAGATCTGGCCGAAGTTGTCGAGGTCCTCGGGCGCCGCGCCGAGTACGCGGATCTGCCACCTCGCCTTCTGGCCGACCGCCAGCTTCACGCCGTAGAACAGCTCCTCGCCGAGGCGCACGCTGTCGCGGTACGTGGTCCCGCTCTCCAGCACCGGCGCGGAGTTGAACGAGCCGCCGGCGGTGGTGGTCGCCTGCGTCTGCGCGCCGGCCGCGGTCGCGCCGGCGAGCAGAGCGGCGATCGCGATGACGAGCGCGCGGATCACGTCGCCTCCCTGCGGCGCAGCACCGTCGCGACGCCGATCGCGGACGCGGCGACCACGGCCGCGAGGATGATCGCGGCGACCGAGCCGGTGAGCGCGCCCGGGCCGTCGTCGGCCTTGGCCGCGGGAGCCGCGTCGTCGGGCTTCGCCTCGGTCGCCTCCGCTGGGGCGGGATTGACCTTCGTGCCCTTGAGGCGGACGAGCATCTCGACCGGGTAGCGGCGGCCGGAGAGGATGCCGTCCTGGTCGTCGAGCGTGAGCGTCGACGAGGTAGTCCCCGGGCTTGTCGCCGAAGTCGGCGGTCTCGGGCTCGGTGATCTGGTCCGTGCTCGCGACCGAGGAGACGGACTCTCCGCCGACGCCGTTGTTGGAGTCGCTGTCGACGAGGTCGCCGTCCGGGTTGGTGATCTCGACCTCGAACCGGGCGAACGTGCCACGGGCGCCGGGGATGCGGGCGATCACGGTCGCGGAGACGTCGAGCTTCTGGCCGAGACCGACCGGGACCTTGAAGAACCGCGTCTCGTTGGGCGCGATCGAGTCCAGGTACTGGCCCGGCTTGGGGACGGCGGTCGCGCGCGCGGCGTCCGGGCCACCGGCGATCGGGATGCCGGACGCGTCGAAGCGCCGCAGCGCCCGGACCGAGAGCGACTGCAGGCTGTCGGCGAGCTCGCCTGCGTCCTGGGCGTCGCGGTAGGCGCCGTTGCCCGCGGCGGCGATGCACTCGAGCTGGCGGCGGGCCTGGTCGGCGACCTGGAAGCCGATCGCCTCGATCCGGAGGTCCACGCCGCCGCCCGCCAGCGTCTTGGCCGCCTGGCACGGCGACGGGGGCGAGCAGTTGCTGCCGCCGTCGGAGACGAGGATCACCGTGCGGCGGCCGTCCTTGGGCAGGTCCTCGCCGGCCTTCTCGAGCGCGAGGCCGATCGGCGTGCGGCCCTTGGCGGTGATGCCGCTGATGGCCTGCTTGAGCTTCGCGCGGTCCAGCGGCGCGACGGGGCTGGCGAGCTCCGTGTCCTGGCAGCCCTCCTGCTTGGAGACGTTGGCGAGCTTGCTGCCGTACAGGCGCAGGCCGACCTGGGCGTCATCCGGGAGGCCGTCGACGACGCGGTTGAGCGCGTCCTTGGCCGCCTCGAGCTTCGGCGTCCCCGAGCCGTCGTCGTCGTTCATCGACTTCGACGCGTCGAGGATCAGGATGATCGAGCTCGGGCCCTTCGGCTGCGCGGGCTCCGGCGTCGGGCGTCGGGGTCTGGGCCGGCGCGGCCGCCGCCAGCGCGAGCAGCATCGCGACGGCGAGCAGCGCCGCCCTCATGCCGCGGGCTCCACGGGCGCGGGCGACGGCGCGCGGGCGACGGCCAGGAAGCCGCCGAGCGCGCCGAGCAGTGCGCCGCCGAGCAGGAGCAGCCCGAACAGGCTGCCGCCCGACACCGCGCCGAAGATCGCCTCCCGGGCGGCGATCGCGGACACCAGCGCCCCGACGACCGCCCACAGCGGCCCGACGATCGCTCCCCACAGCGCGCCCTGGACCGGCGTCTCGGCCGCCCGCAGGCGGGAGACCCCGAAGCCGGCGAGCAGCGCGGCGCCCGCCGGGATGGCGATGAGGATCAGCAGCAGCGGGATGTAGAGCGGCGCGGAGATGGCGTCGCGGTAGGCGAAGATGCGGATCGTCCCGGCGTCGGACTCGTCGAAGACGTCCTCGCGCGAGTCGACCGGGATCGCGACCTGGCCGTTGGTGGCGTCGAACGCGGACAGCGTGCCGAGTGCGAAGAAGTTGACGCCGTGCTCGACGGCGTACAGCGAGTTCTCGGCAAGCGCGAGCGCGGGCGAGCGCTCGCCGCGGGCCGGCGCCGGGTCGCGCAGCGTCTGGACGACCCAGATCGTGGTGCCGATCGCGGTCGTGGCGAGGAAGGCGAGCGCGAGCGGCCGCAGCGCGACGGCCGCGACGCGGATCGCCTCGGCCACGCGCGTGGGGACGCCGGCGGAGGAGATCGCCGCCGACTCCTTGCGGACCTGCAGCCAGGCGCCGAGCGCCCCGCCGAGCCCGCCCCAGAACAGCGCCGCGAGCAGCGTGGCGCCGAGCTGCGGCTCGGCATCGCCGGAGACCAGCGCCAGCAGGAGCATGATCAGCGCGAACGGGATCGCCGCGGCGGCGCCCGCGAGCAGCCGCGCGCGGGGCGTGCGGCCCTTGGTGCGGGAGGACTGCCACGCGGTGGCGGCGGCCATCGCGGTCACCGGCACGAGCGCGAACAGCGTGGGCGCCACGCGGACCCCGGGATCTCCGAACGGGATCAGCAGCGTCCCGACCGCCTGGCGCAGCCCTTCCTCGATGAACGAGCCCTGGAGCCCGATCGAGCCGATGATCGAGTCCGTCGGGAACAGCGCGGCGACGATCAGGCCGAAGACCAGGACGGCGAGCGCGGCCGCTCCGGCGGCGATGCACGCCGCTGTCACGCTCGGCGTCTTGAGGCCCTCGGCGACGCGTGCGGCGAGCTCGTCGGCTCCGGGCGCCACGCGTTCGAAGCGCTCGCGGGCGCCAGGGCGCGGCTCCTCGGCGACCGGCTCTGGCTCCGGTTCGGGCGCGGGTTCCGGCTCCGGCTCCGGCTCCGGCTCGGGTACCGGCTCCGGCTCCTCGGCGACCGGCCCGGGTTCCGGTTCCGGCTCCGTTCGGGCGGGTGGTGGCGGCGGCGGTGGTGTCGCCACCGCGACGCGGCTGCCGCACGACGCGCAGAACTTCGCGCCGTCGGGCAGTGTCTCGCCGCATTCCGTGCAGAACTTCGCCATCCCGGCGCCGGAATCTAGCGCGCCGAGTGGACGAAACTCAGCGGTCGCAACGCGCGAGCGCCCGCGAGTAGAAGCGCAGGTAGTCGCGGTAGTGGCGGCCCCAGTACGTGCCGTCGTGGCCGCCCGGGTACACGCGCAGCCGGTGGCCGAGCGCGCGGCCGAACACGGTGTTGGAGGTGCGGAACGGGTCGGCGCTGCCGCCGTCGAGCCACAGCTCGGCACCGCGCCACGGCCGCGCCCCGCGCCGCTGCGCGAGCTCGACGACGTCGTGGCGCTCGAAGTCGGCGGCGTCGTCGAACGCGCCGGGGGCGCTGTCGCCGGCGCTCAGCCAGGTCGCGGCGCTGTGGCCGCCGACCGCACAGAACCGGCGCTGCCGCGCGATCTCGAACGCCCCGTAGCCGCCCATCGAGATGCCGCCGATCGCGACCCGCGAGCCGTCGGCGTGCAGCCGCCGGACCGCCTTCGGGATCACCTCGTCGAGCACGTAGCGCGCCCAGTCGCCGCTCCGGCGCCGGTGCCAGTACGACGCGGTCCCGCCGCTCGGGAACACCACCGCCGGCGCCCGCGAGCCCTGCGCGGCGAGCGCCGACATGAACGCGGGGTTCACGTTGGACTCCTCCCCGCGGGTCCCGCGGCCGTGCAGGAACACGAGCAGCGGCCGCCCCGTGGGCGAGCCGGGCGGCAGCACCCCGACCTGCCGGAGGGAGCGGTGCGCATACCGCGAATCCACCTTGTATCGCTGAACCGACGCCGCGGAGGCCGATCCGCCGCAGCCCGCCAGCGTGACCGCGGCGAGCGCGAGAACGGCGCACAGTCGCATCGCGCCGAAAGGTAGCGGCCCACGAAACTCACGCGACGCGTAAGAGTTCCTATCCCCGTGCCGGCTCCCCGACGCGCCCTCCTCCCCATCCTCGCGCTGCTCCTGACCGCCGCGCCGGCGCAGGCCGCGCCGCCCAACGACGCACCCGCAGGAGCCGGGCTCTTCTCCGTCCTACGGCGCGGCGAACGGCCGCCCGCGCGACCTGCAGGCGACCGCCGAGCTGTTCGACGCGACGGCCGACCCGGGGGTGCCGCGCTGCCTCGGCGCCAAGTCGTTCGCACGCACTGCCTGGTACCGGATCCCGGCGGCGGGCACGCCGCAGGCGATCGACATCGAGGCGTTCGGGCGCACGCTCGCCGTCGTCGACCTCGCCGCGTTCGTCCAGCCGCAGGGCCCGCCGCCGCCCGTCACGCGTACGCCCAACGCGTGCGCCGGGGTCGGAGCCGGCGGCCCCGAGGCCGCCGAGGAGCCGACCTCGGGCATCAGCATGCACGTCCCCGCCGGCCACGACGTCCTGATCCAGGCCGGCCGCCGAGGCGCGCCCGGCACGCCCGACGACGACCGCGCCCTGCTCTCGCTCGAGACCACGGCGCTGCCGCTGCGGGCGGAGGCCAAGGGCGATGTCGCGCGCCGGGGCACGCCGACCGCCGCCTCCAGCAAGGCCACCTTCGTCTCGCTCGCCGACGCGACGATCAGCGAGGAGGACCCCGCCACCCCACCGTGCCCGGCGCTCGGCACCGTCTGGCGCCGCATCGTCCCCGGCAGCTCGGGGCTGCGCGTGATCAGCGTCAGCGGCGCGTCGGCGACCAGCATGGCCGTGTTCCGCGGCAAGACGCCGACCGCCGCCAACGCCCTCGACTGCGTGAACCGCTCCGGCTACGGCGCGATGGAGATGCGCGTCAGGGCCAAGCGCCGCGAGACGATGTGGGTGCGGCTCGGCACCGACAGCGACGGCGGGGCGGGCGCGCTCCTGCGTGTCGCCGACGGTGAGCGGCGCCTCGTCGTCGACGGCGGCCCGGGCGGGTTCGACCCCACGGCCGGCGGCGCTGGCGGCGGCCTGCCGGGCGCCTGTGACCGTGCCGCGGCAGAGCGCGCCGTCGTGCGCGGGCCCGGCTTCAAGGGGCGCGCCAAGGCCGTCCGCGGCTCGATCGCGGTGAAGCTCCGGACGGAGCGCTCGTCCGCCTGCGATGCCAGGCTGACGCTGGTGGGACCCGGCAACCAGGTGTACGCGCGCGGCCGCGCGATCCGGCTCAACGGCCGCCAGACCATCCGCCTGTCGCTCGAGCGGAAGGCCAAGCGCGGCAGCTACCGCCTGAAGGTGCGCGCCCGCTCCGAGCGCGGCGGGCTCGCGGACGTCCGCACGACCGTGAAGGGACGGCTGCGGTGAGCGGCCCGACCCGTCGCGAGCTGCTCGGCGCCGCCGCGCTCGGCGGCGCCTACCTCCTCTCCCCCTACGACGACGCCGTCGCCGCGCTCAGCCGCCGTCCCGGCGTCGGCTTCGGGCGCTTCAAGGACGGCGTCGCCTCCGGCGACCCGAGCGCGACCGCGATCACGTTCTGGAGCCGGCTCCGGACGGAGGCGCCGCGCACCGGCGCCCGCCTGATCGTGGCCAAGGACAAGGGGCTGCGCAAGGTCGTGGCCACCCGCGTCGTGCCCACCGGGCGCTCGATCGACGGCACGCTGAAGATCCGCGTCGGCGGCCTGAAGCCGTACACGGAGTACTTCTACGCCTGGCACTCGGGCAACGACGTCTCCGACGTCGGCCGCGCCCGCACGCTCCCGCCCCCGGGCTCCGACCAGCCGCTGCTGCTCGGCTTCTCCTCCTGCCAGCACTACGCCCGCGGCTTCTTCACCCCGCACCGCGACGCCGCCGCGCAGGACCTCGACCTGAACGTGTTCCTCGGCGACTACATCTACGCCGAGCGCTACATCCAGACGGCGATCGATCCGCGGCGCGACGAGATCGACGCCAACGACCTGCGCTCCTACCGGCGCAAGTACCAGCGCTACCGCACCGACGCCGGCCTGCGCGAGCTGCACCGTCTCCACGCCTCCGTCCACGTGTGGGACGACCACGAGGTCGAGAACAACTACACCGACAACCGCCCGCCCCCGTCGGCCATGCAGCGCACCGCGGGCTACCGGGCCTCGTTCGAGTGGCTCCCGCGCACCGTCTTCAAGAAGGACCGCTTCCGCCTCTTCAAGCGCATCCCGCTGGGGCGGATGGCCGACCTCTTCCTGCTCGACGAGCGCCAGTACCGCACCGTCGACGCCGCCGACAAGCCGCTGCGGCTGCTCGGCGACGCCCAGCTCGGGTGGCTCTTGAACGGCCTGCGAGCCTCGAAGGCGCGCTGGAAGATCGTCGCCAACCCGGTCCCGATCGCCCCGATGGACTACGGCGGAGGCCAGCGCGCGGACTCCTGGGGCGGCTACGACCTCTCGCGCGTCCAGCTCCTCGGCGAGATCGAGCGCGCCGGGATCCCGAACGTGGTGTTCATGACCGGCGACGCCCACACGTTCATGGTCAACTCGCTCGCCAGCAACCCGGAGACCTTCCGCCAGGACCCGGCCGCCCCCGCGGCGGCGATCGAGTACGTCGCCGGCTCGATCACCTCGCCGGGGTTCGTCATCCCCGAGCCCGAGGTCGTGAGCCGCAACCCGTGGACGCGCATGTACAACGCGAACGTCCACGGCTACGCGCTCGTCCGGCTCGACGCCGCGGGGATGACCACGGAGTACCGCGCCAGCGACCTTTCGCGTGTTGACGGCGGCACCGCGCCGTTCGAGCGGTTCGTGCAGCCGGCCGGGGTGAGCTCGGTCACCCGCGAGACGCTTACGTAGCTGCGGGAGTCGTTGTTCCGGCGTCTGCTGGGGGCGGTGCGCCGTCACGTCCTCCCGAAGCAGCGCGCGCAAGCTTGCGCCCGAGCGCTTCGGGAGGACGTGCCGCGCCCCACCCACCACACTCCCATTGCCCGGTTTCGCTTCTCTGTGGGCGGCCTGGGTGGGGGTGCCGAGGAAGGGGTGCCTCTATGACAACGCTCTGTGGGGCCGCGCGATCGGAAATTCCGCGCCGGGTGGAGCCGCCAGGGAAGCTCGGGGTTGCGGGCCGGTGCTCCTTTCAACAATCGCTGCTGACGCGGATGGGCTCTGCAGGGCGCCTCCCGCCCGGCGGGCTCCCAGTCGCGCGAGGCCGCTCGCCACCGGTAGCGGCACCGGCACCAGCGCCACCCGCCACTACGAGTCGGATCCGCTCGCGCGGGTCAAGGAGGTGCTGTCGCTTTCGCTTTCTTGGCGAGGCTGTACGGCAAGCGCCAGGCGATGATCGAGCCGGTGTTCGCGCAGATGAAGTTCAACCGCGGCCTGGACCGCTTCCGAAGGCGAGGACGCGGCGCGGTCCGCGCGGAATGGCGACTGATCACCGCCACCCACAACCTCCTCAAGCTCCACCGCCACATACTCGCCGGCCGCCTGACCGGCTCCGCGCCGGCGGCGACGCCTGGCACTGGTTTCGTCTCACGACTAATCCCGGACGTCCCTTATCAGCCCTCTGCGGGGACGACCCTTACCGGCTGTCGGCCAGGACAACCAGGCTAGCCCCGGACTTTCGCGACAGCCTCTTGGCGAATGCGATAGCGGCCCGCTACGGCGATACTTGCCACGTGGGACCCCGAAAGCGATTGCGACCGGGTGACGTGTTTCGGCTGATGCCGTTCGGTGAGGGCAGACACGGCCACGGACAGATCCTCGATGCCTACGGCACGAGCGGCGGTCACTTCTATCTCGGAGTCTTCGGCCGTGCCCACGACGGCGACGACCCGCCGATCGAGACGCTCCTCGATGACCAGTTCGCCCTATTTGCATTGTCGATGGACGCGCTGCTGTTTCACGGACATTGGCCGGTGATCGGACGCGGGGCCAATCAGGGTGGCCGCCTGCGCTGGCCCGAGTACAAGGTCGCCACGGCGCCAGGGCGCTATGCGGTCGAAGACGCATCCGGACGTACGACACGGCCGGCCACCTCGAGGGACCTAGCGGTACTGCCCTATCGCAAAGTGGTCTCACCCATCGTCGTCCAGCATGCCTTCGAAGCGCTCCATGGAGCGCGGGAGTGGCACGCCGACTACAACCATCTGCGCGTCTAGGCACCTTCTGCTTGCGGCAGTGGTAGCAGTCAATGGCGGTGCACGACCGTGCTCCGGCTGCGTAACGGCCGTGTTGTCCGTCCCGTCGAAGTGATGCACACCATGAAGCGAACGCTCATCTACGTTGGCGCTGCAATCGGTGGGCCGGCGTTGGCGCTCGCCGAAATGCTGCGCTGATCTAGAAGCAGCCGAAGCGAGCGAGGCATAGGCGCACGTACGCCCCTTGCCGAGCGGCCGCGGGCTCTCGGAGCGCCGTCGCATCTGGGCGGAAGCGACAGGGCCTCGCCCTCCCTGCGCGCCCGGATGCTGCTCGGCACTGGGGGAGTGCGCGGTGCGATGACGCTCATCGGGCTGACGGTCCTCCCGAACGGCGGCGAAGCGCGTAGGTGACTAGGGACCGGACCCTGCCGGGCGGTGGGCGGTGACCCCCCGCGCGACACGGAACTCGGCGGCGACCTCGCGTGTCGCCGCCTCGGCTCCCAGGGGAAATACGTGGAGCGCGTCAACGCGCGAGATCGTTGCCAGGCTGGCCGCTAGTTCGCGCGCTAGGTCGATGCCGCCGCCCCGACTGATCTCCGCCAGGGCTCGCTGAGGAATCGCGACCCCGGGTAGCGCGCAGGCGCGCTCTGCCATGTGCGCGCTGCGGAGCAGCGCGACGCTTGCGTAGAACCGTACGTCGGCGAGGGCATCCTCGGCGGCCGAGAGGAACGCTTCGAGGCGCCCGAGGTCGAAGATCATCTGCGACTGAACGAAGGTCGCTCCAGAGGCGATCTTGCGCCGCAGGAGCCGCAACTCCCGGTCGACGTCCTCGGCGAAGGGATTGACGACCGCCCCGACAGCCAGTGGGTGCGGGGCGCTCCATGCGGACGCGCTCGCAATGAGCTGTGTGGCGGTCATGTCGCCCACGTGTTCGATGCCGCGCACAGGATCGCCCTGCATGCAGAGGACCGCCTCAGCGCCGAGCGCCGCCGCGCCCACGACCTGAGACTGCAGGGCAAGCCGATTGCGATCACGACAGGAAACGTGGACGATCGTCCCCACACCCTGCTCCCGCGCGAGAGCTACCGCAGCCAGCGGCGACATCCGAGGCTGGCCGGCGTGGTTGTCGGTCAACCCGACGACATCGACGGTGTCGGCCAGAACGGCAATCCGGTCGCTGACGCGCGCGCCATCGGCCTCGGCCGGCAGCGAGATCTCCGCGGACGTCAGAGCAGTTAGCGACATGACTGCCGAAGCCTAGTCCCGTCGGTCCGTCAGGCTGACCATGCCTCGTTAGAGGATCCGGAGCGGTCGCCGAGCAGTTCGCCGAGTTCGCTGAGGTCGCTGGCATAAACGTCGAAGGTGTCGGTCGATGCGGGTGCCTCGGCATCAGGGCGGGCGATGTAGGCGGTGGCCAGGCCTAGCTCGGCCGCGGCTCTCAGGTCCCAGGGATGTGCAGCGACCAGCAGACCGCGCGCCGGCTCGAGTTGCAGCGACTCGAGCGCCATCCGGTAGACGGCGGGGCTCGGTTTGTATGAGCGGGCCCACTGGCCAGAGAGGACCGCGTGCCAGGCAAGGCCCGCGTGGCGGGACATCTCGGCCAGCTCGCTCAAGTCCGCATTGGAGAGCGCGACAACCGTGAAGCGCTGCCGCAGCGCGGCCAACGCGGTCGGCGAGTCGGGCCACGGGTCGAGGCGGCGGATCACCGTCGCGAGGGCTTCCATCCCGCCCGCACTCAACGGCGGCAGTTCGTCTGCGTTGCGCATTTGGTTGAGCGCGTCGCGACGCAGCGCCTCGTGTGATCGCCACGACGCCGTCCCTTCGACGATTGCCGCCATCGCAGAGCCCAGGCGGTCGTCCCAGCGGCGCACCAACTCGTCGAGGCCCGTGACTGGGGCGCCCTCCCCCTTCAGCACGGCCGCCGTGATCCGGCGAACCGACCCACCGATGTCCACGACCGTGCCCATCGTGTCCAGAAGCAGAGTGTCCACGCGACCGAGTCGATCTCGATTCGTCATTCCACAAGCATCGCGGGTCCAACCAGCAGCACGCGCGGCCGGGGGCCTGGTCTGGTGCGTGAAGGCGGGAGCCGGTGCTTCCACAGCCGCCGGGGACGTGCAAGCGCAGCGCCGGCCCACAGGCTTCCGGTGAGCAGCAGCGCGCCCGGGCTTTGAGGCAGTCGGCGCACGCCCGGACGCTTTCGAAGCATTTCGATGGGCTTGGTGTAGTTTGCGGGGCCGAGTCTCGACCCCAACCACCCGACCGAGTTTGTCGAGCTGGCGAACGCGGTCGTTCCCCGACCATCAACAGCGGCTGGCGCGAGGTTGCCGACACGTCGCTGCACTTCATCCGGAGGTTCTTCTGATGCCCCGCGTCCTCGTCGCGCTCCTCACCGCGGCGGCCCTGCTCGTCGCCGTCCCGGCGGCTGCCCAGGCGGCCGGCCCCAAGCCCACGATCGTGCTCGTCCACGGCGCGTTCGCCGACGCCTCCGGGTGGACCGGCGAGATCACGCGCCTGCAGAAGAAGGGCTACAAGGTCGTCGCGCCGGCCAACCCGCTGCGCGGCGTCGCGTCGGATGCCGCCTACTTGCGGACCTTCCTGAGCACCATCAGCGGGCCGATCGTGCTCGTCGGCCACTCCTACGGCGGCTTCGTGATCACCAACGCGGCCACCGGGAACCCGAACGTGAAGGCGCTCGTCTACATCGCCGGGTACGCGCCCGCCGAGGGCGACACGGTCGCCTCGCTGGGCACGCTCGGGACGGGCGGGCGGATCGGGCCGGACACGCTTGACATCAAGCCGTACCCGCTGCCCGACGGCAGCCAGGGGCTCGAGGGGTACGTCAAGCCCGCGCTCTTCCGGGAGATCTTCGCGGCCGACGTCCCGCGCAAGCTCGCCCGCGCGATGGCGTTGTCCCAGCGGCCCGCCTCGCTGGCCGCGCTCAGCGAGCCCTCCGGACCGCCGGCCTGGACCTCGATCCCGTCTTGGTCGCTGATTCCGACCGCCGACCACGCGATCGGCACCGACGTCCTGAAGGCGATGGCCGCGCGCATCCACCCACGCAAGACCGTCCTGGTGAAGGGCGCATCCCACGCCGTGCTCGTCTCGAAGCCCGGCGTGACTGCGAAGCTGATCCTCCGAGCCGCGAAGGCGGTTCGCTGAGCGCGAAATCCCGTTGGAGGCGCCGGTGCAGCTGGTGGGCTGCGCCGACGCCATCACGGCAGCGGGTTTGACCGTTCGCGGCGCGTTGCGGCTGCGGATTCGATTCCCGCGAGGACGAGTTCGATGACGAGGTCGTAGAAGCCTTCCGGCTCCTCGTGCTCGGTCAGCGGGCCGGCGGCCTCGATGACGCGCGGAAAGCGGGTGGGTGGCAGTGAGCGCAGGAACGCCTCTTTGTCCGCTGCGGTGTCGCCGGGAGCCGGCACCTCGTCGAGTTCGGCGATGACCATCGAGGTCGTGGTGCGAACGATCTGAAGGGTGATGTGGACCGCTTCTTCCGGTGAGAAACCCGCGCGTCGGAGGATGTCGAGTGCGACCTCGGTCGCGCGCAGGGCGTTCTCCGAGGCCGTGGTCGGCAGCGAGCCGATCAGCACCGCGGCGGACGGGTGTGCCCGGAGCACGGCGGTGAGCGAGACCACGAACCCCCGAAGCTGCTGCGGCCAGGGCGCCCGCTCGTCCACGGTCAGGTCGAGGCCGCCGAGCAGCCGGTCGCCGAGGGCGTGCAGCAGCGCTTCCTTGCCGGCGAAGTGCCAGTAGAGCGCCATGGGCGTGACCCCGAGCTCGCGCGCGAGCCGGCGCACGCTCACCGCGCCGATGCCGTCGGCATCGGCCACGGCCAGCGCGCGATCCAGGATCGCGTCGCGGCTGAGGCCCGGCTGGCGGCCGCGGGAGCCGGAGCCTGTCTGTGCCATGACAGCGACTATACATCGTATAGCTAGCGCTGCTACGGTCTCGCTGCGTCCTATACGCCGTACAGGAGGACCAGTATGACCACCGTCACACGCCCGTTCCCGCAGCCGCTCGCCGCCACCCTCTGGACGCTCGATGCGCCGGCGTCGAGGGTCGAGTTCAGCGTGCGCCAGTTCTGGGGCCTCTCGACGGTGCACGGCCGCTTCGGCCGCTTCGAGGGCGAGCTGGAGCTCGGCGCGGACGGCGCCGGGCGGGCCGAGCTGCGCATCGAGGCGGCGAGCATCGAGACCGGCAGTCGCCGCCGCGACCGGCACCTGCGCACGCCCGACTACTTCGACTGCGATCGACACCCGCTCGTGCGCTTCGCCGCCGCTGTCGCGGCCGCGCCCGGCGGCGGGCTCGAGTTGACCGGCGAGCTCGAGGCGGCCGGCAGGGCCATCGCGCTCGACCTCGCGGCCACCGTCGAGGAAGGCGACGAGGGGCTCGAGCTCGCCGCCGTCGCGAACGTCGATGCGCGCGAGCTCGGCATGAGCTGGAGCCCCGTCGGCAACCCGAGGACGCCGGCCGCGCTCGAGATCCACGCGCTCCTTCTGCGGGCGGCGTGACACGTGCTCGGTCACGATCAGCGGCGCCGGCGGCTCGTGTCGGGAATGACCGGCCGAGTCGTGGAGATCGGCGCCGGCACGGGGCTGACATTCCCCCACTACCCGTCGACGGTCGAGAGCGTCGTCGCCGTCGAACCCGACCCGCATCGTCGCGCCACGGCCGTACGAGCCGCGCGCGGCGCCCGCGTGCCGATCGCCGTGGTCGACGCCGTCGCCGAAGAGCTGCCGATCGGCGACGCCGCCGTCGATGCCGCCGTCAGCTCACTCGCCTTGTGCAGCGTGTCAGACGTGGCCCGCGCGCTCGCGGAACTGCGGCGCGTCGTCAGACCTGCCGGTGAGGTGCGCTTCTTCGAGCATGTCATCGCCGAGCGGGGGCCGCTTCGCATGCTCCAGCG
The DNA here is from genome assembly GCA_963723395.1 of uncultured Solirubrobacteraceae bacterium. Lineage (GTDB taxonomy): Bacteria > Actinomycetota > Thermoleophilia > Solirubrobacterales > Solirubrobacteraceae > DATFQI01. The sequence continues at coordinate 573,908 of CAVRQL010000023.1, read as the reverse complement.
CCTGGCCGCGCCGGTGTACGCGCGCATGCCCGACGGCTGCCACCTCGACCGCGACACGATCGCGAGCATCGCGCGCGCCGGATTCGCCATCGAAGAGTGCGATCGCTTCATGCACGCCGACGGCGCGCTCGAGCCGGCCATCCCGCACGTGATCGGTACGGCGCGACGGGCCGGCCCGCCGAGGACGCACCTGATCGCGGCTGCGCGTGAGTGCGGCTAGCGCACGACCCGCGAGGGCATAACACTCGAAGACGGCGATCAACAACCTCGTGTGGTCGGTGCGCGAGGACGGCTGGACCAGGCTCGTCCCAATCCCGACCGGACCAACGGGCCGCCGCGCACGCACCGCCCTGGCACGAGAAAAGGAGAGCAAACGATGGCAAGCACGACCCCCTCCCAAGGAACCGTGTCGCTTGAGGATGCACGCCGCGTCACGGCCGCCGCTGAGGACTGCGCGCGCGAGATCGGGCAGCCGCAGAACATCGCCGTCGTCGACGCCGGCGGCAACCTCGTCTCTCACATTCGCATGGACGGCGCGTGGATCGGCAGCGTGGACATTGCGATCAACAAGGCGTTCACGGCGCGGGCGTTCGATCTCCCGACGGCCGACCTTGCTGCCGAATCCCAGCCCGGAGGCCAGTTCTACGGCATCCAGGAATCCAACAAGGGCCGCGTGATCATCTTCGCCGGCGGCGTACCGCTCAAGCGCGACGGCCAGGTCGTCGGCGCGGTCGGGGTCAGTGGCGGCGACGGCGATCAGGACACGAAGGTCGCCGAGGCCGCGGCCGAGGCGTTCTGAGCGCCCGTGAGCGCGTCCAGCCTCAAGCGGTGGTGAAGCGCTGGGGGCGGACGTGCTGGAGCTCTTCGGCGTTGAGGCCGTCGACCACTTCAGCGGCAACCAGTCGGCCGGCGACCGGTGCGAGGGCGACGGCCGAGTGCATGACTGCGACGAAGCCGCCGAGGCGGCCGGGCAAGGGCCCGATGATCGGCAGGCCGTCGACCGGCATCGGTCGCATCCCGATACGAGCCTGGACGAGCCGCACGTCCTGCGCGCCGGTGAAGGTCTGCTTGAGCCGCTGAAGCGTTGCCCCTGCGCTCCGCTGCAGGGCGTTGTGGTCGGCTTCTCCGGTGTAGGCCTCGGCCGCCAGCAGCAGTCCATCTGTGGTCTGGCGGACTTCGAGCTCGGGACGGCTCACAAGGGTGCGGACCAGGCCTGGTCGGGCGTCGAAGCGCATCAGCACGGCGGGAGAAGCAGCGACGGGCAGGTCCACGCCGAGAGGTGCGCACAGGGTCGCCACGTCAACCCCGGCCGCCAGGACGACCGCGCGCGACGCGATCGAGTCCGTCGACGTCTCGACCCCGACGACGGCGTGGTGTCGCACGCGTAGCCGCCGGACCTCCTCTTTCAGCCGTACTTGCGCACCGTGGCGCCGAGCGGCATCGACGAGCGCTTCGGTCGCGGCGACGGCGTCGATCGCGCCATCGGCCGGCCGGAACACCGCTCGCTGGGGCGAAGCCCGCAGATTCGGTTCAAGACACGCGATCTCGTCGGCCTCCACGAATCGCGCGCCGGAGCCGAGCTCGCCCATGTCCGACGGCGTCTGCCCGCCCCACGTCAGCGAGCCGGTCCAGCGCACCCGGATCCCCGGCACATCGCGCTCGAGCCGGGCCCAGTCATCGAGCGCTGCTCGTCGCATCGGCGTGCTGCCGTCGGCCTCGCCGTTCGGGCCTCGGATCCACGCAAAGGAGTCGCCCGTCACACCTGAGGCGGGCACGGATCGGTCGAGCAGCACGACCGCAGCCCCGCTACGGGCGGCGTGATACGCCACGGAAGCACCCACGATGCCGGCTCCCACGACGATCACATCTGTCACTGCCGAGGCGCGCATCCGACGCACATGGTCCCAAGCGAACAACGCTCAGCCCTGCTTGCATGTCGAGAAGCTGGGACCGGCTCCGCTCACCAGGTGAAGGGCCACGACACGCGCGGCCCCGACACCAGGAGACCACGAGAGATGACGCTCAAGCGGATGGACAACGTGCTCATCGTTGTCGAGGACCTCGAGGCGGTCAAAGCGTTCTTCGCCGAACTCGGCATGGAGCTAGAGGGCGAGACGACGGTCGAGGGGCCTGCGGTGGACCGCACCGTCGGGCTCAAGGACGTCCGTGCCGACATCACCATGATGCGGACCCCGGACGGCCACGGCCGGGTTGAGCTGACGAGGTTCCACAGGCCGCCGGCGGTCAGAGCCGAGCCGGAGAACGCGCCGGCGAACACCCTGGGCATACGCCGCATCATGTTCGCCGTCGACGGCATCGAGGACGTCGTTGCCCGTCTGCGCAGCCATGGTGCCGAGCTCCTCGACGAGATCGCGCAGTACGAGGACAGCTACCGGCTCTGCTTCGTGCGCGGCCCTGAGGGCATCGTCATCGGGCTGGCCGAGCAGCTCGGCTGACACGTCAGTCGCAGGCGTCCTTGGCAGGCCGAGCGACGGGGCCGCCGAGCCGCCCGATGGCGAACGGACCATTGCGGCGCGCGACGACCGATCCGGCCGCGCACCGACTCCGATCGCGCATCGATGGCCGCTGCGCCGGCCAGAGCGCAGCGATCGCCCTGTGGGCGGGCAGCGAGGCGACACGCCTGCCCGAGCGTCGGTCGAACACGACGATCCGCCAGCGATTCAGACGGGCAAACCGCCGGCGTCAGGCCGATGCCGATCGAACCAGATCACGCGCGAACCATCTCATCGTCGACGCGCAAGCGGCAACTCGGCGATACCGCGTCTCGTCCCGGCGCTGCGGTCGCGGTCCCAGGTCGTGGCCCGGTCCTCTAGCTTGACCGTGTGGCCATTGTCGTTGCCGGCGAGGGAGCCGTTGCGTTCGCGCAGCCGGGTCCCGGGCCGGGATCGCGATCGCGGGCTGCGGGCCGATGCCGCGATCGGTCTCGCACCTCGGCTTGCGGGTCCGACGTGCATCGTGGCCAGCTGCGTATCTCTGCAGACCGCGGCTGCGATCGCCACGTCGGCGTTTGCGACGCTGGGTCCTGCCGGGACCGGCGCGCTGCGGTTCCTGGCCGCTGCGCTGATCCTGCTGGTTGCTGTCCGGCCGCGGCTGCACGGTCGATCGGCGACGTTCTGGCGCGGCGCGGCCGCGTTGGGCGTCACGACAGCAGCGACCAACCTGTTCCTCTACGAGGCGATCGCCCGGATCCCGCTCGGGACGGCCGCCACGCTTGTCTTCGTCGGGCCGCTCGCCGTGGCGCTCGTTTCGACGAGGCGCCGCCTGGACGTCGCCTGGGCCGGCGGGGCCCGCGGTCGGCGTCGTGCTCCTCACCGGAGGCTCGGCCGCGGCGTCATGGACCGGCGTCGCTCTCGCGATGGGCGCGGCCGTCAGCGTTGCCGCATCGATCCTGCTCCTGCGCAGGCTCGGAGATCGCGCCGAAGGTGCGGACGGACTCACCATGGCGATCGCCATCGCGGCGGTCATCACCCTGCCCGTCGGGATGAACGCCGCGTGGGGCACCGCAATGCTGCCCGAGGTGCCGGTCATCGCGGCCGTCGGAGCACTCGGCATCGCGGTCCCGTACGCACTCGAGTTCGCCGCGCTTCACCGGGTCGGGGTGAAGACCTACAGCATCCTGCTCAGCCTGGACCCGGCCATCGCCGCGCTCGCCGGCCTCCTGCTCCTCGGGCAACACCTCGACAGCGGCGAGTACCTGGGGATCGCGCTCGTCATAGCCGCAAGCGGCGGCTCAGTCGCCACCGGCGACGGCTGACCCTTTCGCCCCGCCCTCATCGCGCACCTGACCGAAGGAGAATCGATATGGGAAAGCTGATCGCGACGACACAGGCCACCATCGACGGCGTCATAGACCCGGTCGGCGAATGGGTGCAGCCGGACGGAGACCACGGCGTCTACTCGTTCGAGCGCCAGGCCAGATCCAGCGGGCTGGTGCTGGGCCGCAAGACGTACGAGGGCCTGGCGGGGTTCTGGCCGAGCCAGACGGGCAAGTGGGCGGACATGGTCAACGCGATGCCGAAGTACGTCGCGTCCAACACCCTCTCCGGCGACCTCGAGTGGAACGCAACGCTGCTCGACGAGGACCTCGAGGACGCGATCCCGAAGCTGAAGGACGAGGTCGACGGTGACCTGTTCATGCACGGGAGCGGCGAGTTCGCGTACGCCCTCGCCGAGCGGGGCCTGATCGACGAGTACGAGGTCTACCTCAACCCGCTGGTCTGGGGCGAGGGAAACGTCCACGTGCTCGGCGACAGGGGGACCGTCCGGATGAAGCTCGACGACGTCAAGCGGTTCGACTCCGGAGTGGTCCTCCTCACCTACCTCCCGGCGTCCTAGCCCTGCGGCGCGTAGACGTGGACGACGATGCCCGACGCGAACGTCGTCGTCCTCAGCAGCTCCAGGTACGTCGTGTCGATGCCGTCAGCCAGTCTCTGACCCGTCCCAGCGATCACCGGGAAGACCCACAGGTGCAGTTCGTCGATCAGCCCGTGCGCCAGCAGGGTGCGATCCAGTTCGCCGGTGCCGAACTTCAGGAGGCCCTCGCCCGGCTGCCGCTTGAGCTCGGCGACGCGCTCCACGACGTCTCCCTCGATCACGGTCGCGTTCCACTCCGTCTGCTGCAGCGTCCGCGAGGCGACGTGCTTCGGCAGGGCATTGATCCGGTCGGTGTATGGCTCCGAGGGCCGCCCCGACCACGCCGCCGCGAATCCTTCGTAGGTCTCACGTCCCAGCAGAAGCGCGTCCGCAGCGAACAGCATGTCGCGGGCGTACCCCAGGTACTCATCGTCCCAGTACCTCGCGCCGCCCCACACCTGTGGGTTGCTGATCACGCCATCGAGCGTGACGAAGGTTGACTCGACCAGCTTCTTGGTGTCGCGCTGAGCCTGCATGGGGGCCTCCTGTGTCGCCGGGATCGGTGTCGACAACTCGACGCGCAAGCACTCCGCGACCCGACACCGGCGCGACCGATGTGGCGCGTAAACGCTCGCGATCGCGACCGAGGAATTCCTATCGAGCGTTGACGTCGATGACCGCCCGGGCGAACGCCTCAGGCGCCTCCTGAGGCAGGTTGTGGCCGATGCCGCCGGTGATGGTTCGGTGCGAGTACGGGCCCGAGAACTTGCCCGCGTAGGAGCTGGGGTCCGGATGCGGCGCGCCGTTGGCGTCGCCTTCGAGGGTGATCGTCGGCACGGTGATGACGGGCGCCTCGGCCAGGCGGCGCTCCAGCGTCGTCGTACTGCGGCTCGCCGTCGCCCAGGCCGATCCGCCAGCGGTAGTTGTGGATGACGATCGCCACGTGATCCGGGTTCTCGAGCGCGCCGGCGCTGCGCTCGAACGTGGCGTCGTCGAAGTCCCACTGCGGCGAGGCCGTCTGCCAGATGAGCCTCGCGAACTCGCGCCGGTAGCGCTCGTACCCGGCCCGGCCGCGCTCGGTCGCGAAGTAGTACTGGTACCACCACTGCCGCTCCGCCTCCGGCGCCAACGGCAGCTCGCCGGCCTGCCGGTTTCCGATCAGGTACCCGCTCACCGAGACGAGCCCGGCGCACCGCTCCGGCCAGAGCGCCGCGACGATGTCGGCCGTCCGCGCTCCCCAGTCGGCGCCGGCGACGACCGCCTTCTCGATCCCGAGGGCGTCCATCAACGCGACGGTGTCGACCGCCAGGGCCGACTGCTGCCCGTTGCGGAACGTCTCGTCGGAGAGAAAGCGCGTCGTGCCGTACCCGCGCAGGTACGGGACGATCACCCGGCAGCCCGCCGCCGCCAGCAGCGGCGAGACCTCGGCGAACGTGTGGATGTCGTACGGCCAGCCGTGCAGCAGAACGACCGCAGGGCCTTCGGGAGGGCCCTCCTCGACGTAGCCGACGTCGAGGAGGCCGGCCGCGATCTGCTTGACGGCGCGCGTCACGCGGCCGATGTCGTGCGGGCGGGAGCGAAGGCCGAGGCAGCGATCTGCTGTCGGTAAAGCATGGTTATCCCTCCGTTGCACGGGCGAATTCAGTTGGCCCAGCGTCGCGGCTCAATGGGACAGCTCGCGCCCGTGAAGACCCCGGTTCGTCACCCGGGCGCGATGAGAGGGACGGCCCCGGGGCCGGGACCGGGGACCCGACGGGCGCGATCCGTGGGCTCGGGAGCGACGCTCTCGCCGTGAGCACCCGTCCCTGGATGCACTTCCGTGCCGATCGTCGGAGCGCGAGCTACTGCCGGGTGACCTTCGACCACCCTCCGATCAACACGATCACCGCGACGACCGTCGCCGAGCTGGGCGAGCTGGTGGAGCTGATCGAGCAGGACGCCGACCTCAACGTGGTCGTCTTCGACAGCGCCAATCCGGACTTCTACCTGGCCCACTACGACGTGGAGAACGACCCCGGCCGGAGCGCGGCGCTGGGCGTCGGCCCGACCGGGCTGCCGGCATGGAACGACGTCCTCGTCCGCCTGGCGCGCGCGCCGGTCGTCAGCATCGCGTCGATCCGGGGGCGTGCGCGGGGCGCCGGGAGCGAGTTCGTGCTGGCCTGCGACCTCCGCTTCGGATCCCGCGAGAACACCGTGCTCGGCCAGTTCGAGGTCGGCATCGGCGTGATCCCCGGGGGTGGCCCGATGGCGCGGCTCTCTCGCCTCGTCGGCCGCGGACGCGCGCTCGAGATCCTGCTCGTCGCCGACGACTTCGACGGGCCGCGCGCCGAGCAGTACGGCTACCTGAACCGCCTGATCGCCGACGACAGGCTGGACGACGAGGTCGAGGACATCGCGATGCGACTCGCGCGCTTCGACCACGACGCGATCGGGCGCACGAAGGCCTACGTGGACCAGGTGACGCTGCCGGCCGACAGCGAGCTGGCGCCCCCCTTGAACGACTTCCGGGAGCTGTTCGCGCGGCCGGCCCAGCAGGCGCAGTGGGCGCGCCTCGAAGCGCTCGGGCTCAACACGGACAGCGACATCGAACGGTCGCTGGGACGGCGTGTTCTCGAGGCGGACGCAGACGCCTAGGGCGGCAGCTCTAACACAGCCCTCATGCTCGCCTTGGAGCCGCGATACCCCGTGGTCTAGGGTTGGTCGATGGCCGGGCGCCGCCCAGGCGTATTGCTGGGCCGAACCGGCGAGCGCGACTGCTCGACCGGTTGTTGGACAACGTCCGCGGCGGCCAGAGTGCCGTGCTCGCCGTCCGCGGCGAGGCGGGCATCGGCAAGACCGCGCTGCTCCGCGACTGCGCCCGGCGGGCGTCCGGCTTCCGCGTGGCAAGGATCGCGGGAGTGGAGTCGGAGATGGAGCTGCCGTTCGCGGGGTTGCATCAGCTGTGCGCGCCGATGCTCGACCGCCTCGACGTGCTTCCGGAGCCGCAGCAGGCGGCGCTGCGCGTCGCCTTGGGCCTGTCCTCCGGCGCTCCTCCCGATCGCTTCCTGGTGGCGCTCGCGGCGCTCAGCCTGCTCGCCGAGGTCGCGACCGAGAGGCCGCTGCTGTGCCTGGTCGACGACGCCCAATGGCTCGACGCCGCGTCGGCGCAGGTGCTCGGCTTCGTCGCCCGCCGTCTGCTGGCCGAGTCCGTGGCGCTCGTGTTCGCGGTTCGCGACCCGGCCGACGACCGCGACCTGGCGGACCTGCCCGAGCTGACGCTGGCCGGGCTTCCGGAAGAGCACGCGCGCGCCCTGCTCGCGACCGTGTTCCCGGGTCGGCTCGACGAGCCCGTCCGCGACCGGCTCGTGGCCGAGACGCGCGGCAACCCGCTCGCGGTGTTGGAGCTTCCACGGGAGTTCACCGCGACCCAGTTGCCCGGGGGGTTCGGCCTCCCGGGCGCGCACGCGCTGGCGCGGCGGATCGAGGAGAGCTACCTGCGGCGCCTCGAGGACCTGCCGCTGGAGACACGAATGCTGCTGCTGGTCGCGGCCGCCGAGCCTCAGGGCGATCCCGCGCTGATGTGGCGCGCGGCGGCGCGGCTCGGTGTCGCCGGCCCCGCGCTCGAGGCCGCCGTCCGGGCCGACCTGATCGACGTCGCCGCCCAGGTCCGCTTCCGGCATCCGCTGGTGCGCTCTGCGGCCTACCGGTCGGCATCGGATCAACAACGCCAGGACGTCCACCGCGCGTTGGCGGATGCCACCGACGGTGCGCTCGAGCCGGATCGCCGCGCATGGCATCGCGCGCAGGCCACGCAAGTACCCGACGACGACGTCGCGGCTGAGCTCGAGCGGTCCGCAGGGCGGGCGCAGGCACGCGGCGGTCTCGCTGCCGCCGCCGCGTTCCTCGGCCGGGCGGCCGACCTGACGGTCGATGCGTCGAGCCGCGTCGACCGCCTGCTCGCGGCGGCGGTGTGCAGCCTGCAGGCCGGCGCGTTCGACGACGCCTCCGGGCTGCTCGCGGCGGCGGAGGGCGGGCCGCTGGACGAGCTCGGGCGAGCCCGCGTCGAGCTGCTGCACGCCCAGATCGCCTATGCGCAGAACCGCGGCAGCGACGCTCCGCTGCTGTTGCTGCGGGCGGCGAACACGCTCGAGAAGCTGGATGTGCGGCTGTCGCGCGACACCTATCTCGACGCGTGGAGCGCGGCGCTGTTCGCCGGGCGGCTGGCGAGCGAGGGAGGCTTGCACGACGTCTCCCGGTCCGTGAGCACCGCCCCCGCCCCGGTGCCTCCGCCTCGCCCCAGCGATCTGCTGCTGGACGGCTTCGCGCTCGTGTTCACGGACGGCCGGGCCGCCGCGACGCCGGTGCTGCAGCGCGCGGCCGCCGCCTTCGCCGGCAGCGAGGTCTCCGTCGAGGAGGTGCTCCGGTGGGGCTGGCTCGCGACGGCGGCGGCGGTGTTCGTGTGGGACTTCGACACCTGCCTCGCGGTCGCCAGGCGCGAAGTGCAGATCGCGCGCGCCTCAGGGGCGCTCGAGGTCCTCGCGGTCGGCCTCAACGTGCTCGGCCAGGCCGCCTCGCTGAGCGGCGACTTCGCGACGGCGTCGCTGTTGATCGCCGAGGCCGACGCGGTCACGGAGGCCACGGGAACCCGCATCGCGCCGTACGGCGCGCTCGTGCTCGCGGCCTGCCGGGGCGAGGAAGCGTCCGGCCTGATCGACGCCACCATCGACGAGGCGGCCGCCGGCGGGCAGGGAACCGCCGTTCAGTACGCGTACTGGGCCAAAGCGGCGGTGATGAACGCGCACTGTCACTACGACGAAGCGCTTGCTGCCGCGCTCGAGGCCAGCGAGGACACGCCCGAGCTCTTCGTGGCGACGTGGGCGCTCAGCGAGGTGATCGAGGCCGCGAGCAGGAGCGGCGACACCGATCGCGCGAAGCGTGCGCTGGCGCGACTCGACGAGCAGACGCAACCGGGCGATTCGGGGTGGGCGCTCGGCTTGAAGGCGCGAGGGCACGCCTTGCTCAGCGACGGGGCCACGGCTGAGCGCCTCTACCGGGAAGCGATCGAGCGTCTGGGCGGGACGCGGCTCCGCCCGGAGCTGGCCCGCAGCCGGCTGCTCTACGGCGAATGGCTGCGCCGCGCGAACCGGCGGGTCGAAGCGCGCGATCAGCTGCGCCAGGCTCACGACGCGTTCGTGTCGATGGGAGCCGACGGCTTCGCCGAGCGCGCCCGGCACGAGCTGCGGGCCACCGGGGGCAAGGTCCGCAGGCGGGTCGACGAGACGCGCGACGAGCTGACGTCCCAGGAGGAGCACATCGCCCGGCTCGCAGGGGCCGGCCGCACGAACCCGGAGATCGGCGCGGAGCTGTTCCTGAGCCCCCGCACCGTCGAATGGCATCTCAACAAGGTGTTCGCCAAGCTGGGCATCAGCTCGCGCCGAGGCCTTCAGGACGCCTTGCCGAGCCAGAGCCGGGAGGCGACGCATGTCTAGCCGGCCGGAGCTGCTCGGCCAGACCGTCGTGGTCATCGGCGGCAGCGCCGGGATCGGCCTCGAGACGGCTCGCCGAGCCCGCGCCGAGGGCGCCGACGTCGTCCTCGCCGCCCGTAACCCCGAGCGCCTGGAGCGCGCAGCGCGCGAGCTCGGCGCTGTCAGCAGCGCGGCCTTCGACGCCACCGACTTCGACCGCCTGGCAACGTTCTTCGACGAATTGCCCGGGCCGATCGACCACGTGCTCGTGACGGGACCCGGTCCCTACTACGCGCCGCTCTCGGAGTTCGACTTCGACGCGGCCCGCCGCGACATCGAGTCCCACATCATGCTGCCGCTGCAGGTCGCCCGGCACGCGGTGGGCAAGGTCCGCCCCGGAGGGACGCTGCTCTTCATGGGCGGCACCGGCGGCCGTCGCCCCGGCGTGGGCATGTCGCTGATCTCGGCGCTGACCGCTGCCGGGCCCGCACTCACCAGGAACCTCGCGCTCGAGCTCGCGCCCGTCCGCGTGAACATGATCGCGGCCGGCTTCGTCGACACGCCGCTGTCGGCATCGCTGCTCGGCGACCAGCTCGAGGCGCGCCGCGAGGAGCTCCGCGACAAGCTCCCGATCGCGCGCGTGGTCGGACCCGAAGACATCGCCGCGCTGGCCGTTCACCTGATGAGCAACACGGCGCTCACCGGCGGGACCTACGACATCGACGGAGGCCAGCAGCTGGTCTAGATCGAACACTTAGGCATCTGGCTAAGTGTTCGCTACGATGCGGCCCATGCCGACCGCCGACGCAGCACAGCTCGACCGGGCGTTCCACGCGCTCGCCGACGAGAGCCGCCGCGCGATGGTCGTCCGCCTGTCGCGCGGCGCGGCGTCCGTCGAGCGAGCTCGCCGTGCCGCTGGACATGTCGTTGCCGTCCGTGATGCAGCACCTCGACGTGCTGCAGCGCAGCGGCCTCGTGCGCTCGGAGAAGATCGGCCGCGTCCGGACGTGCCGGCTCGAGCCCGGGCCGATGCGCACGCTCGAGCAGTGGATCGTCGAGCACCGCGCGATCTGGGAGGGGCACTTCGACCGCCTCTCCGACGTCCTCGACGACGCCTTCCCCACCGACCAAGGAGACCGCCGATGAGCATCCGCCAGCACGACTTCACGATCGAGCGACGGTTCCGCCAGACGCCGGCGCAGACGTTCCGCGCGTTCGCGGACCCGGAGCTCAAGCGGCGCTGGTTCGGCGCGCCCGAGGGCTGGACCGACGCCAATTGGGAGCTCGACTTCCGTGTCGGCGGCAGCGAGGTGAGCGTGGGACGCGATCCAGGCGGGGAGCTGCACGAGTTCCGCAGCCGGTACCACGACATCGTCGACGGTGAGCGGATCGTCTTCGCCTACGACCTCCTGCTCGACGGGCGGCTCATCTCCGTGTCGCTCACGACCGTCGAGGTGCGGCCCGACGGCGACGGGACGCGGCTCGTCTTCACCGAGCACGGCGCGTTCTTCGACGACCTCGAGGATCCGGCGGAGCGCGAGCACGGCACCGGCCTGCTGCTCGACAGGCTCGCCGCCTTCCTCGGTGAGCAGGTCGCCGCGTGAGCCTCGCGATGCCGTACACCACCTGCCACATGTCGATCTCGCTCGACGGTTTCGTCGCCGGGCCGGACCAGAGCCGCGAGCACCCGCTCGGGAAGCGCGGAAGGGAGGTCCACGCCTGGCACATCGGCGACGAGCGCGCCAACGAGGCCGACGAGATCGCCGCCGGCTGGCTCATGCGCCCGCGCGGCGCCTACGTCATGGGCCGCAACATGTTCGGGCCGATCCGCGGTGAGTGGGAGGAGGACTGGCGCGGCTGGTGGGGGCCCGAGCCGCCGTACCACGCACCGGTGTTCGTGCTCACCCATCACGCCCGCGAGCCGATCGAGATGGAGGGCGGGACGACCTTCCACTTCGTCACCGACGGCTTCGACGCCGCCTACGCGCAGGCGCGTGAGACGGCCGGCGACGACGGCGTGGACATCGCGGGCGGCGCCTCCACCGTTCGGCAGGCGCTCGTCGCCGGCGTCGTCGACGAGCTCACGCTCGACATCGCCCCGGTCCTGCTCGGCTCCGGCGAGCGGATCTTCGACGGCATCGGATCTTTGGGGTTGGAGCCCGTCGAGGTGCTGCATTCGCCGCTGGCCACGCACATCCGCTACCGCCGGGCGAGCTGAAGGCGACCGACCGACCGACCTGTCCCTAGCTGCGTGCGAGCAAGCCGCGGCGCACGCCGAGCGAGCCGACCGCCGTCGTGGTCAGCACGCGATGCAGCGCCCAGCCCAGGAGTCCGCTCGCGATCGCGGCGACGAGGAAGGGGACCTGACCGCGGTCGGTCAGCACGCCGAGCCACACGGCCTGCACGAGGAACACCTCGTAGGACGCGACGCCCAGCCGCTCGAGCCACCCCGTGCCCGGGACGCTGCGGGCGGGCCAGAGGTACAGCGCCGCGAGCAGCATCGTCGCCGCCCAGGGCACGGCGGCGAGGTTGGTCGCGAGCGTGAACCCGTGCACGAAGTACGGGAACGCCGCCGGGTCGGTTCCAGCCACGGAGATGTAGGCGAGGCTCGGCACCGCGAGCGCCACCACCGCGAGCCGGCGGCGCGCAGCCCACTCGTCGTCGATCGCCAGCCACATGCCGACCGCGATCGCGGCGAAGTAGCGCAGGATGCAGGCGTCGTAGGCGTAGGGATAGCCGCCGGTGCTGCCGGCCCCCTTGAACTCGGTCACATGGCCCGCAGCCAGCTCGAAGCCCACGTCGAGCACGATCGCGGCGGCCACCACGAGACCCGGCCGGAGCCGGAACACATGCATCCACGCGGGCCAGATCAGCGTGAAGGTGAGCAGGATCGTGATCCAGTAGGCACCCGGGCCTGGCACCGGAAGCACGCCGACGAGCGCGAGCGGCGTCACGTCCAGACGCCCGGTGGCCGCGCCGGCGACGAGCGCCACCGCGAAGGCGATCAGCAGCGGGAGCAGGATCCTGCGATAGCGCCCGCGCCAATAGCGCGCGCCGTACGCCTCCGCGAGCGTGGGCGCCGGGCGCCGGAGGCTCGAGCGCACGGCGTTGAACCCCATCAGCACGAACAGGACCGGCACGGCCTGGCGGAACCAGAAGTCCGCGCTCAGGTCGTCCATGGTCTGGCGGGTCAGCGCGTGCTGCGCGATCACGCCGATGATGGCGAGGCCCTTGACGACGTCGATCGCCGGGATGCGCCCGGACGCCGGCGCCGCAATGCTCAAATGGACACGATTCGACATGGACGAGCTGTCGTGTACCCGCTCGGCGCTCTTTGCCGCCCTGCTTGTCCAACCGCCGACCATAAGAGGCCGGCGGCGTCAGTCCGACTCCTCGCGCGCGCGCCCGTAGAGACGCCTCACATCCTCACACCGGCGGGTGGCGGGATACGCTCCGGTCGTGAACCTGATCGGAGCGGCGCCCGGAGTTGCACGACGCTTTTCTGCCGCGGTGCTCGCGGTCGCCGCGCTCGCTCTGCCCGGTGTGGCGGCCGCCGCCCCGTGCTGGGACGAGGTCCCGACGGACCTGGATGGCGGAGGCCCGGACGTCGCGCTCGGCCTGCCGTCGTACGACCTGCCCGGCAAGCCGGACGCCGGCGCGATCGTGGTGTTCTCCAACCTCGCCGCGAGGGGCGCCGCAGATCCGAAGTCGCCGTCCGCGAGGACGCTGCTGACCGCAGACGACTTCGATGGGCTGCAGTCGCAGGCGGGTGCCCGATTCGGCGCGGCTGTCAGTGCCTGGCACGACATCGCCGACGGCGACGACGCGGACGACTGCTCCGACCTTCTCGTTGGGGCGCCTGGGCAGAACGTCCAGGGCCAGATGGGCGCGGGGCAGGTCTACTGGCTGGGCGGCTCGGAGAGTGGTCTCGGCGGTATCCAAGCCGTCTATGACGAGACGATGGCCGGCGCGGGTGGCCCGGAGCCGGGCGACGGCTTCGGGAGCACGATCGCCGCGAACTCCTGGAGCACGGTCGCGATCGGTGTCCCCGGTCGCGATGTGAACGACCGCGAGGACGCCGGCCGGGTGATCCGGCTCAACTGGACCGCAGTGGACACCGACCCCTATCTCGCGGTCGTGGAGCAGCACCTCGACCGGGACAGGAACGCGGAGACCGGCGACCGCTTCGGCGAGGTGCTCGACCTCCTCGCCACCGGAGACGGCGACCTCCTCGTGGTCGGGATCCCGCACGAGGACGTCGGCGCGAAGGTCGACGCCGGTGCCGTCGAGCTGTTCTCCACGACCGGCGACGCCGCGTCCATGGTGACCCAGAGCAGCGCGGGTGCCGGCGGCGCTGCCGAGGCGGGCGACCGGTACGGCGCGTCGGTGGCGCACTGGTGGACGTTCGTCAACGGTCCGACTGCTCGTCTGGCCGTTGGCGTTCCGGGCGAGGACATCGGCAGCACCGCCGACGCCGGAGGAGTCTCGTTCGCCACATGGACGATGCCGCCCACGCCGGAGGAGCCGATGCCTGCGCTGGAGGGGATGGCGGAGACCCAGCACCAGGACTCCCCGAACGTCCCAGGGGCCGTCGAAACGGGCGACGGTTATGGCGCCGGCGTGCTGGCCGGGGAGTTCGGCCAGGACGACGGTCGCGAGCACCTCGTCGTCGGTGCCCCCGACGAGGGCCTCGGCTCGGCGGGGGCCGCCGGTGCGCTGTCGCAGACCGAGTTCGAGACCGACGCGTCCCCCTCGACCGGCCGGAACAGCCTCTCGTGGACGCAGAACTCGCCCGGTGTCGCGGGCAGCGGCGAGACCGGTGACCGGTTCGCGGCCCGGCTCAGCTCGGTGGAGCTCACCACGCCCGAGGACGACACCGACCTGGTGTGGCCCGTGGTGCTGCTCACTGTGCCGGGGGAGGACGTCGACGGTGTCGACGATGCCGGCATGGCCTACATCGGCTACGCGCCCGGCAGAGTGTCCGTGCCGCTGAACCTCCCGCAGCAGGCCAGGGCCGGGATCGGCATGGTCCCGATGCAGGACTTCCTCTTCTGACCACCAAGGGATTCCGCCCCGGGTAAGGCCCCGCGTTCCCGAGGTGGCGGCGTTTGCCCGATGTGAGCAGGCGGTCTCAGCTCCAGCATCGTCGTATGGCTTCACCGCAGACGGAGGACACGTCGACCTCTCTGCTCCTGCTGCTCGGGCTCTATGCGTGCTGGGGCTCGGCGATCCCGGCGATGAAGCTGATGGTCGACACGGTGCCGCCGCTCGGCGGCGCGGCGCTGGTCTTCCTGGTCGCTGGGCTCGTGCTTGCTGTGGCGGCGCGTGGGCGACCGGCGCTCACCCGGGTGCAGTTGCGGCGCCTGGCGGTCGCCGGCGTGCTGCTGCTGGTGGGTGGGCAAGGGCTCGCGATGGTGGCGCTGACCGAGGTGACCGCCAGTCTCGGCGCGATCCTCGCCGCGACGATCCCGCTGTGGGTCGTGCTCTTGAGCGTGTTGATCGGCACCCCTGTGTCGCTCGCGTCGCAGGTGCGGCTCGCGGCCGGGTTCGGTGGCATCGCGATCGTGGTGATGACGGCGCCGGACAGCGCGATCGGCGGGGCGCCATGGGCGGTCGCGGCATTCTGCGTCGCGCCGATCCTGTGGGCTGCCGGGAACCCTGCTGACGACGCACGCCGATCGACCTGCCGATCGCATGGTCGCCAACGCGGTTCAGTTGCTCGCCGGTGGCACGCTGTTGTTGCTGCTCGCGCTGTCGCTCGGCGAGCTCGATCCGGCTCGTTGGTCGGACGTCAGCTCGACATCCGTCGGGGCAGCGGTATTCCTGCTCGTGTTCGACTCGCTCGTCGGCTTCATGCTCTACACCCGCCTACTGGCCGGCGCGCCGGCGCCGCTGGTCAGTACCTATGCCTACGTCACGCCGCTTGTCGGAGCCGTGGTGGGCGCGACCGTGCTCGACGAGCCGCTCTGGGCCGGCGCGTTCGTCGGAGCGGCCTTGGTGCTCGGCGCGGTCGCGCTCGAGCTGCGCGGGCGGTGAGCCCTACTCGTCAGGGCCGATGTAGTCCTCAGGGAACTGGATGAAGTCGTCGGACTGGCTCTCACCGTCGGGGCCGATGTGGTCCTCAGGGAACTGGATGAAGTCGTCGGACTGGCTCTCACCGTCAGGGCCGATGTGGTCCTCCGGGAACTGGATGAAGTCGTCGCTCGACTGGCGCGCCACGCTCCGTGCGAGGGCCGTGAATGCCACGTTCCCCATCTGGGAGGCCAGCTGCAGCGCGTCGGGACGCTGGACAGGGCGCCCGTCGCGCTACGTCCACGTGTTCCTGCGGCGCTGGTCGGCGCTCGCGCATGGTCCGACCGTAACCGCTATGGGTCGGCCGCCGCAACCGCCGCGGCTATCGGGTGGCGGAGGCGATGGCGCGTTCGAGTCGGGCGAACGCGTTCGGCACCCCGCGCCCGTGCTCGTCGCGAAGCTCCGGCGTCGGGAAGCCGGACTGATTCATGGTCATGAGCGTCCGCCCGTCCTGCTCCTCGAACGTGAACTCGACCGAGAAGTCGAAGCTCGGCCGGTCGGGGCGGTGCTCGGTCGTGGCGAGCACGATCCGCCGCGGACGCTCGATGACCTCGAAGACGTTCCGGTGCTCGTACAGGTGGTCCGGCGAGGGGCCGAACCTGATCGTCCAGAGGCCTCCTACGCGCAGGTCGCACTGCGACTCCACGATCCACCCCGGGTCGTCGGTGCCGTAGAAGGCGACCTGGCCTCCGTGGGTGGTGAACGCCTCGAAGACGACGTCGGGCGGCGCGTCGATCACGCGCTCGAGTCGCAGCTCGTCGGTCATCGGCGCTCTTCCACGTACGTGCCGAACCGATCCAGCCGGCGCTCCAAGACCCGCCGGTAGTCGTCGATCCATCCCGTCGCGTCCTCCAACTGCGCCGGGCCGAGCCGGCACTCGCGCGCACGCCCGACCTTCTCGGTGACGACGAGGTCGACGGTCTCGAGGATGCCGACGTGCTTCTTGAGGCCGTTGAGCGTCAGGCCGAACGGCTCTGCCAGCTCGCCGATCGTGGCCGGTCCGCGCGCGAGCCGTTCGAGGATGCTCCGGCGCGTCGGGTCCGACAGGGCGAAGAACGTCCGATCCAGTGTCTCGTTATGCTGCACCGATCGGTTCACTATAACGCGAGGGAAGGACGACGCGTGCAGCGCAAGCTCATCCTCTACATGTCGATGTCGCTGGACGGCTTCGCCGCTCGCCGCGACGGGGTGATGGAGTGGCTCGGCGAGGGGCAGCGGCACGGCGACCACCGCCAGCGCGCGGTGGCCGAGCTGCTGGGCCAGACCGGACTGCTGGTGCTCGGCCGCCGGGGCGCTCAGGACATGGCGCAGGCGTGGCCGAGCTCGAAGAGCCCGACCGGCGAGCTCATGAACACGCTGCCGAAGGTCGTGTTCTCCAGCACGCTCACAGACGTCGAGTGGAGCAACACGCGCGTCACCGACCGGCCGGTGGAGGAGGAGATCCCCGAACTCAAGGGCGAGCCGGGCAACGACATCGTCGTCTTCGGCGGAGTGAGCTTCGCCCGCTCGCTCGCTTCCCACGGCCTGATCGACGAGTACCGGATCAACGTCCAACCGGTCGCGCTCGGAGACGGGCTGCCGCTGCTGCACGGG
Source organism: uncultured Solirubrobacteraceae bacterium (assembly GCA_963723395.1). GTDB lineage: Bacteria > Actinomycetota > Thermoleophilia > Solirubrobacterales > Solirubrobacteraceae > DATFQI01. Next base: position 556,425 of record CAVRQL010000023.1, on the reverse strand, counting down.
CTGCCGGAGCCCCAACGACTCGAGCTGGTCAGCAGCACCGCATGGGCTGACGGACCCATCACCCAGACCTACGTACCGCGCTGAAGACGCGGACAGAGAGGAGCACTCATGGCACGTGTGATCTGCGACATGTCGACTTCGCTCGACGGATACGTCACCGGCCCGAATGACAGCCGCGAGCACCCGTTCGGCGACGGCGTCTTCGGTCACATCTTCGTTCCGCCGGCGGTCAATGGGATGACAGATCCCGGCGAAAGGAAGAACGATGCAGACGGAGACCAGAAGCCAGCGCATTGCCGTGACGGGAGCCACCGGGCGGGTCGGCGCGCCGCTCGTCGAGATCCTCCGCGCGCGAGGCCACGACGTCGTCCCGATCGCGCGGTCCGCGGGTGTGGACGTGGTCAGCGGCGACGGCCTCGACGAAGCGCTCGCCGGGGTCGAGACGATCATCGATGCCGCCACCGGCCCCTCGCCCGACCAGGAGCAGGCGACGGCCTTCTTCACCGCCTCGGCGCGGAACCTGCAGCGAGCGGGCGCGGCAGCCGGAGCGAAGCGGATCGTCCTCGTCTCGATCATCGGCATCGACAAGTTCCACACCGGCTACAACGCGGCGAAGGTGGCGCAGGAGCAGACGCTGCTGCAGGGTCCGCTCCCGGTCCGGATCGTGCGCGCGGCGCAGTTCCACGAGTTCATCGAGCCGCTGCTCGGCTGGACGATCCAGGATGGCGTCGCCCACGTGCCCGAGATGCAGACACAGCTCGTGGCTGCCCGCGCGGTCGCCGAAACGCTCGCCGACGTGGCCGAGGAGCCCGAGATCGAGAACGGCAGGATCACCGAGGTCGCAGGCCCGCGGGCGGAGCGGCTCGCGGATGTGGCGGCGGCGCTGTTCGCCACCCGAGGTGTCTCGGTCGAGATCCGCGAGAGCCGTGGCGGTCTGCTGGCGGAGCCGGCGAGCCCGGACGCCGCGGCCTACGCGGAGGGCGCCGCACTGCCCAACGCGGGCGCCAAGCTCGCCGGCCCCACCTTCGAGGACTGGCTCGCGACTACCGCGGCGTAGGTGCCGGACGAGGTCAGCCGAGCGCCTCGATGAGGTCCTTCTTGGACATCTGCGAGCGGCCCGCGACGCCCGCGTCCTGGGCCCGCTCGTAGAGCTCCTCGCGTGACAGCGACTCCAGGTCGCCGCCGTCCTTGGGCGATCGGCGGCCCTTGGCCTGCTGCAGGCTCTCCTCGAGCGCGGCGAGCAGGTCGGTGACCGGCGCGGGCTGCTTCTCGCGCTCCGGGGCCTCGATCTTCCTGCCCTTCTGCTTGCGCTTGACGACCTCGCGCAGACGGGCGCGGTAACGGTCCTTGTAGTCGTCGGGGTTCCAGTCGGCGGCCAGCGTCTCGATCAGCTGGACGGCCTGCTCGAGCTGGGCCTTGGTGGGCTTCTTGCCGCCGGCGGGGACGTCCTTCGCGGGGCGGATCTCGTCGGCGAACAGCATCGTGGTCAGCGCGAGGCGGTCGTCGCGCGCGCGGATGAGCACGAGGTACTCCTTCGTGCGCATCACGATGCGCCCGAGCGCGGCGCGCTCCTCGCTGCGCATCGCCTCCAGCAGCAGCTGGTACGCGCGCCTCGTGCCGTCCGAGTCGCCGGCCGGGGCGAGCCAGTACGGGTGGTCGAAGAAGGAGGGATCGACGTCCTCGAGGTCCACGAACGCCTCGATGTCGACCGTGCGGGTCTTGCGCGGCGCGACGGCCGCGAGGTCCTCGTCGGTGAGCACGACCTGCTTGCCGTTCTCGAGCTCGTAGCCGTGGGCGATCGCCTCGTAAGGCACCTCGCGGTCCTCCTCGGAGCAGAACCGCCGCGTCTCGATCGGCGCGCCGTCCTTCTTGTGGAGCTGGCGGAAGTGGAAGTCCAGGTCTCGCACCGCGCTGAACAGCTGCACGGGCACGTTGATGAGCCCGAACGACAGCGAGCCGGTCCACAGCGCGCGCGCCATCACGAGCTCCCGAGGCTGGCCTCGAGCGCCGCCATCAGATCGTCGGAGGACTCGGGCTCGTCGTCCGCGGCCGGCTCGATCGCCTTGCCCTTGCCCTTGCTGCGGACGGCTTCGAGCACCGCCTCGCGGTACTGGTCCTCGTAGCGGTCGGGGTCGAACTCCTCGTGCAGGCTCTCGAGCAGCTTGCGGGCCATCTCGACCTCGCGCTTGGCCGGCGCCTTGCCCGGCGCGTCGAACTCCACGTCGTCCGCCGGCACGAGCTCGTCCGCGAAGCGCATGGTGTGCAGCGCGAGGACCTTGCCGAGCGGGCGGATCGCAGCCAGGTACTCACGGTTGTGGAAGGTGAAGCGGCCGATCGCGACCCGGCCGGACGCCTCGAGCGCGTCGTGGAGCAGGCGGTGGGCGTCCTCGCCCTTGTTCCCCGCGCCGAGGTAGTAGGTCTTCTCGTAATAGACGGGGTCGATGTCGGCGCCGCACACGAACGCCTCGACCTCGATCACGTGGGCGGAGTCCCCCGCCGCCGCGTCGATCTCCTCCTTCTCGAGCTCGACGAACTTGCCGGAGCTGAGCTCGTAGCCCTTGACGATCTCGTCGTTGTCGACCTCCTTGTCCTCCTTGGAGCAGAAGCGGCGGTGCTCGATCCGCGCGCCGTCGTCGATGTGGACCTGGTGGAAGTGGACCGTCTTGCTCTCGACGGCCGAGAAGAGCTTGACCGGAACGTTGACCAGCCCGAACGAGACCGTGCCGTTCCACAGCGAGCGTGCAGCCATGTCGTCTCGCTACCCGGTCGATGAGACCCGCACGCTGACCTGCGATCTTGAAGCGAGATGCGACCCACCCGCCCCCTCCCGGCTGTCGGCGATCAGGGCGAGATCGTGTCGCTCGGCGCCGTCCGGCCGGCGGAGATCGTCGCGCTCGGCGCGGCATCGATCACCGTGCGTGCCGACGACGGCGAGGAGCTCGTGTTCGAGCTTCACCGGCTCACGAGTCACTGGGTCCGCCAGGGCGAGCCGTACTGGGGCACGCGGTTCCGGATTCGTGACCGTGACGACTGAACCCGAGCGCTGAGCATCCCTAGCCCCTTCAAGCTCGGCGGGCGGGGTCGCGTCGCGTCGCGGTGGCAAGGCCCAACCGGGCCTCGTGCCCTGCCTCGAGTCCTTGTGCCGGGTCGGCCGCCGGCCGCCCTGCATCCCGCCGCCACGCATTGAAGGCGGCGATCATGGCGGCCAGCCACGCGGCGCCGAGTGCGTAGCCGGCCAGCACGTCGGAGACGAAGTGCACGCTGAGCGCGACCCGCGCGAAGCCGATCGCCAGCACCACCGCGACCGCTGCGATGACTGCGACGACACGCCATCGGCCGCGCAGCACCGGTAGGAAGACGAGCAACAGCACGCCCCATGCGACGACCGCGTTCTGCGCGTGCCCGCTCGGGAAGCTCAAGCCGCCGGCGTGTGCGACCGGGTCGGCGACGATCGGACGAGCCCGGTCGACGAGCACCTTCCCACGATCGCGTTGAGCAGCGCGCTGCCGGCCACGGTCACGGCCACGAAGAGCGCGAGGCGCGGCAGCCGTCGCCATGCCAGCCACGCGACCACGACTGCGAACAGCGGGACGTACACGGCGGCCGATCCGAGCGCGCTCAGCACCTTTGACGCTGTCACCAGTCCTTGGTGCTGCAGCACCATCGTGTGCAGTTCGTCTCGTGCACCGCCATCGAGCCGGGACAGTGGCGCCCACTGATCCTCGACGAGGAACAGCAGGAGCCCGAAGGGCACCGCGAGGAGGGCGAGCGCCACGCCGGCGAACACGACCCGCGCGCCGAACCGCGCGTCCCGGGGTTGCGTGGCGGTCGGCGCTGATGACATCCGCTCGCGGAGCTCCGAGGGACCTGGACGGCCCGGTGGGCGGGCGACTCCCGCCCGACCGGGCCGAACGGTACCTCAGTCGTTCGTCTCGCCGTCGCCGTCGCCGCCGGCCGGCTCGTCGCCGGACTCCTCCCTGTCCGCCGCGGAGCTGAGCACCTTGAACTGCTTGTCGAGGTGCACGTCGACCTGGCTGCCGTCCGTGCGGGTGACCTCCACCTCGTAGGCGCCTTCCTCGTCGCCGGCCTCGGTCTGCGTGACCTTGCCGTCACCGACCTCCTTGAGCGCGACGGCGCTCGCCTTGTCCAGCGCGGATCCGGTGATCGCCTTCTCGCTCTTCTGGTCGTCCGCGCCGCCGCCGCCTGCGGCTCCGGCGATCGCGGCACCGCCGGCGCCGAGTACGGCGACCGCTGCGAGCGCGATGAGCATTCCCTTGAGCTTGTCCTTCACTTGGAGTCGCCTCCTACGTGGGTTGACAGTGGCTGGGAAGCTAGGAGTGCCCGCTTAGATGCCCCTGAGGCGCCGATCGCGCTGGGTAGCGCGATGCGTACGGTCGCTCCGGCGGTGCCCGTGACGATCTCGGCACGCCCGCCGTGCGCCTCCGCGATCGCACGCACGATCGCGAGTCCGAGGCCGGTGCCGCCGCGCGTTCGCGCCGCGTCTCCGCGCGCGAAGCGCTCGAACGCCCGCGCCGAGATCTCAGGCGCGAAGCCGTCTCCCCCGTCGGCGATGTCGAGCCTGACCTCGCCCTCCCCTGCTGAGGCGCGCAACGTGATCGGGCCGGCGCCGTAGCGCAGCGCGTTGTCGATGAGGTTCCCCAGCGCCTGGCGCAGGCGCGTCTCGTCGGCGTGGACGAGAAGGCTCGGGTCGGCGTCGACCTTGATCGCTCGGCCGCGCTCGCGCGCACGATCGTCGAAACGGTTGCGCGCGGAGGTGAGCACCTCGGCGGCGCGCAGCGTCCGCGGTTGCAGCGGTATGCGTCCGTCGCCGGTCCTCGCGACCACGAGCAGGTCCTCGGCCAACTGGCCCAGGTGGTCGCACTCCTCGACGGCCGCCACCAGCGCGTCGCGAGCATCGGCGTCCGGATAGCGGCGGTCCATGTGCCGAAGCGCAGTCTCCAGCTCGGTCTTGATGACCGCGATCGGCGTCCGGAGCTCATGGCTGGCGTCGGCGACGAAGCTCGCCTCCCGCTCGTAGGAGCGACGGAGGCGGTCGAGCATCTCGTTGAGCGTCTTGGCGAGGCGGCGGATCTCGTCGTTGGCGGCCGGCAGCGGAAGTGGCTCGCCGTCGCGCGCGAGAGAGACGTCTGCGGCGCGACGCCGGATCGCCTCGACCGGCCGCAGGCCCGCCGCGGCGAGCGCGTACCCGAGCAGCGACGCGAGCACCACGGCGATCGGACCGCCCAGCGCGAACGAGGCCACGAGCGCCGACAGCGTCTCGTCGCGGTCGGCGAGTGACTGGCCGACCGTGACGACCTGCTCCCCTCCGGGTCGCCTCACCGCGAGCAGCCGTGCGGTGCCCTCGACACCATCCACCGTGCGCTCGACGTGCAACACGCTGCCGCCGGCCACCCGCGACAGCTCGGCGGTCGAGATCGTCGCGGGACGCGTCCCTCCGGCGGCGTCGATCACCCGGCCATCCAAGGCCAGCACCTGCGCGAAGCCGTCCTCGACATCCCCGGCGGAGCCCGCCGAAGCCTGCCCGGACGCCGCCACCGCCGCGGCCCGAGTCTCCAGGCCGCCGTTCACGTTCTCGTCGAGATCGCTCCGCACCCGCACGTACACGAACAGGGCCGCCGCGCCGAGCACGAGCACCATCGCGACGGCGAACGCGGCGGTCATGCGGACGCGGACCGGCAGCCGGCTCACGCCCCGCCGTCCTTTCGCAGGCGGTAGCCCGCGCCGCGCACGGTCTCGATCGACCGCACACCGAACGGCCGGTCGATCTTCTCGCGCAGGTAGCGCACGTAGACCTCGACGACGTTCGAACGCTGCTCGTAGCCGAGGTCCCACGCGGCCTCGAGCAGCTGCATCTGGCTCAGGACCTGGCCCGGCCGGCGCATGAACGCCTCCAGCAGCGCGAACTCGCGCGCCGAGAGCTCGATCTCGGTGCCGTCGCGTGTCACCACCCGCGTCGCCGGGTCGAGCCGCAGCGGACCGGCCTCGAGCACGGCGGGACGCTCGGTCCCCCCTCGCCGTGCGAGTGCTCGCAGGCGCGCCACCAGCTCGGCGAGCGAGAACGGCTTCGTGAGGTAGTCGTCGGCGCCGCCGTTCAGTCCGCGGACCCGATCCTCGACGGAGTCGCGCGCGGTCAGCATCAGCACGGGCACCCAGAGTCGCTCGGCACGGAGGCGCCGGCACGTCTCGAAGCCGTCGAGCCCGGGGAGCATCACGTCGAGCACGACCACGTCGTACTCGACCGCGTGCACCTTCCCGATCGCGTGCTCTCCGTCGCCCGCGACGTCCACGATCAGCCCCTCGAATCGCAGGCCGCGACGGATCGCCGCCGCCATGCGCACGTCGTCCTCGACGACCAGCACCCTCATCGGCTCCAATCATCGCGAAGAAGCTGAGAGCCGCCTGAGACGAAGCGGCGGCTCTCACCGTCACATCAGGAACGGCCGTAAGGCTGCCCTAACTCTTAGGACGCCCTAAGCCAGACGCCTGCCATGTTCGCCAACTACCTCATCGGATTGCGGGAGGGCCTCGAGGCCTCGCTCGTCGTCAGCATCCTCGTCGCCTATCTCGTCAAGACGGGCCGGCGCGACCGGATCGCCCCGGTCGCCGTCGGCGTCGCCACGGCGGTGGTGCTCAGCGCGGCGTTCGGCGCGCTGCTGACGTACACGTCGGCGGACGTCCTCCAGAGCTTCGAGTCGCGCGAGATCTTCGGGGGCACGCTCTCGATCGTCGCGGTGGTGTTCGTGACGTGCATGATCTTCTGGATGCGGCGCGCGGCCCGCGGCATGCGCGCCGAGCTGAGCGGCTCGCTCGACGCCGCGCTCGCGCTCGGGGCGTTCGCGGTCGCCATGACGGCGTTCATCGCCGTCTCCCGGGAGGGGCTGGAGACGACGCTCTTCTTCTGGAGTGCGGTCCAGGCCGCCGGCTCGACGTTCTCGCCGGTCCTCGGGATTCACGCTCGGCATCGCGACGTCGATCGTCATCGCCTGGCTGCTGTACCGGCGCTCGGTCACCCTGAACCTCGCGAGGTTCTTCACCTGGACGGGCGCCGGGCTCGTCGTGGTGGCCGCGGGAGTGCTGGCCTACGGCGTCCACGACCTGCAGGAGGGCGGGGTCCTCGGCGGCCTGAACACGCTCGCCTTCGACGTCTCGGGGCAGGTGCCGCCGAGCAGCTGGTACGGCACGCTGCTCAAGGGAACCGTCAACTTCTCGCCCCAGACCACGGTCCTGCAGGCGATCGTCTGGGTCGCCTACATCGTGCCGGTCATGTACCTCTTCCTGCGTGGGGGCAGCGGGTCGCGCCCGACCGCCCGCGCCCGCGAGGAGCAGCCCGAGAGCTCGACGCCGCGGGCGGCACCGCACCTCGTGCGCGCGGTCGTGCTCGCCGGCGTCGTCGCGCTCGCGGGGTGCGGATCGGGTGAGAAGCCCGCGAAGAGCGGCGCCGTCGGGGTGACCGCGAGCGACTCCGCGTGCAAGTCGACGTCCGGCGACGTCGCCTCGGGCAACCGCACCTTCTCCGTGAAGAACGACGGCTCCCAGATCACGGAGGTCTACGTCTACGGGACCGGCGACCGGGTGATGGGCGAGGTCGAGAACATCGGCCCGGCCACGAGCCGCGATCTCGTCGTGCAACTGCCGCCCGGCAAGTACCAGATCGCGTGCAAGCCCGGCATGACCGGTGACGGCATCCGCACGGCGCTGGCCGTGTCCGGCAAGGCCGTCGCGCAACCCGCGAACGCGCAGCTCCAGACCGCCGTCGCGAACTACCGCCGCTACGTGCAGTCCGAGACGAAGACGCTGGTGGACCTGACGATCCCGTTCGCCGCGGCCGTCAAGGCGAACGACATCCCGAAGGCGAAGCGGCTCTACGCGACCGCGCGGGTCCACTACGAGCGGATCGAGCCGATCGCCGAGAGCTTCCCCAAGCTCGACACCGCGATCGACATCCGCGCGGACGGCGTGACGAAGGGCGAGCCGTGGACCGGGTTCCACCGGCTCGAGCGCGACCTGTGGCAGCGCGGCGACATCTCGAACGACGGACCGCTCGCGGACCGCCTCGTGCGTGACTGCAAGAAGCTGCGGGCGACGGTCGCCACGGTGAAGATCACCCCCGACGAGCTCGGCAACGGTGCGCGCTCGCTCATGGACGAGGTCGCCAAGGGCAAGGTCACGGGCGAGGAGGAGCGCTACTCGCACACGGATCTCGTCGACTTCCAGGGCAACCTCGACGGGGCGAAGACGGCCTACGCGGAGCTGCGGCCGATCGTCGCCGCCCGCAAGCCCGCGCTGGCGACCACGCTCGACACGCGATTCGCGGACCTCCAGCACCTGCTCTCTACGCACGAGCAGGGCTCGACCTTCAAGTCGTACACGGCACTCAAACGGGACGAGGTCCGCGCGCTCGCCGCTCGCGTCGACGCCGTCGCCGAGCCGCTGTCCGGCGTCACGGCGGTCGTGCTGCGGTGAGCGACGGGCGCCTGTCGCGCAGACGGCTGCTCCAGGTCGCCGCCGGTGGAACGGCGCTGGGCGCGACCGCCGTGGTCGCACGGACGCACGAGCGGACAGCGAGTCCGCGAGCGAGCGGCCCAGCCGACGCTCGGCGTCCCGTTCTACGGGCCGCATCAGGCCGGGATCACCACGCCCGTGCAGGACCGGCTGCACTTCGCGGCGTTCGACGTGCTCGAAGGGACGTCCCGCGCGCAGCTGGCGGACCTGCTCCGCACCTGGACCGCGGCGGCCGCCGACATGACGGCCGGGCGGGAGATCGGAGGAGCAGCGGGATCGAGCGACCAGTACGCGCCTCCTCGCGACACCGGCGAGGCGCTGGCGCTCCCGCCCGCGCGGCTGACGGTCACCGCCGGCTTCGGGCCCTCGCTGTTCGACGCGCGCTTCGGCCTGGCGCCGGCGCCGCCCGGCCGCGCTCGAGCCGCTCCCGAAGTTCGCCGACGACGCGCTCGACCCGGCGCGCAGCGACGGCGACCTCTGCATCCAGGCGTGCGCCGACGACCCGCAGGTCGCGGTGCACGCCGTGCGGAACCTCGCGCGGCTCGCGCACGGCGTCGCCGCCGTCCGCTTCAGCCAGCTCGGATTCGGGCGCACGTCATCGACCAGCACCAACGCAGGTCACCGCGCGCAACCTGTTCGGGTTCAAGGACGGCACGAGCAACCTCAAGGCGGAGGACGCAGGCGGCGATGCGGCGGCACGTGTGGGTGGCGCCCGGTGACGACGCCCGCGCGAAGTGGATGGCCGGCGGCTCGTACCTGGTCGCGCGGCGCATCCGCATGACGATCGAGACCTGGGACCGCGACTCGCTCGGCGACCAGGAGCAGGTGATCGGCCGCCACAAGCGCAGCGGAGCGCCGTTCGGGAGCCAGGACGAGTTCTCGACGCTCGACCTCGCCGCCAAGGGACCCGACGGCGGTCCGCTCGTCCCCGCGCAGTCGCACGTCCGCCTCGCGCATCCGGAGAGCAACGGCGGCGCGGCGCTGCTGCGACGCGGCTACTCGTTCGTCGACGGAAGCGACGACCTCGGCCGTCTCGAAGCCGGGCTGTACTTCCTGGCCTACCAGCGCGACCCGCGCGCGCAGTTCGTGCGCATCCAGCAGCGGCTCGCCGGCAAGCACAGCGACGCGATGAACGAGTACATCACCCACGTCGCGAGCGGGCTGTACGCGATCCCACCGGGCGTGCGCCGCGGCGGATGGTGGGGCGAGACGCTGTTCCGCTGAAGGACCCCGTCCCGAGCGTTCAAGGCGGACTCGCTGCGGGTAGGGCTGGAGCCTCGTGGATATCGCAGCTCCAGGACGCGAGGCGCGCTCGCATGGCCACAAGCTCGGTCAGTCGCGCGGGTTCTGCTGGTTCGCGCGCGTCGGCATCGCCGCGCGCGGCGTCGTCTACATCGTGATCGGCGTACTCGCGATCAAGCTCGCGCTCGGCGACGGCGGCAAGGCGACCGACCAGCAGGGCGCCCTCGCCACGATCGCCAAGCAGCCGTTCGGCACCGTGCTGCTCACGCTCGTCGCGGTCGGCATCCTCGGCTACGCCTCCTGGAGGCTGCTCCGCGCGGCGCTCGGGGGCACGCAGGGCCAGGACGACCTCAAGGACCGCATCGACGGCGCAGCCAGCGGGATCTCCTACGCCGTCCTGTTCCTCGCGGCGATGAAGATCCTCCTCGGCTCCGGCGGCGGTGGCGGCGGCGCGAACCCCGACAGCGCCGCGGGCGGCGTGCTCGGCTGGCCCGGCGGCCCCTGGCTCGTCGGCCTCGCCGGCGCGATCGTGGTCGGCGTCGGGCTCCAGCAGGGCTACAAGGGCATCACCCGCTCGTTCATGGACAACGCCGACACCGGCCGGATGGACGACCGCGTCGAGAGCGCCTACTCCGGCGTCGGCCTCGCCGGCCACCTCGCCCGCATGGCGGTCTTCTGCCTGATCGGCTGGTTCCTGATCCAGGCCGCGATCGACTACAACCCGGACGAGGCCGTCGCGCTCGACGGCGCGCTCGCGAAGCTCGCCGACGCACCGGCGGGGCCGATCGTGCTCGGCCTCGTGGCCGCGGGCCTGATCGCCTTCGGCGCGTTCTCGCTGGTCGAGTCCCGCTACCGGCGGGTCTAGCGACATGGAACGTGTGCTCGGGATCGGTGGCTACTTCATGCGGGCCGCCGACCCGGCAGGCCCTGGGCGCGTGGTACCGCGACTGCCTCGGCCTGGACGCCGATGAGCACGGCCTGTGGCATCAGGAGGCCGGGCCGACGGTGTTCGCGACGTTCGAGTCCGAGACCGACTACTTCGGGTCCCGCGCCCAGCAGGCGATGATCAACTTCCGGGTCCGCGACCTGGATGCGATGCTCGCGCAATTGCGCGCCAAGGGCGCGGACGTGGCCGAGGACACGCAGGACATGGAGGGTGTCGGCCGGTTCGGCTGGGTCACCGACCCGGAGGGCCACCGGATCGAGCTGTGGCAGCCGTCCTGACCACCGACGTCGGCGGCCTCGGCGAGGGCCGCCAGGACGGCGGCGGTGGCGGGAGGGTCGGGCGGCTCGCCGTAGGTCGCGGCGTAGATGTGGCGCTTGAGCCGGGCAGCTCGGTCGCCACGACGCCGTCGATGTGGTGCGCGCGCAGCGACAGGCCGGTCTGGGTCGCCACCCCGAGCCCGGCGGCCACCAGGGCCTGCATCACGACCATGTCGTCGGAGCTGGAGCCGATCCGCGGCTCGAACCCGGCGTCGGCGCAGATGGACAGCAGATGGCTGCGGCAACGCTCGCAGCCGGCGATCCACGTCGCGTCGCGCAGGGCGTCCAGCCCGCGCTCGCTCCGCGTCGAGAGGAGGTAGACCGGATCGTCGAGCAGGTGATGCAGCCGGACGCCGGCCGGCTCGGGCTCGGTCTCCTCGTAGCGGAAGATGATCGCGACCTCGACCTTGCCCGTCCGCAGCAGCTCGATCGCCTCGGGCGGATGCGTGTCGGTCAGGACCGACCTCGAGGCCCGGATGCCCGTCGGCCAGCGCCGCCACGGCCCCGGGCACGAGCGACCCGATCGCCGAGGCGAAGGCGGCGAGGCGCACCCGCCCGGCGTTCAGCCCCACGTGGGCCGACAGCTCCGCGCCGGCGGCGTCGATCCGCCCGATGATCTCGGCGGCGCGGTCGGCGAGCAGCTGCCCCGCCGGGGTGAGCCGGATCCCGCGGCCGACCCGCTGCATCAGCTGCGCGCCGGTCTCGGCCTCGAGCCGGCGCGAGGTGGTGGGTCACGGACGGCTGGGAGTAGTGCAGCTCCTTCGCCGCCGCGGTGACGGAGCCGTGGCGCGCGACGGCGTCGATGACGCGCAGGCGGTTGACATCCAGCATGTATCAACTCTATCTATCGGTCAGCAAGAAAGTTGGCATTGGACGTATGAGTCGCCAGGCCGCACCCTCGTATGGCATGACCGCGACGCAGATCCGCCCCACGGGCCGACTCACCGACCTCGTCGCCGCCGTCCGCACCGCCGTGGACGCGCAGGCCGACTGGTCGGAGACCGCGCAGCTCGTCGCCGAGCAGCTGCGCCGGCACCTGCCCACCCCGGACGTGCTGACCGCCGAGCAGCGCCTCGGCTCCCCGGACGAGTACCAGGGCCACACGCTGCACGTCGAGCCCGACGGAGCGTTCTCGATCGTCGGCCTGGTGTGGCGGCCCGGGCAGGTGACGCGCATCCACGACCACCTCACGTGGTGCGTGTTCGGCGTCATCCAGGGCGCCGAGCAGGAGGAGCTCTTCGACGCCGACCTCAACCTGATCGGCCGGGACGAGAACCAGGTCGGCGACGTCAGCGGCTTCGCGCCGCCCGGCGACATCCACCGCGTCCACAACACCAGCGACACGACCGCGATCTCCATCCACATCTACGGCACCGACATCAGCCGTGTCGGCTCCAGCGCCCGCCGCTACTACGACTGAGGCCATGTCACTCACCCTCGTACAGAACTTCTCCATCTCACTCGACGGCTACGGCACCGGTGAAGGCCAGAGCCGCGACCTCCATTTCGGACACGCCGGGGATCGGCTCCACGAATGGATGTTCACCACCCGGTGGTGGAAGGACGGCGGCAGCGGCGGCATCGACGACGCGTTCGCCAGGCAGTTCGGTGGCCCGATCGGCGCAGAGATCATGGGCGCCGGGAAGTGGGGCCATCCGGGATGGCACGAGGAGCCGGACTGGAAGGGCGCGTGGGGTCCCAACCCGCCGTTCCACACGCCGGTCTTCGTCCTCACCCATCACACGCGCCCGTCGATCGAGATGGAGGGCGGCACGACGTACCACTTCCTCGACGCGTCGCCTTCCGAGGCGCTCGAGACCGCCCGCGAGGCCGCGGACGGCAAGGACGTGCGCATCGGCGGAGGGCCCAGCATCGTCCGCGACTTCCTCGCCGCCGGGCTCGTGGACCACGCGCACATCGCGGTGGTCCCGATCCTGCTGGGCCGCGGCGTGCGGCTCTGGGACGGGCTCGAGGGCCTCGAGAAGAACTACGACGTCGAGGCCACCCCCTCCCCCAGCGGCGTCACCCACCTGACGTTCACCCGCACGGGCGCGTGAGGCGCCGTGCCCGGATCACGGCGTCGACGCCGGTGCCGGCCATAGACCGCTGACGCTCCTCGGCGACGATCGGCTCCCACTCGGCGGGATCGAGGGCCGCGAGCGCCGCTTCGACGGAGACCTGCACCTGCCCGGCCGCCGCCGTCTCGGCGCCGGTGGCCGGGTCGACCGGGCGATGTCCGACCAGGAACAGGGTCCCCCCGGGAGCGACGCCCGACGCCATCCGCTCGACCATCTCCTCGACCGCCCCCGCCACGTGGACGTAGAGGGAGACCACGAGGTCGTACCCGTCGCGCCGGGGCCTCCAGCTCCCGAGGTCGGCCTCGAGCCAGTCGACCCGCCCGGCGACGTCCGGGCCCATCGCCTCGGCCGTCGTCCGGGCGAACGCCAGCGCGGTGGCGGCGAAGTCGACCGCGGTCACCCGCCATCCGCGCGCGGCGAGCCACAGCGTGTCGGACCCGTGGCCGCAGCCCGCATCGAGCGCACGCCCGGCAGCCAGGTCGCCGATCTCGGAGATCAGATGGTCGTTCGGCGGCCGCTGCGCCACGCGGTCCCCATGCGCGCTCAGCGCTCGCGACCAGCGCTGCTCCCAGGTGTCCCGGTCGTGCGCGCTCATGCGTCCTGACAGGACTACCGCATCGGCTTGATGCGGAGGCCCCGTCGGCGCGTCAGCACTCATACCGTTTTCAGGCGCTTCGCAAGAAACGGCGGGCCTCTCACCGTTATGGGACTAATGGTGAGAAACGCTGACAGGTCTGGGAGGGTCACGACATGAAGTCGTTCTTGAAGTGGGGGCTGATCGCCTTCGTGGGCCTCGCGGTCCTGGGGGCGTTGCTCGGGGAGGACGAGAAGGCCGGGCAGACGAAGGAAGCCTCCGCTGCCACCAGCGCTGCCGAGCACTCCGGAGCCCGACGGCTACGGAGACATCCACTCCGGAGCCCACGCCCGACCCCGAGGTCAGCGTCAACTACACCGGCCCGTCAACGTCCACAGCGACAACGTGGTCCTCAAGGGCACTGTTGACCCGGCCAACGCGCACGTCCGCGTCAAGGGTCAGTCCGTCAAGGTCCGCCGCGGCCGCTGGAAGCTGCCGGTCACGCTGACCAAGCACGGCGAGAACAAGTTCCGCGTCGTGGCGACGCGCAAGGGCTACGTGAAGTACAGCCACGACGGCCACCGTGACCCGCGAGCTCTGGCCGCCGAGCAGGCCGCGATCCGCCAAGAGAAGGCCGAGCGCCGCGCGAACCGGAGGGCCTTGGAGTCAGCGGAGAGCTACCTCGCAATGTCGGGGTTCTCCAAGCAGGGCCTCTATGAGCAACTGTCGTCCTCGGCAGGCGAAGGCTTCACGCAGGCTGAGGCGCAGTATGCGGTGGATCACGTCGATGTCGACTGGAACAAGGAGGCTGTCGAGTCGGCGCGGAGCTACCTGGACATGTCGCCGATGTCAGGCACGCGCTGATCGAGCAGTTGTCGTCGTCAGCGGGTGAGGGGTTCACATACGAGCAGGCGGTTTACGCGGTGAACAAGGTCTACTGACGCGTGAGACTCAGATCGGCGGCAAGACGTACGTGCCCAGCGAAGACGCTGGCGCCCGGACCTTCGGGAGGATCATCGTGCGGGTCTGTAGCGCTCGTAGATCACGCGCGAGCCGAACGTGCTGGTCTCGATCAGGTCGAACGCGATGGCGTCGGCGACGGGCGGCAGGAACGGCGTGCCGCCACCCACGACGACCGGATAGCGGAAGATGCGCAGCTCGTCGACGAGGCCGAGCTCGAACGCCTGCGCGGACAAGTCTGCACCGCCGATCGAGACGTCCTTGTCGGTCGCGTCGAGCGCCGCGGCGACCTCCTCGGCCAATGACGCCTCGGCGAGTCGAGCGTTGCCCTGGACGCTGTCGAGCGTGCGGCTGAAGACGACCTTCGGGAGCGCGCACCAGATGTCTGCGAACGTGGCCCTGGCCTCGTCCTCGCGCATCGACGGGTCCGTCTCCCACACCAGCATCGCCTCGTAGAGCCTGCGGCCGAGCAGATAGCCGCCGAGCTCGCCCACCAGCTCGGTGTGGAAACGAAACAGATCCTCGCTGGGCGCCCCCCACTCGAACTCGCCGTCGCGGTCGTTGATGAAGCCGTCGACCGAGGTGCTCATCGAGGGAATTCAGCATGGCTCGACATCTCGCATCGGCGGCCGCTCGGCGGAGTATCCGGGTGGGTCGGCAGGATGCCGGCCGTGCCTCGCGGGACGTACGCCGACATCCAGCGCGCCTGGGAGATCCTCGGCCGCCTCAACGCGCTGGTCCCGGGCGACTTCGAGGCCATGCGCGCGCTGCTCGGCGAGCTGACCGGCCACGAGCTCGACCCGTCGGTCCGCGTGCTTCCACCGTTCCACACCGACGTCGGGCGCAACCTCCGATTCGGCCGCAACGTGTTCGTGAACCACGGCTGTACCGCGATGGACCTCGGCGGCATTGACATCGGCGACGACGTGATGATCGGCCCAACGTGCATCTGATCAGCTCCGGCCATCCGCTTGACCCGGCGACCCGCCGTCACAGATCACGACCGGGCCGATCCGCATCGGCCGCGGTGTCTGGATCGCCGCGGGCGCCATGGTCCTGCAGAACGTGGCTGTCGGCGACGACGCGGTCATCGCCGCCGGCGCCGTCGTCACGAAGGATGTCCCCCACGCACGCTGGTCGCCGGTGTCCCCGCGCGGGTCGTTCGCAAGGTCTGACCGCTGCCCGTCGACCACCTCGGCGGCAACCAGTCGGCCGGCGACCGGTGCGAGGGTGACCGCGGAGTGCATGACGGCGACGAAGGCGCCGGGGCGGCCGGGCAGAGGTCCGATGATCGGCAGGCCGTCGACCGGCATCGGTCGCATCCCGATACGAGCCTCGACGAGCCGCACGTCCTGTGCGCCGGTGAAGAACTGCTCGAGCCGCTGAAGCGTCACGCGTGCGCTGCGCTGCAGGTCTCCGGTGTGTTCCCCGGCCGCCAGCAGCAGTCCGTCCGCGGTCTGGCGGACCTCGAGCTCCGGACGGCTGACGAGCGTGCGGACCAGGCCTGGCGGGGCGTTGAAGCGCATCAGTACGGCGGGAGACGCGGCGACGGGCAGGTCGACGCCGATCGCAGCGCATAAGGGCGCCACCTCGACGCCGGCCGCGAGCACGACGGCGCGGGACGCGATCGAGCCCGTCGACGTCTCGACCCCGACGACGGCGTGATCCTCCACTCCCAACCGCCGGACCGCCTCGTTCAGCCGCACTTGCGCACCGTGGCGCCGAGCGGCATCGACGAGCGCTTCGGTCACGGCGACGGGGTCGATCGCGCCATCGGCGGGCCGGAACACCGCTGGCTCGGGCGAAGCCCGCAGATTCGGTTCAAGACGCGCGATCTCGCCGGCCTCCACGAATCGCTCGCCCGGGCCGAGCTGACCGCCCCAGGTCAGCGAGCCGGTCCAGCGCACCCGGATCCCTGGCACCTCGCGCTCGAGCCGCGCCCAGTCGCCAGCGCTGCTCGTCGCATTGGCGTGCCGCCGCTGGCCTCGCCGTTCGGACCCCGGATCCACGCCAAGGAGTTGCCCGTCACGCCTGAGGCGGGCACGGATCGGTCGAGCAGCACGACCGCAGCTCCGCTACGGGCGGCGTGATACGCCACGGAAGTACCCACCATGCCCGCTCCCACGACGATGACATCGGTCACTGCCGGGTTAGGGGGGGTCACCCGGATCAGGGGCCGAGGTCGGGCGGTAGGCGTGGACGACGGCGCCGGTGGCGAAGATCCTGGTGTCGAGGAGCTCGACGGTCCCGGCGCTGGCGGGGCGGAACAGGGGCTCGCCGCCTCCCTTGATGACCGGGGAGGTGCAGATCCGGTACTCGTCGAGCAGGCCGGCCGCGGCGAGCGCGTCGGTCAGCCGGCCGGTGCCCCAGATCACGATGTCGCCGCCTTCGGCCTGCTTCAGTCGGCTGACCTCGTCGAGCAGGTCGGGGCCGGCGATGACCACGGTCGGATCCCACGCCGTGGCGTCGACCGGTTGCGGAGGCGACGACGTACTTGGTGATCGAGTTGACGTGGTCGGCGAAGGGGTTGCCGCCCCTGGTGGGCCAGGCCTGGGCCATGCCCTCGTAGGTGATGCGGCCGAGCAGCAGCGCGTCGGCGCGGAGCGTCATCTCGAGCCCGTACGCCTGGAACTCCTCGTCGGCGTACCGGAACGACCACTTGTGCGGCTCGTCGATGTAGCCGTCGAGGGTGGCGTGGGTGAAGGTGATGATCTTGCGCACGGCAGGTCCTCCTGGTCGGGTCGGAAAGGGTCGTGGTGCTCACGCCTGCTTCTCGTTCCAGCCGGTCCGGGCGTGCGAGCCGTCGCAGAACGGCTTGTTCGCCGAGCGGCCGCAGCGGCACAGGTAGGCCGTCGGCGCGGGCGATTCGACCCGCCCGCCGTCCTGGCGGGCGATCTCGACAGGGCCGGTCACTTCGAGTGGACCGTCGGGGAGAAGGATGAGGCGAACTGCGGACACGAGACGTCCTCCGGCAGGTTGCGGATGCGATTAGTCTGGGCTGATGCATCGCAACAGAACATCGACGGCGGCGCAACGGGTTCAACCCGACCGGTCTGGCCGCACCGATCACGCCCGATGCGGCTGAAGCCGGGCTCCTATCTCATCCTGGGGATGCTCGACAGCGGCGTCTCGACCGGGCTACGCGATCAAGCGGGCCGTCGACCGCAGCACCCGGTTCTTCTGGGCCGCGTCGCTCGCTCAGGTCTACCCGGAGCTCGCCGCGCTCGAGGACGGCGGCTACGTCGCCGGCACCGACGAGCCGCACGGCGAGCGACCGCGCAGGATCTACCGCCTGACCGACAAGGGACGTGCGCGCTGCAGCGAGTGGCTGCGCAGCGAGCGCGTTCCCGGACTTCGAGCAACGCGACGAGGGACTGCTGCGCGTCTTCTTCGCCGACGCGCTGCCCTGCGGAGGACGCCCTCCAACTTGTCAGGCGCCTGCGCGTCCGCGCGGAGGAGATCGACCGCCACTTCCAGGCCGAGATCCTGCCGCTGGCCACGCGAGTGCCCGGCCGCTTCCGACTCATCGCCGCACGCGAAGGCGCCGACTACTTCGCGTGGCGCGCCGCCTGGTTCCGCGAACCTCGAGGCCGAGCTCGCCGCCGACCTCGACCCTGAACGGCGGTGAGGGCAACGGGCTGTCGCTTTCGCTAGATCGCCTTCGCCAGCTTCCCGGCGAGGTCGCCTTTCCTCGCCACCGAGACGTGTTCGAGCTCGAGCCAGCCGGCGAGCAGCCGCAGCTCGTCCGCCAGCTCCGGAGCCACCGCGCCGGGATCAGCCCCCGGCTCGGCGAACGCGCCGAGCACCCGCAGCACCCCCGCCTGGCGGTCGCTCTTGACGTCGACCCGCGCCACCAGGCGGTCGCCGAGGAGGAACGGAAGCACGTAGTAGCCGTGGACCCGCTTCGCCGCCGGCGTGTAGATCTCGATCCGGTAGCGGAAGCCGAAGAGCCGCTCGGTGCGCGGCCGCGACCAGACCAGCGGGTCGAAGGGCGTCAGCAGGGCGCGCGCTTCGCGCGCGGGCGTCGGGAGCCGCCCCGCCGTGACGTAGGCGGGGGCGCTCCAGCCCTCGACTCGGGTCGGGGTGAGGGCGCCGGCCTCGACCAGCTCGGCCAGGCGCGCCTTCGACTCCGCCCGCGGCAGGCGGAAGTAGTCACCGAGGTCGGGCTCGGTCGCGACGCCGAGGCGTGCCGCCGCGATCAGCAGCAGCTGGCGCTGCGCCTCGTCCTCGGCCGGGGTCGGGGCGTCGAGGACGGCCTCGGGCAACACCCGCTCGGGCAGGTCGTAGCGACGCTCGAAGCGGACGCGATGGGCGGCGCAGACGCGGCCGGCGAAGAAGAGGTAGTCGAGCGCGATCTTGCCCTCGCTCCAGTTGTACCAGGGGTTTCTCGGGCTTGCGCACCGGCGTGGCGACCTCGGCGGCACGGATCGGGCCCCGCTCGCGCACCGTGCGCAGAACCGACTCGAGCAGCTCGGGCTTCTCCGCGGCCAGGAGGCGGGCCGGTTTCTCGGTGAGCTTGTCCGCCCGCGCCATCCGCCAGCGCAGCAGCGGCTGCAGCTCGACCGGCAGCAGCGAAGCTTCGTGCCCCCAGTACTCGAACAGGCGGCGGTCGCGCCCGGCCCGCGTTGCGGGTCCGGCGGCGGTGTCGGCATGCGAGGCCAGGCGGTCGAGGGTGGCCCGCGGGTAGGGGCCGAGCCGGGAGAAGAGCGGCATGTAATGGGAGCGGCAGAGGACGTTGACCGAGTCCAGCTGCAGCAGGCCGACGTCGTCGATCGCACGCCGCAGGCGGCGGGCGTCGATCCGGCCGTTCGGCCGCGGTCGGCCCATGCCCTGCGCAGCGAGTGCGACGCCCCGCGCCTCCGCCGCGCTCAGCTCGATCTCGGCGCCTGTTTCGCCCATCATGGAGGCGTTGAACACTCCCTGAACGCCCGCCACACGAAGCCGTAGAGCGCATGCGCCTCGAGGAAGGGCTGCAAGTCTTCGACGTCCGGGCCGCCATAGGCGTCGAGCAGCTCTTCGACGAACTCCGGGCCGTGCCCGCGAGCCCTCGCGCTCTCGACGAGCCCCGCGACATCCCACGCGACCGGGCCGGCGCACACGTCCTCGAAGTCGTTCCAGACGAGCCCGCCGTCGGTGCGCAGCAGATTCCCGATCGAGACATCGCCGTGCAGCGCCTGCGCGGGTAGCGAGCTCTCGAAGACCGCGGGCGTCAGCTCGTCGAGCTCGGAGCTGAGCCGGTCGATGTCCCGCCGGCTCAAGTCGGGCGACGGACGCAGCTCGCCGACCAGGCGCGCGAGCCAGTCCCGGATCCCGCTCAGCGGCGCCAGGTCGCCCGGGAAAGCCGGCGAGTGCCTCGTGCAGCTCCCGCAGGGAACGACCGAGCTCCCCCGGCTCCGGAGGCGGAGCCTGCTCGTCGTGAGCGACGAACTGCCACATCGTCATCCACAGCCCGTCCCGCTCGAACGGTCCCGGCGGCAGGAGGTCGCTCGGCGGAACGGCCAGGCTCGGTCCGCTCGGCGAGGAAGGCGCCGACGGCCACCTCGCGCGCCAGCCACTGCTCGGCGTCATCGTGCAGGAACGCCGTCCCGGTCATCACGCGCGCGACGACCGGCGCGGGCCTGAGATGCACCAGCACGTTGCTCCCTCCCGCGATCCGCACCGCCTCGTCGCAGGCGACGCCGTGCTCGCGGGCGACGGCCTGAGCGGCCGCGAGCGCCGCGGCTTCGTCGGCCGGCATCGGCCCAGAGTACGGATGCTTCAGACTTGACTCGAACACCGAGCTTCGGAACAAGGAGAGCGTGATGACCGACAACGCCGAGACCGCCATCCTCGCGGGAGGCTGCTTCTGGGGCGTCCAGGATCTGCTGCGCCGCCGCGACGGAGTCATCTCCACCCGGGTCGGCTACACGGGCGGGCAGAACGACAACCCGACCTACGGGAACCACCCCGGTCACGCCGAGGCGGTCGAGATCGTCTTCGACCCCGAGCGCATCTCCTACCGGGACATCCTCGAGTTCTTCTTCCAGATCCACGACCCGACGACCAAGGACCGCCAGGGCAACGACATCGGGTCCAGCTACCGCTCGGAGATCTTCTATACGAGCGACGAGCAGCGCCAGGTCGCCGCGGACACGATCGCCGACGTCGACGCCTCGGGCATCTGGCCCGGCAAGGTCGTGACCGAGCTCAGCGAGGCCGTCCCCTTCTGGGAGGCCGAGCCCGAGCACCAGGACTACCTCCAGCGCTACCCCAACGGCTACACGTGCCACTTCCCGCGGCCGGGCTGGAAGCTGCCGCACCGCGAGACCGCCGCCTGACCGCTACTTGCCATATTGGAAAGTCCGTGTAAGACTTTCCAATATGGAAAGCAACCCGTCCGTCGCCGACGCCTCGGCAGCCCTCCTGGATGCCGAGGCCGCGCGGACGACGCTGGCCGGCCGCATCGTCACGCCCTCGTGGTTCTTCGCGTCGATGGGCGTCGCGATCGCCGTCCAGATCGCGACGACCGCGGCCGGCCTGGGCGACGGCGCCCCATGGCTCGTGGTCGCCGGCCTCGCCGTGTTCGGCGCCGTCGCGGGCATCCAGCTCGCGCGGTTCCGGCGGGTCAACGGCGTCTGGCTGGGTGGCTTCGCAAGCCGCGTGGTCCTGGGCACCGGAACAGCTGCCTCGGTGTCCTACGCCGCCGCGCTCGCCGCGGCGATCTGGGCGGCGTTCGGCGACCACTGGTGGCTCGTGGCGCTCTGGTCGGCGGTGGGCGGCGCGGCGTACGCGCTCAGCGGCCGCCGGTGGATGCAGGCTACCGCGGCGATCCGGCGGCGCACGCGCGGGGCGAGTCGCTCGCGTCGCTCGCCCTGGTGACGGCGGCCGCGATCGGCGGCCTGGCGTTGCTCGTGCTCAACGCCTGATGGCCGACCTCGACGAGCACGTCGTCGCCCCCGCCCGGCTGAAGCTCATGACGACGCTCACCGCGGTCTCCGAGGCGGAGTTCGCCACGGTCCGCGAGGCGCTCGACGTGAGCGACTCCGTGCTGTCGAAGCACCTCGGCGCGCTCGAGGAGGTCGGCTATGTCAGGCGTCACAAGGGCGTCCACCGTGGGCGCCGCACGACGTGGATCTCGCTGACCCCGCGGGGCCGGAAGGCGCTGAGCGCGCACGTCACGGCCCTGCGGGCGCTGATCGACGGGATCCCGACCTAGCTCGCGACCACCGCGTCGGAGAAGAACCGGTAGGTCCCGATCGGCGTGCCCGGCCCGACCTCCGGCGGCTCGGCGTACCACTCCGGGAGGCGCGCGTAGAACTCCTGGGCCTCCGGAAGGCCGGGGAGTGGGTTCTCCACGCCGTCCTCGAGCTCCAGCAGCGCCAGGAACGTCACGCCGTCCTGCAGCTTGATCGAGGCGTAGCGGATCCCTTCGAGCTGCTCGCGCTCGATGGCGGCGAACATGCGCTTCACCGCCGCCTCCGCGTCCGCGACGTGCTCTTCCTTCAGCGTGGCCCGCACCGTGATTACGCTCATGGAACCTCGCTCCTTTCATGTCGTTTCGAGGCACTGACCGGCGGCGGCGGCGAGGTGTGACAATCCGCCGGGCAAGGGGAGCGGATCGGGAGGTGCACGATGGGCACGCAGATCAACCGGCGACGGTTCCTGACGGCGGCGACGGCGACCGCCGCGGCGGTGGGAGCGCCCGGCGCGCTGGCCGGCGTGGCCGGCGCTCACGGCGGCAAGCACCACGGCCGGGGCAGCATCCCGCGCGAGCGGATCAGCATCCAGCTGTACACGCTGCGCGACCAGTTGGCGATCGACCTCCAGGGAACGCTCGATGCGCTGAGCGAGATCGGCTACCGGCGCGTCGAGCACGCGGGCTTCGTCGGGCGAACGGCGACGGAGTTCAAGGCGGCCCTCGATGCCGCGGGGCTCCGGGCGACGTCCGGGCACATGTCGATCCCGCAGCCGTTCGACGAGGCGGCATGGAGCGCGGCGCTCCAGGACGCGCTCACGGTCGGGTCCCGCTACATCGTGCACCCGTACTTCGGGGTCGACTCCGACGGAGTCATCCGCGACTCAGCGACGTGGGAGGCGTTCGCCCGCGATCTCAACACGGCCGGGCGGATGGCGAGGCAGGTGGGCCTGCGCTTCGGCTACCACAACCACAACCAGGAGTTCTTCCGGCTCGCCGACGACCCGTCGCGGACGGCGTTCGACCTGCTCGTCGAGGAGACCGACCGGCGGCTCGTGCACTTCGAGCTGGACCTCTTCTGGACCTGGCGCGGCGCGCACGATCCGGTGGACGTCCTCCGGCGGGTCGACGGCCGCGTCCGCCAGTACCACGTGAAGGACCTTGACCTGGCCGGGAGCTTCGCGGACCCGGGGCAGGGAATGATCGACTTCGCGCGGATCTTCCGCGCGCACGACGTCGACGAGTACATCGTGGAGCGCGACGACGCCGGCACGCCGCCCCGGGCGCCTGCCGAGGCGCTCGACACGGCGAGGGTCGGCTACGAGTTCCTGTCGAGCCTCAGCCTGCGCCGGCCCAGACGGTGACGCGCTCCGGCGAGAGGCCGGCCTTCGTCGCAACCAGCCACGCCGCGTGATCCTCGTTCTCCGTCCAGACGCCCCGGACGATGACGATGGGCCCGTCGCGCTCGAGGGTCCACCCCGCGTCCTCGAGCGCGGCCCGGTGCTCGCCGAGCTCGAACCCCTCGGGCAGCGTCACGTCGAAGGGCTCGGTCCCCTGCGGATGCTTGCGCTTGGCCACGTGTCCAGCCCCTCTCAGCCGCCGGCCAGCACGACGTCGTAGCCGTCGGCGCGCAGGACCTCGACCACCGCGTCGCGGTGGTCGCCCTGCAGCTCGATGACGCCGCCCTTGGCCGACCCGCCGACGCCGACGCGCTTCTTCAGCCGTCCCGCCAGCGCCTTGAGCTCCTCGTCGCCCAGCGGGACGTTCGAGATCGTCGTCACCGCCTTGCCGCGCCGGCCGCTCGTCTCCCGGCGCACCTTCACGCGCCCGCCGGCGGCCGCATGGTCGCGGACCTGCTTCGGACGGGCCTTGCGCAGGTCGCCGTCGGTCGTCGAGTACACGGGGCGGGCCATTGCCCCTGGACGCTAGCGCTACTGGCGCGCCATCGCGATCCGGAGACGCTCCTCGGCGCTGATGAGGTGGTCGTTGTCCTCGGCCGCCGCGTCGATGTCGATCTGGACCCACCGGACGCGGCCGGTGAAGCGGCTGTCGCCGGGCGGGTAGTCGTCGCTCACGGGCGTGGACGCGTCGGCGCCGAGGTCGGTGGTCTCGTCGCCGGAGAAGATCATCGCCTGGGTGGCGTCGACGCGGCCCTCGCCGACCTGGTCGCCGTCGATGTAGACGGTGGCGGTGCCTCCCTTGCCCAGGCCGCCGCCGTCGTAGGCGAACTCCACGCGTACCTGGTGCTCACCGGGCGGGATCTCGCGCTCGCCTTCGATCTTGAACCGCTGCAGCCCGAGCAGGTTGTAGCAATAGGTCGGCCGCCCGTTCTTGGCGTACAGGCTCCAGCCGCCGAACGAGCCGCCTTGGGCGATGATCACGCCGTTCGCACCGGTCTCGGGGACGTCGATCTGGGCGGTGACCGCATGCGACTTGTTCTTGAGGACCAGGATCGAGTTCTCGGTCAGGCGGCCCATCCCGCCGAACAGGAGCTGCGAGTTGCCGCGGATGAGCTGGGGCCGGCCGGCGATGTCGGCGTTGAAGCGCTCGTAGACGCGATCGTCGAGCGGGAACACGTTGTACTTGCCGGCTTCGAGCAGGAACAGGCGCTGGAGCTCGTGCAGCTTGCCGGGGTTCTCGGCGGCGAGGTCGTGGGCCTGGGTCCAGTCGTCGGGGGCGTAGAGCTCCCACACGTCGTCGTCGAACGCGGGCCGCTCGGCCGTGATCCACGGCGTGCTGTGGTGGGTGACCGCGGTCCAGCCGTCGTGGTAGATCCCACGGTTGCCGAAGATCTCGAAGTACTGGGTCGTATGGCGCTCTGCCGCGGATGCGTCGTCGAACGAGTAGGCCATGCTGACGCCGTGCAGCGGCATCTGCTGGATGCCGTTGACGCTGGTCGGCTCCGGCAGGCCGGCCACGTCCAGGACGGTCGCCGCGATGTCGATGACGTGGTGGAACTGGGACCGGACGTCGCCCTTGGCCCGGATGCCGGCCGGCCAGTGCACGATCGTCCCGTTGCGCGTGCCGCCCCAGTGTGAGGCGACCTGCTTGGTCCACTGGTAGGGCGTGTCCATCGCGTGCGCCCAGCCGACCGCGTAGTGGTTGTAGGCATCGGGCGTGCCGAACTTCTCGATCCGCGACGCCATGAACTCGGTCGTCTCCAGGGCGCCGGCGCCGTTGAGCGCGAACAGCTCGTTGAACGTGCCGTTGAGTGTCCCCTCGCCGGAGGCGCCGTTGTCGCCGATGACGTAGTAGATCAGCGTGTCGTCGAGGATCTCGAGCTCGGCCATGGAGTCGACGAGACGGCCGAGATGGTGGTCGACGTGCTCGAGGAACCCGGCGTAGACCTCCATCTGCCGCGCCAGCACCGGCTTGAGCTCGTCGGGCATCTCCTCCCACGCCGGGATCTCCGCGGGACGGGCGGTCAGCTCCGCGTCGCCGGGGATCACGCCGAGCTCCTTCTGCCGGGCGAACGTGCGCTCGCGCTGCGCGTCCCAGCCGTCGTCGAACTCGCCCTTGTACCGGTCCGGCCATTCCGGCGGGACGTGGTGCGGAGCGTGCGCCGCGCCCGGCGCGAAGTACACGAAGAACGGCTTGTCGGGCATCAGCGCCTTCTGCTGGCCGACCCACTCGATCGCCTTGTCCGTCAGATCCTCGGTGAAGTGGTAGCCCTCGTCGGCCGTCCGGTCGGGCTCGACCGGAACCGTGTCCTGGTACAGCGCAGGCGCCCACTGGTTCGTCTCGGCACCCACGAACCCGTAGAAGTGCTCGAACCCGCCGCCGCCCGTCGGCCACGCGTCGAACGGCCCCATCGGGCTGGTCTCCCACACCGGGACCTCGTGGCACTTGCCGAACTGCGCCGTCGCGTAGCCGTTGAGCCGGAGCGTCTCCGCCAACGGCGCGGCCGTCTTGGGACGGATCGAGCTGTAGCCGGGCGCCGACGTCGCGATCTCGGTGATGCCGCCCATCCCCACCGCGTGGTGGTTGCGCCCCGTCAGCAGCGCCTGACGCGTGGGCGAGCACAGCGCCGTCGTGTGGAACCGGTTGTACTTGAGGCCCGCGGCCGAGAGCCGCTCCGCCGTCGGGGTCCGGCACGGCCCGCCGAACGCGCTGGAGGCCCCGAACCCGACGTCGTCGAGCAACACGACGAGCACGTTCGGCGCCCCCGCGGGCGGCCGCAACGGCTCGATCGGCGGGAACGACGTGTCCGGGTCCTTGGCGTCATAGGTGATCAGCCCCGTCTGGCGACGGTCGGCGATCGGCAACACTTCGCGACCCACGTGTCGATGCTCAGGCATCGGCGGATCGTCGCCCACCCCCCACCGTGCATGCCAGCGGGCACGCACCACACTTGGCGTTGGTGCGCGCGCGGGTACACCCACGAGTTCGTCGCGCACGACGTCGTGATCAACGGCAGCGCCCGCGGCCTGGACGCGAGCCGACGGGTAGGCATCCGTCGCGTCGAGCCGACGTCAGACCGCCGTGATGTCGCCGAGCTTCCAAGAGCGGTCGAAGTACGGCTCGAGCGGGCCGTAGAGACGGAAGTACGAGAACCAGTGGCGGCCGGGGATGGTCTGCACCCAGTTCGACTCCCCGCTGTCAGGAGCGCTGGGCCCGAATGACAGCTCGACGGAGCCGTCGTCGTTGATCCGCAGATCGGAGTCGCGCGAGCCGCGGTCGCCGCGCTGCTGCTCGTTGTCGATCAGGCAGCGGGTGTCGACGTCGTAGACGGTCGCCGACCAGAACAGCTTGGCGGGGGGATCGGCCGGGACGTGGAGGGTGTAGTTGCGCCCGCCATCGAGCCAGTCGCCGTTCGCGTCGGCATAGGCGCCGAGGTAGGCCTGCCCGGCCCCGGGGGTCTGGCTCTTCATCGCCGCCGAGAAGCTCACCGCCTCGTAGAACCACGAGGCGCGCTCCAGCAGCTCGTCGTGATGCTCTGCCCGCTGCGCCGAGTTGTCGAGCACGATCGCGAGGTCCCACTGGCGATCGGTCCAGTAGCGCGAGCCGCTGAAGCGCTTGACGAACGTGTTCGCCTGCGCCATCAGCTCCCCGGCCGCCGTGGCGTCCTCGAGGATCGCGCGCAGCCGCTCGTCCGGGTCGAACGGCTTGCCCTTCTCGATGCCGAGCTGCTGGAGCATCGCCATGTAGAACCGGTCGCGCTCGTCGACGACCTCGCGCTGGTAGATGTCGTGGAGCCGCTCCCAGTACGCGAGGCCGCGCGGCTGATCGCCCGACCACTCCCGGCCCTCGGGCGAGAGCACGCGCGTCGGGGGCGGGTCGTCGCGCTGCGCGTACGGGTAGATCCGCACTGCTTCCACGAGCGCCTGCGAGCGCTCGTGGTCGGGGTCGAGCGTGCGGAACCCGAACATGACGTTCATGCCCGACGATTCGAGCGTGTAGAACCCTTCCGCGTCCGGAGCTGACTGCCCCGGAGGGACGATGACGTGCTTGCCGCCGTGGCCCCGGTCCGCCCCCATCTCGCCCAGCACGCCGATCTCACGCTGCCAGAAGTCGGAGACCCCGCCGGCCGTCGGCCCGGGCGGCAGCTCGACGACGAGCGCCCCGGTCTCGCTGAGGTCGAAGAAGTTCAGGATGTAGGGCGTCGTCGCGTTCGCCGTGATCAGCCCGAGCCGGTCGCGGTACGTCACGTAGTGGACGAGGTCGGAGTGGCCGGCGCCGAAGACCTCACGGTGCTGTTGCTGCCACTGGGCGTAGGAGACCAACGGCAGAGCCCATAGATACGCCTGGCACGCCATCTGGTAGTCCAGCTCGTCGAACACCAGCCCGACGTCAGCGCGCCGAGGCAGCTCGCCATCGAGCTCGACTCTGCTCAGACGACCGGGCAGCTGTCGCGACATCAAGCACCTCCGTGGGGGTTTGAGGAACGCGTCGAAGCGTGCCTCATCGCGGGAACCCCGCCATCACCCCCGCTGGGTGATCAGCGGCAGCGCGCGCGCCAGCCCGTGGGCGCTGATGATCGCCCAGCTGCCGTTGACGGCGACGGACGGCCACGCGGCGGCCGGGAAGGCAGCGACGACCAGCGCGAGCCCGCCGGAGAGGTTCATCGCGTGATAGGTGGCGCTGTGGGCGGAGAGGCGGCCGAAGGCCACGCCCGCGAAGCTCGCGAGCACTGCGAGGCCGCCTGCGAATCCGATGAGCGTCGTGACCTCCATGCCCTGAGTTCTAGAAGCGTTCGGACCTGTACGCAATTGACTTTGGTATCGCTGCTGATTTAGTACGACTGAATGCGAATCGATCCCCACCGATTGCTCGTCCTGCGCGCCGTGCAGCGCGCCGGTGGCGTCCTCCCCGCCTCGCGGGCGCTGTTCCTCACCCCGTCGGCGGTGTCCCAGCATCTGACGCGCCTGGAAGCCGAGACGGGCCTGAGCCTCGTCGACCGCACGCGGCGCGGCGGCGGGCGCAGCCTCGCGCTGACCGCGGCCGGACGCGCACTGGCAGAGCAGGCCGAGCGAGTCGCTGAGGTACTGGCGGAGGCCGAGCGCGCGGCGATGGCGCTGCGCGGCGAGCGCAGCGGGCCCGTGCGCATCGGCGGGTTCTCGACGATCCTGCGCCGGCTCGTCGGCCCGGCGATCGTCGACCTGTCGATCGCCGAGCCCGCCATCGTCCCGACGGTCACCGAGGTCGGTCAAGCGGAGGGCCTCGCGCAGCTCCGGGCCGGTGAGCTGGACCTGGTCCTTCTCGAGCGGAGGCCCGGCGCCGCGCCGCCGCGCGGCGTGGTCGCCGAGGACCTGCTCCGCGACGCCTACCGGGTCGTGGTGCCGGCGGGCTGGCCGATCCAGGACGACGCCGAGACGCTGCTCAACGGCCGCTGGATCGCCGGCTACGAGGGCACGCCCGCGCGCGCCGCGCTCGACACCCTCGCCCACGCCGGCAGCGCGCAGCCGGACATCCGCCACCTCTGCGACGAGTACACGTCGATGCTCGCGCTCGTCGGAGCCGGGCTGGGCGCGGCCGTCGTCACAGACCTCGTGCTCGACTTCCTCCCGGTCACCAACGTCCGCGTCAGCGCCGGACCGCTCGATCCGGGCGCCCGGATCATCTACGCGGCCCATCGCCGCGGCCGCGCCGAGCCCGGACCGGCGGCGGCCGCCACGCTTGAGGCACTGCGCGCGCAGGCTGTGTGATCAGCGTCGCTGACGCAGCAGCGCCCGCACGTCGGCCACCGGACCGAGGTGCTGCAGCTTGTCCGGGTTCGCGACCGAGTTCACGGCCTGGATCTGCCCTTCGGCGACGTCGAGGATCATCACGCCGATCAGGTTGCCGTCGCGGTCGAGGAACAGCGCGCCCGGCTGCCCGTTGATGTCCTCGCGGCGTGAGGTGTAGCCGCCGATGCGGGTCAGGGTCCGCAGCCCCCGGACCAGCGTGCGCGCGACCTTGGTCCGGCCGTGCATCGCGCGTGCGATGGCCGGCGCCTTGCCACCGCCGTCACCGCGGAGCACCACGTCGTGGGCCAGCAGCTCCTCCAGCCCTTCGAGATCGCCTTCCTCGACGGCCGCGAAGAAGCGGGTCGCGAGCTCCTCCTGCCGCGCGCGCGAGGCCTCGAACCGCGGCCGCCGCTCGTCCACGTGGCGGCGGGCGCGGGTCGCGAGCTGGCGGGCGTTCTGCGTGCTCGTGCCGATGATCTCCGCGATCCGGTCGTAGGGCTCGTCGAACACCTCGTGCAGCAGGAACGCGGCGCGCTGCTCGGGCGAGAGGGACTCGAGCACGACGAGGAAGGCGAGCGACAGCGAGTCGGCCATCTCGGCTCTACGGGCGGGATCGTCCCCCGCGCTCGCCACGAACGGCTCCGGCAGCCACTCGCCCACGTAGGTCTCGCGCCGGACGCGCGCCGAGCGGAGCTGGTCGAGCGAGAGCCGCGAGACCACCGTCGACAGGTACGCGCGCGGCGACTCGATCCGCTCGCCGCCCGCGCGCGCCTGGTGCAGGCGGAGGAACCCCTCCTGCACCACGTCCTCGGCCTCGCTCACGCTGCCCAGCATCCGGTAGGCGATCGCGAACGCCGACGGGCGGAGCTCGTCGAACTCGGTCATAGCCCTTGCGCGACGCCCTGCCGCCAGCTCGGATACCGGAGCTGCAAGCCGAGCTCCCGCTTGGCCTTGGCGTTCGAGGCTCCCTTCACCTCGGTCATCATGATCGTCGCCATCTCGCCGGCGGCGAGCCGGCCGACCCAGCGCGGGACACGCCTCGGCGGCTTGGCGTCGAGCGCGCTCGCGAGCACCGGGAGCCACTCCCGCATGGGCGCCGGGTCGTCGTCGACGATGTTGTAGACGCCCGGGCTGCCGTGGTCGATCGCGGCGACGGTCGCCGCCGCGGCGTCCTCGATGTGGATGTGCGACCACACGCCACCGCCGTCGCCGACGATCGGGAACCGGCGCTTGCGGACCGGGGCCGCCATCAAGGCATCCGGAGCCAGGCTGATCCCGGTCCCCGGGCCGTAGAAGCCGCCGTAGCGCAGCGCGAGCCCCTCGCCCCACTCGATCGACGTCACCGCCTGCTCCAGATAGCGGAATCCCTCCTGCACCTTCCCGAGCGCCCCCGGCGGGTGCGGGTCGAGCGGGTCGGCCTCGGTGAGCGCGGGCCCGCCCGTGCGGGCGAACCGGAACGCCCCGAAGCTCTGGGCGACGACGCGGCGCGCCCCGACGGCGCGGCCGGCGGCCAGGAGATGGTCGGTCCCCTCGGTGCGCAGCCGGTTGGTCATGATCGCCCCCTGGGAGCGGTCGGGGTGCCGGGCGTCCCGGACGCTCATCGGCCCGGACAGCGCCGTGAGCTGGTGCACGATCACCTCGGGCTCGGCGGACGCCACCGCCTGGGCGACCGCGTCGGGGTCGAGGGCGTCGGCTACGACCGGGCGCGCTCCCAGGCTGCGCACCAGGTCCTGCTTCGATGCGCTCCTGGTCATCCCGACCACCTCGTGTCCCTGCGCGACGAGCTGCGGGACGAGCACCTTGCCGATGGCGCCTGTGGCGCCGGCTACGAAGATCTTCATGACTGCTCCTGTCGTCTCATTGCACTACAGAGACGAGATAGGCGTGCCGCATGTGACAGTGGCGCGTTGACCGTCGGCACTCGCGGGTCTAGTGTCGATCGCGCGTTTCGCGTTCGGAATGCAGCAGCCTCGAAGGGGGAGCCATGAGGCATCGGCAGAGCTTGGCCACCGCGGTTGTGCTGGCGGCGCTACTCGCCGTCACCGGGCTGGTGACACCCGCCTTGGCGGCCGGCAAGGACGGCGCGCACGTCGTCTCCAAGCAACGGATCAGCGACCGCATCGTCGATCTGACGGTTCAGTCGCCGGCCCTGGGACGAACGGCGATCGTCCGACTGATAACACCCGACGGATGGGACCACCGGCGACACGGCCAGCGCTGGCCGGTGCTGTACCTGCTGCACGGCTGCTGCGATACGCCTGACAGTTGGACGCGCGAGACCGACGTCGAGGAGATTCCGGCACTGCGCAACGTCCTGGTCGTCACCCCGGAGGGCGGCCCGGTCGGGTGGTACAGCAACTGGTGGAACCACGGTGCCGGCGGGGCCCCGGCGTGGGAGACCTTCCACCTGACCGAGGTGCGGCGTCTGCTCGAACGCCGATACGGCGCCGGCAAGCGACGTGTCATCGCGGGCCTGTCGATGGGCGGCGCCGGAGCGATGACCTACGCCGCTCGCCACCGCGGGATGTTCCGCGCCGCCGCCTCCTACAGCGGCGTCGTCCACCCGCTCGCGGATCCCTACGGCCAGCTCGGTGCCTTCGAGTTCTTCGGCGCGGAGGATCCATACGCGATCTGGGGAGACCCGATCGCGCAGCTCGACATCTGGACCGCGCACGATCCCGTCTACCTGGCGCCGTCGCTGCGTGGCACCGACCTCTTCCTGGCGGTCGGCAACGGTGAGGCGGGCCCGTTCGACGAGCCGGACACCTTCGACGGCAGCGAGGCGTTCCTGCAGGCGATGAACATCGCCCTGCTCGCCCGGCTCAAGCAACTCCGGATCCCGGTCACGACGGACTTCTACGGCCCGGGCACCCACACCTGGCCCTACTGGGAGCGTGAGCTGCACCGCTCGCTCCCGCTCCTGCTCGGCGCCCTCGGGCGCACGACCTCGAGGGCTGCCGTGAAATGGAGGGCCGTCGCCGGGGTCCGTTGAACGCTACGTCCAGAAGTCGGGAAACCGCTCGCTGTCGGGACCCTTCGGCTTGCGGCCGCCGATGCAGATCAGCTCGAGGCCGTCGGGGCCGGCCTCGAAGGAGCGGATCACCGACGGGGCGACGCGGATCGCGTCCCAGGCCCCGATGTCGATGACCTCGTCGTCGAGCTTGGCCCGGCCGGAGCCGGCCACGACGACGTAGACCTCCTCCTGCTCGCGGTGCCGGTGCCCCCACGGCATCCGCGCCCCGGGCTCGTAGGTGAAGCGGCTGACGCCGAGCTCGGGCGATCCCAGCGCGTCGCGCCCGAAGCGCCACTGGATCGGCACACCGTCCGGGCTCAGGTCACGAAGCTCGCCGAGGTTCTTCCTCGACCAGTCGGGCATCTACGCCGCCGGCTCCAGGACCCACCGGGCGAAGTCGGCGGCGCCCACGTTGCTCCCGCAGAGGATCGTGGTGACGCGGCGCCCCGCGAACCGCTCGCGGTTCTCGAGCACGGCGGCGACGCCGAGCGCCGCGGAGGGCTCGACGACGAGCCCCGCGTGCTCGTAGAGCAAGCGCATGCCGGCCTTGATCGACTCCTCGGAGACGAGCACGACGTCGTCGAGGACGAGCAGGAGGTCGTCGAGCACCTCGGGGATCGGGCAGCGGCCGGCGACGCCGTCGGCGATGGTGTCGATGCTGTCGGTCTCGACGACGGTCCCCTGCCGCCACGACAGCGCCATCGCGGGCGCGCCGACGGGCTGGATGCCGATCACCTCGACGTGGTCGGCGAGCGAGCGCGCGACGTAGGCCACGCCGCTGGCCATCGCCCCGCCGCCCAGGGCGACGAGCACGACGTCGAGCTGCGGTCGTCGCGGACGAGCTCGAGGCCGATCGTCGCGGCGCCCTCGCAGGTGGCGAGGTCCAGGCTGTCCTCGACGAGGTACGCGCCGTCGGACTCCGCGATCTCGCGGGCGAGCAGCCGGGCGTCCTCGATGTCCTCCCCCTCGAGCCTGACCTCGGCGCCGAGCGCCGCGATCTGGCGCAGCTTGAGCGGGCTGGCGGTCCTCGCCGCCACCACGGTGACGTCCAGGCCACGGCGCACGCCGGTGTAGGCGAGCGCCTGCCCCAGGTTGCCCGCGCTCGCGCAGATGACGCGCGTCGCGCCCTGCTCCCGCGCCACGGCCGTCACCGTCTCCGTGCCGCGGCCCTTGAAGCTCCGGACGGGGTTGATCGTCTCGACCTTCAGCGTCACGGAGCACCCGAGCGCCTCGCCGAGCGGCGCACACGGCAGCGCCGGCGTGTCGAGGAACACGGGATCGATCGCGTCCACGGCACCGCGGATCCGATCGAGCTCGAGTCGACATGCGCTCACGGCCCCTTCGTATCACGGCCCCGCCGCCGGCGAACCGGCGGCGGGGTCGCGGGCATGCCCGTTCTTAGACGAAGGGCGTGCGGTAGTTGTTGCAGACCGACCGGGTCGTCCACTTGTACGACTCGATCTGGTTGCGGAACGTCTCGCGCAGGTTGCCGCTGGCTCCCTGGCGCACGCACGCGGCCGCGCCGGTGCGGTTCGCGCCCGTGTAGACGAGCACGTCGACCAGCCCGCTCGAGTTGGACACGCCGCGGTTCCAGGCCGACATCGTGTTGTTGCCGACCCAGGCGGACGGCACGGTGGCCCGCTCGAAATGGTCGTTGTTGAGGTTCGAGTCCGAGCCGCCGAAGTGGTACAGCCCACCTGCGCGGTTGTAGAGGTAGTACAGGCAGAAGTCGCCGGCGCCACAGACGCCGTATGCGGCGGTCTTGGCCTTCGGCTTCGCCGCGTCGGCGGGGTGAACCGCGGTCAGCGCGGCCGCGGCGAGCAGCGCCCCGACGAGGGCGAACAGGGTGATACGACGGGTGATGACGTGGGTCATCGGGCCTCCTTTGGATACGACAAGGAGAGGGAGACCCGCGCCCGGTGACGAGATACGGGGCACGTTGGCGCGCTGACGAAGGCGCGGTCGGCACCATTACGTGGCGTGCTCGACATCGTCACACAGCGACTGGTGCTGCGGCCGCTCGGGGCCGCCGAGGTAGAGGCGTTCGCCGCCTACCGCGCCGACCCCGAGGTGGCGCGATTTCAGTCGTGGGACACGACGTACTCGGTCGAGGACGCGGAACGGCTGGTCGCCGCGCAGGAGGGCGTTGAGCTCGGGAGCCCGGGACCGTGGATCCAGCTGGCGGCGCTGGACCGCGTGACCGGAGCGCTGTGCGGCGACTGCGCGGTGCGCGTCGAGACCGATCAGCCGGACACCGCCGAGGTCGGCGTGACGTTCGCGCCCGCGACGCAGGGCAGCGGCCTCGCCACCGAGGCGCTACGCGCTGTCGTGACCCGGTTGTTCGAGGGCCACGGCATCCATCGCGTCTACGCCCAGGCCGACGACCGCAACGCCGCCGTCCACCGCCTCCTCGAGCGGCTCGGCTTCCGCTGCGAGGCCCGCCTGGTCGACGCCGACTGGTTCAAGGGCGAGTGGACGACGCTGCGCATCTACGCGGCGCTGCGCCGCGAGTGGCGCTGAAGCGTCCGGATCACGTCCTCGGACGGGACCGGGCGGCCGCCGTCGCGGCCGCCGAGGCCCCACAGCGCCGCCGGAGTCCCGTCGGGCCCCTCGATCGGGACGGAGACCCACCACGTCAGCCCGAGCTGCTCTCCGGTGCCCCCGGGTGAGCGCGGAACGGTCGGGTCGTGGACGACCAGATGGGCGCCGCCTTCGCGCAGCGCGCTCCAGGTCGCCGTCCCGGGCTTGGCCGGCGGGGCGGCTCCGCGCAGCCACGTGGTGAGTTCAGCGTCGCCCGCCACCTCGGCGGCGACCCGGCGCAGGACGCCGCCGTTGATGGCGTCCACGCACGAGACGTCGGCGACGCGCTCCAGCGCCAGCGCGCACAGCGACTCGAACTCGGCCGCTTCGGGCGCGGCCGGCGCCGCGCCGAACGACATCGTCACGACGGTGCCCGGCCCGTCCGTCCGGTCGGCGATCTCCAGCGACCCCGCCAGCGCGCCGACCAGCGCGAGCCCCTGCCCCATGCCCGGCGAGTCGTCGCGCGCCGCGACGCCCACGCCGTCATCCTCGACCTCGATGACCAGGCGCTCGCCCTCGGCGCTGGCAGCGCACGCCGACGCGCCCGGGCTCCCTCCCGACGTAGGCGTGGACCACCGCGTTGGTGACCGTCTCGGACACCGCGAGCTCCACGGCGTAGGTCATCTCGGGGGATGCGCCCATCGCCGTGGCGAACGCCACGGCGCGGTGGCGCAGCTGCGCGACGGCCTCCGGCGCGGCGATCAGCTCCCATGCGGCGCCTGATTCGCTGACCTCGAGCACCACCATCACGCTAGCCACCCGCGGCGACGGGCGTGTTAGAGATCGTTCACGGGTGGGCCGCGAAGACGTGGGCGACGGCTCCGCCGCCGAAGACGGTGGTGCTCGCGGGCCGGCCGGATCAACGAACGAAGGAGAGTCGTGATGGAAGTGCTGTCGCTGACGTGGGTGGGCACGCGGACGACCGAGTACACGGCGACCGTCGCGTTCTTCCGCGACGTGCTCGGCCTCGGCGTGCACTCGACGGAGACCGACTTCGCCGTCCTGAACGTCCCCGACGGAGCGACCGTCGAGATCTTCGGGCCGGCCAGCGAGTACAACCAGCACCTGACCCACCCCGTCGCGGGATTCCTGGTCGCCGATCTCGACAGCGCCGTCAAGGAGCTCGAAGCCGCAGGCGCCGAGATCGTGCTGCCGGTGCAGCACGGCGACCCGAGATCGTGGCTGCACTTTCGCGCGCCGGACGGCTTCGTCTACGAGCTGGCCGCGGACCGCAGCCTCTAGGCCGACGACAGGATCCTGCTGTGGATGTCGAGCAGCTCGGGCACGTCGCCGGCGTCGGCCCGGCCCATCCCGCACTCCGTGCAGATCCCCCATTCGCGGCCGCCACCGAGGGCGGAGTCGATGAGCTCGATCTGCCGTTCCGTCGTCCCCGCAGCCTGCTCGGCCGGGTGGTAGGGAACGAGCGCGAAGTTCAGCTCGGTCTCCGGCCCGGCCTGCAAGCCGCTCAGGGGCTCGAAGTAGGCGCTGTCGTCGCGGTTCTGGGGCACGGTGAACGAGACGAAGTCGAGACGGCGCTGGGTGGACGACGCCAGGGCATTCACGAGGTCGACCTGCATCTGCAGCGACTCGGGCTGCGCCCAGTGCTGGTGGCCGTAGTCGCCGTAACAGAGGTGCAGTCCGGCCGGGACGTCGGCGGGCACGCGCTCGAGGCACCGGGCGATGCCCGGGGCGATCTGGTCCATCGACATCGTCACCCCCATCGCGCCCTCCAGCGCGCCCATCTCGACCGCGATGTCCCACTGGACGGCGATCCGGTCGTGGGGAAGGCGCTCGAGCAGGGTGTCGAGGTCGGCGAACAGCGCCTCCTCGTAGACGGCCGCAACCGCGGGCATGTCCTCGGGCACGATCGTGCCGGCCATCGACGCGAGCGGCGTCGGGTACTGGACCTGCATCCGGACGCCGGCCGGGATCGTGCCGTCCTGCTGCAACTGGTCGAAGGTGGCGAATGACTCCGTGTACGCGTCGGCATAGCCGAGGTTCGGCCACTCGATGGTCTCGGCCGACGCGCCGTCGGCGATGCGCAGCTGGGGCATCTCCGGCGCGTCGGGGCTGGTCTCGTACGCCTTGCCGGACGCGACCAGCTCGAACTCGGGCATCTGCTGGAACTTCTTGACCTGGAAGCTGATCCAGTAGTTGCGATCCCCGGTCTCGCCGTCGGTCATCCGCCGCACGCCGTTCGGGATCCGCGAGCTGATCTCCCGCATCACCGTCTCCGCGTCGGGCAGGTTGACCGAACCGTTGAAATGCACGCTGCTGGGTGGCATGCGCGCATCATGCCCGATCGACGTTCAGGGAGTGATGACGACCTTGCCGCCGACGCGTCCCGCGACGAGGTCGCGCATCGCCTCCGGCACGTCGCGCAGCGCGACCTGGGACGAGATCGCGGGGCTCACCGCCCCGTTTTCGATCATCCGCCCGAGGAACTCGAGGTCCGGGCGGTTCTCGCTCGCGATGAACCACGGCGTCCCGAGCCGCTGACCCACGAAGACCGACAGCGCCATGGCGCGAGCCGGGCGATGGAGGCCGCCGGTCCATCGATCCCCGCCCTCGCCGCCGACGAACACGAGCGTCCCGTCGCGCGTGAGCGCGCGGCGAAGCTGCTTCAGCGGCCGGTTGCCGCCGATGTCGAGCACGAGGTCGTAGCGCTGATCGTCGTCCGTGATGTCTGCGCGCGTGTAGTCGATCACGCGGTCGGCGCCGAGCGATCGCACCAGGTCCACCTTGGCGGTGCTGCAGACGCCGGTCACCTCCGCTCCGAACGCCTTGGCGATCTGCACCGCGAAGGTGCCGACCCCACCTGAAGCACCGATGACGAGCACATGCTGTCCGGCGCGGACCCGCCCGTTGTCGCGCACGGCCTGCAGCGCGGTGAGGCCCGACACCGGAACCGCGGCCGCCTGCTCGAAGGTCAGGTTCCCGGGCATCCGGGCGAGCCGATCCGGCTGTGCCAGCGCGTACTCGGCGAACGACGCGGCCCGCGAGGCGGGCCCGCACGTCCCGAACACCGCGTCCCCGGGCTGCAGGTCCGTCACGTTCGCCCCGACGGCCGCCACCACCCCGGCCACGTCGGATCCCAGCCCCGCGTTCTTGGGCGTGCGCACGCCGAAGCCGGCGACCCGCATCGCGTAGGGCCTCCCGGCCATCATGTGCCACGCCCCGCGGTCCAGCCCGGCCGCGCGCACCTCCAGGAGCACGTCGTCGTCGCCCGGGCGGGGCACGTCGACGGTCCTCACTTCGAGCACGTCGGCCGCGCCGTAGCGGTCGCGCACGATCGCCGTCATCGTCGGGCCAGGGGCCATCGAACTCAAGCTACTCCTCCTCCGCGCAGGAGCAGAGCCGGTGTCCCCTAGGCTCAACGACTTGCCTGGACACACCCCAACGCCCGACGAGCGGACCCGCTACTCGTCTCAGCGAGCGGATCAGGTCGAGATCGAGGCGTGGCCCGAGTTCGATGACGAGGGCCGGGCGCTGTTGGAGTCGGTCGGCGAGGTGATCCGACCCGAGCCCGGTGAGACGTTGTGGGATGCGGGCGACGCATACGACCTCTACCTCGTCCTCGCCGGCGGGGTCAGTCTCGTGGACCGAAGAGGCGGCCGGGTCAGGTTCGTGGTCGAAGCCGGCGACTTCGTCGGCGAGCTCGGCATGCTGATGGGGCAGCCGGCGTTCCTCGCCGGCGTCGCCATGGCGGACACGACGCTGCTGCGGGTGCCCGTCTCGGACCTGAGACGGCTCATGGCGACCTCCACGGAGCTGAGCGACGTGATGCTCTCCGCCTTCGACGCGCGGCGGCGCATGCTGAGCCGCTGGGGAGAGGGTGGCCTGGTCCTCGCCGGCGACGACGATCGCGACATGCACCGGTTGCAGGAGTTCGCCGAGCGCAATCACGTGCCCTATCGGACGGTGCTGCGCTCGGATCCGTCCGCGTGGACCGAGGTCGCCGCGACGTGCGCGCTCCCGGAGACGGGAACGGCCGTGGTCACCGGACGGGGACGCATCCTCACGCAGCCGACGACCCGCGATCTGGCCGCCGCCGTCGGACTGGACCTCTCCGGGCTGCCCGACCAGGCGCATTGCGACCTGCTGATCGTCGGCGCCGGCCCGGCGGGTCTGGCCGCTGCCGTCTACGGGGCCTCCGAAGGGCTCGATGTCGTCATCGCCGAGGGTGTCGCCCTGGGAGGGCAGGCCGGCACGTCGTCGCGGATCGAGAACTACCTCGGCTTCCCACGCGGCATCGCCGGCGGCGAGCTGGCCCGGTCGGCGATGCTGCAGGCGGTCAAGTTCGGGGCCCGGTTCGTCTCGCCCCGGTCGGTGACCGGACTGTCGCGCAACCCGGACGGGTTCCAGGTCCGCCTCGACGACCAGTACGACGTCGCCGCCCGGGCCGTCGTCGTCGCCGGCGGCGTGCAGTACCGCCGACTGGACATCCCAGGTCTCGCCGAGTTCGAGAGTCGCGGCGTCTACTACGCCGCGACCGAGCTCGAGGCGCGGGCCTGCATCGGCCAGAACGTGGTGGTGGTGGGAGGCGCCAACTCGGCCGGGCAGGCCGCGCTGTTCCTCGCGCAGCAGGTCGACCACGTGCACGTCCTCATCCGCCGTGACGACCTCACCGAGACCATGTCCAGCTATCTCGCGCAGCGACTCGCCCACCACGACCGGATCACCGTCCACCCCCGGTCGCACCTGACGTCGGTCGACGGCGAGAAGCGTCTGTCCGAAGTCACGTGGCGAGAAGAGGAGCAGGACGTCCGGCTCGAGGCCGGTGGCGTGTTCCTGATGATCGGCGCCGTGCCGCGGACCGCATGGCTTCAGGACGCGGGGGTCGAGCTCGACCCCAAGGGATTCGTGACGACCCGGGATAGCTTCGCGACCTCCGTGCCCGGGCTGTTCGCCGTCGGCGACGTCCGCGCCGGCTCCGTCAAGCGAGTCGCCTCCGCCGTCGGAGAAGGGTCCGTCGTCGTATCGGCGGTGCACTCCTACCTCGCCGCTCATTCCGGGGCCCGGCCGCGATGATCCTCGTCACCGGCGGGTTCGGCTCGATCGGCGCCCACGCGGCGCTCGCGCTCGCCGACCTGGGCGAGGACGTCGTCGTCACCCGGCACCGCAAGGCCGCGCCGCCGTCCTTCCTCGAGGGGCGCGTGGTCGTCGAGCAGGCGGACCTGGCCGACCTCGACACCCTTCGCGCCATCGGCGACCGGCACCAGATCACCGGGATCGTCCATCTCGCGGCCGTCGCCCTCGAGGAGCCGGACCCGATCGCGTTCATGCGCAGGAACGCCGCGATGCTGCTCAACGCCCTCGAGGTCGCGCGGACCTGGAGGGTGCGGCGCTTCGCGGTGGCCAGCAGCATCGGCGTCTACATCGGCACCCCCGGCCCGCGCTGGCACGAGGACCTGCCGCTCGTCCCCGCGACGGCGCCCAACTCGATCCTGGCGTTCAAGAAGTCCGTCGAGGCGATCGTGCCGCAGGTCCTGCAGGGCACCGGCGTCGAGCCGGTCATGCTGCGCATCGGCACGGTCTGGGGCCCTCTCGGCCTTGCCGACTCGCCGTTCTTCCCGATCCCGCGGCTCATCTCGGCCACCGTGCGCGGCGAGGCTCCCGACCTGACCCCGCCGCGGCCTCCGGGCTTCGCCGACGACGGCGGCGACCGCTGCTACGTCAAAGACTGCGGGCGGGCGATCGCGCTGCTCGTGCATGCCGACACGCTCCGGCACGACACGTACAACGTCTCCTCGGGACGGCCGGTCGTCAACCACGAGTTCGTCTCCGCCGTCAACGCCGCGGTCCCCGGCGCCGAGGCGTCCCTGTCCCCCGGCCGCAACCCCGACGCGCCGGCGGACGATCCGTACCTCGACATCACCCGCCTCACCCGCGACACCGGATTCGAACCGGCCTACGACGTGCGAGCCGGCGTCGCGGACTACGTCGCGTGGCTCCGTGATAACCCATCCTGATGACCTTCGTCCCTCACGACTTCCAACCGCCGACCGAGCTCGTCGCCGATGAGTTCCTGCTCGAGCCGCTCGGCCCCGAGCACAACGAGCCCGACTACGCCGCGTGGTCATCCTCGATCGAGCACATCCGCGCGACGCCGGGCTACCCGGACGGCCGCTGGCCGCGCCCGATGAGCCTGGACGAGAACCGCGCGGACCTCGAGCGCCACGCCCGCGACTTCGCGGAGCGCTCCGGCTTCACCTACACGGTCCTCGACCCATCGGACCGCGACGTGATCGGCTGCGTCTACATCTATCCCGACAAGCACGGCGGCCACGACGCCGAGGTCAAGTCGTGGGTGCGCGCCACGCACGCCGGCAGCGATACCGCCCTTCGCGATCTCGTCTCCGGCTGGCTCAGCCGAGGCGTGGCCTTTCCAGCGGATCTCGTACGACCGCTAGGCCACGGTGCGCTCCGGCTCCCGCATCGATTCCGGGAGCTGGATCGCCTCGACCAGGTACCCGATCTTGGCGTCCGTCTCGAAGTAGACGTAGTGGCCGTCGCCCTGGGTGCCGAAGCCGCGCCCGCTCTGCACGATGGAGTAGCCCTTGCCCTCCATCTGCGCGATCGCCGCGTCGATGTCGTCGACGACGAACCCGACGTGATGGAAGCCGTCGCCGTTGGCCTCGAGGAACTCGACGTACGAGCTCGGCCCCTCGAGCGGCTGGATCAGCTCGTAGGTCACCGCGCCCACGTCGCAGATCGCCATGGCGAAGCTGTGCGGCTCCTCCTCCTCGCGGAACGACATCCCTCCCGTGCACGTCTCCGGGGAGATCGTGAACACCGACCACGGGCCGAGACCGAGGTCCTCGCTGTAGAGCGCCATCGCCGCTTCGAGGTCGCGGACGACGATGCCCACCTGGTCGACCGACTTGATGAAGCCGCTGGGCATCGTTCGGCGATCGTATAGATCTCAGGTGCCGGCGTTGCGGCGGCCGCGTGCGCGGTAGGCCGCGACCGCGTTGCGATTCGCGCACGTCGTGCTGCAGAAGCGTCGCGACCGGTTGCGCGAAAGGTCGAGGACGAGCCCGCCGCAGCGGTCGTCGGCGCACAGCGACAGGCGCGAGAGCTCGTCGGTGCGGATGACGTCGACCATCGCCATCGCGGTCTCGACGACGATGCGGCGATCGAGTGGCGCGTCGCCCGGCACGGCGTGGATGTGCCAGTCGAGCCCGTCGTGGCGGACGAGCTGCGGGAGCGCGCCGGCCTCCGCGAGCATCGCGTTGACGAGTTCGGCCGCGCGCTCGCGGTCCGTCGTGAGCAGGTCACGCAGGACGGGCCGCAGCGCACGGAGCGCGGCGAGCTCCGCCTCGTCTCGGTCGCGCCGGCCCGTGTAGCCGTGCTGGGCGTACCAGGCGTCGAGCTCGGCGAGGGTCGTGAGCGTGTCGGGCTCTTCCCCGGAGTTGACCAGGTCGACCGCCGACCGCAGCGACGCGACCGTGTCATGGGCAAACAGCACGTTGACATCTTACCGATTCTCACTATTGTCATTGGTCATGGAGGCGGTGGCCAATGACAGCCAGACGGGGACGGCGGTACGGACGGGGCTGCTCCTCGCGCTCGTCTCGGCCGCGTCGTTCGGGCTGTCGGGCGCCCTCGCCCGCGGGCTGATCGACGTCGGCTGGAGCCCCGGCGGCGTCGTGCTCGCCCGTATCGCCATCGCGGCACTCGTCGTCGCTCCCTTCGCGGCGCGCGCGCTGCGCGGACGGTGGGGGCTGCTTCGGCGCAACGCGCGCATGGTCGTGCTCTACGGCGCGGTGCCGGTGGCCGGAACCCAGTTCGCGTACTTCTCGGCCGTCGCGGCGATGGACGTCGGCCCCGCGCTGCTGATCGAGTACACCGCCCCCGCCGTCATCGTCGTGTGGCTGTGGCTACGCCGCGGGGAGCGTCCCCGCCCGATGACGCTCGCCGGCGCGGGCATCGCCGCCCTCGGGCTCGTGCTCGTGCTGGACCTGCTGTCGGGCGCGGACCTCGCCCTGGACGGCGTGCTGTGGGCGCTGGCGGCGATGTTCGGCGCCGCCACGTACTTCGTCATGTCCGCCGACACGCGCACCGGCGTGCCACCACTCGCCCTCGCGGGCGGCGGCCTCGCGGTCGGCGCGGTCGGCCTGGCAGTGCTCGGCGTCGCCGGCGTCATGCCGATGCACGCGACGACCGCCGCGCCGACCTACGCCGGCGAAACCGTCGCCTGGTGGCTCCCGTTCATCGGCCTCGGCGTGGTCACCGCAGCCATCGCCTACACGTCCGGCATCGCGGCGGGCCGGCGGCTCGGATCGCGGCTGACCTCGTTCGTGGCGCTGCTCGAGGTCGTCGCGGCGGTCATCTTCGCGTGGCTGCTGCTCGACCAGGTCCCGGGGACCCTGCAGATCGTCGGCGGCGCGTTCATCCTGGCCGGCGTGGTGGTCGTCAAGCTCGGCGAGCGCCCGCCGCGCGCGGACACCGCCGACTCGCGACCCGTGCGCGCACCGGGTCTGCCGGTCGCGGCCGGCCAGACGGACTAGAGGGCGCTGTCACGCGAGCGGTACGAGGATGAGATCGTCGCCTGACGCGGCCAGGGCCTGGTCTGCGTCCATCGCAGTCATTCCCCTGACCGCCCCTGCGATGTGGTGCATCTTTCCACCGTGCCGGGCGGCGGCGCTCACCATGACGCGCTCCTACGACGTGGCGCCGGACAGCCTACCGTCGTACGGTGCGTGCCAACGTCCGAACGACCGACCTGCCGCGACGCGATCGCGAAGAGGTGCCAAATCGCCGTGGGCCGCCAGCGGTCTCGGATCTGCTGCGGCTCCAAGAGACGGCGGGCAACGCAGCAGTGACGCGGATGCTTTCGCGCACGCCCGTGTACGGGCCCCCGCTGCCCGCCGACTGGACGCCCCCTGGTCCCGCGCCCGAATGGGCGACGCCGGACCTGCGCCGCAAGCTTGCTGCGACCGTGCTCGCCGAGTCGGGCATCGGGCAGGAGGACGAGGTTCGCTGGATCTACCTGACCCTGGTCACGCGGGCCCGCGGCGAGGAAGGACTGAAGCGATCCTCCGCCTACTCCGGACCCGGCTTTCGCTACCGCCTGTTCCTTTACACGCTGGGCGACCCGATCTATGGCGCGACGCCGTTGCCTGCCGGTAAGGACTATCGCGGCTACGACGACGTGGCGGACTACGCCACGAACAATCCCTGGTGGCAGACGCATGGGCGGCCCCGTGCCGAGCGATTGCGCGGCATGGTCGATGAGATGATCGCCGCGCCGGACGAGAATCCACACCCCGGCTGGACGGGCCAGGGCAGCCTCAACGACTTCAACAATGTCAGCAACCAGGACATCTCCTGGAAGCGGGCGCGGGCCTACTTCTGGCTGCAGGAGAGCGGCGAGGTCTCCGACATCTGGGTCAAGGTTCTCCACGGTCCGCTGACCACAGTGATTTTCGACGCCGACTCGATCGGCGCGTACTACGCCGAGCACCCGCTGCCCGACGTCGTCCCGCTCTATCACCCGCGAGGAGATGGCGTCCCCGCCCAATAGACCGCGCAACCTCGGTCGGGTGGCGGCCCCTGAATGGTGCGATCCGTTCAGCCTCACCATCCGTCTCAACGTCGTTCGCGTCGTGGCTCGAGCCGCCAACGGCAGGTAAGTTGGCGTCGTGGAGGTCGCTCGCGCGCACGGGCTCGAGATCGCCTACCAACGCGTCGGGCGCGGGCCGCCGCTGGTGCTCGTGCACGGTGCCGGGGTCGACGGTCGCATGTGGCAGCCCCAGCTGAAGGCCCTCGCGGACGAGTTCACGATCATCGCCTGGGATGAGCCCGGCGCGGGCCGCTCTGACGATTTGCCTGCGGGATTCGGTCTGGCCGACTACGCGCATTGCCTCGCGGGAGTGATCGAGGCGCTCGGCCTCGGCAGAGCGCACGTTGCGGGCCTCTCCTGGGGCGGGACCGTTGTGCAAGAGCTCTACCGGCACCACCCCGATCAGGTGGCGACACTGATCCTCGCCGGCAGCTACGCGGGGTGGAAGGGGTCGCTGCCGGCGAAGGAGGTCGAAGCTCGCGTCGAGGGCCTGCGCACGATGCTCGAACGAGGAGAGCGCTACGACCCGCCCGGGCTGTTCGCGGCCGCGCCTCCACCCGAGTTCGCGCTCCTGCTCGAAGAGATGACCGCCGCGGCCCGCTCCGCGAGCCTA
Organism: uncultured Solirubrobacteraceae bacterium; assembly: GCA_963723395.1. GTDB lineage: Bacteria > Actinomycetota > Thermoleophilia > Solirubrobacterales > Solirubrobacteraceae > DATFQI01. The sequence goes on along the minus strand of CAVRQL010000023.1, from coordinate 511,671 downwards.
TGGGCGCAGCTGTCCGTGATGGCCCAGACCGACCAACGCGACCTGCTGCCCCGTATCGCCGCGCCGACCCTCCTGATCTGGGGCGACGCGGACGCGCGCTCGCCACTCCGCGTCGCACACCAGTTCGCGAACGCGATCCCGAACGCCGAGCTCAAGGTGCTCCCGGGCGCCGGTCACATGAGCAACCTCGAGCAGCCCGGCCCGTTCAACGACGCAGTCCGGAGCTTCTGCAGCCGCCACCCCCCGAGGTGAAGCTCAACAGGGGACGGTCGGCCCTAGCGCGGCTTCGCGGCCTACGCTCATGCGATGCGTGGCGCGGGTGCGGTGATCAAGAGGACGCTCGTGTCGTTCTACAGCGACCAGATGACCCACCATGCCGCGGCGCTGACCTACTACGGGCTGATGTCTTTGTTCCCCACGGCGCTGCTGGCGCTTTCGCTGCTCGGACTCTTGGGCCAGTATCCCGAGACCTACAACGCGATCATGGGATACGCGCGCGACGTCGCGCCGGACTCGGTAGTAGCTCCGCTCGATGACTCGCTGCGGCGCGCGCTGACCAACAAGGGCACGGCGACGACGGCCGTGGTGATCAGCGTCCTCGTCGCCTTCTACGGCACCACCGGCGTGCTCGAGGCGTCCCGTCGAGCGCTCAACGTGGTGTTCGAGATCGACGGTGGGCGCAGCTTCCTTCGGCGCAAGTTGATCGACGTGGCCTCCACCGTCGTGCTGCTCACCCTAGGGCTGGTCACTGGAATCCTCGTCTTCGTCGGCGGAGGCTTCGCCGACGACCTGCTCGGCTTCATCGGACTGGGCGAGACGGCGGCGAAGATCTGGAGCATCGCCCGCTGGCCGGCCGCGCTGATGGTGGCGATGCTCGTCTTCTCCTTCATCTACTTCATCACCCCCGACGTGCAACAGCGAGCGTGGCGGTGGGTGACGCCGGGCGCGGTCGTCGGCGTGCTCCTGTGGCTGCTCGCGTCTTGGGGCTTCTCGACCTACATCTCGAGCGTTGCCGACGTCGGCGCGATCTACGGCACGTTCGCCGGAGCGATCGTGCTCGTGGCCTGGATGTGGTTGACGAACGTCTCCCTGCTGTTCGGGGCCGAGCTGAACGCCGAGATCGAACGCCAGAAGGAGCTGCGCGATGGCGTGGCCGCCCGCGACACGCTCAACCGCCCCGCGCGCACGGGGTGAGCACGAACGGTGTGCGCGTTCGCGATCACGGTGCGTCACGGCAAGGTGCGGACTCTTCGTCGTGGCGGTGCGGCTGATGAGTGGGCTAGCACTAGCCACGATAGGGTTGGGTCGTGGGCCAGCTGGAGTTCGATCGGCGTCTCGTCGAGCGGCTGGAGAAGCTGTACGCGACGCGCGACGTGCTGCGGCGGCGCGAGCTGGTTCGCGCCGCACTCGGCGCGCGGACCGGCGATCGTGTGCTCGATGTGGGCTGCGGCCCCGGCTTCTATGTGAGCGAGCTGCTCGAGGTGGTCGGCCGCGACGGCTTGCTCGTCGGCGTGGACGGCAGCGCGGACATGCTCTCCGTGGCGGCGAAGCGTGCCGAAGGACACCAAAATGTCGAGTTCCAAGAGGCGGACGCGACCTCGCTGCCGGTCGCGGACGCAAGCTTTGACCGGGCGATCGCAGTCCAGGTATTCGAGTACGTCGGAGACGTTGCCGCCGCGCTGGCAGAGATGCGCCGAGCGCTGCGCCCTGGCGGCCGGGTGCTGGTGTGGGACGTCGACTGGGCGACCGTGTCCTGGCAGGCGCGCGATGAGGAGCTGATGCAACGCGTACTTGCTGCATGGGACAAACACCTGACGCATCCCCGTCTGCCGCGCACGCTTGCACCGCAGCTGCGCGACGCGGGTTTCGAGCACATCGAGATGGATGCGCACCCGTTCGCGACGATCGAGCTGATCGCCGATGCCTACGGCGGGTCGCTCGTGCCTCTGGTCGAGCAGTACGTGGTCGACCAGGGCGGGATGAGCCAGCAGGAAGCGAAGGCCTGGGCCGACGAGCAGCGCGAACTCGGTGAGCGTGGGGACTTCTTCTTCACGGTCACCCAGTTCTGCTTCACGGCGAGCCGTCGCGGCTAACCGTTCGAGCCGATAGATCTGAGGCCGCGGGTAGAACGTCGACAAAGGCGTATCGTTGGTCTGAGAGACAAGGAGCGAGAACCCGTGGCGACACCAAAGGAACGCGAGGAACAGCGCAAGCAGGATCGGCAGCGCGATTTCGATCGCCAGGTGGACACCGGGTCGCTCGTCGTGCGGCAGATGACCTCCGAGGAGCGCGAGAAGTACGCCGAATCGCCTCAGGCGGCCGCTGAACGCCAGTCCCGTAAGGCACGCAAGCGCAGCTGAGCGCGACACGGCGATGACCCGCAGCGGAACCGGTGCGTACACGTTCGCGAGCCGCGAGGACGCGATCGACTTCATGGCGGACTATCCCGGGATACGGCGAGCAGCGCTGGTACACGGGCGCACTCGCGGCCGAGCAGGTCTCCTTCAGCTGGCGCCGCATGCCGCCGGGCACCGGTGGCCGCGGCAGCTACGGGCATCGGCACCCGGGCCAGGAGGAGGTCTACTTCGTGATCTCCGGGGTCGTCACGTTCAAGGTCGACGACGACGTCTTCGAGGCCGGACCGCAGACGGCGGTGCGGATCGGCGGCGACGCGTTCCGGGCCGTCCACAACGACACGGATGACGAGGCCGAGTTGCTGATCTTCTCGCCCCGGCTCGACGAGCCCCCGACCGAGACGCAGGATGGCTTCTGGGCAGCCGCGTAGCGCACAGGCCGCGACGCTGATCGACCGCTACGACGCGGCCTGGAACGCGCAGGACCTCGACACGATCGCGTCGATGCACGACGACGCGATCGTCTTTCACAACCACACCGCCGGGGAGCGCGTCGCGGGCGCGGAGGCGGTGCGGGCGCACATCGGCGCGATCTTCGCGCGCTGGCCGACACTGCGCTTCGAGCGCCGGTCGCTGCGCTGCGGCGACGACTTCGCGGTGAGCGAGTGGACCGCGCGGGCCGTGCACCCCGACGATGGTCGCCGGCTCGAATGGGACGGAGTCGACGTCTTCCCTCTCACGGAGGACGGGCGCATCGCACGCAAGGACGTCTACTCGAGCTCTGCCACGCCGCGAGTGGTCTAGCCCGTGCGCGAGAGCGCGCCGCTGAACCTGCGCAGCGCGTCGACGTCGGCGGCGTCGACCGAGGCACGCGGGGATGCCGCGAGCTGTTGTTCGAACAGGGCGGCCGCTTCCGGCATGGCGCCAGGCCCCGAGAGCCGGTAGCGCGGCGGCAGCAGCGGGCCGAATACCAGGGGCTCGCTCAGGCCGGGCCAGTGCATCGGGTCAGGGGCGACGCCGAGCTCCTCCGAGAGGGTCAGCGCGAATGCATGGTGGACGTCGAGAGGCGGTCGCGGTTGTCCCATCACGTGCCGCATCTGCACATCGTCGGGGAGCGTCACCTCGCCGCTCCAGACCGCCACGATCCAGCGCGCCTGCAGCTCGAGCAGCGGGAAGTACGGCCCCTGAGCGAGGAACTGACCGACGACACCGAGGCCGGGCAGGTCCGGGTGGAACGTCCGCTGGTACAACGCGAGATCAGGTCCGAGCACGTCCCGGATGCCCTGGCCCAGGTACGGAACGTCGATGTCGTAGCCGGTGGAGCAGATGATCACCTCGACGGCCGCGGTCGAGCCGTCGGTGAAGGTGACGTTCCGCCCCTCGACCGAGGCGATGCCGGGACGGCACGTGATGCTGCCGTCGCGCACCTGCTGCAGGTAGTCCTGACAGAGCGACACGCCCGCGACGCGAAGGTCGCCGCTCGGCTCCGGAGCGCCGAAGTCGGCGGGGTTGCCGGCCACGCGGAGGATCCGCTCGCGCTGCCGGCCGCTCCACTCCTCGGAAGGCGACAGGCGCCGCTCGAGCGCGCCGAACAGCGTGTACCACTGCCAGTCGGAGGAGACGCCGTCGACCACCTTCTGGATCACGTACCGCGGCTTGCGGAACGCTGAGATGACCGGTGCGTGCGGCGCGAGGTCCGACGCGACCTCCAGACCGCTGACTCCGTTGCCGTAGACGAGCGTGGCGCGATCCCGGAGCCGGTCGGCGCCCGGGTAGTCGAACGCGTGGAGCGTCTCGCCGCCGAACGCGTCGATGGCAGGTGGGAGCCTCGGCTTGCGGAAGCGGCCGGAGGCGACGACGACGGCGTCGAACGGCTCGCCATCGACCGTCCAGCCCGGCTGCACGTCACCGACGGGCGAGTGAAGCCGAACATGGTCGACGACACCGGAGGCGCGGGCGTAGTCGTCGAGATACGCGTGCACCTGCGCGGCCGTCGGGTGCAGCGCATGCTCAGCCGGGGCGGGAAAGTCGGAGAACGCCGTCATCGCCCGGCTCGTGTTGGTGCGCATTCCCGGCCACACGCCGCTGTGGGGCGCCGCCGTGTGCCACTGGCCGCCGATGCGATCGCCGGCCTCGAACACCGTCACGTCGAAGCCGGCCTCGAGCGCATGCTTCGCCGCGGTGATTCCCGAGGGGCCGGCACCGATCACCGCGATCGAAGCTCCGTCGGGCAGCCTCACGAGCCAAGCCTACCTTCGGTGCGAACGGTCTCGATGGCCCTAGAGCCGGCGATGGCGCCGACGCCGGGGTCCACGCTGGAGATCACGGAACCGCCGTAGGAATGGCCGACGAGTACCACGGGTCCGTCGATCGTGCGGACCAGGTCGCCGACAGCGGCCGCGTCGGCCGCGACGCCCCGCAACCGGTTGGGGGCGGCGATGACGCGATGGCCCGCGTTCAGGAGCGGGTCGAGCACGCGGTTCCAGCTCGCCGACTCGGCGAGCGCGCCGTGGACGAGCACGATTGTGGGTCGCATCGGAATCCTCTCGGTGGACGGTCACCCGACCCTGGCCGCTCGGGCGACGGCGCTCATCAGCGATGGCCGCTCAGCCGATCGGCGTAGGTGCGTGAACGGAACGAAGTACGTTGGGTAGACCGTGCGGATGCCCCGCATCAAGACTCTCGTGGTCATCCTCGCCGGTGGCGCCGGAGGAAGGTTGGAGCTGCTCACGCAGGAGCGTGCGAAGCCCGCCGTCTCGTTCGCCGGCACCCACCGGCTGATCGACTTCCCCCTCAGCAACTGTGCGAACTCGGGCCTGTCCGACGTCTGGGTGGCGCAGGCGTTCAACCCGATCTCGCTCAGCGACCATCTCGCCAACGGCCGCCCGTGGGACCTGGATCGCACGACAGGCGGGTTGCTGATCCTCCAGCCGCGTCTCGGCCATGACGGCCGGGGAGGCTTTCCCACCGGCACCGCCGACGTGTTGTGGCGGAACGCGCCGATGATCTGCGAGTTCGACCCCGAAGCGCTGGTGGTCCTCAGCGCCGACGCCGTGTACTCGCTCGACTACGGCGCCCTGGTCGAGGAGCACATGGCCACCGACTCGGTGGTCACGATGGTCACCACCGAAGTCGACCCCGAGGATGCGGGCCGCTATGGCGTCATGCGCGTCGAAGGGGAGCGCGTCACCGAATACGTGTACAAGCCGGACGAGCCGGCGACCAACCTGATCTCCAACGAGGTGTTCGTGTTCCGCCCGAAGCCGATGCTCGACGAGCTGGAGGCGATCGTCGGTGAACACGGCGAGGACGATCTCGAGGACGTCGGCAACGAGCTGCTGCCGCGGCTCGTAGACGCCGGAAGCGCCCGTCAGCATCGGTTCGACGGCTTCTGGCGCGACGTCGGGACCGTCGACGCGTTCCACGAGTGCCACATGGAGCTGCTCGGCGAGCCGCCGCCCATCGATCTCGACGACCTGGACTGGCCGATCCTCACGCACGCGACCGCGCGCCGCGCCTCCTCGCGGATCCTCGACGGCGCGACGCTCGAGCGGGCACAGGTCGCGCCCGCAGCCAGGATCGCCGGCGAGGTGGCCCGGTCTGTGGTGGGGCGCGGCGCGGTCATCGAAGCGGGCGCGGTCGTACGCGATGCCGTCCTCCTGCCGGGCGCGATCGTCCGCAGCGGCGCCAAGGTCGAGCGCGCCATCGTCGACGATGGCGTCGAGATCTGCGAAGGCGTGTCCGTCGGTGAGCGCGACGGCGACATAGCCCTCGTGGGGCTCGGTGCGAAGGTCGAGGAGGACGTCCCGTCGGGCGGGCGCTTCCCCGAGGTCACGAGCTGAGCTCGCTCTGCGCCGGGGGGAACGCTTTCACCCCTTCGGATGTTTCGCGTTCGCGCGGCCCAAGAGACTCCTGACCCCTACCCCGAAGCAAGGGCAGATCATGGGCCTCACAGGTGACTGGGACCAGCGCATCACCCGCCGGACGCTCCTCAAGACGGGCGGCTGCCTCGCCGCCGGCATCACGCGCGCAGGGATCGCGAGCGGCCCCGCCTTCGGGCAAGCGGGCGATGCCGATAACCCCTTCACGCTCGGCGTCGCCTCGGGCGATCCGCGCCCCACGGGCGTCGTGCTGAGGACCCGGTTGGCGCCCGATCCGCCCGCCGTCGGCGGCGGTATGCCCGCCGAGCCGTTCGAGGTGCGCTACGAAGTATCACGCGACGAGGACTCCACGCGATCGTCCGCAAGGGCAGCACGGTTGCGCTGCCCGACGAGGCGCACAGTGTCCACCGGGAGATTCATGGGCTCGGCGATGGGAACCGAGTTCCTTGGCACCTCGATCTCCACCGGCGGCGACACGACCCCTCGGGAGATCGATTTCGGCCTTCCCGGAAACCCGCACCTGCTCTTCCGTAACAACAACCGCGGCTACGCGAAGTGCACGCTCACGCCGGAGACATGGACGACCGAGTACCGCATCGTGGACACGGTCAAGCAGCCGACGTCACCGACCCACACGCTGGCGACCTTTGTAGTCGAGAGCGGACGCCCAGGCGCGCAGTTGGCGGACACACCGGTCGCTTGAGGCGCCCCGGCATCCGCTGCCGATCCTCCTGGTAAGACCGCCTCAGGCGGGTGGGATGTTCTGGTTGAGGTGGAACACGTTGTCGGGGTCGTAGGCGGCTTTGAGTGCCTGAGGCGCGCGAGCTTGGCCGGGGGGTACGCGCGTGCCACGCCGGTGGCCCCTTCGTCGCCCATCGCGTTGACGTACATCCCGCTCGCGAAGGGCTCGAGCGCAGCGGCATAGCGGCGCGCGGCAGCCATCCGCTCGCTGATCCTCCGCCGGCGTCGGACCAGCGTGCGGAGGCGACGAACTCGAACGTCGCGTCGCGCTGGCTGAACGCGCTGTCGCCGTCGGGCACGTCGGCGATCGCGCCGCCGTAGGCCTGCAGCGACGCGGCGGGCAGGTACTCGCCGTGCCCGTCGGGCGTGCCGCGGAGCAGGAACGCATCGATGGCCTCGTCCGTCGAGCGATCGCGACGTAGTGCCCCTTCCAGTAGCGGCGCAGCTCGTGACCCTCGAGGGTGTCGTCCATGCGCTGCAGGTCGAGGTACGTGAGCGCCTCGATCCGCTCGGCGACCGGGCGGCCGAGTCCGCGCACCGTCGGCAAGCAGACGCGAGTCGAGCTCGGCCTCGCCGGCCCACACGAACCCGACGTTCGCCAGCGGCCGCCCGCGCCACTGCGACGGCAGAAGGGGCGACTGCGACTCTCCGACCCAGGCGGTGAACGTGGCCGCGCGCGGCGCGGTTGCGTTCAGGTCCCGCCATGCGCGCATCACCGGCGCCGCATCCTCGATCGGGAAGAAGAGCTCGACCACGTGGGCCTGCGTGGCGACCGGGTGCAGCCGGAACTCGAACTCGGTCACCACGCCGAAGTTCCCGCCGCCGCCGCGGAGGCCCCAGAACAGCTCCGGGTCGCCGTTCTCGTCGACGCGCAGCCGATCGCCCTCCGCCGTGACCAGCTCGTACGACACGACGTTGTCGCACGTCAGCCCGAGCCGGCGCGCCAGCCAGCCCATGCCGCCGCCGAGCGTCAGCCCACCGACACCGGTGTGGGACACGTTTCCCGCGGTCGTGGCGAGCCCGTGCTCCTGCGCCGGCGCGGTCGAGCGCCCCGAGCAACGCGCCGCCCTGCACCGACGCCAGACGCCGTTCCGGGTCGATGCGGACGCCACCCATCGGGGTCAGGTCGATCATCAAGCCGCCCTCGGGAACGCAGAGTCCCGAGCACGCTGTGGCCGCCGCACCGAACACCGATCTCCAGCCCACGCTCGCGGCCGTACCGGATGGCTTGGGCCACGTCGTCCGCGCTCGCGCAACGCACGATCGCCCGCGGCCGCCGATCGACCATCACGTTCCACACCGCCCGAGCCTCGTCATAACCCGGGCTGCCGTCCCGCAGAATCCGGCCATCGGCCGTATCAAGCACCATGGCGCGGATTATCGAGGCGCACGCCGACCGCCTATAGGCCGGGTTCCACCAGGGCCGGGTATGGCGGCCCGAACCGCACTCGCTTACTCGGCCCGGACGGATCAGCCGCCCACGAACAGGGCGCCGCTCCGCTCGCGATCCTGGACGCCTCCCACCACGCGTATTCCAATCCGCAAGACCAAGGTCGCCGGAGGATGACGTTGCCACTCGCAGTGCGACAATCGGCCCATGACCTCCGGCGGCGCCGTTCAAGCAGACCTGCCCATCACGACCGCGCAGGAGCTGCCCGGAGTGCAGGTCGCCGAGAGCCTGGGCCTCTGCTTCGGCCTGATCGTGCGGTCGATGGGCGTCGCCAAGGGCTTCACGGCGAGCTTCTCCGCGCTGCGGTCGGGCGAGGTGAGTCAGTACACCGAGGTGCTCGAGGACTCGCGCCGCCATGCGGTGGACCGGATGATCGCAAACGCCCACGTGCTCGGCGCCGACGCGATCATCGCCGTCCGCTTCGACTCGTCGGAGATGGGCCAGAACCTCACCGAGATCCTCGCCTACGGCACCGCGGTGAAGCTCGCGCGGTGACCCAACCTGACGCCGTCGCCGCCGAGCTCGGACGCCACTACGTCGCGGGGCACCTGGAGGCCGACGAGCTCGACGAGCGGTTAGGCCGCCTCTACGCCGCGCCCGAGTCCGCCGTGGCGTTGCTGGAGGATCTGCCGGGGCTCGAGCCCGCCGTCCCTGCTCCCGTCGCCAGCCGCAAGGGCTGGTGGCGCCGCCGCCACGGCGAGAGCGACGGTGCGCGCCCGGACTGGATCCCGACCTCCGAGCGCTTCCTCGACCCGACCACCGACCGCCTGATGCGCGTCTGGCTGGACCGGCAGACGCGCACGCGGCACTACGTGCCCGAGCCCCGCTAGTGCTGCGATACGCGCGGACGGTCGCGAGGCTCATCCCTACCGGATGATGCCGACGGTTGCCGCCGTTGGGGCCAGCGCGCAGCCGGGACGATCGCGGCCCGAGGATGTCCGGCACGGCCAACAGTTCACCCACCACTCGCTCGGTCGTGTGCTCGACCACGCGCGCGTACTCGCCCGTCACCGGGTTGTGGAGCACCGTCCCGGGCGGGAACAGCTGCAGCAGATCTGACGACAAGAGCTCGCGCGCTGCGATGCATCGATGCTCTCACGCGCGGCGCCGATTTGGCCACGGCGACTCGACCGGACAACCCGTGTCGTAAATAGGACGCAGGGCGAAACCCGCACGATGAGAACTGAGACACTCGGCCGGTCCCCGTGAAGGAGGTCGCTGTGAAGCGCGTTCGCTGGACAGCCGGGATGACGCTGGGCGTGGTGATGCTCGCGGTCGTGGGGGCGTCCGCTCAGGCCACCGGGGCGCGTCACGGGGAGCTGGTCCCTGCCGCAGGTCGACTGGCGGGGTTGACCGGTGGACAACTGCTCGGCGAGGAGCTCCGCCAGCTCATCGAGCTGCCGCCCGCCGAGAACCCGCTCGCGGGGGCGGGTGAGTCGTGCTTCGCGGCCGGCCACAGGAACAAGGTCCTGATCGCGTGGACACGGGAGGCGGCTCCCACGTGCACCGTCAAGCCGGGGACGCCGATCTTCGTGACCAGCTTCTTCTGGGAGTGCAGCAACACAGAGACGGATCCACTGTCCGCCGGCGGCGAGACCGCGGCCGGGCAGCGGCGGTGCGCACTGAGGTCCCTCCGGCAGCAGGGCGTGTTCGACGCGATCCTGGTCTCCATCGACGGAAGGCGGCCGGTCGACATCCACTCGGGTCGTTACCTGGCCGTTTCCCCGCAGATGACGGCCACGTTGCCCGATCCGAACATCCTTGGGGTGCCCGAGCGGGAGACGACGTTCGTCGGAGCCGCCTGGGTGGCGATGATCCGGCCGCTACCGCCCGGCACGCATACGATCCGGGTCGAGACGGTACCGCCGGACGGCCCGTCCGGTGTCACTGAGGTCATCGTCAAGGTCGTGCGCCGCCACTAGCACTCAGCGTCCAAGGAGGCATCCGATGCCAGAGGTTCGGCTGCGCGAGATCGTGACGCTGGAGGACCGCGCGAGCGTCATGGGCCTTCGTCTCGCGGACGGCCAGGACGAGTACGTGACCTCGATGGCCGAGAGCTTCGAGGAGGCCGACAGCGAGCGACGCGCGATGCCCCGCTCGTGGGCGGTACACGATGCCGACGCGGGCACCCTCGCCGGCTTCGTGATGATCAGCGACGGCATCCCGGAGCCGATGGACGACGACCTCGTCGGCCCGTACTTCCTCTGGAAGCTTCTCATCGACGCGTCCTTCCAGCGGCGCGGGTACGGTGCGGCAACGATCGGGGCCGTGATCGAGTACCTCCGGACGCGGCCGGGAGCGGACGTGCTCTTCACCAGCTGCGCGGACGGTCCTGGATCACCGCGTGGTTTCTACCTGCGATACGGCTTCACCGACACGGGGCGGGTGATGTGGGGCGAGAACGTCCTCGCGCTCGAACTCGCCGGCCGGCGATGATGTACTACACGCAGGCCGAAGCATCGGCGAGCTCGTGCGATCGTTCCGCGCTTGAGCGTCGCGAAGGTGAACATCCTTGACATCGAGTTGAACGAGCGGCTCGACGAGGCCGGCTTCCGGCATGCGGCGGCCACGGTGGGCGACCTGCTGGGTGCTCGACGAATCGGCGCGAGCGTGTACCGGGCCGAGGCGGACCTGCCGATCTGGCCGTACCACTACCACCACGGGGTCGAGGAGTGGCTGTACGTGGTCGCGGGCGCTCCTGCGCTGCGCGAACCCGCGGGGGAACGGGTCCTGGCGCCGGGCGATCTCGTGTGCTTTCCGACCGGGCCGCTCGGGGCCCATACGGTGAAGGGGCCGGGGCGCTTTGTGATCCTCGCCACGGGGCAGCTCGGCGGGCCCTGGATGAGCGTGTATCCCGACTCGGAGAAGGTCAGCGGCCCGGAGGGCATCTTGCTCCGAAGCAGCGCGGTCGGCTACTGGCACGGCGAGGGAACGGCGGGCTCCCAGGCGCCTGACGAGATCGCACGCGACGCCGAGAGCCCACCGCTGCGGCCGGTCGTGAACGCGCCGGCGCTCCCGACCGGGATGCCCGACCCGCAAGCACCGGCTGGATCGCGCTACCGGGCGACCGAGCTCGGCCCGCTCCTCGGAGCCGACCGGCTCGGCGGGACGGTGGTGGAGCTGGATCCGGGCGAGGGATCCGAGCCCTACCACTACGTCCACGGACGAGAGGAGTGGCTGATGGTTCTGACCGGCACGCCCACGCTCCGCCACCCCCGCGGCGAGGAACTACTCGATGCGGGCGATCTCCTCTGCCTGCCTGAAGGCCCCGCCGGCGCACGCCGGCTGTTCAATCGCGGCGAGTCGGTCGTGCGTGCGCTGTTCCTCTCGACCACGGGCCTTCCCGTCCACGTCCACTACCCGGACACCGGGCACTGGCTGATGCAGCACGGCCTCGACCGCGACGAGACTGTGCTCCTCGAACGCAGCCGCGGAATACGACCGGGTCACCGGCGTCCTACGGGGTTATGAGATTCCCGATCACCCTCATCATCGCCGCGGTCGCCATCGCCTTCGCCGCCGGCCCGGCCCAGGCCAACTCCGCGCCCCCCACGCAGCAGCCCAAGGGCAGCAACGGGGTCGTCGTGCTTATCGGCGCCAACGACTACGGCGTCGTCGCCCCTGTTTCCGCTCAGGGCTTCACACCCCCGATCGGAACCGACAAGGGATCGGCGACGGCCCCAACGCCAACCACGCCCCACGGCATCATCGCGATCCTCATCGGCTGATCTTGTTCGCGAGCATGAGCTGGCGCGGCGAGAGCGGAGGCCGTGTGGCTGACGAGGCCTAGCCCGCATGTCGGCAAACGCTTCGGCCATTCAGAGCAGGCGGTCGAACCAGCCACGGACATCGCGCTGGGTGACGTTGCCGCCGCACACGACGAAGCCCAGTGAGACGTCGTCATGGGCGCGCTCGATCACCTGCGGCGCGGCCGGGACGAGGCAGCCGGTCGCCGGCTCGACCCACAGCTTGGCCTCCTCGGCGAAGGCCACCATTCCGCCCGCGGCCTCGGCGTCGGACACCACGAAGACCTCCTCGACCAGCGCGCGGACGTGGTCGAGCGTGAGCTGTGACACGTGCGGCGCGCTGAGCGTGCTCGCGATGGAGGACGGCGCGATGTCGACCGGCTCGCCGGCGGCGAGCGCGCGGGCCATGGCGTCGGCGCCCTCCGTCTCCACGCCCCAGATCCGCACGTCCGGCAGCAGCGCCTTGATCGCGACGGCTACGCCGGAGATCAGCGCGCCCCCACCGATGCTCACCAACACGTCGGTCAGCGGCGGCGCGTCCTCGGCGAGCTCGAGGCCCACCGTTCCCTGGCCGGCGAGCACCGTCGGGTCGTCGAACGGGTGCACCAGCGTCATGCCGTCCGCCACCAACTCGTCAAGCAGCGCAAACGCGGCAGGCATGTCCTCGGTGAGCCGCAGCTCGGCGCCCGCGGCGCGAATGCGGTCGATCGACCGCGGCGGAGCGGTCTTCGCCATCACGACCGTCGCGCGGACGTCCATTCCGTTGGCGACCTCCGCGACGGCGATGCCGTGGTTGCCGCCGCTCACAGCAACGACCCCCGCGTCGCGCTCGACGGGACTCAGTCCGAGCAGCTTCGTCGCGACACCCCGAGGCTTGAACGACCCGGACCGCTGGAGCAGTTCGAGCTTGAGCGTGACCGGAACGCCGAGCAGCGCGCTCATCCCAGGGCTCGCCACCGTCGGCGTGCGCTCGACATGGCCGACGATGGTCCGCGCGGCAACGCGGATGTCGTCGAGGGAGAGCAGGTTCGCCATCGCCGTCACGCTACCGGCACACGAACACCGCAAGACCCGGCGCGGAGGCGATCGTCGGACCGTTGTCAGGGAGCTCCTCGCCTTCAATCCCCGAGTCAGTGACGTAGACCACCTTGGCGCCATGGCCCCGCGTGTCCGTGATGATCAGCGAGTATCGGGCTGCGCGCACCATGACCTCGTCGACAGCGCGAACGGCGCGTACGATCACGACGCCGGAACGCCGATCAGCGCGTCGATCTGACCGACAGCGGCGGTCATGCCGGCGTCGGTGCCCGAAGCAAGCATCCACTCCATCGCCTCGTCGCTGGCCCACGTCACCGTCACAACCATCTGCGTCCCTCCCCCGGTCAACTCGGACAGGGTGACGCGGATCACGAGAGTGGGAGTGTCGGGGCTCGGGTTGCCGTCGGCGTCGGCCACGCCGTCCTCGAACTCCAGATGGTGCGGCGGGTCGACCGCGCGCACGCGCCACCGTCCACCATGTCGGTCGCCCTCCGGGCCGGTCATGGCGTAGCTCACGGTCCCGCGGGGCGTGAGGTCGTGCTCCGAGACGATCGCCGGATACGACGGCGGGCCCCACCAGCGCTCCAGTTGGCGCGGGTCGCTCCAGACCTGCCAGACCCGGTCGATCGGCGCGTCGAAGTGCGCCGTGATGGTCATCGTCCTGGCGTCCGCGTCCTTGACCACGCTCGTCACGGGCACCGCGGTGCTCCCTCCTCCGGCTCCGCGAGGACCTGCTCCATGCGGTCGATGCGCCCGCGCCACAGCGCTTCGAGGTCGTCGAGCAGGCGATGCGCTCTCCGCAGCGTCGCGGCGTCGCCACGCACGTGCTGCTCGCGGCCATGCCGCGTCTTGGTGACCAGCCCCGCGCGCTCCAGCGCTCCCACGTGCTTGTGCACCGCGGCGAAGCTGATCGGATAGCGGCGCGCCAGGTCCGACACCGAGTGCGCGTCTCGCAGCACCACGGCGAGGATGTCGCGGCGAGTCGGGTCGGCGAGCGCGTGGAAGAGCGCGTCGGCGTGCTCCGACTCGGCCGAACCTACAACCATTCGGTTATAGTAGCGTGGTCGCCATGACCTCCACTTACACGTTCGACGTCTATTGCAGTCTCGACGGCTTCGGGTCGTACGGCGCCGACGGTGACTGGGGCGGCTACTGGGGCAAGGAGGGAGACGAGCTCCTCGCCCACCGTCTTGCGGTGCTCAACGAGCAGCAGCGGCTCGTGCTCGGGACCAACACCTTCCGACAGTGGACACAGCTGCTCGGTCCGATCGACGAGTCCGAGCTCGACCCCGTGAACCGCCGCATGAAGACCATGCCGACGACGGTCGTGTCGACGACGCTCAAAGGACCGCTCGACTGGCCGGACGCGACGCTCGTTGACGGTGACGCCGTCGACGTCATCCCCCGGCTCAAGGAGGAGTCCGACGTGCCGTTGCGCTCGCACGGCAGCCTGTCGATGAACCGGGCGCTTATGGCCGCAGGTCTGGTCGACCGTGTCCAGGTGACGATCTTCCCGGTGATCACCGGTCAGACCGGGGTCGAGCCGATCTTCCAGGACGCGGCCGACTTCGATCTCGAGCTGATCGAAAGCCAAACCTTCGACGGCCGGATCCAGGAGCTCATCTACCGGCCGACCCTCCACTGACCCCGCTGACCGTACGCTTCAGCGATGCGCGTGTTGCTGACCGGGAGACAAGCCACGACGGTCGGTGAACACGAGCGCCCGGCCGTCCGGAGAGAACAGCGGCGCGGTGGCGGTGGTGGAGGGGGTGATCAGCGCCTCGCGGCGGCCGTCGACCTCGATGCGCAGCAGCCGTGTCTTGGGCGGGGAGTAGCTGACCACGCCGGTGAACGCCACCTGCCGTCCGTCCCGCGACCAGGACGGCCGGTACTCGACGTTCTGGAAGCGCCGATCCCAGCGCTTGATGAACCGCAGGCCGCCTCCGCGACGGTCGACCAGCGCCAGCCCTTGGCCCTGCTCATCCTGGGCCAGGAACACCAGGCAGCGGCCGTTGGGCGACCAGCTCGGCGGCCCGGACGGCCCCACGGCCAGCTCGCTCATCCGGGCGAGCAGCCGTTCGCCGCTGCCGTCGGGACGGACTACCCACAGTCCCGCCGGAGTGCGGACACGGTCGGCGGCGCTCAACCCGCCGCGCCCGAACGCGATCAGGCGGCCGTCGGGCGACCACGCCGGGCCGTCGGGCGAGAACGAGGGCGACAGGTGGACGTGGCGGCCGCGCCGCAGACGCGTGATGAACCGCGCGCCGCTGCCGTCGGCACGGAAGACCCTTAGCGCCTTGCGGGCGACGGGGGTGGCCAGCAGCCCGTCCTTCGCGCGCCGGGCGCCGCGGCCCACGCAGCGGCTGGGATCCACAGCCGCGGCCTGCGAAGGCGCCTGCGGCGCCGGCGGCGGCGCGATCGGGTTGGTGGTCGCGTAGACGGTGATCGTCAGGGTCGAAACGGCCGATTCGGAGGTGCCGTCGCTGGCCTTGAAACGCACGACATCTCTACCCACGTATGAGCTCTCGGCGGTTAGGTGCGGGTGCCGTCGGCGAACACAGCGCCCAGCACCCCGTGGGCGGGGCCTTCGACGAGCACGATCGTGAGCGCGTCGCCGTCGGCGTCGCTGCACGGCGCGGCCGGCAGCAGCGTCGCGTGGCCCGCGAGGGCGTTGGCGACCAGGTTGGTCAGGCACTGCGGGGGCGCGGCGGTCGCGGTCGCGGGGACGACCGTCGCGACGGCGACCAGGGCGGCGGCCGACAGCAGACCGGCGAGCGACAGGCGGAGCGTCCGTGCGGGCAGCCGGAACATCCGTGCGGCTCCTCTCCGGGATCGAAGCAACCGCTCGACCCCGAGTCGATGAGCGGAAACGCAAACGCGCCGGCGGGATCAGGCAGACCAGTCGGCGAAGCCGGTGTTCCGCGTCCCGACCCTACCCCGCCCGGGGGGTCGAAGACAAATCGCCCGTCGGCGCGTCGCCCTCGGCGATCGTCGCGCCCTGCTCGGACATCGGAGTAGTTCACCAGCCCTACCCGCCGTCGCCGACCACATCATCCGAGCATCGGCTGCGCACCGCTCTCTCTTCCGCCGGCACGGTCTCACTGACGCATGGAAACCCGGCACTTACCATGGTCTCATGGCTGAGACCAAGAAGCGCACGAAGAGCGGGTTCAGCGCTGAGGAGCGCGCCGCGATGAAGGCGGCCGCCGCCGAGCGGAAGGCGTCACAGAAGCAGCAGGACCTCGACAAGGCCCTCGCGGAGGCAATCGCCAAGCTCCCCGACGACGAGCGGAAGATGGCCGAGAAGATCGACGCGATCGTGCGCGAGCACGCGCCGATGCTCGCCTCCAAGACGTACTACGGCATGCCGGGCTGGGCGCGCGACGGCAAGGTCTGCGTGTTCATGCAGCCGGCAAGCAAGTTCAAGGTGCGCTACTGCACCATCGGCTTCGATCCGATCTCGAACCTGGACGACGGCGACATGTGGCCGACCTCGTTCGCGATCCTCAAGATCGGCTCCGCCGAGGAGAAAAAGATCACCGCCCTCGTGAAGAAGGCCGTCTCCTAGCTCCCGCGAACGACAGTCCGCCGTCGGGCGTCATATCGCCGCTGACACTGGACGGTCAGTCCGGCTCGGTCGGGCGCTTGTACCAGGCGTCCAGGCTCAGAAACCCCGCGTTGGCTCGCTTGAGCTGTTCGACAGCCGGAAGCCGCAGGATCAGCGCGGCGAACTCATCCACGTCAGGCAGCGGATCGTGCTCGTATGACGACGGTCCCTTGCCGGCGACTTCGACGATCTCGGTCCCGACGTCGACGGAGGCGCGCCATAACGCCATGCCCTACAAGCCCGCTTCCAGATCGACGTTCGGGTCGTTGCCGGTCACGCCCAGCACACGCGAGAGACGCACTCGTACGTGGTTCATATCCGACGGTCGAGGTGGGACGAGCTCGAACTGAGCGAGGTCGGCCAAGACCTCTCTGATCGTCGATGGGCTCGCGGAGCACCGAGACGAACGCCGCCCAGACCTCGTCCCACCCAGCCGGTTCGCGCCCGGCCTGCTTGACGAAGCGACGCCGAAGGTCACCGGCTCTCATGGGCTGACAAGACCGCTGGAGACAAGCCGCTTACCTCGCACGTCATCGACGCCTTCGAGGACACCCGTCATCGTCGTCGGTACATCGAACACCGCCTCACGAACGGACCATCATGCCTGCCTACGTCATCGCCCATCTGCAAGAAGCCGCGCCGCACCCGGATATCGCGGAGTACATCGAGCGACTGCCCGCCACCTTCGAGATGCACGGCGGCCGCTATCTCGTGCACGCCACGCAGCACGAGGTCAAGGAGGGCACCTGGCCCGGGCATGTCGTCATGATCGGCTTCCCCGGGATCGCCGAGGCACGAGCATGGTGGAACTCGCACGAGTACCAGCAGATCGCACCGCTGCGCTCACGACACATCGAGGGCGACATCATCCTCGTGGAAGGCGTCCCCGACGGCTATGACCCGGCTCCCGTCGTGCAAGCGATGCGAGCCGCCCTTTCGCCCGCATGAGCGCTGCAAGGATGAGGCCGTGGGGTCTCCACAGACGCTGAGCGAAAGCGACCGGCGGAGCGTTGCGGCGTGGGCGGCGGACTGCGCTGAGCGGGTGCTGTGCCTGTTCGAGGCGGAAGCTCCACATGATCGCCGCCCCCGAGATGCAATCGCCCGGACGCGAGCGTTCGCTCGTGGTGAGCTTGATGCCGCCGGAGAGATTCGCCGGCAACTGAATCACATGTCCGCTGCCGTCAACGCCGCACTACGACTGCTGCCGCCCGTCGGCGCCGATTCGGCCGGACCTCTCGGGCCGGGGCTGCTTGCGTCGGGTCGTCAAGGCATGGTGATTCGTGACCTGCAAGCCGGATTGGCTACACCGCACAAGGGAGGATCCGATGTCGGCTACCAACCGAACCGACCTGGCACGTGACGTATTCAAGGCATTCGCCGCCGGCGACCGCGAAAGGATCGAGTCGCTCCTCGCCCCCAGCTTGAGCTTCCACGCCCCGCCGGACCCCTACCTCGATCGGGCCGGCTACTTCGAAACATGCTGGCCGGGATCC
The DNA here is from genome assembly GCA_963723395.1 of uncultured Solirubrobacteraceae bacterium. Classification (GTDB taxonomy): domain Bacteria; phylum Actinomycetota; class Thermoleophilia; order Solirubrobacterales; family Solirubrobacteraceae; genus DATFQI01. The sequence continues at coordinate 493,361 of CAVRQL010000023.1, read as the reverse complement.
GGAAACGAGAGCACGTTCGACTTCGCCCGGATCATCGAGGCGGGCGATGAGGTTGTCGTCACGTACGACGCGACACGCAAGGATGGTTCCCGGTTCCGGAACACGGAAGTCCTCACCTTCGAGGGCGACCAGGTTGTCGAGATCGAGGTCTATTTCGGTTGGAACCTCGCGTAGCGGCCGCGGCGAGTGGACGCTCCGGAGGAATCTCGACTAGATCGGCCAGGCGTTTCGTAGCGCGCTTTGCGACGGACTTGCGTCCGTCGCCGCGCAGCCGCCGGAGCTCCCCGGCCAGCCACGTGGCGAGCGCCGGATCGTCCTGCGCCCACGTCGCCAAGACGTCCATCGTCACGTTCAGGACGATCCAGTCAGTCGACCGTGTCAGGTTTCGCCGCAGCAGGTCGGTGGCACGTTGCGCCTGCTCCTCCGAGAGCCGCCCGCGGAGATGCTGGAACATCTGGGCCAGGTGCCACTGAACGGAAGGCTGCTCGATCTGGCCGACCGTTCCCAGCAACTGCTCGACGTGTGGCTCGAACCACTCGGGACGCTCGCGACATACCTTCTCGAGCGCGTCGCCGGCCCGCATGCGGACCAGTTCGTCCGAGGCGGCGAGACAGGAAAAGAGCTCGTCGAGTCGCACATGGTCCGCCAGGACCACGCCTACGACCTCCTCCGCCCGCCCGAGAGAGTTGTGGTGACCGCCCTCGAGCATGTCGGCGAACGCCTCGGGCATCGGCTGACTCTGCAGTCGGTGAGGGCGATCGCTTATGGCTTCGGCACCAGGATCTGCGCCAGGGCCCCGCTCTGGAACCGCTCCTCCTCGACCACGTCCAGCTTCAAGTGGTCCTTCAGTTCGGCGAAAGGGCTGCGCCCCGCGCCGATCGCAATCGGGACCGTGGTCAGCTGGTACTCGTCGACGAGGCCCAAGCGGGTCAGCGACTTGGCGAAGTCGGGGCCGCCGTGGACCAGGACCGTCCCTTCGTCGTCGCGAGTCTTCAGCTCTGCGATCTCTGCGACCAGATCGCCGCCGAAGATCTCGGCCGGTCCCCACTCCGCCTTCTCCAGAGTGCGCGAGAAGACAGCCTTCGGCTTCTCGTTCATGGCGGTTGCGATCGGCCCCTCGGACGCCGCCCAGTGCGGCCCCATGATCTCGTAGCTGCGGCGCCCCATCGCGTGAACGCCAGCCTCGTCGAGCGCACGGAGGTTCCACTCACCCGAGTCGTCGCCGAACCATTCGAACATCCATTCATGCGTGCCATCGGGACTGGTGACGAACCCGTCGAGGGACATCACCATCTTGAGAACGACTTTTCGACCGGTCATGGGCGACGCGAAGTATAAGTTCGGCATGGCCGGGCATCGGATCTACAGGACGAGCGTCGCGAGCGTCTACCCGCACTACGTCACCAAGGCCGAGAAGAAAGGCCGGACGAAGGAGGAGGTCGACGAGATCCTGTGCTGGCTGACCGGTTACGGCGCGAGCGAGCTCGGCGCGCAGCTGGACAAGGCACGGACTTCGAGAGGTTCTTCGGCGAGGCTCCTGCGTTGAATCCGTCGCGGAAGCTCATCACCGGCGTGATCTGCGGCGTCCGCGTAGAGGAGATCGAGGACCCGCTCATGCAGGAGATCCGCTACCTCGACAAGCTCGTTGACGAGCTCGCCCGAGGCAAGGCGATGGAGAAGATCCTCCCACGCCGTGATCCGAGTGTTCTGCCTTGTCGCCGGCAGCGCGTACGCGCTTTGTGTGGTCGGCTGGTTGGTCCTCGGTCGCGGACCAGGAGGACGATGGCTTGTCCTCGATGTGGGCGGGCCTCGTCAGCGACTGACCGCTCGGAGAAATCACCGACGATTTCCGCGCTTCTCCTCTGAGGCAGAAAAGCGAACAGCCTGATCAGATCCTGCCTACCGTTACTCGCGCATACCCAGCGTCCGTCTGAGCGAGGTCGCCAACAGAGCGACGCACGGCAGCATTGTCGCTGGTGGCGAACCGGTGAACCGCCCGTCTAAGCGATCTCATTCCCGGGCTTCTTCTTGACGCCGGAGGCGTCCTCCCCGCGGATCCACATTGCGAGGCGGGGAAGAACCAACGCCGCCGCGGCGCACACAAACGCAGCGAGCGCCCACCACTCGTCGTATCCCTTCCGGGCGGAGTCCGGCTTGAGCTCCTCCGTACGTATCGCCCGAATCTCGGCGACTTGCGCGCGGTACCTGATGCGCTCGACCTGCGAGTCGCTAGCCGGCGGATCGGGATAAGCGCGCGCCGCCACGGGCGCGGCTGCTCGAGCTTGAGCTCGGCGGCGGCCCAGCTCGCTGGCCCGCTGGCTGCTCGCGCGCGAGGAACGGGCTGCGGCCGACCCGGCCGACGCGCACTGGAGGGAAGGCCGGTTGCGTTTCCTTCGCTACCCGCACTCGGATCAATCGGGCCAGCCCCGTCGCACCGCTGCCCTCGCCGCCGGGAATCCGGGGACGTGTGGTGTCAGCCGTCGGGCGCGCCGCCGTAGCTGCGGATCTTGTACTCCGTGGCGTCGAGCGCGAGCGTCAGCTCGCGCAGCTGGCGGCGGATGCGCTCGCGCTGCTCGAGCATGATCGCGCGCCGCTCAGGCTCGGTTTTCGGGCCCTGCTCCACCAGCGCGACGTAGCGCTTGAGGTCGCGCATCGTCATCCCCGACGCGCGCATGCGCGTGATGAAGATCAGCCGGCGCAGGTCGGAACCGCCGTACTCGCGGCGTCCGGCGCCGTTGCGAGCCGGCCGCACCAACCCGGCGTCCTCGTAGTAGCGCAGGGTCGGTGCGGGCAACTGCGTGAGCGCCGCGGCCTCCGTCACGGTCTTCGGTGGAGCGTCATCGTCGATCGTGCTGTCATCGAGCAGGGCGCGCAACGCCTCGATCGCCGCCGGGCCGGGCGCCTCGAGCAGTTGCGCGATGAGCTTCTCGGTGGCCATGCGCCCGGGATCCTGGCAGCTACGTGGTCGCGAACGCGCGTTGCGCCGGGGCGACGTCGGGGAAGTCCGCGGATTCGCTGACGGGCGCCCAGCGGCGCGCGTCGGCAAGGCTGCGCTCGTAGGCGCCCGTGAGGTTGCGCACGGCCTCGGCACCGAGCGGCAGCCGCAGCGGCACCTCGGCGCTGTGCGTCGAGCGACACTGACGTATCTCTGCCGCGGCGCGGACCGGATCGCCCTCTTGGAGGCCGTCGGCGGTCGTGAGCTCCTGGCGCACCGCGCCGGTGACCGACTCGTAATCGGCTCGCGCGTCCGCGGTGAGCAGGACGCCGGGGGCGTTGAACTCGGTGCGGAACCGGCTGGGCTCGACGATCAGCACGCGGATGCCGAACGGCGCGACCTCGGCGCCAGCGCCTCCGACCAGCCCTCCAGCGCGAACTTGCCGCCGAGTAGCGCCGACACGCCGGGGAACGACATCCGCCCGCCCTGGCTGCTCATCTGCACGATCGTGCCGCTCCCCGCCGCGCGCATCACGGGCAGCGCCGCCCGCACGAGCGCGGCCGGGCCGAGCAGATGCAGGTCCATCATGTCCCGCAGCTGCGCGTCGCTGACCTCCTCGCCCGCGCCGACCACGCCCCGCCCCCGCGTTGTTGACCAGCACGTCGACGCCGCCGAAGCGCTCGACCGCCTGTCCCGCACGACGTCCGGCCGCGCCGGCCGGTGTCGCGCACGTCATACGTCGACGACCAGAAGCCGGTCGCCGATACCGCGCCGCCAGTCGGCCAACCGCTCGGGCCGCCGCACGGCGCGCCACGACTTGGTCGCCCGCCTCCAGCGCCGACTCCGCCAGCGCGCGCCCGAGGCCCGCGGGGCACCGGTGATGATCCAGGTCTTCGTCTTGCTCATGTCACGACCGTAGGAGTTCAAGCGCGCTTGAAGTCAAGCCCGGCACGTCCGAACGCGGACGATGAAGCGCAGTCCGAGGCTAAAACCGCTCCTCGGGACCGGCTCAGCACAGATCACCTCGCTCCCTCGCGCTCGGTCTCGAGCTCGCGACCAGCGGCGACGGGTCGTGCTCCGCCTGTGCGAGCGCGGCTTGGAGGTCACGCGTCACCCAACGCCAACTCGGACACAGCAACCTCGGCACCACGTCCGACTACCTCCAAGGCAGCGACAGCGGAAAGATGATCGAGACTGTTCACGATCGACGAACGCCGATGGTTCCCGTCAGCACGTCGCTACGGCTCTGATCGGGTCACGCACGGGGCGCCGCTCCTCGCGCGAACCGACAGTCCGTGTGAGCCGCTTCAGCGGGAGAGAGCGAAAGCCTCTCAAGGGGTCGAGCATCACGGACGTAAACTCGGGCGTCCGGCGTAGTGACGCCTCGAATCGGCGTCGGGGCCGCAGGTCGAACGGGGGCTATGGATGGAGCATCGGAAGCTGGGCCGCACCGGCGTGTCGGTGAGCAAGATGTGTCTTGGAGCGATGATGTTCGGGTCGTGGGGCAACCCCGACCATGACGAGTCGATCCGGATCATCCACGCCGCCCTGGATGCCGGCATCAACTTCGTCGACACGGCCGACGTCTACGGGGCCGGTGAGTCAGAGGAGATCGTCGGCAAGGCGCTCAAGGGCCGTCGCGATGACGTCGTCCTGGGGACCAAGTTCTTCAATCAGATGGGCGAGGACGTCAACGCTCGCGGCGGCTCGAGGCGATGGATCATCCAGGCTGTCGAGGACTCGCTGCGGCGGCTGCAGACCGACTGGATCGACCTCTACCAGATTCACCGCCCGGACCCGGGCACCGACATCGAGGAGACGCTCGGCGCGCTGACCGATCTCGTCCGCCAGGGCAAGGTCCGCTACATCGGCCACTCGACCTTCCCCGCCAGCCAGATCGTCGAGGCTCAATGGGTCGCACGCGAGCGCCACCTGCAGCGCTTCGTCACCGAGCAGCCGGCCTACTCGATCCTGGTCCGCGCCATCGAGGCCGACGTGCTTCCCACCTGCCGGCGCCACGGCATGGGCGTGCTGTCTTACAGCCCGCTCACCGGCGGATGGCTGTCCGGCCGCTGGCGCAAGCACACCGGACAGCAATCCTCCTCGCGCGCCGGACGGCTGCCCGAACGCTTCGACCTCTCCCAGCCAGCCAACCAGCGCAAGCTCGACGCAGTGGAGGAGCTCGCCCAGCTCGCCGAACAGACCGGCATCACGCTCATCGAGCTCGCGATCGCTTTCGTCCTCGAGCACCCCGCCATCACCGCGGCGATCATCGGGCCACGAACCATGGAGCAGCTCGAAGGGCAGCTCGCCGCCGCCAACGTCGACCCCGACGAGACAGTCCTCGACCGCATCGACGAGATCGTCGCGCCCGGCGTCACCGTCAACCTCGTCGACAACTCCTTCCACAACGAAGCTCTCGACGCGGCAGCCCGGCGACGGTAGCTGCACGTCACGAAACCGCGCCTCGACACCCGAACGGCGCGACGGGCGTTCTCCCAGACGCGGCAGCGGGTGACCGTCCGCCGCGACGCGGCGCGATCCGCGCACTTCCGCCTCCGAGACAGAAAGCACGGCAGAGCGACCGCGACTATCGCTTCTCGCGCAAAGCGACACCGAGCAGACAACCCGCGATGACGCTCGAGCCTCGTCCGCTGCGGGCGCCTGAGGTACCAGTGGGACACGCCTGTTCGTCGTCCGGAGCTTGCGTCTAGTGAGAGTCAGTGGAGAGCCTGCTCCTCGTCCCAAGCGGGCGCGCCGGAGTCCAGCGGTGACGGTCGGTTCGCGCACAAGGCAGAAGCCCGGCGCTCGTGCTCGCCGTCGAGGCAGTTGCTACGTGGTGCGTCAGAGGCGTCGCGTTCTCGGCAGTTGGCGGGCCTGGGCCCTCACCGCTGGCGCCGCCCCAGGCGGCGGCCCATGTCACGTGCGAACAGAAAGCGAGTCACGCCCACGAAGAACTTGCCCTTGAGGGCGGTATAGGGGTACCAAAGGAGCTCTGACTTGGGGGCCAGACGCGTCGCGGTGACCGACTGCGGGCGGCAGTACTTGCGAATCCCGTGTGCGCCACCGAGCCGCGCGCCGACGCCGGACTCCTTCCAGCCACCCTGAGGAAGCCCGATCGCGAAGACGTTCACGAACATGTCGTTGACGTTGACCGCGCCGACCTCCAGGCGCCCGGCGACCTGCTCGCCGCGGGCGCGATCGCGAGTCCAGACGCTGGCCGACAACCCGTAACTCGAGTCGTTCGCGAACCGAATAGCCTCCTCCACGTCTTTGACCTTCATCACCGGCAGCATCGGGCCGAAGGTCTCCTCGCGCATGCAGCTCATCGACTGATCGACGTCCACGAGCACGGTGGGCTCGAAGAACGCCCCCGGCACGTCCGCGCGCTTGCCACCGACCAGTGCGCGTGCGCCGTTCGCCAGCGCCTCAGACACGTGCCGCTCAACGATGGCGAGTTGCGCCAGGCTGGAAAGCGACCCAATGTCCGCGTCGAAGCGCTTGCCGGCGGCGGGCTGGCGCAGGCCGCGCACGCGTCCGGCGACGAACTCGACGAACTCGTCGTAGACGGGCTCCTCGACGAATACGCGCTCAACCGAGGTGCATGTCTGGCCGCTGTTGAACATGCCGCCCCAGACGGCGGCGTTCGCCGCCCGCTCGAGATCGGCGTCGGCGAGCACGATCATCGCGTCTTTGCCCCCGAGCTCGAGGCTGTACGGGATCAGCCGCTCGGCGGCGCGCTGCGCGACCTTCCTGCCGGTGCGCGTCGACCCGGTGAACTGAATGAAGTCGGCCTCGTCCACCAGCGCGGAACCGGTTCCGCCGGCGCCGGTCAGGCACTCCAGCACTGCGGGAGCGCCCACATCCTCGCGCCAGCCGCGCACGATCTCGCGCGTGGTTAGCGGGGTGAGCTCAGACGGCTTTATGGCGACCGCCGCGCCGGCCAAGAGCGCGGGCACCGCATCGGCCAGGGCGAGCAGGACAGGGTTGTTCCAGGGGCAGATGACCCCAACGACTGGGTACGGCCGGTAGGCGGTCGTGAGCTTCTTGCTCGCGATCAGCAGGTTGTGCGGTCGCGGATGCGAGTCGGCCAGGAACTTCTCGGCGCGCTTTCGGTAGTACTCGAGCACGTCGATCGCGACGGGAACCTCCAGGGTGGCCTCCTGCCACGGCTTTCCCGTCTCCCGCTGTAGCAGCTCCGCTAGGCGCTCATCGTTGTCAAAGAGCCAGTCACGCAGGCGCCCGAGCCACTGGCCTCGGCCGGTCGGTCCGAGCGCCTCCCACGCCGGCTGGTTGCCCCGCAGCCGCCCGACGGCGGCGCGCACATCCTCGGCGCCCTGATCGGGCAAGGAGGCGACCACGGAGCCATCCGCGGGCGACCTCACTTCGAAGCCCAGAGCAGGCTGAGGGCCGCTCCTCGACGGCCGCGCTCCGATCTCGTCCGCGCCCTTCGACGTCATCTCGGGGTCGCTCGCTCCCATCACTCGTTCGATGATCTCACCCCACGATCGACTTCGAGGCGGTGCAGCTGCGTTGGCGCCACTCGGTCCTCGGGTCAGAGGTAACGGCGCTTGAGCTCGCGGTCAACGCCGCGCCAGCGGGCGACGCGGGCGAGCAACCCGAGGACCCGTTCGAGTGCGGCGTAGCCACTGGGCAGGCGTACCTCTCCCATCTGGAGCACCAGCGCCGCCTGAAGCGGGTTGCGCGGCACGCCGTTCTTGCGCACGAGCCCGTCGGCCGCGAGCCCGTAGGCGACCCGAAGCCCGTTTTCAAAGCCGGGACGGCCGGGCCGAAGCTCGACCTGGACGACGCTGCGATCCTCGCCGGATTGCTCCACGCGTGGAGGCTCCGAACCGCCGCGACCGCCTCGTCGCCTGATTCGAGCTCGTGCTGGACGCCGTCGATCTCCACGGTCAGATGTCCTTCGAGCACCTTGAAGCGTTCGCTGTACGTGAGGTGGTAGTGCGGGGTGACCTTGCCGCCGGGCGCTACCTCGAGCTCGGCGAGCGTCCGTAGGCCGCCGGTCTCCTCGCTCGTCTCGAGGAAGGTGGCTGCGTCGCGTTGGACGGGGTTGTAGATCCTCCGAGGGTGGTCATCGCTGGCGCTCGCATTCATGTCGGTGACCTACTTCTGGCCACGCTGGTCGTGGATTGCGCCAGACGGGATCGGCAATGGCGCCTGCAGGGCGCGCACGTCGGTCAGGCCGAGCGCGCTGCCGCCGATCCCCCAGCTGCCGCTCTTGATCTCCTCGAGCACGACCCACGTGTGCGGCCGGACGCTTTCCCCGGTAAAGGTCACGATCGCGTCCGTGACGGCTTCGATGATGCCCGCGGTCGAGATGGCGCGGGAAGGAGTTCCGCTGATCGTCATCCAGCGCCAACTGGGACACAGCAACCCTCGGGATCACGTCCGTGTACCCGCAGGGCATCGACAGCGGCGAGATCATCGAGACCGTGCACGCGCGACGAGCACCGATGCTCCCCGTCAGCGCCTCGCTGCGGCTCTGATCAGCCGGCGGTGCTGCTGATCGCGCAAAGCGCAAGCGGCGGCATTTGCCCCTCGTGCATGAAATGGGGGATCTCAAGCCGCGCGCATGAGCAGTGCGTGAAGCTCGGCCTCGGTCACGTCTCGCGTGATCTCGATCCGCCCGAACGGGTTGGCCGAGCCAGGGGTGGCGAAGCCGCTTCGATCCTGTGTGAAGACCACTTGGAAGCTGAGCAGCAGCCGGCTCAGAAGCTCCCGCGGGATGTGCCGATCGTTCGTGCCGGCTTGGCCGTAGTTGCCGTATGGGGGCGCGAAGGCAAGCGGTTCGTAGCCCCGAACGTGGGTGGCAAGCTGCTCCTCGCCATAGGTGATGTCCGAGAAGACCCGCTCGCGCCAGCCGCCGAGCACCTCCTCGGAACCGCGATAGGCATAGAACGCACCGACGTCATCGGGCGAGGGGCCGTACTGGATCTTCCGATGACCGGTGCCGGACTGAAGCTGCACGTCCCAGCGGCCGCTGGTCTCCAGACGACTGAGCTCCTCCCAGGTCAAGTAGTCGGGGTCCTCCTCTTCCACGCGCCCGACGTCGACGAACAGCACCGCGTCGAATCTCAGTTCGCGGAGGATCGCATCGGTCCCGGCCCAGGAGGCGCGTCGCCCGCCGTCGAAGGTCAACAGCAGCGGCCGTGGGGGAAGGTTGACGTCCTCGCGCGTGACGAATCGAACGAGCTTCTCGAGCGTGATCGTCTCGTAGCCCGCATGGTCCAGCAGGACCATCTGCCGCGCGAAGTCGTCTCGTGGGACGTTGCGATAGACCAGTGTGGGAACCGCTGCACGAGTCGGCGGACCGCGGACCCACAGCTCGCGGTCCTCGGCCGAGAGCGTCACGCGGGGCGCGGGCACCGGAGTGCGAGCCTCCGGCGCGTCGCCTCTGTTCCCAGCCTGCCCGCAGGCCAACAGCGCAGTCATGCACAGCGCGAGCGTGCCAAGGATTTCGGATCTCACGCCGGCGTGCCCCACCAGAACATTCTCGCGCGTCCGGTCGACCCCGAACATCTGCCGGACTGTGGAGACACCAGGTGCGCGAAACCAGACCCGCGACCTATCGCCGCGGGCGCTACTCGCGCAACGCGACACTTCGGCACCGGGCTGTTCCGCGGTGCCGTCAGGTCGCGGACAGACAGGAATTGTGAGCGCAAGCTGAGAGTGTGCGGCTGCGCCGCGCGCGTTGCCCTGCGCTCGCTACAGGCCTACCGTCGCGCCATGGATCGCGTCCGAAACGCTCCCAGAGCTCGCGGGCGAAGCCTCGATCGCGGCCACCGCGCCGCCGAGCCCGCCCCCGCGGTGGCGCTGCTCAACGGGCTGCAGAGGACGGCGGGCAACGCGGCGGTGGCTCGGATGCTCGAGCCGCGCCCGCCCGAGCGGGTGCTTGCGCGCTACGAGGCGGGAGAGCACGCCCAGATGGGTTCCGATCGGGTCGTAGAGATCAACGGCGCGTCGATGACCGAGGGCGAGATGATCGCGCTCGGCGATTTCTACGCGACGGCCGAGGACCTGCTCGCCGCGCCCAAGAGCGAGCTGGAGCAGTTGATCGTGCTGATCCGCCGCGACCGCGACGCGATGCTCGGCGTGCCGGGCGCCACGCCGGTCAATACCAAGGAGTGGGAGGACGCGCTGCGCCGGAATCCCGGCGAGGAGTCGCCCTACCTCGGGCTGCTGCAGGACAACGCCAGCCACTTCGCCGGCCCGGCGGCGGGCGAGGAGAACCGCTCGTACTTCGCGGTCAACCACCGCAAGGCGCTCAAGGCGGCCCACGCCGCCGCCACCGGGGCGAAGACCGTCCCGGAGGAGGCCACGGCGCTCAACGGGTTCGCGTGCCACTTCCTCACCGACGCCTTCTCCGCTGGTCACCTCTTCGTCAAGCACGAGATGCTCGACCGTGTAGAGGAGGCGTGGAACGCGATCAACGAGTCGCTCGGCCCCGATCTCGAGAACACGTTCACCCGTGGCGTCGCCGAACGCGTTCTCGCCGACGCCAAGGCGGCGGAGCTGCTCGCCACCCGCGAGCTGTGGGAACTCACCGGCGGCTGGCAGGACGTCACCCAGGAGAGCTTCTCCAAGCTGCTGATGCTGGCCACCCGCACGCAGTCGACGGAGTTCTACAACCTGATCCTCAACCTCGTCCACGACCGGCTCGACGAGTCGATCAAGGATCCCGAGCGGGCGATCGAGGTGACCAACGAACGTAACAAGCGCTGGACGCTCTCGGGCGACAAGTCACTCGGGTTCAGCTCCGAGACGCTCGCCATCAGCAAGGAGGCGGTCGCGGAGTCGTTCCGCAACCTGGAACTCGCCGCCAAGACGACCGACGAGACGGAAGACGAGGCGATGATCTGGAAGGTGTGGGAGCACACACCCACGCCGACCGCTCAGGGCGCCGGGAACATGGAGGCGGTGACCGTCGAGATGCTCGACCTCCGCGGCGAGGCGACGATTGGTGCGTTCGCCGCGAAGACGATCGAGAACCTCGAAGTAGCGGTGGCCGAGATGGAGGCCAACAACGTCATGCGCAAGAAGCTCGGCCCCGGCGAGCCCGCCCGTCCGCCGCAGGGCTCCGAGCCGTTGTCGCCCGTCGACCGGAAATTCTGACGCGCCGAGTCCGCAGCAACAGGATGTCGCTGCGGATGTTCAGATCACGCATCGTCGCGCCGGCGGATGAGACGGGCTGCAATCCGGGTTCAACTTGACGCGGCTCTCCGAGAACTTTCAAGACTCGTCCGTACGGTCCTGGCATGCGAATCCTCCGTTCAATCAACCGGACACTCGTCGCCCGCGTCACCGTCACCTGGGCCGTCGTGTTCGCCATCGTCCATGCCTACTGGGCGGCGGGTGGCGCCGCCGGTATGAACGGCGATCCCGCCGACACGGCTGCGTCGCAGGGCTACATCGGCTTCATCACCCTGCTCGGGGTGCTCGGCGCCGTGGTCGCCCACGGCCTCGACCCCTCGTCGCGCTCGCTCCTCGCGCGACGCACGCACGTTGTGCTGGCGCGCGCCGGCGCCGCCGCGCTCCTCGTCGGGGTGGTCGTCGGCACGACTCGGTGGCTCGTTGACGGAGGCCTCACCGGGGACGGTGCTGCCGGCGTAATCACCACCCTGTTCTTCCTGATCGGCGGCGTACTTTTCTCAATACTCGGAGGGCGGCCCTCGGGACGCGACAAGACGTCGCGCGAAACCCTAGGCTGCGTCGGCGCCGCGCCGAACCCGCGCGCCTGACCGGGAGGCGTACCCCCGGGCTATGGTGGCGGCGCCCTGGGGACTGACGAATGCGGGCCGAACGCCCTGCCCGGCCCGAATCGCTCGCCCGCGCGGGTCGGCGTCATTGATCGCTTGGCGCGCCCGGCGGTTGGCTGCACGGTCCGCGCGGCCATCGCCACCGTTCGAGGCAAGCCCAGCAGCCGTCGCCGGGTAGCCTCGGCCATAGCTCTCGCGCAAAGCAATAGTGCGGGCCCGGCAGCTCGGGGACCTCAGGCGTTCGCTGCCGCTCAGATGAAGACCTGCAGCTCGGCGCCTTCGAATACACGTCCACGCTTGCCGGTCACCAGATCGAGCAGCCGGGAAGCGCGCAGCGCCTCGCTGTGAGCGGCATCGTCGGCATGACGCGATCGCGCTTCGGCCGTCTGCCACAGCTGCCACAGCACGACGCCCGCATCGGTCGGCGCGACGATACGTGCGACAAGGCCATCCGGCGTCTCGAGCAACCCGTCGAGCCTTTCCGCCGCGGCAAGCAGCGCATCGGTAGGGCCGTCGAGCTCGAGCATCGCGAGTACGGGACTCATGCAGATCAAGACGAATCAGCCGCCACGGTATTCCCACCCGCGCAGCCATGGTGATGGCTCCTTGTTGGAGATGTTGCGCGCCGGCTCGCTGCATGAGACTTCCGACAACCGAACGGCCTGGCAGCGAGCAATTGGCTCATGGCCACGAAGCTACGCGTGGCCAGTCTTATCTCGGTCTATGACCTCCCGCCGCTGGAGAGGAGCCACTTTGCGCAACGGCGTCCAAGGGATGTCCCGTCTCGCGCAAAGCAGCAGCGCGGGCTCCGGCGAGAAACGGCGGTCCCTGCTCAATCTCATGCGTGCATGTCGGTGGTCTAAGGCCCTGGGCCAGACAGTACGCCGAAGGCGCGCTTGCAGCTTGGGTGCATCTGGGGCGCGATCACCGACGAGTACACGCATCGCCGAGGCCGCGACGCCGAACGCGACCGTCACGCAAGAGCAGCAGCTGTCGGTGAAGACCCTTCTGCTACAAGGGCTTCGTGCTGACGATCAACGATCGGCCCGTCTTTCGCTTCGGGTTGCAGAAGGCTCAGGCCAAGCTCGTTAGCCAGTACATGGTCAAGGAGTTCTTCCAGGCCGGCACCGACCCCCGCATGGTCCAGGTCTGGGACTACCTGGTGGAGTTGCCAGGAGCCGACGGTCAGCCGAAGCGGCTGACGATCCGAGTCAGAGGCTTCGGCTTCAACCTGCCCGAGCCCGGCAACATGGTCCCGGTGCTGGTGAACCGCCGGCGGACCAAGGCGGCTTTCGACGTCGACGACCCGAGCATCTCCCTCGGCGCACAGTACGAGCGCGATGCGCACAAGCGCAAGGAAAAGGCCGCCGCGGACAAGGCGGAGTTCGAGGCGAAGCGCGCCTGGAAGAGCTGAGTCACGAGACGGTCTCGCGGAACCGGCCCAGAAACGACCTCGCCGTCCCCGTGGAGCGGTTCTTGCCCGCTGGTCCTCTCGTCGTCAGAATTGACTACGCCGGAAAGCTGACGAGCAGACGCCATGCGGCTGCTTCTCGCGCAAAGCGCGAGTCGCTTCGGGCGGTCACGCTCCGCCGAGGTCGTCCCGAGTAACAGCCATCAGTTGTTCGGCTCCAGTCGCGAGGGTTCGCAGCCGTCGTTGATGACAACCGCGTGCGGTGGGGACAGCAGCCGTCTGCGCTGCTGGGTTTCCCGTTTGGCGGCGGTATGCCTTACACCGCTTGAACGATCGCCACCAGAGCGAGTACGCCACAGGCCACGCTGCCCATGTACCAGTCGCTGTTTCGGCTCGTGTAGGCATAAACGGCGCTTCCGATCGTCCAGCCAACCAGCGTCACGATGATGGTGGCGACGGTACTGAACGCGGACTCGCAGTCGTCACTGCCAGCGCACGTCGCGGCAAGATCCGGGAATAGAAGCCAGCCTGCGAGTACCCCGGCGGCCGGCGAGCCTGCGATCCACAAGATTGCGCCGGAAGGATCGTCTTCGCTGCTCATGCTGTTCCTCCGAGAAGGATTAAGCAGCGACTACCGCTGCTGCGTTTTTCGCGAACTTACATGCGAACGGTCGTGCGAACAAGCGCAACGCGACTTCGTGTGACCATTTCAAGAGTCGAGAAGACAGCGTGACCGCCGCGAAGCGGCTAGCGCTTCTCGCGCAAAGGAGCACTTCATCGACATGGTGTGAGGCGCCTGTCGACGAGCGCATGCGGTGCTGGTCAACTGACTCAGACAGGCGTGGGCTCTGCGTGCAGGAGTACGTCGTCGAGCCACCTGACAAGGCTCGCGATTGGAGCGCGCGGGGTTCCGTTCTTCTTGACGCAACGGTCCACGAGGAGCGGTGGCACGTGGGGATCGAGCTTGCCGCTCGTCTTGCGATCGGAGTTCCAACCCTTCGACCCAGCCCACTTGGCGACGGCTGTATAGGGGTCACTGGCGGCCTTGAACTGCTTTATGAGCGCGTCATCGATCTCACCCTCGCCGGACGGACCTAGCGCGTCGAGTAGCTCGGCCACGCCCAAGGAGTCGAGAAGCAGGCCCTCCAGGTCAGAGCTGAGCACGAACGCGTCGAAGCCGTGGAGAAGTGTGTCGAGCTTCTTCTGCGTCGCTAGTGCGCTCTTGAGGTCTGTAGCTGTCGTGTCGGCGACGGAGACTAGCTTGCTAATCGTGCCTTGATCGAGGCGCGTCTTTCGCTCCTTTAGCACGCTGTGAAGCACGCGGCTCCCACTTGCCTTTCCGGACGCTGTCGATGTCGGCGACGACGTACGACCGGACGCCAAAAGGTTCAGCTAGTGCAACCAAGTGTTTGATCTTGCCGAGTCCGCTTGCCTCAATGACGGTCACGCCCCTCGCGTAGTGACCACCTGGAGAGTCGCATGCGCGCGCGAGAAGCTTCTCGACGACCGCGTGATCTCCCTCGCCCTCGACGAAGATCGCTGCATTTGCAAATACGAGCTCGCTGTTTGCGGCTGAGCAGTACCGACTCAAACGACCCTCGACCATCGGCGCGAGAGCGGGTGTTGGCCAGTTGTGTTCCGTTCCGCCGACCCGCAGAGGTAAGCGGGCGATCCTGCTGAGCACGAACGAGTCCACCAACACCGAACTGTGCGTGGTGACCAAGACCTGAGCATCCCCGGAGTCCCGCGGATGATCTTGGCCATCGCGCGCTGCGTCTGCGGATGGAGAAAAGCCTCGGGCTCCTCGATCGCAAAGAGTACGTTGCCGCCTGCCTGCGCCTCCCGAGACGCGACGTAACGAAGGATCCCAAGTACTAGCGCCGATTGGAATCCCGTGCCCCGCTGTGCAACAGGCACATCGATGTCGCCCTGGCTCTCAATGACTGCGGCTTCCAGCATTCCACGCAGCGCGAAACGCGGATCGGGCAGCTTGAAAGTCACGTCTTGCTCTTGGAAGGGCAGATCAGATTTGATTGCGGCCGCCGATTCGTTGAGGACGCCTCCGACGAGCGACTCGACCGGGCTCATGAGCGAGGCGAAGTCCTGTTGCAGCGACGTGCTCCGCGACGAGCCGGTTCGGATCAATCGCTTCTAGCGTGTCCAGCAGACGCTCCAGCGATTCCGGCTCATCCTGGTCGCCGGCGCCCCCGACACGGACAGATGGAATCTTCACGAAGTTGAACCGGTCCAAGACCCACCTGGTAAAGCCTCTGCGATTCCTCGTCGGTGCTGAATTCCTCGAACCACAGCTGACAGGGGCGACGGGAAGATGTCGATCACGCTTCGGTGCGGCCGCAGCGGGTCGGTCAGAATGCTCGAGAGAGTGCGTGGACCCAGTGGCGCTCGCCTTACGCGACGCGCGGTAGCTGCTGTGTAGTACTCGTGCAGCGGGAACAGCTTCACGAGGTCGTCGCCCGCAGGATTCGCGAAGAACGTCTCTATCAACCTGACCAGCGACGATTTCCCAGCGTTGTCGGGCCCGGCGATGAGCTGCAAGTTTCTGTCGAGATCGATCTGCAGGCTCTTGAAGCCCAGGAATCGTTCGATCTCGACGCGCGTGACTCTCACTCTTACAAACTAGTAGTTAGACCGGCGGTCGACTACGTCGGGTCGAGATCACGCGAGGGAGAGGGGTTGAAATAGAGCGTGTGGCAACGCCTGCTGCAGGAGAGGCCTCGCAGCCAAGGCTCGATGCCTCGAGCCGTCGGGCGCAGACGGAGTAGCGCGACTCCGGAGTGCCCCTTCGCGTGAAAGCAGCAGCGCGGCTGAATCGTCGCTCGCGAACGCGTCGACCAGCTACTCGCCCCGACTGAGCGAGACCCGGCCGATCCCGGGCGGAGACGGGCAACGCCCAGACGCACGCGAGCCCTGCCGGCGGGAGGCGCCCTGCAGAGCCCATCCGCGTCAGCAGCGATTGTTGAAAGGAGCACCGGCCCGCAACCCCGAGGCTTGCCCTGGCGGCTCCACCCGGCGCGGAGTTTCCGATCGCGCGGCCCCACAGAGCGTTGTCATAGAGGCACCCCTTCCTCGGCACCCCCACCCAGGCCACCCACAGAGAAGCGAAACCGGCCGCCCGGGACTGTGGCGGGTGGGGCGCGGCACGTCCTCCCGAAGCGCTCGGGCGCAAGCTTGCGCGCGCTGCTTCTGGAGGACGTGACGGCGCACCGCCCCCAGCAGACGCCGAAACGAGGTCCCTAGGCTGCATGGGTGCGACAGGCGGTGAAGTGGCCGGCGATCGCCGTCGGCGTCTTCGCCGGCGGCAAGCTGCTCGAATCAATAGGGCTTCCCTCCTCGTACCTGTTCGCGGCGCTGATCATCGGGCTCGCGATCGCGCTGATCAGGCCCGGCACCATCGACATGCCGCCGCTCGCGTTCCGCGCGGCGCAGGCCGTGGCCGGCGTGTCGCTCGGCGCCTACCTGCAGGCCGACGCACTAAAGGCGGTGGGCAACTCGCTGATCCCCGTGCTGCTCGTGACCGCCGGGACGCTGGGACTCAGCCTGGCCGCCGGCGCGATCCTCGCCCGCACGACCGAGCTCGACCCGCCGACCGCCGCGCTCGGGCTGATCGCCGGTGGGGCCTCCGGGATCGTGGGCATGTCGGGCGAGCTCGGCGCCGACGACCGGCTCGTGGCCTTCATGCAGTACCTGCGCGTGCTGGTCGTCGTGGTGCTCACGCCGATCGGGATCGCGCTGTTCTTCGGCGGCACGCAAGGCCCCGGGGACATCCCCGGCACGAGCACGCTCGGCGAGTGGTGGGAGTGGCCGGCGACCGCGGCGCTCGGCCTCTCCGGCGCATGGGCGGCCGCCAGACTGAAGATCACAGCCGGCGTGCTGCTCGGCCCGATGATCGTGACCGGCGCGCTCGTGCTGAGCGGCGTGCTCGGCGACTTCCAGGTCCCCGCCCTGCTCGGCCAGACGGCGTTCGCGCTGATCGGCCTCCAGGTCGGGCTGCGCTTCACGGTCGAGACGGTGAAGCTGCTCGGTCGGCTGACGATCCCGGTGCTGCTCGCGATCGCCGGGCTGCTCATCGCGAGCTTCGGCCTCGCCGTGCTGCTGGCCGCGACCACCCACGCCACGCTGCTCGACTCCTACCTGGCCACCACCCCCGGCGGCCTGTACGCCGTGCTCGCGGTCGCGTTCGGCGCCCACGCGGACACGACGTTCATCGTCGCCGTCCAGAGCCTGCGCGTGGTGGTGATGGTGCTGATCGCGCCGGTCGCGGTGCGCTGGACGTTGAGGTCAGCCACACCCCTCTCCCCCCGTTCGTGACACCCCGACAACGCAGGGTGCCATCAGTGCCGCACAGCACTGATCAGAGTGATGCTGTCTCCCATGAACAACGCCACCGCATATCACCAGCAGACCTCCCTCGAGAGCGCCCGCGAGTTCTTCGCGACCAACGGCCTCACCCGCCCTCGTGAGGGCCGGGTGCTCTCCGGCGTGACCGCCGGCCTCGCGCGCCGCTTCAACGTCAATCTCCTCGTCGCCCGCGTAGCCATGGTCGTCGGGATCGTCCTCACGACCCCGTTCGTGTACCTGCCGCTGTGGGTGCTGATGCCCAAGGACGCCGAGTAGCTCAACCACACGCCGGGCGGTACGGCCGCCCGGGCAGGGTGTCCTCCCACTCGGCCCGGGTGAGCTTCCGGCCGGCCACCGCGCAGGCGTGGCGCGCCCACGAGGACGGGCGGAGGTCCCAGCTGAAGCCGCGACCGACGTCGGTCACGGCGAGCAGGTGGCCGCCGTCCGGCGTGAACTGCGGCGCCAGCGGCCGTCCCGGGACGCCCTGCAGCGGCGCTCCCAATGGCCGCTCAGTGGGCAGGTCGAACAGGAGCACGGTGCCGTCCAGGCTCCCGGTCGCCAGCGTGCGGCCGTCAGGGCTGAGCGAGGTCCGGATGACCGGCGCCGAGTGTCCCGCGAGCCGGCCGGTGACCGGCCGCCAGGTGCGCGTAGACCACACACGCGCCCAGCCGTCCTCGCTGCCGCCGATCAGGAAGCGCCCGTCGGGCGTGAAGTCCACGACAGCCAACACGGTCTCCGACTCCGGCAGCGTGGCGATCCGGCGCAGGGTGGCGACTTCGATCACGTCGACGCCGGCCATCGAGCCGACGGCCAGCAGGCGACCGTCCGGGCTCAGCGCCACGCGGCCCTCCATCGGCCCGGGGTGGAGGTAGGACCGCGGCTTCCCAGCCGGCCGACCCGACTTCATTCTCCACAGCAGCACGGCGCCGGCGAACGTCGACGTCGCCATCAGCCGGCCGTCGGAGCTGAAGACGATCGACTGCACGGCGGCGCCGCCGGCGTGTCCCGGCAGCAGCTGCGGCGGCGCGCTCATGTCGATCCGCTCGAGCGTGCCGGACTCTCCGCCCGCGATCAGGGCGTGGCCATGCGGGACGAACGCCAGCGCGGTGACCCGGTCCAGATCCAGGAAGCGGAAGGCCTGGCGGTCGCCGGGCCTCTCGAGGTCGACGATGCCGATCGTGCCGTCGTGACCGCCGACCGCGAGCGTCGCGGGATTCGGGCTCGATCGCGACCGCGAGGAGCCCGTCGGGCGCCGCGCGGCGCCCGCGGACGTCGAACGTGAACGGCCGGCCGAGCCGCCGGTCGCCGGCGAGGTCCCAGATCAACACGGTCCCGTCGAGGCTCGAGCTGTACAGCGTCCGCCCGTCCCAGCTGATCGCCAGCCCGGTGATGCGCCCGGTGTGCCCGGTGAGCGTCTCGCGCGCCGCCCGTGCCTGCGGATCCCACACGATGATGCGGTTGTCCTCGCCGGCCGTCGCGGCCGTGAGGCCGTTCCCGCTGAACGCCGCCTGGACGACCGCACCCTCGTGGCGCCCGGCCGCCATGCGGGCCCGGCCGCCGATGACGTCGGTGAAGCGGACGGCGCCGTCGCGGGCGCCCAGCAGCACCGTGTGCCCGTCGGAGCTCAGGGCCGCCGCCGACGCGACGCCCGGCAGCCGGCGCAGCGGTTGCAGCGTGTCCGCGTCGTAGACGACGGGCGCCGCCAGGGCGAAGGTGGCGACGACGTGCTCGCCGTCGCGCGTCGGCAACAGGCTCGCAGGCCCCGAGGGGCGGGGGCCGAATCGGTGGCGGATCGAACCGCCCGTCATGGTGGCGAACGCCCGGATGTCCGCTCGGCCCTGGGGGCCGCCGCCGAGCCCGGCGAACAGGGTCCGCCCGTCGGAGGAGAAGCGCACGCTGTCCACGTAGCTCGGGCTGGGAGGCCGGGAGACGATGCGGTGGGTGGCGGCGTCGATGACCAGCGGCTGGAAGCCGCCGACCGCGAGCATCGACCCGTCATCGCTATAGCGCACGAGGTCGGGCGAGGCGGCGTCGGTGCTCAGCTGCGCGACGGTGGCCGGCGACCCCGACATGCGCCGCGTCTTCGTGTCCGCGAACCGCAGCACGCCGCCGGAGGTCACGTAGGCGAGCGTGCGCTCGTCGGGGCTGAGCGCCACCCCCGCGACGCGGTCGCCGCCGCGCAGCACGCCGATCACCGCGGGGCTCCGCAGCAGCGCCGCGAAAAGGTTGCCGCGCGTCTCCGGCGCGTCGTCGAGCGCGACGCCCTCGCGCGCGAGCAGCAGCGAGCGGTCGAGCGCGTCGACCGTCAGGGCCTGCGCACCGAGGCGCTGCGCGGCGGCGGCCGTCGCCTGCTCGCGTGCCCGTGAGCCCTGTTGCAGCGCGGCCGCGCCCGCGATCACCGACACCACGAGCATCGCGGCGACACCGGCCAGGACCAGCCGCAGGCGGCGCTGGGCGCGCCCGCTCGCGAGCCGGCTGTCCTGCAGGAAGTCGCGCTCGGAGGGCGTCAGCCGCCCGTCGTGCACGGCCGCCCAGTCGAGCGCCGCGGCCAGCGCGGCGCCACGGTAGAGGCCGCCCGCGTCGCGGCCGTCGGCATCCCACGCCTTCGCGGCATCGGCGAGGCGGCGGTGCAGCCGCCGGCCGCTGGCGTCCTCCTCCAACCAGCCGCGTAGACGCGGCCACTCGCGCAGGAGCGCCTCGTGGGCCACCTCGACTGCGCCATCGGAGACCGTCAGCAGCCGCCGGTCCGCCAGCCGCGAGGCCACGCCGGAGGCCTCCGGCGTCAGCTCGGCCAGCTCCGCCCGGCGCCGCACCACCGCGCCGCCCTCGTCCTCGTCGGTCAGCCCCAGCAGCAGGTCGCGCGCGACCTCCCGCTCACGGACGTCGAGCTCA
The DNA here is from genome assembly GCA_963723395.1 of uncultured Solirubrobacteraceae bacterium. Taxonomy (GTDB): domain Bacteria; phylum Actinomycetota; class Thermoleophilia; order Solirubrobacterales; family Solirubrobacteraceae; genus DATFQI01. The sequence goes on along the minus strand of CAVRQL010000023.1, from coordinate 472,987 downwards.
AGGAACGCGTCCTCGGCCAGCCGCGCCACCGCGCCCTGCACGCCGCCGGAGCGCGCGTAGGCGGCGAGGCGCAGGTGGCGGCCGTCGCGCTCGCGCCACAGCTCGAGCAGCGCGGTGGAGAGCAGCGGCAGCGCACCGGGCTGGCCCTCGACGTCGGCGAGCAGCGCGTCCGCCAGCTCGGGCTCGACGTTGAGCCCCGCCCGCTGGGCGGGCCGCTCGATCGCGCGGCGCAGCTCGCCGCGCGACATCGGGCCGACGAGCACGTTGTTGGCGCCGACCAGCTTCGACAGCTCGGGGTAAGCGGCCAGCCGCCCGTAGAAGTCCGCGCGAACCGTCAGCACCACCACGACGCCGTCGCGCGCGGCGCGCACGAGCGCCGCGACGTACTCGGCACGCTGCTCCTCGCCGTCGCAGGCGGTGAACAGCTCCTCGAACTGGTCGACCGCGAGCACGCCGTGCCATTCGCGGGCGAGCCGGCGGGTGGCCTTTCGCAGCTCCCGCAGCGGCTCCGACCCGGGGCGCGTCAGCGCCTGCGTCCAGCCCTCGCTGCCGGGCAGCACGCCGCCGGCGAGCGCGGGCAGCAGCCCGGCGCGCACGACCGAGGACTTGCCGCTCCCCGACGGGCCGACGACGGCCAGCAGCGGCGCCCCGACGAGACGGGACACGAGCTCCGCCACCAGCCGCTCGCGCCCGAAGAAGTACTGCGCGTCCTCGCGCGCGTAGGCGGCCAGCCCCTTGTAGGGGCACACGACCGGCTCGGCGTCCTCGTCGCCGGCGGCGAGCGCCGAGCGCTCGCGGGCGGACTGGAGCTCGACCACGCTGCCCGCCAGCTCGGCCTCCAGCGTGCGCGCCTCGGTCCGCCCGGCGGCGGCCCGGGCCGCCGCGTCGTCGACGCGGCGCGTGGCCTCGCGGCGCGCCCACTCCCCCGCCGCCTCGTGCACCGCGCGCGGGACCCCGACGCTGGAGGCGAGCAGCGCGTCCAGCGGCGCCTCCTCGCCCGCGGGCGCGTACAGCCCCGCGATCGCGCGGACGGCGTGCGCGCCGAGCGCTTCGAGGACGACCGTCTCGCGAGGCTCGAGGCGCCCGAGCGCGGCGACCTCCTGGCCGGTGGCGACCACCAGCGCGGGCAGGTGCGCGAGGCCGGCGCCGAGGTCGCGCAGCGCCAGGCGGACCTCGACGGGCGCCCGGTCGGCGTCGTCGACGACGACGAGCGTCCGGCGCGGCGACGCGCGCAGCCGGGCGAGCGCCGCCAGCGCGGCCTCGGGCGCCCCGGTGCCTGCGGCGTAGATCACGGTCGCACCCTCCCGGTGCGCCTCGGCGGCGAGCTCGGCGGCGACGCGCGTCTTGCCCATCCCGTAGGCGCCCACCAGCGTGACCAGCGCGCCGGCGCCCTCGGCGGCGCGCCGCCAGCGGGCACGGAGGCGGTCCAGCTCGCCGTCGCGGCCGATCAGCGGCGGCGAGGCCGCGGCGTCGAGCTCGCGCGGGAGCTCGGCGGCCGCCGGCTCCACGTCGAGCGAGGGGTCCTGGCGCAGGATCGCCTCGTGCAGGCGGCGCAGCTCGGCCGACGGCTCGACGCCGACCGACTCGACGAGCGTGGCGCGCGCCTCGCGATAGGCCTCGAGCGCCGCGGCCTGGCGACCGCACCGGTACAGCGCGAGCATGCGCAGCGCGTGCAGGCGCTCGCGCAGCGGGTCCTCGGCGAGCAGCGCGTCGATCTCCGCGACCAGCTCCTGATGGTGGCCGGCCGCCAGATCGGCCTCGACGGCCAGCTCGGCGGCGGTGCGGCGCAGCTCCTCGAGGCGGCGGATCTCGGCGCCGGCGAACGGCTCGTCGGCGACGTCGGCCAGCGGGTCGCCGCGGAACAGCGCGAGCGCCTCGCGTGCCGCGCTCGCCGGCTCCCCCGCCTCGGCCGCCCGCACGGCCTCCGAGACGAGCCGCTCCAGCCGCCAGGCGTCCACGAGCTCGCGGTCGATGCACAGCTCGTACGCGCGCCCGCGGGTGACGATCTCGGCGCCGTCCTCGCCGTCCAGCGCGCGGCGCAGACGCCAGACGTAGTTCTGGACCATCTTCGCCGCGCTGGCCGGCGGCTCCTCGCCCCACAGGCCCTCGATCAGGCGGTCGGCCGTGACGGCGTGACCGGCCTCCAGTCCGAGCATCGCGAGGACGGCGCGCTGCTTGGCGCCGCCCAGCGGGACCGCGCGATCACCGACGTTGGCCTCCAGATGTCCCAAGACGCGGATCTGCATGGCCAGACGGTGACCGCCGCCGGTCTACTCCCGGTCTACGAGGGTTTCCACTGCGCTGCCCCCGCGTCCCACTGCGTGTACTGGTAGGGGTTCTCGAGGATCTTCGCCTCGGGGATCTCGGGGTGCATCCCGTTGACCCACGGGTCGTCGCCGAGCGTCCGCATGGCGAACTCGACGGTCTCGTCCACGACGCGGCGCGCCCGCGCGAGGTCCGCGCCGACGAGCTTGCCCTCGTGCTTGACGACGCGGCCGTTGACGAGCACGGTGTGGACGTCGCCGCGCTGCACCTGGAAGGCGACGTGCCCGTACGGGTGCAGCAGCGGGAACATGACCGGCGAGTCGTCGTTCTTGACCAGCACGACGTCGGCCTTCTTGCCCGGCTCCAGCGACCCGATCAGCGCGTCCATCCCGAGCGCCTTGCTGCCGCCGCGGGTCGACCAGTCGACGACCTGCTCGGCGCGCAGGAAGTGGTTGGTGACGGTCTCCTGCTTGGCGTGGGCCTCGAGGTGCTCGCGCGAGCGGTCGGCGCCGAGCGTGGAGCGCATCGCGCAGAACAGGTCGCCGCTCCACCACACGCTGGTGTCCATCGAGAGCGAGACCGGGATGTCGTGCTTGCGCAGCCGCCAGGTCGGCGGGTAGCCCTGGCCGGCGCTCTGCTCGCTCTCCGTGGAGACCGAGACCGAGCCGCCGGTGGCGGCGATCCGGTGGTAGGAGTCGTCCTCGAGCGTCGCCGCGTGGACGTAGATGTTCCCGGGCGCCATGAACCCGTGCTCGTGCATGAGCCGGATCCCGTCGTCGTTGGTCGCGCCCCACACGCCGGCGTGGGTGGTGACCGGCACGCCGAGCTCGCGCGCGACCTCGAACGCCTGGCGCTCGGGGAACTCGGGGTCGCCCGTGACGTCGAAGGCCATCTGGAAGCCGAGCATGTCGTTACGGGTGCCGAAGCGGCGCTCGACGAACGAGCGGAAGTCCTTCGAGGTGGCCCACTCCCACGGCCCCTGCTGGATGTTCCCGTAGGCGAGCACGAACCGGCCGGGGACCTCCTGCAGCGCGTCGACGGCGGCGTCCGCGTGGTCGACGGTCTGCAGCCCGTGCGACCAGTCGACCGTGGTGGTGACGCCGGCCTCGAGCGACTCCAGCGCGGAGACGAGGTTGCCCGCGTAGATGTCCTGCGGGCGGAAGATCTTCCCGTACTCGAGGTAGAAGAACACGAAGTACTGGGCCAGCGTCCAGTCCGCGCCGTAGCCGCGCAGCGCGGTCTGCCACATGTGGCGGTGGGTGTCGACCATGCCCGGCATCACGATGCCGCCGGACGCGTCGATCTCGTAGGCGCCCTCGGGCGCCTCCAGCTCGGGGCCGACCCCCGCGATCTCCTCGCCGACCACCAGCACGTCGGCGTCGCGCAGGACGTCGTGGGCGTCGTTCATGGTCAGCACGGTGCCTCCGCGCAACACGACCGGACGGCCGGCCTCGATTCCGCTCAACGTGGGCTCCTCTCCCTCGGCTGGCCCGGACTCTCCACCGCCCGGGGCCGCGCGTCAAGGCAGCAGTACGAGCTTCGGACCGCCCGCGGCGTGCCGCTGGCGATCCCAGGCGGTGGCGATGTCGGCGAGCGGGAAGGTCTCGAGGTCGACCGCGATCTCGCCGCGCGCCACGCGCCCGGTGAGCTCGAGGAAGCCCTCGCGCTTGACGTCGGCGGGCGGGTGGGCGATCGAGAAGCCGAGCAGGTCCAGCGAGACCGAGCGCAGGGCGGGCGCGGGGAGCGAGATCTCCAGGCCGGCGAGCTGCCCGATCTGGACGTGGCGCGCCCACCGGTTCGCGGCTTTGATGGCGGCCATCGCGGGATCGCCCCACAGCGTGTCGATCGTGACGTCGACCCCGCCGCCGCACGCCTCGCGGATGGCCTCCGGGAGATCGTCGACGCGGTCCAGCTCGACGATCGCGTCGGCGCCGCGCTCCAGCATCCGGGTGAGGCGATCGTCGGCGAGCGCGGCCGCCACGACGCGGCCCGCGCCGAGCTGCTTCGCGGCCTGCACGGCGATCGAGCCGACGGCGCCGGTGGCGCCGAGCACGAGCACGGTCTCCCCCGGGCGCAGACGCGAGCGCCAGGCCACGGCCACCCACGCGCCGACGCCGCTGTTGCCCAGCGCGGCGGCCGTCGCGTCGTCGATCCCGTCGTCGATGTCGAACAGCGCGTCGTCGGAGGCCACGGCGCGCTCGGCCATCGAGCCGTACGGCACCACCGGCGCGTCGAAGTAGACGCGGCGGCCGTCCTCGAGCACGCCGATCCCGTCGGTCCCCACGACTGACGGGAGCGGCGGCGGTCCCGTGTAGAAGGTGCCGGTCGCCTTGTGGAGGTCGAGATGGTGCATCGCCGCCGCACGCACGTCGACGAGGACCTGCCCCTCCCCCGCGACGGGATCGTCGAAGTCGCCGTAGGCCGGCGTCTCGCCGTGCTCGTGCAGGACCGCAGCTTTCACAGCCGGAGCGTAGCCTCGTCGGTCCGATGACCGCCCTGTTCGCACAGCAAGTCGTCGAGACGCTGGGCGGCGGCCCGCAGCCCGACATGCTCGAAGCGCGCCAGATGCAGGCGCTGTCGCTCGGCGTGCACATCCCGCTCGTGTGCTTCGGGATCGCCTTCCCCGCGATGTTCCTGTTCGTCGAGGGGCTCTACCTGCGCACCGGCAACACGACGTACAAGGCGCTCGCCAAGCGCTGGTCGAAGGTCGCGCTGACGCTGTTCGCCGTCGGCGTCGTGACCGGCACGATCCTGTCGTTCGAGTTCGGGCTGCTGTGGCCGGAGTTCATGGCGAGCTTCGGCGAGGTGTTCGGGATCGCCTTCGGGCTGGAGGGCATCTCGTTCTTCGTGGAGGCCATCTTCATGGCCATCTACGTCTACGGCTGGGGCCGCCTGAGCTCCCGCGCGCACTTCCTGACCGGCATCCCGATCGTGCTCTCGGGGTTCGCCGGCTCGTTCAACGTGATCGCCGTCAACGGCTGGATGAACAACCCCGAGGGGTTCGACATCGTCGACGGCAAGGTCGTGAACCCGCGCCCGTGGGACGCGCTGATCAACACCAACATGTGGCACGAGCTGATCCACATGTACCTGGCCGGCTACATCGTGGCCGGGTTCATCGTCTCCGGGGTCTACGCGTACGCGTGGCTGAAGGGCCGCCGCGACCGCTACCACCGCACCGCGCTCGTCGTGGCGCTCTCGTTCGCCTGCCTGGCCGCGCCGGTGCAGGTGATCGTCGGCGACTGGGCGGGGCGCACGGTGGCCAAGGAGCAGCCGGTCAAGCTCGCCGCCTTCGAGGGCCTCGCCCACACCCAGGACGGCGCGCCGTTCACGATCGGCGGCGTCTTCGACGAGCAGGAGCAGAAGGTGCGCTGGGGCATCCAGGTGCCGAAGATGCTCTCGCTGCTCGCCTACCACGACCCGAACGCGCGCGTGACGGGCTTGGACTCGGTGCCGCCGGAGGATCGCCCGCCGGTCAACGTCGTGCGGTTCGCGTTCCAGACGATGGTCGGGATCGGCACCGGGCTCGCGCTGCTCGGCACCGTCTTCTTCGTCACGTGGCTGCGCAAGCGCCGGCTCCCGCGCTCGCGGTGGTTCTTCCGGGCGGTGATGGCGGCGGGCCCGCTGTCGGTGGTCGCGCTGATCTCCGGCTGGATCACCACCGAGGTGGGACGGCAGCCGTGGATCGTCTACGAGGTGATGCGCACCGAGCAGGCCGTCACCTCGGCCGACGGGCTCGAGATCGGCTACGCCTTCCTCGTCGCCACCTACATCGCCCTCGCGGCCGCGGTGGTGTGGCTGCTGCGCCGGCTCGCGAGCAAGCCGGTGTCCGAGGAGGTCGAGTGATGCTCCCCGAGCTGTGCCTCGCGCTGCTCATGCTCGGCGTGACGGCCTACGCGGTCCTCGGCAGCGCCGACTTCGGCGGCGGCTTCTGGGACCTCACGGCGGGAGGAGACGTCCGCGGCGGGCGGATCCGCGGGATGATCCAGCGCTCGATGAGCCCGGTGTGGGAGGCCAACCACGTGTGGCTGATCTTCGTGCTGGTGATCCTGTGGACGGCGTTCCCGGTCGCGTTCGGGTCGATCTTCTCGACGGAGTACGTGCCGCTGTTCCTCGGCGCGATCGGGATCATCTTCCGCGGCGCCGCGTTCGCGCTGCGCGGCGAGGCGGGCACGATCCGCGAGGCGCGCTTCCTGGGTGCGCTGTTCGCCTCCTCCTCGGTGCTGATCCCGTTCTGCTTCGGCGCGGTGCTCGGCGGAGTGGCGTCCGGGCGGGTGGAGGTGGGCAACGCGGCGGGCGACCCGTGGAGCTCGTGGCTGAATCCGACCTCGGTGCTCGTCGGCGTCCTCGGCGTGCTGACCGGCGCCCACCTCGCGGCAGTGTTCCTGGCGGCCGACTCGCAGCGCGCGGGTCAGCCGGACCTCGTCAACGCGTTCCGCACACGGGCGCTCGTCTCCGGAGCCGCGAGCGGGGTCCTCGCGCTCGCGGGCCTGATCGTGGTGCGCGACGACGCGCGCGCCCTGTTCGACGGGCTGACCTCCGGCGCCGGCCTGGTGTGCGTGCTCGGCTCCGGGCTGGCCGGGCTCGCCACGCTGGCGCTCGTGTGGCGCGGGCGCCATCGGCCGGCGCGCTACACCGCCGCGGCCGCCGTCGGCGCCATGACGGTCGGGTGGGCGTTCGCGCAGAGTCCGTACTTCCTCCCGCCCGACCTCACGCTCGACGAGGCGGCGGCGAGCAACGCGACGCTCTCGGCGGTGCTCGTCGGCATCGGCATCGGCGCGATCGTCCTCGTGCCATCCCTGTGGCTGCTCTACAGGCTCGTGCTCCGCGGCACGCTCGACCAGCAGTTCGAGCCCCTCGACCAGCGCTTCGACCCACGCCGATGAAGGGCATCGCGCTCATGCTCTCCTCGTTCGTCGTCGGCCTCGTGCTGATGGTGGGCTTCGAGCATCCGGTGACGCGCGTCCTCGGCCTGCTGGCGCTGTTCACCTTCATCATCACCGGGGTCTTCCTGATCGCCGACCCGAAGTCGCTCGACGACGAGCAGTAGTTAGAGCAACTCGCCGAGCGAGGCCTCGAACGCGGCCAGCACGTCGGCGTCGAAGTGCGTCCCGCGGCCCGGGCGCATGATCGCCAGCGCGTCCTCGACCGACAACGCCGGCCGGTAGACGCGGTGGTTGGTCAGCGCGTCGAAGACGTCGGCGACGGCGGTGATGCGGCCGCCGATCGGAATCGCGTCGCCGGACAGCCCGCGCGGATAGCCCGTCCCGTCGATGCGCTCGTGATGGGTCCACGCGATCTCGGCGGCGAGATCGAGCAGGTCGCTGCCATCCCCGCGGAGCAGCTTGTAGCCGATCTCGGCGTGCGCCTCGATCTGGATGCGCTCCTCCGGGCTCAGCGGGGCGGGCTTGAGCAGGACGGTGTCGGGGATGCCGATCTTGCCCACGTCGTGCAGCGGCGACGCGGTCCGGATCATCTCGCAGTGCGCCTCGTCGAGCCCGAGCCGCGCCGCCACCAGGCCCGCGGCGCGGCCGATCCGCTGGACGTGGCCGCCGGTCTCGCGGGAGCGGAAGTCGATCGCCAGCACGAGCCGGTTGATCGCCTCCTCGCGCGAGCGCGCGATCTCCAGGCGCGCCTTCTCCAGGCGCCAGACCGCCTGCTGAAGCTCCGCGGTGCGCTCGGCGACGCGCTGCTCGAGCAGCATGCGGTTGTCGCGGTTCTCGATCTCCAGGCGGCGGCGGCGCAGCGCGTTGGCGACGTTGATCGCCACCTCGTTGCGCTTGAACGGCTTGACCAGGTACCCGTAGGCCCCGGAGGCGAGCACGGCGTCCGCGATCGCGCGGTCGTCGGTCCCGGTCGCCACCAGGATCGCCACGTCGCGGTACTCCCCGCGGATCCAGCGCAGCAACTCCCGACCGGACTCGCCCGGCATGTTGAGGTCGCAGATGACCAGGGAGAAGTCGTCCGAGGCCAGCGCGCGCCGCGCCTGCGCGGCGTCGGCTGCCGTCTCGGCGGTGTGCCCGGCGTCCGTGACCATGCGGGCGATCAGGCGCCGCATCGACTCGTCGTCGTCGACGACGAGGACCCGTCCGTCCTGTACGCCCGCGCCCGCGAGGGTGCCGGCATGCCATGCACCCCTGGCGAACTGCGGCATCCCGCTTGCTTATAGCGCATGGTGAGGGGCGGGCGCCGCCCGTTTTTCCGGTGCGGCGCCCGCGCCCTTGTTACGGGCCGACGATGCGCATCACCAGACACCTCCTTCCATTCCGTGCGCGCGCGCCCACGCGGAGAGACCCACGGGGCGGCGCGCGACGACGACGAACTTGTGGTGGACGCTCTCGTCGGGCGGCTCGCCGTCGAGCCGGGCGCCCCGGTGCTGGCCGAGCACCCGCGCCGGCTCCAGGCCGCACGTCCACAAGGTCTGCAGCACCTCCTCGAGCGGGTGATGGCGCTCCACGATCGCCAGGCGCTCGACCTGCTCGCTGCGCCCCTCCCCCAGCTCGAACACGGTCAGCTCAGCCCGCGTGACGCCGCCCGGCGGGAGCGCCGGATCGCCGAGACCGCGCCAGAGCACCACGGCCGAGCCGTCGGCCGAGGAGGAGTCGGCCGAGAAGACGGACCGCAGCGTCGACAGCGTGTTGAGGTCGAACACGACCACGCCGCGCGGCGCGAGGTTGCGCGCCAGCGACGCGATCGCATCCCGCAGGTCGGCGGGCGTGAGGAGGTGGTTGAGCGCGTCGTCCACGCACATCACGAGGTCGAACGCCCCCAGCCTGGGCAGCGTGCGCATGTCCGCCTCGACGAACCGCGCGTCGCTCGCCGAGCCGCTGCCTCGCGATGTCGAGCATCCCGCTCGACCGGTCGACGCCGGTCACCTCGAAGCCGGCGCCCACCAGCGGCGCGGTGGTGGCGCCCGTCCCGCAGCCCACGTCGAGCGCCCGCGCGCCACGCTGCCCGGCCTCATGTGCGATACCCAGCAGCGTTGCCAGCCAGCGCTCGTGGTCATAGCCTGCGGCGAGGCATGCGTAGGCGGGAGCGAGTCGGTCGTACGTGCGGGTGGCGCTGGCATCGATCGCAGTCATGCACCCCTGACCCGGGCCGGCACGAGTCCGGTTTCACTCCCTCCCCGTTTGGCGCATGGACGCTCTTCAAGTCGAGCCGCGCCGCTCTGCAGCGTGGGATTGGGGTAACGCCCGCACCCTCTGCCTGCGGGAGAGCACGCGCGTGCTCGGCCCCGGGCAGGCGGCCGAGGACGCCGCCCAGGAGGCCGTCGTCCGCGCCTGGCGTCAGCGTGACCAGTGCCGAGATCCAGGGCGCCCCGGACCCTGGCTACGACGCATCGCGTTCAATGAGGCAGTGCGACTGGCGTCACGACGCAGCGAGAGCTCTTTGGACGAATTGTCTGGTGCTTCCGACCGATTGTCCTGTCATGCTCCTGACGCTGAGACAGCCGCCTATGTCAGGCAGTTGCTCATGTTGCTGTCACCGCTCGACCGCAGGCTCTTGTTCATGCAGGTGTGGGCGGACATCCCGGTGCACGAGATCGCGGCCGAGCCTCCGGATGCCCGAGGGAACCGTCAAGATCCGGTTGCATCGCGCACGATCCCGGCTTCGGCAGTTGATGGAGGACCAGCCCTGACCCGTCCAATCGAGAACATCAGCGATCCTCGCTACGTGAAGGCGCTGAGCCACCCGCTGCGGGTGCGCATCCTCGCGATCCTCGAGGAACGGGTGTCGAGCCCGCTCGAGCTCTCGCGCATCCTCCGGGCCGAGCTCGGCGTCGTGTCGTACCACGTGCGGACGCTGCACAAGCTCGGGCTGATCCAGCTCGAGCGCGAGACCAAGGTCCGCGGCGCCACCCAGCGCCACTACCGCGCCAAGGAGCGCCCGCGCATCTCCGACGAGGCGTGGGCGAAGGCGCCTCCGGTGGCCAAGCAGGCGCTGATCGACGCCACCCTCCAGCAGATCAACGACTACGCGCGCAACTCCGCCGCCGCCGGCGGCTTCGATCGCGGCGACGCGCACGTCACGCGGACCGCGCTCCGGCTGGACCGCGAGGGCTGGGACCGCCTCGCCGCTGTGCTCATGGACGCGCTGCGCGAGGTCGCGGAGATCGAGGAGGACGTCAAGACGCGCCACGCCGAGGGCAAGGCCGACGAGCTCGAGAACGTCGGACTGGTGATGATGCTCTTCGAGGCGCTTCCGTTCAGCGGTCCGTACAGCTCGGATCACCGCGAGAATGCTGAACGTAACTCACCAACTCGCGCCGTCACGGAGGATTTCGCGAGTTAGCATCGCCGGGATGACAGCGACGGCGACCGGTGAGGTGGCGGAGTTCATCGAACGCCGCCTGAGGGAGATCGAAGAGCAGCTGAAGCCCTTCGAGGAGCTGGAGCGGGAACGCCGTCGCCTGCGGCAGGCGCTCGGCGCGCTGCGCGACGAGCAGCCCCGCTCGGCCGCCGCCCGCGGGATGCTGCGCGGCCGCAAGCGCGCTGCACGCGGGAGCAACCTGACCGCGATCCTCGAGCACGTCGCCTCCACCCCGGGGGCGACGGCGGGCGAGATCGCCGACGCCACCGGCATCTCGCGCGGCGTCGTCTACAGCGCCACCTCTCGCCTGGCCGCCGCCGGCCGCCTGCGCCGCGAGCCGAAGCCGGACGGCTCGGTCGCGTACCACCCCGCCGACTGAGCCTGGCATCGGCGAACGCCGATGCCAGGGCCTTTGCTCACCATCGCCTGATCGTCACCGTCCCGCCGCGGACGGCCGCGCGGTCGCGCGGATCTCTAGGCTCGCGGGCATGGGAGACGCGAGTGCACGCGCGCGTGAGGCGCTGCGCACCGGCGCCGAGCGCGCGGGAGCGCGCTCGCACTTCCGCGCGATGGGCATCGACCCCGACCGGCTCGGCGGGCCGATCGTCGGGATCGCCTCGACGTGGACGCAGACGATGCCGTGCAACCTCAACCACCGGCGGCTCGCGCAGCGGGCCGCCGAGGCGATCGCCGCCGCCGGCGGCGTGCCGATGGAGTTCAACACCATCGCGGTGTCCGACAACCAGACGCAGGGGACGCCGGGCATGCGCGCGTCGCTCGTATCGCGCGAGGTGATCGCCGACTCGATCGAGCTGATGTCCTACGCGCACGACTTCGACGCGCTGATCTGCATCGTCGGCTGCGACAAGACCGTGCCGGCCGCGCTGATGGCGCTGGCGCGCATCGACAAGCCGGCCGTCGTGCTCTCGGGCGGCCCGATGCTGGCCGGCCACCTCGGCGACCGGACGCTGACCATCCAGGACGTGTGGGAGGCGGTCGGCGCGCACGGGCGCGGCCGGATCACGCGCGAGGAGCTCGACGGGATCGAGCGCTCATCGTGCCCCGGCGCCGGCTACTGCGCCGGCAACTTCACCGCCAACACGATGGCCGTGGTCGTCGACATGCTCGGCCTCGGCGTGCTCGGCGACGGGATGATCCCCGCCGCCTACGAGGAGGAGAAGGACGCCGCCGCCGGCCGCGCCGGCACGCTCGCCGTGTCGCTCGCGCGCAGCGGCGTCACGGCCCGCAGCCTGATCGACCGGCGCGCGCTGGAGAACGCGATGGCCGGCGCCGTGGCGAGCGGCGGCTCGACCAACACGTTCCTGCACCTGCTGGCCATCGCGCGCGAGGCGGGCGTGCCGCTGGAGCTCGACGAGCTGGCGGAGATCAGCGCGCGCACGCCGGTGATCGCCGACCTCGTCCCCGGAGGGCGCTGGGTGGCGGAGGACCTGCACAAGGCGGGCGGGACCGCGGCGCTGGCACGCGAGCTGATCCGCGGCGGCCACGTCGACGGCGACGCCCCGACCGTCGACGGCCGCACGCTCGCCGAGGCCAGCGCGGACGCGCCCGAGCCCGACGGCGAGGTGATCGGCGCGTTCAAGCCGCGGGGGTCGCTGTACGCGCTGCACGGCGACCTCGCCCCGGAAGGCTGCGTGCTCAAGCTCGCCGGCACCGAGCGCCGCGTGCAGTCCGGGCCGGCGCGCGTGTTCGACGACGAGCAGTCCTGCATCGACGCCGTCCGCGGTGGCGAGATCGAGGAGGGCTCGGTCCTCGTCGTCCGCTACGAGGGCCCGTCCGGCGGCCCCGGCATGCGCGAGATGCTCTCGCTGACGGCCTCGGTGGTCGGCGCCGGGCTCGGCGAGTCGGTCGCGCTCGTCACCGACGGGCGCTTCTCGGGCGCCACGCGCGGGCTGATGGTCGGCCACGTCGCCCCCGAGGCCGCGCGCGGCGGCCCGCTGGCGGCCGTGCGCGACGGCGACGTGATCACCATCGACATCGACGAGGGCCGGCTGGACGTCGACGTCGGCGAGGACGAGCTGGCACGGCGGATGGAGGACTGGAGCCCGCCCGAGCCGCGCTTCCCGGGTGGCGTGTTCGCGCGCTACGGCGCCTGGGTGGCGTCGGCTTCCGACGGCGCCGTGCTGCTCAGCGGGGCAGCGCCACAGCCCACGGGCGCTCGCGGCTGAGCGTCATCACGTGCAGCGGCGCGCCGGTCTCGGCCGCCGCGTCGGCGGCGGCGCCCGCGCGCTCCGTGTTGCCCTCGAACAGGTCCCAGTGGATCGGGACGAGGATGCTCGCGCCGCAGTGCACCGCGAGCGCGACGGCGTCGCGGGCGTCGAGGTTGCCGGCCAGGTCGCGGCGCTCGCGGAAGAAGGTGCGCCCGTTGACCGGCAGCAGCGCGACGTCGACGCGCACGCCCTCCAGCCCGTCGAGCACGCGCTGGTCGGCGATCGTGTCGCCCGAGTGGTAGATCGCCACGCCGTCGAGATCGAGCACGTAGCCGGCGAACCGCGGCGGGTCGCCTCCCTCCGAGTAGCCGTCGTCGGGGTGCACCGCGTGGACGGCAGGCACGACGCGCAGCGTGCCGCCCGGGATCGCCAGTTCATCGCCGGGCTTCACTCCCGTGAACGGCTGCTCGACCATGCTGCGCAGCGGCTCGGGCGCGATCACGTCGGCGCCGATCGCGGCCAGCGACGCTGGGTCGAGGTGGTCGAGGTGCTCGTGGGTGACGAGCACGCGGTCGATGCCCTTGGCGTAGGGGTCGAGCGGCGGCGGCGGGACGAGGCGGTTCTCGTGCTCGGAGAAGAACGGGTCGATCAGCAGCCGCGCCCCGGGCGCCTCGACCAGGAAGCTCGCCTGTCCGAGCCAGGTGAGGACGGGCGTCACGGCCGGAAGCGCGCGATGGCCTCGGCGACGCCCTCCTCGAGCGGCCGCGAGACGGGCCCGCCGACGAGCTCGGTGAACGAGCTCGAGTCGACCTCGGCCGGGAACGGCAGCGGGTCCTGCGCGTGGGTGATGCGACCGGCCGCCTCGGGCGCAGCCCGCTCGATCGCCGCGACGATCTCCTCCACGCTGGCCAGCGGCCCGTCGAGATGGTGCACCGAGGCGCCCTGGACCGGCGCCTCGCTCGCGCGTACGAAGGCCTCCCCCGCGTCGGCGGAGTACTGCAGCTGCAGCGAGCCGCCGAACGGGATCTCGTACTCGCGCCCTTCGGCGGCGGCCACCATCGCGGCGGTCGGCGCCGAGGTCAGCCCCTGGTCGCGCCCGGGGCCGTAGATGGTGTGGGGGCGCAGGCCCACCGACGGCACGCCGTAGTCGGCCGCGTAGCGCTCGGCCGTGCCCTCGTTGGCGAGCTTGAAGACGCCGTAGAGGGTGCTCGGGTGCTCGCCGGGTGCCGCCGTCGCCGCGATCGAGGACGCGTAGACGACCGGGCCCATGCCGTCGCCGCGGCGGCGCACCGCCTCGAGCACGTTGACGGTCCCGGTGACGTTCACGCGCGCGCCGGCCACCGGGTCCTCGCGCACGAACGGCACCTGCAGCGCCGCCAGGTGGATCACGTTGGTGACGTCGTGCTCGCCGAGCACCTGCTCGAGCTGCGCGAGGTCGGTCACGTCGCCGTCCACCCGCGGGAGCGCCTCCAGCTCGTCGTCGCCGAGCGCGAGGCGCAGGCGGTGGTCGCTGCCGCCGAGGTCGTAGGTGACCACGGGATGGCCGCGGTCCAGCAGGGAACGGACCGTCCAGGCGCCGATCGCGCCCAGCGCTCCCGTGACCAGGTAGCTCGCCATCCGCGCACATATTGCCGCAGTGGTCTACGCGCGGTCTGCACGTCCGGTCTACGCGGGCGGTGACCGGGGCGAGAGCGTGCGTAGACCGGGCGGGCGCAGGCTGCCGATCGTCCCCCAATCACCCAACCGGAGGAGCTGCCCCATGCTCACCCGCCACACCAAGATCGCGGCGACCACGCTCGTCCTGCTGGCCTCGCTGGCCGGCACGGCCGTCGCCATCCCGGCGCAGGACCTGCGCGGCGCCGACGCCCGCACCTCGAGCCTCGCCGGGACGACCTCGGCCCCGGCCCAGGACCTGCGCGGCGCCGACAGCCGCCAGCAGCCGGAGTTCCCGACCGCGCACGAGATCGCGACCGCCCAGGAGCGCTACTACGGGTCGTACGGCAACCCGGAGCCGATCGCCCGGCCGGCCGCCCCCGCGGCCTCCACCGGCGTCGACTGGGTGCCGATCGCGCTCGTCGTCGCGGCTGCCCTGACCGCTGTGGCCTACGTCGCCGCGCACCAGCGCTGGCTGCGCCGCCGCCGCGGCATCCACACCGCTGTCTAGCTCGTCCCCGGGGCGTCCGCCGAGAGCGGGCGCCCCGGTCTCACGAGCGGTAACGCGCCACCTCCGACGAGCAGCACAACCGCTTCTCGTCTAGGGCTGCTCGTACAGCGTTGGTCGAGGTCAGCTTCCATGCTGGTGTTGGCGCTGGGCACACTGCCGGACGGATTTGCCTGGCCTGGCAAGTTCGCCAGGAGGGCGCGCCGTGCCAGGAGTCGCTCAGCCGCGGTGGTCCTCGAAGATCAGCTCGGCGGTGCAGGTGAGCTCGAAGACCCGCTGGACCGCGGGCGGGCCGGGCGCGACGGTGAGCTCGGCACCGGCCTCGCGGGCCGCGGACCGCGACTCGAGGATCAGCCGGAGCCCCGTCGAGTCGAGGAAAACGATGCCGCGCAGGTCGAGGACGATGCGCTGGAACCCCGCGTCCAGCAGCTCCGCGATGTGGGTCCGCACGACGTCGGCGCTGGCGAGGTCGAGCTCACCCTGGGGGAGCACTCGGACAGCATCACGCTCGGGCCTGATCTCGCAGCCGAACTGGTGCCAGGTGGGGTCCGTTTCGATCATTCGCCTGGTGTCTCCGTCGTTCGGACAGGTCCGACCCGTGGTGCCATGGCACACCGTAGAACGGTCGTAGAGCGACGCGCGCTGGTGGGGGATCGATCGATGACCGTTGCCTCTGACCGACCGCGCAACACGTCGGCGCATCCGGCCGCGCAGAACGTCAAGATCGCCCCGCGGCGCTCCCCACATGGTCAAGCACGATCAACTGAACATCCCGGGCCAGGGCACCGGCGACCCCCGCTACGCGCGGGCGCTCAGCCATCCCCTGCGCGTGCGCATCCTCGCCGTCCTGGAGGAGCGCACGGCCAGCCCGCTCGAGTTGTCGCGCCTGCTCAAGGCGGACATCGGCGTCGTCGCCTACCACGTGCGTACGCTGCACCGGCTGGGGCTGATCCAGCTGGAGCGCGAGACCCGCGTGCGCGGCGCGACGCAGCGCCACTATCGCGCGGTCGCGCGCGCGGTGATGTCCCCCGAGGAATGGGACGACACCGCGCCCATGGCCAAGCAGGCGATGGTCGACGCGGTCCTGCTGCAGATCTACGACTACGCGCGCCGCTCCAACGCGGCCGGGGGCTTCGACCGCCCGGACGCGCACATCACGCGCACCGCGCTGAGACTCGACAAGCGCGGCTGGGAACGCCTGTGCGACGCGGTCGGCGCGCTGCAGGCCGAGGTCGAGGCGATCGAGCGCGACCTCACGGAGCGCGTGGAGGCCGGCGAGGAGGTCCAGCTCGAGGACGTCGGGCTCGCGATGATGCTCTTCGAGGCGCTGCCGTTCTCCACCGCCGAGCGCGAATAAGACGAACCCGACTTGACGCACGGGTGTAGCGTTGCCCAAGCGTCAAAGGAGGGTCCGATGAGGTCGTTGATGCAGGTGCTCCGGGACGCGCGGCTGCCGAAGGACGAGCGCCGCGCCGCGAAGTCCGAGCGCGAGACGGAGGCGCAGATGCGCCGCGAGCGGGACGACCCGCGCGTGGCCGAGCGGATCGCCGCGCGCAACGCCGCCGAGGCGCGGCGGCACAGCAACCAGCCGTGGGGTCAGTGAAGGAGGGGTTCGAACCCGGTCGTCTGCTGCACTGAACGCATGCGCCCATCCATGTCTGTCCACACCATCACGAGAGGCACGGAGGACATGACGCGCAGTGCGTACGTTGAACCTGGGGATCCTGGCGCACGTCGACGCCGGTAAGACATCCCTCACAGAGCGGCTGCTCCACGCGGCCGGAGTCATAGACGAGGTCGGGAGCGTCGATGACGGCAGCACCCAGACCGACACCCTGGCGCTGGAGCGCCGGCGCGGGATCACGATCAAGTCTGCGGTCGTCTCGTTCGCGATCGCGGACACGACCGTCAACCTGATCGACACCCCCGGGCACCCGGACTTCATCGCCGAGGTGGAGCGCGTGCTGAGCGTGCTCGACGGCGCGGTGCTGGTCGTGTCGGGCGTCGAGGGCGTGCAGGCGCAGACGCGCGTGCTGATGCGCGCGCTCGTGCGGCTGGGGATCCCGACGCTGTTCTTCGTGAACAAGCTCGACCGCCGGGAGGCGGACGCCGAGCGGACGCTGCGCGCGATCGCCGAGAAGCTCACGCCGGCCGCCGCGCCGCCCGAACGGATGGCCGACGTGCTGACCGCCAACGACGACGCGCTGCTCGCCGCCTACGTCGAGGGAACGCTGACCGCCGAGCGCCGGCGCGAGGCGCTGGCCGACCAGACCGCGCGCGGGCTCGCCCACCCCGTGTTCTTCGGCTCCGCGATCACCGGGGACGGCGTCGCCGAGCTCACGCGCGGGCTGCGCGAGCTGCTGCCGGCCTCCGGCGGAGATCCGGAGGACCCGACGTCGGGCACGGTGTTCAAGATCGAGCGCGGCGCGGCCTACGTGCGCATGCACGGCGGGACGCTGCGCGTCCGCGACCGGCTGCCCGACGGCCGCAAGGTGACGGCGCTGCGCGTGTTCGGCGACGAGGACGCGGGGGCGGTCGAGGCCGGGCGCATCGCCCGCGTGTGGGGGCTGGAGGGCATCCGCATCGGCGACGCCATCGGCACGCCGCACCGGGCGCCCGCCGAGCAGTTCGCACCTCCCACGCTGGAGACCGTCGTCGAGCCCGTTCATCCCGAGGACCGCGGCCGCCTGCACGTCGCGCTCGAGCGGCTCGCCGAGCAGGACCCGCTGATCGACCTGCGCGACGGCGAGGTCGTCTCGCTCTACGGGGAGGTCCAGAAGGAGGTCATCCAGGCGACGCTGGCCGACGACTTCGGCGTCGAGGCCGCGTTCCGGGAGACGACCACGATCTACGTCGAGCGACCGGCCGGCACCGGCGAGGCGGTCGAGATCATCGACGAGGGCGGCAACCCGTTCCTGGCCACCGTCGGGCTGCGCGTCGAGCCGGCGCCGCACGGCACGGGCCTGCGCTACGGGCTCGAGGTCGAGCTGGGCTCGATGCCGTCGGCGTTCATGAAGGCGGTCGAGCAGTCAGTCGCCGAGGCGCTCGGCGAGGGCGTGTACGGATGGCGCGTGCTCGACTGCCGCGTCACGCTCACGCACTCGGGCTACTGGGCCCGCCAGAGCCACTCCCATGCGACCTTCGACAAGAGCATGTCGAGCACCGCGCGGGACTTCCGCGGCCTCACGCCGCTGGTGCTCCGGGCGGCGCTGGAACGGGCCGGCACGACGGTGTTCGAGCCGCTGCACGCGTTCCGGCTGGAGCTCCCGGAGGACACGGTCGGCGTGGTCCTGCCGGCGCTCGCCCGCCTGCGCGGGGTGGCCCAGCCGGCCGCCGCGCCGGGGGTGCTCGAGGGCGAGCTCCCGGCGGCGCGCGTGCACGAGCTCCGGCGGCGGCTGCCGGGGCTGACGCGCGGCGAGGGGTTCCTGGAGACGGAGTTCGCCCGCTACCGGCCGGTCAGCGGCCGGCCGCCGCGTCGCGCCTGCTGACGCGGAGGTGGACGCGCTTGCGGATCGCCTCGAAGCGCAGCAGTCGCGATGGCGCGGGGCGGCGCTGTGGGGGCGCGGCCTTGGAGCGGTCGGTGACGATGCGGGAGACGAGGACGCCGGCGGAGGGAGGGAAGAGCATCGGGCCACCCTCCTCCCCCCACGTTGGCGCCGGCTTGGGCGAACCTTGGCGCGTCAGGTCTCCCGGAGCTTGTCGAGGCCGTCGAGGATCAGGTCGAGCCCGAACAGGAACTCGCTCTCGTAGTCGTAGCCCGCCTCCGCGACGTGCCCGCCGACGACCTCGACGAGGTGGGGAAAGTCGGCCAGGACGTCCTTGTAGTCCTCCATCTGGCGCTGCGCCTCCGCCGCGAAGTCGTCCGGGGTCTCGGACGACATGTCGCGCTCCTGCAGCGCGAACCCGTAGATGTAGGCGTCCTGGACGGAGTACGCGTGGACGGTCATCTCGATCGAGAACCCGGCCGCGCGCAAGCACCCGAGCACGGCGTTGTGGAGCGCGAGGTTCGCCGTCCCGTGGGTGGTGCGCCCCTCCATCACCCCGACGGCCCACCGGTGGCGGTTGAGCACCTCGCGCGTGGACATCGCCCGCCGGCGCATGGCCGTCTTCCAGTCCACGTCGGTGGTCGGCAGCTCGATCTCGCCGAACACGATGTCGACCATCCCGTCGAGCAGGTGCACCTTGTTCGGGACGTAGTGGTAGAGCGACATCGCGCCGGCGCCCAGCTCGTCGGCCAGCTTGCGCATGGTCAGCGACTCGAGGCCGTCGCGCACGGCCAGGGCGATGCCGGCCTCCAGCACCCGCTCCCTGCTGAGCGGCGCTCGTTCCTCGGTGGCTGATCGCGGTCGGCTCATCGGCGGTTCGGTTTACCCCCCTTGACCCATCGTACAACGTACGAATAGGGTCGTTCGTACACCGTACGAACCGCTCCCAAGGAGTCGCGCCATGCAAGCCCTCACCCGTTTCGTCCTCCGCCACAAGCGCCTCGTACTCGGCTTCTGGATCGTCGTCACGATCGCCGCCTTCGTCTCGCTCAAGCCGGCGGGCAACGCTCTTTCGCAGGAGTTCAGCGTCCCGGGCCGCGAGGGCTTCGAGACCAACCAGCAGCTCGCCGCGACCTACGGCAACGGCGGCGACGTCGCGCCGCTCGTGCCGGTCGTGACGCTCCCGAAGGGCACGACGGTCGACTCGCCCGGCGTCGCCCGCCAACTCGGCGCGGCGGTCGGGAAGGTCGAGGCGGCGCTACCGGGCTCCCGGACCGCATCGTTCGCCTCGACCCATGACCGCGCGTTCGTCTCCGAGGACGGGCGCACGACCTTCGCGCTCGTCTACATCCAGGCCAAGGGCGGCGTCGACCCCGGACAGGCGGAGGCGCGACAGGCGCAGGCCGCGCTGGAGGGCGTGACGGTCGGCGGCGCGGCCGTCGAGGTGACGGGGCTCGACGCCCTGCGCGCCTCCGCCGGTGAGAACGAGGGCGACGGCATCGGCGTGCTGATCGGGACCCTCGTGGCGGCGCTGGGCGCGCTCCTCGTCCTGATCCTCGTCTTCCGCTCGTTCATGGCGCTCGTGCCGCTGATGATGGCCTTCGTCGCCGTCCCGACGACCTTCCTGCTGGTCTGGCCGGTCGCCGCCGTCACCGACGTGTCGGTGATCGTGCAGTTCCTCGTCGCGCTGATCGGGCTCGGCATCGCGATCGACTACGCGCTGCTCGCCGTCGTCCGCTGGCGCGAGGAGCGCCAGCGGACGGGCATGACCAACGAGGACGCGGTGATGGCGTCGATGCAGCACGCCGGCTCCGCCGTCGTGTTCAGCGGCACCACCGTGGCGATCTCGCTGCTCGCGCTCGTCGCCCTGCCGGTGCCGTTCCTGCGCAGCATCGGCATCGCCGGGCTGCTGATCGCGCTGGTCAGCGTGGCCGTGGCGATCACCCTGCTGCCGGTCGTGCTCGCGACGATCGGGCCGCGGCTGGACTGGCCGCGCAACCGCGGCGACGCCCGCGCGAGCCGCGCCTGGTCGGCCTGGGCCCGCGTCGTCGTCCGCCACCGCTGGGCCGCGGCCATCGGCGCCACCGCCGTGCTCGCCGCGCTGATCGCCGGCGCCTCCACGATCCAGCTCGGCAACCCGCAGGCCGACTCGCTCGCCAACGGCGGTCCCGCCCGCGCCGGGCTGGAGCAACTGGAGCGCTCGGGGATCGGGACCGGCCCGCTCTCCCCGTTCGACGCGCTGGTCCGCTCGGGCGACGCCGGCGCGGTCGCCGCCGAGATCGCGAAGGTCGACGGCGTCCGCAGCGCGGCGGCGCCCGCTGACTGGCGCCGCGGCGACACGGCGCTCGTCTCGGTGATCCCGACCTCGGACGGCAACTCCGCTGCCGGCCGCGAGACGATCGAGCGGATCCGGGCCGCCTCGCTGCCCGGCGACGTGACGGTCGGCGGCGAGGCCGCCCAGAGCGCGGACTTCCTCGATGCCGTCTACGGCAACTTCCCGCTGATGATCGCGCTCATCTCGGTGCTCACGTTCCTGCTGCTGGCCCGCGCCTTCCGCTCGCTGGTCCTGCCGCTCAAGGCCGTGGTGCTGAACCTGCTCTCCGTCGCCGCCGCCTGGGGCCTGATCGTGCTCGTCTTCCAGCACGGGTTCGGCTCCGAGGCGATCTGGGGCATCGAGGCCACGCAGGCGATCAACGTCGAGTTCCCGATCGTGATCTTCGCCTTCCTGTTCGGCATCTCGATGGACTACCAGGTGTTCATCATCAGCCGCATGCGGGAGGCGTACGACCGCACCGGCTCGACCGAGACGGCCGTCGTCGAGGGCATCGGCCGCACCGGCCGGCTGGTCACGAGCGCCGCGCTGATCCTCGGCCTCGCGTTCGTCGCCTTCAGCGCCACCCCGGGCACCGAGGCGAAGATCTTCGCCACCGCGCTCGGCGGCGGCATCCTGATCGACGCGACGATCATCCGCGGCGTGCTCGCCCCGGCGGCGGTCGCCCTGCTCGGCCGGTGGAACTGGTGGCTCCCGGCGTGGGCGGCGCGGATCCTCCGCGTCGAGCCCTCGCCGGTGCAGCCGGACGCCACGCCCGTCCCGGTGACGGCGTGAGCTACGCGCCCAGCTCGCGCGAGCGCTCGGTGGCCGCCGTCACGGCGTCCAGGAACGCGGCTCGCACGGCGTGGCGCTCGAGCTCCTGCAGCCCGGCGGCGGTGGTGCCGCCGGGCGACGTCACGGCGGCGCGGAGCTCGGCCGGCCCGATGTCGCCCTCGGCGAGCAGCCGGGCGGCGCCGCTCAGCGTGCGGAAGGCCAGTGTCTCGGCCACGTCGCGGGGCAGGCCGTTGAGCACGCCGGCCTCGGCCATCGCCTCCGCGACCAGGAACACGTAGGCGGGGCCCGAGCCCGACAGGCCGGTGACCGCGTCGAGGTGCGCCTCGGGCACGCGCACGACCACGCCGACGGCGCCGAGCACGGACTCGGCCCACGCGAGGTCCTCCTCGCCCGCATCGGTCCCGGCGCTGATCCCGGCCGCGCCCGCGCCGATCAGCGCCGGCGTGTTGGGCATCGCCCGCACCACGCGCAGCCTTCCGCCGGCCGCTGCCTCGATCGCGCCCGTGGTGACGCCCGCGGCGACGGACAGCACCCGCTCCGCTCCCGCGTCCGCGACGGCGGCCGCCGAGGCGGCGACGTCGCCCGGCTTCACCGCGAGCACGGCGTCCGGCGCGGCGACCGGAGCCTCGCTCACGGTCACGCCCGGGTGCGCGGCCGTCAGCTGCTCGCGCCGGGCCGCGGACACCTCCGCAACGGCCAGCGTGCGCGGCGGGCCGGCCCGCCGCGAGCAGGCCGGCGAGCAGTGCCTCGCCCATCCGCCCGCCACCGACGATCTGCAGCGTGCGGTCCTCGGAGTCACCTGTCATGCGCGGAAGCCTAGGAATAAGTCGCCGGCCGCGGCGTCCTCACTGGTCGAGCAGGTCACTTCCAGCAAAAGGAGTCCGATGCATGGTTCCGTTTCACGTGTGTTCGCTGTTCTCGGGATGGGTGCGACCCTCGCCGTCGCCGCCGTCGGTGCCGCGCCCGCGCACCAGGGCATCATCGCGATCCTGATCGGCTGAGCCGCCGCGCAGGTGCATGACCGCCACCACGATCGCCCCGACGATGAGCCCCAGGATCGCCGAGGCGGTCGTGTTGGTCAGCCAGGCGCCGACGCCGCCGACCGCTCCGAGCGCGTCGTCGACGTCCTCCTCGAGGTGATGGACCTCGTCGTAGAAGACCGAGAGCCCGAGCTCGTCGAGGCCGACCAGGAGGATGTGCCCGCCGACCCAGAGCATCGCGGCGATGCCGACCGTGGAGAGCACCCCCAGCACGACCGGCATCGCGCGCACCAGCCCGCGCCCGAACGACGCGGCCGGCCCGTCGCGCGTCTGCGTCAGCCGCAGGCCGACGTCGTCCATCTTCACGATCAGCGCGACGGCCCCGTAGACGCCGGCGGTGATCGCGAGCGCGACGAGCACGAGGATCAGGGCGCGCGAGAGGAACGGCTCGTCGGTGACCTCGTTGAGCGAGATCACCATGATCTCCGCCGACAGGATGAAGTCCGTCCGGATCGCTCCGCCGACGAGGGCGTCCTCGTGCTCGGGTCCCTGCTCGGCGGCCGCCGTCTCCTCGGCATGGGGATGGTGCCCGATCGCCTCCCACAGCTTCTCCGCCCCCTCGTAGCAGAGGTAGGCGCCTCCGATCATCAGGATCGGGGTCAGCAGCCACGGCAGGAACTCGCTGAGCAGCAGCGCGGCGGGCAGGATGAAGAGGAGCTTGTTCCGCAGCGAGCCGACCGCGATCCGCTTGATCATCGGGAGCTCGCGCTCGGGCCGGAAGCCCTGGACGTAGCGCGGCGTGACGGCGGCGTCGTCGACGATCACGCCGGCCGCCTTCACGCTCGCCCGGCTCGCCCCGGCCGCGACGTCGTCGGCCGACGCGGCGGCCGCGCGGGCGAGCACCGAGACGTCGTCGAGGAGCGCGGCGAGACCGCCGCTCATGGGATCGGCACGATCATGAGTGGCGCGTGAGCGTATTGACCTGGCAAGCTCGGCGCATGACGCTCCTCCTGGCCTACGACGGCTCGCCGGCCGCGGCAGCCGCCATCCGCGCCGCCGGCGCGCTGCTGCCCGGTGCCGCCGCGGTCGTGCTCACGGTGCGCCCCGAGCCGCTCGACGTGGACTCCGCCGTGGCCGCCGCCCGGCTCGCGATCCCGGACGCGATGATCGCCCAGAGCATCGACACCCTCAACGCGGCCTCGACCAAGGAGGCCGAGGAGACGGTCGCGGACGGCGCCCGGATCGCCGCGGAGGCGGGCCTGGTCGCCGAGACGCGGATCGAGCAGCAGGGCGGCAACCCGTGGCGGCCGATCCGCCGCGTCGCCGAGGAGATCGGCGCCGACCTGATCGCCTGCGGCACACGCGGCATGGGCGCGTTCTCGCGCGTGACCGTCGGATCCACCTCGTCGGGGCTGCTCCACAACGCCGGCCGCGCGGTGCTGATCGCCCCCGAGGGCGGCGGCGGGAGCGGCGGCCCGGTCGTGGTCGGCTATGACGGCTCCGACTCGTCCAAGGCCGCCGTCGCGGTGGTGGGGCGGATGCTGGCGGGCCGCGACATGCTGGTCGTCAGCGTCTGGGAGTCGATGGTCCGCCACTCGATCAGCGGCCGCGCGCTCTCCTCGCTCCCGGTGGACGAGGTGCGCGAGCTCACCGGCGACCTGGACTCCTACTTCCGCGCCGTCGCCGAGGACATCGCCGAGGAGGGCGCCGGGCTGGCCCGCGTGGCCGGCGCCGACGCGCGTGCGCAAGCCGTGGAGGCCTCCGGTGCTCCCTGGCACGGGCTGCTGGCCGCGGCGCGGACGGCCGGGTCCTCGCTGGTCGTCGCCGGCTCGCGCGGGCGCGGCGGCCTCGCCGCGGGGCTCCTCGGCTCGGTCTCCTCCGGGCTGGTCCACGAGGCGGCGATGCCGGTGCTCGTGGTGCCCGTCTAGCGACGGGACGCGCTTGCGGTGAGCTCGATCGTGCGGTCCAGCTCGACGGCCTCCAGGAGCTGGCGGTCGTGCGTGACCAGCAGCAGCGTGCCGTCGTAGGCCTCGAGCGCGGTCTCGAGCTGCTCGATCGCCGGGAGGTCGAGATGGTTGGTCGGCTCGTCGAGCACGAGGAAGTTCGCCCCGGACGCCATCAGCAGCGCCAGGCTCGCGCGCGTCCGCTCGCCGGGTGACAGCGAATGCGCCGCCCGCCCGACGGCGTCCTGCTCGAGCGCGAACTTGGCCAGCAGCGAGCGCGCCTCCTGCTGGGTGAGCCCGCTGCGAGCGACGAAGGCGTCCAGCAGGGCGGTCGGGCCGTCGAAGCCGTCGCGCGTCTGGTCGAGCACGCCGATCCGCACGCCCGGGCCGACCCAGCGCGTGCCCGCGGCGAGCGGGAGGCGGCCGAGCAGGGCGTCGACCAGCGTCGTCTTGCCACTGCCGTTCGGGCCGACGAGCGCGACCCGCTCGCCCCACGCGAGCTCGAGGTCGATCGGGCCGAGCGAGAAGTCGCCGCGCCGCAGCTCGGCGCGGTGCAGGCGCGCGGTGACGTCGCCGGAACGCTCACCGCCGCCGAAGCGCAGCTGCAGCTCCCAGCGCCGCCACGGCTTGTCGACCTCCTCGAGGCGCTCCAGCGCCTTCTCGGACGCGCGCACCTTCGAGGCCTGCTTCTCGGAGCGCTCCGCGCGGCGGGCGCGCAGCGACTTGTCGGGCTCGTCGCCCGCCGACGCCTTCGCCCTGCGCACGCCGGTCTCGGACCACTGGCGCTGGCGGCGGGTCCTGTCGGTGAGCCGGTCGCGCTCGCTCGTGTAGGCCTCGTAGCGCGTCTCGGCGTGCCGCGCGGCCGTCGCGCGCAGCTCCAGGTAGCCGGCCCAGCCGCCGCCGTACTCGGACGCGGTGTGAGTGATCTCGTCGAGCTCCAGCACGCGCGTGACGGTGCGCTCGAGGAACGCGCGGTCGTGCGAGACGATCACGGCGGCGCCGGGGCGCTCGGCGACGAACCGCTCGAGCCGGGCCAGGCCGTCGAAGTCGAGGTCGTTGGTCGGCTCGTCGAGCAGCAGGACGTCGAATCGGGAGAGCAGGATCGCGGCCAGCGAGGCGCGCGCCGCCTGGCCGCCGGAGAGCGTCGCGGTCTCCTGGTCGAGCAGCACGGGATCGAGCCCGAGGTCGCGCAGGACGGTGTCCGCGCGCTGGGGCAGGTCGGCGCCGCCCAGCCCGAGCCACGACTCGAACGCCTCGCTGTAGCGCTCGGCGGCGCCGGGCGCGTCGGCGGCCAGCTCCTCGGTGGCGGCCTCCGCGCGGGCGGCGGCGTCGGCCACGCCGGTGCGGCGCGCGAGGTAGTCGTTCAGCCGCTCGCCCGGCGCGCGGTCGGGCTCCTGCGGCAGGTAGCCGGCGGCGCCCGCGGTCAGCCGCACGCTCCCACGGTCGGGCTTGTCGAGCTGCGCGAGCAGCCGCAGCAGCGTCGACTTGCCGGCGCCGTTGGGCCCGACGACGCCCAGGACGTCGCCCGGCGTGACGGTCGCCGAGACGCCCGCGAGGATCGTCGCGGCGCCGTGCGACTTGTGCAGTTCACGCGCGATCAGGGTCCCGGACACACCGTCCAGCCTACGAGTCGCTCCCTGACACGAGCTCGCCGTCGCGCAGCACCACCGGGATCGGGTCCAGGATCTCGAAGGAGAGGATCCCCTCCGGCTCCTGGTTGCGGAAGCCCACGAACGCCCATGTGCCGTCGCGCTGTCGCACCAGCGGCGCCGCGAACAGCTTCGGCTCGGCGGTGAACGGGCGCGCGGCGTCGATGTCCCAGGGGCCGGTGGGGTGCTCGCCGAGCACGTACCAGGTGCTGTGCGGGCCGTGGCGGGCGATCTGGCGCTCGCTCTGCTCCTCCGGGTGGCAGGTGAACACGAGCACCGGCTGCGCGTCGATCGTGCGGACCTGCGGGACCTCGATCTGGCCGAACCCGGCGGGCACGGTGAGCGCCGGCTGCAGCTCCCAGGTCGTGAGGTCGGCGCTGCGCGCGTGGGCGAGGACGCCGTCCTCGAGCCGCGGCGCGTCCGGGTCGCGGGCCGTGATCAGCATGTGCCAGCCGTCGCCGTCGGGGTCGCGGAAGACGAACGGGTCGCGCCACGTCTCGCTGGCCTTCGGGTCGTCGGCGAGCGTCCGGTACCAGCGCGGGTCGGGCTCGATCAGCGGGCGGTCGCCCACCCGCCGCCAGCCGGTCAACCCGTCGGACTCGGCCATGCCGATCCGCTGGTCCTTGACGCCGTGGCCCGGCGTGTTGGAGAGCGCGGTGTAGAAGAGCCGCCACGTCCCGTCGTCCCCGCGCACCACGGAGCCGGTCCACAGCGCCAGGTCGTCCCAGCCCTTGGCGGCCGGGAGCAGCGCGTCCTCGTGCACGTCCCAGTCGGTGAGGTCGCGCGATGTCGCGTGCCCGATCACCGCCGCGGTGTGCCGCAGCCCCGCGTCCTCGAGCGCGCGCGGCGCCTTGAGGAAGAACAAGTGGTAGAGGTCGCCGTCGTCGGCGATCCAGCTGTCCCAGATCCACGCGTCCTCGAGGCGGAGCATTCGGCGGCATGGTGCCCGATTCATGAGCGGAGCACCCCGGCGGTGTTCACGGGCGCCCCGCAGCGGTTAGGTGGAACGTCATGGCCACTCTCGGACGCACCGGATTGAACGTCTTCCCCATCTGCCTCGGCGGCAACGTGTTCGGCTGGACGGCGGACGAGCCGCAGTCGCAGGCCGTGCTCGACGCCTACGTCGAAGCCGGCGGCAACTTCATCGACACCGCGAACTCCTACCTCGTCAAGCACGGCGACTCGGAGCGGATCATCGGGCGCTGGATGGCCGACCGCGGCAACCGCGACCAGCTCGTCGTCGCGACCAAGGTCGGCGGCGGGAAGGGGGCGGTCCGCAGCCTCAGCGCGGAGACGATCAAGAGCGAGGCGCAGGCCTCGCTGGATCGCCTGCAGACCGACGTCATCGACATCTACTACGCGCACTTCGACGACGAGGACACGCCGCTGGAGGAGTCGCTGCGCGCGTTCGACGAGCTCGTGCAGGCGGGCAAGGTGCGCCACATCGCCGCCTCGAACTACTCGCCTGAGCGGCTCACGGAGGCGCTCGAACTGCAGAAGCTGAAGGGGCTCGCCGAGTTCACGGTGCTGCAGCCGCACTACAACCTCGTGGAGCGCGAGTTCGAGCGCACGACGCTGCCGGTCGCCGACGCCTGGGCCCTCGCGGTCCTCCCCTACTTCTCGCTGGCCAAGGGGTTCCTGACCGGCAAGTACCGGCCGGGTGGCAAGGCGGTCGAGTCGCAGCGCGCCGAGAGCGCGGGCGCCTACCTCGAGGACGGCGGCGAGGCCGTGCTGGAGGCGCTCGACGAGGTCGCCGCGTCGCACGACACGACGGTGCCCGCCGTCGCGCTCGCGTGGCTGCTCGCCCACCCGCGGGTCGTGGCGCCGATCGCCAGCGCCCGCACCACCGAGCAGCTCGAGCAGATCCTGCCGGCCGCCACCCTGGAGCTGACGCCCGACGAGGTCGACCGCCTGTCGGCCACGACGCGCGCGTAGGATCGCGCCGATGAGCGAGACGATCGGGCGTGTGCAGGTCCGCCGCTGGCCCTCCGATGACGCGGTGCGGCTCGTCGTGCTGGTACACGGCTACGGCGAGCACATCGGCCGCTACGAGCACGTGGCGGAGGCGCTGGCCGCCCGCGGGTCGGTGGTCGTCGGGCCCGACCACGTCGGGCACGGCCGCTCGGAGGGCGAGCAGGCGCTCGTCGAGGACTTCGAGCCGGTCGTCGACGACCTGCGCGCCGTCGTGCAGGACGCGCGCGGCGACCTGCCGGTGGTGATGGTCGGCCACTCGATGGGCGGCCTGATCGCCACGCGCTACGCCCAGCGCCACCGCGAGGACCTCGCCGGGCTCGTGCTCACCGGCCCCGCGGTCGGGCTCGGCCCGGTCATCGAGGGCTGGCTCGCCGCGCCCGAGCTTCCGTCGGACCCGATCGACGTCGCCGTGCTCTCGCGCGACCCGGCGGTCGGCGAGGCCTACTCCGCCGACCCGCTCGTCTACCACGGCGGCTGGAAGCAGCCGACGCTGGAGGCGTTCGTGGCCGCCGACGTGGCGATCGCCGACGGGCCCGGCTTCGGCGACCTGCCGCTGCTCTACGCCCACGGCGCCGAGGACCAGCTCGTCCCCGCCGCGCTCGCGCGGCCGGTCGTCGAGCGCCTGGCGGGCCCGGACAGCGAGCTGCGCGTCATCGAGGACGCCCGCCACGAGGTCCTCAACGAGCTCGAGAAGGAGGAGCTCATCGACGCGATCGCGAGCTTCGCGGAGCGCGTCACCGCACGCTGACGGCTTGCTTCCGGTGAGGCGTTCTGAGAGGTTCGGGATGTCGAGCGACAGGAAGGAGTCGTGATGACAGATCGAGCCTTGTTCGTCGGGTTCGGAGCGCCGGTGCGTGGTCGCGAGGAGCGGGCCATCGAGGTGTTCGGCGAGTTCGTCGGCCTGCTCGGGCGCATGCAGTCCGACGGCCGGATCTCGGGGATGGACGTGTCGCTGTTGGACCCGCACGGCGGGGACCTCGGCGGGTTCTTCATGGTGCACGGCACCACGGAGCAGTGCGCGGCGCTCCCCAACGACGAGGAGTTCCGCCGGGCCTGTATCGACGCGGCGCTGATCGTCGAGAACTTCGGCGTCGTGCCGGCGGTGACCGGCGAGGCCGTGGGCGGTGAGATGGCGATGTACTCCGAGGCCGTCGCCAAGGTCGGCAACGGAGGGCACGCACTGGCGGGCGTCTGACGTCGGCGTCACGCGGAGACGAAGGCCTCGAGGCCGAGGCCTTCGATCCGCGTCCCGGCCAGCGCGTCGATCGCCGTGATCCGGCCGTCGGCGACCGTGAAGGCGAGCACCGCGACGGGCTCGCCGTCCTCGGTGGCGACGATGCCGGCCGCGCCGTCGACGATCACGGGGTGTGGCACGCGGTGCGAGTAGGTCCGCGCCCCGCTCGCCACCGCCACGGCGCCCTTGACGACCTGCAGCGCCTCGCCGTCGTCGGCCTGCAGGACGACGTCGGGGTCCAGCACCGCGAGGAGGTCTTCGAAGTCGCCGCCGCGGGCGGCGGCCAGGAACGCGTCGACGACCTTCCGGTCGGCCGTCGGCGCCTCGCGATCCGCGCCCTGGACGCGGCGCCGCGCCCGTGAGGCCAGCTGGCGGGCCGCGGTCGGCGACCGGTCCACGATCGGGGCGATGTCCTCGAACGGCACGGCGAAGACGTCGTGGAGCACGAACGCCAGGCGCTCCGCCGGCGCGAGCGTCTCCAGCACGACGAGCAGCGCGGCGCCGATCGCGTCCGCCGCGAGCGCCTCGCCCTCCGGGTCCGGCGCGGTGTCGTCCGCGCGCGTGATCACGGGATCGGGCAGCCGCCCGGCCTCGAGCGCCTCCTCGCGGCGGCGCTTGCGCGAGTCGAGCATCGTGAGGCACACGCGGGAGACCACCGTCGTCAGCCACCCGCCGAGGTTCTCCACCTCGCTGACGTCGGCGCGGTCGTAGCGGATCCACGCCTCCTGCACGGCGTCGTCGGCCTCCGCCCGCGAGCCCAGGATCCGGGTGGCCACGGCGTGCAGGTGAGGGCGGTGCTCTTCGAAGGCGTCCATCTCGTCACATCCTCGTCATTCGGTCGGTCAACGACCTGACCGACGTGAACGGACCGATGTGACAGGGCGTAGTGTCGTCGCCGTGGCAGCTCCTCAGCGCCGCCGATCCGCCCGCCGCCACGGCCGCGCCAACAGCGACGCCGAGCGCCGCGCGCTCGCGAAGGCGAACGGGCGGCGCACCCGGCCGCCGCCGCCCGCCCCGCGGAGCGGCTACGCGGTGCTGTCGACGGACGGCGGGTCGCGCGGCAACCCGGGCCCCGCGGCGATCGGCTACGAGCTGGTCGCCGCCGACGGCGCCGTGCTCGCCTCCCACGGCGAGGCGATCGGCATCGCCGGGGCCAACGTGGCCGAGTACCGCGCGCTCCTCGCCGGCCTCGAACGCGCGACCGGCCTCGGGCTGGACCGGGTCGAGGTGCGCTGCGACGCGCGACTGATCGTCGAGCAGGTCACGAGGGGCCGGGATCCGGCCAACCCGCGCCTGCTCGGGCTCTGCAACGCGGTCCGCGACGCGGCGGAGCGCATCGGGACGGTCGTCTTCACCTGGGTGCCGGCCGAGGCCAACGGACGCGCGCACGCGCTCGTCGCCGAGGCGCTCGACATCCATCGGTGACCGTCACGGGGCGAGGGTCTCCTCGAGGCTGTCGAGCATCTGCTGCTCACCCGCGCTGACGCGCTCGGCGTGGAAGCCCATGAACCCGCCCTCCTTGGCGGCGTTCGCGGCCTCCGCCGCGGCCGCGAGCAGCCACTCGCGCATCGCCGTGGCGTCCTCCGGCGTGGCCTTCTCGGAGACGATGCGGTTCACCTCGCCGAGCTCAGCGAGGATCTCGACGCCGGCGTTCGCGCCCTTGCTCGGCTTGAACCCGCCGAGCGGGTTCTTCCGGTGTCCTGCCTCCTCGATGACGTCGCGCGCGAGTGCGCCCACGAGTTCGCCGTGGTCGCCCGACTCGCCTGCGCGGACGGTCTTGAGCGTCGCCGATGTCTCCTTGACGGCCTCGATCGGGCCGCCTGGGTCGGCAAGCGAGATCGCGAGCCCGGCGACGAACGGCGCGCGCTTGAGACGCGTCCACTCCTCCTCGGTGAAATCAGCCTTGGACGTCATCGGGTGTCCTCCTCGGTCGCGTGCCCATAACCTACGCGCGATCGTGACGAGAATCGCTCGGACATGCGGGGCGGTGGCGGTGGCCGCCGCGGTGGCGTTGGGCGCCGCCGGCAGCGCGCCGGCCGCGACGAAGTGGCTGTGCGGGCCGGGGGTCGCGGACGATCCGTGCCGCCCGAGCCTCAGCACGACGCTCTACCGCGGGTGGGACACGAACGCCGGGACCGTCACGCCGAAGCGCAGCCGCGACCGAGGCGTGGACTGCTTCTACGTGTACCCGACGGTCTCGGGACAGGAGACCCGGCTCGCGACGAAGCGCGTCGACCCCGAGGTGCGCTCGATCGCGCTCTACCAGGTCGCGCGGCTCTCGCAGCTCTGCCACGTGTACGCGCCCGTCTACCGGCAGGCGACCGTCCCGGCCCTGCAGGCCGGGACGACGACGCGGTCGGACTACCTGAAGGCGTACGGCGATGTCGAGGAGGCGTTCGACGCGTTCCTGAAGCGGATCGGCCGCAAGCGCGGCTTCGTGCTGATCGGCCACTCGCAGGGCAGCTACCACCTGCAGCGGCTCGTCCGCCGGCGCATCGACACCCACGCGGCGCTGCGCCGCCGGATGGTCTCGGCGGTGCTGCTCGGCGGCAACGTCACCGTGCGCAAGGGATCGGATCGGGGCGGCGTGTTCCGAAGGATCCGCACCTGTCGGAACGCCACCCAGCTCTCCTGCGTGATCGCCTTCAGCACCTTCAACGAGACGCCGCCCGCCGACGCGCTGTTCGGCCGCGGCGAGAGCCGTGTGGCCTCGTTCCTCGGGCTGCCCAAGGGCGCCAAGCTCGACACCGTGTGCACGAACCCCGCCGCGCTCGGGAGCGACCGCTCCGTCGCGTTGAGCGCGATCGCCCCGGGCGTGCCGTTCGCCCCGGGGACGCTGATCGCCGCCGGGATCGCCGTGCTGGGGATCCAGTGGCCGACCGCGTCGACGACGTTCGTGCAGAGCGACGGCTCGTTCACCGGCCGCTGCTCCCGCGCCGGCGGGGCGCACGTGCTCCGGGTCGCGTCGACACCCGGGACGCCGGTCCCGAGGGCCAGCCCGACACCCGACTGGGGCCTGCACCTCCTCGACGCGAACATCGCGCAGGGAGACCTCGTGAAGGTCCTGCGGCGCCAGATCGGCGCGTTCGCGAACCGCTAGGCCAGCGGCAGCGGCGCCCCGCGCTCGGATTCGGGGCGCGGACCGAAGATGCGGCGGTCCGCTTCCTCGATCGCGACGTCGTTGATGCTCGCCTCGCGCCGCCGCATGTAGCCCTCGGCGTCGAACTCCCACAGCTCGTTGCCGTAGCTGCGCCACCACTGGCCTGTGGCGTCGCGGCTCTCGTACTGGAAGCGCACGCCGATCCGGTCGTCGGTGAACGACCACAGGTCCTTGCGGAGCGCGTAGTCGAGCTCGCGCTCCCACTTACGGCGGAGGAACTCGGCGATCTCCGCGCGGCCGGTCAGGAACTCGCCGCGATTGCGCCACCGCGAGTCCTCGCTGTAGGCGCCCGCCACCTTCTCCGGGTCGCGCGTGTTCCATGCGTCCTCGGCGGCCTGGACCTTTTGGCGGGCGGTGTCCTCGGTGAACGGCGGCACGGGCGGTCGCATGGCTCTTGCGGGACGGTACCCGGTGCGAGAGTCTCGTCGCATGCCTGAGACACCATCGCTGCAGGGGTTCCTCGACGCGTTCAACGCCCACGACGTCGACGCGATCATGTCGTTCTTCACCGAGGATTGCGTCCTCGACACGCCACGGGAGCAGCACTACGCCGGCAAGGAGGAGGTCCGAAAGGGGATCCAGGCGCGCTTCGACGGGATCCCGGACGTCGTGTACGGCGACGATCGCCACTTCACGTGCGGTGACCGCGCGGTGTCCGAGTGGACGATCCGCGGGACCCAGTCCACAGGCGAGCCGATCGAGGTGCGCGGGTGCGACCTCTTCGAGCTCGCCGACGGGAAGATCCGCCGCAAGGACTCCTACTGGAAGATCCTCGACTGACCGCGCCCGTCACTGGTCGCCGAGGTCGATGAACGCGCCGCTGCCGACGCGCTCCACGGCCCGGATGTCGAACAACCCGCGGTAGAACGCCACCGCGAGATCGACGTCGTCGACCTCGAGCGCCACGTGGTTGATCCCGACCGGGCGAGGGAGGCGTCGATGCGGATCCTTGGTCGTCACCGTACGGGCGACCTGGTCGCGCTTCACACGGGAAATTGGTCCTAGGTCTCGGCGGCTGCCCCTTCGGACAGCGATGGATGCAGAGGCCCCGCGGCGCCATCGGGCGGGCTTACAGTTGGGTTGTGTCGCTTGATGTCGCGATCCAAACGCATGACGAGGAGAGCGAACTCGCACGCGTCGCTCCGATGCCCGCGATGGCAGGCCCCGGGCTCGCCCCGAGGCAGGCGGCGATCATCGCGATGCAGCGCAGCGCAGGCAACGCCGCCGTCTCGCGGATGCTCGCGCGTGACCCGGTCGACACGCCCGACGCCGCGGCGGCCTCCCCGGTCGCCGACCTCGCCCAGCGCGCCGGCAGCGCCTCCGGGCTGCGGGGGATGGTGACGGCCAACCCCGGGCTGGCCGACCAGGTCACGGCGTACCTCGCGACCACCGAGGATCCCGCGCTCAACGCGCTGATGGCCGCGGCCTTCCCGCCCGTGGCGGAGCAGGCCGAGCCGGCGGGCGAGGGCGCCCCGCCCGCCGAGGTGGGCGGCTCACCGCCGGTGGCGAAGAACCCGACCGACCCGGCCGTCGCGCTGCCGGCGCCGATCCCGGGCAAGAAGACGCTCGCCAAGGGCGAGATGGTGTGGACGCTGAAGCCCGCGACGCAGACGTCGGCCCGCATCGACGTCGAGTTCAAGCCCGACGCGACCAAGCTCGAGGCGAAGAACATCAGCTACGGCCAGACCGTGACCCAGCAGGTCGGCGGCAAGTCGGTCTATCCCGAGAACGATCCTGCGTCGCACCTGCCGATCGAGGACCCCGCGACGAAGAAGCGGATGGACCAGTTCGTGCGGCTCGAGAACGACCCCTTCTACGGCGCCGAGTGGGATCAGGGCGCGAAGCGCTGGAAGGACGAGGCCGCGCCGACGCGGACGGTCGGCTCGTCGACGAAGGGCGGCGTCCCGGTGTCGGCCAAGATGGACGACACGCCGGACATCCCGATGGCACGCGAGGGCAAGGGCGACGTCCTGAGCGACTTCGAGACCGTCCCGATGGTGCTCGAGACGCGCGAGCCGCTCGGCGCGCTCAAGTGGGGCTTCAAGATCAAGGACGAGGAGAACGCGCCGCTCGAGCTGACCGGCGCCACCGAGGCCGACTGCAGCGAGACGCCCTCCGCGGACTGGGGCGCCGCGATGGACAAGTACTACGAGGGCAAGTACGCGGAGATCCTCGACGACTTCGAGATCGCCAAGGCCGACCTCAAGCCCGATCACATCACCAAGCTCGACAGCATCGTGACGAAGATGAAGGGCGACGTCGCGCTCAAGGCGCAGTTCGGCGGCGCCGCCGACCTGACCGGCAACGCGGAGTTCAACATGGCGCTGAGCGCCAAGCGCGCGAAGGCGGCGCGCGACTACGTCGCCGGCAAGGGGATCGACGCCTCGCGGCTGGAGGTCCAGAGCTACGGCGCGGACTGGGCGCGCACCGAGTCCGCCCCCGGCGTGAGCGAGGGCACGAACCGGCGGGTCCAGATATGGCTGCACCCCTGATCGGATGCGCGCGTTGCTGGCGGCGGCCGTGCTCGCCTGCTGCTGCGGCTGCGGCTCGATGACCACGGAGGGCCGGCAGGAGCAGGAGCCGCGACCGCAGCTTCCGCCGTCGCTGGAGGCGGAGCTCGACACGATCGCGGCGGATCCCGCCAACGCGGTGAGCTCCGGCCTGAAGGCGTTCGTGCCCTACGGGGTCGGCGCCGCCCACTCGCTCGCCGGCTACGACGATCCCGCCGTGACGCAGCGGCTGCTCGCCGATATGAAGGGCGCCGATCGCGTCCACAAGCTCGCGCTGTTGCACGTGCTCGGCATGCGCGCGGACCCGACCGTCGACGCGGCGCTGCGAGAGACGCTGCGCGATCCGCAGCTCACCGCCACGAGCGCGTACCTGCTCGCGCGCCCGGGCTACAAGGGCTATCCGGACCGGCCGGTCGACGCCGACGCCGACCGCGCCGCGTTGCGCGAGCGGCTCGACGACGACACCACCTTCGAGGACCCGTTCTACGACCGCAGCTTCCGCACCCAGGACTTCGTCCTCGCCGCCTACATCCGCCTCGTGGGGCCCGATCGCTTCGAGTTCCGCGACCCCGGCCTGGAGCCGCTGATCGGCTACGAGCTGCCGCGCTTCGACGACGCGACGCGCGCCGACCTGCTCGAGCAGGCGCGGCGGATCGGCTAGGCGCTGACGCCGGCGGGGCGCTCGAGGCCGAGCGCGGCGCCCGCCTCGATCAGCTGCTCGGCGGTGGCGGCGCCGCCCGTGGCGGTCGGCACGCTCATCGCCAGCCGGGAGTAGAGCTGCGCCCAGCGGACGGCGTCCTCGACGCCCGCACCGCGCAGCTCCGCCCACGCGAAGGCGGCGCACATCAGATCGCGGTCGCCGGTCGGGTCCACGACGGGACCGTGGTCGATGTCCAGCAGGTCGACGCGGCGGCCGTCGACGAGCGCGAGGACGTCGGGCACGTCGAGGTTGAGCACCACCGTGCCCACCGTCTCGGCCAGCCGGGCGCAGGCGTCCTCCGCCGTCGAGGCGCCGGTCAGCACGAGCGCGTCCTTGGCGTTGAGGAACAGCGCGCGGACGTTGCCCAGGCCGGCGGGCAGGCGCCCGGTCGCGGCGCGCGCGTCGTCGTCGCCGCAGGTGATGTAGGCCCGCGTGCCCTCCGGGATCAGCGACAGCTGCTCGAGCCCGCCCGCGGCGGCCACTGGGTCGAGCGCGGCGAGGTCGGCCCCGCGCGCGCGGACGCCGGGATCGATCGTCACCATCGCGCGGTCGCCGCCGACCGGCATGACGACCGTCTGCGGCGTGCGATCGGGCCGGAACCCGCTGACCGTGACGCCCTCGGCCTCGACCTCGGCCTTCACGAAGTCTCCCGCCACGTCGGTGCCCAGCGGCGCGACGAGCGCGGTGTCGAGCCCGAGGCGCGCGGCGGCCACCGCCGTGATCGCCCCGCCGCCCGGCGAGCGGAGCAGGTCGCCGGCGTAGCGCTCCTGCCCGGGTCCGGGCAGCGCCTCGAGCCCCACGAAGGTGAGGTCCAGGAAGGCGGGCGTGATGACGGCCAGCTCGGTGCTCACGAGACGGCGAGCGTACAGATACTCGAGGCTGCGTTCAGCGGCGGCGGTCCCACGGGCGGTCGATCACGTCGTACGCCAGCAGCAGCGCGTAGACGATGCCGCCCGCGAAGACGGCCAGCGCGACCCAGCCCTGCCGCGTCTCGCCGGCCGCGAACCCGAGCACGGCGGCGACCGGCGCGACGACGATCGCGACCAGCGCGATCGCCGCCTCGAAGACCCAGAACAGCCAGCCGAGGAGGCGCACCATCAGAGCGCCGCGACGGCCACTCGCCCAATTCGCGCTCCACGCGCAGCGCGGCGGCGAGGGCGACGTCGTCGCGCCACGGGCCGGCCACGAGCTGCACGGCGATCGGCAGCCCCTCGGGGGAAGTCCCCGCGCGGACCGTCGCCGCCGGCCAGCCGGTGAGGCTGTGCGGGGTGGTCCAGCTCGTCGGGTCGACCTCGCCGGGGACGTTCATCGTCCCGTGCGCGCGGGCGGGCTCCGGGAACACCGGGCACACGAGCAGGTCGTGGCGCGCGGCGAAGCCGAGCATGCGGGAGCGGAACGTCGTCCCAGCGGCGCAGCAGCCCCCACAGGTCGGTCGCCGTGACGCCCTCGCCGTAGGAGCTCCACACGTCGATCGTCAGCTCGTGGCCGCCCTCGGGATGGCTCGCCTCCTCGACCGCGGCCCCGGCCGCGCGGAGCGCCCCGGCGGCGGCCTCCACCGCCGCGACCGTCTCCGGCGTGGCGGCCGCGAACCCGTTGGCGGTCTGCACGGCCACGCGCAGCCCGCGCAGGTCGACCTCGCTCGCGTCGCCCAGCGGGACGGGCGCCGTGCCGCCGTCGCGACCGTCCGGGCCGGCGACGATCCGCAGCAGCAGCGCGACGTCCTCGGCGGAGCGCGCGAGCGGGCCGACCTGCGTGCGCGGGTCCCCCAGGGTGCCGAGCTGGCCCTCGTCGTCGATCACGCCCGTGAGCGGGACGCGGCCCGCGCTGGGCTTGAGCGACGCGAGCCCGCAGAAGTGCGCGGGCAGGCGGACGCTGGCGCCCGAGTCGGTGCCCAGCCCCCACGGCGCGCCGCCCGACGCGATGTTGGCGGCCTCTCCCCCGCTGCTCCCGCCCGGCGTGCGGTCCAGGTCGAACGGGTTCGAGGTGCGCCCGTAGACCGCGTTGTCGGTCTCGATCCCGCCGCCGTACTCCGGGCAGTTCGTCTTGCCGAGCAGGATCCCGCCCGCCGCCCTGACCCGCGCGACGGCGGTCGCGTCCTCCTCGGGCACGACGCCCACGCGCTCGGGCGAGCCGATCGCCATCTCGATCCCCGCGGCCGAGAGGTTGTCCTTGACGGTGAACGGGACGCCGTGGAGCGGGCCCGGCGGCGCGCCGTCGGCGGCAGCCAGGGCACGCTCGGCGTCGAGCTGGACGACGGCGTTGACCCGCGGGTTCACGGCCTCGATGCGCCGCAGGTGCGCCTCGACGACCTCGCGGGCCGAGACCTCGCGGCCCGCGATCAGGCCCGCGAGGGTCGTGGCCGAGAGGCTCGTGAG
Source organism: uncultured Solirubrobacteraceae bacterium (assembly GCA_963723395.1). GTDB lineage: Bacteria > Actinomycetota > Thermoleophilia > Solirubrobacterales > Solirubrobacteraceae > DATFQI01. The sequence goes on along the minus strand of CAVRQL010000023.1, from coordinate 434,967 downwards.
CGCCGGGTCCACGCCCGGCAGCCTACGCCGCGACGGGCATCCCCGGGCGCACGGGCCAGTCGTCGAAGCGGCGGTAGATGCTCGTGCCGCGCGCCTCGATGTCGGCCCCGTAGACGTGGATCGAGATCGTCGGCTCCTCGCCCGCGGCCGTCACGGCGTGGATGTCCTCGCCGGACGGGACGATCACCTCGACGTGGCCGGGGAGCGCGTCGATCGAGCCCGCCTCCTCCAGCGCGCCGTCGACCGCGCGGTAGCGGATCTCCCGCTCGCGCCCCTCGTAGACGCCGACGATGCACCACGACACGTGGTCGTGGATCGGCGTCGACTGGCCGGGCAGCCACACGAGCGAGACGATCGAGAGGTCGCGCTCGGGCGAGACGTAGAGCAGGTGCTGGCGGTAGCGGTCGGGATCGGGCTCGCGGTGCTCGGGGGCGAGCCAGCCGTCCTCGCGCAGCAGCGCCCGGAGGCGCTCCCCGATCGCGTGGGGATCATGAACGAGGCGGCGGGCGTCGGAGGCGAAGGTGTCCAGAGGGGAGGAGGTCATGCGCACGAAGACGTGCGCGGCCTCCGGTCTATTCCCTCAACCGGCCGTGCTGCCGACGCGCCAGTACGGCCGCACCCAGGTGATGGGCGCCGGCTCGTCGGGCTGGATCCAGCCCGCGTCGCACGCTCGGCACAGGAACGAGTCCGCCATCAGCGCGTGCTCGTCGAAGGCGACGGGATGGATCGCGTCCGAGGGAAGTTCCTGGTAGTCGTCGCAGCCCCACACGACGTCCTGGGAGCCACAGGCGGGGCACGCCTCCGGGCCGCCGTAGACGACGGCGTCCTCGGGGAGCGCTGGAAGCGGCCTGCGGAGCACGCGCGAGAGGTCCTCCACCACCTCCTTGGCCGAGAGCTTGCGGCGGCCGGTCGCGACCGAGGTGCCGACCTCGTTCTGCACGTGCATGCCCGGATCATCCCAGCCGCGGCGCGGCGCGGCGCCACTAGAGTCCGGGAGCGTGAGGCTCCTGCTGAACGTGATCTGGCTGATCTTCGGCGGGCTGTGGATGGCGCTCGGCTACGCCGTCGCCGCGCTCGTCATGTTCATCCTCATCATCACGATCCCGTTCGGGATCGCCGCAGCGCGGCTCGCGCTGTTCTGCCTGTGGCCGTTCGGCCGCACGCTCGTGAAGCGCCCCGACGCGGGCGGGGGCGCGCTCATCGGCAACGTGATCTGGTTCGTGCTGGCGGGCTGGTGGCTCGCGCTCGGCCATCTCGTCACCGGCGTGGCGATGTGCCTGACGATCATCGGCATCCCGCTCGGGCTCGCCAACTTCAAGCTGATCCCGGTGTCCCTGACGCCGTTCGGCCGCGACATCGTCGACATCGACCAGGCGCGGCGGCTCGGCTACGCGCCCCAGGTCTCCTTCCCGGCCGACCCGTCGCAGCGCACCCGCGCCTGAGCCGCGCCGGCATCCCAGCCGGGCGCGCGGCCGCCCGGTGGCGGACCGGACGTCTCGAGGCCCGCGCGGGTGAGCACCCAGGCGATCACAGAGTTCGAGTTCCACATCTCCCCCGCCCCGAGCCCGTCGCGTCCCCACACCGGCGTCGGCACCTCCGCCACGAGCGCGAGCACGCGCCGGGCGGCTGCCGCGTCGGCTGTGAGCCGGCGCGCGCCGCCGACCGCGTACGCGACGTCCGGGATCCGCCCGCCGCGCCACCGGCGGACCTCGTACCGGAACAGGCGCAGACGGCCGGCCCACGCGCTCCCCACCGCGCCGCACGCGACCACGCCCCGGGCCGCGAGGTCGTCGTCAGTGGACGGCCCGACCTCGATCGCGAACCGCTCTCCGTCGACGGCCACCATCAGCGCGGCGTGGTAGAGGTCGCATCGCGCGCGGCGCTGCCACGCGGCGAGCAGCGCCTCGTACACGCGCCCGTTGAAGCGGACGCAGTGCCCGCCCGCGCCGAGCGGGAGCCAGTAGAGGTCGACCGACGCGTCCATGGACCGAGCGTGAACGCACACGCGCCGCCCGGCATCCGGGTTTGCCCGCAGTCGTGGCCGTAGGATCCGCAGCGATGACACGCAGCCGTCTCGTCGTCGCGGGGATCGCGACGGTCGCCGTCGCGGCCGTCGCCGTCGTCCTGATCCTCACGCTCGGCACGGACGACGGCGCCGCCACCGCGCCCGATCCCGTGACCGTCTCGCCCGTCCCCGGCGGCCGCTGGGCGAACCCGCAGACCGAGATCTCGCTGCGCGGGCTCCCGCCCGCCCGGCTCGGCACCGTCGAGGTGAAGGGCTCCAAGAGCGGCAAGCACAGCGGCCGGCTCGAGCCGCACTTCGACGGCGAGGGCGCGAGCTTCGTCGCCGACAAGCCGTTCGAGCCCGGCGAGGAGGTCAAGGTCTCGACCGAGCTGACCATCCCGGGCGCGAAGGACGGCGACTATCGCTTCTGGGTCTCGCAGCCCGCCGAGCCTCCGCCCCCGCGCCCCGCCGAGCGCCCCGGCGGCCCGGTCACGCGCTTCGCGAGCCGCCCCGACCTCACGATCCCGAAGATCAGCATCCTCACCCGCGAGCCGCAGGCCTCGCCGGGCTACGTCTTCATCGCGCCCAAGCGCGGCTCCGGGATCGACGGGCCGATGATCCTCGACAACCGCGGCCAGCTGGTGTGGGCGCGCGCGGCGGCCCCCGACACCCAGGTCGCCGACTTCCGCACCCAGCGCTACCGCGGGCAGCCCGTGCTGACCTGGTGGGAGGGCGCGACGACGGTGGGCGTCGGGTTCGGCGAGGGCGTGGTGCTCGACCAGGACTACCGCGAGGTCATGCGCGTGCGCGCAGGCAACGGCTACGAGGCGGACCTCCACGAGTTCCTGCTGACCCCGCGCGGGACCGCGCTGATCCTCTCCTACGCCTACGTCCACAAGGACCTGACCTCGGTCAAGGGGCCCAAGGACGGCCTCGCGATCGACGGCATCGTGCAGGAGCTCGACCTGCAGAACCACCGCGTCCTGTTCGAGTGGCACAGCCTCGACCACGTCGGCCTCGACGAGAGCCACTGGCCGCTCCCGAAGGACCCGACGAAGGAGGCGTGGGACTACATCCACCTCAACTCGGTCGCCATCGACACCGACGGCGACCTGCTGGTCAACTCCCGTCACACCTGGGCCGCGTACAAGATCGACCGCCAGACGGGCGCCGTGCGCTGGCGACTGGGCGGCAAGCGCAGCGACTTCGAGTTCGAGGACGGCGCCCAGTTCGCCTATGAGCACGACGTCCGCCGCCGCGCCGACGGCGCCATCACGCTGTTCGACAACGCCGCCTCGCAGGCGCCGCAGCCCGGCAAGCAGTCACGCGCGCTGGCCCTCGACCTCGACCTCGACAGCCACACCGCGCGCGTCGCCGACGAATGGGTCCACCCGGACAAGCTGCTCTCCGAGACCCAGGGCGACACCGAGGTGCTGCCCAACGGCAACGTGTTCGTCGGCTGGGGATCGCAGCCAGCGTTCTCGGAGTTCACCGCCGGCGGGGAGCTCGTCTTCGACGGGCGGATCGGCGAGGGCAACGACAACTACCGCGCCTACCGCGGCCCCTGGACCGGGCGCCCTGCGACGACGCCGGCCGTCGTGGTGCGCGGCGGCAGGGCCTTGACGAGCTGGAACGGCGCCACCGGCGTCGCGCGCTGGCAGCTGCTGGCCGGCCCGCGCCGCTCCGCACTGCGCCCCGCGGGCGAGGCGCCCCGGCGTGGGTTCGAGACCGCGCTGCCGATCCCCGCGGGCGCTCGCTTCGTGGCGGCGCGCGGGCTCGGCCCTGGCGCGCGGACGCTCGGCGAATCCGCGCCCGTCGCGGTCTCGCCGGGTTAGAGTTCCGCGCCGTGACGGAGCCCGTCCGCGAGCCGTCAGCCTCCGTCACCGCGGCCTCCGGCGGGGACATGAGCGCGCGCATCGACGCGTTCGACTGGAGCTCCACCCCGCTCGGCCCGATCGAGTCGTGGCCGCAGAGCCTCCGCACCGCCGTGCGCATCGTGCTGACCTCGCGGTTCTCGATGTGGATGACGTGGGGGCCGGACCTCACGGTCTTCTACAACGACGCGTACCGCCACGACACGCTCGGCGTCGAAGCACCCGTGGGCGCTCGGCCGGCCCGCGCGCGAGGTGTGGGCGGAGATCTGGGAGGACATCGAGCCGCGCATCGCGACGGTCCTCGCCGACGGGACGGCCACCTGGGACGAGGCGCTGCAGCTGTTCCTGGAGCGCAGCGGCTACCGGGAGGAGACCTACCACACGTTCTCCTACAGCCCGCTCGCCGACGACGACGGCACCACCGCCGGCCACCTGTGCGTCGTCGCCGAGGTGACGGAGGGCGTGATCGGCGAGCGGCGGCTCGCGACCCTGCGCGACCTCGCCACCGAGGCCGCGGCGTGCGACAGCGAGCGAGACCTGTTCGCCGCCGTGGACCGCAGCCTCGCCCGCAACCGGCTGGACCTCCCGTTCACGCTCACCTACACCTTCGGGCCCGACGGCGGCATCCCGCCGGGCGCCGACCGCTGGCCCGTCGAGGAGATGCTCGCCGGGTCGCGGCCGCTGGTCGTCGACCTCGACGACGGCGACGACATGCCCACCGGCGCCTGGGAGGAACCGCCGCGCCAGGCGGTCGCGGTGGCGCTCGCCGACCCCGGCCAGCCGCAACCCGCCGGCTTCCTCGTCGCCGGCCTCAACCCGTACCGCCCGCTCGACGAGGCCTACCGCGGCTTCATCGAGCTGCTGGCCGGCCAGATCGCCGCCAGCCTCGCGAGCGTCCGCGCACGGGAGGCCGAGCGCCGGCGCGCGCAGGCGCTGGCCGAGCTGGACCGCGCGAAGACCGACTTCTTCTCCAACGTCAGCCACGAGTTCCGCACGCCGCTGTCGCTGATCCTCGGGCCCGGCCGAGGACGCGCTGGCCGTCGCCGCCGACGACGAGCAGGAGGAGCGCCTGTCGGTCGTGTTCCGCAACGCGCTCCGCCTGCAGAAGCTCGTCAACAACCTGCTCGACTTCTCGCGCATCGAGGCCGGGCGCGCCGAGCCGGTGCGCGAGCCGACCGACCTGGCCGCGTTCACCGCCGACCTCGCGAGCATGTTCCGCTCCGCCACCGAGCGCGCCGGGATCGCGCTGGTGGTCGAGCGCCCGCCGGAGCCGCTGCCCGCCGTGGTCGACCGCGAGATGTGGGAGCGGATCGTCCTCAACCTCGTCTCCAACGCGTTCAAGTTCACCTTCGAGGGCGAGATCCGCGTGCGGCTGGAGCGGTGCGACGGCGAGGCCGTGCTGACGGTGAGCGACACGGGCACCGGCATCGCCGCGCCCGACCTCGAAGGGCTCTTCGTCCGGTTCAGGCGCGTGCGCAACGCGCGCTCGCGCACGCACGAGGGGAGCGGCATCGGCCTCGCGCTGGTGCAGGAGCTGGTGCGCCTCCACGACGGCGACGTGCACGTGGAGAGCGCGTTCGGCGAGGGCTCCACGTTCACGGTGAGGATCCCGGTCGGCGACGCGCCCGGCGAGGCCGCCGCCGCCGCGCCGACCAGCGGGGCCGCCGCGTACCTCGAGGAGGCGCTGCGCTGGCTCCCGGCCGCTCCCGAGCTGGGCGGCGACGCCGTCGGCGCCGGGCTGACGACCGCGGCCGTCCCCGGACGCCGCCGCAGCCACATCCTCATCGCCGACGACAACGCCGACCTGCGCGAGTACCTGCAGCGGCTGCTGGTGCCGCACTGGGACGTCGAGACGGTGGCCGACGGCCAGCGCGGCGCTCGACGCGATCGCGGGGCGCCGCCCCGACCTGATGGTCTGCGACGCGATGATGCCCGGGCTCGACGGCTTCCAGGTGCTCACGGCGCTGCGCGCCGACCCGTCGACGGCGCAGCTCCCGGTGATCATGCTCTCCGCGCGCGCGGGCGAGGAGGCGGCGGTCGAGGGCCTCGCCGCCGGCGCCGACGACTACCTCGTCAAGCCGTTCTCCTCGCGCGAGCTGATCGCGCGCGTGCGGGCGAACCTGGACCTGGCCGAGCTGCGCCAGGCCGCCGCCCGCGCCACCGAGCGCCACGCCCAGCTGCTGCGCGACCTCGCCGACGCGGCGGTGGCGATCAACCGCGCCGCCACCGTCCCCGCGGTGCTCGAGGTCGCGGCGCAGCGCGCCCGCGCGCTCGTCGACGCCGAATGGACGCGCGCCCGCCTCGAAGGCGAGCTCGACGGCGCGGAGGCCGCCGCCCCCGGCCCGGTGCGCCGCGTCGCGCTCACCGGCTCCACCGGGCGTGCGCTCGGCGAGCTCCTGCTGGCGGGCGAGTTCGGGACCGGCGGCGTCGAGGCGGACGCCGTGCTGACCCAGCTCGCGCAGGTCGCCTCGACGCGGCTGGAGAACGCGCTGCTCTACGAGCACGAGCACCGCGTCGCGGAGACCCTCCAGCGCAGCCTGCTCCCCGAGACGCTCCCCGACCTCCCCGGCGCCGAGCTGGCCGCGCTGTACCTGCCCGGCTCCAGCGAGGCGAGCGTGGGCGGCGACTGGTACGACGCGCTGGCGCTCGGCGACGACACCGTCGCGCTGGTGATCGGCGACGTCGTCGGCAAGGGCGTCAAGGCGGCGTCCTCGATGGGGCAGCTGCGCAACGCGGTGCGCGCGTACCTGCTCGAGGGCTACGGCCCGGCCGAGACGCTGGTGCGGGTCAACCGCCTCGTCGACACGCTCGGCGGCAGCTTCGCGACGCTGTCTGATCGTGCTCGTCGAGCTCGACGAGCGGCCGCGTCCGCTACTCGAGCGCCGGTCATCCGCCGGCGCTGGTCGTGACGCCGGACGGGGCGACGCGCTGGCTCGACCAGGGCGTCTCGGCGCCGGTCGGGGCGTCCGCCGACCTCGTCTACCGCGAGGCCGAGGACCAGCTCCCGCCCGCGAGCGCGCTGGTGCTCTACACCGACGGGCTCGTCGAGCGCCGCGGCGAGTCGATCGACGCCGGGCTGGCGCGCCTCGCCGCCGCGGCGGCCGACTGCCCCGGGCACGCCGGCACGCTCGCGGGCCGGCTCGCGCTGGGCGCCTCCGACGCGGCGCAGGCCGGACGACGTCGCCGTGCTCGCGCTGAGCCGCCACCAGGACGCCGGCAGCGCCGCTGCTGGTCCGGCTCCCCGCCGAGGCGACCTCGCTCGCGCCGCTGCGCGACCGCCTGCGCCGCTGGCTCGACGGCGAGGGCATCGAGCGGGCCGTCGCCGCGCGACCTGCTGCTGGCCGCCGGCGAGGCCGCCTCCAACGCGGTCGAGCACCCGCTCGCGCCCGCGCCGGCGGCGATCGTGCTCGACGCCCGCCGCACCGACGACGGCTACGCCGAGATCGCGGTGCGCGACCACGGGCGCTGGAACGACGAGCCGTCGGCGCCGCACCGCGGGCGCGGCATGGAGATCATCCAGGCGATCGTGGGCGAGGGCGGGGACGTGCGGGTCGACCGCACGGACGGTGGGACGACGATCAGCTTCCGGCGCCGGCTCGGGGAGGAGGTGCCGTGACCCTCGAGATCGACACCAGCTCGCTCCCAAGAGCGCTGATCGCGCGCCCGCGCGGCGACATCGACATGGCGGTCGCGCCCGGCCTCGGCGCCGACCTGCTCGAGGCCGTGCGCGGGCCACGAGCCCGAGTGCCTCGTCATCGACCTCGGGGCGGTCGACTACATCGACAGCTCGGGGATCGAGGTCCTGTTCCGCCTGCACGCCGAGCTGGCCGGGCAGCGGGAGCTGATCACCGTCGCTCCTCCCGGCTCCGTCGCCGCCCGGCTGCTCGGCCTGGTCGCGCTCGACGACGTCGGGGAGATCCGGCCGTCGCTCGCCGCCGCGCTGGACTCCTGCGCGGACCGCGAACCCGGCTAGCCTCATGCCGCGACATGGACGAGCCGGCGCAGCCCGAGGCGTTCGAGGTCGGCGAGTCCTTCGCCCGGATCCTCACCGAGACCACGCAGTCGCTGGTGTGCGTGCTGGACCGCGACGGGCGCATCCTGCTCTTCAACGAGGCGTGCGAGCGCGCGACCGGCTACTCGCGCACGGAGGTCCTCGGCCGCGACGCGCGCGACTTCGTCATCCCGCCGCGAGGAGCGCGAGGCGTTCGGCGAGTTCCTGGCCTACGTGTGGAAGGCGGGCGCACCGAGCCCGCAGGTCGGCCACTGGCGGACCAAGGGCGGGCAGCGGCGGCTGATCGCGTGGTCCAACCACCCGATGCCGGGCCCCTCGGGCGAGCCGGTGTCGCTCGTCACGACCGGCATCGACCTCACCGACCGCGGGCCGGTGGGCCCAGACGTCGAGGGCACGCTGGCCGGCGACCCGGGGTCCAAGCTCGCGGAGATCGGCCGGCTCGCCACCGAGCAGCGCGCGCTGCGCCGGGTCGCCACGCTCGTGGCCTCGGAGGTCAGCGCCGAGCGCGTGTTCACCGAGGTGTCGGAGGGCTGCGCGCGCGTGCTCGAGGTCAACGCCTCGATCGTCGTCCGCTATGCCGGCGACGGGACGGCGGTGATCGTCGGCCGCCACAACCGCGACGGCATCGACGTCTACCAGGCCGGCGGCATCCTGCCTGCCGACGAGCAGTCGGCGGTCGAGCGCGTGCGCCGGACGAGCGCTCCGGCGCGCGTCGACGACTGGGGCGAGCGCGAGGGCCGCTTCGCCGAGACGATGTTCAGGACCGGCTACCGCTCCACCGCGGCGGCGCCGATCGTGGTGGCGGGGACGCTGTGGGGCGCGATCGCGATCGCCAGCGAGGACCCGCTCCCGCCCGACGCCGAGAGCCGGCTCGGCGACTTCTGCGAGCTCGCCTCGCTCGCCGTGGCCAGCGCCCAGGTGCGCGAGGACCTGATCGCCTCCCGCGCCCGGCTCGTGCGCGCCGGCGACGAGCAGCGCCGCAAGCTCGAGCGCAACCTCCACGACGGCGCGCAGCAGCGGCTCGTCTCGGTGGCGCTCAAGCTGCGCGTCGCCAAGGCCCGGCTGGGCCCGGACGCCACCGCCGCCGCCGACCTGCTCGACGAGGCCTCGCGTGAGCTCGACACCGGGCTGGCCGAGCTGCGCGACCTCGCCCGCGGACTCCATCCGGCGGTGCTCGGCGACCACGGGCTCCCGCGCGCGCTCGACGCGCTCGCCTCCCGCATCCCGCTGCTCCTCGACCTCGACATCCCGTCCGAGGAGCGCTTCCCGGAGCACATCGAGGCGACCGCGTACTACATCGTCTCCGAGTCGCTGACCAACGTGACCAAGCACGCCGAGGCGACCGGAGCCACGGTGATCGTGCGCCGCGACGGCGACGTCGTCCGCTGCGAGGTCTCCGACGACGGCCGCGGCGGCGCCGACCAGACCAAGGGCACCGGCATCCTCGGGCTGCGCGATCGCGCCGAGGCGGCGGGCGGGACGCTCACCGTCGTCAGCCCGCCGGGCCGCGGGACCGTCGTGTCCGCCGTGCTGCCGCTGAACTAGCTACCTCTGGCGCTTCACCCCGCGGATCTTCCCCTTCTTGGTGACGGTGAAGCGGATCGAGCCGGAGGTGCTCACGATGCGCTTGCCGCGCAGCGCGCGGTAGGTCAGCAGGTACTTGCCCGCCTTCAGCCGGCGGCCGTTGACCTTCCCGTTCCAGCGGAACGAGTTGCGGCCCCTGATCGTCTTGCCGAGCGGCACGCGGCCGACCTGCTTGATGCGCGGAACCGTGCGCCCGAGCAACTTGCGCCTCTTGCCCGTCACGCGCACGACGAAGATCCCGATCGCCTGGCCCTTCGGGGACGTCGACACGGTCGGCTTGAGCACGGCCTTCTTGATCGAGGTCTGCAGCGACAGCAGGCACGAGTCGTTGCATGTGACGACGGGAACGTCGAGCGCGCTGGACTCGGCGATCGACAGCCCGCCCCAGCTCGACTGGAAGGCGCGTGTCTGGGGCGTCGGCGCGTCGGGGCCGAGGTCGACCGGCGCGTTGAGGATCGCCTGCAGCCCCGGCGTGAGGTCGTAGACCGGCATCACGCGACGACCGCCGGTGGTGCGGACGAAGCCGAGCTGCAGCCCGCCCGGCGACCACGCCGGCATCCGCTCGGGGTCGGCGGATGTGATCGGCTCGGGCGCCGGGGTCAATGCCGTCTCGGCGGGGAACGAGATCGTGTTGATGTCGGCGTCGGCTCCGGTGGCCTTGTCGAGCGCGACGTATTCGTCGTCGCGACGGGACGCCGGATGGCTGACGGGAGACGCGGCGTCGCCGAAGTCGGCGCGCGGGTCGGATCCCTGGCGCAGGCCGACCATGGTCGTTCCCGCGTTCAGCATCGCCCCCGAGTTGGCGTCCGTCGTGATCCACGAGAAGAGCGCGTTGGTGGGGCCGTCCGAGAGCGCGACGTGCGGGACGTCGAGGAACTGCCCGGCCGGAGCGGGCGCGACGCCGAACCCGAAGCCGGTGGAGCCGGCGAGCGTGTTGTCGCTGCTGACCGCCTGGAACTTCAGGACGCAGCAGGTGGTGCCCTCAGGCCGCACGCCCCAGGTGACGGTGCGCGTCGCCCGCTCCGCGAAGGCCGGGCCGGCGGGCGGTCCGCTGCCCGTCGCGAGCGTCGTAATGATGCCGGTCTGCCGGTCGAGCATGAGGACGGTGCGCGCGGCGGGCACGGCGATGTCGCCGTTGAGCTTCGGCAGGAGGCGCATCCGCACCCACACCATGTAGCGGCCGTCGGTGGAGAGCGAGGGATGGAGCTCGTCGTCGGCGGTGTTCACGCCCGCCGGGACGACCAGCTTGGCGCCGGTGCTCGCGTTCGCGAGCCCGATCTCGAAGCCCTTACCGACCTCGTAGCGGTCGTAGGCGGCGACGAGGCCCGCGGCTTGCGCGCCGGCCGGAGCGATCAGCCCGAGCCCCGCTACCAGCAGCACGATCCACAGCCGACGAACATCCATGCCGTCCTCCTCGATCGCTCATCTTCCCGGTGCAACCGTACGGGAACCCGGCGCGCGTGGGGGAAATCTCACCGGGTACCTTCGGACCATGACGAATCGAGCCGCAGTCCTCATGCGCCCTCGCGAGATCGCGATGGAGGAGCGCCCGGTCCCCGAGCCCGCGCCGCGCGAGGTGCTGGTGGACGTCACGTCCGTCGGCGTCTGCGGCTCCGACGTGCACTGGTACGAGCACGGCCGGATCGGCGAGCGCGTCGCGAAGGACCCGCTGATCCTCGGCCACGAGTCCGCCGGGCGGGTCGCCGCCGTCGGCTCGGAGGTCACCAAGCACGCGGTCGGCGACCGCGTCTGCCTGGAACCGGGCGTGCCGTGCGGCCGCTGCCGCGAGTGCCGCGCCGGCCGGTACAACCTCTGCGCCGACGTCTCCTTCTTCGGCACGCCGCCGATCGACGGCGCGTTCACCGACCGCGTGGTGATCCACGAGGACTTCGCCTTCGCGCTGCCCGACGACATGTCCGACGACGTGGGCGCGCTGATGGAGCCCGTGTCGGTCGGCATCTGGGCGTGCCGCAAGGCCGGCATCTCGGCCGGCGACCGCGTGCTGGTCACCGGCGCCGGTCCGATCGGGCTGCTCGCCATGCAGGTCGCCAAGGCGTTCGGCGCCACCGACGTCGCGATCTCCGACGTCAACGACCACCGGCTCGAGGTCGCCGAGCGGACGGGCGCGACCCGCGTGCTGAAGGCGGGCGAGGATGAGCCGGGTGAGGTCGACGCGCTGATCGAGTGCTCAGGCCACCCCGCCGCGATGGTCGCCGGCATCCACGCGCTCCGCCCGGCCGGCACCGCGGTCATCGTCGGGATGGGCCCCGAGCCGACCGCCGAGCTCCCGCTCGCGCTGATCCAGACCAGCGAGCTGTGGCTGACGGGGACGTTCCGCTACGCCAACACGTACCCGACCGCGCTCTCGCTGGCCGCCACCGGCCGGATCGACGTCGAGGCCGCTGATCACCGGCCACTACGGGCTCGAGGAGACCGAAGAGGCCCTCAACGCCGGTCAGCGCGACGAGACGAGCATCAAGGTCATGGTCCACCCCCGCTAGAGGACCCCGAGCCCTTCGACGAGGAGCGGGAGCAGGACCGCGGTCAGCCCGGCGTTCAGCGCGAAGCCGAGGCTGGCGAACGCGCCCGCGGTCTCGGAGATCTGGAACGCCCGGGCCGTCCCGATCCCGTGCGACGCGATCCCCAGTCCGAGCCCGAGCGCCCGGTCGTCGCCGGAGCGGACGACGTACTGGCCGAGCACGGCGCCGATGACGCCGGTCATCACCGTCAGGGCCGCGGTCAGCGCCGGGATGCCGCCGAGCTCGTCGGACAGGCCGAGCGCCACGGGCGCCGTGGCCGACTTCGGGGCGATCGAGCGCACGACGTCGTGCGGCGCGCCCAGGCCCTCGGCGGGGAGCGTGGCCGCGAAGATCGCGAGCAGCGACCCGAAGCCGACGGTCGCCGCGATCGGCAGCGCCGCGCGGCGGATCATCGGCAGCTGGCGGTACAGCGGCACGGCCAGCGCCACAACCGCCGGCCCGAGCAGGAAGTTGATGAACTGCGCGCCCGCGAAGTACGTCTCGTAGCGGGTGCCGGTCACGTTGAGCAGCGCGACGAGCACCACGACCGCCACGAGCACCGGATTGGCCAGCGGCGAGCCGCCGAGCCGGCGCTGCAGCAGCACGCCGCCCTGGTAGGCGACCAGCGTGGCCAGCAGCGCGGTGAGCGGCGAGCTGCGCAGGTAGACGAAGAACTCCGCCTCCATCAGCCGTCCTTTGGCAGCGTCGCGTGGGCCAGTGCCGCGACGGCGGCGAGCGTGACGAGCGTGGACCCGAACAGCGCCACGAGGATCGGCGCCCACTCGTCGGCGATGAGCCCGAGGTACTTCGTCACGCCGACGCCCGCGGGCACGAACAGCAGCGACAGGTTCGCCAGCAGCCGATCGGTGACGGCATCGACGCCCTCGGGGACGCGATCGCGGGCGATCAGCCCGGCGAGCAGGATGACCATGCCGAGCACGGGCCCGGGGACGGGCAGGTCGAGCGCGCGCGCTATGAGCTCGCCCGCGAGCTGGCAGGCCAACAGGACCGTGACGCCCCCGATCATCGCGGCGAAGGATGCCGCGAGCGCCGGACGGGGCGGCTAGGGGCCGGAGGCGCCCGCGGGGACCGGAGGAGCGGTGGGCACCGGCGGCGCGGCCGGCGGGCCCTCCTGCGCCTCCTTCAGCTTGGCGAGCAGCTCGGCCGCCTGCGGCTGGTGCTTCTTGACCATCTCCTCGTACGGGTGCCCGGCGGTCGCGGCGACCAGCTTGTCGACCCGCTCGAGCAGCGGCGCCAGCTGAGTGGCGATCTGGTCCGGCGGGGCGTCGAGCACCTCGCGCATCGGTCCGATCACCTCCCTGTCGGCCCGCACCGAGCACTCCTGTGAGACCTCGAACCGGAACGTCTTCATCCGGTTGAGCGCCTCCTCGTCCTTGTGACCCTCGTGGCCCGGCTGGTCCTTGGCGATCTGGGTGTGGGCGCCGCTCTCCTGGCCCTCGCGGGTCTTGTCCTCCAGCGCCTCGGCGAGCCGGCGCAGCAGCCCGACGCCCGCAGGGGTGCCGATGACGTCGCGCGCCGCCGCCTTGATGCCGCTTTGGAGGCCGAGGACGCCACCGACCAGGCCGCCGACGATGGCGGGCAGCGGACCGCCGATGCCGAGAGCGCCGGCGGCCAAGGAGCCGCCGATGGCGCCTGCGCCCGCGCCGACGAGCGTGCGGATGCCGACCTTCTTGATCAGCTCCTTGCCGACGGGGTCGTTCCAGATCGCCTTGACCTTGCCCCACGTGTCGTCGGGCAGCTCGATCGGCTCCTCGCCGGTCTGCGGGTACTTCTCCGATCCGACCCCGACCTCGTCGGGCGTCGGGTCATGGTCCGTGCGCCCGGCGACGCGGTCGACGAGCTTCGACTCGGCCTCGATCTCGTCGGCCACCGCGCGGATCTTGTGGGCCAGCGCGTGCGTCTTGTCGTTGGAGGAGAACGTCGATGTGCGCAGATCCTTGTTGACGTCCTCCGGCGTGAGCGAGGGCTTCTTGGACGGGCTGAGCTCGTCCAGCTTGAGGCCGAGCACGAGCTCGATGAAGTTGGAGTGCGACCAGAAGTCCTCCAGCGAGTGCGAGGCGCGGCCCAGCGCGTCGGCCGCGGCCGCCTTCAGCGGCGTGCCGCCGGGGACCTTCTTGTCGGTGGGCTTCGCATCGTCGCCCTCGGCGCCCTTCGCCTTCTTGGCGTCCTCGTCGGCCTTCTTGGCCTCCGCCGCCTTGCGGGCATCGTCGTCCGCCTTCGTCTTCGCCCCGGCGTCGTTCTTCGCCTTCCACTCGGCGCGGACCTGGTCGCGGATCGTCAGCCACTTGGCGATGTAGGGCGCGTCATCGGGGTCGTCGACCTTCAGGCGCTGGCCGGCCCGCTCGGGGTTCTGGGCCCAGAAGCGCTTGTCGACCTCGGTGTTGAACGCCGGGCCGGTGAGCGGGAGCCGCTCGACGGGCGCCGCGGTGGGCGCGGCGGGCGGGGCGCTGTCGGGCGCGGGCGCCGCGCCGTCCGGCGCCGGGGTGACGGCGGGCGTGACGCGCTCGCCGTCGTAGTCGTCGCCGGGCCGCGAGCGCAGCTCCTTGGACTGCATCGCCGTCTCGTCGGCGATCGCCTGGCTGGAGGGATCCTCCTCGTGGCTGCCGATGCCGAGGAAGCCGCCCTTCTCGATGCCCTTCACCGGCGTCTCGGGATCGCGCGGGACAAGCTCGGCGAGCTTCTTCTCGCGCTCGGCCCACGCGTCGCGGACCTTCCCGGCCGCGGTGTCCTCGCCGAGCGTGGTCCCGCTCTGCGCCTCGGCGGCGCGGACGAGCTGCGCCTTGATGTAGTCGCGCCCGTCGGCCATGTAGCGCGGGATGCCCCCGGCGTCGGCGTACAGGTCCTTGCGCGCCGCCTCCCGCCGCAGCTTGTCCTTCTCGTCCTTGGCCTTGGTCGGGTCGAGCATCGGGTCGGCGCCCGGGTTGTCCATGTGCTCGTAGAACCGGTAGCCGCCGTAGGACTCCGAGTTGTAGATCTCCGCGACCGTGCTCGGCTTCAGCGCGTAGTCGACCGCTCCGTTGAAGGCGTCGATGCGCGGTTGCAGCGGGGTCTCGCCGCGCTTCGCGGCGACCTTGATCTCCTTCCAGCGCGCCGCGATCAACCCGAGCACCGGGTGCGCCTGGGACATGTCGCGCTCCCAGTTGGCGGCGTAGATCTTGCCGACGTCCTCGTCGGTGAAGCCGCTGTCGGACAGGCCGTGGACGAGCGAACGCCGGTGGTAGCGCGGGTCGTAGGCCTGGGCCGCCGCGTAGACGGGCGCGGCGAGCGGCCGCAGCGAGCTCGCGGGCGCAGGGACGGTGTGGGCGCGCGAGGCATCGGCGGTGTGCTCGGCCGACTGCTCGAGCGCGTCGGCGCGGCCGGGGGCGGTCAGGTCGGCGGTCGCGCCGGTGCTCTGCTGCACCACGTGCGCGAGCTCGTGCGCGAGCACGTGGTCGCCCTGCGCCGTACCTGGCGCGGGAGCAGCCGTGCCGAGGTGCACGTCATGACCGACGGTGACCGCGTGCGCGCCCGTCGGCGTCGGCGAGCGGGCTCCGCGGATGGACGCTCGCCGCCGACAGGTCGAAGCCCGTCTCCTGCGAGACCCGGCCGCGCACGGCCTCCTCGCGCGAGTCGAGCATCCGCGCCACGGCGCCGTTCCCGGCCGAGCGCTGCAGCGCGAGCACGCTCGCCGGCGACGACGGCCAGCCCAACGACGGGGCGACCGAGGGACCGCTCTCGGACGCGACAGCAGGCGCGGGGACCGCAGCCTGCTCCGCATCGACCTGCTCGCGGTCGCCGGCGCTCACGGCTTCACACTGACCGACGCCCGCGAGCGCTGTCAACCGCTCCTCTCATCTCCACCCGCCTCACACGGGCGGCGCCCGGCGCGTTGCATGGGCATGACTCCTCCCGAGATCTCAGAGCGGGTTGACGCGCTCGACTGGCACCAGCTGCGCGCGCAGCTCGACACCGTCGGGCACGCCGTCACCGCGCCACTGCTCAGCGACGCCGAGTGCGCCGAGCTCGACGACCTGTTCGACGGCGGGCGCTTCCGCTCGACGATCGACATGGCGCGGCATCGCTTCGGCGACGGCCGCTACCGCTACTTCGACCACCCGCTCCCCGACACCATCGGCGCAGCTGCGCGAGGGCTTCTACGGCCATCTGGCGCCGATCGCCAACGATTGGGCCGGGCTCCTGCGCGGCGACGAGCCGACGTTCCCGGCCACCCACGCCGAGCTGCTGGAGCGCTGTGCTGCCGCCGGGCAGACGCGGCCCACGCCGCTGATCCTCCGCTATGGCGAGGGCGACTGGAACGCGCTGCACCAGGACCTCTACGGCGACGTCTACTTCCCGTTCCAGGTGCTCACCGTGCTGTCGGACCCCGCCGACTACGAGGGTGGCGAGTTCGTGCTGATGGAGCAGCGCCCGCGCGCGCAGAGCCGCGCGCACGTCGTGCGGCCCGAGCGCGGCGCGTTCGTCATCTTCCCCACGCGCCACCGCCCGAACGCCGGCCGCAACGGCCACCACCGTGTCGGGCTGCGCCACGGCGTCAGCACCGTCACGCGCGGCCGGCGCACGGCGCTCGGCGTGATCTTCCACGACGCGGCCTGACCGCCGCGCCGGGGCGAGGTGCCCCGGCGCGGCGGAGGCGCCGCCTAATCCGTCAACTCAGAGCACTGGACCGCGTCCGCGTCGGCGGCCGCGCCCGGGACCCACCGGACGTTGGCGAAGGCCGCCTCCAACTCCCCCTCGGTGTAGATGAGGAACGGCGTGTTGATGTGGTCGAACTCGAGCGAGCCCGTGTCCAGGCACGACAGCGGGATCTTGACCGTGTGCTTCGCGCCGTCCGCGATCCTCGTGAACACCTTCTGGATCGGGGCGTCGGAGAAGCACGGGTACGTGCAGTGCGCGCTGATCACCGTCCGGGCCGTCGGCGCCTTGGTCACGATCGTGTCGAACACGATCGCGCCGTTGCTGTTGAGGTACGGGCGCAGATCCGCCTCGGGCCCCTGCAGGTAGAACTGCCCCGCGCCGCCCTTCCAGGTGATCTTGCGGGCGTCCTGCTGGACGTTGACGTCCGACGTCCGCGCCTCGATGTTGGTGTGGGCGATCACCGCGCTCGGGTCGTTGCCCAGCTCGGTGCCTCCCCAGTTGTCGGGTGAGCCGATGTAGCTCTTGTACGGCGCCACGTCCTGGCGGACGAAGATCTCCAGCTCCTCGTCCGTGGTGCCGCCGCCCCCGCTGTCGACGCAGCGCGCGACGGTCTCCTCCGTGAGCTGCCCGATGTGCGACCGCTGGCCGCTGCGCAGCCCGTAGCCGAGCTTGAACAGCGGCGCGTAGTCCTCGTCGCCGGCGTTCAGCGGCGTCTGGCACGGCGTCGCCGGCCACGAGTACGACAGCGTGCCGCTGAAGCCGTGGCTCTTGTGCCGGCCGCGGACCAGCAGGTCGGCCACGCCCTGGCCCTCGGTGCCCGGCAGCCAGGCTGCGACGAACGCGTCGGAGCGGTTGAGCTCCTTGTTGACGTACAGCGGGCGGCCGGAGAGCAGCACGGTCGCCACCGGCGCGCCCTTGCCGCTCACGCGATCGAGCACCGCGAGGTCCTCGGGGTGCAGGAGCGCGTTGTCGAGCGAGCGCTTGCCGATGTCGCCGTTGCCCTCGGCGTACGGCGTCTCGCCGATCACGGCGATCACCGCGTCGTACTGGCTCGGGTCGACACCCTCGCCCGTCTCCGAGAACGTCACGTCGGACTCGCCGAGCGACTCGCGGAGCGCGCCGAGGATCGACGTGCCGTTCGGGAAGTCGGCGTTGGTGTTGCCGGTCCCCTGCCAGGAGAGGCTCCAGCCTCCGGTCTGGTTCTGCAGCGAGTCGGCGCTCTTGCCGACCACGAGCACCTTCGAGCGGCTCGACAGCGGCAGCAGGCCCTTCTGGTTCTTGAGCAGCACGAGCGACTTGCGCACCGCGCGGCGGGCCAGCTTCGGATCCTGCAGCGCGTCGTCGTCACGCGCGTAGCGGCGCTTGGACGGCTTCGGCTGGTCCATCAGGCCCGTGCGCAGCTTCACGCGCAGGATGCGGGTCACCGCGTCGTCGATGCGCGTCATCGGGATCTCTCCCGAGTTCACCTGGGCGATCGTGTTGGCGATGAACGCCTTCCAGTCGTTCGGGACCATCACGACGTCCATGCCGGCGTTGATGGCCTGCGGGCAGCTCGCGTTCGTGCAGCCCGGGACCTGGCCGATGCCGTTCCAGTCGGAGACGACGAGGCCGTCGAAGCCCATCTTGCCCTTGAGGATCTCCGTGATCGCCTTGCGGCTGCCGTGGAGCTTGCCCTCGTTGATGCCGAGCTCCTCGTTGGTCCACGAGTTGAACGAGATCATCACGCTCTGCGAGCCCGCCGCCAGCGCGCCGTAGTAGCCCTGGCCGTGGATGTTGATCATCTCCAGCTCGGACGACGGGTTGACGCCCTGGTCCTTGCCGCCCTCGGTGCCGCCGTCGCCGATGAAGTGCTTGGCGGTGCCGATCACGCCGCTCGAGCCGATGCCGTCGCGGTCGCTGCCCTGCAGGCCCTTCAGCGCCTCGTAGCCGTAGGCGCGGGTGATGCGCGGGTCCTCGGAGAAGCCCTCGTAGGTGCGGCCCCAGCGGTCGTCGCGGACGACGGCGAGCGTCGGCGCGAAGGCCCAGTCCTGGCCGGTGGCGCGAACCGCGCGGGCGGTCGCGGCCTGCGACGTCGCGCACCAGGCACGGGTCGTGCGCCGCGCCGAGCCCGATGTTGTGCGGGAACAGCGTCGCGCCGAAGACGTTCGAGTTGCCGTGCACGGCGTCGATGCCCCAGATGGCGGGCACGCCGAGGGAGTTGCCGGCCTTGGAGGCCGCGTAGTACGCGTCGGCCAGCGCCAGCCAGTCGGCCTGCGTGGCGTGCTTGTTCGCGCCGGGCCACGAGCCGCCGCCGTTGAGCACGGTGCCGATGTGGTACTGCTGGACCTCGGCCGGGGTGATGGCGGAGATCTCGGGCTGCGTCATCTGGCCGATCTTCTCCTCCAGCGTGAGCTTGGAGACCATCGACTTGACCTTCGCCTCGAGCTTCTTCGAGCTCTCGATCCGGCTGTGCACGCGCGGCCAGTCGGAGTACCTCGGCAGCCGCTTCTCGATCCGTGCGCAGCCATTGCTGCCGTGGTGCGGCTTCCCCGCATGTTGCTTCCCCTGCCGATGCGCGCCGCTCACCGCCGGTACGGCGACGAACGCCACCAGCCCTGCGAGCAGCAGCAATCCCGCGCTTCGCACCCAACCCATCTCGTCTCCTCCTCCTCCGACGGTTTGTGCGATTTCGCAGTATGTCATCCGACAAATGCGGAATGCAACGCCGAGTTCATACGCTTACGCTTGAACCGTGAACGCCCGCTCGCGTGTCTTCGGCGTCCTCGCCGCGACCGGCCCGGCCTCCCGCGCGGACCTCGCACGGGCGACCGCGCTGGCGCCCTCGACGGTGTCGGCGGTCATCTCCGAGCTGCAGGCCGAGCGGCTGGTCGTCGAGGACGACGAGCCTCGCGCCCGCGGGCACGATGGGCCGCCCGCCCGTGCTGGTCGCGCTCGACCGCGCGGCCGGCGTGGCCCTGGGGCTGGACTTCGGCAAGCGCCACCTGCGCGTCGCCGTCGCCGACCTCGCCCACGTGGTGCTGGCCGAGCGCCACGCGCAGCTCGACGCGGACCTCCCCGCGGCGGAGGCGATCGAGCTCGCCGGCCGGCTGGTCGGCGAGGTGCTCGACGAGGCCGGCGCGCGCAGCGAGGAGATCGCCGGCGTCGGCATGGGGCTGCCCGGGCCGGTGCACCGCCCGTCCGGCGAGCTCGGCGACTCGACGATCCTGCCCGGCTGGGTCGGCGTCCGCGCCGCGGAGGCGATGACCGAGGCGCTGGGCCATCCCGTCGAGGTGGAGAACGACGCGAGCCTCGGCGCGCTGAGCGAGTGGATGTGGGGCGCGGGCCGCGGCGCGGACGACATGGCCTACCTCAAGCTCGCGACCGGCATCGGCGCCGGGCTGATCGTGCGCGGGCGGCCCTACGGCGGCAGCGGCGGCACCGCGGGCGAGATCGGCCACACGGTGATCGACCCCGGCGGCCCGATCTGCCGCTGCGGCAACCGCGGCTGCCTGGAGACGCTGGCGGGCTCGGCCGCCGTGCTCGCCTCGCTGCGCGGCGCCTTCGAGGAGCCGGCGACGCTGCCCGACGTGGTCGCCCACGCGCGCGACGGGCACGCCGGCGCGCGGCGCGCGATCGGCGACGCGGGCGCGGTCATCGGCAGCGCGGTAGCGACGCTGTGCAACCTGCTCAACCCGCAGCGCGTGATCGTCGGCGGCGACCTCGCGGCCGCCGGCGACCTGCTGCTCGACCCGCTCGCGAGCGCACTGCGCCGCGGCGCCGTCCGCTCCGCCGCCGAGGACGTCGAGGTCCGCGAGGGCGCGCTCGGCGACCGCGCGGAGGTGCTCGGCGCCGTCGCCCTGGTCCTCCGCCGCGGCGCCCTGCTGCTGCGCTGAATATCTTGCGGGCGATGGCCGACGTCGCCACTGCGCAGAAGCGCGCCGCCGCCGAGCGCGCCGCGAGCCTGGTCGAGGACGGGATGCGCGTGGGGCTCGGGACGGGCACGACCGTGGCGCCGATGCTCGAGTTGCTCGGCGCCCGCGGGCTGACGCTGACCTGCGTCGCCACTTCCCCCGCCACCGAGACGGCCGCCCGCGCGGCGGGTCTGCACGTGGTGCCGTTCGAGGAGCTGGACGCGCTCGACATGGCGATCGATGGCGCCGACCAGGTCGGGCCCGGCCCGTGGCTGGTCAAGGGCGGCGGGCGGGCGCACACGCGCGAGAAGGTGGTCGCCGCCGCCTCGTCGCGCTTCGTGGTGATCGCCTCGGCCGAGAAGCGCGTGGACCGGATCCGCCCGCCCGTCCCGGTCGAGCTGCTGGCGTTCGGCGTCCCGGCGACCCTCCGCCGGCTCGAGCACGTCGCGCTCCGCGGCGGCCCCGCGAGCCCCGACGGCGGCGTGATCGCCGACTGGACGGGGCCTGTCGGCGACCCGGCCGACCTCGCGCGGCGCCTCGACGCCGAGCCGGGCGTGGCCGGCCACGGGCTGTTCCCGCCCGAGCTGGTCACCGACGTGATCGTGGCCGGGCCGGGCGGCGTCGACCACGAGCGGGTGCGCTGACGCTCAGCCCGCGCGCATCGCCTCGGCGACGCGCGCGACGTTCTCGCGCCAGACCCGCTCGGGCGTCGGCGGGAGCACCTCGTCCCAGATCTCGGCCATGCTGCTCGCGAGCTGCGTGAACCCCTTCGGCCGCGCGATGAACCACCAGTGCAGGTGGGCTGAGCCCTCGCCCCAGCGGCCGATGTGCACGCGCCCGACCTCGCCCACCGAGAGCACCGCGCGCTCGACGCGGCCGAGCATCACTCCCTGCTCCCTGGCGAGGTCGTCGGGGAGGTCCGCCGGGGCGTCGTGGTGCGCGCGCGGCTCCAGGATCAGGATGAGCGGCAGCCCGCTCGGCTCGAGCGCCATGAGCCGCCAGTTCGCGTCGGTCCACAGGTAGTCGCCGTCGGGCTTCGCGCAGGCCGGGCAGTCCACGCCGCCCTCGCCCGCGCGCTCCCGCTCCGGGCCGGGTGGCCGGAGCGCCCGCGGCGTGACGGGCCCGTCGAACGGCCAGCTGTCCCACTCCTCCACCGACGGGGCGCGGAGGTCGTCGGCTGCGCGGGCGTGGATCTCGTCGGCGTTCTCGGGCACGACGCGGGATCGTACGCCCGCTAGCGTGCGCATATGCCGCCGCTGCTGAGTGAGATCGCGGGCCACGTGCTGCGGCTGCCGGTCCCGGTCTCACGCGAGGTCGTCATCGAGCGCGATCTCCCTGTCGAGATGGACGACGGCGTCGTCCTGTACGCCGACCGCTACGCCCCGCCGGGCACCGGGACAGCGCCGACCGTGCTCGTGCGCTCCCCCTACGGCCGCCGGAACGCGTTCGGCTTCCTGTTCGGCCGGCTGCTCGCCGAGCGCGGGCTGCAGACCGTGGTGCAGAGCGTGCGCGGGACGTTCGGCTCCGGCGGGCAGTTCGACCCGTTCAACGAACGAACCGACGGGCTGGCGACGCTGCGCTGGCTCGACGGGCAGCCGTGGCACTCCGGACCTGTAGGGACGATCGGGCCGAGCTACATGGGGATCGTGCAGTGGGCGATCGCCGACCATGTCGACGTGATGGCGCCGTCGGTGACCGCGTCGCAGTTCCGCGGGATGGCCTACGGGAGCGGCAGCGTGTCGCTCGACACGACGCTGTCGTGGCTGCTGCTGCTCCAGGTGCAGGAGCGGCGACTGGCGCCGCTGCTGCTCGCCAACGGCCTTCGGCGGACGCTGCCCCACGCCTTCGAGTCGATCGCGATCGCGGAGCTCGACGAGCGCACGTTCGGCGCGCAGATCCCCTTCTTCCGCGAGTGGATGGACGAGATGTCGCCGGACTCGCCGTACTGGGCGAGCCGCGACTACTCGTCGTCGGTCGGCGACGTCAGCGCACCGGTCCAGTTCACCGGCGGCTGGCACGACATCTTCCTGCCGTGGATGGTCGAGGACTTCCGCGCGCTGCGGGCGGCGGGCCGCTCGCCGCAGCTGATCATCGGGCCGTGGACGCACACCTCGCCGGGGCTGATCGGCGTCAGCCTGCGCGAGGGCGCGGCGTGGCTGCGCGCGCACCTGCTCGGCGACGCGCGGATGGTCCGCGGCGCCGCGGTCCGCATCTACGTCACGGGCGAGCGGCAGTGGCGCGAGCTGCCCGACTGGCCCCCGCCCGACGGCGAGCCGCAGCGGCTGTTCCTGCACTCCGAGGGCGGCCTCGAGGAGATGGCGCCGGCCGGGTCGGCGGAGCCCTCGCGCTACCGCTACGACCCTGCGCATCCCACCCCGGCGGTCGGCGGGGCGATGCTGCTCGAGCGCAGGCCCGTGCGCGACAACCGCGCGCTGGAGGCGCGCGACGACGTGCTCGTCTTCACGGGCGACACGCTCGACCGCCCGCTCGACGCGATCGGCCCGGTCGAGGCCGAGATCTTCCTGCGCTCCAGTCTCCCGGACACCGACGTCTTCGTGCGCGTGTGCGACGTCGATCCCGAGGGCGTGTCGCGCAACGTCTGCGACGGGCTCGTCCGGCTCGCGGCCGGCCAGCCGGAGCGCGACGCCGACGGGATCGCCGCGGTCGGGCTGGCGCTGTGGCCGACCGCGCACCGCTTCGACACCGGCCACCGGATCCGCGTCCAGGTGTCCAGCGGCGCCCACCCGCGCTACGCGCGCAACCCCGGGACCGGCGAGGACCCGGTGCGCGCCACCGAGCTGCGCGCGTCCGATCAGGAGGTCTTCCACGACGACCGACGGCCGTCGTCGGTGACGCTGACCGTGGCCTGAGCCGCAACTGGTCACATGTTCCGCCGCTGAACTGGATCTTCTCATGAGGCCAGATACGGCGGACCATGGTGTCCATGCCACCCGCCGCGTTCCGCCTCTTCGCAGTCTCGATCGCCGCCCGTCTGCCGCTCGCGATGCTTGGGATCGGCGTGCTCGTGCACGTCGAGCACACCACCGGGTCCTTCGCGATCGCGGGCGCCGCGTCCGGCACGCTCGCCGTCGCGCAGGGCGCGGGCGGCCCGATCCTCGGCCGGCTCGTCGACCGGCGCGGCCAGGGCCTCGTGCTGGTGGCGAGCGCGCTCGTGGCCGGTGCGGCGCTGGCCGTCACCGCGCTGCTGCCCGCCGGCGCGCCGCTGCCGGCGCTGCTGGCGGCGACCGCCGTGCTCGGCTTCGCCACCCCGCCGGTGCCCGCGTGCCTGCGGGCGCTGCTGCCCACGCTGGTCCGGGAGCCCGAAGCGCTGCGCAAGGCCTACGCCGTGGACTCGGCCGCCGTCGAGCTGACGTGGATCTCCGGGCCGCCGCTGGTGCTGCTCGCCGGCGCGCTGACGTCGACCGGGCTCGCGCTGACCCTCGCGGGAGCGGCGCTGGCCGTCGCCACCCTGGCGTTCGCCGCCGCCCCGGCGTCACGCGGCTGGCGCCCGCCGGCGCCCGCCACGCGCACGGCGCAGAGCGCGCTCGTCTCCCCCGGCATCAAGACGCTGGCGCTCGTCCTGGCCGGCGCGGGGCTGCTGTTCGGCACCACCGAGGTCGCCGTCACCGCCGCCGCCGATGCCGCCGCCGCGGGCCCGCTGCTCGGGCTCTGGGGCGTCGGCAGCTTCGTGGGAGGCATCGTCGCCACGCGCGCCGGCGGCGGCGCCCGCACCGGCGCCGGGCTGGCCGTGCTGTTCGCCGCGCTGGCCGCCGGGCACATGGCGCTCGCCGCCGGCGTCGGCTCCACCGTCGCGCTGGGCGCCGGGCTCGTCGCGGCGGGGACGATGATCGCGCCGACCTGCGCCACCGCCTACGCCATGGTCGAGGCCGCGGCTCCCGGTGGCACGGTGACCGAGGCGTTCGCGTGGATGACGACGTCGGCCGCGCTCGGGCACGTCGGCCGGCGCGGCTGCCGCGGGCGCGATCACCGAGGCCGCCGGCCCCGCAGCCGCGCTGCTGATCGCGGGCACCGCGGGCTGGCCGTCGCCGCCGTCGCCGCCGCGCGCGCCCACACCCTGACCGCCGTCGCGCCCGCGACCGCGTGATGATGGACGCCGTGACCATCTGGTGGGACCTCCACGGCGAGGGCGAGCCGCTCGTGCTCCTGCACCCGGGCGGCGCCGACTCGCGCGCCTTCGACGTCAACCTCGAAGGCCTGTCCGCCGCCTTCCGGACGTACCGCTACGACCGCCGGGGCCAGGGCCGCACGCCCGACCCGGGCGGGCCGATCACGTTCGCCGACATGACCGACGAGGCGATCGCGTTCATCGAGGAGGTCGGTCGGCGAGCCGGTGCACCTGCTGGGCCACTCGGTCGGCGCGCCGCTCGTCCTGCTCGTCGCGCTCAAGCGCCCCGACCTCGTCCGCGGGCTGGTGTTCTCCGAGGGCGTGTTCCACTTCGACGGATGGCTGCCCGGCGTGCTGGACCCGCTCCCGCCCGACGTGCTCGAGTTCCTCGGCGGCCTCTACGCCGAGGTGTCGCCGCACGGCGCCGCGCACTGGGAGTCGGTGTGGACGCGGCTCGACGCCGAGCACCACGTCGCGCCCGCGCTCACCACCGGAGACCTCGCGACGATCGCCGCGCCGGCGCTGCTGATGTTCGCCGACAACGAGGGCGAGGTCCGCTGGGAGCACGTCCACGCGATGCACGACGCGCTCCCGGACGCCCAGCTGGCGGTGGTGCCGGGCACGGGCCACGGGCTGCTCGCCGACAAGCCGGACCTGTGCAACCGCCTGATCGTCGACTTCCTGCGGGAGCGATGAGCGAGCCCAGCGCGCCGATCGAGCTGCTGGTCACCGTCGACCGCGACGGCGAGGGCACGCTCGGCGCGCAGGTCGAGGACCAGCTGCGGCGCGCGATCCGCACCGGCGGGCTGCGCGCCGGCGCCCGGCTGCCGTCCACGCGCGACCTCGCCCGCCAGCTGGGGGTGTCGCGCCGCATCACCGTCGACGCCTACGCGCAGCTCGCGGCCGAGGGCTACGTCGCGCTGCGCCAGGGCGCCCAGCCGCGGGTCGCCGAGGTGACGGCAGGCGGCGAGACCGAGCCCGAGGCGCCCGTGGCCGCGGGCGCGCCGCCGCGGTTCGACTTCCGGCCCAGCCGGCCCGACGTGTCCGCGTTCCCGCGCGCCGAGTGGCTGCGCTGCGTCCGCCACGCGATCGGCTCGATGACCGACGGCGACCTCGACTACGGCGATCCGCAGGGCGTGCCCGAGCTGCGCGGCGCGCTCGCGGACTACCTCGGGCGCGTCCGCGGGGTCGTCGCCGACCCGGGCCGCGTGCTGGTGACCAGCGGCTACCGCCAGGGGCTCGGGCTCGTGTGCCGCGCGCTCGCGGCGGAGGGCGCGACCCGGCTCGCGCTCGAGGATCCGTCGGGCGCCGACGAGGCGACGATCGCCGCCCACGCGGGGCTGGAGCCGGTCCACGTCCCCGTCGACGAGCGCGGGCTCGACGTCGACGCGCTGGCGCGCGCGGGCGCCGACGCCGTCGTCGTCACGCCCGCCCACCAGGCGCCGACCGGCGTCGTGCTCGCCCCCGAGCGCCGCGCCGCGCTGGTGGCGTGGCTGCGCGACACCGGCGCGATCGCGATCGAGGACGACTACGACGCGGAGTACCGCTACGACCGCGCCGCCGTCGGCGCGCTGCAGGGCCTCGACCCGGACCGCGTCGTGTACGCCGGGACGACCAGCAAGGTGCTCGCGCCCGCCCTGCGGATCGGCTGGATGGTCGTCCCGCCCCGCCTGCTCGACGCCGTGCGCGAGGAGAAGCTCGTCGCCGACCAGGGCACCGCGCGGATCGACCAGCACGCGTTCGCCGCCTTCCTCGCCCGCGGCGAGCTGGACCGCCACCTCCGGCGCATGCGCGTCGAGTACCGGGCGCGGCGCGACGCGCTCGTGTCCGCGCTCGCCACCGAGCTTCCCGACGCCGCCGTCCGCGGCATCGCCGCCGGGCTCCACGTCACCGTCGAGCTCCCCGCCGGCCACGACCCAGAGGCCATCCGGGCGGCCGCCGCCCGCCGGCAGCGTCGCCTTCGAGACGATGGCCGACTTCCGCACCGGGCGCTCCGGCGGCCCGCCGGTGCTGCTGCTCGGCTACGGGCAGATGCGCCTGCCGGCGATCCCGGCCGGCGTGCGCGAGCTGGCGGCGGTGATTCGGGGGTAGCTGTTGCAGGCGCTGGTGAGGTGTCGGGCGGGTTCGGCGCCGTAACGGCATGGGCACGTGGGGAAGGGGATGGCGTTTCCGTTCAGTGGATCGCGGTTGGGAATCGAGTGGAACGAAACTCGGCCTGAGCCCGACTTTCCGTTCCACTCGATCGCGCGTTGCGCGCGAGTGGACGGTTTTGCGGCGCTGTTGGCGTCGCCGCCACGCAAACCCCTCCCCCTACCCAGCCATGCCGTTACGGCGGCGGTCCCGCCGCCCAACCTCACCAGCGCCTGCAACGGCCGCCGAAGCGCTCACACCACCGCGCGCACGGTCTCGGCGTGCTCGCGCATCGTGTCCTCGCCGACGAACCCGCGCTGGCGGCCGAACCCGCAGTACATCGCCACGCCGAAGTCGCCGAGGAACTTCGAGGCGGTGGCGTGGCGGCGGCGCAGGCCCGGGATGCCGTCGATCGGGAGCACGATGCCCAGGAACACGCGCGTGTCGCCGATGTCGAGGTCGCGCAGCGGCGCGAAGAAGCGCTCGTCCTCGCTGCGCAGGTAGCGCGGGCCGGCGAGGTGCAGCCAGTCGACCGGGCGCCCCGACTCGGCGACGGCGTGGTTGGCCATCCGCACCAGCACGCTCATGTCCTGGGCCTCGTACATGGGCCACTCCGGGAAGGTGCCGTAACAGAGGTGGTAGCCGACGAGGACCTCCTCGGGGATCAGCCGCGTGAGCCGCCCGACCGGCCCGGCGAAGCGCTCCCAGGCGCCGTCGCTGGTCCACGCCAGCACGCCCTCGATGTCCTGCGTCTCGTACGCGCTGTCCCACTGGATCGCGAGGTCGGCGGGCGGGATCGCCTCGGTCAGCCGCACCAGCTCGCGGGCGACGAGGTCCTCGAAGCCGCGCTCGGCGATCGGGTAGTCACGGGCGAAGTCGGCCTTGAAGGCGTTCAGGGCGCTCGACGGGAACGGCAGCCCGACCTGGAAGCGCAGGCCCCGCGGGATCTCGCCCTGCTCGCGCAGGCGCGCGAACAGCTCGTACGACGCGATCGCGTCGTCGATGCGCGGCCACGAGTCCCAGTGCAGCGCCTCGACGCCCTCGCGGACCGCGAACACCGGCGTCTCGTAGGCGTGGCGCGGGATGCCCGTCGGCGACGCCGTCTCCTCGACGACGACCACGTCGGGGTTGGGGCGCGCGAGCTGCTCGCGCTCGTAGCCGACCCACGCCTGGCGCGGGCCGGTCTCCCCGTCGGGGAGCGCGAACACCAGGTCGCCGAAGTGGCGCGCCCCGGCCCGGAAGGCCTCCTCGGTCGAGTCGGCCGGCAGGCTGCCGACCAGGAGCAGGTCGTGCGTGATCGGTCGCGTCATCGCGACATCGTTCCACGCGCCCCGCGCGCGGAGCCGCTACGGCTGGGCGAGAACGTCGGCCGCGCGGGCGAGCGGCTTGGCGAGGTAGAGGCGCTGGTCGGCGCAGCGGTGCAGCGCCTCGCCGTCGCCGCCGTCCTCGGGGAACGTGGCGAGGCCGTAGGCCGCGCCGACGCGCTCGGCCAGCGCGGAGGCGATGCGGCGCGCCACCTCGTGACCGTCCTCCTCTCCGATGCCCGGCAGCACGACGGCGAACTCGTCGCCGCCGAGACGGCCGACGACGTCGCCGGGGCGCACGACGCCCGCGATCACGTCAACGGTCCAGCGCAGCAGCGCGTCGCCGGCGGCGTGCCCGTGCCGGTCGTTGACCGACTTGAAGTCGTTGAGGTCCAGCTGGATCAGCGCGATCGGCAGCCCCGCGTCGCGGCAGCGGCCCAGCTCGCCCTGCAGCCGCGCCTCGAAGCCGCGGCGGTTGAGGCAGTCGGTCAGCGGGTCGGAGCGCGAGAGATGCGCGAGCTCGCGGTTGCGCCGCTGGTGCAGGCGCGACTGCCACACGCACATGACGCCGGTCAGCGCCAGCGCGGTGACGAGCATGAAGAGGTTGGCCGAGTCGATCGCCGCCTCGGGCGCGAGGGCGCCGAGGATCAGCACGCCGACCACGCTGGCGGCCGCGACCACCACCATCGACCACAGGGGGTACGACAGCGCGGAGAAGATCAGCGTGAGGAAGAGCAGCAGCACGGCGGGACTGCCGACGCCGCCGTCGAGCGCGGCCAGCGCGACGATCAGCGCGATGTCGAGCAGGCTCCAGCCGAGGAAGAACGCCTCGCGGTAGCGGCCCATCACGATGCGCTCCGCCGGCATCAGCGCGACGCCGGCCGCCCCCGTCACGGCCACCGCGGCGAGCACCGACATGGCGAGGCGATGCGGGTGGCTCCACGACGCCGCGATCCAGATGACCATCGCCACGCCGACCAGCAGCGTCACCCAGACGCCGGCCGCGATCGTCTGTATCCGCAGCCGGGTCTCGTCACGCTCCTCCACGTGGTGAGCCGTCATCAGGGATGCATCGGCGCGGCGCGCGACGGACTGTAATCCTCCCTCGCATGACGATCGGCGGGTACACGGCGGCGGGGTTCGAGGAGGTCGCGGCGGAGTTCGAGCGCAACCTCGCGGAGCGGGGCGAGAGGGGTGCGTCGTTCTGCGCGATCCGCGGCGACGAGGTGCTCGCCGACCTGTGGGGCGGCACGGCCGGCGAGGACACTCTGCACGTCATCTTCTCCGGCACCAAGGGCGTTGTCGCGATCTGCATGCTGATGCTGCGCGAGCGCGGGCAGCTGGACTTCGACGCGCCCGTCGAGCAGTACTGGCCCGCCTTCGGCAAGCCGTCGATCCGCGTGCGCGACGTGCTCTCCCACACCTCGCGGCTGCCCGGCATCGACCGGCCGATGACCTTCGAGGAGTTCGCGGACCGCGAGACGATGGCGGCGGCGCTCGAGGAGCAGGCGCCGAGCGAGGACCCGCGCGCGGGTCTCGCGTACCACGCGTTCAACTACGGCTGGCTGTGCGGCGAGCTGGTCCGGCGCACCGACGGCCGCCCGGTCGCCCGCTTCATCGAGGAGGAGATCGCCCGGCCGCTCGACCTGGAGCTGTGGCTCGGCCTCCCCGAGGCGCTGGAGCCGCGGGTCGCGACGCTGGAGCTGGCGGAGACCTGGCCGACGTCGCCGAACAACGACCCGGAAGCGCTCGCGCGCGACCCGCTGCTGCGCTCGATCTGGGGCAACCCGCCGACGTTCTCGCGCGACGGGTTCCCGTGGAACGGCCGCGCGTACCACGCGGCCGAGATCCCCGGCGCGGGCGGGATCGCGAGCGCCCGCTCGGTGGCGCGGCTGTACGCGAGCCTCGACCGGCTGCTGTCGCCGGACAGCCTCGCGCTGGCCGGCACCACGTTCTCACAGGGCATCGACGGGATGAGCGACTCCACGTCGCACTTCGGCCCGGGCTTCCAGCTCCAGACCGAGCGCATGGGTCTTGGGCCCGTGCCCGGCGCCTTCGGCCACGGCGGCGCCGGCGGCTCCAAGCACGGCCGCTGGCCCGAGGAGGGCGTCGGCTTCTCCTACGCGATGAGCGTGATGCGCGACGACGAGGAGATCGACCCGCGCCCGGCCGCTCTCCTCGCCGCCGTGCACCGCGCCCTATGACCCGCGCTGCATCTCCAGCCGGACGTGGTCCAGCCACCCACCCCAGCCGTCGTCTGGCTTGGCGTCGCCGATGCGCACGTACAGCGTGCGGCTCCCGGCGCGGAGCTCGTTGAGGTCGAGCGTGCGGTCGGCGAGGTTGCCGCGGTTGTGCTCCTGCGTCGGCTCCCTCAGCACCTCCCGCCAGGTCGCGTTGTCGCTCGACACGTCGACCACGAACTCGTTGGCGATATGCAGCGTGAGCGTGCCGCCGGTGACGTCCGCCGGCAGCTGGAAGCGGTACGTCGCGTGCCGCTCACCGTCGGTGAAGCGGCCTTCGCCGTCGAGCTGGGAGCCGTCGGCGTCGAACAGCCACGGCGCCTCGGCGTCGGTGCCCGGCGTGAACTCGATCGTGTCGCCGACCACGGCCACCGTGGCGCTGTCGCGGACCGAGCCCAGGTTCGAGCTGAGCGCGAGCTTGACGGCGTAGGTACCGGGCGCCGCGTCGGCCGGCACGGCCGCCTGCAGCTCCAGCGTCGTCGACTCACCAGGCGCCAGCGGGCCGAACGGCGCGCTCGCGGGCGTGACCGTCCAGCCCGACGGCCCGGTGGCGGTGAGCGTCCCGCTCGCGGGCGTCCCGCCGTGGTTGGTCACCTTCACGGAGACCGTGGCGTTCTCGCCCGGAGCGGCCACGACCGGCTCCACCGCCGTGCGCAGCGGTGACGTGTCCGGCACCTGGCGATCCAGCAGCTCGATCTCGCCGAGCGTGGGCGCCGCGCCCGTGAAGCGGATCCGGTACTGCGCGTAGGAGCCGTGCCGGGTCAGCTTGAAGGGCCGGGTCTGCGAGCGCCAGCGGAACTCCTCGCCGCGCCGCTCGTCGAGCACCTTCCAGCTCGTGCCGTCCTTGGTGCCCTCGACGACCCAGCCGCTCGGGTCGCCGCCGGCCTCGGTGCCGGAGGTGAGCGTGTAGAAGGACACGTGCTGCGGCGCGGGGAAGGCGTACGTCACCGACGCGCCCGGCTTCGCCGTGGTGCTGGAGTCGTCGTCGAACAGCGCCGCCGCGCCTTCGCTCGCCGAGCCTTCGCCCTCCCCGGTCCGGTCGCGCAGCGGGCGGGCGATCGCCGCGCCCTTGGTGATCGAGGGCGGAGCGGCGTGCCAGCCGGTCGCCCACTTCGACGGGCTCGGGCCCATGGTGAACTCGAGCTTGCCGCCGCGGGCGATCTCCGAGTGGGCCAGGTACGAGCGGTCGATCGCCCGCCCGTTGAGCTTCAGCCCCTGCACGTAGACGTTGCGGTCGCTGTTGCCGCGGGCGCGGACGACGAGCTTCCGCCCGTTGCCGAGCCGCACCGTCGCCTTGCGGAACAGCGGCGAGCCGACGGCGTAGTTCTCGCTGCCGACCTGCAACGGGTACAGGCCGAGCGCGCTGAACAGGTACCAGGCGGACGTCTCGCCGTTGTCCTCGTCGCCGCCGTAGCCCTGCCCGATCTCCGAGCCGACGTACAGCCGGCGAAGCGCCTCGCGGACCTT
Source organism: uncultured Solirubrobacteraceae bacterium (assembly GCA_963723395.1). Lineage (GTDB taxonomy): Bacteria > Actinomycetota > Thermoleophilia > Solirubrobacterales > Solirubrobacteraceae > DATFQI01. The sequence goes on along the minus strand of CAVRQL010000023.1, from coordinate 403,160 downwards.
CGCCGCCGTCTTGTACGGCTGCCCCGCGTAGTCGTACATGTACGGGATGTGGTGCGAGACCTGGTTGGAGAAGCCCCACTGGCCCATCCGCACGTCGCGTGCCTCGACCATCTCGTGGATCACGCCGCCGTAGGAGCCGACGTGCGTGGCGGTCTCGGGCGTGGAGAAGAACTTGTCGAGCTTCTTCGCCAGCCCGGCCCGGCCGCCGTAGAGGTTCGCGAGCCCCTGCCCGTCCTGCGGGGCGTGGAAGGCGAAGCCCCAGCCGTCCGTCTCGGTGTAGTCGTGCTCGTGGCCCCACTCGAGCGGGTCGTAGTCAGCCGGCGCGGACTTCCAGCGCCCGGCCGCGTCGCGGCCCTGGAAGAAGCCCACCGCCGGGTCGAACATGTTCACGTAGTCGGTGGCGCGGCTGCGGAAGTACTCCGCCTCCTCGCGATGGCCGAGCTTCGCGGCCATGTTGGCGATGCCGTAGTCGTTGATGTTGCCCTCCAGCGACCAGGACACGCCCTCGGGCACGCGCGACGGCGTGTAGCCGAGGAACAGCGACTGGAACAGGCCCTTGCGGCCGACGTTGGAGTCGAACGGGTCGCCGGGCGGCGCCACGGTCGCGTTCTTGAGCGCGGCGTCGTAGGCGTCGGCCTCGTCGAACCCCTTGACGCCCTTCACGGAGGCGTCGGCGAACGCGACGTCGGAGCTGGTGCCCGTCATCAGGTTCGCGTAGCCGGGCGAGGACCAGCGCGCGATCCAGCCGCCGTCGCGGTACTGCTGGACGAAGCCGTCGACCAGCTCGCCCGCCATCTTCGGCGCGAACAGCGAGTAGGCCGACCACGTGGTCCGGTAGGTGTCCCAGAACCCGTTGTTGACGTAGACCTTGCCGTCGACCACCCGCGCGCCGGTCTGCGTCGGCGAGCTCGCGACGGTCTCGGTCGAGGACTGCACGGCGTGCTTGAAGCGCGGCGCGCTGTTGGTGCCGGTGTTCTCGGCCGCCGAGTTGGGATACAGGAACAGGCGGTAGAGGTTCGAGTACAGCGTGGTCAGCTGGTCGTCGGTCGCGCCCTTGACCTGGACGCCGCGGAGCTTCTTGTCCCACGCCCGCCGGGCGCGCTTCTTGACGCTCTCGACGGTGTCCGTGCCCGAGAGCTCGAGCGCGAGGTTGTGCTTGGCCTGCTCGATCGAGATCAGCGACGTCGCGATCCGCATGTTCACGGTCCGCGCGTCGAAGCGGGCGTAGCCGGTCGACGGCCGGTTGTCCTCGGTGAGCATGCCGCTGGACTTGATCGGCTTGTCGAACGTCGCGTAGACGTACATCCGCGTGGCGCCGTTGGAGAGCCCGCTGCGCACGTCGGAGTAGCCCGTGATCGAGCTCTCGCCGATCGTCAGGGCCGCGTTGTCGTCGACGTTGTCGAAGATCAGGCTCGACGACGCGCCCGGGAACGTGAAGCGGAACAGCGCGGCGTGGTCGGTCGGGGCGATCTCCGTCTTCAGCCCGTTCTCGAACCGCACGCGGTAGTAGTGCGGAGAGGTGACCTCGTTGGCGTGCCGGAACGGCAGCGCGCGTGCGGACCGGTTCGCGTTCGGCGTGCCCTCCGCCGTCGAGGGCATCACCTGGAAGGTCTGCCGGTCACCCATCCACGGGCTCGGCTCGTGGCTGGCCGAGAACGCCTCCAGCGCCGGCAGGTTGTCGGCGTTGTTGTCGCGCTGGTAGTCGTAGAGCCAGCTCAGCGTGCCGGCGTTCGTGACCGGCGTCCAGAAGTTGAAGCCGTGCGGCACCGCGGTGGCGGGGATGTTGTTGCCGCGCGAGAAGGAGCCGCTGGAGTTGGTGCCGCGGTTGGTGATCACCCAGTCCGACGGCCGGTTGTGCGACTGCTTCTCGGCCGGGCCGATCACGACGTCGTCGATCCACCCGCCGAAGTCGTGCGTGCCGCGCGGGTTGTCGTAGTCGACGAGGATGCGGTCGATCGTCTTGCCGGCCGCGACCTTGCCGATGCGCGAGCGCTTGGCGTTCCACTGGTTCGTGTAGAGCGTCTTCGAGGCGCCCTGGCCGCGCGGGCTCAGCGTCGCCCCGTGCTGGTCGGTGGCGCCCAGGCGGCTGAGATAGGTGCCGTCGGTGAAGCGCAGGTCGACGGCCGCGTACGTGCTCGGGTAGCCGAGGTCGTCGCGCTGGAAGTCGGGGTAGATCAGGTACGAGAGCTGCGTCGAGCGCTTGACCTTCACGTCGACGTCGAAGACCCGGTTGTAGGAGTAGCGCGCCGCGCTCGGCGACGTGCCGGCCGGCGTAGCGCAGCGCGCGCAGGCCGGTGAAGCCGGCGCCGGACTTGGCGTTGTAGCCGCCGCGCGGGCCGCTGCCCGGCGCGCTGCGCATGACGGGCGCGGGCGGCGGGTTCTCCTGGCCGTTCGAGAGCTGCAGCTCGGAGAGCTGGAGCAGGTCGTCGCCGCTGTTGCGCGTGACGTCGAGCCGGTAGTGCTTGTAGGCGGTGGTGTTGGCGAAGTCGTAGACCTTGGTCTCGAAGCGCGCGCCGAAGCTCTGGTCGGTGCGGGTGTCGAGCGTCGTCCAGCTCTGGCCGTCGGCGGAGCCCTGCAGCTCCCAGTCGCGGGGGTCGCGCTCGGGGGCGTCGTTGGCCGAGGAGAGCGCGTAGCGCACCACGGTGACGGGCTGCGCGAGCTCCAGCTCCACCCAGCCGGTCGGCTCGAAGCCGAGCCACTTGCTGTCGGTCGAGCCGTCGACGAGGTTCTCCTTGACCTCGCCGCCGTTCGTGTTCTCGCCGCTGGCCTTCATCGCCACGACGGTGTCGGTCACGTTGCCGGGGATGCCCGGCCGCAGCGGGCCGGTGACGCCGCCGGCGCGCTCGGCGGTGTCGATCCACGTGGGCTGCGGATCGGCCGGCTCGAACGACGACGAGAACGTCGTCGTGGCTGCCTGCGCCGAGGCGGGCAGTGCTGCCGCGAGCACGAGCGCGAGCGTCGTCCATCGCAGTCGTCGGTACGTCATAGGTCGCTCCTCCCGAGCAATGGACTCCCGCCAGGTGTGATGACAACGTTGTCATCACACCGGGAGCGGAGTATGCATCACGGGTCGAGATCGGTCAAGACCCGCGTGGGTGCGACCATCCCTCCCGTGTCGTCTCCCCGCCCTCCCAACCTGGGGCTCGTCCTCCACCCGACCCGCCCGCCCGGCCCCGCCGCCGCGCGGATCGTCGAGTGGGCGCGCTCGCATGGCGGCGAGGTGTTCATCCGCACCGAGGACGACGGGCGCTGCCCGGTCGGCGTGGAGGCCGTGCCGGAGGCGGAGATGGTGCGCCGGGTCCACGCCCTGGTGAGCCTCGGCGGGGACGGCACGATGCTGGGCGCCCTGCGCCTGGTCGCCGCCGCGCCGATGCCCGTGCTCGGCGTCAACCTCGGGAACCTCGGCTTCCTCGTCGAGGTCACGCCCGACGAGGTGCCCGACGCGCTCGACCGGCTCGAGATGGGCGCCTTCACGATCGAGCAGCACAGCGCCGTCGTCGCGACCCGCGGCGAGGAGGAGCTGGTGGCGTTCAACGACCTCGCGCTGGCGCGCGTACCGGGCGAGGGCGTCGTCGAGGCCGAGCTCGAGGTGGACGGGCGGCGCAGCGGCCGCTTCCGCTGCGACGCGATCGTGGTGTCGACGGCGATCGGCTCGACGGCCTACTCCTACTCCGCCGGCGGCCCGGTCGTCTCCCCCGCGCTCGACGCGATCGTCGTCGCCCCTGCGGCGCCGATGTCGGGGATCAGCCGGCCGATGGTGCTCTCCGGCGGCGAGCCGATCCGGCTCACCTTGCTGGAGGGCGGCGGCACCCCGGCGCTGGAGCTGGACGGCACGGTGAGCGGGCGCGCCCGGCCGGGCGAGGCGATCGACATCCGTCTGCGCACTGACGCCGGGCTCGTCGTGCGGCTGGACAACGACCGCCACCAGCGCCGCAACCTCGTCAAGCTCAGCCTGCTCGACCTGCCGTTCCTGCCGGACGAGATCCGCGACATCGCGCCGGGGCCGCCCCCGGCACCCTTCGACTGACGCGCACTTGCGCTGGCGCTCCGGCTCGGAGAGTGTTAGCGGCCATGGAAGCTGCCGCCGCACCGCGGCCGGACCCAGGCCCGCGGATCCTCGCGGCGGGCGCCGTCGGCGCGCTGGTCGCGGTGGCGCTCGGGATCTACGGCAGCGTCCACGATCCGGCGAGCGACCTCTCGATCACGCTCGGCTTCCGCGACACGATCACGATGAAGGTCTGGCTGGCCAGCGTCGCGGTGCTGTTCGGCGTGTTCCAGGTCTTCTCGGCGCTGTGGATCTACGGCAAGCTGCCGTTCGGCGCGAAGCCCTCGTGGATGAACGGCGCGCACCGGATCTCCGGGCGGCTGGCGTTCCTGTTCAGCCTGCCGGTCGCCTACCACTGCCTCTACCAGCTCGCCTTCCAGGACTCGACGACCCGCGTCCTCGCCCACTCACTGCTGGGCTGCGTCTTCTACGGGGCGTTCGCGACCAAGGTGATGCTCATCCGGACGCCCGGCAAGCCCGGCTACGTGACCCCGCTCGCGGGCGGCGTGCTGTTCGCGGTGCTGATCGGCGCGTGGCTCACGAGCGGCCTGTGGTTCATCTCCGAGAACGGCTTCCCCTCCCCCTGACGTGCTCCGGACCATCGACCGATTCCTGGCCCCGATCACGTGGGTCGCGGCGGCGCTCACCGTGCTCGCGCTGCTCATCGGCCCGTCGCTGATCGGCGCCAAGGCCGACAAGCCGACCGGGTCGGCGGCGGCCGCCACCCCGAAGGGCGAGGAGCTGTTCGTCTCCAACTGCGGCGGCTGCCACACGCTCGCCCGCGCAAGCACCAACGGCAGCTCGGGCCCCAACCTCGACGACGCCAAGCCGGACGCCGCCACCGTCAAGTCGGTCGTGACCGCCGGCAAGGGCTCGATGCCGTCGTTCGAGGGCGACCTGTCGGGCGCCGAGATCGCCGCGGTCGCGGCGTTCGTGTCCGGTGAGGAGGAGGCCGCCACGCCGACGCCGACGCCGGCCGAGACGCCCTCCGGCGAGACCGGTGAGGTGACCTCCGTCCCGACCGAGGACGGGCCAGACGGCATCGCGGTGTCGGGCGGCCGCGTCTACGTCACCCTCGCCTCCGCCGGCGAGCTGCAGCAGTTCGACGCCGCCTCCGGCGACCCGGTCGGCGAGCCGCTGGCGGTGGGCAGCCAGCCCGACAACCCGGCCGTGGTCGGCGACGTGGTCTGGGTGGCGCTCTCCGGCGACGACGCGATCGCGCGCATCGAGGGCGACCAGATCAAGAAGATCCCGGTCGGCGACGCGCCCGAGGACATCGCGATCGCCGGCGACAGCATCTGGGTGGCCAACGCCGGCGACGGCACGGTGTCGCGCATCGACCGCGCCGCCCTGCGCGTCGTCGGAGAGCCGATCCCCGTCGGCCCCAAGCCGCTCGGCATCGCCGCCAACGAGGACACGGTGTGGGTCACCAGCAACGAGGACGACACCGTGTGGCTGCTCGACGCCCGCACCGGAGCGGTGCGCGGGAAGCCGATCGCGGTCGGCTCGCAGCCGCGTGCCGTGGCGGTCGGCGGCGGCTCCGCATGGGTCGCCAACGCGGGCGACGACACGGTCACGCGCGTGCGCGACCGCCTCGAGATCCCCGTCGGCGCCAACCCGCGCGACCTCGCGGTCGCCGGCGGCTCGGTGTGGGTCGGCAACGCGGCCGACGACACGGTGTCCCGGATCGACGCGGCGTCCGGCGACGTCGACGACGCCCCGATCGAGGTCGGCGACGACCCGATCGGGATCGCGGTGGGCGACGGAGCGGTCTGGGTCTCGAACTTCCGCGAGGACACGCTCTCCCGGATTCCCACCGGCTGACGTACCCTTTCCGGGATGTCGTTCAGCACCATGGAGCGCCCGGGGCGCCTGCGAGGCCGCGAGCTGCTGCTCGCCGTCGCCGAGGGGACGGCGTCCTCGGTGGGCGACGAGTTCCTGCGCTCGCCTCGTCCGCCACGTCGCCGAGGCGCTCTCGGCGAAGATGGTCATGGTCACCGAGGCGAGCGACCCCGAGGGCAGGCACGTGCGCATGCTCGCCGGCTGGTACGACGGCGCGCCGATCGACTTCGAGGTCTCCTACGAGACGCGCGGGCAGCCGTGCGCGCTCGTGCCCGGCGAGTCGGTGGTCGCCTATCCGCAGGACCTGGCCAAGCACTTCCCGGAGGACCAGTCGGCGATCGAGCTGGGCCTCGAGAGCTACTTCGCGGTCTGCCTGCGCGACTCGCAGGACGTCTACCTCGGCCACCTCGCGGTGCTCGACACGGAGCGGATGACGGCCGGGCAGGACGACGTCGCCGCGCTGCGGATCTTCGCCGCCCGCGCCGGCGCCGAGCTGGAGCGCCGCAACCAGGCCGCCGCGCTCGCCGAGTCGCGAGCGCGCGTGATCGAGGCGGCGGACGCCGAGCGCAGGCGCGTGGGCCGCGACCTCCACGACGGCGCCCAGCAGCGGCTGCTCGCCGTCTCCAACCTGCTGCGCGTCGCGCGCAAGAAGCCCGACGGCGCCGACGAGCTGCTGGCGATGGCCGCCGACGAGCTGACCGCCGCCCACGCCGAGCTGCGCGAGCTCGCGCGCGGGCTGCATCCGGTCGCGCTCGCCGACCGCGGGCTGCCGGCCGCGATCGAGTCGCTGACCAGCGTCTCGACGGTCCCCGTCGAGCTCGCGGTGTGCGACGAGGCGCTGCCCGACCAGATCGCCGCGGCCGCCTACTTCGTGGTCGCCGAGTGCCTCACCAACGCCTCGCGCTACGGAAAGGCGGGCTCAGTACGGGTCTGCGTCTCACGCGACGGCGAGCAGCTCGAGATCGAGGTGGCCGACGACGGCGTCGGCGGCGCCGACCCCACCTGCGGCACGGGCCTCCGAGGCCTCGCCGACCGCGTCGAGCTGCTCGACGGCCGGCTCGAGGTGCACAGCCCTCCCGGTGAGGGCACGCGCATCCGCGCGATCGTGCCTCTCACCTAGCTTGGGCAGGCGCTGGGGAGCTCGGCTGGCGCTCGTCGCGTTTGGAAAGGCGGGGCACGTGCGGGAGGGGGTCTTCGAGGTCGGCTGACGCTGGGCCCTTTTGTGTCCGCGTAGACGGACACAAAAGGGCCCACCCCGCCGAGCTCGGGCCCAGCAGGCAAACCCCTCCCCTACCCAGCCATGCCGTGAGGGCGCCGGCCGGCCGCCATACATCACCAGCGCCTGCAACACCCACGTAGCGGGGGCCGCCCAAAGGCGACCCCCGCTCGCGTGGATCAGCCGCCTCCGAGGAGGTGTGCCACGGCGCGGCCCATGACCTCCTTGCGCTCCGCCGGGGTCGAGATCCCCTCGAACCCGTAACCCATCAGCAGCGACTTGGGCGTCGTGATCGACGCGCCGACCGGGAACCCGCCGGCGTCCGTGAGGAGCCAGTCGTTGGCGTTCTCGCCGCTGCCCTCGGGCGGCCCGGAGACCGTCCAGCCGCCGAGGTCACCCTCGAACGACGTGGTCGTGCCGTCGGGCAGCGTCACGTCGTCCAGGAACACGCCGAGGTTCTGCGTGCCCCAGTCGCTGATGTAGGAGATCGAGACCTCCACGGTCTCGCCGGACCACTCGTTGAGGTTCATCGACCACTCCTGCCAGCCCTGCGAGTTGCCCGACGCGGCGTTCCACGTGCCCGACGTGCCCGATGCCGTGCACGACGGCGGCTCGCCCGCGTTGAGCGTCTGGTAGTGGTCGAGGAACGGGTGCAGCTCGAACCAGCCCTCCGGGCAGCTGTCGCCCGTGTTGTTGGACGTGTGCCCGTTGGCGTCCGGCAGCGTCGTCCAGTCGGTGCCGCCCGCCGTCCTGGCCTCGACGGTGAGGAAGTCCCAGTTCTCCTCGGTGTCGTATGAGGTCCAGAAGTTCAGGCTGCCACCGCCGGCCGGCACCGCGATCTCACGGGTGAGCCGCTTGTAGGTGACGTCGGCGATCTGCGAGTAGACGTACTGGTCGCCCGTATGCGGCTCGAACGGCCCGCCGGGCTTGTCCCAGCGTGACGACGGCCAGCTCTCGAACTGCGGGTACTCGTCCACCGGCAGGATGCCGCTGGTCGTGACGAACGACGAGTTGCTCGCCTGGTTGTCGGCGCTCTCCGGGCCGTTGAAGCCCCACGACAGCCCGGTGAACGGATCGTCGATGCCGTTGACGGCGAACACGTTGCCGTCGTCGTCGATGCCGTCGTCGGCGACCTGCGTGTAGCCGCCGAACCAGTACTCGAGCACGTCGTTCACGAGGTCGCCGCCGAAGATCGAGCCGCGCAGCAGCAGGCACCGCCGCGGATCCCAGGCGTCCTCGCCGGCGGGATCCCCGTCGTGCAGCGTGCACGCGTCCTCGTTCTTCGGGTCGTACGCCTGCGTCCCGACGCCCGCGCCGGAGTACTGCTGGCCGGCGCGCTGGCCCGTGTAGAGCACGCGCCCGCCCTCGTCCATGTAGGCGCGAGCCTCGAGCATCTCGTCGAGCGCGAGCCGGTCGGCGTTGCCGCCCGGCCACCCGGCCTTGCGGGTGACGATGTCGTCGCCCGTGTACCAGATGACGCCGTCGTAGTGACTCGAGCACGCCGAGCTGGTCCGGAGCGATCCGGCCGCGCGCGTCGACGTCGTAGACGTCGGCGGGCACGCCGTTCTGGGCCAGCGCGTCGAGGTAGTACTGCAGGTGGTGCGGGCCGGCGGTCTGCACCGGCGACGCGCCGGAGTAGTCCTCGGCCGCCACCACGAGCATGCGGTTCCGCGTCTCGGAGACCGCCTGGTAGGTGAACGACTCGCTCTTCTTGCCGTGCGCCTCGAACCAGACCTTCACCGAGTCGCCCGGCCTCGTGCCGGTCACGACGCCCTGCATGACCCGGTAGTGGACCGATGCGGGCTTGTAGCGCTCACCGCCCCGCCACTGCGAGGTGCTCGCGCTCCTCTCGCGGCCGCCGTTGATCTTGTACTTGACCGTCACGCGGCCGAGCTTGCGCTTGGCCAGCACGCGGACGGGCTGCGGGTCGCCGTAGGAGTACTTGAACGCGAAGTTCGCGCCCGGGATGCCCTCCTTGTACGGGTCGTCGCTGCGGATGTAGAACGGCTTGGTCTTGATGCCCAGCGAGGACTTCGGGTCGTCCGGGTCCTGTGCGGAGTTCGCGACCGACTCGGCGAACGGCAGGTTCCGCTCGAACTCGGCCTGGACGAGCGCCTCGTCGTCGGGGAACACGAACCCGCAGCCCGGGCACCCCTCGGCCAGCTCGGGGGTCCACGCCAGCGCCTTGCCGACGTTGTGCGCGTAGTCGTTGGCCTCGCCGTTGGTCACGTACAGCACGTCGGAGCTGAGCCCCGGGTGGTAGCCGGGGATGGCCGCCTCGTCGAGGTTGCCCGACAGCGCGTAGTAGATCGGGTCGTCCGCCGTCGGGGAGCCGACCTGCCAGCCCTCCGGGTACAGCAGCCACTCGCCGGCGGAGTGGTAGTTGACGTTGAAGGAGAAGCCGACCCGCTTGTACAAGCCCTGGATCGCCTTCGTCTCGGGCTCCGAGCCCCCGGACGGGCCGCGGTAGGTCTGGCTCGAGAAGATCTTCGACGAGCCTTCCTCGTCGTACTTGAAGTGCTCGGGGTAGTTGCGGTTGGGGTCGACGCCGTCGACGATCGTCGTCTCGCCGTTGCCGTCGTTGTCGCGCAGGTTCTTACGCCACAGCCGCTCGTTGTCGAACGTGTACTGGTAGCCGTCCGGGTTCATGATCGGGACGAACCACAGCTCGGTCTTGTCGAGCAGCTTGCGGATCTTGCGGTCGCGGTCGTAGCCGCGGACGTAGTGGAACATCAGCCGCCGGTCGGTCTCCGCCGCGATCCACTCGCGGGCATGCTGGGTGGCGCTGAACAGCACCGCCGGGCGCTTGCCGTCGCGCACCTGGCGCGCGCGGTGGGTCACCTTGAGCGCGAGGATCTCGCGGCCGTTGTAGGTCCGGCCGATCCTCACCAGCTTCGTGATGTGCGGGTACTTGCGCGCGATCTTGTACATCTGGTCGCGGAAGCCGCCGGGCTCGTCGTACGAGCGCCAGACGTTGAACCCGTACTGCGACTGCGAGGCCGCGAACTGCTTGACCGTCTTGCCGCCCTTGACGCGCGTGAGCGTGGTCTTGACGCCGTCGGACGCGAGCCGCGCCCGCTGGTCCGCCGTCAGGATCAGCTGCAGCCGCACGTTCGCGCCGGCGCGCTCGCCGCTCGCGACGTCCAGGCCGTCAGCTTCGATCTGCGCGGCCTTGTCCGGCTTGACCACGGCGGTGTACACCTCGAGCCGGTCCGCGGCGCGCTGCTTGGCAGCGGCGGCGGGCACGAACGCACACGTCAAGGCAGCCGCCAGCGCGGCCGTCAGGCACCATCGATGCATACCAACCCTCCCCAGGATCTATTGCCCGCCAGCCTTCCACACCCGCTCGGGTGTGGCAAGTTCGTCACCTCTGGGTGACGATCACGCTCCGCCCGAATCGAACAGGCCGGTGCGGTAGGCCATCACGACGGCCTGCACGCGGTCGCGCAGGTCGAGCTTCTGCAGCACGTGCGTGACGTGGGTCTTGACCGTCGTCTCGCTGATGAACAGCTCGCGCGCGATCTCGGCGTTCGAGTAGCCGAACGCGACGAGCCGCAGGACGTCGTGCTCGCGCGGGGTGAGCTCGTCGAGCGCCGCGGGCGGCGCCGGGCGCGGCAGGCGCGCGAACTGCTCGATCACGCGCTTGGTGATCGAGGGCGAGAGCAGCGCCTCGCCGCCCGCGATCGTCCGCACCGCCGCGATCAGCTGCTCGGGCGGGTCGTCCTTGAGCACGAAACCGCTGGCGCCGAGCGCGAGCGCCTCGTAGACGTACTCGTCGAGCCCGAACGTCGTGAGGATGAGCACCCGGGCGCTCGGGTCGGCGGCGAGGATCCGGCGGGCGGCCTCCAGCCCGTCGAGCTCGGGCATGCGGATGTCCATCAGCACGACGGCGGGCGAGAAGCGCGCGGCCTGGTGCACCGCCTCGAGCCCGTTCGACGCCTCCGCGACGATCTCGATGTCGGGCTCGCCCGAGAGCAGCATGCGGAAGCCGGCCCGCACCATCGACTGGTCGTCGGCCACCAGCACCCGGATACTCACGGCGCGCCGCCCGTGAGTGGGAGCCGCGCGCTCAGCACGAAGCCGCCGCCCGTCCGCGGGCCGGCGGTCATCTCGCCCCCGTAGATGTTCATGCGCTCGCGCAACCCGATCAAGCCGTGGCCGAGCCCGTCCGAGGTGGGCGAGCCCGCGCCGTCGTCGCGCACCTCGACCAGCAGGTGGTCGGGCGCGTAGCGCACGTGCACCTCCGCCCGGCCGGCGCCGGCGTGCTTGAGCGCGTTGGTGAGCCCCTCCTGCGCGACCCGGTAGGCGGACAGGTCGATCGGGCGCGGGAGCGTCACCGCTTCGCCCTCCACCTCGACCTCGACGGGAAGGCCGGCGCGGCGCACCGACTCGGCGAGCGTCTCGAGCCCGTCGAGCCCCGGCTGCGGCGCGCGCTCGGCGGGCTCGTCACCGTTGCGCATGGCGCCCAGCAGGTGTCGCATCTCGGCCATCGCTCCGCGGCCCGTGGCCTCGACGCGCGCGAGGGCTTCGCGGCTCTCGCCGAGCTCCTTGGGCATCCCGTGCCGGACGGCGCCGACCTGGAGCACCATCACGCTGACCGCGTGCGCGACGACGTCGTGCAGCTCGCGCGCGATCCGCGCACGCTCCTCGGCCACCGCCAGGCGCGCGGCGGTCTCGCGCTCGCGCTCGGCGCGGGTGGCGCGCTCCTCCGCCGCCTCGGCATCGTCGGCGTGCTGGCGCAGCGCGAACCCCGCCAGCCAGGCGATGCCGAACAGCGCCGGGGTGAGGACCACCGACCCGGCCGTGTGCTCGGGGTCGTTGGCCATGATGATCACGGCGCAGCCGAGCACGATCGCCAGCCCGGCGCGGGCCTGCCGCTCGTCGCGCAGGCGGCCGAGCAGCAGCGCGGCGGCCATCCCGGCCACGAACACGCCGCCGGCCGTGGACACGAGACGCCCGTCGACGAACGACACGCCCGCGGCCACCAGCCACAGGCACGCCGGCGCCGCGAACGGGAGGCGCCGGCGGGCGAGCAGCGGGAGCACGATCAGCAGCACCGCCGGCGCCGCGAACCACGCCGACGTGCTCGCCTCGTCCCGCGCGGCGACCTCGACCGCCCCCTCGAAGGCGGCCAGCGACGATCAGCAGATCGAGGCCGTACCGCCCGGCGAGGTCCCACAAACGGCTCACGCGCCGACCGTACCGGCCGCGCGCGAGCCGTTCCTCCTACTCAGGTAGGAGATCTCTCCGCGGTCAGCTCCTCGCGGTCGTCGTTGTCACCGGTGATCGCGCCCTTGAACTCGCGCAGTCCGCGACCCATCGACCGCGCGGTGTCCGGCAGCCGCTTCGGGCCGAGGACTACGAGGGCGATGACGAGCACGATGACGATCTCCATCGGTCCGACTCCCATGGGCATGACTAGACCGGCTTCCTGGTGTTGACGAGCGGGTAGCCGGGATCCGGCGTGCGCTTGGACACCTCGTCGTAGTCGTAGAACTGCCCGGCCTTCGAGCCTTCCTTGCCGAAGCCGAAGCCGGCGGACTCGAGCTGGGTGACGGCCTCGCGGATGTCGTAGAAGCCGTTGGAGCCCGTGGTGGGCAGACCCTGCGCCTCCTCGCGGCCGCCGAAGCGCATGAACACGCGGTCGTTGCCGAGCTTGCCCAGCGACTGCAGGGCGAGCGCGCGGTGCACGGCCTCCGCGCCCATGAACTCCGCCGCGAAGCGGGCGAAGCGAGAGCCGGTGAGCTTGCCGGCGCGGGCGAACGCGGTCACGCCGATCAGGTAGGCGTTGATGAAGATCTGATCGCCGACGACCAGCGTCCCGAGCAGGGCCTCCTTGCTCGAGAAGACCTCGTCCGGGACCCAGATCTTCTTCGTGGCGGGCTTCCCGCCCACCGCGTCGGAGATCAGCGTCTCGTAGTGGATCTTCTCCTCCAGGGCGGCCGCCTGGATGTTGAGCTTCGTGACGTCGTCGAGCGCGACGCGCTCCTGCCCGACGGTGTTGACGATCGTCGCCAGCACCTCGGCCGTGGCGGCCACGGTGGTGATGTTCTCGACCGTGTTGGGCGATGACTTGCCCTGGCCGAGCGCGTCGCCAGACGCGATGCCCATGAGGCCCATACCGCCGATCACGGCGCCGGCCCCGGCGATCATCTGCCGGCGCGTTGCCGCCGACTTCTCCTGGTTCTCCTCGTCGATGGTGCGATTGACGAAGTTGAGTGCCTCCGACATGCGGTTCCTCCCGTCGTTGGTAGGGAGTCCTGCGCACGCCGGAGCACTCCGGATGCCTGTGCGTCAGCGGCGGGGCGCCAACCCGCCCGATCTCAGTCGCGTGCCATCGCGGCTGCCAGGTGCGCCTCGACGTCGACGTAGGCGTCGTCGGCGACGTCGAAGACCACCTTGACGATCTCGCCGCCGGTGAACTCGAACCGGTGCGGGTACGCGGCGCTCACCTTGTCGCCGCTGTCGTAGCCGATGCACAGGCCCTCTCCGCACAGCGAGAAGTGGCCGAGCACGGTGCGGATCTCCTCCTCCGCGACCGCCTCGTCGTCGATGTAGAGGCGCGCCGGGCCGATGGCCTCGCGGTGCTCGCCCGTCCGCTCCTTGGTGAAGTCGATGCCGACGATGTGCCGGCCCGAGGTGGGGACGGGGGCGGAGATCACGTTCTCCGGCGGGATGCCGAGGAAGTTGTAGACGTAGGTGAGCTGCCCGTCCTTGACGAACAGCGCGTGGCCGCCGAAGCGCGAGCCGTGGGCGAAGATGACGCCCTGCGAGTCCGCGGTCAGCTCCACCTCGGCAAGCGCCTTGTAGGACACGCCGTGGACGTTGGCCGCCGAGCGCTCCGGGATCTCGCTGGTGCCCGGGTAGTAGGTGTACTGCCCGCTCGGCGGACACGGGCAGGTGGAACTCCATCTTGACGAAGGTCTCGAAGTCCTTCGCGTTGCCGATGATCTGGAGGTCGTTCAGCGGCAGGACGTCGTTGGCCTTCGCCTCCTCCATCCACAGCGCCTTCAGCTCCTCGACCCGCTCGGGGTGCTGCTCGGCGACGTCGTGCGCCTCAGAGCGGTCCTCGTCCGTGTGGAAGAGCTGCCATTGGTCGTCCTCGAACCGCTTCATGGCGCTCATCGGGCCGTGCACGGTGACGGCCTTCCAGCCCTCGTGCCAGATGCCGCGCGCACCGAGCATCTCGTAGTACTGCGTCTCCTTGCGCGTCGGCGCGTCCGCGTCGTCGAACGAGTAGCGCATCGAGACGCCCGCGAGCGGGCGTCTGCTTCGCGCCGTTGTACGTCTCCGGCACTCGACGCCGCAGACGTCGTAGATCGTCGGGACGATGTCGGTCGAGTGGTGGTACTGGTCGCGGACCTCGCCGCGCGCCTGGATGCCGGCGGGCCAGTGGATCACCAGCGGGTCGCACACGCCGCCCTGGTACGTGTAGCGCTTGAACATCCGGTACGGCGTCGAGAACGCCATCGCCCAGCCCGTCGGATAGTGGTTGTAGGCGTCGGGGGTGCCGAGCGTGTCGACCATCGCCAGGTTCTGCTCGAGGTCGTCCGGATAGCCGCCGAAGATCTTGCCCTCGTTGACCGATCCGTTGGGCGAGCCCTCGCCCGAGGCGCCGTTGTCGGCGCAGTAGAAGATGATCGTGTTGTCGAGCTGGCCGGACTCCTCGAGGTAGTCGACGATGCGCCCGACCTGCGCGTCGGTGTACTCGGAGAACCCGGCGTACACCTCCGCCATGCGGCAGAACATCGCCTTCTCGGCGTCGTTGAGCTCCGCCCACGGGCGCACCATGTCGGTGGGCGTGAACGTGCCATCGGGCATGGGGTTCATCGGCGTGAGCTCCGTGCCCTCGGGCAGGATCCCGCGCTCGATCATGCGCGGCAGCACCCACTCGCGATACGCCTCGTAGCCGTCGTCGAACACGCCCTTGTACTTGTCGATGTACTCCTGCGGGGCGTGGTGCGGCGCGTGGTTGGCGCCGGGGCAGAACCACAGGTACCACGGCTTGTCCGGCTCGGTCTGCCTGGAGTCGCGGATGAAGCGCAGCGCCTGGTCGCCGAGGTCCTTGGACAGGTGGTAGCCGTCCTCGGGCAGGTACGGCTGGTCGATGTAGTGGTTGTCCTCGGCGAGGCTCGGATACCAGTTGTTGGTCTCGCCCCCGATGAAGCCGTAGAAGCGGTCGTAGCCCTGCCCCAGCGGCCAGTTCTTCTTCGAGGACCCCATCGTCCACTCGTCGATCGGGACGTTGTGGTTCTTGCCCACCCAGAACGTCGACCAGCCGGCGTCGCGGAGGATGTTCGCCATCGTCGCGTTCTCCGGCGGGATGTGCGAGTTGTAGCCGGGGAACCCCGTCGAGGACTCCGAGATCGTGGCGAAGCCGTTCGCGTGATGGTTGCGGCCGGTCAGGAACGTCGAGCGCGTCGGCGAGCACAGCGCGGTCGTGTGCCACTGCGTGTACGTGAGCCCTCCGGCGGCGAGCCGGTCCATGGTCGGCATCTGGATCCGCCCGCCGTACGGCGACCACGCGGCCTGCCCCGTGTCGTCGTAGAGCACGACCAGGACGTTCGGCGCTCCCTCCGGGGGCTTGTCGATGAACGCGTCCCAGTCGGCGACTGAGTCGCGGACGTCGAGGTTGATTCGTCCGTTGAACGGCTTCGGCATGCTGGCTCCAGATCGAAGGTCGCTGAAGGATTAGCGGCGCCCCTCGCGGGTCGCATCACCCGCCCTGGGTGATCCCCGACCACCCGCCGCCGCGAGACGGTGCTCGCCGGATGGAGGAATACGAGGTCAGGATCCGCGGGCGTGTCGCCCCCGCCCTGCTGGCTCGGTTCGAGGGCATGAGCGCCCAGGTCGAGCCGGTCGAGACCGTGCTGCACGGGCCGCTCCGCGACCAGGCGGAGCTGCACGGCACGCTCGCCTTGATCCGGGCGCTCGGGCTCGAGCTGATCGAGGTGCGCAAGCTGCCGGGAGCGACCCGCCCCGCCGAGTGACGGTCAGTGGGGCCCGAGCAGCGACAGCTCGCGCGCGCGGCGCACGGCGCCGCGCCGGTCGTCCACGCCGAGCTTGCGGTAGATCGCCTTCAGGTGGGTCTTGACCGTGTTGACCGACACGAACAGCTCGCCGGCGATCTCCTGGTTGGACATCATCGTCGGCAGGAACCGCAGGACCGCCGACTCGCGCTGGGAGAGCGGCTCGGCGAGCATCTGCGGCAGCGTCCCGTTGGGCTGCTCGATCGCCTCGATGAGGTTGTCGAGCAGCGCCCGGTGCCCGGTCCCCGCGCGCTGCTGGCGGCGCAACAGCGGGCCGATCGAGGCGCCGTGCATCAGGAACGGCCGCCGCAGGCCCGCGGGCTCGGCGTAGTCGAGCGCGCGCTCGAGCGCGGCGGAGGCCGCCGGGTGATCGGCGAGGGCGTCGTCGGCCAGCGCCACGATCGCCCAGCCCTCGGCGACCGTGTGCCGGACCATCCGTTCGTCGGAGGCCAAGAGCGGCTCGACGACCGTGCGGGCGAGCGCCGGCTCCCCGTCGTGCAGGGCCAGGTTCGCGCGCGCGACGGCGGCCTCGAGGCTCGCCGGTTCGCGCTCGAGCAGCGCGATCGCCTCCTCCCGCTCGCCGAGCGCCGCCGTCACCGTCGCCTCGATGGCGGCGATGAGCGCCGGGATCACCGGGACGATCGGCCAGTCGTGCAGCCACTCCCGGGCCTCGCGGATCGCCTCCAGGGCGGCTTCGTGCCGTCCGTGGGCGGCGTCGATCCGGCCACGCTGCATCGCGACCAGGCCGCGCAGGGGCCGGTCGCCGGAGTGGCGGAGCCGCTCCGAGGCGCGGGCGCAATGGCGCCCGGCGTCCTCGAGGTGCTCTTGATGGAACGCGATCCCGCTCAGGGTGAGCTCGCAGAGCCCGACGGGCCAGGTCTGGCACCACCCGCGGCGCTCGGCGAGCTTCGCGGCGTCGGCGGCCAGCATGGACGCGCGCTCGTAGCGGCCGTCGACCATCGCCTGCAGCGCGAGGTGCGCGACGGCCTGCACGAGCAGCCAGTCCCGCCCGGCGGCGGTCGCCGCGGCTCGAGCCGTCTCGAGCTCGTCGCGGGCGCGGTCGTTGTTGCCGATCCACACCTCGGCGATGCCGAGCTGGAGACGCGCGAGCGCCCGCAGGCTGTCGTCGACCAGCCCGTCAGCGTCGGCGGGCTCGAGCATCGCCCGCGCGTATCCGAGCGCCTCGTCGTAATCGCCGCGCAGCCGCCCGCGGAGCAGCCCGACGGTGGCCATCCCGACGTCGAACGCCGGCCGGCGATCGGCGGCGACGGCATCGCGGCCTTCGCGGGCCACGCGGAACCAGCGCGTCGCCTTCGCGTCGTCACCGGCGTCCACGTGCGCGCCCGCGAGCGCGATGGCGATCTCCGGGTCGCTGCGCACGAGGTCCTCCGGCAGCTGGTCGAGCACCTTGCGCAGCGGGTCCAGCTCCCCCTCGAGCAGGAGCCGCACCCAGTGGGCTCCCGCCAGCGTGCCGACGAACTCCCAGTCCTCGGCGGCGGCGGCGTGGCGCAGCGCGTCGATCGGGCGGTCGTGCTCGTGGAACCACTTGGCCGCGCGGCTGTGCAGCGGCGCCACCGCGTCCGGGTCGCGATAGCGCAGCTCGGAGCGCAGCAGCTCGGCGAACAGCGGGTGCAGCCTGTGCCACGCGCGGGCGCCGCCGGTCGAGGACAGCAGCGCGTGGTCGCGCTCGAGCTGGGCCAGCACCCGCTCGGAGTCCGTCCGCTCGCTCAGTGCGTCCGCCAGCTCGCCGTCGACGAGGTCGACCACCGAGATGTGGAGGAGGAACTGGCGGAGGTCCTCGGGCTGCTGGGCGAGCACCTCGCCCAGCAGGTAGTCCGCGACCGTCGAGTCGTCCCCGGCGAACTCGGCCACGAACCGCGCCGGGTCGGCGTGACCGCGCAGTGCCAGCGCGGCGAGCCGGAGGCCGGCCGCCCAGCCTTCGGTGCGCTCCCACAGCTGCTCGACGACCTCGGGCGCCGCGTCGACGCCCGACGCGGTGAGCAGCTCCCTGGCCTCGCCGAGGGTGAAGGCGAGATCGGCCGCGCGGATCTCCTTCAGCTCCCCGGCGACCCGCATGCGACCCGTGCGGATCGCCGGGTCCGCGCGGGTGGCGGCCACGATGCGCAGGCGGCCGCGGGCCGCCGGAGCAGCTGGTCGAGATCGCGCACCGCGCCGGACATGCCGATCTCGTGCAGATCGTCGATCACCAGCACGACCGGCTCGGTCATCGCGTCGAGCGCGTTGACCAGCGCGGGCAGGATGAGGTCCGGCCCGTCCTCCGGGTGCACGGCGAGCGACGCGAGCGGCTCCCCGATGCCCGCCCGCTGGAGCGCCTCGAGCATGCCGCGCCAGAAGCGCCGCCGATCGCCGTCGTCGGCGTCCAGCGACAGCCACGCAGTTGGCGCGCTGCCGCGCTCCCGCACCCACGCGCTCAGCAGCGCGCTCTTGCCCGCGCCCGCGGGGGCGGCGAGCAGCGTCAGGGCTCCGCCGACGCCGGCGTTCAGCGCGTCGGTGAGACGCGGCCGCGCGATGTGGCCGGCTGGAACCTGCGGCGGGATGAATTTGGTGGCCGCAAGCGCCAGCGGTTCAGCGGTCATCGGCGGCGTCTCGCGCCGTGGGTCAAGGACATCCCTCATGGGTCTGCCGCCTGATGTGACCACAGAACGACTGCCATTGGCAAGACCCCGGCAAACTGTCTATCGCCGGGACAGGCGATTCACCCATCCCGGGTGATACGGGCTCGCTCGCGCGGGCGTAGGTTCCGCTGATGGGCGAGGCGATCGGCCAGGTTCTCTCGCTGGCCGTCGGCGTCGCGGTCAGCCCCGTCCCGATCATCGCGGTGGTGCTGATGCTCGGGACACCGCGCGCGCGTGCGAACGGCCCGGCGTTCCTCGCCGGCTGGGTCCTAGGGCTGACGTTGGTCGGCGCGATCGTCCTGGTGGCGGCGAGCGGGGCCGGCGCCGAGGACGCGGGCGAGCCGGCCACATGGACGTCGATCCTGCAGCTCGTGCTCGGCCTGCTGCTGCTCGCGGTCGCGGTCAAGCAGTGGCGGGGGCGGCCCGCGCCCGGCGCCGATGCGGCGCTCCCCAAGTGGATGCAGGCGATCGACGGCTTCACCGCCACGCGCTCGATGGCGATGGGCGCCGCGCTGTCGTCGGTGAACCCGAAGAACCTCCTGCTGACCGTCGGCGCGGCCACCGCGATCGCGCAGACCGGGATCGACGCCGGCGAGCAGGCCGTCGCGATGGCGGTCTTCATCGTCGTGGGCACGCTCGGCCCGGCGATCCCCGTCGCCATCTACTTCCTGATGGGGCGGCGGGCGACCGCGGTGCTCGCCGATCTGAAGACCTGGATGGCCGCGAACAACGCCGCGATCATGGCCGTGCTGATGCTCGTGATCGGGGCCAAGCTCCTCGGTGACGGCATCAGCGGGCTGGCGTGACCCCATTCCAGTCGCTGCGCGGCTACCAGCGCGAGTGGCTGCGCGGCGACCTCGTCGCCGGGCTGACCGTGTGGGCGGTCCTGATCCCCGAGTCGCTCGCCTACGCGACGATCGCCGGCGTCTCCCCCGTCGTGGGCCTCTACGCCGCGCCGGCGGCGCTGCTGTTCTACGCGGCACTGGGCAGCTCGCGGCACCTCGTCGTCGGCCCGATGTCGGCGACGGCCGCGCTGTCGGCGGCGACCGTCGCCTCGGTGGTCGCCCCGAGCGACGCGTCGTTCCCAGCGGTCACGGCCGCGCTGGCCATCACCACGGGGATCGCCGCCGTTCTCGCCGGCGCCCTGCGCCTCGGCTTCCTCGCCGGTTTCATCTCCGAGCCCGTGATCAAGGGGTTCATCGTCGGCCTCGCGCTGACGATCATCATCGGCCAGGTCCCGAAGCTGCTCGGGATCGACAAGGGCGACGGCGACTTCTTCGAGCAGGCGTGGAGCGTGCTCTCCCACCTGGACGACACCGATGTCCTGACGCTGCTGGTCGGCGGCCTGTCGCTGGCCGTGGTCCTCGGGCTGCGCCGGGTGGCTCCCGCGCTCCCCGCGTCGCTGATCGTCGTGCTCGCGGGGATCGCCGTGGCCGCGGCGCTCAACCTCGACGAGCACGGGCTCGACCTGGTCGGCCGGATCGACCCCGGCCTGCCGGAGATCGGCTTCCCCGACGCCGACTACGGCGCGCTCGCCGCCGGCGGGATCGGCGTGATGCTCGTCGGGTTCGCCGAAGGGCTCGGCGCGGCCAAGACCTACGCGGCCCGCGACCACTACGAGATCGACCCGAACCGGGAGCTGCTCGGCCTCGGCGCCGCCAACCTCGGCGCCGGCATGGTCGAGCGGCATGGTCGTCAACGGCAGCCTGTCGAAGACCGCCGTCAACGGCTCGGCCGGCGCTCGCTCGCAGCTCTCGGGCCTGATCGTCGCCGTCCTCACGATCGTCACGCTGCTCCTGCTCACCGGGCTCTTCGAGCAGCTGCCCGAGGCGACGCTCGCCGCGGTCGTGATCGCCGCCGTGATCGAGCTCGTCGACATCCAGGCGCTGGTCCGGCTCTACCGCGTCGCGACGCGCGGCGCCGGGCGCTTCGGCGTCGCGGCGCGGCCGGACTTCGCCGCCGCGATGGCCGCGATGCTCGGCGTGCTCGTCTTCGACACGCTCCCCGGGCTGTTCATCGGCATCGGCGTGTCGCTGCTGCTGCTGCTGTACCGCACGTCGCGACCGCACATCGCCGTGCTCGGCCGGGTGCCGGGGACCGCGAACCACTTCGGCGACGTCGGCCGCCACCCGGAGAACGAGACGACGCCGGGCATCGTCGTCGTGCGCGTCGACGCCGGGTTGTTCTTCGCCAACGCCGACTACGTGCGCGGGCAGATCGAGGCGCACGCGGAGGGCGCGAGCGCCGTGGTGCTCGACGCGGAGACCGTCGCGTTCATCGACGTGACGGCGGCCGACATGCTCGCGCAGCTGGCCGACGACCTGGAGCGCCGCGGCGTCGACCTGCTGATCGCGCGCGACGTCGGCCAGGTGCGCGACGTGCTCAGGCGGAGCGGGGCGGCGGTGGAGCCGAAGCGGGTGTATCCGGGTCTTGAGGAGGCGATCGAGGCGGCTCGAGCGACGAGTCGATCGTGACCGAGGCCGGCACCTCGAGGCCGGCCGCGCGCAGCACGCCGAGCGCGCGGCGCGAGACGTCCGCGAGCCGCAGCTCGGTGCCGTCGCGGGCGAGCTCGTTGGACAGCTCGCCCAGCGAGTCGCAGGCCTGGAGGTCGAGCTCCTGCGAGGTGGAGAGATCCAGGACGAGGCGCGCCGGGGGCGCCGGCTCCGCATGGGCGATCGCCAGCAGCTGCTCCTTGACCACGACGGCGTTCGTGTAGAAGAGCGGCCCGGAGAGCCGGACGACGACCACGTCCGGCGGGAGCGTCCACTCGGGATGGTTCTCGGTGCGACCCCATCCGCCCGTCTCCGGGTCGCGCGCGAGCCGCGCCACCTCCGGCCGGCTGAGCTTGCGGATGACGACGATCAGCGACAGCGCTGCAGTCACCAGCAGCCCCTGCAGGATGCCGAGCGTGAGGACGCCGGCCAGCGCCAGCACCGCGAGCACGATCGCGCTGCGCCGGATGCGGGCGAAGCGCCGCAGCTCGTCCAGCCGCCAGAAGCCGGCGACCGCGACGATCACGATCGCCCCGAGCGTCGCCTCCGGCAGCGGCTCGAACAGCGGGGCCAGGAACGCGCCCGTGAGGAGGATCAGGACGGCGCACACGACGACGGTGAGCTGCGTCTTGCCGCCCGCGCGCTCGGCCGCCGCGGTCTGGCTCGCGCCGCCGGACTGCACGAACCCGCTCGTGAGGCCGGCCACCACGTTCGACGCGCCCATGCGCCATCAGCTCGCGGTTCGCGTCGACCGTGTAGCCGTCCTGCGAGGCCAGCGCACGGGAGACGCCGACCGCCTCCGCCGTGAGGACCATCACGCCGAGCGCCGGCCCGCATCAGCTCGCCGAGGTCCGAGAGCGAGACGTCGGGGATCGCCGGGTCGGGCAGCGCGTCGGGCAGCTCGCCGACGACCGCCACGTCGTGGCCGCGCAGGTCGAGCAGCTCCGAGACGGCGATCGCGAGGGCCAGCACGACCAGCGTGCCCGGCACGGAGGGCGCCACGCGCCGCAGCACGACCAGCAACACGACGCTCGCCGCGCCGACGGCCGTGGTCGTCGCGTCCAGGTCGCCGAGCTGACCGGTGAGGTCGCCGACCTGCTCGACGAAGGTGCCGTCGAGGTCGTCGATCCCGAGCAGCTTCGACAGCTGGCCCACCGCGATCGTGATGCCGAGCCCGAACAGGAAGCCGGTCATCACGGGCTTGGAGACGAAGTCGGTCAGGCTGCCGAGCCGCAGCACGCCGGCCAGCGCGAGGACGACGGCGGTGACCACCGCGAGGGCGGCCGCCAGCTCGGCGAAGCGCGTCGCGTCGCCGCCGGCCAATGGGCCGACCGCGGAGGCCGAGAGCGCGGAAGTGGCGGTCGTCGCGCTCACCACGAGCGTGCGCGAGGTGCCGAGCACCGCGTAGGCGAGCAGCGCGCCGGGAGCGGCGATCAGGCCGGCCTGCGGGGGCAGCCCGGCGATCTGGGCGTACGCGACCGCCTGCGGGACGACGACGCTCCACACGACAAGGCCCGCGATGACGTCGGGCACCAGGTACGCGCGGCGGTACGTCCGCGCCCACACGGGCACCAGGCGGCGCATCGCCGCGATCCTCGCCCGCGCGTGGGTGACGCCACATCACTCCGCCCGGGTGAGCCGCCGTCACCCCGGCGCGGCGCACGATTCGCCGGGTTCAGCCAGGCCGAGGAGGCACCGTGAGCGTCACGTCCAGTCCCGTCGAGTCCGCCGAAGCCCGCAGCGGGTGGGTCGCCTTCGTGGCCACGCAGCTCGCGCTGGCCGGCGTGCTCGAGCTGATCTGGGGCATCGCGGCGGTCTCGAACGCGAACTACTTCGGCACCGACCACCCGCTCTGGGCCGGCCTGGAGACGTGGGGCTGGATCGCGATCGTGCTCGGCGTGGTCAAGCTGACCGGGACTGCGCTCGTCGTCGCGCGGCGCACCGGCGGCGCGGTGATCGCGCTCCTGCTCGCCGTCATCGGGCTGTCGCTGCACTTCTTCACGATCGCCGCGTTCCCGCTGTGGTCGCTCGTGATGCTCGCCATCAACGGCCTCGTCATGTGGGCGGTCGTGGTCCACGGCGAAGCGTTCGTGCGCTGAGCTCTCGATCTCGGGCTGAGTCACCCGGGCCGAGTGAGGCGGCCTCACCCCGCGCGGGCGCACGATGAGCGCTGCACTGTCGAACCCCAGGAAGGCCCGCCTATGTCCGATCTCGTCGCCATCGCCTATCCCGACCTCGAAACGGCCAAGCAGGTCGCCGCGAACACCGCGCAGCTGCAGAAGTCGCACGAGATCGAGCTCGAGGACCTCGTCGTAGTCGAGCGCAAGGCCGACGGGAAGGTCAAGCTCCACCAGCCGTCAGCGGCCGGCGTGGGCGCCGCGGGCGGCGCGCTGTGGGGCGGCCTGATCGGGCTGATCTTCTTCATGCCGCTGCTCGGCATGGCGCTGGGGGCCGCCGCCGGCGGCGCCGGCGGAGCGCTCAGCGACTACGGGGTCGACGACAAGTTCATGAAGAACCTGGGGTCGGAGCTCGACGAGGGCAACGCCGCGGTGATCATGCTGATCCGCAAGGTCTCCGTGGACAAGGTGCTCCCGAAGATCAAGGTCGAGGGCAAGATCATCCAGACCTCGCTCGACGACGACAGCGAGCGTCAGCTGGCCGAGGCGCTCGCCGGCGCCGGCGCGGCGAGCTAGCCGCTCCCCCACCCGGGCCCGGCCGCACGATCGCGACCGGGCCAGTGAGTCGTCATGGTGTGCTCACGACGACGCTCACCGTCGTCGCGGTCGCCATCGCGCTCTACCTGATCTACCTCGTCCGCGAAGGCCCCGCGTCCTGAGGCCCGCGTCAGCCGGGGCGGATGACGCAGCGGAAGCCGATGTGGCTCGTCGACGTGTCGATCGCCTCGCCCTGGCGGGCCGCCGGGCGGTAGCGCAGGCAGTAGCTGGGCGCGCACAGGTGCGAGCCGCCCTTGATCACGCGGCGCGGGATGTGGGCGCCCGGCTCGTCGCCGTGGCAGCAGGAGCTCTCCGCGTCCGGGGTGCGCCAGACGTCGTCCGTCCACTCCCACACGTTGCCGGTCATGTCGCACAGCCCGAAGCCGTTGGGCGGGAACGTCCCGACGGGCGAGGTGCCGCGGAACCCCTGCCACGGGAACTCCCCCTGCCAGGTGTTGGCCCGCGGACCCGGGCTCCGGGTCGTCGCCCCACTCGTACGCGGCGCCCTCGACCCCGCCGCGCGCGGCGCGCTCCCACTCCGCCTCGGTGGGCAGCCGCTTGCCGGCCCACGTCGCGTAGGCGGCGGCGTCCTCGTGGGCGATGTGCACGACCGGATGGCGCGCGCGGGTGTAGGTGTCGCTGCCGGGGCCCTCCGGCCGCCGCCAGTTCGCGCCCGGCGTCCAGTGCCACCAGCTCCGCCAGTTGTCGAGCGCGACCGGGCCCTGCGTCGGGCGGAAGACGAGCGAGCCCGGGACGAGCATGTGCGGGTCGGCGTCGGGATAGTCGGCGGGATCGGGCGCCCGCTCGGCGAGCGTCACGTGGCCGGTCGCCTTCACGAAGCGCCGGAAGTCGGCGACCGTCACCGGCCGGCGGTCCATCCAGAACCCGTCGACGGCGACCTCGCGGACCGGCCGCTCCTCGGCGTAGAAGGCGTCCGACCCCATCGCGAACGCGCCGCCCGGGACCCAGGCCATGCCGGTCTCGGCGGGCGCCTGTGCCGCGGCCGTCATGCCATCACCTTCGCCTCAGCCCCGGGCGACGGAGGATCACCCGGGCTGGGTGATCCGCACCCGCCCGCGGCGATGCGACGCTCCCGCCGTTCCGACGACGCAAGGAGCGGGCAGATGGCGGCAGGTCCCAATCGCGCCCCGGCGCAGAAGTCCGGCATGTGGGCCGGATGGGTCGCGTTCGCGGGCTTCATGCTCGCGCTGGTCGGCGTGTTGGATCTGCTCCAGGGCATCACGGCGCTCGTCAACGACGACTACTTCGTCGCCGTCGGCGGCGACCTCCTCGTGTTCGACTTTACGACCTGGGGCTGGATCCTGCTGATCTGGGGCGTCCTGCTGATCGCCGGCGGCTTCGGCCTGCTGGCCGGGCGGAGCTGGGCGCGCTGGCTCGGGATCGCGCTCGCTTTCGTGAACTGCGTCGCGCAGGTAGCGTTCCTGGCCGCGTATCCGATCTGGTCGACGATCGTCATCGCGCTCGACGTGTTCGTCCTTTACGCCCTCACCGCACGCTGGGAGGAGGCACGCCTCGGCCTCGGCGCCGACGGGTGAGAAGAGCGGCGGCGGCACGGGCCGCCTGCTCCGCCGCGGCGCGGCGCTCGCGCTCACGGCGCTGGTCCTCTACGGGGCCGCGCCCGCGGTCCTCGACGTGCTCGACTCGTGGCCGCAGGCCCAGGACATCCAGCCGCGCTGGTGGGCCGCGATGGTGGCCGCTCGAGGCGGGCAGCCTGTGGTGCCTGTGGAAGCTGCAGGCCATCTGCATGGGCGTGCACCGGCTGACGCCGGTCGCGACCTCGCAGCTGGCGTCGGGTGCGCTCGGCCGGGTCGTGCCCGGCGGCGCGGCGACGGCCGCGGCCGCCCAGTACGCGATGCTCGCCAAGGCGGGCGTCTCCCGGCAGGTGGTCGCCGTCGGGCTCACGGCCGGGTCGGTCCTGCAGCTGGGCGCGCTCGCCGCGCTGCCGCTGGCCGCGCTGCCGGCGATCGTGTTCGGCATGCGGGTCCCCGAAGGGCTGCTCCCGGGGCTGATCGGCGGGGCGGCGCTGTTCGCCGCGATGTTCGGCTTCGCGGTGCTCGTGATCCGGCGCGATGCGGTCCTCCGTGGCCGTCGCCCGCGCCGCGCGCTGGCTGCTGCGCCACTTCGAGCGCGACGACGCGGAGGAGCTGCCGACCCGCGTCCTGGAGCTGCGCGACGAGCTCGTCACGCGGCTGGGTCGCCGCTGGCTGATCGCGCTGGCCGCGGCCGTCGGGCGCTGGGCGCTCGACTTCGCCGCGCTCGCCGCCGCGCTGGCCGCCGTGTCCGACGACACGCGCCTCTCGCTCGTCCTGCTCGCCTACGTGGGCGCGCAGCTGCTGGCGCAGGTCCCGATCACGCCGGGCGGGCTCGGCGTCGTCGAGGCGGGCCTCAGCGGCCTGCTGATCGTCGCCGGCGTGAGCGCGTCGGCGGCCGCGGTCGCCACGCTCGCCTACCGGCTGGTGTCGTACTGGCTGATGCTGCCCGCCGGGCTCGGCGGCTGGGTCGTCGCGCGCTTCAGCACGTCGTCGCTCACTCCGGACCCCGAGCCCGCAGCGCTTGCTCCAGACGGTCCAGGCGCTCCAGCAGCTCCGCCTGGTCGCTCCGGCGACCCGCCCGCGTCTGGAAGCGGTTGATCAGCACGGCGACCACGATCGACGTCAACGCGGGCACGAGGGCGACGCCGATCAGGATCAGGATTGCGCCGACGGTACGCCCGCCCTTGGTCACGGGCACGATGTCGCCGTAGCCGACGGTCGACACCGTCTGCAGCGCCCACCACAGGGCGTCGCCCACGGTCTTGAACGTCTCCGGCTCGACCATGCGGGCGAGGAAGGCGCCGGCCACGGTCAGCGCGATGGTCACTACGACGATCGTCAGCACGGCGCGGCCGATCGTCAGGCGCTCGACGTAGCGGTTCACTCGCGGGCGGGGTTGGTCCATGGCCGCCGATTGTCCCCCGTCACCGGCGGTCGGCAGAATCACCCGCTCCGGGTGAGGACGGCGCCGGCCGCGGGTTCTAGCTTCGCGACGGTGACCGCCACGCGGCAGGAGCAGATGCTCGAGGACGTCCGCTCGTCCGGAACGGTGCTGATCATCGCCGGGGTGCTCTCCCTCATCGCCGGCGTGCTCGCGATCGTCTACCCGGACATCACGCTGCTCGTGCTCGCGCTGATCGCGGGCATCAACCTGGTGATCCTCGGCATCGTCTCGCTGATCGACGCGTTCTCCGACAAGGTCGACGTGGCCGGGCGCGTGCTGGCCGGCGTGCTCGGGATCCTCGGCGTGATCGCGGGCCTCGTCGTCATGCGGCGCCCGGGCGAGAGCCTGCTCGCGCTGCTCATCGTGCTCGGCATCTGGCTCGTGGTGTCCGGGCTCGTCGACCTCCTGCGCGGGCTCGTCGAGGAGCACCGAGCGCGGGCTGCGGATCCTCACCGCGGTCTGCGACCTGGCGCTGGGCGTGCTGATCCTCGCGTGGCCCGAGCTGAGCCTCACCACGCTCGCCGTGTTCGTCGGGATCGCCTTCGTGATCCGCGGGCTGCTCGCCGTCGCGCTGGGCTTCCAGATCCGCCGCGCCGCCCGCTCGCAGGCCAACCTCCCGCCGCCGGAGCCCACCGGCGCCGTCGCCGCCTGACGCCGCGCCGCCGCGTACATTGGCGGTGTGACGCCCGCACCGATCCTCGCGGTGCGCGGGCTGCGCCACGAACGCGCCGGGCGCCTCGTGCTGGACGACGTGTCGCTCGACGTCCCGGCCGCGACCGTCACCTCCCTGCTCGGCGACTCCGGCTCCGGGAAGACGAGCCTGCTGCGCTGCCTGGTCGGGCTCGACCGCCCGGTGGCCGGGACCGTGGAGTTCGAGGGAGCCGACATCGGCGGGCTGGACGCCTGCACGCTGCGCCGCCGGGTCGCGCTCGTCGCCCAGACGCCGGTCATGTTCGCCGGCGACGTGCGCTCCAACCTCGCCTACGGCCTCGACGAGCCCACCGACGCCGGCCTGCGCTCCTCGCTCGAGGCCGCCGGCCTCGACGGCGCGTTCCTCGACCGCGACGCCCGCGCCCTCTCGGTCGGCCAGAGCGCGCGCGTGGCGATCGCCCGCGCGCTCGCCCGCGGGCCGGCCGCGCTGCTGCTCGACGAGCCGACCGCCGCGCTGGACGCGGCCGCCGCGCAGGGGATCGAGGAGCTCGTGCGCGACCTCGCGGCCCGCGGGATCGCGGTGCTCGCTCGTCACCCACGACCTCGAGCAGGCGGCGCGCGTCGCGACCCGCTCGGTGCGGATCGCGGACGGGCGGGTGGCGGCGTGACCGCCGTCGTGGTGGCCGGGGCGCTGGCGCTGCTCGCCGTGGCGCTGTCGCGGATCGAGCGGATCGGCCTCGAGCGCGACCTGCTCGTGACCGCGGTGCGCGCCGTCGTGCAGCTGACGGCGGTCGGCCTCGTCGTCACCGTCGTGTTCGAGCACGTCGGGCTGGCGGCGCTGTTCGTGTGCGTGATGTTCGGCGCCGCGGCGTGGACGTCGGGACGCCGGCTGCGCGCGATCGACCACGGGGTGGCCCGCGCGGGCGCGGCGATCGCGGCCGGCGCCGCTGACCGCGCTCGTGCCGCTGCTGGTCTCCGGCGGCTTCGACACCACCCCGCGCGAGCTCATCCCGATCGCGGGGATCCTCATCGGCGGCGCGATGGCGGCGACCTCGGTCACCGGCCAGCGCGTGCTCGAGGACGTCACCGACCAGCTCCCCGAGATCGAGACGCGCCTGCTGCTCGGGGTGCCGGCCCGCACCGCGCTCGCCCCGGTCGTCGCCCGCGGCGTCCGCACCGGGCTGATCGGCGTGCTGGACCAGACCAAGAACGTCGGGCTCGTCACGCTGCCCGGCACGTTCGTCGGGCTCGTGCTCGGCGGCGCCGACCCGGCCGAGGCCGCGCGGCTCCAGCTCGTCGTGCTGCTCTCGCTGCTCGCGGTCGAGCTCGTCGCGGCGATCGTCTGCGGGCGCCTCGCCGCGGCGGCGTGCACGCGTCCGGGGGAGCGTGTCGTGCCGCCCGGCACGACGACGACCTGACCATCAGCCCGGGCTCATCGGGTTGTCGAGCACGATCCGCCAGCTGCCGTCCGGCTGCCGCCGGGACACGATCGTGCCGCGCCCGGACATCTCCTCGCCGTCGGCGCCGGTGATGCGCCAGCGGGCGTGCGTGAGCGCGAGGCCGTCGGCCTCGAGCTTGCCGACCACCTCGATGTCGGCGGTCGGCCGGAGCGCGAACGTCGGCTCGACGGCGGCGCGGATCGCGTCGCGGCCGGTGACGGTGTGGCCCTCCGGCGGGACGACCATCGTGGCGTCCGGCTCGTAGAGGTCGGCGAAGCCGTCGAGGTCGGCGGCGGCGAACGCCGCGGCGATCAGGGCATGCGTCTCTTCAGGAGTGCGTGCGGGCATGCGCCCACCTTGCGCCCGGATGGGGCCGCGGACCATCCCAGGATCCTGGGTGCGACAATCGTCTCGATGGCGGTCGTACCTCCCGAGCGCCTCCGTGACGACCTCGTCCGGCTGCTGCACCGGAGCGAAGGCGTGCGCGACTTCTCGCTCGGCGCCGCCCGCATCCTGCGCCGCGGGGTGGGCTTCGACGGCGTGTGCGTGTTGACGATGGACCCGGCGACGCGGCTGCCGACGGGCGAGATCGTCGAGAACGGCCTGCCCGCGGCGGCGACGGCGCGGATGGCCGAGATCGAGATGCGCGGCGGGGACTTCAACACCTTCGCGGCACTCGCGCCGCTCCCGTCGGCTCGCGGCGACCCTCAGCGGCGCGACGGCCGGCGACCTGGACCGCAGCGAGCGCCATGCCGAGCTGCGCCGGCCCAACGGGTTCGGCGACGAGCTGCGGGCCGCGCTCGTCGACGACGGCGTGACGTGGGGCGCCCTGACGCTGCTGCGCGGCGACGACCGCGGGAGCTTCTCCCCCGCGGACACGGACCTGATCGCCTCCCTGGCGCGCCACCTCGCCGAGGGCTGCGGCGGGCGACGCTGCTCGCGACCGTCGCCGCGGAGCCGTCGGGCGACGACCCGGGCGTGGGCCTCGTGCTGCTCACCGTCGACAATGCGATCGCGCACGCCGACGCGGCCGGCGAGCGCTGGCTCGAGGAGCTCGGCGACCGCGTGGGCGAGCCGCTGCCGCACGTGCTGATCTCCGTGGCGAGCCGCGCGCGGGCGATCGCGGACGGGGCCGTCGACGCCGGCGACATCGCGCGGGCGCGCGTCCGGACCGCCTCCGGGCGGTGGCTGCTCGTGCGCGCCACGACGCTCGGCGAGCAGACCGCCGTCCTGCTCGAGCCGGCCCGCCCGCACGAGCTCGCGCCGCTCGCCGCCGACGCCTACGGGCTCACCGAGCGCGAGCGGGCCGTCACGCGGCTCGTCGCAGAAGGGCTGCCGACCGACGCCATCGGCGCGCGGCTGTTCATCTCCCCGTGGACGGTGCAGGACCACTTGAAGGCCATCTTCGAGAAGGTCGGCGTGAGCACGCGCGGCGAGCTCGTCGCGCAGGTGTTCTTCGAGCGCGGCGTCCCGCCGCTTCGGGACGTGCTCTAGGTCAGCACGCCGTGCCACACGCGCACGATCGCGTCGACGATCGCGGTGCGCGGGGTGGCGGGGTTGTCCATCCACCACAGGACCAGCGACGCCTGGCCCATGCTGAGCAGCTCGGCCAGCGGCTCGACCTCGGCGGCGGGATCGGCTCGACGCTGAGCCCGCGGATGAGCGCTTCGAGCGTGACCCGCGCCCGGTCGTGGACCTCGAGCCGGGTCGCGTGGATCTCCGGCCCGCCGCCCCGGTCGCGGAACAGCATCCTCCACGCGTAGGCGTGCGACTCGACGTAGTCGAGCCAGACCTCGACGACCGCCCGAAGGCGCTCCTCCAACGTGCCGGTCTCCGGGATCGCGGCCTCGAAGGAGGCCAGGTCGTCGCGGTGGCGCTCGAGCAGCGCCAGGTACAGCGCGGTCTTGTCGGCGAAGTGCCGGTACAGGACCGGCTTCGTGACCCCGGCCGCGGCGGCGACCTGGTCGAGCCGCGTCCCGTCGTAGCCGTGCTCGGCGAACAGCCTCCCGGCGGCCTCCACGATCAGCAGGCGGCGCTCCTGCGGCGGCAGCCGTCTGCGCGTCGCGGCTCATAAGTTACCGAAGGGTAGCTTATTTGCTACCGTGCGCTCCATGACCGTCACCTCCGAGCGCACCCACGACCCGATCCACCGCGTCTCGATGGCCTTCGAGCGCGACGGCGACGACAGGCTCTGGGTGCTCACCTGGCTCGACCCGGGCGGGCACCTGCCCGAGCACTTCCACCCCACCTTGGATGAGCACTGGGAGGTGCTCGAGGGCACCGCGCGGGTGAAGGTCGACGGCGAGTGGCGCGACCTGACCGCCGCAGACGGCCCCGTCCTCGTCGGCCGCGGCGTCCGCCACGAGCTCCGCAACACGGGGTCCGAGCAGGCGCGCCTGCGCACGCTCGTGGAGCCGGCGGGGCGGCTCGAGGAGTTCCTCACCGAGAGCGCCCGCGCCGCGCGCGAGGGCCTCTACAACGCGCGCAACCTGCCGACCGGGCTGCGCGGCGCGGCCTGGGTGAGCGAGTTCGCGCTGCGCTTCCGCGACGAGACCGTGATGTGCTCGCCCCCGCCGGCGGTGCAGCGCGTCCTGCTCCCCGTGGCCGCGCGGTTGACGCGGCGGTGGGCCGTGAGGCTGCGGTGCGGCTCGCCGTTGCAGGCGCTGGTGAGCCCTCGCCGGGCTCAGACGCCGTAACGGCATTGCACCGAGGGGAAGGGGGTTGCGTGGTCGGCTGACCTGGGACCGTGCATCGTGGACGACGTTTCGAGCGAGCGCGTTCGGCGGCGTCACCGGGCTCCTCGAACGGTGCGCCCGACGCCCCGAGCCGAGGCAGCACAAACCCCCTCCCCCACGTGCCCAAGCCGTTACGGCGTAGAGCCCGCCCGCAACCTCACCAGCGCCTGCAACACTCACCCCCGGTGGAGCTGCAGGCCTACACGGACGCGGACTTCGCGCTGACGGTGCGGCTGGAGACCGACCCCGAGGTGATGCGCGAGCTCGGCGGGCCGATCGACCGCGAGCGGCTGCCCGACATCCATCGCCGGCGGCTGGACGACCCGTGGTGGTTCAAGATCGCCGCCGAGCCCGGCGGGCCCGCCGTCGGGACGATCGGGGTGTGGGAGACGCAGCACGGCGAGGAGACGCTGCACGAGACGGGCTGGATGGTCCTCCCCGAGCACCAGGGGCGCGGGATCGCGAGCGCCGCGCTGCGGCTGCTGATCGAGCGCGTGCGCGCGGAGCCGCGCTTCCCGAGCATCCACGCGTTCCCGCCCGTGAGCAACGCGCCGTCCAACGCGCTGTGCCGCAAGTTCGACTTCACCCTGCGCGGGCAGGACGACTTCGTCTACGCCGGCCGGACGCTGCGGTGCAACCACTGGGCGCTCGACACGCCCGCGTGACTAGACCGCGGCGACGTGCTCGCCGTAGGGCCCGTGCACCGTCTGGTCGAAGTCGATCACCGAGCCGGTGACCATCTCGGCGGCGTCGCTGAGCAGGTAGGTCACCATCGGCGCGATGTCGGCCGGCCGCAGCAACCGCCCGAAGGGGCGGCTCGCGTCGGCCTCGGCGAGCCAGTCGGCCGCCTGGCCGGTGCCGGTCTGGACGCCGTGCTCGCCCTCGGTCGCGGTCCAGCCGATGTTCAGACCGTTGACGCGGATCCGGTCGGGCTGCAGCTGGTAGCCCGCGTTGCGGGTCAGCGTGGCGAGCGCGCTCTTGGAGGCCGCGTAGGCGGTCAGCACCGGCTCGCCGCCGTGGCTGGCCATCGTGATGATGTTGACCACGCTCCCGCCCCCGCCGTGACCGCGCATGAGGCGCGCCGCGTGCTGCATGAGCAGGAACGGCGCCCGCACGTTGACGGCGAAGATGCGGTCCCAGAGCTCGACCGAGGTGTCGTCGAGCGTGCCGCGGCTGCTGAGCCCCGCGGCGTTGACGAGCCCGTCGAGCCGCCCGAAGCGCTCCTCGCACGCCCGCACGACGGCGACCGGCGGCCCGGGCAGCGAGAGGTCGGCCTCGGCGAACGCCGCCTCGCAGCCGAGCTGCTCGAGCTCCTCGCGCACCGCCTCGCCCCGCTCCCGCCCGCGGCCGCAGACGACGATGCCCGCGGCGCCCAGCTGCGCGGCGCGGCGGGCGATCGCGGCGCCGAGCCCCTGGGTGCTGCCGGTGACGATCAGGACCTTCCCGTCGAGCCGCAGCCCGGCGAACGGATCGCTCACGACGTCTCGACCTCCTCGGTGCGCACCGGCCGCCGCTCGCGCAGCGACCGCCAGGCGGCCATGCCGATGACCAGCGGCGCGCGGGCGTCGGCAGTCGTCACCGGCGGCGTCTCGCCGGCGCCGAGCGCGGCGACGAACGCCTCCCACTCGCGCACGTAGCTCGGGACGTAGCGCTCGAGGTAGAAGTAGGGCAGCGTCGGGAGGCGCGTGCCCTCGCGGGTGCGCACGACCGCGGTGTGCATCAGCGGGTTCTCGGACGCCGCCATCCCGGCCGAGCCGAACACCTCGACGCGCTGGTCGTAGCCGTAGACCGCCTGCCGCGAGTTGTCGATCGCCGTCAGGCAGCCGTTCTCGTGCACCAGCGTCACGACGGCGGTGTCGACATCGTCCGCCTCGCCGAACGCCGGGTCGACCCGCACGGTGCCGCGCGCGTAGACCTCGACGACCTCGCTGCCCGTGACGTAGCGGGCCATGTCGAAGTCGTGGATCGTCATGTCGAGGAAGATCCCGCCCGACACGCGCACGTAGGACAGCGGCGGCGGGGCCGGGTCGCGGCTGGAGATGCGCACGAGCTGCGGCTCCCCCACCTCGCCGCCGGCGACCGCGGCCGCCACCGCGGCGTGCGCCGCGTCGAAGCGGCGGTTGAAGCCGATCTGGAAGGGCACGCCCGCGGCATCCACCGCGGCGAGCGCGCGGTCGACCTCGGCGAGGTCGAGCGACACGGGCTTCTCGCAGAAGATCGCCTTGCCCGCCTCGGCGGCGGCGACGATCAGGTCGGCGTGCGTGTCGGTCGAGGTGCAGATCGCGACCGCGTCGACGCCGGGGTCGGCGAGCAGGTCCTCGAGGGAGCCGGCCGCGGGGACGCCGATGGCGGCCGCGACGACGCCGGCGCTCGGTTCGTGCGCGTCGTAGACGCCGGCCACCTCGGCGCCGGGGACCTGGCGGGCCAGCAGCTCGGCGTGCATCCGGCCGATCCGCCCCACGCCGACCACGCCGACGCGCAGCGTGGCGGTTCCGCTCATGTCTCCCCTCTCCTCCTGACCCATTAGAGCGCTCTAATCGCACGCTAGCGATTAGAGCGCTCCAACGCAACCTGTCAGGCGGGCACGGGCTGCGGGGTCGCGACGGGACGCGCGGCCTCGGACTGCTTGGTCTCGGAGCGGCCGCTCGGCAGCCGCAGCAGCACCAGCAGCGCCCCGGCGAGGGCGACGATCGCCGCCGCCGCCAGGCCGACTCCGAGCGCCTCGGTGAACACGCGCCCGGCGTCGACGGCGATCTCGCGCCCCTCGGCGCCACCGACGCGCTGGGCGACGGCGTGCGCCGCCCCGATCGACTCGCCGGCGGGGCCGTCGCCCATGTCGCGGACGTACTGGCTGCCGATGATCGAGCCGATGACGGCCACGCCGAGGGCGCCGCCGACCTGGCGGCTGACGTCGCTCATCGCCGAGCCGACGCCGGCCTTGGCCTCCGGCACCGCGCTCATCACCGAGTCGGTGGCGGGCGCCATGGCAAGGCCCATCGACAGCGCGAGGCCGAAGGTGACGAGCGCGAGCAGCGCGCCGGCCATGTCGTGCGTCCACAGCAGGCTGCTGCCGAGCACCACGGCGACGCCCGTGAGGCCCGCGGCGATCACCTTGGCCCGCCCGAACAGCCCGACGAGCTTGTTCGACGCGCCGGAGCCGACCACCAGGCCGAGCGCCAGCGGGAGCATGGCCGCGCCCGCCTCCAGCGCGCTGTAGCCGTGCGCGAACTGCAGGTACTGCGTGAAGGCGAAGACCGAGCCCATCATCGCGAAGAAGACGAGCCCGACGCCCACGGACGCGACCGAGAACCGCCGGTCGGCGAAGAACTCGAGCGGGAGCATCGGCGCGGGCGACTTGCGCTCCCAGGCGACGAACGCGACGCCGAGCACCAGGGCGGCGGCGAAGCAGCCGAGCACGAGCGGGTCGGTCCAGCCGCGGGGCGTCGCCTCGATGATGCCGAAGACGAGCACCACCAGCGTGCCGATCGACAGCGACGGCGCCGCGCAGGTCGAACGCGCCGGGCCGCGGGTCGCGGCTCTCGGGCACGAGGACCATGCCCGCCACCAGCGCGACGGCGACGATCGGCACGTTGAGCCAGAACACCGAGCTCCAGGAGAACCACTCGAGCAGCAGGCCGCCGACGAACGGGCCGAGGCCGATGCCGACGCCGGCGATCGCCGACCAGATCCCGATCGCCTTGCCGCGCTCCTCGCGCGGGAAGATGTCGACGATCACCGACAGGGTCGCCGGCATGATCATCGCGCCGCCGATGCCCATCACCGCGCGCAGCACGACGAGCTGCCCGGCGTTCTGCGCGAACGCAGCAAGCACGCTGGCGACGCCGAACAGCAGGAGCCCGGATTGGAGCACGCGCTTTCGACCGAAGCGGTCGCCGAGCGTGCCCATCGTGAGCAGGACGCCGGCGAAGGCCAGCAGGTAGGAGTCGACGATCCACTGCAGCGTCGAGCCCGAGGCGGAGAAGTGCGTCTGCAGCGTCGGCAGCGCGACGTTGAGCACGGTGTTGTCGAGCCCGATGATGAGCAGGCTCAGTGCGAGCACGGCGAGGGTCTTCCAGCGCCGTGCATGGATTGCGGCGTCGTTGCGTTCGGGTGGCACGAGATCCTCCGGGGTCAGGGGGTCTGGACGTCGCGCACCGCGATGGCCTTCGTGCGCCGGGCGACGTAGGGCGGGAGCAGGGCGAGCGCGGCGTCAGCGTCGCGGGCCTCGACCCGCCACCAGACGCCGTGTCCGCCGCTCACGCAGCTCGATGCCGCGGTGCTCCTCCGGAGCGGGCTCGCGAAGCCGGTCCACGCCGCGG
This sequence comes from uncultured Solirubrobacteraceae bacterium, assembly GCA_963723395.1. GTDB lineage: Bacteria > Actinomycetota > Thermoleophilia > Solirubrobacterales > Solirubrobacteraceae > DATFQI01. Next base: position 367,045 of record CAVRQL010000023.1, on the reverse strand, counting down.
AAGCGGCGTGGCACTCGTGCTCGGCATGCACGTGGTGGAGGAGATACTTCGGCATGCATCGAGCTTCCCGGCAAGGCGCTCGACGGTCATCGGGGGCGCCCCCTGAACCGATCCCGCAACCAGGACCCTGTCAGGCGTATGCTCGCCGGAACGCCGTGATCTCCGACACCGGTCCGCTCGTTGGACGGCGGTCAGAGCTCGACCAGCTCGACGCCGCGCTCGAAGCCCTCCGGGCCGGGGCACCGTCCTGCCTCGCCGTCGAGGGCGAGCCGGGCATCGGCAAGACGCGCCTGCTCGGCGAGCTGGCACGGCGCGCCGAGGCGGCGGGCTGCCTCGTGCTCTCGGGCGCGGCCGCCGAGTTCGAGCGCGAGCTCCCCTATGACGTCTGGGTCGACGCGCTCGACCCCTACGTCGCCGCGCAGGAGCTCGACGCGGACCTGTCCGCGCTCGGCGCCGTGCTCCCGTCGCTGCAGGATCCCGGCGAGTCCAGCGGCGACGAGCGGCACCGCACCCACCGCGCGGTTCGCCGCCTGCTCGAGCTGCTGGCCGAGGACGAGCCGCTCGTGCTGGTGCTCGACGACCTGCACTGGAGCGACGGCGCCTCGATCCAGCTGATCGGCAGCCTCCTCCGCCGCCCTCCCGCCGCGCCGCGTGCTGCTCGCGCTCGGGTACCGGACCGGGCAGGCGCCGATGGCGCTCGCCGCGGCGCTCGCCGACCCCGCGGTCGTCGTCCTCGAGCTGGGCGTGCTGGGTGCCGACGAGTGCCGTGAGCTCGCCGGCGCGGACCTCCCCGCCCCGCGGTACGCCGAGATCTACGGCGAGAGCGGCGGCAACCCGTTCTACGCCCTGCAGCTGGCCCGCGCCGCGCAGCAGCCGGCGCGCAGCTCGTCGGGAGACCGGATGGCCGCGGGGACCGGCGTCCCCAAGACCGTCGCCGCGGCGCTGCTGATGGAGCTCGACGCGCTCACTCCCGAGGGCCGGGCGCTGCTCGACGCCGCCTCCGTGGCGGGCGATCCGTTCGAGCCGATGCTCGCCTGCGAGATCGCCGCGCTGCCGCAGGCGGCGGCGACGGACGCCCTGGACGAGCTGCTCGACGCCCGGCTCGTCCGCGCCACGACCGTGCCGGGCCGCTTCGCCTTCCGCCACCCGCTCGTGCGCCGCGCCGTCTACGAGTCCGCCAAGGGCGGCTGGAAGCTCGGCGCGCATGCGCGCGCGGCCGCGCTCCTCGCCGCACGCGGCGCGTCGTCGCAGCAGCGCGCCCACCACGTCGAGCAGTCGGCGTCCGCCGGCGACGCCGCCGCGATCGAGCAGCTGCTGGAGGCCGGCGACGACGCCGCGCCCCGCGCGCCCGCCGCCGCGGCGCGCTGGTTCGGCGCCGCGCTGCGGCTGTCTGCCCGAGACCGACGACGCGCTGCGCCTGCGCGCGCTGGTGAGCCTCGCGAAGGCGCACGGCGCGATGGGCGAGCTGGATCCCGCCGTCGTCACCCTGCGCGAGGCGATCGAGCTCGTGCCGCCCGACGACGTCCGGCTGCGGGTGCGGCTCACGGCGGTCTGCGCCGCCGCCGAGCACTTCCTCGGCAGCCACGAGCAGGCGACGGAGCGGCTGAACGCGGCGCTGGAGTCCCTGCCCGACGAGACCTCGCCCGAGGGCGTGACGGTGCTGCTGGCGCTGGCGGCGGGCGGGATCCTCAACTACGACGCCGGCGGCATGATCTTCAGCCGGCGCGCGCTCGATGCGGCGCGCCGCCTCGAGGACCCGGTCCTGATCGGCGCCGCCGCCTCCGCGGTGGCGCACGCGTCCGCCAACCACGGCACCGTGGAGCAGATCCAGGCGGGCGCAGACGAGGCCTCCCGCTGCTTCGACTCGGTGCCGCGCGAGGCGCTCGCCGGGCATCTCGACGCGGTCAACCGCCTGGCCTGGGGCGAGTTCCTCGTCGACCGCTACGACGACGCCATCCGCCACGCCAAGATGGGCGTGGCCCTGGCGCGCGCCACCGGGCAGGACGCGTTCGTGCCGATGATCGCCGGGGCGCACGCGGTCAGCGCCATGCGCCGCGGGGACCTGGCCGTCGCGGCGGCGCTGCAGGACGACGCGGTCGAGACGGCGCAGGTGTCGGCCAACGACTACGTGACGAGCTGGGTGTTCACCGTGAGCGGGCACGTGTACTCCGCCATGGGGCGCATGCAGGAGGCGCGCGCCGCCGCCGAGCGGGCCGTCGGGTACGCCGCCCTGCGCAGCGACACCCGCATCGCGGCGATCGCCGGGATCCGGCTGGCCGCGACGCGCTGCGAGATGGGCGATCGCGGGGCCTCCACCGCCGACGTCGTCGAGGCGGCCGGCGGCTGGGAGTTCCCCCGGCTCCCGCCGGTGTGGGTCGTCTACTACGCGGAGACGATGGCGCGGGTGGAGGTCGCGGCGGGCCGCCTCGAGGAGGCCGAGGCGTTCGTCCGGCGAGCGGAGACGTCCGCGCGACAGCTCGGCCTCCCGCTCTCGCTGGCGGTCGCGAGCCGCGGCCGCGCCGTGATGCTGCTCGCCGCCGGCCGCGACGACGAGGCGCGCGACATGGCGCTGGCGTCGGCCGCCGCCGCCGAGCGCGAGCGCGCGCCGATCGAGGCCGCGCGCGGCTCGCTCGTGGCCGGCCGCGCGAGCCGCGACCGAACGCAGGCCGTGCAGCTGCTCCGCGCCGCCGAGCTCGCCTTCGACCACTGCGGAGCCGAGCGCGACCGGGCCGAGGCGCGACGGGAGCTCCGGCGGCTGGGCGCGAGAGCAGAGCCGCGCGGGCCGAGGGGAGCAGCCGAGGCCGGGGTCGACTCGCTCTCACGGCGCGAGCGCGAGGTGGCCGAGCTCGTGACCGCGCGCATGACCAACCGCGAGGTGGCGGCCGAGCTGTTCCTCAGCGAGAAGACCGTCGAGTCGCACCTGCGGAACATCTTCGCCAAGCTCGGCGTCTCCTCGCGCGTCGACGTCGCCCGCGCCGTCGAGCGCGACGACGCGCCGCTCAGCGGGTCCCGTCTCCCGGTCGGGTCGTAGCCTGCCCGTCGACCGCCAGGGCACCGCCCTTGGCCCAGTTCTCAGCCCCCACCTCGTGGATGAAGACCTGGACCTGCTCGGGGCGCACCCCGTAGGCGTCGACGAACGCCTGGGTGATGCCCGCGACGAGGGCGCGCTTCTTCTCGAGGTCGCGAGGGGACTGCTGGACGGTCACGATCGGCATCCGCCGAGTATCGCCCACTACAGTCCGCTCCGATGAGACGCACCCGCCTCGCGCTGGCCGCAATCGCGTGTTCCGTCGCGTTCTCGCCCGCGCCCGCCGACGCCGCGCTGCGCGCATGCAAGCCGGTGCGCGATCCGTACCCCGGCACGAAGTTCGCCGGCGTCGACCTCACGCGCATCAAGGCCTCGGGCGTCACCTGTGCGACCGCCCGGCGCGTGGCCCGCAAGGCGCACCGCAAGGCGCTGAAGATGCCGATGACCGGCCGGTTCCGGAGCCTCACGTGGCACGACTGGATCGTCACCGGGGACCTCAGGCCCGACCGCGACCGCTACGTCGCCCGCAAGGACGGCCACCAGGTCCGCTGGCGCTTCTAGCGATGGGCGGCTGGCTCCCGTACGCCGGGAGTGGACACGTACCCGCGGTCGCCGGGAGACCCGATGGTGGGCGAGCGGCCCGGGCTGCAAGCTGTCGGGACCATCCGCCGCTCCCGTCCCCCCATCGCCTCCGGCCCGCCGCTCATCGGCGTCGTCACGCACGAGCTGCGCGGCGCGCCCGAGCCCGCGTGGGCGCCCGCGCCCGGCCGCCGGGAGCGTGACCTCGCCCCGCACCGTCTGTCGCTGCGCCTCACCTACACGCAGGCGATCCAGGAGGCGGGCGGGATCGCCGTCGTCGTGCCGACCCACGGGTTCGTCGACGACACGGAAGCGATCGCGGACCGCCTCGACGGCCTGCTCTTCAGCGGTGGCCCGGACATCGACCCGGGCGTCTACGGCCACGCGCCGCACCCGCAGCTGGGCCCCGACGTCGACCGCGACGGCGACGAGTACGAGCTGGCGCTGCTCGCCGCCGCCGCCGAGCGCGACGTCCCCGTGCTGGGCATCTGCCGCGGGATGCAGGCGCTCAACGTGTCGCGCGGCGGGACGCTGCACCAGCATCTCCCCGACCGCACCACGCTCGAGCACAACCAGGGCCACGCGTCCTTCGAGCCCGCGCACGAGGTCGCCGTCGCCGGCGGATCGCTGCTGCGGCGGCTGACCGGCGCCGCGGCGCTGCAGGTCAACTCCTACCACCACCAAGCGTCGGCCGGCTCGGCGCCGGGCTGAGCGTGTGCGCCGTCGCGAGCGACTCCACCGTCGAGGCGGTGTGGGACCCGGAGGCCAGCTTCACCCTCGGCGTGCAGTGGCACCCCGAGGTGCTGACCCACCGCGCCGAGCACGCGCCGCTGGTGCAGGCGTTCGTCGACGCCGCCCGCGGCGCGCCGGCGCTCGCGCTCGCCGCCTGACGAGCAGGTCCACCGAGGCGGCGTCGAGGAAGTAGCGCAGCGCGGCGTCCGGCTGCCCGGCCGCGGAGGCGACGACGCTCTGCACGCAGGCCGACAGCGTCGAGTCGCCGGTGGTGAGCGGGTCGTAGTACTCGAACGTCCGCGTGATCTCCTCGTCGCTGAACGAGCGGTCCAGCAGGTAGGTCGCCAGCACGACGTCGGTCTGCTTGATCACCTGGTGGCGGTAGAGCTCCAGCGGGTGGTGGTGCAGGAGCAGCGGGAAGCGCTCCGGCGGAGTGCCCTCGAAGTCCCAGCGCGGGCGGTCGAGGAAGTGCTCGTCCTGCAGCACGATGCCCAGCTCCTCGTGGCGCGGGACGTACATCAGCTCCGCCGCGCGGCGCCAGCCGGCGACCTCGTCGTCGGTCACGCCCGTGCGCCTCAGCAAGCCGGCGTGGGCGTCCGGGTCCTGGCCCGCCAGCCAGTCGACCACGCGGCGGCGCCCTCGAGGTTCTCGCGGGCCATCAGGTTCGTGTAGGCGTTGTTGTCGACCACCGTCGTGTACTCGTCGGGGCCGGTGACGCCGGTCACGCAGAAGCGCCCGCCGCGGCGCTCGGAGAAGAACCCGAGCTCCATCCAGAACCGCGCGGTCTCGATCAGCACCTCGGCGCCCCGGCCGAGGACGAACTCCAGGTCGCCGGTCACCCACAGGTAGTGGCGCATCCCGTAGGCCACGTCCGCGTTGATGTGGTACTGGGCGGTGCCCGACGCGTACCACGCGGAGGCCTCCTCGGCCGTCGATCGTCCGCCACGGGTACAGCGCGCCGCCGTGGCCGACCTCGCGGGCCCGCTCGCGCGCCGCGTCGAGCTTCTTGCAGCGGAACTCGAGCACGCGCCGTGCCGCCGCCGGATCGGTGTGGATCAGGAACGGGACGACGTAGATCTCGGTGTCCCAGAAGTAGTGCCCCTCGTAGCCGCGCCCGGTCACGCCCTTGGCGGGCTGGCCGAGGCCGTTCAGCTGCTCGGTCGACTGCAGGAGCGAGAAGAGGTTGAAGCGCACGGCCTTCTGGATCTCGGGCGCGCCCTCCACGAGCACGTCGCTGCGCCGCCAGAACGCCCGGACGCGCGCGGCGGTGCGACCGCTCGACGCGGTCGTAGCCGGCGGAGGCCGCCCGGTCGAGCGTCCGGCTCACGCGCGCCGCGAGGTGCGGCGACGACCTCGGCCCAGTGGTAGGCGACGAACTTCTCGAGCCGCACGCGTGCCGCCCGGCGCCAGCGTGGCGCCGAACACGACGCGCGCCGCGTCGCCGTCCGCGTCCGCGGCTCAGCCGCTCGGCGCCGCGTGACGCGGTGGTCCATGCCGCACGCGAGCCGCAGCCCGCTGTTGCGGGTCGCCAGCTCGAGCACGGCGCGCGAGCCGCGGGAGCGCGGCGCCCTCGGACACGAGCGGGTTCTCCGCGAAGCCCTTGGCCGCGCCGGGGGTCGTCGCTGTCCTCGGCGCGGGGCGTGCGTGACCAGCTCCGAGGAGATCTCGATCTCGGCGCCGTCGGGGGCGTGCACCTCGTAGCTGATCGCCGCCAGGTGCGGGATCGACCAGCGAGGCGAGCCGCGTCGAGCGGACGACGACCCGCCGCCCGCGCCCGGTGACGAACGAGACCTCGCGCGTCAGCACCCCGCGGCGCATGTCGAGGGCGCGCACGGCGCCGGAGACGTCCAGCGCTTCGCCGTCGGCGGTCAGCCGGACGACCGAGCCGTCGGGGCAGGCGAGCATCGTCTGGCCCGTCCGCGCGAGGCCGAACGCGTCCTCGGGGTAGACGATCGGCCACGTCTCGTGGAAGCCGTTGACGATCGTGCCCGCGTCGTGCGCCGGCGCGCCCTCCTCGGGCGTGCCGCGCAGGCCGAGGAAGCCGTTGCCGACGGCGAGCACCGACTCCAGCGCCGGCGAGTGGCCGCGCGTGACGAGGCGCCACTCGTCGCCGGCGCCCATCGCCGCGCCGAGCGCGTCGGTGAGCGCCCGCGGGTCGGCGTGCTGCACCCGGCGGCTCATGACCAGCTCCGGATGAGCTCCGCGCACCGCTGCGGGTCGTCGGTGAAGGGCGCGTGCCCGCCGGGGAGCACCTCGACGCGCGCGTCGGGCATCAGGGCGGCCGCCCGCTCGACGATGTCCGGCGGCCCGTAGACGTCCTCGTCGCCGAGGATCATCCGGACCGGGACGTCGAGGCCGCGCAGCTCGTCGTCGCTGAAGAGGTTCTCCGGGCGGGGCTTGCCCGAGCGCATCGCGAGGTTGAGGTGCGAGGTCATCGCCAGGCGCCAGCCCGGCATGACCATCGTCGCCCGCACCATCTCGAAGTACGAGTCGGGCAGGACCGAGAGCGCGTGGCGGCCGAACGCCTTGGTCATCGCGCGACGGGTCGCCTTGGCGGTCTTCGGGGCGGGGGCGCGGCTCACCAGCGCGCGGACCCCCGGCGTGGTCATGGCGCGGAAGAACGGATCGCCGCGCATGCCGGGCAGCGCGACGGCGGGGATGCCGAGGCCGATGGCGGCGCTGACGCGCTCCGGATGCTCGAGCGCCATGCACAGCGCCCACATGGCGCCCAGCGAGGTCCCGGCGATCACCGCCCGCTCCAGCCCGAGGGCGTCGAGCATCGAGCCGACCTGCGCCACGGCGTGCTGGCGCAGCGACCGGCCCGTGTAGTCGTGCGGATCGCTGAGCCCGAAGCCCGGGAGGTCGAACGCGTGGATGCGCCGGTCCTGCAGGTGCCCGAGCATCGGCGCCCAGGTCGGCGCGGACATGCCGCTGCCGTGCAGCAGCACGATCGGCTCGCCCGCGCCGGTCTCCAGGACGCGCACGGTGAGCGCGGGATCGGCGAGCAGGAGGCGGCGGCCGGACGCCTCGACGCCGTACTCCGCGAGCACGCGCCGCTCGGCCTCTTCGAAGGCTCGCGGGACGTTCTGAGATGTCATGGAGGGAGCATGCCTGCGCGCTCGATCCCCGACATCGGGGCGACACCCTGAAACGCGGCAGGCCCAAGTTCAGGGTCCGACTCAGGGCCTGTCCCTGATGGCGCGCGCTCCGGGATCGCGGAGACTGCGGCCATGACCCAGTCCCTCCTCCAGCCGCCGCCGTCCGCCGCCCGGATCGCCGCCGCGTGCGACAACGCGCGCCGCCGGCTCGAGCGGGACCTGCACGACGGCGCACAGCAGCGCCTCGTCTCCCTGTCGCTGCGGCTGAGCCTGCTCGCCACCCGGGTCGGTCCCGACACGGAGGCCGAGCGCCTGCTCGCCGGCGCCCAGGAGGAGCTCGCCGAGGCGCTGCAGGAGCTACGCGACCTCGCGCGCGGCCTGCATCCCGCCGTGCTCAGCGACCACGGGCTTCCCACCGCGCTCCCGTCGCTGGCGGCGAGGGCGACGCTGCCCGTCGAGCTCGACGTCCGGCTGCCCCGCCGCCTCGCCGGCACGATCGAGGTCGCCGCGTACTACGTCATCTCCGAGTCGCTGGCCAACATCGCGAAGCACGCGCACGCCGAGCGCGCCTGCGTCACCGTGCTCGAGGAGCGCGGGTACCTGCTCGTCGAGGTCCGCGACGACGGCATCGGCGGCGCCGAGTCGACCGAGGGCTCCGGGCTCCAGGGCCTCGCCGACCGCGTCGGCGCGCTCGGTGGGGAGCTGACGGTCCACGGCGCTCCCGGCGGCGGCACCGTCGTGCGGGCGATGATCCCCGCTAGCGAGTAGCCGGCAACGTCGGCCGGAGCCGGTCGGCGGCGCGCCCCAGGAAGGCGTCGACGATCAGCTCGTCGAACTGCGACCCGGCCGAGCGCCGGAGCTCCGCGTCCGCCTCGGCGGCCGGCATGCCATCCCGGTACGGGCGGTCCGCCGTCATCGCCTCGTAGGCGTCGGCGACCGCGAGGATCCGCGCCTCGAGCGGAATCTCCGCGCCCGCCAGGCCGAGCGGGTAGCCGCGGCCGTCGATGCGCTCGTGGTGCGCCCTGACCCAGGAGGCGATGTCGGCGAGGCCCGAGTGATCGAGGATCCGCGCGCCGATCTCGGGATGGCGCTTCATCTCGCGCCACTCGTCCTCGTCGAGCGGGCCGGGCTTGTGCAGGATCGCGTCGGCGATCCCCAGCTTGCCGAGGTCGTGGAGCACGCCCGCCGCCCGGATGCGCTCGACGCGCTCGGACGGGAGCCCGAGGGCCTTCGCGATGTCCCGCGCGAAGCCGCCGACGGTCAGCGAGTGGCGGCTGGTGCCGGCGTCGCGGAGGTCGAGCGTCTCGGCGAGCAGCATGACGGCCGCGAGCCGGTGCTCGGGCAGCTCGTGGCTCGCGTCCGCGAGCGCGTGCTCGCGGTGGATGTGCTCCAGCGCGACCGCCGCGTGGTCGGCCACCGCCATCAGGACGGTGATCTCCGCGTCGTCGGGACGCCGGCCGCTGCGCGGGTTGTCGACCGAGACGAGGCCGAACAGCTCGCCCGTCGACGCCCGCAGCGGGAGCAGCAGCATGTCCTCGGGCTGCCAGGCGTCGAGCGCCGGGGCGACGGGCGCCGGGGAGATCCAGACGGTCGGGTCGTCGGAGAAGTCGTGGGCGCCGGCGGGCAGCCACAGCGCGCCGCAGCGCTCGTGGCGGGGCTGCACGAGCGGCGCCCAGTCCTTCCACGGGGCGCGGGCGCCCTCGATCGCCGCCCGCGCGGCCTCGTCGCCCAGGACGAGGACGGTCTCCGACTCGTCGCGCGAGCGGTCCCTGAAGTTCACGGCCACCGTCTCGAAGCGCAGCTCGGAGCGGATGGTCTGGGCGAGCGCCTCGGCGACGGCCTGCGCTCCGCGCCCGGTGGCGGCGGCGCGGCCGATGGCGAGGACGCCCCGGAGATGGCGGAGCACCGGCTCGTCGATCAGCTCGGAGCGGCGGCGGGCGGGCTGGCGGGGCGCCATCGACCGCGACGGCCCGACGACGCGGTTGCGGCCGCCGGCCTTGGCCTCGTAGAGCGCGCGAGTCCGCCTCGGCGAGCAGCGCGGCGGGGTCGCCGGTCCCGAACGCGACGCCGATCGACACGGTGAGCACGCCGCCGAGGCCGTCCGGATGCGGCAGCGCGGCGTCGGCGATCGCCCGGCGGATGCGCTCGGCGACGGACAGCGCGGTCTCGGCGTCGGGTGTGTGGAGCACGAGCAGCAGCTCCTCGCCGCCGAAGCGGTACGCCGCGTCGTCGCCGCGGAGCGCGCCCTGCACGGTGGCGGCGAGCGCGCGCAGCGCCTGGTCGCCGGCGAGATGCCCGAGCCGGTCGTTGTAGCTCTTGAAGCGGTCCACGTCGCACAGCGCCACGGCCACAGCGGGCCCGGCCTCCGAGCGCGCCGGGAGGTCGGTGGCGAGCGCCCGGCGGTTGAGCAGGCCGGTGAGCGGGTCGCGGCGCGAGTCCTCGGCGAGGCGCTCGTTGAGCTGCGCCAGCTCGGCCTCGCGCCCGGCGAGGTCGTGGCGGGCGGAGCGCTCGCGCGCGAGCAGCCCGCGCATCCTGGACCCGAGGAGCATCCCGCGGACGATCAGCATCCCGCCGCACACGAACAGGCCTGCGGCGAGGAACAGCTTCGACTCGAGCCCCGCGCCGGTGAACTCGGCGTCGACGAGCGCGACGATCAGCAGCACGAAGACCGCGCCGGGGAGCAGCCCGCCGCGCCGGTCGGTCTCGGACCGCGGGGCCTCCGGCGCCGCGCCGTCGCGAGCGGCCACGAGCCCGCCGCCGCCGATGCACAACAGCCCGAGGACCCACAGCGGGTCGATCAGCGTCTCGCCGACCACGTAGTCGCCGGCGAACAGCGTCGGGCTCCAGCCGATGAACGCCAGCGCCGTGACGACCACGCCGACGAGCACCAGCCGCGAGGCCCGGCCCGTGGCGGCGACGAGAGATCCCGCGACGGTGGCCTGCAAGGTCAGGACCGCCGCCGAGACGTACAGCACGGGGTACAGGAACACCGACACCTGGGCGCTGACCGGAAGCGCCGACGCGGCCGCGTCGTCCCACAGCCACGCGCCGGTCGCAGCCATCACGGCAACGATCAGCGGTATCGCCTCGACCGCCGCGAGGCGGCGCAGGCCGCGCGAGGCGCCCACCGGGGCGAGGAGCCCGGCGATCATCAGCACGGCGAAGCCCCACCAGCCGAGGTCGGCCGGGTTGGGCGAGGCCGGGGTCTCGAACACCCCGTACGTGTTCCACGCGATCTGCCCGGCCAGCCAGCACCCGCAGGCGGCCGACCACCAGGTCCACTGGCGCCGCGCCTCGGCGCCGAGCGAGGACCTGGCCGCGAGCGCGCCGGCCGTGGCCGCCACCGCCGCCGCCGTCCAGGCGAGGTTCCACATCGGCACCGAGGACTCCGCGTAGCCCCACGCGGTGCCGAACAGCGCCGTCAGCCCGGCGGCCACCGCGGCGTACGACCAGCCGCGCGTCCAGCTCTTGGGTTCACGCGCCATTCCCCTCGTCATCGGCGAGCGGCCCGGGACCTGAACGGTCAGGGCCGCCCAGCGGTTACGAGGCGCTCCAGGCGTCCTCGTCCCACCGCTCGAGGTCGCGCAGCCAGGCGGCGGCCGACCCGTCGGAGGGAGCGCGCCAGTCGCCGCGCGGCGAGAGCGAGCCGCCGGCCGAGACCTTCGGCCCGTTGGGCAGCGCCGAGCGCTTGAACTGCGCGAAGGCGAAGAACCGCCCGCAGAAGTACTCCAGCCAGCGCCGGATCTCGGCCGGCTCGTAGGCGCGCGCGCTTGGCCTCCGGGAAGCCGGGCGGCCACTCGCCCTCCTCGGCATCGCGCCAGGCGTGCCAGGCCATGAAGCCGATCTTCGACGGCCGGAAGCCGTAGCGCAGCGTGTAGAAGAGGTTGAAGTCCTGCAGCGCGTAGGGGCCGACCTTGGACTCCGTCGACTGCAGCTCGTCGCCCGGCACGAGCTCGGGGCTGATCTCGGTGTCGAGGATCGCGGCGAGCGTCTCGTGGACCTCGTCGTCGAACTGCCCGCTGCTGATCACCCAGCGGATCAGGTGCTGGATGAACGTCTTCGGGATCCCGCCGTTGACGTTGTAATGGCTCATGTGGTCGCCGACCCCGTAGGTCGCCCACCCGAGCGCGAGCTCCGACAGGTCGCCGGTGCCCAGCACGATCCCGCCGCGCTGGTTGGCGATCCGGAACAGGTAGTCCGTGCGCAGCCCGGCCTGCACGTTCTCGAAGGTGACGTCGTAGACCTCCTCGCCCTTGGCGAAGGGGTGGCCGATCTCCTCGAGCATCAGCCGGGCGGTCGGGGTGATGTCCAGCTCGGAGGCGGTGACCCCGAGCGCGCGCATCAGCCGGTGCGCGTTGTCCTTGGTGCCGGCGCTGGTCGCGAAGCCGGGCAGCGTGAACGCGAGGATGTCGCTGCGCGGGCGCCCCGCGCGGTCCATCGCCTGCGCGGCGACGATCAGGGCCTGGGTCGAGTCCAGCCCTCCCGAGACCCCGATCACGATCTTCGGGCCGCCGATCGCCTCCATCCGCTGCTGCAGCCCGGCGACCTGGATGTTGTAGGCCTCGTAGCAGTCCAGGCTCGAGCCGGTCGGGGTCCGAGGGGACGAACGGGAAGCGCTCGATCGTGCGCCGCAGCCCGAGGTCGCGGTCCGGCGGCTCGAGCTCGAAGCCGATCCGGCGGAAGGCGCCCGTGCGCTCGCGGTGCGCGCGCCGGTTGTCGTCGAAGGTCCCCATGCGGCGCCGCTCCTGGGCGCAGCAGGTCGAGGTCGACGTCGGCCACCGCGCGCCGGTCGCCGTCGGGGAAGCGGTCCGTCTCGTCGAGCAGCACGCCGTTCTCGAAGATCGTCGTCTGGCCGTCCCAGGAGAGGTCGGTGGTCGACTCGCCCTGCCCGGCGGCGGCGTAGACGTACGCGGCCAGGCAGCGCGACGACGCCGACCGGCACAGCAGCTTGCGGTCCTCCGCGCGCCCGACGGTGATCGGGCTCCCGGAGAGGTTCAGCAGCACCGTCGCCCCGGCCAGCGCCGCCTCGGCGCTCGGCGGGATCGGGATCCACATGTCCTCGCACACCTCGGCGTGGACCACCAGCCCGGGGACGTCGTCGGCGGCGAACAGGAGGTCGGCGCCGAACGGCACGTCGACGCCGCCGACGCGGATCTCGCCGCGCTCCCCCTCGCCCGACGCGATCTGCCGGCCCTCGTAGAACTCGCGGTAGGTCGGCGGGTAGGACTTCGGCACGACGCCGAGCACGCGGCCGCGGTGCACGGCGACCGCGCAGTTGTAGATGCGGTTGCGGTGGCGCAGCGGGGCGCCGAGCACGAGCAGCGGATGCAGGCCGGCCGAGGCCTCGACCACCGTGGCGAGTGCCGCCTCCACGCCGTCGAGCACGACGTCCTGGAGCAGCAGGTCCTCGATCGAGTAGCCCGTCAGGCACAGCTCGGGGAACAGCGCGACCGCGACGCCCTCCTCGTCGCACGCGCGGGCGTGGCGCAGCACGAGCTCCGCGTTGGCGGGCGGATCGGCGATGGCCACGCGGCCCGTGCACGCGGCGACGCGCGCGAACCCGTGCTGGTAGATCGAGCGGAAGTTCATGTGAGACGCACTCTTACCCAAGGTTGGCAGCCGCCGAAGCCGCGGCTGGGCGGCGGCTGCCAGAGTGCCGGGCATGTCCGACTACGCGATCGTGAACCTGCTCGACATCGAGGACGACGTCGGAGGGCGCGTCGCCGGCCTGGAAGGACGCTTCTCGCGCAAGTTCATCGGCTCGCGCGACCTCGGCGTGAGCCACTGGAGGTACGCGCCGAACTTCCGCAGCCCCGGCGCCCACAGTCACCGCGAGCAGGAGGAGGCCTACGTGGTCGTCACCGGCTCGGGCCGCGTGCGCCTCGATGACGAGATCCGCGACATCCGGCAGTGGGACGTCGTCCGCGTCGCGCCCGAGGTCGTGCGCGCCTTCGAGGCCGGCCCCGACGGGCTCGAGCTGATCGCCGTCGGCGGCCCGAAGCCCGAGGGCGGCGACGGCGTCCTGTCCGACGCGCCCTGGCCGGACGCCGAGTAGCTCACATCGTCTTGACCAGCCCGCCGTCGATGACGTAGTTCGAGCCGGTGACGTTGCCGGTGCGCGGGGAGGCGAGCACCGCGACCAGCGTCGCCACCTCCTCGGGCGTGGTGAACCGCCCGGACGCGATGCCCGCGGCCGCCTGGTCGCGCACTTCCGCGGCGCTCACGCCCGCCGCGCGGCCGACCGTCGCCGCGACGCCGTCGTCGCCGAGCCAGAGGTCCGTGTTCACCGGGCCGGGCGAGACGCTGTTGATCCGGATGCCCTTGGGCCCGAGCTCCTGGGAGAGCGCCTTGGAGACGTTGAGCAGCGCCGCCTTGGCCGCGCCGTAGTCGATCACCTGCCCGTCGGGGTGGAAGAACGCGTTGACGGAGGCCACGTTGACGATCGCCCCCTCCCCCTGCGTGAGCATCTGCTCGACCGCCGCGCGCGTCGCCCGCAGCGCGGAGAAGAAGTTGAGCTGCAGCGACGCCTCGAAGTCGGCGTCGCTGATCGCGAGGAACCCGTCGAGCCGCAGGCCGCACTCCTCCCACGTTGTTGACGAGGACGTCGACGCGGCCGTGCCGCTCGACCGCCCCGGCCACGAGCGCCTCCGGGCCGCCGGGGGCCGCGAGGTCGAGCTCGAGGGCGGTGACGCCCTCGAGCCCGGCCAGCGGCCCGGCGCTGCGCGCGCCGGCCACGACCTCGGCCCCCTCGGCGACGAGCGTGCGCACCACCGCCAGGCCGATGCCCTTGCTGGCTCCGGTGACGACCGCCACCCGTCCGCCGAGTCCGAGGTCCATGGATCCCCCTACGCGGTCGCTTCGCCGGCGGTCGCCGGCGCTTCGTCGAGCACGCCGTCGAGCCAGCCGTCGATCGACGCCGCGACCTCCTCCCAGCCCTCGCCGGTGACGAACAGGTGCGGCCGGCCCTCGAACTCGACGTAGTCGGTCTTCGCGGGGGAGCGCTCGTACTTCTTGTACTGCGCGCGCGAGACCGAGGCGGGCACGGTGTGGTCCTTCTCGGCGCCGACGATCAGCAGCGGCGCGCGCTCGTCGTTGGAGAAGTGCACCTCGGTGGCCGGATGCAGCGAGAAGTTCGCGAACCCGGCCTCGTAGAAGATCCGGCCCGTCTCCGGGACGGCGTAGCGCTCGTAGGCGGCCGCCGCGTCCTCGGGCGTCGAGGTGTTCACGAAGCCGTAGGTGAACTCCTCGAGCGAGAGGGTCACGATGCCGCGGCGCTTCGACGGATGCGCGAGCGCCGGCGAGGCGGCCTTCAGCGACGAGAACGGGAGCACGAGGATGCCCTTGGGCGGCGCGGGGCTGAGCGCCACGCCGGCGCGGCCGAGCCCGCGGTCGAGCAGCAGCTCGACGATCAGGCCGCCGAACGAGTGGCCGACCAGGACGGGCGGCCGGTCGAGCTCGGCGATCAGGCCCGCGTAGTGGTCGACGATCTCGTCGAGCCCGAGGCCCGCGATCTCCTCGGCGCCGTCGCGCAGCTCCTCGACGTCGCCGTGCTTGCGCGGCCACTCGGGGGCCGAGACGTCGAAGCCGCGCTTGGTGAAGTACTCGGCGAAGCGCTCCCAGCTGCGGGCCGAGAGCCAGGCGCCGTGGATGAGCATGAGCGGGATGCGGTCACCGGCGGGGGAATGGTTGTCCATGCACCGACGCTACGGCGGGCATCGCGCGAAGTGAAGGTCCGATCGCGGCAGGCAGTCGGACCCGCCGCGACTCAATCGCGCCGGGCCAGCCAGCCGGCCGCGTCGCGCAGCGCGAGCGCCGCCCGGACGAGCGTCGTCTGGGACTCGGTGGGGACCCCGCTGGAGGCGAGATCGATCGGGAACGACAGCGGCGGGTCGAACGGCAGCGCGACGACACCCGCGATCGGAGCGTCGGCCCACTCCTGGACGATCACCGACACGGCCTCGCCGGCGGCGACCGGCAGCATCCGGTGGTCCCACGGGGCGCTCGTCGTCTCCAGCGTCCGCTCGAGCTCGAAGCCCGCGGCCCTGACCACTGCGCGCAGCCAGTCGTTGAAGGCGCGGCCGCCGGGCCCGCGGGGCAGCAGCACGCACTCCTTCGCGAACGCGCCGACGGGGATCGCCTCGGCCTCCGCCCACTCGTTCGCCTCGGGCAGCGCGGCGAGCAGCGGCTCGTCGCGCAGCGCGTCCACCCGGATCCCGTGGCGGCTCGCCGCCGACGGCGTCCGGAACACCGCCGCCGCCGCGATCTCGTGGCTCGCGACCCGCCGCAGCAACTCGGGCGTCAGGTCCTCCTCGAGGTGCACCTCGGCGTCCGTGGCGACCGCCTCGGCGATGTCCAGCGCCACCTGACGGCTCAGCGGCCCGTGACCGATCGTCAGCACGCCGGGATCCGGCTGCGCCGCCCGGCGTGCCTCCTCGATCGCGAGCTCGACCTCCGTGAGGGCCCGCCGCCCGCGCTCGAGCAGGACCTGTCCCGCCGGGGTCAGCTCGACGTGGCGCGTGGTCCGCAGGAACAGCACGACCCCGAGGTCGCGCTCGAGCTCCCGGATCGCACGCGAGAGCGGCGACTGCGACATGTGCAGCCGGGCGGCGGCCCGCCCGAAGTGGAGCTCCTCGGCGACCGCGACGAAGTAGCGCAGCTGACGCAGCTCGATCGCGGGCTCCACCCATTCAGTCTCGCGCATCCTTGACTGGCGGTGTGTATACCGGTATACATAGATCGATCGGGCGAGTGACGATGCAGACGATCGCCGACGTGGTCGGCGTTGGGAAGATGACCGTGTCGAACGCGTACTCGCGGCCGCGGCACGTGTCGCCCGAGCTGCGCGAGCGGATCTTCGAGGTGGCCGAGGAGCTGGGCTACGCCGGGCCCGACCCCTCCGCGCGGGCGCTGGCCAGGCGCCGCACCGGGCTCGTCGGCGTGCAGCTGACGAGCGCGCCCGACGAGGCGTTCGACAACCTCGTGGCGCTCGGCTTCGTGAGCGCGATCGCGCGGGCGCTGACCCCGCGCTCGCTGTCGCTGGCGCTCCTGTCGGGTCACGAGCAGGACGACCTCGTACCCGCCGCCGACATCGCCATGGACGGCCTCGTCGTCTACTCGTGCCTGACCGACGACGAGGCGAGCCGGACGCTGGCCAAGCGGCGGCTGCCGATGGTGCTGGTCGACCAGCCCGCGCGGCCGGGGGTCAGCTCGGTGAACATCGACGACGAGGGCGGCGCCGCACAGGCGGCGCGGCACGTGCTCGGGCTCGGCCACCGCGAGGTGGGGATCGTCGTGCCGTGGGTCGACGCGCCGGAGGGGATCGCGGGCTTCGATCCCGAGGCCGGTCCCCCGGGCAAGCTGCGCGCGCGGCTGCGGGGATGGAGCGAGCCGCTGCGGCGGGCCGGCGTTCCGTATCGCGTGATCGGCCGGCCCTGGGAGCTCGACCACGCCGATGCCGTGCGCCTCGGCGAGCGGCTGCTGGAGGACCCCTCCCGGCCGACCGCGATCCTCTGCTTCAGCGACCTGATCGCCCGCGGGGTGCTCGAGGCGGCCGGCCACGCCGGGCTTGCGGTCCCGGGCGACCTGACGGTCGTCGGCTTCGACGATGACCCGCTGGCCGCCGCGGGCAGCCCGGCGCTGACGACGGTGCGCCAGGACGTCGGCGCCAAGGGCAGCGCCGCGGCGACCGCGCTGTTCGCCGCGATGGACGCCGAGCGCGCGGGCTCGCGCCCGCAAGCGAGCCACACGCTGCTGGAGACGGAGCTCGTGATCCGCGACAGCTCGGGAGCCGGCGCGATGAGCGGCTGGCCGTCGGATCGCCGCACGTTCGTCTCGCTCGGCCTGCAGTGCGTCGTCAACGCGTTCGTCTACTCGACCTACGTGGCACGGCTGCCCGACATCCGCGACGAGGCGGGTCTGTCGATCGCCGCGATGGGCGTCGTCATGACCGTCGGCAACCTGGCCGGCTTCGCCGCGATGCTCCCCAGCGCCGCGGTGATCCGCCGCTGGGGCAGCAAGCGCGTGATGGTGGTCTGCAGCGTCGCCTACGTACTGACGCTGCCCGCGATCGGGACCTCGGGCTCCCCCGCGATGCTGGTGGCGGCGATCGTGGCGATGATGGTCACCAACGCGCTCGTCGACGTCGCGGTGGCGATGCAGTCGGCGACGTTCAGCTCGCGGCGTCACTACCCCGCGATGAGCCGCCTCTCGGGCCTCTACAGCCTCGGGACGGTGGGCGGCGGCGTGGTCGCGGCGGCGATCGTGTCCGCCGGGTTCGACGTGTCGGTCCACCTGTTCGTGCTCGCCGTGGTGCTCGCCGTCGCCCTCGTGTTCGTCAGCCCCGGCCTGCTGCCCGCCGACGAGCGACCGCCCGCCGAGCACCCGCGCGCGGCGGCGACGTCCCGGCCGTGGATCCTGGTCGCGGTGCTCGGTCTCGCCAGCGCGCTCGCCGTGCCGCTGGACGTCGTCCCCGGGGAGTGGGCCACCTTCCGGGTGACCGACGACCTCGGCGGCGGCCAGTCGCAGTCCGCGCTGGCCTTCGTCGCCTTCACCGTGGGGATGACCGCCGGTCGCCTCGCCGGCGACCGCGCGACCGCGCGCCTCGGCCCGGAGCGCCTGCTGCGCTGGGCGGTCCTCGTCTCCGCGGCCGGCCTGGCCGTGGCCGCGTCGGTGCCCGCCGCCCCGATCGTGCCGGCCGGCTTCCTCTTCGCCGGACTCGGCATCTCCGTCGTCTCCCCCCTGCTCACCGAGGCCGCCGCCCGGACGCCCGGCGCGTCGTTCACCGCGATGTTCGTCGGCAACCGGCTGGCCGGCCTGCTCACGCCGCTCGCGATGGGCGCCCTCGCCGGCACGCCGCTGCTGAGCGTGGGCGAGGCGATGGTCATCCTCGTGGCGCCGAGCGCCGCACTGCTGCTCCTGCTCGGCGTCGCGGCCGTCAGCACTCAGTCGAGCGCGGCGAGCGTGTCGCGCGCGCCGCGCTCGTACAGCGAGGCGAGCGCGGAGCGGTAGGCGTCCATGAACCGCTCGTCGTCGGCCAGGTCGCCGAACAGGTCGCGGTTGCGGACGAACGCGTCCGGGTCCTCGCGCGCTCGGCGCCCGAGCTCCATCACCTCGTCGCGGCGGCGGTCGACGATCTCGATCTCGTTGCCGCACTCGTCGGTGCCCTCCGCGTAGCGCGCCCAGCTCGCCACCACGAGGGCCGAGCGCCCGACCTCTCCCCCGCTCTCGAGCTGGCGCCGGATCACGGGGACCAGCCACTTCGGGATCCGGTCCGAGCTCTCCGCGCACAGGCGCGGGATCGTGTCGCGCACGCCGGGGTTGGAGAAGCGCTCGATCAGCGTCGACTTGTAGTCGTCGACGTCGATGCCGGGGACCTGCGGGAGCGTCGGGGTCGCCTCGCGGTCCATGTAGGCGCGCACGAAGCGGCGCAGGTCCGGGTCCTGGGCGGCGTCGTGGACGAGCTCGAAGCCGGCCAGATGGCCGAGATAGGCGATCGCCTGGTGGCTCGCGTTGAGCAACCGGAGCTTCATCAGCTCGTACGGCTCGACGTCGTCGACGACCTGGACACCGACGTCCTCGTAGGGCGGGCGGCCGGCGCAGAAGCGGTCCTCCAGCACCCACTGCTCGAACGGCTCGCAGACGACGGGCCACGCGTCCTCGATGCCGAAGCGCTCCACCACCGCGCGGCGGTCGTCGTCGGTGGTCGCCGGCGTGATCCGGTCCACCATCGAGTTCGGGAACGTCACCTGCTGGTCGATCCACTCGCCCAGCTCCGGGTCGCGCAGGCGCGCGAAGGTGGTGAACGCCAGCCGCGCGAGGTTGCCGTTCTCCTGCAGGTTGTCGCACGACATCACGGTGAACGGGCCGGTGCCTCGCTCGCGGCGGCGGCGCAGCGCCTCGGTGACCAGGCCGAAGGTGCGTCTTCGGCGTCGCGTCCGGCTCGAGGTCGGCCTTGACGGCGGGGTCCTCCGGGTCGAACTCACCGGTGACGTCGCTGATGTTGTAGCCGCCCTCGGTGACGGTCAGCGACACGATCCGCGTCGACTCCGCGGCGAGCTTCTCGATCACCGCCTCCGGGTCGTCGGGCGCGAACAGGTAGCCGGTGATCGAGCCGATCACCCGACCCTCCTCCTCGCCGCTCGCGGGGCGCTCGACCAGCGTGTACAGGCAGTCCTGGGGGACGAGCGCATCGCGCAGGCGCTCGTCCGCCGGCATCACGCCGACGCCGCAGATGCCCCAGTCCGTGTCGCCCTCGTGCAGCAGCCGGTCGTGGTACATCGCCTGGTGGGCGCGGTGGAACCCGCCGACGCCGAAGTGCACGAGGCCATGGGTGAGGGCCGAGCGGTCGTAGCCGGGCGTCGGCAGGCGTTCGGCGCAGGACTCGAGGGTGTCCGCCGACAGGCGGATGGGGTCGTCTCCGGGCATGGCGATCGCGCACGATACGCCGAGTGGGATCATCGAGGCGGTGGGAACCCGAGGCGCGCGCCGGCCGCTCGTCCTCGCCGCGATCGCCGCGGCGCTGCTGGGCGCGGGCTGCGGCGAGCAGCGCAAGTCCGCCAAGCCGCAGGGCGCGGCGGTCGTCGCGCGCATGCCGGTCGGCCCGCGCCTCGTCGACCTCACGGTCCGCTCCCCCGCGCTCGGCCGGAACGCCAAGGTCCGGCTCCTGACGCCCAAGGGATGGCGTCCCGACTCGGCGCGGCACTGGCCGCAACTGTGGCTCCTGCACGGCTGCTGCGACACCTACACCAGCTGGTCGCGCGACACCGGCATCGCCCAGATCCGCGCGCTCCGCGATGTGCTCGTCGTGATGCCGGAGGGTGGCGCGGCGGGGTTCTACAGCGACTGGCACAACGGCGGCCGCGGCGGCCCGCCGCGGTGGGAGACGTTCCACCTGAAGGAGCTGGCCGGTCTGCTGGAGCGCGAGTTCGGCGCGGGCCGCCCGCGCGCGATCGCCGGTCTGTCGATGGGCGGGTTCGGCGCGATGTCCTACGCCGCCCGCCACCCGGGGACGTTCGCCGCCGCGGCTTCGTTCAGCGGCGTGGTCACGCCGCTGCGCGACGCCGAGCTCACCCGCGGCATCGTGGCCTTCGGGGGCGGCGACCCCGAGGCGCTGTGGGGCTCCCCGCACGCCGACCGCAAGGTCTGGGAGGCGCACGATCCGCTGACGCTCGCGCCCAGGCTGCGCGGCACGCGACTGTTCGTCTCGTCCGGCAACGGCGAGGCGGGCCCGTTCGACGATCCCGGCACGACCGACTCGACGGAGGAGTCGCTCTACGGCCAGAACGTCGCGTTCACCCGCCGGCTGCGCGCGCTGAAGGTTCCGGCCACCGTCGATCTCTACGGGCCGGGGACGCACACCTGGCCGTATTGGGAGCGTGAATTGCACCTCGCGCTGCCGCTCCTCCTCGGCCGCTGATCGACCTGGTTTTGTCAGCGCGATGAACCGCGCAGGGCCGCGACGTTCGCGCGCTGACCGGAGCTGGGCGTACCGGCCGTGGAGCGCGGGTAGCGCGAAGCCCCGTGCTGAAGGATCGCGAAGGCCTCCCCGCCGCCCAGCTCCACGTCAACGTCATGGGCTCGGTGCTGCTCATGACCGCCGAGGGCGGTCTGTCGGGCAGCCGCCTCGACGAGCTGCTCGGGCAGATCGGGCGCACGGCGCGGTGCGTCGTGCTGGACCTCAGCGACGTCGAGACGGTGGACCGTGCGGCGACCGACGCGCTGCGCAAGGCCTGGCGGGAGCTCGGGAACCGGCTGCGGGTCGTCGCGCGGACCGACGGGGAGCTCCTCCAGACGCTCAAGCAGGCCGGACTGCGCCGGTTCGCGATCCACTCGTCGCTGAGCGGCGCACTCGCCCAGGCGGACGCCGACTCGCAGCACTGAGCAGGCACACGCCGCCCGGCGAGCCGGGCGACGTGCCTGCGCGATCCCGGCTACAGCTCGGTGTCCGGGGTCGCGGACCCGCTGGGCGCCTGCTCGCCGGAGCTGCCGGAGCCGGAGCCCTGGCCCCCTCCGCCGCCGCCCTCTGCCTCGGGGCACGGATGCCCGTCGTTGTCGCGATCGGGCGCCGCCTGGTCGTCGTTGGACTGGACGGGCAGCGTCTGGTTGCTCGACGCGGGGCCGCCGCTGCCGGCAGCGTCGGCGACGCCACCGCCCGACAGCACGGCGAAGGCCGCGATCGCGGCCACCACCAGCGCGATGGCGGCGAGCGTCATCACGCGTGGTGTCGCTTTGATGTTGTCCTGCAAGGGACTCCCTCCTTGGTTGGGATGGAGGGAGTGACGATGGCCGGGTCCCTGTCACGTGGCCGTAAACACCCCCGTGCCGCCCGACAGGCTCAGGCGATCCTCAGGCTCCGTTGAGGCCCCGCGAAGGCGGCCGTCGTTCACTGGCCGCATGCGCATCCTCGTGGCGGAAGACGAGCCGCGGGTCGCGGCCGCCATCGCGAAGGGTCTCCGCGGCCACGGCGCCGCGGTCGACGTCGCGCCCGACGGCGCCGCGGCGCTGTTCCAGGCGCGCGTCTACCCGTACGACGTGCTCCTGCTCGACCGCGACCTCCCGGAGGTGCACGGTGACGAGGTGTGCCGCACGCTGCGCGACGAGCAGCCGGGGCTGAAGATCCTGATGCTGACCGCCGCCCGCTCGACCGGCGAGCTGGTGGCAGGGCTCGCGCTCGGCGCCGACGACTACCTGGGCAAGCCGTTCCGCTTCGACGAGCTGGTCGCGCGCGTGCACGCGCTCAACCGGCGGGCCGGCACGGCACGGCCGCCGATTCTCCGGCACGGCGATCTGGAGCTCGATCCCGCCCGGCACACCGCCGTGCGGGGTGGCCGCGACCTCGGCCTGTCGCCGAAGGAGTTCGGCGTACTGGAGGCGATGCTCCGCGCCGACGGCGCCGTCGTCACCGCCGAGCAGCTGCTCGAGGCGGTATGGGACGCCAACGTCGACCCGTTCACGAACACGGTGCGCATGACGGTCATGAAGCTGCGCCGCAAGCTCGGAGAGCCCGCCGTCGTGCACACCGTGCCGGGCGCCGGCTACCGGCTCTGACGGTCCGCGCCGTGAGCTAGCGGCCCGTGGGGCGGTGCGCGGCACCGCGGGTGTGCGCCCGCCGGCTGCGTCCCGCGCCGCCGCCCGGGGCGCTGTGCCCGCCCGCGGCGCCACGATGGATCAGGTGGCGCAGCGCGTCGTCGGCCGGGCCGGCGTCCTCGCGCGGGGTGAGCGACTTCGGGTGCGCGGTCCGGAACACCGGGCCGCTGTCGGCGTCCTCGACGGCGACCTCGACCTTCACGAGGCTGATGACATGGGCGACGACGCCGTCCACCCCGCCGTTCTCTCCGGCGACGGTGACGAGCTGCCCTTCTCGGAACGTCTTGAGCATCCGCCGAGCTTACGCCCTCCGCTAGTTGCCGTCGACGTCCTCGGCCGCCTTCTTGGCCTCCTTCTTCGCCTTCTCGTCCGCGCTGCCGGCGGCCTTGTCGGCGTCCCGCTTGGCCTCCTTGGCGTCCTTCTTGGCGGCGTCGTCGGTCGAGCAGCCCGGCGCCGCCGCGGCGAGCATCGCGGCGACGAGGAGGGCGGGAAGGCGGAGGCGGAGGGCGGTCATGGCCGGGGACCTACCCGTCGCCGCGCTAGTCGATGCCGAGCCGCACCTGAAAGCCGTCCCGCTCCGTGTGGTGCCGCCACAGCACCTCGGCGACGTCGTCGGGATCGTGGTCGCCGCCCGGCATGATGCGGCCGCCGACGGCGGTGTGGGCGACGTGCACGCCGCGGCCCGCGAGCTCGTCGTGGAGCATCCGCGCGTAGGCGACCTCGCCTGCGAACGAGATGCCGACGCCGGCACGCGCCGGGTTGGGCTTGATGGCCGCGCCGCCGGTGGTGAACAGGATCGTCCCCGAGCCGCGCTCGACCATCGGGCCGATGACGGCGGTCGCGGCGGCCACCGCCCCCAGGATGCTGAACTCGAGCGGGCCGCGGACGTCGTCGACGGTCGTCTCGAGGAGCGGCTTCATGAACTCGCTCGCGGGCAGCGGCGAGTACTCCAGGACCTCGATGGGCCCGAGGCGGTCGGCCAGCGACTCGATCGCCGCCGACAGCGCGGGCGCGTCGCGGATGTCGGCGGGCGCCGTGGCCGCCGTGATCCCGGCCTCATCCAACTCGGCTGCCAGCGCGTCCAGCTTGCCCGCGTTACGCGACACGAGCCCCACGGCCAGGCCCTCGCGGCCGAAGCGGCGGGCGATCGCCGCGCCCAGGTTGGGTCCTGCTCCCACGATCACGATCGACGGCATGGGGTCACCATAACCTTCAGGGCCCCGCTGTCCACGGAGACGACATGAAGATCACCAGGAGCAGCATCGACACCGCGAAGGGCCCCGAGAGCTGGTTCACCGGGGACGTCTACATCGACGCCCTCGCGACGCCGGAGGCGCCGTCACGCGTCCAGGCGAACCTCGTCCACTTCACCCCCGGCGCCCGCACCGCCTGGCACACGCACGCGCTCGGACAGAGCATCTACGTCACCGAGGGCGTCGGCCTCTGCCAGCGCCGCGGCGGCCCTGTCGAGGTCATCCGCCCCGGCGACCGCGTCTACTTCGCCCCCGGCGAGGACCACTGGCACGGCGCCGCGCCGGAACGGTTCATGGTCCACGTCGCCCTCAACGAGGTCGACGACGATCACCCTGCCGCCGCCGACTGGGGCGACAAGGTGACCGACGAGGAGTACGGCTCCGGGCGCTAGGAGCGCTTGCGGACCTTGACCGTGGCCTTCTTGGAGGCCTTGCTCTGCTGGCCCTTGGCGTTGACGGCCACCGTCTTGTAGGTGTACGTCTTGCCGGGCTTGACCTTCTTGTCGGTGAACGACTTGGCCTTCGCCGACAGCGTCTTGACGAGCTTGAAGGCGCCCTTGCCGACCGCGCGGTAGACGCGGACCTTCGACGCCTTCTTGAGCGGCGCGCCGAGCTTGAGCTTGACGTTGCCGCCGACGAGGCGGGCCTTCGGGGTGCTCGGCGCGGGAGCCGGCTTGCCACCCACGAACCAGGTGTTCTTGATGCCGTCGCCGTCCGGGTCGGCCTTGACGGCCGGGGCCTTCGGGGCCGCGGGGGTGACGATCACGGGTGCGGCGACCGGGGCGGCGTTGACCGTCCAGGAGTAGCTGTACGCGTTCTCGCCATCCGACGGGTACACGTTCAGCGTGTGCGCACCGGCGGCGAGCGCGTCGATCGCGGCGCCCGTCGTGGAGCAGGGGACCTCGGTGCCGGAGTACTCGGTGGCGTCGAGGACGCAGAACGGGGCCTCGTTCGCGCCGTTGCCGTCGATCGTCCAGCCGAACCGCGCGGAGCGGTCGGTGGTGACGGACGCGGGCGTGGCGTTGAAGTGCAGCACCTGGGCCGCGGCGGTCGTCGCGGTGGCGACGGCGCTGAGCGCGCTCGTGGGCTGTGAGTCGTCCTCACGGTAGAACTGGCGCGTCGCCTTCACCTGGAAGGAGTACTGCGTTCCCGGGTGAGCGGCTGGCCGTCGGGGTCCTCGGTGAGGACGACCTGGACGTCGTCGCCGTTGCCGCGGATGTTCGACGCGAACGGGGTGTCCTCGCCGGCGCGGTAGATGTCGTACTCGGTGCCGATCGCCTGGTCGAAGCTGAGCGCGACCTGGCGGCGGCCGCCCTGGGCGGTGACGGCCGGAGCGGCCGGGTTGTCCCAGGAGAAGCCGTCGACGTCCTGGTTCGTGTTCAGGTAGTCGATCTCGAGGCCGTCGAAGCCCTGGTTGCCGCACGACTGGTCGTCGCCTTCGATGCCGACGGCGACAGCGGTGCTGTCGCGGAAGATGACCTCGCCCTTGGGCAGGTCGGCGGAGTAGGACTCGCCGTCGTCGGCCACGGTGACCGGCGCGGATTGCACGACCGTCGAGCCGTTGTAGATCGCGCACGTGTCCGTGGACAGCTCGCCGTCGGCCTCGTCGGCGTAGCGGGCGTCGCGCACCCCGTCCACGCCGACGGCGTTGTACGGCGCGGTGGTGGCGTTGGCGCCCAGGAACACGTGGGTGCTCGCGAGATCTGCGGGGTTGGCCGCAGTGACCGTCAGGTGGACGGTGTCGAACGACGAGCCGGGATCGGTGATAGAGACCGTGGTCACGGGGGTCTCGCCCTCCGGGAACGTCACCGTCGAGATCGGGTCGGCCTGGGCGGGAGATGCGACGGCCGCGAGGATCGCGGCAGCGGTCAGGGGCGCCAGTAGGCGCGGAAGCAGGGACAAGCGAGAGGTCCTTTCAAAGGGGAGCGCTGCGCGGACGGGCAGCGTTAATGCCCTACCGCCCGTTGTCGGCACCTGCCGGCGAGACTGCAGGCGACGGCCTCACGGCGGCGCGACGGCACCCTCGTAACGACGCTGACCGGGCCCGCACGGAACGCCCTGGCAGCGCGGGATTCCGGACCTTAGGTGGTGGAAGGGCCTGGCCGTCACGGGTCGCCGATCGACGGGCGCCCGCGGCGCGCAGGCGTTGTGATCGACTCTCATGGGTCTCTAACGTCGGCCCATGAATACGGCGCGCGAGGCGCGAGCGCGCGGGGCCTGGGACGAGCGCGAGCCTCCCGACCGCCGCTGTAGCGCTTCCCGCTATGCCTCCACGCGCTCGCCGGCCGGCTCGCGCACGAACCGCGGGCGCCGCTCGACCTCCGGCTCGGACTGCTGCGGCTGGCCCATGAAGTCGCTCTTGTAGGTCTCGGGCGAGAAGTACGCCGCGACCGCGGAGACCGAGCACATCACGGTGAAGTACGCCGTCACGAGCCAGATGCCGCTCACGTCCAGCAGCGCGGTCGCGATCAGCGGCGCGAACGCGCCGGCGAACACGCCGCCGAGCTGGGCGCTGATCGAGATGCCGCTGTAGCGGATGCGGGTCGGGAACAGCTCGGAGAAGTACGACGCCTCGGTCGCGTACTGGGCGTCGTGCCCCGTGTTCATCACGATGATGAAGGTGAGGATGATGATCACCGCCGAGCCCGTCTGCAGCAGCGGGAAGTACGCAAGCGCGCAGATGATCGAGCCGATCGCGCCCCACAGGAACACGCGACGGCGCCCGACGCGGTCGGTCAGCCCGCCCCAGAACGGGATCACGAGGCACGACAGCGTCGCGCTGATCACGATCGCGGCCAGCAGGGTGTTGCGGGAGATGCCGAGATCGTCCTCGCCGTAGCTGAGCGAGAACGTGATCAGCATGTAGAAGGTGATGTTCTCCGAGAACCGCATGCCGATCGCGCGCAGCAGGTTCTTCGGATGCTCCTTGACGACCTCGACGGCCGGGGCCTTCTCGCGCTCCTGGCGCTGCTCCAGCTCGGAGAAGGCGGGCGTCTCCTCGATCTTCAGGCGGATGTAGAGGCCGACCGCGACGAGCAGCGCGCTCGCGAAGAACGGCACGCGCCAGCCCCAGCTCTGGAACGCCGCGTCGCTGAGCGTGCTCGACATGATCCAGATGATCGAGGTGGAGATCGCGAGGCCGCCCGCGAAGCCGATCTGCGGCCACGAGCCGTAGAAGCCGCGGCGGCCCTTGGGCGCGTACTCGGTGACCATCAGCACCGCGCCGCCCCACTCGCCGCCGAGGGCGGCACCCTGGATCAGCCGCAGCGTGACGAGCAGGATGGGAGCCCAGATGCCGATAGAGGCGTAGCCCGGCAGCGCGCCGATGGCGACCGTCGCGACGCCCATGATCATGAGCGCCAGGACGAGCATCTTCTTGCGCCCGACCTTGTCGCCGTAGTGGCCGAAGATCGCGCCGCCGACCGGACGTGCGAGGAAGCCGACGCCGAACGTGGCGAACGACGCCAAGGTGGCGATCACCGGCTCGGCGTTGGGGAAGAACAGCTCGTCGAAGACCAGCGCCGCGACTGTCCCGTAGAGGACGAAGTCGTACGCCTCGATGATCGTCCCGATGGTGCTCGCGACGGCGAGCTTGGCTACCGGAACGTCCTTGCCCGCGTCCGCACGCGTGACAGCGGCTGAATCCGCCATGTGGTGGCTCCTCCCCAGGTAGACCCCTGTAATGACAACTTCCCCGGGCGGCCGCCGGGTCCAAACGTCAAGTCAGGGCCGCGAGCTCATAAAGGCCGTCGCCCGCACCACCAGCACCGACGCGTCGATCATCCCGCGCCGTCCAGCTCGGCGAGCAGCTTCGCCAGCGCCGCGTAGCGGCGGTCGCGCTCGAGCAGCAGCGCGTCGCGCTCGGCGTCGGAGTACTCGCCGAAGCCCTCGCCGCTCTTGGTGCCCACGCGCCCGGCATCGACCCGCTCGCGCAGCGCGTCGGGGACGGAGAACTCCGGGCCGACGTCGCGCTCCAGCGTCTCGAACACGCTCGCGTAGGTATCGAGCCCGGCCATGTCCGCGATCAGGAACGGCCCGAAGAACGGCAGGCGGAAGCCGAACGTGCTGCGCACGACCTCGTCGATGCTCTCCCGCGTCGCCAGGCCCTCCTCCACGCAGGCGAGCGCCTCTCGCAGCAGCGCCATCTGGAGCCGGTTGGAGACGAAGCCCGCGCGGTCGGCCACCTCGGCGGGGCGCTTGCCGACCCCGCGCAGCAGCTCGAAGGCGCGCTCGACGGTCTCGCGACTCGTCGCCGTGGCGGCGATCACCTCGATGCCCGGCGTCCACTCCGGCGGGTTGAACCAGTGCACCCCGAGGAAGCGCTCCGGCCCGCGCACCGCGCCGGCCAGCCCTTCGATCGGCAGCGAGGAGGTGTTCGAGGCGATGATCGCCGCCGCCGGGGCAGCCGCCGAGCAGCGCGCCAGTACGTCCTCCTTGAGCGCCTGCTCCTCGGGCACCGCCTCGATCACGAGGTCCACGCCCGCGACCGCGGACTCGAGGTCCGCGGGCGTGGTCACCCGCGCGGTCGCCTCTGTCGCCTCCGCGGGCAGGAGCCCGGCGTCGACGTGGCCGCGCGTGCGCTCGAGCAGCCGCTCCCGCGCCGCCTCGGCCAGCTCGGGCGAGGCGTCGACGAGGGCGACCTCCAGCCCGGCGCGGGCGAGATGGCCGGCGATGCCGCCACCCATCGTCCCGCCGCCCAGCACGGCCACCGACCCGATCCCTGCGATGCCCTCTCCCACGGCCTCCGGCGTACCCCGCCCCACCGGAGGCGAACCGTCGCGTCGCGTCGGCGCGGCCCGCATAGACTCACCCTGTGGACGTCCTTCGCAGGCACAACGTCAACGTCTCGGGGCGCCCGGACGGCCCCGCGATGGTCTTCGCCCACGGCTTCGGATGCGACCAGCACATGTGGCGCTTCGTGGCGCCCGCGTTCGAGGCCGACCACCGCGTCGTGCTCTTCGACCACCTCGGTGCGGGAGCGTCCGACGCCTCCGCCTACGACCCGGCGCGCTACTCGAGCCTCGACGCCTACGCGGACGACGTGGTGGAGATCTGCCGCGCGCTCGGGCTGACCGGCGCGACCTTCGTCGGGCACTCGGTCAGCTCGATGATCGGCATGCTGGCCGCCGACCGCGCCCCGGAGCTGATCGGGCGGCTCGTGATGGTCGCCCCCTCCCCCCGCTACATCGACGACGAGGGCTACACGGGCGGCTTCTCGCGAGCCGACATCGAGGAGCTCCTGGAGTCGCTGGACAGCAACTTCCTCGGCTGGTCGAGCGCGATGGCGCCGGTGATCATGGGCAACGCCGACCGGCCCGACCTCGGCGCCGAGCTGACCGAGAGCTTCTGCCGCACCGACCCGGAGATCGCCGCCCAGTTCGCGAGGGTCACGTTCATGTCCGACAACCGGGGCGACCTCGGGCGGGTCCGCGTCCCCACGCTGGTGCTCCAGTGCAGCGACGACGCGATCGCGCCGCAGGCGGTCGGCGAGTACGTCCACCGCGAGATCGCCGGCTCGAGGTTCGTGCGGCTGCGCGCCACCGGGCACTGCCCCAACCTGAGCGCCCCCGAGGAGACGACCCAGGCCATCCGGGCCTTCGCCTGAGCCATGGCCGGGCCGGAGTTCGAGGAGAGCGCCGAGGAGCTGATCGAGAACGCGCCGTGCGGCTACCTGTCGGCGGCGCCCGACGGCACGCTGACCCGCGTGAACGGGACGTTCCTGCGCTGGACCGGCTACCGGCGCGAGGAGCTGGTCGGCGTCAAGCGCTTCCAGGACCTCCTGAGCGTCGGCGGCCGCATCTACCACGAGACGCACTACGCGCCGATGCTGCGCATGCAGGGCGTCGTCCGCGAGATCGCGGTCGACGTGGTGTCCGCCGACGGCCGCCGGCTCCCCGTGCTCGTGAACTCGGTGCTGCTGCGGGACGCCGACGGCGAGCCGCGGGTCGTCCGGACGACGGTCTTCGACGCGACCGAGCGCAAGTCGTACGAGCGCGAGCTGCTGGCCGCACGCGACCGCGAGCGGGGCGCGCGCGAGAGCGTCGAGCGGCTGCAGCGCATCACCGCCCTGCTCGCGACGAGCGCCGACGCCGTGTCGATCGCGTCGGTCGTGGGCGGCGAGCTGCGGGCCGCGTTCGGCGCCGTGCGTGCGGGGATCGACTCCGAGGACGCCGAGCGCGCGGCCGAGTTCGACGAGGGCGAGCCCGGCCAGAGAGGCGCCGTCGCCCGGGTGCCACTGGGCGCGAGCGGACGGCTGTGGCTGGAGTTCGCGGACGCGCGCTCCTTCACGCCCGACGAGCGCGCGTTCCTCGAGGCCTCCGCGATGCAGACCGGCGTCGCGCTCGAGCGTGCGCGGCTGCTCGCGGAGGCGCGCGACGTCGCCCACACGCTCCAGCAGAGCATGATCGCCGGCGACCCGCCGCGCGACCCGCGCTTCGAGATCGCGACCCTGTACCACGCGGCCATCGAGCATCTCGAGGTCGGCGGCGACTGGCACGACGCGTTCCTGCTCCCTGGCGGCCGGGTCGGGATCGTGGTCGGCGACGTCGTCGGCCGCGGCCTGCGCGCAGCGAGCGCGATGGGCCAGCTGCGCAGCGCGGTGCGCGCGCTGGCCGGCGCCGGCATGGAGCCCGCCGAGGTGCTCGCCCATCTCGACACGTTCACCGAACAGGTCGACGACGCCCGCTACGCGACGCTCGCCTACGCGGAGGTGGACCCGGACACGGGTGCGGTGCTCGTCGCCGCGGCGGGCCACATGCCGCCGGTGATCGTCGAGCCGGACGGCGAGGTCCGCGTGTTCATGGAGGGACGCTCGCCGCCGCTCGGGGCCGCCGACCCGGAGAAGACGCGCAAGCAGGCGCGCATGGACCTGGCGCCCGGCGCCGGCTTCCTCCTCTACACCGACGGCCTCGTCGAGCGCCGGACGGAGCCGATCGACGAGGGCATCGCGCGCCTGGCCGACGTCGTCCGCGCCATGCCGGGCGCGTCACCCGCCGAGCTCGTCGAGGCGCTGCCCGCGGCGCTGCTCGAGCTGGGCACCACCGACGACGACGTCTGCCTGCTCAGCTTCCGCCGCGCCGGCTAGAAGCCGCCGCCGCTCAGCGTGCCGCCGATCGAGGCGCGGCCGGCCGCGTCCTTCACGTCGGCGTCGCCGGACCCGCGCTTCTGGTCCGCCTGCTTCTCGGGCGAGTCACCCGTGCGTTGGGCCTTGGCCTGCTTGGCCGCCTTCCGCCGCTCGCGCCAGCCCGGTTTACGTGTCCGCTCTTCTGCCATACAAGACCGTATGCCCGAAACTCCGCGCCACCATGACCAGGGCGCCTTCCTCGCGCTCCACCGCCCCGGCCGCCCGCTGCTCGCGCCGAACCCGTGGGACATCGGGTCGGCGAAGCTGTTCGCGAGCCTCGGCTTCGAGGCGCTGGCGACCACCAGCAGCGGCTTTGCGGCGACGCTCGGCCGGCTCGACGGGAGCGTGTCGCGCGACGAGGCCCTCGACCACGGGCGCGCGATCGCCGAGGCGACGCCGCTCCCGGTGACGGCCGACCTGGAGGACGGCTACGCCGCCGACGAGGCTGGCGTGGCCGAGACGGTGACCCTCGCCCGCGGCACCGGCCTGGCGGGCTGCTCGATCGAGGACTGGGACGGCGAGCGCCTCCGTTCACCCGACGAGGCCGCAGCGAGGGTGGCGGCGGCGGTCGAGGCCGCCGGTGAGGATCTGGTCATCACCGGGCGCGCCGAGAACCACATCCACGGCGTCGACGACCTCGACGACACGATCGCCCGCCTCCTCGCCTACGAGGCGGCCGGCGCGCACGTGCTCTACGCGCCCGGCCTCGTGGACCCGGGCGAGATCCGCGCGGTCGTGGAAGCCGTCTCGGTGCCCGTCAACGTGCTGCTCCGGCCGGCGGGACCGACGGTCGCCGAGCTCGCGCAGGTCGGCGTGGCGCGGATCACCGTCGGTGGCGCGCTCGCGTTCGCCGGGCTCGGCGCGGTGGCCGAGCTTGCGCGCGAGCTGCTCGAGGGCGGCACCGCCGCGTACGGCCGGCTCAGCGCCGTCGGGTCGCAGGCCGCCGCGGCCGCGTTCGGCGACGGCTAGGTCCGGGCGGTCTGGAGCATCTGCGCGCGCCAGCGCGCAGCGCGGACCTCCGCGGTCAGGGTCTCCACGTCATAGGCGCCCTCGTGGCGCGTCCCGTTGATGAAGAACGTCGGCGTGCCGCCCACGCCGCTCGCGTCCGCGCTCGCGACGTCCCGCTCCACCCGCGCGCGGTTGCGATGCTCCTCGAGCGCGCGCCAGAACCGCTCGGCGTCGAGCCCGAGCGTCTCGGCGTAGCCGCCGAGATCGCCCATCTCGAGGGCGTCCTGGTGGGAGAGCAGCAGGTCGTGCATCTCCCAGAACGCACCCTGCTCGGCGGCCGCCTCCGCAGCTTCGGCGGCCAGCTGCGCGTGCAGGTGGACGTCGTTGAGCGGCAGGTTGCGCCACACGTAGCGCAAGTCGTCTCCGAACGAGCTGAGCAGCTCGCGGATCGCGACCTCGGCCCGGCCGCAGTACGGGCACTCGTAGTCGCCGTACTCGACCAGGGTCACGGGAGCGGAGTGCGAGCCCCGGATGTGGTCGGCGTCCGGATCGATGTCGTCGGAGAGGTCGAGGATCTCGTCTCGCGTCCCGGCGACCTGGCGGGCCCGCAACGACTCGGGCAGCCGCTTGATGATCTGCACGACGAGCGCCCCGAGCGCCGTGGCGATCACCGCCGCGCCGAGCACGCCGAGCTTGGCCTCCTCCAGCTCCTGCCCGCTGAACGCCAGGCTCGCGACGAGCAGCGAGACCGTGAAGCCGATGCCCGCGACCGTCGCGCCGAGGGACGCCACCGAGAAGCTGACGCTCGGCTGCAACCCGAACCGCGGCCGCGAGGCGAGCCACACGCCGCCCATGATCCCGGCGGGCTTGCCGACCACGTAGCCGAGCAGGATGCCGAGCGTGATCGGGGAGGTGACGGCGTCCGCCAGCAGGTCCCCGTCGAGGTGCACGCCGACGTTGGCGAGGGCGAACAGCGGCACGATCACGAAGCTCGTCCACGGGTGCAGGCGGTACTGGAGGCGGTCGTTGGCCGGCACCGCCGAGTCGACGCCCAGGCGGGCCGAGCGCGCGAGCGCGGGCGTCGGCTGCTCGCGGAACGAGCGCGCGAGCTCGGTGACCCGCTCGAGGTCGCTCCTGCCCGGCGGATAGGCGGTCGTGATCAGGCCGACCGCCAGTCCCGTGATGACCGGGTCGATGCCGGAGTCCAGCAGCGCCACCCACACCGCGACGCCGAGCACGACCGCCGCCTGGCCGCGCCACGACGGCGGCGCCCAGCGCAGCGCCAGCAGCCCGCCGAACAGGACGAGCCCGATCACGAGCGGCATCACCGACAGCTCCTCGGTGTAGACGGTGGCGATGACCAGCAGCGCCGCGAGGTCGTCGACGACCGCGAACGTCAGCAGCGCCACCCGCAGCCGCGTCGCGTTCGGGGCGAGGAGCGCGAGCACGCCGAGGGCGAACGCCGTGTCGGTCGACATCGCGGCGCCCCAGCCGGCGGCCCCGTCGCCGCCCGCGTTGAACGCGAGGTAGATCAGGACCGGCACGGCGATGCCGGCCGCAGCGGCCGCCGCCGGGATCGCGATCCGCGTCCGCTCCCGCAGCTGGCCGCGATCGAGCTCGCGCTTGGCCTCCAGACCGATCACGAGGAAGAAGAACGTCATCAGCCCCTGGTTGACGACGTGGCGGAGGTCGAGCGACACGTCGGCGGACCCCACGGCGAGCGACACGCGCGTCGTCCAGAACGACTCGTAGCTGTCCGGCCACGGCGAGTTGGCCCACGCCAGCGCGAGCACCGCCGCCGCCAGCATCACGACGGCGCCGCCGGTCTCGTTGCCCATGAAGTCGCGCAGTGGGGCGGCGAGGTTGCGCACCCACGCGGTCCGCCCGCGCAGCCCCGGATCCGATGCCATCACTGCAGGCTATGCAAGCGCGAGCGCGGCTGGGGTCAGGCGAGGACCCGGCGCGTCCGGGCTTGCCGGAGTGCCCGCAGGTGCTCCACGAGGTGGGCGGCGTCGTGCTCGACCCATCCCAGGAGGGCCGATCCTCGGGTGTGCTGCCACGGCATCCCGACGAAGACCAGACCGGGAGCCGCCGTCACGCCGCGCTCGTGGACGAGATCGCCGCGCTCGTCGAACACGGGCGCGTCGATCCACGAGTGGTCCAGCCGGTAGCCGGTCGCCCAGATCACCGCGCTCGGCGCCAGCTCGGTGCCGTCGGCGAACGTCACCGTCGTACCGGAGGCCCCCGTGGCCCGAGGGCGAAGCTGCACGGTGCCGTGCCGGCGGATCGCCCGCGGGCTCGAGCCGATGAGCACCGGGTCGCGTGCTCGCATCCGCCGCCCGATCCTCGATCCGGTCGTCTTGCCCATCAGGCCGGTGCGGTCGAGGTACCAGAAGAGGTCGCGGCCGAGCACGCGCTGCGGCAACGGCGTCTGCCGGGAGCCGATCGAGAGGTGGACGTCGTGCGAGCGGCCGAGCTCCTCCGCGATCTGGTAGCCGGTGTTCCCGCCGCCGACCACGAGGACCTCGCCATCGGGGATGGCGTCCGGGCGCCGGTACTCGCTGCTGTGGAGCTGCGCGACGCCGGCGTCGAGGCGCTCGGCGATCGCGGGCACGAGCGGGACCTGGAACGGTCCGGTCGCGATGACGACCTGCTCGGCCTCGTAGGTCCGGTCGTCGAGCTCGACCACGTAGGCGCCGTCGCCCGCGCGGACCGCGCGCACGCGGCTGTCGTACGCGATCGGCATGTCGCGGGCGTAGTCGGTGAGGTAGGCCACGACCTCGTCGCGCGTCGGATAGTGGTCGGGGTCGCCGGGGAACGCCCGCCCGGGGAGCCCGTCGTAGCGCGCCGACGTGAAGAGGCGGAGCGAGTCCCACCGGCCCCGCCACGCGGCCGCCGGCTCCCCGGCGGCCTCGAGGATCGTGAACCGGCGGCCCTGCCCGGCGAGGTGATGGCCGATCGCCATGCCGGCCTGTCCCCCGCCCACGACCACCACGTCGTGAGCCGTCACGACGAGAGGCCTGCGCTCGGCGCGGGGCCGACGTCGCTCGCGGCGGACGTCGCGGGCACCTCCTCGCCGCCTTGGTCGAGCCGGAACGGCGGATAGACGTCGGTCATGAGCGTGGCGTACGCAGCGACGCGATAGCACCACCGGTTCAAGCCCATGACGAAATCGTAGATCGCCTTCGGGTAGCGGCCGGTGAACAGCAGGACGACGCCGGCGATGAGCACGAGCAGCCCGATCAGGCCGCCGCCCGAGCTCCACGACGAGCTCTCGCTGGCCGCGTTGACGCCGGCCCACGCGCCGCCGGCGAAGATGCCGACGATGAGGTACTGCGGCAGCGCGAGCAGCCACCACTTCACGAGGACGAGGCCGCGGGAGAGGTGCGGCGGGTAGGCGACGTCGAGCCGCGTCGGGTAGTCCGGCGCCTCCCCGAGCGTGAACGGCGGATAGCGGTCGGTGCCGAGCGCGCTGTAGGAGTAGAAGCCGACCCGCCAGCTCCATCGCAGCACGCCGACGTTGAAGTCGAAGATCCCGCGCGGGTAGCGCCCCGTGATCAGGATCGCGAAGAACGCGACCACCGTCAGCAGGGCGAACGCGATCCACAGGAACACGAGCACGATCACGTGCGGGATCACCAGAAGCCACTTGACCAGCCACAACCAGCGGCTGAGCTGCGGGTCCAGATCGCCCTCGATCTTCAGCGGATACATCAGACCACCACCTTCACTCGTTCTTCGGTCTTCTCGTCGTCGCGTTCGGGTTCGTCCCGCTCGCGGCGGCCGTCCAGGGAGACGTTGGGCAGCAGGCGATCCAGCCACCCGGGCAGCCACCAGGCGCGGTCGCCGAGCAGCGTCACCACCGCGGGTGCGATGACCATGCGGACGATCAGCACGTCGATCAGGATCGCGAGCCCCAGGCCGAGGCCGAACATCTTCCCGATGAAGTCGCTCCCGGTGACGAAGCCCAGGAAGACCGCGGACATGATCAGGCCGGCGAAGACGACGACCTTCCCGATGCGCCCCACGCCGTGGATCACGCTCTCGCGAGGCCCGTCACCCTCGTTGTAGGCCTCGTGGATCCGGCTGAGCAGGAAGACGTTGTAATCCATGCTCAGCCCGAACAGGATCGCGAACAGCATGACCGGGAGGAAGGAGATGATCGGGATGCCCGAGTCGGAGCCGATCAGGCTCGCGCCGATGCCGTCCTGGAACACCGCCACGACCACGCCGTAGGCGGCCGCGACCGACAGCAGGTTGAACAGCGCGGAGACGAGCGGGATCCACAGCGAGCGGAACGCCATCATCAGCAGCAGGACCGAGAGGCCGATCACGAGCGAGATGAAGACGGGCAGGCGCCCGGCGACCTTGTCGGTGACGTCCTCGAAGGCCGCGGTGTTGCCGCCGACGTAGACCTTCAGCGGCGTGCCCGCGGTCGCGGCCGGGATCACGTCGTCGCGCAGGCGGTCGAGCAGCGCGGAGGTCTTCGCGTCCTGCGGCGCGGTGGTGGGGATGGCGAAGATCGTCGCCATCTCGCCGTCCTCGCTCACCGACGCCGGGGGTACCGAGGCGACGCCGGGCGTGTCGGCGACGGCACGCTGGAGCGCGCCGAGCTGCTGCTCGGTCTGTGGCGCGCCCTTCGGCGTGTCGACGGCGAGCAGGAACGGCCCGTTCGATCCGGCGCCGAACGCCCCGGTGAGCTGGTCGTACGCGGCGCGCTGCGTCTGTGAGGAGGCCTTGTTGCCGTCGTCGGGCTGGCCGAGGCGCATCCCGGTGGCCGGGAACGCGAAGACCAGCAGCAGCGCGACGCCGGCGGCGATCGACACCCACGGCCGGCGGGTCACGATCTCGCCCCAGCGGGCGAAGGCCGGCGAGGAGTGGACGTGCTCGGGCTTCTTCGGCACCAGCCTGCGGCCGAAGGCGCCGATCATGATCGGCAGGATCGTCAGCGCCGACACGACCACCGCGGCGATCGCGATCGCCGCGCCGAGGCCCATCTTGCCGATGTACGGGACGCCGACCACCAGCAGGCCGGCGATCGCCACCATCACGATCAACCCGGCGGCGACCACCGTCGTGCCGGCCGTGAAGGCCGCACGCGCGGCAGCGTCCTCCCTGCCGTCGCCCGCCGCGCGCTGCTCTCGATAGCGCCCGATGATCAGCAGCGAGTAGTCGATCCCGGCGCCGAGGCCGAGCATCGTCGCGATCACCGCCGCGAACGACGGCAGGCCGAGCGGCGCCGACAGCGAGGCCAGCAGGATCTGGCCGACCGCGACGCCGACGAGCGCGCCGATCAGCGTCGCGCCCATCGCGGCCGCGGAGCGGAACAGCAGCGTCAGCAGGACGATCGCGATCAGCACGCCGATGAGCTCGCTGATGGGCGCCGTCTGCTCGGTCGCCAGGTCGATCAGGACGCCGCGCGCCTCGACCTGGACCTCCGGCCCGGCGGTCTCGGCCGCCGCGATCAGCGCCTCGCCGTCCGCCTTGTCGATCTTCCCGGGGTCGGTGGAGTAGCGCACGTCGACGGCGGCCAGGCGCCCGTCCGCGGAGATCTGCCCGCCGGGCTCGAACGGGCTCGCCGCCAGCTCGACGCCGTCGAGCCCGCGGACCTTCTCGAGCGCGCCGTCGATCGCCGCCCGGGGTCCGGCGTCGGAGACCTTGCCGTCGTCGACGGTGAAGACGAGCGTCGAGTCCGCGCCGCCGAACGCGGGCGAGTGCGCCTGGAAGAGATCGATGGCCTGCTGCGACTCGCTGCCCGGGAGCGAGAAGTCGTCCGTCACATCGCCGGACACCGCCGCCGCCAGCACGAGCAGGACGAGGACCCCGACCGCCGCCGCGAGGCTGCGCTTCCAGTGCGAGGACAGGATGCGCGCCGTGCGCGCGAGGAACCGGGACACGGGTGCGGCGGTGCGCGAATCCGGCGCACCGGTACTGCTCTTGCGTGGCATGAGTCCCGGCTTTCTGGGGTTCCCCCCGGTCGCCCCGACGCTACTCCTAACGGGCGGCCCTCACAGCAAACCTCTCTAGGCGGCTTCCCAGCCCCCCATGACCTCGTGGCGCTCGGCTTCCACCTGGCCCATGATCGGGTGCAGCTCGATGGCCGGCGAGTAGCGCGAGGCGGGCGTGACGCGGCCCAGCGCCTCGGCCATCGACCGCACGTGGTGCGGGCCACCGCCGCAGCAGATGCCGACGTAGTCGACCCCGACGTCGCGCGCCCGGCGGGCGAAGTCGGCCATCTCGAAGCGCGTGCACTGGAAGCGCTCGAGCTGGATCGGGAACAGCCGCTCGCCGTGCTCCGCGCACAGCGACTCGAACGCCGGCACGTCCGGCGAGGTCCGGTACGGGACCGGCTGGGCGGCCACCGGCACGTCGACCGCGCCGCGGATCCGCTCGAGCAGCGGGAGCATCGTCTCCGGCCCGCGCGAGCAGTTGAGGCCGACGATCGCGGCGCCCGCGTCGGCGAGCACGCGGCACGCGTGGACGTAGTCGTAGCCGTCGAAGGTGGTGTCCGGCTGCACGCTCGCGAACGTGACCATGGCCGGCAGCCCGAGCGACTGGCAGACCTCGAGCGCGATCAGCGCCTCGCCGACGAAGTCGTTGGTCTCGGCGATCACGAAGTCCACGCCCTCTTCGGCCGCCCACCCCAGCTGCTCCTCGTACTGGGCACGCACGGCGGCGCCCGACTCCACGGGCCTCGTGGGGTCGTAGGACCACGTGTTGCAGATGTTCCCCGCCACCAGCGCGTCACCCTCGGCGGCGACCTCGCGGGCGATCCGCACGGCCGCCCGGTTCATCTCCTCGAGCTGCCCGTCGCGCCCGACGACCTTCAGCTTGTCGCGGTGCGCGTAGTAGGTCAGCGCCACCATCACGTCGGCGCCCGCGCGCAGGAACTCGCGGTGGAGCTGGCGCAGCGCCTCGGGCTGGTCGAGCACCACCTCGGGCACGTAGGGCCCGGCCTTCACGTAGCCGCGCCGCTCGAGCTCGAACACGTAGCCCTCGGCGCCGAGTACGACGCCCTTGTCAAGACGTTGCTGAAGACGCACTTCCCCGGACCTCTTCCTGGATTGGCTCGAAGCGCGCCGGCGAGAAGCGCGCGATGTCGTAGACCGTGCCGTCCTGGACGGCCAGCTCGGCCAGCACCCTTCCCACCCAGGGCGCGTACTTGTAACCCGTCCCCCGCCACCCGACGCCGAGCAGCGTGCGGGCGCGGCCCGGAACCCGGCCGAGGACGAAGTCGTCGTCGGCCACGAGGTCGTAGTCGCATCCGTCGACGTCCTCGACGTCGCTCGTCTCGGCGCCACGCAGCCCGGGCATGCACTGCTCGACGAAGTCGGCGACGTTGTCGATCCCGGTGCGCCCGCGCGGCAGGTCGGGCGGGTTGTAGTAGCCGATCTTCACGGCGTCGGTGACGCCCGGGACGATCGGGTGCACGTAGATCCCGCTGTCCAGGTACGCGATCACCGGCATCGCGTCGGCCGTGAAGGGCCCCGGGTCCGGCGGCACGACGTACTTGGCCTCGGTCGGCCGGTCGCGGGAGATCGGCACGGACAGGCGGCAGCCCTCGACGCGCGACAGCACGTCGTTGCTCCCGTGCCCGGCGGTCACCACGACCGCGCCGGCGGAGAACTCCCCGGCGTCGGTGATCGCGCGCCCGTCGGCGGAGATCGAGCGCGTCTCGACGCCCTCCAGCACCTTCACGCCGCGCTCGGCCAGCGCTCCTGTCAGCGCGTGGCGCACCGCCTGGAGGTCGACGACGCCCGCGTCCGCCTCCAGGTGCCCGACGTCGGCATCCAGGTACGGGAAGCGCTCGCGCAACTCGGCCGCCTCGAAGGTCCGCGTCGGCAGGCCCATGCCGTCGAGCACGCGCCGGCTCATCTCGGCGTACGTGTGGTCCAGGTCGGGCGTGACCGACGCCTTGGCGATGTTCATGCACCCGCAGCGGATCAGCGCGGTGGCGCCGGTCTCGGCCTCGAACTCGCCCCACAGGCGGATCGCCTCGCGGGCGAAGCGGACGTACTCGGCGTCCAGGTAGTCGGAGCGGAACGAGCGCGTGCGCCCGTAGGAGGCGGTCATCGGGTCGCCGATCCGGCCGCGCTCGAGCACCGTCACGCGCGCGCCCATCTCCGACGCGCGGTAGGCCGTGAACAGGCCCATCACGCCGCCGCCGATCACGAGCACGTCGGTCATGCCGCCACGTCCACGGGGCGCAGCTCGTCCGCGTAGGAGACCGACTGCCGGTAGAGCCGCCCCTCGGCGTCGACCGAGTACTGGCCCAGCCGCCACAGCGGCGGCGAGTAGGCGTGGATCGAGATCGCCCGCGGGACCGCGCAGGTCATCCGGTGGATGTGCGACGGGCTGAACGAGAACGTCGTGCCGGCGGGGTGGGTGCGGCGGCGGTCCGGGCCGCCGTGGATCAGCTCGTGCTCCTCGAGCGCGCCGGAGATGACGTGCACCGCGCCGCTGGAGGTGTCGTGGTCGTGCCAGCCCGTGTCGTTCTCGGGCAGCCAGAAGATCGCCCACACGTCGACCTCGTCATCGCGATGCAGCGACGCGTAGCTGCGCTGCTCGGACGCCGGGTCGTAATGCGGGATCCAGAGGTCCCGCCGCTCGGCGGTGCTGCGCGCGAGCTCCATCAGCCGATCGGTCGTCATGCCGTCACCCCCGTGAGCGAGAGGAGCCGCTCGGCGTTGCGCGTGCCGATGGCGTAGAGCGCCGCGCCGTCCAGCTTGGGCATGGCCGCGTCGGCGTACGGGCGGTCTGACCCGAAGCACACGACGTCGATCCCCAGCACGCGGATCGTCGCGTCGACGGCCTGCGTCCCGTACGAGGAGGTCTCGACGAACGTCAGCCGGTCGATGGCGGAGCCGAGGCCGCCGCGTGCGCGGTGGCGCTCACCGTGCAGCGGCCCCAGGCCCGCGAGCGCGGCGAAGCAGATCGGCAGGTCCGGGAAGCGCTCGCGCCCGCCGTCGGCCCACGCCCACCAGGCGGCGTGCAGTTGCGCGACGTACGGGACGACCGGCGTCCACCACTCCGGCCGGCCCTCGACCGGGCCGGGCGGGCCGGGGTGCACGAACAGCGGGCGGCGGGCGGCGTCGAGCACAGCCAGCAGCGGCGCCAGCTCGTCGAGGCCACCCGGAGCGGCGAGCGCGGCCGCCGACAGCTCCAGCCCGATCGCGCCGCGGTCCAGCGCCTCGGCCAGCTCGCGCGGGATCGGTGGCCGCGGCCCACACCCGGAACGGCGGCGGCAGCTCAAGCGCGGCGTCGAGCCACACGCGGGCCAGCTCGGCGTCCAGCCCGAGCGCCGCCGACGGGGCGACACACACGACGTCGAAGCCGTCGGCCTCCGCGCGGCGCGTCCGCTCGCCGACGTCGTGCGCCGCCGGATCGATCGCGTACGCGCCCTCGTCGAGCACGAGCGTCCAGCCGTCCATCCGCGGCGTGCGGGTCCGCGCCCGCAGCGCGTGCAGGAAGGCATCCGGCCAGAGATGTTGATGGAGGTCGACGGTCATCTGAACCGATTCAGTGAATCGATTCAACAACCTAGAACACGGCGCCCTCGCGGTCAATGGCCTGATGTACATGCGCCCTTCGC
Organism: uncultured Solirubrobacteraceae bacterium; assembly: GCA_963723395.1. Taxonomy (GTDB): domain Bacteria; phylum Actinomycetota; class Thermoleophilia; order Solirubrobacterales; family Solirubrobacteraceae; genus DATFQI01. Next base: position 325,608 of record CAVRQL010000023.1, on the reverse strand, counting down.
CCGGATGTCCGGATACGGTTGAGCACGTGACCTCCCGGAGGCGCGTCACGATCAAGGACGTCGCCGCGGCCACGGGGCTGTCGCCCGCCGCCGTCTCCTACGCATTGCGTGGCGTGCAGACCTCCGCCGAGACCCAGGAGCGCGTGCGGCAGGCCGCCGAGGAGCTCAACTACACGGGGAACGCCGTCGCCCGCGCGCTGTCCCAGGGGAGCACCGGCCTCGTCGGCGTGATCTCCGGGTCCCTGCAGGACCTCGGCGAGCAGAGGTTCGTCGAGTCGCTCGGGCGCGGCCTCGGCAGCCGGGACCTGCAGATGCTCGTCACCGACGCCGACGGGGAGCCCGATCGCGAGCGCGCGCTCGCACGGCAGCTCGCCGAGCACCTCGTCGACGGGCTGATCGTCTCCCCGCTGAACCCGGCCGACGAGTCCTGGGCCGACATCGGGACGATGCTCCCGGTGGTCTCCGTCGGCGACGCGCTGGCCGGCCCGACCGTCGGCGAGGTGCTGTTCGACAACCGCGCCGGCGTGTCGCTCGTGCTCGAGCACCTGCACGAGCTCGGCCACCGCCGCCTGGCCGTGCTCACGCCGAGCCGCCCGTCGACGCCCGACCGGCCGTCGGAGCGGGTCGTCGTCGAGGTGTGCGAGGCGCTCGGGATCGACGCCACCGTCGGCTACTCCCGGCACTCGATCGAGGCCGCGACCGAGGCCGCCGACGCGGTGCTCGACATCGAGCCTCGCCCGACCGCGGTGTTCTGCCTGTCCGACACGATCGCCTGCGGCGTCTACGCGGCGGCCGCCGCCCGCGGCCTCAGCATCCCGGGCGACCTGTCCGTGGCCGGCTACGACAACCACCCGATCGCCAGCGTCGTCGCGCCCGCGCTGACCAGCGTCGAGTGGGGCATGCCCGAGGTCGGCGCCTCGGCCAGCGCGCTGCTCGCCGCGGCCGTCGCGGGCAAGGCGAGGAAGGGCTCCCGCGCGAAGGTCCGCGTGTCCCCCACGCTGGTCCGCCGCGCCTCGACGGCGCCGCCCTCCTGAACAACGACCGCGGCGCCCACCGGATGGCGGGCGCCGCGGGTACGGCTCGGATGTGGGGTTCGATCAGGCCGAGGCGGGCACCACCTGCGGCTCGTGCTCGAACTTGGGCAGCCAGGCCAGCCGCTTGGGCAGGTACCAGTTGCGGCTGCCCAGGAGCTTCATCGTGGCCGGGAGCAGGACGGCGCGGACGATCGTCGCGTCGATCAGGATCGCGGCGGCGAGGCCGATGCCGAGCTGCTTCATCTGCTGGTCGGAGCCGGTCGCGAAGGCGCCGAACGTGACGACCATGACGGCGGCGGCGCTGGTGATGACGCCGGCCGTGGACTTGATGCCCTCGGCGACCGCCTGCTCCGTGGTGCGGCCGCGGTCGACCAGCTCGCGGACCCGGCTCAGGACGAACACGTGGTAGTCCATCGAGAGGCCGAACAGGACCACGAACAGGAACAGCGGCAGCCAGGGCGTGATGCCGCCGACCGACGTGAAGTCGAGCACCTTCTCACCGTGCCCGTCCTGGAAGACGAGCGTCAGGATGCCGTAGGCGGATCCGACCGACAGCAGGTTGAGGATGATCGCCTTGATCGGCACCACGATCGAGCGGAACGTGACCAGCAGGAGGATGAACGCCAGCGCCAGCACGAAGCCGAACACGATCGGCAGGTGCGACTTCATGGTGTCGAGGAAGTCCTTGGACTGGGCGGTCATGCCGGTCACCGCGACGTCCGTGCCCGAGACCTTGCCGACCGTGGCCGGCACGACCTCTTCGCGCAGCACCCGCACCGACTCGTTCGAGGCGGCGTCGGTGCCCTTGCCCTGGACCGCGAGCGACACCACGGCGACCGTCTTGGCCGGGTTGATGTCGACGCCCGAGGGCTCCGACAGCTTGCCGGTGGCGATCGCCTTGTCGTGGAGCTGCTTGATCGCCGCCTGCACCTGGGGCGCCGTGACGTCCTTGGCCTTGACGACGACGTTGGCCGGAGCGGTACCGCCGGGGAACGCCGCATCGACGCGATCGAGCGTCTGGATGATCGGCTGGCTGCGGGACATGCCCTCCGTGCCGGACTCCTTGAACTGCATGCCGAGCGCGGGGATCGTCAGCGCGACGAGCAGGCCGCCGGCGAGCACGGCGGAGATCAGCGGACGCGCCAGGACCCGGTTGAGGATGGCGTTCCACACGCGCGACTCGCCCTTGGCCTTGTGGCGGCGCTTGGCGATGTAGGGCATGCGGCCCTTCTCGATCCAGCCCTTCTGCCCGAGGTAGGACAGCACGGCCGGGAGGAACGTGAGCGAGCCGATCATGGCGACGCCGACGACGATGATCGTGCCGATGCCGAACGAGGAGAAGATCGGGTTGCCCGAGAAGAACATGCCGGCCATCGCCGCCATCACGGTGAACCCGGAGATCATCACCGCGCGGCCGGAGGTGGCGGCGGCGATGTCGAGCGCGTCGGCCGATGAGTGGCCCTTGTCCTGCTCCTCCATCATGCGGCGGAGGTAGAACATCGCGTAGTCGACGCCCACGGCCAGGCCGATGAGCATCGTGACCTGTCCGACGGCCTCGTGGAGCGGGCTGAGCTGGCTGACCGGCCCGAGCAGGCCCGTCGTCGCCACGAACGCGGAGATGCCGAGCACCAGCGGGACGCCGGCGGCGACGGCGGCGCCGAACGCGATCAGGAGGATCAGCAGCGTGCCGCCGATCGAGAACTGCATGGACTTCGCCTCGTCGGCGCGCTCGGTGGCGCCGAGCGCCTTCTGCGCCGACGCATCGCCGAACTCCTCGACGCGCAGGTCGGGATGAGCCTTCTGGACGGCGGCCACGGCGGCGAGCGGCGCCTCGGCCGACTTCTCGACCTTGGGACGCGTCAGCGACCGTCTCGAACTTGCCCGGCAGCGTGAAGTTCACGACCACGGAGCGGCCGTCCTTGGAGACGGTCTCGGCGCGATGGCTCGCATTGAGCGGGCTCTCGATGTCCTTGACACCGTCGATCTGCCCGAGCCGGTGTACGACGTCCTTCACGGCGGCGGTCACTTCAGGATCGCCGGACTTCGTCGAGCCCTTGCCCTGGATGAGGACGCGCTCGCCGATCGTCTCGGGGAACCCGGCGTCGGCGACGATCATGTCGCCGCGCTTGGACTCGCCGTTGCCCATCTTGGACGGCTCGAGGTTCTTCTGGCCGACCTTGCCGCCGACCACGGTGGCGAGGACCACGAAGAGGATCCAGCCGAGAATGGCGGTCTTGCGGTGCGTGGCACTCCATCTGCCTGCGCGTGCCGCGAGGTTGCGGGGTTGCATTCGGACTCCTTGGGGAGGGCTGACGAGGGGGACCGCGTCAGACTCCCAGCGCGCGGCCCCTGCCTCCCAGGAGGGCCTCCATGCATCCGAAGTCCCGAAACGCGCAACACATCGGTGCGGCCACCTCCCGCGCACGGTGCGGCCCTCCCCTCGCGAGGGCTAACCTCGGCGGCGTCGTGGACGAGGCCGAGCTGCAACACCTGCGGCGCTGCGTGGAGCTGGCGACCGAGGCCCTGGAGGTGGGGGACGAGCCGTTCGGCTCCGTCCTCGTCGCCGCCGACGGCACCGTCCTCGCCGAGGACCGCAACCGCGTCGCCTCGGGCGACCAGACCCGCCACCCCGAGTTCGAGCTGGCGCGCTGGGCCGCTGCGCACATGACGCCCGAGGCGCGGGCGGGCGCGACGGTCTACACCTCCGGGGAGCACTGCCCGATGTGCTCAGCCGCCCATGCGTGGGTCGGGCTCGGCCGGATCGTCTACGTGAGCTCGTCGGCGCAGACGGCCGGCTGGCTCGCCGAGATGGGCGTCCCTCCGGGTCCGGTGCGGGCCCTGCCGATCCAGGAGGTCGCCCCCGGCATCACCGTCGAGGGTCCGGTGCCCGGGCTGGCGGAGCAGGTCCGCGAGCTGCACCGCCGCCGTTACGGCGCCGCCTAGGCGCCGGCGCCCGGCACGAAGCGTCCTCGGAGCTCGCCGGCCTGCGCGTCGACGGTCTCGCCGCGCAGGAGCGTCCGGACCACGCGGCCGCGGACCTCCCTCCCCTCGTACGGAGTCCAGCCCGCCTTCGAGAGCACGTGCTCGCGGCCCAACGTCCAGGCCGCCGACGGGTCGACGAGCGCGAGGTCGGCGTCCGCTCCCTCCTCGAGCGCGCCCTTGCGCGGCCACAGGCCGTAGTGGCGCGCGGGCGCGGCGCTGTAGACGCGGACCACGTCCTCGTAGGCGAGCTTGCCGCGTGCCGCCGCGTCGAGCAGCAGCGGCATCGTCGTGTCGAGCCCCGGCAGGCCGAAGTGGCACTGCCAGATCGAGCTGCCGAGCTTCTGCTCGCGCGTGCTGGGCGCGTGGTCGGAGGACAGGAAGCTCAGGCTGCCGGCTCGCAGGAGCCTCCACATCTCGTCCTCGTCGGCGTCGATGCGGGCGCGCGCCGGCGGCGTGAACTTGCGCAGCGCGCCGTGCTCGTCGATGTCCTGCTCGCGCAGCAGGAAGTACTGCGGGCACGCCTCGGCGGCGACGCGCGCGCCGGCCGCCCGCTCGCGCTCGATCAGCGCCACGACCGCCGGCGAGCTGCAGTGCGCGACGCCGACCGCGGCGCCGGCGTGGCGGCTCAGCACGCCGACGGCGGCCACGGCGACCTCCTCGGCGGTGCGGCTGCGCCACTCGGGGACGATCCGCGGGTCCTCGCGGCCGGCGGCCTGCAGGCGCGCCTCGGCCGCGGCGGTCAGCGCCTCGTCCTCGCAGTGCACCAGGCGAGTGGGCGCCGAGCCGGGCGAGGCGGCCGAACCACTCCAGCAGCGAGGCCGCATCGTGCCCGGGCACCCCGTGCGTGGTGCACGTGAAGAGCTTGAAGTACGTCACGCCGCCGCGCCACAGCGCCTCGGCATCCCCGGCCATCCCCACCCAGGCGTGCGCCGCCAGCCCGAAGTCGACCCACGAGCGCCCTTCGAGGTGCTCGCGCTTGGCTGCCAGCTCGGCGGCGGTGCGGACCGGGCTGCCGTGCGTGTGCTCGATCACCGTCGTGACGCCGTTGGCGGCCGCCGCCGCGGTCCCGGACGGGAAGTCCTCGCGCGTCGGGTCGCCGGGATCCATCAGGTGCACGTGGGTCTCGACCATCCCCGGCATGACCAGCAGCCCGCCGGCGTCGATCTCGCGGGCGGCGGGCCGGGCCGGGCCGACGTGGGCGATGCGGCCGCCGTCGACGTGGACGTCCACGCGCGCGCGGCCGTGCTCGGTCACCACGGTGCCGCCGCGGATCGCGAGGTCGTACGTGCCCATGCGCCGACCGTACGCGGTCGCGCCCGATCGCTTTACAAACGGCCACGGTTCGTGTACTTAACACTCTCGTTAATTAACGAGCACGTTAAATGCAGACCGACCAACTCGACCGCACCTTCGCCGCCCTCGCCGACCCGACCCGCCGCGCGATCCTCGCCCGGCTCGCGGAGGGCGAGGCGACGGTCAACGAGCTCGCCGAGCCGTTCTCGGTGAGCCTGCCCGCCATCTCCCGCCACCTGAAGGTGCTCGAGCAGGCCGGGCTGATCGAGCGCGGGCGCGACGGGCAGGCGCGCCCGAGCCGGCTGCGGGCCGAGCCGCTCGACGACGCCGTCGCCTGGATGGAGACGCGCAAGCAGACCTGGGAGGGCCGGATGGACCGGCTCGACGCACACCTTCGGAGGAGGAAGCCATGACGGGCGCCACCAGCGATCAGCAGGTCCTGATCACCCGCATCTTCGAGGCGCCGCGCGAGGACGTGTTCGCGGCGTGGCTCGATCCCGACCGGGTCGCGGAGTGGTACGGCCCGGAGCACTTCCACGCGCCGCGCGAGCACGTGCACATCGAGCCGCGGGTCGGCGGCCGCTGGGAGGTGACGATGGTCCAGAGCTCCAGCGGGGCCGAGCACCCCGTGCGCTACGAGATCGTCGAGCTGGTCGAGCCCTCGCTGATCGTCCTGCGCTGCGAGCCGATGCCCGAGATGGGGCTCCCGGACGGCACCCTGACGCGAGTGGAGCTCCACGACCACGGCGAGAAGACCCGCATGACGCTCAGCGACGGGCCGTACCCGTCGGGCGGCGGCCACGCCGAGGCCGGCTGGAACGGCTCGCTGGAGAAGCTCGCCGCGCACGTCTCGCGCTGAATGTGGCGGGGCGCGATGGATTTCCGTCGCGCCCCGGATCTACCCATGCATGAGACAACACACCGGCTGGGTGATCGCCCTCACGGGCATCGGCTCCCTGATGGCGGCGCTCGACACGCTCGTGGTGTCGACGGCGCTCAGCACGATCCGCATCGACCTCGGCGCCTCCGTGGAGGCGCTCGAGTGGACGGTCAACGCCTACAACCTCAGCTTCGCGGTCCTGCTCATCACGGCCGCCGCGCTCGGTGACCGCTACGGGCGCCGCAACCTCTACGCCGCCGGGCTTGGCATCTTCACCGTGGCGTCTGCGCTGTGCGCGCTGGCGCCCGGCGTCGGCTGGCTGATCGCCGCGCGCGCGTTCCAGGGCGTCGGCGCGGCGCTGCTGATGCCGCTCGGCCTGGCGCTGCTGAGCGCCGCGTTCCCACCCGAGCGGCGGGGAGCGGCGATCGGGATCTTCAGCGCGATCACCGGCGTGTCCGTCGCCGCCGGGCCGCTCGTCGGCGGCGCCGTCGTGGAAGGGCTCGACTGGGAGTGGATCTTCTGGCTCAACGTCCCGATCGGCGCGGTCGCGATCCCGCTCGTCCTCACGCGGATGCGCGAGAGCCGCGGGCCCTCCGCCGGCCTCGACGTCCCCGGCCTCGCGCTGATCACGTCGGGCACGCTGGGGCTCGTGTGGGGCCTCGTGCGCGGCAACCCGGCCGGCTGGGGCAGCGCCGAGGTGCTCGCCTCGCTCGCCGCCGGGGTCCTGCTCGTCGCGGCGTTCGTCGCCTGGGAGCTGCGCGCCCGCGAGCCGATGCTGCCGATGAGCCTGTTCCGGTCGCGCGCGTTCTCGGCGAGCAACGCGGCGATGTTCTTCACCTTCGCGTCGCTGTTCAGCGCCGTCTTCTTCTTCGCGCAGTTCCTGCAGACGGGGCTCGGATACGGCCCGCTCGAGACCGGCCTGCGGCTGATGCCGTGGACGGCGACCTTCATCACCGTCGCGCCCGTCGCCGGCGCCCTCGCCGACCGGATCGGCGAGCGCCCGCTGATGGTCCTCGGGCTCTCCCTGCAGGCGACCGGCATGGGCTGGCTGGCGCTGATCGCCGAGCCGGGCCTCCCCTACGCGCGGATGGTCGCGCCGCTGATCGTGGCCGGCGTCGGCGTCTCGATGGCGATCCCGGCGGCGCAGAACTCGGCGGTCGGCTCGGTCGCGGCCGAGGCGATCGGGAAGGCGGCCGGGACCAACAGCATGATGCGCGAGCTCGGCGGCGTGTTCGGGATCGCGATCGTCGTCGCGGTCTTCGCGGGAGCGGGCGGCTACGCGTCAGCCGAGACGTTCGTGGACGGGTTCCGCCCGGCCATCGCCGCCGGCGCCGCGCTGGCGCTGGCGGGCGCGGCCACCGGGCTCGCGCTGCCCGGCCGGCCCCGTGACGCGGCGTCGCTCCGGCGCGCCGTGCCCGCCTTCGAAGGCGAATCAGGAAACTAGTCAGGAGGTCGTGAGATGAGACAGGTCATGGTCCGCTACAAGGTCAAGCCCGATCGGGTCGCGGAGAACGAGGCGCTCGTGCGAGGCGTCTACGAGGAGCTCGAGCGCGTGGCGCCCGACGGGATGCGGTACGCGACGTTCCGGCTCGACGACGGCGTGAGCTTCGTGCACCTCGCCGCCGTCGACACCGAGGGCGGGCGGACGCCGCTCACCGACCTGGCCGCCTTCCAGCGCTTCCAGCAGGACCTCCGGGAGCGCTGCGACGAGCCGCCGGCCCTCAGCGAGCTGGCGGAGATCGGGTCCTACCGCGTGTGAGCCCGCACCCCGTCGTCCACCTCGAGCTGCACACCGGCGCGCTGCCGTGCGCGAGCGCGTTCTACTCCGAGCTGCTGTGCTGGCGCCCGGAGCGGATCGAGGCCGCGCGCGGCTCCTACCTGGCGCTCGAGATGGGCGGCGGGCCGGGCGGCGGGATCGTGGAGTGCGGGGCGGCTCGCGGCACGTGGCTGCCCTACGTCGCGGTCGAGCGGATCGACGAGGTGACCGAGCGCGCGCGGCGCCTCGGCGCTTCGGTCCTGCTCGAGCCGCGCGAGGGACCCGCCGGCTGGCGCAGCGTCGTCGCGACGCCCGCGGGCGGCGACATCGCGTTCTGGCAGGCGAAGGGCGGGTGCCCGCGATGAACCAGGACGAGGCCTACCGGACGCTCGTCGAGCCGCGTCGCGCGAGCTCTACGCCCACTGCTACCGGATGCTCGGCTCGGCGCAGGACGCCGAGGACGCGCTCCAGGAGGCGCTGACCAACGCGTGGCGCGCGCTGCCCGGGTTCGAGGGCCGCAGCTCGGTGCGCTCGTGGCTGTACACGATCACGACGAACGCCTGCCTGAAGCTGATCGAGCGGCGGCCCAAGCGGGTGCTCCCGGTCGACTACGGCCCGGCGAGCGATCCGCACGACGCGCTCGCCGAGCCGCTGGCGGAGGTGTGGGTCGACCCGTTCCCCGACTCGCGGCTGGGGCTCGACGCCGCCGTCGCCGGTCCCGAGGCCCGCTACGAGCAGCGCGAGAGCGTCGAGCTGGCGTTCATCGCGGCGCTCCAGCACCTCCCGGCGCGCCAGCGCGCCGTCCTGATCCTCCGCGACGTGCTCGGCTTCAGCGGCGCCGAGGTCGCCGAGACGCTCGGCACCACCGCGACGTCGGTGTACAGCGCCCTGCAGCGCGCCCACCGGACGATCGACGAGCGCCTCCCCGACCAGAGCCAGCAGGCAACGCTGGCCGCTGCTCGGCGACGAGCGCGTGCGCGAGATCGCCGACCGGTACGTGCGCGCGTGGGAGCAGGGCGACGTCGACGCGATCGTCGCGCTGCTCGCCGACGACGCGACGATCACGATGCCGCCGCGGCCGACGTGGTTCCGCGGCCGCGACGCGGTGGCGGGCTTCCTCAGGACGTTCCCGCTGACGGACGACAAGCGCTCGCTGCTCGTCCCCGCCCGCGTCAACGCCCAGCTCGCGTTCGCCCACTACTTCCTGGACGCCGGCTCGGGCCGCTTCGTCGCGCACGGCATCAACGTGGTCACCCTGCGCGGCGATCGCATCTCCGACATGACGACGTACCTCACGCCCGAGGACTTCGGGCGGCTCGAGCTCGCTGCGCAGCTCCCCGCGCGCTAGTCGCGTATCGTTTCTGTATGCCTGAGGCATATATCTCGGCCGTGGCCAATCGCCTCGGCGCGCTGTCGCTGACGCTGGGCGACCGGATCCGGGAGGCGACCGAGGAGGCGACGGGCATGGCGGGCGGCCTCCCCGCCGTGCTGATCTCGCTGCGGGAGTGGGCGGACGGCCGGTCGGTCGACGTGCTGGCCGGCGCGATGCGCGTCTCGCACTCGCGCGCGGTGCGCGTGGTCGACCGGCTCGAGGCGGCCGGCCTCGCCCGCCGCGAGGCCGATCCGCGCGGACGGGCGCCGCGCGCTGGTGTGGCTCGAGCCGGCCGGCCGCGAGCTGGCCGAGCGGGCGCTCGAGGCCCGCTCTCGCGTGCTGCTCGCGACGGTCGCCGGGCTCGGCGACGGCGACGTGCGCGACCTCGAGCGGCTGCTCGGGACGCTGATCGACGCGACGCTCACCGATGCGAGCGAGGCGGCGGGGACGTGCCGGCTGTGCGACGCGCACGCGTGCGGGCACTACGAGGGGATCTGCCCGGTCAGCCTCGCCGCCGACCGGCGCAGAGCGGCGGCGTGACCCGCTGGGCGCGCGTGGTGGCGGTGTTCGCCGTGGCGGCGGTCGCGCCGCTGCTCGTCAGCCCGGGCGGTGAAGTCCTCAACAACATGGTGCTGGCCGCCGCCTACGTCGTGATGGCGCTTGGGGCTCAACGTGATCGTGGGCTTCGCCGGGCTGCTCGACCTCGGCTACGTGGCGTTCTTCGCGATCGGCGCCTACACGACGGCCTACTTCGGATCCGGCTACTGGGGCATCCACATCAGCTTCCTGGCGATCCTCGTGCTCGCCGTCGCGGCGACGGCGCTCGCCGGCCTGCTGATCGGCGTGCCGACGCTGCGGCTGCGCGGCGACTACATCGCGATCGTCACGCTCGCCTTCGGCGAGATCATCGGCCAGGTCGTCTCCAACGGCCGCCGGATCGAGCTGTTCGGCGGCACGCTCACCCCGGGCCCGATCGGGATCGGCCCGATCGACCGCATCGACCTCCCGCTGGTCGACCGCTTCGGGGCGCTGGACCTGCGCCCCTGGTACTGGTTCGCGCTCGGGCTCGTCGCCGTGGCGCTGATCGTGAACGTCAACCTGAGCGACTCGCGCCTGGGCCGGGCGTGGGTCGCGATGCGCGACGACGAGCGAGCCGCCGCCGGAGCCGGGATCCCGATCGTGCGCACGAAGCTCGCGGCGTACGGGACGGGCGCCGCGCTGGGCGGGATCGCGGGCGCGTTCTTCGCCTCCTACCTCGGCGTCGTCAACGCCTGCCAGTTCGAGTTCTCCTTCTCGATCTTCATCTTCGCGATGGTCGTGCTGGGCGGGATCGGATCGATCTGGGGCGTCGTGACCGGCGCGATCGTCCTCTCGGTGGTCAACAACTACCTGCTGCCCGAGGTGCTCTACGACCTCCCGGCCAAGGTCGGCCTGGACTTCGACCTGTCCGCGATCAGCTCCGGCATCTACGGCGCGATCCTCGTGGTGCTGATGCTGCTCCGGCCGCAGGGGCTCGTGCCGGCCGGCGGCCTGACTGTCACGTTCCGGGGTGGTGATTCGTCACCACGGGTGAAGACACCACCCAGACGGAGGTCCCGCTCGTGGCGACGGCCGCAATTCACCCCGAACGATTCCTGACCATCCCGGACGCCGAGCCGGCGACCCTCGAACCGGCGCCAGAGGCACCCGAGCGCGGCGCGCTCGAAGTCGTCGACGAGCTGCTGGGCCTCGTGGGCGGCCTCGGCTTCTTCCTGGTCGCCTTCCTCGCCCCGATCCCCGGGCTCCTCGCGGTCCTGGCCCTGGTGGCGCTGCCGCTCGTGATCCTCGCGATCCCGCTGCTCGTCCTGGGCGCCGTGGTCGGCGGCCTCTTCGCCCTCCTGCGGCTGCTGACGCGGGCGCTGTTGCGGACCGGCTAGTCGTCGAGCGCCGCGGCGACGACCGCCGACAGGGCGGCGCTGGCGCCGGCGACCACCGCGGTGGCGCCGGCGGCGCCGTCCGGGAGCTCGCGGCGGCCGGCGACGGTCCAGGCGATGTCCGACAGGTCGCCGGCGATGCTCGCGGCGAGCCACGGTCGCAGCGGCTCCCCGCGCAGCGCGGCGCGATGGCGCCGGCGTGCAGCACGATCTCGCGGACGCCGAGCGCCCGGAGCGGCACCTGGACCGGGGCGTGCTCGGCGCCGTCACCGAGCCACCGGCGCGCCAGCGGCGCCGGCGCCGCGAGCAGCCCGGCGCCGTAGGCGACGCGGGATCCGAGGACGACGAGGGCGGCGATTCGACTTGGGGCCATGTACATCGATACGCCGCGCCGCCCCGCGGCGATCAGCGCAGGTGCGCCCGGGCCGCCTCGCGGATCGCGGCGGCGACGCGGTCGAGCTCCGGCGAGCGCAGCCGCCACTGCTGCCAGTGCAGGTCGACGTCGACCTCCGCGCCCGGGTCGAAGGCGACGAGGTGGCCGTCCCCGCGGTCCCGCTCCGCCTGCAGGTCGGGCAGCATCCCCCAGCCGAGGCCGAGCCGGATCGCCGCCATGAAGTCGGCGGACGCCGGGACGTAGTGGGCGGGCGGGTCGGGCTCCTCCTCGGCGAGCCGGCCGCGCAGATACGCATGCTGGAGGTCGTCCTTGCGGTCGAACACGACCATGGGCGCGCGCGCGAGGGCGGCGGCCACGGGACCGTCCGGGAACCACCGCGCGGCGAAGGCCGGCGCGGCCATGGGCCGGTAGCGCATGCGCCCGAGCGGCGCCGACGTGCATCCCGGGCACGGGCTCCGACTCGGCGGTGACCGCAGCCATCACGGCGCCCTCGCGCAGCAGCGCGCTGGTGTGCTCCTGGTCCTCGCGCCGGATGTCGAGCGCGATCGCGTCCCCGAGGGGCGCGAGCGCCGGCAGCACCCAGGTGGTCAGCGAGTCGGCGTTGACCGCGATCGGCAGCGTGCCGGGGCGCTCCTGCGCGCCGAGCTCGCGGGCGGCGGACTCGGCCAGCGCCTCGACCTGGCGGGCCAGCCGCAGCACGGCCTCGCCCGAGTCCGTGACCCGGATCGGCTTCGAGCGCACGAGCAGCACGCGCCCGGTGGCGATCTCGAGCGCGCGGATGCGCTGGCTGACCGCCGACGGGGTGACGTGCAGCACGCGCGCCGCCGCCTCGAAGGTGCCCTCCGACACCGCCGCGGCCAGCGCCCGCAGCTGGGCGAGGTCGAGATCCATCAACAGCGATGCTAATGACTCCGCAGAATGTTGAGCTGCGCTGACGGCGTCAGCGACCTAGCCTCGCCTCATGCCGTCCGCCGCCGCATGGAACGCCGCCGCCGCTGGGCTCGCCCTGGGGCTGTCGCTGATCGTCGCCATCGGCGCCCAGAACGCGTTCGTGCTGCGGCAGGGCCTGCGCGGCGAGCACCTCGCGGCCGTCGTCGCGATCTGCGTCGGCTCCGACGCCGCGCTGATCGCGGCCGGCGTCGCCGGCGCGGGAGCGCTGATCGCCGCGGAGCCCGCGCTGCTCGACGTCGTCCGCGTGGCCGGCGCCGCGTTCCTGCTGACCTACGGCGCGCTCGCCGCGCGGCGCGCGCTCGGCGGCGCGCAGGCTCGACGCGGCCGCCGCCGCTCCGGCGTCGCTCGTCGCCACCGCGTCCACCGCCCTGGCGCTGACCTGGCTGAACCCGCACGTCTACCTCGACACGGTCGTCCTGCTCGGCTCGATCGCCGGCACGCACGTCGGCGAGCAGTGGTGGTTCGCCGCGGGCGCCGCCATCGGGAGCCTGGCGTGGTTCACCGGCCTCGGCTACGGCGCCCGCCTGCTGCGCCCCCTGTTCGCGCGCCCGGCCGCATGGCGCGTGCTCGACGGGGTGATCGCCGTCGTGATGACCGGCCTCGCCGCGGCGCTGTTGGCCAGCGCTCTGACATGACGCTTGACATACCCCATAGGGGTATCTACTCTCCTCCGCATGTCGACCACCGCACTGATCAACAGCGAGCGGCAGCCCGTGCTGACGCGCATGTTCTTCCGCCACTACGTGGAGATGGCCGTCGTGATGCTGCTGGGCATGGGCGTCCTCGCCCTCCCCGCCCGCTGGGCGTCGGACGCGCTCGGCGTCGCCGGCGGCGATACGACCGGGATGCTCGTGCGCATGGGCGTCACGATGACCCTCCCGATGATCCCGTGGATGCTCTGGCGGGGCCACGCCCTGCGGCCCACCGCGGAGATGGCGGCCGCGATGGTCGTCCCGGCCGCCGGCGCCGTCGCGCTGCTCGTGGCGGGGCTCGTCGAGGGCGTCGCGCTGCTCATGACGGTCGAGCACGTCGCGATGTTCGCCGCCATGTTCCTGGTGATGGCCGCGCGGCCCGAGGAGTACTCGGGCCCCCATCACGGCGCGGCTTAGGCAGGCGCCGGTGGCGTCGGATGGTGGCGCGGTGCGCCGTAACGGCGTTGGCTTGTAGGGGGAGGGGTTTGTTGGCGGCGACGCGAACGTCGTGAGCGGGGGCCTCGCCCGGTCCGCTCACGACGTTTGCGTCGCTATGCGGGGAAAACGTCGTAAGCCCGGCACCGCGCGCCTGTCGCACACGACGTTCGCGTCGCCGCAACGCCCACCCCCTCCCCCACCCAGCCATGCCGTTACGGCGCCGGACCCGCCCGCACGCGGCGCCGGCGCCTGCAACGGAACGGCACGTGATGCGTCACGCCGCCTTCTTGACGCGGTAGCGGATGTGCGTCACGCCGTTGCCGGCGACGACCGACAGCGGGCCGTCGAGGTCGGCGTCGAGCCCGGCGAACCAGGGGATGCCCTCGCCCAGCAGCACCGGCACGAGGTTCACGCTCAGCTCGTCCAGCAGCCCGGCCTCGTAGGCCTGCCGCGTGGTGCTGGGCGTGGCGACGGCGACGGTCTTGTCGCCCGCGACCTCGCGGGCCTGGGCGATCGCGCTCTCGATGCCGTCGCCGACGAAGTGGATCATGTCGTTGTCCGCGGGCCAGTCCTCCGGCGGCGGGCGGTGGGTGAGGATGAACGCGGGGACGCCCATCGGCGGCGTGCCGCCCCAGCCCTCGGCCAGGTCGAAGTAGTCGCGGCCGCCGACGATGGCGCCGACGCTCGAGAGGGCGTCGCGGAGCACGCCGGCGCTCTCCTCGCTGGTGCGGAACGAGAGCGCGGGGTCGGACGTCGACACCTCGGTGTCACCGCCGAAGAACCATCCGAACAGCCGGTCGGCCCGGCCGTCGGGAGCGGCGATGTAGCCGTCGAGCGACATCGTCATGTCCGCGATCACGTCACCCATGGGTCCTGCTCCTTGCTGTGTGGTGGTCATGGGCCCAGCGTCCGCCACGACGGGCCGCGGAACATCACCCAGGTGGGTGAGCCGCGTGGCGGAGGTGTCGGCGATCCGCGACACTGCACGGGCGATGACGGCCCCGCTGACGTTCCTGGTCGCCGACCTCGATCCGTCGTCGCGGCCCGTGTGGACCGGTCCGGTGCCCGCCGAGCTCGGCCGCGTGGTCGACGCCGCCGGGCGCGCGCACGGCGGCCTGCGGACCGCCGGGCGCCCCGGCGAAGGGCAGGTCGCGGCGTTCCCCGCGCCCGCCGACGCCGTCCTCGCCGCGGCGGCGATCCTGCGCGAGGCCGGCCCGGACCTCTCGCGGCAGGTGCGCGTCGCGCTGCACACCGGCGCCGCCCGGGCGCGGGCCGACGGCCGCTACGCGGGCGCCGCGCTGCGCCGCGCGCAGCGCCTGCGCGAGATCGCGCACGGCGGCCAGGTCGTGCTCTCCTCCCCGACCGCGTCGCTGGCGGGCGAAGCGCTGCCCGAGCACCTCGAGCTGCGCGACCGCGGCATCCACCGCCTGCGCGACCTCTCGCTGCCCGAGCGCGTGTTCGAGCTGCGCCCGCGCGAGGCGGGCGACACCGCGCCGCTGCGCTCGCTCGACGACGCCGCGCACAACCTGCCCGTCCAGCCGACGACGTTCGTCGGCCGCCGCGAGGAGCTCGCCGAGCTGCACCGGGTGCTGGCCCACGAGCGGTCGGTGACCCTCGTCGGCCCGGGAGGCGCCGGGAAGACGCGCCTCGCGGCGCACGCCATGGCCGAGCAGGTCGGACGATGGCGCGACGGAGTCTGGTGGGTCGACCTCAGCGCCGTGACCGAGAACGCCGCGGTCGCCGAGGCGGTGGCGGCCGCCACCGGGGTCCTCGTCGAGCCGGTGCAGGGCCCGCTCGCGTCGCTGTCGCGCCAGCTGCGCGACCGCCGGCTGCTGATCTGCCTCGACAACTGCGAGCAGGTGCTGGCCGGCGCCGCCGAGGTCGGCGGCCGCGCTGCTGGAGACCTGCCCGGAGGCCGGCGTGCTCGCCACCAGCCGCGAGCCGCTCGGCGTCGCCGGCGAGCTGGTGTGGGCCGTGCCGTCGCTGCGCGACGACGACGCGCTGTGGCTGTTCCTCGAGCGCGGCAGCCAGGCCAGCGACTCGTTCGCGCTCGACGACTCCAACGAGGAGCTGCTGCGCACGCTGTGCGCGCGGCTCGACGGCATGCCGCTGGCGCTGGAGCTCGCCGCGGCGTGGCTGCGGACGCTGTCCCCGCGCGACATCGAGGCGGGGCTGGACGACCGCTTCGGGCTGCTGGTGCGCGGGGCGCGCGGGGCCGCGGACCGGCAGCGGACGCTGGCCGCGTCGATCGCCTGGAGCCACGACCTGCTCGACGAGCCCGACCGCGTCGCGTTCCGCAGCCTCGGCGTGTTCCCGGGCGGCTTCGACCTCGCCGCCGCGCGCGCGGCGTGCCCCGATCCCGCGGCGGCGCTCCCCGCGCTCGGGCGGCTGGTCGACAAGTCGCTGGTGGTCGCCGAGGACCACGGCGGCGGGGCGCGCTACCGCCTGCTCGAGTCGCTCCGCGAGTACGCGGCGGAGCGCCTCGAGGAGGCCGGCGGCACCGACGACGCCCGCGACCGCCACCTCGACCACTTCCTCGCCGTGGCCGAGGCCGAGGCGCCGCTGCTGGAGACCGACAAGGACCGCTGGCGGATCCGGATGCAGCGCGAGACGGAGAACCTCCGCGCCGCGCTCGAGTGGGGGCTGGCCGCCGGCGACCCGGACCGCGGGCGGCGGCTGGCCGCCGAGCTGCCGTGGCTGTGGCACCTCGACCGCCACGGCCCGCTCGGCATCGAGCTGCTCCAGCGCGCCGCGCTGCTCGCGCCCGACGACCGCTCGCTGCTGCAGGGGCGCCTCCTGATGGGCATCGCGCTCGTCGCGGACACCGCCGCGCCGCTCGGGCTGGAGTACGACGTCGCCCAGCAGGCGCTGGAGATCGCGGACGAGCACGGCGACGAGCAGCTGCGCGCGATGGCGCTCGCGCTCGCCGCGGTCGGGCGGTTCTACACCGACCCGGACGACGCCTGGCGGCTGGCCGAGCGTGCCGTGCGTGCGGGCCGCGCGCGCGGGGGACGCCTTCGTGCTCGGGGCGTCACCCGGGCTGCAGGCGATCATCCTCCATCTCCGCGACCGCCACGACGAGGCCGACCTCGTCTTCGACGCCTCGATCGCCGCCCTGCTGGAGAGCGGCGACCGCGGTGTCGCGGCGACGCTGCTGGCCTTCCAGGCCGACGGCGCGCTCGTGACGGGCGACGTCGCGCGTGCCCGGCGGCTGGCGGAGCGCGCCGTCGAGGTCGCCGACCCGCTCGGCGACTACCACCGCGTCGGCATGGCGCGCAGCACGCTCGCGCTCGTGCACGGGAGCTGCAGCCGCTACGACGAGGGCGAGGAGCTGCTCGACGGGCTCGTCGCGCTGGTGGAGGGCGCGGGCCGCGAGGTGTTCGTCCCCGGTCTCGCCCGGGTGCTGGGGACGCTGGCGATGTGGCGTGGCGAGCCCGAGGACGCTCGCCGCTGGCTCGAGCCCGAGGCCGGCTGGACCGGTGAGCCCGCGGGCACCTACGTCGAGGCGCAGGCGCTGCCGGTCCTCGCCGCCGCGTTCCGGGGGCTCGGCCGCCACGACGACGCGGTCGCCGCAGCGGCCCGCGCACTCGAGCTCGGGCGCGGACTCGACCTCCCGCGGGTCGTCGCGCAGGCGCTCGACGAGCAGGCGCGCCTCAGCGGCCCGGACGACGCGCTCGAGCTGCACCACCAGCGCGCTCGCGATCCGGCGGAGCACGAGCTTCGCTGGGCATATGCGCGGAGCCTCGAGGCGCTCGCGGCGCTGGCGGCCGAGGGCGGCCAGCCGGCGCACGCGATCCGGCTGCTGGCGGGCGCCGACAGCGCGCGCGCGTCGATCGGCTGCCCGCGCCCGCCGGTCGAGCAGCCCGGGCACGACGCGCTGCTCGCGCGGCTGCGCGAGACGCCGGCGTTCGACGAGGAGTGGGCGGCGGGGGCGGCGCTCGGACCGGACGAGGCGGTCGGCTACGCGCGCCGCAGCCGCGGGACCCGCGACCGGCCCGCTGTCCGGCTGGGCGCAGCCTCACCCCCGCCGAGCGCGAGGTCGTCGAGCTCGCCGTCGAGGGCCTCAGCAACCCGGACATCGGCGCCCGGCTGTTCATGAGCCGGCACACCGTCAAGACGCACCTCTCGCACGTGTACGCCAAGCTCGGCGTCGCCAACCGCACGGAGCTGGCCGCGACCGCCGCTGCGCGCGACTGAGCCGGCCAGGCCGTAGCCTCTCTGACGTGGCCGCCGAGGCGCCGTCCTTCTCCTCCGAGTTGTTCGCGTTCCTGCGCGAGCTCAAGCAGCACAACGAGCGCGAGTGGTTCAACGCGAACAAGGAGCGCTACGAGCGCGAGCTCAAGGAGCCGGCGCTGGCATTCGTCGAGGACTTCGGGCTACCGGCTCCCGCTGGTGGCCCCGCACCTCACCGCGGACAAGCGCTCGCTGTTCCGCATCTACCGGGACACGCGCTTCTCCAAGGACAAGACGCCGTACAAGACCCACGTCGGGATCTACTTCCGCCACGCCCGCTCCGGCGAGGCCGACACCGCCGGGGTCTACCTGCACCTCGAGCCGCGCCGGGCGTTCCTCGCCGCCGGGAGCTGGCACCCGGCATCGCCCGCGCTCAAGCACATCCGCGACACGCTGGCCGCGCGCCCCGAGGCGTGGCGCTCGGCGATCGCGGCGGTCGGGCCCGAGTGGACGCTCACCGACGGCGACCCGCTCAAGCGCCCGCCGGCCGGCTTCAGCGCCGACCTCCCGCTGATCGACGACATCAAGCGCCGGAGCTTCGGGATCTCCACGCCGCTCACCCAGCGCGAGATCACGGCGAGCGGCTTCCTGGACGAGTGCGAGGCCCGCGTGGCGCGGGCGCGCCCGTTCATGGAGTTCCTGTGCGGCGCCCTCAGAGTCGAATACTGAGCACGTCGGCGAGGTCGAACGGCGCGGGCTGGTCGAGCTGCGCGTATCCGCACGACTCCGGCTCGCGATCGGGGCGCCAGCGCACGAACTGCGGCGGGTGCCGGAAGCGCGCGCCCTCCAGGTAGTCGTAGCGGACCTCGACGACCCGCTCCGGCCGCAGCGGCACGAACGAGAGGTCCTTCTTCGGGTTCCAGCGGCTGCCGCCCTCCGGCGCCTGGTCCATGGCCGCCGCCCAGCTCCAGGGATGGTCGGCGATGTCGGCCACCAGCGGCTGGAGCTCGGCGAACAGCTCGCGCCGGCGCGCCATCGGGAACGCGCCGATCACGCCGACCGGCGCGAGCCCGGTCACGAAGTCGCCCCACTGCGACTGAGGCGCCGCATCGTCCTTGTAGAGGCCGAGCAGCAGCGAGCCGATGGCGTCGGGCGCGGACTTGTGCACGCGGTAGCCGGCGACCACGCAGTCAGCCGTGCGCACGTGCTTGATCTTCGTCATCACGCGCTTGCCGGGCTGGTAGGTGAGGTCGGGGCGCTTGGCGATCACGCCGTCCAGGCCGGCGCCCTCGAAGCGCTCGAACCACTCGCGGGCGAGCGCCTCGTCGCCGGTGATCGGCGTGACGTGGATCGGCGGCGCGGCATCGCCCAGCGCGCCCTCGAGCGCCGCGCGCCGGGCCGCGAACGGCTCGCCGGTGAGGTCGTCGTCACCGAGCGCCAGCAGGTCGAAGGCGACGAAGCTCGCCGGCGTCGTCCCGGCCAGCATCTCGACACGGCTCGCGGCCGGGTGGATGCGCTGCTGGAGCGCCCAGAAGTCCAGCCCGCCGTCGCCGGCGATCACGATCTCGCCGTCGACCACGGCGCGCGGCGGGAAGCTGCGCAGCACGGCCGCCACCACCTCGGGGAAGTAGCGCGTCATCGGCCGCTCCTTGCGGCTGCCGATCTCCACCTCGTCGCCGTCGCGGAACACGATCGAGCGGAAGCCGTCCCACTTGGGCTCGTAGAGCTGGCCCGGCGGGATCGCGGGAGCGGGCTTCGCGAGCATCGGCGCGACCGGGTGCGAGACCGGGAGGCGCATTCAGCGCGACTGCGCCGCGACCGACGCGGCGAGCATCTCGGCCCCTGCGCCCGGCGCGGTCGGCGTGACGTAGCGCCCGTCGCGCACCACGGCCGGCGTCGCGAAGTGCTCGTGCAGGTGGTCGACGAACTCGATCACGCGCCCGTCCAGGCTCCCGGACACGGCCACGAAGTCGAACATCGCGAGGTGCTGCACCGCCTCGCACAGCCCGACCCCGCCCGCGTGCGGGCACACGGGCACGCCGAACTTCGCGGCGAGCAGGAGCATGGCCAGGTTCTCGTTGACGCCGGCCACGCGCGTCGCGTCGATCTGCAGCACCTGCAGGCCGCCGGCCTGGAGGAACTGCTTGGCCATCACGCGGTTGGCCATGTGCTCGCCGGTCGCGACGGGGATCGGCGCGACGCCGCGGGCGATCGCCGCGTGGCCGAGCACGTCGTCGGGGTTGGTCGGCTCCTCGATCCAGGCGATGTCGTACGGGCTCAGGGCCCGCATCCACTCGATCGCCTCGCCGACGTCCCAGTGCTGGTTGGCGTCGACGGCGATCCGGATGTCCGGCCCCACCGCCTCGCGGGCGATGCGCAGGCGGCGCTTGTCGTCCTCGAGGTCGCCGCCCACCTTGAGCTTGATCAGCTCGAAGCCCTCCTCGACGGCCTCGCGGCACAGCCGCTCGAGCTTGGCGTCGTCGTAGCCGAGCCAGCCGGGCGTCGTCGTGTACGCGGGGAACCCCTCGGCGAGCAGCGCCTCGCGGCGCCCGGAACGCCCTGGCTCGGCGGCGCGCAGGATCTCGAGCGCGTCCTCGCGCGTCAGCGCGTCGGAGAGGTAGCGGAAGTCGACGAGATCGACCAGCTCCTCGGGGCTCATCGAGGCCAGCAGGTCCCACAGCGGGAGCCCGGCGCGCTTGGCCTTCAGGTCCCACAGCGCGTTGACGACCGCGCCCACCGCCATGTGCATGACGCCCTTCTCGGGTCCGAGCCAGCGCAGCTGGGAGTCGTGGACGAGCTCGCGCCACGTCGCGCCCATGTCGGCCAGCAGCTCGTCGGCGTCGCGGCCGGCGAAGCGCTCGCGCAGCGCGTCGATGGCCGCCACCTGCACCTCGTTCCCGCGGCCGATCGTGAACACGAAGCCGTGCCCCTCCAGCCCGTCGCCGGCGTCCGTGGCGATCCGCAGGTACGCCGCCGAGTAGTCCGGGTCGGGGTTCATGGCGTCCGACCCATCGAGGTCCAGCGAGGTCGGGAACCGCACGTCGGCGGTCTCGAAGTCGGTGATCACTGGCACGCGGTCAGCCCTCCGTCGAGGGTGAGCACCTGGCCGGTGATGAACGACGACGCGTCCGAGCACAGCAACAGCGACGCGCCCACCAGGTCGTCGGTGTCGGCGATCCGGTGCAGCGGGATCCGCTGCTCGAGGCCGGCGCGGAACTCCTCGTCGGCGAGCAGCTCGGCGGTCTGCGCCGTCTCGACGAACGTCGGCGAGAGCGCGTTGACGGTGATGCCGTGCTTCGCCCATTCCGTGGCCTGCTGGCGCGTCAGCGCGTCCAGCGCCCCCTTCGCGGCGACGTAGGCGGAGAAGCCGTTGTCGATCCCGAGCTGCCCGCGGACGGAGGAGAAGTGCAGCACCCTGCCGCCGTTCCCGCCGGCGATCATCGCCCGCACGGCGGCGTTGGTCGGCAGGAACACCGCGCGCAGGTTGAGGTCGGTGATCCGGTCCCACTCGTCCTCCGGGTAGGACTCGGCCGGGTACAGCGCGGAGCCGGCGCCGCCTCCGACGGTGTTGACGATCACGTCGACGCGGCCGAACGCCGACAGCGTCTCGTCGACCATCCGCTCGGCCTCCTCGCGCCGGGTCACGTCCGCGACCACGGCGACCGCCTCGCCGGCGAGCTGCCCCGCGACCTCCTCGGCGCGCGCCCTGTCACGGCCGTGCGCCGCGACCCGCGCGCCGACCCGCGACAGCGCCTCCGCGACCCGGCGGCCGATGCCGCCCGTCGCGCCCGCGACGATGGCCACCTTCCCGTCGAGCCGGAATCGCCCCAGCTCGTCGATCTCCCCTGCGCTCATCCGCGTCCTCCTCCGATCATCGATTACCGAGCGTAGACGCCAGGCCCGTGACACGATCCCCCGCGTGGAGCCGACCCCCATCGTCAGCCGCACGGTCCTGCGCGAGCAGGTGCGCGAGCTGCTGCTCGAGCGCATCCTCGCCCACGAGTACGCCCCCGGCGACCGCCTCGTCGAGACGCGGATCGCCCGCGAGCTGGGCGTCAGCCAGTCGCCGGTCCGCGAGGCGCTGCGCGAGCTGGAGACGCTGCGCTTCGTGGACTCCGCACCGTTCCGGGGCGCATGGGTGCGCGAGGTCAGCGACCGCGAGCTGGGCGAGATCTACCCGATCCGCGCCGCGCTCGAGGACGTCGCGGCGCGCGCGGCGGCGGAGCGGCTCGGCGGCCGCGTGGCGCCGCTCGAGCGCGAGATCCGCGCGATGGCCGGCGCCGGCACCCTGCACGCGCAGGTCGAGCACGACGTGCGCTTCCACCGGCTGATCGTCGAGGCCTCGGAGAACCTCCGGCTGATCGAGCTGTGGGGCTCGCTGCAGGTCGAGGCCCGCACGATGATCACCGCCATCCGCACCGGCCTCGACGCCGCCGAGGTCGCCGCGCGCCATCAGCCGATCGTCGACGCGCTGAGGAGCGGCGACGCCGACGCCGCGGGCCGCGAGATCCGCCGGCACGTCGAGGACTTCGGGAGGATGTTCATGGAGAGCCGCGGCTAGCCCGCGGGCGGCTCGGCGTACGCGATCGCGTTCCCGTCCGGATCGGGGACGGTCACGTGGCGGACGCCGTTGGAGTAGGTCTCGATCGGCTCGTGCTCGATGCCCTGGGCGGCGAGGTGCTCGAGGAGCGCCTCGAGCCCGGTGACGGCGAACGTGATCCGGCCCGCGCCCGCGTGCGCCGCGTCGGGCTCGATGAACAGCGTGGCGTGCTCGGCGGTCTCCCACAGGATCTCGTCACCCGCGCGGAAGTCCGGCGGCCGCCCGAAGAAGCGCGAGTACCAGTCGATGGACGCGTCGAGGTCGGAGACCGGGACACCGGCGTAGAGGTGGTCGAGCGGCATGGGCTAGACGATGGCGACCGGGTCGACCATCGAGCCGGTCGCGCCCTTGATCGCCAGCGGCAGCGCCACGAACAGGAACTCGCGGATCCCCTCCGCCGCCAGGCCCTCGAGGTCCAGGCTCTCGATGATGTAGATGCCCTTGCTCGATCAGCAGCAGCGTGTGGACCGGCTGCGGGTTGGCCGGCTCCCCGCGGTCGGGCGCCGGCTGCACCTCGTAGGTCTCGGTGTCCGAGCCGGTGGCGGCGACGCCGCGCTCCGCGAGCAGGCGCGCCGCGGAGATGTCCGGGCCCGCGCCCTTGTGCGCGGCCAGCCGCTCCGGGTCGGGCCAGGCGGAGAGATAGCCCGTGCGCACGAGCGCCACGTCGCCCGCCCCGGCTGCGATCCCGGTCGCCGCCTCGATCGCCAGCAGCTCGTCGGCGCCGACCGGCTCGGCCGCCGCCAGCGCCTCGACCCCGCGATGCCCGGGCACGTCGTAGAGGACGCCGCGCCGCCACAGCGGCGGGATCTCCGTCGCGTCGCCGGTGAGCGGCCCGAAGTCGCCGAGGTCCTCGCGCGCCGAGCCGCCGTGCCAGCGGTCCTCGTCGCCGATCGTCATGTGCGCGTGCGCGTCGATGTGCGCGCCGGTGTGGGTGGTGCCCATCACGAGCTCGCTCATGTAGCCGAGGCACGCGTCGTTGGGGGCGCCCCACGGCTGGTCGCCCGCGGCGCGGATGCCCTGCGGCGTGCGGTAGGAGAGCACCTCGAACGACGGGTGCCCTGGGAACAGCGGCATCTTCGGGAAGCGCTCGCGGGCGAGCCGGAACATCCGGCCCTCGCGCACCAGCGCCAGCCCGGCGAGCACGTGCTCCGGGGTGGGCGCTGCGGCGTCGGCGGCCGGCTGCCCGGCGCGGACGATCCCGCGTTCGTCCGGCCGCGTCATCGGGACGCGCCCTCGCGCGCCCGGTCGACCTCGACCAGGGCCGCCTCCAGGTACGGCGCGCCGAGCTCGCGCGCGCGGTCCAACCCCGGCGCCATCCGGTCGACGGAGTGGTGGAGCTTCGCGGCCGCGCGCTCACGCGAGGCGCGCCCGCTGTCCACCCACCCGACGACGAGCGGCGTCATCGTCTCCAGGAACGAGAGCGAGTCGGCCGCCTGCAGCAGGTCGGCCTCGGGCCAGCCGCCGTCCTCGTGCACGCGGATCAGCCGGTCCACCTCGGCGACCAGGGCGTCGTCCGCGCCCTGCCCGCGCAGCCAGTCCGCGGCGATGTCCGCGCAGCGGTCCTGGTGCCAGCGGTTGTACTCCGGCGAGTCCCAGTCCTGCGCGGAGTCCCACGTGGCGTCGGGGTCCGGGAACGCGCGCTCGATGTCGTGCAGCGCGGCGGCGAGCCGCAGCGCCTCGCCCGCCCCGGGATCGAGCTCGACGACCCAGCTCTCGGTGCGGAGGAGGTGGCGCGCATGGGGATGGACCTCGCCGACCCACTCCCTCGCCCGCGGCAGCAGCGGGCGCGTCATGCCGTCACCGGCCGGGCCTGCAGCACGAAGATCTCGCCGTCCTGCAGCGCCCACTCGATGTCCTGCGGGCCGCCGAGGCGCTGCTCGAGGTCGTCGCCGATGCGCGCCAGCCGCGCGAGCACGTCCTCGTCCGCCTTCTGCGCGCCGCCCTCGTCGGCGCTGAGCTCGCGCTCGCGCACGCCGCCCTCGGGGACGGAGACGATCGCGTAGGGCTGCGCGTGGACCTGCGCCTTCTTGACCGTGCCGTCGCGCTTGAGCACGTAGTGGTCGGGGGTCACCTGGCCGGACACCACGGCCTCCCCCAGCCCGAACACGGCCTCGACGACCATGCGGTCGCTGCGCTTGTGGACCGGGTCGCACGTGAACAGCACTCCGGCCACCTCGGCCTCCACCATCCGCTGCACCACCACCGCCATCCCGAGATCCTCGAGCGAGCCCTTCTGTGCGCGGTAGAACAGCGCCCGCTCGGAGAAGAACGACGCCCAGCAGTCGCGGATGCGGGCGCGCACGGCGTCGTGGCCGCGCACGTGCAGATAGGTCTCCTGCTGGCCGGCGAACGACGCCGCCTCGGAGTCCTCGGCGCAGGCGCTCGAGCGAACCGCGACCGGCACGTCGCCCTCGCCCAGGCCGTCGTAGGCGTCGAGCACCGCGCTGCGCAGCGCCGGGTCCAGCTCGACGGTGCGCAGGAACTCCTGCGCGGCCGCCGCGTCCTGGCTCCGGGCGTGCGAGCGCAGCTCCTCGCCGCCGTCGGGCAGCGCATCCGCCAGCGCGCCCGCCGGGATCACGAACCCCGGCGGCACGGGCAGGCCGAAGCCGGTCATCCGGGCCAGCGAGGCGCCCTTGCCGCCGGCGTGCATCACGTCGAGGCACGTCTCGTCGGCGAAGGGCAGGACGCCGCTCACTCCTCGATCACCGCCACCGCGCGGACCGGCGCCGCGGTCGTGCCCTGCCACTTGATCGGCAGCACGCACAGCTGGAAGCCGTGCGGGCGCCCGATCTGCTCGAGGTTCATCAGGTTCTCGAGGTGCCAGTACTCCTCGTCCCACATCACGCGGTGGGCCTCCCAGAACAGCTTCTTCTCGAACATCGCCCACACCGGCGGGTCGTAGGTGATCGCGTCGCAGCCCATCAGCCGCACGCCCTGGGAGATCAGCCAGCGCGTGGCCTCGCCGCTCATCCCCGGGTGGTCGGTGCGGTAGCGCTCCTCGGTGTTGTAGGCGCCCGCCCCGGTGTGGTTGAGCACGATGTCGCGCTCCTTGGGCTCGTACTCGATGCGGTCCAGCTCGGCCTTCACGTCGTCCGTGGTGATCACGTACCCCGGCTCCTTGTCGGTGAAGTCCAGCAGGACCCCGTCCGACATGCAGTACTCGAGCGGGATCGTCTCCGGGCCGCCGGCCGTGGGGACGATGTGCTTCCGCGCGTCCAGGTGGGTGCCGACGTGGTCGTTCTGCACGACGAGATAGCTGCCGGTCAGCGACTTCACGCCGTACTCGGCGGCGCCGATCCGGGTGGCGAAGTCCTCGTGGCTCTCGTACACGGTCAGCGCCGGCGGCGGGACGCGCGGGAACGTGAGCATGTCCATGTGGACCGGCATCGAAAGGTCGATGATCCTCTTCACTGGTGCAACTCCGATCTCGTCAGAAGGTCTCGAAGAACTCCCGCTCGCGGGCGTCGAGCAGCTCGGGGATGGCCTCGCCCTTCACGAGCCGCGTGAAGTGCTCGGACTCCATGTGCGCCTCGTAGCCCGCCTCGTCGGCGTACTGCTCGTAGAGGTAGAAGAGCAGCGGGTCCTCCGGCGAGCGGTGGGCCTGGTAGAAGACGTTGCCGGGCTCGGCGCGGGAGGGCTCGGTCATCTCCCTGCACACCGCCTCCAGGCGCTCCTCCTTGCCGGGCTTCGCCCGCCACTTCGCGGACACGACGTAGGCCATCTCAGGTTCCTTTCGTTGCCATGCGGTTGCGGAGCAGGCGCGCCGGCCCCCGCGTCGTAGGTCACGAGCCGCATCGCCGCACCGCCTCCTTGATCTTCACGTAGGACCCGCAGCGGCAGAGGTTGCCGCCGAGCCCCTCGGCGATCTCCGTCGTCGCTGGGGGAAGGGTTCGTCTCGAGCAGCCGCTTCGCCGCGAGGATGAACCCGGGCGTGCACCAGCCGCACTGGAAGCCGTGCGTCTCCACGAACGCGCGCTGGACGGGGTGCCCGTCGAGCCCCTCCACCGTCGTGACCTCGCGGCCGGCCGTCTGCGCGGCCAGCGTCAGGCAGCCGCTGACCGGCTCGCCGTCGAGCAGCACGGTGCACGCGCCGCACACCCCGATCGCGCACGTCTCGCGCGCCGAGAGGATCCCCTCCCTGCGCAGCGCGGAGAGCAGCATCTCGTCGCTGCGGGCCTCGAGCACGGCGGCGCGGCCGTTGAGCACGAGCTCCACCTTCATCGCCGCTCTCCCGCCGCCAGCACGGCCTCCGGGGTGATCGGCAGCTCGGTCACGTGGAGGCCGAGCGCGTGCAGCGCGTTGCCGATCGCGGCCGGCACCGGCGGCAGCGCGGTCTCCCCCAGCCCGTGCACCTCGGCCCCCTCGCGCTCGATCAGCTCATGGGTCAGGCGCTTCGGGAGGTCCCCGGCGGCGGGGATGTTGTAGTCGGAGAAGTTGGCGTTGCTCACCTGCCCGTCGGCGAAGCGGATGCCCTCGAGCAGCGCCGCGCCGAGGCCCATGATCATCGAGCCCTCGTTCTGCAGCTCGGCTCCCTCGCGGCTGACCACGCGGCCCGCGTAGACCGCCGCGTGGAGGTGCTCGACGGTGACCGCGCCCGTCTCCTCGTCGACGGTCACGTGCGCGGCGGCGGCGCCCTGGTGCCAGTGCGATGACGCGATGCCCTGGCCGCTGTCCGGGTCCAGCCCGCCCTCGTTGAAGACCTCGCCGGTGCCGCGCTCGCCGCCGCTCGCGCGCAGGTCGGCGACCGCCTTCTCCAGCGCCCGGCCCATCATGTGCGTCGAGCGGCTCGACGTGGTGCGGGTGTCGTAGGGCGAGCTGTCGGTGTCGGGCTCGTGGATCTCGATCTGCCCGGGCTCGCAGCCGAGCAGCTCGGCGCCCATCAGGCGCAGCGAGCGCCGGATCCCCTGGCCCATCTCGCACGAGGCGGAGCGGATCGCGTAGCCGACCGGCGTGCGCTCGACGGCGATCGCGGCGCGGCTCGGGGTCTGCATGCCCTTGAGCAGCACGCACAGCCCCTTGCCGGCGGGATCGGCCTCGTAGCCGACGGCGTCGGCCGCCGCCTGCAGGCACTCCTCGAAGTGGACGTCGTGCATGACCTCGCCGGTGGCGAAGCGATCGCCGTCGCGCAGCAGGTTCCTGCGGCGAAGCTCCAGCGGGCTCATCCCCAGCTTCGCGGCCAGCACGTCCATCGCGCGCTCGGACGCCCACACCGACTGCGTCGCCCCGTAGCCGCGGTAGGCGCCGTTGGGCGGCAGGTTGGTGTAGATGGCCATCGAGTCGACCCGCACGTCGGGGATCCGGTACGGCCCGACGCCCGCGTAGCCCATCTTGGAGGCGACGCCGGGGCCGCAGTCGGCGTACGCGCCGGTGTCGGCCCAGCAGTCCAGCTCCTTGGCGACCAGCGTCCCGTCGCGGCGGGCGCCGAGGCGGACGCGGATCGTCGCCGGATGGCGGTTGAGCGTCGTGAACTCCTCCTCGCGGTCGAGCACCGCCTTGACCGGCGCGCCGGCCTTGCGGGCGAGCGCCGCCACCAGCGCCTCGAGCCGCACGAACGTCTTCGCCCCGAACGAGCCGCCCATGACGGGCGCGACGATGCGGATGTCGCCCTCGTCGATCCCGAACACGCCCGCGAGGTCGGTGCGGACGTTGAACGGCGTCTGCGTGCCGGTCCAGATGGAGAGCCGGCCGCCCTCCCACTCGGCGACGGCGGCGTGCGGCTCGAGCGCCATGTGCGCCGCGCCGGCGGTCCGGAACACCTCCTCGACCACGACCTCGGCCGACTCCATGGCCGCGGCCGCGTCGCCGTGGCGGAGCAGGAAGCGGTGGCAGACGTTGGACCCCTCGACCGGCCGCACGTCGATCGAGACGGCGTCGCCGGCCGACGTGCCGGCGTGCTCGTGCAGCAGCGGCGCGTCCTCCGCGACGGCCTCGACGGGGTCGAAGACGGCGGGCAGCTCCTCCCACTCGACCTCCACCGCGGCGACGGCCGCCCGCGCGCCGTCGCGGGTGGGCGCAGCGACGGCGGCGACGATGTCACCCGCGAAGCGCGCCCGGTCGGTGACGACGCGCTGGTCCTTGAGCTGGCAGCCGTACACGCCCAGCTCCTCGACGTCGGCGGGCGTGAGCGCCACGCAGTCCGTCGGGCAGCCCGGTCACGTCGATCGCGGTCACGCGCGCGTGCGGGTACGGCGAGCGGACGAAGGCGGCGTGCAGCATCCCGGGCCGCTCGGCGTCGACCGAATAGCGCTGGGCGCCGGTCACGCGCGGGTCGAGGCCGATGGCGCTCACGCCGCGATCTCCTCCAGCGCGCGCCGGACCTCGACCTCGGTGACGCGCCGGCGGTACGCAGCCGATCCCCGCGAGTCCGACATCGGCCGGACCCGCTCGGCGTAGCGGCGCGCGATCTCCTCGCGCAGGTCCGCTTCGAGCGGCTGCCCGTCGGCGATCGCGCACACGTCGGGGAAGTGCTGCGGGACCTCCGCCACGGCCCCGACCACGACGGTGACGCGGCCCTCGTCGCGCGCCGCGGCGACGGCGACGCACGGCCGGTCCTCGGAGGACCGCGAGCGGAACTTGCGGTACGCCGCCCGCTCGGGTGCCGGCGGCACGACGACCTCGACGAGCAGCTCGTCGGGCTCGATGCACGTCTCGTAGTAGCCGAGGATCAGCTCGCCGATGCCGACCGTCCGCTCGCCGCGCGGCGAGCGCAGCACCACGCGGGCGCCCAGCGCCGCGAGGACCGCCGGCGGGTCCGAGGCGTAGTCGGCGTCGGCGAGCACGCCGCCGACCGTCGCCTGATTGCGCACCCGCGGGCTCGCCACGAGGCGGAACGCCCGCGCCAGCACCGGCCAGCCGGAGCGCACGACCTCCGAGCGCTCGACAGCGGCGTGCGTGGTCATGGCGCCCAGCCGCAGGCTCCCTCCCTCCGCCTCGATGCCGCGCAGCTCGGCCACCCCGCCCAGCGACAGGAACGCGGACGGCGTCAGGAACCCCTGGTTGAGCAGGATCCCCAGGAACGTCCCGCCGGCCAGGACCGTCGCCTCGTCGGCGTGCTCGGCCCGCAGGGCCAGCGCCTCGTCGAGCGACGAGGGCGCCATCCACGCCGGCTCGGCTCCCTCGGTCACCCCAGGATCTCGACGATGCCGGTCGCGCCGTTGACGCGCACGCGGTCGCCCGTGCTGATCCGCTCGCCCGCGTTGCCGGTCCCGACGACCGCCGGGATCCCGAACTCGCGCGCGACGACCGCCGGGTGCGACACCGTGCCGCCCGCCTCGGTGACGAGCCCGACGATCTTCGTGAACAGCACCACCCACGCGGGGTTGGTCATGCGGCACACGAGGATCTCGCCCTGCTGCACCTGGTCGAACTCCTCCAGCGAGGACACGAAGCGCGCCGGGCCCTCGACGACGCCGGGCGAGGCGGCCAGGCCCTTGATCTCCCCGGTGGTGGAGGGCTCGCCGGCGTGGAAGCGCTCCGGGAAGCCCCACAGGCCGGCGTACGGGAAGTCGAGCGCCTCCTGCGTCGCGGTCCCGAGCCACGACGGCGGGCGCTTCTCGAAGGCGTCCTCGCGCTCGTCGCGGCGGTCAGACACGAGGTCCTTGGCGTCGAACGCCTCCGGGTCGGCCATCAGGCGGCGCAGCTCGTTGTACCGCAGGAAGACCGCGTCCTCGGGGTCGGAGAGCGCGCCGGCCTCCACGAGCTTGCGGCCGATCGCGATCGCGACGACGCGCAGCCGCGCGTTGGTGCCCTGGTCCACGTAGAAGTGGTGGTCCGGGGTCAGCGGGTTCATGCCCAGCGACATCGCCAGCGCGGCGTCGAGCTTCTCGCGCGCCTCACCCTCGACGCCGGCCACGACGTCGCGCTTGGCGCCCTCGAGGTCGTCGCGGACGGACTCCAGGTTGGACGGGTAGTCGTAGTCGGTGGCGACGTAGCCGCGGATCGCCTCGACGATCGGCGCCGGGTCCTCGGCCCACAGCCGGTAGACGAACTCGTGCGACCAGACCGACTTGTAGCCGAAGGTCTGCTGGTGGGTGGCGATGCGCTCGGCGACGAAGCGGCGGCCGCGCTCGCTCTCCTCCAGCGCGCTCATCACGCCGGCCGCGGTCTCGGCCTCGAACGCCGCGCGGAGCTCGTCGTCGGCCTTGACCTCCTCCTTGGAGCGCCACAGGTCCTCGATCGCGTCCCAGTTGCGGTCCGCGACGCTGGACTGCAGGCGCCCCATCAGCGAGACGTCGGCCCCGACCTCCTCGATCACCGCGTTGAGGTTCGTCGTGGAGGCGAACTGGGCGAAGTTGAGCATCCAGTGGATCTTCCAGTGGCGGTCGTGCACGTCCATCGCGTCCTCGAGCAGCACCGCGAGCTCGAGCAGCGATGCGCCGTCATGGTCGAAGCCGTCGAGGTAGGCGAAGTTGCGCTCGATCTCGGGGCGCAGGCGATCGGTCCACCACGCCATGAAGTTCGACGCGTAGATCGGGAGCACGCCGCCGAGGTAGGCGCCGATCTGGCCGGCGTAGGCGGGGTCGCGCGGCGTGCGGGGGGCGTAGCGGTTCTCGAACTCGGTCGCCTCGGCGCGCAGCGCCGGGTCGCACGGGATCGCCGCCGTGTAGACGTAGCCGTTGACCTCCTTGGCGATCCAGTCGCAGGCGAACGGCGTGCCGAAGCGGCGGAACATGTGGTCGCAGGTCAGCCACCACCCGCCGATGTCGAAGAACAGCGGCGACACGGGGTTGGGGATGTGGAGGTCGTCGTGGATCCAGAAGAGCTCCTTCTCCCCGTCCTCCCACTCCACCGGGAACCCGTCGGTCCCGAAGTTGGTGCCCAGGACCTCGTGCTGCTGCGTGGCCGCCATCTTCAGCCTCTCCTCCTCAGGATTGCCGCCGTAACAATAGATTATCGATTATCTGTCCGGGCTCACGATCACCTTGAGGGCGCCGTCGCGCCGCTCCGTGAACGCCGCGTAGGCGTCGGCGAAGTCCTCCAGCGCGAAGTGGTGGGTGATCAGCTCCGCCAGGCGGATCCGACCCGTCGCCACCAGCTCGATCGCGCGCGGCATCTCGCCCGCCGCGGCGCGCACGCCGACCAGGTCGATCTCGTCGAGCACGAGCCGCTGCATCGGGATCCGCGCGTCCTCCATCGGGATGCCGATCACCGCCGCGCGGCCGCCCTTGCGCAGCATGCCGACGCACTGCTCGACGGCCTCGGCCGCGCCCGAGCACTCGAGCGCGACGTCGGCCCCTGACCCGCCGGTGAGCTCGCGGACCGCCTCCACGGGATCGCCGGCCGTGAAGTCGACCGGCTCGTGGCCCAACTCGGCCGCCTTGGCCAGCCGCTGCCCGCGGCCGACCACGAGCACGCGGCCGGCGCCCAGCGCGCGGGCGCACTCCGCCACCAGGAGCCCCATCACGCCGGGCCCGACCACGACCACGGTGTCGCCGGGGCGATGGCCGCCGCGGACCACCGTGTGCAGGGCGATGGCGGTCGGGTCGAGCATCGCCGCCTCCTCGTCGGAGAGGGCGTCGGGCACCGCGAACACGCTCTTGATCGAGTGCACGACGTACTCGGCGTACGCGCCGTCGGTGTTGTGGCCGTACTGCGCGTGCAGGCCCTCGACGCCGAAGTTCTCGCAGATGTTGTACCTGCCCTCGATACAGCGCCGGCAGAAGCCGCACGCGGCGTGCGAGGTGCCCGCGACGCGGGTGCCGGCCTCCCACCCGAGCGCGGCCGCGCCGCTCCCCACCTCGACCACGTCGCCGCACCACTCGTGGCCCGGGATCAGCGGCCACTCCTTGGGCCAGAAGCCCGGGTAGTGCCCCTGGATGATGTGCGGGTCGGTGCCGCAGATGGCGACCGCGCGGACCCTGCAGAGGACCTCGAAGTCACCCGGGCTCGGCCGCTCGACCTGCTGGACCGCGAACTCGTTCGGCGCCGAGACCACCAGCGCGCGCATCGCTGTCATCGGCGGGATCATAGATAATCGATAGGCTTCCCGCGTGGCCGTGTCCCGAAGCATGCTCCGCGACCAGGTGAGGGATGCGCTGGTGGAGCGGATCCTCGACGGCGTGTACGGCCCCGGCGAGCGGATCGTCGAGATGCGCGTCGCCGAGGAGTTCGGCGTCAGCCAGGCGCCCGTGCGCGAGGCGCTGCGCGAGCTCGAGCACCTGCGCCTCGTCGTCTCCGAGCCCTTCCGCGGCGCCCGCGTCCGCGAGGTCAGCACCGAGGAGCTCGCCGAGATCTACCCGGTGCGGGCGGCGCTGGAGGAGGTCGCGGCGCGCGACGCGACGCCGGTGCTCGCCGGCGACGTCACGGCGCTCGCCGCCGAGCTGGAGGGGATGCGCGCCGCGGCGCAGCGAGGCGACGTGCACGAGTTCATCGCGCGCGACGTGGCCTTCCACCGCGTCATCGTCGAGGCGTCCGGCAACCGCACGCTGCAGGACCTCTGGCGCTCCCTGCACGTCGACCTCCGGACGACGATCACGCTGATCAAGCACGTGGAGGACCTCGAGGCGGTGGCCGAGCAGCACGTGCCGATCCTGGAGGCGATCGAGGCCGGTGACCCCGAGCTGGCCGCCTCGGTGCTGCGCCGCCACATCGAGGCGTTCGCGAAGTGGGTGCCGCACCCAGGCGAGGGCGGCTGACGTGGGCGTCGCGGTGCTGTGCGACATCCACGGCAACCTGCCGGCCCTGGACGCCGTGCTCGGAGAGCTGCGCGAGGACCCGCCGGACGTCGTGGTGATCGGCGGCGACGTCGCCGCCGGGCCGATGCCGGCCGAGGTGCTGGAGCGCCTGCGCGCCCTCCCCTGGCCGGTCGCCTGGCTGCGCGGGAACGCCGACCGCGCGCTGGTCATGTCCTTCGACGACACGGTGCCGGAGAAGTGGCGCGACCACCCGATCTTCGTCGCCGACGGCTGGACCGCCGAGCGGCTCTCGCGCGCCGACCGCGACTTCCTCGACGCGCTGCCGCCGCTGGTGCGGATGACCGTGGCCGGCCTCGGCGACGTGCTGTTCTGCCACGGCACCCCGTACAGCGACGAGGAGCGCGTGACCACCGCCACGCCCGGACGAGCGGCTGGAGCGGATCCTCGCGCGCGGCGGCGCGCCGCTTGTCGTCGGCGGGCACACCCACCGGCAGCTCGACCGCACGGTCGGCGGCCGGCGGATGGTCAACGCCGGCAGCGTCGGCCGGCCCTACGAGCACGAGCCGGGCGCGTACTGGCTGCGCCTCGGCCCCGACGTGCGGCTGCGGCGCACGCCCTACGACACCGCGGCGGCCACGGAGCGCTTCACGGCGCTCGGCTACCCGGAGGGCGCGAGCATGCTCGCGCCCGTCGACCCCGACGCGGTGGCCGAGCGCTTCGAGGCGAGCAGCGGCGAGCCCGTCGAGCCCGAGTCGCTGACCGGCCTCGGCTAGCCGCGGCTGCGGTACAGGCGGGTCGTGATCGGCATGAAGATCGCCGTGAGCGCGACGGCGACGCCGAGCACGATCAGGATGTCCGTGCCGTCGGCGTTGCCCTCCATCAGCCCGCGCGACGCCGTCGCGAGGATCGAGATCGGGTTGACGTTCACGAACGCCTCGAGCGCGCTGGGCAGCGTCTCCGGGTCGACGAACACGTTGGACAGGAACGTCAGCGGGAAGATCCCCATGAACCCGGCGTTCATCACCGCGTTCGGCGACCGCAGGAGCAGGCCGAGCGTGGTGAACACCCACGACAGCCCGAACGCGAACACGATCACCAGCGCGAGCGCCAGCACGACGCCGCCCACGCCCGCGCCGGGGCGGTAGCCGAGGATCACGCCGAGCACGGTGATCACCGTGCCCGCCACCAGGTAGCGGACGCTGTCGCCGAGCAGCGCGCCGACCAGCGGGGCCGGCCGCCAGATCGGCAGCGAGCGGAAGCGGTCGACCACGCCCTTCGTGAGGTCGGTGTTGAGCGCCACGCCCGAGTACACCGTCGTGAACAGCACCGACATCACGAGGATGCCGGGCAGGATGTAGTCGAGGTACTCGCCGGTGGAGCCCGCGATGGCGCCGCCGAACAGGTAGGTGAACATCAGGACGAACATCACCGGCGTGATCGTCACGTCGAGCAGCTGCTCCGGGACGTGCTTGACCTTGAGCATCCCCCGCCAGCCGAACGTCATGGCGGCGGACACGGCGCTCGCGCGCGGCGGCCGGGCGGTCGAGGCGAGCGCGTTGCGCAGCGCGGCGTCGTCGGTCGTCATGCCCGCTCCTCCTCTGCGACGGCGTCATCGGCGACGTCCTCGGCGGTGTGGCCCGTGAGGGCGAGGAACACCTCGTCCAGGCTCGGCTGGCCGAGCGAGAAGCCGGCCACCTGCACGCCGGCGTGGGTGAGCCGCGACACCGCGTCGGCGGCGCGCTCGGCGTCCTGGCAGCCGGCCGACAGCGCGGTGGGATCTGCCTCCAGGTGCACGGCGCCGAGCTCGGCGGTGAGCACCCGCTCCGCCTCCGGCCGCTGCTCGGGGTCGAGCAGCCGCACGTGCAGCGCCCCGGAGCCGACCGACGCCTTGAGCTGGCTCGGCGTGCCCTCGGCGATGACCTTGCCGCGGTCGATGACGGCGATCCCGTCGGCGAGCTGGTCGGCCTCCTCCAGGTACTGCGTGCACAGCAGGATCGTCGTGCCGGCGCCCGACAGCGAGCGGATGATCTCCCACACCTGGTTGCGCGAGCGCGGGTCGAGCCCCGTGGTCGGCTCGTCGAGGAACATCAGCTCGGGCGTGACGACGAGGCTGGCGGCGATGTCCAGCCGCCGCCGCATCCCGCCGGAGTAGTTCTTGACGAGGCGCCCCGCCGCCTCGGACAGGTCGAACGCGTCGAGCAGCTCGCCCGCGCGCTCCTTCGCGCCCGCGCGCTTGAGGCCGAGCAGGCGCCCGAGCAGGATCAGGTTCTCGCGGCCGGTGAGGTCCTCGTCGACCGAGGCGAGCTGGCCGGTGAGGCTGACGAGCCCGCGCACGGTGTCGGCCTCGTCGACGATGTCGTGGCCCAGGACGCGGGCGCTGCCGCCGTCGGGCCGCAGGAGCGTGGCGAGCATCCGGATGGTGGTCGTCTTGCCGGCGCCGTTCGGCCCGAGGACGCCGTAGACGGAGCCGCTGCGGACCGCGAGGTCGACGCCGTCGACGGCATGGACCTCGCCGAACGCCTTCTCGAGGCCGGAGGCCTCGATGGCCAGAGGGGAGGAGGAAGTCATCGCTCATCAGCGTCTCACCGAACCGCGGCCGAATCTCGGTGCGGCCTGCCCCCGTCTTGGCTCAGCCGGAGGGCCTAGGACCTAGAACACGACGGTGGCGTTGCGGTGGCGCAGCACGCGGTCCTGGCAGTGCCACTGCACGGCGCGGGCCAGCACCGCGCGCTCGACCTCGGCGCCCTGACGGGTGAGCGAGGTGACGTCGTCGGCGTGGCTGACGCGCACGACGTCCTGCTCGATGATCGGGCCGGCGTCGAGCTCCTCGGTCACGTAGTGGGCGGTGGCGCCGACCAGCTTCACCCCGCGCTCCTTGGCCTGCTGGTACGGGCCGGCGCCGGCGAACGCCGGCAGGAACGAGTGGTGGATGTTGATCACCGGGACGCCGACGCGCTCCAGGAACGCGCCGGAGAGGATCTGCATGTAGCGGGCGAGCACCACGAGGTCGCAGCTGCCCTCCAGCAGCTCGAGCAGCCGCGCCTCCGCGGCCGGCTTGCCGTCGCCGCCGACCGGCACGTGGTGGTACGGGAGCCCGGCCCGCTCGACCGGCTCGCGCAGGTCGGGGTGGTTGGAGGCCACGAGGACGATGTCCCCGTCGAGCTCGGCGCGCTCCCAGCGGTACAGCAGGTCCATCAGGCAGTGGTCGTAGCGGGAGACGAGCACCGCGATGCGCTTGCGCTCCCCCGCGTCCCACAGCCGCCAGGTCATGCCGAAGCGGTCGGCGACCGCCAGGCCGAACCGCTCGGCGAAGCCCTCGCGCCGCTCCCGCGCCAGCGCGAACTCCATCCGCAGGAAGAACGCGCCGCCCGACGGGTCGGTCGAGTACTGGTCGGAGCGCACGATGTTGGCCCCCGCCTCGTACAGGAACCGCGACACCGCCGCCACGATCCCGGGGCGGTCCGGGCAGGACACGAGCAGGCGCATCGTCACCTGCGACGCGCTCGCGGCCGGCGTCGCCGCCGCGGCCGGCGCGGCGAGCACGGTCACGCCGCGACCAGGGCCGGGCGCTGCTCGGCCGCCTCGGTGCGGGTCTGGAAGGCGTCGCGCTGGCGGGCGGTCATCACGACCGTGTTCGACTTCTCGCGGAACGCGAACGGCTCCACCTGGACGCGGAACCCCGAGCGCTCGCCGACGAGCTGGAACACCGGCCCGTTGAGCCAGTTGACGATCGAGCCCTCGAGCTTGCCCGGCCCGCGGTAGGAGCCGTACTGGCCGGTCTCGCGCACGAACAGGTCCTGCGCGACGAGCACACCCTCGTGATGGAGCAGCCCGAGCGTCTGGGCGAAGCTCTCCACGGCCACCGTCGACGCGTGCACGCGCGTCCACTCCGGCAGCTCGTGGAGCAGCTCGTCGAGGTGGAGGTCCGCGCTCGGGGCGACCCGGATCGACTCCGGCGCCGGGATCTCCTCGTAGATCTCCTCGAGGTGCACGGCGTCCCACACGTCCGACCAGAAGCGCACCCCGCGCTCGAGGTCGCCGAACACCTCGGGGCCGTTGCGCAGCACGTCCTGCACGGTCGGCACGAGCTCGGCCTCCGGCGACGCCGAAGCGCTCGGCCAGCTCCGCGGCCTCGCGCGGCGTGATGCTCGCGCGCACCAGCGGCTCGTAGGCGCGCTCGCCGACGCGCATCAGCTCGTCGGTGGGCAGGTTGTCGTAGAGGTTGCAGGTGTGGGCGAAGAGGACCTTGCCCCGCAGCGGCGCGAGCCCGTGGATCGGGTTGCGGAAGTCCAGCTCGCGGCCCTCGACCAGTGCCCGTACTCGGCCACGCGGCGCGCGCGCGCAGCGCAGGACGTGCGGCGAGTAGTCGGCCATCAGGTAGCGGACGCGCGGGAGGTAGTCGCGGCCGCGGGCGCGGCACGCCGCGGCGAACGCGTCGAGCCAACCTTCGCCTGCTGCCCGTCGCCGACGCCGAGCTCGATGACGTGGATCTCCTCCGGCAGCTCGGACCACTCGTCCAGCCGGTCGAGCGTCGCCATGAAGAGTCGATCTGGTCGTTCCAGAACTCGCGGTTCGTGCCGTCGGAGACGCCGCCGGGCAGCGCCGACGCGTAGTCCTTCTGGAAGGTCTCGTCCCACGCCGCGAGGTGGCGCCAGTAGCTGCGGTTGAACGACCACATGACGCTCTTGCTCGGGCGCACCCACTGCTCGAGGTGGATGCACTCGTGGACGTCGGGGACGATCCCGAGCGCCTTCGACAGCCGGTCGACGATCTCGGTCACCAGCTCGCGGTAGTCGATGTCCTTGGCGCGCCGGACGTCGATGGCGATCTCGGCCAGCGGCCCGTCGGCGGCGGGCTGCCCCGGCCTCGCGCCCGAACGGGCGGACCATCACGGGCGCGCGGAAGTTCGCGGTACTGGACCCAGTCCAGCACCGCGCCCAGCCGCGAGTGGTCGAGGTCGACGGCGGCGGCCGCCTCGGCGAGCGCCGGCAGGATGCCCCTAAGGTCCTCCGGCTCGGCACTTCCTATGCAGCTCAGCTGGATCACCACGTACTCAGCTCCGTCCCGTCTGGTCCTGACTCCCTCCATGCTGCGCCGACGGGACCCGTCCGGCTACGGCCCATCGCCAGGGATTGCCTCCTCCCCCATCGGGTGGGCAAGCCCTCCCCTCTGGGCGTCGAAGCGCGGCGCGCGGCGCGGGAGAGTGCCAGGGGTGAGGTTCGAGATCCTCCCCTTCCCCTCCGGCGTCGAAGAGGCGGAGCGGGCGCCCCGTCCGTTGACGCTGACGGTGACGTGCTCGCCCCGCCACGGCGTGGACCACTCGCTCGACGTCGGGATCCGGCTGCGCAGGCCGGGCACAGCGTCGTGATCCACGTCGCCGCGCGCATGGTCCGCGGCCCCGGGCACCTCGACGAGCTGCTCTCCCGCATGGCCGAGCACGACATCGCCGACGTGTTCCTGATCGGCGGGGACGCGACCGAGGCCGAAGGGCCCTACGCCTCCGCCCTGGACCTGTTGCCCGAGCTGCGGGCGCACCGCCACGCGCCGCGCAGCATCGGCGTGGCCGCCTATCCCGAGGGGCACCCGTTCATCGACGAGGAGCGGCTGGCGGAGGCGCTGCGCGAGAAGGACGGCGCGGCGGACTACATGACCACGCAGCTGTGCTTCGACGCGGCGGCGCTGGGGCGCTGGCTCGAGCGCACGCGCGAGGACGGGATCGCGCTGCCGGTGCACATCGGCCTGCCCGGCGTCGTCGACGCGCGGCGGCTGCTGGAGATCTCGATGCGGATCGGCGTCGGCGCCTCGATCCGCTACGCCCGCAAGCAGCGCGGCATGACGCGCCTGTTCGCCCGCGCCGAGCGGCTGCAGAGCGAGGTCCTGCCGCTGCTCGACGACCCGGGCCTCGGCGTCGCCGACCTGCACTACTTCACGTTCAACCGCCTGATCGACACGCTGGACCTCGCCGAGGCGGCGCGGCTGCCGCGCGGGAGGGTCGCCACGTGAAGCTCCCCCGCTCCACACCGGCGCCCAGGTGTCGGCCTGCCAGTGCGACGCCGGGATGGCGATCCGCCACGACTTCACCGTGCTGGAGATCGCCGGGCGGCCGCTGGCCGTGGCGGGGCTCGTGCGCCGCGTCGTCGGCCGCAGGCTCCGCCCCGGCGCGACGACGTTCGCGGCCGGGATGTGGTGGCGGCAGGTCGCGACCCACCGGGTGCTGGTCGCCGGGCCGGCGGCCGCCGTCGGGGCGCCGCCCCCCGACGTCACCGTCCGCGACGTGTCCGGGCGCTACGCCGTGATCGCGCTGGCCGGCCCGCGCGCCGCCGAGCTCGCCGTCCGGGCCACGGGCGCGTCGATGGTCGCCGTCGACCGCGGCTCGCGCGCCGTCGTGGTCGCCCCCACCGAGCGCGCCGACGCGCTGTGGCGCGCTGCGCCCCCGGCGCCATGCCCGTCTCCCCCGCCGCCGTCGACCTGCACTGGGCCGGGCAGCGGATCGTCGAGTGTCAGCGCTCCGCGCCGCCCGCGCAGCGTCATCCGCAGGTAGCGCGACGTCGCCTCCGCGCGGTTGTTCGCGTGGAGCTTGCGGAGGATGTTCTTGACGTGGAACTTGACCGTGCCCTCGGAGACCACGAGCTCCTTGGCGATGCCGGCGTTGGTGTCGCCGCGCACCATCAGCTCCAGGACGTCGAGCTCGCGGCGGGTCAGCAGGTCGCGCAGCGCCGAGTCCGCCGCGCCGTTGCGCCGGATCGCCGGCGCCTCGCCCTCGCTCTCGGCGTCGGCGGCCAGCGTGATCGACCGGTCGCCCAGCTCGCTCGTGCGCGCGTCCGCCCACGCCGCCACCTGGCGCATCTCGTCGCGCTGCACGCGCAGCCGGTGGCGCAGCAGCGCCCGCTCGTAGACGAGCGCGAAGCACAGCGCGAACGTCGACAGCGCCTCCGCGTCGCCGTCGTCGACGGCCCGCCCCGACGGCCGCCGGTCGGCGTGCAGGAACCCGATCGCGCGCCCGTCGAGCACGATCGGCGCGGCGACGTACTCCGTCCAGCCCATCGCCTCCGCGAACGCGCTGTGCTCGGTCGCCGCTGACGACCTGCGCCCGGCGGCGCCGCATGATCTCGCCCTCGATCAGCGGGTACTCGAGCGCGACCGGCGGCTCGCGCAGCGTCGCCAGCAGCGCGTCGCCGCCCTCCGGGACGTGCAGCGCGTCGGCGGTCAGCTCGCCGTGGTGGATGCTCGACAGCAGCACGCGGTCCAGGTCGAGCGCGCTCGCCGCCTCGCCGGGCGCGCGGTGGCGGAGCTCGCTCGGCGGGCCGAGCTCGCTGAGCCGCGGGAGGACCGCGGTCAGGTCGACCACGGCGGCGCGTCGTTGTCGCGGCCGTTCGCGCGGCGGATCTCGAGCAGGTAGGTCACGAGCACCGGCTCGCCGCCGAAGTCCAGCTGGTAGGCGTCGCTGAGCTCCTCGATGTGGCGCGACGTGCTCCTCGTGCTGGAGGTACGGCGCGGGCAGCTCCTGCAGCTCCCACGCCACGATCTCCTCCTGCAGGCCGAGCGCCGGCCAGCAGCTCGCTGGTGCGCGCCTGCGACAGCAGCGAGGTCACGGTCACCAGCGCGACGCCCTCCTCGGCGAGCGCGTGCGGCAGCTTGGCGATCACCTGGTCGACCAGGCCGCGGCCCCAGTAGTCGGTCGGCCGGTGCGAGGACGCCGTGGCCGCCGGGTCGGCGGGGACCTGCGGGAGGTTGGCGACGATCAGCTCGTAGCGCTCGTTCGGGACCCACGGGTAGAGGTCGGCGGTCTCGCCGCTCACGCGCTCGGAGACGCCGTTGCGGAACGCGTTGTCGAGCGTGTTCGCGACCGCGCGCTCGTCGACGTCGAGCGCGTGCACGTGCACGGCGCCGTTGAGCGCGAGCTGCGCCGCGTGCAGGCCCGGCCCGCTGCCGATGTCCAGGCAGCGCTGGTGGGCGCCCGTCCCTTCCTCGAACAGGTGGCGCCACAGCAGGTGCGTGCCGGGGATCGACGGCGCGACGCCCGGGTGCTTGGCGATCCGCGGGAACGGCGAGCGGGTGCAGCGGCCGGCCCGCGGCGGTCCGCCCAGGCGCGGGGCGGGGGCGACGGCGCGGCTCCTCGCCGGTTCGCGAGCGCTCGCCGTGGCGCTCCCGCCCCGGCCGGGTGCCGCTGAGCGCGTCGGCGGCCGCGGCGATGTGCTCGGGCCGCGTGCCGCAGCAGCCGCCGATGATCTGGGCGCCCTCGGCCCGCCACCGCAGCGCCATCTCGGCGTAGTCGTCGCCGCGCGATCTCGCTCTCGAACCGCCAGCCGCGTTCGTGTAGTAGCCGAGGTTGGGATAGGCGCCGAGCGGCAGGTCGGTGAAGTCGCGCAGGTAGCTGACCATGCCGTCGACGTGGTCGGGCGGGATGCAGTTCACCAGCAGCGCCGCCAGCCCCATGTCCTCGAAGCGGCGCGCCGCGCGCCCGAACGCGTCGCCCTCCGGGCCGCCCCAGTGCTGGCCGTAGACGCCGCACAGCCCGTGGCGGCAGCGGCGGAAGGAGAGCCACACGGGCACCGACGTCTCGAGCATCGCCCCGACCACCGCGAACAGCGACGGGCGCACGACCGACAGCGTCTCGACCACGAACAGGTCGGGCGGGTCGTCGGCCAGCGCGCGCCGCAGCAGCGAGACGTTCTCCGCCCCGTCCGGCCCGTCGAGGTCGCCGTTGAGCGCGAACGCCACCGCGCACTCGCCCTCGCGGCCGCCCTCGGCGATCGCCTGGCGCGCCACCCGCACGCCGCGCCGCGCCACCTCCATCCAGTGCACGGGGCGGTGGAGGTCGTCGGTGATCTGGCCGTCACCGGCCAGCGCGGTCGGCAGCCCCCAGGTGTTCGTGGTGAGCACGCCCACGCCGGCGCCACGTAGCGCTGGTGGACGTCGAGGACCGCGGCCGGGCTGGAGGCCAGCGCCTCGATCCCCCACAGGCCGCTCCTCGTCCTGCCCGTGCCGGTGCGGCAACTCGGTGGCCACCCCGCCGTCGAGCACGACGCAGCGCTCCTCGTCGATCGCCCGCTGGACGGCGCCGTACCCGCTGGTTGCCCGAACCCCCATGACCCCCTCGATCCTCCCCGATCAGAGCATCATGCTGCCTGCTCGGTCAGGTGGGACTCCCCGATCGGGAGGGGTTCGCCGCCCGTTCGGCCATACCCTCGGAGGTGGTTGGGATCCGAGGCGCAGGTTCTGCGCGAACGGGGTACGCAACCCAGGCAGCGCGAGATCCGATGCGCGGGCCGCCCGAACGGGAGTCGGCGGCCCAGGACCTCGCGAGACGACTGGAGGGAGACCGTCGGCATGGGGACTCAGGCGAACGTTGACGCGCGCGTAGAAACGCGCGCGGGACCTCGCATGCTCGAGGCGGAGCGGAGCCTGACTCGCCCGTCAGCGGAGCGCTCCCCGAGGGCGAGGCCGAGATCGAGCTGCGCGGCGTCACCCAGCGCTACCGGACGCGCGACCGCGAGACGCTGGCGCTCGAGGACATCGACCTCGGGATCCGCGCCCAGGAGTTCGTCGCCCTCGTCGGCCAGTCGGGCTGCGGGAAGACGACCATGCTGCGGATCCTCGCCGGCCTGATCAAGCCCACCAGCGGCGAGGTGACGGTCGGCGCAGCCGCCCGCTCTGGAGCGGCGACCGCCGCGACGACGACGCGCTGCGCAAGCTCGGCCTCGTCTTCCAGGACGCGCACCTGTTCCCCTGGTACACGGTCGAGGACAACATCGGGCTGCCGCTCCTGCTGCGCAAGGTCGACCGCAAGGAGCGCCGCCGGCGCGCGCACGAGCTCGGCGAGCTCGTCGGCCTGCAGGGCTTCGAGAAGGCGCTGCCGCGCGAGCTCTCGGGCGGCATGCGCCAGCGCGTCGCGATCGCCCGGGCGCTCAGCTACGACCCCGAGATCCTGCTGATGGACGAGCCGTTCGGCGCGCTCGACGCGATGACGCGGGACAAGATGAACATGGAGCTCCAGCGCATCGCCGGCGCCACCGGCGCGACGGTCGTGCTCGTCACGCACTCGATCGCCGAGGCCGTGTTCCTCGCCGACCGCGTCGTGCTGCTCTCGGCGCGGCCCGGGCGGATCCGCTCGATCACGCACGTCGAGTCCGCGCGCCCGCGCCCGCTCGAGGCCACCGCCGAGCCCGGCTTCCAGGACAAGGTGGTCGCGCTGCGCCGCCAGCTCATCGAGGACGAGGAGCGCGTCGAGCGCGCGGGAGGGGTGAGCGAATGAGCAGCAAGTACCTCCCGTGGATCTGCACGGCGATCGCGCTCGTCGTGATCGTCATCGATCTGGAAGCTCGTGATCGCCGTCTTCGACGTGTCGCCGTTCGTGCTGCCCCAGCCCGAGGACGTGCTCGGCGGCATCGGCGACCTGGTCCGCTCCGACGGCTTCTGGTCCGACGTCCGGGTGACGCTGACCGAGACGCTCGTCGGCTTCGGGATCGCGCTCGTGCTCGGCATCAGCCTCGGCACGCTGCTGGGCCGCGTCGTGTGGCTCGAGCAGGCGCTGCGCCCGGTGATCGTGGCGTCCCAGGTCGTGCCGAAGGTCGCGCTGATCCCGCTGTTCATCATCTGGTTCGGCTTCGGGATCACGTCGAAGATCATCATCGTCGCGCTGCTGTCGTTCTTCCCGATCCTGCTGAACGTGATCCTGGGCGTCCGCTCGGTGGACGCGGGCCAGCGCGACGTGATGCGCAGCCTGAACGCCAGCGCGGTGGCAGATGTTCCGCCGCCTCGAGTACCCGAGCACGCTGCCCTACATCCTCGCGGGGATGGAGGTGGGGATCGTGTTCGCCGTGGTCGGCGCGGTCGTCGGCGAGTACCTCGGCGGCGACCAGGGCCTCGGCTACCGGATCGTGACGAGCCTGAACAACCTCGAGGCGGAGACGCTGTTCGCGGTGATCCTCGTGCTCACGCTGTTCGGGTTCCTGCTGTACCTCGCCGTGGTCGCGCTGAAGCGCTTCCTGATCCCGTGGCACGACTCGGCGATCGACAACACGAAGGCGAGCACGTGAGGCGACAGGGGGAGGACGCGTGATGCTGACGGGAGGACGGCGACACGCGGTGGGGCTACGAGACGCGCGCGGAGCTTCATCGGCCGCGGCGCCGGCGCGCTCGCCGCGCTGAGCGGCGGGAGCGTGCTGCTGGCGGCGTGCGGGGACGAGTCGTCCGCCGGCGGCGGGTCCAGCGCGGGCAGCTCGACAGCGGCGCGGGCTCCAAGAGCGCGACCGTCGTGAACATCCTGCCGCCGCAGCTCGGCTACGTCGCCGAGTACATCGCCGGCATCGACGGCTTCTTCGAGAAGCAGGGCGTGTCGGTGAAGGTCGAGACGGCGCGCGGCTCGGCCCCGGCCATCCAGGCCGTGCTCAGCGGCACGGCGCTGCTGGTGCGCTGCGGGCGCATCGAGTCGCTGATCGCGATCGCCAACCGCGCCGCGCCGATCACCGCCGTGGCGTTCACGACGCGCCGGTCGCCGCTGGCGATCGTGTCCGACAAGAAGGAGCCGCTCACCAAGCCCGAGGACCTCGAGGGCAAGCGGATCGGGATCCCGTCCGAGGGCGGCACGAGCGAGACGACGCTCGACCTCCTGATCGCCTCCAGCGGCCTCACGCCGGAGGACGTGCCGCGCCAGGTCACCGGCTTCACGCCGGGCACGTTCGAGCTGATCAAGAAGGGCCGCATCGCCGGGTTCGTCATCGGCGCGACCCAGATCGAGCAGTTCCGCCAGTCGCAGCCCGACGCGACGTTCATGCTGACCTCGGACTTCGTCGACGACGGGGAGAACTACATCGCCTCGACGAAGTCGCTG
Organism: uncultured Solirubrobacteraceae bacterium; assembly: GCA_963723395.1. Lineage (GTDB taxonomy): Bacteria > Actinomycetota > Thermoleophilia > Solirubrobacterales > Solirubrobacteraceae > DATFQI01. Next base: position 280,663 of record CAVRQL010000023.1, on the reverse strand, counting down.
GCCGAGAAGAAGGACACGATCGTCCCCTACCTGAAGGCGGTCAAGGGCGCGATGGAGCAGGTCATCGCCGACAAGCCCAACGGCTACGCGGACACGATCAAGAAGCTGCGCGCGAAGTACGACTTCGCCGAGCTCGAGGACGACTAGGTCGCGAGCTCGTGGATCGACTTCCTCGTCACCTCGTGGACCAAGGACGGCAAGGGCGAGCTGCTCAAGACGGACCCGGAGAAGTGGACGGCCACCTACGACTCGGCGGTCGAGATCAAGGCCGCCAAGGCGGACGTCGACGTCTCGAAGAACCTCTCGCCGTCGCTGCTGTGAGCCGGCTCGAGGTGCAGTCCGCGCCCGCGGAGGGCGCCAAGGCGGTCACGCTCGTGGACTGCGACATCCACCCGGTCATGCCGCCCGCGGAGGGACAGCGGCGGCTGAGCGAGCGCTGGGCGCGGCACCTCGAGCGCTACGGCCGGCGCGCGCCGCACGTGACCGACCTCTACCCGCGGCCGCGCAACAAGGGCATGCGCGCGGACTCGTGGCCGGAGGGCGGCATGCCCGGCAGCGAGCTACGAGCTCCTGCGCGAGCAGCTGCTCGACGAGCACGGCGTCGACTTCGGGATCCTGCTGTGCCTCAACGGCCAGGACACGGGCTACGACCCGCCCGGCTTCGCGGCCGACTTCAACCGGGCGATCAACGACTGGCTGGTCGAGGAGTGGCTGGATCGCGACGACCGCCTGCGGTCCTCGATCTGCGTCCCCCACGACCACCCGGACCTCGCGGTGGCCGAGATCGAGCGGCGCGCCGACGATCCCCGGTTCGTCCAGGTCCTGTTCCCCGCCGGCGGCCAGGAGCCGTTCGGCTCGCGCAAGTACTGGCCGATCTACGAGGCCGCCGCCGAGCGCGGGCTGCCCGTCGCGTTCCACACGGGCGGCTACACGGGGCACCGCGGCACCGGATGGCCGTCCTTCTACCTCGAGGAGCACACGGCCTACGGCGTCGTCATGCAGGTCCTGCTCACGAGCCTGGTCTGCGAGGGCGCGTTCGCGGCCATCCCGGACCTCAAGGTCGTGCTCACCGAGGGCGGCGCGCTGTGGTCGGCGCCGCTGCGCTGGCGGCTGGACGAGGCGTGGTCGCAGCTGCGCGACGAGACCCCGCAGCTCGACCGCCTGCCGTCGGAGTACATCGACGACCACGTCTGGTACGACACCCAGCCGATGGAGGAGCCGGGCGATCCGGCGCACTTCCTCCAGGTGGTCGAGCACGCGCGGCTCGAGGACCGGCTGATGTTCGCCACCGACTACCCGCACTGGGACTTCGACTCGCCGACGCAGGCGCTGCCGCGCGGGATGACGAAGGAGCTGCGGGCCAAGGTGCTGCACGGCACCGCCATCGACCTCTACGGCCTGCCGCGGGTGCGCGATGTCTGACGCCATCGACTGCGACGTCCACGTCGCGCCCGCCTCGATGGAGGTCCTGGAGCCCCACCTCGACGACTACTGGCGCTCCTACATCGACGACGCGACGATCCGGATCGCCGACCTCGCCTATCCGGCGGGCGTGGCGACGACCGGCGCGGCGGCGCCCGCCGCCTACGAGGAGCTCGCGCCGCTGCTCGACCGCGACGCGACGCGGCGCGCGGTGCTGAGCTGCGTCGTGCTCGACGGCGTGCACCGCAACCCGCACTACGCCGCCGCGGTCGCCACCGCGGTCAACGACTGGCTGCGCGACGAGTGGCTGGCCCGCGACGAGCGCCTGCGCGCGAGCCTGGTGGTCTCCACGCTCGACATCCCCGCGGCGGTCGAGGAGATCGAGCGGCTGGCCGGCGACGAGCGGTTCGTCCAGGTGCTGCTGCCGGTGCGCTCCGACGTGCCGTACGGCAACCGCCTCTACCACCCGCTCTACGAGGCGGCCGACCGCCACGGCCTGCGCATCGCGCTGCACGCGTGGGGCCGCGCGGGCACGGCGCCGAGCACGACCGGGCTGACCACGACGTACCTGGAGGACTACGTCTCCAACGCCCACATCGCGGAGGCCCAGCTGATCAGCCTGGTCGCCGAGGGCGTGTTCGCGCGCTTCCCCGACCTCGGGGTGGTGTTCGCGGAGTGCGGGTTCACCTGGCTGCCCACGCTGCTGTGGCGCTTCGACAAGGACTGGAAGGGCGTGTGGCGCGAGGTGCCGTGGGTCAAGGAGCCGCCCGTCGGCCTACGTCCGCCGGCACGTCCGGTTCACCACCGCGCCCGGCGCACCTGCCGCCCGACCGGCGGAGGTCGCCCAGGTGCTCGAGATGGTCGGCAGCGAACTGCTCCTGTACGCCAGCGACGCCCCGCACGACCACGGCGCGTCCGGCGGACGGCTGCTGCGCGACCTCGGCCCGGACGACGTGAGGCGATCCTGCGCGGCAACGCCACCGGCTTCTACCGGCGAGGCGTGGCGTGAAGGTCGTCGTCGCGCGCGTGGAGGACTTCCAGCCCGGCGAGCGCCGGATCGTCAAGGCGGGCGCGCGCTCGATCGGCGTGTTCCGGGTCGAGGACGACTTCTTCGCGATCCGCAACCGCTGCCCCCACCAGGGCGGCCCGCTGTGCGAGGGACGGCTGTCGGCGTGGGCGGTGGCGAACGGCCCCGGCCAGGTGCGCATGGAGGGCCCGCCGCGGCTGGTGGCCTGCCCGTGGCACGGCTGGGAGTACGACCTCGAGACGGGCCAGTCGTTCATGGGGCCGGGCGAGACGCGGGTGAAGGCCTACGACGTCGCGGTCGCGCGGCGGCTCGCAGCTCGCGCGAGGCGCGCGCGGCGGCCGGCCGCGAGCCCGGGCCCTACGTGGCCGAGACCTTCTCGGTCTACGTCGAGGAGGACTATGTCGTCGTCGACGTCTAGCGCGGAGCCGGCGGACGCCGCGCAGGAGCGGCCGGTCACGCTGGTCGACGTCGACGTGCACCCGACGATGATGCCCGCGTCGCTGCGGGAGCGCCTGAGCGCGGGGCGCGCGCGCACTTCGACGAGTTCGGCCCGCGCATCGCCGGCGCGTACGCGATGTTCCCGCGGATGCGCAACGGCGGCTTCCGCGTCGACGCGCGGCCCGAGCAGGGCTTCCCCGGAAGCGACCTCGGGCTCGTGCAGCGCCAGCACCTCGACGAGCACGGCATCGACTTCGCGGTGCTCACGCCGATGCAGGCCCAGAGCTTCGGCGGCGAGGCGCCGGAGTTCGCGGCCGAGCTGTGCCGGGCGCTCAACGACTGGATCCGCGACGAGTGGCTGGCCGAGGAGCCGCGGCTGCGGGGCTCGATCTGCCCGCCGCACGAGCACCCCGAGCTCGCCGTGCGCGAGATCGAGCGCCTGGCGGGCGACCCGCGCTTCGTGCAGGTCCTGCTCCCCGGCACCGCCGAGCAGGGGCTCGGCAACCGCAAGTACTGGCCGATCCTGCGCGCCGCGGCGGAGGCGGGGCTGCCGGTCGCGCTGCACACCGGCGGCGCCGAGATGCACCGCGGCGCGGGCTGGCCCTCCTACTACCTCGAGATGCACGTGTGGAACGGCAACACGATGGCGATGCAGGCGATGTCGCTGATCTGCTCCGGCGTGTTCGAGGAGATCCCCGGGCTGCAGATCGTCTCGGTCGAGTGCGGGATCGCGTGGGCGGCGGCGATGTGCTGGGCGCTCGACGACGCCGCCGCGACGTTCGGGGAGCAGCTCACCACCGGCATGCAGCGCACCCCGTCCGAGCTGCTGCGCGAGCACTTCTGGTTCTCCACGCAGCCGATCGAGGAGCCCGAGCGACCCCGAGCACCTGGCGTTCGCCTTCGAGGCGCTCGGCATGGGCGACCGGATCATGTTCTCCACCGACTATCCGCACTGGGACTTCGACGCGCCCGGCCAGGCGCTCCCGCGCTCGCTGTCCAAGGAGGTCAAGCGGAAGATCCTCGCCGCCAACGCCTGCTCCCTCTACGGGCTCGCGATGATCGACTGCGACGTCCACGTGGCGCCGGCGTCGGTCGAGCCGCTGCTCGAGCACATGGACGCCTACTGGGCGGACTACGTCGCCAACGCGGAGCTGCGCCTCTCCCCCGCCATGAACGGGACCTACCCGCCGGCGGCGCTCGCGGCGCCGCGTCCCGGCCGCGCTCGAGGAGCTGCCCCGACGGCGGCGCGGACACCGCGATCCTCACCTGCATCACGCCGTTCGACACGAGCCGCAACGCCTACTACGAGGCGGCGCTGTGCTCGGGCGTCAACGACTGGATGCGCACCGAGTTCCTGGAGCGCGACGAGCGCCTGCGCGGGAGCCTCGTGCTGCCGACGCTGGACCCGGACGCCGCGGTGGCGGAGATCGAGCGGCTCGGCGGGCACCCCGGGTTCGTGCAGGTGCTGCTGCCGATCCGCACCGAGGCGCCGTACGGCAACCCGCGCTACCACCGCGTCTGGGAGGCGGCCGAGCGGCACGGGCTCGTGGTCGGCCTGCACGCGTGGGGGCGCGTCGGCAACGCGCCGACCGCCAGCGGGTTCACGCACTCCTACCTCGAGGACTACGCGAGCAACTCGCAGATCGTCGTCCAGGCGCACGTCACCAGCCTCGTCTCCGAGGGCGTGTTCGAGCGGTTCCCCGCGCTGCGGGTCGCGCTGCTGGAGTGCGGGTTCGCGTGGCTGCCGTTCCTGCTGTGGCGCTTCGACAAGGACTGGAAGGGCGTGTGGCGCGAGGTCCCGTGGGTCAAGCAGCCGCCGTCGGAGTACGTCGCACGCGCACTTCCGCCTCACCACCGCGCCCGCGCAGCTGCCGGCCGACCCGGCCGTCCTCGCCCGCATCCCCGACCTGATGCCGGTCACCGAGCTGCTCATGTACGCGAGCGACCACCCGCACCGGCACGGCGGCGGGATCGAGCCGCTGCTCGACCTGCTCGACGAGGCCGGGCGGCAGGCGATCCTCGCCGGCAACGCCGCGGCGCTCTACGGCCTCTGATGCTCGAGGGGTTCGAGACCGCCGACGTCGACGCCGGCGAGGCGGTGATCCGCGTGCGGCGCGGCGGCAGCGGGCCGCCGCTGCTCCTGCTGCACGGCTATCCGCAGACGCACGCGATGTGGCACCTGGTCGCGCCCGCGCTGGCGCGCGAGTTCACCGTGGTGGCGACCGACCTGCGCGGCTACGGCGACAGCTCCAAGCCGGAGACGGCGCCCGACCACGAGCCGTACTCGAAGCGGGCGATGGCGCGCGACCAGGTGGCCGTGATGGCCGAGCTCGGCTTCGAGCGCTTCGCGGTGGCCGGGCACGACCGCGGCGCGCGCGTCGCCTACCGGATGGCGCTCGACCACCCCGACCGCGTCGAGCGGCTGGCGGTGCTCGACGTGATCCCCACGGCGGAGATGTACCGGCGGACGAACATGCGGATGGCGCTGGGGGCCTGGCACTGGTTCTTCCTGGCCCAGCCGTACGACCTGCCCGAGCGGCTGCTCGCCGCCGATCCCGAGGGCTTCTACTTCTCCACGCGGCGCGAGCTGTTCGCGCCCGAGGCGCTCGCCGAGTACGAGCGCTGCCTGCGCGACCCGGGGGTGATCCACGCGATCTGCGAGGACTACCGCGCCGGCGCGACGTTCGACAACGACCTCGACGAGGCCGATCGCGGCACGCGCCGGATCGCCTGCCCGGTGCTCGCGCTGTGGGGCGAGACGGGCGCCATCGCCCGCCACGACGTGCTCGCGATCTGGGAGACTGGGCGAGCGACGTGCGCGGCGCAGCGCTGCCGTGCGGGCACCACCTCCCCGAGGAGGCGCCCGAGGAGACCCTCGCGGCGCTGCTCGAGTTCCTGCGCTGACATCATCCGCCGCGCGATGGCCGACAGGGAGACGGAGATCCGGGAGCGGGCGGCGGAGCTTCTCGCCGCGATGACGGTCGCGGAGAAGGCCGGCCAGCTCAGCCAGTACTTCTACTTCGGCTCCCTGCAGGAGCGCGACGAGGAGCTGAGCGTCGGCGGCCTCCCCTCCGAGGCGTCCACGGTCGAGGCGGTGCTGGGCCGCGGCGAGGCGGGGTCGCTGCTGTTCGTCACCGACCCGGCGCAGATCAACCGCCTCCAGCGGCTGGCGATCGAGGGCAACCGCCACGGCATCCCCGCGCTGTTCGGCTTCGACGTGATCCACGGGCTGCGGACGATCCTCCCGGTGCCGATCGCGATGGCGGCCTCGTGGGACCCGGACACGATCGAGCGCGGGCAGGCCGTCGCCGCGCGCGAGGCCCGCGCCGCCGGCATCCACTGGACGTTCGCGCCGATGGTCGACGTCGCCCGCGATCCGCGCTGGGGGCGCATGATCGAGGGCGCCGGCGAGGACCCGTTCCTCGGCTCCGCCGTCGCCGCCGCCCAGGTGCGCGGCTTCCAGGGCCCGGCGCTCGGCACGCCCGAGCGCGTGATCGCCGGCCCCAAGCACTTCGCCGGCTACGGCGCCGCGGTCGGCGGGCGCGACTACGACGAGGCCGACGTGTCCGACTCCCAGCTCTGGAACGTCTACTTCCCGCCGTTCGCGGCGGCGATCGAGGCGGGCGCCGGCAACGTCATGACGGCCTACATGGACCTCAACGGCATCCCCGCGACCGGCAACCGCTGGCTGTTCACCGACGTGCTGCGCGGCGCGCTGGGTTTCGAGGGGTTCGCGGTGAGCGACGCCAACGCGGTGCGCAACCTGGCGACGCACGGCTTCGCCGCCGACCTCGCCGACGCCGCGGCGCGCGCGCTGGAGGCCGGTGTCGACATGGAGATGGCGATCGCCGACCCCGCGTACGCGCAGCTTCCCGAGCGGTGGAGCCGGCGCGGCGAGCGAGGAGGCGCTCGACGCGAGCGTGCGCCGGGTGCTCGAGGCGAAGCTGCGCGCGGGGCTGTTCGACGAGCCCTACGTGGACGAGGACCGCGCGCGCGAGGTGCTCGGCGATCCCGGCCATCGAGACGTGGCACGGGTCGCCGCGGAGCGCTCGGCGGTGCTGCTGCGCAACGAGCGCGACCTGCTCCCGCTCGACGCCGCGGACGGGCGCTCGATCGCCGTGGTCGGCCCGCTCGCCGACTCCAAGCGCGACACGCTCGGGCCCTGGTGCTTCGACTTCGACCTCGACGAGACCGTGACCGTGCTCGACGGCATCCGGACCCGGGCCGGCGGCACGCGTCGAGTACGCCCCCGGCGTGCGCCCCGCCCAGCGGGTGTACCAGTCGATGTTCGACATGTTCCCGGGCAACGCGCCCGAGGACCCGGAGGGGTTCGACGACGAGGCCGAGCTGCGGCGCGCGGTGGAGCTGGCGCGCGGCGCCGACGTCGCGGTGGTCGTGGCCGGCGAGTGGCAGAACATGATCGGCGAGGCCGCCTCGCGCTCCTCGCTCGAGCTGCCGGGCCGCCAGCTCGAGCTGCTGCAGGCCGTGGTGGAGACCGGCACGCCCGTCGTGCTGCTCGTCATGAACGGCCGGCCGCTCGACCTGCGCTGGGCGGCAGAGCACGTGCCCGCGATCCTCGATGTCTGGTACCCCGGCACCCAGGGCGGCGCCGCGGTCGCCAACCTCCTGTTCGGCGACGTCTCCCCCGGCGGCAAGCTGCCGTTCACGTGGCCGAGGACCGTCGGCCAGGTGCCGATCGTCTACTCGCACACCACCTCGCACGAGCCCGAGAACCAGTGGCGGCGCTACTGGGACGAGGAGAGCACGCCGCTGTTCCCGTTCGGCCACGGGCTCGCCTACACGCGCTTCGAGTACGGCGGCCTCGCGCTCGACAGCGACGCGATCGCCCCGGACGGCACGCTGACCGTGTCGGTGGACGTCACCAACGCCGGCGGGCGCGAGGCCGACGAGGTGGTGCAGCTCTACATCCACCAGCGCCACGGCACGGCGTCGCGCCCGGTCCGCGAGCTGAAGGGCTTCCGGCGGATCGGCCTCGCGGCCGGCGAGACGCGGACCGTCAGCTTCGCGCTCGGCCCGGCCGAGCTGCGCTACTGGAACGCGGCCGCGCGCGACTGGGTGGTCGACGCCTCCACGTTCGACGTCTGGGTGGGCGGCGACTCGCGCGCGGAGCTCGCGGCGAGCTTCGAGGTGACGGCGGCGTAGCGCCCGCCGTCACGCCGAGTGCATGCGCGGCAGCTCCGCGCGAACCCACTGACGCGCCAGCTGCACCGCGAACGCGTCGCGCGAGACGATTACGATCTCGCGCGCGTCCGGGTCGGGCGGGCCGGTCGCGCCCGCGGCGATGGGCGGCGGGCGCTCGATCGGCACGTCGGCGATCGGGGAGTCGACGATCTGCTGCACGTCCAGCACCGTCAGCTCGCGCCCCGCCTCGATGCAGCGCGTGACGAGCCGGTCGCCGAGCCAGCGCAGCAGCAGCGAGCGCCGCACGTCGACCTTGACGCCGCCCTCCTGCTGCATGTTCTGCCGCCAACGCTCGGCCCATCGGTGCGTCTCGCGCTCCACGTCGTCCGCCATCGCCTGTGGCGGCGGGACGACCGCCGGCGGAGCGACCGGCACGTTCATCGCGGAGTGGAAGGCCGCCAGCTGCGGGAACGCCGCACACAACCCCTCGCGCACCGATCTCGGGCTGGCCATGCCGGCGAAGCGCCCGCCGTCGGTGAACACGAGCTGACGGACGTCCGTCAGCCGCTCCGTCAGGGCCGCCATCAGGTACAGCCGCGTGGACCACCACCCCGGGGGACGCAGCTCGAGCGGCATCGCCGCGTCGTTCCGGGCGCCCGCGATCATGTCGATGATGGTCGGGATGGCGCTGTCGAGCGCCGCCGGATCACCCTTGGCGAACGGCCGCATCCGCGCCGCCACGTCCGCCTGGTGGAGCGCCCGGTCGGTCAGGTTCCTCGTGAGGCCCTTGGCCGCGATCGACGCGGCGACCTGGCGCGCCAGATTGTCGGGCGTGGTGAACATGCCCGAGAGGCGCTCCTCGCCGAGCCGCTGACGGAACGCCGTGACCTCCTTCGCGCCGCGTGGGCCGAACGCGTCCATGGCGCTGGGCGCCCACGGCGCGCCCGGATCGAGCAGGAAGGACAGGACCGCGATCTTGTGCTCCACCGCCTCCTCGTACTCGAGCTCGGTGATCGACCGCTTGGCCTTCTTGTTGCTCGCTTCGTTCGGGACGAAGCCGTAGCGCCACGCCGCGATCACCACGTAGACGTCGGAGGACCGCACGTCCCGCAGGCAGCGCTCGAGCGGCCGGATGTCCTCGGCGGAGTACTGCTCCATCCCCAGGACGTCGTGACCCATGCTGCGCAAGCTGGTCGCCACGGTGGCGCGATGCTCGCGAAGGTCCTCGAGCGTTGAGGAGAGATAGACCTTCACTTGAACTCGGGATGAGGTTACCGTCGGGGGTGAAGTGGCCTCCGACCGGAAGCAGAAGCAGTACCGCAAGGCGATCGAGCGCGGGCTGACGAAGGCGTTCGAGGCCGCGGGGGACCCGGTCGACGTCGACGTCGCGGACCTCCGCTGGATCGTGTTCTCCGACCACCACAAGGGCGAGCGCGACGGCGCGGACGACTTCCGCCGCTGCGAGCGCACCTACAACGCGGCGCTGGCGGCCTACCTCGAGCGCGAGTACACGCTCGTGACCCTCGGCGACGTCGAGGAGCTGTGGGAGTGCACGCCCGAGAAGGTGCTGAAGGAGTACGAGCACACGCTCTCGCTCGAGCGGGAGTTCCACGAGGCCGGGCGCTACGTGCGGTTCTTCGGCAACCACGACGACGCGTGGCGCCACGAGGGCGAGGTCGAGAAGCACCTGCACCGCATCGGCTTCGACGACCTTCGCGTGCTGGAGGCCCAGAAGGTGCGCGTGCGGACCGGCGACGGCGCGACCGGCCTGCTGTTCCTCGCCCACGGCCACCAGGGCACGGCCGACAGCGACAAGTTCGGCTGGTTCTCCCGGCTCGTCGTGCGGTTCCTCTGGCGCCCGCTGCAGCGCAAGCTGGACCTGCCCTCCACCCGCCCGTCACGCGACTGGGAGCTGCGCGCCAGCCACGAGGCGGCGATGTTCGGCTGGGCGGGCGCGCACGCCGAGCGGCCCGTGCTGATCACCGGTCACACGCACCGCCCGGTGTTCGCCGACAGCGCGCCGGCGCCCAAGGTCGCCCGCTCGTCCGCGGAGATCGAGCGCGAGCTCGCCGCCCTGCGGGCGTCGCCGCCCGTCGACCGCGAGAAGGCGGCGGCCCTGCGCTCCGAGTACGAGTACGCGCGGGCCGAGGAGCGCCGGCTGGACCCGCCGACGCCCGTGGTGCCGCCGTGCTACTTCAACACGGGCTGCTGCTCCTATGGCGACGGTGACGTCACGGGCCTCGAGCTCGCCGACGGGGAGATCCGCCTCGTGCGGTGGTCCTGCTCGGACGGCGCGCCGGCCCGCCTCGTGCTGGCGAGCGACTCGCTCGCCGACGTGCTCGCCCGCGTCAGGGCTTGAAGCGCCGGACCAGCGCCAGGTCGTGCTCGGCCGCCGGGTAGGTGTCCATCCCGAGGCGCCGCGCCGCGCCGATCGCCGCGAGGATGAAGAACTCCGCGGCGTCCAGCTCGCGCTCGTTGATGAGGACGCTGCCGAGGCCGTTCAGCGCCGAGGGGTCGTAGGGATCGATCCCCAGCGTCTCGAAGAACCGCTGCTCGGCCCGCGTCAGCAGCGGGTCCGCGGGCGCCCGCCCCGCCTGGATCGCGTCCCAGTGGAGCACCAGGTAGGCGTTCTTGTGGTGGTAGCCGTCGAGGTTGACGATCATCGGGTCCAGCGGCCATACGCGGCGCGCCTGGGACATGACCTGAGTCCACGAGGGCCTGCAGCTCGGCCGCCGCGCCGAGGTCCTCGCGACCCAGCGCGTCGGTGACCGCGCCCTGGCCGGCGACGATCGTAGTCGATCGCATCCTCCAGCTCGGCGGAGGCATGGCGCATCACCGGCGGCAGTGCCGGGCGCTGCCCCTCCGAGGCGCGGATCGCACGGGCGACGCGCTCGGCGAGCGCGTCGCCGTCCAGCCGCGAATCGAGGTAGACCGTCGAGCCCAGGCACTGCGGCAGCGGCGCGTCGTCGAGCGAGCAGCGCGAGCACGGGCCGGTCGGAGTGGACGGCCGTCAGCCACTCGGACGCCACCCAGCGCGACTGCGCGGCGTCCGCCGACCACAGCAGGACGAGCGCCGTGCAGCCGGCGATGGCCGTCTGCAGCTCCGCGCGCAGGAGCGCTCCCACGCGGATCTCCGAGTCGTCGAGCCAGACGTCGAGGCCCATCGCCTCGAGCTCGCGCTCGAGCGGCCGGGCGACTGCCGCGTCGCGGGACGAATGGCTGATGAACGCATCCATCTCGATCCCACGCCGATCCAACCACCGGACGAGGGCCGGGTCAATCGGCGGGCTGCCCGAACGGCCCTTGACGGGTGCGAGCGGCGGCGACGAGGATCGCTCACGAGCCAACGCACGGGAGGGTGACGTGACGGGTACGGCGCAGGACCAGTGGGCGCTGTGGGGCCACCTGGCGGACCGCTATCGCGACGTGCAGCGGCCGCATCGCATCCTCGCGCTGGACGGCGGCGGCATACGGGGCGTCATCACGCTCGGCGTGCTGGAGGCGCTCGAGCAGAAGCTGCGTGACAGCGAGGCCGGCGGCAGCGACGACTTCCGGCTCTGCGACTACTTCGACCTCATCGGCGGCACGAGCACCGGAGCGATCATCGCGGCGGGCCTGGCGCGCGGCATGTCGGTCGGCGAGATCTCCGAGTTCTACGGGCGCTTCGGCCGCACCGCGTTCGCGCGGCGCAAGCTGTGGAACCGCTGGCAGACGCTCTACGGCGAGGGAGGGCTGGCGACGACGCTCAAGGACACCTTCGTCGAGGACACCACCCTGCGGCCGGAGCACCTGCGCTGCGTGCTCGTGATCGTCACCCGCAACGCGACCACCGACTCCGCATGGCCGATCAGCTCCAACCCGTTCGCCAAGTACAACCACCCTGACCGCGCCGATTGCAACCTCGACATCCCGCTCTGGAAGATCGTGCGCGCGAGCACGGCGGCGCCCGTGTTCTTCCCGCCCGAGGTCGTCTCGTGGGACGACAACGACCCGGAGAAGTCGTTCGTCTTCGTGGACGGCGGGACGACGCCGTACAACAACCCCGCGTTCCTGCTGTTCCGCATGGCGACGGAGCCCGCCTACAAGCTCGCCTGGGCGACCGGCGAGGACAAGCTGCTGGTGGTCTCGATCGGCACGGGCAGCGCTCCCGTGATCGGCGACTCGGCGGAGGACCCCGCGACGAACCTGCTCGAGGCGGCGGGCAACACCCTGTCCGCGCTGATGTCGCAGGCCTCGGTCGACCAGGACGTCAACTGCCGGGTGATCGGCCGCTGCTGCTACGGGGAGACGATCGACCGCGAGCTGGAGGACCTGATCCCGAGGGAGCTCGCCGAGGGCGACTCCGGCAGGCGGGCGCGAGAAGCTGTTCCGCTACGTCCGCTACAACGCCACGCTCACCGGAGACGGCCTCGCGAAGCTCGGGCTGGACCGCGCGAAGGCGGCGTCGCTGCGCAAGATGGACAAGGTCGACAACATCGCCGACCTCGCCGCGGTCGGCGACGCGGTCGGCGAGGAGGTCGACCTCAAGCACCTCGGCGGCTTCGTCAGCGCCTCCGGCTGATCCCGATCCGGTCGGTGAACCCGGAGTCGAACACGCCGGTGGCGTTGAACCGGCCGTACGCCTCCAGCCACGCATTCCATCCGGGATAGAGGGCGTCGACGTCCGGGCCGAGCGTGTTGTACTGGCCCCAGTGCGGGCGGGAGCCGAACTCCGCCAGCGCCTGCTCGTACTCCTCGAGCAGCTCGTGCCCGTGGCGCGTGTCGGAGACGAGGATCAGCTCGATCATCATCGTGGCCCGCCCGTGCATCATCGAGGCGTGGGCCACCGACGGCGCGGTGAACCGCAGCGCGATCGGCGACGTGTGGAAGCGGCCGCGCTGCGCGCACGCGCCGGCCACCTCCAGGATCCGGTCGACGGTGCGCAGGTGCGTGTCGCCCTCCACCGGCACACCCAGCTCCATCGAGAGCGCGGGCAGCTTGTTGGCGGCGCCGATGTTGAACACGCGATAGGAGATCTGCGTGTAGTCGTCGTCCTCCATGCGCCGCAGCGTCCGGCCGAACTGCGTGCGCATGAGCGACGGCCTCCAGCGGGCGACGAGCCGCAGCAGCGCCCACACCAGCGGGATCGAGGACTGGATCTCGATCAGCGGATGGCGCATCCCGTCGCCCGCGGACCCCTCCCCCGGCTCCGGCACCTCGTCGCGGGTGGTGACGAGCAGCTCGTGGCGCCCGTCCTTGCGGGCGTACGGGTTCACGAACAGCTCGTAGTGGTCGTGCCGGCCGAGCACGCCGCCGGCCAGGTCACCGCGCGCCTCCTCCCAGGTGCGCACCTTGCGCCGCTCGCGCAGCCAGAACTTGGGGCGCACCTCGAGGACGAGCGCGTCGATGACCCCCATGCACCCCATCCCGCACGCGACCGCCGCGAACACGCCGTCGTCCTGCTCGAGCGACCGGGAGGTGCCGTGGCGCGCCGCGAACGCGGCCGGATCGGTGGGGCCGTCCGCGGGCTCCACGCGCACGCGCGCGCCGCGGGCCACGACGAGGTCGAGCGAGCGCACGGCGTCCGGGAACGGCCCGAAGCCGATGCCGGAGCCGTGCGTCGACGTCGACACGACCCCGGCGATCGACTGCGCGTCGTAGCCGCCCATGTTGATGAGCGCGAGGCCGCGCCGCTCGAGCAGCGCGTTGAGGTCCCGCACGCGCGTCCCGCCGCGCACGCGCACCAGCCGGGGGTCGTCCCGTGCGGCGGCTCGCAGCGTGCCGTCGTCGAGGTCGAGGAGCCCGCTCATGCGGTCGGTCTCGAGCAGGTAGCCGTCGGTCAGCGCGACGTCGGACCACGCGTGCCCGGCGCCGACGGCGCGGACCGTGAGCCCCCTCCGCCTCCGCCTCGGTCACGAGCGCGACGACGTCCTCGGTCGTCGCCGGGTGCGCGATCCGCGCCGGGTGGCAGGTCTGGTCGCGGGAGTGGTTGCGCCAGGTGAGCCGGCTCACGACGCGAGCATCGAGTCGACGCCCCGCTCCGCGAGCGCGGCGATGGTCTTCGACGGGTTGACCCCGAGGGCGGTCGGCACGATCGAGCCGTCGAGCACGTACAGGCCGGAGTAGCCGCGCACGCGCCCGGCGTCGTCCACCACGCTGCGGGCGGGGTCGTCGCCCATCGGGCAGCCACCCAGCGGGTGGACCGTCATGAACCGCCCCAGCGGCCCGCCGTCGAGCGCGTAGAAGGGCGTCGCCTCGGCGGCCGCGGCGAGCTCGTGGGCGGTGCGCTCGAGGTCTGCGAACAGCTGCGCGCTGCCGGCCTTGCTCCAGCGGATGTCGAACTTGCGCAGGAGCGGCGTCAGCTTCATGCGCCCGTCGGCGGCGTCGCGGCCGAACATCAGGAAGATCAGCGCGTCGCGGTTGGGCGTCTCCCGCGCCGACGGCTCCTCGAGCTTGAGCTCCTTCGGGCGCATCACCTGGTCGCTCCAGCCGAGCCGGACGAGCAGGTAGCGCAGGCGCATCAGCCACCGGCGCCAGCTGCGGATCACGTTGACGCCGCGGGCGACGTCGAGGATCCCGCCGAAGCCGGGTGGCAGGCCGCCGTCGGCCAGGATCAGCTTGCGGTCACCGGTGTAGTCGAGGGCGCTGGTCATCACCGGTCCGACGTCGTGCTGCGCGTCGCGGACGCCCTCCGCGCGGGCGTCGAAGGCGATGCCGAGCGCGTCGCCGTTGCCCGAGAAGGCCGTGCCGAGCGCCGGCGAGAGGTCCGGCAGGCGGCGGCGGTTGGTGAGCAGCAGGCGAGGCGAGCCGAGCGCCCCGGCCGCGAGGATCACGACCGGCGCCTCGACCGAGCCCGAGTCGCCGCCGCCCAGGTGCCGGTAGCCGACGCGCCAGTTGCCGCCGGGCCGGGAGGGCGGGTCGATCCGGACCGCGTCGTGCAGCGGGAAGACCTCCGCGCCGAGCGACTCCGCCCGGGCGACGTAGGTGATGTCGACGGTGTTCTTCGCGTGGACCGGGCAGCCGATGTCGCAGCGCGCGAGGTTCTGGCAGCCCTCCTGTCGCACGCCGCTGAACGGGTGCTCCCGAGCGGCGCCGAAGTGCACCGCGATCGGCAGCGGACGCGCCTCGCGGCCGGCGAGGGCGCCCGCCGCCGCGAACGCCTGCACCTTGCGCAGCGCAGGATCCGGCGGCGTGGTCCGCGGGTCGAGCGCCGCCTCCGTCTTCCGGTACCACGGCTCCAGCGTCTCGGCCGTGATCGCCGCAGGCCAGCGCCGGTCCTCGAAGACCTCCTCCGGCGCGCGGAGCTGGACGTTGGCGTAGACGAGCGAGCCGCCACCCACCCCCGCGGCGGTGATCACGACGACGTCGCGCATGACGCGGACGTCGAACATCCCGCCGGGGTTGGCGCGCGGATGCCACAGCAGCGTCCCGGCCTGCTCGGGGCGCCCCGGGAAGTCGTCGCGGCCGAAGCGGCGGCCGCGCTCGAGCAGACACACGCTGCGCCCGGCCTCCGCCAGCCGGCACGCGGCGATGCCGCCGCCGAAGCCGGAACCAACGACGATCGCGGCGTATGACCGCTTCACGGCGCGACCATACGGCCGCGGCGGGCGCCGGGTCGCGATCTTGCGTCGCGCCCGCTTTGCGACCCGACGCCGGATGTCTCCGTGCTGACCCGGCGCGGAGTCGTGCCGACCGCTGGCACTCGACGTATCTCAACGGTCGTTGACCGGCTCCTACCAGCGTGCATAAGGTCGAGCCGCACGCCGTACCGCTGGTGCTCGTAGAGGCATCTCGCAAGGAGAGGGCCATGCCGCCCAACCGCATCGTGGCGTTGTTCACCCCCGTCATCGCGGTCGCCGCCGGAGGCGCCGCCACATGGCTCGCCGACAACGTCGGCCTCAACGTGAGCTCCGGCGAGCTGCAGGCGGTGTTCATCGCGGGCCTGCTCGCCGTGCTCGCTCCCGCGGCGCAGTGGCTGCACGGCTTCCAGAAGTTCGAGGCGCACCAGGAGTCGCTCGACCACGAGGCGCTGGCCGCCGACGAGCAGGCGGCAGCCGACGCGAGCGCGGTCGTCGACGACGACGAGCGACGACGACTACGAGGACGAGGCGTACGAGGACGAGGCGTACGAGGACGACGGCCTACGACGACGAGGTCGACGAGCGACGAGGACGACCTCGAGGGCGAGTACGAGGCCGCCCGCGACGAGGCGGACCAGCCCGACCCGGTGGAGGCGTGACATGCCCGCTCAGCGCACCGCGCCGGCCAAGGCGCCCTCGCCGCTTGTAGAGCGGCTTCGCGCCGGCGGGATCGTCGCCCCGCGCGTCGCGATCCGCGAGGCCCGGCGCGCCGGACTGCGCCTCGAGCTCGCGTGCGCGCTGCTCGAGAAGGAGTCGGGCGGCGGGCGCAACGTCTACGGGCACGACCCGAGCATCTTCAGCGGCCGCGGCGCGGTCACGCACGGCAACTACGCCGAGTACAAGCGCCAGCGGCTCGCCAGCCGCAACCGGTCGATGCAGGGCGTCGGGCCGTGCCAGCTCACCTGGTGGGAGTTCCAGGACTCCGCGGACGCCGCCGGCGGCTGCTGGCGGCCCGAGATCAACATGCGCACCGGGTTCAGCCACCTCGCCGCGCTGATCAAGCGCTACGGGGAGTCCGACGGCGCCCGCCGCTACAACGGCGCCGGCGCGGCGGCCGAGGCCTACAGCCGCGACCTCATGGTCAAGGCCCGCAGGTGGGAGGCGATCATCGGCGGGAAGGGCGGCGGCACCGTCGCCCGCCCGGCGCGACGCTCCGCCGTGCGCCGCGGCGACTCGGGCAAGCCGTCCGCCGTCTCACGCGCAGGCTCGCGCGCGTGAAGTCGCCGGCCACCGGCAAGCCGTACCTGCCGAAGCCGCCGTCACGGGTGGACAAGGACGTCGAGCGCGCGGTCAAGGACTTCCAGCGCGACCACCGGCTGGCCGTCGACGGCGTCGCCGGGCCGAAGACCATGAAGGCTGTCGCCCGCGCGCTGGAGCGCGCCGGCGGAGCCCAGCCGCAGCCGCGGCCGCAGCGCAACGGCCGCGCGCCCGCCACCCGGCCCGCGCGCGCCGTGCGCGCTCGGCGGCCTGGTGCGCGAGGTCCACCGGCAGGACGACGAGGCCGACCGCGCCTGGCGCCGGCTGGTCGCCTACGGCCACCGCCGCCGCCGGGCGCTGCACGCCGAGAAGGCGGCCATCGAGGCACGCAAGGGCGACGCCGACGCCGAGGAGATGAAGGCGCTGCTGGCGGCGCTGGCCCGGATCGAGGGCCGCCTCGGCCAGCTCGTCGACGTGACGATCCACAAGCCGGAGATCCCCGCGGCCGAGCCGGCGCGCGGCGCCGGCGGCCGAGGCGAGGTGCGTCGCCAAGCCGCC
The DNA here is from genome assembly GCA_963723395.1 of uncultured Solirubrobacteraceae bacterium. Classification (GTDB taxonomy): domain Bacteria; phylum Actinomycetota; class Thermoleophilia; order Solirubrobacterales; family Solirubrobacteraceae; genus DATFQI01. The sequence continues at coordinate 263,260 of CAVRQL010000023.1, read as the reverse complement.
CGCGCCGCAGGCGCCCGCGCCGCAGGCGCCCGCCACGGAGCGCCCGCCCGAGAAGTACTCCGTCCCCGAGCTGCTGCGCGAGAGCGAGGCGCTGGAGACCCGCAGGCGGCTGCTGCGCGACGAGCTGATCGAGCGCTACGAGCGCGCCGACGAGAAGCTCGCCCAGCTCCGCGGCGAGCCGCGGCACGCGGAGCCCGACCGCCCGCCCCCGAGACGCCGCCGCCGCGGCGGCGCGAGCAAGCCGCTGGACGGCCGCACGGCGGTCACCAGGCTCGGCGACCGCGGCGTGTTCGTGCGCCGCTCGAAGATCGCGCTGTCCCGCTACCTCGCCAAGAACGGCACCCCGGAGCACGCGGCGCTGCGCAGGCGGCTGCGGAAGGAGGCGGCGACGCCGAAGGCCGGCAACGTGGCCTCCCCCGCGTGGGGGCGCGCCGTCACGGCGGCCCAGCGCGTCGCGGGCCGGCCGGCCACCGGCGAGCTGGACGGCGAGCTGACGCAGATCCTGCTCCCGTTCTGGCCGCGCGACCACATCGCCAAGCGCGTGGTGCGCAGCACGCCTGCCTGGCGCGCCATCCCCGGCCAGCTGACGCCGAACTTCAACGTCAAGGAGCTGGCCTGCAAGGACAACGCGCACACGCAGTACGTGAAGGGGCTGATGCGCCAGGAGGGCCTGAGCAAGAAGGAGGCCCGCGAGCGGGCCAAGGGCCTGGCGACGCGGCTGGAGCGCGTCCGCAAGCTCGGCGGCGGCCGGCCGATCGTCGTCACCTCGGCGTTCAGGACCAGGGCGTACAACGCCTCACTCGACGGGTCGGCGACGAACTCGGCCCACACGCGCGGGTTCGCCGTGGACACCCCGCCCCCGAGGGGCGTCTCGCTCGACCAGCACAAGCAGCACGTGATGCAGGCGTTCGAGTGCGGCGTCGGCTACTACCCGAAGGGCCGCGGCTACTTCATCCACGGCGACTACGACCACACGCTGGGCGGCCGCCGCACCTGGTGACGGCGGCTACGAGGGCAGCTGGACCTCGACCTCGCCCCCGGCGCCCAGCGCGAACGGCTGGAACTCGACGTCGAACTGCATGCGCCGGTCGGGCCAGCGGCGGACGCGGGTGAGCACCGGCCCGTAGAACGTCCCGTCCCGCTTGTCCATGCTGCGCATCAGCACCCAGCGCAGCGACGGCCACTCCCACCGCGCGCCTTCGAGCATCTGCTCGCAGAGCGCGTCGAGCCAGGCAGGGGCCTCGTCGGCGTTCCGCTCGCACCACGCCTTCACGTAGTCGCCGAAGCATGCCTCGTCGCCTTCCTGCCAGCGGCGGTTGAAGAGGCGCGCGCCCTCGCTGTCGGAGTCGGAGACCCGCGCCTCGCGCACCACCTCGCGGGCCGTCGCGATCCGGTGCTCGGGCGGCCCGTCCTCCCGGAGGCGCCCGCTGCCGCCGGCGTCGATCTCGAGCTGCAGGAAGGGGTACGCCGGCCAGTCCTCCACGCGGTCGTCGCGCGGGTCGGGGATCTCGGTCAGCGCGTCGAAGAAGCTGTCCGCGGCCGCGATCACGTCCGGGTTGTTCTCCTGGAAGCCGGGAGCGATCGCCCTGTCGAGGCCGGGGAAGAAGTCCTCGTCGGTGAGGAACTGGTTGGTGAAGCGCTGGATGTCGCTCCGGTCGCGGATCTTCACGAGCACCCGGCCCGCCAGCTGCGGCGGCGCCTCCGCGCCACAGGTGAACACGGTCAGGTGCGTGGGCGGCGTGTCGGGTTGCAGGGCCAGCCCGCTCTCGAACAGGCACCAGTCCCAGTCGGCGTCCACGCGCGTGTAGAGGAAGATCACGCGGCCGGCCCGCCACAGCGCGCTCTGCAGCTCGTCGGTCAGCTGCGCGCCCGGCGTCGGGCCGACCGAGTTCGCGTCCGACGACTGGTACACGTCGACCTGCCCGGCGCTGCGGCTCCGGATGAATCCGCCGACGACATCCGCCAGTGCCTTGTCGTCGTGACGATGGCTGATGAAGAGGAGTGGTCGCGTCTCACGCCGACCATACCTGTGGTCAACCCGGCGGAGTGGGGTCGATGATCCGCACGCGCTCGCCCGGTCCCGCGTGGCCGAGCTGGGCGATGAAGTCGCGCGTCCCGCCCGGCCCGTCGCCCTCCTGTCCGTTCCACACGATCAGCGCGTGGGGCTCGGGATCGAGCGCGCGGGCGATCTCGATCATGCGGGTGTTGGTCCGCGCGAAGACATCCGCGTCCGGCGGGTGCTCGACGACCTCGACCTCGTCCGCCTCGGCGAGCGCCGAGCGGAAGCGCCGGGCCCAGTCCGTGCCGTCGAGGGCCACCGATCGCGCCTCGAACTCGTCGGGCGGGAGCGCGAGCACGAGCCGCACCTTCGCGCCGCGCTCGCTCGCCGCCTCGGCGGCCAGCAGGTCGGCGCCCCTCGCCCCGCCCGTCACCAGCGTGGTCGAGCCGTCGACCCCCCACTTCTCCAGCGCCTCGCGCACCTCCGCGTCCACGCGCGCGACCTGATCGGGCGGGAAGCGCGGCCGGGGGCGGCCCGGGGCGTCGACCATGTGGCCGCTGACCACGACCACCCGCGGTGCGCGCGCGCTGCTCACCCCGCCAAGGGTGTCAGCTTCAGCCGGCTTCGGGGCGGCCGGCCAGCGAGATGTCGATCCGTGCCGGCACGCGCGCCCGCTCCGCCGACAGGACCGCGACCGCGAGCCCCGTCCCGACGATCAGCGCCTCGACGCCGAGGCCGAGCCACCGCCAGCTGCCCGAGGTGGCCGCGGTGATGAGCGCGGCGACCACGCCGGACGCGGCCCCGGCGGCCAGGCCTTCGAGCCGGGACAGCCGGCGCGTCGCGCCGGCCAGCGTCCAGCCGATCAGCCCGGCGGCGACCGCGTAGCCGGCGCAGCGGGCGGTCACGCCGCTGGGCACCTCGAGCGTCGTGCCCAGCGACGGGTTGTTGAGGTACTTGGAGCCCTGGAAGAGCACGCCGCCGATGAAGCCGCCGATGAAGCCGGCGCACGCGCCGGCGAGCGCGGTTCCCACGAGCGGGCGCTCGGCGCGGGCGAGGACGACCCACGCCGCGAGCACCGCGGCGCCGACGACGGCCCACGTGATGCCGCGCTCGAGCGCGTAGAAGACGACGCGCTGCCGTGCCTGCTCGAGGTCGCCGATGGAGCCGGCGCCGCCGGCGATCGGACGGTCGTGCAGTCCCGCGGCGAGCGCCATGGCGACCGGGCCGGTCGCGAGCAGCGCCAGCGCCGCCACGCCGACGCGGCCGGCGGTGAAGGTCGGCTCGGGGTCCGGCGTCGGGGGCGCGGGCGTCGGGAACTGGGCGGTGCCGAGGACGGGCGCGAGGGCGTCGCCGAGTCGCTGCACGTCGTAGTCCCAGTTCGCGTCCCCGAGGCGGCACGCGTTGAGCCGGGTGAGCTCCTGCAGGCTCGGGGGAAGCTGCGCGGCGGTGGGCATCGGGGCGTCCTCGACGAGCACCGGCACGACCACGACGTCGGGGCGGGCGATCGCGGTCTCGATCTCGAGCCGCACGTAGTCGCCGGGATCCATGATCCGGGGGCGCCCGTCCGCGTCCGCGATCTCCGCCCAGCGGGGCCCGATCACGGCGAGCAGCACGTGGCACGAGCCCGCCGCCTTCGTGATCTCGTCGACGAAGTCGATGCCGGGCCGCATCTGGACGTCGCGGAACAGCGTCTCCTCGCCGAAGCGATCCGCGAGGTCGTCGTGGAGCCGCCCGGCCCATCCGGGCGCGTCCTTGCGGCGGTAGTTGACGAAGACGCGCACGTCGGTCATGCCCTAAGGACCCCCGCGGACCGCGGATAGATACCTCTCACCGTCGCCGGCGAGCGCCTCGAGCCCGACGAGCACGGCCTGCAGCGCCTCCCGGGTCTCCTCGTCCGGCTGGGCGGCGACGGACTCGCGGAGGTCGTCGATCGTCGTGCTGAGCTTCCACAACTGCGGGCCGTCCGCCTCGATCTCGGTCTGCAGGCGGATCGCCTCGGGCACGTCGCCGCGCTCGAACGCCAGGCCCAGCAGCGTCGGCCGGACCCACTCGTCGGTCGTGCCGTTGGCGATCGCGGCGCGGCAGGCGAGGACGGTGGCGACCTCCGCCTCCTCCGCGTGCCGCTCGTCGCCGGGGCGGGCGCGCTCGCGGTACAGCCGCGGGAGGTTGCTCGCGGGGTAGTAGGCGTTGAGGTCGATGTCCATCCCGCGCTGGTACGCCCGGATCGCCAGCGCGAGGTACCGGCTCCGCTCGGCGGGCGTCTCCGCTCTGCGGTAGAGCGTCTTGTAGCGGCCCCCGAGCAGCCCGAGCCGCTCGGCGGTCTCGCCGTGGATCTCCACGAGCTGCTCGAGCTGGCCGACCGCCGCGGGGACGTCGCCGGTCTTGGCGAGCGCCAGGGCCCTCTGCTCGAGCACGAGCGGCAGCCGCGTGAGCGGGGCGGGGAGCCGGTCGAGGTACTCGAGCAGCGCGTCCCAGCCGAGGTGGTCGCGCACGACGTGCAGGAGCTGGAGCGCCACGGTCAGCCGCACCGCGGGGCGGTTGCCGTAGTGCTCGAGCAGACGGCGCACCCGGTCCTGGCGCTCTGACTCCGGCGCCGCGCGGACGGCCCGGAGGTCGCCCTCGAACGCCGACAGCTCCGCCACCGCGTCGGCGAACGCCGACACGCGGTCGAGCTCGGGCTCGGGGAAGCCCGGCACCGCGTCGAAGACCGGCGAGGATCCGTCGACGAGCGCCTTGACGTCGCGCCGCAGGACCGCGCGCGCCGCGGCCGCGACCTCCTCGCTCACGTCGCCGTCCGCGAGGGGGAACCGCAGCTGGCGCATCTGCTGGAGGTCGAACACGGGCCGCGCCCAGTCGGCCGAGATCAGCACGCAGCCCTGCTTCATCGCGGCGTGGCGGACGCCGACCTCGTAGTACACGTTCGCGTTGGCCAGCGTGATGTCGGCCACGACGAGGTCGGCGATCGCCAGCCGCTGGATCATCTGGGAGATGATCAGCGCGCCGACGTCGCGGTCGGCGCGCACGGCCTGGTAGCCCAGCTCCTCGAGCACGGGCTGGTACACCCGCTCCCACAGCGCGTCGAAGTCGACCTCGGACGGCAGGTCGTTCTCCGTGCGGCCGGTCGGCTTACGGCCGAACGGCATCACCATGAACGCGATGGGGTCGGGCATGCGGATCGCTCAGGTCTTGAACTGGCCCGTGTCGACCCACTCCTGCTTCTGCAGCACCCACCAGTCGTCGGCGAGGAACTGGAGCACGTACTCGTACGGCAGCCATCCGTAGCCGTGGTCGCCCCAGCTCGTGCCCCAGGAGTTCCGGATCAGGAACGCGCCCTTCGTCTGGGCGGCGCCGGGGCGACTGCTCTTGATCGTCTTGGCGTCGTCGTAGCCGACCACCATCACGGCGTGGCCGCCGACGAGCTGCTCGCTGTCGGCCGGGAAGGGGATCTCGCCCGTGTTGCCGTCCCAGATCGACTCGAAGACCGAGAAGCCGAACATCGCCGGCATGTCGGACGCGACGTGCGTCTTGATCGCGGTCAGCGTGTCCTTCGCGGCCGACCCGGACGGGTCGAGCCGGTAGTAGATGAGCGACTGGTAGTTCTGCGCGAACGCGTAACAGAACGCCGGCGGCTCCCTGTCGAAGCGCGCGATGTTGTACGGCCAGTAGCGCTCCGGCGGCACGCCGAACAGCGCCATCGCGCCCATCGTCGTCCGCAGGAAGGCGCCGCTGTCGCCCTTGAAGCCGCCGAGCTTGCGGGTGGCCTTGTAGAGGAACGACCGCGAGCCGTCGACGTGGTGCCCGCTCGCCTTGCGCTCGTAGTACTCGAGCATCGCGACGCCGGCCTGCGCCGTGCACGACCCGAGCGAGCCCTGGTCCTCGATCGGCGAGCACCAGGCGCGCAGATCCTTCTTGGCGGGCAGCTTCGACGGCGCCTTCTTCGTCACCGACGTCTTCTTCAGGAGCGCCGCCACCTCGTCCTGCTCGACCGTGTAGTCGCGCGGGCTGGGGTGGTCGCGCAGCCAGCCGAGTCCTTTGCGCCCGGCAACGCCCGGAAGCTGGAGCCCTGAGCCCGCGTCGTACTCCTCGACGCCGACTTCGGCTTCGATCCCGAGCTCAGCGTGGCCGTTGCTCTCGCTGATGAGGCCTTCTACCGCAGCCATCGCGGCCTCCTTTTCGTGCGGTCCGGCCCGCCTCCGGCGCTTGGTATGGGTCAAGAACGCCTGGTCAGATCTGAGCGGCGTTCGCCGCACCGGTCAAGCGCCGGGGGAGGTTCCTCCCGCGTGGTAGGGCAGCCGGTCCGCGCCGGTGTCCGTGTACGGACACCGGCTACTCCGCGAGCGGCCCGGCCTCGTGGAGCGCCGGCGGGAAGATCAGGCCCGTGATCGCCTCCAGCTCCTCGAGCCCCACGGCGACGGGCGCCGCCGGGGTGGTCGAGTTCTCCACCAGATGCGCGGCCGCCTCGAGCCGCGCCCCCTTCGCCGAGGGCGGCGACGACCTTGAAGTACCGCCGCGGCACGAGGAACGTCCGGTGGGCCCGCAGCCGCCCCCGCATCTCGGCGCTGCCGCGATGCTCGATGTCGTCGGCGGCGAAGACGGGGCCGCTGAACCCGACCGCTCGCCCACGCGCTTCCGCGATCTCGCGCTCGCGCTGCTCGAGGCCGAGCCACGACCTCTGGTTGAACGCCGGCGACTGAGGAGAGGTGTTCGTCCAGAAGAACGCCTGGTCCATCGCGATCTGCGCGTGGCGCCGCTCCCCCCACGCCACCGTGCCGGGGCTGACGAGATGCCCGCGGTCGAACTCGCTCAGGCGATAGTGCTCATCGCCGGGCTGGAAGGCGCGGGGAAGCGTCGGATCCGGCAGCCACTTGTCGCGCCGCTCGGTCTCCCGCGACCGCTCGCGCACGTTGTAGGCCACGTACCAGGCCAGCCGTCGCGCCGGGTTCATGATCACGCTGAAGTGCAGGTACGGGAACTCGTCGCCGGTGCCGGGGATGTCGGGCAGCCCGATCGTCGTCCCGAGGAACGCGTCGTCGTAGCCCGGCCGCACGGTGTCGATGCGCGACGGCTGCGCATGGGCCTCCAGACCGGCGAACAGCACCGGCAGCTCCGGATGGTCGCGATCGCCCGTCCATCCCCGCAGCAGCGCCGCCTCGACGGCGTCGAACGGCGCGACGGGCATCGCGTCGTCGATCACGACCGGGACGAGCTTCCCCGCCTCGAGCGCGACCTTCGCCTCGCGCGCCACCCAGGGGCTCTTCAGGGCGTTCGCCGACCAGAGGACGACCACGACCTTCGTGTCGTCCAGCACCTCGAGCAGCGACGCCTCCCACCGCTCTCCGGCGCGGAGCTCCTGGTCGAACCAGACGTCCCAGCCCTCGGACTCGAGCAGCGCGCACAGGGCCGCGCTGACGGGCTGGTCGGCCCGGGCGTAGGAGATGAAGACGTCCGTCATGCGCCGTCGCGAACATACCCCCGGATCACCCCGCGCGGGTGATCCGCGCTCCCCCGCCCGCCCGCGACGCTGCCGCCATGTTCTTCCCCGGCAGACGCCCGCTGACGCGGGCGACCATGCTCGGCGGGAGGGCGCAGTTCTTCGAGGCTCGGCGGCTGGACCAGCTGGAGAGAAGAGACGCCACGGCGCCGCCGGCGCCGGCGCCCGGCGCCGACGTGATCGGCCAGCTCACCAAGCTCAAGGACCTGCTCGACTCGGGCGCGGTGACGCAGGACGAGTTCGAGGCGGCCAAGCGGAAGCTGCTCGCGAGCTAGACCAAGGGAGCCCTATGACGCTCGGACCCGTACAACTGCTCGTGATCGCCTTCGACGGCGTTCACTTCACGGGCGCGATCCGCGCCGAGGCCGAGCGCCTGACCGCGAGCGAGACGATCCGGGTGCTCGACTCGGTCTTCGTCTCGAAGGCGGACGACGGCTCGATGCGCACCCTCGAGGGCGGCGAGGGCGATGGGCGCCTGCTGCTGCGACTGCTCGAGGGCGGCCCCGTCGACGCGTCCGAAGCCGACGCGGCGACCGAGGCGGAGCTGGTCGACGCGGCGGCGTCGATCCCGCCCGGGACGGCGGCGGCCATGATCCTGATCGAGCACCGCTGGGCGATCCCGCTGCGGACCGCCGTCAACGAGGCGGGCGGCCGAACGGTCGCGGAGACGTGGATCGACGAGGGCGACCTGGCCGCGGTCGGGCTGGCATGACCGCCGCCGACCGAGAGGAGCTGAGCGCATGGGCTGCTTCATCGCGCTGTTCGCGCTGATCTCACCGCGCCTCGCGCTGGTGTTCGTATGGCTGTTCAGCGACATCCTCAGCCGCTCGTTCGGGAGCTGGATCATCCCGCTGCTGGGGTTCTTCCTGCTCCCGTGGGCGACGCTGACCTACGCCGCGATGTGGGACTGGGGCCCCGGGCTCCAGGTCGAGGGGTTCGAGTGGCTGTTCGTCGGCCTCGCGTTCGTCATCGACCTCGGCGCGTACGCCGGGGGGCGCTCGGCCCGGGGCTGAGGCGGTCTACGCGGCCTCCTCGCCGGCCTCGGTGAGCTCGGGGGCCACGATCAGCTTCGCCGGGGTGTCGAGTCCGGCGATCGGCGGGACCGGCTTCTCCGATCCCGCGCCGGCCTCCTCGAGCCGGCGCAGCTGCGGCAGCACGCGGGCGTCCAGCGATCCGGCGCCCTGGTTGTAGGCGTTGACCGCGGAGTTCAGCTGGCGGCCGAGCTTCGCGTAGGGCTCGAGGAACGTCGCGATCCGCTTGTGCAGCTCCCGGCCCGCGGCGGCGATGTCCCGGGCGGACTCCGCGATCTTCTCCTGGCGCCAGCCGTAGTAGGTCGCGTGCAGCAGCGCGATCAGCGTCGTCGGGGTCGCGATCAGCACGCCCTTGGCCGCGCCGTGCTCGAGCAGGGTCGGCTCGGCCTCCAGCGCCGCGCAGTAGACGCCCTCGTTCGGGATGAACATGACCACGAACTCCGGCGACGCCTCGAACTGCGCGTGGTAGGCCTTCGACGCGAGCGCATCGATGTGCTGCCGGGTCTGGCGGCCGTGCTGCTCGAGCAGCTGCCGCTGCTCGGCCTCGTCGGTCGCCTCCAGCGCGCGGAGGTAGGCGTCCATCGGCACCTTCGCGTCCACGACGACGTCCCGCTCGGCAGGCATGTGCACGACGAGGTCCGGGCGCAGCCGGGCCCCGTCCGAGCCGGTCACGCTCACCTGGGTGACGAAGTCGACGTGCTCGGTCATGTTCGCGGCCGCCACGCAGTTGCGCAGCTGCATCTCGCCCCACGCGCCGCGGACCTGCGGGCGCTTGAGCGCGGACACCAGCGTTCCCGTCTGGTCGCGCAGGCGCCCGACCTCCGCGGTCATCGACTCGAACATCTGCCGCATCTGGCCGTGCGTGGTCCGCCGGTCCTGCTCCAGCCGCGCCACCTCCTCGCTGACCCGCCGGAGGTTCTGCGCGATGGGATCCAGGCTCCGCTTGATCTCCTCGCGTGCGCTTCCCGAGCTCGCCGGCCGCGGTCGCCCGGTCGGCCTCCCGCTGCGCCGCCGCGAACTTCTCGAGCCCTTCGGAGATCTGCCGCGTCGCCGTCTCCGCGCTCGCGGCGCGCAGGTCCGCGAGCTGCCGCTCGTACGCGGACCCGGAGACCTTCAGCTCGATGCCGGCCGCACGCTCGCCCTCCCTGGCGCAGAGCGGCCTCGTCGACGGCGGCGCGCAGCCGCGGCACCAGCAGGACTCGCCAGCGCCGCGGCACCGGCGACCAGCCCGAGGACGAACATCGCGAAGCTCATGACGCCAGCCTCGCGATGGTCCCGGACGGGGTGCACGCGCGCTTGCACGCGCGTGCAGACTGACGAGAACTGGGACATCTGGGGCCTTCCTTGCTCGCAGTTGAGCCTTAGAGGTGAGCCAACGGTCGAGGGAACATAATGGGCGGCCCGGCCAGAACCCCCCGCGCCTAGGCGCCGGCGAGCAGCTTCACGCGGGGCGCGGGGTGCTCGGACTCGGGCGCGCCGGTCCAGCGCACGCGCTCGCCGCCGCGGTAGGTCTGGAACGCCCTGAAGGTGAGGAAGGAGCCGGCCTCGCCCTCGGGGACCTGGACGGAGATCGGGAACTCCTCGAACTGGTCGGGCTTGATGATCCCGCCCTTCTTGGGGTTGCCCGTCCAGACGACGCGGCTGATCTGCTCGCGTGATCTTCAGGCCCTCGCGCTCGACGGGCGTGTCGAGCTTCTCGCGCGTGGATCTTGGCCTTCCAGCCCGGGACCTTCTTGTAGGAGAGCGAGTAGAAGCCGTCGGGGAAGCGGACGTCGACCTTGACCGTGCCCTTGTCGTCGCGCTCGTTGGGCACGCGGACGGTCATCACGGTGAACGCGCCGGAGGTGACCTCGCGCGGGTTGAGCGTGACGTGCGCCTGCGCGGCGGCGGGCGCGGCGAGGACGGCGGCGGCCACCGCGGCGGCGAGGACGGGCTTGTTCATGCGGATGCTCCTTGTGGTGGGTGGTCATCGGATGCGGAAGGACCAGGTCTTGGCCTGGATGTGGCCGTCGCCGCTGAGCCAGCGGACGGTGGCCGTGTAGCGGCCGGCGCGATGGGACGTGAGGCGGGCGCGGGCCTGGCGGCCCTGCTTGACGAGGCTCCCGGAGCCGCGGCTCACCTTGGATCCGTTGCGCTCGACGGTGAGGTTGGCGTCGCCGACGCGGCCCTCGAAGGTGACCTTCACGTACTTGCGGCTCCTTCGAGGCGGTCGCGCCGGGCTTGGGCGAGTAGCTCTTGATGCCGGTGTGGGCGCACGCGCCCGGCGGCAGCGCGAGCGCGCCGCACGCGGCGGCGATGCGCGGCGAGGCGGCGGGTCATGCCGTCACCGCCTTGCGGCGGCCCGCGGCCGAGCGCGCCGCGAGCGCCGCGATCAGGGCCACGGCGCCGAGCGACGAGCGCGACGATCGCGAGCGTGTCGCTGCCGCCGTCGTCGCCGCCGACGCGGCGGCGGCCGTCGCGGCCGGCGGCGCCGCCGCCCGAGGCGGCCGGGCGCGCCGTGCCCGCCGCCCGCGCTGCCCGCCTCGAGGGTCACGACCGGCGCGGGCTCGTCGGCGTCCTCGGGGCCGATCCAGCGGACGATCTGCCCGTCGTCGTAGGTCTGCAGCGCCTTGAAGGTGAGCTTGTCGCCCGCCTTGCCGTCCGGGCATGCTGCAGCGACAGCCCGAAGTCCTGGAACTGGCCGGGCGCGATCACGCCCTGCTTGCCGTCGCCGGTCCAGGTGATGCGCGAGACCTGCTCGTCGCTCTTGAGCCCCTCCCCCGCGTCGATCGGCTCGGCCGCCTTGGAGCGGGTGACCTTCACGTCCCAGCCCGGGACCGGCTCGTAGGACGCCGAGATGAACCCGGGCGGGAGCTGGACGTCGACCTTGGTGGTGCCGGCGTCGTCGCGCTCGTTGGGGACGCGGACGTCGAGCCGCACGAAGCCGCCCGCCGGGGCGGAGTCCGGCTGGAGCGTCACGTGGGCCTGTGCCGCGGCCGGGATCGCGAGCAGCGCGACGGCCGCGAGCATGAGTGTGCGCACGGTGGTTTCCTCCTTCATTCGATCGGGACCGTGTAGGTGGTGCGGAGCTCGTCGAAGTCCGAGATGCGGGCGATCAGCTCCAGGCGCCAGTCGCCGGGCGGGGCGAGCGGGGCGGCGCCGACGACGTAGTGGCCCGGGCCGGCCTTCCGCGCGTCGAGCTTGATCGGGGCGATCCCGCGATCGGGCAGGGACGCCTCGAAGCGCAGCTCCTTCGGCGCGTCGTACTGGCGGCCGTCGGAGCGGTTGAACAGGTAGACGTGGATCTCGTTGGCGCCCGCGCGCGCCGGCTCGACGGTGAGCTCCGCGCGGGCGGGCCCGAGGTCCTTCGACCCGGAGAACGGCCCGGCGGATTGCGCCGTCGCGGGCGCGTAGCCGGCGAGCGCCCCGGTGACAGCCAGCGCGGCCGCCCCGAGCGCGACCTCGGCGCGCAGCGTCCGTCGCAGCAGCACGCCGGCGCTCCCGGGCGAGGCGGCCTCGCTCGCCGCCCGCCGCAGGGCGGGCAGGGTGCGGCGGCGGTTGAGCGCCCCGAGGCCGAGCAGCCCCAGGACGAGGCAGCTCTTGACCAGGATCGCGCGCCCGAACGCGGTGTCCCACAGGTCGTCGACGGCGCCCAGCTCGAGCAGCGACTGCGCGATGCCGCCGGCCAGCAGCACGGCGACCGCGATCAGCGCGACCGACGAGAACCGCCCGATCGTCGCGGCCAGCAGCCGGCTGCGGTCGGTGAGCTCGAGCCGCGCCGCGGCGGCCGGCAGCGCGAAGACGAGGACGGCCAGCCCGCCGATCCACGCTCCGGCTGCGAGCACGTGCAGCACGTTGGCCGGCAGCAGCACGGCGACCGGCTCCTGCACGCCGGCGTGGCCGCCGAGGCCCGGCAGCAGTGCCAGCGGGAGCACCGCCCACGGCCGGCCCGGCAGCGCGGCGACGACCAGCCAGACGAGCGCGCCGATGCCCCACACGAGCCCGAAGCGCGTCTCGAGCACCTCGCGCACGGCGCCCAGTCCGTCCCAGAACGTGGTCCCCTCGGCGGTGGCCGCCTGCAGCGGCAGCGCGAGGAGCGCCGCCGTCGCGCCGGCGCCGGCGGCGACCAGCTTCAGGATCCGCGAGCGCCGGGCGAACGGCTCGGCCGTACCGGCCACGGGCCGCCACACGAGCACCAGGATCGTGAGGACGCCGAGGCCGAGCGCGATCGCCGCAAACTCGACCGCCCGGGCGGCGCCGAAGGCCAGCGACGTGACCGGGCCCGCTCCCTCGTCGCCGAGCAGGTCGGCGACGCTCGAGGCCGGGGCGGCCGCCTCGCTGCCGACGCTGAACACGAACCCGCCGCTGACCGGGTGCGAGTCGGCCGACACGACCCGGTACGTCGCGGTGTAGCCGCCGTCGGCGACGCCGTCGCGCAGCCGGATCGCCACCTGGCTGCCCTCGCCTCCGGGATGGAACGGCTCGCCACGCTGGACCTGCTTCCCGCCGGAGTCGAACACCCGGACCGCGCCGAAGGCGATCTCGACCGGCTCGCTGAAGCGGAGCACCACCTGACCCGGAGCGGACTCGACCACCGCGCCCCGCTCGGGCACGGTGCCCTCGAGCAGCGCGTGCGCCTGCGCCGTGCCCGCGGGCAGCAGCGCGAACGCGCAGACGGCGATCAGGAGCCTGCGGATCACCAGGCCTCCTGGGGCGACCCGTCCGACTCGCAGGCGACGCCGCCGGATCGACGAACACCCCGGCGCAGAGCAGGATCAGGACCAGTGCCGTACCGATGACGAGCCCGAGCGGCACCGATCCGCCGGGCAGCGGCACCCAGTCGAGCGTTCCGGCGATCGTGCCCTGCGGTACCGCCGATCGTGACCGGGACCTTCCAGTCGAAGATGTGCGTCTTCTTGTCCTTGTCGGAGACCTGCGGCGGCGTGCCCTGGCCCATCCAGTGCATGCGGTGGTCGTGCCACTCGAACCGCCCGCTGCGGCTCAGGGTCTTCCACTTGGGCTGCGCGCCGAGACCGTCCGGGACCTTGACGTCGCCGTAGCGGTCGTCGTTGAGGTAGTACGCCTCGGAGTTCGTGTTGACCTGCACGGTGCCGTCGCCCAGCACACGGGCGTACGGCTTGTCCCGGTAGTCGTCGACCACGACCGGCTTGCCGCTCGTGTTCTCGCAGCTCCAGCCGGTCGTCGTAGTTGAGGACGGTGACGCGTGCACGCCCTTGGTCTCCGGCGTGATCGCCGTGACCTTGGAGCGCATGTTGGGGTTGCCTGCGTGGCCGAGCGCGAGCGGGCGCGCCGGCCAGCATGCAGGCGGCGGCCGCGGCGCCGATGAACGTCCGCATGAGGACCTCCCTTCGTCGTCGGGAACGGAACAGAGGGAAGCCGCCCGGCCGGCGACGCCGCGACGGCGCGCGTCAGCGCGCCGAGAGGGCGAAGATGGCGATCAGGCGGCGATGGGCGCGGGCGGGCCGCGCAGGAGCCGCGGGCTGCGTTCGAGCAGCGACGCGAGGCAGCGTTCCGGCAGGCGCGCCCACGTCTGGGGCGCGGCCCGCCGGGGAGCCGGAGGTGTGGTCGCCCGGCGGGCGAGGATCCGCTCCTCGCCGATGAAGCGGCCGCTCGTCAGGAGGCCCGCGACGAGCAGCGCGGGGCCTCCGTAGAGCATCAGGTCGAGCGAGCCGGTCAACGCCATCAGCGCGGCCAGCAGCACCGCGGAAGCGGCGAGCAGCATCAGCGCGCGGCGTTCGGCCCTCACGCGGCAAGAGGGTAGTCGGCGACACCCCCGGCCGCAACGCGACCGTTGACTAGGCCGCGCTCAGATAGCTGTTGCACGAGGACGGGTCGCCGGCCTCGAAGCCGCTGTTCCAGGCCTCCGCGCGCTGCTCGGGCGTCCCGTGATGGGCGGGGTTGCTCTCGTCGAAGTCGCCGACGGCCTGCGCGGCGTCGATCGCCTCCTCCACGTCACCCTCCTCGAGCTTGTTCTCCTGGGAGGCGTTCGCCGCCCACGTGCCGGCGTAGCAGTCGGCCTGCAGCTCGAACGCCATCGTCGGGACCTGCTGGCCGTACTTCTCGAACAGGCCGAGCTCGTCCTGGACCTGATGGCCGTACTCGTGCGCGACGATGTACGCGACCGCGAAGTCGCCCATCGTCTTCCCGTAGCCCTGCGAGCTGCCCGGCAGCGCCTGGTCGAGCGCGCCGCTGTAGATGTCGCCCGCGAACTTCTCCGAGATGTAGATCGTGTCGTCGCCGGGGCAGTACGCGGCGGCGCTGTCGCCCATCGAGCTCTCGCCGCCGTCACCGCACGCGCTGGCCGCGGTCTGCCCGGCCGGGATCCACGCGTAGCTGACCCGCGGCTCGTCGAGCCCGGCCGCCTCGAACTGCTTCGTCCAGTAGACGTCGACGTCCTTCGTGACGCCGGTCAGGAACTGCTCGATGTCCTGCGGCTGGCTGCCGTCCTCGTTGCCCAGGATCAGGTCCTGCGCCGGCTTGGCGGCCTTGCCGTCGGACGCGGCCGCCGCGTCGCCCGGCGTCGCCGAGCCGATGTAGTAGGCGCCGGCGACGAGCGCCAGCAGCATCGGCGCGACCGCGAACAGGCGGCGCCGGATCTTCGAACTCATGGGTCTCCTTGTGTGGTCGGAGACCCACTTAGGCAGCGGTGGCTAAGAAATCCCGGTGAGGGGCCTAACGATCTCGCATGCGTTGGCTAAGCGCTGCATCAGCGGCTCGCGCGTGACCGCCGCGGCCGCGGCCGGCGCAGGCGCCGAGATTCGCCGCACCGGCTGCGGGCGGCTGATCTCGGAGAGGTACGCCGAGATCACCGCGTCGGCCACGAGCTTGGTGCGGTGGTCGGCGAGGTTGACGGGGTTCGTGGTGAGGCTTGACATGAATCTCCGTGGGATCGGGCGCTAAACTGGAGGGTGCCTCCACAAGAACCGGAGGCGACCTCCGGAAGAACAATAGCGGAGGGGCCCTCCGGTTTGTCAAGCGAAATTTAGAAATCGATGAGCAGCCACCTCGAACCACCCGCAGACCAGGCCCTCCAGCCCCTCCAGCACCGTCCCAAGCGCGCCGACGCGCAGCGCAACTACGACAAGGTCGTCGGCCGCCGCACGGGAGACCTTCGCCGAGCGCGGGACGTCCTCGTCGCTGGAGGAGATCGCGCGCCGGGCCGAGGTCGGGATCGGCACCCTGTACCGGAACTTCCCCAACCGGCAGTCGCTGCTGGAAGCCGTCTACGTCGACGAGGTCGCGAGCATCTGCCGCTCGACCGCCGAGCTCGGCGACCTCCCCCCGTGGGACGCCTTCGTCGCATGGGCGCACCGCCTCGTCGGCTACCTCGCCACCAAGCAGGCGCTCGCCCACGAGCTGCTCGAGTACGTGGACCGCGACGCGCCGCTGTTCACGACCTGCCGCGAGTCGCTGTTCACCGCCGGACAGCCGCTGCTCGAGCGCGCGCAGCAGGCGGGGGCGGTGCGGACGGACACCGACTTCTGGGAGGTCGTCCAGATGGTGGGCGGCATCGCCAAGATCCCCGGCGCCGAGCCGGAGCAGATCGACCACATCGTCGGCATCGCGCTCGACGGCCTGCGCCACCGCGCGTAGCCTGGATTCAGGCTTTAGCCGGCGGCCGCGGCGAGCGCCTGCCGCCCGAGCGCGCCCGCGGTGGGCTGCCGGTCGGACGGGTCCTTGGCCATCGAGCGCGCCAGGACGGCGCCGAGCTCCTCAGGCAGCTCGGGACGGACGTCGCGCAGCGCCGGCGGCTCCTCGTGGGCGTGCGCCCACAGCTTGTCGAGGTCGCTGTCGCGGTCGTAGGGCACCGTGCCGGTGAGGGTCTGGAAGAGCACGCAGCCCAGCGAGTAGACGTCGGTGCGCGCGTCGATGTCGGCGCCCTGGGCCTGCTCGGGCGCCATGTAGTCCGCCGACCCGATCGCGAGCCCGGTGCCCGTCAGCTCCGACGCGACGGTGCGCTGCCTGCACACGCCGAAGTCGGTCAGGTACGCCCGCTCGACGCCCTCGTGGGAGGCGATGAGCACGTTGGCGGGCTTGACGTCGCGATGCACGAGCCCGTGGCGGTGCGCCTCGTCGAGCGCCCCGGCGACCTCGTCCACGATGGTCGCCGCGCGGAGCGCCTCGAGCCGCCCGGCCTCGCGCAACAGCTCCCGCAGGTCGGTGCCCTCGACGTAGCGCATGGTCACGTACAGCAGGCCGCTCTCCTCGCCGGCGCGGAACGGCTCGACGGCGTTCGGATGGTCGATCGCGGCGGCGAGACGGCACTCGAGCTCGAACCGCGCGCGGAACGTGGGGTCCGCGGCGAGGCTCGGGGCGATCAGCTTGAGCGCGACGCGGCGATCGAGCGTGAGATCGGTGGCGCGGTAGACGACGCCCATCCCGCCCCGCCCCGCGATGCCCTCGACACGGTGGCCCGCGAACGTCGAGCCGATCGCCAGCTCGCCGGCCGGGGCGGCCGGCGCGCGCCTGGTCACGTGCGGCGCGGCCGCGAGCCTGGCGCCCATCGAGGGATCGAGGTACGGGCGCCCCGCCACGGCCGCGCGGATCGCCTCCACGATCTGCGTCTCGGCGCCGTCCTTGAGCACGTACGCGCGGGCGCCCGCGGCCAGCGCCTCGCGCGCGAACTCGTGCTCGTCGTACGCGGTCAGCACGACCACCGCGGGCGCCGGCGAGAGGCTCACGAAGCCGGGGATCGCCTCGAGGCTCGGCGTCCCCGGCATGCTGAGGTCGAGCAGCAGGACCGCCGGTCCGCGCTCGCGTACCAGCGCGAGCGCGGCGTCTGCATCCCCGGCCTCCCCGACGACGTTCATGTCGTCCTCCATCTCGAGCAACTGCCGGAGACCGCTGCGGACCAGGGCGTGGTCGTCGGCGATCACGATCGTGATCGGGTCCATCGACCACGAACCTATCGCTGGGATCAGTCCAGGTCGAACCGGTCCAGGTTCATCACCTTGGCCCACGCCGCGGCGAAGTCGCGCGCGAAGCGCTCCCGCCCGTCGTCGCTCGCGTAGACCTCCGCGAGCGCGCGCAGCTCGGAGTTCGAGCCGAACACGAGGTCGGCGCGGGTGCCGGTCCAGCGCAGGTCGCCCGATGCGGTGTCGCGGGCCTCGAACACGTCCCCGCGACGGCGACCACTGCGTGCCCATGTCGAGCAGGTTCACGAAGTAGTCGTTGGTCAGGGTCCCGGGCCTCGAGGTCAGGACGCCCGACGACGACTGCCCGGCGTTCGCGCCCAGGACGCGCAGGCCGCCGACGAGGACGGTCATCTCCGGGGCGCTCAGGGTGAGCAGGTTCGCGCGGTCGACGAGCAGGTACTCGGCGCCCACCCGGTGCTCGCCACGGAGGTAGTTGCGGAACCCGTCCGCGGTCGGCTCGAGCGCGTCGAAGGACTCGACGTCGGTCTGCTCCTGCGACGCGTCGGTGCGGCCCGGGGTGAACGGGACCTCGACCTCCTGGCCGCCCTCGCGGGCCGCCTGCTCGACGGCCGCGGTGCCGGCGAGCACGATCAGGTCGGCCATCGAGACCGGCTTGCCGAACGCGGTCCGGATCTCCTCGAGGGTGCTCAGCACGGTGGCGAGCTGCTCCGGGTCGTTGACCTCCCAGCTGCGCTGCGGCTCGAGGCGGATGCGCGCCCCGTTGGCGCCGCCGCGCTTGTCGCTGCCCCGGAACGTCGACGCCGACGCCCACGCGGTGGACACGAGCTGCGAGACCGACAGGCCGGAGTCGAGGACCCGCCGCTTGAGCTCCGCGACGTCCTCCGCCCCGATCAGCTCGTGGTCGACCTCGGGGACGGGGTCCTGCCACAGCAGCGTCTCCTGCGGGACCTCAGGCCCGAGGTAGCGCGCAATCGGGCCCCATGTCGCGGTGGGTGCAGCTTGAACCACGCGCGGGCGAACGCGTCGGCGAGCTCCTCCGGGTGCTCGTGGAAGCGCTTGGAGATCGGCCCGTACACCGGGTCGTACCGGAGCGACAGGTCGGTCGTGAGCATCGTCGGGACGCGGCGCTCGTCGGGGTCGATCGGCCCGGGCACGGTGCCGGCCCCGCCGCCGTCCTTCGGCTGCCACTGGTGGGCGCCGGCCGGGCTCTGGGTCAGCTCCCACTCGAAGCCGAACAGGTTCTCGAAGAAGTGGTTGCTCCACTGCGTCGGCGTGGGCGACCACGTGACCTCGATGCCGCTGGTGATCGTGTCCGCGCCCTTGCCGCTCCCGAAGCGGTTGGTCCAGCCCAGGCCCTGCGCCTCGATCGGGGCGCCCTCGGGCTCCGGGCCGACGTACTCCTCCGGGTCGGCGGCGCCGTGGGTCTTGCCGAACGTGTGGCCGCCGGCGATCAGCGCGACCGTCTCCTCGTCGTTCATGGCCATGCGGCCGAACGTCTCGCGGATGTCGTGGGCCGCCGCCAGCGGATCGGGGTTGCCGTTCGGGCCCTCGGGGTTGACGTAGATGAGGCCCATCTGGACGGCGCCCAGCGGCTGCTCGAGCTGCCGCTCGCCGGTGTAGCGCTCGTCGCCCAGCCAGGTGGTCTCGGGGCCCCAGTAGACGTCCTCGTCGGGCTCCCACACGTCCTCGCGGCCGCCGGCGAAGCCGAAGGTCTCGAAGCCCATCGACTCGAGCGCCACGTTGCCGGCGAGGATCATCAGGTCGGCCCAGGAGAGGTTCTGGCCGTACTTCTGCTTGACCGGCCACAGCAGCCGGCGGGCCTTGTCCAGGTTGCCGTTGTCCGGCCAGCTGTTGATCGGCGCGAAGCGCTGCTGACCGGCCCCCGCCCCACCCCGGCCGTCGCTGATGCGGTACGTGCCGGCGCTGTGCCACGCCATCCGGATGATGAACGGGCCGTAGTGGCCGAAGTCGGCGGGCCACCAGTCCTGCGAGGTCGTCAGCACACCCTCGATGTCCTGCTTGACGGCGGCGAGGTCCAGGCTGTTGAACGCCGCGGCGTAGTCGAAGTCCTCGCCGAGCGGGTTGGCCACCGCGGGGTTCTTGGCAAGGATCCTCAGGTTCAGCCGGTCCGGCCACCAGCCGCGGTTCCCCCCGCCCTGGGTCGGATGCGGGGCGCGCTCGTGCGCGACCGGGCAGCCTTCCGTCCCCCTTGTTCTCGACGTTCATCTCTCCGACGACGGCGTCTGGCTTGTCAGACAAGGGAACCCCCCGGTTCAAGTTGTGCTCGGGAACAGTCGGGGCAACGGCCCCAGTAGATGACCTCGGCCTCGTCGATCGCGAAGCCGTGGTCCTCGGCCGCGGTCAGGCACGGCGCGGTGCCGACCGCGCAGTCGACGTCGGCGATGGCGCCGCAGGTGCGGCACACGACGTGGTGATGGTTGTCGCCGACCCGCGACTCGTAGCGCGCCACGGACCCGCGCGGGTAGATGCGCCGCAGCAGGCCCGCGTCGGTCAGCGCCCGCAGCACGTCGTAGACGGCCTGCTGGGACACCCCGCCGAGCCGCTTGCGCACCAGGCCGAGGATCGCGTTGGTGTCGGCATGCGGATGGTCGTGGACCGCCGCCAGCACCGCGACCCGGGGACGCGTGACGTGCAAGGAGGCCTTGCGCAGCATGCCCTCGAGCTCCGCGGTGGGCGGCATGCCCCGAGTCTTTCACAGATCTGGAGACGATCCAGAATTCGCGCGGGCTATCCGGCCGCCTTGGCGGCGGGAGCCTCTTCGAGGGCTCCGAGGATCCGCTTCGCCGGGACCCTGAGGCGGCGCAGCAGGGAGCCGGAGCCGGCGTCCATGGTCTCCAGGACGCCGCGCAGGACGTGCTCGACCTCGACGCGCTCCGCATGATCCCGTCGCGCGAGCTGCACCGCGCGTGCCAGCACGTGGCGTGCGGCGGAGGGCGACGGCGGCGTTCCGCCGCCGGCGGCCGCCTCGCGCCGGACGTCCTCGAAGCCGAGGCCCGCGGTGCGGAGCGCCCGGCTGGTGTGGCGGTCGCCGGAGCGCAGGATCGCCAGGAGCAGGTGCTCGGGCCCGACGACCGTCGCGCCGAGCGCGTGCGCCTCGGATCGCGCGGAGCCGACGACGCGCCGGACCTCGGCGCTGACGGGCAGCGGGCCGTCCAGGTCCCCGGCCATGCCCGGCGCGGAGTGCCGGAACCGGCGGTGGGCCGCCTGGCGGCTGATGTCCAGCGCTCGCGCGACGTCGCTGTAGGAGCGGCCGCTCGCCAGCGCGCGCGCCGCCTGTTGGCGCTCGAACGCATCCAGCTCCTCGCGCAGGAGGCTGAGCGTGCGCAGCGCGGACTCTCCGTCCGGCGCGTTGGCCGCCTCCTTCGCGAGGCGGCAGATGCGCTGTCCCGACATCGACACTGCGGCGTTCAATTCGTTCCCCTTCGATTGGCGGCGCATGGGCTCTGGACCCGATGACCCGCCGGTTCGGCGAAGGTTGGCGACTTGCGTGAAGCCGACGTGAAGTCAGCCAGGGACGACGGCGCTGCCGGGCCGGATCTCGCCGTCGGTCAGCACGTCGGCGCGCAGGCCGGCCTTGTGGATCAGCGCGCGCAGGGTCCCGGGCTTCGTCAGGCGCTCGAGGTGGGCGCACGGCTCGCACCAGCGCTGGGCGAAGCACTCGACGTCGCCGATCCTGAACGGCTTCCCGACGAGCGCGTTGAGGTCGATGCCGCGGGTGACGATGTTCCTGCGGGCATCCTCCGCGGTGAGGGCGAGGCCGGAGAGCTCGTCGAGCATCTCCGCCTGGATGAGGGTGAGGTCGTGGCCGCGCCCGTGGCGATTGGAGAACGTGCCCTCCGCCCGGAAGTACCGGTCGCCCTCGAGCCCGCGCCCGGCCCGGGCCGTCGCGTGCCCCACCTGCACCATGGCCGCCTCCGCGTCGGGCGCGATCAGCACGGCCTCGACGACGCCGGCCGCGCCGGGAGCGGCGCGTCCATCCCGGCTCCAGAGCGCCACGTCGGCGGGAGCGACCACGTAGCCGAGCTCGACTTCCTCGAACGTCTCCGGGCCGCCGAGCGGGTTCCACGCGAGCCCGGGAGGCGCGCCGAACGCGACGCCGCCGACGTGCCCTTCGCCCGAGCGCAGCACCGCCAGCCACGGCCCGGGCCAGTTGAAGATCGCGGGCTCCGAGATCGGGACGAGCCCGAGGCCGCGCTGCCCGAGCCAGTTGTGCCAGACCGTCCACGGCTCCGGGTGCTCCGCGGGCGGAACCGGGACGTCGGCGACGTCGATCTCGAGGATCGCCGCGAGGCACGCGGCGACCGACCGCTGCAGCGGCGCGCTCGACGTGGGCGGGCGGACGATCTGCACCGCGGCCGCGCTCAGTCCTCGCGGACGATCAGCAGGCTCCTCGGCGCATGGTGGGCGAGCTTGCCCGAGACGCCGCCGAGCATGAAGCGCCGCAGCCCGCTGTTGCCATGCGCGCCGATGACGATCAGGTCGGCGTCCGCGTCGGCGGCCACGTCGATGATCGTCTGCGCCGGGTCGCCCTCGCGCGCGTACTTCTCGACCTTGAAGCCCGCCTCCTCGAACCGGCGCTCGTCGCGGGCGAGCAGGTCGGCGGCCACCCCGCGCAGGTCGACGTGGTCCTGCCGGGCGGTCATGCCGATCCGCTCCAGCGTGGACTTGCCGGGATAGGCGCACACGATGTGGATCGTGGCCCCGCTCCCTTTCGCCAGTTCGATGACCTTCTGCACGGCGGCCTCGGCGCCCTGCGAGCCGTCGGTTCCTACGACGATCGCGTCCATGTGCGGAGCCTACGCCAGCGCGGGCGCGGGTTCGAGTCAGCGCGCCAGGTACCCGCCGTCGACCGGGATCTCGGCGCCGGTGACGTACGCGGCGTCGTCGGAGGCGAGGAACGCGACCGCCGCGGAGATCTCGCCCGGCTCGGCGCGGCGGCGCAGCGGCGTGACGCCGACCGACGCGTCGCCCTCCTCCTCGCTCATCGGCGAGCGCACCGGGCCGGGGCAGATGGCGTTGACGCGGATGCCGTCGGCGGCGTGCTCGAGCGCGGCCACCTTGGTCATGGCGATCACCGCGCCCTTGCTGGCGGTGTAGGCGACGTAGCCCTCGGCGCCGACCGGCCCGTAGATCGAGGCGATGTTGACGATCGAGCCGCCGCCGGCGCGCAGCAGCGCGGGGATGGCGGCGCGCATTCCGTAGAAGACGCCGGTGGCGTTGACGGCCATCGTGCGGCCCCAGCCGTCGTCGGTCTCCTCGGCGAGCGGCGCGACGCGGACGATCCCGGCGTTGTTGACGAGCACGTCGAGGCGGCCGAAGCGCGCCTCGGCCTCCCCCACGCCGGCCGCCCAGTCCTCGGGCGAGGTGACGTCGAGCCGCAGGAAGCGCACGTCGAGGCCGCGCTCGCGGAGGTCGCGCGCGTGCGCCTCGCCCTCGGCCTCGAGCACGTCGCCGAGGACGACCCGCGCGCCCTCCTCGGCGAGCCGGCGGCCGTGCGCCGCGCCCTGGCCGCGGGCGCCGCCCGAGATGAGCGCCACGCGGCCCTCGAGCCGCGCGCTCATCCGTGGACCGCCAGCCGCCGCTCGAACGCGTCGGGGGCGGGCTCGCGGCGGCGGCGCAGCGCCCGGTCGGCGCGCCGGTGCGCGCGGTCCATGTCGCGCTGCCACTCGTGGCGCGGGATGTCGATCCGCGACTCGGCGCACCCGAGGCGCGCGGCGTCCGGCGGCCCCGCCGTGAGGAACTTGGCGATCAGCCGCGCCTGGGCGGAGTAGACCGGAAGCTGCGGCCCGCGGGGCGCGGCGAGTCCAGCGAAGTACAGCCGCTCGGGCCCCACCGGGACCGTCATGCCCGCCACCCGCAGCGGCACGCCGTCGCGCCACTGCAGCAACGCGGGATCCAGGAACGGGAGCGTGACCCTGAAGCCCGTCGCGAACACGACCGTGTCGAACTCGCCGGCCGTCCCGTCGGTGAAGTGGACCGTGTGGTCGTCGAACCGCTCGATGCCGGGGGCGACGTGGACGCGGCCGTGATGGATGAAGTGCAGGAGCTGGCCGTTGACGACGGGGCGGTTGCGGTGCAGGTTGCGCGTGGCCGGCGCCGGCAGCCCGTAGCGCTCCGGGGCGCCGAGCGACACGTCGATCAGCTTGCGCGTCACCCGTTCCTGCAGGCGCACCGGCAGGCGGCCGAGCAGCGGGAGCTCCGAGCGGGGCCGCCCGAACAGCGTCTTGGGCTGGAACACGAGGCCGTTGCGCACCGAGACGGTCGTGTCGCGCCCCGCCTGCGCGGCGTCGACCGCGAGGTCGCAGCCGGAGTTGCCGGCGCCGACGACGAGCACCCGGTCGCCCGCGAGGTCGCCCGCGTCGCGGTAGGCGCCCGAGTGCAGAGCGCGCCCGGCGAAGCTGCCGGGGTACTCGGGGACGAACGGGTCCCAGAGATGCCCGTTGGCGACGATCACCCCGTCGTAGCGGCGACGCTCGCCGGCGGAGGTCGCGACCTCCCACCCGTCCTCGACCGGCCGTGCCTCGGTGATCTCCGTGTCGAAGGAGATGTGCGCGCGCAAGGCCGTGCTCGTCGGCGAAGCCGACGATGTAGTCGCGCATCTGGTCGCGGCTCGGGAACAGCGGATACGCGTCCGGCATCGACGCGCCCTCGAAGCCCGAAGAGCCCCGCGGCGTGATCAGGTGCAGGCACTCGTAGTCCGTGTGCCAGTGCCCGCCGACGCGATCGCTTCGCTCGAAGCAGTCGACGGAGAAGCCTTCGTCCAGCAGCACCTTCAGCGTGCCGAGCCCGGCCGCGCCGGCGCCGATCAAGCAGTAGCGACCTCGTTCCATGCACCGCAGTATCTGGCGTCAAGCGACAGAGAGCGAGAGCCGGTTGGCTACGGCTGCCGTAGGATTCTCCGACGGATGACGCTGCAGCAGCTCTCCTACTTCCTCGCCGCGGCCGAGCACGGCTCGTTCACCGCCGCCGCCGACGCGCTCCACCTCGCACGGCCCAGCGTCTCCGAGCAGATCGCCAACCTGGAGTCCGAGCTCGGCGCCGCGCTGTTCGTCCGCGCCGGCCGGCGGCTGCAGCTGACCGACGCGGGGCGGCTGCTCCGCCCGGAGGCCGAGCGCACGCTTGCCGCCGCCGGCGAGGCCGCCGACGTCGTCCGCCGCGCCCGCGCGCTGCTCGCCGGCACCGCCTCGCTGGGCACGTTCAGCACCGCGCACCACCTGCTCCTGCCCGCGCTCGTCGAGGACGTTCGCGGGCCGCCACCCGGAGGTCGCGGTGCGAGTCGTCGGGCGAGAACTCGGCCCAGCTGGCCGACGCCGTCCGCGCCGGACGGCTCGAGGCCGGGCTCGTCGCGCTCCCGATCGACGACGACGGCCTCGACGTCGGTGCGCCCGTCGCCGAGTTCGACGTCGTCTATGCCACCGCCGCCCCGGAGCGACTCGCCGAGCCGCTCACGATCGAGCGCCTCGCCGAGCGGCGTCTGGTGCTCCCCGAGGCCGCGTGGGGCGAGCAGGATCCCACCCGCCGGCAGCTCAGCGAGCGCGCGCAGCGCGCCGGGGTCACGATCGCGCCGCGGTTCGAGGTCCAGCACGCCGGCGCCTCGCTCGAGCTGACCGCCCGCGGGCTCGGCGACACGCTCGTGACCGGCGCCCTGCTCGACGTCCTCGGCTACCGGGACCGGCTGTCGGCCCGGCCGCTCGATCCCCCGCTGCGCGAGACCTTCGCCTTCATCCAGCGCCGCAACGCGCGCCCGTCGCCCGCCACCCGCGCGCTCATGACGCTCGCCGAGGAGCATCTCGCGGCGCTCGCGGCGCGTCCCGCGTGACGGCGACCAGCACCTCGTCCCTGCTCTCTTCGAGGTGCGTCCGCAGCACGGCGCGGGCCCGCCCGGCGTCACCCGCCCGGATCGCCTCGACGATCCCCCTGTGGATCGGCCCGAGGACCGGCCGGCGAGGGTAGTGCGCCTCCACCTGGGCGAGGAGGAGCCGCTGCTCGCCCAGCAGGCCCTCGTAGGTGCGCATCATCCGCGGGCTTCCCAGGCCGCCGACGATCGCCGTGTGGAGCGCGAGGTCGGCGTCCACGGCGTCGTCCCAGGGGGCGTCGTCCTCGAGCGCCTCGAGCCGCTCGAGCGCCACCTCGACCGGCCCGAGCGGGACCCCGCGCTCGATCACCGCCGTGATCGCCTCGGTCTCGATCCCCGCCCGCAGGAGGTGGATGTCCTCGACGTCGGCGGGGCTGAAGCGCGGCACGAACGCGCCGCGGTTCTGCTCGTGGCGCAGGAGCCCCGCGTGGACGAGCGCCTGGAGCGCGGACCGCACCGACTGCCGCGCGACGCCGTAGCGCGCGGACAGCTCGACCTCGCGCAGCTGGGCGCCGGCGGGCACCGTGCCGCTGAGGATCTCGCGGCGGATCGAGGCGATCAGCGCCTCCACGGTCGACACGCGCTGGAGCGGCTCCACGGGGTCCACGCCGCACAGGATGGCGCATGTAGGATTGTCCGACAATCCGTCAACCTGAGCCCCAGATCGTCGCCGGGTCCGGCGACTTCACGATCCAGATCTTCGAGCACCTGCCGCCGGAGCCGCGCGTGGCCCTGCGCTTCGCCGACCTCGGCACACCCGAGGACGTCGCCCGCGAGACGCCTGGCGCCGACGCGGTGATCGTCGACGACGAGGTGCTGCGCCGGGCGCACGTCGAGGCGCTGGCGCCGTCGGTGCGGGTGATCGGCCGCTCCGGCACCGGGCTCGACGCGATCGACCTCGAGGCGGCCTGGCACCGCGGCGTGTCCGTGATCAACCTCCCCGCGTTCGCGATGACCGAGGCGGCCGACCACACGGTCGCGCTGATCCTCGCCGCGCTGCGGCGGCTCCCGCTGGCCGGCGAGGTCGCGCGCAGCGCGTGGCACGACTGGCGGCGGGTCGCTCCGCTGAAGAGCATCGGCGACTGCACGATCGGGATCGTCGGCGCCGGTCGCATCGGGGCCGGCGTGATCGAGCGGCTGCGCCCGTTCGGCCCGCGCGTGCTGCTCTTCGACCCCGGCCTCGACGCCGCGCCCGCCGGCGCCGAGCTGGTCGATCCGCTCGAGGACCTGCTCGCCGCCGCCGACGTCGTGTCGCTGCACGTGCCGCTCGTCGACGCCACGCGCGGCCTGATCGGCGAGCGCGAACTCGGGCTGATGAAGCGCGACGCGATCCTCGTCAACGTCTCCCGCGGCGGGGTCGTCGACGAGCCCGCGCTCGTCGCGGCGCTGCGCGACGGCCGGATCGGCGGGGCCGCGCTGGACGTCGTCGCCTCCGAGCCGCCCGACCCGGCTGCCGAGATCCTGAGCGCCCCGCGGACGCTGCTCACCCCCCACGTGGCCTGGCTCTCGGAGGCCTCGATGGCGCGGGCCAGGGACCACACGCTGCACGCGGTCGCCGCGTTCCTGCGCGGCGACGATCTGCCCTACGGCGCGCTGGCCGTGGACGCGCGGGGCGGCTGACGTGCGGGCGTGGCGCTTCCACGGCTTCGGCGACATGCGCCTGCACGAGCTGCCCGACCCGGAGTGCGGACCGCATGACGCTCTCGTGCGCGTGCGCGTCGTGCAGCCGTCGGTCACCGAGGCGGTGCTCGCGTTCGGCGGGGAGACGTTCGGCATCGAGGACGTCCGCGCGCACCTGCGCGAGCCGCCGGCCGCGCTGTTCGGGCACGAGTACTGCGCCGAGGTGCTCGAGGTCGGCGGCGAGGTGACCGGGCTGCAGCCCGGCACGCGGGTGGCGGACGTCGCGTCGCTCCCTTGCCTGGCCTGCCCGCTCTGCCGCGAGGGCCGCGAGGACGACTGCCGGCGCGGGCCCCACGTCGGCTGGGACCTGCCCGGATGCCTGAGCGACGTCGCGGTCGTGCCGGCGCGCGGGCTCGTCGCGCGTGCCCGAAGGGGTCGGCGACCGGGAGGCAGCCTGCCTGCAGCCCGCGGCCGACGCCGTCGCCGCCGTCGAGGCCGCGCGGCTCGAGCCGCGGCGCGCGCGTCGCGGTGATCGGCCAGGGGCCGATGGGCGGCTACGCGCTGCAGCTCGCGCGCGCGGCCGGCGCGGCGCAGGTGATCGCCGTCGACGTCCGCCCGGAGCCGCTCGCGATCGCGGCCCGCCTGGGCGCCGACGCGGCGCTCGACGCCACCGAGGTGGACGTCGCCGACGCCGTCCGGGAGCTCACCGGCGGGCGCGGGGTCGACGTCGTCTTCGAGTCGGCGGGCGGACCGCCCGCGCAGGGCCTGGCCGGATCGGCCACGCTCGACCAGGCGCTCGAGATCGTCCGCGACACCGGGCGCGTCGTGCCGCTGGCGCTGGTGGCGGGCCGCACGCCGATGGACCTCCTGCGCTGGCGCAGCCGCGCCGTCCAGCTCGTGTTCCCGCCGCTGGGCGCCACGCGCCACCTGCGCCGGGCGGCCGAGCTCGCCGCCGAGGGCGCGCTGCGGCTCGACCCGTACATCTCGCACGGGCTGGCCGGGCTCGACCGCGTCCCGGACGCGTTCGAGATCACCGCCCACAAGGCGCGCCACGGGGCGCTCGGCCCCTGCCAGGTCCTGATCGACACCGACGGAGGCACCGCATGAGCACACCGCCCACCCGCGAAGAGGCGGTCGCGCGCCTGCGCGAGCTCGGCTCGAGCGTCGTCGCCGACGCGCTCCGCGACATCGGCCATCCGAACCGCACCGCGCGGCACGGCATCAGGCCGGTGGCGCGCGGCCACGCGTGCGCCGGGACGGTGCGCACCGCCCACTTCGAGCCGGTGGGCCGCGGCGAGGGCGACTTCCTCCCGCTGGCCGCGTTCATCGACTCCGCGCAGCCCGGCGACGTGCTCGTCCTCGACAGCGCCCGGGACGCGCTCCCCGGCTCCATGTGGGGCGAGATCTGCTCGACCGCCGCCACCGGCCGCGGCGCCGCCGGCGTCGTGATCGACGGCTTCATGCGCGACGAGCTCGCGCTCGAGGCGATGGCGCTGCCGCTGTTCTCGCGCGGCGCCCACGCGCGCGACTTCCTCGGCCGCAGCACGGTGGCGGCCACCGACGTGCCGATCGAGGTCGGCGGCGTGCCGGTCTCGCCCGGCGACATCGTGGTCGCCGACGTCGACGGCGTCGTGTTCTTCGCGCCGGACCTGCTCGACCAGCTGCTGCCGGCGTGCGAGGACAAGGCGCGCGCGGAGGCGTCCCTGATGGAGTCCGTCGCAGCCGGCGGATCGCTGCACGACGCGGTCGCCAGGGTGGGAACGCTCTGATGCCGTCCGCCAGACCATCGAGAGGAGAGACATGGACTTCGGGCTGACGCTGCTCACCCATGGGGTGATGACCCGCGACGACGAGGGCGACTGCTTCCTGCAGAACATCAGCCCCGAGGACATGGCCCCGGTCGAGTCGGCCGTGCGGGCCGAGGAGCTGGGCTTCCACAGCGTGTGGTTCTCCGACCACGTCGTCACCGAGCGCGTGACCGGCGAGGGCGAGCACCCGGCGAACCTGTCCGGCAAGCGCGCGTACCCCGACCGCCCGGTGCTGCTGGACATCCCGACGACGATCGGGGCGATCGCGAGCCGCACCACGACGCTGCGCTTCTCGCCGTCGGTCTACATCGCGCCGTACCGGCATCCGCTGATCACCGCGCACGAGTTCGCGACGCTCGACGTGCTCTCCGGCGGCCGCGTGATCCTCGGGGTCGGCGTCGGCTGGGAGAAGGGCGAGTTCGCCGCCATGGGCTCGGCCTTCGAGCACCGCGGCGCGATCACCGACGAGTGCATCCAGATCTACAAGCTCGCGTGGACCGAGCCGTGGATCGACTTCCACGGCAAGTTCTTCGACATCGAGAACGTCTCGATGGACCCCAAGCCGGTCCAGAAGCCGCACCCGCCGATCTGGTACGGCGGCGTCACCCCGATCGCGGCCAAGCGGGCCGCCCGGCGCTGCGACGGCTTCTACCCCATGTACCTCGACGCCGTCACCCGCCCGGAGACGTTCGACCACCTGCGCGAGGAGATCGCCCGCGAGGCCGAGCGGATCGGCCGCGACCTCACCGGCTTCAAGCTCGGCGGGTTCTGCCAGATGCGCCTCGACGACGGCGCGGCGAGCGACCCGCGCTTCGCCTTCTCGGAGCGGCGGCCGCTGTTCGCCGGCTCGGCGGAGCAGATCCTCGAGGACCTCGAGCACTACGCGAGCTTCGGCTACAGCCACGCCACCGTGCACCTCGACTGCCCGTCCGGGACCGCGTCGGAGTGGCGCGAGCAGCTCGAGCGGTTCGCCGAGGAGGTCCTCCCCGAGGCGAAGAAGATCCAGCACACGGAGAAGCTCTAGCGGTCGGCGGCGAAGCGCTCGGCGAGGCGGTCGTAGACGGCGGCGTCGCGCGGCTCCACCTCTGTGCCGACGCGGACCATCGTCGCGACAGCATCGCCGACCGACGGCGCCAGCCCGCATCCGACAGCGGCCAGCGCGGCCGCCCCCAGCTCGGCGGCGTCCTCGACCTCCGGCCGCGCGACCGGTACGCCGAGGGCGCTCGCCAGAAGCGCCTGCCACTCCCGTGCCATCGGCCCCGTCGTCACGGCGCTCACGACCTCGACGCCGCCGGCGCGGACGCGCCAGAGCAGCTCGCGAAGCCCGAGCGCGACCCCGTCGAGCACCGCGCGCGCGATCTCCGCGCGCCCGTGGACGGCGCGCAGCCCGCGGAACGCGCCTCCGCCCTCGTCCTGGTCGCCGAGGTAGGGCAGGAACAGCGGGCCGTCGCCGCGGGCCGGCAGCGCCAGCGCCTCGCGCAGGAGCGCGGCGCCCTCCGCCCCGCCGAGCGGCGCGCCCAGCAGCGTCCCGAACCCCCAGTCGAGCGCGCGCCCGCCGGTGAGCAGGATCCCCCACGCGTACCAGCGGTCGGGCGCGGCGTGGCACCACAGCTCGACGGGTCCGGTGTCGCGCGGCTCGGCCAGACCCGCGAGCACGAGCCCGGAGGTGCCGAGCCCGGCAAGCGCGCGGCCGCCGTCGAGCACGCCCGCGCCAAGCGCACCGCACGCGTTGTCCGATCCGCCCTGGATCACCGGCGTGCCCTCGAGCAGCCCCAGCATCCGCGCGCCCTCGTGCGTCAACGCGCCCGCCGACTCGGTGGACTCGATCAGCGGCGGCAGCATGCCGGGGTCGACCTCCAGCGCGTCCACGAGCGCGCCCGCCCACCGGCGCCCCGGCACGTCCAACAGGCCGCTCCCTGACGCGTCCGACGGGTCGGTCGCGACCGCGCCGCACAGGCGCCACTTGACGAAGTCCTTCGGCGAGAGCATCCAGTCCGCGGCCGCCAGGACCTCCGGCCGGTGCCGCTCCACCCAGCGCAGCTTGCTGACCACGCTGCGCGGCCCGAGCGTGATCGCCGGCGCGCCCGGCAGCGCGCGGCGCACCGCCTCGGCGGTGGGATCCCAGCGCGGGTCGTACCAGAGCATCGCCGGGCCGCACGGCTCGCCGCCGGCGTCGGCGAGCACCAGCGTGCGGATCTGCCCGGACAGCGAGACCGCCGCGACATCCTCGGGCCGGAACGCGCCCGCCAGCCCGGCGCCGACGCGCGCGCACCCGGACAGCCAGTCGAGCGGGTCCTGCTCGGCCTCGCCGGCCGCGCCGAGCGCCGTCGGGTGTCCCGCGCGGGCGCGCGCGAGCACGCGCCCGTCCGCCGTCGCGGCCACCGCCTTGACGCTGCCGGTGCCGACGTCGATCCCGACCACGACGTCTGGCATGGCTATCCGCCGGCGGTGCGCAGCGCGGTCAGCGCCAGGAAGTCGAACGCGAGGTTGGCCGCCAGCACGCAGGTCGTGCCCTCGACCTCGAACAGCGGGTTGACCTCGTTGAGGTCGTAGCCCACGATCTCGAGCCCCCGCAGCCCGCGGACCAGCGACAGCGCCTCGCGCGACGTGAAGCCCCCGGGCTCGCGGCGGCCCGTGCCGGGCGCGAACGCCGGGTCGACGGCGTCCATGTCGAAGCTCAGGTACACCGGTCCGCCGCCGCAGCGCTCGGCGATCGCCTCGACCGTGGCCGGGATCCCGAGCCGGTCGACGTCGTCCATCGCGAGCCGGGCCAGGCCGAGCTCCTCGACGTGGTGGCGGTCCTCGGGCGAGTACACGGGCCCGCGCGTGCCGACCTGGATCGAGCGCGCGGGATCGATCACCCCGGCCTCGGCGCAGCGGCGGATCACCGAGCCGGCCGTATGGCGCTCGGTGCCGTAGTAGGTGTCCTGCGTGTCGGCGTGGGCGTCGACCTGGATCAGCCCCACCGGGCCGCGGCGCGCGCTGATCGCGGTCAGGATCGGCAGCAGCAGCGAGTGCTCGCCCGCGAACACGACGGGGACGGCGCCGCCGTCCACGATCGTCCCGATCGTCTCCTCGACGGCGGCGTACGTCGCCACGCGGTCGGTCGGGTGCACCGCGACGTCGCCGTAGTCGACGGCCGGGCCGTCGCGCGTGACGTCGATGTTGAAGCTGCCGTGGGCGGGTCGCAGCGTCCACGACACGTCGCGGATCGCCCGCGGTGCGTGGCGCCCGCCCGCCTCTCCGCCGAGGTCGTAGGGGATGCCGACGACCGCGGAGGCGATGCCGCCGAGCTCGCGGCTCGACGGCAGGCCCATGAACGTCGCGATCCCCGCGTTGCGCGCCGCGGGGATCCGGTCGCCGGGGCTCATCGCGCCGCGCGCAGCTCCTCGCGCCGGCGCGCCGTCGCGCCCTCGTCGACCGTCAGGGAGTCGTCGAGCGCCTCGCCCGTGAACACCACGCCGTAGACGTCGCGCGCCCGCTCGAACGAGACGAACTGGGAGAGCACGTCGGCGAGCACCCACCGCGCCTCGCGCTCGAGCGGGTCGCCGTAGCCGCCCCCGCCGCTGAGCTCGTGGCCGAGCAGCTCGCCGGGGGCGAGCGGGACCGAGGCGATCGTGGGCAGCGGCTCGCGGCTGCCGTCGGCCTTGACGCGGAACGGCACGGACGGCGCGGCGTCGCCGCCGCCGCGCGTCCCGCGCGGCGGGTTGTGGTAGCCGTCGGTCACGTACGCCGCGTTCATCTCGGCGTCCTTGGGGCCGAACTCGACGACCGCGCCCGGCGCCCCGCGCGTGCGGCCGGCGCCCTCGGAGTCCATCCGCATCCGGATCTGCCGCACGCGGATGGGGTACTTCTGCTCGTCGATCTCGACGCTGTCGCGGAACATCAGGCCGTTCGTGACCGCGTTGCCGTAGGTGATCCAGCCGTCGTGGTCCGGGCCGGCGGGGCCGCCCTGGGAGCCGAGGAAGTTCTGGTTGACGTACGGCTCCCCGCCGCGCCGCGTGTCGTTGCCCGACACCACCGCGAACGCCGGGCCGATGCCGCACGCCCCCTCGGCGAGCCCGTAGCCCTCCCACGCGTCGGCGATCGCGCGCTGCGTGGTCACGACGAGCCGCTCGCCGACGTTGGTCGTCGCCACCGAGCACGAGTGCGGGAACCGCGGGATCCCGACGATGCAGTTCTCGCGCAGCAGCACGCGCACGCGCCGGAACGCGCCCGCGTTGTGCGGGATGTCGGGGTCGATCGAGTTGAACAGCCCCGTCATCACGTTGTTGGTCGCGCACGCGCGCGACTCGTTGATCCCGGCCGGCACGCAGTCGATGTTGTCGCGCAGGTCGAGCTCGACCGTGCCCTCGTCGGGCTGGATCGTGATCGTGACGTTGATCGGGATGCCCTCGGGCAGCGGGTCCAGCGGGTCGTGGCGCCCGTGGCCGGTGATCCTGCCCGGCGGGCATCTCGCGGATCGCGCCCTCCATCCGCCGCTCGGAGTAGTCGAACCACTCCTCGATGAACTCCGTCACCAGCTCGGAGCCGTAGCGCTCGCACAGCTCCTTCAGGCGGGTCTCGGCGATGCGGGCGGCGCCGACCATCGCCAGGTAGTCGCCGTACCACTGGTCGGGCACGCGGATCCGCCGGCGGCACATGCGGATGATGTCGTCGACGTCGGTGTAGTCGCGCTGGACGCGCACCGCCGGGAAGACGAGGCTGCCCTCCTCGTAGACGTCCTTCGCGAACGGCATGTACGTCGTCGGCAGCGCGTTGCCGCAGTCGGCCTGGTGCGCCTTGGCGGCGGCGGTGAACAGGTGGCGGCCCTCGAAGAAGACCGGCACGAGGATCACGTGGTCGGCCGGGTGGGTGTTGCCGAGGTACGGGTCGTTGTGGAGGAAGGCGTCGCCCTCGCTCAGGTCGTCGTGCAGGTCGGTCATCGCCTCGGCCAGGTACTCCATGCCGATCACGTGCACCGGGAGGCCCTCGGCGGTGGCGAGCAGCCGGTTGTCGCCGGTGACCAGCGCGCACGAGAAGTCGCGCGCCATGTTGAGGATCGCCGAGCGGCCGGTGCGCAGGAGCGTGTTCTCCATCTCGCGCACGATCGTGTCGAGCCGGTTGGAGATCACCGCCAGCAGGACGGGATCGAACGAGCTCATGCCGTCACCTCGCTGGTCTGGTGGGTCTCGGCGCCCAGCACGTCGCCGTGCGGGTCGACCTCGATCAGGTAGTTGCCCGCGTCCGTGACCAGCGCGCGCGAGCCCGGGTAGACGACGACGGTCGTCGTGGGCTCGCGGATCACCGCCGGCCCCTCGATGCGGGTGCCGGCGGGCAGCGTCTCGCCGTCGTAGCGCGGCGTGTCGATGCCGCCGTGGCCGCGGAAGAACGCCGTCGTGCGCTCGGCCGCCTCGGCGGCCGTCGCCGTCGACGGCCGGCCGCGGGCGCACCTCCGGCTTGGCGAGGCGCGCGGTGGCGCGCACCTTCCAGGTCAGGCACTCGAGGTACTGGCCGGGCTCGCGCACGGCGAACACCCGCTCGTGGACGTCGTGGAACGCCTCCTCGAGCGCCTTCACGTCCTCTTCCCCGCGCAGCCGCGAGGCCGTCCAGCGGCACCGTGAGCTCCCACACCTGGCCGCGATAGCGGGCGTCGACCATGAACTCCAGCTCCTCGCCGACCGCCTCGACGCCCTCGAGCGAGTCCAGGAACGCACGAGCCTGCTGCTCGACCGCCGCGAGCGTCTCGTTGACGGCGTCGCGGTCCAGCCGGTGGGTCTCCGCGTACCGGCTGGCGGTGAACTCGGAGATGATGTCCGAGTACAGCGCGCCGCACGCGCTCAGCGCGCCGGCCGTGCTGGGGAGCAGCACCTGGCCGCAGCCGAGCTCGCGGGCGATCGGGACGACGTTGAGGCCGGAGGCGCCGCCGCCGGCCACCATCGTGACCTCGCGCGGGTCGATGCCCTGGGAGATCGTGATCTCGCGGATCGCGCCGACGATGTTCTCGCTGGCCAGCGTGATCGCGGCCTGCGCCGCCTCCTCGACCGTCATGCCGAGCTTCTCCGCCAGCGGCGCGAAGGCCGCCTCGGCCGCGTCGCGGTCCAGCGACAGCCGTCCGCCGAGGAAGTTGGACGGGTCGAGGTAGCCGAGGAGCACCGCGGCGTCGGTCACGGTCGGCTCGGTCCCGCCGCGGCCGTAACAGGCCGGGCCCGGATCGGCGCCCGCGCTCTGCGGGCCGACGTGGATCAGCCCGCCGGAGTCGATCCAGGCGATCGAGCCGCCGCCGGCGCCGATCGACTTCACGTCGACCGCCCGCGTGCCGGTGATGTGGCCGATCCAGCGGCCGCCCAGCCACGTCTCGGACGTGTAGTGGATCGCGCCGCCGCTGACGAGGCCGACGTCGAAGGTCGTGCCGCCCGTGTCGCACACGAGCATGTCGGGCGGGCCGTCGCCGTCGCTGAGCTCCAGGTTGCCGTAGGTCAGCGCGGCAACCGGCGCCATCGACGGGCCCGAGCCGACCGAGTAGATCGGGCGCTCGACGACCTCCGGCGGGCGCCAGGCGCCGCCGAACGAGGTCGAGACGAACAGCTGGCCGGAGAACCCGGCCTCGCGCATGTCGCGCTCCAGCGCGATCAGGAAGTCCTGCATCACCGGCTTCAGCGAGGCGTCGATCACCGTCGACGACGCGCGCCGGTACTCGCGCACGATCGGGTTGAGCTGGTGCGAGAGCGTGTACGGGATGCCGGGGGCGTGCTCGGCGATCAGCTCGCCGACCCGCAGCTCGTGCTCGGGGTTGACCGTCGACCACAGCAGCGAGACGCCGATCGCCGTGGCGCCGAGCCCGAGCGCCTGCTCGATCGCGCCGATCACGCTGGCCTCGTCGAGCGGGATGAACGCCGACCCCTCGGAGTCCATCCGCTCGCGCAGCTCGAAGGTGAGGAAGCGCGGGACGTACGGCGGCGGGTAGGAGACCTGGCGGAACGGCTCGAGCTTGCCGCCCTCGCGCACCAGCAGGATGTCCGGGAACCCCTCGGTCGTGAAGAACGCCGTGCGGGCGGTCTTGCCCTCGACGATGGCGTTCGTCGCGCGGGTCGTGCCGTAGGTGAACTGGCGCGCCTGGCCGAGCAGGTCCGCCCGGTCGATCCCGAGGTCGGACGCGATGTCGGCGAGCGCGTTGCCGATGCCCTCGAACGCGCGCTCGTAGGTGGTCAGCGCCTTGCCGATGGTGAGCGTGCCGTCGTCGGCCGCGACGACGACGTCGGTGAACGTGCCGCCCGTGTCGACGGAGATGCGGTAGCCCATCAGGCTGCCACCTGGAGGTACTGGAGCACGGATGCCTCGATCCTTTGGGGTCCGGGGAGGTGGGCGTCCTCCAACGTGGGGCTGAACGGGATGGGTGTGTCGGGGGTGTTGAGCGTCCAGACGTCCTCGAGCTCGTCGAGGGCCTCCTCGGCGACGGCGCCGACGAGGCCGGCGGCCCAGCCGCCGGTCTTCGGGCCCTCCTCGACGGCCAGCAGCCGGTTCGTCCTCTGGACGGAGGAGAGCACCGTCGCGACGTCGAGCGGGCGCAGCGAGCGCAGGTCGACGACCTCGGCCTCGATGCCCTGGGCCGACAGCCGCTCCGCGGCCTCCAGTGCGTCGGGCACGCCCTTCATCACGGCGGCGATCGTAACGTCGGAGCCGCGGCGCACGATGCGCGCCTTGCCGTACGGCGTGGCCGGCTCCTCGGCCGGGCCCTTGACGTTGTACAGGCGCTTGTGCTCGAGGAAGAGCACGGGGTCCTCGTCGCGGATCGCCGCCCGCAGCAGCAGCTTGGCGTCGGCCGGCGTCGACGGGCAGACGACCTTCAGCCCGGGCACGCCGTGCAGCCAGATGCCTGGGTTCTGGCCGTGGATCGGCCCGAAGCGCCCGCCCGCGCCGACAGCGGAGCGCACGACCGCGGGGACGGTGTGCTTCCCGGAGATGTAGCGGTACTTGGCGGCCTGGTTGACCAGGCCGTCCATCACGAGCGGGATGAAGTCGCCGAACATGATCTCCACCACGGGACGCATCCCCATCAGCGCGCCGCCGAACATCACGCCGGACAGCGCGAGCTCGGAGATCGGCGTGTCGACGACGCGGTCCGGGCCGAAGCGGTCGAGCAGGCCCTCGGTGACCTTGAACACGCCGCCCGCCACGGCCACGTCCTCGCCGATGACCACGACGGACGGATCGGCGGCGAGCTCCTCCGCCATCGCCTCCGTCAGGGCGGTCCGGAACTCAAGCATGTGCCGTCTCCTCGGGCTGCGGGAACGGAGCCTCCAGCGCGGCGTCGAACGCGCCCGTCACCTCGCGCTCGACCGCCTCCTCGAGCGCGGCGAGCTGCTCGCCGCTCATGCCGTGCTCGCCGAGCAGGGCCGAGCGGGTGAGCACCAGCGGATCGCGCTCCTTCCAGCGGTCGAGCTCGCCCGGCTTGCGGTACAGCGCCGGGTCCGAGCGCGAGTGGCCGACGAACCGGTAGGTCATGCACTCGAGCAGCGTCGGCCCGCCGCCGGAGCGGGCGCGCTCGATCGCCCCGGTCGCCGCCGCCTCGACGGTGAGGACCTCGTTGCCGTCGACGCGCTCGGCGGGGATGTCGAGCACGCGGGCGCGGCCGCAGATGTCCTGCCCGGCGGTGACCTGCTCCCACGGCGTGTACTCGCCGTAGAGGTTGTTCTCGCAGACGAACACGACCGGCAGCTCGAACACCCTCGCGAAGTTCAGGCACTCGGCGAAGTAGGCCTGGTTGGTCGCGCCCTCGCCGAAGAACGCGACCGCGACGCGGCCCTTGCCCTTGAGCGCGAAGGCGGCGCCGGTGGCGGTCGAGATCGTGCCGCCGACGATGCCGAAGCAGCCCAGCAGCTTGTGGTCGCGGTCGATCACGTTCATCGAGCCGGAGCGCCCGCCGCAGGTGCCGGTCGCGCGGCCCATCAGCTCGGCGGCCAGCCCGCCGAGCTCGACGCCGTTGGCCAGCGCGTGGCCGTGGCCGCGGTAGGTGGCGGCGAACACGTCGTCGGGACCGAGCGCCCGCGCGACGCCCACCGACACGGCCTCCTGGCCGTTGCACAGGTGGGTGGTCCCGTAGACGTTGCCCTTGAGGAACTGCCGCTGGATCTCCTCCTCGAAGCGCCGGATGCGCAGCATCGACACGTAGGCGTCGGAGAGCGAGACGGCGCCCTCGGCGGGGGCCGCTGTCGCGTCCATGGGGTCTCCTTGGTCGGGGAGGTTCGCGTACAGGCTCATGCCGCCGATCCCGCCGGCTCGCCGTGCGCTGCCTGCACGGCGGGATGCGTGATCCGGCCCTCGTGCACGTTGAGGCCGTCGGCGAGTCCGGGGTCGCTCTCCAGCGCGCCGAGGCCGTCCGCGGCGAGCGCCCGGACGTAGGGCAGCGTCGCGTTGACGAGCGCGCGCGTCGACGTCTGCGGCACGCCGCCGGGCATGTTGGTGACCGCGTAGTGGACGACGTCGTGCTCGATGTGGACGGGGTCGGAGTGCGTGGTGGGGCGCGAGGTCTCCACGCACCCGCCCTGGTCGATCGCCACGTCGCAGATGACCGAGCCGGGCCGCATCATCTCCACCAGCTCACGGTCGACGACCGCGGGCGCGCGGGCGCCGGGGACGAGCACGGCGCCGACCACGAGGTCGGCGTTGGACAGCGTCGCCTCCAGCCGGTCGCGGGAGGGCACCTCGAGCTCGATCCGCCCGTGCATCACCTCGTCGAGGTGGTTGAGCCGCGCCACCGACGTGTCGAACACGGTGACGCGGGCGCCGAGGCCGAGCGAGACGGCGGCGGCGTGGTAGCCGACCGTGCCGCCGCCGATCACCACCACGCGCCCGGGCGGGACGCCGCCGACGGGGCCGAGCAGCACGCCGGCGCCGCCGTGGGAGGCCTCCAGGAAGTACGCGCCCGCCTGGGCGGCGAGCCGGCCGGCGATCGCGCTCATCGGCGCCAGCAGCGGCAGCCCGCCGCCGTTGGGGCCGGTGACCGTCTCGTAGGCGATCGCGGTGACGCCGGCGGCGACCAGCGCGTCGGTCAGCGGGCCGTCGGCGGCCAGGTGGAGGTAGGTGAAGAGCACGAGCCCGTCGCGGAAGAAGCCGTACTCGCCGGCCGTCGGCTCCTTCACCTTCAGCACCAGCTCGGCGCCCCACGCGTCCTCCGTCGACACGAGTCGCGCGCCGGCGCTCTCGTAGTCGGCGTCCTGGAAGCCGCTGCCTGCCCCGGCCCCCGACTCGACGAGTAGCTCGTGGCCGGTGGCGGCGAGGTCACGGGCGGCAGCCGGGGTCAGCGCGACGCGGCGCTCGCCGGGCTTGCACTCGCGGGGCACTCCGATCCTCATCTCCGGCTCCTCACTCAGCTCGCGCGGCGACCCGGTGGGACCCGCGGCGCGCCCGAACGTACTTCAGGGGGCCGTCAGCGTCAAGCAATTTGGATCCGATACGCACCGTTCGACCGGTGAGAACGACCAATCGGATGCGCGTGATGCGCGGATTGGATCCGAAGAACCAACAGTCAGCGCGGATACGCCCCGCCGTCGATCCCGATCACCTGGTTCGTCAGGTAGCCGTTGGAAAGCACCGCGAGCGCCAGGTCGGCCACCTCGGCGGACAGCCCGAAGCGGCCGATCGGGGGCGGCTGCTTCGTCAGCACCGGGGTCGACGCGACCATCGCGGTGTCGGCGATGAAGGCGGGGGCGAGCGCGTTGACGGTCACGCCGTGCGGCGCCAGCCGCGTCGCCAGGTCGTGCGTGAGGCCGAGCAGCCCGGCCTTGGAAGCCGCGTAGTGCGGTCCCAGCACGCTGCCGCGCAGGCCGCCGACCGACGACATCAGCAGCACCCTCCCCCACCCGCGCTCGCGCATGCCGGGCGTGACGCGCTGCGCGAGCAGGAACGGCGCGCGGAGGTTGACCGCCATCAGGTGCTCCCAGTCCTCGACGCGCACCTCCTCCAGCGTCTGCAGGCGGCTCACCCCGGCGTTCGGGACGAGGATGTCGATCGGGCCGAACGCCGCCTCGGTGGCGGCCACGATCCGCTCGCTGTCCTCCGGCCGCTCGGCGTCGCCCTGGACCGCGACCGCGTCGCCGCCCTCCGCACCGATCAGCGCCACGACGGCCTCCGCGGCCTCGGCGCCGCGGCCGTAGCCGACCGCGACGCGCACGCCGGCCGCGCCCAGGCGCTCGCAGATCGCTCCGCCCAGCCCGCCGCTCCCGCCCGTGACGAGCGCGACCCGGCCGGCCAGCTCGTCTCTCACCGGCCGTAGTCGACGGGCGTGATGTAGCGGGGGTCCGAGTGGGCCTCCCAGTACAGGTCGCGCAGACGCCGGGTGAGCGGGCCGACCGACCCGTCCCCGACGGGCTCGCCGTCGAGCGACGTGATCGGCATGACGCCGCCCGCCGTCGTGGTGGCGAACAGCTCCTCGCCGCGGCGGAACTCGGCCTCGCTCAGCGTCACGGCCTCGACCGGGATGCCCTCGCGCTCGGCGAGCTCCATCACGGTCCGGCGCGTGATGCCCTCCAGC
Organism: uncultured Solirubrobacteraceae bacterium; assembly: GCA_963723395.1. Taxonomy (GTDB): domain Bacteria; phylum Actinomycetota; class Thermoleophilia; order Solirubrobacterales; family Solirubrobacteraceae; genus DATFQI01. The sequence goes on along the minus strand of CAVRQL010000023.1, from coordinate 223,047 downwards.
GCGCCCGACGCGGGAGTGCGCAGCGTGCCGTCGACGACCGCGAACACGTTGTAGCCCGCGCCCTCGGTCACGTCGCCGTCGGCGTTGAGCAGCACCGGGTAGCGGGCGCCGCGGTCGTAGGCCTCGTAGAGCCCGCGGGTCAGGTCGCCCCAGTGGAAGTTCTTGACGGTGGGGTCGACCGCCCGGTCGGAGATCCGCTGCACCGTGCGCGCGACGATCGCGTCCATCCCCGTCTCGGCCTCCTCCGGCTGCAGCAGCCAGACGAACGGGATCGCGTAGGCGTAGAAGCGGTTCTCGAACACCCGCGGGTCGCGCACGCCGCCGGCCACGCCGCGCGTGCAGATCGTCTCGACGTAGGCCTCGCGCAGGCCGGCCGTGCGCACGAGGCCGATCAGGATCTCGGCCATCTCCTCGCGGGAGTGCGGGAGCGTCATCCGCAGCTCCCGGCAGCTGCGCTCGAAGCGCTCGAGGTGGTCGTCGAGCCGGAAGAACGCGCCGTCCCAGACGCCGACCACGTCGTAGGTGACGTCGGAGCGCGAGAACCCGGTGTCGACGATCGAGATCTTCGCCTCGCCGATCGGCACCTGCTCGCCGTCGACGAACGCGGCGCCGGCCTCGAAGCCGGGCGCCGCGGTGGGCGTGGGGTCGGGCATCGTGCGGCTCATGCCGTCCCCGCCTTGCGCTGCGGGATCACGTACGTGCGGTAGAGCTCCTCGCAGCGCTCGCTGCAGAAGCGGTGCTCCTCGCCCTCGACGTCGGCGATCCACAGCTGCTTGGCCACCACCTGGCCGCACGAGTCGCACGGGGTGATCACCGTGTCCCAGACCTGCATGACGATCGGCTCCCAGCGGCCCATGATCAGTCTCCCTCCCATCCGTAGAGCTCCTTGGCCGCGTCGCGACTGACGAAGCCCTCGGCGACGTCGTGCGCGACCTTCTCGCGGTCGCGCTCCTGCGCTATGCCGAAGCCGCCGCCGCCGGGCGCGTCGAGCAGGACCTCGTCGCCCTCCTTGAGGACGATGTTGGTGAACTTGGACGCCGAGACCGTGCCGAACACCTCCGGGAAGGTGCGGAACGCGGTCTCGCCGTTGCGCTTGACGAGGATCGCGCCGTAGCCGCCCGGGCCGCCGCCCTCCAGGCCCCAGGCCCGGAACTCGCCCTTCGTGCGGTCGAACAGCGCGTTGGCCGTCACCTCGGCGCCCGGCCCGATGCGCATGATCCGCCGCGTGCCGAGGCCGCCGCGGTTGCGGCCCGCCCCGCCGGAGTCCTGCAGCAGCGAGTACTCCACGGTCTCGAGCGGATAGCGCGTCTCGAAGATCTCGACGGGCGTGTTGCGGCAGTTGCCGTTGACCACGATCGTGCAGTTGTTGCCGTCGTCGTAGTCCTTGGCGCCCCAGCCGCAGCCCTCGAGGTGGTAGTTGGCGTAGTAGTCGCCCGTCTTCGGATGGAAGCCGCCGAACAGGAAGTTGCACGCGCTGGCGCCCTCGGCGGCCGCCACCTTCTCGCGCATGACCGGCGCCAGCGCGCCGGTGACCATGTCGACGAGCTTCGGGTGGGTCTCGGTGTTGCCGCCCACCGACGGGCCGGGGTAGACCACGTTGGTCACGCTGCCGGGCGGCGCGATGATGTGGATCGGCCGGTAGGCGCCGCTGTTCTTGGGGATGCTCGAGTCGGTGACGTGGAAGACCGCGTTGTAGACCGCGCCCGAGGTCACGCCGTAGGTCGCGTTGATCGGGCCGCGCACCTGCGGCGCGGAGCCCGTCCAGTCGACGATCATCCGGTCGTCCTCGATCGTGACCGTCACGTGGAACTTGACCGGCTCGTCGACGACGCCGTCGTCCTCCATCCAGTCCGTGAACTCGTACGAGCCGTTCGGGATCTTGGAGATCTCCGCCCGCATCCAGCGCTCGGAGTAGTCCATCAGCTCGAAGGCGGCCTGCTGGACGAACTCCGCGCCGTAGCGGTCGAGCAGCCGGGTGAGGCTGCGCTCCGCGACGCGGAGCGAGCCGATCTGGGCGTTGAGGTCGCCCCACGTGTTCCGCGGCGTCCGGTGGTTGGCCATGATCAGCCGCCACAGGTCCATGTTGTTCTCGTCGCGCGAGACGATCTTGATCGGCGGGATCCGCAGGCCCTCCTGGAAGACCTCGGTGGCGTCGGCGGCGAACGAGCCGACCGCCTTGCCGCCGATCTCGGCGAGGTGGCCGACGTTGGCCACGAAGCCCCACAGCTCGCCCTCGTAGAAGACGGGGCGGATCACGGAGTGCTCGGGGATGTGCGCGCCGCCGCGGTACGGGTCGTTGTGCAGCACGACGTCGCCCGGCTCGAACGAGTCGACGCCGAGCTCCTCGACCGTCCAGCGGACGATGAACAGGCTGGCCGCGAGCTGCGCGGGGCAGAACTCGGCCTGGCCGATCATGTTCAGGTGCTTGTCGAACAGCACGCACGAGAAGTCCAGGCCCTCGTTGAAGATCGGCGAGAACGCGGTGCGCGTCATCGTGATGCCCATCTCGCGGCAGATGTTCACGAAGTTGTTGTTGATGATGCCGAGGAGGACCGGGTCGATCTGGCCCTCGCCGGCGTGGGGGGTCGCTTGCGTGGTCATGACCGTGCTCCCTAGTTGGCCGCGACGGCCGCGCCGGCCGCCGCCTCGGAGGTCTCGGACGTGCTCGTGCGGCGCAGCTCGAGGACGCCGACGGCGTCGCTCTCCACGGTCCAGCCCGGCGGGACGACGACGGTGGTGTCCATCGACTCGACGATCATCGGTCCCTGGCGGGCCTCCGCGCCGATCAGCTCGGTGCGGGCGACGACCGGGGTGGACTGGAACCCGTCGGCGAAGTGCACGTCGGCGGTGCGCTCGCGCGGCGGGGCGTCGGCCGCCGTGCGGCCGTGCACGTCGAGGCTCAGCGACGGCAGCGCGGCGCCGCCGGGCGCCGTCGCGGTGACCATCAGCCGCACGAGCTCGACCGGGATGGCGTCGAGCCGGTAGCCGTAGAACTCGTGGTGCAGCCCGTGGTACTGCTCGAGCACCTCGTCGAGCAGCTCGCGGGTGATCGCCCCGTCGCCGACCGGGATCTCCTGCTCGTAGTTCTGGCCCTCGTAGCGCATCGCGATGAAGCGCGCGACGTCGGGCTCCTCGTCGCCGGCGCCCTGCGACTTGTAGTGCTCGGTGGCGGTCGCCTGGATGTCGGCGAACAGCGCGTCGAGCGCCTCGGGCTCGACCGTCGGGCTCTTCAGCGCGACGCTCTTGACCTCGTCGACGCGGACGTCGGCGGCCAGCGCGCCGAACGCGGAGGTCAGGCCGGGGTGCAGCGGCACGATCACGCGGTCCATGCCGATCGCCTCGGCGATCTCGGCGGCGTGCGTGGGACCGGCGCCGCCCATCGCGATCAGCGCGTGGTCGCGAGGGTCGACGCCCTCCTCGACGGTGACGATGCGCACCGCGTTGGCCATGTTCTCGTTGGCGATGCGGATCATCGAGGACGCGACCTGCACCTCGTCCTCGCCGACCGTGCGCAGCGCCTTGCGCGCCGCCTCGGGGTCCAGCTCGAGGTTGCCGCCGAGGAAGTAGTCGGGGTTGAGCCGGCCGAGCACCACGTTGGCGTCGGTCAGCGTCGGCTCGGTGCCGCCCTGGCCGTAGCAGGCCGGCCCCGGATCGGCGCCCGCGCTCTGCGGGCCGACCTGGAGGAACCCGCCGGGGTCGATCCAGCCGATCGAGCCGCCGCCGGCGCCGATCGTCTTGGTGCTCACCGTCGGCACCGCGACCGGGAGGCCGAACTCGATCTCGTACTCCGAGGAGAACAGCGGGCTGCCGTCGACGATCAGGCAGACGTCGCAGCTCGTCCCGCCCATGTCGAGCATGATCGCCGCGGTCGGCCTCGCGCTCGCGGGCGTAGAACGCGCCGCCGATCGCCCCGCCGGCGATGCCCGAGAGCAGGACGTGGCCGGGGAGGTTCTGCGCCTCGCTCGCCAGCGCGTGACCGCCGTTGGACTTCAGCAGCGACCACTTGGAGCCGGCGCCCTGGGCTGCGAACGCCTCGGTGACGCCCTCCACGTAGCGGTTGAAGATCGGCTTCAGGTAGGCGTCGAGGATCGCCGCGGTCCCGCGCTCGTACTCGCGCCAGATCGGCGCGATCTCGTGCGACAGCGAGACCGGGAGGTCGGGGTCGATCTCGGCCAGCGCCTCGCGCGCCGCCAGCTCGGACTCCGGGTTGAGGTAGGAGAAGAGGAAGCACACGGCCACGGCGACGTCCTCGTCGCCGCGCTCCGGGAGCAGGTCGCGCAGGGAGGCCGGGTCGAGCGGCTTGACGACCTCGCCCGCGGAGTCGATGCGCTCGTCGACGCCGATGCAGTCGCGCCGGAGGGCGAGCGCCTCGCGGCTTGCGCCACACGAAGTCGTAGTGGTTCTTGCGGTTGATCCGCTGGATGTGCGGGACGTCCTCGAACCCCTTGGTGGTGAGGTAGAGGACCCGGGCGCCGGTGCGGGTGAGCACCGCGTTGATGCCGATCGTCGTGCCGACGACCATGAACGACACGTCGGCGGGGTCGAACTGCGCCTGCTCGAGCGCCGCGGCGAGCGCCTCCACCGGCCGCGCCGGATTGGAGGGGACCTTGGAGACGTACCACTCTCCGCTGGACTCGTCGACCGCGACCAGGTCGGTGAACGTGCCCCCCGTGTCGATGCCTACGCGTATGCCCACAACGGCCTCCGATTCGCTCCCAACGACAGCTTCGCGACGTGCGCCCGTGACGGCGCGGGGCGTCGCACCCAGCACTCTGCCGCCGGCGGCGCGGGCCGCGCAACTGTCGTTCCCACGAAGCCCGCCGGGCTGCGTGGTGCAGGCGCACTAGTTGCCCGTGCTCAGCAGCACGACGCCGACTACGACCAGCAGCGCCGCCCCGCCCCGCAGCGGCGTGATCTTCTCCGACAGCACGATCGCCGCCAGCATCAGCGTGACGATCGGGTACGCCGACGTGAACGGCACCACGCGGCCGGCGTCGCCCTTGCCGAGCGCGATGTACAGCGCGATCAGGGCGGTCGAGGCGAGCACCGCCGACACGATCGCCCAGAAGGTGCCCGGCCCGAACCCGATGGTGGCCTGGCCGGCGACCAGCATCGTCACCGCGATCACCGCGTAGACGACCGCCGTCCACACGATCACGTCCTGCCAGCTGACGTCGCGCAGCGCGAGCTTGGTCGTCACGCCGAGCCCGCCCAGGAGCAGGATGTAGGCCAGCGAGGGGAGCAGCCAGCCGCTCATCGCGGCGTGCCTCGGGGGCGGTTCGGGTGCGACGGGAGCTGTGCGCTGGTCGGCCAAGGCATGTACCGGCGCGGCACCCTAGGGAGTGCTCCGCGGGGCTGTCAAGGACGCCCCGCAGTCGTGAGCCGCTCGGCGAGCAGCGCGAGATGGATGGTCGCGACGGACCCCGGGGACCGCAGATTCCGGCCCAGCAGCGTCTCCGCGCGGTCCAGCCGGTAGCGCACGGAGTTGCGGTGCAGGCCCAGCGTCTGGGCGGCGCGGCCGACGTCGAGCCCGGCGTCGAGGTAGGCGACGACGGCGGCCCTGAGACGCGGCTCCTCGTCGAGGGGGGCGAGCGCGCCCATCAGCCGCTCGCGCAGCGGCTGGGCCGAGCTGGGACCCAGCAGCGCGACGCTCGGCTCCAGCCCCTCGTGCGCCTGGACGGCCGGCGTGCCCGGCGCGCCGAGCGCGACGGTCAGCGCGAGCCGCGCCTGGTCGATCGCGGCCGCCGCGTCGTCGAGGCGCGCGAACGGCTCGCTGATCCCGGCGCGGACGTCGGACAGCCGCGGGTCGGCGGCGAGCCGGCCGGCCAGACCCTCGATGTCGTCCTGGGCGATCGCGATCGTCTCGCCGCCCGCGGCGGCGATCGCATGGTCGGAGCCGTTGAGCGCCGCCTCGAGCGCCTCGGAGAGCTCGTCAGCCGCGCCGTTGCCCCCGGCGACCGCGAGGATCGCCGCGCGGCACGGCCGCGTGAAGTCGATGCCCTCGGCCGCGAGCGCCGCCGGCAGGCCATCGTCGGGCTCGCCGGCGAGCACGCGCACCAGCCGCGCGCCGAGCCGGCCACGCCGCTCGCGGCGCTCCCGCAGCGCGGCGAGCCGGGTGACCGACACGAGCCCCAGCAGCTCGGCAGCGGTGCGCACGATCGGCCGCGCGACGTGCCGGGTCACGGTCGCCGACGCGAGCAGCGCGGCGAGGCAGCCGGCCGGCGCGTCGCCCTCCAGCACCGGGGCGACCACGCCCCAGTCGGCCTTCGTGCTCGAACTCGCCGGCACGTCGGCGTCCGCCCGGCGCAGCGCGAGCGCCGACCACGCCGGCCTCGGGACCGTCGCGGCGAGCGGGACCCCGCGTCGGGCCGAGGTAGGCGACCTCGGCGCCGCCCAGCAGCGAGCCCAGCCGCTCGACCAGCGCCTGCTCGGGGACCGCCTGGTGCACGGCGTCGAGCAGGTAGCGCTGCATCGACGAGACGCGGCGGAGCGCGTGCAGGTCCGAGCTGACCGCCGAGCGGTTGACGAACGAGACGATCTCGCGGAACGGCGTCTCCAGCGGCACCGAGAAGACGGGGAAGCCACGCGCGCCGGCCTCGTCGAGCAGCGCCTTCGGGACCGCGCTCGAGCGCGATCCCGAGCCCGACGCCGAGCGCGGCGATCCCCCCTTCGGCGAGATCGGCGATCGAGTCCGGCGCTGCGCTGCGGGATGCCCGCGCAGCTGGACGCCGGTGGTGAGCATGATCCAGCGCTCCTGCAGCCACGGGACCGGATCGAGGAGATCGATGCTGTGCGCGCCCTCCACGGCGCGTCCCGGCGGCGGCCTCGCCCCCGGTGCACAGCCGAGCCCGAAGTCCGGCTGGGACAGGACGTCGCCGAGCGTCAGGCGCACGCCGCGCCCCCTGTCGTTCGTCGAATCGACAAGCCGGCGGCGTCAGAATCGTCATTTCGCCGCTTGCGGGTCCGCCGGCCGGGTGCCACGGTGGTGCGATGAGCCTCCACGACGCGTCTTCCGACCCTGCGGCGAGCGACACGCGCCTCTGGCACCCGTTCTCGGACATGGCCGTGGTGCGCGACGCCGAGCTCGTCATCACCAAGGCCGACGACGTGTGGCTCTGGGACCGCGAGGGCCGCCGCTACCTCGATGCGAGCGCGAGCCTCTGGTACGCGAACGCCGGGCACGGCCGCCATGAGATCGCCGACGCGGCCGCGGCCCAGATGAAGGAGCTCGAGGCCTACTCGATCTTCGGCAACGTCGCCAACGAGCCGGCGCTCAAGCTGGCCGAGCGCCTCAGCGACCTCGCGCCGATGGACGACGCGCGGGTGTTCCTCACCACCGGCGGCGGCGAGGCGATCGACTCCGCCGCGAAGATCGCGCGCCGCTACTGGTCCGTCACCGGGCACCCGAGCCGCCAGCACCTGATCAGCCGGATCGGCGGCTACCACGGCACGAACGGCTTCGGCACCAGCCTCGGCGGCATCGAGGCGAACCGGTCCGGGTTCGGCGCGCTGATCCCCCACGCCAGCTACGTCCCCCACGACTCGGTCGAGGCGCTCGAGCGCGAGATCCAGCGGATCGGCGCCGACAACGTCGCCGCCTTCTTCATGGAGCCGATCATCGGCGCGGGCGGCGTGCTGCTGCCTCCCGAGGGCTACATCGAGGGCGTCGCCGAGGTGTGCGAGGCGAACGGCGTCCTGCTGATGGTCGACTCGGTGATCTGCGGGTTCGGCCGGCTCGGGACGTGGTTCGGGATCGAGCGCTGGAACGTGGTGCCGGACCTGATCACGTTCGCGAAGGGCGTCAGCAGCGGCTACCTGCCGGTGGGCGGGGTCATCGCGTCGTGGCGGGTGGCCGAGCCGTTCTGGACCGAGCCGGGGAACGTGCTCCGCCACGGGGCCACGTACTCCGGGCATCCCGCGTGCGCGGCCGCCGCGCTGGCCAACATCGACATCCTGGAGCGCGAGAACCTGATCCCGCGCGGCGCCGAGCTCGAGGATGTGCTCGCCGGCGCGCTCCGCCCGCTGGAGGACCACCCGCTCGTCACCGAGGTGCGCGCGGGCATCGGCCTGATGGCGGCCGTCGGCCTGCAGGCGCCGTCGCTCGTCCCGCTCCTCTACAAGCAGCTGCAGGAGCAGGGCGTGCTGACCAGGGCGCTCGGCGCCGGCGTCGCCGTCTCGCCGCCGCTGACGATCCAGGAGAAGGAGATCGAGCTGATCGGCTCCGAGTTCCGGACGGCGCTCGACGCCGTGCACGAGACCGCCGCCGCCGGCACCGCAGCCGGCGCGCGCCCCTGAGCCAAGGCGCGGTGCCGCCCGCATCAGCGGGCGGCGATCGTGTCGATGAGCAGGTTGCCCCACTCGTCGACGGTCACACGCTGGCCGGGATGGACGAGCGTGGTCGACGACGGCTCCTCGATCACCGCGGGCCCGTCGGTGGAGAAGCCCGCGGGCAGCAGGTCGCGCTCGAAGACGGCGCACTCGTGCAGGCCGTCGGCGTCGAAGTCGACGCGCCGGCCCGGCTTGCGCGCCGCCTCGGGTGAGCGCCCGTCGCCGTCGATCCGCGAGATCGCCGGCGTCGGGACCGCGAGGTGGCCGGTGAGGTGGAAGTCGACGATCTCGATCGGCGTGTCGCGCAGGGCGAACGTGTAGAGCTTCTCGTGGGCGAGGTGGAAGCGCTCCTCGAGGTCGTCGATGCCCGCGACGTCGTCGAGCACGACCGAGACCGTGTGCTCCTGGCCCGCGTAGCGCATCTCCATCGAGCGCGTGAAGACGAGGTCGGCGGCGTCCCCGCCCTCGTCCCCCAGGCCCTGCTCGGCCTCCTCGCGCAGACGCCGCGTAGACGCCCTCGAGCTCGGCCGGGTCGGTGCGGTCGGTGCGCAGCAGGAAGGTGCGGATGAGGTCGATCCGCGGCTCGGTGACCAGCATTCCCCAGGCGGAGAAGTTCCCGGCGAGCGGCGGGATCACCGTCCGCTTCACGCGCAGGTCGGCGCCGAGCGCCGCGGCGTGCATCGCGCCGCCGCCGCCGCAGGCGACGAGCACGAAGTCGCGCGGGTCGTAGCCGCGCCGGACCGAGACGAGCCGCAGCGCGTTGATCATGCGGGCGTTGGCGAGCCGGATGATCCCGTTGGCGGTCTCCTCGGGGGACGTGCCGATCTGCTCCCCGAGCCGCCCGATCGCCTCCAGCGCCAGGTCGCGGCTGACCGGCAGGCGCCCGCCGAGGAAGTAGTCCGGGTCGATCACGCCCGCCACCAGCTTCGCGTCGGTGACCGTCGGCGACGTGCCGCCCTTGCCGTAGCACGCGGGCCCCGGGTCGGCGCCCGCGCTGCGCGGCCCGACGTGCAGGCCGCCGGTGTCGTCGACCCAGGCGATCGAGCCGCCGCCCGCGCCGATCTCGACGATGTCGGTGACGGGCACGTTGGCCGGATAGCCCGCGCTCTGCGGCGACCACTCGAGCTTGTACTCCGTCGTGATCTGCGGCTTGCCGTCCTCGATCAGCGAGCACTTGGCGGTCGTGCCGCCGATGTCGAGGTAGATGACGTTGCGCTCGCCGATGTGCTCGCCGATCCGCGCCGCGCCCATGATGCCGGCGGCCGGGCCGGACTCCACGAGGTTGATCGGGGTGCGCCGGGCGCGGTCGAACGACGCGGTGCCGCCGTTGGACTGCATCGCGTAGGCGGTGCGCGAGAGCCCGCGCGCCTCGGCGCCCTCCTGGACCTCGGTGAGGTAGCGGTCGAGGACGGGCTGCACGTAGGCGTTGAGGATCGTGGTGCTCGAGCGCTCGTACTCGCGCATCTGGCGCGTCACGTCCCCGGAGGCGGTGACCGCGACGCCCGGGAGCCGCTCCTGCAGGCGCGCCTTCGCCGCGCGCTCGTGGTCGGGGTTCGCGTAGGAGTGCAGGAAGCAGACGGCGATCGCCTCGACCTCCAGCTCGGCGCAGCGGTCGGCCACCGCGTCGAGCGCGTCCACGTCGAGCGGCTCGAGCACCTCGCCCGCGCGGTCGACGCGCTCGGGCACCTCGAAGCACAGCCGGCGCGGCACGAACGGCTCCGGCTTGTGGTAGCGGAGGTTGTACATGTCCGGCCGGTTGCCGCGGCCGATGAGGAGGATGTCGCGGAAGCCGCCGGTCGTCACGAGCGCGGTGCGCGCGCCCTTGCGCTCGGTGATCGCGTTGATCACGACCGTGCAGCCGTGGACGAAGAACGACGCCTCGGCGAGGTCCACCCCCGCCGCCTCGACCGACTCGAGCACGCCCTCGGAGATCGCGCTCGGGGTGGTCGAGACCTTCGACGAGATCAGCCCGCCGGTGCTCTCGTCGAACGCGACCAGGTCGGTGAACGTGCCGCCGACGTCCGTGGCGATGCGCAGGCTCATCGCGCCCGGCGATCAGCGGTGGCCCGCTCGTCGACCGTGCCGGTCCGGGGATCGAGCACGACGCCGTAGATCTCCTCGGCCTGCGCGGCGGTCACGTATCCGTCGAGCACGTCGCCCGCGACGCGCTCCGGCTCGCGTTCGAGCGGGTCGCCGTAGCCGCCTCCGCCGCCGGTCACGATCCGCACCACGTCGCCGGCGACGACGTCGCGCTTCACGCGGCCGTGGCGGCTGCGCGTCCCGTCGGCGTGCAGGTACTCGATCGCGTTGTTGGTGCCCTCGCCGCCGCCGGCCAGGCCCCACGGGCGCCGGCGCCAGCCGCCCATGCTGCCGAAGCTCACCGCCCCGCGGTCGTCGAGGATCCGGTAGTCGCGCACGAGCCCGAAGCCGCCGCGGCGGCGCCCGGCGCCGCTGCCCTCCTCGACGGCCAGCGAATAGCGGTCCACGCGCAGCGGGAAGCGCGACTCGATGACCTCGACCGGGAAGTTGTAGGTGTCGCCGTCGACCGAGGAGATCAGCCCGCTCTCGCCGTCGAGCTCCGCATCTGCGCCCCAGCCGCCGTCGTTGGGCTCGACCAGCACCCACACCTCGGCGCCCTCGTCGCTCGGGCCGACGACGTAGGTCGCGCACACGCTCACGTAGCTCCCGGCGCCGAGCTTGTCCGGCAGCACCGGCGCCAGCGCCTTCCACACGAGCTCGGTGGCGAACGCTGTCGACTCGTAGTACCAGCCGGTCGGCGCGGGCTTGACCGCGGTGAACACCGTGCCCTCGGGGCAGCGCACCGTGAACGGCCGGAACGCGCCCTCGTTGCTGGGCGCCTGCGGGGCGGTGATCGCGCGGAAGGCCGTCTTGCAGGCCGACTCCAGCGCGCCGCGCGCGCAGTTGATCGGCCCGCGGACCTGGGGGCTCGTGCCCTCGAAGTCGACCTCCATCGCGTCGCCCGCGACGGTGACCTTCACGCGGATCGGGATCTCGTCGTCGGTGATGCCGTCGCCGTCGATCACGTCCTCGGCCTCGTAGACGCCGTCGGGCATCCGCGCGATCTCCGCACGGCTCAGCCGCTCGCCCTGGTCGAGCAGCGTCGCGGTGGCCGCGGCGAGCGCGTCGGCGCCGTAGCGGCGGCACAGCTCCTGGACGCCGCGCTCCCCGATCTTGACCGCCGCCATCCCGGCGTGCAGGTCGCCGAGCGCCATCTGCGGCAGCCGCACGTTGGCCCTCAGGATGTCGAGGATCCCCTGATCGACGTTACCCGCGCGCGCGAGAAGGAGACAGGGGACCAGCAGCCCTTCCTGGAAGATCTCCGTCGCGTCGGGCGGGATGCTCCCCGGCATCCCCCCGCCGATGTCGACCCAGTGGGTCACGCTGATGCCGAACCCGAGCAGCGCGCCGGCCTCGAAGATCGGCGCGATCAGGCAGATGTCGCAGATGTGGGTCGCGCCGGCGTACGGGTCGTTGGTGACGAAGATGTCGCCCGGCTGCAGGGAGTCGGCGCCGAACTTGCGCAGGACGCTCTCCACCTGGGGGCGGAACGTGCCGGTGAACACGGTGATCCCGTTGGTCTGGGCGATCACCTGCCCGTCGCGGTCGGCGATCCCGCACGCGAAGTCCAGCACCTCGTACACGACGGGGCTCATGCTCGTCCGCGCGAGCACGACCCCCATCTCGTCGGCGATGGCGCCGAGCTTGTCCTTGATGATCTCCTCGGTGAAGGGGTCGGCGACCGCGTCCGCCGAGAGCGTCATGAGCGTTCGGCCGGTGCCTCGCCGACGGCCGCCGGCGACGCGTCGCCCTCTTGCGCGGCCGATGCGTCGCCGATCGACTTCCCGGCCTCGCCCTCGCTCCGCCTGCGGCCGAGGAACTTGAGGTTCCAGTCGCCTGGCCACGGGATCTCGTGCCCGCCGGTCAGGCCGCGGGGCCGCCAGATCAGCACCAGCAGCAGCACGATCGCCAGGATCAGCTCGGTGAAGCCCGGGTACTTGCCGTCGAACGGGCCCGTCTCGATCCGCCGCAGGGCCTCCTTGAGCACCGTCACGAAGATCGTGCCCACGACCGCGCCGGACACGCTCGTCATGCCGCCGATGACGAGCATCAGCACGATGTTGAACGTGGCCGCGAAGTAGAACTCGCCGGCGCTGAAGGCGATGATGAAGTGGCCGTACAGCGCGCCGCCGATGCCCATCAGGAAGGCGGAGATCACCCACGCGACGCCGCGCTCGATCGGGATCCTCACCCCGACGGAGCGGGCGGCGCTCTCGTTCTCGCGACTCGCGCGCAGCCGCAGGCCCCGGCGCGAGTTGGCGAACACCACCGCCACCACCACCGCGATGATCGACCAGATCAGCGCCGCGTCGATCGTCGTCGTGGCCGGCACGCCGATCATCGTGCTGGTGCCGCGCGTGATCGACGTCGTCTGGATGTTGAACGTGTAGACGATGACCAGGAGCGCCAGCGTGGCGATGCCCGCCGGGACGCCCGCGAGCCGGACGATCGGAGGCGCGACGATCAGCGCGAACGCCGCCGCGACCGCTCCCGCCACCAGCGTCGACTCCACCGTGCCCATCTCCGTCTTCAGGATCCAGTCCAGGAACCCGGGCATCTCGGTGAACGTCGCTCCCTTGAGCGCCGGCGGGATCGTCAGCAGGGCCGACACGTAGGCCCCGATCCCCATGAACGCGACGTGGCCGAACGAGAGGATCCCCGAGTTGCCGCTGAACAGCTGCAGCCCGAGCACCAGCACGGACGTGATGAACATGTTCAGCGCGATCTGCTGGTACTCCGGCCCCATCAGGAACTGGACGATCATGTAGACGAGCCACAGCAGCACGCAGAGAAACGCCGGCACCCACAGCTGCCGGGCGATGGTCTGCAGTCGTTCCTTCGAGGGCATCGTCACGCCTCCCGCACGGCGCGGCGGGCGAACAGACCGCTGGGTCGGAGGACGAGGATCGCGATCACGGCGCTGAACGCGAACAGGTTCGTGTAGCTCGAGAGGTCGACCGGGAGGCTGGCCTGGAGCGCGGTCACCGTGGCGCCGAGCAGGAACCCGCCGATGGTGGCACCCCACAGGCTGCCCAGACCGCCGATCACGCCGCCCACGAAGGCGACGAGCAGCGGGCCCTGGCCCATCGTCGGGGACACCGATCCGTTGCGCGACACGTAGCAGAGCGCCACGACGCCGGCCAGCACGCCGGTGATGGCGAACGCCGAGACGATCACCCGGTTCGCGCGGACGCCGACCATGCGCGCCATGTCGAAGTCCTCGGTGGAGGCGCGCAGCTGGATGCCGAGCATCGTCCGGTTGAGCATCAGGGTGGTCGCGATCAGCAGCACGATCGTGACGACGAACGTCACCACGCTGAGGTGGGAGATCGTGACGCCCCCGATCTGGAACGTCTCGGCCAGCCAGTCGAACGGCCGCACGCCCTTCGGGATCGGGCCGACGCTCATGTACGCGAGCTGCTGCATCCCGTAGGACACCGCGAACGACGCGACGAGCAGCGTGATCGGCGACGCATCGCGCAGCGGCCGGAACGCCAGCCGCTCCATCAGGATCGACACGACCGTGACGACCGCGATCGTGGCGACGACCAGCACCAGCCAGCCATCGTCACGCAGCGTGTACATCGTGTAGCCGCCGACCATGATCAGCTCGCCGTAGGCGAAGTTCATCAGGCCCATGACGCTGAACAGCAGCGCCAGCGAGAGCGCCATCAGGGCGTACAGGCTGCCGTAGCTGATCGAGTCGACGGCGTATTGGAGGACTTCTTGAATGGCCGATCTCTCCCTTGGAACTCGTTCAGAAACCCATGTACGCCGTCTCGAGCCCGCCGCGCTCGGCGAGCTGGTCGCCGTCGCCCTCGAACTCGATCCGACCGCCCGTGCGCATGATGTAGACGCGGTCCGCCACGAGGACCGTGCGCGCCGCGTTCTGCTCGACGAGCAGGATCGTCGAGCCCTCCTCCTTGAGCTGGGCCAGCAGCTCGAACACCTGGTCGACGATCAGCGGCGCGAGCCCCAGCGTCGGCTCGTCGAGCAGCAGCAGGCGGGGCCGCGCGAGCAGCGCCCTGGCGATCGCGAGCTGCTGCTGCTCGCCGCCGGACAGGTTGGCGCCCGGCGTGTCGTAGTAGCGCTCGAGCACCGGGAAGCGCTCGAGCATCTCCTTGATGTCCTGCTTGGCCTTGGCGCGATCGCTCCGGCCGCTGGTCCCGATCTGCAGGTTCTCGGCCACGCTGAGGCGCTTGAAGATCCGGCGGTTCTCCGGCACGAGCGCGATGCCACGGCGCACCACCTTGTCGGGCGCCATGCCGTCGATCCGCTTGCCCTCGAACGTGATCTCGCCGCGGCTGGGCTTCAGCACGCCCGAGATCGTCGCCATCGTCGTCGTCTTGCCGGCGCCGTTGTTGCCGACGAGGCCGATCAGCTGGCCCTCGTCGACCTGCATCGAGAGGCCCTGGACCGCCGCCACCCGCCCGTAGTGGACCCAGACGTCACTCAGTGTCAACAAGTTCTTCTGCTCCGTGTTTGCCGAGGTACGCCTCGATCACCCTGCGATCCTTGCGGACCTCCTCCGGCGTGCCAAGGGCGACCGACTTGCCGTAGTCGAGCACCTGGATCCGCTGGCAGACGCCGAAGATCACCCGCATGTCGTGCTCGACGAGGAGGACGCCGCATCCGAGGTCGTCGCGCACCTGCACGATCGTGCGGGCGAGCTCCTCGCTCTCGGCGTCGTTGAGCCCCGCGGCCGGCTCGTCGAGGAGCAGGTAGCTCGGGCTGACCCCGACCGCGCGGGCGATGCCGACCCGGCGCTCCTCGCCGTGGGGCAGCGCCGACGCGTAGTAGCGCGACAGGTGGTCGAGCCGGAGCCCTTCGAGCAGCTCCCACGTCCGCTCGCGCGCCTTCCGCCGGCTGAGGCCGGCGCCCAGCGCCCCCAGCTCGACGTTCTCGAACACGGTGAGGTCGGGGAACGTCGCCACCTGCTGGAACGTCCGCACCAGGCCCCGCTTGACGAGGTTCTGGGGCGAGGTGCCGGTGACGTCGTCGCCGGCGAGGCGGACCGTGCCCCCCGTGAGGGGCACGAATCCGCTGATCGCGTTCATGAACGTGGTCTTCCCGGCCCCGTTGGGACCGATCAGACCGAGGATCTCGCCACGCGCGAGCGTGAGGTCCACACCGTCGACGGCGCGGACGCCCGCGAAGTGCACCTGCACTTCGCGAGCCTCCAGCGTCTCCGCCGTGGCGCCGTCGGGGTGTGCGCTCACTTGCGTCCCCTTCCCCGCTAGCCGACCGGCTCTTGCTTGCCGGCGCAGGGGTTGGAGTCGCCGATGTCCGGGATCTCCTCCGGCGCGACCGTGGCCACGACCTGGCCCTCGCCCTTCACCCACTTGAGGATGATGCGGCTCTGGCCGACCGGGCGGTGGCATTCCTTGGAGAACTTGAACTTGGCGTTGATGCCCTCGATCTCTCCCATCGACTCCATCGACTCCGCGATCTTCGCCGGCTCGGTCGACCCGCCGGCCTCGATCGCCTTCTGGATCACGGTGCCGAGGTCGTAGCCGTTGATCGGGTACGAGCTCGAGAGGTCCTCGCCGTACTTGGCCTTGAAGTCGTCGAAGAACTTCTGGACCTTGTCCTGGTTCACGCCCTCGCCCTTCGAGCAGTACGAGGGGATGCAGGCGAGCGGCGTCGAGTAGTAGTCGGAGATGTCGCCCGCGACCTCCTGGGTCAGCTTGCCGTCAGAGGACTGGTTGCCGACCAGCGGCAGCGTGATGCCCGCGTTGCGCAGCTGGCGCGCGGCGGTCGACCCGCCCGGGTTCCACGAGCCGATGTAGATCACGTCGGCCTGCCCGGCCTTGCCCTTGGCGCGGGTGGCCTGGGCGCTGATGTCGGTGTTCTCGCCGCCGACGAAGGTGTCCTCGCCGACGATCTCGCCGCCGAGCTGCTTCCAGCGGGCGGTGAAGTAGTCGGCCGTCGCCTTCGAGTACTCCAGCGACGTGTCCTTGAGCACGTACGCCCGCTTCCAGTCGGGGTGGTCCTTCATGATCCACTCCGCCGCGGTGACGCCCTCGGTGTCGGACCCGGTGCCCATCGAGAAGCCGTACTTGCCGATGATCGACGGGGTCGCGTTCTTCGGCGACGACGCGCACAGCGAGATGGCGGGGACGTTCTTGGCCTGGGCCTGGAACGCCGCCGGGCTGCCGAAGTCGAAGTCGCAGGTGGTGAGGATCGTGACCGCGCCCTCGTTGATGAGCTGCGTGGCGGCCGAGGCGGCCAGCGTCTTGTCGGACTTCGTGTCGATCCACTTCGCCTCGAGCTTGCGGCCGTCGACGCCGCCCGCCTTGTTGATCTCGTCCAGGCGGAGGAGGAAGGCGTTGCCGGGCTGCCCGTCGTACGGGGACAGCGGGCCGGTCTTCGCCGCGGCGATGCCGATCATGATCGGGCCCTTGCCCGAGTCACCACCGCCGCCGCCGGAGCTGGCGCTGTCCGAGCCGCCGCATGCGGCCACCCCGGCCGCGAGGATGCCGGCGCTCGCGACGCATGCCGCGAGGCGGGCGCGCCTGCGCCCGGAGCTGCTGAACCTCATCGAGAACTCCCTCCGTTGGACATGCGAACCCTTCCTGTTGGCCTCTCTGCCACACCCATCACTGCGCCGCCCATCCGCCGTCCACGAGCAGCGATGCCCCATGGACGTACCGCGCGGCGTCCGACGCCATGAAGACCGCTACGGGGGCGATGTCGTCCACGACCCCCACGCGGCCGTATGGAGTGCGCTCCACCATCGAGGCCTCGTATTCGGCCGACTCGAGCAAGTGTGCGTTCATCGGGGTGCGGATGTTCCCCGGCGCGAGCGCGTTGACCCGGATGCCGACCGGAGCGAGCTCGACGGCCAGCGCGCGGGTCATGAGCTCGATCGCGCCCTTGGTCGCGCAGTACGCGGCCGAGTTCGGGAACGCCGCGTGCCCCGCGATCGAGGAGATGAAGATGACGACGCCGCCGTCGTGCAGATGCGGCAGCGCGGCCTGCGTCAGCGCGAACGGCGCGCGGACGTTGAGGTTCATCTGGCGGTCGAAGCTCTCCAGCGAGCTGTCCGCGAAGGGGAGCGGCTCGAACAGCCCGGCCGAGTGCACGATCACGTCGACGGTGCCGAAGCGCTCGACCGTCCGCTCGACGATCTCGTTCCCGGCGCCTTCGGCGGTCAGGTCGACGGCGACCGACAGCGACGCGTCGCCGCACGGCTGCCGGCATGCCTCGAGGCGGTCCGCGTCGCGCCCGACGAGCACGACGTTCGCGCCCTCGGCGGCGTAGGCGTGCGCGATCGCGGTGCCGATGCCCGAGCTGGCGCCGGTGACGATCGCGGTGCGGTCGGCGAGCACGGCCATCAGTCGAACAGCTCCGCGTGCGGGGCGAGCGTCGTGCGGGTGCGGCGGATGTGCAGCCGCTGCAGGTTGGCCGCGTCGGCGGGGTCGCGCCGCTCGAGCGCCTCGAGGATCAGCCGGTGCTCGTAGGTGACGATGTCGAGGTTCGTGCGGACGGTGTTCAAGTAGGCCCTCCGGTACTGCTGCGTCTGGTTCCAGAAGCCCTCGATCAGCGAGAGCACGTACGGCAGCGGAGCGGCGGCGTAGCTCTCGAGGTGGAAGCGGCGGTCGGCCTCCAGCCATCGCAGCGGGTCGGTGCCGGCCTCCTCGATGAGCCCGACGAGCTCGCGCAGGTGGGCGAGCTGCTCGTCGGAGAGCAGGCCCGCGCTCTCGCCGATCGCCATCGGCTCGACGACCTCGCGCAGCCGGTAGAGCTCCGAGAAGCGCTCGAAGTCCATGACCGCGACGCGCGCCCCGCTGTGGGGCACGAGCGTCACGAGGCCCTCGGTCTCGAGCTGGCGGAGCGCCTCGCGGACCGGGATCCGGCTGGTGCCGAGACGGCGGGCGATCGCCTCCTGGCGGATGCGCTCGCCCGGCTTGAGCTTCCCGTCGAGGATGGCCTCGCGGATGCTGCGGCTCACGAGCGCAGCCCTCGGCTCGTAGCCCTTCGCGTCGTCGTCGTCATCCACCGCAGCGTCGCTGACGGCATGGATCATCGACCTTGGAATCTCAGGCATCCCCGGTAACCCTCCGAGGCCGGACCCTAGAGTCGCATTGGATCCCGTGTCAAGAATCGGATCCAAATTCGCCTACCGACCGGTAGGTCATCCGCGCCGCAGAGCCGGATTCCGGGATTCCGGCGGAGCGCGGCGCACCGGATGGTGAACCAATTTCACCACGAGACCGCCAGATCCTTCGGCGCACCGGGGCTCCAGCCGTGCGCCTTCTCGTACGCCGCCGCGACCCTCAGCAGCCCCGCATCCTGGAAGTGCCGGCCGATCAGCATCGCCCCCACGGGCAGCCCGTCGGTCTCCGCCGCGGGCATGCTCAGCGCCGGGTGGCCGGTCATGTCGGTCGGCGACGTGTTGGCCAGCAGCGCCCACCCGCGCATCAGGTGGTCGTGCAGAGGCATGTCCGGGTCGTAGAGGTGCGCCACGCCCGGCGTGGTGGGCATCAGGAGCACGTCCGCCCGGTCCAGCGCCCGGTCGTAGGCGGCGATCAGGTCGGGCCGGGCGTTCTGGGCCCTGGCGTAGATGCTGCCGGCGTGCTCGCGCCGCAGGTGCAGGCCGAGCAGCAGCGTGACCTTGATCTGCGGCGACAGCTTGTCGGCCCGCTCGCGGACCGCGGCGGCGAGCGCGTCGGCGATCTCGGGCCAGAAGCGCCCGCGCCAGTGGTAGCCGTTCCCGCCGCCGGTGATCAGCGCGGTCATGCCCTCGATGAAGCCGGCGAAGGCGACCCCGCCGGCCGTCTCGTGCTCGGGGACCGGCACGTCCTCGACCTCCGCCCCCATCTCGCGCAGCCGGTCGGCGACGCCGCGGACCGCCTCCGCGACCGCCGGCTCGGCGCCGACCGCCTCGCCGAAGCCCTCCGGCACGACCCCGACGCGCAGCCCGGAGAGGTCCTCCCCCGCCTCGGCTACGGCGGCCGCGTAGCCCTCGACCGGGATCCCGCCGGCCTGCCGCGGGTCGGACGGGTCGGCTCCCGCCAGCACGTCGAGCATCCGCGCCATGTCCGCCACGTTGCGGGTCATCGGGCCCACGTGGTCGAACGTGGCGTCGATCCCGGCGAGGCCGGTGTACGGCACGAGCGAGTGCGTCGGCTTCAGGCCGAGGATGCCGCACCACGCGGCCGGGGCGCGGATCGAGCCGCCCTGGTCGGTGCCGAGCGCCGCGTCGATGCCGTCGTAGTACAACGCCGCCGCGGATCCGCCGGACGAGCCGGCGGAGGTCCGCGAGCGGTCGAAGGGGTTCCGCGTCGGGCCGTAGGCGCTCGAGTCGCCGCCACCCGAGAACGCGAAGTCGTCCATGTTCGTGATCGCCACCAGCTCGGCGCCGGCGCGCAGCAGCCGGTCGACCACGACGGCGTCGAAGTCGGGGACGAAGCCCTCCATCACGGCCGAGCCGAGCGTCAGCGGGATCCCGGCGATCGCCATCGAGTCCTTGATCGCCACCCGCATGCCCGCCAGCTCGGTGCCCGGCTGCTCGGCCACCACGTGGCAGCTCCGCACGATCGCGTTGAGCGGGTCGCGGTCCTCCGACGGCCGCTCGCCGAACTCGCGCACCGCCGGCACGACGGACGGCGCGGCCCGCTCGTCGGTGACGAGCGAGTCGAGCAGCCCGAGCAGGTCGTCCGCGACGGCCCCGAGCTGCTCGGCCTGCGTCTCGTCGAGCGTCAGGTTCCAGGCCCGGGCCAGCTCGTGGATCTCCCCCGGCTCGATGCGCTTGATCATCGTCAGCCCCGTCCGCGGAACTGCTGCTTGACCCAGCCCTGGTCGAGGTTCGACACCTGCTCGAAGTTGACCTCGATGCGCTTGAAGCGCCACTCGCCGTCTTCCTTGACGAAGTCGTCCGCGTACTTGCCGGTCATGATCACCGCGTCCGGGTCGCCCCCGTCCGGTGAGGTCATCGTGGACAGCATGAAGAGGTAGAAGCGGCCCTTGGCGGTCCGGCCGTCCTCGGCCACCTCGACCACCGGGTTGATCATGAAGTGCAGCGCCCAGTGGATCTCCTCGTCGACGTTCTCGAACCAGGCGTGGACGCCGTCGCGGCCGGTGTGCGTGCCGAACACGTCGCTGACCCATTCGACGTCGGTGTGCTCGGCGAACATCGCCGTGATCCCGTCCGCGTCGTAGCCCTCATCGCAGAGCTTGGCGTAGTCCATCTTCAGGTTGTGGATGGCCGCGGCGTCCTCCAGACGCTGGATCCGGGCTTCGAGGTCGCTCATGGTGCGGCTCCTTCGTCGGGTGGAAAAGCGGCGACGTTATCCCACCGGTCAAACGCTCGGTAGGCTGGCTCCGGCATGTGCGCGCACCCGCCGATCGCCGCCCTGGAGGCCCGCCACCGGCAGCCCACGGCGAGCCCGTTCGGGCCCGCCGACGAGATCGGGATGCTCAACCTCGCGACCGCCGAGGCGGCGGCCCAGGTGCTCTCCCAGGTCGACGGAGGCCGGTCGTTCGACCTCGCCGTGGACTTCTTCGTCGGCATGCCGAGCTTCACCGCCGGAGGCGATCCGCCGTTCGCGATGTGGATGTCGGCGACGCCCTCCGGAAGCCTCAAGGACGACCCGCTCGGCGTCGGCGAGGAGCAGAACCGGATCGTGTCCCGGTCGGGCGACGCGATCTCGATGTTCACCCACACCGGCACGCACGTCGACGCGCTGAACCACATCGGCTACGACGGCGCGGTGTGGAACGGCTTCACCGAGTCCGAGCACATGGGCTCGCGCGGATGGCTCGTCGCCGGCGCCGACCGCCACCCGCCGATCATCGCCCGCGGCGTGATGATCGACGTCGCCGGCCTGCACGGCGTCGGGATGCTCCCCGACAGCCATCCGATCGGCGAGCGCGACCTGCGCGCCGCGCTCCAGAAGCAGGGCACGGAGCTGCGGCGCGGCGACGTCGTGCTGGTCCGGACCGGCCGGATCAGCCTGTGGCCCGACGCCGAGGCGTTCATCCCGGACGAGCCCGGGCTGGACATCGAGGGCGCGAAGTTCCTCGCCGAGGCCGGCGCGATGATGATCGGGGCCGACAACGTCGGGCTCGAGCGCCACCCGTCCGGCGACCCCGCGAGCTGGCAGCCGGTGCACACCTACCTGCTCGCCGAGGCCGGCGTCCCGATCCTCGAGGTCGCCGCCCTGGAGGAGCTCGCCGGCGAAGGGGTGCACGAGTTCGCGTTCGTCGGCGCCTGCCTGAAGATCCGCGGGGCCACCGGCAGCCCGATCCGGCCTGTCGCGCTGCCGCTCCGGCGGCATTGAGGTTGCGCGACGGCCCGAGCCATGCATAATGCCGAGGCCAATGGCTGAAATCCCGCCATCCGGACGTGATGTCCCGCTGTACGGACTCTTCATCGGCGGAGAGTGGAGGGGCGGCTCCGGCGGCCTCGAGAACCGCAACCCCGCCGATCCGGGCACCGTGGTCAGCACGCACGACCTCGCGACGCCGAGCGACATCGAGGACGCCTACGCGGCGGCCCGCGCCGCGGCGCCCGGCTGGCGGCGGACCTCGCCCGTCAAGCGCGGCGACATCCTGTACCGCGCCGCGGAGCTGATCGCGTCCCGCGCCGAGCAGATCGCGGCCGAGCTCACCGCCGAGGAGGGCAAGACGCTCGCCGAGGCGCGCGGCGAGACCGGCGCGCGCCGTCTCGATCCTGCGCTTCTTCGCCGGGGAGTGCTCGCAGCCACAGGGCGACATGCTGCCCAGCGCCGCCGACCGAACCCTCCTGTACAGCGTGAGGGAACCGCTCGGCGTGGTCTGCGTGATCACGCCGTGGAACTTCCCGATCGCGATCCCGACGTGGAAGATCGCGCCGGCGCTGGCCTACGGCAACACCGTCGTGTTCAAGCCGTCCGACCTCACGCCGCTGTGCGCGATCCGGCTCGTCGAGGCGCTGCACGAGGCGGGCCTCCCGCCCGGGGTCATGAACCTCGTGACGGGTATGCCGGCCGACATCGGCGACGCGCTGACCGGCCACGCGGAGGTGGACGGGATCACGTTCACCGGCTCCAACCCGGTCGGCCGGGCGATCCAGGCCGCGGCGGTCCCTCGCGGCGTCAAGGTCCAGCTCGAGCTGGGCGGCAAGAACCCCGTGATCGTGCTGCCCGACGCCGACCTCGACGTCGCGGTCGACCAGACGCTCCGCGGCGCGATGTTCTCCACCGGCCAGAAGTGCACCGCCACCAGCCGCGCGATCCTGCACCCCGCCATCGCCGACGAGTTCACCGAGCGCGTGCTCGGCGCGACGCAGGCGCTCCGCGTCGGCGACGGCGCCGGCGAGGGCGTCCAGATCGGCCCGCTCGTCTCACAGCCGCAGCAGCAGCGCGTGCTGAGCTACCTCGACGTGGCCCGCGACGAGGGCCACACGCTGCTCACCGGCGGCGGCGCCGGGGACGGCGAGGGCTGGTTCGTGCAGCCGACGATCTACGACGGCGTGCCGCCGGACTCCCGCATCGGCCAGGAGGAGATCTTCGGGCCGGTGCTCGGGCTGATGCGCGCCGACACCCTCGACGAGGCGCTGGCGATCGCCAACTCGGTCGAGTTCGGGCTCTCCGCGTCGCTGTTCACCCGCGACCTCGCCGCGGCGCTGGACTTCGCCCGCGAGGCGGAGGTCGGCGTCGTCCACGTCAACTCCGAGACGGCGGGCGCCGAGCCGCAGGCGCCGTTCGGCGGCATGAAGCGATCCAGCTCGCACTCGCGCGAGCAGGGCAAGGCCGCCGTGCACTTCTTCACCGAGACCAAGACCGTGTACATCACCGCGTGACCGCCGCCTTCCTCGGCACGGGCGTCATGGGCGCGCCGATGGCGCGCAACCTGGCGCGCGCCGGGATCGAGGTGACGGCATGGAACCGGACGGCGGCGAAGGCGCAGGCCCTCGCCGGCGACGGCGTCCGCCCGTGCGGATCGGCGGCCGAGGCCGCCGAAGGCGCCGGCGTGCTCGTGACGATGCTGGCCGACGCCGCAGCGGTCGAGGCGGCGGCCGGGGACGCGCTCGCGGCGCTCGCGCCGGATGCGGTGTGGATCCAGATGAGCACCGTCGGCGCTGCCGGGGCCGACCGCCTCGGCGAGCTGGCGGCCGCGCACGGCGTCGCGTACGTCGACGCCCCGGTGCTGGGGTCGCGCGAGCCGGCCGAGAACGGCGAGCTGGTCGTCCTCGCCTCGGGGCCGGACGGCGTGCGCGAGCGGTGCGCGCCGGTGTTCGACGCGGTGGCGCAGCGGACCACCTGGGTCGGGGCCGCGGGCGCAGGGAGCCGCCTCAAGATCGTCGTCAACGCATGGCTGATGTCGACCACGGCCGCGCTGGCCGAGACGCTGGCGCTCGCCGAGGGCCTCGGCGTCGAGTCCGCGGACTTCCTCGACGTCACCGGCGACGGCGACATCGGCGCCCTCTACACGCGGCTCAACGCGCCGGCGATGGCGGCGCGCGAGTTCCCCCTCAACTTCCCGGTCGCGCTGGCCGCGAAGGACGCGGGCCTCGCGCTCGAGGCGGCCGGCGACGGCGCCGAGACGCTGCGCGTGCTCGCCGCGACGCACCGCCAGTACGAGCGCGCGGTCGAGCTCGGCCACGGGGACGACGACTGGGCCGCCGTCATCCGCGCGGCCGAGCCGCCGCCTCCCTGACGCCGCCCTACGCCGCCGCGCCCCAGTGCGACGCCGCGCGGCGCCGCAGCATGTCGCGGAACATCTCGGTGGTGCGCGGGAGCAGCTCGCCCGTGCCCCAGTCGACGATCACGCCGTACTGGCGGACGAGGTCGAGCACGTCGAGGTCGCCGGAGCGGTAGCGCTCCGCGACCCCCTCCGCGTCCTCGGACAGCCAGCCCGCGCGCTCGCCGCGGATCCGCTCGCGCTCGCGCTCGGTCGCCTCCGCGTCGACCTCGAACTCGGACAGGTCGGCGTCGACCTCCTTGACGACCACGCCGTAGTCCGTCAGCGCGCGGGCGATGCTGACGTAGTCGTCGGCCACGTCCTCGACGACGTCGGCCGGGTCGCGGTCCAGCGGATCGCCGAAGCCGCCCCCGCCCGCGCTCGGGCGGGTGAAGAAGTCGCCCTCCACGAGCGACACGTTGGAGAAGATCGCGCCCAGGAACCGCTCGGAGTCGCTCCCGCGGTTGAGCCACACGCCGTGCGGGAGCGACGGGAGCCCGCCGTTGATGCCCCACGTGATCGAGCGCGCGCGGTCGCAGCAGTAGGACACGACGGTGTCCTCGGCCTTGGTCAGCGTCCCGCCCTTCTCGACGCCGACGCCGCCGCGGTAGCGGCCCGGGCCGCCGGAGTCCACGAGGATCTCGTGCCCGCTGGTGATCACGGGCGACAGGCGCTCCTGCCCCTCGAGCGGCTGTACCGCGAGCCCGACGCCGAACACGGGCGACGTGCAGTTGGAGCCGTCGCGGCCGTTGCGCCCGCCCCAGCCGCCGACCATCCAGTCGTACCACATGAAGAACGGCCGCTCCTCGGTCCGCGCGTCGCGGCCGCCGACCAGCAGGTACTCGAGGTTGAACGAGCAGGCCATCGCCCGCTCGGGCATGATCTCCGACCAGATCTCGAAGATCGCGTTCATGATCTTCTCGTACGGCCCCGAGCAGAAGCCCGTGACCGCGACGGGCCATGGCGCGTTGACCACGGACCCCTCCGGGCCGAGGTCGATGTCGACCGCCCGGTAGAAGCCCGAGTTCAGCGGGACGTCGGGGAAGAACGTCTTCGTGCCGCCGGCCACGCCGGACATCGCGCTGCCGAACCCCGCGTTGAGGAACGTGCCGACCGCCGGGTGCGAGCCCGAGAGGTCGTAGCGGATCTGGTCGCCCTCGATCTCGAGCTTGACCTTGATCGGGACCAGGCCCTCCTCGCGGCTGGGGTCGGAGTCGATGTAGTCCTCGGTCTCCCAGGTGCCGTCCGGGAGCTCGGCGATCCGCCGGCGCGTGAGCCGCTCGACGTAGTCCTGGACCTCGTCGAACGCGGTGAGGATCGTGTCGCGCCCGTACTTGTCGACGAGCCGCAGGATCTCGCGCTCGCACACGCGGGTCGCCTCGGCCTGGGCCTGGAGGTCGCCCTCGGTCGCCTCGGGCGCGCGCGTGTTGGAGAGGATCAGCCGCGCGACGTCGTTGAGGTAGCGGCCGCCGTCCCAGATCCGCACGGGCGGGATCCGCGTCCCCTCGCCGAAGTGGTCCTTGGCGGTGATGTCGAACGAGCCCGGCACGCTGCCGCCGACATCCGCCCAGTGGCCGTTGGACTGCGCGTAGGCGATCACGTCGCCGTCGTGGAAGATCGGCCGGATGATCGAGACGTCGTTGAAGTGCGTGCCGCCGAGGTAGGGGTCGTTGACGGCGAACACGTCGCCGGGGTTGATGTCGTCCCCGAACGCCTCGATCACGGCCTTCGCCTTGAAGTGCAGCGTGCCGACGTGGACGGAGATGTCCTGGCTGCCCTGCATCACCGTGTTGCCCTCGCGGTCGCACAGCGCCGAGGAGAAGTCGCGCGCGTAGATCACGAACGAGTGGCACGTGCGCAGGATCTGCTCCGCCATCAGGTCGACGGTGGTGATGAACGAGTTCTTGAGGACCTCGAACGTGACGGGGTCAAGCGTGTAGTCGCGCTCGGTCGAGGTCATGACCGGTCCTCCGGGGAGATGTTCATGCGGATGATCAGGTGCTCGTCGATCTCGGCGGTCACTCCCGGCGGGACGACCACCGTCGAGTCGAGCTGCTGGAAGATCGCCGGGCCCTCGACGCGCGCCCCCGCCGGCAGCGACGCCCGGTCGTAGATCGGGGTGTCGAGCGCGTCGTCGGACTCGTCGAAGTGCACCGGGCGCCTGGCGAGCGGCTCGGGGAGGGCCGCGCCCTCCTCCGGGTCGTGGCTGGCCAGCTCGGGCTTCGGCGTGACGCCGACCGCCTGCAGGGCCAGCTGGTAGATCTCGATCGGCGCGCCCTCGCGCCGGTAGGCGAACTCGCGCTCGTGCTCGTCGTGGAACCGCGCCACGACCTCGTCGAGCGACTCGAGCCCTTCGTCGACGGCGACCGCCAGCGAGCGCCACTGGCCGAGGTAGCGCATCGCGATCGTGCGCTGGAAGGTCATCCGGTCCTCCTCGACGCCCTCGGCGGCGAGCCGCTCGCGACCCTCGGCCTCGAGGCGGGCGAACTCCTCCTCGACCTCGGAGGGCTCGGCGTCCTCGATCCTGCGGAGGTACATCTCCGAGAGGTCGTGGCGGACGTCGACGAGCAGGCAGCCGAGCGCGGACGTGATGCCCGGGTTCGGCGGCACGAGCACGGTCGGGATCGAGAGCTCCTTGGCGAGCGCCGCGCCGTGCAGCGCGCCCGCGCCGCCGAACACGACGAGCGCGAACTCCCGCGGGTCGTAGCCGCGGCGGATCGAGATCAGCCGCACCGCGTCGGCCATGTTCGCGTTGGCGACCTTGATGACCGCGCGCGCGGCGTCGGTCGTCTCCAGGTCGAGCGGCTCGGCGACCTTCGCGATCGCCTGTCCCGCCGCTCCGGCGTCGAGCGCGACGGCGCCGCCCACCAGCTCGCCGCCGAGGCGCCCGAGCACCACGTTGGCGTCGGTGTTGGTGGGCTCCTCGCCGCCGCGCTGGTAGCACGCGGGCCCGGGGTCGGCGCCGGCGGACTGCGGGCCGTTGCGCAGCGAGCCGGCGGTGTCGATCCAGGCCAGCGAGCCGCCGCCGGCGCCGATCGTGAGGATCTCGATGCTCGGGAAGCAGATCGGGTGCCCGTACTCGACCGCCCACTCCTTGGTGGTGCGCATCTCGCCCTCGTAGACGAGCGAGATGTCGGTGCTGGTGCCGCCCATGTCGAGGCCGATCGCGTTCTCGAAGCCGCACAGCTGGGCGATGTGCCGGCACGCGATCGCGCCCGCGGCGATGCCGGAGGCGGCGATGCGCCCGGCGAACTTCTGCACCATCGCGCCGGTCATGACGCCGCCGCCGGAATGGAGCAGCAGGAGGTCGCCGCGGTAGCCGCCGTCCTTCAGGCGGCCCTCCAGCCGGGAGACGTAGCCGCTGACGAGCGGGGAGAGCACCGCGTTGGCGACCGTCGTCGAGAACCGCTCGTACTCGAAGATCTCCGGCAGCGTGTCGCTGGACGTCGAGATCGAGACGCCGGGGAGCTCCTCCTCGAGGATCTCGCGCATGCGGTTCTCGTTGGCGGGGTTGGCGTAGGAGTTGATGAAGCACACCGCGACGGTCTCGACGCCGCGGCGGCCGAGCCGCTTCGCGACCGCGCGCGCCTCGTCCTCGTCGAGCTCGGTGAGGACGCGCCCCTCGAAGTCCACGCGCTCGGTGACCTCGAACCGGTCGCGGCGGCGGATGTAGGGCGGCGAGACGTCCTTGTAGGCGTCCCACAGGTCGTCGCGCGTGCCGTCGCGGATCTCCAGCACGTCGCGGAAGCCGCTGGTGGTCACCAGCGCGGCCGCAGGGAAGCGGCGCGTGATCAGCGCGTTCGTCGCGACGGTCGTCCCGTGGGAGAACAGCGTCACGTCACCGAGGTCGACCTCGGCCGCGGCCACGCCGTCCATGACGCCCTGCATCGGGTCGCGAGGCGTGCTCGGGACCTTGGCCACGCGCACGTCCGCGCTGTCCTCGTCGAGCACGAACACGTCCGTGAACGTGCCCCCGACGTCGACCGCCACACGAAGTCTTGCCACGCTGCGCTCCCTCCCTGATCTCGGCGTCCAACCTCCGCGTGCCCTCCAGGCGACGGTGGTTCGCGGAGTCTAACCAGCCCCTACCGACCGTTCGCTCCGGGATTTGCATCGACCACCGCCTCGGGTTCCCGGCGGCGCGCCGGCACCTCGATCAGCTCGAGGATCACGCCCAGCTCGGCGGTCGTGTCGAGGTAGGCGAAGCCGCCGTCGCCGTCGAGCCCGTAGCCGCGGCCCGACTGCAGGACGTCCCAGCCGCGCTCGGCCACGTCGCGGATCCCGGCCTGCAGGTCGGGCACGCGCATCCCGATGTGGTGCAGCCCCTCGCCGTGCTCGTCGAGCCACTCGTGGTACAGGCTCGGCCCGGTCAGCGGCTCGATCAGCTCGATCTGCGGACCGGCGCCGGCGAGCGCCAGCCGCATCTCGAAGGTCCCCTCCGCACCGCGGAACGTCGGGTCGCGGAGGATCGCGGGGCCGTACGTGTAGACGCTCCACGGGCCGCAGTCGAACACCTGGCCCCAGCGCCGCATCGCCTGCTCGATGTCGGTGACGACGATGCCGATCTGATCCGGCTTCATGCGCGCACCCCGGCCGGCATCCGCGCCAGCGCACGGTCGGCCGCCGCCAGCGTGCGCTCGACGTCCTCGCGGCGGTGCGCGGCGGACACGAACCACAGCCCGCGCGCGAGCGAGTTGACGCCCTGCTCGACGAGCAGCTCCGACAGGAGCCCGACCGCGGCGCGGTCGGTCCCGCTCGCCTCGGCGTACGAGCGCACGGGATCGGGAGTGCCCCACAGCAGCTGCAGGACGGGGCCGACCTGCTGCACCACGAGCGGGGCGTCGTGGCGGGCGCCGAGCGAGCGCAGCCCTTCGGCCAGCTCGCCGGACAGCGCCTCGATCCCGGGGTACAGCTCGCCGGCCCGCGCGGAGAGCTCGGCGAGCGTCGCGCAGGCGGCCGCGACCGGCACCGGCGTCCCGTTGTAGGTGCCGACCATCTTCATCCCGTCCGCGGCGGTGCGCATGACGGCCGCGCGGCCGGCCAGCGCGGCCACCGGGAGACCGGAGCCGATCCCCTTGCTGAGCACGGTCAGGTCGGGCGTGACGGAGTAGCGCTCCTGCGCGCCGCCGAGCGCGAGCCGGAAGCCGGTGATGACCTCGTCGAAGATCAGCAGCGCGCCGGCCGCGTCGCACAGCTCGCGCACGCGCGCGAGGTAACCCGGCGGCGGCTCGAAGGTGCCGAAGTTGCACGGGACCGGCTCCATCAGCACGGCGGCGACGGGCTCGGCGAGCGCCTGCTCGAGCGCGTCCGCGTCGCCGAACGGGCACACGACCACCGAGCCGTCGTCGCTCACGCCGAGCGTGCCGGCCTCGCCGCCCGCCTGCGGCGCCGCGACGACGGGCGACCCCGGCCCCGCGACGAACACCGGGTCCAGCCAGCCGTGGTAGTGCCCGGCGAACTTCACGATCGCCCGGCGCCCGGTCGCCGCCCGGGCGAGCCGGACCGCGGCGTGGACCGCCTCGCTGCCGGTCGTCATCGGGGCCACCATCTCGGCGCCGGGGACGCACGCGATCACGCGCTCGGCCAGCTCCGCCTCGGCGGCGTGCGGCGCCCCCGGCGCGAAGCCGGCGCCGGCCACCGCGGAGATCGCCTCCACCACAGCATCGGGCGCGTGGCCCAGGAACGCGGCGCCGAACCCGAGCACGTAGTCGACGTACTCGTGGCCGTCGGCGTCCCACAGCAGCGGCCCCTTCGCGCGGGTGACCTGGAGCGGCACGGGCCGCTGCTCGGCGCGCATCGCCGAGGACACGCCGCGCGGGATCAGCCCGCGGGCCCGCTCGGCGGCGGCGCGGCTCGCCGCGTGAGGATCGCTCACGAGGCCGCCCCCGCGGGCGCGAGCCGCCCGCCCTTGGCCGCCAGCGCGCCGACCGGGATGTCGCTCATCGTGAGCAGCCCCGGCGCCGCGCCGGGGAGCGCTCCGATCGAGTTCACCAGCACCGCGATCGTCGTCTGCCACGAGTCGAAGCCGCTCGTCGACTGCAGCTCGACGACCCGGCCGTCGCCCTCGAAGCGCCAGCGTGTCGCCGCGCGTGACCGGGTCGCCGTCGGCGAGGAAGCCGAAGTTGGCCGAGCACGAGATCGCGGGCTCGCCCGCCACGATGCCGCGCGCCGAGTGGCGGACGGCGGCGACGGTGCCCGCGGGGATGGTCAGGATCGCCCCGCGCCGCTCGGTCTCGGTCACGACGATCGGGTCCGGCGCGTCGACCTCGATCGCGTCGAGCTCCATGCCGAGCGCGTGCGCGAGGTGGGCGATGCTCTGCCGGAAGCCGATGTGGCCCACGACGTCGTCGGCCGTCCGCGCGGCGTGCTCCTCCGGCGGCAGGCCGAAGCCGAACTTGCCCAGCAGCGGCCCGTAGGCCGACAGGTCGGTCGTGCGGTCGATCGTGATCCGCTCGACGGTGCGCATGCCGGCCGACACCACGATCGGGAGCGTGTCCATCAGGAAGCCCGGGTTGCACCCGGTGGCGAGGATCGAGGCGTCGTGCCCTACCGCGTGCCGGTGCAGGCGCTCCGCGCCGTCCGGGTCGTCGAACCACGGGAACGCGAGCTCCTCGCACAGGCTGATGACGTCGATCCCGGCGCCCGTCAGCGCCTCCAGCACCGGCGTCACCGACGCCACCGTGCTGCCGACGGTGACCGCCGCCACGTCGACGTCGTCGCGGGTGAGCCCGTCGAGCCCGCTCTGCACGACCACGCCGAGCGGGCCGTCGCCGAGCGGGCGCCCCACCTTGGCGGGGTCCGTGTCCACCGCCGCCACGATCTCGGCGTCGGAGCGGCCGGCGACGGCGCGCCCGATCTCCATCCCCGTCGCCCCACAGCCGACCAGCGCCACCCGGATCATCGTGCTCCCGTCGTCGCGGCCGGCTCCCGCAGCCGCGCGGTGGCGGCGGAGTCGACCTGGTACGTGCCGTCCTCGCGCGCCCGCACCTCGACGCGGTAGACGTCTCTTGCGCGCTCCGGCGTCACGTAGCCGGCCTCGACGTCCCGGCGCACGCGCTCGGGCTCGCGCTCGCGGGGCGGCCCGTAGCCGCCGCCGCCGTTCGTCACGGAGACGATGGTGTCGCCCGGCGACAGCTCGACCGCGCCGACCATCGGGACCGCCACCTCCGTCCCGTCGCCGGCGTGCTTGACCACGTCGTGCGGCTGGGCGTCGCCGCCGCCGAGGACGCCGCGCGGCGGGTCGTAGTGGCCGTCGATCACGTAGGCGACCGTCATCGGCCGGTCGGTCGGGCCGAACGCGATCCGGCTGCCCGGCGCGCCGCGGTAGCGCCCCGCGCCCTCCGAGTCGGCCTGCAGCCGGACCTCGTCGATCAGGATCGGGTACTTCTGCTCGGCGACCTCGATCGAGTCGCGGTACATCAGGCCGGCGCAGACGGGGATGCCGTAGAACAGCCAGCCGTCCTCGCTCGGCGCGGCCGGCCCGCCGCTGGAGGCGAAGTAGACCTGGTTGATGTAGTCGGCGTCGCCGCGGCGGGAGTCGGCGCCGGAGATGACGCCGAAGCCCGGGCCGCTGCCGACCGCCCCCTCGGCCAGCCCGTAGCCCTCGCCGAGATCGGCGAACGCCGCCTGCGTGATGTTGATCAGCCGGTCGGCGACGTTCGTCGTCGCGACCGAGCAGCACGTCGGGTGCCGCGGGATGCCGGCCACGCAGTTCTCGCGCAGGTGCACGCGGATGCGCCGGAACGACCCCTCGTTGTGCGGCACCGGGCGCGGGAGCTGGTTGAAGACGCCGATGATCACGCTCGAGATCGCGCACGTGCGCGACTCGTTGAAGCCCGCCGGGACGCAGTCGATGTTGTCGCGGAGGTCGATGTCGATCATCGCCTCCTCGGGGTCGATCGCGACCTCGACCTTGAGCGGGATGCCGTCCTCGAGCAGCCCCGGGACGGGGTCGTGGCGGCCGGTCCCGACCAGGCGGGCGGCGGGCAGCTCGCTCAGCTCGCGGACCATCAGCCGCTCGGAGTAGTCGAACCAGGCGTCGCAGAACTCGCGCACGGCGTCGGAGCCGTAGCGGCCGGCCAGCTCCTCCAGGCGCCGCTCGCCGATGCGCGCGGCGCCGAGCGTGGCGAGGTAGTCGCCGTACCACTGCTCGGGCACGCGGATCCGGCTGCGGCACATGCGGATGACGTCGTCGATGTGCTCGAAGTCGCGCTGGACCTGGACGCACGGGAAGTTGAGCGCGCCCTCCTCGTAGATGTCCTTCGCCCACGCCGCGTACGTGGTCGGCAGCCCGTTGCCGCAGTCGGCCTGGTGCGCCTTGGCGACGGCGGTGAACAGGTGCTCGCCCTCGTGGAAGACCGGCACGAGGATCGTGTGGTCGGCGTGGTGGGTGTTGCCGTGGTAGGGGTCGTTGTGCAGGAACGCGTCGCCGCGGCGGCGGTCCGGGTGGAACTCGTCCATCGACTCGGTCAGGTACTGGCTGCCGACGATGTGGATCGGGAGCCCCTCCGCCGCCGACAGCAGCCGGTTGTCGGCGGTCACGATCGAGCACGAGAAGTCGCGCGCGGTGTTGAGGATCGCGCTGCGGCCCGCGCGCAGCAGCGTGTTGGTCATCTCGCGCACGATGCCGTCGAGGCGGTTGGCCATCACGGCCAGCAGGATCGGGTCGAATCCGGTGCTGCTCATGCGGCCCCTCCGGTGACGTCGATGACGAACGAGCCGAGCGGGCTGACGGTCGCCCGGCAGCCGGGCGGCACGACGACCGTCGTGATCGGCTCCTCGAGGATCGCCGGCCCCTCGATCTCCAGGCCGGGCGCCAGCGACGCGGGCCCGTAGCAGGGGGTGTCGACCACGCCGGTCTCCTCGAAGTAGCAGGGGCGCATCTTCGGCGGCTCCGGCTCGGCGGGCGCGCCCGCGGCCGAGTCCAGCCCGGGCGCGTCGAGCGGCGCGGTCAGGCG
The DNA here is from genome assembly GCA_963723395.1 of uncultured Solirubrobacteraceae bacterium. GTDB lineage: Bacteria > Actinomycetota > Thermoleophilia > Solirubrobacterales > Solirubrobacteraceae > DATFQI01. The sequence goes on along the minus strand of CAVRQL010000023.1, from coordinate 190,015 downwards.
GCCCTTCCAGTACTGCAGCTCGATCATCTGCCCGGGCTCGCGCACGGCGAAGGTGCGCTCGTGGGCGTCGTGGAAGCGGTCCGTGAGCCAGTCCAGCGGCCCGCCGTCGACGAGGCGCTCGCGCTCGACCGGCACCTCGAGCTCCCAGACCTGGAACGGGTAGCGCGCCTCGATGGCGTAGGAGCGCTCGGCGCGGCCCGGCCATCGCGGTCGGGCAGCCGCTCCGCGAACGCGCTCAGCTGCGCGTCGATGTCGTCGAGCACCCCGGACGCCACGGCTGCGTCGTAGTCGCCCGTGGTGAGGTAGCGGCTGACGCTCGCCTCGGCCACGATGTCGGCGAACTGCGCACCGCAGGCGCTCAGCGTCCCGGCCGCCTTCGGGACCAGCACGGTCCCGCACCCGAGCTCGCGGGCGAGCACCGCGGCGTTGAGCCCGCCGGCCCCGCCGCCGGCCACCAGCGCGCACTCGCGCGGGTCGACGCCCTGGTTGATCGTGATCTCGCGGATCGCGGCGACCATCGCCTCGTTGGCGATCGCGAGGATCGCCCACGCGGCGCGCTCGAGGTCGAGCCGCAGCGGGCCGGCGACCTCGCGCCGCACCGCCTCGCGCGCCGCGTCCACGTCGAGCGTCATCCGCCCGCCGAGGAAGTAGTCGGGGTCGAAGTAGCCGAGCACGGTGGCGGCGTCGGTCACGGTGGCGTCGTTCCCGCCGCGGCCGTAGCAGGCGGGACCCGGCGAGGCGCCCGCGCTCTGCGGGCCGACGCGCAGCAGGCCGCCGGAGTCGATCCACGCGATCGAGCCGCCGCCGGCGCCGATGCTCGTCACCTCGACCGACGACAGGCCGGTGATGTGGCCCTGGAAGCGCGGGCCGAGCCACGTCTCGCGCGTGGTCTTGATCACGCCGCCCTCGATCAGGCTGACGTCGAAGCTCGTGCCGCCGGCGTCGCAGACCACCACGTCCTGCGTGCCGAGGTCGGCGTCGGCGTAGCGGCGCGCCCCGATCGGCCCCATCGACGGCCCGGAGCCGACGCTGTAGATCGGCCGCTCGGCGACCTCGGAGACGTGCAGGCAGCCGCCGACGGAGGTCACGACGACGAGCTCGCCGGCGAAGCCGTGCCCCTCGAGGTCCTCGGTGATCTGCCGCAGGTGCTCCTGCATCAGCGGCTTCAGCGACGCGTCGATGACCGTCGAGGACGCGCGCCGGTACTCGCGCACGGTCGGGTTGAGCTCGTGCGAGAGCGTCACGGGGACGCCGGGCCACTCCCGCTCGACGATCTCGCGCACGCGCCGCTCGTGGTCCGGGTTGGCGATCGACCACAGCAGGCAGACGCCGATCGCCTCGACGTCCGCGCGGCGCGCGGCGTCGACCGCGCCGCAGGACCGAGTCCTCGTCGAGCGGGCGGTGCTCGCGGCCCTGGGCGTCGATCCGCCCGCCGATCTCGAACGTCAGCCGCCGCGGGACGTACGGGTCGGGGTACGGGATCGTGAAGTTGAAGGGCTCCATCTTCCCGCCCTCGCGCAGCGCCAGGACGTCGGGGAAGCCCTCGGTGGTCAGGAACGCGGTGCGCGCCGTCGTGCGCTCGATGATCGCGTTGGTGGCGCGGGTGGTCGCGTACACGAACAGGTCGGTGTCGCCGAGCAGCTCCTCGAGCGTGAGCCCGAGGCCGTCGCCGATCACGCGCAGCGCCTCGCGTCCGCCCTCGAACATCCGCCGCGGGCGTGGTGAGCGCCTTGTTGAAGGTCAGCCGGCCGTCGGCGTCGGCCAGCACCACGTCGGTGAAGGTGCCGCCGGTGTCGACGGCGATCCGGTAGCTCATCGCGCCGCCCACCCTCCGTCGATGACGAGCGTCGAGCCCTGCACGAACGCCGCCTCGTCCGGAGGCCAGGTAGGCGACGGCCGGGGCGATCTCGCCGACGGACCCGATCCGCCCGGCCGGCGTGTTGCCCTCGGTCGCGCGCTTGATCTCGGTCTCGTGGCCGAAGTTGGCCTCGTTGAGCGCGGTCAGGATGAAGCCGGGGGCGACCGCGTTGACGCGGATGCCGCGCGGCGCCAGGTCGAGCGCGAGCGACTTGGTGAGCTGCTCGATGGCGCCCTTGGTGGCGCAGTAGGCGCTCGCGCCCTCGAGGCCGATCTGCCCGAACACCGACGAGATGAAGATCACCGAGGCGCCCTCGCCCATGTGGGGCAGCGCCGCGAGGGTGAGCGCGTACGGCGCGCGGACGTTGAGCGCGAACAGACGGTCGAACGAGGCCAGCTTGGCCTGCTCGAACGGCTCGTTCACGTAGGCCCCGGCCGAGTGGACGATCACGTCGACGCGGCCGAAGCGCTCGGCGCAGCGCGCCGCGACGCGCTCCGGGGCGCCGTCGTCGACCAGGTCGGCGGTGATCGCCTCGCACCGGTCGGGCGCGCCCGTGGCCTGGACGGCCGCGTCGAGCCGGCCGGCGTCGCGGCCGGTGAGCAGCACCTCCGCGCCCCGGCGCGCGAGCTCGGCGGCGCACTCGGCGCCGATGCCGGAGCTTGCGCCGGTGACCAGGGCCACCCGTCCCTTCAGCCCGTCGACCATCCACCCTCCTTCGCTGACGACGCCGCGAATGTACTGCCCTGCGGACACGCTGTCCAGGGAGCGGACAACGTGGTGCGTTCGGGGTCAGGCGCCGGCGGGCGAGCGCTCGTGGCCGAGCGTGCGGGACACCTCGTCGGCGGCCTCGCGGATCAGCTCCAGGCTGCGCTCGGTCTCGGCCTCCAGCACGGTCGGCTTCGGCCCGCTGAGCGAGAGCGTCGCGGTGATGCGGCCCTCGTGGTCGCGGATCGGCGCGCCCACCGCCGCCATCCCGAGGACGTCGTCCTCGTCGGAGATCGCGTAGGCGTTGTCGCGGGTCGCCTTCACGTCGGCGCGCAGCGCGTCGGCGGTGGTGATCGTGTGGTCGGTGAAGCGGGTCAGCGGGCGCTCGGCGATGTACTCCTCGACGAACTCGTCGTCGGCGGCCGCGAGCAGGACGCGCGGCCCGGCGCCGACGTGCAGCGGGAGCGAGCCGCCCAGCTGCAGCGCCATGTTCTGCACCCAGCGGCCGTCGACGCGCTCGATGCACACGCCCTCGAAGCCGGAGCGGATCGTGAGGAAGATCGTCTGCTCGGTATGCGCGTGCAGGCGCTCCATCACCGGGCGCGCGGCCGCGCGCTCGTCGAACCGCCGCGTCACGCGCGCACCGAGCCGGAACAGGCTCAGACCGAGCCGGTAGGTGCCGCGGCGCGAGCCGGGCTCGACCCAGCCCACGGCGCGCAGGCCGTCGAGCAGCCGGTAGACGCTGCTGCGCGGCTCGCCGATCCATTCCGCGAGCTGGACCGCGGTCGCCTCGCCGTGCTCCGCCAGCTGGTCGACCAGCGCGGCTACCTTGTCGAGGACCTGGATCCGGCCCTGTTGCTCGTCGGACACGCGCCGTAGGTTGCCACCCCCTGCCGACGGCTGCCCGACCTAGCGCTAGTTAGACGGATCTGTCATCCTGCCGCCGCGGGCGCGCCCGGGCCCGTCCTTCCCCTGTGAATCGAGGTCAAGTGGCGGTCGATCCCAAGACCGGCGAGGTCAGCCCCAAGGGCGTCGACCGTCGCGAGCAGATCCGCGCGCTCGCCGCCGAGATGTTCTTCGAGCGCGGGTACGAGTCGACCTCCATCCGCGACCTCGCGTCCGCGCTGGACATCAAGGCCGCGAGCCTCTACTACCACTTCCCCGACAAGGAGCAGATCCTCTTCGAGCTGGTCGGCTCCGTGGTCGAGCAGCTGCTCGACGGCGCCAGGGCGCTGGCCGAGCGCGAGGACACCCCCGAGGGCAAGCTCGCCGCGATCGTGGTCAACCACGTCGTGCTCCACGCGCTGCGCCCGAAGGAGACGACGCTCGGGGACTCCGAGCTGCGCAGCCTCACCGGCGAGCGCCGCGCGGTCAACATCCGCATCCGCGACGACTACGAGCGGCTGGTCGTCGACGTGCTCGAGGACGGCGCCGCCCGCGGCGCCTTCGACGTCGTCGACGTCAAGCTCACCGCCTACGCGCTGATCGCGCAGTCCAGCCACGTCGGCACCTGGTACCGGGCCGGGGGCCGGCTCTCGCTCGAGGACGTCACCGGCGTCCACGTCGCGTTCGCGCTGCGCATGGTCGCGGCCCCGCCGGTGGACGAGGACGAGCTGCACCGCCTCGTCGAGGCGGTGCAGCAGTACCACGAGGGGCGCGCCTAGGCGCGCGCCCGGGCGGTGGCGTCGGCGTCGAGCGCCGGCTCGCCGTCGGCGCCGGTGGTGACGACCACGCCGTAGACCGACTCGGCGCGCTCCACCGACACCCAGCCCTCGCGGACGTCGTGCAGCACCAGCTCGGGGTCGCGCTCGCGCGGGTCGCCGTACCCGCCGCCGCCCGATCCGGTCGAGACGATCCGCTCGCCGGGCTGCAGCTCCAGCGCGGCGACGAGGTCGACCGTCACGCGGTTGCCCTCGGCGTCGATCATCCACGCGTCGGTGCGGGCGCCGTGCAGGCCGCCGCGGACGCCCTTGGGCGGGTTGTGGTGCGCCTCGACCGAGTAGGCGACCGTCACGGGCGACGTCTTCGGCCCGTAGACGGTCCGGCAGCCGAGGCCGCCGCGCTGGCGCCCCGCGCCCTCGGAGTCCGGCACCAGCCGCTGCTCGTAGACGTGGATGGGGTACTTCTGCTCGTCGACCTCGACGCTGTCCTTGTAGATCAGCGACGCGCAGACGGGGATCAGGTACGTCGGCCAGCCGTCGGCCGTCGGGCTCCCCGGCCCGCCGCTGGAGCCCACGAACAGCTGGTTGACGTAGGGCTGGCCGCCGTAGCGGTCGTCGGTGCCGGAGATGACGCCCATGATCGGGCCCATCCCCATGCCGCCCTCCGCGAGGCCCCACCCCTCGCCCAGCTCGGCGAACGAGGTCTGGGTGAGGCACACGAGCCGGTCGGCGACGTTGGTCGTCGCCATCGAGCACGAGTGCGGGAACTTCGGGATGCCGGCGATGCAGCCCTCGCGCAGCAGCACCTTCACGCGCCGGAACGCGCCCGAGTTGTGGGGGATGTCCGGGTCGATCGAGTTGAACAGCCCGATCATCGTGTTGGCGGTCGCGCACGCGCGCGACTCGTTGAGGCCGCCCGGATAGTTGTCCGGGTTGTCGCGCAGGTCGAGCTCGATGAACCCGTCCTCGGCGTCGATGTTGATCGTCACCGAGAGCGGGATCCCCTCCGGCAGGCCCGGGTACGGGTCGTGCGTCGAGGTGCCCGTCAGCGTGCCGCTCGGGAGCGCCTTGATCGCCGTCTCCATGCGGCGCTCGCTGTAGTCGAACCACTCCTGGATCAGCGCCTTGATCGTCGCCAGCCCGTACTGCTCGCACAGCGCCTTCAGCCCGCGCTCGGCGATCCGCGCCGCGCCCAGCGCCGCGAGGAAGTCGCCGTACCACTGCTCGGGCACCCGGATCCGCCGCTCGCACATGCGGATGATGTCCATGTTGTTGGTGAAGTCGCGCTGGACGCGCACGCAGGGGAAGTTCAGCGCCCCCTCGTCGTAGACGTCCTTGGCGCCCGGCACGTAGGTGGTCGGGAGGTTGTTGCCGCAGTCGGCCTGGTGGGCCTTCGCGACGGCCGTGAACACGTGCTCGCCGTCGACGAACACGGGCACGAGGATCGCGTGGTCGGCGGAGTGGGTGTTGCCGAGGTACGGGTCGTTGTGCAGGTAGGCGTCGCCCTCGCGCAGGTCGTCGCCGTGCACCTCGGTCATCGCCTCGGCGAGGAACTCCGAGCCGATGACGTGCACCGGCAGGCCCTCCGCGGTCGACAGCAGCAGGTTGTCGGCGGTGACGATCGAGCACGAGAAGTCCCGCGCCATGTTGATCACGGCCGAGCGCGCCGAGCGCAGCAGCGTGTTGGTCATCTCACGGCAGATCGAGTCCAGCCGGTTCGCGATGACGGCGAGGAGGATGGGGTCCGACGCGCGGTCCTGGACGGTTTCGGTGCTCATGACCTCTCCTCAGCCTTGGACGACGGAACGCTCGAGCATGAAGGCGCCGGTCTCGGTGACCTCGCAGGACCAGTCGGGGTAGACGACGACCGTCGTCGTGGGGAGCTCGACGATGGCCGGCCCCTCCACGCGGTCGCCCGGGTACATCTCGTCCCCGAGGTAGATGTCGACCTCCTGGCCGTCGTCGGAGCCCCACCACGCCGCCCGGCGGCCCGACGGCGCGAGCCGGGGCCCGCCGTTGCGCGACTGCGCGGCGCTGATCGGCGGGTTGGGCAGGTGGACGACGGCGCGGCCCTTCCAGTACAGGCACTCGATCCGCTGCCCCGGCTCGGACACCGCGAACACGCGCTCGTGCGTCTCGTGGAAGGCCTGCTCCATCGCGCGGATGTCGGCCTCGCCGTCGAAGTCGCCCTTGGCCAGCGGCACCTCGAGCTCCCACACCTGGTACGGGTAGCGGGCCTCGACGCTGAACTCCGTCCGGCGGTCGGCCTCCGCGATGCCCATGCGGTCGAAGAAGTCCGTCATCTGGCGTCTTCACCGAGCCGAGCGCCTCGTTGATGCCGTCGTAGTCGAAGGCGCCCGTGTCCGTGCGCCGGGAGATCGGTGAACTCCGACAGCACGTCGCCGAACAGGCCGCCCGACGCCGACAGCGCCGACGCCGTGCGCGGCACCAGCACGCGGTTGCAGCCGAGCTCCTCGGCGATCTTCGCCATCGTCATCCCGCCGGCTCCGCCGCCCGCGACGAGCATCGAGTCGCGCGGGTCGATGCCCTGGTTGATCGTGATGTCGCGCACCGCGGTGACCATGCGCTCGTTGGCGACCGCCAGGATCGCCCACGCCGCGGCCGGCGTCGAGAGCCCGAGCGGCTCGCCGACGACGCGGCGGACCGCCTCGCGGGCCGACTCGGCGTCGAGCTGGATCTTGCCGCCGAGGAAGTACTCCGGGTCGAGGTAGCCGAGCGTCACGGCCGCGTCGGTCACCGTCGGCTCCGTGCCGCCGCGGCCGTAACAGACGGGGCCGGGCTCGGCGCCCGCGCTCTGCGGCCCGACGCGCAGCAGGCCGCCCGGATCGATCCACGCGATCGAGCCGCCGCCGGCGCCGATGTTCTTCACGTCGACCGACGAGAGCCCGGTGATGTGGCCGGTGAACACGCCGCCCAGCCACGTCTCGCGCGTGAAGCTGACGCGGCCGTCGCGGACGACGCTCACGTCGAAGCTCGTCCCGCCCGTGTCGCAGATCGACGATGTCCTGCGACCGGGTCGGCGACCACCTTGCCCGCGACCGGCGCCATCGCCGGCCCGGAGTTGACCGAGTACAGCGGCCGCGCCGCCACGTCGTCGAGGCGCATCACGCCGCCGAACGAGGTCACGACCAGCAGCTCGCCGGCGAAGCCCGCCGCGCGCAGGTCGCGCGTCCATGTCGGACAGGTGCGCCTGCATCAGCGGCTTCAGCGACGCGTCGATCGCCGCCGACGACGTCCGGCGGTACTCGCGGATGATCGGGTTGAGCTGGTGCGAGAGCGTGTACGGCACGCCGGGCAGCTCCGCCTCGAGCAGCTCGCCGATCAGCTGCTCGTGGTCGCTGTTGAGGATCGACCACAGCAGCGACACCGCGACCGCCTCGACGCCCTTCTCGCGCAGCTCGGCCAGCACCCGGCGCACGTCGTCGGCCTCCAGCGGCACGACGACCTCGCCCTCGGAGTTGATCCGCTCGGCCACCTCGTACGTGAGCCGCTTGGGGATGTAGGGCTCGGGATAGGACTCGCCGAAGTCGAACGGGCGCAGCTTGCCGCCCTCGCGGAACACCAGCGTGTCGCCGAACCCCTCGGTGGTGATCAGCGCGGTGCGCGCCGTGCCCCTGCGTGAGGATCGCGTTGGTCGAGCGCGTCGTCGCGTAGATCAGCACGTCGGTGTCCCCGAGCAGCTCCTCGAGGCCGAGCCCGCGCTCCTCGGCCACGTAGCCGAGCGCGCTGGAGATCCCCTCGAAGATGCGGTCCCGGCGTGGTCGGCGCCTTGCTGAGCGAGAACCCTCCGCGCTCGTCGCTGAGCACGACGTCGCTGAAGGTCCCTCCGGTGTCGACGGCGATTCTGTAGCCCATGATGTGTGTACCTAACGGTCGCTCGGGAGTCGGGAACGGTAATGCACGACGGGCGCGGACGTCACTTCGCCCCCACGCCCGCCCCGGCCGGCGCCTTCGACGCCGCGCCGATCGCGGCCTTGCCCGTCATCGCACGGGCGACCAGCTCCTTGCAGCGGTCCAGGTCGTGCTCGCGGTAGATCTGCGAGCATCTCGGCGGCCGGCGAGCCGGAGCCGTGGATGATCTCGGTGTTCCAGTAGCCCGAGTACTCCGACGCGGCGATGTCGCGGATGAACTTGAGCAGCGCGCAGGCGCTCCCACGCCGAGTCCGGGTCGGCGCCGCGGAAGTACTTCTCGACGTCGCCGCTGAGCTCCTCGGAGCGCAGGTCCTCGATGAACGGGGCCGTGACCACCGCGCCGCCGGCGATCTCCAGCAGCAGCCGCGTCGCCAGGTAGTGGCCCTCCATGCACGCGAGCTTGCCCGCGTTGGTCTGGACCGGGTCGGGCACCTGGTAGCCGTTGCTGCGACGTGCTCTCGATCGACGAGCCGAGGCCGAGCGCCCAGATCGTGCGCTCCAGCCGGATCATCTGGGCGACCTTGTCGCGGATGTGCGCGACGCCCGCCGACGCCGTTGAGCTCGGCGATCCGCTGCGCCGCGCCGACGAACAGGCGCATCCTGCCGACCTCGGTCCCGAGGTAGCCCTGGCGGTTGACGCTGGCGAACGTGTTGGCGATCGCGCCGGCGTACTCGTACTCGCCGAGCAGGAACACGCGCTCGTACGGGACGAAGACGTCGTCGAAGATCGTGAGCGTCTCGACGAGGTCGTCGTGCGCGGAGATCGGCACCTCGAACTCGTCGTCGTCGTGGGCCATGCTCAGCCCGCGCGCGACCATGCGCAGCCCCGGCGCGTCGACCGGCACCGCGAACGAGACGGCGTAGTCCTCCTCCCCCTCGACCAGCGCGCGCGTCGGGATGACGATCAGCTCCTCCGCGCCGACCGAGCCCGGAGGTGTGCGCCTTGGCGCCGCGCACGACGATGCCGTCGTCGTTGCGCTCGACGACGTGCACGTACATGTCCGGGTCGTCCTGCTGGCCGGGCCGCTTGGAGCGGTCGCCCTTGACGTCGGTGACCGCGGCGGCGGTCATGACCTGGTCGCGCTGGAAGCGGCTTGACGTACTCGGTGACGCGCGCGTGGTAGTCGGTGCCCTTGGCGGCGTCGAGGTCCTGGGTGACGATCAGCAGCGCCTGCAGCTCGTCGCGGCCGATGCTGGCGTAGCCCGACAGCGGCGAGCGCTCGGCGAGCAGCCGGGCGGCGTTGAGGTTCTGCACGCAGGTCGTCGACGGTCGTCGCCATGTGCCAGAAGACGTGGCAGTCCTCGCCGTTGAGGTCAGGGCCCGGCCACCATCGTCGCGGCGGTCTCCTCGTCGAAGGCGGCCTGGTAGAGCCAGTGGCCCCAGGACAGGAGCGTCGGGGAGAACGGGCCGTACTCGGTGCGGTTCTCGACCACCGCGCCACGGGAGCGGATGTCGGGGGTCATGGCGGCGAGCCGCTCGGTGAGCTGCTCAGGGGTGTGCAATGCCATCTGGGCTCCTCGTGTCGGGGACTTCTGGGGGCGGGCAGGCTTCTGGGCCGAGCGCGAGCTCGAGCGAGCCGGCGAGGTCGTCGAGCGACCAGCCGCCCTGGAGGAACGCGCTGCGGTACTCCTCGGGCGGGCGCCAGATCGAGAGCTTGTCGCCGCCGAGGCTGAGCAGGCGGCCGTTGAGGCGGCTGAATCGCTCCGCCGGCGAGCAGCACGATCAGCGGCGCGACCTCGGCGGCCTCGCCGAGCGCGCGCGGGAAGTGCTCGGGCGGCCCGTACCGGTACGCCTCGAGCAGTGTCCGGCAGCTCCTCGGTCATCGCCGTCAGCGCGTTCGGGCAGCACGCAGTTGCACGTGATCCCGTAGCGCTCGAGCTCACGCGCCCACGTCAGCGTCATGCCGAGCACCGCGCCCTTGGCCGCGGCGTAGTTGGTCTGCCCGAACGCGCCCAACAGCCCGGAGTCCGAGCCGATGTTGATGATCGTGCCGCCCTCGCCTCGGTCCCGCATCGCTCGCGCGCACGCGCGAGTGAGCAGGAAGGGGCCGCGGACGTGCGCGGCGATCACCTCGTCGAACTCCTCGTCGGACATCTTCAGGAGCGTCCGGTCGCGCACGCCGCCGGCGTTGTTGACGAGCACGTCCAGGCGGCCGAACTCCGACAGCGCGGCGGACACGGCGCGCTCGGCGAGCGCGGGGTCCGCCACGTCGCCGGGGACGGCCACGGCCCGCGGCAGTTCGCCGGCCGAGCTCGCGCAGCGGCTCCTCGCGCCGGGCGGTGACGACGACGCTCGCCCCGGCCGCGGCGAGCGCGCGGGCGTAGGCGGCGCCGAGCCCGGACGACGCGCCGGTCACGATCGCGACCCGTCCGCCGAGGTCCACGCTCATCGCGCCCCCGTCCCGGCGGCGGCGTACGCGGACTCGGCGTGGCGGCGCAGCGCCAGGCGGTCGACCTTGCCGGCCGCCGTACGCGGCATCTCGTCGAGCACGAAGAACCGCTCGGGCACCGCGTAGTCGGCGACGTGCGCCAGCAGCCTGCGGCGCGCGGCGGGCTCGTCGATGGCGTCGCCGCCGCGCAGCGTGACGAACGCGACGACGCGCTCGCCGAAGACCGGGTGGGGCGCGCCGACCACGCCGGCCTCGGCCACGCCGGGCTCGAGGCTCATCGCGGCCTCGACCTGGAGCGGGCTGACCTTCTCGCCGCCGCGGTTGATCACGTCCGACGCGCGCGCCGACCAGCCGCAGGAAGCCGTCCTCGTCGACGCTGCCCACGTCGCCCGTGACCAGCCATCGCCCGCGCAGCGCCTCGGCCGGTCCGCGCGGGATCGCGCCAGTAGCCGCTCATGCGGCTCGGGCCGGCCACCAGGATGTCGCCGATCTCGCCGGCGGGGAGCGGCTCGCCGTCCGGCCCGGCGATCATCTGCTCGGCGCCGAGCACCGGGCGCCCGACGGTGTCGGCGTGCCCGGGCAGGTCGCGCGGCGGCAGGCAGTGGCTGACCGAGGTGAACTCGGTCAGCCCGTAGATGTTGAACAGGCCCAGCCGCGGCCAGCGGGCGGCGATGTCGCGGATCCACGCCTCGGGCATCGGCGAGCCGCCGAAGCACGCGATGCGGCAGCCGGCCGAGCATCGCCTCGGCGTCGTCGTGCTCGGTCAGCAGCCGGAGGATCCCCGGCACCGCGATCAGGTAGGACGAGGGCCGGCGCAGCAGCGCGTCGCGGGTGGCGGAGACGCCGAAGGACGGGAGGAGGTCGACCGCCCCGCCGACCGCGAGCATCTGGCCGAGCTGGTCGGCGAAGCCGGTGTTGTGGAACAGCGGCGACATCACGAGCGTGCGGTCGTCGCTCGCGCGTGCCGATCGCCCGCGGCGCCGGCGCGGGCCGCGTGGGCGAGCGCGGCGTGGGAGATGACGGCGCCCTTCGGGGCGCCGGTGCTGCCGGAGGTGAACGCGATCAGCGCGACCGCGTCGGGCTGCGGGTCGGCCGGCGCGCCGCGGCTGCTCGCGCTCACGCCAGATCGAGCGCCGGCCCGCCGCCGCGCTCGAGCCTGCGCAGCGCGGCGCCTGAGGCCTCCGCCGCGGCGGCGGCCGGCGCCTCGAGCTCCTCGGCGGCGAGCACGAGCCGCGCGCCTGCGCCGCGCACCTGGGCCGCGATCTCGGCAGGGCTCAGCCGGTGGTTGAGCGGGACCGCCACGACGCCCGCGTCCAGGCAGGCGAGGAACGCGGCCACCCACTCGATCGAGTTGCCGCCCAGCAGCGCGACGCGGTCGCCCGGCTCGATGCCGAGGGTGGCGTAGCGGCCGGCGAGGCCCCGCACCAGACCGCGAGGTCCGCGTACGTCAGCTCCTCCTCGCCCGCGCCGAGCGCCGGCGCCGCGGGGCGGGCGGCGGCGTGCGCGCGCAGGGCGGCGCTGAGCGTCGGCGACAGGTCGGCGGTCCCCACTGCGCCGCACCATACCTACCTATCGATCGATAGGCAACCTGGGTCTAGCGGGCGGAGGCCGAGGGCCGCCCGCGCAGGCCGTCGAGGAGGATGTCGACGAACATGTCGGCCACCTCCTCGGGCTCCAGGCGGCCGTCCTGGCGGATCCACAGGTACGAGTAGTTGTGCATGCCGAGCACGCCCTTGACGGCCAGCGGGTCGAGCGCGCCGAACTCCCCGGCCGTCACGCCCTCCTGCAGGAGCTGCGCCCACATGCCCTCGTAGCGCTCGCGGAACTCCATCACCGTGCGGCGGTTGGCGCCCGTGAGCATGTTCACCTCGTGGAAGAACACCTTCCACTCGGCGAGGTCGTCGGAGATCTTGCGCATCAGCCGCCGCGAGAGCAGCCGCAGCCGCTCGGTCACCGGCGCGTCCATCGCCAGCACCTCCTCGGCGCCGACCACGAGGTCCGACACGCTGCGCAGCGAGATCTCGTAGAGCAGCTGCTCCTTGCTGCCGATGTGGTGGTAGAGCGCGCCCTTGCCCAGCTTCGTCACGCGCGCCAGCTCCTGCACGCCCGGCGCCGTGGTAGCCCTTGCGCGCCCACAGCTCGGCCGCCTCTCGGCGGATGCGCTCCTTCTGATCGCCGGTCGCCATGGCTGTCGTTGAGCCTAGTCCCCTGCCGGGACGGCTCTCAGCGCCTCGGCGAGCTCGGCGACGCCCCGGGCGATCGCCGGCTCGGAGAGGTTCGCGTAGCCCATCACGAGCGCGGGGCGGCGCGGCAGGCCGCCGTGATGGAAGTCCCCCAGCCCCTCCAGCGCGATGCCGCGTCGCCGGGCGGCGCGGACCGCGGCCGCCTCGTCGGCGCCCGGCGCGAGCGTGACGACCGCGTGCAGCCCGGCCGCGACGCCGCGCACCTCGGCGCCCGGGAGCTCGGCGGCCACGGCGGCGACGAAGGCGTCGCGGCGGCGCCGGTAGATCCGGCGCGTGCGGCGCAGGTGGCGGTCCAGCTCGCCGCCGGCCATCAACCCGGCGAGCGCGAGCTGGTCGAGCAGCGCGGCGCCCGCGCGGTGGTGCTCCGCGATCCCCGCGAGCGCCGGCGGCAGCACCAGCCAGCCGAGCCGCAGCGCGGGCGCCAGCGTCTTGCTGGCGGAGCCCGCGTAGACGACGCGGTCGGGCGCGACGCCCTGGAGCGCGCCGACCGGCTCGCGGTCGAAGCGGTACTCCGCGTCGTAGTCGTCCTCGATGATCACGCCGTCGTGATCGCGCGCCCACTCGAGCAGCGCGGCGCGGCGCTCGGGGGCGAGCACGGCGCCGCTCGGGTACTGGTGCGCGGGCGTGAGCACGACGGCGCCGACGCGCAGCGGGGCGAGCAGGTCCACGCGCAGGCCGTCCTCGTCGACCGGCACCGGCACCGCCTCGAGGCCGGCGTCCAGGACCGTCGATCGCTGCGGCGCCCAGCAGGGATCCTCGACGGCGACGCGCCGCACGCCGGACTCGGCGAGCGCGCGCCAGACGAGCGCGAGCCCCTGGCGGGTGCCGCCGGTGACGAGCACCCGGTCCGGCGTGGCCACGACCCCGCGCCCGCGCCCCAGGTACGCGGCGAGCTCGGCGCGCAGCTCGGGCGCGCCCTTGGCGTCGCCGTACCCGAGCCGCGCGTCGGGCAGGGCGCGCAGCCCTCGGGCGGCCGCCGCGGGTCCACGCGCCGCGCGGGAACGCCGACAGGTCGGGCACGCCGGCGCGGAAGTCGAAGCGCGGCGCGGGCGCGGCCGGCTCGTCCGGCGCCGTCTCCCCCGTCCCGGCCTGCGCCCGTGCCGCCACGACGGTCGACGCGCCCTGGCGGGCGCTCAGGTAGCCCTCCGCCACGAGCTGCGCGTAGGCATCGACCACCACCCCGCGCGAGACGCGGAGCTGGCCGGCGAGCGCGCGGCGTCGACGGCAGCGTCGTGCCCGGCGGCAGCCGCCCCGCTCGGACCGCGTCGCGGACCTCCTCCTCGAGGCGGCGGCGCAGCGGCCCGCCGGCGCGGCGGAGGTCCAGGAGCAGTTCCACTGGTACTAGTTTTTCAGTTGCGAGTGGTCCTTTCCAGAGGACCACCGCGCCACGTAGCCTCACGGCGTGCCCACCAGCAGCCCAACGCCACGAGCCAAGCGCGCAGGCGCGCGCGCCCCGTCCGCCCGCACCCGCGTCCGCCGGGCGCCCAAGCGCGGCGTGTACGAGGCCGAGCCCATCCGGTCGATCCTCGACGAGGCGCTCGTCTGCCACGTCGGGTTCGTGCACGACGGCCAGCCGTTCGTCATCCCGACGCTGCACGCGCGCGTCGACGACGTCGTCTACCTGCACCTGTCGACCGCGAGCCGGCTCGTGCGCACGCTGTCGGAGAGCGTCCCCTGCTGCCTGACGGTCACGCTGATCGACGGGCTCGTGCTGGCCCGCGCCGCGTTCCTGCACTCGGCCAACTACCGCTCGGTGGTGGTGCTCGGCGAGGCGCGCGTCGTCGTCGACCCCGACGAGAAGCTGCGCGCGCTCGAGGCGTTCAGCGAGCAGCTCGTGCCGGGCCGGTGGGAGTCGATCCGCAAGCCGAACCGCAAGGAGCTGAAGGCGACGCAGGTGCTCGCGCTTCCGCTCGACGAGGCGTCGGCGAAGGTCCGGACCGGCCCTCCGCTCGACGAGGACGAGGACCTCGACCTCGACGTCTGGGCGGGCCACATCCCGCTCGAGCTGCAGCCGCTGACGCCGCAACCGGACCCGCGCCTGCGCAAGGCGATCCCGGTGCCCGAGCACGTCGAGCTCTGGCACCCGCGGCATCGACTCGCACGCTGAACGACCGCGGGACCGAGCAACTAAGGTCCCGCCCCGGTGCCGGAGCCATTCGCCTACCGCCTGCGCGTGCGCGTGAACGAGGTCGACGCGCAGGCGATCGTGTTCAACGCGAACTGGTTCATGTACTTCGACGTGGCGATGAACGAGCTGCTGCGCTCGCTGCTCGGCTCCTACGCCGCGCTCGTCGATGCCGGGGCGGACTTCGTCGTGCGCGAGGCGACGGCGCGCTTCCACGCGTCAGGGCGGTTCGACGAGGAGCTCGTGATCGAGCTGCCGATCGAGCACGTCGGCAGCAGCTCGATCGTCGTCGCCCCTCGCGCCGTCCGCGACGGCCAACTGCTCGTCGAGGGCCGCGTCGTGCACGTCTGCGTGGACCCGCGGACGCTCGCCAAGCGCGAGATCCCCGACGTGGTGCGGGAGCGGCTCCGGCCCTGGATGACCGCCCCCGCCCAGCCGGGAGCCTCGACGAGCGCGTCGGCAGCCCGATCTACGCCTGGCCCTTCGCGGAGCGGGACGTCTGGAGCACCCGGTAGCCGAGGATCACGATCCCGTCGCTGAGCATCGTGGTGCCGGTCAGCTCGAGCGCGACCGGCGCGTCCAGGTCGCCGAAGAGCAGGTCGCCGGCCTGGCCACTGCCGAGGACGAGCGGGTGCACCCACAGACGCAGCTCGTCGAGCAGCCCCGCCTGGAGCAGGAGGCGGGACACGACTCCGAAGCCGTACTGGACGATGTCGCCCTCGAGCGTCTCCTTGAGCCGCGCCACCTCGCCGGCCACGTCGCCGGCGATCACGCGGGTGTTGGTCCACTCCGGATCCTGCAGAGTGGTCGAGGCGACGTACTTGGGCATCGCGTTGATGCGATCAGACATCGGGTCACCCGAGCGGGTCGGCCACACCGGCGCGAAGCCGTCGTAGGTGTGGCGGCCCATCAGGACCGCGTCGCACGTGAGCAGCAGGCCGGTCTGGATCTGCCCGGCGCGCTCGTCGCCCTCCCGGCCGAAGGACGGCCACAGGTGCGGGGCCTCGACGACTCCGTCGAGGGTGATGTAGGTCGAGTTGATGATCTTCGCCATGCCCAGGATCCTGGGCCACAGGCGCCTCTGAGCCCATCCCAGGATCCTGGGGTGGGACGCGCTACCCTGAAGGAGTCAGACAGCGAGGGCAACCTGAGGGCGAGACCTTCACACTGAACGTCCCCTTCCCGCGTAAGCCGCCTGATCTTCTGATGGCCGAGAGTCCACCCCAGGGTGGGCTTTCCGCGTTAACGGGGCCGTTTCAGGGCAGGATGTCGCCGAGCGTCGCCGTGTAGCGCTCGCCCGTCTTCTCCAGCTCACCCTCGATGTGCAGGCGCGCCGGGCCGGTCTCGGTCCACAGATCGAGGAAGAAGGCCCAGCCGGGCGCGTTCGCGTCGTCGGACTTGGTGATCGCCTCGACCCGGTAGGCCTCGCGCGGCGGCAGCACGAGCGCCTCGGGGCACTCGTCCTCGACGCGCCGGCGCATGTCCTCGATCCCGAGCTGATCGCGGGACAGCTCGCGGAGCTCCTGGTAGTCGCCGTCCACGACCAGCTCGACGACGTCCTCGAGCGCCCGGTACATCTCGTCGGGCATCGGCTCGAGCCCTTCCGGGATCTCCTCCGGCCCGCCCAGCTCGCGGCCCGGCTTCAGGCCGAGCCGGTTGTAGAAGTAGTCCTCGCACGCTTCGCGCGCCTGGCGGCGGATGCCCTTGGACAGCCCGGCGGCGCTGAGCGCGAAGCCCCCCGCCTCGATCGCCTCCTCGAGCGTCCCGTGGCGGCGCGACAGCTGCGCGGTGATCGCGCGGCCGTGCTCCGTGTCGCGGTCGAGCGACGAGCCGTCCATCAACATCGAGGGGGCCTCGTGGCGGTCGTAGCCCGGGCAGGCGCGCACCGCGGAGTGCAGGACGATCAGGTGGTCTCCCATCAGGACGTGCATCCTACGAACGACGTCGCCGCTGACGGCAGCCAGGTATAACCGCCCGATGCGCCTCTTTGTTGCCCTGGTCGCCGCGTGCCTGCTCGCGCCCGCCACGGCCTCCGCCACGGTCGTCTCCAGCCAGGGCGGGACGATCACGCTCGCCGGCACCGACGCCGGAGAGCCGATCAGCATCGCGGTGCGCGGCGGGCTCCAGACGCTCGGCGACACGTACCGCGCGATCGGCTTCCAGGCCGGGGAGACCTACGTCGCCGGCCCGGGCTGCACGCAGGGACGCGAGAACGACGTCGAGTGTCCCGTCGAGGGCGTCACGCAGATCGTCGTGGCCGGCGGCGGTGGGAACGACACGATCTCGCTCGGCGTGACGACGCCGGCCGTCCGCATCGAGGCCGGCGACGGCGACGACGACGTCTCCCTCGCGCCGACCCAGGCGCCGCAGGTGATCGACGCCGGCGCGGGCAACGACACGATCCGCGTCGCCGGCCAGCCCGCCGCGCCGACGACCGTGCTCGGCGGCGAGGGCGACGATCAGCTCTCCCTGCTCGCCGGCAACGCGACCGCCGACGGCGGGGCGGGGACCGACCGCGTCGTCTCCGGCGGCCCGGCCGGCGCGCCGAACGACATCGCGGGAGGCGAGGGCGGCGACACGCTGCTCGTCTCGGGGCCCGCGGCGGACCGCATCGCGGGCGGCGCCGGGAACGACGACATCGACGCGACGAACGAGGACGACGCCGCAGCCGCGCCGGACGACGTGACCTGCGGCGCGGGAACGGACAGGACGCAGGCCGACGCGGGCGACCGCCTGGCCGCCGACTGCGAGACGCCGCCGGTCGTGCAGACCGAGGCTCGCCAAGGTCAAGGCGAAGCCCAACTCGAAGGGCGTGGCGTTCGTCTTCACGCTCAACCGCAACGCCAAGGTGCGCATCCGGATCGAGCGCCGCCGGGCCGGCGGCGCCTTCAAGACGGTCCGCACCCTCAAGAGCCCGAACCTGCGCCCGGGCAAGCGCCGCCTCGAACTTCCGCGGCAGGCAGGTCAAGCCCGGCCGCTACCGCGCCACGCTGACCGCCGTCGCCGGCCCGTACAAGTCGAAGCCCTCGCGCGTGAGGTTCCGCGTCCTGAAGTGAAGGTCAGCCCCGCCTCCCGCTGCTCTCCAGGGCGTGCGCCACGTAGGCGTAGTAGTTGCACGCTGCGAAGAAGGTGCCGTCCTCGGCGGAACGGCGCTGGTCGTCGAGCCAGGCCTCGACGTCGGTGGCGGGCACCAGCCCGGTCGACGCGGCCAGCGGGCCGTAGGTCTCCGCGAGGCCGAGGAAGAAGCCGCCCCTTCCCGCCTCCGCGTACACGTGTGCCTGCGTGGCGGCCAGCGCGAGCCGGGCCTCGGGGAGCATGCGCGGGAGCTCTCGCATCACCCTCGGGGTGCTCATGATCACGGATCGGAGCGCCGCCTCCATCGCCTGTCCGAGCCGCGGATCCGAGGTCCCGAACGTCAGCGACGCGTAGTCGCCGTCGAACACGACGACGGCTCCGCCCGGACGGAGCATGCGTCTGGCCTCCGCGAGCACCGCCAGCGGGTCGCGGACGTGGCTGACCAGCGTGTGGGCCACCACGGTGTCGAAGCTCGCGGGCGGGAACTCGAGCGCGTGTGCGTCGCCGACGGCGAACTCGACGCGGTCGGCGACGCCATCGTCCGCGGCGAGTCGCCCGGCGGCCGCGATGAACGCCGGGCTCTGGTCGATGCCCGTCACGGTGCCGGCGAACCCGTCCCGCGCGGCGATCGCGCGCGCCACGACGCCCGTGCCGCAGCCGAGCTCCAGGACCACCGCCGCGCGCGGCAGGTCCAGCAGCGACAGGTACGCCTCGAGGTACGCCGCGAACGTCGGATCCCTGGCGCGGAACTCCAGCCGCTCGATGAACCGCTCTACGGTCGCGGCGTCCTGCTCGTTGACGAACTGCATCGCGTCGCGAGGCTCGGTGGGCACGGTGGCACCTCCGGAGATCGATGTCGCCTGACGCTACGCCTGAGCCCGCGGGCGCGCATCCGGCGATCGCCCATGCCGTCCTTGCGCGCCGCGGCCCGGTTACGCTGGGGCGGCCATGAGGATCGTCCAGATGTCCGATCTGCACGTCGGGGCGGATCTGTTCCAGCCCGAGCTGCTGACGGCGGCGATCCGGGAGACGAACGAGCTCGCGCCGGACCTGGTGGTGGTCGCTGGGGACCTCACGATGGAGGGCTACCGGGGCGAGTTCGAGGAGTGCCGGCGGTACCTGGACGAGCTGTCGTGCCCGAACGTGGTCGTGACGATGGGCAACCACGACGCCCGCAACGTCGGCTACCGGCACTTCGAGGACGTCTTCGGCGGCCGCGAGTCGGTCCACACCGTCGCGCTCAGCGACGGCCGCGCGAAGGTCGTGGCGATCGACTCCACCAAGCCCGACCTCGACGAGGGCGAGGTCGGCCGCGAGCACTACGGGTGGGTCGACGCCGAGCTGCGCGGCTGGGCCGAGGGCCCGCGGATCGTCGTGATCCACCACCACATCCTCGCCGTGCCCGGCACCGGGCGCGACGTCAACAACCTCCGCGACGCCGGCGACTTCATGGCGATCCTGCGGGAGCTCGAGGTCGACCTCGTGCTCTCCGGCCACCGCCACGTCCCCTACGTGTGGAGCATCTCCGGGGTCCGGGTCGTGCACTCCGGGACCGTCTCGACCCTGCGCGTGCGCGGGACGATGCCGCCGTCCTACAACGTCATCGAGCTCGACGCCGACGACGTCAGCATCGCGCTCCGCTATCCCGGACGCGGCGCCGAGGGCGAGGAGCCGCTCGCGCGGTTCGCCCGCGAGCCGGTCACGACCAGCCAGTTCTATCCCGAGCTCGAGCGCTTCGTGCGCTACGACCGGCCCTCATGACCGACCAGCCAGAGCGGCAGCTCCGCGTCGGCGTCCTCGGCGCCGGCCCCATCGCCCAGTTCGCCCACTTCGAGGCGCTCAACAAGGCGCACAACGCCGAGCTCTACGCGATCTGCGACCTGGCCCCGGATCTCCTGGAGGAGATGAGCGCGGTCCACCGCCCGCGGACCACCTTCTTGGACTACGACGCGATGCTCGCGGATCCCGAGCTCGACGCCGTGATCGTCGCGACGGCCGACCAGTACCACGTGGCCGGCGCCCGGCAGGCGATCGCGGCGGGGAAGCACGTGCTGGTCGAGAAGCCGCTCGGCGCCACGACCGCGGAGTGCCTCCCGCTCCGCGACGAGCTGCACGCGAGCGGGCTGGTGCTGCAGGTCGGCACGATGCGCCGCTTCGATCCCGCCATCGCGTTCGCGCGCGACTTCGTGCGCGACGAGATCGGCGAGGTGATCGCCCTGAAGGCCTGGTACTGCGACTCCGCCTATCGCTACCAGGTGACCGACACGCTGCAACCCATCGCGCGGCACAGCGCTCAGGCTCGCAAGCCTCCCGGCGATCCCAAGGGCGACCGGCGCCGCTACTACATGATCGGCCACGGCAGCCACCTGATCGACACCGCGCGATTCCTCGCCGGCCAGGACATCGTGACCCTACGGGCCGACCTCGCTGAGCGCGCGGGCGCCTACTGCTGGTTCGTCTCCGTGGAGTTCGCCGACGGTTCGATCGGCCATCTCGACCTCACCATGTCGGTGCAGATGGACTGGCACGAGGGCTTCCAGATCTACGGCGAGCGCGGCAGCGTGGTCGCCAAGAGCTTCCAGCCCTGGTACCGCCGCGCGGCCGAGGTGGAGTGCTTCGCCGCCAAGGACCGCCAGTACCACCGGCCGCTCGGCGAGGACGCGGACTTCTGGCGCCGCCAGGTCGAGGGCTTCGCGGACTGCATCCTCACCGGGGCGGCCCAGGTCGGGGCGAACGTGGACGACGGGCTCGCGGCTATGCGCGTGATGGATGCGATCGAGCGCTCAGTCGAGACCGGCGCCGACGTGGCGGTCGAGCCGACGCTCGCGTCGGCGTGATGCAGGTCGGCATCTTCGCGAAGACCTTCTCGCGACCCTCGATGGGCGAGACCCTCGACGCCGTCGCGGCGACCGGCATCGAGGCGATCCAGTTCAACATGGCGCTCGACCGACGGGTCCTCGTCGCCGCAGGAGATCCGCGCGGCCGTCGACGCCCGCGGCCTGACCATGTCCGCGGTGTCGGGCACCTACAACATGGCCCACCCGGACCCCGGCGTGCGCTCGCGGGGCGCCGCCTGGCTCGCCTCCCTGATCGCCGCCGCACCCGCGCTCGGCACCCGCGTGGTCACGCTCTGCACGGGTTCGCGCGATCCCGACGACATGTGGCGCGCGCATCCCGGCAACGCCGCTCCCGAGGCGTGGCGGGACAGCCTCGAGCAGATCGCCGCCGCGCTCGCGGTCGCCGAGCGGCACGACGTCACGCTCGCCTTCGAGCCGGAGCACAACAACGTCGTCGCGGACGCCGAGGCCGGCCGCCGGCTGCTCGACGAGCTCCCGTCCCGGCACCTGCGGGTGGTGATCGACGCCGCGAACCTGATCCGCCCCGGCGAGCTCCACCGGCAGCACGACACGCTGCGCGACGCGTTCGCGCTGCTCGGCGATGCGCTCGTCCTCGCGCACGCGAAGGACGTCCGCGAGGACGGCACGGTCGTCGCCGCCGGTAGCGGCGGCCTCGACTACCCGCTCTACGTGCGGCTGCTGCGCGACGCGCGGCTACGACGGCCCGCTCGTGCTCCACGGCCTCACCGAGGAGCAGGTGCCCGCCGCGGCGGCCTTCCTGCGCGAGCGCTAGTCCGCGAGTAGGCCGGGATCGGCCGGGACGTCGACGGCATGCTCCCTGAGCGCCGTCAACGGCACCCACTCGAGCGCCCGCGCGCTCGTCGCGGCCAGCACCACGAACGCGGGGCTCCCGTCCTCGTAGGCCCGCAGCCAGTTGGGCGCGGTCACGCACCAGCGGTCACCCGGCGTCAGCCCGGGGAACCCGAAGTCCGGGCGCGGCGTGCTCAGGTCGTTGCCGATGCCGCGCTGGTGCTCCAGGAACTCCGCGGTCACCACCGCGCAGATCAGGTGCGTGCTCACTCCGTGCGGATCCGGGCGACAGCATCCATCGCGGAAGTAGCCGGTCACGGGATCCGCGCCGCAGGGCTCCAGGGGCAGGCCGAGCACGTTGAGTTCGGACACCCCTGGAGTATCGGGCTCAGGGAAGGCCGGCGTGCGGCACGTCGACCGTGGTCGCGAGCAGCTTCGCCTCGCGCGCGGCCTTCCGCGGCCCCTCGTGGAAGTCGGGCGCGGCGCAGGCGACCAGCGTGCGCCCGTCCTCGCCGCCGAGCCCGCACGCGAACACGCCGAGGCCGTCCGGCATCGCGACCTCGTCGACGATCTCCCCGCCGGGCGCGACGCGGCAGAGCTTGCCGGCGAGGGCGTTGGCGGCCCAGATGTGGCCCTCGGCGTCGAGCGCGCAGCCGTCGGGCGCGAAGGTGATCGCGCCGAGCATCGTCTCCGTGTCGGCGGCCTCGGGCGTGGGGTCGATCTGGGCCCACACACGGCGGTCGGACAGCGTGCCGTCGGCTTCGATCGTGAAGGCGGTGAAGCGGGCGCCGAAGGTCTCGGCGACGACGAGCGTGGTGTCGTCGATGATCACCGTGCCGTTGGGGAACCAGAGGTCCTCGGCCGCCACGCTCGCGCTGCCGTCGGGGTCGATGCGGACGAGCGCCGCGGTCGCCGGGTCGCCGCCGCCCATGAGGTCGAAGCCGAAGTTGCCGGCGTACGCGAACCCCTGCCGGTCGACGATCATGTCGTTGAGGTGCCCGGTCGTGAGCGCCGAGAGGTCGGCGTACTCGCTGACGGTGCCGTCGGACGCGCGCCGCAGCACCCGCCGGTCCTTCATGGACACGACCAGGAGATCGCCGTCCGGCAGCCACCCGAGCCCCGAGGGCTGGCCCTCCACCTCGAGCACCGCCTCCTCGCGACCGTCGGCGTCGTAGGTGAACACCGTGTGGCGGTAGAAGTCCGAGGCCCACCAGCGGCCGTCGTGCCAGCGCGGGCACTCGAAGTAGTTCCCGCCCTCGGCGAGCGTGGTCAGGGTTCGCGTCATGCTCTCTCCTAGGCCGCGACGGCCGACTTCGCGGTGTCGATGAACACTTCGAGCTCGCGTCGGGTGTCGGGGCCGCACGGCTGGAAGACCACCTCGGTCACCCCGTGCTCCACGAGGCCGGCGAGCCGCTCCTGGACCTGCTCGGCCGTGCCGCTCATCGTGACGTCGTCGAGCATCTGGTGGCCGCCGGCGTCCCAGGCCGACTGGTCCGCCTCGTTGAGGCCGACGCAGTGCTGCTCGTGGACGGCGAGGTGGCGCTCCTCCGGGGAGGTCCGCTCGACCACCGCCTTCCACTCCGCGCCGCCCGGCAGATCCTCCAGCGGCGTCCCGAACTCGTAGGCCCCGTGGTAGGCGAGCGCCCATCCGGGTCCTCCGGCGGCACGCACGCGGTCGGATCCCGGATCCTCCCCGTCGTCGCGGATCGTCCCCCAGAAGAGGTACGACACGCGCGAGAACTCCTTGGCGAACTCGGGGAGCGCGAGCGTGATGTAGAGCCCGTCGCCCAGCTCGCGGGCGACGGCGGCGCCCTTCGGCCCCAGCGCGCCGATGATGATCGGCACGTCGACCGGCAGCGGAGCGGAGTGGCCCGGCGGGTGCAGCATCCGCATCTTCGCGCCCTCCCACTCGATCGTCTCGCCGGCCAGCAGCCCGCGGTACGCGCGGATGTAGGCGTCCATGAACGCCCACGGGATCGCGCCATAGCCCATCGCGCGGCGGCCCGTGAACCCCGTCCCGAACGCCACGGCGACGCGCCCGGGAGCGAGCGCGACGAGGTTGGCGGTGGCCGCGGCGTTGACCATCGGATGGCGCAGCGAGGGCACGAGTACGCCCGGCCCCAGGCCGATGCGCTCGGTCCGCTCGGCCGCCAGCGCGAGCGTCACCCACACGTCGGTGCTCTGCTGCGGCGTGTCGTACAGCCAGGCACGGTCGTAGCCGAGCTGCTCAGCCAGCGCGATGTGATCCGGCGAGTCGAGTGCGGTGGGAAACGCGCACGAGATCTCCATCTGGACCTCCCCAGTTGTGGCCTCTCTGCCCCTGCGGGCGACCCTACCAAACCAAGCGCTTGCTTAGCTGAGCATCCTGATCACGAGGCCGGCGTAGAGCTCGCCGACCTCCTCCGCGGAGGAGTGGTCGTCCGACGGCTCGTACCAGCGGGCGAGGTCGATGCACAGCGAGAGGGCCGCGAGCGTCGTTCCCTCGAGGTCCGCCACGTCGAACACGCCGGCGGCGACGCCGCCGGCCAGCTCCGCTCGCATGAGCTCCTCGAAGCGGTCGCGGATCCGGACGATCTGGCGGAACTGGCGATTCGGCAGCTTCTTGAACTCGTACTGGATGACGCGCGCGAGCGCATGGTTCTCCGCGTGCCAGCTCGCGAAGGCCGACACGAACGCGTGGACGCGCTCCACCGGGTCGTCGGAGGCCTGCTCGAGCGCGTCCTCGACGACATCCAGGACGGCCTGGTGCCCGATGCGGCTGATCTCGAAGAGGAGGTCGTGCTTCGCCTTCCAGTGGACGTACACCGCGGCCGGGCTCATCCCCGCCCGCTCGGCGATCTCCCGCGTGGTGGCGGCATGGAAGCCGCGCGCGAGGAATGCGTCGAGCGCCGACAGGAGCAGGACGCGCGAGGACTCGGGCTCGATGTGCGCCCACAGCTCTGCGTCGTGCCCGGGCGTCTCGGCGGGGCGCCTCTTCCGCGGGCGGGTCGCCATGATCGTGAGTCTCGCATGCATCACAAGCAAGCGCTTGCTTGTGCAGGCGGTTTGGTGCGGGCACCACCACGGGGCCGCCGTGGGCCTCCCCGGTCTTCCCCGGCGTGCCCCCTCGCGGCGCCGCGCTCCTCCCGGAATGCTTAGGGCGTGAGCGTTGCGCCGACCTTCGCCCTCGCAGCCCCATCGCAGGCGGTCACCTTCGAAGGCCCGCGCCCGCGCATCCGCCGGGGTACGGTGCGACGCGACCGGCTCGTGCGCGCGCTCGCCCGGTCGAGCGCCGCTCCGTTGGTGATCGTTCGTGCGCCGGCGGGCTACGGCAAGACCACGCTGCTCAGCCAGTGGAACGAACGGGACGGGCGGCCCTTCGCCTGGATCGCGCCCGAGTTGCTGCACGCCGGCGCCGCCTTCGAGAGCGCGGCCCGTGCGCTCCGGGAGCTGCCGTCGCCGGCCGTGGCCGTCCTGGACGGCGCGCAGGTCGAGGCGGGGTTCGACGAGATCGAGGCCTGGGCGCGTGAGCTCCCCGCCGGCTCGCAGGTGGCGATCGCCACCCGCGGCGAGCCGTCCCTGCCACTCGGCAGCCTTCGCGCACACGGGCTCGTGGCCGAGCTCGGGGCGTCAGAGCTCGCGATGACGCGAAGGGAGGCCGCCGCCATGCTCAGCATGGCGGGCGTGGAGGTCGAGCCCGCCGATCAGTCCGCGCTGCTCCTGCGCACGGAAGGCTGGCCCGCCGCGCTGTACCTCGCCGCGCTGGCGATCCGCGGCGGACGCGATCCGCACGCGGTCGTGCGGTTCGCCGGCGACGACCGGCTGATGGCCGACTACCTGCGCGACGAGATCCTCCTGCGACTTCCTCCGCCCGCCGTCGAGTTCCTCCTGAGCACCTCGGTGCTCGAGCGGCTCTCGGGCCCGTCGTGCGACGCGCTGCTCGGCCGGACGGGCTCCGGAGCGGTGCTGCGAGAGCTCTCGCGAGGAGGCGTGCCGCTCGTGCCGCTCGACGACGCGGACGCCGAGTACCGCCACCATCCCCTGCTCGCCGAGATGCTGCGGGCGGAGCAGCGCCGGCGCGATCCGCAGCGCACGGCCGATCTCCACCGGCGCGCCGGAGCGTGGCTCGAGCGCGAGGGCGAGATCGAGGATGCCCTCGGCCATGCGCTCGCCGCCGGCGATGTCGCCGACGCCGGGTCGCGGCTGTGGTCGATCGCGGCGTCCCGCATCGCGCACGGCCGCGTCGACGCGATACAGGACCTGGCTGGACCGCTGCCGCCCCGAGCAGATCTCGTCGCACGCGCCGCTCGCCCTCTCCGCGGCGTGCACCCACCTCGTCGACGGCGACCGCGACCGCCTCGAGCACTGGCTCGACACGGCCGAGCGCCTGATCGCCGCCGGGGAGGAGATCGAGCACCCGCCGGCCGCGGCCGCCTGCGCCGTCCTGCGAGCGCTCCTCGCCCGCGGCGGGGTCTCCCGCATGGTCGACGACGCCGCGACGGCATACGAGCTCACGGCCGAGGACGATCCGTGGCGCCCGCTCGCGTGCATGCTGCACGGAGCCGGGCTGCACCTCCTCGGCACCCCGGAGCTCGCCGTGCCCGTGCTGGAAGAGGGTGCTCGCCGCGGCGGCGTCGTCGCCCCGGTCGCGCAGGTCCTCTGCCTCGCCCAGCTCGCCCTGATCCGCGCGGACGACGAGGACTGGGAGGAGGCGGCGCTGGTCGCCTCCCGCGCCCGCGCCCAGCTCGACCGGGAGAACATCGCGCGGTACCCGAGCGCGGCGCTCGTCTACGCGGTGTCCGCGCTCGTCCGGTCGCATCGCGACCGCGTCGAGGCGGCGCAGGACGACCGCCGGCGCGCCGGCGCGCTGCTCGCGCGCCTCGTGGATCCGCCGCCCTGGTACGCCGTCGAGACGCGCGTGGCACTCGCCCGGACCACGCTGCGCCTCGGTGACGCGGTGGGCGCCCGGGCGCTGCTGTCCGAGGCCGGACGGATGCTGCCGGCCATGACCGACGCGCCGCTCGCGGGCCGTTGGGTCGAGGAGGGCGGCGCCCAGGCGGACGCCTTCGCGGCGTCCGTGTTCGCGGGTCCCGCGTCGCTCACCAACGCCGAGCTCCGCGTGCTGCGGCTGCTGCCGACCCACCTGTCCTTCCGCGAGATGGGCCTCTCCCTCCACGTCACGGCGAACACGGTGAAGACCCATGCGCACGCCGTCTACCGGAAGCTGGACGCGTCCTCGCGCTCGGAGGCCGTGGTGCACGCCCGCGGCATCGGCCTGCTCGACGACCTCGGCGTCAGCTGTGAAGGAAGCGCGTGACCTCGCCGAGCATCCGCAGGCCGTTGATGACGCCCAGCAGGACGAGCACCGCCACCGCGGTGATGACCAGCGCCGTCACGTCGCCGGCCACCCCGCCGCCGAGCGCAGCTGCCGCGAACACGCTGAGGGCGGTGAGCATCATCGGGACCCACCGTGGCTATCCCCGTTCGAGATGGGGTTCATGCAGAATTCCGGCATGACCGGCTCATCGGCCGGAAGAGGGGCGGCTTGACGCCGCCGGGCGAAACCGGAAGTCGGCCGACAGGCGCAGCCGGCCGGCCGGGTCGCGGTTGGGCAGTGCCCGGTGCAGCGTCTGGCAGTGCACCAGCAGGACGTCGCCCGGCTCGTAGTCCGCGCACGCCCACGGCTGGCCCTCGGGCACGCGGGTGCAGTGGTCGCCGGCGTGCGGGAGCGGGCCGCGACGGTGGGATCCCCGCATCACCGCGAGCCCGCCGAGCGCGTGCGGGCACTCGCCGAGCGGGATCCACGCCGTCCATGCATCCGGCCGGCCGCCGATGAACGCGCGCTCCTGGTGCGGCGGCGTCGTCAGACGCTCGCCGGCGGCGGAGAACGCGCGCAGCACGCTGCCGTGGCCGCCCTCCGGCGGTGCGCCGAGGACGGCCTCGAGTGCCCGGTGGAGCGGCGGTGCCGTGCCGAGCGCATCCCAGGAGGGGTCGCCGACCACGGCGCGCTGCACCTCGAGCCAGGCGTCGTCGTAGGCCCCGACGGCGAGCCCCGGGCGGGCGATGCCCGCGGTCGGCGGGTGGCCCGGATCCAGCCAGCCCGTCCCCTGGGCGGCGCCGAGCGCGACCGTCCGCACGCGGTCCACGAGCTCGGCGTCGAGGAGCCGCCGGAGCAGCAGCGCGCCGTCCGCGTCCGCGGCCGCGCGCAACGACGCCGGCTCGCGCAGGAGCGGCGACCGGTCGGGCAGCGCCTCGGTGGGGAAGGCGGCCGTCGCAGTCGTCACGCGCGCACCGGCTCGGGGTGGAACACCGGGTCCGCGAGCAGGCCCATGCGGCGCAGGTTGTGCTCGCCCTTGTAGCGCAGGCACGCGCGGATCAGCTCCCGCTGCTCGTCGGTGTAGTGGAAGAAGTCCAGCTCGAGGTTGGCGTCGTCGACGTAGTGGCGGCGGAACGCGGGCACGTCGCCGATCGGCGGGAACGGCCGGTAGCCGGCGTACTCCTCCCGCAGCCACCAGTCGGTGAACCCGTACTCGAGGTGGAAGTCGTCGTACAGCGGCGTGCCGGGGAACGGCACCAGGACGCCGAGCGTGCTGAACGTGTCGACCAGCGGGGAGATGCGCTCCATGAACGCCAGGGTGCGCTCCAGCGCCGCAGGCGTCTCCTGCGGGAACCCGAGCATGAAGTTGCACGCCGTGCTCAGCCCGGCCGCCTTCGCGTGCTCGAGCGCCCTGACGACGTGGTCGGTCTTGATCCCCTTCTTGATCGCCTTCAGGACGTCGTCGTCGCCGCTCTCCACCCCGAAGTTGACGTGCATCAGGCCGGCGCGCCGCATCGCCGCCAGCAGCTCGGGCGTGACGAGGTTCGCGCGGGTGATGGCGCTCCAGGTGAACGGGAAGTCGAGCCCGCGCTCGAACGCGTCGCAGAGCGCGACGAGGCGCTTGCGATCGGCGGTCAGGGCGTCGTCCCAGCACGGGAGGAACGTCACGCCGCACAGGTCGTGGTAGCCGCGGATCTCCGCGACCACGTCGCCGGCCGAGCGGTGCCGGAAGCGGCGGCCGGTGACGTGGTTGGCGCAGAACGTGCAGCGCGCCGGGCAGCCGCGGCTGGTCAGCAGGCCGCCCGGGATCACCGCGGGCGCGGCCGGGTCGTACCACGACGGGTCGAAGAGATGCTGCGCCCGCAGCGGCTGGGCGAGCACGTCCAGGTCCTCCAGCGCCGGGAGCGCCGGCGTCGCGCGGACCGCGCCGCCGGGCTCGCGCCACATCGCGCCGGGCACCTCCTCCATGCCGCACCGTCCCTCCAGCACGTCGACGAGCGCGACGATCGAGCGCTCGGCCTCGCCGACCAGCGCGACGTCGAACCCGCGCTCGAGCGCCTCGAGCGGCCGCACCGTGGTGTGCGCGCCACCGGCGACCAGGAGCGGGAACCGCCCGGCGAAGCGCTCCGCCAGCCGGTAGGCGTGCCACACCCAGCGCGTGAACAGCCCGAACCCGACGACGTCGGGCCCGAACGCGGCGGCGCGGGCCAGCAGCACGTCGGGGTCGCGCTCGCCATGGCGCGCGGCGGCGTCCAGGACGGCGACCTCGCACCCGCGCTCGAGCAGCGCCGCGGCGACGTACTGCAGGCCCAGCAGCGGCGTGCCGAGCGCCTCGGGCGACGGCGGGTTGACGAGCAGGACGCGCGTCATCGCCGGCCAAGCATCTCCGAGCCGACCCGTCCCCGCAAGGCGTTGCGTTCGCCGGTGGCGTCCGGGAGGATCGCTGCGTGAGCGAGCGCAGCGGTCAAGAGCCGCAGCCGGAGGCCGACGACCAGCGCGTCGCCGGTACCGACGCGCCGGGCGGAGCGGTGCCGGCGGCCGAGCGCGCCGCCGGCGCGATGGGCAACCAGGCGTTCGGCCGGGCCCTCGAGGCCGCCCGCGGCGGGGACCAGCAGATGGCGGGCCTTCCCGAAGCGTTCGGCATGCCCGCAGCTCCGGCGATGCCGGCGGCCCAGGACGCCATGGACCTCGGCGGCTTCGTGCTCGACGCTGTGGAGGGCGCGGCGGAGGCGGTCGTCCGAGGCGCGCGCGGGGCAGGCGCCGCCAAGATCGACAAGGCCGCGGTGGCGAGCCGCGTCACCGCGATCGCCCTCACCGCGCTCAACCAGTGGGCGGCGATGTCGACGATCGTCGCGGTGAGGATCACCGGGCCGAGCGGGTTCGGCGGGATGCTCATCGGGCCATCTCTCACGCCGTTCATGCGATCCGCCTCCTCGCCTCCGGCGGCTGAGGCACGGGTCCAGGCGAAGGCGCTCCAGGGCTTCGCGGCCGCGTTCCAGCAGTGGTGCGCGGGGTTCAACATCCCCGGCATCCCGCTGTGGCCGAGCTTCGCGGCGATCCCGATGCCGGTGGCGCCCCCGACGTTGGCGATACCCATGCCGCTCGCCGCGCTCTGCCCCGCGCCGTTCGCGCTGACCCTGGTCGGCGACGACGATCAGGAGCAGGAGGCGCTCAACGACGCGGGCACGGCGATGCGGGCGGCGTTCGAGACCTGGAAGGCCTCCCGCATGGTGTCCGGGCTGATGGGCACCGGCCCGGTCCCGTCGTTCGCTCCGCCGTTCATCCCCGTCGGCCCGGTCGCCGGCGGCACGGGGTACGCGCCGCCGCCCGCGGTCTAGCCGGCGCGGCCAGGGGCTCGGCCGGGGACCTCACGGGCGCGAAGCGGCGCGCGACAGACGAGCATCCGCCGCGACCCGAAGTCAGGAGACGCAGATGTCCGCCACAGAAGTTGCCGCGATCCGCGAGTTCCACATCGGCTTCGCCGAGTCCGAGCTGGACGACCTGCGCAGACGCATCGCGGCGACCAGGTGGCCCGAGCGGGAGACGGTCGACGACGACTCGCAGGGCATACCGCTCGCGACCATGCAGGAGCTCGCCCGCTACTGGGCCACGGACTACGACTGGCGCAGGTGCGAGGCCGAGCTGAACGGGCTGCCGAACTTCCTGACCGAGATCGACGGGCTGGACATCCACTTCATCCACGTCCGCTCGCGGCACGAGGACGCGCTCCCGCTGATCGTCACGCACGGCTGGCCCGGCTCGGTCATCGAGCAGCTGAAGATCATCGGGCCGCTCACCGATCCCACGTCGCACGGCGGCAGCGAGGCGGACGCGTTCCACCTGGTGATCCCCTCGCTCCCCGGCCACGGGTTCTCCGCCAAGCCGGCCACCACCGGCTGGGATCCGCCGCGCATCGCCCGCGCCTGGGTGGAGCTGATGCACCGGCTCGGATACACCGAGTTCGTCGCGCAGGGCGGCGACTGGGGCGCGGCGGTGACGCAGACCATGGGCATCCAGGCGGCCCCGGGGCTGCTCGGCATCCACTCCAACATGCCCGGCACGGCCCCGCCCGACATCGTCAAGGGCTTCGAGGGCGGCGCCCCGCCGCCGTCCGGCCTCTCGGACGAGGAGCGGATCGCGTACGAGCAGCTGCGCGCGTTCTACGCCCAGCACGTGGCCTACGCGCTGATCATGTCGACGCGTCCGCAGACGATCTGTACGGGCTGGCGGACTCACCCATCGATCTCGCGGCCTTCGCGCTCGACCACGGCGACGGGACCGGCCAGCCCGGCCTGGTCAAGCAGGTCCTCGAGGGGACCCTGGAGAGCGACCTCACGCGAGACGACCTCCTCGACAACCTCACGCTCTACTGGCTCACCAACACCGGCGTCTCCGCGGCGCGCCTCTACTGGGAGAACAAGGCGGACTTCTTCGACGCCAAGGACATCTCGATCCCGTTCGCCATCAGCGTGTTCCCCGACGAGCTCTACGAAGCTCCGCGGAGCTGGGCCGAGCGCGCGTACCCGGACAACCTCATCCACTACAACCGGGTCGCCCGGGGCGGCCACTTCGCCGCCTGGGAGCAGCCCCAGCTGTTCTCCGAGGAGCTCCGCGCCGCCTTCAGGTCGCTTCGCGGGTAGACACGCTCACGGCCGCCGGGGTCGGAGTCGGCAGGCGCAGCCGCCCGAGCAGGGCGACCGCGACGGCGACTCCGGCCACGGCGAAGACGATCGCGGTCGCGAACGCGGCCTGGAAGCCGTTCGTGAGCGCGGTGAGCGGGTCGGCGCCGCCGGCCTGGGACACCGCGACGGTCGAGAGGACCGCGACGCCGACCGCGCCGCCGATCTGGAACGAGGAGTTGTTGAGCCCGGAGGCCAGCCCGGCGTCCGCGTCGGCGACGCCCGCGAGCGAGGCGATCGAGGCCGCGACGTACGCCGCTCCCAGCCCCGGGCCGAAGAGCAGCAGCCCGAAGAAGATGTCGCCCAGGTAGGTGCCGTCGACCGTCACCTGGCTGAGCGACAGGCAGCCCAGGCCGGTCAGGACCAGCCCACCCGCCGCGATCCGGCCCAGGCCCTTGCCCGCCATCGCCTGGCCGGCGATCGAGCCGAGCGCCGCCATCACCGGCATGACCACCGAGGCGAGCCCGAACTCGAGCGGCGAGTAGTGCAGCACCCCCTGCGCGTACTGCGTGAGCGTGAACGGCATCCCGAAGGCCAGCATCCCGAGCGCGAACAGCACAACGTTGCCGCCGACCAGCGCGCGCGAGCGGAACACCCGCAGCGGCGCCAGCGGGGCCGGCGAGCGCGACTCGATCCACGCGAACAGGCCGAGCAGCGCGGCCGAGACCCCGAACAGCCCGAGCGTCCGGCCGTCGCCCCAGCCCGTCGTGGGAGCTTCGACGACGGCGTAGACGAGCGCCACGACGGCGCCCGTGATCGTCAGCGCGCCCGGGATGTCGAAGCGGCGCCCGCGCCCGAGGTCGCGGCTCTCGCCCAGCAGCACCGGGCTGAGCGCGAGGACGCCGGCCGCGACCGGGATGTTGATGAAGAAGATCCACTCCCAGCCGAGCCCCTCCGTGATCGGGCCGCCGACCAGCCACGCGGCGGTGGCGCCGATGCCGCCGATCGCCGCCCAGATGCCCAGCGCCTTGTTGCGCTCGGCGCCCTCCGCGAACGTCGTCATGACGATCGACAGCGCCGTGGGGGTCATGACGGCCGCCGCCACGCCCTGGACCACGCGCGCCGCGATCAGCGCCGCGACGGAGACGGCGAGCCCGCAGGCGAGCGAGGCGAGCGCGAACAATGCCGTCCCGACCATGAACACGCGCCGCCGGCCGAGCAGGTCCGCCGCGCGGCCGCCGAGCAGCAGCAGGCCGCCGAAGCTGAGCAGGTACGCGCTCAGCACCCACTGCAGGTCACCCGCCGAGAAGCCGAGGTCAGCATCGATCGACGGCAGCGCCACGACCACGATCGACGAGTCGAGGATGACCATGAAGAACGCCGTGCAGAGCAGGGCGAGCGCCCTCCAGCGCCGCGGGTCGGGGCTCGGCTCGGTGGATGCGCTGTGGTGTGGGGAGGCGGTCATGGTTGCGCAAATCTACTCTCTAGTTCAAAAAAGAAAGTACGGACAGCTACACTCGCACTAGACTGAGCACGATGCGCACCTACGGCGACGGCTGCGGCATCGCGCACGCGCTCGACATCGTCGGCGAGCGCTGGGCGCTGCTCGTCGTGCGCGAGCTGCTGCTCGGCCCCAAGCGCTTCGTCGACCTCCGCGGCGGCCTGCCCGGCGCGAGCACCAACGTGCTCTCGCAGCGCCTCCGCCAGCTCGAGCAGGCGGCGATCGTGCAGCGCCGCAAGCTGCCGCCCCCGGCGGGCTCGTCGGTCTACGAGCTCACGGACTGGGGCCGCGAGCTCAAGCCGATGCTGCTGTCGCTCGGCACCTGGGCGGCGCGCTCGCCCGTCGTTCCCCGAGGACGCCCCCGTGGGCACCGACTCCGTCGTCCTCGCGCTCGGCACGTTCTTCGACGCCGGCGCGGCCGGCGATCTGGTCGCGCGCTACGAGCTGCGGCTCGGCGACAGCACCTTCCGCGTCCACATCGCCGACGGGGCGATCGAGGTCGATCGCGGCGCCGCCGAGCACCCCGACGCGATCGTCGAATCCGACCCCAACACCTTCAGCGCCGTGGTCTGGAACGACCGCGACCTCGCCGAGGCACAGCGCGCCGGCGACCTCACGATCGAGGGCGACCCGCGCGCCGTGGAGACGCCTGCTCGGGCTCTTCCCGAAGCCCGAGAGGATTGCCACTCCGTAACGATTCGGTTACCGTTGCCCGATGGCAGACGGCACACCGAACGACCCTTGGCGCCTGAAGACGCCCAGCGGGCAATCCGAATACGAGGCGTGGCAGGACGAGACGCTGGATCCTCCGGCGCTCGTCGTCCGGGTCGGCAAGTCGCGAGCTGCGCTACCACCTCAGCGCGCTCGACGACCTCCACGCGATGCTCACCGCCCACGGCGACTGGATGCTGCTCGGCAGCGCCGACGAGCAGAAGCCGGCCGCCGAAGGGACCGTCGAGGCGTGGGCGCGCTCGGAGGCCAATCCCGTCGGCGGCTGGTACGGGCTCAAGAAGGGCATGCGCGGGCGCTTCGCCAACTACGTGCCGCCCGTCCTGGAGGCGCTGGGCCGCGCCGAGGTGGAGCACAACGCCCGCAACAACCGCATGCGGGTCGCCTAGCGCAGCGCCGTCGGGAGCCCGAGCTGGGCGAAGAGCTCGAGGTCGTGCGGGAATCCCGTGATCCCCGTGATGCGGTCGCCCCGCACGGCGATGACCATCACCCCGTACGCGTCGTGTGTGCCGGTGCCGTGCTCGTCGGCGTAGCTCGCGAGCGTGGGCTGGCCGTTCGCTCGTGTGACGGTGTGCCGGATCCTCTCGAGCCGACCGCCCGCCGGCTGGGTCGCGAAGAACTCGCCGATCGCGCCGGCGCCGCGGATCCGGATGTCCGCCGGCGGCATCGTCAGCAGCGCGTCGTCGCTGAGCAGCGCCACGATGCGCGGCACGTCCACGTCGGCCCACGCGTCGAGGAACTCTCCCAGCACCGCCGCCTCGGCCCGGGCGTCCGCGGGAGCGTGCAGCCGCGCCAGCGTGCCCTCGTCGTGCTCGCGGGCGATCCGCTCGCGTGCGCGTTGCAGCGCGCTGTTGACGGCCGCGGTCGAGTCGTCGAGCAACTCGGCGACGTCGCGCGCCGGCCAGCCCAGACCGTCGCGGAGCACGAGCACCGCCCGCTGCTTGGCCGGCAGCAGCTGCATCGCGGCGACGTACGCGAGACCCAGGCTCTCGCGGGCGATCGCCCGCGCCTCGGGAGACGGCTCGGGTGAAGCCGGCTCCTCCAGCAGGCGATCGGGATAGGGCTGCAGATGGGCGTCGACGACCGCGGGGTCGCGGCTTCGCTGCTCGATCATCCGCAGGGCGACGTTGGTGGCGATGCGATGCAGCCATGTGGACAGCGCAGCGCGCGGCTCGTAGCCCGACAGCCCGCGCCAGGCCCGCAGCAGCGTCTCCTGCAGCGCGTCGTCGGCGTCGTGCAGCGAGCCGAGCATCCGGTAGGCGTGGACGTGCAGCGAGCGGCGATGCGGGCCCGTCAGCTGGACGAACGCCTGCTCGTCACCGCGCTGGGCGGCCGCGAGCAGCGGATCCGGCGTCGCGGTCACGAGGGAGCCGGCACGGGCCACGGGCCGCCGAGCTCGGTCCACGGCGACGGCGCGTGGCTCCCGACGACCCCTCCGAGCGCGACGAAGCGGATCCCCTCCGGCCCGGGCAGGATCCGCCGGCGCTGCGCAGGCGCGACGCGGGCCATCACGCCGGGACGGAGCTCGAACGCCTCGCCGCCGGCGACGAGCGTCGCCGACCCGGCGAGCGGGATGTAGACCTCCTCCTGGCCGGCCTCCTCCGTACCCGCGCCGTGCGCGTGATCGGGATAGCCGTCCCATTCCGGCGGGAGCGTCATGACCTGCATTCCCCACGCGGTGACGCCGAGCTCCGCGCGTGCGCGACGGGCGATCCCGTCGAACAGCGTCTCCATCTCGTCGATCGCCTTCACGGTGACGTCCGGCATGCCGTCCTCCTCGCCGCGGGCCCACCCGGCCCTTCGGAGCTTCAATCCCGGCGGCGGCGAGAACTCATCGGCGGGCGCTCTCCTCGGCCTCGAGGATCGCCTTGATCCGGCGCAGGTCCGCGCGGTTCGCGCGGCGCATCCCGCGCTCCATCAGCGGCGCCCCGAGCTTCGCGAAGCCGGAGGGCTCGCCGCGGTTGCGCAGCGTCATCCGCGTCCCGCCCGAGGCGTCCTCGAACCCGTAGGTCGTCTCCATCGGGAACGGGCCCTCCTCGGTGCTCATCACGATCCGCTCGCCCGCGGCGTGCTCCCGCACCTCATACGTGTACGCGAGGCGGCGGCCGAGGAAGTGCGCGACGAACTCCAGGCGGGTGCCGACCTCGAGCGGCCGCGGCGTGCGCCACGTGACCGACTCGATGTTCGCGTACCAGCGCGTCGCGGTGTCGGGATCGCACGCGAACGCCGCCACCTCCGCCCGCGGGCGGGCGATCACGATCTCGGTGACGACGTCGACCGCCATCGAGGACTCACCGTACTCGGCGTCGCAACCCTCGAGGAGGGCGTAGCCTCGACGAGGAGCGACCCCTCGCATGTGGACTCTCCCGGCCACCGCCCTCGTGCTCGGCGCCCTTGGCGCCGCGATGGGTTGCGGAGACGCGGAGCGCGAGGCGCCCGCCGCGCTCCCGCCGTCCGGTACCGCCTACCGCGAGCTCAGCGACGCGGACAGGCTCGCGGTCGCCGAGAGCTGCCGCGACCGCGCGGCGACCAGGGCCGAGGGCGCAGCCGCGGAGGATCTGGGACGAGTGGACCCGCGCGCGCTCCGCGACGAGCTCGATTCGGCGTTCGCGCTCAAGCATGCCCAGCCGCGCCCCGTGGCGGCGATGTGCGAACGGCAGCTGCCGTTCGTGACCCCCGGTCTGAGCCTGCGCTTCGACGGAGCCAAGGACGTCGGCGTCGAGTTCACCTACGAGACCGACTCCGACGAGCCGCTCACCATCCGCGGCGCGGTGTCGCCGTCGCGTGGCGGCACGGTCACCATGCGGCGGGCGTACGAATCGGCCAAGACGTACACGGGACGGATCGGCTCCGACGGACGCTTCGTCCTGCCGACCCAGCGCCTGCGCAAGATCGCGAACAACACGTTCATCATCAGCTTCGACGTACCGCCCGGCGCACCGCGCACGGCGTACTTCAGCGCGATCTGCCTCGACTGCCTGGCCGGCGGGCCGCCACCCTCGGCCACCGGCCGCTGAGCCCGCCACGGAGAAGCGCGTCTCCCGTAGGGTCGGCGGTGTGATCCCTGACACGTGCCGGGCCCGGAGCGGAGCGGAGCATGAGGCTGCCCGGCCGTAGGCGCCGGCAACCTCCCCCGCCGCCGCAGGACGGCGGGCCGCCGCTGGACGTGGGCGTCGTGGCGGCGAGCTTCGGATCGGTCGTGACGATCGCCGGCGAGCTCGACATCGCCACGGCGCCTCGGCTTCGCACGACGCTCGGGTCCGGCGCGGTCGCCGAGAGCGACGCGGTGGTCGTGGACCTCACCGGCGTCACGTTCATGGACTCCTCCGGGCTCGCGGTGCTCCTCGAGCTCGATCGGGCCCGGCGCGAGCGCGGCAGGCGGCTGGCGATCGCGTGTCCGGACGGCCCGGCGCGCCTCGTCTTCGACGTCACTGGAGTCGATGAGCACGTGGCGCTCTTCCCGTCGCTCGACGCCGCGGAGGCGGCGATGACGTGTGAACGCTAACATCGCCGACAGGCCATGGATGAGCGGCTGCCCTTCCCGCCGCTGGAACGCGACCTGTCGCGGCTCGTGCTCGGGACGCTTGCGCTCTCGAGCGCCGAACCGGATCGCAGCGCGGCGGTGCTCGACGAGTACGTCGCGCTCGGCGGCAACGTCATCGACACCGCGGCCGCGTACGGCGCCGGCGA
Organism: uncultured Solirubrobacteraceae bacterium; assembly: GCA_963723395.1. Lineage (GTDB taxonomy): Bacteria > Actinomycetota > Thermoleophilia > Solirubrobacterales > Solirubrobacteraceae > DATFQI01. The sequence continues at coordinate 152,543 of CAVRQL010000023.1, read as the reverse complement.
CGCGGAGCGGGTGCTCGGCGACTGGCTGGAACGCCATCACGAGGTGCGCGAGACGCTCGTCGTCGTCACCAAGGGAGCCCATCCCGACGGACAGCGCCGCCGCCTGACGCCCGAGGAGATCGGCCGCGACCTCGGCCGGAGCATCGAGCGCCTCCGCGGGCCGATCGACCTCTACCTCCTGCACCGCGACGACCCGTCGGTGCCCGTCGGCGAGGTCGTCGAGTGCCTGGACGAGCACCGCCGTGCGGGACGGGTGCGCGCGTTCGGCACGTCCAACTGGACGACGCGGCGCATCGACGAGGCCAACGCCTACGCCGCCGCCCATGGGCGCGACGGGTTCTGCATCTCCAGCCAGCACCTGTCGCTCGCGACGCAGAACGAGGAGCACTGGCCCGACACGCAGTCGGCGACCGATCCGGAGATCGCGGCATGGCACGCCGACACGCAGACGCCGTTGCTGGCGTGGTCCGCCCAGGCGCGCGGCTACTTCGCCGGCCGCGACGACGCGGAGGTGCGGCGGGTCTACGACAACCCGGAGAACCGCGAGCGCCGCGAGCGCGCCGCCTCCGCGGCCGACGCGGTCGGGCCGCACCGCTCAGCAGATCGCGCTGGCGTGGGTGCTCGAGCAGCCGTACCCCGTCTACGCGGCGTTCGGCGCGCGAACCCCCGGCCAGGTGCGCGATGCCTGGGGCGCTCTCGAGATCGACCGGGCGGAACTGGCCGGCCTCACCGGCTGACGCCGCCCGGGAGCGACCCGGGCGGCGCCGTCGGAGGAACTCCGGTCAGCGGTGGTGCGCCACCGAGAAGGCGTCCACGGTGGTCGTGCGGTACGTGTCCCCGGGACGGAGGACCGTCGACGGGAAGTTGTCGTGGTTGGGCGAGTCGGGGTAGTGCTGGGTCTCCAGCGCCAGCCCGTCCCCCTGGCGGTACTGCCGGCCGCTCGTGCCGTACAGCGTCCCGTCCAGGAAGTTGCCGGAGTAGAACTGCAGCCCCGGCTCCGTTGTGGAGATCGTCAGCTCGCGCCCGCTGGAGGGATCGCGCAGCACGGCCGCGTCCCGCAGCCCGGATCCTCGGCGGTCCAGGGCCCAGTTGTGGTCATACCCGCGGCCGTAGATGAGCTGCTGGTCACCCTCGCGGATCCGCTCGCCGATGGCGTGGAAGCGCCGGAAGTCGAACGGCGTGCCCGCGACCGGGTCGAGCGCCCCGGTCGGGATCAGCGTCTCGTCGACCGGCGTGTACCGGGAGGCGTCGATCTTGAGCTCGTGGTCGTTGATCGTGCCGGAGCCCTCGCCGGCGAGGTTCCAGTACGCGTGGTTGGTGAGGTTGACGACCGTCGGCGCGGTCGTGGTCGCGGTGTAGTCGATCTTCAGCCGGTTGCGCGAGTCCAGCGTGTAGTCGACGACCGTCTTCAGGATGCCCGGATAGCCCGTCGTGCACGGCGGGTCGCTCGGCCTGTCCTCGGTGCAGCCCTCGCCCGCCGGGCTCGTGTAGCTCAGCCGCACGCCGTTGGCGAGCTGGCTGGCCGTCCACACCTTCCTGTCGAACCCCTCGAAGCCGCCGTGCAGGCTGTTCGGGTCGTTGTTGATGTCGAGCGAGTACTCGGTGCCGTCGAGCGTGAACCGGCCCAGCGCGATGCGGTTGCCGTAGCGGCCGATCAGCGCCCCGAAGTACGGGTTGGACGCGATGTACTCGTCGCTCAGGTAGCCGTCGAGGTCCTTGAAGCCGAGCGTCACGTTGGCCTTGCGGCCGCGGCGGTCGGGCACCCACAGCTCCTGGACGATCCCGCCGTAGGTGAGGATCTTCACGGTCATGCTCCCGTTGGAGACCGTGTAGCGGTCGACGCCCGCGCCGCCTGGCAACGTGCCGAAGGGCTCCTTCTTGACCGACACGCGGTCGTGGTGCGCCATCGCCGGGCCCGCGAGCACGCCCGCGGCCAGCACTGTGAGCACGGCCGCCAGGCCGCGCATCGTCCACCTCGTCATCACTGCTCCTTCCGTCAGGCCGGTGAGAACTCGATCCCGGCCGCCTCGCAGAACATGCGCCACGAGGCCCCGTGTCTTCCAGGGTTGAGGACCTGGTGGTGCGGGCCTCCGAGCCGCAGCCAAGCGTCCATGCAGTCGCGCACGCCCGAGTCCGGCCGGAAGAACCCGTACGGCATCTCGAGCGCGGGCAGTTCGTCGGTGGCGAGGACCTCTCCCTCGCTCACCACGAGCCGGAACCGGTCGCCGCCGAGCGCCACGAGGGCGGCCAGCGTCGCCGGGCCGGGCCGGTACTGGAAGAGGAACGTCGGCGGATCGTCGAGGCCGCCGATGCCCAGCGGGCGCTTGATCAGCCGCACCGGGCGGTCCTCGCGGGCGAGCGCGTGGTTGCCCTCCCCCATGTGGCTCATCAGGATCGAGTCGCTCGGGAAGTCCATCGCGTACATCTCGGTGAACTGGGTCGGGCCGAGCAGGTCGGCCGCCGCGACCATCAGCGCCGCGGTCAGCGCGTCGCCCTCGGCGCCGAAGCCGTAGCCCGAGGCTCATCAGGCTCGAGGCGGCGGCCAGCGGGAGGCGGGCGAAGCGCCCGTCCTCGGCGATCGCGCCGAAGTGCGTCGAGTACGCGCCGTAGCCGCCGGCGTCGAGGACGTGCCGCAGCGCGAGCTGCATGCGCGCGTGGTCCTCGCGCTCCTCCGCGCTCAGCCGCGGGTCCACCTCGAAGCGGGCGTCCTCGTCGGCGATCAGCGCGGCCACCTCGTCGCCGCCCACCTCGCCCATCGCCCGCCACAGCTCGCCGGGTGCGAGCGCGTCGACCTGCGGGCCGAGCGTGCGCAGGAACGTGTGGACGTCGACCCGGATGTCGCCCATCCCGTTCATCGCGTAGCCGAACACCGCGACCCGCAGCCGCCGCCAGCGCGTCACGGCCGCGGCGGCGCGGGCCCACCCGCCGATCGAGTCGGCGAACGCCGCCTCGTGCCAGTCGCCGGTGACGACGTGGAACGGCCGGCCCGCGCGCACCATCGCGTTGGCGGTGTCCTGCGCGCCGTGGATGCCCTGGTTGTAGGTGAGGTCGGCCATGTCCCACTCGGGCGTGACCGAGGGCACGGGCTGGACGTTGGCCAGGCACACGGGGAGGCGCGTGTGGGCGAGCGCCCCTGCCACGCGCATCGCCGGCCCGTAGGTGAGCATCACCACCAGCAGCCCGTCGAGGTCGCCGGACTCGAAGTCGCGCACGGCCCGCTCGGCCTCCTCGCGGTTGCGCACCGGCGGGGCGACCGTGACGTCCGCCACGCCGTCGAGCGCCGCGCCGAGCTCGCGCGCGTAGGCGCCCTGGCGCTCGGTGATGCCGGGGAGCATCTCGTCGTAGAGCTCCTGCATCACGCCGAGCACGCCGATCCGAGGCGCCCGCGAGGCGCCCGCGCCCTCAGCGCTGCCCGTAGACGTTCTGGTAGCGGTCATAGAGCGCGTCGATCTCCTGTTCTGCCATCGGAATCGGGTCGCCGAGCGTCCGCGCCAGGTGCACGGTGCGCGCGACGTCCTCGCACATGACGGCGGCCTTGATGGCCTCCCGCGGGCCGGCTCCGAGCGTGAAGACGCCGTGGCTGCGCATCAGCACCGCGGGCGAGCGGTGCGAGGCGAGCGTGTCGACGATCCCGCGGCCGATCTCCTCGTCGCCGATCAGCGCGAACGGGCCGATCGGGATGTCGCCGCCGAACTCGTCCGCCATCGCGGTCAGCACGCACGGGATCGCCTCGCCGCGCGCGGCCCATGCCGTCGCGTACGGGCTGTGGGTGTGCGCGATGCCGCCGGCCTCGGCGAGGTGCCGGTACACGTAGCCGTGGGTGGCGGCGTCGCTGGACGGCCGTGAGGTCGCCCTCCACGGGCCCGCCCTCGAGGTCGCACACCACCATCGCGTCGGGCGTCAGCTCCTCGAACGGGATGCCGCTGGCCTTGATGACCATCAGCTCCTCGCCGGGCACGCGCGCCGACAGGTTGCCGCTCGTCCAGGTCACCAGGCCGTGGAGCGGGAGCTGCGCGTGCAGCACGCAGACCTGCTCGCGCAGCGCGGTGATCGCGTCAGGCACCGACGGCCTCCCGTGATTCCCGGCCGCGCAGCGCATGCATGACGTCGTCGCCGCCGCGGCCGAAGTGGTCGTGCAGCCGCGAGTAGTGCTCGTAGAGCGCGTCGTAGGCGTCGCGCGCGGGCGGCGTCGGGCGTGTAGACGTCGCGGCGCACGGTGCCCATCGCCTCCGACGCCGACCCGACGTCCGGGTGCGCGCCGGCCGCGACCGCGGCGTGGATGGCCGCGCCGAGCGCGGGCCCCTGGTCGGAGCCGATCAGGTGCAGCGGGTGGCGCGTGACGTCGGAGTAGATCTGCATGACCGCCGGGTTCTTGAGCAGCCCGCCCGCCACGACCAGCTCGCGCACCGGCACGCCCGCCGCCTCGAAGGTCTCGATGATCTTGCGCGTGCCGAACGCCGTCGCCTCGATCAGCGCGCGGTAGACGTCCTCGGCGCGCGTGCCCAGCGTCAGGCCGACGATCAGCCCGCTCAGCTCGTGGTCGACCAGCACGGAGCGGTTCCCGCTCTCCCAGTCGAGCGCGACGAGGCCGTGCTCCCCGACGTCCTGGGCGATCGGCGAGCTCGGACAGGTGGGTGTGCACGTCGACGCCGCGCTCGCGCGCCTCGTCGAAGTAGCGCGGCGGCACGGCGTTGCTCGACGAACCAGCCGAAGATGTCGCCGACGCCGCTCTGGCCCGCCTCGTAGCCCCACAGCCCCGGGCGTGATCCCGCCCTGCACGACGCCGCACATGCCGGGCACCTCGGCGAGCGAGTACGCGTTCATCACGTGGCAGGTGGACGTGCCCATCACGGCGAGCATCTGGCCGGGCTCGATCGCGCGCGCCGCCGGCGCGGTGACGTGCGCGTCGACGTTGCCGACCGCGACCGCGATGCCCTCCGGCAGCCCGGTCCATCCCGCCGCCTCGGCGGTCAGCGCCGCCGGCGCGCGCGCCGAGGTCGGACAGCGGGTGCTCGATCTTGTCCTCGACGAAGCCGGCGAAGCGCTCGTCGAGCGCCGCCAGGTACTCGCGCGAGGGGTAGCGGCCGTCCTGGTAGATCGCCTTGTAGCCCGCCGTGCAGGTGTTGCGGGTCTCCCGGCCGCACAGCTGCCACACGATCCAGTCGGCGGCCTCGATCCAGCGGTCCGCGCGGGCGAACGCCTCCGGGTCCTCCTGGAGCATCTGCAGCGCCTTGGCGAACTCCCACTCGGAGGAGATGCGCCCGCCGTAGCGCGCCAGCCACGGCTCGCCGCGCTCGGCGGCCACCGCGTTGACGCGATCCGCCTGACCCTGGGCGGCGTGGTGCTTCCACAGCTTCACGTACGCGTGCGGGCGGTCCTCGAAGCCGTCCACCCGGCACAGCGGCGTCCCGTCGCGCAGCACCGGCATGGGCGACGAGGCCGTGAAGTCCGTGCCGATGCCGATCACGTCGGCAGGCGCGATGCCGGCCGCCGTGATCGCGGCCGGCACCGCTTCCCTGAGAACGTCGAGGTAGTCCTCGGGGTCCTGCAGCGCCCAGTGCGCGGGTAGCCGCTCGCCGGAGGCAGGCCAGCTCGCGGTCCATCACGCCGTGGGCGTACTCGTGCACGGCCGATCCGACCTCGGCGCCGTCCGCTGCGCGGACGACGACGGCGCGCCCGGAGAGCGTGCCGAAGTCGATCCCGACGACGTGCGTCACGCGCCGTTGCTCCTCGCGGCGCGGAACTCGCTCACCACCACTTCGGTGATCTCCTCCACGGAGGATTCCGCCGTGGGCTTGTCCAGCACGATCTCGCCGTCGCGCAGGAGGTTCAGCCGGTCGCACGCCTGGAAGACGTGGACGTAGTTGTGGAGGATCATGATGATCGAGACGTCGCCGCGCTCGCGCAGCCGCGCGATCAGGTCGAGGATCATCGCGCCCTCCTTGACGCCCATCGCCGCCAGCGGCTCGTCGAGCAGCAGGATCTTCGCGTCGGAGTGCACCGAGCGGGCGATCGCGATCGCCTGCCGCTGGCCGCCCGACAGCCGCGCCACGGGCGTCTTGACCGAGGGGATGTTCACGCCGATGTCGCGGATGTACTCCTCGGCGCGCTCGCGCATCTTCCGGTTGTTCGAGGAGCCGGAACGGCGGCGGGTGCACGATCTCCCGGTTGAGGAACACGTTGTGGAAGACGCTGAGCTCGTCGATCAGCGCGAGGTCCTGGTAGACGGTGTCGATCCCCATCGAGCGCGCCTGGATGACCGAGCCGAGCTGGACCTCCTCGCCGTCGAGCAGGATGCGCCCGCCGTCAGGGCGGTGGTAGCCGCACAGGATCTTGATCAGCGTCGACTTGCCGGCGCCGTTGTCGCCGAGCAGCCCGAGCACCTCTCCCTGGTTGAGGTTGAGGCTGACGTCGCGGAGCGCCGTGACGGGCCCGAAGCGCTTGGAGATGTGCTCGACCTGCAGGACCTCGGTCATGGCCCGCCTCCCCTCAGCCGCATGCGCCCGACGTAGATCTCGAGCACCATGGCGACGAGGATCGCGATGCCGAGGATCAGGTCGAACGTGAACGCGCTGACGCCCTGCAGCGTGAAGCCGTCGCGCAGGATGCCGAGCACGCAGGCGCCGATGAACGCGCCGATCACCGTGCCGCTGCCGCCCGCCAGCAGCGTGCCGCCGATGACGGCCGCCGAGATGGCCTGGAACATGATCCCCGAGCCGCCCGCGAGCGGGTCCGTCGAGGTGATCCGGACCGCCTCGATGATGCCCGCGAAGCCGGCCAGGACGCTGGCCAGGATGAAGTTGCGGATCTTCACCCAGCGCACGCGGATGCCGGCCTCGTCCGCGCCGAGCAGGTTCCCGCCGACGGCGAACGTGTGCAGGCCCCAGCGCGTGCGCATCAGGACCACCTGCAGCACCAGCACGATCCCGATCGCCCACAGGATCTCCGACCATGCGCCGCCGCCGAAGATCTTCGTGTAGGTGCCCTCGCCGGGCGTGTCGCCCGGGGTCCCGTTGGACAGCGTGAGCGTGAGCCCGTTCAACAGGAAGAACGTGCCGAGCGTGGTGATGAACGACGACACGCCCACCACCGTCGTCACGACGCCGTTGACGAGCCCGATCATCGCCGAGCCGCAGAGCGCGATCAGCACGGCGAGCAGGACGGGGACACCGGCCTCCGACAGCCACACGACGAGGAACGCGGTGAGCGCGAACACCTGCCCCACCGACAGGTCGATCTCGCCCGAGATCATCAGGAAGACCTCGCCCGCGGCGATGATCGCGGTGGCCGCGATGAACGTGCCGAGCGTCTGCAGGTTCTGCGTGGACGCGAAGTCGACGACCGCGTTGAGGAAGTAGACGTAGAGCGCGATCGCGACGACGGCGATGCTCAGCTCCCGCCGCCCGAGCGCGATCGCCACGAAGCGCGACCACATGGTCCGGCTCGCGGAACGGCTCGCGTTCGGGCGCTGCCGGTTCGGCTTCGGAGCCGGTGGCGGTCATGCCGAGGAGCCGCTCCGGATGACCTTCTGGTCCTTCGTGGAGCCCTCGAACCGCGACGGGTTCGACAGGTAGGTGCCGGCGTCTCTTGGCGGTGACGAACTTCAGGCCCGTGTTCATCTCGGCCGGGCCCGTGAGGTCCGCCGGAGATCTTCGTCAGGAACAGCTGGACGATCGGGAAGAAGCCCTGCAGGTACGCCTGCTGGTCGATCGTGAAGTCCAGCTGGTCGGCCTTGAGCAGCTCGAGCGTCTTCTCCAGCGTGTCGTAGCCGCCCGCCTTGACGCCCTTGTCGCGCAGCTTGTACTTCTGCACGACCTGGCCGACGCTCTGGGTCGAGCCCGGCGTCGACGGCGAACATGCCCTTGGCGTCCTTGTTGCCGATCGCCCACGCGTCGATGCGCGAGAGCTCCTCGTTGAGCTCGGCGCCTGTGGCGACGGTCTTGTACTCGATCGGCTTGCCCGAGTCCTTGATCGCCTTGATCGCCCCGTCGATGCGCGGCTGGATGTTCAGCGAGCCCGGCGTGGCGATGAACAGGCCGACCTTGCCCGAGGGGACCAGGTCCACGATGCGCTTGCCCATCTCGACGCCGGACTGGAACAGGTCCTGCCCGATGTACGCCAGCCGCTCGTTGGGAGCGTCGGCGTTGTACGAGAGCACCGGGATGCCGGCGTCCAGCGCCTTCTTGGTCGGACCGTTGAACGCCTTGGTGTCGACGAGCGGCACCGCGATCCCGTCGACCTTGCCCGAGATGGCGGTGTTCATCGCGTTGACCATCTCGCCGACGTCCGCCGTCTTCGAGCCCGTCCACTGGTAGCTGCACTTGAGCAGCGCGCAGGCGTCGTCGGCGCCGTACTTCGTGGGGACGAAGAACGGGTTCGTCGTCACGTGGTTGACGAGCGTGAACCGGTACTTCGGGCGTCTCCGGGAAGTCACCGGCGCCGGAGCCGCCCGACGTGTCCTCGCTGGACTTGCCGCACGCCGCGAGCGCCGCGGTCAGCAGCGCAGCGCTACCTCCCGCGAGCGCCGTCCTGCGCGTCAGGCCTGATCGCTCGATGAGCGCATCGTGATCAGCCACCGTCTCCTCCTCGGTTCGGTCGGTGCCAGACCCTGCGGCGCGAGATGTTATCGCTAACATTCAGCCTGTCAAGCCAAAGTCTTGAGCGAGCCGACGTGAGGCGCGTCGAACGGAGCCGTTCAGATGTGAACGCTAACGAACTCCTGAGTCATACTTCGCACCGTGACCTCCGGCGGCGGTGACACAGGACGCCGAGGGCGCCGGACGGCCGTGATGGCGGACGTCGCCGGCCTGGCCGGCGTGTCGCACCAGACGGTCTCGCGCGTGATCAACGGGAGCCCCCAGGTGCGCCCCGCCACGCGAGACCGCGTCCTGGCCGCGATGCGCGAGCTCGACTACCGGCCCAACCTCGCTGCGCGCGCGTTGGTGACCGGCCGCTCGCGGACGGTCGGCGTGGTCAGCTTCGACACGACGCTGTACGGGCCGGCGTCGACGCTGTTCGGCATCGAGCGCGCGGCGCACGAGGCGCGCTACTTCATCACCGTCGTCAGCCTCGCCGCGCTCGATCGCTCCTCGGTCCTCAACGCCGTCGAGCGGCTGCGCGCGCAGGGCGTCGAGGGCATCCTCGTGATCGCGCCGCAGGAGTGGGCGGCACGCGCGCTCGCCGACCTCCCGCAGGACGTCCCGGTCGTGGCGGTCGAGGGCGGCCACCCGGACGCCGCGCCGCTCGTGGCGATCGACCAGTTCGCCGGTGCGACGGCCGCCACCGAGCACCTCCTGGGGCTCGGCCACCGGACGGTGTGGCACATCGCCGGGCCGCCGGACTGGATCGAGGCCCAGCAGCGCGCCGACGGCTGGCGGGCGACTCTCGAGGCCGCCGGCGCACCGGTGATGCCGGTCTACAGCGGGGACTGGAGCCCGCGCTCGGGCTACGAGATCGGCCGGCGGCTGGCCGGCGACACCGACGTCACGGCGATCTTCGTGGCCAACGACCAGATGGCCCTCGGCGTCCTCCGCGCGCTCCACGAGGGCGGCCACAGCGTGCCCGACCGGCTCAGCCTCGTCGGATTCGACGACATCCCCGAGGCCCCGTACTTCACGCCGCCGCTCACCACCGTCCGCCAGGACTTCATCGAGATGGGCCGCAACAGCCTGAGGATGCTGCTCGAGCTCGTCGAGTCCGGCGAGCGCCCGCGCGCGGAGCACCGGACCGTCGAGCCCGAGCTGATCATCCGGAGCAGTACCGCGTCACCTCGCGAGCGCGACTCCTGAGGGCGCACGCGCGGCCTCGAGGATCAGCTCGACGACGGCGTCGGGACGCGAGACCGTGATGGCGTGCGACGCGCCCGCGATCGCGACCGTGCGCTGCGAGCCGGCGCGGTCGGCCATGAAGCGCTGGAGCTCCGGCGGGATGATGCGGTCCTCCTCACCGATCAGGAACCACGACGGCACGCCCTTCCACAGCGGATGGTCGCCCGACGGCTCGACGAGCGCCTCCTGGGTGGCGGGGCGCTGCGTCGCGGCCATCAACGCGGCCTGCTGGGCGGGGACGTCCTGGCAGAACACGTCGTTGAAGCTGTCCGCAGCGACGTAGAAGTCGGTCGTCCCGTCGCCGCGCGGGACCGGCCGCACCGTCGTCCTCGCCGAGCTTGCTGCCCGGGAACATGGCCGCGAGCCCGAAGCAGTTCTCGCCGGCGCTCCGGCGCGAATCCGTTGGCGTAGACGAGCCCGGCGATCTCGCCGGCGCCGGAGGTCGACGTTCGAGATCACGGCGCCCCCGTAGGAGTGCGCGACGAGCACGACCGGCCCGTCGATCGTGCGCGACCAGGTCGCTCACGGCGGCGGCGTCGGCGGCGAGGCCGCGCAGCGGATTGGCCGCGGCGACGACGCGGTGGCCCGTCCGCCACCAGCGGATCGATGACGCGGTCCCAGCTCGCCGACTCGGCGAAGGCGCCGTGGACGAGGACGATGGTGGGCGGCATGAGGAAGCTCCTTCCGTCGGGGGTTCATCAGCCAAGACCGGACAGCCCCGCGAGTCGTGACAACCCACGACGTCCGGGCGTAGGCTCCGCACATGGCCCCCTCACCCACAGCCGAGCTCCAGAGCCGGTGCGAGGTGCTGCGGTCGCTGCATCGCCCCGGCACCCCGCTCCTCCTTCCGAACGCCTGGGACGTGGTCACGGCCAGAGCCGTCGTCGCGGCCGGGTTTCCCAGCGGTCGCGACCACCAGCGGCGGCGTGGCCGGCGCGCTCGGCTACGAGGACCACCACGGCGCGCCGGCCGAGGAGATGCTCGCCGCGGCCGCGCGGATCGCGCGAGGGGTCGAGGTGCCCGTGACCGTGGACGCCGAGGCCGGCTACGGGATGGAGCCGGCCGAGCTGGTGGCCGCGCTGCGGAGCGCCGGGGCCGCCGGCTGCAACCTCGAGGACACCGACCACGCCGCCGGGGCAGCCTCCGCGATCCCGGCCGGCACGCGGAGTGGCTCGGGGAGGTTCGGCGGGCCGCGTCGGATGACGGCTACCCGCTCGTGATCAACGCGCGGGTCGACGTCTTCGTCGGGCCCTTCTTCGCCGGCGCCGGGCCGGGGACCCAAGGTGAGCTCGTCCCCGATGCGCTGCGGCGCGCGAACGCCTACCTCGAGGCCGGCGCGGACTGCGTGTATCCGATCGCGCTGTGCGAGGCCGACGCGCTACGCGCGCTTCATGTCGGAGGTCGCCGGCCCGGTCAACGTCCTGCGCCTGCCGCAGGCGCCGTCGCTCACCGAGCTGGCCGCGCTCGGCGTGGCGAGGGTGAGCTGGGGAACCCTCCTCTACCACGCCGCGAACGCTCACTTCGAGGAGCAGCTCACCTCGCTTCAGGAGTGAGAGCGGCGCCTCCGGCCGTGCAGCACGCCGACGCCGGCGTCGCCCTGGCCGTAGTACATGAACCACTCGCCGCGATAGTCGACGAGCCCCTCCACGAAGACGACGTTGTTCACCTGCCCGCTGGTCTCCTCGGCGGTCTCGGGGACGAGGAACGGGCGGGTCAGCCGCGCGAGCTCCTGGGTGGGCGCCGCGGGGTCGATGAGGGCCTGGCCGGCGCGGTAGATCAGCTTGCCGTCCGGGTCGTGCGCGGCGGAGTTGTGGACGAGCAGGATCAGGCCGTTCTCCGTGATCAGCGGCGGCGGGCCGGGCTCGAGCAGCTCCTCGCTGTAGGTGCCCGGAAGCGGTCGCATCACCGGCTCGTCGACGGGTCCCGGCGTCCAGTGGATCAGGTCGTCCGACCACGCGAAGTAGATGTCCTTGTCCCCGAAGTACATGACGTACCGGCGACGGCCGGTGGCGGGATCGACCACCGGCGTGGTCAGGATCGCTCCCGACTTGCTCCACGGCTTGCCGACGACGTCCCGCGTCTGGAAGTCGGCGAAGAGCAGGCCGTGCTTGGTCCAGTGGATGAGGTCGCGCGACGTCGCCAGCGCCAGCCGCGCGCTCGTCCCGTCGTAGCCCGTGTAGGTCATGTAGTAGGTCCGCCCGACCTGGACGACGCGGGGGTCCTCGCAGCCGCCGGGGAGCTCGTACGGCTCCGTCGCGACCAGCACCGGCTCGCTGCGACGGCGGAAGTGCACGCCGTCGGTGGAGGTGGCGAGGCCGATCGACGACTGCAGATCGGCGCCCTGCGCGCGGTAGAGCAGGTGCACGCTGCCGTTGCGCACGATCGCCGCCGGGTTGAACACGAACTGCGACTCCCACGGCCGGCTCCCCGGCCGCAGGATCGGGTTCGCGGGGTCGCGCACGAACGGGCCGAGCGGGTAGTCGACCCGCAGCCGGGAGTCCTTGCCGCCCCCGCCCCCGCCTCCGGCCACGGCCGGCGCCGCGGCGGCGCCGCCGGCCAGCGCGGCGGCTGCACTCGCGCCGGCGCCTCGCTTGATCAGGTCCCTACGGGTGGTCGAAGTCATGCGGTCTCCTCTTTCGTCAGAGACCTCGTACCCGCCGCCCGCGATGTGTGACAACGCGGCCCGCCGGTCAGCCCGGCGGAGGCCTGCCGCGACGCCGTAGGGGCGCGCTCGGCGCATCGATCCCGCGCCGCAGCGCCCACATGCGGATCGCGAAGCACAGAGCCGCGCCGAGCAGGGGGAACAGCGCGGTCGTCGCGCCCGCCTCCTCGGCGATCACCGCCACTGCGGCGCCGAGGACCGCGGGGGTCGCGTAGAGCTCCTGGCGCAGCACGGTGGGCGTCTCGTTGAGCAGGACGTCGCGGAGCATGCCGCCCCCGATGCCCGTGATCGCACCCAGGAGCGTGGCGGGCACCGGCCCGACGCCGGCGGCCACGGCCTTGGTGGCGCCGGTGACGCAGAACACCGAGAGCCCGATGGCGTCGAGGGTCAGGACACTGCGGTGGATCCGCTCGAGCGGCGAGTGGGCGAAGAAGCTCACCAGTCCCGCCGCACCCACGACCGCCAGGTACCGCCAATCGCGGAAGGTCGCCGGCGGCACGCCGATCAGCAGGTCGCGCATGATCCCTCCGGCCAGCCCGACCACGGCGGCGAGGACGATCACGCCGAACACGTCCAGGCGCGCGTTGACCGCGGCCAGGCCGCCGCTGAGGCCGAACACGAACGTGCCGGCGAGGTTCAGCCACAGGATCACCGTCGGATCGAAGCCGGGAGGCACGTCCATCGCCCCCTAGCGTGCCCGACGAGCGGGATGCGACACCCTGGCGCCGCGCGCCGCGGTCGGCGAGACTGCCCGGCGCATGGACCTCGAACACGACCGGGCGCGGGTGCTCGTACCCCGCGGCGCCGCCTAGATGCGCCGCGAGCGCTGGATGGCGCTGTTCTTCGCCGCGGGGTCGGCGTGCTTCCTGATCGGGCCGTTCCCGGGCTACAGGGAGCTCGTCGGCGCGGCGGCGGACGGCGTCACGTTCTTCGTCGGCTCGATCCTCTTCACGGCGGGCGGCCTGCTGCAGACGTCGCTGAGCTTCCACGCGCGCAGGGAGCACGGCGGCGGCCGCTCGGCATGGTGGGCGGCGGTGATCCAGTCCGCCGGGACGCTGTTCTTCAACGCGACGACGTACCGGGCCATGGACATCGCCCTGTCGAACTACGACTACACCCGGCTCGTGTGGCGCCCGGACGCCTTCGGGTCGATCTGCTTCCTCGTCTCGGGGCTGATCGCCTACGCTCGCCTCTCCGCGACGCGGTTGGAAGCCTGTGCGCGGCGACCGCGGCTGGTGGCAGCCGGCGGTCAACCTGCTGGGTTGCGTGTTCTTCGGGATCTCCGCGGTCGCGGGATACGTGGTCCCGGCGTCCGGCTCGGAGCTCGACCTCGCCGCCGCGAACTGGACCACCTGCCTCGGCGCGGCGTGCTTCCTGGCGTGTGCCGTGGCGAGCCTCAGGGACTGATCATCCTCTTCGGGTGATGCGGCGCCCCGGCGCCCGCGGCATGCTGGCGCCGCCGTGCCGCATGGCCACGTACACGTGCCGCATGAGCTCACGGAGACGCGCGAGCACGATGAGGCCAAGCCGGGCGTCCCCGATCGCCGCGAGCGGATGCTCGAGCTCTTCGCGGTCCTGCTGCTCTCGCTGACGACGCTCGCCACCGCCTGGAGCGGCTATCAGGCGTCACGGTGGTCGGGCGAGCAGTCGCAGAGCTACGCGCGCGCCTCCACGATGCGGATCCACTCCCAGGCCCAGTCGACGGCCGCCGGGCAGCTGCGCATCGACGACCTCCTCCTCTTCAACGGCTGGCTCGACGCCCGCGAGGCCGGCAACGACGAGCTCGCCGCGGTCTACCGCCGGCGCTTCCGGCCGGCCTTCGTGCCCGCGTTCGAGGCATGGACGGCCGCGGGGGGCCCCGCCGGCAAGGCGCCTGCGCCGAGCCCGCTCTACATGCCGCAGTACCGGCTCGCCGAGGCGAGCCAGGCCGCGGAGCTCGACCGCGGCGCCGACGAGCTCTACCGCGAGGGGACCGAGGCGAAGACGAACGACGACCACTACATCCTCTCGACGCTGTTCTTCGCGGCGGTGCTGTTCTTCGCGGGCATCTCGCTGCGGCTGGGATGGCAGCGGATGCGCATCGTCGTCCTCGGGATGGCGACGGTGCTGCTGCTCGCCGGCGTCGGCTTCCTCCTCACGCTGCCGGTCCGTGTAGGGCCGGGCTCACCCGATTCGCACGAGGCCGATCCGGCGGCGCGGCCGTACGGTGGCGGGATGCGACTCGATCTCGGCAGCCCCGTGCGCTGCTCCGACGCCTCGTTCGGCCGGCTCGCGGACGTGGTCGTCGACCCGACCGACGCGCCGCGTCACCCACCTCGTCGTCGAGGCCGCACGACCCGGCCGGACGCTCCCACCTCGTGCCGGTCGGCGTCGCGCGTCCCGGCGACGGACCCGAGGTCGTGCTCACGTGCACCGCCGCCGAGGCCCGCGAGCTTCCGGCGGTCGACGCGATCGACTACCTCAGGCTCGGCGAGTTCCCCGTCGAGGACCCGGAGTGGGACGTCGGCATCAGCGAGATGCTCGCGCTGCCGTACTACTCGCCGGTGGACCTGCCCGGCGCCGGCGTCCCCAGCTTCGACGAGGGCGTGACCGTCCGCTACGACCGCGTGCCCAAGGGCGAGGTCGAGATCCGGCGCAAGAGCGCGGTCACCTCCTCCGACGGCCACATCCTCGGCCACGTCGACGGGTTCGTCGTGGACGACGCGCAGCACATCAGCCACGTCGTGCTCGAGCACGGCCATCTCTGGGGCCAGCACGAGGTCGCGATCCCGATCGGCGCCGTGTCGGCACGTGAGCGCCGACGCCGTCGCGCTCTCGGTCTCGAAGGACGAGGTCGGGCGGCTCGAGCGCATGCGCCTCGATCGCCACGACGAGCGTGAACGTCCTCGCGTCGGCAGCCATCGTGGTCGCCGCGGCGGCCGCGGCGGTCGGCGTCGCTGCTGCTGGTGCGGCGACACGCGCCGGACGGCGGCTTCTACACGGACGGAGACCGGGCGGCGGGTGTGTTCGGCGTGCTCGCGACGGGCTTCGCCGTCCTGCTCGGGCTCGTCGTGGTGCTCGCGTTCACCAGCTACGACGCTTCGCGCGCGGGCGCGGAGACGGAGGCGATCACGGTCG
Source organism: uncultured Solirubrobacteraceae bacterium (assembly GCA_963723395.1). Taxonomy (GTDB): domain Bacteria; phylum Actinomycetota; class Thermoleophilia; order Solirubrobacterales; family Solirubrobacteraceae; genus DATFQI01. Next base: position 136,937 of record CAVRQL010000023.1, on the reverse strand, counting down.
CGCAGCAGTACGAGGTGGCCAACCTGCTCCCCGAGGCGCAGGGCAAGCGCCTCGCCGGCGAGCTCGTCTGTTACGCCCGCTCCGTCGTGCACCAGGAGTGGCCGCGCATGCAGGCCGGGACGCAGGCGTACGAGCCGAACCCATGGGGCCTGCGGCTGTACCGCACGCTGCGCACCATCGAGCCCCGCAAGGCGTCCGAGCAGGCGGCGTACTCCAAGTGGCTCGACCAGCGCCTCGATCGCGAGACGGCACGCGGCGCGCGCCTGCACGGCGCGGCCGGCGTCATCCCGGCGCCGCTGTGGCTGATCCTCGGCATCAGCGCCGTGATGATCGTCGGCTTCATGATGGTCTTCGCCGACAGCGGCGAGTACGCGGTCGTCCAGGCGACGTTCATCGGCACCGTCGTCGTGGTGATCGTGGGGACGCTGCTGCTGATCCGCTTCCTCGACGATCCGTACGACCCGGGGCTGGGCGCGCTGAAACCGGTGGCGATGGAGCGCACGCTGGAGGTGCTCGACGACTACGGGCGCGTCATCGGCGGCGGCGAAGCGCCGCCGTGCGACGAGCGCGGCCGCGCCCTGACCTGATCGCCGACCTCCTGTGGCGACCCGAACCCGCGGCCTCCGGGAGTCCACCTGGGAGCCGGCGCCTCGGCGCCTTACGGTGATTGGCGTGCGCAGCTCCAAGCACACGGTCCGGGAAGAGGTGGGGTGCCATGCTGTCCGGGTCGAGCTACAGATGGCCGCCGCCGCCCAGCTGTTCGGCGACCGCGACCGTCGCTGGTTCTTCACCGGCAGGGCCGCTCGGCTGGTCGCCAGATGGCCGCCATGCGCTTCGATGCACGGCGGCTTCGACCCCCACGCGGTCGGCGAGCCCACCGCGCCCTCGATCGGCGCGGACGACGGCCTCGTGGTCATCTCCGGCTCCGGCGAGACGCCGATCACGCTGCACGTCGCCAGGCTGGCAGCCGATCTCGGCGCGCGGATCCTCGCCGTCACGACCCGCGCAGACAGCACCCTCGCGGGTCTCGCAGACGAGCTCATCGAGGTCCCGGCGACCTGCTCCGCGCAGTTCGGCGGCTCGCTGTTCGAGCAGGGCGCGCTGCTCGTGCTCGACGCGGTGATCCTCGAGATCACCGCCGGAGACCCGCCCGCCCACGTGGAGATGCAGGCCCGGCACGCAACCTGCAGTGAGAGCGTTCGTCAGCCGCTGGTGTGGCGGCGGATGACGTCGAGCGCGCGCGCGAGCACGGGCCGCTCGTCGTCGCGTCGCCACGCCGCGGCCAGCTCGACGCGCGTGGTGTCGTCGCTGAGCGGGCGGTAGACCGCGCCCTCGACCGTCATCTTGCCGCACCGAGGCCGGCACGAGCGACACGCCGAGCCCCGCGGCGACGAAGCTCACGAGCGTCGCGGTCTCCGCGACCTCGTGCGCCGCGAGCGGCTTGAAGCCGTGGGCGGCGCACGCGTCCTCGACGGCGTCGTGCACGACCGAGCGGAAGTGCGACGGGTAGGTCACGAACGGCTCGCCGCTGAGCTCCTCGAGCGGGACGGTCTCCGCGCGGCCAGCGGATGCGTCTCCGGGAGCACGGCGAGAGCGGCTCGGAGCGCAGCACCTCCGTGCCGAGCTCGCGCTCGCGGACCGGCGGGCGCAGCAGGCCGAGGTCGAGCGTGCCGTCGAGCAGCCGCGCGACCTGGGCGGGCGTGAGCAGCTCGCCGCGCAGGTCGAGCACGACGCCGGGCAGCGCGCTCGCGCAGCGCGGCGGCGAGCGCCGGCAGCAGCGCGTACGTCGACGAGCCGGTGAAGCCGATCGCGAGCCGCCCGTACTCGCCGCGGGCCGCCCGCCGCGCGTCGTCGACCGCGCGCGTCGACCGCGGCGAGGATGTCGCGGGCCGCGCTCGAGCAGCACCTCGCCGGCGGGCGCGAGCTCGACGCTGCGCGTCGTCCGGTACAGCAGCGGCTCGCCGAGCTCGGCCTCGAGCGGCGGATCTGCTGCGAGAGCGGCGGCTGGGCGATGTGCAGCCGCGCGGCGGCGCGCCCGAAGTGCCGCTCCTCGGCGACGGCGACGAAGTAGCGCAGGTGCCTCAGCTCCACGCGCCACCGCGATTCATATCGAGAACGTATCCAATCGACACCTGATTGGTGTTGCTCGACGCGATCGCCCGCGCCTAGCTTGAGCGCGATGGGAACTGAGCCCGGAGCTCGCGGCGCTCGAGACGCTCGCCGGCGACGGTCCGGATCACCGGCGTCGAGGCGATCCCGTTCGCGCTGCCGTACCGGCGGCCGCCGGCGTTCGCGTCGGGCAGCGTGACCAGCGCGGACAACGTGCTCGTGCGCGTGCACACCGACGCCGGGCTGGTCGGGCAGGCGGAGGCCCAGCCGCGCCCGTACACGTACGGCGAGACGCAGGCGTCGATCGTCGACGCGGTCGGCGGCCCGCTGAGCGACGCGCTGACCGGCGTCGACCCGCTGCGCCTCGAGCTCGTCGCCGAGCGCTGCGCGCCGCGTGACCGGCAACTACGTCGCGCGCGGGCGCGGTCGACCTCGCCGTCTGGGACCTCGTCGGCCAGATCCTGGGCCGCCCGTGCCACACGCTGCTCGGCGGGTTCGCCGACGACGTCGCCGCCGCGCACATGGTCTCGTTCGGCGAGCCCGGCGGAGATGGCCGACGAGGCGGTCGAGATGCACGAGCGGCTCGGCGTGCGCACCTTCAAGGTCAAGGTCGGCCGCGCGCCGGAGCTCGACGTCGCGGCGGTCCGCGCGATCCGCGAGGCGCTGCCCGACGCCGACCTCTACGTCGACGCCAACCGCGGCTGGAGCTACGACGACGCGGTGCGGGCCGGCGACGCGCTCGCCGAGCTCGGCGTGCGGGCGATCGAGGAGCCGATCTCGATCGAGGACCGCGCCGGGCGGCTGCGCCTGGCCGAGCGCTGGACCGTGCCGCTGGGCGGCGACGAGAGCTGCATCAGCCTCGCGCACGTCGACCGCGCGCTCGAGGAGGGCGCGGTCCGCGTCGTGAGCATCAAGACCGCGCGGACCGGCTTCACCGAGTCGCGCCGGATCCTCGACCTCTGCCTCGCGCGCAACGTCCCGGTCGTCGTCGGCAGCCAGTACGAGGGCGCGATCGGCGCCGCGGCGACGATCGCGTTCGCCGCCGCGTTCGCCGCCACCGCCGGGCAGCCGGCCGAGATCACCAACTTCCTCGACCTCGCCGACGACCTCGTCGTCGCGCCGCCCGGAGATCCGCGACGGCCGCGCGGCGGTGCCGGCGGCGCCCGGCCTCGGCATCGAGGTCGACGAGGACCGCCTCGAGCGCTACCGGCTGGACCGCTGATGCTGTTCATGGCCGAGATGGAGGTCCGCCTCCCGCCCGACATGCCGGCGGAGCAGGCCGACGAGCTCAAGGCGCGCGAGCGCGAGTACTCGCAGGCCGCCCAGCGCGACGGCCGCTGGCCGCACCTGTGGCGGGTCGCCGGCCGCTACGCGAACGTCAGCGTGCTCGACGTCGGCTCGGTCGACGAGCTGCACGAGCTGCTGTCCGGCCTGCCGCTGTTCCCGTACATGGACATCCGCGTCACGCCGCTGGCGCGCCATCCCAACGCCATCGACCGAGGAGGAGAGACCCATGTCTGACCGCGCCAACCAGCTGATCTCGGACATCCTGCAAGCGGGTCCACGAGGTGATCGTCGAGCACGACGTCACCTACGACGAGTACCAGGCCGCCAAGCAGTGGTTCATCGACGTCGGCGAGGCGGGCGAGTGGCCGCTGTTCGGCGACGTCTACATCGAGCACGTCGTCGAGGAGCAGGCGTTCGGCAACCGCGAGGGCTCGCAGGGCACGATCCTCGGCCCGTTCCACCTCCCCGACGCGCCGCTGCTCGACGCGCCGTTCGAGCTGCCCCACCGCCCCGACGAGCCCGGCGACCGCACGCGCGTCACCGGCCGCGTCACCGACGCCGACGGCACGCCGCTCGCCGGCGCCAACCTCGACATCTGGCAGGCCGACGCCGAGGGCCGCTACTCGGGCTTCATGCCCGGCCCGCCGGAGGGCAACCTGCGCGGCCAGGTCCGCACGGACGCCGACGGCCGCTACGAGTTCATGACGGTGATCCCGGGGCCGTACACGATCCCGCTCGACGGGCCGACCGGGAAGATGACCGCCGCCGCCGGCTGGAGCCCGTGGCGCCCGGCGCACATCCACCTGATCGTCAGCGCCGAGGGCTACGAGCCGCTGGTCACGCAGCTGTTCATCGACACCAGCGACTACCTCGACAGCGACGTCGCCAGCGCGGTCAAGCCCGAGCTGATCGTGCACCCCGAGCCGGCGGGCGACGGCGACGTTGCGTTCACCTACGACTTCGCGCTCGCCCCCGCGCGCACGCCGGCGATCGCGTAGCTCGATGCGCCGGTCGCGATCGTCGGCGGCGGGATCGGCGGGCTGGTCCTCGCGCTCGCCCTGCGCGAGCGCGGGGTCGCCTTCGAGGTCTACGAGCAGGCGGACGAGCTGCGCGAGATCGGCGCCGCGGTCGCGCTGTCGGCCAACGGCACGCGCGAGCTGCGGCGGCTCGGCCTCGGCGAGCAGGTCGAGGCCGTGTCGGTCGTCCCGTCGGCGCTCGTCATCCGCCGCTGGGACACCGGCGAGGTCATCGCCGACCATCCGATCGGCCGCGACGGCGCTACGAGGCGACGTTCGGCGCGCCCTACTACGGCGTGCATCGCGTCGCGCTGCTGCAGCGCGCTCGCCGAGCGCCTGGGCGACGAGGCGCTGCACCTCGGCCGCCGCTGCGTCGGCGTCGAGGAGCGCGCCGTCGGGCGTGGAGCTGCGGTTCGCCGACGGCTCGACCGCCGACGGCCGACGTGGTCGTCGGCGCCGACGGCGTGCACTCGGTCATCCGCCCGCACGTCGCCGGGCCGGTCCGCGGCCGCTACTCCGGCACCGTCGGCTACCGCGGGCTCGTGCCGGTCGAGGCCATGCCGTCGCTGCCCGACCCGACGCCGCTGCAGTTCTGGGCGGGCCCGGGCCGCCATCTGCTCCACTACGCGATCGACGGCGGCCGGACGGTCAACTTCCTCGCCGTCGTCCGCGTCGCGGAGTGGACGAACGAGGCGTGGATGGAGGAGTGCGCGGTCGGCGACGCCGTCGACGCGTTCGCCGGCTGGCATCCCGCCGTGACCGAGATGGTCGGCGCGACGGACGTCGGCGCGCGCTGGGCGCTGCACGACCTCGCGCCGCTCGAGCGCTGGCACACCGGGCGCGTCGTGCTCATGGGCGACGCCGCGCACGCGATGGTGCCCCATCAGGGCCAGGGCGCCAACCAGACGATCGAGGACGCGATCGTGCTCGCCGACTGCCTCGCCGACGCGCGACGCCGCGCGCCCTGCGGCGCTACGCCGACCTCCGGCGCCAGCGCACGGCGCGCGTCCAGCGCTGGTCGCGCCGCGCCGCCGACCTGATGCACCTCCCCGACGGCCCGGACATCGCCCCGCGCGACGCCCTGTTCGCGCGAGCTCTACACGGAGCTCGCCTGGATCCACGCCCACGACGCGCACGCCGAGAGCCGCCAGGCGGACGGCGACCGCCTCTGCACGCCCGTAGCGAGTGCTCGCCGTTTGGTACGACCGGCAGGGACCGGCGGCGGAGGTGCTCCAGGTCGGCGACCCGCCCGATCCCGAGCCGGGACCGGGCGAGGTCCGCGTCCGCCTGCGGTCTCCGGGATCAATCCGGGCGACACGAAGAAGCGGAGCGGCTGGCTGGGCCCCGGGATGCCGTACCCGAGGGTGATCCCGCACAGCGACGGCGCCGGGCGTGATCGACGCGTTCGGCGCCGGCGTCGACCCGCTCGCCTCGGGCGAGCGGGTCGGGTCTACGGCGTCCAGTTCTACCGGGCCTTCGGTACCGCTGCCCAGTTCACGGTGGTGCCCGACGATCAGGCGGTCGACGCTGCCCGACGACGTCAGTGACGAGGTCGGCGCCTGCCTCGGCATCCCCGGCATCACCGCCCATCGGGCCGTCTTCGCCGACGGGCCGGTCGCGGGCATGCGGTCCTCGTGCACGGCGTGCTCGGGGCGTCGGCTCTCTGGCGGCCCAACTCGCAGCTGGGCGGGCGCCACCGTGATCGGCACCGTGCGCCGCAGCGCCGACCTCGCCTTATCGCCGACCGCCGTCGCGCGCCGTCGCGCTCGACGTCGCCGACCCGTGGCGGCCATCCGCGCGGCCCCGGACGGCGTCGACCGGATCGTCGAGGTCGCCGTTCTCCGACCACATCGACCTCGACGCCGCAGTGGCCGCAAACGAGGCCGTGATCGCCGCCTACGCCACCCGTGATCCACGCCCGTTCGACTTCTGCCGATGCTGTTCGCCAACCTGACCATCCGCTGCTCGGCAGCGACGACTTCCCGCCGCCGCCAAGCAGCAGGCGGCCACCGACCTGACCGCCGCCGCGCACTGAGGGAGCGCTTCGCATCCCGATCGCCGACCTGTTGCCACTCGCGGGCACGCCGCCGCGCACGACCCGATCGACGCCGGCACGCGCGAACGCATCGTGCTCACGGTTCCCCGCTGACGAGCACGCGGTCGGCGAGCGCGCGGAAGAAGTCGTTACGGGTGATCACCCCGAGGACGCGGTGGTCGTCGATGACCGGGACGATCAAGACCCGGTGGTGGAGGAAGATCTCGGCGACCTGGGCGTCGGAGAAGTCCGGGCCGACGTCGACGTGCTCGGTGTTCATCCAGTCGCGCACCGGTCTCCTGCCCGCAGGTCGCGCGCTTCTCGAGCGCGCTCTCGAGCGAGCGTGGGACGAACCCGGCGTGCTTGAGCTCGCCGAAGTACCCGGGGAAGACGGCGGTGATGAACTCGCGCTCGCCGAAGATTCCGACGATAGCTGCCGTCCGGCTCGACGACGGGGAGCGCGGGCAGGCCGCTGGCGATGATCTTCCGGACGGCGTCGCCGAGCGGATCGGTGGTGGTGAGCGGTCGGGACTTCGCGCAGGAGCGGGTCGGTCAGCGGTGCTGGGGCTCACAGGTACCTCACGGCAATGTAGGCGGTGGCGAGGATGCAGCGAGACGGCGGTGGCGGGCAGCCCGATCTTGAGGAAGGTCATGAAGCCGATCGGCTGGCCGGCGCGAGCGGCCATGCCGGCGGCGGCGACGTTGGCGGCGGCGGCGATGAGCGTGGCGTTGCCGCCGAAGCAGGCGCCGAGCGCGAGCGCCCACCAGTAGGCGTCGTCGCCGCCGTTGCCGCCTTGGAGCTGCTCGACGACCGGGATCATCGCGGCCGTGAACGGGATGTTGTCGACGATGCCCGGAGCCGATCGCCGAGGCCCAGGTGATGCCGAGCAGCTCGGCGGTGCGGTTGCCGCCGGTGAGGTCGGCGATGCCGTCGGCGACCTCCTCGATCGCGCCGCGTCTCCTCGAGCGCGCCGACCATCACGAACAGCCCGATGAAGAAGAACAGGGTCGGCCATTCGATGCCCGCCAGCGCCTTCTCGAGTGACTGGCGGCTGATGAGCAGCATCACCGTCGCGCCGGCGAGCGCCACGGTGGCGGGCTCGAGGTGCAGCTGCCTGGTGGGCGAAGAACAGCAGGATCGTCCCGATCAGCACCGGGACGGTCCGCTTGAGCTCGTCGGCGTCCTCGATCGAGCGCCGCGCGTCGAGATCCATGACGCGCTTGCGAGCCTGCAGGCGCGACCTGCAGGCGCCGCCGGAAGAACCAGTAGAGGCCGACCGTCACGACGACGAACGTGAGCGCGGCGATCGGCGCGAGGTTGACGATGAAGTCGGTGAAGGAGAGGCCAGTGGCGCCGGCGATGAGGATGTTGGGTGGGTCGCCGATCAGCGTGGCCGTGCCGCCGATGTTGGAGACGATGATCTCGATGATCACCAGCGGGATCGGGTCGATGTCCAGCGCGTCGGCGAGCAGGAACGTGATCGGCACCATCAGCAGCACCGTCGTGAGGTTGTCCAGGAACGCCGACAGCACCGCGGTGGTCACCGACAGCGACGCCACGACAGCGCAGCGGCCGCCCGTGCGAGATCTGCCCGGCGCGGATCGCCAGCCACGTGTAGACGCCGGTGGTCTCGGTCATCTTGACCATCAGCATCATCCCGACCAGCAGCCCGAGCGTGTTCCAGTCGATCGCCTCGATCGCCTGCTCCTGCTCGATCGTCTGCGTGAGCAGCACCAGCACGGCGCCGGCGAGCGCGACCTTCGTCCGGTCGACGCGCTCGGTCGCGATGACCGCCAGCGCGGCGACGAAGATGACGATCGCCAGGGTCATGCCGCTGCCCCCGGCGCAGCATCGCCCGCCACGAGCAGGACAGTGGGCCGCATGCCCAGCAGCCGCAGGTCACGCACCCAGTCGGCGACCGGCCCGTGCCGCAACGTCCGCGCCACCGATGCCTGGTCGACGACGTCGAGCTCGAGGATCCAATGAAAGTGCGCCGGGTACTCGAGCGCGGCGCGCCGCAGCTCGGCAACCCAGGCGCGGCTGATCCCGGGCGCGGCGTCGAGCGCCGCGACCTCCGTCCGCACCCACGCGTCAGCCTCATCGCGGGCTGAGGTGGTCGGGACGAGTCCACAGAACGACGAGTCGCGGCACGCTTCCCAGCCTGGTTGCCGCCGGGTTCGCATCTCCATGGGCGCGCGCGCCCAACCGGGCTGGGCGCGGGACCCCATGAGCGTCGGTCAGGGCTCGACGAGCCCGCGGCGGATCGCGTAGCGCGTGAGCTCGACGCGGTCGCGCATCCCCAGCTTCGCCATCATGTTCTCGCGATGGCGCTCCACCGTCTTGGGACTGATCACGAGCAACTCGGCGATCTCCGCGCTGGTGTGCGCCTCGGCCACAGCTTGACCACCTCGCAGCTCGCGCGGCGTCAGCGGCTCCTCCGGCACGGTCTCGCCCGTGCGGGCCCGTTCGAGGAAGTCGCGGATCAGCGCCGCGACCGCCCTCGGGTACAGGAACGGCTCACCCCGCAGCGCCGCCCGGCAGGCGTCGACGAGGTCGCGATCGGCCGCCGTCTTGAGCACGTAGCCCGACGCGCCCGCCTTCAGCGCCTCGAACAGATACTGCTCGTTGTCGTGCATCGAGAGCATCAGCACCCGCACCCCGGGATGCGAGCGCGCGAGCTCGGCGCTCGCCTGCAGCCCCGTCATCCGCGGCATCGAGACATCCAGGATGGCGAGATCGATCTCGGTCTCGCGCACGCGCGCGATCGCCTCGGCGCCATCGGAGGCCTCCGCCACGACCCTGAGATCGGGCTCGGCGTCGAGCACCAGCCGCAAACCGCGCCGGACCATCACGTGGTCATCGGCGATCAGCAGCCGCGCCGGGAACGGCACCGTCATCGGCGTCCCTCCGAGGCAGCGTCAGCCGCACCGCCGTCCCCTTCCCCGTGCTCGAGTCCACGACCAGATCGGCCCCGACCAGCAGCGCGCGCTCGCGCATCCCACGCAAACCCGGTGCCGGCCGCGCGCCGCACGTCGAAGCCCTCGCCGTCGTCGCGAACCTCGAGCGAGACACGGCCGTCGCGAGCGCCCAGCGTGATCAGCGCCTGCTGCGCCCGAGCGTGACGGGCGACATTGGTCAGCCCCTCCTGCGCCACGCGATAGACCACCAGCTCCTCCTCCGACGACAGCGCGGGCAGGCCGGGCTCGATGCGGCGCTCGACACGCAGCCCGGTGCGCCGCGAGACGTCCAGCGTCAGCGCCGCGAGCGCGCTCGTCAGGCCGAGGTCGTCGAGCGCCTCCGGCCGCAGCCGCCGCGCGATCTCCCGCACCTCCTCGAGGCTCTCGCGCACCGCCTCACGCGCCTCCTCGACCTCACCGCGCACCGGCTCCTCGGTGCGCCGCGCCGCCCGCTCGAGCTGCAACACCACCGCGGTCAGCGCCTGGCCGACCTCGTCGTGGAGCTCGCGCGCGATCCGCGCACGCTCCGCCTCCTGCGCCGCCAGCGCCCGCCGCGCGCTGTCGCGCCGCTCACCCTCGAGCCGATCGATCATCTCGTTGAACGCCCCGGTCAGCTCCGACACCTCAGGATCCGCGGCGTCCAACGCTGCGCGCGCTCCCCCGGCCGCAACGGATCAACGCCGCGCATGAACGCGGTGAGGCGCCCCAACGGCGCGAACGCCCGCCGCAGCAGCACCAGATCGAACCCCAACATCACCGCCAGCCCGGCCGCGACGACCACCGCCTCCGTCAGCGCGATCGGGAACGCGACCGTCACCGGCGAGAGCACGAGCACGAGCGTCGCGATCGACCAGCACCGCCGCGTTCGTCGCGAACACCCTCCACAGAAGCGGCACGCCACAAGCGTACGGTCACCGTCCGGCAGGCGAGCTAGCGTCGCACCCGCATCAGGTCCAGCGAAGCGGAGGAAGGTGCGTCATGGACGAGGCCCGCAAAGGGTTCTTCGGGGCGCTGCTCGACTTGTCGTTCACGACATTCGTCACCACGCGGGTGGTGAAGGTCCTGTACGTGCTCACGATCGTGCTGCTGCTGATCGCCTACGCGGGCATCGCCATCGCGATCTTCTCCGGCGGCGAACAGGTCGCCACGCTCGACGAGCAAATGGCCAGGTCACGACAACCGACGGCGGCGCTAGCCGCGGATCTTCTGGCTCGTCGTCCTCGGCCCGCTGATGCTCTTCCTCTACACGCTGCTCTACCGCGCTCTACGAGCTGATCATCGTCGTGTTCCGCATCTACGAGAACACGCGCGACCAACTGAAGCTCACGCGCCGCTCGATGGGGGTCCGGGAGCCGCCCCGCCGCCGCCGGCGGCGCCGCCTCAGTCGCCCTGAGAGACGAAGGCGGCGATCGCGGCGAGCGTCTCGCGGGGCGCCTCCAGGTGCGGCGCATGCCGGCACTGCAGGTGCACGCGCTCCACGGGCCCGCCCGCGAAGGACTCGATCGCGTCGAGCTGGGCCATGGTGCCGTACTGGTCGTGCTCGCCCTGGATCAGCAGGAGCGGGCACGCGATGTCGGGGAGGACGTCCTCGATCGTCCAGTCCGGGGAACGCCGGATCCAGCCAGACGTCGTTCCAGCCGTAGAAGGCGGCGTCGGGGTCGCGGTGATGGCGCGCCATGCGCTCGCGCAACCCGCCCGTCTCGTAGACGGCCCTGGTCTCGCGGATCGCGGCGAGGCACATGGGCTCGACGAACACGTGCGGCGCCATCGCGACCACTCCCCGCACCGGGTTCGCGGCGGCGTGGATCAGCGCGATCGAGGCTCGTCGCTGTGCCCGACGAGCACGGGTTCGGCGACGTCGAGCGCATCGAGTACTGCGGGCAGGACCTCCTGCGCCTCCTCGTGCATGAAGCGCGGGGTGTGAGCGCCGGGCGGCGGGTCCGAGTCGCCGTGGCCGAAAGCGCGAGAACGCGATCACGCGCGCGCCGGTCGCCTCGGCCAGCGCGGCCGGGAAGTCCTTCCACAGCCGCACCGAGCCGAGCCCTTCGTGGAGCAGTACGAGCGCGGGCAGGCGTTCGTCTCCGCGAAGGTCGAGCGTCTCGAGCCTCCCGCCGGCGATGCGGATCATCTCGTCCACCCGCACGACTTTGATCGGTGCGTGACCGGCCCGGCGATCGAGGGCATACCACCAACGTGAATCCGGGATCGAGGTCAAGCACGGGCGCCACGGCCGCGGCGTGTTCGCGACGCGGCGCTTCGCCGAGACGAGCTGGTGGAGCGCTGCCCCACCCTGGAGCTGCCGGGACCCGACGTCACGGGGCTCCTGCGCGACTACATCTTCTCGTCGGTCAACGACGGGCACGTGGTGCTCGTCCTCGGCTACGGCATGCTCTACAACCACTCGGCCGACGCGAACGTGCACTACGTCCAGGACGACGCGGAGACCGTGGAGTTCTACGCGTCGCGGGTCGTGGAGGCGGGCGAGGAGCTGACGATCGACTACGACACCGAATGGTGGTCGTCGCGGAAGCGCGAGCCCGACTGACGCCGGCCTTCAGCTCGCCCGGCGGTAGCGGATGTGCGTGGCCAGCGGCGAATGCAGCACCTCGACGGGCTCCAACCCGAAAGATCCGACGCCGTCGAAGATCCGCTCGCCGGACCCGAGCAGGACCGGGGCGATGTCGAGCGTGAGCTCGTCGACGACCCCGGCGACGAGCGCCTGCCGAACGGTGGAGGCGCCGCCCGCGATGTCCACGCCGTCGTCGCCGGCCGTCTCACGCGCCTGTGCGTAGGCGGCGTCGAAGCCGTCGGTGACGAAGTGGAAGGTCGTCCCGCCCTCCATCTCGATCGGCTCGTGGGCGTGATGGGTGAGCACGAACACCGGTGCGTGGTACGGCGGCTCGGGCCCCCACCAGCCGCGCCAGTCCTCCTCCCACTCACCGCGGATCGGCCCGAACATGTTGCGGCCCATGACGTAGGCGCCGCGCGGGCGCATGAGCCAGCCGGCAGCGGTCTCGTCGGCCTCGTTGGCGCGCTCGTCGCCGAGGTGCCAGGCGTGGACCTCCCTTCCGCGCTTCCCGAGCGGGTGCTCGCGACTCTGGTCCGGCCCGGCGACGAAACCGTCGAGCGAGATCGACATGTGGCAGGTGGTGTCCGGCATCGCGAGGCTCACGCGGCGACCTGCTCACCGAGGAAGGCGGCGAGCCCGTCGAGCAGCAGGCCGGTGCCGTGCTCGCGCTCCGCCGGATCCTCGAGGTCGTCGAAGAACGCGCCGTGCTCGGTGAAGACGAGCCGCGTGCCGTCGCCGTCGGGCCGCACCTCGACGGTCGTCAGCGACACGGAGATGAGCCGCCCGTCGAGCAGGAGGTCGTAGGCGAAGACGATCCGCTCACCGTCGACGATGTCGTGGTACCGGCTGCGGAACTCGTGCAGCGCCCCGCGCGGATCGCGTCCCACGCTCACCTCGCTGCCGCCGACACGGAAGTCGAGCTCCCAATTGGCGTCGGTCCAGCCCTCGGGCACGCCGAACCAGCGCTGCTTGAGCTCCGGGTCCGCGAACGCGCGGAACGCCTGCGCCGGGGTCTGGCGGAACCGTCGCTCGATCGTGAAGTCGTGCTGGCGGATGCTCATCGGCGGTCTCCTTGGTCGGTGGGGAAGGCGTCGTCGAGGACGTCGGAGAGGCGGTCGAAGTGCCTCTCCCAGATCGCGCGGTGCTCGGCGATCCACTGCTCGAGCGTGCGCATCGGGCCGGGCTCGAGCCGGCACGTCCGGACGCGGCCGACCTTCTCCGAGCGCACGAGGCCGCTGCGCTGCAGCACGTCGAGGTGCTGCATCACGGACGGCAGCGACATGTCCAGCGGTGCGGCGAGCTCGCTCACGGACGCCGCGCCGCGCGACAGGCGGACGACCATCGCGCGGCGGCTCTCGTCGGCGAGCGCGTGGAACGCCCGGTCGAGCTGTGCTGCGTCGGCGGTCGGCATGGGCCGCATCGTAGCGCACACTTAGGCAGCTGCCTAAGTGTCTGAGCGGTGGAGACCCGGGGCAGAGGCAAGAGGCATGGACGCACTGGTCCTCGCCGTCATCGCCCTTCTGACGATCGCCGCCGCGACGGCGCTCGAGCCGCGGCTCAGGATCGCGGCCCCGCTGGTCCTGGTCGGCGTCGGCATCGCCGCGAGCTTCCTGCCCTTCGTCCCGGACGTCGAGGTCGAGCCGGAGTGGATCCTCACCGGCGTCCTGCCTCCGCTGCTGTACTCGGCGTCGCGCTCGATGCCGACGATGGACTTCCGCCGCGAGTTCCGCGCCATCAGCGGCCTCTCGGTCGTGCTGGTCGTCGCCAGCTCGTTCGCCCTGGGCGCCTTCTTCGCGTGGGCGATCCCGGGCGTCGACCTCGTCTGGGGCATCGCGCTCGGCGCCATCGTCAGCCCGACCGACGCCGTCGCGACCTCGATCGCCCGCCGCATGGGCGTGACCGGCCGGATCATCGCCGTGCTGGAGGGCGAGAGCCTGCTCAACGACGCCACGGCGCTCGTCCTGCTGCGGACGGCGATCGCCGGCTCGGCGGCGTCGGTGTCGCTCGGCGGCGCGCTCGGGGACTTCGCGTTCGCGGTCGTCGCGGCGGTCGTCATCGGGTTCGCGGTCGGGCATCTCGACCTCGCCGTGCGCCGCCGCGTCGAGGACTCGACGGTCAACACGGTCATCTCCTTCGCCGTGCCGTTCATCGCCGCCATCCCGGCCGAGCAGCTCGGCGCCTCGGGTCTCGTCGCGGCGGTGATGGCCGGGCTGGTCACCAGCCAGGACGCCCCGCGCATGCTGTCGCCACGCCACCGCCTCTCGGACTCGGTCAAACTGGCGGACGGTCGAGCTCGTCCTGGAGGGCGGGCTGTTCCTCTCGTGGGCCTGAGTTGTCGGGCGTCCTGGAAGAGGTCCGCGACGACCACGGCGGGGTCGCCCGGACGACGGCGATCGCCATCGGCGCGCTCGGCCTGACCCTGCTGGTGCGCGCCGCGTACGTCGCGCCGCTGCTGCTCGCCAGCCGGCGCCGCGCGGCCCGGGGCAGCAGATGCGCCCGCGGATCGCGGCGATGGGCGAGCGGCTGTCCGATCCGGAGGCCATGGCCAAGGACCCCAGGGCCGCCGTGCATCGCCCGCCCGGATCGAGCGCATTCGCACCCGGCTGCGGCGCCTGAGCGCCGACATCGAGTTCTTCCTCCGCGAGCCGTTGGGCTGGCGCGAGGGTGCGGTGATCGTGTGGGCCGGGATGCGCGGCGCGGTGACGGTCGCCGCGGCCCAGACGCTGCCCGAGACCGCGCCGACCCGCTCCTCGCTCGTGCTCGTCGCCTTCGTGGTGGCCATCGCCTCCCTGGTGGTGCAGGGCGGCACGCTCGCCGCGCTCATCAGAGCGGTCAAGCCGGCGCAGCCCGATCCGGAGGCCGTGGCCGCCGAGCGCGAACGCATCCGCGCGCTGCTCGAAGACGTGGCGGTGACGGCCTCCGGAGACGGCGAGGTCGCGGTGATCGAAGCGCAGCGCTCCGCACTGCTCGACGTCCGCGACGACGGCACCTACGGCGCGAGCACGCTGAACGCGGCGCTCATCCAGCTGGACGCGGCGCAGTTGAGCATCGAGCTCAGGAGCGAGCGGGAAGCCTGAATCGCTCCCGCCCTGCTCCGCACACCGCGTGATGCCGGCACCGTCGAGGCCGGCGCAGCGAGGACACGACGTCGATCCACGAGCACATCGACCGACGGCGCGGGTTCGGCCGGACGCCCGCGCGCCTGCTCGTGCGCGCAGCTGACCCGCCGCCGCTGCCCGTATCGAGACGCTCTGGGGGCGTGTTCCCGTTCTGCGACGGCTGGGAGGGCGCGCACCTCGCATTGCACGGCAGCGGCGGCGCCCGTCTCGGCGCTCGCTGCTCGCCGAGGTCGTGGTGACGGACGGCGGCCGGATCCCGGCGCGCGGTCCGCGCGGTGCGCGTCCGACCGAGCGGATCGTCGCCGGGCGCCTCGGACGGGTCTCTCGCGGCCGCCAGGCAGGCGCTGCGACGCCGACCAGCCGAACCCTCGACGGCGCCGGCGCGAGCTACCGAGGCCACGATCGCCGTCGAGCCGACGGCGGACAACGTCGCCGGCGGTCGCCGCCGGCGATACGGCGACGCTCACTCGCGGTCCGCCCGGCCGCTGACGTGACGGTCCGGATCTCGTGGTATCAACCTTCCATGCCGCCGAGCGTCCCCCGTCTGCGCGGGTGGCCGCTCGTGGCGGCCATCGCGGTGCCGCTCGTCGTGGTCGCGATCGTGCTGGTCGTCGTGCTGCGAGGCTCGAGCGCAGCCGGCGACGGGCCGGCCGAGAAGAAGAAGGCGGTCAGCCTCCCGGAGCTGTCGAAGGCGTGGAGCGCCGACCTGCAGCGCGGGTCGAAGCCGCTGCCGGTCGACACGCTCGACTCGACGCCGCATGGCGAGCTGAGGACCTGGACGGTCGGCGACACGCTGGTGCTGCTCGGCACCCGCCGGGTGACGGCATACGACGTGAGCACCGGCGAGGAGCGCTGGACGCTGCGACCGCCGTCGGGCACGACGCGCGTGTGTGGCGCCTCCCGCGCCCCCAACCCGGAGGGGCTCGGCGGGCTGGTCCTCGCCTCCGACCGCGGCTGCCGGGTCGCGGCGCTGCTGGACGCCGAGACCGGCAAGCTCCGCTGGCGGCGCGACCTGGGCGGGCGCTGGTCGCACTCCGCCAACGACGACGACCTCTACGCCGGCAGCCGCACGGTCGCGGTGCCGCTGTTCTACAAGGGCTACCGCCTCCTCGACGTGAGTACGGGACGGCCCGTGGAGCCGACGCCGGCGCCCACCGGGGAGGCGAGGGCGGTCGTCGGGGAGGGGCGGCTCGTCCTCAGCCCGCTCGGCTCGCGTGGGCTGTCCGTCGACGTCTACGACGTCGACTCCCGCCGGTTGGTCTCCCGCACGCCGGTCGGCCGGACGACCGACGTCGAGGGGATCGTGTCGGCCGATCCACTCGTGCTCGACATGACCGTTCGCGGGCACCGGGCCTACCGCCACATCGACGGCCGCGGCCGGCTCGGCCGCTACGTCGGCAAGACGTTCGACAACGAGCCGCAACTGCAGGGCGTGCTCGGCGACACCGTCGTCCTGTCCTACGACATCACCGGTCCGCTGGACCGGACGGCTCGCTACTACGGCTTCGACGTCACCACCGGCGAGCAGCGCTGGACGACCAGCCCGGAGCAGACGTTCGTCCTCGGCCGGCGCGGCGACGACCTGCTCACGGCGAGCCTCGGCGGCCCGGGGATCGCCGGCGCGGTCAACGAGAGCCTCGACGTCCAGAACGCTGACGCCGCGGTCTTCGTGCTCGGCCAGGCGCCGGCGGACGACCCGAGCGCCCAGGCCCTGCTGGGCACCGTGAAGGCGAACGGCACGTGGGGCGTCGAGTTCACCCCGGGCTGGACCGACGAGCTGTTCCTCGTCCAGACCGACGACACGCTGACCGCCTACCGGATGCCCCAGCCCGGGAAGACACCGCTGCCGGTGCCCGAGCAGAAGCGGGACTGGGCCGAAGGGGACGTGCGCAGCGAGCAGGCGGTGGACCTCTGCGAGGCCGTGAGCCCGAGCACCCTGCGGTCGCTCGGGTTCCGCAGCCTCGGGCTACCCCCGCCCGCGGACTGCAGCTGGCGGGAGACCTTCGAACCCGACGGCAGCGACCGCGGGCTCATCGTGCAGACGTTCGCCCTGACGCCGCGCAAGGACTCCACGGCGGTGGAGAACGCGAAGCGGAGCCTCGGCGAGCTCCGTCACGACGAGACCAACCACTTCCGCGCCGACACCCCCTACGCCGGCCTCGGCGACGAGGCGTGGTCGGACCAGGACCGGCGCGACGGCGAGTACCGCAGCCGGCTGCTCGCCCGCGACCGGAACCTGATCGTCATCGTCGACAGCCGCTACGGCGGATTCGACCCAGGTCCGCACCCGAGCGGCCGCGCGCTGCTGCGCCGCCAGGCCAAGGCGGTCGAGGACGTGCTCGCGCGGGCCGGCACGCGCCCGTAGCGCGTCAGCGCACGGCTACTCCTCCCCGGGTCCAGGAGCTGCGCGGGTGACGGCGGTGTCCGGGAAGTCGTAGAAGACCCCGTCGATGCCGAGCTCGAGAACTGCAGGTACTCCTCGACCGGGATCGGTAGTCGGCGAGCCGCTTCGGCTCGCGCGGAACGTCCAGGTCTGGACGAGCAGCCCGCGCGGTGCGCACGCTGTATCAGGTCGGCGGCGGTAGCAGGACGCGGTCGGACTCGTCGACGTTGCCGTCGCAGTGCTCGTCGCCGATGTCGCCGTCGCCGTTGGAGTCGACCGCTCGCGTGCTCACGATGTAGCGCTTCCACGGGCTGATGCCGTCCGCGTACGTCGCGATCTCGTCCAGGCCGGCGTCGGTGGCGACGAAGCCGACGTCCGGCCTGCAGCCGCGGGTCGCCGAGACCGTCCAGTCGTAGGGCCGATCGAACGGCGCGCTGGTAGTCGAGCGAGCCGTCGGGGTTGACGTCGTAGGCATCCACCAGCTGGATCAGCGGGACGTCGATCATGCCGGTCGAGCTTCTTCAGGTTCGACTGCTCGAAGGACTGGATGAACACCGGCGAGTTGCGGCGGTCCAGGTGGGCCGCGCAGGACGTGACGCAGCCGGCCCTCGAGCGGGAGCCGAGGCGCTGGTGGTAGGTCGGGTGCTTGGTCTCCGGGTAGATGCCGACGCGGCGGCCGGAGCGCCTGGACTCGCGCTTGACGAGCTCGATGACTGCTGCAGCGTCGGCATGCGGAAGCGCCCGTTGAACCGCGCGAGCGCTCGGGCAGCGGCTGGACCGCTCGCAGCGTGCGGATCTCCGCCCAGGTGAAGTCGGAGGCGAAGCAGCCGTCCTCGAGCGCGCCGTCGACGATGACGCCGGTGCGTCGCCGGTCGGCGAACTCCGGTGCACGGCGACGTTGGTCCTGGCGGTGACGTCGGCTCGGCGGCCATCAGCACGCCGCCCTGGTGTCGTCGACGAACCGCTCGAACGCGGCGGCGCCCTTGATGCGCCCGCGCACCGGGTGATGCAACTCGGGCTCCCCGGCGAACGACCCGAGCAGCGCGTCGATCTCCCCGGTCATCAGGCCATCGAAGTACGGCACCGCCGCCAGGTGCTCGTGTCGGCGCTCGTCCAGTATCCGTTGGAGGACGGTCTTCGGAGAACAGCTCGGGAATCCAGGGCACGCACCAAAGCATCCCAGGGAGCTCTGGTCGGGACACAGGATTTGGCCTGGTCCGGGTATCCGGCGACGCTGGTCGTTCCCGGCTCAGAGGTCGAGCACCACGTCGTCGCGCGGGCGCGAGCAGCAGATGAGCGCGCTGCCGTCGGCGGGAGGCTCGACCGGGTCGGGGTCGTAGGCGAGCGTGCCCGCGATGAGCGTCGTCTCGCAGCTGTGGCAGACGCCGGTCCGGCACGACCAGCGGACGGGCACGTCGCACGCTTCGGCGAGATCGAGCAGGGAGGCGTAGTCGTCGCTCCACGGGATCGCGAGGTTGCTGCGCGCGAACTCGATCGTCGGGCCGCTCCCGGGTTCGCCCGAGGGAGGATGGGGCGTCCGCGTGGGCGTGGCTGCGATGCCCGGAGTCTGGCCGGGCGCGGGCCCGAACGGCTCGGTGTGGATCTGGCCGGCGCCGAGGCCGATCGAGGCCAGACCGGCGCTGATCTCCTCCATGAACGGTGTCGGCCCGCAGAGGTACGCCTCGGCGTCCCGCGGTGGCTCGAGCTCGGCGAGCAGGGAAGGCGTGAGTCGGCCCGCGTCGTCGAAGTCGCGACCTTCGAGATCGTCCGGGCCCGGGCGGCTGAAGCACACGTGGCGCCGCACGTTCGGGAGCGAGGCGAGCAGCGCGCGCGCCTCGGCCGCAAAGGGCTGGTCGCGGCTGCTGCGTGCGCCGTGGAGCCACCAGATCTCTCGGCTGGAATGCTCCGTCGCCAGGGCGTGGAGCATGGCCAGGACCGGCGTCGCGCCGATGCCGGCGCTGATCAGCAGTACGGGCGCGGGGGTCTCGGCGAGGATGAAGGTGCCTCGCGGCGCACCGACCTCGAGCCGGTCTCCGACCGCCACCCGAGTGTGCAGGTAGCCGCTGGCGACGCCCTGCTCCTCGCGCTTGACGGTGAACCGGTAGGCGCCGGCGCCGGGCCGTCCCGACAGGGAGTAGTTGCGCAGCACCGACCGCTCTTGATCGTCGGGCCGGAGTCGCAGCGTGAGGTACTGGCCGGGGTCCGCGGCAGGGAGCGGCTCGCCGTCGGGATCCTCGACGCTGATGGAGATCATCGAGTCGCTCTCGCGCTCGATACCTGTGACCGTCAGCGGGCGGAACCCGGCCCAGGCCGGCGGAGGGCTCGTTGCGACCAGGCCCGCGTTGCCGCCGCCGCGCTCTCCCTCGATCAGCGCGTTGAACGACGCCTGCCAGCCCGGGCTGAGGGCGGGGATGCGCAGCGCCCGGAGCAACTGCTGGCGCGGGTGCCCGGGGAGGTAGAGGAGCGCGTCGATCTCCGCGACCGTCATCTGCTCCGGACCGGACGCGAGCTTGACGATCTCGTCTCCCGCCTCGACGTCGCCCTCCTCGAGCACCCGGAAGTAGAACCCGGGGCGGCGGTGTGAGACGAGCAACGCCGGGATGCGCGGGTCGTTCAGGCGGATGCCGACGCGGTAACAGGTCACGCGGGGTTGCGTGACCTCGAAGACGGCGGTCCCGATCCGGTAGCGGTCGCCGATGCAGACCTCGGCGTCGCTCAGCCCTTCGACCGTGAAGTTCTCGCCGAACTGCCCGTCGACGAAGTCGTCCCGGCCGAGCTCTCGCTCCCAGTAGCGGTAGGAGTCGGTCTGGTAGACGAACACCGCCCGCTGCTCGCCGCCGTGGCCGGCGCGATCGCCCTGGCCGTCGCCATCGACGTTCAACTTGCGCACGCGGCGGGGCCCGGTCACGGGGTCCTTGAAGACGCCGGTGAACACCGTCTTCCCCTGCCACGACACGTCCTTCGGCATGCCGACGTTCACCGACTTGAGCCTCCCCGCCGGCTCGTGATCCGCGGAGCGCATCCTGTGGATTCTTCCGGTCGGGGAGCCCGGGGCCAAGGCCCCGGGCCCGCCGTTGCTTCAGGCGACCCTGAGAATCACGCGGGCGTACCGGGTGAGCGGGAACGTCCCGTCGTCGGTCACCTGCAGGATCAGCGAGATCGTCTGCCCCGGCTCTGCGTCCTCGGGGATCGTGACGGTGGTCGAGCGGCGGCTCGGCGCACCGAGCTCGACGAGCCCGGGGTACGTGCCCTCCTCGCGGTACTGCCACCACGCGAACCCGAGCGCGTCGCGATCCGGGTCCCAGCCGTAGCCCCGCAGGCGCAGCGTCTCGCCGGGACGGACCTTCTTGCCGTGCCGTGCAGGGACGATGCCGACCCGTGGCGCATGATTGCCCGCACGGAAGCTCGGCGTGAGCGTCCACCGCATCCGCGCGGCGAAGTCGTTCTGCGCGGCCCCCGCCCAGCGGAGCGTCGTGTAGTTCGCGACGTCACGCCCGGTCTCGTCCTTCTCGGTCGGTACGAGCGTCCAGAGGTCAGGGCTCGTGGTGTCCTGCTGCAGTCGGCCGCCCCAACCGCCGAGCGTCGGGTCCTCCGGAACGTCGATGCCCGTGTCGAGCAGCGGGTTGAACGCCACGTTGTCGCCCTCGGAAAGGAAGTCGTAGGGCTCCAGCGGCGGGCACCAGCCGGTCTTCGCCTTCTCGGGATCGCCGAAGATGTCGAGCTGATCGCCCGGCATCGACTGACCGTCGAGCCAGGAGCGGTAGAGCGAGCCGTACGGCCCCACCTGGATGTTGGCCTTGGTCCATGCGCCCTGGAAGTACTGCCGGTCGGCCGGCAGGCCGCGGACGTTGCCCACGCCGCCGAAATTGCAGTTGTACCCCCAGGTGGCGTATCCCGCCTGCAGGTTCTCCACCCGCAGTTGCGGCCAGTTGGGGGCGATGTACTGCTCGTACGTCAGGTCCTGGAAGCCGCTCGCGAGGATTACCGCCTTCCGAGAGATCTGGGCCTTGATGCGCGCCCAATGGCGCGACCCGGAGTACTGGTCCTCGATCGACTTGAGCGCCCGCGCGATCGTGTTGGTGCCGCCCCACGCCTGGAGGTAGAGCGTCCGGCGATCCCCGTCCAGGAGCAGCCGCTTGATCAGGTCGGAGCCCGCGCTGTCGCGGTCCATGGAGTTCTCGAACTCGATGTTGCCGACCTTCACCTTCGCGAGCAGCTCACGCGGAGTGGGGTAGTCGCGGTCGTGGCCGCGCAGGTTCGGATACACCCGCGCGTACGCCGTCAGGACCTGGTCCTGGATCGTGCGCGTCCCGGTCCAGCGCCACGACGTCTGCGGTGTCGTGTACTCGCGGTCAGGGAGGAAGAACTCCGTTCCCTTGCCGTCGCCGGCCCAGTGGTACCGGCCGCTCGTATAGACCAGCCCCTGCGTGTCGACGTCGTTCGTGTAGAGCAGGTAGCGGATGAGCGACGCGAGGTCGTCCTGCTCCATGTCGGTCGTGACGACCGTCCGTGGCTTCTCGCGGCTGCGCTGGTGGGCCTCGGCCGACGCGGCGCCGATGGTGCGCGACGACGAGCGAGCAGACGAGCGCCAAGCCGAGCCTGCGCGGCGTGCAAGCTCGCGTTGAACTGAGCGACATCACTCCCCTCCCGGTTGTGAGTTTCGTCAACGTAGCGCGCTCGTCAAGTACAGTCGCTATTGAATATTTATGCGGTCCGAACGCACACCTACAATGGCCGCCGTGGCGACTCCGGAACCCGCTCGCGCCTTCGGCGGTCCACGCGGACGCCGCGACGAGCAACTGCGCCTGATGACCAAGGTGGCCCGGCTGTACCACGAGCACGGCGTCCTGCAGCCCGAGATCGCGCGCCGCCTGCACATCTCCCAGGCCCGGGTCTCGCGTCTGCTCAAGCAGGCCCAGGCCGAGGGGATCGTGCGGACGATGGTCGTCGTCCCCCATGGCGTCCGCACCGGGCTCGAGGAAGGCCTCGAGCATGCGTACGGCTTGCGCGAGGCGGTCGTGGTCGAGTGCTTCAACACCTCCGAGGAGGGGATCGCCTACGAGCTCGGCGTGAGCACCGCGGCCTATCTCGAGGCGTCGCTGACCGGGGGCGACATCGTCGGCCTGTCGTCGTGGAGCGCGACCCTGCTGGCGGCCGTCGAGGCCATGCGCCGCACGTCGCGTGTCGCGGCCGATCGCGTCGTGCAGCTCGTCGGCGGTGTCGGCAACCCGGCGGCGGCCGGCCACGCCGCGCGGCTCAACCAGCGCTTCGCCGAGATGACCGGCGCCACGCCCACGTTCCTGCTGGCGCCCGGTGTCGCAGCCTCGGCGAAGGCGCGAGAGGCGCTGATGGACGACCAGTACGTGCGCGAGGCGATGGACGCGCTGGAGGACCTCACCCTGGCCCTAGTGGGGATCGGCGCCCTCGAGCCCTCGAGCGTGCTCCAGAGCAGCGGCAACATCTTCTCCGAGAAGGAGCTCGAGGCGCTCGGGCGAAAGGGCGCGGTCGGCGACGTGTGCCTGCGGTTCTTCGACGCGGAGGGCCGCCCCGTGGCCTCCGACGTGGACCGCCGCGTGATCGGCATCACGCTCGAGCAACTGCGCAACATCGACCGCTCCGTCGGGGTCGCCGGCGGCGAGCGCAAGTACGACGCTATCCGGGGCGCGGTCCTCGGCAAGTGGGTCAACGTCCTCGTGACGGACCACCTGACCGCCGAGCGGCTGATCGCCGACGCGGCGGCCGACATCACCGGCTGAACCCCTCGCCCGGTCCGCCGGGCCACGCAGATTTCTGACTTCGCCTCTTGACGGGAGCGCGTCGTTCGATACGTTTCGGATGACTAGCCAATCGTTAGTGAATATCTATTCGATCCGAGGGGGAGCGAATGCGAGGCCGGGAAGACGTCATGCGGGGTGGGTCATGCTCGTAGCGGACCCGCATGCCGCAGCGGCCTACGCCGAATCGCGTCAGACGCTGCAAGGCGCGTCCCGTGACGAGCAGGTCGCCGCGCTCGCCGAGACGTCGGCCGCCGTGCGGCGCGACATCGTCTCGATGATCGACTCCGCTCAGCTCGGTCACATCGGCGGCGATCTCTCGGTCACCGACATCCTCGTGACGCTGTTCGGGGCCGTCCTCAACGTCGACCCCGAGCATCCCGATCGACCTGACCGCGACCGCTTCGTGCTCAGCAAGGGCCACTGCTCGGCGGCGCTCTACGCGACGCTCGCGCGGTGCGGGTTCTTCCCCCGCGAAGAGCTCTCGACCTTCATGGCGCCGCTGTCGATGCTCAACGGGCATCCCGACCGCAAGAAGGTGCCGGGCGTGGAGACCAACACCGGGCCACTCGGCCATGGCTTCCCGGTGGCCGTCGGATGCGCGCTCGCGGCCAAGCTGCGCGGAGCTTCCTGGCGCACCTTCGTCGTGCTCGGCGACGGCGAGAGCCAGGAGGGCAGCAACTGGGAGGCCGCGATGACCGCTCCCCACTACGAGCTCGACTCGATCACAGCGATCGTGGATCGCAACCGCCTGCAGCAGGGCGCTCGCACCGAGGAGACCAAGCGCCTGGAGCCGTTCGCCGCCAAGTGGGAGAGCTTCGGATGGGAGGTCCGGGAGATCGACGGGCATGACTACGGTGCGCTGCTCGACGCGTTCGTCCCGTCGACCACCGGCAAGCCCGTCGCCGTGATCGCCAACACGATCAAGGGCAAGGGCGTCTCGTTCATCGAGGACCGCGTCGAGTGGCATCACAAGGTGCCGACCGCCGACCAGGTGCAAGCCGCTCTCGAGGAGCTTTCGCGATGACCGCCCCGCTCACCAGCGACGCCCAGACCTACGACTGCCGCAAGGCGTTCGCCGAGCAGCTCATCGAGCTCGCCCACGAGGACGACCGGATCGTGGCGGTGTGCAACGACTCCGTCGGCTCGAGCAACCTGGTCGGCTTCCGCGAGACCTTCCCCGACCGCCTCGTCAACGTCGGCATCGCCGAGCAGGACCTCGTCGGGGTGGGCGCCGGCCTGGCCAATGGTGGGCTAGTGGCGTTCATCTCCGCCGCGGCGCCGTTCCTCACCGGGCGGGCGCTCGAGCAGATCAAGGCCGACGCGGCGTACAGCGATGTCCCCGTGGTCCTGTGCGGCCAGAGCCCGGGAATGGCCTACGGCGAGCTCGGTCCGACGCACCACTCGATCGAGGACCTCTCGTGGACGCGCGCCATCGCCAACCTCAAGGTCGTGGTGCCGGCCGACCGCGCCCAGACGCGCGCCGCCGTCCGCTGGGCGGCGACCGGCGCCGGCCCGGTGTACATGCGCATCCCGCGCTACAAGGTCCCGGACGTGACCCCCGACGGCGCGGCGTTCGGCCCGGGCACGAGCGTCCAGCTCACCGATGGCGACGACGTCACCATCATCGCCATCGGCACGATGGTGTCGCGCGCGCTCGACGCCGCCGAGCGGCTGCGCGAGGAGGGGATCGGCGCGCGGGTCATCAACACCGCCTTCGTCGACCCGCTCGACGAGCAGGCCGTCCTCGACGCGGCGCGGGAGACCGGGGCGATCGTCACCGCCGAGGAGGCGACGCTCAGCGGCGGGCTCGGCGCCGCCGTCGCCGCGCTCGTCGTCGAGCACCAGCCGGTGCCGATGCGGATGCTCGGCATCCGCGGCGAGTTCGCCCCCACCGGCAGCGCCTCCTACCTGCTCGACCACTTCGGGCTCAACGTCGACGGCATCGTCCGCGCCGCGCAGGCCGTGGTCGCCGCGCGCACCGTGTGAGCAGATGCTGCTCGCGATCGACCAGGGGACGAGCGCCACGAAGGCGCTGCTCGTCGACGCCGCGGGGCAGATCGTCGCCCGCGGATCGGCGCCCGTCGGCCAGGCGCATCCACAGCCCGGCTGGGTCGAGCAGTCCGCGACGGAGATCTGGGACAGCGTCCGCACGGCCGTCGCCCTGTGCCTGGACGGGCAGGACGGCGCGGCCGTCGCCGCCGTCGGGCTGAGCACGCAGCGCGAGTCGCTCGTGCTGTGGGAGCGCGCCGGCGGCGCGCCGGTCGGACCGCTGCTGAGCTGGCAGGACCGGCGGACGGCGCCGCACTGCGCCCGGCTCCGCGGCGAAGGCGCCGGCGAGCGCGTGCGCGCACTCAGCGGCCTGCCCCTCGATCCGATGTTCTCGGCGCCGAAGGCGTCCTGGCTGCTCGACGCCCACGATCCCGACCGTGCGCGCAGCCGGCGCGGTGAGCTGTGCCTGGGCACCGTCGACTCGTGGCTGCTGAGCCGCCTGGGCGGCGACCACTTGATCGAGGTCGGCAACGCCTCGCGCACCCAGCTGCTCGACATCAAGACCTGCGAGTGGCATCCCGAGCTGCTGGAGCTGTTCGGGGTCCCGGAGGACGTCCTGCCCGAGATCGTCTCCTCCGCGGGGCCGTTCCCGGCCGTCCGCGACCTTCCTCCCCTGCGCGACGGGATCCCGGTGCACGCGGTGATGGGCGACTCGCACGCCGCCCTGTTCGCCCACGCCGGCTGGCGGCCCGGGCAGGTGAAGGCCACGTACGGAACCGGGTCGTCGATCATGAGCCTCGGTCGCCTGCCCGACCAGGGATCCGAGGCGCTGTGCGCGACGATCGCCTGGGACGACGGGGCGCCGAGGCACGCCGTCGAGGGCAACATCCGCGCCAGCGGCGCGACGCTCACCTGGCTGGCCGGGGTCCTGGGCACCTCGCCCGAGGCCCTCGCGCAGCAGGCCGCGCCGAGCAGCGACGGCGTGCACCTCGTCCCCGCGTTCGGCGGCCTCGGCGCGCCGTGGTGGGACGACGAGGCGGTCGGGCTCTTCTCCGGGCTCACCTTCGGCACCGGAGCGCCCCAGCTCGCGAGAGCCGCACTGGAGTCGATCGCCTTCCAGGTCGAGGACGTCGTCGCCGCGGTGCACCGCGAGGTCGCGCCCGTCCAGACGCTGCTGGCCGACGGCGGCCCGACCGCCAACCGCGTCCTCATGCAGCTGCAGGCGGACACGAGCGGCCGCCGGGTGCAGGTCGCCCGTGCGCGCGAGCTCTCGGCCCTCGGCGTGGCCCATCTCGCCGGCATCGGCGCCGGCTATTGGGATCAGAGCTCGCTCGAGGCGTTCGACCGCTCCGGGGAGGAGTACGCGCCCGAAGAGGCCGAGCCCTCGCGGCGCCGGCGGATCGCCCATTGGCACGCGGCGGTGTCCCGCGCGCGCACACGAGAGCCGAGCGAGCACCCGCGCCGCACGACGGCTTGAAATTCGCAGGCGCAGACGCTAGACATCGAGGCGTCTGCATTCAGTAGTGAATAGATATGCAGGCTGAGGAGGAGAGGGATATGAGGTTCGGAGCTGGGCTGTGGATGTTCGGGCAGTTCGTCGATCGCTACGCGACCGACGCGTACGGGCCGGAGGTGAGCACGCTCGAGGCCATCGAGCGCGCCGGTAGAAGTCGGCCACCTCGAGGCGCTCGACGTCAACTATCCGTTCTCGCACCCCGACATCACCGTCGAGGACGTCGGGCGGGCGCTGCGCGACGCCGGCCTCCGCGCGACGACGATCACGCCGCACATCTACACGCGCGAGTTCGTGCGGGGCGCGCTGACCAATCCCGACCCGGCCGTCCGCAGCCGCGCGCTGCAGATCTGCGGGGAGGGCGTCGACGCCGCCAAGCAGCTCGGCGCGCCGACGGTGAAGCTCTGGCCCGGCCAAGACGGCTTCGACTACCCCTTCCAGGCCGACTACCGCGAGTTGTGGAAGCTCGCGGTCGACGGCGTGCGGACCGTCGCCGAGATGGACGAGGGCGTCCGCGTCGCGATCGAGTACAAGGCCAAGGAGCCGCGCACGCACCTGAGCTGGTCGACGGCGGCGCGCACGCTGCTCGGCATCGCGCAGACCGGCCGCGACGACGTCGGCATCGTGATGGACCTCGGCCACTCGCTGTTCGCCAAGGAGGCGCCCGCCGACGTGCTGTCGCTCGTCCACGAGCACGGCCGTCTCTACACGATCGAGGTCAACGACAACTGGCGCGAGTGGGACGACGACCTCACGGTCGGCTCGATCCACCTCATCGAGACGCTCGAGTTCTTCCTCGAGGTCCGCAAGATCGGCTGGGACGAGCCGATCTTCCTCGACCAGTTCCCCTTCCGCGAGGACCCCGTCGAGGCCGCGCGCACGAGCATCAACACGATCCGCGCCATCGACGCGGCGCTCGACCGCATCGATCTCGACGCGCTCAAGCAGGCCCAGGCGGAACAGGACGCGCTGGCCGCGCAGGCGATCCTCACCGAGTTGCTGCTCGGCCCGGTCCCGACGGAGGCCGCGCGATGAGCACGGCCGCCGCCGAGGCCCCGCGCAGCCGCCCGCGCCGCAAGGTCACCGCGCGGCTGGTGGGCGCGGCGCTGGTGGTCGTGGTCGTGGTGGCGATGGCGCTGGACACGACCTACAAGGACCCCGACGAGCCGCTCACCAGCGGCGGCCGGCCCGCCTTCGACCCGCAGCAGTACGGCGAGAAGACCTTCCCGAAGGCCGTCGCCACGCTCGAGGAGAACGCGCAGCCCCTGCCCAAGCTCGCGGCCGCGCTCGCCGAGGACGCCGACGCGGCCGGCGAGCAGTACGGCAAGCGCGCCGGCAACAGCCCTTACGCCTTCCCGGTCACCGCCGAGGGGGTCGCCGGCAAGGCCAAGGACGGCACGCTGCCCATCAAGGTCAAGGGCGTCCCGAAGGACACGACCGTCTCGGTCCAGGTCGGCCCGGCGCTCCCGGGCACGGCGATCCGCGACGCGGTCGGCTTCATCGAGTTCGGCCAGTTCCTCAACCAGGTCGAGTACGCCGACGCGGCGACCGCGCTCAACAACCAGGTGAAGTCCCAGGTGCTCAAGGGCGTCGACCCGGCCGGCCTGGAGGGCAAGAAGGTCAAGGTCCTCGGAGCCTTCGCCTACCTGGCGCCGACCGTCGTGACGATCACCCCGGTGAAGCTCGAGGCGGCGTCATGAGCGTCGCCACCGAGCCCATCATGCGCGCGCGGGGCATCAACAAGGTGTTCGGCGCCACGCACGCCCTGCGCGGTGTCGACTTCGACGTCACCCCCGGCACGGTCACCGCCCTGTTCGGCGAGAACGGCGCCGGCAAGTCGACGCTCATGAAGATCCTCGCCGGCATCGAGGCGCCCACCACCGGCACGCTCGAGCTCGACGGCGAGCCCGTCGAGATCAAGGGGCCCCGGGATGCCGCCGACCGCGGCATCGCGATCATCCACCAGGAGCTCAGCCTCTTCCCCAACCTGAGCATCGCGGACAACGTGTTCATGGCCCGCGAGCGCCTGCGCAACGGCGTGATGGTCGACCAGCAGCGCGAGCGCGAGATCACGGCGACGCTGATGGAGCGCCTCGACGAGCCGCTCGACTCCGAGACGCCGGTGGGCGACCTCCGCGTCGGCCAGCAGCAGATCGTCGAGATCGCCCGCGCCCTGGCGCAGGAGGCGCGGATGCTGATCATGGACGAGCCGACGTCGGCGCTCAGCGTGGCCGAGGTCGACGTGCTGTTCCGCGTCATCCGCGAGCTGACCGCGAGCGGCGTGGCGATCGTCTACATCTCCCACCACATCGAAGAGGCGCTCGAGATCGCCGACCGCGTCGTCGTCTTCCGCGACGGATCGCTCGTCGCCGAGGCCGCGGCCGACGACGTCGGCACGACCTGGGTGATCGAGAAGATGGTCGGCCGCAACCCGGACGACCTGTTCCCCGACGAGCACTCAGAGGCGCGCGAGCCCCGGCTCGAGGTCGAAGGGCTCATCGTCGCCGACCCGGTCAACCCGGGCCGCCGCCTCGTCGACGACGTCACGCTCACCGTGCGGGCCGGCGAGATCGTCGGCCTCTACGGGCTGATGGGAGCGGGCCGCACCGAGCTGCTCGAGACGCTGGCCGGACGAGTCGCCGCCGCCGACGGCCGCGTGCTGCTCGACGGGCGGCCGATCGAGCGGACCTCGATCCACCAGCGCCTGGACCTCGGCATCGCCCTCGTCCCGGAGGACCGTCAGCGCGACGGTCTCGTCCAGCCCATGTCCGTCGGCCAGAACATGACGCTGGCGAGCCTGTGGCAGTACGTGCGCGGGGCGTGGGTGTCCGACGACCGTGAGAGCGCGGCGATCACCCGCATGATGAAGACCGTCACGGTCAAGGCGAGCGGGCCGCAGGCGCCGATCGGCTCGCTCAGCGGCGGCAACCAGCAGAAGGTCGTGCTCTGCAAGGCGCTGCTGACCGAGCCGCGCGTCCTGCTGCTCGACGAGCCGACCCGCGGCATCGACGTCGGCGCCAAGGCCGAGATCTTCGAGCTGATGACCGAGCAGGCCAAGCGCGGCCTGGGGGTCCTGTTCGCGACCTCGGAGCTCGAGGAGGCACTCCACGTCCCGGACCGCCTTCTCGTCATGTCCAAGGGACGCATCGTCACCGAGTTCCGGCGAGGGACGGCAACGAGAGAGGAAGTCATGGCGGCATCGGAAGCGACCATCCAGCCGAACGGAGGCGAGTCGGTCCGATGAGCGCCCCGACCGTCGAGGCACCCTCCGCCGCCAACCTGCCCGCGACCGCCGAGGGACGCCGGCTGCGGGCCTTCAACCTCGTCCTCGAGCTGCGCGCGTTCATCGCGCTGATCGTCCTGATCATCGTCTTCTCGATCCTGTCGGACTCCTACCTGACCTGGGACAACCTGGTCACGATGACGAGGCACGTCGCGATCAACGCGATCCTCGCCATCGGGATGCTGATGGTGATCCTCACCGCCGGCATCGACCTGTCGGTCGGCTCGATCGTCGGGCTCGCGGGCGTGATCGCCGGCGTGCTGCTCGAAGGGCTGACCATCGGATTCCTCGACGTGCGGATCTTCCCGCCCGTGTGGGCGGTGATCGTCATCGTGCTCGCCGTCGGAGCGGGCGTCGGGGCGATCAACGGGACGCTCGTCACGCGCTTCGGCGTCGCGCCCTTCATCGCCACGCTCGGCGTCCTCTACGTCGCCCGTGGCGTCGCCCTTCTGATCTCGGGCGGCGAGACCTACCCCAACCTCGGCGGCAGCGAGGCGCTGGGCAACACCGGCTTCGACTTCCTCGGCAGCGGCGAGATCCTCACGATCCCCGTCTCGATCTGGCTCATGGTGCTGTTCGCCGCCGTCGCGACGTTCCTGACCCGCAAGGCGCCCTTCGGACGCTGGGTCTATGCGATCGGCGGCAACGAGCGCGCCGCCGAGCTGGCCGGGGTGAAGGTCAACCGCGTCAAGCGGCGCGTGTACATGATCTCCGGCCTCTGCGCCGCGATGGCCGGGCTCATCATCGCGTCCGAGCTGGCGTCCGCCGCCCCGCAGGCCGGTGAGACGTTCGAGCTCAACGCGATCGCGGCCGTCGTCATCGGCGGCACCTCGCTGGCGGGCGGCCGCGGCAACGTCCGCGGCGCGCTGATCGGCGCGTTCGTCATCGGCTTCCTGGCCGACGGCCTCGTGATCCTCGGCGTCTCGACGTTCTGGCAGATCGTGATCAAGGGCGCGGTGATCATCCTCGCGGTGATCCTCGATCAGAGCCAGCAGCGCATCCAGAGCCGCGGCGCAGCCGTCGCCGCCGCCAGCAGCCTGCCCGACAAGCCCCAGGCCGCCGCGGCCTGAACAGCAATTCCCACCACAGCAGCAACGAGGAGAGGATCCTGATGTTCCACGCCCACACACGCAAGCTGCTCGTCGCGTTGGCGACCGCGGCCACGCTCGCCGTCGCCGGCTGCGGCGGCGACGACGAGAGCTCGAGCTCCGACAAGGCCGCTTCAGGCGGAGGCGGTGAGGCCGGCGGCCTGGTCGCGATCATCACCCCGGCCGTCGACAACCCGTTCTTCAAGGCCGAGGCCGACGCGGCGAAGGCCAAGGCGGAGGAGCTCGGCTACGACACCTCCGTGGCGTCCCATGACGACGACCCGAACAAGCAGAGCGAGCTGATCGACGCCGCCATCTCCCGCAAGGCGAAGGCGATCATCCTCGACAACGCCGGCGCCGACGCCTCCATCGGCCCCGTCAAGAAGGCCAAGGAGGCCGGCATCCCGGTGTTCCTGATCGACCGCGAGATCAACGCGACCGGCGTCGCCACCGCGCAGATCGTCTCCAACAACTCCCAGGGCGCCCAGCTCGGGGCGCAGGAGTTCGTCAAGGCGCTGGGCGGCAAGGGCAAGTACGTCGAGCTCGTCGGCAAGGAGTCCGACACCAACGCCGGCGTGCGGTCCAAGGGCTACGCCGACGTGATCGGCCAGGTCCCGGCCATGAAGGAGGTCGCACGCCAGAGCGCCAACTGGGATCAGCAGGAGGCGTTCACGAAGATGGAGACGATCCTCCAGCGCAACAAGGACATCGACGGCGTGATCGCCGGCAACGACACGATGGCCCTCGGCGCGGTCGCGGCGCTCAAGGCCGCCAAGGTCGACGTGCCCGTCGTCGGCTTCGACGGCAGCCCCGACGTCATCTCCGCGATCAAGAAGGGCGACGCCCACGCGACGGTCCTGCAGCCGGCCGCGCTGATCGCCGAGATGGCGGTCGAGCAGGCCGACGAGTTCATCAAGAACGGCAAGGCCAGCAAGCCGGAGAAGCAGTCGATCGACTGCGAGCTGGTCACCAAGGACAACGCCGACCAGTTCGGCGTCTTCGAGAAGACGTCCTAACCGGCAACGGCACCCGTCGCCCACCTCCTCCTCGGGCGGCGGGTGCCGAGCCCGGATCTTCATCTCTCCAGGGGACTTCACATGACGCTTGACGTATCGCGACGACCTGCGGCGACGGTCGCCGCACTCATCCTCGCCTGCCTGGCGGCAGCCGCGTTCGCTCCGGGTCGCGCCGCCGCCAACGGCGCGCACAAGGGCTCGTCGGACAAGCCGCGCGTGATCATCACGCAGGACGGCGAGGTCGACGACATGGACTCGTTCATCCGCTACCTCTACTACTCGAACGAGTTCGACACCGCCGGCATCATCTACACGGCCTCGACGTACCACTACGCCGGCAACGGCGGCGACGTCGCGCCCTACCGGTGGACCGGCACCGAGTGGGTCGACCGGTACCTCGACCACTACGCGCAGATCCGGCCGAACCTGGCCCGGCACGCGGCCGGCTACCCCACCGCGGACAAGCTCCGCTCCCTCTACAAGATCGGGAACATCACCAACGTCGGCGAGATGACGCAGGTCACCGCGGGGTCTGAGTGGATCAAGAAGGTCATCCTCGACAACGACGATCGCCCGCTCTACGTCCAGGCGTGGGGTGGCAACAACACGACGGCACGCGCGCTCAAGTCCATCCAGGAGCAGTACCAGGGCACTCGGGCATGGCCGAGGATCGTCGAGAAGATCAACCGCAAGGTCGTCCTCTACAACATCCTCACCCAGGACACGACGCTCGACGGCTACATCCGCCCCAACTGGCCGGGCATCAAGATCATCGACAACCAGCGCCAGTTCTGGTCGTTCGCGTACCTGTGGCCGTACGTCACGCCGCTGCCGAGCCAGACCGTCCTCCGGGCCCCGTGGATGGAGGAGAACCTGCTCGACGGCACCGGCCCGCTGATGGCCGAGTACCGGACGTACCGCGACGGCAAGCCCACCCCGGGCGACGACGAGAACCGACGGTGGATGCTCGAGGAGTCGGCCGAGAACCAGAACGAGGGCTACGGCGTCCACGACTTCATCTCCGAGGGCGACTCGCCGGCCTACATGTACCTGTTCGACTTCAACGGCCTGCGCTCGTCCGAGGACCCGACGTGGGGCGGCTGGGGCGGTCGCTTCACGCCGAACGCGACGGGCTGGACCGACACCGAGGATGACTTCCCGTACACGGAGCCGGGCGGCCTGGGTGACTACCTCACGCCGGATCGCGCCTACCCGCTCACACGCTGGTTCGTCGACCTGCAGCACGACTTCGCCTCCCGTGTGGCCTGGGGCGTCGCCGACCGGTACCGCGGGGCCAACCACCCGCCGATCGTCAGGGCGTCGAGCCGCGACATCTCCGCGGCGCCCGGCCGGCCCCTCCGGTTGGGAGCCTTCGCGTTCGACCCCGACGGCGACGCCGTCGACCTCCGCTGGTGGCAGTACCACGAGGCCGACAGCTACGCCGGCCAGGTAGCGATCCACGGCGCGAACAGCCGCCACGCGTCGCTGACCGTCCCGGACGACGCGGCGCCGGGGGACACGATCCACGTGATCCTCGACGCGAAGGACGACGGAACTCCCTCGATCACGCGCTACCAGCGCGTGGTGATCACCGTCTGTGCCCCGCGGACGAACGGGCACGGCCGGCCCCGCTGCGCCAAGCGCGGCCACTGACGATCGTTCAGCCGGCGGGGAGTTGCACCGTGGCGCGGAGCCCGCCCTCGTCCCGCGGGGCGAGGGTGAGGGTTCCGTCGTGGGCCTCGGTGATGCTCTTCACGATCGCCAGGCCGAGGCCGACGCCCGCGTGGTCGGTGCGTATGCGCCCGGTGCCGCGAAGAAACGGCTCGTCGAGCGTGGAGACAAAGTGTGAGGTCAGCTTCTCGCCGGTGTTCTCGACCGTGAGCACCGCGCTCTCGGAGTCGACGCTGGTGGCGACCCACACGGTGCCGTGCTCGGACAGGTTGTGGACGATCGCGTTGTGCACGAGGTTGGTCGCCATCTGCAGCAGGAGCGCGGATGAGCCGATGGTGGTGGTCGCGTCGCCCGAGGTCTCGATGGCGACGCCGCGCTCCTCCGCGAAGGGGAGCAGCGTCTCGGTGGCTTCCTCCGCTATGAGGGACAGGTCGACGTGTTCTCGGCCGAAGGACCGCTGGTCGGCGCGGCTGAGCACGAGCAACGCTTCGGTGAGGTCGATCGCTCGGGTGTTGACGAAGTGGAGGCGGTCGACCAGTTCGTCGGAGCCGCGACTTGGATCGTTGCGGGCGACGTCGAGAAGCGTCTGCGTGATCGCCAGCGGGGTCCGCAGCTCGTGGGAGGCGTTGGCCGCGAACCTCTGCTGTTCGTCGACATGCGCTTCCAAGCGCGACAGCATGGCATCGAAGGCGTCGGCGAGCTCGCGGAACTCGTCGCTGCGGCCCGGTAGCCGGATGCGGTGGGCGAGCGATCCGGTGGCAGCCGTGCGCGTGGCGTCCGTGATGCGGTCCAGGGGGGCGAGCATCCGGCCGGCGAGCAGCCACCCTCCCAGCAGACCGAACACCAGCAGGAATGCGAGCACGATGACGAAGGGCAAGCTGAAGCCGTTCAGGGGGTCGGAGCGGATGGGTGGGATCCACGGGAGGCCGAAGATCACCTCGTCGGGTATGTATCGCAGGAGGGACACCCACACGACCGCGAGCAGCAGGCCGCAAGCGACCATGAGGAACCCGGCGTAGCTGAGGGTGAGCTTGAGGCGAACGCTCAACCCAGGGGCCCTATCCACGCTCTCCTCCCTCGCGGCCGGTGTCGATGCGATACCCGGCCCCGGGCACGGTGGCGATGATCCAGGGTTCGCCGAGGCGCTTGCGCAGTGCCGAGACGGTGATCCGCACGGCGTTCGTGAACGGGTCTGCGTTCTCGTCCCATGCTCGCTGTAAGAGCTCTTCGGCGCTGACGACACCGCCTTCGGCAGCGGCGAGGACTTCGAGCACGGCGAACTGCTTGCGGGTCAGCGCGACGTAGCGGCCGTCGCGGTAGACCTCTCGGCGGAACGGGTCCACCCGCAGACCGGCGATCTCCCGCACGGGCGGCCTGTGGTGTGCACGCCTGCGGTCGAGTGCTCTGAGCCTGAGCACGAGCTCTTGGAGCGCGAACGGCTTCGTGAGGTAGTCGTCGGCGCCGAGCTCGAACCCGGTGGCCTTGTCGTCGAGACGGTCGGCGGCGGTGAGCATGAGGATCGGCATCCCGCTCCCGGAGGCGACGATCCGCTTGGCGATCTCGTCGCCGCTGGGCCCGGGAACGTCCCGGTCGAGGACGGCGATGTCGTAGGCGTTGATGCTCAGCAGCTCCAGGGCGGTGTCACCGTCGCCGGCGACGTCCGCCGCGATCGCCTCCAGGCGGAGGCCATCGCGGATCGCGCCCGCCATGAGGGGCTCGTCCTCGACGAGCAACACGCGCATGCTCCGAGGCTAACGCCGGCGCATATCGCCGGCGTATCGAAAACCACATACGCGCCGGCAACGCCACGCTGCGCTTCAATGGTGGCGTGCCCCACCGCCGACCAGCACGACGCGTCATCGGCCTCTTGGTCGTCATCGCGGCCATCGCCATGCCCCGTCCTCGACCACGGGTCGTCGGCGTCCTCGCTCTCGACGGCCCCCTCACCCGGCCACGCCCTTCGCGGTGAGCACCGCGGCGCGCTCGGCGAGGCCGGCGGCGCCCTCCCCGACGGCACGACGGTCTTCGACGACGAGGTTCCGGGCGTAGCCAAGCTCGATCCGGCTCTCCTCCGTGCCCTGCGCCGGGCTGCGACGGATGCCGCGGACGACGGCGTCGAGTTCGTCGTCGACAGCGGCTGGCGCTCCCCGGAGTACCAGCGGCAACTCCTCCGTCAGGCGATCACGAAGTACGGCTCAGAAGCGGAAGCCGCCCGGTGGGTGGCCACGCCCGACAGGTCTGCCCACGTGTCGGGGGACGCGGTCGACATCGGGCCCTCCGCTGCCGCGGCGTGGCTGTCCGAGCACGGCGCCGAGTACGGGCTGTGCCCCATCTACGGCAACGAGCCCTGGCACTACGAACTGCGCCCCGAAGCCGGTTGCCCGCCCATGTACGCCGACCCGACGCACGATCCAAGGATGCAGCAATGACCAAGCTCTGGCCGCTGGCCGCCCTCGCCGCGATCGCCCTCACCTGCGCGGGCTGTTCGAACACTCCAGACGAAGCTCCCACCCGCAGCAGCGCCGGCAACGACAAGGCCGTGAAGTTCGCCGAGTGCATGCGCGACAACGGCGTCAGCGAGTTCCCGGACCCGGACGCGTCGGGGCGGCTGACGATCGACGGGGTGGTGAACGGCTCGTCGCTGGACCCGGACGGCCCGGCGTGGAGGAAGGCCATCGGCGCGTGCAAGGACCTGCAGCCGGCAGGGTTCACGGGCGACGGAAAGCGCAGCGCCAAGAAGCAGGACGCGGCCCTCGAGTTCGCCCAGTGCATCCGCGAGCACGGCGTGAAGGACTTTCCGGATCCCGCCAACGGTGAGCCGTTGGTCGACACGAGGCGGATCCCATCCTCCGGAAGGCCCGGTGGCATGACCATCCTCAACGCCGCGATGAAGACGTGCGGCGATCTCGTCCGGGACCAGGTGGAGCGCCCGTGAAGCGGAAGATCTGGGTGCCGGCCGGATTGGCCGTGCTGGTCGCCGTGGTCGCCACCGCCGGCGCCGAGCAAGCACCTCCGGCCGCACACGAGTCGCCGGCGAACACGGCGACGGTGGAGCGGGGGGAGCTCTCCTCCATGGTGTCCGTCAACGGGATCCTGACCTACCGGGCGCGATCGGACGGCTCGCCGTACTCGGCGATCAACCAGGCCCGCGGGATCTACACCAAGCTGCCCGATGACGGCGACAAGGTCGACTGCGGCGACGTGCTCTACCGGGTGGACGACGACCCGGTGCTGCTGCTGTGCGGCACCGTCCCGGCGTACCGCGACCTGGACCGAGGCGATCGCCGGCAAGGACGTCCGGCAGCTCAACCGGAACCTGCACGAGCTCGGGTCCGGCAACGAGTTCACCTCGAAGACGGAGGAGGCACTCGAGAAGCTCAATCACCACAAGGGGCTCGACATCGACGATGCCGTCTTCCTGCCCGAGCCGGTGCGCATCTCGAAGGTGACGGGCGAGCTCGGTGGTTCCGCCCGGCCGGGCGCACAGGTCGCACAGGCCACGTCCGACAGGCTCGAGGTGCAGGTGAACCTCGAGGCGTCGCAGCAGGGCGAGGTGAAGAAGGGCGACCGCGCACGGATCACCTTGCCCGGCAACGCGTCGGTGACGGGAAACGTGGCCCGGCTCGGGAGAGTGGCCGGGAAGGACGCGACCATCCCGGCCTACATCAGCCTGGACAAGCCGAAACGGGCGCGCGGGCTCGACAGGGCCCCTGTCCAGGTGGAGATCACGACGAAGGGGGTGAAGAGCGCCCTGAGCGTCCCGGTCACCGCGCTCGTCGGGAAGTCCGGCGGCGGCTTCGCGGTCGAGGTCGTTCGCGCCGGAGGGCGACGCGAGCTGGTCACCGTGAAGCTCGGCCTGTTCGACAGCACCGGCGGACGGGTCGAGGTCGACGGCGATGTTCGCGAAGGCGACGACGTGGTGGTGCCGTCGCCATGAGCGGCGAAGCGGTTCTGGAACTGGACGGGGTGACCAAGGTCTACGGTGAGCAGCCGCCGGTCCGCGCGCTGCGCGGCGTGTCGTTCTCCGTGCAGGGCGGCGAGCTGGTGGCGATCGTCGGGCCCTCCGGGTCGGGCAAGTCCACGCTCCTGC
Source organism: uncultured Solirubrobacteraceae bacterium (assembly GCA_963723395.1). Classification (GTDB taxonomy): domain Bacteria; phylum Actinomycetota; class Thermoleophilia; order Solirubrobacterales; family Solirubrobacteraceae; genus DATFQI01. The sequence continues at coordinate 99,034 of CAVRQL010000023.1, read as the reverse complement.
ACGTCATGGGGACGCTGGAGCGACCCACCGACGGCGTGGTGCGGATCGGCGGCGTCGACGCCGCGCAGCTGGACGACCGCGAGCTGTCGCGGCTACGGGCCCGCCAGATCGGCTTCGTGTTCCAGCAGTTCTTCCTGTCCGAGCATGCCACGGTGCGGGAGAACGTCGCCGACGGCCTGCTCTACGCCGGCGTCCCCGCCGCCGAGCGGTACGCGCGCGCGGACGAGGCGCTCGAACGGGTCGGCCTCTCCCATCGCGCGACGTTCAAGCCGACCAAGCTCTCCGGCGGGGAGCGGCAGCGGGTGGCGATCGCCCGTGCCCTCGTCGGCCGGCCGGCGATCGTCCTCGCCGACGAGCCGACCGGGAACCTCGACAGCGCCACCGGCGCATCGATCATGGAGCTCATCCGCGAGCTCAACGCGGCCGGCGCCACCATCGTGATGATCACGCACGACGGCGGCCTCGCCGATCAGCTGCCCCGCCAGATCCGGATGCTCGACGGCCAGGTGGTCTCGTGAGCGGACGACTGGGACTGAAGGACGGGCTGCGGGTGGCGAGCGTCGGGCTGCGCGCCCGGCCGCTGCGCGCCGCGTTGTCGGCGCTCGGGATCGCGATCGGCACGGCGGCGATCGTCGCGATCCTCGGGCTGTCCGCCTCGTCGCAGGCCGGGCTGCTTGCGGAGATCGACCGGCTCGGCACGAACCTGCTGACCGTCGAGGCCGGACAGCGCCTCACCGGCGGGGAGGCGACGCTGCCCCTCGAAGCGCCGGCGCGGATCACCCACCTGGACGACGTCGAACGGCTGGCCCACACCGGACTGCTGAAGGACGAGAAGGTCTACCGGAGCTCGCTGATCCCGGTGGGCAACACGGGTGGCCTGCAGGTGCGGGCCACCAGCCTGAACCTGCCGTCCGTGCTCGACACCGGCATCGCCCGTGGCAGCTGGCTCAACGAGGGCACCGCCCGCGAGCCGGTCGCGGTGCTCGGCGCGGCCGCCGCGACACGGTTGGGCATCGACCGCGTCCACCCCGATCAGCGGATCTGGCTGGGAGGCCAGTGGTTCAACCTCGCGGGAATCCTGAACTCCTCGCCGCTCGCGACCGACATCGACAACAGCGCCTTGATCGGTTACCCGGCCGCCCGGCGCTACCTCGGCTACATCAGCCTCGTCCGGGGCGAGCAACACGCCGGCCCGCCGAGCTCCATCTACGTGCGCGCCGACACCGACCATGTTGCGGCGGTGCAGACACTGCTCGCGCCGACCGCCAACCCCGAGGCACCCAGCGAGGTCAACGTGAGCCAGCCGTCCGACGTGCTCACCGCCCGGGCCGCCGCGGCCGGAGCGTTCGACAGCCTCTTCCTCGGGCTCGGGGTGGTGGCGTTGATCGTGGGCGCCGTCGGCGTCGCCAACATCATGATCATCTCGGTGCTGGAACGCCGCTCCGAGATCGGCCTCCGCCGCGCCCTCGGTGCGACGAAGAGCCAGATCCGCACGCAGTTCCTCGGCGAGTCGATCCTGCTCGCCGTCATCGGCGGCGTCGCCGGCGTGCTCGCCGGAATCGTCGCCACGGCCGTGTACGCCAGCTCGAAGCACTGGGCCGTCGTGATCCCCGTCGAGGCCTGGTCGGGCGGCATCGCCTCGGCCCTCCTGATCGGCGCGTTCGCCGGCCTGATGCCGGCCGTTCGAGCGTCTCGGATGCCGCCTACCGTGGCGCTGCGGACGGTGTGACTACTCGACGAGCCGTCCCGCGGTCTGCAGCTCCTCGTCAAGCGTGAGCTCCATGACCTCCGCCGAGGCCTGGGGCACGTCCGTCCGCCCGATGGTCCCGTCGGGGGAGTACACGAGGTTGACCTGGTACGCGGGATCGAGCTCGGGATAGTCGGAGCGGTTGTGCGCGCCGCGCGTCTCGCGGCGTTCGATGGCGCAGGCGAGGGTCGCTCGCGCTGAGACGATCATCGACCGCAGGTCGAACGAGTAGACGAGGTCCTCGAACCCGGCGATGTCCGGCAGGATCTGGATCTCCCGCTCGCGCCGCTCGATCTCCTCCAGTCGGCGAAGGCCGTCCTTCAGGCCCTCCTCGGCTCGCACCACGCCGCACGTCTCGTTCATCGTGTCGCGGACGGCACGCTGGATCGAGCGGGGGAACTCGTCCCCGCTGCGGGAGAGGATGTCGTCGATCTCCTCGCCGGCGGCGCGGACCGCCGCGTGGTCGCGGACCTGGCCCTCGGCCTTGCGCACCAGCTCGGCGGCTGCCGCGCCGGCGATCTTGCCGAACACCACGCAATCGATGAGCGAGTTGCCGCCGAGGCGGTTGGCGCCGTGGAGTCCTCCCGCGCACTCGCCGATCGCGAAGAGTCCTTCCACGTCGGTTTGGTGCTCCACTCCGTGGACGAGCACGCCGCCCATCGAGTAGTGGGCCGTCGGTGCGATCTCCATCGGGGTGCGGGAGATGTCGAGCATCGCGAGATCGATGAAGTTGCGGTAGACCTGCGGCAGCTTGCGGAGGATCTCCTCGCGACCGAGGTGCGACACGTCGAGGTAGACCGCATCGCGCTCGGTGCCGCGGCCCTCGATGATCTCCGTGTAGTTGGCCAGCGCGACGCGGTCGCGAGTCGACAGCTCCAGGCGCACCGGGTCGTAGCGCTCCATGTAGCGCTCGCCCTTGGCGTTGCGGAGGATGCCGCCCTCGCCGCGCACCGCCTCGGAGACGAGCTGACCCGCCGCCTCCTCGGGATAGACCATGCCGCTGGGGTGGAACTGGACCAGCTCCATGTCGCGCAACCGGCAGCCTGCGTCGAGCGCGAGCCGCATCGCGTCGCCGTTGTTCTCGTCGCGGCGCGACGAGCAGCGCCGGTAGACCCGCATGTGCCCGCCGGCGGCGAGGATGACGGCATCGGCGTGCACGATCACCCGGCGTCCGGTGTCCATGTTGAACCCGTAGGCGCCGAAGATCCGCCCGTCGTGTACGAGGAGCCGGGTGACGTAGAGGCGGTCGTCGAAGGCGACGCGCAGCTGCTGTGCGCGGCGCAGAAGGGTGCGGTGCACCTCACGGCCCGTGTAATCGCCGGTGTAACAGGTTCGCCGGTGCCGGTGGGCGCCGAAGAAGCGTTGCAGGACCTTCCCGTTCTCGTCGCGCGCGAAGTCGGCTCCCCACCGCAAGAGATCCTCGATGCCGCCCGGCGCCTCACGCGCGAGCGTCTCGACGAGATCGGGCTCGTTGAGCCAGTAGCCCTCCTTGAGCGTGTCGGCGGCGTGCGCCTGCCAGGAGTCCTCAGGGTCCACCGTCCCCAGGGCGGCGTTGATGCCGCCCTGTGCGAGCACGGTATGCGCGTCGCGGCTCGGTCGCTTGGCCGTGCAGAGGACGCGCACGCCCTGCTCGGTCAGCTCGATCGCCGCCCGCAGGCCCGCGCCTCCCGCACCGACGATCAGGACGTTCGTCGCGACGCGCTCCTCCGGCGGGCGAGTCCCGCCACTGCGGGGTCCCGCGACGTCAAGCATCGACGAGTCCTACCACAGCCGGGCCGAGGGCCCAAGCCGGGAGCCGGCGGGCGATCGCCCGTCAGAGCGCGCCGGCGAGCGCGGCGCGATGGTCCGGGCGGGCCTGCTCGTAGCGGGTTCGCCCGGCCTTCGTGATGCACACGTAGATGCCACGCCGATCCTGCGCGCACATCCCTCGCTCCGCCAGACCGTCCTTCTCGAGCCGTCCCACGACGCGCGAGAGCGCGCTCTGGCTCAGGTGCAGTGCCTCGCCCAGCTCCTGCATGCGGCGTTGCTCCGCGAAGTCCTCGCCCGCGAGCCGCTCGAGCACCTCGTACTCGCTGACGCCGAGCTCGTGCGGCTTCAGTGCGCGCTCGAGCTGGCCGTGCACACGTGCATGCGCCCCCAGGAGCTCGTGCCAGCGGTCGACGAGAGTCGATTCAGCGGCGGACGTCATCGCATGCCGTGAATAGCAGACCGCTGCAACTAATGCAAGGGTACTAATTGCAATAGAAATAGATGCCTTTGCATCTACTATTGCCTGATGTCCTCCCCAACTTCCTCCCCCACGCCCGCCAGATGGGACGCATCTGTCTGGGGGCTGATGGCCGTCCTCTGCGGCGTGCTGTTCCTCGACGGGCTCGACGTGTCGATGGTGGGCATGGCGCTGCCCTCGATCGAGTCCGACCTCGGGCTGACCGCCTCGCAGCTCCAGTGGATCGTCTCGGGCTACGTGCTCGGCTACGGCGGCTTCCTGCTGCTCGGCGGGCGCTCGGCGGACCTGCTCGGGCGCCGGCGGATGCTCCTCGGCGGCCTCGCCGTCTTCACAGCCGCATCGGCCGTCGGCGCCGTGGTCGACGACGGCACGCTGCTCGTCGTCACGCGCTTCCTCAAGGGAGCGTCGGCGGCGTTCACGGCGCCTGCGGGCTTGTCCATCATCACCACTCGCTTCGCCGAGGGTCCCGAGCGCAACCGGGCGCTGAGCATCTACACCGCGACGGGAGCCAGCGGCTTCTCCATGGGCCTCGTGGCCGGCGGCGCGCTCACGGAGCTCGGCTGGCGCTGGACCTTCCTGCTCCCGGTGCCGATCGCGCTCGTCCTGCTCGTGCTCGCCCCGCGCTTCCTCCCCCGCGACCGCGCGGTCGACGCGTCATCCCGGCGCGCGTTCGACATCCCGGGCGCGGTCACGCTGAGCGCCGGCATGCTCCTGTTCGTGCGCACGATCGTCGCGGCCCCTGAGCAGGGCTGGGGCGCGCCCGAGACGATCGGCGCGTTCGTGCTCGCCGCAATGCTGCTGGTTGCCTTCGTCGCGATCGAGCAGCGCGCGGCGACACCGCTGGTGAGGCTCGGCATCCTGCGCTCCGGGCCGCTCGTACGGGCCAACCTCGGGATGGGCGCGCTGTTCGGAGCCTACGTCGGCTTCCAGTTCGTGATGACGCTCTATCTGCAGACGATGAACGGCTGGTCGCCGATCGAGACCGCGCTCGCGTTCCTGCCCGCCGGGCTCCTCGTGGCCGTGGGCTCCCCGCGCATCGGTCCACTCGTGGACCGCTTCGGCGCGGCCCGGCTGATCGCGCTGGGCGCCGCCTCGTCGACGATCGGCTACGCGCTGGCGCTGCGCTTCGACGCGGATCCCGCCTACACGGGCGTGCTGCTGCCTGCGGTCCTGCTCATCGGCGTCGGCTTCATGCTGCTCTTCCCGACGCTGAACATCCAGGCCACCACCGGCGTCGCCGATCGCGAGCAGGGGGTGGCCTCGGCACTCGTGCAGATCGTCGTTCCAGCTCGGCGGAGCGCTCGGCCTCGCCGTCGTCACGGCGGTCGTCACCGCCGGAACGGCCGATGGCGACGTCTTCGGCGCCTACCGCACGGCCGTCGGCGTGGCGCTCGCCGTCTCGGCACTGGGGCTGTTGACCGCGGTCGTCGGGCTGGCCCGCGAGCCGCGGGCGCGCCCGGCGCTGGCCGAGGCCGACTAGCCGACGGGCGTGCGAAAGCCCGGGTCGCCCGGGCTCGGGGCGGGGGCGATCACGTAGCGCGATCACGCGAGCCCGCGTGCGGATTGCAGCGCCGTCCGACGCACGTACGGTCGAACGACCCGCCCGCAATCGAACGGAGCAGCACCGTGACCCTCGCAAGATCGTTCCCGGACTCGCCGTCGCCGCCGCGACCCTGATCGCCGGCTGCGGCGGCGGCGACAGCCACGCAAGTTCCGCGCCGAAGTCCACCGCTGCGCCGAGCACGCCCGCAGCCGGCGCGAGCGCGACCGCGGTGAAGATCAGCGGCTTCAAGTTCGCCCCGTCGAGCCTGACCGTGAAGAGCGGCGCCAAGATCACCGTCAGCAACGACGACAGCACCGCGCACACCGCCACCGCGAACGACGGCAAGAGCTTCGATACGGGACCGTTGGACCCCGGATCGTCCAGGACGATCAGCCTCAGCAGGCCGGGCAGCTACGCCTACCACTGCGACATCCATCCGTTCATGAAGGGCGCGATCATCGTCCGATGAGAGCGAACGCCGGGCGGTCGGGGGTCAGGCCGCCTGCAGCTGGCGAGCGGCCGCGCGGCGTGCGAGCTTGGTGGCATGCGTGACGGCGTGCAGGAGCGCGCGCACGGCCAGGTGCTCCGTCGCGGGGTCGGTGAGCACGGCCGCCTCGATCTCGGCCTCGGCGTCGGACACCTCCACGAGCCGCACGCCCGGAAGCGCGTGCCGCTCGCCGATCGACGCGGGCAGCAGCGCCGTCCCGCCGCCGGCGGCGACGCTCAGCAGCACGGACTCCACCCGCGGCTCGGAGGCGGCGACCAGGCCCGGAGACAGCCCCGCCTCGCTGAAGAGCGCGAGCACCGTGTCGTAGAGCGCCGGGTCGGCCTCGCGAGGCAGCATGACGAGCCGTTCGCCGGCGAGCGCCTCGAGCGTGATGCCGTCGTGGCGGTAGGAGCTGCGAACCGCTGCGACCAGCGGCTCGCTGCCGAGACTGGTCACCTTGAGACCCTTGACCGGAGCGGGAAGGCTGGTCACGGCGGCGTCGAGACGGTGATCCCGCACGGCCTGCAGGAGGTCGAACGCCGCGCCGGTCTCCAGCGCGACCTCGACCGCGGGGGCGGCGACGGACAGTTGCTGGAGAGCGCGCGGCACGGTGGCCGGCAGTGCGGCGGGCACGTACCCGATGCGCAGCCGCGACGTGGCGGCGTCGTGGGCGTTGCGCGCCGCGTGGCGGGCCACCTCCGCCTGCTGGAGCACGCGGCGGGCCTCCGTCAGCAGCGCCCGTCCCGGGTCCGTGAGCAGAACGCTGCGCTGCGTGCGGTCGAACAGCTGGACGCCGAGCTCGGCCTCGAGCTTGCGGATCTGCTCGCTGACGGCGGGCTGCGCGACGTACAGGCGCTCCGCCGCGCGCCGGAAGTGCAGCTCCTCGGCGACTGCGACGAAGTACCTCAAGTGGCGGAGTTCCATGGCCGGCCTTTCGGAGCGGGGAGTGCTGCTGGCACTCACTGTCCCTCGCCGGCGGACTTGGCGCGATGCCCTCAGGCCGGATACCAGCTGTCGGGTTTTCCCGCCACTCGGATCGGTCCTGGTGGAGGAGCATGACTCACGTGACCTCGCATGTGCTTGTCGTCGACGACGACGACGATTTCCGTGGGCTGGCGGTGAGGATGATCGCCGCGTTCGACATCGGCCAGGTGGCGGAGGCGGGGACCTACGCCGCGGCGCTGGAGGCGGCCGAGCGGCTGCAGCCGGTCGCCGCGCTCGTGGACGTCGGGCTGCCCGACGGGGACGGGGTCGCCCTGGCCGCACGGTTGGCCGCAGCGCCGTGGCACCCGCGTGTCGTGCTCACCTCCTCCGACTGCTCGGCGGCGGCGCGCGCGGACGGCATCCCGTTCATCGCCAAGGAGAACCTCGCCGGTCACGTGCTCCGCGACCTCCTCGCAGGAGAGCAGGAGTAGCGTCCCGTCGTGTCATCCGCGCTCCGCATCGTGATCGGCGAGGACGACGTCCTGCTTCGCGAGGGCATCGGCCGGCTGCTCGAGGAAGCCGGACTGGAGATCGTGGCGCTGACCGGCAACGCGGACGACCTGATGCGCCGCACGCTGGCGTTGCGCCCCGACGTCGCGGTGATCGACGTCCAGATGCCGCCGCGCCGTGAGGACGACGGCCTGCGCGCCGCCATGACGCTGCGCGAGCGGCTCCCCGACATGGGCGTGATCGTGCTCTCGCAGTTCTACGAGGAGACCTACGCGCAGGACCTGATCGGCGACCGGCCGGAGGGCGTCGGATACCTGCTCAAGGAGCGCGTCGCCGACGTGCCCGCGTTCGTCGACGCGATCCGCCGCGTGGCGGCCGGGGGCAGCGCCCTCGATCCGGAGATCGTCGGGCGGATCCTGGGTCGCCGGCGCAGCCAAGGGCCGCTCGAACAGCTCACGCCGCGCGAGCGCGAGGTGCTCTCGGCGATGGCGGAGGGGCTCACCAACAAGGGCATCGCCGCGACGCTGGTCGTCACAGAGGCGGCCGTCGAGAAGCACGTGACGCGGATCTTCAACAAGCTGCAGCTCGGCCACAACAACCTCGAGCACCGCCGCGTCCACGCCGTGCTCACCTACCTGAGCAACGCTCCTCGCTAGCTGCCCTCAGCGCAGCCCGTCGCGCCAGACGCCGGCCAGCACGGCCGCCGACGCCGGATCGTCGCGCACGTCCCAGTCGAGCCTCCCGGCGCCCGGGATCTGCTGCGCGCCCCGGCTGCGGTGCTGGAACCACGCGACGGAGCGGATCCAGCGCATGCGGCGGAGCATCCGGCGCAGATCGCGCAGCCACCCGACGCGACCGCGGTACGCGGTGCTCACCTCGGTGAGCAGCACGGGCTTGCGGTACATCCGGCGGAGCGCCAGCAGGCGTGGGCGGAAGCGGGCGACCGTGTAGCGCTTGCTGCCGCCGAAGTCGATCATCGTCGAGCCGACCGCACCGACGTAGCGGCGGCCGGGCCAATAGACGCGCACGCTGCGCCGCCAGGTGCGGGCCGGGAGGTACAGGCTCGGGTTCGGCGACCAGACGAAGCGGACGTTGGCCGCTCCTGCCGCGCGGAACACGCGGACGACATGGCGCCACGCGCGCCGGTAGCCGATCGGGTCGTGCGACCACGGGTACCACGTGCCGTTCATCTCGTGCGCGTAGCGCAGGTCGACGGTGCCGCGGAAGCCGGCGAGGCTCCGCGCGAACCCGGTGAGGTAGGCGTCCTGGACCCCCGCGGCGATGTCGCGATTGCGATAGCCCGGCTGCGGGCGGAACTGCTCGACCACGCCCGCCTCCGCCGGTACGGGGCGCCACGGCTCCCAGGTCACCATGACCCGCCGCAGCCCCTGGCGCTCGCTCTCGCGCAGGAACGCATCGATCGGCGTCGTCCGGGAGAAGGCCTCGAAGCGCGCGACGTACTGCGGCGCGAACCCGACCCGCTGGGCCCAGTCCGCGACGTTCCAGGGGTCGACGTAGACCCCGAACGTGCGCGCCGGAGCGTGCGCGGCGGCGGTCGACGCCAGGACCAGCAACAGCGCGAGGGCCGCGGCGAGCCCGGAGGGAAGCGTTCGGCGCATCGCTTCCAGGAGACCGCTCCCGGCGCGATCGATCAACACGCCCGGCGCCTCGGGCGAGAGCGTCCGCCGATCGATCGCCGATCCCGCTGGCGTGAGCCCCGCTCGGTGTTGCGGCAACCTCGCGCGCGGAGTGCAGTCAGGTTCCGTCCCTCGAGCTCCAGGAGCCGCCGATGTACACCCGTCCCCTGCCGATCCTCGCCGTCGCGCTCGCCGCCGCGGCCGTCGGCGCTGCGCCGGCCGCCGCACAGACGCCGACCGATCGTCCCGCTCCGGGCGCCCTGCCCGGAGCGTGCGCCGACCAGAGCGCGCCGGCCTCGGCGTTCACCCGCCGAGCGGCGCGGCGGGCCCGCCGCACGCGGCTGCTGCGCGGCACCGCCGCCGATGTGGGCTGTGGGCTCGACCGCGTCGAGATCTCCGTGCTGCGCAGGCACGGCAAGCGCTGCCGCCCGCTGACGGCCCGCGGGCGACTCGCCCGCCGCACGAGCTGTACCCGCCTGGTGTGGCTGCCCGTCCGCGGCGCGAGCCGATGGGCGTTCCGCCTGCCCAAGCGCATCCCGGCCGGCGCGTACAGGATCCGCACGCGCGCGTTCGACTTCGCGGGCAACGCGGAGCGGCCGCACGGCCGCCGCGTCAAGCTCGCGAAGCGCCACCGGGGCAAGCGCTAGCCCCCGGACTCCCCGCGTCGCCGCGATCAGGCGGCGGCGCGGATCTGGAGGCGCTCGAGGGCGTGGCGGAGGATGCGCGACACGTGCATCTGCGAGCAGCCCACGCGCTCGGCGATATCCCGCTGGAGGAGGTCCTCTTCGAAGCGAAGGCGCAGGATCTCGCGCGTCCGCGCGTCGAGCCCGCGGGTGAGCCGCTCCACGGTGGCCCTCGCCTCCGCGGCCTCGTAGCCGGCGTCCTCGCGACCGAGCCGCTGTCGCGCCGGGAACGGATCGTCGGGATCGTCCACGGCCTCCTCGTCGAGGGAGCGAGCCGACCGGCCCTGCGATGCCTGCATCGCCTCGAGGACCGCCTCGGGCGATCGCCCGAGACGCTGCGCGAGATCGGCGGCGCCCGGCGCGTGCCCGAGGGTCGTGCTCAGCGGCCCGATCGCGCGCTCGACGGCAAGGGCGAGCTCCTGCAGGTCGCGCGGCGGTCGCACGAGCCAGCCTGCGTCCCTGAAGTGGCGGCGCAGCTCGCCGAGCATCGTCGGGACGGCGAACGAGGTGAAGGCGAACCCGCGGTCGGGGTCCCAGCGGTCGACGGCCTTCACGAGGCCCAGCGAGGCGACCTGCACGAGATCCTCCATCGGCTCTCCCGTGTGGCAGTAGCGCCACGCCAGCCGGCGGGCCAGCGGAAGGTAGCGGCGGATCATCGCCTCGCGCGCGAGCGGGTCGCCCGCGCGCAGGCGCGCGCCGATTCGGAGGTCGTCCACATCGCGCTTGCGCACCACAACCCGCTCTAGACCCGCGCGAGGCGCAGCTGCAGCCGCGCGGCCGCCTGCTCCTCACGATCGAGTGCGGCCACGTACGCGACGTAGGCGTCTGCCCGCCGCTCGAGTGCGGCCAGCCGCCAGTCCGCCAGCGCCAGGGCGGCGTCGGCGGCGGCGAACAGCCACGCGTCGTAGAGGTCTCTCGGCTCCGGCCCGCCGCGATCCGCGCGGCCGCGGGCTCCGAACAACCCGAGTGGGGCGCCGTCGATCATGCCGCGGCGGCCAGCGGGGTCGACAGGCCCGGCCCGCAGGCCCAGAGGTCGTCGAACAGCCTTCCGGCACGCTCAGGCGCCCAGCGCCCGGAGCGCGACAGATGCGCGCAGAGCGCGTCGACGTCGGCGCACGTGGCGCGTGCCGACGGGTCGCCGGCCAGGTCGGCGCAGAACAGCAGCGTGTCGGCGGCGAGCCGGATGCGGGACTGCTCGGCGGGCAGCAGCTTGGCGGGTCCGAGGTCCCGCAGCGTCACCATCACTCGTGCGTAGGCGCGTGCGCGCTGGGAGGTCATGGCGTGTTCCCTTCGACGATGCTCACGAGCGTCACGCTCCTCCCGCGCGGCCGCCGCCTCAACAACGAACGGCGCCGCGGTGATCGCCGGATGCTTTCGGCGTGGGTCACGAGCCGAAATCGGCCGTGTAGGTCCGCCCCGACCGGCCGGCTCGGAGTGCCGGCCGCCACGCCGACGCCCACCACGCGGTAGCTGCGACGGAGCAGGACGCGGCGATGGCCCGGGCTTCGCAGCCAGGCGGCGAGGACGGCGCGCGGCGAGGCGGCGCGACCGGTGCCCCAGGCCAGGTTCTCCCCCACGCGCCAGCGCGTCCGGCTGCGCATCCAGCCGACGCGGGCGATGCGGGCGCTGAAGCGCGCGCCGGAGCGCGAGTCGTGGGCGAAGTAGCCGTGCGCGACCATGTCGCGGGAGTGCCGCCGCGCCGCGCGCGCCAGGCGCGGATCGGGCCGCAGCGCCGGGAGCGTGGTACCGGGCTCGCGCGGCGTTGAGCAACGTGAGCGTCTCGGCGGCGGCGGGGCTCGCCGCGTGCGCGGGGGCCGGCGCGGTGAGGACCGCCGCGAGGAGGGCCGGGGCGAGGAGGGGGAGTCGCAGCATGCCTTCGACGGTGCGGCGCCGGCGGCGACCGGGCAAGCCGCGCCCGCGATCAGCCGATAGCGGCGTCCCCGGACCGCCCGCGCCAGGGAGGAGGCGGCGCGGGCGGCGGGGCTGGCGGCGGTCAGCGGGGGCTCGACCCGCCGCGTTCGTCGTCCTGCGGAGGGAGGCGCAGGGCGATCCTCGGCGCGGCCGCCGGCGGGAACAGCTCGCCACGGTTCCACCAGCGGCCGTCGAGCCGCACGAGCGGCACGGGCGCGCGCCGCTTGCGGGCGCCCGGAGGGCTTCGGAGGGTCGCGTTCGTCCGGCGGAACCATGGGCACGCCATGGTCCAGTCCCGCTCCTTCGCCGCCAATCGGTATCGCGGCTGCGCTGATAGCGCGAGGCGATTGCCGCCCGCCGTCGCCGCCCGCAAGGTCTCCGGCATGCCGCTCACCTGGCTCGTCACCGGATGCTCGCGCGGGCTCGGCCGTGCCCTCGCCGAAGCCGTCGCCGCCTCCGGCGATCGCCTCGTCGCCACCGCGAGAGATCCGGACACGCTCGCCGACCTCTTCAACCGCTATCCCGACCGGGTGCTCGCCGTCGCGCTCGACGTGACCGAGCGCGAGCGCTCCGTGGCTGCCGTCGAGGCCGCCGTGGCGGGCTTCGGGCGGCTCGACGTCGTCGTCAACACCGCGCGCTACGTGAACGTGGCCCCGATCGAGGACGTCGACGAGGCGGACTTCCGCGCGCAGGTCGAGACGAACCTGTGGGGCGCGATCAACGTGACGCGCGCGGCGCTGCCGGCGATGCGGGCGCAGCGCTCGGGCCGGATCATCCAGGCTGCTCCCGACCGGCAGCGCCGCGGACGCTCCCGGGCTCGGCCCGTTCGCAGACCGCGACGTGCGGCGTCGAGGCGTTCTCGCGCGTCCTCGCGAGGGAGGTCGCGCCGCTGGGCATCCACGTGACGGTGGTCGAGCCAGGCGACTTCGCGGTCGGCGACACGACCACGCGGCTCGCCGGCTCGCCCACTGGCGATCCGGGAGCCTGATGGCGCCCCGACTTAGGCGGGCTGCGCGGGCGCGTGGCCAACGGGCCGGCGATCGGCGGCCGGGCTCATCAGCGGACGGCGGGCGGCGAGCACCGCGCCGCTGAGCACCACGAGCAGGCCCTCGACGACCATGGCGGCGAGCCCGCGAGGCTCCGCCCACTCCCCCATGTCCCCGGTGAAGCCGGGCAGCCCCACGCTGCGGCTGATGATGTACCCGAGCAGGATCAGGCCGGCGAGGCCGCCCGCGGCGATCCACGCGCGCGAGTCGCTCGTCCGGGTCATCCCGGCGGCCACGATCAGGCACGCCACGGCGGCCGCGATGAACAGCGCGCCGACGTAGCCGGCCTCGTCGAAGGCGTCGGGAGCCTGCAGGACGTGGATGAGCGCGATCACGGTCAGGCCGGCGATGGCGACGGAGCGCGCGAGGGCGTCGTCGACGGCGGCGCGGATGCTGGTGTGGATATCGGTGGTCTCCATGGTTCCAGTGTCCGGCGCGGAGCGCTGCCGTCGAGCGCCGCTGCCGATCACCGCGCACGGCTTCCCGATCGGGGCGCTCGGCTTGTGGCCCCGCCTTCCCGGGTGGAAGATGGTCAGGTGCGCGAGGCCGTCCCCCACGCCAGCCACCCGACGAGCAGGCCGCGTTGCACCGCGTGGCGGCACTGGTCGCGCGCGGCGCGTCCGAGCAGGACATCTTCGACGCGGTCAACGAGGAGGTCGCGGGGATCGTCGGCGCCGAGACCACGGCCCTGATGCGCTTCGAGCCCGACGACACGATCTCGCTGCTCGCCGCCTGGGGCGCGGTGGACCGCTCGTTCCCGATCGGCGAGCGCAGGCCGGTCGACGACGTGCTGCGGGCGATGCGCGACAGCGCCCGCCCGTACCGGTTCGGGCCGGCGGAGGTGCCGGAGGGAAGCCCGTTCGTCGAAGAGGCCCGCGAGCGCGGCATCGCGGTTCTCGGTCGGCGTCCCGATCACCGTCGGCGGCAGGGTGTGGGGAGCGAGCTTCGCCGCCTCGGGAGGCTCCGAGCCGTTCCCGGCCGACGCGGGGACGCGCATCGCGCGGTTCACGGAGCTGATCGGCATCGCGCTCGCCAACGCCCAGGCACGGCTCGATCTCCAGGAGCTCGCCGACGAGCAGGCGGCTCTGCGCCGGGTCGCCGAGATCGCGGCGCGTGGCGGCTCGCAGGCGAACGTGCTCGACGCGGTCGTCACGGAGGCGTCGCGCCTGCTCGCCCTCGACGTCACCACGCTGTGGCAGTTCGGCGTCGACGGAGCCTCCGTCGCGGTGGCGATCCACGGGGACGACGCCGACTCGGCATGCCGGGGCCCGCTTACCAAGACGGCCTCGTGCACCGTGTCCTCGAGACGGGCCGGCCGGCCGTGATCGAGGACGACGCCGCCGCGGCGCCGATCTGCTGCGACGACAGGCTGTGGGGCGTGCTGACGGCGGTCGCACGGGACGGGCCGCTGCGGCCCCGCACGGAGGAACGGCTCGCCCAGTTCGCCGGGATCGCGGGTGACGCGATCGCCGCCGCGAGCGTACGCAGGGAGAGCAAGCGACTGGCGGACGAGCACGCCGCCCTGCGCAGGGTCGCCGAATTGGTGGCGCGCGGAGTCGCGCGGGACGTCGTCTTCGCCACGGTCGCGGACGAGGCTCATCGCCTGGTCGACGCGGCGATGACGCTGACCCGGTTCGAGGACGACCTTGGCCACGTGGTCGCGGCGAGCGGCGGACCCGCCCCCGTGGGGTTCCGCATCGGCTACGCGGAAGGCACGATGCCGGAGCGCGTCCGGCGGACGGGCCGTTTCGTGCGCGTCGACGACTACACGCGGGAGCCGGACGCCGAGCTCGCCGCGGAGTTCGGCCTGACGGCGTCCGTCTCGGTCCCCGTCTCCGTCGAGAACGAGGTCTGGGGCATGTTGACCGCGACGTCCGGAGAGGCCCCGCTTCCCGACGGCATCGAGGAGCGCCTGCAGCAGTTCGCCGGGCTCATCGCGGCCGCGATCGCCAACGCGGAGAGCCGCGCGCAGCTCACCGCGTCGCGCGCCCGCGTGGTGGCCACCGCCGACGAGACCAGGCGCCGCCTCCAGCGCGACCTCCACGACGGCGCCCAGCAGCGGCTGGTCCAGACGCTGATCGCGCTCAACCTCGCCAAGCAGCAGCTCGCCGAGGAGCGAGGGCCCGGCGCTCGAGCTGCTCGACGAGGCACTGCTCCATGCCCAGCGGGCGACCTCCGACCTGCGCGACCTCGTGCACGGCATCCTCCCCGCCGCGCTCAGTCACGGCGGGCTCCTCGCCGGCGTTCGATCGCTGGCCCACGACTTCCCGCTGCCCGTCGAGCTGGACGTGCAGGTCTCGCGCCTTCCGAGGTCGGTCGAGACCGCGGCCTACTTCGTGATCGCCGAGACGCTGGCCAACATCGTCAAGCATGCCGCTGCGAGCGAGGCGCACGTGCGCGTCGTCGCGCAGGACGGGGCGCTCGAGATCGAGGTGCGAGACGACGGGCGAGGGGGTGCCGACGCCGACGCGGGATCCGGCCTGCTCGGCCTGCGCGACCGGGTCGAGGCCGGTGAGGGCACCCTGTCGATCTCGAGTCCACCCGGCGAGGGCACCACCGTCTCGGCGCGGCTCCCGATCGGCGCGCCGGCCGTTCAGCCCAGGTGATGCGCGAGGCCGATTCGATCCCCGCGGCGCGTGATCGCCCAACCCGATCGCAACGCCGCGGCCCCGGTGGGATCGTGCCTCGACATGACCAACCACGCGTTCAGCCAGGACCATCATCCGACGCTGCGGCACTACGAGCGTGAGGAGGTCGGCGCCCATCTGCAGACGATCCTCGTGGTCCTGATCGATCTCGCGCTCACGGGCAAGCAGGCGCACTGGAACGTCGTCGGGCCGAACTTCCGGCCCCTGCACCTCTTCCTCGACGAGATGGTCGAGACCTGGCGGGCGGCCGCCGACGGCGTTGCCGAGCGGGCGGCGGCGCTCGGACACCCACCGGACGGGCGGATCGCGACGCTCGCCACGCACACCGAGCTGCCCGCGCTCCCCACCGGCGTGCTGCCCGACGGCGAGCTGGTTGTCGCGTTGACGAAGATCCTCACCGAGGCCGTCGGCACGGTGCGGGAGCGCACGGCGCAGCTCGAGGACGTCGACGTCGTCAGCGCCGACCTGCTCCACGGGGTCATCGCCGACCTCGAGGAGCAGCTCTGGATGATCCGCGTCCAGGCGGCGTGAGCCTCCGGCCGTGGTCGGCCGATACGAGGTCCTGCGGGAGATCGGGCGGGGCGGCACCGCCGTCGTCTACCTGGCGCGGCAGACCGACCTCGGGCGGCTCGTCGCCCTCAAGGAGCTGTCGCTTGCCGCAGGGCTCCGACGAGGCCGCGACGCGCCGCTTCCTGCGCGAGTCGCGGCTCGTCGCCGGGCTGAACCACCCGAACGTCGTCACCGTGCACGACTTCTTCGAGCGCGACGGTACGCCGTACATCGCGATGGAGTACCTCGAGCGCGGCGCGCTGCGCCCGCTCATGCGCGGCCTCGACCTGGCCCGCATCGCCGGTGTGCTCGAGGGGCTGCTGGCCGGGCTCGCCCATGCGCACGAGCACCGCATCGTGCACCGCGACCTCAAGCCCGAGAACGTGATGGTCACGCTCAACGGCGCCGTCAAGATCGCGGACTTCGGGATCGCGAAGGCGACGGGCGAGACGCTGATGACGACCCAGCTGACGGCGACCGGGACCACGATCGGGACGCCGGCCTACATGTCTCCCGAGCAGGCGCTGGGCCGGGAGATCGGGCCCGCCACCGACCTGTACGCGCTCGGCGTGATGGCCTTCGAGATGCTCGCGGGCCGACCGCCGTTCGGGGCACGCGACACCCCGGCCGCCGTCCTGCTCCGGCACGTCAACGAGCCGCCCCCGGCGCTCGACACGCTCGACGCGGCGGTCGACCCGCGGCTGTCGGAGTGGGTCGGCCGGCTGCTCGAGAAGGATCCCGGCGACCGCCCGCCGAACGCCCGCGACGCGTGGCTCGAGCTGGAGGAGATCGTCATCGACGACCTGGGGTCGCGGTGGAGGCGGTCGGCGCCCCTCCCCGACGTCGCGGCCGCGCCCACGCCCGCGACGCTGCCGCTGGCCTCGCGCCCGAGCGGCGCTCGCCGAGCGACGCTCTCGCCGCGCCGTCGGCATCGCCGCTGCCGCCGCGGGTCACCGCCGAGCGGGGCCGCCCGCGCCGCCCGCCGCCGCGGGCGAGCTCCATCTCGCGGATGGCTCGCGCGGCGCTGCTGGTGGGCGCGCTCGTGGCGGCCCTCGCCGCCGCGCTCGCGGGCGGTCCGGTGGCGGCGACCCGGCACCGAGCACGCCGGCCTCCGCGACCGTCACCCCCGCGCCCGTCGCGACCGTCGCGCGCTCACCCGTCCCGACCGCGGCGCCGTCGGTGGTGGCCACCGCGACGCGCACGCCGGCCGCCACCGCCGCGCCCGCGGCGGCCACTCCCGCCGCGGCGCCCCCGCGGCCACCCCGGAGGAGGACGCGAGCGGCGTCGGCGACTCCAAGTCCGACGACCCGAGCGACGACGAGCCCGACGTCGGCGAGCCGTAGCGGTCAGCGGCGGTCTCGCGGCGATCTGGTCGGGCCTGATCGACCGGCATCACGCGCGCCTCGGCGTCCGCCTCGACCGGCGGGTCGAAGCGCCGGCCGCCGGTGAACTGGGCGGAGTAGTACGGCTCGTCGAGCGAGGAGACCTTGACGACGTCGCCGGTGTGGGGAGCGTGCACGAAGCGGTCGCCGCCGAGCGAGATCCCGACGTGGTGCACGTAGCCGGTCGGGTCGCGGAAGAACACGAGGTCGCCTGGCAGCAGGTCGCGCCGGCCGACCTTCGTCGCCCCGGGAGCGAGGATCTGCTGGTCGGTCACGCGCGGGATCGAGATGCCGGCCTTGGCGTACGCCCATTGGACGAGCCCGGAGCAGTCGAACCCGGTCTTCGGCGACGAGCCGCCCCACTGGTACTCGCTGCCCAGGTACCGGCGCGCCTCGGTGAGCGCGGCTCGCGCGCGCGGGCCCGCGTGCGTGGAGATCGGTCGCGGCGTCGACCACCTCGGCGGCGGGCGCATGAACGTCCCGCGCGCGCAGGAGCTCCCGCGCCTCCTCGAACCTGAGCTGGTAACGGCCCCTGTACTGCGCGGCCGGGCGCTCGACGTCGGCGATCCACTCGCCGTAGGCCTTCTCGTCCATCGGGAGCCCGCGCGCGAGGCGATCGCGCTTGACGGCCTCGGCGTGATCGAGGAACCACTTCACCTGCAGCTTCGGGGCCTGGCGGTAGCCCGCGTACTCGCCCTGGTCCCAGATGCTCGCTCGCATCTGGAAGAACCCGACGGAGTCGGCATCGCCGCCCGGCAGGTTGCGCATGCCGGACTCGACGAGCGCCGCCATCACGGGCAGCTCGGGCGGCAGCCCGCGGCGGTCGGCCTCGGCCGCCATCCACGCGGCGGTCTGCGCGCGAGGCGCGTCGTCGCCCGGGTACTCGCGGGCCACGTCCTCGAGCGAGCCGACGCCCGTCCGTCGTCGGCGCCGGTGTCGTCGTCGTCCGAGTCGTCGCCGTCCGGTGAGTCGGGCTCGTCGTCGGCGTCGCCGAGTCGTCGTCGTCCGGCGTCCTCGTCGTCGGGCTCCGTCCGTCGTCCTCGTCGGGCTCGTCCTCGTCGGGCTCCTCCTCGTCGGGCTCCTCCTCGTCCGGCTCCTCCTCGTCGCGGCTCCTCCTCGTCGGGCTCGTCCTCGTCGGGCTCCTCCTCGTCGGGCTCGTCCTCGTCCGGCTCCTCCTCGTCCGGCTCCTCCTCGTCGGGCTCGTCCGCATCCGGCTCGTCCCCGTCCGTCTCGACGTCCGGCTCGTCCCCGTCGGGCTCGTCCGATTCGTCGTCGAGGTCCGGCTCGCCCGCGTCGGTCTCGACGTCCGGCTCCTCCACATCGGGCTCGGCGCCGGGCGCGTCCACGTCGGCCGCCGCGTCCGGGTCGGACTCGATGCCGGGCGCCGGGGGCGCCTCGGGATGGTCCACCGGAGGCCGCTCGGACGCGTACGCCTCGGCCGGGCCGAGCGGGCCGGCGTGCCCGCTCACGAGCTCGTAGAAGCCCATTCCCTCGACCGCCACGGCGGCGAACGCGCCGGCCAGGCTCGACCGCGACTCGCGGATCTCGAGCGTCTCCAGCGGCGCGTCGGCGTCACGGTCGTCGCGGACGCCCATCTCGCGCGCCGCCGCGGCCGGGTCGCGCCGGTAGCGCGCGCGGAACTCGGGATCGGCGACGATCCGCTCGAGCAGCCTCGCCGCCTCGTCGTTGTCGGAGCGCGCCATCGGCGGCGCCTAGCGCACGCCGTCCTCGATGATCCCGCCCAGCACCGCCGCCGCATCCGGATCGCGCTGGACGTCCCAGTCGACCCTGCCGTTGCGCCCGGCCCGGTGGACCTTGCCCCGGCTCGGGAGCTGGGACCACATGACGGCCCGGATCCACGGCATCCTGCGCAGCATCCGCCGCAGGTCCTCGAGCCAGCCGACGCGCCCGTCGAACTCGGTGTTCGTCTCGGTCAGCACGACCGGCTTGCGGAACTCCCTGTGCAGCGCGCGCAGCCGCGGCTGCGAAGCGCCCGACCGCGTAGTCCTTGTCGCCGCCGAAGTCGATCATCGTCGAGCCGACGGCGTCCACGTTCCGGCTGCCCGGCCAGTAGCGGCGCGCGGTGCGCCGCCACACCGCCTCCGGCTCGTACAGGTTCGCGTTGACCGACCACACGAACCGCACGTTGTGCGCGCCGGCGACCCGGAAGAGCCGGACGATCCGCCTCCATGCCCACCGGTACGCGCGCGGGCCGCGGCTCCAGGGGTACCAGTAGCCGTTCATCTCGTGCGCGTAGCGCAGCCAGACGATGCCGGGAAAGCGCCGCAGGCTGCGGGCGAAGCGCATGATGTAGCGGTCCTGCGCGCCGCGCGCGATGTCGATGTTGCGGTAGCCGGGCTGCGGCGCGGACTGGGCGCCCAGCCCGAGCGCGGCGGGGACGGGAGCCCAAGGCTCCCACGAGACGAGCAGCCGGCGGATGCCGCGGCGGTGGGTCTCGGCCACCCACTCGTCCAGCCCGCGCCGGCGCGAGAACGCCTCGAACTTGGCCACCGCCTGCGGCGCGGCGCCGATCGCCCGGCTCCAGTCGTCGACGTGCCACGGATCGACGTAGACGCCGAAGACCCGTCGCGGCGAGACTGCCGGTGAGTACCGCGGCAGCGCGGCATCGGCGACGCGGTGCGGCTCGCCGTCGAGCGTGTCCTTGGCGGGGAGCGCGAGGACGACGAGCAGCGCGAGCGTCGCCAGCCCGGTCAGCGTGTTGAGCATCGCGAGCCGCATGTCGACCGAGCCTGCCCGCACTGGCGCGAGGCGCTCAATCGCGAGGTCCGATGGGCGGATGGGCACCGCCGATCAGCCGATCCCACCGCGGTATCGGGCGATCGCGGCGGCGTGTTGGCCGCGAGCGCCAGCGGGCGGCACGCTGCGCTGAGATGACCGTGCACGCGCTCGCAGCGGAGGCCGACGACCTCCAGATGATCCACGGCACCCGCGCGGTGCTCGGGCTGCTGGCCGGCAAGTGGAGCGTGGACATCCTCTACCTGCTCGCGACCGGGACCCGGCGGTACAACGAGGTCCTCTACGAGGTCGGCGAGATCTCCAAGAAGACGCTGACCCAGACGCTGCGGTCCCTCGAGCACGACGGCCTCGTCGCCCGGCACGTGCGCGGCGAAGTCCCGCTGCGCGTCGAGTACTCGCTGACGCCGCTCGGTTGGAGCATGACCGAGCCGCTGATGGCGATGTACGAGTGGGCGGAGCGGCACCTCCTTCCTCCCCAGCCCGAACCAGCAGACCCAAGGGGGTTCTGATGCACCGCCCGCAGCACCGCTTCCTCCCGGTCCTCGCCGCGTCCGCGGCGCTGGCGTTCACCGCCTCGCCGGCGCTCGCCGGCTCCGACGGCTGCTCCGGCGACGACTGCCGGGCCGAGGCCACGCCGGCGCCGGCGCTTCCCACGACGCCCGTCCCCGTGGTCCCCGCGCCGCAGACCGCCGCGCCGCTTCCGCGACCGCCCCACCGCTCCCGAAGTCCGAGGTCAAGCCGGAGCACGCGGCCAAGCGGCGTCGAGCGCCATCGCACCCTCGCCGTGCGCACGCGCCCCGTCGCCCGGCGCACCACGGTCGTCCGCGCCACCAGCCGCGCGCGCGACGTTCCCGCGCGGCGGCGTCGGCGCCGGCGCCGGCGGCACCGCTCCCCAGGGCCCGGACGAGGCGCTGGCCGCGCTCGCCGTGGTGCTGCTCGCCACGAGCACCGGCCTCGTCCTGGTGGCGCGCCGCCGGGACGGGTGAGCGCGCCCGCCGCTGCTCGCCGCCGCCGCGATCACCGCCGCGCTGGCGGTGGTCGCGGCGGGCGCCGCGTTCCGCGGCGCCCACCCCACCGCGCCGGCGGCGCCGGCCCTCGAGACCGGCGACGATCCGGTCTCCCTCCCCACGAGCACCGTCCCGGAGCGCCGCGCCCACCGCGCGGCGCTTCCCGTGCGTGTGGAGATCCCCGCCATCGGGGTCCGCGCCCGGCTCGTGCGCCTGGGCCTCGATGCCGCCGGCGCGCTCGAGGTGCCCGCCGACTTCCGCACGCGCCGGCTGGTGGTCGGGCGGCGCCGCGGCCCGGCGAGCCCGGACCGGCGGTGATCGCCGCCCACGTCGACTCGCGCAACGGGCCGGCCGTGTTCTTCCGCCTCGGCGAGCTGCGCCGCGGCGACCGCGTGACGGTCGTTCGGGCCGACGACACCCGCGCGCGCTTCACCGTCGAGCGCAGCGCGCGCTATCCGAAGCCCCGCTTCCCGACCGCGCGCGTCTACGGGCCCACGCGCCGGCCGGCGCTGCGGCTGATCACCTGCTCGGGCACGTTCGACCGCGCGTCGGGGCACTACCTCGACAACACGGTCGTCTTCGCGCGCGGCTGAGAACGCTCAGGCCGGGCAGCGGTCCGTGCCCGGGCACGCCCGGAGCACGGTGAACCGCGGCACGCCGCGTCGCAGGCGCAGCCGCAGCAGCACCGACGCCGCGTTGTTCGCGTAGGACGACTCGAGCAGGCGACGATCGGCGTTCACCTCGTGGACGAGCACGTAGCGGCCCGCTCGCAGCCGGCCGACCGGGAGATACTGGCCCTCGAGGTTGGCGGCGTAGTCGTCGCCGTAGCCGACCGAGATGCCCTCGCGGATACCCAGCAGCGCCGGCCGCTCGATGCCGCAGCTGCCGGTGTAGAACGGCTCCGGGGGAGCGCCGGCGGGCGCGGGGGCGACCCGGTAGCGGTCGCCGAGACAGAAGCCGGTCTTGCGGTCTCGCACCAGCGCGCGGCGGCTGCCGAGGCGGCGGAGCTCGTAGCGGTCGAAGCCGAGCAGGTGCCAGTGCTGGTGGTCCGGCGAGCGGACGTAGCGCAACCGGCCGACGCCGCGGACGACCTCCAGCGGGCCCTCGGTGCGGGCGACGACCTGGTCCGCCCGCATCGTGCGGCTGCCGAGCGTGGGCCGCGCCGCGTCGACGATCAGCGGGGCGGCGCCGACGTTGCGCGCCGCCGAACGGAACCCGAGCCGCCACTGCCCGCCGGCGCGGGTCACGACGAGGCCGGCCGGGGTCTCCTGCTCGAGGTCGGGCAGCACCCGCTGACCGACCGGTTCGGGGTCGCTGACCGCGATCGCGGCGGGCACGATCACGACGACGGCCGCGGCGGCCGGCGCGAGGCGCACGGCCAGGCGCCGCCACGAGCTCACGGTGTGGAGTCTCCCGGCACGACCGTGAGGCTCTCCGGCATCGCCTCCGGGCGCAAGAGCGAAGGCCGCACGGCCGATCGCGCCTGGCGATCGCCGCGGCTGCTCCAGTCCTGGTGGAACATCGTCGCGAACGCCGCGATCCGGATCGGGACCATCACGAACGTGATCTGCAGGACGAACAGCGGGAGCCGGCGCAGGTCCTGTGGCGCGCGGCGCATGTGCGCGGCCTGGCGCAGGCCGATGCTGACGACCATCCCGAGGTAGCCGAGTGGCAGCTCGGCGGCGAGCGGCAGGCCGGTGACGCCGCCGTGCCCGCGGAGGCCGTGGGCGACGGCAAGCCCGGCCACGGCGTAGAGCGCGAACGGGGTGATGATGTCGGCCGCGAAGCAGGCGAAGGCCACCGGCGCGCCGCCACAGCCAGCGCAGGCTCAGCAGCGTCTCGCGCTGGCTGGAGCGGCCCCAGCGCAGTTGCTGGCGCCAGAACGTCGGCCAGTCGGACGGGGCATCGGTTTGCACGCTCGCGGTCGACTGGTAGACGGCGCGCCACCCGTTGCGCAGGAGCTCGTTCGTCAGCACGCGGTCGTCGCCGACGTGCTGGGGGACGCCGAGCACGGTCTGCTTGACGAGTTGCTCGACGGCCGGCTCGAACGCTGTCCGCCGGTAGGCGATCGTCCGCCCGGCAAGGCAGCCGACCTGTCCGAACACCGACTGCGCGGGGACGGTGAGGTGGTAGCGGACGTCCTCGATCCAGTCGGCGAGGCGCCGGACCGGGTTCGTCCCCGGCTCGAGCACCGACTGCCGCGGCGTGACGCCGCCGACGCGCGGGTCGGCGAACGGCCGCAGCAGCTCCGCGAGCGTGCCGGACCCCCAGATCGTGTCGGAGTCGAGCACGACGACGACGTCGGTCCTCGCGTCGGTCGCACGCAGGGCGGCGGCGATCGCGCCGCGCTTGCCGACCTTGGGCAGTCGCAGCACCTCGTCGCAGTACTCGGCGGCGAGCGCCGCGATCCGGGGGTCTCCCCCGTCGACGGCCGCGATCACCTCGGTCGGCTGATTGGAGGTCACGCTCTCGAGCACGCGGCGGAAGAGCGCGGGCGACTCGTCGTACACGGGCACGAGCACGGAGGTGGTGAGCCGGCCGGGGTCGGCGGTCGAGGGCCGGTAGCGGCGCGCAGCCAGCGCCTTGGCGCCCCATACGAGCCACACGTACGCGAAGAACGCCATGAAGAGGGTGGGCGCCCGGCCCTCCTGCAGTACCTCCCAGCCGTCACGGGCGAAGCTGAACATCGGCCGGATCGTCGCCGGCCGCCGGGCGCCACGCCAATCGTGATCGCCGCTCACGGGATCGGCGCTGCGGCGGGAACCTCGGAGAGCCCTGGCTGTCAGGGGCGACGACCTAGCGTTGCCACCAGTCCGTCCTCCCCGAGACCAAGGAGTCAGCGCATGCGCTCCCTCAAGTCGGCCGTCCCGCTCGCCCTCGCGGTGGGCGCGATGGCCGCGGCACCCGCCACCGCGGCGCCGAAGCCGTCGCCGAAGGCCCAGGCCGCCGGCACCGATGCGGTCGAGCTCACCTACCCCTCGCTCGTGCAGACCCGGGTCGGGCGCACCGAGCGTGCGCTCGAGCGCGCCACCAAGCGGATGGAGAACGGCCAGCCCGCCGACGCCGCCGTCACGCTCAAGGTCGTGCGCCGGCAGATGGCGGCTGCCTGGCGCGGCGCGAAGTACGTGATCCGCACCACTCCGGCGCCGCCTCCGCCCGAGGACTTCGCCCGAGCGCGCCGGGCGCAGGCCACGCCGGCCACGTACGCCGGGCCGGCCGACACCGCGTTCCGCGTGCTCACCCTGCAGCACGACGTCTCGTCGTCGATGGTCGCGCTGATCGACGGCGCCCACGGCACGGGGCTCAACGCCCTCTCGACGACGATCAACCTGGCCAACGACCGCCGCGATCAGGCGCTCGCGTACATCCTCAGCGTCTCGCCCCCGGTCCCGCCCGAGGAGGACTTCGCCCGGGCGCGCGCCAGCCAGGAGGAGGGCGAAGGCCCGCCGACGTTCGACGTCGTCATGCCCAATCTCGCGCCGCAGATCGATGACGAGCTCCAGGCCATCGAGGGCACCAAGGCCGACGCGACCGACCTCACGGCCGGAGGCCGCCGGCTCCTGACCGCCGCCGGCACCCAGGTCGAAGCGACGAAGGCGTTCGTGAACCTCAACTGGCCGCCGGTCCCCGCGGAGGACTGAGCGTCCGACAGCCGCAGTGCGGCCGCGCGACACGCGCGGCCGCCCGCCGGCCGGCCCGCCATGAGCCATCAGCCATCCAGACTGCCGCGAGGCGCCGCGCCGTTGATCATCGCCGCGCTCGCCATCGCCGCGATCGTGTTCGGCGCGCACAGCGTGAGCAACTTGAATCAGGCCGTTCCCGCCTCCGCCCCGGTGTCAGAGCCGGCGGCGACCACGACGGCCACCGCGACCTCACCCCCGGCCGCGGCGCCAACCGCCGCCCCGGTCGCCCCGACGTCCACCGCGCCGGCGTCACCCGTGCCGTCCGCCCCGGCGGCGCCCGTCGACCTGATCCGCGTCGACGACGCGGAGCGGCAGTCCCAGCGCTTCGCGGAAGAGGCGCAGGACACCGAGGGCGACGGCGACGAGCGCCTCACCCAGGAGCTGCGTGACACGGCCTCCGCCTACCGCGAGGCGGTGACCGCGGCCTCGGCCGGCGACGGCGCGGCGTTCAGCGCGGCTCTCGCGCGCGCCGACCAGCTGGCACGGGCGGCAACTGCCCGGCTCGACGGCGACTAGACCGCGCGTCTGATGGCCGACGGCGCGCTGATCCTCGTCGCCGGTCTGCTGCTGGCCGGAGCGCTGCTCGGATCGCTGATCGCCGAGCGGCTCCGGCTCCCGGGCCTGCTGCTGTTCCTGCTGGTCGGCATGGCCATCGGCTGGGACGGCACCGGCTGGGTGCGGCTCGACGACTTCGCGCTCGCCCGGCGGATCGGCGTGCTCGCCCTGGCGCTGATCCTGTTCGAGGGCGGGCTCAGCGCCCCGCGCGCCGCCTTGCGCCGGGTGCTGCGGCCGGCGTTGCTGCTCGCGATCGCCGGCACCGTCGATGACCGCGCTGCTCACGGGCGTGGCCGCGACGGTGCTCCTCGGCGGCGGGCTCCTGCAAGGGATGCTCGTGGGCTCCGCACTCGCGTCGACGGACGGCGCGGCGGTGTTCGCCCTGCTGCGCGGGTCGTCGCTGCGGCCGCGGCTCGCGCTGATGCTCGAGGGCGAGGCGGGCTTCAACGATCCGGTCGCCGTGCTCCTCGTGCTCGGGTTCACGACGTGGCTGCTGCAGCCCGACTACGGCGTCCCCGACATGCTCGTGCTGTTCGTCCGCCAGCTCGCGACGGGGCTCGTGTGCGGCGCGTGCGTGGGTCTCGGCGTCGCACGGCTGCTCGCGATCGCGCGGCTTCCGGTCGCGGGCCTGTACCCCGTCGCGTCGCTCGCGGTCGCCGGCCTGGCCTTCGGCTCGGCCGACGTGCTGCACGGGTCGGGCTTCCTCGCGGTCTACGTCGCCGGCCTCGCGCTCGCGTCCTCTCCCGGCCTTCCTGCGAGGGCCACGCTGTCGGACTTCCACGACGGCGTCGCCTGGCTCGCGCAGGTCGCCCTGTTCCTGACGCTCGGGCTGCTCGTCGTGCCGTCGCACCTCGTCGCCGTCGCCGGCGGCGCGACGGCGCTCGCGCTCTTCCTCGCCTTCGTGGCGCGGCCCGCGGCCGTGTGGGCCGTGACGGCGCTGGAGGGCCTGCGGCCCGGCGAGCGCGTCCTGCTCGGCTGGGCCGGGCTCCGCGGCGGCGTACCCGTCGTCCTGGCCACCTTCCCCGTGCTCGCCGGGGTGCCCGGCAGCCGCCGGGTGCTCGACGTCGCCTTCTTCGTCGTCGTCTTCTCGACGGTCCTGCAGGGGACGACGTTCGAGGCCCTGGCGCGCCGGCTCGGGCTCACGCGGGCAGAACCGCCGCTCCCGCGGGCCCTCCGCGACAGCGGCACGACGACCCGGCTCGGCGCCGAGGTGACGGAGTACCGGGTCGGGCCCGACGACCGCGCCGTCGGGCGGCGCCTGCGCGATCTGCCGCTGCCTCCGGAGGCGACCGTGATGGTCATCGTGCGCGGCGAGGCCGCGATCCCGCCGCAGCGCGACACGCGCATCCAGACGGGTGACCGCGTGCACGTCGTCGTGCGCGAGGAGTCGTCCGCGGCGCTCGCGCAGACCCTCGACCGCTGGGAGCACGGCGAGCCCGAGTACGGCCTCGAGCCCCGCGCCCCGCGCCCGTGGACGGCCGCCGACGGCGATCCCGCCCATCCCGTCCGCGTGCTCGGCCTGGCCGATCACCGAGCACCTCCGCGTCCGGGCCGACGTTCCGGGCGCGCTGGTGGTGCTCGAGGACGGGCGCTACGCGCTCACGGGGCCGGCGCTGCTGGTCGGCGACGGCGGCCGGCTGCGCCGGTACGCGGGCGAGCGGCTGGAGCGCGCGGAGAAGGCCGCGGCGAGGCTGTGGTGGCGGGACGTGCTCGACGCGCTCGGCCCGGCCGGCGCCGGTCACACCGACTCGGCGACCAGGATCAGCGCGATCAGGATGAACATCAGCGTCACGGCCTTCAGCGCCGTCCAGATGACCTGCTCCGGGATCATGCCCGACCGGAGGCTGTGCCGCCGGCACCGGCGTCGGCCGCGACCGCGGCCGCGGTCGTCGTCGGCGTCCGGGATCCGCCGGTCGTCCTGCCGGCTCGTCCCCGTCGGGCAGGGCCAGCGCCTCCACCGGGCTCGACTGCACGAGGTCGCGCTCCTCGGCGTAGGCGAACAGGGAGCGCAGCGCGTGGACGACGGCGTCGACGCGACGCTGCGACAAGCCGCCGGCGTCGAGCCGGTCGACGAGCGCCTGGACGTGACGGGCGCGGACGTCGGCGATCGCCATCGACCCGAGCTCCTCGTGCACGTGCCCGTTCAGCGCCCAGCGCAGCGCGCTCAGGCCCTCCGTGTCGAAGCGCCGTCCGTACCGGTCGCGAGCGCTGCCGCGCGCCGCGGCCGGGAGCAGCTCCTCGACGACCGCGTCGACCGTGGGCCGCTCGTCGCTCGAAGCGCTCCAGGCGTCGAACGCCTCGCGCTGCTCGTGTCGCCACGCCCGCGCCTCGGGCAGCGTGTCGAGCACCGGGCTCATCACGGGCGCACCCGTCTCCGGGTCCTCGACGCTGGCGCGGTAGCCGACCGGCCCGCACGTGCAGTCGTCGCCCTCGCGGCTCCGGCAGTGGTCGGCGTGCTGGGCGACGATGCCCGGCCATCTCGTCCTCGTGCTGTACGCCATGCGCGGATGGCACCGCCCCGGGCGCGCCGCGGCAAGCGGTTGCGGCGCGCGTCCGATCGTGATCCGCGATCGATCGCCGATCGGTCTCGCCCGAGCGGCAGCCGCGCTCGCCGGCCGGCCCGCGCGCCGCGATGATCGCCGGCGTGCACCGCCTCCCCCAGTCCCGCGACCCACGGCCCTGGCCGTTCCGCTCGATGCCGCGCCAGCGCGCCCTCCGCATCGCGACGTTCGCGCTCGCGGTCATGGGTCTCCTGCTGATCGTCGCCTTCAGCGGCGTGACCGTGGCGAGGCAGGACGTCGGGCACGTCGGCGTCGTGCGCAACGGCGGCCCGCTCGACCGCCGCAACATCCGGCAGATCCTCCTGCCCGGGCAGAAGCTGACGTGGACCGGCTGGTTCTCGCAGTCGCCGCACGAGTACCCGGCGTCGCACGTCGAGCTGCTCTACACGGTGACCAGCGACGCCTCGCGCGGCGCGCGCCAGAGCGTCGACGTCGTCAACGTCCCGACCCGCGACGGCGTCCAGGTCGGGCTCGAGGCGACGATCTTCTACCACTTCGTCGGCGACCGCGATCGCGAGATGCTGCGCCGCTTCGACACGGGACAGGGCACGCGCAAGTTCCCCACCCGCGACGGCCGCGAGCTGCATCCGTGGGAGGGGGACGAGGGCTTCGCCGCGATGATGGACAGCGTCTTCCGGCCCGTGCTCGAGAACGACCTGCGGCGCGAGATCGGCCGGTTCCGCTGCGAGCAGCTCGTGGCCTCGTGCGCGCTGCTGCGTCACGCCTCTCCACCGTCGACGGTCCGGACGCCAGCTCGCGGAATCGTCGAACGTCAACATCGCGCTCGTCGAGGACCGCATCACGCGCTCGCTCGAGGAGGACCTCACCCGCACGCTGGAGGCGCCGTACTTCTGGGGCATCCACTTCCGGCTCGCGGCCGTCCGTCTGCCGACGCGCGTGCAGCAGGTGATCGACGACGTGCACGCGAGGTACGCGTCGGTCAGCGGCGCTCGCGCCGACGTGGCCCGCGCGCGCTACGAGGACGCCCGCAACCGGCTCCTGGCCAAGACGTACCAGCGCAGCCCGGCGCTCGCGCGCATCCATGCGATCCGCGCCGCCCCGAGGTCCGCGACGATCGTGATCACCGACGGCGACCGCACGCCCGGGCTCAACGTCGGCGGGGGTTGATCGCGGCGGCCGATCGGCCGATCGCGGCTCGCGGTTGCCGGGACGCGACGCCTGAGGACGATCGAAGTCATGGATCTCGAGTTCTCCCTCAGGGCGGAAGCCCTGAGCCCAAGACGCACCGACGTCGCCCTCACGATCAACGGCGAGACGCGCGTCCTGGAGCTCGAGCCGCGCGTCAGCCTGCTCGACGCGCTGCGCGAGCACCTCGGTCTCGCCGGCACCAAGAAGGGCTGCGACCAGGGCACGTGCGGCGCCTGCACGGTGTGGGTCGACGGCCGCCGCGTGCTCGCCTGCCTCACGCTCGCCGTGGCCTGCGAGGGGCGCGAGGTGACGACGATCGAGGGCCTCGCCGGCGACGAGCTGCACCCGATGCAGCAGGCGTTCATCGAGCACGACGCCTTCCAGTGCGGCTACTGCACGCCGGGGCAGATCATGTCCGCCGTCAAGCTCCTGGAGGAAGGCCACGCCTCCAGCGACGACGAGATCGCGGAGTTCATGAGCGGCAACATCTGCCGGTGCGCCGCCTACCCGAACATCCGCGCTGCGATCCGCGACGTCCGGGACGGCGACGCATGAGACCCCTCACCTACGACCGGGCCGAGAGCGTCGATGACGCGCTCTCGCTCGTCGGGGCCAATCCCGGCGCCGCGTTCCTGGCCGGCGGCACCACCGAGGTCGACCTCATCCGCGCGGGCATCTCCCCGACCGAGCACCTCGTCGACATCAACGACCTCCCGCTCGCCGCCGTGGAGGACCTCCCCGGCGGCGGGCTGCGCATCGGGGCGCTCGCGCGCATGAGCGACGTCGCGCGCCTTCCGGCGGTCGTCGAGCGCTACCCGGCGATCTCGCGCGCGCTGCTCCTCGGCGCCTCGCAGCAGTTGCGCAACATGGCCTCGATGGGCGGGAACCTGCGCCAGCGGACGCGCTGCGCGTACCTGCGCGACGGCATCTCGCCATGCAACAAGCGCGAGCCGGGCAGCGGCTGCTCCGCACTGGAGGGCTTCAACCGCGGGCACGCGATCCTCGGCACCAGCGAGCACTGCATCGCCACCCACCCGTCGGACGTCGCCGTCGCGCTGGCCGCGTTCGACGCCGTCGTGCACACCGTGCGCCCGGACGGCGAGCGCGCGATCGCGCTCGAAGACTTCTTCCTGCTCCCCGGCGACTCCCCTCACCTCGAGCATCCGCTGGACGCCGACGAGCTGATCGTCGCGATCGAGGTGCCGGGCCTCGCGCTCGCGCGCCGCTCGACGTACCTCAAGTTCCGCGACCGCCAGTCCTACGAGTTCGCGCTCGTGTCGGTGGCCGCGGCGCTGGAGATCGACGGCGGGATCGTGACCGGCGCCCGGCTCGCGCTCGGCGGTGTCGGCACGAAGCCGTGGCGCGCGCGCCGGGCGGAGGAGCTGCTGGTCGGTGCTCCCGCGGACGCGGCGTCGTTCCGGCGTGCCGCCGACGCGGAGCTGGCCGCCGCGGTCGTCCACCGCGACAACGCCTTCAAGGTCGAGCTCGCCGCGCGCGCCGCCGTGCGGGCGCTCTCGGAGCTGGCGGCATGAGCGCCGTCGGCACGCCCGTGACGCGCGTCGACGGCCCGGCCAAGGTCACCGGCGCGGCGCGCTACACGGCCGAGCTCGCCCCTCCGAGGCTGACGCACCTCGCCATCGTCGGCGCAACCGTCGCGAGCGGCCGCGTCACCGCGATCGACGCCGAGCAGGCTCGCGTGGCCGACGGCGTCCTCGCCGTGCTCACCCACGAGAACCTCCCCGCCATCCCGGGCGTGCCGCGGCTGCTGCCCTCCCTCCTCGGCCAGGCGGCGCCCGGGATGAGCTTCTTCCCGCTCCAGGACGACGTCGTCCACTACGCGGGCCAGCCGGTCGCCCTCGTGGTCGCGGACTCGCACGAGCGCGCGCAGCACGCCGCGGGGCTGGTCCGCGTCTCCTACGACGCCGCGCCGCCGATCGCCACCATCGACGCCGGCCGCGAGGACGCCTACGAGCCCGAGCGGCTGTTCGGCGGGCTGATGCCCGGCCGCGTGGAGCGCGGCGACGTCGACGCCGCGCTCGGACGGGCCGACACGCGGATCGACGTCGCGGTCCGCATGGCGGCCAACCACCACAACCCGATGGAGGCGCCCTCCACGCTCGCGGAGTGGGACGGCGACCGGCTCACGATCCACGAGTCGACGATGGGCGTCCGCGCCACCCAGCTGACGGTCGCCCACCTGCTCGGGCTCCCGCTCGCGCATGTGCGGGTCCTGGCGCCGTTCGTCGGCGGCTCGTTCGGGATGAAGGCGATGGTGTGGCCGGGCGTCACGCTGGCCGCGATCGCCGCCCGCGAGGTCGGCCGGCCGGTGCGGCTCATGCTCACCCGGCCGCAGATGTTCACCTCCAACGGGCATCGCGAGGAGCAGGAGCAGCGCCTCGTGCTCGGCGCCACGCGCGAGGGGCGCCTGACGGCGATCGACCACGCGAAGCTCTCGCTCGGGTCGCCGTTCGACGACTGGGCCGAGCCCGCCACCGGCGTCTCCTCGCAGCTCTACGCGGTCGGCAGCTACCGCGGCGTCCACCGCCTGGTGCGCGGCAACACCATGACGCCGACCTTCACGCGCGGTCCCGGCGAGGCGCTCGGCGTCTCGATGCTCGAGATGGCCATGGACGAGCTCGCCCACGCGCTCGGCATCGACCCGGTGGAGCTGCGCCTTCGCAACCACACCCCGGTCGACCCGCACGGCAACGCGTGGTCCAGCGACGGCCTCCCGGAGTGCCTGCGCCTCGGCGCCGAGCGCTTCGGCTGGGCCGGTCGCGACCCGGCGCCGCGCAGCACGCGCGACGGCGACTGGCTGATCGGCTCGGGGATGGCCGCGGCCGCCTATCCCATCGCGTTCTTCATGCCCGAGCAGCGGGCGCGGGCGCGCATCCACGCCGACGGCAGCGCGATGGTGCAGACCGCCACCCAGGAGTTCGGCACCGGCGTGCTCACGATGGCGACGCAGGTCGGCGCAGACGCCCTCGGCGTCGAGCTCGACGCGATGACCTTCCAGGGCGGCGACTCGGACCTCCCCAACAGCTCTGCGGCGGTCGGCTCGATGGGGGCGACGATGGTCAGCGCCGCCGTCCACAACGCCGCGGACGCCCTCCGGCGCCGGCTCGTCGAGCTGGCGATCGGCGACGAGGCGTCGCCGCTGCACGGCGTCGGGGCGGAGTCCGTCGCCGTCGCGGGCGGCCGGATGACCTCGGCGGAGCGGCCCGGCGCCGGCGAGACCTACGGCGAGCTCCTCGCGCGCGGGCACATGGCCGACCTGGAGGCCATGGGCTCCTGGCGGCCGCCGCCGTTCGACGGACCGCACGGCATGCTCACCTTCGGCGCGCAGTTCGCCGAGGTCGCCGTCGACCCCGAGCTGGGGCTCGTGCGCGCCCGCCGGCTCGCTCGGGGTGTTCGCGCCGGGCCGCGTCCTCAACCCGCTCCTCGCTCGCAGCCAGCTCGCGAGCGGGATGCTCTGGGGCCTCGGGCAGGCGCTGCTCGAAGGCAACCGCATGGATCGGCGCCACGGCCGCTGGGCGGCGAGCAACCTCGCCGAGTACCTCGTGCCGGTCAACGCCGACGCCCCCGACGTGACGATCGAGTTCGTCGACGTGCGCGACGACGCTCGTCGGCCCGCTCGGCGCCAAGGGCGTCGGCGAGATCGGCCAGGTCGGCACCGTCGCGGCGATCGCCAACGCGGTGTTCCACGCCACCGGACGCCGCGTGCGCGAGCTGCCGATGGCGCCCGAGCTGGTGATGGATCCGGCGGCCTGAGCCGGTCGTGAGCCAGCCGAGGGTCGGCCTCGCCGGGCTGCTGCTGGTGGTCCCGATCGCCGCGCTGCTGGCGGTGGGCGCCGGAGGCGCGGAGCGCTCGCTCCTCGTGCTCGGCCCGCTCGTCACCTTCTCCCTGCCGCTCGTCGCGATGGTGGCGTTCTGGTGGGACGGCTGGCCGGGCACCAGGCTCCGCCCCAGCTGGTCGGGCTGGGCCGACACGGTGCTGATCGCCGCCGGCGCGGTCGTGTTGACCGCGCTCGGGCAGATCGCGGTGGGCCGTCTCGACGTGCGCTCGATCTTCGACCCATCGCCGGGAATCGGCCACGTCCCGACGTTCCCGGCCACGATGCCGCTGGCCGCCGCCGGCTTCATCGCGATGCTCCAGCTGACGCTCGTCGGCGAGCGGTGGCCGCTGCAGACGTTGCCGAGCCGGGCCGCCGGCCTGCTGGCGGTGGCGGTGGCGTGGGCCGTGGCGCTCCTCGTCCAATTCGCGGCGGCCGGCGTGCCCGAGGCGCTCGGCAGCGTGCTGATCCTCATCGGCGCCTTCCAGACGCTGTTCTACGTCGTCTGGGCCGGCTGGCCGTTCTCGCTCGTCGGGACACGCGCGCGGCGGCTTCCGTGCGCGCACGTCGCCGTCGTGGCGGCGGGCGTTGTCACCTACCTCGCGCTGCCGGTCCGCGCGGATCCCTTCGCCGCCTGCTTCATCGCGGCCGCGCTGGTCGTCGGCATGCTCCTCGAGGGCTGGCTCGGCCGCGCGGCCACGCTGGTCGCGGCGCTCGGGCTGACGGCGGTCCTCGTCGTGGCGCTGCGCGCGGCCGCCACGACCATGAGCTTCACGCGCGTGACCCCGGACGAGTGGGTGACGCACGTCGGCCTCAACGCCATCGCCGTGTCGACGCTCCTGCACGTCGCCATCGGCCGGCGCTGGCCGTTCGCCACGCCGGTCACCTCGCCGCCGCTCTAGGGACGCTCGCCGACCGGGATCGTCACGGCGACGATGGTGCCGCCGGCCGGCGCCGCCTCCACGAGGAAGCCGCCGTCACGCACCGCGACGCGGTCGGCGAGCGCGAGGAGCCCGCTGCCATCCGGGTCGGCGCCCCCGGCCCCGTCGTCACTGATGCGCAGCTCGAGGCGATCGTCGTCGACCCGAGCCGTCACGATCGCCCGCGTCGCGCACGCATGCTTGGCGACGTTCGTGAGCGCCTCGGCGACGACGAAGTAGGCGGTCGCCTCGAGTGCGCGGGGCAACCGGCCCACCGACACCGCGTTCTCGACCGGCACCGGCATGCGAGCGGCGAGCGCATCCACCGCCGCTCGCAATCCGCGGTGGGTCAGGACCGCCGGGAGGATGCCGTGTGCCAGCTCGCGCAGCTCGGATGTCGCCAGCTCGGCGTGGTGAAGCGCCTCGGTCAGCAGCGGCGAGCAGTCGTCCCCCTCCTGCGCGGCGCGGAGGGCCAGCTTCAGCGTGATGACGGTGTGGACGAGCCGCTGCTGCGCCCCGTCGTGCAGATCGCCCACCACGCGCCGGCGCTCCTCGTCGGTGGCCGCGACGATCCGCGCTCGCGAGGCCGCCAGCTGCTCGCGAGCTTCGGAGTTCGAGATCGCCGCGGCGATCAGCTCCGTGAACTCCGCGAGCCGATCCTCGATGTGGTCCGGCAGGGGCGCGCCTTCCGCCACGCCGATGCCCATCGTGCCCCAGAGCTCCCCATCGACGACGATCGCGGCGCCGGCGCCGGAGCGCATGCCGCTGGCACGTATGGCCTCGGGGATCGTGCCGGCGATCTCGCCGAAGTCGTCGATCCTCACCGGGCGGCCGATCTCCGGGAGCATCTCGGCGGCCATGTCCTGCTCGACCGGCCACGTGGTGCCCGCCTGGAAGGGATGCGGTCGATCGCCCCAGGCGCCGGCCACCGCCGCGGGCCGGTCAGGTTCGACTCGCCAGATCACCACAAGAGCCGCACCCAGCACCCCAGCCATCTCCTTCGCGATGGCGGCGAACAACTCCGGAGACGACGCCCCGCCGACCACGAGCGTGGCGACCCGCCGCAGCGCAGCCTGTTGCGTCTCTAGGAGATCCTCGGGGCCGGCACTCACGCCGGCGAGATCGGTGAAGTGGTCGGGCACGCGAGCCTCGGAGTACGGCGAGTCTACGCTCGCCCGCCGTCCCCGCCCGCGTGTTACCGCCTAGGTCGGTGGATCGCCGACCACGAGCTCGTCTCCGGTGTTGGAGACGAAGACGACGAGCAGCTTCGCCGGTCGCGTCCCGCTGGTGTTCTCCGTGAGCACGTGGTGGGCGCCCGGCTGCTCGGTCCAGTCCTCGCCTCGGTGATAGGTGCGCACCGGCTCGCCTTCGATCTGGCTCGCGACGGTGCCGTCGAGCACGTAGGCGTACACGAACGCCTGCCCGTGCCGATGCGGCGCCGCGCGTGCGGCCGGGGGGAAGTCGACGATCGCCGAGGTGAAGGTCTTGCCCTCGACGTCCGGTAGCGCGGTCTCCAACAGCGGTGACACGGTCTCAACCGGTGGCTCGGACGTCGAATGGCTCATGACTGCTCCTCTTCTCGGGGATCGATGACGCTTACGATCGTCTTGCCAGGGGTGCGCCGGCCGGGGCCGAACGCGCCGGTCGCCTCGGGGAGGGTGCACACGGCCCCGACGATCGGCTCGAGCCGTCCGTCGCGCACCCGTCGTGCAAGGTCCACGAGCCGGGCTCGGTCGGGTTCGACGACGAAGAAGATCGCCCGCCCGTCCTCGGGCCGGACCTCGGGCGGAGCGGCGATGGTGACGAGCGTCCCACCGGCTCGGACCAGCGCGGCGGAGCGACCACCGATCTCACCGCCGAGCACGTCGAACACGACGTCGACCTCGCCGGCGTCGTCGAGTCGATCGGCGTCGAGGTCCAGGAAGGCATCGGCGCCGAGGGCGAGCGCGGTGTCCCTGTCGGCCGCTCTGCCGGTGCCGATCACCCGGGCTCCCGCCTCACTCGCGAGCTGGACGGCGATCGAACCGACCCCGCCCGCCGCGCCGTGGATCAGGACCGTCTGGCCGGCCGCCAGCCGGCCGTGGTCGAACAGGCCCTGCCATGCGGTCAGCCCGGAGACGGGGAGTGCGGCGGCGACCGTGTGGTCGACGTCCGCGGGAAGCGGAGCGAGGTTGCGCGCCTCCACCGCGACGTACTCGGCCAGGGTCCCGTCGCGCGTCCAGTCGGTCAGGCCGAACACCCGCTGGCCGACGCTCGGGCCGATGGTGCCGTACCCGAGCTCCGCGACGACGCCCGAGAGCTCGTGTCCCGGCACGCTCGGCGTCCGGTCGCGGCCGGCGCGATCGCACCACGTTCCCGGCCAGGTGAGCTCGCCGGGAGTGAATCCCGAGGCATGCACCTGCACGACGACGTCGCCGACGGCGGCGTCGGGATAGGGCAGCTCCGTCAGGGAGAGCCCTTGAAGACCCGCAGCCCGGTCATGAACCGTGATCGCTCGCATCTCCGTCACCCGGTGAAGCGAGACGTTCGCACGACCTCGCAGAAGTTCGGCCGCCCGGCACCCGGCATCGCCTCCTCGAGCACATCCCTCTGCCACGTCGCGTAGGCCGTCTCGGGCTTGTCGCGCAGCGGGGCGGCCAGCGCCTCGAGTATCCCCTCCTCGAAGCCGGGTCGCGGATGCGCGGCGATGACGGCCTCGCGCTGCTCGACGCTGAGCCGGTCGAAGTGCCGGCCCGGGATGTCGTACTCGACCCCCCAGTTCACCAGCCGGACCTCCGGCCGCTTGTAGCGCGGGATCTCCGGCGTGGTGTGGAGGGCGATCGCGTCCCACGCGAGCATCACCTGCTCGTCGGGCACGCCGTGGCGCTCGAGAAACGCGCGCGCCGCGTTGGCGCCGTCGATCTCGAAGCGCTCGTGCTCGGAGCGCTGCCCCTCGACGAGGCCGAGGTCGTGGAACATCGCGGCGACGTAGAAGAGCTCGGCGTCGTAGTCGAGCCGCAGCTGCTCGCCGTACAGCGAGCCCCACAGGAACACCCGCCGGGAGTGATCGAACAGCAGCGGCGTCGAGACGTCCCGCACGAACTCCGTCGCCTCGCGGGCGATCGTGGTGTCCGGGATCCCGATGCCGGCGATGGTGGTCTGGACAGCGCTCATGGCGATCAGCCTGCGGCAGGAACAGCAGCACGTCGACAGGAAACGTCCTCACGGCCGATCGGGTTGGGCGATCAGGATCTACGCCGGAAGCGGGAGATCCGCGATGACGACGGTGCCCTCTCCGGGAGAGCTCTCGATCTGCAGCGTCCCGCCGAGCGCGTCCGCTCGATCGCCGATGCCCAGCAGGCCGTGGCCGTCCGGGTCGGCGCCTCCGATGCCGTCGTCGCGGATCTCGATCCGCAGGCGGCCCTCGCCGGCTGTCGCCGTCACGTCCGCACGACTCGCACGCGCGTGCTTGACGACGTTCGTCAGCGCCTCGGCGACGATGAAGTACGCGCTCGCCTCGATGTCGGCCGGCAGCCTCTCGGCCGGGACCTCGACGCGGATCGGCAGGTCGATCCGGGCGACGAGGTTCTCGACGGCGGCTGCCAGGCCCCCGCGCGTGAGGACCACGGGAAGGATGCCGTGTGCCAGCTCGCGCAGCTCGGTGTTGCCCTGCTTGGCGTGGCCGAGCGCCTCGTCGAGGAGGTCCGTGGCCCCGTCGACGTCCGCCGGAAGGGCCCGCCGCGCCAGCGTGAGCGTGACGATGGCGTGGACCAGGCGCTGCTGCGCTCCGTCGTGCAGGTCGCGGACGACGCGCCGGCGGGCCTCGTCGCCGGCGGTCAGCACGCGCGCGCGGGATGCGATCAGCTGCTCGCGGCTGTCGGCGTTCGCGATCGCGGAGTCCAGCAGGTTCGCGAAGTTGGCGAGGCGTTCCTCCGCGTCGACCGGCGGTACCTGGTCGGCGGGCCAGGAGGCGGTGATGACGCCCCAGATCCGGCCCTCGACGGTGATCGCAGCGCCCACCGTGGTCACCGTGCCGGCGCGGCGGACGAGGTCGACGATCGGGCCCTCGCCCTCCTCCGTGATGTTCATCCGCGTCGACCGCCCGGTGCGCAGCACGCGGGCGGTGACGCTGTCGCCCACGAGCGGCAGTCGCATCCCGACGTGCACGACACCCGGCTTCTGCCCGCGGTGCGCCACGATCACCGCCTCGTCCGGCCCTTCGGCGCGCATCATCCCCACCTGGGTGCACCCGAGGACCCGGGCGACCTCGTTCACGACCGCGTCGAAGACGGCGGCCGGCCCGGCCGCTTCCGCGGCCAGCGTCGCCACGCGCCGGAGAGCCGCCTGCTCGTCCGCCAGCCGCTGCAGCTCGGCACGAGCCTCCGCGTTCGCCAGGGCGGTGGCCACGAGATCCGTGAACTGGGAGGCCCTACGCTCGGCGTCCGCCGGGAACGGCTCGTCCCGGTAGTGGGCGACGACCATCGCGCCCCAGACGCGACCGGTGACGGAGATCGGGCACCCGACGGCCGACGTGATCCCGTGCTGCCGGGCGTGCGCTGCGATCGATCCGTCCGCGGCGGCGTACCGGTCGACACGCACCGCGCGGCGCTCGCGGAACACCTGGGCAGAGACGCCGGTGCCGTCGATCGGCATGCGGACGCCGACGCGGATGCCGCCCTGCGGCTGCTCGCCCCACACGGCGACGACCGTCGCAGTGTCGTCCGGCTCGAACCGCAGAATCGCGGTGTCGATCTTCTCGCCGAAGATGCCTGCCACCTCCTCGGCGACCTTCGCGAACAGCTCCTCGGCCGGCGCCTCCTGGGCGACGAGCGTGGCGACGCGCCGGAGGGCGGCCTGCTCGTCGGCGAGGCGGGCGAGCTCGACGCGCGCCTCGGTGTTCGCGATGGCGGTGGCGATCAGCTCCGTGAACTGCTCGACGCGGCGACCCGCGTCGGCCGGCATCGACGAGCCGGCGAGCACCGACGCCACCATCGCTCCCCACATGCGGCCCGCCACGATCACGGGGCTGCCCACCGCGGAGGTGGTGTCCACGAGGCGTGCGCGACTGGCGATCGTGCCGCTCGCCGCGCGCTCGTACTCGTCCACGCGCGCCGCCCGGCCGGTGCGCGCGATCCGCGAGAGGACGTTCTCGCCGCCGAGGGGAAGCCGGCTGCCGACCGGCACCACCTCGTCGAGCCGCCCCCAGCCGGCCACGAGCGTCGCCGTGTCGTCGGCGTTGAAGCGGACGAGGCCGGAGGATGCGGCGTCGAGCAGCCTCCCGAGCTCCTCGGCCACGGCGTCGAAGACGTCCGCCGGCTGCGCGCCGTGCGCGACCAGGGTCGCGACGCGCCGCAGCGCCGCCTGCTCGTCGGCCAGTCGCCGGAGCTGCTCGCGGGACGCGCTGCTCGAGAACGCCGTCGCCACGAGCTCGGTGAACTCGGCGAGATGCTCTTCGATGCGGTCGGGAAGCGCCACGCCCTTCGCCATCGCGACGCCGATGTGCCCCCATGCCTCGCCGTCCACGATCACCGGTGCTCCTGCCGCCGAGCCCACGCCGACGCTCACCCCCGCGTCGACCGGCTCGCCCGCGATGTCACGGGCGACGTCCTCGATGCGCGACGGCTGGCCCGTCCGCATGTGCTCGCGCATGGCGACGAGCGACGGGTCGTCCCACGCCCAGCGCGAGCCCGCCGGGAACGGGTTCGGGCCGTCACCCCACGTGCCGGCCACGGTCACGCTCCCGTCGGACTCCCAGCGGTAGATCTGGACCAGTCGCGGACGAAACAGCGCCGCCACCTCGCGCGCGATCGTCGCGAACACCTCGACCGGCGTCGCTCCCTTCGCCACCAGTACCGCGACCCGGCGGAGCGCCGCCTGCTGTTCCGCCACCGTCGCCGCAAGCTCCGAGGCTGACACGCCCGAAGTCTAATCACCGTTTCATGCGCTCCGGCCACCTGCGCGCTGAGCTGCGGGCGGGCGCTGGCCGTCGAGCGGGATCCTGGCGGTGACCACTGTGCCGCCTCCCTCGGGGCTGTCCACTCGCAGCCGGCCGTGCAGAGCGGCGACGCGGTCGGCGAGCCCGACCAGCCCGCTCCCGTCGGACTCGCGCGCCGCCGACGCCGTCGTCGCGCACCGTCAGCAGCAGGCCGTCGTCGTCGAGGTGCGCGGTGACCTCGGCGCGTCCGGCGGCGGCGTGCTTGGCGACGTTCGTCAGCGCCTCCGCCACCAGGAAGTACGCGGTCGCCTCGACGGCCGGCGAGAGCCTGCCGACGTCGACCCGCAGCTCCACGGGAAGCGGCATCTGCGACGCCAGCCCGGTGACGGCCGCCGGCAGGCCCCTGCTGGTCAGGGCGGCGGGCAGGATGCCGTGGGCCAGACGGCGGAGCTCGCGGTTGGCGCGCTGCGCATTGTCCAGCGCCTCGTCGACGAGCTCGGCGGCGCGGCCGTCCTCGAGCTCGTTCCGAGCGAGGTTGAGCGTGATCACCGTATGCACGAGCCGCTGCTGAGCGCCGTCATGGAGGTCGCGTACGACGCGCCGGCGCTCGGCGTCGCCTGCGGCGACGATCCGCGCGCGGGACTGCGCCACTTCGGCGCGCGCCGCCACGTTGGCGATCGCGGTGGCGACGAGTTCGGTGAACTCGGTCACGCGCGTCTCGGTGGTCGGCGGCAGCGGATCGGGGCCGTGCGTCGCGGCGACGATCGCTCCCCATACCCGGCTTCCCACGGCGATCGGCGCCCCGACGGCCGAGCGCATTCCGAGCCGGCGCACGATGCGGCCGAGGTCGCCCGAGGCTTGCGTCATGTCGTCGATCCGCATGACCCGGCCCGAGCGCTTGACGTGGCCGGCGACGTGATTGCCGTCGAGCGGGACGTTCTTGTCCACGGGCAGCACATCCGCCGCCCCGGACCCCCACACTGCGACCACCGTCGCCGTGCCGTCATGTTCGAAGCGGTAGATGACCGCGCTGTCGATCGTCAGCAGCCGGGCGAGCTCCCCGGCGACGGCCGCGAACACCTCGCGCGAAGGCGGCTCGCTCGCCACCAGGGTCGCCACTCGGCGAAGCGCCTCCTGCTCTTCAGCCAGGCGCGCCTGCTCCTCGTGGCTCGCCGCGTTCGCGATGGCGGTCGCGACGAGATCGGTGAACCCCGCCAGGCGCACGTCGATGTCGGACGGCGGTGTGTCGCGACTGCACCACCAGCCCGCCACGGCGCCCCACAGCGCACCGTCGACGACGATCGGCGCGGCCATGCCGGCCCGGATGCCCAGGCGATGCCCGACGGAGCCCTCCGGCACGGCCGCCGCGTAGTCGCCCACGAGCACCGCCCGGCCGGTGCGGCGCACCGCTGCCGCAAGCGAGAAGGCTTCGAGCGGTGCGGGCCCGGAGGGCGGCTCGGGCTGCCCTGCGCGGTGCCAGCCCGGGTGCTCGAAGACCTCCTCGTCGGACAGGTAGCGGACGACGCGAGCGGCGTCCATGCGGAACAGCTCGCCGACCTCCCGCGCGACCGCGAGGAAGATCGCCGGCGGCGGCTCTCCCTGGGCGACTTGCGTGGCCACCCTGCGCAGCGCTGCCTGCTCGCCCGCCAGCACGGTGCGCCCGATCTCGCTTGCCAGCGCGCGGTCATGGGCGCGCGCGGCAAGCTGCCCGATCAGCACGCCGACGGCGACGTAGACGACCAGCGTGGCGGCGTCCGTGACGCTCGGCACGCCGAACGGCCGGGTGGGCGGAAGCACGTACCAGTCGAACGCGACCAGGAAGGCGATCGCGGCGGGGGCGGCGTAGGCGAGGCCCCAGCGGCGGGCGACGTACGGCACCGCGGCCAGGCACGCAGCACCGACGAAGAGGTGCAGGATCGTCGTGTCGAGCAGCGTGAGCAGCGCGCCGACCGCGACGAAGGCGACGGCTCCCGCGACGGCTGCCGCCATCGCTTCGGTGGAGTGCCCGCCCAACCCGAGCGATGTCCTCACGGACCCATGCTAGGCCGTTCCGGTGCGCCGGGGGACCGGTCTTGCCTTTCGCGTGATCGCGACTTCCGGTCGTCGGTCGTCCGACTAGCGCGGCGGGCGCACGCTCGCCATCGCCTCGCGACGGCGCGCGCGGGCCCGGCGGGCGCCGCGCAGCTCCTCGGCGAGCATGCGCGGCCAGTGCCCGTGCGCGAAGGAGCCGCGGTAGGAGACGCGAAGCCCGTAACGGCGGTAGGGCGCGAAGAAGTACGGGACCCGGGCGTGCCACGCCGACGACACGACCACGACGTGACGCGCCTCTCCGAGCGCGAGCACGATCGGCAGCGACCGGGACGCGTTCTCGGCCGTGTCGCGGCCGGCCACCTCGAGCAGTGCAGGGGCCGCGCCCTCGGGCCACGCGGCCTTCATCTGCTCCGCCTCGGACAGCCCTCCCGTCGACGTGTAGCCCGTCAGCACCACGGCCCGCGGCGGCGAGCGCCGCGCCAGCGCGAGCGCGTGGCGGAGCCGTGCGCGCGACTCCGAGGAGATCCGGTGCTCGGCGCTGATGCCGGGCTCGCGGTGGCCGAGCACGACCAGCACCCGATCGCTCACGAACCCAGGGCGCGGCGTCAGTGCGCCGGCCGCCTCGCGGTCGCAGATGATCGTGAGCCTCGGGTGGTCGCGAAGCAGTGACGCAGGATGATCCCGCCGCACGGGCTGCTGAAGCATCGCGTCAAGTGCGGGCGCCCGATCGGCGCCACAGGCCAACAGGATCAGCTCGCGCGCCCGGTAGAGCGTGCCGAGGCCGGTCGTCAGCGCCCGTTCCGGCACGGCGTCCCGCCCGTCGAAGTACGCCGCCAGGTCATGCCGGGTGGTCTCGGCGAGCCGCACGAGCGAGACGCCCGAGGCGAACCGGCCGGGCGGCTCGTCGAACGCGACGTGCCCGTCGCGCCCGAGGAGGAGCACGGCGAGGTCGATCGGCGCACGGTCGAGCTCGGCCTGATGGCGCGCCGCCTCGGCGTCGAGGTCCGGAGCGCTCCCGTCGATCGTGTGCAGGACGGCGAGCGGGATCCCTTCGAGCTCCCGGCGCAGCCGCGCCGCCACGCTGCGCGGATCGCCGGGCGCGAGCGAGGCGTACTCGTCCAGCTGCAGCACCGTCGGCGCCACCGCGGCCAGCGCCCCGTCGGCGGCGTGCGCGCGGAGCGCGGCGTACATGCCCTCGGAGGCCCGGCCCGCCGGCAGCAACAGGCGCGAGCCGGGACGCGCCGCGAGGCGGTTGACGATCAGCTCGGCCGCGACCAGCCCGACCCGCCGCGGATCACCGACTACGAGCGGCATCGGGACGTGGCCCTCCGCGAGCTTCGTGTCCGGCCTCATCACCCTCGACACGACTCTGGCCGAGAGGGTGACGATCACCCGCCGGGCACGTCGTCGACCGCCGGGTCGTAGAACCCGCGCCCGCTCTTGACTCCGAGCCGGCCCTGATCGATGTACTCGCGCAAGAGCCTCCGCGGGCCTTCGGGGAGGCCGTCGCGGACGCTGGCGTAGTGCTCCTCGATCGCGAGCACGACGTCCAGCCCGACGCGGTCCATCAGCCGGAAGGGCGGGACGCCTGCCGAGGTGAAGATCCGCCACATCTCATCGACGTCCTCGGGCGTCGCGACGCCCTCCTCGAGCACCATCAGGCACTCGCGCTTGACCGCGGCCCAGACGCGATTGAAGATGAATCCGTCGCTCTCCTTGAGCACGCGGAACGGCACGAGGCCGTACTGCGGGAACTTGGCCATGAGCGCATCGAAGATGCCCTCGTCGGTCGCGCCGCACGACATCAGCTCCACGGCGTTCAACTCCGGCGGCTGCTGGAAGTGGGTGTTGAGCACGCGCTCAGGCCGTCCGACCTTGGCGATCAGCAGGCTGCTCGGCAGCGAGGACGAGTTGGTGCACAAGATGGCATCGGCGTCCGCGAGACGATCGAGCTCCCCGAAGACCTCGACCTTCAGGTCGACGCGCTCGGTAATCGACTCGACGATCATCCACGCTCCGGAGGCGGCGGCCGCCAGGTCCTCGACCGCCTCGACGGTGCCGGTGCGATCCGGCGTGAGACCCAGCGCTCGCTGCGTCTCCGCGAGGTGCTCCTCCACGTACGTGCGAGCAGCCTCACGCTGCTCGGCGGAGACGTCGAACATGCGGACATCCGTCCCCCCGGCGGCGAAGGCGCAGGCGATCCGGCGCCCAAGGGTGCCGGCGCCGTCGATCAGCACGGGGCGACGGTCGACGTCGTCCGGAAGGGTGTAGGCCACGCTCTCAGCTCCCCGCTCGAGGTCACAGGACGATGGCGGAATCTACGTGGCCGGCGCAACGCGATGCACGACAGCCGGTACTCGGCCCCCACTACGATCCGGCCATGAGCTGGCAGGTCTACCTCTCGGGCGAGATCCACACGGATTGGCGCGAGCGCATCGCGCGCGGGAGCGTGGCAGCCGGCCTCGACGTCCGGTTCACCGCTCCGGTGACGGACCACGCAGCCTCCGACGCGGCCGGCACGGCCATCCTCGGCGAGGAGGAAAGGGCCTTCTGGAACGACCAGCTCGGGGCGGGAGTCAACGCCATTCGAACGCGAACGCTGATCAAGGGGTCCGATGTCGTCGTCGTGCGCTTCGGCGAGCAGTACCGGCAGTGGAATGCCGCCTTCGACGCCGGGTACGCCGCGGCGCTGGGCAAGCCGCTGATCACCCTGCATCCACCTGAGCACGACCACGCCCTCAAGGAGGTCGACCGCGCCGCCCTGGCCGTGGCCCGCGAGCCCGAGCAGGTGGTCGAGATCCTCCGCTACGCGCTCACAGACGTCACGGCTTAGTCCCGCGGCCGGGCCGACGCGGGACAATGGCGGAATGCAACCGAACATCCACCGGGTCGTCATCGTCGGCGGCGGCTTCGGGGGCCTTCAGGCTGCCCTCGCGCTGCGGCGGGCCCAGGTGGAGGTCACCCTGATCGACCGGCGCAACTTCCACCTCTTCCAGCCGCTCACCTACCAGGTCGCGACCGGGGCGCTGTCGCCCGGCGAGGTCGCGTATCCGCTCCGGGCGATCTTCAAGCGCGACGACCGCGTGCGCGTCCTGCTCGCCGAGGTCACGCGCTTCGACCTCGAGGAGCGCCGGGTCTTCCTCGGAGCGGTCGACGACATGCCGGCGCTCGATCCGGTGCCGTACGACACGCTGATCGTGGCGGGCGGCT
Source organism: uncultured Solirubrobacteraceae bacterium (assembly GCA_963723395.1). Classification (GTDB taxonomy): domain Bacteria; phylum Actinomycetota; class Thermoleophilia; order Solirubrobacterales; family Solirubrobacteraceae; genus DATFQI01. Next base: position 54,120 of record CAVRQL010000023.1, on the reverse strand, counting down.
CGCACTACTCCTACTTCGGCCACGACGAGTGGAGCGCGGATGCCGCCGAGGTGAAGTCGCTCGAGAGCGCCCTGAACGTGCGCAGCGACATCCTCGCGGCCTTCGAGGCCGCAGAGATCGAGCGCGATCCCGAGCGGCGCCACGAGTGGCTGACCTTCGTGGTGGTCGGCGCCGGCCCCACCGGCGTCGAGATGGCCGGCCAGATCGCCGAGCTCGCCCGCGACACGCTGCGCGACGACTTCCGCACCGCCGATCCGAGCAGCGGCCGCATCCTGCTCGTCGAGGCGGCCGATCGGGTGCTCACCACGTTCCCGCCGTCGCTGTCGGCGAAGGCCGCGGACTCCCTGCGCAAGCTCGGGGTCACGCCGATGCTCGGCAGCACCGTCGTCGACGTCGACGAGCACGGCGTCACCATCCAGCAGGCGGACGGAGGGACGCGTCGCATCCCGGCCCGGACCGTCGTCTGGGCCGCCGGCGTGACCGCCTCCAGCCTCGCGTCGGCGCTGGCCGAGCTCACGGATGCCGAGCAGGACCGGGCGGGCCGCGTGACGGTCGAGCCGGACCTCACGCTCCCCGGCCATCCCGAGGTCTTCGCGCTCGGCGACATGGTCCGCGTCCGCGGCGACGACGGGTCGGCGACGACCCTCCCCGGCGTCGCTCCGGTGGCCATGCAGCAGGGACGCTACGCGGCGAGTGCCGTCCGCGCGCGCCTGCAGGGCCGCACCGCACCGCCGTTCCGCTACCGGGACAAGGGCAACCTGGCCACGATCGGCCGAGCCGCGGCCGTCGCGGACATCAACGGCATCAAGCTCAGCGGCTTCCTCGCGTGGGCCACCTGGCTGGTCGTGCACCTCTTCTACCTGGTGGGCTTCCAGAACCGCCTTCTCGTGTTCATCCGCTGGGCGTTCAGCTTCGCGACGCGCGGCCGCGGCGCGCGGCTCATCACGGGCACTGCTCGTGCCGGGCGCTCCGTCGCCTAGACGGCATCCCCCGCAGCCGCGCGCGCGCGATAGCGAAACGCGATCGATCGATCGGTCTGGCCCCTTGATCGCCGCGACCGCCTGCGAGATAACAACGCGCAGCCGAAACGGAGAGGGCATGAGGAGATCACCGATGCGCACCGCGTTCGTCGTGGTGCTGGCGCTGCTCGCGGCACCGACGAGCGCGGTCGCCGCCGGGCCGGCCGAGACGGTCCAGGGAGCCTGGGCGTCGTCGCAGTGGCTGGTCGAGCTCGAGGCCCCGCCCGGCGCGGACGGCACCCGCGCGACGGCGCTCGACGCGGAGCGCCGCCGCTTCCGCGAGGAGGCCGAGGACGCCGGCGTCCGCTACCGCCAGCGCTTCGCCTACAAGGCGCTGTTCAACGGCGTCTCGGTGTCGGCCCCGCAGGCGGCGGCGGCCAAGATCGGCCGCCTCGACGGCGTCGCGGCCGTGTACCCGGTGGAGGCGATACCGCTCGACGTGCGCACCGAGGCGTTCACTCCGGACCTGACGTTCGCGCTCACGATGACCGGCGCCGACATCGCGCAGAGCCGGCTCGGCTACACCGGCCGCGGCATCCACGTGGCGGTGATCGACTCCGGGATCGACTATGACCATCCCGACCTCGGCGGCTGCTTCGGCCGCGGCTGCCGCGTGACGAACGGCTATGACCTCGTCGGCGACGACTACGACGAGGAGGAGAGCGACCCGACCTGGCAGCCGGTGCCGCATCCGGACGCCGACCCGGACGACTGCGTCGGCCACGGCACGCACGTCGCCGGCATCATCGGGGCGAGCGGCGGGGTCAGCGGCGTGGCCCCGGACGTGACCTTCGGCTCCTACCGCGTGTTCGGTTGCAACGGGGCGACGTCCGACGACGTGATGCTGGCCGCGATGGAGCGCGTCTACCGCGACGGCGCGGACGTCCTCAACATGAGCATCGGCGAGCAGCGCAACGGGTGGCCGCAGGGGCCCGTCGCGCAGGCCGCGTCGCGCCTCGTCCGGAAGGGCATCGTCGTGGTGGCCGCGGCGGGCAACGACCGCTTGCAAGGCCTCTACGCGGCGGGCGCGCCGGGCGTCGGAGCGGACGTGATCGACGTCGCGTCGGTCGACAACCTCAAGCAATACCGCCCCGCGTTCACGATCTCACCCGACGACCGCGGGGTGATCTACATCGCCGGCAACGGCTCCGCGCCGGTCCCCTCCGACGGCACGCTGGCGCTCGCGCGCACGGGGACCGTCGCCTCGACCGACGACGCCTGCGATCCGCTGCCGGCGACCACCGATGTACGGGGCAAGGTCGCGCTCGTCCGCCGCGGCACCTGCGACCTCCTCACCAAGGCGACCAACGTCGCGGCAGCGGGAGCCGAGCGGCATGGTCGCGTACAGCAACGACGACACGTTCTTCGGCACGCCGTTCGTGCCCGGCATCCCGGTCCCCGTGGTCTACATCTCCCGGCAGGACGGCGAGCTGATCGACGCCCGCCTCGACGCGGGCCCGGTCAGCCTCACGTGGGGGGCGATCGCCGCACTTCCGAACCCGACGGCCGGACAGCTGTCCGTGTTCTCGTCCGACGGCCTGGCCGCGGATCTCTCGCTGAAGCCCGACCTCGCCGCGCCGGGTGGGTCCATCCGGTCGACCTGGCCGCTCGAGAAGGCCCGCTACGCGGTGCTCAGCGGCACGTCCATGGCATCGCCGCACGCCGCCGGCGCGGCCGCTCTCTATCTGCAGGCGCATCCGCGCACGCCCGCCCGGGACATCCGCGACGCCCTCCAGAACAGCGCCGACCCGGCGCCGGGACCGGGCAGCAGCGTCGAGCCTGTCGTGCGCCAGGGCGCAGGGCTGATCGACATCGACGACGCGATCCTCGCCACGGCGCAGATCGCTCCCGGCAAGCTCTCGCTGGGCGATGACGGCTCCGCCCGGAGCCACCGGCTCACCATCGTCAACCGCGGCCGGAGCGCGATGACGTACGCGCTCTCCGCAGCGGACGCGCCGGCGCTGGCCGGGCGCGACATCTTCTTCGAGCACCTGGAGGCGGGACCGTCGACGGTCGCGTTCACGCGCGCCGGGCGGTCGATCGCGTCCATCCGCGTGCCGGCGCACGGGCGCGCGCGGATCGACGTCCGCATCACGCCGGATGCGGGCCTCTCGGAGGGCGCCGTGTACGGCGGCCACCTCGTGTTCGCGCCCGGCGACGGCGGGCCGCCGCTGCGCGTCCCGTTCGCCGGCTACAAGGGCGACTACCAGGCCGTGCCGGCGACGACGCCGACGAGCCAGGGGTACCCGTGGCTGGCACGGCAGACCGGCGTGACGGGCGGCGGCGCGGCCGCCGTCCACCCGGTCTACGCCAAGCAGGACGCGGGCGCGAGCTTCACGCTCGCGCCGGTCACGTTCGGGCCCCGCCAGGGTGCCGACATCCCGTTCGTGCTCGTCCACCTGAACAACTTCGCCAGGCGTATCCGGGTCGACGTCCTGAGGCCCGGGCGTCAGCGCAGCCTGGGCGAGGCGTTCAGGCAGGACTACGTCCCGCGCGACGCCTGTCGAGAACCTGCTCGCCCCGTCGTGGTCGCTCGCGACGCCGCTGCCGTTCGACGGCACGGTTCGCCGCGGCGGCAACCGGCTGCGGCTCCCCGATGGCGAGTACGAGCTGCGGCTGACCGTCGAGCGCCCGCTCTCCGGCCGTGGCACGCCGGTCGAGACCTGGACGTCGCCGCCGTTCCGGATCGACCGCTCGGCCTAGGAGACGAGCTCGCTCCCGCGGCCGTCGGGTGGCAGCACGAACTCGAGCTGGCTGCGCGAGCTGATGTCGAGCTTCCCGAACACCTTGCGCAGGTGGTATTGGACGGTGCGCGGGCTGATGAACAGCCGGGCGCCGATCTCCGGGTTGGAGAGCCCGTCGCGCGCAAGGCGCGCGACCTGGAGCTCCTGCGCGGTGAGCTCGCCCGCGGTGTCGACGTTGCGCTTGCGGGCGGTCTCGCCCGTGGCGTGAAGCTCGCGCGCGGCCCGGTCGGCGAACGCCTCGGCGCCCATCCCGGCGAACAGCTCGTGCGCGGTGCGCAGCTGCGCGCGGCCGTCGAGCCGGCGGCGGGCCCTCCGCAGCCACTCGCCGTAGAGCAGGTGCGCGCGAGCCAGGTCCGCCGCGCGCGCGTGTGCGAGCCAGGCGCTCGATCGCTTCGCGATGGGCCGCCTCCGCCTCCTCGCCGTCCAGCAGCAGCGCGCGCGTGCGGGCCTCGACCCCGAGCCCCCAGTCGGTGCCGCTGGCCGCGGTCGCCTTGTGCAACAGCTCGAGCGCGGCCGGGGCGGTTTCGACGTGGCCCGAGCGCGCCGCGGCCTCGACGAGCTCGACGAGCGCCAAGGCGTACGACCCGGCCGGATGATGCTCCGATGCGCGCTGCGCGGCCGCCATCGCCTGCTCGTGGCGGCCGAGCCCGTTGTAGAGGACCGCCGCGGCGTATTCGGCGATCGTGACCGTGCTCTCCTCGCCGCGGTCGGCGGCGTCATCGATCGCCGTCGCGATGCGCCCGAGGGCAGCGGTCTCGTCGCCGCGCCAGCCGGCGAGCAGGAGCGCCGCATCGGTGAGCGGCGCGCTGCCGACCGCTTCGGCGATGGCATCCGCCTCGTCGACCAGCGTCTGACGCGCCGGCGAGGTCGCCGGCGACCACGAGGCTGGCGGCATGCATCTCGAGCGCCTGCGGCAGGATCGTCAGCGCACCGGCCTCGCGGGCGAGCGTGACGTGACGCGCCGACAGCACCTGCCAGCTCTCGTCGTCCCACAGGTTGAGCGCGACGAGACAGGCGTACCCGAGGCCGCGAAGCTCGTCCTCGCCGGACAGCGGCTCGCTGCGGAACGCGTGGAGGGCACGCCGCAGCACCGGCACGCCGGCCGCCGGCCCATCGGTGAGCCGCAGCGCCTGGCCGGTCAGCACCAGCTCGACCGCGCGAGCGGGCGGCGGCGCCGCGCGAAGGGCCTGCGACGCAGCCTCCATCGACTCGCGCTGGCCGGTGGTGAGCGCCGCGCCGAGCGCCTCCGCGTACGTCTCGCGCGCGAGCGCCGCGTCGAGCGGCTCCAGCCGCCGGGCGGCCTGCAGCAGCAGCGGCGGCGCATCCGCGCCGCGGCGCTCCGCGAACGCGAGCCGCGCACGCAGGCGCTCCACCCGGGCGCGCTGGAGGTCGTCGAGCGGCCCGAGCTCGACGATCTCCAGCAGCCGCCGCGCGGCATCGGGCGCGCCCGCCTCGTACTTGGCCTGAGCGGCCGCGAGCGCGCGCTCCGCGCGGCGCGCCTGGTCGGCTGTCATCGCCGTGCTCCGCTCGAGGAACGCGGCGGCCGCCGCCAGTCCCCCGCGCGCCTGCGCGCGGCCCGCCGACCGCTCGAGCTCGGCGGCCACGTCCTCGTCCGCGCCCATCGCCGCCTCGGCGCGATGCCAGGCGCGGCGGTCCGGATCCTGCTCGGGGTCGGTGGCCTCGGCCAGCGCCCGGTGCACCGCACGGCGCTCGTCCGGCGCCGCGCCCCGGTAGACCGCTGAGCGCACGAGCGGGTGGAAGAACGTCACCCGTCCGTCGAGCCGGAACAAGCCGGCGGCCTCGGCCGGAGCGGCGGCCTCCGCGTCGATGCCGAGGCGAGCGCATGCGCGCCACAGCAGCGCGGTGTCGCCGACCGGCTCGGCGGCCGCGGCGAGCACGAGCCGACGCGTGTCGGCCGGCAGCTGCTCGAAGCGCTGCCGGAAGCTCGCCTCGATCCGTCCCGACAGCGGCGCGGCCGGCAGCGCGAAGCCGCCGGCCAGCTCGGTCGCGGTGAGGCCGCGCGGGAGCTCGAGGAGCGCGAGCGGGTTGCCGCGCGTCTCGGCGAGCAGGCGTTCTCGCACGTGTTCGTCGAGCGGGCCCGCCATGACCGTGCTCAGCAGCGCGCGGGCGTCGCGCTCCCGCAGCCCTTCGACGACCAGCTCCGGCAGGCCGCTCAGCTCGTCGCTCAGCTCGCGGGTGGCGACGATGAGCGCGACCGACTCGGCGTAGAGCCGGCGGGCGACGAACGCGAGCGTCGCGAGCGACGCGCGGTCGAGCCACTGCGCGTCGTCGAGCAGCGCGACGAGCGGCCGCTCGGCCGCGACCTCGGACAGCAGCGTGAGGACCGCCAGCCCGAGCAGGAAGCGGTCGTGCGCAGGGCCGGTGCTCAGGCCGAACGCGGTCCCGAGCGCGTCGCGCTGCGGTGGCGGAAGGCGATCGAGCCGGTCGAGGAGCGGCCCGCACAGCTGGTGCAGGCCGGCGAACGCGAGCTCCATCTCGGAGTCGACGCCGACGGCGCGCGCCACCCGGAAGTCGGACACGGCGTCGGAGACGTACTCGAGAAGCGCGGACTTGCCGACTCCAGGCTCACCGCGAATCACGAGCACGCCGCTGCGGCCGTGGCGCAGCTCGTCGAGCACGCCATCGAGTGCCGCGCATTCGGCGCGGCGCCCGCGTAAGACGCGCGAGCCGCGTACCTCAGGCTGTGTGGCCACGTCGAGCCAAGCATAAGCCGACCCCGGTTCAGCGCGGGAGCGGAATCGCCGCCGCGACCCGGGTGCCGCTGGATCGCACGGGCGTGACCTCGAATTCGCCGCGGAGAGCGACCACGCGATCGCGCAGCCCGGCGAGGCCGTCGCCGTTCGGGTCGGCCCCACCGACGCCGTCGTCGCTGACCTCCACGAGCAGCACGCCGCCCGTCCGACGGGCGGTCACGCGCGCCGCGCCGGCCTGCGCGTGCTTCGCGACGTTGGTGAGCGCCTCGGCGATCACGAAGTAGGCGGCCGCCTCGACGGACGCGGGCAGCCTGCCGACGAACACCTCGACGTCGACCGGCACCGGCGCGCGCTCGGCGAGCCCCCGCACGCCGGCAGGCAGCCCGCCGGCCAGGACCGGCGGACAGGTGCCGCGGACCAGCTGGCGCAGCTCCGTGTGCGCGGCCTGGGCCTGCTCGAGCGCCTCGTCGACCAGCGTCCGTGCCTCGCCGGCGTCGCCCGCCTGCTGGGCGAGCTTGAGCGCCAGGATCGTGTGCACGAGACGCTGCTGCGCCCCGTCGTGCAGATCGCGGGCGATGCGCCGGCGCTCCTCGGCTCGTGCGCGCGCAGCAGCAGGCGCAGGAAGTGCGAGAGCGTCGACGACACCGCGCGGCTCTCGATGACTGACGTCTTGTGGGGCCGCGGGGCGAGTGCCGTGACGGCTGGTTCGAGCATGCGCGGAGTCTCCCCCGCGCGCCCGCGCTTCGCATCCGCCACTGGCCAGTCATGCGGACAGCCCGGCGACCGGGCCCGGGTTCCGCCGATGTGACCATCGGACCAGCTGGTTCGCCGCGGGATACGCCGCTCGGCACGCGTCTGCGTCAAGATGCCCGGCCGTGATCGGCTACCTGCTGCGCCGGCTGCTCTTCGCGGCGGTCACGCTCATCCTCGTCGCGTTCTGCGCCTACGGGTTCATCCGGCTGCTGCGGCCCGAGCTCTACACGGACTACGCGCCCGTGAACGGCATCTTCTCCGACGTAGACCGCGCGCTGCTGCACCTCGACTTCGGCGGCGCGTGCATGTTCGACGGCTGCCCCCCGATCAAGCGGCTGTGGCTCGACGGCATCTTCGTCGACCTCGTGCTGCTGGCCGGCGGCGTCGCGTTCGCCGTCGCCTTCGGCGTGCTCGGCGGGCTGTGGTGCGCGTCGCGCCGCCGCTCCCGCAGCGCCCGCGCGCTGGAGTGGTTCTCGACGCTGCTCTACTGCGCGCCGGTCTACGCGGTCGGATTCGGGCTGCTGCTGGTGTTCGCGCCCGCGTACGGCCTCGTCGAGGTGCCGTACCTCTTCGACATCGGCAGCTACGAGTCGCCGCTGGAGAGCCCGTGGGACTTCCTGCGCTCGATGATCGTCCCGTGGATCGTCGTCGGCGCGCCGCTCGGGGCGGCCATCCTGCGCCTCACGCTGACGCTGTCCGTCGACACGCTGGGCGAGGACTACGTGCGCACGGCAACCGCGAAGGGGCTTCCGTACGCGACGGTCGTGCGCCGCCACGCGGGGCCGCCGACCTACGTGTCGGTCGCCTCGCTGCTCGGCGCCTCGGCGCCGTTCATGATCACGAACATGGTCCTGGTCGAGTACGTGTTCGCAGTCCCCGGCTTCTTCCGGCACCTGAAGCGCGCGCTGGGCCAGGCCCCCGGCTGGGGAACCAGCAAACAGGCCGGCGTGCCGACCATCGACATCCCGACGATGCAGGCGCTCGCGCTGTGGGCGGCGGTGCTGATCGTCGCGGTCGGGCTGCTCGCCGACCTCGCGATCGTGCGGCTCGACCCGCGCGTGCGCGCGAGCGGGAGCACGGTCGGCTGACGCAGGCGACTGATCACGTAGGGCGCACGGCGGGCTCGCCCTGCCGCACGACGCCTCGGCCGAGGACCTCTACCGACTCGCCGGGCGCGCACGCCGCGATGTCGTGGGCTTCGTCGCGAAGGCGGCGGCGCAGGACGGCGAGCGCCGGCAGCCCGAGCAGCGCTGGGATGGCGAGCAGCAGCCCGCGGTAGGCGATCACCGCGACGGCGGCGTCGGTGGCGTCCACGCCATAGAGCACGAGCGTGCCGATCAGGCCGGCGTCGACGCCTCCGATCCCTCCGGGGATCGGGATCAAGCTCCCGAGCTGGCCGATGATGTAGGCGACGAGCAGGACGCCGACCGGCGGGACGTCGTTGCCGAAGGCCGCGAAACAGACCCCGAGCATCGCGACGTCGAAGAGCATGTAGCCCGAGGCGCCGGCCAGGATCGCCGGATCGCCCGTCCGCAGCAGCCGCAGCGCCTCGTCCAGGCCGTCGCCGAGCGCGCTCGCGCCCGCGGCGAGCCGCGCGCGCATCGAGCGCCGGGCGAACGCTCCGGCCAGCCGGCGCGCTCCGAGGGCGAGCGCGATCGCCAGCGCGGCCGCCACGGCCGGGATGATCCCGAGCAGAAGGCCCGGCGATCCGCTCAGCAGGCCTGTGGCCAGCGCCACCCCGCCGAGCCCGAGGAACGTGACGTTCGCGAGGCTCGTGAGAAGGAAGAACGCCACGGTGCGCCGGGCGATGAACGCGGTGGGGAGACCGCCGCGGCGCAGGATCCACGCGCCGAGCGCGAGTCCGCCCGCACCGCCGATCGAGAAGACCGAGTTCGCGGCGAGCTCGGAAAGCCCGATCTCGGCGCTCGTGCGCCAGCTCATGCGACGGCAGAACACCCCCCGGAAGACGAGCACGTAGGCCGCGCATGACCCGAGCTGCAGGACCACCGCCAGCGCGAGCCATCCCGGCTGGGCGCCCATGAACTTCTCTCGTAGCGAGCCCAGCCCGGGGACCAGCACCACCACCGCGACGACCGCGAGCACGACCGCAGCCAGGAGGACCAGCGAGCGCCGCAGCCGAGACGGTGAGAACTCGTCGGGAAGCGGTTCGGCGACTTCACCGACTGGCTCGAGATATTCGACCGTGAAGCTCGGCTGCGTGCTCATCACAGCAATTCTCGCGGCGCGCTACCTAGGGGAGGCGACGACGTTCCGCGTCGGGGCGCGACGCTTCGCGGCCGCTCGCCGCGCGTGGTCGAGCCCGTCTGCACTGCACCCATGAGGCGCCGCTTCCCGGACCCCGGCCCGGTCGCCATCGATACCTGGCGCCCGACACGACTTCCAGTGTTGGGGCGAAGCATCGACCTCGACGTCTCACGGCAGGCTCAAGAGTCCGGCCGAGCAGCGCCCAAAGTGGACCCTCCTTGAGCCGTCGACCATACGCCGGCCGTCGCGGCTGCACAAGGGCGACTGCGGACGCCGATCACTGCGGCGTGTCGAGCACCTCGCGCACCTTGGCGGCCAGGGTCGCCTCGGAGAAGGGCTTCTCGAGGAACGCGGTGTTCGGGCGCAGGAGTCCGTGCCGGAGCACCGCTTCGTCCGAGTAGCCCGACATGAACAGCACCCGCAAGGGCGGGAACAGCGCCTGCAGACGGTCGGCCAGCACCCGGCCGCTGACGACCGGCATCACGACGTCGGTGACCAGCAGGTCGACGCCTTCCGGATGCTCGGCGCAGAGCCGCGCCGCGTCGTCCGCGTCGGCGGCCGTCAGCACCTCATAGCCGCGCCCGCAGAGCATCAGGCGCACCAGGTCGCGCACGCCGTCGTCGTCCTCGACCACCAGGATCGTCTCGCCGTGCGCGGGCGCGGCCTCGGGGGCCGCCGGCTCCGGCGCCCTGCCCGGCAGCGGCTCGCGGGCGACCGGGAAGTAGATCTTGAACGTGGTCCCGCGGCCCTCCTCGCTGTAGACGAAGATCGAGCCGCCGCTCTGGCGGACGACGCCGAACACCGTGGCGAGGCCGAGCCCGGTGCCGCCACCGGCGCCCTTGGTGGTGAAGAACGGCTCGAACAGGTGGCGGCGCACCTCGTCGCTCATGCCGACGCCGGTGTCGCTCATGGCCAGCAGGACGTGCGGCCCGGGGACGACCTCGCCGTGGGTGCCCGCGTACTCCTCGTCGAGCTCCACCACCGCGGTCTCGATCGTCAGCATGCCGCCCTGGGGCATCGCGTCGCGCGCGTTGGCCCCCAGGTTGAGCACGATCCGCTCGATCTGGGCCCGGTCGGCCTCGATGGCGATCAGGCCGGGGGCGGGATGCACCGCGACCTGCACGTCGTCGCCGATGATCCGCTCGAGCATCGGCTCCATGCCCGCGACGATCTCGTTCAGATCCACGGGCTCCGGGCGCAGGACCTGGCGCCGGCTGAACGCGAGCAGCTGCGCGGTCAGGGCGCTCGCCTGCGCGGCGGCGTGCTCGATCTCGGAGAGCGGCTCGCTGTCGCCGCTTCGCTCCCGCAGGAGGGCGGCGTAGCCGGAGATCACCGTGAGCAGGTTGTTGAAGTCGTGCGCCACGCCGCCGGCCAGCCGGCCGACCGCCTCCATCGTCTCCGCCTCGGCCAGGCGCTCCTGCATCCGCCGGCGCTCGGTGACGTCGTGCGCCGCCACCAGTGAGGCGTCGCGGCCCTCGTGGACGATCCGCCCGGCAGTGATCTCGACGTCGATGATCGACCCGTCCTTCCGGCGGTGCCGCCACACGCCGGGATCCGGCGAGCCGATGTCGCCGCCGCGCAGGTTGGCGAGCAGCTTCTCGACGTCCTCGTCGGGCCGGATGTCGGTGATCGACATGGCGAGGAACTCCTCGCGCGTGTAGCCGTACTGGCGCACGGCCGCGTGGTTGACGGCCAGGAAGCGCAGGGTCGCGGCGTCGTACACCCACATCGGCAACGGCATCGCCTCGAACATGGGATACGCCGATATCCCTCCCGCGTCGCCGCTGATGTCCCTGCGTGCGCTGATGCTCCCTCCCGTCCGGTGTTGAGCGTACACGCGCGCCTGGCGGGTCCCTATCCGCTAGGCGTCCAGCTCGCGTACGACCGTGAGCACCCGCTCGATGTCGGCCCGCGTGGTGCGGAAGTTCGTGATGCAGGCCCGCAGAGCGAAGCGGCCGTCGATGGTGGCGTTGGACAGGTACACGCGGCCGTCGCGCTGCAGTGCGTGCAGCAGTCGCTCGTTGTGCGCGTCGAGCGCAGCCTCGTCAAGGCGCGGCGGCGTATGTCGAAAGCAGCAGATGCTCAGCCCGGGGCCGGCAAGGAGCTCGAAGTCCTCCGCGTCCGCGACGAGGTCGGCGAGATGACCGGCGAGGCGGATGTCCTCGCCGATCGCCGCCGAGAGCCGGCGTGCACCATGGAACCGCAGCGTCGTCCACAGCTTGAGCGCGCGGAAGCGACGGCTGAGCTCGAGTCCGTGGTCCCAGAAGGCGAAGGTCTCCTCGCGCTGTGTCGCGAGTACGCGGACGTAGTCGTCGGCATCCGCGCCGAAGGCTCGCGCCGTGGCCGCCGTGTCGTGCACGAGCAGCGCGCTGCAATCGACTGGGGCGTAGAGCCACTTGTGGGCGTCGACGCAGAGCGAGTCGGCGCGTTGCAGGCCGGCGAAGAGATGGCGGCTGGCGGGGTCCGCCGCGGCGGGCGCACCGTACGCGCCGTCCACGTGCAGCCAGACGCCCGCGTCGGCCGCGACGGTGGCGATCTCGTCGAGGGGGTCGACGGCGCCGGTGGACGTCGTGCCGGCGTTGGCGACGACGCAGATGGGCTTCAAGCCGGCCGCATGGTCGGCGGCGATGGCGGCCCGTAGCGACGCCGGGTCCAGCCGGCGGTCGCCATCCACAGCCACGGGCTGAACCCGGACGCCGATCGCCGCCGCCGCTTTGGCGATCGAGAAGTGCGTCTCCGCTGAGGCATAGACGCGCATCGCACGACGATCGTCGTCCGGCTCCGTAACGGCGTGCAGCGCAACGAGCAGTGCGGTCAGATTCGCGGCAGACCCGCCGCTCACGAAGATCCCACTCGCCGCCGCGTCGAACCCGACGAACTCGCCCAGCCACCGCAGCGTCTGGTGCTCCACCGCCGCGGCAGCAGGACCCGACCGCCACGACGTGAGGTTCTGATCGGCTGCCGAGACCAGCAGGTCCGCGACGATCCCGACCGGCGACGGCGGCGACTGCACATAGCCGAAGAACGCGGGCGACGTCCTCCGGCCCGCAGCCAGCACGGCCGCGCACGCGGAAAGCAGATCCTCCGTGCTCTCGCCCTCCGCCGGCAACGCACGGTCGGCACCGACCAGGCGGTCGATCTCCACGGCGGACGGCGGGTGCGCGAACACCGGGCCGGACCGAGCCGCCGCCACTTCCTGCTCCACCAGACTTGTCACGCCGACGAGCAGGGCGCGGAAGTCCTGCTCGGTCAGATCGACGGAGGCCTCGCGAACGTCGTGGTCTTCCATCCGCGGGATCCTGCCAGCCCGGGGTTCCTCCCGAAGCGGTGAGCGCATTCCCCCCTTAGTGGGATGCTCTGCCGACGGGCCGCTCGTAGCTTCGGCTCGTGAGGGCCTCGCAAAGTTCATGGCGATGGGAGGGCGCCGCGGCCTTCGCGGCGTGCCTGGCAGCGGGTTCGACCTGCGCTTGGCCGGGAGCATCCTCGTCGTCGCCGGGCTCGCGCTGCTGGTGGTGAGATGGCGCGATGTCCGCGGGCTGGCGCCCGAGGTGCTGGCCATGCCGGTCGCGTCACTGGGCGGTTTCGCGCTGGCGCAGCTCGTGCTGTTCCAGCTCTACCTCCCCCACCGCTACACGTATCCGCTCGTCGCGTTCTTCGCGATCGCGGTGGCCGTCCTGCTCCGGCCGCTGTGCCAGGCGGGCGGGCGCCGCGGCCTCGCGTGGCTCGCCGGCCCGGCCGCGGTCGCCGCGGTCACCGTGTTCGCCTTCCCGCTGGCGCCGGCGCCGCCCCGCGGTGCCGTGACGTGGATCGTCGCCGCCCTCGCCGCCGGGGCGGCGATCGCCGTCGCCCTGTGGCGCGCGTCAGAGCGCCTACGCACCGGCGCCGGCGCGGCGGCCACCGGCGCCCTGCTGCTCGCGCTGATCCTGGTGCTCCCGAACGGGGAGGCGCACGGTAAGCGCTGCCCGCAGACTCCGGCGATCGACTACCTCCGCAGCCTGCCGAAGGACGCCGTAGTCGCCGGCGACCCGCGGGCCCTCACGTGCGTGCCGGTGAGCGCCGAGCGCGCCGTCGTGACCTCCGCACAACTCGCGCCCTCCTACGAGGCCGCCGCGTTCCGGGACGGTCGCGCCCGGATGTTCGCGGAACTGCGGGCCGTGTACGGCTCGTCGCCGGACGCGATCACCGAGCTGAGCACGCGCTACGGCGCGACACACCTGTGGATCCGCCGCGACGCCGTGGCCCGGGGCGCACGCTGGGGCCCGCACCAGCTCCCGTACGGCCGCTACGTCCACGACCTGCTGCGCGAAGGCGAGCCCGCGTCGCTTCGCCTTCCGGCGGCGTGCCGGCAGTGGCGGCACGGCACGGCCGAGGTCTACGACATCGCCTGCGTCTTCGAGCCGCTCGACCAACGCACGCCACTGCTGTGTCCGCGACCGAACCGCCGCGGGGCCGGCACGTGCCGGCCCCGCGTTCGCGAACCGTGAGCCTGGGATCCGAGTCAGCCGGCGATCGCCGTCCGGGTGCCGCGGCGGCGGCGGTGCACGATTGTCATCGCGCCTCCCAGTCCGACCGCGATCGCGCCGAGCAGGCTTCCGGCGCCGATCCCGGCGTCACCCCAGTCGAAGCCGCCGTCCGCCAGGTTCGGCGCCGGCTCCGTCAGCTTGACGACCGCCACGTCCGGAGCGTTGAACGTCCCGCGGCCCGCGGCGGCGTCGCGTGCGTCAGGGGTGCGCAGGTCCTGCGCCGGGTGGTCGGTCGCTGGGGCGTAGGAGGAGTAGTAGCGCTCCTGCGCCAGAGCGTGCAGCTCGCGGCTGTCGGCGTTCCCGGCGGCGCCAGGCGTGTGGGTCGCGCCGCTGTCGCGGCTCGGCACCGCGTTCGCTGCGGACGCGCCGAGCGCGAGCGTGACGAGCGCAAGGCTGATGATGTGTGTGGTGGTGGAGGAGGTCATGGCGGGCAGCGTGCCCGCGTGCGGTTACCGGCCGCCTTCAATCCGGTAACGACGCCGATTCGATCGCTCGTCGCCGTCTCGCGGAGGGCGTGATGGACGGTCATCGTCACGCCTCGCGGCGGCGGATGAACGCGAACGCGACGAGCGCCATCGCCGCCATCACGCCCGCACCGGCCCAGTAGGCCGCGGCGACGCCGCTCGTGGCGGCGTCGATCCGCGCCTCGGGGCTCGCGCCCGGGCTCACGGACGACACGCCGGCCACGATCGCGCCGAGCACGGCGATGCCGATCACCCCGCCGACCTGGCGCACCGTCTGCACGATGCCGCTGGCCTGGCTGCGCTCCCCCGGGGCGGCCGCCCCGAGCGCGTCGGTGGTGGCGGGCGAGATCGTCATGCCGATGCCGGCGCCCATGACCGCGTAGCCGGGGATCAGCCACGTGTAGTCCTGCAGCGGCAGGCGCCAGGCGAGCCACGCGAGGCCGGCGGCGATCAGCAGCGAGCCGGCCACGAGGATCGGCCGCGGGCCGACGCGGTCGTACAGCCGCCCGGTCAGCGGCGCGGCGATCAGCAGCGGGATGGTCAGCGGCAGCATCGCCACGCCGGCCCGGATCGGCCCGAAGCCGAGCACCTGCTGCGACCAGACGGCGCCGAACACCGACGCGCCGACCAGCGCGAACTGGACTCCCGCGAGGATGACCGAGTCGCCCCCGAAGTTCCGCAGGCGGTACAGGGAGAGCTCGACCAGCGGGTTCCGCGCGCGGGTCTCCCACCACAGGAAGACGGGCAGCAGGATCGCGGCGGCGGTCAGCAGCCCGAGGATGGCCGCCGAGCCCCAGCCCCAGGTCTCGCCCTGCATCAGGCCGAGCACCAGCGTGCCGAGCCCACCGAGCAGGAGCGGGAAGCCGACCCAGTCGATCGCGCCCTTCGCGATCCTCGGCCGCGACCCGTGGGGGAGCGTGTAGTGGGCGGCGGCGACGATGGCCAGCCCGATCGGCAGGTTGATGAAGAAGACCGCGCGCCAGCTGACGCCCTGGGTGAGCAGGCCGCCGACCAGCGGGCCGAGCGCCAGGAAGACCATCGAGATGCCTGTGTAGATCCCCATCGCCTTGCCGCGTTCGCGGACGCCGAAGGCGTTGATGATCAGCGAGCCGGTGGAGGGCACCATCATCGCGGCGCCGATGCCCTGGAGGCCGCGCGCGGCGATGATCCCGGCCTCGCCCTCGGCGAGGCCGCAGGCGGCGGAGGCCAGCACGAACAGCGCCGTACCCGCGCGGAAGGTCCGCTCGGGCCCGACCAGGTCGGCGAGCCGTCCGCCGAACGCCACGAGCACGGCCAGCAGCAGCAGGTAGGCGTTGACGACCCAGTGGACGCCGGCGAGCGACAGGCCGAGGTCGCGCTGCATCGTGGGCAGCGCGACGCTGACGACCGTCTGGTCGATCATGATCATCGACAGGGCGCCGGTCATGGTGGCCAGGACCCACCAGCGGCTGGTCGAGGCCGCGGAGGTCCGGGCCGGAAGTGAGGGGGCGAGAGTGGTCATGGCCGCAGCATCGGGCCGGCGGGCGCTGGAGTCGTCAGTAGCCGACTACGCAATCGCGACGGCGAGCCGCTTTCCAGGGCTACGTAGAGTCCGCGCATGGAGGCCAAGACGCTGACCGACTCCGCGCGCTGGCCGCTGGTCGGCCGCGAGGCGGAGCTCGCGGCGATCGCGACCGCCCGCGAGGCACCGGGGTGCTCCGGCGTGGTGGTGACCGCCGCGGCGGGCATGGGGAAGTCCCGGCTCGCGCGCGAAGCGCAGGCGGCGGCGGGCCGCGACGGCGCGCTGACCGACTGGGTCCAGGCGACGAGGAGCGCTGCGTCTGTGCCGCTCGGCGCGTTCGCAGGCCTCCTTCCCGACGAGGTCCGCGCGGACGATCCGCTCGAGCTGATGCGGCGCAGCGCCGAGGAGCTGCGCGAGCGGGCGGCGGGCCGGCCGATCGTGATCGCCGTCGACGACGCGCAGCTGCTCGACCCGGTGTCGGCCACGCTCGTGCTCCACCTGGCGGCCACGGGCAGCGCGTTCGTGCTCGCCACGGTCCGCGCGGGCGAGCCCTGTCCCGACGCGATCGTGTCGCTGTGGAAGGACGCCGGCGCGCGGCGGATGGAGCTCGGCAGCCTTGACGAGCACGCAGTGGCGCGGCTGATCGAGGCGGTGCTCGAGGCGCCCGTGGAGCAGTTCGCGCTCGGGCGGGCCGCCTACCACAGCCAGGGCAACCCGATGTACGTGCGCGAGCTGGTGCTGAGCGCGCTCGACGACGGGGTGCTGCGCCTGCAGCGGGGCATGTGGCGGATCGCGACGCGCTCGACCCGGCTGAGCCGCACGCTGATCGAGCTCGTGACCCAGCGCATGAGCGGCCTGTCCGAGCAGGAGCGGGAGCTGCTCGAGCTGCTCGCGCTCGGCGAGCCGCTGCGGATCGCGGAGGCCGCGGCGCTGTCCGACGGCGCCGCGCTCGCCGTCACGGAGGCGAAGGGGCTGGTCACGGCGACGCTGGATAACGGCGGGCAGGTGCGGCTCGCGCATCCCATCTACGGCGACGCGCTCCAGGCGGAGCTGCCGATCGTGCGCGCACGGCACCTCCGCCTCCGGCTCGTAGAGGCGCTGCGCTCGCGCTCGCCGATGACGGCCGACGACGCGCTACGCGTGGCGCGGCTGTCGCTCGACGCCGGCGCGGACGTCCCGGGCGAGGTGCTGATCGACGCGGCGCGCGCGGCGACGCTGACGGGGGACCCGACGCTCGGCGCCGAGCTCGCCGAGCGGGCGGTGGCCGCCGGCCGTGGCCTGCCCGCGCTGCTCCTGCTCGCCCGAGCCCACACCGTCCGCAAGCGATTCCAGGACGCGGAGGCGACGCTCGCCGCGGCGGAGGACCTCGCCACGGCCGACGACGCGGGCCTCGACTACCTGGAGCAGCGCACGCACGTGCTGTTCTGGGGGCTGAACCGCGTCGAGGAGACGAGCGCGCTGCTGGAGCGCGCCCGCTCCTGGTCGGACGACCCGGGGTGGTCGAAGCGCATGGAGCCGCTCCGCCTGCGGTTCACGACGGAGATCGCCGACTCGGTGCAGGCACTCACCGACGTGCTCGCCGACGAGGCGCTGGACCCCGCCACCCGCCTGCGCGGCGAGCGGCGCCTCGCCGTGTCGCTGTTCTACACGGGGCGGGTCGGCGAGGCGCGGGCTCTGGCCGCGAGCGTGCTCCCCTCGATCCCGCTCGGCGACTACAGCGACGCGCTGGCCCTGGGCGCCTGGCGGCTGATCGAGTTCGAGACGGCCGAGGACTGGCCGGCGCTCGACGCCTACATGGCGCGCGTCCTCCGCGAGGCGGTACACGCGCGCGACAACGAAGCGGCCGGCCACGGCGCGCTGGGACTCGGCTACACGGCGTACCTCGGCGGCCGCTACCGCGACGCGCGGCGCTGGTTCGCCGAGGCGGAGACCCACTTCGAGCGCGCGGACACGTTCGGCAACCTGCTGCACGTGCGGGCGCTGCGCGTCGGGGCGGAGCACTTCGGCGGCGACGACGAGGCGGCGCTGGAGGCGCACGCGCTGTTGCTCGAGACACTGGCCGGCAACCAGCCGCTGTTCAGTCAGACGTCGTTCATCGCGCGCGCGGAAGGCTGGGCCCTGCGAGCGCGCGGCGACCTGACCGGCGCGCGCCGCTCCTTCCTCGCCTCCGCAGAGGCGCTCGACACGATGCCCGTCTACGCCGCGCAGCTCGTCTACGAGGCGCTGCGGGCGGGCGCGGCCCCTTCTACCGCGGCGGAGCGGCTCGGCGCGCTGGGCGAGCGCTGTGACGCGCGGCTGACCGGCGTGTACCGCGCCCACGCCGCGGCGCGCACGAGCCGCGACGGCGGTGCGCTACTCGACGTCGCCGAGCGGATGGCCGCGCTCGGCGCCGGCCGCTACGCGATGGAGGCGGCGGTCGACGCCGCGTCCGCGTTCGTGGCGGCCGGCCGGGAGGACTCGGCCCGCCGGGCGGCGGCCCGGGCGCGCGAGCTGCACGCGCCCGGGCACGGAGCCGACGTCCCCCGCATCGACGGGCTGGACTCGACGGCGATCGCGCTCACCGCCAGGGAGAGCCAGCTCGTGGAGCTCGCCTCCAAGGGGCTGACCAACGCGCAGATCGCCGACCGGCTCGTGCTCTCGGTCCGGACGGTCGAGACGCACATCTACCGCGCGATGCAGAAGCTCGGTGTGAACGATCGCCGCGATCTCTGAGAGGTTGGTTAGAGTCGGGCGGTGAGCCTCGTGGCGAGCCCCGAGACGTGGCCGCTGGTGGGGCGGGCGGGCGAGCTCTCGATGCTGAAGAGCCTGCGCGACGAGGGCCGCCCAGGGGCGGTGCTGAGCGGGGCCGCGGGCGTCGGGAAGTCCCGCCTCGCACGCGAGGCGCTGGCCGCGGCGGCCGAGCGGGGCGCGCTCACGGAATGGGTGCAGGCCACGCGTAGCGCCGCGGCGGTGCCGATGGGCGCGCTGGCCGGGCTGCTCGCGGGGGGTTCGCGCTCTGACGATCCGCTGGAGCGCATGCGCACCGCCGCCGAGACCCTGCGTGAGCGAGCGGGACGCCGGGAGGTCGTGATCGGCGTGGACGACGCGCAGCTGCTGGACCCGGCGTCGGCGGCGCTCGTGCTGCACCTCGTCACCTCCGGCACGGCCTTCGTCGTCGCGACGGTCCGCACCGGCGAGCGCCCTCCGGACGCCGTCGTCTCGCTGTGGAAGGACACCGGCGCGCAGCGGCTCGAGCTGGGCGAACTGGGCGAGCGCGAGACGCGCGAGCTCGTCGAGTCGGCGCTCGGCGGCCCTGTTGAGCACCGGACGCTGCAGTGGCTGTACGGCAGCAGCCGCGGGAACGTCCTGTACGTACGGGAGCTTCTGCTGGGTGCGCTGCGTGTGGGGGCGCTCGCCGACCACGACGGATTGTGGACCGCGTCCGAGCTGCCGCCTATCAGCCGCTCGCTCGCCGAGCTGGTGGAGGGCCGGATGCAGGACTTGGCGGCGGAGGAGCGCCGCGCCATCGAGCTCATCGCGCTCGGCGAGCCTCTGCGGCTCGACGAGGCGGAGGAGCTGGCCGGCCTGGGCGCGCTCGCGGGCGCCGAGGCCCGGGGGATGATCGCCATCGACTCGCCCGCCGACGGTGGCACCGTGCGGCTGTCGCACCCGATGTACGGCGAGGCCGTCCGCGCCTCGATGCCGGCGATGCGCGGCCGCGAGCTGCGCATCCGGCTCGCCGCCCGGGTGCAGGAACGCGATTCCGTGCGGCCGCAAGAAGCCCTGCGGATCGCGCGCTGGCTGCTCGATGCGGGCGAAACGGTGCCCCCGCAGCTCCTGCTCGACGCCGCCGGTGCGGCCAACGCGGCCGGCGACGCGGACCTCGGCGCTCGCCTCGCGGAGCAGGCCGTCGCCGACGGCGCCGGCGCGCGCGGGGCGCTGCTGCTCGCCCGCGCCCACGGGCTGGCGCGGCGCTTCGAGGCGGCGGAGGCGGTGCTCGCCTCGCTCGAGGGGCGCATCGAGGACGAAGAGCTCGCGATCGACTACCTCGAGGCGCGCGTGTACCTGCTGGTGTGGCACTTGAACCGCCAGGCCGAGCTCCCGGCGTTGCTCGAGCGCGCGGAGCGGTGGTGGCCGGGCCCCGAATGGCAGCGGCGCCTCGACCTGCTGCGCGTGCACGTCACCGTGCTCGCCGGCGACGCCGCGGAGATGGCGGCCGCCTCAGGGCGGACGCTCGCAGATCCCGATCTCGACCCCGTGCTGCGCCACCAGATGGAGCCCGTGCACGCGAGCAACCTGTACGCCAGCGGGCGCGCCCGCGAAGGCTGGGAGCTGGCGTGCGCCATCCGTCCGCCGGTGCCGCTGCGCCGCCAGAGCGACGAGGTCGCGTTCGCGGTCTGGCACCGCATCGCGACGGAGTCCGGGATCGGCTGGGACGTGCTGCTGCGCGAGCTGCCGGAGATGTTCGCCCAGGCCATCGCCACCGCCGACGACGCGGCGGCCGGCCACGCGGCATTCGCGCTCGGCAACCTCACCCTGCGGCAGGGCCGCTTCCGCGACGCCATCCGCTGGCTCACCGAGGCCGAGCTCCACCTCGCCGTCGCCGACGTCCTCGACGTGCGGCCGATCGCGCTGGCCACGCGGGCGCGCGCGGTGGCCGAGACGGGTGACGTCGAGGGGACGCGGGCCGCCCTCGAGGCCCTCGAGGAGGCGCTCGGCGGGCGCCATCTTCTCCCCGCGCGGCGCGCACACGTGGTGCAGGCGTACGCGTGGTCCGCGTACCTCGACGGAGACCATGCGCGCGCGCAGGAGGCGTACCAGTTCGCCGCCGCGGAGACGACGGCGCAGCCGCCGGTCGCGGCGATGCTGCTGTTCGACTCGCTGCGCGTCGGCGGGTCCTCGAAGCGCCTGGCCGGCCCGCTGCGGGCGCTGAGCGACCGCTGCGACGCGCCGCTGGTGCACGTCTACGCCGAGCATGCGGCGGCCTACGGCGCCGGCGACGGTGGTGCGCTGCTCAAGGTGTCCGACGCCTACGAGCGGATCGGTCCGCTGCTGTACGCGATGGTCTCCGCCAGGCACGCCGCCGGCTGCTTCCTGCGCGAGGGCCGCGAGGACTCCGCCCGCCGCGCCGCGGCGCGCGCCCACGCGCTCTACCAACCGGACCAGGGCGGGCAACCGCCCTCGGTGCCCGGGCTGGACGGCGGCGAGGTCGAGCTCACCCGGCGCGAGGCGCAGTTGGCCGCGCTCGCCGCCGGCGGACTCACGAACGCCGAGATCGCCGACCGGCTCGTGCTCTCGGTGCGCACCGTGGAGTCCCACGTCTACCGCGCGATGCACAAGCTCGGCGTCAACGACCGCCGGCAGCTGCCCACTACGCAGTAGCCCTCGGGGCAAGTGCAGTAGCGCGCTACTGAGGACACCGCGCCGGCGCGCGGAGATGCTCTGCGTCCGATGCTTCCCATGCGACTTCCCGGAGGGTTCCGATGACGTTGTTGCTGGTTCTGCTTGTCCTGCTGCCATGGTCGATCTGGCGGCAGATGCACGCCCACGAGATCACCCGCGAGGGCCTGATCAAGCTGCCTCTGATCTTCGCCGTGATCGGCATCGCCGGCCTCGGCACGAAGGACATCCCGACCGACGGCGCCGCCATCGGCTACTTCGCGTTCAGCCTCGCGCTCAGCGTCTTCTTCGGCGTCTGGCGCGGTCGGAAGATCGACATCTGGCGCGACGAGGACGGCAACCTGATCTCCATGGGCAACCGCACCACGATCACGCTGTGGGTCGTCCTGCTGGCCAGCAAGTTCGGCCTCGGCGCCGTCGCCTCGATCACCGACTGGTTCCCGGCCGAGCACGCCGGCGAGATCTTCCTCTTCCTCGCCGTCTCGTTCGTGGCCCAGAACATCGTCGTCGCGCGCCGCAGCCTGTGGTCGGCGCCGCGCCGCGTCGAGGCGGTGCCGGCATGAGCCCGCGCCGACTCGCGATCGCGCTCCTCGTCGCCGGGGCCGCGCTGCTGGCGCCGTCCGCGGCGTCCGCCGCGCCGGCCACCTGCCCCTCGTTCTCCGTGCTGCACGACGACACGATCGGCGCGCTGCAGGTGCCCGCCGGGGCGTACGAGATCACCACGCTCGACACCTCCCGCCTCAGCTGCGCGGGAGCGGCCGACGCGTTCCGCCGGTTCCTCGACGACTTCGACGGCAAGCTGCCCGCGCCGTGGAAGCTCGACGCGGCCTCCGCGACGTTCACCGGCGCCGGCGGCGCCGCCTTCCGGATCGCCAGGACGGCACCGCCCAGCGGTGGTGGCGGCGGCGGTCAGCATCCCGCCACGGGCGCGCTGTGCCCGGGCGTGTTCCGCGTCCTCCAGAACGACTGGATCGGCACCTTCGGCATCCCGAAGGGCGACTACACGCTGAGCCTGCTGTCGATCGGGCCGATGACGTGTGGCCAGGCGACGAGCCGGTTCTCCGCCTTCCTGCAGGATTGGGACGGCCGGCTGCCCTCGCCGTGGCTGATCGACCCGGTCACGGGGGCGTTCATGAAGGGGTCCATCTACGTCGGCTTCCGGATCGCACCGGCGGTGACGCCGCTCCCCGGTCCCGTCACACCGACGCGGGGCACACGCTGCCCGGGCACCTTCCGCGTGCAGCACAACGACCGGATCGGCGCGCTGAAGCTGCCGAAGGGCCGCTACACGATCACGCGCACCGGCTCGGGCGCGCCGACCTGCGCCGCGAGCACGAAGTCGTTCGCCCGCTTCCTCGCGCGGCCGTCCGGCCGGCTGCCGAAGCCGTGGAAGCTCAACACGGCGACCGCGACGTTCACCAACGGCTCGTCGGGCTTCCGCGTGAAGGCGGTCCGGTGACGGTCGTCGCGGAGATCCTGAGCGTCGACCCGTTCGGCGACCGCACGGGACGCGGCCCGGGCACGGGGTTCCTCGTGCTCGGGGCGTTCCTCGTCGCCTTCCTGCTGATCCGCACGAGCGCGCGCATGACGCGCAGCGTGTCCTGGTGGCCGGGCGGGGTGGAGACCGGCGGGGTCCACTACCACCACCTGATCATCGGGATCTTGCTGATGATGACGTCCGGCTTCCTCGCCTTCGCGGCGCCGCTGGACGCGCCGTGGTGGCACCTGACCGCGATCTGCTTCGGCGTCGGCGTCGGGTTCACCGTCGACGAGTTCGCGCTGTGGGTGCGGCTCGAGGACGTGTACTGGAGCGAGCACGGCCGGATGTCGTTCGACGCCGTGGTCTGCACGCTCGCCTTCGCCGCGCTGGTCGTGCTCGGCACGCGGCCGTTCGGGCTCGACGAGCCGACCTCGATCGCGGGCACGGCGATCATCGTCACGCTCGTCGTCGGCCTGGCCCTCGTGTGCTTCGCCAAGAGCCGCGTGCTGCTGGGCGTGATCGGGCTGTTCGTCCCGGTCGCCGCGCTGGCCGGCGCGGTGCGGCTCGCCCGGCCGGACTCGTTGTGGGCGAAGTGGCGCTACGACGGCGAGGCGCTCGAGCGCGCGGAGCGCCGCTTCGCGCCCGACCGGCCGATGGAGCGCGCGTGGCGGCGGGCCAACGACATGGTCGCCGGAGCGCCGTCGAAGGCGGACCGATGAGGGTCCTGTACGGCGTCAACGGCGAGGGCATGGGCCACGCCACGCGGTCGCTGGTCGTGATCGAGCGGCTGCTCGAGCGCGGCGACGAGGTGCGCGTGGTGGCCTCGGGCGCCGCCTACCGGTTCCTGCGCGAGCGGCTGCCGCGGGTGGAGGAGATCTTCGGCCCCTCGTTCGCCATGCGCGAGGGGGAGATCCGCCGCTGGGCCACGCTCGGCCACAGCGCCATGGGTGTCCCGCGCGAGTTGCCCGACACGGTCCGGCACTGGCTCGAGGTGGTCCACGCGTGGCGGCCCGAGGTCGTGGTCACGGACTTCGAGCCGCTGGCCGGCGTCTATGCGCGCAGCCATCACGTGCCGCTCGTCTCCGTGGACAACATCCACATGATCGACCGCTGCCTGCACGACGGCGAGGTCGTTGGCGTGGATCGGGTGAACTACGCGATCGCCCGCGCGGTGACGCGAGCCATGATCCCGCCGGCGGGCGACTACGTCATCACGACGTTCTTCCGCCCGCCGGTGTTGCACGCCCGCACCACGCTGGTGCCGCCGATCCTGCGGCCCGAGGTGATCGCCGCCGAGCCGGAGGCGGGCGAGCACCTGCTCGTCTACTCGAGCGGCAGCCCCGCGCTGCTGCAGGCGCTGCGCGACTCGGGCGTCCCCTGCCGCGTGTACGGGATGCGCGACGGGCCGGAGGCCTGCACGGCCGACGGCGCGATGAAGTTCCGGCCGCGCTCGGCCGACGGGTTCCTCGAGGACCTGCGGACCGCGCGCGGCGTGGTCACGGGCGGAGGCTTCTCGCTGCTGGGCGAGGCGCTCTACCTCGGCAAGCCCGTGCTGTCCGCGCCGCTGCACGGCCAGTTCGAGCAGCTGATGAACGCTCGCTACCTGGAGCGCGAGGGCTACGGCCTGTGCGCTCCGATGCCGGGCCGGCGCGAGCTGGACGCGTTCCTGCGCGGCCTCCCGCGGTTCGCGGAGCAGCTCGCGGGCTACGCCCAGGTGGGCAACGACATCGCGCTGGCGACGATCGAGGCGACGGTGACCGCGGCCGCCGCGGACGACCGACACGCGCGGCGGGTGGCCCGCCGCGTGGCGAGGAGGGTGGCGACATGATCCGGTCGGCGATCGCGGGCGTGGCGGGCGTGGGTGCGGGCGTCGCGCTGTACGGCGCGCAGTACCCGACGGCCCAGCTCTACGGCCACACGGTGTGCCGGTTCCCCGCGGCGCGAGGGAAGCTGGCGCTGACCTACGACGACGGCCCCAACCCGGCGTACACGCCGCGGCTGCTGGACCTGCTGGACGCCTACGGCGCGAAGGCGACGTTCTTCCTGATCGGGCGCTGGGCCGAGCAGGAGCCCGGGCTGGTGCGCGAGGTCGTCGCCCGCGGGCACGCGATCGGCAACCACACGACGACGCACCCGACGATGCCGCTGCACGGCGCGGCGCGCATCCGCGACGAGCTACGGCGCTGCCGCGGCGCGGTCGAGGCCGCAGGCGTCGAGCTGTCGACGATCGACGGAGCGGCGCTGATGCGGCCGCCGTTCGGGCGCCGCCGCCCTGGCACGCTGCGGACGATGCGCCAGGAGGGCTACGTGCCCGTCACGTGGTCGGTCACCGGCTACGACTGGCGCCGCCGCGAGCCGGCCGAGCGGATCGGGGGCCGCTGCGTGAAGGCCCGCGACGGAGACGTGATCCTGCTCCACGACGGCTCGCACCTGGAGCCGGAGGGCGATCGCTCGCGGTCGCTGGAGGCCACGCGGATGGCGCTCGAGCACCACACGGCGCGCGGCGCCCGCTTCGTGACGGTTCCGGAGCTCGCGGCGTGACGGCGGTCGCCGCCGCGCTCGCGGCGGCGCTGCTGTTCGCCCTCGCCACCGTCCTCCAGCAACGCGCGGCGTCGGCCGTGCCGGACGCACAGGCCGGCGCCGGACTCCTGCTGCGGCTCGTCCGCCGCCCGCTGTGGCTCGCCGGCATCGCCGTCGACGGGGTCGGCTTCCTGTGCCACGCCGCTGCGCTGTCGGCCGGGCGGCTGGTGGTGGTGCAGCCGCTGCTCTCCACCAGCCTCGTGTTCGCGCTCCCGCTGGGCGCCGCGCTGGCGGGGAGACGGGTGACCCCTCGCGAGATGCTGGCGGCGCTGGCCGTCGCGGGCGGGCTCGCCGGGTTCCTGGCCGCGGCCGACCCGGCCGGCGGGCGCAACGACGCGGCGCCCGGCGCGTGGCTCGCGGCGCTGATGGCCGCCGCGCTCGCGTGCGCCGCCGCACGGGCCCTCGGCCGCGGCACGCCCGCCCGCCGCGCGGTCGGCATGGGCATCGCGGCCGGGATCCTGTTCGGGCTCAACGCGGCGCTGATCAAGGCCACCGTCGAGCGGCTCGACGAGGGGCTGCTGCACGTGCTCGCCGACTGGCACGTGTGGGGAGTCGTCACCGTCGGCTACGCGGCCACGTCGTTCGCCCAGGCGTCCCTGCAGACCGGCGCGCTCGGGCCGGGCATGGCGGCCCAGGCCGTGGTCGAGCCGCTCACCAGCGTGCTCGTCGGCGTCGCGCTGCTCGCCGAGCGCCTGCACGCCTCGCCGCCGCTCGCGCTCGCCGCGATCGCGCTGATGGCCGCCGGGACGGCCTCGCTGGCGCTGTCGGCGCCTGCAGCGGAGCGGCGCCCCGTCGTGAACGCGGACGGGGGCCCGCTGGCTCCAGGTCTAGTCCCGCAGCGGCTCGACGAACAGCACGCGTGACCGCATCCGCAGCGTCTCGTCGAGCAGCGCGGTCGCTTCGTCCGGGCTCAGCTCCGTGCGGTGGATGCGCACCACGACGCCGAGGTCCGCGTGATCGGGATAGGCCGGCGCGTCGTCGATGGGATCGTGGTTCGCAAAGACCGTGACCTCCTCCCCGGCCTCCGTGCGGCCCAGGTAGTAGGTCCCGCCGAAGTGCACGCTGTCGCGCTCCTCGGGCGCGAAGCCCATCGCCTCGCCCAGCTGCGACGCCGTGACGTCGAGCGGCGGCGAGCCCTGGATGCCGATCGTCAGCCGCTTCACTTCACGACGATCGTGTCGGGGTTGCGACTCTGCGCGGTGGCGCGGTTCTTGTAGATGACGACGTTGACCTCGCGGCCGCCCGCGAGCTTGGAGAGGTCGGCGCGCAGCGGATCGAGGATCTCCGGGATCGGGTTCGGCCCGGTGTAGGTGCCGTTGCCGCGGATGTCCGCGCCCTCGGCGGCCGCGGCGACGTTGAACAGGTCGGCGCTCACGATGCCGAGGTCGATGTCGCTGTGAGGGCCGAACGGCTTGCCGGTCTGGAAGCTCTTCCCCGTCACCGCGCTGCCGCCGATCAACGCGGTGTAGTGGTCCGACAGCCCGCCGAGGTGCTGGTCGACGAGCCCGGCGAACTGGGCGAGCTGCTCGGCGCTGGTGAGGCCACGCGGGATGCCCAGCACCGGCCCGATGAGCGCGCCGTGCTTGTCGCCCAGCGCCTGGATCTCCTTGGTGATCGCGTCGCACTCGATCTGCGCGTCCTCCTTGGAGACGCGGCCGTTGTTGATCTCCCGCTCGAGCCGGCCCGCCCGCTTGTGGAGCTTGTCGAGCTGGCCCTTGAGCTCGGGGTTCTTGACCACGTCGGGGTCGTCGATGACGCGCTCGATCTTCGTCCGCAGCTTCTCGCAGTCGCTGCAGATCTTCACGACGATCTCGTCGGCCTCGACGTCCAGCTGGACCGTGTGCGCCTCGTCGCCCGCGCGGATCGGCTCGCCGGACTTGACGGTGTCGAACTCGGCGTTCCGCGCCTTCACGGCCGCGTCCGGCGGCGCGTGCGCCTCGGGCGTGCCGTGGCCGCCGCCCTCGTCCCCGCCCGTGGTGCCGTGGCCCTCGCCGGCGCCGTGCCCGCGAACGGCCTTGACCCCGGTGCCGCCGAGCTCCATCCCGACCGCGGTGGCGCCGCCGATCAGGATGCCCTTGCCCGTGTCGCCGCCGATCTTCGTCGCGGCGGCGCCGAACCCGCCGCTCCAGTTCTTCTCGTTGGCCGAGGACTCGAAGACCGCCGAAGCGCCGCCCGACCCGCCGCCCTCGATCGTCTTGGCCAGGACGCGGTTGGCGAGCGACGTGGCGAACGCCTTCTCCGCCGCCTCCTTGGCCGCCTCGCTCGCGGCCGCCTTGAACGCGGGGTTGATCGCGTTCTGCACCGACGCGGGGCCGAGCACGCTGGTGACGCCGTCGACCACCCCGACGCCGAACGCGATCGCGCCGTCGGCGCCGAAGATGTCGAACTGGTCGCCCTTGATCGCCTTCAGCGTCGCGACCTTGGCCACCGCCTGGGCGAGCGCCGCGGTCGCCACCTGTCGCGCGAGCTGCTCCAGCGCCATCGTCGCGATCGCCGCCGCGCCCGCGCCGGCGGTGAGGATGCCGACGATGATCCCGACCGCCGTGGTGACGATGGTGGCGGCGACCTCCTGGATCTCGTCGCGGGTCTTCTGGTAGGCCTCGAGCGCGCCCTTGCCCGCCGCCAGCTTGCGCTCGAGCGCCTTGACGTCCTCTGGCGACCGCTGATCGGGAGGCAGCGCCTTGAGGCGGTCGTGCAGCTCGCGCGTCTCGTCGTCGACGGCGTCGCCGGACGTGGAGAAGATGTCCACGAACGTGCTGCGCTCGTCCTTGATCTGCTTGTCGAGCTGCGCGGCGCGGTCGTCGATCGACGCGTCGGCGGACTGCAGCATCGTCTCGACCTTGCGGAAGTCGGTCGTGCTGAGGTCGTCCTGGAGCAGCGCCATCAGCGCCTTGTCGTCCCGCACCGCCTTCTTCGCGACCTCGTCGCCGCGGATCAGGTCGAGCGTGTGGAAGACGTAGTCCTCGTCGTCGCTGAACCACCCGATCGCCTGGCGCACCTTGGCGTTGGGCGTGCCGTAGAGGATCGTCGTGATGACGTCGCCGCGGTTGCGCGCGAAGACGTTGGTGGTGACGTAGGTGTTGAAGTCGGACGCCTGGTCCTTGTAGGCGTCCCCGTAGAGCTTGAGGTCGGCGGCCGATGACTTGCGCAGGACGTCGAGGATCGAGTCGTTGTCGTCCCCGCCGGCCTGCTTCATCTTCTCCAGCGCCGACCCGCCGCCGCCGAGCAGCGCCTCCATGCGCTTGAGGTCGCCGGAGCTGAGGTCGTCGTCGACGAGCTTGAAGAACTCGCTTTCCTTGTTGAGGTAGTCGGCCTTGAGCTCCTCCCGCTCCTTCGGCGTGGCGTTCTCGAGCGCCTCCCAGATCAGCGGCAGGTTGGTCCCGAGGCCCTCGCAGGCGATCTCGATCTTGCGCCGGGCGGTCAGCGTGCCCTCGAGCGCCGCCTTCGCGCGCTTCCAGTCCTCGAGCGAGAGCTCCGAGTCCAGCCGCGTGAGCAGCTCCTCGTTGTAGGAGTTGAGGTACTCCTCCTTGAGGACCTTCGGGTCCTTCGCCCGCTTCAGCGCCGCCCAGAGCAGGTTGAGCTCGGTCCCCATGCGGTTGACCGCTATCCGCGCCTCGTCGGCGGGCCGCAGCTCCCCGTAGGCGACCAGCGCCAGGGCCTTGTCGAGCTCCCAGTCGCTGAGCTCGGCGCCCAGGACACCGGCCAGGACGCTGCTCTGCTGGTTGGGCAGCGTGCCGGGCGAGACCGTGAGGTCGTCCTTGTACTCCTGCGTGAAGATGTTCTCGATCACGGCGCGCGAAGCGGGCGCGTGCGCGTCCGGGAGCAGGCGGAACAACGTCTCCTCGTCCGTGCCGGCGCCGTCCTCGCAGGCGAGGTAGATCTTGTCGGCGAGCCGCAGCGAGCCCTGCTTCATGTAGGCGCGGAAGCGGACGACGTCGCCCACGCGCAGCCTCACCTTGAGGTGCTGCTCGAGCGTGTACGGGCCGTCGCCCTTGTAGGCCGTGTTGATCTCGTCCCAGCGCTCCTTGTTGGCCAGGGCGATGCCGAAGAGCTTCTCGCGGTCGGGGATCTTCTCCGGGTCGGAGAGCTCCTTGCGCAGCTCCTCCACGACGGTGCCGGCGCCCGTCGCGGGCGGCGCGCTGTCCGGCGGGCCGCGCTGCAGCAGGCGGGTGCGGGCGAGCGTGCGGCCCGCCTCGTAAGCATCGGCGTGCTGCCCTCCCGCCCGCGCGGTGTCGACGACGCGGGCGATGCGCAGGATCTCGCCGTCGACGCGCGGGGTGGCCCTCGCCATCCGCTGGACGTGGGCGTTGCCCAGCCGGAGACCGCGCGGGCGCGCGCGGCGGGGTCGGCGACCGCGAGGAAGCCCGACGTGGCGGGCGGATGGGCGTACTCCTGGGCTGCCGCCGGCAGCTCCGCAGCCTCGGCCTCCTCCGGCGCCTGGACGTTCTCCCTCACGCGATGAGGTTCCGCGAACGGCGCGCGGCAGTCAAGTGAGCACGAGCCGCGCCGGGGTGCGCGCACGGTTGCGGGCCGCGGAGCGGGGCAGAATGCTCCCCCGAGGGGCAGACGGCTCCCCCAGCCCTTAGGAGGCGATCGTCGTGGCGAACACCCTCGCGAAGCGGTCTGGCCGGCTCACTTTCGCCGGTGTGATCGTACTCATCGCGGTCCTGATCGCCACGGCGGCTCCCCCGGCCGTCGGGAAGGTCCGGTTCCGCGAGGATCGCCTGGCGCAACCCCGCGGGGCGTCTCCCCGATCACCCGGCTGCTCGTCAAGTTCCGCGCGGACACCGACGACGAGCGTCGCGAGGAGGCCGTCAACCGCTCGGGCGGCCGCCTGCTGCTGCGGCTGCTCGCGGGCCGCGCCGCGGCGGTGGGACCGCGCCCCGGCGTCACGCCTCGAGGACCTCCGGGCCCGGCTGCGCGGCAGCGAGCGCGTGGAGCGCGTCGAGGACGACGGCCCCGTCGCCGTCTTCAAGAGCCCCGACGACCCCGGCGTCAGCGAGCAGTACGCGATCAAGCACAAGAACGACCACGACATCGACGCGCCCGGCGCTTGGAACAAGCGGACGAGCTGCGCGAAGGTGGCCGTGCTCGACACCGGCGTGCAGCTCGACCACCCCGACCTGCGCACCAACCTCTGGGAGAACACCAAGGATCCCGCCAACGGCCGCGACGACGACGGCAACGGCGCGGTCGACGACCGCTTCGGGGCCGACTTCGTCAGCGGCAAGGGCTCCGGCGAGGACAAGCACGGCCACGGGACGCACGTCGCCGGCATCATCGGGGCGCGCGGCGACAACGACCGCGGCGTCACGGGCCTCTGCTGGAGCCTGAAGCTCATCGCCGTCCGCGTGCTCGACGCCGACGGCCGCGGCAACTGGTCGCAGGAGATCGCCGGGATCGACTACGCGATCAAGGCGGGCGCGAAGGTCATCAACTGCTCCTTCGGCGGCTCGAGCGGATCCGAGCTCGTCCGCGAGGCCATCGAGCGGGCCCGCAAGAAGGGCGTCCTGCTGGTGGCCGCCGCGGGCAACGACGGGGAGAACGCCGACGAGCACCCGGCGTATCCCCGCCGCCTACCCCGACGGCAACGTGCTCTCCGTCGCCGCCACCAACAGCAAGGACAAGCTCGCGTCTTTCTCCAACTACGGCGCCAAGACGGTCGACATGGCCGCCCCCGGCGACCACATCGCGTCCACCTTCTGGCACTCCGACTACGCGTACATGTCGGGGACCAGCATGGCCGCGCCCTACGTCGCCGCCGCCGCCGCGATGCTGCGCAAGCAGCACTCCTCGTGGGACGTCGGCGACATCAGCTCCCGCCTGCGCACGCGCGGGGACAAGTTGAAGTCGCTGAACGGCACGACCGCCGGCGGCGAGCGGCTGAACGTGAACAGCGCCCTCGGGTAGCAGCTTTTCAGGTCCCACGGTGGACCTCCCTGACCGTTCAACGCATCGTCACGGCGGAAAAAGGGAGGACTACCCGGCGCGGCTAGCCGCCCAGGAGACGGCGCTTCTGCTCCTGGAACTCCTCTTCCGTGAGGACCCCGGAAGCGCGCAGCGCGCCGAGACGCTCGAGCTTCGCGAGCTGATCGTCCGGCTCTGGCTCGTGCGCGGGCGTCGCGGCGCCCTGGACCGCGCCTGGGTCGATGCCGAGCATGCGCAGCTTCGCCGCCTGCTCCTCCGTCAGCTGCCCTCCGGAGAGGTTGATCACCTGCGCGCCGCCCAAGCCGCCGATGCCGGCGCCGGCGCCGTCGCCGTCGCCGCGCATCATGGCCGCCATCGCCTCCGCGTTCGCCCGCGAGCGATCGCGCGAGTCCGGGACCTCATCCCACTCGATCGAGACCTTCTGCGGGTTCGCGGGATCGACGGTCACCGGCAGTGTCATCCCCGGCTGCGGCCAGCGCTTGCGGTGCACGAGACCCTCGAACTCCACCGCCGTCGGCGCGACTCCCTCCCCCTGGACGACCAGCTGCATGCGGCACATGGAGTAGACGCCCCTGCCCTGGTACTGCGAGCAAGACGTCACCTGGGCGGCTCCGCGAATGCCGCCGCCCCCACCCTTGAGCTTGCTGAAGAGGCCCACACCGGCGAGCCTAATCGGCTGGCCGCCGGCTGCGGGAAATCTTGGCGCGGTCAGGTCGGGCGTGTGGCGATCAGGGTGAAGAGGATGGGGAGGCGCTCGCCAGACACCTCGAGCCGGTAGCGGCCGTCCTCTCCGTGGGTCAGCAGGTTCCCGCGGGGATCGAGGTCGGTCTCGAGGTGCTCATGCAGCGCGTCGATCCGCAGCCCCGCGGCGATCGCGGCGTTGACGACCTCCCCCAGCGAGTGCGCGTAGACGACCTCGGCGGTGTCCTGCACAGGCGCGTCCGGGTCGGCGTAGGAACCGGGCTCGTCGAAGCGGCGAGGCCCGTCGAACGCGTAAGGGAAGTCGAGCCGCAGCGGCTCGCCCGCGGCCTCCACCATCGTGTAGAGCGGGTGGATCTCGACCAGCACGAGCCGGCCGCCGGGCCGTAGCGTCGCGGCGGCGCTGCGCATCCACGCGCCGATGTCCTCGATCCAGCAGATCGCCCCGATCGTGGCGTACGCCACGTCGAAGCCGCCCCGCAGGCTGTCGGGCAGCGCGGTGGCGTTCGCCTCCACCCACTCGATCTCGACGCCGCAGCGCTCGGCGAGCTCCGCGGCCTTGGCCAGCGACGCGCGCGAGAAGTCCACGCCCGTCACGCGCGCGCCGCGGCGCGCGAGCGCGATCGTGTCGAACCCGATGTGGCACTGGATGTGCACGACGTCGCGTCCGCGAAGGTCGGGGGCGACGTCGGCGATGGCGGCCGCCTCGGCCGCCCGCAGGTCGCGGCGGCCGGCGACGAGGCCCTCCGAGTCGTAGACGGCGTCCTGCCCGTGGACGGCGGCCAGGGCGTCCCAGTGCGCGCGGTTGATCTCGAGAGCGTCGTCGCCGATCGCCCCATGCTAAGGCGCAACCCGCTGCTATCGGCCGGTGCCGCTGTCAAGGGCCTTGAAATCCCCACTGGCGGCCAGTTGATTCCCCACTGCCGGGGACGCGACGTTAGACAGGTATACGGTGGGGCTCACCCATCGGAAGGGGGGACGCATGCGCCGTCCCAGCCACGGAACCATCGTCGCCTACGTGTCCCTGTTCGTCGCGTTGGGGGGCACATCGGTCGCCGCCGTGACCATCGCCAAGAACGCGGTGGTGTCGAAATCGATCAAGAACGGTCAAGTCAAGACCGCCGACCTGGGCGCGAACGCCGTGACGTCAGCCAAGGTCAAGGCCGGATCGCTCCTGGCCTCGGATCTCAAGGCAGGCGAGCTCCCCGCCGCGGTACCGGGTCCGGCGGGCGCGAACGGCGCCGCTGGGCCCCCCGGAGCGAAGGGTGACCCGGGAACGGCCGGCGCGCCGGGCACGCCCGGTGCGGACGGCGCAGACGGCGCAGATGGCGCGGACGGCGCGGACGGCGCGGACGGCGTCAACGGCGCCGCCACCCGTGCGCGCGCCAGCAAGCCCGCCGGCGACGTCACCGTTCCTGCCAACACCGTCACGTTCGGGACGGCCGTGACCATCCCGCTGGTGCAGAACAGCTGGACGCAAGCCGCGACCGAGACCGACCTCTTCCTGGTCCGGGTGACGGTGACCGCGCCGTCGACGTGCAGCGGGGGCGCCCAGGGTCTTCTCGTCAACGCGCGCCTCGGAGGCGCCGTGCTGCTCGGCAGCCACGGTGGCTCGATCCCGTTCGCGGCGTCCGAGACCAGCACGCACAGCTTCGTGCTCGGGTTCCTCCTCGACCCGGGCGCCGCCACGCCGAGGACCGTCACGCTCGCGGCCAACAACGGCTGCTCTGCAGCCGGACAGGACTACACGGTGAGCGCCGCCGCGGTCAACGTGGTGGCCTCGCTCTAGCCCCTTCGACCCAGCCCATCGGCGTCGCCCGCCACGAGCGGCGGGCGACGCTTGCGGTCCGCCGGTCTCTGCTGCGAGAGTCGTCAGATGAGCGTGGTCTCCCGAGTCCTCCTTGCGACGCTGTTGGTGGGTACGGGCTTCGGGACCACCGCCGCGTCGGCGGCGACCGTGACCGTCACACTCGACGCGGAGGTCCGGTCGTACAGCGAGGTCCGCTACGTCGCTGCTCCCGGCGAGACCAACGACCTCACCGCTCACTACGCGGCAGACGCCCGAAGCGTCACCGTGACCGATCCTGGCGCGGTGATCAGGCCGATGGGCTCGTGCAGGTCGCTTTCACCGCATTCGGCGGTCTGCACCGTGCGTGATCCGCCGCCGTATCCGGCCGGCCCTTACCTTCAGTCGGTCAGGGCGCTGTTACGTGACATGAACGACCGTGCCATCACGACCAGGACCGGCCCCAATGTCATCGGCGGCATCGACGCCTTCGGCGGCCCCGGCGACGACGTGCTCACCGGCAGCCCGGCTGAGGACGTCTTGGACGGCGGCGGTGGAACCGACGTGCTCACCGGTGGCGATGGCGGCG
This sequence comes from uncultured Solirubrobacteraceae bacterium, assembly GCA_963723395.1. GTDB lineage: Bacteria > Actinomycetota > Thermoleophilia > Solirubrobacterales > Solirubrobacteraceae > DATFQI01. Next base: position 19,696 of record CAVRQL010000023.1, on the reverse strand, counting down.
ACGAGCTGACCGATGGCGACCGGGACGGCGCGGCCACGCGCCTGCGCCCCGATGCCGACACGTTGGACGGCGGACCGGGTCTCGACACGCTCTCCTACAGACAGCGCACGCGAGGTGTGGTGGTCGACCTGGCTTCGGACGACCCAGTGGGTGAGCCGCGCGAGGGCGACATCGCGCGGGGGTTCGAAGCGGTCACCGGGGGCAAGGGCGACGACCGGCTCGCCGGTGACGGCGAGGCCAACTACCTCGACGGAGGCGGTGGCAGCAACCTGCTCATCGGCCGAGGAGGTGACGACTTCCTCTACAACGGCTCCGGGCGGACGGTCCTGTGCGGCCCGGGCACAGACCAGGTGACGAACACCCGCGCGCGCACCCGCGTTTCGCCGAGCTGTGAGCGCTTGTCGATCCGGCTGCCACGGAGCGCGACCGCCGACCGCGGAGCGACCGTCGATCCCAACCCGCACCGCACGCGCGGTGCGCTCGGATTCGACCTGTCGTGCCCCCAGACCGACGGGTACCCATCGAACTGCCGGACGACGATTCGCATCGTCACTCGCTCCGACCGACGACTGCTCGCGACCGGCCGGCTCGACGAGGTCGGGTCCCTCGAGGACACGTCGCGCTTCCTGCCCCTGCGGCTGACCGCTCTCGGTCGCCGCCTTCATCGCGATGGCCGTCGTCAGTCGGTCACCGTCGTCGTCCGGGGCGCGCTCATGCGCAAGGCGGCGTGGACGATCGGGTTCTGAGCGGGCGCGCCGGGCTCACTCGAACTCGCTGCCGAGCCGCCGGAGCAGGTCCTCGACCAGCACCTCGACCTTGTCCTGCGGGTCGGCGGCGATCTCGTTCCACTTGTGCTTGTCGTCGAACTCGTCGCTCTTCTCCTTCAGGATCGCCGACGGCCGCCAGGCGTCCGCGCCCTTCTCCTCGTAGGAGCGCTTGGCGTACCAGGTTCGCGCGAAGGCGACCGTGCGCTCGGTGATGTACTTCGCGTGGTCTGCCGGGGACCGGCGGGAGACGCGCTCGAAGTGGCTCGCGTACGTGCTCTTCGGCTTGCTCACCAGGTAGAGGTCGCGCAGGATGTTCGAGATCTTCAGCTCGCCGCCGGTCGGGCTCTTCGCGGCCGGCACGGACTTCCATACCTCGACCGCGATGTAGCCGTGGATGTCGCCGAGCAGCTCCTCGGGCGGGGACTTCCGGGCGACCCAGTCCGCCAGCGTGGCCTTCGGGTTGCCGAGGAGGTGCCGGTCGATGAGGTACTCGGCGTAGGCCTGGCCGAGATCGCCGGACCAGGTCGTGAAATCGCGCACGTCGCCCTTGTGGGCCGCCTTGAGAGCGTCGTACTTGGCTTCGCTCTTGAACGTGTCGTGGTCACCCCCGGTGATGCCCTCGCGCTCCTCGAGGAAGCCCTCGGGGTACGCGGTCGGCGCCCCGCTCAGGTTCGCGTCGATGCCGGCCAGCAGGTGCCCGACGTCGACGCTGCCCATGGGCGTGGTGAGCTGGAGGCTGCCGCCCGGAGGCGCGATCTGCTTCATGTCGAACGCCGTCGCGATCGGCGCCTCGGTCTCGATGTCGACGAGGTCGCCGCCGCTGCGGATCCCCTGGCTCGCGACGAGCAGCTCCCAGTTGACGTCGGAGAACCAGACCTGCCGGATCTCGGCGGCCACCTCGGCGGGCTTGGCCGCGGGGTACGCGCGCTCGACCTGCTCCACGAACAGGATGAAGTCCTCGATGGTGGTGATCTGGACCTTGGGCCGGGCGGAGCGGTCGAAGTCCACCTTGTACGTGCTCTCGTCCACGACGTACTTCTTGGTATCGCGCAGCACGCTGACGGCCAGGTCGATCCGGTCCTGCTCGTCCTCGCTCGGCGTGAAGCTGCCGGTCGTCTTACCGGTCTCCGCGCGCTTGAGCTCCACGAACGCCTCCGGCACCGTGGGAACGTCCACGCTGACGGTGATCTCTGGCAGCTCGTACGCGCTCTCGCCTACGTAGGCGACGAGCTCCTGGGAGATGTAGCCCTGGAGCGCGCTGCCCTCGTGCGTGACCTCGGCCTGCAGCCAGCCGCCCTTGCGGTTGACGATCCTGACCTCCGTCCCGCGCGGCAGGTCGACGAGCGTGTTGGCGTGCGGGTCGCCGGCGTCCTTGGCGGGGGTCTTGCGCAGCGCTGCCGCCCAGGTCCCGTGTACCTTGCCCACCCACGGGAACCTGGTGCGCGGGTCGGCGGCCGGAGGGGCGACGGGTTGGCGGGCCAGGAGGCGGCAGACGGCGGAGTTCCCGGCGCCGCGGCTCAGCGCAGCGAGCATTGCCGCAGCGTCCTCGGGCGGCGGAGACGGGGCCTTCGCGCTCCGCGGCGAGTCGTCGCTCCGCCGCGGCTCGCGCTCGAGCCGGTCTCGTTGCATTCCGCCGCCAAATCTCGCAGGGTCCGCACGTGGTGGCAAGGGTGCCCGTCGGGTAGCGTCGGCGGCGCGATGCCCACGCGGCGCGAGTACCACGAGAGGGACCGCGAGCAGGTACCGGACGGCGACCGCGTCGCGGCCCCCGTGGACCGGCCCATGCAGCCGGCCGAGGCGCTCGCCTTCCTCCAGCGATCCGCCGGGAACGCGGCCGTGGGGCGGATGCTCGCGCGCGCCGAGGTGGAGGACCCGTTCACCGTCGAGCAGGAGGCCGACCCCACCGCCACGCCGGCGATCACGCCGCACGCTCCCGGCGAGGACGCGGACACGCCGGCGGTGCTGGCGGAGGCGGCCGCCGGCGATGGACCGGCGGAGGCGTTCCCGGACCTGGAGCCGGAGGTGACCGCGGCCCCGGAGAAGACGGCCCCCGAGGGCGAGAAGCAGCCCGCCGCCACGGCGGCGCCGGACCCTGCGATCGCCGCCTGGCAAGCCCGCCGGCCGAGGACCAACCCCGAGCACGCGCAGTGGCTCCTCGACGCCGGGCAGCACGGCTTCGCGAAGTACGGCTGGGGAACCAGCAAGGCCCAGCTCGAGACGCTGGCGACGGGCGGCACGTACTCCATGACCGGCGGGCGCGAGATCGGCGGCACGGTCGACGGGTCGGCGAAGGCCGCGCTGCTGACGATGCTGGAGACGGCGCACGCCATCGTCGCGGGTCGGGCCGGCCGCTGGCTTCAGGACCACCGCAAGCCGAAACAGCCGCTGGAGCTCCTGTGGCTGGCCCGCAACTGGCCCGGGCCGATCCCGGACGCCCACAGCAAGGGCGCGGCGCTTGACGCCGCAGGAGGGATCCCGTTCGGCAAGCCCGAGGCCGGCCCGGCGGTCGCCCAGATCCTCCGGGACCTGCCGAAGGACACCAGCTACTACATCGGGCTGCCGTGGCAGGTCCCGTTCTTCCACTTCTCGGACTCGCTGCTGCACCACACCAACAAGGCCGAGAGGGCAGCCGAGGCGGCCGGCGGCGATCCAGCCGACGTGACGGTACCGGGACTCGTCGAGTGGGAGACCGGTCACTTCACCGCGACGTGGAACACAGCGACGCGCAAGTGGGTCCGCAAGCCCGTCTCCACGCTCGCGGGCGGCAAGATCAGAGACGCCGAGGTGCGCAAGCTGCTCGGCGGCTTCGATGGGAAGAAGTTCATGGCCCTGCCGGATCGCAAGGACCACATCCACATCCAGCGCATGTGAGTTGTTGCTCGATCAGGCGACGAACCTCGTCCTGCCTGGTCGAAGATGTCGATCGCGAGCGCGCCCACGGGAGCGCGGCTCCGAGAACGGCGAGCTCGTTGTCCATCACCCGAGGAGAGCCTGCCGCCGTTCACCGCCGACTTCCATGCGCGGCAACCCCCACATCCTCGCCAAGCTCGGGATGGGACGACCCCGCCCCGCACGTTCCCAGGCCGCTGCCCGACCGTGGCCGCCGCGCGGGCGGCGCCGCGATCGCGATGGTCGTGGCAGCGCTGATCGTCGTCGTGCTGATCGTGCTGCTCTGACGCGATTCGCCGGTCCGGCGGCAGATCGTTGTGCGCACGGGCGCCGCGGCGACGCAATCAGGACGGCAAGCAGGAGGGGTGAAGGCGTTCCCCCCTTAGGGGGAAGTTCTGCCGACGGGCCGCTCATAGCGTCGAGTCGTGAACTCCTCGCGAAGCTCGTGGTGGCGCCCCCCGGCATGCCGGCGGCGGGAGAGCGCCGCGGCCTTCGCCGCGTGCCTCGCCGCCTCCGTGATCGCGAACGCTCGGCTGCTGCGGTCGGACGTCGTCTCCGACGACGCGCTCGTGCACCAGTTCTGGATGCGTCACTGGCAGGACCCCGAGCTGTTCAACGATCCACTGACCACCCAGCTGCGCGAGTCGGGGCGCTATCCCGACGGCTATGAGGCGCTGCTCTGGCTGACGACGCAGCGGTTTGACCCGATCGCGTTCGGCGAATGGCTCGGGGTCGCGCTGATGGCGCTGTCCGGGTGGCTGGTGTTCCGCATCGTGCGCGAGCAGGAGACCTGGCGCCCCGCCGCGTGGATCGGCGCGGCGCTGTTCCTCTCGCTGCTGGGAATCCATCGCTTCGCCGGCGGGTTCCCGCGCGCGTTCGTGCAGCCCGCGGTGCTGCTCACCGTGCTGCTGGCGATGCGAGGCCGGGACGCCGCCGCGGGGGTCGTGGCCGGCGCCGCCGCGCTGTTGTATCCGCCCGCCGGCGTCCTTGCGGTCGGCGTGCTGGCGCTCTCGGCCGTGCGCGGGTGGAGGATCGACGTGCGGCGAGCGGCGTTCGGCGGGGTGGCGGCCGCGGTGCTGGTGACGGCCGTGCTCGTGCCGCGGCTGCTGGCGGGCGGCGCGCCGCGGGTGATGAGCGCCGCGGAGGCGCGGGCGTTCCCCGAATTCGGCCCCGACGGGACGCTGCCCTTCTTCGTCGACTCCGTCACCCGCTACCTGAGCCAGAACCGCAGCGGGTTCGACCTGCGTTGGGCCGGGAGCATCCTCGTCGTCGCCGGGCTCATGCTGCTGGTGGCGAGATGGCGGGATGTCCGCAAGCTGGCGCCCGAGGTGCTGGCGATGCCGGTCGCGTCACTGGGCGCTTTCGCGCTGGCGCAGCTCATGCTGTTCCAGCTCTACCTCCCCCACCGCTACACGTATCCGCTCGTCGCGTTCTTCGCGATCGCGGTGGCCGTGCTGCTTCGGCCGCTGCGCCAGGTGCGCGGGCGCCGCGGCCTCGCACTGCTCGCCGGCCCGGCCGCGGTCGCCGCGGTCGCCGTGTTCGCCTTCCCGCTGGCGCCGGCGCCGCCCCCCGATGCCGTGACGTGGATCGTCGCCGCCCTCGCCGCCGGGGCGGCGATCGCCGTCGCCCTGTGGCGCGCGCCGGAGCGCGTACGCACCGACGCCTGCGCGGCGGCCACCGGCACCCTGCTGCTCGTGCTGATCCTGGCGCTCCCGAACGGGCGGCCGCACGGCAAACGCTGCCCCCGGTCGCCGGCGATCAGCTACCTCAACAGCCTGCCGAAGGACGCCGTGATCGCCGGCGACCCGCGGGACCTGACGTGCGTGCCGGTGAGCGCCAAGCGGGCCGTCGTGACCTCCGCACAACTCGCGCCCTCCTACGAGGCCGCGGCGTTCCGGGACGGTCGCGCTCGCATGTTCGCGGATCTGCGGGCCGTCTACGGCACGTCGCCGGACGCGATCACCGAGCTGAGCACGCGCTACGGCGCGACACACCTGTGGATCCGCCGCGACGCCGTGGCCCGCGGCGCCCGCTGGGGTCCGCGCCAGCTCCCGTACGGCCGCTATGTCCACGACCTGCTGCGCGAAGGCGAGCCCGCGTCGCTCCGCCTTCCGGCGGCGTGCCGGCGGTGGCGGCACGGCTCGGTCGAGGTCTACGACATCGCCTGCGTCTCGAGCGCCGCGCCGAGCGCTGTTGAAGCGGGAATCAGCGCTTGAGTTGCGTTCGAAGCTCCTGCGCAAGCTTCACCGCGGCTTCGATCTCGACACGTCTGATCGACACGCTCTCGACATTGATCCCGAAGGGCACGCCGAGGGTGCGGCAATATGACATGAGTTCGGTCGCCGTCGTGCGCGCCTGCTGGTACGAGGCCTCGAGTGGATCAGCAGCATGCTTGAGGTCGTTCTCGATCCACCTCGGAACGTCGACACCCAGCCACCGGAGAAAGTCCAGGGTCTTCATCGACCCGCAGACCGAGAACGTGAAGACGAAAGGCGCCGGTGGCAGGCCGCGCGCCTTGCACTCGTAGTGGTAATCCGAGACAAGGTTCTTTGCCGCGTTGATGTCGTAGACCACCTGGGTCACGAAGAACCGACAGCCCGCGTCCTGTTTGGCGAGGAGCCGTAGGTGTTCATCTTCGCGGCGGCTATGGCGCTCCGGGATCGCCACGCCACCCAGCGACAGCCGTGGGTTGACTTCGCGCCGCAGCGCTTGAGCGCCCACGAGCGAGGTCCTCGCCCGCGAGCTACTCGAGGCTGCTCCGACGAGGACTGTCATCAACCGCGTCGGATCCTGCGCCGAGAGCCAGGAGCGCAAGTCCTCGGGGGTGTACTTGCCGACGGCGCGGTAAACGATGACGGGCTTTGACCATGTCCCGAGATGATCGGCAAGGTAATCGGCTGGGTCCAGCGTCGGCATGAACGGGAAGGGACGCTCGGCCGGATTCCGCTCCGTTTCGTCATCGATGTCGTAAAGGATCAGGCCGTCCAGCTCGAGCGGTTGAAGTCGAGCGACCGTTGTGTCGGCGATCTCTTGCGCACGATCGCGATCCGTTGCGAGACGCGGCGGGGTGAGGGCAAAGAGCAGAAACTCGCCCTGGCCGTCCTCGATGCGGCGGATCAGATCCACGAGGTTCCCCGGGTGCTAGCGGCTCGCCTGTGCTCGTCCATCAGGCAACTTTGTCAAAACCTCGGGCACCCCTATGGACCGGAAGCGCGACCCAGGCCGGTCCCGGAGGAAGGTTGAGTCTCGGGACTCTGGCGACACGGCGGGCGAGTTCCTACTTTCCGGGTCGTCACCAGGTGAACCGACCCCAGGAGCAACCCTTGCGCTTTCCCAGACCGACCCGGGCCCTTCTCGTCACGTTCAGCGCCCTCGCGCTCGTCGGCACGGCGCCGTCAGCGATGGCGGATCAGAACCCCGATCCGGGCGGCGGCGGCCCGAGCCTCCCGTGCTCCGCGCGCATGTCGATGTCCAAGACGGGCAACACCATCGAGCTCATCGCGCGCATGAGGTGCGACCAGCCGAAGTACCTGTACCACATGGACATCGTCATGCGCCGCACCGGCGCAGGGCCCGACACCGGCAAGCAGTGGGAGCGGCAGTGCAAGAAGCTGGCCGGTGGCACCGGATCCTGCCGCAAGGTCATCCGCTTCAAGGACATCGCAGGCAAGCAGAAGTACCACATGGTCTGGGCGGGCGGCACTCACTTCGCCAACCCCGGCGACAAGCCCGACAGCGACAAGAACTACTGCAGGCGCGGCTCCCGCAGCGGCGGCCAGATCTACTGCGTCGACTACGTCGACTCGCGCTTCTAATCGAGAGGCGAGAGCTCGCCGGCCGCTGGCGGGGTCGTAGTCCGCACAGGAGATCCACGAGATGCAAAAGGCCCGCATCTGCGGGCCTTTCACGAAGATCGGGGAGACAGGATTTGAACCTGCGACCGCCCGGCCCCCAGCCGGAGCGATCCAGGCGTACCCGGTGCGATTCGGCGTTCTGAGGCGGTCTGAGTTGCTCTGAGTTACCCTCAGTTGCGCTCAATTTGGACCCCGCGTTGGACCCGCCGTCTCAGGGCGGCGCCAGTCGATCGCGGCGAGGGGCTCGTGCTGTTCGCGCTGATCGAGCAGGCGCTGCCCGAACCCGTGCTCGCGGCACTCCGCGCTGCGGTCGGCGGGACCGGAGCGCGCGAACTGACCGTGCCAGCCCGGCGTTCGCCGGGGCTCGCGGCGCCGCTGTCCGACCGGTACGCTCGCGCGCGAGCGCATGTGAAAGGCGACGGCGAGTCAGCTCCCGGCGGGACGTCCGCAGTGCGGGTTCGGCTCCTCGGCGGTTTCGCGCTCGCGGTCGACGGCCGGCCGGTCGAGGAGGGCATGTGGCGGCTGCGCAAGGCGCGGACGCTGGTGAAACTGCTTGCGTTGGCGCCCGGTCAGCGCCTGAATCGCGAGCAGGTGATCGAGCTGCTGTGGCCGGACCGGGGGCCCGCCGCGGCCGCCAATAACCTCCACCAGGCGCTACACGTCGCGCGCCGCCAGCTCGGGGGCGGGAGCGACCGCTGGCGGCTGCGCCTGGAGGACGACACGCTGACGCTTGGCGGCGAGACCGGCCTGTGGATCGACGTCGAGGCGTTCCGGTCCGAGGGCGGCGCCGCGTTGCGATCCGGCGACGCACGGCACGCCCGCGCGGCGCTGGACCTATACGGCGGGCCGCTGCTGCCGGAGGACCTCTACGAGGCGTGGACCGAGCCCCACCGCGCGGAGCTTGAGGCCCTGCGCGAGCGCCTGCTCGCGCTCACGGGCGCGGAGGTCCTCCCGGACGACGCCGCGCAACCCACCCGTCGCGACAACCTGCCGGTCGAGCTGACGATGTTCGTCGGGCGTGAGGCGGCGATCGCGGAGGTCGTCCGGCTGCTTCGCCGTGGAGCGCTGGTCACGCTCAGCGGACCCGCAGGGGCGGGCAAGACGCGCCTCGCCCTCGAGGTGGCGGCACGCCAGCGCGAGCGGTTTCGCGACGGAGCCTGGTTCGTCGACCTGGCACCGCTCGCCGGGCCGGAGCTGATCGCCGACGCCATCGCGGCCGCGACCGGCCTCACGCAGAGTGGACGCTCTCCGAGCGCCGCGGCGCTGGTCGACTGGCTGGCCGGGCGGGAGCTGCTGATCGTGCTCGACAACTGCGAGCACCTGATCGCCGGCTGCGCCGAGACGGTCGAGCTGGTCCTGCGCGGCTGTCCGGCGGTTCAGGTGCTGGCCACGAGCCGGGAGCCGCTCGCGTTGACCGGCGAGCTGGTGTGGCGCGTGCCGTCGCTCACGCTTCCGGACGCCACCCGCTCGCTGTCGCCGGCCGAGCTGCTGGGCTACGAGTCGGTGCGCCTGTTCGTCGAGCGCGCGCGCGCCGTCCAGCCGCGGTTCGCGCTGACGGAGGCCAACGCGGGGGACGTCGTGGGGATCTGCCGTCGCCTCGACGGGATGCCGCTTGCCATCGAGCTGGCGGCTGCGCGTGCAGGCTCGCTGCCGCCCGCCGAGATCGCGCGGCGCCTGGTGGCGTCCTTCGGGCTGCTGCGCCACCAGCGGCGAACGGTCCAGACGCGGCAGCAGACGCTGGAGGCGGCGCTGGACTGGAGCTACCGCCTCCTGGAGGCGCCCGAGGCCAGGCTGCTGGGGCGCCTCGGTGTGTTCGCGGGGCGCTTCGGCCTTGACGCCGCCGAGCAGATCTGCAGTGACCGCGACCTTCCCCGCGAGGAGATCGTGGACCTGCTGGCGCATCTGGTCGATAAGTCGCTGGTGGTGGCGAGCGAGGACGCCGGCGAGCCGCGCTACCGGCTGCTGGAGATGATCCGCCAGTACGCGCGCGAGCGGCTCGCCGAGCACGAGGAGTCGGCGGCGCTGCCGGAGCTTCACGCGCGCTGGTACGCGGAGCTGGCGCAGGACCCCGGTGGCACCGCGGCCGGCGCGGACGCCCGGCAGCTGCGCCTGCGCCGGCTGGATCGCGATCAGGCCGACGTCCGTGCCGCGCTGAGCTGGCTGCTGGACCACGACCCGGCGGCCGCGCTGCGGCTGGCCACCGCGCTCGGCGACTGGTGGCTGCTGCGAGGGCGCTTCGCGGAGGGGCAGGAGTGGCTCTTGGGCGCCGTTGCCCGCACCCCGCCGTCGACACCGGCCGCGGCCGCAGCGCTCCTGCACGCCGCGCCGCTCGCCCTGCGCGGAGGCGATCCGCACGGCGGCAACCGGCTGGCCGAGCGCAGCGCGGAGATCTACGACGCCCTCGGCGACCATGGGGGCGTCGCCGCTGCGCTGCACCTGCGGGCGTCGCACGACTGGTTGCGCGGGCGCTTCGCGGAGGCGCGCGAGTGGCTCGAGCAGGCCATCGCCGCCGCCCGGCAGGCTCCGCTTCCGGGTCCCGAGGCCAACGCCACGCACGGCCTGGCGATCGTCGAGCTCGCCGCCCGCCGGCTCGCACGCGCCCGCGCCCTGCTGGAACAGACCCTTGCGCTGCTCGCGCGCGCGCCTCACGACGCCCCGTCGGACTTCCTGGTCATCAACCTTGGCCATGTGCCTGTGCTCGACGGCGACGGGCATGTCCAGCGCCTCGTCCAGGAGGAGTCGCAGAACACGTTCCGGCGCGTGGATCCGCTTCGTGCGGGCGCTTACGCGCGCGCGAACCTCGCACTCGTGGCGCGACTGCAGGGCCGTCCCGACGAGGCGGAGGCCGTGCTCGGCGACGCGCTCGCCCAGCTGCGTGCGGTCGACGACGAAGCGGGCATCGCTCAGCTGCTCGCCGCCACGGGGCGGCTCGCCACGTTGCAGGGCGAACTGGACCGTGCCCGCGCGGCGCTGCGCGAGAGCCTCGCCATCCGGCGGCGCCTGGGCGACGTGCGCAGCGTCTCCCTCAGCCTCGCGCTGCTCGCCGAGCTCGCCGCCGCCGAGGGCGACGGCGCCCGGCAGCGCGCATTGCTGGAGCGCGCCCTCGCGATGGTGGAAGAGGTCGGCGACCGGCCGGCGACCACGTGGACGCTGCTCGCCTTGGCGCACGCCGAGCGCGCCGCCGGACACGCCGAGCGTGCGCGCCCGCGACTGGAGGCGGCGCTTGCCCTCAGCGAGGCGCTCGGCTCCCGCCTGTTGCGCGGGTGGGCGCTGGTGGACCTGTCCGAGCTCGAGCGCGGGCGCGGTGCCGGCGCGCTCGCCGCGCGCCTGCTCGACGAGGCGCGCGATGCGTTTGCCGGGGCCGGCGACCCGTGGGGCCTTGAGCGCTGTGAGCTGCTGGCAGCAGAGCGTACGGCGACGCTAAGTGAGCGCTAAGGCCCGCACGTAGGCTCGCTCTCACGATGACCGCGGACACGGAGGGTGAGATGGCGACGGATGCAACGGTCCTCAGCGACGGCTCGGTGGAGGAGCTGCGCCAGGCGCTCTCCGGCACGGTGGTCACGCCGGCCGATCCGGACTACGAGGGCGCGCGGCGGGTGTGGAACGGGGTGATCGACCGGCGTCCGGCGCTCATCGCGCGCTGCGCCGGCGCCGCCGACGTCGTCGAGGCGGTGCGCTTCGCGCGCAGCGAGCGCCTGCTGACCGCCGTCCGCGGCGGCGGGCACAACGTCGCCGGCCACGGGACCTGCGACGACGGCATCGTGATCGACCTCTCGCCGATGCGGGCGGTGGAGGTGGACGCGCAGCGGCGGCTGGCCCGCGTGCAGGGCGGCGCCCTGTGGTCCGACGTCGACCGGGCTACCCAGGCGGCCGGCCTAGGCGTGACGGGCGGCCTGATCTCCCATACGGGCGTCGCCGGGCTCACCCTCGGCGGCGGCATCGGCTGGCTGATGCGCAAGCACGGGCTCACCTGCGACAGCCTGCTCGCGGCCGAGCTCGTGACCGCGGACGGTACGCAGATCCGCGCGAGCGCGGACGAGCACCCCGAGCTGCTTTGGGCGCTCCGCGGCGGCGGCGGCAACTTCGGCGTCGTGACGTCGTTCGAGTTCCAGCTGCAGCCCGTCGGCACCGTCTTCGGCGGCGGCATCTTCCATCCGCTCGAGCGCGCGGGCGAGTTCCTGCGCGCCTACCGCGAGTGGGCGCCGGAGGCGCCCGACGAGCTGACCACCCTCCTGAACTTCATGACGGTGCCGCCGGCGCCCGACATCCCGCCCGCGCTGCACGGCCGCAAGGTGCTCGCGGTCGGCTTCTGCTACGCGGGCTCAGAGGAGGAGGGCAACCGGGCGATCGAGCCGCTGCGGCGCCTGGGCGAGCCGCTGCTCGAGCGCGCGGGAGTCATGCCCTACGCCGTGCGCAACACGCTGCAGGATCCGAGCGCACCGCACGGGCTCTGCAGCTACTGGAAGTCGGACTACCTCACCGGCCTCCCCGACGACCTGATCGACCTGATGGTCGACCGCGCCGGGCAGATGACCTCGCCAGTCTCGATGCTGCACCTCTACCAGCTCGGCGGAGCCGTGGCACGCGTCGACGAGCACGCCACCGCCTACGCGCACCGCTCCGCGCCGTACGTGTTCTCGATCATCTCGGCGTGGACGGACCCGGCGGCGGACCCCGCCCCGCACATCGAGTGGACGCGCAGCTTCTGGTCGCAGCTGCGCCCGTACGCCGACGGCACATACGTGAACTTCCTCGGCGACGAGGGCGCCGACCGCGTCCGCGACGCCTACGGCGCGGAGAAGTACGCGCGCTTGGCCGCTGTGAAGGCCGAGTACGACCCGACCAACCTGTTCCGGCTCAACCAGAACGTGGAGCCGGCGTCATGAGGCGAGTGCTGGTCACCGGTGCGACGGGCACGATCGGCGCGCAGCTCGTCGGGCGCCTGCGCGAGCGAGGCGTGCCGGTCCGCGCCTTCGTGCGCGACGCCGGGAAGGCCGGCGCGCTGCTCGGCGACGACGTCGAGCTGGCGCTCGGCGACTTCGCGGCGCCCGCGACGCTGCGGGCGGCGCTGGACGGCATCACCGACGTCTTCCTCGCCACGCCGAACCATCCCGAGCAGCTCGCGCACGAGACCGCGGTCATCGACGCCGCCGCGGCGGCGGGCGTAGCGCGGCTGGTCAAGCTGTCGGCAGCCGGCGCGCAGGTCGGCTCGCCGCTCGCGTTCTGGGACTGCCACGGGCGCAGCGAGCAGCACCTGCACGGCGCGCGGATCGCGGCGGTCGTGCTGCGCCCGAGCTTCTACATGTCGAACCTGCTCGCCGCCGCCGGCCAGGTACGCGAGACCGGCAGCGTGTTCGCGCCGGCACAGGGAGCGCGCATCGCCATGATCGACCCGGGCGACGTGGCGGCAGCGGCAGCCGCCGTGCTCGCCGAGGCGGCCACGACGGCGAGACCATCGCGCTCACGGGACCGGCCGCGATCACCTACGACGAGGTCGCCGAGACGCTCTCGGCGACGACACGGCGCCGCGTAGGGTTCGTTCCGCTGCCCGACGACGCCGCCCAGGCGAGCATGATCGCCGCGGGGATGCCGGAGTGGGTCGCCGCCAACCTCGTGATCCTCTTCGGGCTGCTGCGCGACGGAGCCGGGGCGCAGACCGCCGACGGGGTGCGACGGGTCGCAGGCCGCGCGCCTCGCTCGTTCGCCGACTTCGCGCACGAGCACGCCGCCGCGTTCGGCGACGAGCCCGTGCAAGCAGCGCCGCCGATCTAACCACCGGATCGCCCGAGCCGAAGGAGCTAGCGACAAATGAGTTACTTCGCCGTTATCCGTGAAGCCGGACCCGCGTGGACAGACGGGAAAGGGATAAGCGAGCAGCCAGCGGTGAGCGACCACGCAGCGTTCATGAACGCCCTCGCAGACCAGGGCTCCGTCCTCTGCGCCGGGCCACTCGCCGGCAGCGAAGACGGACGCCTCCGGGTGTTGCTGATCGTCAACGCAGACAGTGAGGCCGAGATCCAGCGCCGCCTCGCCGACGACCCTTGGACGTCCACAGACCAGCTCCAGATCACCAGCATCGAGCCGTGGAACGTCTTCGTCGGCGCGGAGCGGCTCGCCTCCTCCCCGCCGCCACAAGCGCGGCCGCGTGAATAGGGTCCGTTCCTCTCCACACTCGGGCGTCGGGCCAGCGGCAAGCTGGACGGATCCCCCGCTGCATCAGCCCTGTCGAATCCGCCCGAGCTGCCTGCTGGCGACGACGGCGAGCACCCGGATGCTCAACGAAAGCCGGCGCGGCGGGATTTCACATCCCGAGGCGTTGACCTGCGACCGCCCGGCTCGAAACCGTGCGGTCGCAGGTTCGAAACCTCGCTCCAGAGCCAAACGGGCTGGCAGCGGGGACAATCCGGGGTCCAATTCTTAGACCCTGATTGGACCCCGTGCGATGCACCGTCAAATTCACTATCGCGATTTGCAGGGATTCTGATCGGGGGAGACAGGATTTGAACCTGCGACCGCCCGGCCCCCAGCCGGAGCGATCCAGGCGTACTCGGTGGGATTCGGCGCTGTAGAGAACGTCGCGTCGGTTCGGTGCACGCGGTGCAGGCGGTCGTCCTGCTCGCGATCGCCACCGCCGCCTCGCTTCCCGTCACGGCGTCGTTTCTGATCGGCCCGCCCGGCGCCGGCGACTTCGGCGCCGCCAGCCTCGGCAGCCTCCGGGTCGACTGGCTGGTCGCCGCGTTTCTCCTGCTGGCCGCCCTCGACCACCTGCTGGCGTCGCGAGCCCGCGCGGCTGGTACGAGCGAACCTCGCCCGCGGGCTCAATCTTGCGCGCTGGTGGGAGTACTCGCTGAGCGCTTCGCTCATGGTCGTGCTGATCGCCATGTTGACGGGATCAGCGAGATCATGGCGCTCATCGGCCTCTTCGGCGTGAACGCGGCCATGATCCTCTTCGGGCTCCTGAAGGAGAAGGGGAACGCCGGCCAGCCGGTGGACTGGCGGCCTTTCGCCTACGGCTCGTCGTCGGGGCCGTGCCCTGGATCGCGATCGCCTACCAGCTCGTCTCGCGCCTCCGAGGTCGAGCGGCGTCCCGACGTTCGTGGTCGCGATCTTCGTCTCGCTCTTCGTGCTCTTCAACTCCTTCGCGGCGAACATGGGGCTGCAGTACCGCGGGCGCGGCCGCTGGGCCGACCCGGTGTTCGCCGAGCGCGTCTACCTGTTCCTGAGCCTCGTGGCCAAGAGCGCGCTCGCCTGGCAGGTCTACGCCGGCGCGCTCGCCGGCGGCTGAGCGCACCCGCGCGGCCAAGGCCGGAGCGACGAGCCGGTCCCGACGGCGCTGCGCGCCGGCGACGTCATGCGTGGCGATCTCCGAGTCGGTCTGCACCGTACGAATGTCGACTTCAACGTTGGGGGGCCAGACATGACGAGAGTGCTTAGAAGCGACGGGTGGCCATCCATCCGTGATCCAAAGGCCGGGACGTCATGACGAGACAGGACCTGGGCGTGAGGTTGTTCCTGGTCGCTGCCCTCGCGTCGTTCCTGCTCTCGATCGCGCTGTGGTTCACCGACTATCGGGACGAAGGCCTGTTCGTCGGACTGTGGGTGCCGTCAATCCTCGCGGCCGGCGGCTTCTGGATGACCGCAGTCAGGTCACGATGACCGATCTCGACGTCCTGCTCGCCGTCGCGGGCCTCATCGTGACGGTCCTCGTCGTGGCCGGAATGATCCTCATCACGCCGCGTGGCACGGTCGACGCCGCCGGTGAGGTGACCGATCCGCACGGAGCGGTACCGAGCCGCCGCCGGTGCACCGACCCCGGCCACACGGCCGCCCGCCTTCGGAGAGTGCGGCCGAGCGGGTGAACGCCACCGAGAAGTTGAGGAACAGCTGGCGTCGCGGGCAGCGCGGCTGGCCCGCGAGGTTCCCGGTCGCTCAGTTGCCCAACGCGCCGCTATGGGTCGCGCTCGGTGGCTGGGTGATCGCCGTGATGACCAACGGCTCAGCGCACACGTACGCACGCGCGACGTTCTACGCCGGGCTCGCCGCATGGGCATGGGAGGAACTGCTCAGCGGCGTGAACTGGGTGCGTCGCGCACTCGGGGCCGGCGGGCTCATCTACGTCGTGGACAAGGTCGCCGCGGCATTCCGAGCGTGAGCGGATCACCCGTGGAACGTGTCTGGGACTACCCCCGCCCCCCGGCTGTGACGATATGCCGACGACGGATCCGCGTGGAGCTGGCCGGTGAGACGCTGGCTGACTCCAGGCGTGCGCTCCGCGTGCTCGAGACCAGTCACCCACCGACCGTGTACGTGCCGCCCGACGACGTGCGCAGCGACCTGCTGGCCGACAGTGGCGCGCGACCGTCCCGGTGCGAATTCAAAGGCGCCGCGCGCTACCTCGACGCGATCGTCGACGGCTGCCGCGTTCATGCTGTCGCGTGGACCTATCGCGACCCCGCGCCGGCCTATGAGGCGCTGCGCGATCACGTCGCGTTCTATCCCTGGCGCGTGGATGCCGCCTGGATGGGCGACGAGCGGGTGCAGGCGCAAGCGAGCGACTTCTACGGTGGCTGGGTCACCGCCGACCTCCTCGGACCGTTCAAGGGACCACCGGGAACGCTTGGTTGGTGAGCCGTGTCCGACGCACGCTGCGCCGTCATCGGCGCCTACATCGACGGCTACCACCACCGGCCCCATTCCGGGCTTGCCTACCGCACGCCGCGGGAGGTCGCGGCCACCTGGAAGGATCACGACGACCAGCTAACCCCCGCGGCCTAACTGTCAACGCCCACGGGGTCCAGGCCACAACGCCGCGTAGCGTGCAACTTCATCCGGGACCCTCCTCGGGGGCTGTGACCGCTTCGCAGCCCTCAGCCTCCAAGGAGACCCGGATGAACAACCCACCTAGGAACTACATCTAGAGCGGTGTGAGTTGCTCTGAGTTCGGCTCGGTTGCGCTCGATTTGGACCCCGGATTGGACCCCGCGATCCGACTACCAGGCCCTATGTCGCAGCTCGCCTCCGGTCGCGCCGATCTCACACGGCCGGGTGAGTCGGCTCATAGACCCCCCACAACATGGCGCCGTCTGGAGGACCGCTCGATCTCGACTTGCAGCTGCGGCCCGGCTAGCCGCAGCTCACCGTGACGCGGAGCCCGCGGCTCGGTCGGCCTCGATCTGGGCTTCGGTGAACCGCCTCGCCCGTCGGCAGACGCGGCGATAGAACTGCAGCTGGTTGACCCTGCCCACGAGGCGGAAGCCGGTGCGCAGGACCCAAGGCCCGCTCTCGGGCGCCGCGGGAGATCGCGTGCAACCTGAACTCCACCTCGCCCGAGTCCAGCCACTTCCAGACCTCGTAATGCATCCGGCCCTGCTCGAAGTGGCCCTCGAGCGTGTCGTAGTACCAGCCGTAGACCCGAGCCGGCCGCCCGTCGACGTCGCGCGTCCACTCGTACGTCGGCGCCGATGCGCACGCCGACGCCGAAGCGCACCCCGGCGAACCGGATCAACAGGAGCATGTCGCGACCCTCGAAGGGCGGCCGGTCGTCGTAGACGGCGCGCACCTGGCCGGGTCGGCGAGCTGGTAGTCGATCATCAGCCGGCGGGCGATCTCCCAGCTGCCGCCGGGTTCGGGCGGCCCGGGAGCCTCTGCGGGCAAGGGCTCGACCATGTCGTCACGGCGCCAGCCGTTCTCGGGCGTGTACTCGTCGAGTCCGCGACGTGTCGAAGTTGACGGCCCGGCTCGGCGAGCGCGGCCAGCCGCCGCTCGGCGCGCCGGCTCGGAGGCCGCGTGCTCCGCTCGTCCGCGGGTCGACGCGGCGGGTCGTGACGATCGCCCCGCCCTCGCTGCGGCCGTGCGCGAGGTCGGCGACCTTGCCCAGGACGCTGACCCACATGTGCAGCTGGACCTCCTTGGCCAGGCGGAGATGGGAGTAGAGGGCGTCGGACGAACGGTCGCCGCTGCGCGCCCACGATTCGATCTCGAAGCTCAGCGACCGATGGTCGGCGCCGGCCCGGAACTCGATCTGGCCCGCCTCGAGATGCCCGGCCAGCGTCGCGAGCCGGAACGACGTCGGCGTCTCGGCGATCACGCGCACGGGCCCGTCCCACGGCCCCGGCATGCGCACGACGTACTCGTCCCCGAGCGTGAGCGGCCCGTCGCCCTGCGCCTTCTGGAAGGTGGCGAACTCCGACGGCGCGACGCGGTCGAGGTCCTGCTTGAGTCGCTCCATCAGGCTCTCGGGCGTCATCGCCGAGCCGACGATCCGGGTGCGGTAGATGCGGTGGACGAGCGGGCCGACACCGTCGTCGGGCGTCTGGATCTCCTCAAGGCTGACCCCCTCGGGAAGCGCCGGCGCCCCGTCCTGCGGCAGCGAGCCCGGCATCTCCCACCGATGCACGGCGCTCACGCGCCAGAGATAGCGCCAGGACGCCAGGCCGACGCCCAACGGCCACCGCGCCGCCGTCGTCCAGCGCCTCCGGAAGCTCGGACCGAGGCGGCATGCTCCGCGTACTACCTCGGAGCCGTCGTGTCGCAACCGTGCGCTGCGGGCATGACGATCGAGACGATGCGCCGAGCGCCCCCCGACTACGCGGTGCCCGCCAGCCGGTCCCTCTACGCGACGTCGCTTGCGTCGATCGTGCTGTGCATCGCCCTGTGGATCCGCGCGAAGACCGTCGGCGAGGACGAGCGCCCGAACGCCGAGCGCCGGGCGCTGTTCGTCGGCCTGTGGCCGCCGATGTTCTGGCTGATCGGCGACACGGTACGGCGCGCGGCGCGCATTCGGGCTGCGCGCGATGCGTGCGCTCGGCATCCGGTCGCATGCCCGTGACCGACGACGCGCCGACGCTCGAGACCTTGGAAGCGTGGGCAGCGAGGCTGGCCTGCGAGCTTCCCGCTCGCGCAGCTTCCGAACGCGCCGCTGCTCGCCGCGCTGGCCGGGTGGCTCGTGGCCGCACTGACCGGCGGGCTCGTGCACGACTGCGCACGCGCGACGTTCTACACCGGCCTCGCCGCCTGGGCATGGAAGGAGCTCGAGGACGGCGCCAACTGGGCCCGCCGGGGGATCGGCGCCGCAGCGCTCCTCTTCGTCGTCGCCAAGATCGCGGAGGCGCTCCGGAGCTAGCGTCCGGCGGCGGCGCGGCAACTGCGGGCCGGACTGCCGTCGCCGCCGACGGGGGAGAACCTTCGAGTGCGCGTTTCCTGGTCAGCGCGAGGCAATGCCGTTCGTCCGATCGGTCGTCTCCTCCGTACGATCGGCATGAACCCTCCCGGAGCGACGCCCGCGCGGCGCAAGGCGGACCATCTGCGCATCGCCGCCGCGGACGATGTCCAGCATCGCGATGGGACCGGGCTCGACCGCGTCAGGCTGCGCCACCGCGCGCTCCCGGGCCGCGATCTGGCCGAGGTCGACCTCAGCGCCACGGTGCTCGGCCGGGCGCTCCGGGGCGCCGCTGCTGGTCTCCGCGATGACGGGCGGCACCGACGAGGCGGAGGTCATCAACGGCCGCCTGATCCGGGCGGCCGCCGACCACGGGATCGGGCTGGTCCTCGGCTCCGGGCGGCGCCTGCTCGACGAGCCGGCGCCGCAACACCACGATCTGGTCTTCGGTGCAGACAGCCTGGCCGATGATAGCCCTGCACCCAACCGCGCAGGGTCTTCACGTTACGCGAATCGAGATCGGTCAGGTTGATCTTCCCGTGCCGGCGTCTCGGGGGCTGATAGGGCTTGGGCGGACCGCCGAAACGGCGACCGTCCGCGCCCCGCCGCGCGCCCGGTAGGCCTCGTACTCGGCGTTCGCGTGCCGCTCCACGGTGAGTTCCTGCTCCAACCGCCGGCGCGCCTCGACGAGCCGCTTGGCCCGCGAGCGCGCGATCGACCGGGCCTCCTCGGCGCGCCGCTGATCCAGCCGCCGCTGGGCGTCGCGCAGCCACCGCTGGTGACCCTCGCGCGTTGAAACCCCGCGCTCGGCAGCTCGTCACCGCGGCGCTCGCCGAACCGTTCATCCTCGGCCGCGTCGATCTCGGCGGCCTGTTCGAGGATCTCGCGCGCGATCTGCTCGTAGTCGCGCGTTGCGCGCTCGGACGCGTTGGCATGCACCTTCGTGCCATCGACCGCGACCACACCGACGCGCATCAGCCCGGCATCCGCGCACAGCCCCAACACCTGCCCGAACAGCTCACTCAGCG
>CAVRQL010000022.1:0-384989 GCA_963723395.1 uncultured Solirubrobacteraceae bacterium | reverse complement strand
TAATGCCCCTCTCCGTCGGTGGCCGTCGAACGATTCGGCGTCAGTACATCCGCCATGCCCACCCCTCCTCCCGGTTGGGGGCCGGCCGTTCAGGCCGGTCCTCCCCCATGTTCCCTGCCGACCGCTCGGCAAACGCGAGGTCTGACGCTCACCGCACGGGGTGCGCGGACCGCCGCGCCTGACGTCGCGCCAGGAAGAGGAAGTAGAAGATCTCGACCGGGAACGCCACGAGGCCGGGGAGCGCGGCGACCGCCCGACGAGGGACCCGCCCACGGCGGCGGCCAGCGCGACGTTCTTGAAGGCCACGGCGAAGGGCGCCTCGGTCCTGAGCTCCGGAGGCGCGATCCGCCTGGCGACGGCCGATCCGACCGCCGACCGCGCGAGCAGCGCGACCACCACCACACCGAGCGTCAGCCCGGCGGCGTCGACGGAGCCCAGCCCCTTGAACAGGCCCCCGCCGAGGCCGAAGCAGATGACCACCACGGTGCAGTTGACCATCCCGCGGCGGACCCGCTGGGGGATGCGGGCGATCTGGGGGTGCAGCATCCGCGCGAGCACGGCCGGCGCCACGAGGCCCGCGCCGAGCGTGAGCGCGATCGGGCCCAGCCCGACCAGCTCCCCCGCCGCGAGGTAGACGAGCGCGGGCGTGACCACCAGCGCGAGGCCGTAGGCGATCAGCACGAAGGCGAGCAGGTCTCCCCCTGGCACCTCGGCGACGTCGGCGTATGCCGGGATGAGCGCCGCGGGCGGCGCGGCCGCGATCAGGAACAGGCCGAAGCCGAGCGGATCGCCGAGCCCGATGGCGAGCGCGACGACCGCCAGGGGCAGCGAGCCGAGCACCAGGTGCAGGCCCAGCAGGGTCAGCCCGGGGCGCAGCCCGACCGAGCGCTCCCGCCGGGGCAGGGCCCCGACCGTGAGCAGCGTCTGCAGGCCGAGGGCCGGCACGGCGAGGGCGCGGGGTGAGCCAGGCGAGAAGGCGGCGCCCAGCCCGAGGCCGATGACCACGGCCGTGACGAGGATGAGCGCGGCGCCGAAGATCCGCCGCTCCCGGTCCTCGGGCAGGTTCGCCGTCAGTACAGGAGCTCGAGGTCGACGCGGTTGCGCAGCGCTTCCCCCGCCAGGTGGCGGCGCAGGTTGTCGCAGAAGAGCTCGACCTGGCGCGCTTCCTCGTCGGGCACCCGCGCGGTGTCGTGCGGGGAGAGGATGACGTTCTCGAGCTCCCACAGCGGGCTCTCGGACGGGAGCGGCTCCTGCTCGAAGACGTCGAGCGCGGCCCCTGCGAGCGTGCCGTCGCGCAGCGCGTCGACGAGCGCGGCCTCGTCGACGGCGGTGCCCCGGCCGACGTTCACGAACACGGCCCCCGGCCTGGCGGCGGCGAACACCCCGGCGTCGATGAGCCCGCGGGTCGCGTCGGTCCCGGGCAGCACGGAGACGATCGCATCCGCGCGGCCGGCGAGCTCGTGGAGCCGCTCGATCGGATGGAGCTCGTCCACGTGATCGACCGGCTCGCTCACGTCGCGCTTCACGGCCAGCACCGCCATCCCGAACGCCTTGGCGAGCCGCGCGATCTCGGTTCCGATGGCCCCGGCGCCCACGACCAGGAGGGTCTGCCCGCGCAACTCGCCGCTCGGCTGTTCCTGCGGCGGCCAGTAGCGCCGCGCCTTGTCGCGCTGCATCCGCGGCAGGCGCTTGGCGAAGGCCAGCAGGCCCATGAGCGTGAACTCGGCCAGCGGTCCGGCGTGCACGCCGCTCGCCGTCGTGACCGCCACGCGCTCGACCGCTTCCCGGTCGAGCTCGAGGGCCTGGGCCACCTGCTGTCCGGCGCCGGCGTTCCGCGCCTGCACCCAGCGCAGCGCCGGACCGCCATGCACCGCGTCGACGAGGCCCTGCGGGGACGAGCCGGGGATGCCGAACAGGACCTCGGCTCGCCCGAGCAGCTGCTCCCAGCGAGACGGATCGGGCGCGAAGTCGCCCACGATGTCCCCCATGTAGCGCGACGCCGGGACCACGGCGGGGTCGTAGAGCAGCTCGATGCGCTCATCCTCCCGGGCGATGCGGCTGGCGAGCTCGTCGTCGAGCGGGCTGGCGATGAGCACGGCCGTCACCCCCGGCATCCTTCCACGTCGCGCGTCGTTTCAGACCAGCATGCGCGGGGGACCCGCGACCCATGGAGCTCCGCCGCCCATGATCGACGCGAGCGTCCTCGTCGTCGGCGGTGGGGCGATCGGTGGCATCACCGCCGCCAAGCTCACCGAATCGACCCGGCGCGTCGTCGTGCTCGACACGAACGACGCCCACGTCGAGCGGCTCCGCGAGCCGGGCCTCACGTACGAGGAGAGCGGCGCCGAGCACACCGTCGCGCTCGAGGCGGTCACCTCCGCCGCGGAGCTCGACGGCGACTTCGACTTCGCGCTGATCGCGGTCAAGTCGCCCTTCCACCGCGCGGCCCTGGAGCCGCTCGTCGCGACCGGCAAGATCGAGGCGTTCGTCTCGCTCGGCAACGGGCTGATCCAGGACCGGATGGCCGAGATCGTCGGGGCCGACCGGCTGTTCTCGTGCATCGTCGAGTGGGGTGGGACGAACCTCGGGCCGGGGCGCGTGGTGCGCGACACCATCGCGCCGATGGTGGTCGGGGAGCTCGACGGCTCCGAGAGCGAGCGCATTCGGGTTCTCGCGCGATGCCTCGAGGCGGTCGGCGACGTCCGCGTGACGCGCAACCTGCGCGGCCAGATCTGGTCCAAGCTCCTCGTGAACTCCGCCTTCACCGGGCTCTCCGCCGTCTCGGGCCTGCGCTATGGCGAGGTCGCCGAGCACCCGGACGGGCGGGTCGCCGCCTACGCGATCTGGGCCGAGGGCGCCGCGATCGGGGAAGCCCAGGGATTGGCGCTCGATCAGGTGTTCGACGTCGAGCCGCAGGCGCTCGTCGACCGCGACGACGCCGCGCTGGCGCGGATGATGGAGGTCGCGGGCAACACCAAGCCGTCGATGCTGCAGGACCTCGAGCAGGGGCGCGCCACGGAGGTCGACGTGGTCAACGGCGGCGTCGCGCAGCGCGGCCGGGAGTACGAGATCGCGACGCCCTTCAACGATCGGGTCGTCGAGCTCGTGCACGCGATGGAACGCGGCGAGCGGTCCCCGGCGGCCGAGGAGCTGACGGGTCTCGTCGCCGTCGCCGGGTCGTGACGGCGGTCGCCGCGGCTGATCTGCTGGCCGCGCAGCCACCGGTGCTGGAGCGCGCCGGCGCGTTGGCCGAGATCCGCGATCGCATCGAGCCGCGCGGGCGCCTGCTGGTGATCGACGACGACCCCACGGGCACGCAGTCCGTGCACGGCGTGCCCGTCCTCACCGCATGGGAGCGGGAGGACCTCGCCGGCGCCCTGCGGGACGCCGGCACCGTGTTCGTACTCACGAACTCGCGCTCGATGCCGGAGCGCGAGGCGGTCGCGGTGAACGCGGAGATCACCGAGCGCGCGGCGGCGGTCGCCGCTGAGGAGGGCTTCGAGCTCGCCGTGGCGAGCCGCAGCGACTCGACGATGCGCGGCCACTTCCCGCACGAGCCCGGCGCGGTCGCCGACGCGCTCGGGCGAGCCGTCGACGGGCTCCTGCTCTGCCCCTGCTTCCTCGAGGCCGGGCGCCTCACCGTCGACGACGTCCAGTGGGTGGCGCAGGACGACCAGCTCGTCCCGAGCGCGGAGACCACGTACGCCACCGACCGCTCCTTCGGGTACTCCGCCTCGAACCTCAGGGATTGGGTCGAGGAGAAGACGCACGGCGCGGTGCGCGCCGCCGACGTGCTCGGCCTCGGGCTTGAGGACATCCGCGGCGGCGGCCCCGAACGCGTGCGCGAGATCCTGGCCAGGGCGGAGTCGCGCCGGCCCGTGGTGGTCAACGCGACGGAGTACGCCGACCTCGAGGTCGTCGTACTCGGGCTGCTCGACGCCGAGGCCGACGGACAGACCTTCGTCTATCGCTGCGGCCCGTCGTTCGTGCGCGTACGCGGCGGGATCGAGCCCGCGCCGCCCCTCTCCAGCGAGGCACTGTACGCCCGACGTGCGCAGGACGGCCACGGGCTCGTGCTGGTCGGCTCGCACGTGGAGACGACGACGCGCCAGCTCGAGCACGCGCTCGAGCTCGACGGCGTACACGGCGCGGAGCTGTCGGTCGCGCGGCTGCTCGATCCCGGCACGCGCGAGCAGGAGATCGCGGCTGCGTTGGGGGAGGTCGAGCGGAACCTGCACGAGCGTGAGGTGATCCTCTACACGAGCCGGGAGCTCGCCCGCGCGCAGGGCTCCGACCACGCGCTCGACGTCGGGCGTTCGGTCTCCGACGCACTCGTCGAGCTGGTGCGGCGGCTCGACCCCGGGCTCCCGCTGGCGTTCTGCGTGGCCAAGGGCGGGATCACCTCCAGCGACGTCGGGACGCGCGGCTTCGGGGTCCGCCGCGCAGAGGTCGCCGGCCAGATGCTGCCCGGGACGATCTCGGTCTGGATCCTCCCGGACGACTCCGCGTTCCCAGGACTGCCCTACGTGATCTTCCCCGGCAACGTCGGGCAGCCCGAGACGCTCGCCGAGGTGATCGAGCGGCTCGCGGAATGAGCGGGACGCGCTTCGGATCCGTCCTTGCCGACGCCGCGGCCGCGGGTCGAGCCGTGGGCGCGTTCACGTGCTACGACCTGCTCGGCTTCGAGGCCGTCGTGCTGGCCGCGCAGGCCCGCGCCGCGCCGGTCATCGTCCTGGTCGGCACCGGCTCGTTCTCCGCGCCGGGCGGCGAGCGCCTGATCGCGGCATTCAGGGCCGCCGCCGCGCAGGCGCGGGTGCCGGTCCTCATCCAGCTCGACCACGTCGCCGACCGCGAGCTGATCGAGCGCGCCGCGGCGGCCGGGGTCGACGCCGTGATGGCCGACGGCTCGCTGCATGCCTTACGAGCAGAACCTGGCGTTCTCGGCGGCCGTGGCGCGGGAGCTGCTCCCGCTGGGGATCGCGGTCGAGGCCGAGCTCGGCCGCGTCGAGGGCGACGAGGACGTCGCCGCCCGGACGGCCGGCGGGGCGCTGACCGATCCGGACGAGGCCGCAGCCTTCGTGCGCTCGAGCGGCGTCGACTGCCTGGCCGTCAGCATCGGCAACGTCCACGGCCACTACGCGAGCACGCCCGTGCTCGACTGGGAGCGCCTCGAACGGCTGCGCGGCGCGGGCGCGCCGCTGGCGCTGCACGGGGCGTCCGGGCTGGCCGACGATGAAGTGCGGCGGGCGGTGTCGCTGGGCATCGTCAAGGTCAACGTCAACACCGAGCTGCGCGCGGCCTACTTCGGTGCGCTGGGCCACGGCCTCGCGACACGCGCGGAGGCGCTCGATCTGCGAGGACTGGGGGAAGCGTTGACCGAAGCGGTGGCGGACGTGGTCGATGCCAAGCTGGCGCTGTTGGGCTGGGGGCAGCGATGAAGCGCCTCGGCTTCATCGGCCCCGGCGCCATGGGCGGCCCGATGGCGCGAAACCTCGCTGCGGCCGGGTTCGAGCTCGCCGTCTTCGACGTCGACGAGGCGCGCTATGAGGAAGGGGCGGAGAAGGGCCTCGGGCGCGAGGACGACTCGGGCGTGATCCGGCTCCTTGAAGGCGACTAGCGGTAGTCCCGGGCGGGCGGAACGACAGCACCGGCCCTGCACACACGCACCTCTTGGGGGGTGCGCATCCTTGCTCCTCCGCCGCCGGAGGCTGCACACTCGGTGCACGCTCCCGCGTTCGAGCGGGGACAACCGACGCAAAGGACCCGGCCATGCTGATGGTTCTCACGATCCTGTGGGTAGTGATCTGGCTGCTGACGCTCGTCGACCTGTTCGGCCGCCCGTGGAGCCTGACCAAGAAGCTGGTGTGGGCGCTCGTGATGCTCGTGCTGCCGGTCGTCGGCGTCATCGCGTACTTCATCGTCCGGCCCGCCGCGGACTCCGACGTCCACGGCGTCGTCCCGCGCGGCGACCAGTCCTCGGAGGGCGTCCGGGACCGGCACCCCGTGTGATGTACACCCTGCGGGAGAAGATGTTCTCGATCGGCGACGACTACTGGATCGAGAACGAATCGGGCGAGCGGGTGATCAAGGTCGACGGCAAGGCGCTCCGCATCCGCGACACGCTCGTGCTCGAGGACCGCGACGGCCGGGAGCTGCTCCGCATCCAGGAGAAGAAGCTGCGCATCCGCGACACGATGGAGATCGAGCGCGACGGCGCCGACGTCGCCACGGTCAAGAAGGCGATGATCGGCATCCGCGACCGGTTCTCGGTCACCGTCGAGGGCGGCGGCGAGCTCAGCGTCAAGGGCAACTTCGTCGATCACGAGTACGAGTTCAAGCGCGACGGCGACACGGTCGCCGAGGTCTCCAAGCGGTGGCTGCGGGCCCGCGACACGTACGGGATCGAGGTCGCGCCGGGTGAGGACGACGCGCTGATCATCGCCTCCGCGGTGTGCATCGAGCGCATGAGCCACGACTGAGGCGTAGCTAGCGGTCGGTGACGGCCGCCATACCGGCCTCGACGAACGTCGACCGCGTCGTCGAGGAGGCGCGTCACCTCGCCGGGGTCGAGCGCGCGCTCCTGCTGCTCCATCTGCGCGACGGCGCTCTCCTCCGCGATGTCGAGCGCGGCCATCAGGGAGGCGGCCGCGAGCCGGGCGGCGATGTGCCTGCCGTGGCCGAGCTCGGCCTCCAGCGCGCCGGCGATCACGCGCTCGATGTCCTTGGCGACCTGCAGCCGGCGCGCGCCGACGGCCGGGACCTCGCGGGCGAGGCGGGCCTGGACCACGAGCTCCGGCTCGAGCCAGCCCTGCAGATCCCCCAGCCAGGCGCGCGTCGCGGCGATCGTGCTCTCGCCGGGCGCGCGATCGCCCAGCCGGGCGGCGAGGGCCTCGACGGCCATCGCGGCGTCGCCGAGGACGATCTCCTCCTTGCTGGCGAAGTACGTGAACACCGTCGCCCGCGAGACGTCGGCCGCCTCGGCGATCTGGTCGACCGTCGTGGCGGCGAACCCGCGCTCGGCGAACAGCCGCATGCCGGCGTCGTGGATCGCCGCCCTCGTCGCCAGCTTCTTGCGCTCCCTCAGGCCGGGCACGATCCAAACTCTAACACTCAGTCAAAACTTAGACGTAGTTGATTTTTAGACGGAGTCTGTGTACGGTCCTCTCATGACCGCTCTCCTCAGACATCTCGCCACCCTCGTCGGGCGCCGTCCGCGCCTCGCGACACTCGCCGTCGTGCTCACGGTGGCCGCCGTGATCGGCGGCGGCATGGCCGCCGGCGGCCAGTTCAAGGACGACTTCACCGTCCCGGGCATCGAGTCCCAGCAGGCGCAGGACCTCCTCGAGCAGCGCTTCCCGGCGCAGTCGGGGACGCAGGCCGTCGTCGTCTTCAGCGGCGAGCTCGGGCAGCGCGACGCCAAGACGCACATCGCCGCCGCCGTCGACAAGATCGGCTCGCAGCCGCACGTCGTCGTCGGTCGAGAACCCGTACCGGACCCCCGACCGGATGTCCGAGAACGGCCGCGTCGCCTACGCGACCGTGAGCTACGACCAGACCGCGACGGACCTGAGCGCGAAGGCGCGCGAGCGGCTGGAGGACGCGACCGCCGGCCTGGGCAAGGCGGGCGTCGCCGTCGCCATGTCCGGTGAGCCGATCGACGGCGCCGCCACCGGCGGGTTCCCCGTCGGCGAGGTCATCGGCCTCGTGATCGCGATGGTGCTCCTCGTCGTCGTGCTGCGCAACCTGCGCGCCGCTCGCAACGCGCTCGGCGCCGCGTTCGCCGGCATCGGGCTCGGCTTCGGCGCGCTCATGTGGCTGGCCGCCGCGACCGACGTGCCGGGTCTCGCGCCGACGCTCGGCGGCATGCTCGGGCTCGGCGCGGGGATCGACTACGCGCTGCTGCTCGCCGCGCGCCAGCAGGAGGAGCTGCGTGCAGGCCGCAGCCCGCTCGACGCCGCCCGTACCGCCAACGCGACCGCGGGGCACTCCGCCGTCACGGCCGCGGGCATCGTGCTGGTGTCCATCTCCGGCCTGCTCGTGACCGGGATCCCGTTCGTCGGGCGCGCCGGCGTGGCCGCCGGGCTCGTCGTGCTCGCCTGCGCCGTCACCTGCGTGATCCTCCTGCCTGCGCGCTTCGTCAGGGCGGGGACGAAGATGCTGCCGAAGCGCGAGCGCGCCGCCGCTCCCGCTCCCACCAAGCCGCGCGCGCCGTGGGCGACGAAGCGGCCGGTGCTCGCGCTGCTCGCCGCCGGTGCCGTGACCATCGCGCTCGCCGCTCCGGCGGCCGGGCTCGAGCTCGGGCAGCCCGACGACCGCAACCTCACCCCCGACACGACGCAGCGGCAGGCCTACGACCGGCTCGCCGAGGGCTTCGGGGCCGGCGTCAACGGCCCGCTGGTGGTCGCCGTGTCGCTCCCCGACGGCCCGCGCGGCGGCGTCCTGCAGCAGCTGGAGCGCAAGCTCGGCGCCGACCGCGAGGTGGCGAGCGTGGACGCCCCGGTGCTCAACGAGGCCCGCGACGCCGCCGTGATCGTGGTCACGCCGAAGCACGGACCGCAGGAGGAGAGCACCCGCGCGCTGGTCGACCGCCTCCGCGACGAGGCGATCCCCGCGACGCTGCGCGACTCGGGCGCGACCGCGTACGTCGGCGGGCGGACCGCCCGCTACGGCGACGAGGCGACCAAGATCGCCTCGCGGATCCCGGTGTTCGCCGCCGCCGTCGTCGGGCTGTCGCTGCTGATGCTGCTGGCCGCGTTCCGGTCCTGGCGGATCTCGCGTGCTGTCGGCGGTGTTCAACCTCGCCTCGATCGCGGCCGCCTACGGCGTCGTGGCGCTGGCGTTCCAGACGGCCACCGGCGCGTCGCTGCTCGGCGTCGAGCAGCAGCCCGTCGTCCCGTACGTGCCGCTGTTCATGTTCGCGATCCTGTTCGGGCTCTCCACGGACTACAACGTGTTCCTGCTCTCCCGCGTCCGCGAGGAGTGGGGGCGCCACGAGGACCACAGGGCCGCGATCGCCGCCGCCTCGGCCAGCACGCGGAAGATCATCACCGCGGCGGGCGGCATCATGATCGCCGTCTTCCTCGGGTTCGCGACGGACGCGGACCCGGTGATCAAGATGACGGGCATCGGGCTCGCGAGCGCGATCCTCGTGGACGTCACGCTGGTCCGGCTGTTCATGGCTCCGGCGGCGCTGACGCTGCTCGGGGATCGGCTGTGGCCGGCGGGTCGCCGCCGCGGCCGCGCGCCCAGCGTGCGCGGAGCAGCAGCGTCGCGGCCGTGAGCAGGATCCCGGCGAGGGCGACCCGCGTGGCGGTGTCGCCCGCGCCGGCGAAGGACTCGGCGAAGGCGTAGCCGATCGTGATGAAGGCTCCTGTCCACACCAGCGCGCTGGCGACGCTGTAGGGCAGGAGCCTTCGCACGGTGAGCCCCGCCGTGCCGGCGACGAACGGCATCGTGACCCGCAGGAAGCCGGTGAAGCGGCCCAGGAAGATGGCCTTCCCGCCGTGGCGCGCGAAGAAGCCGTCGACGCGGGCGAGCCGGGCGCCGCTCAGCCCGATGCGGCCGCCGTGGCGGTCGAGGAACGGCCGGCCGAGACGGCGCCCCGCGTAGAGGTTCACGACGTCCCCCGCCACCGCGGCCGCCGACACCAGCACGATCAGCACGGGGAGCGACGCGTCGCCGCGCTCGGCGGCCACCCCGCCGACGAGCAGCGCGAGCTCGCCGTGGATCGCGAAGCCCGCGAACGCCGAGGTCTCGAGGAAGATCAGGGCGGCGACCACGAGGTAGATCCAGGCCCCGAGCGGGCTCGCCGCGTCCGCGTAGGCCTCGGCGAGATCCGGGACCGGGATCACTCCGGTGGCGATCGCGACGGCGACGCCTACACCGGCGACGGCCAGGCACACCGGCGCGACGCGTCTGAGGGCGGCTCGGGATCGCACGGGAGCCGCACGACCGTGGCAGAGGGGCAGGCGCAGCGCAACCGGGCCGCGCTGGGTCGGTTAGCGTCCGGGCATGCGTTCCCGGTACGACGTGATCGTCGTAGGAGCGCGCGTGGGCGGCTCGACCCTCGCGTCGCTGCTCGGGCGACGCGGGCGTGTCGGTGCTGCTGCTCGACCGTGCGCGATTCCCGAGCACGACGGTGTCCACCCACTTCTTCCGCGGCGACGGGCATGGTCGGCGTGCTCGCACGCCTGGGCGTGCTCGACGAGGTCCTCGAGCTCGGCTGTCCGCCGCTCACGCGGGAGTTCAACTACTCGGGAGGGGAGACCGGGGCGACGGAGGACCCGGCCGCAGGACCCCGGGTCGTTCGGCTACTGCCTCTCGGTCCGCCGGGAGCCGCTCGACCTCGTGCTCGTGCGCCGTGCCCGCGGTTCCCCGGCGGTCGACTTCCTCGACGGGGCCAACGTCGCCGACCTCCTGTGGGACGGCGCTCGCGTCGCCGGGGTGCGGCTCGCCGACGGCCGTCGCGCTCGCGCCGCCCTCGTCGTCGGCGCCGACGGGCGCCATTCGCTCGTGGCGAAACGGGTCGCGCCCGCGGTCGAGCAGGAGGCGCCGCCGCTCCGCGCCCTGTACTACCGCTACGTCGCCGGATTCGCCGGCCCGGACGGCGCACCGCCCGACGCCGCCGAGTTCTCCCAGCGCGACGACGAGCTCGCGTACGTCTTCCCGAGCGACGCCGGCCTGACCTGCGTCGCGCTGTCGGTGAACCTCGAGACGTTCGGCCGGCTTCGACGCGATGTCGCGGCGGGCTACGCCGCGCTGATCGATCGGCACCGCGGCATCGCGCCGCGGGTGGCGGCCGCCCGGGTCGTCGGGCGCATCGCCGGCTGCGGGCCCGAGCGCAGCTTCGTCCGCGTGCCATGGGGTCCGGGCTGGGCGCTCGTCGGCGACGCCGCGATGCATCAAGACCCGTGGAGCGGCATCGGCATGGACATGGCCGGCGTGCACGCGACCTTCCTCGCCGACGCGATCGTCGACTGGCTCCAGGGCGACGCCCCGGAGCAGACCGCGTTCGCCACCTACCACGAGCGCCGCGACGCGCACGGGCTCGACGCGCATCGGGAGACGGTCCGGCTCGCCGGCGACCTGCGGCTGCTCGAGGAGTCGACCTGACGACGCTCTACGCGCCGGCGGCCTTGATCTTCCGCCAGCCGCCGGCCCGGTTGTTGGCGATGATCCGCTCGAACATGGTCCGCAGGGCGGGGCCGTTGATCGGCTCGCCCTCGTGGATCGAGATCTGCCGGGCGGTCGAGTTGCCGTGGCCCTCGGTGATGATCCCCTCCGGGTCGGGGACGATCGCGCCGTCGTAGAGGAACACGCACACGTGCTTCTTGGCGGCCAGCAGCGCGCAGACGTTGCCCTGCAGGACGAAGTACGGGCGGTCGCGGCGCTTGATGGTCTCCTCGACCTCCGGATCGGCGGCGTGGACGAGCGCGCGGACCTCGCGGCAGACGTCCTGCTGCCAGGCGGGGAGGCCGTCGATGTAGGCGTCGACGCGCGGGTCGGTGCTCATAGGGAGGCTCCTTTGGCGTTGAGGTACTGCCGCTCGGGGACGCTCAGCGTGCGGCGCGCCGCCTCCTCGTAGGAGGCGCGGGCGGCGGGGAGGTCGCCGGTGAGCTCCAGCAGGTGCGCGCGGACGGCGAACGCGCGGTGGTGGTCGGTGATGCCGCTGGCGTCGAGCTCCGCCAGGCCGGCGTCGGCGCCCTGCACCATCGCGATCGCGACGATCCTCGCCAGCGCGGGCATCGGCCCCGGGTCGAGGCGGTGCAGGAGCTCGTAGAGGCCGAGGATCTGGGGCCAGTCCGTCTCGGCGGCCGACGGCGCCTCCGCGTGGACCGCGGCGATGGCGGCCTGGAGCTGGAACGGGCCGAGCGGCTGATCGCGGAGGGCGCCGGTGATCAAGCGCGGTCCCCTCGGCGATCGCGGCGCGGTCCCAGCGCGAGCGGTCCTGCTCGGCCAGCGGGACGAGCGTGCCGTCGGGCCGCGTGCGCGCGGGCCGGCGGGCGTCTGTGAGCAGCATCAGCGCGAGCAGCCCGGCGATCTCGCCGTCGGCGGGCCGCTCGGCGTGCAGCCCGCGCGTGAGCCGGATCGCCTCGGCGCTGAGCTCCACGCGATGCAGCGCGGCGCCGGAGCTGGCGGTCGAGCCCTCGGTGAAGATGACGTAGAGGATCCGCAGCACGGCGGCCAGCCGCGCGGGGAGCTCGTCCTCGGGCGGGAGCGGGAAGGTGGCGCCGGCCGCGCGGATGCGCGCCTTCGCGCGGCTGATGCGCTGGGCGACGGTCGCCTCCGGCACGAGCAGCGCGCGGGCGATCTCCGCCGTGGTCAGCCCGCCGACCGCGCGCAGCGTCAGCGCGACCTGGGACGGCGGGCGCAGCGCCGGGTGGCAGCACAGCACCAGCAGCGCCAGCGAGTCGTCCGCCTCCTCCCCCGGCTCCGGGGACGGGGGAGGCTCGAGCGCCGCGGCGGCCAGCTCGCGGCGCTCCCGGGCGGACTCGTTGCGCCACAGCTCGGTCCAGCGCCGCGACGCCACGGTGATCAGCCACGCCTTCGGGTTGGCGGGCACGCCCTCCGACGGCCACTGCCGGGACGCCGCGAGCAGCGCCTCCTGCACGGCGTCCTCGCAGCGGGCGAAGTCCCCGTGGCGGCGGACGAGCACGGCGAGCACCTGCGGCGAGAGCTCGCGGAGCTGTTCCTCGACCGTCACAGATCCATGGCGCGCAGGTCGAGGACCGGGCGCACCTCGACCTCCGCGATCTCCGCGTCCGGGATCCGCGCCGCGACCTCCACGGCGCGCTCGAACGAGGCCACCTCGACGAGGTAGAAGCCCGCGAGGTGCTCCTTGAGCTCGGCGAACGGGCCGTCGCTGGTGACCGTCTCGCCGTCGCGGACGCGGACGGTGTGCGCCTGCGACGAGTTGGCGAGACCCTCGCCGGCGACCAGCTCGCCCGAGTCCATCAGCTCGTTCGAGAGCTCGAGGTGCCGGCGGCCGAACGCCTTCAGCTCCTCGTCGGTCATGCCGTCGAACGCGTGGGGGTTCTGGTTGATCAGGATCAGGTAGCGCATCGCTTCCTCCGTGTGGTCGGACATCGTTTCACCGGGGTGTCGAAGCCGGACCGCCCGGTCTCGACACCGGTGCATGACCATCACCTCCGCCGACGGGACCCGCATCGCCTTCGAGCACGCCGGGAGCGGGCCGGCGCTGATCCTCGTCGAGCCGGCCGGGCACCACCGGGGGTGGAGCGCGCTCGCCGGCCTCGTCCCGCTGCTGGCCGGCCGCTTCACCGTCTACACCTACGACCGCCGCGGGCGTGGTGAGAGCACCGACACGCCTGCCCTACGCACCCGCCCGCGAGGTCGAGGACCTCGCCGCGCTGATCGACCACGCCGGCGGCCCGGCCCACCTCTACGGCTACTCCAGCGGCGCGCTGCTCGCCCTGCACGCGGCTGCGGCGGGCCTGCCGGTCGGCCGGCTGGCGCTGCTCGAGCCGCCGCTGCAGGACGACGACGCGGTCGCTCCGGACCCGCTCACCGGCGAGCTGGCCGCCCTCGTCGCCGCCGGCCGTCGCGAGGACGCCGTCGAGCGGTTCCTGCGCAGCTGCGGCGTGCCCGACGAGGTCATCGCCGGCGGGTCGTGGGCGGAGATGGCGGCGGTCGCGCCGACGCTCGTCTACGACTGCATGATCTCCGACGCCGTCACCCCGGCGCTGCTGCGCGGCGTCCGCAACGAGACGCTCGTGCTCGACAGCGCCGGCAGCACCGACGACCTCGCCGGCTGGGCGGGCACGGTCGCCGCGCGGCTGCCGAACGCCTCGCACCGCAGCCTGCCCGGCGAGTGGCACGGCGTCGCCGACGAGGTCCTGGCGCCCGTCGTCGCCGACTTCCTGGGCGGTGAGCTACACGCTCTCCACCGCCGGCGCCAGCGCCGCGGGCAGCTCGCCGCGTCCGCGCACGTCGAGCTTGCGGTAGGCGCCGGTCAGGTGCATCTCCACGGTCCGGCGCGTCAGGAAGAGGGCCTCGGCGATCTCGCGGTTGCTCAGCCCTTCGGTGGCCATCGCGGCGACGCGGCGCTCCTGGGCGGAGAGCGAGTCCACGCCCCTGACGGCGGGGCGCCGCGGGCGCGACCCGGCGGCGCGCAGCTCGTCCATCGCCCGGTCCGTCTCGATCACCGACCCGCAGCGGTTGGCGAGGTCCAGCCCTTCGCGGAGCGGCTCGCGCGAGTCGCGGCGGTGGCCGCCCCGCCGCAGGGCGGCCGCCCAGGTCGATCAGCGCCCGCGCGTGCGCCAGGCGGAGCTCGGAGCCGGCGAGGACGTCCGCCGCCTCGCGGGCCAGCTCGACCATGTCGGCGTTGCCGGCCAGCAGGGCCTGCACGCGCAGGGCCTCGCCGATCGGCTCCGGGGCGCCGAACCGGCGGGCGATCTCGAGCTCCTCGTCGATGAGCTCGCGGGCCCGGTCGTGCTCCCCGACGCGGGCCGCGGCGAGCGCCGCGTAGCTGCGCCACATCAGCGCCATCGGGTTGATGTAGGCGAGCGCCAGCGCCCGGCGGCCGGCCTCCTCGAGATCCTCCAGCGCGGCCTCGCGGGTCTCCCATCCGCAGCGCGAGCCGGCCGCGGGAGGCCAGCGCCTGGCTGATGCTCAGCGACAGCGGCAGGTCCCCGGTCGGCCACGCGTCGCGCACCAGCGCCGCGGCCTGCTCGAGCGCGCCGCGCTCGATGTGCACGTCGACGAGCGCGGACACCGCGCTCGGGCGGATGATCGGATCGTCGGCGGGGAGCATCGCCAGCGCCGCGGTGGCGTCGTCCTCGGCGCCGCCGAGATCGCCGCTCCACTCCCGCGCCGAGGCGCGCAGGCCGAGCGAGCTGGAGTACAGGAGCATCGAGCTGCGCGCCCGTCCCTCCGCGACGCCCGAGCTCCACACCTCGATCGCCCTCGTCAGCCGGCCCGAGAGCGCGGTGGCCGTGGCGGCGGCCGTCATCGCGATCGCCGTCGCGGGCGCCTCCAGCGTCGGGTGCTGGGAGCGGACCTCGACCAGGAGCTGCCCGTCGCCCCATGCCGCCTCGGCGAGCGCCGCGACCTCGGCGCCCGGTGCGCGCGGTGGTCCCGGCGAAGACGAGCGCGATCAGGGCGAGCAGGCCGCGCTCCGCCGCCGTCTCGCCCCGGTTCACCTCGGGCTCGAGCGCCAGCATCCGCCCGAACGTCTCCACGCTGGGCAGCCCGCCGACCATGCGCGTGGCGGCCGCCTGGAACTCGAGCCCGAGGCGCAGCTCCCGGTCGAGCCCGTCCGCCCGCCGCGAGCATCGCCTCGCACGCGGCGACGGCAGCCGGCAGCTCCGCCGCGAGGAAGCGCACCATCGACAGGCCGAGCACGGCGTTCGCGCGCTCGGCGGGACCGCTCGACAGGCGCAGCGCGTCCTCCATGCGCCCGGCCGCCTCGGGCATGCGGCCGGCGGCCTCGGCGGCGCCGAGCTCGAGCAGGAGCGACCGGCTCGGCGCCTCCTCGAGCGCGCGGCGCAGGAGCCGCACCGCGTCGTCGGGCGCCCCGCGCTCGGCGACCTGCCGCGCCGCCGCCGTCAGCGCGTCGTACGCCCACGGCTCGCCGACGAGCCCGGCGGGGGCCGCGGCCAGCAGGTGGGCGGCCGTGCGCTCGCACCGCGCCGGTGTGCGCGCCAGCTCGCGGGCGGCGGCCAGGTGCAGCTGCGCCCGCCCGGCCGGCGGGATCGAGTCCAGCAGCGCCTGGTGGACGATCGGGTGCACGAACCTCGGCGGGAGTCGCGGATGCAGGAGCTGGGCCTCGATCAGCGCGTCCACCGCGCCCGCCGCCGCCTCGCGGTCCACGCCCGCGACCGCCGCCGCGTCCTCGAGGGAGGCGTCGTCGCCCAGGATCGCCAGCGCGCGGGCGACGGCCCCGGTCGCCTCCGGGCGGCGGCCGAGCCGGTCGGCCACGAAGCGGGCGACCGACGGCGGCCCGATGGCGGCGATCGCGTCGGCGCCGAGCTCGCCGTCGCGCTCCCCGAGGGCCGTGATCAGCTGTCGCACGAGCAGCGGGTTGCCTCCGGTCGTGCGCGCGCACTCTGCGCACACGGCGTCCGTCGCCGCCGCGCCGAGGCCGCCCCGGACCAGCTCGGCGATGGCCGCGGGGCTGAGCGGCGGCGGGCGCACGGCGGGCCGCGGTCCGGCCAGCCTCGCGAGGGCGTCCGGGGCGGACGCGGCCTCGCCCGTCCGCACGGCGACGATCGCGCACGCGGGGATCTCGTCGATCCTCGCCTCCAGGTAGGCGAGGAACCGGATCGACTGGCCGTCCGCCCAGTGCGCGTCGTCGACGAGCAGGGCGAGCGGGCGCTCCTCGGCCAGCCTCGCGCACAGCCAGTGCAGGCCGTGGAAGCGCGCGAACAGCCGGTCGTCGTCGGCCGCCCGGTCGGGGACCTCCTCGAACAGCGGGCGCGCGAGCCCCGCGGCGCCCGCGAACGCGCGCTCACGGTCGCGGTCGCCGAGCCGCTCGATGCACGGCGCCAGCAGCTGGATCACCACGCCGAGCGCGAACTCCCGCTCCATCACGCCGCCGCGGGCGCGCAGCACCGCCATGCCCCGCGCCTCGGCCAGGGTCGGCGGCCTCGCCGATCAGCGAGCTCTTGCCGATCCCGGCCGCGCCCTCGATCACCAGCACCCCGCCGGAGCCGGCCGCCGCGGCGTGCGAGCGCATCGCCGATCTGCTCCAGCTCGGCCTCGCGCTCCAACAGATGGGTCTGCATGCGCTCGCTCCCGGGTCGCGGCAAAGCCTACGGTGGGCTCCACGTAGCGAAGCGGGGAACGTCCGCCGTAGCGTCGGGGTCCAGCACAGAGAGGAGACGCCGATGGGACCGCTCTACGCCGTGCTGGCGACCCGGGCGCTCGAAGCGTCCAAGGCCGCCCAAGCCCCGGGAACGGCGGCCTTCAGCGCATCGCCGCGCGCCCCGGCTGGGCGAGCGTGCCCTGGACCGCGTCCGCCGGCCGCGGCTCTCCGCCGCGCGCACCCGCTAGGGCGTGTTGGTCGCCACCCTGACACGGCCCGCGGGCGAGCCGCTGATCGACCGGATCCGCCGCTCGGCGATCGGCGACGACGCCGTCCTCGACGGGCCGTTCGGACCGCGGCGCCTCGTGTACGCGGACCACACGGCCTCCGGCCGCTCGCTGTCGTTCATCGAGGACTTCATCCGCGACCGCGTCCTGCCGCTGTACGGCAACACGCACACCGAGGCGTCGGCGACCGGCCGGCAGACCACGGCGCTGCGCGAGGAGGCCCGCCGGATCATCCACCGGTCGGTCAACGGCGGCCCGGAGGACGTCGTCGTGTTCTGCGGGTCGGGCGCGACCGGCGCGATCGACAAGCTGGTCCGGCGTCCTCGACCTCGGGCGCCGCGACCGGCCCGTCGTGTTCCTCGGCCCCTACGAGCACCACTCGAACGAGCTGCCGTGGCGGGAGTCGGGCGCGGACGTGGTCACGATCGGCGAGGACGCGGACGGGCGGATCGACGTCGCCCATCTCGAGGCCGAGCTCCGCCGGCACGAGCACCGGGCGCTGAAGGTCGGCAGCTTCTCGGCGGCGTCGAACGTCACCGGGATCGTCTCCGACGTCGACCGGATCTCCGGCGCTGCTGCATCGCCACGGCGCGCTCGCGTGCTGGGACTACGCCTCGGCCGGCCCGTACCTCCCGATCGACGTCGCCGAGCAAGGACGCGGTGTTCCTCTCGCCGCACAAGTTCCCCGGCGGGCCGTCGACGCCGGGAGTCCTGGTCGCGAAGCGGTCGCTGCTGCGGACCGCCGTGCCCTCGGTGCCGGGTGGCGGGACGATCGTGTTCGTCAGCCCCACCTGCCAGAGCTACCACCCGGACCCCGCGGTCCGCGAGGAGGCGGGCACGCCGGCGATCGTCGACTCGATCCGCGCCGGGCTCGTGTTCGCGCTCAAGGATGCCGTCGGCGCCGAGGAGATCCGCCGGCGGGAGGGCGCCTTCGCCCGCCGCGCGCTCGCGTCGTGGGGGCGCAACCCGCAGCTGCGCATCCTCGGCAGCGCGGAGCCGGAGCGCCTCGCGATCGTCTCCTTCGGCGTGCGCCACCCGCGCGGATGGCTGCACGGCGACTTCGTCGTGGCCGTCCTCAGCGACCTGTTCGGGATCCAGGCGCGCAGCGGATGCTTCTGCGCCGGGCCGTACATCCATCGCATCCACCCGGTCGACGCGACGTGGTCGGCGGCCATGGACGAGCAGGCCCGGCAGGGATACGCGGGCGCGACGCTCGGGTTCTCCCGCGTGAGCTTCGGCTACTACATCAGCGAGGCCGTCTTCGGCTACATCGTGGAGGCGGTCCACCTGCTCGCCGAGCACGCCTGGAAGCTGCTGCCGCTCTACCGCTTCGATCCCCGGACCGGACGCTGGCGCCACGCGCACGCCCGGCACGAGCGGCTGCCCGCCCTGCGCGACCTGACCTTCGACTCCGGTCCCGCGATCGACCTCGTGCGCTCCTCGGCGCCCGAGAGCGCGCTCGCGCACCAGCTCGAGGAGGCGCGGCGGATCCTCGGCGAGGCGCCGGCGACCCCGGCGATCGATCCGCCGCTCTCCCCGGCGTTCGAGCGGATCCGCTGGTTCCCGCTGCCGGGCGAGGCACACGCGAACGCGTGACTCGGTGCGGCGGCGCTACCTTTCGTCGCCCGAGGGAGCGAACCCTGATGCGGCCAGGCCCGGGCGACGAATCGACCGGCTCTCGAAGCGCCAGGAGTTCTTTCCCGCCACAGCAGGGAGACTGCGCGCGCTCGGCAACGGTCGCGCGAGGGCTCCAAGGAGGCGGAACCTCATGCGATCAGACCAGACGGGCGCCTGAGCCATGGCGGACTCACGGCGAGCGTGGCTGCGGACGCTCATCAGGCACATCGAGCGCCTCCCCCCATCGGAGCAGCGCGACTGGATGCTGGCCGAGACGCGGGCACGCATCTCGGACCTCGAGACGGGCATCGCCCCCGGGCCGCTGCGGGCCTTCGACCCGGATCCGCAGGAGCCGCGGCGTGAGGTCGAACTTGCCAGTCGACCCGGTCGACCGCCCTCAAGGCCGCGCTGATCGCCGGGCCCTCGCGCGCCGGTGCTCCCGCCACGCCAACGCCGCGGCCGCGAGCACGGCGAGGGCGAGCGCCCCGTGGGTCAGGTGGCCGGCGGCGGCGCTGAACGACTCGTGGAAGGCGTAGCCGACGAGCGTGAACGTGGTCGCCCAGGCGGCGGTGCCGATCAGGCTCCAGGGCAGGAACGAGC
Organism: uncultured Solirubrobacteraceae bacterium; assembly: GCA_963723395.1. Classification (GTDB taxonomy): domain Bacteria; phylum Actinomycetota; class Thermoleophilia; order Solirubrobacterales; family Solirubrobacteraceae; genus DATFQI01. Next base: position 365,720 of record CAVRQL010000022.1, on the reverse strand, counting down.
GCAGGCGCATCCCGGAGGCGCCGGCGAGGAACGGGGCGACGGCGCGGACGAGCCCGATGAAGCGCCCGAGGAGGATCGCCTTGGGGCCGTGGCGCGAGAAGAAGCCCTCGACGCGTTCGAGGCGGGCCGCGCTGACGCCCACGCGCGGTCCGCGGGTGAGCAGGAACGGGCGCCCGAGCCGCCTGCCGAGCCCGAAGCTCACGAGATCGCCGAGCGCGGCCGCGACCCACGCGATCACGAGCATCGCGCCGAGGTTGATCTCGCCCTGCGCCGCGACCACGCCGCCGAGCACGATCGCCGTCTCGCCGGGCGCGATCAGCCCGACGAACGCGCCGGTCTCGAGGAACGCCAGGCCGGCGACGAGCGCGTAGGTCCAAGGCCCGAGCGTGTCGGCCAGGTCCTCGAGCGCGCCCTGGAGGTCCGGCGGCTGCACGAGCCCGGCCACGACCGCCGCGAACGCCGCGGCCGCCACGACGGCGACGGCGAGCAGGGCCTTCACCGGGAGCGGGCCGGCGGTTGCAGGCTCGGTGGCCGGGCGGAGGTTCATGGTCACTCCGAGTATCGGGTCGCGCGCAGCCGAGCGCGCACGGGACACCACCCGGGCGAGGTGTGGGCAGCCCGTCGCGCCGGGGTGAGGAATCCCGCGCCCTAGCGCCCGAACAGCGCGCCGACGGACCCGCGCGCGGCCCACCCGCTCGTCACCGCCGCGACGACGTTCGGCGTGACCCCCGCGGTGGTGTCGACCTCGAGGTCGTACGGGCCCAGCTCGTGGATGCGGTTCTCCTCCACGTGCGCGCGGCCCTCGCCTCCGAAGCGGTCGCCCCGCCGGCGCTCGCGGCGGTCGAGCTCGCCGGGGTCGCAGTGGACGCCGACCAGGAAGACGTCGAGCCCGTCGAGCAGCTCGCGCAGTCGTTCGCGCCACTCCGCGTACTCGATGATGTGGTCGACGACGAGGTCGTTCCCCGCCGAGGCCATCGCCGGGATGCAGCGATGGAAGCCCTCGAAGAAGCGCGGGCGCATCGAGCCCGCCCAGTCGAGGTCGTCCCGCTCGGGCACGGCGCCGCCGTCGACCAGCTGGTCGCTCGAGAGGTGCAGGAACGGTGTCTCGAGCGCGTCCTGCAGCCCGCGCGCGAGCGTCGACTTGCCCGAGCTCGACGCCCCGTTGAGGAGGATGATCCGGCCGGCCGCGTCCACTGCGCCCTGTTGTAGCGACACTCCCTCGACGGACGGTTAGTGTGCAGTAGTGAGCGTCGCGACCGGCATCGCCGAACCGCCGAAGCACGCCCGCGCGCTCAGCGCCAAGACGCTCGGCGTGCTCGCGGTGATCGGGCTGGTGGCGGCGTTCTCGCTCAGCTCGACGCTCGTCAAGCGCGCCGAGTCGCCCGGCGTGCTGGTCGCGTTCTGGCGGATGGTCATGGTCAGCGTCATCTGGAACGTCGCGCTGTGGAGCACCGGCAGGCGCGTCACCGCGCGCGACGTGCGCCAGGTCGCGCTGCCGGGCGTGTTCTTCGGGCTCAACCTCGCGGTGTTCTTCGCCGGGGCGACGCACAACAGCGTCGCCAACGCCGCGCTGATCGGGTCGCTCGCGCCCTTCCTCATCGTGCCGGTCGGCGCGTGGCTGTTCGGTGAGTACATCGAGCCGCGCGCGCTCGTGTTCGCGCTCGCTCGCGTTCGGCGGGGTCACCCTCGTCCTGTTCAACGCGCCCCCCGGCGGTGACGCCTCGCTGGAGGGCAACGTGTTCGGCGTGATCGCGATGCTGCTGCTGGTCGCCTACGTGGCGTCGACGAAGCACTTCCGCCGGGAGATGGACGTCACGACGTTCATGGCGACGATCTGCCCGATCGCCACCGTGGCGGTGCTCCCGCTCGCGCTCGCCAACGGCGACGTGTTCGGGCTGAGCGCGACCGGCTGGACCTTCACGCTGATCCTCACGCTCACCAGCGGCGTGGCGGCGCAGGGGCTGCTGGTGTTCGCCCAGAAGTCGATCCAGATCGGCACGATCGGGATCGCCCAGGTCGCGCAGCCGGCGCTCGCGGTCGTGTGGTCCTACCTGCTGCTCGGGGAGGTCGTCAACGACCGGCAGGTCGCCGGCATCGCCGCGGTCATGGGAGGGCTGCTGGCGTTCGTGATCGTGCACCGTCGCGGGGCGGAGCGTCGGTCCGGTCGCGCTCGCCGATGAAGTGCGAGGCCTCCTCCATGCGCCGGTCGGCCTCCTCGTAACGGCCGAGCGCGTCGAGCGCGAACACCTCGACCGGGGCGTCGCCGTCGCGGCGGGCGGCGTCGAGCAGCACGGCCAGCCGCTCGCGCGCGCCCGGCACCCCGTCGGCGGCGTCGAGCGCCGCCAGCAGGCACTCGCCGAGCGCCGCCTGCTCCCCGCCGCCGGCGTCGCGGTGCCAGGCGGCCGCCGACTCGAGCGCGGCGCGCGCCTCCGCGGTCTGACCGAGCGCGCGCAGGACGCGGCCGAGGTGCACGCGGCCGAGCGCGGCGAGGCGGACGTCGCCGGTCGCCTCCGCCTTGGCGATCCCGAGCTCCAGCGTGGCGGCGCCGGTGGCGTAGTCGCCGGCCTGGCACTGCGCGCGGCCGAGGCTGGTGAGCTGGTAGGCCTCGGTCTGCAGGAAGCCCAGCTTTCCCGATGTCGCGGCCGCCCGGCCGAGATGCTCGACGGCGTCGTCGAAGCGGTGCTCGACGCGGGCCAGCTCGCCGAGCATGGCGTCGCGGCGGACGCGCAGCCACGGGTCCTCGACGACCTCCAGCCGGCGCTGGACCTCGTCGCGGGCCTCGGCGGCGCGCGCCCGGTCGCCGGCCGAGATCGCGGCGCGTGAAGCGAACAGCGCGTTCGCGGCCTGGTCCCACGGCAGGTCGAGCCCTTCGAGCAGCTCGCCGCTGCGCGCGGTCAGCTCCAGCGCGTGCTCCCACTCGCCGCGGTGGGAGACGACGTAGGCGAGGTGGTAGGCGGCACGAGCCTGCAGGCCGGCGTCGCCGAGGGTGTCGGCCAGCTCGCCGGCCGCGGTCGCGTGCCGCCGCGCCGGCTCGAGGTCGCCGGTCGAGGCCTCGATCCAGGCGGCGAGCAGCAGCGCCGCGGCCCGGTCGGCGGCCGGGGCGGCTTCGCCCGCGGCGGCGAGGGCGGCCAGGATCCGCTGCGCGCCCCTGGAGTCGCCGAGCACGATCCACGCCCAGCCGAAGCCGTTGACCATGTCGAGCGCGCGCAGCGGCTCGTGCTCGGCGCACCACGCCAGCGCCGCGTCGATGTTCGCGCGCTCCGCGCGTGCGAAGGCGAGGTGCTCGGCCTGCCGCGCGCTGCGCACGCCCTCCGTCGAGGATGCGGCCGCGGCGGCGAACCAGGCGGCGTGGGCGCCGAGCCCGCGGTCGGTCAGCCCGGCGTCCTCCATCGCCTCGAGCGCGAACGCGCGGATGCTGTCGAGCAGCCGGTAGCGGGAGTCGTCGACGATCACCAGCGAGCGGCTCGCGAGGCGCCCGATCACGTCGATCGCCGCCGCGTCGGGCACGCCGAGCGCGGCGAGCACCGACTCCACGGCGGGCAGCGGCGCGCCGCCCGCGAACGCGGCCATCGCCCATAGGCCGCGCTTGTCGTCGGGGAACAGCAGCTCGTAGCTCCAGGCGATCGTGGCTCGCAGCGCACGGCGCCGCTCCGGCTTGCGGCTCGCCGGGTCGCTGAGCACGGCGAAGCGGTCGTCGAGGCGGCGGGCGATCTCGGCGACCGGCAGCGTCCGCGTGCGCGCGGCGGCCAGCTCGATCGCCAGCGGCAGGCCGTCGAGCGCGCGGCACAGCTCGTCGACCTCGCCCGGGTCGCCGTGCCGCGCTGCGCGCAGGCCGAATAGCTGGACGGCGTCGGAGAGCGCGAGCGGCGCCAGCTCGAACACCGCCTCGCCGTCGACCTCCAGCGCGACCTGGCTGGTGGCGAGGATGCGCAGCCCTGGCGCCTCGGCGAGGAGCCGCTCGGCGAGCGCCGCCGCCGCGTCGAGCACCTGCTCGCAGTTGTCGAGGATCACGACCGCGCCCGCGCTGCGCAGGCGCTCGAGCAGCGCCGCCTCGCCGCCGGCCACGCCGAGCGCGGCGATCGCGGCGTCGAGCACGTCGTCCGCCGTGCGCGCGGCCTCGAGCCGGACCAGCCACACGTCGCCGGCCAGCCCGCGCCCGGTGGCGATGGCGACGGCCGTCTTGCCGATGCCGCCCGCGCCGACGACCTCGACGAGGCGCTCGTGGCGCAGCAGCTCAGACAGCGCGGCGACCTCGTCCTCGCGGCCGACGAGACCGGCCGTCAGCGAGGGCAGGTTCCCGGTGCGGGCGCGCAGCGCCGGGTCGTGGTTGAGGACCTGCCGCTCGAGCTCGGCCAGGCGGGGCCCGGGATCCAGCCCGAGCTCGTCGTCGAGCAGGGTGCGGACCCGCCGGTGGGCGGCCAGGGCGTCGGCCTGGCGGCCTGCGCGGTAGAGCGCGGTGATCAGCAGCTCCCACAGGCCCTCCTGGTACGGATGGGCGGCGACGGCCGCCTCCAGCTCGTCGATCGCCGCCTCGCCGAGCCGCAGCTGCGCGGCGAGCTTCGTCTCGAGCAGTCCCGCGTGGGCCTCCTCCAGCCGCGCCCGGTGCGGGGCGGCCCAGTCGCCGGCTGCGGCGAGCGGCTCGCCGCGGTAGAGCCCGAGCGCCGCCGCGCTCAGCGCCGCGGCCCCTCTCGCGTCACCGGCGTCGAGCCGCCGCGCGGCCTCGGCGGCGTCGCGCAGCACGCGGAGCGCGTCGACATCGCCGGGAGCGACCGCGAGCCGGTAGCCGCCGTCCACGCCCGCGATCGCGGAGGGGTCGCCCAGCGCCCGGCGCAGCAGCGCGACCTTGGCCTGGAGCGTGTTGCGGCGGGTCGCGGCGCCGGCCCACACGTCGTCGAGGATCCGATCGGCGCGCACCGTCGCACCCGCCTCGAGCGCGATCCGCGCCAGCACCTCGGCGGCCTTGCCGCCCGGCACCGCCAGCGGCCGCCCGTCGCGCCTGACCTCGACGGGCCCGAGCAGCGAGATCTCGAACACCTCGCGAGTCTAAGCGGGATCAGCGCGGTGTCAGCGGAGTATCAGCGCCGCTCTGGATGGTCGGCCCATGTCGACGGCACGCCCAAGGGATCTGCTCCGCGGGCTCGTCGTCGGCGACGACGCGGCGATCGCCGCGATCGTCGAGGCGTCGCTCACGAGCGACGACCCGCTGATCCTCGTCGCGGCGGCGCTGTTCGCGCCCGACGCGGAGGCGCTCCTCGCGCGTGCGGAGCTGGTGGCGGCGACGACCCGCGACCGTCAGGTCGTGGCGATCGCCGGCGCGCACCGGCGCGGCGAGCGCGAGCTCGTCGACGCGCTCGCACGCGACCACCTGGTCGACCATCCGGACAACGTCCTCGTCGCCTGGATCGCCGACGCCAGCCATCACAAGTCCACGGACAAGGAGGGGTCATGAACCCCAAGCTCACCGCGGGGCTGCTGATTCTCGCGGCCGTCCTCGCCAACGTCGCCTTCACGGCGCTCGGCTCCATCTTCAACTACCCCGACGTGCTCGACGAGCCGGCGGGCGACGTGCTCGCGTCCTTCCGCGCCCACGAGGGCGCGGTCAGCGCGTGGTTCACCGTCCTGGCGCTTGCCGCCGGGCTCCTCGCCCCCGTCGCGATCGGGGTCGGGCGGCTCTCGCGGGCGCCCGCCATGCGTTGGGCGGTGCGGGTCGGGATCGCCGCGGCCACCGTCCAGGTGATCGGGCTGCTGCGCTGGCCGATCCTCGTCCCCGGCTACGCCGCCGACGGGAACCGGGACGCGTTCCGGACCGCGAGCGACATCCTCGGCACCGCGATCGGCGAGACGGTCGGCTACCTCCTGACCGCGATCTGGACTGTGCTCGTCATCGTCGCCCTGGGGCGCGAGTTCGCCGGGCGCTGGTTCACCCTGCTGGGCGGCGCGTCGGCCGCGCTCGTGCTGGTCGGGGTGCTCTCGCCGCTCGACCTGCCCGCGGTCGACACCGCCAACTTCTTCGGCTACGTGCTGTGGAGCCTGTGGCTGATCGCCTTCGGGATCGTGATCCTGGTGCGCGAGCGCGCCCGCGCCTCCGAGCGCCAGGCCGGCGGCCGGACGGCGGTGACGTCGTGAGCGGCGGGCGCCGCTGGGCGGCGCTGGGCGTGCTGTGCGCGAGCCTGCTGGCGATCGTCGTCGACAACACGATCGTCAACGTCGCGCTCCCCACGCTGGCGCGCGACCTCGACGCGGGCCTCAGCGAGCTGCAGTGGGTCGTCGACGCCTACACGCTCGTGTTCGCGGGGCTGCTCCTGCTGGCCGGCGCGCTGGGTGACCGCTACGGGCGCCGCCGCACGCTGCTGGCGGGGCTCGCCGTGTTCGGCGCCGCCTCGGCGGGCGCCGCCTACGCGGGCGGCACCGACGCGCTGATCGCCGCCCGCGCGGTCATGGGAGCCGGAGCCGCGTTCGTCATGCCGGCCACGCTGTCGCTGCTGATCACCGTCTTCGACGACGCCAAGGAGCGCGCGATGGCGGTCGGCATCTGGGCCGCGACCGCGGGGCTCGGCGTCGCGCTCGGGCCGGTGGTCGGCGGGTTCCTGCTCGACCGCTTCTGGTGGGGCTCGATCTTCATCGTCAACGTGCCGCTGGTGGCGGCGGCGATCGTCGCGGGCCTGCGGCTGCTCCCCGAGTCGCGCGACCCCGTCGCGCGACGGCTCGACTGGACGGGCGCCGCGCTGTCGGGCGCGGGCCTGGTCGCGCTCGTGTGGGCGGTCATCGAGGCCCCGTCGGAGGGGTGGACGTCCGGCCCCGTGCTCGTCGCGGGCGCGTTCGCCGCGCTCGCGCTGGGCGCGTTCGTGATGTGGCAGCGCCGCGCCGAGGAGCCGCTGCTCGACGTACGGCTGTTCGAGAACCCGCGCTTCACCGCGGCCAGCAGCACGATCATGGTGCTGTTCTTCGCGCTCTTCGGATTCCTGTTCCTGTCGACGCAGTACCTGCAGTTCGTGCTCGGCTACTCGCCGCTCGAAGCCGGCGTGCGGGTCCTTCCCTACGCCGGGGCGATGATCGTGTGCGCGCCGCTCTCCTCGCTGCTCGTCGGCCGCCTCGGCAGCAAGCGCGTGGTGACCGCCGGGATGCTGCTCTTCTCCGCCGGCCTCGCGGTCGCGGCGACGATCACCGCGGGCGGCGGGTACGGGCGGCTCGGCATCGCGCTCCTGCTGATGGGCGCCGGGATGGGGCTCGCGGGCGCGCCCGCGACCGAGTCGATCATGGGCTCGCTGCCGCCCGAGCGGGCGAACATCGGCTCCGCCGTCAACGACACGACGCGCGAGCTCGGCGGCGCGCTGGGCGTCGCCGTGATCGGGAGCATCATGTCCTCGCTCTACGCGGGGCGGCTGCCCGACGGCGCTCCCGACTCCGTCGGCGCCGCCGTGCAGGCGGGAGGCGGCGCCGCGGAGGCGGCGCGCGAGGCGTTCGTGTTCGCGATGTCGCGGGCGTCGCTCGTCGCCGCGGTGGTGGCCGTGCTCGGCGCCGTGATCGCCTGGCGCCATCTCCCGGCGCGCGAGGCCGAGGCCCACGGCGCTCTCATCGACGGTGAGCGCGCGCTGACACACGGTTAGCGCGGCCGCCGGGACGCTAGGTTCCGCGCGTGATCGTCTCGCCCGTCGACGTGCGCGACCGCGGTGACCGCGTCGAGCGGGCGTCGACGTTGCGCTGGCAGGGCGGCGAGTTCGAGCTGCGCTGCGCGGCGCCGGCGGAGATCGCCGACCGCACGCCCGACGCGTCCGGGTTCCTGTGCGCGGCGCTCCCGCTCGCGATGGGCTTCGGCGAGGACCTGACGATCGAGGGGCCCGTGTCGCCGCGGCTGCTGGGGCGCCTCGAGGAGCTGCAGGCGCTCTACGCCGCGTGGGCGCCGGGCCTGCGCCCCGTTGAGGTGGCGGCGCATGCGGGCACCGCCGCGCCGGAGGCCGGGCGCGAGCGCGTGTCGTTCCTCTCGCGCGGCGTGGACTCGCTGTTCACCGCGGCCCGCCATCCCGAGCACTCCGCGGTGGTGTTCGTCGACGGGCTCGAGACGCGGCACGACGAGGAGGTGCGCGCGGCAGAGGTGGTCAGGGCCGGCGAGGCGGCGGCGACCCTCGGGAAGCCGATGCACGTCTGCTGGACGAACGTGCGCGAGCTGGTCGCGGCGCACGTCGCGGACTGGGAGGACTTCTCCGGCACCGCGCTCGCGTTCGTGTCCCACCAGCTGGCCGGCGGCGTCGAGAGCGCGCTGTTCGCCTCCGGTGACGAGTACGCGACGGTGGAGCCGTGCGGCAGCTCCCCGCTGCTGGATCCGCTGCTCTCGAGCGAGCGGGTGGAGATCGAGCACGACAGCCTGGCGCGCGCCAGGCTGGGGAAGATCCGCTGGCTCGCCGGCGAGCGCCCGGACCTGCTCGCGTACATCAAGGTCTGCTACTCGGAGAACCGGCCCGACAACTGCGGGCGCTGCGCGAAGTGCCTCTACACGATGGCCTGCCTCCGGGCGGCCGGCGCGCTGGAGGCGGCGACCGGCTTCCCGGACGAGATCGACCTCGAGGCGCTGGGCCGGGTGCGCGTCGGCCTCGTCAAGTCGCGCATCGACTGGACCAAGGTGGCGGCCGCCGAAGGGCAGGACCCGCGCGTGCGCGAGGTCATGCTCGAGAGGATCCGCGCCACACCGCTCTTCCCCGGGGAGCCGAGCAGCATCCGCGCGCGACGGCTGGAAGCCGTGGTCGGCCATGCGCTGGCGGACTCGTCGCTCGGGCTCGTGCGGGCCGTCGACGGCGCCCGCCACGTCTACGGGATCGGCGCCGCCCCTGGCGGTGTCGTCACGGCCGAGCTGGGCGCGCTCGGCGCCGTGCCCGGACCCGGCACGCGACCGGTGCGGATGAGCAGCGACGGCCGGCTGCACGCCGGCGACACGCTCGTGCCGGGCGTCCCGACCGCTGGACGCCGCGCGCGCTGGGTGCTCGCCCCGCTCGCCTGGCGCGACGTCGAGCTCCCAATGCGGCGCAGGGTGGCCGCGGTGGGATGGAGGGCGCGCCGCGCGCTTCGCTCCACGCCCGCCCCACCGCAGCCGGCGACCCCGCCCGTCGGGCACCTGCACACCGACCCGGCCCCCGGACGCGTCGCCCTCTACGCCGCCCTGCACCCGATCACCGGCGACCAGTTGCTCACCACCTCTCCGCGCGAGGCCGGCGATCTCGGGTACGCCGGCGCGGTGATGGTCGGCCATCTCGATGCGGCAGCGCCGGTCACCGGCCGGCTCGGGTTCCACGCGACGCCCGATCTGGTGTGGGCGTCGCGCTTCGGCCGCCGCGCCAGGCGCTGACGCCGGCCGAGCATCAGGTCCGCCTCAGGAAGGCATCAGGAAGCGGCCCCGCGCCGGCCGTACGCTCGCGGCGACCCGCATCCTCCCCTCCCCAAGGAGCTCCTCCATGTCCCGTTCCCGTCTCGCGCTGGCCGCCCTCCTGGCCGCCGTCGCCATCTCCCCGGCGTCTCCCGCCCAGGCCCACCACGACCGCCCGTCCAAGGAAGAGCGCTGCGAGCAGAAGCTCGAGCGCATCGAGACCCGCTTCCGCGTCATCGAGGAGAAGCGCGGCTACGAGGCCGCCACCAAGTGGTGGGAGGGCGCCTGGGCGAAGTACTACGAGCGCTGCGAGAAGCCCGCGTAGCGGGCGTTAGCATCGCGGCGTGCCCGATTTCGCGTCTCCGCCCGAGCTGCCGCCGCCCGCCGGCTACAGCCACGTCGTGACCATTCCCACCGGCCGGCTCGTATGGACGTCGGGTCAGGTCGCGATGACGCCCGGCGGCGACGTGCCGAGCGGCTGGGAGGCGCAGACCCGGCTGGCGTTCGAGAACGTCGGCCGGGCGCTCGCGGCCGGCGGCGCCGGCTGGGGCGACGTCGTGAAGCTCACGTTCTTCGTGACCGGCACGGATGAGCTCGCGACGGTCCGCTCCGTGCGCGACGAGTTCGTCGACACGGCGCGGCCGCCGACGAGCTCGCTCGTGCAGGTCGCGGAGCTGTTCCGCCCCGACCTCCTGGTGGAGGTCGAGGCGGTGGCGGCGATCGCCTGAGCTACTGCTGCAGGCTCCATCTGCGGCTCGCCGCGCGAGGTGAGCCCGTTGGCCATCCGGACGCACTTGCCGCCGCGGACGTAGCCGTTGTTGTAGGCGAGCCGCAGGCAGTTGCGCATCGCGAGCTGGCCCCAGTAGCTGGCGTGGCTTCCCTCCTGCAGCTGGTACGGGCCGGTGATCGTGGTCACGGTGCGGATCTGGGAGACCCACTCCGTGCGGTCCACGGCGCCGGGCGACTGCCAGTTGGCGATGCCGACCTCCTCGAGCACGCCGACCCCGCTCTCGCACAGCCGGCGGCCGTCGAGCGCGTTCTGCAGGTCGAGCACGACGAGGTTGGAGGCGCCGGCCTTGACGGCCTGCGCGGCGCCGTCGCGGACGCTGCCGTTCATCGCCGCGACGACCGTGTCGTGGGCCCAGTTGGCGTCGCGGTTCCACACCCCGCAGCCGCCGATCGACTGCCGCGTCCAGCCGGTCTCTGCGTAGCGGAACCCGGTGCTGCGCGGGATCGGCGTCCAGTAGGTCTGGGCGATGATCGTGTACTGCGAGGCGTTGTAGCCGGCGTTGGTCATCGCCTGGCGGACGCGCAGCAGCGCGTCGCGCACGTTGTTGGTCTCCTGCGTCTGGCGGGCGGCGGTGAACCGCGACGTCATGTCGGAGTCGTCGCTGCAGTAGTTCTTCCACCACGACGGCGACGTCGCCCAGTTGGTCACGCAGCGCTCGACGATCGCGGCGAAGCCGTAGTTGTTGGCGCCGATCATCACGTTGACCGCGCGCACGTTGTGCGTGCTCGCGTACTCCTGCAGCGAGAGCGCCTGGCCCTTGCGGCCGGACGCGTCGGAGTAGAAGTCGATGCCGGGCTTGAAGTCGTCTCCCGAGCCCGTCCCGGTGGTCGACGTGCGCGCGCCCGAGCAGGCGAGGTTCAGGCTGTTCGGACGCCGCCGAAGATGTGCGCCTGCGCGGCCTTGGAGCGGTGGCAGCCCTTGATCGACTCGCCGCTCGGGGTGTCCCAGTAGGCGGTCGAGCCGAGCGCGTCCACGCGCGACGCGGACTGGTTGGTGTTGCCGGCCCACCGGCCCGCCTCCCCGGAGATCGCCGAGTCGCCGAGCGTGACGACGTTGGGCGTCCCCGCCCCGGGCCCGTCGGCGGCGGCCGCCGGCGCGAGCGCCAGCAGCACACCGCATACGACCACGAACACCCGCACCGACGCTCGCATACCACTCCCCCTCAGGTTGGCTGGCCGCGATCCTGCCCGCCGGGGTTCGTGGTGTCAACAGCGGCTAGCCGAGTGCGGACCACCGGCCGGGGCGATACGACCGATCCGGCCGGGAGCGCGCCGCGGCGGCGCCGCGGATGCCCCGCCTGATCGGGCTCGCCTTGCGGCGCGGGGCGCCCTTCCCGCTGGTCGCCGCCTTCCATGTCACGCCGCCCGTGTCGCAGGCGACCACGGTGGCCCCCACGGCGTCGCGTTCGGTGATCTGCACGCGCACCGTGCCGCGAGCGCCGCGCGAGGTGAGCCTGCCCGCGAGGTCGTAGGCGAGCGTGAAATTGCTCCCCGCCTCGCCGTCGACCGTGTACTCGAAGACGTCGCCGAAGCGCTTGGCCTTGACCGGGAAGTCCACCAGCTGGTCGCCGATGCGCATGAAGCGGTCAGGCGGGTCGCACGTCTCGGTCCTCCAGCCGACGAGCACGTCGGTCGCCCGGCGCCGCGCGGCGTCGAAGCGCACGACCATCGGCTCCTCCTGGCTCGTCACCCCGGCGAACACGCGTCCCGGGGAGCTCGTCGCGGACCAGCGGACGCGGACCGAGCAGCTGAAGCGGGGCTCGCTGGTGGCCTTGTCGAATCCGGTGACGTGCGGCGGACAGCGTGCCGGAGGCCTTGCCGCGCCGGAGCTTCCCGGCGAGCTTGGTGGACACGACGGCGACCTGCTCGCCGAGATCGCGCGCGCCGGTCTGGGTGCCGGTGAAGCGGCCCTTCGCGTTGCGCGTGACGGCGAGGTCGCGTGGGCCCGACTCGAAGCCCTTGTCGGGCTTGACGGCCGTCACGTTCAGCGACACCGGGAACCGCATGCCGTCGTCGCACGGAGCGACCCACGCGATGACGGCGGACTTCAGCTTTGCCGCCTTCTTGTCGGCGGTGAGCGCGATCGCGTCGCCGCCGGTGGTGCTCCCGCCGAACACGGTGTTCGCGGCGAGCGATGTCGAAGGGGCGGCGAAGGTGAGCGCGGCGGCGGCCATGGCGACTCGCGCCGGCCGGCTGCGGTGGGACATCATGAGCGCCTCCATGCGGGGCGGAAGGGGGTCGGCGCGACCGTACGGGCGGCCCCGCGACGACACATCGGGCGTTCGCCTGATGTCCGGTCGCGCGGCCGCCCGATCTTCGGTCGGCTCACACGTGCGTCTGCGCGATGGCGGGCGCGGCGGCGACGACGGTCAGCGCCAGCGTGACCAGGGTGGTGTTGATGAGGGCGGTGGTGGTGCGGAGGCGCATCGGGACTCCTCTTGTATCCCGGCGTCCGGTGACGCCGGCGGAGTCCTCGACGATCCGCGACGGCGGCGCATGCCAACACCGGGCAAGGGTGTGAGGTTGCTGCCCCCAAGGTGGGAGCCGGGCACACCCTTGGGTGGGTCAGCGGCCGGGGGCTCACGACGCCCAGGCGGTGTGCGCGGCCGGCGGCCTCGACGCGGTTGTGCACGCCGAGCTTGTCGAAGACGTGGGCGACGTGGGTGCCCACGGTCTTGGGGGTGATGAACAGCCGCTCGGCGATCTCCCGGTTGGTCAGGCCGTCCGCGAGCAGCGCGAGGACCTCTGCCTCGCGGTCGGTCAGCTCGAGCCCGGCGGCGGCCGGCGCCGCCGGTGCGCCGGGGTCGCCCGCGGGCAGCAGCAGCCGCGCGCGGCGGGCGAGCGCCTCGACCTCCGCGCGCAGCGGGCGAGCCCCCAGCGCGGTCGCGACCGCGTGCGCCTGCTCGAGCAGTGCCGACGGCCACCCGGCGGTCGCCGCCCGCGCCGAGCTGGGCCTCGGCGTGCCGGAACCGCGCCCAGGCGGCCGGATAGGGCTCGCCGAGCTCTTCCCATGCCGTCGCCGCGGCCCGCCAGCGCTCCGGTGCGTGCTCGCCGGCCGCGCGCGCCAGCTCGGCGCGGGCGGTCAGCCGGTGCGCCGTCACGTCGGGCGGCCCGGCCTCGACGCGCTCGAGCTCGCCGAGCAGCGCCCGTGCCCGTGCGGTGGCCGGCCCGCCGTCCTCGCGGAGGGCGCGCGCCCGCTCCGCCGCGTCGGCCGCGGCGCGCACGCCGAGCGCCATCAGCTCCGGCGCGTACAGCGGGTCGCGGTCCTCGCCCAGCGCGGCGAGCGCGGCATCGACGTGCCGCCCGGCCGCCTGAGGATCGCCCTCGGCGAGCTCCAGCGCGGCCAGCGCCGACCGCACCGGCGTGCCGAACTCGGCGGGCAGCCCCTCGGCGAGCAGCTCGAGCGCGCGCTCGAGCCGGTGGCGGGCGACCTCGGTGTCGCCGCGGAGCGCATGCAGCCGGCCGGTCAGACCGTGATGCAGCACGGCGGCGGTGAGGGCCAGCTCCAGCCGCTCGGCGCGCCGCAGCCGATCGGCGGCCTCGTCCCAGCGGCCGAGCCGGATCAGGTCGTCGGCGGCGTTGACGTACATGAAGTGGCCGAACGAGCCGCGCATCCCCAGGCGCGCCGCCACCCGCTCGCCCTCCTCCATCGCCGCGAACGCGTCCGCGTGGCGGCCGTCGCAGCCGCAGCAGCTCGCCGAGGTGCACGTAGGCGCGCGGGAGCCGCTCGCCGGCGCGGGAGCGAGGAGCGCCTGCCGCAGGTGCGCCTCGCCCGCCTCGTGCTCGCCGAGGAAGGCGAGCACGAGCCCGAGCGTGATCCGGGCGGCGGCCTCCTCGCGCGCGTCGCCGAGCTCGCGGGCGATGGCCAGCGCCGACTCGCAGCGCGCGCGGGCCTCGGCCCACCGGCGCAGGCCCATCAGCGCGTGCCCCTCGGCGGTGAGCAGCCGGGCGCGCTCGGTGCCGGAGCCGGCGGGCAGCAGCTCGAGCGCACGCCCGTAGCAGTCGAGCGCCGCCTCGTCGTCCCAGTACTGGTACTCGCCGAGCCGGGCGTGGAGCAGCGCCGCGCGGCCCGGGTCGGCGCGCGGGTCGAGCTCGGCGATGGCCTGGCGGACGAGGTCCACGGACCGCTCGCGATCGCCGCCGAAGCGCGCCGCGCGGGCGGCCTGCACGAGCAGCTCGGTGTGGTCGACGGGCAGCGACGGCGCGTCCGCGGGGTCCCACAGCTCGAGCGCGCGGTCGAGGTGCGAGCGCGCCTCGGCGAACGCATGGTCCGCCGCGGCCGCGAGACCCGCCTCGACCGAGGCGGCGAGCGCGTCGGCCCTTCGTCCGGCGCGGTGCCACTGATCCGCGAGCTGGGCCGGCGGTGCCCCGCTCGCGGCGAGCGCCCGCGCGAGCTCGGCGTGCAGCTCGGCGCGCTCCGCCGGCATGAGGCGGCCGTAGACGACCTCGCCGATCAGCCCGTGGCGGAGCACGACGTCGTCGCCGTCGCGCACGAGCAGCCCGGCATCGAGCGCTTCGTGCAGCGGGGAGCTCAGGCCGCCGTCGGGCACCATCGCCTCCAGCACGGCGGCGCCGGTCCGCCCGCCGGCCGCGCTGACCGCGATCAGCAGCCGCTGCGCCGGGGGCTCGAGCGCGCCGACGCGCGCCAGCACCGCCTCCGAGAGCGTGGCCGGCAGCTCGGCCGCCGCCCTCCCGGTGCACGGCGAAGAGCTCCTCCACGAAGAACGGGTTGCCGCCGGACCGGTCCGACAGCTCGTCGGCGAGCGCGGCCGGAACCGGCTCGCCCGCGATCGCCTCGACCAGCAGCGCGACCCCCGCGCGGTCGAGCGGCGCGAGGTCCACGCGGGTGACGTTGGGCCGCCGCGCCAGCTCGGCGAGCAGCCGCCGCAGCGGGTCGGCCGACTCGCAGCTCGCCGGTGCGGTAGGTCAGCGCGATCGCGATCCGCTCCGTCGCGGAGGTTGCGGCCCAGGAACGCGAGCACCTCGCGTGACGAGCGGTCCGCCCAGTGCACGTCCTCGAGCACGAGCAGCACCGGCGCCCCGTCGGCGGACAGGCGCGACAGCAGGTCGAGCACGAGCTCGCACAGCCGCGCCTGCCCGTATCCGTCACCGGGATCGGGCGCCGGCCCGGACGCGCGGGAGCACCGGGGCGAGCGCGCCGTGCAGCTCCTCGTCGAGCCCCGCGAGGTGCCCGCGCAGCCAGTCCTCGGGGATGTCGCGCAGCGCGGCGGCGAACGGCGCATACGGCAACTCCTCGCCGCCGAGGACGCACTCGCCGCGCAGCACGAGCATGTCGAGCGCGGCCGCGCGCTCCTCGAGCGCCGCAGCGAGCCGCGTCTTGCCGACGCCTGCCTCGCCGGCGAGCAGCAGCAGCCGCGGGTCGCCTCCGGAGGCGGCGTCGAGCACGTCGCCGAGGAGCCGGAGCGGCTCCTCGCGGCCGACGATCGTCCGGCTCGACACCGCGTCGAACACGTCCGCATTATCACGACGCTGGGGATCGTTCACCAGTCCTCGCGTGGGCGGGCGGGCAACCGGCGCGTGGTTCGTGCATGCTGGCGGGATGCAGCGACCGCTGCCGACCGCCGGCAGGCCGGAGGACGTGCTCGCGCACATCGGGCCGGGCACCGACGTGATCCTGCCGCTCGCCAACGGCGAGCCGGTGGCGCTGCTCGACGTGCTCGAGCGCGAGAACGAGCGGCTGCAGGGCGTCCGCGTGCACCAGATGCACGCGCTGCACGAGCGCCCGTACATCCACGGCGCGTTCGGCGACCGGCTGCGCCACGTCTCCTACTTCCTGTCCGGCGCCACGCGCGAGGCGTACTGGGCGGGCGGCTGCGACCTCGTGCCCAACCACTTCTCGGAGATGCCGCGGCTGCTGGAGCTCAGCACGCGCCACCCGATCGTGCTCGCCACCGCCAGCCCGCCGGACCGCGCCGGCTACTTCTCGCTCGGCACCAACGCCGACTACGTCGCGGCGCTGATCGGCAAGGTGCCGTTCTTCCTCGAGGTCAACGCGCGGATGCCGCGCACGTTCGGGCTCAACCAGGTCCACGCCTCCCAGCTGCTCGGCTACTGCGAGTCCGACCGGCCGCTGGTCGAGGTCCCGCCGGCCGTGCCCGACGAGCGCGACCGCGCGATCGCCGCCGCGATCGTCGAGCGGATCCCGGACGGCGCGACGCTGCAGGTCGGCATCGGCGGGATCCCCAACGCGGTGCTCGACGCGCTGACCGACCACCGCGACCTCGGCATCCGCACCGAGCTGCTGGCCGACGGGATCGTCGACCTCGTCGAGCGCGGCGTCGCCACCGGCACGCGCAAGCAGCTGCGCCGCAACAAGGTGGAGGCGACGTTCTGCCTCGGCACGCAGCGCCTGTACGACTGGCTGCACGACAACGGCGCCGTCGAGCATGCTGCCCGTCGACCAGGTCAACGACCCGCGCTCGATCGCGGAGGAGGACGACTTCATCTCGATCAACGCCACGACGGAGGTCGACCTCTACGGGCAGTGCGCGTCGGAGACGATCGCGGGGCGCTACTGGTCCTCGAGCGGCGGGCAGGCGGACTTCGCCCGCGGCGCGATGTACTCGCCCGGCGGGCAGGCGTTCATCGTGCTGCACTCGGTCACGCGCAAGGGCCGCAGCCGGATCCGCGTGCGGCTCACCGAGGGCTCGGTGGTGACGACGCTCAAGAACACCGTCGACCACGTGGTCACCGAGCACGGGATCGCCAAGCTGCGCGGCCGCTCGCTGGCCGACCGCGCCCGGGCGCTGATCGCGATCGCCCATCCCGACCACCGCGAGGACCTCGAGCGCGAGGCCTACGAGGCCGGGATCCTGCGCGGCCCGATGCCGTCGCATCCGCCCAGCGAGCGGCGCGCGCACGCGACGGCGCCGTCGGGGTAGGTCGTGGCGCGGCCGGCCGCCCAGCCCGTCGACGTCGCGCTGCGCGACGGCTCGACCGTGCACGTGCGCGAGGTCGAGGCCGGCGACGTCGCGGCGCTGCGCGAGCTGCTGGCCGGGATGTCGGACAACTCGCGCTGGCTGCGCTTCCTCTCCGCGGGCCCGAACCTGGACCGCGCGGCCGAGACCGCCGCCGAGCCGGGCGACGGCGTGAGCCTGGTCGTGACCGCCGGCTCGCCGGAGCGCGTCGTCGCCCACGCGATGTACCTGAAGGAGAGCCCGGCGCGCGCGGAGGTGGCCTTCGAGGTCGCCGACGAGTGGCACGGCCGCGGGATCGCCACGATCCTGCTCGCGCACCTGGCGGGCGCGGCGGCGCGCGACGGCGTGACGACGTTCGTCGCCTACGTGCACCCGTCCAACCGGCGCATGATCGGCGTGTTCCGCGAGTCCGGCTTCCCGGTCGAGGTGCACGCCAGCGCCGGTGAGCTGGAGGTCGTGATGCCGGCGGCGCTCGGCGAGGCCGCCCGCCGGCGCTTCGAGGACCGCGGCCGCGCCGCGGCGGCGGCGGCCGTCGACGCACGTGATGCGCCCGGCCTCGGTGCTGCTCGTCACGGTGGGCGGGACGGCGGCGGGCGCGACGCTGATGCGCAACCTGCGCGACGCGGGCTACCGCGGCGAGCTGAAGGTGGCCGTGACGCCGGTGCCCGGCGCGCTGCCGTCCGCCGAGCTCGCCGTGCTCGCCGTCCCCGCGGACGACGTGCTCGAGCAGGCACGGGCGTGCGGCGAGGCCGGCGTGCGGGCGCTGGTCGTGCTCTCGGGCGGCTTCCTGGACGACGACCGCGGGCGGCTCGGCGCAGCTGCTCGCCGTCTGCCGGCGCAGCGGGATGCGGCTCGTCGGGCCCAGCTCGCTCGGCGTGCTCAACACCGACCCGTCGCTGCGGCTCAACGCCACCGCCGCTCCCGTCACCCCGGCGGCCGGGCCGGTGGCGCTCGCGTCGCAGAGCGGCGCCCTGGGCGTGGCGGCGATGGCCGAGGCCGCGCGGCGCGGCGTCGGCCTGTCCTCGTTCGTCTCCACCGGCGACAAGGCGGACCTGTCCGGCAACGACTTCCTGCAGTACTGGGAGGGCGACGACGCCACGCGGGTCGTGATGCTCTACCTGGAGTCGTTCGGCAACCCGCGGCGCTTCGGCACGATCGCCCGGCGCGTGGCGACCGCCAAGCCGATCGTGGCGGTCAAGAGCGGGCGCCGCGCCGCCGACGCGGGCGACGCCGAGCCGACGCGCACGCGCGCGCTGCTCGGCGCCGCCGACGTGTCGGTCGACGCGCTGTTCGAGCACTCCGGCGTGATCCGCACCGACACCGTGTTCGAGCAGCTCGACGTGGCCGCGCTGCTCGCCTCGCAGCCGCTGCCCGCCGGGCGGCGCGTGGGGATCGTCTCCAACGGCCGCGGCCCGGCGATCTCGTGCGCCGACGCCTGCGTGGCGGCCGGGCTGGAGCCCGAGGAGCCGGTGGACCTCGGCGGCGACGCCGGCCGGGGCGACTACGCGCGGGCGATCGAGCGCACCGCCCCCGGCGTCGACGCGCTGGTCGCGGTGTTCGTGCCGACGCTGTCGACCGCGGCGGGCGACGTCGCGGGCGCGCTGCACGACTGCTCGGGCGGAGAGACGACGCTGCTCGGCGCGTTCATGGCCCAGAGCGACGCGGAGATGGCCGCGCTCGGCGGGGCGGTCCCGCTGTACCGCAGCCCGGTCGAGGCCGCCCGGGCGCTCGGCCGCGCCGCGCGGTACGCGAGCTGGCGGGAGCGCGCGCGGGAGGAGCCGCCGGAGCTGGGCGGCGTCGAGGCGGACGCGGCGGCCGCGGTGATCGCCGGGGCGCTGGTCCGCGGCGAGGGCCCGCTCGAGCCGGCGGAGGCCGAGGCGCTGCTGCGCGCATACGGGATCGAGGTGGCGCGGCGGAGAGGGGGTCGAGATGGTGGCCGGCGTGCTCGCCGACCCGGACTTCGGCCCGGTCGTCGCCTGCGGGCCGGGCGGCCCGACGCTCGAGCTGCTCGGCGACGCCGGGGTCCGGCTCGCGCCGCTCAGCCGCGCCGATGCGGCCGACCTCGTCCGCTCGCTGCGCTCGTTCCCGCTGCTGACCGGCTACGGCGGCGCGCCGCCGGCCGACGTCGGCGCCCTCGAGGACCTGCTCGTGCGGCTCTCCGCGCTGGCCGCCACGCACCCGGAGGTCACCGAGATCGACTGCGACCCGGTGCGGGTCGGCGCCCCGGGCGCCACCGTCGCGGCCGCCCGCGTCCGCGTCCGCCCTGCCGGTGCGCCGCGACCCTTCCCGGCGCTGGATCGCTGATCTACCATGGCGTCCCGGACATGAGCGACCGGCAACAGAAGACCATCGGTGAGATGCGAGCGGCGATCTCGAGGGAGATGGTGCGCCTGCAGGCCGAGTACTACGGCAAGGGCCCGACGAAGGCGAAGACCTACATCGTCGACGACCTCGTCGTCGTCGTGCTGGAGGAGACGTTCACGCGCGCGGAGAAGACGCTCGCCGCCCGCGGCGAGCGCGACGCCATCCAGCACATCCGGCGCCGGTTCCAGCAGCAGATGGCGGAGAGCTTCACCGGCCTCGTGGAGCAGGTGACCGGCCGGAAGGTCAGGGTCTTCCTGTCCGAGACGGACATCGACAGCGACGTGTCTGTCGAGACGTTCCTCCTCGCCGAGGAGCGCACGGACATGACGGGCTTCGAGGAGACCTGACCGCAGGCGGTTTGTCAGATCGCTGCCGAGCGTCTACGCGCCACTTGTGCGACGCGATCCAGGCGCTAGCCTTCGCGTTTCGTAAGCGGAGGAAACTCGGTTGGGAAGAGGCTGGCGGACTCGGCCCGTCCGGGGGTCCCAGGAGGACGCTTGATGTCGGTACCCGAGACGAGGTTCGCGCGCACCGCGAGCGCGCCGCCACGCTCCGAGCTGGAACGGCTGCGGGCCACGTGCCGGCGCCAGGCGATGGCGATCGACACGCTGCGCTCGGCCGTGCTCAGGTTCAGCACCGCGACGCGGGCTCTGAAGGCCGAGAACGCCGAGCTGCGCGGGGAGGCTGCGCGGCTGCGCCGCGAGCCCGCCACCGGCCGGGACCGTGTCGAGGGCGCCGAGCTCGTCGAGATGCCGCTCGCGGCCGGGAAGGGCGCGCCCCACGCGGCGCGTGTCGTGATCCAGCGCTGCCTGGACGGCGTCGTGGCGCCGCCGGTCCTTGCCGACGCGCTGCTGCTGGTGAGCGAGCTGGTGACCAACAGCGTGCGCCACAGCGGCGTCGCCGAGGGCGAGGAGCTGGTCGTCCGCGTGCACGTGTGGCGCGGCACGTGCCGGCTGGAGGTCGAGGACCCCGGCTGCGAGGGAGCGATCGCGCCGTGTCCGCCCTGTCGCGAGAACGGCACGGGGATGGGGCTGAACCTCGTGCAGATGCTCAGCGACCGGTGGGGCGTCGTGCGCGCGGCCGGAGGCCCGACGCGGGTGTGGGCCCAGCTGCCGTGCGAGAGGGCGCCGGCATGAGGCGCCCGTTCGAGGACCCAGCCGCCCCGTTGCGCTGCGGCACGTGCGGGCTGACCTATTCGCGGGCGGCAGTCGCCCGCGAGATGACGCTCGCGATGGGCGTCGCCTGCCGGCGCTGCGGCGGCACGCTCGAGCACGCGGACGAGGAGCGGCCTGAGCGCATCCCGGTGATGGCCGTGCGCTCGCCGATGGGCGAGCACGACCGGCTTCCCGTGACCTAGCTCAGCCGAGCGAGGAGACGCCGAGGCGCTGCGCCTCGGCGTCGAGTTCGCGCATCGCGTCCTTCGGCGGCGCGCCGAGGTTCACGGACGCCTCGCGCTCCATCCCCTCGCGGGTCAGCGGCACGCCCTCGACGAGCGCGCGCCTGACGACGGTCAGGGCGGCGGCCGCGACGGCGTCGCGGCGTGGATCGGGAGTTGATGCGTGTGCGGTCATCGGCGAATCACGGTACGCACCGTGGCGGATCCTCGTGATGCTTTTCTGAGAACGGGTCGCAGCTGCGACGCGGCCGCGCATCCGGGCGCGCGGGCAGTCGCGCACAGCGGGGGTGACCACCCCACCACACGGAAGGAGCGATGCGTCCATGCGCAAGCTCTCCCTTCTCGTCGCGGCGCTGCTGGCAGCGGTCGCGGCGGGCATCGTGGCGGCGACCCCGGGCTCTGGATCGAGCCATCGCGAGGCGCCGCTTACGTCGATCGACCCCACCACGGACGACACCGACGTGTACGCGTTCACGGCACCGGACGCCACCGGCGCGCTGACGGTCGTGGCCGACTGGATCCCGTTCGAGGACCCGGCCGGCGGCCCGAACTTCTACAGGTTCGACGACCGCGCGGCCTACTACGTCAACGTCGACAACACCGGCGACGGCAAGTACGACATCCGCTACCGGTTCAAGTTCAAGACGAAGGTCCGCAACCCCGATTCGTTCCTGTACGCCCTGCCCGGCGTCAGCTCGATCTCGGACCCGAAGCTGAACGTCGTGCAGACCTACTCGGTCACGCGCGAGCGCTACAGCGACGGCAAGCTCAAGAGCGCGAAGAAGCTCGCCCACGGCCTGCCCGTCGCGCCCAACAACGTCGGGCCGAAGACGATCCCGAACTACGACGCGGTCGCCGCCCAGGCGATCCGCTCGCTGCCCGGCGGCGGCAAGGTGTTCGCCGGCCAGGCCGACGACCCGTTCTTCGTCGACCTCGGGACGACCTTCGACGCGATCAACATCCGCCAGGGCACCGGCAACGCCGGCGGCGGCAAGGACGACCTCGCGGGCTACAACACCCACAGCGTCGTCCTGCAGATCCCCGAGGCCGCGGCCACGCGCGACGGCAAGTCCGTCTCCTCGGCGAGCGCCGGCAACGCCGTCGTCGGCGTGTGGGCCTCGGCGGAGCGCAAGAAGCTCCACGTCAGCGGCCACAAGAAGCACCGCAGGATCCACCATCGCAGCGTCCAGGTGAGCCGCCTCGGCAACCCGCTGGTCAACGAGGTCGTGATCCCGCTGGGCCAGAAGGACCGCTACAACCGGACCCAGCCGTCCGACGACCTGAAGAACTTCGGCAAGTACGTCGTCTCGCCGGAGCTCGCCAAGGTCATCAACATCCTCTTCCCGGGCCTCAACGTGCCCGAGGAGAACCGGACGGACATCGTCCAGGCGCTGCTGACCGGCATCCCCGGGCTGACGCAGATCGCCAAGGACGCGCCGCCGACCGACACGCTCAAGATCAACCTCGGCACCGCGCCCACCGCGACGCCGAACCGGTTCGGCGTGATCGGCGGCGACACGGGCGGCTTCCCCAACGGCCGCCGGCTGGCCGATGACGTCACCGACGTGTCGCTGCGCGTCGTCGGCGGCTTCCTCAAGGGCAACAAGCTGCCCCTGGGCGACGGCGTCGACGTCAACGACGTGCCGTTCCGCGCGGCGTTCCCGTACGTGGCCGCCCCGCACTCCGGGTTCGATTCGCAGCTGAAGCGGATGGAGCCCGTGCACGCCCCCACCCCCGGCGACCCGAGCCAGGGCTGAGCGATGCGCGCTCGCCTCGCCATCGGCGTGGCGTCCGCCTTCCTCCTCGCGCTGGGAGCCTTCGGGCTCCTGGCGCGGGGCGGCGAGGCGGGCGGGGCCCCGATCTCGGCGCCTTCCCTGCCCGCGCGCCTCCGCCTCCACCGAGCAGCGGATCGCCGCGCTGCAGTCCGTCGTCCGCGCCCGGCCCCGCGTCGCGCAGGGCTACGTCCTCCTCGCCGGCGCGTACGCCCAGCGGATCCGCGAGACCGGCGACGCGCAGCTCTACGCGAAGGCCGCGAAGCTGCTCGACACGGCGCTCGAGCTGAGCCCGTCCGACGCCGGCGCGCTGACCCAGCGGAGCGCGCTCGCGCTCTCGCGCCACGACTTCCGCGCGGCGCTGCGCGACGCCCGCGCCGCCCGCCGCGCCGCCCCGGACGCCGACGAGCCGTTCGCGGTGCTCGTCGACTCGCTGGTCGAGCTCGGGCGCTATCGCCAGGCCGGCCGCGCGCTGCAGGCGATGATCGACCGCAAGCCGGACCTCGCCTCCTACGCCCGCGTGTCCTACTGGCGGGAGCTGCACGGCGACGTCCGCGGCGCGCGCCGCGCGATCGCGCTGGCCCGCAGCGCCGGCGGCGACAGCGCCGAGAACGCCGCCTACGTGGACTCGCTCGTCAGCCACCTCGAGCTGGTCGGCGGCCGCCCCGTCCGCGCGGCGCGTGCCGCGCGCTCGGCGCTCGCCCGCTTCCCCGGCTACCCGGCCGCCGAGGCCGCGCTGGCGCGCGTGCAGGCCGCGCGCGGCGACCTGCGCGGCGCGGAGGCGCGGCTGCGCCGCGTCGTCGACCGGCTGCCGCTGCCCGAGCACGTGATCGCGCTCGGCGAGGTCCAGCTGGCCGCCGGCCGCGCCGCGGAGGCGCGCCGGAGCTTCGCGCTCGTGCGCGCCGAGCAGCGGCTGCTCGCCGCCGCCGGCGTCAACGGCGACACCGAGCTCGCGGTCTTCGAGGCCGATCACGGCTCGCCGCGCCGCGGCGTCGCGCTGGCGCGCCGCGCGTGGGCGGCCGCCCCGAGCGTGCGCTCCGCCGACGCGCTCGGCTGGGCGCTCACCCGCGCCGGCCGGCCGCGCGACGGGCTGCGCTGGGCGCGCCATGCGCTGACGCTCGGCTCGCGCGACCCGGCGTACCTCGCCCACGCCGGGCTGGCCGCGCGGGCCGCGGGCGAGCGCGCCGACGCGCGTCGCTGGCTCGCGGCCGCTCGCCGCTCCGACGCGCTGTCGCCGTGGCTGCGGGCGGTGATCGCATGACGCGCGCCCTGCTGCTCGCCCTGCTCGCGCTCGCGCTGCTGCCCGCGGTCTCGAGCGCGCACCCGCTGGGCAACTTCTCCGTCAACCACGTCACGACGGTGTCGGTGTCGGAGGACCGGGTCGACGTGCGCTACACGCTCGACCAGGCCGAGATCCCGACGTTCCAGGAACGCGGCCTGTCGCGCGGCTCGCTGCTCGCGCGCAAGCGCGCCGAGGTACTCGAAGGCCTGTCGCTCACCGTGGACGGTCGCCGGGTCCCGCTCGTGCTCGCGCCCGGCGGCGAGCTGTCGCTGCGCGAGGGGCAGGGCGGGCTGAAGACCACCCGCGCCGTGTTCACGCTCCGCGCGGATGCGCGCGGGCGCACCGTCGTCGTGCGCGACCGCACCTTCGCGGGCCGCGTCGGCTGGCGCGCGATCCGCGCCGTACCCGGCCGCGGCACCGCCGTCCGCTCGTCGGCGGCAATCGACGATCCCACACGCGATCTCACCGTCTATCCCGAGGCGCTGCTCCGCTCGCCGTCCGACGTGCGCGCGGCGACGCTGCGCGTGTCGCCGGGCGAGGGCACGGTGACCGGGCCGCGCGGCGCCACGGTGGCGGCGGGCGGCGGCGCGGCGCACGGCTTCGAGGCGCTCCTCGACGGCGACGGCGTGCTCGTGCTCCTGCTGCTGGCCGCATTCGGCTGGGGTGCGGTGCACGCGCTCTCGCCCGGCCACGGCAAGGGCATGGTCGCGGCCTACCTCGTCGGCACGCGCGGCCGCGCACGGGATGCGATCGCGCTCGGCGGGATCGTCACCGTGACCCACACGATCGGCGTGTTCGCGCTCGGGCTCGTCACGCTCGCGCTCAGCGCGTACGTGCTGCCGGAGGACCTGTACCCGTGGCTCAACCTCGCCGCCGGCTGCATGGTGGTGGGCGTCGGGCTCGCCGTCCTGCGCTCGCGCGCGAAGGCGCACCACCACCTCACCACCACGACCACCACCATCGCCGCGGGATCCTGGCGATGGGCGTGAGCGCCGGGCTGATCCCCTGCCCCAGCGCGCTCGTGGTCCTGCTCGGCGCGATCGCCCAGCACGAGGTCGCGCTCGGGCTGCTGCTGATCACGGCGTTCAGCGCCGGCCTGGCGGCGACGCTGACCGCGCTCGGGCTGCTCGTCGTGCGGGCCGCGAGGCTCCCGCTCCCGGGCCGCGTGGCGAGCGCACTCCCCGCCCTGTCGGCCGCCGTGATCGTCGTCGTCGGCGTCGTGCTGACCGTTCAGGCGATCGGAGTGATCCGCTCATGAGGCCGGCGCGAATGAGCCGGAGTAACACGCGGTGCGGGAGCCGCATGAGCCCGAGGAGAGCCATGTCAGCCCCCTGCACCTCTGCAGCGCTCGTCGCTGCCCGCCACCCCGATGCCGCACTCGACGCGCTGCGTGAGCGCGGGCTGCGCGTGACCGCCTCGCGGCGGCTCGTCGTCAGCGCGCTGTACGAGTCCGAGCGGCCCGTCACCGCCGAGGAGATCGCCTCCGGGATGTACGGCCGCCTGCCGCGCTGCGACCTCGCGTCGGTCTACCGCAACCTCGAGACGCTCGAGGACGCCGGCCTCGTCCGGCACATGCACCTCGGCCACGGCCCGGGCCTCTACGGGCCGGCCGCGCGCGACGACGAGTACGTCGCGTGCGAGCGCTGCGGCCGCTCCCAGGTCGTGCCCGCGGACTGCCTGCGCGCCGTCCGCGGCGCCGTACGGGCGGCGCTCGGCTACGAGGCGTCGTTCGCCCACACCCCGCTCACGGGCCTGTGCCCCTCATGTCAGGAGAAGCGCGATGTTCGGTCTTGACGAGCAGCTCGCCCAGCTGGGCGACGGCGCCGTGTTCGGCGCCGTGATCCTCGTCGCGGTCCTGCTGGGGCTGCGCCACGCCACCGACCCGGACCACCTGGCCGCGGTCACCGCGCTCGTCACGCGCGATCGCGGCGGCGCCCGCCGCGCGCGCCGGATGGGCTTCACGTGGGGGCTGGGCCACGCCACCTCGCTGTTCGCGCTGGGCGTGCCGATCATCGTCGCGCGCGCCTACCTCCCGCGAGACGGCGCAGACCGTCGCCGAGACGACCGTCGGCGTGATCATCATCGCGCTCGCGCTACGGCTGCTCGCGAGCCGCCGGCGCGGCGGCAGAGGTCCCGGCGCGCTCGTCGCTGCAGGCCTACGGCGTCGGCCTGGTCCACGGCATCGGCGGCACCGCCGGCGTCGGCGTGCTGCTGCTGGCCGGGATCCCGGACCATGCAGAGGCGATCGCGGCGCTCGCGGTGTTCGCGCTGTTCACCGCCGTGAGCATGGCGATCGCGTCGACGACGCTCGGCTACGTGCTCACCCGCCGGCCGGTGCTCGCGGGCCACGGCGCCGTCGTCCCGGCGATGGGAGCGCTCAGCCTCGCGTTCGGCGTCTGGTACTCGCTCGGCGCGCTGCACGCCGTGCCCTACGTGTTCTGAGCGCGGTACACGAGGTGCTCGCGCCCGTAGGCGACGCGCGTCCCGGCGCGCGTCATGCCGACCTTCTCCAGCACCCGGCCCGAGGCCGGGTTGCCGGGCTCGGCGAGCGCGACCACCTCGCGCAGGCGGTGCGCGCCGAACGCGGCGTCCAGCCACGCCCGCGCCGCCTCGGTCGCGTACCCGCAACCCCAGCGGGCGCGCGCGAGCGTGTACCCGAGCTCCACCTCGTCGCCGCCGTAGAGCCCGGCGTCGCCGATCAGCTCCCCGCTCTCCCGATGCACGACGGCCCAGAAGCTGTACCCGCGCCGCCGCTGATGGTCGACGTAGTCGCGCAGCATCTTCTCCGTCGCCGCGAGCGAGGAGACCGCCCCGTTGCCGACGTACCGCATCACCTCGGGGTCGGAGTAGACCCCGTGGACGGCGGGCGCGTCGGCGATCGTGAACGGCCGCATGAGCAGCCGCGCCGTGATCAGCACGGCTTGGTGAGCGTGAGCGCGTCCGGCTCGAAGCCGAGCCGCTCGTAGAGCGCGCGCGCCCGGGTGTTGGTCGCGAACACGCTGAGGCTCAGCACGTCGTGGCCGCGCTCGACCGCCCAGCGCTCGGCGAACGCCAGCAGCTCGGTGGCGACGCCGCGTCCCTGCGCGGCCTCGGCGACCGCCAGGTCGGAGACGTGTGCCCGCGGATGCCCGGCGTGGTCCTGCCGGACCTGCATGTGGACGAAGCCGAGCGGCTCCCCGCCGTCCTCGGCCACGTAGATCTCGGCGTCCGCGGTGAGCGCCTCCTCCAGCTCCCGCGCGAACACGGCGGCGTGCGCGTCCGGGTCGCGCCCGCCGGGGAGGCCGAAGGCGACGAAGGACGGCGCGACGCCGGTGACGAATCCGGCGTCGGCCGTGGTGGCGCGGCGGATCGTCATCGGCCCTCCAGCACGTCGCGGGTGGCGACGACGGTCGCGAACTCGCCGTGCAGGTTGGCGGCCGTGACGCGCGCCAGCTGCTCGGCCGGGACGACCTCGCCCCACGGGTCGGCGCGGTCGAACGTGTGCGTGGCGTCGAGCACGAACGAGACGTCGTAGCCGAGGTTGCCGCCGACCCGCGCGGTGGTCTCGCAGCAGTGGTTGGTGGTGATCCCGCACACGTGGATGCGGTCGATCCCCTCGCCGTCGAGCCACGCCTGCAGCGACGGCTCGCCGTGGAAGGACGAGTTCACGGACTTGGTGACGAGCAGGTCGCGCGGGCCGCCGACCAGCTCGTCGAGCGCGTTGCCTGGCGTGCCGGCGGCGAGCGGCGAGCCGGGCTCGTCGGAGTCGTGGCGCACGATCACGACGGGCCATCCCCGCTCCCGCCAGTGGGCGAGCAGCGCGGCGATGTTGTCCTCGCAGACCGGGTTGTCGCGCCGGCCCCACGAAGGGTCGGCGAACCCCTGCTGGACATCGATCACGATCAGGGCCGGAGCGCTCATTCACACCCCTGTATACGCGGCTGGTCAATCGGGCGCATTGCCACTACGGTGGGGGGTCGGCCTATGTCGTTCCAGCACGAAGCGCTGATCTACCAGGGCCGCGACGGGTTTCTCGCGGGGGCGCTCCCGTTCATCCGGGATGGAATCGCTTCCGGGGAGCCGGTCCTCGTGGCCGTGGCGCGCGAGCGGATCGACGTGCTCAAGGACCGCCTCGGCCCTGACGCGGACGACGTCGTGTTCGCCGACATGGCGGAGATCGGCGCCAACCCGAACCGCATCATCCCGGTGTGGCGGGACTTCGTGGGCGGGCAGCAGGGCCGCCCCGTGCGCGGGATCGGCGAGCCGATCTGGCCGGGCCGGGGGCGCGCCGAGGTGGTCGAGTGCCAGCTCCACGAGGCGCTGCTGAACATCGCGTTCGCCGACGACGAGGGCTTCCGGCTCATGTGCCCCTACGACGCCTCCCGGCTGGAGCCGCCGGTCGTGCGCGAGGCGCTGCGCAGCCATCCGCTGGTGTCCTGCGAGGACGGCTGCCGGCAGAGCCAGGCCTACCGCGGGGACACGCTGCTGGCGCCCGTTCGACGCGCCCCTCGCACCGCCGTCGGCGCCCGCCGAGGCGCTCGCGTTCGAGCGCGACGGGCTGTCCGACGTCCGCCGGACGGTGGCGCGCGCCGCCGACCGCGCCGGCTTCGGCCCCGAGCGCGCGCACGACCTCGTGCTGGCGGTCAACGAGCTGGCCGGCAACAGCACCCGGCACGGCAGCGGCCGCGGCGTGCTGCGCGTCTGGCGCGACGAGGAGATGCTCGTCTGCGAGGTCCGCGACCGCGGGAGGATCACCGATCCGCTGGTCGGCCGCCGCCGCCCCGAGCCGGAGTCGGAGGGCGGCTGGGGCCTGTGGATCGTCAACCAGGTCTGCGACCTGGTGCAGCTGCGCA
The DNA here is from genome assembly GCA_963723395.1 of uncultured Solirubrobacteraceae bacterium. Taxonomy (GTDB): domain Bacteria; phylum Actinomycetota; class Thermoleophilia; order Solirubrobacterales; family Solirubrobacteraceae; genus DATFQI01. The sequence goes on along the minus strand of CAVRQL010000022.1, from coordinate 336,992 downwards.
GCGGCACGGACGGCACCGTCGTCCGCGCCCACATGCGCGCCACCGCCTAGTTGCTGCTGGACTGCTCCCAGATGTTGATGCCGGCCTCGACGGCGTGGCCGTCGATCGCGGCCAGCTCGTCGTCGGAGAAGTCCAGCCGCTCCAGCGCGCCGAGGGTGTCGTCGAGCTGCTTCACGCTGGACGCGCCGACCAGCGCCGACGTCACGCGCGCGTCGCGCAGCACCCAGGCGACCGCCATCTGGGCGAGCGTCTGGCCGCGCCCCTGCGCGATCTCGTTGAGCGCGCGCACGTGCTTCATCGCGTCCTCGGTGAGCATGTCCTCCGACAGGAAGACGCCCTTGGCGGCGCGCGAGTCCGAAGGGACGCCGTCGAGGTAGCGGTCGGTGAGCATGCCCTGGGCCAGCGGCGAGAACGCGATGCAGCCGACGCCCTCCTCGCCGAGCACGTCGAGCAGGTCCTCCTCGATCCAGCGGTTCATCAGCGAGTAGGACGGCTGGTGGATGAGCACCGGCGTCCCCAGGTCGCGCAGGATCCGCACCGCCTCGCGTGTGCGCTCGCCCGAGTAGGAGGAGATGCCGGCGTACAGCGCCTTGCCCTGCCTGACCGCGGTGTCGAGCGCGCCGAGCGTCTCCTCCAGCGGCGTGTCGGGATCGAGGCGGTGCGAGTAGAAGATGTCGACGTAGTCGAGCCCCATCCGCTGCAGGCTCTGGTCGAGCGAGGAGAGCAGGTACTTGCGCGACCCCCACTCGCCGTAGGGCCCGGGCCACATGTCGTAGCCCGCCTTGGTGGAGATCACCAGCTCGTCGCGCCACGGGCGGAAGTCGTCGCGCATGTGGCGGCCGAAGTTCGTCTCGGCGGAGCCGGGAGGCGGGCCGTAGTTGTTGGCCAGGTCGAAGTGGCAGACCCCGCGGTCGAACGCGTGGCGCAGGATCGCGCGCTGCGTCTCGAAGGGCTTGTCGTCACCGAAGTTGTTCCACAGCCCCAGCGAGATGGCGGGGAGCTGGATGCCGCTGCGGCCGCAGCGGCGGTAGGGCATCTGGTCGTAGCGGTCCTCGGCGGGCACGTAGGTCATGGCGGACATCGTACGCATCGTGTAACTTGTCATTACAGGATCACAGGTGCTCGGCTGACGAGGGAGGAGCTTGGATGAGCACGACGATCGGGCCGTTCGCGGCTGCGCTGGACGCTGCCACGGGGAGGGTCAGCCCCGACGGGCCGCTGCAGGAGCGAAGGCTCTCCGACCTGGAGGGCCTCTACGAGGACGCCGCCGCGTGGCGCGCGGCCGTCGACGACGGCGACCCGCTGGTCTACACGGTGAGCGGCGCGCCGATCCCCGAGCAGCCGGGGGAGGTGCCGTTCTCGATCACCTCGATCGAGCCCGGCGACGTCGCCGGCGAGCTGTACATGACCAAGGGCCACTGGCACACGGCCGACGAGGGCGAGGTCTACATCGGCATGGCCGGGCGCGGCGGGCTGCTCCTGTTCGACGGGAGCGAGCACCGCTGGATCGAGCTCGACGACGGCGCGGTGGGATACATCCCGCCGGGCTGGGCACACCGGACGGTGAACACGGGAGACGAGCCGTTCCGCTTCCTGGCGATCTACCCGGGGGCGGCCGGCCACGACTATGAGCGCGTGCTGCAGGGCGGGATGGGCGCGCGGGTGCTCCGCGGAGGCGACGGGCGCGGCTACGAGGTCCGCCCACTGGAGGCAGGGCGATGAGCAAGGGCAGGCCGAAGCTGAAGTTCTCGATCGGGCTCGTGGTGATGATCGCGCTGCTCGCGATCGTCATCGGCGCGGTGGCGGGCCGCGCCTCGACGGACTCCTCGGGCGGGGGAGGCGGCGGGGGCAAGGCCGCCGCGGCGGGGAAGCGCGTCGACGTGATCATCAAGGCGTCGGACTCCTCGTTCTGGCAGACGATGCTGGCCGGCGCGAAGAAGGCCGGCGACGACTTCGGCGTGCAGGTCGACCTGTTCGGCCCGACCTCCGAGACCGACGTCAACGAGCAGGTGCAGCTGGTGGAGAACTCGATCTCGCGCGGCGTCGACGCCATCGCGATCGCCTCGAACTCCTCCGACGCGCTCAACGACGTGATCGACCGCGCCCGCGAGGCCGAGATCAAGGTGATCACCGTCGACAACAAGGTGACCACCGAGACCGACGGCTTCATCGGCACCGACAACCCGAAGGCCGGCGAGGCCGGCGGGCAGAAGCTGTGCGAGCTGCTCAAGGAGCAGGGCAAGACCAGCGGCGAGGTGCTCGCTCGAGTCCGCGGTGGCCGGCATCCAGGTGCTCACCGACCGCGACAAGGGCTTCGAGAAGGGCCTCACCGGCGCGTGCCCGAACGTCAAGGTCGGCCTCAAGCGGTACAACAACAACGACATCAACACGGCGGCCGGCCAGGTCAACGACGCGCTGACCTCCCGCTCGCGACCTGCTCGGCGTGTTCGCCGACAACAACACCTCCGGCGACGGCGCCGCCCGCGCCATCAAGGACAACGACGCGGCCGACAAGCTGCCGGTCGTGGCGTTCGACTCCGACCCGCAGGAGAACGCGGCGCTGGCCGACGGGACGATCGACGCGCTGGTCGTGCAGAACCCGTACTTCTTCGGCTACCAGGGCGTCGTCGAGGCGGCGATGGCCACGACGGGCAACTTCCCGCCGGTGAACCTCGACCCGGGCGCGGTCGTGGTCGACGAAGGAGAACATGAACAAGCCGGACGTCAAGCGGCTGCTCACCCCGCCGACCGAGAAGCTCTAGTGGCGCTGCTGGAGCTGCACGGGGCCTCGAAGTCCTTCGGGGCGGTCAAGGCGATCGAGGACGTCGACCTCGAGCTCCACGCCGGCGAGGTGCACTGCCTCGCCGGCGAGAACGGGGCGGGCAAGTCGACGATCATCAAGGTGCTCACCGGCGCCATCCGGCGCGACTCGGGCACCTACGAGGTCGACGGCGAGGAGCTCGGGCACCCGGGCCCCGCCGAGGCCCGCGCGGCGGGCATCGGCGTCGTCTACCAGGAGCTGTCGCCTGCTGCCGGAGCTGTCGGTGCAGGAGAACCTCCTGATGGGCCGGCTGCCGTCGCGCCACGGGCTGGTGCGCGGCGGCGCGCTGCGCGAGCGCGCGCAAGGAGCTGCTGGCCCGCGTCGGGCTGCGAGCACGTCGACCCGGGCGCGCAGGTCGACACGCTCCCGCCGGCCACCCGGCAGCTGATCGAGGTGGCCAAGGTGCTGGCGGGCGACACCCGCGTGATCGTGTTCGACGAGCCGACGACCGCGCTGTCCGGCGACGAGGCGCACGCGCTGCTGCAGCTGATCGGCGAGCTGCGCGAGAGCGGGGTGTCGGTGCTCTACGTCAGCCACCGGCTCGAGGAGATGTTCGAGATCGGCGACCGCGTCACCGTGCTGCGCGACGGCAAGGTGCGCACGACGGGCGCGATGGCCGACTTCGACCACGACTCGCTGATCGCGGCCATGGTCGGCCGCAAGATCGAGTCGCTGTACCCGGCCGGCAAGGCGCGCGAGCCCGGGAAGACGCTGCTGAAGGCGACCGGCCTGCGCGTGCGCGGGGCCGACGCGCCGGTCGACCTGGAGGTCCGCGAGGGCGAGATCCTCGGGATCGGCGGGCTGCTCGGCTCGGGGCGGACCGAGCTGCTGCGCGCGCTGTTCGGCGCCGACCCCGTCGACGGCGGGGAGATCGAGGTCGACGGCAAGCGGATCGCGCCCGGCGACCCGCGCCGCTTCGTCCGCGCCGGCGTCGGGCTGCTCACGCGAGGACCGCAAGGAGCTCGGGCTGCTGCTCGAGCTGACGATCCGCGAGAACGCCTCGATCGCCGACCTCGACGAGATCTCGCAGTTCACGCTGCTCTCGCGCAAGCGCGAGGCGGGCGTCGTGGACCGCTTCCTGGACGGCCTGCGATTGCGGGCCGGCTCCTACTCGCAGCCGGTCTCGTCGCTGTCGGGCGGCAACCAGCAGAAGGTGCTGCTCGCCCGCTGGCTGGCCAAGAAGGCCAAGGTGCTGCTGTTCGACGAGCCGACCAAGGGCGTCGACGTCGGCGCCAAGTCGGAGATCTACGAGCTGATCGGCGACCTCGCGGCGGACGGCCACGGCGTCGCCGTCGTGTCGTCGTACCTGCCCGAGCTGCTCGGGCTGTGCGACCGGATCGTCGTGATGCGCGAAGGGCGCCCTGGCCGGCTCGGTGCCGGCGAAGGACGCGACGGAGGAAGACCTGCTGAGGCTTGCGAGCCCCGAGGGAGGACACCATGGCAACGGCCGCTGAGACCAGGGAGCCGGAGGCAGCGCGAGGAGCGCGTGATCGGGTTCGGCGACGTCTTCGGCCGCGACGCGGGCGGGCTGATCGTCCTGCTGGTCCTGTTCGGGGCGCTGACGCTCGCCTCGGACGAGTTCCTGACCGGCAACAACCTCTCCAACCTCTCCCGCCAGGTGGCGATCTTCGGGATCATCGCCGTCGGGCAGCTGCTGGTGATCCTCACCGCCGGCATCGACCTGTCGGTCGGCTCCGTGCTCGGCCTGGCCGGCGCGATCTGCGCCGAGCTGCTCGTGCGCGGCACCGGCATCTTCGTGGCGATCCTGGCCGGGCTCGGCATCGGCGTGCTGTGCGGCGTCATCAACGGCGTGCTCGTCGCGTCGGTCAACCTGCCGCCGTTCATCGCCACGCTCGGCATGCTCGGCATCGCGCGCGGCGTGGTGCTCGTGCTCACCGACGCCTCGACCGTGCAGCCGCTGCCGTCGGCGTTCGGCGACATCGCCAACGGCGACCTCCTCGGCATCCCGAACCTGCTGTGGATCTTCCTGATCGTGGTGCTCGTCGTCGCCTTCGTGCTGCGGCGCACCGTGTTCGGGCGCTACATCTACGCCGTCGGCTCCAACCCGGAGTCGGCGCGGCTGGCGGGCGTGCCGGTCAAGCGGGTGCTGATCTCCGTGTACGCGATCTCGGGCCTGCTGGCGGCGGTCGGCGGCGTGCTGCTCACGTCGCGGCTCAACGCCGGCGTGCCGACCGCGGGCACGGGCTACGAGCTGAACGCGATCGCGGCGTGCGTGATCGGCGGGGCGAGCCTGTTCGGCGCCAAGGGCGGCGCGTTCGGCGCGGCGGCCGGCGCGCTGATCGTGGCGACGCTCAACAACGGCGGCAACCTGCTCGCGATCAACTCGTTCTACCTGCAGATCATCATCGGCTCGCTGATCCTGGCCGCGGTCGCGTTCGACCAGCTGCAGAGCCGCGTCATGCCGGGGCGCTCCGGGTGATCCTCGCCCACGACCTCGGGACGACCGGGGACAAGGCGGCGCTGTACTCCGCCGACGGCGCGCTGGTGGCCGCGGCCACCGCGCGCTACGGCACCGACTACGGGCCGGGCGGCCGGGTCGAGCAGGACCCGGCCGACTGGTGGCGCGGGATCGTCGAGTCCACGCGCGAGCTGCTCGAGCGCACCGGCGTCCGGCCGGAGGAGATCGCGTGCGTGAGCTTCTCCGGGCAGATGATGGGCGCGGTGCTGCTCGACGGGCGCGGCGAGCCGGTGCGGCCCGGCGCTGATCTGGGCCGACACGCGCTCCGTCGGAGCAGTGCGACCGGCTGGTCGAGCGCGTCGGCATGGAGCGCGGCTACGCGCTCACCGGGCACCGGCTCAACCCGACCTACTCGCTGACCAAGGCGATGTGGGTGCGCGACCACGAGCCGGAGGTGTTCGCGCGCGCCGAGCACCTCGTGCTCGCCAAGGACTACGCGGTGCACCGGCTCACCGGCGAGCTCGTCACCGACCCCTCCGACGCGTCGAGCACCAACGCGTACGACCAGAAGGCCGGCGAGTGGTCGGCGGAGATCCTCGACGCCGCGGAGATCGACCGCGCGCTGCTGCCGGAGGTCGTCGCGTCGAGCACGGTGGTCGGGCCGGTGACGCGCGGAGGCGGCGCGCGAGACGGGCCTCGCGGCCGGGACGCCGGTCGTGCTGGGCGGCGGCGACGGGCCGTGCGCGGCGCTCGGCGCCGGGATCGTGTCGGCCGAGTCGGGCGCGTACGCCTACCTCGGCTCCTCGTCGTGGGTGTCGATGGCGGCGACCGAGCCGCTGCACGACCCCGAGATGCGCACGATGACCTTCGACCACGTGATCCCCGGGCGCTTCGTGCCGACGGCGACGATGCAGGCGGGCGGCGCGTCGTTCGAGTGGATCTCGGAGCTGCTGGAGGAGACGCCCGCGGCGCTGGGCGAGGCGGCGGCCGGCGCGCGAGGAGGCGCCGCTCTTCCTGCCCTACCTGCTCGGCGAGCGCTCGCCGTACTGGAACCCCGCGCGCGCGCGGCGCGTTCATCGGGCCTGCAGCGCCACCACGGCCGGCCGGAGATCGCCCGCGCCGTGCTCGAGGGCGTCGCGTTCAACCTGCGCATCGGGCTCGAGGCGTTCGAGGAGATGGGCGCCGGAGATCGAGTCGGTCGACGCCATCGGCGGCGGCGCGGCCAGCGACACGTGGCTGCAGATCCTCGCCGACGTGTGGGGCAAGCCGGTGCGCCGCCGCTCGCTGGTCGACGAGGCCAACGCGCTCGGCGCGGCCGTGGTGGGCGGCGTCGGCGTCGGGCTGTTCGACTCCTTCGACGTCGCGCCCGGCTTCTCGGAGGTCGGCCGCGCGTTCGAGCCCGACCCCGACGCGCCACGAGCGCTACGGCGGCGCGGCACGCGCTGTTCGTCGACGCCTACCGCGCGGCTGGAGACGCTCTTCGATGAGCTCTGACGCCGTCGTCGTCACGTCGCGCTCGTTCGGGAGCGGCGACGCCGACCCGGCGGGCGAGCTGCGCGCCGCCGGGCTCGACGTCGTCAAGGGCGACCCGGCAGCACGACGCGCTGCCGCTCGGCGACGCCGTCGGGCTGGATCGCCGGCGTCGGCCCGATCACCGCCGCGCACCTGGACCGTGCGCCGCGACTGCGGGTGATCGCGCGCTTCGGCACGGGCGTCGACGCGGTCGACGTGCGCGCCGCGGCCGAGCGCGGCGTGGTGGTGGCGCGCACGCCGGGCGCCAACGCCGACTCGGTGGCCGACCACGCGGTCGCGCTGATGCTCGCCGCGCTGCGCGACCTGGTGGCGGCGCGACGCGGCGGCGCGGCGCGGCGACTGGCGCCCGCGCCGCGGGCGCGAGCTGGGCGCGCTGACCGTCGGCATCGTCGGGCTCGGCGCGGTCGGCCGCGGCGTCGCCCGGCGGGTGGGCGACGGCTTCGGCGCCCGCGTGCTCGCCCACGACCCGTTCGTGACCGAGGCGACGGTCGGCCTCGAGGAGCTCGCGCGCGAGGCGGACGTGATCACCCTGCACCTGCCGGGCGGCGACCGACCGCTGGTCGACGCCGGGCTTCCTCGCGCGGATGAAGCCGGGCGCCGTGCTCGTCAACACCGCGCGCGCCTCGCTGCTCGACGAGGACGCCGTCGCCGCCGCGCTGCGCGACGGTACGGCTCGCTGCCGCCGCCGTCGACGTGCTCGACCACGCCGGCCCGCTGCTCTCGGCCCCCAACCTCACCGTCACCCCGCACATCGCCGCGCAGACCACCCAGGCGATCGACCGCATGGGCACCGAGGCGGCGGCCGAGGTGCTGCGCGTGCTGCGCGGCGCCGCTCCCCTGAACCCCGTGGAGGTCCCCTGATGCCCGACGTCCTCGAGCGGCTGCGCGACGTCGCGCGTCGTCGCCGTCATCCGCGCGCCCGACGCCGACGGCGCGATCCGCGCCGTCGACGCGCTCGTGCGCGGCGGCGTCACCGGGATCGAGATCACGTACTCCACGCCGGACGTCCCGCGCGTGCTGGCGCGCCGTCGCGCGAGCGCGCACGGCGACGGCGTGCTGCTCGGCGCGGGCACGATCCGCACGCCGGAGCACGCGCGCGAGGCGGCCGCCGCCGGCGCCGAGTTCCTCGTCAGCCCCGGGCTCGACGACGAGGTGATCGGCGCGATGCTCGCCACCGGCGCGACCACGATGGGCGGCGCGCTGACGCCGACCGAGGTGATGCGCGCCGTCAAGCTCGGCGTCGACGTCGTGAAGGTCTTCCCGGCCTCGCTGGGCGGGCCGGCCTACGTGAAGTCGCTGCGCGGCCCGTTCCCCGACGTGCCGTTCATGCCCACCGGCGGCGTGAACGCGGGCAACGTCGCCGACTGGTTCGCCGCCGGCGTGATCGCGGTCGGCGCCGGGAGGCGAGCTGTGCGCGGCGGCCGACATCGCGGACGGCGCGCTTCGACGAGATCGAGACGCCGCGCGCAGGAGTTCAGCGCGTGAGCACGATGGAGTTCGTCGGCGTGACCACCGGGTCGTCGTCGATCATGAAGCTGTTCCCGCTGTGGGCGCGCGACCTCGGCATCGACGCCGAGCTGGCGGGCCGCGACGTCCCGCTCGACGCCCCGCCGGAGACGTACCGCGAGATCGTCGAGCGCGTCCGCGACGACGACGGCACGCTCGGCGCGCTGGTCACGACGCACAAGCTCGCGCTGCTCGCCGCCGCGCGCGACCTGTTCGACGAGCTGGACGCGAACGCCGAGCGGCTCGGCGAGGTGTCGAGCATCTCCAAGCGCGACGGCCGGCTGATCGGCCACGCGTTCGACCCGATCACCTCCGGCTACGCGCTCGAGCGGATCGGCCCGTTCGCCGGCGACGTGCTGTGCCTGGGCGCGGGCGGCGCCGGCGCCGCGATCGTCCTCCACCTGCTCTCGCGCGACCGGCCGCCGCGGATCGCGGTCACCGACACCGACCCGGCGCGGCTCGAGGCGGTCGCCGCGCTCGGCGACGTCGAGACCGCACGACGCGGCCGCCGCGCGCGAGCTGCTGGAGGCGCTGCCCGCCGGGCTCGCTGGTCATCAACGCCACCGGCATGGGCAAGGACCGGCCCGGGTCGCCGCTCCCGGACGACGCGCGCTGGCCCGACGGCGTGATCGCGTGGGAGCTCAACTACCGCGGCGAGCTCGACTTCCTGCACCAGGCGCGCGCCCAGGGCGTGCGCGCCGAGGACGGCTGGCTGTACTTCCTCTACGGCTGGACGGCGGTGATGGCCGAGGTGCTCGGCTTCGAGCTCACCCCGGAGCGGTTCGAGCGGCTGAAGGCGGTCGCCGACGGATCACGCTGACCTCGAACGAGGTGGCGTCGGCCCGGTGGCGGGCCACGAAGTGCTCGACGGGCGTCCCGTCGTCGTCGTAGGCGGTCGAGGTGAGCAGCAGCAGCGGGTCGCCCGGCGTGCACGCCGAGCGCCTCGGCGGCGACGTCGTCGGCGGCGATCGCCTCGATCGTGCGGCGGCCCTGGGCGATCGTCACGCCGTACTTGCCCTCCAGCAGCCCGTACAGCGACTCGGTGCGGAAGTCCTCGTCCAGCAGCCCCTCGCCGACCGCCAGCGGGATCCAGGTCATGACCAGCGACCACGGCCTGCCGTCCACGATGCGCAGGCGCTCGAGCTCCACCACGGGCTCGCCGGGCTCGATCTCCAGCTCGCCGGCCACCGCGCCCGGCGCCTCGCCGACCTCCAGCCGGCGCACGACGTTGCGCAGCGAGCCGCCGCGCGCGGCCACGTCCTCGGCGAGCCCGGAGAAGTGCTGGGTCATCGCCTCGGCGACCTTCGGCGAGGCGACGAACGTCCCGCGGCCCTTGTGCCGGCGCAGCCGCCCCTCCGCCTCGAGCTCCCCGAGCGCCTGCCGCACGACGGTGCGCGACACGCCGTAGGTGTCGCACAGCTCGTGCTCCCCCGGCAGCCGGTCGCCGGGCTGCAGCCGCTCGGCCTCCAGGTCGGCGACCAGGATCGCCTTCAGCTGCGCGTAGTAGGGGAGCGGGGAGTCGCGGTCGATCGACATGTAGTTACAAGTTACGCTACGGCGATGGACCTCGAGCTCGAAGGCAGGACAGCACTCGTGACGGCCTCGACGGCCGGGATCGGCCAGGCGATCGCGGCGTCGCTCGCGCGCGAAGGCGCGCGGGTGATCGTCAACGGGCGCAGCGAGGAGACCGTCGCCCGCGCGATCGAGGCGATCGGCGCCGGCGAGCCGCTCGTCGCCGACAACGGCACGGCGGAGGGGGCCGCGGAGACGGTCCGCGCGTTCCCGGACGTCGACATCCTCGTCAACAACCTCGGGATCTACGAGGAGGTCGACCCGCTCGAGGAGACCGACGAGCAGTGGACGCGGGCCTTCGAGGTCAACGTGCTCAGCGGCGTCCGGCTGGCCCGCCACTACCTGCGCGGGATGCTCGAGCGCGACTGGGGCCGCGTGGTGTTCATCGCGTCCGAGGCGGCCGTCACCCCGCCGCCGCGGATGGCCGCCTACAGCGCCACCAAGGCGATGCAGCTCTCCGCCTCGCGCAGCCTCGCCGAGGTCACGCGCGGGTCGGGCGTCACGGTGAACGCGGTCATGCCCGGCACCACCCGCTCGGCCGGCCTCGACGCCAAGCTCCGCGAGCGCTACCCGGACGTGGAGATCCACGAGGCGAGCGCGCGCTTCGCCCGCGAGGAGCGCCCGACCTCGCTGATCGCGCGCCTGATCGAGCCTTCGGAGATCGGCGACTTCGTGACCTACGTGGCCAGCCCGCGGGCGTCGGCGATCAACGGCGCCGCCCTGCGCGCCGACGGCGGCATCGTGCGCCACATGCTCTGACGCGCGTAGGCTGACGCCGGGCGCCCTCGGCGAGCGCCTCGAGCTTCCCGTACGCGGAGTCGCGCGGGAGGTACTTCATGCCGCAGTCGGGCGCGGCGACCAGCCGCTCAGGGCCGGCGTGCGGGAACGCGCGGCGGATGCGTGCCTCGACGGTCTCCGGCGTCTCGACCTCGTCGGTCGAGAGGTCGATCACGCCGAGGATGATCGTCTTGCCGCCGAGCGAGTCGAGCACGTCGAGCGCGAGGCCGGACTGCGCCGTCTCGATGCTCACCATGTCGCAGTCGGTGGCCGTCAGCTCGGGCAGGAACGAGTAGCCCTCGGGCCGCTCGTGGATGATCGCCGCGTAGCCGAAGCAGATGTGCACGGCGACGGTGCCGGGCAGGCCGTCGGTGGCGCGCTTGAGGACGTCGAGCCCGTACTCGCGCGCGGCATCCGGGCGCGCCTGCATGTACGGCTCGTCGACCTGGACGATGTCGGCGCCCGCCGCGAACAGGTCGAGGATCTCCGCGCGCACCGCGTCGGCGTAGCCGGCGCCGACCGCGGCCGGGTCGCCGTAGTAGTCGTCCTGCGCCTGCTGGGACATCGTGAACGGGCCCGGCACGGTGACCTTCGTCTGCCGGCTCGTGTGCGCCTTGCAGGAACTCGACGTCGCGCACCTGCACGGGGTGCCGGCGCGCGATCGGCCCGACCACGCGCGGCACCGGGTTGGGGTGGCCCGAGCGGTCCAGCGCCGTGCCGGGGTTGTCGACGTCGACGCCCTCCAGCGCGGTCGCGAAGCGGTTGGAGTAGCTCTCCCGGCGCATCTCGCCGTCGGTGATGACGTCCAGCCCGGCGCGCTCCTGGTCGGCGATCGCGACGCGCGTCGCGTCGTCCTGGGCCTCCTCGAGGTACTGCGGGTCGACGCGCCACAGCTCGGTCGCGCGCACGCGCGGCGGGAAGCGCCCACGGAGCTTCGCGCGGTCGATCAGCCAGTCAGGTTGGGCGTAGGAGCCGACGAGGCTCGTGGGGATGCTGGTCACGGCCGCGGATCCTCCCATAGCTAGGCTCGCGACCCGTGGAGTTCACCCCGCCCGTGCCCTTCGAGGAGGGCTTCGACTCGACCTACGGCCTCGACATGGACCTCGAGCGCGCGCGAGGAGGGCGTGGTCACCGCCCGCGTCCCCGTCCGCGAGGAGCTGCTCGGCGCGCACGGCGCCGTCCACGGGGGCGTGCTCGCCGCGCTGGCGGAGGCCACGGCCTCGACGGGGACGTGGGTCGCGGTGATGCCGGAGGGCTTCATGGCGATGGGCCTCTCCAACGACACCACGGTCACGTCGCCGGTGACCTCGGGCACGATCCACGCCGAGGCCAGGGTCGTCGTGCGCGGCGACGACGCGTGGGTGTGGTCGGTCGAGGCGACCGACGACGACGGCACGACCGTCGCCTTCTCGCGCGTCACGGTCGCGGTGCGGCCGATGCGCGGCTGATCGCCGTCGAGCACCGCCTCGGGCTGCTCCAGGTGCGGGCTGTGCCCGCCGGGCACGACCAGCCGCTCCACCGGTCCGCGCACGCGGCCTCGATGCGGTCCAGCTGCTCCAGCGTCGCGTACTCGTCGTCCGCGCCCTGGATCAGCAGCACCGGGCAGTCGAGCAGCGCGGCGTCGGCCTCGAGGCTCCAGGTGCGGAACGCCGGGTCGAGCCAGACGTCGCACCAGCCGTGGAAGGCGGCGTCCGGGTCGTCGTGGTGGCGCGCCATCCGCTCGCGCAGCCCGCCGCGCTCGTACGCCTCCCGCGTCTCCCGGATGCCGGCCACGGTGATGTCCTCGACGAACACGTGCGGCGCCATCAGCACCAGCCCTTCGACGGGGTGATGGCGCGGCGTGGACGAGGGCGATCGAGGCGCCGTCGCTGTGGCCGACGAGCAGCGGCTCCTCGATGCCCCAGCTCGCGCAGCAGCGCGGGCAGCACCTCGAGCGCCTCCTCGTGGAAGAAGTCCGGCGTGCGCGGCCGCGGCGGCGGGCCCGAGCGGCCGTGGCCGTGGCGCGAGTAGGCGATCACGCGGCGGCCGGTGGCGCCGGCCAGCGCGCGCCGGGAAGTCGCGCCACAGCCCGACCGAGCCGAGCCCTTCGTGCAGCAGGACGATCGGGCGCTGCGCGCGCACCGGGCCATTCCGCGACCTCGATCCATGCGACTTCCCGACCTACCCTCGCGGCGTGCGCCTCGTCACCTGGAACGTCGCCGGCCGCGTGCGCCGGCAGGCCGAGCAGGCCGAGGTCGTCGCCGCGTGCGACGCCGACGTCGTCGCGCTGCAGGAGGTGACGAAGCGGACCCTGCCCGAGTGGGAGGCGGCGCTGCGCGCCGCCGGCTACGCCGCGATCGAGTGCGCGCTCGGCGGGCCGGCCTCGGGGCGCCGCGAGCTGGGCGTGCTGACCGCGGCGCGCGGGCCGCTCGAGCGCCTGCCGTCCCCGGACGTCCCGTGGCCGGAGCGCGTCCTGTGCTGCGCCTGGGAGGCGTCGAGGTCGTCAACCTCCACTCGCCGATCGCGCCCGCGCCCGAGCTCGCGAAGATCCGCACCCACGAGGCCGTCGCCGCCTACCTCGAAGCCGAGCCGCGCAGCCCGCGGATCCTGTGCGGCGACCTCAACACGCCGCGCCGCGAGCTGCCCGACGGCGAGGTCCTGACGTTCGCCCACGACAGCGCCGGGCGGCTGCGGCCCGAGCGCGGCGAGCGCTGGGACCGCGCCGAGCGCGCGCTCGTGCGCACGCTGCGCGACGCCGGCTGGGTCGACGCCTTCCGCTCGCTGCACGGCTACGGCGACCGCTCGGCCAGCTGGACCTTCGCGCGCGACCGCGGCGGCTGGCGCCTGGACCACGTGCTCGTGCACGGCCTCGAGCCGGCGGGCGCCGCCTACGCGCACGACTGGCGGCGCGCGGGCCTCAGCGACCACTCGGCCCTCGTCGTGGATCTCTGCGGGCCCGTAGAGTGCGTCAATGCGCAGGGTCGACCACGTCTGGATCCCGCTGGCCGACGGCACGCGGCTCGCGGCGCGGCTGTGGCTGCCGGACGATCCGGAGCCCGTCCCGGCCATCCTCGAGTACATCCCGTACCGCAAGGGCGACGCGTTCGCGGCGCGCGACCACCGCCACCACGCGTACTTCGCCGACCACGGCTTCGCCGGCGTGCGGGTCGACCTCCGCGGCAGCGGCGACTCGGACGGGCTGCTCGACGACGAGTACCTCGCCGCAGGAGCAGGACGACGCGCTGGAGGTGATCGCCTGGCTCGCCGCGCAGGAGTGGTGCAGCGGCGAGGTCGGGATGATCGGCATCTCCTGGGGCGGGTTCAACGGCCTGCAGGTCGCGGCCCGCCGCCCGCCGGCGCTGAAGGCGGTCGTGACCATGTGCTCGACCGACGACCGCTACGCCGACGACGTGCACTACGTCGGCGGCTGCGTGCTCGGCGTCGACATGCTCCAGTGGGCGGCGACGATGCTCACGCTGTGCGCGATGCCGCCCGACCCCGCGGCGGTCGGCGACGGCTGGCGCGACACGTGGCTGGAGCGGCTGGACCGCATCGAGCCGATGGTCGGCGCCTGGCTCGGCCACCAGCGCCGCGACGCGTACTGGAAGCAGGGCTCGGTGTGCGAGGACTACGGCGCGATCGAGGCCGCCGTGCTGGCGGTCGGCGGCTGGGCGGACGGGTACTCCAACGCCGTCCCGCGGCTCGTCGAGGGCCTGCCGGGGCCGTGCCGCGGGCTGATCGGCCCGTGGTCGCACGCCTTCCCGCAGGACGGCGAGCCCGGGCCGGTGATCGGCTTCCTGCAGGAGTGCGTGCGCTGGTTCGACCACTGGCTCAAGGGCCGCGAGAACGGCGTGATGGACGAGCCGAAGCTGCTCGCCTGGATGCAGGACTGGGTGCCGCCGGCCGGCCACCACGCGACGCGGCCCGGGCCGGTGGGTGGCCGAGCCGGCGTGGCCGCCGCCGTCGGTCACGACGCGAGCCTTCGAGCTGGGCGGACCGGCGCGCCACCGCAGCCCCGAGTCCGCCGGCCAGGACGGCGGCGCGTGGTGCCCGGACGGCGGCCAGGGCGACTGGCCGACCGACCAGCGCGCCGAGGACGGCCGCTCGCTGTCGTTCACGCTCCCGCCGCAGGAGGAGCAAGTCGAGATCCTCGGCTTCCCGGAGGTCGAGCTGTCGCTCGAGGTCGACCGGCCGAGCGCGCTGGTGGCCGTCCGGCTGTGCGCGGTCGCGCCGGAGGGCGAGTCGCTGCTCGTCACCCGCGGCCTGCTCAACCTCACGCACCGCGACTCGCACGAGCACATCGAGCCGCTGGAGCCCGGCCGCCGCTACGACGTCCGCGTCCGCCTCGACGCGATCGCCCACGTCGTCCCCGCCGGCCACGCGCTGCGCGTGTCGGTGTCGACCGTCTACTGGCCGTGGGCGTGGCCCTCGCCGGAGCCCGTCACGCTCACCATGCACGGCGGCCGGCTGCTGCTCCCGGAGCGCGAGCCGCGCGACGACCCGCAGCCGCGCTTCGAGCCGCCCGAGCAGGCCGAGCCGCCCGTCACCGAGGTGCTCGAGCCGGGCGCGACCAACCGCACCCACACGCACGACATCGCCACCGGCGCGCACGAGATCCGCTTCGAGTGGGACGTCGGCGGGCGCCGCCGGCTCGTCGAGGCCGGCACCGAGATGTACGACACCAACGTGACGACCTACCGGATCACCGACGGCGACCCGCTGTCCGCCGAGGTCCACGTCCACTGCACGACCGCGCTCGGGCGCGGCGCGTGGCAGACGTGCGTGCAGACCGACTCGCGCATGACCGCCACGGCCGAAGAGTTCGTGGTCACCCAGCGCCTCGACGCCTTCGAGGACGGCGAGCGCTTCCGCCGCCGCACCTGGGAGCTGCGCTTCCCGCGCGACGGCGTCTAGCCGGGGCGGAGCCAGGCCGCGGCGCCGGGCGGCAGCCGTCCGTCGTCCGCCGACGCCGCTGGCGATCAGGACCTCGCCGGACAGCGGCTGCGGCTCCGCGGTGAAGTTGGCGGCGCACGAGAAGGCCCCGCCGCGGGAGAACGCGAGGCCGTCGCCGGGCAGCCAGTCCAGCGGCAGCTCGCGGCCGGCCAGGTGGGCGTGCCGGAGGGCGAGCGCCTCGCGGTAGAAGGCGAGCATCGAGTCGTCGCGGCCCGGCCTGCGCCTCGGCGGTCAGCTCGCGCCAGGCCGCCGGCTGCGGCAGCCACGGCTCCCCGGTGGTGAACCCGAACGGCGGCTCGGCGCCGGACCACGGGAGCGGCACGCGGCACCCGTCGCGGCCGCGGATGGTGTGCCCGGAGCCCTCCCAGATCGGGTCTTCGATCGCGTCGTCGGGGAGGTCCTCGACCTCCCACAGGCCCAGCTCCTCGCCGAAGTACAGGTACGCCGAGCCCGGCAGCGCGAGCATCAGCAGCAGCATCGCGCGGGCGCGGCGCGTCCCCAGCTCGAGGTCGGTGGGCGGGAACGGGTACGGCGGCGGCAGCGGCACGCCGGTGTACTCCCGGCCGTAGCGCGTGACGTGCCGGGTCTCGTCGTGGTTGGAGAGCGTCCAGGTGGCGGGCGCGCCGACGCGGGCGACGGCGGCCAGCGTGGCGTCGATCGTGGCGTGCAGCTCCGCGGGGTCGAGCGAGCTCTTGAGGAAGTCCAGGTTGAAGGTGGTGTGCAGCTCGTCCGGGCGCATGTAGCGGGCGAGCCGCTCCGGCCCGTTGACCACGACCTCGCCGACGTACATGCGGTCGCCGTCGTAGCCGTCGGCGATGGCGCGCCACGAGCGGTAGATGTCGTGCACGCCCTCGACGTCCCACAGCGGCGACCCGCTCCACGTGACCGGCTGGAAGAGGTTCTCGACGAGGTGGAAGTCGGGCAGCCCGGGCTCCTTGGCCAGGCCCGGCGCGGCGTCGATGCGCAGGCCGTCGAGCCCGAAGTCCAGCCAGAAGCGCAGGATGTCCTCGAAGTCCGCGCGGACGCGCTCGTCGTCCCAGTTGAGGTCCGGCTGCTCGGGAGCGAAGAGGCGCAGGTACCACTGGCCGTCCGTCGACGCGCGATCCAGGCCGGCCCGCCGAACGCGCTCGGCCAGTCGTTGGGCGGCTCGGTCGCCGTCCGGGCCCTTGCCGTCGCGGAAGTGGTAGCGGTGGCGCGCGTCGCTGCCCGGGCCGGCGGCGAGCGCCTCCTGGAACCACGCGTGCTCGTCGGAGGTGTGGTTGGCGACGAAGTCGACGATCACCTTGAGGCCGTGCGCGTGCGCGTCCTCGACCAGGCCGCGCGCGTCGTCGAGCGTGCCGAACAGCGGGTCGATGCCGACGTAGTCGCTGACGTCGTAGCCGCCGTCCTTCATCGGCGACGGGTACCACGGCGTGATCCAGATCCCGTCGACGCCCAGCTCATGCAGGTACGGCAGCCGCGAGCGCAGCCCGGGGAGGTCGCCGATCCCGTCCCCGTCGCCGTCCGCGAAGCTCCGGATGTAGACCTCGTACATGACCGCGTCGCGCCACCATGGCACCCGCTCCGGATCGGCCATCGCGCGAGCGTACAGGCGCACTACCCTGCCAGCGTGCCCGCTCCGGTCGTCACGCTCTCGGCCGCCTTCGGGGCCGGCGGCTCCGTCGTCGGCCCGCGCGTCGCCGAGCTGCTCGACGTGCCGTTCCTGGACCGCGCGATCCCGGTCGAGGTGTCACGCCAGCTGGCCGTCCCGCTGGAGGAGGCGCTCGCCCGCGACGAGCGCTCCGAGCACGGCCTCGGCCGCGTGCTCGCCGCGTTCGCGCACGTCTCGATGGGCGTCGGCTGGGCGCCGCCCCCCGACCCGCTCGACCAGCACACCTTCAGGATCGAGGCCGAGCGCGTGATCTGCGAGCGCGCGGAGTCGGGCGCCGTGATCCTCGGCCGCGCCGCGGCGCTCGTGATCCCCGACCTCCCGGCGGCGCTGCACGTGCGCCTCCAGGGGCCCGAGGAGGCGCGGGCCGCCCAGGCCGTCCGGATCGGCGCGGCCGAGGAGGCCGACGCGGAGAACACCCGGCGCGACGCCGACCGGGCGCGCGACGCCTACGTCAAGCACCTCTACGGCGCCGACCCCGACCGACCCGCGGCACTACCACCTCGTGCTGGACTCGACGGCGATCGAGCTCGAGACCTGCGCCGAGCTGATCGCCGCCGCGGCGCGCGCCCGCCAGTCGGCCTAGGCCGACACGGTCTCCAGCACCCAGAAGCTCTCGCCGCGCTCGGCCTCGAGCTTGCCGAGCTGCTCGCGGTGGATCTCGCGGACCCGCGCGGGCGTGATCGCCTCGTCGGGGCCGACCTCCTCGATCTCGAGGCTGGTCTTGTCCTCGTAGAGGTGCTCGCCGGCCAGCCGCGCCCGGTCGTCGTAGGGCCAGATGAACGCCTGCCGGCTGGACACGTGGTAGAGCGCGTCGTCCTGCTCGACCTCGTAGCCGACGGCGCGCAGGTCGGCCCCGTGCGCGAGCTGGTGGAAGGTGATCTCGTCGCACACGCCCCAGTCGGCGACCGACAGGCGGTCGTCGGAGTGCCACAGGACCGACTCGCCGACGCTGTTGTAGAACGCGAGCACGCCGTCCTTGCCGGTGATGACCGCCGGGTTGGCGCCCCACGTGACCCGGTAGACGGGCTCGTCGACCATCATGTCCGGCGCGACGATCCGGTCGAAGTCGCCGGCGCCCTCGAGGTGGACGTGGCGCCAGAAGTTCAGGAGCATGGCGCGGTGCAGCGGCTTGGTCGTCTCCTCGAGCAGCTGCGCGGTCGGGATCATGCAATCGTAGATCGCCTGTTCGAACCTGTTCACAGGGTCCTCCTCGCTCGGACGGGGCGGCCCAACGTAGCGTCCAATCGCACTGGAGGGCGGACGTGAGCGACACGCTTCACGGATCGGAGATCCGTACCGGGCTGTACATCGGCGGCGCGCACGAGGACGCGGCCGAGACCTTCGCCGTGCACGATCCCGCCGACCCGGAGCGCGTGGTCGGCCACGCGGCCGCGGCGGACGAGGACCAGGCGCGCCGCGCCGTCGCCGCGGCGCACGAGGCCTTCCCGGCGTGGGCCGCGCTCGGCGCGCACGAGCGCGCCGCGCAGGTGCGGGCGAGCCTGGGCGCGCTGGCCGCCGACAACGACGAGCGGATCGAGCTGCTGTCGCGCGAGAACGGCAAGGTCCGCTCGGAGTGCGACATCGAGATGCACGTGCTCGAGAACCGCTTCGAGCTCGCGGCCGGCCTGGCCGACGCGGTGGCCGGCGGTGCGCGAGCTGCCGGCCCCGCCGTTCCGCACGCAGGTCTCCTACCTGCCGCTCGGCGTGGTGAGCCTGATCGTCCCGTTCAACTGGCCGCTGGCGATCCTCGCCGCCTCGCTCCCGCAGGCGCTGGTGGCCGGCAACACGGTCGTCGTCAAGGCGCCGCCGACGACGCCGCTGGCGTTCGTGCGCACGATCGAGCTGATCGCCGCCGAGCTGCCGCCGGGCGTGCTCAACGTCGTCTCCGGCCACGACGCCGTGCTCGGCCCGGTGCTGATCCAGGACCCGCGCGTGCGCAAGGTCGGCTTCACCGGCAGCGTCGCGGGCGGGAAGCGGATCATGGCGATGTGCGCCGACAACCTCACGCGGGTCCTGCTCGAGCTGGGCGGCAACGACCCCGCGATCGTGCTCGCGGACGCCGAGGTGACCGAGGAGACGATCGGCAAGCTGTACGTCGGCGCCTTCCTGACCACCGGTCAGGTGTGCATGGCGATGAAGCGGCTGTACGTCCACCGCTCCCACTACGACGCGGTCGTGGAGGGCCTGAGCGGCGCGGTCGGCGCGCAGAAGGTCGGCCCGGGCCTGCACGCCGACGCCACGATGGGGCCGCTGAACAGCGCGCGCCAGCGCGACTACGTCGACGAGCTGCTCGCGGAGGCGCGCGACGGCGGCGAGGTGCGCGAGCTCGCCGAGGCGGTCGACGACGCCGCGTTCGCCCGCGGGCAGTTCATGCGCCCGTCGCTCGTCCTCGACCCGCGGCGCGACGCGCGGATCGTCACCGAGGAGCAGTTCGGCCCGACGCTCCCGATCATCCCGTTCGACGACGAGCAGGACGCGATCGCCCAGGCCAACGACACCTGGTCGGGGCTGTGCTCGTCGGTCTGGTCCTCCGACCCCGAGCACGCCGGGCGCGTCGCGGCCCAGCTGCGCACCGGCACCACGTTCGTCAACGCGCACAACGCGCCGTTCCTCGACGAGCGCGCGCCGTTCGGCGGCTTCAACCAGAGCGGCATGGGCCGCGAGATGGGCGAGGAGGGGATCCTGGCGTTCACCGACACGCACTCGGTGTCGTACCCGGCGTAGTACGGCTGTGCGGTTATCCCGAATGCAGGGGTGCCGGGAAGGCTGCAGAGTCGGCGGCGATGAAACGCCTCCTCCTCCTCCCCATTCTCGGCATCGTCGTCCTGCCCGCCTCGGCGCAGGCCGCGCAGGTGAAGATCAGCCCCAACCCCTCCACCGTCTCCCAGGCCGGGAAGGCGACCGTCGAGGTCGCCAACTCGAGCCGCTCCGTGCTCCGCGGCACCGCCAAGGTGACCGCCCGCGGCCGCACGCGTGGCCTCGCGCAAGGTCAAGCTCCCCAAGCGCTCGGTGACCGCCGTGAAGCTCCGCTTCGGCTCGGACGCCGTGTCGGCGCTGCGCGACGCCGGCGGCCGCGGGACGCTCAAGCTGCGGCTCCGCCGCCCCGACGGCCGCACGGTCATCGCGAAGAAGAAGGTCGGCTTCCAGCTCCCGTCCGGTGACCAGCCGGCGCCCGGCGGCCCCACGCCCGGCGGGCAGCCCCCGCAGCAGCCCGGCTCCGACCGCTGGGTCGGCCGGATGGGCGACGAGGGCGCCTACGACGACCTCGAGCTCACCGTCGCCGGCGGGCAGATGCAGATCACCAAGCCCCCGCTGGTCCCGATCTACTGCCTCGAGAACGGCGGCACGTTCCGGACCGGGCTCTCCTACGAGCCGTTCGTGGTCCCGGGCCCGTGGACGATCGGCACCGACGCGACCGTCGCCCAGTCGGGCATCTCGCTCAACCAGATCGTCACCGGCGGCTCCCGCTCGATCAACTACAAGGTGACCAACACGGCCCAGCAGGCCGGCAAGGTCACCGGCACCCTCGGGATGTCGTACTTCGACTCCCAGTACGACATCTGGAGCAACACGATCACGTTCGTGAACTGCTCCGGCGCCCAGTCCTTCGAGGCGGTGCCGGCCGGCTAGGAGGACTGCGAGACTCCGCCGGATGGAGGAGACGCTCGCCGCGGCGTGCGACCTCGCCGCCGGGCTCGCCGAGCAGGCCGAGCAGGAGCGCCGCCTGCCGGATCCGCTGGTCGCCGCGCTGCGGGACGCCGGGCTGTTCGGCCTGTGCGTCCCGGCCGCGGCGGGCGGCCGGGAGGCGCACCCCTCGGTGCTCACCGGCGCGGTGCAGACGCTCGCCGAGGCCGACGCGGCGGCCGCCTGGTGCGTCGCCGTCGCGGCGACGAGCGGGCTGGTCGCCGGCTACCTGCCCGAGGACGCCGCGCGCGAGATCTTCTCCGGCCCGGGGACGATCGTCGCCGGCGTGTTCGCGCCCAAGGGACGCGCCGTCCCCGAGCGCGGCGGGTTCCGCGTGAGCGGCCGGTGGCCGTTCGCGAGCGGCTGCCGGCACGCCGACTGGCTGATGGGCGGCTGCCTCGTCGACGGCGCGCCGCGGCTGCTCCTCGCGCCCGCGGCGAGTTCACGATCCACGACACGTGGCACGTGATGGGCCTGCAGGGCACCGGCAGCCACGACATCGAGCTGGACGGGGTGCACGTCCCGGCCGAGCACAGCGCCTCGGTGCTCACCGACGCGCCGGTGCAGACCGGCCCGCTGTACGCGTTCCCGCTGTTCGGGCTGCTGGCGCTGGCCATCTCGTCCGTCTGCCTCGGGATCGGGCGCGGCGCGCTCGGCGACCTCGTCGCGATGGCGGGCGGGAAGGTGCCCACCGGCGGGCGGCGGACGCTGGCCGAGCGCGCGACCGTGCAGGCCGAGGTCGCCCGCGCCGAGGCCGCCCTGCGCGCGGCCCGCGCGCTGCTCGAGGACGCGATCGGCGAGGCGTGGGAGCGCGCCGTCGCCGGCGGGAGCGTCGGCGAGGGCGGCCGCGTGGGCCTGCGCCTCGCCGCGACCCACGCGGCGACGGTGGGCGTGCAGGCCACCGAGACCGCCTTCCGGCTCGGCGGCGGGACCGCGATCTACGCCGCGAGCCCGCTGCAGCGCCGCATGCGCGACGTCAACGTGGCCGCCCAGCACATGCTCGTCGCGCCCGCGACCTGGGAGCTGACCGGCCGGCTCCTGCTCGGCCTGCCGACCGACGTCACGCAGCTCTGACCGGGAGACTGTCCCGCATGCCGACCCGAGCGCAGGTGCAGGAGTGGCTGGACGCCTACGTCGCCGCCTGGCGCAGCTACGACGAGGCCGCGATCCGCGCGCTGTTCGCCGACGACGCCAGCTACGCGTACCACCCCTACGACGAGCCGCTGACCGGCGCGGACGCGATCGTGGCCTCGTGGCTCGGCGACCGCGACGACCCGTCGAGCTGGGAGGCGTCCTACGCCCCCGCGCACGATCGACGGGAGCTCGGCCATCGCGAAGGGGGAGACGCGCTACTCGGACACGGGCGCCGTGTTCTCGAACCTCTTCGAGCTCGACTTCGACGCGGAGGGCCGCTGCACCCGCTTCGTCGAGTGGTACGTGCAGCACCCCTCCGGCTGAGCGCGGTCAGTCCTTGCGGGCGCGGCTGGGGGCGACCCGCGGCGGCTCGTCGGGCTGCTTCGGGTAGACCGGCGGCCACGGCGCGTCGTGCAGGCCGTTCGCGCGGTCGCGCTCGTGCAGCTCCAGCAGCGGCTCCAGCGACTGCGGCGCCGCGTCGATCCCCTCCCAGGGATCGCCGTCGCTCGCGAGGCGGTCGGGCACGGTCGCCAGCGTCAGCGCGTTCGGATCGACGTCGTCGAGCTCCTCCCAGCGCAGCGGCGTCGAGATCTGCCCGCCCTTGCGGGCGCGCGCCGACCACGCGCCGAAGACCGTCTTGTGCGGCGCGTTCTGGTTGTAGTCGACGAAGATCCGCTCGCCGCGCTCCTCCTTCCACCACGCCGCGGTGAGGATGTCCGGGCGCCGGCGCTCCAGCTCGCGCGCCGCCGCCACGGCGGCCGAGCGCACCTCGTAGGAGTCCCAGCGCGGCTGCAGCCGGACGTACACGTGCAGCCCGCGGTTGCCGGTCGTCTTCGGGTAGGCGGCGATGCCGAGCTCGTCGAGCAGCGCCTTCAGCTCGTGCGCGGCCGCGACCGCCTCCTTGAACCCGGTGCCCGGCTGCGGGTCCAGGTCCAGCCGCAGCTCGTCGGCGTGCTCCTGGTCGTCGGCGCGGCGACGGCCAGACGTGGAAGCCCGAGGCACGCGAGGTTGACCGCCCACGCGACGTGCGCGACGTCGGCGGCCACCAGCGCCCGCGACGGCGTGCCGTTGACGGTCTGCACCGTGGTCGTCTCCAGCCACTCCGGCGCGTTGTCGGGCACGCGCTTCTGGAAGAACCCCTTGCCGCTCGCGCCCTGCGGGAAGCGCTGCATCAGCACCGGCCGGCCGCCCATCGTGCGCATCAGCGGCTCGGCGACCGCGGCGTAGTAGTTCACGAGGTCGAGCTTCGTCTCGCCGCGCTCGCCGAACAGGACCTTGTCCGGGCTCGTGATGCGCACCTCGCGCCCCGCGAGCTCGAGCATCCGGGCGTCGTCGGCGGCCACCTCGTCAGCCTACTCGCGCGTGGCGCCGACGACGGCGTCGCGCAGCTGCCGGAGCGCGGTCTCGCGGGCCGCGGCGAGCGCCGGCTCGCCGTCGACCGCGGCCGGCTTCCACCGGGACGGAGCGCGGCGCGTCCGCGAACTCGCGCGCCACCGCCGCGAGCACGGCCGGATCCCGGCCCCACGACCCGCCGACCAGCACGAGCGCCGGATCGGTCAGCGCGACCACGGCCGAGAGGACCCCGGCCACGGCGCGGGCGAGCGCGTCGCGTACCTCGGCGCCGGCCCGCAGCAGCGCCGGCACGTCGATCGCGGTGGAGCCGGGACGGCGGAGGCCGAGGGCGGCGAAGACGTCCGTCAGCCGCATCGCCGTCCCGTCGGGGCCGACCGTCACGAGGTGGGCGACCTCGCCGGCCAGCCCGGCGTGACCGCGCCGGACCTCGCCGTCGGCGAGCACCGCGCAGCCGAGGCCCTCGCCGAGGAACAGGTAGACGAAGTCGCGCACGCCGGCCGCGCGCCCGTGAGCGTGCTCGGCGCGGGCCGCCCAGTTGACGTCGTTGTCCACGGTGACGGGACCCTCGACCAGCTCGGCCAGCACCGCCGGCGCGTCGAGCTCGCCGAGCAGGAAGGGCGCGTCCGGCAGCTCGACGAGCCGCCCGCTCTCCCGGTCCACGGGATCGGCGGCGCTGACGACGGCGAGCCGGAACGGCCCGTCGGCCACCTCGCCGGCGACGTCCCTGAGCGTCCGCGCCACCTGCCCGGCGCCCGGCGAGCGGGTCACCGGCGCCACCGCCCGCGCGACGACCTGGCCGTAGACGTCGACGGCCTCGGCCGCGATCCCCTCCGGCGCGAGGCTCGCCACGAGCGCCCGGCCCGCCGTGGCCGGCAGCGCGTAGTAGGTGCCGACCCGGCCGCGCCCGGTGGTCCGCTCGCCGGTGTCGACCACCGATCCGCTCGCGCTCAGGCGCCGCACGCTCTCCGAGACGGTGGGCTTGGACAGGCCGGTCGCGGCGGCGATCTCGGCGCGGGTGGCCTGCCGCTGCGACATCAGCGCCCGCAGCACGTGCTCGTCGGAGAGCGAGCGGAGCAGCTCGAGCGTCGGCTTGGTCGGGGCCACTCCGGGCATTCTAGGAAGGACTCTTGCCTAAATGCTGCACCGGTTGCTACCTTGCGGTTCTAGTAACGAGTCCTTCCTAGAGGAGAGCCATGTCCGCCACTTCGAGCACGCAGGCCCCGCCGCTCCCGCACTGGGAGAGCACGCCGGAGGACCTCGAGGCCGCGACCCGCGAGATCAAGGCCGCCATCCGCGCCCGCATCGAGGCCTCGGGCCGCACGGTCGAGGAGGTCTTCGCCGCCGTCGAGGCGCAGATCGCCGAGCGCGTGGCCGAGATCGAGGACGCCAAGCGGCGCGGCGAGACGATCTGGCCGGTCATCGACTACGCCGACATCGAGGCCGGCACGGTCTCGCCGGAGGCGGTCGAGCACCTGCATCGTCGCGGCTGCGTCGTCATCCGCGGCCACTTCGAGCACGAGCAGGCGCTCGCCTGGGACCAGGACGTCCTCGACTACGTCGAGCGCAACGGCTTCTTCGACGACTACAGCGGGCCGGCCGACGACTTCTTCGGCAGCGTCGGCTCGCGCCCCGAGATCTATCCCGTGTACTGGTCGAAGGCGCAGATGGAGGCGCGCCAGAGCGACCGCATGGCGCGCGTCCAGTCGTTCCTCAACCGGCAGTGGACGTACGAGTCCGGCGGCACGCAGTGGTTCGACCCCGACCGGGACTCGCTCTACCCCGACCGCATCCGGCGCCGCCCGCCGGGCGCCAACTCCGACGGCCTCGGCGCGCACCTCGATCCCGGCACGCTGGACCTGTGGATGACGAGCGCCAACCAGCGGGCGTTCCGCCACCTGTTCGACGGCTCGGTCGAGCAGTACGACCCGTGGGACGCCTCGCACCGCACCGACGGGCCGCAGTACCCCGGCACGACGATGACCTCCGTGTTCCGCACCTTCCAGGGGTGGACCGCGCTGTCGGACATGGCGAGCGACCAGGGCGTGCTGCACACCGTGCCGATCCCCGAGGCGATGGCCTACCTGATGCTGCGCCCGCTGCTGTCCGACGTGGCCGAGGACGACATGTGCGGCACCACGGTCAGCCGGGTGTTCCCCGCCATCGAGCAGTGGCACCCGCTGCTCATGCGCGCGCTCAGCGCCATCCCGGACGTGCGGGCCGGCGACTCGGTGTGGTGGCACTGCGACGTGGTCCACAGCGTCGCGCCGGTCCGCGACCAGCAGGGCTGGGGCAACGTCATGTACATCCCGGCCGCGCCGTGGTGCCCGCGCAACGAGCGCTACGCCGCCGGCCTCCGCGAGGCCTTCCTCGCCGGCGACAGCCCGAGCGACTTCCCCGAGGAGCACTACGAGCGCACCTGGCCCGACCGCTTCCAGCCCGAGCAGCTGAACGAGACGGGGCGGCGAGGGCTCGGCATGGACTGAGCGCCGGCTACTCGCCCACCCCGATCGCCTCGACCGGGCGCGCGCGCAGCGCCCGGCGCGTGGGCAGCGCCAGGGCCAGCAGGGCGAGCACGGTCGAGACGCCGAGGATCGCGCCGAGCTGGTCGAGGGGCACGTGCGGGCGCAGGCTGCCGGTCAGCGCGTGGCTGAGCGGCAGCAGCGCCGTCGCGGCGATGGCCAGCCCGAGGCCGAGCCCGATCGTGACGATCAGGGCGGCCTCCCAGCGCGCCATCGAGCGCACCTGGCCCGGCGTCCCGCCGACGAGCCGCAGGAGCGCCAGCTCGCGGCCGCGCTGCAGGGCGATCATCGCGAGCGTGTTGACGACCGCGATCGACGTGAAGGCGAAGATGATCCCGACGAAGATCGGGCCGAGCCATCGGTTCGCCTCGCGATCGGCGTCGCTCGCGGTGGTCAGCGAGGCGCGGTCGCCCACCTGCAGGCCGGGGTACCGGTGCGCCAGCGCCTCCAGGCGCCGCGCGACGGCGGCCGGCTCGCTCGTCTCGACGAGGATCGTCCCCAGCATCCGGTCGGTCTGGTGGCCGTCCGCGAGCTCGGGGGCGAGCAGCGCGTCGCCGAACGCCAGCGAGCGGGAGTAGATCGCCACCACGGTGGCGCGGGCGCGCGTCCCGTCGCCGAGCACGACCGGCACCTCGTCGCCGATCCCGGCGTGCGCGCTCTCGGCGCGCCGGCTCCCGAGCGCGATCGTGTCGCCGTGCAGGTCGGCGAGCGACCCGGCGGTCACCCCGGCGTCGAACCCGCCGCCCCGGCCGCCGCTGAGGATCGCGGCGGGGAGCACGTCGTCGGAGTCCCCGAGGCTCGGGCCGAGCGTGGTGGGGGTGACGGCGACCGCCGAGCGCACGCCGGGCGTGGCGCGCACGTCCGCGAGCGCGGCCGGCGCCACCCCGCCGGCGCCGGTGACGGCCAGGTCGGCCGCCAGGCCCGCGCGGCGCTCCTGAGTGACGGCGTGGTCGGTGGTGGTGGAGCTGAACAGCAGCGTGCAGCTCATGCCGACCGTGAGCACGAGCGGCGTGCTGGCCGACGAGAAGCGCCGCGCGGCGGTGCGCAGGTTGGCCGACGCCAGGAAGCCGCCGACGTGCGACAGCCCCGCGAGCGGCGGCCCGAGGACCACGGCGGCCAGGCGCGCCACGATCGGGCCGAGGAAGCCGGCCGCCGCGACGAGGAACAGCGCCGTCATCTCGGAGGTCGCCGCCGCCGTCTCCGGGCTGCCGGTGGTGGTCGAGACGGCGAACAGCGGCGCGGCGCCGGCCAGCGCGATCAGCCCGCCGATCAGGCGTCCGGGGCCGATCAGCCGCGGCTCGACCGCGGCGTTGGCCAGCGCGAGGGTCGGAGCGACCCGCGCGGCGCGCCGGCCGGCCGCCAGGACCGCCAGCATCGCGGCCAGGACGCCGCCCGCGATGGCCGCCGTGATCGGCAGCCACCCGGCGGTGACGGTGAGGTTGGGCGGGGCGATCTCGTGGTCGATCAGGCCCTCGGTCAGCCACCGGCCGAGGACGATCCCCGGCCAGATCCCGGCCGCCGAGCCGACGAGGCCGACGATGAATGCCTCCCAGCCGATCATGCGGCGGATCTGCCCGGGCGTCCCGGCGACCGCCCGGAGCAGGGCGATCTCGCGCTCGCGCTGCTGGATCGAGAGGCCCATGGTGCTGGCCACGACGAAGATCGCGATGAACAGCGCCAGCCCGCCGAACGACGCGGTGACGGCGATCAGCGTGGTGCGTGCCTCCTGGAGGTCGGGGTACTCGGCTCGGCCGCGCGAGTCACCGGTCAGCACCTCGGCGTCCTTGCCGGCCGCGGCACGCAGCCGCGAGGCGTCGAAGCCAGGGCCGGCGAGCACGCCGATCGCGTCGGCTCGCCCGGCGTGGCCGGCCAGCCGCGCCGCCTCGGGGTCGCTCAGGAAGATCGCGGTCTGCTGCCGGACGGGATGGCGGGGGCGCGCGACGCCGACCACGGTGACGGTGCGGGCGGCCTCGCCGCCCGAGAGGCGCAGCCGCGCGCCGAGCTTGGCGCGATAGCCGGTGACGACCTCGTCCGCTCCCGCGGGCGGGCGCCCGGCGGTCAGCGCGTACGGCGTCAGGGCGGCGCTGCTCCAGCCGTGGGCTACGGCGCTCCGGCTCCCGAGTCGGGCCGGCGCGGACACGTCCGCGATCGCGGCCCGGACCCCGGGAACGGCGCCCAGGCGGCCGGCGAGAGCGGAGTCCACGCGGGCGCGCTCGCCCAGCGGGACGTCGCGATCCGCGCCGACGATCTGCTGCCCGGTGACGACGGCGGTCGCCCCGGCGTAGCGCTCGACGGGGGGATGGGTGCGCAGCGCCGACTCGAACGGCATGGCGCCGGCCATCACGAGGGCGGAGGAGGCGATGAGCGCGACGAGGGCGCCGGTGAAGGTGCCGAGGCGGCCGCGGGCGCTGAGGACGGCGAGACGAAGCATGGTCAGCTCCCCAGGTGCGCGAGCTGCTCGGCGACCTCGTCGGCGCTGGGCGCCTCGAGCCTTCCGGCGATCTGCCCGTCCGCGAGCAGCACGACCCGGTCCGCGTGCGCAGCGGCCGTCGGGTCGTGGGTGACCATCACGACGGTGTGGCCGTCCGCGTCGACGGCCTCGCGCAGCAGCGCGAGCACGGCGCGGCCCGGTGCGCGTGTCCAGCGCCCCGGTCGGCTCGTCGGCGAACACGACCTCGGGGCGGGTGACGAGCGCCCTGGCGATCGCGACGCGCTGCTGCTGACCTCCGGACAGCTGCGAAGGGCGGTGGCGGAGCCGGTCGCCCAGCCCGACCCGCGCGGCGGCCTCGCGCACCTGCGAGCGGCGGGGGCGGCGGCCGTCGAGCCGCAGCGGCAGGCCGATGTTCTGCGCGACCGTCAGCGACGGCATGAGGTTGAAGGCCTGGAAGACGAACCCGACCCGCTCGCGCCGCAGGATCGTCAGCTTGCGCTCGCTGAGCCCCTCCAGGTCGGTGCCGGCGAGCGCGACGCTGCCGGAGGTGGGCCGGTCCAGGCCGGCGGCCACGTTCAGGAACGTGCTCTTGCCGGAGCCCGACGGGCCCATGATCGCCGTGAACGAGCCGGAGGGGAGGCCGATGCTGACCCCGTCGAGGGCGACGACCGAGCCATCGCCCTCGCCGTGGACCTTCCGGACGTCCCGGAGGGCGACCACGGGGGCGGTGACGGCGGGTGCGATGTCCTTGGTCGAGATCATGCGCCGACGCTACGAGCGGGAAGGCGCCACCGCGTCGTCGCGAGGTCGCGACGTGGCTCCGACCAACTGACGATCCGGCCTCCTCCGAAGGTCGGAGGCGCTCAGTCGCGCAGCACCCGGACAGTGTCCGGGAGGCGCCCGGACTCCTCGTCGCCCACGGGAGTGCCGGTCAGGATCAGCAGGCGCAGGTCGGAGAGCTCCGCGAGCGGCCCCAGGTCGCGCACGCGCGTGCCGGACACGTCGAGCTCGCGCAGCGCGCGCAGCCCGGCCAGCGGCGAGAGGTCCTCCGCGCCCGTGGTCCCCATGCGCAGGACCTCGAGCGCGGTCAGGCCGGCCAGCGGGGCGAGGTCGGCGACCGCCAGGTCGTGGGCGTCGAGCGAGCGGAGGTTGTGCAGCCCCGCCAGCGGGGAGAGGTCGCTCGCCTGCGTGCCGGACACGTCGAGCCCCTGCAGCCAGGTGAGCTCCCGCAGCGGCGAGAGGTCGGCGACCGGGGTCCACGCGACGTCGAGGTGCTCGAGCGCGGTGAGCCCGCGCAGGGGCGAGAGGTCGGACGCCTCCGAGTGGGACACGTCGAGCCGGCGGAGACCGGTGAGGTCCGCCAAGGGGGAGAGGTCGTCGACCGGCGCGTACGGGAGCTCGACGACCTCGAGCTCCGACAGCTCGCGCAGCGGCTCGAGGTCGCCGAAGAAGTGCTCGAGCCGGCGGTGCGGGTCCGTGCGCACCACCCGCAGCTCGCGCAGGCGGGTGAGCCGGCGCAGCGGCTCGAGGTCGCCGATGCGGCTCGTTGGCCAGCTCGACGCTCTCGGCGTCGAGCGGGAACGCCTCGTCGCCGAAGAAGACCGTCTCGGAGCTCACAGCCCGACGGCCTGGTAGTGGGCGACCATCCAGTCGAGCAGCTTCTTGTCGTCCGCGGGGTTGCCGGTGAGCGCGCCGTAGTCCTTGGCGGCGCCCGCGACCACGTCGTCGACGTAGTCCTGCTTGGTCTTCGGCGCCACCGGGCGCGGCCGGGACGGTCTGCTTGGGCGCGAGCGCCTGGAGGATCGCGGTCGACGCGCGCGACGCCCTCGCACAGCACGACGTCGAGCGTCTCGATGGTGTGCGGCGTCGGGCTTCTGCTCGTGGATCGTCAGCTTCGCCACCTTGGAGATCTCGAGGATCAGCGCCTTCTTGGCGTTGAAGCTCGCGGTGCTGCCCTTCTCGATGTCGACGCGGATCCCGCGCAGCCCGAGGTGCGTGTCGACGGCGGCGTCCCACGCCTTGCGCAGGTACTGGTTGGCGGCCAGCCGGACCTCCGTCTCGAAGGTCATCGGCGCGCCGCTCGACCGCGGAGATGCCCGGCTTGAACTTCTGGTCGTTCTTGAAGACGCTCTTGCCGACGCTGCCGGCGCGGGATCTCCTCGTAGTGCGCGGCGTTGTTGAGCTTCTCGTCGTCGTCCATCGTCTCCCAGCCGTCGCTCTTCGCGGCGCTCGGCGGGTAGTAGCCGCCGTCGTCCTCGATCGCGCCGTCGGCGAGGTGCATGCACTCGTGGAGGATCGTGAGCGCGGACTCGATCGGGTCCTTGCCCGCCGCCACGTCGGGCTCGAGGTGCACCATCTGGGTCGCGAACTTCGCCCAGCCGCCGAGGCCGGTCTGCTCGTCGTCGTGGTTGTAGTCCGTGTGGACGTTGGTGTCGATCTTGCCCTTGAGCGTGGCCATCGCCGTCTTGGCCTTGCCGTAGTTGGCCTTCGCCTGCGCCGGCCTTTGTCGCCGAACACCTGCTTGAGGTTGTCGTCGTCGGCGATCGCGTCGTCGAGCATCAGGTCGGCCCGCCCCATCGCCGTCTTCAGCTTGGCCTTGTCGCCGGCGGTCAGCTTCGCCTCGGCGTCGACGGCGCGCTCGTAGATCTTGTTGCGGTCGGCGACGTCGACGACCTTCGCGAACTCCGCCTCGTCGAACACGCCCGGGGCCGGGGAAGAGCCGCTTGATGATGTCCGGGATCGGGTCCTTCGTCTTGAGCAGCGCGCCCTTCTTCTCGAACCGCATGCGCGTGAGCGCGGTCGCGATCGACTCCTTGATCTTGGCCTCGGGCACCTCGCCCGCGGCGAGCATGGACTTGATCGCCGCCGCCGTCGGGAGCCGGAACATCGTGCCGGGCTGCTTCGGGCTCCACGGCTGCGCGTCGTGCGCGCGGCTCCACTTCGACGCCAGCTCGCCGGTGCTGATCAGGCGCGAGACGGCCTGGTTGCCGCCGGCCT
This sequence comes from uncultured Solirubrobacteraceae bacterium, assembly GCA_963723395.1. GTDB lineage: Bacteria > Actinomycetota > Thermoleophilia > Solirubrobacterales > Solirubrobacteraceae > DATFQI01. The sequence continues at coordinate 305,663 of CAVRQL010000022.1, read as the reverse complement.
GCTGCAGGGCCAGCATCGCGCCGGCTGCGCCCGACGGACCCGCCACCGGCCCCACGCCCGCGACGGCGGGCGGCGGTGACATCGACTCAAGCCGGGGGCGAGCCGGTACGGACACCAGCCGACCTTACACCCGCCGTGACCCACGCCTGGAAGGCCGCGATCAGCTGCTCGCTCGGGAGCAGCAGGCGGCCGTCCTCGAGCATCCCCGAGGCCATCCCGCGCTGGACGGAGGCGACGAGCACGGCGTCCTCGGCGCCGACCTGGTCGTCCAGCTCGAGGAACGTCTCGATCCACTCCTCCGTCGCCTCGGGCGCGAAGAAGTAGTCGAGGAAGCCGTCGGTGCGGCCCGGGCTCGTGGGCCACATCGGGCCGATCGAGAGGTTCGCCAGGCCCGCCGGCATGACGTTGAACTTGAGCGCCGGCCAGACGAGGTGGAACTGCCCCTGCGCCTCGCCCTCGCGCGCGTGGCCGTAGTGGCTGGCGAAGGTCGGGTGGCTCTCCAGCTCGTACTCGTCCGGGCGCACGTCGACGACCTGGCTGAAGCCCGGGTGGGCGACGGCGCAGTGGTAGCACTCGAGGTAGTTCTCGATCGCGACCTTCCAGTTCGCGTCGACGCCGTACTCGCACGCGGTGGTGGAACCGCAGGTCGCCGACGTCGAGGCCGCGCTCGCGGACGATGTCCGGCAGCGGGCCGAGCGTCTGGGCGAGCGGCGCGGCGTCCGCGTCGACGTTGACGAAGATGAACGGGCCCCAGGTGTCGACGGCCACCGGCCGCAGGCCGAGCTCGCTCCGGTCCAGGTCCGCGCCGGCGCGCGGGGCGGCCCGCAGCGCCCCGTCGAGGCCGTAGGTCCACGCGTGGTAGTGGCACTGCAGCGTCGTGCACGGCCCGGCGCCGGACACCACCTCGGCGCCCGCGGTGGCGGCAGACGTTGACGAAGGCGCGCAGCTCGCCCTCGCGGTCGCGCACGACCACCACCGGCACCTCGGCGACCCGCGTCGTGAGGTAGGAGCCGGCGTCGGGCGAGATGGCCGGCGTAGCTCCACGCCGGCCGGAACAGCAGCTCGCGCTCGCGCGCCAGCACGTCCGGGTCGGTGTAGTCGCGGTAGGGGAGCGTCCTCATGCCTCGGTCATCACCCCGACGGCGTGGCAGGCGGGCAGCGTCAGCGGGTCCTCGCCGCGGCAGCGCTCCTCGATCCCCAGCTTCGCCGCCTCGCCCGAGGCCACCAGCGGGCAGCGCGGGTGGAAGCGGCAGCCCGCCGGGATCCGCGACGGGTCGGGGGCCTCGCCCGCCAGCACCTGCGGCTCCACGTGCGCGATCTCCGGCACCACCGAGAGCAGCGCGCGCGTGTACGGGTGCTTGGGCGCGAGCAGCAGCTCCTCGGCCGGGCCCTCCTCGACGATCCGCCCGAGGTACATCACCGCCACGCGGTCGGCGATGTTCCACGCCAGCCCGAGGTCGTGGGTGACGACGAGCACGCCCGACGCCGGACTCGCGGACCAGCTTCAGCAGCAGCGCGAGGATCTCGCCGCGCACCGACGCGTCGAGGCTCGACACCGGCTCGTCGGCGACCAGCAGCGACGGGGCGAGCACCATCGCGCCGGCGATGATCACGCGCTGGCGCTGCCCGCCGGAGATCTCGTACGGGTAGCGGGTGAAGAACCGCTCGGGCGGGCGCAGCCCGCACTGCGACAGCGCCTGCGCGACGAGCGCCTCCTCGTCGCCCGGCAGCTTCTGGATCCGGATCCCCTCGGCGACCGCCTCGTAGATCGTCTGGCGCGCGTTGAGCGCGCCGGTCGGGTCCTGGAAGATCATCTGCGCGCTGCGGCGGTGCGCGCGCAGCGACGCGCGCGGTCGTAGCGCAGCGGCTCGCCGCGCACCACCACCTCGCCGGCGCCGGGCTTCTGCAGGCCCGACGATCGAGCGCGCCAGCGTCGTCTTCCCGCACCCCGACTCGCCGACCAGCGCGACGATCTCGCCGGCGCGCATGCTCAGGTCCACGCCGTCGACGGCGCGGCGCGTCGCCGAACGACGACGCGCAGGTCGCGGACCTCGAGCAGCGGCGCGTCGCTCATCGCGCCGCCACCGCCGGCGCGCCGGGGGCGTGGATGCAGGCGGCCGAGCGCGCCGGCCCGGCGTCCCACAGCTCGACGTCGAGCGAGGGGCACGCCTCGACGGCGGCCGGGCAGCGCGGGTGGAACGGGCAGCCGCTGGGCCGCTCGCGCGGGTCGGGCGGATCGCCGGGCAGGCCGGCGGGCCGCATCCGGAACTGCGGGTCGCCGATCACGGGGAACGCCGCGCCCAGCGCGCGCGTGTACGGGTGCGCCGGGGCGCTGAACACCTCCGCGCTCGGGCCCTGCTCGACGATCCGCCCGGCGTACATGACCGCCATCCGCCGGCACACGGAGGCGAGCACCGAGAGGTCGTGGGTGATGAACACCATCGCCAGCCCGAGGCGCTCCTGCAGGTCCTCCAGCAGCCGCAGCACCTGCGCCTGCACCATCACGTCGAGCGCGGTGGTCGGCTCGTCGGCGATCAGCAGCTTCGGGTCGCACGCGAGCGCGAGCGCGATCAGCACGCGCTGGCGCTGGCCGCCGGAGAGCTCGTGCGGGTAGGCGCGCGCCCGCCGCGCGGGGATGCCGACCAGCTCGAGCAGCTCGCCGACCCGCCCCTTCGGGACGCGCCCGCCGGAGTGGAGCGCGATCGCCTCGCCGATCTGGCCGCTCGATCCGCTGCACCGGGTTGAGCGTGTGCAGCGCGCCCTGGAAGACGATCGCCATGCTCGTCCAGCGCACCGCGCGCAGCCGCCCCGGCTTCATCGTCGAGCACGTCCTCGCCGTCGAGCAGCACCTCGCCCGTGACCGTCGTGCCCTTGGGCAGCAGCCGCAGCATCGCGCCCGGCCAGCGAGTCGACTTGCCGCAGCCCGACTCGCCCGCCAGCCCCAGCGTCTCGCCCCTCGTCGAGCGTGAGGTCGACGCCGCGCACCGCCGGCACCGGGCCCCGACCGCGACGGCGTAGCTGACGTGCAGGTCGCGGACCTCGAGCAGGCTCATGCCGCGCTGGTCCCGCAGCCGTGGGTCGAGGACCTCCTCGAGCGCCTGCCCGACGAGCGTGAAGGCGAGCACGACGAGCATGATCCCGAGGCCCGGCGGCACGTAGTACCACCACGCCTGCAGCGTCAGCGCCCCCGCCTCGAAGCCCTCCTGGAGCATCTTGCCCCACGACGCGCGCGTCGGATCGCCGAGCCCGAGGAACGACAGCGTCGTCTCCGACAGGATCGCGATCGGCACCGTGAGCGTGAGGTTGGCGAGGATCAGCGACGACACGTTGGGGAGGATGTGGCGGCCCATCACGTGCGCGTCCGACGCGCCGAGCGCGCGGCTGCGGTCCACGTACAGCCGCTCCTTGAGCGTCAGCACCTGCGCGCGGATCAGCCGCGCCGTGGACGGCCACGAGGTGATCCCGATGACGAGGATGATGTTCGTGATCGACGGCCCGAGCACGGCGGCCAGCGCGACCGCCAGCGGCAGGAACGGGATCACCAGGAACCACTCGGTCAGCCGCATCAGCGCGCCGCCGGTGCGCCCGCCGAAGTAGCCGGCCGTGATGCCGACGAGCGAGCCGATGACGATCGCCAGCAGCGTCGCGGCGAGCCCGACGAGCAGCGAGATCCGCGCGCCCCAGATGAACTGGGTGAGCACGCTGCGCCCGAGGTGGTCGGTGCCGAGCGGGAACTCCGCGCTCGGGTGCGCCCAGGCCGGGTTCTGCGTCGTGTTGACGCCCGCGCAGCCCGTCGGGGTCGGCGAGCAGCGGCGCGGCCAGCGCCATCAGCGACCGACGAGCACGAGGATCGCCAGCCCGATCATCCCGGGCACGTTGCGGCGGTACTCGCTCCAGGCGCCGGCCAGCGCGCGGCGCCGGCGCGTCCACGCGATCCTGCGGGCGGAGGGGACGGCGACGGCGCTCATGCCGTCCGCACCCGCGGGTCGAGGTAGGCGTACAGCAGGTCGGCGATGAAGTTGAACACGATCACCGCCGCGCTGAACACGAGGAACAGGCCCTGGAGCATCGGCAGGTCCGGGCCCTTCAGCGCCTCGTAGGTGGCCAGCCCGAGGCCGGGCCAGGAGAAGATCGTCTCCACCGCGATCGCGCCGCCCAGCACGAGCCCGAAGTTGATCGCGATCAGCGTCACCACCGGCAGCAGCGCGTTCGGCACGGCGTGGCGGTTGCGGACCAGCGCGTCGCGCAGGCCCTTGGCGCGCGCGAGGATGAGGTAGTCCTCGCGCATCGTGTCGATCAGCGACGAGCGCATCACGAGCGCGTACTCGCCGAGGTAGGCGAGCGTCAGGGTGAGCGCCGGCAGGAACATGTGCTGCGCCTGGTCGGCCAGCTTCGCGAGCCCGGTGGCGTCGGAGTTCGGGTCCACGATCCCGCCCACCGGGAACAGGCCGAGGCTCGTCGCGAGCAGCGACAGCAGCAGCATCCCGAGCCAGAAGTCCGGCATCGAGTAGGTCGCCATCGTGAACGTCGTGACCGAGTAGTCGGTCTTGCTGCGTCTTCGCCACGCCGCCGCGATCCCGGCGAGCACGCCGAACACCGCCGACAGCAGCGTCGAGATGCCCACGAGCGCGATCGTCGGCCCGGCCTTGCGCGCGATCTCGGACGCGACGGGCTCGTTGGTCGTGTACGTGCGCCCGAGGTTGAGCGTCGCGGTCTGCTTGACGTAGGCGACGAACTGGGTGCCGAGCGAGCCGTCGAGCCCGAACTGCTTCTGGAGGTTCTCGCGCTGGCTCTCGCTCAGGTTGCGCCCGCGGAACAGGTTGGCGACCGGGTCGCCCTCGATCACGCGGAAGAGGGCGAAGTTGAACGCGACCACGAACGCCAGCGTCGCCAGCGACGCCAGCACCTTGCCGGCTACGAAGCGGCCGCTCACTCCCGTTCGTCGGCGGACCTGCGGCGCATCGCCCAGAACACGCCCGCGCCCAGCACCGCGACGCCCGCGACGATGATCGCGATCAGGCCGCCGCTGCCGCCGCCCCCGCCGTCATCTCCCGAGCCGCCCGTCGAGGCGGACGCCAGCTCCAGCCGCGCGTACGACGGCGAGGAGTTCGAGAACAGCACCGGCCCGGTCTTCTCCGGCTGGCGCACGAAGCCCGTCGAACTGGCCCTTCTTGTACGCCTGCAGGTCCGGGTAGACGTAGAGCACCTGGTACACGGCCGACGTCGTGGAAGCGCAGCAGCATCTCGTGGACGATGGTCCTCGCGCTTGGCCGGGTCGAGCTCGACCTTCTGCTGCTGGTAGAGCCGGTCGTACTCCTTGTCGCACCAGTTCGCGTCGTTGTAGTAGTTCGTCGGGTCCTCGGGGTCGCTCGCGACCTGGTCGCAGGTGAAGTACGAGAGCATCGTGTCGGGGTCGACGAACGGGGTCCAGCCCCACGCGAACATGTCGTACTCGCCCTTGCCGATCGACCTCGGTGAGGCGGCTGTCGTCGTAGACCTTGACCGTGGTCGTCGATGCCGATGTCCTTCAGCCAGCCGGTGATGAACTCGGCGGTCGCCGGCCCGGTGTCGCCCTCGGAGCGGGCGGCGTAGAGGAACTTCAGCGGCTTGCCCGCCGCCGGGCATCTCGCGCACGCCGTCGCCGTCGGTGTCCTTGTAGCCGGCGTCCTCGAGGATCGAGCGCGCGCGGTCGAGGTCGAAGGTGAGCTGCTGCTCGGGCGGGACGGCCGGCGTCCACGCCGGGTTGGGGGACACGCTGAGCGTCTCGGACGGCTTGCCGAGGCCGGCCAGCACGCGGTCGACGATCGTCTCGCGGTCGATCGCGTGGCCGATCGCCTGCCGCACGCGCTTGTCCAGCAGCGCGGGATGCGGCTTCTTCAGGCCGGCGCCGCCGTTGATCGCGAGCTCGGACATCGCGCCCTGGTAGCCCTCGACCGTCTCCATCGACGTGTCCTTCCCGAGCTGCGTGAACGACGCGCCCGGGACGTCCTCGGCGGCGTCGATCTCGCCGCGCTTGAGCGCCGCGACCATCGCGTCCGGGTTGTTGAAGTTGCGGAGCACGACCCGGTCGATCTTCGGCTTGCCGCGCCAGAAGTTGGGGTTGGCGCGTGAAGCGGGCGAACTGGCCCTTCTCGCGCTTCTCCAGCGCGAACGGGCCGGAGCCGACGCCGTCCTCGGCCTTGTACTTGGTGATCTCCGACTTGCGAGAGCTTGCCCCAGATGTGCTCGGGGAGGATGTAGATGTCGAGCGTCGGCAGCTTCGGGTCCGGGACCGAGGTCTTGACGACCACGGTGCGCGCGTCCGGCGCCTCCGCGGTGAGGTTGGCGACCACGGCGGTGTAGTTGAGCCACTCCTCCTTGCGCGCGCGTGTTGATCGTGAACGCGATGTCCTTGGAGGTCAGCGGCTGGCCGTCGGACCACTTGAGGCCCTCGCGCAGCGTGTAGGTCCAGGTCTTCCCGCCGTCGGACTCCTTCCAGGACTCGGCCAGGCCCGGCTCGGGCGCGAAGTCCTTGGCCGCCTTGTCGGTGAGCCTCGCGTACTGGATGTTCCACGCCTCGTACGCGGGGACGGTCACGCCGACGAGCGGGTTCATGCTGTCGATGTCCTGCGTGTCGCCGACGTCGAAGACCACCGGCTTGTCGGCCGACTGTCCCCCGGCCGTCGTCGCGAGCGCCCCCGCGGCGAGCAGGGATGGCGAGCAGGACGGCGATCAGCGGTCGTCGCAAGAGCGCGACCTTCTCAGATCGTCACAGCAGATGCCAGTCGAGGAAGCGCTCGAGCCGGCGGTAGAAGTCCAGCTGCGGGCCTGCGCGCAGGAGGCCGTGCGCCTCGGTCGGGTACGTGACGTACTCGAAGGTCTTGCCGCCGAGCCGCCGCAGCTCGGCGACGAGCTGCTCGGACTGCTTGGGCGAGACGCGCTCGTCGCGCTCGCCGTGGGCGATCAGCAGCGGGACCCGCACGCTGGTCGAGCCGGTGGAAGGGCGAGCCGGCGCGGTAGGCCTCGCGAGCCTGGGAGGGGTGGCCCATCATCCGCTCGAGGTCCTGGACGCCGAAGCGGTCGCCCTGCGCCCACGAGGTGAGGATGTCGCAGTCGCCGTACTTGGCCACCGCGCACTTGAAGCGGTGCTCGGGGTCGTCGGTGACCGACAGCAGCGCCATGTAGGAGCCGTAGCTGGCGCCGAAGATCGCCAGGCGGTCGCCGTCGACGAAGTCCAGCGCGCGCAGGTAGTCGGCGGCGGCGAGGCAGTCCTTGCGTGTCGTCGACGCCCCACACGCCGTGGTTGGCCGCGCTCGAAGTCGCGGCCGTAGCCGGTCGAGCCGCGGAAGTTGGGCGCCAGCCACGCGTAGCCCTTGGCGACGAAGTACTGGGCGTGGCCGTCCCACAGGTCGCCGGAGGCGTCGGTCGGGCCGCCGTGGGGGTAGACGACCGCGGGCACGGGACCGTCGTGTCGGCGGCCGCAGCAGCAGCGCGGGGATCTCGAGGCCGTCGAACGAGCGGAAGCTGACCTCCTCCAGCGCGCGCGTGGCGGGCGCGCTTGACCGCGCGGGGCGCGGGGGCGTGGCGCGGGCCGCTCGTGGCGAGCCGCAGCTCGGGCGGGGTGGCGTGGTCCTCGTAGGTGGCGAGCACGCTCGCCCGGAGGCGGTCCAGTGCGGCGCGCCGTAGGCGCCGCCCTCGGCGAGCGACGGTCGCCTCGCCGGTGCGCGGCGTCGACCTCGACGAGGTCGAACCGGTTGCGGCGGCCGCGCACGGCGACGAGCCGGTCGCCGTCCGGGTGCCACTCGTGCTCGGAGTGGTCGGCGTCCGCGGTGGTGAGCTGCCGGTCGCCGGTCGCCGTTGCGCGCCGACGAGGTGCAGCTCGTAGAAGCCGCTGCGCTCGGAGGAGTAGGCGATCGTGCGCCCGTCGGGCGACCAGGCGGGCTGGCGGTCGTGCATGCGCGGCGTGCCGGTGACGGCGCGGGTGGCGCCGGTGGCGAGGTCGGCGACGCGGATCTCGGAGCGGTTGAGGTCGTCGCGGGGATAGAAGGTGTAGGCGACCTCGGTGCCGTCGGGGGAGACGGCGGCCTCGTCCTCGTCGCCCTTGTCCTCGCTCGTGGGCGAGCCGGCGCGGCCACGGGTCGGCGATCGTCGACGACCGCGAGCCGGGTGGTGTCGCCGCGCTCGACCGAGACGATCAGCCGCTCGGGGTCGACCCACACCGGGCCGCTCGCCCTCCAGCAGCTTCCGCGGCGGGCCGCCCTCGCGCCGGGACGAGGTGGACGTGGCCGTCGTCGACGTAGGCGACGGTCGTCCCGTCGGGCGAGAGGCGCGCCGCGTCGTCCTCCCAGTAGGGCATCGGCGCGCGGCCCGTGGTGAGGCGCTCCGGCGGGGCCTGGTCGTGCGCGTCCAGCACGTAGACGTCGGAGGTCTGCTCGTCCTGGATGAAGACGGCGGTCGTCGCGGTCGGCTGACCGATGGTCAGCGAGCGCGGCCGCGGCGTGTGCGCGATCGCCTCCAGCCGCCAGTGCGGCGGCGGCTCGACGTCCTTGCGCGGCTGCGCCCGGACGCCCTCGTGCTCATCGGTGCCGACCCACATCCTGTCCCTCCTCGATGCCCTCGAGGGCGGCCCGTACGAGGCGCCCGATCGTCGTCCAGGTCGTATCCGCCCTCCTGCACGACGACGGTCGGCAGGCCCATCGCGCCGAGCGCGCGGCCCGGCGGCGCGGAAGCCGTCCTCCGTCACGTCGAGCGGGGCTCTCCGGGTCGCCGCCGGCGGCGTCGACGCCCAGCGCCACGACCAGCGCGTCGGCGCCGGCCGCCCACTCCGTCAGCTCGCCGACCGCCGCCAGCCACCCGTCGTCGCCGGTGCCCGGCGCGACCGGCACGTTGCGGTTGGCCCGCGTCGCTCTCGTCCGGCGAAGCCGACGAAGTGCGGGAACCAGCCGTGCGCCGGGGTCGACGTGCACGGAGCCCGTGAGCACGGCGTCGTCGCCGGCGAAGATCGCCTGCGTGCCGTTGCCGTGGTGGGCGTCGACGTCGAGCACCGCGACGCGGCCCGAGCTTGCGCAGCCGCGCGGCCGCGGCGGCGGCGTTGTTGAGGTAGCAGGAGCCGCCGAACGCGGTCGCGGGTCACGTGGTGGCCGGGCGGGCGGGTCAGCGCGTAGGCGGCGGGCGCGCCGCTCGAGCACGAGCGTCGGCGGCGGTGAGCGCGGTGTCGACCGCCGCGCGCGCGGCCTCGTAGGTGCCGGGGCCGATCAGCGTCATCGTGTCGTAGGCGAACCAGCCCGCCAGCGCCGCCGTCGCCGCGGGCCGCCTGCGCCTCGCCGCGCGGGAAGATGTACGGCACCACGCGGTCGTTGGGCAGCCCGGCGGCCTGCCACGCGTCCCACGCGCCGGCGAGGTACTCGACCAGCGCGCGGTCGTGCACGGCGTGCACCGCCTCGTCGGGCTGCTCCTCCGCGTCGATGCGGGGCGCGTCGCCGAGCGCCGCGCAGGATCCGCTCGGCGCGCTCCGGGACCTCGGTGCCCGGGCGTGCGCACGCCGACCCACACCTCGCCGCCCGGCTCGTGGAGTCGCGTGGCGGTCGCTCCAGACCACGGGCATCATCGGGCGACCCTATCCGCCGGTAGGGTCGCCGCGATGGCCACGCTGCGCGACCACGGGCTCCGCATCGGCGAGCTTCGAGCCGGGCCCGGCGAACACGATCGCCGACGCCGGCGTGCGCGTCGGCCACGTGACCGTGCGCGCGCACGGGCGTCACCGCGCTCGTCCCGCCGCGGCTCCCGCTCCCGGCCGGCGTCGGCGGTGCTCAACGGCGCGGGGGAGCTGACCGGCTCGCTGCAGATCCGCGAGTGGGGGCTGCTCGAGACGCCCGTCTACCTGACCGCGACGATGGCGGTGGGCCGCGTCTACGACGGCGCGGTGGCCGCCGCGATCGCGGCCGACGCGCGGGTCGGCGTCGACGACGTCGTGATCCCGGTGGTGGGCGAGTGCGACGACAGCTGGCTCAGCGACCCGCGCGACTTCGACGTCGAGGCGGCGCACGTGGCGCGGGCGCTCGAGGCGGCGGGCGCGGTCGAGCAGGGCGCGGTGGGCGCCGGGACGGGGATGGTCTGCTTCGGCTGGAAGGGCGGCATCGGGAGCGCGAGCCGCGTCGTCGGGTCGGGCGCGGTGGTCGGCGCGCTCGTGCTGGCCAACTTCGGCACCTCGCGCGATCTGCGGGTCGACGGCGTCCCCGTCGGCCGCGCGCTGCCCACGCCGACCTCCGAGCGCGGCCCGGCGGGCAGCTGCATCGTCGTGCTCGCCACCGACGCCGCGCTTGCCGGCCGCGGACCTCGAGCGCCTCGCCCGGCGCGCGGGCCTCGGGCTGGCGCGCACCGGCTCGGTCGGCCACCACGGCAGCGGCGAGATCTTCCTCGCGATGCTCCACGGGCGACGCCGCCGCCGAGATCGACGAGCTGTTCGCCGCCGCGGTCGACGCCACCGAGGAGGCGGTGCTCAACACGCTGTGGTCCGCGGAGACCACGACCGGCCGCGAGGGCCGCATCGTCGAGGCGCTCCCGCACGAGCCGGTGCTCGAGCTGCTCGCGCAGGCCGGCCGGCTCAGATCGCCCTGAGCACGAGCAGCGCGAAGCCGAGCGTGTCGCCGCCGCCCGGCAGCGCGCGCCGGTCGCGGATGCGCTGGGCGTACTCGTGCGCGCCGCGGCGCCTCGGCGTTGGCGGCCAGCGTCTCCTCGTAGCGCGCCCAGTCGGCCTCGGACGCGACGGCCTGCGACTCCGGCTCCAGGCCGGCCGCGCGGGCGTAGGCGAGCAGCTCGTCGAGCGTGCCGAGCTCGTCCTCCGTCGCGCCGCCCAGCGCCGCGAGGAACTCGGGCGAGGGCGGCTTCGCCCAGAACCCCTCGCCGAGCAGCACCACGCCGCCGGGTCGCGTGAGGCCCGCGCAGCGCGATCAGCGCGCCGGGGTAGCCGCCGTGGGCGTGCGACGAGGCGACGTTGACCACCGCGTCGAACGACTCCGGCTTCAGGCCCGCGGCCTCGGCGGGCGCCTCCACCAGCTCCAGCTCGCGGCCCGGGATCCGCGCGTCGGCCGCCGCGCGCGCCCGCTCCAGCCAGCCCGGCGTTGGGATCGACGCCGACGCCGGCGGCGGACGGGTAGCGCTCCAGCACGCGGATCAGCAGCTCGGCCGACCCGCAGCCGGTCTCGAGCACGCGCGCGCCCTCCGGGAGGCCGAGCGCGGCGATCGCGGCGTCGACGTCGGCCTCCGACATCGGGTTGGCGAAGGTCAGGCCCTCGTGGGCCAGCACCGACGGGTCGGTCACTGCGGCGGCAGGCTAACGTCCCCGCGATGGCCACTCCCGACGAGATGCTCGCCGTCGCCCTCGAGGAGGCCCGCGCCGGGCTGAGCGAGGGCGGGATCCCGATCGGCGCCGCGCTGTTCGACGCGGAGGGCGCGCTGCTCGGCTCCGGGCACAACCAGCGCGTGCAGCGCGGCGACCCGTCCGCGCACGGCGAGACCGAGGCGTTCCGCAACGCCGGCCGCCGCCGCTCCTACCGCGACACGACGATGGTCACCACGCTCGCGCCGTGCTGGTACTGCAGCGGGCTGATCCGCCAGTTCGGGATCGGGCGGGTCGTGATCGGCGAGTCGCGCTCCTTCGCAGGGCGGGCGTGGACTGGCTGCGCGAGAACGGCGTCGAGGTCGTCGACCTCGGCTCGGACGAGTGCGAGGCGCTGCTGCAGTCCTTCATCGCCGAGCACCCCGAGGTCTGGGACGAGGACATCGGCGAGTGAGCGGCCGCCGCGCCGACCCGGTCATCGCCCGCGACGGCGACCTGGTGGTCGAGCGCGACCCGCGGCGGCCGACGGGACGGCTGCTGCGGCAGGACGACATGGACGCCTCCTACGTCGACCTCGCCGACCCGCGCCACCTCGAGTTCGACTACCTGCGCTGGGCGCGGATCGTGCTCGAGGCCGTCGCGCGCGCGGCGCGTGCTGCACATCGGCGGGGCGGGCTGCGCGCTGCCCCGCGCGCTCGCCGCCGCCGACCCGGACTCCCGCCACGAGGTCGTCGAGGTCGACGCGCGCGTGCTCGAGATGGCCCGCGCGCACCTCGGCCTGCGCCGCGCGCCGGGCCTGCGCGTCCGCGTCGCCGAGGGCCGCGCCGCGCTCGAGGCGCGCGAGGACGCCAGCGCCGACGCGATCGTCGTCGACGCCTTCGTCGGCGCCCGCGTGCCCGAGCGCCTGATCACCGTCGAGGCGCTCACCCACGCCGCGCGAGTCGCCCCGCTCACGCTCGTCAACGTCGTCGACACCCGCACGCTCGACGACACGCGAGCCATCGCCGCCGGCCTGCGCGAGGCCTACCCACACGTCGCCGCGGTCGGCTCGCGCGCGCTGCGCGGAGGCAACGTCGTCCTCGCCGGCTCCGCCACCCGGCTCCCGCTCACCCGCATCGCCCCGCGAGCCGCGGCCGACCCCTCACCCGCCGCGGTCATCGGCCACGCCGAGCTCACCCGCCTCGCCTCCGGCACCGCCCCCCACCACGACTAAAGGGTCAGGCACCATCTGTACCTCCGGGGTACAAACGGGGTCAGACCCTTTAGTTGGACTTTCCACCTAAAGGGCCAGGCCCCTTAGGTGGGGTTTAGGTGAGGGCGAGGCCGACGGCGATGACGGCGGCTCCCGCGACGGCGACGACTCCCGCGGCGAGGGCGAAGATGGCGGTCGCGCTCGTAGCGGTCGCGGGCGCGGCGGCGGTGGGAGGACCACCAGCGTGGCGGCGGCGAGCGCGACCGCGACCGCGGCGGCGAGCTCGCCGGCGACCGGCGCGTCGCCCTGCACGGCGAAGCGGACGAGCAGCCCCGCGACGATCAGCGCGGCGATCGAGGTCCGGGTCCACGCGAGCAGGGTGCGCTCGCGCGCGAAGACGGGTGCGGCGGGCTCGCTCACTGGTCGACGATGGTCAGGATCGCCGCGACGATCGCCACGACGCCGACGGCGAGCCCGAGGAAGCGCGGGAGGCGCGAGACCGGCAGCGGCTCGCTCAGCCGCATGGCCCGCTCCTTGCGCTCCCACTCGCCGAACGAGCTGAGCGCCGTGGCGGCGCCGAGCACCAGCAGCGGGATGGCGATCGACGAGCCGGACGGCGTCGGAGGTCGAGTCGAGGAACTCCGCGACGGCGAGCCCGGCGGCGACCAGGCCGAGCGACGTCCGGATCCACGCCAGGTACGTCCGCTCGTTCGCCATCGTGAAGCGCGGGTCGGGATCCTCCCCGACCTCGTCGAGCGGCCGACGGTCCTTCGGGCTCACGTCCCCGCGGCGCGCTCGAGCGCCTCGAGCAGGCGGTCGACGGATGCCGACACGGGCTCGGCGCGCGCCGTGCAGGCGCACGTCCGGGCTCTCGGGCTCCTCGTAGGGCGCGTCGACGCCCGGTGAAGCCGGGGAGCTCACCCGCGCGGGCGCGCGCGTAGAGACCGTGCGGGTCGCGGCGCTCGCACTCCTCGAGCGGCGTGTCGACCCACGCCTCGACGAACGCCAGCCCGGCCTCCTCGTGCAGCGCCCGCGCCCACTCGCGGTCGGCCTGGGCGGGGGAGACGACGGAGACGATCGTGACCATCCCCGCGTCGGCGAACATGCGCGCGACCGACGCCACGCGGCGCGCGTGCTCGTGGCGGTCGGCGGCGCTGAAGCCGAGGTCGCTCGACAGCCCGTGGCGCACGTTCTCGCCGTCGAGCAGGTAGGCGGGCCGGCCCGTGCGCGACGACGCGGCGCTCGAGCTCCTCGCCGATCGTGGACTTGCCCGACGCCGGCAGCCCGGTGAGCCAGATCGTCGCGCCGCGCAGCCCGAGCGTGCCCCAGCGCTGCCGCCGCGGCAGCGCCGGCTCGTGCCAGATGATGTTCGGCGATGTGCGGCCCGGACGGCGGGCCGGCGTCCTCGTAGGTCCGCACCACCATCCCGGCGGCGACCGTGTTGCGCGTCGTCTCGTCGATCAGGATGAAGCCGCCGGTGACGCGGTTCTCGTCGTAGCGGTCGGCCATCACCGGCGCCGACAGCGAGAGGTGCACGCGCCCGATGTCGTTGAGCGCCAGCTCGCCCGGCATCTGGACCTCGCGCAGCGACGCGACGTCGAGGCGGGTGTCGATCGACTCGACCGTCGCGCGCACGCGGCGCGTCGTGTGCTTGAGCCGGAAGCGCTGCGCCGGGGCGCAGCGGGTCGTCGGTCATCCAGCAGATCTGCGCCTGCAGCCGCCGCGTCACCTGCGGGGCGTCGTCCGGCCGGCACATCAGGTCGCCGCGGCTGACGTCGAGGTCGTCGGCCGGCACCACGGTGACCGACATCGGCGGGAACGCCTCCGAGACCGCGCCCTCCGGCCCGTCGATGCGCTCGATCGTCGTGCGGTCGCCGGTCGGGAGCACGACCACCTCGTCGCCAGGGCGCAGCACGCCGCCCGCCATCTGCCCCGCGTAGCCGCGGTAGTCGTCCTGCGAGCTGCCGCGCGCGCGGATCGTCAGCTGCACCGGGAAGCGCGCGGCGTCGAAGTTGCGGTCGGAGGCGACCTCGATCTCCTCGAGGTGCTCGAGCAGCGGCGGCCCGTCGTAGTAGGGCGTGTTCGAGGAGCGCTCGACGACGTTGTCGCCCTCGCAGCGCCGACATCGGGATCGTCAGCGCGTCCGGCACCCCGAGCTGCGCCGTCATCGCCTGGAAGCCGGCGGAGATCTCGCGGAAGCGGTCCTCGTCCCAGTCGACGAGGTCCATCTTGTTCACGCACGCGACCATGTGGCGGATCCCGAGCAGGGAGGAGATGTACGCGTGCCGGTGCGACTGCTCGAGCAGCCCGTTGACGGCGTCGACCAGGACCAGCGCGGCCTGCGCGGTCGAAGCGCCGGTGACCATGTTGCGCGTGTAGCGGACGTGGCCCGGCGTGTCGGCGATGATGAACGAGCGCTGCGGCGTGGCGAAGAAGCGGTACGCGACGTCGATCGTGATGCCCTGCTCGCGCTCGGCGCGCAGCCCGTCGGTGAGCCGCGCGAGGTCGACCTCCGCGTCGGGCACCTGGTCGGCCATCAGCGACTTGGAGTCGTAGAGCAGCCGGCCGATCAGCGTCGACTTGCCGTCGTCGACGGAGCCGGCGGTGGCGAGCCGGAGGAGGGCGGGGGGCACTTAGAAGTAGCCCTCTCGCTTGCGGTCCTCCATGGCGGCCTCCGACGTCCGGTCGTCGGCGCGCGTCGCGCCGCGCTCGGTCAGCCGCGTGGCCTTGGTCTCCTCGATCACGGCGTCGACGTCGGTGGCGTCCGAGCGCACCGCGCCGGTGATCGTCATGTCGCCCACCGTCCGGTAGCGGACGCGCTCGACGGAGGTGGGCTCGTCGCCGGTCAGGTGCTCGGAGACCGCGTAGAGCATCCCGTCGCGCTCGAACACCTCGCGCTCGTGCGCGTAGTAGATCGGCGGCAGCTCGAGCTCCTCCTCGCGGATGTAGCGCCACACGTCGAGCTCGGTCCAGTTGGAGATCGGGAACACGCGCACGTGCTCGCCCGGCGCGACGTCGCCGTTGTAGAGGTTCCACAGCTCCGGCCGCTGCGCCCGCGGGTCCCACTGGCCGTGGTCGTCGCGGAAGGAGAAGATCCGCTCCTTGGCCCGCGCGCGCTCCTCGTCGCGCCGCGCGCCGCCGAACGCGGCGTCGAAGCGGTGCTCGGCGATCGCGTCGAGCAGCGTGACGGTCTGCAGCCGGTTGCGCGACGCGCCCTCCTCGACCGCGCGGCCCTCGTCGATCGACGCCTGCACGGAGGCGACGATCAGCGTCTCGTCGAGCTCGCGCACCCGCCGGTCGCGGAAGTCGATCACCTCGGGGAAGTTGTGGCCCGTGTCGATGTGCATGACCGGGAACGGGAACGCCGCCGGGCGGAACGCCTTCTCGGCGATCCGCAGCAGCACGATCGAGTCCTTGCCGCCCGAGAACAGCAGCACGGGGCGCTCGAACTCGGCCGCCACCTCGCGCATGATGTGCACGGACTCGGCCTCGAGCTCGCGCAGCAGCGACAGCTCGAGTGATGGCGCGGGTAGAGTCATGCGGCCGACGAGGCTAGCGGTCACATGATCTTCCGCCAGATCACCCACGACGACCTTGGCTGCGCCTCCTATCTGATCGGCGACGAGGACGCAGGCGTCGCCGCGGTGGTCGACCCGCGCTTCGAGGTCGACGACTACCTCGAGCTGGCCCGCTACATGGGCGTCCGGATCGAGCACGTGCTCGAGACCCACACCCACGCCGACCACGTCTCCGGGCACGGCCGGCTCGCCGCCGCCACCGGCGCCACGATCCACATCCACCGCGAAGCGGCCGCCGAGTACGACCACGAGCCGTTCGAGGACGGCTGGGAGCTGGAGCTGGGCTCGCTGCGCGTGCGCGCGCTGCACACCCCCGGCCATCGCCCCGAGCACACCGCGTTCGCGCTGATCGACACCGCCCGCGGCGAGGACCCGTGGGCGGTGCTGAGCGGCGACACGCTGTTCGTCGGCGACGTCGCGCGCCCCGACCTGGCGATCGAGAAGTCCGAGGGCGCGCGCGGGATCTTCCGCTCGCTGCACGGCAAGCTGCTCAACCTCGCGCCCGCAGGTGGAGGTGTGGCCCGGCCACCTGGGCGGCTCGATGTGCGGCGGCCCCGGCATGGACATGAAGATCGCGTCCACGATCGGCTACGAGCGCGAGCACAACCCGACGCTGGCCATCGCCGACGAGGACGAGTTCGTGGAGGAGGCGCTGGCCAAGCTCGGCCCGCAGCCGCCGAACTTCGAGGCGATCGTGGAGCTCAACCGCGGCCCGCTGGTCACCGACGGCGTCGAGGTGCTCCCGCTCGCGCCGCGCCAGGTCGAGCAGAAGCGCGCGGCCGGCGCCCTGCTCGTCGACGTCCGCACCGACCAGCAGTTCGACGACGCCCACATCCCCGGCTCGGTCTGCAACCCGATGCTGCGCGCCGGCTTCGGCTCCAAGCTCGCCTGGCTGGCCGACCGCGAGCACGAGATCGTGTTCATCGGCCGCGACGACGAGGACGGCCGCCGCGCCGCCGGGCTCGCCGTGGCCGTCGGCCTGCGCAACCTCGGCGGCCATCTGCACGGCGGGATGACCGACTGGCGCCACGAGAAGCGGCCCGTCGATGAGATCGAGCGCGTCCCGGTGCGCGAGCTGACCCAGGACGTCCAGATCCTCGACGTGCGCGAGGAGTCCGAGTGGCGCGACGGCCACATCCCCGGCTCGGTCCTCACGCCGTGGCACGACGTCGACGGCGTGCCCGAGGGGCTCGACCCCGCCCGGCCGATCGCCGTGATCTGCGCCTCCGGCCAGCGCGCCGCCACCGCCGCCAGCCTGCTCGCCCGCGCCGGCGCGACCCACGTCATCCACGTGGTCGACGGCGGCGTCCCGACGTGGGAGCGCCTCGGCCGCCCGATGGAATGAGCGCCGAGGAGTTCCTGCCCGAGCGCTCTTCGCTGAAGAGCCTGCGCGAGGCGGCCGCCAAGTGCCGCGGCTGCGAGCTGTACGCGCCCGCCACCCAGACGGTGTTCGGCGAGGGCCCGAAGAAGGCGCGGGCGATGCTCGTCGGGGAGACGCCCGGCGACCGGGAGGATCGCGAGGGCCACCCGTTCGTCGGGCCGGCGGGGCGCGAGCTGGACAAGGCGCTCGAGAAGGCCGGCATCGAGCGCGCCGACGTCTACCTGACCAACGCGGTCAAGCACTTCAAGTTCGAGGAGCGCGGCAAGCGGCGGATCCACCAGACCCCGAAGAAGTCCGAGGTCGACGCGTGCCTGCCGTGGCTGCGCGAGGAGCTGAAGGTCGTCAAGCCCGAGGTGCTCGTGATCCTGGGCGCCACCGCCGGCAAGGCGCTGATGGGGCCGGGGTTCCGCATCACGCGGGAGCGGGGCGTGCCGCTCGAGTCGGACCTCGCGCCGGCGGTGATCGCCACGGTGCACCCGAGCGCGATCCTGCGCGCCCGCGACGACGAGGCGCGGATCGCCGAGCGCGAGGCGTTCACGAACGACTTGAAGGCGGCGGCCGCGATGTTGGGGTGAGGCGGCCGCCGCCCTCTGTCCTGGGGGGTAGCTTGCTAGGCCTCCGAGTACGCGGCGCGCGCGCCGCACACGCTCGCGCTTCGCGGCCGGCTCAGGGCGCTCGACCCGGATCACGCCGACCGCGATGGCGATCGCGGCGGCCATCGCCGCGGCGCCGACGAGGTAGGCGAGGTGGAAGCCGGCGTTCAGTGCGGCGGGCATCGCCTCGCCCGCGGCCGTCAGGGCGCCGGTGCGCTCGGTGGCGAGGGTCGCCAGCACGGCGAGGCCGACCGCGCCGCCCACCTGGGCGCTGGTGTTGACCAGGCCCGAGGCGAGGCCGGCGTCCTCGGGCGCGGCGCCCGACATCGCGAGGCCCATCAGCGCGGGGAACGCGACGCCGGCGCCCGCGCCGACCAGCATCATCGAGGGCAGGACGTCGACCCAGTAGGAGCCGTCGACCGGCGTGCGGGCGAACAGCAGCATGCCGGCGCCGATCAGCGCGAGGCTCGGGACGAGCGACGCCTTCGCGCCGAAGCGCATGATGATCCGGCCGGAGAAGCCGACCGACAGCGCGCCCATGGCGATCGTCGAGGGCAGGAACGCCAGGCCGACCTCGAGCGGGTCGTAGCCGAGGACCTGCTGCAGGTACAGCGCGCCCAGGAAGAACATCGAGAACATGCCGACGACGGCCAGCCCCTGGACGAGGTTGGCGCCCGAGGCGTTGCGCGAGGCGAACAGGCGCAGCGGCATGAGCGGGTTGGGGATGCGGGCCTGGCGGGCGACGAACGCCGTGACCAGCGCGATCGGCGATCGCGCCGAGGACGAGCGTCTGCGTGGCGAGCCAGCCGTGCTCGGTGACGCCGAGGACGGCGTAGACGCCGAGCATGAGGCCGCCGGTGAGCAGCAGCGCGCCCGGGATGTCGGCGCCGGCGCGCAGGCCGGAGCCCGGGACGGGGTCGACGAGCCGCACGGCGGCGATCGCGGTGGCGACGCCGACGGGCAGGTTGACGAAGAAGATCCAGTGCCAGGAGATGGCCTCGGTGAGCACGCCGCCGGCCAGGAGGCCGATCGACCCGCCCGCGGAGGCGACGAAGCCGTAGACGCCGATCGCCTTGGCCTGCTCCCGCGGCTCCGGGAACATCGACACGATCATCCCGAGCACCACGGCGGTGGTCAGCGCGCCGCCGGCGCCCTGGATGAAGCGGGCCGCGATCAGCACGCCCTGCGACGGCGCGACGGCGCACACCACCGAGGCGGCGGTGAACACGGTCAGGCCCGCGAGGAACACGCGGCGCGAGCCGAGCAGGTCGCCGAGGCGCCCGGCCAGCAGGAGAAGACCGCCGAAGGCGATCAGGTACGCGTTGACGACCCACGCGAGGTTGCTCTGCGAGAAGCCCAGGTCCTCCTGGATGGAGGGCAGGGCCACGTTCACGATCGTGGCATCCAGCACGATCATCAGCACGCCCACGCACAGGACGTACAGCGCCATCCAGCGCTTGCGGTCACTCGCGTCGGTGGGTCCGTGCGCGGGGTTGAAGTCGTTGGTGGTGCGAGTAGCGGGGGTGGTGCTCATGCCGGACGTGCCTCCAGGAATCGGTTGATGCGAGCACCGTATCACGTAATCCTGAATTAGGACTAGAAATTTAAGAAGTAGGACTTGTTGGCGCTATACTGGGACTCATGGCAACGACTCGCACGTATCAAGAGGCATGCGGGATCCCCCGCGCGCTCGACCGGGTCGGCGAGCGCTGGGCGCTGATGGTGGTCCGCGAGCTGGTGCTCGGGCCCAAGCGCTTCACCGATCTGCGGACCGGCCTGCCCCACGCCAGCCCGAACGTGCTCGCGCAGCGCCTGAAGGAGCTCGAGCAGTCCGGCGTGGTCCGCAAGCGCAAGCTCCCGCCCCCGGCCGCCTCCCAGGTCTACGAGCTCACCGACTGGGGCCACGAGCTGGACCAGGTCCTGCTCGCGCTCGGCCGCTGGGGCGCCCGCGCGCCCGGCCCGCCCGACGGCGTCGGCATGAGCTTCGACGCGCACATCCTCTCCCTGCAGACGCTGTTCCGCCCCGAGCTCGCCGACGGGTTCGAGCACACGTTCGAGCTGCGCTTCGGCGACGACCCGTTCATCGCCGACGTCCGCGCCGGGCAGCTGTTCATCGAACGCGGCGAGCCGCATCGCCCCCGATGCCGTCATCGAGGCGGACATCGGCGAGCTGCTGGCCGTGGTCCACGGCCGTATCGCAGCTGGCCGACACCGACATCCGCATCACCGGCGACCGGCAGGCCGCCGAGCGGTTCATGGAGATGTTCCCGCTCCCGGAGCCGGCGCTGGTCCCGGCCGCCTGAACTCGGCCTGCCACCGGTCGGCCGACGTGCGCTCGATGCGCACGGGCTCGACGCCGCCGGTGGCGAACGACTCCACCTCGGAGCGCGTGAGCGGCCACGGCGGCCCGTCGACGTCCTCGCCCTCCTCGCGCACGCCCGACCACACGAACAGCGTGCCGCCGGGCGCCACGAACGCGCTCACGGCGGCGACCGCCGCCGCGCGCAGTCGACACCGGCATCGACTGCACGGTGATGCTCTCGAGGACGAAGTCGAACGCCTGCGCCCACTCGGCGGGCGGGTCGAGCAGGTCGGCGACCCGGTAGTCCACGCGCGAGCCCGGGAAGCGCCGGCGGGCGATCGCGACGGCGGTCTCGGCGATGTCGAACGCCGTGGTGGCGAAGCCGAGCTCCGCCACCAGCTCGGCGTCGTCGCCGGTCCCGCTCCCGACGACGAGGGCGCGGCGGCCCGTGCCGTCCAGGCCGCGCACCCACGCCTCGATCGCCGGGTTGGGCTCGCCCCGGTCCCACGGGATCTCGCGCTCGCCGCGCTCCGCGGCCCGGTACAGCGGCTCGAACCAGTCGGTCATGCCTCCATCATCGCGCGCTGCGCAGCGGGACCTCGCGCAGGGCGAGCACCACGAGCAGCGCGGCGAGCGCGATCGGCGCCGCGGTCAGGAACACCGTCTGCAGCGCGTCGGCGACGCCGTCGCGCAGGCCCGGGCTGAGCGCGCCGGCCGTCTGCAGGCGCTCCACGCCGGCCGTCCCGTCGAGCCGGCCGGCGAAGATGGCGCCGAACACGGCCACGCCGATCGAGCCGCCGAGCGCCCGGAACAGGTTGGCCGAGCCGGTGGCGACCCCGATGTCGCGCGGCTCGACGCCGTTCTGGATCGCGACGGTCAGCACCTGGCCGACCATGCCGAAGCCCGCGCCGAACACGACGAGGATCGCCGACACGGCGGCGCCCGGCGTCGACGGCCCGATCGTGGACAGCAGCGCCAGACCGGCGGTCATCAGCGCGAGCCCGGCGATCGGGAACACCTTGTAGCGCCCGGTCCTCGAGATCGCGCGGCCGGACAGCGTCGTGCTGGCGGCGGCCGAGAGCATCAGCGGGAGCAGCAGCAGCCCGGAGGCGGTCGCGCTCGCGCCCGTGACGAGCTGCAGGTACAGCGGCACGAAGACGATCGCGGCGAAGAAGGCGCAGCTGGTCAGCAGCAGCGCGCCCGCCACCACGTCGAACACGGGGTCGCGGAACAGCCGCAGCGGGAGGATCGGCTCGGCGGCGCGCCGCTCGACGGCGATGAAGGCGCCGAGCATCGCGACGGCCGCGGCCGCCAGCCCGAGGATCTCCGCGGAGTCCCACGCGTACCGCGTCCCGCCCCAGGTCGTCACGAGCAGCACCGAGGCGATCGCGCCGGCCAGCAGCGCGGCGCCCGGGTAGTCGATGCGCGCGTCGCGGCGCTCGGACGGCAGGTCCAGCTTCGCCGAGATGAAGGCCAGCGCCACGGCGCCGATCGGCAGGTTCACGTAGAAGGCCCAGCGCCACGACAGGTGGTCGGCGAAGACGCCGCCGAGCAGCGGCCCGGCCACGCTGGCGAGCACGAACACCATCTGGATGTAGCCCTGGTAGCGGCCGCGCTCGCGCGGCGGGACGAGGTCGGCGACGATCGCCATCGCGAGCGTCATCAGCCCGCCGGCGCCCAGGCCCTGCAGCGCGCGGAAGCCGATCAGCTCGCCCAGCGACTGGGCGGCGCCGCTCAGCGCCGAGCCACACAGGAAGACCACGATCGCGGCCTGGAAGAGCGTCTTGCGGCCGTACAGGTCGCTGATCCGCCCCCAGATCGGGATCGAGACGGTGGCGGTCAGCAGGTAGGCGGTGACGACCCAGGACAGCTGGTCGAGCCCGCCGAGGTCGGAGACGATCGTGGGCAGTGCGGTCGAGACGATCGTCTGGTCCAGCGAGGCGAGCAGCATGGCCAGCAGCAGCCCCGCGAACGTCATGCGGAATGAGGTTGGGCGTTCCATGCCGATGAAGATACAGCAACTATAAAAATCATGCAACACGAATTTAGGGGTGGCATACTGTTGCGCCATGGCAACCCCCGAGCTCGGCCTCCGGGAGCGCAAGAAGCTCCAGACCCGGCAGCTGATCGCAGAGACCGCCCGCGCGCTGTTCACCGAGCGCGGCTTCGAGCACGTCACCGTGTCCGAGATCGCCCGCACGGCAGACGTCTCCGAGAAGACCGTCTTCAACTACTTCCCGACCAAGGAGGACCTCGTCTACTGGCGGCTCGAGACCTTCGAGGAAGGCCTGCTGGCGGCGGTCCGCGACCGCGAGCCGGGCGAGTCCGCCCTGCGCGCGTTCGGGCGCTTCATGGCCGTCCCGCGCGGGATGCTGGCCGAGGGCGACCAGGCGGAGCGGCTCGCCGGCGTCGCGCGCATGATCGAGTCCAGCCCCTCGCTGCTCGCGCGCGAGCAGCAGGTGTTCTCGCGCTACACCGCCACGCTGGCGGCCGCGCTGGCCGAGGAGACGGGCGCGGAGCCCGGCGAGCCGGAGCCGTGGATCGCCGCCAACGCGATGATCGGCGTCCACCGCGCGATCGTCTCGCACTCCCGGCGGCTGGTCGTCGACGGCGTGCGCAACCCCGAGCTGGCCGCCGACGTCCGCGAGCGCGTGGAGCGCGGCCTTGCGCTGCTGGAGGGCGGCCTCGGCGGCTACGCGGTCAAACCGGGCTGACAGACGTCGCCTCCATCTCGTATCGTCGCCCCTACATCGTGCGGAAAGTGACGTGAAGGGAGCGGGATCGTGAAGGTGCGCGAAGCGATGACCGAGGAGGTCTTCACCCTGTCGCCAGGGATCTGCCTGCGCGACGCCGCGAAGTTCATGGTCGATCACAACGTCGGCGCGGCGGTGATCATCGACCCCGAGGAGCCGGGGCCGGGCATCATCACCGAGCGCGACCTGGTGCGCTCGCTCGGCACGGGCGAGGACGTGGACGCCGAGCTGGTGCGCGACCACCTGACCTCGCGGGCGACGTTCGCCGACGCCGAGTGGTCGCTCGAGGAGGCCGCGGACGCGATGGCCGCCGGCGGCTTCCGTCACCTCGTCGTCGTCCGCGACGGCGAGCTCGCGGGCATCATCTCGATGCGCGACATCATCCAGGTGTGGCGCCCGAAGAAGCTAGGCGCCTCGCGGACCACGTCGCGCGCCGCCTTGTCGGTGCGCAGCCCCAGATAGCGAGGGTGCCGCAGGCGCCCCGCGCCCGTCCACTCCGTGAAGCCGACCTGGGCGACCAGCTCCGGCTCCACCCACGTCACGCCGCGCTCCTTGATGGCCGCCGCGTCGGCGAACGGCGGCTCCGTCGCGCCGGAGCGCGCCCAGCTGCTCGGTCAGCGAGTCCAGCTCCGCCTGGTCGAACCCGGTGCCGACCTTGCCCGGCGTAGCGCAGCTCGCCGCCGTCGTAGACGCCGAGCAGCAGCGCCCCGAACCCGGTCCGCGAGCCCTTGGGCTCCGTGTAGCCGCCGACCACCAGCTCCTGGCCCTGCTCGCACTTGAGCTTGAGCCAGTCCTTCGAGCGCGAGGTCGCGTACGGCGAGTCGGCGCGCTTGGCGATCAGCCCCTCCCAGCCCTTGCGGCACGCCTCCTCGAAGAACGCCTCGCCGTCGCGGTTGCGGTGCTGGGTGAAGCGGATCGGGTCCTCGAAGGCGAGCGCGTCGCGCAGCAGCGCCTTGCGCTCGCGCAGCGGGAGCGGGCGCACGTCGCGGCCGTCGAGCCACAGCACGTCGAAGACGTAGAGGAACACCCGCACGTCACGGTGCCCGCGCTGGGCGAGCATGGCGAAGCTCGTCTGCGCGCCGTCGAAGGCCACCACCTCGCCGTCGATCGCGAAGCGCGGGCACGGCTGCGCGCCCTCCAGCGCCTCGGCGATCTCCGGGTAGCGCCCGTTCATCGACAGGTCGTTGCGCGACAGGAGGCGCACGGGGCCGCCGTCGCGGATCGCGATGCAGCGGATGCCGTCGAGCTTGCGCTCGTAGATCCAGTCCTCGTCGCTGAAGCGCTTGTCGGTCAGCACGGCCTTCATGGCCTGCGCGCGCTGCGGGGCCGGCGCCTCGGGCGCGTCCTCAGGAATCCTCATCGCGCACCTGCTCGATCGTCCGGCCGGACTTCACCGACTCCGGCTGCGTGGTCTGCGGGTTGCGGCGGGCGTCGGCGCCCTCGTCGCGGCGCTTGATCAGCAGCCACTGCGGCTTGGCGCCGCCGTGCGTGCGCTGCAGCGTCCAGCCGCCGGTCAGCTTCTCGCCCTCCAGCCAGAACTTCACGTGCCCGGCGTCGAGCTGCTCGGCCATCGAGCGCTCCTCGTCGAGGTTGCGGTAGCTCCCCGCGTCCCACACGATCACCGCCCCGGCGCCGTAGCTGGTCCGCCCGATCACGCCCTCGAAGTCGCCGTACTCGAGCGAGTGGTCCTCGACCTCCACGGCGAGGCGCTTCTCGCGCGGGTCGGTGGACGGCCCCTTGGGGACCGCCCACGACTTCAGGACGCCGTCGACCTCCAGCCGGAAGTCGTAGTGCAGCGTCGTCGCGGCGTGCTTGTGGATGACGAACCGCGGCGCCTCGCCCATGCGGGCAACCTACCCGCTCGGGCGAGGCGCCTTCGGTCGGTCACGCGGCGACGGCGGTCCGCTCGCGGGGCGCCGTCGCGACGCCGGCGGGCTCGCGCAGCACCCGGAGGGTGAGCACGAGGAACCCGATGCCGCTGAGCAGCATCGCCACGCCCATCACGATCGCGAACGTGGCCACGCTCTCGGCGAAGTACGCCGTGTTGAGCGAGGTCTGCAGCGCGGTCGAGGTGACCCACAGGTTGCGCGCGCCGTTCTCGACGGGCGCGCCGGTCTTCGGGTCCTTGGCCGCGGCGCCCTCGTCGTTCGTGCCCTTGCCGTTCTCGTCGAGGAAGCGGGGCATCTCGGAGTAGGTCTTGCCGCCGGTCGCCTCGAGCGTGTGCTTGCGGATGGTGGCGGCGAACTCCTGGGCCTCGCTGCCCGTGTTCACCAGCTGCCCGGCGATGGCCGAGTCCTCGGTGCCGACGATCTTCTCGCGGGCGAGGTCGGACTGGACGCGGTCGCGCCCGTCGAACCCGGTGTAGATCGATCCGATGCCGAAAGCGATCAGCACGATGCTGGCCACCAGGCCTCCGTACTTGAAGAACCTGCTCATGACGTCTCCTCCTGATTGGGGTTGTCGAGAAGCTGTGTGGGGGCGCCGACGGTCACCGCGACGCGCTCGCCGGAGCGGGCGAGCAGCGCGGCCTCGTCGCGGCCGTGCAGGTAGGGGCTCAGGTAGCGGCCGGCGATCTTGTTCGGCGGCCACCAGAGCGCGCGCTCGCCGGCCTCGCCGTCGTCCTCGCCGCCGAGCTCGTGGCGCAGGAAGCGCTTGGCGCCGCCGGTGAGCAGCACGCCCCGCAGGACCGGCCGGGCCGGCTGCGGGACCACCGCGGCCCCGGCGCGGGCGGCGATCGCCTCGGCGACCGCGTCGGCCTGCTGGGTGGCGAGGCCGCCCTGCTTGATCGGGTACGTGGTGGCGTCGCCGGCGGCGTACACGTCGTCGAGCCCGCCGACCCGGCCGTGGGCGTCGACCGGCACGAAGCCGTTCTGGTCGCCCGGGCAGCCCGTCGATGGCGGGGCCGAGCAGCATCGGGAGCGACACCACGCGCTGGGCGTCGATCACCCGCTGACCCGGGGTCAGCAGCAGCTTGTCGCCGTCGAGGTTCGCGTAGTACCCGCCGGCGAACTCGATCCCGGCCTCCTCGAGCAGCTCCGCGACGCTCTCGCTCGCCTCGCTCCCGAACACGCTCAGCGGCGTGCGCTCGGTCGACACCAGCGTGAACTCGGCGCGGTCCATGCCCATGCCGCGGACCTCGGCGGCGGTCATCAGCGCGAGCTCGTAGAGCGGGAGCGGCCACGAGCTGCCGGGCGGCACGACGAACGCGACGCGCTCCAGATAGCCCTCCTCGAGGTCGGCGAGCATGCCCTGCAGCGCGTCGCGCGAGCCGGGCTCGCCGAACGTGATGCCGCGCGGCAGCGCCCGCGCGGGGCGGGCGCCGACGGCCACGACGAGCGCGCCGTAGCGCAGCTCGCCGCCGCTGGCCAGCCGCACGACGTGGCGGCGGGGGACGACCTCGACGGCGGTGTCGCGGACCAGCTCGGCGCCGAGCCGGCTCGCGACCTCGGCGAGCTCGTGGCGCTGGGCGTGCCCGAGCGCGAACGGCTCGGCGGTGGTCAGCGGCCGGTAGGTGAAGTGCTCCTCGGGGGCGACGAGCGTCGTGCGGACGCGGTCGCCGGCCAGGTCGCTGGAGGGCGAGGAGCGTCTCCAGGGCGGCGACACCGCCTCCGAGGACGACGACGTGCAGCGGTGAATCGGTCATGCGGGGACCTCGAGCTCGGGATGGGCGGCCAGGTAGGGCGCGAGGTGGCGGGCCGCGATCTTGTGCGGCGGCCACCACGGCGGGTCGTCGGCGGGCGCGGATGTGCCGCGCAGGTAGCGCGGCGCTCCGCCGGTGAGCAGCACGGCGCGCAGCTCCGCGCGGTAGGGGGTGGGCTCGACGTCCGCGCCGGCCCACGCCGCGATCGCCGACGCCGCGGCGTCGGCCTGCTGGGTGGCGAGCCCGCCCTGCTTGAGGCGGCGGCTCGTCATGTCGCCGACGGCGTAGACGTCGCCGGCGCCGGGCACGCGCCCGGACTCGTCGACGCGGGTGAAGCCGAGGCCGTCGTGCGGGATGCCGGCGATCGGCCGCCCGCTCGCGCGGGGCAGCGCGATCGGCAAGCGCCACGGGCAGCCAGCCCTCGCCGTCCAGGCGCAGCCGGCCGGACACCACGCGCTCGGCGCCGGCGCCGGTCCACAGGCGGACGCCCGCGTCCTCGAGCAGCTCGGCGACCTCGGTGCTCGCGCGCTCGCCGAAGGCGTGCAGCGGGCGCGGCTCGTGCGTGATCAGCCACGGCTCCATCGCGATGCCGCGCTCGCGCGCCCAGGGGGCGGCCTGCAGGGCGAGCTCGTAGAGCGGGAGCGTCCAGCCGCGTGCCGGGCGCCGGCGACGAAGGCGACGCGGGGAGCTCCCGCGGAGCGCCTCGAGCGCGTCGCGCACGGCGGCGGAGTCCCGCGGCCCGCGGAACGTGAGCGCGCCGGGGACGGCCTCCTCGTAGCGGGCGCCGAGCGCCAGCACCAGCGCGTCGTAGGGGACGGTCTCGCCGCTCCCGGTGAGGACCGAGCGGTGGCGGGTGTCGACGGCGCCGACCGTGCCGCGGCGCAGCGTGAAGCCGCAGTCGTCGGCGAGGCGGGCGACCGAGAAGCGGCGGGCGGGCGGCGCCGCCGAACGGCTCGGCCACGGACAGGGGGCGGTAGACGAGCTCCGCGGCCGGGTCGAGGAGGGTGATGGCGACGCGGTCGCCGGCGAGGCGGCGCAGCGCCAGCGCGGTCTCCAGGCCGGCCGGCCCGGCGCCCGCGATCAGCACTGTGCGTGGGTCCGTGGTCATGGTCCCACGCTAAGTCGGGCCGGGCGGCGCGCCATCGGGGTTCCGCGCGGCCGGGCCGCGGGAAACCCGCAGTCCTCGGCGCTTAGCATGCGGGCGACATGACCGAAGGGCTCGACGCGGCGCGCTTGCGCCGCCTGATCGACGCGGGCCGTGCGCTCGTCTCCCAGCTCGACCTCGAGGACCTGCTCGAGGAGCTGCTGCACGTCGCCGCGGGCGTCACGGGCGCGCACTACGCGGCGCTCGGGATCCTCGACGCCGACCGCCGCGAGCTGGAGCGCTTCCTCACCCTCGGCATCGAGCCCGACGCGCGCCGCGCGATCGGGGACCTCCCGCGCGGGCGCGGCATCCTCGGCGTCCTGATCGACGAGCCGCGGCCGCTGCGGCTGCGCAGCGTCGGCGACGACCCGCGCTCCTACGGCTTCCCGCCCGGGCACCCGCCGATGGAGACGTTCCTCGGCGTCCCGGTGCTCATCCGCGGCGAGGCGTGGGGCAACCTGTACCTGACCGAGAAGGACGGCGGCGAGCCGTTCACGGAGGCCGACGAGGAAGCCGCCGTGATCCTCGCCGACTGGGCCGGCATCGCGATCGACAACGCGCGGCTCTACGTCGCTTCGGAGACGCGCCGGACCGAGCTCGAGCGGGCGGTGCGCCGCCTCGAGGCCACCACGGCGATCGCCCGCGCCGTCGGTGGCGAGATCGACCTCGACCGCGTGCTGGAGCTGATCGTCAAGCGCGGGCGGGCGCTGATCGACGCGCAGCGGCGTCGTGATCCTGCTGCGCGAGGACCCGGGCCTGGTGGTGGCCGCGACCGCCGGCGAGGTCCCGGCGTCGGTTCGCGGCGCGCGGCTCGGCGAGGGCGGAGGTCCGCGCCTCGCTCGACGCGCTCGGGCTGGAGGCGGGCGCCTCGCTGCTCGTCCCGCTCGTGTTCCGCGGGCAGTCGCTCGGCATGCTCGCGGCGTTCGACCGCCGCGGCGCGCCGCACGCCTTCGACGCCGAGGAGGAGCGCCTGCTGCAGGCGTTCGCCGCCAGCGCCGCGACGGCCGTGTCGACGGCGCGCTCGGTGGAGACGCGGCGGCTGCGCGACTCGCTGGCCGCCGCCGAGGCGGAGCGGGCCCGCTGGGCGCGCGAGCTGCACGACGAGACGCTGCAGGGCCTCGGCGGGCTGCGGATGCTCCTGTCGGCCGCCCGCCGGCGCGAGGACCCGGAGGCGATGCGCGGGGCGGTCGAGCAGGTGGTGGGCCAGATCGACACGGAGATCGAGAGCCTGCGCACGCTGATCCGCGAGCTGCGCCCCGCGGCGCTCGACGAGCTCGGCCCGGCGCCGGCCATCGAGGAGCTCGCGGCCCGGGTGGCCGCCAGCCGCGGCATCGAGATCGTCGCCACCGTGGACCTGGAGGGCCGCCGCTCACCCGAGCTCGAGGTCGCGCTGTACCGGATCGCCCAGGAGGCGCTCAACAACGCGGTCAAGCACGCGGGCGCGAGCCGCATCGCGATCGACGTGTCCGAGTCCGGCGGCGCGGTGCACGTCGAGGTCGCCGACGACGGCGGGGGCTTCGATCCCCAGGAGCCGAGCCGCGGCTTCGGGCTGACCGGGATGCGCGAGCGCGTCGAGCTGCTCGGCGGCGAGCTGGAGATCCGCTCCTCGCGCGACGGCACGCGCGTGGCGGCCGCCCTGCCCGTCTAGAGGTCGACCATGCCGTGCTCGAGCGCGTAGCGCACGAGCTCGGCGCGGCGTGGAGCGGCGCAGCTTCTGCTGGATGTGGGCGCGGTGCGTCTCGACGGTGCGCACGCTCAGGTACAGCTGCCCGGCGATCTCGGTGTTGGTGTGGCCGAGCGCGATCAGGCGCAGCACCGCGACCTCGCGCTCGGTCAGGTCGTCGGGCGGCCCGGTCGGCTGCGGCGGCTGGGCGGCGAGCCGCGCCCCGAGCCGCGGGTTGAGGTAGGTGTCGCCCTCGGCGGCGAGCCGCACGGCCTCGAGCAGCTCGTCGTCGGCCGCCTCCTTGAGGACGAAGCCGAGCGCGCCGTTGCGCAGCGCCTCGCGGGCGAACGCCGGGTCGTCCTGCATGGTGAGCACGACGATCGCGGTCTCCGGCGTGGACGCGCGCAGCTCGGTGATCGCGTCGAGGCTGGAGCCGCCCGGCATGTTGAGGTCGAGCACCAGCACGCGCGGCCGGTGCGCCTTCGCCATCCGGATGGCGGTCGGGACGTCGCCGGCCTCGGCCACGACCTCCAGGCCGGGCTCCGCGTCGAGCAGCAGCCGCAGCCCGCTGCGCACGACCGCGTGGTCGTCGGCGATCACCACCGTCGTCGTCTCGCTCATCGCCGCCAGCTTGCCGCACGGCGGGACGCGCCGCATCGTGAGATCCCGCCGAGCCGGACTGCGGGAAACCACGGAGGCGGTCTGCGGCGCCCCGCGGTCGGCGCCCGGCCGCCGCCGGGCGATCCTCGGGGCATGCCCACCTTCTTCGCGCACGAGACCTGGTTCACCGACGGCTCCTTCCCACTCGACTGGGGCTTCGCCGGCGAGCGGCTGACGCTCGCCTTCCTCGCCATCGCCGTCGTCCTCACCCTGGCGGTGCGGCGATCTCCCGGCTGTGGCCGGGCGCCGACGTGCCGTTCCTCGGCGCGCTGGCGCCGTGGATGCCGTTCGCGGTCCGGATCCACCTCGCCGTGTCGCTGCTCGGCCTGCTCTCGATGGGCGTCTACCTCTCGCCCGCGATGGACCTCGAGCCGAACGTGGCCGGGATCGCGCTGGGCGCGACGATGGCGGTGGTCGTGATCCTGATGGCGACGGGCTGGCACGCCCGCGCCGCCGCCGCGCTGCTGGTCGCCGCCGGCCCGCTGGGGATGCTCGAGTTCGGCGTCTCGCCGGTGCTCCAGCGCCTCGACCTGCTCGGCCTGGCGGGCTTCGTCCTGTTCGCGGGCGCCGGCCGCTGGTCGGCCGACGCCGAGCGCGGCGAGGCCGAGCCGAAGCGTCGCCGACCTGGCCCGCGCCGTCTGGTCGCTGCGCGTCGGGGCCGGCCTCGCGCTGATCGTCGTCGCCTTCGTCGAGAAGCTCGCCAACCCGGAGATGGCGCTCGCCTTCCTGCAGACGCACCCGGACTTCAACGTCGCCGCGCTGATCGGCCTGCCGATCGGCGACCTCGAGTTCGTCCGCATCGCCGGCGGCGTCGAGGTCCTGTTCGGCCTGCTCCTGATCTCGGGCGCGCTGCCCCAGGTCTGCGTCCTCGTCGCCGGGATCCCGTTCAACGCGACGCTGTGGTTCTTCGGGACCGACGAGCTGGTCGGCCACCTGCCGGTCTACGGGGCGATGCTGGTGCTGCTCGTGTACGGCTCGGACCCGGTGCTGCGCCCCGCCGTGAAGGAGCTGTGGCCGTTCGGGCGGTCACACGGCGTCGGCGATCTCCTGGACCGCGAGCACGGCGAACAGCACCACCGACCCGGCCAGCACGACGTTGGCCAGCGGCCCGTTGCGCAGCGCCTTGGGCACGCGCGCTGAGTTGTTCAGCCACAGCAGCGTGCCCGCCAGGAACGGCAGGAACAGCGCGCCCAGCGCGGCGTAGACGATCACCAGGAACACCGGCTGGTCGAAGAACAGCAGCACCATGGGCGGGAACGTGATCCACACCAGGAAGGCCCGGAACGCCGGGCTCTGCTCGTTCGGCGGCGCCTCGTGGTGGGCGGGATTCTGATTACGCGCGACCTTCATGTAGTCGGCGAACAGCTGGGCGAAGCCGTTCCAGGCGCCCACCAGCGACGAGTACGCCGCGGAGAAGAAGCCGAGCAGGAACAGGATCCGCGTGACGCCGCCGAGCCGGTCGCCCAGCGCGGACGCGAACGGGACCAGGCCCTCCTCGCCGTCGATCGCCGCGTCGGTGCCGTACAGGAACTCGGCGCCCACGACCAGCACGGCCAGGACGAAGATCGGCGGTGACGATGTAGCCGACCTTGATGTCGGTCCGCACGGTGGGCAGCCACTGCGGGCCGCTCCAGCCGTTGTCGCGCATCCAGTACGTGTACGAGGCGAGCGTCAGCGTGGCGCCGACCCCGCCCATCAGCCCGAGGCAGTAGAGCAGCGACCCGTCCGGCAGCGACGGGACGAGGCCGCCGCCGATGTCGCCCAGCGACGGGGTGACCGCGATCGCGCAGCCCACCGTGGTGACGAACATCAGCCCGACGAGCACCTGCATCACGCGCTCGAAGACGTCGTAGCGCCCGATCGCGTTGATCGCGAAGCCCGAGACGGCCGCGATGACCGCCCACGCCCAGGTGGGCAGGAACGGCATCAGCGCCGACAGCGCCAGCCCGGAGGCCGAGGCCACCGCGGCGCCGAACACGAACGCCAGCAGGAACAGGTAGAAGACGAAGTAGCTGCGGACGACCCGCCCGAGCGAGTACCAGGCCTCGATGATCGTGGTGCCCGTGGCGAGGCACCAGCGCGCGATGCCCTCGGTGAGGAAGTACTTCAGGACGACGCCGACCACGATCGCCCACACGAACGTGAACGCGTACTTCTGCCCGGCGGCCAGCGAGGACACGAGGTCGCCCGCGCCGACGCCGGTGGCGGCGATGATCAGCCCCGGGCCGACCACCCGCACCCGGCCCTTCAAGCCGGATGGCGGACGTGCCGCCGGCTCCCGTCCCGCCCCGCGGCGCTCCCGCGCGCCCCTGTCGGTCCTGCCGTGCTCGATCGTGCCCGTCGCCATGACGCGCTCCTTTCCTCCCGTGCTCATCCCGTACCCGGGAGGCGGGCGGCTACACGCGTGCGAGGCGGCGGCTGATGTCCGCGCACTCCACGCAGACCGTCTCCGGCAGCAGCCCGGCGCGGATCAGCAGCGCGAAGACCTGGCAGCCGATGCACAGCGCGAAGACCGACTCCAGGGTGGCGGCGGTGACCAGCAGCGCGAGCAGGACGGTCGTCACCGTCGTCCAGCCGAGCGCCAGGGCGATCACGCCGGCGGTGGTGATCGCGGCGCCCATGCCCTGGGCGAAGCGCTTGGGCGGGCCGGCGACGTCCTTGGGGTCGGCCCAGCCGCGGCGCGATCACCCGCGTGGCGAGCAGCGCGAACGGGCTGTAGCGCGGCCCGGCGAGCACGCGGGCCCAGAAGCCGAGGGCGAGCGGCGCCAGCAGCCAGTGCCAGCCCGTCGCAAGTGCGACGATGCCGGTCAGCGCGACGGCGGCCGCGACCGTGCGGGCGGCCTTCTCGTTGACGATGCGCGGGGAATCCCACCCCGATGATTATACCTCGACCGATGGATTATGGCCGCCGCGCGCCCGGCGAGGGCGCGCGGCGGCCGGGTTCACACGGCTAGTTCGCGAACAACGGGCAGACGAACGACGTCCCGCCGGTCGAAGCGCTCGCCGACGCGCTCAGCCCGCCCACCGGCTTGGCCGCGAAGCGGTCGAGCTTCCTCACGCTCGGCGCCGTGACGCCCTTCATGCGGGCCGCCGCCTTCGCGCCGCCCTTCTTGATCCGCAGGACCTCCACCCCGCGCGACATGTCGAACAGGTAGACGAGCGACGAGCCCTTGTGGCGGCTCCGCTTGTCCTCCCGGAACGCGACGTCCCACGAGTTCGACGACGGGTTGTCGTCCGCGGTCCCGGTGACCCGGTAGTAGCCGACCTGCTCCACGTCGCGGGCGTTCGAGATGTCGACCAGCCGGAGCCCCTGGCCGTACCAGGCGGCGCCGAGCATCGGCCCCTCGATCTCGAAGTAGTGCGCCGAGCACCCGAGCGCCGGGTTGGCCGTCTCCGGCGTGTCCAGGAACGGGTGGAACGAGTCGAGCGTCTTCATCCGGTACGGCTTCGCGCGCGTGGACTGCTGCGCGGGCTCGCCGCCCAACGAGTCGGTGATGTCGGAGAACACGATCCGGCCGCTCGCGCCGCACGGCGTCGTGAAGTCCTCCTCCGTGCCGACCAGCACGTTGCCGCGCTTCACGCCCTTGGCCCGCACGGAGCCGTCGGTCGGCCGCCCGGAGTTGTGCATGAACATGGTCGGCTGGGCCACGCCGTCGTCACCGTCGACGGCCGGGTCGTCCCACTGCAGGCCGCCGCCGGCCACGAGGATCGGCTCGAACGGCGTCGCCTCGCGCTTGCGGTTGGTGTACGGGTCGCGGTGGCGGCCCGAGGTCGCGTACCCGCGCAGGCCGCCGCGGCCCGCGATCCACGCGATGCCACGCTCGTCCTCGTCGACGTCATGCGAGTAGTCGGTGTAGCCGTCGTTGCGCCAGAGGTCGATCGGCTGGTCGGACACCTCCGGGTGGCGCGGATCGGTCAGGTCGGTCACCCAGATCGGGCGCCCGTCGCCGATCGTCCGGTTGGTCAGGCTCGGCGGCTGCAGCGGGTCGGCGGTGATGATCGCGCCCAGCCAGTCCTGGTCCGCGCGGCGTGCCGGGCCGCCGGTCCAGATGTACTTGCACTTCTGGATGCAGCTGGCCGTGTGGCCGGCCGGCAGCGACACGAAGTCGCCGACCTGGCGCAGGTTGGCCGGATCGGCGTAGGAGATGACGTAGAAGCCGCTCTTGCAGTCCGGGTCGCGGACGGCCTCGCCGTCCGGGAGCGGGCAGCCGGTGGCGTCCGGGTCCGCGTCGTTGTGCCGCGGGTCGAGCGCGCCGATGATCAGCTTGCGGCGCGTGTCGAGCTCCATGTCCTCGTCCTGCCAGTAGCCGAACTCGGCGATCCCGTCGGGCAGGAAGGTGTCGAGCAGCCTCGGCGACGCCGGATCGCTCACGTCGTAGGTCTTGAACCCGAAGCGGCCCGTGACGACGAGGACGTCGTCACCGCGGACCCTGTCGAACTTGCCCTCCGTGATGCCCGCCGCGTCCGCGGAGCGGTGCACGTACTCGAGGTTGCTCGACATCGCCGCGCCGGGCGGCGGATCGGCCGCGCCCGCGGCCGCCGGTGTCGCAAGGAAGGCCGTTGCCGCGGCCGCCAATGCCACCCATCTGGTGCTCATGCTGCCCTCCGGTTGGACTCAGCTTCCCCTCGCCCGCGAAGCTACCGGACGGAACCCACACCGCAAGATCACGGACGGTCGTATCGTTATGCAACCGACTCGTGACCCAGAGGAGACCGATCCATGGCAGCCAGTGAGGCGCTCGTCTTCGACGCCATCCGCACACCACGGGGCAAGGGCAAGAGCAACGGCTCGTTGCACTCGACCAAGCCCGTCGACCTCGTCGTCGGCCTGATGCACGAGATGCTCTCGCGCAACGTCGACCTCGATCCTGCGACCGTCGACGACGTCGTGCTCGGCTGCGTCTCGCCCGTCGGCGACCAGGGCGCGGACATCGCCAAGACCGCCGCCATCAAGGCCGGGCTGCCCCACACGGTGGCCGGCGTCCAGCTCAACCGCTTCTGCGCGTCCGGCCTGGAGGCCGTGAACATCGCCGCCCAGAAGGTCGCCTCCGGCTGGGAGGACCTCGTCTTCGCCGGCGGCGTCGAGTCGATGTCGCGCGTGCCGATGGGCTCCGACGGCGGCGCCTGGGCGATGGACCCCGAGACGAACTACGACACGAGCTTCGTCCCGCAGGGCATCAGCGCCGACCTGATCGCGACCGTCGAGGGCTTCACGCGCGACGACGTCGACGCCTACGCCGCCCGCTCCCAGGAGCGCGCCGCCGTCGCGCGCGACGAGGGCCGCTTCACCAAGTCGCTGATCCCGGTGCAGGACATCAACGAGCACGCCGTGCTCGACAGCGACGAGCTGATCCGCCCGACCACCACCGACACGCTGGCCAAGCTCAAGCCGTCGTTCCAGGTGATGGGCGAGATGGGCGGCTTCGACGCCGTCGCCCTGCAGAAGTACCACTGGGTCGAGAAGATCGAGCACGTCCACACCCCCGGCAACTCGTCGGGCATCGTCGACGGCGCGACGCTGCTGGCGATCGGCAACGAGAAGACCGGCGAGGAGCAGGGCCTCAAGCCGCGCGCCCGCATCCTCGCCACCGCGGTCTCCGGCGCCGACCCGACGATCATGCTCACCGGCCCCGCGCCCGCCTCCAAGAAGGCGCTCGCCAAGGCCGGGCCTCGAAGTCGACGACCTCGACCTGGTCGAGATCAACGAGGCGTTCGCCGCCGTGGTGCTGCGCTTCGTCAAGGACATGGACCTCGACCTCGAGAAGGTCAACGTCAACGGCGGCGCGATCGCCATGGGCCACCCGCTCGGCGCCACCGGCGGCATGATCCTCGGCACGCTGATCGACGAGCTGGAGCGCCAGGACAAGCGCTACGGCCTCGCCACGCTGTGCGTCGGCGGCGGCATGGGCATCGCGACCGTCGTGGAGCGCATCTGATGGCGGCCGGCACGATCCGCTGGGAGGACGCGGGCGACGGGGTCGTCAACCTCGTCCTCGACGACCCGAACCAGTCCGCCAACACGATGAACGCCGAGTTCGGCGCGTCGCTGAAGGCGACCGTCGCGCGCCTGGAGGCCGAGAAGGACTCGATCTCCGGCGTGGTCATCACCTCCGCCAAGAAGACGTTCTTCGCCGGCGGCGACCTCAACGACCTCAAGAAGGTCACCCCCGACAACCGCACGGAGTTCGCGGGCTGGGTGCGCGAGAACAAGGCGCTGCTGCGCCGTCTGGAGACGCTCGGCAAGCCGGTCGTGGCCGCCATCAACGGCGCCGCGCTGGGCGGCGGGCTGGAGATCGCGCTCGCCACGCACCGCCGGATCGTGGTCGACGACCCGAAGATCCAGCTCGGCCAGCCCGAGGTCCAGCTCGGCCTGCTGCCCGGCGCCGGCGGAGTCGTGCGCATCACGCGCATGCTCGGCATCGTCAACGGGCTGATGCAGGTCCTGCTCCAGGGCCAGCGCATCCGCCCCGCGCAGGGCAAGGAGATCGGCATCGTCGACGAGCTGGTGAGCTCGCCCGACGAGCTCGTCCCCGCCGCCAAGAAGTGGATCGCGGAGAACCCGGAGGCGGTCCAGCCCTGGGACGTCAAGGGCTACAAGATCCCGGGCGGCACGCCGTCGAACCCGAAGCTCGCGCAGAACCTGCCGGCCTTCCCGGCCAACCTGCGCAAGCAGATCAAGGGCGCGAACTACCCGGCGCCGCACCACATCATGGCCGCGGCCGTCGAGGGCGCCCAGGTGGACTTCGACACCGCGCTGGAGATCGAGGGCCGCTACTTCGTGGACCTCGCCGCCGGCCAGGTGGCGAAGAACATGATCCAGGCGTTCTTCTTCGACCTCCAGCAGGTCAACGGCGACCGCGGGCGGCCGGACTCGATCGAGCCGTTCGCCGCCAAGAAGGTCGTCGTGCTCGGCGCGGGCATGATGGGCGCCGCGATCGCGTACGTGTGCGCGAAGGCCGGCATCGAGGTCGTGCTCAAGGACGTCTCCCAGGAGGCGGCCGACAAGGGCAAGAACTACTCCGAGAAGCTCGTCGCCAAGGGCGTCGAGCGCGGCAAGACGACGCAGGAGAAGGGCGACAAGCTCCTCTCGCTGATCACCGCGACCGACGACCCGGCGAAGGCCGAGGGCGCCGACCTGGTGATCGAGGCCGTGTTCGAGGACCCGAAGGTCAAGGCGCAGGTGTTCGGCGAGATCGAGCCGCACCTCGCCGACGGCGCGCTGCTGGGCTCCAACACCTCGACGCTGCCGATCACCGAGCTCGCCGAGGGCGTGTCCCGCCCCGCCGACTTCATCGGCCTGCACTTCTTCTCCCCCGTGGACAAGATGCCGCTGCTGGAGATCATCAAGGGCGAGGCGACCTCCGAGGAGACGCTCTACCGCGCGCTCGACGTCGCCAAGCAGATCAAGAAGACGCCGATCGTGGTCAACGACTCGCGCGGGTTCTTCACCTCGCGCGTGATCGGGACGTTCATCAACGAGGGCATCGCGATGCTCACCGAGGGCGTCCCGGCGCCGTCGATCGAGCAGGCCTCCTCGCAGGCGGGCTACCCGGCCCCGGTGCTGCAGCTCAGCGACGAGCTGAACCTCAAGCTCATGCGCAAGATCCGCAAGGCGGCGCACGACGCGCAGGCCAGCGGGTCGGGCTGGGACGCCCACCCCTCCGAGGCCGTGATCGACGCGATGCTCGACGAGTTCGACCAGCGGCCCGGCAAGCTCGAGGGCGCGGGCTTCTACGAGTACGAGGACGGCAAGCGCACGCGGCTGTGGCCCGGCCTGCGCGAGGCGTTCCCGCCGGTCGAGGACCCGTCGCAGCTCTCGCTGCGCGACCTCGAGGAGCGGATGCTGTTCATCGAGGCGCTCGAGAGCGTCAAGTGCCTCGACGAGGGCGTGATCGAGACCGTGGCCGACGCCAACATCGGCTCGATCATGGGCATCGGCTTCCCCGGCTGGACCGGCGGCGTCCTGCAGTACATCAACGGCTACGACGGCGGCCTCTCCGGCTTCGTCGCCCGCGCGCGGGAGCTCGCCGAGACCTACGGCGAGCGCTTCACCCCGCCGGCCTCGCTGGTCGAGAAGGCCGAGCGCGGCGAGACGTACTCGGACGAGGCGGTTGCCGTCCCGGCCTGAACGGTGATGTGATGCCCGGCCCGACGAGCCGAAGGTCGCCACGCCCGCCTGACCCATCGGGGTGACCGCGCGGGCGCGTATGCCCGCGCGGTTATCCTCGGTGCCATGGCGACCACCTTCACCGTGCTGGCCGAGCCGGCCAGGCGGCGCATCCTCGACCTGCTGCTCGAGAAGCCGCGGCCCGTCGGCGAGCTGACCGAGCGGCTGGGGCTCACGCAGCCGGGGACCTCGAAGCACCTGCGGGTGCTGCGCGAGGCCGGGCTGGTGCAGGTGCGCCCCGACGCCCAGCGGCGCGTCTACGAGCTGAGCCCGGCCCCGCTGGCCGAGGTCGACGCGTGGCTTGCGCCCTACCGGCGCCTGTGGAGCGAGTCGCTCGACGCCCTCGAACGACACCTGGACAGCAGTGACCGATGAGCTCCGCGCGCGCCTGGCCGAGCTGACCCTCCGCGACGCGCACCGGCTCAAGCGAAAGCTGGACCGGGCGCGGCGCAGCGGCGACACGAGCCGGGTCGAGAAGGACATCGAGCGCGCGGAGCAGCGCGTCGCGGTCCGGCGCGCCGCCGTGCCCGCGGTCAGCTACCCGCCCGAGCTGCCGGTGAGCGCCCGGCGCGACGACCTGCTGGCCGCGATCCGCGACAACCAGGTCGTGGTGGTGGCGGGGGAGACGGGCTCGGGCAAGACGACCCAGATCCCCAAGCTGTGCCTCGAGCTGGGCCGCGGCGTGCGCGGCGCGATCGCCCACACGCAGCCGCGCCGCCTGGCCGCCCGCACGGTCTCCGAGCGGATCGCCGAGGAGCTGAACGTCCCGCTCGGGGGCGCGGTCGGCTTCGCCGTGCGCTTCAGCGACCGCTCGTCCGAGGAGACGCTCGTGCGGCTGATGACCGACGGTCTGCTCCTCGCCGAGATCCACCGCGATCCGCTGCTGCGCCGCTACGACACCGTGATCGTCGACGAGGCGCACGAGCGCAGCCTCAACATCGACTTCCTGCTCGGCTACCTGGCGCGGATCCTCCCGCGGCGACCGGACCTGAAGGTGATCATCACCTCGGCGACGATCGACCCGGAGCGGTTCGCAGCCCACTTCGGCGGCGCCCCGGTGGTGGAGGTGTCGGGACGGACGTACCCGGTCGAGCTGCGCTACCGCGAGCCGCCCGAGAAGGCCGACCTCCCGGACTCGATCGGCGACGCCGTCCAGGAACTGCTGCGCGAGGCGCCCGGCGACGTGCTCGTGTTCCTCTCCGGCGAGCGCGAGATCCGCGACACCGCCGACGCGCTGCGCGGCCGCCTGCCCGACCACATCGAGCTGCTCCCGCTGTACGCACGCTTGTCGACCGCCGATCAGCAGAAGGTGTTCAAGCCGCACTCCAAGCGCCGCGTGGTGCTGGCGACCAACGTCGCCGAGACGTCGCTGACCGTGCCGGGCATCCGCTACGTGGTCGATCCGGGGACGGCGCGGATCAGCCGCTACAGCGCGCGGCTGAAGGTGCAGCGGCTGCCGATCGAGCCGATCTCGCAGGCCTCCGCCGACCAGCGCAAGGGCCGCTGCGGGCGAACGTCGGACGGCATCGCCATCCGCCTCTACTCCGAGGAGGACTTCGAGGAGCGCCCGCGCTTCACCGACCCGGAGATCCTGCGCACGAGCCTGGCCGCGGTGATCCTGCGCATGGCGGCGCTGGAGCTCGGCGACATCGAGGACTTCCCGTTCCTGGACCCGCCGGACCGCCGCCAGGTGCGCGACGGCGTGCGGCTGCTCCAGGAGCTGGGCGCGCTCGACGAGGACGGGTCGCTGACGCAGCAGGGCCGCCAGCTCTCCCAGCTGCAGGTGGACCCGCGGCTGGGGCGGATGATCATCGAGGCGGGGCGGCTGGACTGCGCGCGCGAGGTGATCCCGATCGTCGCGGCGCTCTCGATCCAGGACCCGCGCGAGCGCCCGGCCGACGCCCAGGCCCAGGCCGACCAGTCACACGCCCGCTTCGCCGACGAGACGTCGGACTTCATGGCGCTGCTCAACCTGTGGCGCTACCTGCGCGAGCGCCAGCGGGCCCTGTCGGGGAGCCAGTTCCGCAAGCGGGTGCGCGAGGAGTACCTGCACTACCTCCGC
This sequence comes from uncultured Solirubrobacteraceae bacterium, assembly GCA_963723395.1. Taxonomy (GTDB): domain Bacteria; phylum Actinomycetota; class Thermoleophilia; order Solirubrobacterales; family Solirubrobacteraceae; genus DATFQI01. The sequence continues at coordinate 265,211 of CAVRQL010000022.1, read as the reverse complement.
GTCCGGGAGTGGCAGGACCTCGCCGGCGAGCTGCGGCGCTCGGCCAAGGAGATCGGCGTCTCGCTCAACCAGGAGGACGCCGAGCCCGCCGACGTGCACCGCGCGCTGCTGACGGGGCTGCTCTCCCAGGTCGGCGTCAAGGATTCCAAGGGCCGCGAGTACGCCGGTGCCCGCGGCGCGCGCTTCGCGCTGTGGCCGGGCTCCGGGCTGGCGCGCAAGCCGCCGGCGTGGGTGATGGTCGCCGAGCTGGTCGAGACCTCGCGCCTGTGGGGCCGCGACGCGGCGAAGATCGAGCCCCAGTGGATCGAGCCGCTGGCCGGTCACCTCGTCCAGCGCACCTACAGCGAGCCGCGCTGGGTCAGCTCGCGCGCCCAGGTCGTCGCGACGGAGCGGGTGACGCTGTACGGGCTGCCGATCGTCACCGGCCGCACCGTCTCCTACGGGCGGATCGAGCCGGAGCTGGCGCGCGAGCTGTTCATCCGCCGCGCGCTGGTCGAGGGCGACTGGGAGACCCGGCACGAGTTCTACGCCGCCAACCAGGAGCTGCTCGAGGAGGTCGACGCGCTCGAGCAGCGCGCCCGCCGCCGCGACATCCGCGTCGACGACGAGACGCTGTTCCGCTTCTACGAGGAGCGGATCCCGGCCGACATCGTCTCCGGCGCGCACTTCGACCGCTGGTGGCGGGACGCGCGCCGCGCCGATCCCGATCTCCTGACGTTCACCCAGGACCTGCTGATCGACCCCGCCGCGGCAGAGGCCGTGGCCGGGCGCCCCGACTCGTGGAAGCAGGGCGAGCTCGTGCTCCCGCTCAGCTACCGCTTCGAGCCGGGGTCCGAGCACGATGGCGTGACCGTCCACGTACCGCTGAAGATGCTGCCGCAGCTGCGCTCGGCGGGCTTCGACTGGCTGGTGCCGGCGTTCCGGCTGGAGCTCGTGACCGAGCTGCTGCGATCGCTGCCCAAGGACGTCCGGCGGCGGCTGGTGCCGGCGCCCGAGGTCGCCGCGGCCGTGCTGGAGCGCCTGAAGCCGCGCAAGGGGCGCTTCACGGACGCCGTCGCCCGCGAGCTCGAGGCGCTGCGGGGCGTGCGCGTGACCCCGGCCGACTTCGACCTGTCGCGGCTTCCGGCCCACCTGCGCATGACCTTCCGCGTCGAGGACGAGGCGGGCGCGCTCGTGGCCGAGGGCAAGGACCTCGACACGCTGCGCGAGCAGGCCCGGCCGCGGCTGCGCGACGAGCTGGCGCAGGCCGCGCGCGGGCTGGAGGCGACCGGGCTGACCTCGTGGACGATCGGGGAGCTGCCGCGCGTGGTGGCGCTGCCCGGCACGGGCCAGGCGGTGCGCGGCTACCCGGCGCTCGTCGACGAGGGCTCGACGGTCGGCGTGCGCGTGCTCGAGACCCCGGCCGCCCAGCGCGTGGCGATGGCGGCCGGCACACGGCGGTTGCTGCTGCTCGGCGTCTCCTCGCCGGTCAAGGCCGCGCAGTCGGGGCTGACCAACGCGGCCCGCCTGTCGCTGGCGAGCGCGCCCCACGAGGGCGTGGGGGCGGTGCTCGCGGACGCCGTCACCGCCGCGCTCGACGCGCTGGTCGCCGAGGCCGGCGGCCCCGCCTGGGACCCGCAGGGCTTCGCGCGGCTGCGCAGCCACGTCGCGGGACGGCTGCCCGCAAAGACGTCGGAGCTGATCTCCGCGGCGGTGCGGGTGCTGGACGCGCGCCGCGAGGTGGAGCGGCGCCTGGAGGAGGTCGGCGGCCCGGCGTTCGAGGAGGCGCGGATGGACGTCCGCCGCCAGCTCGCCCGGCTCGTGCCGCCCGGCTTCATCGCCCGCACGGGCGCCGAGCGGCTGCCCGACGTCGAGCGCTACCTGCAGGGCGCCGCGCGGCGGCTGGAGCGGTTGCCCGACGCCGCGGCCGTCGATCGCGACCGGATGAGGGCGGTGCACGAGCTCGAGGACGCCTACCGCCGCCGGCTGGAGTCGCGCACCGGCTCCGACGCTCTGCGCGAGGTGCCCTGGATGCTCGAGGAGCTGCGCGTCAGCCAGTTCGCCCAGGGTCTTGGCACCCGCGGGCCCGTCAGCGCCAAGCGGATCCGCCGCGCGCTCGAAGCGGCCGCCTAACCTGACCGTCGTGCGCCGCCGCCGCCGCTCCTCCTTCTCCTCGGGCTCGATCGGGCGCGTCCGCTGGCTGCAGCCCGTCGAGCGACGGCAGCACCGGCGGCCGCCCGTGGTGCCGATCCTGCTCTTCGTGGTCGTCCTCGCCGTGGCCGGGGCAGCCGGGTGGTTCCTGCTCTCCCGCGAGGCGGCGAGCGATCGCCGCCAGGAGACCGTCGAGCGCTTCACCGCTGCGTGGGCGCGCGGCGACCACCGGGCGATGTGGAGGCTCCTCTCGCCCGCCGAGCGCAAGGACTGGCCGCTGTCGGAGTTCGCCGCCAGCTACCGCATCGCCGGCCAGCAGGCGACCGTCAAGGCGGTCGAGCCCGGACAGGTCGGCGAGGTCTCCGGCGACACGGCGCGCGTGCCCGTGACCGTCCGGACGCGCAACTTCGGCGCCCTGCGGGGCACGATGGCCTTCAAGCTCACCGAGCAGGACGGCGAGCCCTACCTGGAGTGGAGCCCGGCGCTGCGGCTCCCCGGGCTGCGCGACGGCGAGCGCGTGCGCCGCCGGGTGCTGGAGCGCACCACGCGGCGGCCGATCTTCGCCGCCGACGGCAGCCGGCTCGAGTCGGTCGCGCCCGGGCTGGCCGGCGCGCCGCCCGCCGGGGGCGAGAAGGGCAGCGGGCTGGAGGCGCTCTACGACGAGCGGCTCGGCGGGCGGCCGGGAGCCGAGCTGCGCTTCGGCAGCCGCATCGTGCGCAAGGTCGACGTCAAGCGCGGGCGCTCGCTGCGCACCACCCTCTCGCCCGGCATCCAGCGCGCCGCGAGCAACGCGCTCGGAGACCGGCTGGGCGCCGTCGCCGTGCTGCGGCCCGGCAGCGGGCGGATCCTCGGGCTGGCCGGGATCGCGCTCACGGGCCCCCAGCCGCCCGGCTCGACGTTCAAGATCATCACGCTCTCGGCGGCGCTGCAGGCGGGCGTCGTCTCGCAATCGAGCAGCTATCCCGTGCAGACCGGCGCGATGCTGTCCGGCGTGCGGCTGGCCAACGCGAGCAACGAGTCGTGCGGCGGCTCGCTGGCCACCTCGTTCGCCCACTCCTGCAACTCCGTCTTCGCCCCGATCGGCGCCAAGCTCGGCGCGCGGCGGCTCGTGAAGACCGCCGAGGCGTTCGGCTTCAACGAGGAGCCGCGCCTCCCGGACGCCAAGCCGAGCACGATCCCGTCCGCCCGCGAGCTCAAGGACGACCTCGCCGTCGGCTCGGCCGCGATCGGGCAGGAGCGCGACCTCGCCACCGCACTGCAGATGGCGAGCGTCGGCGCGACGATCGCCAACCGCGGCGTGCGCGTCCGCCCGCGGCTGGTGGCCACCGAGGCGGCCCTGCACCGCCGCGTGGTCAGCCGCCGGGTGGCGGGCCAGGTGCGCGACATGATGATCGGCGTGGTGCGGGGCGGCACCGGCGGCGCGGCGGCGCTGCCGGGCGTCGAGGTGGCCGGCAAGACCGGCACCGCCGAGCTGCGCCCCACCCACGGCGGCGCGATCGACCCGAAGAACACCGACGCGTGGTTCGTGGCGTTCGCGCCCGCGTCGAAGCCGCGCGTGGCGGTCGCGGTGATGCTGGTGGGCGCGGGTCAGGGCGGCGCGACCGCGGCGCCGGTGGCGCGCGAGGTCCTGTCCGCCGCCCTGTAGCGGCTTGCTAGTCGCGGAAGCGCGAGCGGATCTTGCGCCAGTCGTCGAGCGCGAACCACAGGTCGTACTTCACGACCACGGTGCCCGTCGCCATGCCGTCGTCGTAAGAGCAGATGACGCGCGGCTGACGGCGGCGGTCCTTCGACTTGTACTCGTCGATCGCGTTGGAGCCGACCTTCACGTGCCACTCGATCGGCTGGTACTCCCGGCGGGAGTCGAGGTCCTCCAGGTCGGCCCACAGGTCGTCGTAGGAGCCGACGGTGACGGGCCCGCGACCGCAATCGATCGTGGCGGTGTAGGTGTATTCCGGCTTCGGCGCCTTCTTGGAGTGGGCGGAGGCCGTCCCGGCCCCGATCCCGAAGCAGAGGATGGCGACCGCAGCCGCCGTGAGCATCTTGCGCATGTCGCCCAGATCGGCGCGAAGTTGAGCGCTGATGAGGGTTCTGGACGCCTGTTCGGCTCGGCGGCGCTCGATCATGTGTCGAGCCGCCGGTGAATGGGCAGACTTCATTGCAGGCAGCAATCAGACTTCCCTGGAGGCGACTTCAATGCAGATCGGCAGGCTCTTCCTGCGCGGTGTCGTCGGCCCGCTGTTCGTCGGGCACGGCACACAGAAGCTGTTCGGCTGGTTCGGCGGCCACGGGCTCGACGGCACGGCCGGCTTCTTCGAGTCGGGCCTCGGGCTGCGGCCGGGCAAGCGCCACGCCGCCGCCGCGGGAGCGGCCGAGGCCGTCGGCGGCGCGCTGCTCACGCTCGGCGCGCTGACCCCGCTCGCCGCCGCGATGATCAACGGCACGATGATCACCGCCATCCGCAAGGTCCACCTCGCCAAGGGGCCGTGGGTGACCGAGGGCGGCTACGAGTACAACCTCGCGCTGATCGCCGCGATGACGGCGCTGGCCGAGGCCGGCCCCGGCAGCCCGTCGGTCGACTCCGCCGCCTTCCCGCGCTTCAAGGGCAACGGCTGGGCGCTCGCCGCCCTGGCCGCCGGCGCCGCCGGCTCGTACCTGGCGACGGAGTACTTCAACGAGCCCGAGCCCGCCCCTGAGCCCGCGCGCGAGGAGCAGGGACTCGACCAGCAGCCCCGCTTCGAGCGCGAGGCTGCGACTGGCGGACCAGACCGCTTAGTACCGCAAGCCCGAACCCCGTATGTACGGGATGCCGCACCGCGGGACTCGTGGCAGTCCCGTGGAGCGGCCTCCTCGGCATCCCGATACTGGCGTCCACCATGCGACGCCGACCCTCCACCCCCACTCCCAGGGCCTCAGCCGGACTCGAGACGTGTCTCGTCTGCGGGCGTGACTTCGTCCAGCCGGTGAGCTGGGAGCCGGATGGTCCGGATCGCTGGTGGATGTTCCTTCGCTGCGGCGAGTGCGGCGTCTCGCGCGAGGTGGTCGTCTCCAACGACGAGGCCGGCCGCTTCGAGACCGCCCTGCACTCGCGGGCCAAGCTCGTGGCGCGCGCTGTGCGCGAGCTCGAGGAGGAGCGGATCTCCTCCGAGGTGGCGGACTTCGTCACCGCCCTCGAGCACGACCTCATCGTCCCCACGGACTTCGCGGCCTAGGAGCTCAGGGGAATTCGCGCGGCGCGCGATCGCGCCGCGCGGCCTCGAATCGCGTTGGCGCGGCGTCACCCTCCGGTGACGTCGCGCCGCACGAAAGCGGTCAGCGCCGCGAACAACGCCGGCACGGCGTAGGCGGCCGAGACCCAGGCACCCCGGACGACCGGGTCCCAGTCGATCGGGTCCCGCAGCAGGCCCTGCCACGAGTTGAACTGGGTGGAGAGCAGGTAAGGGTCCAGGAAGTCCAGCGCCGACAGCGCGCCCAGGACCTGCAGGACGATCGAGAACATCAGCGCCCCGACCACCGAGGCGGCGGAGTTGTGCGTGACGGTCGAGAGCAGGAACGCGATCGAGGCGATCGCGAGCACCGGCATCAGGTAGGAGAGCGTGCCCATGCCGATCAGCGCGATGCCGCGCCCCGTGCTCACCTGCGTGCCCGAGAGCAGCGTCACGGGGTCGAAGCCGAAGGCGATCCCGCCCAGCAGCAGGGCCGTTCCGACGTACAAGATAAGTATGACGCATGCATATGTCGCCGCTGCGAGCAGCTTTCCGCCGAACACCTGCCAGCGCTCGACCGAGCGGGTGAGGATCGTCTTGAGCGTCCCGTTCTGGTCCTCGTTGGCGACGATGTCGCCGGCCACCAGCGCCGTCAGCAGCGGGATCAGCCAGATCGAGCCGAAGGCCAGGCACACCAGCGGGATGGCCAGCCCGGTCTCGCGCACGTAGGAGCCGAACGGAACCTCGTCCGGGCCGCCGCTGGAGTCGGCCGCCAGCGCCACGACGAAGATGACCGGGATCGCGATCGCGACGATGAAGCCGAGATAGGTCCGCTTCTGGGCCACGAGCTTGCGCAGCTCCCAGCGGTAGACGGTGCCGACGCCGGGGCGGCGGGTGCGGACACGCGGTGCTTCGAGGGCGTGCGCGGTCATCGCAGCGCCTCCTCGCGTTCGGCGGGCAGTTCCGCCGGCTCGCCCTCGGTCATCCGGAAGAACAGCTCCTCGAGCGTGGCCGTACGCGGGACCAGGGCGGCGATGCCGATCCCGGCCTCGCCGAGGGCGAGCGAGAGCGCGATCGCCGCCTCCTCGGCCGCCGAGAGCGTGAGCCCGCCCTCGGCGAAGCGGACGTCGGTGACGCCGGGCCGGTCGGCCGCCAGCGCCGCGGCGCGCACGTCGTCGGTGGTGCGCAACGTGTACTGACCGGCGGTCGACGCGAGCAGCTCGGGCAGCGAGCCCTCGTAGACGACGCGGCCCGTGCGCACGATCGCGACGCGGTCGCAGAGGTCCTCGACCTCGCCCATGAGGTGCGAGGAGAGCAGCACGGTGATGCCCTGGTCGGCGAGCCGCCGCACCAGCGCGCGCATGTCGCGCATGCCGCCCGGGTCCAGGCCGGTGGTCGGCTCGTCGAGCAGCAGCAGCTTCGGGTCGCGCAGCAGCGCGCCGGCGATGCCGAGCCGCTGGCGCATGCCGTGCGAGTAGCCGCCCACGCGGTCCTTGGCGCGCGCGGCCAGCTCAACCGTGTCGAGCGCCTCGCCGATGCGCGAGGCGGCGCCGTCGCCGTCGAGCGCCGCGACCAGCTCCAGGTTGCGGCGGCCGGTGAGGTACGGGTAGAAGCGTGGCGCCTCGACGAAGCCGGCCACGCCGTCCAGGGCGCGCGCCCCCTCGGTGAGGGGGTCGCGCCCGAACAGCTTGGCGGTGCCCGCGTCGGGCCGGATCAGCCCGAGCAGCATCCGCAGCGACGTCGTCTTCCCGGCCCCGTTCGGGCCGAGGTATCCGTAGACGTCGCCCGTGCCGACGGTGAGGTCGACGTTGTCGACCGCCGTCACGTCGCCATAGCGCTTGACGAGCCCACGCGCTTCGATCGGAGCGGCGCTCATCGCAACCCCCGGGCGGCGTTCTCGGCCGCCACCGGCGGGACCGAGCCGACGACCGTGTAGCTGACGCCGCCGCTCTCGAAGGTCACGAACGTGCCGAGGGCCGTGGCGAGCTCGGTGCCCGTCGCGCCGTCGATGTTGACCTGCGGCAGGCCGGAGTCCTCGGTCTTCCCGGGCTCAGCCTCGTGCTGGATGACCAGGATCCCGCCGAGGCCCTCGCCATACACGCTCAGCGCGCCGGACTTGTCGCCGTAGCGGACCAGCCTGACCTCCTTGCGCGGGAGGCCCGCCAGCTTCGCCGGAGCGGAGAGCTTGAAGCCGAGGCGCTTCTGCACGGCCGCCACGCCGGTCACGTCCTCGCGCGAGCCCGGCTTACCGCCGTGCCCCGCGGGCGCGTCGACGTCGACCGCCTCGACGCCCGACGGGATCGACACGCGCAGGTCGGAGTCCTCGACGTCGCCGAAGGACACGTCGGTGGCCTTGAGCTCGAGCACGGGGTCGGACTGGCCCTGGGCGTACACGGCGGCGCGCAGCGGCACGCCGTTGGCGGCGTCCCAGGCGAGCCGGCCGGCGCCGAGGAGGCCGCCGTCGTCCTTCGGGGCGATCCGGACGGTGTAGGTCGGGCGGCCGGCGGTGGACGTCGGCTTGGCGCCGGACAGCGTCCACGCCTGCGCGAGCCGGTCGAGGCCCTTGCGGACGTCGGCGAGCGTCGCCTGCTCGTCCTCGGGCGCCTGTTCCTTCTCGGCGGGCAGCGCGACGCGGTAGACGGTCTTGGCGGTCGCGTCGTAGACGCTCAGCGTCTTGCCGTCGGAGGCGATCTGCGCGTCGCCGCGCTCGGACTGCAGCTCGAGCCGGAAACGGCCGTCGCCCATCCACAGGCGCCCCTCGGCGCCGGCGACGAGCGGGCTGCCACCGGGCATCGAGCCGGAGGGGATCAGCGAGTTGGTGAACTCGATCCGGGCGGAGATGCCCTTCACGGGCTTGGCGTTGACGGCGTCGAGGATCGCGCGGTCGAGCGCCTTGGGCTCGGGCTTGGGATCGGAGCCGAGGCCCGCCTGCGCGACCGCCGCCGTCGCCGCGAGGGCGGCGACGACAGCGACGATCGCTGCGAGGCGGTGGGGGGAGAGAGTGCGGAGGAATCGCATGGCGTGAGTTCTACGCACGTTCCTTGACAGGTTCTTGAGAAGCCGGGAGGTCGATCGTGAAGCGCGCGCCGTCGACCCGCACCGACCCGCCATGGCGCTCGGCGATCGAGCGCACGATGGCCAGGCCGAGGCCCGATCCCTCGCCGCGCGCGCCGTCGCCGCGCCAGAAGCGCTCGAATGCCCGCTCTGCCTCCGCGGGCGGGAGCCCGGCCCCCTCGTCGGCGACCGTGAGCAGCGCGCGGTCGCCCTCGCGGCGGACGGTGACGGTGCACGGTCCCGCGCCCGTGCCGGCGGGCGTTGCGGACCAGGTTGCCGGCGGCGCGCTCGAGCGCCTCGCGCTCGCCGAGCACGACCGCGGGCTCGGCGTGGACCTCGGCATCCGGCTCTGTGCCGCGCGCGATCTCGGCGAGGTCCACCGGCTCGCCGAGGGCCGGGCTGGCCGCGTCCTCGCGGGCCAGCGCGAGCAGGTCGTCGAGCAGCGCCGAGAGCCGCTCGGCGTCGGCCTCGAGGTCGGCGAGCACGGCGTCGTCGGGACCGTGGCGGGCGAGGTAGGAGATGTTGCCGCGCAGCGCGGTGAGCGGCGTGCGCAGCTCGTGCGAGGCGTCGCCGACGAAGCGCCGCTCCGCCTCCCGCGCGCGCTCGAGCGAGGCGAGCATGGCGTTGAGCGTCTCGGCCAGCTCGCCGACCTCGTCGGCGGTGGCCGGGGCCGGGAGCCGCCGGGCGGCGTCGCCGGTGGCGCCGATCTCGCGCGCGCCGGAGGACAGCCGGGTGAGCGGGAGCAGCGCGCGCCGGGTCAGCACGGCGGCCAGCGCCGCCCCCAGCAGCGCGACGGCGAGCGCGATCAGCAGCACGAGCCTGCGCGTCTCGGACACCGTCTCCTCGGTCGCGGTCTGGGTGGCCGCCACCAGCACGGCGCCGCCGGCCGCCTCGCTCGAGCCCAGCTCGCCGAGCGGCGCGGCGTAGATCGCGGACCGGCTCGTCGCCGAGGCGCGCGTCGCCGTAGGTGGGGCTGCGGTCGCGCAGCGCGGCGCGGCCGGGGCCCTCGAGCGGCAGCACCCGCGCGCCCAGCGCGCTGGAGCGGGCGACGATCCGCCCGCGCCGGTCCAGCACCTCGACGAGCAGCGAGCCGCCGCTGAGCCGGCCCTCCAGCGCCCCCGGCTCCGTGACCAGCTCCGGGCTCGACGCGGCGAGCCGCGCGACGTCGACCGCGCGCGTGCGCAGCGCGTCGTCCAAAGAGCCCGCCGAGCTGGCGCGAGAGCAGCGCCGGCACGGCGAGCGCGAGCAGCACGACGGCCGCGACGATCGCCACCGCCGCCGCGGCAACGACCCGCGCGCGCAGGCCGAGGCGCGTCACGCGTCGAGGCGGAAGCCCACGCCGCGGACGGTGTGGATGAGCGGCGGGTCGCCGAGCTTGCGGCGCAGGTAGGCGACGTAGCGGTCGACCACGTTGGCGCCCGCCTCGCCGTCGCCCCACACCTCCTCGAGCGCGAGCTCGCGCGTGACGACGCGGCGGGCGTTGCGGAGCAGCAGCTCGAGCAGCTCCGCCTCGCGGCGGGTGAGGTCGACGCTCCGGCCGCCGCGGCGCACCGTCCCGCTCTCGGAGTCGAGCACGAGGTCGGCGAACGCGAGCTGCTCGCCCGGCGGGTGGTTGCGGCGCAGCAGCGCGCGCACCCGCGCCGTCAGCTCGGCCACGTCGAACGGCTTCACGAGGTAGTCGTCGGCGCCCGCGTCGAGGCCGGCGACGCGCTCCTCGATCGCGTCGCGCGCGGTCAGCAGCAGGATCGGGACGGCGAGGCCCTTGGCGCGCAGCCGGCGGGTGACGGCCAGGCCGTCGAGCCCGGGCATCGCGACGTCGAGCACGATCAGGTCGGGCAGCGAGCGCTCGACCTGGGCGAGCGCGGCGCCTCCGTCGGCGACCGCGGCCACGTCGTAACCCTCGGCGCCCAGCGTCCGCTCCAGCATCCGCCGGATGGGTGCGTCGTCATCGACCAGCAGGACGGCGCCGTCAGCCATCCTGCACAGGCTAAGGCAGGTGCCGGGCGCCCTCGGTCGTGGCGGCGGCCCGCAGGCGCGACTCGATCGCCGTCCGCGCCCGCCGGCGGGCGTCCGGCGAGTCGTTGAGCTGCCGGTCCCAGTTGAGGCCGAGGCCGAACGCGTGCAGCTCCCACGCGAGCTGCTCCGCGTCGGTGCCGGGCTCCAGCTCGCCGCGCTCGATCGCCTGGCCGGACTGCTCGACGAGCAGGTCCATCCACATGCCCATGGTCTCCGCGACGAGGTCGCGGACGGGGCCGGGCCGGTTGTCGAACTCCGCGGCGGCCTCCATCAGGAAGCAGCCGCCCTTGAAGGTGTCGCTGTCGATGTACGTGAACCACGCGGTCAGCAGCGCGTGCAGCCGCGCGACGCCGGGCTCGACGTCGAGCGCCGGGACGATCGCGCCGTCGTGGAACACGCGCCGGGCGGCGCGCACGGTGGAGAGCTGCAGCTCCTCCTTGGAGCCGAAGTGCGCGAACAGCCCGCTCTTGCTCATCCCGAGCTCGCCCGCCAGGTGGGCGATCGAGAGGTCCTCGAGGCCGCCCGTGGAGGCGAGCTGCATGGCCTTGCCGAGGATCGCGCGGCGGGTGGTGGCCCCGCGCGCACGGCGGCCGTCGGTGATCGGAGCAGCGCTCACGAGAAAAAAAATAGCACGACCGTTCGATCATGTGTAACTATTAGACCGACCGTTCGATCACTTTCCTCCCCATGTCCGCTCTCCTCACACTCCCCTCCACCTCCTCGCCGGCCCTGCTCGTCCGCGACCTGGGCCCGGCCGACGGCGACCTCGTCGAGGCGCTGCACACCTCGCTCAGCCCACGCTCGCAGTACCAGCGCTACCACGGCGCCATGCCGCGGCTCAGCTCACGGCACCGCGAGCGGCTGACCGCCACCGACGGCCGCGACCACGTCGCGCTCGTCGCGCTCGATCCCGCCGGGCAACCGGTGGGCGATCGTCCGTTACGTCCGGCTCCACCACGATCCGCGCTGCGCCGACATCGCCGCCGAGGTGCTCGACGACCGCCAGCGCCAGGGCGTCGCGACCGACCTCATCGGCCGCCTCGCCCGGCGCGCCGCGGCTGCGGGCGTCGAGCGCTTCACCGCCACCGTGCTCTCGGAGACCCGCATCCCGGCGGCGCTGCGCCGGCGCGGCTGGCGCGTGCGCAGCTTCGACGGGCCGACCACCGAGCTCGAGGTCGACGTCTGGGCTCTCATGCGCGGCACATAGTCCCTGCCGCAAGAAAGCGGCGGCGGCGGCGTTGCAGCCGGCATGAGAACTCGTGTCGCGATCTGCGCCGCCGTCGCGGCCCTGGCTGCTCTCCCCGCCGCCGCGGGCGCCGCCGAGGTCCCCGAGGGCGCCACCTGGAGCCAGGCCACCTTCCCGTCCAGCGACGGGGTGAAGCTGCACGCCGACGTGCTGCGGCCGAAGGACCTGCCGGCCGATGCCAGGACGCCGGTGATCCTCTCGATCGGCCCGTACTTCAACCACTCGGGGCAGACCGGGCCGGCCGGCCCGGTGGAGGGCACGACCTACGACCCGCTCGGCCCGTCCGCCGGCCCGTCCGACCGCTTCACGGACTTCGTCGAGGGCGCGAAGCTGATGGAGCGCGGCTACACGTTCGTGATGGTCGACCTGCGCGGCTTCGGCGGCTCGACCGGCTGCCTGGACTGGGGCGGCCCCGGTGAGCAGGCCGACGTCGTCAACGCCGTCAAGTGGGCCGCGTCGCAGCCGTGGTCGACCGGCAAGGTCGGCATGTACGGCAAGTCGTATGACGGAGTCACAGGTCTGATCGGCGCCAACCACGCGCCCGAGGGGCTCGCGGCCGTGGTCTCCCAGGAGCCGGTCTACGACCTCTACCGCTACCTGTACGGCGACGGCATCCGGCGGCTCAACTCGATCGCCACGCCCGCGCTGTACGACCTGATCGACCTCACGCCCGGCCCCGCTGCGGACGACCCGGGCTACAACCTCGGCGGGCTCGACGACACCCAGCGCCCCGGCTGCCCGGTGCTCAACCTGCTCGACCAGGCCGCCGACGACGACCACGACTCGGACTACTGGCGCACGCGGAACCTGATCCCCGCCGCCCAGGGCTCCGAGGTCCCGCTGTTCCTCACCCAGGGCCTGACCGAGAACAACACGGTCGCCGACGGCACCGCCCAGTACCTGCAGAACCACACGGGCTACGAGCGCGCGTGGCTCGGCCCGTGGGAGCACGTGCGCGGCAACGAGACCGACGAGAGCGGCCGCCTGAAGATGGGCCGCCAGGGCTTCTTCGACGAGGTGATGCGCTTCTACGGCCGCTTCCTCAAGGGCGAGGAGCCGGCGGTCGCCGACCCGCCGGTCGCGGTGCAGACCAACGACGGCAAGTGGCGCGCCGAGCAGTCGTGGCCGCCCGCCGACTCGACGGCGTTCACGACGCAAGCTGAAGCCCGGCACGTACAGCGACGACGGCCAGGGCCCGGCGACCGGCGGCGACGCCGACGGCGTCTGGACCGTCTCGCCGCCGCTGTCGCACGACGTCCACCTGTCCGGCTCCGGGAAGGCGGTGGTCGACGTGGCCGCCGCGCGCCCGAACGCGAACCTCGTGGTCGACGTCTACGACCTCGACGAGAACGGCGTGGGCCCGCTGATCACCCGCCAGGGATTCCTCGCCCGCTCGAGCGGCCAGAAGACTCTTGACCTGTGGTCAGCAGACTGGAAGGTCCCGGCGGGCCACCGGATCGCCGTCCGCGTCACCGACGCCAACGACGACTGGTGGATCCACGCGCCGTCGCTGGGCGACGTGCAGGTGGTCGGCGGCTCGGTGACGCTGCCGTTCCTGACCCAGCCGCGCACCGACACGATCCAGGGCGACCCCGGCACCCAGCTGGAGGGGTACCTGGGCGAGACGATCACCGTCCCGCCCGAGACCCTGCGCGACGCGGAGAGCGCCGCCTTCGCGACGCCCTAGAGATAGGGCGTCAGCCAGGCGCGGTCGGCCGGGGAGAGCCGGTCGACCGCCGTCTTGGCCTGGTGCCAGTGGGGGTAGATGAGCGGCGGCTGGGACACCTCGTCCAGCCGCGCGACCTCCTCGGCGGAGAGCTCGAGGTTCGCGGCGCGCGAGGTTGTCGGCGAGCTGGTCGTCGGTGCGGGCGCCGACGATCACCGACGTGACGCCCGGGCGCTGGAGCAGCCACGCGAGCGCGACCTGGGCGGCCGAGACGCCGTGCGCCTCCGCGACCTCGACCAGGACCTCGACGACGTCGTAGGTCGCCTCCTCGTCGCGGACGGGCGGCTCGTTCCAGTCGGTCAGCTGCCGCCCGCCCTCGGGGGCCTCGACGCCGCGCCGGTACTTGCCCGACATCAGCCCGCCGGCCAGCGGGCTCCAGACGAGGATGCCGACGCCCTGGTCGAGGCCGGCCGGGACCAGCTCGTACTCGGCGTCGCGGGCCTGCAGCGAGTAGAAGATCTGCTGGCTGGCGTAGCGCACGAGGCCGTGCCGCTCGGACACGCCGAGCGCCTTCGAGAGCTGCCAGCCCGCGAAGTTCGAGCAGCCGGCGTAGCGGATCTTGCCGGCGCGCTGGAGGTCGTCGAGCGCGGTCAGCGTCTCCTCCATCGGCGTCACGCCGTCCCACTCGTGCACCTGGTAGAGGTCGATGTAGTCCGTGCCGAGCCGCCGCAGGCTCGCCTCGCAGGAGCGGATGATGTGGTGGCGCGAGAGGCCCGCGTCGTTGGGCCCGTCGCCCATCGCCATGCGCGCCTTGGTCGCGATCAGCACGTCGTCGCGGCGCGACCCGATCGCCTCGCCGAGGATCTCCTCCGAGAGGCCGTCCGAGTAGACGTCGGCCGTGTCGTAGAGGTTGATCCCGGCGTCCAGGCACATGTCGACCTGGCGCTTGGCGCCGGCGGCGTCCGTCGTGCCGGTCATGGCGAAGCGGTCCTTGCCGCCGAAGGTCATGGTGCCGAGCGTGAGCGCGGACACGCGCAGGCCTGAGCGGCCGAGCTGTCGGTAGTCCATAGCCCGGAGGTCTACCGGTTCAGGACGCGAACCGGCTCGCCGCGCAGGTAGCCGGCGATGTCCTCGACCGCCTCGCGGTAGAAGACCTCGTAGCTGCCGATCGTCACGTAGCCGAGGTGCGGGGTGAGGATCGTGTGCGGCGCCGAGCGCAGCGGGTGGTCGGCGGGCAGCGGCTCCTTGTCGTAGACGTCGAGCGCGGCGCCGGCCAGCGGCCCCTTCTCGAGCGCCTTCAGGAGCGCCTTCTCGTCGACGATCGGGCCGCGTGAGGTGTTGACCAGCAGCGCGCCCGTCTTCATCAGCGCCAGCTCGCGCTCGCCCACCAGCCCGCGCGTGCGCTCCGACAGGCGGGTGTGGATCGTCAGGACGTCCGAGCGCTCGAACAGCGCGTCCTTCTCCACCGCCTCGACGCCGGCCTGCTCGGCGTCGGCGGGATCGAGGTTCTGGCTCCACGCGATCACGTTCATCTCGAACGCCTGCGCGATCGCGGCGATCCGCTTGCCGAGCCGCCCGAGGCCGACGATGCCGAGCGTGCGCCCGGCCAGCTCGGGCCCGATGGTGTGCTGCCATCCGCCCTCGCGCATGTGCCGGTCCTCTTCGACGATGTGCCGCGCCAGCGCGATGATCAGACCCCAGGTCAGCTCCACGGTCGGCGCGGCGAGCGCGCCGGTCCCGCACACGGTGATGTCCAGCGCGGCGGCCGCGTCCATGTCGATCGAGGCGTTCGCCATGCCGGTGGTGACCAGCAGCTTGAGGTTGGGCAGCGAGGCGAGCCGCGCGCCGGTGAACGGGGTGCGCTCGCGCATCGCCACGATCACCTCGAAGTCGGCGAGCAGGTCGCGCAGGACGCCGTCGTTGGAGATGTGGTCGTGGAAGACCGTCAGCTCGATGACTTCGCCGAGCTGCTCCCAGGGCCCGAAATGGCGTGACAGCTCCTGATAGTCGTCGAGCACTGCCACCTGGACGGGCACTCGGCTTAGGCTACTGAGCAACTCTCCGGCCCTCGACCCGTCCTTGGTGACATGCCGAAGCTCATCGCGCTCGTCCTCGCCGCGACACTGCTCGCACCGGCCGCCGCCCAGGCCGCACCGCCTTCCAACGACGACCGGGGGAGCGCGCAGAGCCTCGGGGCATTGCCGGCGTCGGTCCGGGGGACGACCGTCGACGCGACCAACGAGGCCAACGAGCCCGGGTCGTGCGCGGGGCTCTCGGACGGATCGGTCTGGTACGCGCTCTCGGGCCCCGCCGCCGCGCGCGACCTCGTGCTCGAGCTGGACGCCGCCGGCGACCTCGACGCCGCCGTCGACGTGTTCCGCCGCGACCGCTCGCAGCTCAGCTCGATCACGTGCGGGATCACCAACCGCCGCGGCCGGGTGACGCTGGACTTCACGCAGCCGCGCAACGCCGACCTGCTGATCCGCGTGAGCGCGCGGCAGGACTCCGCGCGCGACGCGTTCACGATGCGCGTCGTCGCCCCGGACGCACCCGAGCGCCCGCCCGGCCGGGCGCTCGGCTCCTCCGGCGCGTCCGGCAGCCTGGACCGGATCGCCAACCCGGACGACGCCTACGGCACGACGATGCACGCCGGGACGACGTACCGCGTGCACCTCGTCTCACGCGATCGCTGCGTGAACGCGTCGCTCTACCCGCCCGGGACACGCTCGTTCGCCGGCGGTGAGACGGTGCGCTCGTTCGACTGCGACGACTACTTCCTGTTCACCCCCGGGCCCGGCGAGGGCGGCCGCTACAGCATCCACGTGCAGGCGCCGCGCAGCCGCCGCGGCGCGCTGCCCTACCACGTGCAGGTCGCGCGGGCGGGTGAGGACGACACGGCGCCGGGGACCGAGCTGGCCAACGACGATCGCGAGCGCGGCGCGCTGCGCGGGGGCGGGGCGGACGTCGTCGACCTGTACCGGTTCGACGTGCGGCGGCCGAGCATCCTCGACCTGCGGCTGCGGACCGGCTCCGCGAACCCGTTCAACCTGCAGCTCGTCGGCGCGGCCGGCCGGCGGATCTCGTGCGCGTGCGGCGACTCGGGCTCGCAGAGCATCCGCCTGAAGCTCAAGCCGGGCCGCTACTTCGCGGCGGTGCGGGCGCGCAGCGGCGCGAACGGGCGCTACACGCTCTCGCGGCTGACGCGGACGATCACGAAGACCACCGTGCTCGTGAACGGCCGGCGCAACGCGAGCGTCCTGCCGGGCAACCAGGTCACGATCCGCGTCGGCGTCACGCAGGGCGCCAACGGCCCGGCCACGGTCGACGTCGAGCGCTTCGACCCGCTGGCGGGCTGGCAGTTCTACACGCGCTTCTCGCGGCGGGTGAGCGGCGGCGGCGCGGCGATCTCGTTCACGCCTCCGGCCGAGGGCCGCTGGCGCGTGCGCGCCACGTTCGACGGCTCCCGCCAGTTCGCGCCGAGCGGACCGGCCGGGGCGTCGTTCACGGTCGGGGAGCCGTTGCAGCCGTAGTAGCACGCGGGCCGATCGCCGCCGCGGACTCCTGTCCCGCGGTCCATGGCGGCGCGGCCCGCGCGGGCGCAGCATGCTGTCCATGCCTCACACCAGCCGCGCCGAGCTCGGCGAGCTCGCTCTCACCACCACGCTGTTGTCGATCTACTACGGCGCGCGCGGGACAGCCCGCGCGCTCGGCACCGTGCAGTCGGCGCTCGTCGGGCTGGAGCGGGCGCGCGGTCGCCCCGGCCGCGGTACCGGCAGGCTGGCGCCCGCCACCTGAGCCGCGCTCCTGCCCGAAAGGCCGCCCGGCCGCCGCTTGACCGGGCGGCCGCGGTGATGGGACGATCGTCGTATGCCACCAGCAGCCCGCGTCGGCGACCTCCACGTCTGCCCGATGGTCACCGGCGTGGTGCCGCACGTCGGGGGGCCGATCCTCCCGCCCGGGGCCGTCACCGTCCTGATCGGCGGGATGCCGGCCGCGCGCGTCGGCGACATGTGCACGTGCGTCGGGCCGCCCGACTCGATCGTGATGGGCTCGAGCAAGGTGATGATCAAGGGCATGCCGGCCGCGTACCTGGGCAGCACGACCGCCCACGGCGGGACCGTCACGCTCGGCTATCCGATGGTGATGATCAGCTAGTGCCCTAGTCAAGCGGTCATCAGCCGGACGTTGCGGTGCGCGGCCCGGCACGCGACCATGATGAGATGGTGGTGATGGACCGGCGGCGGGATTCCCGGACGGAGCTGGCCTCGGCGTGCACGCTGACCAGGCGTACAGGCTCGCCCATCACGTGCGAGACGGTCGACGTCGGCACCGGCGGGATGTCGGTCTGCAGCCGGCGGCCGCTCGCGCCCGACGAGGTCGTGTCCTTCCAGCTGGAGATCGCGGCGATCACGGGTCGCGCGCGGGTGCTCCGCCAGCACGGCCACGAGCGCTACGCGCTGCGCTTCGAGCAGCTCGCGGACGCTGCGCGCGCCGAGCTCGAGCAGCTCATCGCCCGCTGATTTGCGCGGCGATCACCCGCGCGGCCGCGGCGTCGGCCGCCGGGGCGATGCGCGCCGTCAGCGCGGCGCCGCCCGGCAGCGCCACGACGAGCGTGGGCCCCGCCTTGGGCGCCGACGGCTGGGGCGCGACGCGCTGCGCCGACGCCTGCCCGCGGCCGCCCGGCAGCACGACGACGTAGCCGCCCGACGGGCCCTGGAGGTAGAAGTGCGCGACGTCGGCCACCGCCACGCGGCGCCCGCCGGGGGCGAGCGGGACCTCGGCGCCGTCCGTCCCGACCGCGGTGATGCGCGCGCCGGCGCCCCAGCTCGGGAACAGCGCCTCGGCGCGCAGGCCGCGGCGGCGCCGCTGGATCGTCCACACCGACTCCACGTAGGCGGGCGCGAAGCGGTGCCGCACGGTGACGGTCGCGCCGCCGCGCGACACGCGGCCGAGCGCGACGAGGTCGCCGAACGGCCCCGCGTCGGGGAAGCGGGGCAGGCGACGCACCTGCGTCACGCGCCCGCGCGGCGAGCGCTCCAGCAGCAGCGAGGCGCGCCTCGCCGGCCGCTGCGACGCCAGCACCCGCCGCCCCGATGCCTTGCGGCGGACGATCACGCCGAAGCTGGCCGGCGGCCGCCCGCCGACGCCTCCGACCGGCGTCCCGTCGGGATCGAAGAACCGCGCGAGGTCGATCCCGCCGTACGGGAACGCGCCGCGGTTGTGCACGAAGATCGCGGTCGCGTAGCGCGGGGTGCTGACGCTGAGGCGCCCGACGTCGGCGTCGAACGAGTAGACCGGCGGCGGCGCCTCGGCCGGCATCGCGCCGAGCCCGTGGACGATCGCCCGCACGGCGTTGGCGCCCATGCGCGCGACGTACAGCCGCTGGCTGCCCTTGCCCTGGTACTCGCGGCCGACGTCGAACAGGTGCGCCGAGGGGAGATGGCGCGGCTTGAGCTCCTCGCAGCGCTCGGTGAACTGCGCGAGCCCGCGGTCGAACACGTACTTGGCCCACGCGCCCTGGCGCGGGTCCAGGTGGAAGCGCGGCGAGCAGGCGATGGCGAGCGGGCCCTGCAGCGCGTACGCCCACGTCTTCGCCTTCATCCAGCGCCCGAACCCGAGCCCGCTGTCCCAGCTGAGCAGCCCCGAGTGCGTCCAGTAGCCGAACTGCACGCGCGCGGTCCACGCCCGCAGCAGGTCCATGTCGGCGGCCGGCAGCGGCGGCATCCCGGCGAGCAGCGCCTGCTCGTACCACGCGATGAAGTGCAGCGTGATGTTCGCGTACTCCGCCGAGTCCACGTTCTTGGCCGACCGGCGCCAGGTGGTCTGGTACTGGAAGCGGTAGGAGTCCGACAGGTTGCGCGCCCAGTTCTCGCGCAGCGGCCGGCGCGCGCCCTTGGCGAAGCGGCGCATGTGGCGGCGGTAGTCCAGCCGGAGCAGCTCGGGGTTGCCGGTGACCGTGTGCGCGCAGGCGTACAGCTCGGCGTTCCAGTTGATCTGGTTGAGCCGGACGTAGGGGTAGCGGAAGAACGGCCCGCGGGCGACGGAGTCCACGCACTGGGCGATCCGGGAGACGGCCTCCGGTGGGAGGCCGAGCGCCGCCCGGGCGCGGAACGCCGCGGTGAGGCCCTCGGCGACCTTCGGGTCGATCGCCTTGTCCTGCGGGCTGCGCAGCGTGTCGAGGTCGCCGACCCAGCCGGGCGTGTGGAACATCGTGTCGGGGTCGGGGAGCCGGCGGCCGGAGAAGAACGGCGGTGACTCGGTGAGCCGCTCCGCGATCAGCCGCGCGCGCTCGTCGTTGCGCGCCGGGCCGGTGTATCCGCGCTCGGCGGCGACGGCGTGGATGGTCAGCAGAGCGGCGTTGTAGATCACGTCGACGACGCGGCCGCCGGAGGAGTAGCTGCGGTTGTCCTGCTCCCAGGTGCGGTCCAGGCGCCGGACCACCTCGTCGGCGACGGCGAAGTAGTCGGCGTCGGTGAGCGGCGGCTCCGGGAGCTGCAGCGGAGGCCACGGCGGGACCTTGATCTCGGCAGGCGCCGCCCAGGCCGTCCGGGGGAGCGCGGAGGCGACGGCGAGGGCTCCCGAGGCTTGGACGAGGCGGCGGCGGGTGAACGGCATCGGAGTGCCAACACCCTCTCAAGTGGAAGGATGCGCGACATGGCGACCACCATGCCGACGGCCCACGCCCAGATCCCTTCGAAGCGCATCACCGCCGCGACCATCGAGGCGCTCGCCGCCCGCGTGCGCACCGAGGCGCCGCGCGACGCCCTCGAGATCGAGCAGCCGTTCACGGGCGGGCCGCTCGGCTCCGTGCCGCGCTCCGCGCCCGAGGACGTGGCCGCCGCTCTCCGGCGCGCCCGCGCCGCCCAGGCCGTCTGGGCGCGGACGAGCTTCGCGGAGCGCAAGCGCGTCCTGCTGCGCTTCCACGACCTCGTGCTCTCGCGCCAGGACGAGATCCTGGACCTGATCCAGCTCGAGTCCGGCAAGGCGCGCAAGCACGCGTTCGAGGAGGTCCTCGACGTCGCGATCGTCGCCCGCTACTACGCGAACACCGCCGCGCGGCACCTCAAGACCCACCGCCGCCGCGGCGCGCTCCCGGTGCTGACCGCCGCCTACGAGCACCGCCACCCGCTCGGCGTCGTGGGCATCATCGCGCCGTGGAACTACCCGCTGGCGCTGAGCGTCAGCGATGCGACGCCCGCGCTCGCGGCCGGCAACGCGGTGATCGTCAAGCCCGACAGCCAGACGCCGTTCACGGCGCTGTGGGGGTTCGCGCTGCTCGAGGAGGCGGGCCTGCCGAAGGACCTCGTCCAGGTCGTCACCGGATCGGGCTCCGAGCTCGGCCCGCACCTGATCGAGGGCTCGGACTACATGATGTTCACCGGCAGCACGGCGACCGGCCGCAGCGTCGCCGAGCAGGCCGGGCGGGCACTGATCGGCGCCTCGATGGAGCTGGGCGGCAAGAACGCGATGATCGTGCTCGACGACGCCGACCTCGACCGCGCGGCCGAGGGCGCCCAGCGCGCGCTGTTCTCCAACGCGGGCCAGCTGTGCATCTCGATCGAGCGGCTGTACGTGCACGACTCGATCGCCGATGCGTTCACCGCCAAGCTCGTCGAGCGGACGCGCGCGATGAAGCTCGGCACGGGGCTCGACTACGCGGCCGACATGGGCTCGCTGATCTCCGCCGCCCAGCTGGAGACCGTCTCCGAGCACGTCGAGGACGCCGTCGCCAAGGGCGCGACGGTGCTCGCCGGCGGCCGCGCGCGGCCCGACCTCGGCCCGTACTTCTTCGAGCCGACCGTGCTCGAGGGCGCCCGCGACGGCATGACGCTGTTCCGCGACGAGACGTTCGGCCCGGTCGTCGCCGTCTCGCGCTTCTCGAGCGAGGACGAGGTGGTGGCGCGCGCCAACGACTCCGACTACGGGCTCAACTGCAGCGTGTGGACGGGCGACGGCGGGCGCGGGCACCGGCTCGCGACGCGGATCCGCGCCGGCACGGTCAACGTCAACGAGGGCTACTCGGCCGCCTGGGGCTCCGTCGACGCGCCGATGGGCGGCATGAAGGCCTCCGGGCTCGGCCGCCGGCACGGCGCCGAGGGCATCAAGAAGTACACCGAGGCGCAGACCGTCGCCGTCCAGCGGCTGCTCCCGATCGCCCCGTCGCACGGGCTCTCGCAGAAGCTGTGGGGGCGGGTCATGACGCTGTCGCTGCGCGTACTGCGGCGGCTCCCGGGGGTCAGATGAGCGGCGACGAGCCCCAGAACCTGCAGGTGCTCGTCGCCGACGAGCGCAAGCAGCTGCTGCAGCCGGTCGGCGAGGCGGTGCGCGCGCTCGGCCACGAGATCTGCGCCGAGGAGATCGACGTCTCGCGCGTCGGCCGCAGGATCCAGGAGCTCCGCCCGGACATCGCGATCGTCGCGCTGCACGAGAGCTCGGAGCACGCGCTGAACCTGATCACCGAGATCGTCGACGAGGCGAGCTGCCCGGTGTGCCTGCTCGCGCCCGACGTCGACGCGGAGTTCCTCGCCGAGGCGGCCCGGCGGGGCGTGTTCGCCTACCTGGACTCGACCGACCCGCTCGAGCTGCAGGGCGGCATCGACATCGCCTTCCAGCGCTACCACCAGTTCTCCGAGCTGCTCGGCGCGTTCCACCGCCGGGCGCGGATCGAGCGGGCCAAGGGCCTGCTGATGGAGCGCCACGGGTGCGCCGACGACGAGGCGTTCGAGCAGATCCGCTCGAAGGCCCGCAGCGAGCGCCGCCCGATCATGAGTGTCGTCGAGGAGCTGCTCGGGTAGGGTTCCGTCCAGCACCGGCCCAACCCCCGCCGGCGGAAGTGTTCGCCCACGATTGGGGAGGTTCGACCGGATGCTGGCCGAGCGAGACGGACTGGTGGCGGAGGCGATCCGCCAGATGGCGCGCGAGCTGCGCGAGTACGACGCCGAGCGCATGGCGGGGATCGACGAGGTGCTCGACCGCACGATCCCGTACCTGTTCAACCGGCTGGGGCGCTGGCCCACGGCCGCGGAGACGGCCGACGCGGCCGGGCTCACCGTCGAGGAGGTCGTCGAGGAGCGGCTACGCGGCCGGCCAGCGTCGCCGTCATCAGCGCCCGCAGCGGCGGGATCCGCGATGCCGGCCTGATCAGGCGGTCGCGCGGCCACGCCATCGCGCGGCGGTCGTGCTGGAAGACCGCGTTCAGCGCCCACGAGGCGAGCGTGTAGTAGCGCAGGTGCGCTCGCCTCGCGCGGCTGTACGCGGCCGGCGACGGCGCGTCGGCGAGCGCGGCGGCGTCCATGAGCGCGAGGTTCGCGCCCTGGCCGAGCTGCGGGCTCATCGCGTGCCCGGCGTCGCCGACCACCGCGAGCCCGTCGGCGTGCCAGCGCGCGAGCCGCACGTCGCGGTAGACGGCCGGCACGAGCTGCGTCGAAGGACTCCAGCCCGTCGAGCAGCGGCGCGGCCCGCGGCGCCAGCGCGCGCATGTCCGCCTTGAGCGCCTCCAGCCCGGCGGCGCGCACGGCGGGCAGGCGGTCGGCGCGCACCGACCAGAAGAGCGACACCGTGCGGGTGCCGAGGTGCGGCGGTACGCCGAGGGGCAGCAGCCCGAGCAGCCGGTGCGTGCCGTCGAAGAACTGGTCGAGCACGCCGGTGAACCGATCGTCGGGATCGGGGAGGATCGTCCACAGCGCGCCCCACCGGTAGCCGCGGTCGCGGCGGACGGGGAGGTGCGCGCGTAGCGCCGAGCGGGCGCCGTCGGCGGCGACGACGAGGTCGTACGGTCCGTGCTCCCGCCCCTGATCGTCGGTCAGCGTGCCGCCGCGACGCTCCACCACGCGCACGCCGGCGCGCACCGGAACACCCTCGGCGGCGAGCGCCGCCTGCAGCGCTCCGAACAGCACCCCGCGATGCACCCCGAGCCCGCCCTCGTAGTGCAGGTCCATGATCGTCCGCCCGGAGATGTCCTGGCCGCGCACCCGCTTCACCGGGTCGCTCGCCGCGCGCACGCGCTCGAGCACACCCGAGCCGCTCGAGCACCGCCATGCCGGTCGGCTGCAGCAGCAGCCCGGCGCCGGCCGGGCCGGGCGCGGGGTCCTGCTCGAGCACCTCGACGTCGTGGCCGGCGCGCGCGAGCAGCGCGGCCGCGGCCGGGCCACCGGTGCCGCACCCGACGACGCCGACCTTCACCTGCGCCAACCTAGTCACGGCTACGATTCCCTGCCTTCCGGTCGTGTCAGCACTCCCGCCCCGCACCGCCCCCCGCCAGGACCTGCTGCGCACGATCGCCGCGGGTACGGCCGCGTCCACCGGCACGGCGTTCCTGCGCTCGCTGACCCGCCACGTCGTCGAGGCGCTGGACGTCGAGATCGCGTTCGTCTCCGAGGTCGCCGACGGCGGCTGGGAGCGCGCCTGCGTGCTGGCCTCGTGGGGCCGCGAGGGATTCGACCTTCCGGAGGGCTACGCGTACGACATCGCCGGGACGCCGTGCGAGCTCGCCGCCGACCGGGACGTCGTGGCGATCCGCGAGGGCACCGCCGCCAGGTTCCCGACCGACGCGTTCGTCGTGCGCGGCGCCCTCGAGGGCTACGTCGCGATCGTGGCCCACGACGGGGACGGACGCCGGCTCGGCTACCTGGGCGTGATGTCGACGCGCGCGCTCGCGCCGGGGGACGACGAGCTGGCGGCGCTGAGCATCTTCGCGTCCCGCGCCGGCGCCGAGATCGGCCGCCGCCGTCACGAGGCCGCCCTCCAGCGCCGCGAGGACGAGATCGCCGCCTCGCGCGCCCGCCTCGTCTCGGTCGCCGACGACGAGCGCCGCCAGATCGGCCGCAACCTCCACGACGGCGTGCAGCAGCGGCTGATCGTGCTCGGCCACCGCATCGAGCTGGCGCGCCGCATGCTCGAGAAGGAGGAGCCGGCGAAGGCGGTCGAGCACCTCGGCCACGCGGGCGACGAGGCGCGCGCCGCGGGCGCCGAGCTGCGCGAGCTGGCCCGCGGGCTGCACCCGGCCGGGCTCGCCGAGTACGGGCTGGAGCCGACGCTGGCCGCGCTCGCCGAGCGCAGCGCGCTCCCGCTCGAGATCGTCGCACTGCCCGACCGGCGGCTGCCGGAGGTCGTCGAGGTCAGCGTCTACTACCTGGTCAGCGAGGCCGTGTCGAACGCCGTCAAGTACGCGGGCGCCACGCGCGTGACCGTCGAGGTCGTCCAGCAGCCCGACCGCGTCGTGGCGGAGATCGCCGACGACGGGGCCGGCGGCGCCGATCCCACGACGGGCTCGGGCCTGAGCGGCCTGGCCGAGCGCGTCGAGGCGCTCGGCGGCCGGCTCGACGTGATCAGCCCGCTCGGCGCCGGCACGCGGCTGCGGGCGACGATCCCGCTGGTGCCCTACCGGACGGCGCGGGAGCCGTTCCTGGAGTTCGGCCACGCCGCCGACGGCGGCCTCGGCGCGAGGCTGATCGAGCAGGTGCTGGCGGGGGAGAAGACCGCGACGATCTCGCTCGCCCGCGAGTGGGAGCTGGAGGGCGGCACGCCGAAGATCGGCCAGAAGCTCCCGGTCATGGACCACCACGGCCGCCGCCACTGCACGGTCGAGGTCGTCCGGATCGCGGTCATGCCGTTCGGCGAGGTCGACACCGGCTCGATCGCCGAGCACGACCCCACCGCCCCCGACACGGCCCGGTGGCGCGAGCGCCAGCGCGCGTTCTACGACGCGGGGCGCGAGCAGATCGGCGCGCTGCTCGGCGAGCCGGAGTGGCGTCTCACCGACGCCGAGCCGCTCGTCGTGCTGCGCTTCAAGCTCGTCAGCTCTGAGGACGGTTCATGACCGTCAGCCCGACGAGCCGCGAGACCACGATCGCCACGTAGGCCAGACCGGCCACCTGCTCGATCATCACGAGCCCGCGCGCGAACGGCTGCACGGGGATGACGTCGCCGAGCCCCGTGCTCGACAGCGTGGTGAAGCTCAGGAACAGCAGCTCCATCCACGTCCTCGTGCCCTCGGGGTCCACGGCGGCGGTGAAGCTGCCGGGGTCGATCGCCTGGACCACGGTGTACGCGTAGGCGAACGCCCAGGCCACGAGCGTGAACGTCGCGCCGACCGCGAACAGCTCGTCGCGGGTGATCGTGTGGTCGGCGAGCATGTAGCGGATCAGCGTGCCCGCGGCGTAGAAGTAGAGGACGGCCTCCAGGGCGGAGGAGTACGGCAGCAGGGTGCTGTCGCCCGTGACCGCCTGGATCAGCAGCAGGATCGCGGCCGGGATGCCGAGCGCGAGCCCGACGACCGTGAAGCCCATGCTGCGGACGGCCAGCACGACGAGCGCGAGGATGGCGATGCCGAACACGCTGAACAGCGCGCGGCCGGCGTCGCGGCCCTCCATGAACGGGTACAGCAGCACCGCCATGAGCTGGGCGGCGAGCAGGATCGCCGACGGTTCCCGTTTGGCCCAGGCCAGCACGGGCCGGACCGTACGGTCGTCACCGGACGGTGCGCCGCGCCAGATCGCGCAGCAGACCCGGCATCCCGTCACGGGCGTGCACGGCGCGCTGGCGGTCCGCGCCGTTGCCGTCGCGCAGGATCCGCTCGACGCCCTCCAGCGGGACGTCGAGACGGCGCAGCAGCGCGCGCGCGACGTCGGGGAGCGGGCGGACGTCGCCGCGCTCGTCGAGGATCTCCGCGCCCATCCCGTCCCTGGCGGCGCGGAACATCGACCAGCTGAGCGCCTCGGCCGACGGGTCGGCCTGCGGCACGCGCTCGACGGCGTCGCGGGCGAGCGCGTGGATCAGCGCGGCGAGCGCCTCGGCGTCGCGCAGGTCGGTCTGGGCGTCCATCTCCCGCACCTCGACGGTCCCGAGGCGGGCGTGCGGGCGCAGGTCCCACCACACCTGCGTGCGGTCCTCCATCCCCGCCGCGCGCAGCGTCTCCTCGAGCGTGCGCTCGTAGTCGCCGAGATCGCGGAACGAGGGCGGCGCGCCGCGCCCGGGGTAGGCGCGCACGAGCGCCGCGCGGGCGCTGGCCATCCCGGAGTCGCGCCCGAACCAGAACGGGGAGTTGGCGGCCAGTCCGGCGAGCAGCGGCAGGTGGACGCGGAGCGCGTTGAACACGCGGAGCGCTGGTCTCCGGGTCCGGCATCCCGACGTGGACGTGCAGGGCCGACTCCGGCGAGCGCTGCGTCAGCATGCCGCGCAGCAGGTCGCCCACACGGCGGTAGCGCTCCTGATCGACGAGCCGGGCCTCGCCGACCTCTGCCGTCGGGTGCAACCCGGCGGCCAGCGGCGTACCGCCGGCGGCGACGACCGCCGCGCGGTGGTGGCGGAGGACCGCGATCGCCTCCTCGGCCGTGGCCGACGGGGGCGAGCGCAGCTCGAGCTCGCACGCGAACGCCTCGAAGCCCGCCTCGCCCTCGGGCACGTCCGACGCGCGGCAGGACCTCCTCGGCGGTGTGGGCGAGCTGCAGCTCGGAGTCGACGAGGAAGACCTCGTCCTCGACGCCGACCTTCACCGTCCCTCCAGCGCCGCGGCCGCGGCGATCCGGCCCATCACGAGCGCGCCCGCCAGGCCGCTGCAGTAGCCGCCCGTGGCCATGCCGCCGGTGTCGGCGCCGGCCGCCCACACGCCGTCCGCCGCGCGCCCGGCGGCGTCGATCCGCAGGCCGCCGAGCGTCGTCGTGACCGCGGCCGCGACGTGGACCTCCACCCGGTCGCCGGCCCGGCGCACCTGCGCGCCCGCCGCCTTCGCGCGTGCGACCTGCTCCGCCACGGTCCCGTAGGGCGTCCGCTCCCCCATCACCTCGGGGCCGACCGTGAACCAGGCGCTGGCGCCCGGCCGGCCCGCGATCCACTGCACGACGTCGATCTCCGACCACGTGCGCGCCACGTAGCGCTCGCCGGTCTCGTCGGCCACCTCGGCGTGGCGGGCGTACAGCTGCGCGTCCTCGATCCAGCGCTCGCGCGCCAGCGCCGCCGCCGGCATCGCGCGGCCGTAGAACTCGCCCATCCCGGCGCTGTACCCGCCGCCCGCCTCGAGGCCCATCCGCAGCCCGTCGCCGGTGCTCCACGGCGTCGCGCGGCGCAGCAGCGGCTCGGGGGTGACGTGGTCGCGCAGCAGCTCCGGCGACGCCGCGAAGCCGCCCGTGGCGAGCACGACCGGCGCGTCCGGCAGCTGCTCGAGCGGCTCGCGCACGTGCACGTCGTCGCCGAGCGCGGAGACGATCGACGTGGTGTCGAAGCGGCGGCCCACCGTGCGCGGGTTCCCGGTCTCCGGCCGCGTCACGTGCGCGCCCTGGGCCTCGAGCCAGTCGAGGTCGGCGTCGAGGCGGTCGAACAGCAGCCGCTGCAGCGCCTCGTCGCCGTCGGGGCACTCGCGCCGGAACTCCTCCCAGTCGGCGTGGCGCCAGATCACGCCGGAGGAGTGGAGCATCGCGCCGCCGGCGATGTCGCCCTTCTCGAGGTGCAGCACCTCCGCGCCGCGCCCGCGCGCCTCCGCCGCGGCGGCGAGGCCGGCCATGCCGGCGCCCGCGACGACCAGGTCGGGCACCGGCCCGGCCCTAGACCAGCGAGAAGCTCGCCTTGTGCTCGACGTACTCGAGCTTGACCCGGCTCGGGGTCCACACGAACACGGCCAGGGTGTTCGCCGCGTCGACCACGTCGGCGATCTCGACGCCGCGCTCGCGCGCCTCGCGCTCGACCGCCTCGGCGGAGTCGCACAGGACGGCGAGGTGGTTGAGCAGCGGCTTGTCGCCCTCGGGCTCGCCGCCGCCCTCGAAGGTGATCCACTTGCCGGCCACCCGGGCGCGATGCCCGTCGCGCTCGAAGCCGAGCTCCTCGTAGGCGGCCGCGGCTGCGTCGGCGTCCTCGACGCGGACGACGACGTGGTCGAGGTCGTACTCGAGGTCGGTCTCGCGCTCGACGAGCCCGAGCCGCAGCCCTTCCGGCGCGTCGAACTCCACGACGCCGTCGTCGCGGCGCTCGAGCTCGAGGTCGGCGGGCAGCGCCGCGACGGCCTTCTCGAGGTCCGACACGCGCAGGATCGTCGCGACCAGCGCGCCGGGCTCGCGCGGGCCCTCGGCGGAGAACAGCGTGAGCTTGCCGCGTCGCGCGTCGGCGCCGATGAGCGTGAACTTCTCGGTCCGCTCGATGACGTGCATCCCGAGGTGGTTGCAACACAGATCGGCGATCGGGTCCCGGTCGGCCACCCAGAGGGCGACGTGGTCAAGCGAGGTTGGGCGCAGGGGGTCGCTCATGAGATTCACGCTAGTACACGCGGAGCGCGGCACCATGTGAGCATGGGCTCCACCTGGGCACGCGTGCCGTTGCGGATCAAGCTCGCGGTCGCGTTCACCGGCGTGATGGCCGTGCTGCTCGCCGCTGCGAGCGTCGCGCTGTCGCTGCTGTCGGCCGCCAACCTGGACCGCGCGATCGACGACGGGCTGGAGGCGCGGGCCGGCGACGCGGCGGCGATCGTGCGCGAGGGCGCGCGCTCCGGGCGGCTCAGCGGCTCGGGCGAGGCGCTCGCCCAGGTGCTCGTCGCCGGACGGCCGTGTGCTCGACACGACGCCCGGCGCCGGGCCGGACGCGCTGCTCACCGAGGCCGAGATCCGGCGCGCGGACCGCGGCGGCGAGGTCCTCGACCGGCCGTCGCGGCCGCAGGCGCCCGACGGGATCCGCCTGCTGGCCCGGACCGAGCCCACCGACCGGGGCGACGTCGTGGTGGTGGTCGGCGAGTCGCTCGAGCAGCGCCGCCGCGCGCTCGAGGGCCTGCACACGCTGCTGGCGATCGGCGGCCCGCTCGCGCTCCTGCTCGCCTCGCTGGCCGGGCTACGCGGTGGCGGCCGGCGCGCTGCGGCCGGTGGAGCGGATGCGCCGGCGCGCGGCGGCGCTGACCGCCGGCGAGGCGGAGGGGCGTCTGCCCGTGCCGCCCTCGCGCGACGAGATCGCCCGCCTCGGCGACACGCTCAACGAGATGCTCGAGCGCCTGCACGCGGCGCTCGCCCGCGAGCGGTCGTTCGTCTCGGACGCCAGCCACGAGCTGCGCACCCCGCTGGCGATCCTGCGCACCGAGCTCGAGCTGGCGCTGCGCGGGCGCAGCACGCACGCGGAGCTCGAGGATGCGGTCCGCTCGGCGGCGGAGGAGACCGAGCGGCTCAACCGGCTCGCCGACGACCTGCTGGTGATCGCGCGCTCCGACCAGGGGCGGCTGCCCGTCCGCGCCGTGGAGCTCGAGGCGCGCGAGGTGCTCGGCGAGGTCGCGCGCCGGTTCGCGGCGCGCGCCAGGGCCGAGGCCAGGCCGGTGCGCGCCGAGACCTCCGACCTGCGCCTCAGCGCCGACCCCGCGCGGCTCGAGCAGGCGCTGGCGAACATGGTCGACAACGCGCTCCGCCACGGCCGCGGCGAGATCGTGCTGAGCGCCGCCCGCCGCAACGGCAACGTCGAGCTGCACGTGCGCGACCACGGGCCAGGCTTCCCGGCCGAGTTCCTGCCGGCGGCCTTCGAGCGCTTCTCGCGCGCCGACGAGGCGCGCTCGCGGGGCGGCACGGGCCTCGGCCTGGCGATCACCTCGGCGGTCGCGGTGGCGCACGGCGGGACCGCCAACGCCGCCAACTGCGAGGACGGGGGCGCCGACGTCTGGCTCTCGCTTCCCGACGGACTCTCATCTACGGCTCACGAGGAGGGGGGAACATGATCGTGCTGCCGATGGAGCTACATCGATCAGCCCCCTCCCCACGGGCCCCGGCCGCGCTCCCCGCGGCCGGGGTCCGTAGTACCCCCGAGAAGGATGGCGCATGAGAGTCCTGGTTGTGGAAGACGAGATCAAGATGGCGAGCCTGATCCGCCGCGGTCTGCGCAGCGAGGGGCTCGCAGCGGACGTGGCGATCAAGGGCGAGGACGCTCTCTGGATGGCCGGCTCCACCGAGTACGACGCGATCGTGCTGGACGTGATGCTCCCGGGGATCGACGGGTTCGAGACATGCCGCCGGCTCCGCCAGGCCGGCGTCTGGGCGCCCGTGCTCATGCTCACCGCGCGCGACGCGGTCGACGACCGCGTGGCCGGTCTCGACGGCGGCGCCGACGACTACCTGACCAAGCCCTTCTCGTTCGCCGAGCTGCTGGCGCGCCTGCGCGCGCTCGCCCGCCGCGGCCCCGTCGAGCGCCCGGCGGTGCTCGAGGTGGGCGACCTCCGGCTCGACCCCGCCGCCCGCCGCGTGTGGCGCGGGGACAACGAGGTGTCGCTGTCGGCCAAGGAGTTCCAGCTGCTGGAGACGTTCATGCGCCACCCGGGCGAGGTGCTGTCGCGCTACCAGCTGCTCGAGCACGCCTGGGACTACGACTACGAGAACCGCTCCAACATCGTCGACGTCTACGTCCGCTACCTGCGCGACAAGATCGACCGGCCGTTCGGCCTCTCGACGCTGGAGACGGTGCGCGGCGCCGGCTACCGGCTCGACGACCGCGTGCCCGCGGTGGCCGGCGCTAGTTGAGCGACGGGTCGGGCGGCATCGTCGAGAGCAGGGCGTAGCGGCGGCCCTTGCGCCGCAGCACGGCGGCCCACAGCTCGTCCGGGTCGGCGGTGAAGACCTCCTCGCGCTTCGGCGGCTCGACGATCCACGCGTCCTCGGCCAGCTCGTCCTCGAGCTGGCCGGGACCCCAGCCGGCGTGCCCGGCGAACACGCGCGCGCGGCGCACCGCGCCGTCGAGCTGATCGGGGTCGTCGGCGTCGGAGCCGATGAACCCGAGGTCGTCGTCGACGAGCGCGCCGGCCAGCTCGGGCCGGTCGAACTCGGCGAGCACGATCACCGCGGTCTCCGCCACGGGGCCGCCGACGTAGACGTGCGAGTCCTCCTCGGCCAGCCACGCGAGGTCGGGGACCGCCTCGCCGACGGTCGTCTCGGCCGGCCGGTTGAGCACCAGGCCCATCGCGCCCTCGTCGGTGTGCTCGGCGATCAGCACCACCGACCGGGAGAAGTTCGGGTCGGTCATCGTGGGCGAGGCCAGCAGCAGCTTTCCGCGCAGCGAGTCCATTCCACCTCCCATTTTGACTGGTAGCGTCCGCGGCCGTTGTCGAGGAGGAGGTCGAGGATGGGCCGGCGTGGATCGTGGATGGTCGTCGTGGCGGTGCTCGCCCTGCCCGGCGCGGCGCATGCGGGGGTGCGCAACGCCGAGACCGTCCTGCCGCCCGGGCAGTCCGGATTCGTGCCGCCGGAGGGTCAGCCTGCCAACCCGCACCTGACCGACCAGATCCCGCTCTTCGAGTCGTTCACGTTCAAGCCCGCGGGCTTCGATCAGCCCGGCACGGCCGAATCGCCGCGCGCCGGGGTGACGATCACGCGCGACGCGTACGGCGTTCCGAACATCCGCGCGAACACCGATCGCGACGCCTGGTTCGGGGCCGGCTACGCCGTCGCCCAGGACCGCCTGGTGGAGCTCGAGCTGTTCCGCCGCTCGACCCAGGGCCGGCTCGCCGAGGTGCTCGGCAAGGGCCGGCTGCAGTCCGACATCGTGGCGCGCCGGGACTACTACACGAAGGCCGAGCTGCGCAAGCAGCTCAACCGCCAGCCGGCCGCGCTGCGCGCGCGCTTCGACGCCTACGCCGAGGGCGTCAACGCCTGGCTGGCGCGCGTCAACGCCGACCCGTCGGTCAAGCCGCGCGAGCTGGCGCTGCTCGGCCTCACCCCGGCCCCGTGGACGCCGGTGGACTCCGTGGCGATCGGCGTCTACCTCGCCCGCACGGTGCCGAGCGGCGACGGCGCCGAGCTGGCCAACTGGAAGGCGCTGCGCTCGCTCGGCGCCAAGCGGTTCGCCTCCTACCTGCCGCTCCGGCAGCGCAAGCCGACGGTGACCGTGCCCGCGTCCGCGGGCCGCTTCCCGTCGCAGCCCGGTCGCACGCGGCGGGACGAGAAGAAGGGCTACGCGGCCTCGCGGAAGTTCCTGAAGGGGCTCAAGCCGCCCAAGGCGATCGCCGGCACGGCGCGCGCCACCGGCGGCTCGTTCCACTACGCGATGCGCGGCGCCGGCGGCAGCTCGTACCTGTTCACGGCGCCGCAGCTCGGCTTCTCGATCCCCGAGCTGTTCGTGGAGCTCGAGGTCCACGCGCCTGGTCTCGACGTCCGCGGGGCGACCGGCCCCGGCATCCCCGTGATCGCCGTCGGGCACAACGCGCGGATCGCGTGGGGCATCACGAGCGGCCTCGACGACGACGACGACCTCTACGTCGAGCGGCTGGCGGGCAAGGAGCGGTACCGCTTCAAGGGCCGCACCCGCAAGATGAGCTGCCGGAACGAGACGTTCAAGGTGTCGGGCGCCAAGTCCGTCAAGCAGCGCATCTGCCGGACCGTCCACGGCCCGGTGCAGGCGCGCGGCGGGTCGAAGACCGCGTACGCGCGCCGCTACGCGATCTGGGGCCGCGAGATGGACACGCTGAAGGGGCTCGCCGCGCTCAACACGCGCCGCCTCGGTGGCGCAGGCCAACCAGGCCGCGAAGCAGCTGACCTGGAACGAGAACCTGCTGGTGGCCGACGACGGCGGCCACATCGGCTGGTGGCATCCGGGCCGGCTCCAGCTGCGCCCGAAGCGCTGGGACGAGCGGCTTCCGCTGCCCGGCACCGGCCAGGCGGAGTGGCGCGGCGTGCTCCCGTTCAAGGCGCTGCCGAAGGTCATCGACCCCAAGCAGGGCTGGCTGGCGAACTGGAACAACATCCCGTCGGTCGGCTGGACCAACGGCGACGCGTCGGCGCAGGAGACCAACGAGGGCGACCTGCACCGCGGCAAGTTCCTGCAGCGGCTGGTCGCCTCCGCGGCCGCGAACCCGAGCTACGACGCGCTGAAGGGCGTCGAGCGCATCGCGGGCGTGACGGCGCAGCAGCGGCCGCTGCTCGACGCGAAGCTGCGCGCCGCGGCCGCCAGGGCGTCCGGGCCGGCGAAGACCGTGCTCGACACGATCGTGGCCTGGGACGGCAACTACGACCGCACGGACGCCAACGGCACCGTGGACCCGGGGGTCGCGGCCTACGAGGCGCTCAAGGCACGCAGCGAGCGCTCGCTCCCGCCCGCGGCGGTGCGCCTGCTCGGCCAGCGCGGCGGCTCGCACCCGTTCGACATGGGCGCGGCCGAGACGACGGCGATGCACGCGGCGAGTGCGGGCGACCTGGTCGGCCTCGCGGGCGACG
Source organism: uncultured Solirubrobacteraceae bacterium (assembly GCA_963723395.1). Taxonomy (GTDB): domain Bacteria; phylum Actinomycetota; class Thermoleophilia; order Solirubrobacterales; family Solirubrobacteraceae; genus DATFQI01. Next base: position 231,743 of record CAVRQL010000022.1, on the reverse strand, counting down.
CGGCGGAGACGCTCGCTGCAGCGGTTCGGCTCGGCCGACCCGGCGGCGTGGCGCGAGCCGCGCAAGATGTACGACGTCGAGGTCCAGGGCGTGGCCGACAAGCCGCAGCTGAAGTTCTACGACCGCGGGACGTTCACGCAGGCGGCGGAGCTCGGGCCGTAGGTCAGCCGCGGAGCAGGACGCCCAGCCCCGGGCGCTTGGCGGTGCGGGCGGCGAACAGCCGCCCCACCGCCGTGACGGTGTAGGAGACGCGGCCCTCGACGCCCTTCGCCATCGGGGCCGCGAGCTTCGGGAGCCTGATCGTGCCGCCCTTGGCGGTCAGGCGGCGCCGCGCGCAGCGCGGCGTCGTGGCGGGCGCGCCGGCGGTCGTGCACAGCGTCAGCTCGTAGCGGCCCCTGGCGAGCCGGATCCGCGCCCGGGAGGAGTTCACCCTGCCCGAGCGGACGGAGAACGCGATCGTGCCGAGGCGCCTGCCCTTGCCGCGGCCGACGGCGACGGTCAGCCGGGCGCGGGCGGCCGGGCGGCGGGCGGACGGCGCGCCGCCGGGCGTGAGGGTCGAGCCGGTGCCCGTCGGCAGCGTGACGCTGCCGCCGGTGGGGCCGGTGAGCGGCGGCGGGGGCGTCGGCTGAGGCGAGTCGGCGGTCACGACGGCGCCGGCCGGCGAGTAGGCGGTCGCGCTGCCGTCGCCGTTGGTGGCCACGACCCGCACGCGCAGGCGCTGCCCGGCATCGGCGGCGCCCACCGTGTAGCTCGTGCCGGTGGCGCCCGGCACGGCCGACCAGCTCCCGCCGTCGCCGCGCTCCCACTGGTGGGCGTAGGTGATCGGCGAGTTGGACCACGTGCCCCGCGTCGCGGTCAGCGAGGAGCCGACCTTGGCGACGCCGTAGACCTGCGGGGCGGTGATGACCGCGGGCACGAGCGGCACGGCGGCGGTGGCGCCGCAGGCAGGGGCGAGGCTCGCGCAGCCGCCGAGGTAGACGTTGTCGTAGACGTTCCAGTGCGTCGCGAGGTAGCTGCCGGCGCCCGGCGCGACGCTGAAGTAGTCGTCGCGGCCGCAGTCGTAGACCTGCCGCATGACGCCGACGATGCGCGCGCAGGCGAACGTCATCGAGTGGCTCCCGAGGCCGCCGTCGTCGTAACACATGACGTCGTAGCCGTCGTAGCAGTGGCCGGCGGTGGTCGCGTGCGGGGAGCCGCCCCCGACGCCGCCGAGGTTGTGCGTCATCTCGTGCAGCATCCCCTCCGGCCACCAGCCGTCGGGGTCGGCGCCCGGCGCCGGCTCGCCCTTGGGGACGAACAGCACCGAGAAGATGTTGCCGGTGTTGGACGGGTTCGAGGCGAGCGGGCTCTCGCTCGTGTACTTGGTCCCGAGCCCGGACCAGTACCCGACCGGCGATCCCGACAGCGCGTCGCCGAGCACGACCACGTTGCGGCGCTCGCCGCCGGCCTGCGTGAGCTTGGCCCGCACCGCCGTCTGGATCGCGTTGAAGTTGTTGACGTAGGTGCTCCGCGGGCCGGGGAGCTCGACGACCTGGACGTCCACGTACTCGTGGCCGCAGTCCGTGCCCATGTCGAAGCGCGGCGCCTTGCGCCCGCCCGACTGCGCGCCCATGAAGCGCCCGATCAGCGAGACGTCGGCCTGCAGCCCGTCCTTCCACTGCTCGAAGCGGTCGGGCTCGTCGTTGGGGTAGGCGTAGACGACCTTGAACTGCGGGAGCGCGGTGTCGAAGGCGGGGTCGTCGACGTAGTCGGCGGTCCGCCGCGTGCCGCACCAGCTCGTGGGGAGCCCGGCCTCGTCGTCTGCCGCGTTGCTCGCCGCGACCACCCTCGCGAGGTCGATCGTCGCGAGCTCGGAGCGGGTGTCGATGTGGTCGCCGACGATCTCGTGGGCGCTCGCGGTGCTCGCGAGGGCGAGCAGGAGGAAGCCGGCGATCAGGGTGAGGCGAGCGGCCACTCCCTTCCCTATCGGGCTGAGCTCAGCCGACCTTGATCAGATCTCTGTCCGGCTCGATGCCCCAGCGGCCCGCGACCTCGGCCAGCCCGTCGTCGAGCGGCCAGCGGTCGGCCGCGGCGGCGCCGTCGAAGCCGGGCGCGGCGCCCTTGAGCGCCATGCTGCCCGTGTTGTCGCCGATCGCGCGGATCTCGGCGATCTCCTCGTCGCTCAGCACGGGCGCCGGCCGGCACGGCGGCGAGCTCCGCGCGCTTGGCCTCCACCGGGCGGGCGTCGTCGCCGGGCTCCTGGATCAGCGTCGGCGCGACGCAGCGCACCGGCCCGTGCGACAGGTTCCACGCGCACGCGAGCTGGAGCAGGGTGAGCCCGTGGCGCTCGGCGATCGGGCGCATCGCGTCCAGGCGCTCGCGCCCGCGCTCCACCCAGCCGGCCGGCCGGAACGTGCGGTGGTCCCACTCGGGGAACGGATGGCCGGGGCGCACGTCGTCGTGGAACAGCCCGCCGTAGTCGACGACGCGGGTGATCAGCTTCACGTCGTGGCGCTCGGCGGCGGGCAGCACCAGCTCGCCGGGCCACGGCTCGAGCGGGTTGAGGATCACCATCGCCCAGTCGATCCGGTCGCCGAAGCGCTCGAAGCAGTCGATCAGGTCCAGCGTGAAGCCGTTGGCGGGGCCGGGAGCCACGCCGATCCGCGCGGCCAGCCCGTCCTCGCGGACGGCAGCCAGCGCGTCCCACACCGCCTCGCTCGTGTAGCCGGTGCGGTCCGGGTTGTGCAGCAGCAGCAGGTCGAAGGCGTCGACGCCGCAGCGCTCGAGGCTGCGCTCGGTCGCCATCCGGATGTAGTCGCCGTAGGCCTCGGGGCCGCGCAGCCGCGGGTCGGTGAAGCGCGGGAAGCCCTTCGCGCCCTCGCGCTCGCCCTCGTAGAAGTCGTGCCCGATCGCCCCGACCAGCGCGTAGTCCTCGCGCGGCACGCCGGTCAGCGCGCGGCCGAGCAGCGAGTCCGCCTCGCCGGCGCCGTACGTGTCCGCGGTGATCACGGTCCCGATCCCGTCGCCGGGACGTCAGCAGGGCGGCCGAGTCGCTCGTCGTCCAGCGGATCGCCGAAGCGCATGTAGCGGCCGCCGGACCACGTCCCGACCGCGGTGGGGGTCAGATCTTGCATTCGAGCACCAACTCTAGGATGCGCCGGCGCATGGACTGCCGCCTCGGCGTGGTCGCGCTCGGCGACTCGATCACGAACGGGGGCGGGGAGCTCCAGTGGGGCGTCGCGCTGCAGTCGTGGGCGCTGTGGACCGCGCGCGGGCTCGGCCTGCCCTACACCGGCGTGGCGGTCGACGGCGCGCGCGCGGCCGACGTGATCGCCCGCCAGCTGCCCGCCGTCGAGGCGCAGGCGGGCGGGAGCTGGGACCTCGGCTGCCTGTACGCGGGCGTCAACGACGTCCGCGCGATCGACTTCGACCCCGAGGGCTTCGAGCGCGACCACCTCGCCGCGCTCGAGTTCCTCGCCGCCCGCTGCGATCGCGTGCTCACGGCGACGCTGCCGCTGGACCTCGGACGGCCCCGCGCGGGCCACCTGGCGGCGGGCAACGAGATCGTGCTGCGCAACGCCCGCGCGACCGGCGCGCTCGTGCTGGACCTGCGCGAGTTCCGCGGGCGCAACCTCGTGATGGCCGACCACGTGCACCCGACCGCGTTCGGGCAGGTCGCGATCGCCGAGCGGGCGCTGGCCGTGCTGGAGGCCGCCGGGATGCCCGTCAGAGCGCGCCCGTCAGCGCTGATCTCGCCCTCGGAGCAGACGCGCTGGAACCGCCTGCGGGGCGACGCGACGTACGCGTACCGGCACGCCAAGGTGTCCGTCCGGGCGGCGGCGATCGTGGCGCGGTACCGCTGACGGCCTGTCAGGATGGACGACCGGTGAGTCAACTTCACCTTAAGTTGGTAGCCCTACGGCCGATCTCTTGTCACGTCCCATGTCCGTCATCTCGCTCCAGCAGATCTCGCGCCACGCCGCGATGCTCGAGGCCGCTCTCGACGCCATCGTCACGATGGACGGCGAGGGCCGCATCGTCGACTTCAACGCCGCCGCCGAGCGCACCTTCGGGTGGGGCCGCGAGGAGGCCCGCGGGCGCGTCCTCTCCGAGCTGATCATCCCGCCGGCGCTGCGGGAGCGTCACGAGACGGCCCTGGCGCGCTACCTGGCCACGGGCGAGGCGACCGTGCTGGGCCGGCGCCTCGAGCTGTCGGCGCTGCGCCGCGACGGCTCCGAGATCCCGGTCGAGCTCACCGTCAGCCGCGCCGACGTGGACGGCGAGCCGCTGTTCGTCGGCTACCTGCGCGACCTCACCGAGCGCCCGCGCCCAGCAGGCCGCCCTCGAGGAGGCCGAGGCGCGCTTCCGCCAGCTCGTCGAGCAGGTCCCGACCGTCACCTACATCTGCGACGCCGGCGAGGCCCTCGCCGTCCGCTACATCAGCCCGCAGATCGAGCAGTGGACCGGCTACGCGCCGGAGGCGTGGACCTCGGACCCCGACTTCTACGGCCGCGTGATCCACCCTGACGACCACGACTGGGTCGTCGCCGAGCTGGAGCGCTGCACGCGCGACGAGGTCGAGGTCGACCTCGAGTACCGGCTGATCGCGTCCGACGGCTCCGTGCTCCAGGTCTGGGACAAGGAGAACATCGTCCGCGACAGCCGCGGGAAGGTGCTGTTCTCGCAGGGCGTGCTGATCGACGTCACCGAGCTGCGCAGCACCAAGGCCGCGCTGCAGATGTCCGAGTACCAGCTGCGCACGGTCGTCGACTCCGCGCCGGTGGTGCTGTTCGCGCTCGACGCGGACGGCATCTTCACGCTCTCCGAGGGCCGCGGCCTGGCCGCGCTCGGGCTCGAGCCCGGCGAGGTCGTCGGCCGCTCGGTGCGCGACGTCTACGGCAAGCTCCCGGCCGTCGAGGACGGCCACCGGCGCGCGCTGGCCGGCGAGACGGTCACCCATGTCGTCGAGATCCACGACCTCGTCTTCGAGGTCGTGTTCTCACCCGGCGAGGGCCAGCACGCGGTCACCGGCCTCGCCACCAACGTCACGGCCCGTCACCACAGCGAGCGCGAGCTGGCCCACGCGGCATCCCACGACAACCTCACCGGCCTGCTCAACCGCGACGGGCTCGCCGAGCGGCTGCACGCCGCGGTCGAGGCGCGCACGGCAGGAGGGCCGCGCGATCGCGCTGCTCAACCTCGACGTGGACGACTTCAAGTCGATCAACGACGCGCTCGGCCACGACGCCGGCGACGAGCTGCATCCGCTCGCTCGCCCAGCGCCTGCGGGCGCGCGTCGACAGTGCCTACGCGCTCGCCCGCCACGGCGGCGACGAGTTCATGCTCGTGCTCGACGGTGCGCCCGGCGACGGCCGCGCGCTGTCGGAGGCGGTCGCCGACGAGCTGCTCGACGAGTTCCGATCACCGTTTCGCGTCGGCGGCGCGGAGCTCCAGCTCGGCGCGAGCGTCGGCATCAGCCTGTTCCCCGCCGACGCCGCCGACGCGGCGGACCTGCTCAAGCACGCCGACGCGGCGATGTACCAGGCCAAGCGCACGAGCCGCGGCCGCCACGCCCTCTACGACGCCACCGCCGACGACGCGCACCGCCGTCTGGAGCTGACCACGCGCCTGCGCACGGCGCTCGTCCGCAACGAGCTGGAGCTGCACTACCAGCCGGTCTTCGACGTCGCGACGGGGGCGCCGGTCGCGGTCGAGGCGCTGATCCGCTGGAACGACCCGGAGCGCGGCATGGTCTCGCCGGCCGAGTTCATCCCGCTCGCCGAGGACACCGGCCTGATCGAGCCGATCGGCGCCTGGGTGCTCAACGAGGCGTGCCGCCAGGCGCGCGTGTGGCAGGACCTCGGTCTCGAGCTCGTGGTCGGCTACAACGCCGCGCCGCAGGAGCTCGCCAAGCCCGGCTTCGCCCGCCGCGTCGGCGAGCGCATGGCGGCGCACGGCGTCCGCCCCGGGACGCTCGGCGTCGAGATCATCGAGTCCGCGCTGGCGGACCCCGCCACGGTGGCGCCGGTGCTCGAGCGCCTGGCGGCGCTCGGCGTGCACATCTCGATCGACGACTTCGGCGCGGGCTTCTCGTCGCTCACGCGCCTGCGCCACCTCACCGTGCACACGCTCAAGCTCGACCGCGCGTTCCTCGAGGGCGTGCCGGACGACGTGCGCGGCGCCGGCTTCATCACCGCCATGCTCGGGCTCGCCGGCCACCTCGGCCTGCACGTCGTGGCCGAGGGCATCGAGACCGAGGAGCAGCTCGCGTTCCTGCGCTCAGAGGCGTGCGGCTTCGGCCAGGGCTACCACCTCGCGCGGCCGATGCCGGCCGCCGAGGTCACTTCGCTGCTTCAGGCCGCGGCGGCGCGTTGAGCTGCTCCAGCCTCCGCGGCACGTAGCGGTAGCACGCGAACACGAGCAGCAGGAACGCGGGCCAGCCCATGGCGACGCTCGCGACCGCCAGCCAGCCGGCCTTGCCCGCGGCGATCAGGACCGCGTAGACCGCGGCGCGGAACGCGAACAGCGCCGACCAGGCGAGCGTCACCTCGCCGAACGTCCGCCGCACCCGCGGGTCGGCCAGCCACTCCGGCGGCGCGCGGTAGACCGCGCCGATGAGGTAGCCGATCAGGGGTCGCCGCACGAGCACCGAGACCAGGAACACGAGCGAGAGGACGCCCGCGTAGATCATGCGCGGGACGAAGTAGCCCTCGGCGCTGCCGCTGCGCAGCGCGATGAACACCGCGATCCCCGTCCCGAGCAGGCCGCCGATCGCGTTGGTCACGGGCCGGCGCCGGATCAGCCGCTCGATGGCGATCAGGATCTGCAGGCCGATGGCGACGGCCGCGGCCGTGTTCAGCCCCGCGAGCGCGTTGACGGTGACGAACGCGACGGGGCCGAGGCCCGTGTCGACGATCGCCCGTCGGTCGTTGAGCAGCTCGAACGGGCTGGGGGGCCCGTCGTCAGCGGGGCTTGGAGGCCGCAAGCATCAAGTTGTAGAAGAGCTGCGGCGGAAGACGGCCCTCGAGCAGCCGGCGGTCGACCTGCTGCAGCAGGAGATAGCCCTTGTGGGCGTAGTGGATCCACGGCATCGGGATCCGGTGCGGGTCGGCGCTCGCCTCGAGCGTGCGGTTGAACCACCCGAACCAGTTGGCCAGCAGCTCCTCGCCGCGCACGCGGACGTCGACGAAGCCGGCCGCCCGCGCGTGGCGGTCGAGGTCGTCCGGCACGAAGGCGTGCACGTCGACCTGCGACTCGAGATGGTGCGCATCGCCGGGCGGCGGCGCGTGCCCGTTGAGGTGCGGCGCCGGCGGGACCCGCAGCGCGCGGCGCCAGGCGGGGGACAGCTTCCAGGCGACGCGCTTCGGGAAGGCGGCGATCTTGTCGCCCTGGCGCGACGGCTCGCCCGCGAACACGAGCGTGCCGCCGGGGCGCAGCACGCGGTGGAACTCGGCGAAGGCGCGGTCCAGCGCCGGCAGGTGGTGCAGCACCGCGTGGCCGAGCACGAGGTCGAACGAGCCATCCTCGAACGGCAGCTCGGCGGCGTCGCACGCGACGGTCTCGACGGGCAGGCCGAGCGAGTCGGCGTTCGAGCGCAGCGTGTCGAGCATCCCCTGCGAGATGTCCGTGCACGTCGCCTCGCCCACCACGCCGGCCTGCAGCAGGTTGAGGCTGAAGTAGCCGGTCCCGGACCCGATCTCCAGCGAGCGCGCGAACGGCCCGGGGCGCGGGCCGAGGAGCTTGGAGAGCTTCCCGACGACCTGCGCGCGGCCGGCCTCGCCGAACGAGATGCCCCACTTGGCGTCGTACTCGCGCGCCGCCACGTCGTGGTAGCGGCGGTTGACGTCGAGGATCTCGGGCTCGGTGGCGGGGGCGGGCATGGCGCGGGCGGAGTCTAGGCGGCCGCGGCCGGCGGCCTGTGTGACCTCGCGCAGCCGCGCCGCCAGCTCGGCGGTCAGCTCGCCGCCGCGCAACCGCCACTTCCACGCCCCGGCCGCGGTGCCCGGCATGTTCATGCGCGCCTCCGAGCCGAGCCCGAGGACGTCCTGGGTCTGGACCATCGCGACCCGCGCGCGGGAGGAGAACGCGTAGGAGATCAGCGCCCAGTGCGGGTCGCCCTCCCCGGCGCCGGTGACCTCGTCGACCGTCGCGCGCAGCTCGCCGCCGAGCGAGTCGTACCAGCCGCGGGCGGTGTCGTGGTCGTGCGTGCCGGTGTAGACGACCTGGTTCTCGCGGTGGTTGGCGAGCCAGTGCGGGCTGTTCGGGTCGGGGTCGAACGCGTACTGCACGATCGCCATCCCCGGGTAGCCGAGGCCGTCGCGCAGCCGCTCGACGGCCGGGGTGATGACGCCGAGGTCCTCGGCGATCAGCGCCAGCTCCCCGAGCTCGGCGGTCGCGGCGTCGAACACCGCCCGGCCCGGCCCCCGCTTCCAGCCGCCCGACAGCGCGTGCCGCGCGCCGGCCGGCACCGACCAGTAGGAGACGAAGCCGCGGAAGTGGTCGACGCGGGCGAGGTCGTAGAGCTCGAACGTGCGCCGCAGCCGCTCGATCCACCAGCGGTAGCCGCGGCGCTGCAGCGCCGGCCAGTCGTAGAGCGGGTTGCCCCACAGCTGCCCCTTGTCGGTGAACGCATCCGGCGGCGTGCCGGCCACCGCGCCGTCCTGGAAGAGCTCGGGATGGGCGCGATGGTCGGCGCTGCGGGGGGCGACGTAGATGGGGACGTCGCCGATCAGCTTCACGCCGCGATCTACGGCGTGTTGACGCAGCGCGGCCCACTCGCGGTCGAACCGCACCTGGTCGGTGATGGAGCCTCCGGCGTCCTTCCAGTCGTCGATCCAGTAGGCGTTGCGCTCGCGGAAGTCCAGCTCCTGCTCGCGCGTGACCTTCGCCCTCGGATCGGCCAGGAGCCCCGGCCAGGCGGCGAATGCGGACTTCGACTTGTACGGCGACCCGTAGCGGTCGGGCGGGCCGAGTGGCAGCATCTGCCACCACGTCTGGCCCGCGTCGGCCAACCAGTCGACGAACGCGTACGCCTCCGGCCCGAGCGATGCTCCGGGAAGTGAAGTGGGGTGCAGCTGGACGCCGCTGGATCTTGGAAGTTTCACGAGGGGTCTTTCACGGATACTCCACGCCGGGATGCCCGCCGCTAAGCGCACCCAAGCTCCGCCCCGGATCAGGATCCGGCCGCTGAGCCCTGTGATCGATGCCGGCCGGTACGCGCCCAAGCGCTGTGTCGGTGACGCGGTCACGGTAGCCGCCGACGTCTTCTCCGACGGCCACGAGAAGCTCCGCGCCGTCGTCCGCTACCGCTCCCCGGGCGGGCGCAAGTGGCTCGAGTCCGAGATGCGCGCGATCGACGCGCACCACAACGGCGTCCGCTGGGAGGGCACGTTCAGCGTCGGGCTGCCCGGCAGCTGGGAGTACTCCGTCGAGGCCTGGATCGACCTGTTCGCGACCTGGCGCGACGAGATCTCGCGCAAGATCGCCGCCGCCCAGGACGATCTGTCGGGCGAGCTGTCCGAGGGCGCCGTGCTCGTGGAGCGCGCGCTCCAGAAGGCCAAGGGCGCCGACCGCGAGACGCTGTCGCGCGCGGTGGCGATCCTCCGCGACGACGAGGCCGCCGACCAGGGGCGCTACGACGCCGCGCTCTCGCCTGAGCTCGACGAGGCGATGGAGCGCGTCCAGGGCCGCCACGGCGTCACGCGCATGGACAAGGCGCTGCCGCTCGCCGTCGACCGCGTGCGGGCGCGGTTCGGCTCGTGGTACGAGGTCTTCCCGCGCTCATGGGGCGGGCTCAAGGGCGTCGAGGCGATCGTCCCCGAGCTGTCCGAGATGGGCTTCGACGTCGTCTACATGACGCCGATCCACCCGATCGGCGTCACCAACCGCAAGGGCCGCAACAACACGCTCGTCGCCGGCAAGGACGACCCGGGATCGCCGTACGCGGTCGGCGGCAAGGAGGGCGGCCACGACACGGTCCACCCGGAGCTCGGCACCGTCGACGACGTCCGCTCGCTGTGCGCCACCGCGCGCGAGCACGGCATGGACGTCTGCATGGACTTCGCGATCAACGCGTCGGCCGACCACCCGTGGCTGACCGACCACCCCGAGTGGTTCCACCGCCGCCCCGACGGCACGCTCAAGTACGCCGAGAACCCGCCCAAGAAGTACCAGGACATCTACAACGTCAACTGGGAGTGCGAGGACTGGCGCGGCCTGTGGGACGAGTGGCTGCGGATCTTCCTGTTCTGGGTCGACGCCGGCGTGAAGGTCTACCGCGTCGACAACCCGCACACGAAGCCGTTCCTGTTCTGGGAGTGGCTGATCGCGGAGGTCCACAAGGTGGACCGCGACGTGATCTTCCTGGCCGAGGCGTTCACCCGCCGCGCCGTGATGCGCGAGCTGGCCAAGCTCGGCTTCACGCAGTCCTACACGTACTTCACGTGGAAGACCTCGCGGCACGAGCTGACGGAGTACGTCAACGAGCTCGCGCACACCGAGGAGCGCGAGTACTTCCGGCCCAACTTCTTCCCCGTCACGCCCGACATCCTCGAGGCGTACCTCGTCCACGGCGGACCGGGCGCGTTCTTCGCGCGGCTCATCCTGGCGGGCACGCTGTCGCCCTCCTACGGCATCTACTCGGGCTACGAGCACTACGAGAACGTGCCGGTGCGCGAGGGCTCGGAGGAGTACCTCAACTCCGAGAAGTACGAGACCTGGGAGCGCAAGCTCGACGGCCCGCTGCTCCCCGTGATCCGGCGGCTGAACGAGATCCGCCGCGACAACCCCGCGCTCCAGCTGACCGACAACGTCCATTTCCTCGAGACCCACAACGACGCCCTCATCGCCTATGTCAAGCACACCCCCGGCAACACCGTCATCGTCGTCGTGAGCCTGGATCCGTTCGGGGTCCAGGAGGGCTCGGCGCTGGTCCCCGCCGAGCTCGGCCTCGCGCCCGTGTTCGCGGTCGAGGACCTCCTCACCGGCGAGCACTTCGACTGGCGCCTCGGCGGCAACTACGTCCGCATGGAGGCCGGCGTGCGGCAGGCCCACATCCTGAGGGTGGTCGGATGACCCCTCCCTCCGCCAACGATCCCGGGCACTGGTTCGAGGCCTCGCCGCTGTGGTTCAAGACGGCGGTCTTCTACGAGATCCACACGCGGGCGTTCTTCGACGCCAACGGCGACGGCTCCGGTGACTTCCGCGGGCTGACCGAGAAGCTCGACTACCTGCAGTGGCTGGGCGTCGACTGCATCTGGCTGCTGCCGTTCTTCGAGTCGCCGCTGCGCGACGGCGGCTACGACATCTCGGACTTCTTCAAGATCCAGCCCGACTACGGCACGGTCGACGACGTCCGCGACTTCATCGAGGCCGCCCACCAGCGCGGCATCCGCGTGATCGCCGACCTGGTCATGAACCACACGTCGTCCGACCACCCGTGGTTCCAGGAGTCGCGCTCGTCGCCGGACAACCCCAAGCGCGACTGGTACGTGTGGTCGGACACCGTCCACAAGTACGAAGAGGCCCGGATCATCTTCACGGACACCGAGACCTCCAACTGGACCTGGGACGAGCAGGCCGGCGCGTACTTCTGGCACCGGTTCTTCTCGCACCAGCCGGACCTCAACTTCGACAACCCCGACGTCCAGGCGGCGATGCTCGAGGTCCTGCGCTTCTGGCTGGACCTGGGCATGGACGGGTTCCGGCTGGACGCGGTGCCGTACCTGTACGAGCGCGAGGGGACGAACGGCGAGAACCTGCCCGAGACGCACGCGTACCTCAAGCGGGTGCGCGCGGAGATCGAGGCGTCCTATCCCGACCGCGTGCTGCTCGCCGAGGCGAACCAGTGGCCGGCCGACGTCGTCGAGTACTTCGGCGACGGCGACGAGTGCCACATGGCGTTCCACTTCCCGGTCATGCCGCGCATGTTCATGGCGCTGCGGCGCGAGACGGCGGTGCCGATCTACGAGATCCTGCGCAACACGCCGCCGATCCCCGACAACTGCCAGTGGGGGCTGTTCCTGCGCAACCACGACGAGCTGACGCTCGAGATGGTCACCGACGAGGAACGCGACTACATGTACGCGGAGTACGCCAAGGACCCGCGCATGAAGATCAACGTCGGCATCCGGCGGCGGCTGGCCCCGCTGCTCGAGGGCGGCCGCGACGAGATCGAGCTGATGCACGCGATCCTGTTCTCGCTGCCCGGCTCGCCGGTCCTCTACTACGGCGACGAGATCTCGATGGGCGACAACGTCTACCTCGGCGATCGCGACGGCGTGCGGACGCCGATGCAGTGGACGGGCGACCGCAACGGCGGCTTCTCGCGGGCCGACTTCGCGCAGCTCTACGCGCCGCCGCTGATGGACCCGGTGTACGGCTTCCCGTCGGTCAACGTCGAGGCGCAGCTGCGGCTGCCGACCTCGCTGCTGCGCTGGATGCGCCGCTTCATCGCGCTGCGCAAGGAGCATCCGGTGTTCGGGCTCGGCACCTACGAACCGCTGGAACCGAGCAATCCGCGCATCTTCGCGCACGTCCGGCGGTATGAGGACGACGTGATGCTCTGCGTGCACAACATGGCCCGCTCCGCCCAGGCGGTCGAGCTGGACCTGAGCGAGTACGAGGGCCGCTACCCGGTGGAGATCTTCGGCCGCTCGCGGTTCCCGAAGATCGGCCAGTGGTCGTACCTGCTCACGCTCGCCCCCCGCGGCTACTACTGGTTCCAGCTGGTGGAGGACGACGGTGCCTGACCTCTCGTTCGTACCCGAGGAGCGGCTCCAGTCCTGGATCGTCGACCAGCGCTGGTTCGCCTCCAAGTCGCGCGAGGTGTCGCAGCTGCACGTGCTCGAGGCCGTGGAGCTGCGCGCGGAGTCCCCGCAGATCGTGCTCGCCCTGCTCGAGGCGGTGTTCGCCGCCGGGACGCACGAGACCTACCAGGTGCCGCTCGGGCTGCGGCCCGTCTCCGAGGGCTGGACCGAGCGCGTGATCTGCGAGGCGGACGGCTGGACGGTCTATGACGGGATGGCCGACCCGGCGGTGGGCCGCGAGCTCCTGCACCGCATGCGCTCGGAGTCCGAGATCACCACGGAGAACGGGACGCTCGGCTTCCGCTGGGCGTCGGGCGCCGAGCGTCGGCGGGACGGTCGAGGTGCGGCCCGTCGGGGTCGAGCAGTCCAACTCCAGCATCGTGTTCGGCGAGGAGCTGATCCTGAAGGCGTTCCGCCGCCTCGAGCCGGGTGAGAACCCGGAGCTCGAGCTGCTGCGGTTCCTGAGTGCGCGCGGCTTCCCGAACATCGCCTCGCTGGCGGGCTGGTACGACTTCGAGGGCCGCCTGATGGACGCCGACCTCGGCATCCTCCAGGAGTTCCTCGCGGGCGCGGTCGACGGCTGGGAGCTCGCGCTCGACGAGCTCGTGACCGATCCCGAGGGCCTGCTGGAGCGGCTGCGCGCGCTCGGCGAGGTCACCGGCGCGCTGCACACGGCGCTGGGCTCGGAGGGCTCCGACCCCGCCTTCGCGCCCGACGAGCCGAGCATGGAGAACCTGTCGATCCTCACCGCGACGATCGACGAGCAGATCGAGCGCGTGTTCATGGAGCTCCCCGAGACCGACGCCCTCGCGCCGATCGCGGGCCGCGGCCAGGACGTCCGCGAGCGCCTGCAGCAGCTCTCCCGCATCGCGGCGGGCGGCAAGATCATCCGCACGCACGGCGACTTCCACCTCGGCCAGACGATGCTCACGCCCGACCGCGGCTGGGTGATCCTGGACTTCGAGGGCGAGCCCGCCCGCTCGCTGCCCGAGCGGCGGCTGAAGCGCTCGCCGCTGCGCGACGTCGCGGGCATGCTGCGCTCGTTCTCCTACGCGGCCGCCGGCTCCGGGATCCTGCGCGGCAAGCCGGCGCCCGCCGACTGGGAGGACCGCGCCCGCGAGACGTTCCTCGAGGGCTACTTCGAGACGGTCGACGCCGCCCTGCTCCCGCCGGGCCAGCAGGTCACGACGCAGCTGCTCGCGGTGTTCGAGCTCGAGAAGGCGGTCTACGAGCTGCGCTACGAGCTCAACAACCGCCCCGACTGGGTCGCGATCCCGGTCGCCGGCATCGAGCGGCTGCTCGACTACGACCTCTGACCTCCCGGCCCGACACCCGGATGGAGGCGCTGCTGTACGAGCTGTGCGGGAAGCACGGCTGGTGCGGCGCGGTGCAGCACACCGCCGAGATGCTCCAGCTGCGGCACGCCGACGCGGAGACGATCGTGGCGGCGATCCAGCGGGCCGAAGGGCGGCCGGGCGATGACGGGCCGTGGCTCGCCGAGATCGTCGACGACTGGCTCTTCGACGCCGACGGGCAGGGCGCGCGGTCCGGGCTGCCGCGCTGAGTCAGCGAAGCGTCGCCACGGCGCCGGCCGGGCCGCTCGCCCAGCAGGTGCCGGGCACGCAGTCGACCGCGTCGTACGCGGCGGTGTCGAACGGCCTCCAGGTGCGCGCGCCGTCGTAGGTGACGTCGGACCCGGTCGGGCCGACGGCGATCAGGGTGGAGCGGGCGCCGTACACCCAGTCGACGCCGGAGCGGTAGCCCGTGAGGTCGCCGCCGCCGGTCCACGAGCGGCCGCCGTCGCGGGAGAAGCCGGAGGCGTCGACGCCGTTGTCGGGCGCCTCGAAGTCGCCGCCGACGATCACGCCCTCCCACGGGTTCCGGAACGCGAGCGAGAAGACGCCGCCCGCCGGGGTGGCCGGGATCGGCGAGTCCACCGACGCTCCACGAGCGGCCGCCGTCGCGCGAGTGGAAGACGCGGGACGCGCCGCCGCCGCTCGCGAACCAGGCGTCGCGCGCGCCGCTCGTCACGAGGCAGGTGCCGCTGGCGGCGAAGGCGAACTCGCCCGCGACCGCGTCCGGCATGCCGGTCGTTGGAGAGCACGTGCCACGAGCGGCCCCAGTCGTCGGTCGCGGCGATCCGGAACCTGCCGCCGACCGGGTCGCTGAGCGCCAGCCCGCGGCGGCCGCCGGCGAAGAAGTCCATGCAGTCGTAGAACGCGGCCGGGTCGTCGTTGACGAACGCGAGCCGCCAGTGGCGGCCGCCGTCGCGCGTCGTGTAGATCCGCGACGCGTCGCCCTCGCCGATCGCCAGCACGGAGGCGCGCTTGGCGCTGAACGCCTCGACGTCGCGGAACAGGAGCCCTTCGCTGCCGGGCGGGGAGACGTCGGCCCAGGAGCGCCCGCCGTCGGTGGTCCGCAGCACCTCGCCGGCGCTGCCGCCGACCCACGCCGTGCGCTTGTCGACCGCGTCGAGCCCGCGGTACTGCTGGTCGGACCCGGTCGGGACCGGCTTCCACTGTGGCGCGCGCCCGTGGGCGGACGCGGCCGCCGGGAACACGAGGGCGAGCACGATCAGCGCGGCGAGTCTCATGGGACGAACAGCCTCCCGTTCATGTTCTCCTCCGACTGCTCGTTGAGCTCCCACAGCGGCTTCACCTGGGCGAGCAGGTCGTCGGGCAGCCGGTCCTTGCCGTGGTGGTCGAGCTCGACGAGGTTGCCGGCGGGGTCGCGGACGTAGAGCTGGATCACGTCGCCCGGCAGCTCCACGAGGTGGTTGCGGAACGCGTCGCGGTCCAGCGCGCCGCGGCGCTCGGCGACCCGGAAGACGGGCTCGAGGTCGTCCACGGTGATGCCGAGGTGGTGGTGGCTCGTCGGCTGGATGTCGCGCTCGAACAGGTGCAGCTGCGTCTGCCCGAGCGCGAGCCACTGCACGGGGAGGCCGAAGTTCGGCGTCGCGATCGGCTCGGCGCCGAGGAGCTCGACGTAGAAGTCGACCGACTCCGCGAGGTCGACCGCGTTCACGCTGACGTGGTTGATCCGGCTGCTCATTAGGATTGCCCGTCCGTCCGAGGAAGGGGAGCATTTCATGTCGGAGATCGTCGTCGTGGGCTCGTTCACCGTCCCGTCAGGGCAAGGAGGACGAGGGGTTCGCCGCGTTGCAGGCGCTCGTCGAGCCGACGCACGCGGAGGACGGCTGCATCCTCTACGCGCTGCACCGCGGCGGCGACGATCCCGCGCGGCTCGCGTTCGTGGAGCGCTGGACGTCGCGCGAGGCGCTGAACGCCCACCTCGCCAGCGCGCACGTCCAGGACGTGCTCGCGAAGGCCGAGGAGCTGTTCGGCGAGAGCGGCGACATCGTGGTCTACGAGGCGGCCCCGGGCGGGGAGGCGGCGAAGGGCTCGCTCGCCGAGCACGCCGGCTCGGCGTGAAGCTCGCGGCGGTCGCCGCGGCAGGGGCGCTGCTGCTGGCGGCGCCCGCCGAGGCGAAGGTGGCCAAGCCGCGGTTCGTCCGCAACATCCCCACCGGGCAGACGGGCTGGTTCGCGTCGCCCGGCCTCGCCGACCTGACGGGTGATCGCCGGCTGGAGATCGTCGTGCCGAACTACTCGACGTTCGTGTTCGACGCGAAGGGCCGCCGGCTCGGCGAGGGCACGGCGACCGAGGGCCGCGTGTACGCGCCCGAGGTGGTCGCCGACCTGGACCGCGACGGGACGAAGGAGATCGTGGTCGGCGGCAACGAGGGCACGGTGGCCGCCTACGTGCTGACCGCGCAAGGGCTGCGCACGAAGTGGACTGCGTCGACGTGCAGCGGCGGCCAGTGCCCGGAGACCCGCGGGATGGCCGCCGCCGACCTGGACGGCGACGGCGACGTCGAGGTGGTGGCGACGACGACCAACACGTCGCGCAGCGGCGCGCAGGTGTTCGCGTTCGACGCGGCGGGCGGGACGGTGCCCGGCTGGCCTCGCTACGACGCGAGCGACGCGGGCTTCAACGGGATGGGCAACTCCGGCTACGGCGCCTACGGCGAGAACGTCGGGATCGGGAACCTCGACGGCGACCCGCAGCGCGAGGTCGTCGTCACCTTCGACAACCACCAGATCAACGTCTTCAACCACGACGGGACGTCCGTGCTGGCGTCCCCGTGGTACACGAACCGGCAGAGCGAGTTCCTCGGGCGGCGGCTCGGCTGGGGGCAGTTCATCCGCTGGCTGGACCCGAAGGTCGAGGACGACCACTACCACCGCCACACGGGCGACTGGCCGGACATCAACAAGACCCCGTGGCTGCAGTGGACGGCCTCGCCACCGTCGATCGCCGACCTCGACCGCGACGGCCGCAACGAGGTCATCGGGATCCCCAACGTGGAGAAGGGCGAGCCGTACGTGACGCAGGCCTACGCGTTCATGGCGCTCGACACCGGCCGCCGCTCCGCCCGCCGTCACAAGGGCTTCAGGCGCCTTCCGCTCACCCGCCGCCCCGTGGCCGTCGACGAGTACCCGCCGACCGGGATCCCGGCGCCCACGATCGCCAACCTGCGCGGCGGCCGCCGCCCGGAGATCGTCGCCTCGACGCCCGACGGCGGCGTGCACGCCGTCTCGCCGACAGGACGCAAGCTGTGGCGGTACGACTTCGCCCGCGGCCGGGCGGAGACGTTCGCCAGCGAGGTCGCGGCCGCCGATCTGGACCGCGACGGGCGTCCTGAGCTGGTGTTCGGCACGTACGGGTCGGCGCCGCGCTCGGGCCGCCTCGTCGTGCTCAGCGCGCGCGGCCGCCGGCTGTACGACATCCGGCTGCGCGGCCAGGGGAGCGACGGCAACGGCATCGGCATCCCCGCCGCGCCCTCGATCGCCGACATCGATCGCGACGGCCGGCTCGAGATCGTGGTCAGCACGTTCGACCACGGCATCGACGTCTACCGCGTCCCCCGCTCGCGCCCCGGCCGGCTGCCGTGGCCGACGGGTCGCGGCGGCCTCCTGCGCGCAGGGACATGATCACGCGGCTGGTCACCGGGATCCTCGCGGTCACGTTCCTGCCGCTCGGGCTGGTCTTCCTGGGCATCGGGCTCTTCATCGACGAGATCGACAGCGGGACGCCGGCCGGGTTGGCGCGCGTGGGCGCCGCATGCGCCGTGGCCGGCATCCTGCTCTCGCTCGTCTTCGCGCTGCTGTGGCGCAAGGAGGCGAAGCGGCGGGAGCGCCGGCGGGCCGGCCTGCGCGCCTCCGTCGAGGTGCTCGTCGCCGACGTGCGCCACGGCGTCCAGTCCAACCGCAAGCGCGGACTCAGGCTCGCCGTCCGCACGCCGTCGGGAGAGACCGTCACCGGGAGCTTCCTCGCGCTGCCCGAGACCGCCCCCGCCGTCGGCGACCGGATCGAGATCCTCTACGACCCGGCCGACCCGCAGAACTTCGAGCCCGCCTAGCCCGGCCCGAGCGGCGGGCCGGGGCGGTGCTTGGCCATCCGCTTCTGCAACAGCTCGTTGGCCACGGGCGAGTCCCAGGGGATGAAGGCGGCGAGCGCCTCGTAGAGAGGCGCGAGCCGGAGGTTGGTGGCGTCGATGGTCAGGTCGGTGCCGTCGGCGTCCAGCAGCTGCAGCTGCCGGCCGCTGTTGCGCCCGAACGCCGACAGCTCCGCGCGGCGCAGGCGGTCCAGCCGCACGGGCGGGCGCATGCCCCACACGCCGCGGTGGTAGAGGACGGCGCCGTCCACCCACACGCGCGAGCGCACCAGCGAGGCGACGCCGAGCGCGAACACCAGCAGCATCGGCACGCCGAAGACCAGCCCGCCCGCCCTTCCTGTCGCGACGAGCGCGATGGCGATCAGCCCGATGAAGGCCCAGATGACCGCCGCGGACACGCGCGGGCGGCCGACCACGAGGGCGCCCGGGCCGGGCCCTGCTTTACGCTGCGGTTCGGTGGCGAAGAGCGAGTTCACGATGCTCGAGGTGGCGGGCCGGGAGGTCCGTCTCTCCAACCCGGCGAAGGTCTACTTCCCCAAGCCAGGGTGGACGAAGCTGGATATCGCGACCTACTACGTCGAGGTCGCCGACGCCGCGCTGGTCCACCTGCGCGAGCGCCCGACGGTGATGAAGCGCTTCGTCAACGGCATCCAGGAGGAGCCGATCTGGCAGAAGCGCGTGCCCAGGAACATCCCGGAGTGGCTCGAGACGGCGACCGTCTGGTTCCCCTCCGGCCGCACCGCCGAGGAGCTCGTGGCCAACGACGAGGCGCACCTGGCGTGGGCGGTCAACCTCGGCGTCATCGACTTCAACCCGTGGCCCGCGCGCCGCGCGGACCTCGACCGCCCTGACGAGCTGCGCGTCGACCTCGACCCCACCGACGGCGTCGGCTGGGACGAGGTGCGCCGCACCGCGATGGTGGTCAAGGAGGTCCTGGAGGAGCACGGCCTGCGCGGCTACCCGAAGACGTCGGGGTCGAAGGGCATCCACGTCAACGTGCGCATCGAGCCGCTGTGGGAGAGCGTCGAGGTCCGCCGCGCCGCGCTCGCCCTGGCCCGCGAGGTGGAGCGCCGCGCTCCCGACCTGGCGACGAGCAAGTGGTGGAAGGAGGAGCGCCACGGCGTGTTCGTCGACTACAACCAGAACGCGCGCGACCGCACCGTCGCCTCCTGCTACTCGGTCCGCCCGACCCCCGACGCGCGGGTCTCGTGCGCGCTCGCCTGGGACGAGGTGCCCGGCGTGGAGCCGCAGGACCTGCGCCTCGACACCGTGCCCGCCCGCCTGCGCGAGACCGGCGACCCGGCCGCCGACATCGACCTGAACGCCGGCTCGCTCGACCAGCTGCTCGACCTCGCGCGCCGCGACGAGGAGGGCGGGCTCGGCGACGCGCCATGGCCGCCGCACTTCCCCAAGCAGCGGGGCGAGCCCAAGCGGGTGCAGCCGAGCCGCGACCGCGACCGCCCGACCCAGCGCGGCCGCGCCGGCGATCCGCAGCCCGGCGGCCCGCCGCCCGGCGTGAGCACCGGCGGGATGCAGCGCGGGTTCGGCTCCAAGCCCCGCACGGGCCAGGGCCACGCGGAGGAGTTCGACGACTGAAGGCGGCTCGGTTAGGGTCGCTCGATGGACGTCCGCCCCCTGCTCCAGCAGGTCGCCGAGGAGGCGGGCGACTGGTTCGAGGCGCTGCCGGAGCGCCCGGTCCACGTGGAGACCGCGACGCCCGTCATCACCGACGTCCTCGGTGACGACCCGGTCCCGCCGGAGATCGTGATCGCCGATCTCGCCCGCGAGGTGCCGCCCGGGCTGCTCGCGACCGGCTCGCCGCGGTTCTTCGGCTTCGTGATCGGCGGCGCGCACCCGGCGGGGGTGGCGGCCGACTGGCTGGCCACCGCGTGGGACCAGAACGCCGGGCTCGCCGGGCCGACGCCGAGCGTGACCGAGATCGAGTCGGTGGCCGGCGCGTGGCTGCTGGACGTGCTCGGGCTCCCGGCCGGGGCGTCGTTCGCGTTCGTCACCGGCTGCCAGATGGCGCACGTCACCGCGCTCGCCGCCGCCCGGCACCGCGTGCTCGCCGACGCCGGCCACGACGTCGAGCTGCACGGCCTCGCCGGCAGCCCGCCGATCCGCGTCCTGGTCGGCGAGGAGCGCCACGTCACCGTGGACCGCGCGCTGCGCTTCCTCGGCATCGGCGCGAGCGCCATCGAGGCGGTCGCCGCCGACGAGCACGGCGCGATGCGCGCCGATGCGCTCAACGACGCGCTGGCGGCCGGGCGCGGTCGCCCGACGATCGTCGTCGCGCAGGCGGGCAACGTGAACACCGGCGCGATCGACCCGCTGGGCGCGATCTGCGACGCCGCCCGCGAGGCCGGCGCGTGGGTGCACGTCGACGGCGCCTTCGGCCTGTGGGCTGCCGCCAGCCCGGCGCGGCGCGCGCTGGTGTCGGGCGCGGAGCGAGCCGACTCGTGGGCCACCGACGCGCACAAGTGGCTCAACGTCCCCTACGACTCAGGCCTCGCCTTCGTCCGCGACACCGAGGCGCACCGCGCCGCGATGGCGGTCACGGCCGCCTACCTCGTGCACGACCCCGACGGCCCGCGCGAGCCGATGGACTGGACGCCCGAGTTCTCGCGCCGCGCCCGCGGCCTCGCCGTCTACGCGACGCTGCGCGCGCTCGGCCGCGACGGCGTCGCCGAGCTGGTCGACCGGCTGTGCGAGTGCGCCGACCGCTTCGCCGACCGGCTCGCCGCAAACGACGACTTCGAGGTCCTCACCCACGCGCTCAACCAGGTGTTGGTGCGCGTCGGCGGCGACGACGCGGCGACCCGCGCGACGCTCGCCGCGGTGCAGGCCGACGGCACGTGCTGGCCGAGCGGCACCACCTGGCGCGGAATGAGCTGCATCCGCATCTCCGTCTCGAACTGGCAGACGACCTTCGAGGACGTCGACCGCTCGGTCGACGCCCTCGTGCGCGCGGCCGCGCGCCAGCCCGCGGCCACCTAGGCGGCGACGGCCGTCTTCGAGGCGTGCTCGGCAAGGCCCTCGGTCATACCGGCGATGAACGAGTCCAGGCCCTTGCGCATCAGCTTCCCGGTGCCGGGGATCTTGGGCTCGAACTCCGACACCCAGCGGATCTCGGTGCCGCCGTCGACGGGCGTGAGGTCGACGCTGGCGCGGTAGTTCTTCACCGGCAGGCTGGAGACGTGCGTGTAGGCGAGGCGGCGGTCCGGCACGAGCTCGGCGATCGTGTCGCGGCCGGTGACCTTGCCGCTGCGGAAGATGCGGACGGCGCCGACGCCCTCGGGCTCGCCGTCGCCCTCCTTCTCGAGCTCGAACGACTCGATCGGGGACCAGGCGGGGTACGACGCGCCGTCGCGCAGGAGGGCGTAGACCGTGTGCGGGTCGGCGGTGGTGGTGGCGGTCTTCTCGATGTGCTGACTGGACATGGTTGTATGTGTACCGCGTGGTACACGATGAGGAAAAGGGGGCTAGCCCCACCCCGCGCGAGAAGCTCCTGGCCGGGGCGATGGAGCACGTCGCCCACCACGGCGTCGGCGACCTGAGCCTGCGCGCGCTCGCGAAGGCGCTCGGCACCAGCCACCGGATGCTGATCTACCACTTCGGCTCCCGCGAGGGCCTGCTGATCGAAGTCATCCGCACCGTCGAGGAGCAGCAGCGCGCCGCGCTGATGGCGATGCTCGACGAGGACGCCGGTGCGCCGCCCGAGGTGACGATGCGGCGCATGTGGGCCCGCGTCGCCGATCCGGCGCTGTGGCCGAACGAGCGGCTGTTCTTCGAGGTCTACGCGCAGGCGCTGCAGGGGAGCGCGTACGCGCTCCCGCTGCTCGACGGGATCGTCGAGGCGTGGGTCGGGCCGCTCACCGAGCTCGCGGTCGCGCAGGGCCATGACGAGGCCCAGGCGCGCGCCGAGGCGCGCCTCGGCGTCGCGGTCACCCGCGGCCTGCTGCTCGACCTGCTCGCCACCGGCGACCGCGAGGCGGTCGACGAGGCGATGGAGCGCTACATCGAGGCTATTTCGGCGGAAGTCCCCGGGCGTACTCCACGCCCCGGGTGACCCACGGCCCGATCTCGTCCGCGTCGACGCGCAGCCACCCGCGCATCCCGCGGCCGCGCATCTCGAACGGCCGCGCACCCGGCTCGCGCAGCAGCGCCTCCGTCTCCTCGGGCTCGACGCGGACCATGAGCCCGCCCTGCCCGCTCGCGGCGACCGCCATGTTGCCCTCGATCAGGAACGCGAGCCCGCCGAACATGCGCTTCTCCGTGACGCCGGGCTCGTCGTCGAGCAGCTCCCGGATCCGGGCGGCGAGCGCCTCGTCGTAGGCCATGGGCGAAGGGTAGAGTCGCCGGGATCGTTCCCCCCGAACGGCGGGGGTGGCGGTTTCCTCCGCGATCCTGCGAGGTCTCGCTCACGCCGCGTCGCCTCGTACCGGCCCGCGCGCGAGCGAAGCCGTCGGCGCCCCATTGCTCCGAGCCTGCAGCTCGGGCGCGTAGACGGATTGCGCCGCCTCGCGGCCGAGGAGGTCGGCGAGTGTCACCCACCCGACGGCGAGCGACTCGTACGCGCGGACCCGCTCGCCGGCCGCGTCCGCGACCCGCGCGAAGGCGAGCGACGCCCCGATGTACTGCAGCGGCGCGACGGCCTCCAGCGCCAGCCGGCGGGCCCGGGCGCAGGCGGCGAGCGCCTCGTCGGTGTCGTCGCGCGACAGGGCGCGCGCCGCGGCGAGCAGCTCGAGGTCGGCGAGGGCGACGGCGTCGCCCGCCTCGCGTGCCCGCTCCTGCGCGCGTTCGGCAAGGAGCACGGCGGACGGGTGATCCGCGGCGCCCGCGAGGCCGGCGGACTCGACGGCAGTGCGGGCGGCGCTGATCGCGCTGCCGGCGCCTCGTGCGAGCGCCTGCGCCTCCTCGAGCGCCTCGAGGGCCTCGTCCGCGTCGCCCAGCACACCCGCGAGCTTGCGCAGGACCGCGGCCCGCGTGCCCGGCTCCAGCGGGCGGCCAGCACCTCGCGCCAGGCCGCGGCTGCGGCGTCGGCGTCGCCGGCCAGCGCGAGCGCCTCGCCGAGCTCGATCCGGGCGCGGCGCCACGTCTCGGGCTCGGCGTCCGAGACTGCGCGGCCGCGCAGCACCGCCCCCGGAACATCGCCCGTGATCCTCGCCACCGCGGCGCCGAGCCGCCGGGCACGCGCCTCGCCGACCGCGTCGCCGTCGACCGACGCCCGGTCGGCGAGCCCGTCGAGCAGGTCGAGCGCCTCGTCCAGGCGATCGGCCAGCACGAGCTCGTTCACGCGCGTGAACCCGGGGTCGAGCTGCGACGCCGTCACTCCTCCGGGCGGCGCGTGACGGTGTAGCCCTCGGCCTCCATCTGCGCCACAGTCTCGTTCACGGCGGCGGCACGAGCCTCGCGGTGCACCTGCGCCCACGTGGCCAGCTCGGCTTGCAGGGCGTCGTGATCGGCCTTCATCTGGTCGGCCTGCGTCTCCGCGCGCTCCGCGTCGGCGGTCGAGCGCTCGTAGTTGCTGCCCGTCGCGGCCGCCTCCTGCGCGATCGCGGCCTCCATCGCGGCGTTCACCCTCGCGGTCCTCGCCGCTTCGGCGTCCGCCGCGGCGCCTTGCGCGGACGCCTGCTGCACCGCCTGCCCCTCCGCCTGGGCCTGGGCCTGGCGAGCGGGGGCGGTCGCCGCTCGCGCTCGACTCGCGCGACGACCGCGTCGAGCTGGACCATGAAGGAGTCGGCCTCGGCGGCGGACTGGTCGGCCTTGGCCTCGGCCTCGTCGGAGAAGATCCCGAGCACGGCGCCGAACCCGCGCGCTGCCCCGGAGTACGCCCACAGCAGCGGCTTCAGCGTCGTCGCGCCCGCGATCTGGTTGCCGGCGTCGTTGGCGCGCGCGCCGACCTGCTGCTCGTGCTCCTGCCTGCCCTGGTTGGCGGTCCGCGCCTCCGCCACGCGCGACTCGTGCGCGGAGCGGGCGGCCTGGAGCTCCATGTTGAACGCCGCGAGGCGGGTGAGATCGCGCTGGCGGCACTCGAGCACCTCCTGGCTGGAGTTCTCCTGGGCGGCGTCGCGCCGGGCCTCGGCGGCGAAGGCGCGCAACCGCGTCTCGTGATTGGCGAGCGACGCGAGGTCGGCCAGCGTGCCCGGCGGCTCGGGGTACTGCGGGTTCACCCGGTCGACGCGAGCCGCGGCCGCGTCGGCCTCGCTCTGGAAGAGGCCGCTGTAGCCGCCGGACGCGTCCTGGAACGGCTGGTTGTCGGCCGTGAAGCCCGCGGGCGCTGCGTCGGGCGTGCCGAAGTTGCGCTGGTAGGCGCCCATGCCGAGCTCACCCACCTGCTGGGCGTCGAGCGCGTTGTCCGGGTAGTCGAACCAGTCCGGTGGTCCTTGCCAGGAGGACGGGTCATTGGGGTCGTAGGGCAGCCGCGGAACGTCGGGCCGGGGACCCGGGTACGGCTGGTAGTCGGGCCCGATCGGCCGGCCGAACTGATCCAGGATCACGCCGTCGCCCTGGGGCGCGGGCTGGCCGACTGGGCGGCCGGTGTTCGGGTCGATGATCGGTGACGTCTCGATCGGCCGCCCGTTGGCATCCAGGATCGGGGACGTCGGGGTGGAAGGCGCGGCCGGGCCGCTGCCGAAG
This sequence comes from uncultured Solirubrobacteraceae bacterium, assembly GCA_963723395.1. Classification (GTDB taxonomy): domain Bacteria; phylum Actinomycetota; class Thermoleophilia; order Solirubrobacterales; family Solirubrobacteraceae; genus DATFQI01. The sequence goes on along the minus strand of CAVRQL010000022.1, from coordinate 206,862 downwards.
GGGCGGCCGGTGTTCGGGTCGATGATCGGCGACGTCTCGATCGGGCGGCCGGAGGAGTCGAGGATCGGTGACGTCGGCCCGGAGGCGCCGGGCGGCGGAGAGTTGAAGGGGCGGCCGTTCGCATCGAGGATCGGCGAGGGGCCGGGCGTCGTGTACGGGCGTCCGGACGCGTCGAGGATCGGCGAGGGCGTTCCGGATGCGCTCGGCGCGGGCGGGCCGAGCGGGCGGCCGCTCGAGTCGAGGATGGGCGACGGGCCGGGCGTGCTGTACGGGCGCCCGGAGGCGTCGACGATCGGCGAAGGCGTGCCCGACGGCGGCGGCGTGTCGATCCGCGGAGCCGGCGGAGGCGGCGCCGGGACCGACGGGGTGACGTCGCCGCCCACCGGACGGCCCGTGCCGGGATCGATGATCGGGGACGGCCCGCCCACCGGTACGGGCGGCGGGTGGCCGGGCGGCCGGACGCGTCGAGGAGGCCGCCGCTCGACGGCGCCGGCGGCATCTCGAGCGCGGGGCGGCCCGTGCCGGGATCGATGATGAGCGGCCGCTCGGCGGCGGTGCGCCCGGTACGCGGCCGGTGCTCGGATCGACGATCGACGGGCCCCGCGGCGCGGGCAGCGTGTCGACCGGCAGGCCGGTCGTCGGGTTCACGATCGGCGGCGGCCCGCTCGGGACGGCCGGCCGTCCCGTGCCGGGGTCGATGATCGGGGACGGCGGCGGCACGTCGGGTGCCGACGGGCGGTTGCCCGGGCCGTAGGGCGTGCCGGAGGGGTCGAGGATCGGCGACGGCGCCTCCGGGGTGAGCGGGCGCCCGTTGGCGTCGAGCAGCGGGCCGGCCAGTACCGGCTCGGCGTTGAAGGACGGCCGCTGGAGTCGAGGATCGGGGACTCGCCCGGCGTCGTCATCGGCCGCCCGTCCGGGCCGAGGATGGGCGACGGCCGGCCCTCGACGGTCGGCGGCTCGCCGCGACCACCGCCCGTCGGACGGTCGGCGGCTCGGTCGAGCCCATGCGCTCGGCGATCCGCCCGCCGCTGCGTCGCCGAGGTGGGAGCCGATGCCCGCGCCGACCATCGCGCCCGCGAAGCCGCCCATGCCCTTGGCGGCGTCGTTGAGGCCGCCCGCCTGCGCCTGCACCTCGCGCGGTCGGCCTGGTGGTGAAGTGTGCAGCGCGCGGAACAGCAGCGCGAGCGGGCCGAGCGCCGTCTTGACGAGGCCGAGGATCGTGGAGATGATCGCCGCCTTCGTGGCGACGAGCGTGCACTGGATGGCGATCGGCGAGGACGCGCCGAACGACGGGATCACGCCCGCCCACGCGATCGCCGCGATGACCCCGGTGATCAGCGCGACGCGTCGATGATGTTCGCGGCGAGATCGAGGATCGCCATGATCCCCTCGATCGTGTTGGCCGCGGTCTCGTAGCCCGAAGCGCCCTCGCCGATCCTCCCGAGCGCGCCGAGGAACTTGTCGGGCTCGTTGACGATCGTGTTGTAGAGCCCCAGGCCCCGATCGCGCCGCCGATGATCGCGCCGACGATCGGCACCGGGATCCGCCGCGCGGCGAGCCGTCCCGCCGCCGCTCCGCCGAAGCCCACCACGAGCCCGGTGGCGAAGCCGGTCTGCGCCCCCGTCTCCAGGCCGCCGCCGACCTGGTCGGCGATGAAGTCCGCGCGGGTCTCGCTCGCCGCCCCGCCGACGTCCGCGCCCGCGCGCCCCCACGCCTCGTGCTCGGCGAGCTCGAAGGCGATCAGGTCGGCGCTGCCCGGTGCGTCGGGCGACACGCAGGCGTCGGGCGGGACCGCCCCCTGGCCGCCGATCTGCCCGTCCGGGCCCGCGGTGCCGGGCCGGGCGCGGTGGTCGGCCCGGGCGGTGCGGCGCCCGTCCCCTCCGGCGCCGCGGGGGCCGGTGGCGTGGCGGCCGGCGGCGTCGTGCCGGGCGGCGTGGTCGTCCCGGCGTCGGGGCCGCCCGTCTGCGGTCCGGCGGCGGCCGGCGGCGGCGCGCCCGTCCCGGCGTCCGCGTCCGTCTGCGGTGGTGCGGCGGCGGCGGCGCGACCCCGGCGGGCGGCGCGGCCCCGGCGTCCGGCGGCGGAGGCGGCACGCCTGCGTCCGTCGTACCGCCTGGGACGCCGGCGTCCGGCATCCCGGCGTCGAGGATCTCGTCCTCGGTGGCGCCGCCCTCCCGCGGAGGAGGCGGCGCGCCGGCGTCCGCCGGCGGAGGGGGCGGCGCGCCGGCGTCCGCCGGAGGCGGGGTGGAGCGCCGGCGTCCGGCGGCGGCGCCGTCGCGTCGAGCGCGCCGGCGTCGAGGTCGGCTCCCGGCAGCGCCAGGTCGCGGAGCGAGCCGCCGTCCATCCCGCCGTCCGGGATGCCGGCCGGGAGCTGCACGCCCGCGTCGGGCGGCGGTGCGGTCACGGGCTGGCGCGACAGCGCCGTCGCGGGCGAGGCGCCGGCCAGCAGGCGGCTGACCTCCTGGTTGCCCATCCCGCGCTGCAGGTTGTGCACGACCTCTCCGCGGCGTGTGGGGCCGGCCTGCGAGAGCGCGCTCGCGAGCCCGCTTCCCGGCCCGGCGGCGGACGTCGGAAGCGCGAACGCCGCCGCCGCCTCGGCGATCGGCGCCGCCGAGGGCGGCGCGAGGATCGACTCCGCTGTGTCCTGCTGGCGGTCCGGCATCGAGAGGGTCGGGCGACGCTAGTCGAGCGGCGCCCGTTCGTGGGGAGTTTTCTGCCCCACCGCGCTTCCCGGCCCCTGCCGGGGTCAGCGCGAGGACCTTGGATCTCAGGAGATGTTCACCCCCCGAACGGCGGGGTGACGGTTTCCTGTAGGCCCGATCGGATATGACCCCTCCGTGACCGACGCTGACCGCCTGCTGGCGCGAGAGCACTCGCAGCCCCACGCCTTCCTCGGCGCCCATCCCGACGGCGATGCCGTCGTCGTGCGCGCCTGGCGCCCCGCCGCCGCCTCCGTCGCCGTGGTGCCGGACGGTGGCAAGCCCGTGCCGATGGAGCAGGTGCATCCCGGCGGGGTCTTCGAGGCCCGCCTCGCGGGCGCCGAGCTGCCGCTGGCCTACCACTACGACGTCGACTACGGCGACGGGCCGATCCCGGCCGAGGACCCCTACCGGTTCCTGCCCACCGTCGGCGAGCTGGACCTGCACCTCGTCGGCGAGGGCCGCCACGAGGAGCTGTGGGAGCGTCTCGGCGCGCACGTGCGCGAGCTGGAGGGCGTCCGCGGCACCGCGTTCGCCGTCTGGGCGCCGTCCGGCCGCGCCGTCTCGGTGGTCGGCGACTTCAACTTCTGGGACGGGCGCACGCATCCGATGCGCTCGCTCGGCTCCAGCGGCATCTGGGAGGTCTTCGTCCCCGGCGTCGAGCCCGGCGCCAGGTACAAGTACGAGATCATCGCCCCGGACGGCGAGATCCGCCTGAAGGCCGACCCGATGGCCTTCGAGACCGAGGTCCCGCCCAAGACGGCATCCGTCGTCCACGAGCCGGCGCACGTCTGGGCCGACGAGGAGTGGCTGAAGTCGCGCCGCGAGAGCGACCCGCTCAAGGGCCCGATGTCGATCTACGAGGTCCACCTCGGCTCCTGGCGGCTGAACCCGATGGAGGACAACCGGTCGCTCGACTACCTCGAGCTGGCCGACGAGCTGGCCGCGTACGCGCGGGACATGGGCTTCACGCACATCGAGCTGATGCCGGTGATGGCGCACCCGTTCACGGGCTCCTGGGGCTACCAGGTGACGAGCTACTTCGCGCCCACGCCGCGCTTCGGCTCGCCCGACGACTTCCGCGAGTTCGTCGACCGCCTGCACTCGCACGGCCTCGGCGTGATCCTCGACTGGGTCCCCGCCCACTTCCCGCGCGACGACTTCGCCCTCGCCCGCTTCGACGGCACGGCGCTCTACGAGCACGCCGACCCGCGCCGCGGCGCCCACCCCGACTGGGGCACGCTGATCTTCAACTACGGGCGCCGGGAGGTCCGCAACTTCCTGGTCTCCAACTCCCTGTTCTGGCTGCGCGAGTACCACGCCGACGGCATCCGCGTCGACGCCGTGGCCTCGATGCTCTACCTCGACTACTCCCGCGAGGCGGGCGAGTGGGTGCCCAACGAGCACGGCGGCCGCGAGGACCTCGACGCCGTCGCGATGCTCAAGGAGTTCAACGAGGTCACCCACGGCCGCGAGCCGGGGATCGTCTCCGCCGCCGAGGAGTCGACGGCGTGGCCGGGCGTCTCGCGCCCCACCTACCTGGGCGGGCTCGGCTTCGGCTTCAAGTGGAACATGGGCTGGATGCACGACACGCTGGCCTACTTCCAGCAGGACCCGATCTACCGGCGCTACCACCACCACGAGCTGACGTTCTCGCTCGTGTACGCGTTCACGGAGAACTTCATCCTGCCGCTGTCGCACGACGAGGTCGTGCACGGCAAGGGCTCGCTGATCAACAAGATGCCCGGCGACCCGTGGCAGCGCCGCGCGAACCTGCGCGCGCTGTACGCCTACATGTGGGCCCACCCCGGCAAGAAGCTGCTGTTCATGGGCCAGGAGTTCGCCCAGGAGGCGGAGTGGAGCCACGAGCGCTCGCTCGACTGGCACCTGCTCGAGCAGCCCGAGCACGCCGGCATCCAGTCGCTGGTGCGCGACCTCAACCACCGCTACCGCGACGAGCCGGCGCTGTGGGAGATGGACGACGACGGCACCGGGTTCTGGTGGATCGAGGCCAACGCGGCCGAGGACAACGTGTTCGCGTTCGCCCGCCGCTCCGTCGACTCCGAGCGCGTGATCATCTTCGCGGCCAACCTCTCGCCGGTCCCGCGTCACGGCTACCGCCTCGGGCTCCCGCGCTCGGGCAAGTGGGTCGAGGCGCTGAACACCGACTCGACCTACTACGGCGGGTCGGATGTCGGCAACCTCGGCGGGGTCGACGCCGAGCCGGTCGGCTGGCACTCGCAGCCCTTCTCGGCGGAGATCACGCTTCCGCCGCTCGGAGCGCTGTGGCTCGTGCCAGAGTCCACCCGAAAGTAGACCACTCGCCGGAGCGCTGCATAGGCTCTGCGCTTCCGGTGAGGTGGGGCCATGAGTCATAGAGGCGAACTTGCCCTTCAGGCGCTGCTCGAAGGGCTCCCCGACGCGACCGTCGCCGCGAGGCCCGACGGCGCGATCGTGTTCGTCAACCAGCTCGCCCAGGACCTGTTCGGCTACACCTCGGCGGAGCTGCTCGGCCGGCCGATCTCGATGCTCTGGCCCGAGCGCGTGCGGGAGCGCTACGAGCGCAACATGGCGCTCTACTTCGAGCTCGAGCACCCGCTGCGCTTCAGCGAGCGCGCGTACGGGGTGCGCAGCGACGGCAGCGAGTTCATGGGCGAGATGAGCTGGGGGATCGTGGAGTCCAGCCAGGGCCAGCTGCTGCTGGCGGTGGGCCGGGACATCTCCCAGCGCCTGGAGGACGACCGCCGGATCCGCCGCCAGTCCGACGAGCAGGCCGTCGTGGCCGCGCTCGGCGAGCGGGCGCTGCGCGGCGTCGCTCCGGCCGACCTGGCGCGCGAGGCGGTCGAGCGCGTCGGCACCGCGCTGGGCGCCACCCACGTGGCCATCCTGGAGCCGGACGCCGACGAGCAGGCCGACCCGCAGGCCGTCGCCGCGTGGGGCACCGCGGAGGACCCGGCGGCCGTGGCCGCGGACGCCATGCACGCCATCGGCTCGCTCGCTCCCGTCGCCGTCTGGGGAGGCTGGAGTGTCGCCATACGGACAAGTGAGGAGGTCTACGGCGCGATCGGCGCATACGGCGTCCGCGACGGCGAGGCCGCCATCGAGGAGCAGCGCTCGTTCCTGGTCGCGGTCGCCAACGTGCTGGCCACCGCCTACGCCCGTCTGCGCTCCGAGCAGCGCATCCGCCACCAGGCGCTCCACGACCCGCTGACGCGGCTCGCCAACCGCACGCTGTGCCGCGATCGCCTCGAGCACGCGCTCGCCCACGCCGAGCGCTCCGGGTCCGCGGCGGCGGTGCTCTACGTCGACGTCGACGACTTCAAGCGGGTCAACGACCTCTACGGCCACAGCGCCGGCGACGCGGTGCTCGTCTCGCTCGCACGGCGGCTGACCGCGGCCGTCCGCCCCGCCGACACCGTCGCCCGCCTGGGCGGCGACGAGTTCGTGGTGGTGTGCGAGGACGTCGACGAGCGCGCCGCGCTGGGCCTCGGCTGGCGCGTCGCGACCGCCATGCAGGAGCCGATCGAGGTCGCGGGCTCCCACCACCGGCTGACCGCCAGCGTCGGCATCGCGCTCGGCGCCGGCGAGAGCACCGACGCCGAGGGGCTCGTCTCCAACGCGGACGCGGCCGCCTACCGCGCCAAGGCGTCCGGGCGCGGCCACGTCGAGATGTACGACGAGCGGCTGCGCCGGATCGCCGTCTCCCGGCTGCGCACCGAGGCCGACCTGGCCGGTGCGGTGGCGCGCCGCGAGCTGGAGCTGGTCTTCCAGCCGATCGTCGGGCTCGCGGAGGGCCGCAGCGTCGGGCAGGAGGCGCTCCTGCGCTGGCGGCGGTTCGGGCGCGACGCGCTGCCGCCCTCCGAGTTCATCCCCGTCGCGGAGGAGTCGGGCCTGATCGTCCCGATCGGCTCATGGGTGATCGAGCAGGCCTGCCGGGCCGCGGCGGCGGCGGAGGACGACCGCTGGATCTCGGTCAACCTCTCGCCGCGCCAGATCGCCGAGCCGGACCTGGTCGACGTGGTGACCCGCTCGCTCGAGGCCAGCGGCCTGGCGCCGGAGATGCTGGCGCTCGAGGTGACCGAGACGGCGCTGTTCGAGGTGACCCGCTCGGGCTCCAAGAACGTCGCCGGGCTCAAGGACCTCGGCGTCCGGCTCGTGCTCGACGACTTCGGCACCGGCTACTCGTCGCTCACCCACCTCAAGGACCTGCCGGTCGACATGATCAAGATCGACCGCTCGTTCGTGGCCAACATGTCGCCTGGGCAGCCCGACGCGGCGATCGTCGCGGCGGTGCTGCTGATGGGCGCCGCGCTAGGGCTCGACGTGGTCGCAGAGGGCGTCGAGCAGGAGCGCCAGGCCGACCTGCTGCGCGAGCTGGGCTGCCCGATGGCCCAGGGCTACCACTTCGGGCGCCCGCTGGCGCCCCGCGTCAACGCCGCCGAGCCGCAGGCTTGACCTTCAGCGAGCGGCTCGTGCCGGGGACGTGCTCGCCGCCGTCCTTGGCGATCACGCGGACCCGGTAGCGCTTCGTCGTCTTCGGGCGCTTGACCTTGAAGGAGTAGCGGGAGCGGGTCGCGCTCTGGCGCTTCACCCGCTGGCCGGCGATGAAGGTCCACCCGCCGCGGGCGTTGCGACGCTGCAGGACGGCGCGGCCCTGCGGCGTGGCCGGCACCGAGCTGCCGCGGATGCGGACCCGCTTGCGGCCCGCGCGCACGACCGCCGCGCCGACCTTCACGCGCACCTGGGCGGTCGCCACGGGGCTCTGCACGACCACGGTGGTGCGCGTCGAGGCCCGCAGGTGGGTGGCGCCGAACAGGGCGGGCACGAAGATCCGGAAGCGCCCGAAGCGATCGGCCTTGACCGCCGGCGGCGTGCCCGCGGTCGTGAACGGGTCGGTGTAGGGGAACGCCTGGCGCTCGAGGCCGACCGGGATCCCGTTGCGCCCGGTGCCCGACACGCGGCCGAAGACCTGCACGCCGTCGCCCCACACCGTGCTCTTGCCGGCCACGGAGAGGGTGATGGCGGTGGGCTCGCGCGAGGTCGTGAACGTGCGCGTGCGGCTCGTGGCGGTGCCGGCCGAGTTGGTCGCGACGACGCGGAAGTAGTAGCGCTTGTACGGGACCAGGCGGGCGAGCGGCTCGGTGACCGCGACGGCCGAGTCGCCGGTCGCCACCTCGCGCTCGGCAGTGCGCGTGCCGAACCGGCTCGTGCTGCCGTACTCGAAGCGGTAGCGCGTCTCGGCTCCGTTGGGATCGATCTTCGTGCGCAGGACCACCGACCGCGGGCCGATCTGGCCGGCCCCGGTGCTCGTCACAGCCGGGACGCGCGGCCCCGCAGCCGTCTTGAACGTGCCGTCCTCGCCGTTGGTGGTGCCGTCGGCGTTGGTCGCCACGACGCGGTAGTGGTACGTCGTGTTCGCCGTGAGGCCGGTGACCGGCGCGGTCGCCGCGGCGGGCTCGTCGCCGGCGCCGGCGACCTCGTCGGGCGTCTGCTGGCCGTAGGCGGTCGTCGTGCCGTACTCGAAGTGCACGGTGGCGGCGACGCCGTTGGGGTCGACGGTGGCGTTGAGCGTCGCCGACGTCTGTGTGACGTCGGTCGCGGAGCCGGTGGTCGCGGCTGGCGCGGCAGCCTGGGCTGCCGCGGGCGCGAGGAGGAACAGGATGGTGAGGGCTAGGGCAATGCGCATGACTCCGGTGGGAACACGGCCCGAGGCACAGTGTTTCGGCGTGTGGGTGCTACGGATAGACGCCTGCAGATGCCGACGACCTACCCCTTCCAGCGCCCGCTCGGCGCCTTCCCGGTCGGGGATGGACGGGCGGAGTTCCGCATCTGGGCTCCCAGCGCCGGAGCACGTCACGCTGCGCGTCGGCGACGCCGACCACGAGCTGGCCGACGCCGGCTACGGGATCCTCGAGGCCACCGTCCCCGCCCGGCCGGGCGACGACTACGCCTACGTGGTCTCGGACATCGAGTTCCCGGATCCCGCCACCCGCTGGCAGCCGCATGGGCTGCGCGGCCGCTCGCGGCTGCTGGACACCGGCGCCTTCGAGTGGGGCGACGAGGGCTTCGAGCCGCCCGCGCTGCGCGACGCGGTGATCTACGAGCTGCACGTCGGCACGTTCACCGCCGAGGGCACCTTCGACGCCGCGATCGGGCACCTCCGCGAGCTGCGGGAGCTGGGGGTCACCGCGATCGAGCTGATGCCGGTCGCCGCGTTCCCCGGCCGCCACGGCTGGGGCTACGACGGCGTCTACATCAGCGCCGCCCACGACCCCTACGGCGGCCCGGCCGGACTGCAGCGATTCGTCGACGCGGCCCACCGCGAGGGCCTCGCCGTGCTGCTCGACGTCGTCTACAACCACGTCGGCGCGTCCGGGACCCAGGGGCTCGAGTGCTTCGGCCCGTACTTCACGAGCCAGTACGAGACGCCGTGGGGCCGCGCGATGAACTACGACGACCGGGACTCCGACGCCGTCCGCGAGTGGGTGCTGCAGAGCGCCGAGCAGTGGATCCGCGACTTCCACCTCGACGGACTGCGCCTCGACGCCGTCCACTCGATCATCGACTCCAACCCGGAGCACCTCGTGGCGGCCGTCTGCCGCCGCGTGCACGCGATCAAGCCGGGCGCGCTCGTGATCGCCGAGTCGGGCATGAACGACCCGAAGGTGATGACGCAGTGGCACTGCGACGGCGAGTGGGCCGACGACTTCCACCACGCGCTGCGGGTGCTGCTCACGGGCGACCGCGAGGGCTACTACGGGGAGTTCGGGACGCTCGCCGCGATGGCGAAGGTCCTGCACCGGCCCCACTTCCACGACGGCACGTACTCGACGTTCCGCCGCCGCCTGTTCGGCGCGCCGGCCGAGGAGCTGCCGCCCGAGGCGTTCGTGGTGTTCTCCTCCAACCACGACCAGGTCGGCAACCGCGCGCTCGGAGACCGGCTCCCGGTCGCGGCGCGCCCGCTCGCCGCGTTCTGGACGCTTCTGGCACCGTTCACGCCGATGCTCTTCCAGGGTGAGGAACACGGCGAGACGGCGCCGTTCCAGTTCTTCTCCGACCACATCGACGAGGAGATCGCGACCGCCACCCGCGAGGGGCGCCGCCGCGAGTTCGCCGCCTTCGCCGAGTTCGCCGGCGAGGAGGTCCCAGACCCCCAGGACGAGGCGACGTTCCGCGCCTCCAAGCTCACCCGCACCGGCGAGCCCGAGGGCCTGCGCGACCTGTACGCCGCGCTCCTGCGCGCGCGTGCGGAGCTGCCGCGCGGCGCGGCGCACGACATCGCCTTCGACGAGCACCAGGGCTGGGTGCGCGCCTCGCGCGGCCCGTTCACGCTCGTCTCCAACTTCTCCCAGCGCGACGTCCACGTGCCGGTCGAAGGGACGGTCGAGACCGTCCTGTCCACCCACCACGCCACGCTCGAGCCCGGGTACGTGGTCCTCCCGCCCCAGTCAGGAGCTGTAGTCAAGTGACCGAGGTCTGGCCCGGCCGGCCCTTCCCGCTGGGCGCCACGTGGGACGGCAGCGGCACGAACTTCTCCCTCTTCTCGGAGAACGCCGAGCGCGTCGAGCTGTGCCTGTTCGACGACGACGACAACGAGACGAAGGTCGAGCTGTGCGAGCGCACCGCGTTCCACTGGCACGGCTACCTGCCGGGCGTCGGCCCCGGGCAGCGCTACGGCTACCGCGTCCACGGTCCCTACGCGCCGCTCGAGGGGCACCGCTTCAACCCGCTACAAGCTGCTGATCGACCCGTACGCCAAGTCGATCGAGGGCAAGGTCCGCTGGAACCGGGCCAACGTCCTGCCCTACGTCCCCACGGAGGGCGCCGGCGACGACGCCGACCTCGAGATGGACGACGAGGACTCCGCCGTCGCGATCCCCAAGTCGGTCGTCATCGACGAGTGGTTCGACTGGGAGGGCGACCGCCGCCCGGACATCGCGCTGCACGAGATGGTCATCTACGAGGCCCACGTCAAGGGCTTCACGAAGCTCCACCCGGAGGTCCGCGAGGACCTGCGCGGCACGTACGCGGGCCTGGCGGACCCGGCGGCGCTGGAGTACCTCAAGGAGCTGGGCGTCAACGCCGTCGAGCTGCTGCCCGTGCACCACATCGCCGACGAGTCGTTCCTGGCCGAGCGCGGCCTGACCAACTACTGGGGCTACTCGACGATCGGCTACTTCGCGCCGTTCTCCGACTACGCGGCGACGGGCATCCGCGGGCAGGAGGTGCGCGAGTTCAAGGGGATGGTCAAGGCCCTGCACCAGGCGGGGATCGAGGTGATCCTCGACGTGGTCTACAACCACACCGCCGAGGGCAACCACCTCGGCCCGATGCTGTCCTTCAAGGGCGTCGACAACGCCAGCTACTACCGGCTGATGCCCGACGACCCGCACTTCTACATGGACTTCACGGGCACCGGCAACTCGCTCAACGCGACCACGCCGAGCACGCTGCGGCTGATCATGGACTCGCTGCGCTACTGGGTCACCGAGTGCCACGTGGACGGCTTCCGGTTCGATCTCGCGAGCGCGCTCGCGCGCGAGCTCTACGACGTGGATCGCCTGAGCGCGTTCTTCGACACGATCCACCAGGATCCCGTGCTCTCGCAGGTCAAGCTCATCGCCGAGCCGTGGGACGTCGGCCCGGGCGGCTACCAGGTCGGCAACTTCCCCGTCCTGTGGTCGGAGTGGAACGGCATCTACCGCGACGTGATGCGCGACTTCTGGCGTGGGCAGGCCAGCGTCGCCGACTTCGCCTCGCGCTTCACGGGCTCGAGCGACCTGTACGAGTCCGACGGCCGGCACCCGTTCGCGTCGATCAACTTCATCACCGCCCACGACGGCTTCACGCTGCGCGACCTCGTCTCCTACAACGAGAAGCACAACGAGGCCAACCTCGAGGACAACCGCGACGGCACCGACGACAACCGCTCGTGGAACTGCGGCGCCGAGGGGCCGACCGACGACCCGGCGATCAACGCGCTCCGGACCCGCCAGCAGAAGAACTTCCTGGCCACGCTGCTGCTCTCCCAGGGCACGCCGATGCTGCTCGGCGGCGACGAGTTCGGCCGCTCGCAGGGCGGCAGCAACAACGCCTGGTGCCAGGACAACGAGATCTCCTGGTTCGACTGGGAGGCGGTCGAGGGCGACGGCGAGATCCGCGCGTTCACGCAGCGGCTGATCGCGATGCGCGCCGAGCACCCGGTGTTCCGGCGCCGCCAGTACCTGCACGGGACCGACGAGGAGGGCTCCGGCCTGCCCGACGTGTGGTGGTTCCGGCCGGACGGGCGCCGCATGACCAAGGTCGACTGGGACGACGGCGGATCGCGACTGCTCGGGATGTTCCTCAACGGCGAGGAGATCGTCTCGCCCGACGAGCGCGGGGAGCGGATCGTCGACGACTCGTTCGTGCTCCTGTTCAACGCGGGGTACGAGGACGCCGAGTTCACGATGCCGCCGGAGCGCTTCGGGCGCCAGTGGGCGTGCGAGCTGCGCACGGACGAGGGCGATACGGGCGAGGTCTACGCGGAGCAGACCGTGGGGCTGATGTCGCGCTCGATCGTGCTGCTGCGCCGCGTGCAATGACCGCGCTGCGCGCCACCTACCGGCTGCAGCTCGGCGAGGGCTTCGGATTCGCGCAGGCTCGCGAGCTGGTCCCCTACCTGCGCGACCTGGGCGTCAGCCACCTCTACCTGTCGCCGTCCTTCCAGGCGCGTCGAGGGCTCCACGCACGGCTACGACGTCGTCGACCCGACGTCGATCTCGCGCGAGCTGGGCGGCGAGCGCGAGTTCGACGCGCTGGCCCGCGCGGTCCGCGAGGCCGGGCTCGGGCTGATCCTCGACATCGTCCCCAACCACATGGCGACCGACGACGCCAACCGCTACTGGAGCGACCCGGACCTGCGGCGGCGCTACTTCGACCTCGACGAGGAGACCGGCCGCTGGCGGCGCTTCTTCGACATCGACCACCTGGCGGCCGTCCGCCAGGAGGACGAGGCGGTGTTCGCCGAGACCCACAAGCTCGCTCTGGCGCTGGTGCGCGAGGGCATCGGTCGACGGCCTGCGCATCGACCACCCGGACGGGCTCGCCGACCCGGCCGGCTACCTGCGCCGGCTGCGCGACGGCGGCGCGCGCCACGTGTGGGTCGAGAAGATCCTCGACCCCGGCGAGCAGCTGCGCGACTGGCCGGTGGAGGGCACGGTCGGCTACGAGTTCCTCAACGACGTCGCGGCGCTCTACGTCGACCCGGCGGGCGAGGCGCCGCTGACCGCGCTGTGGCAGGAGATCTCCGGCGACCCCCGCCCGTTCGGCGCCTACGCCGACGAGGCCAAGCGCGAGCAGGCGACCACCACGTTCGTCCCCGAGCTGGAGCGGCTCGCCCGCGAGGCGCCGCGCGAGGTCGGCGGGCTGGACCGCGCCGTCGCCTCGCTGCCCGTGTACCGGACCTACGTGGAGCCGTGGTCGGGCCGGGTGGAGGACGAGGACCGCGAGGCGATTGCCGAGGCGGGGCTCCCCGCGTCGCTCGCCGACGTGCTCCTGCTGCGCGAGCGCGGCTGGGACGCGTTCGTCACCCGCTTCCAGCAGACGACGCCGCCGATCATGGCCAAGGGCGTCGAGGACACCGCCTTCTACCGCTACGGGCGGCTGCTCGCGCTCAACGACGTCGGCGGCGACCCGTCGCGCTTCGGCGTCTCGATCGAGGACTTCCACGAGGCCAACCGGGTGCGCGCCGAGCGCTTCCCGCACAACCTGCTGGTCACCCAGACGCATGACACGAAGCGCTCCGGCGACGTGCGGGCGCGGATCGCCGCGCTCTCGACGATGCCCGACGAGTGGGCGGCGGCGGTCGCGGCGCTGGACCGCGCTGACCTCGGACATCCCCGGGCCGGACCCCGTCGAGCGCTACTTCGTCTTCCAGACGCTGGCGGGCGCGTGGCCGATCGAGGTGGAGCGCGTCGAGGGCTACATGGAGAAGGCGCTGCGCGAGGCCAAGCGCACCACCAACTGGGTGTCGCCCGACGAGGAGCACGAGCGCGGCGTCATGGAGTTCGTCCGCGCGCTGTACGCGGCACGAGGCGTTCCTCGCCGACTTCGAGCCGTTCGCCGCCGCGCTCGCCCGGGCCGGCGACCGCGCGGCGCTCGGACAGCTGCTGCTCAAGCTCACGGTGCCGGGGCTGCCCGACATCTACCAGGGCGACGAGCTGCTCTCGCTCTCGCTCGTCGACCCCGACAACCGGCGGGCGGTCGACTGGGCCCGCCGCCGCGAGCTGCTCGAGTCCGTCCGCCGCGGCGCCGCCCCCACGGAGGAGACGCGCAAGCTGTGGCTGATCGTCCGCGCGCTCGTCCTGCGCCGGTCGCGCCCGGACGCCTTCGCCGGCGCCTACACGCCGGTGGCCGCCGGCGAGCGGACGATCGCGTTCCTGCGCGGCGACTCCGTGCTCGTCGCCGCCGCGCTCCGCGGCGACGGCGACCCCGTCACGCTGCCCGAGGGCCGCTGGCGCGACGTGCTCTACGGCGGCGAGGTCGAGGGCACCGTGCCGGTCGGCGAGCTCGGCATCCTGCTCCTCGAACGCACATAAAGGGTCTGACCCTTTACTTCACTTCGCTGCCATAAAGGGTCAGACCCCTTATGCGTTCTTTAGTTGAGCGCGTCGTGCTCACGACGTGGCGCGCGATCCTGGAGTCGGTCGACGACCGCATCCACCGCGACGCCGCGCAGGTCGGCTTCTTCACGATGCTGTCCTTCGTCCCGCTGGCGCTGCTGCTCGTCGCCGCGTTCGGGCTCGTGTTCGACGACGCGGAGGTCCGCGAGCGGGTGGTCAAGACGGTGTTCGACAACGTCCCGCTGTCGGCCGACTCCGACCGCGAGCGGCTCGAGGCGACCGTCATCGACGCGCTGAAGGGCGCCGGCCGGATCGGCGCCTTCTCGGTCGTGCTCCTGGTGGTCGCGGGCACCGGCGTGATGGGCGCGCTGCGCCACACGATCAACGAGGCGTGGGACATCCACGACCGCCCGCCGCTGCTGCGCCGGAAGGCGCTCGACCTCGTCCTGGTGCTCGGCGCCACGATCGTGCTCGCCTGCTCGCTGGCGGTGACCGCGACGCGCCGCGCCGCCGAGGTGCTCGACGACGAGGAGGGCGGCGGCCTCCTCGCGGAGCTGCTCGACGAGGTCGGCGACGTGCTGCCGTTCGTCTTCACCGGAGCGGTGATCCTGTTCCTCTACTGCGTGCTCCCGATGCACCGCCAGCGGGTCCGCGACGTCTGGCCCGGCGTGCTCGTCGCGGTGATCCTGCTCGCGATCCTGCGCGAGGGGCTGGAGCTGTACTTCGAGCACCTGGCCGACTTCGGCGCGCTCTACGGCTCGCTCGGTGCGCTGATGGCGCTGCTGCTGTTCGTCTACGTCGCCGCGATGATCCTGCTCTTCGGCGCCGAGTTCGCCTCCGAGTGGACGCGGCTGCCCGGCCGGGACGAGGTCTCGAGCGAGGTCCGCGAGCTCAGGAGCAAGGTCAGTAGGAGATGAACTCGAGCAGGCTTCCGTCGGGGTCGCGGAAGTAGACGCTGATGCCCATGCCGCGGGCTCCCGTCCGCTCGACCGGCCCGAGCTCGACCGGGACGCCCTGCGCCTCGAGGTGCGCGACCGCGTCCTCGATCGGCCCGTCGTAGGCGAAGCACAGATCGCTGTTGCCCGGCTGGACGGGGAGCCGCGCGACCGGGTCGGGCTCGACGCCCGGACCGTGGACGTTGAGCTGCTGGGTCCCGAACCGGTACGCCCAGCGCGCGCCGACCTGGACGACCTCGGCGCCGAGCACGTCCCGGTAGAACGCGTTCGAGGCGTCCCAGTCGGAGACGTGGATCACGCAGTGATCGAGGCCCGCCGGCACCGCCATGCCCGCATCGTCCTTCACGCCGAGCTGCCATGTTGGGTGCATGGCTTCCAAGACCTGGTTCATCACCGGCACATCACGCGGCTTCGGGCGGGAGTGGGCGATCGCCGCCCTCGAGCGCGGCGACAAGGTGGCCGCCACCGCCCGCGACGCGAGCACGCTCGACGATCTGGTGTCCGCCCACGGCGACGCGATCCTGCCGATCGCGCTCGACGTCACCGACCGCGACGGCGCGTTCGCCGCCGTCGCGCAGGCCCACGACAAGTTCGGGCGCCTCGACGTGGTCGTCAACAACGCCGGCTACGGCCAGTTCGGGATGGTCGAGGAGCTCAGCGAGGCCGACGCCCGCGACCAGATCGAGACCAACGTCTTCGGCGCGCTGTGGATCACCCAGGCGGCGCTGCCCTTCCTGCGCGAGCAGGGGAGCGGCCACATCCTGCAGGTCTCCTCGATCGGCGGCATCTCCGCGTTCGCGGGCATCGGCATGTACCACGCGTCCAAGTGGGCGCTCGAGGGCATGAGCCAGGCGCTCGCCCAGGAGGTCGCCGGCTTCGGGATCAAGGTGACGCTGATCGAGCCCGGCGGCTTCGCGACCGACTGGGCCGGCTCGTCGGCCCGCCACGCGGACCCGCTCGACGATTACGCGGCCGTGCGCGAGGAGGCCCAGCGCCGGCGCGCGAGCCGCGCGGCGTCCCCCGGCGACCCGAAGGCGAGCAGCGAGGCGGTGCTGAAGCTCGTCGACGCCGAGGACCCGCCGCTGCGGATCTTCTTCGGGGACGGTCCGCTCTCCATCGCCACGGCGGACTACGAGTCCCGCCTGAAGACGTGGCGCGAGTGGGAGCCGGTCTCGATCGCCGCGGGCGGCGGCCAGGGCTAGGCGACTTCGGTCGCGGCGCCGATCGGGAGCCAGCGGACGCTCGGGCGGACGTCGGGCGCGGCCTCGAGCTCGCGCTCGAAGTCCGCCCGGCCCTGCCGGAAGTGCTTCCAGCCCTCGTAGTGGACCGGGAGCACGATGCGCGGCTTCGCGAGACGGCACAGCTCGACGCCTTCGCGCGCGGTCAGCGTGTAGTGCAGCGGGCCCGTGACCGGGAAGCGCACGCAGCCGAGGTGGAGGATCAACACGTCGGGCTCGACGCGGGCGGCGGCGTCGCGGACGTCGTCGTAGAGCACGGTGTCGCCGGAGATCCACAGCGAGCGGCCCTCCCAGCGCAGCAGGAAGCCGATCACGTCGCCGAACACGAAGCGCAGGCCCGGCGGCCCGTGGCGGCACGGGGTGGCGGTGATCTCGATCGCCGGGCGGCCGGGCGACTCGAGCGTGGTCGTCTCCCAGTCGCCCAGCCCGCGCGCCGACCCGCCGAGCCGCTTGGCCCCCGAGGCCGTGGTCACGACCGCGCCGGCGCCCGGCAGCAGCGCACGGCCCGCGTGCGTCGAGGTTGTCGTCGTGGTGGTCGTGGGTGAGCAGCACCGCGTCGACGCGGCCGATGTCCGCCGCCGGGATCGCGGGTCCCGCGAGCTTGCGCGAGAACGCGCCCCAGCCGAAGTTGTACCTCCGGCCGGGGGCGTCGAACGTCGGGTCCGTCAGCAGCCGCCAGCCATCCGCCTCGATCAGCGTGGTGGGGCCGCCGACGTGGGTGACCTTCACCGGGCGTGTTCCTTCGCCCACGTCAGCGCGTAGTCGGCGACGCCCTCCCAGCCCGGGGCGGACGGGAGCAGGTGCGGGCCGGGGTACTCGACGATCTCGGTCAGCGTCTTGTCCGACTTGTAGTGCTTGGCGTTGGACTGCTGGATGCTCGGCGGCATGAGGTGATCTTCGTCGCCGGAGATGAACAGCAGCGGAGCCCGGTCGTCGTTGGAGTAGTTCACCCAGTTGTCGTCGTGGCCGGGGTGGATGTTGGCCAGCGCGCTGCCCCAGAAGATCTCACCTGAGGCGGGGATGTGGTAGCGCTCGTAGAGGCGCTGGGACTCCTCCTCGCTGAACGTGTTGGTGAACGCGTAGTGCCACTGCTCGGGCGTGAAGCCGACGGCGCGATGGCGGTTGGCGGGGTTCTTGAGCACCGGGAACGTCGCCCGCACCTGCGAGAGCGGGACGCGCTTGACGCCCTCGGTCGGGGCGGAGTTGATCGCCACGCCGCAGGCGCCGAAGCCGTGGTCGAGCAGGATCTGCGTGAACACGCCGCCGGCCGAGTGGCCCATCAGGATCGGCGGGGTCGCGACGCCGCCGACGACCGCCTCCAGGTGCTCGATGATCTGCGGGACGGTGACCGCCTCGATCGGCGAGGTGTCGGCGTTGAGCGCCTCCACCTCGACCTCGAAGCCCGGGTAGGCGGGCGTCAGGACCGTGTAGCCCTGCGATTCGTAGCGGGCCTTCCAGTCCTCCCAGCTGCGGGGGGTGACCCAGAAACCGTGGATCAGCACGATCGTGTCGGGGGCGCTCATCTGTCCTCTCCTGTGGGGTTGACCGAGATCAGCTCGAGGCCGAGCTCCTGGATGCGCTCGATGAGCCCGTGGAGCTGGGCCTGGTCGCGCACGTCCCCGCGGACGACGGTGTTCCCCTGATGGCGCTCCAGGTGCATGCCGTCGAACACGAGACCGAAGTGGTCGCCGACCTCGCCGCGGAGCACGAGCTCGTAGTCCGTCATGGGCGACACCCTCCCGCGGGCCTAGGGGAGGCGCGCGCGAGATCACCTAGGTGATCGGGCCACCGCCTCGGCGCGCGACGAGACGCCGAGCTTGCGGTAGATCGACTTCACGTGCGTGTGGACGGTGTTGAAGGAGAGGAACAGCTCGCGGGCGATCTCGCGCTCGGTCAGCGGCCCGGACAGCAGCCGCAGGATCGTCCGCTCGCGCTCGCTCAGCTCCTCGCCCTCGTCGAGGAGCCGGCGCTGGGCGGCGAGGCGGGCGGGGAGCGCGCCCGGCGCGGCGCAGGCGCCCAGGACCGCGCCGGCCTCGTCGAGCACACTCCGCGCGCGGTCGCGGTCCCCGAGCGCGGCGAGCGCGGGAGCGAGCGCCAGCAGCCCGTCGGCGAGATCGAGCTTCTGGCCCCACAGGCGCCTGAGGAACACGCCCCGCTCCAGGGACGGGAGGCGCCTCGGCGGGTCGGCCGTCGGCGGTCAGCGCGGCGCCGAGCGCGGTGTGGACCTCGCCGTCCTCGATCGCGTCGAGCAGCCCACGGTCGCGCGCGAGGTCGGCCGCCTCGCGCGCCAGGCGCATCTGCTCCGCGCGGTGGCCTCGCATGCCGGCGATCAGCGACAGGTCGGCGATCGCCGCCACGCCGACGATCCACTGGTCGCTCGCCGGCGCGATCGCGACGGTCTCGCGCAGGCGGAGCTCCGCGTCGTCGAGCTCGCCGCGGCAGTAGTGCGCCCACCCGACGGCCCACGTGGCGACCGGCCCGCCACGGCGACTCCGGGTCCTCCATGGACAGCCAGCGCGTGCCGTGCTCGAGCACCGCGTCCGCGTCGCCCCAGGCGAACGTCGCGCGCAGCATCGTGAGGCTGGACTCGAGCGTGGCGAAGCCGTCAGGGAGCGGCCCCTCGCCGAGCCCGCCCAGCTCTCGCACACGCGCGGCCGCCTCCCACATCTCCTGCTCGCGCCCGCGCAGCGCGGACAGCCACGCCTTCACCAGCAGCAGCCGCCGGTCGGCCGCCAGCAGGTGGGGCGGGAAGCGATCCATCCAGTCCAGGACCGACGAGGTCCGCCCGGCGTTGGCGTAGTGCACCCATGTCTCGGCGATCAGCGCGCCGGCCTCGGGGAAGGCGTGGGCGGCGACGGCGTGGTGGATCGCCTCGTCGGTCGTGCCCGCCTCGAGGTGCCACTGGAACGCGCGACGGTGCAGCACCGGGACCAGTTCGGGCTCGCGCCGCTCCAGCTCGACGCGCAGGAGCTGGGCGAACAGGTGGTGGAAGCGGAACCACTGCCGGCGGTCGTCGAGCGGGATCAGGAACAGGTTGGACCGCGCGAGCGCGTCGAGCGTGCGACCGGAGCCGTCGAGGTCGAGCACCGCGTCGCACAGCGGCGCGCACAGCCGCTCCAGCACCGACGTGCGGAGCATGAACGCCTGCACCTCGGGCGGGTAGGCGGCGAGCACCTCGCTCGAGAGGAAGTCCACGACGTGCGCGCTCGCGCCGTCGAAGGCGGCGACCAGCCCGTGCTTGTCCTCCTTGCCGGCGAGCGAGAGCGCGGCCAGGTAGAGGCCTGCCGGCCAGCCCTCGGTCCGGGCGACGAGCAGGTCCACGTCGGCGGCGTCCAGGCCCAGCTCCAGCCGCCCGTTGAGGAACTCGTCGGCCTCGGCTGTCGTGAAGCGCAGCTCGTCGGCGCGCAGCTCGAGCAGCTGGCCGCGGGCGCGCAGCGTGCCGAGCGGCAGCCCCGGGTCCGCGCGCGTGGCCAGCACCGTCTGCACCGACGCCGGCACGTGGTCCACGAACCACGCGACGCTCTCGCGCGCCGAGCTGGCCGAGAGCCGGTGGAAGTCGTCGAGCACGAGCGAGACCTCGGGCAGCTCGGCGAGCTCGTTGACGAGCCGCGGCAGCACGACCTCCAGCACCGGGGCCGTCGCCGCCATGGTCGCGAGCTCGGTGCCGGCGAGGCCCGGGCAGGCGCGCGCGAGCGCCTCGATCACGTGCGACCACAGCACCACCGGATCGTTGTCGCCCTCGTCGAGCGACACCCACGCGACCGGCCGCGCCTCCCACTCCCGCCACGCGGCGAGCAGCGTCGACTTCCCGAACCCGGCCGGGCACGCGACCAGGCTCAGCTTCAGCCCGCGCCCGTCGGCCAGCCGCGCGAACAGCCGCTCGCGCGCGACGGCCTGTGGCGGGACCGCCGGTGGATGGAGCTTGGTGACGAGCAGGATCGGAGCGCCGGAGCTCACGAGAACGCGCGAGCCTAACCGGACCCCTTGACTTGCTCAAAGGGCAGGTAGAGGATCGTTCACATGCGGCTCGCGACGGTGGCCGTGCTGGCCGGCCTTGCGATGTGCGGATGCGGCGACGAGGACAAGCCCGCCGCGTCGTCGCCGACGCCGACGCCCTCCGTCGGGGCGCCGCTGGTCGCGGACCCGACGGCGCCTCTCGACGAGGACGCGCTGCTCGGCGTCCACGATGCGCTCGTCACCTGCGCCCAGGGCGAGAAGGCGCTCGGGCTCGTCACCCACCTCAGCGGCAAGCGCTCGATCTCCGACAAGGAGGGCATCGGCGGGTCGAAGTACAACGACCACCTGGCCGCCCCGAAGGCGACGCTCGCCCTCACCCGCTCGGGCGCGGAGTACGTCGGGCTCCGCATGGGAGGGAACGGCGTCGACATCCTGATCTTCCCGACCGAGGAGGAGGCCAACGCCGGCATCAAGGCGGTCGGGACCGAGGCCGGGACGGAGTCCGCCTCGTCAGGCGTATTCGTGAACGTCGCGGTCAAGGGATCCGTGAGCGACGCGGTGCGCACCGCGGTGGAGCGCTGCGAGGCGCAGGCCAACGCCATGATCGAACGCATCAAGGAGTACCTCGCCAAGCGCAAGGCCGAGCGGCCCGAGCGCGTGAAGAAGCGCGCCGAAGCGAAGGCCCTGCGCCTCGAGCACAAGCGCCACACCGGCACTTCCGGCAAGGGCGGCACGCCCGGCGGAGGCGGCGGCTAGGGCTCGCCGTTGCAGGCGCTGGTGAGGTGACGGGCGGGACCGGCGCCGTAACGGCATGGCTGGGTAGGGGGAGGGGGTGAAAACGAGCTCCGGCAAACCGCCCCTCAGGCGCACCTTTCGAGGAACCCGTTGCCGCCGCAGGATCGAGCTCCGTGAAACCGCCCCTCTACGGCACCTTTCGAGGAGCGGACCGGCAAACCCCCTCCCCCTCAGTGCAATGCCGTTACGGCGTAAGAGCCCGGCCGCAACCTCACCAGCGCCTGCAACGCCTACTCCGCGCCAAACAGCGCCGCGCCGATCGCTCCCGCCCCCGCGCCGAGCGCGGCCGGGAGGACGTCGATCTCAGGCGCGACGCACGCGCGGGCGCGGAGCTCCTCGCGCAGCGGGCCGAGCAGGAGCTCGCCGGCCGCCGCGAGGCCGCCGCCGACGATGATCCGCTGCGGCCACAGGAGCACGACGGCGCCGGCGAGGGCGAGGCCGACGTGGCGGCCCGCGGTGGCCAGCGCCTCGACGGCGCGCGCATCGCCCCGGCGCGCGGCGGCGATCGCCTCGGCCGCGGTGGCCGTGCCCGCGCCGCGCGCGATGGCGTCCGCGCAGGCCACGCGGTCCAGGCAGCCGCGGTTCCCGCACCCGCACGGCGGGCCGTCGGGGACGACGGTGGTGTGGCCGATCTCGCCGGCGTGGCCGGCCCCGAGGTGGAGCCGGCCGCCGATCGCCACGCCGCCGCCGACGCCCGTCCCGAGCGTGACGCACACGAGGTGCTCGACCCCGCGCCCCGCGCCGAGGCGCAGCTCCGCGAGCGTCATCGCCCGCGCGTCGTTGACGAGCCGCACCGGGACGCCGAGGCCGTTGCTGACCGGGTGGGCGATCGGGCGGCCCACCCACTCGCCCGGGAGGTTGGGGAGCAGTGCGCCGGCCCCCGACCGGTCGACGTGCCCCGGCAGCCCAAGGCCGGCGGTCGCGATCGGACCGTGCGGCGCCGCCGTCGCGCGGCCGAGCGAGACGACGCGCTCCAGCACCGCGTCCTCGCCGTGCTCGGCGTCGTTGGGAGCGCCCGCCTCGGCGAGGATCTCGCCGTCCGGCGAGAGCACGGCGCACTTGACGTTGGTGCCGCCGAGGTCGAGGCCGAGCCGGACGCTCACGTCGCGACGGCGCGCGGCGCGGCGAGCGCGTCGTCGACGGCGTCGGGTGACAGCACGTGCTCGATCACCATCACCGACGCGCCCACGACGCCGGCGCGCTCGTCGAGCCGCGAGCGGACGATCCGCAGCGAGCGGGTGGCCAGCGGCAGCGAGCGCTGGTAGACGACCTCGCGGACGCCCGCCAGCAGGTGCTCCTCGGCGTGCGAGAGGTCTCCGCCGATCACGATCACGCCGGGATTGAACAGGTTCACGCTGGTGGCCAGCACGCTGCCGAGCACGCGGCCCGCCTCGCGCACCACGCCGACCGCCTCCGGCCGCCCGGCCCGGACGAGCGCGACCACGTCGCGGCCGTCGGCGGCGTCCAGCCCGAGGGCGCGCAGCTGCGCCGCCATCGCGCCGCCGCCCGCGACCGCCTCGAGGCAGCCGACGTTGCCGCACCGGCACACCACCGAAGCGTCGCTGGTGATCTGGATGTGCCCGAGGTCGCCCGCCGCGCCCTGGGCGCCGCGCAGGATCGTGCCGCCCGCGACGATGCCGCAGCCGATCCCGGTGCCGACCTTGACGAGCAGCAGGTGGTCGGTGGAGCGCCAGTGGGCGTAGTGCTCGCCCAGCGCCATCGTGTTGACGTCGTTGTCGACCAGCGCGGGAGCGCCGTACCGGCCGGTGAGCCGCGCGGCGACCGGATAGCCGTCCCAGCCGGGCATGATCGGCGGCGCCACCGGGCGCCCGGTCGCGAACTCGACCGGCCCCGGCACGCCGATCCCCACGCCGCGCACGTCGGCCGCGGAGCGCCCGGCCTCGGTGAGCATCGCGTCGAAGCCGGACTCGACCCAGCCGAGCACGGCCTCGGGCCCGTCGGCGATCGGGATGTCGCTCGCCAGCTCGGCCACGACCTCGCCGCCGAGGTCGGTCAGCGCCAGCCGCGAGTGGGTGGCGCCGAGGTCGCCGGCCAGCACGACGCCCGCGTCGCGGTTGAAGGCGAGCACGCTCGGCGGCCGGCCGCCGGTGGACGCCGCCTCGCCGGCGGGGACGACGAGCCGCTCCGCGAGCAGCTGGTCCAGCCGCTGGGTCACGGTCGAGCGCGCCAGCCCGGTCATGGCGATGATCTCCGAGCGCGTCGTCGCGCGCCCCTCGCGGATCAGGCGCAGCACCGTGCCCGCGCCGGGGGAGGCTGCGCGGGGGCGTGTGTCGTCCGGTCGCGCCACATGTCTAGTCAAGCCGCCGCCCTTGTGCGTGTCAAGCGCACACAAGAGAAAGTCTTTTGCTTGACAGTCCCGCAAAAGCCTGCGACGGTCGCTTGACAAGGCGGCTTCCGGCGGACTACGGTCCGGCCGACTAGCTGTCTAGACATTAGGACTGCCATGACCGCCGATCCTTCGACAGCCCAGGTCTCGCCGGACCCCGCCGACGCCCGTCCGGGCATGGTGCGCTACGGCATCCTGGGCTCCGGCTTCGTCGCCGACTTCTACTGCGACGGCCTGCGCGACGTGCCGATCGCCAGGGCCGTCGCGAACTACTCCCGCAGCGACGAGCGCGCCCGCGCCTTCGCCACCCGCCGCGGCATCGAGCGCACCTACACCGACATGGCCGAGCTGTGCGCCGACCCCGAGGTCGACCTCGTGATCATCGCCCTCCCCAACCACCTGCACCTCGAGGCGACCAGGGTCGCCACCGCGGCCGGCAAGGGGATCGTCTGCACCAAGCCGCTCGCCCGCAACGCGCAGGAGGCGGCCGAGATGGTGCGCCTCGCCAAGGACGCCGGCGTGCTGGCCGGCTACGCCGAGACCGAGGTGTTCAGCCCGAACGTCATGAAGGCGCGCGAGATGATCGAGTCCGGCTCGATCGGCGAGATCCTGTCCGTGCGCGCCCGCGAGGCGCACTCCGGCCCGCACGCCGAGCACTTCTGGAACGCGGAGCTGGCCGGCGGCGGCGCGCTGCTCGACATGGGCTGCCACACGATCGAGGCCGCCCGCTACTTCTTCGGCAAGGACGTGCCCGTCACCGAGGCGTTCGCCTGGGGCGCGACGATGACCCACGCCGACAAGACGACCGGCGAGGACAACGCGGTCGCGATGATCAAGTTCGCCAACGGCGGCATCTCGATCTCCGAGGCCTCGTGGTCGGCCAAGGGCGGGATGGAGCTGCGCAACGAGATCGTCGGCTCCGAGGGACGCCTGATCACCGACTCCACCGCGACCTCCGTGTGGGGCTTCATCGGCAAGCCGGCCGGCTACCTGATGGAGAAGGCCGACGCGGAGACCGGCTTCGTCTACCCGATCCCCGACGAGGCGCGCCACTACGGCTACTCCGAGGAGCTGCGCCACTTCGCCGAGTGCTTCCTGACGAACCAGGAGCCGCGCGAGACGTTCGCCGACGGCTACATCGTCAACGTGATCCTCGACGCCTGCTACCGCTCGATGAAGAGCGGGCGCTGGGAGCCGGTGGAACCCGATCCCGCGGTCACGGGGTGAGGTTCATCGCCGCTGCCCGTGAGCTGCTCGACCAGGTCGGCGCCCAGGACGCCGAGATCGAGCGCGCCGTCGAGATCTGCGTACGGGCCATCGGCAGCGGCGGCCTCGTGCACGTCTTCGGCACCGGGCACTCCCGGATCGCCGTCGAGGAGCTGTTCCCCCGATACGGCTCCTACCCGGGGTTCCATCCGCTGGTCGAGCTGTCGATGACGTTCCACACGCAGGTCGTGGGCGCCAACGGCCAGCGGCAGGCGATGTTCATCGAGCGCGTGGAGGGGCTCGCCGAGCAGATCCTGGAGAACTTCGAGCTGGCCCCGCCCGACGCGATGCTCGTGTTCAGCGTCGGGGGGAGCACCGCCGTCCCGGTCGAGATGGCGGCCGGCGCTCGCCGGCGAGGGCTACCCGTGATCGCGGTCACCGCGGCACAGGCGGCACCCCCGCTGCTCGATCACGCCGATGTGGTGCTCGACCTCTGCACGCCGCCCGGCGACGCGCTGGTGCGGTTGGAGGGGCTCGACACTCCCGTAGGCCCGGGCTCGACCATCGCGGCCGTCGCGCTGGCCAACGAGCTCAAGGTCCGGACGGCCGAGGCGCTGCTCGCACAGGGCGCCCTACCGCCGGTCATCACCAGTCCGTCCGTCGTGGGGCCCGGCCGTTCGGCCGAGCTGTTCGACGGAGCGTATGCCGAGCACGCACGGCGCCTCGCGCGCGTGTTGCGAGGTGCGGTTCCATTCAAGGAGGAGGAGGAAGATGGGTCTCCCAACCACTAGGCGGCTCACCGCGGCGCTGCTCGCCTGCGCCCTGGCCGCCGGCGTCGCAGCGTGCGGCAGCGACGATGACGGAGGAGGCGGCGGCTCGGGTTCGAGCGGCGGCTCCGGAGGCGACAAGAAGTACACACTGGGCGTCTCCAACACGCTGGTCGGCAACGGCTGGCGCGAGGAGATGATCTGCGCGGTCAAGGCCCAGGCCCTGGCCGACGGCTCCGTGGAGAAGGTGCTGGTCTCCAACCAGAACGGCGCTGCTCCCGAGCAGATCGCCGCGATCCGCAACCTGATCTCGTCGGGCGCCAACGCGATCATCATCAACCCGGCCGACGCGACCGCGCTCAACTCGGTCATCTCCGAGGCCAAGCGCCGCGGGGTCAAGATCATCTCGGTCGACCAGGCGATCGACTCGCCCGACGTGCTCAACGTCACCAACAACCAGAAGGAGTACGGCAAGCTGGGCGGCGAGTGGCTCGCCAAGAAGCTCGGCGGCAAGGGCAACATCCTCGAGATGCGCGGCATCTCGGGCGCCCCGGCCGACACGGCCCGTCACGAGGGCTTCATGGAGGCCATCAAGGCCAACCCGGGCATGAAGGTGGTCAAGGAGACGTTCACCGGCTGGCAGTTCGGCACCGGTGGCAAGCAGGCGCTCGACGTGCTGCAGTCCGGCACGAAGATCGACGGCATCTGGACGTCGGGTATCGACTACAGCGTCGTCAACGCGCTCAAGACCGCCAAGCAGCAGGACATCCCGGTGGTCGGCGCCGACAACAACAAGTTCCTCGAGCAGCTGCTCGGCGGGACGCCCGGCGTCGCGGTGACGAACCCGGCCACGGTCGGCGGCGTCGGTGCGGCGGTCGCCCTCAAGTCCCTCAAGGGCGAGGACGTCGAGGCCAACACGGTGCTCACGCCGCAGGTGTGGGACTCGGAGAACAAGGCCGACTGGGAGAAGTACTACGACAAGGCGCTGGCGCCGACGTACTCGAGCCAGCTGCAGGTCGAGCCGTTCACCACCTACACGGACGAGCAGCTCAAGACCTGTCAGGGGCCCGGCTCCTGACGAACCTCGCCGGCAGGGCGCCGGGCTTCGGCCCGGCGCCCTCGGCGATGATCCGCATCACATGAGCCTGCTGGAAGTCACCCAGGTCGCGAAGAGCTACGGGCCGGTCGTCGCCCTGCGCTCCGCCGACCTCACCGTCGAGCCCGGCGAGGTCCACGCGCTGATGGGCGCCAACGGCGCCGGCAAGTCGACGCTCGTGAAGATCCTCACCGGGGTCATCTCCCGCGACGTGGGCGAGATCACGGTCGCCGGCGAGCCGGTCGCCATCGGCTCCCCGCAGGGCGCCCGCAAGGTCGGCCTCGCGCCGGTCTTCCAGGACCCCGCGCTGATTCCCGACCTCACGATCCGCCAGAACCTGCGCCTGACCGGCGCCGACGTCGACCGCGTGTCCTCCGAGCTGGACGCCATGGGGCTCGACATCGACCTCACCGAGCTGGCGTCGGACCTCCCGCTCCCCGCGCTGCGCATGATCGACCTCGCGCGCGCCCTGTCCTTCGACCCGCGGCTGCTGATCCTCGACGAGATCACCGCCGCGCTGCCCTCCGACCTCGCCGACACGGTCACGCGGATCGTGCGCGAGCACCGCGAGCAGGGCCACTCCGTGCTGTTCATCTCGCACCGCCTGGCCGAGGTCAGCGCGCTGTGCGACAAGGCGACCGTCCTGCGCGACGGCCGCGCCGTCGGCACCCTCGTCCCGAAGGCGGGCGAGGAGGAGCGGATGGTCGAGCTGATGCTCGGCGAGTCGCGCGACAAGATCGCCGCCGGCGTCGAGGCCGCGGCGGCCGCGGCCGACGAGGAGCTGGCGGTCGCCTCCGCGGTGGAGACCGAGGCCGAGCCGGGCAAGACCGTGCTCGAGGTCCGCGCGCTGAAGATCGACGACCGCTTCGACCGCACGGTGGACCTCGAGGTCCGCGCGGGGGAGATCGTCGGCGTGGCCGCGCTCGAGGGCCAGGGCCAGGATGCGATGTTCGAGCTGCTGGCGGGCCAGCGCCGCGCGCGCGGCGGCGGCGAGATCGTCGTCAACGGCAAGCAGCTCAAGCCGCGCCATCCCTACGACGCGATCCGCGCCGGGATGGTGCTCGTGCCCGCCGACCGGATGATGGCCCTGCTCCCGCAGCGCCCGATCTCCGAGAACATCGCGGCGCCGCTCTACAACCGCGTCACGAAGTGGGGCCCGATCAACGTCCGCGGCGAGCGCACCCGCGTGCAGGAGGCGATCGACAAGCTGCAGATCGACACGCGCGCGGCGTCGCAGGCGCGGCGGCTGTCGGGCGGCAACCGGCAGAAGCTGACCATCGCCCGCTGGCTGGCGGCGGGCTTCCAGGTGATGCTGTGCTTCGACCCGACGCGCGGCATCGACGTCGGCACCAAGCGCCAGATCTACGTGCTGCTGCGCGAGCTGGCCGACGCGGGCGCGGCGATCCTGCTCTTCACCTCCGAGCTGCCGGAGATCCAGCTCGTGTGCGACCGCGTGGTCGTGCTCTACCAGGGCGGCGTCAGCGAGCGGCTGCCGGCCGCCGACGCCACCGAGGCGCGGCTGCTGCGCGCCGCGCACGGCCTCGTCGAGCGAGGAGGTCGCCGTGAGCACGACGGCGATCCCCAGCCGCACGCCGACGGGCCGCCGCGTCCTCGTCCGCCACGGCTGGACGATCGGCGTCGCGATCCTGCTCGCGGTCCTGCTGGTCGCTCGAGGCGAACGCCGCCCCCGCGTTCAGCTCGTTCGACTTCCAGTCGCTCGTGATCGTCGGCGCTCCCGCTCGCCTTCGCGGCGATGGCGCAGTCCGTGATCGTCATCTCCGGCGGCATCGACCTGTCGGTCGGTGCCGCAGATGGCGCTGCCGAACTGCATCGCCGCGCCGCTAGATGGAGGGCAAGGGCATGGGCACCGCGATCCTGATCTGCGTGCTCGTGATCGCGGTCGGCATGGCGATCGGCGCGCTGACCGGCGGTGTGATCGTGGCCAGCGGCGTGCCCGACATCGTGGTCACGCTCGCCACC
This sequence comes from uncultured Solirubrobacteraceae bacterium, assembly GCA_963723395.1. Lineage (GTDB taxonomy): Bacteria > Actinomycetota > Thermoleophilia > Solirubrobacterales > Solirubrobacteraceae > DATFQI01. The sequence continues at coordinate 178,221 of CAVRQL010000022.1, read as the reverse complement.
AGCTTCATCTGGTCCGGCGCCGCGCTGCTCGTGCTCTCCACGCCGGGCGGCGGCTCGCCGCAGCAGTTCCAGGAGCTGTCGACGTTCAGCGACCTGTGGGAGTGGATCCCCAACGGGCTCGTGATCCTCGCGATCGTCTTCGCCGTCGTGTGGCTGCCGCTGCGACGCACGCGGCTCGGGCTCGGGATCTACGCCGTCGGCAGCGACCGCGAGGCGGCGTACCTGAGCGGCGTCCGCGTGGCCGGGACCCGCGTGGCCGCCTACACGGTCGGCGGCGTGTTCGCCGCGCTCGGCGCCCTCGCGCTGACCGCCACCACCGGCATCGGCAGCCCGCTGTCGGGTGAGCTCTACACGCTCAACTCGGTCGCCGCCGTGGTGCTCGGCGGCGTCGCGCTGGTCGGCGGCAAGGGCGGGCTGATCGGCCCGATCGTCGCCGCCTTCGTCGTCTCGATCGTGGTGGCGATCCTCGTCTTCTGGGGCGTCGACTCCAACTACGCCCAGGTCATCCAGGGCGCGCTGATGGTGCTCGTCGTGCATGATCGGCGGGCTGGTCGTGCTGAGGAACCGGACGTGACCCGCACGCTCGCCACCCACCCGCTGTGGATGCTGAGCGGCCTGCTCGTGCTGCTGCTGGTCGCGTGCCAGGTCGCCGAGCCGGGCTACATCTCGGGCAACCAGCTCGGCACGATCGTCCGGCTCGCCGCGCCGCTGGCGATCCTCGCCGCCGGCCAGACGCTCGTGATGCTCACGGGTGGCATCGACCTCTCGATCGGCTTCACCGCCACCGCGGCCGCGTACATCATGGCCGGGCAGTCCTCGCGCGGGACGCTGGTGGCGATCCTGATCGCGCTCGCCGTCGGGCTGATCATCGGGCTCGTCAACGGCGTCGGGATCGGCATCTTCAACGTCCAGCCGCTGATCATGACGCTGGGGATGGGGTCGATCGTGATCGGGATCCTGACCGTGCGCGCGCAGAGCTTCGTGACCGGCGCGCCGGCCGTGCCGGGGTTCGTCAACGAGCTCGGCCACCGGCTCGCTGGTCGGCGACATCCCGAAGTCGGTCCTGCTGTGGGGCGGCTTATCGGCGGTGGTGATCCTCGGCCTGAAGTACTCGGGCTACGGCCGCATGCTCTACGCCTACGGCGACAACCCGCTCGCCGTCCGCCTCGCCGGCACGCGCTCGTGGCAGCTCCTGCTCGCCACCTACGCGCTGTGCGGCATGTGCGCGGCGATCGGCGGGCTGCTGCTCGTCGGGCTCACCAACGCGGCCGACCTCGGGCTGGCCGACGTCCTACCTGCTGCCGGCGGTGGCGGCGGTGGTGATCGGCGGCACGTCGATCTTCGGCGGCCTCGGCAGCTACTCGGGCACGATCTTCGGCGCGCTGATCCTCACCGTGCTGGACTCGTTCCTGACGCTGCTCGACGTCGCGCAGTCGGTCCGCCAGATCCTCTACGGCGCGATCATCCTCGCCATGGCCGCGCTGTACGCGCGGATATCCCGATCGGAGGCCTAGATGTCCTTCCAGAACATCCGCGCCGCGGTGGTCGGCACCGGCTTCATCGGGGTGGTGCACGTCGAGGCGCTGCGCCGGCTCGGCGTCGAGGTGCTCGGCGTGGTCGGCTCCTCGCCCGAGCGCGCGCGGGAGAAGGCCAAGTCGGCCGTGCTCCCGGAGCCGTATGACTCCTTCGAGGCGATGCTCGCGCGATCCGCGCGTGGACGTGGTGCACGTCACCTCGCCCAACCGGGAGCACTTCCCGCAGGCGAAGGCGGCGCTGGAGGCCGGCAAGCACGTGGTGTGCGAGAAGCCGCTCGCGATGACCTCGGCCGAGACGGGCGAGCTGCTGGCGCTGGCCCAGCGCAGCGGGCTCGTGCACGCCGTCAACTTCAACATCCGCTTCTACTCGCAGTGCATCGAGGCGCACGAGCGCATCAAGGCCGGCGAGATCGGCCGCGTGCACCAGGTCACCGGCTCCTACCTGCAGGACTGGCTGCTGCTCGACACCGACTGGAACTGGCGTCTGGACCCGGCCGAGGGCGGCGAGCTGCGCGCGGTGGGCGACATCGGCTCGCACTGGATCGACCTCCTGCAGTACGTCACCGGCCGCCGCGTCGAGGCCGTGATGGCCGACCTGTCGACCGTGATCCCCGTGCGCCGCGTGCCGACCGGCCCCGTGGAGACGTTCTCCGCGGGCGACGCCGGCGAGCGAGTGGACCGCGAGATCACGACCGAGGACACGGCCGGGATCCTGCTGCGCCTCGACGGCGGCGCCCGCGCGCTGTGCGCCGTCTCCCAGCTCAGCGCGGGCCGCCGCAACGCCTGCTCGTGGCAGGTCGACGGGGGCGCCGGCGCGGTGTCGTGGAGCTCGGAGCGCCCGGAGGAGCTGTGGCTCGGCCACCGCGAGCGGCCGAACGAGATCCTGCTGCGCGACCCGACGCTGCAGTCGCCGCCGGCCGCCGCCGCCCAGGTGCTCCCGGCCGGCCATGCCGAGGGCTTCGCCGACACGTTCCGCGAGCTGTACCGCGCCGTCTACCGCGCGGTCGGTGCCGGTGCCCCGCCGGAGCGGCCCGATTACCCGACGTTCGCCGACGGCCACGACGAGGCGCTGATCGCCGACGCGATCGGCGCCAGCGCCCGCGAGGGCCGCTGGGTCGAGGTCGCGCGCGCATCCACCCCACAGGAGGTCCCTGCATGAAGCTCGGCCTGCTCACCGCGGCCTTCCCGACGCTCACCCTCGACGAGATCGCCGAGTGGGCGGCCGCCAACGGCTTCGACTCGCTCGAAGTGGCCGCGTGGCCCGCCGGCGAGGGCGCCGCACGCCGCTACGCGGGCGTCTCGCCACATCGACGTCGAGGACTTCTCGGCCGCAGCAGGTCAACGACGACGCTGGCGCGGCACGGGCTGACGATCTCCTCGCTCGCCTACTACCCGAACCACGCTCGATCCCGACGACGAGGCGCGCGACGCCGCCCACGCGCACCTGCGCAAGGTGATCGAGGCCGCCGCGCAAGCTCGGCGTGCCCGCCGTCGGCACGTTCGTGGGCAACGACAAGTCCCGGCCGCTGCCGGAGAACCTCGAGCGCTTCGCCGAGCTGTGGCCGCCGCTGGTCGCGCACGCGGGCGAGCACGGCGTGCAGATCGCGATCGAGAACTGCCCGATGATCTTCTCCTACGACGAGTGGCCGGGCGGCAACAACCTCGCCTACAACCCGCACGCGTGGCGCGCGATGTTCGAGGTCATCCCCGACGCGCACTTCGGCCTCAACCTCGACCCGTCGCACCTCGTGTGGCAGATGATCGACGCCGAGCGCGTCGTCTACGAGTTCGCCGACCGGATCCTGCACGCCCACGGCAAGGACCTGGAGGTCCGGCCCGACGGGCTCTACGAGCACGGCGTGATGTCGACCGGCATCGGCTGGCAGGTCCCGCGCCTGTGCGGCCACGGCCAGGTCGACTGGGGCCGCTTCATCGGCGCCCTGTACGCGGTCGGCTACGACGGCGTCGTCTCGGTCGAGCACGAGGACCGGCGCTTCGAGGGCGACGTCGAGCTCGTCAAGAAGGGCTTCCAGGTCGCGCGGAACACGCTGCGGCCGCTCATCGCATGAGCACGGCCGTGGCCAAGCTCGCCCCCGGGCCCGGGAACGTCGGGCTCGCCGAGCGGGAGGTCGCGGAACCGGGTCCCGCGTACGTGCGCCTCGAGGTGCTGGCGGCCGGCGTGTGCGGGACCGACCTGCACATCGAGGCGGGCGAGTACCCCAGCGTCCCGCCGGTCACGATGGGCCACGAGGTGTGCGGCGTCGTCGAGGCGCTCGGGCCGGGCGTCGACGCGGCGTGGGCGGGGGAGCGGGTCGTCAGCGAGACCTACTACGCGACCTGCGGCATCTGCCCGCTGTGCCGCGCCGGTCGGCCGAACCTGTGCGTCGACCGGCAGTCGATAGGCACCCACGTGGACGGCGCGTTCAACTCGGCGGTCGTGGTGCCGGCGCGCGGGCTGCACCGCGTGCCGCGAGGGCCTCGACGCCCCGGCCGCCTCGATGTCCGAGCCGCTGGCGTGCGTCTGCCAGTCGCTGCTCGACCCGCCCGCCGTCGGCGCGGGCGACCGCGTGCTGGTGCTGGGCCCGGGCGCCATCGGGCTCCTCGCCGCGCAGGTCGCCCGCGCGTGCGGCGGCGCGGTGACGCTGCAGGGCGCGCCGCGCGACGTCGCGCGGCTGGAGCTGGCCGGCTCGCTCGGCTTCCCGACGCTGGTGGCGGGCGCGGATCGCGCCCGGCGGGCCGTACGACGTGGTGGTCGAGTGCTCGGGCTCCGAGCCGGGGATCGCCCAGGCGCTGGAGGTCTGCCGCCGCGGCGGCCGGCTCGTGCAGATCGGCCTGCGCGGCGCGCCGGTGACGGTCCCGTGGGACCTGATCTGCTTCCACGAGCTGACCGTCACCAGCGGCTTCGCCTCGACGCCCTCGTCGTGGCGGCGGGCGATGGCGCTGCTGGAGGCGGGCACGGTCGTGACCGCGCCGCTGGTCTCCGAGGTGGTCCCGCTCGAGCGCTGGGAGCACGCCTTCGCCGCCTCCCGCGGCGGCGACGCGGTCAAGGAGGTGCTGCGCCCGTGAGCACGGTGATCTTCGACTGCGACGGGACGCTGGTGGACTCCGAGCCGCTCGCGCGCCGGTCCTGGGAGGTGCTGCTCGGCGCCCGCGGCTACACGCTGACCGACGCCGACTACGCGTCGGTGCTCGGGCTCCCGTACGTGCGCGTGCACGGGTACTTCGCCGGGCGCGTCGAGCTGCCCTCGCACGCCGTGGTGTGGGCCGACTTCGCGCGCACGCTGTTCGAGCTGATCGAGACCGAGCTGGTGACCTTCGACGACGCGCGCGAGACGGTGGTCTCGCTGCGCGACGCGGGGGTGGCGCTCGGTGTGGCCTCGTCGAGCCCGCGCGAGCGGCTGGACCGCACGCTGCGGCGGGCGGGGCTGGCCCGAGCCTTCGCCGTGACGGTGGCGGGCGACGAGGTGGAGCGCGGCAAGCCCGCCCCCGACATGTACCTGGCCGCGGCGGAGCGGCTCGGCGCGGCGCCGGAGATCTGCGTCGCGGTCGAGGACACCGCGCCGGGCGTCGCGTCGGCGCTGGCCGCCGGCATGCGCGTCGTCGGCGTCGGCCGCGGCGAGGCCGAGCGCGCGCTGCTGGGCGACGCGCACGTGGTGGTCGAGCGACTGAGCGCGGCCGACGTGCTCGCGATGGCGGCGTGATCGAGTCCGTCGCGCCCGGCGGCTGGCGCGCGCTCGAGGTGCGCTCCGAGGGCGGGCTCGAGCTCCGCCTGCTCCCCGACCGGGCGCTCGACTGCGGCGCCGCATCGTTCGCCGGCGCGCCGATCGCATGGATCTCGCCGGTGGGCGAGAGCGGCCCGCTGCCGCACCGCCCGCAGGGCGAGGACTGGCGCACCAACTGGGGCGGCGGGCTGGTGACCACGTGCGGGCTGCGCAACGTCGGCGCGCCGTCGGAGGGGTACGGGCTGCACGGCGAGATCTCCCAGCAGCCGGCTGCGTACGAGATCCGCGACGCGCTCCGCGTGACCGGCATCGTGCGCGAGGGACCGTTCGTGCTCGAACGCGAGTGGACGGTGCGCGGCGGCACCGTCACGCTGCGCGACGTGTGCCGCAACGAGGGCTCGGAGCCCGAGGCGGCACCGTTCCTCTACCACGTCAACCTCGGGGCGCCGCTGTGGTCGCGCGGGCGCGCGGCTCGCGCTGCCGGGCGCCGGCGCGCAGCCCCGCGACGCCGACGCCGCCGCCCACATGGACTGGGGCGAGCCGCCGGACGGTGCCTCCGGGCCGGAGCGGGTGTACGAGCATCTCGAACCCCGCGGCGAGGCGGTCGTCTCGCGCCCCGGGCTGTCGGTCCGCGTGAGCTGGAGCCTCGACACGCTCCCGCGCGTCTGGCAGTGGGTCGATCCCTCGCTCGGCTCGCTCGGGATCGAGCCGGCCAACTGCTCCGTGCTCGGCCGCGCGCACGACCGCGCCGAGGGCCGGCTCCCGATGCTCGCGCCCGGCGAGGAGCGCGCGACGTGGCTCGAGATTCAGGCGAGCTCGACGTCGAAGGACACTTCGAGCCAGTAGCGGTCGGCCGCGTAGCGCGACTCGGTCAGCTCGAGCGGCCGCCCCGCCTGGTCGAAGATCAGCCGCCGCTCGACGAGCAGCGGGCCGCCGCGCTGGACGCCGAGGTGCTTCGCATCGGCCGCCATCGCCGCTCCCGCGCCGAGCGCGGCGCGACCCGCGGTCGGGACGCGCCCGGCGCTGACCAGCGCGTCAAACAGCGAGCCGGTCTCGAGGTCGGCGGCCAGCAGCACCTCGGCGAGCGCCGGCTCGAAGGTCGAGGCCTCGATGGCGATCGGCTCGTCGTCGGCGAGCCGCAGGCGCACGAGCTCGAGCACGTCGGAGCCCTCGTCGAGGGTGAGCTGCGCGATCTCGTGCGGGGCGCCCGCGCGCACCCGGCGGCGCAGCACCTTCGAGCTGGGCCGGCGCCCCTTGCGGCGCATCTCGTCGCTGAAGGAGATCAGGCTGCCGGCCTGGCGGTGCACGGGCTGCTCGGCGACGAACGTGCCGCGGCCGGGGATCCGCTGGACGAGGCCCTCCTGCGCGAGCAGCTGCATCGCGTTGCGCGCGGTCATCCGGCTCACGCCGAACTCCTCGCACAGCTCGGCGTCGGAGGGCAGCACGTCGCCGGGGCGCAGCGCGGCGACGCGGGCGCGCAGCGCCTGCTCGATCTCGTAGTAGCGCGGGACGAAGCGCGCGGGGCCGCTCACGCGTCGATCGCCCACCTCTCGGGCCGGTGCAGCGGCGCGCCGCGCAGGCCGGTGTCCTCGTAGAGCGTCAGGTGCCAGCGCCCGAGGTTCGCGCTCACCAGCCGGTCGCCGGCGAAGCACACGTTGGTGGGGGAGGCGATCATCGTGCCCTGCGGGTCCTCGGCGAGGATCTCGACGCTCCCGTCGGCGCCGTAGTGGTAGATGCGGTCAGGGCGATAGCAGCTGACCAGCAGGCCGCCGTCGTCGGTGAACGCGAGCCCGTCGAGCACCGTGCCGTCGAAGCGGTGGACCGTCTCGACGGCGCCGGTCTCCAGGTCGATCCGCGACAGCCGCGGGTCGTAGGACTCGACCACCCACAGGTGACGCCCGTCGGGCGAGACGGCGAGCCCGTTGGTGAAGCACGGCCGCTCGCGCGTCAGCGTCTCCGACGTGCCGTCGGGCGCGATGCGCTCGATCCACCCGTCGTCCCGTCCCCACCCGCCCGACGCGCTGACGTACAGCGTCCCGTCGGCCGCGAACGCGGGGTAGTTGGCCTGGGTGAGCCCGGTGACGAGCCGCCGCACCGACTCGCCGTCGTAGCCGCACAGCGAGCCGTCCGCCGACGCGCAGACCGCCAGCCGCCCGCGGCCGTCGACCGCCACGCCGAGCACGAACCCTGGCGCCCGCGCGACTTCCTCGTAGGTCTCCGCGTCGAGGTCGACGCGGTACAGCTGCCCCGCCTCGCCGCCCGCCCAGATGACGTGGGCGTCCGGGTCGTAGGCCACGCCCTCGGGGTGATCGAGCCCGTCGACGAGCGGCCGGACGTTCACGTCCGCGCGTGGCCGACGCTGCCGTTGATCGTCAGCCCGCCGTCGACCACGAGCTCCTGCCCCGTGATGTAGCGGGCGGCGTCGGAGGCCAGGAACACGGCGGCGCCCGCGACCTCCTCGGCGGAGGCGATGTGCCCGACGCGGGATCCGCTCCTCGTAGGTCCTGCGGACCTGCGGCGTGTAGACGTCCTTGTTGAGCGGCGTGTCGGTCGCGCCGGGGGCGATCGCGTTGACGGTGATCCCGCGCGGCGCGAGCTCGACGGCGAGCGAGCGCGTGATGCCCATGATCGCGCCCTTGGCGGCCGTGTAGGCCGTGAACTCCGCCACCGCCTGGATCCGCGCGGCGGAGCTCATGTTGCACGATCCGCCGCCGCCCTCGCCCATCCGCCGCGCGGCGGCGCGGCAGCCGTAGAAGTAGCCGTGCAGGTTGGCGGCCAGCAGGCCGTGCCACTCCTCGTCGGTGGTCTCCGTTATCGGGCGGACCATCATCCGCGCCGCGTTGTTGACCCAGATGTCCAGCCCGCCGAGCTCATCCTGCGCGCGGTCGGCGAGCGCGTCGATGACCGCGGAGTCGCCGGCGTCGCCCTCGACCATGAAGCCGCGACGGCCGGAGGCCTCGATGCGCCGCACGACCTCGGCCGCCGAGTCGCCGTCGCCGAGGTGCAGCCCGGCGACGTCCGCGCCGGCCTCGGCCAGCGCGATGGCGATCGCGCCGCCGATGCCGCGAGACGCGCCGGTCACCACCGCCCGCTTGCCTTCGAGGGAGAACTCCATGGTCGTCTAGACGACCATACACATGGCCCGTCAGTCGCGGACGCGCATCGCCTCGGCGGGTGACGCGCGCAGCGCCAGCCGCGACGTCACCACGCCCGCGAGCAGGCCGAGCACGGCCGTCCCGGCCAGCAGGCCGCCGATCAGCGTCGCCGGCACCGCCAGCGGCACGCCGGTCACGCCGCGCGGCACGCCGGCGACGGCGACCGCGACGACGACCGCCCCGGCGATCAGGCCGACGGCGAGCGTCGGCAGCATCTCGAGCGCGGTCATGCGGGCGACGTGGCCGCGCGTGCCGCCGAGGAGCCTGATCGTCGCCATCTCCTGCCGGCGCTCGCCGGTGGCCATGGCGGCCGTGTTGATCAGCGAGAGCATCGCGAACACCGCCGAGACGCCGATGATCAGCCAGACGCCCCAGGCGCCGTGCGTGTCCTCGACCTCGAGGGCGCCCAGGTACTCCGCGCGGGTGGCGGCCCGCAGCTCGGGATGGCGGGCGGCGTGGCGCTCGAGCGAGCGGTCGCCGCCGGCCACGAACAGCGTCGCGTCGCCGCTCCCGGGCGTGTGCGCCCGGGCGACGGCCGGATCGAGCACGACGTCGCCGAGCCCCGCCGCGCGGTCGTAGACCGCCGCGACGCGCAGCGTCGCCGGCTCGGTGTCGGCGAGCCGGACGCGGATCGTGTCGCCGATCGCCAGCTTGCCGTCGTGCGCGAGCACGCGGCTGACGGCGACCGCGTCGCCGCGCACGTCGCGCAGGTCGCCGCGCAGCACGTCGAGGTCGAGCGCCCGCCCGGTCCCGAGCGTGCCGACGCCGGCCGCGGTCCACGGGCTCTCCTCGCCGAGGCCGTGGTCGAGCCCGAACACCTCGGTCGGCAGGACCTCGGTCACGCCGTCGACGCCCGGGCAGCGCCGCGACGGCCGCGGCCGACCCGTCGCGCAGCGGCGCGCCGTCGCGGCCGGTGACGACGTGATCGGCGGTGACGCGCGCGGCGGTCACGTCCTCGGTGTGCCGCTGGTCGCTGGACTGGACGACGCCCTGCGTGCCGGCCAGCATCGCGATCAGCACGACCGGCGTGGCCAGCGCGGCCGTGCGCCAGCGGTTGGCGCCCAGGTTCGCCGAGGCGAGCATCCCGGCGGCGCCGAGCGCGCGCAGCGGCCAGGAGAGCAGCGCGGCGGGGTACCCGAGCAGCAGCCGCCCGAGCATCCCGGCGCCGGCGGCGAGCAGCATGCCCGCCGAGCACGGCGAACGCCTGCGCCCAGAAGCCGGAGAAGATCAGCGACATCGCAAAGCCGCCGCCGAGCAGGAGGACGCCGGCCAGCACCTGGACGACGCTCGGCCGCGCATGCTCGACCGCGGCCTCGTTCAACGCCTCGGCGGGAGCCGTGCGCCCGGCGCGCCGCGCCGCGGCGAACACCGCGAGCTGGGAGATGCCGACGCCCATCACGAACGCCGACGCGGGCGCGATCCAGGCGCCGCTCGCGCGGAAGCCCTCGGGCACGACGTCGTGGCTCGCCAGCACGCTGACGAGGCCGTCGGCGAGCGGCGCCCCGGCGACGAGACCGAGCGCGCCGGCGACGACGGACACGATCAGCGCCTCGCCGGCGACGAGCCGCCGGATCTGCCGCGGCGTCGCTCCGAGCGCGCGCAGCGCCGCGATCTCGCGGCGGCGCTGGGCCATCACGAGCGAGAACGTCCCGGCCACGACGAACAGTGCGACGAGCCCGGTGATGCCGCCCAGCGTGCCGGACACGGCGATGAGCGTCTCGCGGCCCTCGGCGCGGGCGTCGCCCGCGTCGGCGTCGGCGGCGTGCTCGCGGTCGACGACCTCGGCGCGGTCGCCCATGGCGGCGCGCAGCCGGTCGCGCAGCGCGCCGGCAGACACGCCGGGCTTCGCGATCACGCCGATGGCGTCGACGCGGTCAGGCGGCCGGAGAGTCGCGCGGCCTCGGCGTCGGCGAGGAACGAGGGCCGACTGGCCGCCGCGCGTGCGCGTCACACCGGACACGCGGTAGGTGCCGCCGCCGCCCGGGCCGGCCAGCCGCAGCCGGGCGCCGGGGCGCACGCCGATGCGTGCGTCGGCGACGACCTCATCGGTGCCGCGCGGCGCGCGGCCGGACGTCAGCACGGACGGCGTCAGCCGCGCGCTGGACCAGCCGTGTGCGCGAACGTCGGCGGAGCGGCCCGACGCGGTCCAGGCGGTCGCCTCGTAGGCGACGTCGCCCACCGCGGCGGAGACGCCGTCGACGGCGGCGGCGCGCTCGACGAGGCTCGCGTCGAGCCGCGGGCCCGGCACGGCGTCGACGCCGCCGAGGTCACCGCCGAGCTGGACGGTCGGGTCGGCGCGCAGCACCGCGTCGGCGGCCGCGAAGCGGCCGGGGCCGGAGGGCTCGAGCGCGGAGGACAGGATCGAGCCGGTGGCCGACGCGAAGGCGACGGCCAGCAGGATCGCGGCGAATGCGCCGGCGAGCGAGCCCCAGCGCTTGCCGAGGGTCTGCCAGGAGATGCGGAGCACGTCAGTCCCCCAGACCGGTCAGGCGCTCGGCGACGGCCTCGGCGGTGGGAGCGTGGAGCTCGCCCGCCAGCCGTCCGTCGGCCATGAAGACGACGCGGTCGGCCCAGGCGGCCGCGTTCGGGTCGTGGGTGACCATCACGAGCGTGCGGCCGCCGTCGTCGACGGTCGCGCGCAGCAGCCCGAGCACCTCGCGCCCGGAGCGGCTGTCGAGGGCGCCGGTCGGCTCGTCGGCGAACACGATCTCCGGCTCGCTCACCAGCGCGCGGGCGATCGCCACTCGCTGCTGCTGACCGCCGGACATCTGCGCCGGGCGGTGGCCGCGCGCGCTCGCCGAGGCCGACGCCGGCGAGCGCGTCCTGGACGGCGCCGCGCGACAGTCGGCGGCCGGCGAGCCGCGAGGGCAGCGCCACGTTCTGCGCCGCGGTGAGGGAGCCCAGCAGGTTGAAGGACTGGAACACGAAGCCGATCCGCTCGCGGCGCAGCCGGGCGAGCCCCTTCTCGTTCATCGTCTCGAGCTCGGCGTCGCCGAGCCGCACGCGCCCGGAGGTCGGGCGGTCAAGCCCGGCCGCGAGCTGCAGGAGGGTCGTCTTGCCGGAGCCGGAGGGCCCCATCACGGCGGTGAAGGTCCCGCGCTCGAAGTCGAGGTCGACGCCGTCGAGCGCGCGGACGGTGCCCTCGCCGCGCCCGAAGGTGCGCACGAGCTCCTCGACCCGGACGATCGTCGCGGTGGATGTCTGGAGTGTCGGTGAGCATGCAACCAGGCTGCCGGTCCGGCGGCCTGCCCGACCACGGTCTGCGCCCCCGTCTTCCGGGCGCGCGCTGGCGTGCCCGGGTGCGGCTGCCCGAACTAGATGGGTGATTCACCATCTAGGCCAGCCGCTCGATGGCGCCGATCACGAGGTCCCAGAACCGCGGCGCGTCCAGCTCCATGGCCACGCGCGCGTTGGGCTCGCGCTCGAAGCGGCCGTGGAGGTCGACCACGGTGGCGCCGCGCGTCCAGCGCCCCTCCGTCTCGACCGCCACGAACGTCTCCTCGGTGCGGATCACGTCCGGGTCGATCAGCAGCGCCATCGTGCACGGGTCGTGCACCGGCGGCGCGAAGCGCCCGAACACGCGCTCGTAGCGGGAGCCGAAGAACAGCATCCAGTCCTCGACCGCGCGGGCCGGGGCGCCGGGCAGCGCGCGGACGCGCTCGAGCACCTCGGGCGTGGCGAGCGCCTGGTGGGTGAGGTTGAGCCCGATCATCGTCAGCGGGAGCCCGCTCTCGAACACGATCGCCGCCGCCTCGGGGTCGACCCAGATGTTGAACTCGGCCATCGGCGTCTTGTTGCCGCGCCCGGTCGAGCCGCCCATCAGGACGATCTCGCGGATCTTCTCCCGCACGTCGGGCCGCTGCTCGAGCAGCGCGGCGATGTTGGTCAGCGGGCCCGGTGGGCACGAGCGTCACGGGCTCGTCCGAGGCCAGCAGGGTGTCGGCGAGCAGCGTGATCGCGTCGCGCTCGTCGAGCGGCGCCTCCTCGGTGAGGTCGTGCCCGTCGAGGCCGGTCTCGCCGTGGATGTCGGGGGCGGTGACCAGCTCGCCGACGCGGGGCCCGGCGGCGCCGGCGGCGATCGGGACGTCGAGCCCGCAGAGCGCGGCCACGCGGCGCGCGTTGATGGTGGCGAGGTCGAGCGGGCAGTTGCCGGCGACGGTCGTGATGGCGCGCAGGTCGATGGCGTCGCTGCCCGCGGCGAGCATCATCGCCACGGCGTCGTCGTGGCCGGGATCGCAGTCGAGGATGATGGGGAGCGGCATAGACCCCTCACGATATGGTCAGCGCCGCTTCCCGTGCCGCCGCGCGTCCTGATCCTCTCCTGGGAGTACCCCCCGATCGTCGAGGGCGGGCTCGCGCGCCACGTGCGCAAGCTGTCCGAGCAGCTCGTCGCCCAGGGCACCGAAGTCCACGTCCTCACGAGAGGCGGACGAGACGGTTTCGCCTGCCAGGCGATCAGCTCGTTCCTCGCGATCGCCTTCGGCGACGACATTGAGGACCGCCACGGCGTGACGGTCCACCGCGTGCGGGAGCCCGACTTCCCGAAGGACGACCTCGACGCCTTCATCTCGTGGGTCGACCACATGAACGAGGACATGCGCGCCGCCGGCGCGGACCTGATCGAGCGCCTCGACGTCGACCTCGTGCACTCCCACGACTGGCTGGTGGCCGGCGCCGCCCGCCGCCTCGCCCGCACGGCCGGCGTGCCGTGGCTCGTGACCGTGCACGCGACCGAGTACGGCCGCCACCAGGGATGGGTCGACAAGCACCCGCAGTCGCACATCCACGCGGTCGAGAAGCGGATGGTCCGCGACGCCGACCACGTGATCACCTGCTCGCACTACATGCGCCGCCACGTCAGCGACGTGTTCGCGGTCGACGCGGCGCGGATCACGGCGATCCCCAACGGGATCGACCCGACCGACCTGCAGCCGGTCGCCGACCTCCCGCGCCTGCGGGCCCGCTACGCCGAGCCGGACGAGCGGCTGATCCTCCTGGTCGGGCGGCTCGTGTACGAGAAGGGCTTCCACCTGGCGCTCGACGCGCTGCCGGGGCTGATCGAGCGGCTCGGGAACGTGCGCTTCCTGGTCGCCGGCTCCGGGCACCGCGGAGCAGGAGCTGAAGGCCCAGGCCGAGCGGCTCGGGCTGATGGAGCACGGCTCGTTCGTCGGCTGGACCGGCGACGACGAGCTGCACTCGCTCTACCGGATCGCCGACCTGTGCCTGGTGCCCTCGATCTACGAGCCGTTCGGGCTGGTCGCGCTGGAGGCGATGGCCTCGGGCTGCCCGTGCATCGTCGCCGACACCGGCGGGCTGCGCGAGGTCGTCCCCGGCGGCCGGCGCGTCGGCCTGCGCTTCCGCGCCCGCGACTCCCGCGCGCTGGGGCGGATGGCCGAGCAGATCCTCACCGACGACGCGCTCCGCGACCGCCTCGTCGCCGAGGCGGGCGAGCACGTGCTGCGCTTCGACTGGGCCGACGTGGCCCGCCAGACCGCCGCGGTCTACGGCGCCTTGGGCGGCGTCGGCACCACCGCGTAGGACGCGACCGCCTCGCCGTCGGCGACGGTCGCGCCCGCCCCGAGCGCGGCGTGCGCGCCGACGCGGGCGCGCGCCCCGATGCGCACCGGCCGCGCGGCGACCGGCTGCTCGCGCAGCGGCGTCTCGACGTCGGCGCCGGGCCGCGGGTCCTGCGCGTCGGAGACGATCGCCCAGTCGCCGAGCGTCGCCTCGGCGCCGACGCTCACGCGGTCGAGCGCGACGATCGCCGAGCGCTCGCCGAGCCGGGCGCCCGCGCCGATCTCGATCGTGCCGCCCGCCGACTCGACGCGGGCGCCGTCGCCGAGCGCGCAGCCGTCGCCCAGCCGCACCGCGCCGCCCGGCGCGACGCGCACCCGGGCGCCGCGCCCGACGGTCACGCCCGCACCGGCCTGCAGGCGGCCGCGAGCGCGCAGGCGCGCCCGCGCGAGGCGCAGGCGCGAGAGCGGGCGCGGCACGCGCGGCGGGACGACCGCGTCGGCTCCGGTCGGTGCGGGGGCGGACATGCGGCTGAAGATCGCACACGCCGCTCAGGTCCGGCCCGCCGCCTGCCGATCACGTGCGTGTGAGCATCCCGGCCTCCATCCGCATCCCGCTCGTCGCGCTCCTCGCCGCGACAGCGCTGCTGCTCGCCTTCGCGGCGGTCTCCGCCCCGGCCGCGCACGCGAAGTCGCGCGGCTCGGCCAAGGCCGGCTGCGTCGCGGGCGTCGCCGTCCGGCGCCCGTCGCCGCTGCGCGCGTGCCGCCGCTCCAACAAGGCGCCCAAGGCGCTCAAGGCCGTGGCGCTCAGCCGCCGGGCCCACCACCGCCGGCCGGCCTTCGTGTCGGTCATGGAAGGGTGAGCGCGCCGGCCAAGCCGGCCCGCAAGCGAAAGCGCAAGCGGCGCAAGGCCAAGCCCGGGTGCACCCCGGCGAAGCCCAGGCGCAAGAAGGCGAAGAAGTCCGGCCACGCGCACGTCGCGGCGGCCAAGAAGCGCCGCGCGAAGAAGCGCAAGCCGCGCTGCAAGAAGAAGCCCAAGCTCCGGCCGCAGGCCACCCATCCCGCCCCCGCCCGCCCCGCGGCCGGACCGGCACCCGTTGCCGGTCCGGCCCCTCCGGTCCCGGCGCCGCCCGCGCCGCCGGCGAGGTCGCTGCACCAGATCAGCTCGCCGATCGGCGTCTACCAGGGCGCGTTCGGCCGCCGCCAGGCCGAGCGGCTGCTGTGGCGGGCCGGCTTCGGCCCGCGCCCGGGCGACGTCGACGCGGCTCGCCGCCATGGACCTCGAGGCCGCCGTGCTCTCGCTGACCCGGCCCTCCGGCGCCGCGCCGATGAGCGGTGACGACCCGACGGTCGACGGCGCCCCGCTGTCGGCGCTGGACACCTGGTACGGCGACCACCTCTACTGGTTCGACCGCATGGTCCGCTCGGGCCATCAGCTCGTCGAGCGGCTCGCGCTCGTCTTCCACGACTGGTGGGCGACCTCCAACGACGGCGTCGGCTCCAACGAGATGATGCTCGCGCAGACGAACATCTTCCGCGCGCACGGGCTCGGCTCGTTCCGCGAGATGACGCGCAGGGTCACCACCGACCCGGCGATGCTCGTGTTCCTCAACGGGATCGACAACCGGCGCAACGCCGTCAACGAGAACTACGCGCGCGAGCTGATGGAGCTGTTCACGCTCGGCGCCGACCGCGGCGCCTACACGGAGAACGACGTGCGCGAGCTCGCGCGCTCGCTGACCGGCTGGCGCGCCGACTGGTCCAGCGCCGAGGGCCTGCACGACTTCCGCTACGACAGCGGGCGCTGGGACCCGGCCACCAAGACCGTGTTCGGCCGGACGGGGCACTGGAAGTGGGAGGACGCCTGCCGGCTGGTGATCGAGCACCCGCTGCACCCGTCGTTCTTCGTCGCCAAGCTCTGGAGCTACTTCATCCCCAAGCCGCCGTCCGCCGACGTCGCCGCTGCGGCTCGCGCAGCCTCTACGTCGACTCGGGCAACCAGATCCGCCCCGTGCTCGAGGCGATCCTCTGCTCCCCCGAGCTCTACGAGGGGCCGCGCATGACCAAGCCGCCGGTCGTGCTTCAACGCCGGGATGCTGCGTGCGCTCGGCAAGTCGATCACCGGCGCGGAGTGGGTGTGGCTGGGCGACGGCGCCGGCCAGCGCCTCTATCACCCGCCGGACGTCTCCGGCTGGGACGACGCGCGCTGGCTGGACTCCAACACCGTCCGCGGCCGCTGGGACATCGTCAACTACGCCGTGAGCGGCCGCACGCGTGCGCCCGGACTCCGCCGACGCGAGGGCCTACCCCGCCGAGACGCCGCAGGAGGCGGTCGACAAGGCGCGCGCGTTCTGGCTGGACCCGCACCTCGAGCCCGAGACCAAGGCGTGGCTGCTCGCGTTCGCGCGCGAGTTCCAGCCGCCCGCCGACGACTCGAGCACCCCGCAGTGGCGGCGCGAGCAGCGCGCGCAGCAGCGCACCCAGCGCCAGACCGCCCTGCGTCATCTCATCGCCGTCTCTGCCGATTACCAGACCTGCTGATGCCCGATCCAACCACTTCCTCCTGCGGCTGCACCGGCTTCTCGCGCTCCGAGCTGCTGCGCACCGGCGCCGCCACCGCCGGTCGCGGCCTGCGCGCCATCGAGCCCGGGATGCCGCTCCCGGCCGGCACCGGCCTCTCCCGGCGCTCGTTCGTGACCCGCACGGCCGGGCTCGCGCTCGCCGTCTTCGGCGGCGCCGCGCTGTCGCCGCGCGCCTTCGACGCCGGCATCGCCGCCGCACAGGCCGCCGGGCAGGACCGGATCCTCGTCTCGATCTTCTGCGCCGGCGGGCTGGACTCGCTGTCGCTGCTCGCCCCGGTCGGCGACTCGCGCTACGCGGCGCTGCGCGGCTCGCTGGCGCTGCCCGCCGATCCCTCGTTCGCGTTCGCCGACGACTCGCGGCTGCGCTGGCACCCGCAGGCCGGGCCGCTGCGCGACCTCCACGCCGCCGGCAAGCTCACGGTGATCCCGGCGATCGGCTACGGCGACCCCAACCAGTCGCACTTCACGTCGCGGCACTACTGGGAGGTCGGCGCGACCGACCCGTCCGGGCGGATCGGCTGGCTCGGCCGCTACCTGGACCGCCACGGCGCCGCCGACAACCCGCTGCAGGGCCTCTCGCTCGACTACACGCTCGCTCCGGCGCTGGCCACGGGGAACGTGCCGGTCGCCGCCGTCTCGGACCCCACGTCCTACGACGTCTGGACCCGCGACCTGTGGGACTCGCCGATGACGAACGCGCTGATCTCACGCTGGGGCGGCCAGGGCGCGCTCGCGACCGCCGACCCGGAGCTCGCGATCGCGCGCCGCGCGGCCGAGCAGAGCGTCGCCGTCCGCTCCGCAGCTCGCCGCGCTGCAGGGCTGGCGAGCCGACCGGCCACCTACCCGGTCGCCGAGCACCCGTTCCCCGGCCGGCTCGCCTCGCTGGCCGAGATGATCGACACGCGGCCTGCCGCTGCGCGTCGTCGCGATGGACGCCAACGGCGGCTACGACACGCACGAGAACCAGGCCGCCACGCTGTCGGAGAACCTCGGGCTGCTGTCCTCCTCGCTGGCCGCCTTCCAGGCCGACCTCGAGGCGCGCGGCATCGCCGACCGCGTGCTCGTGCACGTGTGGAGCGAGTTCGGCCGCCGCCCGGCCGCCAACGGCTCGGGCACCGACCACGGCGCGGGCGGCGCGAGCCTGATCATGGGCACCCGCGCCTCCGGCACGACGGTCGGCGAGTTCCCCGGGCTGACCACGCTGGACGCGCAGAGCAACCTCCGCCACACCGTCGATTTCCGCGGCGTCTACCGCGGGCTGACCGAGCAGTGGCTCGGCGTCGACGCCGACGGCATCGTCCCCGGCGCGTCGCAGTTCACCGCGCCGACGCTCGTCAAGTGAGGGCGCTCGCGCTGATCGCCGCGCTGGCGCTGCTGCCGCTGGCGGCGGCCCCGGCGGCGGAGGCCAAGCGCCCGAAGCGGGCCAAGTGCGCGGCGGCCAAGAAGAAGCCGCGCAAGTGCGCGCGGATGCGCGGCGTGCGGCTGCGGTCGACCTCCTACACCGCGCTGCTCGGCATCCCAGGCGGCTTCGCGACCCCGGCGCCGTTCGCCACCGCCGCCGCCGCCCGCGGGGCAGGCCGCGCCGGGCACCTCGTCACCGCCGGCGGGCGAGGACCCCGTCGAGCCGCCGACGCTGCCGCCGGTCTACTCCGACCCGCGCGCCGTCCAGGTGCAGGCGTTCGAGTTCGGCCTGCAGCTCTCCAAGTCCGCGGTCTCGAGCGGGAACGTGCGCGTCGAGTTCAACTCGATGCGCGCCGAGGACCCGCACGACCTCAACCTCGTCCGCGAGGACGGCGTCGGGCACGCTCTACCAGTTCGACGAGCAGGCGCCGGGCGGCGTCGCCACCCGCACCCTCGCGCTCACCTCGGGCCGGTGGAAGCTGTTCTGCAGCCTCACCGGCCACGAGGCCGCGGGGATGAAGGCGACGCTGACCGTCAACGCGGGGCTGAGCAGCCGATCGGCCGCGCGGTCGGCCGAGGCCCACAGCGCGTCGTTGCCGAGCGACAGGCGGCGCGCGCCGTCGGCGGCGGCTCGAGCGCGATCAGCGCGTCCTCGGCGGCGCCGAGGTCGGGCGCCGTGTTGTTCGGCGCCATCACGGCGGCCACCTCGGCGGTCGTCACGCCGTCGGCGAACTCGGCGAGCACCTCGGCGACGTCGGTCGCCTCGGGGCGCCGGCGCAGCGTCGGGTCCAGGTTGGCGATCGCGAGGTCGTAGGCCTCGACGGGCTGGAAGCCGCCCGCCTCGATCGTGCGCCCGTCCTCGCCCGTGAAGATCAGGCTCGGCGCCGTGTAGCGGACGCGCCCGTCGGGCGCGGTCGCGGACTTGCCCTGGAACTCGGTCTGGCCGCCGGCGGCCGTGCGGGCCTCGTCGCGGTCCTTCTCGAAGGCGGCCTCGGTCTCGGGCGACTCGGCGGCGGCGAGCAGCACGCCGACGTCGAGGCCGGGCACGCGCGACAGCGCGGCCTCGATGCCCTCCTTCTCCTCGAGGTCGATCGTGGTCGTGAACTGGGCGACCTGGAGCGCGCGGAACACGGCCCACTCGCGGTCGGGGACCGTGAGGCGGGCGGCGACGACGGCGCGGCACATCGGCCACGTGCCGTGCATGTGGTCGCGCGGCTCGGTGCCGAACGGCATGCCGCGGCGGCGGAAGGTGCGGTAGCCGCGAGCCTGGGTCTCGCCGTTGTAGCCACGGCGCTCGTAGTCGGCGCCACGCTCGGTGAGGCCGATCATCACGTGCCGCCAGTCGAGCTGGTCGCCGTAGCGCCAGTGCAGCACGGAGAGGGCGGGGGAGGCCGACCAGGCCCACGGGCAGCCCGGGTCGGAGAAGTGGAGGACCTTGATCACTCACGAAAGGTTAGTAGGTCGCGTTCCGTCGGCGCCGCCTGCCAGCCTGCCGCGTCTCATGAAGGTCCAGACGGTCTCGGCGCGGTCGCGCGCAATCCCTCCCTGGCCCGGCTCGCGACCGCTGCGCTCCTGGCAGCAGGACGCCGTCGAGGCCGTGATGTCCCACGACGGCGACGCGTTCCTCGCCTCCGCCACGCCCGCCGCCGGCAAGACCACGTTCGGCCTGCACGTCGCGCACCGGATGCTCACCGAGGGCCGCGTCGGCCGCGTCGCCGTGATCGCGCCGACGACGCACATCTGCCGCCAGTGGGCGGCCGACGCCGCCCGCTACGGGATCGACCTGGAGCCCAACCGCCCGAACTCCGCCGGCCCCGAGCCGCGCGACCGCCACGGCGTCGCCGTCACCTACGCGACGCTCGCCGCCGGCCCGGGCGTGCACCGCCGCCGCTGCGCCGAGCTGCCCACGCTGCTGCTCGCCGACGAGCCGCACCACATGGGCGAGCTCGCCTCCTGGGGGCGCAGCACCCGCGACGCCTTCGAGCGCGCCCGCTTCCGCCTGCTGCTCTCCGGCACGCCGTTCCGCTCGGACAACACGCCGATCCCGTGGGTGACCTACGACGACGACGGCGTCTCCAGCGCCGACTACGCGTACGGCTACACGGAGGCGCTGATCGACGGCGTGTGCCGCCCGGTCACGTTCCACACCTACGACGGCGACATGGAGTGGGTCTCCGACGGGCGCCGCCGCCGCGCCGACTTCACGGTCGCGCTGCCCGCCGCCGAGGCCGCCCGCCGCCTGCGCACCGCGCTCGACCCCGAGGGCGACTGGGTCGCCGCACGTGCTCGCCGACGCCCACCGCGAGCTGATCGACCTGCGCGCCGGCACGCACACCGACGCCGGCGGCCTCGTGATCGCCGCCGACAAGGAGCACGCCGAGAAGCTCGCCGACCGGCTCGCGCGGATCGCGGGCGAGCGGCCGGAGATCGTCACCTCCGACGCCGCCGACGCGAGCGCCCGGCATCGCGCGCTTCGCGGCCGGGACCGGCACGTGGCTGGTGTCGGTGCTGATGGTCTCCGAGGGCGTCGACGTCCCGCGGCTGCGCGTCGGCGTGTACGCGACCAGCGCGCGCACGGAGCTGTTCTTCCGCCAGGTCGTCGGCCGCTTCATCCGCCGCACGCCCACGCCGCGCGACCGCAGATGTCGCACCTGTTCCTCCCGTCGGACCCGTCGCTGAAGCGGCTGGCCGCGCAGATCGAGGAGGAGCGCAACCACGCGCTCGTGGCCAAGCCGGAGGGCGAGGCGATCGAGCGGGGCGAGCGCGGCGATCCGGGCGACCCGTTCCGCGCGCTGTGGTCCAGCGCCCGCCGCGACGACGACGTGCTGCAGACCACCGCGCCGGGCGAGACGATGGCAGCTGTTCGCCGACGCCGCGCCCGGCGCCCTCGCCGGCGCTCGCCGCGTTCGGCGGCGGCATCACCGCGCACCACGACCTCGACCACGCCGGCGTCCGCGCCGTCCCGCCCCGCGGGCGAGACGGCCTACGAGAAGCGCGAGCGGCTGCGCGCCGAGCGCCGCGCGCTCGTGTCGGCGATCTCCCGGCGCACGCGGGAGGAGCACCGCACCATCAACTCGCGCGTGAACCGCCAGGTCGGCGCGGCGTCGGTCGCGAAGGCCACCGTGGAGCAGCTCGAGCGGGCGAACGTGCTCCTCGAGCGCGAAGCTTCGCGCTAGCCCTTACGGCGGCTGGGTAGGGGAGGTGAGGGAGTGCCGGCCGCGTTCGTTTCCTCGAAGCGCGCGTCTGGCGGGCCGTTTCGAGGATCTCGTGCGCGGCGCGTTGATCGCGTTCCTCGATACGTGCGCCTTGGGGGCGGTTTCGGGGAGCTCGATTCGGCTCGCTGATCCAGCTCCGGGAAACCGCCCGGCGCCGGAGGAAACCGGGAACGCTTCGCCCCTCGCCTCCCCACCCTGCCCGCCGTTTCGTCCCGCCGCTACGGTCCCGCCATGGACGAGCTGCCCGAGTGGCCCGACGGGACGGTCGCGGTGCTCAGCACCCGACGGCCCGCACGCGATCCCGGTGTCGCTCGTCATGCGCGCCGGCCCGAGCGACGCTGCTGGTCGGCCTGGCGCCGCGGCGCGAGTCGCTGAACCGGCTGCGCGAGGACCCGCGCTGCGCGGTCACGATCCTCGCCGCCGGCGACCACGCGTTCACCGCGTACGGCCGCGCGGCGCACATCGAGGAGACCGGCGCGATCGTCGGCGTGCGGATCGAGGTCGACGAGATCGCCGACCACAACCGCCCGACCTACACGATCGACGACGGGGTCCAGTGGCGCTGGACCGACGACCGACGCCGAGCGCGCTGACGCCGAGTCGCGCGCGGCATTGAGGAGGCTCGCATGGTGAACGACCCGACCCAGCTCCCCGCCGACCTGCCGGTGCCGGAGGACGACGGCGCCGCCGACCACCTCCGCGGCGCCAGGCTCCCCGCCGTGGCGCTGCCCGCCACCACCGGGGAGAGGTCAGGCTCGACGAGCTCGACGGGCCTGCACCGTCGTGTTCGCCTACCCGCGCACCGGCCGCCCCGGCGAGCCCAACCCCGGCGGCGACGACAACTGGGACGCCATCCCCGGCGCCCGCGGGTGCACGCCGCAGGCGTGCTCGTTCCGCGACGAGGCGGCGGCGTTCGCCGAACGCGGCGCGCGCGTCGTCGGCGTCTCGACCCAGGACACGGACTACCAGCGCGAGGCCGCCGAGCGGCTCGCACCTGCCGTACCCGCTGCTCTCCGACGAGCACGCCGAGCTCGGCCTGCCGACCTTCGAGGTCGAGGGCATGACGCTGCTCAAGCGCCTCACCCTGTTCGTCCGCGACGGCGTGGTCGAGGACCTGATCTACCCGGTGTTCCCGCCGGATCGCAGCGCGGCCGACGCGCTCGCGAAGCTCGCCTAGTCGGCGGCGATGGTGACGTTGCGGCCCGCCGACTTGGCGGCCGCCAGCGCGTCCTGCCCGCGCAGGAGCAGCAGCTCGGCGGGCTCCTCGCCGTCCCAGCGGGCGACGCCGGCGGAGGCGGTCTGCCCGCGCGGGGTGGCCTCGCGGACGCGGTCCAGCACGTCGCACGCCTCGCCGAGCCCGCAGCCGGGCAGGATGATCGCGAACTCGGTCCCGTCCACGCGGGCCAGGAAGTCGACCTCGCGCAGCTCGTTGCGCCAGCGCGAGCCGCACTCCTTGATCAGGCGGTCGCCCTCCTTCTCGCCGCGGAGCATGTTGAACGCGCTCATGTGGTCGATGTCGAGCACGGCGATGGTCAGCGGCGCCTCGCTGCGGCGGCCGCGGGCGAGCTCGCGCGGGAGCTCCTCGTCCCACATCCGGCGCGTGGCGAGCCCGGTCAGCGGATCGGTGAACGACAGGCCCTCGAGCCGCGAGCGCAGCGTCGCGTGCTCGATCGCCACCGCCGCCTGCGCGGCCAGCAGCCGCAGCACGCCGCTCGGCGCGTCGGGCAGCGCCTCCAGCGGGACCCGCCAGATCACGATCAGCACGCCGGACACGACGCCGTCGCGCAGCACCGGCTCGAACACCGCGGAGCGGGCGTCGGTCGCCTCCACCAGCGGCGCGGCCAGCGCCGGGTGCGTGCGGGCGTCGGCGACGAAGTAGGTCTCCTTGGCGGTGAACGCGCGGCCGGGGCCGCTCAGCTCGCCGCGCGCCTGGATCGTCACGGGCGCGATCTCCACGCCGGCCATCGCCGTCGAGTTGAACTCGCGGCCGGACGGCTCGAGCAGGAACGCCACCGGCGCGCCCGCGACCTCGCAGGCCGCCTCGCACACCGCCTTGCGCGCGTCGTCGCCGGAGGCGAGCGCCTTGGCCACGCGGCCGACGGCGCCCATCCCGCGCGCCTGGTCGCGCAGCATGTCGTTGAAGCGGCGCAGGTCGCGCTCGTTGCTCTCGCGCTCCAGCTCGGAGGCGAGCACCCGGGCGAGCATCGTGAACAGCTGCTCGTCGGCGGGCTCGAAGGCGCAGTACTCGCGGCTCAGCGCGGCCAGCGAGCCGACCCGCGTGCCGTCGGAGAGCTCGAGCGGGACGCCGAGGTAGGAGGCGGCGTCCATGCGGTCCTGCATCCCGAGCAGGGAGTAGACCGGCTGCTTGGGGACGTCGTCGCACAGGCGCGGGCCGCGGTTCTCGGCCATGTGCGAGCAGAAGGCGTCGGCCAGCGGGGTGGCCAGATTCGAGCGCAGCCCGAACTCGCCGCCCTTGCGGGTGTCGACGATCCGGTGGATGAACTGGCCGCGGTCCAGGTGCGCGAGGAACAGCGTCGCCTCGGGCATATGGCGCTCGAGCAGGTCCAGCACGGCGCGCGTCGCGTCGGCGAACGACCGGTAGTTCGCTGACGACGCCTTGGCCGCTGCCGTGATGGCGCTCGTGTCCATGTCAGGCATTGTCCCTGGGATGGGGCCGCGTCAAAATCGGTAATCCGTCTAGCCTCGGGGCATGAGACTCGCCACGTTCATCCCGCCGGGCGGCTCCGACCCCGTCGCAGGCGAGGTTCGCGACGGCCAGGTGGTCGCGTTCACCTCCGGCACCGTGCTCGACCGCCTCGCCTCCGGGGACCGCTCCCCGGCCGAAGGAGACGTCCACTCGCTCGACGACGTCACCCTGCTCGCCCCGGTCCCGAAGCCACGCGCGATCTTCGGCATCGGGCTCAACTACGCCGAGCACGCCAAGGAGACCGGCGCGGAGCTGCCGGAGACGCCGATGGTGTTCCTCAAGCTCCCGAGCTCCAGCGTGCCGCCGAGCGGCCCCGTCCGCTGCCCGAGCGTCGTCACGCGGCTCGACTACGAGGTCGAGCTGACCGTCGTGATGGGCCCGGGCAACGAGATCGCCGGCTACGCCGTCGGCGACGACGTCTCCGCGCGCGACCTGCAGAAGCGCGAGCCGCGCTGGGTGCGCGCCAAGGGCTTCGACACCTCGTGCCCGTGGGGGCCGTGGATCACGACCGCCGACGAGGTCCCCAACCCTGAGGGGCTGCGGATCTGGAGCATTGTCAACGGCGAGACCCGCCAGGACTCGACCACCGCCGACCTCGTGTTCGGCCCGCGCGCGCTGGTCGACTTCATCGCCGAGACCTGCACGCTGGAGCCCGGCGACCTCATCCTCACCGGCACCCCGCAGGGCGTCGGCCAGGCCATGGACCCGCCGCAGTTCCTCGCCGACGGCGACGTCGTGCGCTGCGAGATCGAGGGCCTGGGCGCGATCGAGCACCGCATCGAGGGCCCGTGAGCGACGTCCTGCTCCTCCACGGGTTCCCCGACTCGGCGGACTTGTGGAGGCACCAGGTCGGCCCGCTCACCGACGCGGGCTTCCGGGTGATCGCCCCCGACCTGCCCGGGTTCGGCGAGGCGGAGAAGCCGCCGGAGGTCGAGCGCTACCGCATCACCCGCATCGTCGGCGAGCTGCTCGAGCTGCTCGGCGACGAGCCCGCCCACGTGGTCGGGCACGACTGGGGCGCAGGCGTCGCGTGGGTGATGGCCGCGCTGTACCCGGACCGCGTGCGCTCGCTCGCCGCGCTGTCGGTCGGGTTCCCCGGCACGCCGCGCACGATGGAGCAGCGGCGCATGAGCTGGTACATGCTCCTGTTCCAGTTCGAGGAGGCGGAGGAGCTGTTGCTGCGCGACGACGCCGCGCTGCTGCGCGAGTGGCTCGCCGACTCGCCCGAGGCCGAGCGGCAGGTCGCGGCGCTGCAGCGGCCGGGCGCGCTCACCGCCGGGCTCAACTGGTACCGCGCGAACCTGCACCCGCGCGCCGAGCTGGACCGGCGGCCGCTGCCGCCGGTGGCCGCCCCGACGCTGGGCGTGTGGTCGACCGGCGACGCCTACCTCAGCGAGGACCAGATGACGCGCTCGGAGGAGCACGTCATGGGCCCGTGGCGCTACGAGCGCATCGAGGGCGCCACGCACTGGATGCAGGTCGACGCCGCCGCCGAGGTCACCCGGCTGCTGCTCGAGCACCTGCGGAGCTGACCAGCTCCAGCAGCTCCTCGCGCCCCGGCCCCGGCATCCGCGCGTCGCCGCGCGCCGCGCGCGGCGGCGAACACCTTCTCGGCCAGCCCGGGCCGCTCGAGCGCGTCGGCCGGCAGCGTGAGCACGTTGACGATCTCGATGTTGCGCGCGGAACGCGTCGGCGTCGATCCCCGACGGCCAGCGGCAGCGCCTGCCGGCAGCGCGAGACGGGGTCGGTCGGGGACGCGTGTAGGGCCCGCCCGTGCGCGCCGCCTCCAGCTCGGCCAGCCGCGCGCGGTCGGTCGCGCACGGTGGCGTCGGTACCACGGCGCCAGCTCGCGCTCGGTGGCGTCGCGCGAACGCGCCGGGGTCGTCGGCGTGCTCGCGCAGCAGCGCGGCGTGCCAGAGCGCGAGCGACATGCCGCGCCCGAGCGACGGGTTCGTGCACGCCCACGCGTCGCCGAGCGCGACCACGCCGGCAGCGCCGGGTCGACGCGACGACGCCGGTCGAGCACGCCGCCCATGGCGAGCACGCCCGTGATCGGCTCGCCCTCGAGCCAGTGCGCGTGCAGCGGGCACGCTCGCACGGCGGCGGTGAACGCGGGCTCGTGGCGCAGCGCCTTCAGCGGGCGGTCGCCCGTCGCGGCGTACAGCGTCACCGACCACGTGCCGTTGTCGGCCGGCAGCGTGAGCACGGAGAACGACTCGAACGGCGTCAGGAACGCCGAGCGCGGCACGGGCGGCTCGCCGCGGTAGAAGCGCGTGTAGTAGATGAAGCCGGAGTCCTCGGCCTCCTCCTCGACGCCGTCGATCAGCAGCTCGGCAGGTTCGAGCGGCGCCCCATCGCGTCGACCACGAGGTCGGCGGCGAGGCGCTCGCCGCCTCGGTAGACGCCCGAACACGCCGTCCCGTCGAGCCCCGACGACGCCCACGCCGCGGCGGACGTCCAGGCCCGTCCTGCGCCTCGGCGGCGCGCGCGAGCGCGCGCTCGAACACGGGGCGGCGGGCCGGTCACGGTGGCGAGCCGCTCGTCGCCCGGGCGCGGCTCGCGGTCGGTGACCGTCGGCGGCATCAGCCGCAGGTAGTCGATGGACGCGGCGCCCGCCTCGAGCACGGCGTCGCGGACGTCGGGCAGCTCGCGCGTCGAGCACGCGCGCGCCCGCGGGCCTGCAGGATGTGCGCCTGGCGGAACTGGGCGACGCCGTCGCGCTCCCACTGTTCCCATGCGGCCTCGGGCGAGTCCGGGATCGGCGACGGGTCGCGCTCCAGCAGCGTGACCTCGTGTCCGTCCCGCGCGAGCATCAGCCCCGCGGCGAGTCCGCAGACGCCGCCGCCGAGCACGACCACCTTCGCCATGGGAATCCTCCTCTGGGCCGATCCTACGTCGGCAGGACCGTCCAGCGGGGAGATTTATTCCCTGCGCTAGTGCTCGTGGATCACGCGGTCGATCAGGCCGTACTCGGCAGCCTGGTCGGCCTTGAAGAAGCGGTCGCGCTCCATGTCCACGTGGACCTGCTCCTCGGGCTGGCCCGTGTGCTTCGCGTAGATCTCGTCGATCCGCTTGCGGGTCTTGAGGATCTCGGCCGCGTGGATCTCGATGTCGGTCGACTGGCCCTCGAAGCCCGCCGACGGCTGGTGGATCAGGATCCGGGAGTTGGGCAGCGCCATGCGCTTGCCCTTCGCGCCGCCCGCCAGCAGGAGCGAGCCCATCGACATCGCGATCCCGACGCACATCGTCGCCACGTCGGGCTTGATGAACTGCATCGTGTCGTAGATCGCGAGGCCGGCGTAGATCGAGCCGCCCGGCGAGTTGATGTAGATCGAGATGTCCTTGTCCGGGTCCGAGGACTCCAGGTGCAGCAGCTGCGCGACGATCAGGTTCGCGACCTGGTCGTCGACGGCGCTGCCGAGGAAGATGATCCGCTCGTTGAGCAGGCGGGAGTAGATGTCGAACTCGCGCTCGCCACGGGCGGTGCGCTCGATGACCATTGGGACCAGCGGCATGACCGGCACGATAGCCGAGCGGGCGCATGGGTCCCTGGTCTCAACTTCGCGTCGTGGGTCTATTCGGGCGCGCCCGCGCGCCCCATAGTTCCGGCGCCATGACAGCCCCACGAGCCGTACTGGCCACGATCACACTCCTTGCAGTGCTCCCCGCGACCGCCTCCGCCGCGACCGTCACGGTCACCGGTGACGACGGCAACCCGCGTCGCGATCAACACCACCGCCCCGACGCCCATCCGCAACATGAGCCCCGAGTACGTGCGTGACGTTCGGCGCCGTCCGACGGCGCCGTACCACAAGACCATCGTCCTCGGTCCCGACGGCGCGGCGACCTCGCTCGCGGCCACGCGCTGCTACCCGAAGAGCGCCATCCCGAGCCAGCGACCGCCCGATCGACTACCGCGGCAACGGCACCTACACCGTGGTCGTGCAGACCTTCACCGACGACGACTGCACCGCCGGCAGCAAGGAGTCAGCGCTTCCTGTTCTCGATCAACGGCGGCACCGCCGTCGCGCGCCCGCCGAAGAAGTACCTCCTGACGCGCCAGAAGAACTCGTTCGCGGTCGATCACGCACCGCTTCGGCCTCGGCGCTGAACCCGGGCGCCAGCGCCTACGAGTTCCGCTACGCCCAAGAACGGCGTCATCGGCCCCGACGGCGGGATCTCCGGCCCCGCCGAGGACCCGTTCGTGAGCTCCTCCGGCGGCTTCCCCGACCTCACCTTCCGCGAGCCCGGCCGCTACGTGGCCGTCATCCGCGCGATGACGAACAACTACTTCACGCCGTGGAGCGCGCCGGTCACGCTTCACGGTCAAGGCGCCCTTCGACCTCTCCTACGTGACGTTCCCGGACTCGCAGGGCCCGAGCTACAAGCTGCGCGCCCAGATGCGCGACAAGTTCGCCCGCGGCAACCGCGTGACGGTCTACGCCGCGAAGGGCCGCAAGGGCGGCAAGTACCGCAGGCTCGGCCGCACCTCCAAGGTCAGCTCGCGCGGGCGCTTCACGCTCCGCTTCCGCCTCGGGCAGCTACGGCAAGTACCGCCTGCAGTACCGCTACAAGGGCTCCAAGCTCGTGACCAAGGGCAAGGTCACCGACGTGGTGACCATCCGCCGCTACCGCTTCTAGGCGGGAACAGGGGCGCGCGTGCGGAGCCGGCCCATCAGCCGCTCCGTACGGCGCCTCAGGCGGCGCTCGTCGAGCCGGAGCGCGTCGGCCACGTCGGCCGGCGGGGTCTGGTCGACGAGCATCGCCAGCAGCGCGAGGTCGTCCGGCTCGACGCGGTGTGCAGCCGCGTCGAGCTCGGAGGGCGGCAGCGGGGGAAGTGCCGTGCCGCCACGGGCGACCACGCGGACGGCCTCGAACAACTCGTCCGGGTCGGCCGCCTTGTCGACCACGCCGGCCGCGCCGGCGACCCGGGCCAGCAACGCCAGCCCGGGGTCCGGCTCGGCCGTGTAGATGATCACCTGCGGCGCCGGCTCCAGCGCACGCAGGCGACGGGTGAGGCTAGGGCCGTCCCCGTCCGGTAGGCGGTGCTCGACGAGCACCACTTCCGGCCGTTGACGCTCGGCGAGGTCTGCACCGTCGCGCGCCCCCGTTGCGGTCCCGACGGGGACTAGCCCTGGCTCGGCGCGCAGCAGCATCGCGAGCCCAGTCCGCGACGCGGGCTGGGGATCGATGATGGCGATGCGCGTCACACTCGGAACCCTCCCAGCGCCCGCTGAACCCGCCCTAAAGGGAGCCCATGGATAACGTGAGTGTCTTGTTCGCACTCGAGCTCAGGGGCCTGACCAAGCGCTACGACGGCGAGCTCCTCGCGCTCGACGAGTTCGACCTGAAGGTCCGCGACGGCGAGTTCTTCGGGCTGCTCGGACCCAACGGCGCCGGCAAGACGACGCTGATCTCGACGGTCTGCAACCTGATCCGCCCGACCGCCGGCGAGGCGTTCGTGTTCGGCCATCGGCACGACTCGATGGAAGCACGGAAGCTGGTCGGACTTGCTGAACAGGATGTGAACCTGGACCGCTTCCTCGACGTCGAGGAGACGCTGCTCTACCACGGCGGCTACTACGGGATGTCGCGCGCCGACGCCCGCCGCCGGGCCGGCGAGATGATGGACGTCTTCGACCTGCGCGGGAAGGCGAGCACGCGCGCGCCCAAGCTGTCGGGCGGCATGCGCCGCCGCCTCCTGCTCGCCCGCGCGCTCATGCACGAGCCGCGCATGGTGATCCTCGACGAGCCGACCGCCGGCGTGGACTTCGAGCTCCGCCTCGAGCTGTGGTCCTACATCCGCCGCCTGCACCAGATGGGCACCACGATCCTCCTCACCACGCACTACCTCGAGGAGGCCGAGGAGCTGTGCGAGGAGATCGCGCTGATCCGCGGCGGCCGCCTGCTCGCGCGCGACTCCGCGAGCGGCCTGCGCGCCACCTACGACGCCGGCTCGCTCGCCGACGTGTACGTGAAGGCGATGGCTGCCTAAGCTGCCCGCCGTGCCCGCGCGCGGCAAGGACAAGGGATGGTTCGTGCTGTGGACGCTGTTCCCGTTCGGGATGGCGACCTGGGCGGTGTTCGCGCACGCCGGGCGGCGGGCGCGGAACGCGCGCTGGAAGGCGTTCGCGGCCGTGTACGGGATCGCGTCGCTACGCCGCGCTCGTGTACTCGAGCATCTACGACGCGCCCGACGGGGACGACTCGTTCGCCGGGATGCTGATCATCGTCCCGTGGGTGGTGGGCGATCGGCCATGCGCTGTACATGCGCCCCGAGTACCTGCGCCAGCGCGACCGGCAGCCGTCGGCGCTCGAGCAGGCCCGCGCGCGGCTGCAGACCCGCGAGGAGGCGATGCGGATCGCGCGCGAGGAGCCGGCGCTGGCGCTGGAGATGGGCATCGGGCGCCCCGACCGGCCGGGCGCGATGCACGCGGGCCTGATCGACGTCAACGGCGCGCCGCGTGGAGGCGATCGAGCGCCTGCCGGGGCTGGGCCGGGCGGAGGCCGAGCAGGATCGTGAAGGTGCGCGAGGAACTCGGCGGCTTCAGCACGCTCGAGGACCTCGGGATGACGCTCGACCTGCCCGGCGACGTGGTCGAGGACCTCCGCGGCAAGACCGTCTTCCTCCCGCGCTGACAGACTCCCGCGAATGCCTCGCATCCTCGTGGCCGCGTTCGCCCTCGCGGCCGTCCTCATCGCGCCCGCCCAGGCGCTCGCCGCCAAGCGCGACTACCGCGCCGAGATCCGCCGCACCACCGGCGGCGTGCCGCACGTCAAGGCGCGCGACTTCGGCTCGCCGGCTTCGGCTACGGCTACGCGTACGCCCAGGACCAGCTGTGCGAGCTGGCCGACATCGTGGTCACGGTCAACGCGCAGCGCACGCGCTACTTCGGCGCGGACGCGGAGGCGCCGACGCGGCACCAACCTCGAGTCGGACTTCTTCTACCAGCGCATCAAGGACGCGAAGACCGTCGAGCGGCTCGTCCAAGCGCGCCTCGCAAGCCCGTCCGCGACACCGTCAAGGGCTTCGCGGCCGGCTACAACGCCTACCTGAAGAAGACCGGCCGCGGCCAAGCTGCCCGACCCGACGTGCCGCGGCAAGGCGTGGGTGCGCCCGATCAAGCCGATCGACATGTACCGGCGCTACTACCAGCTCGGCCTGCGCGCCAGCGCCGGGAACTTCCTGCGCGAGATCGTCGCCGCCGCGCCGCCGAAGGCCGCCGCGTCGCGCGCCGCCGCGCTCCCCAGCGCCGACGAGCTGCGCGCGCGGCTCGCCGGCGACCCCGTGCTGGGCGAGGAGCACACGCTCGGCTCCAACGCCTACGGCATCGGCTCGCAGGGCGCGCGCGGCGTGCGCTCGCTCGTGCTCGGCAACCCGCACTTCCCGTGGCAGGGCTCCGAGCGCTGGTACGAGATCCACCTGACCGTGCCCGGCAAGCTGGACGCGATCGGCGCCGCGCTGCAGGGCGTCCCGGCCGTGAACATCGGCTTCAACAAGCACGTCGCCTGGAGCCACACGGTCTCCACCGCGCGCCGCTTCACCCCGTACGAGCTCAAGCTCAAGCCGGGCGACCCGACGAGCTACATCGTCGACGGCAAGGCCGTGAAGATGAAGCGCCGCACGGTCAAGGTCGGCAGCCGCCGGCACACGTTCTACGAGACGCGCTGGGGGCCGGTGCTCTCCTACCCGGCCGCGACGCTGACGTGGACGAACGACACCGCGTACGCGCTCGGCGACGTCAACGCGAAGAACTTCCGCCTGCTCCAGCAGTGGTTCGAGTACGACCGCGCGAAGTCGGTCGGCCGGCCTGCGCCGCGCGTCGGCGAAGGTGCAGGGCAACCCGTGGGTCAACGTGATCGCCGCCGACAAGGCGCGGCCGCGCCTACTACGCCGACGACTCGGTCGTGCCCGAACGTCGACGCGGCGAAGCAGAAGGCCTGCTCGAACGGCCCGAAGGCGGAGCTCCTGCTCGCCGCGGGCAGCGTGATCCTGCTCGACGGCTCGCGCAAGTCGTGCGCGTGGGGCAACGACAAGGACGCCGCCGCCAAGGGCATCCTCGGGCCGAAGGCGCTGCCCGCGCGCGACCCGGCGCGACTACGTCGAGAACTCCAACGACTCCTACTGGCTGCCGAGCGCGCGCTTCCGCCTGACGCGGCTTCCCGCGCATCATCGGCCCGGAGGGGACGCAACCGGCTGCTGCGCACGCGGCTCGGGCTCGTCCAGGCCGAGCAGCGGCTGGCCGGCACCGACGGCCTCGGGCCGGCGGGCTTCACGCTCGACACGCTGCAGCAGGTGTTCACCAGCAACCGCAACCTGTCCGTCCGAGCTCGCCCGGCCCGGCCGTGGTCGAGGCGTGCCTGGCGCGCGGCGGCGCCGACCTCGCCCAGGCGTGCGGCGTGCTCGCCGCCTGGAACGGCCACGCCCAGACCGACGCCCGCGGCGCCGTGCTGTGGCGCGAGACGTGGAGCCAGCTGGCGAACCTCGGCGTTCCGTGGAAGGTCCCGTTCGACCCGGCCGACCCGGTCAACACGCCGCGCGACCTGGACTCCTCGAGCGACGCGATCATCACCGCGATCCGCGGGCGCGGTCGACGACCTGCGGGCCAAGAACATCCCGCTCGACGTGCCGCTCGGCGAGCTGCAGGCCGAGCCGCGCGGCGCCGAGCGCATCGGGATCCCCGGCTGCTCGGAGGGGGAGGGCTGCTTCAACATCATCTCCACCCGCCGCGACGACGCCGGGCGCTACGACCCGTACACGGGCTCGTCGTTCGTGATGACCGCCGGGTTCGACGCCAAGGGCCGCCCGTTCGGCGAGTCGGTCCTGACCTACTCGCAGTCCGAGAACCCGCGCTCCCCGCACTACGCGGACCAGACGCGGCTGTTCTCGCAGCGCAAGTTGCTGCCGATGCGCTTCACGGACAAGCAGATCAAGGCCGACCCGGAGTACTCGCGGAGCGTGGTGCGGGGCCGGCGGGGGTAATCACGAGCCGCGTGAGACTCACCCGATTCCTGACCGTCACGGTCGCCGCGGCGGCGCTCGCCGCCGCGGTCCCCGCCTCGGCATCCGCCGCCACCTCGCTGTTCTTCGGCACCCACAACATGTACGTGGGCAAGGCCCAGTTCACCCCGTTCGCGGGCGTGCTCGGCTTCCAGGAGGTCAACGAGCCGCGCGACAAGATGGAGATGCGCTTCGGCCTGCCGGGCTACGACCGCTTCGTGCCCAAGGGCGA
Organism: uncultured Solirubrobacteraceae bacterium; assembly: GCA_963723395.1. Lineage (GTDB taxonomy): Bacteria > Actinomycetota > Thermoleophilia > Solirubrobacterales > Solirubrobacteraceae > DATFQI01. The sequence continues at coordinate 145,158 of CAVRQL010000022.1, read as the reverse complement.
CGCCGGCGACGTCCCGATCGCCTGGCTCCGGAAGCGCTTCAAGCTGGTCGACAAGGACTCGATCCGCACCCACAAGGGCGAGAAGCTCGTCACCCCGTCCCGCTACGTCAACTGGGTCCGGCTGCGCGTGAAGAGGACCGGCGCGGAGTTCTTCTTCGTCAACACGCACTTCATCTCGAAGGCGTGGTCGGGGAAGCCCGAGCGCCGCAAGCGCTGGAAGAAGCACGCCAGGGTCCTCCGCCGGGAGGTCGCGAAGCTGCGGCAGACCGGGCTGCCCGTGTTCGTCGTGGGCGACTTCAACCGGCGCGGCACGGCGCTCGGGATCCCGGGCCTGACCTACGTCGGCGCGCCCGCGGGTCCCGCTCGACCACATGTACGCGACCGAGGGGATCGCGCACGACCCGGTGCGAGGAGCTGCCCAAGAACGGCTCGGACCACTTCGCCTACCGCATCAAAGTCACCTTCTAGCGGCGTCGCGCTCGTCCTCGCGGCGATCGCGTCGCTGCAGGTCGGCGCGGCGTTCGCGGTCACGCTGTTCGACGACGTCGGGCCGGCGGGAGCCAGCTTCCTCCGGCTCGCGATCGCCGCCGTCGTCCTGCTGGCCTGGTGGCGCCCGCGCGTGCGCGCCCACGCGCGGGAGGAGCTGGCCACCGCGGTGGCGTTCGGGCTCGTGCTCGGCGACGATGAACTGGGCCATCTACTCGGCCATGGACCGCATCCCGATCGGGGTCGCGGTGACGATCGAGTTCGCCGGGCCGCTGGGCCTCGCCGTCGCGCTGTCGCGGCGTGCGCTCGACCTCGTGTGGGTGGCGCTCGCCGCGGCCGGCATCCTGCTGCTCACGAGCCCGTTCGGCGCCTCCGGCCTGGACGCCGCCGGCGTCGCGTTCGCGCTGCTCGCGGCGGCGGCCTGGGCGGCCTACATCCCGCTGTCGGCGCGCACCGGCGCGCGTCTTCCCGGGCGCGGGCGGCCTGGCGATCGCGATGGCGGTGGGCGCGCTGCTGATCGCGCCGGCCGGGATCGCGCAGGGCGGCGCGGACCTGCTCGAGCCGGCGCTGCTGGGCTCCGGCGGCCGTGGTCGCGCTCGCCTCCTCGGTGATCCCGTACTCGCTCGAGCTGGAGTCGCTGCGGCGGATCCCGGCGCGCGTGTTCGGCGTGCTGATGTCGCTCGAGCCGGCCGTCGCCGCGCTGGCCGGGTTCGTGATCCTCGGCCAGGCGCTCGGCGCCGTCGACCTGCTGGCCATCGCGCTGGTGGTCGCCGCCAGCGCGGGCGTGACCCTCAGGCCCTTCTAGTGTCAAAGGGGTGTCCGAGCTCCTCGCCCAGCACCGCGGCCTGATCGCCCTCTCCGGGCGCGAGGTCAACCGCGTGCTGAAGCTGTGGACGCAGACGGTGCTCGCGCCGATCCTCTCCAGCGCGCTGTTCATCCTCGTCTTCGGGCTGTCGCTCGGCTCGCGGATCAAGCAGATCGACGGCGTCTCCTACGACGTCTTCATCGTCCCGGGGCTGATCGCGATGGGCATGGCGCAGGCCGCCTACGCCAACAACTCGGCGACCGTCTTCCAGGCGCGCTTCGACCGCTACCTCAACGACGTGCTGGCGGCGCCGATGCGCGGGTGGGAGGTCAACCTCGGCGCTCAACGTCGGCGGCGCCGTGCGCGCGCTGCTGATCGGCCTCGGGCTGTTCGCGATCGCCGCGCCGATCACCGGCGTGCCGGTCGAGCACCCGCTCGTGCTGATCCTCGCGGTCGCGCTGCTGCTGGTCCTGTTCTGCACGTTCGGCGTGATCGTCGGCGTGTACGCCGAGTCGTGGGACCACACCGCGTTCGTGACCAACCTGGTGCTCCTGCCGCTGAGCTTCCTGGGCGGGGTCTTCTACTCGATCGACTCGCTGCCCTCGCCGTGGCAGGAGCTCAGCCACGCGAACCCGATCTTCTACCTGATCAACGCGATCCGCTACGGGTTCCTCGGCACGAGCGACGTGTCGGTCGTGCTTGTCCCTGGGCGTCACCGCCGCGATCGCCGCGGTGTGCGTCGCCTGGAGCGTATGGCTGTTCGCGACAGGTCGACGGCTCAAGCCGTAGCGCCGCCCGCGCACGATCTCGCGCTGCTCGGCTTCGCGCTGATCGGCGCGTCGATCGCGCCGGCGCTGATCGCCGCCACCGCCGCGCCGGCGCTGGCCGTCGCGATGTGGCGCAACGTGCTGTCCGTGCCGATCGTGCTCGGCGTCGCGGTCGTGCGCGACGAGCTCGGCCGCCTGCGCGGGCGGGCGCTCGGGCTGGCGGTGCTCGGGGGCGTGCTCCTCGGCGCGCACTTCGCCGCCTTCACGCCGAGCCTGCGCTACACGTCCGTGGCCAGCGCCAGCGCGCTGGTCTGCTCCCAGGCGATCTGGGCCGGCGTGATCGGGCGGGTGCTCGGCGAGCGGCTCCCGGCGCGGGCGTGGCTCGGGGTCGGCGTCGCGCTGACCGGCGTGCTGCTCATCACCGGCGTGGACTTCTCCCTCTCCGGCCGCGCGCTGACCGGCGACGCGCTGGCGCTGCTCGCCGGCATGCTCGGCGGCGCCTACCTCGTCACGGGCGGCTTCGCCCGCCGCGCCCTGCCGACCGCCGCCTACACGACGGCGTGCTACGGCACGAGCTCGGCGGTGCTGCTGATCCTCTGCCTCGCCACGGGCCAGGCGCTGGGCGGCTACTCCACCGACGACTGGGTGCAGATCGTGGCGCTGATGGTCGCGGGCCAGCTCGTCGGCCACACCACCTTCAACCTCGTCCTGCGCTCGCTCAGCCCGACGCTGGTCTCGCTCGCCACGCTGTTCACCGTGCCGGGCGCCGCGCTGATCGCGGCGTTCGCGCTCGGGCAGACGCCGCCGGTCGAGGCGATCCCCGCGCTCGCGCTCCTGCTCGCCGGCACCGCCCTGTTCATCAGCGCCCGCGGAAGTGAGTCCTGAGTGCGCCCGTTCAAGCAGGTCGACGTCTTCACCGAGGAGCCCTACGCCGGCAACCCGGTGGCGGTCGTGCTCGGCGCCGACGGCTCTCGACACGGAGGCGATGCAGCGCTTCGCGCACTGGACGAACCTGTCCGAGACGACGTTCGTCGTGGAGCCCGAGTCGCCGGAGGCGGACTACCGCGTGCGGATCTTCACCCCGTCGCAGGAGCTCCCGTTCGCCGGGCACCCGACGCTCGGCAGCTGCCACGCGTGGCTCGAGGCGCGCGGCGGCGAGCCGCCCGAGCGCGTCGTGCAGGAGTGCGGCGCCGGGCTCGTCCCGATCCGCCGCATCGAGGGCCGGCTCGCGTTCGCCGCGCCCCCGCTGCTGCGCGGCGGGCCGGTCGACGACGAGACGCTGGACCGCGTCGCGGCGGTGCTCGGCGTCGGGCGCGAGGAGATCGTCGACGCGGAGTGGGCCGACAACGGCCCGGGCTGGGTCGCCGCGCTGCTGGCCGACGCCGAGGCGGTCCTCGCCGTCCGCCCGAGCTACGACGATCTCGAGGTCGGCGTCGTCGGCCTGCACCCCGACGGCACGCCCGAGCTCCGCGCGTTCGCGCACAAGGACGGCGGCGATGGACGAGGACCCGGTGACCGGGAGCCTCAACGCCTCGGTCGCCCAGTGGCTGCTGCGCACCGGACGGGTGACGGCGCCCTACGTGGCCCGCCAGAACACGCGGGCGCGTGCACGTCTCCCAGGACGCCGACGGCACGGTGTGGGTCGGCGGCGGCACGGTCACGTGCGTCGACGGGACGGTCGCCCTCTAGCGCAGCACCAGCGAGTGCTCGGGGCGCCACGCGACCGTGACGCTGCTCGCCGATCTCCCAACGATCGTCGTCGCGGGCGCGGTCCGTGTTCTGCTCGAGCGCGATGATCCGCACGCCGCCGGCCAGCTCGACGATCACCTGCGTCGCCGTGCCGACGTAGACGCGCTCGGCGATCGTGCCGGCGAGCCGCACCATCCCGTCCTCGGCCGAGTCGAGCCAGATCTTCTCGGGCCGCACGGAGAGCTGGACGGTGGCGCCCGCCGCGCAGTCGTCCGGCACGGGAGCCGCGCACAGGTCGCCGGTCGCGAGCCGCACGCCCTCGCCCTCGGCGGTGCCCTCCATCAGGTTGGAGATGCCCATGAAGCCGGCCACGAACGGCACGGCGGGGCGCTCGTAGACCTCCTCCGGGCTGCCGCACTGCTGCACGACGCCCTGGTCCATGACCGCGATCCGGTCGGACATCGCGAGCGCCTCCTCCTGGTCGTGCGTGACGTAGAGGAACGTGATGCCGACCTCGCGCTGGATCGCCTTCAGCTCGACCTGCATCTGCTTGCGCAGCTTGAGGTCGAGCGCGCCGAGCGGCTCGTCGAGCAGCAGCACCGACGGGCGGTTGACGAGCGCGCGGGCCAGCGCGACGCGCTGGCGCTGGCCGCCTGAGAGCTCGGACGGCCGGGAGCGCTCGCGGCCTGTGAGCTGCACGAGCTCCAGCGCCTCCGCGACCCGCGTCGCGATCTCCTCCTTGCCGACCTTGCGCCGCTTGAGCCCGAAGCGCGACGTTGCCCTGCACGTCGAGGTGGTCGAACAGCGCGTAGCTCTGGAACACCGTGTTGACGTTGCGCTTGAACGGCGGCACCGCGGCCACCGGGCTCGCCGTCGAGGAAGACCTCGCCCTCGCTGGGGCGCTCGAAGCCGGCGACCATGCGCAGCGTCGTCGTCTTCCCGCAGCCCGACGGGCCGAGCAGGGAGAAGAACTCGCCCTGCTCGATCGTCAGCTGCAGGTCCGAGACCGCCTCGTGGCTCCCGAAGCGCTTCGTCACCGCGTCGAACCGGACCGCCTCGCTCACGCGCTCATCACTCCCTCGCCAGCAGGACGCCGAGCCCGCTCTCGCGCCGCCCGAACACTCTCGGCAGCGCGATCGCGAGCAGGATCGCGAGCGTCGAGATCGCCAGCATCAGCGTCCCGATCGCGTTGATGGTGGGCGTCACGCCGAAGCGGATCGCCGACCAGATGCGCACGGGCAGCGGCTGCGGCGACTCGCCCGTGGTGAAGAACGACAGCACGAAGTCGTCGAAGGACAGCGCGAACACCAGCAGCCCCGAGGCGAGGATCGCCGGCCACAGCGCGGGCAGCACGACGAGCCGCACGGTCTGCATCTGGGTCGCGCCGAGGTCCATCGCCGCCTGCTCCACCTCCGGCCCCAGGCTCGCGAGCCGCGCGCGCACGACCACCGTCACGTAGGAGATCGAGAACGTGATGTGGGCGATGATGATCGTCAGCAGCGACAGCCGCAGCCCGAGCTGGGTGAACAGCAGGAACGCCGACACGCCGGCCACGATCTCCGGCGTCACGAGCGGGATCAGCATCAGCACGTTGGCGCGTGCCCGGACCAGCGGGTCCGCGCCCGCACGAGCCCGAACGCCAGCACCGTGCCGAGGAACGTCCCGACGATCATCGTCACGAACGCGATCTCCAGGCTGGCGACCAGCGAGCCCGTGAGCGACTCGTTCTGGAAGAACTGCGTGTACCACTCGGTCGAGAACCCGCCGAAGCGCTGCAGCGAGCGCCGGTTGTTGAACGAGAAGACGACGACGAGCAGGATCGGCAGGAACAGGACGAGGAAGAAGACCGCGACGTAGATCCGCAGGAAGCGCGGCTTGTCGTAGCCGTTCACGCCGCCCCCTCCCTCGTCGCCCGCGCCGCCGAGCGCAGGTAGAAGACCATCCACACGAGCAGGAACAGCATCATCACCGTGGTCAGCGCCGCGCCGAACGGCCAGTCCTCGGCGCCGAAGAACTGCTGCTGGATCAGGTTGCCGATCATGTAGGTCTCCGGCCCGCCGAGCAGCTGCGCGCTCACGAAGTCGCCCGACCGCCGGCAGGAACACCAGCACCGTCCCGGCCAGCACGCCCTGGAAGGTCGTCGGCCACGTCACGTTCCAGAACGTCTGCCAGCCGGAGCCGTAGAGGTCCTTGCCGGCCTCGATCAGCGACGGGTCCATCCGGTCCAGCGCCGCGTAGACGGGCAGGATCATGAACGCCAGGTAGCCGTAGACGAGCCCGCCGATCACCGCCCACGGCGTGTTGACGAACCGCACGGGCTCGAGGCCGAGGTCGCCGAGCAGGCCGTTGAGCACGCCCTCGTCGGAGAGGATCGCCACCCACGCGTACGTGCGCACGAGGTAGTTGACGAAGAAGGGCAGCACCACGAGCGCGATCAGCACGTGCTTGTACGCGCCGCCGAAGCGGGCGATGTAGTAGGCGACCGGGTAGCCGAGCAGCAGGCACAGCGCGACGGTGGCGAGCGCGAAGCCGACCGAGCGCAGCAGCACCGGGACGAACAGCGGGTCGAACGCGCGCGAGTAGTTGTCCGGGTTGAAGTCGTAGACCGCGCCGCCCAGCTCGCCCGGGGTGCCGAACGACAGCACGACCACGATGCCCAGCGGCACCGCGAAGAACAGCAGCAGCCACAGGCCCCCCGGGATCAGGAAGCGGGCTGCGAACCTGTCGCTCAACTCAGCCGGCCTTGATCTCGGTCCAGGCCTGGTCCCACACCCGGCGGCCCGCGGCGCCGAGGTTCTTGAACTGCTGGCCGTTCTCGAGGTCGTCGACGGTCACGTTGATCGAGGGGTCGTCCTTGACGAGCCCCGCGAAGGTCTCGTCGGGCCCCGTGTACGGCATCGGGTAGCCCATGTACTCGATGTTCGTGGAGGCGTTCTCGGGCTCGAGGATGAAGTTGATGAACGCCAGCGCGGTGCCGGGGTGCTCGGCGTTGGCCGGGACCGCGAAGCAGTCCGTGCCCAGCGGGATCCCCTCCTTGCACTTCTGGAAGGAGTAGTTCTCCGGCTTGTCGACCTGGTTGCGGATGTTGATCACGTCGCCGTTCCAGCCGTGGTGCAGCCAGGCGTTGCCGTTGACCATGTTCTGCACGTCGTCGGTGGAGAACCCGCGCAGCTTCGGCTTGAGGTCGAGCGCCCACTCCTTGGCCTTGTCGACCTGCGACGGGTCGGTGTCGTTGAGGTCCGCGCCGGTCACCAGGTTCCCGGCGGCGATCACCTCCTGGTAGTCGTCGAGCAGGTAGGCGCGGCCCTTGGCCTCCTCGAGGCCCATGTCGTTCCACGAGCCGCTCAGGTCGCCGAGCTTGTCCTTGCGGTAGATCAGCCCCGTGGCGTACATCGCGTACGGGATCGTGCGGTCGGCGTCCGGGTCGTACCAGGGGCTGGCGAAGTAGTCGTAGACCGCGTCCGCGTTCGGGAGCTGGCCCTTGTCGATGCGCAGCAGCTGGTTGGCCTTGCGCAGGCGGTCGGCCCACTCCGAGCTGGGGAAGATGACGTCGTAGCGGTTGCCCGAGCGCAGCTTGGCCATCATGCCCTGCATCGAGTCGAAGTTGGACTCGCGCACCTTCACGCCGAACTGCTTCTCGAACTTCTTCATCAGCTTCGGGTCCAGGTACTCGGACCAGTTGAAGTAGACGAGGTCGCCGTCCGGCTCGGCCTTGACGACCTTCTCGGTGGCCTTCTTGGCCTCCTCGCCGCCGCTGCTCTCACCCGTGCCGACGCCGCACCCGGCCAGGCCGACGGCGAGCGCCGCGCCGGCCCCCGTGCGCAGCAGGTCCCTGCGGCTCAGATCCCGTTCCACATCGTCCCCCCTCGTAACCGGTCCTCGGCCAACGCGAGGCAGTGCTCGCGGACCCTTGCGGCGGTGACCGCGGGATCGCGCAGCGCCAGCTGGATCGCGAAGCCGTCCATCAGTGCGCCGAGCACGAGCGCGAGCTCGTCGGCGTCCGCGGGGCCGAACTCCCCATCGGCCTGGCCCTCTCGGATGACGTCCGCCAGTGCCTCGCGCCAGCGCCCGTCCAGGCGCTCGCGCGTGGCCGCGAGGTCGGCGTCGTGCAGCGAGTGGACCCACATCTCCATCCACAGCACCGTCTCGCCGTCGCCTTCTGCGGGCCAGTGCGCGATCAGGATCCTCAGCCGCTCGAGCGCGCTCTCCGCGTGCGACAGCTCGTCCGCCATCAGCTCGTAGAAGCGGTCGTCGCTGTAGACCAGCGCCTCGGACAGCAGCTGGTCCTTGGACTCGAACCAGTACAGGACGCCAGGGGCGCTGGTGCCCGCCCGGGCGGCGACGTCCGCGATCCGGGTCCCGACGACGCCGCGCTCGGAGATGACCTCAGCGGCTGCCGCGAGGATCGCCGGCCGCCTGACGTGGCCGAGGGTGGGGCGCGGGCTCAAAGCCGAACCGCCATTCAGGAAACCTAACCTCGGCTGTCGGCGGGTGCAAGCCCGAGGTCCCTCGCAAGTGCGCTCCACACCTCTTCCCGCGCCCGTTCGAGCGGCATGCCCGGGTCGCCGAGCAGCGCTCGCACGCCGTAGCCGTCGATCAGGGCCAGCACGCGGTCGGCGATCGCGCGGGCCTCGTCGGGGTCGTGCCCATGGCCCTCGATCGCGGTGGCGAACCACTCCTGCATCCGCGCGTAGAGCTTCGCGGCGGTGGGGCGCAGCTCCGGGTGGCGAACGGCGCGCAGCCACAGCTCCACCCACAGGACCCAGTCGCGCTCCTGCTCGCCGGGCAGCGGCAGGCAGGAGTCGATCATCGCCCGCAGGTCGGTCGTGCCGCCCACGTCGCCGGCGTCCTCGAAGGAGTGCTCGAGCGCCTCGGCGAGCAGGTCCTCGCGGGTGGCGAAGTGGTAGTGGACGAGGCCGGTGGAGACGCCGGCGTCCATCGCGATCCGGGCGATCCGCACCGCGTCGATGCCGTCGGACGCGATCCGCCGGACCGCCGCGTCGAGGATCCGCTCGCGGTTGCCCGCGCTCACGTCGCCACTGGACTCCGCTCGAGGTACGCCTCGGCGACCATCACGTCGAAGTTGTGGACCGTCAGCTCGGAGTCGGTGTAGCGGCCGCGGGAGTAGCCCCGCGAGCCGATCCCCTTCTGGGTGAGCTCGCACACCTCCCAGTCCTGGCGGTTGACCATGTCCCAGAACTCGACGGCGTCGGACGGGTCGAAGTCCTCGCGGGCGATCGTCGCCGGCTCGAAGAACCACTCGCAGGTGATCGTCACGCGCCCGGGGCCGTCCGGCCACAGGGTGTGCAGCATCGCGTAGTCCGGGTGCAGCGAGATCAGGCAGTTGGGGAAGATCGCGAAGTACAGGACGTCGCGCAGCGCGTCGCCCTCGATGCCCTGGATCGGCGGGCGGGTGAGGTGCCCGCCGTCGGTGGCCATCGTCTCGACCTCGTCGTTGAGCGTCATCGAGCCGCCGCACCACAGGCCGGGGCCGTCGTACTCGTCGCCGGACATGTAGTGGCTCAGGCGGTTGAGCTCCGGGTGCACGCCCGGGCAGTGCAGGCACTCGCTGTAGTTCTGGACGATCGCCTTCCAGTTGGCGGCGACGTCGTAGGTGATCTCCGAGGCGCGCCGGAGCTCGCCGAGCCGGTAGCGCGCGAGCTGCTCGCGCACCGAGCCGAGGTGCTCCTCGATCGGCGGCGCCTCGCCGGACACGTCGCAGAACACCAGCCCCTCGACGACCTCCGTCCGCACGGGCGTGAGGCCGTGGCAGCCCGGGTCGAAGTCGATCAGCTCGGTGGTGTGGGGCGCGGACTTCAGCGCGCCGTCCAGCCCGTAGGTCCACGCGTGGTACGGGCACTGCAGCCGGTAGACCTTGCCCTCCGGCTTGTCGAGCAGCCGGGCGCCGCGGTGCTTGCAGACGTTGTGGAAGCCGCGCGTGCCGCCCTCGCCGTCGCCGATGAAGAAGACGTTCTCCTTGCCGATCCGGCGGGTGATGAACTGCCCGCGCTCGCTCGCCTGGGAGGCGTGGCCGACGCAGATCCAGCCGCCGAGGAACAGGTGCTCGGCCTCCCAGTCGGCGACCTCGGGGTCCGTATAGGCGCGCGGCGGCAGCAGCGAGGCCTCCAGCAGAGGCCGCAGGGTGGGAGCGAGCTCCTCGGCGGTGAACGGCGTCATGGCGCGGAATCTATCACTAGTTCGTGCGTTTGACTACATGGTCAGTTCGTCGTAGGGTGGCGGCCATGAGCCTTCGTTCGAACGGTGCGGCCCACGTCTACGACGCGATCGTGGTCGGCGGCGGCCACAACGGCCTCACCGCGGCCGCCTACCTCGCCAAGTCCGGCCTGCGCGTGTGCGTGCTCGAGCGGCGCGACATCCTCGGCGGCGCGTGCGTCACGGAGGAGCTGTGGCCGGGCCATCGCGTGTCGCGCGCCAGCTACGTCGTCTCGCTGCTGCAGCCGAAGGTCGTCGAGGACCTGCGGCTGAAGGACTTCGGCTACGAGCCCCACCCGCTCGACCCCGCGTACGCGGCGATGGACGAGGACGGGCGCGCGATCTTCTTCCACAACGACCTCAAGACCGACGTGCGAGTCGATCGCCAAGCGCTCGCGCAAGGACGCCGAGGCGTACCCGGGGTTCGAGGAGCTGCTGGACAAGATGGCCGGCTTCCTGCGCCCGCTGATGCTGCGCCCGCCGCCGATGCTGGGCTCCAAGCGCCCCGGCGACCTGCTGTCGCTGATGCGCGAGGGCGCGCGGGCCGCCGGGCTGTCCAAGCGCGACGTGCACGCCTTCTACCGCGTGATGACGATGTCGGTCGGCGACCTCCTCGACGACTGGTTCGAGGACGACCTGCTCAAGGGCTCGATGGCCTCGACCGGCGTGGTCGGCGTGTGGGCCGGCCCGCGCACGCCGGGCACGGCCTACAACCTGCTCCACCACGCGCTCGGCGAGATCGACGGCGTGCCGGGGCTGTGGGGGCACGTGAAGGGCGGCATGGGCGCGATCTCGATGTCGATCGCGCGTAGCGCCGAGGCGTCGGGCGCGGTCATCCGGACCGACGCGGAGGTCGTCTCGATCGACGTGCGCGACGGGCATACGACCGGCGTCACGCTTTCGACCGGCGAGGAGCTTCGGGCGCCGGTGGTCGTCTCGGGCGCGCATCCGCAGACGACGGTGCTCGAGATGACCGGCAGGGAGCACTTCCCGGCCGAGGTCGTCGAGGACCTGGAGCGCTACAAGACCCGCGGCGGCTCGGTGAAGGTCAACTGGGTCCTCTCGGAGCCGCCGCGCTACGAGAACTTCAGCGACGCCGACCGGGCGCTGCTGCTGCGCTCCGGCGTCGCCTTCTGCCCCTCGATCGACTACCTCGAGCGCGCCTGGCAGGACGCGGTGCGCGGCAAGCCGGCCGCGTCCCCGTACCTGGAGGTCGAGATCCCGACCACCATCGACCCGTCGCTCACCGACGACGGCGCGACGGTGATGACGATGTTCACCCAGTACGGGCCGTGGGACGAGGCCGGCTGGCCCGAGGGCGAGCGCGAGGCCTACGGCCAGCGGTGCCTGGACCAGGTCGCGGTGGTGGCCCCGAACGTCAAGGACGCTGTCGTCCACCACGAGGTGCTCGCGCCGCCGGACCTGGAGCGGATCTTCGGGCTCGTCGGCGGCTCGATCTTCCAGGGCGAGCAGGGTCTGGACCAGATGGCGTTCATGCGCCCGTCGCCGGCCCTGGCGCAGTACTCGACGCCGGTCGACGGCCTGTACCTGTGCGGCGCGGGCACGCATCCCGGCGGCGGCGTGATGGCGGCCGGCGGGCACAACGCGGCCAAGAAGGTGCTCCACGACCGGCGCTGGAAGCGGCTCCGCCGGCGGAACAAAGAGGCGGTTCCGGCGTGACGGCCACCGCCGTCGATGCGCCCGCGGTCAGGGCGCGGGAGTTCGTCGAGCGGGAGCTGATCCCGCTCGAGGAGGACGCGGAGCTCGGCCGGATCACCGAGGACGCCGTCGCGCGCATCAAGGCCGCCTCGGTCGCCGCCCGGCTGGCCGGCGGGCTGCACGCGGTCGAGCACGGCGGCCAGGGCTGGACGAAGACCGAGTGGTTCCTCGTCGAGGAGCAGTACGGGCGCTCCACCAACGCGCTGTCCTGGCACGTCCCGACGGCGTACAACGTGCTCGCCTCCGGCTCCCCCGAGCAGATCGACCGCTGGCTGCGCCCCGCGCTGCGCGGCGAGCTGCACGACGCGTACGCGGTCACCGAGGCGGGCGCGGGGTCGGATCCTTCCGGGATCGCCACCCGGGCGCGGCGCGCCGGTGGCGGCTGGGTGATCGACGGCGAGAAGTGGTTCGTCACCTACGGGACGGTCGCCTCCGTGTTCATCGTGATGGCGCTGACCGACGAGGGGCCGACGCTGTTCCTCGTCCCGAGCGACGCGCCGGGCATCACGGTCGTCGAGGACCCCGCGTTCACGCACACCTATCCGCACGGGCACCCGACGATCCGCTTCAGCGGCGTCGAGGTCGGCGACGACGCGGTGATCGGCGGGCTCGGCGCGGGCGACGCGCTGCAGCGCGCGTGGTTCACCGAGGAGCGGATCGGCATCGCCGCCCGTGGCGTCGGCGCGATGTGGCGGCTGCTGGAGGAGGCGACCGCGTGGGCGCTGGAGCGCGAGCAGGGCGGCGCGCGGATCTTCGACCACCAGGGCGTCTCGTTCCCGCTCGCCGACTCGGCGGCCGACGCGGCCGCCGGCCGTGCGCTCGGGCTCGAGGTGGCGCGGCTCGCCGACGAGGGCGCCGACCCGAAGGTGGTGCACGCGAAGGCCTCGATGGCGAAGCTGTTCGTCAGCGAGGCGGCGTACCGGTGCGCGGACCGCTGCGTGCAGGTGTTCGGCGGCCGCGGCTATCTGCGCTCCAACGTCGCCGAGCGCTTCCTGCGCGAGCTGCGGGTGGACCGGATCTGGGAGGGCACGAGCGAGATCCAGCGGCTGATCGTGGCCCGCGCGCTCGAGCGCCGCGGCGTCGAGCGCACGATCCATTGAACCTCGACCGGCTCCTGCATCCCCGCTCCGTCGCGATCGTCGGCGCATCGGACCGCCCGGAGACCTACGCCAACCAGACGTTCCTGAACCTCGAGGCGACCGGCTACCGCGGCGAGGTGTGGGGAGTGAACCCGCGGCGCGAGTCTGTGCACGGCCGGCCGTGCTTCCCGTCGCTGGGCGAGCTGCCGTCGCCGCCCGACGCGGTCGTGGTCGCCATCCCGGCGGGCGGCGTGCCCGCGGTGATCGAGGAGGCGGGCGCACTCGGATGTGGGGGAGCAGTGGTGTACGCGGCGGGCTTCGGCGAGTCGTCCGGGGGCGACCTGGAAGCCGAGCTCGCCGCGTCCGCCACCCGGCACGGGCTGCCGGTGTGCGGGCCCAACTGCGACGGTCTGGTGGCCGGTGCGGCGCTGTGGGGCGACGCGCTCGTCCCCGGCCCGCGGGGCCACGTCGCGCTCGTCTCCCAGAGCGGCAACCTCGCCGTCAACGCGCTCGCCACGCGCCGCCTCCACACGGCCATCTCGTCAGGCAACGAGGCGGTCGTCACCGCCGCCGACTGGGTCTCCGCGCTGGCGGACGAGGAGGGCGTGCGCTCGATCGCGCTGCTGCTCGAGGCGGCAGGCGACGGCGCCGCGCTGTGCGAGGCGCTGGCGCGGTGCGCCGAGCGCGACGTGCGCGTCGCGGTGCTCAAGGTCGGCGCGTCCGAGGTGGGAGCGGCGGCGGCCGCGGCGCACACCGGCTCGGTCGCGGGCGACCACCGCGTGTTCCGCGCGCTGATGGAGGAGGCGGGCGCGGCGTGGGCGGACGACGTGCACGAGCTGCTCGAGCTCGCCAAGGCGCTCGCGGCGCGCGGCTCCCGCCCGCGCTCGGCGGGCCTGGCGGTGCTCACGTGCTCGGGCGGGGACTCCGGGCTGGCTGCCGACGAGGCGGCCCGGCGCGGCGTGGCGCTGCCGGCGTTCTCGGGGGAGACGTCGGCGGCGCTGCGCGAGCGGCTCCCCGAAGCCGCGACCGCGGCCAACCCGCTCGACCACACGGCCCTGATCTGGGGAGACGTCGACATCCAGCGCGACCTGTTGCGCACGGTGGGGTCAGACCCCGGCGTCGGCCAGACGCTCGTCTGCTTCGACCAGCCGCCGGGCCTCGACGGCTACCAGGGCGAGTCCTGGGCCGCCCACGCACGAGGCATCCTCGCGGGCGCCGAGGCCAGCGACGTCGGCGTGCTCGTCGCCTCCACGCTGCCCGAGCTGCTCGACGACGACGCCGCGGCCCGCTTCGCCGACGCGGGCGTCCCGGCCGTCGCCGGCCTCCGCGCCGGGATCGCGGCCGCCGCCGCCCTCGCCACCCCACCCCCCGACCCCCCCGCCTGAGAGCCATTGGGGGTCAGATCTTGCATTCGAGCATTCGGTGCTCGAATGCAAGATCTGACCCCGCTGGTGGCTGGCTGGCCGAGCATGAGGCGAAGGCGCTGCTGCGTGCGGCCGGGGTGCCGGTGGTGGAGGGGCGGCTGGCCGCCGGGGAGGACGACGCGGTGGCGGCGCTCGCGCAGCTGGGCGGGCCCGTTGCGCTGAAGCGCTCGCAGGCCGGGCTGCTGCACAAGACCGCGAACGGCGGGCTGGCGCTGAACCTCGCCCACGAGCGCGCGGTGCGCGACGCGTGGCGGGCGATCGCGAACGGCGACTCGCACCTGCTCGTCGAGCGGATGGCGGCGCCCGGCGCCGAGCTGCTCGTGTCCGTCCGCCGCGACGCTGTCGTCCCCGCGCTGATCGTCGGGCTCGGCGGCGTCCACGCCGAGGTGCTCGACGACGTCGCCGTCGTCCCGCTTCCCGCCGACGTCCCCCGGATCCTCGCCGCGATCAAGAGCCTCAGAGGCGCGCCGCTGCTCGCGGGCCGCGACCTGCAGGCGGCCGCCGAGCTCGCGGCCGCGATCGCGCGCGTCGAGCACCTCGAGCTGATCGAGTGCAACCCCGTCCTCGTCCACGAGCGCGGCGCCGTCGTCGTCGACGCCGTCGCAAAGGAGATCGCATGAACGCCATCGCGCAGCAGCTGGGCGAGGTCGGCCTGCCCGCCCCGGTGTCGGAGCTCGCGGCGCGCCACTGGGACGCCGTGATCGTCGGCGGCGGCCACAACGGCCTCACGTGCGCCGCCTACCTGGCGCGCGCCGGCCAGTCGGTGCTCGTGCTCGAGCGCCGCGAGCGGCTCGGCGGCGCCTGCACGCTGGAGCGCCCGTTCAGCGACCCCGCCTACGTGGTCAGCCCGTGCGCCTACGTCGTCGGCCTGCTCGACCAACTGGTGATCGACGAGCTCCAGCTCAAGCGGCGCGGCCTGCACTTCGACGTCGCCGACCCGAACCTGTGGGTCCCGTTCGAGGACGGCTCGAGCTTCGGCCAGTGGCTCGACGACGATCACACCAACCAGGACCTCAAGGCCCTCGGGCTGTCGGCCAAGGACATCGAGGGCTACTGGGCCTACGAGCACATCTTCGACGAGGTCCGCAAGCGCCTGCGCACCGGCGCGCGCGACAGCTGGGTCGGGGACTCCCCGTCGCGCGCGGAGCTCGAGGAGATGCTGCGCGGCGAGCAGGCGATGATCGACATCGTCTTCGAGGCCTCGATCGCCGAGGTGCTCGACGAGTACATCTCCGACCAGCGCCTCAAGGACGCGCTGTTCGGCCAGGGCATCATCGGCACCTTCGCCGGCCCGCGCGACAAGGGCACCGCGTCGGTGAAGCTCATGCACTTCCAGGGCGACCTCGAGGGCCAGGGCCCGGTGTGGGGCTACGTGCGCGGCGGCATGGGGATGATCTCCTTCGCGATCGCCGACGCCGCCCAGGAGGCGGGCGCCATGCTCGCCACCGGCGTGCCGGTGTCCGAGATCGACCCGGGGGAGGGCGTCACGCTGGAGGACGGCACGCGCATCCGCGCCCGCACCGTGATCTGCAACGCCGACCCGAAGATCGCCCGCCGCCTGCTCGGCGACGACATCCCGGCCACCTACGCGCAGCGCCTCGACGCGTGGGAGCTGCACAGCCCGGTCGTGAAGTTCAACGCCGCGCTCGACCGGCTCCCCAACTGGACGGCCGCCCCCGGCGAGACGTTCCCCGCCCGCGCCAGCGTCGACGTCACGACCGGGATGGAGGACGCCCAGCGCGACTTCGAGCGCGCCCGCGCCGGCGCCCCCGCCGTCGGGTTCGGCGAGATCTACGTCCAGACCGGCTACGACTCCAGCCCGGCCCCCGCCGGCAAGCACCTCATGAGCGTGTTCGGCCAGTACGCGCCCTACGACCTCGACCACGGCGACTGGAACTCCCGCCGCGACGAGGTCGCCCGCCAGTTCATCGACCTGATCTCCCGCTTCGCGCCGGACTTCGAGGACTGCCTGGCGCACCACGAGGTGCTCGGGCCGCCCGACATCGAGGAGCGGATCGGCCTCACCGGCGGCCACATCTTCCAGGGCGACGTGATGCCCGGGCAGATGTGGGAGCACCGGCTGACGCCGCGCACGGAGGTCCCGTCCTTCTACCTGTGCGGCGCCGCGACGCACCCTGGCGGGAGCGTGATCGCGCTCAACGGCCGCAACGCCGCGATGGTCGTCCTGGAGGACGCGCGCACAGGAGCGGCCGTCGCGGGCTAGGATGCGCCGGGTGCGGCGCTTGACGGTCCTCATCGCCCTCTTCGCCTTGGCCCTCGCGGCCCCGGCGCAGGGCGCGGTATTCGCCGCGGGAACGGGCCAGAACCCCGGCGTGGCGATGGACGGCATCGGCACCGCCTACATCGGCTGGCAGCTCGACACCTACGGGCCCAGCGACTCGGTGCAGGTCTGCCGCCTCCCGGCCAAGGCCAAGGCGTGCGAGACGGTGGCCACCGTCGCCTTCCCGGGCGAGGGCTTCAACCGCAGCCGGGTCAGCCTCGTCGCCTGGACGCCGGACATCGTCGACGCGATCGTCCCGCGCAACGTCGCCAACGACTACTCGACCTACCTGGCGCGGTCGGTCGACGGCGGCCGTACCTTCGGCCCGGCGCACCAGATCTCCGGGAACTCGTTCGAGCAGGCCGTGCCAGGGCCGAACGGGACGCTCGCGCTCGTCGAGCGGCATCTCCCTGCAGGCGGGCGTCGTCTCGCCCGACGGCTCGGGCGCCGGCACCGAGGGCTCCGTGCTCAGCGACGTGCTGGCCGGCCAGTTCAACGACGTGACCGGGGCGGGCGCCGACGTCATCGCCGCCGGCTCGGACGCCGCGGAGACCGTCTCGTGGAGGCTGCCCGGCGGCGCCGACCCGAACTTCGCCGCCAACTGGCTCCGCCTGAACGACCTGCCGGGCGAGCGCCAGCCCGAGCTCGCCTCGGACGCCCACGGCACGATCGGGCTGTTCGAGCCCACGGGCGAGGCCAACGGCCTGCACGCCCGGCGGCTGAACGGCGCCGCGTGGGGCAAGCCGGTGCGCGTGACGTCCGACGACCTCAACAACGACTTCGAGCTGGTGACCGGCGGCGCCGGCCGGCTGTCGGCGCTGCGCACGGAGGACGGCTTCCTGTACTACGCGACCTCCACGGACGGCGGCACGCTGTGGTCCTCCGAGGTCGAGGCCAGCCGCCTGGGCACGCAGCCCGTGGGAGCTCGAGGCCGCCGCCGGCCCCGACGGCCGCGGTGTCGCCGCCGTGCGCCGGCGACAAGGACATCCTCGTCACCCGGTTCGCGCCGTCGCAGGCGCCCACCGCGAGCCGGCGCATCGGCCGCGGCCGCGTCCAGGTGCGCTCGATGTGCGACGGCGACGTCACGGTGCTGATCGTCGAGGCCAAGCGCCAGGGCGTCCGCGTGGCGCCGTCGGCGCTGCTGCGCCGTGCGACGTTCGCCCGCGCGCGCGGCGCCGCCCGGTTGTCGCGCTCGAAGTTCCGGGCCCGCTACGACCTCACGCGGGCCCGCACGCGCGTCCGCGTCCGGTTCGTGCCGCGGTCCGGGCGCTCGCGAGCCGTGCGGCTCGCGGTCCGCCGCTGCGGCTGATGTTCGAGGTCAACGTCCCGAACCTCCTGACGGTCTTCCGGATCCTGCTCGTGCCCGTCGTCGTGGCGGCGCTGCTGTCGGGCCTGGAGATCGGCGACGCGCTCGCCGCAGCCGTGTTCATCCTCGCGAGCTTCACCGACGTGCTCGACGGCTGGATGGCCCGGCGCAACAAGGAGGTGACGACGTTCGGGAAGCTGATGGACCCGCTCGCCGACAAGCTGCTCGTGACCAGCGCGCTGGTGTCGCTCGTCTCGCTCGACCGCTTGGAGGCGTGGGTGGCGATGGTGATCATCGCCCGCGAGTTCGCGGTCACCGGCCTGCGGCAGCTCGCGATGGAGCACGGCGAGGTGATCCCCGCCTCGAACTTCGGCAAGGCGAAGACGTTCGCCCAGATCGCGATGGTCCTCGCGCTGATCATCGTCGACGGCCGGCCGCTGTGGGTCGACGGGCTGGTCTACGTGACGGTGATCATCACCGTCGCGTCAGCGCTGGACTACTTCTTCAACTTCCGGACGCTGATTCACTCGCGTCCGGCGAGCCACTCGCGCATCGAGACCTGACGCTCGGCGGTCTCGCCCGAGGCGGCCTCGCGGCGCAGCTCCCCGAGCAGGCCGTAGTGCTCGGCGACCACGTTGTGCTGGTGGATCGTCTCCAGGTTCTCCTGGCGGGCGAGCACGAAGTGGCTTGTCGGTGAGCTCGGGGAAGTCGTCGAGCACGCCGCGGATCGACTCGCGCACGCAGTCCTCGACGAAGCGCGGGCGCCGGTGGGCCTTCTCGACCACCGCGCCCTCGTCGGAGCGCTTCATCAGCTCGTAGATCTCCGAGGACATCGAGTTCTCGACGACCTTCAGGAGCCGCTCGGCGTCGATGTCGGTCGCGCAGTCCTCCGGGCAGCCGATGTGCAGCGTGCCCAGCCCGCGCTGGTTGTGGGTGGCGACGGGGACCGCCTCGAAGACGCGCTCGACCTCGTCCTCGCTGAACCCGTCGGCGAGCAGCCGCTCGCGTGAGCTCGCCTGCACGAGCCCCTGCGCGCACGGGCATGCCGTGATCCCCTGGGCGCGGACGCCGATCAGCCGCCGGGTGCCGGCCTCCGAGGCGACCGCGGTCCCCAGCAGCGTGTAGAGCTCCTGCGTCTCGATCCCGGAGACGGGGGCGGGCTTGTGCTCCGGGTAGCGCGCCTCGATCCGGACCTCGGCTCGCCGCGCGCCCTGCCGGTCGCGGACCCTCTCGGCGATGTGATGGGCCAGCGTCTCCGCGCGGAAGACCTTCTCGGCGAGCACGACCTCGCGGATCGCGTCGTTGACGACCTCCTCGAAGCGCGACATGTGCGCGCCCTTCTGGAGGGGCCCGAGATCGACGAAGCAGTCCAGCTTCGCCCAGTAGAGCCGCTCGGTGCCGTTGGCGCCGATCCGGACGACCTTCTCGACGTTCGTGACCCCGACCCGCGAGAGCGAGACGTGCAGCGTCGGTGCCTGGGACTGGACGTCCTCGACGAGGGAGAAATCTGACATACGCCTACCCATAGAGGCTAGCCGTACGGCCAGCACTGGACGAAAAGGGGATGCTGGCCGTACTAGTGATCTTCGTTTCCGGTGCTACAAACCTCCGAGAGGCACGGAAGACACACCTTTCAGGCGTGATCCCGTCCAATGCGACGCAGTCGCGAATTGTCGGACCGCAGTACCAGACATAGCGGGAGCGGCCTCCCTCGGGAGGGGACCGAGGTCGCTCGACGATTTCCACCTTGAAGGAACGAGGGGTTGGGCACCAAGACCGAAGCACTGCTGGAGGGCGAGCCGGCGATCCAAGAGATCGACGAGCTGCGCCCTCTCATCGCCGAAGGCCAGGAACGGGGGTTCCTGACCTTCGAGCAGATCGCCTCCTGTTTGGAGGAAGTCGAGGTCACGAAGGAGCAGGTCGTCGAGCTGCACGCCTTCCTCGAAGGCGAAGGCATCGACGTCGTCGGGTCTGACGGCAAGCCGGCCACGACGGAGTCTCGCCGGTTCGAGCCGTCTACGTCTGCGGGCGAAAAGGCGCCGGATGCGCCTCGTAAGCCGGAGATCGACCTGACCGTGGAGCCGAGCCTGGATTCGCTCCGGCTCTACCTGCGCTCGATCGGCAAGGTCGAGCTGCTCACCGCGGATCGCGAGGTCGCACTCGCGAAGCGCATCGAGCGCGGCGACCTGGTCGCCAAGCAGGAGATGGTCGAGGCGAACCTGCGCCTCGTCGTCTCGATCGCGAAGGGCTACCTGGGCCGCGGCCTGTCGTTCCTGGACCTGATCCAGGAGGGCTCGCTCGGCCTGATCCGCGCGGTCGAGAAGTTCGACTACCGGCGCGGCTACAAGTTCTCCACGTACGCGACCTGGTGGATCCGCCAGGCGGTGACGCGGGCGATCGCGGACAAGGGCCGCACGATCCGCATCCCCGTCCACATGGTGGAGAAGCTCAACAAGGTCGTCCACGTCGAGCGCCAGCTCGTGCAGCAGCTCGGTCGCGAGCCGCTGCCCGAGGAGATCGCCCGCGAGCTGGAGTGCACGCCGCGCGAGGTGCGCGACATCCTGCGCATGGCCCAGCAGCCGGTCTCGCTCGAGAAGCCGATCGGCGAGGAGGAGGAGTCCGAGCTGGGCGACTTCGTGGAGGACGAGGGCGCAGAGTCCCCGTTCGACGTCGCCTCGGAGAACCTCCGCAAGGAGAACGTCCGCAGGGCCCTCGACGCGCTGCCCCAGCGGGAGCGCGAGGTGATCGAGATGCGCTTCGGCCTGACCGGCGCCCGTCCGTTCACGCTCGAGGAGGTCGGCCGCGCGTTCAACGTCACGCGCGAGCGGATCCGCCAGATCGAGAACCACACGCTGAAGAAGCTCGAGTCGCTCCCCGAGGCCCAGCGCCTCCGCGACGCCGGCTGATACGAAGCTCCGCGCCGCATTGTTAGGGTGACCTAACAATGCGGCGCCGTTTCCCACGGCGCACGGGCGTCGCCACGCTCCTCGCCCGTCGCGTCCTCACGCCCCGGATGATCCGGATCACGCTCGGTTGCGACGAGTTCGGCGCCGACTGGCCGATCGAGCAGCCCGGGGAGATCCTCACGCTGCTCTTCGACGAGGAGATCGTCCTCCCGCTCGAGGGCTGGCGGTTCCCCGAGGGGGTCGAGCAGGAGTGGCGCAACTACACGGTGCGCAGCCACGACCCCGTGGCGTGCGAGATCGAGGTGGACGTCGTGCTGCACGAGCCGCGCGGGCCGGCCTGCACCGGGGCCGCGGAGACGCCGATCGGGTCAGACGTCGGCTACGCGGGGCCGCGGGTGGACTTCGCTCCCCGCGAGGACGCCGAGTGGCTGCTGCTGTGCGGCGACGAGACGGCGCTGCCCGCCATCGCCGCGATCCTCGAGACGAGCCCCGTGCCCGCGAGGGCCGTCATCGAGGTGGCCGACGCCGACGAGGAGCACCCGCTGGCCGGCGAGGTCACGTGGGTCCATCGCAACGGGTCGGGCTTCGGCGTGCCGCTGGCCGACGCGCTGCGGCGAGCTCGAGCTGCCCGACGGCCCCGGCCAGGCGTGGGGCGCGGCGGAGTCGCGCGTGGCGCGCGACGTGCGCGAGATCCTCCGCGGCGAGCGCGAGATGCCCCGCAAGCACGTCAAGGCGACGGGCTACTGGCTGCGCTCCGGCGACTGGCTCCTCGACGACTGAGCCTGACGCGGCGCCGCGGCCGCGCGCCACAGCGCCGCGTACGGGCCGTCGCCGGCCGCGAGAGCGGCGTGCGGTCCTTGCTCGACGATCCGGCCGCGGTCCATCACGACCACCCGGTCGGCACGGGCGGCCTGGCTGAGCCGGTGGGCGACGACGAGCGCGGTGCGGCCTTCCAGCACCCGGTCGGCGGCGGCGTCGAGGACGCGGGCGCCGGCGCTCCCCGCCTCCGCGGTGGCCTCGTCGAGCACCGCGACCGACGGGTCGACCAGTGCGAGCCGGGCGAGCGCCACCTGCTGCGCCTGCGCCGCGGTGAGCGCGACGCCTCCCGCGCCGACGACCGTCGCGAGGCCGTCGGGCAGCGCGCGCGCCCAGGCCAGGGCGCCGACCAGCTCGAGCGCGGCCTCCAGCTCCGCGTCGGTGGCGTCCGGCGCCGCCAGCCGCAGGTCGGCCTCCAGCGGGCCCGCGAACACGTGCAGCTCCTGCGAGACGAGCGCGACCGCGCCGCCGACCCGCACCTCGCCGGCGGCCGGGGCGTGGAATCCCGCGAGCACCTTGGCGAGCGTCGTCTTCCCGGCGCCGGAGACGCCGACCAGCGCCACGCGCTCGCCCGGCGCGATCTCGAGGTCCACGCCGTGCAGGACCTCGTGCTCGCCGTAGGCGTGGCGGATGTCGCGCAGCGAGACGGCGGCGGCGGACCCGCCGCGGTCGGCGGACGGCGCGCGCCGGTCCGGCTCGATGTCGGCGACCCCCACGAGCCTGGCCAGCGCCGCGAGCGCCCGCTGCGCGTCGTCGACCGTCCCGAGCACGATGTTGAACTGGTCGAACAGCCGCACGAACAGCAGCGCGCCCGCGGTCGCGCCGCCGATCGAGACCTCCCCGGCGCGGACCAGCAGGAAGCCCGCGGCGAGCACCGCGGCGGTGCCCGCCAGCTCGGCGCCGTTGAGCCGCGAGTAGAAGCTCGTGGCGATCCGGATGGCGCGGACCGCCGCATCGACCGCCGCGCTCGAGCGCTCGCGCACGCGGCCGAGCTCGCGCTCGCCGAGGCCGAGCGCGCGGATCGTGCGCGCGCCGCCGATCGCCTCCAGCAGCACCTGGGCGCGGCTGCCGCCGACCACACGCTCGTTCGCGTAGGCGGGCTGCGCGCGCGGCAGGTACCAGCGCAGCGCGAGCAGCTGGAACGGCACCGAGCACAGCCCGGCGAGCGCGAGGCGCCAGTCGATCGCCCCCAGGCCCACGAACGTCAGCACGATCGAGACGAGCGCACCGGCGATCGAGGGCAGCGCCTGCACGACCGCCTCGCTGACCGCGGCGACGTCGTCGCCCACCCGTGAGAGCAGGTCGCCGCGCCCCGCCCGCTCGACGCGCTCGGCGGGCAGCCGGAGCGCGCGCTCGACGACCCGCTCGCGCAGGTCGGCCAGCATCGGCTCCCCGAGCGCGGCGACGAGCGCGAAGCCGACAGCGCTGAGGACAGCCGCGGCCACCGCGACGGCGACCAGCCCGAGCGCCGGCGCCGTGATCGCGCCCGGGTCGCTCCCGGAGGTCACGCGGTCCACGATCTCGCCGATCAGCAGCGGGCCGAGCAGCCCGGCGGCCGACGCCGCCACGAGCGTGGCCAGTGCGGCCGCGGCCCGGCCGCGGCGGGGGCGCAGGAGCCCGACGACGGATCGCCGCACCTCGGCCGCCCCGGCGGTCGGCAGCAGGACGCTCACGCCAGCACCGTCCCCCGGTAGCCGGCGTCGGCCTCGAGCAGCGCCGCGTGGGTGCCCGACGCGACGGCCCGGCCGTCGCGCACCACGGTCACCTCGTCGCAGGCGGCCAGCAGCGGCGGGCTCGTCGTGACGAGGATCGTGGTCCGCCCGGCGCGCACCTCGCGCACCCCGGCCGCCACGCGCGCCTCGGTGGCCGCGTCGAGCGCTGTGGTCGGCTCGTGCAGGACGAGCACCGGCGCGGGGGCGGCGAGTGCCCGCGCGAGCGCGACGCGCTGGCGCTGGCCGCCCGACAGGGAGCGGCCGCCGTCGGACAGCCGCGTGTCCACGCCGTCGGGCAGCGTCTCGATCAGCTCGTCGACGGCCGCCGCCGCGATCGCGCGCGCGACGGCCTCCTCGTCGCCGCCCGCGGCGGCGACGTTGGCGGTCACGGTGTCGGCGAGCAGCGCGGGCTCGTGCGGGCACACGACCACCGTGGCCCGCGCGGCCGACGGGTCGAGGA
Source organism: uncultured Solirubrobacteraceae bacterium (assembly GCA_963723395.1). Taxonomy (GTDB): domain Bacteria; phylum Actinomycetota; class Thermoleophilia; order Solirubrobacterales; family Solirubrobacteraceae; genus DATFQI01. The sequence goes on along the minus strand of CAVRQL010000022.1, from coordinate 121,495 downwards.
GGCCGAGTCCACGCCGCCGACCACGATCACGCCCCCGTCCGGCTCCGCCTCGCGGCCGAGGCAGTCGAGCAGCGCCTCCGCCTCGGCGGGGTCGTTCGTGGCGACGCCGTGCACCGTGCCCTCCCCGACGGTCAGCGTCAGCCGGTCGAGCGGCCCGTGCCGCAGATCGTCGACGACGAGCGCCCCGCGCTCGAGCGGCCCGCCGGCGCCGCCCGCCACCGCCGGAGGCGCGTCCAGCGCCTCGGCCAGCCGGGCGCCCGAGGCGCGGGAGCGGGCGAGCATCGAGCCCACCCAGCCGATCCGCCCGAGCGGGCCGACGAGGAACTGCGTCACGCCGACCGCCGCGATCAGCTGCCCGATCGAGATCTCGCCGGACGCCGCGAGGCGACCGCCCACCAGCGCGACGACCGCGAGCGCGAGGCCCGCCACCAGCATCGCGCTCGCCTCGAAGCCGCCTCGGCCCGCGCGGCCGACAGCGTCGCGCGCAGCGAGGCGCGGCTGGCGCCCCGGTAGCGCTCGACGCCGGGCTCGACGCCGCCGATCCCCTGCAGCACGCGGAGCCCGTCCACGAGATCGGTCGCGATCCCCGCCGCATCGGCGGCCCGCTCCTGCTGTCCGTGCGCGCGCCGGGCCAGCGGGCGCGCCAGCCGGTTCGCGGCGAACAGCGTGGCCGGGAGTCCTCCGAGGACGATCAGCCCGAGCTGGAGCGAGGTGAGCAGCAGCACGACGGTCCCGGCCAGCAGCGCCGCGACGACCGCCGAGCCGAAGGCGAGCGTGCGCACGATCCCGGCCGCGGCGTCGACGTCGGCGGTGGCCATGCTCAGCAGCTGGCCGGGGAGCCGGCCGCCCTCGCCGCCGCCGCGCGGGTCGAGCACCCGCTCGGTCAGCCGCAGGCGCAGCTCGTGCGCCGCCTGCTCCGTCGCGCCGACCGCGACCCGGGCGCCGTTGCGGTACGCGCCCGCCAGGAGGAAGAACAGCACCGCCAGGATCCCGAGCCACAGGACCAGCGCGCCGGTGTCCGACGGGGCCACGGCGGAGTCGATCGCCGCGCCGACGGTGACCGGGACGAGCGCCTCGAACGCCTGGTGCGCGCTCAGCAGCGCGGCCGCGCCGGCCACGCGCCGCGGCTGCGACCGGAGGGTCGCCCGGAGGAGGGCGTCGCCGCTCACCCTCGCGCGGCGGGTACGACCATCGGCGCCCCGGTCGCGGGGCACGGCACGACATGGCAGGAGAGCCCGAACACGGACTGGACCAGCTCGGCGTCGACGATCTGCCGCGGGTCGCCCTGGGCGACGATCGCGCCCTCGCGCATCGCGACCAGGTGCGTCGCGTAGCGGCACGCGTGGTTGAGGTCGTGCAGCACGGCGACCAGCGTGCGGCCGTGCTCGTGCAGCTCGGCGCAGAGGTCGAGGACCTCCATCTGGTGCGCGATGTCCAGGAACGTCGTCGGCTCGTCGAGCAGGAGGATGGGCGTCTCCTGCGCGAGCGCCATGGCGAGCCACACCCGCTGGCGCTGCCCGCCCGAGAGCTCGTCCACCTGGCGGTGCGCGAGGTCGCCGACGCGCGTCTGCGCCATCGCCTCGCCGACGGCGCGCTCGTCCTCGCGCGACCACTGGCGCAGCAGCCGCTGATGGGGATGGCGCCCGCGGGCCACGAGCTCGGCGACCGTGATCCCGTCCGGCGCGAGGGAGGACTGCGGCAGCAGGCCGAGCCGCAGCGCCACCTGGCGCGTCGGGATCGAGCTGATCTCCGTGCCGTCGAGCAGCACGGAGCCGGCGCGCGGCTTGAGCATCCGCACCAGCGCTCGCAGCAGCGTCGACTTGCCGCACGCGTTCGGGCCGACGACGGCGGTGAAGCCGCTCTCGGGGATCTCGACCGACAGGCCGTCGATGACGACGTTGCCCTCGTAGGCGAGGGTCACCGCGTCGGCGCGCAGCGGGGCCGCCTCGCTCACGCCTTCCCCTTCCGCCACTCGAGGGTCAGCAGGAGCGCGAGGTACAGGCCGCCGAGGGCGCCGGTCATCACGCCCACCGGAAGCGCGGTGCCGGGGATGAGCCGCTGCGCGGCGATGTCGGCGGCCAGCACGATCACGGCGCCGGTCAGCGCCGAGCACGAGAGCGTCGGGGCGGCGGTGCGCGCGATCCGGCGCGCGATCTGCGGCGCCGTCAGCGCGACGAAGGTGATCGGCCCCACGGCGACGGTCACGATCGAGACGAGCGCGACGGCGATCGCGACGAGCGAGAGCCGTGCGCGCTCCACGCGGACCCCGAGGGCGTAGGCGGCGTCGTCGCCGAGCTCCAGCGCGCGCAGCGGCCGGCTGGAGAGCACGAGCGGCAGGGCCAGGATCGCGAGCGTGACGAGCAGCGGCGTGACGTCCTCCCACCCGCGGTTGTTCAGCGAGCCGAGGAGCCAGCGGGTCGCCTCCTGCGCCTCCTCGATCCGGGCTCGCGAGAGCAGGTAGTCGATCCCGGCGAGCATCAGCGCGCCGATCGCGATGCCGATGAGGATCAGCCGGTAGCCGCTGGCGCTGCCGCCCTTGAACGCGAGGCCGTAGACCAGCAGCGCCGTGACCGCGCCGCCGGCCAGCGCGCCGGCCGACACTGCGGCGCCCGCGCCGCCGATCACGGTGATCACGATCAGCGCCCCCACCGTGGCGCCCTGCTCGAAGCCGATGATGTCCGGCGAGCCGAGCGGGTTGCGGGTCAGCGACTGGAAGATCGCGCCCGACATGCCGAGCGCGACGCCGACGAGGACCGCGCAGACGGCGCGCGGCAGCCGCAGCTCGCGCACGATGAACTCGGTCCCGGCATCACCGGCGCCGAAGATGGCGGAGATCACGTCCTGCGGCGCGATCGCCAGCTCGCCGGTCCCGACCGCGAACACGAACAGCGCGAGCACGACCAGCACGAGCAGCCCGCCGACCACGAGCGGGCGGGCGTTGACCCGCAACGACATGCCGCTGCCGAGCCGGACCACGCGGCCGGGGACCGGTGCCTCGAGGACCGTCACAGTGCGGAGATCCGCTTCGTCCGGACGAGCGCGATGAACATCGGCGCGCCGACCACGGCCAGCATCAGGCCGGCCTGGAGCTCGCTGGGCCGCACGACGACGCGCCCGATCACGTCCGCGACGAGCAGCAGCGCCGCGCCGAACACGGCGGAGTAGGCGAGCACCCAGCGCTGGTCGGGGCCGCAGATCGCCCGCGCCGCGTGCGGGACGGTGAGGCCGAGGAAGTAGATCGGCCCCGCGGCGGCCGTCGCCGCGCCGCACAGCAGCGTGATGGCGAGCGCGCCGCTGACCCGGGTGCGGACGACCTTGGCGCCGAGCGAGCGGGCGGCGTCGTCGCCGAGGGCGAGCGCGTTGAGCGAGCGGGCCAACAGGACGGCGACGAGGGCGCCGGCGGCCACGAACGGCACGATGCCGATCAGCTCGCTGCGGCCCGCGGCCGCTGAGCGCGCCGACCGACCAGAAGTTGTACGCCTGCAGCAGCTTCTCGTCGGTGAGCGTGATGCCGTAGATGACCGACGTGAGCGCCGCGCTCAGCGCGGTGCCGGCCAGCGCCAGGCGCACCGGGGTGGCGCCGCCGCGGCCGGCCGAGCCGATCGCGTACACGGCGACCGAGGCGAGGGCGGCGCCGAGGAAGGCGAACCACACGTACGCGGTCGTGCCGGTGAGCCCGAGCGCGCTGATCGCGATCACCACCGCGGCGGCCGCCCCGGCGTTGACGCCGAGCAGCCCGGGATCGGCGATGCGGGTTGCGGGTGAGCGCCTGCATCAGCGCGCCGGCGAGCCCGAGCGCGACCCCGACGGTGACCCCGAGCAGCGTGCGCGGGATCCGGACGTCGAGCACGACGGTGGCGTTCCTGGAGTCGCCGCCGTGACGGAGGGCGTCGACGACCTCGCCGAGGGGGATCGAGCGGGCGCCGACGGCGAGGCTGAGCAGCATGGCGAAGGCGAGCACGCCCACTGCCAGCACGAGTCCGGCGCCGCGGGTGACCGTGCGCCCGCGGAGTTCGGGCTCAGCGAGCGGTGCGGCGACCCCCATGGTTTCGGGAACCCTAACAGCTGGGAAGCCCGCTGTTAGGGTGGCCTAACTCATGAGACTCCGAACGCTCATTCCCGTCCTCCTCTCCTGCTCTCTGCTGGCCGCATGCGGCTCCGACGACGAGGGTGGATCGTCGGGCGCGTCCGGCTCGGCCGGCGCCGCCGAGAAGGGCGCGTTCCCGGTCACGATCGAGCACAAGTACGGCTCCACGACGATCGAGAAGGCCCCCGAGCGGGTCGTCGTCGTGGGCCTGCGCGAGCAGGATCCGCTGCTCGCACTGGGCGTCGTCCCGGTCGCCACGACGGAGTGGTACGGCGAGTACCCCGGCGCGATCTTCCCGTGGGCGAAGGACGAGCTGGGCAGCGCCAAGGTGCCAACCGTCCTCAACGACACGGACGGGGTGCAGCTCGAGAAGGTCGCCGCCCAGCAGCCCGACCTGATCCTCGGCGTCTACTCCGGCATCACCAAGAAGGAGTACGAGGCGCTCTCCAAGCTCGCCCCGGTCGTCGCCCAGCCCAAGGGCAAGCCGGACTTCGGCACCTCGTGGCAGGAGGAGACGCTGATCTCCGGCAAGGCCGTCGGCAAGGAGGCGGAGGCGCAGAAGCTGGTCGACGACACGGACAAGCTCGTCGCCGACACCGCCGCGGAGAACCCCGACCTGAAGGGCAAGACGGCCGCGATCGTCGCCGACTACCAGGGCATCTTCGTCTACGGGCCGCAGGACGTCCGCTCGCGCCTGCTCGAGGAGCTCGGCATGAAGTACCCGCAGGCGCTGATCGACGCGTTCCCGAAGGAGTTCGGCGGCCAGCTGTCCGACGAGAAGACCGATCTGCTCGACGTCGACGTGCTCGTCTGGTTCGCCGACGGCGACCGCTCGAAGGCCGAGATCAAGAAGGACCCCCTGTACTCGAAGCTGAGCGTCAACAAGCAAGACCGCGACGTCTTCATCGGGGGCAAGGACCGCGTCTACGACTCGACCTCGTTCGTCTCCGTGCTGAGCATGCCGACGCTGATGAAGGAGCTCGTGCCGCGCCTCGCCGCCGCCGCGGACGGAGATCCGGCCACGAGCACGGACCAGAAGTAGACCCGTGCGAGCGGGCGGCCATAGGGTCGCTCGCACGTGGGGCCAGCACCAGACCGCCTAGCCAGAGCAGACCGGCGCTCACGCGGTGACGTGGGCGACTTCGCGCACGGGCAGTTCCAGGTCGACTGGGAGGACCGCCCGCTCCTCGAGGAGCTGCGCCAGGCCCGCGTCGCGCGCGTGCAGGCGCTGCTGCGCGAGTCCGACCTGGACGCGCTGCTGGTGTTCAAGGACGAGAACGTCCGCTACCTCACGGGCCACCGCGCCCAGCTGATCAGCGGCAAGACGGCGCTGCTCAACGGCTGCCTGCTGCGCGCCGAGGGCGCCCCGATCATGCTCATCTCCGGCGGCGACCTGCAGCGGGCGCGCAACGCGATGACGTGGATCGAGGAGTTCCACCCGATCCCGATCCTCGAGGCGACCGGGCTGATCGAGGGCGCCACCGAGACCACGCTCGCGCCGCTGCTCGCCGGCCACGACCTCGACAGCGCGCGGATCGGCATCGACGAGTGCTCCTACATCCTCGTCAAGCAGATCGGCCGCTCGCTGCCGGGCGTGGAGCTGGACGACGGCGACTCGCTGATGCAGCAGGCGCGGCTGATCAAGTTCCGCGAGGAGATCGCGCTGATGGAAGAGGCCTCGGCGATCGCAGAGGCGCTGACCGAGACGGCGATCGCCGCGGTCGCGCCGGGCGTGCGCGAGACCGAGGTCGCCGGCGAGGCGATGCGGACGCTGTACCGCCTCGGCGGCGAGATGGCGCACCTGGCCACGCCGTTCGTCGCGTCGGGGGAGCACATGTCCCCGCCCAACCGGCTGTGCACGGACAAGATCATCCGCGAGGGCGACCTCGTGTTCATCGACATCGGCGCGATGTGGAACGGCTACTTCTCCGACATGGGCCGCACCGTGATCTGCGGGCGCCCGAGCCGGCGCCAGCAGGAGGTCTACACGGCGGTCCACGCGTCGCTGATGGCCGGCACCGCGGCGATGCGGCCGGGCAACACCAACGACGACGTGGCCGACGCGATCACGGGCGTCGCCGAGGACCACGGGCTCGCCGAGAACTTCATCAGCCTGTTCATCGGCCACGGTGTCGGGGCCGGGGCCAACGAGCCGCCCTACGTCGGCGAGTCGCTGGCCGGCGCTGCCTCCGTGCCGCTCGAGGTCGGGATGACCTTCGCGCTGGAGCCCCTGATCTGGGTGCCGGGCGTGCGCGGCGGCGCCGGCGTGCGCCTGGAGGACACGGTCATGGTCGACGAGGGCGGCGGCCGCCCGCTCACGCGCACGGCCTTCGACGAGCGACTGCTCATCTGACGCGACGTCCTTGCCCCGGTCCGAGACGCTGTGATCTAATGCGAGTGGCCAAGTGGCCTGACCACCTGGAGACGACCCCGCCGTGAAATACGCCCACCTCCGCAACGCCGACGCCCCGCTCGCCGCCGTGATCGACGGCCGCGTCGTCCCGCTGGCCCGGCGGCTCGACGGCATCGCCACCCTCGACGAGCTGATCGCCGCCGGACCGGCGGCGTGGGCCGCCGCCGAGAGCGCCGCGCGCGAGGGCGGGCCGGGCGAGCTGCTCGCGGACGCCGTGCTCGACGCGCCGCTGCTGGCGCCGTCGAAGATCGTCTGCGTCGGGCTCAACTACCACGACCACGTCGAGGAGACCGGCATCGCGCTCCCCGAGCGCCCGCTGCTGTTCGCCAAGTTCCCCAACACGCTGGCGGGCCCCGGCGACACGATCTCCTGGCCCAGCGGGCTCACCGATCAGGTCGACTGGGAGGCGGAGCTCGCGGTCGTGATCGGCCGCCGCCTCAAGCACGCCCACCTCGGCGAGGTGCTGGAGGCGGTGTTCGGCTACACCGCCGCCAACGACGTCAGCGCGCGCGACCTGCAGTTCTCCGACGGGCAGTGGACGCGCGGCAAGAGCATCGACGGCTTCTGTCCGATCGGGCCCGTCGTCGTCACCGCGGACGAGTACGGCGACCCGCAGGGGCGCCCGCTGGCTGCGCGCGTGAACGGCGAGACGATGCAGGACTCCAGCACCGACCGGATGATCTTCGACGTCGCGACGATCCTGAGCTTCACGTCGCAGGCGATGACGCTCGAGCCCGGCGACCTGGTGCTGACCGGCACGCCCGCCGGCTGCGGGGGCTTCAGGTCCCCGCCCGTCTTCCTCGCGCCCGGCGACGTCGTCGAGGTCGAGGTGGACGGCATCGGCGTCCTGCGGAACCCCGTGGGCGCGTGAGGGAATTGGAAAGCGAATCGCAGGAGGAGCTGAGCACCATGGCAGACGGAATCGCCGCAGTGAACGGGCGCGCGGAGGTCGACCGGACGGCCGGGATGCCGGCCTCGGGCAGCAACCCCGCCACGGCGTTCGGCAAGGGCCTCGACCTCTCGTTCCTGGGCAAGCCGCACGAGTTCGACCCGCGGCGCGTCTACAGCACCTCCTCGACGGACTGGCAGGGCCGCGTCGACTTCGAGCGCATGCGCAAGGACCGCCTCGCGCGTGCGCGTCTGATGATGGAGAAGCACGACCTCGGCGCGCTGGTCTGCTTCGTCGGCGAGAACGTCCGCTACATCACCAGCGTCTTCCAGGGCAACTGGAAGAACAACATCTTCATCCGCTACTGCGTGCTCCCGCGCGACGGCGACCCGGTCCTCTTCGAGACGGCCGGCTCCGACCTCGAGTGCGCGAAGATCGACGCGCCCTGGCTGAAGGGCAACATCCGCCCGGCCATCACCTGGAAGTGGTCGCAGACCGCCGAGACGATGATGGCCGACCGGATGGCGCAGTCGATCGTGCAGGTCCTCAAGGAGAACGGCGTCGAGAACGAGCAGATCGGCGTCGACGTCTACGACCCCGCGGCGATGGCGGCGTTCGAGCGCATCGGCAGCCTGCGCACGGTGAGCGCGTGGCCGGCGATGTCCGACGCACGGATCGTCAAGACCCCGGATGAGATCGAGTGCCTGAAGATCTCCTCGGCGATCGGCGACACGTCGTTCTGGAAGATCGAGAACGAGTGGCTCAAGCCGGGCGTCAAGGAGAGCTACATCACCGCGAAGGTCAACGAGTACCTCTACGAGCACGGCTTCGACTTCGTCTACGACATCATCGTCGCCTCGGGCGGCAACACGAGCCCGTACCGCCGCTGGCACACCGACAAGGTGATCCGCGAGGGCGACCTCGTGATCGTCGACCAGAACGCTGTCGGCCCTGGCGGCTACTTCGTCGACTTCGTGCGCTGCTTCAAGGTCGGCGGGCGCTGGACGGAGAAGGAGAAGGACCTCTACAAGGAGTGCTACGAGTCGATGTACGCGGCCATCGGCGAGATGAAGGCGGGCAACACCACCGCCGACGTCGCCGCCAAGCTGCCGCGCTACGCCGACGACGAGTTCGGCACCGTCACCCTGCAGCAGTTCGCGCACTCGATCGGGCTCTCGCTCTACGAGGGCATGTGGATCTCGCGCGCCTACTCGCTCGACTACCCGGTCGAGCTGCAGGAGGGCATGTACTTCGCGGCCGAGACGTTCTCGGGCCACCCCGGCCTGGAGCAGACCGTCCGGCTCGAGGAGAACCTGCTGGTGACCAAGGACGGCCCGGTGATCTTCACCAAGCACCGGCACCCCGACGAGGCACTCGCCTAGATGTGCCCGCGGGTCCTCGTCACGGACCACGTCTTCGGAGGCCTGGAGGTCGAGCACGCCGTGCTCGGCCCCCTGGGCGCCGAGGTGCTGCACGCCCCGGCCACCGATGAGGCGACGCTGACCGAGCTCGCAGGGTTCGCCGACGCGATCCTGGTCTGCTACGCGCAGGTCACGCGCCCGGTGGTCGAGGCTGCAGCTTCCGCGGGCTGCAAGGTGATCGCCCGCTACGGCATCGGCTACGACAACGTCGACGTGGCCGCGGCCGCCGAGCACGGGATCACGGTCACCTACGTGCCGGACTACTGCCTCGACGAGGTGGCCGACCACGCGATGGCGCTGCTCCTCTCCCTCGCCCGCGGCGTGCCGCAGGCGTCGGCGGTCGTGCGCGCCGGCGGCTGGAAGGTCCCGCAGTCGCCGATCCACCGCATCCGCGGCCGCCGGCTGTCGCTGATCGGCGTCGGGCGGATCGGCGGCAAGCTCGCCGAGCGCGCGACCGCCTTCGGCTATGAGGTGACCGGCTTCGACCCGTACGCGAGCGAGCTGCCCGGGATGGCCCGCGCGGAGACGCTCGAGGACGCGGTCGCCGAGGCCGACGTGATCTCGCTGCACGCCCCGCTCACCGACGACACGCGCCACATCATCGGCCCGGCGACGATCGCGATGATGCGCCGCTCGCCGATCGTCGTGAACACCGCGCGCGGCCCGCTCGTGGACCTCGCCGCCGCCACCCGGGCGCTCGACGAGGGGATCATCGGCGGCCTCGCGCTCGACGTCACCGAGCCCGAGCCGCTGCCGGACGACCATCCGCTGCGCGCCCACCCGCGCGCGCTGATCACGCCGCACACCGCGTTCTACTCGGTCGAGGCGCAAGCGGACCTGCAGCGCCGCGCCGTCGAGGAGGTGGCCCGCGCGCTGCGCGGCGAGCCGCCGCACCGCCCGGTGCCGCAGATGGTCGGCTCGTGAGCACCGCCGCCGCGATCTACCCGGACCTCGCGGGCAAGGTCGCGGTCATCACCGGCGGCTCGGCCGGCATCGGCGCCGCCACCGCCCGTCTGCTGGCGGCCAACGGCGTGCGGGTCGCGGTGATGGCGCGGCGCCCGGAGCCCGTCGAGGCGATCGTCGAGGAGCTGCGCGCCGAGGGCGCCGACGCCACCGGATGCACCGGCGACGCGGCGAGCGCCGACGACGTCGAGCGGCTACGCCGCGCCACCGAGTCCGAGCTGGGCCCGGCCGACGTCGTGATCCCCTTCGCCGGCGGCTTCCGCTCCTACACCCCCCTGCAGGACATCACCGAGGAGGAGTGGCGCCGCGTCATCGACGACAACCTCACCTCGACGTTCCTGACCGTGAAGGCGTTCGTGGGCGGGATGATCGAGCGCCGCCGCGGCACCTTCGTGACCATGGCGTCCAACTCGGCCCGCCTGGTCGACGTGCCGCTGACCGCTTCGTACGCCGCGGCCAAGGGCGGCGTGGTCGTGTTCACCCGCCACGCCGCCAAGGAGCTCGGCCCGCACGGCATCCGCGTCAACTGCGTCGCGCCCGCCACCACGATGTCCGAGCGCCTCGAGGCCGTGATGCCCGACGACATCCGCGAGCGTGTGACGAGGCTCTCGCCGCTCGGCCGCCTCGGCGTCCCCGACGACTCCGCGCACGCCACCGCCTTCCTGTCCTCCGACGTCGCCTCGTGGCTCACCGGAATCACGCTGGACATCGCCGGTGGCCGGGTAATGCTGTGAAGGTGAGCAGCCCACTCGAGGACTTCCCCGCGATCACGCGCCGCAGCGTCACGATGGACACCGCGGCGCTGATCAAGGACATGATCTCCGACGGCCGCCTCGGACCCGGCGCGCGGCTGCCGTCCGAGCGCACGCTCAGCGAGGCGCTCGGCGTCAGCCGCCCGAGCGTGCGCGAGGCGATCCGCTCGCTGGTCGCGATGCACATCCTCGAGGCCCGGCACGGGTCGGGGACGTACGTGTCGTCGCTCAGCCTCGACGAGCTGCTGCGGCCGCTGCAGTTCGCCGTCACGCTCGCCGACAGCGGGATCCGCGACCTGTTCGACGTCCGCGCGCTGATCGAGCCCGGCGCCGCCGCGCTGGCCGCGCAGCGTGCGACCGACGAGGAGCTGGCCGAGATCGAGCGCACGGCCACCACGAGCACGGCGCCGGAGCTCAACCAGGAGCAGCGCGGCGAGGCCGACATCGAGTGGCACGACCTGATCGTGCGCTGCTCGCACAACGGGCTGCTGATCAACGTGGCCCAGAGCATCAGCCTGCTGTCGGTCGAGAGCCGGGCGATCACCGTCCGCATCCCTGGCGTGCTCGACCAGGCGGTCGAGGACCACGACCGGATCGCGAAGGCGATCTGCTCCCGCAAGCCGGCCGCCGCGCAGAAGGCGATGCACCGCCACCTCGAGAACGTGCGCGTCGCGCTGTTCGCGGCGCTCGACGCGAAGGACGCCGCCGAGCAGAGCTAGGCGGCCCGGGCGCGCCGGCGCCCGTGCCTGAGGTGCCCGGTCAGCCCGAGCGCCGCCAGCGAGGCGACGAGGGCGCACACCCCGGCCCAGCCGAAGTGCACGTAGGAGCGCGCGCCGAGCCACGATCCCGCCGCCCCGCCCAGGAACACGCACGTCATGTAGGCGGTGTTCAGGCGCGAGCGGGCGTCGGCGTCGAGCGCGAAGATCCGCGTGTGGTTGGCGACCATGCCCGACTGCATCGAGATGTCGAGCAGCAGCGCGCCCGCCGCGAGCGCCGCCAACCCGGCGGCGCCGCCCGCCGCGCCGGCCAGCAGGATGCCCGCCGCCGCGAGCGTGCCGAGCATCGAGAAGACGTTCACCGGGTCCGGGCCGCGGCTGTCCGCGAGCCGGCCGGCCAGCGGGACACCGACCATCACGCCCAGGTCGACGAGGGCGAGCAGCCCGACCGCGCGCGTGCTCAGGTCGTACGTGGGCCCGGTGAGCAGCAGCGCGACGCCGGTCCAGACGGCCGAGAAGCTCGCGAACACGGTCGCCTGGTAGAAGCACGAGCGCCGCAGCTCGGGCTCGCTGCGCAACAGCCGCATCGGCTCGGCCAGCAGCTGCCGGTACGGCTGGCGGGCCGGGGGCGCACTCCGCGGTAGCGCTACCGCCAGCACCGCGGCCATCGTCAGCGCGATCACCGCGGCCACCACGTAGACGCCGCGCCACCCGAGGCCGTCCGCGGCGACGCCGCCGAGCGCTCGCCCGAGCAGGATGCCGGCGGTCGAGCCGCTGAGCAGCAGGCCGAGCACGGCGCCGCGCCGATCGGCGTCCACGCGGCCGGCCGCGAAGGGCGCGATCACCTGCGCGGAGGTCGTCGTGACACCGACGATCGCGCTCGCCGCGACCAGCGCGCCGAGGGCCGGTGCGGCGCTCGCCGCGAGCAGCCCGGCCCCGGTGACGGCGAACATGGCGACGATGAGCGTGCGATGGGGAATTCGGTCCCCGAGGCCGACCAAAAAGAAGATGCCTGCGGCGTAGCCGAACTGGACTGCGGTGACGACGAGCGTCGCCGTCGCGGGCGTCACGCGGAGGTCGTCCGCGATCGCAGGGCTGATGGATTGGGGGAAATAGAGGTTTCCCACCGCTGCGCCGCTCGCCACGGCCAACAGCAGGATCAGCCCTCGATGCATCAACCCGACGGACTCTAAGCTCCTGCCGAGGTCATCTCGCCCGGGCATTCCGAGCACAGATGGCCACATCAGCCACAGCGCTCGCACCCTCTCCTAGCATCGCGGCATCAGGGTCGACCCCGTCGGAACCGCTGGTCAACTACGCCCGCGGAGCACGTCGGTAGCGCATCCATCGTAGGTCCCCACTTGAGGAGGTTGGGAGGTTGAGACTGTTGCGTGAAAGGCAGCGGCAACTTCGGTTGTCCGCATCGATGGTCGCGGGAATCGCGATCGTCGCGGTAGGTCTTTCGGCGTGCGGCTCGGACGAGTCGTCGTCCGGCTCGACATCGGCCAAGCAGGGGACCGTCAAGTGCGATCCCAACGCGGCCGCGCTGAAGCATCGCGAGATCCCGGCGAGCCTCGACCCGGAGGGCTCCGTCCCGCCGATCGAGGACATGACCGTCCGCTCCAGCGATCTGGGCACCGACCAGTCGTACAAGCCGACGTGGTGGAACACGCTGAACCTGACGGACGAAGAGGTCCAGAAGGTCTGCGAGAAGAAGCTGAAGGCCGTCTACCTCGACTGGGACAAGGTCCTCTACAACCAGACCATCCGGGCCGGCGCGAAGGACGTGCTGGCGGCCCTCAACATCAAGGTCGTCCGCGAGACGAGCTTCAACTTCGACCCGAACGCGCTGCAGACCGATCTGCAGGCGGTCCTGCCGCTGAACCCGGACATCATCATCACGGGCGGCACGATCGACCCCAACCAGATGGCGACGCTGCTGGAGCCGGCCCGCGCCAAGGGCATCCAGATCGTCTCCTGGGGCGTCGGCGCGAAGGGCTGGGAGATCGGCAAGGGCAAGCCGATGACGTCGATGGTCGCGTACGACTTCTACGCGCTCGGCCAGCAGATGGGCAAGGCCGTGTGCGAGAAGTACCCGGACGGGGCCAAGCTCGGCTACCTGCACTGGATCAACAACTTCTCGTCGATCCGGCTGCGTGAGCAGGGCTTCCTGGACACGCTGAAGAAGGACTGCCCGAAGATCGAGGTCATCGCCGACGGCGGTCCCCCCGATCCGACGAAGCCCAACTCCGGCTACAAGGACCCGAACGCGTCCCAGCCCACCACCGAGGCGTTCCTGACCCGCCATCCCGAGGTCAACGTGCTCTTCGGTGCCTGGGAGGACCCGCCGGCCCTCGGCCAGATCGCCGCGATCCGCAGCCGCAAGAAGCTCGGCAAGGTGGACATCGTGACGATGGACCTGGGCCCGACCGGTGCCGAGCAGCTCAAGGCCAAGGACGGCACGATCACGGTCGACATGGCGCAGGACATCTACGACGGCGGGCGCGCGATGGCCCTGACCGCGGCCATGGCCGCGATCGACAAGGAGCCGCCGCCGTTCGTGATCATCCCGACGTTCGCAACGACGAGCGACAACCTCGAGGACGCATGGGACATGATGCACGGGCCCTCCTTCCCGTGTTGCGGCGAGTGACCTAGCTCCGCGAAGGCCCTCCTCCAAACCGGGCGGGCCATGCCCCATCGGCATGGCCCGCCCGACAGGGCCGCAGGTAGACCGGATGAACACGTGACCCCGACGTCCCCCACCACCGCCACGATCGACCCGCCCGCGAAGCCAGAGGCCGCGCTCGAGATGCGCGGCATCGGCATGGCCTTCGGCGACCAGTGGGTCCTCCGCAACGTCGACTACACGGTCCGCCCCGGCTCCGTCCACGGAGTCGTCGGCCACAACGGCGCCGGCAAGTCGACGCTCATGAAGATCGCGCTCGGCGGCTACACGCCCCTCGAGGGCTCGGTCAGCATCGCCGGCGAGGAGCTGACCTTCTCCAAGCCCGCCGAGGCCCGCGACCTGGGCGTCGGCATGGTGCTCCAGGAGCACAGCCTGATCGGCACGCTCAACGGGCTGGACAACATCTTCCTCAACGCCGAGCCGATCAACCGCGCGCACATACTGAGGCGCGGCGAGGAGCGCCGCGAGGCGCTCGAGCTCTGCGACCGGCTCCACATCTCCAGCTCGGTCCTCCGGCGCCACGCCGTCGACATGAGCCCGGTCGAGCAGCAGATGGTCGAGATCGCGAAGGCGATGCGCCTCGGCCGCAACGTGCTGATCCTCGACGAGCCGACCGCGCCGCTCTCCAACAAGGAGATCAACGCGCTCTTCGACGTCATCCGCAGCGCCGCGGCGTACGGGACGGGGATCGTGCTGATCACCCACCACCTGAACGAGATCTTCGCCGTCACCGACGAGGTCACGTGCCTGCGCGACGGCCAGGTCACGATGTCCAAGAAGACCGCCGAGACCAACCTCGACGAGGTCATCAGCGCGATGCTCGGCAGCCGCCGCGACAAGATCGACCGCGCGGCGACCCCGGCCCGCGACACCGACTTCGGCACCGAGCCGAAGCTCAGCGTCCGCGATCTCCACGTCGGCACCAAGCTCGAGGGCGTCTCGTTCGACCTCCACAAGGGCGAGATCCTCGGCATCGCCGGGCTGGTGGGCAGCGGCCGCTCCACGCTCATGCGCACGCTGTTCGGCGACGTCCGGCCGCAGACAGGCGAGATCACCCTCAACGGCAAGCCGTACCGGCCCAAGTCGCCCGTCGACGCGATCCGGGACAAGGTCTACCTGATCCCAGAGGACCGAGGCGTGCACGGGCTGGTGCTCACCGAGACGATCGCCAACAACGTGGCGCTGCCGGTGATGCGGCGGCTCGCCAGGGCGGGGCTGCTGCGCTCGTCCGCCGGCGTGCGCCTGGCGCGCGAGCTCGGCGAGACGCTCGACATCCGCTCGCGCGGGCCGAAGCAGATCGCCGGCGAGCTGTCCGGCGGCAACCAGCAGAAGGTCGTGCTGGCCAAGTCGCTGGCCGTCGACGCCGAGGTGCTGCTGCTCGACGAGCCGACGTTCGGCATCGACATCGGCGCCGCGGCCGACCTGATCGGCCAGGTGCGCTCGATGACCGACACGGGCCGGGCCGCGATCTGGGTGAGCTCGGACCTGCAGGAGCTCCTGAAGGTCGCCGACCGCGTCCTGCTGCTCGCCGACGGCGAGATCACGCGGTCGATCCTGAGCAGCGATCCCGAGTTCAGCGAGGCTTCGCTCCTGCGGTCCATGCAGCGCCGGAGCAGCGAAAACGGTAGGTCCCAAGGAGGAGAGGCGTGACCAACGTGGAGACGCAAGTCGAGAGCGAGGCGCCGTCGACGCCGCCTCGCCCCGATCTCCGGGAGCGCCTGTCGGCCGCCGCCAGGGAGTCGCTGCGGCGGGCGTGGCGCGGCGAGAACTCGGGGGTCCTGATCCTCGTCGTGCTGGTGACGATCGGCGTCTTCGCCATCACGCTGCGCGACACCGACTACCTCACCGCGGACAACCTCGTGAGCATCGTCGAGCAGACGACGCCGATCACGATCATGGCGATCGCGACGGTGTTCGTGATCTCCTGCGGCGAGCTCGACCTGTCGTTCGCGTCGGTCGTGCCAGTCGCCGCGTACATCGCCGCGATGCTGATGCGCGACGGCACGCCGTACATCCTCGCCGCCGCCGCGGCGATGGGCTTCGGGCTGCTGGTCGGGTTCGTCAACGGCATCGTGACCGTGGGCTTCAAGATCCCCTCGTTCGTGGTGACGCTCGGGACGATGGGCATCGTCACCGGCCTCTCGGAGCGGATCAACAACAGCCAGTCGGTGTCGGTGCCGAACGAGAAGTTCCTGTCCGTGTTCGGCCAGGGCCACCTCGGGCCGATCCCGGTCCTGATCGTGTGGACGATCGTGGTCGTGGCGGTCGCGCACATCGTGCTGGCGTTCACGCCGGCCGGCCGCGCGCTGCTCGCCACGGGCGCGAACATGGACGCGGCGCGCTTCTCCGGCATCCGGACGAACCGCGTCAAGGTCGGCGCGCTGATGGCCAGCGGCCTCGCCGGCGCCATCGCGGGCCTGCTCTACGCGGGCCAGTTCGGCGCCGCGACCTACACGCTCGGCACGTCCGACCTGCTGACCGCCATCGCGGCGGCCATCATCGGCGGCACCGTACTCACCGGCGGCAAGGGCAGCGTCATCGGCGCGCTCGTCGGCTCGCTGCTGATCGGCATCCTCAACAACGGCCTGATCATCCAGGGCCTCGCCGACCCCGAGCAGCTGATGGCGCGCGGCGCGATCATCATCGCCGCCGTCGTGTTCAGCGCCCGGGCCGGCACGCGCGTCGCCGGCGGCAGCGGCGGAGGCATCTTCGCCCGGCTGCGGGCGCGCAAGCGGGCGCCGGCCACGCCCAGCTGATCAACGCGGCAGGGAGATCGACGCGCCTGCGCGCGCCGAGTCCGCGAGCGCCATCGCGAGCTCGGCGCTGCGCAGGCCGTCGAGCCCGCTCGCGTTCGGCTCGCGGCCGTCGGCGACGGCGCGGCCGAACTCCGCGATCGCGCGGTCGAAGGCGTCGGTCGTCGGGGCCTCGAGCGTCGTGTCCGGCGCATCGCCCTCGAGGATCTCGAGCCGCGCCGCGCCCGACGCCGGCGGCGTGAGGTTGGTGCCCGCGATGCGGCCGCCGGTGCCCTGGATCGTCAGCGTCGCGCTCTGCCGCGACGCGACCTCGATGGCCGTCACGCGCACCAGCGCCCCGGAGTCGAGTCGTCCCACGCACGAGCGCCACGGTCTCGGGCGGCTCACGGTCGAGCGTCGCCGCCACCTGCGCGAACTCGGCGCCGCACACGAAGCGGATCAGGTCGAAGGCGTGGACGCCGAGGTTGTGGATCGTGCCCAGGCCGGCGAGCTCGCGGTCGGCCCGCCAGCCGCTCGGAGCGCCTCCCGGGTAGGCGACCTCGCACTCGACGAGCACGACGTCGCCGATCGCCCCGCGGGCGACCGTCTCGCGCGCGGCGAGGACCGCGTCGTTGTGCCGGGCCTGGAAGTTGACGCCGAGGCGGACGTCCGCCGCCGCGGCACGCGTCGACGGCGCGGCGCGCGTCCTCGGGGGTCGTCGCGAGCGGCTTCTCGCACAGCACGTGCTTGCCGGCCGCGGCTGCCGCGAGCACCTGCTCGGCGTGCTGTGCGTTCGGGCCGGCGATGTAGACCGCGTCGACATCCGGGCGGGCGAGCAGCACGTCGTAGCTGGTCGTCGAGTGGCCGATCCCGTGCCTCGCGGCGAACGCCTCGGCGCGCCCCGCGTCGCGGCTGACCACGGAAGAGATCTCATCGCCCGAGCGGCGGATCGCGGGCGCCACGGCGGCATCGGCGATGCCGGCGGTGGACACGATGCCCCACGCAATCTTCATATTCGACCTACCTTTCGCACCATATGCTTCAGCGAATGGAGCTTCGCGACCTGCGAGCGTTCGCTGCTGTCGTCGAGCTCGGCGGCATGACGCGCGCGACCAAGCGCCTGCACATCGTGCAGTCGGCGGTGTCGCAAGCCGTCAAGCGGCTCGAGCAGGAGTTCGGCGAGCAGCTGCTCGAGCGTCGCTCCGACGGCGTGCGGCCGACGCCCGCGGGCGTCGTGCTCGCCAACGGGGCGCAGCGCATCCTCGATGCCGTCGACCGGCTCGAGACCGAGATGGCGACCTACCGCGGCCAGCCCAAGGGCGTCGTCAACGTCGGCGTCATGTCCGACGATCGCGCCGGTGCTGATCGCACCGCTGGTGCGCACGATGGACATCAGGCTCCCGGAGGTCCGGCTGCGGCTCAAGGAGGGCGTGGCCGGCGAGCTGCTGGAGGGCCTGCGCCTCGGCAGCCTGGACCTCGTCGTCACGATCGGATCGGTGCCGCCGGAGGACATGGCGCGCGTGGACGTCGGGCGGCTCCCGCTGTGCGTGGTCGTCTCCGGCGCGCACCGGCTCGCCGACCACGGGACGGTGCGCCTCGAGGAGGTCTCCGAGGAGTCGTGGATCACGTTCCCGCCGCCCAACCCGGCGCGCCGCTGGCTCGAGGACAACGCGCGCCGTGCGAGCTTCCGGCCGATCGTCTCCGCCGAGATCGAGACGCTGACGCAGCTCAAGGCGTTCGTGGAGGCCGGGCACGGGATCGCGCTGCTCCCGCAGGCGGTCGTCACGCTCGAGGAGCGCACGAACGCGCTGCGCTCGATCCCGATCGAGCCGGGCAGCCTCGTGCAGATCGGATTCATGCACCGGCCCAGGGGCAACGGCCTCGCCGTCACCCAGGTGAGCGCCGTGCTCGAGGAGCAGCTGCAGCTGCTCGCCGACGACGGGGAGGACGCCTCCGGCCTGATGGCCGGCGCAGCCTAGTCGCGATCGCGGGCCCATTCGCATCCCAGATGCCCGCATCAATCGCAACGGTCGGGCCGGAGCTTACGATCGGCTCCATGTCCGTCCGCTCTCCCGCCCCCGTGGGCTCCAGGTCCGCGCGGGCGCTCTGGTTCACGGGGCCGCGCAACGCGCAGCTGCGGGCCGAGCCGGTCGGCGCGCCCGGCGAGGGCGAGTTGCTCGTGCACGGCGTCGTGTCGCTGATCAGCCCGGGCACCGAGATGCTGATCTATCGCGGCGAGGCCGCGCCGGAGCCCGCGCTCGACCTGCTGACCTCCGAGGGCAGGCTCGACTATCCGGTCAAGTACGCCTACCAGGTCGTCGGCCGCGTGGAGGAGGCGGGGCCGGGCGCGCGCCACGCCGAGGGCGACCTCGTGTTCGTCCGCCACCCGCACCAGGACCGCTTCGTCGTGCGCGACGACCCCGCGCTGGTGCTCTCGATCCCGGACGGCCTGCCGCCCGAGCGGGCGGTGTTCGCCAACCTCGTCGACGTGGCGGTCAACGCCGTCCACGACGTGCCGATCCGGATCGGCGACGCGGTCGTGGTGTACGGCGTGGGCATCATCGGCAGCCTGTGCGCGCAGCTCGCGCGCGCGACGGCCGGGACGGTGATCGTCGTCGACGCGCTGGAGTCGCGCCTCGAGCTCGCGCGCGAGTGGGGCGCCGACGCCGCCGTGCACCCGCGCGACGCGCCGGCCGCGATCCGCGAGCTGACCGCCGGTCGCGGCGCCGACGTCTCCGTCGAGGCGAGCGGCACCTCGGCCGCGCTGCAGGCCGCGATCGAGTCGACGGGCATCGAGGGCACGGTCGTCGCCGTCACCTTCTTCGGCAGCCAGGACGTGCCGCTGCGGCTCTCGCCGGAGTTCCACCTACGCCGCCAGCGGATGGTCAGCACGCAGGTCTCGAGCGTCGGCTCCGGCCTGCAGCCGCGCTGGAGCTTCGCCCGCCGCATGGAGGTCGTGCTCGAGCTGCTGCGCACCGAGCGCGTCCACGTGCACGCGACCCACACGTTCCCGTTCGACCGGGCGCCCGAGGCGTACCGCCTCCTGGACGCCCAGGCGAACGAGACGATGGGCGTCACGCTCCACTATTAGATGGCCGATTCCACCACCCCCACGTCCCCTCGGATCTGTCTCGCGGCGCCGGATCGGCACCGGCCGAATCGGTCTGTGGCGCTGCCACTATTCCGCTTCGCCCGGCGCCGCCCGGCATCCACGATCCAGGTCCGAGTGGCCGCGCGGGCGGCGGAATCGACCATCGGCTAGCCCGCGTTCTCCGCGCCGTCGACCGGGAGCGTCACGCCGGAGAGGTGCGGCGGGGCGTCGAGCAGCATCCACACGCCGACCGCCGCGACGTCCTCGGGCGGGGCGATGTGGCCGTTGGGGCTCGCGTTGTTGAGCGTCGCGTAGCCGGCGTCCGCGTCGCCGCCGCCGACGTCCTTGGCCACCTCGTAGAGCATCGTGGTGTCCATCGAGGACGGGCACAGCAGGTTGCAGCGGACGTTGGCGTAGCCGTACTCGATGGCGATCGAGCGGGTCAGCCCGGCCAGCGCGTGCTTGGAGGCGACGTAGGCGGGGACGTCCTTCCAGCCGCGGAACGCGAGCGACGATCCGGTGTTGACGATCACGCCGCCGCCCTTCTCGATGAAGTGCGGCAGCGAGTGCTTCATCCCGAGCCAGGCGGCGTACAGGTTGACGCGCATGATCCGCCACAGCTCCTCGTCCTCGTACTCGAGGAACGGCTTGACGGCGCCCTGGATGGCGGCGTTGTTGAAGATCGCGTCGAGCCGCCCGTAGCGGTCGATGGCGGCCTTGATGAAGCCCTTGACGTCGTCCTCGTTGGTGACGTCGGCGGGGTGGGGCACGATCTCGCCGCCGCCGTTGGCGCTGCCCGCGACCTTCTCGAGCCCTTCGGCGTTGAGGTCGACGGCGATCACGCGCACGCCGCGCGCGCTCAGCTGCGCGACCGCCCGCGAACCGAGGCCGCCGGCGGCCCCGGTGGCGATCACCACTCGTTCTTCTGCCATTCAGATCTCCTCCTCGCTTGTGTGTCCGTCCACTGCGATCACCAGCCGGCCGACGGCGTCGCCCGCCTCCAGCGCGCTGAACGCTGCCTCGGCGTCCTCGAAGGCGAGCACGCGGTCGACGACGACCTGCACCCGGCCCTCGGCGACCAGCCGGA
This sequence comes from uncultured Solirubrobacteraceae bacterium, assembly GCA_963723395.1. GTDB lineage: Bacteria > Actinomycetota > Thermoleophilia > Solirubrobacterales > Solirubrobacteraceae > DATFQI01. Next base: position 100,655 of record CAVRQL010000022.1, on the reverse strand, counting down.
TCGCGTGCTCGATGTCGTCGCGGCGGCCGTAGCGCGACCCGACGACCGAGATCTCCTGGAGCACGACGTGCGGCGAGGGCAGCACGAACGCCCCGCCGACCGCGTAGCCGACGGCCACCACGCGCCCGCCAGGGCGCACCAGCTCCATCGCGTCGGCCATCGTCGTCTCGTGGCCGACGGTGTCGACGACGACGTCGAAGCCCATCCCGCCCGTGCGGTCGAGCAGCAGCGCCTCCAGCTCGGGCGACTCGGCGTCGACGACGTCGAGGCCCATCCCGGCCGCGTGCGCGAGCGTGCGCGGCGCGCGGTCCACGCCGACGGCGCGCGCCCCGGAGGCGACGGCGACCTGCAGCGCGTGGATGCCGACGCCGCCGAGCCCGATCACCGCGACGCGGTCGCCGGCGTGGACCTCGCCGCGGGTGACGACCGCGCGGTAGGCGGTGCCGAGCGCGCAGGTCAGCGGCGCGGCGTGCGCGGCGTCGATGCCGGGCGGCACGAGCAGCAGCCGGTCGAGCGGGACGACCATCTCCTCGCGCAGGCCGCCGGGCTCGGTGAAGCCGGCGCGCACGGTCGGCGCGCGGCAGATGTTCTCGTCGCCCGCGCGGCAGCGGTCGCACAGCCCGCAGGGCCAGACGTTGTAGACGGCGACCAGCGCTCCCACCGGGAGCGCCCCTGGCGGGTCGCACTCGATGATGCGCCCGGCGATCTCGTGGCCAGGCACGTGGGGGAGCGCGAGCGTGCCGCTGAACGGCATCCGGCCGCGCGCGATCTTCACGTCGCTGAAGCAGACGCCGACCGCCAGCACCTCGATCCGGGCGTGCCCGGGCGTGAGCCGATCGGGCTCGAGCTCGGCCAGCTCCAGCGGCGCGTCGTACGCGCTGACGACGACGCCCTTCATGCCTCGGATCGCCTCGGATGCATCCCGTCGCGACGGTAACGGCGGACCGGCTCGGCGACGCGGTTGTGGTCATCGCGGGCAACCAGAAGTATGGCCCCGGCACGCGGCTCGGACCTATGGTTGCGCCCATGGGAACCGACGCCCCCGCGGCCGGACGGCTGCGCTTCGACGACGAGCAAGGCGCGTGGATCGTCGAGGCCTACGAAGACATCATCGAGGTCCTCAAGGACCAGCAGCACTTCTCCGCGGTCAACTCGATCGGCATCGCGCCGTTCGCGAGCATGGTCCCCGAGGTGCGGGCGGTGCTCGAGGAGGGCCTGCCGCGGTTCCCGGGGATCATCGAGATGGACCCGCCCCGGCACACGAGCTACCGGCGGCTGGTCAACGAGGGCTTCACCCCGCGCCGGGTGGCCGCGCTGGAGCCGCGCATGCGCGAGATCGCCGACGACCTGCTCGACGGGCTGGCCGGGCAGACCGAGGCCGACTTCGTCCGCGCGTTCGGCGACCCGCTCCCGATCCGCGTGATCAGCGAGATCCTCGGCGTCCCGACCGAGGACACCGACCGCGTGCAGTACCTCAGCGACTCCTTCCGCACGCTGGAGGCCGGCACGATCGGGACCCTGCCGATCGAGAAGCAGATCGAGACGGCGGAGCGGTTCGTCGAGTTCCAGCGCTACGTCGACCGGATGGTCGACGAGCGGCGCGAGAAGCCGGGCGAGGACCTCGTGAGCGTGCTGGTGCAGACGCCGCTCGCGGGCGAGCGCCCGCTCACGCAGGACGAGCTGGTGTCCACCGTGATCCACCTGCTGTTCGCCGGTCAGGAGACGACCACCCGGCTGATCGCGAGCATGACCAACCTGCTGCTGGGCGACCGCTCGCTGTGGGACCGCGTGATCGCGGAGCCCGAGGTGATCCCGACCGCGATCGAGGAGTCGCTGCGCCTGGAGCCGCCGGTCACCTACCACCTGCGCCAGGCCAAGGCGCCCGTCACGCTCGGCGGCTCCGAGCTGGAGCCGGGCGACGCGCTGCACCTCGTGTTCCGGCGGGCGAACCGCGACGCGAGCGTGTTCCCCGACCCCGACGTGCTCGACCTGGACCGCGCCAACGCCAGCCGCCATCTCGGCCTCGGGCGCGGGATCCACTTCTGCGTCGGCGCGCCGATCGGCCGGCTCGAGGCCAAGGTCGCGCTCGAGGCGCTGACCGAGCGCGTCCCGACGCTCCGGCTCGTGCCGGACCGCCCGCCCGAGCGCGAGCAGCACGCGATGCTGGGCGGCCTCGGCTCGCTCCCCGTCGAGTGGGAGCGCATCGAGCCGCGCAGCGGATAGATGCATCTGCACGTCTACCAGTCGATGTGGGCGATGGACGGGCTGCCGTGGCGCGGCGAGCGGCCGTGGACGCTCGAGGAGCGGCTGGACCGGATCGCGGCCGCCGGCTACGACGGCGTCAACGTCTCCTTCACCGACGGCGAGGCCGCGCGGGTGACGTGCGCCGCGGCGATCGAGCGCGGGCTGCGGATCGCGGCGTCGGGCTTCCCGACGACGGTGGCCGAGCTCGAGCCCGTGCTGGAGACGATCGCCGCCGTCGGGCGCGACCACGTCGACCACCTCAACCTGCAGCCCAACGTCCGCCCGCGCACGGTCGAGGAATGCCTGCCCTACCTGCACGGCTGGCTGTCGATGACCGCCGCCGCGGGCGTCCCGGCGTACGTCGAGACCCACCGCGACCGGATGACCACCGACCTGCACTTCACGCTCGACCTGCTCGACGCGGTCCCGGACATGCGGCTGACCGCTGACCTCTCGCACTTCGTCGTCGGGCGCGAGTTCGCGTGGCCGATCGGGGAGGAGAACCACGAGAAGATCCGCGCCGTGCTGCTCCGCAGCCGGGCGATCCACGGGCGGGTGGCGACGCGCGAGCAGGTCCAGATCCAGCCGTCCTTCGAGCACCATCGGCCGTGGGTCGACCTGTTCGCCGGCTGGTGGGAGTACGGCCTGCGCCACCTGCGAGACACCCTCGGCGACGACGAGATCGTCGTCTTCACGACCGAGCTCGGCCCACCGCAGTGGTACGCCATCACCGGCGCCGACGGCGACGAGCTGTCGGACCGCTGGGCCGAGTCGCTGCAGCTGCGCGACCTGATCCGCGACGTCTGGTCGCGACTCGATACGAAGGAGATCGCATGACGGAAGGACCGTTCACCAACAACGTCGAGTTCGTCGGCTACGACGACCTCGACGGGCGCTCCGGCTTCAAGCTCGCGCTGCACGAGTCCGGCGACCGGTTCTACCTCTACGTCGCCGCGCTGTGGCACAGCGGCTGGAGCATCGTCGACGTCACCGACCCGAGCGCGCCGCGCTTCGTGCGCTGGATCGAGGGCCCGCCGAACACGTGGACGATCCAGGTGCAGATCGCCGACGGGCGGATGATCACCGCGCTCGAGCACATCCCGGCCGGCTGGGGCGGGGACACCGACACGCCGCCGGAGGAGGGCTTCCTGATCTGGGACCTCTCCGACCCGGAGGACCCGCAGCAGATCGGCCACTGGCACAGCGGGGCGCGCGGCACCCACCGCAACTACTACGACGGCGGGCGCTACGTCCACGCGACCACGACGCTGCCCGGCTTCGACGGGCACGTCTACGGGATCGTCGACATCGACGACCCGTCGGCGCCCGAGCTGGTCGGCCGCTGGTGGTGGCCGGGCCAGAACACCGGCGCCGGCGAGCAGTTCTCCGAGCGCGACGCCAACAAGCGCACCCGCAACCGCCCCTACGTGCTCGACTCGGGCGTCGCGCACCCCGCGGTCTCGCTGCACGGCGGCTCCTATCCGGTCGGCGACCGCGTGTTCGCGCCGTGGATGCGCGCCGGCCTGGTGATCCTCGACATCGCCGACGTGACCGCCCCGCAGTTCGTCGGCTCGCTCGACGTCTCGCCGCCGCTGGGGAGCAGCATCGCCCTGCACAGCGCGATCCCGCTGCCCGACCGCGACCTGGTGATCATCAACTCGGAGGCGCTCAACGAGCGATGCCGCGAGCCGCTCAACTACGCCGCGGTGGTCGACGTCTCCGACGACACCGACCCGGTGCTGATCTCGATGTTCCCCGTGCCCGAGCCGCCCGAGGGCTACCCGCACGAGACGTTCTGCGAGAAGGGCGGGCGCTTCGGCCCTCACAACCAGCACCAGCCGCAGAACCAGGCCGTGCTGGAGCCGACCGGCGACATCATCTACCTGACGTACTTCAACGCCGGGCTGCAGGTCTACGACATCTCGAAGCCCTACGCGCCGAAGATCGTCGGCCACTACATCCCGACCGACCCGACCGAGCGGCGCGGCGTGCTCCCCACCGACCTCGTGACGCAGGTCGAGGACGTCGTCGTCGACCGCCGCGGCTACGCGTACCTGTCCGAGAAGAACTCGGGCGTGACGATCGTGCGCTACACCGGCGGCTGATCGGCGCGGCGGGCGATGCGGTAGCGGTTCGAAGGGCCGGCCCACCGGCTGCGGGACGCGCACCAGCTCGGCGAGCGAGACGGCCTCGAGGTAGTCCAGGTAGCGGCGCGCGGTCACGCGCGCCACGCCCACGCGGTCGCCGACCTCGGCGGCCGTCAGCGGCTCGCCGGCCGTCTTGAGCTCCGTCCAGATCCGGCGCAGCGTCGCGCGCTTGAGCCCGCGCGGCAGCTGGCGCAGCGTCGCGCCGCTGAGCCGCAGCGCGTCGACGTCCTCCTGGGCGAGCTCGGAGCGGTTGAGGGCACGGTCGCGGCGCGCGAAGGACACCAGCGCGTCGTGCAGGCGCTGCGGCGCGAACGGCTTGACGAGGTACTCGACGGCGCCGAGCTGCATGCAGCTGCGGATGCTCCCGGCGTCGCGCGACGCGCTGACGACGATCACGTCGACGGGGATCGAGTCGGCCCGCGCCTGGCGCAGGAACGACACGCCGTCGCCGCGCGGCATCGTCAGGTCGAGGATCAGCAGGTCGGGCTCGAGCTCCTCGAGCGCCGACGCCGTCTCGTCCAGGTCGGCGCAGGTCGCGGCGACCGAGAACGCGCTGTGCGCGCTGACGACGCGCCGGTGCAGCTCGGCGACCCGCGGGTCGTCCTCCGCGATGAGCACCCGCAAGCGGCCGGGCTGCCGCGTCTGCGGCTCGGTGATCGGTTCGACCTGCAACATCTCCTCATCCCCCTTGGAAGGGACCCTCGGGGGATGTGTACCACGAGATCGTCAAATTGGCCAGACCACTGAGCCACTTTCACGAACGGGGGATGGACACCTCGAACGTCGTCCCCTGCGCGTGGCGGCGCACGTCGATGGTCCCGCGGGCCGCCGTGACGGCCGCCGCGGCGAGCGTCAGGCCGACCCCGGCGTGGGCGTTCTTGGACGAGAATCCGCGCGTGAAGAGGCGGTCCATCGCGGTCACCGGCAACCCGGCGCCGTAGTCGCGCACCGTGATGGTCAGCAGGTCGTCGTCCTCGGCCAGGCGCAGCTCGACCCGGCGGCGGTCCGGCGCCATCCGGTCGACCGCGTCGATCGCGTTGTCGAGCAGGTTGCCGACCACCGTGACCGCGTCGGCGGCGGTCAGCCGCGAGGGCAGCGCGCTCAGGGCGCTCTCCGCGTGCAGCGTGAGCTCGATGCCGCGCTGGCGGGCGAGGTTCATCTCGGCGAGCACGAGCGCGGCGATGATCGGGTCGCCGATCGAGTCGACCGTGGCGGAATAGGTGCGGTGGTGGGTGACGCGTGAGCTCGTCCACGAACTCCTGCGCGGCGTCGTACGCGCCCAGCGCCAGCAGCCCGTGGATGGCGTGCACGCGGTTGGCGTACTCGTGCGTCTGCTCGCGCAGCGCGCCGACCACGCGGGTGAGCGCCGCGACGTGGCGGGCGCGCACGTCGAGCAGCTGCGCGGTCGCGATGGCGCCGGCCGCGTGCTGGCCGAACGCGGTCAGCAGGTCCACCTGGCGGTCCGACCACTCGCCGACGTGGGCGCGGTAGACGTTGAGCACGCCGAGCGTCTCGTCGTGGAAGGTGAGCGGCGCCGCGGCCATCGACCGGTACCCCTGGATCGCCGCGAAGCGCCGCCACGCCGCGGCGTAGGCGCGCCGCGTGTAGGGGTGGTTGTCCATGTCGCCGATCGTCACGGTGCGCCCCGCCTGCAGCGCCCAGCCGGCCTGGCCGCGGCCCTCGACGATGAAGCGGCTGGAGAGGAACTCCTCGTACTCGGGGGTGAGCCCGTAGGAGCCGGCGAGGCGCAGCGACTTCGGCGTCTCGACCATCAGCACGCTCGCCGACGTCGCCGCGACCACCCGCGTCGCCGCCTCGGCGATCGTGTCCAGCGTGGTGCGCAGGTCGCCGCCCTCGTGGACCGAGCGGCTCACCTCCAGCAGCGCCGTGACCTGCTCCGTTTCGGCCTCCGGCTGTGACCGGAACCATTGCTGTTGCGATCGCTCGTCCATAGCGTCGCCAGCGTATGCCAGCAGGGAACACACATGGCGGCGAGGCGCTGGCCGCGGGCGAGGTCCAGGAGATCGATCTCCTGGGCCGGCGCGTCTGCATCCTCGACATCTCACGGGAGGTCGGTCCCGACATCCCGATCTACCCCGGCCACGTCGGCGTGGCGTTCTGGGAGCACCTGTCGCACGAGCAGACCCGCCTCCAGCGGGTCGACCCCGCGTCGCCGTTCGGCGGCTACGCGGTCAGGGGCATGGTCATGTCCGAGCACGTGTCGACGCATGTCGACGCGGTGTGGCACTTCAACCACGAGCGGCCCGACCTCACGATCGACAAGGTCGGCTTCGACCAGCTGATCACGCCCGCCGCGTGGATCGACGTCTCGGACGTGGAGCCGCTGACGCACATCACGCTCGACCGCATCCGGCGCGCGCTCGACGAGGCGGAGATCGTGCTCCGCCCCGGCATGACGCTCATGTACTACACGGGCACCTCGCGCCTGTGGAGCGAGCCGCTGCGCTTCACCGCCGAGTACCCCGGGCTCGACGCCGAGGCGTCCAACTGGCTGCTCGACCAGGGGCTCGTGAACCTCGCGACCGACGCGCCGAGCACCGACCACCCGGCCGATACCGGCTATCCGAACCACTACGCCCACGGTCAGCGGCTCGTGATCCACACCGAGATGGTCGCGAACATGGACCGCATCCCCCGGCACGACGGCTTCTGGACCGCCTTCTTCCCGCTGAAGCTGCAGGGAGGCACCGGCGCCCCCGCGCGGGCCATCGCACTCTGGCCCGCCGACTGACGACGCAACACGAGGAGGCAATTACTTCCATGACGAGCACGACGCGTTTCTCGCTCTGCCAGCTCGCGGTGCCCGACCAGACGTTCGAGGAGGACGTCGCCCTGGCCCGCGACCTCGGCATCGGCCTCGGCCTCGACCACGACAAGCTCGGCGATGACCCGGGCGACGACGACCGGCTGATCGAGCTGATGCGCGAGAACGGCGTGGCCGCCACGATCTGCGTCGCGCAGCCGATGACGATCCTCCCCAGCGACTACGTGCCGGACCCGGCCGACCTCGACGAGCGGATGTCGCGCATCAAGGACGGCATCCGCCGGCTGGCCCGCTTCGACCCGCACACCGTGTTCGTGATCACCGGGCCCGAGGGCGCCTACGGGCGCGAGGCGCGCGGCATGGTCGACCGAGCGGCTGCGCGAGCTCAAGGACGTCGCCGGCGAGGCGGGCGTCAAGCTCTCGCTGGAGCCGATGCGCGAGGAGAACCGCGACTCGTTCAGCATGCTGGCCAGCATGGCCGAGACCGTCGACATGATCGAGGCGGTCGGGGGCGACATCGGCATCGTGTACGACATGTGGCACATGTGGAACACGCCCGACATCCTCCCGATGACCGAGCAATACGGCGCGATCGTCACCGGCGTGCACGTCTGCGACCACCGCGAGCCGACCCGCAGCGCGATGGACCGCGTCCTGCCCGGCGACGGCACGATCGACATGCCGTCCATGATCACGGCGCTCGAGAAGGGCGGCTTCACCGGCTGGTGGGACCTCGAGGTCTTCTCCGACGACGGCCGCGGCGGCGACGACTTCCCCGACTCGGTGTGGAAGCGCCCGACCCGCGAGTGGGTCACGGACGGCAAGGAGAAGTTCGACCGCATCTACGAAGCGACCCACGCGCAGGCGTCCTGATGGCAGCCGCCAAGGCGCTCTGGTTCACCGGTCCGCGGAAGCCAGAGCTGGTCGACGAGGACATCGCCGAGGCGGGCCCCGATCAGGTCACCGTGCGGGGCGTCGCCTCGCTGGTGAGCGCGGGCACGGAGATGCTGGTCTACCGCGGCGACCTCCCGGCCGAGGACGAGCTCGGCCTGGAGACGTGTGCGGGCAGCTTCGGCTTCCCCGTCAAGTACGCGTACCAGATCGTCGGCAGGGTGGAGGCGGCGGGCGAGAACACGCCCTTCTCGCCGGGGGACTTCGTGTTCTGCCGCCACCCGCATCAGGAGCGCTTCACGATGCGCTACGTCGACTGGCTGATCTTCAAGATCCCGGAGGTGCTGACCCCCGAGCGGGCGATCTTCGCCAACCTGCTCGACGTCGCGCTCAACTGCAACCTCGACGTGCCGATCCGCCACGGCGACGTGGTCGTCGTCTACGGGCAGGGCGTCGTGGGCAGCATGTGCGCCCAGCTCGCGCACCGCACCGCCGGGCGGATCGTGGTCGTCGACCCCGCGGCCAACCGCCGCGAGTTCGCGCTCACGTGGGGCGCCGACGCCGCGGTGGAGCCCGACGACGCGCTCGAGGCGGTGATGGAGCTCTCGAACGGCCGCGGCGCGGACGTCTCGATCGAGGCGAGCGGCGCGCCGTCCGCGCTGCAGTCGGCGATCGTCGCCACGGGACAGGAGGGGACGATCACGGCGATCTCCTTCTTCGGCAAGCGCACCGTCCCGCTCGTGCTCTCGCCCGAGTTCCACTACCGCCGCCACCGGCTGATCTCCAGCCAGGTGTCCACGATCGGCTCCGGGCTGCAGCCGCGCTGGGACCTGCAGCGGCGCATGGCGACGGTGTTCGACCTGCTGGCCGGCGACGACCTGCGCACGCCGATCTCGCACCGGCTGCCGTTCCCGGAGGCTCCCGAGGCCTACCGGCTGCTCGACGAGGAGCCCGAGACCACGATGGGAGTGGCGCTCAGCTACGAGTGACCACGGCCTCGCGAAGGCCCTGGTCGAAGAAGCCGATGCCGTCGGCGCTGCGCAGGAACGCCTGGGGCAGCACCGGCGCCGGCGGCGCGATCGCGTCCAGCGCGGCGAGGAGCTCCGGCTCGAGCGTGACGTCGAGCGAGCGCAGCGCGCCGTCGAGGTGCGCGGCCGTGCGTGCGCCGGCGACGGGGATGACGGGCTGCTCGCGGTGGCGCAGCCAGGCCAGCGCGAGCGTCGCCGGGGAGAGGCCGGCGTTCGCCGCCAGCTCGGCGAGGCGCGCGCCGGCGGCGACACGCTCCGGCGTCGTGCCGCGGCGCCCCCCGCCCACGAGCACGCCCTGGCCGAACGGCGCGTAGGCGAGCACCCCGAGCCCGAGGTGGCGGGCCATCGGCGCGAGCTCGTTCTCGATCGTGCGCTCGGCCAGGTTGTACTGGCACTGGATCGCGCAGAACGGGGTCCACCCGCTGGCGTGCGCGAGGCCGTTGGCGTGCGCGACGCCCCAGCGCCGGCGTGTTGGAGGCGCCGACGTAGAGCACCTTGCCGGCGCGCACCGCGTCGTCGAGCGCGCGCATGATCTCCTCGAACGGGGTCAGCTCGTCCCAGGCGTGCAGCCACAGGACGTCGACGTAGTCGGTGCGCAGCCGCCGCAGGCTGGCGTCGAGCGCGTCGCGCAGGCTCTTGCGGTGGTTGCCCCACGAGTTCGGGTCGCCCGGCCGCGTCGCGGCGGTGTACTTCGTGGCGATCACCAGCTCCTCGCGGCGGGGCTCGGAGAACTTGCCGAGCAGCTCCTCGGAGCGCCCGTCGGCGTAGGTGTTCGCGCAGTCGTAGAAGCGCCCGCCGGCGTCGTAGTAGGCCTCGAAGACCGCGCGGCTCTCCTCCTCGTCGGCGCCCCACTCGAGGTTGCCGAACGTCGCCGTACCGAGGCACAGCTCGGATACGCGGAGCCCGGTCGGGCCCAGCAGGGTCGTCTTCATGGCGCCAACCATCGCGGGCGCCGCGCGGACGGTCCACGTTCCGGTCATCACCGGGGACCGGAACCGCCGGGGCGCCCGCTCCGGCGCATATAACGGGCCGATGGACCACGTGAACCTGGGCGGCACGGGGCTCCGCGTCTCCCGCCTGTGCCTCGGGATGATGAGCTTCGCCGACGACAGCGACCGCCCGTGGGTGCTCGACCACGAGCGAGCGATGCCGATCGTGCGCGCCGCCTGGGAGGCCGGGGTCACCTTCTACGACACCGCCGACGGCTACTCGCAGGGCCAGAGCGAGGTGCTGACGGGGCGCATGCTGCGCGAGCTCGGCTCCCGCGAGGAGTACGTGCTCGCCACCAAGGTCTTCCTCCCGATGACGCCGGGCGAGAACGGCGGCGGGCTCTCGCGCAAGCACGTCATGGCTGCGATCGACGCCTCGCTGGAGCGCCTCGGCGAGGACTACGTCGACCTCTACCAGGTCCACCGCTGGGACCCGCGGACCCCGATCGCCGAGACGATGGAGGCGCTGCACGACGTCGTCCGCGCCGGCAAGGCCCGCTACATCGGCGCCAGCTCGCTGTTCGCGTGGCAGCTCGCCAAGGCCCAGCACGCCGCCGAGCGCGGCGGGTGGACCCGCTTCGCCTCGGTGCAGAGCCACTACAACCTCGTCTACCGCGAGGAGGAGCGCGAGATGCTCCCGTTCTGCGCCGACGACGGTGTCGCCGTGTTGCCGTGGAGCCCGCTCGCGCGCGGGCTGCTCGCGCGGGGCAGCGCGCGGACCGAGCGCGCGCGCACCGACGCGTGGGCCGAGGACCTCTACGACCACCCGCGCGACCCGGATGTGGTGGCGCGCGTGCAGGAGGTCGCCGCGGCGCGCGGCGTCGCGCCGGCCACGGTCGCGCTCGCGTGGCTGCTCGGCCGGGCGGAGGTGACGGCGCCGATCATCGGCGCCACCCGCGCCGCGCACGTCGAGGACGCGGTCGCCGCGCTCTCGCTGGAGCTCTCCGATGACGAGCGCGCCGCGCTCGAGGACGCCTACGTCGCCCACGACGTGCGCGGGATCGAGATGTTCCGGCCGCGATGACGTCGGGCGCGATCGGAGACGTGTCGCTCACCTGCGTGCACGACGCCGACATCCACCTCGCGCCCGAGGAGCTGTTCCTCGACTGGGACGAGGAGGCGGTCGCACCGCACGCCGCGCGGCTCGGCCCGCGCTTCTACGACCCCGTGCGCCGCGTGCACACGCTCCCGGTGCACTGCTGGATCGTGCGGGCGGGCGGGCTCACCGTGCTGGTCGACACCGGCTGCGGCGACGGCAAGTGGCGGCCGGAGCTGCCCGACCTGCACCTGCTGCGCACCGGGTTCCTGGAGCGGCTCGCCGCGGCTGGCGTCCGCCCCGAGGACGTCGACGTCGTGCTCTGCACCCACCTGCACGCCGACCACGCGGGCTGGAACACCCGCCAGCGCCGGGGGCGCTGGGTGCCGACGTTCCCCAAGGCCCGCTACCTCGTCTCCTCCGCCGAGCTCGAATTCCTCTCGAGTACGGAGCCCGGCCTGCTGCGCGACGTCTACGAGGACAGCGTCTTGCCGGTCGTCGAAGCCGGACTGGTCTCCACGGTGGACGGCGTGTCCGAGCTGTCGGAGGCGATCACGATCCGCCCCGCGCCCGGCCACACGCCCGGACACGTCAGGGTCGAGCTGCGCTCCCGCGGCGCGCTCGGGATCCTCAGCGGCGACATCGTGCACACGCCGCTGCAGGCGCCGTTCTGGGACTGGCGCACGAAGCTCGCCGAGGACCCGGTGCGCGACGTCGCGACGCGGCGCGCGCTGCTGGAAGACTGCGTCGAGGAGGACGCACTGCTGATCCCCGCGCACTTCCACGCCCCGGCCGTCGGCCGGGTGCGGGCGGTGGGCGACGCCTTCGCGATCGAGCTGGGCTGGTGAAGCGATCAATGACGACGGAAGGGCATCGATGACACGGTTCCTCAAGCCGCCGAGCGAGCCCTCGCTCGAGGCCACCGACGAGCTGCGCGAGCGCGTCAGCTCGATGCTGCGCGACATGGAGCTGGGCGGGATCGACGCCGTGCGGCGCTGGTCGGCCGAGCTCGACGACTGGTCCCCGGACTCGTTCGTGGTCTCCGACGAGGAGTTCGAGCGCGCGTCGGCGAGCCTCGACGATTCGCTCAAGGAGCACATCGCGTTCGCCCAGGAGCAGGTGCGCGGCTTCGCGCAGGCCCAGCGGGACTCGCTCGGCGACGTCCGCGTCGAGATGGGGCCGGGCGTCGTGCTCGGGCACCGGCACATCCCCGTCGCGAACGTGGGCGCCTACGTGCCGGGCGGCCGCTACCCGATGCTCGCCTCCTCGTTCATGACCGTGCTGGTCGCCAAGGTGGCGGGCGTCGAGACCGTCGTCGCGTGCGCGCCTCCCCAGCGCGAGGGCGGCATCCACCCGGCGATGCTCTACGCGATGAAGACGTCGGGCGCGGACGTGATCCTGTGCCTGGGCGGCGTGCAGGCCCTGGCCGCGATGGCGTTCGGGGCGATCGACGGCATCGAGCCGATCGACATGCTCGTCGGGGCCGGGAACGCCTACGTGGCCGAGGCCAAGCGCCAGCTCTACGGGCGCGTCGGGATCGACCTGCTGGCCGGGCCGACGGAGGTCCTCGTGATCGCCGACGGCTCCGCCGACCCGCGGCTGGTGGCCGCCGACCTGCTCGGCCAGGCCGAGCACGGGCCGACCTCCCCGGCCGGGCTGATCGCCGTCGGCGAGGACGTGGGGAAGGCGGTGCTCGGCGAGGTCGACGACCTGCTGCGCACGTGGCCGACCGCCGACGTCGCGGGCGAGGCGTGGCGCGAGCACGGCTGGGTGGCAGTGGCCGCCGACGACGACGAGGCCATCCGCATCTCCGACGACGCGGCCTACGAGCACCTCGAGGTGCAGGTCGAGGAGCCCAAGCTGGCCATGTACCTGGAGCGGCTGCGCAACTACGGCTCGCTGTTCCTGGGCGAGGGCGCGACCGTCGCCTACGGCGACAAGGCGATCGGCACCAACCACGTCCTGCCGACGCTGCGCGGCGCCCGCTACACCGGCGGGCTGTGGGTCGGGAAGTTCCTCAAGACCTGCACCTACCAGCAGGTCACCGACGAGGGCACGCGCCGGATCGCGCCGGCCGTCGAGGCGATCTGCGAGGCGGAGCACTTCGCCGGCCACGGGCTCACCGCGACGATGCGGCTCGAGCGGGCGGGCGCGGCGTGACCGCGGAGCGCTGGTCGCTCGCCGGGCACACGGCGGTGGTCATGGGGGCCGGGCGCGGGCTCGGCCTCGGCTGCGCGCACGCGCTCGCGGAGGCCGGCGCCGAGGTCGTGCTGGTGGCGCGCACCGAGAGCGAGATCGCCGTCGCGGCGGAGGCGATCCGCGCGGCCGGCGGGCGCGCCCGGGCCGAGGTGGCCGACGTGACCGACGAGGGCCAGGTCGCGGAGATCTTCCGGCTGACGCCGGAGGCGGACGTGCTCGTGAACTCGGCGGGGACCAACGTCCCCGGCCCGACCGCGGGCTACGACGTCGCCGACTTCGACAAGGTCTTCGAGGTCAACGTGCGCGCGACGTTCCTGACCTGCAAGGCGTTCGGCGAAGGGCTCCTGCAGCGCGGCGCGCCGGGCTCGATCGTCAACCTCTCCTCGCAGATGGGGACGGTCGGCTACCCCGGCCGGGCGGTCTACTGCGCCAGCAAGCACGCCGTCGAGGGGCTGACCAAGGCGCTCGGCGTCGAGTGGGCCCCGGACGGCATCCGCGTCAACGCCGTCGCCCCGACGTTCGTGCTGACGCCGCTCACCGAGCCGATGCTCGCCGACCCCGAGTTCTCGGCCGAGGTCCGCCGCCGGCTCCCGACCGGGGAGCTCGCGACGATCGATGACGTGGCCGACGCCGTGCGCTATCTGGCGTGCACGGCGTCGGGCTCCGTCACTGGCGCGATTTTGAGGGTCGACGGGGGCTGGACCGCCTGGTGACGCTATCCTTCGCGCGTCCCTGGTGGGGTTCCCGAGCGGTCAAAGGGGACGGGCTGTAAACCCGTTGGCTCAGCCTTCGCAGGTTCGAATCCTGCCCCCACCACCTGATCAGGGCTTCACGAAGCGGACCCTGTCGTCGGCCGTGTCGCCCACCCAGATGCCGTCATCGGTGAGCACGAGCGGGAACGGGCGGCTGCCCGACGGGGATCCTGTCGGATGTCGCCGGTGTCCGGATCGAGGCCCTGCAGCACGCCCTCCGTGGCGTTCGTGACCCACACGCGCGCCGAGCCCGACGCGCACGTTCTGGGGCGAGCCGCCGAGGTCGAAGGTCTTCGTGTCCTGGGTCTCCTCGTCGACGCGGGTGAGCGAGCCGTCCTTGGAGCCGGTGACCCAGAAGAAGCCGCCGGAGACGACCATCGACTTTGCGCCCTCGCCGACCTCGGTGCTGCTCAGCCGGGTCCCGACGTTGGCGTCGTACCGGTGCAGGAAGTCGGGGGCCGACGTGAGCACCCACAGGACGTCGCCACGCAGCGTGATCCGCTCCACACCGTTCGCGACATCGATCCGCGAGCCCGGCTCGCCGGTCTCGGCGTTGTAGCGCTGCACCCAGGTGCTCGCCCCGTCGGACTCGGAGACGAGGACCTCGTCGTCGGAGAACGCGAGTGCCTTCGGCCGGCCGGTGGTGGTGATCGTCGTGTCGCGCGCGGCGCCGTTGCGCGCGCTGAGGCTCACGACCTTGTTCTCCTCGGGGATCGGCACCCACAGGATGTCGCCCTGCTCGCCGACCGCACGTCCGCCCTGCGTCGTGTCGCGGCCGCGCTCGATCAGCTCGTCGCCGTCGGGCGGGATCCCGACCGTGCCGGCTCGCGTCGAGACCCACACGATGTCGTCGGAGAGCGCCAGGCTGTTGGGTGCGCCCGGGACCTTGACGACCGGCGGGCCGGTCTCGCCGCCGCCGGTGCCTCCTCCGCCGCCACCACCGCCGGCCTGTCCGCCGTCGTTGCCGTCACCGCCACCTCCGAGCACCAGCACCGACACGACGGCGATCACGACCAGCGCGACGGCAGCGGCGGCGATCGGCGCCCACCGGCGCCGGGGCCGCTCCGCCGGGAGCTGTGTCGTCGGGAGGTCGGGCGGCTCCGCGGGTGGCGGCGGCTCGGCGGGTGGCGGCGGCTCGGCGGGTGGCGGCGGCTCGGCGGGCGGCGGCTCGGCGGGCGGCGGCGGCTCGGCGGGCGGGCGGCTCGGCGGGCGGCGGCGGCTCGGCGGGCGGCTCGGCGGGCGGGCGGCGCCGGCTCGGCCATCGGCTCCGAAGGGAGGTCGGCGGGCGGTGGGGTGAACGGCGGCGGCGTGCCGACCGGCGGGGCGGCGCCGGGCCCGCCGGACAGCCGCGCCTCGCGGTGCCACCGGCGCGGCAGCAGCCGCTCGGCGATCTCCTCGTACGCGTCCCACGCCGCGGCCGCCGAGCCCGGTCGCGCGGCGGGATCCTTGCTCACCAGCCCCTCGATCCAGTCCGAGATCTCCTGGTCGATCGAGGGGTCGATCGCGCGCACGGGCGGGAGCGGGTCGTTGACGTGGCGCAGGAGGATCGCCATCGGGGCGTCGGTGTCGTGGAACGGGACGCGCCCGGTGAACATCTCGAACGCCATGCAGCCGACGGAGTAGAGGTCGGTCCACGGGCCGACCTGCTGCCCCATCGCCTGCTCCGGGGCCATGTACGTCGGTGTTCCCACGGTGACCCCGGTCGCGGTCTGGAACGCGCCGGTCTCGAGGTTGGTCGTCGCCTTCGCGATCCCGAAGTCGGCGACCTTGACCTGCCCGTGGGAGGTGACCATCACGTTCTCGGGCTTGAGGTCGCGGTGCACGATCCCCTGCGCCTCGGCGCACGTCAGCCCCGCCAGGATCCCCTCGAGCACCCCGCTCTTCTGGGCCAGCGACATCCGCCCGATCCAGGGCCGCAGCGAGCCGCCCTCGACGTACTCCATCGCGATGTACGGCGTGCCGTCGTGCTCGAAGTAGTCGTGCACGGTGACGATGTTCGGGTGGCTGAGCGAGCCGGCCACCCGCGATTCGCGCACGAAGCGCTGCGCGAACGAGGGATCGGCCGCGTGGAAGGCTCCGAGCTCCTTCAGCGCGACGAGCCGGTCCAGGTCGCGCTGGCGCGCGAGGTGGACCGTCGCCATGCCGCCGCGTCCCAGCTCGCGGAGGATCTCGTAGCGGCCGACCGTCTTCACCGCTTCGGGCATCAGCCCTTCAGCCTCACGGGATCCGGCCCGCCCGTCAAGCCGACGCGGCGCTCAGCCGCGCGCGGGTGCCGCGAAGACGGTCTCCCAGTCGTCCTTGACGCTGATCTCGACGTTCTCGCCGCCGAGCACGTCGGCCGCCTCGTCCTGGTAGTCGAACTCGCGGTCTGGATCGTCGTGGCGCACCACGAGCCGCAGCCCGTGCGCGAAGCGCAGCATCGGCGCGTCGCCGTTGGCGTTGCCGCCGGCGATCGCCGGCCGCTGCCCGACCCGGCTCCAGATCCGCACCGGCTTCTCGGGCCCGTCGTCGAAGAACTCGATCTTCGACTTGTAGACGAGCCCGGTCTCCTCGCTCCACTCCATGCCCATGCTGCTGCCGATCACGCGTTCCCGGGGGATGCCGTAGAGCTGCTCGGCGATGGCGCGCATGAAGTCGCGGTCGCCGCCGGAGGCGATGAAGGTCGTGAACCCGTTCGCCTCCAGGTAGCGGAGCAGCTCGATCATCGGCTGGTAGACGCAGGTCGTGTACGGGCGGTCGAGCGTGGGATGGGCGGCGTCCGCGAAGAAGGCCGTGATGCGCCGCTCGTACTCCTCGACGTCGATGCCGCCGAACGCCCCCTCCACGCCCTTCATGATCAGCCTCAGGTCGCCGTCGTCGCCCTGATAGTGGCGCCGCATCGCGCCGCCGAGCCACGCCATGTCGTGCTCGTACGCCGCCTTGTAGGGCTGCTGCGAGCGCAGCGACGCATCGGCCTCGGCCTGCTCGGCCAGCCGGCGCAGCGTGAAGTCGAGCTGGATCGGCATCGGCTTCTCGCACCACAGCGTGCCGTCGTTGTCGAAGACGGCGATCCGTCCGTCGGCCGGCGCGTCGCGCTCGACGTACGTCGTGATCGCCTCGAGCGTCGGAGTGTCCCTCCACGAATCGAGCATCGGCCGAGACTTCCAGGCGCGCGGGTGACCGCTGCTCACCCTCCGCGAGGGATTTCAGCGCTGTCCGGGGCGGACGAGCCCGGTCTCGTACGCCGTCACCACGAGCTGCGCGCGGTCGCGCGCGCCGAGCTTGGTGAACAGCCGCGCGACGTGCGTCTTGGCGGTCAGCGGCGAGAGCACGAGCCGCTCGGCGATCTCCGCGTTGGACAGCCCCTGGCCGACCAGCGTGAGCACCTCCCGCTCGCGGGCGGTCAGCTCCTCGAGCTCGGTCTCGTCGGTCATGGTGCGGTCCTCCTGGGCGACGAACGCCTCGATCAGCCGTCGCGTGTGGCGCGGGCGCGAGCAGCGCCTCGCCGCCGGCGACGACCCGGACCGCCTCGACGAGGTCGGCGGGCTCGACGTCCTTGAGCAGGAAGCCGGCGGCGCCCGCGCGCAGCGCGCCGAACACGTACTCGTCGAGCTCGAAGGTGGTGAGCACGATCACGCGCGTGCGCGACGAGCGTCGGGTCGGCGCTCATGCGCGCCGTCGCGCGCAGCCCGTCGGTGCGCGGCATGCGGACGTCCATGAGCACACGTCGGGCCGGTGCTGGCGGGCGAGCTCGACCGCCTCCTCGCCGTCGGCCGCCTCGGCGACCACCGCGATGTCGTCCTCGGCGTCGAGCAGCGCGCGGAAGCCCGCGCGCACGAGCGCCTGGTCGTCGGCGAGCTCGACGGTGATCACGCCGGCAGCCTCGCGAGCGCACGCCGCCAGCCGCCGCCCGCGCCGGGCCGGACTCGAGCGTGCCGCTCGAGCGCCGCGGCGCGCTCGCGCATCCCGCGCAGCCCGTTGCCCGAGCCGCCGCCGTCGGCGCTGCCCGACGCCGTCGTCGTCGACCTCGACGCGCACCGCGTCGCCGTCGCGCGCGACGACGACGCGCACGTGCGAGGCGCGCGCGTGGCGCAGCACGTTGGTCAGCGCCTCCTGCACGATCCGGTAGCCCGCGGCGTGCACGGCGGCCGGGACGTCGCCGACGTCGCCGACGTCGAAGCGCACGTCGCACGCCGGCCGCGCGCAGCCCGGCCGCCAGCTCGTCGAGGTCGCCGAGGCCCGGCGCCGGGCGGACGGGCGCGCGAGTCGTCGCCGCGCAGCACGCCGAGCGTCGCCCGCAGGTCGGCGCAGCGCCTCGCCGCTCGTCGTCCTTGATCGCGCGCAGCGCGGAGCGCGCCTGCTCCGGGTCGCGGTCGATCAGGTGCGCCGCGACGCCCGCCTGCACGTTGATGGCGACCATCGCGTGGGCGACGACGTCGTGCACGTCGCGGGCGATCCGCAGCCGCTCCTCGCCGAGCCGCCGCCGCGCCTCCTCCTCGCGCTGGCGACGCGCCTCGACGCCTCGCGCCGCGAGCGTAGATGTCGCCGACCGCCAGCGCGAGCAGGCACAGCGCGAGGTTGCGCACGCACGACGCTCGACCAGCTCGCCGTGTCGTCGGCGAACGGCAGCGACGCTGACGACCACGCACGGCACGACGGCCGAGCCGCGACCCAGCACGTTGTGCCGGCGGTCGCGCTGCGCAGCGCGAGCTCGACCAGCGCGACCATCGGGATCAGCACGACCGTGTTCCCCGGCTCGAGCTGCGAGAGCACCAGGATGATCCCGGCCGTGATCAGCGGCCCGAGCACGACGAACGGCAGCCGGCTCCGCAGCACCAGCGGCAGGCAGCCGACGATCGCCGCCGACCACGCCCGCAGGCGTCGACGCCCGGCTGTCTCGTCCGAGCATCGCCGCGTCCACGACCAGCATCGGCGGCAGGAGCACGACCGGGCAGCCAGGCCCGGAACGTCGGCGCTGCGGAGCGAGGCGGGCGAGCACGGCGCCGTCATCGCACGTCGGCCGCGAGCCTCGCGACGCCGATGCGAGCGTGCAGGCGGCGCAGCGGCCGCGGCGACCACCAGTTCCAGCGGCCGAGCAGCGTCATCAGCGACGGCACGAGCAGCGTGCGGACCACGAACGCGTCGATCAGCACGCCGGTCGCGGTGGCCACGCCGATCTGCTGGATGAACGAGATCGAGCTGGTGCTGAAGGCGCCGATCGCGACGGCGAGCAGGATCGCCGCGGCGGTCACGACGCGCCCCGTGCGGGCCAGCCCGGTGGCGACGGCCTCGGAGTCGGACAGCCCGGGGTCGCGCTGCCTCCTTGATGCGCCCGAGCAGGAACACGCCGTAGTCGGTGGAGAGCGCGAACACGATCGCCGCCGTGACCAGGAAGTCGCTCGGCTCGACGCCGCCGTTGGGCGTGTAGCCGAGCAGGCCCGGTCGAGGTGGCCGCCCTGGTAGATCAGCACCAGCGGCGTCGAGCGCGGCGCCGACGGTCAGCGCGTTCATGACCACGGCCTTGATCGGCAGCACGACCGAGCCGGTCATCAGCCACAGCACGACCAGCGTCAGCCCGACGAGCAGCGCGACCGCGGGCAGCAGCCGCGAGCCGATCGCCGCCTGCTGGTCGACGAACTCGGCGGCGTCGCCGCCGACCTGCACGTCGAACGGCGCGGGCGACGCGCGCGGATGTCCTCGCACCACGCGCTGGGCGGCCGGGCCCGGCGGGGTCGCCGGACGCCGATCGCGCCGCACCTGCCAGGTGTCGCTGCCGAGCGGCGCGCGGCGGCGCGACGCGCTCGACGCCGTCGATGCGCCCGACCCGGCTGCGCGAAGGCGGCGACGTCGGCGCGCGCCGAGGCGGGCGCGGCGATCGCGACCACGCACGCGGCGCCTTGGCCGGTGCCGTCGCCGGCGTTGATGCGCGTCGGCGACGACGCGGGCGCTCTTGTCCTTCGGGATCACGGAGCGAGTCGATCGCCGACCAGGTCGTGGTGAGCGCCGGCAGCGCGACGGCGAGCATCGCCAGCGCGGTGAGCGGCGCGACGATGCCGGGCGCGCCGCATGACGGCGTGGGCGAGCCGGTACCAGCGGTCCTCGGCGCCGGTCGTCGCGCTTGCGGGCGAGCTTGGCGCCCCACAGCGCGAACAGCGCGGGCGAGATCACGAGCGAGGCGACGGCGGCCACGATGGCGACGGTCGCGCCGGCGATGCCCATCGACTTCAGGAAGCCCTGCGGGAACACGGTCAGCGTGATCAGCGCGGCGGCGACGGTCGCCGCGGAGAAGGCCACGGTGCGGCCGGCGGTGGCCATCGTCGTGCGGATGGCGCCGGTCGGCGCCCGGCCGAGCTCCTCGCGGTAGCGGGTGACGAGGAACAGCGTGTAGTCGATCGCCAGGCCGAGCCCGAGCCCGATCACGAGGTTGAGCGCGAAGACGCTCAGCCCGTAGACCTGGTTGATCCCGGACAGCACGAGGAACGTCCCGAGCACGGTGGTGACGCCGACGGCCAGCGGCATCAGCGTCGCGCGGCCGCGGAAGAACAGCAGCGAGAGCAGCAGCAGGATCGGGAACGCGATCAGCTCCGCGCGCCCGAGGTCCTCGCCGACGGTCTCGCCGATCTGCAGGCCCGGCGACGTCGCCGCCGCCGACGGTCACGCCCGTCGCGGCCCGCGAACGCGTCGAGCGCGTCCTGGGCGACGTCGTCCTCCTCGGCGCTGGCGCGCAGGCTGGCGGTGACGAGCGCCTTGTCGCCGGCGCGGCCGCTCGGCGTCGGTCGCCGCGACGCCGGGGATGCCGGCGAGCTCGCGCGGCCAGCGTCGGCAGCGGCGGCGGGGTCGTCGACGAGCAGCACGATGCCGGTGCCGGGCTCGAGGCCGGTGGCGGCCTCGAGGCGCTCGACCGCCACCTCGGAGTCGGCGCCCGGGGCGACGAAGCCGCCGGAGCTCTCCAGCGCGCCGGCGACCGGCCCGCCGAACACGCCGGCGAGCACCACGAACAGCAGGACCGCGAGGAGGGTGCGGCGCGGGTGGGCCGCGAGGCGTGAGGTGAGCATGCCTCCGATCGTCGGCCCGCGGCCCGCCGCGCACATCGGCTCCGGGGAGGCACTTCCCGCCCGCCCGTACTCCCCCGGGAGTACCTAAAGGGTCTGACCCCGTCTGTACCCCGGGAGTACAGATGGGGTCAGACCCTTTATGGCAGTGGAATGAAGTCATGGCCGGTTGGGCAGGACGTGGCCGTGCGGTTCAGGAAGGGCGCGAAGCTCGATGCCGGGCAGGTCCAGGACGCCCGCGGCTCGCGCGGTGGGCGCGGCGTCGCCGTGGGCGGCGGCGCGGCCGGGCTGGTGGTGATCGTCGTGCTGGCGCTGCTCGGCGTCGACGTCACCGGCGGCGGCGATCCGTACTCGCTCGGCACGGGCGGGCGCGCCGAGGAGACGACCGACCTGGCGGCGACGTGCAAGACCGGCAGCGACGCGAACCAGCGCGAGGACTGCCGGATCGTCGGCGTCGTGAACTCCGTGCAGGCGTACTGGGAGGACACCGTCGACGGCTACCGCGAGGCGCCGACGCGCTTCTTCACCGGGAGCACGAGCACCGGCTGCGGCGGCGCGACGTCTGCGGTCGGCCCGTTCTACTGCCCGCCCGACCAGACGGTGTACATCGACCTCAGCTTCTACGACGAGCTGCGCGAGCGCTTCGGCGCGAAGGGCGGCCCGTTCGCCGAGGCCTACGTGATCGCCCACGAGTACGGCCACCACGTCCAGCACCTGCTCGGCACCGACGGGAAGATCGGCGGCGACCGCCAGGGGCCGAGAGTCGGGCAGCGTGCGGCTCGAGCTGCAGGCCGACTGCTACGCCGGGGTGTGGGCCGCCCACGCGGTCGAGACCGGCTTCATCGAGGACCTCACCGACCAGGACATCGCCGACGGCCTCGACGCCGCGGCCGCGGTCGGCGACGACCGGATCCAGAAGCGCGCCACCGGCCGCGTCGACAAGGAGGGCTGGACGCACGGCTCCTCCGCCTCGCGCCAGAAGTGGTTCGACACCGGCTTCCGCGGCGGCGACCCCAAGCGCTGCGACACGTTCGCAGCCGGCGCCATCTAAACGCATATAATCATTCGCGTGAACCGGCTTCCCCTGACCATGGCGGTCAGCGAGTACGACCACGTCCGGGATCTCGCGGTGGAGGGCGTCGAGCTGCGCCGCCTGACGCTGCCGGTCGAGGAGATCTTCTTCCGCTTCACGCAGTTCCGCGAGTGGGACGTCTCGGAGCTGTCGATGGGCAAGTACTGCGCGCTGCGCTCGCGCGGCGACGACTCGCTGCGCGCGATCCCCGTCTTCCCGTCGCGCATGTTCCGCCACTCGGCGCTGTTCGTCCGGCCCGACGGCCCGGTCGACGCGCCGGAGCGGCTGCGGGGCGGGCGGATCGGCATCCCCGAGTGGACGGTCACCGCGACGATCTACGGCCGCGCGATCCTCGAGCACGAGCACGGCGTCGGGATCCGCGACGTCACGTGGGTGCAGGGCGGCGTCAGCGAGCCGGGCCGCATCGAGACGCTGAGGACCGACCTGCCCGACGGCGTGACGATGGAGCGCGTCGCCGACCGCTCGCTGACCGACCTGCTGATCGCCGGGGAGATCGACGCGCTGCTCGCGCCGCACCCGCCGAAGGCGCTCGACGAGGGGCGCATCGTGCGGCTGTTCTCCGACGCGCCCGCGGCGGAGCGCGCCTCCTACGAGGCGACGGGCGTGTTCCCGATCATGCACGTGATCGCCATCCGCGCCGACGTCGACGACGCTCATCCGTGGCTGGCCGGCAACCTCGTGCGCGCGTTCTCGGAGGCGCGCGACCGCAGCCTCGCCCGCCTGCTCGACGTCAACGCCTCGCGCCTCCCGCTCCCGTGGGGCGCCCCGCAGGCGGCCGCGGCACTTCAAGAGGTCGGCGGCTGGCCGTACGGGCTCGAGCCCAACCGCACCACGCTCGAAGCGTTCCTCGGCTACGCCCACGAGCAGGGCGTGTGCGCGCGCAGGCTGGAGCCGGAAGAGCTGTTCGAGGAGCGCGTGCATGCCGCCTTCCGCGTCTAGGCCCGCGTTCATCGGAGGCGCCTGGAGTGGCGCGGAGAACGGCGACACGCTCGACGTGATGGAGCCCGCCACCGGCCGCAGCCTCGGGACGATCCCGCGCCTCGGCGCCACGGACGTGGACCGCGCGGTGCAGGCCGCGCTCCCCGCCGCCCGCGAGTGGCGCGCCGCGCCGGTGCTGGAGCGCGCGGCGGCGCTGCACGCGATCGCGGACGCGCTCGAGGCGCGCGGCGACGAGCTGTCGGCGATCGACAGCGCCGACAACGGCAGCCCGCGGCACGAGATGCGCAAGGACGTCGGGCTCGCGTCCGCGCAGCTGCGCTACTTCGCCGGGCTCGGGCTGCAGCTGCGCGGCGACACGATCCCCGGCGAGCACGACCGGCTCAGCTACACGCTGCGCCAGCCCTACGGCGTCGTCGGTCGGATCCTCGCCTTCAACCACCCGCTGATGTTCACCGCGGCCAAGCTCGCCGCGCCCCTGATGGCCGGCAACGCGGTCTGATCAAGCCCTCCGAGCACACCTCGCTGTCCAGCCTCGCGCTCGCCGAGGACCTGGAGCGGATCCTCCCGAAGGGCCTCGTCAACATCCTCACCGGGCTCGGCGTGGAGGTCGGCGACGCGCTCGCCGCCCACCCTGACGTCCGCCGCCTCGCTTTCATCGGCTCGGCGCCGACGGGCCGCGCGATCCAGCGCCGCGCGGCCGAGGTGGCGGTCAAGTCCGTCACGCTCGAGCTGGGCGGCAAGAACCCGATCGTCGTGCTCCCCGACGCCGATCTGGACCTCGCGATCGAGGGCGCCCTGAAGGGGATGAACTTCACGTGGCAGGGCCAGTCGTGCGGCTCGACCTCGCGGCTGCTGGTGCACTCCGACATCCACGACGACTTCGTCACCCGGCTGGCCGACCGCATGGAGTCGCTGCGCTCGGGCCCGCCCGGCGACCCGGAGACCGGCACGGGCTCGCTGGTCAACGACGCCCAGCTGGAGAAGGTCATGCGCTACATCGACATCGGGAGGGAGGAGGGGGCGACGATCGTCACCGGCGGCCACCGCGTCACCGACGGCGAGCTCGCCGCCGGGCGCTTCGTGCGCCCGACGCTGTTCACCGACGTCAAGCCGGGCGGGCGCCTGGCCCAGGAGGAGATCTTCGGCCCGGTGCTCGCCGCGATCCGCTTCGACGACTTCGACGAGGCGCTCCGGATCGCCAACGGCATCGGCTACGGGCTGACGGCGAGCATCTTCACGCGCGACCTCGCGGCCGCGCACCGCTTCGCGCGCGACGTGGAGGCCGGCTACGTGTGGGTCAACGAGACCGGCCGCCACGTCCCCGCCGTCCCGTTCGGCGGCATCAAGGAGAGCGGCGTCGGGACCGAGGAGGACATCGGCGAGCTGTACTCCTACACGGTCAACAAGAGCGTCCACGTGCGGTTCGGATGATCGGCCCGCGCGTCTCCCGCGCCGAGGCGCTGGCCGAGCGGCTGGAGGCCCAGATCACGGCCGACGCGCTCGAGCCCGGCCGGCGGCTGGGCACCAAGAACGAGCTGCGCGAGCGCTTCGGCGTGGCCGCCGGCACGCTCAACGAGGCGATGCGGATCATGGCCGTGCGCGGCGTCGTCGACGCACGGCCCGGGCCGGGCGGCGGCGTGTTCGTCGCGCGCCGCCCGCTCGCCGAGATGGACTGGACGCGCGCGACGCTGGGCGACTGCGCCGAGCTGCGCGCGGTGCTCGAGCCCGCGGTGTGCACGGCGGCCGCCGGCGCCGCCACCCGCGGCGACCTCGCCGACCTCGCCGAGATCGTGGACGAGATGGAGGCCGCGCTCGGCGACGGCCCGCACGCCTACCTGCGCGCGAACTGGCGCTTCCACGACCGCGTCGCGCAGCTGTGCCCGAACGTGCCGATGCGCAGCGTCTACCTGACGCTGGTCGACGTGCTGGCCCGCGGGCTCGACGACTTCGCGTTCGACGACGACGAGGCCGCCATCGCCGTGCACCGCGAGCTGGTGGAGGCGATGGCCGCGGGCGACGCCGCCCGGCTGGACCGCGCGGTCGTGGCGCACATGGCGCGCTCGCCGCTCAGCCCGAAGCGCGGTTGAGCGCCTCGACCTCGTCGGGTGTGAGGTCGACGATCCGCACGAGGTCGGCGAGCTGCGCCGGGTTGCGCGCGCTCGCCACGGGCGCGACGACCGTCTCGCGCGTGCGCAGCCACGCCAGCGCGATCGCGGCGTGCGGCACCCCGCGCGCGGCGGCGATCGCGTCGAGCGCCTCCAGCACCTCCTCGCCGCGCCCCTCCAGGAACGCGCCCGCCTCCGCGGCGCGCGGCGTGTCCGGCGGCGCGGCGCCGCGGCGGTACTTGCCGGTCAGGAACCCGCGCGCGAGGCCCCAGAACGGCAGACATGCGACGCCGTGAGAGCGGCAGACATCGAGCAGCCCGTCCTCGAACTCCCCACGCGCGACGAGCGAGTACTCGGCCTCGAGCAGCTCGTAGGCGGCGAGGCCCTCGCGAGCCGACACGTCGAGCGCCTCGCGCAGCCGCGAAGGCTCGTAGTTGGACGCCGCGAGGTGGCCGACCTTGCCCTCGCGGATCAGCGCGTCGAAGGTCGCGAGCGACTCCTCGAGCGGCGTCGAGCGGTCGTCCTCGTGGGCGTAGTAGACGTCCACCCGCTCGACGCCGAGCCGCGCCAGCGAGGCGTCGAGCCCGCGGCGGATCGTGTCGGGCGCCAGGCCCTTGGTGCCGGGCAGCTTGCCGACCTTGGTCATCAGCACGAGGTCGGCGGGCGGCTCGCGCGAGGCCAGCCAGCGGCCGATGATCGTCTCCGACTCGCCGCCGGACAGCCCGGGCGCGAACCACGTGTAGAAGTCGGCCGTGTCGATCAGGTTGCCGCCCGCCTCGACATAGGCGTCGAGCAGCGCGAAGCACTCGTCCTCGCTCGCCGTCCAGCCGAACACGTTCGTGCCCAGCGCGAGCGGGAACACCTGCAGCCCGGTGGTGCCGAGGGCGATGCGGGTCACCAGTGCTCGGCCCGGATCCGCTCGGCGTAGACCGGGAGCGTCAGGCCGAGCAGCTCGAATCGCCCGAGCTGGTGCAGCAGGAAGTGGTTGGCACCCATCCGCGAGAGCGTCCCGACGTCGCCGGCCGCGAAGGCGCGGATCTGCTCCTCGGTCAGCGCCGGCCGGCACCCGCGCAGCGTCGCCTCGGGGTCGGCCTCCAGCGCGGCGCGCAGCTCCGGCTCGTGGACGAGCCGCCGGCACACCTTGTCGACGGGATAGAGCCCCATCACCACGCTCCGTACGCGTGTCCGAACGCGGGCTGGCTCTCCAGGAACGCGGGCGCACCGGCACCGACGGCACCGAGCATCGCGACCCACAGCAGCAGCTCGCCGCCCGCGCTGCCGGCGTGATCGAGCTGCGCGTCGGTCGCCTCGGCGACGAGCGTGTCGCGGTCGTCGGCCGCGAGCAGCTCCATCACGCGCTCGACCCACTCCGGCGCCGGCACGCTCGTGTGCGACGTCGCGCTCATGCGCGGCCCGCCGATGTCCAGCGAGAACGACCCGGAGGCGACCACCGCCACGCGCCCCGGCTCGTCGATCGCCTCCAAAGCGCTGCGGACCGCCCGCCCGAGCGCGAAGCACCGCCGCGCCGACGGGATCGGCCGCAGGAACGCGCTGATCCAGAACGGCACGATCGGCGCGGGGGCGTCCACGAACTCCAGCGGGATGGTGAACGGGTGGTCGAGCGTGAACTCCTGCGAGCAGCCGACGTCGAACTCCGCCCCCACCAGCGCGGTCTGCAGGCGCTTGCCGAGCGCGCCGTCGACGGCCCACTCACGCTGCGGGAGCGGGTAGTCGTTCGGCCCGCTCGCCGAAGGCGCGACGCCCACCGAGAAGATCGGCACGCTCTCGACGAAGAAGAGGTTGTAGTGGTCGGCGCTGAAGACCAGCAGCGCGTCGGGTCGCAGCGCCTCCAGGTGCGAGTACAGCGCGCCGTAGAGCCGCCGCAGCTCGTCCGCGAGCGGTTCGCCGCGCTCGACCATGCCCGGGAAGTGCGGCGTGTGGGGGACGCCGATCCCGCCGACGACCCTCACGCCGCCACCCGCTCCCGGATCGCTCCCAGCAGGTCCTCCTGCACGGCCGAGAGCACCTTTGCCTTGCGGCGGACTGCGTAGATGTCCACCGACAGCGAGGCCTCGGCGGGCCGCACCTCGGCGAGCGTGCCCGCGGCCAGCTCCGTCTCGACGGCCGAGCGGAACAGCACGCACACGCCCAGCCCCTCCTGGGTGGCGCGCTTGAGCGCCTCGGGATGCCCGAGCTCGATCACCACCTCGCGCTCGTGCAGCCCCATGTCGGCGAGCTGCCGGTCCACCAGCGAGCGCCGCAGCAGCCCCTTCGGCGACTCGACGAACGGGAGGTCGGCCAGCTCGGCGTTGCTCACCGGGCGCGTTGCCGCGGGATGCCCCGGGGCCGAGACGACCACGAGCGGCTCGTGGCCCAGCAGCTCGCCGGTCAGCTCCGCGTGGTCGGGCTCGGCGTCGAGCGCGACGACCGCGAAGTCGTAGTGGCCGCCGAGCGTCTGCTCGATCGCCTGAGGGCTGACGTCGAGCCGGAGCTCGGTGGCCGGCCGGTCGCGCCGGAAGCCTGCCAGCACGCGAGGGAGGAGATAGGAGCCGACCGACATGCTCGCGGCGATCACCGCGCTCCCGCGCATCCCGTCGGACAGCCCGTCGATCTGCCGCGACAGGCTGCGCGTGCGGGTGAGGAGGTCGGTGGCCCAGCCGTGCACGGCCTCGCCCGACTCGGTGAGCCGCAGCGCGCGCGCCTCGCGGTAGAAGAGCGGCGCGCCGACGCGGCGCTCGAGCGAGCGCAGGTGCTCGCTGACCACGGGCTGGGAGACGTAGAGCTGCTCGGCCGCCCGCGACACGCTGCCGTGCTCCACGACCAACTCGAACACCTCGAGCTTGTGGAGCGTCACGCGCGAGTCGACGGGCATGGCGGGAACATAGCTCAGACGCTATGGAAATGCGAAACCTTCGTATTTGACCTATACATGGATCGCCCATACCTTCGCCCCATGGCCACGACGCCGCGATCCCGCGCGACGACCCCGACCGCCGCCGACGCGGCGATCGAGGCGCTCGCCCACGAGGGCGTCACCCACGTCTTCGGGCTCGCCGGCACCACCACGCTGCACCTGCTCGACGCGTTGCACGACCACCCGGCGATCCGCTTCGTCTCCGTGCGCCACGAGCAGGTGGCCGGGTTCATGGCCGACGGCTTCGCCCGCGCCACCGGCCGTGCCGGCGTCTGCATGGCCTCGCGCGGCCCCGGCGCCGCCAACCTCGTGATCGCGATGCACAACGCCTACGGGGAGTCGATCCCGGTCGTCGCGCTGGTCGGGCAGGTCGACGACGAGATCGTGCACCGGGAGGCGTTCGAGGAGGTCGACCTGACCGCGCTGTTCGCGCCCGTCACCAAGTGGTCGCTCGAGGTGCACGCCCACGGGCGCGTCCCCGAGCTGGTCCAGCGCTCGATCCAGGTCGCCCAGAGCGGGCGCCCGCGCCCCGTGATGCTCTCGATCCCGCTCGACGTCCAGCTCGGCGAGCTGCGCGAGCCGCTGTACCGCCCGCGCGTGACCGTTGCCCACCCCGTGCCCGCCGAAGCCGAGCTGGAGCGGGCCGCGCAGCTCCTCGCCACCGCCCGCCGCCCCGCCATCGTGGTGGGCGGCGGCGGGGAGCGGGCGCACGCCGCCGTCGCCGCGCTCGCCGACCTCGTCCGGGCGCCGGTGGCCGCCGCGTGGCACCGCAAGGCTGCGTTCCCGGACGCGCATCCCGCGTTCGCCGGGGTGCTGGGCTTCGGCGCCCTCGAGGTCACCGAGCGGGCCATGTCGGAGGCCGACGTGGTGCTCTCGCTGGGCTGCCGCTTCTCGCAGTTCACGAGCCGCCGGTGGTCGCTCCTGGCGCCCGACGTCCAGCTGATCCAGGTCGATGTCGACCCCGAGGAGCTCGGCCGCTCCTACGCCCCGGCCGTCGCGTTGCAGGGCGACGCGGAGCAGACGGCGCTCGCGCTCGCCCGCGCCCTGGGCGGGCACACCGCCCCGCGCGAGCTGCGCGAGCGCCGTGCCGCGCTGCGGGCCGACTACGAGCGCGACGCCCGGCTGCCGGAGATCGCCGAGCCCGCCGAGGGTGTCGGCTCGGCCTCGGTGGTGCGCGCGCTCGACGCCGTCCGCCGCGCGTACGACCCCGCCTTCGTGCTCGACGCGCCGACGTTCGGCATCTGGATGCAGCGCTACCTGCCGGTCGAGCGCTCCGGGAGCTACTTCGGCAACGCCGGCGGCGCGATGGGCTGGGGCCTCGGCGCCGCGCTGGGAATGCAGATCGCGCGCCCCGACGAGCGCGTCGTGTGCGTGACCGGCGACGGCTTTTCTGGATGGTCGCCCAGGACCTCGAGACGGCGGTGCGCGAGGAGCTGCCCGTCGTCGTCGTGATCACCAACAACTTCTCGTTCGGCAACATCCGCGACCGCCAGCGGGCGGACCACGCCGAGCGCTACATCGGGGTCCGCTACGGCAACCCCGACTTCGCCGAGTTCGCGCGCCTGCTCGGCGCGCACGGGGAGCGCGTGGAGCGCTCCGAGGACCTCGAGCCCGCGCTGGAGCGCGCGCTCGCCGCAGGCAAGCCAGCCGTCGTCGACGTCGTCCAGCACCCGGATGAAGGACTCCCGGAGGGCGTGCGTCCACCAAAGTCGACGCGATGAGGAGGAGAGGCATGTTCAAGAAGGTGATGGCGCTCGCGGCGATCGCGGCGCTGGCCGTTGCCGGATGCGGCGGCGATGACGACGCCGGCGGGGGCGGCGGCGCCGAGGCGTCCGGACCCAAGAAGCTCGTGGTGGGCGTGATCCCGATCGCGCCGGTGGCTCCGCTCTACCTCGGGATGAAGCAGGGCTTCTTCGAGGACGAGAACCTCGAGATCGAGCCCAAGTTCGAGCAGGGCGGCGTCAACGTCGTGACGGCGGTCGTCGCCGGCGACTGGGACATGGGCTTCTCCAACACCGTGTCGCTGATGACCGCCGCCGGCAAGGGCCTCCCGCTGAAGATGATCACCAGCGGCGTGTCCGGCGAGACCGACCGCGAGAAGGCGTGGGGCGCCCTGATCGTCAAGAAGGGCGGTCCGATCTCCTCGCCCAAGGACCTCGAGGGCAAGACCGTCTCGGTCAACACGCTCAACAACGTCCCGCACATGGTCGCGCTGCGCTCGCTGGAGAAGGCCGGCGTCGACACCTCGAAGGTCAAGTTCACCGAGGTCCAGTTCCCCGAGGCGCAGGCCGCCGTGGAGAAGGAGCGCGTGGCCGCCGCCTGGGTGGTGGAGCCGTTCGTGACGATCTCGACCGTGTTCGGCGCGTCGAAGGTGCTGCTGAACCCCTACATCGACACCGCGCCCGACCTCACCGTGTCGACCTACTTCACCTCGGACAAGCTCATCAAGGAGGACCCGGAGGCGGTCGCGGGCTTCATCCGCGCGATGAACAAGTCGCTCGACTACGCCGCCGCCAACCCCGAAGCGGTCCGCGAGATCGTCGGCGAGTACACCGAGATCCAGCCCCAGGCGGCAGCCAAGATGCAGCTGCCGGTCTGGCACCAGGACCTCAACCGCCCCACGATCGAGCAGACGGTCGAGCTCTCGAAGAAGTACGGCTTCTTCGAGGAGGACATCGACCTCGACGAGCTGATCTATACACCGGAGGGCTCAGTCACCTCGCGATCAGCTCGTCCAGCTCCGGCTTGGCGTCGATGAACCCGTACTTCGACGCCAGGTCGATGCTGGTCTGGATCGTGTCCTCGTTCAGGTCCGGCCTGAACACCGGCAGCTTGATCTTCTCCAGCACGGCGGGCGGGATCTCGGTGTAGGTCCCGACCGCCTTGCGCACCGCGTCCGGGTGCGCGGCGGAGTACTCGAGCGACTTGTCGATCGCGCGCTTGAAGCGCTCGACCACGTCCTTGTCCTTGGCGATGAACTCCTTGCTGGCGAAGTAGCCGGCCACCGTGAGGTTCGGCGCGGTTTCCTCGTAGGGATGGAAGACCGCGCTGCCGCCGGCCGCCAGCGCGCCCGTGTAGCCCGGCTCCACCTGCCACACCGCGTCGACGCGCTTGGACTCGAGCGCCGCGTTCATCTCGGGGAACGGGACCTCGGTGTACTTGACCTTCGTGTAGTCGGCGCCCTCCTTGGCCATCGCGGTGTTGATGGCGAGCGGGCCGATGTTGTTGAGGTTGTTGACCGCGATGGTCTTGCCCTCGAGGTCCTTGGCGGTCTTGATCGGCGAGCCCTTGCCGACCATCAGCCCGTCCCACGCGTCCTTGTCGCCGGTGCCGGCCAGCACGCCGGAGGCGACGATCTGCAGAGGGAGCTTCTTCGAGGCGGCGATGATCAGCGATGTCGTGTTGGAGAAGCCGATGTCGTCGTCGCCGGCCACCACCGCGGGCACGATGGCCGCGCCGCCGGCGGCGATCTTGGGCTCGATCTCCAGCTTCTCCTCCTTGAAGCCCTGCTCGATGCCGACGTAGAGCGGCGCCACGTCGGCGATCGGGATCACGCCCACCTTGAGCTTGGGTCGTCCCGCCTCCACCGCTCGACGCCCCACCGTCGTCACCGCATCCCGCCATGAGAGGATGTCCCCCGGAGAGGCAGGGGAAAGGGGCGCAGTCGATGTTCAGCACACGTGTGGCAATCGCACTCGCGATCGCGGGGCTCGGCGTCGGAGCCGCAGCCTGCGGCGACGACGGCGGCGGAGGCGGATCGAGCGGCGGTGGAGGCGGCGGGAAGCTGACGATCTACTCGAGCCTCCCGCTGCAGGGCGCGGCACGCGCGCAGTCGGTGGCCGCGGTCGACGGCGCCAAGCTCGCGCTCGAGCAGGCCGGCGGCAAGGTCGGCGACTTCGAGATCACCTACAAGTCGCTCGACGACTCGACCGCGCAGGCGGCCGGCTGGGAGCCGGGCGCGACGTCGGCCAACGCGCGCAAGGCGGCCTCCGACGACTCCACGATCGGCTACATCGGCGAGTTCAACTCGGGCGCCACGGCGGTCTCGCTCCCGATCCTCAACGAGGCCGGCGTGCCCCAGGTCAGCCCGGGCAACACGGCGGTCGGCATCACCTCCGACGACCCCGGCGCCGAGCCCGGCGAGCCGGACAAGTACTACCCGTCGGGCGAGCGCACGTACGCGCGCGTGCTGCCCAAGGACACCTACCAGGGCGCCGCGATGGTCGCGCTCGCCAAGGAGGAGGGCTGCGACTCGGCGTACATCCTCAACGACCAGGAGGTCTACGGCGCCGGGCTCGCCAAGAACGTCGAGCTCGCCGCGAAGGACGCCGGGCTGGAGATCAAGGGCAACGACCCCGATCGACAAGACGGCGGCCAACTACCGCTCGCTCGGCGAGAAGATCGCCGGCATCGGCGCCGACTGCTTCATCTACACCGGCATCACCGCCAACAACGCGGTGCAGCTCTTCAAGGACATGGCCGGGCGCTGCCCAAGGCGCCGCTGCTCGGCCCCGAGGGCGTCGGCGAGACCGGCTTCTTCGACTCCGAGCGAGGGCGGCGTGCCGCCGAACATCGCCGGGCGCGTGCGCATCACGATCCCGGGCGTCGCGCCCGAGGAGTACCCGCCGGCGGGCCAGAAGTTCCTCAAGGACTTCACCGCGAAGTACGGCGAGAAGAACCCGGACCGCTACGCCGTCTACGGCTACGAGTCGATGAGCCTGCTGCTCGACTCGATCAAGCGCGCCGGCGAGGACGGCGGCGATCGCGCGGCGGTCGTCGAGCAGCTGATGTCGACCAAGGACCGCGAGGGCGTGTTCGGCAAGTACTCGATCGACGAGAACGGCGACATCACGCTCACGCCCTACGGCGTCTACACGATCAAGAACGACGAGATGGTGTTCGACCGCACCATCGAGGGCGAGGGCTGACGCGTGAGGTATGCGTCGACCGCGCGCCGCGCACCGGCGGCCCTCGGCGATCGCGGTGACGACCAGCGACTGGCCGCGGCGGGCGTCGCCGGCCGCGAACACGCCGTCGGCGGGCGTCGGCGTAGCGCGTCGGGCGGGATGTTGCCGCGGTCGTCGAGCGTCGAGGCCGAGCGCCTCGAGCGAGCCGTCCGGCTCGGGGCCGGTGAAGCCGATCGCCAGCAGCACGAGGTCGGCGGGCAGCTGAGCGGCCTCGCCGGTCGGCTCGAAGTCCGGCGGCGGGCCGACGCGCCGGCGCGCACGCGCGGTCACGTGCCCGTCCTTGCCGACGAACGCGCGTGCTGGAGAGCGCGGAGCGCAGCACGCCGCCCTCGTCGAGCGCGTAGTTGGACGGCATCCGCTTCGGGATGCTCGGGCCAGCGCGCGATCTCCCGGGCGTGCTCGCCGGCGGCGCGGGTAGATGTCGAGCTGCGTCACGCTCGCGGCGCGCCTCGCGGTGCGCGCTGGCGACGCAGTCCGCGGCGGTGTCGCCGCCGCCGATCACGACGACGTGCCTGCCCGCGGCGGTGATCACCCGCTCGGCGCGGCGCTCGGCCGGCCCGCCGCGCGACCGCACGGTTGCGCTGCGTACAGGTACTCCATCGCCGGGTGGACGCCGTCGAGTCGCCGCCGGGGATGTCGAGCGCCGCGCTCGATGCGCGAGCCGATCGCGAGCACCACCGCGTCGTGGCGGGCGCGCAGCTCGCTCGGCGCTGTCGTCGCCGCCCCGACGTCGACCCCGTAGCGGAACTCGACCCCCTCCGCCTCGAGCAGCGCGACGCGCCGGTCGATGATCCACTTCTCGAGCTTGAAGTCGGGCACGCCGAAGCGCATCAGCCCGCCGGGCCCTCGTCGCGCTCGTAGACGGTCACGAGGTGGCCGCGGCGTTCAGCTCCGCCGCGGCGGCCAGCCCGGCCGGGCCCGGAGCCGACCACGGCGACGCTGCGGCCGGTGCGGTGCGCCGGCGGCCGCGGCACGACCCAGCCCTCGGCGAACGCGCGCTCGACGATCGCCCACTCGACCTGCTTGATCATCACCGGGTCGTCGTTGATCGCCAGCACGCACGCGCTCTCGCACGGCGCGGGGCAGATCAGCCCGGTGAACTCGGGGAAGTTGTTGGTCGCGTGCAGCCGGTCGATCGCCTCGCGCCAGCGGCCGCGGCGCACGAGGTCGTTCCACTCGGGGATGAGGTTGCCGAGCGGGCAGGCGACGTGGCAGAACGGCGTGCCGCAGTCCATGCAGCGGGCGGCCTGGCCGCGCAGCCTCCTGCGACGGGCAGCGTGCCGAAGATCTCGCGCGTGGTCGGGCGTCCGCTCGCGCGGGTCGCGCTCGGGGTCGGGCGACCCGCTCGATCTCGAGGAAGCCGCGCGGGTCCGCCATCAGGCCGCCACCGCCGGCGTCTCGGTCGCTCGGCGGCTCCTCGCAGCGCCGCCGCGGTAGTCGCGCGGCATCACCTGCACGAAGCGGCCGAGCGGTCGCCCAGTCGGCCAGCAGCGCGCGGCCACGCGCGAGCCGGTGCGGCCGCGCGTGCTCGCTCGACCAGCTCGCGCAGCTCGCGCCGTCGTCGCGTCGACGCGCCTCGAGGTCGACCAGGTCGCGGTTGCAGCGGCCGGCGAAGCCGCCGTCGTCGTCGAGCACGTACGCGATGCCGCCGCTCATGCCGGCGCGCGAAGTTGCGCCCGGTCGGCCCGAGCACGCACGACGCGCCCGCCGGTCATGTACTCGCAGCCGTGGTCGCCGACGCCCTCGACCACCGCGCGCGCGCCCGAGTTGCGCACCGCGAAGCGCTCGCCCGCCTGGCCGCGGAAGAACGCGCGCCGGTGGTGGCGCCGTACAGCGCGGTGTTGCCGGCGATCACGTTCGTCCTCGGCCGCGCAGCGCGCGTTCGCGCGGTCGGGCGCGACCGCGAGCAGCGCCGCCCGAGAGGCCCTTGCCCGCGTAGTCGTTGACGTCGCCGTGCACGCATGAACGACGATCGCCGGGCGCGAGCCACGCGCCGAAGCTCTGCCCGCCGAGCCGGTGAAGCGTCACCTCGATCGTCCCCTCGGGCAGCCCGCGCGCGCCGTGCCGCCGCGCGACCGCGCCGGACAGCAGCGCGCCGACCGCGCGGTCGACGTTCGTCACCGCCCGCTGCAGCTTCGACCGGCCGCCCGTGCACGATCGCGGGGCGGCGCGCGGCGACCAGGCTCGTCGTCGAGCAGCGCCTCGCGCTCGGCGCGGGGTGCGGCGCGACATGCGCCGCTCGCCGGGCTCCGCGTGCAGCAGCGCCGACAGGTCGAGCGCGCTCGCCTTCAGCTCGTCGCCGGGGCGCACCCGCAGCAGGTCGGCGCGGCCGATCAGGTCGTCGAAGCGCGCCGATGCCGAGCGAGGCCATGATCCGCCGCGCGCTCCTCCGCCACCAGCACGGCGAAGCGCACGACCTGCTCGGGCCGCCCCGCGAACCGGCGCCGCAGCTCCGGGTCCTGGGTCGCGATCCCCACCGGGCACGTGTTGAGGTGGCAGACGCGCATCATGATGCAGCCGAGCGCGATCAGCGGGGCGGTCGAGAAGCCGAACTCCTCCGCCCCCAGCAGCGCGGCGACGACCACGTCGCGGCCCGTCCTCATCCCGCCGTCGGCCTGCAGCACGACGCGCGAGCGCAGCCCGTTGCGCACCAGCGTCTGCTGCGTCTCCGCCAGCCCCAGCTCCCACGGCACGCCGGCGTTGTGCAGCGAGGACTGCGGCGCCGCGCCGGTGCCGCCGTCGTGGCCGGCGATCACCACGTGGTCGGCGAGCGCCTTGACCACGCCCGCGGCGACCGTGCCGACGCCCGCCTCGGCGGCGAGCTTGACCGAGACGCGCGCCGCCGGGTTCGCGCAGCGCAGGTCGTGGATCAGCTGCTTGAGGTCCTCGATCGAGTAGATGTCGTGGTGCGGCGGCGGCGAGATCAGCTCGACGCCCGGGCGTCGCGAAGCGCAGCTCGCGCGATCCGCTCGTCCACCTTGTCGCCGGGCAGCTGGCCGCCCTCGCCGGGCTTGGCGCCCTGCGCGATCTTGATCTGCAGCTCGTCGGCGTTGACGAGGTAGTCGATCGTCACGCCGAAGCGCGCCGACGCGATCTGCTTGATCGCCGAGCGCCGCGAGTCCCCGCCCGGGTCGGGCGCGAAGCGCGCCGGGTCCTCGCCGCCCTCACCCGTGTTCGAGCGCCCGCCGATCGGTTCATGCCGACCGCGAGCGTCTCGTGCGCCTCGGGCGAGATCGAGCCGAGCGACATCGCGCCGTCGCGAAGCGCGCCACGATCGCCCCCGCCGGCTCGACCTCTCGACGGGATCGCGGGCTGGTCGGCGCGCGAAGCCGAGCAGCCCGCGCAGGCGTGCGCCGCGCGCCGCCTCGTCGGCGCCGCTGTACTGCTCCCACGTCGCTGCCGCTCGCGGATCGCGGCGCTGCAGGCCGACGACCGTCGTCCGGGTTCCCAGCGTGGCGCTCGCCGCCGCGGCGCCAGCGGTACAGCGCCGCCGGACGGCAGGCCGCGCGTCGTGCGGGTAGGCGCGCGCGTGGCGGGCCAGCGCCTCGCGCGCCAGCTCCTCGAGCCCGATGCCGCCGAGCCGCGCGACCGTGCCGGTGAAGTGCTCGCTCGATCAGCTCGTCCGCGAGCCCGATCGCCTCGAACGCCTGCGCGCCGCGGTAGGAGGAGACGGTCGAGATGCCCATCTTGGACATCACCTTCAGCAGCCCCTTGTGGAGCGCGGCGACGAGCGTCGGCGCCGCCCGCCTCGAGCTCCGCCGCGGTTCGAGCAGCAGCCACGGGTGCACCGCGTCGGCCCCGTAGCCGATCGAGGCAGGCGACGTGGTGGACCTCGCGCGGCTCGCCCGAGTCGACGATCAGCGACGCGCCCGGGCGCAGCCCCTCGCGCACCAGCTCGTGGTGCACGGCCGCGGTCGCGAGCAGCGACGGGATCGCGCGCCCGCGTGCGCCGATCGCCGCGGTCGGAGAGCACGAGCAGCCGCGCGCCGCGGCGCACGTCGTCGCACGCGCCTTCCACGAGCGCGGCGACCGCGGGCGCCAGCGCGTCCGGGCCGCCGGCGATCGTCCCAGGTGGCGTCGAGCACGCCGGCAGCGTCGGCGCCGATCGCGCCCAGCACCCGCTCGAGCTCCTCGGCCTGCAGCACCGGCCCGTCGAGCCGCACGCGGCGGCGCGGCGACGGCGCGTCGCGCAGCAGCTCCGCCTCGGGGCCGAGCGCGCTGGACAGGCTACATCACGATCTCCTCGCGCAGCGGGTCGATCGCCGGGTTGGTGACCTGCGCGAACAGCTGGCGGAAGTAGGCGAACAGCGGCGGGCTGCGCACCGACAGCGCGGCCGAGCGCCGCGTCGCCGCCCATCGAGCCGGTCGGCTCCTTGCCCGTCGTCGCGCCATCGGCGCGACCACGATCTCGAGGTCCTCGCGCGTGTAGCCGAGCGCCGCGCGCGCCGCCTCGGCGGGCAGCGACGGCGGCGCGAGCTTCGGCGCCTTGGCGGCCGGCAGGTCGGCCAGCGGCCGCATCGCCTCCTCGGCCCAGCGCGCGTAGGGATGCCGGGCCGCGACCAGCGACTCGACCTCGCGGTCGGCCAGCACGCGGCCGGCCTCGACGTCGACCACGAACAGCGCGCCCGGCTTCAGGCGCCCGCGGCGCACGACCCGCTCGGGGTCCAGCGGCAGCGCGCCGGTCTCCGACGCGAGCACCACCCAGCCGTCGTCGGTCACCGCCCAGCGCCCGGGCCGCAGCCCGTTGCGGTCCAGCCGCGCGCCGACGATCCGCCCGTCGGAGAACGTCATCGAGGCCGGGCCGTCCCACGGCTCGGTCAGGTGCTCGTGGAAGGCGTAGAAGCCCGCCAGCTCCTCGGGCAGGTCGTCGCGGCCCTCCCACGCCTCCGGCACCAGCATCATCAGCGCGTGCGGGAGCGAGCGGCCCGCCATCACCAGCAGCTCGAGCACGCGGTCGAAGCTCGCGGAGTCCGACTCGCCGGGCGCGACGAGCGGGAGCACCTTCTCCAGGTCCGTCGCCGAACGCCTCGCCGACCAGGCCGCGCTCGCGCGCGCGCAGCCAGTTGAGGTTGCCGCGCAGCGTGTTGAACTCGCCGTTGTGCGCGATCTAGCGGTTCGGGTGCGCGAGCCGCCAGCTCGGGAACGTGTTGGTCGAGAAGCGCGAGTGCACGACCGCGATCGCGCTCTCGGCGCGCGCGTCGCGCAGGTCGGGGAAGTAGCGCGGCAGCTGCGGCGCCTCAGCATCCCCTTGAGCACCATCGTGCGCGACGAGCAGCTCGCGAACGCGATGTCCTCGTCGTGCTCGCGCTCGACCAGGCGGCGGATCACGTAGAGCTTGCGCTCGAACGCGTCGCCCGCGCTCCCACGTGGCGCCGATCGCGAGCATGCGGACGACCGGCGCGCACTCCAGCGCGCCCTGACCGCGCCTGGCGCGGGTCGACCGGCACGTCGCGCCAGCCGAGCACCGTCTGGCCCTCCGCCTCGACCGCCTGCTCCAGCGTCGTCCTCGACCGTGCGAGCGCAGCCGGCCGTCCTGCGGGCAGCAGGCACACCGCCATGCCGTACGCGCCGGGCGTCGGGAGCCCGGGGATCTCCTCGCGCAGGAGCCGATCCGGCATCTGGATCAGGATCCCGGCGCCGTCGCCCGTCTCCGCGTCGGCGCCCTCCGCGCCGCGGTGCTCGAGGTTCTCCAGCGCGCGCAGCGCCGCGCTCCATCGTCTCGTGCGACGCCTCGCCCCCGAGCCGCGCGACGCAGGCCACCCCGCAGCCGTCGTGCTCGTAGCGGGGGTCGTAGAGCGTCATCCCGTGTTCCGCAGCCCGCTGGCGATGCCGTTGAGGGCGTGCAGGCTCGCGCGGGCCAGCTCCGGCTCCGGCGTCGCCGCCGGCCGCGCGGGTGCGGCGCAGCAGCTCGAGCTGCACGTAGGAGAGCGGGTCCACGAACGGGTTGCGGCGGGCGATCGAGTCGCGCAGCACCGGCTCGCGGCTGAGCAGCCCGTCGCCGCCGTCGATCTCGGCCAGCAGCCGCGTCGTGCGCTCGAACTCGCCGGCGATCGCGCTCCACACGCGCTCGCGCAGCGCCTCGTCCTCGCACAGCTCCGCGTAGCGGCGGCCGATGCCGAGGTCCGCCTTCGCGCAGCCCATCTCGGCGTTGGAGAGCAGCGCGGCGAAGAACGGCCAGTCGCGCGCCATCTCCTGCAGGCGCTCCAGCCCGTGCTCGTCGATCGCGCTCCTCCAGCGCGGTGCCGAGCCCGTACCAGGCCGGCAGCACGATCCGCGACTGCGTCCAGGAGAACACCCACGGGATCGCCCGGAAGTCCTCGATGCCCGGCCGTCTTGCCGCGCTTGGGCGGGCGCGAGCCGAGCTGCTGGCGGGAGATCTCCTCGACCGGCGTCGCCTGGCGGAAGAAGTCCTCGAACCCCTCGTCGTCGTAGACCAGCCCGCGATAGGCGTCGCTGCGAGGCGTCCGCCATCCGCTCCACGGTCGCCTCGTACTCGCGCATCCGCTCCTCGCGGCGCGTGCGGGTCGCGCGACGAGCGTGGAGAGCAGCACCGCGCTGGTCACCAGCTCCAGCTCGCGCCGGGCGATCTCCGCCACCGAGTACTTCGCGGAGAGCACCTCGCCCTGCTCGGTCATCTTCATCCGCCCGGCGACGGTGCCGAGCGGCTGGGCGAGGATCGCGACGTTGGCCTTGCCGCCGCCGCGCCCGACGGCGCCGCCGCGGCCGTGGAAGAACGTCCACGCGACGCCGTGCTCGGCGAGCGTCTCGGCGAGCGCGATCTGCGCGCGGTAGGTCGCCCAGCCGGAGGCGACGTAGCCGACGTCCTTGTTGGAGTCCGAGTAGCCGATCATCACCTCCTGCTCGTCGCCGACCCCGCGCAGCGCCTCGCGGTAGACGGCGTGGGAGAGCAGCGCGCGCATCGTCTCGGCCGACTGCGTCGAGCGTCTCGCCGGACTCGAACAGCGGCACGATCCGCAGCCGCGCGCCCTCGCCGCCCGGCCCGGCCAGCCCGCACTCCTTCATCAGCAGCAGCACCTCGAGCATGTCCGCCGCGCACGAGGTGCCGGAGATGACGTACGCCTGCACCGCGCCGGAGTGCCCGTCCGTCGAGCACCTCGCGCAGCATCCGGAACGTCGCGACGGTCTCCTGCGTGGAGTCCGACAGCCCGCTCACGTCGGCGGGGATCAGCGGGCGCCGGTCGGCGATCTCGCGCGCCAGCAGCGTCGCGCGCTCGTCGTCGCCGAGCGTGTCGTAGGACTCGTGCAGCCGCAGCGCGGAGAGGATCTCCGCCGATCGCGTGGCGGTGGATCTTCGCGTGCTCGCGGATGTCGAGCCGCGCGAAGTGGAAGCCGAACACCTCGACCTGGCGGATCAGGTCGCGCAGCCCGCCGGCGGCGACGAAGCGCCCCTGCGGCGACTGCAGCGCGCGCTCGGCCACGTGCAGGTCGTCGAGCAGCTCGCGCGGCGCCGGCGTACCCGCCGGCGAGCCCCTTGCGCGCGGCGCGGGTCCGCGCGCGCATGATCGAGAACGCGCGCCGGTAGGGCTCCTCGGGATGGCGGCGCACGAGCTCGGCCCACAGCTCCGGGAAGTCCTCGGCGGCCGCCTCGGCCATCGCCTCCAGCTCGCTCGAGATACCCGTGACGCGGCTGGACATCGAGAGCCGCCCGCCGATCTCGCCGAGCCGCGCCTCCAGGAACGGCAGGCACGCGGTGCGCATGGCGGCCAGCGTCTGGACGGTCACCTCGGGCGTCACGTTCGGGTTGCCGTCGCGGTCGCCGCCCATCCAGGAGCCGAACGTGAGCAGCGGCGGGATCCGCACCTCCTCGCCGGGGTAGACCTCGGCGATCGCGGCCTCGATCTCGCGGTAGACGGCGGGCGCGGTGCGCGCGAGCGTGGTGGAGAGGTAGTCGAGTCCGCCCTGGACCTCGTCGGCGACGTCGAGCGCCACGGTGCGCACGTCGTCGGAGCCCCACAGCTCCTGCGCGATCTCCGCCAGCCGCTCGAACGCCGTCCGCTCCGGCGTCGCGCCGTCGTCGAGCTCGCGCAGCGTGCCGAAGATGCGGGCCAGCTTCTCGATCGTGGTGCGGCGGCGCGCCTCGGTCGGGTGCGCGGTGAGCACCAGCCGCAGCTCGGCGGCGGCGAGCGTCTCGGTCAGCTCGTCGGCGGTCACGCCGCGGGTGTGGATGCGGCTGGACGGCGCTGCGCACGGAGCCGGGGTTCTCGTCGCCGCGGGCGCGCAGCCGCCGCACGCGCTCGTTGTCCTCGGCCAGGTTGAGCAGCTGGAACCAGCGGGTCAGCGAGCGGATCAGCATGTCCGCCTCGGCGACCGACAGCCCGGCGACCAGCTCGGCGAGCTCGTCGGCGCGCCGCCTCGTCACCCGCCCGGGCGCGCTGGGCCAGCGCGACCGAGCGCGCGTGCAGCTCGAGCGCCGCGTCGCCGTCCCCGGCGCGGATGACCTCGGCCAGGACGTCGCCGAGCAGCGCCTCGTCGTCGTCGAACGTGCGCGGGTCGTCCGTCATGCGGGCAGGGGTATCCAGCACCGCTCACAGCCTGGCAGCCGCGAGTCGGCTCCCGTATGGCCCGCCGGAGCAAGTTCGCGCGCGTACCTTCGACGTGCGTCCCAGGGAATACATCACGCCCATCGGCGTCCTCCTCGGCATGACCCTCGCCGAGCAACTCGACTCCCTCCTCTTCGGCTGGCTCGAGCAGCGCGCCGACACCGGCCCGCCGCGGCGCGCGGACGCGCGCGGCACCGCCGTCGTGGCCGTGACCGAGCGGCTGGTCCCCGACGTCGAGGCGTTCTGCGCGCGCTGGAACCTCGGCGTGCGCGTGCGCCCGGCGGACACGGGGCACTGGGCCGTGCTGCGCGTCGACGGCCCGTCGCTCCCGGTCGAGGGCCTCGCCGCCGTCATCGAGCTGTACCGGCGGGGCGGCAGCTGATCTTCTGCTCGGTCGCGGCCTCCACGCGGGAGCGCGAGAAGAGCATCGGCACCGGCCTGCCGCGCGCCCAGCGCCCGATCAGGTCGCGGTAGTGCGGGGAGTCGGGGTCGCCCGACTGGCCCGGGTTGTTGATGACCAGCGAGCGGTCCCACGCGCCGACGTCGATCACCTGGCGGAACGAGGCGCCCGACGCCACCTGGAACCAGGCCCGCAGGCCCTCCGCGTCGTCCGGCGGCGGCGACGTGCTGTAGCCCGTGTCGCCGACGACCTCGCCGCCGCCGCCCACCGGCACGGGGCCGACGCGCAGCCGCTTGGCGAGCGCCTCGTCGACGGCCGGGGCGATCGGGTGGTCGAACAGCGCGACGTGCAGCTGGCCCCACTCCCACCTCGACCAGCGCTTGCCGAGCAGCTTCTCCGCGATGTCGATCGCCTCGCCGAGCGAGGTCTTCAGCGCCTTGTCGCGCCGGCGGCCGCGGTGGCGCTCGAGCCACTCGAGGATCACCACGGGGTCGCCCGGCCAGATCGCCTCGACCGCCTTGTCGTCGCCCAGCTCGGCCTTGAGCACGGCGGTCGGCAGCGTGATCGAGTTCCAGATCTCGAACAGCGCGGCGGCGGCCGAGTCCGGCTCCAGGCGGCGGTCCCAGCGGCGCAGCAGCCGGATCGCGCGCTTGAGCCGCTTGTCGTCGGTCTCCACCCCCGCGAGCAGCGGGACGGTGCGCGCGGCCTGCACGGAGCGGTGGTCGACCTGCAGCCGCCGGGAGTCGCCGAGCGTGCCGTTGCGCTCCCTGCGCAGCACCTGCTGGATGCGGCGCAGCCGGAACGGCGCCGCCCACTCGAAGCCGATCTTGCGCCGCTTGTACGGGTAGCCGCGCGGCAGGTTCTCCGCGTTGGCGGTGGCGATCCAGCCGCGGTCGGGGTCGCGCGAGACCGGCAGCTTGGCGGCGTCCAGGAAGCCGTCCCACTCGTAGCGCCCGTCGCCAGGCACGGGCAGCAGCCCGTCCCAGTTGCGGCGCACGGGGGAGAAGCCGCACGGCTTCCAGCCGATGTGGCCGGAGCGGTCCGCGTAGACCTGGTTCTCGCCGGGCGCGCCCCAGCGTGCGCAGCCCGTCGACGAACTCCTTCCAGTTGCCCGCGCGCATGTAGGAGATCGAGGCGAAGTACGCGGAGGTGCCCGGCTCGAACCACACCGAGCGCACGGAGAACGCGGTCCGCTTCTTCGCGTCGTCGGCGATCACGGGCCCGTGGCGGGTGAAGCGCATGGTCACCGTCTCGGGCGCGGAGTTCTTGACCGGGATCTCCTCCTGCACGACCGTCATCCGCTCCCAGCCGTCCCCGAAGCGGTACTCGTCGGGGCTGCCGGGGCGGGTCTCGTAGACGTACAGGTCCTCCTGGTCGATCGCGAAGATCGTCAGGCCGAACGCGATCTTCTCGTTGTGGCCGATCGAGATGCCCGGGAGCGCGGGCTCGCCGGCGCCGATCACGTTCAGCCCGGGGGCGTTGAGGTGCGCGAGGTAGCGCAGCGACGGCACGCCCTGGGTGCGGTGCGGGTCGTTGGCGAGGATCGGCCGCCCGCTCGCGGTGCGCCGGCCGGAGATCGTCCAGTTGTTCGAGCCCTGCTTGAGCGAGCGCTTCGCCGCGCTCGCCTTGACCTCGCCGAACTCGACGGACGCGATCGCCAGCTCGTAGACGTCGAGGACGTCGTCGGGGATCGAGTCCAGGTCGAGCCCGTCGGGGATCTCGTAGCGCCACTTCGGCTCGAGCTTCTTGCGCATCCGCTCCGCCTTGCGGCCGAAGTCGCGCAGCGTGAGCGCGCGGCCCACCTGGTCGGACAGGTTGGAGACGAGCCCGTGGCTGCGGATCCGCACGACGTCCTCGGGCGCCCACTTCTCCGGGCGGTAGCCGAGCGCCTCGAACTCCACCGGCAACTTGGCGCGCCCGGCCTCGATCTCGTCGATGTAGGCGTTGACGCCGGCGGCGAACGCGGTGGCGATCTGCTGCGCGTCGTCGCCGTAGGCGGCGTACTCGCGCGCGAGGTCGCCGCGGTAGAGGAACAGCCGTGCGGCGCGGTCCTGCTCGACGTAGGTCTTGCCGAGCGCGGCGGACAGGCGGCCGAGGCCGCGCCTGCGCCACAGGTCGATCTGCCACAGCCGGTCGCGCGCGGCGTTGTAGCCCTGCAGCAGGAACGCGTCCGGCTGCGTGGAGGCGTAGATGTGCGGGATCCCGTAGCGGTCCACGAGGATCTCGCCGGGCGCGCTCAGCCCGCGCAGCGCGACGCTCGTATCGGCCGCCTTCGCCGGTCTGCGCCCGCCGACCGTGTAGGCCGCCGCCAGTGCCGCGCCGCCCGCTTCCACGAAGCGCCGCCGTGTCAGTTCCCTTGCCATGTGGCTTCCCTCCCGAAGTCGCCACGGGCGAGTATGTCGAAAAGCCGCCGCGTGGTTCGACGTAGGGGTATGGGACTACTCGAGGACAAGACCGCGGTGATCTACGGCGGCGGTGGCGATATCGGCAGCG
Organism: uncultured Solirubrobacteraceae bacterium; assembly: GCA_963723395.1. Lineage (GTDB taxonomy): Bacteria > Actinomycetota > Thermoleophilia > Solirubrobacterales > Solirubrobacteraceae > DATFQI01. The sequence goes on along the minus strand of CAVRQL010000022.1, from coordinate 56,081 downwards.
CGGTGGCGCGCGCGTTCCTGCGCGAGGGCGCGGACGTCCACGTCGTCGGCCGCACGCAGGAGCGGCTCGACGCGGTGGAGGGGGCGAAGACCGCGATCGTCGACGCGCTCGACGAGGCGCAGGTCGAGGCACATGCCGACTCCGTGGGGCGGATCGACGTCTCGCTGAACGTGATCACGCACCCCTACACGCACGGGACGCCGTTCGCCGACCTCACCGTCGACGAGTTCATGGCGCCGCCGGAGGTCGCGCTGCGCTCGAACTTCATCACCTCGCGGGCCGCGGTCCGCCGGATGATCGAGCACAAGGCGGGCGTGATCCTGTTCTTCGGCGGCACGGGAGCGCCGATGAAGGGCTACCACCTCGGTGCGACGCAGGTGGCGTTCGACGGCATGGAGTCGCTGCGGCGGCTGATCTCTGTCGAGGCGGGCCCCTACGGCGTCCGGGCGGTGTCGCTCGTGACCGGCCGGGATCTTCGAGGAGGGGACCGTTGCCGCAGGAGGTCATCGACGGCGCGCTGGAGATGGCGATGCTCCCGCGCACGGGCACGCACGAGGACGTCGGCAACGCCGCCGTCTTCGCCGCCTCGGACATGGGCGCCGCGCTCACCGCGGCGACGGTGAACATCTCGTGCGGCGCGATCGTCGACTTCTAGAGCGTCCCGAAGAACGCGCGCAGCTCGGCCGCGAACAGGCCGGGCTGCTCCAGCGCAGCGAAGTGCCCGCCGCGGTCGAGCTCGTTCCAGTGGCGGATGTCGGTGAAGCGCCGCTCCGCCCACCGGCGCGACGGGCGCTGCAGCTCGCGCGGGAAGATCGAGCAGCCCGTCGGGACGTCGACGGTGTCGTCCGCCGTGCCCGAGATCCACTCGTCGACCATGCGGATGCTCTCCCAGTACAGGCGCGCCGAGGAGGCCCCGGTGCCGGTCAGCCAGTACAGCGTCACGGTGTCGAGCACATCGTCGTCAGAGGGCGGCTCGTCGGACCAGCCGATCAGCTTCTCGGCGATCCACGCGCACAGGCCCGCCGGCGAGTCGAGCAGCGAGTAGCCGATCGTCTGCGGGCGGGTGGCGTGCTCGCGGGAGTAGCCCGAGTCCCACTCGCTCGCGTGTTCGAGGTCGGCGAGCGCGGCGGCCTCGCGCTCGGTCGGCTCGCCGCCGTCGCGGACGGGCGGGGCGAGCGGCGGGAACAGGTGGATGCCGGCCGCGCGTGAGCCGATCAGCGTGCTGACCGTCGTGCCCCAGTCGCTGCCGGCGGCGCCGAAGCGCGCGTAGCCGAGCCGCCCCATCAGCTCGACCCAGGCGTCGGCGATCCGCTCGACGCCCCAGCCGGACGCGGACGGCTTGTCGCTGAAGCCGAACCCGGGGAGCGAGGGGATCACGAGGTGGAAGTCCTCGGTGAGCAGCGCGACCACCTTGAGGAACTCGAGCACGGAGCCGGGCCAGCCGTGGGTGAGCACCAGCGGGAGCGCGTCCTCGCGCGGCGAGCGGACGTGGATGAAGTGGATGCCGAGGCCGTCGAGCTCGGTGCGGAACTGCGGGAGCGCGTTGAGCCGGGACTCGGTCGCGCGCCAGTCGTAGCCGTCGGCCCAGTACGCGCACAGCGCGCGCATCGTCTCGAGCGGGACGCCCTGGTTCGCGTCGGTCTCGCGCTCCGGCCAGCGGGTGCGGCGGATCCGGTCGCGCAGGTCGTCGAGCGCGGCCTGCGGCACCTCGACCCGGAACGGCTCGATCACGCGAGCGCCCCGGCGAGGCTCGGACGCACCGGGAGGAGAGGGATGAGCGTGGCCTGGAGCGCGTGGTAGACGTCCGGCTTGCCCTCCCAGGTGTGGCGGCTGGGCCGCAGCGCCGCGTCCAGCTCGGCGTGCCAGCTCCCGCGCTCGCGGTCGATCAGGTGGAGCTCGGCGAAGTCCCACAGCGTCCGGTACCAGCGCTCGTACTCCTCGCCGCCGGTCTCGGCGTGCAGTGCCGCGGCGGCGCCGATCGCCTCGGTCACGACCCAGTGCATCCGGTCGGTGACGACGGGCAGGCCGTCGTGGTCGGTCGTGTAGACGAAGCCGCCGTCCGCCTGCCATCCCTCCTCCGTGGCGCGGGCGAAGAGCCCGCGGGCGGCGTCGAGCAGCCAGTCGGGCGGCGCCGGCAGGGCCGAGCGCACCTGGAGCAGCAGCCGCGCCCACTCCAGGCCGTGCCCGGGGGTGATCCCGAACGGCCGGAACGGGTCCGCCGGCTCGTCGGCGTTGTAGTCGGGCAGCGGGCGCCACCGCTCGTCGAAGTGCTCCACGACCCGCCACTCGTGCGCGCCGGCGGAGTCGCGGATCAGCCGCTCGGCGATCCGCAGCGCGCGTTGCGGCCAGACCGGGTCGCCGGTCGCGTCGCCCGCGGCGAGGAACGCCTCGACCATGTGCATGTTCGCGTTCGCGCCGCGGTAGGCCTCGGCCGTCTCCCACGCGCGGTCCCAGCCCTCCAGGCACGCCCCTTCCTCCTCTGACCAGAAGCGGCTCCCGACCACCGCCGTCGCCTCCTCGAGCAGCGCGGCCGCCGGCTCGCGGCCCGCGATCGCGCCGCTGGCGGCGGCGAGCAGCACGAACGAGTGCGCGTAGGCCTCCTTCGCGCCGGGCGAGCCGCCGGCCGCCGGGTCCTCCCCGAGCCACCCGCCGTGCTCGCGGTCCTCGAACACCTCGCGGATGGCCCGCAGGCCGTGGTCCGCGAGCGGGCCGCAGCCGGGGGACCCGAGCAGGTCGCCGAGGGCGAACACGTGCGTCATCCGGCTCGTGATCCAGAGCTGCGCCGGGCGACCGGGGTCGGGGACGCCGTCGTCGTCCAGCCAGCCGAACCCCCGGTCGACCTGCGATCCGCGCGCGAACTCGAGCAGGCGCGCCGTCTCGTCCGCGAGCCAGAGGCGGTGCGAGGCGAGATCGCGCCAGCTCGCGCTCATCACGCGGGCTGCGGAGTGCCGGCGTAGACGTCGATCGTGCGACGGTAGTTGTCGGCGATCATCGACGCCGCGGTGTCGGCGTCCACGGTGCCGGCGATCCAGCGCTTCAGCGGCTCCCAGAAGATCGTGCGGCCGATCGCGAACCCGATGAACCCGTCCACGCCCGCGGCCTCGCGCAGCCAGTGCGCGACGGTCGCCTCGTCGGCGCCCGCGCCGAGCACGATGCACCCGACGTCGTCGCGGCCGCCGGCCCGGGCGGCATCGGCGACGAGGCGGTAGTCGGCGGCGGTGTCCATGCCCTCCACCTTCCACACGTCGGGCTCGACACCCGCCGACTGGAGCTCGGCGATGGCGGCCGCGATGAGGCGCGGCCGCAGCTCGCCGGCGGACTCGGGGACGATCAGCTCGAACAGGAACTTCGTCTCCCGCGGGGCGAGCCAGTCCGACAGCTCGGCGAGCCGGGCCGCCTGGCGGCGGTTCATCTCGGGGTCGCCCTCCGGGTGGTAGCGGACCAGGACCTTGACGAAGTCCGGGTCGAACGCCTCGACGTGCTCGGCGAACGCGTCCTCGTACTCGAGCTCGAACTCGGCGCGGGAGCTCTTCTCGGCCGCCATGGCGAGCACCAGCCCGCTCTTCCGCGCCGCCCGCGCGGCGGCAGCGCCGTGCTCCTCGTCCAGCAGCGCGCCGAGCGTGCCCGGCTCCGCGCCCTCCGCGACGATCAGCAGCCCCTGCAGGATGATCCGCTTGGCGGTGGCCATCTGCGCGCGCTGCCCGGCAGACGGGGTGCCCTCGATCCCGAACAGCTTCGTCTGGAAGGACGTCCGGTGATCGGAGGCGAGGATGTACAGCGGTCGGTCGTATCCGAGGCTCATGCGAGCGCTCCTCTGGTTCGTGTAGGAGGGCCCAGCGGCGCGGGCGGTCACGTGCCCCGTCGTCGTCGAGGCCGATGAAGGTCGAGCGTCCGCTCGCGAGCGCGTCCGCGGCGGCGCGGCCCGCGGCGTGGCCGGTCGCGATGTCGTGCACCGACGGGGGCGCCGCGCGCTGCGCGTGGCCGAGGATCGTCGGGTGGACGCGGATGCCGGAGCGCGCGGCGAGCTCCTCGCCGATCCGCACCGCGTCGCCGACCGCCTCGGACATGACCGCGATGCGCTGACCCGCTGGGAGCGAGGTCCCGCAACGCCGAGGCGACGGCGTCGAGGTCGATCTCGCGCTCGGGGACCAGCACGTGGTCGACGCCCGCCGCGGCGGCGACCGCGTCGGCCAGGAAGCCGTGGGGGGCGCCGAGGGTCTGGACGAGGAAGGCGCGTCCCGGGAGCGACCGCGCGGTGATCCGCAGCTGGTCGACCACGGCGACGGCGTAGCGGATCGCGGAGTCCATGCCGATCGTCGACTCCGAGCCGTCGATGTCGCGGTCGATCGTCGCCGGGACGAACGCGACGGGGATGTCGGCCGCAAGGACCCGCGCTCCCATGGCGGAGCCGTTGCCCCCGATCACCAGCAGCGCGGTGAGGCCGAGGTCGCCGAGCGCGCGCCGGCACTCCGCGAGCCCGTCCGGGGTCGCGAGCGCCTTCCAGCGGCTCGTGCCCAGCCAGGTGCCCGACTCGTGCGCGTGCTCGCGCGCGTCCGCCGCGGTGATGGGCTCCGCCTCGCGCATGGCCAGCCCTCCGAAGCCGCCGCGGACGCCGTAGGCGAGTCCGCCGCGTCGCTCCGCCTGCTCGCAGGCCCCGGCGACGACGGCGTTCATGCCCGGGGCGTCGCCCCCGCTGGTGAGGATCCCGAGTCGGAGGTCCGTGTCGGCAGGAGTTTCGATGCCTACCGTTCTACACGCGGACTGAGCAAGCGTCAAGCAAATCCGAAATATTTCGAAACTAAACGGTAGTCATGGCCTGTACGCTTACACGTCATGCCCTCCTCCAACGACGCTCCCGTACTCGCCGACGAGCGGCAGGCGCGCATCGCGCAGCTGGTCTCGGTGCGGGGCAGCGTGCGGATCGGGGAGCTGGCCGAGGCCTTCGGGGTCACCGAGCCCACGATCCGCAAGGACCTCAGCTCGCTGCAGGAGCGCGGCCTGCTCAAGCGCACGCACGGAGGCGCGCTCGCGATCCATCCCAACGCCGATCGCGAGCTCGCGGGCCGCCGGGACGCGTTCGTGGCGGGCAAGGAGGCGATCGCGGAGGCGTGCCTCGCGCTCCTCGCCGACGGCGACTCCGTGTTCCTCGACAGCGGGACCACCGTGGAGGCCCTGGCCCGGAAGCTCGCCGGCCAGGCGAACACGCTCCGGCTGTCCGTGCTCACCAGCAGCCTCGGCGTGGCCACGGCGCTCGCCGAGGTGCCGACGATCGACTGCGTGCTCCTCGGCGGCCAGCTGCGGCGGGTCGACGGGTCCGTGGTGGGCGACCTCGCGCTCGAGAACCTCCGGCGGTTCACCTTCAGCGCGGCGTTCCTCGGGGTCAGCGGCTTCTCCGAGCTCGGCGTCAGCGTCGGCAGCCTCGCCGAGGCCGCCCTCAAGGCTGCCGTCATCGAGCGCGCGCGCCGCGTGGTGCTGCCGGTCGACCACCGCAAGGTCGGGGCGACGGACTTCGCCCGCGTGTGCGAGCTGGATCAGGTCGACGTCGTCGTCATGGACGAGGCCTCGGACGCCGTGCAGGACCTCTGCGACGCGTTCGACATCGAGCTCATCACCGCCTAGCGCGCACTGGACCGAGAAGTTGTCGCGAGTCAAGCGCGATTATTTTCGATTGACGCTTGACTACTTTCGATTCATGGACTAGCTTGCGCCACATCGAAGATCGACGGCTGCCCGCTACGAGGCGTGCCGGGGGATCATCGAACGAGGAGGAGAGCGATGAGGTCCAGAGGGTCCCGCCGAGGGAGCGTCCGCCATGCCTGAGCCCGTACTCGAGGCGCGCGACGTCATCAAGAGCTTCGGCAAGGTACAGGCGCTGCGGGGAGCGAACTTCACGGTCTACCCGAACGAGGTCGTCGCGCTGATCGGCGACAACGGGGCGGGCAAGAGCACGCTGGTGAAGACGCTGACCGGCGTCCATCCGCCCGACAGCGGTCAGATCTTCTTCGAGGGCAAGCCGGTCTCGATCAACACGCCGCACGCCTCGCGCGATCTCGGGCATCGAGACCGTCTACCAGGACCTGGCGCTCGCGGCCGAGATCGACCCGGCCGCGAACATGTTCATGGGCCGCGAGCTGATGCGCTCCGGCGTCCTCGGGAAGCTCGGCTTCCTGGACAAGGCGGAGATGCGGCGGCGCAGCGACTCGGCGTTCAAGGACCTCGGCGTCAAGATCCAGGACACCAGCGCGCAGGGTCGCGAACATGTCCGGCGGTCAGCGCCAGGGCATCGCGATCTGCCGGGCCGTGACCTGGGCCAAGAAGGTCGTCTTCATGGACGAGCCGACCGCCGCGCTCGGCGTGGTGCAGACCCGCAACGTGCTCGACCAGATCAAGCGCGTGCGCGAGCACGGCCTCTCGGTCGTGCTGATCAGCCACAACATGCCGGAGGTCTTCGAGGTCGCCGACCGCATCGAGGTGCTGCGCCTCGGCGCGCGTGTCGCCCGTCTGAAGCCGCAGGACGTCTCGATGGAGGACGTCGTGTCCGCCATGACCGGCGCGCTCACCTTCCACGACGAGGAGTCCTCATGAGCAGCACGCAGACAGAGCCCGAGGAGCATCGAGATCGTCGAGGAGCCCAGCCAGCCGGTGTGGCGGCAGCTCGTCACGAACTCGAGCGCCTCGATCCTGCTGATCCTCGCCGGCCTGATCGTCGTCTTCTCGATCCTGCGCTTCGAGGAGTTCTTCGCGGTCTCCAACGCCCGCAACATCGCGACCGACGCGGCCGTGCTGCTGGTGATCGCGACCGGGCTCACGTACATCATCATCACCGCCGGCATCGACCTGTCGGTCGGCTCGGTGCTCGTCTTCTCCGGCGTCGTCGTCGGCGAAGCTCATGAACTCGGTGGGCGGCAACGGCTGGGGCGTCATCCTCATCGGGCTCGTCGTCGCCATGATCGCGGGCGGCGCGTGGGGGATCCTCAACGGCTTCCTCATCGCGAAGGCGAAGATCCCGCCGTTCATCGTCACGCTGGGCACGCTCGGCATGGCGCTGGGCTCGGCGCTGCTGCTCACCGGCGGCGTCGACGAGCGCGAGGTCCCGTTCAAGCTGATCGAGACGATCGGCTCCGGCCGGCTCTTCGACCAGGTGCCCTACCTGGTGATCATCGCCGCGGTGGTCGCGCTGATCGGCGGCGATCGTGCTCGCGCAGACCCGGTTCGGCCGCTACACGTACGCGATCGGGTCCAACATGGAGGGCGCGCGGCGGGCCGGCGTCAACGTCGACGCCCACCTGATCAAGGTCTACGGCCTCGGCGGGATGCTCGCCGGCCTCGCCGGGTTCCTCTCGCTGGCGCGCTTCGGCACCACCTCGATCGGCGGGCACTCGACCGACAACCTCGACGCCATCGCGGCGATCGTCATCGGCGGCACCAGCCTGTTCGGCGGCGTCGGCACGATCCTCGGCACCGTCGTGGGCGTGTTCATCCCCGCCGTGCTCCGCAACGGCTTCGTGATCGTCGGCGTCCAGCCGTTCTGGCAGCAGGTCGCCGTCGGCGCCGTCCTGATCGCAGCCGTCTACTTCGACCAGCTCCGCCGGGCCCGCTACGCGCGATGACCACCCGGCACTTCAATCCCCGAGGAGGAAACGCAATGTCACGCAAGTCCACGCTGTTCGCTGCTGCGCTCGCCGCGCTCAGCATGACGATCGTCGCCTGCGGCGACGACGAGGGCGGCGGCGGCGGCGGAAGCGGCGGTGGCGGCGACAACTACAAGATGACGCTCATCGCCGGCGTCAAGGGCGACGAGTTCTACATCACGATGAACTGCGGCGCCCAGGCCGAGGCCAAGAAGCAGGGCGTGGACCTCGACTTCCAGGGTCCTGACCAGTTCGACGCCACCCTGCAGACGCCGATCGTCAACGGCGTGGTCGCCAAGAAGCCCGACGCGATCCTGATCGCGCCGACGGACGCCAAGGCGATGTACGTGCCGATCAAGCAGGCGGCCGACGCCGGCATCAAGATCGTCCTCGTCGACACGACGCTCGAGCAGTCCGACCTCGCGGTCTCCCAGATCGCGTCCGACAACGTCGGTGGCGGCAAGGCCGCCGCGAAGGCGCTCGGCGAGGCCATCGGCGGCTCCGGCGCGGTGTTCGTCAACAACACCAAGCCGGGCATCTCGACCACCGACCAGCGCGCGGAGGGCTTCGAGACGGAGGCCAAGTCGCTCGGGCTCGAGTACACGGGCATGGAGTACAACCAGGATCAGCCCGACAAGGCCGCGGCCATCACCAAGGCGCAGCTGGCCAAGAACCCGGACCTGAAGGGCATCTTCGCCACCAACCTGTTCGGTGCCGAGGGCGCCGCCACGGGTCTGCGCGAGGCCGGGGCCCAGGACAAGGTGAAGATCGTCGGCTTCGATGCCGGCCCGAAGCAGGTCAAGGACCTCCAGGACGGGCTGCTCCAGGCGCTCGTCGCCCAGAAGCCCGCCGACATCGGCGCGCAGGGTGTCCAGCAGGCCGTCGCCGCGCTCAAGGACGAGCCGACCAAGGCCAAGATCGGCACCGGCTCCGCGATCCTCACCAAGGAGAACCTGGCCCAGAACCAGGACTCCGTCTACAAGTCCAGCTGCTGAACGCCGGTCACTCGCCGGCCCGCCCTCCGGGGTGGGCCGGCGAGTTTCGGCTGCTCTGAAAAACTCGAACGCGAACGGACCAACTGCACATGAAGGCTGTCGTCTACTCAGGTCCCCGCGAGTTCGCGGTCGAGGACCTCCCCGCCACAGATCCAGGACCGCAGGACGTGCGGATCACCGTCCACCAGACGGGTCTGTGCGGCACCGACAAGCACATCCACGAAGGGGACTTCAACGCCGCCTTCCCGCTCGTCCCCGGCCACGAGATCGTCGGCACGGTGGAGTCCACCGGCGACGAGGTCACGGGGCTCGAGCCCGGGCCAGTGGGTGACGGTCAACCCGAACATGAGCTGCGGGAGCTGCGACCAGTGCCGCCGCGGCCGGACGCTGCTGTGCCGGAACCTCAAGGGCATCGGCTCCAACTACGCGGGCGGCTTCGCCGAGCAGATCACGGTGCCCTCCGACGTGGTGTTCGACGTCGAGGGCCTGGCGCCCGACGTCGCGGTGTTCACCGAGCCCGCGGCGTGCGCGCTGCACGGGCTCGAGACGCTCAGCCCGCGCCCGGGGAGCACCGCGCTGGTGTTCGGCGCCGGCTCCACCGGGCTGCTCCTGGCCCAGCTCCTCGCCACCGGCGGCGTGGCGCACGTGACCGTCGCCGCCCCGCGCCAGAACCAGCTCGACCGGGCGCTGGCGCTCGGGATCGACGCCACCGTGCTGATCGACCGCGACTGCCCGGAGGAGAGCGGGCGCAGGCTCTACGAGCACTCCGAGGGCGGCTACGACTACGTTGTCGAGGCGACCGGCTCCCCGAGCGTCGGCGCCCAGTGCGTCGGCCTCACCCGGGACGGCGGCACCGTGATGGTCTACGGCGTCACCCACCCCGACGACACCTTCGAGATCCACCCGTTCGACATCTTCCGCCGCGAGATCACCATCAAGGGCTCGTTCGCCGAGATCGCGTCGTTCCCGGCCGCGATCGCCGCGCTGCGGTCCGGCAGGGTCCGCACCGAGGGGCTGATCACGCACCGCTACGGGCTGCACGAGTACGGGCAGGCGCTGGACGACTTCGCCAACGACAAGAGCCTGCACAAGGCCGTCGTCAGCCCGACGGGCTGACCGAGCAGTGACGGCCCTGTCGATCGAGGAGGCGGTCGGCGCACGCGCGGCGCCTCGCCTCCTCCGGTGAGCGGCGCCTGCTCGGCATCACCGGCCCGCCGGGTGGCGGGAAGTCGACGCTCGCGTCGCTGATCGCCGAGGAGATCGGCGAGCGGGCGCGGCTGGTGCGGATGGACGGCTTCCACCTCGCGCAGGCCGAGCTCGTCCGCCTCGGCCGCGAGGACCGCAAGGGCGCGGTCGACACGTTCGACGCCGCGGGCTACGTCGCGCTGCTGCGGCGGCTGCGCGATCCCGTCGAGGACGTGGTCTACGCGCCCGAGTTCCTGCGCGAGATCGAGGAGCCGATCGCCGGCGCCGTGGCGGTCCCGCGCGACGTGCCGCTCGTGATCACCGAGGGCAACTACCTGCTCGTCGACGACGGGCCGTGGGCGGAGGTGCGCCCGCTGCTGGACGAGGCGTGGTTCGTGACGACCCCGGAGGAGACGAGGCTGGAGTGGCTGATCGGGCGCCACATCGCCTACGGCAAGGCGCCCGACGCGGCGCGCGCATGGGCGCTCGGGACCGACGAGCGCAACGCGCAGGTCGTGCACGCCACGCGGACCCGCGCCGACGCGCTGGTCCACGTCGGGCCCTGATCAGCCGTGGACGATCTCGTACAGCCGCTGCATCAGGCGGCGCGTGACGTCGGGCGGGCGCTGCCAGACGTTGCGGCCGATCACGATCCCGCGCGCGCCGCTCCCGATGGACTCCTCGGCGAGCGTGAGCACGGCGTCGGCCTCGCCCGTGCGCGGGCCGCCGAGGATCACGAGCGGGACGTGCAGCTCGGCCGACCACGCCGCCATCAGCTCCTCGCCCGGGTAGGCGACCTTGATGATGTCGGCGCCGACCTCCAGCGCGGACCGCGCGCCGTCGCCCTCCATCGCGATCGCCTCCGGCGTGCGCTCCTCGCCGACCACGATCGGCTCGAGCATCACCGGGAGGTCGTACTCCTCGGCGCGGCGGACCACCTCGGCGATCCGCGCGAGCGTCTCCGCGCGCTCGCGGCTCGGGACGTTCCAGGCCATGAAGAGCTTCACGCAGTCGACGCCGAGCTTGGCCGCCTGCTCCACGGACGCCGCGAGCCCGGCGCCCGCCTCGGTCTCGCCCGGCAGCCTGAAGAACGTGTCGAGCGTGAGCAGCCGGGCGGGCGCGTCGCGGCGGGCGAAGCGGTCCGCGGTCAGGCGGGTCAGACCGGCGGTCATCAGCAGCCCGTCGCACGGGAGGTCGAGCAGCCCGTCCACGCGCGCGAGCGGATCCTCGAGCCCCTCGACGCGGCCGAGCGTGAGCCCGTGGTCCACGGGCAGGATCAGCGTCCGCCCGTCGGCGCCGAAGATGCGTCCCATGCGGTAGGTCTTGCCGGCGCCCATGGCGGCGTAGGCTAACGCGCCGATGCGCTCGGTCGTCGTCGCCGGTCACGTCTGCGTCGACTTCATCCCGCAGCTGCCGGCGGCTGCCACGACGCGGCCGGGCGAGCTGCTGGAGGTCGGGCCGCTCGCCGTCCACGCCGGCGGCTGCGTCGCCAACACCGGCGGCGACCTGGCGGAGCTCGGCGCCGACGTCGACGTCGTGGGCGACGTCGGTGACGACGAGCTCGGCACGCTGCGTCGTGGCGCTCCTGCGGGCGCGCGGGACGCGCACCGATCAGATCCGGCTCCTGAGCGATCGCTCGACGTCGTACTCGCTCGTGTTCGAGCCGGGCGGCCAGGACCGCTCGTTCTGGCACCACGTCGGCGCCAATGCCTCCTTCGACGGGTCCGCCGTGGACCTGTCCGGCGCGGACCTCCTGCACGTGGGCTACCCGTCGCTGCTGCCCGCGCTGATCGCGGGCGGAGGCGATCCGCTCGTGGCGCTGTTCGAGCGCGCGCGGGCGGCGGGGGTGACCACGTCGCTCGACCTGGCCGTGATCGACCCGGCGTCGCCGGCCGCGCAGGAGGACTGGCCGCGCCCTGCTGCGGCGCGTGCTCCCGCTCGTGGACGTCCTCAGCCCGAGCGTCGACGACGTGCGGACCGCGCTCGGGGTCGACGTGTCCGACCTCCGCGACACCGCGCGCATGCTGCTCGACCTCGGACCCTCGGTGGTGCTGCTCACCGCGGGCGCCGCCGGGCTCCAGCTCTCGACCGCCGAGGAGGACCACTTCATCCACGCCGCCGGCGGGCGAGGTGCGGACCACGCTCGGGGCCGGCGACGCCGCGACCGCGGGCCTGCTCTACGGGCTGCTCGAGGGGCTCGAGCCACGCGCGACGCTCGAGCTGGCGGCCCGGACCGCCGCCGCGCGGGTCAGCGGGGCGCCGCTGAAGACAGCGCTGCCTCCGCGGTCGCCGCGTCGGTGACGAGGACGTCGATCAGCCCCGCGCGCGCCGCCCCGACGATCGAGGCGCCCTTGCCGGGGCCCGCCGCGACGGCGACGACCGTGCCGGTGGCGCGCAGCTGCTCGCGCGACAGGCCGATGAGCAGCTTCTCGCCCTCGAACGGCACGGGCTTCCCGTCGATGTCGAAGTACCGCGACACGACGTCGCCGGCGGCGTTGTCCAGGTCGCCCCGCGCGGCGAGCACGTGCGCCGGCGCCGTCTCGACCTGCGAGGTCGGCGGCCCGATGCCGACGAGCGCCGCCGACAGCTCGTCCCACAGGGCGAGCCGGCGGCTCGTCTCCTCGTCGGCGAGAAGCGTCCGCCGCAGCCGCGGGGACGGCATCGCGGGGGAGTGCAGGAAGCTGACGTCGGCGCCGCTCGTCGCCGCGATGCGCCGGGCGATCTCGTTGGTCTGGAAGCGTGCCGTCCAGCTCGTCGAAGGCGGCGATCGCCGGGATCAGGCGCACGCCGTGCAGCGGCGGGAAGTGCCGGGAGCCGGCGATCTCCGCGATCGTGCTGCCCCACGAGACGGCGAGCGCGTCGCCGGCTCCGAGCCCGAGCCGCGCGATCTCCTCGAGCGCGGGCTCGACGAGCGCGTGCGCCGGACGAGCAGGGACGACGACCACGCGCCGCAGGCCGAGCGCGGAGCGGAGCGCCTCCGACAGGTCGTCGGGCGCGGACGGGCGGCGGATCTCGATGTGCACGATCCCCTCGTCGCGCGCGAGCTGGAGCAGCCGCGAGACCGTGGAGCGCGACACGCCGAGCCGCTGCGCGACCTCCTGCTGGGAGAGCTGGTCGCGGTAGTAGAGCTCGGCCGCGGCCACCAGCGTCGCTGTCTGCACATTTGTGCTGGACATATGCTCAGGCACCGCTAGAGTTCTAACAGACCGCAGACCATCCAAGCGAGGAAGACTCCCGGTGCCACTCACCGAAACGACCACCACCGCCCCGACCACGGCGGAGCGCCGCGCCCTCCGGCAGATCCAGACCTCCGGCGGCCGCTTCGCCGTGATCGCCGCCGATCACGGCCAGCCGCTCGTCGACATGCTCGACGGGCTCGGCCTCCCGAGCGGCCCCGAGGCGCAGCGCGAGTTCAAGTCCGACCTCGTCGACACCGTCGGCCGCGACGCGAGCGCGATCCTGCTCGACCCCGACATGTCGCTGCCGCACGTCGTCGACGCCGACGTGCTGCCGCGCGACGTCGGGCTGATCGCCCGGATCGAGGCGGACGGCCACGAGGAGGAGGACGGGCTCCGCCGCTCCGGGCTGATCCCCGACCTCGGCGCCGCCGGCGCGCGGGCGCTCGGCGCCACCGCGGCCAAGGTGATGGTGTTCCTGCGCGCCGACCGCGAGGACCTCGACGGCTACACCGCCGGCATGGTCCGCGCCGCGCTCGAGGACTGCGCGCCGCTCCGACCTCCTGTGCGTGATGGAGCTGATGACCTACCGCGCTCGACGACGAGAGCCCCGAGGAGTTCGCCTCGCGCAAGGAGGACCTCGTCGTCGACGGCGCCGTGTTCCTGCAGGAGTGCGGCACGAAGGTGCTCAAGCTCGAGTACCCGGGCAGCGAGGAGGGGTGCCGGCGCGTGACCGACTCGATCGACGTGCCGTGGGCCGTGCTCTCGGCCGGCGTCGACCACGCCGCGTTCTGCGACCAGCTGCGCGCGTCGATGGCCGGCGGCGCGGACGGCTTCATCGCCGGTCGCTCGCTGTGGAAGGAGGCCGTCGGCCTGCCCCGCCGACCGAGCGTCGCGAGCTTCCTCGACGGCGTCGCGCGCCGTCGCATGGAGGACCTGCTCGCGATCGTGGACGCCACGGGCTAGCGATGCGGCAGCTGCTCCTCGGCATCGACGTCGGCACGACGTACTGCAAGGCGCTCGTGCTCGACGTCGCCGGCGAGGAGCTCGGCGAGGCCCGCGAGCGGACGCCATGGACGCCGGTCGCGACCGGCGCGGAGATCGACCCCCACGGCGTCGCGCGGACCGCGCATCGCCGTGGCCGCGCGGGCGCTCGCCGCCTCGCCCCCGGGCGAGGTGGCGGCCGTCGGCGTCGCCGGGCTCGCCGAGACCGGCGTGCTGATCGACCGGCGCGGGGAGCCCGTCGGCCCGGCGATCGCCTGGCACGACGCCCGCGGGGCGGACGAGGCGCGGGCGATCGCGTCCGGCTCGGCGCCGCGCCGCTTCGCCGCGCGAGACCGGCGTGCCCGCTTCGGCGCTGTGCACGCTGAGCAAGCTCGCGTGGCAGCGCGCGCACGCGGGCGCGCGGAGGCCGTGCGGTGGCTCGGCATGCCCGAGTGGGTGGCGCGCTCGCTCGGCGCCGCCGACGTCGCCGAGCTGTCGCTGGCCTCGCGCACGGGGATGCTGTCGCTGACCGACCGGGCCTGGTGGCCCGACGCGCTCGCCTGGCTCGGAGTGCCCGAGAGCTTCCTCGCCGAGCCGGTCTCCGCCGGCACGCCGGTCGGGCGCGTCGGCGACGCGCTGCCCGCGGCGCGCGACGCCGTGCTCACCGTCGCCGGCCACGATCACGTGGTCGCGATGGTCGGGGCGGGCGCGACCGGGGAGGGCGACGTCCTGCACTCGTCCGGGACCGCCGACGTGTTCGTGCGCACCGTCGCCGCTGGACCTCGACGCGGATCGGGTCGCCGACGCGGTCGAGAGCGGCGTGACCGTCGGATGGCACGTCGTCCCGGAGCGCTGGTCGCTGATCAGCGGCACCGAGCGCGACGTGGGGCCGGCCGCGGCGCTGAAGCTGCTCGGCGTCGACGGGCAGGCCGAGCGGGACGAGCTCACCGCGGCCGCCGCGGCGCTCGGGCCGCCCTCGGCGCGCCCGATGACCCGCGCCGCGGCGTGGCGCGACGCGCTCGAGAAGGGCGCCGAGTTGAGCGCCGCGACGCTCGCCCGCATCGACGCGGTCGCGGGCCGCCGTGACCGGATCGTCGCGACCGGCGGCGGCGTCCGCGGCGCCGGCGCCCGAGCGGTCAAGGAGGAGCGCCTCGGGCCGATCGAGTGGTCGCCGGTCCAGGAGGCGACGGCCCGCGGGGCCGCCGCGCTGGCGGGCGTGGCGGCGGGAGCGCGGTCGTATGCCTGAGCCGAGCGTGGCGGTCGTCGGCAGCCTCAACCTCGATCTCGTGGCCGAGGTCGCGCGGCTGCCCCTCCCCGGCGAGACGCTGCTCGCCTCCGGCTCCAGCCGGGCCCTGGGCGGGAAGGGCGCCAATCAAGCCGTGTCCGCCGCGCGTCACGGCGTGGGCGTCGCGATGGTCGGCTGCGTCGGCGCCGACCCGGAGGGACGGCGCCTCACGGACGCCCTCGTCGCCGAGGGAATCGACATCAGCGAGGTCGCGGCGCGCGACGACGCCGCCACGGGCGTGGCGCACATCGCCGTCGACGCCGAGGGGCACAACACGATCGTCGTGGTCTCCGGCGCGAACGCCGCGCTGGACGCCGGCGACGTGCACCGCGCGCTCGCCCGGCTCCCGGATCCGGACGTCATCCTGCTGCAGCTCGAGATCCCGCTCGACGCCGTGATCGCGGCGGCCGCGGACCGGATGGCGACCGTGATCCTCAATCCCGCGCCCGCGCGCGAGCTCCCGAGCGAGCTGCTGCGGCACGTCGACGTGCTGGTCCCGAACGTGCCCGAGCTCGGCGCCCTGACCGGCGGCGTGGACGACATCGCCGGGCGCGCCCGCTCGCTCGCGGACGGGATGGCCGTGGTCGTGACGATGGGCGAGTCGGGCGCGCTGGTGATCGACGGCGACGACGAGACGCACGTGCCCGCGCCGCGGGTCGACGCGATCGACACGACCGGCGCCGGCGACGCGTTCTGCGGGAGCCTCGCGGCGGGGCTCGCCGGCGGCCTCGCGCTGGTCGACGCCGTCTCGCGGGCGGTGCGGGTCGGATCGCTCTCCACGCTCCGCCACGGGGCGCTCGAGTCGTTCCCGACCGCCGCCGAGATCGCCGCCTAGGCCAGCGCCTCGACGGCGGCGTGGAGCTCCTCCACGTACGCCTCGTGCTCGGGCTTCATGAGCACGCTGCGCAGGATCCGCGCGCCGTCGGCGTCGGCCTCCACCGCCGGGTGCCGCTGCGCGAACGCGCCGGCCGTGACGCGCAGGGTGCTGAGGAACACGTTGCTCCTCCATCCCGCGCGCGAGCATCGCGCGCGGAGGCGGCGTCGATCGTCTGAGAGGGTGCGGCGCAGCCGGCAGGTAGCTGACGATGTCCAGCTCCGGGCGGCTGGTAGAGCGCGAGCACCTCGGAGCCGGCCAGCAGCTCGGCCCAGTGCAGGGCGGCGCGGCGGCCCGCCGCGAGGACCTCGCCGAGCGCCTCGGGCGGGAACACCTCGAAGGTCAGCCACAGCGCGGCGGCGGCCGCCCCGGCGCGCGAGCACTCGAGGCTGATCTCCCCGAGGTGGAGCTCGTCGGAGGTGAAGTACGTGTACGGCGAGTCGTGCAGGTAGAAGCGCCCGACCGACGGGTCGCGGAACAGGATCGCCCCGCAGCCGTAGGGCTGGAGCCCGTGCTTGTGCGGGTCGACGACGACGCTGTCGGCGCGCGCGATCGCGTCCCACGGCTCGCGCGCGATCCCGTTCGTGCCCGCCAGCAGCGCGAAGAACCCGCCGTAGGCCGCGTCGACGTGGACGCGCACGCCGTGGCGGCGGGCGACCTCGAGGATCTCGTGCACGGGGTCGATGGCGCCCAGCCCCGTCGTCCCCGCCGTCGCCACCACGGTGCCGACCTGACCGGCGGCCAGCAGCCCGTCGAGCGCGTCGGGGTCCATCCGCCCGCGCGGGTCGACCGGGACCGCGTGGCCCGGTGACGCCGAGCAGCCCGCACATGCGCGCGTGCGTGTAATGGCTCTCGGCGCTGAAGGCGACGCCGCGCTCCGGGTGCAGCTCGCGCGCGACGAACAGCGCCTCGAGGTTGGCGATCGTGCCGCTCGTCGTGAGGTGGCCGAGGTGCTCCTCGCCGTAGCCGAACATCGCGGCCAGCCGCGCGACGACCTCGCGCTCCATCTTCGCCGTCGCCGGCCCGCCGTCGAGCGCGTGGTTGTTGGGGTTGACGAGCATCGCCGCCAGCTGCCCGGCGACCGCCGCGGGGTGCGGCGGCTTGAGCATCTGCCCGGCGTAGCGGGGATGGAAGAAGGGGTAGTTGTCGCGCAGCCGCTCCGCCAGCTCCGCGAACGCCGCCTCCATCCGCTCCTCGGGGACGTCGAGCGCGGGGTGCGGCTCGAACGGCGGGTACTCCGTCCCGCCAGCGCTGATGGGTGGAGAGCGCTTCGGCGAGCCAGCGTGCGGCGTCCATGCCCGGCACGGTACGGGCCGGAGCGCTACTCGGGGTCGCCGCCGCCCGGCGTGAGCCCGTCGTCGGGGGGCGGGGGCGACGCCTGGCGTCCTGTCCGGCGTGGGCGTCGGCTGCGGCCCCGTCACCTCGTCGGTCGGATCCGCGACCCCGAGTCGGGGGTCGCCGTGACGGTCGCCCGAACCGCGGCGTCCTTGTCGAGGAGGGCGGGCAGCCGCTTCGAGCGGGCGAGCGCGGGCACGTCGGCGCGCTCGGACGCCACGCGCAGGGCGGGGGCTCCCTTCGGCGCGGGCGGGTCGTCGCGGGTGGCGCGGCCCGCGACGAACGCCAGCGGCGATCAGCGCGAGCGCAGCCGCTCCCGCGAGCGCCCGGATCAGCACTTCTTGCGCAGTGCCGTGCGCCCGGGGAGCATGCAGCGCTTGAGGATCCGCGGGTCGCCGGCGCCCCGCTTGATCGTGAACCGGATCGCGCGGCCGACGTAGCCCTTGCGGAGCACCTTCACCGTCACGCGGGCCCCCACCGGCAGCGCGCGGCCGTTGAACTCGCGGCCCACGGTCTGGCCGCTGCGGGTGCGCTTGGCGCGGTAGACCTTCGCGGAGTACGGGCATCCGCGGCCGCGGCACTCGACGCGGATGCGCATGCCCTTGACGACCGGCAGGACCTTGAACCCGGCGAAGCCGCGCACTCGCTCGCGCGAGTCGAGGAGGTAGGTGGGAGCGACCTGGCTGGTGACCCGGAGGAAGGGGGCGTCGGACTTGTCGCAGTCCTCGTCGATCTTGTTGCCGCGGATCTCGCGAGCGCCCGGATGGATCTTGCGGTTGGTGGGATCGCAGTCGGGGCCCGGCTTGTCCTCCGAGCGGTCGCCATCACGATCGAAGGCGGCCAGGCCGTCGCAGTTCTCGTCGACGTCGTTTCCGAGCACCTCTCGTGCGTTCGGGTTGATCTCCCGCACGTCGTCGTTGCAGTCGCGAGTGCGCTTGTCCGTCGAGGTCGACGCGAAGCCGTCGCCGTCCTCGTCGGGCAGCCGGCACCCGTCCGCGCCCTTGCCGGGCAGCCGGAGGCAGTGGTCGAACGGATCGCCGACGCCGTCGCCGTCCTCGTCGGGGCAACCGGACACGGGGCCGTTGTCGTCGGGACAGGCGTCGAGCGAGTCCGGCGCCGCGTCGCCGTCCCGGTTGTCGGGCGTGAAGCGGAAGTTGATGGTGGTCGGCCCGCCCGGCGCGTCCGCGCGCTCCTGCATCGAGCACGGCGGCAGGTTGGTGCGGTCCGCGCAGACGGACAGCGTCTGGACGTAGACGACCCGGTCGCGAGGGATCGCGTAGCCGAAGACGTAGTTCTCGTTCGGCGTTCCGTGGTTGGCGTTCTGACAATCGCCCGGCGCCGGGGTCATGTCGGTCAGGCTCGCCGACCCGATCGGGATCGACGTCGGCGCCGTGTAGACCTTGTACATCACGTCGTAGGCGGGCGTACCGGCCGACTCGACGCTCACGAACACGCGGCCCGCGGTCGCGGTGGCGAACCGCACCCAGCCGGTCCGCGCGCCCCACGCCCCGCAGCCCGTGTAGCTGGTGGCTCCCGCGGAGAACTCCGCCGCCTCGCCGAACGCGGCGTTGTTGAAGGTCTGCGGCGGGGCCGCGAACGTCACCGCCGACGCATACGGCGTGTCGCCGAGCGTGCGGTCGTTGTGGCCGTCGTAGGCCAGGGACGGCGAGGCGTACGCCGCGAGGATCGCAATCGCCAGGAGCATCGGGCGCACGCTCATCTCGGGCCGAATATACGCTTTCCAGAGCGTGCTGGAGATCGGTTCGGTCGTCGAGGGGTACCGCATCGAGCGACTGCTCGGTCGCGGCGGCATGGGCGAGGTCTACGAGGCCAACCAGCTCCTGCTGAACCGCCGCGTCGCGTTCAAGGTCGTCCGCACGGACCGGGCCGGCGACGACTCCTTCCTGGAGCGCTTCCGCCGCGAGGGCCGGCTGCAGGCGGCGCTCGAGCATCCGCACGTGGTCGGCGTGTACGAGGCGGGGGAGCTGCCGGAGGGCCTGTTCCTGGCGATGCGCCTCGTCGACGGCCCGGCGCTCTCGGAGCTGATCGCGCGCCGCGAGCTCGACGCCGGGCGGACGGTCCGCCTCCTGCGGCCCGTGGCCGAGGCGCTGGACTCGGCGCATGCCGCCGGGCTCGTGCATCGCGACGTCAAGCCGCAGAACATCCTCGTCGAGCAGGGCGACAAGCCCTATCTCGCCGACTTCGGGCTGATGCGCGGGGGCGACGACGGGCACCTGACCAAGTCGGGCTACTTCGTCGGCACGGCCCACTACGCGGCCCCCGAGCAGGTGCAGGCCGGCGAGGTGTTCCCGGCGAGCGACGTCTACGCGCTCACGGCGGTGCTGTACCACTGCCTCACGGGGAGCGTGCCGTATCCCCGGGCCACCGACCTCGCGATCCTGTACGCGCACGTCAACGACCCGCCGCCATCGGTCACCGAGCGGCGCCCGGACCTCCCCGAGGGCATCGACGCGGTGATCGCGTCCGGGATGGCCAAGGCGGCGGGCGACCGGCCGGAGAGCGCCGTCGAGCTTGTCGACCGTGCCGCGGAGCTGCTCGCGCCGGTCAGCTCGTCGCTCCCGCCGCGCCGGATCGACGCGTTCGATCGCGAGGCGATCGCCGCCGAGCCCTCGACCGCCGACGACGTCACGCCGCCGCCGCGCGCCCGCGCCCTCCGAGCCGCCGCCGCCGCGGCGGCGGCCGGGTCCGATCCCGGTGATCGCGGGCGTCACCGTGGTCGCGCTCGCCGCCGGCGCGTTCTTCCTCGGGCGCAGCGGCGAGGCCGCCGCGCCGGAGAAGCCGCTCTCCACCTCGGCGTCCAGCGCCGGGGTCGCGCTGCGCGCTCCGGCCGGGTGGGAGCGTGTCGCGGAGGACGAGATCCCGCAGATCCCCGGCCTGGAGTTGCGTGAGGCGGTCGGCATCGCGGACCCGGGCCGGCCCGCGGCCGGCGTCGCCGCCGGGGGCACCGACGGCGCGGGCGCCTCGCTGCTCCCCGCCTCGCTGGAGACGCGCGAGCGCCCCGACCCCGCAGGCGGTGCGGCTGGGGGACTACGAGGCGCTGCGCTACCGCGACGTGCGCGTCCGCGGCTTCGACCGCGCCATCACGCTCTACGCCACGCCCACGTCGGAGGGGATCGCGACGGTGGCCTGTTACGCGCCGGCGGCCCTCGCGGCGGGCTTCGCCGCCGATTGCGAGCGCGTGGCGCAGACCCTCGAGGTGTCCGGCGCCGACCCCGAGCGCCTCGCCGTCGACCCGGACGAGCTGCGCAAGCTCGAGCAGGACGTCTCGTCGCTGAACCGCGACCTGACCCGCCACCGCCGCTCGCTCGATCAAGCGCAGCGGCCGAGCCGGCAGGCGGCGGCCGCCGCCGACCTCGCCGGCACCTACGCGAGCTCCGCGCGCAGGCTGCGCAAGCTCGACCTCGGGCCGGGGCAGCGCGCCGCCCTGGCCGCCGCGGCCAAGGCGCTCAGCACGGCCGGGGCGGCGCACGACCGCCTCGCAGACGCCGCCCGGGCCGGCAGCCGGAAGCGCTACGACGCCGCCCGCGCCGCCGTGCGCTCCGCCGAGTCCCGCGCGGCGAGCCGCATCGCCGCGCTCTGACACCTGGGTGTGGCCGGGCCACACCCGCGGGTCGGCGAACGCAAGCCCGTGGGCCTCTATCCGCCAGGGGCCGGTGGATCGATGCTGCTCGAGCACCGCAACCACCACCCGCAAGGAGCCCACCAATGCATGCCAAGTCCCTCATCGCCGGTCTCGCCGCCACCGCCGCCATCGCCGTCCCGGTCGCCGCTCAAGCCGCCGCCCCCGCCGCCACCCCGCTGCAGAAGGTCTCGGCCGCGGTCGAGCCCAGCATCGTCTACATGGAGACGACGTTCGAGGCCGCCGTCAAGGACCCGAAGTGGGGCTTCATCGGCGGCGAGAAGAACTTCAGCGTCACGTACAGCTGCAGCGGCTTCTTCGTGAACCCCGACGGCTACTTCGCCAGCGCCGGCCACTGCGTCGACTACGACCAGGAGGTCAAGGACGCCCTGCTCGACGAAGGCCGCCGAGTGGTCCTACGCGAACGAGAAGTGGAGCCCGGACACCACCGAGGAGGAGGCCGTCAACGAGGCGCTGCTGCACTGGCGCCTGCGCGACCCCCAGAACTGGCGCAGCGCCGGCGCGAAGCGCACCGTCCGCGCCGCGTACCCGAGCGGCAAGCCGCTGCCCGCCCGCGTGCTCGGCTTCCGCGCCTTCGACGGCGGCGATGTCTCCCTGCTGAAGCTGGAGGCTGAGAACACGCCCGTGCTGAGCCTCGCCCCGACCGCCGACCTCGAGGTCGGCAGCCAGATCGTCTCCGTCGGCTACCCCGGCTCGGTCGACCTCGTCACCGACCAGTCCTTCGACCCCAGCTTCAAGGACGGCTCGATCAGCTCCGTCCAAGACCGTCGACGACGGCCTGCGCCAGGTGTTCGAGATCAGCGGCGCGATGGCCGGCGGCATGAGCGGCGGCCCGACCGTCGACCTGCAGGGCCGCGTGGTCGGCGTCAACTCGTTCGGAGCCGGAGACTCGGAGCAGTTCAACTTCATCTCGCCGGCCTCCGAGGTGCAGGCGCTGATGCAGGACAAGGGCGTCGAGAACAAGCTCGGCAAGCCCGACGAGCTGTACCGCGCCGGCCTCGCCGCCTACAACGCCGGCAACCGCGAGAAGGCGCTGGCCAACCTCGAGCAGCTGCTCGACATGGTCCCGGACCACAAGGCCGGCGAGGAGCTGCGGACGCGAGCGATGAAGCTGGCCGCCGCGAAGCCCGCGCCGCGTAACGACGGTGGCGTGCCGGTCGCCCCGATCGGTCTCGGCCTCGCCGCCCTGGCCGCGCTCGCCGCCCTCGTCATCCGCCGCCGCCGCACCACGCCGGCCACGACGGTCTCCGAGATGCCCGCCGCCGACACCGCGATCGTGCAGCTCCCCGTCCAGCCGGCGCCGCAGCCCGAGATCGCCACCCTCGCCGTCCTGCAGGGCCCGCTGGCCGGCCACCGCATCGTGCTCGACCGCGAGCTCGTCATCGGCCGCGGCGCGGTGGACCTGCAGCTCGCCGAGGCCGGCGTCTCCCGCCGCCACGCGATGGTCGCCCCGTCGGCCGACGGCCCGGTCGTCACCGACCTCGGCTCCTCGAACGGCACCACGGTCAACGGGACGCTCGTGCAGGAGCCGGTGGTGCTCCGCCACGGCGACGTGATCGCCCTCGGCGGCTCCACCATCGAGGTCGACCTCGACGGCAGCGCCCGCACCGACGAGCAGACCGCGATGCGGCCGCTGGTGCCGGTCGCCTAGTCACCGCCGCCCACGAGCGGGGGCCGCGGGTAGCATCGCCCCGTGGCCCCCACTCCCGGCCCTCACCCCGCTTCGGTCGCCGAGCTCCGCGCGCAGATCGAGGCAGAGCGTGAGGGCCTTCCGTTTCTCACGTTCCGGGTCGAAGGAGAGCAGCGCATCGTCCCCTTCTCACCGGGCAGCAAGCTCGCGATCGGCCGCCATGCAGCGGCCGATCTCGCGTTCGTGGCCGACGAGAAGATCTCTCGCCTCCACGCCGAGCTCGAGCAGGTCGCCGACGACTGGCTCGTGGTCGACGACGGTCTGTCGCGCAACGGCTCGTTCGTCAACGGCGATCGCGTGTCCGGCCGCCGGCGCCTGCACGACGGCGACCTGATGCGCTTCGGGGGCACGGAGATCGTCTTCCGGAACCCGGGTCAGGCGGGCGACGGCTCGACGGTGCTCGGGACGGCCGTCCGGCCGCATCGCGGAGCTCACCGCCACGCAGCGCAACGTGCTGCTGGCGCTGTGCCGGCCGTTCAAGGACTCACCCGGATTCGGGGTCCCCGCCTCCAACGCCGACATCGCCGGAGAGCTGTTCCTCAGCGTCGACGCGGTGAAGGCCCACCTCCGCGTGCTGTTCGACAAGTTCGGCGTCGGCCACCTCGGACAGAACGAGAAGCGGCTGCGGCTCGTCGAGGCGGCGTTCCACAGCGGGGCCATCACCGAACGCGACCTCTGAGGGGCGAGCGCGCCGGGCGCTCTCGGCGCCCGGCGCACTGGCACGTCCCCCTCAGCAGGTCGACTTGTAGACCGCGTCCTGGTTCTGGCTCAGGTTGTCCTTGGTGAGGATCACCGAGCCGGTCGCGATCTCCGGCTTGGTCTCCTCGTCGTTCAGCGCGGCGACGGCCTGCTGGACGCCCTGGGCCCCGATGTCGGCGGGCTTCTGGGCGACGAGCGCCTGGATGAGGCCGTCCTCGAGGTCCTTGACCTGCTTCGGGCCGGCGTCGAAGCCGACGATCTTCACCGAGTCCTGCTTGCCCGCCTCGCGCAGGCCGGCGGCCGAGCCCTCGGCGCCGAACAGGTTGGTGGCGAAGATGCCCTTGAGGTCCGGGTTCTTGGCGAGCTGCGCCTTGACGAGCGACGCCGCCTTGTCCGGCTGGTCGTTGTTGTACTCCATGCCGACGAACTCGAGGCCGAGCTTCTTGGCCTCGTCCTCGAAGCCCTTCGCGCGGGCGTCGGTGGTCGAGATGCCGGGCTTGACGTTGTTCACGAACACCTTGCCGGAGCCGCCGATGGCCTCGGCCAGCGCCTTGGCCGCCGCGCGGCCGCCGCCCTCGTTGTCGGACGCGATCTGCGACACGGCGAGGTCGGGCTGCTCGAGCGTGGTGTCGACGAGCACGACCTTCGTGCCGGCGTCGGCGACCTGCTTGATCGGCACGTACATCGCCTTCGTGTCGGTCGGCGCGATCAGCAGCCCGTCGGGCTTCTTGGCCGCGACCGCGTTGACGATCGGCGTCTGCAGTGACGGGTCGAACTGGTCGGGACCCTGGAAGTCCAGCGTCACGCCGAGCTTCTTGGCCTCGGCCTGGGCGCCGCAGTTCATCGTGATGTAGAACTCGTCGCCCTTCACGCCGGCGACCAGCGTCAGCTTGTAGTCCTTGCCGCCTCCGCTGCTGCTGCTGCCGCTGCTGCCCTCGTCGTCGTCGCCGCACGCGGCGACGCCGAGCGCGAGGGTCGCCGACGCAAGCAGCGCCGCCCCCGCGTTCCTGGAAATGCGCATTGCCTCACTCCTCCTCATGGTGGTTCACATGCGGTACCTGGACCGCCGCAACTGGTCGAAGTAGACGGCCGCGATCAGCACCGCGCCGACGGCGACCTGCTGCCAGAACGGCTGCACGCCGACGATCACGAAGCCGTTGCGCAGGACGGCGGGGATGAACACGCCGATCACCGTCCCGAGGATCGTGCCGACGCCGCCGAACAGGCTGGTGCCGCCGATCACGATCGCCGCGATCGCGTCGAGGTTGTCGGTCGAGTGCCCGCCGATCGACGTCGTGCCGAACCGGGCGAGCGACAGGAAGCCGGCCAGCCCGGCCAGCGTGCCGCCGAGCGCGTAGATCTTGATCAGGTGGCGGTCGACGTTGACGCCGGAGCGCCGGACGGCCTCCATGTTGGAGCCGATCGCGTACGTGTAGCGGCCGAAGCGCGTCTGCGCGAGCAGGATCGCGCCGATCAGCGCGACGACGGCGGCGATGATCACCAGGTACGGCACCTGGTCGAAGAGGCGGCCGGAGCCGATCGTCTCGATCAGCTTGAAGGGGACGTCGCGCTCGTCGACGCCGCCGGTGATCAGCAGCGCGGAGCCGAGCGCCATGCCGAGCGTGCCGAGGGTGACGATGAACGACGGGATCTTGGCCTTCGCGACGAGGAAGCCGTTGAGCAGTCCCCAGGCGAAGCCGGCCAGCAGCGAGACCACGAAGCCGACCGCGATCACGCCCCAGCCGTCGTCGCCGACCTCGTTCATCGCCTTGGCGGCGATCACCCCGGCGAACACCAGCACGGCGCCGACCGAGAGGTCGATGCCGGCGGTGATGATGATGAAGGTCAGGCCCGTCGCGATCACCAGCAGCACGGCGGCGTCGGTGGCGATGTTGCGGGCGTTGGAGACCGCGAAGAACTCGTCGAAGCTCAGCAGTGAGAACACCAGGATCAGGCCGACGAGGATCAGCAGGATCGCCGTGCTGGACCCCGTCAGGAAGCGCATCCAGCCGGGCTGGTCGTCCTCCGGGATCTCCACCTGCGGCTCGTCGCTCATCGCTCCTCCTGGAAGGTCAGCGCGCCGGTCATGGCGGACACGACGTCCTCCATCGAGACGTCCTGCGGCTTGAGTCGCGCGACGCGCGCGCCGAGGCGCAGCACCTCGATGCGGTCGGCGACCTCGAAGACCTCGGGCATGTTGTGGCTGATGAGCACCACGGACAGGCCGTGCTCGCGCACGCGCTTGATCTGGTCGAGCACGTTGCGGGTCTGCACGACGCCCAGCGCCGCGGTGGGCTCGTCCATGAACACGACCTTCTTGGCCCACGTGACCGCGCGCGAGATCGCGATGCCCTGGCGCTGACCGCCGGACATGTTCGCGACGCGCGCGCTGGTGTCCTGGATCTTGACGCCGAGGTTCTTGAAGGCCTCGTCGCTGCGGCGGCGCATCTCGTTCTTGTCGATGAAGCCGAGCTTGCCGAGCGGGCCGGGGCGCATGATCTCGCGGCCGAGGAACATGTTCGCGGCGGGGTCGATCTCGGCGGCGAGGGCGAGGTCCTGGTAGACGGTCTCGATCCCGAGCCGGCGGGCGTCGCTGGGCGTGTTGATCTCGACGGGCTCGCCCTCGAAGAGGATCTCGCCGCTGTCGGGCGGGTGGACGCCGGTCAGCGTCTTCACCAGCGTGCTCTTGCCGGCGCCGTTGTCGCCGATCAGCGCGACGACCTCGTTCGGGTACACGGTGAAGCTCGCGCCGCGCAGCGCCTGCACCTTGCCGAAGGTCTTGACGATGTCGCGGGCCTCGAGGACCGGCTGGGGCTGGCTCACCATCGGCCGTCTCCCGCGGCCGGGTCGGGCGGCAGGCAGCGGAGCACCTGGGCGTCGCCCTCGATCGTCGTGGTCCCGGCGGCGAACGGCACCAGCGCGGTGGTGCCGCGGGTGAGCGGCAGCGCGTCGCCGTGCTCGGTCCGGAGCACGCCGTCGCCGCCGGTGCCCAGGAGCACGGCGAACGACGGCGGCAGCTCCTCGCCTGGGGAGGGACGCAGCGCGCGGAAGTAGGGGTCGGCGTCGGCCGGCAGGTCCGGGTTGGCCGTCTCGGTGCCCTGCGCGAGGTCGGCGGCCCGCAGCACGACGTCGTAGCCGAGGCCGAGGTGCTCGGAGCCGTCGCTGGCGAAGCCCTCGTGCTCGACCAGCACGGAGAGGTCGGTCGGCTCCTGGAGCTCGAGCAGCAGGATGCCCGCGCCGATCGCGTGCAGCGTGCCGGCGGGGACGAGGATCGCGTCGCCCGGCTTGACCTCGATCGGCCGCAGCGCGGCGAGCATCTCCTCGGGGTCCTGCGTCTCGACCCAGCGGCGGACGGTCGCGGCGTCGGCCGGCTCCTTGAAGCCGACGTGGACGGCTGCCCCCGGCTCGGCCTCGAGGATCAGCCACGACTCCGTCTTGCCGTAGTCGAGGTCCAGGTGCTCGCGGGCGAATGCGCGGCCGGGGTGGAAGTGCACGGGCAGGCGCTCCCCGGCGTCCAGCAGCTTCACGAGCACCGCGGGGTTCGCCCCCCACCGGGCGACGTGCTCCGGACCGAGGAAGCCCTCGGGGTCCTGCTCGACGAGGTCGCGCAGGATCTGGCCGTCGCCGAGGCGGGCGAGGCCCTCCGTCTGGTGGCCCCACGAGGTGGCGGTCGAGCCGACCCAGTCCTCGGGCGTGCGCTCCGGGCCGGGCGGGTCGCCGCGCAGGGCGTCGATGCGGGCGCCGCCCTCGTAGAAGCGGGACAGCCGGTTTGGGGGAAGGATGAACGGCTTCATGGTGGGCGACCGGACAACGTTGTCTGACAACGTTGTCAGCGGCGCGGCGACGGTACCAATCGCGCATCGAGCGGTGTCAAGCCGGGGCCTCGCCGGGAGAGGCCTTGCGCGGCTTGACCGTGCGCTGATGGTCTGACAACGTTGTCAGTCGTGTCGGACACAGGGGGCCGCCCCACGATGCGCCACGTGGCCGAGCGGGCGGGCGTGAGCCTCAAGACCGTCTCGCGCGTGATCAACGAGGAGGCGGGCGTCGCCGATGCCACGGCGGCCAAGGTCTCCGCGGCGATCGACGAGCTGGGCTTCCAGCGCAACGACATCGCCGCCTCGCTGCGCCAGGGCCGCTCCACCGCCACGCTCGGCCTCGTCCTCGAGGACCTCGCCAACCCGTTCTACTCGGCGATCGCCCGCGCGGTGGAGGCCGAAGCGCACGCCCGCGGCTACGTCGTCATCGCGGGCAGCTGCGAGGAGGACGTCGAACGCGAGCAGATGCTGGTCCGCGGGCTGCTCGGCCGCCGCGTCGACGCGCTCCTGCTCGTCCCGGCGATGAGCGAGCGCGACCACGCGTGGCTCGCCCGCGAGCTGTCCGGCGCGCCCGTCGTCTTCCTCGACCGCCCGCCCCACGGCATCCCCGCCGACGCGGTGCTGCTCGACAACGCCGGCGGCGGCCGGGGCGCCACCGAGCACCTGCTCGCGCAGGGCCACGAGCGGATCGCCTACGTCGGCGACTCCGACGTGATGTGGACGGCGTCCGAGCGCCTCGCCGGCTACCGCTTCGCGCTCGCGGAGGCCGGCGTCGAGGTCGACCCGCGGCTCGTGCGCACCGGCTCCCACGACGCCGCGACCGCGCAGCAGATCGTCGGCGAGCTGCTCGCGCTGCCCAAGCGCACGCGCCCGACCGCGATCTTCACCGCCAACAACCGCAACACGGTCGGCGCGCTGCACGCGATGGGCGCCGACCGGCTCCCGCTCGTCGGCTTCGACGACTTCGAGCTCGCCGACCTGCTCGGGATCACCGTCATCCGCCACGACCCGTCGCTGATGGGCGCCGAGGCGGCCGCGCTCGCCTTCGCGCGGATCGGCGGCGAGGACGGGCTCCCTCGCGTCGTGACCGTGCCGACCGAGCTGGTCGCGCGCGGCTCGGGCGAGCGCGCATGACGCTGCTCGTCGGGCTCGACATCGGGACGAGCGCGGTCAAGGCGGCGGTGTTCGACGAGGCGGGCGACGAGCTGGCGGAGGCGCGCGAGCCGACCCCGTGGCGCGGCACGCGAGCTGGATCCGTCCGCGCTGCTGACCGCCACCCTCGCCGCCGCCGATGCCGCGCTGTCGCAGGTCGACGGCGTCGTGGCGGGCCTCGGCGTGGCGGGGATGGCGGAGACGGGCGTGCTCCTCGACGCGCGCGGCGAGCCGGTCGTGCCGGGCATCGCCTGGTACGACGAGCGCGGCGCCGAGCACGCTTCGCGATTGGCGAGCGAGTTGGGCGACACGTTCGCCGAGCGCGTCGGCCTGCCGGTGCGCCCGCTGTGCACGCTCGTGAAGTACGCGTGGATGCGCGAGCACTGGCCCGAGTCGCGGCGCGGCGTGCGCTGGCTCAACGTCGCGGAGTGGATCGTCCGCGCAGCTCGGCGGCGAGGAGGCGGCCGAGTCCTCGCTCGCCTCGCGCACCGCGTTCTACGACCTCCACACCCGCGCGCCGTGGGAGGAGGCGCTGGCGTGGGCCGGCGCGCCGGCCGGGCTCGCGCCTGAGCACCTCCCGGCGGGCACGCCGCTCGGCCACGCCGACGGCACGCTGCCTCGCGTGCGCGGCGCGCTGCTCGCCGTCGGCGGCCACGACCACCACGCGGCGGCGGTCGGCGCCGGAGTCGCGGGGGAGGGGGAGGTGCTCGACTCCTGGGGCACCGCCGAGGCGTGGATCCGCGCCACCGCGCCGCTCGCTCCCGAGCAGGTGCGCGACTGCGTCGCGGCCGGCATCACCGTCGGCTGGCATGCCGTCGAAGGTCGCCAGTACCTGCTCGGCGCCGCGCGCTCCGGCGCGGCGCTGCAGACGGTCGTCGACCTCCTCGGCTCGGACCCGTCCACCCTCGACGCGGCGGCGCTCGACGCGGACCCGGCCGGCATCGAGCTCCGCGGCCTGCCCGACGGCCCGTTCACGGTCACCGGTCCTGTTACCGCTCCGGGCGCCGTGTATCGAGCGGCGCACGAGTCGCTCGGCCGCTTCGGCGCCGGCGTCCTCGCGCGCATGGACGCGATCGCCGGCCCGCGCACGCGGCTGGTCGTCACCGGCGGGTGGGCCGAGGGCGAGACGGCGCGCGCCGTCAAGGCCAGCCACCTCGGGCCCGTTCGAGCACGCGCCCGGCATCGCCACCGGCGCCCGCGGAGCCGCGCTTGCGGCACTAAGGGGTCTCGGCGGCCGATCCGCTCCATCTGCCTGATGGGAGCGCGGCAACTCAGAGCGAGACTGCGGAGCATGGAAACCAGCACCACGATCGACTTCCCGCTGCCCGGCGCCGGCGAGCCCGCCGTCGCCGTCCCCGCCCCCGGAGCGGGCCCCGGCTACTGGGCCGGCGCCCCGTCCGCCGTGCTCGACGACGACGGCTCGATCCTGCTCGCCTACCGGGTCCGCAACGGCCACGACGGCAACGACCAGACCGTCGTCGCCCGCTCAGCCGACGGCGTGTCGTTCGAGACGCTCGTCGTGCTCGACGAGTCGCACTTCGACGCGATGGACGTCGAACGCCCTTCGCTCGTCCGTACCGACGACGGCTGGCGGCTGTACGTCTGCTGCGCGATCCCGCTCACCAAGGCCTGGTGGATCGGCGCGATCGACGCGCCGACCATCGAGGGCCTGGCCACGGCCGAGGTCGTCACCGCCTTCGCCCCCAGCCTCGATGACGCGGTCAAGGATCCGATCGTCCGCCGCGACCGGCGACCTCTGGGAGGCGTGGATCTGCTGCCACCACCTCGACATCCTGGGCGAGGAGGACCGCATGTGCTCCCGGTACGCGGTCAGCCGCGACGGGCTGGAGTGGGAGTGGCAGGACACGGTCATGAGCGGGACTCCGGGGAGCTGGGACGCCCGCGGCGCGCGGCTGACCGCCGTGGTCGGCGACCTGGCCGCCTACGACGGGCGGGCGAGCGCGGAGGAGAACTGGTTCGAGCGCACCGGGATCGCGCGGCGGGGTGAGGACGGCGTCTACGCGCCGGTGGGTGGCGCGGTGGTCGACGTCCGGTACCTCGAGGTGCTCGACCTCCCGGACGGCGCGCGGCGGCTGTACTACGAGGCTCGCCTCGACGACGAGAGCCACGAGCTGCGCACGGAGAAGGTCAACGGCGCTGGGTAGGGGCGCGAGGGTGCCGGCCGTGTCGCGAACGTCGTGAGGCGGGCGCCGCGACGGGTGTGTACGACGTTGTGCACCTATACGGGCATAACGTCGTATGGCCGCTCCAGCACGCGTCCTCACGACGTTGTGACCCTCTCCCTCAAGGCCCGCCGTTCGTCCCGTCGAGAACGACCCGGGCCCAGGAGTTGTTCACGTAGCCCTTCGGGTTCCACACGCTCGCGGCATGCTCGGGCTGCGTGGCGGCGGCGCTGTCCCACGCGCGCGCGACGACCTCCACGCGGCCCGGCGAACCGGGAGCGCGGCCTGCCACAGCCGCCACGCCCATGGCCCCTGGTCGTCGAGCAGCTCGGCGGGCGTCCAGGTCTCGCCCTCGTCGGCCGAGACCTCCACGCGCGTGACGTGCCGCTCCCCGCCCGCGAACGCGTAGCCCTGCAACAACGCGTTGCCGTCGACGACGGCCGCCCGCATGATGTCCGCGTTCACCGCGACCTCGCCCAAAGGCACGCCCACTCCCGGCCCCGGCTCCTCGTCGGGCGTGAGGAGCCGGTAGGCGACGGACTGGTAGTAGCCGTCCCACGGCTCGGCGCGGACCTCGATCCGCGAGACCCACTTCACGCGACCGCGCGCCGATGTAGCCCGGCACGACGACGCGCAGCGGCCCGCCGTGCACCGGCGGCAGCGGCGCGCCGTTCATCTCCCACGCCAGCAGCACCTCGGGCCGCAGCGCCTTCCGCAACGGGATCGAGGCGCCGTAGTCCTGCGGCGGCGTGGCCTCCTCGGCGCGGTCGGTGGAGACGAACGCGACGTACCGCGCGCCGTCGACGACGCCCGCCTCCGCCAGCACGTCGGCCAGCGCGACGCCCGCCCAGGAAGCGGTGCCGGTCGCGCCCGGACCCCACGGCGCCTCGCCGGGGATGTCGCGGACCTCGATCAGCCCGGCGCGGCGGTTGCCCGCGCACTGGAGCGTCGCGGTCAGCTCGCGCCGCTCGAAGCGCAGGAGGTCCTGGAGCCGCAGCGTGACCGGCTTCTCGACGAGCCCCTCGACCCGCAGCCCGCCGTAGCTCGTGGCACCGGCCCGTGGTTGCGGATGTAGAACTCCCCGGCCGGCGTGATCGGGGAGCCCGCCAGCGCCTCACGAGTCGATTCGGCGTTGTAGGGCTCCTCCGAGTGGACGATCACGCGGCGTGAGGCTATCTACGCGTCCCAGGCCTGGACGACGACCTCGCGCACGATCTTGCCGTCGCGCAGCGCGGCGCCGACGAGCACAGCACCTTGCGTGCCGTCGGGGTACGCGCAGCGCAGCGACGTAGCCGACGGCGTCGCCGCCGACGGCGACGATGTCGACCTCGTGGGTCATGTCGCGCGCGAGGACGTCGGCGAAGTGCGCGCGGATCGCCGTGCTTGCCCTCGAGCCGGAGCGGCTTGCTCGGGGTGTTCTGCGCGTCGACGATCTCGATCGTGGCGTCGTCGGCGTAGCGGGCCAGCAGCGCCTCGGCGTCGCGGCCGGAGTAGGCGCGGCGCAGGGTCGGCCGCGTCGAATGAGGATGTGGGGATGGTGGTCATGGGCGGCACCTTCCCGCGCGCCCGTCACCGCCCCGTCAACGCGCCGTCAAGGCGGGTGTAGAGTCGCCACATGTTGCGGGTGCGGCTCCTCGGGGAGTTGCAGGCCGAGGCCGACGGCGCCGCGGTCGTACCTCCTCCCGGCCGGCGTGCATGGAGCCTTCTCGGCTGGCTCGCGCTGCACCCCGGCGAGCACGCCCGCGGCTCGGTGGCCGCCCGCTTCTGGCCCGACGTGCTGGACTCGAGCGCCCGCGCCTCGCTGCGCAGCGCGCTGTGGGAGCTGCGCCGCGCGCTCGGCGAGGAGGACGCGCTGCACGCGGGGCGCGACCGCATCGCGCTCGCGCTGCGAGACCGACCTCGCGCAGTTCGACGCCCATTGCGGGGCCGGGGAGCTGGAGCAGGCCGTCGCGCTCAACCGCGGACCGCTGCTCGCCGACCTCGACGACGACTGGGTGCTGGAGGCGCGCGACGAGCACGCCGAGCGCCTCGCCGCCGCGCTCGCCCGGCTCGCCGCCGCGGCGCCCGACCCGGCCAAGGCGGTCAGCTGGGCGCGCCGCCGGCTCGCGCTCGACCCGCTCGACGAGGACGCGGCCCGCGACCTCATGCGCCGCCTCGCCGACGCCGGCGACCGCCCCGCCGCGCTCACCGTCTACGACCGGCTCTCGGACCGGCTGCGCGAGACGCTCGGGCTCGCGCCATCGCCGCAGACCCGCGCGCTGGCCGGCGAGGTGCGCGAAGGGCCCGTGCCCACGCAGGCCCGCGGCCGAGGAGACGGCGCTGATCGGCCGCGACGCCCAGCTCGCGGAGCTGGGCGAGCTGTGGGCCGGCGTGCGCGCCGGCGCCGGCGCGGTGGCCGTCATCTCCGGCGAGGGCGGGATCGGCAAGACGCGGCTCGCGAGCGAGCTCGTCGCCCGCGCGCGCACCGACCTCGCGCGCTCCGCCCGCTGCACGGCCGTCGACCTCGGCGGCGCCACGCCGTTCGGCCCCTGGGCCGAGCTGCTCGCCTGCCTCGCGCCGGAGCTCGACCCGCCCGGCCCGGACGAGAGCTGGCCGGAGGAGCTGGCGCGGCTCGCGCCGTCGCTCCCGCGCCGGCTCGGCCGCCCGCGCGCCGCGCTCTCCGAGGCGCCGCCCGAGCTGGCCCGCGCGCGCATGTTCGAGGCCGCCGTCGAGCTTGCCGAGCACGCCACCGCCGAGCGCCCGCTGGTGCTCGTCTTCGACGACGTCCACCTCGCCGACGTCGCGACGCTCGAGCTCGCCGCCTACCTCGCGCGGCGGATCGAGCGGCTGCCGGTCCTGCTCGTGCTGACCCGCCGCCAGCGCCCCCGCTCGGAGGGCGTCGACGCGCTGCTGCACGCCGCCCGCGGCCGCGGGGTCCCGGTCCGCGAGGTGGAGCTGGAGCCGCTCGCGCGCGGCGACGTCGAGGCGCTGATCGCCTTCCTCGACCCGCCCGAGCGCGCCCGCGTGATCGCCGCCGCCGACGGCAACCCGCTGCTCGCGCTGGAGAGCGCCCGCGCCGCCGCCCGCGGCGACCAGGGCCCGCCGGCCTCGCTGCGCGGCGCCGTCCGCGCCGCGCTCGCCACGCTCGCCGGGCCCGCCCGCGACGCCGCCGAGCTCGCCGCCGTCGCCGGCCGCGACCTGGACCGCGGCGAGCTGTCCGCGCTCGCCGTCGCCGGAGGCGGTGAGCGCGGCCGCCGAGTCCGGCCTGTTCCGCAGCGCCGACGGGCGCTTCGGCTTCCGCCACGCGCTGCTGCGCGAGGCCGTCGCCGCCGACCTCGACGAGACCCGCCGCGCCGCGCTGCACGAGACGCTCGGGCACGCGCTCGCCGCCAGCCCCGCCGAGGCCGCGCGCCACCTGCGCCTCGCCGGCCGCGACGACCTCGCCGCCACGCCGGCTCGTCGAGGCCGCCGAGGCGGCGATCCGCGCCACCGCCCTGCAGGAGGCGATCGCCTACCTGACCGAGGTCACCGAGCTGGTCGACGACCCGGCGCCCCGGCTGCGCCTGGCCGAGACCCTCGCCATGCTCGGCCGCCGCGAGCCCGCGCTCGCCGCGCTCCAGGACGGCGCTGGACCGCACCCGGCCCGACGACCACGCGCGCCGCGCCGCCGCCCACGCCGAGTCCGCGCGCTGGTTCCGCAGCTCGCTGTGCGACCCGGCGGGCGCGCGGCGCGCCACCGCCGGCCGCGCTCGCCGCCCTCGACGCCGGCCGCATCGCCGATCCGCGACCTGCGGGCCGAGCTCCTGCTCGTGCGCGCGTGGGGCGAGGTGACGACGCGGCGCCGGCGACGCCGACGCGACGCTGGCCGGCATCGACCTCGGCGACGCGCCCGCTGTCGGCCCACCACCTCGACACGGTGCGCGGCTTCTCCCTGCTCGCCCAGGGCCGCATGGCCGAGGCCGAGGAGGTGCTCGTGCGCTCCGGGGAGGAGGGAGACGCGATCGACCGCCCGGACCTCGCCTACAGCGGCTGGGCCAACGCCGCGTGCGTCGCCATCGCCGCGGGCGACTTCGAGCGCGCGCTCGCCTACGCCGAGCGCGGCAGCCGGCGCACCGAGCCGCTGCCGATCATCGGCATCCACATGGCCGCGCTGCGCGCGCTACGCGCTCTGCCGCCTCGGCCGCCACGAGGAGGCGCGCGAGGCGACCGACCGGGCAGGCCGAGTTCGCGGCGCGGACCGGGCTCCCCGAGTACCTCGCGCTCGCCGACCACGACGCCGGGCTGCTGGCGCTGGAGGCCGGCGACTTCGAGCGCGCCGAGCGGCTGCTCGGGCGCCGCGCTCGCCGGCGATCCGCCCGTCCAGCGCGGCGAGGCCAGGCTGCGGCGCGCGGAGGCGCTCGCCAGGCTCGGCCGCGCCGACGAGGCCGACGCCGAGATCCGCGCCGCCACGCAGGAGCTCGTGCGCCCCTCCCACCGCCCGACCGTGCTGCTCGCGCGCATGACGTTCGCCCAGGCGCTGAGCGCCGCCGCCCGCGGCGACCAGGAGCGCGCGGCCAAGCTGCTGGCGCGACTCCGAGCGCCACTGGCGGCTGATCGCCGGCCAGGCCGACGCCGCCCGCGACCATCTCGCCTCGCTCGTCGACCTCGGCCGGCCGCCGATCACCGGCGTCATCGACCCGCAGCGCGAGCTCGCCCGCGTCCAGGAGGAGGAGCTGCTTGCCGACGTTCGATGACACCACCGAGTCCGAGGCCCCGATCGAGGAGGTCTGGAAGCTGCTCTACGACCCGACGCGGTTCATCGAGTGGTGGGAGGGCGTCGAGCGCATCGAGCCGCGCCGACGGCGGCTTCACGATGTGGCCGGACGGCTATCCGGACTTCCCGATGCCCCAGCAGATGCGCACCGACGGCGACGGCCACAAGGTGCTCGTCTCCTGCCTGGTCTCCGACCTCGTGTTCGAGTGGCGGCTGGAGCCGCTCGGCGAGCGCACCCGCATCGCCGTGCACGTCGAGATCCCGGAGGCCGAGGCCGCCCGGCTGGAGAGCCAGCGCGACGCGGTGCGCACCTCGATGCGCTCCCTCGCCGCGCTGGCATCCGCCTAGGGGCGCGCCTCCAGCACGATGTTGAACGGCGTCTCCGCCGCGCGGCGCACGCGCGAGAAGCCGCCCTCGTTGAGCACCTCGGTCAGCCGCGCCTCGCCGGCCTGGGCGCCGAGCGCGAGCCCGACCTCCTGGGACAGCGACGCCGGCGTGCAGAGCATGGTCGACCCTGCGTAGAACACCCGCCCGACCGGGTTGAGGTTGTCCTCGAGGTGATCGCCGGCGAACGGCTCGACGATCATCCACGTGCCGTCGTCGGCGAGCTGGGAGCGGACGTGCCGCGCCGCGCCGACCGGGTCGCCCATGTCGTGCAGCGCGTCGAACACGCACACGAGGTCGTACGGGCCGCCGTCGAAGCTCCTTCGCGGCCGCGACCTCGAAGCGCACGTTCCCCGCGTCGCCGGCGCGTGCGCGGGCGGCCTCGATCGACTCGGGGTGGTAGTCGAAGCCGACGAACGTGGACTGCGGGAACGCCTGCGCCATCAGGATCGTCGACGCCCCGTGCCCGCAGCCGACGTCGGCCACGCGTGCGCCCTTCGCGAGCTTCTCCACGACGCCGTCGAGCGAGGGCAGCCACTCGTTCACCAGGTTGCCGAGGTAGCCGGGGCGGAAGAACCGCTCCGTGCCCTCGAACAGGTCGTGGTGGTGCTCGTGCCAGCCCATCCCGTCGCCGGAGCGGAATCGCTCGCGGATCCGCGGCTCGTCGTGCACGAGCGCGTTGAGCAGCTGGAACGCGCCGAGGATGTAGACCGGGCTGTCCTCGTCCGTGAGCGCGAGCTCCTGCTCGGGCGGCAGGCGGAACGTGCGGGTGCCGGGGTCGTAGGAGACGTACCCGCTCGCCGCCTGCTGGCTGAGCCATTCCCTGATGTAGCGCTCCCGGCAGCCGGTGCGCTCGGCCAGCTCCGCCGGCGTCACCGGCTCGCCGCCGGCCATCGCCTTGTAGAGCCCGAGCTTGTCGCCGATGATGACCAGGGGAACGCTCGCGGCGCTGCCGCAGTCCTGGACGAACTGCCCCATGAACGCCTCGAGGCGGGCCTCGTCGACCGTCGTGGTCGCCGTCATGCTGAACCTCCATTCGTTGGACGGCCGCAGCCTCGCGGCCGTCCGTCAACGCGCCGTCACGGCCGCGTCAAGCGCCACGCGGACGGGAGCAGACCGGCGGCCAGCGCGGCCTTGAGGATCCCGCCCGGGATGAAGGGCACGAAGCCGAGCTCGATCGCCTTGGCGAGGCTGATGTCCGCCGAGACGGCGAGCCACGGCACGCCGATCAGGAACACGATCAGGCTGCCGAGCGTGAAGGCCGGGAGCGCAGTCAGCGGCGAGCGGTCGTAGCGCTTCTCGGCGAGCTTGCCGGTGACCCACGCGGCGAGCGGGAACGCCAGCAGGTAGCCGCCGGTGGCGCCGAACACGACGGAGGCGCCGCTGTCGCCGTCGGCGTAGAACGGCAGCCCGACGAGACCGAGCCCGACGTAGAGGATCTGGCCCGCGGCGCCGCGGTTGGCGCCCAGCGCGGCGCCGGTGAGGATGACGGCGAACGTCTGCCCGGTCACGGGGACGGGGCTGCCCGGGATCGGGAAG
The DNA here is from genome assembly GCA_963723395.1 of uncultured Solirubrobacteraceae bacterium. Lineage (GTDB taxonomy): Bacteria > Actinomycetota > Thermoleophilia > Solirubrobacterales > Solirubrobacteraceae > DATFQI01. The sequence goes on along the minus strand of CAVRQL010000022.1, from coordinate 18,761 downwards.
GAGATCTGCGCGCAGGCGGCGGTGAGGAGGGCGGCGGCGGCGATCAGCGTGAGATCGCGGGCGCGGACGAGGTCGGCGAGAACGCGTGGGGAGGCTGTGAGCTCGGACATGAGGCGCGGGTTCCTATCACGTGTAGGGTCCGGCGCATGCGCCTCCTCATGCGCCTCGTGGTCAACGTCGCGGCGCTCGTGGCTCGCCGCCGAGCTGCTCGACGGCGTCACCTACGACGAGTTCCTGACGCTGCTGCTGGCCGCGCTCGTGCTCGGGCTCGTGAACTTCGCGGTCAAGCCGCTGCGTGACGCTGCTGGCGATCCCGCTGATCATCCTGACGCTGGGCGTCGCCTACTTCTTCGTCTCGCTCGGGATGCTCCTGCTGACCAGCTGGCTGGTGTCGGGCTTCGAGATCGACGGGTTCTGGACCGCGGTCGGCGCCACGATCATCGTGTGGCTCGTCAACGTGGCGCTGGGCGGGCTGCTGCGAGATGATCGCGGAGCGCGCGCTCGTCGCTCCAGAACGCCAGATCCGACCACGGGATCTCGGTTCTACTGAACGCGCTGACCTCGAGCGCCTCCTCGGTGGTGCTCGGCTGCTCGCGTCGTCGTCGCCGCGTAGACGACGACCACCACGCGGTCGGTCGGGCTGCTGTAGACGCCGACGAGCTCCTCGATCGTCACGTCGATCGTCCAGCTCCTCTCGCCTTCTCGTCTGCGCGGCCTCCGGGCACCGACTCGCCGAGGTCGACGAACCCGCCGGGCATCGTCCAGCGGCCCTCGGCTCGGCTCGGTGCGCGCGGCGCATGAGGATGATGTTGCCGTCGGGGTCGCGCGGGATCGCGCACGCGACCGGCTTGGGGTTGAAGAACGCCGCGTAGCCGCAGCTCGGGCACACGATCGACGCGCGGGTAGGTGCACGTCCGCCTCGGCGGCGCAGCGCGGGCAGAAGCGGACGTCCTGGAGCGCCGGGTTGAGCGTCACCGCCTGCGCTCCCACAGCTGCATGTCGGACACCTGGCGGTAGCCGAGCGCGCGGTAGAGCTTCTCGCCCAGCTCGGTGGCCTGCAGCGACGCGCTCGTGCAGGCCGGCCTCGCTGCGCGTCGAGCGCCACGCGCGCCATCACGTCGGCCGCCAGGCCCTGGCGGCGGGCGTAGGGCGCGGTCGCCACGAAGGAGATCCCGCAGTCCTCGCCGTGGTGGAGCGCGAGGGCGACGCTCGCCGGGCGGCCCTCGTGCTCGGCCTTGTACGCGAGCAGCAGGCCGTCGGGGAGGGGCGCGAGCGTGCGCTCGAGCCGGCCGTCCGGGTTCCCGTAGGCGAGGTCGTTGACGCGGCCGACGGTGGCGAGGTCGGACGGGCCGGCGGGCGCGTGGCCGTTGAGCTTCGAGGTCTCCGATCGCCGCGCCCATGCCGGGGGAGGAGGAGGTGATGCGCATCCCCGCGTCCTGGAGGCGGTCGACGACGTCGTGCTTCGCGCCGTCGGTCCACACGCCCCAGCGGCGGATCCCGATCTGGTCGTAGCGCTTGCGCAGCGCGTTGCAGGACGCGGCGCTCGATGTACGGCTCCATCGCGATCGCGGCGTTCAGCGTCGGCGAGTCGGGCGCCGCGGGGACGAACGAGGCGACCACGCCGTGCTCCTCCACGACGACGCCGCCGGCGGCCTGGCCGCCGAGCAGGGATTGGAGCCGCGCGAAGCCCTGCCACAGGCGCTCCTGCAGCGTGCCGTCGTCCATGGCGCGGAGGCTACCCCGCGGGGCGCTCGAGGCTGCCGAGCTGGGCCTGCAGCTGGCGCATCCCGTGCAGCCAGCGGGCGTGGTCGGAGCCGCGGTTGCGCATGTAGCGCCCGACCTCCTCGTGGGGGAGGATCAGGAAGCGCTCCTCGTTGATCGCCTGCGACGACGTCGTCGGCGACCTGCTCGGGCTCGATGATCGTCGCGATCTGCTTGAGCTTCTCGACGTCGAGGCCCTCGGTGACCATCGGCGTGTTCACGAACTGGGGGCACAGGCAGGAGGCGCGGATGCCCTGGTCGCGGTAGGTGATGTCGATCCACTCCGCGATCGCCACGGCGGCGTGCTTGGTGGCGGCGTAGCCGAGGGCGCCGAGCTGGGTGAGCAGGCCGGCGGCGGAGGCCGTGCTGATCAGGTAGCCCTCTCCTCGGTCGAGCATCTTCGGGATCAGGTTGCGGGCCGCCCAGATGTGGCTCATGACGTTGACGCGGTGGAGCAGGTCCCAGTCGTCGTCGGTGAGGTCGGGCGGGCCGCCGGAGGCGCCGGTGATGCCGGCGTTGGAGAAGAAGATGTCGATCTCGCCGTTGCGCTCCTCCGCGGTGGCGATCAGCGCGTCGATCTGGTCGCGGTGGCCGACGTCGACCTGCACGATGTCGCCGCTCGCGTTCAGGTCGGCTCGGGTGACCCGCGCGCCCTCCTCCTCGAACGCGCGTCGCGCACGCGAGGCCGATCCCGCTCGCGGCCCCGGTGACGACGACGTGCCGGTCGGTCAGCTCCATGCGCGCGGACCCTACAGTCAAGGGCGATGCCCACTGTGACCCGAGAGATCCGCCTCGCCCGCCGTCCTGTCGGCGAGCCCGTCGACGAAGACTTCGAGCTCGCGGTCCGCGAGCTGCCCGACCCCGCGGACGACGAGCTGCTCGTCCGGAACGTGTTCATGAGCGTCGACCCGTACATGCGCGGGCGCATGAACGACCGCAAGTCGTACACGCCGCCGTACGAGCTCGGGAAGGCGATGCTCGGCGGCGCGGTGGGGGAGGTCGTCGGGAGCGGCGAGATGGTCGTGCACGGCAAGGGCTGGCGCGAGCACGCGCTGGTCAAGCGCTCGCAGGCGCTGTCGGTCGAGCGGCTGGAGGGCGTCTCCGCCATCGGCGCTGCTGGGCGCGCTGGGGATGCCGGGCTTGACCGCCTGGGTGGGGCTGACCGACATCGCGTCGTTGCGCAGCCCGGCGAGACCGTGTTCATCTCGCGCCGCCGCGGGAGCCGTGGGCTCGGTGGCGGGCCAGATCGCCAAGGCGCGCGGGTGCCGCGTGATCGGCAGCGCGGGCGGGCCGGAGAAGGTCGCCTACGTGCGCGACGAGCTGGACTTCGACGTCGCCTTCGACTACCGCACCGAGCGGCTCGAGGAGGAGATCGACGTCTACTTCGACAACGTCGGCGGCCCGCAGCTCGAGCGCGCGATCACGATGCTCCGGCGCGGCGGGCGGATCGCGCTGTGCGGGGCGGTCTCGCAGTACAACGCGGTCGAGCCGGCTCCCGGCCCGCGGAACCTCGGGCTGATGGTGGGCAAGCGAGGGCTCATGCGCGGCTTCATCGTCGGCGACCACGCCGACCGCGATCCCGAGTTCCGCGCCGAGGTGCTCGACCTGATCTCGTCGGGCCGGCTGAAGCTCGCCGAGACGGTGGTCGACGGCGGCCTGGAGGCGGCGCCGCGCGCGTTCGTCGACATGCTCGCCGGGCGGCACCTGGGCAAGGTGGTCGTCTCGCTGTGAAGCGCTCGGCGGGCGTGCTGCTGCGCCGGGAGTCCGGCGAGGTCCTGCTGGTGCATCCGGGCGGGCCGTTCTGGGCCAAGAAGGACCTCGGCGCGTGGTCGATCCCCAAGGGGGAGTACGCCGACGGCGAGGATCCCGAGGAGGCGGCGCGGCGGGAGTTCGCCGAGGAGCTCGGCTCCCCGCTTGACGCGCCGTTGGAAGACCTGGGCACGGTCAAGCAGAAGAACGGCAAGGAGGTCCGCGGGTTCCTGGCGGTCGGCGACCTCGACGTCTCGACCGTCGTGAGCAACACCTTCACGATGGAGTGGCCACCCCGGAGCGGCCGCCAGGCCGAGTTCCCGGAGGTCGACCGGGCCGAGTGGTTCGACATCGAGACCGCCCGCGAGAAGCTCAACCCCGCGCAGGCGGCCTTCCTCGACCGTCTGGGTTAGACCCGGCGAGCCCCGATGTAGTGGTTCCCCCAGTACGAGCCGCCGATCTGGTGCTCCATCACGCCATGCGATCGTCGCGCTGATCGCCGTCGAGTTCGACGTCGCGATCCCCACGTGTGAGGCGCCCGGCCCGTTGGCGTTGAAGAACACGAGGTCCCCGGCCTGGATGTTCGCCCGCGAGACCGGGACGCCCACGTTCCACTGCTGGAAGCTCGTCCGGGGGAGGCGTGACGCCGACCTGCTTGAAGGCATAGACCAGGAGGCCGGAGCAGTCGAAGCCACCGGGGCTCGTGCCGCCGAGGACGTACGCGGTGCCGATCTGGCTGCGCACGACGCGACAGCGCCGACCCACCGCCGCCGCCACCGCCGGTCGCGGGCGAGCCGGAGATCCCCAGCGCACCCATCGTCGCCGGCCCGACCACGCCGTCCACCTCGAGCCCGTTCCGAGCCTGGAACGCCTTCACCGCGGCGCGCGACTGCGGGCCCGTAGACGCCATCCGCCGGGATGCCCGAGCTTCTGCTGGACGGCGATCGTCACGGTCCGGCTCGGCTTCGGGCCGTTGTCGGAGGTGGTCGTGGTCGAGCCACCTCTGAAGCGCCGCCCGCGTGATCGGCCCCACGATCCCGTCGACCTCGAGCCCATGGTTGGCCTGGAACGACCTGACCGCCCGCTTCGTCTGCCGCCCGAAGATCCCGTCCGCGGGGATCCCCAGCGCCTGCTGGACCGCCACCACGGCCGGCCCCTTCGAGCCCTTCTTCAGCATCCCGGTCGAGACCGCCGTCGTCGCCGTCTGCTGCTGGGCGGTCGCGGTCTGCACCGACGGGGTCAGGATCGCCGTCGCGGCCAGCGCAAAGCCGACCTTCCGGGCCGTCGGCACGTTCGCCCGTCGCGCGGCTTCCCTCTGCCGCCGCAGCCTCGAGCGTTTCAGCGACCGCTCCCACAGCTCGCAAGACCCAAGGTCCCGCCGCCCGGGCGGCAGCGCAAAGATCGCCCAACCGTCGTCGTGCACAGCTCCGCTGACGCTCATCTCGAATCCGTCCTCTCTCCTCCTGGCGCCTACGAGGTGAGCTGACGGGCTCGCGCTCTCGCGCTACGCCGCACAGATGGCGGCGATTCGCCCCCGGAACGGCCCCCGGCCATCCCAACGGTTCCCCCGCTCCCGCGGCCCTGGAGCAGCGGGACTCGGCTATGTCTCAGGTCGCCATAACACCAGAAGCTCTGGATGGATGCGCTCCTGGGGTTCGGGTCGGGTGCGCGCAGCGTCTACGCGGGGTCGCAAGCGGCCCGCCACGCCGCTACCCTCCGTGCCTCCACGCCCTCTTAGCTCAGTTGGTAGAGCACTTCCATGGTAAGGAAGGGGTCGCCGGTTCGAGTCCGGCAGAGGGCTCTCGGAAAGCCGCTGCAAACGGCGGCTTTTCTTGTGCCCGAGCGTGCTGACGTGGCGCCGACAACGCTTCCTGGGCCGCTTTTGGGCCGCATACGATTCGTAAGCGTCGCCGGAGAAGGGATCAGACGCGCACGACGTCGACCGCGGCGAAGCTGCTGAAGTCGTCGTCCTGCGTCCAGACCTCGGCGCCGTGGACGAGTGCGGTGGCGGCGATCCAGGTGTCGTGGATCCGCGGCTTGCGACCGGCGGCAAGCTCACCGGCCGCCAGGCGGGCGTATGCGGAGGCGACGCGCTCGTCGGCCGGCAGGCCAGCGGTTTCCTCGCGCACGCGCGTCAGGGTCGCGAGCCGTTGCGCGCGTGTGTCGGAATCGCGCGCCACGAGCACGCCGAGCTCGAGCTCGGCGAGGGTCACGACCGAGACGCTCACGCTGTCGGGAAGCGGGCGGTCGAGCGGCCGTCCCTGTTCCACGGCGACGAAGATCGAGGTGTCGAGGATCGCCGTGCTCACCGTGGCTCGATCACCTGGCCGCGGATCGCTGCCAGATCGTCGAGCAGCGCCTCGTCGGCGCGCGCCTCGCGCAGGATGCGCTCCATCGCGGCGCCGCTCGACCAGCGCGGCCGTTCGAGGGGCACGAGCTCGGCGACAGGCCGGCGGTTGACGCTGATCCGCACGCGCTCGCCGGCTTCGACGCGGCGCAGTACGTCCGCGGTGTGGTTGCGCAAGTCACGCGAAGACACGTCGGACATGCTCCGAATGTAGCACAAAGGCTACACTCGCGCCTCGGGATCGAGCAGACCGGTCTCGCGCGCGCGGTCCGGAGAGCCGGGGACGTAGACATCGGTCGCCGCGGCGCACTCGTCGCAGCATGGCTTGAGGCCGAGGATCACCGCTCGTCCATGCTCGTCGATCGGTTCGACGATGTCGTCGCGCGTGAGATCCATGTAGAGCGTGACTCCGTGCGCCCAGGTGGAACCGCCTCCTCGAGGCTCTCGGCGAATCGCCGCTGGGCCTCGTCCGGATCCATCGACGTGCGTCGGGCTTCCATTCCTCGATGGAGGCGCCACATGGAAGAACTCGCCCCTGGGCCCCAGACGCGTCCTACACCGGCCGTGGCAACGCTGCGCCCCGCGACTTCGTTGCCGTCCTGACGGCTCCGGTCCGGTCGCGTAAGGTGCACCTGACGTACGACCTCGGCTCGAGACGCGCGCCGCTTCGGCGTGTCAGCCGGAGGAAAGGAGCCGGCGATGACCTCTTCGACCGCACCTGCCGCCATGTCGGCGTGAGCGCATCCGCATGTCCGCCGTCGGCGAGCTCGAGCGCGGCCGCGCCCTGTGCGAGGGGGGCGAGTGGCGCGGTGCGTATGAGGCCCTGACGAGCGCGGACGCGGCGGACGGGCTGGAGGCGGGCGACCTCGAGCGGCTGGCGACCTCGGCGTACATGCTCGGGCGCCTCGAGGTCTACGTCGACGTCCTCGGGCGCGCGCACCAGCGCTACCTCGACGCGGGTGCTCCGTTGCTCGCCGCGCGCTGCGCGTTCTGGACGGGGATGCAGCTCCTGCTGGCCGGCGAGATGGGGCGCGGGACGGGCTGGATCGGACGGGCGCAGCGGCTCGTCAGCGAGCAGGACGCGGACTGCGTGGAGCGCGGCTACCTCCGCCTGCCATCGGTCTTCCGCCACCAGATGGAGGGCGACTTCGACGACGGGCGGCGATGTCGCCGGCGAGGCGGCGGCGATCGCGCGCCGGTTCGCCGACGCGGACTTGTTCGCGCTGGCGCTGCACATCCAGGGCCACATGCTGGTCAAGGCGGGACGCGTCCCAGAGGGGCTCGCGATGCTCGACGAGGCGATGGTGGCGGTGACCGCGGGAGAGGTGTCGCCGATCGTCGCGGGCATGGTGTACTGCGGGGTGATCCTCGGCTGCCAGGACGCCTACGAGCCGCGCCGGGCGCAGGAGTGGACCGCGGCGCTGGCCCACTGGTGCGCGCGCCAGCCCGACATGGTCGCCTTCACGGGCCGCTGCCATGTCCACCGGGCGGAGCTGATGCAGCTCGAGGGCGCCTGGTCGGAAGCGCTCGAGGAGGCTCGCCGCGCGGCCGACCGCGCGGCACTGGGCAACCACCGCTCGGCGCTCGCCGCGGCAGCCTACGTGCAGGGCGAGGTGCACCGCCTCCGTGGGGCGTTCGCCGACGCCGAGGACGCCTACCGGCAGCGCGCGCGAATGCGGGCGCGAGCCGCAGCCCGGGCTGGCGCTCCTGCGCCTGGCGCAGGGCGACGCACCGTCCGCGGCGGCCGCCGTCCGGCGCGTGCTGGCCGAGACCTCCGATCCCACGCGACGCATCAGGCTGCTGCCGGCCTGCGTGGAGATCATGCTCGCCGCCGGCGATCTCGACGCCGCGGGGCGTGCGGCGGACGAGCTGGAGAACGCTGCTCGCGGCGCACGAGGTCGGGCTGCTGCGGACGATCGCCGCGCAGGCCCGGGGCGCGGTCGCACTCGCCGCGGGCGACGCGGAGGCCGCGCTGCCGGAGCTGCGCCGGGCGTGGCGCGTCTGGGAGGAGATGCAGGCGCCCTACGAGGCGGCGCGGGTGCGCGTCCTGATCGGCGCAGCCTGCCGTGATCTCGGCGATCAGGACGCGGCCGAGCTCGAGCTCGCCGCGGCACGCAGCACGTTCGAGCAGCTCGGGCGCGTCCGACGCCGAGCGCTTGCCGGCCGTCGGCAGCGGCGGCGAAGAGCACGGCCTGACCGCGCGCGAGCTGCAGGTCCTCCGGCTCGTCGCCGAGGGGCGCACGAACCGGGCGATCGCGCAGGCGCTCGTCGTGAGCGAGCGCACCGTCGACCGGCACGTCAGCAACATCCTCGCGAAGCTCCGCGTGCCCTCGCGCGCCGCGGCCACCGCCTACGCCTACGAGCACCGGCTGCTGTGACGGCCGGCGTGGGTGGAACCACCCACGCCGCGGCGCCCCGCAGGTTGGGTGGTCCGGCCGATGCGCCGCCGCCGGACCGCACGTACGGTCGGTGGCAAGCGAGACGGACGAGGAAGCCATGACCGAGAGCTTCGAGACAGTCATCATCGGCGGTGGCCAGGCGGGCCTGGCCACCGGCTACCACCTGGCGCGAGAAGGATCGCTCGTTCGTGATCCTCGAGGCCAACGAGCGGATCGGCGACAACTGGCGCCGCCACTACGACTCCCTGCGCCTGTACAGCCCAGCGCGCTACAACGCGCTGCCGGGCTGGGCGGGCACGCTCGACCCCCGGACCTATCCGTCCAAGGACGAGCTCGCGGACTACCTCGAGGCCTATGCGGAGCACTTCGAGCTGCCCGTGATCACCGGCGTGCGCGTCGACGTGCTCCGCAGGGACGGCGACCGCTACCTCGTGCGCGCCGGCGCGCACCGCTTCACGGCCTCCAACGTGGTCGTCGCCTCGGGCACCTTCCAGGAGCCGATCGTGCCGGAGTTCGCCGGCGCAGCTGGACCCCGGCGTCACCCAGATGCACTCGTCGGCGTACCGCAACCCCGGCCAGCTCGCCCCGGGCCCCGTCCTGGTCGTCGGCGCCGCCCACTCGGGCGCGGACATCGCGCTGGAGGTCGCCGACCGGCACCCGACCGTGCTCGTCGGGCCGCGTCAACGGCGAGCTGCCGTTCGACATCGAGGGCCGCGCCGCGCGCGTGGCGCTGCCGGTCCTGTGGCGGGCGGCGAACCACGTGCTGACGATGCGCACGCCGATCGGCCGCAAGCTGCGGCCGAAGATCCGCGCGCACGGCGGGCCGCTGCTGCGCGTCAAGCGCGCCGACCTGAAGGCGGCCGGCGTCGAGCACGTCGAGGAGCGCGTCGCCGGCGTGCACGACGGGCGTCCCGTCCTCGACGGCGGGCGCACGCTCGATGTCGCGAACGTGATCTGGTGCACGGGATTCGGCAAGGACGTCAGCTGGATCGACATCCCCGTCACGGGCGAGGACGGCTGGCCCGAGCAGGACCGCGGCGTCGTCGAGCACGCGCCCGGCCTGTACTTCGTCGGGCTGCCGTTCCTCTACTCGTTCGCGTCGATGCTCGTCGGCGGCGTCGGCCGCGACGCCGGGCGCGTCGCGGACCACATCGCCGACCGCGGCGGGCGACGTGCGGAGGAGGCGGCGCCGAGCCTCGCGGCCGCGTGACCGGTGTCGGGGGGTCGACCTCGGGCCGGCGTGCCATGCGGCGATCGTACGCCGGTTCGGTAGCGCGCCGCGACCGGTTCAGCGTTCGCGCGCGTCCAGCTCGGCGCCGCTGCGCTCGTCGTGCTGTCCGTCCACCGCCTGGCCGAACTCGGGGCACGCCTCGTTGCGGCACTCCCACTCGTGCTCGGGACCGCCGAGCGACTCGCTCGCCGGCTGGCCGCAGGTCGGGCACACGGGCGGGCTCGCGCTCACCTGCGGCCCTGCTCGCGGAGCTGCCGGCGCATCTCGGCCTCGATCGGATTCTCCGGCGGCGCGCTGATCTCGGGCGTCGCCGAGCGCTTCACGCGCCGGGGCTTCTTCAGCGCCGATCGCGCCCACAGCACGGCGACGACCAACGCGATCACGACCGCGATCCAGAAGACCGCGGACACGATCCCGGCCACGAAGCCGACCGCCAGCCGGACCGCGATCACGGCGACCACCACGAGCACCAGGATCGCGACCGCCCGCCGGAGGAACGAGGGCTTCTCTGGCTCCACGGGGTTCATTACATCACCGAGCCCGTCCGCCTCCTACGAGGGTGGCGTCGCGGCGGCCGGCTCGCTCCGGCCGAGGCCGAGGACCCTCTCGGGCGCCTCCGGCAGCTCTCCCGGCTCCTCCGCGGCGGACGGCTCGTGACCGTTGCGCACCGGCTCGGCCCCCGGCTGGCGGCCGTTGCCCACCTGATCGAGGAACGGCTTGATCAGGTCCATGGGCAGCGGGAAGACGATCGTGGAGTTCTGGTTGACGCCGACCTCCGTCAGCGTATGGAGGTAGCGCAGCTGGAGCGCGGCGGGATGGCTCTCGATCACCGCCGCCGCATCGGCCAGCCGCTGGGAAGCCTGGAACTCGCCCTCCGCATGGATGACCTTGGCGCGGCGCTCGCGCTCTGCCTCCGCCTGCCGGGCCATCGCGCGCTGCATGCCGCCGGGGATCTCGACGTGCTTGATCTCGACCGCCGTGACCTTCACGCCCCAGGGGTCCGTCTGCTCGTCGATGATCTGCTGCAGCGACTCGTTGAGCCGCTCGCGATCGGCGAGCAGCATGTCGAGCTCCGCCTTGCCCAGCACGGAGCGCAGCGTCGTCTGGGAGATCTGGGAGGTCGCCGACTGGTAGTGCTCGACCTCGACCACCGAGCTGCACGCGTCGACGACCCGGAAGTAGGCGACCGCGTTGACCTTGGCGGGGACGTTGTCGCGGGTGATGAGGTCCTGCGGCGGGATGTCGAGGACGACGGTGCGCAGGTCGACGCGGACCATGCGATCGATGGCGGGGATGAGCAGCACCAGGCCGGGGCCCTTCTGGGCCATCAGCCGGCCCAGCCGGAACACGACCCCGCGCTCGTACTCGCGCAGGATCCGCACCGACGCGGCCGCGGCCGCGATCGCCACCGCCACCAGCACCGCCAGGAACACGAGCACGACCGTCATAGCTCCACCTCCCAGGCCTCGGCCCGTCGCACCGACAGGGTGAGGCCATTCACGTCGTCGACGACCACCGCCTCGCCTTCCGAGGGCGCCGGATCGTCCTCCTCGGCCCATCGGCGGCGGGCGCGCCACAGCTCGCCCGCGACCAGGACCTGTCCCTGCGGATCGAGCGGCCGCCTCACCACGCCGACCCGGCCGACCAGCCCCTCCGCCCCGCACCGCGCCCTCCGGCGCGACGTCGCGCGCGCCTTCGAAGCGCCACGGCCCCGACGGCGACACCACCGATCGCCACCGGCACCGCCAGCCCCAGCGCGAGCGCCACGCTGCCGCCCGCACCGACGGTGGCCAGCACGATCCCGGCGACGATGGCAGCCACGCCGCCCGCGCCCACGATGCCGAACGTGGGGAGATGGGCCTCGGCCACGAGGAGCGCGAGACCCGCGAAGAGCAGCGCAAGTGTGAGGACGGCCACCTTCGACTCCTTGATTCACACGGTACTCCCGCGGCGCGCGATGCGCGAGTGCTCCGTGGGCGACGTGTCGCGCGCGCGGTCAGCCGCAGGGGATCTCGGCGCTGACCCGCGTGCCGCCCTGTGGCGGGCTGTCGACGTCGAGGTGCCCCGCGAGCGCCTCGATTCGGTCCGCCAGCCCTCTGAGTCCCGTGCCGACCGACGGGTCCGCGCCGACCCCTCACCAACCCTCGCTGGGGTCGTGCCAGCGCAGGCCGGGATAACGCGCGAAGTCGCGGTCGGCGCTGACGAGGACGAGCCCCCATTCGATCGCCAGCGCCGCGAGGTGCGCGTCGGTCGTGTGGTTTCCGGCGGCGCGACCGGAGATCAGCATCTGCCCGAGCAGGTCGGCATGTCGCTCCGTCGGCGCCGGCGTGCTGACGTTCGGACGGCTCAGCCATCCCTGCGCGACAGTCCAAGCCGTTTCCATGTCCAGCGGCCGCTCCAGCGCGCGTGGGTGCGTGGAGATGCGCAGGAACGCCAGCACCGACGGCCACGGGATGCCGACGATCGGGATCTCCGTGAGCGCAAAGGCGAGCCATTCACGTGTCCGCTCGTGCTGGGCGAAGCCGCGATGGTGCGCCCACAGCAGCAGGTTGGCGTCGAGCAGGACGGCCGAGAGCTCAGCCGGCACGATCAAGCGACTCGAGCGCTGCGGCGATATCCGTCACGTCGAGCCCCGGCCGGCCGGAGTCGAACGCGGGCGGCTCGTATGCGCCGCCCGGTTCGGGACGCTGCGTCGCGCGCATGCCCGCGCGCAGGAACTCGTTCGCGGTACGCGAGAGTGATGCGCCCCGCCTGCGCGACTCGTCGGCCAGGCGAGCAGCGACGTCGTCGTCGAGGTTCAGCGTCGTGCGCATCACGTGACATCATACCTGATGCGCGGAGTCCGACCGCCTTTCAGCTGACCCGGCGCGTCAGTCGCAGAACTCGGCGATCACCTCGTCGAGCATCTCCAGCGACGGCCGCCACTCGACCCGAGCGCGCGACGCGCGCAGCGCCTCGGGGTCGAGCAAGCCGATCTCGTGCGCGCGGGCGAACATCGCTCGCAGCTCCTCGGCGGTGACGACTTCGGCCATGTCGATCAGCGTGCGCGAGGGCGTGGTGACCGGGATGCCATCGACGCTGGTGACGTCGTCCGGGTGCAGCGGCGGTCCCCGATGGATCACGACGCCGGGAATCGTCGTGTCGGTGCGCGGGTCGCCGGCCGAGCCGGGTATGTAGATGTCGATGGGCGCGCACTCGTCGCAGCACGGCGCGAGGCCGAGAATCCCGGCTCTGCGAGCCGCGCGGCGAAGCGCCGCTCGGCCTCGTCCGGATCCATCGGTGGGCGCTGCGCAAACCATGTCCCCTGTAGTCCCAGACGGAAGAAGTTCGTCCCCGGCGACACGCCGGCCGGCGCGCGACTTCTCGCAATGAGCGGATTGTCATGTGGTGTTCCCGATGCCGCGGCGCGATGCTTGCGGGCCATGGATGCGAACGTGGGCGAGGCGACGGCGGTCGTGCGGTGGTTGCTCGAGCGCGGCGTCGACGGGCTGGGGCTGACGAAGACGCACGCGCTGCAGCGCGTGGTCGTGCGCGAGGCGGCCGAGCGCTGGCCGGCTTGGTGGCGCCACGAGCTGTTCGGCCCGCCGCACCGCGAGAGCGACCTGCCGGTGCTCGCGGCGACGCACGCCGGGCTGCGAGGTCTCCGGCTGCTGCGCCGCCAGCGCGAGACGCTGCGCACGACCGCGCGCGGGCGCGAGCTACTCGCCGACGCCGGGGCGCTGTTGGAGGTGCTGCACGAGGACCTGGGCCGCGAGGGCTTCGAAGGCGACGCGTGGCTGCGCATCGAGGAGGTGCTGCACCGGCAGGGACCTGCGGAGAGCGATCGACTGACGGAGACCGTCGGGCGGCGACTGATGGCGAATGGCTGGCGCGACGCCGACGGCCTGCCGCTCGATGGATGGGCGTTGGTCGGCGCGCTGCATCCCCTGCTCTGCCGAGCGGAGGGTTACGGGCTCCTGCTTCGGCAGGGGACGCCGCTGACGCTCGAGCTCACCGCCGCCGGCCACGACTTCGCCGCGACCGCGGGAAGCGTGGTCGCCGGCGAGGCGGACGCCGCACTCGTGTTCGACGCCGAGCTGGTCGATGCCCGAGGCGTCCGGGCACGGCTGGCGGTGCTCGAGCGCCAGCCGCTGACCGCGCTGCACGACGCGATCCAGGAGGCGTTCGGCTGGTTCGACGATCACCTGTACTCGTTCTGGCTCGACGGCCGCTTCTGGGGCGAGCAGGAGGTCACCTCGCCCGTGGTGCCAGACGAGGCCGAGCGCACCGCCGACGTGCCGATCGCCGAGCTCGACTTGCGCCTCGGGCAGCGGCTCGCGTATGTCTTCGACTTCGGCGACGAGTGGCGCGTGCGGCTGACGGTGCGTGAGCGGGTCACGGCCGCCGGCGAGCACCCACGCGTGCTCGAGCTGCGCGGCACCCCACCACCGCAGTACGCATGAGCGACGAGCGCGACCGCAGGTTGGCGTTCTCGATCCCGCCGATCGCGGATCCCCGCGAGCAGACGCAGTGGCGCGACCCCGTCGATCCGGAAGAGCGCGAGCTGCTGATCCGCGCCGCGCACCCGGAGCTCGACACCGATGCCGAGACGGTCGTGGTCGAGGGCCGCGAGATGAACCCGCGGCTGCACCTGACGATCCACGAGATCGTCGCGACGCAGCTCGTCGACGACGACCCACCCGAGGTGTGGGCCACGGCGCAGCGGCTGCTCGGGCTCGGCTACGGCCGCCACGAGATCCTGCACATGCTGGGCGCCGCGATGACCCCACAGCTCTGGTCGGCGCTGCACGACCAGCGCGAGTACGACCCGGACGAGCACCGCGCCGCGCTCGACGCTTTACCCGAGTCCTGGGAGCGCGAGCGGCCGGGCGGTTCCGCGCCTCACGTCGCTCGCGCTGCGCACGCCTCAGAAGCCAAGAAGCGGCGCAAGGCCGAGCGCACAGCACGCCGCCGCAATCGGCGCCGCTGACGCCGGCACCACGGCGTGATGCTCCTGGCTCGCTGCCATCGCCCAGCGGCGAGCGCAGATCGATCCTCCCCCGTACGGATTACGCGGGGTCGTGCCACAGGCCCGCGATCGGCACGGCAAGGGTGCTCTTGCCGACCTGTCGCGCGCCCCCGATCGCTACGCCGCGACAGTCGCTCAGCGCGTCGTTGACGATCGTGCGCATATGCCGGTCGATGAGGCGCTCGGGCACGTGGCTACCGTAACGGGAGGCGCCGACGGTTTCGGAATCTATGACTGGCTATTTCGGAATTCGCTCCGACGGTTTCGGATCTGCAGCTTGCGAGTTCGGACTCCAACCGACCCGCTCCGAGCGGGGCGCTGCGTGTCGCGGCCTCGTGCGCGCGGAGCCGGCGCTCAGGCCGACGCGCGCGCAAAGCGCTCGAAGCGCAGCTCGAGCCGCTCCGGATCTGGCCGGTCCTCCGGTCGCCGAGGCACCACGATCGAGCCGCCGTGGAAGCCCTGCAGGCCGGTGCGCAGCATCGGCCCGTCGATCTCGCGCAGCAGCCGCCCGGCGATGTGCACGACGCCCTCGGGGTCGATGCCGAGCAGGTTGCGGTCGAACGCGAGGTGGTGGATCGCGCACAGCGCGATCCCGTTGACCACCGCGGCGACGCCCTCGCGCTCGACGTCGGGGACGATGTGCGCCGCCTGGACGAGCTCGCGCTCGCGCAGCGTGCAGATCGCGCAGCGGTGGCGGTAGGCGCGCATGACGTCGAGCTTGAAGCGCTGCTGGTGCAGTCGGTAGCGCGCCTCGCGGGTCGCGTAGGCGCGCAGGTCCGGCGGCGAGACCAGCCCGCCCGGCTGCATGTCCTGCACCGGGAGGCCGGCGTCGAGCGCGACCATCCGCGCCGCCGGGTCGTCGGCGGTCACGAACGCCGGAGCGACGACCCAGTACTGGCCGGGCGCGAGCGCGCGGAAATAGACGACCGGCGTCTGCAGCTCGAAGGCGGCGCGCAGCGCGCGGTTGTCGGCCTGGTCGACCGCGCCGGAGCGGTACGCGTAGGAGAACGAGCCGCCGACGGCGTCGAACGCGTCCGCGTAGGGATCCTTGAACGAGGTCGTCAGCGTCAGCGCCGCCGGCCCGCGCTGGGCGCTCGAGCGATGGATGCCCTTCTGGAAGGAGCCGAAGCTGATCCGCTGCCCGCCGAACTGGAAGCCCTGGCGCAGCCGGTCGAGCGGCACGAGGTCGTCGTAGGCCTGCGCGAGTTAGTGGCGCGCACGATCCAAGCGAGGCTCGACCGGCTCGCCGAGGACGACCTCGCCGTCCTGCGGCGCGAGGGGCACAACGACTCTGAGGCGATCCGCCTCGCCCTCCACGAGGCGGCCGCGCGTCGTCGGCGCCGAAGTGCGCTGCGGCTTGAGGCTGAACGGGCCGTTGCCGATGAGGAGGATCTCGCCGAGGCCCGGAGGGTCCGAGCCGAGATGGACAGCCTCGCCGCTCCGTGGCCCGAGGACTGAGCATGGTCCGCGGGGAGGTGTTCCGATTGCGGACGCCGCGCGAGCGACGAGGCTCCGAGCAGGCCGGTGAGCGCTTCGCCGTCGTCGTGCAGGCCAACGAGCTGCTGGCGCTGAGCACGGTGCTGGTCGCCCCGACCTCGCCCTCCGCGCCCGCGCGATCCTTCCGGCCGACGATCGAGATCAGTGGGCAGCCGACGCGTGTCCTGGTGGAGCAAACGACGGCGGTCGTGACCGACCGCCTCGGCAGGTCAGCCGGCCGACTCGACGCGGATGAGCTGAGCCAGCTCGACGATGCGCTCGCGGTCGTGTTCGGTCTCTAGACGACGCTGCGAGCGGCCTCACGACGCGGACGCCGCGGTGGTCCGTGTGTCGTCAAGGAGCGCCATCACAGTTGGACCATGACCGGTCCGTTGACCGGCCCGGACGCCATCGCGAAGTGCTGGTCACCGGATGGTCGCGGGGGTCGCGATGACGCCTACCTGGCGGTTCCGGGTCGCCAGCGCGACCGCCGAGGCGCCGGCTGGGGCGGATCACGCCGAGGACGGGCAGGTCGTAGCGTCGCCGGTAGCGCGCCGATGCCCACGGCCGTCGAGGTGTTGCAGGCGACGACGAGCGCCTTCACATCCCGTTCGACGAGCGCATCGAGGGCCTGCGTCGAGAATGTCAGGACCTCCCTCGTCGGGGCGCACGCCGTACGGCGCCCGTGCGGTGTCACCGAGGTAGATCGTCGACTCGGTCGGGGGTCCGCCGGAGGATCTCGCGCAGGACCGTCAGCCCCCACTCCACAGTCGAAGACCCCATCGGGACGGGGATCCGTCACCGACCCCCGCCACCTAGCGGAGCGCAGGCGGCCCCGGCGCCCGCCGCCCGTTCCGAGCAACTCGCCCGCGAAGCTTGGCCAGGTCCTGGCTGATCGGCGCATCCGGGTTGGCGAGCACGAACGGGACGCCTTCATTGTTCGACTGGACGACCAGGCGCCCGTCGGACATAACGCTTGTGCTCGGGGACGCGGCCGAGGGCGCGTTCCAGGGTCGCGGGGTCGATCCCGCCCGAGGAGTCCGCGCGGTTCACGAGGTAGCGGACCTTCGTGGCCGGGTAGCCGATCGCCCGGAACGTGTCCGCGATCGCCACCGGTGTTGTGGATCGTGGTCGAGTCGTACGTGACGATCTCGATGATCGTGTCGCTCGCGTCGAGGAAGGCGAGGTTCAGGTCGTTGAGGTAGCTCGACATGTCGATGACGATGGCGCCGTAGACGCGCCGGAGGCCCGACAGCACCTTCTCGACGTCACGCGGCGCTGACCATCTCGGCCATCTCGATCCGCGGTGGGGCGAGGAGGATGTCGATCCCCGACGGGTCGCGCCAGAGCACGTCTCCCAGGTCGGATTCCGCTATCCGGTCGGTCGGCAGGTCAAGGATCGACGGCGCGTCGGCGGGGACCTTGAGCAGCGCCCGAAGGTCGCCGAACTGGAGGCTGCCGTCGATCAGGACAGTGCGTGTATCGCCGCTGCCCGAACGCCACCGCGAGATTGAACGCGATCGTCGTCTTGCCGACCCCGCCCTTGGGCGCGAACACGGCGAAGATGCTGTGTGCCCAGCGACTCCCTGCTCGGCTTCGAACGCCTTGCGCACGGCCGCGATCCGAGTGATCAGGTCGAAACCCGGAGAACGGCATCGAGAGGACGCCGTGGATCCCACGCTCGGGCTCGGTCTCGACCGGGTTCTGCGGGACGGTCATGACGATGACAGGGCACGCCGAGACCCGCCTTGTGGATCTGGTCGACGAGGTTGAGCCCCTTGACCCGCCCCTGGAGCAGGGCGTCCACCATCACGACGTCCGGGCGCAGCTCCTGGATCTGGGCGATCGCCTTGCCGCCCTCGTGACAGCACGTCCAGCAGCTTGACCTTCGCCTGGGCGTTGAGCAGACCGCGGATGTATTGGGCGACCTGCGGCACATCCTCGATGATGAGCAGGCGCGTTTGGTCACTCGAAGCCATCCGGCCGACCGACACCATGCGGCCCGGTCCACGGGGAACCCCGACCTGGAGGTCCCGTTGGCGGTGACCCGGGCCGGACGTCCCTCCCTAGGGCTTGGTAGCGATCAGGACCGCACGGTCGCTGCCGGGTCCGAGGCGACCGAGGTCGTACCCGCCGGCGAGGATCTCGACCCTCGAGCCCGGCGTCCTCGGCGAACGACCCGCAGCTCGTCCGCGACCGATCAGCCGCAGCCGGTCGCGGCGGACCCAGCGACGCACCGCGCCCGCCCTGCGCCGCCGACTCGAAGATCGTGGTCAAGGTCACCGTGCCGGCGGCCGCGTCGTGCTGGGCGGACCCCACCTTGGTCACCATCTCGCCGGTCCTCCGGATCGGGCCGGGGCCATTCGAGCATGATCCGACCATCGAACCGTCCGAGGTCCTCGGCGTCGGGAAGCCACACGTCGACGGCCGCCACCGCCGCCGGGCGCGAGATGGAAGCGCCATGGTCTCGCAACGCGCGCCGCTGGGCCGTCCGGTCCGCCGAGCACCATCAGCGAGTTCAGGGCGATGAACGCGAGCCCGGAGGAACCCGCCACTCCGGCAGCCGAAGCTCCGAGCAGGTCCCGCCTCGACGAGGGTGAGCTTGGCGTCGGCGCCGGGCCCCGAAGCGGCCGCCCGGGCGCGTGCCCGGGCCAGCATCGCCGGGTCGATGTCGACCACGGTGACCCCGGTTGCCGGCCGCCGCCAGGGGAACGGCCAGGCGACCGGTCCCGGCCGCGAGTTCCAGGACCGGTCCACCGGTCCGCTCCGCGAGCGCGAGGTAGAGGTCGA
>CAVRQL010000021.1:0-681877 GCA_963723395.1 uncultured Solirubrobacteraceae bacterium | reverse complement strand
CTCTGACATGTCGTCATCACCACTTCTGCTCATAGCGGTTTCTCAGGAAGATCGCGATGGAGTTCATGAGCACGAGCAGCACCATCAGGACGAGGATCGCCCCTGCTGCCGCGCTGACGAACTCCCGGTCTGCGTCCGTGGTCCAGCTGAAGATCTGGATCGGGAGCGCCGTGAACGAGTCGAACAGCCCGGACGGGTTGAAGCGCGGCGACACCGCGGCGCCGATGATCAGCAGCGGCGCGGTCTCCCGATCGCCCGTGACAGGGCGAGGATGACCCCCGTGGCGATGCCGGCCACCGAGCCCGGCAGGACCTGCTTCCAGATCGTCTGCCACTGGGTCGCGCCCAGCGCCAGCGATCCGTCGCGGATCGACGGCGGCACGGCCCGGATGGCCTCCCGCGCGACGATGATCACGACCGGAGCACCAGCAGCGAGAGCGTGATCCCGCCGCCAGGAGCACCCGGCCCATCGACAGCGGCCCGCGCACGATGAACGCGAGGCCGAGGATGCCGTACACGACCGACGGGACCGCCGCGAGGTTCTGGATGTTGACCTCGATGAGGCGGTTGAACCACTTCTTGCGGTCGGCGTACTCCTCGAGGTAGATCGCCGTCGCGACGCCGAGCGGCACCACGAGCACCGCGCAGATCGCCATCAGGTAGAGCGTCCCGACGAGCGCCGACTGGATGCCGGAGCGCTCCGGGATGATCCGCGACGGGAAGCGCGTGAGGAAGTCCCACGACAGCCGCGGGAGCCCGTCGCGAGCGACGTCGAACAGGATCGCGCCGAGCCCGATGAACCCGACCGCGATGGCGGCGTACATGAACCCCCGGAACACGAGGCTCGCGGCCCGCGAGCGCGTGGACGGGGCGGGGACGCGCTCGCTGCGTGCGTGCCTTCAGAGCCATCTGCGCACCGGTCACTCGTACACCTGGCGGTAGCGGTTCACGAGCCGGATCGAGAGCGCGTTGAGCGCCAGCGTCATGACGAACAGCGCCATGCCGACGACGAAGATCGTCTCGTACTTGATCGAGCCCGTCGGGATGTCGCCGCGCGCGGTGGCGGCGATGAAGGCGGCCATCGACTGGTAGCCGACGGTGGGGTCGAGCCCGAGCCGGGCGACCTGGCCGCCCGCCACGAGGATGATCACGGTCTCGCCGACCGCCCGCGACGCACCCAGGATGAGCGCGGCGACGACGCCGGACAGCGCGGCCGGGAACACGACCCGGAGCGACACCTGGAGCTTGCTGGCGCCGAGCCCGAACGCCCCCTCGCGCAGCGAGGCGGGGACGGACGTCAGCGCGTCCTCGGCCACCGACGCGATCGTCGGGAGCACGAGCAGGCCGAGGATGATCCCGGCCGAGAGCGCGTTGAACTGGTTGACCTCGATGCCGAACACGCCGCGCAGCACCTGGGGTGAAGTACGTCAGCGCGAAGTAGCCGAACACGATCGTCGGCACGCCGGCCAGCAGCTCCAGCACCGGCTTGACGACCTTGCGCACGCGCTGGGGCGCGTACTCCGAGAGGTAGATCGCGGCCAGCAGCCCGAGCGGGATCGCCACGACAGGCCGATCGCCGTCAGGTACAGCGTGCCCACGATCAGCGGGATCACGCCGAACGACTGCTGGTCGCCGGCGAGGAGCGGCGTCCACTTCGTGCCGAACAGGAAGTCCCCGAGCGGCACGTCGCCGAAGAACGAGATCGTCTCCCGCAACAGCGAGAGCACGATCAGGATCGTCGTGAGGACGGACACCGCCGCGGCGGCGAGCAGGCCGTACCGGATGGCCTGCTCACCGACGCTGCGCCGCGTACGCGTGTACGCGAGTGAGGTCACGCTAGGAGCCCTGCTCCGCGGCCTGGAGGTCCGACTTCGCCTTGGTCGCCTGCTCGTCGGTGAGCGCGACGATCTTCGAGGCCTTGGCGATGTCCGCCTGGTTGGCGATCACGAAGTCCATGAACGCCTTGACCTCGGGGCGGGCGATCGCCTTCGAGCTCGGGTACATGAACAGCGGGCGGGAGAGCGGCTTGTAGGAGCCGTCCTGGATCGTCTCGGAGCTCGGCTTGACGCAGCCGTCGCCGGCATCGACGCCGACCAGGTTGAGCTGGTCCTGCGCGCCCTCGTAGTAGGAGAAGCCGAAGTAGCCGAGGCCGCCCTCGTCACCCTCGACGCCCGTGACGAGCTGGTTGTCGTCCTCGGAGGGCTCGTAGTCCTCGCGGGTCACGCCCTCCTCACCGTTGATCTCGTCGGTGAAGAAGTCGAACGTGCCGGAGTCGGTGCCCGGCCCGTAGAGCGACAGCTCGGTGCTCGGGAGCGCCGTCCTTGACCTCGGAGAGGCTCTTGACCTTCGAGCCCTTGTTCCAGACCTTCTTGAGCTCGTCGGTGGTGAGGCAGTCCACCTTCAGCGCCTTGTTGGTGACGACGGCGATGCCGTCGTTGGCGACCTGGACCTCGCCGTACTTGACCGAGTTCTTCTCGCAGACCGGGACCTCTTCGTCGTCCTTGATCGGGCGCGAGGCGTCGGAGATGTCGGTCTCGCCGGCGCAGAACTTCTCGAAGCCGCCGCCGGTGCCGGACGTGCCGACCGTGATCTGGACGTCCGGGTTCTCCTCGTTGAAGAGCTCGGCCGCCGCCTGCGCGAACGGCGCGACCGTGGAGGAGCCGTCGATGGCGATCTTGCCCGACAGGTCTCCGCCGCCGCCGCCACCGCCGCTGGACGCGGCTCCGGATTCGTCGCCGCCGCCGCACGCGGCGACGGTCAGCGCCAGCGCCGCGGCGAGCGCGGGCAGGAGCATCTTCGTCTTCATGATTTCCCTTCTCCTTGTCATCAGCCGCGAGGCTCGCAGTGGAGCCGCCGGCTCCTGTTACCGGTCTGTGGCCGACTCGTGAAAGAGATGTGAACGCTCCGGCTGGAAGCGGTAGCCGAACCCGAAGTGGGTGTGGATGAACCGCCACTCGGGCAGCGCGCCGGCGAGCTTGGACCGCAGCTTGTGGACGTAGACGTCCACGGAGCGATCGTCGTTGCGCAGGGGCGCGTCCCAGACCGTCGCGTACAGCTCTTCACGCGGCACGACGCGGCCCTCCCGCCGCGCCAGCGCCGCGAGCAGCTCCAACTCGCGGAGCGAGAGCGAGAGGACCCGCCCTCCGGCCAGGGCCAGGTATTCCGAGGGCCGGATCTCGAGCCCGCCCGTGCGGATGACCTCGCCGGCCTCGACCTTTCCCGTCGACTGCATGGCCCGCAGGCTGGAGGCCCGGCGGCGCCGTCCGGTTACCGGTCGGTGAACGGCTTGTTCAGAGGTTGTGAACGCCCGGCGACCAGCGCCCGCGCGTGCCTAGCGTGCGTCCTGCCATGAGGCGGCGTCCCGATCCCGTGCTGCTGGAGCTCTTCGAGCAGGCCGGCCGCAACGTGCAGCGATCCAGCCTGCTCCTGCGCGACATGCTGGCCGAGTTCCCCGACCGGGCCGGCCTCGCCCGCGACATCTACGTGTGCGAGCAGGAGGGCGACCGGATCACCCACGACATCCTCCACCGGCTCGCGGAGCGCGGTCCCCGGCGCAGCCACATGGACTCGGCCGACGTGCACGCGCTCTCCGTCGCGCTCGACGACATCGTCGACTTCGCAGAGGAGGCGGCCGACCAGCTCGGGCGCTACCAGGTGGAGGCGCCGATGGAGCAGGCCGAGCAGATCGCGGGGCTCCTCGTCTCGTGCTCGGAGGAGGTCGCCGCGAGCCTGCGGCAGCTGCGCAACGGGATGGAGCTCGGCCCGCGCCTGGTGGAGATCCACCGGCTCGAGAACGAGGCCGACCAGCTCGTCCGCGCCGCGGTCGCGTCGCTGTTCGCGACGGGGATCGACCCGATGATCGTGATCCGCTGGAAGGACATCTTCGAGACGCTGGAGGCGGCGGTCGACGCGTGCGAGAGCGTCGCCAACGTGCTCGAGGGCATCTCGCTCAAGCGATAACGGGATTGGCACACACATCGCTCCCGGCGCGACACCATGCAGGGTATGAGACGACTCGTTCTCGCGGCCGCCCTTGCCGCCTCCGTGACAGCATCCACGCCTGCCATGGCCAACCAGGACCACGACGAGCGCGCCGAACCGCTCGTCATCGCGCACCGCGGCGCCTCCGCGTACCGCCCTGAGCACACGCTCAGCGCCTACCGGCTCGCGATCGGCATGGGCGCCGACTACATCGAGCCCGACCTCGTGTCGACCAAGGACCACAAGCTCGTCGCGCGCCACGAGCCCGAGATCTCGGGCACCACCGACGTCGCGCAGCACCCGGAGTTCGCCTCCCGCCGGACCACGAAGGAGATCGACGGCGTCGCGACGACCGGCTGGTTCACCGACGACTTCACGCTCGCCGAGCTGCGCACCCTGCGCGCGGTCGAGCGGATCCCCGCGATCCGGCCGGCCAACGCGACCTTCAACGGCCGCTTCCAGATCCCCACGTTCCAGGAGGTCATCGACCTCGCCAAGAAGGAAGGCGTCGGGATCTACCCCGAGACCAAGCACCCGACGTACTTCGACTCGCACCGGCTGCTCGCTCGAGGAGCCGCTGCGTCGCGACGCTCAAGGCCAACGGCCTCGACCGCGCTCGTCGAAGGTGTTCGTCCAGTCCTTCGAGGTCTCCAACCTGCAGGAGCTCAACCGCAAGACCAAGGTGCCGCTCGTGCAGCTGACGAGCGCGACGGGCCAGCCGTACGACTTCACCGTCAAGGGCGACCCGCGCACCTACGCCGACATCACCAGCGCCCGCGGCCTCAAGGACGTGGCGAAGTACGCCGACGGCCTCGGCCCGGACAAGAACCAGATCGTCCCGCGCGACGCGCAGAACCGCGCTGCTGCCGCCGACCTCGCTGGTGCGCGACGCGCACCGGGCCGGGCTGGTCGTGCACCCGTACACGTTCCGCCCGGAGAACACGTTCCTCCCGGCGGACTTCCAGGAGGGCGACGACCCGGCGGCGCGCGGCGATCAGCCGGCCGAGCTGGCGCTCTTCTTCCGGCTCGGGGTCGACGGCGTGTTCGCCGACAACCCCGACACCGCGGTGGCGGTGCGGCACCGCGTGTTCAGGCGCTGACGGGAACGACGACGCGCGCGCTGCGGTAGGGGCGGTCGCGCGCCGTGGCCGTCAGCTCCACCCAGCGCACGTCGCGGGGCCGCCGCGGCTTCAGGGTCACCCTGAAGCTCCGGCGGCCCCGGCCGGGCACGGTCCGGGGGAGGGGGAACTCGCTTGCCCGCAGCCGCTGCGCGCGGGTCCTGCGGCCCCAGACGTCGTAGAAGACCCGCCGCGCCCGGATCGCGGTGCTCCAGGTCACCACCACGCGGCCACCGCGGCGGCGCGCCACGACGCCGTGCGGCCGCGCGAACGGCGGCGCCCGCCTCGGCGTCACCCGCAACCGGGCGACCGTCCGCGCGACCTGTGAAGCGCCGGGAGCGCTCACCCGGACCACCGCCGTGAACGGGCCGTTCGCCCACGGCCGTTCCGGGCCCGGGCCGGGGTACAGGCGCAGCAGGGCGCGCCCGGCGCCGCGTAGCCGCCCGTCGCCGCGGGCCACGACGCCCGCACGGCGACGCCGGGCCACGGCACGCAGGTCGCAGGCGGCGGCGCACCGAACCGACACCCGCAGCGGCTCGTCCCTGTACAGGCGCTGACCGCGCGGCACGGTGACGCGGGTGGCCGGCGGCGGCTGGCCGGCCGGAGCGGGCGCGCCGGCGATCGCGACGTGCCGGCGCCCGGCCGCGCGCGGGAAGTCGATCAGCTGGCTCGAGCTGAGGTTGTCCGTCCAAGCCACCGCCGCGCGGCCGTCCTCGAGGCGGAGCGGAGCAGCGCCGTTGGCCATCCGCACCGTCCCGCCGAGCCGCTCCGCAGGGCCGAGCCCGCCGTCGAGCGTCCCGACCGCCGCGCGCGGAGCCCTGATGTGGTCGACTCCGAGCCGCCGCTCGTCGAGCCACGACAGGACCACTTCGCCGCCGTCGGCGAGGGCGAGGCGCAAACGCCCGCCGTGCTGGTCGACGGGCGCGAACGGGCCGCTCTCGTCGGGAAGGGCGACGAACACCGCCGTGGCGACGCTGAAGCCTCCCGGGTCACCGCCGTCCGCGGCCGCCGTGCGCGGCTTTGCGAACGCACCGGCCGCGGGGCGGACTGTGGCCGCCACGCCGTGCTCGAACGTGCTCCGCCACGCGACGACACCGCCTCCGCCGTCGCGCACGGCCACCACGGGCTCCCCCTCCCCATTCGGGACGCGCTCGAAGCGCGCCGCGGGCCGGAAGGCGCTCGCGCCGGGCGGGCGCTCGAACACGCGGGTCTCCTCGTCGCCGGTGAACGCCAGCAGCGCCCAGCCGTCGCGTGCGACGGCGAGCGCGGGGCCGTCGGCCTGCGTCACGCGCGTCGCGAGTCGCTGCGGTCCACCGAACCGCTCGCCGGCCGCTGCGGTGACGGTCTCGACCGCGGCGCCGCCGCCGAACCGGCCCGCCGCCCGGGTCCAGGCGACCGTCGCGCGGCCGTCGGGCGTGATCGCCGCGACCGCGATGGCGTCCTCGAACAGGTCGTCCTTTCGCCACGGCGTCAACGGCTCGACGGGGCCGAAGCTCCCGCCCGGCGCGCGCCGGAACGCGATCACCCGCGCCCGATCTCCGCCGCGCCGCTGGATCCACGCCACGACGGCGGCCCCCGAGGGCGCGATCGCGACGGCCTGCGCGGCCAACCCCAGGTCACCCCGCTGGAGCGGCACGGGGCCGCTGAACGACCCGCCCGGATCGCGCACGGCGACGCGCAGCTCGATCGCCCCGGCCCGCCCCGGCATCACGACCGGCGCGGCCACTACGGCGGCGCCGCCGGCCTCCGCGACGACCGGACAGTCGGTCAGCAGGCCCAGCCGCACCCGTCCCACGAGCGCCGTGCCACCGCCTGTGACGCGCAGCAGATCGGTGGCGGTCGTGCGCCGCCCGAGCGGTCCGATCTGGGCCAGCCCGCCGGGCGCGCCGGTCGGCCTCAGGCAGGTGGCGATGTCGTCACCGGGCGTGGCCGTGAACGCCTGCTCGGCGAACGTCGCGGCGGACGCCGGTGCGGCGGTCGCGAGCAGCGCGAGACACGCGATGAGGACGCTCCGCACGGGCGCTGAAGCGTACTCATCGGATGACAGAGCGGCGCCAGGCCGCGTGCAGCCGGTGCGCTGCGAGGACCGCGAGCGGGACGAGCACGTACGGGCCCGAGAAGGCCAGCACGGCGACGACCGCGACGAACGCGACCGCGGCGCACCGCCGCGCGGCGCCGGTGAGCAGCCGGACGCCCGCGGCGGTCGCCGCGACGTAGACCGCCACGAACGACGCGCTGCACGCCTTGATCAGGCCCTCGACGCCGAGCACGCCGGCCGCCAGCGGGACCAGCAGGACGGCCGAGACGGCGGCGATGAAGGCCAGCGTGACCGCGAGGACGGGCCCGCGGCGACAGCGCGCCGGCGAGCTGGGCGGCGGCGGCCATGTACGCGTTCATGGCGCCCATCGTCAGCAGCACCGCGAGGCCGGCGGTGACCGTGCGGCCGTCTCGCCGAGCCCGCGGCCATCAGGTCGGCGAGCGGGACGTCCGACGGCGCGGCGGTGCCGAGCACGCCGACGGTCGCGATCGCAAGGCCGAGGTAGAGCACGACGACCACGGCGAGCGCGGCGAAGATCGCGCGCGGGAGCTGGCGCTGCGGGTCACGCAGCTCGCCCGCCAGGTGCGAGACGGCCTCCCAGCCGATGAACGAGAGCATCAGCAGGCTCGCGGCCTCGCCGACCGACGACCAGCCGTTGGGCGCGAACGGCGTCCAGTTCTCCGCGCGGCTCTCCGGCAGCGCGCTCACCACGGCGACGAGCAGGAGCGCGGCGAGCACGCCCGCGAGGCCGAGCTGCAGCCGGGCGGAGGCGCGCACGCCGAACGCGTTCGCGGCGACGACGGCGGCGATCATCCCGGCCGCCGCGACGACTGCCGCCTCGCGGCCGGCGTGCAGCAGCTCGGCGACGTAGAACCCGCCGATCAGCGCGACCGCCGGGGCGCCGATCACGACGCCGGTGAGGAAGCACCAGCCCGTGACCTCGCCCGCCCGGGCGCCGAACGCGGCGCGCGTGTAGGCGGCCGTCCCGCCCGCCTCGGGGAAGCGCACGCCGAGCACGGCGAAGGTGATCGCCAGCGGCACCGACAGCGCGAGCAGCGCCGCCCACGCCAGCACCGACGCCGGGCCCGCGACCTCGGCGGCGAGCCCCGGCAGGATCAGCACGCCCGGGCCGAGCACGGCTCCGACGTAGAGGGCGGTGGCGGAGCGCGTGGTCACCAGAGGATGATCTCGCCGATCGGAGGGCATGTGGTGCTCTTCCATGCCTCTACGGGCGCCCTGTGCGCAATGATCTGCCCCATGGACGCCACCGACCGCAAGATGCTCGCGATCCTGCAGCGTGAGGGCCGCATCACCAACGCCGAGCTCGCCGAGCGTCTGCACCTCTCCCCCTCGCCGTGCCTGCGGCGCCTGCGCGCGCTCGAGCGCGACGGCGTGATCTCCGGCTACCGCGCGGTGGTGGACCGCCAGCGGGCCGGGCTCGGCCTCACGGTGTTCGTCGAGGTCAAGGTCGACGGCCACTCGGACCGCACCGCGGCGGCGATCACCGACGCCATCAACGGCTCGCCGGAGGTCGTTTCCGCCCACATCGTCTCCGGCTCGGCCGACTTCCTGCTCGAGGTCGTCGTCGCCGACCTCGCCGCCTACGAGCGCCTCATGTTCGACACGCTCCTGAAGCTCCCCAACGTCGCCGACGTGCGCTCCAACTTCGCGCTGCGCACGGTCAAGGAGCGCGGCCCCCTGCCGCTCTAGCCGGCGACCGCCTCCCATTCGGCGTACAGCGTCTGAAGCTGCGCGCTTGGCCTGCTCGTGGCGCTTGGTCGACTTCGCCGCCGTGCGCGGGTCGTTCCAGGCCGAGGGGTCGGCGAGCTCCTCCTCGAGTTGACGCAGCTCGGTCTCCGCCGCCTCGATCTCGGCTTCGATCTTCTTGGCCTGCCGCTGCTGGTTCTTCGACGGACCCGGCTCCTTGGGCTTCGGCGGCGGCGCCTTGGCCGGCTTGGCCCGCTTGGCGGTCCGCTCGGCCTCCGCGCGCTCCTCGCGCACGCGCAGGTACTCGGGCCAGCCGCCGACGTAGGAGCGCAGCGTGCCGTCCTCGACCGCCACCGTGCGGGTGCCGACGGCGTCGAGCAGCGCGCGGTCGTGGGAGACCAGCAGGAGCGAGCCCGGGAACTGCTGCAGCGCGGCCTCGAGCGCCTCGCGGCTCTCGAGGTCGAGGTGGTTGGTCGGCTCGTCGAGCACCAGCACGTTGGCGCCCGAGTGCACGAGGATGGCCAGCGAGAGCCGGCGCCGCTCGCCGCCCGAGAGCCCGTCGAGCGGCTTCTCGGCCGCCTCCCCGCTGAACAGGAACTGCCCCAGCAGCGAGCGCGCCTCGTTGGGCTTGAGCCCGGTCGAGCGCTGGGCCGCCTCGATGACGGTGCGCGCGCCCTTGGCGCCCAGCTCCTCGGCGTGCTGGGAGAGCAGCCCGACCTTGACGTTGTGGCCGCGCCGCAGCTTGCCCGCCGTCAGCGCGTGCTCGCCGGTGAGCGTGTGGATGAGCGTCGTCTTGCCGGTGCCGTTGGGCCCGATCAGCGACACGTGCTCGCCGCGCTCCAGCCACAGCTCGAAGTGCTCGAGCAGCGTCCGGTCGCCGATCTCGAGCCTGCCGTCCTCGACCTCGAAGATCACGCGCCCCGAGCGCTCGGGCGGCTTGAAGGCGAAGCCGAGCGATTTGCCGTCGCGCGGGTCGCGCTCGATCTTGTCGATCTTGTCGAGCTTCTTCACGCGTGCCTGCGCCTGGCGCGCGCGCGTGCCCGCGCGGAAGCGGTCGACGAACCGCTCCAGCCGCGCGATCTCGGCCTCCTGCTTCTCGATCGCCCGCCCGAGCGCCAGCTCGCGGGCGGCGGCCTCCTTGCGCCAGGCGTGCCAGGTGCCCTTGAAGAACTTCGCGCGGCCGCCCTCGAGCTCCAGCACCGAGGTGCCGACCGCCTCCAGGAACCAGCGGTCGTGCGCCACGAGCACGACGGCGGCGTCGAGCGTCTGGAGGTGGCCCTCGAGCCACTCCAGCGACTCGATGTCGAGGTGGTTGGTCGGCTCGTCGAGGAGCAGCAGGTCGGGGTCGCCCGCCAGTGCGCGGGCCAGCGAGGCCCGGGTCAGCTCGCCGCCCGAGAAGGTCTGGAGGCTGCGCTCCAGGTCGCCGTCGCGGAAGCCGAGCCCGTGCAGCGTGGAGTTGATGGCCTCGCGCCAGTTGTAGCCGCCGGCGTGCTCGAGCCGGGACTGCGCCGTGGAGTAGCGCCTCGAGCGTGGCGGGGGAGGTGTCGCCCTCGGCCATCGCCAGCTCCAGGGCGGACAGGCGCTCCTCGAGCGCGAGCAGGTCCTTGGCCCCGGAGAGCACGTAGTCGCGCAGGCTGAGCCCGCGGTCGCGCGGCGGCCGCTGGTCGTGCAGCGCGACCCGGACGCCCTTGGAGAGCATCAGCTCGCCACCGTCGACCGACGTCTCGCCGGCGAGCATCCGCAGCAGCGTCGTCTTGCCGGATCCGTTGCGCCCGGACAGGGTCATGCGGTCCCGGCGCTCGAGCCGGAACGAGACGCCCCGCAGCAGCGGGGTCCCCACCATGTCCTTGGCGAGATCTGACGCGATGACGACGGCCATGTGCTTCGAGGATAGGTATCCTCCGCGCCGATGCGAGCGCTGCGGACCACCCTCCTCACCCTCACCTTCCTCGCCCTCATCGCCCCGGCCGCGATGGCCGCCGGCGGCCACGACGGCGGCGAGGGCCTGTGGGGAGAGTCCAACGACAAGGTGATCACCAACGCGGGCTTCTTCCTGATCGCGTTCTTCCCCACGTTCGTGCTGGTGATGAGCCTGATCATGTGGCGGCTGGACAAGCGCAAGGACCGCCGCAAGGCAGCGGAGAAGGCGCGCAAGTCCCGCGCCGACCTGCGCGGCGGCTGGTAGCCACGCCCGTCCTCTACGAGCGCCGCGGCCCGGCGGCGCTGATCACGATCGACCGCCCCGAGCGCCGCAACGCGGTCGACGGCCCGACGGCCGCCGCGCTGCTGGAGGCGTTCGAGCGCTTCTGCGCCGACGACGACGCCCGCGTGCTGGTGCTCACCGGCGTCCGGCGAGCAGGCGTTCTGCGCCGGCGCCGACCTGAAGGCGATCGACACGCTCGATCCCGATCTCCCCGGCGGGCCGCTGGGCTTCACCCGCCTCACCTCCCCCAAGCCCGCGATCGCCGCGATCTCCGGCTACTGCCTCGCGGGCGGCTTCGAGCTGGCGCTCTGGTGCGATCTGCGCGTGGCCACCGACGACGCCACCTTCGGCTGCGCCGAGCGCCGCTGGGGCGTCCCGCTGATCGACGGCGGGACGCAACGGCTCGCGCGGATCGCCGGGCAGGGCCGCGCGCTGGACCTGGTGCTGACCGGCCGGATGGTCTCCGCGCCCGAGGCGCGCGACTTGGGGATCGTGACCGAGGTCGTGCCGCCCGGCGCGCATCTCGAACGCGCGCTGGAGATGGCCGAGGGGCTGGCCGCCTTCCCGCAGGACACGATGCTCTCCGACCGGCGCGCGCTGCTCGACGGCCTCGGGCTGCCGCTCGACGACGGGCTCGCGCTGGAGGCTCGGCTCGGCCGCGAGGTGCTCGACACCGCGCTCCGTGGCGCCGGGCGCTTCGCCGGCGGCGAGGGCCGCGGGGGCCGCGACACCGGCGTCTGACCGCGTCGCGCAACTTCCCGGCGCATCCGGGTATTGAGCGTCCGGATGAGAAGACGGGTGAAGGTCCTCGCGCCGCTGCTGGCGGCGATCGCTCTGCTGTCGATCGCGGGCGCGGCGCAGGCGGGCGTGTACACCGTGTACGCCTGCGACGCGGCCGGGACGCGGTGGGACAACCGCTCCTGGGCGCTGACGGGGAACGTCGGCGGCATCACTGCCGACCAGGACTGCCCTGCCGCCGGGTCCAACATCGGGCTCAACCAGACCCCGGGCGCGCGCACGGGCGCCGGCAACCACGCGGCGCTGGAGTTCCTCGCCCCGTCCGGTACCGGCATCGTCGACTTCCGGCTGACCAAGCGGCTCATCTACCGCAACCCGGCGCAGAGACGGCACCCGGCCCGTACTACGTGACCACGGTGCTGGGGAGCACGGCGATCGAGGGCGCGGGCCGCTACCCCGCGGGCACGCGCGACAAGCTGCACGCCCAGGGCCGCTGGTACGGCTATCCGGAGGGCAACGCCGACACCGGCATCGTGACGGTCTCGAAGGCCTCCTTCCCCGCGCTGGCGGGCTACGGCGGCGGCTCGCGCAGCCTCACCGTCCGCATCGGCTGCACCAACGGCGGCTCGCCGTGCGGCTCTGCCGGCGGCGCGAACATCGCCAACAACGTCCGCGGCGCCGAGATCGACGTCAACGACCCGACCGCCCCGCGCGACCTCACCGTCGACGCGTCCGGGCTGCTGCGCGGCGGCGACGTCGCCGGCTCGGACCCGGTGCGCGTGAAGGTCAGCGACGCCTCCGGCATCCGCAGGGTCGAGCTGATCGACGTCACCGGCACGCCCGTCGTCGTCGGGAGCGAGGACTACGCCGGCGGGGTCCAGACCGACCGCGGCGCGGGCTGTTCGTTCCGCCTCGCCGCGCCGTGCCCGCAGCTCTCCTACGGCGAGTACCTGCGCGCGACGTCGCTGCAGACCGGCCGCCGCAAGCTGCTCGTCCGCGCCGTCGACACCGGCGGCAACGCGATCGACCGCGGGCCGTACGACCTCAACGTGACCACGCCGTCCGACCGCGGCGCGCTCAACGGCGCCGGCGCGACCGAGGGCGGCCGGGTCAGCGTCCGCTTCACCACCGGCTCCCACAAGACGCGCCGCACGATCGGGTTCCTCTCCAAGGCGCCGATCGCCGGCCAGCTGCTCAACGACGCCGGCCAGCCGATCGCCGGCGCTCGCGTCGCGGTGCTCACCCGCGATCTCGACGACGACGACGCGAAGCTGCGCACCTACGTCACGACCGACGCGCAGGGCCGCTTCAAGTACACGGCGACCGCCTACGCGTCGCGCCTGTACCAGTTCGCGTGGGGCTCGCACGTCAACGACGCGCGCTACGCCGCCAACGGCTACGTCACGCTGCTCGCGCGCGCCTCGGCGACGCTCAAGTCCCGCCCGCGCACCGCGTCGATCGGCCAGCGGGTCAAGCTCTACGGCCGCCTCGCCGGCAAGCGCCCTCGGCGCAGCATCGACATCGTCGCCCAGGGCCGCGCGGGCTCGCACGGGCGCTGGCGCACGTTCGCCGACGGCACGGTCAGCCGCAAGGGCCTGATCCGCCTCTCCTACCGCTTCCAGGACCCGTCCTCGCGCGGCCGCACGTTCCAGTTCAGGGTCAAGATCGAGCGCGACAGCGGCTACGCCTACTGGGGCGGCTACTCGCGCACCGCGAGAGTGAGGGTCCGCTGATGCGGCGACTCGTGCCGGTCCTGGTCGCGTGCGCCGCGGCCGCGCTGCTCTCCGCCGCCCCCGCCTCCGCGGGCACGTACAGCGCCTACGCGTGCACCGTCAACGGGAAGGCGTACGACAACAAGTCGTGGTCGCCGCTCGCGGCCGGCAACGTCGTCGTCGACACCGCCTGCCCGTCGAAGAACACGCTGATCGGGATGCGCATCGACCCGGGCAAGGGCGTGCCGGCCGGCGCCGTCGGCGGCCTCAGCTACACCAGCCCGGCGGGCA
The DNA here is from genome assembly GCA_963723395.1 of uncultured Solirubrobacteraceae bacterium. GTDB lineage: Bacteria > Actinomycetota > Thermoleophilia > Solirubrobacterales > Solirubrobacteraceae > DATFQI01. Next base: position 668,090 of record CAVRQL010000021.1, on the reverse strand, counting down.
CGGCGATCACCGACTTCTCGCTCGAGCGCCAGCTGGACTACGACAGCCCGGTCGTGGACAAGCGTCAGAAGCCGTTCGCGCTGTACCAGCTCGGCGGGATCGTGTTCGCCGGCGCGGGCTTCTACAACAACGCCGTCCGCGATCGGCTGCACGCTCAGAAGAGCTGGTACGGCTACCAATCGAGTCCGGCGCACATCGCGCGCGGGCGGGTCACGCGGGCCAACTTCCCGGCGCTCGCCGCCTATAAGAACGACAGCCGCACGCTGCTGCTGCGCGTCGGCTGCTACGGCGGCACGGCCTGCCAGATCGGCCCCGGCGGGCGGGTGTTCCACGTCGTCTACGGCGCGCAGATCACGGTCAACGACTTCACCGCTCCCTCCTCGTCGGTCGAGGCCGGCGGGCTGCTCTCGGGCGGCGGGCGCGACGGCTCGGACCCGGTGACCCTCACGGCGAGCGACAACGCCGGCGTCGGGCGCGTCGAGATCCTCGACGTCACCGATCCCGCCGCGCCGCGCGTCGTCGGATCGGAGAACTACGCCGCCGGGCAGAAGAGCGACCGCGGGTCGGCGTGCTCGTTCCGCCTGCCGAAGCCCTGTGCCGACCTCTCGCGCGAGACGGTCCGGCCGAGCTCGCTCCAGGTCGGGCGCCGCGCGCTCGTCGTGCGGGTCGTCGACGTCGGCGGCAACGTGCTCGACCGGGGGCCGTACACGGTCGACGTCGTCACCCCCTCCGACCGCGGCGACGCCAACGGCACCAACGCGAAGGAGCCCGGCCGGATCGTGTGGCGCTTCTCGGCCACGAAGAAGAAGCGCCGCACGGTGAGCTACGGGAAGAAGGCCGGGATCCGCGGGCGCCTGCTCAATGCCGACGGCCAGCCGATCGGCGGCGCCACGCTGCGGCTGCTCACCCGCGACCTGCGCCAGGGCGCCCGCTCGTTCGACCGCAAGTCGGTCAAGACCCGCTCGGACGGCAGCTTCCGCCTCACGGTCCGCGCGCGCGCCTCGCGGCAGCTGCACATCGCGTGGCGCGCCCGCGAGAACGACGCCCGCTTCGCCGCCAACGGCTACCTGACCCTGCGCGCCCGCGCCGCGGGCAGCCTGCACGCGAGCTCGCGCTCGATCGGCGTCGGGCGCCGCCTCACGCTGCGCGGCCGGCTCAAGGGCTTCCGCCGCGGCGGCGTGCCGATCGTGCTGCAGGGCAAGGCGCGCGGCACCCGCAAGTGGATGACGTTCGCCGACACGACGAGCAGCCGCCGCGGCACCTTCAAGGCCGGCTACCGGTTCCAGACCGGCGGCGCCCGCGGGCGGACGTTCCTGTTCCGCGCCCGGATCCGCCGCGCGCCCGGATTCCCGTACGAGACGGGCCACACGCGCACCGTGCGGGTGCGTGTGCGCTACGCCGGTCAGTTGATTGATTCCACGAGGCCCGTGCCGTGGGGATGGCGCCGGGCGGATGCCGGGCGGCGCACGCATCCGAAGGGAATGCGCCAGCATTTTCGAGGGTGCGGGTGGCGATCCGGCGCCGATCCGGCGCCGTCACCACGGTGCGGAGTCGTGGAATCAATCAACTAGGCTCCCGGACCAATGAAGGGTCCGAGGAGGAGAACCGAGTGAGCTACTTCGTGACGGGCGCGACCGGCTTCATCGGCCGGCATCTGGTCGAGCGCCTGCTGCAGCGCGACGGGGACGTGTACGTCCTCGTCCGCGAGGAGTCGCGCGAGAAGCTCGACGCGCTGATGGAGCGCTGGGGCGGCGGCGACCGGGTCAAGCCGGTGGTCGGCGACCTCTCCGAGCCGATGCTCGGGGTCTCCGAGGAGGACCGCAAGGCGCTGGCCGGCGTCGACCAGTTCTTCCACCTCGCGGCGATCTACGACATGACCGCGGACGAGACGCGCAACGCGCTGCTCAACGTCGGCGGCACGCAGAACGCCGTCCAGCTCGCCAACGACGTCGGGGCGGGCGTCTTCCAGCACGTCTCCTCGATCGCCGTCGCCGGCCGCTACAAGGGCCACTTCACCGAGGACATGTTCGACGAGGGCCAGGAGCTGCACACGCCCTATCACCGGACCAAGTTCGAGGCAGAGAAGATCGTCCGGGAGAAGGTCCAGGGCGCCTGGCGCGTCTACCGCCCCTCGATCGTCGTCGGCAACTCGAAGACCGGCGAGATGGACAAGATCGACGGCCCCTACTACTTCTTCAAGGTGCTGCAGAAGCTGCGCACCGCGCTGCCCCAGTGGGCGCCGCTGGTCTCGATCGAGTGGGGCTGGACGAACCTCGTCCCGGTCGACTACGTGGCCGCCGCGATCGACCACATCGCGCACGAGGAGGGCCTCGACGGGCAGGCCTTCCACATCATCGACCCGAAGGGGATCCGCTCGGGCGACGCGATCAACACCTTCGCGCGCGCCGGGCACGCGCCGCACGCCGTCATGCGCGTGGACAAGAAGCTCACGAGCATGCTCCCCAAGGGCGTCCTGAGCTACGCGATGCAGATCCCCGCGCTCAAGGGCGTGCGCAAGTCCGTGCTCGCCGACCTCGGGATCCCCGACGAGATCCTCGACGACATCGCCCTCACCCCGAAGTTCGACTCGCGCGACACCAAGCGCGCGCTCGCGGGATCGGGGATCGAGCTGCCCGAGTTGGACTCCTACGCCTACAAGCTCTGGGACTACTGGGAGCGCAACCTGGACCCGGACCTGTTCAAGGACCGCTCGTTCGAAGGCGCCGTCAACGGACGCACCGTGGTCATCACCGGCGCGTCGAGCGGCATCGGCCGCGCCGCGGCGGTCAAGATCGCCGCCGCGGGCGGGATCCCGATCCTGGTCGCCCGCTCGCTGGACAAGCTCGAGGAGCTCCGCGACGAGATCGTGGCCGACGGCGGTACCGCCTACGCCTACTCGGCGGACCTCTCCGACAACGACTCGATCGACGCCCTGGTGGAGACGATCCTCGCCGAGCACGCCGTCGTCGACATGCTCGTCAACAACGCGGGCCGCTCGATCCGGCGCTCGGTGATGCTCTCGATCGACCGCTTCCACGACTACGAGCGGACGATCAAGCTCAACTACCTCGGCACGATCAAGCTGATCCTCGGCCTGCTGCCGCACATGAAGGAGCGCGGCTTCGGCCATGTCGTCAACGTCTCCTCGATCGGCGTCCAGACCAACCCGCCGCGGTTCTCGGCCTACGTGGCCTCGAAGGCGGCGCTGGACGCGTTCACGCGAGTGGTGAGCTCCGAGACGATCGGCGACAACATCACGTTCACGACGATCCACATGCCGCTCGTGCGGACGGCGATGATCGCTCCGACGAAGCTCTACGACCAGTTCCCGACGATCTCCCCCGACGAGGCGGCGGACCTCATCTGCGAGGCGATCCGCGCCAAGCCGAAGCAGATCAACACGCGGCTCGGCACGTTCGGCGAGGTCCTCTACGCGCTCGCGCCGAAGGCCGTCGACCAGATCCTGCACATGGCCTACAACGTCTTCCCGGAGTCGGCGGCGGCGAGCGGGAAGAAGGACGAGAACGAGCGCGCCTCGGGCGAGGCCGTGGCGCTGTCGCACCTCATGAAGGGCGTGCATTGGTAGGCCTGTTCCGCAGTGTTGCGCCTCGCCGACCCTGAGGAGCGGTACGCGGCGGTGCGGCTGCGCTCGGACCTGCCGGGGACGCTCGAGTACCGCCGCGACGGCGAGGACTGGACGCTGGACGTCGGCGCGCGGGTGGGCGGGACTGTTTCCCGGCTCGAGTACGAGCTGGAGCTCGTGCACGCCGACGGCGGCAGCGAGTGGATCTGCGACCCGGAGAACCCGCTGCGCGCGCCCGGGGCCTTCGGGGAGAAGTCGGTGCTGCTGCTGGAGGGCTATGAGCCGCCGCCGTGGCTCGGCGAGCCGCGGGCGGAGGGCGGGCTGCGCGAGCTGACGGCGCCGGGGCGCGGCCTCGGCCGCGACGTGGCGGTCGCGCTCTGGAGCCCCGCGGACGCCGAGGACGGCGATCCGCTGCCGCTGCTGGTGGCCAACGACGGGCCCGAGTACGCCGAGCTGGCCGGCCTGACCGACTACTGCGCGGCGATGATCGCCGAGGGGACGCTGCCGCCCCACCGCGTCGCGCTGCTCGCGCCCGGGCCGCGCAACGAGTGGTACTCCGCGTCGCCGCTGTATGCGGGCGCGCTGGTGCGCGGCGTGCTGCCGGCGGTGGCCGCCGAGGTGGCCGTGGAAGGGGCGCCGGTGGCGATGGGCGCCTCGCTCGGCGCGCTCGCGATGCTGCACGCCGAGCGCCGCCACCCGGGCGCGTTCGCCGGATTGTTCCTGCAGTCGGGCAGCTTCTTCACGCCGGAGCACGACATCCAGGAGCGCGGCTTCCCCCGCTGGGCGCGCGTGACCTCCTTCGTGGCCGAGGTGCACGCGAGCGGGCGAGGAGACGAGCAGGCTGCGATGGTGCTGACCTGCGGCCGGGCCGAGGAGAACTACGAGAACAACCGGCAGATGGCCGCGACGCTCGGCGCGCCCCTGCACGTGATGGACGACATGCACAACTACACGGCCTGGAGGGACGCGCTGCACCCGCACCTGACCGGCCTGCTGGCGCAGCTGTGGTGACGGGGCGCCACGCCGAGCTGTACTCGCCGGCCATCGGCGCGGCCGGCAACGTCGTCGCCTACGGCCACTGGGGCCGCCCCTTCCTGGCCTTCCCGGCCGAGCGCGGCAACGCCTGGGAGTACGCCGACCGCGGCGTGATCGACGCGCTCGGCGAGCTGATCGAGGGCGGCCGGGCGAAGCTCTACTGCGTCGACTCCTTCGACGGCGCCTCGTGGTCGAACGCGTCGATCCCGATCGAGGAGCGCGCCCGCGCGCACGAGCGCTACGAGTCGTGGATCCTCGAGCAGGTGGTGCCGTTCATCCACGAAGACTGCGGCGGCCCGCAGGAGATCGCCACGCTCGGCGTGAGCCTGGGCGCCTTCCACGCGGTCAACTTCGCGCTGCGGCGCGCCGACGCGTTCCCGCTCGCGCTCGGGCTGTCGGGCAACTACGACCCGTCGACCTGGAACGCCTGGGGCGAGCGCGGCGACGCCGCCTACTTCAACAACCCGTTCGACTCGCTCGCCAACGCCGGCGGCGACCACCTCGACTGGCTGCGCGGCCGGCTGAGCGTGCTGCTCGTCTGCGGGCAGGGCATGTGGGAGGACTCCACGGGCGCGCTTGCGAAGCACCCAGGCGCTCGCCGGTCTGCTGCACGACAAGGGCATCCGCTGCGAGCTGGACCTCTGGGGGCACGACGTCCCGCACGACTGGCCGTCCTGGAGAGCACAGCTGGCCCATCATCTGAGACGGTTCTGCTGATGGCCGACGAGACCAAGCACCGGGTCGGGCTCCTGCTCGGCACCGAGGAGGACTGGCCGACCGCGTTCGAGACGCTCGTCTCGCGGCTCGGGCCGATCGAGGACGCCGGCGGCGTCACGCACCGCGTCGAGACCGAGCGGATCACGATGGAGCCGTTCGACCTGCGCGACAAGCCGCGCTACGACCTCGTGGTCGACCGGCTCGCCTACTGGTACTACCTTCCGCGCGAGTGGCTCAAGAAGGTCGCGCTGATGGACGACGTGTACCTGCTCAACAGCCCGTTCACGTTCCAGTCGATGGAGAAGCACGCGGCCTACTGCGCGATGCTGCGGCTCGGACTGAAGGTCCCGCAGACCGTCCTGGTCCCGCACAAGAACCCGCCCGACAACGAGCGCTTCGCCTACACGGCGGCCAAGTACAACCAGCCGTTCGACCTCGACGAGATCGCGGCCGAGATCGGCTACCCGCTGTTCATGAAGCCCTACGACGGCGGCCAGTGGATCGGCGTCAGCCACATCAAGGACTCCGCCGAGCTGCACCGCGCCTACGACGAGTCCGGCCAGCGATTGATGCACCTGCAGGCGGCGGTCGACGGCTTCGACGTGTTCGCCCGCTCGCTGTCGATCGGCGCCGAGACGATGGTCATGAACTTCCGCCCGGATCTGCCGATGCACGACCGCTACGCCGTCAGCCACGACTTCCTCTCGCCCGAGGTCGGCGACGAGGTGGTCACGATCTCGCGCCTGATCAACGCGTTCTTCCGCTGGGAGTTCAACTCCTGCGAGACGCTCGTGCGCGGCACCGAGGCGCACCCGATCGACTACGCGAACGCCTCGCCGGACGTCGCGGTGACGAGCCTGCACTACTACTTCCCGTGGGCGATGAGCGCGCTGCTGAAGTGGTGCGCGTTCTGCACGATCACCGGCCGCGAGCCGCGGCAGGACCTCGACACCCGGCGCTACTTCGAGATCGGCGACCGCGAGGACCTCTCCTACGAGGAGAAGCTCGGGATGTACCGGGAGCTGGCCGACGCGTACTTCGAGGTCGACCGCTACCGCGACTTCTGCGACTCCCGGCTCGCGCACGTCGACGAGCTGGTGCTCGAGTGGATCACCTCGGCCGACTTCGACCGGCTGCTGGTGCGCACCGTCCGCGACACCTATCCCCCGCACGAGCACGAGCGCTTCCTGGGCCACTTCCGCGGCCTGATCGGCCAGTGGATCTCCGAGCGCGGCGCGACCGCGACGCTGTCGGAGTAGGCCGCGCCTAGAGGCCGCTGAGCGGGTCGACGGCGGCGCCGCGCACGCGCAGCTCGAAGTGCAGGTGCGGGCCGGTCGAGCGCCCGCTGGAGCCGACGCGCCCGATCCGGTCGCCGGCCACGACGCACCGCCCTGCGGCGGACGGCGATGCGCGACAGGTGCGCGTACCAGCTGGTCATCCCGAGCCGGTGGCGCACGACCACGAGCCTCCCGTAGCCGCCCGGCGTGCGCCCGGCGAACTCGACGCAGCCGTAGCCCGCGGCGGCCACCGGCGTGCCGGTGGCGGCCGGGAAGTCCAGTCCGGTGTGGAACGTGGCGCCGCGCGGGCCGTAGCGGTCGCCGACCCCGGTCGCGATCGGGCGCGCGAAGCGCAGGACGGAGCGCGGGGGCGGCCGGCGCAGCGCGCGCAGCGTGGCCGCGCCGGCGACGCCGTCGGCGCCGAGCCCCGCCCACGCCTGGAAGCGCCGCAGGGCCGCCGACGGTGCGAGGGCCCATGCCCCCGTCGACCGCGCCCGACGGGAACCCGTGGCGGGCGAGGAGGAACTGGAGCCCGGCCACGTCCCACCCCCGCTCGCCGCCGGTGAGCACGCGCGAGCCGAGACGGGGGCGCCCGCGGCGGCCGAGCGCCCGCCGCGTGCGCGGGCCGGCGACGCCGTCGGCCGCGAGGCCGCGCCGCCGCTGGAAGTCACGGACCGCGCCGCGGGTGCCCGGCCCGGCCACGCCGTCGACCGAGCCGCCGTAGAGGCCTTTGGCGCGCAGCGCCACCTGGAGCGCGGCGACGTTCGGGGACACGCCCGCCGGCGCCGCGGCAGGGGCCGCGAGCGCGAGGACCACCGCGAGCGCCGCCGGCTTCGAAAACCGGCTCATTGGGAGACTCAACCACCGTCGGCCGTCACCGCTGCGGGCTGGGCGCGGTCTTGCAGCGCCGCGTCGAGGAACCGGGTGGTGCGGCGCTCGTACTCGGCGGGGTGCTCGCGCAGGCCGCCGGTGTGCGGCGTGTCCGGCAGCTCCCACAGCTCGGTCGTCGCGCCGCCGCGGTCGCGGTAGACGCGGATCGTCGGGAGCTCGGTCGGGTCGCCCCCGCTGCCGATCAGCAGCACCGGCCGCGGCGCGATCCGCGGCATCAGGGCGTTCAGCGAGGGCGCCGGCCGCATGCCCGAGATGCCCCTGACCATCCCCAGCGCGAGGCTCTGCACGCCCTCCTCGACGACCGGCGAGTCGTTCGCCGCCTGCGCGTCGACCGGCCGGGCGGCGCCATCGGCCACCACGGCACGGAGCCGCGGGTCATGGGCCGCGGTCTCCAGCAGCACCTCGCCGCCCATCGAGCTGCCGAACGCGGCGATCCGGCCGGGCGTCGACGTCGGGGCGGCGGGTGAGGTAGTCGACGGCGGCGGTCACCGCGGGCTGGGCGTTGTCGCCCGTCCCGTTCGAGTGCCCGTCGCTCTCGCCGTTGCCGGGCAGGTCGAGCGCCAGCACGCCGTAGCCGTGGCGGGCGAGCATGCGGACGTGCCCCGCGACGCGCTCGCGGCTGCCGCCCGAGCCGTGGCCGAGCAGCACCGCGGCGCCGTTGCGGGAGGGCACGTACCAGGCTGCCAGCCGGCGGCCGTCGGCCATCCGGATGCCGACCTCCTCGTGCGGGATCCCGAGCGAGGCCTCCTGGATCTCCCAACGCGGCGCGTGCGTGATGAGCAGCGCGCTGCCGAACGGCATCACCAAGAGCAGGTACACGAGGAGCGCGCCGCCGAGCCATCCGGCCGTGTGCAGGGCGATGCGGACGGGCGAGCGGCGGGCGGAGCCGGCGGCGGCGAGCGCGGTGACGCCGGACGCGATCAGCACGATCCCGCCGGCGATCATCCCGACGCCGGTGACGTCGCGCCAGTCGGCCCCGGAGTTGACGACGTGCAGGCCGTGCGAGACGACGCCGAACCCGATCGCAAGCGCGCCTGCCACGAGCGCGAGCCCGAAGCGGGTGGGCCGCGTCAGGCGCGGCTGGAGCGCGAGCCACGCGACCGGGACGAGGACGATCGCCGCGACCCCGGCCACCGTGGTGGCCGGGCCGGAGACGGCGAGGTCGAGCAGGTGCAGCGCGACGAGCGCGAGCCCGCCCGCCAGGAGCGGGCGCTCCCAGCGGGCGAGCCGCCGCCACCGCCCGCCCCGCCGCGTGCGCGGCGAGGCGGCTCCGTGGGCGGGAGCGGTGGCGGTCATTCGTAGTGCAGGGCGTCGAGGACGTTGAGCCGCGATGCCCGCCGCGCCGGGATCACTGCCGCGGCGATGCCCGCCAGCACGGCCACCACGGTGAACGCCGCCAGCATCCCGACCGGGATCGACATCCCGACGTCGTACTGGGACAGCGCCTGCGTGACGAGCGCCGAGAGCAGGATCCCCAGCGGGAGCCCGAGCGCGGCGCCGATCAGCGCCGTGATCACGCTCTCGTGGCGGATCATCTTGCGCGCCTGCCGGCGGGTCATGCCGATCGTGCGCAGCATCCCGAGCTCACGCGTGCGCTCGAACACCGAGAGCACGAGGGTGTTGACCATCCCGAACAGCGAGACGACGACGGAGAACGCCAGCATCACGTAGAGGAGGTTCAGGAAGCTCGCGAACCCCTTCGTGTAGTCCTTGGCGAACGCCGCGCCCGTGTGGAACTTGGCGTCGGAGAACGGCTCGGACACCTTGCGGAGCGCGGACTCGGCGCCGGGCCCGGCCTCGATGAACGTGAAGGCGTTCTTGGCCTGCGGGAACGACTCGTCGAACGCCTGCTGGGTGATCGAGACCATCCCGAGCATCTGGTCGATCTGCGGCGGGTCGTAGATGCCGCGGACGACGACCGTCCGCTTGTCTCCCGACGCGCTCTCGATCGCCAGCTTGCTGCCGGTCGAGAGATCGTGGTCCTCGGCGTACGCCTTCGCGACCACGGCGTCATTCGCGCCCATGCCCGCGACGGTCTTCTCGTCGAGGCCCTCGAACGTGTAGAAGCGGCCGATGGTCGCCGGGTCGATGCCGGTGACGTCGGACTCCTTGCCGCCGACCAGCGCGATGTCGGTCCGCACCTGCGACGCGGTCTCCACCCCGTCGACCTTCGCGAGGGCGTCGCCCTCGGGAGCGCCGAACGAGAGCCCGTCGCCGGGATCGAGGATGTAGTCCGCCTTCACCTGGTCGGTGACCGCGCCCTCGACGGAGGACCGCAGGCCCGCGCCGAGCACGGCCACCACGGTCACGAGCGTGAGCCCGATCATCAGCGCGGCGGCCGTCGAGGCGGTGCGCCCGGGGTTCCGGACCGCGTTGGCGCTCGCCAGCTCGCCGGACACGCCGCCGGTGCGGCGGCCGGGCCAGCCGATCAGCCGCGCGAGCGGCTTCACGAGCGACGGCGCGGCCAGCGCGACGCCGATGAACAGGCCGATCACGCCGCCGCCCAGGAGCACGACGACGCCGAGCGTGCCGGGATCGGCGAACACGCCGGCCGAGATCGCGGCCAGCGCGGCGACGATCACGCCGACGGCCAGCTTCGACGAGTGGGCGGCCATCCTGGAGGCCGGGAGCTCCGCCCCCTCGCGCACCGCCGCGATCGGCGGCACCCGGGTCGCGCGCCGCGCCGGCATGACGCTGGCGACGAGCGTGACCAGCGTGCCGATCAGCAGCGACACGATCACCGTGCGCGGCTCGATGACGGTGCCGGACTTGGGCAGGTCGGCGCCGATGGCGACGAACAGCGCGTTGAGGCCCTTGTAGATCCCGAGGCCGGCGATCAGGCCGACCACGGAGGCGACGATGCCGATCACGAGGCCCTCGATGACGACGGACCGCATGACCTGCTTGCGCGAGGCGCCCAGCGTGCGCAGCGTGGCGAACTCCCGCGTGCGCTGGGCGACGGTGATCGACAGCGTGTTGAAGATGACGAACGAGCCGACGAACAGCGCGATCGCCCCGAAGCCGAGGAAGAAGTACCGGATGAAGGCCATCCCGTCGTTCGTGTCCTTGGCGTCGGCCGCCGCCTGCTTCTCGGAGTCCTGCACCTCGAGCGAGGACGGGACCAGCGGCTTGACCTCCTTGACGAGGTCGGCGGCGGACACGCCGTCCTTGGCCTTGATCGAGATCCCGTCGTAGACGCCGTCCTTGTGCAGCAGCGTCCGCGCCGTCGGGAGGTCGAACACGGCCATCGTCGCGCCGCCCAGCGAGTCCACGTCGCCGAACGTCGCGACGCCGGTGATCTCGTAGGGCTTGGTGACGCCGAGCGTGGACACCTTGACGGTGTCGCCGGGCTTCAGCTTCTCCTTCTCCGCGGTGCCGGCGTCGACCACGACCTGCTCCGGCCCCTTCGCCCAGTCGCCGCTCTTGAGCTTGAGCGGGCTGAACTCCGGCTGCGAGGTGTCGTAGGCCAGGCCCAGCGTGGGCGCGCCGCCCGCGCCGCCGACCACCTTGCCGTCCGGGCCGATGATCTCGGACTTGTTCGCGTCGTTGGCGGCGATCGTGCCGCCGGCGTCCTGGACCTCCGGGAGCGCCTTGACCTTGGTGAGGAGCGACTCGGGGACCGTCGCGTTGCCGCTGGTGGAGCCCTTGACGATCTCCTTGCCCGCGATCACCGCGTCGGTCTGGGCGTAGGACGACTCGAAGATGCCGTCGAACGCCTTCTGCATCGTGTCGGTGAGGATGTAGGTGCCGCTCACCATCGACACGCCGATGACGATCGCGAGCGCCGTGAGCAGCGCGCGCACCTTGCGGGCCGCGAGGCCCTTGAGGGCGACACCCGTCATCGCTGCGTCACCTCCTCGAGCGTCTCGAGGATGCGGTGGGCGGAGCAGCGCGGCAGGTCGCGGACGATCTCGCCGTCGGCCAGGAACAGCACCCGGTCGGCGATCGCGGCGGCGTGCGCGTCGTGGGTGACCATGACCGTGGTCTGGCCGAAGGAGTCCACCGAGTCGCGCAGCAGGCCGAGGATCTCGCCGCCGGTCCTGGAGTCCAGGTTGCCGGTCGGCTCGTCGGCGAACATCACCGACGGGCGGGAGACGAGCGCCCGCGCCACGGCCACGCGTTGCTGCTGACCGCCGGACAGCTCCGACGGGCGGTGCGAGAGCCGGTCCGAGAGCCCGACGGTGGTGGTCAGCTCCTCCAGCCACGCCTGGTCGGGCTTGCCGCCCGCCAGCTTCAGCGGCAGCACGATGTTCTCGGCCGCCGTGAGCATCGGCAGCAGGTTGAAGAACTGGAAGATGAACCCGATGTGGTCGCGCCGGAGCTGCGTGAGCTCGGTGTCGCCGAGCCGCGTGATGTCGGTCCCCGCGATCTCGACCAGGCCGGAGGTCGGCTGGTCGAGGCCGGCGAGGATGTGCATCAGCGTCGACTTGCCCGAGCCCGACGGGCCCATGACGGCCGTGAGCTTGCCGCGGGCGATGTCGAGCGACACGCTGCGCAGCGCGTCGACGGCGGTGTCGCCCTCGCCGTAGCGGCGGACGACGTCGCGGGCCGAGATGACGGCCTCGGGGGCGGCGACGGGCGCAGCGTCCTCGAGCACGACGGTCTGCCTGCGGGTCCCGTCCTCATGTCTGGTGGTCATGCCGCGAGGGTCCCGTGACGGGGCCGCGGGCGACACGGGGCGCACCCGTGTACGGAGGGGCGGTCTCCCGGGGGGTCGGGGTTCGCTTCCGGTCAGCCGCGCAGGTACCGGAGCACGGCGAGGACCCGCCGGTGCTGCTCGGTGGTGACCGGCAGGTCGAGCTTGGAGAAGATGCTCGAGACGTGCTTCTCGGCGCTGCGGAGCGTGATCACGAGCTTGTCGGCGATCGACTGGTTCGACCACCCCTCGGCCATCAGCGCGAGCACCTCGCGCTCGCGCGGCGTCAGCTCGCCGAGGTCGTCGGAGCCGCGCACGCGCCCCAGCAGCTGGGACACGATCGTGGGATCGATCGCGGAGCCGCCGGCCGCCACGCGGCGGACCGCGGAGGCGAACTCGTCGATGTCGGCGACGCGGTCCTTGAGCAGGTAGCCCGTGCCTTCGGTGCGATCGGACAACAGCCGCATCGCGAGCCCCAGCTCGACGTACTGGGAGAGCACGAGCACCGACGTGTCCGGATGGTGCTCGCGGATCTCCATCGCCGCCTGGATGCCCTCGTCGGTGTAGGTCGGCGGCATCCGGATGTCGAGCACCGCGACGTCGGGCGCGTAGCTGGCGACCTTGAGCATCAGGTCGGCCGCGTTCGGGCAGCGCCCGACGACCTCGAACCCCGCGTCCCCGAGCAGGCGCGCGATGCCCTCGCGCAGCAGCGCGGAGTCCTCCGCCACGACTACGCGCAAGGGATCTCCGCTCGCAGATGCGTCCCGGCGCCTTGCGGGCTGACCACGGCCAGCGAGCCGTCGAGCGCCTCCACCCGGTCGGCGAGCCCCCGCAGGCCGGAGCCGCTGTCGTCGGCGCCGCCCACCCCGTCGTCGGCGAACTCGACGAGCAGCGAGTCCTCCTCGCGCCGCACGAAGATGCGCGCGTGGTCGGCGTGGGCGTGCTTGGCGGTATTGGTCAGCGCCTCGCAGATCAGGTAGTACGCGGCCACCTCCGTGGTCGCCGGGAGGCGATCCGGGAGCTCGACGTCGAGGCCGACGTGCAGCGGCGCGCCGGCGGCCAGCGACTCCAGGGCGGCCTCGAGGCCGTGCGAGGTGAGCACCGCGGGGTGGATGCCGTGCGCGAGGTCGCGCAGGTCCTGCAGCGACCCGGCCGCCTCCCGCTTCGCCTCGGCGACGAGCGCCCGCGCCTCGGGGTCGTCGGCGAGGCGGCGCTCCAGCACCCCGAGCGACATCGAGAGCGTGACGAGCCGTTGCTGGGCACCGTCGTGGAGGTCGCGCTCGAGCCGGCGGCGCTCCGTGTCGGCGGCCTCGATGATGCGCACGCGCGAGCCGTGCAGCTCGTCCAGCCGGACGCGTAGCTCGGCCTGCAGCCGCGCGTTCTCGAGCGCGAACGACGCGGCGGCCGACACCTCGCGCAGCAGGTCGCGCTGGTCGTAGAGCGAGGCGTCGTGCAGCAGCGCGGCGATCCGGCTGCCGTCCGCGCGCTCGAGCACGGTCACCGACCGCGTCGCGTCCTCGGCGGGGAGCTCGACCGGGTTGCCGGCGAGGTCCGCGTAGGCGTCGTACTCGGGCAGCCAGTACGCCAGCTCGAGGCTCGGGTCGCCGAGCGCCCTGGAGAGTGCGGCGGGGAGCGCGGCGGGATCCTTGTCCTCGCGCAGGTCGACGAGGAGCTGCCCGACAGCCGAGCGGGCGAGACGCGCGCGCAGGAGGTTGACCAGCAGCAAGATCGGCAGCGCGAACAGCGTGAGCGCCGTCAGCCAGCCGATGAACTCGGTGCGCGCCCCGGCGATCTTGTCCCACAGCAGGGTGAAGGTGCCCACGGCGAGCGCGCCCGCGCCCGCGAGCACCGGGATGAGCGTGCGGCGCATGGGCCGGCTCGCCCGCAGCCAGCGCCGTACGACGACGATCACCAGCGCCGCAGACGCGCCTCCGAGGAGGACCCGCTGCACCCAGTCGATCGCGCCCGCGAGGTCCTCGTTCGGCCAGAAGGCGAGCAGGTTGAGCCCGTCGAGATCGAAGAACACCAGCCACACGAGCTCGATCGGCCCGAGAGCGAGCATCACCGGCCCGAGGATCAGCCAGTCACGGCGCGACGCCAGGCGTCCCGTCGGGAACGTGAGCAGCAGCAGCGTGAACACGATCGCGGCGCCGTCCATGAGGATGATCCCGAGGGTGACGGCGGGCGGCCACAGCGTCTGGATGAGCCCGCGGCCCGCCATCGTCGCGACGCCGTAGGCGACCATGATCGCGCCGGTGCGGTTGGCCGGCCGGACGCGCCACGCGATCAGCCCGGCGAGCGCGAAGCTCGCACCGGTAGCCAGCTGGAGCCATTCGAGGGTGCCCACGGCGTCTCCCCCTTCCGGAGCTGAGCCAACCCTACAGGCGCCGCGAGCGCCTGTGTGAATCGTTGCTTAGGAGGCGGTGAGCGACGCGGCGGACATGGCCGCCTCGCGGTCCGAGTAGACCGAGAAGTGCTGCTTGAGGTTGGTCAGCTCGAGCAGCCGGCTGACCGGCCCTTCGGGCGCGACGATGTACAGCCGCTTGCCGGCGCCGTTGAGCTGGTCGGCGCCGCGGATGACGACGCCGAGCGCCGTCGAGTCGATGAACGTGGCGCCGCCCATGTCGAGCACGACGACGCCCTGCGAGCTGGCGGCGCCCATCGTCAGGATTGCCGAGAGCTGCGGCGCGGCCGCGACGTCGAGCTCGCCCGAGGCCGTCACGAGGTGCGCGTGGTCAAGCGGGTCGTGCTCGATCTCGAAATCCATGGCGCGCACCATACAGACGCTCACGGCATGGTGAAGATGCTCAACCCGACGCCTCCGACCACCGCGAGCAGGACCGCGGCGTCGCGGCGGCCCTCCCACGCGAGCATCACGCAGCCCGCGACGTAGATCGCGATCGAGAGGACGAGCAGGACGAGCGTCACGTGAGCCAGCGTACCCGCGTCAGCCGCCGGAGCGGCGGTGGCGCCGGTAGTACGCCCCTGCCTTCTCACGCCCGCCGCACACCGCCATCGAGCACCAGGTGGCGCTCGCGTTGCTCGATCGGTCGTAGAACGCCCACCCGCACACGTCGCGCGGGCACGCCTTCAGGCGGCCCCAGCTGCCGTCCAGCATCGCCGCGAAGGCGGCGGCGACGACGCGGCCCTAGCGCGCCCTCGACGCCCTCGCGCGACGGCACCAGCTCCGGTCCCTCCGGCGGGAGCGTCGCCCGCAGCCCGGCGGCCGCGGCGGCCGCCTCCAGCGCCGCCCGCGCGCCCTGCTCCTCCGGCGCGCCGTTGTTGGCGTGCAGCAGCGAGCGCAGCGCCTCGCGCACGTCGCGCGCCGCGGCGAGGTCCTCGTCGGCGACCGTCCGCTCGGGCTCGAGCATCCCGCGCGCGGCCAGCCACTCGCGCAGCCCTTCGCGCTCGTCGAGCAGGTCGGGGCCGTGCTCACGGTCTACCGTGTTGACGAACGCCTGCACGAGCGCGAGCCTTCCTGGAGCCGGCTCGCGGCCGCCGGGCTGGACCAGGCCGCTCACCAGGGCGTCACGCTCCACGAAAAAAGATCGTAGTGCCCCGGGAATAGAGCGCCAGGTTCCGGCGTCTAATACATACGAGACCTCACATGTCCGAGCCATCACCCCTGTCCGAGGCCGAAGAGGCCGACCTCACAGCCCTTGCCGACGGCCGCCTGGCGCCGGATCGCCGGGCGGAGGTCGAGGCGCGCGTCGAGTCCGACGTGCGGCTCGCGCGCGCGCTCGAGCGCCAGCGCGCGGGACTGACCGCGATCACCGCGGCGGCCGCGTCGGTGTCGGCGCCCGTCGCGCTGCGCTCGCGGATCGAGGCCATGCAGCGCGAGCCCGAGCCGCGCCGGCGGCGGTGGCGCATGCCGTCGATGCGGATCCTCGTGCCGGCGGCCGGGCTGGCCGCGGTGGTCGTGATCGCGCTGGTCGTCGTCCTGGCCGGCGGCGCGCCCAGCACGCAGACGATGCTCGCCGCCGCGACGCGACCCCCGACCGCCACGGTCACGCTGGACCCCAGCCAGCCGGCGCTCCTGCGCGACCGGGTCGAGACCGTCCGCTTCCCCAACTTCGAGGCCAAGTTCGGCTGGGAGGCCAAGGGCACCCGCACCGACGAGATCGACGGGCGCGACACCCGCACCGTCTTCTACCGCCGCGAGGGGCGCGAGACCGCCTACACGATCGTCGCCGGCGACGCGCTGCCGTGGCCGGAGGGGAAGCGCCACGACATCGACGGCGTCAAGCTGCGCAGCTTCCAGGACGGCGACCGCACGGTCGTGACGTGGCGGCGCGACGGGCGCACGTGCGTGCTGTCCGCGCGCGACGTCTCCGAGGAGTCGCTGCTGGAGCTCGCAGCCTGGAAGGCGAAGGGCGCCGTCACCTTCTGATCGCGGCGCTATCTTGGCCGCCGTGAAAGGGAGCTGGATCGCGCTGACGGCACTGGCGCTCGCACTGCTCGCCGCGCCGGCGGCGCAGGCGGACTGGAGCGGCGACTCGAAGGGCGACGTGCTGGCCGTGGCCTCCGACGGGCGGCTCCTGCAGTACCGCGGCACGGGCGCCGGCGGCTTCGCGACCGCCACCGGCGAGCCGATCGGCGCGGGCTGGAAGGGCTTCACGGCCGTCTTCACGACCGGCGACTTCAGCGGCGACGGGCGCGCCGACCTGCTCGCCCGCCAGACCGACGGGACGCTGCTGATGTACCGCGGCGACGGCGGCGGCGGCTTCCAGACCGGCAACGGCGAGCGCATCGGCGCCGGCTGGCAGTCCTTCACCGCGCTGCTCGGCCCTGGCGACTGGACCGGCGACGGCAAGGCCGACATCCTGGCCCGCACCCGCGAGGGCGCCCTCCTGCTCTACCGCGGCAACGGCGCCGGCGGATTCCTGACGGGCAAGGCGGAGGCGATCGGGAGCGGCTGGGCGCCGTTCACCGCGCTGCTCGCGCCCGGGGACTGGAGCGGCGACGGGAAGGCCGACCTGCTCGCCCGCGGCGAGGACGGCGCGCTGTACCTGTACCGCGGCAACGGCGCCGGCGGGTTCATCAGCCCGTACCCGCAGGTCGGCTCCGGATGGCAGGGGTTCGACGCGCTGGCCTCCGGCGGCGACTTCAGCGGCGACGGGAAGCCAGACGTGCTCGCGCGCCGGCCCTCCGGCGCGCTGTTCCTGTACCGCGGCGACGGCGCCGGCGGGTTCATCAGCCCGTACCCGCAGGTCGGCGGCGGCTGGCAGTCGCTCAGCAGCCTGATGGTGATCAGCGGCCCCGCGGTCCCGCCCCCGCCGCCTCCGCCTCCGGCGGTCGGGAACGTCCGCCTGCAGGCCGGGCTCCGGTGCACGCCGCCGGGCGGGCTGCTCAAGGTGGGCCTGAAGGTCCGCCGCCGCTCCGGCCGCAAGGCCGCGCGGGTCAGGCGCGTCGTCTTCTACGTCAAGGGCGGCCCGCGCCGCGTCGACCACCGCAGGCCGTACGTGGTGCGCCTGCGCATGAACCGCCCGGCCGGCCAGAAGGGCCGCGTCTTCGCGCGCGTCGTCTTCAAGCGCAAGGGCTCGAAGAAGCTGCGCCGCAAGACGGTCTCGCGGCGCTTCGCGATGTGCCGATGACGGCCGCGCGCGCCGTCTCGATCCCTGAGCCCGGAGGACCCGAGGTCCTGCGGGTGCTGGATCGCGACGTCCGCGAGCCGGGGCCGGGCGAGGTCCGCATCGCCGTCCGCGCGGCCGCCGTCAACCCCACCGACACCGGGCTGCGCGCCGCCGGCGCGAGCGACCTCGACCCGCCGTGGGTGCCCGGCATGGACGCGGCCGGTGTCGTCGAGTCGACGGGCGAGGGCGCGACGCGGTTCGCGCCCGGCGACGAGGTGATGGCCGCCGTGATGCCGCGCCGGCCCGAGGGCGGGGCGCAGATCGAGCTGCTGGTCGTGCCCGAGCGCTCGGTGGTCCCGATCCCGGAGGGCGCCTCGCTCGCCGAGGCCTCGACGCTGCCGATGAACGGGCTCACCGCCATGCTGGGCCTCGACCTTCTCGCGCTGAGGCCGGGCGAGACGCTCGCCGTCAGCGGCGGCGCCGGGCTGCTCGGCTCCTACGTGATCGTCCTGGCCAAGGAGCGCGGCCTGCGCGTCGTGGCGGACGCCAAGCCGGAGGACGAGGCGCTCGTCCGCGGCTTCGGCGCCGACGAGATCGCGCCGCGCGGCGTGCTCGCGGCCACGCTGGCCGGCCGCGCCGACGCCGTGTACGACACCGCGCTCCTCAACGAGGAGGCGCTGGGCGCGATCCGCGACGGCGGCGGGCTGGCGGTCGTGCGGGGCTGGAACGGCGAGGACCCCGCCGAGCGCGGGATCCGCATCCACCGCGTCGCCGTCCGCACCGTGCTGGAGCGCACCGACTGGCTCGAGCAGCTGCGCGAGCTGGCCTCCCGGGGAGCCATCCCGCTCCGCGTGGCGGGCGAGTACCCGCCGGAGCAGGCCGCGGAAGCGCACCGGGTCATGGACGCCGGCGGCCTCCGCGGGCGTGCCGTGATCGTGTTCTAGGAGTCCGGCAAGAAGGGCGACCCGTCCGGTGCGGCCGAGCCGTGGATGCCGGGCGCCGCGCGAGGGTGAAGCCAATAGTGGTGTTATTGGCGATCCCTCGGGTGGCGATCCGGCGCCGCGGATCGACCGCATCCGGGCGTGTCGGTTTCTTTGACGGGCTCCTAGGCCCGACTGCGTCCGCGACGCGAAGCGGATGGCACGCGAGGGGGCCTAGCTGTTGCAGGCGCTGGTGAGGTCCCGGCGGGATCGGCGCCGTAACGGCTGGGCTTGTAGGGGACGGGGAGCGTTCCTCGTTTCGGACCGTGCCGGGCACCTTTCGAGGAGCGCGACTGGCGCGGTCGCGCCGAGCTCCTCGAAACGATCACCCATCCGCACGCTTCACGGAGCCGATCACGAAACCCCTTCCCCTCGTGCACATGCCGTTACGGCGCACAACCCGCCCGCAACCTCACCAGCGCCTGCAACACCAACCCACCTCGTCGTTGCGCGCCGGCCGCCCGACGAGCGTGGTGTCGACCCGTGCCCCTCTAGGCGCCGACGGCGTCCGCGACGCGCGCCCGGCCGCGCGACAGGCGGCTCATGATCGTCCCCGTCGGCACCCCGAGGGTCTCGGCGGCCTCCGCGTACGACAGCCCGGCGACGTCGACCGCGGCCACCACGTCGCGCTGGTCGGCCGGCAGGGCGGCGATCGCCGCGAACACCTCCCGGGCGGCGAGCACGGCGGACGGGGACGCGGAGGCCGGCGCGGCCAGCCGCGGCTCGGCGTCCTCGATCGGCGCCGTGCGGGGCCGGCGGGACTTCGTGCGCAGCGACGACACGAACGTGTTGCGCAGCACGCTGAGCAGGTAGGGCAGCGCGTCCTCGTCGGAGCCGATCACCCGGCGCTTGGACAGCACGCGGGTGAAGGTCTCCTGCACGAGGTCCTCGGCGTCCTCGCGCGATCCGCACATCGCCCACGCGGCCCGGTAGAGCCGGTCGAGATGGTCAGCCAGCACCTCTGGGAGCAGATCGGGCGTCACGCCTCGCAAGCATCCCTGAAGTCGCGGTCGAAATGAATGCGGTCAACCGGCGTCTTGCCGGGTCAGGTCGTCTGCTGCACCTCGGCGGCGCGCGCCGCGTGACGGTCCATCAGCTCGCGCTGGACGTTCCGGG
Source organism: uncultured Solirubrobacteraceae bacterium (assembly GCA_963723395.1). Lineage (GTDB taxonomy): Bacteria > Actinomycetota > Thermoleophilia > Solirubrobacterales > Solirubrobacteraceae > DATFQI01. The sequence continues at coordinate 648,282 of CAVRQL010000021.1, read as the reverse complement.
CCTTTTCCGGGTTCTTCGGCGTACGGCGGGTCCACTCCCCGTCCTCGCCCAGATCCCAGGCGTTGGTGTCGTCGTCCATACAACGCTCGAGGGCGTCGACGAGCTCGTCGCGCAGCGCCTTGTCGAGCACGGGCGCGACGAGCTCGACCCGCGTGTCGAGGTTGCGGGGCATCAGGTCGGCCGAGCCGATGTAGGTCGTGCACCTCGCCGTCGCGCTCGAAGGAGTAGATCCGGGAGTGCTCCAGGAAGCGCCCGACCACCGACGTCACGCGGATGTTCTCGGAGATGCCCTTCACGCCCGGGCGCAGGCAGCAGATCCCGCGGATGTTGAGGTCCACCGGGACGCCGGCCTGCGAGGCGCGGTAGAGCGCCTGGATGCAGCGGCGGTCGACCAGCGAGTTCATCTTCATCCGGATCCGCCCGCCCCGCCCGTCCTTGTGGGCCTCGATCGTCTTCTCGATCTCGCCGAGGATCCCGTCGCGCAGATGGGTCGGCGCGACGACCACCTTCCGGTACTCGCCCGGCCTCGCGAAGCCCGTGAGGAAGTTGAACATGTCGGCGACGTCCGCGCCGATCTCCTCGTCGCACGTCAGCAGGCCGAAGTCGGTGTACAGGCGCGCGGTCTTGGGGTGGTAGTTACCCGTCCCCACGTGCACGTAGTGGCGGACGCCGTCGCCCTCGCGGCGCACGATCAGCAGGCACTTGGCGTGCGTCTTGAGCGCCGGCACGCCGTGCACGACGTGCACGCCCGCCTGCTCGAGCGAGCGCGCCCACTGGATGTTGGCCCGCTCGTCGAAGCGCGCCTTGACCTCCACCACGCACACCGCCTGCTTGCCGCGGTCGACGGCGCGGATCAGCGCCGGGACGAGCGGCGAGTCGTCGCTCGTGCGGTACACGGTCTGCTTGATCGCGAGCACCTGCGGGTCGGCCACCGCCTGCTCGACGAAGCGCTCGACCGAGGTCGTGAAGGAGTCGTAGGGGTGGTGCAGGAGGATGTCGCCCTTGCGCATGGCGGCCATGACGTCGGGCTCCTCGTCCTCGTCGGGCTGCAGCCGCGGCTGGGTGACCGGCGCCCACGGCCGGTCGCGCAGCTCGGGATGCCCGCTGACGTTGACGAGCTCCCACAGGTCCTCGAGGTCGAGCAGCCCGGGGACCTCGAAGATGTCCTCCTCCTCGGCGGCCAGCGAGGAGGTGATCTGCTCGCGCATGCTCTCGCTCATCGAGGCGCCGACCTCGACGCGCACGACCTCGCCGAAGCGGCGGCGGCGCAGCTCGTCCTCGACGGCGCGCACGAGGTCGTCGGCCTCGTCGGAGACCGTGAAGTCGGCGTCGCGCGTGACCCGGAAGACGCTGTGGTCGACGATCTCCATCCCCGGGAACAGCGCGCTGCAGGTTCTTGGCGATCAGGTCCTCGAGCGGCACGAACGTCCCGCCGTCGCCCACCGGCACGAAGCGCGGGAGCATCTCGGTCGGGCACCTTGACGCGCGCGAACGCCTCGACGCCGCCGACCGGGTCGCGGACGACCACGCCCAGCGAGAGCGACAGGTTGGAGATGTAGGGGAACGGCCGGCCGAGGCCGACGGCGAGCGGCGTCAGCACCGGGAAGATCTGGCGGCGGAAGCGCTCGTCGAGCTGCTTGAGCTCCTTCTTCTTGAGGTCCTCGAGCCGGACGATCCGGATGCCGTGCTCGGCCAGCGCCGGGCGCAGGTCGTGCTCCAGGCAGCGCGCCTGGCGGCCGATGTGCCCGCGCACCACCTTGCGGATCCGCTGGATCGTCTGCGTCGGCGTGCGGCCGTCCTGCAGCGGGGTCTCGATCCCGGCGTCGATCTGGTCGTGCAGGCCGGCCACGCGGACCATGAAGAACTCGTCCAGGTTCGACGAGGTGATCGCGCAGAACTTCAACCGCTCCAGCAGCGGGACGTCCGGGTCCTCCGCGAGCTCGAGCACCCGCGCGTTGAACTGCAGCCACGACAGCTCGCGGTTGAAGTAGAGCCCGGGATCGCCGAGATCCTGCTCGGCGGAGTCCGGGGCGACGGTGGTGTCGGTCATCGCTGGTCACCGATGATGCCAGCCAGCTCCAGCAGGACGCCCTCGCGCAGCCCGCCGCGGCCGATGATGAGCGGGCAGCCGAGGCGCACGGAGGCCGCCTCGAGGATCAGCATCCCCGCCGGCAGCAGCCGGATCCGCTCGGGATCGAGCGTGAACCGCTCCGCGATCTCGGCGGCCGGGGCGCCGGCGAGGACGTCCAGCGCCCGCCGCGCGCTCTCGACGTCGAGCACCGGCCCGACGAGCCGCCGCAGCGAGGCCGCGCTGCCGCCGACCGCCACCGCCGAGCGGGGCGACGGCACGCCGAGCCCGCCGAGGACGCTCGCCGCGTGCGCGCGGACCGCCTCCAGCTCCGCGGCCGTCGGCGGGTCCGAGCACAGGTACTCGTCCGCGAGGTGGCCGGAGCCGAGCCGGAACGACGCCCACCAGGACACGCCCTCGGCCGCCGTGCCGACCGCGATCTCGGTCGAGCCGCCGCCGACGTCGACCACCCCGACCGCGCCGTCGAGCACGCGCGGGAGCGTGCGCGTGGCGCCCAGGAAGGCGAGCCGGGCCTCCTCCTCGCCGTCGAGGATCGTGACCTCGACCCCGCCGCGCTCGCTCACCACCTCGACGAACTCGTCGCGGTTGGCGGCGCCGCGGATCGCGGCGGTGGCCACGGTCCGCACCGGATGGGCGCCGGCCTGCGACGCCAGGTCGCGATGTGAAGCGACGACTTCGGCGACCTCGTCGATCTTGGCGCGCGGGATCTCGGCGCCCGGCTTCAGGCCCTTTGCCGATCCGCGTGAACGCCCGCTGGGCCAGCAGCTCGCGCAATCCGAGGTCGCTGGCGTCGGCCACGAGCAGCCTCGTCGTGTTCGACCCGATGTCGATGCAGCCGCAGACCACGGCAGGGAGGTTGCCATGATGAGAGCGTGACGGCGCCCCCCGCGATCCTTGTGAAGGACCTGTCAAAGGCATACGGCGCCCACCAAGCTGTCCGAGGGCTGACCTTCTCGGTCCGGCGCGGCGAGGTGTTCGGGCTGCTCGGGCCCAACGGCGCGGGCAAGACGACGACCGTCGAGATCCTCGAAGGGCACCGGCGCCGGGACGGCGGCGAGGTCTCCGTGCTCGGCCACGACCCGGGCGCGCGAGCCGCCGATCTGCGCAGCCGCGTCGGCATCGTCCTGCAGAGCTGCGGGACCTACCCCCACCTCACGGTGCGCGAGACCCTCGAGCACTGGGCCTCGATGTATCCGGCGCCCCGCGGCGTCGCCGAGACGCTCGCCCTGGCCGGGCTCGAGGAAGCCGCCGATCGGCGCGCACGTCTGCTGTCCGGCGGTCAGCAACGTCGGATGGACTTCGCGCTGGCGCTGATCGGGGACCCCGAGGTGATCTTCCTCGACGAGCCGACCACGGGCTTCGACCCGGCGGCGCGGCGCGCCGCGTGGGACGTCGTGCGCGCGCTGCGCGACCTCGGCAAGACCGTCGTGCTCACCACGCACTACCTCGACGAGGCGGAGGCGCTCGCCGACCGCGTGGCGATCGTCAAGGACGGCCGGATCCTCGCGCAGGGCCCGCCGCTGGAGCTGATCGCCGGCGCCACGCGCTACCGCGTGTCCTACCGCGACGCGACGGGCCGGCTGGTCGAGCACGAGACCGAGGACCCCACCGCGCTGCTGCACGAGCTCACGGCCGCCGCCCTGGCACGCGGAGAGCGCCTCGAGGAGCTCAACGTGACCCGTCCCGAGCCTCGAGGACGTCTACCTCGAGCTGACCGCGGCGGCCGACCTCGAGGCGCCCACGGAGGCCCTGGTCGTATGACGGCCCTCGCCTGGCGCCAGTACCGGCTCGAGCGCCGCATGTTCTGGCGCAACCCGACCGCGGCGTTCTTCAACTTCCTGCTCCCGCTCCTGCTGCTGGCGCTGTTCGGCGCGGTGTTCGCCGGGCGGCAGGAGGACCTGGACGTCATCGTGCCCGGCATCGCGGGCGTCAGCATCGTGTCGGCGACGTTCGTGGCGCTGGCCTACAACCTCACGTTCCTGCGCGAGCGCGGCATCCTCAAGCGCCTGCGGGGCACGCCGATGCCCGCGCCCGCCTACCTGGCCGGCGTGGCGGCCAGCGCCGTCACGAACGTGATCTTGCAGCTGACGATCGTGATCGTGGCCGGGCACGTCGTGTTCGGCGTCTCGTGGCCGCAGGACTGGGGCTCGCTGCTCGTGTTCGCCGTGGCGGGCGTGATCTGCTTCGCCTCGCTGGGCGTGGCGCTGTCGCACGCGATCCCCAACTCGGAGTCCGCGCCGGCGTACGTGAACGCGGTCTTCCTCCCGATGCTGATGATCGCGGGGGTCTTCTACGACGAGGAGGACGCGCCCGCGGTGATCCGCGACATCGCCGAGGTGCTGCCGCTCAAGCACCTCGTCGACGGCCTGTCGGGCGCCATGGTGCACGGCGAGGGGATCGCCGAGCACGGTGGCGCGCTGGCCGTGCTCGGCCTGTGGACCGCCGTCGGCGTCCTGCTGGCGATCCGTGGCTTCTCGTGGGAGGCGCGCAGGGGCTGAGCCGTGCTCAGCGCCCTGCGTCCAGCACGAAGGTCTTCCCGCCCCGGCACGACACCGGCGCACGGCGCGCGATGCCGATGCCCACGCGCGACAGCCGCGTCGAGAGGAGGATCGCCCGATGCGGCGGGCTGTTCAGCCACGACCGCACGATCGCAGCCGGTCCGGCGCTGCTCCCACAGCCGTAGGCGATCGCCTCGCCGAGCCTGCCGCCCCGCCATCCGGCCGAGCGGGCCCGGGAGCGCAGGGACGGCCCGCCGCTGCGCTGATGGGCGAAGAACCGGCCTCGCGCCATGTCGCGTGCATGGCGGCCTGCAGCGCGCGAGAGCGCGCGGTGGCCGCGGAAGCCCCGCAGGCCCGCCGATGCGCGGGCACGGTTGACGAGGCACGCGACGGCGACGCGCCGTGCGGCGACGCTCCGGCCGCGGGCGCAGCCTGCGGCCGAGCCGAGCGTGACGGCGGCGGGTGCGCGCAGCGTGTCCGCGCCGACCGGCGCGATGTCGATGACCGGTGCCGCGACCGGCGCGGTCACGGCGGCTGCGGCCGCCGGCAGACCGGCAAGCAGCAGCGCCGCGCCGAATGCGGCGCGGACGATCAACGTCCTCTCTGAACGAGCATGGATGTGCAACGAGACCTCCCCTCGGGGTCCGTTAAGGCAAGGAGCCCCCCGTCCGCATCGCACCCCCTAGCGCGACACGTTGGCTCCTGATTCCGTCAGCCGGCCGTGGCTATCTGTCCCGCTCCCTGAGCGGGGAAGCGCGTCAACCTACACGGAAGGCCGGAGGTGACGTCCCTTCGACGGCGACTGGTACCCCGTGAAGGCGAGAACGTATCCACCCTTCGCGAACCAATCCGAAAACGACGACGTCGTGGACCTTGTCGCCGTGCCGATGCCACGACCGTAACACGCCCTCCCGCTTGAACCCGACGCGCTCCAGAGCCACCTGGGAGCGCCCGTTGCGGGTGTTCGCCCAGGCGGTGAGACGCTCCATCCCGAGGTGCTCGAAGGCGAGCGCGGCGATCAGGGCCTTGGACTCCAGGTTCGCGCCGCTGCCCCACCAGCGGTGGCCGAACCACGAGCCGACGGTGGCCCGGCGATCGCGCGCCGAGAGCTCCGAGAGCCCTGTGACGCCGATCGGCCCGTCCTCGTGGTGGCAGACCAGGAAGTCGAGCAGCTCGCCGCGGTCGCGCTTGGCGGCCAGTGAGGCGATGTAGGCCTCCGGCTGCGCCGATCTCGGTGTAGGGCCCCCAGGAGAAGAACCGGGTCACGGCAGGATCCGAGGCGAGCTCGAACAGCCGCGGCGCGTCCTCGGCGGTGGCGTAGCGCAGCGTCAGCGTGGGGCCGCTGACGACGAGCGGCGAATCGACGGAGCTCACCGGCCCGATGCTATAAGCGCCGGGTGCAAGCGCTGCTGTACGACGTGCACGGAAACTTGCAGGCGCTCGACGCCGTTCTGGCCGATGCGCGTGCCCAGGGCGTGGAGCGCTGGGTGCTGGGCGGCGACTACGCGCTGTTCGGCGGCTGGCCCGCCGAGACGGTCGAGCGGCTGCGCGAGCTCGCTCCGGCGGTCTGGATCCGCGGCAACGGCGAGCGCTGGACGGCCGACCCCGACGCCGCGCCCGACAACCCGGTCGTGCCGGCGGCCATCGAGGCGGCCCGCGAGGCGCTCGGGCCCGACCTGGTCGACGACCTCGCGTCGCTGCCGTTCTCGTGCACCGTCGACGAGGCGCTCGTCTGCCACGGCTCGCCGCTCAGCGACGTCAGGTCGTTCGCGCCGGAGCCGGCCGACGACGAGGAGGAGCTGCTCGACGGCACGACGGCCCCGCGGGTCGTGTTCGGGCACACCCATCTGCCGTTCGCGCGCCGCTCCGCGGTCGCCGACCTGGAGCTCGTCAACCCCGGGTCGGTAGGGCTGCCGTTCGACGGCGACACCCGGGCGGCCTACGCGATCGTCCACGGCGACGGGTCGATCGAGCACCGGCGGGTCGAGTACGACCACGCCGCCGGCGCGGCCAGGCTGCGCGCCTTCGGGGCAGAGTGGTCCGACGTCGTGGCGCTCCGGATCGAGCGCGCGACGATGGACGTCTAGACGCCTGTCGGGCAGTCCCGCCCGCAGGCGTCCACGTCGCACAGCCGGCACACCCGGCGACGGTCCTGCTGCGTCTCCGTCGAATGGCCCAGCAGGCGCTCGTGGAGCCGTCCGAGCGTCGCGCGCTCCGCGGCGCTGAGCGGCGCGAGCATCTGCTCGATGGCCGCCTCCCTGCGTGCGAGCACGCGGCGCGCCGTCCGGCGGCCCTCCGGGGTGAGCCGCAGCGACAGCGTGCGGCCGTCGACGCCCACGCGGCGCTCGACCAGGCCGGCCGCCGAGAGGCGGTCCACCAGCCGCACCGCGCCAGAGTGCGTGAGCCCGAGGAGGCGACGGAGCGCGTCGACCGACTCCCCGTTCGCGAGCCCGTTGAGCGCGACGAGCGCCGCCGGCGCCGACGCTCCCGCCGGGCTCGCGAGCTCCCCGGCCTCCTGCACCCGGCGCGCCGCCTCCAGCGTCAGGGCGCCGAACGCGTTGACCTCATGTGCGTGACTCACACATAGATCGTACCTGCTGGGCCGACGGCCACGGTGGAGGTGGCCGCATTGGCGGGCTGACGGGCCGTCCGTACGGTCCCGCCGGTGACCTCGCCGCTCGCAGCCGCCCTCCCCGCCCTGCGGAACCGCCGCCTGCGGCTCCTGCTGGCCGGTCAGTGGGTCTCGTTCGTCGGCGACGCCCTGTTCCCTGTGGCGCTGGCGTTCGCGGTCCTGGACGAGCTCGACGGCTCCGCCGGGGAGCTGGGCCTCGTGCTGGCCGCGCAGGCGCTCCCGCTGGCCGTGCTGGTGCTCGCAGCGGGCGTGTGGGCCGACCGGCTGCCCCGCCAGCGCATCATGCTCGTGTCCGACGTAGGCCGCGCGGCCGTGCAGTTCGGCGTCGCCGCCGCTGCTGCTCTCCGGCGAGGCCGAGCTGTGGATGCTGATCGTCCTGGTGGCGCTCTACGGCGTCTTCGAGGCCGGCTTCCGTCCCGCTGCGGGCGGCCTGGTGCCCCAGTTGGCAGGGCCGGAGCAGCTCCAGCAGGCCAATGCGCTCATGGGGATGGGCCAGAACGTCGGGCTCGTGCTCGGGCCGGTGCTGGGCGGGCTGCTGGTCGTCGCCTTCGGCTCCGGCACGGCGATCGCGATCGACGGCGCGACGTTCGTCGTGAGCGCGCTCCTGCTGGTCCGCATGGGCTCACCGCCCTCCCCGCGCGCCGGCGAGCAGCCGGCCGCCTTCCTCGACGAGCTGCGCGGCGGGATCGCCGAAGTGCGAAAGCGGCGCTGGATGTGGACGTTCATGCCCGCGCTCTCCGCCTACCACCTGATCGCGCTGCCCTGCGTGCTGGCGCTCGGTCCCGTCATTGCTGACCAGCGGTTGGCGGGCGCGGCGAGCTGGGCGACGATCGCCGCGAGCTTCGGCGTCGGCACCATCCTCGGCGGCATCCTGTCGCTGAGAATCGAGTTCCGGCGGCCGATGCTGGCCTGCGTACTGTGCTTCATCGGCGCCGCCAGCCAGCCGATCATCATCGGCTTCGCCGGCTCCACGGCGGCCATCGCCGCCTTCGAGCTGCTGGCCGGGATCGCCGTGTCGGCGGGCTTCACCCAGTGGGAGACCACGCTCGGCCGGGAGATCCCCGCCCAGGCCCTCTCGCGCGTGACCTCGCTCGACTGGTTCACGACCGCGGGCACGATGCCGCTCGGCTTCGCCGCCGTGGCGGGCGTCGCGGCGGCGATCGGGACCCGCACGACGATGCTGGTCTCGGCGCTCGTCGTGATGGCGCTGTGCGCGGTAGCCCTCGCCGTCGGGGACGTCCGCCGCCTCCGGCGCGGCGAGGCGGCGATACTGTCGGCATGAGCGATCACGTCTACAAGTCCGTCGAGATCACCGGGTCCTCGCCCGAGGGCGTCACCCAGGCGATCGACCGCGCCGTCGCCAAGGCAGCGGAGACGCTGCGCCACATCGACTGGTTCGAGGTGCTCGAGACCCGCGGCCACGTGGCGGACGGCAAGGTCGCGCACTACCAGGTGACGCTGAAGGTCGGCTTCCGGCTCGAGGACTAGATGGGTGATTCCACGACTCCGCGCCGGGCCTCGTGAAATCAACCATCAGCGCGCGAGGGGCCGCGCCTCGGCGCCCGTCACCGCCACCAGGTCGGCGGGCGCGATCCCGATCTCCAGGCCCCGCCGGCCGCCGCTCACGAACACCGTCGGCTGCTCCAGCGCGGACTCGTCGACGAGCGTCGGAAGCCGCCGGCGCTGGCCGAACGGGCTGATCCCGCCCGTGACCATCCCGGTGACCTTCTCCGCGCGCTGCGGCGGCGCCAGCGCCACGCGCTTGCCCAGCGCGCGCGTGTCCAGCTGCGCCGCCGCCGGGACGAGGCACACGGTCAGCGCCCCGTCGACGTCGACCACGAGCGTCTTGAACACCGCGGCCGGGTCCAGGTCCAGCGCCGTCGCCGCCTCGAGCCCGTACGCCTCCGCCCCCGGGTCGTGCGCGTACTCGTGGACGGCGAACTCCACGCCGGCCTTGCGCAGCGCGCGAGTCGCCGGTGTCTCCTTAGCCGCCACGGGGCAGCTCGAGCCGCCAGCTCCCGCGCAGATGCACGACGTGGCGGTCCGGCAGCGACACGATCAGCGCCGCCAGATCGCCGCACGCCGGGCACCGCAGCACGACCCCGGCCGCCATGTACGCGCGGTGCTGACCGATGGCCGACACCGTCTCGCAGGACTGGCAGCCGCGTGGCAGGGCGGTCACGTCGCCGCCGAACGCCTCGGCGAGCAGGCCCGCGACGCCGTTCCCGTCGAGCCAGAGGGCGCGCTCGCTCATCCCGTCGGCCCGAACCGCTCGGCGTGGATCGTGCGCGGCGGATGGCCGAGCCCGACGAGGAGGTCGGCGACGCTCTCGACGAACGCCGTCGGCCCGCACACGAAGACGTGCGGCGAGGCGCCGGGCTCCGGCCCCACCTCGGCGAGCATGTCGGCGTCCACGCGCCGCGCCCAGCCCGACCAGCCCTCCGGCTGCCTGCGCGTCAGCGTGTGGTGGACGCGCACGCCCTCGTCGAAGCGGCCGAGCTCGTCGCGGTAGATCACGTCCTCCCATCCCTGGGCGGACACGAGCAGGCGCGCATCGGCGTCACTGCCCTGGGCCGCGCGGTGCCGCAGCATCGCCATCAGCGGGACGATGCCCGACCCGCCGGCCAGCAGCAGCAGCGGCCCGCCGTCGGCCGCCCGCCACGTGAAGTGCCCGCCGACCGGCCCGCGCAGCTCGAACTGGTCGCCGGGCTGCAGCTCCCCGGCCAGGTACGGCGACACCTCCCCGTCGTCGATGCGCTCGACGGTGATCGCGAGCCGCTCGTCCTCGGGCGCCGAGGCGATCGAGTAGGAGCGCTGCGCCTGGTAGCCGTCGGGGGCCGTCAGGCGCACGTCGACGTGCTGGCCGGCGTCGTGGCCGGGCCAGTCGTCGACGTCGACCACGATCGTCACCGCCGTCGGCGTCTCTGGGATCGTCTCGCGGACCGTCGCCAGCGTCCAGCGGACTGGCCTGAGCCTGGATCCGGGCGCTAGTCGTTCCAGTACCGCTGCTCCTGCCATGGGTCTCCGCGGTTGTGGTAGCCGGCGGCCTCCCAGAAGCCCGGCTCGTCCTGGACGGTGAGCGTCAGCCCGCGCACCCACTTCGCGCTCTTCCAGAAGTACAGGTGCGGCACGAGCAGGCGCACCGGGCCGCCGTGCTCGAGCTCGAGCGGCTCGCCGCCGAAGTCCCACACGACCCACGCGCGCCCGCCGGTGACGTCCTCGATGTCGAGGTTGGTCGTGTAGTCGCCGTCCGACCACGCCACGAGGTGGTCGGCCTCGGTCTCGACAGCCTCGAGCAGCGTGTCGACCGACACGCCGGTCCAGGTCGTGCCGAGCTTGGACCACTTCGTCACGCAGTGGATGTCGACGGTGAACGTCTCCGTGGGGAGCGCGCGCAGCTCGTCCCACGTCCAACTGGCGGCGGTGTCGACCGCGCCGTCGATCGTGAGGCTCCAGTCGGAGGTCGGGGTCCGCGGCGTGGGGCCGGCGGAGAGGACCGGGAAGTCGTCCACGACGTACTGCCCGGGCGGGACGCGCGAGGGATCGACCTCGCGGCGGCGGCCGAAGAAACCACGTGAGATCGGGGGCATGACGGAACCCTACGCCTCTGGCGGGGCGGGGTCATGAGGACGCGCCTCGCGAGGCACCTCCGCAAGCCGTTCGTGCAGCTTCGCGCGCAGCTCGTCCGGGTCGTACTCGGTCTGGTCGCGGCGCCTGCGGGCCACCACGACGCCGGTCGCGGCGACGCCCGCGAGACCTGCCACGCCGAGCAGCTTCAGGGTTCTCGGCCGCATCGCCCCGTAGGTTACGGGCTGTGGGGCTGACGCTCGAGGACGCGCTCGCAACGGCTGCGACCGGGGACATCTGGTTGTTCCGCGGGCGTACGCTCGCCGACCGCGCGATCCAGACGGTGACCAACAGCCCGGTCAACCATGTGGGCATGGTGGTGGCGATCGACGACCTCCCGCCGCTGCTGTGGCACGCGGAGCTCGGCCGCTCGCTGCCCGACGTCTGGACCGGCGAGCGCCAGCGCGGCGTCCAGCTGCACGTGCTCGGCGACGCCGTGCGCACGTGGTCGGAGCGCTACGGGCAGCGTGCGTGGACGCGGCAGCTGGAGGGCGAGCTCGAGCGCGTGCACGAGGACCGCCTGATGGAGGTCATCGAGCGCTTCGACGGCCGACCGTTCCCCACCACGCCCGGCCTCGCCCGGCAGTGGCTGACCGGGCGCTACCGGCGGCGGGAGTCGTCTCGCGAGGCGATCTACTGCGCGGAGCTCGTCGCGACGACCTACCAGCACATGGGCCTGCTGCCCAAGCGCCGCCCGGCGAGCTGGTACGACCCGGGGCGCTTCTGGTCCGGCGACCGGATCGACATGGTGCCGCCGTTCTCGCTGGCGGGCGAGGTCGCCGTCGAGGGAGCCATAGGATCCCCGTCGTGAGCGTCGTCAAGATCAATGCCATCACCGTCCCGCGCGACCGCTTCGACGAGTTCGAGCGCCGCTTCGCCACCCGCGCCGGGAAGGTCTCCTCCGCCCCCGGCTTCGAGGCGTTCGAGCTGCTGCGGCCCAACGACGACCGCGAGATCTGCCTCGTCGTCACGCGCTGGAGCACCGAGGAGGACTTCAAGGCCTGGCTCGGCAGCCAGGACTTCCAGGCGGGCCACGCCCAGCACCGCTCCGGCGGTCCGGTGGGAACCGCGAGCGAGCTGTGGTCGTTCGACGTGCTCGAGCGCGAAGAGGCCGGCTAAGCCGCGGCCGGCGGCTGGACCGCGCACAGCAGCGCGGCCGGGCTCGGCGGCATCCCGTGGCGGTTGAACACCGTTCCGCGGGACACGGTGACCTCCGTCCCGGTCGGGAACGCGGCGGTCAGCCACGCGATGCGGGTCTCGAGGTCGCGCTCGTCGGCTGCCGAGACTGATACGCGGATGGTCATGCCCCGATTATCGGCATGTGCAGGGCCTTCTGCAGAAACTCTGGACGCCGGTCCAACCTGGTGCCGCGGCCGTTGTACCGCCGGTCCAGCTCAGACGGCAGCCCGGCCGGCGACGTGCGCTCCGAGCGGTGAGGACACGAGCCACGCGGTCAGCTCGTCGGCGGGACACGGACGGCTGAACAGGTATCCCTGCGCGCCGTCGCAGCCGTACTCGATCAGCATGTCGCGGGACGCCTCGTCCTCGACGCCCTCGGCCACGACGGTCATCCCGAGGTTGTGGGCGAGATCGACGGTCGAGCGCACGATCACCGCGTCGCCGGCGACCGACGCGAGCTGCATCACGAACGACCGGTCGACCTTGATCTCGTCGATCGGCAACCGCTGGAGGTAGGCGAGCGAGGAGTGCCCGGTGCCGAAGTCGTCGATCGCGAGACGCTCGCCCATGGCGTTGAGCAGCCTGAGCGCGTCCGGCACGTCCGCGTCGATCATCGCCGCCTCGGTGATCTCGAGGATCAGCATGGCCGGATCGATGCCCCAGGTCTCGGTGAGGGCGGCGACGGTCTCGGGCAGGTCGCGGCCGCGCGTGAGGCTCCGCGCCGAGATGTTGACCGCCATCGTCAGCTCGATCCCCCGGTCGAGCCACGCCCGCTGCTGGCGCAGGGCCTCGTTGAGCACCCACGACGTCAGCGGGTCGATCAGCTCGCTGCGCTCGACCTCGGGCATGAACTGGTCGGGGCTCAGGAACCCCTCGCGCGGATGGCGCCAGCGGACCAGCGCCTCGACCCCCGTGGTCCTCGGCTCCGGTCCCAGGCTCACCTTGGGCTGGTAGTGCAGGACCAGTTCGCCGCGGGGGATCCCGTCGCGCAGGTCGCTCAGGAGCGTCAGCTGCCGCTGGGTCTGGTCCTCGGGCTCGGCGACGAAGACCGCGACGCCGCTGCCCGACGCCTTGGCGTCGCGCGTCGCCAGGGCGACGCGGCGCAGCAGGTCGGCGGTGGTCCTCCCGTGCCGCGGGGAGAACGCGATCCCGATGCTCGCGCGGATGTCGACGACGTCGCCCCCGACGACGAACGGCTGGTCGAAGGCGTCGCTGACCTTCCAGGCGATCCCGGCCGCCGTACCGACGTCGGCGGATCCTGCCGGCAGGATGCCGAACTCGTCGCCGCCCAGGCGCGCGAGCGTGTCCGGGTCGCGGACGGCGCCGCGCAGCCGGTCGGCGACCGCCCTGATGACCTCGTCGCTCCGTTCCGGCCCCAGCGCGTCGTTGACCTCGCGGAAGTCGTCGATGTCGACGAGCAGCACGGCGGTGGTGCCCCCGTCGCGATCGGCCGCGGCCATGGCCCGGTCCATGCGGTCGCCGAACAGGACCCGGTTCGGCAGCCCGGTCAACTCGTCGTGCAGGGTGCGGTGCTCGAGCGCATCGGTGTACGCCTTGCGGCCCGAGATGTCCCGGAGGCAGGCGATGTTCAGCGACCGCTCACCGATCTGGGTGCGGCTCATCGCCATCTCCATCGGGAAGCACCAGCCGTCCTTGCGGCAGCCCACGGTCTCGAGCGATGCGACGGGCAGGTCCTTGGCGGCCGGCCAGCTCGCGTGGCCGGGGGCGAACAGCTCGTCGTTGTAGCCCGGTGCCACGAGCATCCCGAGAGGCTTGCCGACCACCTCGTCCTCGCGATATCCGAACAGCCGCCGCGACGACCCGTTGAACGACTCGATCACGCCGTCCTCGTCCGCCGTCACGATCCCGTCGGCGACGTTCTGGAGCACGGCGCGGGCCCGCGCCTCGCTGTCGCGCAGTGCGACGTTGAGCGCCGAGACCGACGCGACCGAGCGCTGCAGCGCCTGCGACTGCAGGAACAGGTCGACGAATCCGGAGACCTTGGCCCGCAGCACCCCGGCCAGGAGCGGCGCGAACACGAAATCCACAGGGCCGCTCGCGTAGGCGACCGCGGTCTCGCTCTTGTCGCGCCCGAACGCGGTCAGGAAGATGATCGGGGTGAGCTCCGCGCCGCCGCGCCGCCGGATCAGCTTGGCGGCCTCGTAGCCGTCCATCTCCGGCATGTCGACGTCGAGCAGGATCACCGCGAAGCTCTGGCGGATGAGGGCCCGCAGCGCGGCGGGGCCCGAGGCGGCCTCGACCACGTCGTGGCCGAGCGGCGTGAGCATCTCACGAACCGTGTGACGCTCCGCTTCGTCGTCGACGACGAGCAGGATGGCCGCCTCCGTGCGCTCGGAGGCTCCCGTGGTGCGGACCTGCGGACTGCTCATTCCGAGCGACCTCCGTTCAGGCTCCTCCCACCCGGGCGAAACCGGCGAAGGTCAGAACTCTACCCTGCCGGTGAAATTCCTCCCCTATAACCGGTCTATCAGGTCCCGAAGTCGGTGGTGTAGGTCGACCCGGCGCTCTGGGTCGCGACGGGCACGCCGGCCAGCGATGCCGATGCCGATCACGCGGAAGCGCCGCGTGAGGATGTTCTTGCGATGCGGCGGGCTGGCCATCCACTCGGCGACGATCGACGTGGGCGTGGCGCGGGAGCCGGTGCCCCAGGCGAGGTTCTCACCGACGCCCCAGCGGATGCGGCCGCGCATCCAGCCGCTCTTCGCGATCCGGGCGCTGAACGGAGCGCCCGACCGCGAGTCGTGGGCGAAGTAGCCGTAGGCGACCATGTCGCGCGAGTGGCGCATCGCCACCCTGGCGAGCGTGGCGCCCGCCTTCAGGCGGGGGAGGCCCTGGTCGAGCCGCTCCTGGTTGATCAGGCAGAGCGTCGTGACGCGGGCGCCGGAGGCGCCGAGCTCCGGGGCGGTGCGGTCTCCACCGGCACAGCCGGAGGAGGCGTGGGCGGCAGCGGGCAGCGAGGCCGCCGCGACGACGGTGACGGCAAGCGGAGCGAGCCGGGCGAGCCGGCGGACGATGATGGGACGCACGAGGCGACTCCTTCGATCTCGGGGGCGGCATGCTCCCGAGCCTTTCGGTAGCCCGGCTGACTCCGCTGGGGAGTCCCGTGGCTTTGCGAGCCCGCCTCACGACGGGGGTGCCCTTGTCGGGGAAGTGCCTGGTGTACCTGGTCCTGCTACTACACCTGTCGGCAGGAGCGGCGTCGAGCTAAAGCCGACCCGCGGTCAGCCGCCGTAGTCGCGCTCGATCTGCTCGACCTTCGCGAGCCGGCGCACGTGGCGCTGCTCGCCGGTGAACTGCGCGGCCACGTAGGTGACGATCACCTCGGCCGCCAGCGCGGGGCCGATGATCCGCCCGCCGAGGCAGAGCACGTTGCAGTCGTCGTGCTCGACGGCCTGGTGCGCCGTGTAGGTGTCGTGGGCGACCACCGCGCGGACCCCGGGGATCTTGGACGCGGCCACCGCGACGCCCGCGCCCGAGCCGCAGACGATGATCGCCCGCTCGGCGTCGCCGCGCGTGATCGCCTCGCCGGCCTCGCGCGCCTTGTCCGGGTAGTCGACGGGATCGACCGAGTCGGTGCCGAGGTCGACGACCTCGTGCCCGAGCTCCTCCAGCGTGGCCAGCACGAGCGGCTTGAGCGGGAAGCCCGCATGGTCGAACGCGCAGGCGATCCTCACGACCCGCTCTCCTTCTCGTGCTCCCATTCCTGGGCGGCGTTGAGCGCGGCGCCCAGCACGCCAGCGCGCGGTCCGTGCCTGGCGAGGCGGATCTTGGTCTTGGTGCCGACGCCGGGCAGCACGTGCCGGAAGGTCACCGCTCGCGCCGGGTCGAGCAGGAGGTCGCCGGCGCTCGACACGCCGCCGCCGATCACGACCTCCAGCGGGTCGTAGAGGTGGATGGCGTTGGCGATCCCGATCCCGAGCCGCTCGCCGAGGATGCGCAGGCAGCGCAGGGACGCCTCGTCGCCGTCCTTGGCGCCGTCGACGCAGTCGTGGCCGGTCACCTCGCCGTCGGCCTGCAGCCGCTTGCCGAGGAACGAGTCCGGGTCGGCCTTCGCGGCGGCGAGCGCCAGCCGGTCCAGCGCCCTGCCGGAGGCGAGCGCCTCGAGCGATCCGGGCTGCGGGTGGTCGCCGGGATCCTTCGGCGCGCCGTCCGCGAGGTCCAGGCCGATGATCATGTGCCCGATCTCGGGCGCGGCGCCCGTCGCGCCGCGGTACAGCCGGCCGCCGAGCACCGTCCCGCCGCCGACGCCGGTCCCGATCGTGAACATCACCAGGTCCGGGCAGATGAAATGGCCGTCGTCGAACGCCTCGGCGAGCGCCGCGCACGACGCGTCGTTGTCGACGTAGACGGGCAGCCCGAGGCGCTCCGTGAGCAGCTCGCGCAGCGGCACGTCGGACAGCGGGATGTTCACGCTGGAGCGGATCCGGCCCGTCTCGAAGTCCACCACCGACGGCACGCCGATGCCGACCGCGCGCGTGTCGTCCTCGCGCACGTCGGAGATCACGTCGACGAGCTGGGCGATCAGCTTGTCCTCGTCGCCGAGCTCGGTGTGGTGCAGCCCGGACTCCGACAGCCGGCCGTCGCGCAGCGAGGCGCACGCGATCTTGGTGCCGCCGACGTCGATGCCGATGAAGCCGTCGCTCACAGCTTCGCCGCCGCGGCCTCGTCGAGGATCACGGTGAGCGAGCCGTGGCGCGGCCGCACGCGCGTCACGGGCAGCGCCAGGTCCGGCGAGGGGCCGAACGCCCTGGCGACGGTGTCGGCCTTGCCGGCCCCCGTGATCAGGAGCAGGACCGAGCGCGCGGCGTCGATGGCCGGGAAGGTGAGCGAGATGCGCGGCACCTGCGGCTCCATCCCGGCCTCGGGGACGCCGACCACCAGGCGCCGGGTCTCGTCCACCTCGGGCTTGCGCGGGAACAGCGACGCGATGTGCCCGTCCGGCCCCATCCCGAGCAGCAGCAGGTCCCACCGCGGGTCGCCGCCGAGCCGCGAGCGGATCTCCGCCTCGTAGGCGCCCGCGCCCGCGTCGGGGCCCAGCTCGCCCTCCATGCGGACCACGGCCGGGCGCATCTGCACGCGGGACAGCAGCGCCTCCGTCGGCCATGCCGAAGTTGGAGTCCGGGTGGTCGGGCGGCACGCAGCGCTCGTCGGAGAACCACACGGTGGCGCCGCTCCAGTCCGCGTCGACGGACATCTCGTACGCCCTCCGCGGCGTCGAACCGCCGGTCAGCACGATGTTCCCGCCGGCCGCGGCGGCCTCGGCGAGCAGCGTGGCGACCTCGCTCGCCGGGTCCTCGACGACCCGGAGCTCCGGCCCGCTCACGACACGAACGCCCGCGCGCAGCTCAGCGCAGGCCGGTAGGTCGGGTCGCGCAGCAGCGCCTGCCTGACGCCCTCGCCGAGGATGCCCGCCTCCCCGCGCGAGGCGCCGAGCACCGTCCAGGCCTCCTCGTGCCCGTCGCGCGCGCGGCGCAGCGAGCGCAGGCCGCCGGACGAGCGGTCCAGCGAGACGGCCTCGCCGGATGCGGTCTCCACCGTCACGCCCGCCAGCCCGGGGGCGTTCTGGTTCGCCGGCTCGAGCGTGATCTTGACCTCCTGGCGGCGGGCGCGGGCATGGCCCGTCAGCTTGCCGGAAACCGACGCCAGCTGCCCGGGCTTCCACCCCAGGCGTGAGCTGAGCCAGCCGCAGAACAGCACCGCGGCGGCCAGCGAGTCCTCGCGGTGGCGCACGGTGACGCTCGCGATCGAGCCGAGCCGGGAGCGCTCCACCGGCGGGTCGAAGGCGGCGGCGATCCGCTCTCGCCACGGCGTGGAGCGCAGCCACGCGAGGTCGACGATGTAGGCGTGCTCGGCGAGGTGGTCAGAGCGGTCGAAGCCGGCGCCGACGGTCGGCTGGTCCTGGGAGTCGAGCAGCACGATCTGCGCCAGCCGCGCGAGCGCGTCGATCCCCTCCGAGTGCCCGTGCGGCGCCCACACCATCGTCGCCAGGTCGGGCACCAGCAGCGGGTCGACGATCGTGTCCAGCGCCCCCAGGTGGCGCGGGCCGATGTGCAGGCCGACGCGCTCGTGGCCGACAGCGATGTGCCCGGGACCGGCGAACTGCGAGGTGGCGATGCGCACGCTGGCGTCGATCGTCTTGCGTCCCTCGCTGACCGAGCACAGGATCAGCCGCGACGGGTTGAAGCGCCCGACGCGCTGGAGGCGGTTCTCGATCTCCCCGCGGTACTCGCGGTCGGCGATCACGACCATGTTGAGCACGCGCGCCGGGACGAAGGCGTGGGCTTCGTGGTGGCGCGTGGCGAGCATCTCGCGCAGCGCCGCCTCGATCTTCCCGGGCGTCGTGTCCTGGTCGGTCCAGGCGACCTCGTAGGGCTCCTGCTCGTCGCTCACAGGCCCCTCCAGTGACGGCCCTCCCCGATGAGGTCCTCCGCCTCCTCCGGGCCGGAGGAGCCCGCCTCGTACGTGGCCATCGGCGGCTGCCCCTGCTCCCAGCACTTCAGGATCGGGTCGATGATCGACCACTGGGCGTCGACCTCGTCGTTGCGGGTGAACAGCGTCGCCTCGCCGCGCATCGCGTCGAGGATCAGCCGCTCGTACGCCTCGGGGGACTGCGACATGAACGCCGCGCCGTAGAGGAACTCCATGTTCACCGGGCGGATGCGCATCGTCGAGCCGGGGATCTTCGCGCCGAGCGAGAGCGAGACGCCCTCGTTGGGCTGCATCGTGAGGATCAGCTGGTTGGGCTGCACGCCGACGGAGCCGTGCGACTGGAACGCCAGATGCGGGACCGGCTTGAGCTGGACCGCGATCTCGGTCACCTTGCGCGCGAGCCGCTTGCCGGTGCGCAGCACGATCGGC
Source organism: uncultured Solirubrobacteraceae bacterium (assembly GCA_963723395.1). Taxonomy (GTDB): domain Bacteria; phylum Actinomycetota; class Thermoleophilia; order Solirubrobacterales; family Solirubrobacteraceae; genus DATFQI01. The sequence goes on along the minus strand of CAVRQL010000021.1, from coordinate 629,378 downwards.
ACGCCGGCCCAGCGCCAGTTGTGGACCTCCAGACGCAGAGCGGCGTAGGTCTCGGTGTTGGAGTCGCCGGGGACGTCCTCCTCCTCGAGGTACCCCTTGACGTCCTCGCCGCCCGAGACGCCAGAGGTGTACTGCCCGCGCACGGTCATCGAGGCCACCTCCTCCGGCGTCGGCGGCGTGATCGCCTCGAGCACCTTGACCTTCTCGTCGCGCACCTTGTCGGCCTCGAACGTGGCCGGCGGCTCCATGCAGACCAGCGTGAGCAGCTGGAGCATGTGGTTCTGGACGAGATCGCGGAGCGCGCCCGAGCGGTCGTAGTAGCCGGCGCGCGAGCCGATCCCGAGGTCCTCGGCGGCGGTGATCTGGATCGAGTCGATGTAGTTGCGGTTCCAGACCGGCTCGAACATGTAGTTCGCGAACCGGAACGCCATCACGTTCTGGACGGTCTCCTTGCCCAGGTAGTGGTCGATGCGGAAGACCTGCTGCTCGCGGAACGCCGCGGCGACGGTCTTCTGCAGCTCCCTTGCCGACTCGAGGTCGACGCCGAACGGCTTCTCGATGATCACCCGCACGTCGCTCTCGCGGCGGTAGTTGAGCCCCGCCTCCTTGAGCGCCGTGGTGATCGTCCCGAAGTACTCCGGCGCGGTGGAGAGGTAGAAGGCCCGGTTGAGCGGATGGCCCTCGCCCTCCATGCCGTCCAGCTTCTTGCCGAGCGTCGCGTAGCCGTCCTGGTCGGCGAAGTCGAACCCGATGTAGGAGAGCCGCTCGAGCAGGCCCTCGAGCACCGTGTCGTCCGCCTCGCGGCGGGAGAACTCGGTGATCGACTCGCGCGCGAAGTCGCGGAAATCGTCGTCGGGCATCTCGCGGCGCGAGACGCCGACCAGGTTGAAGCGCTCAGGCAGCGCCCCTTCGTGGGCGAGGTTGTAGATCGCGGGCAGCAGCTTGCGCCGCGCGAGGTCGCCGGTGGCGCCGAAGATGACGAGCGTCGTGCCCGGGACCGGGAGCCGCTCGAGCCCCTCGACGAGCGGGTTCTCCTCCGCGCGCTGGGCGACGGCCATGCTCAGCCGCCTCCCGCCGCCCGCTCGATCGCGTGGCCTCCGAACTGGCCGCGCAACGCGGCGAGGACTCGGTTCGTGTAGTCGCCGTTGCCGCGGGAGTAGAAGCGCGCGTACAGCGCGGCGGTGATGACCGGCGTGGGGACGTCGAGGTCGATGCCGTCGACGATCGTCCAGCGGCCCTCGCCCGAGTCCGACACGTGGCCCTTGATGTCGGCGAGGTCCTCGCCCTCCTGGTCGAAGGCGCGCTCGGCCAGCTCGCACAGCCACGAGCGCACGACCGACCCGCGGTTCCAGAGGCCGGCGACCTCCTTGAGCTCGATCGGGAACTCGGACTGCTTCATCAGGTCGAAGCCCTCGGCGTAGGCCTGCATCAGGCCGTACTCGACGCCGTTGTGGACCATCTTCACGAAGTGGCCTGCGCCGGCGTCCCCGAACCGGCGCCAGCCGTCGGGCGGCGCCAGCGTGTCGAGGATGGGCGCCAGGCGCTGGACGGACTCCTCGTGGCCTCCGACCATCATGCAGTAGCCGACCTCCAGGCCCCACACGCCGCCGGAGGTGCCGACGTCGATGTAGTGGACGCCGATCGCGTCCAGCTCGCCCGCGCGGCGCTGGTCGTCGTGCCAGTTGGTGTTGCCGCCGTCGACGATCGTGTCGCCCTCGGAGAGCAGCTCGCCGAGCTGCTTGACGGTCTGCTCGGTGGGGTCGCCTGCCGGGACCATCACCCACACGGTCCTCGGCGCCTCGAGCTTGGAGACGAGGTCCTCGAGCGAGGAGGCCGCGGTCGCGCCGTGGCCGGTGGCCGTCTCGACGGCCTGCTCGTTGAAGTCGAACGCGACGACCTGGTGGTCCGAGTCGCGGTGGATGCGATGGACCATGTTGCCGCCCATCTTCCCCAGGCCGACGAAGCCGAGTTGCATCAGAGGATCTCCTTACCGACGCGGACGGCGTCGAGTCCATGCGAGCGAAGCGTCTGCAGGTCGCCATCGGCCTGCGCGCGGATAAGGGTGCCGAACGTGTAGCTCTCCCCGGGCACCTCGAGGTCCTCCTGCGGCTCGTCGACCACCTGCACGAACGCCCCGGTCGCGGGCCCGCCCTTGTGGAACTGGCCCGTGGAGTGCAGGAACCTCGGCCCGTACCCGAACGTGGTGGCGACGTGGTGTTCGGTGACGACGCGCTGGCGCAGCCGGGCGGCGCCCGACTCGACGGCGTCCGAGTACGGCAGGTAGGCCATGATCGCCAGGTACCGCGGCGGGGCGAGCGACGCGAGCAGTGCGTCGCGGTCGCCGTCCTCGAGGTCTCCAGATCCCTCCTCGAGCACGCGCGCGGTGTTGTCCTTGGCCTCCTGGACGTTGGGCTGGTCGAACGGGTTGATGCCCAGCACCCACCCGGCCACGGCCGTCGCGAACTCGGATACGAAGAAGATCCGGCCGAGGTCCTCGGGGCCGCTCGCCTCCAGCGTGAAGGTGGGGTGCCCGGCGGCGGACAGCTCGGCGACCTTGCCCGCCGTCTCCACGTCGCCGGTAGCGATGTGCAGGAACACCCGGTCGTCCCCGTAGGCGGACGCGTTGACCAGCGGCTCGTCGGCGATCGGCAGGATCCCGCGCGCCTCCTTGCCGGTGGACTCGGCGACGAGCTGCTCGGCCCAGAGGCCGAAGGACTCCAGCGGGTCGTCCACCACGAAGGTCAGCTTGTCGCGGCCCTGCAGCGCGAGCTCGCCGAGCGCGGTGCCGAGCACGACGCCCGGGTTGCCCTCGGCGGCCTGGCAGTCGGTCATCGCCTCCTGGGCGGTCGCGAGCACGGCGCCGACGTCGATCCCCGCGATCGCAGCGGGCACGAGGCCGAAGTAGGAGAGCACCGAGTAGCGCCCGCCGATGTTCGGATCGTTCTCGAACACGCGCCGGAAGCCGTGCTCGGCCCCCAGCTTCGCGAGCCCGCTCCCGGGATCGGTGACCGCGACGAAGTGGCTCCCGTCGCCCTGCAGGGAGTGGAAGTACTTGAACTGCGACAGGGTCTCGATCGTGCCGCCCGACTTGGAGGAGACGATGAACACCGTCTTCTCGAGGTCGATCGCGTCGCGCACCGAGCGGATCTGGTCCGGGTGCGTGGAGTCGAGCACGTGCAGCCGCACGGGCGTCTCGCCGAACGAGCGGCGGAGGACCTCGGGGCCGAGGCTGGACCCGCCCATCCCCAGCAGCACGGCGTCCGTGATGCCGTCGTCGCGGATCTGCGCGCCGAACGCGCGCAGGTCGTCGGCCTCGGCGGCCATGCGCTCGGCGATGTCCAGCCAGCCGAGGCGGTCGGTCACCTCAGGCGTGCCCTCGGGCGCCCAGAGGGTCCCGTCACGCTCCCAGATACGGCGCGCGACGTCCTGCTCCGCAGCGGCGCCAAGCCGCTGGGAGACGGGCGATTCCAGATCGGAGGGCAGTTGGCTCTCGATGCTCATGGTCCCTCGGGCTACCCGTTCTACATCACGTAAGGCGTCGGGCGTCTCGACGTAAGGCCTCAGGCGCCTCAGGTCGGCTCGACCTCCCGATGTAAGGGGGCCTTCTCAGGCGCAGGATGACTCTCGCACCGTCCCACCAAGTACCGAGGAGAACCATCCCATGCACGCCCCGTCACTCATGAGCACCGTCGTCGCCAACGAGCAGAACCGCATCGCCGCCGGCCAGCGGGTCTCCCGCAGCCGCAGCGCCCGGCTCCGCTTCCGCCGCCGCTCCGCTGCTTCCCGCGCTTTCGTGCCGCGTGGGCGAACCACAGTTCCCCCGTTCGCCCACTGACCACCCCTGGCACGACGGCTCGCGGGAGGCCATCATGGACGCAGTGCTCAATCGCGTCTCTTCACCCACGTTCGTCGGCCGCGCGGACGAGCTCGCCGCTCTAGACGGCGCGCTCGGCCGCGCGGCCGCGGGCGTTCCCGCGTTCGCGTTCGTCGCGGGCGAGTCCGGGGTCGGCAAGAGCCGGCTCGTCGCGGAGTTCGACGCCCGCGCCCGCGAGGCCGGCGCGCGCGTCCTCGTCGGCCACTGCCTGGAGCTGGGCGGCAGGGCCATCCCCTACGCGCCGCTGGTCGAGGCGCTGCGCCCGATCGCCCGCGAGCACGGCGCCGACCTGCTGCCGCCGTCCATCCGCTCCGCCCTGGCCGACATGATGCCCGGCTTCGGCGACGGCTCCGCGGCCGCCGACCCGGAGGGCACGGGCCATCAGGCGCGCGTGTTCGAGGCGCTGCTGCTCCTGCTCGAGCGCCTCGGCGACGAGGACCCGGTCGTGCTCGTGCTCGAGGACCTGCACTGGGCCGACCAGTCGACGCGCGACTTCCTCACCTTCCTCGTCCGCAGCGCCCATGCCGGCCCGCTGTGCGTCGTCGTCACCTACCGCTCCGACGAGCTGCACCGGCGCCACCCGCTGCGGCCGCTGCTGGCCGAGCTGGAGCGGACGCCCGGCGTCGAGCGCCTCGGGCTGGAGCGCTTCAACCGCGAGGAGGTCGGCGCCCAGGTGTCGGCGATCCTCGACGAGCCGGCGTCCCCGGAGCTCGCCGACGACGTGTTCGCACGCAGCGAGGGCAACGCGCTGTACGCCGAGGAGCTGCTGGTGGCCTCGGCCCAGGGCTGCTCGGACATCCCGGACACGCTGCGCGACCTGCTGCTGCAGCGCGTCGAGCGCCTCCCCGCCGTCGCGCAGGAGGTCATCCGGGTGGTCGCCGTCGAGCACCCGATGCGCCACTCGCTGCTGGCCGCCATCGCCCAGCTCGAGCCGGCCGACCTGCTCCTCGGCCTCCGCGAGGCGGTCGCCCACCAGGTGCTGATCGCGGGCGACCGCGACACCTACGCGTTCCGCCATGCGCTGGTCGGCGAGGCGGTGTACGGCGACCTGCTCCCCGGCGAGCGCAGCGAGATCCACCTGCGCCTGGCCGAGACGCTGGACCGCGAGCCGGAGCTGCTGGCCGGTGCGCCGCCCTCCGCCGTGGCGGCGCTGCTGGCCTGCCACTGGCACGCCGCCCATGACGTCCCGCGCGCGCTCGGCGCCTCGGTGCAGGCGGGGATGGCGGCCAAGAAGGTGTTCGCCTACAGCGAGGCGCAGCGCCACCTGGAGCGCGCGCTCGAGCTGTGGGACCGCGTGCCCGACGCCGCCGAGCGCGTCGGCATGGACCGCGTCGACCTGCTGCGCCACGCGGCGACCGCCGCCTCCCAGTCCGGCCAGACCACGCGCTCGGTCGCGCTCGTGCGCAAGGCGCTCGAGGCCGTCGACGCGGACGCCGACCCGCTGCGCGCCGCGTTCCTGCTCGAGCGCCTCGGCCACTACCTGCGCGGCGCCGGCGAGACCGAGGAGGCGTTCGACGCCTACGACCGCGCGATGGCGCTCGTGCCCGAGGGCGACAGCGTCCAGCGGGCGCGGCTGCTCGAGTACAAGTCGCGCGGGCTGATGCTCAGGGGCCGCTACGCCGAGGCCGTCGAGCTCGGCATGGAGGCGCTGCGGATGGCCGACGACTTCGACGAGCACGACGTCCACGCCCGCGCGCTCAACACGCTGGGCTTCAGCCGCGGCGCGATGGGCGAGCTCGAGGTGGGCCTCGACCTGCTCCGGCGCTCGCGCGACGTGAGCTGGGAGATCGACCACACCACGGCCTACGTCACGGCCGTCACCAACCTGTCGGAGCTGCTCGACGTCTCGGGCCGCACCGAGGAGGCGCTCGCCGAGGTCCGGGCCTGCCTCGAGGTGCTGCGCTCGCGGCCCGAGCGCACGATCTACGACACGTTCCTGGAGATCCAGGGCGTCAACCACCTGCTCCGGCTCGGTCGCTACGACGAGGTCGAGCCCGGCCTGCCCGCCGAGCGGTTCGGCGACGAGCGCGGATCCACCCCGCTCTACCTCCAGCAGGTGCGCGGGTGGATGGCCGTGCGGCAGGGCGACCTCGCGGCCGCGCGGACGGCGATGGCGGAGCTGCGGCGGCTCTCGTCGGGCACCGTCGACCCGCAGTGGGTCTCGCCGCGGCACTGCCTGATGGCCGAGCTGGCGCTGCTCGAGGACCGCCCCGCCGACGCCCGCGCCGCCGCGGCGCAGGGTCTGGCGATGATCGACGGCTCCGAGGACGGCGGCCAGATCGTGAAGCTGATCTGGGTCGGGCTGATGGCCGAGGCGACCGGCGCCGAGCGCGCCCGCGCCCTCGGCGAGCCGTTCGACGAGCAGGTCGCCGAGGGGCTGCTGAGCCGCCCTGGAGTCGGCCGAGCAGCTGCCGGCGCAGTGGGTCGAGGGCCCGCTGCACGCCGCGCTCGGCCGCGCCGAGGCCTCGCGCATGCGGGCGGCGCTCGGCACGGGCGCGCCCGATCCGGCCGCCTTCGAGGCGGTCGCGGACTCCTTCGCCGCCCACTCGTGGCCGTGGCCGGCCGCCTACGCGCGCTTCCGGGCGGGCGAGGCGCACGTGCAGGCCGGCGACCGCGCCGCCGCCGCGGGGCCGCTGGGCGCGGCGCGCGAGTCGGCCGAGGCGCTCGGCGCCGCTCCGCTGCTCGGCGAGATCGACGCGCTCGCGCGCCGCGCGCGGGTGGTGCTCGGCGCGACCGTCGTCGAGCCCGCCGAGAGCGAGCCGGCCTCCCCCGCCGACTCGCTCGGCCTCACCCCGCGCGAGCTCGAGGTGCTGCTGCTCGTCGCCGCCGGCCGCACCAACCGCGAGATCGGCGCGGAGCTGTTCATGAGCGAGAAGACCGCGTCGGTCCACGTGTCGCGGATCCTCGCCAAGCTCGGCGTCGGCGGGCGCGTCGAGGCCGCCGCCGTCGCCCACCGCCTGGGTTTGACCGCCGCCACCGCGGGCACGTAACCCCCCGCAGGGGGCAGCTCGAACCAAGGGGGGCGACATGCACGGCGCGCTGGACTACGTCGTGATCGGCGTGTACTTCGCGATCATGCTCGGGGCCGCGTTCTGGGGCTACCGGCGGGCGGGGACCGAGGAGGACTACCTCGTCGCGGGCCGCAGGCTGGGCCATCCGATGTTCATCGGCACGCTGAGCGCGGTCGTGCTCGGCGGGGCGTCGACGATCGGCACGGTCAGCCTCGGCTACGAGAACGGGCTCTCCGGAGCCGCGCTGGTGTTCATGATCGGGCTCGGCCTGATCGGGCTCGGGCTGCTGCTGGCCAAGCGGCTCGCGCACGCGGGCGTGTACACGGTGCCGGAGCTGATGGCCAAGCGCTACGGGATCCCGTCGCAGCTCGTGAGCGCGGTGATCATGGCCGCGTACGCGCTGATGATCGCCGTCACCTCGACGATCGCCAGCGGCACGGTGTTCAACGAGCTGCTCGACGTCTCGAGCACGGTCGCGATCCTGCTGGCGGGCGGCGTCGTGGTCCTCTACTGCGTCACGGGCGGCATGTGGTCGCTCACGCTCACCGACATCATCCAGTTCGGGATCATGAGCGTCGGCATCTTCCTGCTGCTGCTGCCGTTCTCGCTCTCGGACGCCGGCGGCCTCGGCGGGCTGCCGGACGGCTACCTGGACCCGTTCGCGATCGGCTGGGACACGATCTTCACGTACTTCCTGCTGTTCTTCTTCGGCCTGATGATCGGCCAGGACATCTGGCAGCGCGTGTTCACGGGGCGCGACGAGAAGGTCATGCGCACGGGCACGATCGTCGCGGGCGTCTACTGCATCGCCTACGGCATCGCAGGCGCGCTGATCGGGGCGGCGGCCAAGGTGATCGTGCCGAACCTCGACAACCCTGACGGCGCGTTCGCCGCGGTCGTGGACGCCGTCCTGCCGACGGGGCTGATCGGCCTGGTCCTCGCGGCGGCGCTCGCGGCGATCATGTCGACGGCGAGCGCGACGCTGCTGGCCGCCTCGACGATCCTCGTCAACGACCTGCTGCCGCTGGTCCGCGACGTCCCGAACCGGCTCACCGCCACCCGCATCGCGACGTTCGTGGTCGGCGCCGCCGTCGTCGCCGTCTCGCTGGTGCTCAACGACGTGGTCGGCGCGCTCACCGTCGCCTACGACCTGCTCACCGGCGCGCTGTTCGTGCCGATCGTGCTCGGGCTGCTGTGGCCGCGCGGCACCGGGCGCGCGGCGTTCGTGTCGATCGTGGTCTCCTCGGTGGTGATCGTCGGCCTGATGATCACCAGCGGGCTCTACTCCAACGACCCGATCATGTACGGCCTGCTGACCAGCCTGGTCGTGTTCGTGGGGGTCAGCCTCGCCACCGCGCCGGAGCCGGCGCGGGCGGAGGCGGTGACGTCGTGAGCACGCCGCGCTACGGCCCGCCCGACGCGTCGCTGACCCCCCGCTTCACGGGGCCGCGGACGTTCATGCGCCTGCCGCACGTCGAGGAGACCGAGGGCGTCGACCTCGCGATCCTCGGCATCCCGATCGACGACGCGGTCTCGTTCCGCTCGGGCGCGCGCTTCGGGCCGGAGGCGGTCCGCAGCGCGTCCGCGCTGCTGCGGCCCTACAACCCGCTGCTGAAGGTCAACCCGATGGAGCGGCTGTCGATGGTCGACGGCGGCGACACGCCGTCCGTGCCCGGCTACCACGAGGAGACGCTGACGCGGATCGACCGCCACCTGACGCCGCTGCACGAGGCGGGCGTGATCACCGTGTGCGTCGGCGGCGACCACTCGATGGTGCTGGCCGAGCTGCGCGCGGCCGCGCGCGTGCACGGGCCGCTCGCGCTCGTGCATCTCGACGCCCACGCGGACGTGTGGGAGCAGTACTACGGCGTGCGGTACTTCCACGGCACCGTCTTCAAGCGGGCCGTCGAGGAAGGGCTGGTCGACCCGTCGCGGTCCGTCCAGGCCGGGATGCGGGGCACGCTGTACGGCGCCGAGGACGAGGAGGCGTCGGCCGCCCTGGGCTACGACGCGATCACATGGGCGGAGCTGGAGACGCTGACGCCGCAGCAGTACGGCGACCGGGTGCGCGCCCGCGTCGGCGACGCGCCGGCCTTCCTGTCCTTCGACGTCGACTTCGTCGACCCGGCGTTCGCCCCGGGACGGGGACGCCGGAGGTCGGCGGGCCGACCAGCTCGCAGGCGCTCGCGTACCTGCGGGCGCTGACGGGGATCGACTTCCGCGCGTTCGACGTGGTGGAGGTCTCGCCGCCGTACGACCCGAGCGGCATCACGGCCTGGCTGGGCGCGAGCGTCTGCCACGAGATGGTCTCGCTCGCCGCGCTGCGGCGATGATGACCGGCGGGGAGGCCGTCGTGCGCGCGCTCGCCGCGGCGGGCGTGGAGCTCGTGTTCGGCATCCCCGGCACGCACACGCTGCCGATCCACCGGCACCTCGCCGCGGCCGGCATCCGCCACGTCACGCCGCGCCACGAGCAGGGCGGCGGCTATGCGGCCGACGGCTACGCCCGCGTGTCAGGCCGCGCGGGCGTCGTGCTGGCGACGAGCGGCCCGGGCGTCGTCAACGCCGCCACGCCGGCGGCGACGGCCCACGCGGACTCGGTGCCGATGCTGCTCGTCTCGCCGGCCATGGCCTCGGACGTCGAGGGGCGCGACACGGGCAACCTGCACGAGTCGCGCGACCAGGGCGCCGCGCTCGCGGCGCTGGTGGCGAGGTCGTGGCGCGCGCGATCGCCGGCGGCCGCGGCGGAGGCGATCGCGGAGGCGTTCGAGGGATTCTCCTCCGGCCGCCCGCGGCCGGCGTACGTCGACGTGCCGCTCGAGGTGCTCTCCGCCGAGGCGGACGTGACGGTGCGCGCGCCGGTGGTCGCGGCGCCGGGCGTGCCCGACGTGCGGGAGGCCGCGGCGGTGCTGGAACGCGCGGAGCGCCCCGCGCTGGTGCTGGGCGGCGGCGCGCGCGGCGCCGCGGCCGAGGCGGCCGCGCTCGGGCTGCCGGTGGTGACCACGGTCAACGGCAAGGGCATCGTCGACGAGCGCCATCCGCTCTCGCTCGGCGCCTCGATCCGCCTGCGCGCGGCGCAGGAGTGGCTGGCCGGCCGCGACGTCGTCCTCGCCGTCGGCACCGAGCTCGGCGAGTCCGACCTGTGGGGGCCGCCGCTGCGGCTGCGGGGGAAGCTGATCCGCGTCGACGTCGATCCCGGGCAGCTCGACAAGAACGCGCCGGCCGACGTGGGCGTGGTGGGCGACGCGCGCGCCGCACTGGCCGCGCTCGCGAGCGCCGTGCCCGCCCCGCCCGCGCCCGACCTGAGCGAGGTGCGCGCGGCGATCGCCGCCGAGGCGCTGGCCGACGGCGCCCCCTACGCCGGCATCGTCTCGGCGCTCGACGCGGCGCTCGGTCCCGACGGCGTGCTGGCCGGCGACAGCACGATGGCCGCCTACTACGGGGCGGTCCACCTGCTCCCCATGGGGCCCGGGCGGCGCTTCATCTACCCGACCGGCTACGCGACGCTCGGCTACGCGCTGCCCGCCGCGATCGGCGCGAAGCTGGCCGCGCCCGAGCGCCCGGTGATCGCGCTGGTGGGCGACGGCGGGCTGCTGTTCACCGTCGGTGAGCTGGCCACGGCGGCCGAGCTCGGGCTCCCTCTGCCGGTGGTGGTGGCCAACAACGGCGGCTACGGCGAGATCCGCGACCAGATGGACGAGGCGGGGATCGGCCGCGTCGGCGTCGACCTGCGCGTCCCGGACCTCCCGATGCTGGGAGAGGCGTTCGGAGGCGCCGGCGTGCGCGACCCGGACGATCTCGCCGGCGCGCTGCGCGATGCACTGCAGCGCCCAGGCCCCACCATCATCGAAGTTCCCTGCTAGCGTGGACATCACGGGTCGGCATTCGCCGCCCGTGAGGTTGCTTTTGCTCTGAGTTCGCTTCGTACGCGGTTCGGGTCAGTCGTAAGCCTCCCGAATCCTCCCCAAGGAGCCAACTCCATGCAGTCCCCCTCTTTCGCCGATCTCGGCGTATCCAAGCGTGTGTCAGGCGTGCTCGCCGACCGCGGCATCACCGAGCCCTTCGCGATCCAGAGCCTCGTCATCGGCGACGTGCTCGCCGGCCGCGACGTGCTCGCCAAGTCCCCCACCGGGTCGGGCAAGACGCTCGCCTTCATGGTCCCGATCGTCGAGCGCCTCAAGGGCGCCGACCGCGGACCCGCCGCGCTGATCCTCGCGCCGACCCGCGAGCTCGCGGCGCAGATCGTCGAGCAGTCCCAGGCGCTGGCCCGCTCCCGCGACCTCGAGGTCGCGGCCGTCTACGGCGGCGTCGGCTTCGAGAAGCAGATCAGGGCCTGCAAGCGCGCCGACATCCTCGTCGCCACGCCGGGCCGCCTCGAGGACCTCATGCAGCGCCGTGCCGTCCGCCTCGGCGGCATCGAGATCCTCGTCCTCGACGAGGCCGACCGGATGCTCGACATGGGCTTCCGCCCCGCCGTGGACCGGATCGTCCGCGAGTGCCCGCGCGACCGGCAGACGCTGTTCTTCTCCGCGACGCTGGACGGCGACGCCGGCCGTATCGCGAAGGAGTACACGCACGACGCCGTGCGCCACGAGCACACGCCCGAGCCCGTCGACGCCAACCAGGTCGAGCACCGCTTCGTGCCGGTCGTGCACGAGGAGAAGCTCGACGCGCTGGTCTCCGAGCTCAGGCAGGACCGCGGGCTCACGCTCGTGTTCGTCCGCACCAAGCGCGGCGCCGACCGGCTGGTCAAGCGGCTCGGGAGCCGTGGCGTCGACGCCGTCGCCATGCACGGCGACAAGTCGCAGTCCCAGCGCGAGAAGGCGCTCGCCCGCTTCGAGTCGGGCAAGGTCGACACGCTGGTCGCCACCGACGTCGCCGCCCGCGGCATCCACGTGACCGGCATCTCGCACGTGATCAACTTCGACCCGCCGGAGGACCGCGAGGGCTACGTCCACCGCGTCGGGCGCACCGCCCGCGCCGGCAAGACCGGCGTCGGCATCACGTTCGTCAACGCCGACCAGGCGGGCGACGTGGCCAAGATCGCGGCGGCCCTCGACCTCCACGAGGAGTACGAGAGCGCCGGCTTCACCCGCCCGAAGGCGCGCCCGCACACCAGCGGCGGCGGCGGCTCCAAGCGCCGCTCCGCGTCGTACCGCTCGAAGCGGAGCCGCTGGTAACCCACCGGTATTAGGATCGCCGGCGTGCAGACACCGGCGATCTACCGCGAAGGCGAGGGCGAGCAGCTCGTCCTCATCCACGGCTTCACCGCGACCTGGCGCTGCTGGCTGCCGGTCGCGGACCGGCTGGCGCAGCGCTTCGAGGTGATCGCCCCGACGCTGCACGGCCACGACGGCGGCCCGCAGCCGCCGGTCGCCGCGCACTCGACGGCCCACGCCGCCGACCACTTCGAGCTGCTGCTCGACGAGCTCGGCGTGGGCGTCGCCCACCTGGCCGGCAACTCGATGGGCGGGGCGATCGCGCTCGAGCTGGCCAAGCGCGGCCGCGCGCGCAGCGTCGTGGCGATCTCGCCCGGCGGCGGCTGGGACGAGGAGAACTCGCGCGAGCCGAAGCGGATCGTCCGGCAGTTCAAGATCAACCAGGCCGCGGCGCGCATGCCCGAGGCCGCGCATGAAGGCGATGCTCGCCCGCCCGCGGCTGCGCCACCTCGCGTTCCGCGACGTGATGAGCCACGCCGAGCGCATGCCGCCGGCGGAGGCGCTGGAGCTGGCGCGCTCGTCCACGCGCTGCACCGTGGTGGACGACGTGTTCGCGACGATCCTCGACGGCTCCGCGCGCATCACCGAGCTCCACAAGATCCGCTGCCCGGTGCTGCTCGCGTGGGGCGACCGCGATCGCATCCTCCCGGTGCGCCACCACTCCGAGCGCTTCCGCGAGGAGATCCGCGGCGCCGAGTTCCGCGTGCTCGAGGGCCTCGGGCACACGCCGATGTGGGACGACCCGGACGCTCGTGGCGGCCACGATCGGCGACTTCGCCGATCGCGCGGCCGCTCAGTCGGCGACGACGGCCTCTTCCTCGCCCGTCGGCTGAGGCTTCAGCCGGGCGGCGCGGATGAACCGCTCGCCGGGGGCGGCCAGCGAGGCGAACGGCTCCGGTCCCGACGACGCCCGCATGACGCAGAAGGCGGCCACGAGCGCGGGGTCGAACTGCGTGCCGGCGCCGCGGCGCAGCTCGTCCAGCGCTTCGTCCTCGCCCAGCACCTCGCCGTACGGCCGGTCCTGGCGCATCGCGCTGAAGGCGTCGCAGATCGCCACCATGCGCGCGCCGAGCGGGATCTCCTCGCCGGCCAGCGCATCCGGGTAGCCGCCGCCGTCCCAGCGCTCGTGGCTCGCGCGGACGAGGCGGGCGACCTCGCGCAGCGACGGCGCCTCGGCGATGATCGCCTCGCCGATGACGACGTGGCGGCGCATGAACGCCTCCTCGTCGGGATCGAGCGGGCCGGGCTTCTCGATGATGACGTCCGGGATCGCGACCTTGCCGATGTCGTGCAGCTCGGCGGCGCGGGTGATCTCGTCGCGCTGCTCGTTCTCGGCGCCCACCGTGGTGGCGAGCGCGCGGGCGAGCACCGCCACCGCGCGCGTGTGCTCGAGCAGGTCGGGGCGGCGCTCGGCGAGCACACGCAGCAGCACGTCGCCGCTCTGGCGCGCCGGCGAGTGCGGCCGGCCCTCCTTCTGGGTGTACATGCGGCGGTCGGCGATCTGGAGCGCCTCCTCGGCGTCCGCGGCGTCGCCGGGCAGGTCGACGACGCCCACCGACGCGTCGATCCGGAAGCCCTCGCCCTCCTCGCGCAGCGCCTCGCCGGCGCGCACCAGCGCGGAGGTCGCGCGGTCGGCGGGCACGAGCACGCAGAACTCGTCGCCGCCCATCCGGAACGCGCGGCCGACGCCCTTGACCGCGGCCGACAGGCGGCCGCCGAGGTGCTCGATCAGCACGTCGCCCGCGACGTGGCCGAAGGTGTCGTTGTAGGCCTTGAAGCCGTCCAGGTCGAACAGCGCGAGACGCCAGTCGCCGTCCTCGAGCGCGTCGCGCAGCCCGCCCATCAGCGCGCGCCGGTTGCCGAGGCCGGTCAGCGCGTCGGTCATCGCCTCGTGGCGGGAGCGCGCCAGCAGCCGGGAGTTCTCGCGCAGGCTCACCGCGAGGCGGACCACGAGCAGGAACGGCACCGACAGCGCGAGCGCGACGGCCGCGTCGTTGAGCGGCGACGCCTGGTCCCACACCAGCACGCCCAGCGCGACGATCGTGAACACGGCCGGGAGCGCGGCATGGACGCCCTCGCTGACCGTCGGGAGCGAGCGCCGGCGCGGGAGCACGGCGACGGCGGCGAGCAGCAGCGCGGCCAGCGGCGCGCGCACCTCGACGCCCTCCAGCAGGCGGGCGGCGTCAGCGACCGCACAGGCGGCCAGCCCGAGCGCGACCATCCCGAACACGCGCCCGGCGCGGCGGCCGAGCAGCGCGGTGGCGCCGGCGGCGAGGATCAGCAGCGAGATGTCCCCGAACGGGTAGGCGAGCGCGCCCTCGCCGCGACCGGGCGCCGCGATCGCGATCAGCGACGCCATCGCGGCGGCGGCGATGATCCCGTCCAGCCACATCGTCGCGCGGGAGCGTCCCGCGCAGGCGCGCGCGGAGCAGCAGCGCGAGCCCGGCGAACGCCGCCGGATAGCCCGCCAGCCACAGCGCGTCGGCCTGGCCGGGGAAGGGTCCGCGAGCCGCCGGCTCGAGCGCCCACAGGAGGTCGCCCGCCACCCACAGCGCGAGCGCGGCGCCGAGCGCGATCCATGCGGCGAGAGCCATCCGTGCCCTGGACATCCGGCCCCCGCTTCGACGCGTAGACCGTCATATCCTTTAGGGGAGAGATCAGAAAGGGACGAAATGGCCACGAACGTGCAGAAGACCGACGAGCAGTGGAAGCAGGAGCTGTCGCCGGAGCAGTACGAGGTCCTGCGCAAGGGCGGCACCGAGCGCGCCTTCACCGGCCGCTACTGGGACCAGCACGCCGACGGCGTGTACCGCTGCGCCGGGTGCGGAGCCGAGCTGTTCGACTCCAACACCAAGTTCGACTCCGGGACCGGCTGGCCGAGCTTCACCGAGCCCAAGGTCGCCGAGGCGATCGAGGTCCAGGCGGACCGCTCGTGGGGCATGCGGCGCAACGAGGTCGTGTGCAAGAACTGCGGCGGCCACCTCGGCCACGTGTTCGACGACGGCCCGCGCGACGCCGGCGGCCAGCGCTGGTGCATCAACTCGTGCTCCCTGGACTTCCAGCAGCGCTGAGCTGGGCAGGCGCTGGGAATCTCGGCTGAGATTCCGGCGTCTTGAAAGGCTGGCACTGAGGGGAGGGGTTTTCGCGGTCGGCTGACGCTGGGCCTTTTGTAGCCGCATAGCGGACACGACCCAGCCCACCCCCGCGACTGCGCCGGGCTTAGCGCCGCTTGAACCGCCGCCGTACCGTGTCCGGTATGGCGGTGGTGCGCGCCCGCGGGCTCGTCAAGACCTTCGGAGAGGGCCGCGCCGCGCGGCGGGTCCTCGACGGAGCCGACCTGGACGTCGCCCCCGGCGAGGTCGTCGCCGTGCTGGGCCGCTCCGGGACCGGCAAGTCGACGCTGCTGCACCTGCTCGGAGGGCTCGATCGCGCGGAGGCGGGCACGATCGAGCTCGCCGGCGAGGACGTCACCGGCGCCTCGGAGCGTGAGCTGAGCGCGCTGCGGCGCCGCGCACGTCGGCTTCATCTTCCAGTTCTTCCACCTGCTCCCGGAGCTGTCCGGGGAGGCGAACGTGCAGCTCGCCGGCCGCGTGCGCGGCGCCCATCCCGAGGCGGCGACGCGCAGCACGCACCTCGTCGACCGGCTGGGACTGCGCCAGGTCGCCGGCTCGCTCCCGCACCAGCTCTCGGGCGGCGAGCAGCAGCGCTTCGCGATCGCCCGCGCGCTCGTCAACGACCCGGTGGTCCTGCTCGCCGACGAGCCGACCGGCAACCTCGACGCCGAGGCCGGTGCCGAGGTGCTGCGCCTGCTGCGCCAGGGCGCCGACGAGGGCCGCGCGGTCGTGATGGTCACGCACGAGGCCGGGGCGACCGCGATGGCCGACCGGGTGCTGCGGCTCGAACAGGGGAAGCTGATCGCTTGCTGAGCTTCGCGCTCGCGGGGCTGCGGGCCCGCGGTGCGCGGACGCTGCTGTCGGCCCTCGGCATCGTGGCCGCGGCGCTCGTGGTGGGGACCGGGGTGACGGTCGGCTTCGGGCTCGCGACCGGCTTCGAGCGCTCGGCAGAGCGCTCCGACCTCCCCGACGTGATCGCGCGCTTCTCCGACGAGAAGCGCGACACGGTCGACGAGAAGGTCCGCGCGCTCCCCAACCTGGCCGGCGCGTCGTACCGCTACGAGCGCACCCGGGCGCACCTGCGCGCGAACGGGCACGAGACCGACCGCGGCGCGCTGCAGATCCTCTACGGCGGGCGGCGCGGCTACGAGGTCGTGGAGGGCCGCGACCTGCGCGGCGCCCGGCGAGGTGGTGGTCGAGCGCGGGCTGGCGGACGAGTGGGGCCTGAAGCCCGGCGACGTGCTCGACATCGGGCGGCGCATCGACGAGGTCGAGATCGTCGGCGTCGGCGTCGCGCCCGACAACGTCGCCTATCCCCTGGCCACGACCGCGCGCGTCTACATCGACTCGAGCACGATCGTGCAGCGGCTCGGCTTCGTGCCCGACGACGCCAACGTCGCGTACCTGTGGCTCAACGACCCGAGCAAGGCCGACGTCACGCTGACCCAGGCGCGGGCGGTCGCGTTCGGGCTCGGCAAGCTCGAGTTCATCACGCGCGACGGCGTGAAGACGCTGCTCTCGCAGGCCGCCGGGATCGTCATCTCGCTGCTCGTGGCGTTCTCGCTCGTGGCGCTCGTCGCCGCCGGGACGATGCTCGCGGCCGGGCGCGAGCGCCGAGGTGCAGCGGCGGCTGAGCGCGTTCGGCGTGCAGCGGGCGCTCGGGTTCGCGCCCGGGCGGATCGCCGCCGTGCAGGCGCTGGAGGCGGTCATCGTCGCGGTCCCGGCCGCGCTGCTGGGCCTTGCGATCGGCGCGCTCGCCGTCGCCGGGCCGTCGGGCGACCTGCTCGCGGCACTCAACGAGCAGCCGCCCGGTTGGGCTCTGCTGCCGCCGCTGGCGGGCGCGCTGGCCGCGATCGTGGCGATCGTCGTGGCCGCCGCGACCTGGCCCGCGTGGCGTGCGGCCCGCCGGCCGCCGGCCGAGATCCTGCGCGGCGGCGACATCGCGGCCGCCTCGCCCGGGCAGCGGAACGCGCGGCGGCCTCGTCGGCCTCGGCGCGCGCTTCGGCACCGCCGCGCGCGGCCGCTGGCTCGCGGCCGTGGCGACGATCGCGGTGTGCGCCGGCGTCGTGACGCTGATGCTCGCGCTCGCCTCGCTGCTCGAGCGCCTGCGCGACGACCCTGGCACCGTCGGCAAGCGCTACCAGCTCACCGTCGCGGCGCCGGAGTACATGCTCCCGTCGATCCGCGGCGTCGACGGGGTCGACGCCGCAGGCGAGCGCTACTCGGTCGACGCGGCCGACTCGTTCCGCCTCGGGGAGGCGCTGCGGCTCGTCGCCTACCCCGGCGACCACACGGAGTTCGAGGCGCCGCCGCTCGCAGAGGGCCGTCGGATCCGCGGGCCGGGCGAGGTCGAGGTCGGCCTCGGGCTCGCCGACGCGCTCGGGCTGCGTCCCGGATCGACGCTCGCCGCGCAGCTGCCGAGCGGCGCCGAGGTCCGCTTCCGCGTGTCGGGCGTGGTCCGCGCGCTGGAGAACCGCGGGCGGATCGCGTGGGTGCAACCCGACAAGCTGGTCGCGAGCTCGCCCGACCTGGAGCCGGGGCTCGTGGTGCGCCTCGACCCGGGCGCCGACCGCGCCGCGGTGTCGCGCCGGCTGAACGCGATCGGCGTCGCCGCCGCAGGTCGCCGGCGCGGCGACGACCCGCAACGGCGAGTTCCTCGGCGTGCTCGCCGCGGTCCTGCGCGGCGTCGGGCTCGCGGTCGGGCTCGTGTGCCTGTACGCGCTGGTGCAGGCGCTGACCATGACCGCGCGCGAGCGCCGCGGCGCGGTCGCGCTGCTGCGCGCCTGCGGCGGCGACTCCCGCACGGTCGCGGCCGTGCTCGGCGGGGCGGCCGCCGCGGTCGCGGTGCCGGCGGCGCTCGCCGGGATCCTGCTCGAGTGGGCGGTGTTCGGGCCGCTGGTGGCGAGGCTGGCGGCCGGGTTCGCGTCGCTGCCGCTGTCGCCGGCGCCCGGCCACGTCGCCATCGTGTTGCTCGGCCTGTTCGCGCTGACCGCGGCCGCCACCGCGCTCGTCGCCCGCCGCGTGCTGCGCGAGCCCGTGGTCGCGGGGCTGAGGGAGGAGTGATGAAGCGGCTCGCGATCCTCCTCCTCGGGCTGCTCGCCCTGGCCGGCTGCGGCGACGAGCCGCGCGCCGCCGCGCCCGCCGGCTCGACCCTGAAGGCGACGCTCGTCGACGACGACGGCGACGGCTTCCTCGAGCCCGGCCCGGCCGCGCCGATGGTCGAGCGCCGCGACCTCGGCGGCGGCGGCCGCGTCGGCAAGCAGATCGCCCGCTTCGGACAGATCACCGACGCCCACGTCCGCGACGAGGAGTCGCCGGCGCGCGTGCCGTTCCTCGACCGCGTCGGCCCGCCCTTCGATCCCGCCTTCCGCCCGCACGAGGCGGAGTCCGCGCAGGTGCTCGACGCCGCGGTCCGCGCGCTCAACGCCCAGTGCCCGCAGGCGGTCGTGATGACCGGCGACCTCATCGACAACGCCCAGGTCAACGAGCTCGACACCGCGCTGGCGGTGCTGCGCGGCGGTCGCGTCGACCCCGACAGCGGCGCCCGCGGCTACGACGGCGTGCAGGACGCCGCCAACCCGGACCCGTACTACTACCGCCCGGACCACGACGCCCCGCGCCATCCCGGGCTCGCCGACGCGGCCCAGCGCCCGTTCACCGCGAAGGGCCTGAAGGCGCCGTGGCTGCCCGTGATCGGCAACCACGACGGGCTGCTGCAGGGCGAGGTCCCCGCCACCCCGGCGCTGGAGGCCGTCGCGACCGGCTCGGAGATGGTCACGGAGCTGGACCCGCGGCTGCGCCCGCCCACCGACGAGGCCGACGCCCCGGCCGCGGTCGAGGCGCTGCTGGCGGGCGGCGGGCTGCCGGGCGACACCCAGCGCGTGCCGGCCGACCCGCGGCGGCACGTGATGTCGCCGGAGGAGGCCGCGCGGCGGCTGCGCGACGCGGCGGGCGGGCGCGCCGCCCTCACGGACGGCCGGCTCGACTACACGTTCGACCTCGGCCCGCGCGTGCGCGGCATCGTGCTCGACACGCTGAGCCGGAGCGGCGGCGCCGGCGGCGTGCTCGAGCCGGCCCAGGTCGCGTGGGTGGAGCGCCGAGCTCGCGCGCGCCGGCGACCGCCACGTGCTCGTCTTCTCCCACAACCCGCTCGACGGCACCGCGGGAGGGGAAGATGTGCTGGCGGCGATGGCGCGCGCGGGCAACGTCGTCGCCGCGGTGTCGGGCCACCGGCACCGCAACTCGATCGAGCCGTACCGCGCGGGCGGCTTCTGGCTGATCTCGACCGCCTCGCTGGCCGACTTCCCGCAGCAGTCGCGCATGTTCAAGCTCTCCGAGACCGCCGGCGGCGGCGTCGTGCTGGAGACGTGGATGGTCGACCACGACGGCCGCGGCACGGCCGGCACCGCGCGCGAGCTCGCCTACCTCGACGCCCAGGGCGGAAGGCCGCTGGACTACGCCGGCCGGCGCGCGGATCGCAACGCGCGGCTATACGTTCCCTGATGCCCAGCCCGTCGCGGACCCTCCTCGGCGCCTTCTTCATCGGCGCCGGGCTCCTGCACTTCGCCAAGCCCCGCCCGTACGAGGCGATCATGCCGCGAGGCGCTGCCGGCGCATCGCGAGCTGGTCTACGCCAGCGGCGTGGCCGAGATCGCGGGCGGCGCCGGGGTGCTGTTCGCGCGCACCTCGCCGCTGGCGGGCTGGTTCCTGATCGCCACGATGATCGGGGTCTTCCCGGCCAACGTGAACATGGCGATCGACGCCGAGCGCTTCGAGAACATCCCCGAGCCGCTGCTGTGGGCCCGGCTCCCGCTGCAGGCCGGCGTCATCTACTGGATCTGGCGCGTGGCCGTCCGCGGGCGTACCCTCAGGCCATGACCCACGAAGACGCCGTCGCCGAGGCCGCCCGGCTGGGCCGCGAGCATCCAGACCGCGCGACCCACTCGTGGATCGCGCGCCAGAGCCGCGCCCGGCGACTGGAGCGTGGTCAAGGTCGGCGTCCCGACGCGCGCGCCGATGAGCAGCGCGCAAGAGGCGAAGCCCAAGCCGCCGCAGGCCGACGACCCGCGCCCGCCGATGTGGCGCGACGTCGGCGGCCCGTACGGCATCGGCTAGCGCGTGGCGTCGGCGCCGCGCGGCGCGCGGCGTTCCCGCTCGGGGCGGCCGCGACCATCGAGGAGCTGGAGGGCGAGCCGTACGCGCTGCTCGCCGAGCTGCGCGAGCACGAGCCGGTGTCGTGGCTGCCGGCGCTGGGCGGCTGGCTGGTCACCCGCCGCGACCTCGCGCTGATCGCGATGCGCGACGCCGCGCGCCTTCACCGTCCAGGACCCGCGCTTCACGACCGCGCGGGTCGTCGGGCCGAGCATGCTCTCGCTCGACGGGCGCCGAGCACGCCCGCCATCGCGACCCGTTCACCGCGCCGTTCCGGCTCGGCGAGGTCCGCGAGCGGCTCGCGGCCGCCGTGCGCGAGGAGGTGGCGCTGCTGCTCGACCGCCTCGAGCCGCGCGGGGAGGCCGAGCTGCGGCGCGAGTTCGCCGGCCCGCTGGCGGCCGCGGTGGTGACGCGCACGCTCGGCCTCGGCCACGCCGAGACCGCGACCGTGCTCGGCTGGTACGACGCGATCGTGGCCGCCGTCACCGACCTCAGCGCCGGGCGACCGGCCGGCCCGGACGCCGAGGCGGCGGTGCGCGCGCTGGGCGAGGCGGTCCTCCCCACGCTCGGCGGCGACTCGCTGCTGGCCGCGGCGGCCGCCGGCCTGGCGCCGCACGAGGTCACCTCGAACGCCGCGGTGATGCTGTTCGGCGGCATCGAGACGACGGAGGGGATGATCGCCAACGCGATCGTGCACCTGCTCGAGCACCCGGGCGAGGCTGGGCCTCGAGGACGCGCTCGAGGAGTCGCTGCGGCTGGAGCCCGCCGCCGCGGCGGTCGACCGCTACGCGACCGCCGACGTCGAGCTCGGCGGCGCGCAGATCGCCGCCGGCGACCTCGTGCGGATCTCGATCACCGCCGCCAACCGCGACCCGGCCACGTTCCCGGACCCGGACCGCTTCGACCCGTCGCGGCCGAACGCCCGCCGCCACCTGGCGTTCGCGGGCGGCCCGCACGTGTGCGTCGGGATGCACCTCGCGCGGCTCGAGGCGCACGTGGCGCTCGCCGAGCTGTTCGCGCGGCTGCCCGGCCTGCGACTCGCGAGCCCGCCGAGGGTGAGCGGTCTGGTGTTCCGCAAGCCGCGCAGCCGTGCAGGCGCGATGGCGCGCGCGGCGGTGGGGTGTCCACCGCCGGCGCCGGGCGTGGACCGCTAGGCGGCCACGGGGACGGGCTCGAGCTCGCCGCGCTGCGCCGCCTCGGCGTGCTCGCGGCTGGCCCGGTTGGAGATCAGGAACGTGGCGACCAGGGCGCCGGCGATCGCGAACATCGCGCCGACCGTGAACGCCCGCTGGAAGCCCTCCGTGAGGGCGATCGGCAGCGGGTTCCCGCCGGCCGCGACGTCCTCGGTGCGGCTGGTCGCGACGGAGGCCAGGATGGCCAGGCCGAGCGCCCCGCCGATCTGCTGCGAGGTGTTGATCAGCCCGGAGGCCAGCCCCGCCTCGTGGGCCTCGACGCCGCTGACGGCGGCGACCGTCATCGAGACGAACGCGAGGCCGAGGCCGAAGGCGGCCAGCAGCGACGGGAACAGGATGTCGGACACGTAGCTCGCCGTCGGCCGACACCTGGGAGAACCAGATCAGCCCGCCGGCGGTCAGCACCAGGCCCGCGATCAGCACCGGCTTGAAGCCGAAGCCGCGTCGTCAGGCCCGAGGCCAGCCCCGCGGACACGATGATCCCCAGCGCCAGCGGCAGGTAGGAGAGCCCGGACTTCAGCGCGCTGTAGCCGAGCACCTGCTGCATGTAGAGCGAGACGAAGAAGAACATCGAGAACAGCGACATCGCGATGAACAGCGCGGTCACGTTGATGCCGCTGATCGTCCGGATCCGGAAGATGCCCGGGAACGGGACGAGCGGGGCGCGGGTGGTGCGCTCGATCGCGACGAACCCGGCGATGAGGGCGAGCGAGAGCGCCGAGCAGGCCGAGCGTCTGCGCCGAGGTCCAGCCCGCGTTGGTCGCGTCGACCAGCGCGTAGACGAGGATCGAGAGCCCGGCGGTGATCGAGACCGCGCCGGCGACGTCGAAGTGGCGGGCGCCCTCGTTGCGGCTCTCGGGCAGCAGGCGCGGCGCCATGGCGGCGGCGGCGAGGCCGATCGGCACGTTGACGAACAGGACCCACTCCCAGCCGGCCCACTCGGTGAGCATGCCGCCGAGCAGGACGCCGACGGCGCCGCCGGAGCCGGCCACGGCGCCCCAGACGCCGAGCGCCTTGTTGCGCTCAGCACCCTCGGCGAAGATCACGGTCACGAGCGACAGCGCGGCCGGGGACAGCAGCGCGGCGCCGAGGCCCTGCACGGCGCGGGCGATGATCAGCTGCGTCTCGGTCTGCGCGAAGCCGCCCGCCAGCGAGGCGAGCGCGAACACCACGAGGCCGACCATGAAGAGCCGGCGTCGGCCCAGCAGGTCGGCCATGCGGCCGCCGAGCAGCAGGAAGCCGCCGAAGGTGAGCGTGTAGGCGTTGATGACCCAGGAGAGGTTCTCCTGGGCGAAGCTGAGGTCGCGCCCGATCGACGGGCAGGGCGACGTTGACGATCGACGCGTCGAGCACGACGACGAACTGGGCGGCGGCGAGGAGCGCCAGCGCGACCCATCTGGAAGTGGAGTTCGTGTTCCGCATCATTCGTTCACGATACGGAATTGACGTTCCGCTTGTCAAGGTCTACATTCACACCTATGCCACAAGTCGCCTCGACCCCGGAGGTGAAGCCGCTGCGTGCTGACGCGCGGCGCAACCGGGAGAAGGTCCTCAAGGCCGCCCGCGCGGTGTTCGCCGACGAGGGCCGCGACGCGCAGATGGACGACGTGGCGCGCCGGGCGGGCGTCGGGGTCGGCACCGTCTACCGGCACTTCCCCACCAAGGAGGCGCTGATCGAGGCGCTGATCACGGAGTCCTTCCAGCAGATCGCCGACGAGGCGGAGCGGTCGCTGGAGATCGAGGACCCGTGGGAGGCGTTCACGGCCCTGCTGTGGACGCGGCGCCGAGGTCATGGCCGGCGACCGCGCGCTGAGCGAGGTGTTCGCGGCGATGCCCGCCGGCGTCGAGCGCGGTGCCCGCGCGTCGAGGGCCTCAACGAGTCCGTCGGCAAGGTGATCGCGCGCGCACAGGCGTCCGGCGTCCTGCGGGCCGACGTCGTGATCGACGACATCCCGATGCTGATGTGCGGCATCGGCAGCGCGACGAAGAAGGAGCACCCCTGCCCCGATGCGTGGCGGCGGCACCTGACGATCGTGCTCGACGGCCTCCGCGCCGGATCCGCCAGCGGATCCCTGCCGCAGTAGGGCCTTCCGTAACCTGTCGGGCCATGCCCGACGCCACCACCGATCCCGAGCTCGAGTCCGTCGCCTGGGACCTCGATCCCGCTGCTCGACGACGGCGGCGGCGACCCCGGCTCGGCCGTGGACTCCATGCTCGCCGCCGCCCAGGAGCGCGCCGACAAGCTCGCCGCCGACCACGCCGGGAAGGTCGACCAGCTCGACGGACCCGGCCTCGTCGCGTTCATGCGCGAGCTGGCCGAGATCCAGGAGCTCGCCGGCCGCGCCGGCTCCTACGCCGTCCTGAACTTCTCGATCAACACCGCCGACCCGGCGCGCGGCGCCCTGCTGCAGCGCATGCAGGAGCTGGGCACCGCGATCGAGACCGCGCTGCTGTTCTTCGAGCTGGAGTGGGCCGCGCTCGAGGACGAGCGCGCCGAGGAGCTGCTCGCCACCGACGGCCTGGACTTCGCGCGCCACCACCTGCGCACCGCCCGCCGCTACCGCCCGCACCTGCTCACCGAGCCGGAGGAGCGGATCATGACCGAGCGGTCGCTGACCGGCCGCACGGCGTGGACGCGGCTGTTCGAGGAGCAGGCGTCGTCGATCTCCGTCGAGCTGCCGGACGCCACCGAGCCCGTCTCGCTCGAGGTCGCGATGGCGCGCCTGTACTCGCCCGACCGCGAGGTCCGGCGCGACACCGCCGAGCGCGTCACCGCCGCGCTGCAGCCCGGGCCTGCGCACGCGCGCCTTCGCCTTCAACACCCTGCTGGCCGACAAGATGGTCGAGGACCGGCTGCGCAAGTTCCCGCACTGGCTGGCCAGCCGCAACCTCTCCAACGAGGCCTCCGACGAGTCGGTCGAGGCGCTGCTGACCGCCGTCCGCGAACCGCTACGAGCTGCCGCGCCGCTGGTACCGCCTGAAGGCGAAGCTGCTCGGGCTCGACCAGCTGGCCGACTACGACCGGCTGGCCGGCGGTGACGCAGCGAGGACGAGCAGGTCGACTGGAGCGAGGCGCAAGGACCTGGTGCTCGACTCCTACGCCTCGTTCTCCGGCGAGCTCGGCGACATCACGCGCCGCTTCTTCGACGAGCGGTGGATCGACGCGCCGGTGCGCCCGAACAAGCGCGGCGGCGCGTTCTGCGCCTACACGGTGCCCTCGGCGCACCCGTACGTGATGCTCAACTACACGTACAAGCGCCGCGACGTGCTGACGCTCGCCCACGAGCTCGGCCACGGCGTCCACGCCGCGCTCGGCGCGAGCCAGGGCGTGTTCCACATGGGCACGCCGCTGACGCTGGCCGAGACCGCGAGCGTGTTCGGCGAGCAGATCGTCTTCGGCCGCCTGCTCGAGCAGGCCGAGCACGCCCGACTCGCGCCTCGCGCTGCTGGCCGAGCACGTCGACGGCGCGGTGGCGACCGTGTTCCGCCAGGTGGCGATGAACCGCTTCGAGCACCTCGTGCACACCGAGCGCCGCGAGCGCGGCGAGCTGGCCGTCGAGCGCTTCGGCGAGCTGTGGGCGGAGTCCCAGAGCGAGCTGCTCGGCGACGCCGTCGAGCTGACCGACGGGCTACAAGAGCTGGTGGTCCTACGTGCCGCACTTCATCGGCTCGCCGGGCTACGTGTACGCGTACGCCTACGGGCAGCTGCTCGCGCTGGCGGTGTACGGCCGCTACCAGCGAGGTCGGCGAGGAGTTCGTGCCCGTCCTACCTGGAGCTGCTGTCCGCCGGCGGCTCGCGCAGCCCCGAGGAGCTCGGGCAGATCGTCGGCGTGGACCTCGCCGACCCGGGCTTCTGGGACCTCGGCCTGGCGCTCGTCGAGGGCCAGCTCGAGGCCGCCGAGTCGGCCGCGCGCGAGACCGGGCGGGGCTAAGCCGGCCGCGGCGATCAGCTCGTCGCCGGCCGCGGTCCGCGCGTAGCGGACCTCGCGGCCCTCGCGCCGGCCGCTCACCAGGCCGGCGCGGCGCAGCACCGCGAGGTGCTCGGACACGCCCGCCGGGCTGGCCGCGAGCCGGCGGGCGAGCTCCTGCGTGGTCGCCGGCTCGGCGAGCCCGGCCAGGATGCCGGCGCGGCGGCGGCCGAGCAGGTCGGCGAGCGCGTCGGCGGGCCGCTCCTGCGGCGCCCACAGCGTCGCCACGCCGCGCGGGGCGTAGACGACCGCCGGCTGCCACGGCGGGTCGATCATCGCCCACAGCTGCGGCCACGCGAAGGCGACGGGGACGAGCAGCAGCCCGCGCCCGCCCAGCTCGACCTCGGACTCGTAGGCGCGGTCCACGCGCAGCGCGCCGTCCCGCCAGCTCGCCTCCTCGTGCAGGTCGGCGAACGCGGCCAGCGGGCCGCCCGCGGCGAGGCGGCCGGCGCGGTAGGCGATGTCGGCCTCCAGAGCGGTGCGGATCGCGGGCCAGGACGGCTCGATCGCGCGCCGCCAGTAGTCGGCCATGAGGTCGGCCAGCGCGTCGAGGCCGCCCGGCTCGAGCAGCCGTCGTGCGGCCGGCGGCGGCGTGCCCCTCGTAGGCCCAGCCGATGTCGCGCTCGACGGTCTCGAGCGGCGTGGCGCGGACCCGCGCCAGCTCCGCGGCGAACCCCGCCCGCGGGCGCTCGGGCGGCGGGTTGATGAAGTCCGGGCGGAACCGCGCCTCGCGCGCCACCGCCGCCTCGAGCAGCGCGAGGTCAAGGCCGGCGAGGCGCTCGCGTGCGGCCGCCACCCACGGCGAGTGCATGGCGTGGCGCGTCGGGTCGTGCAGCACGTCCACGCTGGCCGCGATCTCGAACAGCGGCGAGATCGCGAACCGCACGCGGCCGAGGTCCTCGGGGCCGAAGCGGTACGAGATCACCGCCGCGATCGTACCGCCGATTCGGCGAGGTCCGAATCCTTCGCGCATCCGCAGCGGCGATCGGCAGGCTCGCCGCATGGCCACCGCGACCGCCCAGCGCGTCTCGATCTCCAGCCTCCTCCGGGTGCCGGGGTTCTCGGCGCTGTTCGCCGCGTCGCTCGCCGCGCGGCTGCCGCTGACGGCGCTCGGGCTGCTGTTCATCCTCCGCACCCGCGAGCTGACCGGCTCGTTCGCGGCCGGCGGCGCGGTGGCCGGCGCGTACGCGCTCGCCAACGGCATCAGCGCGCCCGCGCTCGGCCGCCTGATCGACCGCCGCGGCCAGGCGCCGGTGATGATCCCCGCCGCGGTCGCTCGTCGGCCGCCGCGCTGACCGGCGTTCGCGCTGCTCCCCCACGGCGTCGCCCTGCTCCCCGCGCTGGCGCTCGCGGCGCTGACCGGCGCGGCGTTCCCGCCGGTCGGCGCGTGCCTGCGGACGCTGTGGCCCGCGATGCTCGGCGACGACGCCGGGCGCATGCACGCGGCGTTCTCGCTCGAGGGCGCGGCGGTCGAGGCGACCTACATCGTCGGGCCGGTGCTGATCGCCGGGGCGATCGGCGCGCACAGCACGTTCGCGGCGCTGCTGGTGTGCGTCGGCGCTGATCGTCGTCGGCATGGCGGCGTTCTGCGCGCACGCCGCCTCGCGGGCGTGGCGCCCGGCGCGGCGACGGCGGGCGGCGGGCTCGCCGGTCCGCTGCGCGCGCCGGGCGTGCGTGACGCTGATGCTGGTGTTCCTGCTGCTCGGCGCGACGTTCGGCTCGATCGAGGTCGCCGTCCCGGTGGCCGCCGAGGCCGCCGGTCACGCCGGCTCCGCGGGGCTGCTGCTCGGCGTGTGGGGGTTCGGGTCGCTGCTCGGCGGCCTCGCGGCCGCGCGCGCCGGCGCCGCGGCCGACCCGGTGCGCCGCCTCACCGTGCTGCTCGCCGCGCTGGCCGCCGGTCACCTGCTGCTGACGCTCACCACCGGCCTGCTCCCGCTGGCCGGCCTGCTGCTGCTCGCGGGCCTCGCCCTCTCCCCGGCCATGGCCGTCGCGTTCGCGATGGTCGAGGGGCTGGCGCCGCCCGGCACGGTGACCGAGGCCTACACGTGGCTGACGACCGGCATCGCCGCCGGGCCTCGCGCTGGGCGCCGCCGCGTGCGGCGTGCTCGCCGAGGCGCACGGAGCGGGCGCCGCCTTCGCCGCGGCCGGCGCCGCGTGCGCCGCGGCGGCGCTCGCGGGCGCCCTGCGCCGCGGCACGCTCACGGCGTGACGAGCGCCGACCACGTGCGGCCGCCGTCGTCGGAGCGCTGGACCTTGCCGTCCAGCGTGGCGGCGTACAGCGCGCCCTCCTCGTCGGCGGTGAGCGCCTGCGGCTCGCCGCCCGTGTCGCCGCGGTCCTCCCACGTCTCGCCGCCGTCGGCGCTCACCTTCACCGGGCCGCCGGGGTCGATCCGGTAGAGCTCCTCCGGCGTGCTCCACGCGAGCCGCACGTTGGGCGTCGGGTCGCGCTGGCGCCACGTCTTGCCCTCGTCCGACGACACGAAGATGCCCTGCTCGGAGGTCGCCACCCAGCGCTTGGCGTCGCCCGGGTCGAGGTCGAGGTCGACGAGCGCCATCGGCGCGACCCGCGGCTCGAAGCGGCGCCCGCCGTCGCGCGAGAGCCGGATCTCCGGCGTGCCGAACAGCGGCGCGGCGAGCACGTCGCCCGACAGCGAGAGCGCGTGGAAGTCGGCGTTGCCCAGCTCCGAGATCGAGACCCAGGTGCGCCCGGCGTCGGTGGAGCGGATCAGCCCGAGCGCCGTGGGCAGCGTCGAGCTCGCCGCTGGGGTGCCCGGACGCGAGCAGCTCGTCGGGGCCGACGAAGAGGGCGACGAGCGCCTCGGAGACCTTGCCGGCGCCGGCCGCGGTGATGAGGTCGCCGGTGATCTTGACCGGCTTGCCGCCGCGCGGCGCGATCTTCCACAGGCCGGTGTTGCTGCCCATCAGCATCGAGCCGTCCTTCGGGTTGACGCTCAGCGAGCCGATGTAGGGCGGGTCGCCGTCGGGGTCCACCCACGCGACCGGCGGCGCGGTGTCGGCGCTCGCGCTGTCCTTGGAGCCGCCGCAGCCGGCCAGCAGCGAGGCCGAGCAGGCAGGATCGACGGCCGCGCTCCTCACGCCGCCGCCCGGGCCAGACGCGGACCATCGTCCGCGCGAGCGTGACCAGCTCGGCGACCGCGACGCGCTCGTCGACCGCGTGCGCGAGCTCGAGCCCGTTCGTGCCGGCCATCGTGCACGGGATGCCGCGCGCCGTGAAGTGGCGCATGTCGGCGCCGTAGGACACGCCGACGCGGCGGCGCCGGCGCGTCCGATCTCGGCCTCCAGCGCGCCCGCCACGACCCCCACCCAGGGTGGTCGGGCGGCGTCTCGGCGGGCGCGAAGCTGCCGCCGGTCCACGCGATCTCGGCCGGCGCCTCGCCGTCGTCGAGCGCGGCGGCCACCACGGCCTCCAGCTCGGCGCGCGCCGTGGCGACGTCGGTGCCGACCGGGCACGCCGAGGCGGCCCTCGAACTCCAGCCGGTCGGGCACCGCGCTCGACCAGGAGCCGCCGGCCACGCGCCCGACGAGCAGCGGGTACGGGAGCTCGAGCTCGCGCATCAGCGGGTGCTCGACGTCGGCGTTGATGCGCCGCTCCAGCTCGGCGAGCGCGGCGTGGACGCGCACGTAGCGGTCGATCGCCGAGCAGCCCGCGAGCCGCCGCGCGGCGTGCGCGGCCCGCCCGGGGATCACGCCGCTGAAGGTGAGCGCGCCGGCCTCGGCGCAGACGACGGCGAAGCCGGTCGGCTCGGCGACCAGCGCGGCGTCGAACGCGGCGTCGCGCTCCAGCTCGGCGAACGTGCCGAGCCCGCCGTCCTCCTCGGAGCTCACGCACTGGACCACGACGGTCGGCGCGTCGGCGGCGACGTCGCGCAGCGCGGCGGCGGCGTGCAGGGCGGCGACGACCGCGCCCTTCATGTCGACCGACCCGCGGCCGTGCAGGCTGCCGTCCTCGATCGCGCCCGACCATGGGCCGTGCCGCCACGGCGCGGTCCCCTCGCCGACGACGTCGACGTGGCCGTTGAGGCACACGCGGGCGGGCCGGCCGCCGCGCAGCGTCGCGGTCAGCCCCCACAGCTCGGTCCGCGCCGCCTCCTCGCCGGGATGCCCGGGGTGCTCGCGCAGCGCGGCGAGGTCGTGCCGGTGCAGGTCGGGCTCGAGGCCGAGCCGCGCGCTCGTCGCCGGCCAGCGTCTCCAGCACCGGCCGCTCGTGGCCGGTGACGCTCGGAACCCGCACCGCCGCGGCGGCATCGGCGGCGAGCGCCGCGGGGTCCAGCGCCGCCAGCGCGGCTTCCTCCGTTCCCATCGCGGGCATGCTCGCACGGTGCGCGCTGAGATCACCCCACCGGGGTCGATACTCTGAAAGGCGGTGTTGGACCCGGTGGGCAGTGAACAAGCCGCCGTCGCACTCGGTTCACGGGTGCGCACGATGCGGCACGAACAGGGGCTCACGCTGAAGGAGCTGGGGCGCAGAGCGGAGCTCTCGCACCCCTTCCTCAGCCAGCTCGAGCGCGGGCTGGCGCGGCCCAGCGTCGGCTCGATGGAGCGCATCGCGCGCGGGCTCGGCGTGCCCGTGGGCGTGCTGTGGAGCGGCGCCGCGCGCCGCTCGCACGCCTCGCTCGTGCGCCGCGACGCCGGCGACCGCGAGCGCCACTTCGACGACGCCGCGCCCGGGCACGTGCGCACGCTGGCCGGCCGCGGCGAGCCGCTGGCCGTGTGCGAGTGGACGGGCGGCAGCCGCCGCTGGCCGGAGGAGACCGAGGTGATGCCGGGCGAGGTGCTGCTCTACGTCGCGCGCGGCGGCGTCGAGATCGACCTCGACGGCGACGTCCACGCGCTCGAGGAGGGCGACGCGCTGCTCTTCGACGGCGGCGTCCCGCACCGCCTGCGCCGCACCGGCGGCGTCGCCACGCGCGCCCTGCGCGTGGCCACCGCGGTCCCGCCCGCCTGACGTTCAGCTCTTCTCGCGGAGCCGGTGGATGGCGCCGTGCGGGAGTCCGTCCGCCGGCCGCGCGTCGACCTCGTAGTGCTCGCGCGCCCGCTCGAAGAAGCCGCGCGCGGGCGGGCGACCGGGGTCGGCGATCCAGATCTCGCGGGCGCCGAGCCGCGGGAGCAGCCGCAGCAGCGCCGTCCGCGTTGCGGTGCTCGTAGAGCAGGTCGGCGCCGAGCACCAGGTCCCACGGCGCGCCCTCCAGCAGCGGCTCGGGCTCGTCCCACGAGCAGCGCAGCACGTCGAGCGCGATGTCGTTGCGCGCCGCGTTCTCGCGCGCCAGCTCGACCGCGGCGGGCGACCAGTCGGTGGCGAGCACGCGCGCGCCGGCCAGCACCGCGGCCATGCTCGGCAGCGCCAGCCCGCAGCCCAGCTCCAGCGTGCGCGCGCCGTGCAGCGCGCGGCCGGCGACGTGCTTGGCCAGCGCCACGCCGCTCGGCCACAGCTCGGCCCAGTACGGGAGGAACTCCTCGTGCTCGAACGCCTCCTCGTCGAGCAGCGCCTCGCTGTCGCGCGGGCGCAGGACCGGCGAGGTCGCGCCCGTCGAGCATGATCAGCTCCTCCACGAGGTCTCGCTCACGCCGCGAAGGCTGGCAGACTGGCGCCCATCGCCCCGGGTGATCCACGAGTCACGAGCGTCGACGTCGCCCGCGCCGCGGGCGTGTCGCAGTCGACCGTCTCGCTCGTGCTGTCCGGCAAGGGCGCAGGGGCGGATCTCGGCCAAGACCGAGGAGGCGGTGCGGCGCGCGGCCGAGGAGCTCGGCTACCGGCCCAACGTGGCGGCGCGCGCGCTGCGCACCGGCGCCGCGCGCTCGGTCGGCTTCGTCGTGCCCGACGTGACGCATCCGTTCTTCGGCAAGACGATGCGCGGCGCGCAGGAGGCGGCGTGGACGGCCGGCTACTCGATCGCGCTGGTCGACGTGCCGCTGGACCGCCCGCTCGACGCGCCGCTGGAGGCGCTGCGCGCCGGCCCGTCGGACGGGTTCCTGTACTTCTCCGTCGAGCCGCCCGCGTCGCGGCCGGGCGGGGAGCTGGTGGTGGTGATCGAGGCCGACCCGGAGGGCTTCCCGTGGGTGCGCCTCGACACCGAGGGCGGCACCGACGCGATGATGGAGCACCTGATCGGCGCTCGGGCACCGGCGGATCGGCCAGGTCGGCTCGCGGGTGCGCTACCCGACCTTCGAGCTGCGCGCCGCGCGCTACCGGGCGGCGCTGGAGCGGGTCGGCGGAGCATGCCGACTGTTCGCCGGCTCGGGCTTCTCGCTTCGACGACGCGGCGCGGGCGGCCGGCGAGCTGCTCGACCTCCCGGAGCCGCCGACGGCGATCGTCTGCGACGACGACATCCTGGCCGGCGGCGTCTACCTCGCGGCGCGGGAGCGCGGCGTGCGGATCCCCGAGGACGTCTCCGTGGTGGGCTTCGACGACCTCGACTTCGCGCACGTGCTGTCGCCGCCGCTGACCACGGTCCGGGCCGAGGCCGAGCGCCTCGGCGCGGTGGCGTTCGAGATGCTCGCCGCCGCGATCAACGGCGACGCGGTCGAGTCGGGCCAGATCCTGCCCGTCGAGCTGATCGTCCGGGAGTCGACCGCTCCACCCCCTTGATTACATCCTTGAGGTCATACGTATTACGCTCATTCGTATGACCCGCACCCTCCCCACATTCCCCAAGCGCTGGGTCGTGCTCCCCGGACTGCTCCTGCTCGCGTTCGTCGTCGCCGGCATCGCCTTCCAGGCGTCCGGCTCGCCCGACCTCCGCGAGCGCTTCGTCCTCGTCGCCGACTCCGCCTCGGGCACCTCCCCCGCCGCAGGCCGCCGCCGCGGTCCGCGACCGCGAGCGCGCCACCGGCGCCGAGGGCGAGTTCCGCATCGCGCGCACGCCGACCGAGCAGCTCGCCGTCACCCACCTGTTCGCCGCCAAGGGCTACGACACCGTCGTCGGGATCGGCCTCGACGAGCGCGTCGCCGTCGACCCCGTCGCCGAGCGCTACCCCGGCACGCGCTTCGTAAGCGCGCGCTGAGGCCCGCGCGGCCGGGCGGAGTAGCCTCGGCTGCATGGAGTACCGAAACCTCGGAGCCACGGGCATGCAGGTCAGCCCGCTCTGCCTCGGCGCGATGATGTTCGGCGCCTGGGGCAACCCCGACCACGACGAGTCGATCCGGATCATCCACGCCGCGCTCGACGCCGGGCTGAACTTCATCGACACCGCCGACGTGTACTCGCGCGGCGAGTCGGAGGAGATCGTCGGCAAGGCGCTGGCCGGCGGCCGCCGCGACAACGTCGTCCTCGCCACCAAGGTGCACGGCACCATGGGCGACGACCCGAACCAGTTCGGCAACTCGCGCCGCTGGATCGCCAAGGAGGTCGACGCGAGCCTCAAGCGCCTCCAGACCGACTGGATCGACCTCTACCAGATCCACCGCCCCGAGCTGGACACCGACATCGACGAGACGCTCGGCGCGCTGACCGACCTCGTCCGCGCCGGCAAGGTGCGGGCGATCGGCTCCTCGACGTTCCCGCCGTCGGCGATCGTCGAGGCGCAGTGGGTGGCCGATCACCGCGGGCGCGAGCGCTTCCGCTGCGAGCAGCCGCCGTACTCGCTGCTCGTGCGCGGGGTCGAGGCCGACGTGCTCCCGACCTGTCAGCGCTACGGCATGGGCGTGATCCCGTGGAGCCCGCTCGCGGGCGGCTGGCTGTCCGGCCGCTGGCGCAAGGGCCAGGACGCGCCGGACAGCACCCGCGCCCAGCGGCTGCCCGACCGCTACGACCTCTCCAAGCCGGAGAACCAGCGCAAGCTCGACGTCGTCGAGGAGCTGGCCGTGCTGGCCGAGGACTCCGGGCACACGCTGATCGAGCTGGCGCTCGCGTTCGTGATCCGCCACCCCGCCGTGACGGCCGCGATCATCGGGCCGCGGACCATGGAGCAGCTCGAGTCGCAGCTGCCGGCGGCGGACGTCGAGCTCTCCGACGACGTGCTGGACCGGATCGACGCGATCGTCCCGCCCGGCACCAACATCAACCCCGGCGACGCGGGCTGGCAGAACCCCGCGCTGAAGCCCGAGGCGCGCCGGCGCTAGACGGGATCTTGAGGGTGGCCACAGCGCCGGAACACCAGCCTGCTGGCTCGCCGGCGCCGGCCGCGCTCCACAGAATGGAGCGCATGCGGCCCCTGCTGCGAACCTTCTGGCGCGACCTGCTCTACCAGCTCTCGGGCCTGCCGGCCTCGATCCTGGCGTTCACGGTCATGGTCGCCGGCGTCTCGGTCGCGCTGACGGCCACCGGCATCATCATCGGCATCCCGCTGATCGGCGCGGTGTTCGCGGTGGTGCGCTGGAACGCGCGGATCGAGCGGCGGCGCGCGGGCTGGATGCGCCGCGAGCCGGTGCCCGAGGCCTACCGGCCGCGAACCGGCAACACGCTCACCCGGCTGCGGATCGTCGGCACCGACCCGCAGAGCTGGAAGGACCTCGCGTGGCTCACGTTCCTCGGGACGCTCGGCTTCTTCGCCTCGACGTTCGCCGTCGTGGGCTGGGGCTGGATCCTCGGGATGCTGACGCTCCCGGCGTGGTACTGGTCGCTGCCCGAGTCGGTCGAGTTCGGGCTCTTCCAGGTCGACTCGCTCGGCACCGCGTTCCTGGCCACCGACATCGGCCTCGTCGCGATCCCGGTCCTGTTCGTGCTCCAGCGCTGGGCGACCGAGGGGATGCTGCGGCTGTCGGTCACGCTGCTCAGCCCGTCGCGCGAGGCCGCCCTGCGCGCCCGCGTCGAGGAGCTCGCCGCCACGCGCGCCGGCGTGGTCGACGCCGCGGCCGCCGAGCTGCACCGCATCGAGCGCGACCTCCACGACGGCGCGCAGGCCCGGCTGGTCGCGCTGGCGCTGGACCTCGGCATGGCCGAGGAGCGCTTCGAGCGCGATCCGCAGGGCGCGATGCAGCTCGTCGGCGAGGCGCGCGAGGAGGCCAAGCGCGCGCTCGCCGAGCTGCGCGACCTCGCCCGCGGCATCCGCCCCAGCATGCTCGCCGAGCGCGGCCTCGGCCCGGCGCTGACCGCGCTCGCCGCCCGCAGCCCGGTGCCCGCCGGCGTGGACCTCCAGATCCCCGACGGCTGCCCGGCGCCGATCGAGAACGCCGCCTGGTTCGTGGTCTCCGAGGCGCTCGCCAACGTGGGCAAGCACAGCGGCGCCAAGCGCGTCGTGGTCACCGTGCGCGGCGACGACGGCAAGCTCCTCGTCGAGGTCGCCGACGATGGCGCCGGCGGCGCCGACGAGGCCGGGAGCGGGCTCACGGGGCTGCGCCGCCGCGTCGAGGCGCTCGACGGCGAGCTGGACATCGTCAGCCCCCACGGCGGACCCACCACCATCAGAGCGGAGCTGCCATGCGCGTCGTGATCGCCGAGGACCTCGCGCTCCTGCGCGACGGGATGATCCGCCTGCTGCGCGACACCGGCTTCGAGGTCGCCGCGGCCGTCGAGGACCCGGACGCCTTCCTGGCCGCGGTCGAGGAGCACCGGCCCGACGTCTGCGTGGTCGACGTGCGGCTCCCGCCGACGTTCTCCGACGAGGGCGTGCGCGCCGCGCTCGAGGCCCGCCGCCGGATCCCGGGGCTGCCGATCCTGATCCTCTCCCAGTACGTCGAGCAGACGTTCGCCGCCGAGCTGTTCGCCGACGGCCGCGGCGGCGTCGGCTACCTGCTCAAGGACCGCGTGGCCGACGTGACCGAGTTCGTCGCCTCCGTCCGGCGCGTCGCCGAGGGCGGGACGGCGCTCGACCCCGAGGCGGTCGCAGCAGCTGCTGATGCCCCAAGGCCCCGACGACCCGCTGGCCGCGCTCACCCCGCGCGAGATGGACGTCATGCAGCTGATGGCCGAGGGCCGCACCAACGTCGCCATCGCGCAGGAGCTGCACATCTCCGAGAGCGCGATCGAGAAGCACGTGTCGACGATCTTCGGCAAGCTCGACCTGCCGCGCTCGGAGGCCGACCACCGGCGCGTGATGGCGGTCGCGACGTACCTGCGCCGGTGAGCGACGACCCGCTGCGGATGTTCCTCGTGCTGCGGCGCGGGGCGGTGGAGACGCTGGAGCAGGCGGCGGTGCTGGGCGGCGCCGCCGCGGTGGCGTGCGTCCGCGCCTTCGAGATCCCGGACGAGTGGCGCGAGCGGCCCGGCAAGATCTGCCTGCGGGCGCGCAACCAGGCCCAGTGGGACGGCGTGCTCACCCTTCCGCACGTGCTGGCCGGCGACGCGGTGGCGGCGCTCCCGCCGCGCCGGCGCTCGGAGCGCGGCCCGCTCCTGGAGCGCCTGCAGGCGATGAGCACCGACCTCGGGCCGCCGCCGGAGGAGGCGCGCGGCGAGGGGCTGACGTACGTGCTCAACCCGGCGCTGGACATGAGCTCCGGGCAAGGTCGTGGCGCAGGTCGCCCACGCGGCGGTGATGGCCGCCGAGCGCCTGCCGGAGTGGGCGGAGGCCGGCTGCCCGGCGCGGCTCGTGTCGCCGCCCGAGAGCGACTTCTCGGCGCTGAAGGGCGAGGCGGTCGCGTGCGTCGTGGACGCCGGGCTGACCGAGGTGCCTCCCGGCACGATCACGGTCGTCGCGCTCCAGTAGGGTCGCGCGCCATGTGGGCGCACAGGCTCACCGCGCCGGGGCGGCTGGAGGCGGTCGACGCGCCGGAGCCGGGCGATCCCGGCCCGGGCGAGGTCGTCGCGCGCTTCGAGGCGGGCGGCATCTGCGGGAGCGACCTCCCGAGCTTCCTCGGCACGCTGGACCTGCTCACGGGCGCGTCGCACGGCCACCCCGGCTACCCGCTGCACGAGCTGGTCGGCGAGGTCGTCGCCAGCGGCGCCGACGACGTCCCGGTCGGCGCGCGCGTCGTCGGCTGGGCCAAGGGCCATCTCGGGCTGGCCGAGTACTTCCCCGCGCGGGCCGGCCACGTGCTCGTGCTCGACGACGACGGCCTGCCATCGCCGCGCGCGACCGTCATCCAGCCGCTGTGCACGGTCCTCTACGCGGTGCGCCGGCTGGGCGACGTGTCCGGCGCGCGGGTGGCGGTGATCGGGCAGGGCTCGATCGGGCTGCTCTTCTCGCACGCGCTGAAGGCCGCGGGCGCGGCGCATGTCACGGGCGTCGACCCGGTGGACCGCCGCGACGTCGCGAGCGAGTTCGGGGTCGACGAGATGGTGTGGGAGACGGGCTCGCGCTGGGCGGCGGCGCTGGACGGCGAGCGGCCGGACATCGTCGTCGAGGCGGTCGGCCACCAGGCCGCCACGCTCGAGGACGCGGTCGAGGCCATCGCGCACGGCGGGACCGTGCTCGGCTTCGGCGTCCCCGACGACACGCACTACGCGTTCCCGTTCGCGGCCTTCTTCCGCAAGGACGGGACGCTCCTCGGCGGCGTCACCCGCGACCGCCGCGCCTCGCTGGCCGCCGCGCGCGACTACCTCCTCGAGCACGAGGCGATGCTCGACGCCTACATCACGAACGTCTTCCCGGTGGCCGACGCGCAGGCGGCGTTCGAGCTTGCCGTCAAGCCCACCGCCGGGCGGCTCAAGGTGGTGCTGGAGCGCTAGCCGCGGTCAGCCGCTCGAGCTCGGCGCGGGTGTCGGCGTACGCGGCATCCAAGCGGTCGACCAGCTCGGGGTCGCTCTCGCGCTCCAGCGCCTCGGCGAGCGCGGTCATCCGCGCGGCGCCGACCGTGCCGCTGCTGCCCTTGAGCTTGTGCGCGAGGCTCAGCCGCCGCTCGTCGTCCGACTGCTCGACGGCCTCGCGCAGCCCCTCCAGCATCTCGGGGGTCGATTCGACGAACACCGTCGTCAGGGACGCCATCACACCTGGGAGGGCCTCGTCGATGGACCGGATGCGGGCGGCGTCGAGCAGGTCGCCCTCGGGGGCCCAGCGGCGCAGCGCCGCCTCGAGCAGCTCGGGGCGCAACGGCTTGCTCAGGTAGTCGTCCATCCCGGCGCGCAGGCACCGCTCGCGGTCGCCCTCGAGCGCGTGGGCCGTCATCGCGACGATCGCGACGTGGTCGCCGCCGGACTCCGCGGCGCGGATCCGCGCCGTCGCCTCGTAGCCATCGAGCCCCGGCATCTGGCAGTCCATGAAGATCATCGAGTGCGCCGCCGGGTCGTAGGCCCGGACGGCCTCGAGGCCGTCGTCGACGACGTCGACGGTCAGCCCGCGCTTGCGGAGCATCGTGCCGATGACGAACTGGTTGACGGAGTTGTCCTCCGCCACGAGCACGCGCGCGCCGGCGAGCGGCGGCGCCGGGGCGCCGGTCGCGAAGCCGCGATGCGGCGACGGACCGCCGTCCGACAGCGCGGACGCGATGGCCTCGAGCAGCTGCCCGCGGCGGATGGGCTTGGACAGGTAGCCGTCGAGCGGCGGGGCACCCGCGCCGCCGACGGGCTCGCCCGCTGAGGTCAGCAGCACGAGCCGCGTCGCGCCGAGCTCCGGGATCGCGCGGATGCGGCGTGCCAGCTCGGCCCCGTCGACCTCGGGCATCTGGAGGTCCAGCAGCGCGATCCCGTAGGGGCGGCCCGCGGCGGCGGCCGCCTGCAGCATGTCGAGCGCGACCGTCGCGCCCTCCGCCTCGTCGCATGCCGCGACGTGCCGGGCGAGGTATCCGGTGACGATCGTGCGGTTCGTGTCGTTGTCGTCGACGACGAGGATGCGCAGGTCGCGGGGTGGCGCCGGGGCCGCCGGGCGGGCGGCGTCGGGTCCGCCGGCGTCGAGCGGGATGTGGAACGCGAACCGGCTGCCCAGCCCGGGCTTCGACGTGGCCAGCAGGACACCGCCCATCGCCTCGACGAGCCGCCGCGCGATCGCCAGGCCCAGGCCGGTGCCGCCGAACGTCCGCGTCGTCGAGCTGTCCGCCTGCGTGAAGGGCTCGAACAGGCGCTCGAGCGCGGCCGGCGAGATCCCGATCCCCGTGTCGCGGACCTCGACGCCGAGCAGGACGCCGCCGGCGTCGTCGCGCGGGAGCGCCGTGACGCGCACCGAAACCTCGCCCTCGGCGGTGAACTTGACGGCGTTCGAGAGCAGGTTGACCAGGATCTGCCGCAGGCGGTCCCCGTCGCCGACCAGCGTCGGCGGAACGGAGTCCTCGATCCAGTCGACCAGCTCGACCCCCTTCGTGTGCGCCGACAGCGCGACCATGTCGCAGCTGTCCTCCACGAGCCGGCGCACGTCGACCGGATGGCGATCCAGCTCGAGGTGGCCGGCCTCGATCTTGGAGAAGTCCAGCACGTCGTTGATGACGCCCAGGAGCGCCTCGCCCGACGAGGTCGACGTCGCCACGAACGACCGCTGCTCGGCCGTCAGCTCGGTGTCGGCGAGCAGCTCGAGCATCCCGATCACGCCGTTGAGCGGCGTGCGGATCTCGTGGCTCATGTTGGCCAGGAACTCCGACTTCGCCTCCGAGGCGGACAGGGCCTGCGCGAGCGCCCGCTCTCGCTCGGTGATGTCGGTGCCGATCGTGCCGATGGCATAGACCTCGCCGTCGTCGTCGAGCAGCGGGAACTTCACGATCAGCCACGTGCGGTCGCCGTCGGCGCGCTCGTACTCCAGCGCCTCGCCCGTCCTCAGCACCTCCTCGTCGGTCGCGCGCATCTGGTCGGCCACGGCGGGTGGCAGCAGCTCCTCGGCGGTGTGCCCGAGCGGGTCCCTTCCGACGTACGACGCCCACGTCCGGTTGGCCAGGACGTAGCGGCGCTCGCGGTCCACGACGGTGATGCTCGCCGTCGCGTGCTCGAGGATGCCGTGGAGCCGATCGGTCGACATCCTCAGCTGCTCGGCGGCGCGACGCTGCTCGGTGACGTCGATGCCGGTGTTGATGATGTGGGTGACCTCGCCGGCGGCGTCGACGAGGCAGGTCGCCGACCACGAGACGCGCCTGCGCTCGCCCGACGCGGTGATCCACTCGGACTCGTAGTCGAACGGGAAGGCGTCGGGATGCGAGAGGGCGAGCCCCTCGCGCACGAACTCCACTTCCTCCGGCGGCACGAGCCCCGCGTCCCACGGCCGGCGGCCGAGGAGGTCCTCCGCGGCGTAGCCGGTCATCCGCTCGGCGGTGCTGTTGAACCGCTCGATCCGCCCCGTGCGATCGAGCACGAGCACCAGGCTGCCGACGGTCTCGAGCACCGCGGACGTGAAGTCGCGCTCCTCCTTGAGCGCGGCCTGCGCGCGACCGCTCGCCGACAGCAGCCGCCGGATCGTGACCCCCGCCGCCGCGGCCACCAGCACCACCAGCGCGGCCCCGCGCAACGTGCCGGGCGGGTACTGCGACTCGCCGTAGTACAGGAGCGGGCCGAGCAGCACCACGGCGGCGACGGTGAGACCGATCCACATCGTGCGCCGGCCGGCGAACAGCGCCAGCCAGACGACGGGAAGCATGGTGAGCGGCAGGAAGCCGCCGGCCGACGAGCCCTCGACGGAATGCCGCAGCAACGCGACCGAGACGAGGTACGCCCCGGCGAGCGGGAGCACGGCGCGCTCCCCGCCCGGGCGCCGCATCGCCACCAGGCCGACCGCGATCACGGCGACGGTCACGGCGCAGGCGGCGGCGAACCACACGGGGTCGATCTCCGGGCCGGGCAGCAGCACGATCGCCGGGCCCGCCAGCGCGACGAGGACGAACGGCAGCATCACGTGCCACGAATGCGGGCGGCTCACAGGAGGATCCCCCTGGCGATCAGCGCCCCGGCCGTGGCCGCGAGGATCAGCAGCTCCCGCCAGAACAGCGAGCGCTCGAAGCGCTCGTCGGCCCGGGCGTCGGCCTCCAGGGCGGTGGGACCGGTGCGCTCGACGCTCACGCGAGATCCCCGACCGCGCCGGTCTTCTCGGTCTTCTCCCACACCATCTCGCGCCCCTGGATCTCCTTCACGTACGCCGCGAAGGTGATCGCGCACAGCAGCGGCCCGTAGCCGACCACGTAGAGCAGCGGGCGCGCGAGGGCCGGACAGCGGGCGCACCGTCTCCAGCCGCTTGACGAGCCAGGCGGCGAGCATCGACGCCGAGAGCCACACGTAGGTGAACAGCAGCAGGCCGTCGGACGGGTCCTCGATCAGCGGCGGGTACGCCGCGTAGGCGATGATCGCGAGGCTGATCAGGCCCGGGAAGGCGAAGCCCTGCAGCCAGCTCCCGCGCGCCGTCTGCGGATCGAGCGCGAAGCTCGAGAACGTCACGAACAGGTACGTGGCCAGGTTCAGGACCCACAGCGCGCGGAACGCGTCGACCGACGCGTCCCTGTCGAGCGCGAACAGCGCCACCAGCGAGGCCGAGGAGAGGATCATCAGCGCCGGCATCAGGAACACGGAGAACCAGATCAGCGCGAACGAGATCCCGCCGAGCCGCCCCGCCCGCCCGCGGCGCAGCCAGTTGCGGCGGTAGCGGAAGGTGACCTGCACGTTGCCGCGGCCCCACCGCAGGCGCTGCTTCCACAGCCCGGCGATGTCGCGCGGCTCCTCGGCCCACACGATCGCGTGCGGCTCGAACACCACGCGGTTGCCGCTGAGCTGGATGTTGAACGTCGTGAACGTGTCCTCGGCCAGCGACGTCGTGTCGATCTCGCCGCCGATCGCCTCCAGGCTCTCGCGCCGGATGAACTGCGCGCCCCCGGCCAGGCACGCCTGCGCGCCGAGCACGTTCTGCGCGCGGCGCGCGCCGGCCTGCGCGTTGACGTACTCGTAGGCGATGAAGCGGTTCATGTAGTTGGCGGGGCGGCTGCCCTCCTTGATGTAGGCGGTCACCGCCCCCACGTCGGGGTCGGCGAGGTGCCGGACCATCCGCCGCAGCGAGCGCGCGGTGAAGATGACGTCAGCGTCGATGATCAGCACCGCCTGGTACCAGTCGTCCTCGCGCACGCGGCGCAGCCCGGCGTTGAGCGTGTGCGACTTGCCCTCGCCGCCCTTCGCCCGCCGC
Organism: uncultured Solirubrobacteraceae bacterium; assembly: GCA_963723395.1. GTDB lineage: Bacteria > Actinomycetota > Thermoleophilia > Solirubrobacterales > Solirubrobacteraceae > DATFQI01. Next base: position 587,937 of record CAVRQL010000021.1, on the reverse strand, counting down.
ACGTTCACGACGCGGCCGGGGTGCTCGGCGGCCTTCGCCCCGACGACCTCGGGCGTCGCGTCGGTGCTGGCGTCGTCGACGACGTAGACGCGGAGGCGCTCGGGCGGGTACTCGAGCGCCAGCAGGGTGTCGATCGTGCGGCCGATCACCGCCGCCTCGTTCCAGGCGGGGACGACGACCGCGACGCGCGGGTCCTCCGTCGGCGCGCGGTCGGGGTGGTAGCGGAAGCGGTGCAGGCCGGCGAGCGCGAACTGGTAACAGCCGGCGATCAGCGGCAGGGCGCCCGCGACCACGAACGCGGTGAGGATGGCCTCGAGTACGCCCACGTCCGGCTCACGCCGCCTCGCCGAGGTCGCGCAGGACGTCGAGGCAGTGGTCGTACCGCCCGATCGTGTCGCGCGAGTGGCTGTCCGTGCTGAGCAGGATCGGCACGCCGCGGCGCGCGAACGGGCGCAGCGTGTCCGCCGACGGGCAGCGCCACCGCTCCGAGACCTCGATCCGCTGGCCGGTGCGCGCCGTCTCGGCGGCCAGCCAGTCGATCAGCTCTTCGGGCGCATCGGCCTCCGCGAGGCCGATCTTCGGGAGGATGCTGAAGAAGTGGGCGATCACGACGGGCGTCTCGCGGTCCAGCGCGCGGGCGGTCGAGGTGACGATCGCCTCCAGCACGTCGCCGGCCGCCAGGTCGCCGGAATCGATGCGCTCCTTGACCTCGCGCGGATGCGTCGGGCCCTCGGCGAGCGGCACCTGGTGGTCGGCCGCGTAGATCACGTCGACGCCCTCGGTGGCCGGGGGGAGGTCGAGCGCGCCGGTGGTGTCGAGCAGCTTCGCCTCGATCCCGCACGCCAGCTCGACGTCGGTGCCGGCGGCGATCCGGCGCACGGCGGCCACGTACTCGGGCACCCAGCCCGTGTCGGCGCGCACGTGGTCGACGCAGGTCAGCTGCTCCAGGCCGAGCGACTCGGCCTCCGCGACGTTGCCCTCGATCGGGTCGCGCCCGTCGGAGAACGTCGAGTGGACGTGCATGTCCTGGCGCGCGTTCACGAGGCGACCTTCGCCGCGCGGCGCTTGAGCTCGGCGATGCTGTCGAACGAGAAGAAGCGCTCCTGGAAGAAGCGCACCATCGCGATGTCCTCGAACGGCAGCGGCCCGTCGGGGATCGGCGTGCCGAGCGCCTCGCCGACCGCCAGGGCCGGCATGTCGATGCCGGCGGCGATCGTCAGCGGCATCGTGCCCGGGAAGCGCGCGTTGACCTCGAGCAGCGCGGGCTCGCCGGAGGCGTCCTCCTTGACCTGCACGTTGGCGACGGTCGTCAGCCCGATCCGCTCGGCCACCGTGCGGGCGAACGTGTCGAGCTTGTCGTCGTGCAGCGTGCGGCCGGTCACGGCGATCCCCGAGTCGACCTTCAGCCGCTCGCGCGGCACGACGCCGGCGACGTGCCCGTCGGCGCGCGCGATCACGTCGAGCGAGTGCTCCGGCCCCGGCAGCAGCTCCTGCACGAGCAGCGTCCCGTCGCGCTCGAGCGCCTCCAGCTCCTCGATGCGCTCGACGAGCCGGATGCCGCGCGAGCCGCTCCCCGACCGGGGCTTGACGATCACCGGCAGCTCGATCGAAGCGGGGTCGAACGCGTGATCGGCGACCACGGTGGCCGGCACGCGCACGTGCCCGTGGCAGCGCTCCGCCAGCGCCCACTTGTCGAGGCAGACCGCGAGCGTCTCCTCGGACGCGAGCACGAGCTTCACGCCCGCCGCCTCGTAGCGCTCCCGGTCCTGCGCGAGCGGCAGCAGCTCGCTGTCGACGGTCGGCACCAGCACGCCGGCGCCGGTCTCCTCACAGGCTGCCAGCAGCACGTCCGCGAACCGGGGGTCGTCGCCGCGCGGCAGCAGCATCCGGTGTTCGGGCTCGACGAGCTGCAGGCCCGCCGCGTACGGGTCGATGTCGGCCGCGAGCAGGGTCAGCGGGCCGTCCGCGAGGTCGCGCAGGATCGAGATCCCCGACGGGCCGCCCGCGCCCGTGACGAGCACGCGGTCAGCCGACATCGAGCTCGCTCCCGATCCGGCTGCTCCACGTGCGAGGCGGGGGACGCGGCCTGCGTGCCGACCGTCTCGCTGTCGCGGATCACCTCGAGCGGCTCGACATACCTCGCCTGCGTGAACCGCGCCCAGTAGCGGGCGGTCGCGCGCAGCAGCTCGTCGTCCAGATAGGCTGCGGACCTTGACCTGCGAGGTGTAGGCCTGGATCACCTCGATCTTGCGGTCCAGGTACTCGTCGATCGACACGTACCGCGTCGGATGGAACTCGACGGTCGTCGACGGCGCCTGGTAGCAGAACACCTTCGAGATCCCGCGCACCGCGACCATCGTCGCGCTGTGCGCGTTGCGGTGGTCCTGGTGGACGTCGCGGATCGTGTGGGTGTAGATCGTGCTGGGCCGGATCTCCTCGACCACGCGCCGGATCGTGCTGATCGTGTTGCCGCCCTCGCTGACGCTCGTGTCCTCCAGCGCGGCGTGGATCAGCCGCGCGCCCAGCAGGTCGGCCGCCGCGCGGGACTCCTCCGCCCGGTCCTCCGCGACGCCGCCCTGCTCGCCTCCGGTCAGCGTGAGGAGGGTGACCTCGTGCCCCTGCGCGACGTGGCGGAGCAGCGTGCCGCCGACGCCGATCTCGACGTCGTCGGGGTGCGCGCCCACCGCGAGCACGATCTCCTTGCCGGCGGCCCGCCGCTGCCGCGTCACCTCGACCAGCGCGTCGGCCTTGGCGAGCAGCTCCGCCGGCTCGATCGGCTTCGTCAGGTAGTCGTCGGCGCCCACCCGCATCGCGGCGACGGCGAACTCGAAGCTGTCGTGGCCGGACAGGATCAGGGAGGCGACGGCCGGCTGCAGCCGCTTCGCGTGCTCGACGAGCTCGAGGCCGCTCATCCCCGGGAGGTCGATGTCGCTGACGATCAGGTCCCAGTCGCGACCGCCGGCGACCTCGCTGGCCTGCTCGCCGGTGGTCGCCCAGTGGACCTCGCCCCGGGTGGCAAGCAGCTCGACCAGGAACGTCCCTACGACCTCGTCGTCCTCGACGAGGAGGATGCTCGGCCGCCGTGGTCCGCTGAGAGGGTTAGAGACCATGGACCTGGGGCAAGATTCTCACCCCCACCGGGATTTACCAAACGCTCGGCCTCCGGGACATCCGTCCACGTTCTGGTCTGCTGCGTCATTTTTTGAACACCGTGCGCCGATGTCGCTCTGGTTATGCGCCCGATCGCATCACTCTTCGTCGTCGTGCTGGCCCTCCTGCTGGCGGCGGCGACGCGTGCCTCTTCGCAGGCGGAGAGCGGGCCCGCTCGCGGCGGCTCGATGAGCCTGGTGGTCTCGTACGAGCCGCCCGCCGGCGACCTCGACGGCAGGTTCGTCAAGGACCGCGCGTGGACGTACGACACCGCCGTCACCGCCGCCGCGCTGGCCGCGGACGGCGACCTCGACGGGTCCGGCGCGCTGCTCGACCACCTGCAGGAGCTCCAGCGGCGAGATGGCGCGCTCGAGTTCTCCTACGACCGCTCCGGCGCGCACGGCGACGGGCCGCTGCGCTCCGGCGTCCAGGCGTGGGTCGGGCTCGCCGCGCTGCAGTGGCGCACGCGGACGTGCTCCGGCCGCCACGACCGGCTGATCGCGGGCGTCGCCGGCTGGCTGCTCGGCCGCAAGATCCCGGGCTCGGGCCTGCTCGACGGCGGCCCCGACGTGAGGTGGGCGTCGACGGAGCACAACCTCGAGGCGCGCGCGTTCTTCGCCGGCCTCGCCGCGATCCTCGACGGCGAGCGGGCCGAGCCGGGGTCGCCGCCGTGCCAGCCGGGCCTCGACGGGCTCGGTCCCGACGAGGGGCGCGAGCTGTCCGGCCGGCTGCGCGAGGCGGTCCGCGACCTCGACGCCTCGATCGACGCCGAGCTGCTTCGCCGGCGATCACTTCCGCCAGGGCCTTCGTGACGATGCGCGGCCGCTCGACGTCCAGGCGTTCGGGGCGCTGTGGCTCGCCGGGCGCGGGCGCCACGCGGAGGCCCGCGCCGTGCTCGAGAACGCCGACGCGTCGATGGGCATCACCGGGCGCGTCGTCCGCGGCCAGTCGTTCACCGGCTACCGGCCGTACGCCGACGCGTGGGGCGCCGACGTGCTGTGGATGGAGGGCACGATGCAGATGCGCCTCGCCAAGGCGCGCCTCGGGCAGGCCGTCGCGGAGCTCGACGACAGCGCGGACCGCTGGGCGGCGATGACCTCACCCGGGATGCCGCTGCAGGCCGACCGGGCGGACGGCGGCGACTACCACGCGTGGCCCGCCGCCGGCGCCGCGGCGTGGATGCGGCTCAGCCGCGGCTCGTTCTCGCTTCTGGGGTAGGACCGCGGGCATGCCCGCGATCACCATCCCCGACTCGATCAACGCCCACCTCGCCGTGCCGCCCGTCGGCGACGGTCCGTGGCCGGGCGTGGTGGTGCTGCACGAGGCGTTCGGGCTCAACGACGACATCCGCCAGCAGACCGACCGGCTGGCGTCCGCCGGCTACGTGGCGGTGGCGCTGGACCTCTACTCGCGCGGCGGCGCCCGCAAGTGCATCAGGGGCGTGTTCCGCGCGGCGATGCGCGGCGAGGGCCAAGCGCTCGACGACATCGAGGCGGGTCGCCGCTGGGTGTCGGAGCGGGAGGACTGCACCGGGCGCGTCGGCGTGATCGGCTTCTGCCTCGGCGGCGGGTTCGCGCTGCTGACCGCCTCGCGCGGGTTCGCCGCGAGCGCGCCGAACTACGCGCACCTCCCCAAGGACCTCGACGCCGCTCTGCAGGGCGCGTGCCCCGTGGTGGCGAGCTACGGCGCGAAGGACAGGACCCTGCGCGGGACGGCCGAGCAGCTGCGCTCAGGGCTGGTGCGCGCCGGCGTCGAGCACGACGTCGTCGAGTACCCCGGCGCCGGCCACTCCTTCCTGAACCGCCCGGATGTCGGGCCGTTCCTGCGCGTCACGGGGATCGGCTACGACGAGGCCTCGGCGGAGGACGCCTGGGGCCGGATCCTGCGGTTCTTCGACATGCACCTGAGCGCGACGGCCGACAGGTAGAGCCCGGCGGCGACCGGCAGCACGGCCAGCACCCACGACAGCGCGTCGACGTCCTGGTCCGGGTACGGCGCGCTGAACGCGCTCCAGCGCGGGAGGAAGTGCACGAGCACGAACCCGGCCGCGAGCGTGAAGCCGAACGCCGCGGCGTACGGCGCCGGCCAGCTCGCTCCCGCGGAACACCAGCACCAGCAGCACGATCGTCGCGATCCAGCCCACGATCGCGGTCGCGACGACCTCTGAGGTGGCGCTGGTTCCCTGCCGCGCGTGGTCGAGGTCGTGGATCACGCTGACGGCGAGCACGATGAGCGCGGCGCGACGCATCCGGTGGCACGCTACACGCCATGATCACCGGAGCGCACACGATCCTCTACTCGCGCGACGCCGACGCGGACCGCGCGTTCTTCCGCGACGTCCTCGGCTTCCACTCGGTCGACGCCGGCGGCGGGTGGCTGATCTTCGCGCTCCCGCCGGCCGAGCTCGCGGCGCACCCCGACGACGACGGGCGGCCGCCACGAGCTCTACCTGATGTGCGACGACATCTCCTCGACGGTGGACGAGCTGCGCGCGCAAGGGCGCCGAGATCGGCGACGTCACCGACGCCGGCTGGGGCCTGCTCACGTCGATCCGGCTCCCGGGCGGCGGCGACCTCGGGCTCTACGAGCCGCGCCACCCCGTGCCGCACTAGGAGCCTGTCGAAGAAGGGCGACCCGATCGGCTGCATCCGGGCGTGTCGGTTTCTTCGACGGGCTCCTATACCTCGTCGTGGAGGTGGACCCGCTCGCCCTGCGGGCCGAAGATCGCGATCAGCTCGACGGGGCCGTCGACGGCGCCGAACCAGTGCGGCGTCAGCGTCGTGAACTCGACGGCCTCCCCCGGCTCGAGGACGAGGTCCTGGTCGCCGAGGATCAGCCGGAGCCGGCCGTGGAGGACGTAGAACCAGTCGTTCCCGTCATGCACCGGGAACTCCTCGGGCGGCACGGTGCGACCCGGGTCGACGTCGATCTTGAACGCGTGCAGCCCGGCGGCCGGTCCCTGCCGCGTCAGCGGCCACATCGTCAGCCCCTTGCGCTTCCGCGGGCGGCCGCGGACGCGCGGGTCGCGCTGCGCGGTCTGGAGCAGCTCGTCGGTGCTCACGCCGAGCGCAGCGGCCAGCGCCGGGACGTGGTCCAGCGCGAGGCGGCGCTTGCCCGACTCGAGCCGGCTCAGGGTCGAGAGGTCGATGTTGGCGCGGTCGGCGACCTCCCGCAGCGTCATCCCCCGCTCCGTGCGCAGCTCGCGCAGCCGCCGCCGCGCGCGGACGTCGACGGGCTCCTCGTCGTTTGCCTGCATGGCAAACGATCTTGGCAGGTCGTCGGATCCGTGTCACGGTGGAGGGCATGGACACGACCTGGGACTGCATCGTCGTCGGCGGTGGCGCCGCGGGGCTGAGCGCCGCGCTGGTGCTGGGCCGCGCCCGGCGACGGACACTGGTGATCGACTCCGGCGGGCAGAGCAACCTCCCGGCCGAGGGCATCGGCGGCCTGCTCGGCCACAACGAGCGCCCGCCGCACGAGCTGTACGCGATCGGCCGCGACGAGCTCGCCGCCCACTCGACCGTCGAGCTGCGCGAGGGCGCCGTGTCGACCGGCGAGCGGCAGCGACGGCGGCTTCGTGCTCGAGCTCGCCGACGGGTCGCGCGAGACGGCGCGGAGCGTGCTGCTCGCGACGGGGATGGAGTACCGCTACCCCGAGCTCGACGGGATCGCCGAGCGGTGGGGCCGCTCGGTGTTCCACTGCCCGTTCTGCCACGGCTGGGAGGTCCGCGAGCGGCCGCTCGGCGTGCTCGACCCCGGCCCGACCGGGGTGCATCGCTCGCTCCTGCTGCGCGCCTGGAGCGACGACGTGACGCTGCTCACGAACGGGCCGTCCGAGCTGCACGCCGAGGAGGCGGAGCGCCTGCGGGCGGCGGGCGTCGAGATCGACGAGCGCCCGGTGTCCGGCCTGCGCGGCCCGGGCAGCGCGCTCACCGCCGTGACGTTCGCCGACGGCTCCGAGCGCCGCTGCGAAGGGCTGCTCGTGCCGGTCTCGATGCATCAGCGCTCACAGCTCGCCGTGCAGCTCGGGGCGACGCTGGCCGAGCCGGGGCCCGTCTCGCACGACGCGGTGGCGGTCGACGCCCAGTTCCAGACCGGCGTGCCAGGGCTGTCGGCCGCCGGCGACGCCACGGCCCAGATGCCGTCCGTCGCCACCGCGGTCTACACGGGGTCGGCGGCCGCCGCCGGGATCGTCGGCGGGCTGATGGTGACCTGAGCCCGCGGCGCGTCCGCGCCGCGGGCTCGCGATCGGTCGGTCGTTACCGCGGCAGGCGCATCGGCCGCGCGTGCGGCTCGATCTGCACCTTGGAGGCCGCGGCCGCGGAGCGGTTGAGGCTCTCGACCTCGGCCGGGAACGGCTCGGCGTCCTGCGCGCACTTCGTGCCCGCGGCGGGCACGGCGAGCGAGATCAGGTAGCCCTCGACCGCCTTGTCCGTGCACTCCGAGTTGTACCCGTCGGCCGGGTAGCCGTCGTACGCGGTGTGGCCGTCGCCGGTCATCGTCAGCAGGCGGGCGTTGCCGAGCTGCCCAACGAGGCGCTTGGCCTCCTTGTACGGCGTCGCCGGGTCGTACCGGGTGCCCACGACCAGCGTCGTCGGGTCCTTCTTCGTCGTGCGGAACGGGCCGTCGTACTTGTCCTTCGCCCGGACCGGATACAGGCCCCAGTTGAGCTCCGAGTAGCCGTGGTTCCAGAAGGCGTAGTCGTAGTCGAAGTACGACGCCTTGCCGGCCTTCAGGAACGGGTCGATGCGCCGCGGGTAGTTCTGCTCGTCCGCGCTGAGCAGGAAGTACCGGTCGGTGCCGGGCGAGTAGCTCCCGTCCTCCTCGCGGCCGTAGAAGCCGTCGGCGATGTCGCGGATGCCCGCTCCGTCGCCGGCCTCGAGCTGCACGAGCGCGTCACGCAGCTCCGGCCACGCGTAGATCGAGTAGACCTCCTGCGCGAGCGAGGCGCGGATGTCGTCGCCGTCCACCGGCCGGTCGGGCGCGTTGGACGCCGGGATCGGGGAGGCGTCGGCCTGCTCGATCAGGTCGTCGATCGTGCCCTTCGGATCGCCCGCGCCGAACGGGCACGCCGCCTGGTCGGCCGCGCACGCGGTGAAGAAGCGGCCGATCGCGCGCTCGAAGCCGGCGGTCTGCTCGTCCAGGCTGCCCAGCGGGTCGTTCATGTACTGGTCCGGGTCCAGCGCGCCGTCGAGCACGACCGCGCGGGTCTTGCCCGGGAACAGGCTCTGGATCGTCGCGCCCAGGAACGTCCCGTAGGAGAAGCCGAGGTAGGTCATCTTCTTGTCGCCGACCGCCTCGCGGATCGCGTTCATGTCACGCGCCGTGTTGGCGGTCGAGAGGTACTTCAGGACGTCGCCGTTGAGCTGCAGGCAGCGGTTGATGTAGCGCTCGTCCTTGCGGACCAGCGCGCTCACGTTGAGGTTGTCCGGCGTGGTGAACGGCTGCGAGTAGACGCCCAGGGTCTCCTGGTTGGCCTTGCAGTCGACCGGCACGCTGTCGCCGGTGCCGCGCGGATCCATGCCGATGATGTCGAAGCGCTCGTTGAGCACGGGGAACAGGTCGGCGCCGTACGCCTCGACGTACGCGGCGGCCGGCGCGCCCGGGCCGCCGAAGTTGAAGAACAGCGAGCCGATGCGCTTGCCCGGCTTGGTCGCCGGCGACTTCGCGACCGCGATGTCGAACTTCCCGCCGTTGGGCTTGTCGTAGTCCTTCGGCAGCTTCGCCGTCGCGCACTGCGCGCCGGCCTCTCCGCAGTCGGCCCACTTGAGGCCGGCGGCGTTCGCCTGGCCCGCCAGCGCGAGCCCTGCGACGACGGTGATGGCGGCGGCCAGCAGCCGTCGCGTCCCACGATGCGATGCGTTCATGCACCCTCCGATGACGGCGGGGCGCACCCCTGACGGCGCCCCGCGAGATTGCGCGCGAACCTACAGGGCCTTCATGAGAAAACACATCGACGCCGCCGTGCCGAGGCGCCTGATCGCGAGCCAGTTCCCGCAGTGGGCGCACCTCCCCATCTCTCCCGTCGAGCACGACGGCTGGGACAACCGGACGTTCCGGCTCGGCGACGAGCTCAGCGTCCGGCTGCCGAGCGGCGACTGGTACGCGAAGCAGGTCGCCAAGGAGCAGCGCTGGCTGCCCGAGCTGGCGCCGCAGCTCCCGTTGCCGATCCCTGCACCCGTGGCGAAGGGCGAGCCGGACGACGGCTTCCCCTACCCGTGGTCGGTGTACCGCTGGCTCGAGGGGGAGATCGCCTCACGGGCGCGCATCGCCGACCCGGTCCAGTTCGCCGCCGACCTCGCCGCGTTCCTTCGGCGCGCTCGAGGCCACCGACGCGCGCGGCGGCCCGCTCCCGGGCGAGCACAACTTCTTCCGCGGCGGCCCGCTCGCGCACTACGAGGCCGAGACGCACGAGGCGATCGCCACCCTCGGCGACGAGATCACGCGCGACGCCGTGCTGCGGGTGTGGGAGGACGCGATGTCCACGTCGTGGGACCGCGAGCCGGTGTGGTTCCACGGCGACATCGCGGTCGGCAACCTGCTCGTGCGCGACGGTCGGCTCGCTGCCGTGCTCGATTTCGGCACATCAGGCATCGGCGATCCCGCGTGCGACTTGGCGATCGCGTGGACCTTCCTCCGAGGCGCGGCGCGCGACCGCTTCCGCGCCGACCGTGGTGTCGACGACGCCACCTGGTCCCGCGGGCGCGGCTGGTGCTTGTGGAAGACGCTCATCACCCTGGCCGGCGGATCGCCCGACGCGGACGCCCTCCGCCACGAGATCGCCGAGATGGTCAGCGACTCGCCGTGAGGTCGCCCAGCTGGACCAGCGAGTCCCGGATGAGCTCCTCGAAGCCCTCTCGGTTCGCCTCGTCGATCCAGCGCTCGAAGGAGACGCGGAACACAGCGATGCCCGCCTCGGCGACGAGGCTCGCGGCCGGGTCCGCTACGCCGCGCCGGCGCAGCGCGCCGGCCATCGCCGCCGCGAGCGATGCGAGCTTGATCAGCTCTCGCTCCTGGAGCTCGGCGTTCGCCGCGATGATCGCCTGCCGCGGCGCCGGGGCCGCGCGTGCCGGCGGCGGCGATGACGCTCGGCCTCGCCGAGCGCGGCGTCCGCTCCTCGATCGTGCGGCTCGCCCCCACCGTGCACGGCGAGGGCGACCACGGCTTCGTGGACGCCCTGGTCGCCATCGCCCGCGAGAAGGGCGTCTCCGGCTACATCGGCGACGGCTCCAGCCGCTGGCCCGCCGTGCACCGGCTCGACGCCGCGCGGCTCTTCCGGCTGGCGCTGGAGAGCGCGGAGCCCGGATCGATCCTGCACGGCGTGGCTGGGCCGGTTCCTGGGGGCCGACGCCCCGACGTCGAGCGCGCTGACGCGAGCGCGGCTGGGCTGGCGCCCGTCCGGGCCCGGGCTCCTCGCCGACCTCGAGGCGGGCCACTACACCGCGCACGTCCCCGCGTAGAAACGCCCGGACCCCCGGGAGCCGGGCTCCCGGGGGTCCGGTGGAGTGGAGACGGTGGGAATCGAACCCACGTCCGCGATCGCGCAAAGGGCAGCGTCTACGAGTGTGTCCGGTGCTCTTGATCTCGCCCCTGACTCGCCGACACCGGCAGGGTCGTCAGGGGCCAGCCCGCTTGAATTTTCCCCCCTTCGGCGCGGGCGGGCCTCCGGGGGGTGATCCTGCTAATGACTCCGCTGGTTCCCGTCGCAGGCTCCGGGAGCGAAGGTCTACTGCCTAGTTTCGGCTAAGCAGCGAGACGGTAATTGTGCGTGTTCGCACTTATTTGGTTCCCGGGGTTTTACGAGGCCTCCGGGACCTCGACTCGCAACTACCCCAGCGAACCGACCACGTCGAAGCCAGTCGTCCCCTGGGGTTTGTACGTGTCCCATTCTAGACCGCCGGTTGCTTAGGCGAGTGGAACGCGGGGACAAGGGCGTGCATGGCCACAGCCACGCCGGATCAACCCACGTTCTCGCCGCACATCCCGGACAAGGTCCTCCCGGCCATGCCGCTGGACGACCTCCCCGAGGCCCCGCCGCTCAGGAAGGTCCTCGGCCCCGGGATCATCCTCGTGGCGACGGCGCTGGGATCGGGCGAGTACGTGATCTGGCCCTTCATCGCCGCCAACGTCGGCCTCACGGTCCTGTGGGCGGCCGTCGTCGCCGTGGCCATCCAGTTCTTCATCAACATGGAGGTCGAGCGCTACACGCTCGCCACGGGTGAGACGGCGATCACCGGCTTCACGCGCATGTGGAAGCCGTGGTGGTTCCTGTTCGTGATGATGGCGATCGTCCCCAACGTCTGGCCCGGGCTCGCCACCGGCGCCGCGACGTGCCTGAGCTTCATCGTGCGGCGACCTCGACGTGCGCCTGGTCGCGGTCCTCGGCCTGGTCGCGATCGGCGTCACGCTCACCGCGTCGCCCGTCGTCTACCGGACCGTCGAGCGGCTCCAGACGGTCATCATCGCCGGCGTCGTCGTCTGGCTGGCCATCGCCGTCGTGGCCGGCACCACGGCCGACGCGTGGGGCGACTTCGTGTCGGGCTTCGGCTCGTTCGGCTCGATCCCGTTCGGCGAGGACGAGGCGGTCACGGCGGCCGTGATCGCCGGCGCGATCGCGTTCGCCGGCTCGGGCGGCTGCGGCAACCTCGCGGTCTCCAACTGGGTCCGCGACAAGGGCATGGGCATGGGCCACTACGTCCCGCACATCACCTCGCCGCTGTCGGGCGAGCAGGAGGCCGTCCCCTCGACGGGCACCGCGTTCCGCGAGACCGACGAGAACATGCGCCGCTGGAAGGGATGGTGGAAGGTCGCCAACACCGAGCAGGCCGTGACGTTCTGGCTGATCGGCACGCTCGGCATCGTCATCCTCTCCGTGCTCGCCTACTCGACGCTGTTCGGCCAGGACACCGGCGAGGACTTCGACTTCATCGAGAAGGAGGGTCAGGTCCTCAAGGAGGTCGTCGCGCCGTGGTTCGGGACGCTGTTCTGGGCGGCCGGCTTCTTCAAGCTCCTCTCCACCACGCTCGGCAACTTCGACTACACGAGCCGCATCACGGCCGACGCCGTGAAGATCAACGCGACGCCCGACAGCTCGCGCTGGACCGAGAGCCGCATCTACGCCGCCACGGTGTGGCTGCTCGTGCTCGTCGGCATCGCGATCCTGTTCGTCTTCACCGAGCAGCCGCTGGTGCTGATCGTGATCGCCTCGTGCATCAGCGCGTTCGTGATGTTCATCTACTCGATCCTGCTGATCGTGATGAACCGGTCGTTCCTGCCGCACCTGATCCGCCTGGGCGGCTACCGGCTCGCGATCATGGGCTTCGCCGTCGTGTGGTTCGGCTACTTCTCGATCCGCGTGATCATCGAGTACGGCGGACAGCTGTTCTGAGCGTGCGCCGCCCCGGCCTCACCCGCGTCCTGCTCGCGCTCGTCGTCTGGCTCGCACTCATTGGCGCGGTCAAGCTCGTGGAGGCGGTCGCGTGACCGGTACTGTCGCCGCATGGACAGCTTCGACGTCGTGGTGATCGGTGCCGGCCCCGCCGGCGAGGTGGCGGCAGGGCGGCTGGCGGACGACGGTCTATCCGTCGCGATCGTGGAGGACCGCCTCGTCGGCGGCGAGTGCTCCTTCTGGGCGTGCATGCCATCGAAGGGGCTTCTGCGCCCCTACGAGGCACTCGCCGAGGTCAAGCGGGTCCCCGGCGCGGCAGAGGCCGTGACCGGCGAGCTGGACGTGCCGGCGGTGCTGCGCAGGCGCGACGAGATCATCCATGACCTCGACGACTCGGTGCAGCTGCCGTGGCTCGAGGACAAGGGCATCGCGCTCTACCGCGGCCGCGGCAAGGTCGTCGGCGAGCGGCGCGTGGACGTCGAGCTCAACGACGGCGGAAGCGCCGAGCTGGAGGCGGGGAAGGCCATCTTCGTGGCCGGCGGCACCGCCCCGAAGGTGCCGCCGATCGAAGGGCTGGACCAGGTCACCGACGCGTGGACGAACCGCGAGGCGACGACGACCAAGGAGATCCCCGAGTCGATGGTGATCATGGGCGGCGGCGTGGTCGGCGTCGAGATGACGCAGGCCTACACCTCGCTCGGCTGCAAGGTCTCCCTGGTCGAAGGGGACCGCAAGATCCTCCCGCGCGAGGAGGTGTTCGCCTGCGAGCAGATCACCGCGTCGCTGACAGAGCAGGGCGCGGACATCCGCGCCGGCCAGAAGGCGGAGAAGGTCGCCCAGGACGGCGGGAAGGTGACGGTCACGCTGACCGACGGCTCCTCGGCGAGCGGCGACGTGCTGCTCGTCGCACTCGGCCGAACGCCGCAGATCGAGACGATGGGGCTCGACGCACTGGGCTTCGAGAAGGGGAAGTACATCGAGGTGGACGAGCACTGCCAGGTGCCCGGCCACCCGTGGCTGTACGCGATCGGCGACGTCAACGGCCGCGCGCTGTTCACCCACATGGGCAAGTACCAGGCGCGGATCGCCGCCGACCACGTGGCCGGCCGCGACACCGCCGACGAGCACGGCGCCGACGGGCCCTACTCGCCCCGCGTCGTGTTCTCCGACCCGCAGGTGGCGGCGGTCGGCCACAACAGCGAGAGCGCCGAGGAGGCGGGCATCGACGCCGAGATCGTCGACGTCGAGACGTCCGGCAACGCCGGCGGCTCCTACTGGGGACGCAACGCGCCCGGCACGAGCCGGCTGGTGATCGACAAGCAGCGCGGCGTGATCATCGGCGCGACGTTCACCGGCGCCGAGGTCCAGGACTTCCTCCACGCGGCGACGATCGCGATCGTCGGCGAGGTCCCCGTCGCGCGTCTGCGCCACGCCGTCCCTGCGTTCCCGACGCGCAGCGAGGTCTGGCTCAACCTGCTCGAGAAGTCCGAGGCGTAGCCGGGCTTAAACGAAAATGACGCGAAAGCCCGAGCCGCTCGAGGAGCCCTCCTCCGGCGGCCGAAGCCTCCGGTCTCTGGGCGGCGGGCCTCTCACCTCAGCGGCCTCGCTCTCTGCGTCTCTGACCTTCGCGTCGAGAAGGACTCTGCCTTGCCGGGGCGGCCGGCGCAAGACCCCCCGGCACGTCCATCCCGCATCTTCCGGGAAAACGCGCCAGGGCAACAAAAAAGGCCCCGGAGGGCCTTGAAGAAAAGGGACGCGGAGGGAGCCGCTCGAGGAGCCCTCCTCCGGCGGCCGAAGCCTCCGGTCTCTGGGCGGCGGGCCTCTCACCTCAGTGGCCTCGCTCTCTGCGTCTCTGACCTCCGCGTCTGGCGGGAACCCTCTCTTGCGGCCGCCGCGAAATCAAGTCCGTTCGGGCAGAGTTCCCGCACGCTGCGAAAAAAACGGCTGCCACACTGAGAGCCATGGAGTCGTCGACCTCGACCACCTGGCTGCCGCCCGCCGCGCCGCCGCCCGCGGAGCCGCCGCCGCCCCGCGAGTCGCGCCTGAAGAAGGCCCTCGGGCCGGTCGGCGTGATCGCGCTGGTGATCTTCAAGTTCGCCGCCAAGCTCAAGGCACTCATCTTCCTGCTGCCGAAGCTGAAGGTCCTCACGACCTCGGCCTCGATGCTCGTGTCGGTTGCCGCCTACGCGCTGATCTGGGGCTGGAAGTTCGCGGTCGGCTTCGTGGCGCTGCTGTTCGTGCACGAGATGGGCCACGTGATCCAGATGAAGCGCGAGGGCGTGAAGGTGAGCGGGATGCTGTTCATCCCGTTCCTCGGCGCCGCGGTCGGCGCGCGTTCGATGGGCGGCAACGCGACCGCGGAGGCGCGCATCGGCCTCGCCGGGCCGGTCCTCGGGACCCTCGGCGTGTTCGTCGTCTACGCCTGGTCGCTGGCCGCGGACAGCGAGTTCCTGCGCGCGCTCGCCTTCACGGGCTTCTTCCTGAACCTGTTCAACCTGCTGCCGATCGTGCCGCTCGACGGCGGCCGAGCGATGGCCGCCATGGCCCCGTGGATGTGGTTCCTCGGCTTCGCCGCGATCATCGGCCTGATCGTCATCGCGCCGAACCCGATCCTGATCCTGATCGCGCTGCTCGGCGGGCTGGAGACGTGGCGGCGCTGGAAGACGCGCCGGAAGGGCCTGGAGGGCAACGAGGCCTACTACCGCGTCAAGCCCGCCCACCGGGTGCTCGTCGGACTCGTCTACGTGGGGCTGATCGTGATCTGCGCGGGCGGGATGGACGTGTCCTTCGTGGACCGCTCAGACCATTTCTAACGCCGCATCGCCCGGTCCATCTCGCGCTTCATCTCGCGCTCCTTGAGCGCCTGGCGCTTGTCGCCGACGTCCTTGCCCTTCGCAAGCGCGATCTCCACCTTGGCGCGCCCGTCGCGGAAGTAGATCCGCGTCGGCACGAGCGTGAGGCCCTTCTCCTTCGTGCGCCCGATCAGCCGGTCGATCTCGCGCTTGTGCAGGAGCAGCTTGCGCGGGCGCTCGGGCTCGTGGTTCTCGCGCGACGCCGGGCCGTAGGGCGGGATGTGCACGTTGTGCAGCCACACCTCGCCGTCGCGCAGCGACGCGTAGCCGTCCTTGATCTGGGCCTTGCCGTCGCGCAGCGCCTTGACCTCGGTGCCGTGCAGCACCATGCCGGCCTCCCACTTGTCGAGCAGGTGGTAGCGGTGCGACGCCTGGCGGTTGGTTGCGATGTCACGTGCCATCGGGGTCGCTCAAGGTTAGTTCGCGTTCAACGATCATCCGTGGATGACTCGGCGCCGTGGGCCGAGTCAGGGCCGATCGGCCGCGGTGCCATGTGGCGGGTCACCTGGTTCGCGGCCGATCGGGCCTGGCGAACGGCCACGGTGGCGAGGCGCCGCGGGAATCGTTGGATGCGGACTGAGTTCGACGGGAGAGAGGTCCACGCGGCCGCGCGGCGCGTCGACGCGCTCGACCTGCACCACGAGCGGATCGCCGCGCCGGATCGCCCCGCCGGACTGCGACCCGACCAGCATCGTCTCGAGCTCGTTGAGCTCCCACCAGTCGCCGCGCAGCTTGCGCACCGGGAGCAGGCCCTCGTAGCCCTCGCCGAACGCCACGAACGCGCCGGCGCCGATCACGCCGGTCACCTCGCCGGCCCACTCCGTGTGCCAGCCCCGCTGGAACAGGTCGGCCTCGAGCAGGAAGCAGCGCGCGATCGAGTCGCCCTGGCGCTCGATCGCCATCGCGTCGCGCTCGCGCGTCGAGCACCACTCCCCCGCGCCCTCCATGTCCGAGGCGCGCGGCGGGTCCTCGCCGGCGCCGACCGCGGCCAGCAGCGCGCGGTGGCAGATCAGGTCCGGGTAGCGCCGGATCGGCGACGTGAAGTGGCAGTAGCGCGGCGAGTGCAGGCCGGCGTGGCCGACGTTGCGCGGGGAGTAGTGCGCCTGCTTGAGCGCGCGCAGCACGAGCGAGGTGAACGCCTCGCGACCGTGGCCCCGCCGCTTGACCTCGCGGTCCACGCGGTGGGCGATCTCGGCCACCAGGTCGCCGGCCTGCTGCGGGGTCATGTCCTCCGGCACCGGCGGCGTGGGGATGTCGAGCGACGCGAGCTGCTCGACCAGGAACTCCACCCGCTTGGGCTCCGGGCGCTCGTGCACGCGGTAGAGCGTGGGCAGCTTGCGCGACTCCAGCAGCGTCGCGACTGCCTCGTTGGCGGCGATCATCAGGTGCTCGATCAGCCGGTGCGACTCCGTCTGCTGGCTCCACTCGAGCCCCTCCACGTGCCCGTCGCGGTCGAAGCGGAACTCGGGCTCGCCGGACTCGACGGCGAGCGCGCCGCCCTGCTCGCGGGCCTCCTGCAGCGCCGCCGCGGCGCGCCGGGCGGCGGCCAGCGGCTCGGCCCACGGCGCCTCGGCAGGCTCGTCGCCGGCGAAGATGCGATCCACGCGCGGGTAGTCGAGCCGCTCGTCGGAGCGGATGATCGAGCGGTGGAAGGCGGTCCGCCGGACCTTCGCGCCCTCCAGCTCCATCTCGACGGTCACGGCGAGGCGGTCCTGGTGCGGGACCAGCGAGCAGGCGTTGTTGGACAGCGCCTCGGGGAGCATCGGCTCGACGGTGCCGGGGACGTAGACGCTGGTCGCGCGGCGGGCGGCCTCCTTGTCGACGGTCGAGCCGGGCTTGACGTAGTGCGACACGTCGGCGATGTGCACCCACACCTTCACCGCGCCGTCGTCGAGCAGCTCCGCGGAGATCGCGTCGTCGTAGTCGCGCGCCGTCGGCGGGTCGATCGTGAAGGTGGGCAGTGCGCGCAGGTCCAGGCGGCCGGTGGGCTCGACGGGGCCGTCGGCGGCCTCGCGAGCCAGGCGCTCCACGTGCGGGTCGAAGCGCCGCCGCAGCCCGCGGTCCAGGAGCATCCCCTCGATCACGTCGCGCGCCACGTCCGGGCGCCCGATGCGCCGCACGACCTTGCCGTGGCCGGCCCGCGGCGAGGTGGGCGAGACGAGCACCAGGTCGCCGTCGCGCCCGGAGCGGGACTTGTCGACGCTCATGCGCCGGCCGCGCGCGAAGAACGGGACCGCGGTCAGGAAGCGGCCCCGCCGCTCGAGCACCGCCACGACGGGTCCGCCGTGGGGCGGCTCGCTCACTTGGCGGCGACGATCTTCACGGCCCGCTGCAGCCCCTCGTCGGGCTTGGTCTTGGGGTCGTCCTGGGCCTCGACGTCGGGCTTGATGCCGTCGCCCTTCTTGACGCCGCCGCCGCCGATGTTGCGCCCGCTGGGCAGGAAGTACTCGCCGACGGTGATGTCGAGCGCGCCGCCGTTGGAGAGCTGCTCGACCTCCTGGAAGACGCCCTTGCCGTAGGTGCGGGTGCCGACCACGGTCGCGCGCTTGCGGTCCTGCAGCGCGCCGGTGACGATCTCGCTCGCCGACGCCGAGTTGCGGTTGACCAGCACCACGACCGGGACCTTCGTGTCGATCGCGCCGCCCGCGGCGTTGTAGACGCGCTCGGGGCGCGAGCGGCCCTTGGTCGAGACGATCTTGCCCTCGGGGATGAAGATCGAGGAGACGAGCACCGCCTCGTTGAGCAGGCCGCCGCCGTTGTCACGGAGGTCGAGCACGACGCCGTCGGCGCCCTGGCGCAGCAGCTTCTTGACGGCGGCGCCGACCTCGCCGTGCGCGCCCGAGGTGAACCCGGTCAGCCGCACGTGCGCGATCTTCTCCCCGCCCGCCTTCTGCATGTCGGACTCGACGACGGGGATGTCCACCTGTGCGCGCTTGAGGTCGACCTCGCGCTCCTTGTCCCCGCTGAGCACCGTCAGGCGGACCTTGGTGCCGGCCGGGCCCTTGATGCGCGCCGTCGAGGCCTCCGAGGAGGAGCCCGCGATCGAGCGACCGTTGACCTCGGTGATCAGGTCGCCCTTCTTCAGGCCGCCCGCGGCGGCGGGCGAGCGGTCGTAGACGGTCGTGATCCGCAGGCCCCGCTTGGCCTGCTCCACGGTCATCCCGACGCCCTCGAACTGGCCCTGGGTGACCTCCTGGAAGCTCGAGTAGTCCTTCGGCGAGAAGTAGTTGGAGAACTGGTCGTTGAGCGACTTGACGGCGGCGCCGAGCGACTTGTTGAGCAGCTGGTCGCGATCCACCCCGCGGTAGTAGTCGCGCTGGATGAGGTCCATCGCCTCCTCGTAGACCTGCGCGTCCTCGTCGGCGACCAGCGTGTCGCGGGCGAAGCCCGGCAGGTAGGAGGGATGCCCGCCCAGCCAGATGCCCGCCACGAGCAGGACGGGCAGCAGGATCACGAGGATGGGGACGAGCGGGCGGCGGCGACGGCGCATTTCCGCTCGCTCACGGTAGCCGCTGAGCTAAAGGCTGGGCTAAACCCTGAGGAAGCGTCGCAGCGAGAGCCCCGAGCCCGACGCGGACACGAGGATCGAAGCCAGCAGCAGAATGGCGATGAGCAGCGGGAAGTTCATCGTGTCCGGCGCGGCGATCAGCGCGAAGTCGTCCGCCAGCGGATCGATGACGGCGACCTTGAGGACGCCGAGCAGCAGCACGGCCAGCGTGCCCCCGATGAAGCCGACCATCACCCCCTCGAGCACGAACGGCCAGCGGATGAACCAGTCGGTCGCGCCGACGAGCTTCATCACCTCGACCTCGCGCCGGCGGGCGTAGAGCGAGAGACGGATCGTGTTGGCGATCAGCAGCAGCGACGCGAGCACGAGCAGGCCGGCGAGCAGCGCGACGCACAACTTCACGACGCGGGTGACCGACAGGATCTTCGAGGTGTCCTCCTCGCGATCGCGGACCTCGTCGATCGCGGGGTCGATCACCGTCCGACCGCCGCCGGTGGACTCCGGCGCGAGCGAGTCGCGGATGGCGCCGATGTTGTCCGGCTTGTCGGGCGTGACGCGGAAGGTGTCCGGGAGCGGGTTGGAGCCCAGCAGGTCGTAGTAGGCGCCGCGGCCGGCCTCGCGCTGGGCGCCGATCGCCTGCTCCTTGGAGATGAACACGACCTTGCCGACGTGCGGGGTCTGCGTCTCGATGACCTTCTGGACGCGGTCGATGTCCGCCTGCTTGACGTTCGTCTTGAGGTAGACGTCGGCGATCACCTTGTTGCGCACCTCGTTGGCGGCGCCCGTGGTGGCCTGCACCATCGGGATGAACACGCCGAGGATGAGCACGGTGACGAGCACGGTCGCCATGGCGGCGAAGGAGGGCACGGCGTTGCGCTTGAGCGCCCGCAGCGCCTCGCGGAAGAAGAAGCCGAAGCTCACTCCCAGTCACCCCACAGGCGGTCGCCGAGCTCCTGCGTGCTCTCGTCGCTGACGCCGGAGTAGCCGGCGGCCATCTCGTCGCGGACGACCTTGCCCTGGGCGAGCTCGATCACACGGCGGCGCATGCGGTCGACCATCGTCACGTCATGCGTGGCGACGACGACGGTGGTGCCGGTGCGGTTGATCCGGTACAGCAGCTGCATGATCCCGATCGAGGTCTCGGGGTCCAGGTTGCCGGTCGGCTCGTCGGCCAGCAGCAGCGGCGGGTGGTTGACGAACGCCCGCGCCACCGAGACGCGCTGCTGCTCGCCGCCGGAGAGCTGGTCGGGATAGGAGTGGAGCTTCAGCGAGAGCCCGGTGAGGCGCAGGATGTCCGGGACCTTCTCGCGGATCTCCCGGCGGGTGCCGCCGGTCACCTGCAGCGCGTAGGCGACGTTCTCGTAGACCGTCCGGTTCGGGAGCAGCTTGTAGTCCTGGTAGACCACGCCGAGGTTGCGCCGGTAGTACGGCACGCGGCGGCGCGAGATCGTCGACAGGTCGCGGCCGGCGACGGTGATCTCACCGCCGGTGACCTCGCTCTCCTTGATCAGCAGCCGCATCGTGGTCGACTTGCCGGAGCCGCTGGCGCCGACCAGGAACACGAACTCGCCGGGCTCGACGGCGAACGACACGCCGTCCAGGCCCATGTCGCCGCTCGGGTAGCGCTTGGAGACGTTGCGGAAGTCGATGATCGACCCCTGCTTGGCGGGCGGGGTCGGGGAGACGGGCTTCGCGTCGCGCTGGGCGCGGCGGCGGATATGACGTTCGGTGGCTGCCATACGGGCGGGTGAGGCTACCGAGCAGGGTTCTTCCGCCCTGGGAGAATCCCTGCAACGCTGCCACCGGCGTCTCACGCTCGCTTCGGCGACGTAACCTAAGGAATGGCGTCGATCCAGAGCTCCACCCTCCCCAACGGCCTGCCGATCCACCGCGTGGAGATCCCCGGCACCCGAGCCCTGACCGTCCTCGTCGCCTTCGACGCCGGCGCCCGCACCGAGCGTCCCGAGGAGAACGGCATGGCCCACTTCCTCGAGCACCTCGTCTTCAAGGGCGGGGAGAAGTACGACGACTACCGCAAGGTCAACGAGACGGCCGAGCGGATGGGCGCGATGCTCAACGCCTACACCTCGCACGACCTCGTCGCCTTCCACATCACCTCGCGCGCCGAGGCGGCCACCGAGGCGATCGACCTGCTGACCGACTTCGTCGGGCGCCCGAAGATCGACGCCGAGGAGCTCGACCGCGAGCGCGGCGTCGTGATCCAGGAGATCGCCCGCTCCAACGACCAGCCCTCCGTGGTGGCCGAGCACCTGATCGACAGGGCCGCGTTCGGCGACCACCCGCTCGGGCGCCCCGTGCTCGGGCCTGAGGACCACCTGCGGACGTTCTCGCGCGAGGCGATCGTCGCCTTCCGCACCCGCCAGTGGGCTGGTGCCCGTGGCGGTGCGTTCCTGGTCGGCAACCTGGACTCGCTGCCCGACGACAACGAGCTGGCCGAGGCGTTCGGCCGCTTCCCGTCGATCTCCGCCAACGGCGGCTACGAGCCGGCGCCGGAGTTCGCGCCGCAGACGCTGGTCGAGCAGCGCGACTCCAACCAGTCGCACCTGCGGATGTCCTACCGCCCGGCCATCGACCCGCGCGACGTGAAGGCGCGCGCGGCGATGAACGTCTACTCGACGCTGCTGGGCGGCTCGATGGGCTCGCGCCTGTTCGACGAGATCCGCGAGCAGCGCGGCCTCGCCTACTCCGTCTACTCGATCGACCACTCGTTCGCGGACGTCCCGATCCTGCAGCTCTCCGCGGGCCTGGACTCGAGCAAGACGGGCGAGGCGTATGCCCGCATGCGCGAGATCGTCGACGAGCTGCGCACCGACGGGCCGAACGAGGAGGAGTTCGACCGCGCACGCGCGTACGCGGGCGGGCGCAGGGTGCTGGCGTTCGAGAACACCAACGCCGTGGCGCGGCACGCGGCCACCCAGACCGTGGTGTTCGGCCAGGACATCTCCCCCGACGCGGCGATCGCGGCCATCGACCAGACCACGCTCGGCGAGGTCGCCGAGGTGGCGCGCGGAATCTCCGAGAACCTGTCCGTCGCCGTGGTGGGTCCCCACGAGACGAGCGAGTTCGATTAGATTCACCGCAACATAACGCGGCGGGACGGAGGGCCCGCTGTCGTTCGCGTCTCATCGACGAAGGGGAGTTGGGCATGCAGATCAGGCATGTGCGCCGCGGGGCGCGCATCTTCGGGCTCGCGTTCGCCGCGCTGGCCATCGCCGTGCCGACCGCGTCCGCGCACCAGCGTCAACACGGTCACAAGCACCACGGCCACCACGGGCATCACGGCCACAAGAAGAAGGACGTCAAGGTCCAGCTGCTGGCCATCAACGACCTGCACGGCCACATCGCGCCTGATACGCCGGGCACGATCCAGACCGGCTGCTGCGTCAAGAACCCCACCACGGGGGCCTGGACGCAGACGACCGTCCCGGCGGGCGGCATCGCCTACCTCGCCACGCACATGAAGGCGCTGCGCGCGAAGCACCGCGCCAGCTTCAACGTCGGCGCGGGCGACATGATCGGCGCCAGCCCGCTGGCATCAGCCCTCTTCCACGACGAGCCGACGATCGAAGGGCTCAACACGATCGGCTTCGACGAGGTCGGCGTCGGCAACCACGAGTTCGACGAGGGCATCGACGAGCTCAAGCGCATCCAGTACGGCAACCGCCGCGGCGGCGACGGATGCCATCCCGTCGACGGCTGCCAGGACGGCACCCCGTTCCGCGGCGCCGGCTACACCTACCTGGCCGCGAACGTGTTCTTCGAGGGCACCAACCGGACGATCTTCCCGCCCTACAAGGTCAAGCGGGCCGACGGCGCCAAGATCGCGTTCATCGGGCTCACCTTCGAGGCGACGCCGACCGTCGTGACGCCGTCCGGCGTCGCGGGGCTCGACTTCCGCGACGAGGTCGAGACCACCAACGCGCTCGTGCGCAAGCTCCGCCGTGAGCGGGGCATCGAGGCGTTCGTCGTGCTGCTCCACCAGGGCGGCACGCAGCGTCCGCCGGCGCCGCCGGCCCCGACGGGCACGCCGACCGGCCAGGAGTACACCGACGTCAACAAGTGCGTCAACTTCAACGGCGTGGAGATGCAGGACATCGCCGCCGGGCTCGACAAGCGCGTCGGCGTGATCGTGAGCGCCCACACGCACCAGCCCTACGTGTGCCAGATGTCGGGCAAGCTCGTCACGAGCGCCGCGTCGTTCGGCCGCGTGATCAGCGACATCGACCTGACCATCGACCGCCGCACCGACCGGATCGAGACGGCCAGCGCCACGAACCGGATCGTCACGCAGGACGTGGCCAAGGATCCGAAGGCGCAGGCGATCGTCGACAAGTACACGGCGCTCGCGGCCCCGCTCGCGAACCGGGTGATCGGCACCATCACCGCCGACATCCGCTCCGCGCGTGACAACCCGAGCGGCGCGAACGCGGCGGGCGAGCAGCCGATGGGCGACGTGATCGCCGACGCGATGCTCGAGGCCACGACGCCGACCGACTTCGGCGCCGCCGACGTCGCGTTCATGAACTCCGGCGGCGTCCGCTCCGGGCTGATCTACAACCAGATCAGCGGCGGCGAGGCGCCCGGCGAGGTGACCTACGGCGAGGCGTTCACCGTCCAGCCGTTCGGCAACACGCTCGTCGTCAAGACCTGCACCGGCCAGCAGATCTACGACGTGCTCAACCAGCAGTTCGGCAACCCGGCCGCGGGCCAGAACCGGATCATGCTGCCCTCGGGCAACGTGCGCTACTCGTGGTCCGGTACCCAGGTCGTCGACGGGAGCGTGTCGTTCGACGGCGGCACGACCCCCATCGACAAGGCCGCCTCCTACCGCGTCACCGTGAACAACTTCATGGCGGACGGCGGAGACGGCTACAGCGTGTTCACGCAGTGCACCGACCCGCTCGGCGGCGAGGTGGACCTGGACGCGTTCGCCCGGTACCTGGAGGCGCACCAGCCGGTGGCGCCGCCGGAGCTCAACCGCATCACGAAGGTCGGCTAGCCGATCGACCCGTCTTGCCCGCCGCCGGTTTGTCGTGGACAATCGGCGGCGGGTGAACGACGGGCTGAACCACCGCGAGCTCGAGCGCTACGTGCAGCGGATCGCGGATCGCTGGTCGATCCAGCGCGCGCTCCTCGGCGGGGCGAAGGTCGCCGACGCCCGGGGAGCGCCCGCTCAGCGCGAGCGCGGGCACGAGTACGTGGTCGTGCTGGTCTCCGACCACTTCGACGGCGTGCCGTGGCTGGAGCGCGTGTACGTGGCCGGGACGCTGTGGGACGCCTACGAGATGGGCGCCCCCGCCGAGATCCACGCGTACACGCCGGCGGAGTTCGAGCGCAAGCGCGAGCAGCTCCCGGTGGTACGCGAGGCCGACGAGAACGGCCTCGAGCTGCTGGCCGTCTAGCGGGTTGATGGCGATCATGCGCTCGATCGGGATGCCGGGCCCGCTCGGCGATCGCCTCGGGGACCTTCACCTCTCCCGACATGTCGCGCAGGGTGTCACGCAGCTTCGGCAGCGTGATCATCTTCATGTAGCGGCAGCTCGCCGCCTCGTTGGCGGCCACGAAGTCCACGTCGGGGCGCGCCTCGCGCAGCGGGTGCAGCATCCCCGTCTCGGTCGCGACGATCGCCGTCGCGCCGGGCGCGGCGCTCGCGGCGTAGCCCATCATCCCGCCCGTCGAGAGCATGTGCACGCCCTCGGCGCTGACGTCGCCGGCGGCCACGTACTCCATCACCGAGGTCGAGCAGCCGCACTCGGGGTGGATCAGGAAGTCGGCGCCCGGGTGGGCGTCGCGCATCGCGGTGATGTCGCGCGGGCGGATGCCGGCGTGGACGTGGCACTCGCCGTCCCAGACGCGCATCTTGCGGCCGATCGTCTTCTCGACGTAGGCGCCGAGGAACATGTCCGGGCCGAAGAGGATCTCGGTGTCCTCGCCGTGCGTCTCGTAGATGTGCCGCACGACGGCGACGGCGTTCGACGACGTCACGCAGTAGTCGGTCTCGGCCTTGACCTCGGCGGTCGTGTTGACGTACATCACGACGACGGCGCCGGGGTGCTTGGCCTTCCAGGCGCGCAGCTGGGGCGCGGTGATCGAGTCGGCCAGCGAGCAGCCGGCGTCGAGGTCCGGGATCAGCACGGTCTTCTCCGGGCTGAGGATCGACGCGGTCTCGGCCATGAAGTGCACGCCGCAGAAGACGATCGTCTCCGCGTCGGTGGCCGCCGCCTGCTGCGAGAGGCCCAGGGAGTCGCCGACGAAGTCGGCCACGTCCTGCACCTCGGGCACCTGGTAGTTGTGCGCGAGGATCACGGCGCCGCGCTCGGCGGCCAGCGCGCGTACCTCGGCCTGCATCTGGGGGATGTTCTCGAGTGAGAGGAGGGTCACGGGAGCGTCTCCAGGATCAGGGAGAGATCGAGAGCGGGGGCGGAGTGGGTCAGCGCCCCCATCGACACGTAGTGTAGCCCACTAATGGTCGCATAGACCAAAACTGTGTCGGGATCGATGCCCGCCGGACGCCTCGAGCTCGGCGCGGCCCGCCACCTGGGCCACCGCGGCGCGGATCTCGTCCGGGCTCATGTTGTCCAGCAGCAGCCGCGGCGCGCCGGCGGCGAGCGCCTCGTCGATCTCCGACGGGTCGCGCACCTCGACGGCCAGCGGGAGGTCGGGGCGCAGCTCGCGCGCCCGCCGGACCGCCTCCCCCACGCCGCCCGCCAGCGCGCTGTGGTTCTCCTTGATGAGGATGAAGTCGTAGAGCCCGGCGCGGTGGTTGACGCCGCCGCCGTGGGCGACAGCCGCCTTCTCGAGCGCGCGCAGGCCGGGCGTCGTCTTGCGCGTGTCGAGCAGCTTCGCCTCGCCGCCGGCTTCCGCGATCGCGCGCACGACGGTCGCGGTGAGCGTCGCGACCCCGGACAGGCGCCCGAGGAAGTTCAGCGCCGTGCGCTCGGCCATCAGCAGCGCCCGCGCGGAGCCCTCGACGCGCAGCACCGGCGAGCCGGCCTCGCGCCACTCCCCCTCCGGGCCGAGCCGCTCGATCTCCGCGGCCGGGTCGAGCCGCCGGAACACCTCCTCGGCCACCGCCAGGCCGGAGATCACGCCGGCCTGCTTCTGCGTGATCGTCGCGCGGCCGCGCGCCTCGATCGCCACCGTCGACTCCGTGGTCGCGTCGCCGTCCCCCACGTCCTCCGCGAGGGCGCGGTCGACCAGGTCGCCGACGGAGCTCACGCAGCGGAGGACGAAGATGGTGTTGAACGACGGGTCGCTGGCCCCGTGCAGACGGGCGCCGGCGTCGCGCAGCTCGCGCAGGTAGGCGATCAGCTCGGTGGTGATGCGCTCGCCAGGGAGCAGCGCCGGGATGCCCGGCGGGTAGCCGGCGATCGACTCCGCCGACACGCGGCCGGGCGCGTCGTCGACGGGGATCGACTCCGACGGGCCGAGGAACGCCTCGCGCGGCGGCACGGCGACCTCGTTGTCGAACCAGCCGGAGCCGCGCACGAGCGCGGGCGCCTCGCCCTCGCGCTCGATCCGCTGCACCGTCTGCGCCAGGTCGTGGGCGAAGCGGTCCAGCGAGCCGGCGGGCTCGTCGAGGCCGAGGATCAGCACCATCGTCGCGTGGGTCGCGAGCTCGACGTGGATGTCGTAGGAGCGCCGCAGCGCGGTCGCCAGCTCGTAGCCCGTGACGCCGGTGCCGCGCACGTCGATGACGATCCGCAGCGGGTCCCAGTCGGCCACGCCGGGGCGCCCGACGAACTCCTCGCCGATCACCTCCAGGCCGGGGATGGCGCCGATCGCCTCCCGCGCGCGCCGCGACGCCTCGATCGTGCCGGCCAGCAGCGCCTCGCCGTGGAGCGCGAGCTGGCGCCGGGCCGCGTCGAGCGAGGCCATGAGCAGCGCCGACTGCGACGTCGAGCGGACGAGGCGCACCATCCGCGCGACCGTGTTCGGCGTCGACCCGGGGCGGGTGGGATCGATTACCGATGTGCAGCATCGCCGACTGGGTGAGCGAGCCGACGATCTTGTGCGTCGAGGTGATCATCGCGTCGGCGCCGAGCGCGAGCGCGGCGGACGGCAGCGCCGGGTGGAAGCCGAAGTGCGGGCCCCACGCCTGGTCGACGACCAGCGGGACGCCGGCCTGGTGGGCGACGGCGGCGCAGCCCGCCACGTCGGCGCTCATCCCGTAGTAGGTCGGCGAGACGATGAACGCCGCCCGGGCCTCAGGCGTAGCGGCGAGCGCGCGCTCGAGCGACTCCGGGGTGACGCCGTGCGCCATGCCCAGCTCGTCCTCGTACTCGGGCGCCACGAACGTCGGGTGCCCGCCGGAGAGCACCAGCCCGTCGATCACGGACGCGTGCGAGTTGCGCTGCACCACGACGGGCGCGCCGAGCGGCGCGAGCGCGAGGCACAGGGCGTGGTTGCCCTGGGTGGCGCCGTTGGTGAGGAAGAACGTCCGCCCGGCGCCGTGCGCCTCGGCGGCGAGCAGCTCGGCCTGCTGGTAGGGCGTCGGCTCCGGGCCGAGGTCGATGCCCTCGATGTCCTGCGGGATGTCGGCGGTCAGCGCGGCCCAGCCGATCGCCGCGCGCAGGCCGGGGTCGGCGCCCGCGCCGCCCTTGTGGCCGGGGACGTGGAAGCGCGTCGACCCGCGGGTCGCGTAGGAGACCACGGCCTCCAGGTACGGCGCGTTCGGCTGCTCCATCTAGCTCCGTCCGGCCTTGGCGTTCGATTCCAGCCAGGCGCGGACGAAGCCGTCGAGGTCGCCGTCGAGCACGCGCTCGGCGCTGCCGACCTCGAAGTCCGTGCGGTGGTCCTTGACCATCGTGTACGGGTGCAGCACGTAGGAGCGGATCTGCGAGCCGAAGTTGACGTCCAGGGTCTCGCCGCGCTCCTTGGCGATCTCCTCCTGGCGCTTGCGCTCCTCGAGCTCGATCAGGCGGGAGCGCAGCATCGCCATCGCGGTCGTGCGGTTGGCCGACTGCGAGCGCTCGTTCTGGCACTGCACGACGATCCCGGACGGCCGGTGCGTGATCCGGACCGCCGAGTCGGTCTTGTTGACGTGCTGGCCTCCGGCGCCCGACGCGCGGTAGGTGTCGATCTGCAGGTCGTCGTCCTCGATCTCGACGTCGCCCGCCTCCTCGACCACGGGCGCCACCTCGACGCCGGCGAACGATGTCTGGCGGCGGTTGGCGGAGTCGAACGGCGACAGCCGGACGAGCCGGTGCACGCCCTTCTCGGCCGAGTAGAGGCCGTACGCGTTCTCGCCCGACGCGCGGAAGGTGGCGGACTTGATGCCGGCCTCCTCCCCCGCCGTCGCCTCCAGCAGCTCGACCTTGAAGCCGCGGCGCTCGGCCCAGCGCATCATCATGCGCAGCACCATCTCGGCCCAGTCCTGGGCGTCGGTGCCGCCGGCGCCGGCGTTGACGGTCACCAGCGCGTCGCCGGCGTCGTACTTGCCGGAGAACAGGCGCTCCTCCTCGAGTGCGGCGAGGCGGGACTCGACGGAGCCGATCGCCTCCTCGAGCTCGACGGCGAGCTCCTCGTCGTCCTCGGCGATCTCGGCCAGGCTCTCGAGGTCGTCGGAGTCGGACCGCAGCTTCGTGAACGCCTCCAGCTTGCGCTGGGTGCGCGTGTGCTCGGCGCTGATCTTCGCGGCGGCGTCGGGGTCGTCCCAGAAGCCGGGAGCGCCCATCTCGCCTTCGAGCGCGGTCAGGCGCTCCTGCAGGGCAGCGGGGTCAAAGGTAGTCCGCGAGCAGGGACACTTGCTCGCGGATGGAGGCCAGCCGCTGAGGCGTGGGCTGGGACGCGGACGGAGCTGCCATGCAGCGCAGGCTAGCGGACCAGCGCGGCGGCGAACTCGCGCGCCAGCGGGGTGGCTCCGGCGGCGGGGAGCAGGGCGTAGACGGCGCGCCTGGGCGCGTCGCGCACGGGCTCGACGGCGATGCCGTGGAACTCCTCGGCGAGCCGCTCCGGGCTGATCGTGACGGCCAGGCCGTTGGCCACCAGGCCGCGGTTGGCGAGCGGGTCGCGGGACACGTAGCGGATCGCGGGGGAGAAGCCCGCCTCGACGCAGGCGCGCGCGATGATCCCCTCGCGCGACGGCGCGATCCACGTCTCCCCGGCGAGGTCGGCGAGCCGGATCGGCCCACGGCCCGCGAGCCGGTGGCCGGCCGGCAGCAGCGCGACGAACGGCTCCTCGTGCAGGTCCTCGCGGGTGGTGCCCTCCGGCTCCCGCCGCGGATCGGCGGCGTCCTGGAAGCAGACCGCGACGTGCAGCTCTCCGGCGGCGACCCACGCCGCCAGCTCGGGCTGAGTGCCCTCCACGAGGTCCACCTTGGACCGCTCCGGCAGCCGCGCGATGGCCGGCGGGACGATCGTCGCCACCGCGCTCGGGAACGACCCCACCCGGAGCACGCGGTGCGCGTGCTCGACCAGCTCCTCCAGCTGGCCCTCGGCCAGGCCGAGGCGATCGGAGACCACCTCGGCGTGCTCGAGCAGCAGCGCGCCCGCCTCGGTCAGCGTGAGCCCGCCGGGCCCGCGCTCGAGCAGCCGCGTCCCCGCCTGGCGCTCCAGCGCGGCGACCTGCTGCGACACCGCGGGCTGGGTCAGCGACAGCGCCTCCGCCGCGCGAGAGAAAGAGCCGAGCCGGGCGACCTCGCGGAACGTCAGCACGCGTCGGGGATCGAGCATATAGGCACAGCTTATGACAGAGCGAAAACGATGATTTGAATTGATGAGCCAAGAGGCGCAGGATGATGCCCATGCACAACCTCATCGCCCTCCCCATCGCCCACACCGCCTCCCGCCGAGCGATGATCGGCGCGCACGCCGCCGACAAGGTCCTCCCCGACCGTCGCCGGACTCACAAGCGCTGACGCGCTCCATACTCCGGGTGGATGGCCCGGAGCGCGCCCATCATCGTCATCGTGGCGCTCGCCGCTCTCGCGGCGGGCGCCGGCGTGGCGCTCCTGGAGGTCACGAGCGACCACCAGGACTCCAAGTACGTCTGGGCCGTGTTCGGGCCCGCGGTCGGCTGGAGCTTCGTGCTCACCGGCCTGTACGCCGCGCGCCACCGGCCCGAGAGCCGGATCGGTCTCCTCATGGTCCTCCTCGGCTTCGCGTGGTTCGTCTTCTGCCTCGAGGCGTCGGACTCCGACGTCGTCTACACGTTCGCGCTCCTCACGGGCGCGGTCTGGGGCAGCGTGTTCCTGCACATCGGCGTCACGTTCCCCTCCGGGCGGATCGACTCGCGCCCCGACCGGGCGATGGTGCTGGCCGGCTACCTCGTGTTCCCGCTCGCGTTCCTCCCGGCGCTGCTGTTCAAGGCGGACACCGACCCGGACAACCTGCTGCTCGTCCGCGACGACCCCGGCCTCGTCGACGCGCTCAGCCTCGTGGGCGGGCTCGCCTACCTCGTGCTGTTCGTCGTCGTGCTGGTGCGCGGCGCGCGCCGCTGGCGGGACAGCACGCCGTTCGAGCGCGTGCAGCTCACGCCCGTCTACGTGTTCGCGCTGAGCACCTTCCTGCTGGTGACGATCGCGCGCGGCCTCGACAGCGAGGAGGCGTGGTGGGCGGCCCTGATCTCCACGGGGTTGATGCCGTTCGCGTTCCTGGGCGGGCTGATGCGCAGCGAGATCGTCTCGCTCGACGCGTCGCTGCAGGAGAGCCTCGAGGAGCTGCGGGCCTCCCGCGCCCGCATCGTCGAAGCCGGCGACGCCGAGCGGCGGCGGCTGGAGCGCGACCTCCACGACGGCGCCCAATCGCGCCTGGTGGCGCTCTCGCTGCTGCTCAAGGTGGCCCGCAAGAAGGCCGACGGCGACGTCGCCGACCTGCTCGACCAGGCGTCCGACGAGCTCGCCACGAGCCTGGCCGAGCTGCGCGAGCTGGCCCGCGGCATCCACCCGGCGGTGCTGACCGACCGCGGGCTGGAGCCGGCGCTGCGCACGCTCGCCGACCGCGCGCCGGTCCCCGTGGAGATCCGCGCCGAGATCCCCGAGCGGCTCCCCGGGTCGGTGGAGAGCGCCGCGTACTTCGTCGCCTCCGAGGCGCTGACCAACGTGGCCAAGTACTCGCAGGCGACCGAGGCCTGGGTGCTCGTGGAGCGGATCAACGGCCGCGTGAAGGTCGAGGTCTCCGACGACGGGATCGGCGGCGCGGACGCCACCCGCGGCTCAGGCCTGCGCGGGCTCTCCGACCGTGTGGCGGCGCTCGACGGCACGCTGTCGGTGGAGAGCCCTCAGGGGCACGGGACCCGGCTGCGCGCCGAGATCCCGGTCAGCTGATCAGGCCCCGTGGCACTTCTTGAACTTCTTGCCCGACCCGCACCAGCAGGGATCGTTGCGGCCCAGCTGCTCGTTCTCGTCCACGCGGCGCTGCTGCACCGGCGCGGCGATGACGGGCTCCTCGCCCTCCTCGTCGCCGTAGACGCTGGGCTGGTCCTCGGCCGTTCCGCCCGAGTACTCGAGCGCGGCGGCCTGTGACGTGCGCTGCTGCTGCGGGACCCCGTTCTCGCCCTCGATCTCGACCTCGACGTTGTAGATCATCCGCGCGAAGTCGGACCAGATGGTGTTCATCAGGTCCTGGAAGAGCGTGAACGCCTCGTTCTTGTAGGCGACGATCGGCTCGATCTGGGCGAACCCGCGCAGGTGGATGCCCTCGCGCAGGTAGTCCATGTCGTAGAGGTGCTCGCGCCAGCGCTGGTCGATGATCTGCAGGAGCAGGTAGCGCTCGAGCTCGCGCATCAGGTCCTCGCCGAGCTCGTCCTCGCGCTCGTCGTAGAGCTTGAGGGCGTCGTCGGTGAGGAGGCGCTTGAGCTCGTCGCGGTCGATCGACTCGCGGTCCAGCTCCTCGGGGCCGAAGTCGACGTGGAAGATCTGGTCCAGCTGCGCCCACAGCTCCTCGAGGTCCCATTCCTCGATGTAGTCACCGGGCGTGTACTGGTCGACGAGCGTGCTGACCACGCCCTCGATCTCCTCGCGCGCGACCGGGCCCATGTCGCGGCCCTCGAGCACCTCGTCGCGGTACTTGTAGACGATCTCGCGCTGCTGGTTCATCACGTCGTCGTACTCGAGGACCCGCTTGCGGATGAGGAAGTTCTGCTCCTCGACCTTGCGCTGGGCGCCCTCGATCTGCTTCGTGAGCATCTTCGCCTCGATCGGCTCCTCGTGGCCCTCCTCGGAGGTCGGGCCGAGCCGGTCGAGGATGCGGTAGATCCGGTCGCCGGCGAACAGGCGCACGAGGTCGTCCTCGGCGGAGAGGAAGAAGCGCGACTCGCCGGGATCGCCCTGGCGGCCGGCGCGGCCGCGCAGCTGGTTGTCGATCCGGCGCGACTCGTGGCGCTCGGTGCCGCAGATGAACAGGCCGCCGGCCTCGAGCACCTTCTCGCGGTTCTCCTCGACCCGGGCCTCGAGGTTGGGGAGGATCTGCGCGAAGCGCTCGTCGAAGTCGGGGTCGCCGGGCTTGAGGCCCAGCTTGGCGAGCTCCAGGCGCGTGAGGTGCTCGGCGTTGCCGCCGAGCTTGATGTCCACGCCGCGCCCCGCCATGTTGGTGGCGATCGTGACCCCGCCGGGACGGCCGGCCTCGGCGATGATCTCGCCCTCGCGCTCGGCGTGCTCGGGCTTGGCGTTGAGGACCGTGTGCGGGATCCCGCGCTTGCTCAGCTCCTGCCCGAGCAGCTCGGAGACCTCGACGGAGATCGTGCCGACGAGCACGGGCTGGCCGGCCTCGTGGCGCTCGGCGATCTCGCGCGCGACGGCGTCCCACTTGCCTTCCTTGGTCTTGAAGATCTGGTCGTTCTTGTCCATCCGCACCATCGGCTGGTTCGTCGGGACCTCGACCACGGGCAGCTTGTAGATCTTCATGAACTCGGTCGCCTCGGTGAGCGCCGTGCCCGTCATGCCCGCGAGCTTGTCGTACATGCGGAAGTAGTTCTGCAGCGTGATCGTGGCGAGCGTCTGGTTCTCCTCCTGGACCCGGACGCCCTCCTTCGCCTCCACCGCCTGGTGCAGGCCCTCCGACCAGCGCCGGCCGTCCAGGATCCGGCCCGTGAACTCGTCGATGATCTTCACCTCGCCGTCGACCACCGCGTAGTCGACGTCGCGCTTGTAGAGCGACTCGGCCTTCAGGGCCTGGTTGAGGTGGTTGACCAGCGGGCCGTTCTCGGCCTTGTAGAGATGGTCGATCCCCATGAACTTCTCGGCCTTGGCGACGCCGCGCTCGGTCACGGCGACCGTCTTGTGCTTCTCGTCGAACTCGAAGTCGTAGTCGGCGGTGAAGTCCTTCTTGCTCTTCGGGTCCATGCCCTCGGGCTTCTTGCCGGGCTCCATCAGCGGCGCGAGCTTGGCGAACTTCCCGTACAGGTCGGCGGCCTGCTCGGGGGCGCCGGAGATGATCAGCGGGGTCCGCGCCTCGTCGATGAGGATGTTGTCGACCTCGTCGACGATCCCGAAGTGGTGCATGCCGATCGGCTTGCCCTCGTCGCTGACGCGGCCGCCGTGCTGGACCTTCTCGTCCAGCGTGGTGGCCATGTTGTCGCGCAGGTAGTCGAAGCCGAACTCCGAGTTGGTGCCGTACGTGATGTCGGAGGCGTAGGCGGCGCGCTTGTCCTCGTAGGGCTGCATGTTCTGCAGCACGCCCCAGGTGAGCCCGAGGCCCTCGTAGATCGGCGCCATCCACTCCGCGTCGCGGCGGGCGAGGTAGTCGTTGACGGTGACGACGTGGACGCCCTTGCCGGCGAGCGCGTTGAGCACGACGGGCAGCGTCCCGGTGAGCGTCTTGCCCTCGCCGGTGCGCATCTCGGCGATGGCGCCGCTGTGCAGCACCATGCCGCCGATCATCTGGACGTCGAAGTGGCGCATGGCCATGCGCCGCTTGGACACCTCGCGCACGAGCGCGAAGGTCTCGTCCAGCAGGTCGTCGAGCTCCTCGCCGTTGCGCGCGCGCTCGCGCAGCGCGTCGGCGTTGGCGCGCAGCTCGTCGTCGTCGAGCAGCTCCAGCTCGGGCTCCCAGGCGTTGATGGCGTCGACGCGCTTGGCGTAGCGCTTGAACTGCTTGCCTTCGCCCATGCGCAGGGCGCGATCGAGGAGCGTCATGTCTCCAAGGATAGAGCCGCCCGTGGGGGCTTTAGCTGCCGCTAGGGAACCGCTCAGATCGCGGGCATGGTGCCCGCGGCGCCGACGTCGGGCTCAGTCGCCTCGGGCGGCACGTGTGCGGCGGCGGCGCGCTGTTCGCGGCGCTTGCGGCGCTTGTCGCGATGGCGCTTGGTCTGGCGCGCCAGCTCGTCTGCGGCCAGGTTGATGGCGTGCTTGATGTCGCGCGAGGAGTCGGTCGCGCGCAGCGTCACGCCCTTGAGGTGCAGGGTCGCCTCCGCCACCAGGCTCTCCGGGTTGGCAGGGTTGTTGCCCGCCGAGAGCTCCACCTCTAGGACGGCCAACTCGGACACCTGCTTGCCGACCTTCTCGAAGCGCTTCTGCACGCACTCGCGAAGCTCGTCGGTGACCTGAAGGTTGCGTCCCTTGACCTCGATCTTCATGGGACTCCTCTCGGGGTGGGGTGGCCCACGGATCGTACGGCACATGAAAGACGAGTGGGTGCGGTGACGTCAGATGCAGACCTCCCGCGAACTCGCGCTCAACCATTCGCGTGGGATGCCGACCATCAGGTTGTGAGCACCGTCGCGCAGCCCTCTTCCGAGCGCCAGGAGGTCGCGGTCGTCCGGCACCCGATCGCGGACGCCCGCAACACCGTTGTCGGCTACGAGCTCCGGTTCGGCGGCAAGATCGACCTCGGCGACCCCGCCATGGACGCCAAGGCGACCTCGGCCCTCCTCGTCGACGCGTTCGGCGACATCGGCCTCGAGCAGCTCGCCGGCCGCCACCCCGCCTGGCTCACCATCGCCCGCAACTTCCTCGTCGAGATCGGCCCGCCCCCGGTGCGCCCGGACCGCGCCGTCGTCCAGATCGCCGCCTACCCGGCGCAGGACGACCTCCTCGGCGTGCTGCAGCAGCTCAGCCGCAGCGGCTACACGATCGCGCTCGACGACTACGACGGCCGCGAGGACGTCGCGACGCTGATGTCGCTGTGCTCGATCGTCCGCGTCGACATCGGCAAGACCCACCCGGACGCCCTCCCCGGCATCCTCGAGGCGCCGAAGCTCCAGAACGCGCTCCTGGTCGCCACCAACGTGCCCGACCATCAGGCGTTCCAGCGCTGCCGCGACCTCGGGTTCACCTACTTCCAGGGCGAGTACTTCGCCCAGCCGCGCCTGTTCCGCCGCCAGAGCGTGGCCACCGCGGGCCTCGGCTCGCTGCGCCGCCTGGCCGAGCTGACCTCCGGCGACGTCTCCTTCGAGGATCTCGAGCAGATCATCGCCTCCGACATCGGCCTGTCGCTGAAGCTCCTGCGCTACGTCAACTCGGCGTTCTTCGCCCTGCCCCGGACGGTCGGGTCGGTGCGCGAGGCGCTGACGCTGCTCGGCGTGCGCACCGTGCGCCGCTGGGCGGTCGTGATGGCGATCTCCTCCCTCCCCGACGTCCACGACGAGCTCGTCTCCCTGGCCCTGCGCCGCGCCCGTATGTGCGAGGTGCTGGCCGGCAGCGCGCTGCCCGAGGAGAAGGAGACCCTCTTCACGATCGGCCTCTTCTCCGTCGCCGACGCCCTGCTCGACGCCCCGATGGCCGAGGTGCTCGGCTCCCTGCCGTTCACCGACGAGATCCAGGCCGCCCTGCTGCGCCGCGAGGGCGCCAAGGGCGAGCTCCTGTCCGCCGTGATCGCCTACGAGCGCGGCGAGTTCCCCGCCATCCCGGCTCCCGGCGTGTCGCTGGCGAGCGCCTACCGCGCGGCCCTCGAGTGGGCCGATGACGCGGGCCAGGCTGTCGCCGACTAGGTTTTTCGTCTCCGCTCGCCGGGGGCGTTGCGCCGCCGGAGGTCAAGGGCGGCTGGGTAGGGCGGTGGTTAGTCGACGTTGACAGCGAATACGGCGGTCAACGTCGACCAATACGACGTTGACGACGCATACGGTCGAAACGTCGTACACCCCCGACCCTCCCCCTCGATGCCCGCCGTTCACAACGTCCGGGCGTAGCTGACGGCCGCGACCCAGCGGCTCCCTCCCTCCACCAGCGCCCGGGAGCACGCGTCCAGCGTGGCGCCCGTCGTGTGGACGTCGTCGACCAGCAGGACCCGCTCCGGCGGCGCTCCGCGCACGCGCACCGTGAGCCGCGCAGGATCGCGCCGCTCCGACCGCGCGGCACCGACCTGCCGCCGCCCTCCGCCCCGCCGCAGGCACGGGACCAGCGGCAGCCCCAGCCGCCGGGCCACCGTCCGCGCCAGCAGCCCCGCCGGGTCGAACCCGCGTGACCGGCGGCGGCCGCGATGGGCCGGCACCGGCACGACGGCGTCCACGCCGCGCAGCGCGGCCGGGAGGCCCGCCGCCATCTGCGCGGCCATGACGTCGGCCGCGCCGAGCGCGCCGCGGAACTTCAGCGCCTGCACGAGGTCGCGCGCCACGCCCTCGTAGGCCAGCGGCGCCCAGGCGACGTCGAACGCCGCGCCCGCCGCCGGGCAGACCCCTCGCCGGTGGCGCACCAGACCGCACCGCGGGCAGACCGCTCCGCGCAGCCACGGCAGCGCCCGCACGCACGCGGCGCAGAGCATCCGGTCGGCCTCCGGCAGCGGCCCGCGGCACGCCGTGCAGCGCGGCGGAGCCAGGAGGGCCAGCAGCTCGGCGATCGCCCGTGAGGTCATGGATCCAACGATCCCGGCGCGCTCACGCCGTGTCAGCACCCGCCCGTCACAATCCTGTGCCGTGATCGTGCCGAGCCTCCACGCGGCCGCGCTCCCGGTCGACACCGGCTGGACGTTCGCGCCGATCGTCCTCCTCGCGCTGATCGGCTACGCGACCGTCTACACGCTGCGCTGGCGGCGCGTCCGCGCGGAACGCGGCGGCGAGCGCGGCGCGCCCACGGGACGGCTCGTCCTGTGGTGGACCGGCGTGCTCGGCCTGTTCATCGCGCTCATATCGCCGCTCGACCGCCTCGGGGAGCAGTTCGCGACCGCGCACATGGTCCAGCACCTGCTGATCGCCGACCTCGTCCCGATCGCGTTCACGCTCGCCCTGACCAAGCAGATCCTTCGCCCGGTCACCCGCCACGTGCACCGGATCGAGCGCGCGGCCGGCCCGTTCGCCCACCCCGTGTTCGGCGTGATCGCCTACGTCGGCGCCATGTGGTTCTGGCACATCCCGTCGATGTACGACGCGGCGCTGAACCACTCCGCGATCCACACGCTGGAGCACCTGTCCTTCGCGGCCGCCGGGTTCCTGTACTGGTGGCACCTGCTGTCGCCGATCCGCTCGCGCCTGCGGCTCGCCGGCATCGGGCCGGTCCTCTACATGGGCTCGACGAAGATCCTCGTCGGGTTCCTCGGCGTGCTGCTCACCTTCAGCCCCGACCTGCTGTTCCACTACTACGACTCGGGCGGCACCCGCTGGGGGATCGACCCGCTCACCGACCAGCACATCGCCGGCCTGACGATGGCGCTCGAGCAGTCGCTCGTGATGGGCGTCGCGCTCGCCTACCTCTTCATCCGCATGATCTCGGAGTCCGAGGCCGAGGACCAGCGCGCCGAGCGCTACGGCGCGGCGTAGGGCCGCGCCGGCTCGCGCAGCGCCAGCGTGCGCAGGTTGCGCGCCGCACGCACGCACAGCCCGGCGAGCATCAGCGCCACGACGGCCAGGCCGACCACGTCGAGCACGCTCACGCCCAGGCCGGCCACGGTCGCCTCCAGGCCGGCGCCGAGCGCCAGCGCCGTGTTGAGCGCGATCAGGCCGAGCCGCGCCTCGGTCGGGCCGAGCCGGCCGTAGCCGAGCGAGAACACGCCCAGCGCCTGCGTCTCCAGGTAGGTGTTGATCGAGAGCACGAGGTAGGCGACCACGATCGCGAACCCGACGGCGAGCAGCATGTACGGCGACAGGCCGAGCCCGATGCCGATGACCGCGGTCGCGACGGCGTCGACCAGGTGGTCGAGGTAGTAGCCGTAGGTCGGGCGCTCCGTGCGCCGCACGCGGGCCAGCGTCCCGTCGAGCGAGTCGCCCAGCCAGTGCACGACGAGCAGCGCGCTGGCGACCCACAGCCACGCGCTGTCGCCGTTGGACAGCACGTAGGCGGCGGCGATCCCGAGCGCCGCGACGACGCCGAGCGCCGTCATGTGATCCGGCATGACCCGCGCGGGCATCCGCCGGGCCAGCCAGTTGAGCACGCGCGCCTCGGGGCGCGCCAGCAGGAACGTCTTCTCTCGCGGTGCAGACACTGTTGACCTCCGTTCAACAGGAGGTACGCCGCTACCGCCCAGCCGTTACAGGTCTAGCCCTCGAGCACGGTGCCGTCCTCGACCCGCGTGGGGCCCTCCACGGTCACCTTGCCGCGGACCACCACGTCGCGTCCGAACGTCACGTCGCCCTCGACGGCGATCCGCTCGGCCTCGACCAGCGACGGCGCCCCGTCGGGGAAGCGCTCGTCGAAGTCGGCCAGCTTCTTGTAGTGGTCGTCGTCGAGGTCGACCACGGGCGGCGTGCTGTCGCGGCGCTCGTCCAGCTCGACCCGTGCGTCGTCGCGCAGGACGTAGGCGTCGGAGCGCAGCGCCAGCAGGTCCTCGGTCGACTTGACCGGGGAGAACCGGGTGCGCGGCACGCGCAGCGGGCGGGCTCCCTCGAACACGCCCACGGCCGCGCCCATGGCGGTCTCCAGCTGGTAGACCTCGGGCGTGGACTTGTCGCCGGGGTCGACGGTCTTCTTGTTGACGATCAGCGGCAGCCCGAGCACGTTGTCGCGCTCCTCGAGCGTCGCCTTGAGCGCCTTCAGGTCGACCCACAGGTTGTTCGTGTTCACGTAGCGGTGGCGGCCGATGTCCTGCAGCGCGTCGAGGTCCTCGTCGGGCGTCTGGGCCGTCTCGCGGAGCACGTAGCGGTCGCCCTTGCGCGCGATGTGGCCGCCCTTGCGGTCGGCCTCCGTGCGGTCGGTGACCTCCATCACGAACGGGATCTCCTCGCGGGCGATCCACGCCAGCACGCGCGGCTCGAGCACCGCGGCGAGGTTGTCCGAGTTGGAGATGAACGCGTAGCGGAAGCCGCCGTCGAGCAGCGCGTCGAGCATCCCCGAGGTGAGCAGCGCCGTGTAGAGGTCGC
Organism: uncultured Solirubrobacteraceae bacterium; assembly: GCA_963723395.1. GTDB lineage: Bacteria > Actinomycetota > Thermoleophilia > Solirubrobacterales > Solirubrobacteraceae > DATFQI01. The sequence goes on along the minus strand of CAVRQL010000021.1, from coordinate 548,854 downwards.
CGTGGCCCGGCGGGCACCACTCCAGGCGCGGGTTGTCCGGCCACTCGACGGGCGTCAGGTCGTCGACGCGGATCTTCGGCTCCTTGTGCTGCACGAAGTCCGGCGGGACGGAGCTCTCCAGCTCGGGGTGCGCCTTCAGCGCCTCCAGCGAGTCGTCGCGCGTGTTGAAGGAGTTCATCAGCACGAGCGGCACGTCGGCTCCCGCGCGCTCGCGCAGGGCCGCGACCTGCTTGGCGACGATGTCGAGGAACGAGAGCCCGTCCTTGGCCTCGATCAGCGACTTCGCCTGGGTCATGCCCATGCCGGTGCCGAGCCCGCCGTTGAGCTTGAGCACCACCGCCTGGTCGAGCGGCCCGTCCTCCTCCGGCAGCTCGGTGAACTCGGCCACCTCCTCGACCGGCTCGATGTCCGCTTCCGGGAGCATCCCGGTCTCGCCGCTCTCCAGCTGCTCGTAGTAGTGGCGGAAGGTGTCGACGGCGGCCTGGGGCATCCCCTCGGCCTCCATCTTCTCCACGCTCGCCCGCAGGCCGTCTTCGCTCATGGCGCGGCGAGGCTAGCAATCAGCCGGTCGACGTCGGCGTCCGTGGTCGACCAGTTCGAGAACGACACCCGCGCCGCCGGGATCCCGCGCCACACCGTGCCGCCCAACCACGCCTCGCCGCTGCGCTGGACCCGCTCGATCACCTGCGCGGTGTCGTCGCCGAAGCTCACCAGCACCTGGTTGAGCACGACGTCGTTGAGGACTTGCGCGCCCTCGACGCCCTCCATCCCCGCCGCCAGCCGGCGCGCGTGGGCGCAGCAGCGGTCGACGAGCTCCGCCATCCCCGTGCGGCCGAGGAAGCGCAGCGCCGCGTAGACGGGCACCTGGCGCCCACGGCGGGACATCTCCGGCGTGCGCGTGAGACCGTCGCCGGCGACGTAGTCCGCCGCGGCGCCCATGGCCGCGGCGTGCGCCTCGGCGTCGGCGACGATCGCCACGCCGCAGTCGTAGGGCACGTTGAGCCACTTGTGGGCGTCCAGCGCCCACGAGTCGGCCTCGTCGTAGCCCGCCAGGAGGCCGCGCATGGCCGGCGACGCGGCGGCCCACATCCCGAACGCGCCGTCGACGTGCACCCACGCGCCTGCCTCGTGGGCGATCGAGACGATCTCGGCGAGCGGGTCGCAGGCGCCCGTGTTGACGTTGCCGGCCTGCGCGCACACGATCGCCGGCCCGTCGAGCTCCAGCCCGGAGGGGAGCATCGCGCCGTTGGCGTCGACCGGCATGCGCACCACGCGGGCCGACCCGAAGCCGAGCAGCCGCAGCGCCTTCAGCAGCGAGACGTGGACCTCGTCGCCGACCACGACCGTCACGGGCGGCGCGCCGGTCAGCCCGTCCTCCTCGACGTTCCAGCCGGCGTTCGCGAGCACGCGATGGCGCGCGGCGGCGAGGCCGACGAGGTTGGCCATCGTCGCGCCGGTCACGAAGCCGACGCGGCCCTGCAGGCCGAGCACGTCGAGCACCCACTTCTCGGCGACCGCCTCGACGGCGGCGCCGGCGGGTGCCGAGACGTCGCTGAAGTGCGGGCCGTCCCAGGTCGACACGAGCCAGTCGGCGGCCACCGTGACCGGCAGCGCCCCGCCCGTCACGAAGCCGAAGTAGCGCGGCCCGGCGGTCGCGACCATGCCGTCGCCGAGCCCGGCCAGCGCCTCGAGCACGTCCTCGGCCGGCTCGCCGGCGTCGGACAGCGGCACGTCGAGCTCGGCGAGCACCTCCGCGTGAGTGCGCGGGGCGGCCACCGAGCGATCGGGAAGGGCGGCGAGGTAGGCGTCGGCGATCTCAGCGGTGCGGCCGAGCAGGCTCATCGCCCGAGACGATCCCACGACGAGAGGTACTTCGCCTGCTCGGGCGTCAGCTCGTCGATCTCCACCCCCAGCGAGTCCAGCTTGAGGCGCGCGACCTCGCGCTCGAGCGACGGCGGGACGGGGTGCACGCGCCGCTCCAGCCCGGCGCCGTCGCGCACGAGGTGCTCGGCCGACAGCGCCTGCAGCGCGAAGGAGACGTCCATGACGGCCGCGGGGTGGCCCTCGGCCGCCGACAGGTTCACGAGGCGGCCCTGGGCGAGCAGGTTCAGCCGCCGCCCGCCGACGAGGTACTGCTCCACGAGCGGGCGGACCTCGCGGTGCTCGCTCGCGGCAGCCACCAGCGCGCGCACGTCGATCTCGACGTCGAAGTGGCCGGCGTTGGCGAGCACGGCGCCGTCCTTCATGCGCTCGAAGTGCTCGCGGCCGAGGACGTCGCGCGCGCCGGTCACGGTCACGAACACGTCGCCGCGCTCGGCGGCGACCAGGGCCGGCATCACCTCGAAGCCGTCCATGCGGGCCTCCAGGCCGCGCAGCGGGTCGACCTCGCACACGATCACCTGCGCGCCCAGGCCCTTCGCGCGCAGCGCGATGCCCTGCCCCGTCCAGCCGTAGCCGATCACCACGAACGTGCGGCCGGCGAGCAGGAGGTTGGTGGCGCGGATGATGCCGTCGATCGCCGACTGGCCGGTGCCGTGGCGGTCGTTGAACGCGCGCTCGGTGAAGGCCTCGTTGACGGCCACGATCGGGCAGGCGAGCGTGCCCTCGGCCTCCAGCGCGCGCAGGCGCACGAGGCCGGTCGTCGTCTCCTCGGTGCCGCCGAGCGGCGCCTTGCCCTGCGCGTGCAGGGCGGTCACCAGGTCGGCGCCGTCGTCGAGCGTGATCTGCGGCTCGCGGGCCGCGACCGCGACCACGTGGGCCGCCCACGCGTCCATGTCCTCGCCGTTGACGGCGTGGACCTCGGCGCCGTCGTCCACCAGCGCGGCGGCGATCTCGTCCTGCGTGGACAGCGGGTTGGGCGCGCACAGCGCCACCTCGGCGCCCCCGGTCCGCAGCGCGCGGATCAGGTTCGCCGTCTCCGAGGTGACGTGCAGGCAGGCGCCGATGCTGACGCCGTCCAGGGGCCGCTCCCGCGCGAAGCGCTCCGCGATCGAGCGGAGCACCGGCATCTGCGCGTCGGCCCACTCGATCCGGGCCCGGCCCTCGGCGGCCAGACCCGGATCGGCGATATCGCTGCTAGTAGCGGTAATGGTCGGACTTGTACGGGCCCTCGACGGGGATGCCGAGGTACGCCGCCTGGTCGGAGCTCAGCTCGGTGAGCCTCGCGCCGAGCGCGTCGAGGTGCAGCCGGGCGACCTTCTCGTCGAGGTGCTTCGGCAGCACGTAGACCTGCTTGTCGTACTCGTCGGGCTTCGTGAACAGCTCGATCTGGGCGATCGTCTGGTTCGTGAACGAGTTCGACATCACGAAGCTCGGGTGGCCGGTGGCGTTGCCGAGGTTCAGCAGGCGGCCCTCCGAGAGGACGATGATCGAGTGGCCGTCGGAGAACTTCCACTCGTCGACCTGCGGCTTGATGTTGATCCGCTCGATGCCCGAGGTCTGCTCGAGCTCGGCGATCTGGATCTCGTTGTCGAAGTGGCCGATGTTGCCGACGATCGCCTGGTGCTTCATGCGCGCCATGTCGTCCGCGGTGATGACGTCGCGGTTGCCGGTGGCGGTGATGAAGATGTCGGCGGTCTCGACGACGTCGTCGAGCGTGGCGACCTGGTAGCCCTCCATCGCGGCCTGCAGCGCGCAGATCGGGTCGATCTCGGTGACGATCACGCGGGCGCCCTGGCCGCGCAGCGACTCGGCGCAGCCCTTGCCGACGTCGCCGTAGCCGAGCACGACCGCGACCTTGCCGCCGATCATGACGTCGGTGGCGCGGTTGATGCCGTCGATCAGCGAGTGGCGGCAGCCGTAGAGGTTGTCGAACTTGGACTTGGTGACCGAGTCGTTGACGTTGATCGCCGGGAACAGCAGCTTGCCGTCGCGGGCGAACTCGTACAGGCGGTGCACGCCCGTCGTCGTCTCCTCGGTGACGCCCTTGATGTTCTCGGCGGCCTTGGTGAACCGCTGCGGGTCCTCCTCGAGCGAGCGCTGGAGCGTCGTGAGGATGATCTTGAACTCGGCGTTGTCGGCCGTCGAGGGGTCCGGCACGGCGCCGGCGGCCTCGAACTCGACGCCCTTGTGGACGAGCAGCGTGGCGTCGCCACCGTCGTCGAGGATCATGTTCGGGCCCTCGCCGTCAGGCCACGTCAGGGCCTGCTCCGTGCACCACCAGTACTCCTCCAGCGTCTCGCCCTTCCAGGCGAAGACGGGGACGCCGGCCTCGGCGATGGCCGCCGCGGCGTGGTCCTGGGTGGAGAAGATGTTGCACGAGCACCAGCGGACCTCGGCGCCGAGCGCGGTCAGCGTCTCGATCAGCACGGCCGTCTGGATCGTCATGTGCAGGGAGCCGGTGATGCGAGCACCCTTGAGCGGCTGGGCGGCGGCGAACTCCTCGCGGGTCTTCATCAGGCCGGGCATCTCGTGCTCGGCGAGCTCGATCTCCTTGCGCCCGTAGGCGGCGAGCGAGAGGTCGGCGACCTTGTAGTCGGTGGTCTCGGTGGTGGCGGTCATCGGTCTCCTAGATCTTGTGGTGCGGCGTTCTAAGTGGCGGCCGCGACGGCGGCGAGGAGGCGCTGGTGCTTCTCCTGCTCGAAGTCGAGCCAGTCCGAGGGCGAGACGTCGTCCGGACGCTCCGGCTCAGCCTGCAGCCAGTCCTCGGTGTCGCGGCGCAGCCCGGCCTCCTCGCGAAGGCGCCGCGCGAACGCGACGTCGGAGAGGCCGAGGTCATGCTGGGAGAGCAGCTCGCGCAGTGTCCTCAGGCGCTGCAGCTCCGCCGGGCCGTAGAGGCGGTAGCCGGAGGCCGACCGCGCGGGCTCCACGAGCCCGACGCGCTCGACGTACCGGAGCATGCGCGGCGACCATCCGGTGGTCTCCGCTGCCTCGTGGATCGTCAGCCCGTCCATCGTTACGGGCCAGTGTAGCGCAACCCTGACACAGTTGTGTCAAGGTTGGCGTGACTTACGAGGGCTTCTTCTTCTTGCCCTTCGCGCAGGTGCGGTACTTGCGGGTGCCCTTGATCACGCGGCCCTTCGTCGTCGTGGCGCGGATCTCCACCTTGAAGCGGCCCTTCGGCAGGCCCCGGAGGTCGACCGGGGCGGTGACGCGCTTGCCCTTGCGGGTGGCGACGAGCTTGCCGTTGACCTTCACGGTCGCGCGGCGGATCTGCGTGCCCTTGGGCTCCCGCAGGCGGATCCGGAAGTTGCGGCGGCTGACGCACTTCTTCGTCGAGGGCAGGCCGCGCACGATGTCGGCGAGCTTCGGCGGGTCGGCCTTCGGCTTACCGGCTTCGCGGCGTGACGGTCGCGACGGGAGCGTGCGGTGGGAGCCGCGGTCGGCACCGCCGTGGGAACTCGGTGTCGGCGTCGCGCCACCGCCGCCCCAGCGAGAAGCGGCGCGCGTAGACGCCCGTGCCGTCGGCGTCGTCGGCCTCCCAGACGACGACCAGGCCGGCGGCGTCCGCGGCCACGGCCCTGGTGTGCGGCTCGCCGGCGGCGCCGGTGGCGCTGACCGACTGCGCGCCACCGTCGGGCGCGAGCCCGGCGGAGTACTCCCGCAGCTTCGCGACGTCGTCGGAGTCGGTCCATGCCACGACGGACCGGCCGTCCGGGGCCGTGGCGGTGAACGCATCGTCGAAGGGGAACGCGCTCACGGTCACGGGACCGGTCAGCGGCGCGCCGTTCGTCCCGAAGCGCCGGACGAAGGACTTGTCGTCGAGCTCGTAGGCCACCGTGAAGCCGCCGGCGTCGGCGTCGACGCTGGGACGGCCGGGGCCGAAGAACCCCTCGGTGTCGGTGCCGATGACGATCTCCGACCCGATCATGTCGCCATCCGCCTCGAAGCGGCGCGCCTGGACCTCGCCTTCGGCCCGGTCCGCGTACACGACGACGAGCGTGCCGTCCGGCAGCGCGGCGACGTCGGGATCGAGCTGGTAATCGGCTCGCGCCACCACCGCGAAGTCGTCGATCAGGTCGCCGTCGGCCTCGTAGCGCGCCATGTAGACGTCCTCCTCACCGTCGGAGGCGGCGGCCGGATCGGCCCACACGACGGAGAACGTGCCGTCGGGGCTCACGGCGACCTTCGAGAACTCCTGCGTCCCCGACTCGGTCGCGACCTCGATGGCCGCGCCCGTGGGAGCGCCGAGCGCGGTCAGCCGCCGGGCCCACACATCTCGATCGCTCGTGCCCCCGTCGGTCCACGTGACCACCGCGCTGCCGTCCGGCGCGGTGTCGATGTCCGCCGCCTCCTGGCGCAGGACCGCGGTGGAAACGGGCCCGGCGTCGGACAGCGGGGCGCCCGCGGCGCTGAACCGGCGGACGTAGATCTCGCCGTTGCCGAGGTCGCGCTCCTCCCAGGTGACGAGGAAGTCTCCGCCCGCTTGCAGCGCGACGCGCGGTGCTTCCTGCGTCTCCGCGGTGGTCTGGTTCACCGGGACGTTCCCCGTCAGCGGCGCCGCGACGGCGGTCGCGACGGCGACGGCTCCGGCGGCGATCAGGAGGCCGGCCGCAGCCGCTGGGCGTTTCATGACGCGTTCATACCTGGCGCGCGGACCGCCGGTCAAGCCTTATCGGGCGTTCAATGGGGAACGCTTGGATGACACCGCCATGACCACGGAGGCACCGACATGTCCTTGATGAGCAAGCTCGCGCGGTTCGCGCAATCGCCCCAGGGGCGCAGAGCGTTCGGCCAGGCCAAGCGCTACGCCACGAGCCCGCAGGGCAAGGCGAAGATCGAGCAGGCCCGACGGCAGCTCGAGGCGCGCCGCAAGCCCCGCCCCCGCTGAGGAGTGGTTGTATAGCCGGGATGCCCACCGGCGCACAGCTGATCGTCGAGCTCCTCGAGGCCGAGGGCGTCGAAGTCGCCTTCGGGCTCCCGGGCGTGCACAACCTGCCGCTGTGGGAGGCCATGCGCGAGTCGCGGATCCGGCTCGTCGGCGTTCGCCACGAGCAGGCGGCCGGCTATGCGGCGGACGGCTACGCGCGGGCCACGGGCAAGCTCGGCGTCGCGCTGGTGACCACCGGGCCGGGCGCCGCCAACACACTCGGCGCGGTCGGCGAGGCGTGGGCGTCGCGCTCGCCGATCCTCGTGATCGCCACCGACATCCCGGCCGCGCTCCGGCGCCCGGACACCTACCGCGGCATCCTGCACGAGACGACCGACCAGGCGGCGATGTTCGCGCCGGTGGTCAAGGCCTCGTTCGTGTGCGGGCACGACGACTTCGCCGAGCAGGCCGCGCAGGCGGTGGCGGCGCCCGGGGCCGCGCCGACCCGCCCCGCCTACCTGCAGGTCCCGACCGACCTGCTGTCCGCCGAGGTGGGCGCCGCCCCCGGCACCTCTGCGCCGGCTGCCGGACGCCACCGGCGCGGCCGACCTCGGCGGGGCCGAGCGCCCGCTGTTGTGGGCCGGGTCGGGCGCCCGTGACGCGGCCGCCGAGGTCACGGCGCTCGCCGAGCGGCTCGCCGCGCCGGTGATCACCACCTACGGCGCCGCCGGGATCCTCCCGGCCTCGCATCCGTGCGCGGTCGGCATGCCGCCGCACGTCGCACCCGTCGGCCGCCTATGGGATGAAGCCGACCTCGTGATCTCGGTCGGCTCGGACCTCGACGGCGTGCAGACGCAGAACTTCGCCCAGCCGCAGCCGCCCCGCCTCGTCGCCATCAACCTCGACGCGGAGGACGCGACGAAGAACTACCGGGCCGACGCGGTGATCGTGGCCGACGCCTCGATCTGCGGCGAGCTGCAGGTCGAGCCGCGCCCGCTGGACGGGCTGGCCGAGCGGATGCACGGGGTCCGCGCCGAGGCGTGCGGGACGCTGGACTCGCGCGCGCTGCGCTTCCTCGACGCGATCCGCTTCGCCGTGCCGGACGACGGGATCGTGGTGGCCGACATGTGCATCCCCGGCTACTGGCTGGCGGGCTTCTACACGCCGGCCAGGCCGCGGAAGCTGCAGATCCCGCTCGGCTGGGGCACGCTCGGCTACGCGTTCCCCGCCGCGCTGGGCGCCTCGCTGGCCGGTAGCGGACCGGTGGTCGCCGTGGCCGGCGACGGCGGCTTCCTGTACGCCCCGGGAGAGCTCGCCACGGTCGCCCAGGAGCAGCTCCCGCTGACCCTCGTGATCGTCGACGACGGCGGCTACGGGATGCTGCGCTACGACCAGGACGTGACCGGCTCCGACCGCTACGGCGTCGACCTGCTGACGCCGGACTTCGCGGCGCTCGTGCGCTCGTTCGGGCTGCGCGCGCAGGAGGTCGACGGGCTCGACGACGAGTTCGGCGAGGCGCTTGCGCGGCACGTCGAAGAGCCCGGGCCGAGCGTGCTGATCGCCCACACGCCCGATCCGCTCGTCCCTCCCCCGAACACGTCGCCGAACTGGTACCGCAAGAAGCAGTGACGCGCGAGCGGGTGCTCGCGTTCCGGATCGCACGCCACCACGTCGGCGAGCGGGTGGGCGACGCCGCCACGGCGGCGTTCGCGGGGCTGCAGGACACCCCGCCCGGCACGGCGGGGCTCGCCCTCGCGGCGCGCGCCGACGTGGCGTCGGAGGCGCTCGAGGAGCTCGTGATCGTGCCGAGCCTCCGCGGCGCGGCGACGGCCGTCGCCCCGGCCGACCTCGCGATCTTCACCACCGGGCTGGAGCCCGGCGACGAGGAGGAGGCCAGGCACCTCACCGGGAACGCCTGGAAGGAGCTCGACGGGATCGGCGCGCTGGAGGCGTTGGACCGCGTCAGCGACGCTGTCGCCGACGCCCTGGCCGACGGCCCGCTGGTCAAGGACGACTTCCACCAGGCGCTGCGCGAGCGGCTCCCGAAGGCGCTGCTGCGGTGGTGCGAGGGCTGCGGGAGCCACCACGTGCACCCGTCGCTGTGGCGCGCGACGGGATCCGCGGCGTGCTGGCGATCGTCGGCCGCGAGGGCCGCTCGCCCCTCTACGGCGCGCCTCCGCCGGCGCCGCCGGTCGACGACCCGGGCGGTGCCCTCGCCCGCCGCTATCTGCAGGTGCACGGCCCGTCGACCCCGCAGCTGTTCCGCTACTGGGCGATGCTCACGCTCCCGCACGCCAAGCGGCTGTGGGCGCGCGCGGGCGAGCTCGCCCCCGTCGGCGACGGGTGGGTGCTCGCCGAGGACGCGGAGCTCGACGCGCCGGCCCCGGCGGGCGCGCGGCTGCTCCCCAACCTGGACCCGCTGGCCAGCGCGAAGGACCGCGAGGTGCTCGCTCCCGACAAGGAGCTGCGCACGCGCATCTGGAGCCGGATGGGCGGCCCCGGGATGGCGCTGGTCGACGGCGAGGTCGCGGGCCTGTGGCGCCCGCGGAAGAAGGGCAAGCGACTCGTCGTCGAGCTCGAGCCGCTGCGCCGGCTCACCGGCGCCGAGAAGGACGCCCTCGGCGCCGAGGCCGAGCGCATCGCGCCCTTCCGCGGCGCCGAGAGCGGCGAGCTCGCTACAGCTTGAAGTCGGCGTCCGCCTCGATCTCGACGTTGTCCATCTGCGCCTTCTGGAGCTTGCCGGCGTAGTCCCAGTTCATCGACTGCCAGCGCGTGAACTGGTCGAGCACCCAGATGCCCGACTGGCGCGAGCCGTTGCCCGACTTCCCGTTGCCGCCGAACGGCAGGTGCGCCTCGGCGCCGGAGGTCGAGTTGTTGACCGACACCATGCCGGCGGTGATGCGCTCGCGGAAGCGGAACGCGTTCGTGCCGGAGGTCGTGTAGATCGACGAGGAGAGCCCGTAGCCATGGTCGTTGGCCAGCTTCATCGCCTCGTCGAACGTGCTGAACGTGGCGACGCCGACGATCGGCCCGAACGTCTCGGTCGAGTAGATGTCGTCGTCGATCGTCACGCCGTCGACGAGCACCGGGTGGTAGTAGAGCCCGGCGCCGGCGTCGCCGACGAAGCCCTCGCGCGGGTTGTCGTCGCCGATCCGCCCCTGGGCGCTCGAGCCGTAGACGGTGTGGTGGTCGCGGATCAGGCCGAGCCACTCCTCGTAGCGCTCGGCGAAGCGCTCGTGGATCATCGGGCCGTAGAGGACGTCCTCGGAGCCCGGGTCGCCGATCGCCGCCTCGCGCAGCCGCGCGTCGAGCTTGGAGACGAACTCGTCGTGGACCGACTCGTGGACGATCGCGGTGCCGAGCGACGTGCAGCGCTGGCCGGCCGTGCCGAAGCCGCCGAACAGCGCGCCCTCGACGGCGAGGTCGATGTCGGCGTCGTCCATCACGACCATCGGGTTCTTGCCGCCCAGCTCGAGGCACGGCGACTGCACGTGGCGGCCGCACAGCTCGCCGATCTTCGAGCCGACGGCGCTCGAGCCGGTGAAGCCGACCTTGTCGACGGTGCCCTCGTCGAGCGCGAGCTCGAGCCCCTCGAAGGTGGCCGCGCCCTCCGCCTGGATCAGGTTGAGCACGCCGCCGGGGACGCCGCCGGCGTGGAAGATCTTGACCATCGCGTCGCCCAGCGCGGGCGCGTACTCGGCGGGCTTCCACACGACGGCGTTGCCGCACAGGATGGCCGGCACGAGGTACCAGGCCGGCACGGCGACGGGGAAGTTGCCCGGCGGTGATGATCGCGGCGACGCCGACCGGCGTGCGGAACGTGAACAGCTGCTTGTCCGGCATCTCGGAGGGAACCGTCTGCCCGTACAGGCGCCGCCCCTCGCCGATGAAGAAGTCGCAGGTGTCGATGATCTCCTGCACCTCGCCGCGCGACTCGGCGATCGGCTTGCCGACCTCGCGCGTGACCAGCTGGGAGAGGGCCTCCTTGTTGGTCTCGAACAGGCGCCCGACCTGGGCGATCACGCGGCCGCGGGCGGGAGCGGGGACCTTCGCCCACTCCTTCTGCGCGGCCCGCGCGGCACGGCAGGCGTCGGCGAACGTGGCGGCGTCGGCGAGGGATACCTCGGCGACGACCTCGTCGGTGCGGGCGGGATTGGTTGACGTCAGGCGGCCGCCTGGCGCATCGGTGCGGGCCTCGCCGCCGATCACCGAAGCGATCGAGGGGGCGCCGGCGCCGGTGCCGGGGCGCGAGCTCTCAAGGGTCGACATGCCGACCACCGTACGCGGCGAGGCCTTGAGCGCGCTCGATCGGCTCGATGTCGACCGGGTCGACGCCGGCGAGGACGGCGATGTAGAAGCGAGACGAAGTCGCCCAGCAGCACGAGGGAGATGAGGCGCTCGAGGCGGGTCTCGCCGCGTGAGGAGACGCGCTCGACCACGTCGGCGCCCTCGCCGCGATGGCGGCGGTCAGCTCGAAGCGCGACCGCATTGCGCGGATGCGCGTCGAGGTCCTCGAGGAACACCGCCGAGAACGGGCCGGTCGCGCGCGAGCGGGGCCAGCCGACGACCTCGTTGTGGTCGAGCTCGGGGAGCGTGGACGCAGAACGCGGGCAGGCTCGGCGTTCTCGTTGACCTGGCACTTCCACCGGTACGCGACGGGAGCGGTGAGCTCGGCGCCGGCGATCACGGGGACGGTGCCGTCCAGCCGTGGCGAGCGCCTTCGCGGCCGTCCTCCGGCGCGTCCGGGCCCCACTCGGCCGCCAGGGTTTCCGCGAGCGCGGCGGCGGCCTCGATCTCGTCGCGGATAGACGGGGCGGCGCCGGCCAGCGCGGCCACCTCCAGCGCGGACACGAGGCCGTAGCCGACCGCGGCGCGCGGCTGGAAGCCGCCAGGCAGCGGGATCACGGGCGCGCCGTCACGGCGCGCACGCTCGGCGAGCCCGCCGCCCGTCGTCGCGACGACCCGCGCAGCGCCCCGCTCCAGCGCGTCGTCGTAGCCCGACAGCGTTTCCTCGGTGTCGCCCGAGTACGACGAGGCCAGGACGAGGTGCGACGGGCCGATCCAGGACGGCAGGGCGTAGCCGTCGGCGACCACGAACGGTCGCGTCAGCCGGGGGCCGAGCGCGCCGAGCGCCAGCCGGCCGCCGACCGCGGACCCGCCCATACCGGCCACGACCACGCCGCCCGGCGTGTCGAACGGCTTGATGGCGGCCGAGTCCACGCGCCACACGGCATCGCGGAGGTGCGCGGCGAGGTCGCCGATCTCGGCGGCCTGGCGCGTGGAGTCGACGGCCTCGACGGCCGCGCGGTCGAGCGCCGCCATCAGAACCGGATCGCTCCGTCGGGGAGCTGCACGCCGGGGAAGATCCGCGCGTGGTTGGAGACGACGTTGCCGGCGCCGAGCTGCACGCCCTCGCCGAGCACGGACAGCCCGTCGACGTGGCAGTCGTCGCCGATCGTGACGCCGGCGCCGATGATGCAGCCGCTGAGGGTGCAGCGCGCGCCGACCGTCGCGCCCTCGAGCAGGACCGCGCCCTCCACGGTGGAGCCGGCGCCGATCGTGACGCCGCGCTCGAGCACCACGCGCCCGCCGACGCGCGCGCCCTCGCCGATCGTGCAGTCGGACTCGATCAGCGCCGGGGGCACGATCCGCCCGGAGCTCGACACGCCGTCCTCGACGCACAGGAAGTGCTCCCCCATGCGCTTGGCGACCTCGGTGCCGACGGAGCCCTCGAGGATGTCGAACGTCCCCTGCAGGTAGCGGTCGGGCGTCCCGATGTCCATCCAGTAGCCGCTGCCCACGAACCCGTACAGGCCGTGGCCCACGAGCCGCGGGAACACGTCGCGCTCGATCGAGGCCGGCTCGCCTGCGGTGAGCAGGTCGAGCACGGAGCGTTCGAGCACGTATGCGCCCGCGGAGATGTTGTGGGTATCGATCTGGTCGGCCGAGGGCTTCTCGACGAACTCGGTCACCTGGTGGTCGCCGGTGAGCCGCACGAGTCCGTAGGCCGAGGGATCCTCGACGGGGTACAGCGCGAGCGTCGCCACCGCACCCGTGTCCTCGTGCTGCCGGAGCTGCGCCGTGAGGTCGATGTCGGTCAGCACGTCGCCGTTGAGCATCAGGAACCGGTCCTCGAGCACGTCCTCGGCGAACTTCAGGGCGCCGCCGGTGCCGAGCGGGCGCGGCTCCTCGATGAACGTCAGGCGGATCCCGAACGCCGACCCGTCGCCGAGCACGTCGCGGACGCCGTCGGCCATGTGCCCGCAGGACATCACGACGTCGGTCACGCCGTGGCCGCGCAGCCAGTCGAGCATGAAGCCGATGAACGGCCGGTCGACCAGTGGCACCACCGGCTTGGGGTGCGTCGTCGTGAGCGGGCGAAGGCGGGTGCCTTCGCCGCCGGCGAGGATCAGCGCCTGCACTTACGCAGTGGTGGCGGGCTCGCGGGGGCGGGCGGGATCGGATGCCGCCGGCCGCCCGACGCCCTCGTAGGCCAGGCCCGCGTCGCGGACCCGGTCGGCGTCGAAGAAGTTGCGCCCGTCGATCAGCACGTTGCCGCGCATCGTCGCCGCCAGCTCGGCGAGGTCGAGCTCGCCGAACTCCGGCCACTCGGTGACGAGCACGACGGCGTCGGCGCCCTCGGCGACGCTGAGCGCCGAGTTGCGGAACTCGGCGCCGCGGATCAGCTTCTCCGCCTCGTCGTGGGCGACCGGGTCGTAGACGCGCACACGCGCGCCGGCGGCCTGCAGGCGCGCGGAGAGCACCAGCGAGGAGGCCTCGCGCATGTCGTCGGTGTTCGGCTTGAAGGCCAGGCCGAGCAGGCCGATCTCCTTGCCGACCAGCGAACCCAGGTGCTTCTCGAGCTTGGCCATCACGCGCCGCTTCTGCAGCTCGTTGACCTCGATCACCGAGTTGAGCAGCTGGAAGTGGTAGCCGGAGTTGCCGGCGAGCTGCTTGAGCGCCGTCACGTCCTTCGGGAAGCAGGAGCCGCCGAAGCCGATGCCGGCCTGCAGGAACTTCGGGCCGATCCGGTTGTCCAGTCCCATGCCCTTGGCGACCTCGACGACGTCGGCGCCGGTCTCCTCGCACACGTTGGCGATCTCGTTGATGAAGGAGATCTTCGTGGCCAGGAACGCGTTGGAGGCGAGCTTGACCATCTCCGCGCTCTTGACGTCCGTGCGCACGAGCGGCGCATCGAGCGGCGCGTACAGCTCCACGACGGCGTCGCCGGCCCAGTCGCCGTCGTCGCCCACGACGACGCGGTCCGGGTGCAGGAAGTCGTCGACCGCCGAGCCCTCCTTGAGGAACTCGGGGCAGGAGACGTAGGAGAAGCCCTTGCCCTGCTCGGTGAAGGCGCGCTTGATCGCCTCGCCGGTGCCGACGGGCACCGTGGACTTCATCACCAGCGCGTGGCCGTCGGACGCCGGCATCGCGTCGACCACCGCGTGCACCGCGGAGAGGTCGGCGTCGCCGGAGTAGGTCGGCGGGGTGCCGACGGCGACGAACAGCAGCCGCGCGCGGTCGAGCGCATCGGGAAGGTTGGTCGAGAAGTGCAGGCGGTCCTTGTGGCGCTCGACGAGCTCCGCGAGCCCGGGCTCCCAGATCGGGATGCGGCCCTGCTTGAGCCCTTCGATCTTGGCCTCGTCGATGTCGATGCACCAGACGTCGTTGCCGAGCTCCGCGAAGCCGGCGGCGGTGACAAGGCCGACGTACCCGGTGCCGATGACGCCGATGGGCTCTCTGTCCGTGTGCTGGCTCATAAGCGACCGAACAGGCTAGCGGCCCCGCGCTACTGCTTGAGTCTGGTGAGCGAGCCCGCGATGGCGAGCATCTGCCGCGTGTTGAGCGACTGCGACAGCGTGTTGGAGACCCAGTAGACGGCCTTGCGCGTCTTCCAGGCCACGAGGCGGAGCCGGCGGCCGTCGTAGTACATGCGCAGCTTGCGCGATCCGACGGTGCGGACCTCGTCCGGCTTGTCCAGGATCGGCGGCGCCTTCCAGGTCATGCCCTGGATGCCGTAGTACTCGCCGACCTGCCCCTTGGAGACGACGAGCCGGTAGGCCTCGTGCGGCTTGCCCCGCTCGTCGCGGATCTTGTAGATGCGCGGCTCGGTGCCCGCGTACGCGGCGCCCGTGGTGCGCAGGCGCGGGAAGTAGAACGGGAACTTGAGCTTCGGATCGGCGAGCACGGCCTGGTCGACGCCCTGGGCGCGCGCCTCCTCGAGGCCGGGGACCTGAGCGGGCTTGTTGCGGTTGCGCTTCTTGCGCAGGCGCGCCGCCTCCTCATCCGCGGGGGTCGGCTTGGAGGTCTTCGTCGGCTTGCTCGAGCTCTTCGCGTTCATGAACTCGCCGACCGTCTTCTTCAGCGACGCCTGCGTCGTGTAGAGGCGGGTGTCGACCTGCGGGTTCGGCGCGTCGAACGCGCGGAAGCGGACCTCGTTGACGCTCGGGTTCTCCTGCACGAGGTACAGCCCGAGGCGCAGCATGGAGAAGATCTCCTTGTTGGACCGGAAGCCCTTGTCGACCTCGAAGTAGCGGCCGAAGGCGCGCGCGAGGCGCTTGCGGTCGCCGACCGAGAACAGCTTGCGGACGCCCGACATGTTGCGCGCCTGGCGCAGGAAGTCCTGCTGGCGGGCGGCGCGGATGAAGTCGTTGTCCGTGTGGCGATAGCGGACGTAGTCCAGCGCGTCCTGGCCCTTGAGCTTCTGGTAGCCCGGGTTGATGTCGATCGCCGCGTAGCGCTCGCCGCCGCCCGAGTTGTCGTTGAAGTAGTCGCGATCGATGTCGACGTAGACGCCGCCGATGTAGTTGACCGCGCGCCGGAAGGAGCCGAAGTTGACGTTGATGACGTTGTTGATCGGGAAGTTCTCTCCCGTCGCGTCCTCGAAGAGCTTCTTGATCGTGCGGACCGTCAGGCGCGGGCCGCCCTGCTCGTAGGCGGCGTTGATCTTGTCGGTGCCGTAGCCCGGGATCTCCGCCTTGAGGTCGCGCGGGATCGACATGACGGCGATCGCGTCCTTGTTGGGATCGGCGCGGACGAGCAGCATCGTGTCCGAGCGCGGCTTGGCGCCGGTCTTCTTGTCCTCGTAGCGGGCGTCGGAGCCGAGCAGGAGGATCGTGCGGGCGCCGCCCGCCTCCGCCTTGGTGATCTCCGGGATGTCGATCTGCTGGCGGCCGGGGCCGAGGAACGTGTTCTTGACGTCGTCGACCTCGAGGATCACGGTCGTGGCCAGCGCGGTCGCGCTCATCGCCATCACGAGCACCATCGCCAGCACGCCGCGCTTGAGCACGCCGAGGCCGACCCGCGGGGGGCGTTCCTGCTCCTCGTATGGCGTCACTGGCGTCCGCCCTCGACGGCCCGCAGCGATGCGCCGGACTCGGCCTGCGCGAGGCGCGCCGGCAGCTGGAGCACGAAGTCGGTGAGCGCGCGGCGGTAGCGCTCCAGCGAGGAGATCGAGACCCACTCCTCGGGGCCGTGGTGGCCGGCGCCGGCCGGGCCGAACTCGACGGCCGGGATGCCGGCGCGCAGGAAGGACACGGCGTCGGAGGCGCCGTCGCGGCCGACGCTCATCGACTCACCGCTCGTGAGCCTCCCCACCACCTCGGTGAGCGCGAGCACGTACGGGTTCGTGCGCGAGACGTGCGCGGGCGGGTGGATGAAGGTCCTGGCGACCTCCATGTCCGGGATGGTGCGGATCTGCTCGAGGATGTCGCCGGGGTCCTGGTTGGGCAGGTAGCGGATGTCGAGGACCATGGTGCACTCGTCCGGGACCATGTTCAGCGCCTCCCCGCCGCTGATCCGGCCGAGGTTGATCGACGGGCGGTCGAACAGCTCGGAGGACTCGCGCGAGAACGGCAGTGACTCGATTCGCCGGAAGACGTCGATCGCCTTCAGGACGGCGTTGTCGCCGAGCCACGGCGTCGAGCCGTGGGCGGCGCGGCCGTGGACGATCAGCCGCGCGGCGAGGACGCCCTTGGCCTGGATGCCGACGTGGAGGTCGGTCGGCTCGCCGGTGATCGCGAAGTCGCCGACGAGGCCGCGGCGGACCAGGTCGTCGCTGGTGCGGCGCTCGATGTCCTCGGACTCCTCGTCGGGCACGACCACGAGCCGGATCCGGACCTGGTCCTGCTCGGCCAGGTCGCGCATCGCGCACATCATCGAGGCGAGCGCGCCCTTCATGTCGTAGGCGCCGCGGCCGATCAGCCGGTCGCCCTCCACGCGCGGGACGAACTGCTCGGTGCGGCCGGGGACGACGTCGAAGTGGCCGTGGAAGACGAGCGTCGGTCCTTCCTCGGGCCCGACGATCGCGCTGAGCGCGTGCAGGTCGCCGAACTGGTGGTCCACGACGTCGATCTCGCGCGCCTCGAGCCAGCCCTTGATGAAGCCCGCCGCCGCCCGTAGACCGTCCACATTGGACGTGTCGTAGGTGATCAGGCGCTCGGTGAGCGCGCGCTCGTCCATCCATCGAGGGTACCGTCGCCGAAGGCGAGCGGCGACGAAGGAGCACGTCTCGCCTGGCAGGCGAAACCTACATACATGGCGTGCCCCCGCTGAGGACGAGGGTGTTCCCGTCGACTTTCCGGAGGCTCATCGTGAAGCCGTCGACGCGCGCGAACACGCCAGGGACCTTCTTCGTGCGCGTGATCTCGGCGTCCTGGATCCGCCAGTGGTGCTCGACCTCGGCGAGCGCGGCCTCGGGATCGGAGGCGGTGACCTTCGCCCGCAGCCCGTGCGTGACCTTGTCCGTGGGGCCGTCGGGCCCTTCGCACGGCGCGGGCGCGACCTTCTCGAACCGCGCCATCAGGCCGGCGGCGTGCGCGGCCGCCTGCAGGCGCGTCCGCAGCTCGGCGGTCGGCTCGGGCGGCGGAGGCGGTGGGCTCGTCGCCACATGCGGTGAGCATCAGCAGCAGGATGACCGGGACGGCGCGCAGGAGCCTCATTCGATCACGTCCACGTCGTCGGGGCGGCCGGCCACGATCAGGCCGAGGTTGTGCAGCGACAGCGAGCCCTCCTGGAAGTAGCTCGAGTGCCCGGAGATGTCGCCGGTGTGGAAGCGGGTGGCGCCGAAGCCGACGTCGTGCGGGTCCTCGCCGTGGAACGGGGCGCTCGGGACGATGTCGCCGCGCGCCCGGCCGGCCCACAGGCGCTCGAACCCGTCGCCGAGGTCGCCCGCGTCGTTGACGCCCATGCCGGGCGAGCCGACCGCCACCGCGTCGGTGACCTCGAGCCCCTGGTCGCGCAGCGCGCGGCCGAGCACGACGCTGCCGTAGGAGTGGCCCACCACCGTCACGTGCGGCCCGTCGCCGGAGCGCTGGGCGCGCACGCCGGCCAGGAACGGCGGGAGCGCCTCGCCGCCCTCGTCGGCCGGCCCGCCGGTCGCGGCCGTGATGCCCTCGGGCGAGTCGTAGCCGAGCCACTGGATCGTCGCCACCTCGCCGCCTCCCAGGTCGGCCGCCTCCTGCTGGAGCCGGCTCGCGTTGCCCGCGTCGAAGTTGTTGAGCTCGTTGTTCATGCCCGGCACCACGATCGCCACGTGGTCGGCGGTCTCGAGCGGGCCGAACACCTCGGCGATCCGCCCGTCGCCGGACGGGTCGAAGAGCAGGAAGCGCCGGTTCGGGTCGTCCAGCTCGCGCAGCTTGGCCAGCCGCTCGTCGTCCTCCGGGACGCCGTCGGCGCGCAGGCGCGCGATCTCGCGGTCGATCAGCGCGGCGTTGGCGGTGTAGCGCGCCTGGTAGGGCGCGCCGTCGAGGTCGCCGATCAGCTCCGGGTGCTGCCGGGCGAGCGCGTCGATCGTCGCCGGGTCGAGCCCGGCGAAGTGGTCGGCGACCTCCTGCGGTGACGCGCCCCGCAGGTCGCGGACCTCGGCCGCGGCGGCCTCGACGTCGGGCGCCGGCGACGAGGCGCTCGCGCCGCCGCCGCAATGCCCGAGGATCGAGCAGAGCGAGCTGGAGACCGCGCTCCCGACGCGGTCTCCCAGCCCGAGAGCGCCGACCGCCACGAAGATCGCGGCGACGACCGCGAGCACTCCCGCGTACTCGACCGCTGTCTGGCCGTCCTCCCGCCGGCGCATGCCGACAGGGTCGCGCGGCCCCGCGTCTCACGAACAGAGGCGCGGGACCTATTTCAACGCCTGGGCAGGTCCCGGATTTGGGTTTCGCCTGCCAGGCGAGCGAGCTCCTTCGTCGCCGCTCGCCTTCGCGACGTTACGACGCGATCTTCAGGAACGCCTCGTACCGGCGCTTGTCGCGCTCGGCGGCACGGAGCTCCTCCGTGCCCTCCTCGGCCTTGGAGATCGCGTCCTCGGCCCGCTTGAGGCGGTCCTGCAGGTCGCTCGTGTCCAGCTGCGTCGACGTCGAAGACCTCGTCGACGAGCACGAGCGCGTGCTCGCCGGAGATCTGCAGGAAGCCCTCGCCCTGCGCGTAGCGGATGACGTCGGACTCGGACTTGTAGAGCCGGAGCTCCGTGGGGTCGAGCATCGCGAGCAACGGCTGGTGGTTGGCCAGCAGGCCGATCGACCCCACGCTCGTGCGCGTGGAGAGCATCTCGACCTCGTCGTTGAAGACCTCGCCCTCGGGGGTGAGGATCTCGACCGTGAACGGAGTCCGCGCCACTAGGAGTCGTCCTCCGACTCGTTCTCGTCGTCGTCCTTCTCGGAGTCCTTCTCCTCGTCCTTGGACTCCTCGTCCTTCTTGCCGGAGCCCTTGCCGGCGGCCTCGACGACCTGGTCGATCGAGCCCTTGAGGAAGAACGCCGACTCGGGCAGGTCGTCGTGCTTGCCGTCGAGCACCTCGCGGAAGGACCGCACGGTCTCGGCGATCGGCACGTAGACGCCCGGGGTGCCCGTGAACTGCTCGGCCACGTGGAACGGCTGCGACAGGAAGCGCTCGATGCGGCGCGCGCGCTGCACGAGCACGCGGTCCTCGTCGGAGAGCTCGTCGATGCCGAGGATGGCGATGATGTCCTGCAGCTCGCGGTAGCGCTGCAGCACCTGCTTGACCTCGTTGGCGACGTTGAAGTGCTCCTCGCCCACGATCTCGGGCTTGAGGATCGTCGAGGACGAGTCGAGCGGGTCGACCGCCGGGTAGATCCCCTTCTCGGAGATCGCCCGCGACAGCGACGTCGTGGCGTTGAGGTGCGCGAACACCGACGCCGGGGCCGGGTCCGTGAGGTCGTCCGCCGGGACGTAGACGGCCTGGATCGAGGTGACCGAGCCCTTGCGGGTCGAGGTGATCCGCTCCTGGAGCTGGCCCATCTCGGACTCCAGCGTCGGCTGGTAGCCCACCTGGGACGGCATGCGGCCCAGGAGCGCGGAGACCTCGGAGCCGGCCTGCACGAAGCGGAAGATGTTGTCGATGAAGAGGAGCACGTCCTGCCCCTCCTCGTCGCGGAAGTACTCCGCCATCGTGAGGCCCGACAGGGCGACGCGCATGCGCGCGCCGGGCGGCTCGTTCATCTGGCCGAACACGAGCATCGTCTTGTCGATGACGCCCGACTCGGTCATCTCGAGCCAGAGATCGTTGCCCTCGCGGGAGCGCTCGCCCACGCCGCAGAAGGCGGACAGGCCGCCGTGCTCCTGGGCGAGGTTGTTGATCAGCTCCTGGATGATCACGGTCTTGCCGACGCCGGCGCCGCCGAACAGGCCGACCTTGCCGCCCTTGGCGTAGGGCGCCAGGAGGTCGATGACCTTGATGCCGGTCTCGAACATCTCGGTCGTCGGGGTCAGGTTCTCGACGGTCGGCGCGGCGCGGTGGATCGGCCAGCGCTCCTCGACCTCGATCGGGTCGCCCTGGTCGATCGCCTCGCCGAGCAGGTTGAAGATCCGCCCCAGCGTCATCTTGCCGACCGGCACCGTGATCGGGCCGCCGGTGTCGATGACCTCGGAGCCGCGGGCGACGCCGTCGGTGGTGTCCATGGCGACGGCGCGGACGCGGTCGTCGCCGAGGTGCTGCTGGACCTCGCAGACGAGGTTGGCGCTGATGTTCTCGTCCTCTTCCGAGCCCTGGCTGGTCTCGCGCTCGACGTAGATCGCCGAGTTGATCTCGGGCAGCTTGTCGGGGAAGACGGCCTCGATGACGACGCCCTGGATCTCCTCGATCCGGCCGACGTTGCGCTCGCCGTTCTCGGAGCCGTTCGACTCCTGCTGCTCCTGGTCTTCTCCTGTGTCCTTGGTGCTGGCTTCCACTGGGGTCTCCTTACGTGAGCGCTTCCGCGCCCGCGACGACTTCCATGATCTCCTGCGTGATCTCCGCCTGGCGCTCGCGGTTCATCTGCAGGGTGAGGTCCTTGATGATGTCTGTGGCGTTCTCGGACGCGTTGCGCATCGCGGTCATGCGCGCGCCGTGCTCGGACGCGGTGGACTCGAGCAGCGCGCGGTAGATCGAGATCTCGACGTAGGCGGGCACCAGCCTCTGGAGGATCTCCTCCGGGCCGGGCTCGTACTCCACGAGCGCGTGCGGGCCGTCCTTGCGCTCCTCCTCCTCGTCGGCGCCGGCGCGGCCGCCGAGGCTGTCCTCGTCGTCGCCGCCCTCGAGGATCGTCGCCTGCTGCAGCGGGAGCAGCGTCTCGCGCGTGACCTCCTGCGTGAGCGGGCTGATGTAGCGGTTGTAGAAGATGTCGACCTGGTCGACCTCGCCGTCGATGTAGGCGGTGATCAGGTCGGAGGCGATGTCGCGCGCGTTGCCGTACGCCGGGCGGTCGGTGAAGCCCGTGTACTCGCCGAGCACCGTCCTGCCCGCGGAACGTGAGCGAGGAGACGCCGCGGCGCCCGGAGGCGAACCACCGCACGTCGCCGTCCACGTCGCTCGCGGCGCGGATGCCCGCGCGGACGATCTGCGAGTTGAAGGCGCCGGCCAGCCCGCGGTCCCCGGTCACGAGCAGCATCCCCACGTTGGAGACGCTGTCGTGCTCCTGGAGGATCGGCAGGTTCGGGACGTTCTGGGCCGCCTCGGCCGCCTGGCGGGTCATCCGCCGGATGGCCGAGGCGTAGGGCCGCAGGGCCTCGATCCGCTGCTCGGCTCGGCGCAGGCGGGCGGCGGCGACCATCTCCATCGCCCGCGTGATCTTCTGGATGTTCTTGACCGAGCCGATCCGGTCCTTGACGTCCTTCTGGGCCATGGCTAGGCGGTGGCCCCCTCGCGCTCCTCGGTCTCCTCGGTCTCCTCGGAGTCGTCCGAGTCCTCGGAGTCGTCGGAGTCGTCGTCCGACGAGGACTTCGAGCGATCGCGCGTGTCGCGGTCGGGCGAGTCGTCGTCGAGCGGGTGGCCCTCCTCGTCGAGGTCGTAGCCGAAGTCCTCGGCGAACTGGCCGATCGCCTCGTCGAGCTTCTTCTGGACCTCGTCGCTCCAGTCGCCGCCGCGGATCTTCTCCAGCGTGTCGGAGATCTCCGAGTGCAGGCGCTCGACCATGCCCTCGTTGAACTCGCTCACCCGGTCGGTGTTGATGCGGTCCAGGTAGCCGTTGGTGGCGGCGTAGACGACCGCGACCTGGTCCTCGACCGCCATCGGCTGGCGCTCGCCCTGGTTGAGCGTCTCGACGAGGCGCTCGCCGCGGGCCAGCGTGCGCTGGGTGTCGGCGTCGAGGTCGGAGCCGAACTGCGAGAACGCCTCGAGGTCGCGGAACTGCGACAGCTCGAGCTTGAGCTTGCCCGCCACCTTGCGCATCGGGCCGACCTGCGCCGAGCCGCCCACGCGCGACACCGAGATGCCGACGTTGATGGCCGGGCGGACGCCCGAGTTGAACAGGCCCGGCTCGAGGAAGATCTGGCCGTCGGTGATCGAGATCACGTTCGTCGGGATGTAGGCCGACACGTCGCCGGCCTGCGTCTCGATGATCGGCAGCGCGGTCAGCGACCCGCCGCCGAGGTCGTCGTTGAGCTTGACCGCGCGCTCGAGCAGGCGGGAGTGCAGGTAGAAGACGTCGCCCGGGTAGGCCTCGCGACCCGGCGGGCGGCGCAGCAGCAGCGACATCTGACGGTACGCGTACGCGTGCTTGGTCAGGTCGTCGTAGACGCACAGCGCGTGCTGGCCGTTGTAGAGGAAGTGCTCGGCCATCGCGCAGCCGGCGTAGGGCGCCATGTACTTGATCGGCGCGGCCTCGTCGGCGGACGCGGCGACGATGATGCACTTGTCCAGCGCGCCGGCGTCCTCGAGCGTCTTCGCGATGCCGACGACGGTCGCCATGCGCTGGCCGATCGCCACGTAGACCGAGACGACGTCCTGGTCCTTGTTGTTGATGATCGTGTCGATCGCGATCGCCGTCTTGCCGGTCTGGCGGTCGCCGATGATCAGCTCGCGCTGGCCGCGGCCGATCGGGATCATCGAGTCGATCGCCTTCAGGCCGGTCTGCATCGGCTCCTTGACCGGCTGGCGCTGGACGACGCCGGGGGCCTTGAACTCCGCCGGGCGCGTCGTCTCGGTGTTGATGTCGCCCTTGCCGTCGAGCGGGTTGCCGAGCGGGTCGACGATGCGGCCCAGCAGCTCCTCGCCGACCGGGATCTCGAGCAGCTTGCCGCGTGCGCTTGACCGTGTCGCCCTCGACGACGTGGATCCACGGGCCGAACAGCACGACGCCGACGTTGTCGGACTCGAGGTTCAGCGCGAGGCCCGTCACGTCGTGCGGGAACTCGAGCATCTCGAACGCCTCGCAGTTCTCGAGGCCGTGGACGCGGGCGATGCCGTCGGCCACGGAGAGGACGGTGCCGACCTCGGTGAGGTCCGCCTCGCCCTCGTCGAGCCCTTCGATGCGGCTCTTGAGGATGCTGGTGATCTCGTCTGGCTTGATCTGCATTGAGGAAGGCTCCTAGGTGGCTCGCGCCACTTGCTTTCTGAAGTTCTCGAGGCGGTTGCGGATGGAGGCGTCGAGCACGGAGTTGCCGACCCGGACGACGATGCCCCCGAGGATGTCGGGGTCGACGACCGAGCTCAGCTCGACCTTGCGGTCGGTCTGCTCGGCGATCCGGTCGCCGATCTGCTTGACGGTGGCTCTTGGGCAGCTCGACCGCCGAGGTGACGGTCACGGGGAGGAGCTTGTTCTCCTCCTCCCACAGCTCGTCGAGCTCCGCGCGCACGCGGAACACGACCGGCATGCGGTGCTTCTCGATCAGCAGCCGGAGGAAGTTGATCGTCGTCTCGTCGGCGCCGGAGATCGCCTTGTCGAGCCCCTCGGACTTCTCCTTGGTGGAGAAGTACGGCGAGAAGAGGAACACCTGGAGCTCGCGCGACTCGTTGACGGCGTCGGCGAACTCGCCGAGCTCGTCGCGCACCTTGTCGAGCTTGTCGTGCTCCTTGGCGACCTCGAACAGCGAGCGGGCGTAGACCGAGGCGATCTCCTCCATCTAGCGCTCCTCGTGCCCGGCGGCCAGCGCGTTGAAGTCCAGCTCGGACAGCGCCTCCTCGACGAGCCGCTTCTGGTCCTCCTCGGTGAGGGTCTTGCGCGTGACCTTCTCGGTCGCGGCGACCGTGAGGTCGGCGACCTCCTTGCGGATCTCCTGGATGGCGCGGCGCGTCTCGGCCTCGATGTCGCGACGCGTCTGCTCCATCATCTCCTCGCGCTTGGCCTTGGCCTCGGCGAGGACCTCGTTCTCGTGCGCCTCGCCCGTCTTGCGGGCGCGGGCGACGATGTCGTCGGCCTGGCCGCGCGCCGCGGCGAGCCGCTCGCGGTACTCCTCGAGGAGCTCCTCGGCCTCGTGGCGCACGCGCTCGGAGGTCTCGATCGACTCCTCGATCGCCTGCTGGCGCTTGTCCAGCGCCTCCGCGATCCGCGGGAACGCGAGCTTGGCGAGGATGAACATCGAGATGCCGAAGACGAGCAGCGTCCAGATCATCAGCCCGATGTCCGGGCTGACGAGGAAGCTGCCGCCGCCTCTCGGCGGCGAACGTGACGGGGAGCGGACACGATCGGCTCCTAGAGGAAGAAGGCGATCAGGCCCGCGACGAGGCCGTAGAAGAAGCACGCCTCGGTGAGCGCGAAGCCCAGCCACTGGATCGAAGTGATCTCGTCGCGCATCTCGGGCTGGCGCGTGACGGACTCGATGACCTTGCCGAAGATGATGCCGATGCCCACACCGGCGCCGACGGCGCCGAGGCCGCCGCCCACGCCGAGGGCGATCGCCCGGCCGGCGTCGGCACCGGCGTCCGCCTGGGCGAAGAGGGAGAACAGCGGGAGAAGCAGATCAAGCACTGAGATGGGCTCCTTAGTGGGATTCGGCGACGGCGCCGCCGAGGTAGATGGCAGAGAGCGTCGCGAAGATGAACGCCTGCAGCGTCGCGACCAGGCCGAGCTCGAACATGAACAGGATCACCCCGAACGGCAGGGTGAAGATGCCCAGCCACTCCAGCCCGAGCAGGACCGCGAGGCCGCCGGACATGAAGAGGATGATCAGGTGGCCTGCGAGCAGGTTGGCGAAAAGTCGAACGGAGAGCGAGAGCAGGCGCATGAAGTTCGAGAGGAACTCGAGCACGAAGATCGGGATCGCCGCCGCGCCGCTGATGCCCGCGGGGACGAGGCTCTTCATGTACCCGCACGAAGCCCTTGGCGCGGATGCCCTCGACGTTGTAGGAGACCCACACCACGAGGGCGAGCACGAGCGGGATCGAGATGTTGGCCGTCGCCGCGTAGATGGCGAACGACGGGATCTCGACGCCGCCGATGTGGATCGGGTGCTCCGTGTTCGTCGGCAGCGGTATGTAGCCGATGATGTTCGAGAACCAGATGAAGAGGAACAGCGCGCCGATGAACGGGAACCACTTCTTCGCCATCGCGTCGTCCATGTTCCCGCGCGTGATGTTGTCGCGCATCAGCGAGTACAGCGTCTCGACCGCGGTCTGCACCCGGTTCGGGCGCGCCTGCATGCGGTTGGCGATGTAGAGCATCGTCCCGATCGTCAGCACCGGCCGCGATCACGAGGTACAGCACGGCCTTGGTGATGTCGAACGACCCGGGGAGGTTGATCCACGTGTCGAGCTGGAACTCGTTCTGCGGAGCGAACTCCTCGTTGTCCTGGCGCGTCGACCCGAAGATGACCACCGCGAGGATGATCAGCGCGACGTAGAGGCCGCCGACGATGTACAGGATCTTCTTCATGGGCGCGGGGTGTTCCTCTCGAGCGACCGCAGCAGCAGCGAGCTGACGAAGTACAGGGTGAAGGCGGCGAGGATCAGGATGGCCGCCATGAGCCCGTCCTCCCTCTCGCCGGCCAGGCCGACGGCCAGGATGGTAAGCCCCACGAGCCACGAGCGCGCAATGAGCGCGCCGAGGTTCAGGCCGACCGCGCGGCGGACGTCCTGCTCGGCGCTCGCGCGGCGCTCCACGAGGACGCCGATCACGCGGTTGAGGATCCAGCCGGCGGCGCCGACGGCGTAGCCGAGCACGGGCAGGCCCGTGAGGATCACGAACGGCGCGGCGAGCACGACCAGGATCACGTCCAGCCAGCGGAAGATGACCAGCGGGTCAGTCAAGACCGGCTGCGCTAGTGCGGGCGTGGGATGTGGGCTCTGCGACAAGACGAGGCTCGCATTCGGGCATGACAGGACGGGCCACCCTACAGGCCGTTCCCACACGCGGGAGGCGGCGGTAGGAGCGGGGCTCCCTGGCCTGCGTGGCGCGGCCAGCATAGCGACCGCCGAGACTTTGTAACAACTTTGTGACACCCGGCTCAATGGTGTGAGCAGACCCCGGTGAGCCGGCGATGAATCATCCCGTCTGGGATGTGACCGCAAGCCGAATTCGTAGCTGCCTAACCTTTGCCTTGCTAATGATCGCCGCCACCGCCGAGGACTTCGCCACCGCCTGGGAGGACTTCACGCGCGCGACGCGCCGTGCGCGCTCGCGCTCGACCGGCCCGCTGGAGGGCGCGGGCCTGACGCTGGCCCAGTTCCAGCTGCTCGAGCCGCTGCGCGAGGCGCCCGAGATGGCCGTCTCCGAGCTGGCGCAGGCCGCCGGGGTCGCCGCCCCCACCGCCACCCGCATGCTCGACGCGCTGGTGCGAGCCGGGACGGCCGAGCGGACGCCGTGCGAGAGGGACCGGCGCGTCGTCCTCGTCTCGCTGACGCGCGCGGGGCGCTCCGCGGTCGAGGAGGCGGGCGAGCACGTGGACGCCGCCCGCGCGCGGCTGCGCGAGAGCCTCACGCCCGAGGAGCAGGCGCAGGCCGCCGTGCTCCTGCAGAAGCTCGCGACCGTGATCGACGCGCTGTGACGGCCCTGCACGACGGCTACCTCCTCCCCCGGCGGCAGACGCTGTTCGCCATCGTCGGCGTGCTGCTGGGCATGCTGCTGGCCGCGCTCAACCAGACGATCGTCGCCACCGCGCTGCCGCGCATCGTCGCCGACCTCGGCGGCGCCGAGCACTACTCGTGGGTGTTCAGCGCCTACATGCTCGCCGCCGCCGTGACGACCCCGATCTACGGCCGGCTGTCGGACATCTACGGGCGCCGCCGCTTCTTCATCACCGGGATCGTGCTGTTCGTGAGCGGCGGGCTCGTCGGCGCCCTCGCGGGCTCGATGACGCAGCTCGTGATGGCGCGCGGGATCCAGGGACTTGGCGCGGGCGCGCTGATGCCGCTGGCCATCGCCACGATCGGCGACCTCGTCCCGCCCTCGGACCGCGGCCGCTGGCAGGGCCTGACGGGCGCCGTGTTCGGCGTCGCCTCGATCCTCGGGCCGACGACCGGCGGCTACATCGCCGACAACGCCAACTGGCGCTGGGTGTTCGTCGTCTCGATCCCGGTCGCGATCATCGCGCTGATCACCGTCGCCGTGACGCTGAAGATCCCGCCGCACCCGGAGCGCGGCACGAAGGTCGACTACCCCGGGCGCCGCGCTGCTCGCGGCCGGCCTGTCGGCGCTGCTCCTGGCCACCGTGCGCGGCGGACAGGAGGCGCCGTGGGGCTCGGCGCAGATCCTCGGGCTGTTCGCCGGCGGCGCCGTTGCTGCTCGGCGTGTTCCTGTGGTGGGAGCGCCGCGTCGAGCAGCCGATCGTCCCGGTCGAGCTGTTCCGCATCCGCGCGGTGTCGATGGCCAACCTGGCCGGCTTCTCGACCGGCGTCGGGATGTTCGGGACGATCATGTTCGTCCCGCTGTTCATCCAGGGCGTGCTCGGCGGGTCGGCCACGAGCTCGGGTCTCGTGCTGACGCCGATGATGCTGGCGATGATGGCCACGAGCGTCGGCTCGGGCCAGCTGATCACACGGACCGGGCGCTACCGCTGGGCGCTGCTCGCCGGGCCCATCGTGATGGGCTCCGGCTTCGCGCTGCTGAGCATGCTCGACACCGGCTCCTCACGGCTGCTCGCGACCGTCGCGATGGTGGTGGCGGGCCTGGGCCTCGGCCTGCTCGTCCAGAACCTCGCGCTGGTCGTGCAGAACATGGTGCCGAGCCGGCACATGGGCGCGGCCACCAGCTCGGCGCAGTTCTCGCGCGTGATCGGCGGCACGGTCGGTGTCTCGATCATGGGCGCGATCCTCGCCGCGGGCCTGCCGCCCGGAGCGGCCTCCGAGGCGCTCAGCGGCGGCGCGAGCGCGGCGGGCGGCGCCGCCCGTGAGGCGCTGGCCGACGCCATCCACCCGATCTTCGTGCTCGGCGTGCCGCTGATGGCGGTCACGCTCGCGCTCGTCTCGCTGATCCCCGAGGTGCCGCTGCGGCGGGCGGTGCGCGACGACGTCTCCCGCCCCGAGGCGGCCGGCGAGGGCGACCGCGAGCGGGTCATGGCCGCCTAGCGGCTACTTCGGGTCGACGCGCAGCTCGGCGATCTGCTCGCCGGAGTGCTCGAACTCGATCTCGAAGATGCCGGTGATCGTCGCCTTGAACGACACCGTGATGGTCTGGCCGGCCTCGATGTCCTTGGGGATGTCGTAGCCGTGCACGTGGACCTCCTCCGGGACGTCGGAGTGCACGCGGAAGCGCACGGTGTCGCCCTCGGTGTAGCGCAGCTTCTTGACCGAGCCCGCCTTGAGCAGCGGCGGCTCCGGCTTCGGGGTCGGGGTCGGGGTCGGGCGTCGGCGTGGCGGTCTCCTCAGAGCCGCTCTGCGTCTCGGTCGCCGTCGGCGTGGCCGTCTGCGTCGCCGAGGCGTTGTCGCCGCTGTCCCCGTCGTCACCGGAGCCCCCGGCGAGGATCACGATCGCGACGACGGCGATGACCGCCGCGATGCCAAGGAACGTCAGGCGCTGGTTTCGGCTCATAGGCTGTGAAGGCTAGAGACCCTATGTGAGGAGAACCTCATGGCAGCTCGCACCGCAAACGCACTCTGGGAAGGCTCGCTGCAGGAGGGTCGCGGCCAGATGTCGCTCGGCTCGGGCGCCTTCGAGGGCGCGTACTCGTTCAAGTCGCGCTTCGGCGAGGAGGACAGCGGCACCAATCCCGAGGAGCTCATCGCCGCCGCGCACGCCGGCTGCTTCACGATGGCGCTCTCGCTCGCGCTCAGCGAGGCCGGCAGCCCGCCCGAGTCCCTCCAGACCCAGGCCAAGGTGTCGCTGCGCAACGTCGACGGTCTGCCCGACGATCACGAAGGTCGCGCTCACCACCCGCGGCCGCGTGCCGGGGCTCGAGGACGCCGACTTCCAGAAGGCCGCCGAGGGCGCCAAGGAGGGCTGCGTCGTCTCCCGCGCCCTGGCGGGCGTGGACGAGATCACGCTCGAGGCGAGCCTGGACTCCTAGCCGCGGTCGAGCCGGAAGGCCCTGAAGGGCGCAGGCTCGGCGGCGCTCGCGAAGTACGCGTCGATCACCGCCTGCCGATAGCCGGCGCGGTCGCCCGCCTGGGTGATCGCGCCGAGCACGCCCCGCATCGCCCGGTAGCCGACGATCGCGTACGGGCCGGGGTCGCGCTCGTAGCGCTCGCGGAAGCGCTTCTCGAAGTCGCGCAGCTCCGGGGTCGAGCCCGGCTTCGGGGCGCTCGTCATCAGCACCGCCTGCCGCCGTGCGGCGCGGCTGAGCTGCCGTTCGATCCCCGCGAACGTCAGCGCGTCCGGGAGCACCACCGGCGTGCCGGGCGCCTCCTCGGCCAGCGCGTCCGCGACGCCGGCGGCGTTGTCGGCGTCGTCGCCCGCGTAGATGACAGCGTCGGCGCGCGACGGGTCGCCGACCGTGCGCGCCCCCGCCTCGTGCAGCGCGGCCACGAGCCCGTCGGCCACCGGGCCCGGCTCCTGCTCGATCGCGATCCGCGGGTCCTTGCGGCCCGTGAACTTCCGCGCCGCGGCGAGCATGGCGCGCGCCTGCACGATGTCGTCTCCTGCCAGCCGCGCGAACGTGCGGCGCCCGGAGGGCTGCCAGCGCTCGGGCTCGCCGGGGCGCACGGTCTCGGTGAACCCGGCGTAGCCGGCGCCCGGCGTCGCCTCGAGCACGCCGGCCGCGTTGAACAGCGGCACCGTCCTCATCGCGACGTTCGAGCTGTAGGGGCCGATCAGCGCCGTGACCTGCGGGTCGGCCAGCGCGTCGCGCAGCTCCAGAGCCGACCGCTTGCCCTCGTCGATCGAGACGAAGTTGACCGCGAACTCGCCGGCCATCCCGTCCCGCCTCGTAGAGCGCGAGCTTCTCGGCGTCGACGAAGTCGCGCGCGTTGCCGCTACCCGGCTGCGGGAGCAGCGAGTAGACGGTCAGCGTGTCGCCGACGACCTTGCCGCCGCGGGCGACGTTCTCGAGCGACTTGCAGCCGGTCAGCGCCACCGCGGCGACGAGCACGGCGGCCGCCACCAGCGCGCCGCGCACCCGCTCAGCCCTCGGCTTGGCGCAGCGCCGCGCGCCGCTTCGCCTCGCGGGCGAACTTCCGGACGAAGCTCTTCACGACGGCGTAGGCCGGGCGCGGCTTGCCGCGCGGGTCGACGAGCGCCGAGTCCCAGCTCGGCAGCTTCGCCATGGCCGGCATCCAGTGGTAGATGTAGATCCGCCGCACGCGGGGGCTCAGCCGTGCCAGCCGGAAGACCTGCTTGGTCGCCTTCGCCGCGTGCTTCTTGTTGCCGGGGAACGCGATCCGCGACCGGTTGCGCCGCACGACCAGCCCGCCGGTCTCGGTGAACCAGATCTCGCCCTTGCGGGTGATCTTGAGCAGCTCGCGCGTGCCCGAGGTGCGGAAGCGGTTGGCGTCGATGTAGTTGTGCAGCCCCCAGATCATCTTGTCGTGGCGGGCGTGGCGCCAGAACTCCTTGACCCAGGGCTTCATCGTCGGCGTGTCGAGCACGTCGGCCCCGACGACCCGGCAGCCGAAGCAGTTGTGGCGCATGTTGTTGTAGAAGCGCGCGACGCGGCGGGCCTTGTGGCAGGTGGGCTCGCCGCAGTGGTTGGCCTCGTTCCAGGTCAGCCAGTCCTTCACCCACGGGTAGCGCTTCTTGTACTTCAGGAACTCCTTCGTGAACTCCTTGACGCCGGGCACCCGGCGGCGGATCTTGCGCTTGGCGCTGCGGGCGTGGCCGAAGCCGAGCAGGACGTTGACCCCGGCCGCTCGGGCGCTGTTCATGTACGCGTCCAGGATGCCGCGCGACCAGCGGTGGCGCAGCGAGTCCCAGGCGGTGATCACGCGGACGTTCTTGACGCCGAGCGCGCGGAAGTACGGGTTGGCGAACATCGCCGGGTTCTGCTCGCCGATCCCGATCACGGGGATCGGCCGCTGCTTCTTCGCGGGCGCCGCCGTCGCGGGCGCGGCGAGCGTGGCGGCCAGGACGGCCGCGACCAGCAGCGCGCGGATCACGACGAGCCCTCCAGCAGGACGGTGTCCTCGTGCGAGTACGCGGGCGAGCAGCAGCACAGCAGCACGAGCGGCTCGGGGCCGGTGTTGAACAGCTTGTGGGGCACGCCAGGCGCGATCACGACCGCGTCGCCGGCGCGCACCGCGCTCTCCTGCTCTCCGAGCCGCATCCGTCCCATGCCCTGCGTGAACAGATAGATCTCCTCGGAGATGCGGTGGTAGTGCTCGATCGTCTCGCTCCCGGGCGGGACGGTCGCCTCCGCGAGGGACTGATTCGAGGCGTTGCCGGTCGGCACCCCCGCCAGCTCGCGAATCGACGAGCCGTCGGCGGTGATGAACGGCTCGCGGTCTTCTAGGCGGGCGATCTCCACGGGTCGCCCAGGGTAGCCGGGACGCCGGGCGGGGCCGCCAGAGTGGCCCCGCCCGGCGTTGGTCCCGGGGACCGGATCGGTGTGATCCGGGGTTACGCCACGGCGCGGCGGGCGGACTCGGTGTCCAGCCGGCCGGCGACCCGCGCGACGACGTAGGCGACGTGCCGGCGTATTGGCGGCGGCCTGTGTCGTCGGGGGCGCGCTACGCCACGGGCAGCGGACCGGAGGCGGTCTGCGGCGATGGCGTTCGCGTAGGCGGTGTGGTTGAGCGAGTGCATTACGGCTCCCTTGTGGTGCGGTGATGGACGGGGAGCCGCCCGAGGTGCGATGTGGTGCTGCTTTCGGACCGGGGCGGCTGCCGCCCCCGGCCCGTGACGAGTCAGGCCGTGAGCGGTCGATTCGCGGCAAAGGTGCCGCGCATCGGGTTGGTCGTGTGGCGGAGGCTCGTCATCGGGAGCGAAGCTATCAGCGGCGCGGGAGCCCGCGCCGTGGGGTTATCCCCCGACCGCAGGTGTGGCGGGTTCGAATCCCATCGCCTCGAGCCACACGGCGCGGGACGCCTCGCGGCTCATGCCCGCCTCCAGGCGCTCGGCCACCCAGGCCGGGCCGGGCGAGGTCGCGCCGCCCTCGATCGCCGCGATGCCCTGAAGGCGCTCCGAGCCGAGCTGCTCGCCCGGGCCGGTCAGCACCTCGCTCATCGTCTCCCCGGCGCGGACGCCCAGCAGCTCGATGTCGGCCTGCTCGCCGGCGCCCGCCGCGCGCCAGATGCGCTCCGCCAGCTCGCCGACCGAGAGCTCGGCCGGGTCGTGCGGGCGTCGCCAGCACCTCGCCCTCCGCGGCCAGCAGCGCGCCGTGGGCGAGCACGAGCGCGGCGTGCGCCCCCGTGATCCAGTAGCGCATCATCCCGGTGTCGGTGACCGTGAGCGGGATGCCGGCGCGCGCCTGGCGCAGGAACAGCTCGGACGCGCTGCCGGCGCTGGCCAGCACGTTGACGAGCCGCACGGCGCACGCGCCGCCGGCGTGCGCGGTCAGCTGCTCCATGAAGCGCTTCGTGCGCCCGTAGAACGACGCGGCGAGCGCCGCCTTGTCGGTCGAGGCCACGACCACGGTCTCGACGCCGGACGCCTCCGCGGCGCGGAGCACGTTCCAGGAGCCCTGCAGGTTGGTGTCGACGAACTCCTCGGGGTGGGTCTCGGCCCAGTCGACGTGCTTGTAGGCGGCGAGGTGGAAGATCACGTCGGGCCGGGCGCGGGCCACGGCCTCGGCGAGCCGGCCGCCGTCGCGGATGTCGCCGAGCACGTGCTCGGTGGCCTCGCAGCTGGAGCGCGGAGCGCCCGCGGCGGTCGGCGGTCAGCGACGCCTCGTGGGAGTCGAGCAGCGTCACCCGCTCGGGCCGGAAGCCGAGCAGCAGCGTGGCGAGCCGGCCGCCGATCCAGCCTCCCCCGCCGGTGATCAGCACGCGGCGCCCGCCGAAGCGCTCCTCCAGCTCCAGCACGGACGGCACGGGGTCGCGGCGGCCGACCACGGCCTGCCAGTCGAACGCGTCCACGGGGAGCCGCGAGCGGCGGCGGCGCGGAGGATCCGCGGGCGCGGCCAGCGCCCGCTCGATCTCGCGGTAGCCGGCCTTCATGGCGTCCGAGTACGCGGGGTCGGGCTCGTTGATCTCGGCGACGATGTACGGCACCCGCTCGCCGAGCCGGCGCACGACCGGATCGAGGTCCAGCTCCCCGGTGCCGTAGGGCAGGCCCTCGCCGAGCAGGCCGTGGGCGTCGGAGACGTGGGCGACGTCGGTCAGCTCCAGCAGCTCGTCCGCGTAGCGCATCAGGTCCAGCTCGCCGTCGGACGCGAGCCCGAACAGCGACGGGTAGGCGGCGGCGAAGTTGGCGAACAGCGCGGCGTGCGAGGTGTCGAAGGTCACGCGCAGGCCGGGCACGCGCCCGCACCACTCGCGCAGGTCGCGCCAGTGGCCGCCGACCGGCGACAGGTACACGCCGCCGGTGCGCATCCGCAGCACGGGCGGCACGTTCTCGATCAGCGGCGTCACGCCCTCGGCCGCGCACGCCTCGGCGTAGAAGCGCAGGTACGCGTCGACGGCGTCCTCGTCGAGCGCGGCGTGGTCGCGGTAGACGGCGGGGTCCATCGGCACGAACAGGTGGATCGTCAGGACCTTCGCCCCGATCCCCGCGGCGAAGCGCGCCGACGCCTCGATGCCCCGCTTCGCCTCGTCGTCGAGCCGGTCGACGCGCACGAACGCGCCGCTCGGCCACGCGACCGGGCACTCGGCGGTCAGGACCGCGCCCTGCGTCCGCGGCGTCGCGGCCGACGGCGATCGCGGCGTCCAGCGCCTCGGGCGTCGCGACGTGCCGGGGCGCCAGGCACAGCTCCATCCCGCGCCAGTCGCCGCCGGTCAGCCGGTCCGCGACCTGCGCCGGTTCAGGAGCGGCTTTGAGCAGCGGGATGGCGGCGGAGCCACTCGACATAGGTTCCAACAGCGTCCTCGATGGGACGGACGGTCAAGCCTAGAGCGGCCATGTCCCCGTCCGCGGGGTAGCCGGCGCCCTCGCCGGGCGGGAGCTCGCCGCCCGGCGTCTCGATCGCGATGTCCGCGCCGGCGGCGTCGCGGGCCAGCTCGGCCGCGCGGATCAGCGGCGTCGGGCGCCCGGAGGCGAGCGTGAGGGTCTCCCCCCAGCGGCCCTGGACGGCGATCGCCTCCAGCGCGGCGACCACGTCGTCGACGTAGACGAAGTCGCGCACGCGCTGCGGGTCGCCGGGGATCACGATCTCCCGGCCCTCCAGCGCCCGGCGCGCGAACGCGGCGATCGCGCCCGTGGCCCCCTCCCAGGCGACCTGGCCGGGCCCGAAGACGCTCGTGAGGCGGGCGACGGCGGAGCGCGCGGCGTGGTGGCGGCACGCCTCCTCGCCGAGGCGCTTGGAGAGCCCGTAGGCGTCGGGCGGCGGCTCCAGCGCCGCGCGCACCGTGGACGGGTAGATCAGCGCCGCGCCGTGCTCGAGGCAGGCGTCGAGCAGGTTGGCGGTCGTGCCCGCGTTCTCGCGCACCGCGCGGGCCGGGTCCTGGCGGGCGCGGGCAGGGTCAGGGACGCCCGCGAAGTGCAGCACCACGTCGTGGCCCGCGACCAGCGCCCGCGCGGCCGGGTCGCCGGCGTCGACGCGCTCCGCCCGGATGCCCTCGGCGTGCGCGCGCGCCGGCGCCGCCCGGCCGGGCGAGGCCCGTGATCTCGTGCCCGCGCTCGGCCAGCAGCGTCGCCGTGCGCCAGCCCAGGAAGCCGGTCACGCCTGTGACGAGGAACCTCATGCCAGGTACGCCGCCACGGAGTGCTCGTACTCGAAGGCGCTCGCGGCGGTCCACGCGGCGCCGCCCGCGGGCTCGCGGCCCTCGGCCAGCGCGGCCACGTCGGCCACCGTCAGCGTCTCGGCCGCCACGTTGGCGTGCTCGACGCCGCCCGGCTCGGGCACCGGGCAGTCGAGCAGCAGCCGCGCCGACGTCGGCCACGTGCACGGCGCCGATCGTCGCCGTGTCCGCCGCCGTCGAGCGTGAGCTCGGCGCCCGCGGCCGCCAGCCGGCGGAACTTGTCGACCACCGTCACCGAGTCGGCGGCGTCGTGCTCGACCGGGCTCGGGCCGTAGACGATCCCCAGGCGCGCGTTCACGAGCCCGTAGCCGCCGCGGCGGGCGTGCATGCCGAGCACCAGCTCGGCGTAGACCTTGGACATGTGCGCGAGGTCGCCCTGCTCGCCGTAGGGCGCGCCGGGCGGGACCTCGCCGCTCAGCCCGCCGCCGTAGACGTGCAGCGAGCTCCCGTGCACGACCTCCTGCGGCCGTGGAGGCGGCGATCGCCTCGGCGACGCGGCGGGCGCCGGTGAGGTTGGTCTGCTCCGTGTAGTCGGGCTCGCGCTCGGAGATCGGCCGGCTGGCCTGCGCGGCGAGCATCACCACGCGGCGCGGGCGGAGCGCCAGCAGGGCGTCGAGCGACTCGCGGTCGCGGATGTCGGCGGTCTCCACGCGCGCGCCCCGGCGCTCCAGCGCGTCGAGCTGCCCGCGCGAGGTGGCGCGCCAGTTGTCGGCGAGCACGACCGGCTCCTCGCGCGACAGGGCCAGCTCCGCCACCGCCGCGCCGATGTAGCCGGCGCCGAGGACCAGGATCACGGCTTACAGCGCGTGGACGTGCGGGGCGGCCGGCACGACGTTGCGCGTGTCGACCACCAGCTTCGCCTGATCCCAGCGCGGCGTCTCGAGGAACTCGCGGTGCTGGGTGAGCATCACCACGCAGTCCGCGGCGCGGACCTCCTCGTCGGTCCACTCCGCGCTGGTGTACGGCTCGCCGTCGAGGTCGAGCGCCGGGAAGTGCGGGTCGCAGTAGCGCACGTCGCCGCCGCGCGCCGCGAGGCGCTTGAAGACCTCCAGGCTCGGCGACTCGCGCATGTCCGCCACGTCGGCCTTGTAGGAGACGCCCAGCAGGAGGATCCGCGAGCCCTTGATCGGCAGGCCGACGTCGTTGAGCGCGTCGCCGACCTTCTGCAGCACGAAGTTGGGCATCTGCGAGTTGACCTCGTGCGCGGCGTCGATCAGCTGCGCGCTGTAGCCGTACTCCCGCAGCCTCCAGGCCAGGAAGTGCGGCACCACCGGGATGCAGTCGCCGCCCAGGCCGGGCCCCGGCCAGTGGGCGAGGAAGCCGAACGGCTTGGTGGCCGCCGCCTCGATCACCTCCCAGACGGAGATCCCGAGCCGGTCGCACATGACCGCCATCTCGTTGGCGAGCGCGATGTTGACCGCGCGGAAGGTGTTCTCGTGGAGCTTCGCCGTCTCGGCCACCATCGGGCTGGAGACCGGCACCACGGTGTCGACGATCGTCTCGTAGAGGAGCTTGGTGCGCCGCAGGCACTCCTCGCTGACGCCGCCGACGAGCTTGGGCGTCGTGTGGACGTCCCAGTTCCGGTTGCCGGGGTCCACCCGCTCGGGTGCGTAGCCGAGGAACACGTCCGTGCCCACCACGGCGCCCGTGCGCTCGAGGATCGGGCGGATCACCTGCTCCGTCGTGCCCGGGTAGGTCGTGGACTGCAGGATCACGAGCTGGCCGGGGGACAGCTGCTCCGCGACGGACTCGGCGGCCGCGACGACGTAGGACAGATCGGGCGTGCGGGTCTTGGACAGCGGCGTCGGCACGCAGATCGTCAGCGCGTCCAGCTTGGAGACCACGGAGTAGTCCGTCGTGGCCTCCAGCTTGCCCTCGACGCCCTTGTAGCGCTCGGCCGGGACGTCGACCAGGTAGGAGCGGCCGTCGGTCACCGCGTCGACGCGCTCGGCGCTGAGGTCGATGCCGACGACGTCGAAGCCCGGCCTCGGCGAACGCCATCGCGAGCGGCAGGCCCGCGTAGCCCAGACCGACGATGCCGACGCGGGCGGTGCGGGACGAGATTCGCTCGTCGAACGCGGGAGCTGAGAGGATCTGGCTCATCAACGCTGAAGCTAGCAACGCAACCTGTCGGCCCCTGCTTCGCTATACCACGAACGATGTCCTTCGGTGAGTCACTACGCGCGCTGGTGGAGGACGGTTCGGCCCTGGTGGGCTTCGCCATCGCCGCCGTGCTCGTCCTCGCGCTCACCCCGCTGGTCGGCGCGCCTTGCGCCGCTGATCGGCGGGCTCGACGACAAGGCGGACCGCCCGCGCGTGCACACGGGCGCGATCCCGCGCATCGGCGGGCTGGCGATCGTGGCCGGGATCCTGATCCCGACGGCGATCCTCATCGACCTCGACGGGCCCTACCTGGGCATCTTCATCGGGACCTTCTTCGTCGCCGCGCTCGGGCTGCTCGACGACCTCAAGGGCGTGACCCCGAGCCGCAAGCTGGCCGGCGTGACGCTGATCGCGCTGATCCCCGTCGTCGGCTTCGACGTGCGCTTCGACCACGTGACGCTGCCGGGCATCGGCGACCACGACCTCGGCTGGGCGGCCTATCCGCTGACGATCCTGTGGATCGCGTTCCTGGCCAACCTCGTGAACCTGATCGACGGGATGGACTCGCTGGCCGCCGGGATCGTGGCGATCGCGGCCGCCGCCTTCGCGATCCTCTCGGCCTCCTTCGGCCGCGTCGACGCCGGGGTGCTGTCGGCCATCGTGTGCGGCGCGACGGTGGCGTTCCTGTACCACAACTACCACCCCGCGAAGATCTTCATGGGCGACTCCGGAGCGCTCGCGCTGGGCTTCCTGCTGGCGACGCTGGCGGTCGACGGCGTGCTCAAGACGGCCGCCGCGATCACCCTGGTGGCGCCGCTGCTGGTGCTCGCCGTGCCGATCCTCGACACCTCGTTCGTGGTGCTCAAGCGGCTCAAGTACCGCCGCCCGCCGTGGCGCGCGGACCACAACCACTTCTACCACCGGTTCATGCGCATCGGCTTCTCGCAGCGGCGCACCGCGGCCTACCTGCACCTGTGGGCGATCATGATGGCCGGCTACGCGCTGCTGGCGCGCTTCGTGCCGCCCCGCCCGCGCGGCAACTGGGACCTCGAGCACTCGCTGCTCCTGACCGGCGTCGGCCTGCTCGTGATCGGCGCGTCGGTGTGGATGGTCTACTCGCTCGAGATCCTCAAGAACCGCCACCTGCAGGCGGTGGGCCTGCGGCGCTTCGGCAGCGACGCGGCGGCCGATCAGGTCGAGGGCAAGCCGGAAGAGGCCGTCGAGCGCGCGCTCGAGGCCAAGGCCTCCTAGCGGCTAGCGCGGACCCGGCGGGATCTCCGGCTCCGTCCGCCGGCTCAAGGACACGGTGTCCGGCGAGATGCGGCAGTTGTTGCCCTCGCGGCGCTCCTTGACGACGCGGCCCGAGTCGGCGCACGCGATCACGTGGTAGTCGCCCGACTTGGCGACGGTGGGCACGTGCAGCTTGGCCGTCCTGCGCCAGGTGGTGCCGGCGGCGACGCGCGGGACGCGGACCGAGCGCAGGCGGATGTCCTGGCCGCGCTCGGCGTCGCGCGAGAGCCAGTAGCGGGTGCGCGAGCGGGCCGAGCGGCGCGTGCCGCCGTTGGCGATCGAGGTCGGCACCCGCAGCTGCCCGCGGCGAGGTGGCGCCGGTGGGCACGGAGACCGACGAGACGGTGAGATCCGGCGCGGGCGCGAGCAGCACGGCGGCGATCAGCGCGGCGACCATGGCGCCAGGGTAGCTAGAGACCGGGCATGGCGAGGGCGAGCAGGTCGGCCGGGTCGCGGCGCACCCGGTCCTCCAGCGCCCCCGCGGGCTTCGGGCTCGAACGTCGATCGCGCCCGCGTCGGCCAGCAGCTTCAGCCGCCCCTCGCGCACCAGCTGCTCGTCGACGCCGCCCAGCGGGCCCTCGAACATCGACCACACGGGCGTGCCGAGCACGGCCGCCTCGCGGTTCATCGTCCCGCCGGCCGAGACGAGCACGTCGGCGAGCGCGACGAGGCTGCGCCCGTCGACGGTCCGCTCGGGCACCACGACGCGGTCCAGGCCCAGCGCGCGGACGTCGGCGCGCTGCTGGTCGGTGCGGGCCAGCACGACGGTGCGGACGCGCTCGTCGGCCGCCGCGCGGCGCAGCACCTGGGCGAGCAGCGGGGTCTCCGACCCGCCCAGGTAGAGCGCGTAGGACGGCGCGGTGCGCACGACGCACAGCACCTCTCCCCCGCCGGCCCCGAGCGCCTCCGGCACCGAGCGGTCGGGCTCGAAGTCCGACAGGTAGTACTCCTCCTTGAGCCCCGGGTAGCCGACCAGCTTGTGGCGCGGCGCCGTAGCGCGCCAGCCGGCGCGGGCGGGATCGCGTCGGGCACCAGCACGCGCGTCGCCAGCCGGCAGTTCACGTGGTGCTGGAGCGCCGCCCACTCGTAGTCGAACATCGTCGTGTTCGGGAACCCGAGCAGCCGGGCGACCGGCGGGAGGTCGGTGGAGCCGTGGGCGAGCCCGCGGTCGAAGCGACGCCCGCGCGCCCAGCCGAGCAGCCGGCGCACGCGGTCCGCGGCGGCCAGCGCCTTGTCGCGCCGGTGCACGCCGCCGTGGCGGCCGATCACGGTGTGCGGGCGGCCCCACTCCTCGAGCAGCTCGACGGTGTGCGACAGCGGCCGCGCGGTCAGCGCGACGTCGTGACCGGCCGCCTCGAGCCGCTCGACGAGCGGCCGGAGCACGATCACGTGTGCCGTGTTGGTGAAGTCGACCCAGATGCGCACGCGGTGCCCTGTCTAGCATGGCGCCTCGCATGAAGGCCCTCGTCACCGGCGGAGCCGGCTTCATCGGCTCCAACCTCGTCGACGCGCTGATCGAGCGCGGCGACGCCGTGACCGTCGTCGACGACCTCTCGACGGGCAAGCGCTCCAACCTCGAGGCGAGCGGCGCCGAGCTGCGCGAGGCGGACATCCGCGACGCCTCGCTGGTGGCCGAGCTGGTCGCCGCCGCCGCGCCCGACGTGATCTTCCACCTGGCCGCCCAGATCGACGTCCGCCGCGCCGTCGCCGACCCGGCGTTCGACGCCGCGGTCAACGTCGGCGGCACGATCAACGTGCTGGAGGCCGCCCGCCGCGCCGACGTGCCGCGGGTCGTCTTCTCCTCCACGGGCGGCGCGATCTACGGCGACGCCGACACGATCCCGACGGCGGAGGGCACCGCACCTGCGCCGATGGCGCCGTACGGGCAGAGCAAGCACGCCGCCGAGGGCTACTGCGGCCTCTACGGCCGCCTGCACGGACTCTCGGTGGCCTCCCTGCGCTACGCGAACGTCTACGGCCCGCGCCAGGACCCGCACGGCGAGGGCGGGGTGGTGGCGATCTTCTGCGGCAAGCTCGTCGAGGGCGGCACGCCGGTGGCGTTCGGCGACGGCCTGCAGACCCGCGACTACGTCTACGTCGGCGACGTCGTGAGCGCCAACCTCGCGGCCGCCGGCTCCACCTGGGCCGGGGCCTGCAACATCGGAACCGGCACCGAGACGACCGTGGTCGAGCTCGCAGCCATCCTGCGGGATCTCGACGGGTCGAACCCGTTCGCGCTCGAGCACGCTCCCGAGCGCCCCGGGGAGGTCATCCGCAGCGCCGTGGACCCCTCCCTGGCCCGTGAGGCGCTGGGCTGGGAGCCGCGCGTGGGGCTCAGCGAGGGCCTCGAGCGCACGCTGGCCACGATCCGCGGCTGATCCCTTGCAGGGGCAGGTGCGGGGCCGTGCACGGCGAAAAGCCGATTGGTTTCCCTGCATGCCGGGGAGACGCGCGGCAGGTTCCTCGGGCTCATGCACGTCGCCACGTCAGACCATCACCGCCTCGCACGGGCCTTCCTCGCCCTCGCCGACGACCTCGCGCCGCAGCCCATGCGCCGCTCGGTCCGGCTCGGCCTCGCGGCGGTGGCGGCATGCCTCGTGCTCGCCGTCACGGTCCCGCTGGCGTGGATGGCGCCGGCCTCGCGCTCGCTGACGTCGTCCAAGGTCGGCGACCAGCCGGCCGCCACGCTCGGCAGCTCCAAGGCCGTGCTGGCCGACGACGAGGACGACGACGGCGGCGAGTGACGTGGCGGACCCCGGGCGGGGTCGCCATCCTCGCGATGAAGCGACGCAGGAGGCTCCTCCCCCGGAGTCGACGGTCGCGGAGTCGCCACCGTGGGAGCAGGCGGCCCGCTCGCGCCCCACGTGGGGGCTCGGCGAGGGCGACGCGATCGCCCCCGGCCGCACCGTGCTGCGCCGCATCGGCGGCGGGCGGCGCTACGAGGTGTTCCTCGTGTGGGACGACCACCGGCTGGCCGTGCTGGTCGCCAAGGTGCTGCGGCCCGACCAGGCCACCGATGCGATGGCGCTGCGCGACCTCCGCCGCGAGGGCGACGTGCTGGAGCGCCTCGGGCACCCGGTGGTGATGCGCACGTTCGCGACCGCCGCCGACGGGCCCTTCCCCCACCTGCTGCTCGAGCACCTGGAGGGCCCGACCCTGCAGTCGCTGCTCGAGCGCCACGGCCCCGTCGGCCTGGAGCAGCTGCTCCCGCTCGGGCTGCACGTGGCCTCGGCGCTGCACTACTGCGCCGCCGAGGACGTCCTGCACCTCGACGTCAAGCCGGAGAACCTCGTGATGGGCGCGCCGCCGCGGTTGATCGACTTCAGCGTCGCCCGCGGCACCGAGTCGGCGCTGCGGATCCGGCGAGCCCATCGGGACCGACGCCTACATGTCCCCCGAGCAGTGCGATCCGTCGCGGGCGCCGATCGGGCCGGCCGCGGACGTGTTCGGGCTCGGCGCGACGCTCCAGCACGCGCTCACCGGCGAGCGCGCGTTCCCGCGCGCCATCGGCGCCGCGCGCTCCGACCGACCTCGAGGAGCGCTTCCCGCAGCTCGTGCGCGCGCCGGCCGCGCTGCCGCGCCGCACCCCGGCCCCGCTGGCCGAGCTGCTGCACGCGATGCTCGCCCGCGACCCCGGGGACCGGCCGACGGCCGCGCAGGTCGCGAGCGCGCTGGAGCCGGCGGTCGCCGAGCTCCCGCGGCGGCTGGTG
This sequence comes from uncultured Solirubrobacteraceae bacterium, assembly GCA_963723395.1. Lineage (GTDB taxonomy): Bacteria > Actinomycetota > Thermoleophilia > Solirubrobacterales > Solirubrobacteraceae > DATFQI01. Next base: position 506,593 of record CAVRQL010000021.1, on the reverse strand, counting down.
CTCAGCCGCCGCGGCTGGCGCCGCCGCCGCTAGGCGACGCGCGGCCGGGCGCGCCCAGCTGGGCGTAGAGCGGGTAGCGGTCGGCGATCGCGGTCACGCGGTCGGCCAGCTCCCCCTTGGCGTCGTCGAAGCCCGGCTGCAGGGCGCGGGCGATGATCTCGCCGATCTCGCGGTAGTCGTCCTCCTGCACGCCGCGGGTGGCGAGCGCGGAGGTGCCGACGCGCAGGCCGGAGGAGACCGCCGGCGGGCGCGGGTCGAACGGCACCGCGTTGCGGTTGACGGTGATCCCGATGTCGTGCAGGCGGTCCTCGGCCATCTGGCCGTCCAGCTCGGACTCGCGCAGGTCGACGAGCACGAGGTGCACGTCGGTGCCGCCCGTGAGGACGTTGACGCCGTTGCCGGCGCCCACGAGCTTCTCGGCGACCGCCTTGGCGCCCGCCACCGTGCGCTGCTGGCGCTCCTTGAACGACTCGGTGGCGGCGATCTTCAGCGCCACCGCCTTGCCGGCGATCACGTGCTCGAGCGGGCCGCCCTGCTGCCCGGGGAAGACCGCCGAGTTGACCTTCTTGGCGTACTCCTCGCGGCACAGGATCATGCCGCCGCGGGCGCCGCCCAGCGTCTTGTGGATCGTCGTCGTCACGACGTCGGCGTACGGCACCGGGTTGGGGTGGATGCCGGCGGCGACGAGGCCCGCGAAGTGGGCCATGTCGACCATCAGCAGCGCGCCGACCTCGTCGGCGATCTCGCGGAAGCGCTCGAAGTCCAGGAAGCGCGGGTAGGCCGACCAGCCGGCGAGGATCAGCTTCGGCTTGCGCTCGCGCGCGATCTCCGCGACCGCGTCCATGTCGATCAGGCAGGTCTCCCGATCGACCTCGTAGGGCGCGATGTCATACAGCCGGCCGGACACGTTGATCTTCATGCCGTGGCTGAGATGGCCGCCGTGCGGCAGCGCGAGGCCCAGGATCGTGTCGCCCGGCTGCAGCAGCGCGTGGTAGACGGACGTGTTGGCCTGCGCGCCGGCGTGCGGCTGCACGTTGGCGTGCTCGGCGCCGAACAGCGCCTTCGCGCGGTCGATCGCGAGCTGCTCGATGACGTCGACGAACTCGCAGCCGCCGTAGTAGCGCTTGCCGGGATAGCCCTCCGCGTACTTGTTGGTCAGCACGCTGCCCTGGCACTCGAGGATCGCCTGCGGCACGAAGTTCTCCGACGCGATCATCTCGAGGGTGCGACGCTGGCGGTCCAGCTCGCCGTCGAGGGCCTCCGCGACCTCCGGGTCGACGTCGGCGAGAGGGCGCTCGAAGTAGTCGGGCGGCAGGTCGGTCATGCGCGGCTCTCCATGTGCGTAGGGGGCTCCTGACCGTACCAAGCACGCCAGCGTCCTCAAGGACCCGGCCGATGCGCCGACTGCACGGGGTATGACCGACGTCCTCGACAAGGTCCGCCGCCGCTGCGACCGCGGCCTCTCCCTGCTCCTGCTCGCCCACGTGCCGTTCGCCCTCGGGCTCGCGGCGCTGCACGGGATGTGGATCCCCGCGATCGCCGTCTCGCTCCTCGCGGGCGTCGCGCCCGCCTACCTGGCCTCGCGCCGGCCCGGCGCGACGTCGACCCGCTTCGTGATCGCGATCTCGTTGATGGCCTTCTCCGCGCTCTTCATCCAGGAGACGCACGGGCTGATCGAGATGCACTTCCACGTCTTCGCCTCGCTCGCGTTCCTGGTCGTCTACCGCGACTGGCGCGTCCCGGTCGCCGCCGCGGCGTGCATCGCCGTCCATCACGCCGTCTTCCACGCGCTGCAGATGCAGGGCGTGCCCGTGTGGGTCATGCCCGGCCACCACGGGAGCTTCGGGATGGTCGGCGTGCACGCGCTGTTCGTCGTCTTCGAGACCGCCGTGCTGGTGTTCGTCGCCCGCATGCTCGAGCGCGAAGCGCTCTACATGGCCGAGCTGCGCCAGAACGACGCGACCGAGCGCGACCGGCTGCTGCACCTCGCCCAGGCCCTCGAGCGGCGCGACCTGACCGCGCGCGTCGACGACGCCGGCGACGGCGCCACCGTCGCCCTGCAGGACGGCATCGGCCAGGTCGCCGCGCTCGTGCGCTCGATCCAGGGCACCGTCGAGGTCGTCTCGCACGCCTCCCGCGAGGTCACCGACGCCTCGCGCCAGTCCGAGCGCGTCTCCGAGGAGATCGCGCACGCCATCGCCGAGCTGGCCGGTGGCGCCGAGCGCCAGGCCCAGATCCTCCGCGACGCCCGCGCCGCCGCCGAGACCGTCGCGGACGGCATGCACGGCAACGCCGAGCGAGCCGGCGACGCCGCCGACGCCGTCGAGCAGACCCGCGCCGTGGCCGAGGCCGGCGTCGTCGACGCGAACGCCGCCGCGGCCGCCATGACCGCCGTCGAGGCGGCATCCGGCGCGATGGCCGAGGCGATCGAGGAGCTGACCGGCAAGTCGGCGCAGATCGCCACCTTCGTGACGACCATCTCGAAGATCGCCGACCAGACCAACCTGCTCGCGCTGAACGCCGCCATCGAGGCCGCCCGCGCCGGCGAGCACGGCCGCGGCTTCTCGGTCGTCGCCGAGGAGGTCCGCAAGCTGGCCGACGAGGCGTCCGGCGCCGCGGACAGCATCTCGGCCCTGGTCCGGGAGATCCGCGCGGTCGCCGACCGCACCGTGACCGTCGTCGACGACGGCGCGCGGCGGACCGCCGAGGGCGCCGCCACCGTCGGCAACGCCCGCGACGCCTTCACCCGCATCGGCGACGCCGTCGGCGGCGTCGCGGACCACGTCCGCGAGATCGCCACCGAGGCGCGCGCGATGGCCGCGGAGGCCGGGATGCTCCGCACCCGGATGGACGAGCTCGCCTCGCTCAACGAGTCCTCGACCGCCTCCACCGAGGAGGTCTCGGCGACCACCCAGGAGACGTCGGCCTCCGCCCAGGAGCTGGCCGGCTTCGCCAACCGCCTCGACGAGGCGGCCGGGGCGCTCCAGGGCCTCGTGGTGCAGTTCGCGGTCTCGCCCGAGGATCAGGACGCCGCGGCGGCGATCTCGCCCGCCGGGACCGCCCCCTCGCGCAGCACCGCCCACTCGCCCGCGTCCTCGTAGCGCCGCAGGTCGAGCACCGTCGACGGCGTGCCCGGGAGCACGCCGCCGTCGAGCACGAGGTCGGCGCCGCGCCGGATGTCCTCCGGGACCTGATCGAGCGCGCGCGCGTCGGCGCCGCCGGCGTGGTTGGCCGAGCTCTGCATGACCGGCCAGCGCACCGTGCTCAGCGCGGTGCCGAGGTTGGGCACGCGCAGCCCGAGCGTGTGCGGGTCCGGCCCGCAGGCCAGCGGGTAGCGGCCGCGCGGGTTGGGCAGCAGCGCCGTGACGCCGCCGGGCAGCAGGCGCATCAGCAGCGACTTCGTCCGGTCGCCCAGCTCGGGCAGGGCGGCGAACGCCAGCTCGAGGTCGAAGAACATCACCGCGGCGGGCTTGTCCGGGCGGCGGCCCTTGAGCGCGTACAGCCGCTGCACCGCCTCGGGGTTGTCGGGCTCGCACGCGAGCCCGTAGACGGTGTCGGCCGGGAACACCGCGACGCCGCCGACGTGGATGCAGCGCTCGAAGGTCTCGGCGTCGGCGGAGGTGATCGTCACCGGCGCCCCACCACGACGCGCTCGATGCCCGCGAGGTCGGCGGTGAGGCTGGTGTCGGCGAACCCGGCGGCGCGCATCAGCTCCGCGACCGCCGGCGCCTGCCCCATGCCGATCTCCAGCGCGATCAGCGTCGCCCCGGTGGCCGCGGCCTGCGGGATCAGCCGGCGCACGAGGTCGAGCCCGTCCGCGCCCGCGAAGACCGCCACGTCGGGCTCGTGGCTCGTGATGTCGGGCGCGAGCGACGCGCGGTCGGTGTCGGCGACGTAGGGCGGGTTGGAGAGGACGGCGTCGAGCGGGCCGTCGACGGGATCGAGCAGGTCGCCCTCGAGCATCGGGACGTCGAGGTCCAGCCGCCGCGCGTTGGCGCGCGCCACGGCGAGCGCGTCGGCGCTGCTGTCGGTGGCGGTGACGTGCAGGTCCGGCCGCTCGGTCTTGAGCGCCAGCGCCACGGCACCCGAGCCGGTGCCGACGTCGACCACGCGAGCGCCGTGCGGGAGGTCGAGCGCCACCTCCACGAGGTGCTCCGTCTCGGGCCGCGGCACCAGCACCCGGCCGTCGACCTCCAGCTCGATCGTGCGGAAGCCCTTGCGGCCGAGGATGTACGCGACCGGCTCCCGCTGCGTGCGCCTGCGGGCGAAGTCCTGGAACGCGCGGGCCTCGGTCGGGCTCCAGGCCCGCTGTTCGGGTCGGAGACGATGACCGCCCGGTCCACGCCCATCGCGGCGGCGAGCAGCACCTCGGCGTCCAGGCGCGGCGTGTCGCACCCCCGCGGCCGTGAAGGCGATCAGCGCGGAGTCGATCGCCTCTCGGATCGTCGTGCGTGCGAGGGGTGTGCGCGGCATGGCGTCGTGCAGTGTGACGCGGGTGGTCGTTAGCGCGGGCGCTGATCGCCGCCGCCGGCCTTTTGAACGGCTTGGCTGGGTGGGGGAGGGGGAGTTTCGGCCGCGGTTCGGGGGTGGGCCGTCTTGTGGGCGCAAGCACGCCCAGAATGCAGCCCAGCGGCTCGCTGGGCCCTATTGCGTCCGCATAGCGGACACGATCCAGCCCAGCGGCGCGGCCGGCTCCCTCGCTCCCCTACCCAGCCGCCGTTGACGTTCGCCACATACATGCATCGGGTATGCATCTACGTATGGACCGCCTCGCGAACCTCCTCGGCGCCACCGCGCTCGTGGCCGCGGACCGGATGCGGGTCGCCACCCGCAGCGCGGCGCTGGTGCACCTGCAGGCGTGGCCGGGCGGGTCGATCGAGGCGCTGCGGCACGTCGTCGGCATCTCGCAGCCCGCCGCCGTGCGCGTCGTGGACCGGCTGGCCGCCGACGGGCTCATCGAGCGGCGCCCCGGCAACGACGGACGCACGCTCTCGCTCCATCTCACCCCCGCGGGCGACGCCGCAGCGGACGCCGTGCTCGCCGAGCGCGGCGAGGCGCTGCAATCGCTGCTGGCGCCGCTCGACGAGGACGAGCGCGCGCAGCTGGTGCCGCTGCTCGAGCGTCTCGTGGCCGGGCTCGCGGACGACCGCCCGGGCGCGCTCACGACGTGCCGCATGTGTGACCGCGCCGCGTGCAAGAGAGGGCCCGGATGCCCGCTCGATCACACGATGTGACGCCGTTCAGGCTCGCCACCGCCGGCATCGGGGTGGTCGGGGTCACGTTCGGCATGGCCCGCTACGGCTACGGGCTGCTGCTCCCCGACGTCCGGCGCGCGTACGGGCTCGGGCCGGGCACGCTCGGGCTGATCGGGACCGGCTCCTATGTCGGCTACCTGGTCGCCGCCGTCGCGACCGGGTCGCTGGCCAGCCGCGCCGGCGCCCGGGCGACCGCCGCCGGGGCGGGGGTCATCGCGGCCGCCGGCATGCTCGTCGCGGGCCTTTCGCGCTCGCCCGAGGTGTTCGCCGCCGGGATCCTCGTCGCCGGCGCCAGCGCCGCGCTGTCGTTCGCACCGATCTCCGACGCGGCGGCGTCGCTCGCGTCCGCGCCGCGCGCCCGGGTGCTCTCGGCGGTCAACTGCGCGACGGGATACGGGGTCGCGCTGGCGGTGCCTGTCGCGATCGCCGTCGGCGCCGGATGGCGGACCGCGTGGCTCGTCTTCGCGGGGTTCGCGCTCCTCGCGGCGGCGTGGGCGGCGTGGGCGCTGCCCCGGCGCAACGGGCAGACGCGGCGCCCCGCGTACGGATGGAGCGGCGTGGTGTGCCGCAGAGCCGTGCCCCTGCTCGCCTGCGGCGTGATGATCGGGCTCGGGAGCTCGGCGTACTGGACCTTCGCGGTCGCCCACCTGCAGGACGCCGGAGCGCTCTCCGCGCCGGCGAGCCGGACCTTCCTGGCCGTCGTCGGCGTCGCGGGCATCCTGGCGACCGCCACGGGAGAGCTGATCCGCGCGCTCGGCGCCGGCCGGGCGTACGCGCTGCTGGCCTCCATCGAGGCGGGCGGGATCGCGCTGCTCGCGCTCGCGCCCGGGTCGCTCACCGCCGCGTTCGCGTCCGCGGTGATGTTCGGCGCGACCTACAGCGCCGCCGTCGGCGTGCAGGCGATCTGGAGCAGCCAGCTCTTCTCCGCGCGGCCCTCCCTCGGCCTGTCGGCGACGATGGCCGCGAACGGCACGGGCCTGATGCTCGGGCCCGTGGCGGCGGGCGCCGCCGGCCCGGCGACAGGGCTGCTCGCGGGCGCCGCGGTCGTCCTCGCGAGCGCCCTCTTCCGGCCGCGCCACGACATACTCGCGTGACGATGGCCTGGATCGAGCCCGTCACCCTCGCCGGGGCGCACGTGCGCCTGGAGCCCGTCGGCGACGAGCACCTCGACGACCTGCTGGAGGCCGCGCAGGACGACGAGGTGTGGGCGTGGCTGAAGTGGCACCGGCCGAGCACGCGCGAGGAGATGGCGGCGATCGTGGCCGACGCCGACGACGCCGCGCTCCGGATGGCGCAGGTCGACGTCGCGTCCGGCCGCGCGGTCGGGTTCACGAACTACATGGACGTCAGCGACGCGCACCGCACCCTGGAGGTCGGCGGCACGTGGATCGGCCGCCCGTGGTGGCGGACGGCGGTCAACACGGAGGCCAAGCTGCTGATGCTCGGCCACGCCTTCGACGACCTCGGCGCCAACCGCGTGGCGCTCAAGACCGACATCAACAACGTCCGCTCCCAGGACGCGATCGCGCGGCTCGGCGCGCAGCGCGAGGGCGTGATCCGCAACCAGTACGTCCGCAAGGACGGCACGCTGCGCGACACGGTCCTGTTCAGCGTGATCGCCGAGGAGTGGCCTGCCGTCAGGTCGCGGCTGCTCGAGCGTCTTGCCGCGGCAGCGCGAGGTGGATGATCAGCGCCGTGGCCAGCACGCCGAGCCCGATCACGATCCACAGCGGCTCCAGGTAGAGCAGGATCACCGAGCCGGCGCCGGCGAGCACGCGCAGCGGGAAGCGCACGTGGCCCCGCAGCCAGCCGCCGAGCGCGACGCCGAGCCCGCCCACCGCGATGGCCGAGACCGCGACCGCCAGGACGATCGTGCCGAGGCCGCCCTGGAGCAGCAGCCCCTGGCCGTTCTCGGTGAGCACGAACGCGAACGGCACCAGGAACGCCGGCGCCGTGTAGCGCATCAGCAGCATCATCGTGCGGAAGCCGTCGCCGCCCGTGATGGCCGCCGCCGCGAACGCGCTGAGCGCCGTCGGCGGGCTCACCTCGCTGAGCACCGCGTAGTAGAAGATGAACATGTACGCGGCGTAGTCCTCGACCCCGAGGGCGACCAGCGCCGGGGCGATGATCACCGCGGCGATGATGAACGACGCCGTGACCGGCACGGCGAGGCCCACGATGAGGACCGCCACCGCGCTGAAGAGCGCGGTCAGCGCCAGCGACTCGCCGGCGGCATCGACGATCAGCGAGGACAGCTCGAGCCCGAGGCCGGTGAGCGAGACGACCGCCACGATGATGCCCGCCGCCGCCGTGGTCGCCGCGATCGGCAGCACGCCGCGCGCGCCCGCCACCAGCGCGTCCCACACCTTGCGCGGCCCCATCCGGTCGCGCTTGTCGAGGAACGACATCAGGAACGCGAGCACGGTCGCGAACAGCACCGCGCGGAACGGCGAGAAGTTGAACGCCAGCAGCACGACGATCAGCAGCAGCGACGAGAAGTGGTAGCCCCAGCGGGCCAGGAGCTTCCAGAAGCCGGGGGTCTCGAGGTCCAGGCCGCTGACGGAGAAGCGCCGCGTGTCGGCCTCGATCGCCAGCAGGATCCCGAGGTAGTAGAGGAGCGTCGGGACGAGCGCGTAGACGAGCACCTTCAGGTAGGAGATCTCCAGGAACTCCGCGATGATGAAGGCGGCCGCGCCGAGCGTCGGGGGCGACAGGATCGCGCCGATGCCCGCGGCGGCGAGCACGGCGCCGCCCTCGTTCTTGGGGTAGCCGGAGCGCCGCAGCAGCGGCCACGTGACGCTGCCCAGCGTCACCGTCGTCGCGACGCCGGAGCCCGACACCGTGCCGAGCAGGAACCCGGCCAGCGTGGTGGTGCGCCCGGGGCCCGTGCGCGAGCCCCCGAACGCGGCGTAGGAGAGCTCGACGAAGAAGCGCGCCGCGCCGGAGTACTCGAGGACCGCGCCGTAGATCGTGAACAGCACGATGTAGGTGGCGGCGACGTCGAGCGGGATGCCGAACAGGCCCTCCAGCCCCATGTAGGACTGCCCCACGATCCGGTCCAGCCCGTAGCCCTTGTGCGCGATCCCGAACGAGTCGGGGATCAGCCCGCCGAGGTAGGCGTAGGCGACGAACGCCAGCACGATCACGGGCAGGATCCAGCCGACCGTGCGGCGGGTCGCCTCGAGCACGAGCGCCATGGCGGCGACGCCCATGACGATGTCGAGCGGCTCCGGGGCGGCCGCGCGGCGGAACAGCTCGTCGGCGGTGACCGCCGCGTAGCCGACGGCGACGACGGAGGCGATGCCGAGCACCCAGTCGAGGACCTCCGGGTTCTCCTTCGGGCGGCCGGTCCGCTGGCCCGAGCCGAACACCATGAAGGTGAGCAGCAGCGCGCCGGCCAGGAAGATCGGCCGGTACTGCTGGGCCGACATCGGCTGGAACACCCAGTAGATCGCGAACAGCGACAGCCCGACCGCGACGACCTGCGCAATCGTGTCCGGGACGCCGCTCAGCTTGCGGCCGGGGCGCTCCCCCTCGAACTCGTCGAGCAGGTGCTCACTCGGCGTGCGGGTCGAGCCGCGGCTCGAACTCGCGCTCGTCGTCCCGCTCGGAGGCCGCGACGCTGCCGGGCCTGTCGGTGCTGCTGGCCACGTCAGCTCCCCTCGACGGAGATGGTCAGGTGCGCCGCATGCCCGTCGCGGCGGTACAGCGGGACGCGCTCGTCGCCGGCGACGAGCGTGCGGCGGCCGACGGCGGTGGCCGCCAGCGGCATCCGCTCGAAGCGGGCGGGCTTCGCAGGGCGCAGCGTCCACCAGCCGTCGCGGCGCGCGCGGGTGCCCTCGATCTCGTAGTAGTCGAGCACGGCCTGGCTCGGCGAGCTGATCGCGACGAGGCGGAAGGAGCCGTCGCCGTCGACGCGGAAGCGCTCGACGGCCGGCTGCCGGTAGTAGGAGTGCCGGTAGGCGAGCGCGAAGCCGTGCGCGGCCGGCAGCTCGGCGACCGTGTTCCCGTCGCGGTCGGTGGCGACCACGCGCGGCGGTCCTCCCGCCTGCACGGCGGCGGCGCAGATCGCGAGCGCGATCGCGGCGAGCACGGCGGCGCGGATCATCCGCCGGCCTCCCGGTAGAAGCGGCGCGCGCCGGGGTGCAGCTTGACCGGCGTCACGACCTCCTTGCCCTTCTTCGGGTCCAGGCTCTTGGCCGACGGGACGATCTCGGTCAGCTTCGCCTTGTTGTCGTAGAGCGACTTGGTGATCCGGAACGCGAGCTCGTCGTCCATGTCCTGGTTGACCATCAGCAGGTTCGGCACGCCGATCGTCTTGGTGCCCTTGACGCCGCTGTAGTCGCCGTCCGCGATCTCGGCCTCCTGGTAGGCCTCGCCGTAGCGGTCGCGCAGCTTGGACAGGTACTCGTCGACCGGCAGGATCCGGATGTCGTCGGTGGTGGCGAGGTCCACGATCGCGGCCGTCGGCACGCCGCCGGACCAGAAGAACGCGTCGATCGAGCCGTCGCGGATCGCCTGGGCGGACTCCCCGACGCCGAGCCCGCGCTGCGAGAGGTCCTCGTCCGGGTCCATGCCCGCGGCCTCGAACAGGCGCAGCGCGATCACCTCGGTGCCCGAGTTGGGTGCGCCGACCGACACGGTCTTGCCCTTGAGGTCCTCGATCGACTCGATGCCCGAGTCGGCCTTGACGACGACCTGGGTGATGTTCGGGTACAGCGTGCCGAGCGCGCGCAGCGGCTCCTTGCGGTCGAACGACTCGTCGCCCTTCACCGCGTCGATCGCGGTGTCGGCGAGCGTGAACGCGATGTCGGAGTCGCCGCCGGCGACCAGCAGCAGGTTGTCGACCGAGGCGCTGGTCGTCTCGGCCGTGGTCGGCGCGTCGGGCAGATCGTCGGTCAGCACGTCGGCGAGCCCGCCTCCGTAGACCTGGTAGACGCCCCCGGAGCCGCCGGTGGCGATCGACAGCCGTCCCTCGCCGCCGGGCGGATCGTTGGCCGAGCACGCCGAGATCACGGCCGCCGTCACCACGACAGCCACGAGCCCCGCTCCCCAGCGGACTCCTCCTCCCATGCGCAGATTCGTGCCCGGCGTGCCGTCTGACGAAACGGGATCACCCCGCGGCCTCGCGGTAGAACCGCGCGGCGCCGGGGTGCATCTTCACCGGGGAGATCAGCTCCTGACCCTTCTTGGGATCGAGGCCCTTGGCCGACGGAACGATCTCGGTCAGCTTTGCCTTGTTGCCATAGAGCGACTTGGTGATCCGGTAGGCCTCGTCGTCGCTCATGTCCTTGTTGACCATCAGCAGGTTCTGGATGCCGACCGTCTTCGCGCCCTTGACGCCCTTGTAGTCGCCGTCCTTGACCTCCGCGACCTCGTAGGGGTCGCCGTACTTCTTGTTGAGCTCCGGCACGTACTCGTCGGTGGGGACCAGCTTGATGTCGTCGGTGGTGGCGAGATCGACGATCGCGGCGGTCGGGATGCCGCCCGTCCAGAAGAACGCGTCGATCGAGCCGTCGCGGATCGCCTGGGCGGACTCGCCGACGCCGAGGCCGCGCTTGTGGATGTCCTTGTCGGGGTCCAGCCCGGCGGCCTTCAGCAGGCGCAGGCCCATGATCTCGGCGCCCGAGCCGGGCGAGCCGACCGACACCGTCTTGCCCTTCATGTCCTCGATCGAGTCGATCCCCGAGCCGGCCTTCGCGACCACCTGCGTGTAGGTCAGGTAGATCGTGCCGAGCGCGCGGATGGGCAGCTTGCGCTCGAACACGTCGGTGCCGCGCACGGCGTCGAGCGCTGTGTCGGCGAGCGTGAAGGCGATGTCGGAGTCGCCGCTGGCGACCAGCAGCAGGTTGTCGACCGACGCGCTCGTCGTCTCCGCGGTGGTCGGCGTGTCGAGGTCCTTGTTGAGGACGTCGGCCAGCCCGCCGCCGTAGACCTGGTAGACGCCGCCCGAGCCGCCCGTGGCGATCGACAGCCGCCCCTCGCCGCCCGGCGGGTCGTTCGGCGAGCAGCCCGCCACGACGATCGCTGTCGCGACGAGCGCGACGAACAGCCTCCCCATGCGTGGGCCGGTGCCCCGCGAACTGTCAGACGAAACTCAGGAGGTGGCGGCCTGGTCGAGCCGCGCGCGCTTCTCGGCGTCCTGCAGCGCGGCGGTGACCTCGTCCAGCTCGCCGCCCAGGAGGGCGTCGAGGTTGTGGACGGTGAGCTTCACGCGGTGGTCGGTCACGCGGCGCTCGGGATAGTTGTACGTGCGGATCTTCTCGGCCCGCTCCCCCGTGCCCACCTGGGCGCGGCGGTCGGCGGCGAGCTCTGCCTGCTGCTCGGCGAGCTTGGCCTCGTAGAGCCGCGCGCGCAGCACCTTGAACGCGCGGTCGCGGTTCTGCAGCTGGGACTTCTCGTCCTGCATCGAGACGACGATGCCGGTCGGCTTGTGGGTGATGCGGACCGCCGAGTCGGTCGTGTTGACCGACTGCCCGCCGGGGCCCGACGAGCGGTAGACGTCGATCTGGAGGTCGTTGGGGTCGACCTCGACGTCGACCTCCTCGGCCTCGGGGAGCACGGCGACCGTCGCGGTGGAGGTGTGGATGCGCCCCTGGGACTCGGTCTCGGGCACGCGCTGGACGCGATGGGTGCCGCCCTCGAACTTGAAGATGCTGAACGCGCCGTCGCCCTTGACCTCGAACGTGTACGAGCCGTCGGATGCGTCCAGCGTGTCGGTCTGGAAGCCGCGGCGCTCGGCGTAGCGGGTGAACATGCGGTACAGGTCGCCCGCCCACAGGCCGGCCTCCTCCCCGCCCGCGCCGCCGCGGATCTCGACGATCACGTTCTTGTCGTCGTTGGGGTCGCGCTCGACCATCGCGAGGCGGATCTCCTCCTCGAGGCGCTCGATCCGCTCGCGGGCGTCGTTGAGCTCCGCGCGCATCTCGGCGTCCTCGCCGCCCTCGTCGAGCATCTCCTGGGCGCCCTCGGCGTCCGAGACGGCCAGACGCCACTCCTCGGCGAGGCGGGCCGCCGGCGCGAGCTGGTTGAACAGCCGCCCGGCATCGGCGTAGCGCTTCCGGTCCCCGATCACCTCGGGGTCGGACATCTGCGCCTGCGCCTCCTCGAAGCGGGCCTCGATCTGCTGGACGAGCGACTCGATCACGTCGCACACATTACGATCGCGCGCCGTGGAGGTCAGGCTCGACGACGGCGCGGTGCTCAACGTGCGCGAGCACGGCGAGGGCGGGACGCCGCTGCTGCTGATCGCCGGCATCCCCGCGGTGGCCGACGACTGGGACGCGATCGCGGTGCCGCTGGGCCGCGACCGGCGCGTGATCGCCTACGACAACCGCGGCGGCGGGGCGTCGACCGTGACGCCCGGGCCGTACACGACCGCGGGGCTCGCGGCCGACGCGGTGGCGCTGCTCGACGCGCTCGCGATCGAGCGCGCCGACGTGTTCGGGATGTCGATGGGCGGGATGGTCGCCCAGGAGGTCGCGCTGCTCGCGCCGGAGCGCGTCCGCAGGCTCGTGCTCGGCTGCACGCACGCGGGGCTGCGCCACGCCGCCCGGCAGCCGCGCGAGACCGGCCGCGCGTTCGCGCTGGAGACCGACGACTGGGCGGAGCGGATCCGCGCGCTCGCCCCGCACGCCTTTGCGAGCGGCGTCGACGCGGACACGCTCGACGCGTTCATCGCCAAGAAGTCGCGCGACGTCCAGGACCCCGCCGGCTACCGCGCGCAGATCGCCGCCGTGCTCGGCCACGACGCGCTCGACCGCCTGCCGCGGATCGGCGCGCCGACGCTCGTGATCACCGGCGACGACGACCGCGTGATCCCGGGAGAGAGCAGCGAGCCGCTCGCGGGGGCCATCCCCGGCGCGCGGCTGGAGACGATCGCCGGGGCCGGGCACCTCTTCTTCATCGAGCAGCCGGAGGACACGCTGCGCGTCCTCCGGGAGTTCTTGGGTTAGGCGACCACTTCCATGCCGACCTTGTCCTCCGCGCTGGCCGCGCGGGGGTCCTCGACGGCCAGCACGGCCTCGAGCGAGGCGCATGCGACCGCGAGCTGGTCGAGGTCGGGCTCGCGGGTGGTGAGCTTCTGGAGCTGCATCCCTGGCCACATGATCCCGCGCACCCAGCCCTGGGAGCGGTTGCGGCCCGCCCACTTGATGACCTCGAACGAGAGGCCCGCGATCAGCGGGACGCCGAGGATCCGGGTGCCGACCAGGACGTACCAGGCGGGCAGCCCGATCGGGGCGAAGACGAAGATCGCGACGATCATCACCACGAGCAGGAAGCTGGTGCCGCAGCGCGGGTGCAGGCGCGAGAAGCGCTGCGCGCTCTCGGGCTCCAGCGGCTCGCCAGCCTCGAAGCAGGCGATCACCTTGTGCTCGGCGCCGTGGTACTCGAACACGCGCCGCAGGTCGCGCATCCGCGAGAGCAGCGAGAGGTAGCCGAGGAAGATCGCGGTGCGCAGGACGCCCTCGACGAGCCAGAACACGAGGGCGGAGCCGAGCTTGTCCTTGAACAGGCTGGTCAGCGCGACGGGGACGACGAAGAACAGGCCGATGGCGAGCGCGAGGCCGGCGATCAGCGTCAGCACCCACATGACGCCGGAGATCTCCTCCTCGTCCTCGGGCAGCTGCGCGTTGGCGGAGATGCCGAGCGCCTTGAAGCCGATGTTCAGCGACTCGGCGAGCGCGACGACGCCGCGGACGATCGGCAGGCGGAAGGCGCGGCGGCGCTTCGCCCAGGAGACGAGCGGGAACGACTGCACCTCGATCTCACCGGCGGCGGCCTCCTCGGACTCGAGGGTGCGTCCTCCGGCGATCTGCTCGGGCAGCGGCTTGCGGACGGCGACGGCCCAGGTCGAGACGCCGCGCATCATCACGCCTTCGAGCACCGCCTGCCCGCCCACAGGGGCGTCGGTCTGCTTCGGCAGGCGGCTCTCGTCGGTCACGTACTAGGGATCGGCAGAACCGACCCGGAACTACAGGGGGGCGTGTCTCAGCTGCCGCGCTGGCGCTTGGCCGCGCGCCGCTGGAACCGCTCGACGCGGCCGCCCGTGTCCATAAGCTTCTGCTTGCCCGTGTAGAACGGGTGGCAGTTGGAGCAGATCTCCACGTGCAGGTCGCCCTTCGTCGAGCGAGTGGTGAACTGATTCCCGCAGGTGCAGGTCACAGTTGCCTCGACGTACGAGGGATGGATGTCGGTCTTCATGGTCCTTCAATTGTAGATGGGCGTACCAGCCCTCAGAAGAGCGGGGAACCCGGGCGATCCGGCGGTGCTGCTCGTGCACGGCTATCCCGAGTCCTCGTACATGTGGCGACCGGCGCTGGAGGCCCTCGCCGCCCGCGGCCTGTACGCCGTCGCGCCCGACCTCCCCGGCTACGGCGACGCCGAGCCCGACCCGCCGGGAACGTGGGAGCGGCACGTCGAGGCGCTGGAGCGGATCCGGGTCGCGGAGGGGCTGGAGCGCGTCGCGCTCGTCGGCCACGACTGGGGCGGACTGATCGGCCTGCGCTGGGCCTGTGATCACCCCGACGCGCTGTGGGCGGTCGTGGCCGTCGGACACCGGCTTCTTCTCCGACGGCACGCTGGCACGGCCTGGCAGACGCGCTGCGCGCGCCGGGCCAGGGCGAGGAGCTCGTCGACGGCATGACCCGCGAGTCGTTCGGCCAGCTGCTCGGCGCGGTCAGCACCGGGATCGACGCCGAGGCGGTCGACGAGTACTTCAAGGCGTTCGCCGACGAGCCGCGCCGCCGCGGGCCAGCTCGAGCTCTACCGCAGCGGCGACTTCGCGAAGCTGGAGCCCTACGAGGGCAAGCTCGCGGCCCTCGGCGTCCCGTTCCTGGCGCTGTGGGGCGAGGACGACCCGTTCGCGCCGGTGGCCGGCGGTCAGCGGCTCGCCGACGAGGTCCCGGGCGGCGAGCTCGTGGTGATCCCCGGCACGGGGCACTTCGTCTTCGAGGACGCGCCGGAAGAGGCCGCGGACGCGCTCGCCGTCCTTCCTCGCGAAGGTGGCGCCGCGGTGATGCACGTCCGCGACCTCGGCGACGGGCCGCCCGTGGTGCTGCTGCACGCCGGGCCGGGCCTCGACGGATCGATCTTCCTGCCCGGCGCCGAGCGGCTCGCCCGCAGCCACCGGCTCCTGATCGCCGACCTGCCGGGGAACGGCGCCTCCGAGGACGGGGACCGCGCCGAGTGGTCGCTGGCCGGCTTCGCCCGCGCGGTCGAGCAGCTGGTCTCGGAGCTCGGGCTGCGCGACTGGACGCTGCTCGGCCACTCGTTCGGCGGCTACGTGGCGATGCAGCACCTCGTCGACTTCCCCGGCAGCGCGTCGCGGGTGGTGGCGAGCTGCACCGACGCCAGCGAGGACCCGGCCGCCGAGGAGGACTGGTATGCCGGCCTGACTCCGGAGGTCGCCGAGGCGGTGAAGGCCGCCGAGGCGCTCGAGGCGGCCGCCACCACCGCCGGAGGAGATGCGCGAGGCCTGGACCGGGTCTGCTGCCGGTCTTCGCGCGCGATCCCGCGGTGCTCGAGCCGATGCTGGCGGACGTGGTCTTCCGCACGGAGGTCGTGAGCGGGTTCGAGTGGGGCGAGTTCCAGGCGCTCGGCGCGCTGGCCGCCTCCGACATCCCTGTGCTGGCCATCGCCGGCGCCGATGACCGCGCCACCCCTCCGGAGGCCGCGCGCCGCATCGCGGACACGGCCCCGCGGGGAGAGCTGCTGATGATCGACGGCGCCGGGCACTTCCCGTTCGCCGAGGCTCCTGAGCGCTACTGGCCGCCGCTGGAGGAGTGGCTGCTCAGCACGAGCGCATGAGCTCGTTGTCCGCCTCGTTGCGCTCGTCGACGACGTCGTCGGCGTCGGCGGTCACCTCCACGGGAGCGCCGGGGCGGCACTCGGGCCCCTCGACGGTCACCAGGACGCCCTCGCCGGGCTCCAGCGCCGCCACCGGCACGCGCGGCAGCGGCGCGCCGTCGACGGTGACGAGCAGCGAGGTGGCGTCGGCGATGCTCCCGCCCGAGTTGCGGACGAACACGACGTAGCGCCGGCGCGCCGGGCGGTCGGCCTGCTGCACGCCGATCGAGCGCACGACCAGGTTCGCCCGCGGGTCCGGCTGGCGGCAGACGGGCGAGTAGGCCTTCGCGCGCTGGACGACGTCGCCGTCGGAGTCCAGCCAGCGGAAGCGCAGCAGGACGCGGTAGGACGCGGGTGCCAGCAGGTTCTCGACGCGCTTGGTGTAGACGTAGCGCGACGTCCCGGCCGCCGGGCCGACCCAGCTCCCGAACCCGGGGGCGCTGAGCTTGCTCCACTTCCCCGTCTCGGGCGTGCGGGCCTGCAGCGTGAAGCGCATCTGCATCCGCGGCGCGCCGGAGGCCTTGCGCATCTGGCCCTCGAACACCGCGGCGCGGTCGGCGTCGTCGAGCCCGCGCTCGCAGGTGTTCAGCAGCGCGCGCGCGGTCGGCTTCGCCTGCGCCGCGGGGGCGAAGGCGAGGAGCAGCACGACGGAGATGAGCACGCGACGAGGCATGGCGTGCAAGGAAACGCATCAGCGCCCGCCGAGTTGCGGCGGGCGCTGTTCGCGCTACGTGATCTGGTACAGGGGCCCGTCGCCGCCCTCTGGCGGCGTGAGGCGGCCGCCCTTGGCGGTGATCGCCCCGCACTGCACGCAGTTCGACGGGTTGACGATCAGGTCGACGGGGCCGCTCTCCGGAGCGTCCTCGGGGACCTCGTAGACGCCCGCCGGGCACATCCACTGCCACGCCTCGGCGACCTCGCGCGGCACCCGCTTCTCGACGCGGATGTGGCTCGGCGCGTCGTCGCGCGTGGCGTTGCCGGTCAGGAAGACGCCCGACAGCTTGTCGAACGTGTACTTGCCGTCCGGCTTGGGATAGCGCTTGTCGCGGTCGGTCAGCATCAGCGACTGCTCGGCGTCGCGGTGCGTCGGCCAGTGCCCGCCGGGGAGGCGGCCCTTGGTCACCGTCATCGCGTTGACGATCGCCCCGCCGACCACGAGCCCGCGGGCGAACGGCTGCTTCATGTTGCGCGACTCGTAGAGGTCCTTGCCGATGTTCCCGTCGTGCACGGCCTTCTCGTACTCCGAGAAGTCGGACGAGCCGGCCTTGAGCTGCTTGTAGATCGTCTCCGCGGCGAGCCGCCCGGACTCGATCGCGTAGTGGATCCCCTTCAGCTTGGGCACGTTGACCATGCCGCCGGCGTCGCCGCAGATGACCATGCCCGGGTGCGACAGGCGCGGGAGCGCCCAGTAGCCGCCCTCCGGGATCGCCTTGGCGCCCCACGCGATGCGCTTGCCGCCCTCGAGCACCTTGCGCACGAGCGGGTGGAGCTTGAACTCCTGCAGCACGTCGTGGACCGACAGCCGCGCGTCGGCGTTGTCGAGCCCGGCGACGAAGCCGATCGAGACCCGCGGCTTCTCGCCCTCGCGGTTCATGCCGTAGATCCAGGAGCCGCCGAACTCCTTGTACTTGCCCTGCGGGCGCAGCGGCCAGCCGAGCGTGTGCATGATCTTGTCGAGCGGCTGCTCGACCTCCCAGACCTCCTTGACGCCGAGCGCCCACACCTGCGGGTCGTTGCCCGCCAGGCCGAGGCCCTTCTGCGCCGCGCCGGCCAGGTGGCCCCAGCAGCCCTCGGCGAGCACGGTGGCCTTGGCCATCACGTCGGAGCCGGGCTCGAAGTTGCCCTTCTCCCCGCCGGACTTGTCGCGGCCCTTGTCGCCCGTGCGGACGCCGGTCACCACGCCGTCCTCCACCAGCAGCTTGTGGCCGGTGGTCTCGGTGAGGATGTAGGCGCCGGCCTCCTCGGCCTTGTCGGACAGCCAGCGGTTGAGCTCGGCGACCGACACGACGTAGTTGCCGTGGTTCCGGAACGGCGGCGGGACCGGCCTCAGGCGAACGGAGCGCTTCTTGTTGAACATGAAGTGCACGCTCTCGTTCTTCACCTCGCCCCAGTGCGGCCACGAGTCGTCGTCGGGCAGCAGCTCGCGGATCGAGCTCGGGTTCATGACCCCGCCCGAGAGCTGGTGCGCGCCGGCCACCTTGCCCTTCTCGATCACCGCGACCGGGACCTCGCCCAGCTTCTCGGTCAGCTCCGGGTCGTCCTCGAGCAGCTGGAGCAGCCGGATCGCGCACGCCAGGCCGGCCTGGCCGCCGCCCACGATCGCGACGCCGACCTCGATCCGCTCGTCCTCGGCGTCCGTGGGCGGGCCGATGAACTCCTTCGCGGAGTCCACCGGCGGCGGGAACTGGCTCGGCGCGACGACTCGGCCGTTTCCGGATGACACGCCTGCTCAGCCGCCCTTCTTGGCCTTCACGGCCTCGGTGAGCTTGGGGACGATCTTGTTCAGGTCGCCGACGATCCCGAGGTCGGAGAACTCGAAGATCGGGGCGTTGGCGTCCTTGTTGATCGCCACGATGTTCTCCGAGGACTGCATGCCGACCTTGTGCTGGATGGCGCCGGAGATTCCCGCGGCGAGATACAGCTTGGGCGCCACCGTCTTGCCCGTCTGGCCGATCTGCGCGGCGTAGGAGTACCAGCCCGCGTCGACCACCGCGCGGGTGGCCGCGACGGCGCCGCCCATGGCGCCGGCCAGCGCCTCGAGGGCCTCGAAGCCCTCGGCCTTGCCGAGCCCGCGGCCGCCGGCCACGAGGATGTCGGCGTCCTCGATGTTCACGTCGGCGCCGCGCTGCTCGCCGCGCTGGACCATCGTGGCCTTGAGGCTGTGCGGGGCGAACTCGACCTGCACGTCCTCCACCGCGGCCGCGCCGGAGCCGGACTCCTTGGCCTCGAACGCGTTGAGGCGGCCGATGATCACGCCGACGCCCGCGTTGTAGTGGACGTCGGAGACCTGCGAGTCGCCGAGGATCGGGCGCTCGGAGACGAGCTTGCCGTCCTCCACGCGCACGTTGGTGACCTCCATGCAGACGCCCGCGTCGAGGCGCGCGGTCAGGCCCGCGCCGATCTCGAAGCCGAGCAGGCCGCCGCCGAACAGCGCGTAGCCGTGGCCGTTGTCGGAGATGACCTTCGCCATCGCGTCGACGACCGGCTGCGCGAGCCCCTCGGGGCCCTCCACGCGGTAGACCTTCGTGGCGCCGTAGGAGCCGAGCGAGCCTGCGAGGTCGTCCGAGACGCCCTCGCCGACGACGATCGCGTGACATTCGCCGCCAAGCTCGCCGGCGAGGCGAGCACCTTCGGACACGGCGCCGAGCGAGTTCTTGTTGACCGCGCCGTCGTAGTGCAGCGCGTAGACCAGGATGTCGCTCATGCGAGGAGCTTCCTTTCGTCCAGCCAGGCGACGATCTTCTCGACCGTCTCGTTCGTGTCCTCGTCCTCGATGATCTGGCCCGCGGACTTCTCCGGCGGGGCCTTGAAGTCGGTGCACTTGGCGCGCGCGTTCTCGTAGCCCACGCGGTCGGCCTCGATGCCGACGTCACCGGCGGACTTGGTCTCGAGCGGCTTCTTCTTGGCGCCCATGATCGCCTTCAGCGACGGGTAGCGCGGCTCGTTGATGGCGTCGCCGACCGAGATGACGGCCGGGAGCTCGACGAGCACCGTGTCGTAGCCGTACTCCGCCTGGCGCTCGCAGCGCAGCTTGCCGTCCTCGACGTCGATCTTGATCACCTGCGTCAGCGACGGCATCTGCAGGTGGTCGGCCACGACGGCGCCGATCGTGTAGCACTCGCCGTCGTCGGACTGCTGGCCCAGCAGGACCAGGTCGGGCTGCTCGGCCTCGAGCACCTTGGCGAGGGCGTAGCCCGTGCCGTTGACGTCGGAGCCGGACAGCGCGGCGTCGGTGAGGTGGGCCGAGCGGTCGGCGCCCAGCGACACCGCCTTGTGCAGCGCGCGGACGGCGGACTCCGGGCCCATGGTCACGGCGACGACCTCGTCGACCTCGACCGCCCCGCCCTCCTTGAGCTGCATGGCCGCCTCGATGGCGTGGGTGTCGAACGGGTTGAGGTTCTTCTCACCGTTGCGGTCCAGCCGCCCCGTCGAAGGATCGATGCGCTTCTCGACGGCGGCGTCCGGCACCTCTTTGACCAGGACGCAGATCTTCACTTGGGTTCACGCTCCTCGTGCAGGCCCCCCGGTGATCCGGGAGGCCGAATGGCGCCGAGCATCCTACTGCGCGGCGTACCCGATTGACTTGTCAGTCAACACACTGTCCATAGGGTTCGCCCCGATGCTGGCGCCTGGCGACGTGTTCGCGGGACATCTGATCGACGCGCACGCCGGTGGAGCCGTGTACCGGGCCATCGACACCGCGTCCGAGCGGATCGTCGCGATCAAGCTCACGGCCATCGCCCCGCCGCCCTTCGTCCATCCCAACGCCGTCGAGGTGTTCGGCACCGGGGACGGCTGGGTGTCGATGCGCTGGGTCGCCGGCCCGACGCTCGCGGCCTACGGCCGGCTGGAGCCCGCGATCCTCGGCCAGGTCGAGGCCGCGCTGCTGGCCGCGCACGCGGCCGGCATCGTCCACGGGAACCTCAAGCCCTCCAACGTCCTGCTCGAGGGCGACCACGCCTTCCTGTCCGACTTCACCGGCATCGGCACCCCAGAGGACGACCTCGCCAACCTAAAGGGTCTGACCCCTTATGGCAGTGAAATGAAGTAAAGGGTCAGACCCTTTATTCGCCGGCGAGCTCGAGGAGGCGGGCGAGGACCTGCTCGCGCAGCTCCCCGGCCGGCGGGGCGAGGCCGAGCAGGTCGGCGAGCCAGAGGCCGTCGGCGGCGAGGCGGGCGACGGTGGCCTTGACCGGGTCGTCGGCCTCCTCGATCAGGCGGCCCTGCCACGCGTCGTAGCGGCCGCGGACCTCGCCCATCGCGCTCGGCTCGGAGACCAGGGCGGCGAGGAAGGCGAACTCGGTGGCGCGCTGGGAGGCGGCCCAGCCGCTCATGTCGGACGCGCGGACCCACCCGTGGGCGAACGTGTCGCCCTCGGAGGCCTCGGCGATCTCACGGTCGAACTCCTCCAGGAAGCCCATCAGCATCGCGTCGAGGAGCTCCCGCTTGGAGCGGAAGTGGTACAGCAGGCCGCCCTTGGAGACGCCCGCCTCGGCGGCGACCGCGTCGAGGGTCAGCGCCTGCGGGCCGTCGCGGCGCACGACCGCCGCCGCCGCGTCGAGCAGCCGCTCGCGCGTGTCGGCGCCACGGGCCATAGGCCGAGACAGCCTAGTGCGAGCCGGCCAGGTTCAGGCCGACGACGCCGGCGATGATCAGGCCGAGGCTGGCGAGCTTGAGCATGTTGGCCGGCTCGTCGAAGGCGACGATGCCGATGCCGGCGATCAGCGCGGTGCCGACCGCGGCCCAGACCGCGTAGGTCAGGCCGATGGGGAGCGCCTTGAGGACCAGGGCGAGCATCCAGAAGGAGAGGCCGTAGCCGGCCACGACGATCGCGGAGGGGAGGAGCCGCGTGAAGCCATCCGTGTACTTGAGAGCGACGGTACCGGCGACCTCCGCGGCGATGGCGATGGATAGGAAGAGAACGGGCATGCCAATACTATACCGTCTGGACGGTTTAGTTACGCGGGAGGTACCCGTACCCCGCTAGCGTCCTGAGTCGCCAGATGAGCACGCATCAGCAGGAGATCCCGCGCGGCTTCGGTGTCCGCATCCAGCGTGCGCTCCTGCTCGGCCTGATGGCCGTGGTGGCGATCAACATCTGGACCGGCAGCCCGCTGCTGGCGGTGTGGATCGGCTCGCGCATCCAGGGCGATTCGGCCGTCTCGATGACCGCCGTGTTCGCCGTGATCGCCTGCATGGTGATCACGAGCGCGCTGCTCGTGAAGGCGCTCGGGGTGCTCGGCGCACGCCACGACCGTCTGTCCGGGCCGCGCGCCGACGCAGCGCCGCCAGCAGCCGTGGATGCGCAGCCTCAGCGGGGAGCGCGCCAGCGAGCAGCGCCGCCGCGCGCGGGTGTCCGCCCTCGACGTCGTCCTCGTAGGCACGTGCGTCGCCGCGGCGGTGGCGTTCGAGATCTGGTTCTTCTTCTTCTCGGGCTCCTCGATCTGACCGAGGTCCTGGTCGTGGGCGGCGGGGTGGGCGGCGTCGCCGCCGCGCTGGCCGCCTCCGAGCGCGGCGCGCGCGTCGTGCTCACGGAGGAGACCGACTGGATCGGCGGCCAGCTCACGAGCCAGGCGGTGCCGCCGGACGAGCACCCCTGGATCGAGCAGTTCGGCTGCACGGCCCGCTACCGCCGGCTGCGCGAGGGCATCCGCGCCCACTACCGCGAGCGCTACCCGCTGACCGCCGCGGCGCGGGCGCGGCCCGACCTCAACCCGGGCGCCGCGACCGTGAGCCGGCTCAGCCACGAGCCGCGCGCGGCGCTCGCCGTGCTGGAGGCGATGCTCGACGTCGACGTGCGACTCCAGCACCGGCCCACGGCCGTGGAGACCGACGGCGACCGCATCACCGCCGTGCACTTCGGCGACCTCGTGATCGAGGCCGACTGGGTGATCGACGCCACCGAGACCGGCGAGCTGCTCCCGCTGGCGGGCGCCGAGCACGTGACCGGGACGGAGTCCCGCGCCGACACCGGCGAGCCGCACGCGCCGGCCACGGCCGACCCGCTGAACATGCAGCCCGTCAGCGCGTGCTTCGCGGTCGACCACCTGGCGGGCGAGGACCACACGATCCCGCGCCCTGCGATGTACGACGAGTTCGCCTTCTCGCTCGCGGCGCCCGACCCCCGCACGAACGAGCTCGTCACCCGGACGCTGACGCCGAACCCGCCCGGCGATCCCCTGCTCCTCGGGCCCGACCTCAGCGACCCTGAGCTGGACAAGGAGCTGTGGGTGTTCCGGCGGATCGCCGCCCGGCTGCTGTTCGACCCGCCGCTCCCCAGCGACATCACGCTGGTGAACTGGCCGCAGATCGACTACGTGGGCGGCCCGGTGTTCGGCGTCCCGGACGCGGAACACCACGCCCACGCCGCCCGGCAGCTGAGCCTGAGCTTCCTGCACTGGCTGCAGACCGAGGGCGGGCTGCCCGGGCTGCGGCTGCGCGGCGACGTCGTCGGCGACACGCCCGACGGCCTCGCCAAGGCGCTCTACATCCGCGAGTCGCGCCGGATCGTCGGCGAGCGCCGGGTCGTGGAGCAGGACATCGCGCACGCCGTCCGCGGCGAGCACGGCGCCGTCGAGTACGACGACAGCGTCGGGATCGGCGCGTACCGGATCGACCTGCACCCCTCCACGGGCGGCGACGGCTACATCGACATCGCCTGCTGCCCGTTCCAGATCCCGCTCGGGGCGCTCGTCCCGGTCCGGCTCGAGAACCTGCTCGCGGGCGCCAAGAACATCGCCACGACGCACATCACCAACGGCGCCTACCGGCTGCACCCGGTGGAGTGGAACATCGGCGAGGCAGCCGGCCACCTGGCGGCCTACTGCGGCGCGCGCCGCACCACCCCGCGCGCGGTGCGCGAGCAGCCCGAGGACTTCCAGCGCGAGCTGGCGGCCGCTGGAGTCGAGCTCCGCTGGCCGCCGGGCGTCGCCGCCTACTAGAGCTTCACGGCCCCCTGGATGAAGTCGATGATCGCCTGCGTCGGCGCGCCCGGCGTGAACACCTCGGCCACACCGAGCTCCTTGAGCTCTTCGATGTCCTGGTTGGGGATCGTGCCCCCGACCGTGACCACGACGTCCTCGGCCTCCTGCTCCTTGAGCAGCTCGATGATCTTCGGCACCAGCGTCATGTGCGCGCCCGAGAGGATCGAGAGCCCGACGGCGTCGGCGTCCTCCTGGAGCACCGTCTCGACGATCTGCTCCGGCGTCTGATGCAGGCCGGTGTAGATGACCTCCATCCCGGCGTCGCGCAGCGCGCGGGCGATGATCTTCGCGCCACGGTCGTGCCCGTCGAGGCCGGGCTTGGCGACGACGACGCGGATCTTCTTGGTCGAGGCGGAGGCGCTCATCGCGCCCCAGTCTATGTCAGCGGACGACCTTCAGCTTCATCTTCATGTCCGGCTGGTGGATCGTGCAGACGATCGTGTAGGTGCCGGTCTTCTTCATCTTCTTGCGGAAGGTCCCGGACGTCTTGTAGGTCGACGAGAACTTCGCCGGGCCCTTGGTGACGGCGACGTCGTGCATGTCCTTGCCGACCCAGCGGAAGGTCACCTTGGTGCCCTTCTTGACCTTGACGGTCGGGACCGAGCCCTTGCGGACGAAGAAGTCGTCGCCGACCTTGACCGTCTTGCCGGCGGCCAGCGCCTGGGAGGCGAGGACCGCGCACAGCGCGGCGACGAGCGACACGGGGACCAGCTTGCGCATGCAGATGCCTTTCAGAAGACCGGGGTCTCGGTGTACGTGCCGAACACGGACTGGAGGGATTCGACGATCTCGCCCTCGGTGGCGTGTACGCGCGCGCAGTCCAGGAGGTTCGGCATCAGGTTCACGTCGTCACGGGCGGCCGCGGTCTTGAGCTTGGCCAGCTCCTCCTCGACGCGGGCGCCGTCGCGGCGGGCGCGGACGGCCTCGACGCGGCCGATCTGCTTGCGCTCCAGGGCCGGGTCGACGCGCCAGATCTCGATCTCGCCGTCGTCGCCCTCGGTGTAGGAGTTCACCCCCACGAGCTTGCGCTCACCGGAGTCGTACTCCTGCTGGAGCGTGTAGGCGGCGTCGGCGATCTCGTGCTGCGGGAACCCGCGCTTGACCGCCTCGACCATCCCGCCCAGCTCGTCGATCTTCGCGAAGTACTCGTACGCCAACTGCTCCATGCGATCGGTCAGCGCCTCGACGAAGTACGAGCCGCCCAACGGGTCGATGGTGTTCGTCACGCCGGTCTCGTGCGCGATCACCTGCTGGGTCCTGAGCGCGACGCGGACCGCCTCCTCAGACGGGAGCGCGAGCGCCTCGTCGTGGGAGTTGGTGTGCAGCGACTGGGTGCCGCCGAGCACGCCGGCGAGCGCCTCGATCGCGGTGCGGGCGATGTTGTTCAGCGGCTGTTGCGCGGTCAGCGACACCCCGGCGGTCTGGGTGTGGAAGCGCATCAGCCACGACTTCTCGTTCTTCGCGCCGAACGTCTCGCGCAGCTCGCGCGCCCAGATCCGGCGCGCCGCGCGGTACTTGGCGATCTCCTCGAAGAAGTCGATGTGCGCGTTGAAGAAGAAGCTCAGCCGGGGCGCGAAGTCGTCGACGTCCATCCCCCGCGCGACCTGCTCCTCCACGTACGTCAGCCCGTCCTTGAGCGTGAACGCGAGCTCCTGCGCGGCCGTCGAGCCGGCCTCGCGGATGTGGTAGCCGCGATCGAGACGGGATGCCAGCGCGGCATGTGCTCCGTCGACCACTGCATCATGTCCCCCAGCAGGCGCATCGCCGGATCGACCGGGAAACACCACTCCTTCTGGGCGATGTACTCCTTGAGGATGTCCGCCTGCACCGTCCCCGCCAGCTGATCAGACGGGACGCCCTTCTCCTCCGCCGCGGCGACGTAGAAGGCCATGAAGATCGCCGCCGGCGCGTTGATCGTCATCGACACGCTCACCTCGCCGAGATCGATGCCGGAGAACAGCGTCTCCATGTCATCGAGCGTGTCGACCGCCACACCCTCCCGCCCGACCTCACCCAGCGAGCGCGGATGGTCGGAGTCGTGGCCCATCAGCGACGGCATGTCGAAGGCGGTGCTCAGCCCCGTCTGCCCGTGATCGAGCAGATACCGGAACCGCTGATTGGTCTCCTCCGCCGTCCCGAACCCCGCGAACTGACGCATCGTCCACAACCGGCCCCGATACATCGACGGATACACCCCGCGCGTGAACGGAAACTCCCCCGGCAAGCCGGGGGAGGACGAGACGTCGCTTTCCGTGTACAGCGCTTGGATCGGCTCTCCCGAGAGCGTCGAGAACAACGCGTCGCGCTCGCCGGTGATGCGCCTCTCCTCCGTGGCCATACCGGCGATCGTACCGTCAGGCGGGCACGGGAACCGCGTCAGGGACGACCTGCTCGCGGGCGTGGCGCGGCAGCGCGAAGGCCAGCGCGAACGCGATCACGGCGAGCCCCGCGGTGGCGACGGTGCTGACCTGGGCGGCGGCGACGAAGTCCGTCCCGTCGCCGAGGACGTCGAAGAACAGCGTCCCGATCACGGCCACGCCGAGCGACATCCCGAGCGCCTGCACGGACTGCAGCAGGCCCGACGCCGAGCCGACCTCGTGCGGCGAGACGTCGCCGAGCACGATGTCGAACATCGGCACGAACACCATGCCCAGGCCCATGCCCGCGACGGTCAGCGGAGCGGTGAAGTCCCACGCGCCGACGCCGGACCCGGCCGCCTCGAGCGCGGCGAACAGCCCGGCCAGGCCGACGGCCATGAAGACCAGGCCCGCCTGCAGGACCTTGCGGCCCAGCTTGTGCATCGTGATCCCGCCGGCCGCGGAGCCGGCGAAGGCGCCCAGCGCGAACGGCGCCATGGCGAGGCTGGCGTCGAGCGGCGTCCAGCGCAGCCCGATCTGCATGAGGATCCCGAGCGTGATCCCGATCCCCGACATCACGCTGACGAACACGACGGCGAAGCCCAGCCCGGACACGTAGGAGCGGCGGGCGAACACGCTCGTCTCGACCAGCGACGGGGCGCCGGTGCGGTTGCGGCGGAGCTGGTGCGCGCCGAACGCGGCCAGGACCGGCAGCGAGGCGGCCAGCATCGCCAGCGTCCAGGTCGGCCAGCCCAGCTCGTGGCCCTGGACCAGCGGGTAGATCAGCAGGAACGTGCCGGCGGCGGCCAGCGACATGCCGACGCCGTCGATGCGCCGCGACGCCGTGGTCGGCGCGACGGTCGGCAGGTACTTCGCGCCCGCCAGCAGCACGAACGCGCCGACCGGCAGGTTCACCAGGAAGATCGCGCGCCAGCCGGTGCCGAGGATGTCGGCGTCGACCAGCAGGCCGGCGACGACGGGGCCGGCGACGGCCGCGAGGCCGGCCACCGGGCCGAGGATCCCCCACGCCTTGCCCATCTCGTCGGGGCGGAACAGCGCGTGGATCATCCCGAACACCTGCGGCACCATCGCGGCGCCGACGGCGCCCTGGACGACGCGGGCGGCGAGCAGGATCTCGATCGAGGGAGCGAGCGCGCAGGCCAGCGAGGCGACGGTGAAGCCGCCGGCCGCGACGAGCAGGACGCGCTTGCGGCCGAACATGTCGCCGAGCCGCCCGCCCGTCAGCAGCCCGACCGCCATCGCGATCGTGTAGGTCGCGGTGATCCACTGCAGGCTCGAGTAGGACCCGCCTAGATCGGCCCGGATGGCCGGCGCGGCGGTCTGCGCGATCGTCGAGTCCAGCAGGTCCATCATGCTCGCGGAGAGGGCGGCGGAGAAGGCGATCCAGCGCGCTCGGTTGCTTAGTGACACGAGACTCCTTTCGGAACGTTTTGCTCCGTTCAATGATCGACTGCGACGCGCTCTCGCACATCGGGCGAACGCAGCCTCCTCAGGCGTAAGACCCCTTAGTCGCGGAGCACTCGCACTTAGCCGAACGGAGCGATACGCTCCGTTCCATGAGCGGGAGGCAGGCCGAGGCGGCCCGCAACGACCAGCGCATCCTCGAGGCGGCCCGCGCGGTGTTCGTGGCCGACCCCGGCGCCCCGGTGTCGGCGGTCGCGGAGCGCGCCGGGGTGGGCATCGGCGGCCTCTACAGGCGCTACCGCAGCAAGGAGGAGCTGCTGCTCCGGCTCGCCTCCGACGGCCTCGCCCGCTACCTCGCCGAGCTGGAGGCCGCGCTCGCCGACGAGGGCGAGGCGTGGGAGGCGTTCGCCGGCTTCATGCGCCGCTGCGTCGACGCGGGGACGAGCTCGATCACGCGCCGCCTCGCAGGCCGCTTCACGCCCACCGACGCCATGAACCGCGAGGGCCGCCGCGCCGCCGAGCTGACCGAGCGGCTGCTCGAGCGCACGCGGCCCGCCGGTCTGCGCGAGGACATCGGCGTGGCCGACCTCTCGCTGCTGTTCGAGCAGCTCCAGTCGATCGAGGTCGGCGACGCCGACCGCAGCCGCGAGCTGCGGCGGCGCTACCTCGCGCTGCTGCTCGACGCGCTCCGCAGCCCTGGCGCACCGCCGCTCCCCGGCCCGCCTCCCAGCTGGCCGGAGATGAGCGCGCGCTACGGCTAGGATCCATCAACCACTACATTTCGGCCCGTGCTCCGCCGGATCGCGCCGCTCGCCCTCCTCGCGACGTTCGCGATGGCCGCCGCGGCGCAGGCGCTCCCGGGCGATCCGCCGTCGGAGCCGATCGCGCCCGCCGACGGCGCGTCGGTGCTCGTCGACGCCGACCCGATCCCGGTCAGCTTCACGTGCCCGGTGTACCGGACGTTCACCACCGGGGACTTCACGGCGTTCGGCGGCGCGAGCGACCACGGCGTGTCGCTCTCGGCGTCGCCCGCCCTCGGGGCCGACGGCCGCCTGGCCGATCCGCTCTCGCTCAACCCCGGCCAGCGCGACCCCGCCGCCGACGGGCGCTGCGTGTCCGCGCTGGGCGCCGGCGGAGCCTCGCCGCGGCCGCAGGAGACGCCCGGCACCTACTACTGGCAGGTGTGGCGGATCTGCACCGGCTGCGACAGCGGCTACGAGACCGGGCCGGTGCGCCGCGTCGTGTTCCGCGCGGACGCGTTCCTCGCCGTCAAGAAGCCCGGCAAGGTGTACGCCGGCTATCCGGCGATCGTCGGCCTGATCCTCAAGGGGCTGCCCGACCGCACGCCGGTCGAGGTGCTGCGCGGCTCCAAGCGCGTCGGCACCGCCACCGCGCTGGGCGAGCGGGGCGAGGCGGTCGTGACGCTGCCGAAGGGCACCCACGCGCTGCGCGTGCGAGCCACGCTCGGCGACCAGGAGATCCCGAGCCCGGCCCTCGCCGTGAAGGTCCGCGCCGCGCGCAAGTGGAGCACGAGCCGGCGCGACACGGGCGCCTACAAGGGCAAGTCGGTCGCCTTCAAGGTCGCCGCGCGCGGGCGCCAGATCCGCTCCTTCAAGGCCTTCGTCCCGATGACCTGCCCCGGCTTGCAGCCCGGGCAGTTCACGACGCAGATCGGCACCGCGACGTTCAAGAAGGTCAAGGTCGCGCCCGACGGGCGCTTCGTCGCCGCGCGGTCGGTCAGCGGCAGCACGATGCGCGTCCGCGGCAAGCTCGGCAAGCGCAAGGTCCGCGGGGGCCGCACCGAGCTCAGCGTCGGCAACTGCGTCGGCAGCGCCGCCTACAGCGCCAAGCGCCGCTAACGATCCAGCGTCGCGTCGTCGAAGGACCTGGGGTCCTCGGCGGGCTCGAGGTGCGTGAACACGCTCGCGAACGGGAGCGCCTCGCGCAGGTCCGCCTCGACGTGCTCCACGAGATCGTGGCCGCGCTGGACCGACCACGCCCCGGGCACGAGCACGTGGACCGAGACGAACGCGCGCGAGCCGGCCTGCCGCGTGCGCAGCGCGTGGAAGCGCACGCCGTCCTGCTCGAAGCGGCCGAGCACCGCCTCGATCTGCTCCTGCTCGTCCTCGCCGAGCGCCTTGTCCATCAGCCCGTCGGCGGAGCGGTGGACGAGCCCCGCGCCGGTCGCGACGATGTTGACCGCGACGGCGAGCGCGATCAGCGGATCGAGCGGCTCCCAGCCGGTGATCGCCGCAGCCGCGACGCCGACGATCACCCCGGCGGAGGTCCACACGTCGGTCATCAGGTGCCGGCCGTCCGCCTCGACGACGATCGAGCGAGCGCGGCGGCCGGAGCGGACCAGCAGGAGGCCGACGGACAGGTTGATCATCGACGCGACCGCCGAGACGGCGATGCCCAGGCCGACGGACTCGATCGGCTGCGGGTCCAGGAGCCGTGCGATGGCGGTGACAGCGATGCCGACGGCGGCGACGAGGATGAGTGCGCCCTCGACGCCGGCCGAGAAGTACTCCGCCTTCTGATGGCCGTAGGCGTGGTCTTCGTCGGCAGGCTTGCTCGCCCAGCGCAGAGCCGCCATCGCGACGATCGCCGCCGCGAGGTTCACGAGCGACTCGGCGGCGTCGGAGAGCAGGCCGACGGAGCCGGTGAGCAGCCACGCGGTCGTCTTGAGCGAGATCGTCGCGACGGCCGCCGCGATCGACAGCCAGAGCAGGCGGACGAGCCGGCGCTGGTCCATCGCAGCACCGTACAGCCGGGGCGTCCCCTCGCTAGCGCGCGGCGTCGCCGAGCAGCGCTCTGGCGATCACGAGCCGCTGGATCTCGCTCGTGCCCTCGTAGATCTCCGTGACCTTCGCGTCGCGGTAGTAGCGCTCGGCCGGGAACTCCTTCGTGTAGCCGTAGCCGCCCAGCACCTGGATCGCCTCGCCCGTCTGGCGGCGGGCGACGGCGCTCGCGAACAGCTTGGCCTGGGCGCCCTCGACGGTGTGCGGGTGGCCGTTCTCCTTCAGGCGCGCGGCGCGCCACACCAGCGCGCGGGCGGCCTCGATCTCGGTCTGCATGTCGGCGAGCTTCTGCTGGATCGCGCCGAGCTTGGCGATCGGGCCGCCGAACGCCTGGCGCTCCTTGGCGTAGTTGCTCGACACGTCGAGCGCGGCCTGGGCGATGCCGACCGCCTGGGCGGCGATGCCGATGCGCCCGGCGTCGAGCGTGCGCAGCGCGATCCGCATGCCGGCTCCTGCCTCGCCGAGGCGCTCGGCCGGTGTGTCCTCGAACGCGATGTCGGCGGTCGAGGAGGAGTTCAGCCCCATCTTCTCCTCCTCGCGCACGATCTCGACGCCGTCGCGGGCCACGAAGGCGGAAATGCGCTCCCCCTCGCGGGCGAACACGAGGAACGTGGAGGCGTAGGAGCCGTTGGTGATCCACTGCTTGGCGCCGTTGAGCACCCCGTCGGCGTAGCGGGTGCGCATGGCGCTCGCGTCGCTGCCCGAGCCCGCCTCGGTGAGCGCGAACGCCCCGAGCTCCTCGCCGGAGGCGAGCGCCGGCACGTGGTCGGAGCCGTGGTCGAGCAGCGGCAGCGCGCAAGCGCTGGTGTGCACCGCGACGGTCACGCCGACGCCGGCGTCGGCCCGGGAGAGCTCCTCGAGCACGAGGATGTAGGAGAGGAAGTCGGCGCCCGCGCCGCCCTGGTCCTCGGGGACGCACACGCCCATCAGCCCCAGCTCGCCGAGCTCGGCGAACACCTCGCGCGGGAAGGTGTGGTCGCGATCCCACGCTGCGGCGTGCGGGGCGACCTTCTCGTCGGCGAAGCGCCGCGCGAGGTCGCGGATCTCGCGCTGCTCGTCGGTGAGCTCGTGCAGGCTCATGCGCGCGCCCTCTGCAGCGCACGGGAGCCGATCCCGCCGACGGCGGCCGCGCCGAGGGCCGCGGCGGCGACGCGCAGCCGTCGCCCGAGCCGGTCGAAGGTCAGCACCTCCCAACCCTCCTCGCGCGCCACCCGCGCCAGCTCGGAGTCCGGGTTGACGGCGACGGGATGGCCGACGGCGCGCAGCATCGGCAGGTCGGACTCGGAGTCCGAGTAGCCCCACGAGGCGGAGAGGTCGATCCCCTCGCGCTCGGCCAGCTGGCGGATCGCCTCGGCCTTGCCCTCGCGGTAGGTGAACGGCCCGCCCGGGCGGCCGGTGTACTGGCCGTCGATCACCTCGGAGACGGAGCCGACCGCGCCGTCGAACGTGAGCACGATCGCCATCAGCTCGGCCATCTCCTGCGAGGCGGCCGTGCAGATGAAGATCGGCCGGCCGGCGTCCTGGTGCTCGTAGGCGATCGCGAGCATCCGCGGGTACAGCCGCGGCAGCACGCCGGCGAGCACGTCGGGCGCCAGCCGCTGGAGGTCGCGCACGCGGACGCCCTCGAGCAGCTGCGCGATCCGCTCGCGCAGCGCGTCCGTGCCCTTGTCGGTCGAGCCGCGCAGGCGGAACAGCAGGTTCTCCCACGCGTCCCGCGCCAGCGCGCGCCGGCTCACGAGCCCGGCCTTGTAGGCCGCGCGGCCGAACTGGAACGCCGACGAGCCCGCCATCAGCGTCCGGTCCAGGTCGAAGAACGCCGCGCCGGGCTCGTCCGGCCTGCGCAGCGCCCCGCCGCCAGGGGGCGGCGGGAGGATGTGCGGGCGCTCTGTCAACTCAGACCTGGACGATCACGGCGTCGCCCTGGCCGCCGCCGGAGCAGATCGCGGCGCAGCCGTAGCCGCCGCCGCGGCGGCGCAGCTCGTGCACCAGCGCGGCGAGGATGCGCGCGCCGGAGGCGCCGATCGGGTGGCCGATGGCGACCGCGCCGCCGTTGACGTTGACGGTGTCCTCGTCGATGCCCAGCATCCTGATCGAGTTCAGCGTCACGGATGCGAACGCCTCGTTGATCTCCCACAGGTCGATGTCGCCCGGCTGCAGGCCGGCCTTGTCGAGCGCGAGCTTGGCCGCGTTGGCGGGCGTGCGGGCGAGGTAGGCGAACTCGTCGGCGACCGCCGCCTGGGCGACGATCGTGGCGAGGATCTCCTTGCCCTCGCGCTCCGCCCACTCGTCGGAGGCGACCACGAGCGCGCCGGCGCCGTCGTTGACGCCCGGCGAGTTGCCGGCCGTGTGCGAGCCCTCCTTGCCGTGCAGGCCGGGCAGCTTGGCCAGCGCCTCGAGCGTGGAGCCGCGGCGCGGGGCCTCGTCGACCTCGACGACCGTGTCGCCCTTGCCGGCCCTTGATCGTCACGGAGACGATCTCCTCGGGGATCCGGCCCTCGTCGGTGGCCGCGATCGTGCGCTCGTGCGAGCGCAGCGCCCAGCGGTCCATGTCGGCGCGGGTGATCTCCAGCTCGTCGCCGACCTCGGTGGCCTCCTGGAACATCTGCTTGCCGGTGAAGGCGTTGGTGAGGCCGTCGTGGACCATCGCGTCGAGCGCCTTGACGTCGCCCATGCGGAAGCCGAAGCGCGCGTTGGGGAGCAGGTAGGGCGCCTGCGACATCGACTCCATGCCGCCGCCGACGCCGACCTCCATGTCGCCCGACGCGGATCGACTGGTCGAGCAGGCCGACGGCGCGGATGCCCGACGCGCAGACCTTGTTGATCGTCTCCGAGGAGACGGCCTTCGGGATGCCGGCCTTGATCTGGGCCTGGCGCGAGGGGATCTGGCCCTGGCCCGCCTGGAGCACCTGGCCCATGACGACGTGCTGCACCTGCTCGGGCTCCACGCCGGAGCGCTCGAGCGCGGCGCTGATGGCGATGCCGCCGAGGTCGGTCGGGTGCAGGGAGGCCAGCCCGCCGCCCATCTTGCCGACCGGCGTTCGGGCGCTGCCGAGGATCACGGTGCGTGGCATTCAGATCTCCAGAGTCCGGTTGATACCTCGAGTCCTGCAGACTCCGCCGGATGCGCTCGAGCCGCCACCACCGGACGCCCCGCAGGACACGGGCGCCGACACGATCGTCATCGGCCTCTTCGAGGGCGAGGCCATCGCCCATGACGTCGAGGACGGCGTGCTGCAGGCGCTGGTGGACTCCGGCGAGGCGCGGCCCGGGCTGCGCAAGCTGGCCGTCACCCACGCCCTCGGGAAGCGCTACGTCCTGGCCGGCCTGGGCAAGCGCGAGGACTTCGACGCCGAGCGGGCCCGCGTCGCCGCGGCGAGCGTGGTCGGCCGCGCCAAGGAGCTCGGCACGCGCAAGCTCTGCTGGGAGCTCCCCCACCACGTCGGCGACGACGTCGCGGGCGGCTTCGTGGAGGGCACGCTCCTGGCCGCCTACGAGTTCACCGCCTACAAGAGCAAGCCGCCGGAGGGCCCGCGGGTCGAGCAGCTCGCGATCTCGGCGCACCACGACGTCTCGGAGGCCGTGAGCCGCGCGCACATCGTCGCGGAGGCGGTCAACGCCGCCCGCGACCTCCAGAACGGCCCGGCGAACGACGTCACGCCGCAGAGGCTGGCCGAGCGCGCCGCCGAGCTGGCGGCCGAGCACGGCACGCTGACCGTGGAGACGATGGGCCTCGCCGGGATCGAGGCCGCCGGCATGGGCGCGTTCGCCGCCGTGGGCCGCGGCAGCGTCCAGGAGCCGCAGCTGATCACGCTCCGCTACAAGCCCGCCGAGGCCGCCGGCCCGGTGCTGGGCCTCGTCGGCAAGGCCGTCACCTTCGACTCCGGCGGCATCTCGATCAAGTCGCGGGCGCGGATGGCGGAGATGAAGTTCGACATGTCCGGCGGCGCCGTGGTGCTCGAGGCGGTCGGCGCGATCGCGAAGCTCGGCCTCCCGGTGCCCGTGGTGGCGGTCATCGGCGCCGCCGAGAACCTCCCGTCGGACCGCTCCTTCAAGCCCAGCGACATCGTGCGCGCCAAGGACGGGACCACGATCGAGATCATCGACACCGACGCCGAGGGCCGGCTCGTGCTGGCCGACTGCCTGATCCACGCCCGCGAGCAGGGCGCCGAGCGCCTGGTCGACCTCGCGACGCTCACCGGGGCCATCATCTCCGCGCTCGGCAGCACCCACGCGGGGCTGTTCGGGGCCGACGACGCGTGGTGCGACGCCGTGACCGCGGCGAGCCGGACGACCGGCGAGCTGGTGTGGCGACTGCCGCTGCACGAGGACTACGCGAAGACGCTCGAGGGCCGCTACGCCGACATCGTCAACGTGGTCGAGGCGCGCAAGGCCGCCTCGATCGTCGCCGCCGAGTTCCTGCGCAGGTTCGCGGGCGACGTGCCGTGGGTGCACCTGGACATCTGCGGCACCGCGTGGAACACCGGGCGGCCGTACGCCGGCAAGGGCGGCTCGGGGTTCGGGGTGCGGCTGCTGATCGAGCTGGCCACAATGGCGCCATGGACTTCGACCTCTCCGACGACCACGAGCTGATCCGGCGCACCGTGCGCGACTTCGCCGAGGGCGAGGTCGCACCGGTCGCCGAGGAGCTGGACCGCGAGAAGCGCTTCCCGTACGAGATCGTCGCCAAGCTCGGCGACCTCGGCCTGATGGGGATCCCGTTCCCCGAGGAGTACGGCGGCGCCGGCGGCGACTCGCTGGCCTACGCGCTGGCCGTGGAGGAGCTGACCCGCATCGACTCGAGCGTCGCGATCACGATGTGCGCGCACACCTCGCTCGGCACCCAGCCCGTGTACCTGTTCGGCACCGAGGAGCAGAAGCAGCGGCTGCTGCCCGACCTGTGCGCCGGCCGCAAGCTCGGCGCCTTCGGGCTGACCGAGCCGGAGGCGGGCTCGGACGCCGGCAACGTCCGCACGCGGGCCGTCCGCGACAACGGCGACTGGGTGATCAACGGCGCCAAGCAGTTCATCACCAACGCGGGCACCGACATCTCCGGCCACGTGGCGATCACCGCGCGCACCGGCGAAGGCGAGATCTCCAACCTGATCGTCGAGAACGGGACGCCCGGCTACACGCAGGGCGAGCCGTACCGCAAGATGGGCTGGAACGCCTCCGACACGCGGCCGCTGACCTTCGACGACTGCCGCGTCCCCGAGGAGAACCTGCTCGGCCCGCAGGGCATGGGCTTCAAGCAGTTCCTGCACATCCTCGACATCGGGCGCATCGGCGTGGCGGCGATGGGCGTCGGGCTCGCCCAGGGCGCGCTCGACGAGGCGCTCAAGTACGCCAAGGAGCGCAAGGCGTTCGGCAAGCCGATCTCCAAGTTCCAGGCCATCCAGGCCAAGCTCGCCGACATCTCGACCGAGATCGAGGCGGCGCGGCTGCTCGTCTACAAGGCCGCGCTGCTCAAGGACGCCGGGCGCAACTTCTCGCTGACCGCCGCCCAGGCCAAGCTCAAGACCGGCCGCCTCGCGGTGCGCGCCACCGAGGAGGCCGTGCAGATCCACGGCGGCTACGGCTACATCGAGGAGTACCCGGTCTGCCGCTTCTACCGGGACGCGAAGATCCTCACCATCGGCGAGGGCACCGACGAGGTGCAGCAGATGGTCATCGCCCGCGCGCTCGGCGCGTGAGGCTCGCCGCCCTCTGGCTGCTGCTCTTCGGGGTCTACGCGGCGACGCTGACGATCCCGGCGACGGCGGAGGACCGCTACGCCGGCGACGAGCCGCACCACCTGCTGGCGGCGAAGTCGTGGGTCCAGGACGGTGACCTCGAGCTCAGCAACCAGTACGTCGAGCGCCAGTGGAACGAGTTCTCCGAGCGAGAGCTGGAGCCGAGCGGCGACCCCGTGCTCGGACAGCTGCACGAGCCGCAGGGGATGGGGCTGCCGCTGCTGATCGCGCTGCCGTACTCGCTCGCCGGGCCGCGCGGCGTGGAGTTGGTGATCGCCGCCCTCGTCGCGCTCGGGTTCGTGCTGGCCGCCGTGCTCGCGCGCAGGCTCGTGCCCGAGCCGTGGGCGAGCACCGGCGCGCTGCTGGCGGGCCTGTCGGCGCCCGCGTTGGCGGCCGCGACCACCGTCTCGCCGGAGCCGGTGGCCGGCACCCTGCTCGCCGGAGCGGTCCTCTGCGCGTTGAAGGTGCGCGAGCGGCCGCGGCTGCGCTACGCGTACGGCGGCGCGGTGCTGCTGGCGATCCTGCCGTGGCTCGACGCCGCGCTGACGCTCGTGGCGCTGCCCGTGGCGATCTGCCTCGTCCGCTGGCTGCTGGCCGAGCGGCGGCGGCTGGTGGCGCTGATCTCGGGCGAGGTCGTGCTCGGGTCGGTGATCTTCTTCGCCCGCTTCAACGAGACGTTCTACGGCGGGCCGGTGCCCGCCGCGGCGCGCGCCGGGGCCGACGACCCCGAGGCGGCGAGCACCTACTCCGACCGGCTGATCAACCTGCTCGGCGTGTGGCTGGACCCCGAGGCGGGGCTGCTGCGCTGGGCGCCGGTGCTGGCGCTGGCGTTCGTCGGGGCGTGGCTGCTGTGGCGCTCCCGGCGCGAGCACGTGGCCGCCGTGATCCCCGAGCGCCGCGAGAGCGAGCGGACGGCGGAGCTGCTGCTGGCGGTCGTGGCCGTCCAGTGGGTGCTGGCGGCGCTGGGCAACGACAGCCCGGCCGGCCCGTGGTTCCCGGGGCTGCCGATGTTCGCCGCGGTGCCGGCGCTCGCCGCGCTGTCCGCCTGGGGGCTCCGACACGCGCGGATCGCCGGCGCGGTGCTGGGCGTGGCGACGCTCGCGCTGAGCGCGTGGGTGCTCGGCGACGCCTGGATCGGCCCCGCCGAGGGCTGGCTGGGCGTCAGCGCCGCCTCACCCTGAATCTCAGGGCGTGGATCTGCGACTGGTCGTAGCTGCCGGTCTGCACGGGCCCCATCGCCGCCGCCTGGTCGCCCACGCGCGGGTCGCGGCGCGGCCGCAGGTCCTTGGAGACGTCGACCGCCGTCAGCCCGGGCAGCGTGACGCTGCGCCGGTCGGCGACGACCACGTGGAGGTCGCCGTCCCCGTCCGGGTCGACGCGCTCCACGTAGACGATCCGCCCGCTCGTGCTCGCGCAACCGGGCACGTCGGCGGGGCAGCGCGGCCGCCGCAGGCGGGCCCTCGGCCGTGCCGTGGCCGTGGGCGTCGCGACCGGCGAGGCCCTGTCCGGCGGCGGCGGGGGCGGCGGGTCACCGTTCGCACGTGGCCACGCCGCGTACACGGCGACGGCGACGAGGGCGATCAGCACGATCTTCAGCACCGTCGAAGCGTAGGAGCGCGACTGCGAGCACCAGCGCGCCGAGCACGAGCACCGCGCCCACGCTCCAGGCGAGCCGGAAGCCCTCCACGAGCGCCGCATCGCCGCCCCCGAGCGCCTCGGTGCGGCCCGCCGCCAGCGCTGCGAGCGCCGCCAGGCCGACGGCTCCGCTCACCGTCCGCGGCTACTGCGTGCTGATGAAGGCGGCGGAGGGCGAGTTCACGCAGGGCGAGATCGCGACGCGAGCGTGGCTGGACAAGACGACCATGGTCGTGACCGTCGACGAGCTGGAGCAGCGCGGCCTCGCCGTCCGCCGGCCGTCGCCGTCGGATCGCCGCGTCCGCGTCGTGGTACCCACGGACGAGGGCCGGCGCGTGCTGGCCGAGGCCGTGAAGGTCGTCCGGCGGGTCTACCGGGACCTGCTCGCCGACGTTCCGGACGCCAGGCGCGAAGCGTTCGTCGAGGTGCTGAGCCAGCTGGTCGAGGGGCCGCTCGCCGCGCCCTTCCACCTCGAGAAGCGCGTGCGGCGCCGCCGGACCGCGGCCTAGATGGACGCGGAATCACCCATCTAGATCGGCTGGATGTGGGAGACGAGCTCCCCGCCCACCAGGGCGTGGAGCATGAACGCAGGCCCCTCGCGGGCCATCGTGTACTCGGCCGCGCCGATCTCGAGCTTCGCGTTCAGGTAGGTGCTCGGGCAGGTGAGGACCCCGCAGCCGCCGAGCACCTCGAAGGCGCCGCGGTGGATGTGCCCGGCGATCACCCGCAGCACGTGGGGATGCGCCGCCAGCAGCTCGGCGAGGTCCTGGCGGTCGGACACCGGCAGCCCGATCTCGTCCAGCGCCGGGATGCCCGAGAGCAGCGGCGGGTGGTGCATGGCGACGATCGTCGGCGTCGGGACGGCGATCTGCGCCTCCAGCCACTCGATGTCGATGCGGCCGGTGACCTCCCCGGGGATCGCGGTGTTGCACGTGACCACGCGCAGTCCGCCGGCGGTGAAGCCGTCCTGGGAGTCCAGGGCATCGGGGTCGTCGTGGTTGCCGGGCAGCGTGAAGACCGGCATCGGCAGCACCGCCAGCAGCTCGGCGGCGCGCTCGTACTGCTCGGCGAAGGCGCCGTCGGCGATGTCGCCGGTCACGATCACCGCCTCCGGCGCGCGGGTCGAGCGCCCGCACCGCCCCGATCGCCTCCGCGAGCGCGTCGGAGGACCCGTCCGCCAGGTTCACGTGCGGGTCGCTGAGCTGCGCGATCACACCGAGTCGTCCGGGCGCTCGGCGCTCACCGACAGCACGTCCGACAGCTCGCTGAGCGACGCCGCCAGCTGGTCGACCTCACCCGTCCCGTGCAGCTCGAGCCGGACCGTGACCGTGCCGCCGTCGGCGTCCAGCTTGCGGGTGCTGATGTCGGCCACCGCGAAGCCGTCCTGGGTGCAGCGGGCGATCGCGTCGCGCAGGACGCCGCGCCCGTCCACGTAGGTCACCTGGACGTTGGCCACCGCCCAGCTGCGGCCGCGGGAGCCGGCCCGCCGCGGCCGGGAACGCGAACGCGACGACGAAGTAGGAGAGCGTCGTGGCGGTGGCCAGCAACGCAAGGCCCGCCCCCGCGGCGAGGCCGATCGCCGACGTCACCCACACGCCCGCCGCGGTGGTGAGCCCGCGGACGGCGTCGCGGCGCACGAAGATCAGCCCGCCGCCGATGAAGCCGATGCCCGACGCGACCTGCGCGGCCACGCGCGACGGGTCGAGCACGACGTGCTGCTCGGAGAGGACGTCTGCGAACCCGTAGCCCCCGGCGATCGTGAACAGCGCGGCGCCGAGGCCGACCAGCGTGTGCGTACGCAGCCCGGCGCTCTTCTGGCGCATCTCGCGCTCCAGGCCGATCGCGGCCGAGAGCCCGAACGCCAGTCCGAGCCGCCAGACGAGGTCCCATTCGCTGCGCATCCTCCCCTCCTACCCGCCCGCGGCCTCCGCCTGCTGGTCGGGGCGCGCGGCGTCGCCGGCCTCGATCGCCCCGCGGGCGAGGATCGCGCTCGCGGCGCTGGCCGGGTCCAGCCGCCGGGCGACGACCTCGTCGAGCAGCTCGCGGACCTCGGGGTCCTCCTCGAGCGTCGCCTCCAGGGCGCGCCGCAGGCGCACCGTGGCGAGCCCGAGGACCTCGTTCATCAGGTTGCGCCGCCGCCGCTCGGACAGCGTCCCCTCGGCCTCGACGTGCGCGCGGTGCTCGGCGATCTTGGCCGCCAGCTCCTCGACGCCCTCGCCGCGGTGGGCCTCGGTCTTGATGATCGGCACGGGCCAGCTGCCCTGCGGCGCCAGCGTCAGCACGCCCTTGATCTCGCGCATCATCGTGTCCGTGAGCGGGTGGTCGGACTTGTTGACGACGATGATGTCCGGGATCTCCATGATGCCCGCCTTGAGCGCCTGGATCGAGTCGCCCGACCCCGGGATCAGCACGAGCACGACGGAGTCCGCGTGGTCGATGACGTCGACCTCGGCCTGCCCGACGCCGACCGTCTCGAGGAACACGTCGTCGCGCCCCGCGGCGTCCATCAGCAGCGCCGCCTGCAGCGCCGCCTCGGCGAGCCCGCCGAGCGCGCCGCGCGTCGCCATCGAGCGGATGAACACGCCCGGGTCGAGGAAGTGCTCGGTGAGCCGGATCCGGTCGCCCAGCAGCGCGCCGCCGCGGAACGGGGAGCTGGGGTCGATCGAGAGCACCGCCACCTGCCGGTCCAGCGCGCGCTGATGGCGGACGAGCGCGCCGATCAGCGTCGACTTGCCCGCGCCGGGCGGCCCGGTGAAGCCGACGACCTGCGCATTGCCGGTCTGCGGGTAGACCTCGCGGACGAGCTCCCAGCCCTCGGGCTCGTCGTCCTCGACGAGCGAGATCCCGCGCGCCAGCGCGCGCTTGTCGCCCGCCAGCAGGCGTTCGGCGAGGGTGCCCTTCCGGTCGGCCATATGGCGCACTGTACGTCGCCGAGGCAGCGATGAGGATCCACGCCGGCAGGGAATAAGATTGGCGACGGTGGCTGGGCCCAAGCAGCCGCGGACGCTGCAGGCGCGCGGCGAACCGGCCCCGCTGCACGGCGGACCGCTGACACTGCTGCGCTTCATGCGGCGCAACGGGATGCTCAACTTCAAGTACGCGCGGCTGATCGCGCGGTGGGCGTGGCTGAAGCTGCGACTCCGCGGGCGCCTGCAGACCGACGGGATCTGCTTCATCGGGCCGGGCGTGGAGCTCGAGATCGGCCCTGACGCGGTCGTGCGCCTCGGCCGCTGGTCGTGGATCGGCCACGGCACCAAGATCCGCGCCCACGAGGGCGAGGTCGAGATCGGCGCGAAGTCCGTGCTCGGGCAGGAGTGCACGATCTCCTGCTTCCAGCACGTCGCGATCGGCCGCGAGTGCATCGTGGCCGACCGCGTGATGCTGATCGACTTCGACCACGGCGTGGTCGAGGAGGAGCGGCCGATCCGCCTGCAGGGCATCTACAAGCGCGACGTGAACGTCGGCCACAACTGCTGGATCGGCTACGGCGCGTGCATCCTGCGCGGCGTCACCGTCGGCGACAACGCGATCGTCGGCTCCAGCACCGTCGTCACCAAGGACCTCCCCGCCAACGCGGTGGCGGGGGGCGTCCCGGCCCGGATCCTGCGGATGCGGGACGAGCCGGAGACGCTCCGCTGTCACGTGAGCTAGACGTTCTTGCCGCAGACGGGCCACGGCTGCGGCGCCGCGGGCCGCGTAGAGCTTGGCCGCCATGCGGTCCTGCTCGGCCTCGGAGGCGGCCGCCGGGTCTCCCGACCCGCCCAGCTCGGCCCACGTCGTGCGAGAGAACTGGTACTTGCCGCGGTACTGGCCCGACGGCGAGACGGCGGTCGGATCGCCGCCCGACTCGCACTGGGCGATCTTCGACAGCGCGGTGCCTGCGTCCGTCGTGCCCGTGGAGGTGTCGCCGGAGTCCGACTGCACGGAGCTGCCGGACAGCCCGAGCGAGCTGAGCGTGGCAGGACCGGCGATGCCGTCGACGGCGAGGCCCTGGTTGCGCTGATAGCGGCGGACGGCCGCGCGCGTCTGCGGGCCGTAGATGCCGTCGGCGGAGATGCCGAGCGCGGACTGCAGCGCCGTCACGCTCGAGCCGGCCGCCTTCACGCTGGCCGAGCCGCCGCCCGCCGCGACGGCGCCGCCGGCGGCGACGGTGAGCGAGAGCGCCGCGAGGATGGCCGCGGCTTTGCGCGAGCGTCCCGTCCGGCGCGCCTTGCGGGCCTCGGCCCGGCGCGCGCGGGAACGCCGCTTGGATTCGAGCCACGGTTCGTGGCTCGCTGGATCTACATTGGGCACAGCGAAAATCCCCCTGGTCTCAGGGCCTACGGGGTTAGCTGTCGGGCTCGCGCTTGGACCTGCGCTACGCCGCACACCGGCGGCGATTCGCCCCGCGGAGCCGGCCTTCGGCTCCAATCGGGTCCCCCGCTCCCCACCGGTGGACCGGTGGAGACTCGGCAAGGTGGTTCGTGGTTATGAAGCGGAGCACCTTACACGTCCTTAAGGACGGAGGACGGCCAGGAGATCCAGCGCACGCTCCAGTTTTCCGCGCTTCAAGGCGAAGTCGCGCACCGATATCGCGGGCGTGAAACGGGCGTAGAACGGATCCGTGAAACGCAGCGCGCGATGGACGTCGTCCCAGCGCGCGTGCTCGATCGCCCACTGGTGGGCGCGCAGCTTGCGGGCGTGGAAGAGGCCCAGCAGGTCGACGCTCGAGAAGTGCCGCGAGCAGAGCGCGGCGAACTCCTCCGGGCGGTACTCGTAGACGTGCCACGGGTTGCCCGAGCGCTCGGCGCCCTTCGGCGCGAGCGTGAGCACGTTGGGCGTGGAGACGTAGGCGACCCCGCGGGGGCCGATCTGCTCGCGGATCGCCTCCATCACCGCGTCGGGGTCCTGGACGTGCTCGATCGTCTGCAGGAACACGACGCAGTCCGCGTCGCCCCGCCACAGCTCGATCATCGTGCGCTCGAAGCGCACGCGCTCGCTCGTGTACTTCAGCCGCGCGTGCTCGAACGCCTCGGGGTTGGCGTCGACGCCGACGACGGACGCCGCGGTGCGCCCCAGCACCGACGACCCGTAGCCCTCGCCGCACGCCAGGTCGACGACGCGGCGGCCGTGCGCGCGGGCCGCGATCCACTCGTAGACGACGAGGTGGCGCCGGAACCAGTAGTTCTCCTCCGGCACGTCGGGCAGGGTGCGCTCGCCGGTCAGCGAGAGCGGCGGGACGCCCTCCGGCTGGTTCTCCTGCAGGTACAGACGCTCCATTTCGGCGGGCCACGTTAGCCCGGATGAACCGATCCCCGTGGCGTCTCGCCACCGTGGCCGTTCGCCAGAGCCGAACACGGATCATCGGTTCACCCGGGCAGCCGTCGTGTAGGTTCGGCCCTTGCCGACCGGGGACCCCGACATCAGGCTGCGCGCGCTCGTCAAGCGCTACGGCGAGGTGAAGGCGGTCGACGGCGTCGACCTCGACGTCGAGCAGGGCGAGTTCTTCACCCTGCTCGGCCCCTCCGGCTCCGGCAAGACCACCACGCTGCGCCTGATCGCGGGCTTCGAGCGCCCCGACGGCGGCTCGATCGAGCTGGCGGGCACCGACGTCTCCGGGCGCCCGCCCTACGCGCGCGACGTCAACACGGTCTTCCAGGACTACGCGCTGTTCCCCCACCTCACGGTGGTGGAGAACGTCGAGTACGGGCTGCGGATCCGCAAGGTGCCGCGCGCCGAGCGGCGCAAGCGCGCCGAGGAGGCGCTGGACACCGTGCGGCTGCCGGGGCTGGGCGGCCGCAAGCCGAGCGCCCTGTCCGGCGGCCAGCGCCAGCGCGTCGCGCTCGCCCGCGCGATCGTCAACCGCCCGCGCGTGCTCCTGCTCGACGAGCCGCTGGGCGCGCTGGACCTGAAGCTGCGCCAGGAGATGCAGGTGGAGCTCAAGCGCATCCAGCAGGAGGTCGGCATCACGTTCGTCTACGTGACGCACGACCAGGAGGAGGCGCTGACGATGAGCGACCGGATGGCGGTCTTCAACGCCGGCCGGATCGAGCAGCTGGGCGCTCCGGCCGACGTCTACGAGCAGCCGGCCAGCGAGTTCGTGGCCGGCTTCGTCGGCGTCTCGAACCTGCTCGAGCGGGGCGGGCGCCGCTTCACGGTGCGCCCCGAGAAGGTGCGGCTGCTGGACGGGTCGGGGGAGGGCCTGCACAGCGAGCCGGGGACCGTGCGCGACGTCGCGTACGCCGGCATGGTCACGCGGTACCTCGTCGACCTCGAGAAGGGCGGCGAGCTGCAGGTGGTGGTGCAGAACCTCGAGCACACGTCGGCGGAGGCGCTCGAGAACCGGGGACGGAGGGTGATCGTC
Source organism: uncultured Solirubrobacteraceae bacterium (assembly GCA_963723395.1). Taxonomy (GTDB): domain Bacteria; phylum Actinomycetota; class Thermoleophilia; order Solirubrobacterales; family Solirubrobacteraceae; genus DATFQI01. Next base: position 462,497 of record CAVRQL010000021.1, on the reverse strand, counting down.
GGGTGGCGTGAGGAACACACGTACGCCATCCCGGAACGCGACGAGGGGAAGGGCTGATGATGAACGCAAGAGTGGCCGCGGTCGCGCTGACCGCGGTGGCGCTCGCCTTCGCGGTTGGCTGCGGCGGCGACGACGAGAGCAGCGACTCCGGCGGCGTGAAAGCCCCAGAGGGCCCGAAGGCGCTGTCGAAGCTGGGCGCCGGAGAGGGCGAGGTCAACCTGATCGCCTGGGCCGGCTACGTCGAGGACGGCTCCACCGACCCGAAGGTCGACTGGGTGTCGGACTTCGAGAAGGAGACGGGCTGCCAGGTCAACGTCAAGGTCGGCAACACCTCCGACGAGATGGTGACCCTGATGCGCTCGGGCAACTACGACGGCGTGTCGGCGTCCGGCGACGCGACGCTGCGGCTGATCGCCGGCGGCGACGTCGCGCCGGTCAACACCGAGCTGATCAAGAACTACCCGGACATCTTCGACAGCCTCAAGGACCAGCCGTGGAACAGCGTCGACGGCCAGTCCTACGGCATCCCGCACGGGCGCGGCGCGAACCTGCTCATGTGGCGCTCGGACAAGGTCAAGACGCCGCCTGACTCGTGGGGCGCGGTGTTCGACGAGAACACCGACCAGAAGGGCAAGGTCACCGCGTACGACAACCCGATCTACATCGCCGACGCGGCGCTGTACCTGAAGGCGACCCAGCCCGACCTGAAGATCGACAACGTCTACGAGCTCGACGACAAGCAGTTCCAGGCGTCCGTCGACCTGCTCAAGAAGCAGCGCGACGTCGTCGGCGAGTACTGGTCTGACTACACGAAGGAGCAGGCGGCGTTCACGAGCGGCGACTCGACCATCGGCACCACCTGGCAGGTGATCGCGAACCTGCTCGAGGCCGACAAGGTCCCGATCAAGACGGCGCTGCCCAAGGAGGGCGCCACCGGCTGGTCGGACACGTGGATGATCTCCTCGAAGGCCAAGAACCCGAACTGCACGTACATGTGGATGGACCACATCGTCTCGCCGAAGGCCAACGCGGCAGTGGCGGAGTGGTTCGGTGAGGCGCCCTCCAACCGCAAGGCGTGCGCGGAGACCGCGGTGAAGGACCACTGCGACATCTTCCACGCGGAGGACGAGGACTACTTCTCCAAGGTTGCGTTCTGGACCACGCCGCGCAAGGAGTGCGGCGACGACCGCGGAGCGGTCTGCAAGGACTACTCCGAGTGGGTCCAGGCGTGGACGGAGATCAAGGGCTGAGGCGCAGCCCTCTGGCGACGGCCCCGCGCGCGGCTCACGCTGCTGCTCGCGGGGCCGGTCGGCTGGCTCGTCGTCGCGTACCTCGGCTCGCTGGCCGTGCTCTTCGCGGCGGCGTTCTGGCGCCTGGACACGTTCTCCGGGGAGATCGTCCACGAGTTCAGCCTGGACAACTTCCAGACGCTGCTCGACGGCAAGGTCTACCGCGACATCGTGCTGCGCACGGTGGGCGTGGCGGCCGCGGTGACGATCACGGACGCGATCCTCGCGTTCCCGATCGCCTTCTTCATGGCCAAGGTGGCGAGGCGGCGCACGCGCGGCCTGCTCGTGGTCGCCGTGCTGATGCCGCTGTGGGCGAGCTACCTGGTCAAGGTCTACGCCTGGCGGATCATCCTGGCCGAGGACGGGATCCTGAACTGGTTCCTCGACCCGTTCGGCCTGAGCGGGCCGGGCTTCGGGCTGGTGGCCACGTGGCTGGTGTTCTCCTACCTGTGGCTGCCGTACATGATCCTGCCCATCTACGCCGGGCTGGAGCGGATCCCCAACTCGCTGCTGGAGGCCAGCGGCGACCTCGGCGGGCACGCCGGCCAGACGTTCCGGCGCGTGGTCCTCCCGCTCGCGCTGCCCGCGGTGGTGGCGGGCTCGATCTTCACCTTCGCGCTGACGCTCGGCGACTACATCGCGCCGCAGATCGTCTCGGGCGGGGAGCAGTTCATCGGCAACGTCGTCTACACGAACGTCGGCGTGGCGAACAACCTGCCGCTGGCCGCGGCGTTCGCGACGGTGCCGGTCTTCGTGATGGTCATCTACCTGCTCATCGCCAGGCGGCTGGGCGCGTTCGAGGCGCTGTAGTGGAGCTCTCGCGCACCACGCGGATCATGCTGCGGCTCGGCACCTGGCTGACGCTCGCCTTCCTGTACGTGCCGCTGCTGGTGATCCTGCTGTACGCGTTCAACTCGCGGCGGACGCTGAAGTGGCCGATCCCGGGGCTCACGCTCGAGTGGTTCGACAAGGCGTTCCACAACCCGGGCGTGCGCGACGCGCTGTGGATGTCGCTGAAGGCGGGGATCGGCGCGACGGCGATCGCGCTCGTGCTCGGCACGCTCGCGTCGTTCGCGGTCGCGCGCCATCGCTTCTTCGGGCGCGAGACGATCTCGTTCCTGGTCGTGCTCCCGCTGGCGCTGCCCGGGATCGTGACCGGCATGGCGCTCAACGCGACGTTCCGGGAGGCGCTGTCGCCGCTGGGCATCGAGCTCGGCCTGTTCACGATCATCGTGGGCCACGCCACGTTCTGCATCGTCGTGATCTACAACAACGTGATCGCGCGGCTGCGGCGCACCTCGAAGTCGTTCGAGGAGGCGAGCGCCGACCTCGGCGCGAGCGGGTTCCAGACGTTCCGCTACGTGACGTTCCCGGCGCTGCGCTCGGCGATGGTGGCGGGCGCGCTGCTGGCCTTCGCGCTCTCCTTCGACGAGGTGATCGTGACCACGTTCACGGCGGGCTCGGAGGCCACGCTGCCGATCTGGATCCTCACGAACCTGTCGCGGCCCAACCAGCTGCCGATCGTCAACGTGGTCGGCGTGCTCGTGATCTCGCTGTCGGCGATCCCGGTCTACTTCGCCCACCGGCTGACGGTGGATCGCGACGGCGACTCGGCGGCAGCCCTGCCCGCCGGCGCCGCCGCGACCCAGTAGCCGAATCAGCAGGCGGCGAGCTTGCCGCCGGCGCCGACGCAGCCCGCCGCGAACTTGGCGGTCTTCTTCTTGCGGGCCGTCCAGCGCGCGATCTTCACGCGGCCGTCGGCGGCCGTGATGCGCACCTGGACGGTGCCGCCGGGGCGCACCGTGAGCTTCTTGAGCGTCTTGAGCAGGTTCACGGTCCCGCCCTTGTGGGCGACCTTCTTGGACTTCAGCGAGCAGCCCTTGCCCTTGCAGCTCACGACGACCTTGGCGTCGGCCGGCAGGCCGCGGACCCGGAGCAGGGTGAACCAGGTCTTCTTCGCGTTGTAGCCGTAGGCGCCGGTGATGAGCGGGTCGAACTTCTTCCGCGGGGTGGCGCCGCCGCCCGTGGTCGTGGGGGTCCCGCCGCCGCCGGTCGTGGTGGTGCCACCGCCCGTGTCGGCGTGCCGCCGCCCGTGGGGGTGCCGCCCGTGTCCGGGTCGGGCTCGTTGCCCGGGTCCGGCTCGGTGACCGGCACGTGGACCGCGAACGTGCGCGTGACGGTCCGCTCGTTGCCGGCCGCGTCGACCGCCTTGACGGCGAACGAGTGCTGGCCGTCGGCGAGCCCGGCCAGCGACACGGCGGAGCCCGCCGTGCACGGCTTGACCACGCCGTCCAGGCGGCACTCGACCGTGCCCGGGTTCGTGTCGGCGTGCGTGAACGTGATCGCGACGTTGCGGGTGACGACCTGCTGGCCCTCGGTCGGGCCGTCGGTGAAGGCGACCGCGGGCAGCGTGCGGTCGACGATCACGGTCCGCGCGTCGCTCGTCTTGGTGTTGCCGACGTCGTCGGTGACGATCACGCGGTAGGCGTAGGAGCCGTCGGCCGAGGCGGCGGAGATGCCCGACCAGCCGCTCGTGCAGGTCGACGGCGGTGCCGTTGTTGACCGAGCACTTGCGCGTGACGACGTCCGCGTCGGTGGTGAAGCTCAGCGGCGCGGTGGCGGCGCGGGTGATCGCGGGCAGCGTGCCGGGGGTGACGTTGACCGAGCGGTCGATGGCGACGGTCTTGGCCACGACGGCGGAGGCGTTGCCCGCGACATCGAGGGCGCGCACCTTGACGGTGTGCGACCCGCTCGCGATCGCCGAGAGCGACAGCGACGAGCCGGTCGCGCCCTGCTGGACGTCGTCGACCCACCAGGTGTAGGACGCGATCGCGCCGGAGTTGTCGCTCGCGCTCGCGGCGACGGTGTAGTTGCTCGGGCCGACCTTGGCCGGCGGGGAGAAGGACGCCGAGGGCTGCGTCGTGTCGACCCATGTGAGGTGGACCGTGGCCGAGTCGTCGCCCGTGGAGGCGTCGCCGAGCGGGACGGCACACGTCGGGGCGCGGCCGCAGCCGGTCCACACCGCCGAGTAGCCCGCCGGCCCGCCGGACGCGCTCAGCGTCCACACGGTGGAGTCGGGCCAGTCGCTGCAGCCGCCGCCGACCTCGCAGCTCCGGCTCACGGGCTGGTGGTCCGTGCAGTCGCTGCCGCAGTTGATGCCGACCGCGGTGATCGTCCCGGCGGTGCGGGTGACGGTCAGCGTGCGGTCGCCGTTCTCGACCCAGGAGCAGGCCGAGGGATCGTCGTCGCAGGTGGGAGGAAGCGCGTTGGCGGAGCCGGGTCCCGCCAGCGCCGCCACGAGGGTGAGAAGGGCCAGGGGCAGGATCCTGGTGAGTCGGTGCGTCATTGCGGTTGTCGGCTCCGTGTCGGCTTGAGTCGCCCGGCTTCCTGCCGGCCGAACGTGAAGGTACGGACCGGTTTCCGGGCCGACCAGGCGGTTTGCCGACCGCCGGTGGTCGTGCCAGCCGCCCTACGCGATCAGCGCTTGACGGCGCGGTAGCGCGCCATCGCGCGCTCGCGCTCCTGCTTGTGGTCCACGATCGGCTCCGGGTAGTCGCGGCCGATCACGCAGCCGGCCGCCTCCTGCTCGGCGTCGGTCATGCGCCACGGCTCGGCGAGCTTGTCGAGCGGGACGTCCGCCAGCTCGGGGACCCAGCGGCGGACGTAGGCGCCGTCCGGGTCGTGGCGCTCCTGCTGGGTGGCCGGGTTGTACATGCGCCGGAAGTACGGCGCGGGGTCGACGCCCACCGAGGTGACCCACTGCCAGTTGCCGTTGTTGGAGGCCTCGTCGCCGTCGAGCAGGTAGCGCATGAAGTGCCGCTCGCCGCGGCGCCAGTCCACGTGCAGGTCCTTGGTGAGGAACGAGCCGACGATCAGCCGCGCGCGGTTGTGCATCCATCCCCGCGTGCGGAGCTGGCGCATCCCGGCGTCGACCACCGGGAAGCCGGTGCGCCCCTCGCACCACGCCTCGAAGCCCTCGTCGTCGTCCTCCCATTCGAGGTCGTCCATCGCCGGCTGATGGGCGTGGTGTGCGTTGCCGGGGTTGTTGAGCAGCACGTGGGCGTAGAAGTCGCGCCACGCCAGCTGGCGGCGGAACTCGGACGCCCCCTCCCCCGAGCCGGACGCCCGGTCCTCCAGCTCCCGCGGCGAGATGCAGCCGAAGTGCAGGTAGGGCGAGAGCTCGGAGGTGCCGCCCTCGAGCCGGTCGTGGCGGTCGGCGTAGCTGTCGATCCCGTCGCGCAGCCACGCGTGCATCCGGTCCCGCGCCGCCTGCTCGCCCGGCGCGAACGGCTCCGGGACGCCGCTCTCCAGCGTGGGGACGCGGCCGACGGTCACCCCGCTCGGGAGCTCGAGCTTGCGCGGCGCGCCGTGCACCTCGCGCCGCTCGAGCCGCTCCCAGGCCCGCCAGAAGGGCGAGAACACGCTGAACGGCTTGCCGTCCTTCGTGCGCGGCTTGCCGACGTCGGCGACGAAGAGGCCCGGATGGCGCACCACCTCGATGCCGACCTGCTCCTCGACGCGCCGGTCGCGCGCCATCGCGTAGGGCGAGACGTCCGAGGCGAAGTGGAGCGTCCCCGCGCCCGTCTCCTCCGCCAGCGCCTTCAGCTCGCGCTCGGGGCGGCCGGTGCGGATCACCAGGTCGCCGCCGCGCTCGCGCAGCGCCTCGCGCAACTCGCGCAGGCAGCCGAACAGGAAGCTCGCCCGCGCCGCGCTCTCGTGGCGGCCGCGCAGCAGCCCGTCGTCGAGCACGAACACCGGCACCACGCGGTCGGCGGAGCGTGCCGCGGCGGTCAGGGCGGGGTGATCGTGCACGCGCAGGTCGCGCCGGAACCAGACGATCGCGGTGTTCATGGCACGGGTACGGGCGATCCCCCGGCGTAGGATCTTCGGCGTGGCGATCGTCAGGGACTTCCCCCTGTTTCCGCTCGGGATCGTGGCGCTCCCCAGCGAGCTCGTCCCCCTGCACATCTTCGAGGAGCGCTACAAGGCGATGATCGCGCGCTGCCTCGAGGAGGAGAGCGAGTTCGGGATCGTCTGGATGGCCGACGACGGGCTCCGGCCGATCGGCTGCGCCTGCGAGATCGCCGAGGTGCTCGAGCACCTGCCGGACGGGCGCATCAACCTGATCGCGCGCGGGACGCGGCCGTTCCGGATCGAGGAGCGCCAGGAGGAGCTGCCGTACCCGGCGGGAGTGGTCGAGTTCCTCGACGACCGCGAGGAGGAGTCGGACATGGAGGCCGAGGGGACGGCGCACGAGGCGTACGCCGAGCTCGTGCTGCAGGCCACCGACCGCACGCCGAACCCCGACGAGATCGGCGAGATGACCGCCTACGAGATGGCCGCCACGGTGGAGTTCGGGCTCGACGCCAAGCAGGGGCTGCTCGACCTGCGCTCGGAGGCCGCCCGGCTGAAGCTGGTCACCCGCCTGTTCCGCGCCGCGCTCAAGCGGCTGGACTTCGTCGAGCGCGCCCAGGCGCGGGCGCGCTCGAACGGCAAGGTCCACTTCTCCGGCAACTAGGCCAGCAGCGGGCGCACGCGCGGGCCGGCCATCGCGAGCGGGTCGCGGCCGTCCTCGGCGGCGGCCGTCCGGTCGGCGCCGTGGGAGAGCAGCAGCTCGGCCATCTCCGGGTCGTCGGCGTGGGCGGCCTGCAGCAGCGGCGTGTAGCCGCCCTGCTGGGCGACGTTCGGGTCGGCGCCTGCCTCGAGCAGCGCGCGGACGGCGTCGTGGTCGCCCGCCGCGGTGGCGGAGTGGATCGGGCGCACGCTGCGGTCGTTGTCGGCGTCCGCGTCGGCAGGGGCGCCGGCGGCGAGCAGGAGGCGCACGGCGGGCGCGCCGCCGAAGAACGCGGCGAGGTGCAGCGGCGTGAATCCCTCCGGCGTGCGCGCGCTCAACGCGTCGGGGTCGCCCTCGACGTGGGTGCGCAGGACGTCGAGGCGGCCCAGCGCCGCGGCCTCGAGCACGTCGGGCTCGGTGGCGAGGGCCTCGGCCTCCTCCCGCTTTCCCTGGTACATGGCCGCGAGGACGGGCGAGAGCTCGGACATGGGACGACGCTACCGCTCCAGCCCGCACACGCGCTCGGTCACGTCCTTGGTGAACGCGGCGAGCGCGAGGAAGCTCTTGGGGTTCCCCTTGGAGGTGTCCGAGAACGCGACCGTCCCCGCCTCCATCCGCGCGCGGTAGGACAGCTGGCTGCCGGGGCCGCGCGGGAGGTCGAGGTGCAGCTCGGCCTGCGGCTCGAGGTCGCGCAGCACCTGGCGGGCGGCGAGCAGGCGCTTGGCGTCGAGCGCGTGCTCCTTCCCGTTGCAGCTGACCTCGCCGCCGTCGTTGACCACCACGGTCACGTTGGCGTTGCGGTCGGCGCCGCTGCGGTCGACCTCGAACAGGTCGGGCGACGGCGTGCCGCAGCCGGTGAGCGCCACGGCGAGCAGCGCGAGCACCGCCCACCTCATATGACGACGAGCTCCGCGCCGGCGACCTCGCGCAGGAACCGCGGCGTCGACATCACGCCGTCCAGGCGCGCCTCCACGACCGCGCGCTCGGCGCCGGTCGCCTCGACGGCGGCCGCGCACGCCCAGATCCTGACCTGCTCGAGCTCGGCGGCGGTGTCGCGCAGCTCGACCAGCGTGCGCGCGAACGCCGCGCGGCCGGCGTCGGCGACGTGCGGCGCCGCGGCGGGGTCATTCGCGCGGTCGAGCAGGTCCTCGTCGAGCAGCACGCCGAGCGCGCCGTAGGTGGCCAGCGCGCGCACCTCCTGCCCGTCGGCGGCGGCCGACACGAGCAGCGAGAGGCCGGTCGAGACGCGCTCGAGCTCGCCCGACTCCAGGATGGCCGCGATCATGCATCCATCGTATGGAGCGCATCCTCGACGCCCGCGGGCTCAACTGCCCGCTCCCGCTGATCAAGGCCCGCGCCGCGCTGCCCGGGCTGGGGGCGGGTGACGAGCTGGTGGTGCTCGCCACCGACCCCGAAGCGCCGATCGACCTCGCCGCCCTGGCCGCCGACCACGGCCTGGACGTCTCCACAGAACGCGAGGACGGCGCATTGGCGCATCGCCCTGGCCCGGCCCCGCCGTACGCACACGGCGGGGCCGGACAGTCGGCCGCCTACTTGATCGACGAGTAGGCGAAGTCCCAGACCGTGGTGTAGCCGTTCATCACGCCCTGGACGTTCTTCGACGCCAGCGAGAACGAGTCGTCCCATGAGTACGGGATGCCGGGAGCGTCCGCGGCGACCCGATGGTTGATCTCCGCCCACGCCTTGTTGCGCTCCGGGCCGGCGGGGATCGTCGCCGCCTTGTCCATCGCCGCGTCGATCGCCGGGTCCTTGAGCATCCCGTAGTTCACGTTGCCCTGGGGCTTGATCGCCGCGCCCTTGAAGGTCGGCTCCAGCACCGACTGCGGGTCGGTGAAGTCGCGGAACCAGCCGACGTTCGGGCAGATGTCGAAGCCCGAGGCGGGGACGTTGCAGAACCGCGTGTACAGCGTGTCCTGCGGGACCTTGCGGAAGTTGAGCTTGAAGCCCATCTTCTGCAGCTGGCCCTGCGCGACCTGGGCCGTCTGCAGCCCCGGGTCCGCGTTGGTGGCGATCATCGTGAGCTCCTCCGTGCCCGCGTAGCGGCCGTCGTCGGTGACCGGCACGCCCTCGGCCTTCGCCTTGAGCATGTACTCCTTGGCGAGGTTCGGGTCGCCCTTCGGGTTCTGCATGAAGTCGAGGTCGGTGAACCCCTTCTCGCCGCCCGACTCGTCGAAGCCCGGGACGCCCGGCGGGATGTAGTGCTGGGCGATCGGCCCGACCTCGCGGCCACCGCGGGTCAGCAGCAGCGCCTCGCGGTCGAACCCGGCGATCACGGCCTTGCGGACGTTGACGTTGTCGAACGGCTTCTTGTCCGTGCGGAACGCGATCCAGCGCGATCCGCCGCTGGCGGTACGACCCAGCTGCGACTTCGCGGACGTGAGCGTCCGCCGCAGGATGGCGATCGGCGGCTGCCCCGAGTCGCAGCACATGAGGTCCTGGCCCTGCAGCGTGCGGCGCGAGGCGACCGTCAGGTCGTCGTTGCCCTCCTGGATCTCGATCTCGTCGAGGTAGGCGGGGCGGAAGTCGGTCGACGCGTCCCAGTTGGGGTTGCGGACGATGTCGATCGACTTGCCGGGATCACGGCCGACGACCTTGCCCTTGGCGTCGTTGCGGACCATGTACGGGCCCGTGAAGACCGTGTACTGGTCGTACGTGGAGGGGTTCTTGGCGTCGTACGTCTTCGCGTACTCCTGCGGTACCGGGATGGTGATCGGCATCACCAGCGCGGCGGCGACGGTGACGGCGGTCGGGCGCTTGAGCTCGAACACGATCGTGCGGTCGTCGGGCGTCTTGATGCCGGGGATGTCGCGGAACTTGCCGGGGCCCGTCGGGGCGCCCTTGATGTCGGCGAAGTAGGAGGTCGCGTAGCCGGACGGCACGTTCTGCGTGAACGCCCGCTCGAACGCGTACTTGACGTCCTTGGACGTGACCTCGCGGTTGACGGGCGGCGAGAACTTCACGCCCGAGCGCAGCTTCACGGTGATCTGCTTGGAGTCCTTCGAGATCTGCGGCTTGCCCTCGGCCAGGTCCGGGCACCGGGGTCTCGGCGTCGTCCGGCTTGAACGAGTACAGCGGCCGCTGCGTCGCGTAGGCGACGGCGTAGCCGAACGTGTAGTAGGTCTGGCCGGGGTCGAGGTAGTCGACGTCCGCCGCGGCCAGGAACGTGACCTTGCCGCCCTTCTTGCCCTTGACGGGAGCGCCGCTGTTGCCGGCCTCCCCGGAACTTGAATCCGATGAGCCCCCGCAGCCCGCGGCCACGAGAGCTAGCGCTGCCAGCAGCGCGCACCCATTCCTTGCACCCATGCGCCGATTGTCGGCACACGGGGTTCACTGTTCAAGAAATGGACAGCCCGTCTGGTGTGTTGGTGAAGCCGGAGATACTGGTGAACGGCGTGTTACCAGATGCCGTTCGTGTTACCTGATCACACGCGTGTTACCGGCGCGCTTGGCAGCGTGCGCGATCCCCGCGAAGACGAAGAACATCAGCGGCCACATCGGCCAGAAGTAGCCGGCGCCCGTGACCGCCCAGATCGCGACGAGCAGGATCGCCAGCGGGACGAACGGCGGTGGGCCTTCCTCATGGCGCGCCTCGCGCGGCCGCCGGCGGGACTCCGGCAGATCGGCCGTGAGGACCGCCAGATCGGCGCGCGTGCGGGCCGCGAACGCATTCCCGATGCGCTCCTCGAGCTCCTCGGCGTCCAGCCGCCCGGCCCCGGCGTGCGTCCGCAGGACCTCGACGGCGCCCTCGCGCTCGGCGTCCGAGACGCGCATGTGCGGCGCGTCGGGCGTGCGCGGAGCATCCGTCGTACGCGGCTCCGGCGCGGACGGCCCGCGCCACTCGTGGCTGTGGCGGTGGTGGTGATGTCGCGAGTGGCACATGCTTTGTAAGTTACCGCTCACCTTGGCTCCGTCAAGCGTGGTGCGGCGCCACCGAACGGCGGCTGGGTAGGGGAGCGAGGGAGCCGGCCGCGCCGCTGGGCTGGATCGTGTCCGCTATGCGGACGCAATAGGGCCCAGCGAGCCGCTGGGCTGCATTTGGGCGTCTATGCGCCCCACAAGACGGCCCACCCCCGAACCGCGGCCGAAACTCCCCCTCCCCCACCCAGCCAAGCCGTTCAAGACGCCGGCGGCGGCGATCAGCGCCGAGGTCCGCATCAGGCGACGACCACAGCACCACCCCGCCGAGGATCCCCGCCACCCGACAGCACCCCGTCAGCCGAGCGCTCGACCGCCTGACACCCCCCGAAGAACAGGTTGCGATCCCGGAACCGCGCGATCGTCCGCCCCTCGGCCTCGAGACGCGCCCACGTCGATCCCGGGCTCCACGTACACCAGCCCGTCCTCGAAGTGCAGGCGCGGAGCGTCCACGGCGGCCTGCGCCTCGCGCCCGTGGTCGATCGCCCCGACGATCACCTGCAGCAGCGCGCTGCGGATCCGGTTCGACCCCGCCGAGCCGAGCACGAGCTCGGGCACGCCGCCGGCGAGCACGACCGTCGGCGCCATCATCGACGGCAGCCGCCGCCCCGGCGGGTGCGCGAAGAACCCCAGCGGCGAGAGGTCCTGCTCGCCCATCATGTTGTTCACGTGCATCCCGGTGCCGGGCACGACCATGCCCGAGCCCTCGCCGTTGGTGCACGTCACCGCGCACGCCCACCCGTCGGCGTCCATCACCGAGATGTGCGTCGTCGACCCGAGGCGGGACGCCATGAACGTCTCCAGGAACGACGGCGCGTCGAGGCCCTCGAGGAACGCGGGCGTGCGCTCCTCCTGCGCCCGCTCCATCGCAGCCACGACCTGCGACGCGCTCGGCGGGCCCTCCGCGCGGTCGAGCAGCGCGAGCGCGTACGCGAGCAGCGTCCCGCCCGCGCTGGGCGGCGGGTTGGTGAGCACCTCGCGGCCGCGGTAGGCGACCCGCACCGGCTCGCGCGGCACCGCCGAGTAGGCCGCCAGGTCGTCGAGCGTGAGCGTCCCGCCGCGCTCCCCCACCCAGTCCACGACCGCCCGCGCCACGTCGCCCGTGTAGAACGGCGCGGGCCCGTCGGACGCCAGGCGCTCCAGCGCGTCGGCGACCTCCGGCAGCGCGTACCGCTCGCCCTCGCGGTGCGGGCGCCCCGAGGGCAGGTACAGCGCGCGCGACTCGCGCGAGTGCAGCGTGATCGGCGAGAGGATGTCGAACAGGTACGCCTGCTGGGCGTTGACGTCGACGCCCCCGCGCGCGAGCGCGGCGGCCGGCGCGACCAGGTCCGCGAGCGGGATGCTGCCGTAGCGCTCGGCCGCCGCCCAGATCCCGGCGGGGGTGCCGTAGGTCCCGCACGAGGACGCGCCGATGTTGAACACCTGCACGACGTCGCCGAAGGAGACGTCGACCGGCACGAGCGGCGCACGCTCGCCCTCGCTCGGCGCCGCCACGAAGAAGTCGAGCAGGATGTCGTCCTGCCCCGGCGCGGCCACCAGCATGTAGCCGCCGGCGCCGAGGCCCGTCAGCAGCGGCTCGGTCACGAACGACGTGCACATCGCCGCCAGGGCGGCGTCGACCGCGTTGCCACCGGCGCGGAGGACATCCGCGCCGGCGCCTGCGGTCAGAGGGTGGCCGGCGGCGACGATGCCTCGCATCGCCGCCGAACCCTAGTTAGAAGCGCGGCATGAACTCCGGCACGTCGACGTCGACGCTGGACCGGCGGGACGACTGGTTGCGCGACACGCGGGGCTCCCCGGCGGGCTCGGCCCACCGGTCCTCGCGCTCCAACGCGCGCGGGGGCTTCGCGTCCGAGTAGCCGGTCGCCACGACCGTGATCCACACCTCGTCCTCGAGGTTCTCGTCGAGCATCGCGCCGAAGATGATGTTCGCGTCGGGGTGGGCGGCCTCCTGGACGGCGCGTGCCGCCTCCGAGACCTCCCAGAGCGAGAGGTCCTTGCCGCCGGTGATCGACAGCAGGATGCCCTTCGCCCCCTCGAGCGTCGTCTCCAGCAGCGGCGAGGACGTGGCCTTCTCGGCCGCCTCGGCCGCGCGCTTGTCGCCGGTGCCCATGCCGATGCCCAGCAGGGCGTTGCCCGCGTCGGACATGATCGTGCGCACGTCGGCGAAGTCCAGGTTGATCAGGCCCGGGAGCGTGATCAGGTCCGAGATGCCCTGGACGCCCTGGCGCAGCACGTCGTCGGCGACCACGAAGGCCTCCATCATCGACGTCTGCTTGTCGAGCACCGACAGGAGCCGGTTGTTGGGCACGACGATGAGCGTGTCGACCTCTTCGCCGAGGGCCTCGATGCCCTTCTCGGCCGCGGACAGGCGGCGCGAGCCCTCGAAGCCGAACGGCTTCGTGACGATGCCGACGGTCAGCGCGCCCAGCTCGCGGGCGATGCGGGCCACCACGGGCGCGGCGCCCGTGCCGGTGCCGCCGCCCTCGCCGGCGGTGATGAACACCATGTCCGAGCCGCGCAGGAGCGACTTGATCCGGTCGGAGTCCTCCATCGCCGCGCTGCGCCCGCGGTCCGGATCGGATCCGGAGCCGAGCCCGCGCGTGATGTCGGCCCCGAGCTGGAGCTTGATGTGCGCCTCTGAGGACTGCAGCGACTGCGCGTCGGTGTTGAACGCGAGGAACTCGACGCCGGGGATCTCGGCCTCGATCATCCGGTTGACGGCGTTCACGCCGCCGCCGCCGACGCCGACCACGCGCAGCTTGGGCTGGGCGGGCTCGCGCGAGCCGGACGAGTTCCATTCGTAGTCGGCCGCGGACGGCGGAGCGGGGTTGTGCGAGGGCGGGGACATCATGTTGTCCGGGAGGTCGGAGGAGAACGCGTGGCGCAGGCGCTCCTGGGGCGTCGGAACGCGGGGCTCCGCGGGCGGCTCCGGCGCGCGCGGCGGAGGCGCAGCAGGCTCGGACGGCTGCTCGGCGGCCTGCGGCTGCGCGGGCGCGGCCTGGTCCTCCAGCCCGTCCGTCTCCGTCTTGCGGAACAGGGCGGCCAGCGGACCTTCCCGCATGCTCGCGCGCTTACCGGTCGCCATTCGAGAGCACCTCCTTCGCCAGCTGGCGATAGGCGTCAGCAGCGGTCCCTGTCGGGTCGTACTTGAGCACGGACATCCCCTTCACCGGCGCCTCGGCAAACCGGATCGTCTTACGGATGCGCGCGCCGAACACCCGGTCGCCGAAGTTCTCCTCGAGGATCTCGATCGCCTCCTTGGCGTGCAGTGTCCTCGAGTCGACCATCGTCGGCAGGATGCCCGCGATGTCCACGTCGGGATTGAGGTTCTCGCGGATCATCGACAGTGTGTTCTGGAGCTGGATCAGCCCGCGCATCGACAGATACTCGCATTGCACCGGGACGATCACCTTGTCGGCCGCGGTCAGCGCGTTGATCGTCAATAGTCCCAGGGACGGCGGCGTATCGATGCAGATGAAGTCGTAGTCCTCGCGGATCTCGCCCAGCGCCTTGGCCAGCGAGCGCTCGCGGCCGATCTTCATCGACATCGCGATCTCCGCGCCCGCGAGGTCGATCGAGGAGCACGCGACGTCGACCTCGCGCCGCCGGATCACCTCGCGGATCGACATGTCGTGCACCAGCACGTCGAACATCGAGACCTCGAGCGTGTCGGGGTCGATCCCTTGGGACATGGTCAGGTTGCCCTGCGGGTCCATGTCGATGCACAGCACCCGATGCCCCTCTTCGGCGAACGCCGCCGCGAGGTTCAGCGTGGTGGTCGTCTTGGCCACGCCGCCCTTCTGGTTGGCGAAGGCGATGACCTTGGCCTGGCCGGTCACGTCGTGCTCCGATCACGGTTAGGAGAACCCATCGGGGAGGGCCTTTCGCCCCTACCGCCGGTTCTCCTGCTAGGCCGCCCGGCAGGCTTTCGGCAGCTCGACGACCGTCCGGGGGTCCGGGACGACCCGCTCGCCGGGGACCGGGTTGGTCCTGCACCACACGAAGGAGAAGGCGTCGAAGTCCACCACGGCGCGGAACGGGTAGCCGAGCGTGCCGCCGATGTTCTGCTCCGTCGCCTCGATCGCGCGGATCGCGACCAGGCAGTCGTAGACGCCCCTGGGCTCGCCGAGGTCGCGCTCCGGGCCGGGGTCGCGCTTGGGATACGGCTCGCACTCCGTGGCGCCGGGGCGCCCGGTCAGCTCGCCGGCCACGGCGCGCTTGCGAGCGTCCGCGGTGATCGCCGCCTCGGCGCGGGCGAGCAGGGCCTCTCGGGCGCTCACGCGCTCCGCGGGCGGCGAGCCCGAGGACGGGCGCAGGTCGGTCGCGCGGCCGCGCCGGACGCGCTGCTGGGCGATGACCTCGCGGCGCCGCGCCGCCTGCCGGGCCGCCTTCTCGCGCGCCTCGCGCGCGGCCGTCCGGTCCTTCGAAGCGTCGATCCGCGGGACGAGCACCGCGGCCAGCGCGGCGACCACGATCACGACCAGCCCGGCGCCGATCACCACCTTGCGCACCGGCACGGGCGGGACCTCGACGTCGCGCGGTGGCGTCCAGACCTTCAGCCAGGCGCCGAGCGTCTCGAACGCCGAGGCTCGCCTTTGACCACCGGAACGCATCCGGTGGTAAAGGTACCGACCTGACCTTCAGGCTGCCCGGACGGACCTTGCGGGCGCCGCTCCCGCGGCCGTATGCTCGCCCCGTGAGCTGGAGCGCTCAGCACGAGCACGAGCAGGAGCTCGACCATAAGCATCAGATCGAGCCGCCTGATCCCCAGGAGCGCGAGCACGACAAGCCGCTCCATCAGCTGGCGGCCGACGTCGGCAACAGCGCGTTCTCGAACACGGTCGCCCGCGAGGGCGCGGGCATCATGCCGACCGGCCAGGTCCACCCCGACGTGCAGGGCAAGATCGACTCCTCGCGCGGGAGCGGCACGGGCCTCGACGGCGGCGTCCGGGGCCGCTTCGAGAGCGACCTCGGGGACCTCTCCGACGTGACCGTCCACACCGACGACACGGCCGACCAGCTCAACCGCTCGGTGTCGGCGAAGGCGTTCGCCACCGGCACCGACGTCTACTTCGCCAAGGGCCAGTACAACCCCGGATCGTCCGACGGCGATCGGCTGATCGCCCACGAGCTCGCCCACGTCGTGCAGCAGCGCGGCGCGCCCAACAGCGGCCCGCTGACGGTCTCGCAGCCCGGCGACACGCTCGAGAACGAGGCCGACTCCGTGGCCGACTCGATCTCCTGAGGTTCTGAAGATGACCGACGTGGGCTTCGACTTCGTCGACCGTCGCGTGATGGCGGCGGTCCAGCGCGTCGCCTCCAGCGACCCGAACCCGGCCGACCCGTTCCGCGGCCTCTACATCTCCGACGAGACGGCGCTGCAGCTCTCGCGCGGCGAGTCCGCGTCGGGCGCCGACGAGCGGCTGGCGTCGATCACGAGGGCGCTCGGGCTCGACCTGCTCGACGCCGCGGTGCTCGCCACCTGCGCCGCCCCCGAGCTGAACCCCCGCTTCGGGCGCCTGTTCGCCTACCTGCAGGACGACGTCACCCGGAAGCTGCCGAGCGCGCGGCTCGTGGGGCACCTGCTCGAGGGCGAGGGCGTGACCGCCGCCGACGTGATGGCGTCCTTCGACCAGGAAGGCCCGCTGCGCCGCCTCGGCGCCGTCAAGCTGATGGGCGACGCCTCGACGCCGCTGGCCGAGCGGCCGATCAAGGTCGCCGACCGGCTCGCCGCGCACCTGCTCGGCGCGCGCATGGACGACATGCCGGCCCCGACGCGGCTGCGCCTCGTCGACATGCCGGCCCACGACCCGGGCCGCCACGAGCACGTCGGCGCCGTGGCCGCGATGCTCTCGCGCCCCAGCGACCTCCCGGTCGTGCTGTGCGGGCCCGACGCCGAGGCGCTGCTCGCCAAGGCCTACGGGCGACCGCTCGTCGTCGCGCACGTGCGCGACATGGAGCAGCGCGACGTGATGGCGGACGGGGCGCTGATCTCCGCGCTCGAGGGCCGGCCCATGATCTTCGAGGGCCTCGAAGATCTCGATCCCCAGGAGCGCGCGCGGCTGCTGCGCGCGATCGAGCAACGGCGTGAGCGCATCGTGGTGGCCGCACCGTCGCGGGGCGCGGCTCTGGCGCTGGGCGACCGCACCGTGCTGCTCGTCGAGGCGCCGCCCCCGACCTACGCCGAGCGCCAGCGCGCGTGGACCGACCTGACCGGCGTCCAGGACACCGCCGACGTGTCCGCCAAGTTCCGGCTCTCGATGGGCCAGATCGTCGAGGCGGCCGAGGTCGCGCGCCTGAACGCCACCGCGCGCGGCGAAGCGCAGCCGGTCCTCTCCGACCTGGACCTCGGCTCGCGCCAGGCGTCGTCCTCGCGGCTCGGCGAGCTGGCCGCGCGGCTCCCGCCGGGCTACCACTGGGACGACCTCGTCGTGCCCGAGCGCCAGCTCGAGCTGCTGCAGTCGATCTCCTCCTACCTGCGCCATCGCGACCGCGTGCTCTCAGACTGGGGCTACGACCGCTCGGTCGCCCGCACGCAGGGGCTGAAGGTCCTGTTCGCCGGCGAGTCCGGCACCGGCAAGACGATGGCCGCCCAGGTGCTCGCCAACGAGCTCGGTCTCGAGCTGTTCCGCGTGGACCTCGCGACGATCGTCAGCAAGTACATCGGTGAGACGGAGAAGAACCTGGACCGCATCTTCGGCGCCGCCGACGGCTCCAACGCGATCCTCTTCTTCGACGAGGCGGACGCGCTGTTCGGCAAGCGCTCCGAGGTCTCGGACTCGCACGACCGCTACGCGAACATCGAGGTCGCCTACCTCCTGCAGAAGATGGAGGGCTACGCGGGCGCGGTCATCCTCGCGACGAACTTCCGCCGCAACATCGACGACGCGTTCGTGCGGCGCCTGGACTTCGTGATCGACTTCCCGTTCCCGGAGGCCGAGGACCGCAAGCGGATCTGGCGGCTGCTGCTGCCCGAGGAGGCGCCGATCGCCGACGACCTCAACATCGACTTCCTCGCCACCCAGTTCAAGCTCTCGGGCGGCGGCATCCGCAACTGCTCGCTGTCGGCCGCCTTCCAGGCCGCCGACGACGACGGCGTGATCGGCATGCGCCACCTGGTGCGCGCGGTCGCGCTCGAGTACGGCAAGCAGGGCCGCCTCACGCTCGAGGCCGACTTCGAGAACTACCACGAGCTGATCCGCGGCGGCGCGCCGCGCAACGGCTCGGGCTGAGGTTGTCGGCGAGCAGCGCCTCACCCGTCGGCTCCACGGGCCGCGTCTCCCGCCACGGGGCGATCCGCCCTGGGCGGACCGGCGAGGTGCTGATCGAGATCCGCGGCGGCGTCGAGGCCTACCTGGCCCGCGACGCCGACGGAGGAGCCATAGAAGCCGACGAGGAGATCGTCGTCATCGAGCAGGTCGCGCCGCGCACCGTGCTCGTCACCCGGTTGTACGAACGGAAGGACCCGTCATGAGCACCGACCTGATCGTCATCCTCGCAGTCGTCATCGGCGCCCCGCTGGTGATCGCGATCCTCTTCAAGACGCTGTGGAAGGTGCCGCGCGCCGACGAGGCGCTGATCGTCACCGGACTCGGCGTCAAGGGCGCGCCCGCGCGCCGCGCCGACGTCGAGATCGGGCCCGACGGGCAACCGACCGCCTCCGCGGCCGCCGCGAGCAAGACGTTCAAGATCATCACCGGCGGCGGGGCGTTCGTGATCCCGGCGCTGCAGAAGGCGCAGTACCTCTCGCTGCGCGCGGACTCCGCCGAGCTCGAGGTGACCGGCGTCGACAAGCAGAAGATCCCGGTCGGCGTGAAGGGCGTGGCGATCTTCAAGGTCGGCGACGACGACCAGTCGATCACCAACGCCGCCACGCGCTTCCTCGACGAGGGCGCCGGCGCGGCCGGCCAGATGCACAACCTGGTCAAGGAGGTCTTCCACGGGCACCTGCGCTCGATCATCGGCGGGCTCTCCGTCGAGGACCTGATCGCCAACCGCAACGAGCTCGCGCAGGAGACGCGCGACGCGTCGGTGCAGGAGATGCAGAAGCTCGGCCTGGTCGTCGACTCGCTGCAGATCCAGGACATCATCGACCCGTCGGGCTACATCGCCGCGCTCGGCGAGCCGCGCACCGCCGAGGTCAAGATGCAGGCCCGCATCGCGCAGGCCGCCGCCGACCGCGAGGCGACCGAGCGCGAGCAGGAGGCGGAGGCCCTGAAGGCGGCCGCGCAGCGCGACACCGCGATCAAGCTCGCCGGCTACCAGGCCGAGCAGGAGCGCGCGCTCGCCCAGACCGCGCAGGCCGGCCCGCTGGCCGACGCCGAGGCGCGCAAGCAGGTCGTCGTGCAGGAGACCGAGGTCGCCGACCTCGAGGCCCAGCGCGAGGAGAAGCGGCTCGAGACGACGATCCGCAAGCCCGCCGACGCGGAGGCCTACCGGCTGCGCGTGGAGGCCGTCGGCCAGCGCGAGGCGCGCGTGGAGCTCGCCGAGGCCGGCAAGCGGGAGGTCGAGCTGAAGGCCGAGGCCGACGCGCGGCGCGTCGAGCTGGAGGCAACCGCGCTGGCCAAGCGCACCCGCGAGGTCGGTCTGGCCGAGGCCGCCGCTGCGGCCGCCAAGGGCGAGGCCGAAGGCTCCGCGATCCGCGCCACCGGGCTCGCCGAGGCCGAGGCGATCGCCAAGCGCGCCGAGGCGCTCGAGAAGGAGTCCGACGCGGTCATCGGCCAGCAGCTCGCCGACAAGCTCCCGCAGATCGTCGAGGCGGCCGCCAAGTCGTTCGCCAACGTCGACAACCTGACCGTGCTCAACGGCGCGCAGGGCATCGGCGAGATCATGAGCCAGGTGATCGGGCAGGCCGGCCCGGCGCTCGAACTCGCCCGTCAGGCGCTCGGCACGGAGCGCAACGGGCGTTCGACGACGCCGCCGGAGGCGCCTCCGCGCAACGGCGCGGGCTGAGACCTCCCGCGCGCGGGTAGGCATCTCTCCCGGGCACTTCGAGGGAGGAACCGAGGCATGAGTGAAGTGAAGGAGCGGCCGAAGGACCGCACGTCGGGCAACGGCAACGGCGGTGCGCCGCGTGGATCCGCGTCCTCCGGCCTGGACACGATGCTCACCGACGCGACCAGGGGCCCGCTGCGGCGCCTGCTCCCTGGCCGCGCGGCGGTCAAGTTCGCCGGGAAGCTCGCGACGCGCCCGGACACCGTCGTCACGCGCGGCGCGCAGCTGGCCGGCGAGCTGGCGAAGATCACCGTCGGGCGCTCCGGCCTGGAGCCCAAGAAGGGCGACCGCCGCTTCAAGGACGACGCGTGGAGCGGCAACCCCGCGTTCCGGCGGCTCCTGCAGAGCTACCTGGCGACCGGCAACACGCTCGACGACCTGGTCGGCGATGCCGGCCTGGACTGGCGCAGCGAGCGGCAGATCCGCTTCGCCCTGGAGAACGTGCTCGACGCGCTGGCGCCGTCCAACGCGCCCCTGACCAACCCGGCCGTGCTCAAGGCCGCGCTCGACACGGGCGGGAAGAGCTTCGCGCGCGGCGCGGTCAACTTCGCGCGCGACATGTCCAAGCCGCCGCGGATCCCGTCGATGGTCGACACGTCCGCCTTCACGGTCGGCGAGGACATCGCGGTCACGCCGGGAGCGGTCGTGCTCCGCAGCCCGGTCTTCGAGCTGCTCCAGTACAAGCCGCAGACCTCGAAGGTGCTCGAGAAGCCGCTGCTGCTCGTGCCGCCGATGATCAACAAGTACTACATCGCCGACCTCGCGGAGGGGCGGTCGATGCTCGAGTACGCGGTCAAGCACGGCCAGCAGGTGTTCGCCATGTCGTGGCGCAACCCGACCGAGAGCCACGCCGACTGGGACCTCGACACCTACGCGACCGCGGTGCTCGAGGCGCTGGACGCCGTCGAGGCGATCACGGGCAGCGAGGACTCCCACGTGCTCGGCCTGTGCGCCGGCGGGATCGTGCTCTCCACGGTGGTCGCGCACCTCGCCGCCAAGGGCGAGCAGGACCGGATCGCGGGCCTGACGCTCGGCGTCACCGTGCTCGACCAGCACAACGCCGGCACCACGGGCGCCTTCATGGGCGAGAACACGGCGATGGCGGCGACCGCCGAGTCGGCGCGCAAGGGCTACCTGAGCGGCCGCTCGCTGGCGGGCGTGTTCGCGTGGCTGCGGCCCAACGACCTGATCTGGAACTACTGGGTCTCCAACTACCTGATGGGCAGGACCCCGCCGGCCTTCGACATCCTGTTCTGGAACGCCGACGCCACCAACCTCCCGGCGGCGCTGCACCGCGACTTCCTGGAGCTGGCGCTCGACAACTCGCTCACCGAGCCGGGCAAGGCGACCGTGCTCGGCACGCCTGTCGACCTGTCGAAGATCACGGTCGACTCCTACGTCGTGGCCGGGATCGCCGACCACATCACGCCGTGGCAGAACGCCTACCGGACCGTGAACCTGCTCGGCTCCGACCCGCGCTTCGTGCTCTCCACCAGCGGGCACATCGCCGCGCTGGTCAACCCGCCCGGCAACGAGAAGTCGACGTTCCGCCTCAACGACGCCCATCCCGAGGCGCCCGAGGAGTGGCTCAAGAGCGCGAGCACGACGCCGGGCACGTGGTGGGACGACTGGATGGAGTGGCTCGGCGAGCGCTCCGGTGGCAAGAAGACCGCGCGCAAGTCGCTCGGCGGCCGCGGCCACAAGCCGCTCGGCGACGCGCCGGGCAGCTACGTCAAGGAGTAGCCGCCTTGCCGGAGGTCGGGGTCAACGGCACGCGCCTGTACTACGAGCGCCACGGCAGCGGCGAGCCGCTGCTGCTGATCACCGGCTTCACGATCAGCTCGGCGGTGTTCGAGCCGATCCTCGACCTCTACGGCTCCCGCTTCGAGGTCATCGTCTACGACAACCGCGGCTCCGGCCGCTCGGGCTCGCCGCTGACGCCGACGTCGATGGCCGAGCTGGCCGCCGACGCGGCCGGCCTGCTGCGCGCGATCGGCGTCGACAGCGCGCACGCGTACGGGCTCTCGATGGGCGGCATGATCGCCCAGGAGCTGGCGATCCGCTTCCCCGAGCGCGTGCGCGGGCTGGTGCTCGGCGGGACCACGCCGGGCGGCCCGCGGGCGGCGCGGCCGGCGCTCGGCGAGCTGGGGGCGCTGGCGAGCGGCGCCGCCGGCGGGTGGACCGGCGCCGCGCGACGGCGCCTGGCTGGGCAAGTGGCTGTTCTCCGACGAGTTCCGCCGCGAGCACCCCGAGCGGGTGTCGCGAGCTGCTGCGCAACTTCGCCCGCTACCGCCCGACGCCGCAGGGCGTGTGGTGCGCACTTGTGGGCCTCCGTCTACCACGACACGATGTCGCGCCTGCACTGCATCGAGGCGCCGACGCTGGTGATGCACGGCGAGCGCGACGCGATGGCGCCGATCTCCAACGCCCGGCTGCTGGCCGAGAAGATCCCGGACGCCGAGCTGGCGATCGTGCCCGGCTCCGGGCACGCGTTCCTGCTCGAGCGCCCGGAGGCCTCGTTCGAGCTGCTGACCGACTGGCTCGACGCCCGCTCGCCGATCGCGGCGGGTGAGCCGCGGCGCGGCATCGCCGCGCACGCCGAGCCGCTCACGCGCGCGTTCGGGCTGCCGATCGGCGCCGCCCGGACGGGTGTGAGCCTGGCCGGATCCATGACCGACAAGCTGTTCAAGAGGAGTGCCCATGTGGCGTCTGACCGATGAGCAGCGCGCATTGCGCGAGGAGATCCGCGAGATCGTGCGGGAGGAGATCCAGCCGCGCGTGCGGGAGATCGACGAGGGCTGCGAGTACCCGCGCGACCTGTACGCGGTGATGGCCGAGCACGACCTGCTCGGGCTCAGCTTCCCGCGCGAGTACGGCGGCCGCTGCGACTCCGACGTGTCGTGGTGCGCCTACGTCGAGGAGCTGGCGAAGGTCTCCGGCACCGTCTCGCTGATGGCCGCCTACGTGAAGCTCGTGTCGCTCCCCGTGCTGCTGGCCGGCAGCGAGGAGCAGAAGCAGAGCGTGCTGCCCGGGCTGCTGTCGGGCGAGACGCTGGGCTCGTTCGCGCTGTCGGAGCCGAACGTGGGGTCGGACCCCGGCGCGCTCGAGACCCGCGCCGAGCGCCACGGGGACACGTGGGTGCTCAACGGCTCCAAGCGCTTCATCGGCAACGCCGGGCTCAGCGACGTCTACGTGGTGTTCGCCCGCACCGGCGAGCCCGGGGGGAAGGGCGTGAGCGCGTTCCTGGTCGACGGGCACGCCGACGGCGTGTCCTCGGAGAGGCTGCGGACGATGGGCATGCCCGGCTGGCAGCTCGGCGCCCCGCGCTTCGAGGACGTCGAGGTCCCGGCGGAGAACCTGATCGGCCGCGAGGGCGACGGCTTCCGGATCGCGATGGCGACGTTCGACCGCTCGCGCCCGACGGTGGCCGCTCAGGCGGTCGGGCTCGGGCAGGGCGCGATCGACCTGGCCGTCGACTACGCGGCGCGCCGCCACGCGTTCGGCAAGCCGCTGATGGCCCACCAGGGGGTGCAGTTCAAGCTCGCCGACATGGAGGCCGACATCGCCGCCGCGCGGGCGCTGACCTTCCAGGCGGCGACCGCGATCGACGAGGACGACCCGCGGCTGAGCAAGCTCGCCGCGATGGCGAAGATGAAGGCCTCCGACGCGGCGATGCGCGTCACCACCGAGGCGGTGCAGGTGCTGGGCGGCAACGGCTACCTGAAGGACTTCCCGGCCGAGCGGATGATGCGCGACGCGAAGGTCCTGCAGATCTACGAGGGCGCCAACGAGATCCAGCGCACCGTGATCGCGCGGGCGCTGGCCAAGCAGGCGGCCGACCGCGAGCCGATGTGGCCGGAGTGCATGCCCGGCGCCGACGGGCGTCGCGCACGGGCAGGGCGCCTCCGAGGACCACGACGAGCCGGTCGGCGCGCGGGCCTAGTACCTAGCCGTCCATCGCCGCGAGGGCCTCCGCGACGACGCGGTAGGCCTTGCGGTTGAACGCGAGGCCGACGTGGCTGCCGGTCACCTCGACGTTGCGCGCGTAGGGGACCACGCACGCCTCCCACCAGACGACGCCGTCGCCGCGCGAGTAGATCGAGGTGAGCGGGATCTCCTCCGGGAACGGGCCCGCGTAGTGGCGCGCGAAGGCGCATCCGCAGCCCTCGGTGAAGCAGCCCGGCCTGCGCCGCGGCGCCTGGGCGGCGCGCGCGGCGACCACCGCGGCCTTGGTCGGCAGGCTGATGTCGAACGGCGTGTCGAGCCCGGCGCCGAGCGAGATCACGCCCGACACCTTCTCGGGCCTGCCGGTGCGCGAGCGCCTTGGCGAAGTGCGCGCCGCGGCTGTGGCCGATCAGCGCCGCCTTGCGTCCCGTCCGCTCGTGGATGTCCGTGAGCCGCGCGTCCAGGCGCAACATGGCGCGGTTGGAGCAGTCGACGTTGAAGACCATGCCGGAGGCGCGCGGGGCGTAGCCCATGCGCTCGAGCCAGCCGTGCATGACCGACAGCGAGGTGTCCCCGGCCATGAACCCCGGCATCAGCAGCGCCGGCATCCCGTCGCCGCGCTCGACTCCGTCGCCGCGGAACACCGGATCCACGAGCAGCCGCGCCAGCTCGGCCTGCCAGCGCACCTCCGCTAGCGGCCGGCCCCACCAGCGCCGGGGCTCGGCGGGGCGATCGGCGGGGACGGCGGGATCGAGCCCCGCGTCGTCGAGGATCTCCGTCACGGGGCGCAGAGTATCCCGGCGGCCGGATCGGCCATGATGCGGCGCATGGATCTCGCCCCCTCCGAGCGCGCGGCGGCGCTGCGCGAAGACATGCTCGCCTTCATGGACTCGCACGTGTATCCGGCCGAGGCCACGTACGAGCGCCAGATCACCGAAGGCGGCGATCCGCACCTGCTCCCGCCGGTGGTCGAGGAGCTCAAGGCCGAGGCGCGCAAGCGCGGGCTGTGGAACCTCTTCCTGCCCGACGAGAAGTGGGGCGCGGGGCTGACCAACCTCGACTACGCGCACATCGCCGAGATCACCGGCCGCTCCCCGGACCTGGCGCCCGAGGCGATCAACTGCGCCGCGCCGGACACCGGGAACATGGAGGTGCTGACGATGTTCGGCACCCCCGAGCAGCAGGAGCGAGTGGCTCGTGCCGCTGCTCGAGGGCGAGATCCGCTCCTGCTTCGCGATGACCGAGCCGGCGGTGGCCTCCTCGGACGCGAGCAACATCGCGGGCACGATCACGCGCGAGGGCGACGAGTACGTCGTCGACGCCCGCAAGTGGTTCATCACCGGCGCCGCCGACGCGCGCTGTCGCATCGCGATCGTGATGGGCATCACCGATGCCGACGGGCCCAAGCACGCGCGCCACTCGATGGTGCTGGTGCCGATGGACGCGCCGGGCGTGACGGTCGTGCGCAACATGGAGGTGTTCGGCTACACCGACCAGCACGGCCACTGCGAGGTCAGCTTCGAGAACGTCCGCGTGCCCGGCCTCGAACATCGTGGGCGAGGAGGGCGCGGGGTTCGCGATCGCCCAGGCGCGGCTCGGCCCGGGGCGCATCCACCACTGCATGCGCGCGATCGGCATGGCCGAGCGGGCGCTGGAGCTTCTGGTGGACCGCGCGCGCTCGCGCGAGGCGTTCGGCGGCCCGCTGTCCGACCAGGGACTCGTGCAGTCGGCGATCGCCGAGTCGCGCATGCAGATCGACCAGGCGCGCCTGCTGGTGCTCGAGACCGCGCACATGATCGACACCGTGGGCGCCAAGGCGGCGCGCGGGAGGGTGTCCGGGATCAAGGTCGTCGCCGCGCGCGCGGCGTGCGACGTCATCGACCGCGCGATCCAGGTCCACGGCGGCGCGGGCGTCTCCCAGGACACCCCGCTCGCGCGCTTCTACGCGGCGGCGCGCACGCTCCGGCTGGTCGACGGCCCGGACGAGGTGCACCTGCGCACGGTCGCGCGCGTGGAGATCGCGCGCGCCGATCGCGAGCGATCGGGCTCCTAGGAGGCCGTTCCCGCAGGGTGCGGGGTGAACCGCCGGTTCGGTCCGGGGCGCACCGTAGCCTTGGCTGTTCCGAATGGTCCCCGCACTCCTCGCAGAATCAGGCGTGGTCTCCGCCCACCACCCGCTCGGCGCCTCCACCGGCTACATGGAGCCGACCCGCGGCGACTGGGAGGCGATGGTCGGCGAGGCGCTGGAGACGTCCGGCTTCGCCGCCGAGCTGGCCGCCCTCAGCGAGGACGAGCTGCCCGGCCTGGAGGCGTTCTTCGCCGCCGGCCCCGAGCTCCCGTTCGAGTACCTGAGCATCCACGCGCCCGTGAAGCACCTCCGCATGCCGGAGGCCGAGCTGGTGCGCCGGCTCACGAAGCTGATGCCGGTCGTGGACGCGATCGTCGTGCACCCGGACGCGATGGACGACCCGCGCGCCTACCGCGCGCTCGGCTCCTGCCTGGTGCTCGAGAACATGGACGCGCGCAAGCCCACCGGCCGCACGGTCGCCGAGCTCGCGCCGCTGTTCGCCGCGCTCCCCGAGGCGGGCTTCTGCCTCGACGTCGCGCACGTGCTCTCGATCGACCCGACGCTGGAGGAGGGCGAGCGCCTGCTCGACGAGTTCGCCGGCCGCCTCCGTCACCTGCACGTCTCCTCGATCGACGAGGAGTGCCGCCACCAGCCGCTCACCGCCGAGCACGAGGCGCGCTTCTCCGCGCTCCTGCGGCGGTGCCCCGACGTGCCCTGGATCCTCGAAGCACCGCTCGTCTGAGCTCCGTCGCGCCCGGTGAGCCGGCGGAACGGCGGCTGGGTAGGGGAGCGAGGCGGGCCGGCGGCGGCGATCAGCGCCCGCGCCGTAGTCTCCGCCGACGCATGAGCGGCACGGCGGCCCTCACGATCGACCCTGCCGGGGCGCTGCAGCGGCTCGGCACCGACCTCCCGAACCTCACCGCGGCGCGCGAGCGGACCGCGAACTGAGCTCGCCGCCCGGCGCGACGCCATCGCGGGGCTCGAGCGCGACGACGACGCGAGCGTGGTGCTGTTCGGCTCCTGGGGCCGCCGCGAGCTGACGCGGCGCAGCGACGACGACTGGGCGGTGCTCGTGGAGGGCGCGCCGCGCGACGGCACGCGCCCCGACTCGGAGGCCGTCGGGCAGGCGCTCGAGCGGACGCCCGGCCGCAGCGGCGTGTTCGGGACGACGATCTTCAGCGACGACCTCGTGTCGCGCATCGGGCTCGACGCGGACTCCAACGCCAACCTCACCCGCCGCATGCTGCTGATGCTCGAGTCGCAGCCGATCGCAGGCGAGGACGTCCACCGGCGCGCGTGGGAGCGGGTGCTCGACGGCTACCTGGAGGACGCCGACAAGCCGTACCGCCCGCCGCGGTTCTTCCTCAACGACCTGATCCGCTACTGGCGCACGATCTGCGTGGACTTCGTGGGCAAGGAGCGCGAGGGCGGCGAGAAGTGGGGCATCCGCAACGCGAAGCTGCGGACCAGCCGCAAGGTGCTGTTCGCGGGCGGGCTGGTGCCGCTCCTGCAGAGCCATCGCTTCACGCGCGAGGAGCGCCGCGCCTACCTGGCCGTCCAGCTCGCCGCGCCCGCGACCGACCGCCTGGCCGCCGCGTTCCTGGACTGCGGCGCGCGCGACGCGGGCGTCCGCGCGCTCAGCGCCTACGACCGCTGGCTCGGCGTGCTCGACGACCCGGAGCGCCGCGCCGAGCTGGAGAGCCTGACCAAGGAGACCGCCCACGAGTCGGCCGTCTTCCGCGACGTGCGCCGCCACGCCACGGAGCTCCATCGCGGTCTGCTGGTGCTGCTGTTCGACACCGAGCTGCTCCCTCACGTGAGGGAGCACGGCATCTTCTGAGTCAGGGCTCGAACAGCAGGAACAGCCGGCCGAGCTGCACGAGGTTGGCGTCCAGGTCCTCGGCGCTGAGGCGCACGCCGGTGCGCTCGGAGAACTCGGCCCGGATCGCCGCGCGGTCGCGCGTGCCGTCGAGCAGCGTGAGGAGCAGGCGCGCCGCCGGCTCCTCCATGTGCACCGTCGTGTAGGCGAGGCTCGTGACCTCGGCGCCCTGCCGCGCCTGCCAGCGCGCGAGCGGGCTGGCGGTCGGCCGCTCCACGCCCGCCGCCGAGACGGCGCGCAGCGGCGCGGCGTGGGGCATCACCCGCTCGCTCCGGAACGCCTCGAGCATCGCGTCGGCGAGCTCGTCGGGTTCGGCGCCGAGCGCCGCGCGCAGCTCGTCGAAGCCGAGCGTGTCCGGCAGCCGGGTGCGCAGCAGCGACATCGCCGAGGCCAGCAGGCCGGTCTCCCCCTCCCCGCGCCCTCCCGGGCGGCGAAGTACAGCGCGCGGATGGCGGAGGCGTCCGGCCGGTCCGCCGGCCGGAGGCTGTCGCGGCACAGCACGGACTGGCGGAAGAAGTTGCAGCGCAGGACGTCGACGACCTGCTCGCCGGCGATCCGGTCGCCGCCCGTCAGCTCGTCGACCGCGGCCGCGATGTCGTCGGGGAGGCGGCGCGGGAGCAGGTTGGCGATGTCGCCGTCGCCCACGTAGGCGAGCCGGTGCGCGGCGGCGCCGGCGACGAAGTCCGACAGCCACACCGGCGCCCAGTCGTCGCTGAGGTCGTCGTGCACGAGCCGGTACGTCGGGCCCCACGCCAGCGGCTCGATCGTGCTCTTGAGCATGCCGCCCCACCAGTTCTCGGCCTCGCCGCCGACCGCCTCGATGAAGCGGTACAGCTCCTGCGCGCGATCGGCGCGCGCCACCGGATCGGCCTCGTCACGACCGAACCACAGCCCGGCCTCCCGCAGCAGCCGGCGCAGGTAGCCGCCGGGGTGGGCGTTGTAGGAGACGTACGCGAGCCCGTCCGCGGCGAGGTGGGACTCGCACGCCGCGAGCACGTGCGTCGCGCACCGGCTCCGGGACCCATGCGTACAGCCCGTGGGCGATCACGTAGTCGAACTCGCCGAGCTCGCCGTTTGTCAGGTCGGACACGTCGGCCTGGCGCAGCTCGGCGTTCTCGATCCCGACGGCGGCGATCACCTCGTTGCCCTCGGCCACCGGCGCGGCGGCGAGGTCGACCCCCAGCGCCGTGACGCCCGGCGTGGCGACCGCCATCGCGATCAGGTTGCCGCCGGCGCCGCACCCGAGCTCGAGGACCCGCGCCGTGCGCGGGTCCGGCGGCGTGAGGCCGTGCAGCGCGGCCACCGTCGCCAGCCGGTCGGGATGGGTCTGCGCGTAGGCGTAGTTGGAGTATCTGACCTCGTCGTAGGGCGTCGTCGCGTCCATATGGGCTCGCGAACCTACACGGGATCTGCCCACAAGTACGCACGGTTTTTCTCCCTACAAACCCCCCGATCTGTTTAGGGTCGGCACATGCTCAGCGTCGAGGTGCCCCTGAACACGATGCTCGCCGACCTCGACGAGTCGCTGCGGACGATGCTCAAGGGCGGCCTCGAGAACCACGGCTTCGAGGGGATCGAGATCGCGTTCGACGCGCCGACCCGCGAATGGGCCGGCCAGCTCTCCGCCCCGGCGGTCAACCTCTTCCTCTACGACATGCGCGAGTCCGAGGACGACCGCGCGTCGGGATGGACCAAACAGCGAATCGGCGACGAGTACGTCGAGGGCCCGCCGCCCCTGGTGATGGAGGTGTCCTACGCCATCACCGCGTGGGCCCAGGCTGTCGAGGACGAGCACCGACTCCTCTCGCAGGTGCTCGCGGTGCTCTACGCCTTCCCCGTCCTCCCGGACGAGGTCTTGAACGGCCGGCTGCGCAACGGCTCGCAGTCGCTCTCGATCAAGGCGAAGGTCGGCCAGGCCAAGGGCGACAAGGCCGACTTCTGGACCGCCGTCGGCGGTCAGTACAAGGCCTCGCTGGACTACGTCGTGCGTCTCTCCGTCGAGTCCGGATTCCGCCGCCAGGTGCCGCAGGTCCGCACGCAGACGATCCGCACCCGGCTGCTCGACGGGCCGCCCTCCGCGGTGGTCGAGATGCACCGCACCGGGGGCACGGTCGCCGACGGCGACGGCGAGCCGCTCGCCGACGTCTGGGTCACGCTCCCGGACTCCGGGCGCTGGGCCTCGACCAACGCCCAGGGCCGCTTCAAGTTCGACCGCCTGACGCCCGGCAAGCACCGCCTGCTGGCGCGCACGGCCGACGGGCGCGAGGCGTCCGCGGACCTCGAGGTGCCGGGCGCGCTGCTGGATCTCGTGCTCGAAGACGCCAAGGCGTCCTCGGGCGGCCGCAAGAGCGGCAAGCGCGGATGACCGAACGGGCAGCCGACCGTGCCCGATCGGCTCTTGCCGGACACAGCGCCGTCAAGGGAGGCTTGCGCCGATGGACGACGTCCGCCGGCCCCGCATCCTGCTCGGGAACCTTGGACCCATCATGCGCATGGGGATGCGCAGGGTGCTGACCGAGCACGGCTGCGACGTGGTCGGCCAGGAGGAACGGCCGAGCGCCATCGTCGGGGAAGTGCACCGCTTGCGCCCCGACGTCGTGGTCCTGGACCTCGACGGCGGCTCCGCGCATCAGCTCGGCCGCCTCGTGGCCGGAGCGTCGCCCGACACGACCGTCGTGCTCTGGGCCCGCGAGGAGGACGACATGGAAGTGATCGACCCGGTATCGGCCGACTCGCGCCGGGTCTCCGCCCCAGTTCTGGAGCGGCTTCGGAGCGAGTTGAACCAACGCAATATCCACCGAGTGGAGGAGTGACATGCCGACGTACCTGACTCCCGGCGTCTATGTCGAGGAAGTCCCGTCAGCGAGCAAGCCGATCGAGGGCGTCAGCACGTCGATCGCTGCGTTCGTGGGCCTGGCCCCCGGGGGCCCGGTCAACACGCCGATGCGAATCTCGAACTGGACCCAGTTCTCGAAGATCTACGGCGATCCCAACGAGCCCGACAACGGCCCGTTCATGGAGGGCGCCTACCTGGCCCACTCCGTCTACGGGTTCTTCCAGAACGGCGGGAACCTCTGCTGGGTCGTCCGCGTGGGCGACGACACCGGCAACGCCGCTGCGGCGCGTGCCGCGCTGCCGGCCGCGGCCGACGCGACGGTCGAGACGTACAGGTTCACCGCGCTCGAGAGCGGCAACGGCGACGTGAGCGTCGAGGTCATCGAGGAGCCCAGCGCCGGCGACGGCGTCGACAAGACCTACACCGTGAAGGTGTCGGCCGGCGCCGAGACCGAGGAGCACACGGGCCTGAGCACGAAGAAGGGCCGCTCCAACCTGGCGACCAAGGTCAACTCGGCCTCCAAGCTCGTCAAGGTGGAGGACACGGGCGGCGCGCTGCCCGAGGCCCAGCGCGCCCCGGCCGCCGGCAGCTACAAGCTGTCGGCCCCGTCGATCGACCCGACCAAGGTCAAGCCGACCCACTTCGAGGGCGACGTGGCCAAGCGTCAGGGCATGGGCGGCCTCGCCGCGGTCGACGAGGTCACGATGGTCTGCATGCCGGACATCATGACGCTCGCCGAAGGCGGCGACGACGTCCAGATGCGCGACCTGCAGGGCAAGATGATCGCCCACTGCGAGAACGCCGGGGACCGCATGGCGATCCTCGACTGCCCGCCCGA
This sequence comes from uncultured Solirubrobacteraceae bacterium, assembly GCA_963723395.1. Taxonomy (GTDB): domain Bacteria; phylum Actinomycetota; class Thermoleophilia; order Solirubrobacterales; family Solirubrobacteraceae; genus DATFQI01. The sequence continues at coordinate 431,155 of CAVRQL010000021.1, read as the reverse complement.
CATGCTCCCGCAGGACATCCTCGAGTGGCGCATGAACACCGCGGGCTACGACTCGAAGTTCGCGGCGCTCTACTACCCCTGGATCGAGGTCATGAACCCGCTGACGAACCAGCCGATGCTGGTTCCGCCGTCGGGCCACGTGGCCGGCGTCTGGTGCCGCACGGACTCGACGCGCGGCGTCCACAAGGCCCCGGCGAACGAGGTCACGATGGGCGTCAACGGGCTCGGCTTCCAGATCACGCAGGCCGAGCAGGGCGGGCTCAACAAGGTCGGGATCAACTGCATCCGGTCCTTCCCGGGCCGGGGCATCCGGATCTGGGGCGCCCGCACCCTGTCGAGCGACCCGGAGTGGCGCTACATCAACGTCCGGCGCCTCTTCAACTACATCGCCGAGTCGATCATGGAGGGCACGCAGTGGAGCGTGTTCGAGCCCAACGACGAGAAGCTGTGGATCCAGCTTCGGATCGCGGTCTCGAACTTCCTGACCCGCACCTGGAACGAGGGCGCGCTGTTCGGCTCGACGCCGCAGCAGGCCTTCTTCGTCAAGTGCGACTCGGAGACCAACCCGCCGGAGGTCATCGAGGCCGGCCAGGTCATCTGCGAGATCGGCATCGCCCCCGTGAAGCCGGCCGAGTTCGTGGTCTTCCGCCTGAGCCAGTTCAGCGGCGGCGACGGCGGCGCGGTCGAGTAGCCGGACCCCAAGTCAGCGTTCACTTCTAACGAAAGGACGGCGGAATGCCCGCCAAGGACAAGGAAGCACATGTCCCTATTTGGTTCACCTTGAAGATCGGCGGCGCCGAGGCGGCCGGCTACTTCAAGGAGGCCACCGGCTTCGACTCCGAGAGCGAGGTCACCGAGATCAAGCGGTCGATGCCGAACGGCAAGACCGACATCATCAAGGCCATGGGCAACAGCAAGTGGTCCGACATCGAGCTCAAGCGCGGCATCGATCAGGACAAGACGCTGTGGACCTGGCGCAAGATGATCGTGGACGGCCAGCTCAAGGAAGCGCGCAAGGACTGCACGGTCACCATGCTCGACTACATGGGCTCGCCGGTCGTGACGTACTCGATCATCAACGCCTGGCCCAAGAAGTACACGGGCGTCGGCCTCAAGGCCGACTCCAACGAGGTCGCGGTCGAGGGCATCACCCTCTGCCACGAGGGCTTCGAGATCCAGTAGGAGCGGATCACCAAGACCGGTGAAGTCCGAGTACGCGTTCACCCTGCCGCGAGGCTACGTCGACGGCGAGGGCCAGGTGCATCGTGATGGCACGATGCGCCTGGCCACGGCGCGCGACGAGATCGAGCCCCTGCGGCAGGTCGAGGTCCGTCAGAACGAGGCCTACCTGTCGGTCCTCCTGCTGGCCCGCACGATCACCCGGATCGGCGACCTGCAGGAGATCACCCCCGACGTGGTGGAGAACCTCTACGCGGCGGACTTCGATCACCTCCAGCGTCTCTACGAGCGGATCAACACCGACGGAGAGGCGGTGGGGGTGGTCGCGTGCCCGGACTGCGCCAAGGAGTTCGAGGTCGACCTCACGGAGATAGAGGACGGGCGCCTGGGGGAATGACTCGGCCGTCTCCCGAGGAAGTGCTCTCGGAGACGGCCCGGCTCGCATATCACCTCCACTGGCCGCTGGACACGATCCTCGACCTCGAGCACTCAGACCGGCGCCGCTTCCTCCGCGAAGCCGAGGCGATCGCCGGCGGACCCACCACAGCAGCACCCATCTCGTACGACTTCTGATCCATGAGCGACGACGCCAACCCCACCTCGCGAGACTCCCTTCCGCCCGTGCGGATGGCGCTGCCGCGTGATCGGCCGCCACGGCCATCGCGGCGGGCCGCACCTCGCGCGCCAGGTGACCGAGGCGCGCGCGCCCAAGCACCTCGCCGCGTCCACGCGGATCGCGCACCCGGGCACCGGGCACGCCGTGCCGCCCCGCGGCCGCGGCGTACGCGCCTGAGCCGGCCGCCGCCTTCCCGGAGCCGCGCGTGGAGCCGACGCGCCGGCCGCCGAGGTCGCCCGCGAGCCCGCGTCCGGGATGCCGGACCGCCCGGAGGTCCCCGAGCTGAGCGACTTCGCCTCCGAGTTCCTGTTCGGCGACCAGGCCGGCGCCTCGCAGGGCCTGACGTCGATGGCGCAGGCCGAGAAGATGCCCGACGCCTCGTCGCGCGAGGCCAAGCTCGCGCGCCGCCGGGCCCGCGGCGCGCTCGACGTCTCGCGCGCGGCCAAGATCGTCGAGGGCCCCGCGCCCGGCACGGTCGAGAGCCCGGAGGTCACGCAGCTGCCGGGCATGGAGCCGACTCGAGCCGCCCGCCCCGGTGAAGGTGTCGCGCACGCCCAGCGGCGCGCCGGCGAAGTCGCCCGAGCGCGCCCGAGCCCGCTCCGGTCGCGCCCGCCGCCGCCGCGGCCCCGCCCAGCGTCGCCGCGCACGCCCGCCGACGACGCGCCTCCGCCGCCGGCCCCGACCGCCGCGGCCGCACCGAGCGTCGCGCGCACGCCGGCCGACGACGCTCCGGCGCCGCCGCCCGCGCCGACCGCCGCGGCCGCCCCGAGCGTGGCGCGCACGCCCGCCGACGACGCGCCGGCCCCGGCGCCGACCCCCGCGCCGTCGCCCAGCGTCGCCCGGAGCCCGGCCTCGGATGCGCCGGCGCCGACCCCCGCGTCCTCCCCGAGCGTCGCGCGTACGCCCGCGGACGCGCCCGCGCCCGTGAAGCCCGCCGCGCCCGCGACGCCGCCGGCAGCTCCGCCCGCTGCCACGGCTCCGCAGCAGGTCTCGCGCAAGCCGGCCGAGGCGCCGCCCGCGCCCGCCGGCGACGCCCCGGTGCGCCCGTCCGGCGTCCGGCTCTCGCGCAAGCCCACGACCCCGGCGCCGAAGCCGGCCGACGCCCCGTCGGTCGCCCGCACGCCCGCCGACGCGCCGAGCGCCCCGCCCGCCGCCGACGCTCCCGTGCCGAGCCCGGCGCCCGCCGTCCGTCGCCCGATCGGCCGCCGACGACGCGCCGGCCCTCGCCGACGAGCCGCCCGCCGCGCCGAGCCGCCTCCGTCGCCGACACGCCCGCCGCGCCCGAGACGCCCGCGTCGTCGTCGGAGCCGTCGGTCGCGCGCACGCCCGCCGACGCGCCGAGCCCGCCCGCGCAACCGCCGGCCACGACGCCGCCGTCCGTCTCGCGCACGCCCGCCGGCGATCCGCCCGCCGGCGCCGAGCGCGCCCGCCGAGCGCGCCCGCGTCGAGCGCCCCCGCGCCCCAGGTCTCGCGCACGCCCGCGCCGGCCGCATCCGAGGCCTCCGTCGCGCCGACGCCCGCCGCCGAGACCCCGGCCGCCGCCGTGCCCGCCGCGCCGGCAGGCTCCGTCCACGCCGGCCGCCCCGGCGCGCGTGCCGGTCAAGCTGGCCCGCAAGGCCGTCGCCCCCGAGGCGCCGGCGCGCCCCGCGCTGCGCCGCGTCGCCCGCGAGGCCGCCGAGCCCGAGGCGATCGAGCCCGAGATCGATGACGTCGAGCCGATGGAGCTCGACCCCGAGACGGTCAGCGTCGCCGACGAGTCCGCGCCCGAGCCGACCGCCGCGCCGCGCAGCCTGCTCGGCCGGATGGTCGACGCGGTCCGCGGCCGGCCGCCCGAGCCCGCCCCGGCTCCGTCTCCCGCCTCCGCGCCGGCGCCGTCCGAGCCCGGGCCGTCCGCGCCGTCCGGCTCGGCCGCCCCGAGCGCTGCTCCCGCGCCCCGCGCCGCCGCCACGCCGCGCCTCGCGCGCCAGGTCGCCCCGTCCGCCGCCGCGCCGCAGCCGGCCGCGACCCCGCGGCAGGTCTCGCGCTCCGCCGCCGCGCCCGCCGCGCGGCCGGCCGCCGGCCGCCGCGGCCCGGTCAGCCGCGCGGCGCGCTCGCTCGGCGCTCCGCCACCGCCACCGCCGCGGCGGCCGCCCCGGCGCTCGATCCCGCGCCCGCGCCGCGCCCCGCGCTCACGCTCGTCCCGACCCCGCCCGAGCCGCCGACGCCCTCGCCGCGCTCGGTCTCCCGCTCCGGCGTCGAGTCGCTGGCCGAGGCCGGCGGCGGCCAGGTCGCCTACCGCGAGGACGGCATGGCGACGATCGACTTCTCGGGCGAGGGCGATCCCCTACATCCCGCCGTTCAGCACGGCGCCGGTGACGGTCACCCGCAGCATGTTCGACGACGTGGTCGGCCAGGGCCGCGGCATGGTCGACAACGCCGTCGGCTCCGCCCGCGGCGCGGCGGACGACGCCGTCGGCTCCGCGCGGGGCGCCGCCGACAACGCCGTCGGCTCGGCCCGCGGCGCGGCGGACAACGCGATCGGCTCCGCCCGCGGCGCCGCCGACAACGCGATCGGCGCGGCCCGCGGCGTCGCGAGCGACGCCATCGGCGCGGCCCAGGGCGTCGCCGGCGACGCGCTCGGCGCCCTCGGCGCCGGCGGCAAGAGCGACCCAGACGAGATGTACGAGCAGGTCCTCCAGCGACTGCGCCGCGACCTCGTGGCCGAGCTGGAGCAGAACGGCCACCTCCTCCGAGACAACCCCTAGACCACCGAGCTGCCCATGCCCGTCAAAGAAGAGCTCTTCAACCCCGCAATCTGGTTCAAGCTGGACATCCAGGGCAAGTCCGTCGGCTACTTCACGGAGGCGTCCGGACTCTCGGCCGAGGTCGAGACCTTCAGCTACAACGAGGGCGGCCGCAACGACTACATCCACAAGCTGCCGACGCGGATGAAGCACCCGAACCTGGTCCTCAAGCGCGGGATGACCACCGTCAAGGACCTCCAGACCTGGTTCGACGACTCCTACAACGGGCCGAGCCGGACCACCATCACGGTGACGATGCTCAACGAGCTCGGCGACACGATCACGCACCTGGACGTTCGCCAACGCCTTCCCGGTCAAGTGGACGGGGCCGCAGTTCAACTCGCAGCAGAACACGCTGGCCACGGAGGCCATCGAGATCGTCCACGAAGGGATCAAGGTGGTCTGATGGCCGTCCCGCAGCAGTTCCAGAAGGCCAAGCTGAACATCGAGGGCATCGGCGAGGTCCCGGTCCTCTTCAACCCGACCGAGTACTCGATCGCGAAGTCCAACGAGTGGAAGTACGAGAAGGTCAACGGCAAGGCGTTCGGCAAGATGCAGTTCGGCGGCGGCAACCCGCGCGAGGTCACGCTGAACCTGCATGCTCGACGCATCGCTGCGTGGGCAAGGACGCGCACGTGCGCGACATGACCAACACGCTGTTCCGGATGATGGAGATCAAGGGCGGCCAGGGCGCGGGCGGCGCCAAGGCCTCGCCGCCGTTCGTCACCTTCATGTGGGGCTCCGAGCAGACCTTCCAGTCCGTCTGCACCCAGCTCACCGTCGCCTACAAGCTCTTCCGCCCCAACGGCGACCCGATCCGCGCCGACGTGAAGATGACGCTCAAGCAGGCCGTCGAGGCCAGCACCGCGTCGTCCAACGGCGTCCAACCAGGGCCAGAACCCGACGACGCGCGCCAACGCCGGCCACGGCGTCCACACCGTCAAGGACGGCGACTCGCTGCCCTCGATCGCCTATCAGGCCTACGGCGACGCCACCGTCTGGCGCGCGATCGCCGACGCCAACGGCATCGAGAACCCGATCCACCTGCGACGAGGCCGCTCGCTGAGCCTGCCGAAGCTGGACGGCTGATGCCCCCGACCTCCGACAAGCACGTCGCGAGCCTGGCCCTCAAGGTCAATGGCGCGCCCGTGGACCCTGCGATCGCGAACGACGTCCTCGAGGTGCGCGTCAAGGACTCGCTGTCGCTGCCGGCGTCGGCGACCGTGCGGCTCAACGACGCCGCGCACGCCTACGTCGACAACGCGCTCTTCACGCCTGGCAACCCGCTCGAGGTCAGCATGGGCGACCCGGAGGCGACGACGGGCACGCCGGTCTTCAAGGGCGAGATCGTGTCGCTCGAGCCGGAGTTCTCCGAGCAGGGCGTCACGATGATCATCCGCGCGCTCGACAAGTCGCACCGCCTGCAGCGCAGGCGCGACGTGCGCACGTTCCAGGACGTCGGGGCGAACGACATCATCCAGACGCTCACCGGCGAGGTCGGGCTCGCGGGATCGGCTTCGAGCAGCCCGATCCGTTACAAGTTCTTCCAGCAGAGCGGCGAGACGGCGCGCGAGGTGATCGCCAAGCTCGAGCGCGATCACGACTTCCGCTTCTTCGTCAGCGACGACCGGTACGCGTTCCGCCCGGCCGACGATCTCGGCGGCGAGACCATCGAGGTCGAGTTCGCCAACCAGCTGCTGAGCTTCCGGCCCCGGCTGACGACCGTCCAGCAGCCCGGCGAGGTCAACGTCGTCGGATGGGACCCGGCGGCGAAGGCGACCATCAACGGCAACGCGTCCACCGGTGAGGCCACGAGCGAGGCCGGGGTCAAGCGCAAGGACGTCACGGCCAAGTTCCAGGACTCGAAGGTGCTGATCGCCGACCGCCACGTCGAGACCAGCGACGAGGCCAAGAAGCTGGCCCAGACCGCGCTCGACCGCCGCGCCGACGCCTACTTCGAGGCGGAGGGGCGCTGCATCGGCATGCCGAAGATGAGGGCCGGCTGCAAGCTCAAGCTCAAGGGCGTCGGGACCCGGTTCGGCGGGACGTACGTCGTCACGTCCGCGACGCACGCCTATCGCGGCAAGAAGGGCTACACGACGAGCTTCGTCATCTCCGGGCGCTCGGAGCGCGGGCTGCTCGACCTCGTCCATCCGCCCGAGAAGCGCGAGTTCAGCCGGCACATGGTTGTCGGCATCGTGACCAACGTGAACGACCCCGACAAAACCGGGCGCGTGAAGGTCAAGTACCCGACGCTCCCCGCCCAGTCGACGCCGCTGGAGAGCACCTGGGCGCGCGTCGTGACGCTCGCCGCCAGCGCCGAGCGCGGCGTGCTGATGCTGCCCGAGGTCGACGACGAGGTCGTGGTCGCGTTCGAGAACGGGGACGCGCGGCGCCCGCTCGTGGTCGGCGCCGTGTTCAACGGCAAGGCCAAGCCCGGCGACGACCTCACCCAGAGCCAGGACGGCAGCTTCGCCGTCGCCTCCAACAAGAAGGCCTTCGTCCACTCCAAGGACGACATGACCTTCAAGAGCGACAAGAAGCTGATCATCCAGGTCACCTCCGATCGCGAGGAGAAGGCCGACGGCAAGATGAAGGTCGAGACCGGCAGCGAGATCGAGATGAAGGCCGGATCGAGCTACAAGGTCGAGGCCGGGGCGAGCATCACGATCAAGGGCGCCTCGATCTCGGTCGAGGCCCAGGGATCCCTGAGCCTCAAGGGCGCCACCGTTTCGATCGAGTCGCAGGGCCCCGCCACGCTCAAGGGCGCGATGCTCGATCTCAACGCCAGTGGGATCGCGAATCTCAAGGGCTCCATGGTCAACATCGGATAGGTTCGGAACGTGACGGAGATCATCGGATCGGGCCTCGCCTTCCCCCTCCAGGTCGACCGCCGGGGAGGCATCGCCCTCGCCCGCGACGAGACCGACATCGAGCAGGCGATCGAGCTGATCCTGGCCACCGCGCCGGGTGAGCGGCCCATGCGCCCCGAGTTCGGCTGCGGCGTCCACGACTTCGTGTTCGACTCGATCGACGCGACGACCGTCGGGCAGATGGAGGTCGCGATCCGCGACGCGCTGGACCGCTGGGAGCCGCGCGTCGTCGTGGAGTCCGTCGTCTTCGGGCTCGACGAGGTCGACGAGGGGCGGCTGATCATCGACATCGGCTACCGCGTGCGGGCCACCAACACGATGCGCAACCTGGTCTATCCGTTCTACGTGATTCCCGCGGAGGAGCTCGAGTGAAGCTGCCGGAGATTGAACTCGACGACCGCCGCTTCCAGGATCTGGTCTCCGAGGCGAGGATGAAGATCACCCGGGCGTGCCCGGAGTGGACCGAGCACAACGTCTCCGACCCCGGCATCACGCTGATCGAGCTGTTCGCGTGGATGACCGAGATGACGATCTACCGGCTCAACCGCGTGCCGGACAAGCTCCACGTCGCGCTGCTGGAGCTGCTCGGGATCCGCCTCGACGGCCCGAGCGCGGCGCAGACCAGCCTGCGCTTCCGCCTCGCCGACGTGGCGAGCGAGCCGCTGCTCATCCAGGGCGGCGCGACCGAGGTCGGGACGCCGCGGACGGCGACCGAGGAGTCGATCGTCTTCCAGGTCGACGAGGACTTCACGATCCCCGTCGCCCTGCCGGACGCCTACGTGCTCCAGCGCGGCGGCCAGGTCAAGAGCATCGGGCTCGCCGACGGCGTCGCCAAGCCGTCCGGCGGCGACCAGCTCGCCTTCGCCAACCCGCCGGCCGTCGGCGACGCGCTGTACCTCGGCTTCGAGGAGTCGCTCGGGCGCCTGCTGATCGAGGTCGACGTCGACGCCTCGCAGGCGCGCGGCGCCGGCGTGAACCCCGAGGACCCGCCGCTGCGCTGGGAGGTCTCCCAGGGCGACGGCGAGTGGCTCGAGGCCGAGGTGCTCGAGGACCTCACCGGCGGCTTCAACTACGGCTCGGGCACCGTCCTGCTGGAGCTGCCGCCGCGTTCGGCGATCCAGCCGCTGGCAGGCCGGCGCATGCACTGGCTGCGCTGCCGGGTCGACGACAAGACCCGCTACGGCGGCCCCGCGACGACGTACTCGCAGCCGCCCGAGATCTACTCGATCACGGCCGGCGCCGTCGGCTGCCGGCTCCCCGCCACGCACGCGTCGCAGATCACCTCCGAGATCGTCGGCGTCTCCGACGGCACGCCCGGCCAGGTGCACCCGCTGCGCAACGCGCCGGTGCTCAAGCCGATGGCGGGCGAGACCCTCGAGGTCCAGGACCCCGAGTCCGGCGACTGGGCCCGCTGGGAGCTCAAGGACGACTTCGTCGGCTCGACCGAGTTCGACCGCCACTTCAACCTCGACGTCGTCTCGGGCGACATCGAGCTCGGCCCCGCGATCCGCGAGACCGACGGCGGCTGGACCCAGTACGGCGCCGTCCCGCCCAAGGGCGCGGTGCTGCGCTTCACGCGCTACCGCCACGGCGGCGGGCGCATGGGCAACGTGACCGCGGGGACGCTGACCGTCCTCAAGAGCACCCTCGCCGGGATCGACACGGTCACCAACCCCGACCCGGCCGTCGGCGGCGTCGACGCCGAGGGCCTCACGCACGCGCGTGAGCGCGCGTCGATGGAGATCCGCAGCCGCTACCGCGCGGTCACCGCGGAGGACTTCGAGTTCCTGGCCGGCGAGGCGAGCCCGCGCGTCGCGCGCGCGGTCTGCATCCCGCCGCGCGAGGGCGGCGCCGTGCCGCTGCACATCGTCCCGCGCGTGCTCCCGGCCGACCGCCAGCTGCGCTACGACGAGCTGGTCCCCGACGAGGCGCTGATGACCGAGGTCGCCGAGTACCTCGACGAGCGGCGGCTGATCGGCACCACGGTCCAGCTGCTCCCGTGCCGGTTCCGCGGCCTCTCGGTCGTGGTCAACCTCCAGGCCTCCCCGCTCGCCGACACCGCGCGCGTCGAGGAGGACGTCGCGCACGCGCTCTACACGTACCTGAACCCGCTCGTGGGCGGCAACGCCGGCGGGGTCGGGCCGGGCTGGACGTTCGGCCGCGCGCTCAACCAGGGCGAGCTGTACGGCATCGTCCACGCCGTCGACGGCGTCGAGTTCGTGAAGATCCTGCGGATCTACGAGACGAACCTCGAGACCGGCGAGCAGTCGTCCAAGCCCGCGGGCACGCACATCGTGCTCGAGGCCGATGAGCTGATGGCCTCCGGCCAGCACATCGTCAAGGCGACGCACCGCGAGGACTGATGTCCTGATGTCCGACGGCGCTGGCAGCAACGGCGACTCCACCGGCGAGGAGTTCAAGACCTTCACGGGGGCCGGCTTCGGCACGATGATGATCCGGCTGTCGGCCGGGCCGAAGGAGACGCCCCCGGTCGCCTCCAGCCGGGCGTACCTGCGCGGCGGCCTGCCGGCCGTCTACCAGGAGAGCGACTTCGGGATGCGCTTCATCGGCGGCCTGGAGTCGGTGCTCGACCCGATCGTCGCGGTGCTCGACGCGCTTCCCGCGCACTTCGACCCCGACCACGCGCCGCGCGACATCCTCAACCTGCTCGCCGCCTGGCTCGGCGTCGACATCAACGAGTCCCAGGAGATCCGCCACCAGCGCGAGATGGTCCGGCGCGCCGCCGACCTCGGCCGCAAGCGCGGCACGGTGGCGGGCATCGAGCTCGCGCTGGAGCTGTCGTTCCCCGACGTACCGCTGCGCATCGAGGACCAGGGAGGGGTCCGCTGGAGCCTCGAGCAACACCCGGTCGAGGCACCTCCGCCGTCGTTCGTCGTCTACTGCGACAAGCCCGTGGGAGAGGACGTTCAGGCGGCCATCGCCCGTTGCATAGAGCAACACAAGCCGGTAGGAACCTCCTACCGACTACGGGTGAAGGCACCGAAGAAGAAAGACACGTCATGAGGACTTGCCAGAGCTGCGGACTGGAGAATCCGCCCGACCGCGACTTCTGCGAGTGCGGCGAATACCTGCGTTGGGAGCCCACGGGCTACGTGCAGGCGATCACCCCGGAGATGGCCGCACAAGCCGCCGCCGAGGCTGCTCAGCCCGCCTCGCCGCCGCCGGCCCCCGCCGCCGGCGAGCCCGCCTCCGCGGCTCCGGCCCAGCCGGCCCAGCCGCCCGCTGCGCCGCCCCCGCCTCCCGCCGCTCCCGCTCCTCAGGTCAACCAGACCCCGCCCGCCGACGCCCCGCCGGCGCCCAACGGGAATGGCAGCGGTCTGACAACCGGCGACCCACTCGGCGGAAGTTCGACCGCGGCACCTCCGCCCCAGCCTCCCGCGGCTCCGGCCGCGCCCGCCGGCGCAGCCGTCCGGCCGCGGCGCCCGAAGACGGCCGTCCAGGCCGCAGTCCCGGCCAAACCGCCGCAGCAGGCGGCGGCGTTCCAGGACCCCGACATGGCGCGCATCACGCTGCGCCTGCCCGATCGCGACGCCGAGAAGGAGCAGACGCTCGCCACGGCCGTCGAGCCCGGGCAGCGCGAGCGCGTGCTGGCGCTGGTGCGCAACCAGAGCGGCATCGTCGACAACTACCAGCTGCGCGTCGACGGGCTGCCCGAGGACTGGTGGTCGATCTACCCCGACACCGTCTACCTGGTGCCGTTCGGGACCGGCGGCACGTATGAGCAGGAGGTGGAGATCCACCTCCACCCGCCGCGCACGCCCGACGCCGAGGCCAAGATGTGGGACCTCAAGATCGTCGCGCACTCCAAGGCCAACGAGGTCACCGCCGCGGCCGCGCCCCTGGCGCTGGTCATCAAGCCCTACGCCGAGACGACGACCAAGGTGCGCCCCGAGCGCGCCAAGGGCCGCCGCAAGGCCAACTTCGACGTCGCGGTCGAGAACAAGGCCAACGCGCCCGTGCTCGTCGCGCTCGAGGGAGAGGACCCCGACGGCGAGCTGGCAGTTCGGCTTCAACCGCCCCCCGTCGGAGATCCCGCCCGGGCAGACCGTCACGACTGCGATGCAGGTCCGCCCGCCCAAGCAGATCTGGATCGGGCGCCCGCAGGACCGCCGGCTGTCGGTCAAGACGCTGACCGGCGACGAGGCCGAGGAGCGCCTGGCCGCCGAGCCCACCAGCGCCGACGCGCTCAAGGGCGCGCCGTCGGGCGCGACCGAAGAAGAAGGGCCTGTTCCGGCGCCGCAGCGCCGACGGCGTCCCCGGCGTCTACGGCCCGCGCGTCTACAAGCCGCAGGTCTACGAGCCCGGCATGAACATCGGCCCCGGCGGCATCTCCTTCCGCAAGCCGCAGCTTCAAGGCCCCCAGATGCAGGGGCCGCAGATGAAGCAGATGAACGTCGACATGAACAGCCTCAAGGGCAAGCTCGGCTCGAGCGGCTCGTCGTCGGCGCCGTCCGGTCCGCTGCTGCCCTCCCAGGGCGTCTTCCGCCAGAAGCCGTGGCTGCCCTGGTGGCTGGTCCCCGTCGCGATCGCGATCGCCGCGCTCGCCGTGCTGCTCTACATGCTCCTGCCGCGCAACGTCGTCGTCCCCGACCTCGTCGGCAAGAAGTCGACCTTCGAGGCCGAGGAGACCCTCACCGAGGCCAAGCTCAAGCTCGCGGGCACCACGAAGGAGAAGGTCGACCCGAAGGCGCCCGCCGGCTCCATCGTCGGCCAGACGCCGAAGGCCGGCGAGAAGGCCGAGGAGGACGAGGAGGTCACCGTGCTGATCGCCGTCGGCGACGGCAAGATCAGCGTCCCGAACGTGACCGGCATGACGCTGACCGACGCCGAGGCGCGCACTGCGCGACAAGAAGCTCTCGCTCGGGCAGTCGTCCCCGCAGCCGCCCGATCCGGAGGGCAAGATCGAGAGCCAGATCCCCGCCGCCGACGAGATCGTCCCCGAGGGCAAGCCCGTCGACGTCTTCTTCGCCGACCCGAACGGCAAGAAGGGCGGCGACGCCAAGAAGAGAGGACGGCGGTGCCGGCGGTGGCGGAGGCGGCGGTGGCGGCGGAGGCGGCGGCGGCGGTGGCGGCGAGGACCTCGTCGTCCCGGCGATCGCCGGCGCGCAGCTCGCGGACTTCGCCCAGAAGCTCGGCGACGACGGCCTGGTGCCCGAGCAGGTGCGCCAGTTCGACGCCTCCAAGCCCGGCACGCTGTTCGCGACCGAGCCGCCCGGCGGCACCAAGGTCAAGGCGGGCGACAAGGTCAAGCTGCTGGTCTCGGCCGGCTCCCCGAAGCTCGCGTTCGACGACGAGAAGAACATCAAGCTCGTCAACGGCGTCACCGGCGACCCGTTCCCGGCCATCGCCAAGGGCCCGCTGCGCGAGAAGGACCCGACCTGGAGCGCCGACGGCACCCGCGTCGCGTACGTGGGCGGCGGGCGGATCTTCCTCAAGGACATGACGAAGCCGGACGCCACGGCGCAGGACCTGACCGCCGAGGGCGACTTCTACGGCGACCTGGCGTGGGCGCCGACCGCCGACGTCAACGTGCTCGCCATGGACCGTCGCACCGACACCGACAGCGACCTCTGCTTCGGCCAGATCACCGGGAAGGGCATGGAGCCCATCCAGTGCATCAAGGAGCCGAAGTTCTCGGTCACGCGCTCGATCCACTGGTCGCCGGACGGCAAGGAGATCCTCGCCTTCGGCGTCGAGGAGCGAGGCACGTTCGGGATGTACCGCTGGCGCTCGAAGAAGCCGTTCTCGCCCGAGAAGAAGGACTGGGGCAAGGGCAAGCTCGTCACCGACACGTCGAAGAGCGACGAGGGCGTGCTCGACGCCGCGGTCTCACCCGACGGCAAGCGCCTTGCGCTCGTCTCCAACCAGGGCGGCGGGCCGTTCTTCGTCTACCTGGCGAAGCCCGGCGACCTGTTGATGACCAACGCGAAGAGCACGGGCGTGCGCGCCTGCAAGCTCGCGTGGCGCAGCGACAGCAAGGAGCTCTTCGCCGTCCAGGCGGACGAGATCTGCGACGAGCCGAACGGCTCGCTGGTCCACTTCCCGATCAACAAGCCGGAGGCCCAGGAGCAGATCGCGTCCATCGGCGACAACCCGGCGTCGCAGCCGCTCCAACTCGGGCAGTAGCCATGCTCTGCCCGAGCTGCCGGCGACAGCTCGACCGGGGCGCCGGTTTCTGCCTCGGCTGCGGCATGCCCGTCAGCGGGCATGAGGCGCCGCTGGAGCTCGTGCTCGGCGACCGGACGCGGGTGCCCGTCGTGACCGAGATGACGATCGGGCGCGCGCCCGGCTCGACGCTGGTGCTCGACGACCCGACCGTCTCGCGCGTGCACGCGAAGATCTCGGGCAACGGCGGCGGGACGGCGGTGCTCGAGGACGCCGGCTCGAGCCACGGCACGTGGGTCGACGGCGCGCGGATCTCGGCGCCGATCGAGCTGCGCGACGGCTCGAAGCTGCGGCTCGGCGACCAGGAGCTGCTCGTCGAGCGCCGCCGCGAGACGGCCGAGGCGGGCCGCACGATCGTCGTGCGGCCGGGCGCCAGCCTCGTGGTGCCGGCGATGGGCGCGCCGAGCGTCACGAGCCAGGCGACGCAGTTCGGGATGCGCCCGCGCGTCCGCTCCGGCTACGCGCTCAAGCGCCTCGACGCGTCCGAGGGCAACAAGCGCTGGGTGCTGCGCGACCTCCACAGCGGGACGTTCCTGCGCCTCAGCGACAACGACGCGCAGCTGTTCGAGCTGTTCGACGGCACGCGCTCGCTGGTGGACCTGATCGGCGAGGCCGAGCAGCGCTTCGGCGGCCTCGGGCCCGCGCGGCTCGCGCGCCTGCTCGCCGACCTCGGCGAGCGCGGATTCCTGGCCGGTGTCGCGAAGGCGACCCCGGACGGCGGCGAGGAGGCGCCGAAGAGCCTGCTGCAGCGGCTCTTCACCCCACGCTCGAAGACGTTCTCCGGCCTGGGGACCTTCTTCGAGCGGCTCTACCGGGCCGGCGGGTGGGTGCTGTTCACCCGCCCTGCGCTGATCTTCATCGCGACGCTGATCGTGGCCGGGCTCGGCATCTTCGGCTACCTGATCGCCGGCCGCTACGGGACGCCGTTCGTCGTGGCGAACAAGTTCGGGCTGGGCGGCCTGGTGTTCCTCGGCGGCCGCTTCCTCGTCGTGCTCGTCCACGAGTGCGCGCACGGCATGGCGATGGCCTCGTACGGGCGCAAGGTCGAGCGCGCCGGGCTCAAGCTGATGTTCATCTTCCCCTACGCCTTCGTGGACACCTCCGAGGCGTGGTTCGAGCCCCGCCGCCGCCGGATCGCCATCAGCGCGGCCGGGCCCGTGTCGGACTTCTCGCTCGGCGCGATCTTCTCGCTCTGCTGCCTGCTGTTCCCCGACGGCACCGTGCGCGACATCTTCTTCAACCTCGCCTTCGCCGCCTACGTGGGCGCGTTCTTCAACCTCAACCCGTTCATCGACCGTGACGGCTACCAGATCCTCGTCGACGTGCTGCGCGAGCCGGGGCTGCGCCGGCGCGCGAAGGCGCAGCTCTCACGCCGGCTGTCGGGGCAGAAGAACGACGAGACCGACTCCCCCGTGCTCGCCCGCTACGGCATCTGGGGCCTCGTGTGGACCGTCGTGTTCGCGGGTTGCGCGATCTTCATGACGCTCCGATACAAGCCGATAATCGACAACTTCGCCGCCGACTACGTGGTCTGGACCGTGCTGATCACCCTCTGGGTGGCGTTCTTCATCCCTGCGATCGTCGTGCTCGCGCAAGCCCCTGATGACGCGAGTGCGCGGAGCGTGACGTGGCCACGTCCGAAGCCGACATCGCCGCCCAGCTGATCGAGCGACTGCTCAGCGACCCGGCGTTCCGCGCCGAGTTCCGGCGCGACCCCGCGACCGCGTGCCGCAACGCCGGGCTGGACCAGCTCGCCGACGAGATGTCGCTCGGGGCGGGCAAGGCGATGATGACGCTGGAGAACCGCGAG
The DNA here is from genome assembly GCA_963723395.1 of uncultured Solirubrobacteraceae bacterium. Taxonomy (GTDB): domain Bacteria; phylum Actinomycetota; class Thermoleophilia; order Solirubrobacterales; family Solirubrobacteraceae; genus DATFQI01. Next base: position 415,708 of record CAVRQL010000021.1, on the reverse strand, counting down.
TCGAAGTCCAGCCTGGCCGGCGTGATGATGGCCGCCGCCATGGAGGGCGTGAGCGTCTACCAGTTCGGCGAGCACGTGATGCCGCACATCGAGGACGTGCCCGGGGTGGTCGGCGACGTCCTGAGCAAGGTCAACCTCCCCGCCCTCAGCGTGCCGCTGGACCTCAAGGGCGCGCTCGCCGGGTCGCCGCCGGCGTCAGAGCCGCCCCCGGCGCCCGCCAACGGCGACGGCGCGGCCGATGCCGCCAACGGCGCGCGGGCGGTGGCGCGGCCGGCGGGGCGGGCGCCGCCGAGGCCGGTGCCGCCCCTCCGCCGCCGCCGCCTCCTCCGGCCGCGCCCGTCGACGCCGAGAAGGTCGCGGCCGCCGCCAAGGAGGCCGCCGAGGCCAAGAACGGCGGCGCCGCCAAGGAGCCCGAGCCGGACCCGGCAAGGAGGCGGCGGACAAGATCGCGGCCGCCGAGGACCCGAAGACCAAGCAGGCCGAGGAGGTCAAGGAGGCGGTCTCCAAGATCAAGGACGACGCCAAGGACATCCCCGAGACCAGCGACATGCCCGACGCGGACGCGGTCATCACGCCGGCGAAGGCCGAGGACGTCGCGCCGGGCGGGACGGACGCGCCCGAGCCGCCGCCCGCCGCTCAGCAGCCCGCGCGCCCCCGCGGCGGCCCGGCCGCGTCCGCGGCGCCGCCGGTGGAGCCGGCGGTGCGGCGGTGACGCGGCGGCCAAGGCGCTGCTCGACAACAAGAACCTGGTGCTCGACGCCGACGCGCAGAAGGACATCGGCGGCGGCGACGTCGACCCGCGGATGATCGCGCTGCTCGACAAGCTCACCGAGAAGCACAAGATCGAGCTGTCGGTGATCAAGACCGGCCACGACCAGTTCACCTCCGGCGGCTCGGTCTCCAACCACTTCGTCGGGCGCGGCATCGACATCGCGCGCGTCGACGGCGAGATCGTCAACTCCGGCAGCCCCGCCGCCCGCGAGCTGGCCAGCGAGATCGCCAACATCACCGGCGACCTGCGCCCGACCGAGGTCGGCACGCCCTTCCAGATCGGCGCGGAGGGCTTCTTCACCGACGGCGCCCACCAGGACCACCTGCACGTCGCCTTCGACGGCGAACCGCCGGCCGGCTTCCAAGCACCCGCACCCGCCGCCGCCACGGCCGCCGCCGCACCCGGGCCAGCCCGCCGCCGCCGCGGCGTCGCCGAGCCCAAGGCCAAGCCCGGCGACTCGGGCAGCTTCATGGCCGTCAAGGCCGAGGACGCGCCGAACCGCGAAGCCCAAGGCGTCCGACTCGGGCGCGTTCATGGCCGTCAAGGAGGCCAAGCCGGCGCCCGCCGCGGCGGCGCAGGCGCCCGCGCCCGACCCGGCGGCCGGCGTCGCCGGGGACTTCTCCGGCGTGGCGGACGCCTACCCGGGCGACGACGCGTCGAAGGAGGAGTTCGCCGCCTGGATGGCCAAGCAGGCGCAGGCCCGCGGCCTGCCGCCGGAGCTTCCCGTCATGGCCTCGCTCGTGGAGTCCGGCCTGACGAACATCCAGGGCGGCGACGCCGACTCGGTCGGCTTCTTCCAGATGCGCGTCGGCATCTGGAACCAGGGCGAGTACGCCGGCTACCCGGACAAGCCCGAGCTGCAGGTCAAGTGGTTCCTCGACCAGGCCGAGGCCGTCAAGGACGCCCGCGTCGCGGCCGGCAAGCCGATCGACGATCCCGAACTCCTTCGGCGAGTGGATCGCGGACGTCGAGCGCCCCGCCGAGCAGTACCGCGGCCGCTACCAGCTCCAGCTCGACGAGGCCCAGGGCCTGCTCAAGAGCGCCGGCCGACAGCCGTCCGCCGAGCGCCGTGCCGGCGCCCGCGGTCGGAGCCGCAGGCCGGCGCCCCGGCGCGCGGTCGAGCCCGCCGGCCGGTGGTGGGGGCGGTGACGCGGCGGCCAAGGCGCTGCTCGAGAACAAGAACCTCGTGCTCGACGCCGACGCGCAGAAGGACATCGGCGGCGGCGACGTCGACCCGCGGATGATCGCGCTGCTCGACAAGCTCACCGAGAAGCACAAGATCGAGCTGTCGGTGATCAAGACCGGCCACGACCAGTTCACCTCGGGCGGCTCGGTCTCCAACCACTTCGTCGGGCGCGGCATCGACATCGCGCGCGTCGACGGCGAGATCGTCAACTCCGGCAGCCCCGCCGCCCGCGAGCTGGCCAGCGAGATCGCCAACATCACCGGCGACCTGCGCCCGACCGAGGTCGGCACACCCTTCCAGATCGGCGCGGAGGGCTTCTTCACCGACGGCGCCCACCAGGACCACCTGCACGTCGCCTTCGACGGCGAACCGCCGGCCGGCTTCCAGGCCCCCGCCCCCGCCGCCGCCACGGCCGCCGCCGCACCCGGCCAGCCCGCCGCCGCCGCGGCCGTCGCCGAGCCCAAGGCCAAGCCCGGCGACTCCGGCAGCTTCATGTCCGTCAAGGCCGAGGACGCGCAGAGGGCGGCGGATGCGCCGATGAAGGTGTCCGATTCCGGCGCCTTCAGGGCCGTGCAGCCTCCGGCCGGCCCTGCGAGCGCGGTGGCCGCGCCTGGCACGGCGCCCGCGGTGGTCGCCGATGCCGCGACGGCAACCGCGTCCGGCTCGAGCGGCCTCGGGGCGTCCGCGCTCGAGGTCGCCAAGCAGGAGCTCGCGAAGGGCGTCAAGGAGACGGGCGTCAACACCGGCGCCGACGTGAACAAGTACCTCGCGTCGGCCGGCGTCGCTCCCGGCAACCCGTGGTGCGCGAGCTTCGTGACCTGGTCGCTCGAGCAGTCGGGCCGCAAGATGGACGGCGGCGGCTGGGCGGCGGTGCAGACGTGGGTGCGCGCCGCGGAGGCGGGCACGAACGGCCTCTCGGTCGTCAGCCCCGAGGACGCCCGTCCCGGCGACATCGTCACCTACGACTGGGGCGGCCAGGAGGACTTCGCCTCGGACGGCCACATCGGCTTCCTGGCGAGCAAGGTCGAGGGCGACAAGTTCACCGCCCTGGAGGGCAACTACCAGGACGCGGTGCTCAGCGTGCCGCGGCAGATGGGCGACGCCAACGTCAAGTTCCTGCGGATCAGCGGCGAGGCCTCGGCGGATGCGCCGAAGCCGACGGGGACCCCGCTCGTCGGGCCGACCGCCCAAGGGCCGGTGCAGGAGGGCTCGGACGTGGCCGCCCCGTCCGTATCCGACGCCGCCACCACGCCGGCGGGCGACGCCGCGGCAGGGGCGGCGGCCGACGCGACCACCCCCGCCGAAGCTGCTCCCGCCGCGGCCGCGGCGGCGCCGGCAGCCGCCGCCGCCGTCGATCCCGCCGCCGTGGCGAAGGCAGAGGCCGCGGCAGCGCGCGACGCCGCCGAAGCACGGCGCGGCGACAGCGGGCAGTTCATGTCCGTCAAGGCCGAGGACGCGCAGAAGAAGCACAAGCTCCACGGTGAAGTTCATGAAGGCGATCGACCCCAAGGAGGCGAAGGCCGGGCCGGCCGACGCACCCTCGCGCGCCCGCGGTTGCGACCCCCGCCGTCCGCCGCGCCCTCGGACCAGGACATGGTCCAGCAGCCGGGCGACGCGGTCCCGTCCAACGAGCTCGCGCTCGCCGACGTCGGGCCGATCGGCGACTACCCGGGCGACCGCGCGTCGCAGGCCGAGCTCGCCGCCTGGCTCTCCAACGAGGCCAAGAAGGCCGGGCTCCCGCCCGAGCTGCCGGTGATGGCCTCGCTGGTGGAGTCCGACATCAAGAACGTCAAGGGCGGCGATGCCGACTCCGCCGGCTTCTTCCAGATGCGCGTCGGGATCTGGGACAAGGTGGCCGAGTACAAGGGCTACCGCCAGGACCCGAACCTGCAGGCCAAGTGGTTCATCGACCAGGCGCTGGCCGTCAAGCGCAACGCGATCGCGGCCGGCGACGCGAACTTCGGCAAGGACCCCGGCTCGTGGGGCAACTGGATCGCCGACATCGAGCGCCCGGCGGCGCAGTACCGCGGGCGCTACCAGCTGCGCCTCGACGAGGCGCGCAGGCTCCTGCGCTAGCCCTCGCCGACGCCGCCGCCACCGCCGCCGCCGCCACCGCCGCCACCGCCGTCGTCCGGATCCGGGTTGGGCTGCGGATTCGGCTGCGGGTTGGGCTGGGGGTTCGGCTGCGGGGAACGGGGTCGGGCGCGGTGCCGCTGTCGCCGCCGGTGCCCGGATCGGGCGTCGTGCCGCTGCCGCCACCGCCGCCGCTGTCGGGCGCGGGGGCGGGCGTCTCGGCCTTCTTCTTCTTCGGGCGGCTTCTTCAGCGCGGGCACGGCCGCGCCGCTCTCGATCGTCGCGGAGATCTTCACGGGCGCGAGCTCGAGCGCCTTGGTCCCGGCGGCGGAGCTGGCCTTGGCGGGCTTCGGGTCGCTGCCCCCGCCGCCGGCGGCCTTGCCGATCCCGAACGCGACGGCGAACGCCGCGATGACCGCGACGGCGAGGATGCCGATCTGACGTGGCTGCATGGAGCTCCTGTCTCGCTTTCCGGGCCGGCTAGCCCTCGCCGACGCCGCCGCTGCCGCCCTGGCCGCCGCAATCGAAGCAGTCGTTGGGATCGGGCGTGTTGCTCGGCAGACGGCCGTCGGGACCGGGGTGGCCACGGCCGTCGGCACGGGGTCGGTGCTCGTGTCGGGCTCCGGCGTGGGGTCCGGGCCGCTGGTGTCGGTGTCGGGCGCCGGGGTGGACGTCTTCTTCGGCGTCTTCTTCTTCTTGGGCGCGCCCTGGAGCGCGGGGACGGCGGCGCCGCTCTCGATCGTCGAGGAGATCTTCACGGGCGCGAGCTTGAGCGCCTTCGTCCCGGACGCGGCCGACGCCTTGGCGGGCGTGGCGCCGCCATCGCCGCCGGCGGCCTTGCCGATGCCGAACGCGACGGCGAACGCCGCGATGACCGCGACGGCGAGGATGCCGATCTGACGTGGTTGCATGATGGTTCTCGCTCGCTTCCCGAGGCTAGGTCGCCACGTCGTAGCCGGCGATCTTGAGGCGGCCGAGGGCCGTCGCGATCGCCTTCCGGCCGGACGCCACGTCGCCGCGGGCCTTGTTGTAGTCGCCCTTGTTGTTCCCGGCCGCCGCCTTGCCGAGCTTCGCGTAGGCCGCGCCGGTGCTGCGCAGGCCCTTGACGAGGGCGGCGTTGGCGCTCTTGTCGGCGGGAGGCACGTCGGCGCCGGCCATCGACTTGGCCGCCTTGTTGTAGGCGGCGCTCAGCGAGCGCGCCGCGGACGCCTGCTGCTTCTGCGTCTTCGCGGAGGCGAGCTTCGCGGAGCCGCTCTTGTCGGCCTTGCTCAGGGTGCCGAGCGTCTTGCTCACGGTGGCCGCGTACTCCTTGCTCGGGCCGAGCTGACCGGGCTCCGCGTCGCCGCCCAGCGCCAGGGTGTTGGCGATCTGGTCGCACTTCGCCGAGAAGGACTCGGTGTCGGCGGGCGGCGTGAGGCACGCGACCGTCGCGACGCCGGCCGAGGTCGGCGCGGCGTACACGGTCACCGCGCGGTCGAACCCGTTCGGGCGCAGCCCGTCGTAGCGGTAGGCCTGCATCCCGTCGCCGAGCTCCACCGGCGTCGGGTTCGGGACCTTCTCGAGGCCCTGCAGGAACGGCAGCGCGAGCAGCGTCGGGTTCGACGCCGCGTCCTTGCTGTTGCCGACCAGCACGGTGTTCCCGCCGTCCTTGCCGGCCTTCGCGTACGCGACCGGGTCGCTCGACCGAGAGGCCGGGGACGTCGGGCGCGGTGGCGATCTTCTTCCAGTCCGACGGCACCTTGACGGACGCCGCGCCGGACTCGGCGGACACGTTGAGCGCGCCGGAGGAGGCGTTCTGCGAGCCGCCGCCGTCGTCACCGCCGCCCGAGCCGCCGAGCACGAAGCCGAGCACGATGGCGATCACCGCGCCGGCGGCGAGCGCGATCGGGAACGCCTTGCTCGGCGCGCCGGGCTCGCGCGGGGCCTTCGGCGCTTGGGCGCTTGGGCGCCTTGGGCGCCGGCGCGGCCTTGGGCTCCTTCGGCTTGCGCTCCTTCGGAGCCTTCGGCTCCTTGGGCTTGCGCTCCTTCTTGGGCGCCTTCGGCGCGGGCGTGGTCGTCTCGGGCTGCCGGCGCAGCGCCTCGGGCATGACCGTGGCGCCGGGATCCGGGGCCGGCGGCGCGGGCGCGGCGGCGACCGGCTCGGGCGTCGGCGTCGTGGGCTCGGGGGCCGGCGGCGGAGGCGGAGGCGGCGCGACCGGCTCGGGCGCGGGCGGAGGCGGCGGCGGGGCGGCCGCGGCGGGCTCCGGCTCCGGCTCGGGCTCCGGCGCGACCGGCTCCGGCTCGGCGGCGCGGCGTCGGCGGCGCCAGGGTCGGTCAGGCCGCGCAGGGCGTCCGTGCCGAGGTCCTCGGCGGGCGGCCGCGGCGGCGGCGGCGCGATGAACGTCTCGAAGCCGGGGTCGCTCTCGGGCGCGGGCGCGGGCTCCGGCTCGGGGGCCGGCGGCTCCGGCGCGGGCTCGGGCTCCGGCTCGGCGACCTCCTCGACGGGCGGAGGCGTGACGGCCGGCGGCGCGGCATCCGCGGGCGGCGGGATCAGCGCGTCGGTCGGAGGCGACGGGGCGGGCCCGCCGAACGTGACGAACTCCGAGTCGGCGATCGGCTCGTCGGACGGCAGCTCGCGCTCGGGCGGCGCCGGGGTCGGCGGCGCGGGGCGGCGCCTCGGGCGGCGGGCGCCTCGGGACCGGCGGCCGCGGCGGGCTCGGGCGTCGGCTCCGGGGCGGGCGCGGCGGCGCGGGCGGCGCCTCCGGCGCGGGCGACTCCTCCATCGGGCCGGGTGGCAGGTCCTGCGGCGGCGGGGTGTACGGCGTCGGCGCCGCCGGCGCGGCGCCGGTCTCGGGCGCCTGGCCCCACGCGAAGCTCTGGAACTCGTCCGAGGCCGAGGCGCCCGCGCTGGTCCCCTGGAACGGCGCCGGCGTCAGCGGGTTCGGGCTGTCGGGACTCTCCTGGCGCTCCACCAGCCGCGCGGCGCGGCGCCAGCGCGGGCCGAGGAGCCCGATGATGATCTCCTCGAAGTCGTCCCACGCGTCGGCCGCGGACTGGGTCCGCTGCGTCGGGTCCTTGACGAGCATCTTCTCGATCCAGTCCGAGATGCCCTCGTCGATCGACGGGTCGATCGACTTCACCGGCGCGATCGGCTCGTTGACGTGGCGGAGCAGGATCGCCATCGGCGCGTCGGAGTCGTGGAACGGGACCTTGCCCGTGAACATCTCGAAGGCCATGCAGCCGACGGAGTAGAGATCCGTCCACGGGCCGATGTCCTGCGCCATCGCCTGCTCGGGCGCCATGTAGGTCGGCGTGCCGACCGTCGTGCCCGTCGCCGTCAGGAAGGCGCCGGTCTGCATCTTCGTGGTCGCCTTGGCGATGCCGAAGTCGGCGATCTTCACGCGCCCGTCCGAGGTGACCATGAGGTTCTCGGGCTTCAGGTCGCGGTGCACGATGCCGTTCTGCTCGGCGTTCGTGAGCCCGGCGAGGAGGCCCTCGAGCACCCCTCCCATCTGGGCCAATGTCATCTGTCCGACGTACGGGCGCAGCGATCCGCGCTCGACGAACTCCATCGCGATGTAGGGCGTGCCCTCGTGCTCGAAGTAGTCGTGGACCGTGACGATGTTGGGGTGGCTGAGCGAGCCGGCGACCCGCGACTCCCGGAGGAAGCGCTGGGCGAACGAGGCGTCGGAGGCGTGGAAGGCGCCCAGCTCCTTGAGCGCGACGAAGCGGTCCAGATCCGTCTGGCGCGCGAGATAGACGAGCGCCATGCCGCCCCGCCCCAGCTCTCGCAGGATCTCGTACCGACCGACTGTCTTCATGACGTCCGGCATGCGGGTCAGCCCCTCCTTGTCCCTTCCGACCCCGCCCCTGCCGGGCTGTCAGCCGTTCGCTTCTCGTTCTTGTTCAAGTGGTGGATCCCGCCGTGTCCGATGGCAACGCTCTTTCCTTGCGGCGGGGCTGGGCGTAGTATCGCCGCACCCCACGAGCACGGCAACTCTCTGCGCACGGACGCGAAGGCAGGCACGAAGTTTGAAGCTGTTCGTCCTGGACCCCCACACGATCTACCGGCGTGGCCTTGCGGCCTGTCTGGAGCTGCTCGACGGCGTCGAGTCCGTCCGGCATGCCGAGTCGGTGCGCGATGCCTGGGAAGACCCAGGGCTGTTCGAGACCGATCTGGTGATCCTCGATCATGCGATGCCAGGGGGGCCTGACTTCATCGGCGCGGTGACCGAGTCCACCGGCGCGAACGTGATGGTCTGCACCTCCGACTGCTCGCAGGACAACGTGCTCCGCGCGATGCAGGCGGGCGCGATCGGCTACCTGCGCAAGGACACCTTGACGATGGACGGCCTCGCAGCCGCAGTCCAGGCCGCCGCGAGCGGCGCCGGCGTCGTCACGCCGGAGCTCCTCGGGAGCATCGTGCGCTCCGCCGCGATCGAGCTCAACGGCACCAACGGCCGGGCCAAGCATGCGACCCTCACCGATCGTGAGCAGCAGGTCCTGTCATTGATCGCCGATGGTCATCCGACGAGGGAGGTGGCACAGCAGCTCTGCTACTCCGAGCGCACGGTGAAGAACGTGCTGCACGACGTCGTCACGAAGCTCAACGCGCGCAGCCGCTCCCAGGCCGTCGCGTTCGCCGTCCGCGAAGGACTGATCTAGCTCGCACCCACAGACGTGCCGGAGGCGGGACCGACATTCGTCGGTTTTGTCACCTCGCGTACTCTGGTCGCGATGGTGGCCGCCGACTTGTCAGCGCGATGACCTCTGTCGAAGGGCTGATCGCCGGGAAGCGGATCGTCATCTGCGCCGGGTCCGGCGGCGTCGGGAAGACGACCACCGCCGCGGCCCTCGGAATGGGCATGGCCGAGCGCGGCCTGCGCGTCGCCGTGGTCACGATCGACCCGGCTCGCAGGCTCGCGACCTCGCTCGGTCTCGAGGAGCTCGGGAACGAGCCGCGCCTCGTCGACCCGGAGCGCTTCTCCTCCCACGGCGTGGAGGTCGAGGGCGAGCTGTGGGCGATGATGCTCGACGCCAAGCGGACCTTCGACTCGCTGATCGAGCGCCTCGCCCCCGACGAGAAGACCCGCGACGAGGTGTTCGCCAACCGGATCTACCAGCAGCTCTCGAGCGCGGTGGCCGGCTCCCAGGAGTTCACGGCGATCGCGAAGCTCTACGAGCTCGACCAGGAGGGCCGCTTCGACCTCCTGGTGCTCGACACGCCGCCGTCGCGCAACGCGCTCGACTTCCTCGACGCCCCGCAGCGGCTGAAGGGCTTCTTCGGCGGCCGCGCGATCCGCATGTTCCTGCGCCCGGCGGGCCTGTCCGGCAAGGTGCTGGGCCGCGGGACCGGCGTCGTCTTCTCGCTGCTGCAGCGCGTGACCGGCGTCGACCTGCTGCACGACCTGTCGGTGTTCTTCCGCACGCTCGGCGGGATGATCGACGGCTTCATGGAGCGCGCCGATCGCGTCGGCGCGCTGCTCGAGGACCCCGCGACGACGTTCCTGATCGTCTCCTCCCCGCGCCACGACCCGTCGGAGGAGGCGATCCACTTCCACGGCAAGCTGGCCGAGGCGGGCATGCCGTTCGGCGGCCTCGTCGTGAACCGCGTGCACACGGCGCCGGACCTCAACGGCGGCCTGCCGCCCGCGCTGGCGAAGGAGCTCGGCGCCGACCTGGCCGAGCGCGTCGGCGTCTCGGCGCGCGAGCTGGCCGCGCTCGCCGACAGCGACGAGGCGGGCGTCGAGCGGCTGCTCGACGCCCTCGGCGATCCGCCCGTGATCGTCGTCCCCGAGTTCGACGACGACATCCACGACGTCGACGGCCTGGTGCTCGTCCGCGAGCACCTGTTCGCGGACGAGGACGAGGACGCGGCTTAGGCCAGCTCGGGCTCCGGCTGCTGCGCGAGCAGCTCGTCGGCGACGCGGCGCAGGGCGGGATCGAGGTGCCCGCACAGCACGTCGCGCAGCATCGCCCGCAGGTTCGCCCCGAGCTGGGAGATCAGCGCCTCGACGTGGGGCTCCGGCCGGACGTACCCGGTCACCGCGGCCCGCTCGAGCGAGATCGCGTCGCTGATGTCGCGCTCCACCCCGTCGCGGTCCTCGGGGGCGGCGCAGATCGCGGCCATCCGCGCGGCCATGCCGGCGTAGCCCGGCTGGTCGGGATCGGCGAGCAGCGCCCGGCCGGCCATCAGCCAGTCGGTCAGCGCCTCGACGGCGCTCGCGCGCTCGCAGCCGAGCTCGAAGCGCCGCAGCGCCCACGCGAGCTCACCGGCGCGCGGGGTGCGGCGGGACACGAGCGAGCAGAACGCGCGCAGCGAGTCCTCCTCCTCGGACGTGAGCAGGCAGTCGTCCTGCGGCCGGCGGAAGCCGGTGGCGAGCGGCACCGCCCACCAGGCGCTGCCGTCGGTGCGCGCCCAGGCGGTCGGGCCGAGCGCGGGCTCGGCGTCGTCCCACAGGCGCAGCGCGGTCTGCAGGCGGCGCAGGCGCAGGCCGGCGCCCTCCAGCGCGCGCTCGTCGCCGGGCGCGCCCTCGAGCGCGAGCACCGCCACGGTGGTCATCTCGTCGTCGCCCAGCTCGCCGGGGGCGTCCTGCAGCGTCCCGGCGCGCACGAGCGCCAGTCCGTCGCCGAGCGCCAGCTCGTCGGACTCGATCACCAGCCCGTCGACCGGCGCGAGCACGACCGACAGCGTGCAGCCGTCGTAGGCGGTCGACTCCAGCTCGGCGAAGGCGGCCTTGAAGCGGTCAGGGTCGAAGCCGAACTCGGTCGCCTCGGCCCACACGGAGGTGAGGAAGCACTGCAGGGCGGCGTCGGCCTGCTCGCGCCGGCCGGGGCCCGGGTTCCGGCGGCCGCGCGCCACCAGGTAGGCCGGCAGGTCGGGCAGCGCCCCGAGGCCCTGCGCGGCGGCCGGATAGGAGGGAAGGCGCGCGAGCACGCCGATCCGCTCGCCGATGAAGCGGCCGGTCAGGGGGCGGTAGCAGTACAGCGGAGCGGAGGCCCGGCCTTGCTCGATCAGTTCGAAGGGCACCTCGGCGCCGCCGGAGACCTCGTCTGCGAGCTGCCTGGCGGCGTCCTCGACGAAGGCGGCGAGCGCGTCGTGCAGCGCGCGGTTATGCATGAGCGGGCCGTTCGCCGCGCGCGGGCGCGATTCCTGCCCGGAGGCAGGAGCCTCGGACGGAATGCAAGAAGCCTGTCAGCCGGGCGGAGCGATCACGCCACGGCGACGGCGAGCGGCACCTCGGGTGCCTCGCCGCATGAGCCGGCGGCGCCGAGCCACTCGGTGCCGTACTCGCGCATCGACTCGATGATCGGGATCAGCGCGCGGCCCTTCTCCGTCAGCGCGTACTCGACGCGCGGCGGGACCTCGGGGTAGGTCTGGCGGGCGACGATGCCCTCCTCCTCGAGCGCGCGGAGGCGCAGCGAGAGGGTGCGCGGCGAGATGCCCTCGAGCGAGCGCTCCAGCTCGCAGAAGCGCGAGCGCCCGTCGGCGAGATCGCGGATCACGAGCAGCGTCCACTTGCCGCAGACGATGTCGGCAGTGCGGCAGACGGGACAATCGGAGTTCGGCACGACCGTCATTCTACCGCAAGACTTCACGAACTGAAGTGGATCTCCACTTCGCGCTCGTCGGTGCCGCGCAGGATCTTCAGCGCCAGCACGTCGCCCGCGGCCTCCAGCGCGTCGAACAGATCGTCGACCGCGGCGAGCGGCCGGTCGCCGGCGCCGATCAGCAGGTCGCCCCGCTGGAGCCCGGCCTTCTCGGCCGCGCTCCCGTCGATCACGCCGCGGACCAGCAGGCCGTCGCGCTCGGGGAGGCCGGCCGCGCTGCGGATCCGCCGCGCGTGGCGGGGCGGCGCGAGCGCCACGCCCAACCGTGGGCGCCCGGCCGCCTCGCCTCGCGCGAGCGCGTCGACCCGCGCGCGCACCGCCTCGTCGGCGGGGATCGCGAGGATCAGTCCGCCCTCGCGCCGCACGGCGTTGAGTCCGAGGAGGCGGCCGTCGGTGTCGACCAGCGGCCCGCCGCTCGACCCGCGGGGGAGCGGCGCGGTGTGCTCGATCGAGCCGCCGACGCGGCGCCCGCGGGGGCCGCGGAACGAGCGGTCGGTGGCCGAGACCATGCCGAACGTCGTGCGCAGCCCGCGGCCGCTCGGGTCCGCCAGCGCGAACACCGGTGCGCCGAGCGACAGCTCGCCGGCGGCGGCCGGCTCCCACGTCACGGGCGCCGCGTCGCCGGTCTCGACCTCGATCACGGCCAGGTCGTAGTCGGCGTCGGCGCCGGTCACGCGGCCGTGCTCGGTGCGCCCGTCGCCGAACGTCACGGCGACCTCGTCGCCGCGCAGGACGTGCGCGCACGTGAGCACGCGCCCGGGAGCGATGACCACTCCGGACCCACGCCCCCACCCGCGCCCGAGCCCGACAACCGACGGCCCCACGCGCCCGGCGGTCTCCACGACCGCCTCCTGAAGTGCCTGCAGAAGAGTAACTTGCAATTCGCAAGCCACTATACAACACCTACATAAGGGGTCAGACCCTTTAGGTGGCAGTGGGCTGAAGTAAAGGGCCAGGCCCTTTATCTAGGCTGTGGGGGTGGGCCGCCGTTCTCCTTCCTCTCCGCTGGCTGACGCGCTGGCCCGCGTGGGCGACCGTTGGACGCTGCTGGTGGTGGCCGCGCTGCTCGAGGGGCCGAAGCGGTTCAACGAGCTCCAGGAGGAGCTCGAGGGGATCGCTCCCAACGTGCTGAGCTCTCGCGTGAAGTCGCTGGTGGAGCAGGCGCTGGTCGTGGCGCAGCCGTACTCCGAGCGCCCGCCGCGGTTCGCGTACGAGCTGTCGGAGTCCGGCCGGGAGCTGGCCGGGGCGCTGCGGCTGCTGGCCGACTGGGGCGCGCGCTCGGCAGGTGGCGACCCGTACCGGCACGAGGCGTGCGGCGGGACGCTCGAGGCTCGCTGGTACTGCCCGGCGTGCGGCATCGTGGTGGACGACCCGGACGCCGAGGACGTCGTCGTCCTCTGACGCGGCGGTACGGCGCGCGGCTCGCGAGGGTGTGGCGAACCGGCTTGGACGTGGGGTGCGGTGCGCTGAGGTGGGCGCCCATGACGCGATCGACTAGGCGGGTTGCGGCGATCGTGCCGCTGGTGGCGGCGGTGGGCGCCGTGGCGTACTTCGTGCTCGCCGGCGGCGGGCCGGAGCCCGGGCCGGCGGTGGACCGCTACCTCGCGGCGTGGTCGCGCGGAGACGACGCCGGCGCCGCGCGCGCCACGGACCGTCCCGCCGCCGCCCGCGCGGCGCTGGAGGCATCCCGCGGCGGGCTCGACGGCGCGACGGTGACCGCGCGCCGCACCGCGCTCGAGAGCTCCGACGGCAAGGCGACCGCTCGCGTGCGGGTGACGTGGAAGGTGCCGCGCTTCGGCGACTTCGCCTACGACACGACGATCGCGCTGAAGGAGGGCGAGGACCGCTGGGTCGTCGCGTTCTCGCCGCGCGCGATCCACCCGAAGCTGCGCGCCGCCACGCGCCTGGGCACGGCCGTCGACACCCCGGACCGCGGCGACGTGCTCGACCGCGACGGCCGCAAGCTGATCACCGAGCGGCCCGTGATGGACGTCGCGCTGCAGACCGACCGCGTACGCGACCCCCGCAGGAGCGCCGACGCGGTGGCCGAGCTGATCGACGAGGTCGACGCCGCCGACCTGCGCCGGCGCCTGGAGGACGCGGGCCGCGGCCGCTTCATCCCGGTGATCACACTGCGCATGCCGGCCTTCGAGGAGATCGAGGACCGGCTGCGCAAGGTGCCCGGCATCTCGCTCGCGCCCTCGGAGTCGCCGCTCGCGCCGTCGCGCGACTTCGGGCGCGCCGTGCTCGGCGCGGTCGGGCCGGCGACGGCGGAGCAGGTCGAGAAGAACCCTGGCCTTGCGCCCGGCGAGCGGATCGGCCAGTACGGGCTCGAGGCCGCCTTCGAGGAGCGCCTCGCGGGGCGCGCCGGCGGCCGGATCGTCGTGCGCAGCCGCGAGGGCGGCACCGAGCGCGCGACGCTGCTCGAGCGCCGCGCCGCCGACGGCCGGTCGCTGCGGACGACGCTCGACCTCGACGTGCAGTCGGCCGCGGAGGACGCGCTCGGCGACCGCGAGGGCAACGCGTCGCTGGTCGCCGTCAAGCCCTCGACCGGCGACGTGCTGGCCGTCGCCAACCGCCCCGCGAACGGCTCGCTCAACCGCGCGTTCACGGGCCTCTATCCCCCGGGCTCGACCTTCAAGGTCGTCACCACCGCGGCGCTGCTGCGCGCGGGGCTCGACGTCGGCGAGACCGTCAACTGCCCCGCCACGAAGGTGGTCGACGGCCGCTCGTTCCGCAACTTCGAGGGCGGCGCGTCCGGGTCCGTGCCGTTCCGCACCGACTTCGCGGAGTCCTGCAACACCGCCTTCATCTCGCTCGCGGACCGGCTGGAGCGCAACGACCTCACGGAGACGGCACGCGACTTCGGCCTCGGCGAGCGGCTGGCGCTCGGCCTGCCCGCGGCCGAGGCGTCGGTGCCGGCGGCGAAGGACGCGACCGGCCGCGCCGCGATGATGATCGGCCAGGACCGGATCGTGGCCAGCCCGCTGGCCATGGCCGGCGTCGCCGCGACCGTGGCGGCCGGGCGCTGGCACTCCCCGCGGCTCGTGGCCGCCGACCGCCGCCGCGCCGCGAAGCCGATCGCCGAGGCCGGCACGCTGCGCGAGCTGATGCGCGCCGTCGTGGAGACCGGCACCGGCACGGCGCTGGCCGGCGTGCCGGGCGACGTCGGCGGCAAGAGCGGCACCGCCGAGTACGGCGGCGGCGACCCGCCGCCCACCCACGCCTGGTTCATCGCCTACCGCGGGGATCTCGCGGTGGCGGTGCTGGTGGAGGGCGGCAGGGCCGGGGGCGAGGTGGCCGCGCCGATCGCGGCGCGGTTCCTCTCCCGCCTCGCTACTGGTTGAGCAGGTTGCCGAGCCCGCCGCCGCTGCTGCTCTGCTGCCCGACGCCGGCCACCTGGCCCTCGGACGGCTGCACGAGCACCCAGCCCTGTCCGGCGAACGACATCTGCACCGACTCGCCGGAGCCGCGGCCGATCAGGTTCTTGAGGTTCACGTCGGTCTTGATGCCGGTCGTGACGCCGGAGCTCCACGTGATCGCGGCCTGGGCGTCCGCGAAGGTCGGCGCGCTGGCGACGTTGAGCAGGACGGGCGGGCCGTCGGAGAGGATCGCCACCCAGCCGGTGCCCTGCAGCGACATGTTGAAGAGGCCGCCGCCCATCATCGAGCTCGCGCCCTGGACCCGGTGGATGTCCCAGTCGATCCCGGAGTCGAACCCGAGCAGGTTCGGGCCGTTGACCGTGATGGAGTCGTTCTCGAGGTAGATCAGGTGCACGTCCTGCGCCTGGTGCGCGAGGAACACCTCGCCGCTGCCGCTCATCTTCATGAGCGACGTGCCCTCGCCGCTGACCGCCTTCTTGAGCATCCGGCCGAGACCACCGGAGCCCGCGTGCTCGAACTTGACTTCGCCCTGGTAGGCGACCATCGAGCCGAGCTTGGCCTGGATCGTCACCTGGTTGAGCTCGACCTTGAGGAGCTTCGAGTTCTGGAGCGAGAACGCGTTCTGCGACTCGACTTCCCTGAAGTTCGCGAGGGTGGTCTGCACGGCTTGAGCGAGTCCTTTCGGATCGGTGTGAGGTGCGAACCCTTGCCGCAGTCCGCCGAAACGTCAAGGCCGGCTCTCGCGAGCCGGCCTTGGCGATGGACTAGAAGCTGGGCGGCGGCGCCGAGGGCGGCGGCGGCGCGGAGGGCGCGGCGGCGGCCGGCGGGCCGGCCGGGACCGGCGGCGCGGCGGGCGGCGCGCCCACGGGCACGGCGGGCGGAGCCGCCGGCGGCGGGGTCTGGGCCACCGGCGGAGCGGACGGCGGCGCGGAGTCGCCATCGGCGCGGCGGGCGCCGGCGCGACGGACTCGCGGCCGGGCAGGTCGGGGTCGACCGAGACCGCGGCCTTCGCGGCGCCCTTGTTCTCCTGCGCGGCGACCATGAGCTTGAAGTCGTGCGGCGAGGTCGCGACGTGCAGCGCGTCCTCGTAGGTGACCCGGCCGGCCTGCAGGTGCGACAGCAGGTGCTGGTCGAAGGTCTGCATCCCGTAGTACGCGCCCTCGGCGATCACCTCGGGCAGCTGCCCGGTGAGCTTCGGGTCGAGGATCATGTCGTGCACGCGGCCGGTCATGACCATGATCTCGCAGCACGCCACGCGGCCGTTGCCGTCGGCGGTGCGCACGAGGCGCTGGGACACGATGCCCTTCAGCGTGCCGGCGATCATCGCCCGCGCCTGCTGCTGCTGATGGGGCGGGAAGAAGTCGATGATGCGGTTGATCGTCTCGGCGGCGTCGACCGTGTGCAGCGTCGAGAGGACGAGGTGGCCGGTCTCGGCCGCGCTCAGCGCGGTGTGGACCGTCTCCTCGTCGCGCATCTCGCCGACGAGGATCACGTCCGGGTCCTGGCGCAGCACGCGGCGCAGCGCGCGCTTGAAGGAGGCGGTGTCCTGGCCGACCTCGCGCTGGTTGATGATCGAGTTGCGGTCGCGGTGCAGGAACTCGATCGGGTCCTCGATCGTCACGATGTGCTTGGACATCGTGCGGTTCATGTGGTCGATCATCGCCGCGAGCGTGGTCGACTTGCCGGAGCCGGTGGTGCCGGTGAGCAGGATGATCCCGCGCTCCTGCTCGGCGAGCTGGGTGACGACGGGCGGCAGCCCGAGCTCCTCGACGGCCTTGATGATCACCGGGATGGCGCGCATCACGATCGAGATCGAGCCGCGCTGCATGAAGGCGTTGACGCGGAAGCGGCCCAGGCCCTCGACCGAGTAGGAGAAGTCGACCTCGTTCTCGGAGTCGAACTCCTCCAGCTTCTCCGGGTCGTCCAGCATCTGCTGGAGCGCCTGCTGCGTGTCCTCGGGGAACAGCCGCTCGGTGCCGGGGATCGGCTCCAGCTTGCCGTGCAGGCGGACGAGCGGGTAGGCGGGGACCTTCAGGTGGAGGTCCGAGCCCTCAGCCGCGATGAGGTACCGGAGCGCGTGATCGAGATCGAAAGCCATATCGGGGCTTACATCGGCCCCGATACGGCCTCGCTTGAATCGGACGAGCGCGTTCTAGGCGACATCGCGGAGCTTCTGGGCCTCCGCGAGCGACTGCAGCTTCTTCAGCGACTGGTTCTCGATCTGGCGGATGCGCTCGCGGGTCACGTTGAACGTGCGCCCGACCTCGTCCAGCGTGCGCGGGTGCTCGCCGCCGAGCCCGTAGCGCAGCTCGAGCACGCGGCGCTCGCGGTAGGAGAGGTTCTCCAGCGCCTCGCGCAGCGCCTCCTTGGTGAGGATCTCCGCGGCGCGCTCGTACGGCGACTCGGCCCGCTCGTCGGCGATGAACTGGCCGAACTCGGACTCCTCCTCGTCGCCGACCGGCTTCTCGAGCGAGACCGGCGCCTGCGCGGAGCGCTTGATCGAGTCGACCTCCTCGGGATCGATCCCCGTGACGTCGGCGATCTCCTCCGGGGTGGGCTCGCGGCCCAGCTCCGTGACGAGCTTGCGCTCGGCGCGGCCGATCTTGTTGAGCTTCTCGACGACGTGGACCGGGATGCGGATCGTGCGCGCCTTGTCGGCGAGCGCGCGGGCGATCGCCTGGCGGATCCACCAGGTCGCGTAGGTCGAGAACTTGAAGCCCTTGCGGTAGTCGAACTTCTCCGCGGCGCGGACCAGGCCGAGCGTGCCCTCCTGGATCAGGTCCAGGAACGGGAGGCCCTGGTTGCGGTAGTTCTTGGCGATCGAGACGACCAGGCGGAGGTTGGACTCGACCATCTTCTGCTTCGCGTCCAGGTCGCCGCGCTCGATGCGCCGCGCGAGGTCGACCTCCTCCTGGGCGGTGAGCAGACGGACCTTGCCGATGTCCTTCAGGAACAGCTGAAGGGAGTCGGTGGTCATGTCCGGCTTGAGGTCGATCGTGGTCTTCGCCTTGCGGCGGCCGCGCTTGTCCGGCGCGCGCTCGACCTGCGAGGCGGCCACGGCCGGATCGATCTCTTCGACGATCTCGATCTCGGACTTCTCGAGGAAGCCGTGCAGCTCCTCGATGTCGGTCTCGTCGAGATCGATCTCGGAGACTGCGGTCTGGATCTCGGCGAACGTGAGGACGCCCACCTGCTGCCCCTTCAGGAGCAGACCCTTGACCTCTTCGAGTTCCTGAAGATCAACTACTGACATCGCCGTCCCAGTTCTAGCGCACGGTGTGTTGCGCGGTGGCCCCGAGGTGGTCTTCGACCCTTCGAAGCTGAGTCTAGACACGCCGTCGCCGGAGTCAACGAACCTCGTTGCAGACGGACGCCTACAGTTAGTGGGCCGATGGCTGAGAAGAAGGATCAGAGCGTCCTCGGGAACCTTCCGAGCACCCGCCCGGCCCGCATGGGCCGGCGGCGCGAGGCGCACGAAGCCGAAGCCGGCGGCGACCAAGCCGAGCGAAGGCGAAGCCGAAGGCCAAGACCGCCGCCGCGAAGCCGCGCGGCGGCGAAGGTCACGAAGCCGCGGCCGGTGCGCTCCGGATCGCCTTCGCTCGAGCGCCCGAAGCGTCCCGCGCCGCCGCCTCCCAAGCCCTCCTCCTCGCCGCCGAAGGGCGCCGAGCTCGTCACCACGACCGTCCAGGCGGTCGGCGAGCTGGCCCAGATCGGCCTCACGCTCGGCGGCCAGGTCGCCAAGCGCGCGCTGAAGCGGCTTCCCAAGCCGTAATCGGTGCTACATTGCGCCGCGCCGAATCGCCGCGGGCCATCCGCGGCGAGCGGGGGAACCACTTGCGGCCCAGGATGGGCCGTTGGGGCGAATCGGATCGATCTCGAGCCGTAGCGCTGCTTTCTCTGCGCGAGCCCGTCAGCTCACCTCGTAGGCACCGGAGAAAGTTTCAATGGCGCTTGCTCACAGCACCCGGCTGCTGCCGGCCCTCGTGGTCGTCGGCCTCGCGCTGCCCGCGACGGCAGCCGCCCAGAGCACCGGCGGCACCGGCGCCCCGCCGCCGCAGCCCAAGACGACCGTCGCGCTGAGCGCCGGCCCGCACGCGCTGCTCGGCCGCACGACGCAAGCTGAGCGGCACGGTCAAGCGCCGCTACCGCGGCCGCGTCGTGCGCATCCAGCGCTTCGACGAGGCGGCCGGCAAGTGGCGCTCGGAGGCCAAGGCCACCGTGACCCGCAGGGGCAACTTCGTCGCGCGCTGGAAGCCGAAGGCGCTCGGCGCGCTGCGCGTCCGCGCCGCCCTGCAGCGCCGCCGCGCGGCCACCGTCACGAACGCCTCGCCCGAGGTCGCCGTCCGCGTCTTCGAACCTGCGAAGGCCACGTACTACGGGCCCGGCCTGTACGGCAACAAGACCGCCTGCGGGCAGGAGCTCACGCCCGAGCTCGTCGGCCTCGCCCACCGCACGCTGCCGTGCGGCACGCTCGTCGAGGTCGCCTACGGCGGCACGAGCATCGTCGTCCCGGTCGTCGACCGCGGCCCGTTCGTGGACGGCGTCGAGTGGGACCTCACCGAGGCAGCGGCCACGCAGCTCGGCATCGCCGAGACCGTGACCATCGGCACCGCCCCGCAGCCCTAGTCCAAGTAGCCGACGATCCGGTTCGTCAGCGCGGTGAGGCCAGGCGCCGGCGCCTCGAAGGAGAGCGGCCGGTCGAGCAGCATCTTCTCGACCCGGGCGCCGAGCGACGGGTCCGAGCGCCCCGCGAGCGCGGCGCCCACGAGGGCGGCGCGGCGCACCACGTGCGGGTCGAGCGTCCACAGCGCCTCGAAGCAGCGGTCGCGCTCCGGCTTGCCGTCGTCGCGCTGGGACTCCGGCGTCTCCCACGCGAGCAGGCAGGCGGCGTAGCCGGGCGCGTCGACGACGACCGCCCACTCGTTGCCGAGCGCGTCCTCGCGGGTGATCGGGACCTCGGTCGGGTGCCCGTCGCGCTCGCGCAGCTCGGGGAAGTCCGCGAACACGATGCACGCGTCGGCGTTCTCGGCCATCCGGTCGTAGCGATGCGCGACGGCCTGGAAGTTCTTGCACCGACTGGAAGGCGCCGACGACCACCGGGCGCGGCGGCGCGGGCCAGCGTCTCGTCCTCGATCGCGCGAGAGATGGCGAGCAGCGTCGCCTTGCGCAGGCGGCGGACGGGGATCGGGTCCGGCGAGCTGGCGATCGCCCCGAAGATCGAGGGCCGGTCGCTGGCGCCCGCCGAGGCGCGCGCCCGCTCCAGCGCCGCGGGGACCGACAGCCCGTCGCTGCGCAGCGTGCTGACGCGGCGCAGGATCTCGACGTCCTCGTCGGTATAGACCCGGTAGCCGGACGGGGTGCGGGCGGGCTCGGGGAACCCGTAGCGCTGCTCCCAGACGCGGATCGTCGCAGCGGCGATGCCGGTGCGCTCCGCGACTTCCTTGATGGCTAGACCTGATCACAGTGTGCTCAATGTTCCTTCGACATGATGTCCAAGGCATCCTCCCCCGTTCGTTTACGGTCCTCCCGGCTCCCTGGATCGAATCCCGGCGCGCCGGGCATCCGTACCTGGCGCGATGACTCAGAACACACGTGAACCAGATCCCTCCCTCGTCACCGGCGCCTCCGGCTACGTCGGCGGCTTCCTCATCGAGGAGCTGCTGCGCCGCGGCCGCACCGTCCGCGCCCTGGCGCGCGACCCGGACAGCTCGCCGCAGCCGGCCGGCGTCGACGTCCGCTCGGGCGACGCCCTGTCGGGCCGCGGCCTGCGCGAGGCGCTCGACGGGCTGCCGCACCGCCTACTACCTGATCCACTCGATGGGCCGCGGCTCCGGTCCGGACGCCGACTTCGCCCGGCGCGACCGCGAGTCGGCCGTCAACTTCGGCGAGGCCGCGCGCGAGGCGGGCGTCCAGCGCGTCGTCTACCTCGGCGGGCTCGGCCCGACGGGCGAGGACGCCTCCGAGCACCTGCGCTCCCGCCACGAGGTCGCGGAGCTGCTGCGCCAGCGCGTCCCCGAGCTCGTCTACCTGCGCGCCGCGATGATCATCGGGCAGGGAAGCGCCTCGTTCGAGATGCTTCGCCATCTCGTGACGCGCCTCCCGGTCATGATCACCCCCCGCTGGGTCGACACCCGCTCCCAGCCCATCGCCATCGGCGACGTCGTCAGCGACGCTCGCCGACGTGGCCGAGCTGGCCGAGAACCCCGGTGAGGTGCAGCTCGGCGGCGCCGACGTGATGACCTACCGCGAGATGATGGCCCGCACCGCCCGCGTCATGGACCGCCGGCCCGCCGGCGATCGTCAAGGTGCCGATGCTCACGCCGCGGCTCTCCTCGCTGTGGGTCGGGCTCGTCACGCCCGTGGAGACCGGGCTGGTCCGCCCGCTGATCGACGGCCTGAAGTCCGAGATGGTCGTCGAGCAGGAGCCGCCCGAGGGCGTCAACGACGAGCCCAAGGGGTTCGAGGACGCCGTGAGGGCCGCCCTGCCGTGAGCTTTCTGAACCGCAGCCAGAAGGAGCGCCAGGTCGCGAACGCCGTCATCCGCGACCCGGAGGAGCACACGACGATGGACAAGTCGGGCGCCGTGCGCTCGATCCAGGCGGCGGACGTGACGATGCCCGAGGGCGAGCTGCTGGAGATGTGGACGCCGACCAACCTCGAGCGGCTCGCGCGGACCTACTGGAAGTACCTGTCGCGCGTGACGCTCGGGCTGATCCGCGTCGAGTACACGGAGTCCGAGCGGGCGGTGGTGTTCCTCTCGCGGCCGTTCGTGCTCCTGCGCTTCCGCGCGCCGGACTACGAGATGACCCCGGACCGCGGAATCGTCCGCTGGCCGATCCGCGACGGGATCCTCGTCGCCAGGCCCGACTACGGGCACCTGGAGATCGACGTCAAGCGCGTGCACGACGCCGAGCCGGGCGAGGCGAAGATCCACGTCGAGGTCGAGGTCGCGAACTTCTCCCCCTCGATCGCGAGCTGGGTCGGCCGCTGGGTCTACACGATCTCGCAGGCCAAGATCCACGTGCTGGTCACGCACGGGTTCCTGCGCTCGCTCGCGCGGCTGGACCTCGAGGAGTCGGCGGTCGGGCGCTTCGCCGAGGACGCGGACGACACGCCGTCGCCGCGGGCGGGCGACCCGCCGGTCAACGTCGGCGACACGCCGTGGCTCGCGTGGGCCGGCATCGCGGCCGGGCTCGCGGCGGTGTCCTCGTTCCTGTACCTGCAGTTCGGGAGACGGCGCTAGCCGTAGCGATGGCCGGCGATCGCGCGCAGCTTGTCGCGGTCGTGGCGTGAGGCGATGCGGCGGATGGTGCCCGACCGGCTGCGCATGACCAGCGACTCCGTGCTCGCGCCGCGGCCCACGTAGCGGACGCCCTCGAGGACGTCGCCGTCGGTCACGCCGGTGGCGGAGAAGAACGCGTCGTCGCCCTTGACGAGGTCGTCCTGGGTGAGCGTGCGGTCCAGGTCGTAGCCGGCGTCGATGGCGGCCTTGCGCTCGTCGTCGTCGCGCGGCCACAGGCGGCCGACGAGCCCGCCGCCGTAGCACTTGAGCGCGGCGGCGGAGATGACGCCCTCCGGCGTGCCGCCGATGCCCCACAGCAGGTCCACCGGGCGGTCGGGGGCCACCGCCAGCAGCGCGGCGGCGACGTCGCCGTCGGTGATCAGGCGCACGCGCCCGCCGGCGTTGCGGATCTCGTCGATGCCCTCCTCGTGGCGCGGGCGGTCGAGCACCACGACCATCACGTCGGTCGGGTCGGTGCCCTTGCGCTCGGCGACGAGCTCGATCGTCTTGCCGAGCGGGCGGTCGAGGTCGAGCAGGTCCGCGATGTGCGGGCCGCCGGCCATCTTCTCCATGTAGACGCACGGCCCCGGGTCGAACATCGAGCCCTTCTGGGAGAGCGCGATCACCGCCAGCGAGTTGGGGCGCCCCTGGGCGCACAGGCGCGTGCCCTCGAGCGGGTCGACGGCGATGTCGACCTCGGGCGGCGAGCCGTCGCCGACCTGCTCGCCGTTGTGGAGCATCGGGGCCTCGTCCTTCTCCCCCTCGCCGATGACGACGACGCCGTCCATGTGGACCGTGTGGAGCACGGCGTGCATGCCGTCGACGGCGGCCTGGTCGGCGGCCTCCTTGTCGCCGCGGCCGACCCAGCGCGCGGCCTGCAGCGCGGCGGCCTCGGTGACGCGCACGAGCTCGAGCGCGAGGTTGCGATCGGGCGGCATCTCACTCATCGGGTCACAGCACTCCTGGTGGCTTTCGGGGACGTTCGGTGCCGCCCGCGCGCATCGCGCCGCCGACGGCCATCAGGATCACGCCGAGCATGGCGCCGAACCAGCCGTAGGCGAGCGAGATCTCGCCGCTCGGCTCGCCGGGGCGGTCGACGAGGCCGAGGTAGCCGATGAAGCCGAACGCGGCGATCGCGATCACCGCGGTCATCTCGCCGCGCGGCCACGACAGCTCGTGGTCGCGCAGCACGATGTAGAGCAGCACCACCGGCGCGATCGCGGCGGCCAGGAAGAAGAAGCGCAGGATCGTGTGGACGTCCCACGCGCTCACCGCCTCGCGCGAGCCGGTCGATCGATCGCGTTGCGGTTGGCCGTGTTCGGCTTGTACCAGGGCAGGAACACGCAGATCCCGAGCAGGACCCCGCCGAACGCGGCGATGAACTCGCTCTTGGAGAGGTTGCCCGGGTTCACGCCGGGCCACCCTACATAGCGTCAGAAGGCGAAGCGGCGATGCGCGAGCGCGGCCTTCAGGGCCGCCCGCGAGCGCGGGAACCGGTTGAGCCGGAACGGGCCGTCGGTGAGGGCGCCCTGGTTGTAGACCGCCATCCGCACCCGCGGGTGGCTGCCGATCCAGCCGAACAGCCGGTGCACGAACGCGGGGTCGTCGCCGCCCCACAGCGCCCACTCGCCGAACACGAACGGCTTGCCGGGGAAGTCGCGGTAGAAGTCGTCGAGCCAGTGGAAGTTGGGGAAGCGGCTGTAGAAGTCGGTGCCGACCCAGTCCACGTACGCGCCGCCGGGCCAGTAGGCGCGCGGCATGTTGGCCGGGATGTCGGGCGTGCCGCGGGTCTGGGGCACCCAGGCCATCGCGACCTGCGGCGCGCGGCAGCTCCTCGGCGCTCGTGTCCACGGGCGGGAGGTGGAGCCGGCGCAGCTTCGCGTCGATCTCCGCGACCGGGCCGCCGCGCAGGATCAGCGTCGAGCGGCGCCAGGCCTGCTTGAACGCGGTCGTGGAGTGCGACGGGCCGCGCGAGCGCCCGGAGCGGTCGAACGCCGAGTAGCCGTTGTTGGCCTGGTTCATCTCGGCCATCAGCCGCACGTAGGTCGGCTCGCCGTGCTCGGCGATGCGGCGGTTGAGGTTCACGAGGTAGCGGTCGCCCTTGCCGCGGGCGATCCCGAGCGGCGTGACCACCTCGCGGGTCCCGTAGCCGTCCTGCGTGGAGACGTGGAGCATCAGCCGCGCGCCCGCCTGCTCGGCGCCGCGGAAGATGAACTCGTTGGCGCCGCCGAACTTCGTGAAGTAGCCGACGACCGACGGCTGCGCGCCGGTCTGGCGCGAGAAGAGGTCGAACGACGTCGAGCCCGGTGACGCCGGCGAACACCTTGCCCTTGGGCGGCAGGTAGGGCGCCGCGGCGGCGGGCGCGGGGAGCAGCGCGAGGGCGAGCAGCGTGAGCAGCAGGCGGCGCATCGCCTGGGTGATCGGCAGGCGTAGGGTCCCGGCGCAATGACCGGCCTCGTGCAGGGACCCGACGGCAAGCCGCGCTGCGCGTGGGGCGTCTCGACGCCCGACTACGTCCGCTACCACGACGAGGAGTGGGGCCGGCCGGTCCGCGACGACGCGCGCGCTGTACGAGAAGCTGTGCCTCGAGGCGTTCCAGTCCGGGCTGGCGTGGATCACGATCCTGCGCAAGCGCGAGAACTTCCGGGCGGCGTTCGCC
Organism: uncultured Solirubrobacteraceae bacterium; assembly: GCA_963723395.1. Lineage (GTDB taxonomy): Bacteria > Actinomycetota > Thermoleophilia > Solirubrobacterales > Solirubrobacteraceae > DATFQI01. Next base: position 390,762 of record CAVRQL010000021.1, on the reverse strand, counting down.
GGCTTCGACCCCGAGGCGGTCGCCGCGTTCGGCGACGACGACGTGGCGCGGCTGATGGCCGACGCCGGGATCGTGCGCAACCGGGCGAAGATCGAGGCGTCGATCGCCAACGCGCGCGCCGTCCGCGAGATGCAGGCCGGCGGCGAGTCGCTGACCGAGCTGCTGTGGTCGTTCTCCCCCGGCGAGCGCCCCGCGCCGCGCTCCTACGCCGACGTCCCCGCCGTGACGCCGGAGTCCAAGGCGATGGCCAAGGAGCTCAAGCGCCGCGGCTTCAAGTTCGTCGGCCCGACCACGGCGTACGCGCTGATGCAGGCGTGCGGGCTGGTCAACGACCATCTCGAGGGCTGTGCCGCCCGCTGAGTTCGAGCGGCTCGGCGGCGGCGATGTGCGGCACCGCGCGGGAGTGGCTCGCCGACGTCGAGCTCCCCGAGCGCCCCGACCGGCCGTTCGTGATCGCGCACCTTCGTGTCCACGCTCGACGGACGGGCGGCGATCCGCGGGAGCACGAAGCCGCTCGGCACCCCTGCCGATCTCGAGATGCTGCTCGAGCTGCGCTGCCTGGCCGACGCGGTGCTCGTCGGGCCCAGGACGATCCGCGCCGAGGGCTACGGACGGCTGGTGCGCAGCGAGGAGCGCCGCGCGTACCGCGAGAGCCGGGGCCTCGCGCCCGAGCCGCTGTTCGTGACGGTCTCGCGCGGCGGCGACGTGGCCCACGCGGACGAGGTGCTCGACGGCCACGACCTGCCCGGCGCGCTCGCCGGCCTGCGGCGCCGCGGGATCCGCTCCGTCCTGTGCGAGGGAGGGCCCCGCCTGTTCGGCTCGCTGCTCTCCGAGGGCCTCGTCGACGAGCTGTTCCTCACGCTCGCGCCGACGCTGACCGGGGAGCCGGGCGCGCCCCGGATCGTCGAGGGCGGCGGCCTCCCACGGCCCGTCGCGGCCGAGCTGCGATGGGTGCTGCGCGCCGGCGGCGAGTTGTATCTACGCTACGGCCGGTGAGGGCGCTTCTCCTTTCCGGCGTGCTCGCTGCTCGCGCTCGCCGCGCCCGCGCAGGCGGCACGAGGTGCGTCACGGTCGACGGAGCCGCGCTGTCGGCCTCCGACGCGCGCGACGGCGACCTGTGCGTCGACCTCGAGCTCGACGCCTGACGAGAGCCGGGGCGGGGTGGGCACGATCTGCGCCGACCCGCCCGTGCGCGCCTACCAGGTGTCTCCGGACGCCGTCCTGACCGACGACCGGATCGACCGTCGGCGGCGCCGTGCCGGCGGGGATCGCCCGCGTGGAGGCCGAGCGCGACGACGGGACGCGCTTCGCCGCGGACACCGTGGCGGGCGAGCGCTACCGCGGCCGCCACGCGGGCAGCGTGCGCTTCTTCCTGCTCTCCGTCCCGGGGCCGAGCGTCCCGCTGCTGCGCTTCTACGACGCCGCCGGCGCGCTGGTCGGCGCCGTCGAGCCGCCGCTCGGCCGAGGACCGCGTCGCGCGCCGGCCCGTTCCGGCTGCTCGCGCAGCGCGGCAAGGGCAGCGTCGATGCGGCTGTCGGCGTTCACGAGGCAGACCTTCGCGCCGACCCCGCTCGCGCTCGACCGGTTCGAGCCGTACGCCTGCTTCCGGGTCCTCACGCGACGAGCGGCGGCCGGCTCCGGCGAGAGCTCGGCGTGCCGGGACGCCGGCCCGTTCCGTCCCGCTGCTCGACCTCGCCGCCGAAGCAGGGCTGCGGCCCGCTGCGCTCGGTGCTCTACGGGTTCGTCGGCGACGCGGTCACCGCCGTGCGGCTGCAAGCTCGGCAGCGGCCGCACGATCACCGTGCGCGACGCGCGTCGCTGCCGGCGCCGCTCGGGCGGCGCTACGTCGCCGCGCGGCTGCCGCGCGGGGAGGCGGTGCGCCGCGCCACCGCCGTCGGCGCCCGAGGGCGCGCAGGAGATCGGCATGCCGCCCGGCGGCCTGCCCTGCCCGCCGGACTCGGGGATCTCTCGCTGTCGGGCGGTACCGACGTCTTCGACGGCGCGGCGCCTGCCGGCAGGGCCCGGCCAGCAGGTCGCCGCCGAGGACGGCGGCCATCGCCTCGCTCGTCCGCGACGGCGCCGCGCGAGCGGCTGTGCGCGGGCCTCGACGGGCTGCAGCGCGGACGCGAGCGACTGCTTCCTGCCGGCCGTCGACCCGTCGGGCGCGCTCGTGTTCGACCGCGACGGCTGCGTGTCGCGCGGTGCTGCCCGCCGACGTCGCGCGCGTGCGCCTGCCCGGCGGCCGCGAGGTCCCGACGTCGCCCGGCGCCGGCTACACGGGCCGCTACGCCGGCCGGCGTCTCGTTCCTGCTCGCCGAGCGTGCCGCGCGGGCACGGACGGGCCGCTGCGGTACTTCAGCGCGGCGGGCGAGCGCCTCGGGCACGGGTTCGTCCTGCTCGGGGACCCGCAGAAGCCGGGCCGTCACCTCGCGGCGGCCCCGGCTGGCGGCTGGTCGCCGCCCGCTACGGCAACCAGTGGTGCGTCGGCCTCGGCGCCTCGCCGGACGACGTGCCTGCTTCCCCTTCACCGGCGAGCTCGAGCGCGTACGTGAATCGCGGGCTGCAACCCGCGCCGGGCCGTGCTGTTCGGGACGCTCGCCCGCCGGTCGCGCGCCCCGTCCGTGCGTGCTGCGCGGCGGGCGGCGCCTGCGCGCGCGGGTCATCCGGTGCCGCAGCGCGATCGGCCGCGGCCGCGTGTTCGTGCTCGCCCTCCCGCGCCGCGCGCGAAGTCGAGCGCCTGCTGCATCGACGGCGAGCGGCTCCGCTTCCCGGTGCTGCCGGCCGTCGCGCCAGTGCGGCTACGTGCTCAGCCGGCCGTTCATCCCCGGGTAGGTTCCGGGCATGCGGATCGAGGGAGCGAGCGCGCTGGTCGCCGGCGGGGCGAGCGGCCTCGGCGCCGCCACCGCGCGGCGGCTGGCCGACGGCGGGGCGAGCGTGGTGATCGCCGACCTGAACGCCGAGCGCGGCGAGGCGCTGGCCGAGGAGATCGGCGCGGCGTTCGTGGCGTGTGACGTCACGAGGCCCGAGCAGGTCGAGGCCGCGGTGGAGGCCGCGGGCGAGCTGCGGATCTCCGTCTGCTGCGCCGGGATCGGGCACGCCGAGAAGGCGGCCGGCAAGCGCGGCGCGCACGCGCTCGAGCCGTTCGAGCGCGTGATCGGCGATCAACCTGATCGGGACCTTCAACGTGCTCCGGCTGGCCGCCGCGAAGATGCTCGCCAACCAGCCCGACGAGGGCGGCGAGTGCGGCGTGATCGTCAACACCGCCTCGATCGCCGCCTACGACGGGCAGATCGGCCAGATCGCCTACTCGGCCTCCAAGGGCGGCGTGGTGGGCATGACCCTCCCGGCCGCGCGCGACCTCGCGAGCGCCCGCGTGCGGGTGTGCACCATCGCTCCCGGCCTGTTCGACACCCCGCTGCTGGCGGGGCTGCCCGAGGAGGCGCGCGAGGCGCTCGGCGCACAGGTCCCGCACCCGGCGCGCCTCGGCACGCCGGACGAGTACGCGGCGCTGGCGGCGCACATCGTCGAGAACCCGATGCTCAACGGCGAGGTCATCAGGCTCGACGGCGCGCTGCGGATGCCGCCGCGTTAGAAACATCTCAGTCGCGCCGACTGAGATCATGGGTTGCCGGAGACCGGGATTGCCGCTACCCTTCTACGCACGATTCGTAAGTCGCTACAGAAGGCGAAGTCTTAATGCCCGCTCTGCTCCTCGTACCCCTCGACGACACCGTGGTCTTCCCCACGATGGACGTCACCCTGCCCGTGGACGTGGGCGACGAGCCGCGCGTCCTGCTCGTCCCCCGCCATGAGGGCGAGTTCGCCAAGGTCGGCACGATCGCCGAGGTGACCGACAAGGTCCGCCTCCCCGGAGGCGGCCGCGCCGTCTCCCTGTCCGGCATCGCGCGCGGCGTGGCCGGCGCCGCCCACACCGACCCGGCCGGCCGCCTCCGCGTGGAGGTCGCCGAGCACCCCGACGACATCCCCGTCGACGGCCGCACCCGCGTGGCCGAGCGCGAGTACCGCGCCACGGTCGAGGAGCTCCTGGAGCTCCGCGGCGCCGACGAGCGCATCGGCGCGTTCCTGCGCGCGATCGCCGAGCCCGGCGCCCTGGCCGACACCATCGGCTACGCGCCCGACGTCCCCTTCGAGCAGAAGGTGGAGGTCCTCGAGACCCTCGACGTGACCGAGCGCATCGAGCTCGCCGTCCGCATCCAGCGCGAGCGGCTCACCGAGCTGCAGCTGCGCAAGAAGATCCGCGACGACGTCCAGTCCGGTGCGGACAAGCAGCAGCGCGAGTACTTCCTGCGCAAGCAGATGGAGTCGATCCAGCGCGAGCTGGGCGAGGACTCCGGCTCGGTCGCCGAGGAGTACCGCACCAAGATCGACGACGCCGGCATGCCCGACGAGATCCGCGAGCAGGCGGTCAAGGAGCTCGGCCGCATGGAGCGCATGGGCGAGCAGTCCGGCGAGGCGTCGATGATCCGCAACTACCTCGACTGGCTGATCGCGGTGCCGTGGAGCAAGCGCTCCGACGAGAAGCTCGATCCGGTCGACGCGCGCGTCGTGCTGGACGCCGACCACGCCGGCCTCGAGGACGTCAAGGACCGCATCACCGAGTACCTGGCCGTGCGCAAGCTGCGCACCGACCGGGGCATCGCCGAGGACAAGCGCTCCGGCGCGATCCTCACGCTGATCGGCCCGCCCGGCACCGGCAAGACCTCGATCGGCGAGTCGATCGCCCGCGCCACCGGACGCGAGTTCGTCCGCATGTCGCTGGGCGGCGTCCGCGACGAGGCCGAGATCCGCGGCCACCGCCGCACGTACATCGGCGCCCTCCCGGGCCGCCTGGTGCGCGCGCTGCGCGACGCGGGCACGATGAACCCGGTGATCATGCTCGACGAGGTCGACAAGGTCGGCGCCGACTGGCGCGGCGACCCCAGCGCGGCCCTGCTCGAGGTCCTCGACCCCGCCCAGAACCACTCGTTCCGCGACCACTACCTGGACGTGGAGCTTGACCTGAGCCAGGTCCTGTTCATCGCCACCGCCAACGTGGCGGAGACGATCCCCGGCCCGCTGCTGGACCGCATGGAGGTCATCCGCTTCGACGGCTACACCGTGGCCGAGAAGACGGCGATCGCCCGCGGCTACCTGTGGCCGCGCCAGACCGAGCGCAACGGACTGCGCGAGGACGAGGTGTCGGTGTCCGACGAGACGCTGCGGCTGATCGTCGACGAGTACACCCGCGAGGCGGGCGTGCGCAACCTCGAGCGCGAGCTCGGGACCGTGCTGCGCAAGACCGCCACGAAGATCGCCTCGGCGAAGGTCTCGGCCCCGGTCGAGATCGGCCTGGACGAGGTCCGCGACGCGCTGGGCCGGCAGCGGTTCTTCCAGGACGCGGCGATGCGCACGGCGGTGCCGGGCGTGGCCACGGGCCTGGCGGTCACCGGCGTCGGCGGCGACGTGCTGTTCGTCGAGGCCACGGTCATGAAGGGCAAGGAGGGCCTCGTGCTCACCGGCCAGCTGGGCGACGTGATGAAGGAGTCCACGCGGATCGCGCTCTCCTACGTCCGCGGCCACGCCGAGGAGCTGGGCATCGCCGAGGACGCGTTCGAGGACCGTGAGTTCCACGTCCACGTCCCGGCCGGCGCCATCCCCAAGGACGGCCCGAGCGCGGGCGTCACGATGACCACCGCGCTCGCGTCCCTGTTGAGCGGCCGCCCGGTCAAGCACACTGTGGGGATGACCGGTGAGGTCACCCTGCAGGGCCGGGTCCTGCCGATCGGCGGGCTCAAGCAGAAGGTGCTCGCGGCGCACGCGGCCGGCATCACCGAGGTGATCCTGCCCGAGCGCAACCGCGGCGACCTCGACGACGTCCCCGAGGACGTCCGCGCGGCGATGACGTTCCATCCCGTGATGAGCATCGGCGAGGTGCTCGACGCGGCCCTGGAGCCGGCTCCCACAGGAGTTGCCGCTTGAGACGGCGCGTCACCGCGCTCTTCCGCCCGTACCGAGGACGGCTCGCCGCCGTCCTCGGTCTGATCTTCGTCTCGGCGGGGCTGGGGATGATCTCCCCGTTCCTGCTCCGCGAGATCCTGGACGTCGCGATCCCGGAGAAGGATCGCGACCTGCTGATCGGGCTCGTGGCCGGGATGATCGGCATCAGCGTCGCCACCGGCGTCCTGAGCGTCGGCCAGACCTGGCTCTCGAACCTCGTCGGCCAGCGCGTGATGCACGACCTGCGCACGCGCGTCTACCGGCACCTGCAGCGGCTCTCGCTCGCGTTCTTCACCAAGACGCGCACGGGTGAGATCCAGTCGCGCATCGCCAACGACATCGGCGGCGTCCAGACCGTCGTGACCACCACCGCGACCTCGATCGTCTCCAACGTGACGACCGTGGTGGCGAGCGTCACGGCGATGTTCCTGCTCGACTGGCGGCTCGCGCTCTTCTCGCTCGGGCTGCTCCCCTTCTTCGTGCTGCTGGCGCGCCGGGTCGGCGCGCAGCGCAAGAAGATCACCACCGTCAAGCAGGGCGCGATGGCCGACATCTCCTCGCTCGTGCAGGAGTCGCTGTCGGTCTCGGGGATCCTGCTCGGCAAGACGATGGGCCAGGGCGCCGAGCTGGCCGACCGCTTCGAGGGCGAGTCGGCGCGGCTGGCCGACCTCGAGGTCAAGTCGCGGATGGCGGGCCGCTGGATGATGGCCTCGATCCAGACCTCGTTCGCGGTGATGCCGGCGCTCGTCTACCTGTTCGCCGGGCTGTCGCCGAGCGCGATCTCGATCGGCACGGTCGTCGCCTTCACCACGCTGCAGACGCGGCTCTTCTTCCCGATGCAGTCGCTGCTCAACGTCGGCGTCGACATCCAGACCTCCACCGCGCTGTTCGACCGCGTGTTCGAGTACCTCGACATGCCCGTGGACATCCACCCGGGCACGCGCGAGCTGGACGCCGTGCGCGGCGAGCTGCGCTTCGACGACGTGACCTTCTCCTACTCCGGCGAGCCGACGCTGCGGGGCATCGACCTCGTGGTCGCCCCCGGCACGCGCACCGCGCTGGTCGGCGAGACCGGCTCGGGGAAGACGACGCTCGGCTACCTGGCCGCGCGGCTCTACGACCCCGACGAGGGCACCGTGCGCCTCGACGGCGTGCCGCTCACCGAGCTCACGCTGGACTCGCTGGCGGCGGCCGTCGGCGTGGTCTCCCAGGAGACCTACCTCTTCCACGCCAGCGTGCGCGAGAACCTGCGCTTCGCTCGCCCGGACGCGAGCGACGAGGAGATCGAGGAGGCGGCCCGCGCCGCCCAGATCCACGAGACGATCTCGACGCTGCCCGAGGGCTACGACACCGTCGTCGGCGAGCGCGGCTTCCGGTTCTCCGGGGGCGAGAAGCAGCGCATCGCGATCGCCCGCACGATCCTGCGCAACCCGCCCGTGCTGGTGCTCGACGAGGCGACCAGCGCGCTCGACGTCGCCACGGAGCGCGCGGTCGGCGAGGCGCTCGAGCGGCTCGCCGAGGGCCGCACCTCGCTCGTGATCGCGCACCGGCTCTCGACGGTCCGCGACGCCGACCAGATCGTCGTGCTCGAGGCCGGCGAGATCGTCGAGCGCGGCACCCACGAGGAGCTGCTGGCCCAGGGCGGCAAGTACGCGGCGCTCGTCGCCCGCGACGAAGGCTCCCCCCTCACGGTCTGACCCCTCTTAGCTTGCGCTGAGGTGCCGATGATTGGGTGGTGGCCGTGATGCGCCGCATCCCGCTGACCCTCCGTGCCCTCGTGCTGGTGCCGCTGCTGGCGGCGCTCGTCGACCAGGCGCGCACCGCGGTCTGCTCCCCCGGGGCCGAGACGTGCCTCGCGGCGGCGGGCGGCGGGCCGAGCACGGCGCTGATGGTCGTCTACGCGATCGCCCTGGCGCTGCTCGTCGGGCGCCTGGCGCGCGGCGGCTCGGTCGCGCGGCTGTGGCTGCTCGGCACGCTCGGCACGGCCGCCGTGATCGGCGGCCAGGCGCTGCTCTCGGGCGACCCGGGCGCGCTCGGCGGCGGCTGGGCGGAGATGCTCGCGCTGTCGGTGCTGGCCGGTGGCGTCATCGCCTTCGCGCTGCGCGCAGTCCCCGCGCTCGTCCGGCACCTGCGGCCCTCCGCGCCGCGACCCATCGCCGCGGGCGTCCTCGCACTGGCCTTCCCCGCACTGCCCGCCGGCTTCGCCGGCGCCCCGCGCACGCCGGCCACCGCCGGCCGCGCGCCTCCTCGCTCCTGACGCGAAGCAGCACCCGCCGCCGCCTGAGCCGCTCCCGGCTCGGCCCACGCAACCACGTCAAGGAGTCCGTCCCATGCTGTCCAACCCGAAGCGCCGGCTCGCCGCCGCGGCCACCGCCGCGCTCGTCGTCGCCGTCGCCGCCGTCGTCGTGTCGTCCTCCGGCGGCTCGCCGTCCACCCCGCCCCCGCCCGCCACCGCGTCGCTGTTCGCGGGGATCCCCGAGCGCGCCGGCGTCGCCGGCGACGCCGAGGCGCCCGTCACCGTCACCGAGTACGTCGACCTCCAGTGCCCCGTCTGCGCCCATGCTGCGAGCTCGACGCTGCCCACGGTCGTCAACGACTACGTCCGCACCGGCAAGGTGAAGCTGGCGGCGCGCACGCTGCAGTTCCTCGGCCCGGACTCGGTCCGCGCCGCGCAGGTCGCCGCCGGCGCCGAGCGCCAGGGCAAGCTGTGGCCGTTCCTCGAGGCCTTCTACGCCCGCCAGGGCACCGAGAACTCGGGCTACGTGACCGACGGCTTCCTGCGCGACGTCTCGCGCGCCGCCGGCGTCGACGCCAAAGCCGCGCTGGCCGAGGCCGGCTCGTCGTTCGCGAGCGGCCGGCTCAACCGCGCCAACGCCGACGCCTCGCGCCTGGGGATCCAGGGCACGCCGACGCTGACCGTGCGGCGCGGGAACGGGCCGGAGCGCGTGCTCGACGCGAACCCGCTCGACCCGTCGTCCGTCTCGCAGGCCCTCGACAGCGCGCTGCGCGGATGAGGGCCGCGTCGGCGGCGGTCGCCCTCGCGGGCCTCGCCATCTCCGCCTACCTGACGATCGTGCACTACGCGGGCGGAGACCCCGTGTGCGCGATCGCCCATGGCTGCGCCACGGTGCAGCAGTCGCGCTACGCGGAGCTGGCGGGCGTGCCGGTCGCGCTGCTCGGGCTCGCCGGCTACGCCGCGATCCTCGTCTCGCTGGCCCGCGACGACGAGGACTGGCGCACCGCCACCGCGTTCCTGGCGATCGCGGGCGTCGCCTTCTCCGGCTGGCTCACGTGGGTCGAGGTCGGGGTGCTGGACGCCATCTGCATCTGGTGCGTCGGCTCGGCGGTGTGCATGGCCGCGCTGGCCTGCCTCTCGATCGCGCGAGTGTTGGGAGCGCCGCTCCGGGCATAGACGGGGGATGAACCGGCTCCGAGATCCGGTCCTGTGGACGGACATCCTCCAGATCCTCAAGACGGTCGCCGCGGCGGTGATCGCGTGGGTGCTCGCCCGCGAGGTGTTCGGCCTCGAGCAGCCGTTCCTGGCCCCGTGGGCGGCGCTGCTCACCGTCCACGCGACCGTCTACCGCACGTTCAAGCGCGGGCTGCAGCAGGTCGCCGCCACGGTGCTCGGCGTCCTGCTCGCCTTCGTCGCCGGCTGGGCGATCGGCGTCAACGGCACCGCCCTCGCGCTGGTGCTCCTGATCGGGCTTGCGGCGGGGAGCAACCGCAAGCTGCGCGACGAGTCGACGACGGCGGCGGCGACGGCGCTCGTCGTGCTGCTCACGGGCTCCAGCGCGGACCCGGGCATGCTGGCGGACCGGCTCCTCGACACCGCGATCGGCATCACGGTCGGCATGCTCGTGAACCTCATCGTGGTCCCGCCGCTGCGCGACCGCAGCGCCGCGCGCCGCGTCGACGCGGTCGATGACCGGATCGGCGAACTGCTGTGCGACATGGCGGCGTGCATGCGCGAGGGCGGCGAGGAGGAGGAGATCGACGACTGGACGGACCGCACCCGCGACATCGACCACGAGATCGACCGCGCGTGGTCGCTCGTCCGGCAGGCGCGCGAGAGCGGGCGGCTCAACCCGCGCCGGCGGGCGAGCCCGCGCATCCGCGCGTCCGACGAGTTCGCGGCCCTGCTCACCCGGCTCGAGCAGGCGGTCGCGGAGACGCGCAGCATGGCCCGCACGATCGGCGCCGCCGGGGACTGGGACCCGACCTTCCGCGAGCGCTGGACCGAGCTGCTCGGCCATACCGGCGACGCGATCGCGAGCGCCGACGTCGACGGAGTGGAGCGGGTTCGCGAGGACATCGAGGACGCCGGCGACGACTTCGCCTCCGAGCGGCTGTCGCCCGCGCAGGGCGCGCTGCTCGTCAACCTGCGCAACATCGCGGACGCGATGGGCCGAGTCGCCGGCGCGCAGCCCGTGCGCGCGGAGGCATCGACGCACCCCGGCCTGCCACGGCGGCTGCGCTCCGGGAGCTAGCCGGAAATCGCTAAATTCCGAAATCGAGACTGTCGACAAGCTGACAGTAGTGGGCATCGTCCATCCGCTGAGTAGGTCTGATCGGGCCGAATACGCGGCTAGGGTGGGTTTCGACCCCCACCGCCCCCCTGTGCCCTCGTTCCGCAAGCGCCCGTCCGCGCCACTCGTCATCTCGCTCCTGGCCCTGTTCGTCGCTCTCGGCGGACCGGCGCAGGCGGCCAGGCTCGTCCGCTCGTCGGACGTCAAGAACCGGTCGCTGCTGGTGCGCGACCTCTCGCGGAAGGCGGTCAAGGAGCTCCAGAAGACGCCGCGCCGCTCGGTCGGCGAGCGCGCGCTCGCGAACCGCGGCGTGACGACCGCCAAGCTCCGCGACGGCGCGGTCACGGCGAGCAAGATCGGGGCGTCGGCCGTCGGCTCCACGCAGCTCGCCCCGGGCTCGGTCGGCCCGCGCGAGCTCAAGCCATCCACGGTCGGCCCCGCGCAGATCGCCGACGGGACCGTGAACGGGGCGAAGGTCGCCGACGGCACGCTCGACGCGCGCGACACCGCCCGCTTCTCCGGCCGCTTCCGGGTGCAGGTCCCGGCCGTCGACCCCAAGAAGTGCTGGTCCGCAGAGCCCGTCGGGCTCGCCCCGGAGCTCGCCAACGCCGACATCTCCGGCGACCTCGTGCTCGTCACGCCGGGCCCGAACTGGCCCGAGAAGCAGCTCGCCTTCACGACCCGCAACTCGGGTGACATCAGGCGCTTCGTGCTGGCCGGCTGCAACGTCACCGAGCTGCCGACCGCCGCGATCGAAGTCGGCTTCCGCTACGTCGTGATCGACATTCCTTAGACGATCGTCGCGACGGTCCCGCCGTCCGCCGACCAGGCGGCGCCGGTGACCGTCGAGGCTCGCTCGGAGCACAGGAAGGCGACGACGCTCGCGATCTCGTCCTCGGTGGCGAGGCGGCCGAGCGGGATCTTGGCCGCCTGCGCGGCGAGCGCCTCCTCGCGGGTGAGGCCCTTCGCGGCGGCCGTCTGGTCGGCCATGCCGCCGTCGGCCATCCACAGCGAGCTGGCCACGGCGCCGGGTGCGACCGCGTTGACGAGCACGCCCTTGGCGGCGTAGGCGTCGGCGAACACGCGCGAGAGGGAGAGCTGCGCGGCCTTGGTCACCGCGTAGGCGGCGTTGGTCAGCGACGGGCGCTTGCCGGCCGAGGAGGAGACGTTGACGATCCGGCCCCAGCCGCGCTCGGCCATCCCGGGGGCGAACGCGCGCATCAGCCGCATCGAGGCCATCACGTGCAGCTCCCACTGGCCGTTCCACTCGTCGTCGGTCAGCTCGTCGAGCGGGCGGGCGAAGCTGGTGCCGGCGTTGTTGACGAGGATGTCGACCGGCCCGCCGGCGAGCGCGGCGATCCGCTCGGCCGCGTCGGGAGCCGTGACGTCGATCCCGTCGCCGCGCGAGACGCCGACCACCCGCGCGCCCTCGGCCTCGAGCAGGCGCACGGTGGCGGCGCCGATCCCGCGGCTGGCGCCGGTGACGACCGCGATGCGGCCTTCGATCTGCAGGTCCATGGGCCTCAGCCTACGTAGCGGCGCGCGGCCGCCTCGGCCGAGGCGCCGTAGCCGCCGCCGAACAGCACGGCGTGCACGAGCAGCGGGAACAGCTGGTAGAGCTCGACGCGGTCCTCGTGGCCGTCGGCGAGCGGCGCGACCTCCTCGTAGGCGGCCGTCGTGCGCGGCGAGGGGCCGCCGAACAGCCGCAGCATCGCGAGGTCGACCTCGCGGTGGCCGCCGTAGGCGACCGGGTCGACGAGCCACGGGCGCCCCTCGGCGTCGGCGTGGACGTTGCCGCTCCACAGGTCGCCGTGCAGGCGCGCGGGCGGCTCGGCCGGGCCGGCGAGCTCGTGGATGCGGTCGCACACGCGCAGCGCCGCGTCGGACGAGACGCGCTCGGCGAGCGGGCGGATCAGGCGCTCGGCGTAGAACTCCGGCCAGTCGTCCGCGGGCGTGGCGTCGAAGGTGAGCGGGCCGATGTGCAGCCGCTCCGCACCGAAGGCGGGCGCGCCGGCGGCGTGCAGGCCGGCCAGGCCGCGGCCCAGCTCCTCCTCGCCGTCGCGGTCGAGCGAGCCGGGCTCGACCCACTCCAGCGCGAGGTAGGCGTCGTCGACCTCGATCACCTCGGGCACGCGGATCGTGCCGGGCTCGGCGAGCCAGGCGAGCGCCGCCGCCTCGGCGGCGTACTCGCCCGGCGGCGCGTCCGGGCGGGTCTTCGACGAACGCGGTGCGACCGTCGTCCAGCGGCACGCGCGTAGGCCTCGTTGATCGAGCCCCCGCTGACGCGGCGGCCCTTGGAGAGGTCGATCACCGGACCTCGGCGAGCAGCCCCCGGCACGCCGCCTCGACGAGGTCGAGCACGTGCTCGAAGCCGTCGTCGCCGCCGTAGTAGGGGTCGGGCACGTCGAGGTCGCCGGACGACGCCGGGTCGAACTCGCGCAGCAGCCGCACCTTGCGCGCCGCCTCCTCCGACGGCGCGACGGAGAGCAGGTCGCGGACGTTCTCGCGGTCGGCCGCGAGCAGCAGGTCGTAGTGCTCGAAGTCCTCGAGCGTGACCTGCCGCGCGCCGCCCTCCAGCGTCAGCCCGCGCGCCTTCGCCGCGGCGGTCGCGCGGGCGTCGGGCGGATCGCCGACGTGCCAGCCGCCCGTGCCCGCGCTGTCGATCTCGATCTCGTCCTCGAGGCCGGCCTCGCGCACGATCGAGCGCATCACGCCCTCCCCCGTCGGGGACCGGCAGATGTTCCCTGCACAGATGAAGAGCAATCTCATGTTTCGCCTGCCAGGCGATCGTGCTCGCAAGCTCCGCCGCTCGCCTTCGGCGACGTCACATTCTCTCCACGATCATGGCCTGGCCCATCCCGCCGGCGACGCACATCGTCTCCAGCCCGATGGTGCCGTCGTTGGCGTCCAAGTTGTTCAGGAGCGTCGTCATGATCCGCGCGCCCGTCATGCCGAACGGGTGGCCGAGGGCGATCGCGCCGCCGTAGGGGTTGAGCTTCTCAGGGTCGATGCCCCACTCGTCGCGGCACGGGACGACCTGGGCGGCGAACGCCTCGTTGAGCTCCAGGACGTCGATGTCGGCGATCGACATGCCGGCCTGCTCGAGCACCCGCTCGACGGCGGGGATCGGGCCGAGGCCCATGATCTCCGGGCGGATGGCGGCGACGCTGGACGCGATGATGCGCGCCCGCGGCTTGAGCCCGAGCTCCTTGGCGCGCTCCGCGCTCATCACCAGCACGGCGGCCGCGCCGTCGTTGAGCGGGCAGGCGTTGCCGGCCGTGACGGTGCCGTTCTCGGGGTCGAAGGCGGGCTTGAGCTCGGCGAGCTTCTCCTTCGTGGTCCCCGGGCGGGGGCCGTCGTCGGCGGAGACCACGGTGCCGTCGGGCGTCGTGACGGACACGATCTCGCGGTCGAAGTGGCCGCTGTCGCGGGCAGCGACGGCGCGGTTCTGGGAGATGACCGCCCACTCGTCCTGCGCCTCGCGGGAGACGTTGCAGCGCTTGGCGACGTTCTCGGCCGTGATGCCCATCGGGATGTAGACGTCGAACAGCGAGCCCTCGGAGCCGTTCGAGCTTGGGGTGGAACTCGAACTGGTCGCCCGCGCCGAAGCGCGACACGGCCTCGACGCCGGCGGCGATGTACTGGTCGCCCTCGCCGGCCTTGATCGCGTGGAAGGCCATCCGCAGCGTCTGCAGCGAGGAGGCGCAGAAGCGGTTGACGGTCGTGGCCGGCACGTGATGATCGATGCCCGCCAGCAGCAGGGCGTTGCGGCCGACGTTCATGCCCTGCTCGCCGGCCTGGAAGCCGCAGCCCATCATCACGTCGTTCGTCTGCGAGAAGTCGACCTCGGGGTTGCGGTCGACGAGCGCCTTGAGCGGCACGGCGGCCAGGTCGTCCGCGCGGACGTCCTTGAGCGATCCCTTGCCAGCGCGCCCGATCGGGGTGCGGATGGCGTCGACGATGACGGCTTCAGGCATCTCGGCTCCTCTATTGACTGACCAGTCAATCGTAGCTCGGCCGGGCGCCGATCCGAGCCACCGCACGCGCCGCCACGCGGCATCCGGCGGCCAGCGCCTCCTGCGGCTCCGCCCCGTCTTCGCGCGCCGCGAGCAGCCCGGCGGCGAACGCGTCGCCGGCGCCGGTGGTGTCGACCACCTCGACGGCCTCGGCGGGCACGCGCACGACGCGCTGCCCGTCGCTCCACAGCGCTCCGGCGCCGCCGAGCGTGACGACGACCTCGCGGCCGGCGCAGCGCGAGCGCGGCCCGCTCGGGATCGGCCTCGCCGGTGAGCACGCGGGCCTCGTCGGCGTTGGGCAGCAGCAGGTCCACGCCCGTCCACCCAGCTCGAGGAACTCCGGCGCGGCGGCGAGCGGCGCCGCGCTGGAGGGGTCGACCGAGACGGTCGAGCCGCGCTCGCGGGCCGCGGCGAGCGCGCGCAGCACGGCCGGGCGGGACCCTTCGCGCAGCAGCCCGTAGCCCGTGAAGTGCACGTGGGCGGCGTCCGGCAGGTCGCGCAGCTCGAGCGCGTCGTTGGCGCCCGGGTCGGGGATCATCGTCCGCTCGCCGCCCGGGTGCACGAGCACGATGCAGGTGCCGGTCGGGCGCTCGCGGGTCGCGCTCGATCGGGCCGGACAGGCCCGCGACCGCGGCGTCGCCGAGCGGATCGACGCCGATCCGCGCCGCGAGGAGCCCGCGCTCCCCGAGCCACGCCGCCACGTTGGCGCCAGACCCGCCGTGGTGGTGCTCGATCGCCGCGGGCGTGTCGCTCCCGCGCGCCAGCTCGCCCGGGAGCACCGCCACGACGTCGACCATCACGTCGCCGACGACGAGGATGCTCACCCGGCCGCCGCGATCTGCGCCGCCAGCGCGGCGTTGCGCAGGATGATCCGCACGTTGACCTCGAGGCTGCGCCCCTCGGTCTCGCGGTGGAAGAAGTCGAGCAGGAACGGCGTCGTGTCCTTGCCGCTCGACGCCGGCGGCGGCCTCGAGCCCCGCCGCGAGCACCCGGTCGTGCAGCGCCGGGTCGAGCTGCTCCTCGGGAGGCAGCGGGTTCGCCACGATGACCGCCGCGCCGGTGCCCAGCTCGTCGCGCGCCCGCAGCACCGCGGCGGCCTCCTCGGGCGAGTCGACGCGCCAGTGCACCGGGTGGCCGGAGTCGCTGAGGTAGAAGCCGGGGAACCGGTCGGTCCCGTAGCCGAGCACGGTGACGTTGAGCGTCTCCAGGCGCTCGAGCGTCGCGCCGACGTCGAGGATCGACTTCACCCCCGCGCACACGAGCGCGATCGGCGTGTGGGCGAGCGTGTCGAGGTCGGCCGACTCGTCCCAGCTCTCGCGCGCCTCGCGGTGCACGCCGCCGACGCCGCCCGTCGCGAACACGCGGATGCCGGCCGCGACGGCGAGGCGCGAGGTGGCCGCCACCGTCGTCGCGCCGTGGACGCGGCGCGCCATCGCCGGTGCCAGGTCTCGCACGCCGCACTTGACGACGTCCTTGGACAACGCGATCGCATCCAGAGCCGCGGCGTCGAGGCCCACCCGCACCTCGCCGCTCACCACCGCGATCGTCGCGGGCACGGCGCCCCCGGCGCGCACCGCGGCCTCGATCTCGCGCGCCACGCGCAGGTTGTCCGGCCTCGGCAGGCCGTGGCTGATGATCGTGCTCTCGAGCGCGACCACGGGGCGCCCCGCCGCCAGCGCCTCCCGCACCTCGTCGTGGATTCGCATCTTGTACGCGAGCCTAGACTGGAAGCAGATGCTTTTCTCACGCAAGAAGTCCACGCTCCTCGAGCCGGATCAGGTCCTCTCCGGCCGCGAGGCAGAGCTTCCCGTGCCCGAGCGACACGACGTGCTCGGGACGCCGCTGAAGCCGCCGTTCCCCGAGGGCCTCGAGACCGCCGTCTTCGGCCTCGGATGCTTCTGGGGCGCCGAGCGCGTGTTCTGGAAGGCGCCGGGCGTCTACACCACAGCGGTCGGCTACGCGGGCGGGCAGACGCCCAACCCGACCTACGAGGAGGTGTGCTCCGCGCGCACCAACCACACGGAGGCGGTGCTGGTCGTCTTCGACCCGGAGAAGACCTCCTACGAGGAGCTGCTGAAGCTGTTCTGGGAGAGCCACAACCCGACGCAGGGCATGCGCCAGGGCAACGACCGCGGGACCCAGTACCGCTCGGCGATCTACACCACCACGCCGGAGCAGGCCGAGGCGGCCGCCGCGTCGCGCGAGGCCTTCCAGGCCCAGCTCGGCGGCGCCGGCTACGGCGAGATCACCACCGAGATCGCCGAGGCCGGGCCGTTCTACTACGCCGAGGCCTACCACCAGCAGTACCTGGCCAAGAACCCCAACGGGTACTGCGGGCTCGGCGGCACCGGCGTCTCCTGCCCGATCGGGACCGGCGTCGCCTCCTAAGACAGCGGCGGGACCTTGCGTCCCGCCCGCGAGCACTCGACGAGCGTCGCCAGGCGGCGCTCGCGCGTGTCCTCGCGCTTGGCGGACATGAGCCAGTGCGTGACCGTCCGGCGGTAGCCGGGCGGCCGCGCGCTCCAGTCCGCCCACGCCGCCTCGTCGGCGCGCAGCTTCGCCTCGTACTCCGGCGCCAGCTCCTTGGGCTCGCTCTCGAAGGAGTAGTCCGACGGCACGCCGCGCTCGTACGCCGCCCGCCCGGCGGGGTGCACCTTGCCGGCGGCCTCGAGCGCCGCGTACTTGGCGAGGTTGACCTTCGACCAGTTGCTGCGCGCCTTGCGCGGCGTGAACCGGTTGCGGTAGCTCGTCTCGTCGATGCTCCGGCGCACCCCGTCGATCCATCCGAAGCACAGCGCCACGTCGACCGCCTCCGGCCACGTCATGGTCGGGAGGCCGGTCGCCTTGCGGCGGAAGCCGACCTCCACCTCGGTGGCGGTCTCGTGATGCTCCGCGAGCCACGCGCGCCACTCCTCGGGCGTCTCGAAGAAGTGCACCTCCACGCCGCCAGTATGGTCCGTGGAACCTCCCCGGACGTACCTCCCCGAAGTGCCAGACGACCCCAAGCCCCCTCCCAGCTCCCGGCTGTCCCGCACCGGGCGCGTCGGCGGCCTCGTGGCCGGCCAGGGCCTGCGCTGGGCCGGCACGCGCGCCGCCAACCTCGTGCGCTCGCCAGAGCGCGCGGACGCGGCGACGGGTGAGCGGGCCGCCGCGCTGGCGCGCGAGCTGGTCGAGCAGCTCGGGCAGATGCGCGGCGCGGCGATGAAGGTCGGGCAGGTGCTCTCGACCGTCGAGTTCACCGCCATCCCGGAGTCCGAGCGCGAGGAGTTCAAGGAGACGCTCGCCTCGCTGCGCGACGAGGTCCCGCCGCTGCCGTTCAAGCGCATGGAGAAGCTGCTGCGCGAGGAGCTGGGCGGTCCGCTGGACGAGTTCTTCGAGGACTTCGAGCGCGAGGCGTTCGCCGCCGCCTCGATCGGACAGGTCCACCGCGCGGTGACGCTCGACGGGCGGCGCGTGGCGGTCAAGGTGCAGTACCCCGGCGTCGCCGAGGCGGTCGAGACCGACCTGCGCAACCTGCAGGTCCTGCTCCCGCTGGTCAAGCGCCTCGCGCCCGGGCTCGACGTGCGCGCGCTGGCCGGCGAGCTGCGCGAGCGGATCGCGGAGGAGCTCGACTACGAGATCGAGGCGCAGAACCACCGCGCGGTGGCGCGCGCGTGGCGCGGGCACCCGTTCGCGCACGTCCCCGACGTCGACACCTCGCTCTCCAGCCGCCGCGTGCTCGTCACCGACCTGCTCGTGGGCAAGCGCTTCGAGGAGGTCAAGCGTCTGAGCGAGGCCGAGCGCGACCGCTTCGGCGAGATCGTGTTCCGCTTCTTCTTCGGCACGCTCAACCACCTGCGCCGCGCCTCGGGCGACCCGCACCCCGGCAACTACCTGCTGCTCGACGACGGCCGTGTCGGGTTCCTGGACTTCGGGCTGATGCGGGTCGTCGACGCCGACTACCTCGAGGCCGAGCGGCAGCTCGCGCAGGCGGTGACGGCCCGCGACGCCGAGGCCGTACACGCCGGACTGTCGGCGCTCGGCTATCTGCCGGATCCGCGGGCGTTCGAGCCCGAGCGCGTCCTCGGCCAGCTGCTGACCGCCGGCGCGTGGTACTTCAACCCCGGCTACAAGCGCCTGTCTCCCGCCTACATCGCCGAGCTGATCGAGAGCGGCTCCTCGCCGCGCTCGGAGTACTTCGAGGAGATGCGGCGCGAGACGATCCCGCCGCAGGCGCTGCTCATCCGCCGCATGGAGGGCCTCGTGCTGGCCGTGCTCGGCGAGCTGCGCGCCGGCGCCGACTGGGCCGCGCTGGGCGCGGAGTACTTCGCCGACGGGCCGCCGTCCACCCCGCTCGGCGAGCAGGACGCCGCGTTCTGGGGCGACGCGCGCCGCGCCGCCGCCGCGTAGGCTGCGCGCGTGCTGTCCGCCCTCCTGATCGCCGCCGCGCTGCAGACGACGGCTGTCGACGTGCCGAAGCTCTTCGCCAAGCAGATCGACCGCGCGAAGGAGCGCACGACGGTGCCGATCCTGCTGCCGCAGAAGTTCAGGTCGGAGTTCAAGCGCCACTTCCCCGAGGGCCGCAGCAACGCCGGGGGCTGGCACTTCGACACCGGCGCCGTGCGCGGCTGCCACGAGGCCACCGCGTGCTTCATCGCAGACTTCCGCGGGATCGCCGGCGAAAAGCCTGCCGGGAAGCGCACCGTGCGCCTCGCGCGCGGGCGCACCGGCTACTACCACCCGCTCAGCTGCGGCGCCTCGTGCTCTCCGCCCAGCATCGAGTGGCGCGAACGCCGCTCGCTGTACGTGATCCAGGCCAAGGTCAGCGGCCGCAAGCCGCTCGTCAAGCTCGCCAACTCGGCGATCCGCAACGGCCCGCGCTGAAGTGAGCCGCGCCGGCTAGGCGACGGTGCGGCCGACGAGCTGCGCGTGCGCCGCCACGTGGGCGGCGAACTCCGCGAAGTCGCGGCCGTAGAGGGCCTGCGGGCCGTCGCAGAGGGCCTCGTCGGGGTCCTGGTGGACCTCGACGATGATCCCGTCGGCACCGACGGCGGCCGCCGCGCGGGCCAGCGGCTCGACCAGCCGCCGGTCGCCGGAGGCGTGGCTGGGGTCGACGATCACGGGCAGGTGCGTGTGCAGCTTCAGCCACGGCACCGCGCTGAGGTCGAGCGTGAAGCGCGTCGCGGTCTCGAACGTGCGGATGCCGCGCTCGCACAGCATCACGCGCTCGTTGCCCTCCTTGAGGATGTAGTCGGCGGCCATCAGCAGCTCGTCGAGCGAGGAGGAGAGCCCGCGCTTGAGCAGGACCGGCTTGCCGAGCTTGCCAGCCACCTCCAGCAGCGCGTAGTTCTGCATGTTGCGCGCGCCGATCTGGATGACGTCGGCGTGCTCGGCGATCGCGCTCGCGTGGGTGGTGTCCAGGAACTCGGTGACGATCGGCAGCCCGGTCTCGGCGCGCGCCTCGGCGAGGATCTCGAGCGCGGTCACGCCGAGGCCCTTGAAGGCGAACGGCGACGTGCGCGGCTTGAACGCCCCGCCCCGCAGCATCGAAGCGCCGCCCGCGGCCACCGTGCGCGCGACCTCGAGCGTCTGCTCGCGGGTCTCGACGGTGCACGGTCCGGCGATCAGCGTGAAGGTCTCGTTGCCGCCCACCCGCCGTCCGTCGACCGCGAACGTCGTCGGCTCATGGTGGGCGAGCTCGGAGGAGGCGAGCTTGTAGGGCCGCGAGATCGGCACGACGCGGTCCACGCCGGCCATGCCCTCCAGGCCCAGCTCGCGGACGCCTTCCGGGTCGCCGATCGCGCCGATCGCCGTGGTCAGCTCGCCCGGCAGGACGAGCACGTGGACGCCGGTGGTGGCGAGCTTGGCCTTGACGGCCTCGATCTCCGGCTCGCCCGCCTCCGGTGTCATCACGATCATCATCGGACGATCGATCGTACGGCCGGCATGGTCTCTCGAGCCTGGATCGTGGATGCCGGGCGGTGGCGGCCGAAGGGGAATAGTGGCAGCGCCACAGGCCCCTTCGGACGGTGCCGATCCGGCGCCGCGAGACAGCCTCGAGAGGCCGTGTCGGTCGTGCGATCGGTCGTCATAGGCCGAGCTCCCGCACTCCGAGCTCGTCGGCGCCCAGGTGGTGCGCCAGCTCGTGGCGGACCGTGCGCGTGACCTGCGCGCGCAGCTCGTCCGGGTCATGCCCGAAGTCGCGCAGCAGCGTGTCCCTGAAGATCACGATCCGGTCCGGGTAGTTGTCGCGCGCGACGGTGTCGCCCTGGTAGAGCCCGTACGCGCGGTGGCGGCGGCCCTTGTCGGAGATGACCACCGGGACGCGGTCGAGCGCGCGCAGGAGCAGGTCGGGCAGGTCGTCGAGCGCCTGGCGCACCAGCTCCTCGAAGTCGTCGGGGTTGCGCGGGTCGAGCTCCATGAACTCGGACTCGTCGGGCTCCACCGCGAGGTTCTCGCGCGCGAGCTGCTCGGTCCGGCGGACGAGCATCTCGAACTCCTCGTCGTCAGCGGGCTCGGAGTAGCTCGCGAGCCGCGACGTGATCGCGCTGATCACGACCGCGATCACCACGATGGCGCCCGCCACGCACGCCAGCACCTCGACGAGGCGGATCGGATAGGAGGTGGAGAGGCCGCGGAACAGCACCGCGATCAGCACCGAGATGCAGATGCACACCAGCGTCGAGGCGACGATGCGGCGCGCGATGGGCCACGTGGCGAACATGACTTGAGGGTACGCGCCCCGCGTCTCCGATGGGAGACGCAGGGGTTTCGCGGCGCTCTCAGCCGGACACGATGCCTCCTATGGGCATCGGCACAGGACTCTTCCTCATCGCGGTCGGCGCGATCCTCTACTTCGCCGTCGACGCGGACATCTCCGGGCTGGAGATCACGACCATCGGGCTGATCCTGATGGTCGTCGGCGTGATCGGCCTGCTGATCTCGCTGTTCCTGCTCTCCAGCTCACGCCGCGGAACCACGGAGCGCACCGTGGTCCGCGACCGCGAGCCGTACTAGGCGGTTCTCCTACAGACCTGCCGGGTGGCGCGCCGTGTAGCCGTCGCCCGGGCGCATCTTCGTGCTCCAGTCGGGGCCGTCGGAGTCGCCGTCGTTGTAGCCGGTGTCGAAGCGCAGCCCGGCCACGACCATGTAGGAGTGACCGCCGCTGCCGTAGGTGGTGACCCACTCGCCCTTGCCGGCCTCGCCCCAAGAGGAGAAGTCGCCTGAGGTGAGCGCCTCGTCGACCAGCCCGGCGCCGTGCAGCGCGTAGGACATCGAGCCGGAGCAGTCGTAGCCCGAGTCCTCCCACTGGCCGTGGCCGCCGCCGTACTTGTACGGCTTGTCGATGATGCGGTTGCCCGCCTCGATGATCTGCTTGACCTGCTCGGGAGCGGTCTCGGGCGCCGTGGCGGTGCCGTCGGCGTTCAGGACGGCGACCTCGCCGGTGTTCGGCTGGGCCGGCTCGGGCACCGGCGCCGCGTAGACGGTGATGCCGGCCGCGACCTGCTGCTTGAGCTTGCGTGCGTCCGGGCGCTCCAGGCGACCGTTGACCTTGCGCTCGGAGCGGCGCTCCCACGACTTCACGCGGCGGGCGGTCGCCGGGCCGTACTCACCGTCGGCCTTCGTGACGATGCCCACCTTGGTGAGGTACTTCTGCAGCTTCTTCACGTCCTTGCCGGACATGCCCTGGCGGAGCGTGCGCTTACCCAGCGCAGCAGCATCGGCCTCCCCGGCCAATGCGAATGGAGCAGCAACCCCGGCTATGGCCAGAGTCGCCACGAACGTACGACAGCGCGACACGACGGTTTTCCCTTTCCTCAACCGCCTACGGGGTTAGCTGTCGGGCTCGCGCTGAAGAATTCGCGCTACGCCGCATGTCTACGGCGATTCGCCCCCGGCCCCGGTTTCCCTGGGCCACCTGCCTTGGTTCCCCCGCTCCCACCACGGCCTCCACCGGGTGGGATTCGGCGTTATGTCCCGTTTACGGCGCGCCACTCTAGCGAAGCGCCCGGCGGGTAGCTTCCCCCGTCGTGACGTCCCTCACACCCATAGATGGCGAGCGCCTGGACGCCGCGACGGCCGCGCTGGACCCGCCGTTCGCGATCGTCGACCTGGACGCGTTCGACGCCAACGCAGCCGATCTGCTGCGCCGCGCGGGCGGGACGCGCGGTGCGCCTGGCGTCCAAGTCCGTCCGCGTGCGGGCGCTCAACGAGCGCGCGCTGGGCGCCGGCTTGCAGGGAATCCTCGCCTTCACGCTGCCGGAGGCGCTGTGGCTCGCCGGGCACGGCTTCGAGGACCTCGTGGTGGCGTATCCGACCGCCGATCGCGCCGCCCTGCGCGAGCTGGCCGCGAGCGGCGCGCCGGTCACCGTGATGGTCGACTGCGTCGAGCACCTCGACGCGATCCCGGCCTCGCCCGACGCGCCCGTGCGCGTGTGCCTGGATGTCGACGCCGGCTGGTGGCCGCTGGGGGGCCGGGTGAAGTTCGGCGCCAAGCGCTCGCCGGTGCGTACGCCGCAGGACGCCGCGGCGCTGGCGCGCGAGGTCGTCGCGCGCCCCGGGCTCGTACTCGACGGGCTGATGAGCTACGAGGCGCACATCGCCGGCGTCGGCGACCGCCCGCCGGGCCGGCTCGGCGGCGTGACGGGCGTCGCGATCTCCGCCATGCAGCGCGCCTCGGGCCGTGAGCTGGCCGAGCGCCGCGCGGCCGTGGTGGCCGCCGTCCGGGAGGTCGCCGCGCTGCGCTTCGTCAACGGCGGCGGCACGGGCTCCGTCGAGCGCACCGCGGCCGAGCCCGCGGTGACCGAGGTCGCGGCCGGCTCCGGCCTGTTCGCGCCGACGCTGTTCGACGCCTACCGCGCGTTCGCGCCGCGACCGGCCGCGCTGTTCGCGCTCCCGGTCGTCCGCCGCCCCTCGGCCGACGTCGCCACGGTGCTGGGCGGCGGCTACCCGGCGTCGGGCGCGGCCGGCGCCTCCCGGCTCGTCCGCCCCGTGCTCCCGCCCGGCCTGCGCCTGGACGGCCAGGAGGGCGGCGGCGAGGTCCAGACGCCGCTGCACGGCGGCGGCGCGCTGCGGGTCGGCGACCGCGTGTGGTTCCGCCACGCCAAGGCCGGCGAGCTGTGCGAGCGCTTCAACGAGGTCCACCTCGTGCGCGGCCGCGAGATCGTCGCGACCGTCCCCACCTACCGCGGCGAGGGCAAAGCCTTCCTCTAGACCGGGCTTGCAGCACCCGGCGCGCCCAGTCGTTCTCGAAGCGCCCGTCCGGGTCCAGCTCGGCGCGGATCGCCGGCGAAGTCGTCCCAGCGCGGGTAGCGCGTCCTCAGCTCGCGGGCCGCCAGGAACGAGCGCTTGCCCCAGTGCGGGCGGCCTCCCCAGCCGGCCATCAGCTTCTCGACCTCGCGGAACGGCGGCTCTCCGTCCATCCCCTCGAACACGTGCACGGCGACGTACGCGGTGTCGCGCGCATGCGCGGGTGAGAGCAGCGCGTCGTCGGCGGCCACGAAGCGCAGCTCGATCGGGAACGACACCGGGTGGCGCTCGAGGATCTCGCGGCACGCCACGCACGGCGTCGGCCGCGTGCTCGCGCGGGATCGCGTACTCCATCTCGTCGAAGCGCACGAGGCGCGGGCTGGCGAACACGCGGTGCGACCAGTCGACCCGCTCACGCCCCGAGGCGGCGCGCGACGCGAGGCGGTTGATCGACGGGATCGCGCGCGGGAACCGGCGGGCGGTGCGCATGAGCACCAGCAGCGCGTGGTTGTCGAGCAGCACGTCGTGCACCCACGCGGCCCGCGGGCCCGGCGTGTCGACCGGCGCGTCCGTGCGGTCGTTGGTGCGCGTGAGCGCGAGCGGCGAGTGCGGGAACGTCCAGAACTCGAAGTGGTCGTGGCCGTCGGCGCGCTCGTCGAGCGTGTCGAGCACCTCCTCCAGCGGGAGCGTGCGGTCCACGCCGCGCAGCCGGAAGGCGGGCACGCAGCGCAGCGTGACCGCCGTGACGACCCCCAGCGACCCGAGGCCGACGCGCGCGGCGAGCAGCGCGTCGCCGCCGTCGATCTCCCGGTGGGTGCCGTCGGCGAGCACGAGCTCCATCGCCTCGACCTGCGCGGAGAGGTTCGGCAGCCCCACCCCGGTGCCGTGCGTCGCGGTGGCCAGCGCGCCGCCCAGCGCCTGGGCGTCGATGTCGCCGAGGTTGGGGAGCGCCAGCCCGTGCTCGAGCAGCCCGCTGCTGAGCTCGCCGAGCGTGATGCCGGCCTCGACCCGCACCCGCTCGCCGTCCACGTCGAGGATCCGGTTCAGTCGGGAGAGGCGGATCAGCGTGCCGTCGGTCGGCACGCACGGGCTGAACGAGTGCCCGGAGCCCGCCACCCGCACGGTCCGGTCCGCGCCGGCGGCACGCTCGATCGCCTGCGCGACCTCGCGCCGCGACTTCGGCTCCTCGATCGCCACCGGGTCGCAGGCGTGCGTGCGGGCCCAGTTGGTCCACATCCGTGCCACGCTACCGCGCGATGTCATGGGAATCCGAGCTGGAGGAGCTGCGACGGCGCGAGGCGCTCGCGCGGCGAGATGGGCGGCGAGGAGCGCGTCGAGCGCCAGCGCGCCGCCGGGAAGCTGACCGTCCGCGAGCGGATCGACCGGCTCCTCGACCCGGGCACCTTCCACGAGACCGGCGCGCTGGCCGGCGTCGGCGCCTACGACGACGAGGGCGAGCTGGAGGACTTCCTGCCGGCCAACATGGTGATCGGCCAGGGCGAGGTCGAGGGCCGCGGCGTCGTCGTGCAGGGCGACGACTTCACCGTCCGCGGCGGGGCCGCCGACGCGGCGATCTGGCAGAAGATGGTCCACGCCGAGCGGATGGCGCACGACCTCCGGCTCCCGCTGATCCGGCTGGTCGACGGCACCGGCGGCGGCGGGTCCGTCAAGTCGCTCGAGCAGATGGGCTTCACCTACGTCCCGTTCCTGCCGGGGATGGAGATCGCGGTCGCCAACCAGTCGATCGTCCCGGTGGTGGCCGCGGCGCTCGGGCCGGTGGCGGGCCTGGGCGCCGCGCGCGTGGTCGCCTCGCACTTCAGCGTGATCGTGCGCGGCACCGGCCAGCTGTTCGTCGCCGGCCCGCCGGTGGTGGCCGCCGCGATGGGCGAGTCGCCCGACAAGGAGACCCTCGGCGGCGCGCGCGCCCAGACGCGCGCCGGCGCCGTCGACAACGAGGCCGCCGACGAGGAGGACGCGCTCGCCCAGCTGCGGCGCTTCCTCTCCTACCTGCCCGCGAACGTCTGGGAGCCGCCGCCGGTCGTCGCCTCCACCGACCCGGCCGGCCGCCGCGAGGAGGAGCTGCTCTCGATCGTCCCGCAGGACCCACGCAAGCCGTACGCGATGCGCCGCGTGCTGGAGGCGGTGTTCGACCGCGGGTCGGTGTTCGAGCTGGGCGCACGCCACGGCCGCTCGCAGATCTGCGCGCTCGCGCGCCTGGAGGGCCGGCCGGTGGGCGTGCTGGCGAGCGATCCGAACCACTACGGCGGCGGGCTGACCGGCGACGCCTCGGACAAGCTCGCGCGCTTCGTCGACCTGTGCGACCAGTTCCGGCTGCCGGTCGTCAACCTGGTCGACCAGCCGGGCTTCGTGATCGGCACCGAGGCCGAGCGCGCGGGCACGATGCGCCGCGGCGCGCGGGCGCTGTTCTCCGTCTACCAGTCGACCGTGCCGTGGGCGTCGGTGCTCGTGCGCAAGGTCTACGGCGTCGCCGGCGCGGCGCACGCCAACCACTCGCGGCTGAACACGCGCTACGCCTGGCCGTCGGGCGACTGGGGCTCGCTGCCGATCGCGGGCGGGCTGGAGGCGGCGTACCGGCGCGAGCTCGAGGCGGCCGAGGATCCCGTCGCGCGGCGAGCGGAGATCGAGGAGCGCCTCAACGCCGTCCGCTCCCCCTTCCGCACCGCCGAGCGCTTCGGCGTCGAGGAGATCATCGACCCGCGCGACACCCGCCCGCTGCTGTGCGCGTGGGCCCGCCGGGCGCACGAGCTGATCGCGCACGAGCGCGGCGGCGGCCCCAAGGCGCGCGGGCCCAGGCCCTGACTACCGTGTAAGGAATGGATCGAGACGTCACCCCCGAGCAGGCCGAGCAGCTCGTCGGCGAGGGCGCCCAGCTGATCGACGTCCGCGAGGACCACGAGTGGGACGCGGGCCGGATCGCCGGCGCGCGCCACGTCGGGCTGCAGGACGTCGCCGCCCAGGCCGCGACGATCGACCGCGAGCGTCCCGTCGTCTTCTACTGCCGCGTCGGCGGCCGGTCGGCGATGGCCGCGGACGCGTTCCGCAAGGCGGGCTACGACGCCTACTCGCTCGACGGCGGCCTCGAGGAATGGGCTGGCGGCGGGCGGCCGCTCGAGCCCGAAGACGGCACCGTCGCCGCGCACTGACCGGTTACTGTTCGCCGCCATGGCGGACCACGTGTTCCACGCGGACGACGTCGACCTGTCTCCGGACGGCGCCGCCGGCCAGATCCGCGACGGCGGCGTCCAGCTGATCGACGTGCGCGAGGGCTACGAGTGGGAGGCCGGGCCGCATCCCCGGCGCGCGGCACGTCGAGATCGAGCGGATCGCCTCGCAGGCGCCCACCATCGACCGCGACAAGCCGGTCGTCTTCTACTGCCGCCTCGGCGCCCGCGCGGGCATGGTCGCCAACGGCTTCCGCCGCGCCGGCTACGACGCCTACTCGATCGACGGCGGGATCACGGCCTGGGCCGAGGGCGGGCACCCGCTGGAGCCCGACGGCGGCACGGTGGCGGACCACTAGATGCGCATCGCGCTCCTCGCCGCCCTCGCGCTCCTCGTCGTGGCCGCGCCGGCGTCCGCCGCCCCGCGGCTGGTCAAGGTCGGCGACTTCACGTCGCCGAGCTACGTCACCTCTCCCCCGAACGACGTCCGCCTGTTCGTGGTCGAGCAGCGCGGCACGATCAAGATCGCGGGCTCGGGCAAGACGTTCCTCGACAACACCGCGGCCACCGAGGACGGATACACCGAGCAGGGCCTCCTCTCGATGGCGTTCGCGCCCGACTACGCCGCGTCCGGGCTGTTCTACATCGCCTACACGAACAGCGCCAACGCCCTCGCCGTCGACGAGCTGCGCCGGTCCGCCGATCCCGACGCCGCCGACCCCGGGTCGCGGCGGCCCGTGATCGCCATCCCGCGCGACTCCGGCAACAACCTCAACCACAACGGCGGGCAGCTGCAGTTCGGGCCCGACGGCATGCTCTACGTGAGCACGGGCGACGGCGGGGCCTCGAACGACCCCGGCGACGACGCCGCCAACACCGCGCTCGCTGCTCGGGAAGATCCTGCGCGTCAACCCGCGCGGCGCGCTCCCGGGGAACCCGTTCGGCAACGAGGTCTGGGCCTACGGCCTGCGCAACCCGTGGCGCTTCTCGTTCGACCGCGCGAACGGCGACCTGACGATCGCCGACGTCGGCCAGGGCCGCCGCGAGGAGATCGACTTCGCGCCGGCGCTCCGCGGGCGCCGGGCGCGGCGTGAACTTCGGCTGGCGCTGCTGGGAGGGCACGCTCGCGACGCCGCAGAGCACGGACACCGACGGGCCGGTGACCCGCCGGTGTGCGACCCGCAGCCGGGCGGCACCAAGCCGCCGGTGATCGAGTTCACCCACTCCGGCGACGGCTTCTGCTCGATCACGGGCGGCTACGTGGTGCGCGACCCCGGGCTGCCGACGCTCGTCGGGCCGCTACGTCTACGGCGGACTACTGCGTCGGCCACCTGCGCTCGCTCGCGCTGTCGAACCCGGCCGGCGACGCTGCGCTGGGCGTCGACCTGCGGCAACCCCTCGTCGTTCGGCGAGGACGCCTGCGGGCGCGTCTACGTCGCCGACCGGACCTCCGGCGCGGTGTCGCGGCATCGAGGACGGCGCGGCGACCCCGTGCGTGCCGTCCGCGGGCGGCGGCGGGGGGCCGGCCCAGCCGGCCGCCGACACGCGCAAGCCCAAGCTGGTCGTGCGCGTGCGCGGGCTCAAGACGCTCGTGAGCAAGCGCCGCCTGCGGGTCGCGCTGCAGACCGACGAGCGGACGGCCGCGACGATCAGCGCGCGGCTCCGCGGCGTCGCGCGCTTCAAGACGCTCCGCCGCCAGCTCAAGTCCGGCAAGCGCCGCGTCGTCGAGCTGCGGATCTCGAAGAAGTCGGCGCGCAAGGTGCGCCGGGTGCTCCGCCGCAAGCGCGTGAGGATCGCGCTCACGGTGCGGGTGCGCGACGCCGCCGGCAACCAGCGCGTCGCGACCCGCAGCCTGAAGCTCAAGCGCCGCCGCTAGGCGGCGTCGTCGCCCTTCTCGTCGGAGGAGTCCTTCTCCTCGGAGGAGTCGTCTGACTCCTCGTCGTCCTCCTGGCCGATCATGGCCGGGTCGGGCGGGGCGTCCGGGTCGCTCGGGCCACCGGGGATCGGCTCGCCCTTGTACTCGTCGGGATCGTCGACCTCCTCGCCGTCGATCGTGACCGAGCCGTCGTCGTGGTGGCGGAGGTTGGAGGGGCCGAGCTTGGAGGTCGAGCCGTCCTCGTAGCCGCCCTCGGAGTCCGGGCCGCCGTAGGTCTGGTACTTGGCCTTGCCACCCGGCCAGTCCTCGAGCTTGTCGGGCGGCTCGCCCTCCTCGAGCTCCTCCATGACCTTCTTGGCCTCTTCGACCTCTTCCTCGTCGCTCTGGGCCTTGGTGGCGGCGTCGTCTTCCTCGGGCATGCCGTGCGCCTACCCCAGCGTTTAAAAGAGAAACGGCCGCGCGGTCAAGGCCGCACGGCCGTCTCCAGCGAATCCCTCCGCGTCTCCTCCTTGAGCGGGCTTGTGAGGCCCAATCCGTACGCCCTCCAGGACGTCAACCAGCCTCGCACCGCTCCCGAACCCGGACCATCGGACATCTGTCCAAGGCCCGTCGGCGCTGGGTTATGTCTCTACCCCTTGGATGCGACGAGCGGCTCGCGCATGGCCTTCGTCTCAGGCGCGCGGCGGTAGGGGTGCTCGTCCTTGACGTCTTCCTCGTGGTAGACGGACTCGGCGTTGACGGCCCAGATGTCGTGGTCCGCACCGTTGACGATGTTGTCCACCGCGCGCATCGCGGTGAGCATCGAGTGGTCCGAGTTGTTGTACCGGTGCAGGCCGTTGCGCCCGACCTGCTGCAGGTTCTCGATGCCCGTCAGCCACTCGCGGATCGAGTCCACGCGCTCGGCGTAGTCGGCGTCGTACATCGGATAGGCGAGCGGCACGCGCGTGACGTAGCCCTTCTCGACCTTGGAGGGGTCGCCGAGGCCGAGCTGCCCGATCTCGCGCTTGGCCAGCTCGACGAGGTCGTCGTCGTCCATCTCCCACAGCTCGTCGCCCTGGAAGCAGAAGAACTCGAGGCCGACGCTGGCCTTGTTCGGGTCCGGGACCATCCACGGGCTCCACGAGCGGAAGTTCTGGATCCGGCCCACGTTGACCGAGTCGTCGTGGATGTAGATCCAGTTGTCGGGGAACAGGTCCTCGCCGTCGATGATCAGCGCGACCGTGAGGAAGTCGCGGTAGCGCAGGCCCATCGCGGCGTCCTTGACCTCGGCGGAGGCGCCGGAGGACTCGCCGGCCAGGCCGACCGTGTTGCGCAGCGGGAGCGAGGAGATGACGTCGCTCGGCTCGATGCGCTCGCCGCCGGCGGTGATGGCGACGATCCGGCCGTCCTCGACCTCGATGTCGTCGACCCGCGCGTTGAGGCGGACCTCGCCGCCGAGGGCGATGATCTCGTCGCACATCGTCTCCCACATCTGGCCGGGGCCGAAGCGGGGGTAGTGGAACTCGTTGATCAGCGACTTGATCTTGTTGTCGCCGTTGCCGAAGAACGCGGCCTTGGCGGCGGAGAAGAAGGACAGGCCCTTGATCCGCTGGGCGGCCCACTCGGCGCGCAGCTCGGTGGTCGGGACGCCCCACACCTTCTCCGTGTAGCCCTTGAAGAAGTGCTGGTAGAGGCGCCAGCCGAAGCGGTTGGTGACCCACTGCTCGAGGTTGTCCTCCTTGCCCTTGGGCTTCATGAGCGCCCACAGGTAGGAGAGGCCGGAGCGCACCAGCTCGACGGGGCCGAGCTTCTTGACGACGTCCGCGCCGTTGAGCGGGTAGTCGAGGAACTTGCCGTTCCAGTAGATGCGCGACATCCGCGGCCGCTTGAGGAACTCCTCCTTCATCACCTCGTGCCAGAGGTCGTCGACCTCCTTGGACTTCGTGAAGAAGCGATGGCCGCCGAGGTCGAAGCGGTAGCCGTCGCGCACCTCGGTCTTGGCGATGCCGCCGACCTGGTCCTCGGCCTCGAGGACGATCACCGGACGGCCCTGCTGGGCCAGGAGGTAGCCGGCGGTCAGGCCCGCGGGCCCTCCGCCGAGCACGGCGACCGGCTTGCGCGTGCCGCCGCCGTCGCGGGAGAAGCGTTCAGTCGGGAAGTCGAGAGCCATATGCGAGTCATCCTGCCCCTGTGGCTCCCGGATACAGTCCACCCGCTAACGGCCGCTAACAGCCCTTAATTCGGGATCTGGAGCGATACCCTCCGGCGGGTGGCGGCCTCACCGACAGCGCTCGAGATCCTGCTCGTCGACGACGATCAGCCCCTGCGCGAGATGCTGACCCGATCCTTCGAGCGCGAGGGCCATCAGGTCACGGCCGTCCCCGATGGCCACGCCGCGCTGCGCGCCGCCGCCGACCGGACCTACGACGTCGTGCTGCTCGACGTGGCGCTGGGCGAGGGGCCGACCGGCCACGACGTGGCGCGGCTGCTGCGCTCCCGCCGCGACGTGGTGCCGATCATCATGCTCACCGCGCTGGACTCCGAGGCCGACGCCGTCCAGGGCCTGGAGGCGGGCGCCGACGACTACGTCACCAAGCCGTTCGGGCTCGCCGAGCTGCGCAGCCGCATCCGCGCGGTGCTGCGCCGCGCACACGGCCGCGTCGTCGAGGGCACGCTCACCATCGGGAACGTGTCGCTGGACCGCGAGCTGCGACGCGTGACCGTCGACGGCGAGGCGATCAAGGTCACCTTCAGCGAGTTCGAGCTGCTCGGCCAGCTGATGGCCCGGCCCGGGCACGCCTTCAACCGCCAGGAGCTGCTGCGCGCGATCTGGGGCGACTCCGCCTACCGCGACCCGCGGGCCATCGACGTTCACATCCGCCACCTGCGCGAGAAGCTCGAGGAGCGCCCGGAGCAGCCGACGCTGATCCTCACCGTGCCCGGTCGCGGCTATCGCGCCCGGGAGCGATGAAACGCCGGCGACTGCGGCGCGGTCTCCGTATCCAGCTGCTGCTCGCGCTGCTGCTGACCAGCCTCGCCACGCTCGGCGTCGCCACCACCGTATTGCTCAGCCGCCAGCTCACGCCGGACCTGCGCAACCAGAGCGCGGCCAACCTGCGGGCCGCCGTGCTCGCCTCGCGCCCCCAGTTCGAGGAGGCGATGCGCAACCGGCAATTCGCCCTCCCGTCCGAGGAGCTGCGCCAGCGCACGGACGCCCGGGTGGTCGTCGACGACCTCGGGCCCGCCTACGAGTTCGAGTACGACACCAACCCGGGATCCTCGACGCGCGGCGTCGCGGTGACCGCGCTGCGCACCAGCCGCACCCAGATCACCACCACGGAGATCGAGGGTGACGTCGTCCGGATCGGCGTGCGCCTGTTCGGCGCGAAGGGGAAGCCGATCGGCGTGCTCGTCGCGGAACGCCGCCTCACCGAGGTCGCCACCGCCGTCCAACAGGTGCGCAACGCACTCCTCGCCGCCGGCGCCGTCGGCCTGCTCGTCGCGATCGCGCTGGCCGTCGCGCTGTCCAGCACGCTCCTGCGCCGGCTCGGCCGTCTGCGCGTCGCCGTGCTGCGCATCACCGAGGAGGGCGTGACGGACACGCCGCTGCAGCGGGACGAGGGCCGCGACGAGGTCGGCGACCTGGCCCGCGCCTTCGGGCGCATGCAGGAGGCGCTCGCCCGCCAGGAGGACGCCCGCCGCTCCTTCGTGGCGACGGCGTCGCACGAGCTGCGCACCCCGCTGACGATGCTCCAGGGCACGATGGAGCTGCTCGAGGAGGACCTGCGCGACGGCCGGGTCGACATCGAGGACGCCCAGCACCAGGTGACGATCGCCCGGCGCGAGCTGCGGCGCCTTTCGAGCCTCGCCGGCGAGCTGCTCGACCTCTCGCGCCTCGACGCGTCGGTGCCGCTGCGCTCGGAGGCGGTGGAGCTCGGCGAGCTGGCGCGCGCGGTGGCGGCGGAGTTCGGCCTGCGCGCCCACGAGCGCGACATGCCGCTCGACATCGTGCCGCCGGAGGGCCCGTGCTGGGGCCGCGGCGACCCCGACGCGATCGCCCGCGTGGTCCGGATCCTGCTCGACAACGCGCTGCGCTACGGCCCGGAGGGCGAGCCGATCCGCCTGGAGACGGGCTGCACCGCCGAGCGCGCCTACGTCGAGGTCTCCGACCGCGGCCCCGGGGTGCACCCAGCCGAGCGCGAGCGGATCTTCGAACGCTTCCAGCGCGGCCGCACGGCGAGCGCCGAGGGCGGCTTCGGCCTCGGGCTGGCGATCGGGCGGGAGCTCGCCGAGCGGATGGACGGCACGCTGGCGCTCGGAGGCCCGGAGGGGCACGGCACCGTGTTCCGGCTCGAGCTGCCATCCGGCGATCCCGGCGGGGAGCCGGTCCCTGCGCCGGAGCAGAGCCCAGCCGCCGTCAGTCCTTGACCAGCACGGTCGCGCTGACCATGTGGTTGCCCCACAGCGCGAGCGGGTCCTCCGGGCGCACGGCCGTGGCGGTCAGCCGCGGGTCGTTGGAGACCCATTGGCGCCACTCGGTCGAGCGCACGCGCACGAGCTCCGTCCACGGCGCCAGCCAGGCCCCGATCGAGTCGATCACCGGCTCCACGAGGACGATCCGGCTGCCGCGGGGCATCGCGTCGATCAGCGGCTTGAGGTTCTCCTCCGCGTTGGTGCCCCGCAGGTGGGCGACGCCGTCGCGCCAGTCGGTGACCCCGAGGTCGTCGACCGGGCCCCACAGCGTCGCGTAGCGCAGCCCGTCCGGCAGGTAGTAGTGCAGCACCGGGATCTGCTCGGGCTGCGTGGAGACGACGAGGTCGCCCTTGTGCAGGCTGGGCGCGATCGACTCGGAGACCTGGCGCACGTTGCTCTTGATCGAGGGCGCGCCGTCGCCGGCCCAGATCAGCGCGACCACGACGGCGCCGACCACGCCCAGGCGCCCGGCGTGGGCGAGCCCGGCGGCGGCCACCAGCAGCAGCGGCGCGACCGCCACCGAGAGGTAGCGCGAAGCCCAGGCGGGCGAGACGTTCGAGGCGAACCACGCGGCCAGCACGGTGAGGACGAACACGGCGGCCAGCGCGATCATCGCCCGCCCGCGCCGGCTGATCCGGCCCTGCGAGCCCGGTCCAGCAGCGCGACCATGCCGACGCCGGCGGCCAGCAGCAGCGCGATCTGCCCGACCGAGCCGAGCAGCCGCAGCGGCACGCCGAGCAGGTCGTCGACGCCCGGCGGGCTGGACCACGGGGCGCCCGTGTGCTGCGCCTGGAAGACGAGCGTCGGCAGCCACGGCGCGAACAGCACCAGCGCGCCGCCGAACCCGATCAGCCCGTCGAGGAACAGCTCCCGCCGCGTGCCGTCGCGCGCGGCGGCCAGCATCCCGAGCCACGCGACGCCGCAGCCGACGCCGAAGAACAGCGCCCAGTTGTGCGTGTAGAGCATCGCCGCGAGCAGCGGCGCGAACACCATCGCCCAGCGCCGGCGCGTCTTGGGCGGGAGCTCGTCGCCGAGCAGGAAGGCGCGCGCGTACGCCCCGCAGGCGAGCATGCCCAGGAGCATCACGAGCGCGTACATCCGCGTCTCCTGCGCGTACTGCGTCATGAACGGGTTCAGCGCGGCGAGCACCGCGGCGGCCCAGCCGGCGGCGTTCCCGAACACGCCCCGCGCCGCCCAGAAGGCGGCCGGGATCGCGAGCAGCACGAACAGCACCGAGAGCGCGTGGGTCGCCTCCTCCGTGCGCCCGAACAGCGACATCCAGACGTGCAGGAGCGAGTAGTACAGCGGCGGCGATCCGTCGAGGCGCAGCGCGGCCGGGATGTCGGCCAGCGGCCGGTCCGCGATCCCCACCGACAGGCCCTCGTCGATCCAGAACCCCGCGTTGAGGTCCCGCGTGCGCAGGTACAGCGACAGGGCGACGAGCCCGCCGAGGGCGAGCGGGGTCGAGCACGTGCGCGCTGGCGGCGGGAAGCGTCCACGCAGCGCGCCGGGGGGCGATCGTCGCCATCGTGCTGAGAGTAGACGCCGCCCTCAGCGTGAGCGGCAGGAGCTGCCGACCATCCAGCGCGTCGTGGTGGTCACGACGGGGAAGCGCGGATCGCGCGCGTGGGCCGTGTAGTGGGGCGCGACGATCGTGCCCGGCGGCACCGGGAAGATCCTCACGTCCGTCTCGTGCAGGTGCAGGTACCAGGCGACGGCCTGGGTCTGGAACGCCGCCGTGTACACCTGCCCGCACGCCTTCACGGCGCGCTCGCCGCCGGCCTTGGCGATCACCGCCCTGAGGTTCGGGCCGTACAGGTCGGCCTCCCTGACCAGCAGGTGCCGGTCGAGGTCGAGCTTGCGCAGGTCCGACACGGCGAACGGGACGAGCAGCAGCGCCCCGGCCACCGCCAGCCCGACGCCCGCTCTGTGGCCCCACCGTCGGCGCACCGCCCGCACCGCCTCCACCCAGCCGGCGCCGGCGAGGATGCAGACCATCGCGGCGGGCAAGGCGACGTAGCGCAGGTTCCCGGCGAAGCCGCCCTCGGTCATCGCCGCCACCGCGATCATCAGCACCGTCGAGATCGCGGCCAGGCTCAGCATCACCCGGCCGCGCCACTCCCGCCGCCGGGTCCACGCGAACGCGACCCCCATCAGCCCGCCGAGGTAGACGGGGATCGTGAGGATGAAGTACGAGCGGCGGAACACCTCGAGGAACGGCGAGGCGGCGAACGCCGCCGAGTCCGGGTTCGGCTGCAGCGCGCGCTCGGCGGCCCGCAGCGCGGAGCCGGAGCCGTAGTACTCCGGGACGAACCACAGGACGAGCGTCAGCACGCCGGCGCCGCCGACCAGCGCGACCTCGCGCCACGGGATCCGGTCCCGCCACGCGCCGAGGATCAGCCACAGCCCGTACAGCGCCAGGAACGGCCACACCTCGGGCCGCAGCAGCCCGGCGGCGAAGCCGAGCAGGAACGCGTCCCGCCGGCGGCCGTCGAGGTGCCGCTCGAGCGCCCACAGGCACACCGCCACGAGCAGGCCCTCGGAGTTGCCGCGCCAGAAGTTGCGGACGAACTCGTCCGAGAGCAGCAGGGCGAGCGTGGCGATCGCGCCCGCCGCCGGCCCGGCGAGCCGCGCCGCCAGCCGGTAGGTCATCGCGAAGGCGAGCAGGCCGCCCGTGCGCGAGACGAGGATCCACAGCTCCGGCGCCGCCTCGTCGCCGAACAGCGAGAACGGCGCGGTGAACAGGACGGGCAGCGGCTTCCACGACGGCCCGTCGGTCGTCACGAGATCGAGGTGCATGATCTCGCGGCCCCAGATGATCCACGCCCACGGGTCGTAGGTCGGGACCGTCGGCCCGAGCAGCGAGAGCGCGGCCACCGCGAGGCAGACGAGCACGAGCAGCCGCCAGGGGCGCGCCGGGACCAGCGGCGGCTGGTCGGGCACGGCGGCCGCGCGCAGGCGCGCCAGCAGCGACGAGGACGTCGAGAGGGCGGTCACGACGACGGGCGAATCTAGCCGGTTCGCTCCAGGCGGACGTACCGGATGCCGCCGGGGAGCTCCTGCTCGGCGACGGGCGTGAACCCGCGCCGCTCGTACAGGCGCCGGGCCGGGGCGTTGCCGGCTCCCGTCCCGACCATCCAGTGCGTCGCGTCCCGCTCGCGGGCGTCGAGGGCGTCCAGCAGCGCGGTGGCGACGCCGCCGCGGAACGCCTCCGGGTCGACGACCAGGCGGTGGATGTCGACCGACGCGCCGTCGCGCTTGTAGGACACCGCGCCGACGAGGTCGCCGTCGCGGCGGGCGCCGAGGAACGTCTCGCCCGCGGCGCGCAGCTGCGCCGGAGGCTCGCGCATCGGCGGCAGCGACTCGGCGCCGATCAGCTCCGCCTCGACCGCGTAGCTGGCCCGCTGCAGCTCGACGACCCGCTCGAGCGTGGCGTCGTCGCCGAGGTCGAGCGGCGCGATCTCGAGTGTCAAATCAGCCCGAGCGCGCCGCGGATCGCGGCGGGCGGGTCGCCCACGAGATCGACGTGGGCGCCGGGCGTGTTCCACACCGCGAGGCCGCGGTCCAGCGCGGCGATCGGCACCCCGCAGGCGTCGGCGAGGTCGCGCGCGCGGCGCTCCAGCAAGCCGCGGTCGCCGGACACGAGCAGCCGCTTGGCGGCGAGCGTGGCCGGGTCGTCGTCGGGGCCGAGCTGCAATTCGCCCGCCTCCATCTCGTACAGGCCCGCGGCGGAGAGCGCGCTCAGCAGGTCGAAGCGGCGGGCGCGGTTGAGACCGGGCAGCGCGAGCCGCTCGAACACGCGGGCGAAGCGGCGCTCCGGGCTCCAGCCGGGCTCCCCGCGGAAGGCGGCAGCCTGCGAGCCGGCCCGCCCCGCCCACGCGCGGTAGGCCTCGGCAGTACGCCGGCGCGGCTCCGGGAGGTCCTCGGGCACGCCGTCGGCCCACGCCGGGCGCGCCTCGAGCAGCGCGCGCTGGAGGTCGGGCGCGTCGGGGCTCGCGAGCGCGAGCAGGAACGCCAGCCAGGTGGCGTCCTCGATGTCTCCCACGTCGGCGATCTCCGGGTACGGGCCCGGGGGATCGAGCCGCGCGGCGGCGTCCGCGAGCGCCGCGGCGAGCCGCTCCGCGTCGGCCGTCGCCCGCAGCCCGGGGGCGAGCGGGGAGCGGTAGCCGTCGTCGGCCGCGCGCGCCACGCGGCGGGTCACGACGCCGGAGCGGGTGCTGCTGCGGGCCCGCTTGGCCGTGCCGCTCGAGCGCGGGCGGGCGGGCGCCGGGGGCGCCTTGGACTTCAGCTCGGCCTGCAGCTCCTTGCTGCAGATCGGGCAGTTGGCGGTCAGCCGGTTGTGGCGGCAGAAGAGCGACACATCAAGGGTTGTAGCGGCTTGGGATGAGCGCCGCCCCGCCCGCGGGCGTCAGCGTCACCGATCCCCGGCGCATGCGCTCCCCGCGACGGCCCGTCGGGCGAAGCTCCAGGCGCCGCGCGACGACCCGCAGGACCTCGCGCAGCTCGAGCATCGCGAACGGCGCCCCGGCGCAGCGGCGCACCCCGCCGCCGAACGGGAGGTAGGTGTACGGGGCGGGCTGGGCGCCGAGGAAGCGCTCCGGCCGGAAGGCCGTCGGATCCGGCCACGCCTCGGGGCGGCGATGGGCCAGGTAGATGCACGGTGCGATGTGCACGCCGGGCGGGAGCGTGTAGCCGCCGACCTCGTACGGCCGCGTCACCTTGCGCGCGGCGATCGAGAGCACGGGCCGCACGCGCAGCACCTCCCGGACCGTGGCGTCGAGGTACGCGTCGTCGCCGTCGCGGATCCTGCCGAGCACCTCGGGGTGGTGCGCGAGCCGCTCGAGCGCCCACGCCAGCGAGCCGGCCGTCGTCTCGTGGCCTGCGGCGAGGATCGTCACCACCTGGTCGCGCAGCTCGTCGGCACCGGACTCCTGCAGCAGCGCGAGCAGCGACCCAGCCTCCGCGGGCCTGGCGATCTCGGCGTGCAGCAGGGCGTCGATCTCGCGCACCGCGCGCAGGAACGGGGCGCGCGTCGGCGGCGCCAGCGACATCGCGACCAGCCGCGGCAGCGAGGCCGTCATGTCGAGCGCGCGCCGGATCGCGGCCCGCAGCGCGGGGCGCTCCCGCTCGCCGAACACCACGCGCAGGATCACGTCGAGCGTGAGCGACTGCATGCGCGCGTGGGTGCGCAGCGGGCGCCCGGGCTCCCACCCGTCGAGCTCGCGGTCGGCCAGCTCGGCGATCGTCCCCCGCCAGCGCTCGAGCGCCTCGCCGTGGAACGGCGGGAGCAGCAGCCGGCGCTGGCGCATGTGCTCGGGCCCGTGGGTCACGAGGATCGAGGTCGGGCCCGCGAACGGCTCGAGGATCGTGGAGCTCGACCCGCCGCGCAGGACGTCCGGGTCGGCGGTGAAGACGCGCCGGATCTCCTCGGGATCCGAGACGAGCACCATCGGCGCGTCCGCCCACGCGACGCGCACCGTGAACGGCTCGCCGTGGCGGGCGCGGCAGCGCCTCAGGAACGCCGTCGGGCGTGCGATCCACTCGACGGTCTGCAGTGAGGCCGGCTCGCGCGGCCCGGGCGGCAGCATGCCGCCCATGATCGCGTCTAGTCGAGGGGGCGGCGGCCGGCGAAGCCGCCCTCGACGGCGTGCCAGTGGCCGACCGAAGGCTCGCCGAGCAGCCAGCACAGGTAGACCTCCTCGCCGCCCAGCAGCGACGGGAAGTCGATCAGGCCGCGCTCCAGGTCGCGCACCACCACGTCGAGCTCCTCCAGCTGGTCGAACCCGAGGGCCACCTCGAGCGCCGCGGCTGCGTGCGCCGCACCGGGGTAGGCGCCGCCCGACAGCTCGGCGAGGGTGGCGAACTCCGAGTCGACGCCCTCGTCGGTGAGCCGGCCGCGGGCTTCGCGGATCCGCTCCACGATCCGTCCGACGACCTCGAGCTGATGGTTGGCCTCATCCACGGTGTAGTGGCGGTGATGGATCATGGTGCCCGCGCTGGTACCCCGCTTCGCCCTCGATCATCCACGCGTGTCAAAGCCGGTAGCGGCCGCCGGCCTTCGCCCACTCGAGCAGGTGGTCGACGCCGCAGAAGCCGTCCGGGATCCGCGCGTCACCGCGCGATCGCACGAGCGCCACGTGGAGCTCGCCGAGCGGCGCGGCGCAGAACGCGCACTCCTCCAGTCCGTCGGCGGCCTCGCTCTCCCCCGCGTCCCAGCGCGCGCCGCGGATCGCCCACGGCACGACGTGCTCGAGCCGGCAGAACACCGCCCGCCTGCCGCCGGCCGCCTCGTAGGCGCGGAAGCCGTCGCCGGCCTCGACGGGAGCCCCGCACCAGGTGCAGCGCTCGCCGGTCGTCACTCGATCGGCAGCTCGAAGCGGCCGTCGCCGACCGCGAGCAGGAGCGGCTCGCCCTGGCGGGCGACGATCGTCATCGGCAGCTCGGGGTCGTGCGTCGCGAACTCGGCGGAGGCGACGCTGCGCCCGCCGAACGCGCGCGCCAGTCCCGAGCACGGCCTCGGCGAGGTTCGCGATCGCCCCGATCGGGGCGGCCAGCTCGCCGGTCACCGGGTCGGCGCGCAGGGACGAGGACGGCGCGGGGCGGATGTCGGGCAGGGCGCGCGGGGGCGCCGGGACGGGCGTCGCCGGCGGGCACGGTCCACGCCGTCCCCTCGTGGGTCAGCTCGACGGTCCCGTCGGCCGAGCGGTCCAGCATCGCGGGCTGGTCCTCGTCGCCGTTGTCGACGAGCAGCACGACGCGCAGCGCGTCGGCGCGCTCGGCGAACGCGCGCACCGTGGCGAGCGCCTCGGCATGGAGCGCGAGCGCCTTCAGGGCGCCGGGATCCTGTGCAGGAGACACGTGGATCATGGTGGCACGACGGGTCTCCGCGACGGCCCGCCGGGCCTCGACCTCGTTCGGGTTCTCGCGGTAGCCGAGCAGGTAGGACAGCCACATCCGCAGCCGCCCGTGCTGCTCCTGCCACACGTGGCAGAGCTCGTGGACGATCAGGTCGTCGGAGACCTCGGCGAGCGGGCGGCGGATGAAGATCTGCTCGCACGACTCGTAGCCGTCGAAGCGCCGGAACCAGGGCAGCCGGAACAGCCACGGCGCGTGGAAGATGCGCGTGCGCCCGGTGCGCACGGGCGCCGGGTGGAAGTCGAGGCGGTCCAGACGTGCCTTGGCGCGCGCGAGCGCGGCGCGCTCGGCCGGGCTGCCGCGCGCCGCCACCTACAAGCCCGCCGAGCAGCTCCCGCAGGCGGACCTGCTCGCGGTCGTCGAGCCCGTGCAGGAGGCCTTCGAAGTACGCGTTGTAGGCCTCCCGCGCCAGCGTCCGCTCGTCGGCCGGCTCGATCGCGTTGCGCTCCGCCGCGTGGGCGGCGGCGTCCGCGAACACGCCCGCGCCGAGGGTGCGCAGCTCGCGCAGCACGAGCAGCCTGCGCGCCGCGCCCGCCGCTGCCGGGTCGCCGCCGGCGGCGGCGTCGATCGCCGCCTCGAGGTCGGCGTCCGCAGGAGCCGGCAGCTCGACGTGCGCGAACCGGCGCCACAGCGCGGGGGTGGCGTCGAGCGACGTCGCCGCCGTGGCCACGATCCGCCAGTCCTTCGCCGCGCTTGACCTCCTCCCCGCCCGGCAGCGTCACCGGGAGCCCGGAGAGGAACGAGGAGAGCCCGCCGAGCGCGTGGTCGAGCGGCGCGCGGTCGAGCTCGTCGATCACCATCCACTTGCCGCGCCCGGCGGCTTCGACGACGTGGCCGGGCTGCGAGCCGTCCTCGCCGAGCGTGTCGCCCAGCGTCCAGCCGTCGGCGGCCGTGACGAGCATCGCGCCGGACGAGCGGCCCGGACGACGCGGCGGCCTGCGCGATCGCGAGCGCCAGCGTCGTCTTGCCCGAGCCGGCGGCGCCGATCAGCACGACGTGCTTGCCCGCCGCGAGCGCGGCCGCGACGTTGGCGTAGACGGCCCCCGGGAGGCGCAGGCCCTGCGACTCGGCGGCGCTGCGGATCGCGGCGACGTCGAGGAACCCGCTGGCGGAGCGCGGCGGTGGCGGCGGCGCCTCGGCGAGGCGCGGCGGCTCCGGCGGCGGGGCGGCGACCGGCGGCGGAGCCGCGGCGGCGGCGGAGCCTGGGGCGGGCGGCGGCGTCTCGGTGTGCTGCGAGATGACGGTCGCGGCGTCCTGCGGGCGCGCGGATCCGCGGCCAGCGGATCGCCGGAGGTGAAGCCGGGGCCCGCGGGCGGCTCGGGTTCGGGCTCGGGCTCGGTGGCGCGGCGGGCTCCGGCGGCTTGACCGCCGCGTACGCGCTCGTCGTCTCGTAGGGCTCGGCGGTCTCCCACACGTCGGCGGGCGGGGACGGCGGGGCCTCCGCCGCGGCGGGCGTCGGCGGGGGCGGGAGCCACCGGCGGAGCGGTCTGCGCGGGCGGCGGTGGCGGCGGCTCGGCGGGCGAGGCCTGCACGGGCGGCCGGTCGGCGGCGCCCGGGCCGACGTCCTGCCACTCGTCCTCCTCTTCCTCGACGGCCCGCGACCGGGGGATCGGAGGCCACCTCGGGCGCGAGCGCGGCCTCGGCGCGGCCCCACTCGGCCTCGCCCTCCGCGCGGACGGCCTCGGCGCCGCCGGGGTTCAGCTGCGCCGCCAGGTCGCCCAGCGACATGTGGATCGGCAGCGTGAGCTCGGCCTTGGTCTCGTGACCCGTGCGCGTCAGGCCGCGCTCCTCGTCGATCAACTCGACGTCGCGCAGCAGGTCGAGGTACCGCTCGCCCTGGATCTGGAGCGTGTTGTCGTTGTCCCAGCCCGCCCGGCCGAGGTAGCCCAGCGCGCGTCCGAAGTCCAGGATCGAGATCCGCGTGGCCGGAGGCACCGAGGACAGCAGGCTCAGCCCGATGGCCAGGCCGTGGTAGATGCTGTCCGTCATGTGCTTCTCGAGCAGCTGGCGGCGCAGCCAGTCGGCCTGCGCGCCCGAGACGGCGAACACGTCCGCCTCGTCGCCGGCGCGCACGTAGCGCTTGCCGATCTCGGTCAGCTCGACCGTCCCGCGGTCCTCCTTGACGAGCCCGGCGGCCCGCGCGAAGGAGACGAACTGCCGTGTCCGCCCGAAGGCGTTCTCGAGTCCGGGCGGGAACAAGTCCTCGACCGAGAACTCGGTCACGAACTCGTCGAGCCGGATGCGCTCGCGCTGGCTGATCGCGCGCAGTAGCCCGTGGGACTCGCCGATGCGGGGGGCCGGGATGGGACGCATCGCCCGAATCTAACGGGCGATGCGTCCGCGCGCCCGGCTACGCGCTAGCTCTTGGTCGTCGCCGCGGGGGTCTTCGCCGCGTCGTCGGCCTTCTCGGCCGTCGGCTTCTCGGCCGCCGCGGGCTTGGCAGGCGAGGGCTTCGCGGGCGCCGGCGGGGCTGCCGCGGGCTTCGCGGCGGCCGGCTTCGCGGGCGCGGGCTTCGCCGCCGCAGCGGGCTTCGCCGCGGCGAGCGGGCTTCGGCTTGGCCGCGGACGGCGTCTTCGACGCGCTCGCCGCGGTGGTGGAGGCGCTCGCCGTCTCGGGCGGCTTGGGCTTCGCCGGCGTGGGCTTGGCCGCCGCGGGCTTCTTCGCAGCAGCCGGCTTCTTCGCCGCGCTCTTGGCGGGCTTCGGCTTGGCGGTCGCCGACTTCGGGGCGCCCGCGTCACCGGCCTTCGGCGCGGCGGCGCGGCCGGCGGGCTTCGCCTTGGCGGTGCCCGTCGACGCGGCACGCGTGCGGGACGTCTTGGTGGTGCCCGACGTCGAGCGGCCGGTCTTCGTCCCGCCCGCACGAGCCGCGCGCGGCTTGGACGGCCGCGTCCGCGCGGCCGGGGCCGGCGTGGCCGGGGTCGCGGCGGGAGCGGTCAGCTCGGTGTCGGACTCGTCGCGCCGGAAGCGCTTCGTGACCTCGTTGACGGCGGTTTTTCCAACACCCGTGACGGTGTCGAGGATGTCTTTCGGTTTAAGAGCCATGTGGTTGGGTTTACCACGTGGCGGCTGAGCTACACGAGGAGCAGCGGCTCCACGGGGTCGCCACACGCGATCGCGAGCGCCTCTGTGGCCGTGAGCCTGCGCTCCAGCGTTCCGTCCGAGCGGCGCAGCTCTCCGAAGGCACGTCGCGGCCGCGCCGCGTCGATCTCGAAGTGCAGGTCGAAGTCGACGAGCGCCTGAGCCCGCTCCCACGCTGCGCCGATCTCGTCCAGCACCTCAGGCGGCGGGCCG
This sequence comes from uncultured Solirubrobacteraceae bacterium, assembly GCA_963723395.1. Lineage (GTDB taxonomy): Bacteria > Actinomycetota > Thermoleophilia > Solirubrobacterales > Solirubrobacteraceae > DATFQI01. Next base: position 347,276 of record CAVRQL010000021.1, on the reverse strand, counting down.
GCAGGTAGATCGTGCGTGAAGAGCGGGGAGCGGGACATCAGGAAGCTGGTCGATTCAGGAAGGAACTCTCTTGCTATTCCCTTCATCGGCGCCCCGCGCGGGCCGACCCATGGGGTCGTCACCCCAAGCGAGGCTTACAGCCCGGTCGGATGCCGGGCGACGAAGCCCTCGTTGGTGCGCAGCTCGTTCTGCCAGCGGGAGCCCGTCTGGCGGGCTCCGGAGGTGTCGAAGCGGATGCCCGCCACGACGAGGTAGACGTGCCCGGGGTTGGAGTAGATCGTGACCCACTTGCCGGGCCCCGCCTCGCCCCAGGACATCAGCGGCCCGGAGGCCAGCGGACCCTCGAGCAGCCCGGCGGCGGCGAGCGCGAAGGAGACCGAGCCGGAGCAGTCGTAGCCGGTGTCCTGCCACTTGCCGTGGCCGCCGCCCCACTTGTACGGCGTGCGGGCGATCGAGTTGCCGGCCTCGATGATCTGGCGGACCGCCTCGGGCGCCTCGAAGGGCGGAAGCGCGACGCCGTTGGAGAGCGCGGTCGCCTTGTTCACGCCCCCGCCGGCGCCCTTGAGGACGCCGTCGAGCCTGCGCCCGCCGGTGCTGGCGGCGCGCTTCGGGGCCGGGCCGGGATCCTCGCCGAGCCCGGAGTCCTCGACGGACTCGGACTCCTCCTCCGCGCCGGCGGCGCCGGCCTCGGGCTGCACCACGCGCGGGCGCAGCTTGGAGGGCAGCGGCGGGAGCTTGGACTCGCCGGCCGAAGGGCTCACGGCCTTGGGAGAGGGCTTGTCGTCGCCGGCCGCCGCGATCGCGAGCACGCCGGCGCCGAGGGCGACGGCGCCCAGGATGCAGACGAGGATCACGCTGCGGCGCATCCAGCGAGTATGCCCCGAGATCACCGGTGCCTGCTCCAGAAGGAGGTCCGGGCCCTGGCCGCGTCCTTGGTCAGGCCGATGTGGATGTGGTCGCGGTGCCCGATCGTCGGGTTGACCTTCTTGCGCAGCTTGCCGCGCTTGTAACAAGGGCTGTACGGGTTGAACCCGGTCATCCCGGCGCCCCAGTACCCGCAGTCCCAGATCAGCTCCTCGACGCCCATGCGGCGCGCGAGCGCCTGCGGGTTGCCGGCCGCGTCGGGCGCGAGCAGCAGCCGGATCAGCTTCTCGGCGGCGCGCTTGTCGGCGCGGTCGAAGACGTCCAAGTGCCAGTCGATGGCGCGGTTCTCGGCGTGCAGCGAGGCCTCGTGCTTGCCCCACTTCTCGCACCGGTACGAACCCCAGAACACGCCGCGGGTGTTGGCCTGCAGCCAGCGCGTCATGGCGGCGACGCCCGGGCGGGGCGCCTTCGGCGTGCACTTGGTGGCCGGGTCGTAGACCGAGTCCTCGATCGGGACGCCGAGCATCCGGTCGGCCGGGTTGTGGGCGACGGCGGGGAGGACGGGCGGGAGCTTGACCATCGCGCCGGCGGGCACGGCGGCGATCAGGGCAAGGGCGAACGCGAGCAGCGGGAGACGGAACATCTCCCCGAGGGATCGGCGGGTTACGCGGCGGCTTGACGCCATCGCCTGGGCGAGGTCCTCGACCAGGTCGGCCGCCTCCTCGATCCCGCACGACAGCCGCACGAGATCGGCGGGGACCGCGGCGTCGGAGTCCTCGACCGACTGGTGCGTCATCGCCTGCGGCACCTCGACCAGCGACTCGACGCCGCCGAGCGACTCGGCGAGCGCGAACACCTTGGTCGCGCCGACGATCCGGACCGCCTCGGGATGGCGGAAGGCCACCATGCCCGCGAAGCCCGGCCAGCGGACGTCGCTGACCTCGGGCACGCCGGCCAGCCACTCGCTGACCGCGCGGGCGTTCTCCGTGTGCGCGGCCATCCGCAGGTGCAGCGTGCGCAGCCCGCGGTGCACGAGGAAGCAGTCGAAGGGCCCCGGCACGGCGCCGACCGAGTTCTGGACGAACTTGACGCTCTCGTGCGCGCGGTTGTCGCGCACCACGACCGCGCCGCCGACCGTGTCGGAGTGCCCGCCCAGGTACTTGGTCGTCGAGTGCACGACGGCGTCGGCCCCGAGCTCCAGCGGGCGCTGGTAGACCGGCGTGGCGAAGGTGTTGTCGACGGCGACGAACGCGTCGCGCTTGCGGGCGACGATCCCCTCCACGTCGACCACGTTCAGCGACGGGTTGGTCGGCGTCTCGACCCAGATCAGCTTCGTCTCGGGCCGCACGGCGGCCTCGACGGCGTCGAGGTCGGACTGGTCGACCATCGTGTACTCCAGCCCCCAGTGCGAGAGCACCTTGTCGACCAGGCGGAAGGTGCCGCCGTACAGGTCGCTGGGGATGATCACGTGCGAGCCCGCGCTCGCCACCGCGGTGAGCAGCGCGTGCGTGGCGGCCATGCCGGAGGAGAACGCCGTGCCGCGGCCGCCCTCCAGCTCGCCGAGCGCCTTCTCGAGCTGCGTCCGCGTCGGGTTGGCCGAGCGCGAGTAGTCGTAGTCGCCGACGAAGTCGCCCGGCGCCTTCTGCACGTAGGTGGAGGCCTGGTGGATGGCGGGCACGACGCCCCCGAACGAAGGATCGGGGTCGAGCCCGGCGTGCACCACGCGGGTGCCGAAGCGCGTCACGAGATCAGCGACTCCAGGAGGTCGGCGCGGGTCACGATGCCGACCGGGCGCTCGCCCTCGGACACCGTCACCGCCTGGCTGCCCTCGCCCGAGAGCAGCTCGACCGCCTCGCGCACGGGATCCGTGTTGCCCACGCTGGGGAACGGCGCCTCCATCACGTCGGCGATCGCGGTGCCCATCAGGTGCGGGTTGTCGATCGCGCGCTTGAGCAGCCCGCGCTCGCCGACCGAGCCGACCACCGAGCCCGAGCCGTCGACCACCGGCAGCTGCGAGACGCGGTGCTCGTGCAGCAGCGTGATCGCGTCGCGGACCGTCTGGTGCGTCTCGACGACCACGAACGGCGGGATCTCGCCGGCCGCCGTCTTCGCGCGCAGCACGTCGCCGACGTGGCGCTCGCCCGTGCGCTCGAGGAACCCGTACTGGTCCATCCAGTCGTCGTTGAAGATCTTGCTCAGGTAGCCGCGCCCGCCGTCGGGGAGCACGACCGCGACCATCGCCTCGGGGTCGTCGATCCCGCGCGCGACCTCCAGCGCCGCGGCCACCGCGAGCCCGCAGGAGCCGCCGACGAGCAGCCCCTCGGTCTCGGCCAGCCGACGGGTGGTCAGGAACGCGTCGCGGTCGGAGATCGTCACGTAGCGGTCGACCACCGACGGGTCGTAGGTCTTCGGCCAGAAGTCCTCGCCCACGCCCTCGACGAGGTACGGGTGGACCTCGTCGTTGGAGTAGATCGAGCCGACGGGATCGGCGCCGATCACCTCGATCTTCGGGTTCTGCTCGCGCAGGTAGCGGGCCATCCCGGTGATCGTCCCGCCGGTGCCGACGCCGACGACCAGGTGCGTGACCTTGCCGCCGCTCTGGCTCCACAGCTCCGGCCCGGTGGTGAGGTAGTGCGTCTCCGGGTTGGCGGGGTTCGCGTACTGGTTGGGCTGGAAGGCCCCGGGGATCTCGCGCGTGAGGCGGTCGGCCGTCCGGTAGTAGCTCTGCGGCGAGTCGGGGTCGACGTCGGTCGGCGTCACCACGACCTCGGCGCCGTAGGCGCGCAGCAGGTCGATCTTCTCGCGCGACATCTTGTCCGGCATCACCGCGATCACGCGGTAGCCCTTGATGCGCGCCGCGATCGCCAGGCCGGTGCCGGTGTTGCCCGAGGTCGGCTCGATGATCGTCCCGCCGGGCTTCAGGCGCCCGTCGCGCTCCGCGGCCTCGACGAGGCGCATCGCGACGCGGTCCTTGATCGAGCCGCCGGGGTTGAAGTACTCGACCTTCGCCACGACCTGCGGCTTCAGCCCCGCGCGCGATCCGCGAGAGGCGGATCAGCGGCGTGTCCCCGACGGTGTCGAGGATCGAGTCCTTGATGTCGGATTGGCGCTCGGTGGTGGCCATCCGCGCCAACTCTAGAGGTAGAACAGGGCAGCCAACCCGCTGAGGGCGAGCACGCTGAGCGCGGTGCCCGTCACGCCCAGCCACATCCCGGCCTTGGCCGGCCGGGCCGAGCCCTCGCCGGTGCGCCCTGCGTCCCATCACCAGCGCGGTGGCCGAGATCGGCAGCGTGAGCAGCGACAGGAACCCGACGCTGAAGACGATCAGCGTGAGGCCGACCAGGCCGAGGATCAGCGAGGTCGTCGCCGCCGACGTGTCGGGCGCCGGCGGCAGCGGGCGGCGCCGGGAGCTCGCGCAGCGCGAGGGAGAGCTCCTGGTCCGTGCGCGCCGCCCACACCTCCGAGCAGCGCTCGTCGAACTCCGTGCTGTCCAGCCTGCCCGCCATGAGGTGCTCGCGCAGCAGGTCCGCCGCCCGCTCGCGATCCGCATCGGACGCCCGCATCGGCGCCGGCTGGAAGCTCATGAAGGAAGGGTGACAGGCCGCCGGGCCACCAGCCGCAGGTGCGTGTCGGGCCACGGCAGCACACCGTCGGGCTCCCCGGCCGGGCGCAGCGTCGCCACGGGGGCGAAGCGGTGCTCGACGAGCCACTCGTTGGTGAAGCCGCCGGAGCCGGGGGCGAGCTCGAAGCCGGCCGCGCGCGCCTCGCGCTCGTAGTCCTCGGCGCCCCAGAAGCAGAACGCCTCGTGCATCTCGGACTCCCAGTTGTCCGTGTAGTCCTTCTTGGACAGCCACTCCATCGCCCAGCGCAGCCGCGTCTCCACGAAGCGGCCGTCGCGGAGTTCGTATTCGACCCGCTCCGGGCGCCAGTCGGCGACGAAGCGCTCCCAGCTCTCGCGGCCGTCGTGCAGCTCCATCCAGACCACGCGGTCGCCGTCGGCGGGACCGCACACGTCGAGGTCGATCCACACGCCGCCGGGCACGGTGTGCTCGCGCGTGTCGCGCATGAAGCGCCGCAGCGTGTCGACGCCGAGGTAGGAGTACAGCTCGTGGCACAGCGCCACGGTCAGCGTCGTGTCGACGCTCGCCGGCTCGAACAGCGGCCCCTGGCCGATCGTGCGCTGGAAGAAGAACGTGTTCGGGTTCGCTTGGAAGGCCCCCTGGGAGCGGCGGTGCACGCACTCGTCGTGCAGCGGCCGGGCGGCCTCGATCCCGTACAGGTCGGACTCGGCGAAGCCAGGGTCGGCGGCGATCTCGACCAGCAGCGAGCCGACGCCGCAGCCGACGTCGACGATCCGGCCGGGCCGGACGTGGTCGCGCAGCTGCTCCCACTTGCGCGCGGCGCCGGTGTCGAAGGCGCGCGCGTAGGTGTTGTAGTCGCGCGTCTCGGTCAGCTCGCCCTCGTCGGAGAGCAGCGGGTCGGCGTGCACGCGGCGGATCTGGGAGAGCAGCCCGTAGCGGTCGTAGACCTGCTTGGAGGCCGGGTGCACGTCCTCGGCGGGCTCCCCGGCGACGAGCGCCTGCAGGACGTCCCACGGGCGCCGCACGCCGGTCTCGAGCTCCACCGGCAGGTTCTCGAAGCCGAGCTCGGCGAACAGCTCGATCACCGCGGGCGTCGAGCAGGCGAGGACGGTGTTCTCCGGCGTCAGCTCCGGGCCGCCGTCCTGCGCGGCGATCGCGGCCAGCATGTACTCCGCGAAGCGCTCCGTGGCGGGCACGTCGGGGATCGGGAACACCAGGCAGTCGAGTCCGGTCTGGGCGGCGAGGCGCTCGATCTGCGCCTCGCGCCGGTGCCCGGGGACCGGGTTGCGCCGCGTGTTGCCGTGGTCGGCGCTGGTGACCGCGAACACGATCTTCGCGCCGTCGGCCACGTGCTCGAGGTACTCCGCCTGGAAGCGGGTCAGCAGGTGGTGGCGACCCGGGAACAGGACGTAGCGCACATGCGGTCATTGCGACCAGACGCAGGCGCCTCGCCGAGGCGCCGACCTCGATCCGCTGGCCCCAGTCGACGCTCACGCGGTCGGCCTCGATGCCGTCGCCGAACACGACGCCGCCCTCCCCCAGCTCGCACGTGACTCGCGACGCGCCTCGATCACGCCGCTCGTGATCGAGGTGCGGGTGGCGGCGCTCGGCCACGCCTCGCGGACGAAGAACGCGAGCCGCGGATCGGTGGGCGCGGGGAGCTCGAGCCCGTAGGTGCGGTTGATGCTCGCCGCCCAGCCGGTCGCGCCGGTGCCGGTGCTCACGATCAGCCCCGAGCTGGACTGGTGCTCCGCGCAGCCGGCGACCTCGATCGTGTAGCGCGCCGACTGGTGCGACTCGTGGCCGACGAAGACCTCGTTGAGCGCGGTCACCACCTGGCCGTCGTCGAGCCGCGCCTCGGCCATCGTGCGCTCCTCGATTCGCGCGCGCCCGCGGGCGAGGTCGGCGATCAGGTCGCCCACCGCGGCGGCCGCGTGCCGGGCGACCACGCCGCCCGGGTTGACGCCGATCACCGGCTGGCCGTCGAGGTACTTGGAGACGTTGGCGACGAGCCCGTCCTGGCCGAGGGTCAGCACGACGTCGTCGGGCTCGAACAGGAAGCGGTCCAGCTCCGCGCGCGCCACGGTCGCCGTCCGCCACTCGGGCGGGACGGCGCCGAGGACCGTGCGGTGGTCGCGCCCGTGGGCGGCGTGGCGCTCCAGCACCTCCTCGAGCGACCGCTCGCGGCGCTCGAGGAAGAACCGGACCTGGTCGTGGGTGGCGTGGCGGGCGAGCAGCTCGTCGTACTCGCTCGGCCGCTCCACGAGGACGGCGCGGGGGACCACCTCATCGCGCCCTTCCCGTTGGCGCGGCTGAGCAGCGGCTGCAGCAGGTCGGGCGTGATCGTCAGGTGGTCGATCTGCCCGAGCTGGCCGGCCAGCTCCTGGAGCGCGACGGCGAGCAGCACCTGGGGCGGCACCGCCGACTGGATCTCGGCCCGCTCGCGCTCGGTGCGCAGCTTGGCCGACTCCACGACGTCGATCTCGTCGGCGCGCGCCTGCGCCCGCAGCCGGTCGTTGGCGGCGCTGCGGGTCACGAGCTCCTCCTCGCGACGGGTCAGCTCGATGCGGTTGGCGAGCTCGTTCTCCCCGATGGCGCGCTCCTTGTCGACCGCCATCGCGCGGCGGCTGAAGGTGGCCTCGTCGGCGCGCTGCTGGATCGCCTCGCGGGTCGGCTGGCGCAGCGCCTTCTCCAGCTCGGCGGTCGGCGCGAGGTCGGCGACGCGGACCGCCACGAGCGCGATGCCGAGCTCGTGAAGCGCGGGCTCCTGCGCGAGGCCCTGCGCGATCCGGTCGCGGATCGGCGCGACGCCGCCGTGCAGGATCGTGCGCACGTCGAGCTTGACCAGCTCGTCGACCACGAACTGCTGGGCCAGCTGGGAGAGCAGGCCGGCGACCTGCTCCAGCGGGGCCTGCGCCCAGCGGCCGGACTTGAGGTCGAGCGTGAAGTCCACGCGGCGGGCGAGGCTCTGCGGATCGCCGACGCGGAACGTGATCACGCCCTGCACCGTCAGCTCCTGGAAGTCGGCGGAGCGGACGCGGAACAGGAACGGCAGCTCGCGGTCGTCGACCGGGACCTCGGCGACCGCCGTGTTGGCGGGCCGGAACCAGAACGCGAGGCCGGCGCCGTCGCGCTTGAGCTCGCCCTTGCGGTAGCGCAGGACGTGGAAGGTCGGCTCCGAGCGCAGGTGCCTGACGAGCGGGAAGTGGGTGATGTCGGCCATCTCGTGCTCCTGTTCTGGTCGTCTTGACCAGAACCCTACCAGAATTATGGTCGGATTGACCTGAAGTACGATCCGAGCGGTGAGCACGGCGCTCCACCACCGGCGAGCGCGCATGGGCGGCCGCGACCCCTCGGAGTCGCATCGCGCCGCGACGCCGCTGGAGCTGCTGTTCGACCTCACGTTCGTCGCCGGATACGGCCTCGCGGCGAACGAGCTCGCCCACTATCTCGCCGAGGACCACATCTCCACGGCGCTGCTCGGCTTCGCGCTCGGCACCTTCGCGATCACGTGGGCGTGGGTGAACTTCTCGTGGTTCGCGTCGGCCTACGACACCGACGACTGGATCTACCGGCTCACCACGATGGTGCAGATGGTCGGCGTGCTCATCCTCGCCCTGGGCCTGCCGGTGATGTTCAAGTCGATCGACGAGGGCGACACCGTCGACAACCGGGTGATGGTGGCCGGCTACGTCGTGATGCGGGTCGCGATGGTCTTCCAGTGGGCGCGCGCCGCGCGGCAGGACCCGGACCGGCGGTCAGCCTGCTCGACCTACGTCACCGCGATCCTGATCGCGCAGGCCGGCTGGGTCGCGCTGCTGGTCGCCGAGACGTCGGTGGCCGTCACGTTCGTCTGCGTGCTGCTGCTCGTGATGGTCGAGTTCGCCGGCCCGTGGATCGCGGAGAATCGCAAGGGCGGCACCCCGTGGCACCCGCACCACATCGCCGAGCGCTACGGGCTGCTGGTGATCATCGCGCTCGGCGAGGGCGTGCTCGGCACCGTGGTGGCGCTGTCCGCGGTCGTCGGCCCGGAGGGGCCCGGGTGGTCGGTGGACGCGGTCGCCGTCGCGGTGGCCGGCACGGCGCTGACCTTCGGCATGTGGTGGATCTACTTCATCGTGCCCTCCGGCGAGGTGCTGGACGTGCGGCGGGAGCGGTCGTTCAAGTGGGGCTACGGGCACATCCCGCTGATCGGCGCCGTGGTGGCCACCGGCGGCGGGCTGCACGCCGCCGCGTACTACCTGGAGGACCACTCCGAGCTGAGCGCCGCCGCGACCGTGCTGACCGTGGTGGTGCCGGTCGCCGTGTTCCTGTTCGGCGTCTTCATCCTCTACGCGTTCCTGACCCGGACGCTCGACCCGTTCCACCTCTGGCTGCTGGCGGGCACGGCCGTGCTGCTCGTCGTCCCGCTGGTGATGGCCTCGGCGGGCGCGTCGATGGCGTGGTGCCTGGTCGCGCTGAGCGCGAGCCCGTGGGTGTCGGTGATCGGCTACGAGGCGCGCGGGCACCGGCACAACGCCGCCGTCATCGAGCGGCTCAGAGCCGGCGAGCCGTGAGCCGCTCGCTCACGCCGGGCGCGGTCAGCTTCACGCGGTAGACGCCGCGGCGCTTGGCCTTGATCTTGAGGCGGTAGGTGCGGCCGGGCTGCGCGTTCGTCGTGCGCCGGGCCACGGTGCGCCCGTTCCTGCGTCACCACGATCGCCACCCGCGCCGGCTTCGTGACGCGGTACGCCACGCGCAGCGGCGTGTTCTGGCGGCCGCCGAACACGGGGCGCTCGAGCTTGTACGTGCGCAGCGTCTCGCAGCTCCCGCGGCGGTAGTGGCGGGCGGCGGTGTGCCAGCGGCCGTTGGCGCGGCGCAGCACGATCCGGCGGCGGTCGACGCCGGCCATCGTGAAGCGGGCGAAGTAGTAGCCGTCGGCGACCTTGGCCTTGAACGTGCGCGGCTTCGTGAAGCGCGCGACGCGGCGCTCCTTGACGATGCGGCGGCCCTGGGAGACCTGGAAGACCTCGACCTTCACGGGCAGGTCGCGGCGCTTGGCGAAGGACAGGCGCAGGGCCTTGCCCTTGTGGCTTGGCGGTCACGCTCGCGAAGCCCCCGTCGCCCGTGCAGTCGCCGGACGCGGTGCCGGCGGCTGTTCGTGGGCCAGTTGTCGAGGCGGACGTTGTAGAAGCCGCTGTTGCCGTCCGTGTACCAGATCTCCTTGCGCTCGGGCGCGAAGGACGGGCTCGACATCGCGTAGTTCGAGGGCGCCCCCGCGGTCTGGCTCGCCTTGTTGGGCGCGACGTAGTAGGCGATCTCCTTCGGCTTGTACGGGTCGCGGATGTCGAACACGCGCAGGCCGCTGACGATCATCGAGCAGGCCACGATCCCGGGGTCCTGGCGCTGCGGGACGTTGCAGTAGTGGCCCGCGTAGCCCTGCGCCGGGCTCTGGGCGCCGGGGTCGCCGCCGATCGCCGCGCGGTTCTCCGGCTGGTGGACCTGCAGGCGGATGTTGGAGATGACCTTCGGGTTCTTCTCGTCGGCGATGTCGATGATCCGCGCGGCGCCGACGATCGGGCCGTTGGAGGACACGAACGTCACGCCGTCGGTGGAGAACTCGTCGATCTCCATCAGGTACGGGTGGCCGTTGATCGTGATCGGGGTCGCGACCTGCGGGATCGTCATCTCCGGCCAGGTCAGCGTGCTGAGCGTCTTGAACTGCGGGTTGGCGCGGCGCTGCTGGATGTCCGACACGTCGACGATCACGAGGCCGTCCTGGCCTGCGATGTAGGCGCGGTTGCCGTCGTCGGAGATCATCAGCCCGTGGCTCGGGTACTGACCGACGGTCAGGGTGCGCGGCACCTTGGGGTCGGTGAGGTCGACGGCGGTCACCGTGCCGTTGCTGATGCTGGTCGCGTAGAACGTGTTCCCGTCGGGCGCGAAGCCCGACTCGTGGCCGAGCAGGCCGACGGGGAGGCTGGACTGCAGCGCGGGCTGGCGGCAGTCCTGGTTGAGGTCGTACACGTCGACCCAGCCGGGGGCGAACGCGGGGTTGCCCATCACCGCGGCGAGCAGGCCGCGCTTCTCGTTGAGCAGCAGCGACTCGTGCGGGGACTGCATCGCGGGCGTCGGCAGGCTCGCGGTCTGCTTCGGGTTCGCGGGGTCGCTCATGTCGAGCACCGCGGTGCCGGTGGGCCGCTCCGAGAGCGTCTGCGCGTTCGTCGGGAACAGCAGCGTCGTGTCGTAGTACGCGCACTCGTGGCCCTGCTTGTCGATGAAGCGCAGCGCCTTGTAGCCGCCGGAGGAGCCCTGGTGGCCGACCAGCGTCATGTTGCAGATGAAGCCGTCCGGGTGGCCGGCCGGGACGCGGCCCTGCATCGCGCCCTCGGGCCTCGCGCCGGGACCGCAGTCGGCGCGCGGCGTGGCGGGCGGCGCCTGTTGCGCGGCGATCGCCTTCGCCCTGGAGGTCTTCTTCGCCGCGATGCGGTCGCTCCCGATCTCCAGCTTCAGGCCGCTGTTGTTCACGGGGTGGGCGCCGGCCGGGACAGCCAGCACGCCGAGGGCAAGCAGAGTCGTCGCGAGGGCACGCAGCATCGCCGGAACCATGCCGAACCCACGAACCCCACGCGCCGGTTGCTTCATTCCCCCTACATAAGGGGTCAGACCCTTTACTTCATTTCAGTGCCATAAGGGGTCAGACCCTTTAGGTGAGTCGTTCTCACCAGCTGGTCCGCGCGACGACGATCCCGACGCACGAACTTTCCGCAATTTGCGCACATTTGGGCTGCGAAGGGGGCGCAGTTTGCCGCGAACTGGCCTAATCCCTCCGGAGCCCGCCAAGGAGGCAGGCCTCCGTTCCGTGAAGCGTCGGTGGAGGTCAAGTGAGGGCAGGAGGGGTGCAAGGACGGCTCGCGCTGCGGGATGACGACCCGGAGCGCCGCATGGCCGCGATCATGGCGACGCACGGTCGGCTGCTCCTGCACGTCGCCTACCAGTTCTCGCTGTGCCACGACGACGCGCTGGACGCCTACCAGCGCGGGCTGGAGATCTTCTTCAAGCGCGCCGACACGGTCGAGCCGGCGACCGAGGTCGCATGGCTGAAGGTCGTCATCAAGCACGAAGCGATCGCCATCCGCCGCGCCCGCCAGGACGCCGTCGCCGACCAGGAGCCCGACCTCGACGCCCACGTCCCGGCCGGCCAGCGCAGCCTCGAGGACCAGATCGAGGGCGGCGAGCGGGTCAGCCGCTCGGCCGAGGCGCTGCGAGCGCTCAAGCCCGACGAGGCGAAGGCCCTGATGCTCAAGGCCGAGGGAATGTCGTATGCGGAGATCGGCGAGCGATTCGGTTGGACGTATACGAAAGTCAACAGGGCGATCACGGAGGGGCGCAAGCGGTTCCTCAAGGCCTATCGGGCGATCGAGGCCGGCGAGGAGTGCGAGCGCTTCGCCCCGATCCTCGCCGCCCTCGCGCAGGGCGCCGCGACGAGCGCCCAGATCGTCGAGGTCCGCCCCCACCTGCGCCACTGCACGGCCTGCCGGGCCACCGTCCGCGAGCTCCACATCTCCGCCCGCCACCGCGTCCGGCTGCTCTTCCCGCTCGCGGCCGTCGGCGTCACCGCCCATCCGGACGGCATCAAGTCCGCGGAGGAGCTGATCCGGCAGGACGGCCTCATCGCCGTCCCGGCGGCGACGCCCACGCCGGATGCCGTCGTCCCCCACGCGGTGGACCTCGGAGGCCAGCTCGCGATCGAGCTACCGGAGCGCGCCGGCCGCGTGCGGCCGGGGCTCGGGCGCATCAAGGACGAGGCCCTCTCGTTGGTGCACCGCTCCAACTCCTCCGACGTCGCGGCCGGGATCCACATCGCGACCGCGAGCGGCGGAGGCCGCATCGCCGCCGTCGCGACCATGATCGGGTTCTGCGTCAGCGGCGTCGGAGCAGGAGCGCTCTGCGTCGCGACCGGCGTCGTCCACGCGCCGGGCTGGATGCTCCCGGGCCAGGCCGAGCCGGCCAAACCTCGCGTGGCGAAGCCGGCAGCGCCGAAGGCCTCCCACGACCGGGCCAAGCTCGCCGCCTCCGCCCGCACCACCGAGGTCATCGCGACCCCGACGCCCGCCGCGACGCGCGCGCCCGCCCCGGTCCGCAAGCGCCGCTCCGCGAACACCCGCCGCTCACCGTCCAAGGACCCGAGCCAGGGCACGACCCCGACATCCCACGAATCCGCCCCGATCGCCGAGCCCGAGCAGCAATCCGTCGCCGAGTTCTCGATCGAGCAATCCGCAGCAGCCCCACCACGACAGCCGGATCCGCCACCCGCCACCGGCGGCGGGGAGTTCACGCCGTGATCAAGGAGTTCCCGATGAAGCGCCTCCTCGGCCTCGCGATCGCAACGATCGCCCTCGCCGCCCCCACGACCGCGTCTGCGGGCACGTACGACGTCGTCGCCTGCTCGGCTGCGCATTGGCAACGGGTCCTGGGCACCCGAAGTCGCCCAACGGCTGGCGTCACGGCATACACAGCGTGCCCCGGCGAGGGCATAGTGACCCGGATGTCCGGAGGCTCCGGGCACGGCACCGTTCGGGGCAGGCGCCCGTCAGGTCTTCACCGCCCCGCCCACACGACGATCGTCGCGCTTCCGAGCGCGCGTCAACCAGGGCTCGGCGCACGGGTGGCACGCCGGCCTCGTCGACAGCACTCCGCGCTGGATCTGGGGCGGAGCCAACGGCACGACCTGGGGCCAGTACTGGGCGTCAAGACATCGGACTCGCACGCCCGCAGCTCTTTGCGCAGGTGACGTGCGGCGACGGCAACGGCTGCCCGCGGTCCGACCTCATTACGGCTTCGTGAAGATGCAAGACGTCGTCGTCACGGTCGAAGACAACGTGCCGCCCGGCGTCGGGATCACGGGAGGCTCCGTGACGGCCGGCGGCTGGCGCCGGGGCAGCCAGACGTTCGGTTCTCGGCGCCGGACTGGACCGGCATCCGGAGCGTCGAGGTCCTGCGTCGACGGCCAAGCTGCGCGGACGTGCACTCGGCCACTGCAACATCTGGCTCGCCGCGCCATGTCGGACCGAGGCCTCGAGCGTGCCACTGCCGACGCGGCGAGCTTCGTCGGCGACGGCGCGCACACCGTCGCCGTTCGCGCGTTCGACGCGAGCGGGGAACTGCAACCACGCGGCGAGTCGGCAGGTGCTGGTCGACAACACGCCGCCGGCGCAGCCGCTCGACGCCGAGCTGCGTCGGGGAGACCGGTGGCGGCCGAGAACGACTTCACGGTCCGCTGGGCGAATCCGACGCAGCCGGCCGCCCCGATCGCAGCGGCGCAGTATCGGATCTGTCCCGCTCCTAACGGCGCCGCCGACGCGCGGTGTGCGTCGACGGCGTCGCAGAGGGGCCGCGACATCCAGCTCGATCTCGGGCTTACGCGTGCCTGGACCAGGCGAGTGGCGAGCTCAGCGTCTGGCTCGAGGACGCAGCCGGGAACGAGGACCCTGAGCGCTCGGCATCGTTCGCGAGTCTGCGGCTCGACCACGGACGCGCCGAGCCTGGCCTTCGACGAGCCTGCGCGGCCGATCCCGCTCGGGTTACGCGTCGCCGCGAGCGATCCGACGTCGCGGCTCGCCGAGGCATGGATCGAGGCCCGCCGCCGAGGCGAGAACGCGTGGCGCTCGCTTCCGACCGTCTCTCGAGTCGCAAGGCGTTCTCCGCCGTGCTCGACGACGAGCGCCTGCCCAAGGGTCGTCTACGAGCTTCGTGCGCGCGCGCGGGACCTCGCCGGCAACGAGCGCACCATCGACCGAGACGCCGACGGAAGCCGCGGCTCGAGCGGACGCTGCCGATCCGCCTCGGGACGCGCCTTGCGCGTCGGAAGGCCGACGCGGGTTCGGGCGCGCGGACACTAGCGGCAAGCGCCGGTACCGGACCGTGCTCGTCGTACGGCCGCGCGCCGCGCTACGGACGCACGATCCCGCTGCGCGGTCGCCTGACGACGCCCGGAGCGAATCCGCTAGCGGACGCCGACGTCGAGGTCTGGGAGCGCGTCAAGCTGCCCGTCCGCGACCTGGCGACGCGTCGGCGCAGGTGCGCACGTCCGCACCGGGGCGCTTCCGGTTCAAGGCGCTGCGCGGCCCGAGTCGGCTCACTCCGCTTCCGCTATCCCGGGACGGCGACGATCCGGGCTCGCTCGACTGTGGTCGATCTCCGTGTCCGCGCCGCTGACCACGTTGAACGTCACGCGCCAAAGCGTCGTCAACGGCGAGGAGATCCGGTTCCACGGACGTCTCAAGGGCCGCCAGACGAGGCGCATATCGGGAAGCTCATCCACCTGCAGGTCTACACGCGCGGCAGATGGTCGACTTTCGCAACGCCGCGCGCGCAACGGCGGACAGGCGGTGGAGCGTTCCGTATCGCTTCACGGCCACCCGCGGGAGCCGTGACTACCGCTTCCGCGCGCTGATCCCGCGCGAGGCGACGTTCCCCTACGAGACCGGATCGTCGCGAGCTCGTCCGAGTCACGGTCCGCGGCCTGTGACGACCGCAACTTTTCGCAGCTCTGGGCGTATCTTGCGGCAGATGAGACGGCTCCGCGAGAAGCTGACATACGCGAACGTGATGGCGACCGCGGCGGTGTTCATCGCCCTCGGCGGCACGTCCTACGCGGTGACAGCGCTCCCGAGGAACAGCGTCGGCGCCAAGCAGATCCGCGCGAAGGCGGTCGGGCCGAGCGAGCTGAAGACCGGGCTCGGTGCGCTCCGCCGAGATCAAGCGTCGAGCGATCCGACTCGACGACCTGTCTCGTTGTCGAGCGCGGCGCTCGCTGCGAGGCCAGACCGGGCCTGCTGGGCCGCAGGGTCCAGCTGGCCCTGCCGGGAGTCGCCGTTCACCGCCGCCGTAGATAGCCGAGGCGAACGTTCGTAGCGCGACGGCGAGCGCGATCAGCGGGCATGGACCGAGCGGATCGGGACGCTACGACGTCGGTTTCGAGCGCGACATGACGGCTTGCTTCGCGGTCGCGACTCTCGCGCGGTTCGCAGATGGACCGCGACCCCGGACTGGCGGTCAGGTCACGACCGAGACGACGAGCTCGTGGCGTGGTCGTCCGCACGCGGAACGCGAGCGGCGCGCCTGCGGACCTGCCGTTCCATCTGATCGTCGTCTGCTGACGCTGGGCTAGGTCTCGCCTTCGAAGTAGTCGACCTTCGAGTCGCGGAGGAACATGGCGGTGTCGTCGTCGTTGCCGACCCAGACGCCGATCTTGTCGCTGTCCGGGTAGACCGTCGCGGCCGGCCAGATGACGTCGGAGAACATGAGGACTCGGACGACTTCGGAGGTGTCGTTGCGGACTCCGTGGGCTCCTGAGGGGCCCTGGGGGAAGACGCAGACGTCCCATTCGCGGAAGCGGGTCTCTCCTTCTGGCGTGCGCACCAGACGGCGTGCCGGACAGCACGACGAGCCACTCCTCCTCGGCGTACTCGTAGTGGTACGGGCAGATGGCCTGGCCGGGTGGGAGCTCGTAGAGGCTAGATGCCCGTCTTCTTCGCTTCGAGGAGCTTGCGGAAGGGGATCCGGCCGGACTTGAACCCGTCCGGGTCGTCGGAGTCGTACTCGACTGTGGCTTCGTCGACGTTGAGCTTCTTCATCCGCCCAAGACTGCCGCATGCGGCAATCCGGCGGGCATCTCGACCGGGCGGCCGAGGAGGTAGCCCTGGCCCATCTCGCAGCCGAGCTCGCGGAGCACGCGGAGCTGGTCCTCGCGCTCGATCCCCTCGGCGACGACGGCGACGCCGAAGAGCTCGCCCATCTCGATCATCATGCGCATCAGCGCTCGGTCGTGCGGGGAGCGGGCGGCTCCGTCGACGAACGGCTTGGCGACCTTGATGACGTCGACCGGGAGCTCGCGCAGAGACTGCAGTGACGAGTGGCCGGTGCCGAAGTCGTCCAGAGCGATCTGCACGCCGAGGTCGCGCAACGCGCTCAAAGCCCGGCGCGCCATCGGCAGGTCGGCCACCAGCACGCTCTCGGTGATCTCGAGCACGAGCCGCGCCGGGTCGAGCCCGGTCCGCGCGAGCACGTCCTCGATCGCCCCCACGACCTCGAAGGACCGCAGCCCGACGCCCGACAGGTTCGAATGCACGGCGGCGCCGCTCGGCAGCCGCCCGTCCACCCGTCCCAGGAGGCGGCGACGAAGCATGCGTGCTCGAGCACCGCGCGGTCGATGCCCACGACCTGGCCGGTCGCCTCGGCGGCGCCGACGAACGCGGACGGGCCGAGCAGCCCGTGGCGCGGGTGCTCCCAGCGGGCCAGGGCCTCGGCGGCCACGACCTCGCCGGTGGCGATCGAGACGATCGGCTGGAAGTGCGCCACCAGCTCGCCGGCCTCCAGCGCGGCCGCGATCTCGTCGTGCCTGCGGCGCGCGGCCCAGTGAGGCCGGGTGCATCTCGGGCGACCACACGCGCGACTGGCCCTTGCCGGCCTCCTTCGCGCGGTACATGGCGACGTCGGCGCGCCGGATCAGCTCGTCGGCGCCCACCGACCCGGACCGGGCGAAGGCGATGCCGACCGACCCGTGCGTCCACACCCGCTCTGCCTCCAGCACCGGCTGCGACAGCGAGTCGAGCACGCGCTCGGCGACCGCCTCGCCGTGCGCGGCGTCGTTGTCCTCGAGCAGCACCGCGAACTCGTCGCCGCCCAGCCGGGCGGCGAGGTCGCCAGGGCGCACGGCGGCGCGCAGGCGGTCGGCGACCGCCACCAGCACGGCGTCGCCCGCGGCGTGCCCGTGCTCGTCGTTGATCGCCTTGAAGTCGTCCAGGTCGAGGAACAGCACGGTCGTCGTCCCGTCCGCGCGGCGCAGCGACTCCTCCAGCCGGCGCAGGAACAGCGCCCGGTTGGCGAGCCCGGACAGCGAGTCGCGGAACGCCTGGTGCTCGAGCCGCGCCTGCAGGTCGCGCATGCGGTCGTACTCCAGAGACATCCCCGCGTGGTTGGCGAGCGTCTCGAACAGCCGCACGTCCTCGCCGCTGAACGAGGACGCGGCGCCGACGCGGTCGCCCAGCACCATCACGCCCGTCAGCCGGGTCTCGCCCGGCACCGGGGCGACGAGCGCCTCCGAGATCCCGCGCGCCCACAGGTAGCGCGCCAGCTCTCCGGACGCATCCGCCCGGCGCACGAGCGCCGCCTGCTCCCCCGGCACGCACGCCCGCAGCGCCGCGGCGAGCGACGGCTCGATCGGCTGCATGCGCTCCTCGCCGGCGGTGCCCAGCGCGGTGCGCAGCGGCGTCTCGCCGTCCGAGAACAGCACGATCTCGGCCACCTCGACGCGGAACGAGTCCCGCGTGCGCGCCAGCAGGTCGGCCAGCGCCGTCTCGATGTCGGGCGCGCGCGAGAGCGAGCGGGCGACGCCGTAGAGGAAGTCCAGGCTCTCGTGGCGCGTGCGCTCGGAGAGATACGCGCGGTAGGCGAGCAGCAGGATGCACGCCGGAGCGATCAGCAGCCAGCCGGCGCGCGAGTCCTGCGCCACCAGCGTCGCGCCCGCGAGCCCGACGCTCGTGTTGGTCAGCGACACCAGCAGGTCGACGCCCATCATCAGCGCCAGCCGGCGCGACGGGATCACGCCCTCGGCCAGCGTGATGGCCGCGAACACGAGCGTGGCGCCGGACAGCGCGCTCACCGTGACGGCGGCGAAGGTCGCGAACCACAGCTGCGGCCCGAGCCCTTCCGTCACCGGCGCCAGAGCGTGCAGCGTCACGACCGCCAGGCACGCGGTGAGCCCGAACTGGGCGAGGTTGAAGACGAGCTTGATCGGCGAGTTGCGCCGCGAGAACGCGAGCACCAGCGCCGGGCCGGCGAACTGGGCGATCACGAGGTCCTGCGGCGTGGCCAGCAGCAGGCCAAGGATCAGCGGCAGCTCGGAGAGCGAGAGCGAGTGCGCGCTCCCGCGCACGTGCGCGTGGACGACGAACAGCTCGGTGACGCCGAAGGCCACCGCGAGCGCCCACCACGGGATGCGCGGGCCGATGCCGTAGGCCGGCAGGTCGGCGACCACGAGGAAGAGCAGCAGGACCGCCGCCACGGCGATGGCAACGGTGAGCGCGGCCAGCATGGCCTGCCTCACTGCCCTTCTCGTCACGCCAAGACCCCTTCCGTGGACTACCCGTCACCGCTTCCAGCGGTTCCCCTTCCCGCCTGGCATCGGCGGCGCGGCGGCGGGGCTGAGACGGACATCCGTCCACTTTCCGGCCAGGGGCTCAGGAACGCGAAAGGGCCGCCTGGACATGTGTCCAGACGGCCCTCGTGACCCCCGCGTTAGAGGACTTCGCGCTCGCGCACGACGGGGCGCTCGACCACCCGCTCGCGCGTGGCCACCGTGCGGCGGCGGCCGCTGGTGGCGAGCTCGATCACGAGCCAGGCCACCCCTACGACGAACAGGATCAGCCCGATCGTCTGGATCGAGATCCCGGCGATGCTGGCGGTCACCGCGAGCCAGAGCACCAGGCCGATCGCCATCAGGCCGATCGGAGGACCGACGTCAGCCATTTCTGCAGCCTCCTTGCTTCGTTTCCCCGCGTATGCCGGGAAACGGGCAGGCCCAAACCGCGCCTGGACTAGTAGTCGATGCCGTTCTGGTCGTGCCAGTCGGCCACGACCGGCGGCGGATGGCCGTCGAACTCCGCGCGGGCGGTCATCCGCAGGATGTCCTCGGGCTTGTGCTCGACCTCGTCGCGGCGGTGCGTGAGGTAGACGACGACGGCGCCGGTCACCTGCACGGGCGCGGACTCCTCCTGCGGGTCGTAGCACGCCGGTCGCCTCGGCCATCCGGCCCTCGATCGACTCCGTGAGGGCGCTGGCGGGCTCGTCGAAGTCCTCGAAGCGCTGCTGGAAGTCGACGAGGTCCTCGTCGGCGCCGTCGGGATCGACGATCTCGACGGCGCGGTTCACGATCTGGGCGAGTGTGACGATCTCCGGTTCGGTGGGCATGCCCAGAGGGCTACCCGAGAACCTGCGTCATACGACGTTCGATCGCGCCGCCGAGGGCGTCCCGGATCGGGCCCTCCTCGAAGCGCTGCACCAGCTCGGCCATGAAGCCCTCGATCACCAGCCGCTTGCCGGCGCCCTCCGAGAGCCCGCGCGAGCGCAGGTAGAAGAGCTGGTCCGGGTCGATCTGGGCGATCGCCGCCGCGTGCGTGCAGCGCACGTCGTTGGCGAGGATCTCCAGGCCCGGGATGGCGTCGGCGTGCGCGCGCTTGGAGAGCAGCAGGTTGCGGCACTCCTGGAACGCGTCGGTCTGCTGGGCGCCCGGGTCGACCTTGATCATGCCCCGCCAGACCGCCGTCGAGCGGTCGGAGAGGATGCCGCGGAACGCGAGGTCCGACGTCGTGTTGGCGGCGCCGTGCTCCTGCGTCGTGTCGAAGTCCAGGTGCTGGCGCGCGTGCGGCGCGTAGGCGCCGGTGACCTTGGCGTGCGCGCCCTCGCCGGCCAGCAGCGTGTCCATGCGGACCTTGCCCTTGGCGGAGCCGAACGCGACCGCGGCCCAGTCCAGCTGCCCGTCGCGCGCCACCTCGGCGCGCTGGGTGCCGAAGATCCACGACTTCTCGTTCATGTCCTGGCCGCAGACGTAGCGCAGCTTGGCGTTCTGGCCGACCACGAGCTCGACGACCGTGTTGAGCAGCGACTCGCCGTCCTCGGAGCCGGACAGGAACTGCTCCCACACCTCGGCCTCGGCGCCCTCGTCGAGCACGATCAGCGTGCGGCGGTTGAGCGCCGTGCCGGCGGCGTCGGTGATGGCGGTCAGCAGGATCGGGGCGTCGACCTTGACGCCGCGCGGGACGTAGACGAAGGCGCCGCCGGTCCACGACGCGTCGTTGGCGGCCGTGAACAGGTCGCGGTCGCCCGGGCACGATCGTGCCGAGGTACGGCTCGACCAGCTCGGGATGGCGCTCGACGGCGAGCGTCAGCGGCAGCACGACCGGGCCGTCCTCGACGGCGTCCGGGCGTCTCCAGCACGCGGCCGTCGACCTGGCCGAGCGTGATGGCGCCCTCGGGCGCCTCGAGCAGCGTCTGCACGCGCTCGGTGGCGCTCGCGTCGCCATCGCCCGGCGCGGTGGCGGCGAACGCGTCCAGCGAGAAGTCGCCGAGGCTGGTGAACTCCCAGCCCGCGGTGCCCTTGTGGCGCGGGAGGTCGAGCGACGCCGCCAGCTCCGAGGCACGCGTACGCCGCTCCGCGAGCCACTGCGGCTCGCGGACAGAGGTCTGCATGTCAGCCAATTGAGCCCTCCATCTGGAGCTCGATGAGGCGGTTCATCTCGACCGCGTACTCCATCGGGAGCTCCTTGACGATCGGCTCGATGAAGCCGTTGACGATCAGCTTGCCGGCCTCGTCCTCGGGGATGCCGCGGCTCATCAGGTAGAAGAGCTGCTCCTCGCCGATCTTGGAGACGGAGGCCTCGTGGCCGACGTCCACGTCGTCCTCGCCGATGCGGATCGTCGGGTAGGTGTCCGAGCGCGACTTCTCGTCGAGCAGCAGCGCGTCGCAGACCACCTTCGAACGTGAGCCGTGGGCGCCCTTGGCGACCTCGAGCAGCCCGCGGTAGGAGGAGCGCCCGCCGTCCTTGGAGATCGACTTGGCGAAGATGTTCGACGTCGTGTTCGGCGCGACGTGGAAGATCTTCGCGCCGGCGTCCTGGTGCTGGCCCGCGCCCGCGAAGGCGATCGAGAGCACCTCGCCGTGCGCGCGCTCACCCGTCAGGTAGACCGACGGGTACTTCATGGTCAGCTTGGAGCCGAGGTTGCAGTCCACCCACTCGACCGTGGCGTCGGTCTCGGCGACCGCGCGCTTGGTGACGAGGTTGTAGACGTTCTGCGACCAGTTCTGCACGGTCGTGTAGCGGATCCGCGCGCCCGGCTTGGCGATCAGCTCGACCACGGCGGAGTGCAGCGAGTCCGTCGTCCACACCGGGGCGGTGCAGCCCTCGACGTAGTGCACGTAGGAGCCCTCGTCGGCGATGATCAGCGTCCGCTCGAACTGGCCCATGTTCTCGGTGTTGATCCGGAAGTAGGCCTGCAGCGGCATCTCGACGTGCACGCCCGGCGGCACGTAGACGAACGAGCCGCCCGACCACACGGCGCTGTTGAGCGCCGCGAGCTTGTTGTCGTTGGACGGGATGATCGTCGCGAAGTACTCGCGCACGATGTCCTCGTGCTCGCGCAGGCCGGAGTCCATGTCCATGAACACGACGCCCTGCTTCTCGAGGTCCTCGCGCACCTGGTGGTAGACGACCTCGGACTCGTACTGGGCGCCGACGCCGGAGAGGAACTTGCGCTCGGCCTCGGGGATCCCCAGCTTGTCGAAGGTGTTCTTGATGTCCTCGGGGACGTCGTCCCAGGTCTTCGAGGACTTCTCGGAGGCGCGGACGAAGTAGTGGATGTCGTCGTAGTCGACGTCGGCCAGCATCGGCGAGCCCCAGGTGGGCTGCGGCTTGGCCAGGAAGTGCTCGAGCGCCTTCAGGCGGAACTCGAGCATCCACTCCGGCTCCTTCTTGAACTCGGAGATCTGCTCGACGAGCGCCTTCGTGAGGCCCTTGGGGGCCTTGAAGGCGTACTTGTCCTGCGGGTCGTTGAACCCGAACTTCTCCTTGTAGTCGGCGTTGATGCCGACCAGCGCCTGCTGCTCGGCGATCACCTCGGGAGTGGCCATGAGTCAGTCGACCTCCAGCTTGATGACGCCGTCCTCGACGGACACCGGGAAGGTGTCGACGGGCACGTACGCGGGCAGGGTCAGGGGCTTTCCGGTGCGCAGGTCGAAACGCGAGCCGTGACGCGGGCACTCGACGGTGCAGCGTCGCCTCGTCCAGCTCGCCGTCGACCAGCTCCCCGTCGTCGTGCGAGCAGCGGTCCTCGATCGCGAAGAACTCGCCTGCGCAGTTGAAGACGCCGATCTCGAGGTCCTCCCACTCGACGAGCTTGTGCTCGCCCGGTGGCAGCTCCTCTGCGCGGCAGATGTCGATGACGGGGCTCAAATCAGACCTTCTGAGTAGGTATTGAAGTCTAGCGAGCGCGGGTACCTGCTCCGCCGTGGTCGAGGTGCATACGCTCGAGGACGGCGCGCAGACCGCGGAGGCGGTCGCCGAGCGGCTCGTCGACTGGCTCGGAGCGGCTTCCCGGACCCTCGACCTCGCACTCTACGACGTGCGCCTGCCCGGCCCCGTGGGCGACGCCGTGGCCGGTGCGCTGCGCGGCGCGATGGCGCGCGGCGTGCGGGTCCGGCTCGCCTTCAACGACGACACGCCGGGCCCCGATCCGCGCCCGTTCGAGCCGCCGCCGCCCAGCACGGAGCCGCACGTCCTCGAGTCCCTCGGCGCCGAGCTGAAGCCCGTGCCCGGGCTGGCGCGATCTCATGCACCACAAGTACGTCGTGCGCGACGGCGCCGCCGTCTGGACGGGCTCGACGAACTGGACGCTGGACTCGTGGACGCGCCAGGAGAACGTCCTGGCCACGGTCGACGACGCGGCGCTGGCCGCCGCCTACGCGCGGAACTTCGAGCAGATCTGGGAGCGCGGGCCGGATCGGCCACAGCGGCAACTTCGACGCGCCCGGCGTCTGGTTCACGCCCGGGCGCGGACGCGAGCTCTCCCATCGCATCGCCAAGCGGATCGGCGTCGGCGCGCCGGCGCGTGCGGATCGCGACGCCGCTGGTCACCGCCGGGCCGATCCTCGCCTCGTTGAACGAGGTGATCGCGGAGGGCCGGGTCGACATCGCGGGCGTGTGCGACGCCACGCAGGTGCGCCAGGTCTTCCACCAGTGGTCGGACAACCCGCGCTCGGAGTGGAAGGCGCCGCTGCTGGTCAACGCGCTGGAGGCGTTCAGCGGCAAGCCGTCCACCCCGTACACGCCGGACTCGCTCCACGACTTCATGCACGCGAAGGTCACCGTCGCCGACGACGTCGTGTTCCTCGGCTCCTTCAACCTCTCGCGCTCGGGCGAGATGAACGCGGAGAACGTGCTCGAGATCGCCGACGCGGAGCTCGCCGAGCGGCTCGCGGCCTGGATCGACACGCTGCGCGCCCGCTACCCCAAGGGGATCTAGGCTTCGTCGCATGCAAGGCGCATGGCTGCTCGCCGCCGGCTGCCTGCCGTTCGCGGCGGGGGCGGCGCTCGGCGAGGACGGCGCCGGCCTCCCGTGCCCGTTCCGGGAGGCGACCGGGCTCCCGTGCCCGTTCTGCGGCGCGACCCGCGCGTTCGCGCTCGCGGTGCGCGGCGACGCGGGCTTCCTGGACTACAACGCGGTCTGGGTGGCGGTCGCCGCGCTGGCCGTCGTGGTCGGCCTCGTCAACGTGGCGAGACACGTCTCAGCTGCGGATTTCGGCACCCGCCGCGATCGCGGTGGCGATGGCGCTCGGGTGGGTCTACGCGCTCGCCCAGCGGGCGACGATCGTCGGCTAGGCGGGGGCGCCGCTGACGGTCGACGAGCCGCCCGTGGAGACGGCCGCGAGAAGCACGAGCAGGGCGATGCCGGCGAGCACCAATCCGATGCCGATCCAGCCGAGCACGATGCCCGCCGTGGCGTTGCTGCGGCCGCCCTGCCTGCCGCCGGAGGAGTCGATCTCCCCGCGGGCCTGATAACCCAGCACCAGCGCGGCGATCGAGCATATGAACGGGCAGAAGACGAGCCCGAGGATGCCGAGCACGAGGGCGGCGGTCGCCTTGCCGTTGGTGGCGGCGATCCCGGGCTGCACCCACTGCCCGTCGGGGGTCTGCTGCCAGCCGCCGGAGAGCCCCGGCTGCTGCTGTGGCTGCTGCGGCTGCTGCCACTCGCTGTGCCAGCCCTGCGGCTCCCAGCCTCCCCCTGAACCTCCGCTTTCCGGCGGCGTGCTCATGAGAGCCGCAAGCTACCAGCGGGAGTAGAGCCGCGCCAACGCTTTGGACTTTAGGCCAAGGTTTCTTTTAGGTGCCGCGGGAAGTATGGGTCCGTGACGGCGGCCCCCAGCCCCTATTCGCCGGTACGCCACGCGTACGACGAAGCGTTCGCCCCTGACGGCACACTGCGTCCGGAGGGTGGCGCCGGCGTCGCCGCGCTCGTGAACGCCGACCTGGCGACGCTGACCAGCACGCTCTGCAGCGCGCTCGGCGACCAGGGCGTCGGCTTCCGCTCCGTCAACGGCGAGACCTCGTTCAACGTCGACCCGGTGGCGCGCGTGCTGGGCGCGGCCGAGTGGGAGGCGCTCGAGGCGGGTCTCGTGCAGCGCGTCAAGGCGCTCAACGCGTTCGTCGCCGACGTCTACGGCCCGCGCCGCGCGGTCGACGAGGGCGTCGTCCCCGCCCGGGTGATCGAGGGCTCCGACGGCTACGAGACGCGCATGCGCGGCGTGCGCCCGCCCGGCGACCTGTGGATCGGCGTCGCCGGCCTGGACCTCGTGCGCGACGCCGCCGGGGAGCTGCTGGTGCTCGAGGACAACGCCACCACCCCGAGCGGCTACGCCTACGCGCTGGCCACGCGCGGCGCGCTGATGGAGCTGCTCGACCTCGACGGCGCTGTCGGCCCGCGCCCGCTCGACGACATGCCGCGGATGCTCGGCGACACGCTGCGCTCGGCCGCCCCCGACGCCGCCGACCCGTACGTCGTCGTGCTCACCGACGGGCCCGACAACAGCGCCTACTACGAGCACTCGTGGGCGGCCAGGGAGCTCGACGTCCCGCTCGCCGAGCCGCGCGACCTGAAGGTGCGCGGCGACCGCCTGCTGCACCGCGGGCGCACGGTCGACGTCGTCTACCGGCGCACGAACGCCGACGTCGTGGACACGGACATCGGCGCGCTGCTCCTCCCCGCCATGCGCGCGGGGACGCTGGCGGTGGTGAACGCGTTCGGCACCAAGGTCGCCGACGACAAGCTCGCCCACGCGTACGTCGAGGACATGGTCCGCTTCTACCTCGGCGAGGAGCCGCGGCTGCACTCCGTCGAGACCCTCGACCTGTGCGACGAGGACGTCCTGGAGCGCGCGCTGGACGAGCTCGAGACGCTCGTGGTCAAGCCGCGCAGCGGCTCCGGCGGGGTCGGCGTCGTGGTCTGCGCGCACGCCGAGCCGGAGGACGTGGAGGCGGTCCGGAGGGCGATCACGGAGCGCCCGCACGAGTACGTCGCGCAGCCGCGCGTCGAGATCTCCCTGCACCCGACGGTGATCGGAGATCAGCTCTTGCCACGCCACGTAGACCTGCGACCCTTTGTGTTCCTGCGCGGTGATGGAGAGGCCGCCGTTATGCCCGGCGGGTTGACCCGCGTGGCGTTCGACGAGGGAGCCATGGTCGTGAACTCGACGCAGAACGGCGGGGCCAAGGACACGTGGGTGCTGCCATGACGCGGCCCGACTGGGCGGTCTGGAACCGCGACAGCGACCCGTGGACGATCGGCATCGAGGAGGAGGTCATGCTCCTCGACCCCGTCACCTGGATGCCCGCCTCCCGTTCCGAGGAGGCGATCGGCGCGCTTGCGCCGGAGGTCGTCGCGCACACGTCCGCCGAGACGCACGGCTCCGCCGTCGAGCTGGCGACCGACCCGCACCACACGGTCGGCGACGCGGTCGCGCAGCTGGCGCGCCTGCGCAACGGCCTCACGGACGCGCTCGGCGAGCTCGGGCTGGCCGGCGCGGTCGCGGGCACGCACCCGCTGGCCACGTGGAAGGACACGGAGGTCTCCCCCGGCGCGCGCTACCAGTTCCTGTACTCCTCGATGCGCGAGCTGGCCCGCCGCGAGCCGACGTTCGCGCTGCACGTGCACGTCGCCGTGCCCGGCGAGGACGCCGCGATCCGCGCCTACAACGGACTGCGCGAGCACCTGCCGCTGCTGCTCGCGCTGTCGGGCAACTCGCCGTTCTGGCAGGGCCGCGACAGCGGGCTCGCGTCCGCGCGCACCCCGATCTTCCAGGTCTTCCCGCGCACCGGCACGCCGCGCTGGTTCGCCGCCTACGACGACTACGTCGAGGCCGTCGACGTGCTGCTGCGCTGCGACGCGATCCCCGAGCCGACGTTCCTGTGGTGGGACGTGCGCCTGCAGCCGGCGCTCGGCACGATCGAGATCCGGATCATGGACGCGCAGACGCGCGTGCGCGACACGGCGACGCTGGCCGCGCTCGTGCAGTGCCTGGTGCGCCAGCAGGCGCTCGGCGACGAGCAGCCGCCCTCGCAGCCCGAGGTGCTCGAGGAGAACCGCTTCCTCGCCGCCCGCGACGGCATGCGCGCGGAGTTCGTGGTGCCCGGCGAGGACCGCTGCGTGCCGGTGGCAGAGCTGCTGTCGCCGGTCCACGCGAGCCTCGCGCGGCATGCCGAGGAGCTGGGGTGCACGCATGAGCTGGCCAGCACCGTCGCGCTCGCCGCGCGCACGGGAGCCACGCGCCAGCGCTCGATCGCCCAGCGGCCGCAGGGCCTGCACGGCGTCCTGCGCGCGCTGCACTCGGACTTCGTGAACGCGAGCTCCGAGCACGTGGAGCCGGTTCCCGCCGGCTAGCCGGTTCGACCGCGGACACCCGCTCGCGGACCACCGCGACTTTCGGCGGGAGCCCCGTGTTCTGAGCCCTCGACAACGGCGGTGGAGTTGAGAGGGACTCAACCGCCTCCACGTACACACATGGAGGTAGGGGAATGAGCCCTCGCCAGAGGCCGCGGACCGCGGCTGCACTGATCGCCTGCGCGGCGACGACCCTGATGCTGGGCGTCGGGGCCGGTACGGCCACCGCGGCGCCGCAGGTGAACATGGAGCGGGTCCTGATCGCGGCCCAGCTCGACGAGTACCGGCCCGGCAACGCGACCACGAAGGGCGCCGTCAAGAGCGTCAAGCGGATCCAGCGCGCGCTGCGCCGCCACGACATCGCGGTCGCCGTCGACGGCAACTTCGGCGGGCAGACGTCGGCCGCCTACGCGCGCTGGCAGCGCAGCCTCGGCTACTCCGGCCTCGACGCGTCCGGGATGCCCGGCCTCACGTCGCTGCAGCGGCTCGGCCTGAGCGTGAACCACGTCGTCAGCGCGGGTGAGCGCCGCAGCTACAGCGGCGTGACGCTCGACACGCGGACGATCCGCATGGTCAAGGCGGCCGGGAAGCTCCTCGGGCCGAACTGCGTGTTCGACGTGACCAAGGGCTCCTACACCGGGCCGGACAGCAGCTCCGCGGCCACCCACGCCGGCGGCGGCGCGCTCGACCTGAGCGTCCGCGACGGCGCCCGCTGCGGCCGCACGGCGCCGAAGATGCGCAACGCCATGAAGCGGGTCGGCTTCGCGGCCTGGTGGCGCCACACCGGCTCCTACGTGAACAACAAGCACATCCACGCCGTCGCGATCTCGGACCCCGACATGGCGACGGAGATCGCCTTCCCGGGCAACTTCGACATGCGCGAGCAGATCGTCGCGTGGGCCCAGAAGAAGGACGGCCTGAGCGCCGCCACCGCCGGGCCGATGGTCCGCGGCGGGCTCCAGACGTGGGAGCGCTTCAAGCGCTCCCGCTGAGCTAGAGGTCCGTCGCGCTCGGGGCGCCGCCGTTGGACTCGGCGGCGCTCGCGGGCGTTTCGGTCTCCCAGCCGGCGGCGTGGCCGAGGCCGGCGCTCTTGAGCACCTTGAGCGTCAGCAGCGCGCACTTCATGCGCGTGGCCGAGATGTCGATGCCGAGCAGGTCGAGCACGAAGTCGCGGTCCAGGTGGAGCAGGTCGGCGACCGGCATCCCGATCACCTCGTCGGAGGCCATCGAGGCCGAGGCCTGCGAGATCGCGCAGCCGTGGCCGGAGAAGCGCACCTCGGCGATCTTGTCGTCCTCGACGCGCAGCTGGACCTTGAGCTCGTCGCCGCACAGCGGGTTGAAGTCCTCGAACTCGAGGTCGGGGTTCTCGAGCTCGCCCCAGTTATGGGGCTGCTTGTAGTGCTCGAGGATCTGCTCGCGGTACAGGTCGTCCATCAGGCGAACACGTTACGAACGGTGCCGAGCCCGTCGATCAGCCGGTCGACTTCCTCGCGTGTGGAGTGCACCGCGAACGACGCGCGCGAGGAGGCGGGCACGCCGAGGCGGCGCATCAGCGGCTGCGCGCAGTGGTGGCCGGCGCGGACGCACACGCCCTCGCGGCCGAGGATCTCGGCGACGTCGTGCGGGTGGACCCCATCGAACTCGAACGAGCACAGCGAGCCGCGGTGCTCGAGCGACGGCCCGTGGAGCGTGAGCCCCGGCACCTCGCGAAGGCGCTCGACGGCGTAGCCGACGACGTCGCGGGAGTGCTCGCGGACGTTCTCCATCCCGAGCCCGGCGAGGTAGTCGACGGCGGCGCCGAGGCCGATCGCCTCGGCCACCGGCATCGTGCCGGCCTCGAAGCGCGCGGGCGGCTCCGCCCACGTGGTCTCGAAGTCGCCGACGCGGGAGACCATGTGCCCGCCGGTGAGGAACGGCGGCATGCTCTCGAGCAGCTCGCGGCGGCCGTGGAGGACGCCGACCCCGGTCGGACCGTAGGCCTTGTGGCCGGTCCAGGCGTAGAAGTCCGCGCCGAGCGCGCCGACGTCGACCGGCAGGTGCGGCACGGCCTGCGCGCCGTCGACCATCAGGATCGTCCCGGCGGCGTGCGCGCGGTCGGCGATGTCGGCGATCGGGTTGATGGTGCCGAGCACGTTGGAGACGTGCGCGACGGCCAGCAGCCGCGGGCCGCGGGCCAGCAGCTCGTCGAGCGCGTCGAGGTCGAGCAGCCCGTCGTCGGTGACCGGCACGTAGGCCAGCTCGGCGCCGACCTCCGAGCACAGCAGCTGCCACGGCACGAGGTTGGAGTGGTGCTCCATCTGCGTGACGAGCACCAGCTCGCCGGCGCGGATGTTCGCGCGGCCCCACGCGTAGGCGACGAGGTTGATGGCCTCGGTCGCGTTGCGCGTGAACACGGTCTCGCCCGCGGTGGAGCCGGCGAACGAGGCGACGCGCTCGCGCGCGCCCTCGTAGGCGTCGGTCGCGCGCGCGGCCAGCGGGTACACGCCGCGGTGGATCGACGCGCGGTACTCGTTGTAGTACTCGTCCATCGCCTCGATGACCGGGCGCGCGGTCTGCGCCGTGGCGGCCGAGTCGAGGTAGGTCAGGCCCTCCTGCGCGAGGACGGGGAAGTCGGACCGTGCAGGAGCGACCAGGCTCATTACGCGGCCGCTCCGACCTCGTCGCGGATCCAGCCGTAACCGCGCTTCTCGAGCTCCCCGACGAGCTCCGGGCCGCCCTCCTTGACGATCCGCCCCTCGAACATGATGTGGACGAACTCGGGCTTCACCAGGTGCAGGATGCGCTGGTAGTGGGTGATGATCAGCGCGCCCATTCCGCTCTCGCCCGCGACGACGTTGACGCCGTGCGAGACGGTGTTCAGCGCGTCGATGTCCAGGCCGGAGTCGGTCTCGTCGAGCACGGCCAGCTTGGGCTGCTGGAGCGCGAGCTGGAGGATCTCCATGCGCTTCTTCTCGCCGCCCGAGAAGCCGTCGTTGATGTAGCGCGAGGAGAACTCCTTCGGGACGTGCGTGAGCTCCATCGCGGCCTCGACCGTCTTGCGGAAGTCCTTCAGCGAGATCGGCTGCTCGCCGCGCGCCTCGCGGTGCGCGTTCATGACCATGCGCAGGTACTTGGCGGTCGTCACGCCCGGGATCGCGACCGGGTACTGGAAGGCCATGAACAGGCCGGAGCGGGCGCGCTCGTCCGGGTCGGCCTCGGTGATGTCCTGGCCGTCGAAGTGGATCGAGCCCTCGGTGACGTCCAGGCCCGGATGACCCATGATCGCGTTCGCGAGAGTCGACTTGCCGGAGCCGTTCGGGCCCATCATCGCGTGGATCTCTCCGGAGCGGACCTTCAGGTCCACCCCCTTGAGGATCTCCTTGTCGCCCGCGTTGACGTGAAGGTTCTTGATCTCGAGGTCAGCCATGGATCTCCAAGTGGGTTTCAGCAGGATTCGCGAACTCGACGAGCTCGGCGAGGGTGGTGCGCTGCAGGGACTTGATGACGCCCATCTGCACGCGCGTCCACAGCAGCTTGGTGGCGCAGTGCTGTGCGTCGCTGGTGTGCGAGCACTGCACGCGGGCCTCGCGGTCGTCGACGAAGCAGTCCATCGGGGCGATCGCGCCCTCGAGCGCGAGCACCACCGAGTCCATCGTGATCTCCTCGGCGGGGCGGGCGAGCACGTAGCCGCCGTGGGCGCCGCGCGTCGAGCTGACCAGGCCGGCCTTCTTGAGCAGCGCGGCGATCCGCTCGAGGTATGCGAGCGGGAGGTTCTCCGCGGCCGCCACCGCCTTCAGGCTGACCGGCGACCCCGTTCCCTGGAGCCCGAGCTGGATCAGCAGCCGGACCCCGTACTCCGCCTTCGTGGTGAAGATCATCGGCGATAAAGCCTACCAACGCGGTAGGAGTTCCCTCAGAGCGTCGCCTCCGTCGGATCCCACCCCTCGGGGAGCGCGGCGACCGGGTCGAAGGTCGTCGCCACCGCCACGAACGCGCCGGTCTCGATCGACTCCTGCGTGGCGAGCATGGCGTCGAGCACGTGCAGCCCGAGCCGTCCTGTCGCGCGGTGGCTCCCGCCGCCGCGGATCGCCCGCGCCATGTCGACCGCGCCGATGCCGCGGCCGCCCTCGACGCCCGTGACCGCGACCGGCTCCCACTCGTCGTCGCCGCGGGTGATGCGGACCTCGCCGGTGAAGTTGTTCGGGTCCGGCGCCGCGATCGTCGCCTCGGTCCCCGCGATCTCCACCACGCCGGTGCGCTTGAGCGGCGAGTCGAAGCTGAACGTCGCCGACGCGACGCCCTCGGAGGCGAAGTCGTAGAGGGCGGCGACGTAGGTCGGCACCTCGACGGGGATCTCCTCGCCGGCCCGCGGGCCGGAGCCGATGACGCGCGTCGGCCCCGCGCTGCCGCCGCGCGCCGCCACGCGGGTGATCGGCCCGAGCACCTGGGTGAGCGCGGTCAGGTAGTAGGGCCCCATGTCGAACAGCGGCCCGGCGCCCGTCTGGAAGAGGAAGTCGGGGTTCGGATGCCACAGGTGCGGCCCGGCGTACTGCATGACGACCGAGGCGGTCAGCGGCGTGCCGATGGCGCCCGAGGAGATCACGCGGCGGACGGTCTGCAGGCCCGGCCCGAGGATGGTGTCGGGCGCGCTGCCGAGCAGCAGCCCGGCGTCGGCGGCCTGGGCGACGAGCGCCTCGGCCGAGGCCAGGTCGAGCGTGATCGGCTTCTCCGTCCACACGTGCTTGCCCGCGGCGAGCGCCGCCGAGGTCACCTCGGCATGCGCGACCGGCACGGTGAGGTTGAGGACGAGCTCGACGTCGTCGCGCGCCAGGCACTCCTCCGCGGTGCCGTGCCCGGGGACGCCGAACGCCTCGGCCTGGGCGCGCGCCGCATCCGGGCGCAGGTCGCCCACGAACCGGACGTCGAGGTCCGGGAACCCCGCGATGTTGGCCAGGTACTGGTCGCTGATCTTCCCCGCGCCGACGACCCCGACGCCGACCGGCCCGCTCACAGGCCGCGCGCGTACTCGAAGCCGGCGGCGATGCCCTCGAACAGGTCGCCCGCGTAGGCGTCGAACTCGAGCACGCCGAGCTCCGCCGCGCCGGCGGCCGCCAGGATCTCGGGCACCCGCATGGCGCCCTGGCCGAGCGGCAGCTGGTGCTCGTTCTCGGTGTCGACCGGCCCGTCCTTGAGGTGCAGGAGGCGGACGCGTTCGCCGAGCCGCCCCAGCAGCGCCGGGACGTCCTCGCCGCCGACGGCCGCCCAGTAGGTGTCGAGCTCGAGCATCGCGCCCGAGCGGTCGGCGAAGCGCTCGAGCGAGTCGCCCGACTCCCAGTGGTGGTTGTGGTAGGCGAGCTCGATCCCGTACTCCGCGGCCGGCTTGGCCGCCGCGGCCAGCGTGTCGGCCAGCGCGTCCGCGCCGTCCGCCCACTGCTCCGGCGCGCAGAACGGGTGCACGAGCGTGCGCACGCCGACCGCCGCGGCGGCCTCCAGCACGCGGTCGAGGTCCTCGTCGAGGCGCGAGTGCGCGCTCGGCGCGGCGAGTCCGTTGGCGTCGAGCGCGGCCCGCAGGCGCCTCGGGTCGCTGAGGTCGAACGGCTCCACGTTGGTCAGGCCGATGGCGGCGATGCGCTCCAGCGACCCCTCGAGATCCGCGGCGATGGCGTCGCGGATCGAGTACAGCTGCACAGACAACTCGGGCATGTCGCCATCATGCCGGGCTTGCACTCACATCTTCGTCTTCCCATGTCGCCCGTCGCACGGCCCGAGGCCGTCGTCCGTGGCGACCGCTGGCGCATCACCGTGCTGACCGAGGGCCTCGTCCGCCTCGAATGGGCGGACGACGGCGTCTTCGAGGACCGCGCTTCGACCTTCGCGCTCAACCGCGACCTGCCCGTGCCCGACTTCGACGTCGTCGACGGCGAGGCCGCGCTGGAGCTGGTCACCGACCGGCTGCGGCTCGTCTACGACCGCGGACCGTTCACGCCCGCGGGCCTGAGCGTGCAGGTGCGCGGCAACGTCTCCAACTACCACGGCGTCTGGCGCCCCGGCGAGCCCGCGCCCGACCTCGGCGGGACCGTCCGCACGCTGGACAACGTCGACGGGCGCGCCGAGTACGAGCCGGGGATCCTCTCGCGGGTCGGCATCGCCGCGCTCGACGACTCGCGCTCGTTCCTGTTCACCGAGGACGGCTGGGTCAGCACGCGCGGCGACGGCGGCGCCGACATCTACGTGTTCGCCTACGGGCACGACTACGACGCGGCGCTGGAGGCCTACTACGCGGTCTCGGGCCGCCCGCCGGTGCTCCCGCGCTGGGCGCTCGGCAACTGGTGGAGCCGCTACCACCGCTACAGCGACGAGTCCTACCTGGCGCTGATGGACCGCTTCGAGGCCGAGGGGCTGCCGTTCTCGGTGGCGGTGATCGACATGGACTGGCACCGGGTCGACTCGGTGCCCGAGGAGCAGGGCTCGGGCTGGACCGGCTACAGCTGGGAGCCGGAGCTGT
This sequence comes from uncultured Solirubrobacteraceae bacterium, assembly GCA_963723395.1. GTDB lineage: Bacteria > Actinomycetota > Thermoleophilia > Solirubrobacterales > Solirubrobacteraceae > DATFQI01. Next base: position 313,877 of record CAVRQL010000021.1, on the reverse strand, counting down.
TCCCGGACCCGGAGGCGTTCCTGGCCGAGCTGCACCGGCGCGGGCTGCGCGTGACGCTCAACGTCCACCCGGCCGACGGCGTGCGCGCCTTCGAGGACGCCTACCCCGCCATGGCCGAGGCGCTCGGGCGCGACGCCTCCTCCGGGGAGCCGATCGCCTTCGACATCACCGACCGCGCGTTCCTGGAGGCGTACTTCGACGTCCTCCACCACGGGCTCGAGGACGAGGGCGTCGACTTCTGGTGGCTCGACTGGCAGCAGGGCTCCTACTCGCGGATCGCCGGCATCGACCCGCTGTGGATGCTCAACCACTTCCACTTCCTCGACTCGGGCCGCGACGGCCGCCGGCCGCTGACGTTCTCCCGCTACGCCGGGCCCGGCAGCCATCGCTACCCGGTCGGCTTCTCCGGCGACACGGTGGTCTCGTGGGCGTCGCTGCAGTTCCAGCCGGAGTTCACGGCGACCGCGTCCAACGTCGGCTACGGCTGGTGGAGCCACGACGTCGGCGGCCACCTGTTCGGCGTGCGCGACGACGAGCTGGCCACGCGCTGGGTGCAGCTCGGCCTGTTCTCGCCGATCCTGCGCCTGCACTCCTCGAGCAACCAGTTCCTGCTCAAGGAGCCGTGGATGTACCCGGCGGAGGCACGCGCGGCGATGACCGACGCGCTGCGGTTCCGGCACCGGCTCGTGCCCTACCTGCACACGATGAACCACCGCGCCGCGGCCGGTACGCCGCTCGTGCGGCCGATGTACCACCTCGCGCCGCGCGACCCGCGCGCCTACGACGTGCCGAACCAGTTCGGCTTCGGCTCCGAGATGGTCGTCGCGCCGATCACCACGCCGCGCGACCCCGTCACGCTGATGGGCTCGGTGCGCGCGTGGCTCCCGCCCGGCGTGTGGATCGACGTCTTCACCGGGACCGTCTACGAAGGCGATCGCGAGATCGAGCTGCACCGCGACGGGAGCACGATCCCGGCGCTGCTGCGCGGCGGCGGCATCCTGCCGCTGGCCGCCGAGGACGAGCTGGACGCGACCCGCAACCCCGAGCACCTGGAGCTGCTCGTCGCCCCCGGCGCCGACGGCGCGTTCACGCTGATCGAGGACGACGGCACCGGCGCCACGCCCGAGGACGTCCCGGCGGCGCGGACGTCGATCCGCTGGGACCAGGAGGCCGGCGTGCTGACCATCGAGGCGCCCGACGACCCGCACGGCATCGTTTCGGCCGAGCGCACGTGGACGGTCCGGTTCCTCGGGCTCGAGCGCGACCCGGAGACGGTCAGCGGGTCGGGTCGCGTCGAGGTGGGCCGGGACCCGCGGCCCCACACGCCGGACCGCGCGGATGCATTGCTCGCGGTGCTCAGCGGCGCGCAGTACGGCCACGAGGAGAAGGCCGCGGCCTGGAGCGCGCTGACCTCGGGTCGCCCGGCGGCGGCGATCCTCGCGGAGCTGCACGCCCAGGGCCTGCCGCGGGCGCTGATCGGGGCGCTCTCTGAGCTGGTGACCGCGCGCGGGTAGCGGAAGCCGTTCAGCTAGCCTGTTTCGCCAGGCGGAACGGGAATGGACGCAGCGGAGAAGACCCTCAGCGTGCTCGACGCGCTCGGCACCACGCAGTCCGACGGCGGCAGCCGGCTCGGCAGCATCGCCGCGCGCGCCGAGCTGCCCAAGTCGACGGTCCACCGGATCCTCAAGCGGCTCGTCGAGCGCGGCTACGCGCGCGCCCAGGGCGACGGCGTGTACGTGCTCGGCCCGCGCATCCTGGCGATGGCGGGCGGGATGCTCGACCAGCTCGACGCGGGCCCGGCCGCGCGGACCGTGCTGCGCGCGCTGCACGGCGACGTCGGCCACACGGTGCACTTCGCGATGCTCTCGGGCGACGAGGCGGTCTACGTCGAGAAGCTCGTCGACCCCGATCTGCCCTACCAGACCGCCTCGCGCGTCGGCGGGCGGATCCCGCTGCACTGCACCGCGATCGGCAAGGCGATGCTCGCCGCGATGTCCGCGGAGGACGCCCGCGCGCTGCTCGGGCGCCGCCGGCTCGTCCGCCGCACGCCGAACACGCTCGTCACCACGGCGTCGATCCGCACCGAGCTGGCCCGCGTCCGCGACCGGCGCTTCGCGATCGACGACGAGGAGAACGAGCGCAACATCCGCTGCGTCGGCGCGGCGGTGGTCGACCATCGCGGCCGCCCGGCCGGTGCGGTCAGCGTGTCGGCGCTGACGGTCGAGCTCACCTACGACGACGCGATCGCGCTCGGCCCGCGCGTGGTCGCCGCCGCCGACGCGCTCAGCGAGACGCTCGGCGCCTCACGCGCCGCCTAGCGCGGCGAGCGCCTCCTCCGGGCTGAGCCCGTTCGCGCGGCCCCACGCCGCGATCACCCGCTCGATCCGCGGCGTCTGGATGCCCTGCTCGTGCAGCTCGCGCCTCGGCGGCAGCAGCCGCAGTGCGAGCTTCTGCTCGGCGCCGGTGGCGATCTGCTCGAGCCGATGGGCGATGCGCGGGTTGGCCCAGCGCTCGAACACGGACGCGCGGTACTCGGCGAAGTCGATGCCGGGCACCTCGCCGACCGTCGGCGCCAGCTCCTCCTCGATCAGCGCCTCGACGAACTCGCGCAGCCCGTCGTCGGCGACGGCCTCGGCGACCGTCTCGTGGCCGGCCTCCAGCCCGAGCTGTGCGAGCGCGGAGTGCGCCGCGTTGATCAGCCGCAGCTTCATCAGCTCATAAGGAGCGGTGTCGGCGACGAGCAGCGCGCCGGCGTCCTCCCAGGCGGGCCGCTCGCCGCGGAACGCGTCCTCGATCACCCACTGCGTGAACGGCTCGCCGACCACGGCGGCGCCGCCGACGCCGGTGAGGCGGCGGGCGACCTCGCGGTCGGCGTCGGTCGTCGCGGGCACGATCCGGTCGACCATCGTGCTCGGGAAGTCGGCGCCGGAGACGTCGCAGCGATCGGCGAGCAGCTCGCGCAGTCGCTCGCCGTTGCGCGGCACGTTGTCGCAGGAGACGATCGCCAGCGGAGGGCCGTCGCGCTCGGCAAGCCCGCGGGCGAGCTGCTCCACCGGGCCGCTTCCGGGCTCGTAGGCGGCCTCGGTGACCGTGAGCGTGACGACGTGGGTGTCCGGCGAGGCGATCAGCTCGGTCAGCCGCTCGGCCTCGCTCGGCGCGTGCAGGCTGTCGGTGATGGTCGAGATCACGCGCGCGCGGTCCTCCTCCGGCCCGCGCTCGAGCACCGCGTAGCGATGGCCGTCGGCGCGCAGCGCGTCGATCGTCGTCCGGCTGTGCTGGGCCACCCCGGTGATCTCCCAGCCGCCGGCGTCCTCGGTGTAGACCGCCTGGTGGGCGCGGTGGAACGCGCCCAGGCCGAGGTGGACGATGCGCTTCAACGCTGTGTGGTCAGCACCGGCTGCTCCGTCGGGGTCGCGGCGACCAGCTCCTGCTGGGTCGGGTCGATCTCGTGGATGTCCACGTCCTTCGTCTCGACGGAATACAGGAACGCGACGAGCGACACCAGCGAGAGGCCGACGAAGAACGCCGCGACGAGCCACGGCTCGTCGTTGTTGGCGGAGAGCAGCGCGGCCGCCACGAGCGGCGAGAAGCCGGCGATCGCCGCGCCCAGCTCGCGCGAGGTCGCGAAGCCCGTGTAGCGCACCCGCGCGCCGAACAGCTCGGCGTAGAAGGCCGGCTGCACCGCGATCATCGGCGCCCAGCCGACGGTGGCGGCGACGATCAGCGCGATCCACACCAGCACGGGCTCTCCCGTCTGCACGAGCGCGAAGAACGGGAACGCCCACAGCGCCGTGAAGATGACGCCGAACAGGTTGATCGGGCGCCGGCCGATGCGATCGGAGAGGTTGCCGAAGAAGGGCTGCAGCGCGATCACCAGCAGGCCGTAGGTCACCACCGCCCCGAGCACGACGCTGCGCGACATGTCGAGCTGGTCGGTCGCGTAGGCGACGGTGAACGTCGCGTACATGTAGGCGGCCGCGGTGTCGCACACGTGCGCGCCGATGCCGACCAGCACGCTGCGCGGGTAGTTCTTGACGGCTTCGACGATCGGGAGCTTGACGACCTTCTGGCTCGCCTGGACCTCCTTGAACACCGGCGACTCCTCGACGCGCAGGCGCACCCACAGCGCGACGGCGATCATCACGAAGCCGAGCAGGAACGGGATCCGCCAGCCCCACGCGTTGAGCTGGTCGTCGGGCAGCAGGCCGACGAGCAGGAACGAGACGGTGCCGAGCACGAGGCCGATCTGCACGCCGGTCTGGGCGAACGAGCAGAAGAACCCGCGCCGCTCCTTCGGGGCGTGCTCGGCGAGCAGCGTGGACGCGCCGCCGAACTCCGCGCCGGCGCCGAGACCCTGGAAGACGCGCAGCGTCACGAGCAGGATCGGGGCCCAGATGCCGATCGACTCATAGGTCGGCAGCAGGCCGATGCAGCCCGTCGACAGTCCCATGACGAGCGTCGTGATGATCAGCGTCTCGCGACGCCCGATCCTGTCGCCGAGGTGGCCGAACAGGACCCCGCCGAACGGCCGGGCGACGAAGCCGACGCCGAACGTCGCGAACGCGACCAGCGTCCCGGCCCCCGGCACGGCGTCCGAGAAGAACAGGTCGCCGAACACGAGCGCCGCCGCCGTGCCGTAGATGAAGAAGTCGTACCACTCCAGCGCGGTGCCGACCGTCGCTCCCGCGACGACGCGCTTGAGCATCGAGTCGTCCGGCTTGTGGCCGTTTGTCCCGCTCATGTGTCTGCCTCCCCAGCCCGCTTTCCGTTCCACGGAACGGTATTCATCCCTGTGAAACCACGATCACCGGTTTCGGGGCCTGCTAAACGGCGGGCTTCTAGAGTTCAGCGGCCATGTCCGCTCTCCGCCAGGACCTCCGCAACGTCGCGATCATCGCCCACGTCGACCACGGCAAGACGACGCTGGTCGACGCGATGCTGTGGCAGAGCGGCGCGTTCCGGGCCAACCAGGACGTCGACGAGCGCGTCATGGACTCGATGGACCTGGAGCGCGAGAAGGGCATCACGATCCTCGCCAAGAACACGGCGGTGCGTCATGGCGACGTGAAGCTCAACATCGTCGACACGCCCGGCCACGCGGACTTCGGCGGCGAGGTCGAGCGCGGCCTGACGATGGTCGACGGCGTGCTCCTGCTCGTCGACGCCTCCGAGGGCCCGCTCCCCCAGACGCGCTTCGTGCTGCGCAAGGCGCTCGAGTCGCACCTGCCGGTGATCCTCGTGGTCAACAAGGTCGACCGCCCGGACGCGCGGATCGCCGAGGTCATCGACGAGGTCTACGAGCTGTTCATCGATCTCGACGCGCGCGAGGACCAGATCGAGTTCCCCATCGTCTACACGAACGCCCGCGCGGGCTGGGCGTCGATGGAGGAGGGCGTCGAGGGCACCGACCTCAAGCCGCTCCTGGACCTCCTCGTCTCCTACATCCCCTCCCCCGCCTACGAGGAGGGCCACCCGCTCCAGGCGCACGTCACCAACCTCGACGCCTCGCCCTACCTGGGACGCCTCGCGATCTGCCGCGTGCGCAACGGGACCATCCGCACGCGGCGCGCCGATCGCGTGGTGCCGTGCGGACGGGACGGTCACGAGCGCCCGCGTCGCCGAGCTCTACGTCACCGAGTCGCTGGACCGTGTCGAGGCCGACGAGGCCGGGCCGGGCGAGATCATCGCCGTCGCCGGGCTCCCCGACGTCACGATCGGCGAGACGCTCGCCGACCCCGACGACCCGCGCCCGCTGCCCGTCATCACCGTCGACGAGCCGGCGCATGTCGGTCACCGTCGGCCAGAACACCTCGCCGCTGGCGGGCCTGGACGGCGGCAAGCTCACCTCCCGCCAGATCAAGGAGCGCCTCGACGCCGAGACGATCGGCAACGTGTCGATCCGCGTCGAGGACACCGAGCGCCCGGAGACCTGGGAGGTCCAGGGCCGCGGCGAGCTCCAGCTGGCGATCCTCGTCGAGCTGATGCGCCGAGAGGGCTTCGAGCTCACGGTCGGCAAGCCGCAGGTCGTGGTCCGCGAGATCAACGGCAAGACCCACGAGCCGGTCGAGCGGATGACCATCGACGTGCCCGAGGACTACGTCGGCGTCGTCACCCAGTTGCTCGCCCTCCGCCGCGGGCGGATGGAGCACATGGTCAACCACGGCACGGGCTGGGTGCGGATGGACTACCTCGTCCCCGCCCGCGGGCTGATCGGCTTCCGCACGGAGTTCCTCACCGAGACGCGCGGCACCGGACTGCTGCACCACGTGTTCGATCGCTGGGAGCCGTGGGCGGGGGACATGCGCCTGCGCCCCACCGGCTCGCTGGTCGCCGACCGGCGCGGCAAGACGGCGTCGTTCGCGCTGTTCAACCTCCAGGAGCGCGGCTCGCTGTTCGTCGGGCCCGGCGAGGACGTCTACGAGGGCATGATCATCGGCGAGAACGCTCGCGCCGAGGACCTCGACGTCAACGCGGTCAAGGAGAAGCACCTCACCAACATGCGCTCGGCGAACCAGGACGTCCTCGTCCGGCTCGTCCCGCCGAAGCAGCTCTCGCTCGACCAGGCGCTCGAGTTCGTCCGCGAGGACGAGTGCGTCGAGGTCACGCCGCACAACGTGCGGCTGCGCAAGGTCGCTCTGGACTCGATCGGGCGCGTCAAGGCCGCCCGTGCTCGGGCCCGCGCCTCCGCCTGATCAGCGGTGACCCCAGGCGCCGACGAGTGTCGGCGCCACGAGCACCGCGCCGGCGTCGCGCAGCGCGCCGTCGATCCGCTCCTCGAGGGTGTCGAGGTCCAGCTCGGCGTCCGTCGCGAGGCCCGCTGCGACGATCGGCTTCTCGAGCGCGCGGACGACGCCGGCCAGCAGGCCCGCGCCAGGCGGGGTGTCCGGCGAGAGGTACGGCTGGTGCCCGAACGTCGTGACGTCGGACAGGCCCGCCTCCCTCAGCAGGGGCGCGAGCCGCGCGCCGACACGCGGGTCGGCGCCCGCGCCGCGGAACGCCGCCTCGACCCATCCGAGGAGCGTCGAGACGAGCGCGACGGGCGGCTCGGCGCGTGCCCCGCCGACGTCGAAGTCCAGCGCGACCCACATGCCCCCGGGCCGCAGCGCCGCGGCGTGGTGGCGGACCACGTCGCCCGCGTCGGGCAGGTGGAAGAGCAGCAGCCGCGCGACGACGGCGTCGAACGGCTCGGCGTCGCGGAACGCACGCGCGTCCGCCTCTGCGAAGCGCACGTTCTCGACACCGCCCGCATGACGACGCGACTCCGCGACCTCGAGCAGGCGAGCCGCCTGGTCGATCGCCACCACGGATCCGCTCGGACCGACGAGCGCCGCGAGCTGGAAGGCGACGTGACCGACGCCGGTGCCGAGCTCGAGCACGCGCATGCCCTCGCCGATCCCCGCCGCTCCCAGGAGCACCGCCGTCCCGGACCTGAGCGCCTGGGCCTGGCGATCGAGGCGGGCGATCTCCGGGTCGTCGCTGCCCAGCACATACCTCGGCGACGGGCCCATCTCCCTCATCGTCCCATTCGCCGCAACCCTGCTCGCGTGACCCTGATCGAGTAGCCGTCGCCGTTCGTGCAGCGCACCCTCACGGAGGGCCGACGCTTGAACACGCAGCGGAGGATCGACGAGTCGCCCTGGACCTTCGCCGTGCCGCCGTAGAGGTAGTACGTCGTGCCGTAGGTGACCGGGAAGAACACCTGGCCCAGGCGGCGCGCCGGCCAGGACCACGAGGTCTTCTGCGCCTTGCCCGCCGAGGTCAGCAGCAGCCCTCCGGGCCGTCCCTTGCGCCCGCACTTGACCGCGTTGCCGTGCGAGTCGTAGGCCTGGAACATCACGCACCCGATCCGGTTGCCGGGATCGTGGTAGCCCTCGACCGGCTGGGCCGCCGTGGCCGTCGTCGCGCTCGCCATCAACGCGCAGAGCGCCACCATCAGGGTCTTCATCGCTGCTCCTCTCGTCGGGGTGATCATGCCCGATCGCCGGCACGTGAGAGCATCACTCGATGGAGCACGGAGCGTGGGAGCGCGTCCCGATCGACGCGCAGAGCGTGGAGGCGCCGCTCTCGCGCTCGGCCGTGTTCCTGGTGATGGAGGCCGGGGACGGCGACGGCGCGCTCTCCGGCATCCGCGACGCGCTCGGGAGCGTCGGCGACCTGGTCAAGAACGTCGGCTTCCGGGATCTGGGAGGGCGGCTGTCGTGCGTCGTCGGGATCGGGTCCGCGCTGTGGGACCGCCTCTCGCCCGGCCGGCGCCCGGTGGACCTGCGCCCGTTCGCCCCGATCAGCGGGCCGGTGCACACCGCGCCGTCGACCCCAGGCGACCTGCTGTTCCACCTGCGCGCCGAGCGCGAGGACATGACCTTCGAGCTCGAGCGCCAGCTGCTCGCCACGATCGGCGACGCGGCGCGCGTGGTCGACGAGACGACCGGCTTCCGCTACTTCGACGCGCGCGACCTGCTCGGCTTCGTCGACGGCACGGCCAACCCGGCCGGAGCCGACATCCCCGACGCTGCACTCATCGGCCCCGACGCGGACCCCGAGTTCGCCGGCGGCAGCTACGTGGTGGTCCAGAAGTACCTGCACGACATGGCCGGCTGGGCCGCGCTGTCGACGGAGGAGCAGGAGGCGATCATGGGCCGGACCAAGCTCGACAACGTCGAGATCGACGACGACGATGCGCCGCGCAAGTCCCACAAGTCGCTCGCGACGATCGAGGACGACAGCGGCGGCGAGCTGGCGATCCTCCGCGACAACATGCCGTTCGGCCGCCCCGGCGCGGGCGAGTTCGGCACGTACTTCATCGGCTACACCGCCCGGCTCTGGGTGCTCGAGCGGATGCTCGGTCGGATGTTCATCGGGGCGCCGCCCGGCTCGTACGACCGGCTGCTCGACTTCTCGACCGCCGTCACCGGCACGACGTTCTTCGTGCCGACCGCGGCCATGCTCGACACGCTGGCGGAGCCGCCTCCGTGATCGTCAGAACTGCGGAACAGGACGATCTCGATGGCCTGACGCGTCTGCTCACCGAGGCGTTCGACGGCGACCCGTTGTGGCGCTGGGCATTCCCCGAGGAAGGGCTCGAGCACTGGTGGCGCTTCTTCATCGGGAGTGCGTTGCGGTATCCACACGTGTGGATCGCCGGCGACTTCGACGCGGCGAGCGTGTGGATCCCACCCGGCGGTGAAGAGCTGACGGCCGAGGAGGAAGCCCGCGTCGAACCGCTGTTGCGCGAGCTGGTCGGCGATCGCACGCCGGATGTCCTGGAGTTGCTGGACCGGTTCGAGCACTCCCATCCACGCGCGGAGGAGCACTACTACCTCAGCCTGTTGGGCACCGCTGCGCGCTCCCGCGGACGCGGGATCGGCATGGCGCTGCTGGCGGAGAACCTGAGGTCCATCGACGAGGCCGGGGCGCCGGCGTACCTGGAATCCAGCAACCCGGCGAACGACCGCCGCTACGAGCAGGTGGGGTTCCGGCGAATCGGCGCGTTCAGCACGCCTGACGGCGAGCGGACCGCCGCCACGATGTGGCGAGACCCCGTAGTCGTTCAGCAGACGTCGCTGCGCTGGACGATCACCGGCGCGCCGTCGACGCGCACGGTCGAGCCGTCCGAGGTGATCCTGACGGTGAGCGGCTTGGTTCCGTCGTCGGGGTTCCCCGCACCCGCGCACGCACCCGCCGGCCGTTGCGGCTGAATCGGGCCGACAGCACTCGCCATGACCCGGTCGTGCGGTTCGCGGTCGTCGAGACGCCCGGGATGTCGGACACGACGTCGTAGACGAAGCGTCCGCGTGCGCACAGGTGCAGCCGCTGGTCGAGCGAGGACGGGGTGCCGATCGAGCCGGTCTCGGTGAAGCGGATGAAGACGCGGTTCTTGATCAGGGCCCGCGCCTTGCGGACGGCGCACTGGCCCTTGGTGCACGGCTTCTTGGCCGCGGGGGCGGGTGTCGCGAGCACGGTGGCCGCGACGGCTCCGGCGAGGGCGATGGCGAGCACGCGTCGGTACATGCGATTGGCCTCGCGCCGACGCTACACCCGCTCACCTCGCGCCGGCAACCGCCGCGCGGTCAGGGAAGCAGCGGGCGGAGGAAGGTGCGCTCGTAGCGGATGACGCATCCGCTCTCGTCGCGGATGCGATCGGCCGCGACGAAGTCGGGATCGACGCCGAAGAGGCCGCGGTAGGTCTCGTAAGTCGGCGAGGCTCGGGAAGCTGAACAGCGCGTAGGCGACGTCGCTGGCTCCCTCGGCCGGCAGGAAGTAGCCGTGGTGGACGCCGCCCTCGCGAGCGACGAGCTCCATCCACGCGCGGGCGAAGCGCTCGAAGTCCTCGGTCTTGGCCGCATCGATCTCGTAGCGGACGTGACAGGTGATCATTCGGTTGAGCTTGGCAGCCCGGAAACCAGACTCAAATACGCTGCGCGCATGGCCACGATCACCACTCCCGACGGCACGGAGATCTTCTACAAGGACTGGGGATCGGGGCAGCCGATCGTCTTCAGCCACGGCTGGCCGCTCTCGGCCGACGACTGGGACACCCAGATGCTGTTCTTCCTCCAGAACGGCTATCGCGTCATCGCCCACGACCGGCGCGGGCACGGGCGCTCCAGCCAGACCGGCGACGGTCACGACATGGACCACTACGCGGACGATCTCGCCGCGGTGACCGCCCATCTCGACCTCCGGGACGCCGTCCACGTCGGGCACTCGACGGGCGGCGGCGAGGTCGTGCACTACATCGCCCGGCACGGCGAGGACCGCGTGGCGAAGGCGGTGCTGATCAGCGCGGTGCCGCCGCTCATGGTGCAGACCGACGCCAACCCCGGCGGGCTGCCCGAAGAGCGTGTTCGACGACCTGCAGGCCCAGCTGGCCGCCAACCGGTCCGAGTTCTACCGCGCCCTCCCGTCGGGCCCCTTCTACGGCTTCAACCGGGACGGCGTGGAGCCCTCGGAGGCGATCATCGAGAACTGGTGGCGCCAGGGGATGATGGGCGGCGCGAAGGCGCACTACGACGGCATCGTCGCCTTCTCCCAGACCGACTTCACCGAGGACCTCAAGAAGATCTCGGTGCCGGTCCTGGTGATGCACGGCGACGACGACCAGATCGTCCCCTACGCCGACTCCGGGCCGCTGTCCGCCGAGCTCGTGCAGAACGGGACGCTGAAGACCTACGAAGGGTTCCCGCACGGCATGCCGACCACCCAGGCCGACACGATCAACGCCGACCTGCTGGCCTTCCTGCAGTCCTGATCCGCGATGTTCGACACCCCCGCTGAGGCGTACGACCGGTTCGTCGGCCGGTACTCGCCCGCGCTCGCCCGCGAGCTGATCGCGTTCGCGGGGTCGCCGCCGGGGAGAGCGCGGTCGACGTCGGGTGCGGGCCGGGCGCGCTGACGACCGAGCTGGCGGCGGTCCTCGGCGCAGACCATGTCGCCGCCGCCGACCCGTCGGAGCCGTTCGCCGCCGCGGCGCGCGCACGGCTCCCGGGCGTGCGGGTCGAGGTGGCGGCCGCCGAGTCGCTCCCGTTCGCCGACGGTGAGTTCGACCACGCGCTCTGCCAGCTGGTCGTGAACTTCATGACCGACGCGGAGGCCGGCGTCCGCGAGATGGCGCGAGTCGGCGCGACGGTGTCCGCCGCCGTGTGGGACTACTCGGGCGGGATGACGATGCTGCGCTCGTTCTGGGACGCGGCGCGCGCGCTCGAGCCCGACGCGCCGGACGAGGGCGTGCACATGCGCCACGCCACCCCGCCAGAACTCGAGTCGCTGTGGCGCTCGGCAGGCCTGAACGACGTCGCCACGTCGGCGGCGGTCGTCGAAGTGGGCTACGACGACTTCGAGGACCTGTGGGGTCCGTTCGAGATGGGCGTCGGGCCGGCCGGCGCCTACACGGTCGCGCTCGACGAGCAGCGGCGCGGCGCGCTCAAGGCCGAGTTGCGGCAGCAGCTCCAAGCCGGCGACGAGCCGTTCACGCTCACCGCCCGCGCCTGGCTCGTCACCGGCCGCCGCTGATCAGCCGGCCTCGAGCACGACGTTGGGGCCGTGCCTGTCCTCGAAGCGGTCCAGCACGCCGGAGCCCACCAGCCGGCCCTCGGCCTCGTGGGCGTCCTCGAGCGAGTCGAACTCGAGCACGATGAACACCTGGCCCGGGTCGTCGGCGCCGCGGAACACGCGCTGCACCTTCGCCTTCTCGCGGGCGCGAGGGCGGTCCTGGTCGAACATCGGCCGCCACGTGTCGTAGTCGCCGACGTGGATGCGGGTGATGATGAAGGCGGACATTACGAGCGCCACAATCGCGGGCATGACACTCGAAGGCAAGGTGGCGCTGGTCGCCGGAGCGACGAGAGGGGCCGGGCGCGGCATCGCGACGGCGCTGGGCGAGGCGGGCGCGACGGTGTACTGCACCGGGCGCAGCACGCGCGGCAAGCGCTCGGAGTACGACCGGCCCGAGACGATCGAGGAGACGGCGGAGCTGGTCGGCGAGGCCGGCGGGACCGGGATCGCGGTGCCGCTCGACCACCTCGACCCCGGCGCGGTCGAGGCGCTGGTCGCGCGCATCGACTCCGAGCAGGGGCGGCTCGACGTGCTGGTCAACGACATCTGGGGCGGCGAGCGGCTGTTCGAGTGGGACACGCCGGTGTGGGAGCACGACCTCGACAACGGCCTGCGGATGCTCCGGCTCGCGATCGACACCCACCTGATCACGAGCCACTTCGCGCTGCCGCTGCTGATCCGCCGGCCCGGCGGGCTGGTGGTCGAGATGACCGACGGCACTCGCGAGTACAACGCCGTCAACTACCGGCTCAACGTGTTCTACGACCTCGCGAAGTCGGCCGTCATCCGGCTCGCCTACTCCCAGGCCAAGGAGCTCGCGCCGCACGGCGGCACCGCGGTCGCGCTCACCCCCGGCTGGCTGCGCTCGGAGATGATGCTCGAGGCCTTCAAGGTCACGGAGGACAACTGGCGCGACGCGGCGGCGTTCCAGCCGCACTTCGCCGCCATCTCGGAGTCGCCACGGTTCGTCGGCCGGGCCATCGCCGCGCTGGCCGCCGACCCGGACGTCGCGCGCCGCAACGGCGGCTCGTTCTCCTCGGGCGAGCTCGCGCGCGAGTACGGCTTCACCGACGTCGACGGCTCCCAGCCGGACTGCTGGCGCTACATGGTCGAGGTACAGGACCCCGGTCTCCCCGCTGACCCGACCGGCTATCGCTAGGGCGCCGGCGCCTCGGGAAGCGTCGCGGCGAATTCGTCGAGATCGGTGAGCAGCTGCTGCTCCTTGGCGATCAGCGGCTCCATCTTCTCGATCGCCTCCATCGCCGTGTTGCGGTCGGCCTCGAGCTGCTGCAGCTCCTCCTGGAGCGCGTTGCTCTCCTCGGAGCTGTCGGACCGCTCCTCGAGCTCGGCGCGGACGTCGACCGCGCGGCCCTCGATCCAGGCGATGAGGTCCGTGTAGGCGATCTGCTTCTCGCGCAGCGCGTCGATCTTCGCCTGCTGGCCGGCCTTGATCTGCGGCATGAACTTCGGGATCAGCCGCGCCGCCGTGGCCCGCCCGCCGGTGCCGGCGTTGGCCGCCACGTGCTCGCCGTAGTTCGGCGCGGTCGCGTAATGGACCTTGTCGAGCACGTCGCCGAAGTCCTTCGGGGTCGCGCCCGGCTTGGTCAGGACGTCGAGGACCTGCTTGTAGTTCTCGTTCTTGGCGGCGTCGGGATCGGTGCCCTCGAGCGCCCGCAGGTAGCCGACCGCCGCCTCCTCCATCGTGTCGTAGGAGCGGAAGCTGCGGTTGGCCTCGCTGACCCGCTTGCCGTCCTTGACCTCGTCGGTCCTCGTCTTGACCGTCGCGCCCGGCTTCTTCGAGTCGCTGGTGACGCCCCACAGCATGTTGCCCTCGGGGATCACCGGCTTGTCGGCCGTCCCCGGGTTGTACGGCGAGTGCTCGGCCGTGCCCTGGGCGATGATCAGGAGCGCGTTCTCGAGCGGGATCTGCTTCCCGTCGGCGGTCGAATAGCCCTTGACGGCGCGGACGACGGCCGGGACGACCTCCATGTAGAGCTCCGCGCCGCGGTCCTTGGGCTTCTCCTTCTCCTTCTTGGCCTTCTCGATCGCCTCGGCGCGGGGCTTGACCGCCTCGTGCTGCCACGTCTCCGAGGTCCCGCCCTCGGCGGCGGCCGGGGGCGCCGTGGCGGGAGCGGGCTGGCGGAGCAGCAACCGCGAGACGGCCGCGTTGCCCCCGCCGCGGCCGAGCGCCGCCGCGCGCTCCTCCGGCGGGCGGGCGGCCAGGCGGCCGAGCATCGCCGGGCCCGGGCCCGACGAGCGCCGCGAACGCGGGGGCGCCGGCCGGGGCGTCCACGGACGACGGAGCCGGGGCGTCGACGGCGGGCTCCACCCCGGCGACATGCCCGGGCTCGGACATCGCGCGATTCTCATCGCCCATGCATCCGAGCGCAAGCGGCTTGACTCTCTGACTACAGTCAGAGAATGGAGCCGGCGATGGTCGCGCAGATCCGGCGCTTCAACCGCATCGTGACGCAGCGCGTCGGCGCGCTCGACGATCACTTCCACGGGCTGGACCGCCCGCTCGGCGAGGCGCGGCTGCTGTGGGAGATCGGCCCCGACGGCTGCGAGCTGCGCACCCTTCGGGCGCGGGTGGACCTGGACTCGGGCTACCTGAGCCGGATGCTGCGCAGCCTGGAGCGCGACGGGCTGGTCACGATCGAGCCGGGCGCCGACAAGCGCGTGCGGGTCGCGCGGCTGACACCCGCCGGGCTGGTGGAGCGCGCCGAGCTGGACCGGCGCAGCGACCAGGCGGCCGAAGGGCTGCTGGAGCCGCTGACCGACCGCCAGCGCGAGCGGCTCGTCGCCTCGATGCGCGACGTCGAGCGGCTGATGACCGCCTCGATGGTGGCCGTCGAGGAGGTCGACCCCGGCGACCCGCGCGCGCAGTTCTGCCTGCGCGAGTACGGCGCCGAGCTGAGCCGCCGGTTCGAGATGGGCTTCGACCCGGCCCACATCTCACCGGACGACTACCGCCGCCCGAACGGGCTGATGCTCGTCGCGACCCTGGCCGGCGAGCCGGTGGGGTGCGGCGCGCTCTGGTTCCACCCCGGCGAGCCGCCGGACATCAAGCGCATGTGGGTCTCGCCGCACGCCCGCGGGATCGGGCTCGGTCGCCGCCTGCTCGCGGAGCTGGAGGCGCGCGTCGAGGGCGACGTGATCCGGCTGGAGACCAACCGCGCGCTCGAGGAGGCGATCGGCATGTACCGCTCGGCGGGCTACGTCGAGGTCGCGCCGTTCAACGACGAGCGCTACGCGCATCACTGGTTCGAGAAGCGCCTCGGCTGATCGAAGACGGCGTGGACGCGCCCGCCGGGAGCGAGCCAGCGCTCGGCGAGGGCGTGCGCGCGTCCGGGCTCGCGGTGGAACAGCCCGACGCGGACGGCGAGGACCACGTCGAAGCGGCGTTCGCCGAGCTCCAGCGTCTCCAGCTCGGCCGTGACGAACTCGGCGCCCGGGTTGCGCCGCCGCGCCGCGGCCACCATCTTCGGCGAGCGGTCGACGCCCAGGTACGGGTTGCCGTGCTCGGCGATCAGCGCCGCCGCGACGCCGTGCCCGCAACCGATCTCCAGCACGCGCTCACCCGGGCGCAGGGCGAGCGAGTCGACGACGGCGCGGAGACGCTCGCTCACTTGCGGGTGATCGTCCGCACGCCGCCGTCCGGCGTCCAGACCTCGATGACGAGCCCGTCGCGCTTCGCGTTGAGGCCGACGGTGGAGACCTCCCGGAGGTCGAGCCGGAACAGGTGCGAGTCCGCGTGCGGCCCCTTGCGGCCGTTGATCTCCGCGACGCGCTCCGGGTCGGTGATCTCCTCCACCACGCCGGACAGCTTGGCGTCGCCGTCCCACTCGGGCGGGTCCGCGGAGCCGGTGTGCAGCGCGAAGCGCGGGTCGCGCTGCAGGTCGCGCGCCTTCTGGGCCTTCGGCATCGAGCCGATCCACAGCTCGCCCTGGACGAGGTCGGTCTCGATCCCCGAGATCCGCGGGGAGCCGTCGCGGCGGACGGTGGCGATGGTCTTGTGGGTGTGGGCGTCGAGCCGCGCGCGCACCTGCGCGGCGAGCTCCGGCGCGGCGGCCTCGAAGTCGTTCCAGCTGGGCATCGGCGCAGCGTGCCGCCGGCCGCGGCGCGCGTCCAGCAGGACGTCGAGAATGATCAAGCCGTGCCCGACCGCCTGCGCGAGCTGATCGACCTGATCGTCGAGTCCATGGACGACCCGCGGGCCGACGGCGCGTCGCTGGCCGAGCGCGCGCACTTCTCGCGCGACCACCTGGACCGGATCCTGGCGGCGGCCACCGGCGAGTCGCCTGTCGCCCTGCGGCGGCGGCTGCTGCTCGAGCGCGCGGCGTGGCAGCTGCGCACGGGCGCGGCGAGCGCGAGCGAGGCGGCGGTGGCGGCCGGCTACGGCTCGGCGGCCGCGTTCTCGCGCGCCTTCGCGCGGGCGCACGGGATGCCACCCAGCGAGTTCGACGGGCCGATCGAGCTCGCGGCGCCCAACGGCATCCACTTCCATCCGCCCGCCGGGCTGCTCCTCCCCGCCTCCCCGGCGCCGCCGCGCGACCTCACCGAGCGCATGGTCGGCCATCACCTCGCCCGCACCCGCGAGCTGCTGCTCGCCGCCGCGACGCTGGCGCCCGAGCAGCTCGAGCGGTCGCTGCGGCCGGGGCTGGTGGTCGTGTGGTTCGAGGGCGAGGAGCCGAGCGCGGCGCTGATGGCCGAGCGGCTGGTGTTCACGCTCGAGGTGTGGGTGGCGGCGATCGCGGGCGAGCGTGCGCCCGAGCCCGGCCGGCCGGGGGACCTGCTCGCGCGCTTCGACCGCGCGGCGCGCGACTTCGAGCGGATCGCCAAGCGGATCCGCGACCGCGGCGCATGGGACGACGCGTTCGTCGACGCACTGTGCGAGCCGCCCGAGTCGTTCACCTACGGCGGCGTGCTCTCGCACGTGCTCAGCTACGGCGCGGTCCGCCGCGAGGCGCTCGCCTCCGTGCTGCGCGAGCTCGGCGCCGCCGGCGCGGGCGACCCGATCGAGTGGGAGTCGCCCCGCCGCTAGGCGAGGCCCTCCAGCAGCTCGACGGCGTGTCCCGGGCCGGGGCGCGCGGCCAGGTCGTCGCGCATGCGCCCGGCCGCCGCCGCGTAGGCGGGGTCGGACAGCACCGCCGCGGCGGCAGCCCGCACGTCCTCCGGCGTGGCGGTCAGCACGTCGAGTGCCACAGCAACGCCGGCCGCGGTGCAGCGGCGCGCGGTGTGGAGCTGGTCGGCGCCCATCGGCAGCAGCACCGACGGGAGGCCGTGGCTCAGCGCGCCCAGCAGCGTGCCCGACCCGCCGTGGAACACGACCGCCGCGCAGCCCGGCAGCAGCTCCCACTGGTCGACGTGGCGCTCGATCCGGACGTGCGGCGGCTGCGGGCCCAGCGCCGCGGGGTCGACGTGGCGCCCGACGGTGACGATCACGGGCCGCCCGAGCTCGCGCAAGCCGGCGAGCGCGCGCGGCAGCAGGTCGCCGGACTCGAGCCCGAACACCGTCCCGATCGTGAGGTACACGGCGCCATCGGGATCGCCGTGGGCGACGGGGTGCAGCGCCAGCGGGACGGCGTCGCCCGGCTCCCGCAGCGCGGCCGGGAACGGCGTGAACACGACGTCGTGCCGCCGGGGGCCGATCGCCGCCAGCGGCTCGTCGACCAGCTCGCCGCGCAGGAACGTGTCCGTGGCGGTGATCAGCAGCACCGCGCACGGCAGCCCGAGGCGGGCGGCGGCGATCTCGGCGCCGAAGTCGAACTCCTCGCGCAGGATCGCGTCCGCCCGCCAGCGCTCGCGCCGCGTCCCGCACCCCGTCCGCGCGCTCGCGCGCCACCCAGCCGGCGTACACGTCGCGCAGCACGCGCTCCTCGCGCTCGTCGCTCGGGGCCACCAGCGGGCCGGGCTCGGTGCCCTCCGCGCCGCCGGCCGCGAACGCCGCGAAGCCGCGGCGCTCCACCTCGCCGGTCATCGTCGCGGGACCGGCGAAGGCGACCTCATGGCCCGCGGAGACGGCCGCCCGCGCGATCGGGACGAGCGGCTCCAGGTGCCCTCCGCCCCCGGTGAACGTGCACAACAGGCGCATCGCTGTCCAGTCTGGCGCTCAAGGAACCGCGCGAGCGGCCGAGGACCCGGACTGACGGCGTGTCCGTGCCGTCAACAAGCCCTCGATGCGCGCGCTCCTGAACTCATGCGACTGATCCAGTGCCGAAAGATCCGGGAAGGGATGGAGCTCGCCCGCGACGTCTCGACGGGCCCGCCCGGCACGGCGCCGCTCCTGCGCACGGGCACGCTCCTCTCCGACCGCTACGCCAAGCTGCTCCCGCGCGCCGGCATCGGCTCCGTGTGGATCGAGGACGACCTCGGCCGCGACATCGACGTCATCGAGCCGCTGACCCCCGAGACCCGCGCCAAGGTCCATCGCGCGACCGGAGAGGCGCTCGACGCCGCCCGCTCGTCGCTGCGCGCCGGCGCGGGCCTGCCGCCCGCGGTGCTCGACTCCCTCGCCGACGTCGCCGACGCGCTGGTCGGCGACCTGCTCGAGCTGCCCGACGCGGCGCTCACGCTCGACGACCTCAACGCGTTCGACAACTACACGCATCGCCACAGCGTCCAGGTGACCGTGCTCGGCCTGCTGATCGCGCGCCGCGCCTGGAGCACCAACGGCTGGACGGACTACCGCGGCCGCCGCCGCTACGACCGCTTCGCCGACCGCCTGCGCAAGCTCGGCATCGGCCTGCTCGTGCACGACGTCGGCAAGCTCGCCGTGCCGCCCGAGGTGCTCAACAAGCCCGCCGCGCTGACCGACGAGGAGATGGAGGTGATGCGCGCCCACCCGGAGGCCGGGGTCGAGCTGCTGCGCTCCGCCGACCTCTCGCCGCTGACGATCTCCGCCATCCGCGACCATCACGAGCGCCCCGACGGCTCCGGCTACCCGAACGGGCTGGCCGGGACCTCGATCCACGAGTTCGCCCGCCTCGCCGCGGTCGCCGACGTCTACGACGCGGTGACCAGCAAGCGCGTCTACAGCGGCGCCGTCGCCCCGCACATCGGCGTGCGGATCATCGCCGAGGGCGCCGGCACCCAGTTCTGCCCCGACGTCGTCGGCCACTTCCGCGCCGTCGTCATGCCCTATCCCGTTGGGCACGACGTCGTGCTCCCCGACGGCCGCAAGGGCGTCGTGGTGTCGGTCGACGCCAGGCACCCCGACCGCCCCCTCGTGCGCGTCCCCGCCGGGCGCGACTGGGAAGAGGTGGAGGTCGACATGGCCGCCCCGCCCGCCGTGCTCCAGCAGGGCGACACCCGGCGCACCCCCACCACGGGCTGACCGCCAAGATGCCGCGATGCTCGCGGCCGCGCTCGCCCTGGTGACATCGCTCTGCTACGGCGTGTCCAACTACATCGGGCCCGCGCTCAGCCGCGACCTGCCGACCTATCCGGTGCTGATCGCCGGCCAGGTGGTCGCCTTCACGGCGAGCGCGAGCGTGCTCGTCGCCACCACCGCCACGATCCCCGGCGCGGGCGTGCTGGCCGCCGCGGCCGGCGCGGGCGCCGGCAACGCTTGGGGGCTGATCTCCTTCTACCGGGCCGCGTCGCTGGGGCCGCTGAGCATCGTCACGCCGGTCGGCTCGCTGGCGGTGGTCGTGCCGGTGACGGCGGGGGTCGCGTCGGGTGAGCCGCTCGGCGCCGTGAAGCTGGCGGGGATCGTGCTCGCGCTCGCGGGCGTCGCGCTGGCCGCACGCCGCTCGGTCGAGGGGCCGACCGCCGACTCGCGCGCCGCCGTGTGGTGGGCGCTCAGCTCGGCGGTCGGGTTCGGCGCGTTCCTCGCGCTGGTCGCCCCCGCCTCCCACGACGGCGTGTTCTGGGCGGTGGCGGCGAGCCGCGTCGTCCTGCTCGCGGTGATGGTCGCGGCGGCGTTCTTCCTCGCCGCCCCGCTGCGCGCGCCGCTGCGCCGCCTGCCGGTGATCGCCGTGCCCGGGCTGCTCCTGTTCGCCGGCACGCTCGCCTACTCGGCGGCCACGCGGGAGGGCGACCTCAGCGTCGTGGCGGTGTGCAGCTCGCTCTTCCCGGTCGTCACCGTCGGGCTCGCCTACCTCGGCGGGGAGCGGGTGAGCAGGCTGCAAGCGGTCGGCATCGGCGCGGCGCTTGCGGGAATCGTGCTCGTGAGCGCCGGAGGGACGTAGGATCGCGCCATGCCCGAGCCGACGAAGTTCCTCCTGGGAGAGGCAGACATCCCGACGCACTGGGTGAACCTGCTCCCCGACCTGCCCGGCGACCCGCTGCCGCCGCTGAGCCCGGCGACCGGCGAGCCCGCCGGCCCCGACGACCTGACGCCGATCTTCCCGATGGGGCTGATCGCGCAGGAGGTCTCGATGGAGCCGCAGATCCCGATCCCCGACGAGGTGCGCGAGGCGTACGGGCTGTGGCGGCCGACCCCGATGTACCGCGCGCGTCGGCTCGAGGCGGCGCTCGGCACCCCGGCGCACATCTACTACAAGTACGAGGGCGTCTCGCCCGCGGGTTCCCACAAGGCCAACACCGCCGTCCCGCAGGCGTTCGAGAACGCCCGCGCCGGCGTCAAGAAGCTCTCCTCGGAGACCGGCGCCGGGCAGTGGGGCTCCAGCCTGGCCTTCGCGTGCTCGCTGTTCGGGCTCGAGTGCGAGGTCTACATGGTCGGCTCCAGCTACGACCAGAAGCCCTACCGGCGCTCGATGATGCAGACGTGGGGCGCGACGGTGCACCGGTCGCCGTCGGACCGCACCGAGTCCGGCCGCGGGCAGGCCTCGCACCCCACCGGCTCGCTCGGCATCGCGATCTCCGAGGCCGTCGAGGTCGCCGCCCAGGACCCCGACTGCAACTACTCGCTCGGCTCGGTGCTCAACCACGTGCTCCTGCACCAGACGGTGATCGGGCAGGAGGCGATCCTGCAGATGGAGCAGGCCGGCGAGCAGCCCGACGTGATCGTCGGCTGCGTCGGCGGCGGCTCGAACTTCGCCGGGCTCGTGTTCCCGTTCCTGCGCGCCGGGACCGGCGCCCGGATCGTGGCCGCCGAGCCGGCCGCGTGCCCGACGCTGACCCGCGGCCACTACGGCTACGACTTCGGCGACACCGCCGGGCTGACGCCGCTGATGCCGATGTACACGCTCGGGCACGACTTCGTCCCGCCCCCCGTGCACGCCGGCGGCCTGCGCTACCACGGTGGCGCGCCGATGCTGTGCGGGCTCGTCAAGGCGGGCGCGGTCGAGGCGCGCGCCTACCGGCAGAACGACACGTTCGCCGCCGCCGTCCAGTTCGCGCGCACCGAGGGGATCATCCCGGCGCCCGAGCCGGCCCACGCGATCCGCGCGGTGATCGAGGAGGCCGAGGCGGCGAAGGACGCCGGCGAGGAGCGCGTGATCCTGTTCGGGCTCAGCGGCCACGGGCACTTCGACCTCGCGGCCTACGACGTGTACCTGTCGGGGCAGCTCGAGGACCCGGAGTTCTCCGAGGCCGACATGGAGGCTGCGCTGGCGCGGCTCCCCGAGGCGCCGGCCATCGCCTAGCGCGCCTAGGGCCAGGGCGCTCGCCGGACGTCGGCGAGCGCGACGAGGTAACAGGCGGTGGCGACCAGCATCACGACGGTGAAGCCGAAGGTGATCGCCACCGCCACCGCGACGACCGACGCCAGCACGGAGGCGACGCCGTTGACCGCCCATGCCCACGGCACCGCTCCCGGGTGCAGCACCCCGAGGCGCGTGAGCCCGATCGGCATCGCCATCCCGAGCGCGAGCCCGACCGGCGCCACCAGCAGCACGGCGACCACCACGCGGGCGGGGAACGGCAGCTCGATCAGCGACCGAAGCAGCGGCTGGAGCCCGAACGCGCCGGCCACGAGCAGCAGGCACGCGGCGCCGAGCGCGATCGTGAGCGTGCGGCGCGGATCGCGCGAGCGGGTCGACACCAGCGAGCCGATCCCCGTCGAGAGCAGCAGCGAGAAGAGCACCACCGAGAGCGCGTAGGTCGGGAAGCCGAGGAACAGCACGAGCCGCTGGATCAGCGCGATCTCCAGCATCAGGAAGCCGAGCCCGATCGCCGCGAAGAACGCCATCGTGCGGGCAGGCGGGCGCCGGCCGCGCGGCACGAGCGCGATCGGCAATCCGAACGCCACCGCGCACAGCACGACCAGCAGCGCGAGCGTCAGCGCCAGCACCCGGATCGGGTCGGTGCCGTAGAAGTAGCCGTCCGGCGGCGGCGACGCGATGTCGCCGAGCCGGGTCATGTTGAAGAAGAACGGCTTGTCGTCGGTCGGCGGGCAGACGTCGAGCCGGTAGCCCTCGCAGAACGCCTTCCAGCCGGGCGCCTTCGCCAGCTCCGCCCACTCGTAGCGGTACGGCCCGCCGGGCGCGTAGGCGACGCCGTCGCCGCGCTCGGACGCGAGCTTCCGGATCCGGTCGAGCTCCTGCTCGGTCCACGGCGTCGCACGCGCGAGCACGGTGCCGAAGCGCTCGTTGAAGATGTCGTTGCCGAGCAGCACGACGACGTTGCGCTCTGGGTGCTCGATGCCGCGACGCTCGAGCGCGGCGAGCGCGAGCACGGTCGCGCGCAGCGCCTCGTCGCCGACCAGGCGCTGCAGCCGGGTGACGGTGAGGATGCCCTTCGGCCCGAGGTGGTCGAGGTACTCGTCGTAGGCCTCGAGCGTGTAGAGGTTCGCCTCGCTGAGCGCGAACCCGGCCGCCGAGTTGGCGCTCAGCGTGTCCGTGAAGCCGATGTGGACGACGTCGTAGCGGGTGTCGCGCGCGGCCAGCTTCGAGCGGCCGTCGCCGATCGCCACCGACACCCCGGGCAGCGAGTAGGGCCGCCCCGACCACTTCTCGAGGTCGTCGTCGACCGCCTCGCGGATCGCGCCGTTGAGCTCGATCACGTCGACGCGCTCCTGGCCCGAGCTGAGCGCGTTCTCGATGTCGCGGCCGCCGCCTCCCCCGATCACCAGCGTCCGGCCGGGCCCGGCCATCGCGTACCCGACGCTCTGCGGGCCGAGCGAGAGCTCCTTCCAGCTCGGGATCGGCTCGCCTGGGCGGCGCACGGGGACGGGCGCGTAGATCCGGTCGTAGAAGACGGGCGCGATCTTCGCGTCGCCCGGCGGCGCGTAGGCGAGCACGCGGCTCAGCGGCGTCCAGCGCACCGAGATCGGGTCGTCGCCCTGCGCCGTGGTGTGCGGCGGCAGCTCGTAGAGCGCCGTGCTCCCCGCGAGCACCACGGCCACGACCGACACGGCCACCGCGCCCAGCGCGAGGCGCCCGGCGCCGCCGAACAGCAGCGCCGCCCCCGCCGCCAGCAGCGCGAGGCCGACCAGCAGCGTCGTCCCCGACGCGACCCGCAGCAGCGGCACGCAGGCCAGCGCCCCGAGCGCCGCGCCCGCGAGGTCGAACGCGTAGACGCGGCCGATCGAGCGCGCGTACCCGCGCACCGCCAGCGCGACGATCGCCCCCACGATCAGGAACGGGACCGCCACGAGCACGCAGATGAGCGCCATCGTGACCGCGAACGACGCGGTCAGGTCCGTCGAGATCCCGGCCGAGTAGTCGAGCCGCACGAGCGGGAGCGGCATCAGGACGAGCACGACGGCGAGCGCCGCCGACCAGCGCGCGAGCCGCGCCTCCAGCCCCTCCACCCACGAGTCGCGCAGGTACACGGCGAGCGCTCCGGCCCCGACCCCGAGCAGCGCGAGCGAAATGGCCAGGAAACTGAAGTGATACGCCAGGACGGCGGACAGCACCCTCGTAAGAAGGACTTGGAGCGCGAGTGCGCAACCAGCGACCAGGCCGACGCCCAGGGCTGCGCGCGTCGGAGCCGGCGATCCCATTCGCGCGGCAGGCTAACGGACGAATAAAGACAACCGCGCTTTTCGCCGTAGGCCCGTGTTACGAAGCCCGGACAACCGATCGAAGGGGCAGTCAATGACCAGGTTGCATGTAGGAGGCCGGCTCTTCGCCGGGCTGATCGTGGCGGCGCTGCTGATTCCAGCGGGCGCATCCGCGGCCGCGACCGACCCGGCGGTCACGACCGGCGCGGTGGCGGACGTCACGCCATCGTCGGTGACGCTCGTGGGCTCCGTGGACCCGAACGGGCGCGAGACGGCGTACATCTTCCAGTACGGGCCGACGAGCCTGTACGGCGCCACGACGCCGGCGACGAGCGTCGGCAAGGGCAAGAAGCGGGTCCGCGTGACGGTGCCCGTGACGGGCCTCGCGCCGTTCACGAAGTACCACTACCGGATCGTCGCCATGCGCGGGAACCAGCCCAAGAAGAAGGGCAAGGACCGCACGTTCAAGACCAAGCGCCAGCCGCTCGGCCTGTCGCTGGTGGCGACGCCGAACCCGATCAGGCCGAACCGCCCGACCACACTGGCCGGGAACCTGTCGGGCACCAACAACTCCAACCGGCAGGTCGTGCTGCAGTCGAGCGCCTGGCCGTACACCGCGGGCTTCCAGAACGCGTCGAACGTCCAGGTCACGGACGCCAACGGCAACTTCTCGTTCCCGGTCCTGTCGGTCCCGTTCAACACGCAGTACCGCGTGCTGATGCCGCAGAACCCGGGCATCCAGAGCCCGATCGTGGGCGTGGGCGTCCTGCCGAAGGTGTCGGCGCACCGCAAGAAGGCGCGCAACACCCGCCGCGGGGCGATCTACAAGTTCTCCGGCCGCATCACCCCGGCCGCGGACGGCACCCCGATCGCGATCCAGCGCCGGCGCAACGGCGAGTGGCGGACGATCTCCGGGACCCTGGCCAAGGGGACCGGCAAGGGCTACTCGAGCTACTCCAAGCGCGTGCGCCTGCGCCGAGGCGGTCGCTTCCGCGTGTTCGCCGGCATCAACAACGGCCAGTACGCGCCGAACGTGAGCCACACCATGCGGATCAAGAAGATTCGCTAGCACCCGGTTCTCGCCGCCCGCGGAATAGATCCCCGCGGGCGGCGTCTTCCGGGGCATGAAGCGACTCATCACCGTCCTGGCCCTCGTTCCCGTGCTGGCGCTCGCCGCCTGCGGCGGGTCCGAGGACGAGCCGGGCGCGGCGCCCGCGAGCGCCGCCACCTCCACCGCCCACCGCGACGGCGACGGCCACCCCGGCCGCGACGGAGACCGCGACCCCCGAGCCGGAGCCGGCCGCTGCAACGAAAGTGGCCATCAAGGGGTTCGCTTTCGGCCCTGACCCCGTGAAGGTCAAGGTCGGCGACACGATCACCTGGACCAACGACGACTCGGCCCCGCACACCGTCACCGCCAAGAGCGGCGGCGCGCTGGACTCCGGGACGCTCGCGCAGGGCGCCTCGTTCGACTTCAAGGCGTCCAAGGCCGGGACGATCGAGTACTTCTGCGCGATCCACCCGGACATGACCGGGACGATCGACGTGTCCTGATGCTTGCAGCGGGCCTCGCGGGTCGGGTACGGTCGGCTCGCGATGACCCGCTGGGCGCTACCCGCGTTGGCGATCGCCGCCCTCGCGCTCGCCTTGCCGGCCACCGCGGGCGCGGGGACGCTGTCGCGCAACGCCACCACGCTCACCTACGACGCGGACCCGGCCGCCGGGGCCGACGAGTCGGTGGAGCTGTCGGTCGACGGCGGCCAGACGGTGGTGTTCTCCGACCGCGGATTCGGCGGCGGCGCCCCAGTCGACTGCGACGAACCCGAGGAGAACCGCCGGGCCTGCGACCTCTCCTCCCTGTTCGTCGTGCACATGCTCGGCTTCAACGACAGGGTCGGCCCCGGCGGCCCGGTCGGAGCGATGCGGATCGAGGCCCACGGCGGCCTGGGCGACGACTCGCTCGACGGGACCGTCAACGCCGACCTGCTCGACGGCGGCCCCGGCCAGGACTCCACCAACGACGGCGCGGGCAACGACACCGTGCTCGGCGGCCCGGGCGACGACCTCATCCATGCCGACCTCGGCCGCGACGTCTACGCGGGGGACGAGGGCAACGACACGATCTACTACGACGCGCGCACGGCCGGGCTGACGATCACGTTCAACGGCCAGGCCGACGACGGCGAGGCCGGCGAGGGCGACAACGTCCTCGGCATCGAGGACGCGCTGGGCGGCTCCGGGCCCGACCTGATCGCCGGCGACGACGCCGGCAACCGGCTCTCCGGCGGCGACGGCAACGACGCGCTGACCGGCTTCGGGTCCGAGGACTACCTCGACGGCGGCGGCGGCGACGACCGGATCGATGCGCGCGACGGAGGCTACGACTCCGTCGACTGCGGGGCGGGCAACGACAGCGCGATCGTCGACCAGGCCGACTCGCTGACCGGGTGCGAGGCCGTCTCGGTGCCCGACGCCGACAACGACGGCTACATCGCCGACGACTGCGACAACACCGACCCCACCCGGCACCCCGGCGCGCTGGAGATCATCGCCGACGGGATCGACCAGGACTGCGACAACCTCGACGCCCCGCGCCCGCGCGTGGTCAACCCGATCAACGTCTCCTACACGCCGCTCAAGCGCCGCCGCGGCGTCCGCGTCGACCAGCTGCGGATCAAGGAGATGAAGAAGGGCGACCGCGTGTCGATCCGCTGCAAGGGCCGCGGCTGCGCGTTCAAGTCCAAGACGCGGGTCGGCAAGAAGGGCCAGCCGAGGCTCAAGCTCGAGAAGCTGTTCAAGCGCCGCGTCCTCAAGCGGGGAGCGACGATCGAGATCCGGATCACGCGCCAGGGCTGGGTCGGCAAGGTCGCGACGCTGAAGGTGACGCGCCGCCTCAAGCTGCCGCTGACGTCGAAGTGCCTTCAGCCCGGGGCGCGCAAGCCCTCGCGCTGCACCTAGGGGTACGTGAGCGCGAACTCGCCGGCGAAGCCGGGCGGCGGGTCGAGCACGCCGGGATCGGGCTCCTCGAAGTCGCCGTAGAGCGTCAGCAGCGCGCCGCTGCCCGGCGCGTGACCACCATCGTGTCGTGCTCGTCCTCGTCGAGGCCGGGTCGGTCGAGCGTGATGCCCAGCGACTCGCCCACGCGCTCGCCCGCGACGGGCGCGCCGACCAGGCCGTGGCCGCGAGAGAGCTCGCGCGTCTCGCACGGGCTCCCGTCGTCGGTCGCCACGACGGCGCCGGCGTCCGGGACGCCGTCGACGTCCTGGCCCGGCACGCCGACCTTCAGGAAGGACTCCTCCTGGCAGAGCACGCCGAACCCCTCGACGATCGCGCTGCCGAAGCGGTCGCCGGCCTCGGCCGCCCCGGGCACGCCGGTCGAGCCCTGCGCGAGCACGGGGCCTGCGCGCGGCTTCGCAGAGGCCGAGTAGCCGCGACGATCGAGGTCCTGGATCACGCCCGCGTCCACGAGGCCGCCGACGTCCTCGCCGGGAGCGCCGACCCACGCGCCGTTGCCGTGGCCGGAGACGGCGGCGCCGAACCGATCGCCGGCCTCCGGGGTCTCGCGCCCGCCGCGGGACTGTCGAAATGCTGGCCGCGGAGCATCCGGCGACCCTTCGCGCGCAGGAACTCGACGGCTCCCGCGTCCTCGGCGGAGCCGATGTCCTCGCGCGGGACGCCGACGATCACGCCGCTGCTGACGGCCGTGAGGCGCTCGCCGAGCATGTCGCCCGCCTCGGGGCGCGCGCCGCGGATCGCGCGCATCCCGGCGGTGTACATCCCGAGCAGCTCCGGACGGCGCTTGCCGTGGAGGCGGTAGCGGTACACGGCGCCGGCGTCACGGTGGCCGCGGACGTCGCGGCCGGGGGCGCCGACCCACAGGTCGGTCGGCTGGAAGCCACCGCTCCCCGACAGCGCGACGGCGGCGCCGAAGCGGTCGCCGGGCCGCACGCCCTTCGGCCGGATCACGCGGGCCGTGCCGTCGATGGTGCGGCGCGCGCCGCGCAGCACCACGACCGCGCCGCCGCGCCCGCGGCCGGGCGCTCCCGCCACGAGGTCGAAGCAAGAGTCACCTTCGAGGTCGGCGGTCGCCACCGAGGCGGTGAGGCGGCCGCCGACGTCGACGGTGTCCCAGCGGTTCCCGCGCCGCATCGCCACCTTCCCCGGCAGCCCGACCACCGTGTTGCGCGGCCCGACGTTGAAGACCTCCCCGTTGGTCGTGATCGGGGGGCCGGGGCAGTCCAGCTTGGCGGCCGTGGCGGTCGGGCGCGAGCGCGAGCGCGGTGAGGGCGAGAGCGAGCATCCGGCCGGAACGTAGCGCCGGCCACGTTGGGCCGAGTTACGGGGCGTTAACGGCGAGCGGGCCGCCGCGGCTCCCCAGCCGCGACGGCCCATCGCCCTGTGTGACCCCAGCTTGTGGCTACTCGTACGCCAGCGCGGTGAGCGGGTCCAGCCGCGAGGCGCGGCGCGCCGGCAGGATCGCGGCGAGCACGCCCGCGATCGTCGCGACGACGACCAGCACGATCAGCGACCCGGTGGGGACGGCGAAGGAGAGCCCCTCGTCGCCGAACACCGACGTCACGATCCCGGCCAGCCCGAGCCCGGCCACGATGCCCATGCCCGCGCCGATCAGCGCGGTGATGATGCTCTCGTGGCGGACCATGCGGCGGACCTGCCGGCGGGTCATGCCGACGGCCCGCAGCATCCCGAGCTCACGGGTGCGCTCGAAGGTCGAGAGCACCAGCGTGTTGACGATGCCGAACAGGCTCACGATCACGGCCAGCGCGAGCAGGACGTAGAAGATCGCGAGTATCTGGTCGATGCTCTTCGTCATCTCGTCGATGTAGGCGCCCTTGGTGACGGCCTTCGCGTCCGGGTGCGCGGCGAACACGGAGCTGAAGCTCGTGCCCGCGTCGGCCTTGACGAACGTGAGGTAGTCGTTGGGGCTCTCGAAGGACCGCTCGAAGGCGATCTGCGAGATCGTGATCGGCCCGAGCGAGATCGCGTCGATCACCGGCGACTTCTCGATCGCGGCCACCTTCAGGGCCACCTTCTTGCCGCTGGGGGAAGTGATCGAGAACGCATCGCCGACGGCGAGCTTCTTCTCGGTGGCGTAGCCCTCGTCGACGATCGCCTCCTCAGCGGCCAGCTTCCCGAGCACCGCGTCCGAGCCGTCGGCCCAGTCGAAGGTGAACAGCCCGCCGACCGTCCTCGGGTCGATGGAGTTCACGATCTCCTTGCCGCCGAAGGCGAGCGCGCCGTCCTGGCGGATCGACGTCACGTCCCGCACGCCCGGTGCCGACGGCCAGGTCCTTGGCCACGGCCGGGTCGGTCGGCGACCAGCCGTCGGCGCCCGTCACCACGTGGGTGGCGTTGACGCGCCGCTCGAGCGAGCCCGAGGTGGTGTCGCGCAGACCCTGGGCCACGACGGTGACCAGAGTGACGAGTGCGACGCCGATCATCATCGCCGAGGCCGTGACGGCCGTGCGGCTGGGATTGCGCATCGCGTTGCGGCGCGCGAGCCGGCCGGCCGAGCCGCCGAGCCGCTCGGCCGGGCGGCCCAGGATCGAGGCCAGGCCGCGGACGGCACGGGCCGGGAGGCGGACCTTGCCCGAGCCGGGGGCGGCGTCGCGCAGTGCGGCGACGGGCGGCACGCGGGTCGCCTTCCACGCCGGCACGAAGCCGGCCGCGAGGGTGACCAGAGTGCCGACCAGCAGCGACACGACGATCGTCCGGCCGGAGAACACGAGACCGGCGCTCGGCAGGTCCATGCCCATCGCGTCGAACACCGCGTTCAGGCCCGAGGCGATGCCGAACCCGGCGCCGAGCCCGATCAGCGAGGCGAGGACGCCGATCGCCAGCGCCTCGAGCATGACGGAGCCGAGCACCTGGCGGCGGCCGGCGCCGACCATCCGCAGCAGCCCGAACTCGCGCGAGCGCTGGGCGACCGTGATCGAGAGCGTGTTGAAGATCGTGAAGGCGCCCACGAGGACGGCCACGAGCCCGAACACGATCAGGACGATCTTGATGATCCCGATGAACATCTTCAGCCCCTCGAGGCCGAAGCGATCCTGCTTGGAGGCGGTCTGGACCTGGGCGTGGGAGCCCACCGCGGCGGCGACGGCGCTGCGGACGTCCGCCCCGGAGGTCCCGTCGCGCCCGACGGCCAGGATGGCGTCGAACTTGCCCTGCTTGCCGAACAGGTCCTGCGCGACGCGCAGGTCGAACACGGCCGCGGTGGCGGTGCCGAGCGACTTGACCGAGCCGAAGCGGGCGACGCCCACGACCTTGTAGTCGTCGGCCTTGCCGGCGGCGGTGATCTTGACGCTCGAGCCGACGCGGTACTTCTCCTTCGACGCGGTCGAGGCGTCGATGACGACCTCGCCCGGGCCGGTGGCCCAGCGGCCGTCGTCGAGGCGGAACGGAGTGGTCTCGGCGGCGCCCTTGACGCGGCTGTCGTAGCCGACGCCGAAGTACGGGCCGTCGCCGGCCGGCTTGCCGTTGCGAGCGATGATCTTCGCCTCGTCGCTGACATCACCGACGGCGGTGGCCACCTGCGGGACGGCGCGCACGCGCTCCAGCTCAGAGGCGGCGATGGTGGGCTTGCGGGTGGCCCAGTCCGTGGACTCGACCTTGAAGGCCGTGCGGCCGGTGACGACGGCGTCGGTGCCGTCGTAGGCGGCGTGGGTGAGGCCGTCGGCCCCGCCGCGCATGGTGTCGGTCAGCGTGAACGCGCCGCTCACCATGGCGACGCCGAGCACGATGGCCAGCGTGGTCAGGAGCGTGCGCACGGGGCGCGCGACGAGACCCTTGATCGCAACCTTCCTCATCGGGCGTACGCCTCCTTGACGGCGGCCAGGATCTCGGCCTCCGTGGGCTCGGCCAGGTCGGCCACGAGGCGGCCGTCGGCGATGAACACGACGCGGTCGGCGGCGGCCGCCGCGAGCGGGTCGTGCGTGACCATCAGCGTGGTCTGGCCGTCGAGCTCGACGGCCTCCCGCAGGAGCGCGAGCACCTCGCCGCCGGACGCGGAGTCCAGGTTGCCGGTCGGCTCGTCGGCGAACAGCACCGTCGGCTCGCCGATGAGGGCGCGGGCGATGGCGACGCGCTGCTGCTGGCCGCCGGACAGCTCGGACGGCTTGTGCGTGCGGCGCTCCTCGAGGCCGACGCGGGCGATCAGCGCCTCGAGGTCGGTCTTCGGGGGCTTGCGGCCGGCGATGTTGAGCGGCAGGAGGATGTTCTCCTCGGCCGTCAGCGTCGGCAGCAGGTTGAACGACTGGAAGACGAAGCCGATGTGCTTGCGGCGGAGCTTCGTCAGCTGCTTGTCGCTCATCGAGGTGATGTCCTCGCCACCGATGTGCACGGTGCCCGAGCTGGGCGTGTCGAGCCCGGCGAGGAGGTGCATGAGCGTGGACTTGCCGGAGCCCGAGGGACCCATGACGGCCGTGAACTGGCCGGAGGGGACCTCGAGCGAGACGCCGCGAAGGGCGTCCACGGCCGACTCGCCGTCGCCGTAGCGGCGGGTGACGGCGGTGGCGGTGACGGCGTCGGCGGTCTTGATCGGAGCGAGAACAGACAAGATTTCTCCTTTCGCCCTCCGGTCGCGGAAAACGGCACCCGCGACCTTCGTGCGACGTTACGTAGGGGTCAGCAGTA
Organism: uncultured Solirubrobacteraceae bacterium; assembly: GCA_963723395.1. GTDB lineage: Bacteria > Actinomycetota > Thermoleophilia > Solirubrobacterales > Solirubrobacteraceae > DATFQI01. The sequence continues at coordinate 282,322 of CAVRQL010000021.1, read as the reverse complement.
CGAGAGGGAGGCTTCGCGGGCGATGCGCCCGAGTGCGGCGTTGAGCGCGCCGGCGGTGAGGAGGGCTCCGGTGGCCTCGGCGAGGAGACGGCCCGTGAGCCCGCCGCCGGAGCGGACGGAGACGGAGGCATGGACGTTGCTCCCGCCACACGTGGCGGGGGACAGCTGGTAGGCGACGTCGAAGGCGACCGCCGGCCCCGCTCGCGCTCAGCGCGATGCCCGACTCGTCGGCTTCATGGACGCGGACGTCGAAGCCGACCTTGCGCCCGGCGAGCTTGCCGGAGACGCGGGCACGGCTGCCGGCGAGCAGGCGCTCGCCGTCGAGGTCGTCGACGTCGAAGGGGACCGGCGCCCAGCGGGCGGCGGCGTCGGGATCGGTGAGCACCTCGAGCACGGCCTCGGGGCGGGCCGGTGCGGTTGTGGTTGCCGTCCATGTCCTCATGGCAGCAACGCTCCCATTCGCGGAGTCCCGCGTCGTCAGCCGGTCTGACGATTTGATGCAGGCCTGGGGATGAGGCGGGGTCATCCTCAGGGATGACGCGCGGATGGTCAGCCAGGAGGACGTAACCCCGCGCCCGCGCACGTAGGCTCTGGTCATGACGATCCTGCGATCTGTGCGGGCGCGGCTGCGGGCGATGGACCCGTGGCGGCTGGACGCGCTGGTCGGGCTCGTGTTCGCGGTCGAGGCGATGGCGGAGGTGCTGCTGTTCCTCGACGGCGCCCCGCACGCCGGCCTCGCCGCCGTCCTCCTGCTGGTGGTCGCCGTGGCGATCGGGCTGCGGAGGACCTCGCCCCTCGGCGCCCTCGTCCTCGGCCTGGCCGGCTTCGTCACGATCCAGTCGCTGGGACGGGAGGTCAACGACAACCTCTACAGCCCCTTCTTCGCGATCCTGCTGCTGCTGTTCAGCTTCGGCCTGCATGCCCGCGACACGCGAATGGCGCTGACCGGCATGGCGATCACGTTCGTCGCGCAGACGATCGGCGTGCTCGATCGACGCGTATCCGAGCAACCTCGCCGACATCCTCATCGGCGGGGTCGTGATCTCCGGCGGGCCGATCCTGCTCGGCCGCGTGCTGCGCAACCGCTCGCAGCTCAACGCGACGCTGCGCGAGAAGGCCGAGCGCCTGCGGCGCGAGCGCGCCGACCAGGCGGAGCAGGCGGCGATCGAGGAGCGCACGCGGATCGCCGGCGAGCTGCACGACGTCGTCGCCCACGCCATGAGCGCGATGGTCGTCCAGGCGGGCGGCGCGCGCCGGCTCGCCGAGAAGGACCCGGAGCGGGCGCGCGCGGCGTTCGGCGCCGTCGAGGAGACGGGCCGCGAGGCGCTCACCGACATCCGCCGCCTGCTCGGCGTGCTGCGCCGCGAGGACGAGGAGATCGCGCTCGCGCCGCAGCCGAGCCTGCGCCACCTGGACTCGCTGGTCCGCCGCACCCACGCGGCCGGGCTGCCGGTGACGCTGGAGATCGAGGGCGAGGAGCGCCCGCTCCCGCCCGGCGTCGACCTGACCGCCTACCGGCTCGTGCAGAGCGCGCTCGGCGGCGCGCTCGACCACGGCGCGGCGGGCCAGGCCGCGATCGCCGTCCGCTACCGGCCCGACGGCGTGGACCTCGAGGTCTCCGACGACGGCGACGGCGTGCGGCCGCTCGACGGCGTGCGCGAACGGGTCAGCCTCTACGGCGGCCAACTGCACGCCGGTCGGCGGCGCGGGGGCGGCCACCGCGTGCGCGCCCGGCTGCCGGTGGGAGGCGCGTCGTGAGCCGCCTGTGGCGCCGGCTGCGCCACATCAGCCCGATCGATCGCGACCGGATCTTCGCCGGGGCGATGTTCATCGCCGCCGAGGCCGAGGTGCTCACCGTCGGCGCGGGCGAGGCGTCGATCGTCCCGCTGATGATCGCCGCCGCCGGCTACAGCCTCCCGCTCGCGTGGCGGCGCATCCACCCGCTGGCCGTCGTCTGCGTGATGGCCGCGTGCGTGGTGACCGAGAGCGCGCTGCTCACCGACGCGACGCGCTACTTCATCCCGTTCATCGCCGCGATGGTGTTCTCCTACGGCGGCGGCGCCTACGCCGACGGCCGGAGGGCCTACCTGGCGCTGCTCGTGATGGTGGTCGCCATCACCACAGTCACGACGCTGTCGGACTCGCGGATCGTCGGCGACTACATCTTCCCCACCGTCTTCGGCGCCATCTCCTGGCTCTCGGGCCGCGCCGTGCGCACCCGCACCCAGCTCACCGAGGAGCTCCACGAGGCCGCCCAGCGCGAGGAGGACGCCCACGCGCAGGAGGCGCTGCGCGCCGCCACCGAGGAGCGCCGCAGGATCGCGCGCGAGATGCACGACGTGGTCGCCCACAGCGTCAGCGTGATGGTCGTGCAGGCCGGCGGCGCACGTCGGATCCTCGACAAGGACCCCGCCCGCGCGGTCGCCGCCGCCGCCCAGATCGAGCAGACCGGGCGCGAGGCGCTGGCCGAGATGCGCCGCCTGCTCGGCGTGCTCCACCAGGACGACGACGAGCACGGCGCCCGCGCGCCGCAGCCGAGCATGTCAGGGCTCGACGCGCTGGTCGAGCGCGCCCGCGAGGCCGGGCTCCCGGTGGAGCTGCACGTCGAGGGCGACCGGCGCTCGCTCCCCGCCGGCCTGGACCTGGCGGCGTTCCGCGTCGTGCAGGAAGGGCTGACCAACGCGCTCAAGTACTCCGAGGGCTCGCCCACCGAGGTGCACGTGCGCTGGGGCGAGCGGGCGCTCGAGCTCGAGATCGCCGATCGCGGCCCCGGGCCGGTGCGCGAGCGCGTCGGCGAGGGCGGCCACGGCCTCGTGGGCATGCGCGAGCGCGTGAAGCTCTACGGCGGCGAGCTGGAGGCGGGGCGGCGGCGCGGCGGCGGCTTCCGCGTCCGTGCGAAGCTCCCGCTCGTGGCGGAGGACGCGCAGATGGAGGCGGTGGCGTGAGCGTGGTGCGCGTGCTGATCGCCGACGACCAGGCGCTGGTGCGCGCCGGGTTCCGGATGATCCTCGACGCCGAGGACGACATCGACGTGATCGGCGAGGCCTCCGACGGCCTCGAGGCGGTGGAGCAGTCGCGGCGGTTGAAGCCCGACGTCGTGCTGATGGACATCCGCATGCCCGAGCTCGACGGGATCGAGGCGACGCGGCGCGTGCTCGCCATCGGCGGCGACGACGCGGCACGCGTGCTGATGCTCACCACCTTCGACCTCAACGAGTACGTCTACGACGCGCTGCGCGCGGGCGCCTCCGGGTTCCTGCTCAAGGACGTCCCGCCCGAGCAGCTCGCCGACGGCATCCGCGTGGTGGCGGGCGGCGACGCGCTGCTCGCCCCGTCGATCACCCGCCGGCTGATCCAGGAGTTCGCGACCGCCCGTCCGGCCGCCGGCCCGCCGCCGAAGGGGCTCGACGAGCTGACCGCGCGCGAGCTCGAGGTGTTCCGCCTCGTCGCGCGCGGGCTCTCGAACGCCGAGATCGCCGCGGAGCTGATCGTGTCCGAGACGACGGTCAAGACGCACGTCGCGCGGATGCTGATGAAGCTCGGGATCCGCGATCGCGTGCAGGCGGTCGTGCTCGCCTACGAGGCGGGCATCGCGGTGCCGGGCCAGACCTCCGGCTAGCCGACCGCCGGCGAGCAGCGGTAGAGCACGTGCGGGAGCTCGGCGTGGATCACGTCGCGCTCGTACTCGAAGCCGAGCTTCTCCATCACCCGCTTCGAGGCGCGGTTGTCGACCAGCGTGTAGGCGACGATCGTCGACAGGCGCAGGTGGTCGAATCCGTAGGCGACGGCTGCGGAGCCGAGCTCGGTCGCGTAGCCCTGGCCCCAGCGGGCCGGCCACACCGCCCAGCCGATCTCGATCTCGTCGCGGCCGCCGACGTGCGCGTGGTGGAGCCCGCCGCGGGCGACCGGCTCCCCGGTCTCGATGTCCGACCAGATCCAGTAGCCGAAGCCGTGCCGCTCCCAGTGGTCCAGCTCGCGCTCGACGTACGCCCGCACGGTCTCGGGATCGGCGACGCCGCCGAGCGACGGGCCGACCCGCGGGTCGCCGAGCAGCTCGCAGAGCGGCTCGAAGTGCGCCTCGGTGATGCGCTCGGCGCGCATCCGGGGCGTCTGCAGGGTGCTCATCGCAAGTGGCATTGGTCGTTCCACAGCCACACCGCGCGGCGCTCGCGCTCGTAGCCGAGCTCGCTGACCGCGGCGGTGCCGAGCGGGAAGTTGCCGCCGAAGGACGCGGGCAGCTCCAGCCAGCGGGCGGTGAGGATCCGGAGGATGTGGGCGTGGGCGAAGATCAGCGCGTCGCCGCCCGGCTCCAGCGCGCGGGCGATCACGCGCTCGGTGCGCGCTCCGGCCTCGTCGGCGGTCTCGCCGCCGGGAGAGCCGTCGCGCCACACGCTCCAGCCGGGCCGCTCCTCGCGGATCTCGGTGGTCGTGCGGCCCTCGTACTCGCCGTAGTTCAGCTCGCGCAGGTCTTGGTCGACCACGGCGCGGTCGCCGAAGCCGGCCAGCTCGGCCGTCTCGCGCGCCCGGCCGAGCGGGCTGACGAGCACGATCGCGAACTCGCGGCCGGCGAGCCGCTCGCGCAGCGCGGCGGCGGCTTTGCGCCCGTCCTCGGTGAGCGGGATGTCGGTGACTCCGGTGTGCTGGCCCGAGATGCTCCACTCGGTGGCGCCGTGACGGACGTGGACGATGCGGGGAGAGGCCATCGCTCAGAGCATTGCCCGATATCGCTTCATGGCAGGCCGCGCGAAGTCGCCGTGGGTGCGCTTGCGCATCGCCGCGACCTTCTCGCGGTGGTACGGACTCGACAGGCTCTCGGCGTGGCCGATCACGTCGCGGTCCCGGATGCCGTAGCGCTCCTGCAGCCAGCGGGTGAGGCGCAGCGAGGCCTTGAGCTGGCTCGCGCGGCCCATCACGTCGCCGTCGGAGGTGCCGACGTGCTCGATCCCGAACGCGACGTGGTTGAGGCCGACGGTGTGACGGCACATCCACTTCAGGCGGACGAGCTGGTGGATCGTGCCGTCGCGGTCGACGATGAAGTGCGCGCACACGCCCGGCCGCTCGCCGAACTCGACGTCGGGCGCGTTGGCGGCGAAGGTGTTGAAGGCGGAGCCGTAGGTGGTGGTGGCGGTGAAGTGCTCGACGATCGCCTTGGGCTCGATGAGGCGGGCGCGGTTCAGGCCGTAGTGGCGGCGCGCGTAGGCGCGCGTCTGGCGTTGGCGGTCCTTGCCGAACGGGATCGGGTCCCACTCGATCGGCGGCTTGGCCTGGGTCGCGGTCGCGGTCGCGCCGGTGGCGGTGCGCAGCACCGCACGGGCATGCCGGCGCGCGGCGGCCGGGCTGAGCGCGCCGGCCGGCAGCTCCACGACGAACGCGGTGCTCTGCGGGAACGTGCGGTTCTGCCAGCCGGAGGCGGTGCCGTGGTAGGGCGGCAGGCGGCGGGCGGGCAGGCCGGAGCGGCGCGCGTAGGCGCGGACGAGCCGCTTGTCGTTCGCCCCGGTCAGGTTCACGAGGCGCATGTGCTGGTGGTAGTGGATGGTGAGCTGGGGGCGGATGCGGCGGATGAGCTTCATCTCGGCGCGGGTCTCGGGCTCCGAGGCCGCCTCCGGGCCGGGGTAGTAGGTGTCCCACGCGCGGCCGCCGCCACGCCACTTCGACGGGAGGTTGCGGTTGAGGTCCACGCCGTGGGCGTTCTGGCGCGAGCCGCGCGCGACGCCGTCCGGGTTGAAGCTCCGGACCGTCCACACCTGGACGTCTTGCGGCGCCATCGCGCGCAGCCGCGCGATCACCGCGTGGCCGGCGGGCTCCGTGCCGTGCGTGGAGCCGCTGACCAGCACGCGGACCGGGGCGTCCGCGGGGCCGCTGCGGACGGCGACGATCCGGCGCCCCTCGACGGAGCGCCCCGCCTCGATGCGCGGCGGCAGCGGCGCCGGGGCGGCGAGCACCGAGGCGGCGGCGAGGGCGGCGACCATCCGCGCAAGGGTACGCTGCCGCCGATGAACGTCGTCATCGTCGGCGCCGGCACCTTCGGCGCGTCACTGGCCTGGACGCTCGCCCGCACGGGGCACGAGGTCACGCTCGTCGACCAGTTCGAGCCGGGCGACGCGCGCTCCAGCTCGGGCGGCGAGTCGCGGCTGTACCGGTGCTCGCACGGCACCCAGGCCGACTACACGCGTACCGCGCGCCGAGCGGGGGAGCTGTGGCGCGAGCTGGAGGCGGAGAGCCGGCGAGGACCTGCTGGTCGAGTGCGGCATGGCGTGGTTCGCCGAGCGCGCCGACGGCTGGGAGGCGGAGTCCGAGCGCACGATGGCCGCGCAGGGCATCCCGTCGCAGCGGCTCGACCCCGGCGAGGCGGCGAAGCTGTTCCCGAGCCTCGGCGTCGACGACCTGGAGTTCGTGCTCTACGAGCCGGAGGCCGGGGTGCTGCGGGCGCAACGCAGCGTGCGCGCGCTGGCCGCGCAGGCGGCCGCGCACGGCGCGCGCGTCGTGCGCGGGCGCGCGACGCCCGAGGCCGGCGCCGCCGTGCTCGGTGACGGGACGCGGCTCGAGGGCGACGCCGTCGTGTGGGCGTGCGGGGTCTGGCTCACGCAGCTGTTCACAGGCGTGACGGTGCGCGCAACCTGCCAGGAGCTCCTGTTCTTCGACGGCGGCCCGGCGTGGCGCTCGCCGGGCGTGCCCGGGTGGGTCGACTACGACCGCGCGATGTACGGCACCGGCGACCTCGACGACATCGGCGTGAAGGCCGCCTACGACGTCGAGGGCCCGCCGCTGGACCCCGACGCCGAGCTGCCGCAGGCGGGCGCCACCGAGGGGCACGTGCGCTCCTACCTCGCCGACCGCTTCCCGGCGCTGGCCGACGCACCGCTGCGCGAGGGGCGCTGCTGCCGCTACGAGCTCTCGCCCGACTCGAACTTCCTCGCCGCGCCGCACCCGTCGCTCGAGCGGACGTGGGTGGTCGGCGGCGGATCGGGCCACGGCTTCAAGCACGGCCCGGCGGTCGCCGAGCTGATCGCCGCCGCGCTGGCGGGCGGCGAGCCGCTGCCGGAGCGCTGGGCGCTCGGCGAGCGAGTCCCCGGCAAGTCGCTGCGGACGGCCGGGTCCGGCGCCTAGAAGCCGCCCCCGAAGTCGCCGCCGCCCGAAGTCGCCGCCCCCGAAGTCGCTGCCGCCGCTGTCGGCGAAGCCGCCGCCGTCGCCGGATTGGCCGGAGTCGCCGCCGTCGAACAGCTCCCCGTCGGAGAGGTCCGCGAACAGCGCCTGCGCCGCGAGCGTGCCCACGAATGCCGTCGCGAACGAGCCGAGCAGCGGCACGCCCATCCCGCCCGAGCGCCCGAACGCGCCCTCGACCGTGCCCGGCCGGCGCATCTCGGCCCGCGTCGCCATCCGCGCCAGCGACCGCGGGTCGTCCCCGCCGGCCGGCTCGTCGGGCGCCGCGCGCGACAGGTCCTCGAGCGCGAGCTTCCGCTGCTCGGGGGTCAGCGCCGCGAACGCCTCCTCGTGCGCCTGCTCGATCCGCTCCGGCGGAGCGGTCTGCACCAGGTACCGGTACCGCTCCAGCGCCCGCTCGTCATCAGAGCGCGGAACCGGCTCCTGCTCCCGGTACGGAGCAGCAGGCTCGCCACGGCCGAAGAGTCTGTCCAGGAATCCCATGCTCCGAGCCTCCCAACACTTCATTCCACCCACATAAAGGGTCTGACCCCTTACTTCATTTCACTGCCATAAGGGGTCAGACCCTTTAGGTTTGGCGGCGGACGGCGACGAACCAGGGACCGGCGTGGATGGGCTCGGCTCCGCCGAGCTCGGCGGCGAGGCCGTCGGCTGTGAACCAGCGCTTGTAGACCTGGTGGCGGGAGCCGTCGTTGAGCTTGCGCTCGTCCCAGGCCTCTTCGCGGTCGCGCCGTGCGGAGTCGACGATGACGAGCTCCGGGGCCAGACCCGCGGCCACCGCGAGCCACTGCTCGCGCTGGTCGGGGACCAGGTGCCCGTAGAAGTGCGCCGCGTGGACCCGGTCGAACGGGCCGGGCGGCGGCTCCATCGCGTCGCCCTGCACGAAGGTCGCGCCCGGGAGGCGCTCGGCGGCGATGGCGAGCATCTCGGGCGACTGGTCGAGCCCGGTCAGCTCGCCGGGGAGGTGCGCGGTGAGGAAGCCGGTGCCGCAGGCGACGTCCAGCGTGCGCGCCGGCGGCAGCGCCTCGAGCGCCGCGCACAGCGCCGCCACGTCCTCGTGCCATCCCGGCCGGTCGCGCTGCTCGAAGAGGCCCGTCCCGAGCCACCAGTCGTCGTACTCCGGCGCCCGCTGCCGGTAGTAGCTGCGCATATCGGCGTCCATCAGAAGTTGACGACCGCCTGGCTCCGCTGGGCCGCGCGATGCTCGCGCGTGAAGTCGAGCACGGCGGAGACGACGGCGGCGATCGGGATCGCGAGGAACGCGCCCGCCACGCCGGCCAGCACGCCGCCGGCGGTCAGCGCGAGCAGGATCGCGACCGGGTGCAGCCGCAGCCGCTTGCCGACCACGACCGGGTAGAAGACGTTGCCCTCGAGCTGCTGCACGATCACGATGACCACGAGGATGATGACCGCGTCGACCGCGCCGCCGCTCACGAGCGCGACCAGCACCGCCGCGCCGCCCGCGAGGAAGGCGCCGATGACCGGGAAGAAGGCGCCGATGAAGGTGAGCACGATCAAGGGCAGCGCGATCGGCACGCCGACGAGCACGAGCGCGATGCCGATCAGCACCGCGTCCATCGTCGCCACCAGGAACACGCCCTGCACGTAGGCGGCGAGCGCGTCCCACGCGCGGACGAACAGCTCGCGCAGCACCGGCCGGCGCTGCTCGGCGAACAGGCCCACGGTCCAGTCGCGCAGCTGCTCGCCGTCCTTGAGGAAGAAGAACGTCAGGACCGCGATCAGGATCACGGCGGCCGCCCACTGCACGACCAGCATCGCGCCCGTGAGCAGCTTCCCGGCCACCCCGCCGTTCTGCAGCTGCTCGCGACCCTGCTGGATCCCGCGCTGCACGTCCTCGCCGGTGAAGCCCAGCGGCGCCGCGACGTCGGCCACCTGCCCGGCGCCCTGCTGGACGTTGTCGACGACGTCGGGGACCTGCGAGACGAACGGCGGGATCACGAGCCCCCACAGCCCGACGAAGACGACGAGGGCGAGGAGCACCGAGGCGAAGGCGGCGGCGGCCGGAGGGAACTTGTGCGCGCGCAGCCACGTCGCCAGCGGCGCGAGCAGCGTGGCCAGCAGCAGCGCGATGATCACCGGCAGGACGACGACCATCATGCGCTTGGCGAACAGGCCGAGCAGCACGATCCCGCCGACCACGATGACGACGCGCAGCGTCACGGCCGAAGCGACCGCGAGGCCGCGCGGCACGGCGTCGTCGCCGGCCCAGCGGGGAGCCTCCTCCTCCGTCTCGGGACGAGGCTCGGCGACGGGCGGCACCTGCAGCTGAGCCATGCCCGACGGATAGCCGACCGACGCGGCGCGCAAACGCTCTAGCCACTCGGCAGTGACGCCAGGGCGCCCGGGATGCCCCGCGCATCCCCGAACAGCGTCTCGCGCAGCTTTGTGGAGCGCAGCGCCGCGGCGGGGTGGTAGAGCGGGTACAGCGCCCGCTCGCGCTCGATCGTGAGCACGCCGTGGACCTCGCCGATCTTGGCGCCCGGCGCGAAGTGCGCGAGCGCGTGGCGCCCCAGCGGGACGACCAATCGCGGCGCCACCAGCGCGAGCTGCTCCTCGAGCACCGGCATCCAGTGCTCGACCTCGGCCCGCGTGGGATCGCGGTTGCCGGGCGGGCGCGCCTTGACGACGTTGGTGATGAACACGTCCGCGCGCGCCATCCCCGCCGCCTCCAGCAGCTCGTCGAGCAGCTGCCCCGCTCGCCCCACGAACGGCCGCCCGGATTCGTCCTCGAAGCGGCCCGGCGCCTCGCCCACGACCATCACGTCCGCCGTCTCGGAGCCCTCACCCGGCACGAGGTTCGTGGCCTGCTCGCAGATTTCGAACCCGCACCCCGCATGCGCGCGTATGTGTTCATGGAGATCGGAGAGCGCGGACATTCACGCGCCTGTACCCGGGTAGGGGGAGAACATGAAGCGAATTCTCATCGGACTTTCACTCTTGCTGTGCGGCGCGATCGCCATGCCGGCGCTCGCCGATCATGGCCACAAGGACAAGCGGCACAAGCACCGCGGCCACGGGCCGAGCGTGATCCCGATCCCGAACGGCTTCCAGCCGGAGGGCATCACGACGACCAAGCGGGACAAGTTCCTCGTCAGCTCGCGCGCCACGGGCGCCATCTACAAGGGCAGCCTGCGCAGCGGCAAGGGCCGGATCCTCGTCGAGGGCGGCACCGGCCGCGCGGCGACCGGCATCAAGGTCGACCGCCGCAAGCGTCTCTTCGTGTCGGGCGCGGGGAGCAAGTTCATCCGCATCTACGACGTCCGCTCGGGCGACGAGATCAAGAGCTACGAGCTGCCCGACTCGCAGTTCATCAACGACGTGACGCTCACCAGGCAGGGCGCGTACTTCACGGACTCGCGGCGCGCGGTCCTGTACTTCGTGCCGCGCGACCTCGGCCCGCTGCAGACGATCGCCCTCGGCGGCGAGTGGGTCCAGGACCCGGACGTCAACAACGCCAACGGCATCGCCTCCACGCGCGACGGCCGGACGCTGATCATGATCAAGAGCAACACCGGCGAGACGTTCACGCTGCCGGCCGTCGAGTCCGGCACCGCCGCCGCGACGAAGATCCCGGTCACGGGCGGCGACGGCGAGCTGGTCAACACCGACGGCATGCTGCTCCTCGGCCGCAAGCTGTATGCGGTCGAGAACCGCGACGAGGCCCCGGAGGGCATCGGCGAGGTCACCGCGGTCAAGCTCAAGCGCGACCTCTCCAGCGGCCGCATCGTCAAGGAGATCCACGACGAGGACTTCGAGGTCCCGTCGACGATCGCCGCCGCCAAGCGCGGCCTCTACGTGGTCAACGCCAAGTTCAACATCGCGGCGCCCACCCCCGACACGCCGTACGAGGTGGTGAGGGTCCCGAAGAAGTAGACGCCGCTACTCGACCAGCCGGCGCTCCACCGCCCAGCGGCTCAGCTCGTGGCGGTTGGAGAGCTGGAGCTTGCGCAGCACCGCGGACACGTGCGCCTCGACGGTCTTCGCCGAGATCCCGAGGCGCAGGGCGATCTCCTTGTAGAGGTAGCCGCGCGCGATGTGGCGCAGGACCTCCCGCTCGCGCGGGCTGAGCTGGTCGAGCTCGGGGTCGACCTCCGCGGGCGGCAGCGACGCCGACCCGGAGAACGCATCCAGGACGAAGCCGGCGAGCCGAGGGGAGAACACCGCGTCCCCCTCGGCGACCCGGCGGACCGCGTCGGCGAGCTCCTCGCCGGAGATCGTCTTGGTGACGTAGCCGCGCGCGCCGACGCGGATGATCGCGATCACGTCCTCGGCGGCGTCGGACACCGACAGCGCGAGGAAGCGCTGGGTCGGCCGCCGCTGGGCGACCTGGCGGATCACCTCGACCCCGCCGCCGCCCGGCATCTGCACGTCGAGCAGCACGACGTCGGGCTCCTTCTCGATCACGCACCGCACCGCCTCCTCGACGGTGGCGGCGTCGCCGAGCACCTGCACGAGCCCGTCGAGCTCCGCGCGCACGCCGGCGCGGAACAGGTGATGGTCGTCGACGATGACGACGCTCGGGGCGCTCATCGCTCGATCACCAGCTCGACCTCGGTGCCGGTCCCGGGCGCGGAGTGCACGACCGCCCGCCCGCCGTGGCGCTGCATGCGCCCGATGATCGACTCGCGCAGCCCGCGCCGGTCCTCCGGCACGGCGGAGGCGTCGAAGCCCGGCCCGCGATCGCGCACGAACACCTCCGTGCGCTCCTCGCCGACCTCCGCGTAGAGCTGCACCGGCGCGCCGCCCGCGAACTTCGCCGCGTTGACGAGCGCCTCGCGCGCGGCCGCGACGAGCGCCACGCCGCGGTCGTCCATCGGCGCGTCCCCGACGGCGACGACGTCGATCGGCACGCGGTGGGTCTCCTCCACCTCGGCCGCGACCGCCTCCAGCGAGCTGGCCAGCGACTCGCCCGGCTCCGGCCGCCCGCCGCCCAGCCACGCGCGCAGCTCGCGCTCCTGCCGGCGGGCGAGGTTGGCGACCTCCCGCGGGTCGCCCGCGCGCTTCTGCACCAGGGCGAGCGTCTGCAGCACGGAGTCGTGCAGGTGCGCGGCGACCTCCGAGCGCTCCTGGGAGCGGATCCGCTCGGCGCGCTCGGCGGCCAGGCCGCGCACGAGGCGTATCCACCACGGCGCGAGGATCAAGGTCAGCGCCACCACCATCACGACCACGCCGAGGACGACGTCGCGGGCCGGGCCGAGCGCGTCGTTGAGCCACAGGAAGACGAGGCCGGCCGCGACGATCAGCGCGCCGCCGATGGCGGCGGGGCCGACCGCGGGCGTCGGCAGCCGCACCGCGCGCAGCGGATCCTGCGGCCGGTCGGGGCGCGCGCGCTCCGGCGCCTCGAAGCGCCGGGACGTCGGTGGGCGCCGCGCTCGCGCTCTGGCGCCAGATCAGCGCGCCGCCCGCCAGCGCGAGCAGCACCGGCCAGGCGATCGCGTCGCTGAACCACAGGCCCCACTCGCGCAGCACCAGCAGGATGCTCAGCAGCAGCATCCCGCCGCCGGTCGCCACCAGCCAGGTCTGCCGGTGGCCGGCGAGCCGGACGATGGGCGGGCGCGTCTCGTCCTCGGCGGGCAGGAACACCCACGCGAGCGCGTACGCCGCGAGGCCGGTGCCGCCGGCCAGCGTGGCGGCGCTGAAGATGACGCGGAGGATGATCGGGTCGATCCCGAAGCGCCGGCTGATCCCGGCGCACACGCCGGCCACCATGCCGCCCTCGGTGTCGCGACGCAGCGGCAGCGCGGTCACGGCCTCCATGTTCCCACTCACCCCCGCGGTCCCTGCAGGCCGGCGGCGAGCAGGATCGCCCCGACGCAGGCCAGGATCGCGGGCAGCCCGTAGGCGAAGCGGAGGTCGATCACGTCCGTGCGGTCCAGGAGCAGCAGGACGCCGAGCCCGCACACGGCGAGCCCGGCGACCAGCGAGACGCGATCGACCCGGGGCGTCATGCCGGGCAGGCCACCGATTCGGGGCCGCCGAAGTGGCTCGGGAGGTCGACGTTCTCGTCGCCGCGCACCACCTCGAGCGCGCCGACGCCGATGTCGGCGGCGATGTGCAGCCGCGGGGCGTCGGCCGGCGGCTGGGCGGCCTGGGCGAAGGCGACGTCGAGGCCGTCGCCCGTGCGGTCCAGGACCTGGGCGTAGCCCGCGCCGACCGAGACCTCTGAGGTCACGCACGCGTTCTCGGGGACCCGGACGAGCGCGTGGCCGACGCCGACCTCGAGGTCGAGGTCCGTCGTGCCGGCCGGAAGGTCGACGTCGCGGAGGTCGACGTTGAGCTCGCCCATCCCGACACCGTATTCGGGGCGCAGCTCCTCGACCGTGGCCGGGCGGTACTCGCGCTCGCCGATCCCGCCGTCGACGTCGATGTCGGCGGCGGCGACGATGGCCAGCGGGAGCACCAGCACGAGCGCCGGGATGATCAGCCAGCGGGCGCCGCCGGCGAACGCGGACACGACCAGCGCCACGCCCGCCACGATGGCGAGGATGGCCACGATCGTGCCGCCGCCCGTGGCGGCGAGGACGAACACGCCGACGAAGCCGCCGGCCGCGGACAACCCGATCAGCAGCGCGATCGCCGCGCGGGCCACCAGCTTGCCGGGGTCGCCGGTCGGCGGGCGCCCGCCCGCCGCCTTCCACAGCACGAGGCCGAGCCCGATCAGCAGCGCGACGGGCACGAGCACGGGGCCGAGGAAGAAGGCCGGAGGACCGATCAGGACGACGACGAGGATCCCGAGGAGGACCGCGCCGATCAGGTTCGCCTCGCGGCTCTTGCCGAAGACGCGGCTTTCGTCGTCGGCGGGCACGAACGCGAGCAGGCCGATGTAGGCGAGCACGCCGACACCCCCGGCGAACGTGAGGACGACGAAGGCGATGCGGAACAGGATCGGGTCGAGCCCGAAGTAGCGCCCGAGGCCCCCGGAGACGCCGCCGATCACCTTGTCGCTCGAGGAGCGGGTCAGCCGCTTGACGGGTTGGGGATCGGCGCCGGGGGGCGGTGGCGGAGGGGTATCGCCTTTTGGGGTGTCGTCGCCCCCCGGCGCCTGACCGGCGAGCGGATCGCCGGAGGTCATCGGCTGGGTGGGTCCGGTGTCTTCCGGCTCGTCGTGTCGCGGCTCGTCGGTCATGAGTGCAGCATCGGGATCAGAGGGCGATCTGCCTATTGGGGATCGACCCTCAGCGACCCCGGGTCGGACCCCCATCGGTGACCTTTCTCACGCCCGGGAAGCGTGAGGGTGTCAAGTCCGTTCATAGACTGTCGATGACCCGAAGTAGAAGGACCTGAATGCCATGAACTCAGACCGCACACAGGCTTACGGACGGGTTGTCAAGACGATCGACGAGCTCGGCCCCGCCAAGCTCCTCGACGCCGAGCAGACCCGCATCCGCGACGCCGCCGACACCCTGATCTTCGCCGCGGACCTCGACGAGGCCCGCGCCTCCCTCGAGGACGTCGACGCCCTCGCCGAGCACCTCGTGGACAGCGGCCGCTGGTCCGACGAGCGCGCCAAGCTGCTGGTCGAGGACATCCTCGCCTGCGGCCCTGTCACCGCCGTGGGCTGATCGCGCGTAGTGCTCAGGAGCGCCGGGTAACGCCCGGCGCATGAGCACCGCCCAGCTCGGCACCGTAGAGACGCAGGTTCCCGCCAGGCTCGACCGCCTGCCGTGGTCGAAGTTCCACTGGCGCGTGGTCATCGGCCTGGGGACGGTGTGGATCCTCGACGGGCTCGAGGTCACGATCGTCGGCTCCATCGGCGCGCGGCTGACCGACCCCGACAGCGGGCTCGGGCTCACCGACTCGCAGGTCCTGACCGCGGGCTCGATCTACGTGCTCGGCGCCTGCCTCGGCGCGCTCGTGTTCGGCCAGCTGACCGACCGCCTGGGGCGCAAGAAGCTGTTCATGGCGACCCTGCTGCTGTACCTGGCGGCGACGGTGGCGACCGCCTTCACCTCCAGCGCGGCGATGTTCTTCATCTGCCGCTTCTTCACCGGCGCCGGGATCGGCGGCGAGTACGCCGCCATCAACTCGGCGATCGACGAGCTGATCCCCGCGCGGGTACGCGGCCGGGTCGACCTGATCATCAACGGGTCGTACTGGCTCGGCGCCGCGCTCGGCGCGCTCGGCGCCTACTTCCTGCTGCAGGACTACATCGCCCCCAACGTCGGCTGGCGGCTCGCGTTCGGCTTCGGCGCAGTGCTCGGCGTCGGGATCCTGGTCGTACGCCGCCACGTGCCCGAGAGCCCGCGCTGGCTGTTCATCCACGGCCGCGAGGAGGAGGCCGAGCGGATCGTCGACGCGATCGAGAAGGAGGTGCGCGCGGAGACGGGCCAGGAGCTCGACGAGCCGAGCTCGTCCATCACCGTCACCCAGCGGAAGTCGATCTCGCTGCGCGAGGTCGCGGCGACGGCGTTCCAGACCTACCCGAAGCGCTCCGTGCTCGGCCTGGCGCTGTTCGTCGGCCAGGCCTTCATCTACAACTCGGTGACGTTCGGCCTCGGCACGTTCCTCGTCGAGTTCTACGACATCGGCGACGCCAAGGTCCCGCTCTACCTGGCGCTGTTCGCGGTGTCCAACTTCCTCGGCCCGGTGCTGCTCGGGCGCCTGTTCGACACGGTCGGGCGCAAGCCGATGATCACCGGCACCTACATCGGCTCGGCGCTCGTGCTGGTCGTGCTGACGCTGTTCTTCGTCGGCGGCTCGCTCGGCGTGTGGGGCTTCATGGCCCTGCTGCTGGCCACGTTCTTCCTCGCCTCAGCAGGCGCCAGCTCGGCGTACCTGACGGTGTCGGAGATCTTCCCGATGGAGACCCGCGCGCTGGCGATCGCGTTCTTCTACGCGATCGGCACTGCGATCGGCGGCGTCACCGGCCCCTTCATCTTCGGGAAGATGATCGAGTCCGGCGAGGAGTCGCAGGTCGCGATCGCCTTCTTCCTCGGCGCCTTCGTGATGGCGCTGGGCGGGATCGCGGAGCTGCTGTTCGGCGTCAAGGCGGAGCAGGCCGAGCTCGAGGACATCGCCAAGCCGCTGACCGCGCAGGACGCGGAGGAGGACGACACCGACGGGAAGCGGCCCGAGCGGAGCGCCCCGGAGCACCGCGAGGACGCGCGCCGCTACCGGCTCGGCCCCGGCCGCACCTCCTACTCGCCCGGCATGGCCGTCTCGGCGCCGGTCACGCAGCAGGAGTTCACGCGCGAGATCGAGCGCATCGCCTCGGCCCTCGCCGAGAACGGGCCGCTCGACCGGCGCGCGCTGGCCGGCCGCGTCGGCGCGCGCTTCTGGGGGCCCGGACGGTTCCACGCCGCGCTGCGCGAGGCGGTGCTGAGCGGCAAGGTGCGCCGGCTCGGCCGCAACCGCTTCGGCCCGATCTAGCCGGTCGTCGCCGCGAACACGACGAACCCGGTGAACATCGCTCCCCACGCCGCGACGGGCAGCAGCCCGACGCGGTGACGCGGGATCGCCCAGCGGGCGAGCGCGCCGCCGAGCAGGCCGAGTACGGCGGCCGTGAGCGCGTGCGAGTCGAGCTCCCAGGTCGTGAACACGAGACCCAGCGCCACCGGGATCGTGGCCTGGAAGGTCATCGCGCCGGTGATGTTCCCCATCGCCAGCGCGTCCTTGCCGCGGCGCATCCACAGGACGCTGTTGGCCTTCTCGGGCATCTCGGTGGCCAGCGGCGCGAGCACGAGCGAGAGGACCAGCGCGCTGATGCCGGCCGACTCGGCGATCGTCTCGACGGCGCCCACGAACAGCTCGGCGCCGCCGATGATCGCGCCGAGCGAGACGATGAACTGCGCCGCCATCTGCCACGTGTTGGGCGGGTCGTCGCGGCTGGTGTCGAAGTACAGCGGCGCGAGCTCCTCCTCCTGGTCGGCGTCGCCGCCCTTGGCGAGCGTGCGGTGCACGTAGGTGCCGTAGGCGACGACGAGCAGCGCGGCGCCGGCGTAGCGGATGCCGTCGGGCGCGCCGATCGCCCCGAGCACGATCGCCACCGGGATCAGCGCGATGAACCACGTCAGGTCGCGCCGCACCGCGCGATCGTCGGGCCGGACCTCGGACCCCTGCTCGCGCCGCTCGGAGAACAGGTGGGCGGAGCCGACCACGAGGAGCATGGCCAGCGTGCCGAGCAGGAACGGCGCGCCGATGATGGCGCCGATCGCCACGTCGGTCGCCTCCTGACCGCCGCCCCCGGCCAGCGCCACGATCGGGATGACGGACTCCGGCAGAGCGGTGCCGACCGCGGCGAGCAGCGCGCCGACCGCGCCCTCGTCGAGGTTCATCCGCTTGCCGAGCCACTCGACCGCGTTGGTGAAGCCGATCGCCCCGGCGATGATGAGGACGAAGGCTGCGAGCAGCTCGAGGGCGGTCGTCATCAGGCGTTCCTTCCCGAAGGCGCCGGGTAGGAACCGGCCATGGAAGTCCTTGTAGGCGGCGGACACGGGCAGATCGGGCTGCGGCTCCTCAAGCTGCTGGCCGCGAACGGCGACCGCGCCCGCGGCCTGATCCGCAACCCCGACCACGCCGCCGACCTCGAGGAGGCCGGCGCCGAGGCCGTGCTGTGCGACCTGGAGTCCGACGACGTGCGCCAGCACGTCGGCACCGCGCAGGCGATGGTGTTCGCCGCCGGCGCCGGGCCCGGAAGCGGCCCGGAGCGCAAGCGCACGGTCGATCTCGGCGGCGCCGTGAAGATGATCGAGGCCGCGCGGGAGCTCGGCGTGGCGCGCTTCGTGATCGTCTCCTCGATGGGCACGGCCGACGTCGAGCACGCGCAGGAGGCGATGCGGCCGTACCTGCAGGCCAAGAAGGAGGCCGACGACGCCCTGATGGCGAGCGGGCTGGACTGGACCGTCGTGCGCCCCGGCCGCCTCACCGACGAACCCGGCGCGGGGACGGTCGACGCGTCACGAGGGCTCGGCCGCAGCGGCGAGATCACGCGCGACGACACCGCGCTGACGATCCTCGAGTGCCTGCGGCACCCCAACACGATCCACGTCGCCTTCGACGTGCTCGAAGGGCCGACGCCGGTGGCCGAAGCGGTCGCCGCGCTGTGAGGACCTACCCGCACGGCGTCCCGTGCTGGGTCGACACCGAGCAGCCGGACCCGGACGCGGCCGTGCGCTTCTACGGCGGGCTGTTCGGCTGGGCGTTCGAGGACGTGGGCGGCTACTGGATCGCCACGCTCGAAGGCCGCGACGTCGCGGCCGTCGGGCAGGGCGACGCGGTGTGGAACACCTACATCGCCGTCGACGACGCGGACGCGTCCGCCGAGCGCGTGGCCGCCGAGGGTGGCACCGTGACGGCGGGTCCCGAGGACGCGGGCCCGGGCGGCCGCGCCGCCTCGTGCGCCGACCCGGCCGGCGCCGCCTTCCGGCTGTGGCAGGCTCGGGCGCGCAAGGGCGCCCAGCTCGTCAACGCGCCCGGCAGCTGGAACTTCAGCGACCTGCACACGAACGACCCCGACCGCGCGAAGGCGTTCTACTCGACGGTGTTCGGCTGGGAGCTCGACGACATGGGCTTCGCGAAGCTGTGGCGCCGGCCCGGATACGGCGACCACCTCGAGGCGACCGTCGACCCGGACATCCGCAAGCGGCAGGAGGACGTCGCCGCGCCGCCGGGCTTCGAGGACGCGATCGCCTGGCTTGCCGAGTCCTCGACCCCGCACTGGCACGTGACCTTCGCCGTCGCCGACCGCGACGAGTCGGTCGCGACGGCCGAGCGCCTCGGCGCCGAGGTGCTCTCCAGCGACGACACCGAGTGGACGAAGGCGGCGCTGGTCCGCGACCCGCAGGGCGCCGAGCTGACGCTCAGCCAGTTCACGCCGCCTGGAGGCTGAACGTCCGGGCGCGGGCCTCGAAGTCCCCCAGCTCGGACTCGAGCACGTAGAGGCCGCGGCGCGGGACGCTCGCGCCCAGCTCGAGCAGCAGCGGGGTGAGGTGCACGTCGACCGCGAGCGCGTGGTGCGGCGCGGCGCCGACCATCAGCGGGACGGCCCGGACGCCGGTCAGCGGCGCCGGCCCGTAGCCGTCGAGGAAGAGCTTCAGCAGCCCCGTGTAGGTCGCCTTGTAGGTGGGAGAGGCGACGACCAGCACGTCCGCGGCGGCCACGGTGGCGCGCGCCTCCTCGTGCTCGTCGGGTGCCAGCGTGGCGAGGTCGACGAGCGCGGTGTCGGCGCCGCCGGCCAGCGCGTCGCGCAGCTGGAGCGCGGCGGTGTGGGTGCGCGAGGCGGGGCGCGGGTTGCCGACCAGCGCGGCGACGGTCACAGCCGGTCGCCGATCACGTGGTACGCGGACTCCGCGAACAGCAGCGGCGACAGCGGCGCGTCGGCGAGGCGCGCCGACAGCACGCGGCCGATGACGATCCGGTGGTCGCCGCCGTCGGCCTCGTCGTGCATCGCGCACTCGAGCGCCGCGAGCGTGCCGGTGAGCAGCGGGTGGCCGGTCGCGGCGGTCTCGTAGGCGACGTCCTCCCACTGCCCGTCGCAGGCGGCGGTGGCGAACCGGTCGGCGAGGTGCCGCTGGTCCTCGGCCAGCACGTTGATCGCGAAGCCGCCGGAGCCGCGCAGCGCGGCCAGCGTCTCGCTCTCCTCGCGCAGGCAGACCAGCACGAGGGGCGGGTTCGAGCGAGACGGACGCCACGGCGTTGGCGGTGGAGCCGAGCGGCTGCTCGCCCGGCCCGTCGGTGGTGACGATCGTGACGCCGGTCGCGAACCGGCCCATCACGGCCCGCAGATCCTCCGCGAGCAACGACTGGTTTGGCGCCCCCATGCAGCGGCAACCTAACACATTGACCCCATTGTCTATCGAGTTAGTAGGGTTATCCGCTTCATGTCTGCAACGACCCTCTCAGCCGCCTCCCCAGCCGCCCGCCCCAACGTGGCCCAGCGGGCCCTGCGCTCCGGCGCCGCCCGCTGGATCAGCCCCCTCGCCATCGTCGTCGTGTGGCAGCTCGCGAGCGCGAGCGGGCTCCTCTCGCCCAAGACCCTCGCGGCGCCCAGCGACATCCTCGCGACCGCCTGGGACCTGACCGTCTCCGGCGACCTCCCGAACGCGCTGGTCGTCTCGCTGCGGCGCGCCGCGCTCGGGCCTGCTGCTCGGCGTCGCCGCCGCGGTGGCGCTCGGCGCCGCCGCCGGGCTCAGCAAGGCCGGCGACGCGCTCGTCGACCCGCCGATGCAGATGATCCGCACGCTGCCGCTGTTCGGCCTCGTGCCGCTGTTCATCCTCTGGTTCGGGATCGGCGAGACGTCGAAGATCGCGCTCGTCGCGCTCGGCGTCGTGATCCCGCTCTACCTCAACCTGGTGGCGGCGCTGCGCGGGATCGACCGCGAGCTCTACGACGTCGCCACCACGGTCAAGCTCACGCGGGCCGAGCGGATCCGCCACATCACGTTCCCGGGCGCGCTGCCCGGGCGCGCTGGTGGGCTTCCGGCAGTCGCTGGGCGTGGCCTGGCTGGCGCTCGTCGTGGCCGAGCAGGTCAACACCAGCTCGGGCCTCGGATACCTCATCAACAACGCCAGGGACTTCCTGCAGACCGACGTGATCGTCGTCGGCCTGCTCGCGTACGCGGTCCTCGGCCTGATCACCGACGCGGTGGTGCGGCGCCTCGAAGGCCGCGCTCTCGCCTGGCGGGAGGACTCATGACCGCGACACTGACGCGCCCGGAGACGGCGCGGAGCATCGTGAAGCTGCGCGGCGTCCGCCGGGCCTACGGCGAGAACGTCGTGCTCGACGACCTCGACCTGGATCTCGTCGCCGGCGAGTTCGTCGCGCTGCTCGGCCGCTCGGGCTCGGGCAAGACGACGCTGCTGCGCGCGCTGGCCGGGCTGGACCGCGGCGTCACCGGCGACATCCAGACCGGCGGCACGCCGGCCGTCGTCTTCCAGGAGCCGCGGCTGCTGCCGTGGCGCGACGTGATCACCAACGTGGCGCTCGGCCTGCGCGATCCCGAACCCGCGGGCGCGCGCCAAGCGGGCGCTCGCCGAGGTCGGCCTCGAGGGGCGCGAGGACGCGTGGCCGCGGCAGCTGTCCGGCGGCCAGCGCCAGCGCGTGGCGCTCGCCCGCGCGCTCGTCCGCGAGCCCGACCTGATGCTGCTCGACGAGCCGTTCTCCGCGCTCGACGCGCTCACCCGCGTGTCCGCGCAGGCGCTCGTCAACGACCTCTGGCAGCGCCACCAGCCCGCCGTCCTGCTCGTGACGCACGACGTCGAGGAGTCGCTGCTCCTCGCCGACCGCGTCCTGATCATCGACCAGGGCCGGATCTCCTACGACGAGCGCTTCGACGCGGAGCGCCCGCGCCGCCGAGACCACCCCGACCTCGTATCACGCCGGCGCGAGCTGCTCGAGCGGCTCGGCGTCGACGACGACCGTTGAAAGGATCCACGTGAAACGCATAGCCACCGCCACCGTCCTCCTCGCCCTGGCCGTCGCCGGCTGCGGCGACGAGAAGGAGGCCGACCTCGCGGTCGCCAAGCCCGCGAACTCGCCGGAGGGGGTGAAGCTGCGCGTCGGCGTCCAGAAGGACGGCATCCGCGCGATCCTCGACAAGTCCGGCCAGCTGAAGGACCTGCCGTACGAGATCTCGTTCTCCACGTTCGCCTTCGGCCCGCCGCTGGTCGAGGCCGCCGGCGCGGACAAGATCGACGTCGCCGGCGTCGGCTCCACCCCGCCGATCTTCGGCGCGGCCGCCGACTCGGACTTCCGGGCGATCGCGACGCTCCAGTACCGCAACCAGAAGGACGACGCCATCCTCGTCCCGGACGGCTCCGCGGTCACCAAGCCCGAGCAGCTGAAGGGCAAGACGATCGCCGTCGCCAAGGGCAGCTCCGCCCACGGCCTGGTGCTCAAGGTGCTCCACCGCGTCGGGCTCAAGCCGGACGACGTGAAGCTCTCCTTCCTGGCGCCGCCCGACGCCCTGGCCGCGTTCTCGACCGGACGGGTCGACGCGTGGTCGACCTGGCACCCCTTCATCCAGCAGGCGGAGGCCGAGGGCGCCAAGCAGATCGCCGGCGGCCCGCCGGACGAGTACGGGCACTCGTTCGAGATCGCCTCCTCGAAGGCGGTCGCGGACCCGAAGCGCGCCGCCGCGCTCAAGGACTACGTCGCGCGCCTGCAGAAGGCGTTCGCGTGGGCCGCCGACAACCCGGACGAGTGGGCCGAGGCGTGGTCGGAGGAGTCCAAGCTCCCGCTGGCCATCACCAAGAAGGCGGTGCGGGAGAAGCTCCTGGACATCGTCCCGATCGACGACGAGACGATCAAGCACCAGCAGGCGCTCGCCGACCGGCTGACCGAGGACAAGGTCCTCCCCGGCGAGGTCAAGTTCGACGACATCGTCACCCAGGGCCTGATCGAAGGAGGCACCAAGTGAGCGTCACCCTGCACTGGTTCCTGCCCACCACCGGCGACGCGCGGGGCATCCTCGGCGCGGGCTCCGTCGTCGGCGCGCACCACGTGCGCGCCGGCAGCGGCGCGGGCGAGCGCCCGCCGTCGGCCGACTACCTCGGGCAGATCGCCCGCTCGGCCGAGCAGCTCGGCTTCGAGGCGGCGCTGACGCCGACCGGCTCCTGGTGCGAGGACGCGTGGGTGACCACCGCCGCGCTGACCCAGGTGACCAAGCGGCTGAAGTTCCTGGTCGCGTTCCGGCCCGGGCTGATCTCGCCGACGCTGGCCGCGCAGATGGCGTCCTCGTTCCAGCGCGTGAGCGGCGGCCGGCTGCTGCTCAACGTGGTGGTCGGCGGCGACGAGGTCGAGCAGCGCCGGTTCGGCGACTTCTTGTCGCAAGGACGACCGCTACGCGCGGGCCGACGACTTCCTCTCGATCGTGCGCGGCGCGTGGGAGAGCGAGTCGTTCGACTTCTCGGGCGAGCACATCTCGGTCGCGGACGCCCAGGTGCCCGACGCGCCGCTGTGGCCGCGGATCTACTTCGGCGGCTCCTCGCCGGCGGCCCTGAAGGTGGCCGCGCGGCACGCCGACACGTACCTGACCTGGGGCGAGCCGCCGGAGCAGGTGGCCGAGAAGCTCGACCGCGTGCGCTCCCTGGCGGACGCCGAGGGCCGTGAGCTCGACTACGGCATCCGCCTGCACGCGATCGCGCGCGAGACCTCCGAGGAGGCGTGGGCGGCGGCCGACAAGCTGCTGGCCGGGCTCGATCCGGCGCAGATCGAGCGGGCGCAGGAGAACCTGCGCCAGTCCTCCTCGGAGGGCCAGCGCCGCATGCTCGCGCTCAACGAGGGCTCCAAGGACGGGCTCGAGATCTACCCGAACCTGTGGGCGGGCGTCGGGTTGGTGCGCGGCGGCGCCGGCACCGCGCTGGTGGGCTCCTACGAGGAGGTCGCCGACCGCATCTCCGAGTACCACGACCACGGGCTCGAGGAGTTCATCCTCAGCGGCTATCCGCACCTCGAGGAGGCCTACCACGTGGGCGAGGGCGTCCGCCCGTTGTTGCGCGAGCGTGGGCTGTTGAAGGAGTCCGACGCCGAGCTCGCCGCCGCTGCTGAGCTTGCTGTTGCAGGCGCCGGCACCGCTGCGGGCGGGGCCGGCGCCGCAACGGCATCGCTTGTGGGGGAGGGGTGGTGTATCTGTTTCCTCGAAACGTGCGTCTGGGGGGCGGTTTCGCGGAGCTCGTTTCGGCCACGCCATCGCGCTCCCTGAAACGTGCTCCCGGCGGGCGGTTTCACGGAAACCGATCACGCAACCCCCTCCCCCACAAGCGATGCCGTTACGGCGGCTGGTCCTGCCGCCCGCCTCACCAGCGCCTGCAACACCTACGCTGACGGCGGAATAGATCCGGCGGAATGACGTCTTGGCACATATGTTCCCCGCCAACGCATATCCCATCCGACTCGCCGGCGACAACGACGAGGCCGACCTGCTCCGCCTCGCCGCGCTCAACGACGCGCCGCCGCTCGAGCACCCGATCCTGGTCGGCGAGATCGACGGCCACACCGCCGCCGCGCTCGACATGGACGCGAACATCGTCTACTCGAACCCGTTCGTGGCCACGCGCACGCTGGCGATCCACCTGCGCCTGCGCGCCATGGCGATCGAGGCCGCCGCCGAGGAGCCCGACGTCGCCGAGCGCATCCGCAAGCTGATGCACGCGCACGAGCTCGTCCCGGCCTAGTCATCATGAGGGCTCGATGCGCTTCAACGTCGAGCCCTCACCCGCCGGCGGGTACTTCGTCCGCCTCCAGGGCGCGGAGGCTCCCGTCTCGCGTCACGACACCGAAGAGGAGGCCGAGGCGGCGGCCTCCTCCTACCGGCGCGGCGCCGACGACAACCGCGCCGGCGAGCTGGTCGCGCTGCGCGACGGCGCCGAGGTGCTCATCCGCCCCGTCGAGCCCGACGACAAGCCGCTGTTCGTCGCCGGCTGGGAGCGCTTCAGCCGCGAGTCTCGCTACATGCGCTTCATGGGCGCCAAGGGCGGCCTGACGACCGCCGAGCTGGCGTTCTTCACCGAGATCGACCACGTCGACCACGAGGCGCTCGGCGCGCTGGATCCCGCCAGCGGGGAAGGGGTGGGCGTCGCGCGCTACCTGCGCGACAAGGACCGCCCGCACGCCGCCGAGGCCGCCGTGTCGGTCATCGACGCCATGCAGGGCCGCGGGCTGGGCGGAAAGCTGCTCCGGCGGCTCTGCCATCACGCCACGCAGAACGGGATCCGCGTGTTCACGGCCGGGCTCTTCACCCACAACCGCAGCATGCTGCGGCTGTTCGAGAAGCTCGGCGACGTGACCGTGACCGGCCGCAACGGGCCGGAGACCTACATCGACGTCGAGCTGCAGGTGTCGGACTCCCCGACGATGGAGCTGGCCCTGCGCAGCGCCGCCACCGGACATGTGAGGCGAAAGTGACCGAAAGCTGGGTTCCCGGGGCGGACGGCTCCGGCTTCGGGCTGGACAACCTGCCCTACGGCGTCGTGCAGGCGCCGGGCGAGCCGCCGCGCACAGCCGTGCGGATCGGCGACCGCGCGCTGCTGCTGCAGCCGCTGGCCGAGGCCGGACTGCTCGGCGGCCTTCCCCCGGAGACGTTCGCCGGCCCCGTGCTCAACCCGTTCATGGCGCTCGGCCGGCCGGCGTGGACCGCCACGCGTGCGCGCCTGCGTGAGCTGCTCGCGGCGGGCGCGCCGTGGACCGAGCCCACCGCCCGCGTGCTGGTCCCGCTGGACGAGGTCGTGACGCGGCTGCCGGTCGAGATCGGCGACTACGTCGACTTCTACTCGTCGATCGAGCACGCGAGCAACGTCGGGCGGATCTTCCGGCCCGACGCCGATCCGCTGAAGCCGAACTGGCGTCACCTCCCGGTCGGCTACCACGGGCGCGCCGGCTCGGTCGTGGTGTCCGGGACGCCGATCAGGCGGCCCAGCGGCCAGCTCCCACAGAGCGGCGGCACGCCGCGCTTCGGCCCCACCACGCGGCTCGACGTCGAGCTCGAGCTCGGGTTCTTCACCGGCCCGGGCAACCCGCTCGGCACGGCGGTCCCGATCGCCGAGGCGCGCGAGCGCATCTTCGGCTTCGTGCTCGTCAACGACTGGAGCGCGCGCGACATCCAGCGCTGGGAGTACGAGCCGCTCGGCCCGTTCCTGGGCAAGTCGTTCGCCACCTCGATCTCGCCGTGGATCGTCCCGCTGGAGGCGCTCGAGCCCTACCGCGTGCCCGCGCCGCCCCAGGACCCCGAGCCGCTGCCGTACCTGCGCACGAACGAGGACTGGGCGCTGGACGTGGCGCTCGAGATCGCGCTCGAGATCGACGGCCGCGAGCACGTCGTCTCGCGCACCAACGCGCGCGGGCTGTACTGGACCGCGCCGCAGCAGCTCGCCCACGCCACCGTCAACGGCGCCAACGCCCGCCCCGGCGACCTGTTCGCCTCGGGCACGATCTCCGGCCCCGCGCCCGGCACCTACGGCAGCTTCCTCGAGCTCACCTGGGGCGGCCGGCTGGACCTCGAGCTGCCCGGCGGCGTCAGCCGCGCCTTCCTGGAGGACGGCGACGCGGTGACGATGCGCGGGCGGGCGGGAGGCGTCTCGCTCGGCGAGGTCGCCGGCACGATCCTCCCGCCCGAGGAGCTCTAGCGGCGGCGGACCCGGACGACGATGTCCGACCCGCCCTCGACCTCCTTGTTCTTGAGGACCTTCCCCGTGGCGCCCTGGTAGCGGCCGGTGCCGCCGATCAGCTCGTTGCCGTGGAAGCGCAGCAGCGAGCCGCCGATCGCCGACCAGCCGAAGCAGTCGGGCTCCAGGGAGGCCGTGAACTCGCACCGCAGGTAGTCGCTGTAGGCGGCCTTCTTCGCGTGGCGCTTGTGGTTGCCGACGAAGTCGAGCGAGTCGATCTCGAACACGTCGCCGGCCCGGGGCTGCGCGTCGGGCGGGCCCTGGGTGACCGTGCCGTCGACGGCGGTGTAGGTGAACGAGATCGGCTTGGAGAAGACGCGGATGGTCTCGGTCTTCTTGGCGGCGATCGCCGAGGCCGGGCAGAGCGCGAGCGCGACGGCGGCGAGCAGGAGGCGGAGGAGGCGTGAGTTCTTCATGCCCCGACGCTACGTCCGGCGCCCCGCCGCCACATCGGGGCCACCACCGGAATCCGCCTGAGGGCTAGCCCTGAGCCCGGAGGTAGGTGAGCACAGCGAGCACGCGGCGGTGGTCGTCGCCGCCGGCCTGCAGGCCGAGCTTCATCAGGATCGTGCGCACGTGCGACTCGATGGTCTTCTCGGTCAGCCACAGGCGCTTGGCGATGCCGGCGTTCGTGCGCCCCTCGGCCATCAGCGACAGCACCTCGCGCTCGCGCGCGGTCAGCTCGTCGAGCTCGCTCCCGCGGTGCGGCCCCGCGACCAGCGTGGAGACGACCTGCGGGTCCAGCGCCGAGCCGCCCTCGCTGACGCGGCGCGCCGCGTCGAGGAAGTCGTCCACGTCGAGCACGCGGTCCTTGAGCAGGTAGCCGAAGCCGCCGCCGGCCGACACCAGCTCGACGATGTGCCGGGTCTCGATGTGCTGGGAGAGCACCAGCACGGCGGTCCCGGGATGCGAGCTGCGGATCACCGCCGCGGCGCGCGTCCCCTCGTCGTCGTAGCCGGGCGGCATGCGCACGTCGACGACGGCGAGGTCCGGCGCGTGCTCGCCGACCAGGGCGAGCAGCGCCTCGGCGTCGCCGGCGCGCCCGACCACCTCGTGCCCCGCGTCCTCGAGCAGGCCGGCGAGGCCCTCGCGCAGCAGCACGGCGTCCTCGGCGATCACGACGCGCACGGCAGCTCCACGGCGATCCGCGTGCCCGCGCCGCTGGGGCTCTCCAGCGCCAGCGTCCCGCCCTGGGCGGCGACCCGGTCGGCCAGCCCGGCGAGGCCGCGGCCGGACGGTGGCGCTCCGCGCCGCCGACGCCGTCGTCGGCGACCACGAGGCGCAGCAGCCGGTCGGTCCGCGTCGCCTCGACGGTGACGCGCGAGGGCGACGCGTGCTTGACCGCGTTGGTGACCGCCTCGCAGGCGATGAAGTAGGCGACCGCCTCCACCTCGGGCGGCGCGCGGTCGCCGCTCGCACGCACGTCGACCTCGACCTCCGAGCCGCGCGCGAGGTCCTCCAGCGCGGCGGCCAGGCCGGCGTCGAGCCGGGGCGGGCGGACGCCGGCCGCGATCGTGCGCAGGTCGGCGATCGTGGCGGCCACCTCGTCGACCGCGGAGTCGAACGCCGGCGCGAGCACCTTCGCGCTCGCCGGTCAGCGAGCGCTGCAGCCGGCGCAGGACGATGCCGAGCGTGACCAGCCGCTGCTGCGCGCCGTCGTGCAGGTCGCGCTCGATCCGCCGCCGCTCGGCGTAGCCGGCCTGCGCGATCCGCGCGCGCGAGGACTCGACCTCGGCGAGCTGCAGGCGCAGCTCCACGCGCAGCCGCCCGAGCTCGACGGCGACCGCCGCGGCGTCGAGGACCGCGCTGTCCGGTCGCGACGCCGGGTCGTGCAGCAGCAGGCCGAGCTCGCGATCGCGCCCGAGCACCGTGCGCTCGCGCCCGTCCTCGGGCAGCGCGTCGACGAGCTGCCCGCCGCGGTCGGCTACGCGCCCGTCTCGGGCAGGCGGAACAGCACCTCGGCGCGCGGGTCGCCGAGCGCGAGCGCCAGCGCGGCGCCGACGTCCTCGGGCTCGGCGCGGCCGTCGCGGACGTCGTCGAGGAACGCGCGCAGCATGCCGCACGCCCTCGTAGCGGGCGCGCGCGAACCGGCGGTCGACGCCGTCCTGCAGGCGGCCGCGCAGCGGCCGGAACGCGAGCGCGGCGGCGAGCGTGCCGGCCGACGCCGCCAGCGCCGAGTCGCCGGCCAGCCGCCCAGCGAGGAGCGCGACCACCGCGTACGTGCCGGCCAGCAGCGCGGTCAGGAGGCCGTAGACGAGCGTGCGGTTGACGAGGCTGTCGATCGCATACAGCCCGTGCCGCGTGACGGCGATCGCCACCGCGACCGCCAGCCAGACGTGGGGGATCAGCAGCACCGGCACGTCGGCGTCGGGCACCTCGCCGATCACCTCCTCCCACAGCGACACGCCGCCGAGCCACAGCGGCAGCACGACGAACCCGTACGGCAGCCACAGGATCTGGCGCCGCTCATCCGGGCCGCCCGCACGGAAGCGCGCCACGAGCGCCGCGACGCCGCCGACCAGCGCCAGCACCAGCCCGCCCCAGCAGACCCAGAACACGGGCTCGAGGAAGCCGACGTCGATCCCGAGCGGGCTCGCGACGGTGAGGTCGCCGCGCTCGAGCGTGGGCGCCAGCGGCGAGAGCAGGAGCACCCCGGCGGTCGCCACGGCCGCCAGGGCGGCCACCGGCCGCCAGCGCCGCGACGGGAGCCGGCCGTCGGGATAGCAGTACGCGAGCGCGATCGGCCAGGCGAACAACACCGCCCACGCCTGGGCGATGACGAGCGCCCACGCGCCGAGCTCGGAGTTCGGATCGTCGTCGAGCGTCGAATCCCGCGACCGCGTCGGCCGCCATCACCACGGCCACCGACAGAGCGCCGACGAGCATGATCCAGGCGACCGCCGTCGCGGGCCTGCTCAGGATCAGGAACAGCCCGACGCACGCGGGCGCGCCGACCGCGAGCACCAGTGAGACCGCGACCAGTGCGTCGCCGCTGTTCGCCGCCACCGCGACGCCCACCGCTGCGAACGCGGCGAACGCCATCAGGGAGGCGATCGGACGCAGCGCACGTGACACGTTGCGATCCTCTCGCATCCGCGCGCCGCCGACCACGGTGCTAGCCCTGAGGCGTACCATCTCGCGCTCACTCGGGGGAGGGGAATCCAGGAATGCGCTCGCGCACGCTCGTCGCGCTGTTCACGCTGGTCATCGCCGCGGCCGTGACCGCGCCGGCCGGGGCACACGATGGGGCCAGGCACAGCCTGCGCGCGCCATTGACCGGCGAGAACTTCTACTTCGTGATGGCCGACCGGTTCGAGAACGGCGACCCGGCCAACGACAGCGGCGGGCTGACCGGCGACCGGACCGTGACCGGGCCTCGACCAGACCCACAAGGGCTTCTACCACGGCGGCGACCTCGCCGGGCTGCTGAAGCGGATCGACTACATCAAGGACCTCGGGACGACCTCGATCTGGCTCACCCCGAGCTTCAAGAACAAGCCCTACCAGGCGCAGGACGGCTCGGCCGGCTACCACGGCTACTGGATCACCGACTTCACGCAGATCGACCCGCACCTCGGGACCAACGAGGAGCTGCAGACGCTGATCGACGCCGCCCACGACCGCGGGATGAAGGTCTTCTTCGACATCATCACCAACCACACCGCGGACGTCATCGACTACCGCGAGGCCAGCCGCCCCGCGTACGTCAGCAAGGACGTGACGCCCTACAAGGACGCGAACGGCCGCGAGTTCGACGACCGCGACTACGCCGGCACGAGCCGCTTCCCGACGCTGAGCGAGACCGAGTCGTTCCCGTTCACGCCGTTCCTGCCCGCCGGCTCGCCGCGCAAGGTGCCCGCCTGGCTCAACGACCTGACGCTCTACCACAACCGCGGCAACACGACGTTCGTCGGCGAGAACTCCCAGTACGGCGACTTCTTCGGCCTCGACGACCTGTTCACCGAGCACCCGCGCGTCGTGCGCGGGATGGAGGACATCTACAAGGCCTGGATCGGCGACTTCGGGATCGACGGCTTCCGCATCGACACGATGAAGCACGTCGACGACGACTTCTGGAAGAAGTTCGCGCCCGAACGTGCTGCGCTACGCGCACCGCCAGGGCAAGGCGAGTTCTTCATGTTCGGCGAGGTGTTCGACACCTCGCGGCCGTACACGTCGCACTTCACGACCACCGACCGCGTGCAGGCCGTGATCGACTTCCCGTTCCAGGCCGCCGCCCAGGGCTTCGCCGCCGGCTCGCAGCCGACCGACAGGCTGCGCGACTTCTTCGTCGACGACGACTGCTACACCGACCCGGACTCCAACGCGTACCAGCTGCCGACCTTCCTCGGCAACCACGACATGGGCCGGATCGGCAAGTTCATCCGCGACGGCAACCCCGGCGCGGCCGACTCCGAGGTGCTCTCCCGCGACAAGCTCGCGCACGAGCTGATGTACCTCTCGCGCGGCAACCCGGTCATCTACTACGGCGACGAGCAGGGCTTCGCCGGCGACGGCGGCGACCAGGACGCGCGCCAGGACATGTTCCCGAGCCAGGTCGCGTCCTACAACGACGACGACCTGATCGGCACCGACGCCACCACCGCCGAGGAGAACTTCGACGAGTCGCACCCGCTCTTCGAGGGCATCGGCGCGCTGGCGGCGCTCACCCAGGAGCACGGCGCGCTGCGCGACGGCGCGCAGCAGCACCGGACGTCGTCCTCCGGCGCCGGCGTGTACGCGTTCTCGCGCCTGGACCGCATCGAGCAGCGCGAGTACGTGGTCGCGCTCAACAACGCCGAGACCCCGCAGACCGCGACGATCCCGACCTACAGCGCCGGGATGCGCTTCACGCGCCTGTACGGCTCCGGCGCCGCGACGCGGCAGACGAACAGCGCCAAGAAGATGGACGTGACGGTGCCGGCGCTGTCGGCCGTCGTCTACCGCGCCGATCGCAGGCTCGACAGCCCGCGGTCCGCGCGCCTCGATCTCGCTGCCCGCCGTG
The DNA here is from genome assembly GCA_963723395.1 of uncultured Solirubrobacteraceae bacterium. GTDB lineage: Bacteria > Actinomycetota > Thermoleophilia > Solirubrobacterales > Solirubrobacteraceae > DATFQI01. The sequence goes on along the minus strand of CAVRQL010000021.1, from coordinate 251,037 downwards.
ACGTCGGCCGCCGAGCGGCGTCCAGGTCGCCGCCGACGTCGGCGGCGACGGCTTCAACGAGGTGACGTTCCAGCGCCAGCGCAAGAACGGCGGCTGGAGGCGGATCGGCACCGACGACAACCGGCCCTACCGCGTGTTCGACGACGTCTCGGGCCTGGACGCCGGCACGAAGCTCCGCTACCGCGCGGTCGTGCTCGACAACGCGGGCAACACCCGCCGCAGCGGCGAGCGCGCCTCCAAGGTCGCCGCGCCGACGATCACGCTCGAGGCCCCGGCCGCGGGCGGCAAGCTGCGCGGCAAGCCCGAGGTGCGAGCGGTCACGGCGCCGGACCACAGCTGGTACACGGTCACGATCCAGCGCCGCGTCGGGACCGGCGGCTGGACGACGATCGGGCGCGACGACTCCTCGCCCGTGTACACGGCGTTCGACGACCTCGCCGGGCTCGAGCCGGGCACGGCCCTCTCCTACCGGGCGATCCTCGACCACGGCAACGGGACGGTGACGAGCGCGGTCCGCTCGGCCGAGGTCGCGCCGGCGCCGATCGACACGGCGGTGATCCACTACGGCCGCGAGGACGAGGACTACGACGACTGGGGCGTCCACCTGTTCGGCGACGCGATCGCCGACGGGGTGGCGACCGACTGGACCGCCCCGCGGATGCCGACCCGGTTCGACGGCTACGGGGCGGTGTTCGAGATCCCGCTGAAGGACGACACGAAGGCGGTCGGCTTCATCGTCCACAAGCCGGGCGGCGACGACGTGCCGACGACAAGGGAGCCGGGCGGCGACCGGTCGTTCGTCCCGGTCGACCATCCGGAGATCTGGCTCGTGGGAGGCCGACCCGGAGCGTGTACTTCGAGGAGCCGTAGTCTGCGGGCGGTGACGCACGCCGCCCGTGTCATCGTCGTCTCCTCGATCAACGTCGACCTCGTCGTCAGCCTCGAGCGCCTGCCCGCGCGCCGGCGAGACGGTGACGGGCGGGCGCTTCACCCGGCACGGCGGCGGCAAGGGCGCCAACCAGGCGACGGCCGCCGCGCGGCTGGGCGCCGCGGTGGCGATGGTCGGCGCGGTCGGTGACGACGACCTCGGCGAGGAGGCGCTCGCCCTGCTGCGCGGCGAGGGCATCGACGTGAGCGCCGTCGCCCGGCTCGAGGGCGTCGCGACGGGGGTCGCGCTGATCGCCGTCGACGCGGGCGGCGAGAACCAGATCGCGGTCGCCTCGGGCGCCAACGCCGAGCTCGACCCGGCCCTGCCGGAGCTGCGCGACGGCGACGTCGTGCTGCTGGGCAACGAGGTCCCCGAGGCCGCGCGGCTGGCGGGCGCGCGGGCCGCGCGAGGCAGAATCGTGCTCAACCCGGCGCCCGCCCAGCCGCTCTCCGACGAGCTGGCCGCGCTCGGCCCGATCCTCACGCCCAACGCCGGCGAGGCGCGCGAGCTGACCGGCGAGGAGGACCCCGAGACGGCGGCCGCCGCGCTGCGCGAGCGCACCGGGGCGCCGGTGCTGCTCACGCTCGGCGCCCGCGGGGTCCTCGTGCTCGACGCCGACGGCTCCGAGGTGCTGCCCGCGCCGGAGGTCGACGTCGTCGACACCACCGGCGCCGGCGACACGTTCAACGGCGCGCTCGCCGCCGAGCTGGCCGCCGGCCGCGACCTGCGCGCGGCGGCCGCGTTCGCGGTGAAGGCGGCCTCCCTGTCGACGCGGGTGGCCGGCGCCCGCGAGGGGATGCCGCGCCGGGACGAGATCCGTTGAAGCGGCGCCTGGCCGGGGCGGCGGCCGGCGGCGGTCGCGGGCTACGCGCTGCTCGTCGAGCCGCGCCGCCTCGTCGTCCGCCGCCACCGGCTGGCGCTCCCGCACTGGCCCGCCGAGCTCGACGGCTTGCGCGTGGGCGTGCTCTCCGACTTCCATGCCGGCGCGCCGCACGCCGGCGCCGGGCGATGGAGAAGTGGGTCGAGCGGATGAACGCCGAGCACCCGGACCTCGTGCTGCTGGGCGGCGACTACACCGACGCCCACCCGCTGTTCGGCGGCCGCATGTCGCCCGACCGGATCGCCGCGCAGCTCACGCGGCTGCACGCGCCGCGCGGGGTGGTCGGCGTGCTCGGCAACCACGACTGGAAGCGCTTCGGCGCCGCGATGTGGCTGGCGCTGAAGGGCGCCGGCATCCCGATCCTCGAGAACGAGTCGATCGACGTCGGCGGCATGCACGTGGCCGGGCTCGCCGACATGCGCATGCGCAACCCGAGCATGAGCACCGCGCTGCGCGAGGTCCCGGAGGGCGCGCCGACGATCGTGCTCACCCACGACCCGGACCTGTTCCCGTTCGTCCCCGAGTGGGTCTCGCTGACGATCGCCGGCCACACGCACGGCGGGCAGATCGCCATCCCCTACGTGCGCCGCCCGGTCGTCCCGTCCGCCTACGGCGAGCGCTTCGTGCGCGGCCACGTGATCGACGACGGGCGCCACATGATCGTCAGCGCGGGGCTCGGCACGAGCGGCCTCCCGATCCGCCTGCTTCGCGCCGCCCGAGATCCTCGTCCTCGAGCTCACCGCCGCCTGAGCGTTGACGGTTCCGGGTTTACCCGCGGTCGCACCGGGCATACGGTGTAAGCGCTTACAGCGACTGCGTGGGAGTCGCCGTAGGCAGGGGAGAGAACGTGACCACCGTCCGGGCGAACATCTATGCGGTCGCCGACCGCGCCGGCGTCTCGATCGCCACCGTGTCGCGCGTCCAGCGCGGCATCGGGCCCGTCTCCGCGGAGACGCGCGAGCGGGTCGAGCGCGCGATCGAGGACCTCAGGTACACCCCCAGCGGGTCGGGCCGCGCGCTCGCCACGCAGCGCCACGGCGCGATGGGGATCGTGTTCCCGGACCTCTCCGGCCCCTACTACTCCGAGGTCATCCTCGGCGTCGAGGAGGAGATGGTCGCCGCCGGGGAGAGCCTGTTCATCCTCGGCACCCACGGGCGCGAGAACTACGACGAGCTGGTGCTGGACCTGATGAGCAGGGTCGACGGCCTGATCATCATGGGCCGCACGGTCACCGACGAGGTCGTGCGGGCGCTCGAGGGCGGCCGCACGCCGATCGCGCTGCTGGCCCGGCCGCCGGTCGACGACATCCCGTCGGTGCGCACCGAGGGCCTCGCCCCGGCCGTCGCGCTGACCGAGCACCTGCTCGAGCACGGGCACACGCGGCTCGCGTTCGTCGGCGACCCGGCGTCCTCGCCGGACGCCGAGGAGCGCTGGCGGGGCTTCGCCCAGGCGCTCGGCGAGGACGCCGGCGAGCCGTTCGCGGCCGCGTTCGGCGAGGACGAGGGCCGCCAGGCCGCCGGCCGCGCGCTCGACTGGGGCGCCACCGCTCTTCTGTGCGCGAGCGACGAGATCGCGCTCGGCGCTTACGGCGCCGCCCGCTCACGCGGGCTCGAGATCCCCGAAGACATTGCCATCACCGGGTGGGACGACATCCAGCTCGCGCGGTTCGTCTCCCCAGCCCTGACCACCGTGCGCCAGCCGATGCGAGAGCTCGGCGCCGCCACCGCGAGGCTCCTGTTCGCGCGCATCGCGGGCGACGAGCCCGTGGGCGCGGTGCTGGCCAGCGGCGTGGTCATCCGTGCGAGCTGCGGCTGTGAGCCGCCCAGCGAAGAGGAGGAGTCAACATGAGGTCCATCCGGAGGCCGGCCGTCCTGGCCGCGTTGCTCATCGCCGCCCTGGCGACCCTGGTCGCAGCATGCGGCGGTGACGGAGGAGGCGGCGACGAGGTCGACACCGCGTCCGCCAAGGCGAAGGGCGAGATCACCGTGTGGGCGCCCGGCGTCGAGGGCGAGAAGCTGCCGGTCCTCGCGAAGGACTTCGAGAAGGAGAACCCCGGCGTCAAGGTCAACGTGACGCCGATCGCGATCGAGCAGGCGCACAACAAGATCCTCACCTCGATCGCCGGCAACAAGACGCCCGACATCTCCTGGGTCGGCTCGACCTGGATGGGCGAGTTCGCCAAGACCGGCGCGCTCGACGAGGCGCCCAGCTCGATCCCGATGGACCAGTTCTTCCAGGGCGCGCGCGACGCCGTGACGATCGACGGCAAGGCCTACGGCGTGCCGTGGCACGTCGAGACCCGCGTCCTCTACTACCGGACCGACATCGCCAAGAAGGCCGGCGTGACCGAGCCGCCCAAGAACTGGGACGAGCTCAAGACGATGGCGCAGAAGCTGCAGTCCGAGGGCGGCTCCAAGTACGGCATCAACCTCTCCTCCAACAACTGGCAGGAGTGGGCGCCGTTCGTGTGGCAGAAGGGCGGCGAGCTCGTCGACGGCGACCAGTACACGCTGGACACGCCCGAGGCGGTCGAGGCGACCGACTTCTACAAGTCGTTCTTCGACGAGAAGCTCACGCCGCCCAGCACGCAGCAGGGCTTCGACATCGTCCCCGCGTTCGTGCGCGGCTCGCACCCGATGTTCTTCTCGGGCCCGTGGCACATGGCGCTGCTCGACGAGGCCGGCGGCAAGGGCTTCGACAAGAAGTACACCGTCGTGAAGATGCCGGAGGACAAGACCGGCACCTCGTTCGTCGGCGGCGGCGAGCTCGCGGTGTTCAAGAACTCCAAGAACCGCGAGACGGCGTGGAAGTTCGTCGAGTACCTCTCCAAGCCCGAGGTGCAGGCGAAGTTCTACGAGATCGCCACCGACCTGCCGTCCAACCAGTCGGCCTGGGACCAGCCCGCGCTCACCAAGGACGCCCGCGTGAAGGTGTTCGGCGAGCAGCTCGAGGACGCCAAGACGGCGCCGGTGTACCCGAAGTGGGAGCAGTTCGCGACCAAGCTCAACAACGAGCTCGACCAGACGTTCACGAGCGGTGAGACCGGCGCGGAGGCGACGAAGAAGTACCAGGAGACAGCGGAGCAGATCGGCAGCCAATGAGCCGTACGCTCACAGGCTGGGGGTTCACCTCCCCCTTCTTGCTCCTGTTCGGCGTCTTCCTGCTGGTGCCGATCGTCGCCTCGCTGGGACTCGCGTTCACGAGCTTCGGGATCGGCAACATCCAGTCCTGGGGCACGACCGAGTTCGTCGGGCTCGAGAACTTCTCGAAGCTGTTCGGCGACGACCTGTTCTGGAAGTCGGTGCGCAACACGACGTACTTCGTCGTGGTCGGCGTGCCCCTGACGGTCGGCGGCGGGCTCTTGCTCGCCGCCGCCCTCAACCAGGGCATCGGGCGCCTGCGCACGGTGTTCCGCGTCGGCTACTACGTGCCGGTCGTGACCAGCATCGTCGCGATCGCGGTGATCTGGCGCTACCTGCTGGAGCCCGACATCGGCCTGGTCAACACGCTGCTCGGCAAGGTGGGGCTGGAGGGCCACAACTGGCTCGGCGACCCGAAGACGATGATGCCCTCGATCATCGCGCTGGGCGTGTGGCGCAACGTCGGCCAGGCGATGGTGATCTTCCTGGCCGCGCTGCAGACGGTCGACCCGCAGCTGTATGACGCCGCCAAGGTGGACGGCGCCAAGGGGCCGCAGATCTTCCGCCACGTGACGGTGCCGATGCTCAAGCCGGCGATCCTGTTCGTGGCCGTCATCACCTCGATCGGCTACCTGCAGGTGTTCGAGGAGCCGTTCGTGATGACCGGCCCCTCCGGTGGCTCGCAGCAGGCCGCGTTCACGACCTCGATGTACGTCTACCAGGAGGGCTTCGGCTCGTTCAACCTGGGCTACGCGAGCGCGGTGGCGTACGCGCTGTTCACGGCGATCGTCGTGCTGGCGATCCTGCAGTTCAAGTTCCTGAGGAGTGACGTATGAGCGTCGCCGAGCAACCGGTCCCGGTCGCGGCGCCGCGGGAGGCGCGCGTCACGCGCCGCGGGCGGCGGGAGCTCGCCGGTCGCGCGCCGTGGTGGCTGTACGTCCTCCTCGCGCTCGGCCTGGTGCTGATGATCGGGCCGTTCGTGTGGATGCTGCTGGGCGCCTTCAAGCCTGCCGCCGAGCTGCGCACCGTCACGCCCACGCTGCTGCCGCAGGAGTGGACGCTCGAGAACTTCTCGAACCTGTTCTCCAAGCTCGACTTCGCGACCTACTTCGTGAACTCGGCGATCATCGCCGTGACCGTCACGGTGGCGAACCTGCTGTTCTGCTCGATGGCCGGCTACGCGCTGGCCAAGCTCGAGTGGCGCGGGCGCTCGAAGGTGTTCGCGCTCGTGATGGCGACGCTGATGGTGCCGAGCAGCGTGACCCTGGTCCCGCTGTTCGTCCTGATGAGCAAGCTCGGCCTCGTCAACTCGTATGCCGCGGTGATCCTGCCGTTCGCGGCGGGCGCCTTCGGCGTCTTCCTGATGCGCCAGTTCATGATGGGCGTCCCGCGAGACCTGCTCGACGCCGCGCGCATCGACGGCGCGGGCGAGTGGCGGATCTTCTGGCGCATCGTGCTGCCGCTGTCCAAGCCCGCACTGGCGGCGCTGGGCATCTTCCAGTTCCTGGCCTCGTGGAACAACTTCCTGTGGCCGCTCGTCGCGTTGACGGACGAGAGCAAATACACGCTGCCGGTCGCGCTCGCGACGTTCGCGATCGGGCAGAACAAGGCGGACTACGGCCTGATGATGGCCGGGTCCGTGGCTCTGGTGGCTCCGGTGGTCCTGGTGTTCCTGCTGCTCCAGCGGCACTTCACCCAGAGCATCACCATGACCGGCCTCAAGGGCTGAGGAGGAGGGGAAATGACCCGTCTACTGATCGTTGCGCTGCTCGCGTGCCTGGCGCTCGCCGGGCCGGCGAGCGCCCACGACCGCACGCTGGACCGCTACGCGCAGGACACCTGGCGATCGTTCGAGATGCTCGAGCACAAGAGCACCGGGCTGCCGTCGGACAACGTCTCGGCCGCCGGTGAGCGCTCGGCGTACACGTCGCCGACCAACATCGGCGCGTACCTGTGGAGCACGGTCGCCGCGCGCGACCTCGGCGTCATCTCCAAGCGCGAGGCGCGCTCGCGGATGGCCAAGACGCTGGCCTCGACCGCCAAGCTCGAGCGGGGTCCGGGCGGGCAGTTCTTCAACTGGTACAACCCCGACACCGGCGAGAAGCTGACGAAGTGGCCGGTGGACGGCAACCCCGTCGACCCGTTCCTCTCCAGCGTCGACAACGGCTGGCTGGGGGCTGCGCTGATCATGGTCCAGCGCGCCGAGCCGAAGCTCGCGCGCCAGGCGCGCGCCATCGAGTCCAAGATGGACTGGGGCTTCTACTACGACCCGAAGCAGGGCCAGCTCTACGGCGGCGCCTGGACGGAGGACAACGACGCGCGGGCGTGCGACGAGCCGACGGAGGTCGGCGACCCGCCGGAGGTCGTCTACTACACCTGCCACCGCTACGGCACGCTCAACACCGAGCCGCGCATCGCCTCCTACCTGGGCATCGCGCAGGGCTCGATCCCGCCCGAGCACTACTTCCGCATGTACCGGACGCTCCCGGACACGGGCTGCGACTTCGGCTGGCAGGAGCAGAAGCCGGTCGGCGAGACGCGCAAGTACCTCGGCGTCGACGTCTTCGAGGGCCACTACTCCTACGCGGGCATGAACCTCGTGCCGGCGTGGGGCGGCTCGATGTTCGAGGCGCTGATGGTGCCGCTGCTGGTGCCCGAGGAGCAGTGGGGCCCGCGGTCGTGGGGCGTCAACCACCCGCTGTTCGTGAAGTCGCAGATCCACCACGGGTTGCAGGAGGCCGGCTACGGCTACTGGGGCTTCTCGCCCTCCAACAACCCGGACGGCGGCTACCGCGAGTACGGCGTCGACGCGATCGGCATGGACTCGGCCGGCTACACGTCCGATCAGGAGCGCACGGCGGTCGACCTCGGCTACGAGGGCTGCCGCGATCCGCAGCCGGCGCCGACGTCCTACGGCCGCGGCGTCGTGACGCCGCACGCGTCGTTCCTGGCGCTGGACTTCGCGCCGCGCGCGGCGCTCGACAACCTCGCCAGGATCAAGCGCGACTTCGCCGCGTACGGTCAGGGCGGGTTCTACGACTCCGTCGAGGTGGAGACCGGGAAGGTCTCGAAGTTCTACCTCGCGCTGGACCAGGGGATGGTCATGGCCTCGCTCGCGAACGCGCTCGGCCACGACCAGCTCCAGCGCTATCTCGCTCCGCGACTGGAGCGGCGGGTCAAGCCGCTGCTCTCGATGGAGCAGTTCACGGCGGGGGAGGGCGCCCGATGAGCCGGCTCGATGCGCGAGCCGATTGGGAGGCGCGCATCGGGCGCCGCAGCGACGAGGGGGAGGTGGCGTCCGAGGGGGCGCGCCGCCTCCCTCCGCCGGAGGGCGTGGAGGCGCACTCCGGGGCCGGCCAGGTGACCCTGCGCTGGTCTCGCGTCGAAGGGGCGATCGGGTACCGCGCGTTCCGCGCGCCGTCGGCCGACGGACCGTGGGAGGTCGTCGACCACGGCGGGATGGACGTGCTCACCACTCCCGGCCCGGCCTACGCCGACACCACCGGCGAGCCGGGCGCGGAGTGCTGGTACGCGATCGCCTCCGTGGCAGGGGAAGAGGACGGCCCGGGAGAGCTGTCCTCTCCGGTGCGGGCGCGGCCGGTGCGGGAGCCGGCCGCGCCGCTCCGCGGGGTCGTCGACGCCTCCGGTGACGGCGGGCGGCTGCAGCGGGTGTGGCACATGATCGGCTCGGAGCGGCTGTCGCAGCTGCTCGATACCCAGCCGGCTTCGCCGGCGGGCACAGGTGGAGACGGCATCGGCGAGGAGTTCGACGAGGCGCTGCGCCTGGCGCGCTCCGAGCTCGGCGCGACGCGGGTGCGCGCCCACGCGATCTTCCACGACGACCTCGCGGTGGTCCGGGACGACGGCTCGCTGGACTTCACGGTCGTCGACCGCGTGTACGACCGGATCCTCGACATCGGGCTGCGCCCGGTCGTCGAGCTGTCGTTCATGCCGCGGGCGATGGCCGCCGATCCCTCCGCCACGGTGTTCGAGTACGGCGCGGGCATCTCGGTGCCGGCGGACTGGGACGCGTGGACTTCGCTGTGCGGCGAGCTGGCCTTGCATCTGGTGGAGCGGTACGGGATCGACGAGGTCGCCGCGTGGGGCTTCGAGGTCTGGAACGAGGCCAACCTCGAGGTGTTCTGGACCGGCACCCAGGAGGAGTACTTCCGGCTCTACGAGACCGCGGTGCGGGCGATCAAGGCCGTCTCGCCGCGTCTGCAGGTCGGCGGGCCCTCGACCGCCGCGTCCGGCTGGATCCCCGACTTCCTGGACTTCGTGCAGGAGTCGGGCGCGCCGTTCGACTTCCTCTCCACGCACCTCTACGGCAACCTGCCGCTGGACGTCGCGGAGTCGCTGCGCGTGCGCGGCATGGACGGCGTCGAGGTGTTCTGGACCGAGTGGGGCGTCATCCCCACGCACTTCGCGCCGGTCAACGACAGCGTGCTCAGCGCGACGTTCCTCCTGCATGGGATGAAGAGCGCGCAGGGGCGCCTGGACGCGCTCGCGTACTGGGTCGTCTCCGACCACTTCGAGGAGCTCGGCCGCCCGCCGTCGCTGCTGCACGGCGGGTTCGGGCTGCTGGCGGTGCACGGGCTGCGCAAGCCGCGCTGGTGGGCGCTGGCCCTGGCCCAGCAGCTCGGCTCCGACCTGCTCCCGCTGGCGCTGACCGGCGACGGCGCCGGCTCGCTGGTCGACGGCTGGGCCGCGCGCGGCGAGGACGGGTGCATCGACGTGCTCCTGTGGAACGGCACGCTGGACCATTCCAAGGCGGGCGGCTCGCCGCTGCTCTCGCGTGACGTCGAGCTGGCGATCGACGGGCTCGAGCCCGGCGCCTATACGGCCAGCCTCGCGCGCGTGGACGACCTGCACTCCAACCTCGGCGCGCGCTGGGACGGCTCGAAGCCGTGGCCGGACGAGTCGGAGCTGGCCGAGCTGCGCGAGGGCGACGTGCTCTACGAGGAGCCGCTCGGCGCCTCCGACGCCCCGGACGGGACGGTGCGCTTCCACGTGCCGCTGCCCATGCCGGGCATCGCGCGGCTGCGCCTGCACCGCGCCTGACCGTCCGTCGGTGTGAGTCACATCTGAACCTCGGGCTCTGTTATCACTATCGGAGCCATGCGAAAGCGTGTGCTCCTGCATCGCACTGTGTCACTGGCGCTCGGGACGGTTCACCTCCTTCCTCGGCGTAGAAGGAACCTCCCGGCAGATCGGCGGGTGCACCTCCTGCTGCTCAACGCCTTCGCCATGGGCGGGACGGTGCGCACTGTCCTGAGCCTGGCCGGTGAGCTCGCGGCGGCGCGGCCCGTCGAGGTGCTGACGCTCGTCCGCGGGAGGCCCGAGCCGTTCCTGCCGCCGCCCGAGGGCGTCCCGATCCGCGTCCTCGCCGACCGCACGGCCGAGGGTCCGAGCGGGCTGCTCGGCAAGCCGCTCGATCGCCTGCCCAGCGTCCTCGTCCACCCCGACGACGGCGCCCACCGCTGGTGCAGCCTGTGGACCGACATCCAGCTCTATCGCGCGCTGCGCCGGTGTCGCGGCGTGCTCGTGACGACCCGGCCGGCGTTCGGCGCCTTTGCGGCCCGCTACGCCCCTCGAGCCCTCACGGTGGTGGCCCAGGAGCACGGGAACCTCGCCTCGCATCCGGCGGCGCTGCGCGCGGAGGTGCGCCGCACCTATCCCCACGTGGCGACAGTCGCAACGCTCACCGCAGGGGACGCGGACGAGTACCGAACGCTGCTCGGGCCGGCGGCCCCCAGGATCGTGGACGTGCCCAACGCTGTGCCCCCCATGCCGGCGAGCGCCGCCCGTACGCGGGAGAAGCTGATTCTCGCCGCCGGCCGGCTTCACTACGTGAAAGGCTTCGATCTGCTGATCCGGGCGTTCGCCGAAATCAGCCACCGGGCGCCGGAGTGGAGACTGCGCATTTACGGTGAGGGTGAAGAACGTGCCCCACTGTTAGGGCTCATCGAGGAGTTGGAGCTCAGCGAGCGGATCGACCTGCTCCCCGCCACCGACCGTCTGCCTGACGCCCTCGCCTCCGCCTCGATCTTCGCGCTCAGCTCGCGCTGGGAGGGACTGCCGATGGTCCTCCTGGAGGCGATGAGCAAGGGCGCCGCGGTCGTGGCATTCGACTGCCCGACAGGTCCGGCGGAGGTGTTGACGCACGAGGTCGACGGCGTGCTCGTCGCTCCCGAGCGTGTCGACGAGCTGGGAGCGGCGCTGCTGCGCGTGATCGGCGACGCGGACCTGCGGGCCTCGCTCGGGGCGGCCGCGCGACGGACGGCCGGCGACGTCTACGACCTGCGCGTGATCGGCGCGCGCTGGTCGCGGCTGCTCGACGAATCCCGCGCCTAGGGGCGCGCGCGAGCGCTCAGGCCGTGTTGCCGCCCATCCCCCGGAGGTTCTGGTGCTCGCGGTCGTCCTCCCCGGCCCCGGGGATGCCCGCGTGCTCTCCGGCCTCCGGCCCGGGGTGCCGCGGTCCGTGGGACGGGCCGATCAGCGACTCGACCTCGGCGCGCCTGCTCGCCGACATCACGGGCCACTCCGACCCGTAGCCGAACACGTCGCGGAACGGCGTCGCCGAGTAGCGCTCGCCGACGACCTCGATACGGGCGGGGTCCACCAGCGCCGGGTGGCGCGCGCCGCAGGCCCGCGCCAGCGAGAGCATCTCCGCGCGCAGGGCGACGAGGTAGTTGGCGGCACGCGCGGACTTCAGCCGGGGGTCGAGCCCGCGCATCAGCCAGCGGTTGTTCGTGGCGACGCCGGTGGGGCAGCTGCCGGTATGGCAGCGCTGCGCCTGGATGCAGCCGACCGCGAGCATCGCCTCGCGGCCGACGCTGATCATGTCGCAGCCGAGCGCCAGCGCCTGCAGCGCGGCGTCGGGGAACCCCAGGCGGCCCGAGCCGATGAAGACGACGTCCTCGGCGATCCCCGCGTGCGCGAACTCGGGGTACACCTGCGACATCGCGACCTTGAACGGGAGCGCGACGTGGTCGCTGAACACGAGCGGCGCCGCCCCGGTCCCGCCTTCGCCGCCGTCGATCGTCACGAAGTCGGGGCCGCCGCCGGAGGCCGCCATCCGGCTCGCGAGCGTCCTCCAGAAGCCGAGGTCCCCGACCGCGGACTTGATGCCCACGGGCAGGCCGGTGGCGTCGGCGATCCGCTCGACGAACTCGATCAGCCCGTCGACGTCGGAGAACGCGGAGTGCGCGGCCGGGCTTGCGCAGTCGCGGCCCTTCGGCACCCCGCGGATGCTCGCGATCTCCTCAGTGACCTTGACCCCTGGCAGCAGGCCGCCCAGGCCCGGGCTTGGCGCCCTGTGAGAGCTTGATCTCGATCGCGCGCACCGGCGCCTCTGCGATCCGCTCCTGCAGGTGCTCGAGCGAGAACTCGCCCGACTCGTCGCGGCACCCGAAGTAGCCCGTGCCGATCTGGTACACGAGCTCCCCGCCGTTGCGGTGCGCCGGCGCCAGGCCGCCCTCGCCCGTGTTCTGGAAGCAGCCGGCCAGCTCCGCCCCGCGGTTCAGCGCCTCGACGGCCACGCGGGAGAGCGAGCCGTAGCTCATCCCGGAGACGTTCACGAGCGACGGCGGCCGGAACGCGTGGCGGCGGCCGTGCGCCGCGCCGAGCACCTTCCCGGCCGGGAGCCGGTAGTCCGGCGCCGCGCCGGGCTGCCCTTCGCCCGGTGGCCGTTCGGGGAACGGCGACTGCTTGAACACCACGAGGCTCGAGATCTGCTCGAGCTCGTTGTCCGTGCCGAAGCCGAACGTGTTGATCTCCCGCTTCGACGACGCGTAGACCCAGCGGCGCTGGTCGCGGGAGAACGGCCGCTCCTCGTCGTTGGAGGTGACGATGTACTGCCGCAGCTCCGGCCCGACGGCCTCGAGCCAGAAGCGCAGGTGGCCGACGACGGGGAAGTTGCGGAGGATCGCGTGCTGGCGCTGCGTGAGGTCGCGGGCGACGACGCCGGCGACGGCGGCGCCCGCCAGCGCCCCGGCGCGTATGCCTCTCCTCCGGGTGGACGCGTGCATACGGGCGTTCTTCCCGCCGGCGCGTTCTCCACGCCTCACGGCGCGAGCGGGAGGCCGCGGGCGGCGAACACGTCCGCGAGCACGCGTGGGCGGTCGGTCATCAGGCCGTCCACGCCGAGGTCGAGCAGCTGGTGCATCGTGTCGGCGTCGTCGACGGTCCACACGTGCACGTGGAGTCCGGAGCGATGCGCGGCGCGCACGAACCCGGGCGTGACGATCGGCGCCCTCCCCCACCGGATCGGGACCTGCAGGCAGCGGGCGCCGAGCCGCGGCATCCGCCCGGCCAGCGCCGCGGTGCGCGCGGCCGCCACCGCCGCCGGGCCCATCGACGTGCACGCGCGGCCGTTCGTGTGCGCGCGGATGCGCTTCAGGCGGGCGTCCGAGAACGCGCCGAGGCAGACGCGGTCCCAGACGTCCAGGCGGTCCAGGAGCGCGAGCAGCGGCCCCACCGTGTCGTCGGCCTTGGGGTCGATGTTGATGCGGGCGTCCGGCCAGCGGGTCAGCAGCTCCTCGAGCCGCGGGACGCGGATCCCGCTCGCGCGGAACGGGAACGAGCGGCCGCCGTCCGGCGAGTAGCGCGCGCCCGCGTCTGCGGCCTCGACCTCCGCGATCGTCAGGTCCGCGATCGCCCCGGTCGCGTCCGTCTTGTCGTCCAGCCGGTCGTCGTGGAAGGCCACGACCACGCCGTCGCGCGTCACGTGCGCGTCGGTCTCCAGGTAGCGGTAGCCCAGCGCGACCGCCGCGGCGAACGCCTCCAGCGTGTTCTCGGGCGCCTCCTCGGCCCCACCGCGATGCGCGATCGCGACCGGCGGCCGGTCGGGAAGGAACGGATGCGAGCTCGACACCCCACCAACCTAAAGGGCCTGACCCTTTACTTCATTCCACTGCCATAAGGGGTCAGACCCTTTATGTTGGCCGTGGCGGTGGCCGAGTAGGCGCCGCTATCGTCGCGGGCGATGCCGGACGTCCTCCGCCCGCTGTTCGACCAGGTCGTGATCAAGGAGCTCGAGCCCGACCGGATGCGCAAGTCCGGCCTGCTCGTGCCCCAGGGCTCGAACGACGCCGTGCCGCCCAACGAGGGGATCGTGCTCGCGGTGGGCGACGGGCCGCCCGACCTGCCGGACTTCAAGATGCCGATCAAGCCCGGCGACCACGTCGTGTTCCCGCGCTCGGCGGGCGTGTGGGTCGAGGTCGAGGACGAGCGGCTGCTGGTGTGCCGGGTGCGCGAGATCCTCGGCGTGATCGAGGGCCGATGAACACGCGCGACGTGCAGATCCGCGGCGACATGATCCGCCTCGGCGAGCTGCTCAAGCTCTCCGGCGTGGTCGACAGCGGCGGCGAGGCGAAGTCGCTGCTGGCGACCACCGGCGTGCTGCTCAACGGCCAGCCGGAGACCCGGCGCGGCCGCCAGCTGCATCCCGGCGACGAGGTCCGCCTCGGCGACACCGTGCTGCGCGTCACCTCCTGAGCGCGCAGTGCGGCGCCTGCTGACGATCCCGATCAGCCACTACTGCGAGAAGGCGCGCTGGGCGCTCGAGCGTGCCGGGATCTCCTACGACGAGCGGCGCCACGTGCAGGGCGATGAACCGCATCGTGTCCCGCCGCGCCGGCGGCCACGGCACGCTGCCGGTGCTGATCTGCGAGGACGGGGTGCTGGCCGAGTCCGAGGCGATCCTGCGCTGGGCCGATGCCCGGCTGCCGGCGCCCCAGCGTCTGTTCCCGGACGGCGATCCCGAGGTCGCGCAACTGTGCCGGTGGCTCGACGACGGCCTCGGCCCCGACGCGCGCCGGGTCATGTACGCGCACATGCTCCCCCACCGCTCGCTCCTGCTGCGCTTCAACGACGCGGGAGTGCCGCGCTGGGAGGACCGGACGATGCGCGTGCTCTACCCGGTCGCGACCCGCTGGGCGGCGAGGGAGCTGGGAATGGCGGACGACACGATCGAGCAGGACACCCCGCGGGTGCGCGCCGCCTTCGACGCGATCGGCGAGCGGCTGAGCGACGGGCGCCGGTACCTGTGCGGCGACCGGTTCACGGCCGCAGATCTGACGTTCGCGGCGCTGTCGGCCGCGGTCCTCGTGCCGGAGGAGTACGGGACCCCGCTTCCTCAGCCCGGCGAGCTGCCGGAGCCGGTGGCGAGCGAGGTCAGGGCGTTCCGTGCGCATCCTGCGGGCGAGTTCGCCCTTCGGATGTTCCGCTCGGAGCGCCGCGTGACCGCGGGCGCCTAGAAGGCGAAGCGGACGCGCGGCGGGGCGAACCGGATGCGGCGGCGACGGGGCCGCGCGTCCATCCGGGTCTGACGCCACTCGACCAGGGTGAGGCCGGCGGGGGCCACCGTCTCGATGTAGTTCATGGTGTGGTCGGGCATGGGAGGAAGACTCCCACCGCGGGGCGTCTCGCTCGGCGGGGCCAGCCTGTGAACCGCGGTGGGGGGACTACCGTCCCGGGGTGTGGCGACCTCCCCCGGGGGTGCGGGAGGCACTACATCCGCAGGAACGACGCGCCGTTGACGTCGATCACGGAGCCGCTCGCCATCTCCGCCTCGGGCGAGGCGAGGTAGCGCACGGCGGCCGCCACGTCCTCCGGCTGCGAGACCTTGCCGAACGGGCTGTCCGCGCGCAGGCGGTCGCCGTCGGGCCCGGCCAGCGCGTCCGCCGCCATGTCGGTCTCGACGAACCCGGGAGCCACCGCCGACACCGCGATCCCCTCGGGCCCGAGCGAGCGCGCGAGCGACTGCGCGAACGAGATCATCCCGGCCTTGCTCGCGCCGTAGGCGGGATGGTTCGGCTCGCCGCGGAACGCGCCGCGCGAGGCGACCATCACGATCCGCCCTCCCCGCCCCATGTGGCGCACGGCGCACCACGTCGCGTTGGCCGCGCCTGTCAGGTTGGCGGCCAGCGTGGTGTCCCACGCCTCCTGCCACTCCTCGTAGGTCGCGTCGCGGATCGGGTGCGGCGGGTCGTAGATCCCCGCGTTGTTGACCAGCACGTCGATCGAGCCGAGCGCCGCGGCGGCCTCCTCGACCATCGCGCGCACCGCTGCCGGGTCGGCGAGGTCGGCGCCGACGGCCAGGTGGCCTTCACCCGGGAGCGAGGCGACGACCGTCTCCGCGAGCTCGCGGTTCCGGCCGTAATGGACCGCCACCCGATCGCCGTCGGCCGCGAACGACCGCGCGATCGCCGCCCCGATCCCGCGCGAGGCGCCCGTCACCAGCACCGCTCTTGGCTCCGCCATGGCGCAGGAGTATGAATGGCCGATGCGCATCCCGATGGAACCGCCAGAGCCCGGCCGCGCCTTCCAGTTCCAGGGCGTCGACCACGGCGGCGCCGACGTCTCCTTCTTCGTCAACCGCACCCCGCCGGGGCGAGGGCCGAGCGTCCATCGCCACGACTACCACGAGGCGTTCGTGCTGCTCGAGGGGCGCATGGAGGTCACGCTCGGCGACGAGACGTTCGAGGCGACGGGCGGCGAGATGGTCCTCGTCCCGCCGGGCGCCTGGCACACCTTCCGCAACATCGGCGACGAGCCGCTGATGATGGTCTCGATCCACCCCGTGGCCGAGATGGTCACGGAGTGGCGCGAGGACTAGCGCCCGACGGCGTAGCCCTGCATCCCGCGGGGGTTGGCCCCGGCGCGCATGACGCCGTCGGGGTCGCGGGTGATGGCGCTGAGGCGGCCGAGCGACCAGTCGCCGGTGACCTCGACGTCGTGGCCGCGGTCGCGGAGCTCGGCGATGATCGCCTCCGGCCAGCGGCCCTCGATCTCGACGCGCCCCGGCAGGGAGCCGCGCGGGTAGAAGGAGCTCGGGAAGTGGGCGCTGTGGAAGGCGGGCGCGTCGATCGCCTCCTGCAGGTTCAGCTCGTGGTCGACGACCGAGAGGAAGAACAGGAGCGACCACTGGTCCTGCTGGTCGCCGCCCGGGGTGCCGAAGGACATCCAGCCCTGGCCGTCGCGCAGCGCGAGCGAGGGCGACAGCGTGGTGCGGGGGCGGGTGCCGCCCACCAGAGAAGCCGGGAGATCCTCTTCGAGCCAGAACATCTGCGCGCGGGTGCCGAGGCAGAAGCCGAGCCCGGGGACGGCGGGCGAGGACTGCAGCCAGCCGCCGCTCGGCGTGCAGGAGACGAGGTTGCCGTGCTGGTCGGCGACGTCCAGGTGGCAGGTGTCGCCGCGCGTGGGCTCGCCGACCCCGGCCGCCGCGCCGGCTGCGCCCGCCGCCGATGAGGGAAGCCGCGGGCGGCGGCCGCCCGGGCGCAGGTCCAGCGAGGCCCGATCCCCGATCAGCTCGCGCCGCTCGGCGGCGTACGCGCGGCTGAGGAGCAAGTCGAGCGGCGCCTCGACCGCGTCGCCGTAATACGCCTCGCGGTCGGCGAAGGCGAGCTTGGACGCCTCGATGACGTTGTGGACGTACTCGGTGCTCTCGCGCGGCATCAGCTCGAATCCCTCGTGCAGCGCGAGCTGCTGGAGGAACACCGGCCCCTGGCCCCACGGCCCGGTCTTGCAGACGGTGTGGCCGCGGTAGTCGAAGGTGACCGGCGGCTCCTCGGCGGCGCGCCAGCCGGCGAGGTCCTCGCCGGTCAGCAGCCCGCGGTGCCGGCGTCCCGAGGCGTCGAGCACCTCGGTGTCCATGAACTCCACGATCGCCTCCGCGACCCAGCCCTCGTAGAAGGCGGCGCGCGCGTGCTCGATCTGCTCGTCGCGGTCGCCCGACGCCGCCTCCGCCTCGCGCACGATCCGCGCGTAGGTCTCGGCGAGCTGCGGATTGCGCATGAAGCCGCCCTCGCGCGCCGCCGGCAGCCACACCTCGGCCGAGGTCTTCCACTCCGTCTCGAACAGGTCGGCGACGCCGCGGATCGTGCCGACGATCCGGCCGAGCGCGGGAAAGCCGCGGCGCGCGTAGCCGATCGCGAACGACAGCACGTCGCCGAGCCGCCACGTGCCGTGGTCGGCGAGCAGCTTCAGCCACGCGCCGAACGCGCCCGGCACGCACGCGGCCAGCAGCCCCGTGCCGGGAACGACGTCCAGCCCCAGCTCGTCACGCAGCAGGCCGACGCTCGCGCCGGCCGGCGCGACGCCCTGCCCGCAGACGACGAACGGCTCGCCGCGCTCGGCGCTCCACGCGATCGCCGGCATGTCCCCGCCCGGCCCGTTGAGATGCGGCTCGACGACCTGCAGCACGAAGCCGGCGGCCACCGCTGCGTCGAAGGCGTTGCCGCCGCGCTCGAGCACCGACATGCCGGCGCTCGACGCGAGCCAGTGCGTCGAGGCGACCATGCCGAAGGTGCCCGACAGCTCGGGGCGCGTGGTGAAGGTCATGCCAGGCTCGGGGGCTCGCCGGCCTCGCCGACCAGATGGCAGGCCGCGATGTGCCCGTCGCCCGCGTCGCGCAGCACCGGCGCCTCCTCGGCCGCGCGGGGCAGGGCCTCGTGGGCGATCGGGCAGCGGGTGCGGAACAGGCAGCCCGACGGCGGATCGACCGGCGAAGGCAGGTCGGCGCCGAGCACGATCCGCTTGCGCGCCCGCTGCTCGTCGGGATCCGGGACGGGCGCCGCCGACAGCAGCGCCTGCGTGTAGGGATGCGTCGGCTTCGAGAACACCTGCTCCCGCGTGCCGGCCTCCATGACTCGGCCGAGGTACATGACCACCACACGGTCGCACAGGTACTCGACCGTCGAGAGGTCGTGCGTGATGAACAGGCAGGCGAACTCCAGCTCGTCCTGGAGATCGCGCAGCAGGTTGAGGATCGACGCCTGCACCGAGACGTCGAGCGCCGAGACCGGCTCGTCGGCGATCAGCAGGCTCGGCTTGAGCGCCAGCGCCCGCGCCAGGCCGACGCGCTGGCGCTGGCCGCCGGAGAGCTCGTGCGGGTAGCGGTGGCGCAGCTCCTCGCGCAGCCCGACCTGGTCGAACAGCTCGGCGACGCGCCCGTCCAGCCCGCGCCCGTTGGCCTCGCCGTGCAGCCGCAGCGGCTCACCCACCGCGTCGCCCGTCGACATGCGCGGGTTCAGCGAGGAGAACGGGTCCTGGAAGACCATGTGCATCTGCCGGCGCAGCGGCCGCAGGTGCTTGCGCGACATCGTCGTGATGTCGGTGCCGTTGAGCTTGACCGTGCCGGCCGTCGGGTCGAGCAGCCGCAGCACGCAGTTGCCGACCGTCGACTTGCCGCTGCCGGACTCCCCGACCAGCCCGACCACCTCGCCGGCGCCGATCGTCAGGTCCACCCCGTCGACCGCGCGGACGACGCGCCCGCCTCCGGCGTCGAACTCCTTGCGCAGCCCGCTGACCTCGAGCACGCTCATGCGCGCCTCCCCGGGAAGAAGCAGGCGGAGCGGTCCTCGAGCGGCGGGACCTTCTCGCGGCACACGTCCTGCGCACGCGGGCAGCGCGGCGCGAACACGCACTCGGTGGCCGGCTCGGTGCGCGACGGGACGATGCCGGGGATCTCCTGCAGGCGGCCGGAGCCGGCCACGCGCGGGACCGCCTCGAGCAGCCCGATCGTGTACGGGTGCCGCGGGTCGGCGAACAGCTCGGCCACCGTGCCCTCCTCGACCTTGCGCCCGGCGTACATGACGACGACCTGCTCGGCGACGTCGGCCACGACGCCGAGGTCGTGGGTGATCAGCACGATCGCCATCCCCAGCCGCGAGCGCAGGTCCTTCATCACGTCGAGCACGCCGGCCTGGATCGTCACGTCGAGCGCGGTGGTCGGCTCGTCGGCGATCAGCACGTCGGGCTCGCAGGCGATCGCCATCGCGATCATCACCCGCTGGCGCATGCCGCCCGACAGCTGGTGCGGGTACTCGTCGACGCGCTGGTCGGGCGCCGGGATGCCGACCAGCTCGAGCAGCTCGACGGTCCGCGCCCGGGCGTCGCGCTTGCTCATCCCCAGGTGCCGGCGCAGCACCTCACCGACCTGCCGACCGACGGTCAGCACAGGGTTCAGGGACGTCATCGGCTCCTGGAAGACCATCGAGATCCGGCGCCCGCGGATGTCCCGCAGCACGCTCTGATCGGCGCCGAGCAGGTCCACATCGCCGAGCCGCGCGCTGCCCGTCACCTCGGCGCGGGCCGACAGCAGGCCCGAGCAGCGACATCGCGGTGACGCTCTTGCCGCACCCCGACTCCCCGACGATCGCCAGCGCCCCGCCCTCCTCGACGGAGAACGCGACGTCCTCGACCGCCTGCACCGGCCCGCGCTCGCTCGCGAACCGGACGTTGAGATCCTGGACCTCGAGCAGCATCAGTCGTCGCTCCTGGGGTCGAGCGCGTCGCGCAGGCCGTCGCCGAGCAGGTTGAAGGAGAGCGTGGCGAACAGCAGCGCCAGGCCGGGGAAGATCGCCAGCCAGGCCGCCAGCGTGAGGAACGGCTGCGCGCCGGCCAGCATCACGCCCCATGACGGGGTCGGCGGCTGCACGCCGAGGCCCAGGAACGACAGCACCGACTCGCCGATGATCGCGGCCGGGATCGCGTTGGTGGCCTGCACGAGCAGCGTGCTCGTCATGTTCGGGAGCACGTGGCGGCGCAGGATCGTGAAGTCGCCGGCGCCGTTGGCGATCGCCGCGCCGACGAACTCCTGCTCGCGCAGCGACAGCGTCTCCGCCCGCACCACGCGCACCAGTCGCGGGATCACGAACACGCCGAGCGCGATCGCGGCGTTGAGCAGCGACGGCCCGAGGATCGCGGCCAGCCCGACGGCGATGATCAGCCACGGGAACGCGAGCAGCACGTCGGTCACGCGCGAGACGACCGGGTCCGCCCAGCCGCCGAAGTAGCCGGCGATCAGCCCCAGCGGGACCGCGATGACGAGGCCGATGAGCGTCGCCAGCAGGCCGACCGCCAGCGAGGCGCGGGCACCGTAGATCACGCGCGAGAGCACGTCGCGGCCCAGCTCGTCGGTGCCGAACAGGTGCGACCACGACGGCGACTGCAGCACCGTGTCGAAGTCGGTCTCCGCCGGGTCGTAGGGCGCGATGAGCGGCGCGAAGATCGCCACCAGGATGAAGCCGACCGCCACGACCAGCCCGGCCACGGCCAGCTTGCGCCGCGCGAAGCGCCGCCGCAGGATCCCGCGCCGCTCGGCGGCGGCGCTCTTGGGGACGATGTCGATCGCCGCGGCGGTCATGACGCCCTCCCCGCCACGCGGATGCGCGGGTCGATCACCGAGTACAGGAGGTCGACCACGAGGTTGATGACCACGTAGGCGAAGGTCGTGAACAGCACCACGCCCTGGATGACCGGGAAGTCGCGCTGGAACACCGCGTCGATGGTCAGCTTCCCGAAGCCCGGGAGCACGAAGACCTGCTCGGTGACGACAGCGCCGGAGATGATCGTGCCCAGCTCGAACCCGATCACGGTCACGACGGTGATCAGCGAGTTGCGCAGCGCGTGCGAGCCGACGACCTCGCGCTCGGAGAGGCCCTTGGCGCGGGCCGTGCGCACGTAGTCGGCGCTCAGCGAGTCCAGCATCGAAGCGCGGGTCTGGCGCATGATCAGCGCCGCGAGGCCGCTCCCGAGCACGACGACGGGCAGGATCATCCGCTGGAGGTTGTCGGCCGGGCTCTCGCTGAACGCGACGAAGCCGGACGCGGGCAGCCAGCCGAGGCTGACGGAGAAGATCAGGATCAGCACCAGCCCGAGCCAGAAGTTGGGCAGCGAGAGCCCGAGCAACGCCGCGAGGTTGGCGAAGTAGTCGGCCGCCTGGCCCCGCCGCACCGCGGAGACCACCCCCGCCCCGATCCCCAGGATGATCGCGAACCCCATGCTCAGCAGCGCCAGCTCGATCGTGATCGGCAGGCGGTCGACGATCGTGTCGCGCACGTCGAGCCCCGTCCGAGAGGAGTCGCCGAGGTCGCCCTGGAGGACGTTGCCCACGTAGCGGACGTACTGCACGGGCACCGGGTCGTCGAGCCCGTACTTCTCGCGCGTCTCGGCCAGGCCCTCCTCGCTGCGGTCCTCCCCGGCCAGCGCGAGCGCCGGGTCGCCGGGCAGCGCGCGTATGCCGACGAACACGACGATGCTCGCCACGAGCAGCACGATCACGGCGGCGCCGGCACGGCGCAGGAGATAGCCGGCCACGTCAATCCTCCTTCCGCGCGAAGCTCAGGCGCGGCAGGCCGTCGGCGCGCATCTCCACGCCGCTGATCCCCTGCCGCGTGCCGAGCACGAGCTTGTCGTGGTAGAGCACGATCGTCGAGCGGCGGGCGCGGACGTCCGCGAGGATCTTCCGGTAGAGCGCCTTGCGCTGCTCCGGGTCGCTCTCCGCCCGGGCGGCGTTGAGCTGGTCGTCGATCGCCTTGTCCGCGGCCCCCGCGTAGTTCAGCGGCCCCGTCGAGGACTGGTGGTTGAAGAGGTTGCCGTCCGGGTCCACGCGGCCCGACCAGCCGACGTTCAGCGAGTCGTAGTCGCCCGCGTCGGCGCGGTCCAGCGCGGTGGTGAACTCGGTCGGCTGCACCTTGACCGCGAAGCCGGCCTCCTTGGCCATCGCCTGGACGACCTCGCCGAGGCGGATGGTCTGCGAGCTCGCCTCGACCATCAGCGGGAGCTCGATCGGGGTCTTGACGCCGGACTCGGCGATCAGCCGCTTCGCCTTCTCGATGTCGCGCCCCGGGCACTCGAGGTCCGGCTCGAGCTTGGACACCGGCGAGACCGCGCTGCAGCCGGGGACGTTCTCGCCGAAGAAGACGACCTTGTTGATGACGTCGCGGTCCAGCGTGTCCTCGAACGCCTCGCGCAGCTCGGGGTGCTTCGCGAGCGGCGTGTCGCGGGTCTTGAACGGCTTGCCGACGCCGTCCGTGTTGCCGACGTTGAGCGTGATCCCCTGGTAGCCGAGCGAGGTGCGCTCGGTCAGGTGGATCGAGTCGTCGCCCTTGATCGAGACGACGTCGATCGGCTCCAGGCGCTCGGCGATGTCGACGTCGCCCGAGCGCAGGTTGGACGCGCGCACCGGGCCCTCGGTGATGATCTTGAAGGTGATCTCGCGCAGCGAGACCTTCGCCGCGTCGTAGTAGTCGGGCGCGCGCTCGAGCACGATGCGGTCGGACGCGACGCGCTCCTTGAACTTGAACGGGCCGACGCAGACCGGCTTGGAGCTGAACTTGTCGCCCAGCGCATCGAGCGCCTTGGGGGACATGATCATCCCGGCGCGGTCGGCCAGCAGCGAGGTCAGCGGCGCGAACCGCTGGGTGAGCTTCAGCCGCACCGTGTGGTCGTCGACGACCTCGACGGAGCTCACCGGCTCGAGCTCGCCGGAGCGCGAGGACGCCTCCAGCGTGCGGTGGCGGTCCAGAGACTGCTTGACGGCCGCGGCATCGAACGCCGTGCCGTCGTTGAACTTCAGCCCCTGGCGCAGCGGGATCGTGACGGTCTTCCCGTCCTCGCTCGCCTTCGGCAGCTCGGAGGCGAGCTGCGGCACGACGCTCAGCCCGTCGCCGACGTCGTAGAGCTTCTCGCACATGTGCGCGAAGACGATCCGGGCCACGAACGTCGAGGAGATCGTGGGGTCCAGCTCGTCGGGGTCCTCGGCCAGCGCGATGGTGAGCGCGTCAGCGCGCTCGCTCCCGCTCCCTGTCCCGCAACCCGCCACCGGCACCACGCACAGCAGCGCGATCAACGGGATGAGCCACCCCCGTGTCCGAGCTCCCACCGCTCTTAGGCATAACCCGGTAGCCGGGGCGTAAACGTCAGCTGGGCGCGAGCACGCCCTCGAGGGTGAGGATCCTGCGCAGGATCGCCACCGACGAGGCGTACGTGGAGTCCATGCCGTAGTAGCTCAGACCGGAGGCGCCGAGCGTGCGCGCCTGGGTGTACGGCGTGTCAGAGGCGTAGTGGATCACGCCGAAGTCGATCGGGAGCTTGGCGAAGGAGACCGCCTCGCCGACCGGGTAGCGATCGGCGTCGGCCACCTCGTAGACGGCGTTGCAGAACGGCCCGGCCTCCATCTCCACCACCGTGTAGGCCTCGCGGTAGTAGAAGTCGAGGTAGCCGCGGTTCTGCAGGAACGTGCTCTTGACCGTCACCGCGCGCTGGTTGTCCAGCCCGCTGCCGAAGATCAGGAACGGCGCGATGTCGTCGAACGAGAACGCGTTGTCGAGCCAGTACGTCGAGCCCGAGTGCTCGTCGTGGATGACCCCCGAGATCAGGACGTCGCCGACGTCGGCGTTGAGCGTCGCCGCCTTGCCGAGCACGTAGGCGCCGCGCAGCATGTCGCTGCCCTCGGTGAGCTCGCGCAGGATGTTGTAGGCGGCGAGGCCGAGCGGATACTCGATGTTGACGATCACGGCGCCGGAGTCCTTCAGGCGCTGGGCCTCGATCGGGCCGAGGCGCGGGTCCAACCCGGCGGGGTCGAGCCGGTCGAGCGCCATCACCTGCGCCGACACGCGCAGCGCGGTGCGGCTGGAGAGGTGGGTGATGCCGGCGGCGCGCTCGATCGAGAAGCGGCGCTGCCACTCCTGGCTCTCCTCGGGGAGGCTCTCGAAGTACAGGCGCGCGCCGTAGTAGAGGAAGTTCTCCCACGAGCCCTCGGCGCGGCCCTCGCGGAAGCGCTCCAGCTCGCCGCGCAGGTACTCGGGGCCGTGGGCGTCGATGTGGGCCACGATCTCGGGCTCCCGCGCCCGCGCGGTCTCCGTGAGGAGGTTCACGAGCGAGTGCGTGTTGGAGGAGACGAAGTACAGCGGGCGGTCGGCGAGGCCCTGCTCGTGCATGGCGGCGCGGATCGGGCCCATCCAGCGCCGGGTGACCCGCGCGTAGCCGACCTGGCTGCCGCCGAGCATGCGGATGCGCAGGTTCAGGCGGCGGTCGTGGACCTCGTCGAGGAAGTCGCTCAGCGTGCCGTCCCATGCGTCGCGCACGCGGATCCAGTCGTCCTCGGCGCCGCCGTAGGCCTCGGCGCACGCCTCCGGATCGGGATCGCCGCCGTCGCCGGGACGCCCGCCCGAGCGCAGCGCGGCGTGCAGCTTGTTCCACTCGATCTGGTACGCGACCAGCGTCGGGATCAGGTCGTCGAGGTCGGACGTCGACGCGAGCAGCACGGCCAGCGTGCCGGTCCCGTTGTCGAACCAGCGCCGGCGGCGGGCGGGGGCCTCGACGGCGTCCCACTCCTCGATGCTGCCGAACCCGGCGCGGCGGAAGACGATCGCCTCCTGGCCCATCACGATCACCGCCGCCTTCCAGATGTCGGCCGGGAGGCGGCGCATCGAGTACATGAAGGCGCCGAGGTCCGGCTCGCTGTCGGCGGCGAGCGGGTGCAGGCTGGAGTTCATGGCCGCGTGCGAGGGCTCCAGCACGCGCAGGTGCGTCTCGCCGGAGGAGCGCAGCAGTGTCGTGTAGGTGCGGTGGTAGAGCTCGACCTCGTCGGAGGTCAGCCCGGCAGCCTGGCGCAGCGATCCGCCTGGCTGGACGTTGGGGACGCGCAGGCGGGGGACGGCCATGCGCCCGCACGGTACCAGTGACGCGCCTCACTTTACTTATTGAAGTACCCGCTAATCTCAGTGGCCCTGACTGAGATCTTTGGAGACTGATGATGGACTTCCCCACCACACCGAACGCGCAGCTATGCGCGAACTGCGGCCAGCGGCCGGGCACGGTACGGCTGGTGCTCGCGGCTGAAGGCGGGCGCCGCGCCGTGACCTTCTGCGAGGTCTGCGCCGGCGAGCTGATCGCCTCCACGGGCCCGGCCCGCGAGGCGCGCCGCCCCGCCGAGACGCCGGGCTCCGGCACCCCCGCGCTGGACGAGTTCGGCCACGACCTGACCGCCGAGGCGAAGGACGGCCGCATCGACCCGGTGATCGGGCGCGCGGACGAGATCGAGCAGACGGTCGAGATCCTCGCCCGCCGCCGCAAGAACAACGCCGTGCTGATCGGCGAGGCCGGCGTCGGCAAGACCGCGATCGTCGAGGGCCTGGCCCTGCGGATCGCGGACGGCGACGTCCCCGAGACCCTGCGCGACGCCCGCGTCGTGACGCTCGACCTCTCCGGCATGCTCGCCGGGGCCCAGTACCGCGGCCAGTTCGAGCAGCGGCTGAAGGCCGCGCTCGCCGAGGTCGTCGCGGCCGAGGGCCGCATCGTCCTGTTCGTCGACGAGCTGCACACCGTGCTCGGCGCCGGCCAGGCCGCGGGCGCGATGGACGCCGCCAACATGCTCAAGCCGCTGCTCGCCCGCGGCGAGCTGCGCATGGTCGGCGCCACCACGCTGGCCGAGTACCGCTCGATCGAGCGCGACGGCGCGCTGGCGCGGCGCTTCTCCCCGGTGACCGTCGAGGAGCCGACCGTCGAGGAGACGGTCGCGATCCTGCACGGCCTGCGGAGCGCGTACGAGGACCACCACCGCGTGACGATCACCGACGACGCGCTCGCCGCCGCGGCGAGCCTGTCGGACCGCTACGTGACCGAGTACCGGCTGCCGGACAAGGCGATCGACCTGGTCGACCAGGCCGCCGCGCGCGTGAAGCTGCGCGGAGCGGACCCGGAGGCCGACAAGCTGCGCGCCCGCGCCGAGGCCCTGAGGGCCGAGAAGCAGGCCGCGGTGGACGCCGAGGCCTACGAGGACGCCGGCCGCATCAAGATCGAGATCGACTCGCTGGAGTCGCGGGTCGCGGACATCTCCGGCGACGTCCCGACCGAGGTCGGCGAGGCCGAGATCGCGTCCGTGATCGCCGCGCGCACCGGGATCCCGGTGGGCGAGCTGGTCGCGGGCGAGCTCGAGCGCCTGCAGGACCTCGAGGTCGACCTGCACCGGCGCGTCGTCGGCCAGGAGGAGGCCGTCGAGGTCGTCGCGGACACCGTCCGGCGCGCCCGCGTCGGCCTGTCCGAGAGCGACCGCCCGCTCGGGACCTTCCTGTTCCTGGGCCCGACCGGCGTCGGCAAGACCGAGCTGGTCAAGGCGCTCTCGGAGCGGCTGTTCGCGACCGAGAAGGCGCTGGTCCGCATCGACATGTCCGAGTTCCGCGAGCCGCACACGGTGGCGCGGCTGATCGGCTCGCCCCCCGGCTACGTCGGGTACGGCGACGGCGGCCAGCTGACCGAGCCGGTGCGCAGGCGCCCCTACTCCGTGATCCTCCTCGACGAGATCGAGAAGGCCCACCCGGAGGTCTGGAACGTCCTGCTGCAGCTGATGGACGACGGGCGGCTCACCGACGGCGAGGGCCGGACGGTCGACTTCACCAACGCGGTGATCGTCATGACCTCCAACCTCGGCGCCGGGCGCGCGAAGCGCGGCATCGGCTTCACGGCCTCCGAGCCGGCGGCCGATGACGACCGGATGCTGGCCGCCGCCAAGTCGGCCTTCCTGCCGGAGTTCCTCAACCGGATCGACGAGATCGTCACCTTCCGGCCGCTGAGCGCGCCGCAGGTCGAGGAGATCGCCGGGCTGATCGTCGAGCGGGTCGCGGAGCGGCTCGCCGAGCAGCGCGGGATCACGCTCGAGGTCTCCGAGGAGCTGGTCTCGCGCCTGGCGCGCGAGGGCTTCGACGAGGAGTTCGGCGCCCGGCCGCTGCAGCGCCACGTGCGCCGCACGCTGGAGAAGGAGCTCACGCGGGCGATCCTCGCCGGCGAGCTGCCCGAGGGCTCGCACGTGCGGGCGACCGACGAGGACGGCGCGATCGCGCTGTCCGCCACTCCCGCCCACGAGCCGCTCAGGCTGGCGGCGTAAGGATCCGCCGCAGCGCCCCGACCAGGAGCTCATGCGACTGGCCGGGGTGCGACAGGCGGTCCAGCAGCAGCCCATCCACCATCGCGGCCATGCCGCGGCCGTCGCGCTCCGGATCGTCGGAGCCGGTGGCCGCGGCGATCGGCACGCAGAGGTTCCAGAACACCCGCGCGGCGTCGGTCATCCGCTCGCCGAGGCGCGGGTCGCGCGCGGCGGCGAGCTCCAGCTCCATGCGCGCCAGGTGCATCTCGACGTTGTCGTCCATCCAGGCGGCGATCGCGCGCGCGATGTCCTCGACGTCGCCGGCCGAGGCCGCCCGCTGCGCGATGCCGGCCACCATCGCCTCGCACTCCTCGACCATCGTGTCGACGAGCGCGAGCACGAGCCCGTCGCGGCTGCCGAAGTAGTACGTCACGGACCCGTGTGGCACGCCCGCGGCCTTCTCGACCGTGCGGTGGGTGACCGCGGCGAGGCCGCCGCCCGCGATCAGCGCGCGGGCCTCGTCGAGCAGCAGCGCGCGCCGGTCGGTGCGGATCGTCGCCATCCGGCGGGAGTTTGACAGCGGCGCGGACATCTTCTACAACTGTAGAACATTCTTCTCCACTCGTAGAAAGACTGCTCGCATGTCCGCCACCCTGGCTCCACCCGCGCCTCGCGCCATCGCCCGCCCCGGGCTGATCCTCCTGCTCGCCTGCGTCGCGCAGTTCATGCTGCTCGTGGACGACACGATCGTGAACGTGGCGCTGCCGACGGTCGCGTCGGACCTCGGCTTCAGCGAGTCGTCTCTTTCCTGGGTCGTGAACGCGTACCTGCTGACCTTCGGCGGGTTCCTGCTGATCGGCGGGCGGCTCGCCGACCGCTTCGGCCCGCGCCGGCTGTTCTCGCTCGCGCTGGCCGGCTTCGCCGCCGCCTCGGCGCTGTGCGGGCTGGCTCCTTCCGCCGAGGTGCTCGTCGGCGCGCGCGCCGCGCAGGGCATCACCGCCGCGCTGCTCTCCCCCGCCGCGCTGGCGATCCTGCTGCACACCTTCCCCGAGGGCCCGGAGCGCCGCCGCGCGCTGTCGGCGTGGGCCGCGCTGATGGGCCTCGGCGCCGCGACCGGGCTGATCGCCGGCGGCGTGCTGGTCGAGGTGGCCGACTGGCGCTGGATCTTCCTCGTCAACCTGCCGGTGGCCGCGCTCGCGCTCGCCGCCGTGCCGCGGGTGCTGCCGGACTTCGACGCGAGCACCGCCCGCCCCGCGCCCAACGTGGCCGGCGCGCTGCTCGCCACCGCCGCGCTGCTGCTGCTCGTGTTCACCGTGGTGGAGACCGACGGCGAGGGCTGGACCTCGGCCCGCTCGCTGGCCGGCTTCGCGGGCGCCGCCGTGCTGGCGCTCGTGTTCGCGCTCACCGAGCGGCGCTCGTCCTCCCCGCTGCTCCCGCGCGAGCTGCTGCGCCGCACCCGCGCGATGTGGGCGGACGCCGTGGTGTTCATCGCCGCCGGTGGGCTGCTGGCGATGTTCTTCTTCCAGACGCTCTACCTCCAGCGGGTGCTGGAGCTGTCGGCGCTGGAGACCGGGCTGGCGTTCCTGCCGTTCAGCGTCACGATGGGCATCGCGTCGGGCGCCATCGGGCGGCTGCCGGACCGGATCGACGCGCGCTTTCCGGTGGCGGCCGGGCTCGTGCTCGCCGCGCTCGGGCTGTACCTGATGAGCACGCTGGGCGTCGACAGCAGCTACGCGGGCGGCGTCCTGCCCTCGCTGGTGGTCGTGGCCGCCGGGCTCGGGATCGCGTTCGTGCCGGTGATGGGCCTGGCGACGGGCGACGCCGAGGAGCGCGACGGCGGGCTCGCCTCCGGGCTGATGACGAGCGCGCAGCAGATCGGCGGCGCGATCGGGATCGCCGTGATGATCACGATCGCCACCGACCGGACCGGTGAGGTCGCGGCGTCGGGCGCGAACCCCGCGAGCGCGCTGACCGAGGGGTTCTCGGCGGCGTTCTCCGTCGAGGCCGCCGTGATGCTCGCCGCCGCCGTGCTGGCCGCGGTGGTGCTGCGCGTCAGGAGGTGAGCAGCGTCTTGCCGACCGTGCGCCGCGACTCGATCGCGGCGTGCGCGTCGGCGGCGCGCTCGAGCGGGAAGGTCTGGCCGATCACCGGCCGCAGCCGGCCCGCCGCCGCCTCGGCCAGCGCGGTGATGGTGCGGGCGCGCATCTCCTCCGGCGAGGGCCTGGCGCCGCGGACCAGCGTCACCTCGCGGGCGGCGGCCTCGTCCTCGCGCGATCGAGGTGAAGGCTCCGCCTGCGGCGCCGTAGGAGCTCATCCGCCCGCCGGGGCGCAGGGCCTCGAACGCGGCGCGGCCGATCTCGCCGCCCACGCCGTCGAACACGACGTCGACCTCGAGACCGTCCGACCACCCGGCCTGCGTGTAGTCGACGGGCTCCGCGCCCTGCACCGCCTCGGGCTTGCTCGACGCCCCGATCACGCGTGCGCCCGCGGTGCGCGCGAGCTGCACGAGCAGGCCGCCGACGCCGCCGGCCGCGGCCTCGACGAGCACGACGTCGCCGGGGCGCACGCCGGCACCCTCCATCAGGCCGATCGCGGTGCGGCCGTCGGCGAGCAGCGCGGTGGCGTCGGCCAGCGACACGCCCTCGGGCACCTCGATCGGATCCGCCGCCGCGGCGCGCTCGGCGTAGCCGCCGGAGCCGCCGGTGGTGGAGACGACCGGCACGCCGCCGAGCAGGCCGCCGACGCCGTTGCCGAGGATCGCCGGGAGCGCGGGCGCCATCGCCGCCACGGGCGGGCGGCCGGCGCGGACCTGCGTCTCCACGAACGTGACGCTCGCGAAGGCGACCTCGACGATCGCCCCGCCCTCGGGCTCGGGGACGTCCTGCGGGCGCAGTACCTCGGGCGGCCCGAACTCGCTGATCACGACGGCGCGCATGGCCATATGGTGCTCGAATGCAAGATACGACCCCACTCAGCGGGCAGTGTGCGTGCGGTGCCGTGAAGTTCGAGGTGACGAAGCCCTTCGACAGCGCCGGGCATTGTCACTGCAAGCGATGCCAGCGGCGCAGCGGTGCGCTGTGGTCATCCAACGCGATCGTCTCCTCTGACGGGTTCGCGATCACCGAGGGCGCGGAGAACGTCCGCGCGTGGCAGCCCGAGACCGGGCTCCCGAAGTCGTTCTGCGCGACGTGCGGCGGGCACGTGTTCGGCGGCACGCTCGACGGGCCGTCCGTGGTCGTGCGGCTCGGGGCGCTGGACGGCGATCCCGGCATCCGCCCCTCGTGGCGGGCGTGGCTGGAGTCGGCCGAGGACTGGCACCCCGTGCCCCAGGACGACGTCACGGACCGCTTCCAGCAGGCCCGCGCACGGTGATCTGACAAACGCGCTTTACCGCGGTCGGACGCAGGGGTAGTTTCCTGCCCCGGAGGCGCCGGTCCGCTCCCCAGGGCGGGCGGCGCGGGAAGTCGAACGGGAGGCGCAAGTGCATGCTCTGCGCGTGCGGCGACTGGCTGCGGCCAGCGCCATCGTCGGCATGGCCACATCCGGCGCCGCGGCGGCCCAGGCGGCAGAGCCGGGGCTGAGCGGGAAGGCGGCGGAGCAGGTCGCCGCGCTGCAGGCGGTCAAGAAGGATCTCTCGCCGGCCGAGCGCAAGCTCGACAGCCGGCTGTCGGTCGAGCTCCGGCGCCGTGCGGGCGGGAAGATCCGCACGGCCGCGCCGCAGCTGCGCACCGGCGTGAAGGTCACCGCCGCGGAGACCACCGAGGTGGACATCCGCGCGCAGGTCTCGCAGAAGCTGCTCGGGCAGTTGGCCGACGCGGGCGCGAAGGTCGAATATGCGTCGCGGCGGGTCGGCTCGATCCGCGCCTCCGTGCCGATGGACGCGCTCGAGAAGATCGCGGGCCTCGCGGCCGTGCGCCGCGTGGACGCGGCGGTCGGCGCGATCACCGCGCGCATGACCCGCACGGTCTCCACGGAGTCGAAGGCCGCCAAGGCGGACGCGCCTGGCGCGCGCGCTGCGCGCCGCGCAGATCGCTCCGCTGGCCGTCCACACCTCCGAGGGCGACGCGGCGCACGCAGCCGACGACGTCCGCGCCGAGAGCGGCGTCACCGGCATCGGCGTGAAGCTGTGCGCGCTCTCCGACGGCGTCGACTCGCTCGACGAGTCCGAGGAGACCGGCGAGCTGCCCGACGTCGACGTGCTCCCCGGGCAGGCCGGCGACGGCGACGAGGGCACGGCGATGCTGGAGATCCTCCACGACCTCGCGCCGGGCGCCGACCTCGGCTTCGCGACGGCGTTCACGAGCGACGCCTCGTTCGCGGACAACATCCGCGCGCTGCGCTCCGAGGCCGGCTGCGACGTGATCGTCGACGACGTCCTCTACTTCAACGAGTCGCCGTTCCAGGACGGCCCGATCGCGCAGTCGGTGGCCGCGGTGCTCGACGACGGGGCGCTGTACTTCAGCTCGGCCGGCAACGAGGGCAACGTCATCGACCGCACGTCCGGCAACTACGAGCGCGACTACGCCGCCTCCGGCCAGAGCGTCGGGAAGTTCGTGGGCGACGCGCACGACTTCGACCCGGGCAGCGGCGTGCAGGTGTACGAGCCGGTCACACCGGAGAGCGCGGGCGCCCCTGTGACGCTGTACTGGGCCGACCCGCTGGGCGCCTCGGGCAACGACTACGACATGTACGTGTTCGACGCGGCCGGCGAAGTGCTCGCCTTCTCGCAGTCGGTGCAGAACGGCGACGACGACCCGTACGAGATCCTTGGAGTCCCGCTCGGCGGCGTCCGCCTGGCGGTCGTGAAGTTCCGCGGCGCCAACCGCTACCTGCAGGTGTCCGCCCTGGGCGGGCGCTTCGAGCCCGCGGGCGGGCTGCAGGCCTTCACGACGCCCGGCGTCACCCGCGGGCACTCGGCCGTGGAGGGCGCGTTCAGCACGGCGGCCGCCCCGGCCGACGACCCGCTGCCGTTCGATCTGGAGCCCGGCGATCCGCCCAACCCGGCCGGTCCGGCCCCCGACCCGTTCACGCGCGCGCAGCTGCCGGAGCGCTTCACGTCCGACGGCCCCCGGCGCGTGTTCTTCGAGGCCGACGGCACGCCGATCGCGGGCGGAAGCGAGGTGCGCCAGAAGCCCGACATCACCGCGGCCGACGGCGTCACGACCTCCGTCGGCGGGTTCGACCCGTTCTTCGGGACCTCGGCGGCGGCGCCGCACGCGGCGGCGATCGCCGGGCTCGTGCTGTCCGGCAACCTGGGCGCCACGAGCGACGACGTGCGGGAGGCGTTCGACGCGACCGCGCTCGACCTCGTGCCCGCCGGCGTGGACTCGCGGACCGGAGAGGGCCTCATCCGCGCCGATCTGGTCACCGACTACACGGGGCTGACGCCGCAGCCGCTGGCCGAGGCCGGCGATCCGTCGGTGACGCCCGCCGGCGACGGCGACGCGTTCCTGGAGCCGGGTGAGAGCGGGGCGCTGTCGATCCCCGTGACCAACCGCGGCGACGGCGCCGCCCCCAACGTGGTCGCGCGCATCGCGACCGACGACGCGCGGGCGACGATCACGCCGCGCACGTCGAGCTACGGGACGATCGCCCGCAAGTCGACGAGGTCGCGGCGCTTCACGATCGCGCTGGCGGACGGCTACCCGCTCGGGAGGCCGGTGCGGGTGACCGTGCGGGTCACGTTCGACGGGACGTTCTCGCCGACGTCGTCGACGCTCACCATCCCGACCGGCCGCCCGGCCACGACGCCGCCCCAGGTGTTCTCCTACACCGGCCCGGCCGTGGCGATCCCGGACGCCGATCCGGCCGGCGCGAGCGTCGAGATCCCGGTCGCGGGCTTCGGCTACGCGTCCAGGGCGGCGCTGTCGGTCGACGGCACGACGTGCAACACGACGGCCGGATCGACGACCGTCGGGATCGACCACACGTACGTGGGCGACCTGGTGGGCACGCTCACCGCCCCTGGCGGGCGCACCGCCACCGTGTTCGACGACGGCGGCACGAGCGGCAACAACATCTGCCAGGCGGTGTTCCACGACGGCGCGACGCGGGACTTCGGCGACGCGCTCTTCGGGGCCGCGCCGTTCACCGGAGACTGGCTGCCCGCGACACCGCTCGCCAACGTGCTCGGCCAGGCCGACGGGACGTGGACGCTGAACGTGGCGGACACGTTCGCCCTCGACACCGGCAGCATCCGCGCGGTGTCGCTGCGGCTCACCGGGTTCGCCGACGATTGATCCCCCGGAGCGGGCGCCGCCGCGCGGCGGCGCCCGTTTCGTCAAGGCCGTCCTCCCCGCGCCGATCTAACGGGGAGATGGCCCAATCGAGGGAGACCAAGTCGATCGCGTACAGCGCCGCCGCCATCTATGGCGGCGCGGCGACGATCGGGCTCGTCGAGGGCATGTTCCCCGGTGGCCCGCCGTTCTCGATGGGCCCCAGCATCGGCGCGCTCGTACTGACGCTGCTGACCTTCCTGATCGGGCCGCACCTCGGCCGCCGCGCGCTCGCGCCGCTCGGGCCGATCGGCGCGGCGATGATCGCCGTGGCCCTCGCGACGACCCAGGGCTACACGGACGCGGCCGTGTTCTACATGTGGCCCGCGCTGTGGATGGCGCACTTCTACGGCCGCAACGGCACGATCTTCATCGTCGCGTGGATCGGCCTCGTCCACGGCATCGCGCTGACGACCATGACGGGCCCGATGGGCAACCTGGACCGCTGGATCGACGTCACGGGCTCCGTGCTCGTGGTCGCCGCCGTCGTCTACGCGCTGACCGCGCGCCGCGAGGAGATGGTCCAGCGGCTGACCTCCGAGGCGCGCCTGGACCCGCTGACCGGGCTGCTGAACCGCCGCGGCTTCCAGGAGCGGATGGACCTCGAGCTCGCCCGCTCGCGCCGGGAGGACACGCCGCTCAGCGCGATCGCCATCGACATCGACCACTTCAAGCTCGTCAACGACGACCACGGCCACGACGTCGGCGACCGCGTGCTGACCTGGCTCGGCGAGACGATCCGCGAGCAGGTGCGCGGCATCGACGTCGCGGCGCGGCTCGGCGGCGAGGAGTTCCTCATCGTCATGCCCGGCGCCGGCGCCGACGCCGCGTTCGCCGCTGCCGAGCGGATCCGCAGGACGGTGGCCGCAGGTGGCGGGGAGACCGCGATCACGATCAGCGCCGGCGTCGCGTCCCAGGACGCGCCCGTCGACCGCGCGACGCTGCTGGCCGCGGCCGACGACGCGCTCTACGACGCCAAGCGCTCGGGCCGCAACCGCACCGTCGCGCCGCTCGCCGCCTAGGCTCCCTGCGGAGGGCGGGCCGGGAGAGCGCGAGCAGCAGGGCGTCGTTGGCGCCCTCGCCGATCTGGGTCTGCGGCGCGTCGCGGCGCAGGCGGGCGAGCTCGTCGCCGGCGGCGTAGGAGCGGCTCGCGGCAAGTCGCGACGCGACGTCGACCGCCCACACCGCCGTGTCGGAGGCGAACACCTTCGTCGCCGTGGACAGCTCGCGCGCCGCGTCGTCGCGCGCGTCGACCGCCGCCGCGGCCCGCTGCACCGAGGATTCGACGACCACCCGGCGGGCGACGAGCTCCCCGACCCGCAGCTGCGCGTGCGTGTGGTCTCCGAGCAGCCCGTCGCCGACCTCGCGCGTCGTGCACTCCTCGACCGCGCAGGCGATGCAGCGGTCCAGGATGCCGAGCGCGCGACACGCGACGTTGACGCGCCCGACGTCGAGCGCGTCGAGCATCTGCCTGGCGCCCTCGCCGGGCGCGTCCCCCAGCACCTCGGCGCCGGCCGCCTCGAAGCCGTCGAACCGGTAGGCAGCCGACTCGACGCCGCGGTAGCCGACCTTGTCGAGGTCCTCGACCGCCCAGCCCTGCCCGCCGCGCCCTTCGGCCGGGAGCACGACGCACGACGGCTCGCCGTCGACCTCGGCGAGCATGAACACCACCTCCGAGGACGCGCCGCCCGCCACCCAGCGCTTCTCGCCGTCGAGCACGAGGCCAGCGCCCTCGCGCGGTCGCGCGGCCATCTCGATCCGCCCCAGGTCGCTGCCCGCCTGCGGCTCGGTGATCGAGAACGAGGCGAGCACCGCCCCGCGCGCGATCCCCGGCAGCCAGGAGCGCCGCTGGGACTCGGTGCCGTGGCGCAGCAGCAGCGCGGTGGCGAGCCCGGTCGGGTTGACCGCGCCGGTCAGCGAGATCCAACCGTGCGAGAGCGTCCGCCACACCGGCACGAGGTCGGCGACGCCGAGCCCCGGGCCGCCGTAGGCGTCGGGCACGAGCGCGCCCGCCACGCCCAACCGGGCGAGCTCCTCGAGCGCCGCGCGCGGCAGCTCGTCGGCGCGGTCCCACGCCTCCACATTCGGGAGGACGGTGTCGGCGACGAAGCTCTCGACGGCCGCGTGCAGGCCGCTCACGTGACGGTGACCGGCACGCGCTGCACCGAGGTGTTGGCGTAGCCGCCCACGTTCCAGTCCGCCTCGACCGGTTGCGCGTTGCCGGCGTCGTCACGCGCGCGGCAGCACAGCTCGTGCTCGCCCGGCTGCGCGTCCCACTCATGGGTCCAGCCGCGCCAGGCGCCCGGCTCCGGCACCTCGCCGAGCGCGGCCTCCTCCCACGTCGCGCCGCCGTCGGCCGACACCTCGACCGCCTCGATCGCGCCCCACCCGGACCATGCGCGGCCCTCGAGCCGCACCGGCCCGGCCGGCAGGCTCCGCTTGCGGGTCATGAAGTCCGGGATCCCCGGCGGGACCATCAGCGCGCGCGGCATGATCCGCGTCACCGGCGTGCCCGGGTCGTCCTCGTGGGCGCGCATCCGGTAGCCGACGGCCTGCTGGTAGCCGTCGAACGGCTTGTCGAGCAGGTCGATCCGCGCGAGCCACTTCACGCTCGTCATCCCGTACCAGCCCGGCACCACCAGCCGCAGCGGGAAGCCGTGCTGTGGCGGCAGCGGCTCGCCGTTGACGGTGTGGGCGAGCAGCGGGCCGTCGTTGGCCTCGTCGAGCGGCAGCGATCGCTGGTAGCTCTGCTCGACACCGCCCTCGACGCCGCGGTCCAGCCCGGTGAACAGCACCTCGCGCGCGTTGCGGGCGACGCCCGCCTCGGCCAGCAGGTCGGCGACGAGCACGCCCGTCCACTGCGCCGTCCCGACCGCCTCCAGCAGCCACGGCTGGCTGACCACGTGCGGCTCGAACCGCGCGCGGCCGTTGCCCGCGCACTCCATCGTCACCGTGCGCGTCTCCTGGGGCCAGTCCTCGCGCAGCTCCCGCAGCGACAGCGACAGCTCGTTCTCGACGCGCCCGCCGACCTCCAGCCGCCACGCGTCCGGGTCGACCGCGGGGATGTCGTAGTGGATCAGGAGGTAGTGGAGGCCGAGCGGCGTCACCGGCCAGCGCAGAGCCTCGAGCGGCAGCCCGTGGTTGCGCGCGGCGAGCGCCAGCTCCTGTTCTGAGATCGGTGGAGCCACTAAGTGGCGACCTCGGCGAACTGCTCCCGGAGGGTCTTCTTGGAGAACTTGCCGACCGACGTCTTGGGGACCTCGTCGATGAACTCGATCGACTCCGGGATCCACCACTTCGCCACGCGCCCGTCGAGGAAGCCGCGGATGTCGTCGGGGCTCAGCTCTGCGCCCTGCTCGGGCACGACGCAGGCCAGCGGGCGCTCGCCCCACTTCTGGTCCTGGATGCCGATCACCGCGGCCTCCTTGACCTGCGGGTGAGCCATGATCTCGTTCTCCAGCTCGACCGAGCTGATCCACTCGCCGCCGGACTTGACGAGGTCCTTGGTGCGGTCGACGAGCTTGATGTAGCCGTCGGGCGTGATCACCGCCACGTCGCCGGTCCGCAGCCAGCCGTCGTCGGTGAACTGCGCGGCGCCGTCGCCGCCGAAGTAGCCCGCGGCGATCCACGGCCCGGCGCACTGCAGCTCGCCGCGCGCCTCGCCGTCCCACGGCTGCTCCTCGTCGGTCTCCGGGCTCGACGATCCGGATGTCGACGAGCGGGGAGACAAGGCCCGCGGTGGCGCGCAGGTCGGCCTTGAACTCCTCGTCGCGGTCGGCGTACTCGCTGCGGATCCTGGACACGGACGCGAGCGGCGACGTCTCGGTCATCCCCCAGCCCTGGAGCATCGGGAGGCCGATCTTCTCGCGGTAGGCCTCCGACAGCGAGCGCGGGACCGCCGAGCCGCCGCACAGGATCAGCCGCAGGGCCGAGAAGTCGCGGCCGGCGAGCTCGTCCATGACGCCCATCCAGATCGTGGGGACGCCGGCGGCCAGCGTGACCTTGGCCTCCTCCATCAGCGAGGCGAGCGCGGCCGGCGCCATGTTGGGGCCGGGGAGCGCGAAGTTCGAGCCCGCCATCACGCCCGCCTGGCACAGCCCCCACGCGTTGGCGTGGAACATCGGGACGACCGGCATGATCGTGTCGCTCTCGCTGACGCCCAGCGTGTCGGCGAGCATCGTCCCGAACGAGTGCAGGACCGTCGACCGGTGCGAGTAGACGACGCCCTTCGGGTTGCCGGTGGTGCCGCTCGTGTAACACATGGCCGCGGCGCTGTTCTCGTCCTCGACGGCGAACTCGACCGGCGACGCGGCGGCCAGGAGCTCCTCGTAGTCGCGGATCCGCTCGTCGTCCGGGATCTCGCCCTCGCCGTCGTCCATGACGACGACGTACCGCACCGACGGCAGGTCGTCGATCAGCGGCCACAGCAGCTTGAGCAGCGAGCGGTCGGCGAAGATCACCTCGTCACCGGCGTGGTCGGCGACGAACTGCAGTTGCTCGGGGAACAGGCGGATGTTGAGCGTGTGCAGCACCCGGCCGGTGCACGGCGCGGCGAAGTACAGCTCCATGTGGCGGGTCGTGTTCCACGCGAACGTGCCCACGCGGCCGTCGGCCGAGACCTCCAGATCGTCGAGCACGCCACCCAGGCGCCGCGTGCGCTCCGCCCACTCGGCGTACGACGTCGGGGTGCCGCCGGTCGCGATCGTCTTGTCCCCGAACAATCGCTCCGCACGCTCGAAGACATGCACGAGCGTCAGCGGGTATGACTGCATCAGGCCCTGCATCAGTCTCCTTCCTCCGGGCCTCGGAGCCTATATTCCTTAGCCGTGACTGCAACAGACATACCCGCGCCGACCCAGGACGACGTCCAGCCGATCGAGAACGAGACGCTGAACCGGTTCCTGACCGGCACGATCACCGCGATCCCGATCCTCGCCCTGCTGTTCGTCGCATGGCAGATCTGGGGCGACTGGCTGTACTGGAGCGACCTGATCGTGTTCGCGATCATGTACGTCGCGACCGGGCTCGGCATCACCGTCGGCTTCCACCGTCTGTTCACGCACCGCGCGTTCAAGACGACGAAGGGCGTCAAGGTCGCGCTCGCCATCCTCGGCTCGGCCGCCATCGAGGGCCCGATCATCTCGTGGGTCGCCGACCACCGGAAGCACCACGCCTTCTCCGACCAGCCCGGGGATCCGCACTCGCCCCACGTGGACCACGGTCACGGCTTCAAGGGCGCGATGCGCGGACTGCTGCACGCGCACGTGGGCTGGCTGTTCATCCACACCCAGCGCGGCCGC
The DNA here is from genome assembly GCA_963723395.1 of uncultured Solirubrobacteraceae bacterium. Lineage (GTDB taxonomy): Bacteria > Actinomycetota > Thermoleophilia > Solirubrobacterales > Solirubrobacteraceae > DATFQI01. Next base: position 211,862 of record CAVRQL010000021.1, on the reverse strand, counting down.
CACGAGCGCTACGCGCCCGACCTGATGGCCGACCCGCAGATCCGCTTCGTGAACAAGTGGTTCTTCGCGTGGGCCGTGGGCGGACTGGTGGCGGCCTTCCTGCTCGGGTGGCTGATCGGCGGCTCCATTCATACGGCTCTCACCGGCTTGCTGTGGGGTGGAGCTGTGCGGATGCTCGTGCTCCACCACGTGACCTACTCGATCAACTCGCTGTGCCACTTCTTCGGGCGCCGCGCGTTCGAGACCAAGGACGAGTCGCGCAACCTCCTGTGGCTGGCGATCCCCTCCTTCGGCGAGTCGTGGCACAACAACCATCACGCGTTCCCGACCTCCGCCGAGCACGGGATGCGCGGCTGGCAGATCGACACCTCCGCGATGGTCATCCGCACCCTCGAGAAGCTCGGGCTGGCATGGGACGTCGTCCGCATCAGCCCGGAGAAGCAGGCCAAGCGCGCCGCAGCATGAGCGCCCGCACGGCACCACTGCGCGAGGCGCTGGAGGAGGCGCTCCCCGAGCGTCCGTTCCGGATCCAGCTCTGGGACGGGACGGAGCTGCCCTCGGTCAACGGCGGCCCGACGTTCACGCTGCGCTCCCCGGAGGCGCTCGGCCACGTGCTCCGCTCCCCCGGCCAGCTCGGCGTCGGCCGCGCGTACGTGACCGGGGCGCTCGACGTCGACTCGGTCGAGGGCGCGCTGGAGCTGCTGGACTCCTGGAGCCCGCCGCCGATCGAGAAGCGCTCGCAGCTCAAGATCGCCGCCGGCGCGGTCCGCGCCGGGGCGCTGCGCGCGGTCCCGCACGTGCCCGACGCCGAGCTGCGCCCCCGCGGCCGCCGGCACTCGATCGCGCGCGACAAGCGCTCGGTCCGCCACCACTACGACGTCTCCAACGAGTTCTTCCAGCTGTTCCTCGGCGAGTCGATGACGTACTCGTGCGCGATCTTCTCGCGCGGCGCGCAGACGCTCGAGGAGGCGCAGGAGACCAAGCTCGAGCTCGTGTGCACCAAGCTCGGCCTGCAGCCGGGGATGCGGGTGCTCGACGTCGGTTGCGGCTGGGGCTCGTTCGCCGTCCACGCGGCCTCGCGCCACGGAGCCCACGTCACCGGCATCACGCTGTCGGAGCCGCAGGCGGCGAAGGCGCGCGAGCGGGCGGCCGCGGCCGGCGTGGCAGACAAGGTGGACATCCGCGTGCAGGACTACCGCGAGCTGGGCGGCGAGCGGTTCGACCGGATCTCCTCGATCGGCATGGTCGAGCACGTCGGCGCGGTGAACATCGACGCCTACATGGGCCACATGCTCGACGCGCTGGAGCCCGGCGGGACGCTGCTCAACCACGGCATCGCGCGCCTGCGCGTCGGCGACCCGGAGGCAGGTCCGTTCTCCGAGCGCTTCGTGTTCCCCGACGCCGCGCCGCTGCACCTCTCGCGCGTGGCGCTGGCGATGGAGCGCGCGGGCCTGGAGATCCATCACGCGGAGGACTTCCGGCTGGACTACGCGGAGACGCTGCGTCACTGGGCCCGGAACCTCGACGACCGGATCGACGAGGCGACGCGCCTGGCCGGCAAGGAGCGCGTGCGCGTGTGGCGGCTCTACCTGCGCGCCGCGGGGCGCGGCTTCTCGACGGGCTTCACGTCGATCTACCAGGTCAGGGCTTCGCGGCCTTCCTGATCGCGGAGGCGACGCGGCGGGCACCCGGCTCGCCGAGCAGGATCGAGTAGTGGTTGGTCTCGGGGATGAGCTCGTTCTCGAGGCCGCGGATGCGCTCCTCCCGGTACAGGCCGGGCGTCTCGTCCTGGAGGCCGCGCGGCGCCCACAGGAACGTCAGCGGCACATCGACGCGCTCGATCGCGGTGCGCACGTCCTCGTCGGAGAAGAACTCGCGGCCGTTGGCCTGCACGGCCTCCTTGAGGCAGGCGGAGCGCATCTCGGGCTCCTCGCCGACCAGGTCGTGCTGCACGTGCGCGTCGATCTCGTTGGACCAGATGCCCTGGAAGGCGGGGTGCTGCTGCCAGAACGCGCGGTAGGCGCCGCGGTCCTCGAACGTCATGTCCAGCCGCGCCATCGCCGGGCCCAGCACGGCGGCGATCGCGTCGTCGGGGTCGGCGCCCGGCGGGATCTCGAACGGGAAGCCGCCGTCGACGAGCACGAGCGAGCGCGCCTTCTCGGGATGGCGCAGCGCGAGCACCGCCGCGACGAACCCGCCCATCGAGTGGCCGGCCACCACGGCGTCCTGCTCGCCCAGGTGGTCGAGCACCGCCGCCATGTCGTCGGCGTGCTGGGCGATGCCGTACGGAGCGGGCAGCTCGTTGCTGCGCCCGCGGCCGCGCAGGTCGGGCGCCACGAGCTGCACCTCCCCGCCCAGGGCCTGCGCGACGACGCCCCAGGAGCGGTGGTTGGAGGTGATGCCGTGGGCGGCGATCACGACCGGCCCCTCGCCGGGCCAGCGGTAGGCGGCGAGCGTGCCGCCGGCGACGGGAACGTCGAGGCGCTCGGGTGCGTCGGGCATGGCGCGCACCGTACCGGGTCAAGCCCGGCGCGCCACCGGACGATCACAGGGTCATGGCTCCCCGCCGCCGGCTCGCGCTGCTGGCCGCCGCCGCGTCGCTCGCGGTGGCCGCTTCCGGCTGCGGCGACGGCTCTGTCCGCGGGCTCGCGGCCGGCGCGCCGGAGCGCGCGCCCAAGCCCGCGCCGCGCGCCGAGGTCGTCGCCGAAGTGCCCGCCGCGGCGCCGATCAGCGGGCCGCGCGAGCTGCCCGTCACGCTCGTCACCGGCCACATGCGCCGCGACGCCGCGCTCACCGAGCTCGTCGAGCGCCGCCGCGTCACGGCGCTCAGGCAGGCCCGCCGCTCGCGCACGGTGCCGGGCGCGCTGCGGACCGCCCTGCTCGCCCGCCGCATCGATCGCGCGGAGCACCGCCGCCTGCGCGCCGAGTTCGCCGCCTCACGCGCCGCACTGCGCCGCATGGAGGGCACGCCGCGCGCCGAGCTGACCGCCGTCGTGCGCAACGTCGAGGCGCTCGCGCGCGCCCGCCGGCTGTACTCGAGCCGCCTCGAGCCCGTCTTCCTGGTGCTGCAGCGCAACCGCGAGTACTGGTCGCGCCGCTCCAATCCGCCGGCCGCCGGCACCCGCGTCGTGTTCGGGCGCGATCCCGCGGTCTTCCAGTACTACCCCGGCCAGGGCATGCAGCTCCAGCAGCTCGCCAGCTGGGGGCGGCTGAACGCCAAGCTCGAGGTCTGCCTGCGCAAGCCCACGTGCCGGTTCGACGCGCTGCGCCGCGAGCTCACCCGCATGGTCGCGCTCGGCGCGCAGCGCGGCGGCTTCCTGGCGTGGGAGTACTACTTCTCCTTCGGCGGCGGCACCCCGCCGTGGATCAGCGGCATGACGCAGGGCACCGCCGTGCAGGCGCTGGCGCGCGGGGCCGTCGTGTTCAACGAGGACCGCTGGGGGCGCATCGCCGAGCGCGCGCTGGGCGCGTTCCAGGCGCCGCCGCCGGTCGGCGTGTCGCAGAAGGTGCCCGGCGGCCGGCACTACCTCATGTACTCGTTCAACCCGGGCCTGCGGATCCTCAACGGCGACCTGCAGGCGATCACCGGCCTGCGCGACCTCGCCGACCTCGGCCGCAGCCGCACCGCGCGGGTGCTCTACGCCCGCGGCGAGCGCGCGGCCCGCCGCGCCGTCGACCGCTTCGACACCGGCGCCTGGTCGCTGTACTCCGAGGGCGGCCGCGAGGCGCCGCTCGGCTACCACCAGCTCGTCGGCCAGTTCCTCGACAACCTCTGCCGCCGCACCGCGCTGGACGTCTACTGCGGCGCGCGCAACCGCTTCGCGCAGTACGAGGTCGAGCCGCCGCGCATCCGCCTGGCCCGCATGTCCGGGCTCCGCGCCAAGCGCGAGACCAGCGTCCGGTTCGGGCTGTCGAAGATCTCCACCGTGTCCGTGCGCGTCACCGGCCCCCGCGGCTTCGAGATGACCCGCCGCATGTCGCTCCCGCGCGGCGTCCACACCGTCGCCTGGACCCCGCCGGCGCGCGGCAGCTACATCGTGCGGATCTCGGCCAAGGGCCTCAGCGGCCCGCGCGGCGCCGGCACCGGCGAGGTGCGCGTCGTGCTGCCGAAGCCCGCCAAGCGCAAGAAGAAGGCTCAGCCGCCGTCGACGCCGGGCACGGCGCCGTTGCGGAAGGCGTCCACGAAGCGGCGGTGATCGTCGCGGGCGAGCTGCCCGTAGGCCGCCCCGAACTCCGCCAGGTCCTCCGCGAACGCCTCGGCCTCGTCGCCGATCACCTCGGCGATCGCCTCCTCGGTCTGGAACTCGACCAGCGCCTGGTCGGAGCCCGCGTCGGAGACGCAGTGCACCTTGGCGGTCGCCTGCCCGAGCGCGCGCAGCATCGCCGGGAGCTCGTCCAGCTCCGAGACGTCGTCCCAGTCGAGGTCCGCCTCGTAGGGCGAGAGCTCCTTGACGACCTGGCCCACGCCGCGCAGCTCGCACCAGCCCAGCCACGGGTCGGCGTGGGCCTGCAGCGCGCGCTGGGAGACCGCGGTCCGGTGGCCGGCGTGCTCGAAGTAGTCGCGGATCGCCTCGTCGCGCACGACGCGGCTCGGGGCCGCCACGTTGCCCTGCTTCATCGAGAGCACGACGTCGTTCTCGAGCGCCTGGCTGCGCCCCTCGACGAGCAGGTTGTAGGCGGGCAGCCCGGCGCTGCCGATCCCGAAGCCGCTGCGCCCGACGATGTCCTTCACCTCGTAGGAGACGCTGTGCTGGCGCTTGAGCTCGGGGATCGTGTCGAGGTAGCTCTTGTAGGCCCCGAGCACCTCCTCGTACTCGTCGTCCTCGAGCCGGCGCACGCCCGAGCCCTCCGCGAACTCGCGCTCGAAGCCCTCGACCGCTGTCAGCGACTCGAGCATGCGCACGCGCGTCGCGAGGCGGGCGGTGAGCAGCACGTCGTGGACCACGCCCTCGGTGTTGCCGAGCGTGAGCCGGAACTCGTCGTCGCGGTCGCCGGTGTGGAAGGCGCGGACCTGCTCCACGTAGGCGTTCGCGTAGCCGCTGATCATGTCGCGGATCGTCTCGTCGGAGAGCGCCTTGGCGAAGCCCAGCAGCGCGAGGCTGGCGGCCATCCGCTGCAGGTCCCAGGTGAAGTGCCCGAGGTAGGCCTCGTCGAAGTCGTTGACGTCGAACACGAGCAGCCCCGAGGAGTCCATGTAGGTGCCGTAGTTCTCGGCGTGCAGGTCGCCCTGGATCCATACGCGGCTCGTGCGCTCGTCGGCCCAGCGGTCGTCGAGCTCGGCGACGTCGGCGTAGAACAGGCAGGCGCTGCCGCGGTAGAACGCGAACGGGTCGGCGGCCATCTTGCGGAACTTGCGCCGGAACGCCCGCGGGTCCGCGTCGATCAGCTCCTCGAAGGCCTCCACGAGCACGGAGACGATGTGCTCCTGCCGGGCGTCCGGGTCGGCGGCCAGATCGTCGAGCGCGGGCATCGCGCGCATCGTAGGGTCTCGCCGATGCGGATACGTGCTGCGGTGCTCGAGACCTTCGGAGACCCCCTCGCGGTCCAGGACGTCGAGCTGGCCGGGCCTGGCCCGGGAGAGGTGCTGGTGCGGCTCCTGGCGTGCGGCGTGTGCCACACCGATCTGTACACGGCGTCGGGCGCGGACCCCTCCGGCTACGCGCCGGCGGTGCTCGGCCACGAGGGCTGCGGAGTGGTCGAGGACGTGGGCGAGGGCGTGGTTTCGGTCGCGCCCGGTGACCACGTCGTGACGCTGTTCTCGCCCCAGTGCGGCGAGTGCGTGCACTGTGTGAGCCCGAAGACCAACCTGTGCATGGCGATCCGGGAGCAGCAGAACAAGGGCTTCCTGCCCGACGGCACGACGCGGATCTCGCGCGACGGCGAGCCGATCCGTCACTTCATGGGCACCTCGACGTTCGCCGAGGCGACGGTCATGCCGGAGATCTCGCTGGCCAAGATCTCCCCCGAGGCGGCGCCGGAGATGGCGTGCCTGTTCGCGTGCGGCCTCTCGACCGGGCTCGGCGCGGCGATGTACACCGCCAAGGTCGAGGCCGGCTCGACGTGCGTGGTGTTCGGCGCCGGGCTCGTCGGCCTCGGCGCCGTCGCGGGCGCGCGGCTGCAGGGCGCCGAGCGGATCGTCTGCGTCGACCTCTCCGAGGACCGGCTCGAGCTGGCCCGCGGGCAGGGCGCGACCGACGTGATGGTCGGCGACGGCGACACCGTCGAGCGGATCCTCGAGATGACCGGCGGCTTCGGCGCCGACTACACGTTCGAGGCGACCGGCAACGTCAACGTGATGAGACAGGCCGTCGAGTCCGCGCGGATGGGCTGGGGCCTGTGCACCGTCGCGGGGGTCGCCGGCAAGGGCGAGACCCTCGACATCGTGCCGCGGTTCCTGATCACGGGCCGCCGCGTGGCAGGTTCCTCGTTCGGCGGCGTGAAGGGCCGCGAGCAGGTCCCGCAGCTGGTCGACCGGTGGCTCGCGGGGGAGATAGACGTTGAACCGCTGGTCAGCCGCACCATAGGGTTGGATGACGTCAATGCCGCCTTCGAGCTGATGGAGGCGCACGACGGAATCCGCAGCGTGATCCGCTACTAGGAGGTCGACGTGAACGGCGAGGCCCTGGCGGTGCATGAGTCAGACCGCGAGGGCGTGCGCGTGCTCGAGGTGTTCGGCGAGCTCGACATCGCCACCGCGCCGCGTCTGTGCGTGCTGATCGACGCGGCGCGTATCCACCGCGTCAAGCGGCTGATGATCGACATGACGGGTGTCGCCTTCTGCGACTCGACCGGGCTGCGCGCGCTGATGGGCGCCAGCGCGGAGATGCGGGTCAGCGGGGGGCGGCTGGCGATCGCGTGCCTGCGGGACGGCGCGGTCTCGCGGCTGTTCGACATCGTCGGGGCGCGCGAGTCGCTGCGCGTGTTCGACTCGCCCGCGGAGGCGATGGCCGCCGTGGGCCGCGTGTCGACGTAAAGCTCGCTTGACATCATGGCGATGTCAAGCTACCTTTACATCGCCACCCCATGAGAAACGAAGTCCGCGCACTGAGGGCCGCCCTCGAGCTCTCCCAGCAGCAGCTCGGGAACGCGATGGGCGTCTCACGCCAGACGATCAACTCGATCGAGAAGGAGCGCTACACGCCCTCCCTGCCACTGGCCATCGCGCTGGCGCGGCACTTCGGCAAATCGGTCGAGGAGATCTTCCATGTCGACGACGAGCACCCCGATGAGTAAGGGCCACTCTGTGTACCGCAGCCGCTGGTTCATGCCCGCGTTCTGCCTGTTCCTGGCCGCGCTGATCTTCGGCGCGTTCTGGATCGGCGGCGACCCCGGCACCGGCGCGCAGTCGGGCGGCATCCTCGTCGCCCTGGGCGCCGTGTTCCTGTTCGGCGGCCGCCGCAGCGAGACGCTGCGCGGGCTCGGCGGCCCCGGCCGCGACGAGCGCTGGCAGATGATCGACGTCCACGCCACCGCGATGACGGGCGTCGTGCTCGTCGTCGTGGTGATCGGCTGCTGGCTGTACGAGATCGCGCAGGGCCGCGACGGCATGCCCTACGCCGCGCTCGGCGCCGTCGGCGGGCTTGCCTACGTGATCGCGGTCGCCTTCCTGCGCTGGCGCTCGTGACTTGACCGCGGGGCCGGTGTCCGGTCGAATCCGCGGATGCCGAAGTACGACGCGTTCGGGCGGGAGATCGGCGAGGACACGCTCGGCGGGTGGCGGACCAGCGAGCCCGAGCCGGGCGAGACCGCTCGCCTGGAGCCAGAAGCGGCTCCCGCGGCCACGCCGCCCCCTCCCGCCGAGCCCGTCTTCACGGCCGCCCCGCCGCAGCCCCAGCCGCCGGTGGCGCGGCCGCCGCAGCCGCAGCCCCCGGTGGCGCGGCCGCCCGCCGGGCGCGACGACTGGCCGGTGCGCCGCCGCCGGCGCCGGCGGTCGCCGATCATCATGCTGCTGATCCTCGGCGGGATCATCCTCGGCGTCGGCAACTTCATCAGCGGGGTGACCGGCGACGTCGCCGACTCCGTCGGGCCGATCGTCGACGTCCCGCGGATCCGGGTGCCCGACCTGCCCGACGTCCCCGACGTGCAGAAGCCGCCTGTCGGGCTGAGGGGCGAGTCGCTGATCCGGCCCGCCGCGCTGCGCGAGGCGATCAGCGACCTGGAGGGCCGCAGGCTCGGCAACAAGACGTGGACGTTCCGCCTGGCGCCAGAGCGGATCGACGCGACGTTCGTCAAGCGCAACGGCCTGCACACGGTGCAGCTGCGCTTCGACGGGACCTTCCGGAAGTTCGGGGTCTCGCGCGGCAGCGTCGCCCACCTGACCACGGTCGACATCTCCAAGCTCGACCCCGCGGCGCCGCAGCGGCTGGTCCGCGCCGCGGCCAGGAGGATCGGGAAGCCGACCACGAAGATCGACTACCTGGTCCCCCAGACCGACGGCTGGATCGCCTACTTCAAGGGCGGCCAGTACTTCCAGGGCGATCGCAGCGGCAAGCTGCTCCGCCGGATCAGCTAGCTCAGTCGACGCCGGCGGGCGCCTTCGAGCGGATCCACTCGCGCAGCGTGCTGTCGCCCACGCGGGCGTAGACGCCCGGCTTGCCGGGCCGCGCGCAGCCCTCGCCGAAGCTCGTCGCCCCGACGACCTTCAGCGCGCCCGCGCCCGTGCGCCCGAACATCGGGCCGCCCGAGTCGCCCTGGCAGGTGTCCGTGCCGCCCTGCGGGTAGCCGGCGCAGATCATCGTCGCGTCGTCGAAGTTGTCGTACGCGGTCGCGCAGTCGGCGTCGGTCGTGATCGGGACCTGCGCCTTCTGCAGCGTGTCGGGCGTGTCGCCGCCCTCCTCGGTGGTGCCGAAGCCGGCGATCGTCTCGAGCGTGGTCGGCGCCCACAGCGCTGTCTCCGACGAGCCCGAGACCTTCGTCGGCGTCTTCGTGGAGTTGCTCGACAGCTTGATCAACGAGATGTCGTAGCCGTCGTTGAGCAGGTAGCTCGGGTGCAGCGTGACGGACTCGACGGGGACGTCCTCTCCCTGGCCCGGCTTGTTGGAGCCGATCTTGACGTCCACCGCCTGGGGCGGGAACGCGGCCGGCGAGGCGACGCCGGCGCCGCCCGTGATCGAGCCGCAGTGCCCGGCGCTGAGCACGTAGTTCGGCGCGATCAGCGTGCCCGTGCAGAGGAAGGCGCCGCCCAGCGTGACCTCGGCGACCGACGGGAACTCGCCCGCCGCCGCGTTCGATCCGCCCACGATCGCCATCGAGGGCGTCGCGGAGAAGGCCAGCGCGGCACAGGCGGCCGCCACCGTCATGGAGAGACGTCGAAGTGGGGTCATGGGGGCCTGCAACGCAGGCCCGGGGCGAAACTTGCGGCGTCAGCCGCCGAGCGCGGTCACCGTGCCCGCCTCTGGCGAGGCGACCGGCGCCGAGAAGACGCCCTCGTAGCCGACGAGCAGCAGCCGGTCGCCGAGCACGAGCGAGCGTCGGTAGCGGTCGTCACCCGCGAGGATCCGCGCGACGGGCTGGATCCCGCCCGCGCGGTCGACCCGGAAGGCGCGCGCCACGCGCGTGGTGTCCTCGCCGTCGAACTCGGCGACGGGCAGCACGGCGAGCGATCCGGGCGCCCACCACGTGAACGCGTGGTGGTCGTCCTCGACGTCGGTGTAGCTGTCCCGGCCCAGGCTCTCGGTGTCGACCCGCTTCGGCCGCTCCGGGTCCGAGACGTCGAACAGGGACAGCTGCGCCCCCTGCGTGGCGCCCTCGGAGTCCGCATCCTGACCGACGCCGAGCAGCAATCCCTCGGCGACCGGATGCAGGTAGGCGGAGTAGCCCGGGACCTTCAGCTCGCCGACCTTGCGGGGCGCGCGCGGGTTCGCGAGATCGAGGACGAACAGGGGGTCGGTCTGCCGGAAGGTGACCACGTAGCCGGTGTCGCCCATGAAGCGCACGGCGTAGATGCGCTCGCCCTCTCCGAGCCCGCCGACGCGGCCGATCTCCTCCAGCCGGCCTTCGCGCTGCTCGAGCGTGCGGACGGCGCTCGACGAGCGCATCCCGGCGTCCCACGGCGGGCTCGAGGTGGTGGCGACGCGCAGCACGCCCTCGTGCTCGGACAGCGACCACTGGTTGAGCAGGTAGCCGGGCACCTCGCCGCTGGCCACGTAGTTCGTCTCGCCCTCGCGCGCCGTCGAGAACGCGTGCAGGCCGGTGGCGGCCTCGTCGAGCACCTCGCGGCGCGACGGGTCGTAGCCGAGCCAGCGCTCGGACGCGACGAACAGCCGGTCCTGCGAGGCGTAGACGGTGTCCCCGTCGGTCATCAGCGCGTCGGCGTCGACGGCGGGCAGCCCGCGGTTCATGTCGATCGTGAGCACCGTGATGGTCCCGAAGCCGCTGAACCGCTGGGTGCGGCGCACCTGGCGGCAGCGCACGGCGGCGCGGCGCTTCGCCTTCCCGGTCGTGCGGTCGCGCAGGACGGCCGACGGGAGCCACGCGCGGGTCCGCGTGCGGCGCACCGCGCGGCGCCACTTCCGGCGCGCCGTGCCTGGGCTCGCGCTCCCCGACACCGAGGGCATCTCGATGCCGCGCGCCGCGGTCGTGAGCACGACGCGCGCCGTCGCCCCGGTCAGGCGGGCGCTCGTGTAGGAGCCCTCCACGTCGTAGGTCCGCGTCACCTTGATCGCGCGCGGATCGGAGATGTCGACCTCGCTCAGGCGGGTCTTGCCCAGCCAGCGCGAGGGCGGGACGATCCCGACCTGCGAGGCGATCGGGACGGCGCCGCCGTCGAAGCTGGAGATGACCAGCGCGCGGGTGCCGAAGACGAGCAGCTCGCTCGCGTAGCCGGGGACGTCGACCGAGTCGAGCACCGCGGACGGGCTCGCGCTCCCGTCGACCGACCACAGGCGGCCGCGCGCGACGATCAGCACGGTGGAGCCGGAGGTCTTGACGACGTCGGGCTCGTCGACGCCGGCCTCCTGCACGTTCGTGGGCTGGCCCTCGGTGCCTGCGGCGGGCGCGGGCGCCGCCACCGGCGCGGTCCGGTCGTCGCCGCCGCCCGTGCCGCCGCCCGCGGACTCCTGCTGGGGCGCCTGCGGCATCGGGAACGGCCTGGAGGGGGCGACCGGCGTCTGGCGGATGACCCGCGCGCCGTTGCGCTTGGCGTAGGTCAGGAGGTTCGAGCACGAGCCGAACGCGTGCAGGCGCGGGCTGGACTTGCTGCGCTTGGCGCCCTCCGCCGCGGTCGCGAGGGACGCGGCGATGACGGTCGCCGCCAGCAGGAGGGCCAGGCTTCGCCGCAGCATGTGGCGAGCGACACTAACCGCTCTCATCCACGGGCGCCAGACGACGTTTCCGGCCCCGCCGGGACGGCTAGGTTCGTTGCATGCACAATCGAACACTTGGAACCGAAGGCCTCGAGGTCTCCGCCCTCGGCCTCGGCTGCATGGGGATGTCGGAGTTCTACGGGAGCGCCGACGAGGACGAGGCGATCGCCACCGTCCACCGCGCGCTCGAGCTCGGGATCAGCTTCCTCGACACGGCCGACATGTACGGCCCGTTCACCAACGAGCGCCTGGTCGGCCGCGCGATCGCCGACCGCCGCGACCAGGTCGTCCTGGCGACGAAGTTCGGGAACGAACGAACCGAGGACGGCGGCTTCGTGGGCATCAACGGCTCGCCCGAGTACGTCCGCAGCGCGTGCGACGCCTCGCTCAAGCGGCTCGGCGTCGACCACATCGACCTCTACTACCAGCACCGCGTCGACAAGACCGTCCCGATCGAGGAGACGGTGGGCGCGATGAAGGAGCTGGTCGAGCAGGGCAAGGTGCGCCACCTCGGGCTCTCCGAGGCGTCACCCGGAGACGATCCGCCGGGCGCACGCCGTGCACCCGATCACGGCGCTGCAGACGGAGTACTCGCTGTGGACGCGCGACCCCGAGGACGCCGTGCTCCCCACGGTGCGCGAGCTGGGGATCGGCTTCGTCGCCTACAGCCCGCTCGGGCGCGGCTTCCTGTCGGGCGCGATCACCAAGCCCGACGACCTCGCCGAGGACGACTTCCGGCGCAACAACCCGCGCTTCCAGGGCGAGAACTTCGACCGCAACCTCGAGCTGGTCGACCGCGTCCGCGAGATCGCCGCCGAGAAGGGCGTCGAGCCCGGTCAGCTGGCGCTCGCCTGGCTGCTGCACGCCGGCGAGGACATCGTCCCGATTCCCGGCACCAAGCGCGTCAAGTACCTCGAGGAGAACGCCGCCGCCGCCGACGTCGAGCTCACCGAGAGCGACCTCGCCCGCATCGACGAGGCCGCCCCCGTCGGGGGAGCGGCCGGCGACCGCTACCCCGACATGTCCTCCATCGACCGCTAGACCGCTAGCCGACCGCCGCGCGGATCACCCGCGTGAGCATGTCGGTGCCGTCCTTCAGGCCCTGGATCGGCACGCGCTCGTCGTTGCCGTGCATGGCCTGGAGGTCGGCGAGGCTGATCGGATACGGGTAGATGCCGTAGACCGGGATGCCCTTCTTGCGCCACGGCACCGCGTCGGTGCCGGCCTCGAACAGCGCCGGTGAGACCTGGACGCCGGGCCACTGGCGCTTGCCCTCCGCCACCAGCGAGCGGTAGAGCGGGGTGCCGGTGGTCGACGGCTTCTGGCCGGCGCGCTCGTCGAACGAGTCGAGCGTCTCCTCCACCGTCGCGTCGCCGGTCACGATCGGCGTGATCGTCACCTTCGGGTCGCGCACGACGCGCTTGAGCTCGCGGATCAGCGGCCGCGGCTTCTGGCCGGGAAGCATCCGCATGTTCACGGTCGCCTCCGCCGTGCCGGGGAGCACGTTCGCGCGGAACCCGCCGGACAGGATCGTCGGCACGAAGATGTTGCGCACGAGCCCGTCGAACAGCTCGCCGTAGCGCCCGCGCTGCAGCCGGTCGGCGACGCGGCGGCGCACGGCCGGCTTCGTCGCGCTCAGCAGCTTGCGCAACCGCTTGGCGGTCTTCTTGTCCGACGCCCTCGCCCACGCCTTCAGGTAGGTCCTGGCGGTGGGCGTGACGCGCGGCGCGGTGTCGTAGTTCTCGACGCGGTCGAGCGCACGCACGAGCCGCCGCAGCGCGCTGTTGGGCAGCGGGCGCGACGAGTGCGTCGACGTGCCGCGCGTGCGGAAGGTGACCGACAGCGAGTTCTTGTCGATCGTCGTGATGCCCATCAGCTTCGCGCCGTTGCGGCCGCCCGCGAAGATCCAGCCGCCCTCGTTGATCGAGTCGGCGGCGTCGATCTTGGGCCAGAAGTTCTCGGCCAGCCAGGTCGTGCCGTAGGCGCCGCCCTCCTCGTCGGCCTCCGAGAGCAGGATCAGGTCGCGCGTCCGCGGCGGGTTCTCCCTCGCCAGCCGCATGGCGGCGACGGTGAACGCCGCCAGGCCGCCCTTGAAGTCCATCGCCCCGCGGCCGTAGAGCCGGTCGCCCTTGATGACCGCCTCGAACGGGTCGACGGTCCACAGCGGGCGCTCGACGCCCACCACGTCGGCGTGTCCGGCCAGCAGGAGCGGCTTGCGGCCGTCCGGCGCGGTGGCCGGGAGCCGGGCGATCAGGTGCGACTTGCCCTCGGCCGGGGTCGGCACGATCTCGACCTGGAAGCCGAGCGGCTCGAGCTTGCCGCGCAGGTACTCCGCGACCGCGGTCTCGTTCCCGGGCGGGTTGGACGTGTTCAAGCGGACGAGGTCCTGGAGGACCCCGACGACCTCGTCGTCCTGTGCGGACGCGGGAACGGCAGTTGCAGCCAGCATGGCGGCTGCGCTCGCGACAACGGCGAGCCAGGTACGGCGCCTCATTGCGGGCTCATACCCCCGATCAGGCGAAGGCGGCGGCCTCGTGGTCGCCGTGGTCCGTTCCGAGACCACCGGCGACCCGCGTTCAGCCCGCCGGCCTCGTCGCGCCGTAGCCGCGATCGGAGATCGTGCTCTCGACCGCGCCGAGCTCCTCCGGCCCGAGGATGCGCGGCGTGCCGACCGCGGTGGCCCGCCAGTAGACCGTGCTGGCCCACTCGAGCAGCAGCGCGCGCTCGACCGCGCCGGTGACGTCCTCCCCGGTGGTGATCACGCCGTGGTTGGACATCAGGACGGCGCTGCGGCCCTCCAGCGCGTCCAGCACCGCGTCGGCCAGCTCCTGCGTGCCGAACGTCTTGTACGGCGCGACGCGGACGCTGCCGCCGAGGGCGAGCATCTCGTAGTGGATGCAGGGCAGCTCGTCGAGCACCGTCGAGAGCGCGGTGGCGACCGTCGAGTGCGTGTGGACGACGGCGGCGGCGCCGTAGCGGCGGTAGACGCCGAGGTGCAGCGCGATCTCCGAGGTCGGCGCGAGCTCGCCCTCGACGACGCGTCCGTCCAGGTCGACGACCGTCACCTGCGCGGCCTCCAGCTCGGCGAGCACGCCGCCCGTGGGCGTGATCGCGACGCGGTCGTCGCCCGCGCGGGCGCTGACGTTCCCGGAGGTCCCTCGGACCAGCCCTTCCGCCGCCAGGCGGCGGCTCGCCGCCGCGACCTGCTGGCGGGCGATGTGCACGTTCCCCATCGCGCGGAGGCTAGCCATCGATCCCGATGGTTCGGCCGCGAACCAAGCGCTCACGCTCCTGGAAGCCGTGTCGCGTGCCGATATGGACGTGACCGTTCCGTGACCGCCGCCCCCGCGAGCGCGCCACACGGGTTAGCTTCACCCACAGCTGTCCTGCTGGTCCCTAACATCTCTTCACATGCACCGCGATCGCGCCACCATCCTCGCCGCGGTTCTCGCCACGATCGCGCTCACCCTGGCGCTGTTCGCGATCGGCCCGATCCGCGACGCGGTGTCCGCCGCGCTCGGCGGTGACCTCACCGGGATGCGCGACGAGCTGGACGTCGCTGGGCGCCGCCGCCGCGCTCGTGCTGGTCGGGATCGCGCTGGTGCACGTCGTCGTCCCCTTCCCGGCCGAGATCCCCACGGCGGCCGCCGGATTCGTGCTCGGCTTCGGCGTCGCGTTCCCGCTGATGGTCGCCGCGTGGACGATCTCCTGCCTCGCCGCCTACGGGCTCGCCCGCGTCGTCGGCCCTCCGGTGCTGGACCGCCTGGCCGGCGCGGAGCGGATGGAGCGCACGGACGAGCTGATCGCCCGCGGCGGCTGGCGCATCCTGCTGATCGGCCGGCTGATCCCGATCGTGCCCTACAACCTCGTCTCCTTCGCCGCCGGCGCCACCCGCGTCCCGCTCGGGCGCTTCACGTGGACCACGGCGGTCGGCGTCATGCCGCTGACGGCGCTCACCGCGCTGCTCGGCCAGCGCCTCCAGTCGCCCAGCTTCGAGGACCCGGTCATCTGGGCCGTCCTCGGCGCGGTGCTCCTGCTCGTGGCGCTCGCCCGGCCGGTCGGCCGCCGGCTGCGCCCGCGGCCTATGCCGTGAGCCAGCGCTTCAGCTGCGCGTAGACCTTCGGGTGGTTGAGCAGCTGGATGTGGTTGACGCCGCCGACGTGCAGCCCGTTCTCGATCTCGAACGCCAGCCGCCGCACCGGGCCGTCGCCTGACGCGCTGGGGAACTGGACCAGCAGGTCGCCGAGCACGTTCGCGAGCAGGCCGTCCTTCTCGCGCGTGACGGTCGCGCCGACGAAGTAGTAGGTCGCGCCGGCCAGGAACGGCACGTCGGCGCAGCGGTCGGCCGGGTCGTCGGGGTCGAAGCCGTGCCAGTCCTCCTCCACGCACGCGCCGTGGCGGAGGTCCTTGACGCCCGCGCTGCGGATCGTGAGCAGGCGCGCGAAGCGGCGCCGTCTCGGGCAGCCGGGCGAGCGCGTGGCCGCCGCTTGTTGGCGGCGCGCTCCAGCGGGGCGCCGAGGTGCGGCGAGCCGACGCAGAACACGTGGCGGATGCGCTCGCCGCGCTCGGCGTAGTGGCAGGCGCTGCGCGCCACGAGGCCGCCCATCGAGTGGCCGACCAGCACGATCTCCTCGGCGTCGAGCGCGTCGAGCGCGGCGGCCAGCGCGCGGCCGTTGTCGGAGATGTGCAGGCCCGTGTTGTAGCGGGCGTAGAGCGGCGCGTAGCCGAGGTCGTCGGCGAGGCGGTCGCCGTAGGTCGGGCCGCCGCCGAGCCGCCACGCGGTGTCGGTCTCGCACAGCCCGTGCACGAACACCGCGACGCGCGGGCCGGGCTCGCCGACCAGCGTCATCGGGCAGCGCGAGCGGGGCGTAGTCCTGCGCCATCCGGTCGCCCCACATGCCGTTGAGGCGCCGAGCGCCGCGCGGCCGGCGGGCGTCTCCGCGAGCGAGCCCGCGCCGGGCGCGGCGCGAGCGGCGGCCAGCGCGCGGGGCGTGTACTTGAGGCCCGCGCGCACGGAGGCGTGCACCGCCGTCGAGATCCCGTCGTGGGCGAGCTTGACCGGCGCGCCGACCGGGCCGAGCGTCTTGAACACGCGGCCCGAGACGCTGCGGTGGACGTCGCGGATCAGGGCGCCGGTGCCGCCCAGCGCGTCGCCCGCCAGCTTGCCCGCGGCCTGGATCTCGGTGCCCTTCACGACGTGCCCTCCGGCGTCGGGATGCAACGATGCGTCCGAATTGTTGCACGATGGCTAGGATGCCGCCGCATGGAGGGCTACCCCCATCGAACGCTGATCACGACGCGCTGGCAGGACAACGACGTCTACGGGCACGTCAACAACGTCGAGTACTACTCGTTCTTCGACACGGTGATCAACGACTACCTGATCGCCGAGGGCGGGCTGGACATCGCGGCCGGGCCGGTGATCGGGCTGTGCGCGGAGTCGCACTGCTCCTACGAGGGCCCGCTGGCCTTCCCGCGGCGGGTCGAGGCCGGGCTGCGCGTCGCCCACCTCGGGCGCTCGAGCGTCCGCTACGAGATCGGCCTGCGCCACGAGGGCGAGGAGGCGCTGGCGGCGACGGGGTGGTTCGTGCACGTGTTCGTGGACCGCGAGACGCGGCGGCCGGCGGAGATGCCCGGCGCGGCTGCGCGCCGCCCTGGAGGCGCTGGCGGGGTGACGCGTCCCCGAGCTGCTCGCGCGGCGGCGCGAGACGGGCTCGCGCGACGACGGCGCCCGCATCGCGCTGGCGATCGAGGGCGGCGGGATGCGCGGCGCGGTCTCGGCGGGGATGGCGATCGCGCTCGACGAGCTGGGCCTCACGGACAGCTTCGACGCGCGTGTACGGCGCGTCCGCGGGCGCGCTCAACGCCGTCTGGCTGCTGAGCGGCAACCCGTCCGACGGGCTGCGCCCGTACGCCGACCCGGCGCTGATCCGCCAGTACATCCGCAAGCTCCAACGCGCTGCGCCGGCGGCCCGGTGGTCGACACGCGCCACCTCGTCGAGCACCTCTACGAGGAGGTGCTCCCGCTCCGCTTCGAGCGCGTGCTCGCCCATCCCGTGAGGTTCCACCCGCTCGCCACCGACGTCGAGACCGGCGCGCGCCGTCGACCTCGGCGCCGACGCTGCGCGACCGCGCCTCGCTCAAGCGCGCGCTGCGCGCCACCACGGCGCTGCCGCTGCTCGCCGGGCCCGCCCGTGGAGATCGACGGGCGCCGCTACCTCGACGCGGGGCTCGCGGAGTCGATCCCGTTCCACGCCGCGCTCGCGGCGGGCGCCACCCACGTGCTCGTGCTCCGCTCCCGCCGCCCGCAGGACGCCGAGAAGCCCTCGCGCGTGTCGCGCGCCGTGGTCGGCACGATGCTGGCGCGGCTCGGCGAGCCCGTGCGCCGCGGCTACCTCGAGCGCCCGGGGCGCCTGGCGGCCGACGACGCGCGGCTGGACGGCGGCGACGAGGCGCTGTTCTCGATCCGCCCGCCGGCCGACTCGCCGCGCGTGTCGCGGCTGGAGTCAGACCCCGGCGTGGTTCGCGAGGGGCTCGAGGCGGGCCGGCAGGCGGCGCTCGCGGCGCTGGCGTAGCGCGGCGAGCCCGAGCACGGCGGCCACCACGGGGCCGAGGCCGGCGATCACCAGCGCGCCGCGCGCGCCGAGCGCGGTCACGAGCAGGCCGCCGGCGCCCAGCGCCCCGACCTCGGCCGCGTTGCGCGCGGCGTTGTAGGCGGCGAATGCGCGGCCGTGGCGCGCCCGGGGGACGCGCTGGGCGATCACGGTGCGGATCAGCGCGTTCTTGACGCCGTGGCCGACGCCGCCGACCAGGTAGCCCGCGAGCGCCATCGGCAGCACCGCCCACGTCGTCTGCGCGGCCATGCCCAGGCCCTGGATGCCGAGCGCGACCAGCGCGACCGCCGCCATCGCGGCGGGCGGGACGCGCTGGGGCAGCGCGATCGCGCCGACGGCCATGCCGAGCATCCACGCGGCGTACAGCACCGCGTAGCCGGCGTCGGTGGTCCCGATCACGTCCTTGGCGTAGAAGACCTCCGCGGTCATCGACGCGGAGATGAACAGCAGCGCGCCGACCGCGGCGAGCACCACCGGCTTCAGCACGCGGTCGCCGAGCAGGCTCTGCAGCCCGCCGCCGCGCGCCTCGTGCGCCTCCGGCTCCGGGTGGCGGCGGATCCGCAGCAGCGCCGCGACGACGACCACCACGGCGAAGCTCGCGGCGTTGGCGAACAGGGCGACCGAGGTGCCGCCCGCCGCCACCAGCACGCCGGCCAGCAGCGGCCCGGCCGTGTGGCCGGCGTAGCGCGCCGCCTCCATCCGCCCGCTCGCCGCGGCCAGACGCTCCGGGCCGGCCGCGGCGGGGACGAGGGCGAACTCGGCCGGCTGCGCGATCGCGGCCCCTGCCGCGAGCAGCGCCGCCAGCGCGAGGATCGCCGCCACGCCGCCGGCGAACGCGAGACCCACCGCGACCACCAGCTGCGCCGCCGCGGCGATCAGCAGGACCCGGCTGCTCTCGAACCGGTCCGCGATCGCCCCGGCAAGGGGCGCCATCAGCACGATCGGCAGCATCGTCGCGG
This sequence comes from uncultured Solirubrobacteraceae bacterium, assembly GCA_963723395.1. Classification (GTDB taxonomy): domain Bacteria; phylum Actinomycetota; class Thermoleophilia; order Solirubrobacterales; family Solirubrobacteraceae; genus DATFQI01. Next base: position 192,986 of record CAVRQL010000021.1, on the reverse strand, counting down.
CGAACAGCGCCGAGACGGCGAGCGCCGACCCCGTCAGGTCGTGCACGCGCAGCGCGAGCGTGAGGATGGCGAGCATGTCGCCGGCCGCCGAGAGGCCGACCGCGAGCGCCAGCAGCCGCAGGTCCGCTGCGTGCCGTCATGCCCGAAGACGTCGGCGGGGTCCCAGGCGGCCTTGATGCGCATGAGGCGGTCGTGGTTGCGGCGGCCGTACGCGGCGACGACGCGGTCGCCGCCCTCGTCGCCCTGGAAGTTCAGGTAGCTGCCGCCGGTCTTGTACGGCGCCATCAGCTCGCGGAACCCGCGCGCCCACTCGATCGCCTCGGCGTCGTCCGCCGCGGACTCCCACATCGACAGCGGGTGCACGATGAACCTCGCGTCGCGCCCGATCAGCGGGGAGTGGTCGCCGTCGGCGCGGGCCAGCGCGCCGCCCCAGGCGACGAGGAACAGCTGCGACGGGCCGGCCGGCTTGGCGCGGCAGTGGTCGGCGATCGCGTCGATCGCGTCGTCGGGGAGGTCCTCGGCCTGCTCGGCGGTCCAGTAGTTGCGGTAGCCGGGCGGGTCGTCGATCGCGCACTGGAAGTCCGCGTAGGGCATGGGGCCGAACAGGTCGGCGGCCGGCGGGCCGAACGCGCGCAGGTCCGCGAGGACGCGCTCGCCCTCGGCGATGTCGCCGATCCACATGCCGGCGATCGCGACCGCGGGCTGCCCGTGCATCTCGGCCGGGAGGTCGGGGTCCTCGGGCACGGTCAGGTGCGCGTAGGCGAGGCTCAGCTCGTCGGGCGCGTCGCGCATCAGGTCGCGGAAGCGGCGCAGCAGCTCCGCGGCCCGCTCCTCCGGGTGGATGAGCAGCCCGGCGAGCACCTCCGGCCCGACGGGGTGCAGCGCGAACTCGAGCGCGGTGACGACGCCGAAGCGCCCGCCGCCGCCGCGCAGCGCCCACAGCAGGTCGGGGTTCTCGAGTCGCGGACGCGCGGACCTCGCGGCCGTCGGCGGTGACGAGCTCGGCGGCCAGCAGGTTGTCGCAGGCGAGCCCGTGCTTGCGCTCCAGCCAGCCGGAGCCGCCGCCCAGCGTGAGGCCCGCGACGCCGGTGGTCGAGACGCGCCCGCCCGTGGTGGCGAGGCCGTGCTCCTGCGTCGCGCGGTCGACCTGCGCCCAGGTCGCGCCGCCGCCTACGCGGGCGACGCGGCGGCCGGCATCGACCTCCACGAAGTCGATGCCGCGGACGTCGATGACGACGCCGTCGCACAGGCTGGCGCCCGTCACCGAGTGCCCGCCGGCGCGCACGGAGACCTCGAGGCCCCGCTCGCGGGCGAAGGCGAGCGCGAGCGCGACGTCGCCGGGCGACTCGCAGCGCGCGACGTACCGCGGGCGGCGCTCGACCATCGCGTTGAAGAGGGTGCAGGCGTCCTCGTAGGCGGGGCTGCCGGGCTCGTGCAGGAAGGGCGTCACCGTGGTCATGGCGCGACGGTACGGACGCGCAGGCCGCGTGACTTCGCCGTTTGCGGCCATCCGCGCGGGGCGGATGGCCGGAACCGGCCAGCGCTCAGTCCTCCAGATCGAGCAGGGCGTCGCGGACCGCGAGCGACGCCTCGGCGGTGCGGCGCACGAGGTCGTCGATGTCGCGGCCCTCGACGGCCTGCATGCACACGACGCCCTCGCGCGTCACGTTCCAGCCGAGCGGCTCGACGGCGCGCTCCGCCGCCTCGCGCCACCCGGGCCGCCGCCCGGCGAACGCCACCGCCGCACCCATGTCGTCGATGTCGATGCGGCGCTCCCGCCGGCGCACGCTGATCCCGACGGGCCGCAGCGGCGCGTACGCGAGCCCGGTGGAGCGCACCACGCCGCTCCGCTCGGCCGCCTCCTCGAGCCGCACGGCGACCTCGTCGGCGGCGACCTCGAGCATGCCCTGCCACACCCGCGCCCCGGCCGCCAGCAGCGCCTCCACGGCGCCGAGGTAGCCGTCGACGCGCTCGGCCGCGCCGTGCAGCTCCCGCGAGCCCCACGCGGTCCACGCCAGCGGCTGGCCGGGGAACTCGCGCGGGCCGCCCATCGCGTGCACGTCGGCGCCGCGCGCCAGCAGCAGCTCGACCGTGCTCGCCGCGCCCCCACATGCCCGCGTAGTGCAGCGGCGTCCCCTCGTCGACCCCGCGCGCGCCGATCGGGATGCCCGCGTCGAGCAGCCGCGCCACGACCTCGTCGTCGCCGGCGCTCGCCCAGCGCGGCAGCTCCTCCGCGTCCTGCCAGCGCAGCGCCATCTCCGGATGCTCGGCGCGGATGCGCGCGGCACGCTCGGCCTCGCCGCGCACCACGGCGCCGACCCACGCGGCGGCGGGATCCAGCTCGGTCGACGCGCCCGCGGCCTCCAGCAGCCGCATCGTCGCGTCGCTCTTGAACCGGGCCGCGTGCGAGTACGGCGTGCGGCCGGACCCGTCGCGCGCGTCCACGTCCGCGCCGTGCTCGATCAGCAGCGCCACCACGTCCGGGTCGCGGGCGTGCAGCAGCGAGTCGCGCAGCTCGGGATCGGCGGGCGTGAGGTCGCCCTGCTCGAGCAGGATCCGCGCCTTGCGCGCTGAGCCCATCGCGATGGCATTGCCGAGCGCGTTCGTGTCCCGGACGGTCGCGCCGCGCGCCAGCAGCAGCTCCAGGCACGCCGTGTCCTCGGCCTCGACCGAGTGGTAGACCGACTCGCCGTCGTCGGGGTTCGCACCCCGGTCGAGCAGCAGCCGCGTCGTCTCCAGGTCGTGCGCGACGCCCGCCGCGCCGTAGAGGACCGGCATCGCGCCGTACTCGTTGTCGAACGTCTCGTTCGGGTCGGCGCCGGCGTCGAGCAGCAGCTCGATCGCGCGGCGGACGCCGGCCGGGCGCTCCGCGCGGCGCAGCGCCTCGTGGCAGGCGAAGGAGAGCGGCTTGCGGCCCTCCGGCAGCTCACGCGAGACGAGCCCCGGGTCGTCGCGCAGCGCGGCAGCCAGCCCTTCGGCGTCGCCGGCCAGCAGCACCGCCTCCAGCCCGCGCGGCGCGTGGGCCTCCGCCACCATCGCCGGCCAGGACGGGAAGCCGAGGTCGGCGGCGACGGCGCGCTGGGCGTCCGCCAGCCGCGGCGCGCGGTCGTCGCGCATCCGCTCCAGCGCCCCGGGGTCGCCGGCGCGGGCGGCGCGCAGCAGCTCCTTCGCGCGGCGGCGCGCCTGGTCGAGGTCGGGCTCCATCACGATCTCCTCACTGGCGCTGGTGCTCGCAGCCCGTGCGCCCGAGTCGATCGCGAGCGTCAGATGGGCACTGCCGATGGCGATGGGCCTCGGGCCCTGTCCGCGAGCCGGGCGCGCTCGCCGGGGCGCGCCCCGAGAACTCTAAAGGAGCCCGGTGCGCGCCGCATAGGCCACGGCGGCCGTCCGCGACGGGAGCCGGAGCTTGGTGCGGATGTTCGCGACGTGGCGGTGCACGGTGTGCGGGCTGAGCACCAGGTGGCCCGCGATCTCCGCGTCGCTGAGACCCTGCGCGACGAGCCGGAGGATCTCGAGCTCGCGGGTGCTGAGCTCGCACAGCTCGGCGGCGGGAGACGGGCCGCCGAGCAGCGCGTCGGCGCGCTCCAGCTCGCGGCCGGCGCCGAGCCCGGCGAACGCCTCGCGGGCGGTGCGCGCCTCGGCCTCGGCGGCCTCGGGGCGTCCCAGCGCGGCCAGCGCGCGGGCCAGCTCGAGCCGCGCCACGGCGGCGTCGTAGGGCGCGCCGCCGTCGGACAGGCGGTCGACGGCGTCCTCGGCGGCGCAGCGCGCCTCGTCGTGGTCGCCGCTCGCCTCCGCGACGCGGGCGGCCGCGAGCCGGACGCGGCCGACCACGTAGGACGTCCCGAGCTGCGCACCGGCGCGCTCGAGCTCCTCGAAGGCCGCGGCTGCGTCGGCGACCCGCCCCTGCTCGGCGCGGGCGCGCACCAGCAGCTCCAGCGCGGGCAGGCGGGTGAGCAGCGCCGCGGCGGGGAGCCGCCGCAGCACGCGCTCGGCGGCGTCCGCCGCGCCGTCGGCGTCGCCGGCGTCCAGCGCCAGCTCGCCGAGGCCCAGCACGCCGGCGCTGCCGGCGCGGGTCAGCAGCTCGCGCGCCTCGTCGGCGCGGCCCTGGCGGGCGCGCAGCTCGCCGAGCCGGGCGAGGCCGCGCGGGGCCTGGGCCGGACGGGAGGCCTCGAGATCGCCGACCGCCGCGACCAGCTCGCCCTCGGCGCGCACCCAGTCGCCGCTCGTGGCGAGCACGCGGCCGTAGCTGGCGCGGCACACGCCGATCAGCTGGCGCGAGCCCCAGTGCTCGCTGACGTCGCGCATCACCTGGCACCACTGCGCCGCGCGCGGGAAGTCGCCCACGCCGTCGCAGGCGGTGATCAGGTAGCAGAGCGCCCAGCCCTGGGTCAGCGGGTACTGCAGGTCCTCGCCGGCCGCCACCACCGACGCCTCGTCGAGCAGCCGCATGCCGTCGTCCACGCGCCCGTGGATGACCGCGGCGATGCCCTGCTGGGCCAGCCCGACCGCCTCGAGGTCGGGGACGTGCTGCTCGCGGCCGATCCGGGCGGCGCGCTCTGCGAGCCGCGCGGCCTCCTCGGCGTCGCCCTTGGTCTCGAGCACGTAGGAGACCTCGTTGAGCGCCAGCCAGCCGTGCTCGGGGCCGTCGGGGAGCGGGTCGAGCAGCCGGTGGGCGCGCTCCAGCCAGCCGCGCGCGAGCGACAGGTCGCCGCGGAACTCGCGGTGGTCGCTCGCCAGCCAGGCGGCGACGACGCCGGCCGAGCGGTGGTCGCCGGCAGCGCGGTAGCCGCGGAAGGCGGCCTCGCGGGCGCGCATCGTGGTCGTCTCGTCGGCCAGCCACCACGCGGCCCAGCCGAGCCCGTCCCACGCCTTCGGCGTCTCCTCGCGTGCGAGCGAGGCCTCGTAGGCGGCACGCGCCTCCCCCCAGCGCCCCGCGGCGAGCGCCCGGGCGGCGTCGCCGAGCGTGTCCGTTGGCGCTGCGGTGAGGGTCACGGATTGACGGTACGCCCGGCGCGAGGGTCCGCGCAATCGAGCCAGCCGTACCGGCGGCTGCTGCCTACAACACCCGGTCCAGCCGGATCGGCAGGTCGCGGACGCGCTTCCCCGTCGCGTGGAACACCGCGTTGGCGACCGCCGCGGCGGTGCCGACGATGCCGATCTCCCCGATGCCCTTGGAGCCCATCGGGTTCAGGCCGTCGTCGTGCTCGTCGATCCAGTGCGCCTCCATCCGCTCGATGTCGGCGTGGGCGGCGACGTGGTACTGGGCGAGGTCGTGGTTGAGGTAGTCGCCGAAGCGCGCGTCCATGACGCTCTCCTCGTGCAGGGCCATCGAGATGCCCATCGTCATGCCGCCGAGGAGCTGCGAGCGCGCGGTGCGCGGGTTGATGATGCGCCCCGCCGCGAACACGCCGAGCATGCGCGAGACGCGGACCTCGCCGGTGGCGGCGTTGACGCGCACGTCGGCGAACTGGGCGCCGAACGCGTAGCGCGCGAGGTCCTCGCGGCTCTTGAGGAACGCCTTCGTGTCGGCCGACGCCTCGGCCGGCGCCTCGCCCTCCTCGAGCTTCTCCAGCAGCGCGCGGCACGCGAGCGTGACGGCGGTGCCCCACGAAGCGGTGCCCGACGAGCCGCCGGCCACGCTGGCCTGCGGGAGGGAGCTGTCGCCCACCTCGACGCGCACGCGCTCCAGCGGCGCGCCCAGCGCGTCGGCGGCGATCTGGGTGAGCACCGTGCGGGCGCCCGTGCCGATGTCGGCGGAGGCGATGCGCACGAGGAACGTGCCGTCGGCCTCGGCCCGTGCGGTCGCGGCACTCGGCATCTGGTAGGCGGGGTAGGTCGAGGACGCGACGCCGGTCCCGTGCAGCCACACGCCGTCGCGGCGCGCGCCGGGCGTCGGGTCGCGGTCGGCCCAGCCGAAGCGCTCGGCGCCCTCGCGCAGGCACGCGACGAGGTTGCGCGAGCTGAACCGCTGCCCGGTCTCGGGCGCCAGCTCGGGGTCGTTGTGGATGCGCAGCTCGATCGGGTCCATGCCCAGCTCGTAGGCGAGCTCGTCCATCGCGGACTCGAGCGCGTACATGCCCGGGCACTCGCCGGGCGCGCGCAGCCAGGACGGCGTCGGCACGTCGAGCGCCACGAGCCGGTGGACGGTCTGGCGGTGGGGCGCCTCGTACATCCAGCGCGAGCAGATCGCGGTCTGCTCGGCGAACTCGCGCACCTTCGACGTCTGCATCGTCGCGTCGTGCGAGATCGCCTGCAGCGTGCCGTCCTCTGAGGCGCCGAGCCGCAGCCGCTGGATGGTCGGCGTGCGGTAGCCGACGAAGAAGAACATCTGCTGACGCGTGGCGGCCACCTTCACGGGCCGACCCGTGACCCTCGCCGCCAGCGCGGCGAGCACGACGGTGGGCCGCGGGGTGCCCTTGGAGCCGAAGCCGCCGCCGACGTGCGGGGAGATGACGCGCACCTGCTCGGGCTGCAGCGCGAACAGCGTCGCCAGCGTCTGCGCCGCGCCGCTCGAGTGCTGCGTCGAGTCGTGCACGGTCAGCGAGCCGTCGGCCTCCCAGATGGCGACGCTGGCGTGCGGCTCCATCGGGTTGTTGTGGAAGGCGGGCGTCGTGTACGTCGCGTCGACCGTCCTCGCGGCGGCCGCGAATCCGCCCTCGAAGTCGCCCTTCGAGCTCTCGCTCGGGAAAGCCGGGTTGACCTTCTCCGGCGTGTAGATGTCCGGGTGGTCGGCCCGCAGCACCACGTCGTGCGGCCGCTCCTCGTAGGAGACGCGCACCAGGCCGGCCGCCTCGCGGGCGGCCTCGAGCGTGTCGGCCACCACCGCGGCGACGATCTGCCCGCGGTAGGACACGCGGCGCGACTGCAGGACGGCCAGCTCGCCGTCCGGCACCTCGGCCAGCTCGGGCGCGTTGTCGGCCCAGATGACCCTGACGCCGTCGGGGCCGTCGACCGAGCGCACCTCGCCGCTGGCCACCGACGCCTGGACGGGCACGCAGTAGCCGACGTTCTCGGGCGAGTGCTCGTACGCGTACCGCGCCTGGCCGGTGACCTTCTCGCGCGCCTCGATGCGCGCCAGCGGCGTGCCGATCGCGCCGGGGATGGCGGGAGCGGTCATGCCGTCACCTCCGCGAGGGCCTGGACGAGCAGGTTCCGGGCGAGCGGCACCTTGAAGGCGTTGTCGCGCAGCGGCTCGGCGGCCTCCAGCTCCGCGTCGGCCGCCGCCTCGGCGCTCGCTCCGCCGCGCAGCGCCTCCTCCGCGCGCTCGGCGCGCCACGGCACGTGGGCCAGCCCGCCGAACGCGACCCGGAAGTCGCCGTCGCCGGCCGCGACCGCCACGGAGACGACCGCGAACGCGTACGACGCACGGTCGCGGACCTTCAGATAGGCGGAGTTGGCCGCCATCGGCAGCGCCGGCAGCTCGACGGCGACGATCAGGTCGCCCGGCTCGAGCACCGTGTCGCGCTCCGGCGCGTCGCCCGGGCAGGCGATGCAGGCCGGGCATCGGGATCGTCGCGGCCGTCGTGGAGGTGGACGGTCGCTCCGAGCGCGGTCAGCGCGACCGCCATGTCGGACGGATGCGTCGCGACGCACGCCTCGGAGTGCCCGAGGATCGCGAGGTTGCGGTGGTCGCCCTCGCGCGCCGGGCAGCCGGAGCCCGGCTGCCGCTTGTTGCACGGCTTCGTGACGTCCTGGAAGTACGAGCAGCGCGTGCGCTGGAGCAGGTTCCCGCCGACGGTCGCGAGGTTGCGCAGCTGGCCCGAGGCGCCGTTGAGCAGCGACTGGGACAGCACCGGGTAGCGCTCGCGCACGGCGGGGTGGGCGGCGAGCGCGCTGTTGGTGACGCCGGCGCCGATACGCAGCCCGCCGTCGGCGGTCTCCTCGATCTCCGTGTTGAGGTCGCGGACGTCGATCAGCAGCTCGGGCGTCTCCACCTCGAGCTTCATCAGGTCCACGAGGTTGGTCCCGCCGGCGAGGTAGCGGCCGCCGCCGGCCACCGCGGCGCTCGCGTCGGCGGCCCGTTCGTAGGCGAACGGCTTCATGCGCCCGCCTCCTCGATCGCCGGGACGATGTTCGCGTAGGCGCCGCAGCGGCACAGGTTGCCGCTCATGCGCTCGCGGATCTCGGGCCCGCTCAGCGACGGCTCGCCCTCGGTGACGGAGCTCGGCCAGCCCTCGCGCAGCTCGTCGAGCATCCCGACCGCCGAGCAGATCTGGCCCGGCGTGCAGTAGCCGCACTGGAACGCGTCGTGCTCGACGAACGCGGCCTGCATCGGGTGCAGCTCCTCGCCGTCGGCGAGACCCTCGATGGTCGTGACCTCGTCGCGCACGGCGACGGCCAGCAGCAGGCACGAGTTGGCGCGGCGACCGCCCACCAGCACCGTGCAGGCGCCGCACTGGCCGTGGTCGCAGCCCTTCTTCGCGCCGGTCAGGTCGAGGCGCTCGCGGAGCACGTCGAGCAGCGTCGCCCGCGTGTCCACGTCCAGTTCGTGCTTCTCACCGTTGATCTGCAACGTGACTTGCGCGCTGTGTACTTGCATTGCGAAGGACCGTACCCGCGAGCGTCGAACGGCGATCACGTGGCCTGGATAGTCAAGGCATGGAAGCCGGAGGTGCTCGCGGAGACCGAGCGCGCGCGGCGCAGCGTGGCCGACGAGCTCGGCGCGCTCGAGGCGCTCGGCGAGGAGCTGCGCGCCGACATCCAGCGGCAGCGGCAGCGCGAGCCGAGCCGCCGCCGGGGCCGCGCGCGGCTCAACGAGAGCCCGCTCCGCGACCTGTTCCGGGCGACCTAGCCCGCGGCGCGCAGCGTCGCCACGCGGGCGGGTGCGGCCGGGCGCCACTGCGGCTTGGCGTACAGCGCCTGCGAGAGCCCGATGCGGTGCTCGGCGAAGCCGGCCTCGCAGTAGCAGAGGTACAGCCGCCACAGCCGCCGGAAGCGCTCGTCGTAGCCGTGCGCCTCGAGCTCGTCGGTGTGCGCGTCGAGGTTCTCCCGCCAGCGCAGCAGCGTCTCCGCGTAGTGCGGCGTGAGGTCCTCCATGTGCACGCCGCGCATGTCGGTCTCGCTCGCGATGCAGCGGGCGATGACCTCCTGGGAGGGCAGGTTGCCGTTGGGGAAGATCATCGTGCGGATGAACGAGCGCGAGTGGCGCTCGATCCGGTACGCGCGGTCGTCGATCGTGATCGCCTGCAGGAGCATCGCCCCGTCGGGCTCGAGCAGGTCCGAGCAGCGGGAGAAGAACGTCCCGAAGTCCTTCCAGCCGACCGCCTCGATCATCTCGACGGAGACGAGCTTGTCGTAGCGGCCGCGCAGGTCGCGGTAGTCCTCCAGCAGCACGGTGACGCGGTCCTCGAGCCCCGCCTCGCGCACCCGGCGCACGGCGGTGGCGTGCTGGTCCTTCGAGATCGTCGTCGTGGTCACGCGGCAGCCGCGGGTGCGGGCGGCGTGGACGGCGAGCGAGCCCCAGCCCGTGCCGATCTCCAGCAGGTGGTCGGTCGGCTGGAGGTCGAGCTTGTCGAAGATCAGGTCGAGCTTCGCGGTCGAGGCCTCCTCGAGCGTCGCGCCCGGCTCGTCGAAGACCGCGCAGGAGTACATCATCGTCGGGTCGAGCATCCGCTCGAACAGGTCGTCGCCGAGGTCGTAGTGGGCGGCGATGTCGTCGCGGCTGCGCGCCGGCGTGTTGCGCACGAACGCCTGGCGGGCGCGCAGGTACGGCTCGCGCAGCGGGGCGAGCGCGCGGCGCGCGGCGTCGAGCCGGTTGACGTTGCGGGCGGCGACGCGCAGGACGGCGGTCGGGTCCGGCGAGTCCCAGTCGCCGTCCATGTAGCCCTCGGCGAGCCCGCGCCCGCCGTGCAGCAGCTTCGGCCACAGATCGGGCGACTGGACGTGCACGATCCCGCTCGGGGCGCCGTGGCCGAACACGAAGCGGCGGCCGCCTTCGACGACGGTGAGCTGCCCGTCGCGGATCTCCGAGAGGAGGCGGAAGACGATGCGGCGGGCGATCACGCGGGCTTCACTCCCTTCAGCCGCAGCACTGCGGCGTGCCCGTAGATGAGCGCGAGGACGCGCAGCGTCGCGCCGCGGTGGCGCGACAGCGCGCGGCGGGTCAGCGGGCGGCGGGTCAGGTTGAGCGTCGCGTCGAACACGCGGCGGCCGTCCTCGACGTTCTCGATGTGCACCGACAGCGTCGAGCCCGGCTCGGAGGCGCGCCACACGTAGCGCTGGTCCATGCCGAAGAACGGCGACACGCGCATGTCCTTGTCCATCCCGCCGGTCAGCACGTGCTTCGCGTCGCCGCGCGGGAGCACGTAGGTCGTGCGCTCGCCCCACGGCGTGTTGGTGACCTCGGCCACCACGGCGCCGACCGTCTCGCCGTCGGGCTCGTAGAGGTAGAAGAACGAGACCGGGTTGAAGCAGTGCCCGAGCGTGCGCAGATGCGTGAGCACGCGGATGGGGCCGGTCGGCGCGTCGGCCCCGACGCGCTCGCGGACGGCCTCCTTGAGCGGGCGCGCGGGGTCGCCGAAGTGGTCGGTGCGGCGGAAGCGGCGGCCGAGCGGGAGGCCGGGCAGCTCGTCGAGGTCGACGAACGCCATGCTCACGCGGTGGCGCAGCTCGTGCTCGCGCACGGCGAAGCGGCGGTGGCGGATGGTGCCCTCGTAGACGGCGCTGGCGCTCATGCCGGCACCGCCTCGCGGGCGACGTTCGCGACGGCGCGGTGCGCGCTCGCGACGCCGTCCTCGTGGAAGCCCCAGCCCCAGTAGGCGCCGCAGTAGTGCGTGCGGTTGCGGCCGCTGATCTCGCCGTGGCGCGCCTGGGCGGCGTGGCCCTCGCGCGTGTAGACGGGGTGCGCGTAGCCGATCGTGCGGATCACGGAGGCCGGGTCGATCGCCTCGGTGCGGTTGAGCGTGACGAGGTACTCGCGGTCCGCATGCAGCGACTGCAGGCGGTTCATGTAGTAGGTCACCGTCGAGGGGCCGGTGTGCCCGAGGTGGTAGTTCCAGCTCGCCCACGCGCGGCGGCGGCGCGGGAGGAGGCTGCGGTCGGTGTGCAGGACCGCCTCGTTGGCCTGGTAGGGGAAGCAGCCCAGCAGCTCGCGCTCGGCCGGGGTCGGCTCGGCCAGCATGGCCAGCGCCTGGTCGGCGTGGACGGCGAGCACGACCTCGTCGAAGCGCTCGCCGTCGACCTCGACGTGGTCCTCGTGGCGCACGATCGAGCGCACTGGCGTGTTCAGCCGGATGCGGTCGGCGAACGGCTCGGTCAGCGCCTCCACGTAGCGGCGCGAGCCGCCGGTGACGGTCCGCCACTCCGGGCGCCCGGTGAGGCCGAGCATGCCGTGGTTGTCGAAGAAGGTGACCAGGAAGCGGGCGGGGAACGTCCACATCTGCTCGGGATCGGCGGACCAGACCGCGGCGGCCTGCGGCACGATCACGCGCTCGACGAAGTCCTCGGAGAGGCGCAGGCGCGCGAGCCAGTCGCGCAGCGTCGGCTCCTCGTCGCTCGCGAGCAGCTCGCGCGCGGCGCGCTGGAAGCGCGGGACGTCGGCCACCATCCGCTGGAAGCGCGGCGAGACGAGGTGCGACCGCTTGGCGTACAGCCCGTTCGGCGAGGTGCTCGCGTACTCGAAGTCGCCGTCGCTGACGCCGAAGGACATGTCCGACGGCTGCGACTCCACGCCCAGCTCGTCGAGCAGCGCGATGAACCGCGGGTAGTTGCGGTCGTTGAAGACGATGAAGCCGGTGTCGACCTCGAGGCCGTCGACGCTGACGGTGTTGGTGTGCCCGCCCGCGTAGGCGCCGGCTTCGAGCACGGTGATGTCGTGCTCGGGATGCAGGAGGTGCGCGGCGACGAGCCCGCTCACACCCGCCCCGACGATCGCGATCGTTGGCATGTGAACCACATTCGTGCCGGGCGCCGCTACGGATCAGTATTCACGCCCGTGATGGGTCACGGAGTGGCGGTGTGGGGATCGGAGCAATGGCGCTCTGCCGCGGTCGCATGGGCCGACGAGCGACTCGCCGCCGCGGGCCTGCAGCGCCACGGCGAGGTCGAGCAGCCGCACCTGCGGCCGTGGGCGACCGCGCTGCGCATACCGACCGACGGCGGGGCCGTCTGGCTCAAGGCGTCCGCGCCGGGCACGGCGTTCGAGGCGGGGCTCTACGAGGTGCTCGCGCGCGTGGCGCCCGACAAGGTGCTGGTGCCGCTCGGCGCCGACGCCGCGCGCGGCTGGGTCCTGCTTCCCGACGGCGGGCCGACGCTCGCGCCAGACGGCCTCGGGCGAGGCGCGGTTGGCCGGGCTCGCGGCGGCGCTGGTGCGCTACGGCGAGCTGCAGCGCGAACTCGCCCCGCATGCGGGGGAGCTGCTCGACGCGGGCGTCGCCGACATGCGCCCCGAGGCGATGCCCGCCCGGTTCGAGGAGGCGCTGGAGGCGACGCGCACGGACGGCGAGCTGTGGGAGCGGATCGCCGCGCGCCGGCCGGTCGTCGCCGAGTGGTGCGCGCGGCTGGCCGAGTCGCCGATCCCCGCGAGCCTCGACCACAACGACCTGCACCCGTCGAACGTGCTCGGCGGCGAGCGCTTCTACGACTGGGGCGACAGCGTCGTCGCGCACCCGTTCGCCGTCGCGCTCGTCCCGCTCGAGTTCTTCGACGACCCCGCGCCGGTTCGCGACGCCTACCTGCGCGGGTTCGGCGACCCCGCGGCGCTCGCCCCCACGCTCGAGCTCGCCTGCCGGGTGGCGATCATCGCCCGCGCGCTGATCTGGGAGCGGGCGCTGCGCGCGGCGCGCGAGCAGGGCGAGGAGATCGAGGAGCGCTTCGCCAACGCGCCCCTCGAGACCCTCGCCGGCGTGCTCGGCTAGCGCGTCGCGACCGCGATCATCCGCGGCGACCCGACCTCGTACGGCTTCGCCGCGTCCGCGCGCAACTCGACCTCGGCGAAGCCCGCGGCCTCGAGCATCCGCACCACCTCGCCGGTCGTGTGGACGTGGTGCACGCTGCGGGCGTGCTCGACGGCGCCGCCGGCGTCCTCGAGCGTCAGCTCGCTCTCCAGGCGGCTCTCCGCCGCGCGGTAGTGGTTGACCGAGGTCATCCGGATGCCGCCGTACTCGTACTCCGCGCGCTCGCTGATCGGGCGCGGGAGGAACGACTCCGCGACGGTCAGCGACTCGAGGATCAGCCGGCCGCCGGGCCGCAGCGCGGCATACATGCCGGCCAGCGACGCCGCCGACTCCGCGGGCCGCAGGTAGCCGAAGCTGTTGCCCCAGCTGACCACGGCGTCGAACGCGCCGAGGTCCGGCAGCGCGCGCAGGTCGCCGACCTCGAAGCGCACCTCCGGCGCGGCGTGGCGCGCCAGCGCGACCTCCTCCGGCGCGATGTCGATCCCGGCCACCTCGTGCCCGGCCGCGGCGAGCCGCCGAGCGATCCGGCCGTTGCCGCACGGCACGTCGAGCACGCGCAGCGGCCGCTCGCCGAGCAGCGCGAGCACCAGCCGCGCGTCGTCGTCGGCCATCGCCTCCCCGGCCGCGCGCCAGAACCGCGCGACCAGGCCTTCATGGAACCCCGCGAACCAGTCGTCGGGGACCCGCGTTCCTGCAGACACTTCAACACCTCCGAGTTCAAGAACAGGACGAATGAGCGCCCACGCGATCGGCGCGGGCGGGTCGTCAGTTCTCGGCGGCTGTCGTGCGGAGGAGGCGCAGAGGCGTCACCGCCAACCATAAAGGGTCTGACCCCTTATGTCATCGGAACTGAAGTAAAGGGTCAGACCCTTTATGAAGTGAGGGCTGCCGTACTGCGGCCGGCGCGCGGCGATGAAAGGCTCCCGGCATGAGTCGCGTGACGTGCCAGATCTCCATGTCGCTCGACGGCTTCGTCGCCGGGCCGGGCCAGAGCGCGGACAACCCGCTCGGCGAGGGCGGGATGCGCCTGCACAGGTGGGCGTTCGAGGGCGGCGAGGCCGACCGGAAGATCGCCAACAGCGTCGTGGAGGGCAACGGCGCGTTCGTGATGGGCCGCAACATGTTCGGCCCCGGGCGCGGGGAGTGGGACGAGAGCTGGCGCGGCTGGTGGGGCGACGACCCGCCGTACCACGCGCCCGTGTTCGTGCTCACCCACCACGCGCGCGACCCGCTCGAGATGGCGGGCGGCACCACGTTCCACTTCGTCACCGGCGGGATCGAGGACGCGCTGACGCGGGCGCGCGCCGCCGCCGGCCCGCACGACGTCAGCATCGCCGGCGGCGCGAGCACCGTGAACCAGTACCTCGCGGCAGGGCACATCGAGGAGATCCACCTGCACGTCTCGCCCGTCGTGCTCGGCAGCGGCGAGCGGCTGTTCGAGGGCGTCGGCGACCCGAAGCTGGAGCCGCTGGAGACCGTCCACTCGCCGCTCGCGACCCACGTCCGCTACCGGGTCGCGCGCTGAGCATGGCGACCTGGGAAGACGTCGAGCGGATCGCGCTCGCGCTACCGGAGACGGCCGAGTCGACGTCGTACGGCAACCGCGCCTGGAAGGTCAAGGACAAGGCCTTCGTGTGGGAGCGGCCGCTGCGCAAGTCGGACCTCGAGGCGCTCGGCGACGACGCGCCCGACGGCCCCATCCTCGGCGCCCGCGTCGAGCACCTCGTGGCCAAGGACGCGCTGCTCGCCGACGACCCCGCCGTGTACTTCACGACACCGCACTTCAACGGCTATCCGGCCGTCCTCGTCCGCCTCGGCGAGATCGACACGGGCGAGCTCGAGGAGCTCGTCGCCGAGGCGTGGCTGTGCCGGGCGCCCAAGCGCCTGGCGAAGGAGTTCATCCAACGAGCAAGGGAGACCTCGTGATCAGCAAGCTCGACTTCGTCGCCATCCCCTCGACCGACGCGGACCGCACGCGCGCGTTCTACATCGACACGCTCGGCCTGCGCCCCGACGAGAAGGCCAACTACGAGTTCTGGCTCGGCGACACGTGCTTCGGGATCTGGGAGCCGGACAAGATGGGCGGCAAGTTCGCGCCCCAGAAGAACGCCCACCTGGCGCTGCACGTCGACGACGTCGAGGCCGCCCGCAAGGAGCTCGAGGGCAAGGGCGTCGAGTTCATGGGCGAGACGTTCGACACCGGCGTCTGCCACATGGCGTTCTTCAACGACCCCGACGGCAACGACCTGATGCTGCACTCCCGCTACAAGGCGCGGGACTAGCTAGGAGGTCATCGCCGGGATCACCTCGGCGCCGTAGGCGTCGAGGGTCGGGTCCATGGCGTCGTGCATGAGGTAGATGTTGAACTGGTCCACGCCGAGCCCCTCGAGCTCGCGGAGCTTGGCCAGGTGGTCCTCGACGGTGCCCAGCACGCAGAAGCGGTCCACGATCTCGTCGGGCACGAACACCGTGTCCGGGTTGCCGGCGCGCCCGTGGTGGGAGTAGTCGTATCCCTCACGGGCGCGGATGTAGTCGGTCAACGCGGTGGGGATCTCGCCGCCCTCGCCGTAGCGCTTGACGAGGTCGGCGACGTGGTTGCCGACCATCCCGCCGAACCACCGGCACTGCTCGCGCGCGTGGGCGATGTCCTCGCCGACGTAGGCGGGCGCGGCGACGCAGATCTTGATCGAGTCCGGGTCGCGCCCCGCGTCCGAGGCGGCCGCGCGCACCTGCTCGGCCGTCCACTTCAGGATCTGCGGATCGGCGAGCTGGAGGATGAACCCGTCCGCCTTGCTGCCGGTCAGCGCCAGCGCCTTCGGCCCGTACGCCGCCATCCACACGTCGAGCTTGCCGTCGCGCACCCACGGGATCGAGACGTCGCCCGCCGGCGTCTCGATCGAGCGGCCCTCGGCGAGCTCCTTGATCACGTGGATCGCCTGCTCGGTCTGCGCGAGCGTCGTCGGCTTCTTGCCGAGCACGCGGCGTGACGAGTCGCCGCGCCCGATCCCGCAGATCGTGCGGTTGCCGAACGTGTCGTTGAGCGTGGCGAACAGCGACGCGGTGACCGTGGGGTCGCGCGTCGCGGGGTTGGTCACGAACGGCCCGACCACGATCCTCTCCGTCGCCGCGAGCATCATCGCGTAGATGACGTAGGGCTCCTGCCAGAGGATGTGCGAGTCGAACGTCCACGCGTGGGAGAAGCCGAGCTCCTCCGCGCGCTTCGTGAGCTCGACCACCCGCCGCGCGGGCGGATCCGTCTGGAACGTCACGCCGAAGTCCATCACTCAGCTCCCGCCGTCGCAGGTTCCCGTGCCGTCCCGGCCGCGGCCGTCAGCCCGAAGTAGACGATCGCCGCCAGCCCGAAGGTGACGAAGATCCCGTAGCGGTACAGCTCGTCGAGGAAGTTGGGGTCGGCGACGACGCCGCCCTCCGTGGTGGCCGCGTTGAGGAACCCGGGGATGACCGGGACCACGGCGACCAGCACCGCGACGAGCGCCTTGATGTGGAAGCCGTTGGTGAACGTGTACAGGCCCTTCGGCTTGTAGAGCTCCTCCACGTCGAGCACCGTCTTCCGCAGGATCCAGTAGTCGACGATCATCACCGCCGCGAACGCCGCCAGCAGCGAGCCGTAGCCGACGAGCCAGGTGAAGATGTACGCGCCGACGTCCTCGTAGAGCTTCCACGGGAACGAGACGATCCCGATGACCGCGGTGATCATCCCGCCCACCCGGAACGAGATCTGGCGCGGCGAGAGGTTGGAGAAGTCGTTCGACGGCGAGACGACGTTGGCCGCCATGTTCGTCGAGACCTGGGCGATGATCACGATGATCATCGCGAGCACGAGCAGCACCGGCAGGTCGTCGAGCAGCCGGGCGACGAGCGTCACCGGATCCCAGATCGGCTCGCCGTAGACCACGATCGTCGCCGTGGTCACGGCGATGCCGACGAACGAGAACCCGGTCATGGCCAGCGGCAGCCCGATCGACTGGCCCGACCAGCTGCGATCGCTGGTCCTTCGCGAAGCGCGTGAAGTCCGGGATGTTCAGCGACAGCGTGATCCAGTAGCCGATGTTGGCCGCCAGCCCGGGCGCGAACAGCGCCCAGAACGTCTGGTCGTCGGACACCAGCTTCGACGAGGCCGAGAACACGTTGGAGATCCCGTCGCCGGCCGAGAAGCCCCAGATCAGCAGGCCGACGCTGCCGCCGATCAGCAGCGGCGCGGCCCAGCTCTCGAGGACCTTGATGCCCTCGATGCCGCGCAGGATGATCGCCACCTGGAGCAGCCAGAAGAAGCCGAACGCGATCGCCTTGTGGGCGCCGACGTCCGCCCAGCCGCCCCACAGCGTGGTCATCAGCGTGTCGATGGCCAGCGCGCCGATCCAGGTCTGGATCCCGAACCAGCCGCACGCCACCAGCGCGCGCGCCATCGCCGCCACGTTCGCGCCGCGCACCCCGAAGCTCGAGCGCACGAGCACCGGGAACGGGATGCCGTACTTGGTCCCCGGATGCGCGTTGAGCAGCATCGGGATCAGCACGATCAGGTTGCCCAGCGACACCGTGAGCAGCCCCTGCCACCACGTCATGCCGGCCGTGATCAGGCCGGAGGCGAGCGTGTAGGTGGTGATCACGATCGACAGCCCGACCCACAGCGCGGCGATGTTGTAGGTCGTCCACGTGCGGCGATCCGGCGTGGTCGGCGCGAGGTCGTCGTTGGACAGCGGCGAGTCGGCGATGACGGACATGGCTACGAGTTCTCCCCCGCCCACGCCAGCGTCCGCCGCGTGAGCTCGTGCAGTGCCCGGACGGAGAGCTCGAGGTCCTCGTCCGGCGTGTCCTCCTCCTTGGTGTGGCTGACGCCGCCGAGGCTCTTGACGAAGAGCATCACGGTCGGCATCACGCGCGCCATCTCGGCGGCGTCGTGGAGCGGCCCGCTCGGCAGCCGGTGGCTCGTACCCGCCACCTCGTGGATCGACCTCGTCGGCCATCTCGATCAGCCGGTCGTCGAACGGGATCGGCTCGATCTCCCACACCTGCTCCCACTCGACGGTGCAGCCCTCCGCGGCCGCCAGCGCCTCGGAGGTGTCCTTGGCCTCGGCGAGCATGTCGGCGAGCACGTCCGGGTCCAGCGCGCGCTGGTCCAGCGACACCTCGCAGATGCCGTTGAACGCGGTCACGATGCCCGGCGAGACCTTCACCGTGCCGGTGGTGGCGCGCACGTCGTCGCGCGCCGCCGCGTCGTCGCGCCACGCCAGCGCGCTGCGCGCGGCGGCCAGGAACGCGTCCTCGCGCTTGTCCATCGGCGTGGCGCCGGCGTGGGCGTGCGCGCCCTTGAAGCGCACGCGGTGGCGCTGGACGCCGAACGTCCCGAGCACGACGCCGAGCGGGATGTCCATCGCCTCCAGCACGGGACCCTGCTCGATGTGCAGCTCCAGGTAGGCGAGCGCGCCGTCCAGCCGCGACCTCGCCTCCAGCGCCGAATCGAGGTCGACGCCATGCTCGGCCATCGCGTCGGGCAGCGCCGTGCCGTCGCGGTCGGTGAGCCCGCGCACGGAGTCCGGCTCCAGCGAGCCGGCCGCCGCGCTGGAGCCCAGCAGCGAGCGCCCGAAGCGCGCGCCCTCCTCGTCGGCCCAGTCGACGAGCTTGAGCGTCACCGGCAGCTCCTCGCCCGCCATCGAGCGCAGCACCTCGACGCCCGCCAGCACGTTGAGGATGCCGTCGAGCCAGCCGCCGTCGGGCACGGAGTCGACGTGCCCGCCGATGATCACGAACTCCTCGCTCGCGCCCGGGAGCGTGGCCCACACGTTGCCCGCCTCGTCGCGCTCCACGGACACGCCGTCGATCGCCTCCAGCTGCTCGCGCACCCAGTCGCGCGCGGTGATCCACGTGTCGGTCCACGCGACCCGCTGGGCGCCGTCGTCGTCGCCGGTGAGCCTGCGGATCTCCTTGAGGTCGGAGACGGTCCGCGCCGGGTCCATCAGCGCACCGCCGGGCCGGGCGCGGGCGTCTCGTACTTCCGCTCGACGAACTTGCCCGAGCCCGCGGGGGCCAGCACCTCCCCGTCCTTGTAGGCCAGGTTGCCGCGGATGTAGACCGACGCCGGGGCGCCCGTGAACGTCATCCCCTCGAACGGCGTGTAGTCGACGTTGCCGTGGCGGTTGGACTGCGTCGCGGTGATGCTCAGGTCCGGATCCCAGACGACGACGTCGGCGTCGGCGCCCGCGGCGATCACGCCCTTGCGCCCGCGCATCCCGTGCACCCGCGCCTGGTTGGTGGAGAGCAGCGCGACGAACAGGTTCTCCGTGATCCGCCCCTCGCGGACGCCGTGCGTCCACAGCACCTGCGCGCGCTCCTCGCCGGTCGGCGCGCCGTTGGGGATCAGCGTGAAGTCGTCCTTGCCGAGCTCCTTCTGCTCCTTGTAGTTGAACGCGCAGTGGTCGGAGCCGAACAGGACGAGGTCCTGCGTCTGCAGCCCGTGCCACAGCTTGTCCTGGTTGCGCGGATGGCGCAGCGGCGGCGAGCAGACGTACTTCGCGCCCTCGAAGCCGTCCAGCGCGAGGTGGCTCCAGTCGAACGCGACGTACTGCGGACACGTCTCGCCGTAGACGGGCCGGCCCCACTCGTGCGCGCGCTTGATCTCGTTCAGCGCGCCCTCGCACGTCACGTGGACCACGAGGAGCGGCGAGTCGGCCATCAGGGCGAGCCGGATGGCGCGGCCGGTGGCCTCCGCCTCGCACGCCTCCGGGCGGGTCAGCCCGTGCCACTTGGGCGAGGTGTCCCCGCGCGCGAGCGCCTGCTCCTGGAGCTTGGCGATCACGTCGCCGTTCTCGGCGTGGACCATCACCAGCAGCCCGACGTCCTTGGCGATCTGCATCGCCTCGAACAGGTCCTCGTCGGCCGTGTAGAGCGGCGTGCCCTTGTAGGCCATGAAGATCTTCACGGTCGCCACGCCGAGCGCCGGGGAGCGTGGGCAGCTCCTTCTTGACGTCCTCGGTCAGGTTGGTGATGGCGACGTGCAGCCCGTAGTCGATGTGCGTCTTGCCGCCCGCCTTGCCGTGCCACGTCTCGACGGCGTGGGCGAGCGTGTTGTCGACGTCCTGCAGGGAGAAGTCGACGTTCATCGTGGTGCCGCCGGCCAGCAGCGCGGCGGTCCCGGTGTCCCAGTCGTCGGCGGTCACGGTGCCGCCGAAGGGCATGTCCATGTGCGTGTGGCCGTCGATGAAGCCCGGCATGATCCGGGCGCCCGACACGTCGACGACCTCCGCGCCGTCGCGGGGCAGATCGACGCCGACCGCGGCGATCTTCTCGCCGCTGATCGCGACGTCGGCGCGGAAGGATGCCTCGGCGGTCACCACGGTGCCGCCCGCGAGAACGAGATCGCTCAACTCTGCCTCCGATCGTTCGATCCCCGGCAACCTACCTCTCTCTCGCGGACGGACCGGCGGTCCAATGTCTAACACGTGCTCCGGATTGCTGTCCCCCGGGCCAGTTCGCATCCGAGCGGGCCGCCGGACAGGCTCCTTCCGCATGACGCGATGATCGCGCTGGTGCTGCCCGGTGGAGGAGCGCGCGGGGCCTACGAGGCCGGCGCGCTCTCCGTGCTGCTCCCCGCGCTCGAGGCGCGCGGGGAGCGAGGTCGCGCTGATCTGCGGCACCAGTCGGTCGGCGCCATCAACGCCGCGCAGCTCGGCTCGGTCGCGCAGCTGCCGGCCGCCGCCCGAGCAGAGGCGCTCGCTCGCGCGCTGGCGCGCGATGCGCAAGCGCGACGTGATCTCGCCCGTGGTCGGCGTCGGCACCGCGTCGGGGCTGCGTGCGCCTGGCCGGCGAGGCGCTCGGGCTGCCGCGGATGCGCGCCGCCTCGCTGCTCGACCCGGCGCCGCTGGCCGGCTCGCCTCGAGGAGTGGATCGACTGGACCGGCGCTGCATCGCAACGTGCGCACCGGCGATCGTCGACGCGGTGTGCGTCGTCGCGACGTCGCTGGACCGCGGGACGCCCGTCGGCTTCGTCGAGACGCGCGGCGAGGCGCCGCCGCGTCGTACCGAGCACGTCCGCTACCTGCGCACCAAGCTCTCGGGCGAGCACGTGCGCGCCTCGGCCGCGATCCCGCTGCTGTTCCCGTCGGTCGCGATCTCGCGCCCGCGCGCGGCGGCCGGGCCACTACGTGGACGGCGGCACGCGGCTCAACACGCCGATCTCCCCCGCGCTCGCGGCTCGGCGCCGACCGCGTCGCGGTGATCGGCTTCGAGCCGCTGGCGGGCGCGCCGCTCGTCGCGGTGGCCAGCGGCGGCCCGCGGCTCGCCGACGTCGCCGCCAGCGTGCTCGACGGCCTGCTGGTCGACCAGGTCGCGCAGGACGTCCGGCGGATGCTCGCCGTCAACGCGTTCTTCGTCGAGGACCACGCGCGCGGCCTCTCGCCCACGCGCGCGCTACCGCGTCTCGCGCGGCCACGCGCCCTACCGGAAGTCTCCTACGCGTTCGTCGCCCCCGAGCGGCGCGGCGCGCTCGGCGCGCTGGCCGAGCGCGTGTTCCGCGAGCGCTACGGCGGCCGCGCGCGCTGCGCAGCCCGGACTTCGCGCTGCTGCCGGCTCGCCGGCGGGCGGGCGCGACCGCCCGCGGCGAGTTGCTCTCCTTCCTGCTCTTCGACGAGGTGTTCGTCGAGGAGCTGATCGCGAGGCGCACCGACGCGAACGCTGGCTGGCCGCAACCCCGGCTTCTGGGCCGCGGGCCCCGCCCCGGAGCCCGCCGGCATGGCGGAGACCACCGCGCTCGACGAGTGGCGGGCGCTGCGCGGCGATGACCCCCGGGCGCCTGACGCCCGTACCTTCGATGTGATGCGCGCGCTGACCGGGTGGGTGCTCGCCCATGGGCGGGTGGTGGTGCTCGCCTGGGCCGTGCTGACGGTGGCGGGCGGCTTCGCCGCGTCGCAGATCTCCGGCGAGCTGACGCAGAGCTTCGCTTCGCCCGGCCGCGAGGGGTTCGACGCCAACGCCGAGATCGCGGAGCGCTTCGGCGCCGGCGGCGCCGTGCCGCCGATCGTCCTGGTCGGCGGCGACGAGCAGGCCCGCGAGCGCGTGGCGAAGGCGGTCCCCGGCGGGCGGCTGGTGACCGACGTCGGCGTCGAGGACGCGGCGCTCGTGGCCGTGCCGCCCGGCCCCGGCGGGGCGGACGAGAACCCGGCCGCGCTCGCGGCGGCGCGCAAGGCCGCGCGCCGGAGCAGGTCGGCGTGACGGGCGTGACCGCGCTGGCCGAGGGCTCATCCGGCGGCGAGGGACCCGGCCTGCTGATCGAGACCCTGCTCGGCGGCGTCGGCGCGCTGGTGGTGCTGGCCTTCGTGTTCGCCTCGTTCCTCGCGCTCGTCCCGCTGCTGGTCGCCGCCGTCTCGATCCTCTCGACGTTCCTGGTGCTGTTCGGGCTGGCGCAGCTGACCGACGTCTCGTTCGTCGTGCAGTTCCTCGTCGGCCTGATCGGGCTCGGCGTGGCGATCGACTACTCGCTGCTGCTCGTGATCCGCTGGCGCGAGGAGCGCTCGAACGGGCTGGAGGGCGACGAGGCGATCGAAGCCGCGATGGCGACCAGCGGCCGCGCGATCGTGTTCAGCGGGACGACCGTGGGCATCGGCCTGCTGGCGCTCGTCGTGGTGCCGGTCCCGTTCATCCGCTCGATCGGCTTCGGCGGCATGCTGATCCCGCTGCTCAGCGTGCTGGTGTGCGTGACGCTGCTGCCCGTCCTGCTGCGCCGGTTCGGCGAGCGCCTCGCCTGGCCCCGACGCCGCAGCGAGCACGAGGCGAGCCGCGCGTGGACGCGGTGGGCGCGGTGGGTGGCGCGCCACGACGTGCTCGCCGCCGGCGCCGGCCTGCTCGTCATCGGCGCGCTCGCGATCGCCGCGCTGGGTCTCCGCCCCGGCGACCCGACGCTCGACGCGCTCGCCACCAGCGGGCCGGCGCGCGACGCGCTGGTCGCGCTCGAGCGCTCCGGCGGCGGGCCGGGCACGCTGACGCCGATCGAGGTCGTGGCCGACGCCGGAAGCGAGCCGGAGCTCGAGGGCATCGACGGCGTCCAGGCCGTCGCCGCCGGCGGCGAGTCCGGTGGCCGTGCGCTGCTGCACGTGCTCCCGCGCCCGGACGGCGCCACCGAGGCGGGCGCCGCCGTACGCGAGCGGGTGAGCGAGGCCGCGCACCGCAGCGACGCCGTCGTCGGCGGCCGCGACGCCCAGACGGCCGACCTCGCCGACGCGATCTACGGCTCGTTCCCGGCGATGATCGCGCTGATCGCCGTGATCACGTTCGTGCTGCTCGCGCGCGCCTTCCGCTCCGTCCTGCTCCCGCTCAAGGCGGTGGCGCTCAACGTGCTCTCGGTCGCGGCGTCGTGGGGCGCCGTGACGCTGGTGTGGCAGCTCGGCTACGGCTCGGAGGCGCTGTTCGGCATCCCCGCCACCGACGCCATCACGGCCTGGGTTCCGCTGGCGATCTTCGCGTTCCTGTACGGCCTCTCGATGGACTACGAGGTGTTCATCCTCGCCCGAGTGCGCGAGGCCTACGACGAGACGGGCGACACCCGCGAAGCGGTGATCCGCGGCCTCGGGCGCACCGGCCGGCTCGTGACCAGCGCCGCGCTGATCCTGTTCCTCGCCTTCGTCGCGCTGGCCGCGAGCCCGGGGACGGAGATCAAGGTCCTGGCCACCGGCCTGGCGGCCGGGATCATCCTCGACGCCACGGTCGTGCGGGCGCTGATCGTGCCGGCGCTGGTGACGCTGTTCGGGCGCTGGAACTGGTGGCTCGGCCCGCGCTGGGCGCGGGTGCTCCGGGTCCCGGCGTCGGATCCCTAGAGCGCGCGCAGGCCCGCGGTCACGGCCGCGGCGGCGATCACGCAGCCGATCACCGAGCCGGTGCGCCACGCGACCAGGCCGCCGGCGACGACGCCGGCGGTGTCGTCGCCGATGGTCAGCTCCTTGCCGTCGGCGAGCGACTGGGTGACGACGAGCGCGGCGAGCAGCGCCGGTGCGAGCAGGGCGATGACGCCGGAGAAGCGCTCCGGGAGCTCGCGGCCGCCGAGCGCGATCGGGCCGGCGGCCTTGATGGCGAACGTGGCGATCGCCATCCCGGCGATCAGCAGCACCGCGTCGCTCACGCGCGCCCCCTGAGGCCGATCAGCGCGCCCGCGCTGGCCACCAGCACCGGCACCCCGGCGGGGGCGAACGGCACGAGCACGAGCGCGATCAGCGCTCCGAGCGCGGCGGCGCTGCGCGCGCGGCGGCTGCGCACCTCGCCGATCAGCAGCGCCACGAAGAACGCCGGGTAGAGCGCGTCGAGCCCGAGCCTGTGCGGGTCGCCGATCGCCTCGCCGCCGAGCACGCCGACGACCGTCCCCAGCGTCCACGTCAGGTACTGGATCGAGCTGGAGCCGAACAGCAGCCAGCGGTCGAAGGTGCCGTCGTCGCGCGCGGCGATCGCCCACGAGGCATCGACCACCGCCTGCCCCTGGGCGGCGCGCTTGGCCGCACGGCCCGGCAGCGACGGCGCGAGCGCCACGCCCATCGGCAGGAACCGCGAGTTCATCATCGCCGCCGCGCCGATCGCGGTCCCCACCCCTCCGCCGCCGGCGAGGATCGCGATCGCGGTGAACTGGGCCGAGCCGGCGAACACGATCGCCGACATCACGACCGTCGCGACCGACGAGAGCCCGGCATCGCGCGCCACGACGCCGAACGAGAGCGCCAGCAGGCCGCCCGCGATCGCGAACGGGACGCCGGCTCGCAGTCCGGCCAGGAAGCGGGCGCGGTGGATCGTCGGCCTCGCGGCACCCGCGCAGCCTTCAGATCGGGCTACCGGGCGGCGTGCACCGTGACGATCGAGGCGATCAGCTGGGAGTTCGGCACGCGCAGGCGCTCGCCGCCGTGCGGTCTCGAGCACCGTGCACGTCGCGTCGATCGCCGCGATGCGCCCGCGCACGCCGCCGAGCGAGACCTCCTCGCCGACCTCGTAGGCGCCCTCGACGTAGCGCCGCGCGCTGACCTCGCGCGCCATCGCCTGGCCGCCGATGCCCGAACGCGAGCGCGAACGTCAGCGCCGCGCCCGCGAGCACGATCGCCACGATCAGCAGCAGCACGTTGACCGGCACGCCGAGCTCGGCCAGGGCCGTGACGCCGAACACGGCGACGATCGACGATCTCGACGAGCATTCCCGAGCGGCCCGGGCAGGTCCATCTGCTCGGCCAGCCGGTCGACCTGGCGGCGCGCGATCTCGGCCAGCAGCACCCCGCCGAGCAGCAGCACCATCGCCACGAGCAGCCGCGGCAGGAACAGGATGCCGGCGTTCAGCGAGTCCGACAGGAACTCGAGGCCCGAGCAGCGAGAGCGCCGCGAAGACCACGACCACCAGCAGCCCGATCCGGACCGCGCCGCGCGATCACGCTCGTCAGCGAGCGGCCGAGCCCGAAGCGGGCCAGCACGTCGTTGGCGCCGATCCGCTCGCCCGAGCGCGTCGAGCCCCGCGGCGCGCAGCCCGCGGGCGAGCACCCGGCGGATCAGCGAGACGACCAGCCAACCGACGATCAGCAGCGCCAGCGCGCCGGCCAGACGCGGGAGGAACCCGCCGAGCTCGTCGCCGGCGCGGTCCAGGACCGTTGCGAGCGTCATCGCCGCCGGTATGCCCGGAACGTCGGCGCCCGCACCCCGCGCCGACCGCCGAGGCGGCGGTGCCGAAGGCGAGCAGGGCCCGGCGGACGGGACGCTGCCAGCGCGCGGTGCGCACCACCGTGCGCGTCAGCTCGTCGCCGTGCGGGGCCGGCTCGGTCGCCCAGCTCGGCGAGCAGCGTGCGCAGCGCGGCGCTCGGCGGGCGTCAGCGGCTCGGGCTCATCGCTCATCGCGGGAGCTCCCAGTCGTACGTGTTGTGGCGCAGCGACGTCGATCAGCTCGCCGCGCGCCCGGTGCAGCGCGCCTTGACGCTCCCGATCGGCGTGTCGGTGACCTGCGCGATCTCGTCGTAGGTGAAGCCCTCGATGTCGCGCAGGACGAGCACCGCGCGGTGGTGCGGGCTGAGCGCCTTGACCTTGATGTCCAGCCGGCGGCGGCGCTCGCGCGCCTCGACCTGGTCGGCGGGCGTTCCCGCGGGCGTCGGCCGGCGGCTCGTCCTCGAGCACGTCGCAACGGGACGCGCGCCCAACCTGGTGCCGTGCGGCATGGGTGAGCGCGGCGTTGTGGGCGATCTGCAGCAGCCACGAACGGAACGGCCCGTCGCCCCGGAAACGGTCCAGCCGGTGGTAGGCGCGGAGGAACACGTCCTGGGTCACGTCCTCGGCCTCACCGTCGCCCGTGACGCGGGCTACGACCCTGTACACGACATCGCGATAGCGCTCGACGAGCTGCTCGAACGCGCGCAGGTCGCCCGGCCTGGGAGCGCGCCACCAGGGTGGTGTCGGGATCGCGTGATCAACGGGCTTGAGACCGGACTCCACCTTCCGAAAGTTACAAGTTATTTGCTGCATCGCCCGGCGGAAGCCTCTGTCGTCCCACCCACTCTTGGAGGCCTTCCTACATGTTTCTCGCCGCCGTGAACATCGGCGACTCACTCCAGACAGGGCTCGACCCGTTCTTCGGGTTCCTCCCGAGGCTCATCGGGTTCCTGCTGGTCCTGCTTCATCGGCTACATCGTCGCCCGCATCGTCAAGGGCGTCCTCGTCAAGGTGCTCGACAACGTCGGCATCGATCATGCGCTGCACTCCGGTTCAACCGGCGAGTACGTGAACAAGGTGGCTCCCGACGTCAAGCCCTCGCGGCGTCATCGGCGGCGCTCGCGTTCTGGTTCATCTTCCTCGGCGCCATCTCGATCGCCGTCTCCCAGCTCGGGATCCCGGCGCTGACCACGTTCGTCGCCGCCATCGGCGCCTACCTGCCGAACGTCATCGCCGCCGTCCTGATCTTCGTCGTCGCCGGCGCGATCGCCGCCGCCGTCGGCGGGCTCGTCGCCCGCACGATGGGCGACACCCCGACCGGCAAGGTCGTCGGCTCTGTCGTGCCCGTGCTGGTCATGGCGATCGCGACGTTCATGATCCTCAACCAGCTCCAGATCGCGCCCGGAGATCGTCACGATCACCTACGGCGCGCTGATCGGCGGCGTCTTCCTCGCGATGGCGCTCGCCTTCGGCCTCGGCGGCCGCGAGGTCGCCGGCCAGATGCTCGGTGAGGCCTACGACCGCGGTCGTGAGCAGAAGGACACGGTCAAGCGCGACGCGCAGATCGGCAAGGAGCGCGGCAAGCGCGACGCCGAGCGGGCGCGCGGCGAGGCCGAGCACCGCACCAACGACGGCGACGGCACCACCGCCGCTCGGAGCATGAACTGATGGCGCGCGGCGCCACGGCCGAGCGCAGCTCGGCACGGGCGGACGGGACGCGGAGCATGCGCGACGTCGCGTCGCGCCAGCGCGAGGAGCACGGCGGCCTCAACTGGGGCGCCGCGTTCTTCGGGTGGCTCGTCTCGATCGGCGTCGCCTCGCTGCTCATCGCGGTGCTCAGCGCCGCGGGCGCCGCGATCGGGCTCACCGAGCACGAGCGCCTCGGAGGCCATCGAGCAACGCGGGCACCGTCGAGCATCGTCGGCGGCATCGTGATGCTGGTCGATCCTGCTCGATCGCCTACTACGCCGGCGGCTACGTGGCCGGCCGCATGTCGCGCTTCAACGGCCCGCGCCAGGGACTCGGCGTGTGGCTGATCGGGCTGATCGTGACCGTCGTGCTGGCCGTCGCGGGGGTGCTGCTGGGAGCCGAAGTACAACGTGCTCTCGCAGCTCAACCTCCCGCGGATCCCGGTGGACGAGGGGACCCTCACCACCGGCGGCCTCATCGCGCTCGCCGCGATCGTGATCGGAACGCTGCTGGCCGCCATGGCCGGCGGCAAGCAGGGCACGCACTACCACCGCAAGATCGACAAGACGGGAGACCTCGTATGAGCACCCTGCAGAAGGACCAGCTGCTCGCAGCAGCGCGGCCAGGACCTCTACGACAACAACGGCGACAAGATCGGCAAGATCGAGGAGATCTACCTCGACGCCGATTCCGGCGCAGCCCGAGTGGGCGCTCGTGAACACCGGCATGTTCGGCACCAAGTCGAGCTTCGTGCCGCTGCGCGACGCCGACCGACGACGGCGGCACCGTCACCGTCCCCTACGACAAGTCGCAGGTCAAGGACGCGCCGAAGATGGATCCCGGACGGCGAGCTCTCCCGCAACGAGGAGGACGAGCTGTACCGCCACTACGGCGTCGGCTCCGGCACCACCGACGACCGGCACCGCCGACGACGTCGGACCGCGACGACGACCGGCCGCCGGCACCACCGGCCACGACACGTCCGGCCCCACGACCGACGACGCGATGACGCGCTCCGAGGAGGAGCTGCGCGTCGGCACGACCGAGCGCGAGTCCGGCCGCGCCCGCCTGCGCAAGTACGTGGTCGAGGACGAGGTCACCGAGACCGTCCCCGTCAAGCGCGAGGAAGTCCGCATCGAGCGCGAGCCGATCACGGACGCCAACCGCGGCGACGCCACCGGCGGGCCCGGCCATCTCCGAGGAGGAGCACGAGGTCGTGCTCCACGAGGAGGAGGTCGTGGTCGACAAGCAGGCGGTGCCGAAGGAGCGCATCCGCATGGACAAGGACATCGAGACCGACGAGCAGCAGGTCTCCGAGACCCTCCGCAAGGAGCAGGTCGACTTCGACGGCGAAGGCCGCGGCACCGACCGCTACCGCCGGCAGCCCGGGCCCGCGCGGGCGCCGGGCTCCGCCTTCAGCCGAACACGGGGAAGCGGCGGCGGCGCGCGAGCGCGTCCATGCCGCGCTGGATGCTGCGGCGGACCTCGCGGTACTTGCGGTTGACGTACTCGTCGTCGCCCGCGCGGTCGGGGTCGACCTCGAACACGACCGGGTCCTGGAACGCGGTGCGGATCTTCGTCGGGAGCGGGATCTCGGGCAGCATCGCCGGGCTGATGCCCCACGGCGCCTGCAGCGCGATCGGGAACATCTTCAGCCGCGCGACCTTGTCGAGCTGGAGCGCGCTCGCGAGGCCGCGGCCCTTGGCGAGCACCGGCATCGAGTCGGGTCCGCCGACGGTGGCGATCGGGACGATCGGGACCTGCGCCTGGATCGCCATCCGGATGAAGCCGGTGCGACCGGCCAGCACCGCCTTGTCGCGGTCGCTCCACGGGCGCAGGGAGTCGATCTCCCCGCCCGGCCACACGGCCACGTCGCGGCCCGCGGCCAGCGCGCCGGCGATCGAGTCCGGCGCCGCCGGGAGCACGCCCATCTTGCGGAAGTAGCCGCCGATGCCCGGCGCGGCCATCAGCGCGTCGTGCGCCGTCCCGTGCAGCCGGCGGTCGTCGCCGAAGCGGCGCCACCACTGGATGCCGACCGTCCACGCGTCCCACACGAACGGCGCGCCGGAGTGGACGCCGATCAGCAGCGCGGGGGGCTCGGGGAGCTTCTCCCAGCCCTCGACCTCCATCCGGAACCAGTAGTCCATCAGCGGGTTCCAGAGGTACTTCTGGCGTTCCATCCAGCCGAGGTCCTGCGCGTCCAGCGACCAGTCGCCCGCGCGGCCGGCGACCCAGCCGGCGGCGCCCGTCGCCTTCGCGCGGCGGTCGTCGACCTTGGCCGCCGTGCGCTCGGCATGCCGCTCGCGAGCGTGCGCGCTGCCCCTCCCATTGGTCTTGGCCATGAGGTTCGCCCTACCCGCTCAGCGCAGGCCCGCCACGCGCAGTTGGCGGCGCAGGCCGGAGCGTGTCTTCGCGGTGGTGGCGGCGACCCAGCGCACGCGGCCCTTGCGCACGCCGATCGCGACGCGGCGGCCGCCTCCGGCCTTGCGCCAGCGGATCGCGCGGCCCTTCTTCGCCCGCGCGCCCGGATGCGTCTTGAGCGCGCGATGGCGCGGCGCGGTGCTGACCACCGTCGTCACGCGGCCGCCCTTGGAGAGCACCGCGGTCGTGCGGCCGCCCTTCGCGCACCACGTCCACGCGCGCGAGCGGGTGCGCGGCTGGCCGGCGCGGCGGAGCAGCGAGCCGCTGGTCGCGCGCAGGCGGACGAGGCCGATGCCCCGGCGGGTGGCGCGCGCCCTGGCCGCCTGGCAGCGGGTCGGCGGCACGCCCTCGGCGCGCTCCCACATCTGCAGGTAGGCCTCGGCGCCGCGGCCGAGGTCGCGCACGATCTCGTCGCCGGCGAGGTGGCGGTTGTCCTCGAGCCAGTCCGGCAGCAGCCCGTAGTGGGCGACGCCGTCGACGTTGACGTCGTACACCCGCTGGCCGCTCACCTGCTTGCCGATCGTCTGCTTGCCGTCGAAGGACTTGAACGGATAGGTCACCGGGTTCGGCCCGCCCCGCGGATCGCCCTGGTGGGCGAAGCCGTTCATGTCCGCGCCCCAGCCGATGCCCCAGTAGAAGCGCGGGTCGCGCTGGGCCTTGACGTCCTTCCACTGGGCGACGAACTCCTTGCTCGAGCCGGCCATCGGCGTCACGACGCCGCCGAGGCGGTAGATGCGCGGGATCGCGTCGGGCGAGCTCCAGCTGTGCGAGGAGACGATCCCCGAGTAGGCCTTCGACTCGACGACGTCGAGCAGCTGCTGGCGGGCGCGCACGCTCAGGTGGTCGGGGTCGATGATCATCTTCTTCTGCATCATCCGGCGGACCAGGTACGCGCCGAGATTGGAGAGGCCGCGGGCGTTGCAGTGCGGGCCGGGGCCGTAGAGCGGGAGCGCCCCCGGCGGGAGCAGCGCGTTGAGCACGTTGCCGGCCAGCGCGTCGCGGTCGGGCGCCGTCGGATCGGTCGGCTGCGTCTTGTCGTGGTTGTGGGCGTCCGCGCACGGGCCCATCTGCCAGAAGCGGCCGGTCTCGATCCGGTTGCCGGCGTTGACGACGACGCCGGTGGTGCCCGTGTCGCCGGCCACGCCGCCGAGCGCGTTGTCGAACTTGTTGACCAGCTCCATGTCGCGGACGCCGAGCTTGTAGACCTCGTCGAGCTGCTTGTCGATCTGGGCCTCGGTGCACTCCGGCTGGTCGTCCTGGACGCCGCAGTCGAACAGCTTGGAGACCTCGATCCCCAGCACGACGGCGAGCTTGCCCTGGTTGGCGACCTTGCGCGCCTGCGCCGGCGTGGTGACGATCCGGAACCAGCCCTTGCCCGGGCCGCCGTTCTGGGCGTCGATGTAGTCCTGCAGCTGGCGGATCCGCGTCGCCTGCAGCCGGACGCCGTCCATCTCGTTGCACCCGTGGCTCTTGTACGGGTAGATCGTGCACAGCACCTCGTTGTCCACGAGGAGGTTCACGAACACGCGCAGGCCGCTGCGGTAGGAGCGCTCGAGCCACTTGTAGTAGCTCTGCTCGTGGGTCAGCGAGGCGTGGTGCGGCCAGTCCTTGAGCGTCGGCCAGCCGCGCGTGTCGTGGGTGCCGAGCGGGTTGCCGTAGGAGAGCGTGTTCTCGCCGATCGCGCCGGCGCCGCCGGGCTCGTGGTCGGGGCAGTCGACGAGCGCGGCGGGCGCGCCGAAGCGGTGCCACGGGCGGCCGCAGTGGATCCGGCCGCCGAGGAACTCGAAGGCCATCATGTGCATGTGGGCGTCGACGAGGCCCGACACCTCGCCGTAGGCGGTCGGGCCCTTGGTCGGCGGGCCGGTCACGTTGGTCTCCGGCTCGGGGTAGACGGCGCAGCCCGTCGCGGGCACGAACGCGAAGCGCCCGGCGGATGCGGTCAGCACGAGGTTGCCCGCGTTGTCGACGCCGAGCGCGCGGCTCTCCGAGGGCAGCGTGATCGTGAACGCGCCGGCCGCGCCCTCGACGCGCCAGTCGGCCGAGTCGCTCGGCGCCGTCTCGCTCTGCACGCGCTTGCCGAGCTGCCCCGCCTTGGCCTTCGGGAGCGGCGGGATCGACGGCAGGTCGACGACCTGCTGCGTGCCGTAGGCCAGGAAGTCGCGGTCCTTGCCGTAGAGCAGGTAGCGCCCGAGGTCGGTGGCCTGCATCCGGAACGGCTCGCCGCGGTCCGACGTCGCACGGTAGGCGCCGTCGGCGGTCTTGGCGACGAGCTTTCCGTTGGGCGCCTTCAGGGCGTAGCAGCCGTTGGCGAGCGAGTACCGATCCTGGGCCTGCGCGGGTACGGCGAGCACGGCGAACAGGAGCAGGCCGAGGGCGGCGGACCGGAGCACGGGCGTGAAGGTACTCCTTCGCCGCCGGCGATGCGCCGGGTTCCGGATCAGCGCGCGGCGCGGAAGCGGAGCCGGTACGCGGACGGCGTGATCCCCAGCCGCGCGCGGAAGTGACGGCGGTAGCCGGCGGGGGTGAAGCCGACCGCGCCGGCCACGTCCTCCACCGGCGCGCCCGCCTCCAGCATCTCCAGGCTCGCCTGTACGCGCTGGCCGATCAGCCACCGGCCGGGGCTCGTCCCGACCGCGTCGCGGAAGCGGCGCTCGAGCTGCCGCGGGGAGAGGTGGGCGCGGCGCGCGAGCTCGGCGACGGTCAGCGGCTCGCCGAGGTGCGCGAGCGCGTGCCCGATCGCGCGACCCACCGGGTCGTCGTCGGGCGCCGCGGGCACCGGGCGCTCGATGAACTGCGCCTGCCCGCCGTCGCGGTGGGCGGCGACCACCATCCGGCGCGCGACGCGGTTGGCGACCTCGGCGCCGTGGTCGGCGCGCACGAGGTGCAGGCAGAGGTCGATGCCGGCCGCCGTACCGGCCGAGGTCAGCACGCGGCCGCCGTCGACGTAGAGGACGTCGGCGTTGACGCGCACCTCCGGGAAGCGCTCGCGCAGCAGCGCCGCGTAGCGCCAGTGGGTGGCGGCCTCGGCGCCGTCGAGCAGCCCGGCCGCGGCGAGCGCGAACGCTCCGGAGCAGATCGAGACCATCCGGGCGCCGCGCGCGTGGGCGGCGCGCAGCGCTTCGAGCACCGCGGGCGCCGGGTCGCCGTGCGGGTCGGCCACCCCGGGCACGATCACCGTGTCCGCGCGCGCGAGCGCGTCGAGCCCGTGCGGCGCGCGGATCTCGAAGCCGCCGACGGCTCGCAGCGGGCCGGGGCGCTCCGCGCACAGCGCGACCTCGTAGCTCCATGTCGCGCCCAGCTCGGGGCGCGGGAGCGCGAACACCTCGCAGACGACGCCGAGCTCGAACGGCGCCATCCCGTCGTAGCCGAGGCATGCCACGCGATGCATGTCGCGATCGTATCGGTAGGAGTCGTTTGCGTCACTGGCGGCGTGCGCCCGTGCCGCCGAGACTGCTGCCCATGACCGACGCCATCGCGCACTTCTCCAGCCGCCTCGCCCACGAGACCGACGTCTCCGACGTGGCCGCCGCGCTCGCCGCCGGCGAGGCCGTGACGCTCCTCGACGCCCGCTCGCCGCGGTCGTTCGCGGCGGGCCACCTCCCCGGCGCGCACAACCTCCCGCGGCCGTTCACGGCCGCCGACGTCGACGCGCTCCCGCCCGGCGAGATCGTCACCTACTGCTGGGGCCCGGCGTGCAACGGCGCGACGAAGGCCGCCCTGGAGCTCGCGCGGCTCGGGCGGCCGGTCCGGGAGATGCTCGGCGGGTTCGAGTACTGGGCGCGGGACGGCCACCAGGTCGAGTAACTACCCCTAGGGGGTATGTGCTACGTTCGAGCGGTGAGCCGGCTCGAGCTTCCGATCGAGGGCATGACGTGCGCCGGCTGCGCGAACACCGTCGAGCGCAGCCTCAACGAGCTCGACGGCGTGCGGGCCACCGTCAACTACGCCACCGAGAAGGCGGCCGTCGAGTTCGACGACGGCGCCGTGGCGCCCGAGCAGCTGCTCGCCGCCGTCGAGTCGGCCGGGTACTCCGCGGCCCTCCCCGACGACGCGCCCGCCGCCGGCGGCGACGAGCCCGACCCGCTGCTGCAGCGGCTGCAGATCTCCGCGCTGCTGACGCTCCCGGTGCTCGTGCTCGCGATGGTCCCGCCGCTGCAGTTCGACAACTGGCAGTGGCTGTCGCTGACGCTGGCCGCGCCGGTCGTCGTGTGGGGCGCGCTGCCCTTCCACCGCGCGGCGTGGGCGAACCTGCGGCGCGCGACGGCCACGATGGACACGCTGATCTCGGTCGGCGTGCTGGCGGCGTTCGGCTGGTCGCTGTACGCGCTGTTCCTCGGCGACGCCGGCATGCCGGGCATGCGCATGGAGCTGCAGCTGGTCCCCGACCGGGCGGGCAGCAGCGAGGAGATCTACCTCGAGGTCGCCTCCGCCGTCACCGTCTTCATCCTCGCGGGGCGCTACTTCGAGGCGCGCGCCAAGCGCCGCGCCGGCGCCGCGCTGCGGTCGCTGCTGGAGCTGGGCGCCAAGGACGTCGAGCTGCTCGACGGCCGCCGCGTCCCGGTCGAGGATCTCGCGGTCGGCGACCGCTTCCTGGTGCGCCCGGGTGAGAAGGTCGCCACCGACGGCGTCGTCGAGGAGGGGCGGTCGGCGCTCGACCAGTCGCTGCTGACCGGCGAGCCCGTCCCGGTCGAGGTCGGCCCCGGCTCGAAGGTCGCAGGCGCCACCGTCAACGCCGGCGGGCGGCTCGTGGTGCGCGCCACCAAGGTCGGCGCCGACACCGCGCTGGCGCAGATCGCCCGGCTGGTGACCGAGGCGCAGACCGGCAAGGCGCCGGTCCAGCGGCTGGCGGACCGCGTGTCCGGGATCTTCGTCCCGGTGGTGATCGGGCTGTCCGTCGCCACGCTCGGCTTCTGGATCGGGGCCGGGGAGAGCACGACGTTCGCGTTCAGCGCCGCCGTCGCGGTGCTGATCATCGCCTGCCCGTGCGCGCTCGGGCTGGCGACGCCGACCGCGCTGCTCGTCGGCACCGGCCGCGGCGCGCAGCTCGGGCTGCTCATCAAGGGCCCCGAGATCCTCGAGTCGACGCGCCGCATCGACACCATCGTGCTCGACAAGACCGGCACCGTCACCACCGGTCGCATGACCGTCACGAGCTTTCCGGACCCGGAGACCCTGCGGCTGGCCGCCGCCGTCGAGGCCGCCTCCGAGCACCCGATCGGGCGAGCGATCGCCGCCGCGGTCGACGACGTGCCGCCGGTCCACGACTTCGCCGCCCACGAGGGCGTCGGCGTCGAGGGCGTCGTCGAGGGCCGCCACGTCCGGGTCGTGGGTCCCGGCGTGCAGGTGTACGTCGACGGCGAGCACCGCGGCGCGATCGAGCTCGCCGACACGGTCAAGCCCACCTCGGCGAAGGCCGTCGCCGAGCTGCGCGCGCTCGGGCTCCGCCCGATCCTGCTCACCGGCGACACCCACGCCGCCGCACGCGCGGTCGCCGAGGAGGTCGGCATCGACGAGGTGATCGCCGGGGTCCTGCCCGCCGACAAGGCCGACGTCATCCGCCGCCTCCAGGCCGAGGGTCACGTGGTCGCGATGGCCGGCGACGGCGTCAACGACGCACCGGCGCTCGCCACCGCCGACCTCGGCCTCGCCATCGGGACCGGCACCGACGTCGCCATCGAGGCGTCCGATCTCACGCTGGTCTCCGGGGACCTCCGCGCCGCCGCCCAGGGCATCCGCCTCAGCCGCGCCACCCTGCGCACCATCAAGCAGAACCTGGGCTGGGCGTTCGGCTACAACGTCGCCGCCCTCCCGCTCGCCGCCGCCGGGTTGCTCAACCCGCTGCTGGCCGGGCTCGCGATGGCGCTCTCCAGCCTGTCGGTGGTGGCGAACGCGCTCCGGCTGAAGCGGTTCCCTTAGTCTCGGCGGATGCTCGCGCTGCTCGACGGCGGCCGGCCCGTCGCGTTCTCCTACGTGGACCTGCTCGGGCATCACGCGGGCAACTCGCCGGCCGGCGTCGCGCACGCCTTCAAGGTGCTCGAGCGCGCGCTCCCGCTGCTCGCCGAAGGGCCGATCGAGCGCCGTGAGCTGACCGTCGAGACGGCGTTCGGCGGCCCCGGGGCACGCGACGCGATCGAGTGCGTGACCGGCGCACCGCCGGTGCTGGACCCCGCGCTCGCGCTCCCCGAGCGCGGCCGCGCGTTGGAGCGCTTCGTGTTCCGGGTCGGCCACGGCAGCCGCACGGTCACGCTCACCGCCCGCGAAGGCTTCGTGCCCGACGAGCTGATCGACCTCGCGCGGCTCGGCGAGCGCACGCCGGACCAGGAGGCGCGCCTGGACGCGGTCAAGCGCGAGACCGCCGCGCGCGTGATGTCCGCGCCGGCCGAGGACGTGTACGACGTCGCGGGGTAAGAACGGCGCGCGCGTGGTCGCCAACGGGTCATGGCCGTGTGCGTGATGCCCGAGGCGCCCTTCCACGACGCCGACTCCGACGCCTGGCTGCGCGCCCTCCGCGCGCCGGGCGGCGAGCGCGACCGCGCGGTCGAGCGCCTGCACGCGCTGCTGCTGCGCGCGGCCAGCTTCGAGGTCTCCCGCCGCCGGGCCGCGCTCTCCCACGTGCGCGGCGACGAGCTCGAGGACATCGCGACGCAGGCCGCCGACGACGCCTGCGTCGCCGTGCTGGCCAAGCTCGGCGACTACCGCGGCGCCAGCCGGTTCACGACCTGGGCGTACAAGTTCGCGCTGCTGGAGGCCGGCGTCCGATTGCGCCGCCGCGCGTGGCAGGGCCGCGAGGTCGTGCTGGCGCCCGAGCGCTGGCCCGACGTCGCCGACCCCGGCGCCTCCGCGCACGAGCGGCTCGAGCGGGCGGAGCTGCTGGCGGTGCTGCGGCGGGCGGTCCACGAGACGCTGACGCCGCACCAGCGCGAGGTGTTCGTCGCGCTGGCGCTCAACGAGGTGCCGATCGACGTGCTCGCCGAGCGGCGCGGCACGACGCGCGGCGCGCTGTACAAGACCCTGCACGACGCGCGCCGCCGCCTGCGGCGCGAGCTGGAGGAGACATGACACGCGACATCGAGCGCCTGCTCGGACCGCGGGATCCGGAGCTGACCTGCGAGGAGTGCTTCGAGCGCCTCGACGAGCACGTCGAGCATGGCGGCGTCGCCGGCATGGACGCGCACCTCGAGGGCTGCCCGGCCTGCCACGAGGACCACGACAGCCTGCGCGATCTGCTCGCCGCGGGGTAAGACGGGCGCGCCGGGCGGCGCTGAGAGGGCATGACGACCACAGCGCTCTCACACACCACCCGCGGGCTCTCCACCCCGGCCGCCCAGGCGCAGCTGCTGCTGCGGATCGGCTTCACCGTGGCGCCGATCCTGTTCGGGCTCGACAAGTTCGCCGGCGTCCTCACCGACGACTGGACGCGCTACCTGGCCCCGGCCTTCAACGACATCATCCCCGGCAGCGCCGAGGACGCGATGCACATCGTCGGCGTCGTCGAGATCCTCGCGGGGCTGGCCGTGGCCTTCGTGCCGCGCTGGGGAGCCCTGCTGGTCGCGGGCTGGCTCGCGGGGATCATCCTCAACCTGCTGCTGGTCGGCGGATACGGCGACATCGCGCTGCGCGACTTCGGGCTGCTGCTGGGCGCGCTCACGCTCGCGCGGCTGTCGACCCCCGGTGCGACGGAGCGCTGACATGGCAACCTGCCGCGCGTGCGGTTCGAACCGGCAGAGCTCGCGGCCGTCTTCGCCGGCGGGTTCGCGGGCGCGCTGGCGCGAGCAGGGATGGTCGAGGCACTCCCTCACACGGCGGGCGAGTGGCCGTGGGCGACGTTCGCGGTCAACGTCGCCGGCGCCTTCGTGCTCGGCTACCTCGTCACGCGCCTGCAGGAGCGGCTGCCGCTGTCGGCCTACCGGCGGCCGCTGCTCGGCACCGGGTTCTGCGGCGCGCTGACCACCTTCTCGACCCTGCAGCTGGAGCTGCTGCGGATGCTCGACGGCGGCCACGCGGGCCTGGCGCTCGCGTACGCCGCCACGAGCATCGCCGCCGGCTTCCTCGCCGTCGCTGCCGCCACCAACCTCGTCAGGACCAGCGGATGAGCGCGGCCGTGGTGCTCGCCGTGGGCGTGGTCGGCGGGCTCGGGGCGATCGCGCGCTTCCTGCTCGACGGCGCGGTGTCCGCCCGCGTTCCGAGCGCCTTCCCGTGGGGCACGCTCGCGGTCAACCTGAGCGGCGCGTTCCTGCTCGGGGTGCTGGCGGGGGCCGCGGTCGGCGCCGACGCCTACCGCATCGCCGGCACGGGATTCCTCGGGGCGTTCACCACGTTCAGCACGTGGATGCTCGAGAGCCACCGGCTGGCCGAGGACGGACGGTGGCGCCTGGCCGCGGCGAACCTGCTCGGGAGCCTCGCGCTCGGGCTGCTCGCGGTGTGGCTCGGCCGCGAGCTGGGGGCGATGCTGTGAGCGCGCTGAAGCTGAGCGTCTACTACGGCGAGCGCGACCGGGCGGGCCGCCACTTCCTGGCCGACGAGCTGGCGACGGTGTTCGCCCGCCACGAGCTCCGCGTGAGCCTCGTCATGCGGGGCACGACGGGCTTCGGCGCCAAGCACCGGCTGCGCACGGACCGGCTGCTGACGCTCTCCGAGGACCTCCCGCTGGTGTCGGTCGCCGTCGACGACGAGGAGCGGATCGAGGCGGCCGCGGAGGACGTGGAGGCGCTCGGCTTCCACGGGCTGGTGACGCTCGAGCGCGCGCGGTTCGCCGACGAGGAGCCGGCACCCGACGGCGAGGTCAAGCTCACCGTCTACCTGGGCCGCGGCGAGCGGGCGGGCAGCCGCCCCGCGTACGCGGCCGTCGTCGACGTGCTGCGCGCCCACGGCGTGGCGGGCGCCACCGTGCTGCTGGGGGTCGACGGGACGCTGCACGGCGCCCGGCGCCGCGCGAGCCTGGCGGGCCGCAACGCCGCCGTGCCGCTGATGGTCGTCTCCGTCGGCGACGGCGCGCGCATCGCGGCGGCGGTGGAGGAGATCGGCGCCCTGCTCCGCCGCCCGGTCCTCACGCTCGAGCGGGTCCGCGTGTGCCGCCGCGACGGTGCGGCGCTCGCCCCGCCGCTCGAGGTCGCCGGAGGGCGACGGGTGGTGGCAGAAGGTCTCGGTGTTCTGCTCGGAGCAGTCGCAGCACGCCGGCGCGCCGCTCTACACCGACCTCGTGCTGCGCCTGCGCGAGGCCGGCGCCGCGGGCGCGACCGCGCTGCGCGGCATCTGGGGCTACCACGGCGAGCACGAGCCCCACGGCGACCGCCTGCTCCAGCTGCGGCGCCGCGTGCCGGTGCTGCTGGTCACCGTCGACACCCCCGCCAACGCCCGCCGCTGGTTCGAGATCATCGAGTCGGCGACCGGCGAGACCGGCCTCGTGACCAGCGAGATCGTGCCGGCGTTCCGCGCCGGCGGGGAGGGCGAGCTGAAGCTGGCGCCGCGCGCGAAGCCCTAGGTCCGGCGCTCCAGGTCCGCGACCTCCTGGGCCTTGCGGTCGGCCTGGTCCTCCTGGAGGGCGAGCTCCTCGCGGGCCTCGGCCTCCTGCTGCTCGAGCTTGCCCTTGCGGCGGATCTCCGCGTCGTCGATGAGGTCGCCCGCCGCTTCCTTGATCCTGCCCTTCAGCTTGTCGCCCTTGGCCATGGATGTCTCCTCTCGAACGGTGTGCAGACCCCCTACCCGACGACCCGTGTTAGGGTTCCCTAACTCGTGGCGATCATCGACACCATCGGAGGCGAGAACGTGATCGTCGCGCCGCACGGGCACGACGCGGTGACGGTCAGCGTGCGCTGCCCGCGCTTCGGCGGGATCTCCCACGTCCGCCTCAGCCCCGAGCAGGCCGCCGACCTCGCCGGCGCGCTGACCGGGATCGTGCTCGACCACGCCGCCGAGCCGTGGCGCCTCAGCGAGGAGACCTAGCCTCGCGCTTCGGGCGCCGTACCAGTAGGACGCGGCGAGCGCGAGGAAGCGCGCCCGGGCACCGCGAACAGCCCCTCCTCGATCCCCGGCGGGTTGTCGGCCGGGATGCCGGGCACGGGCAGCGCGAACCCCGTCGCGAAGGCGCCGGCGACCGCGGCCAGGAACGCGCCGATGATGCCGCCGACGAACTTGTCGGGGACCAGCACGGCGAAGTGCCAGACCGCCGCGCCGACCATCGTCCAGACCAGGATGCTCACGGGCCGGGACGCTAGGAGCGGACCGTCGCGTGCTCCATGGGCGCCACTCCCCATAGGAGCCCTTCATCTCCGTCGCCATGCTGGAGCGGTGTCCCTGTTCTGGCGCGTGGTCGCCATCAACGCGGGCGGGCTCGTCGCGGCCGCGCTCGTGCTCGCCCTCTCCCCGGCCACGATCAGCCCCGAGCTGGCCGTCACCGAGGCCGTCGTGCTGTTCGCCGGCACGCTGGCGCTGATCGCCATCAACACCGTGCTGCTGCGGCGCGTGTTCGGCCCGCTCGACCGGCTGACGTCGCTGATGCGCCGGGTCGACCCGATGGAGCCCGGGCTGCGGATCGAGCTCGACCGGCCCGCCGCCGAGGTCGCGGAGCTGTGCGACTCGTTCAACGCGATGCTCGACCGGCTCGAGCACGAGCGCCGCGCCAGCGGGCGCCGCGCCCTGCTCGCCCAGGAGGGCGAGCGCCGCCGGCTCGCGCGCGAGCTGCACGACGAGGTCGGCCAGACGCTCACCGGCGTCGTGCTCCAGCTCGAGGGCCTCGGGCGGATGGCGCCGAGCCAGCTCGCCGAGCCGGTCGCGCAGCTGCAGGAGACCGCGCGCGACGGCGTCGAGGAGGTGCGCGAGATCGTGCGCGGGCTGCGGCCGCAGGCGCTCGACGAGTTCGGGCTGCGCAGCGCGCTGATCACGCTCGCCGCCGGCGTCACCGAGCGCAGCGGGATCCGGGTGCGCACGCGCCTCTCGCCTGACGTGCCGGCGCTGGAGCCCGAGCAGGACCTGGCCGTCTACCGCGTCGCGCAGGAGAGCCTCACCAACGTGGCCCGCCACGCGGGCGCCCGCGAGGCCGAGCTCACGCTCGAGCTCGACGACCACGACGCGGTCGTCCTGCGCGTCACCGACGACGGCCGCGGGATCGGCGACTCCGTGGGCGAGGGCGTCGGCCTCGGCGGCATGCGCGAGCGCGCGCTGCTCGTCGGCGGGCGACTGGTCGTCCGCCGCCGCGAGGCGGCCGGGACCGAGGTACGGCTCGAGGTGCCCACCGGATGACCGTGCCGCTGCGCACCCGCATCCTCGTCGCCGACGACCACACGGTCGTGCGCCGCGGGCTGCGGATGGTGCTCGACGCCGAGCCCGACCTGTCGGTCGTCGCGGAGGCGTCCGACGGCATCGAGGCGGTCGAGCGCGGGCTGCGCGACGACGTCGACCTCGCGGTGCTCGACGTCGCGATGCCGAGGCGCACGGGGCTGCAGGCGGCGCGCGAGCTCGTCCGCCACCGCCCGGACATGCGCGTGCTGATGCTCTCGATGCACGACGTCGAGGAGTACTGCTTCGAGGCGCTGAAGGCCGGCGCGTCCGGCTACGTGCTCAAGACCGTCGCCGACCGCGACCTCGTCGAGGCGTGCCGGGCGACCATGCGCGGGGAGTCGTTCCTCTACCCGCCGACCGTGCGCTCGCTCATGCGCGCCTACATCGAGGACCCCGAGCGCGCCGCGCCAGGGCCGCTGAGCCCGCGCGAGCGCGAGGTCGCCAAGCTCGTCGCCGAGGCGCACACCACCGAGCAGATCGCCGAGCTGCTGGTCATCAGCCCGCGCACCGTCGAGCGCCACCGCGAGAACATCCTCGCCAAGCTCGGCATGCGCGACCGCGTCGAGCTGACCCGCTGGGCGATCCGGCACGGGCTCGTCGAGCCCTGATTTGGGCGTCACTCCCCATGGTGGGGAGCGCCCGCGCGCGGCAACCTCGGAGGTGTCCCGTCAGCCCTCCTGGAAGGAGCCTCCCCATGACCCACCCACCGCGCCCCGATGCAGCGCGACCCCCGCGTCCGTCGTGGGAGCAGGGACTCCCGCCCGACAACGCGCCGCCCGTACCGGCGCCGTTGCGCGACCGCGATCGCCGTTCCGGCGTCGCGGCCGTCGTGATGGCCGTCTCGGTGCTCGTGATCGTCGCGCTGATCGTGCTGCTGTGAGCACGACCGCCGGCCCGCCCGCCATCCCCTACCGGCGGGCGGGCCGGCCTTCCCCCCGATGATCCGCATCGCCGTCCTCGACGACCACCCGGCCGTCCGGCTCGGGCTCCACGCCGCGCTGGCGTCGGAGCCCGGGCTGGTGCCGGTGGGCAGCGCGACCTCCGCCGCGGAGCTGCCGTCGCTGCTGTACCGCACCGACCCCGACGTCGTCCTGCTCGACCACCACCTGCCCGACGCCGACGGCCTGTCGCTGTGCCAGGGCCTGAAGGCGCGCGACCCCGGCCGGCGCGTGATCCTCTACTCCGCGTTCGCCGACGGCGCCATGACGGTGCCCGCCGTGGTCGCCGGGGCGGACGGGCTCGTGCACAAGGGCGCGCGCCCGCAGGAGCTGTTCGAGGCCATCCGCCACGTGTCGCGCGGCGCCTACGCGCTCCCGCCCGTCTCGCCCGCCCAGCTCGAGCACGCGGGCGGCGCGCTGGACCCCGACGACCTCCCGATCCTCGCGATGCTGATCGACCGCACGCGCCATTCGGACATCGCCGCCACGGTCGGCGTCGACGCGGCCGGGCTCACGCAGCGGATCCGCCGGATGCTCGGGCGCCTGCAGGTGCCGGTGCCGCGCGCGGCGGCTACTTCATCTCGCTGAGGAGCTGGTGGACCATCGTGTCCTGCTCGGCGCCGGGGCTGCGCGCCGAGCCCAGCAGGCGCTCGACGATCTCGTCGGTCCAGTCGTGGGTCTGCAGGAGCAGGTAGCGCAGCATCGCGATCCGCAGGTAGCGCTCGGCGTCGGTCCCGGGGCCGCCGAAGTCGGCCTCCCGCAGCGCCTCGACGACCGGCTCGTACTCCTCCTTGAACCACGCCTC
The DNA here is from genome assembly GCA_963723395.1 of uncultured Solirubrobacteraceae bacterium. Taxonomy (GTDB): domain Bacteria; phylum Actinomycetota; class Thermoleophilia; order Solirubrobacterales; family Solirubrobacteraceae; genus DATFQI01. Next base: position 150,294 of record CAVRQL010000021.1, on the reverse strand, counting down.
GGCCATCTCCTCGCGGCTGAGCAGGTGCCCGCGGTGCAGGCTCGCGCGATACGCCCAGCCCTCGACCAGCGTGCCGAGCTGCGCGTAGCGCCACTCGTCGGAGAGCTGGATCCGCGCGCGGGCGGCGGGCGGCAGCGGGACGCGCTCGAAGAACACGCGCTCGTGGCGCTTGAGCGGGAGGTCGCGCAGCTGCAGCGCGCGATCGGCGCCGAGCTTGGTGGTGATCTCGGTCACGTGGGCGTTGATGTCGGTGTCGCCGAGCGCCCGCGCGACCGACACGCGGTGGTGGCCGTCCTGGACGAAGTGCAGGTCGCCGATCCGGTAGACGTCGATCGGCGGCATCGCCTCGCCGCGGCGGCGGGCGGCGGCGATCCGCTCCCAGCGGCTTCGGGTGTCGGTCGAGGCGGGCCGGAACGCGCGGTCGAAGTCGCCGGGGCGCCGGTCGACGGTCCCCACCACCGAGTCGAGCGGGATCACCTGCACGCCGAGGTCGGTCTGCCCGGACCGCCCGAGCGCGGCGATGACCTCCTCGAAGGGGAGCATCACGCTCACGTCGTCGGGCTCGAAGCGCAGCCGGGACGCGATGCTCGCCAACGCGCGGCGGCGGCGCTCGCGCGCGAAGTCCGCCTTGGCGTCGGCTCTGGGGAGGCCGCTGTCAGGCATGGGAGCTGGGAAGCAGGATCGCATACCGACTGTTTCTGTACTAAATTGGTAGAGATGATCGAGATGACGCCGTTCCGGGTGGTCGTCGTGGGCGCCGGGTTCGCGGGGACCGCGACCACGGTCGCGCTGCTGCGCACGGGGCGGCCGCTCGCGTCACGCTCGTCGAGCGCACGGGGACCTACGGCCGCGGCGTCGCCTACTCCACGACGGACCCGCGCCATCTACTCAACGTCTGCGCCGGGAACATGAGCGCCCTCGACGACGAGCCCGGCGACCTCGTCGAGTGGTGCGGGGCTGCCGCGGGCGAGTACCTCCCGCGGGCGCGCTACGGCGACTATCTCCAGGCGCTGCTGGAGCGCCACGACGGCGGCCGCGTCCGGCGCGTGCGCGACGAGGCGGTCGCGATCGAGCGCGGCGAGGTGGTCCTGCGCGGCGGCGCGCGACTCGAGGCGGACGCCGTCGTGCTGGCGACCGGCATCAGCCCGCCCGCCGCGGTGCGCGGGCCGGTCGGCCACCCCGCCTACGTCGCCGATCCGTGGGACCGGGACGCCGTCGCCTCGCTGGCAGACCGCGACGAGGTGCTGATCGTCGGCACCGGGCTGACGATGGCCGACGTCGCGCTCACGCTCTCCGGCGGGCCGCGGCTGACCGCCGTCTCACGCAACGGCGAGCTGCCCCGATGTCACAGGGCCGGGCTGCCGAAGCCCGGCGCGCCGGCCGTCCGGCCCGGCGAGACCACCAGCGCCGACGCGCTGGCCGAGCGCGTCGACGCGCTCGCCGCCGCCTTCGAGTGGCGCACCGTCGTCGACTCGCTGCGCCCCGTCACCCAGGAGCTCTGGCGCTCGCTCCCGGTGACCGAGAAGGTCCGCTTCCTCGAGCGCCACGCGCGCCGGTGGGAGGTCCACCGTCACCGGCTCGCCCCGCAGGTCGCCGAGCGGCTGCGCGCGCTGATGACCGGCGGTCGGCTGCGGGTCGCGGCGGGCGGTGTGGGCGCGATCGAGCCGGCCGGTGACCGCCTGGCCGTCGAGGCCGGCGGCCGGCGCGTCCTCTTCGACGGCGTCGTCAACGCCACCGGGCCGGCGTGGGACTGCCGCCACGGAGACAACGCGCTCGTGCGCTCGCTGCTGGCCTCCGGGGCCGCCGCGCCGGGCCCGCTCGGCCTCGGCCTGCGCACCGACCCCGGCGGCGCGCTGGTCGACCGCGACGGCTCCGCCTCCGGCCGCGTGTTCACGCTCGGCGCGCTGCGCCGTGGCGAGCTGTGGGAGACCGTCGCAGTCCCCGAGATCCGCGTACAGGCGGCACAGCTCGGCGCGCGGATCGCCGCGCTCGCGACGATGCGCTCCCAGCGCGCCGCCTAGGCGTACGGGCGTCCTAGTCGCGGCGGAAGCCCGTGGCCGAAGGCCTCGGGTCCAGCGGGCTGGCCGGCAGGTCGGGAGCCGGCGTGTCGGTGTTGTAGCCGCTCGGGGCCGTGTCGTTGGGCCCGTCCGGGTGGAACAGCGAGGCGAGCAGCTGGATCTGCCCGCGGCCGACCGACAGCTCGCCCATCCCGCCGCCGTACATGAGCAGCCCGCGCGCGTCGCACTCCGCGTAGAGCTCGAACAGCGTCGGCAGGTCGCCGACCCGGCAGGGCTTGATGTTCAGCGCGCTGGGCGGCAGCGGCAGCGCATCGACGTCCGCGGCCGAGTGGATCGGCGCGTCGTAGGAGAGGCGGCCGGCCTGCGCCTCGAGCAGCGCCGCCACGGCGGGCAGCTCGTGCCCGTCCTCGAGCAGGGCCTCGGGGAACGCCGCGATCGCGCGCTCGTACATGGCCACCATCGCGGCCTCCTCGCCGAGCTCGAGCTCGTAGCGGCCCTTGAAGTCGACGATCTCGACCGCCCCGGTGGCCGCCACGCGCTCGATCAGCTGCGCGCTCCACTCGTGCGTGACGTCGAGCTTGAAGCGCAGCCCCGGATGGGCGTCGAGCCGGCGGGCGATCGGGGCGAACGTCGGCGGCTCGCCGAGGCCGAGCGAGTTCACGAACCGGACGGGCCGCGGCTCGCGGCCCACGGCCTCGTGCAGCGGCACGCCGGCCTGGCGCAGCGCGAGGTCCAGCGCCGCCGACTGGAACGACCAGTTGCGCCAGCGCCGCATCGGCTCCCACTCGGGCGGCTTCTGCCACTGCTCGACGCCGTGCATGTGCTCGCAGAACGACGCGAGCGTCCACTCGCCCGCCACCGGCAGCACCGGCCCCATCGCGTGCAGCGTGACGGACTCGTCGCGGAACGGGGAGACGTCCTCGCCGAGGCCCTCCTCACCGCCGCCCTGGAGGCGGACCAGCGTCGTCACGCGCTCGAAGTCGTAGCTCGCCGGCGCGGTCAGCCGCTCGACCTCGTAGGCCTCGATCTTCAGCGGGAGGTCGGCGAGGGAGTCCCAGGGCGTCACGCCGCCGACACGATACGCGCGTCGTGCGCCGGGCGCAGGACGACGATCTCGCCCTCGGCGTGCTCGAGCAGCCAGGCGATGTCGGCGGCGTCGAAGCCGTCGACGCCCTCGGTGTCGGCGGCGACGACGATCCTGTCGAAGCGCTCGTGCTCGATCAGCTCGCGCAGCGCGTGCCGGTAGGTGCGCCCGCGCTCGATCCGGGAGTCGACCGGCACCCCGGCGGCGGCCGCCTTGTGCTCGACGGCCTCGAGCAGCGGCAGCGCCTGCTCGCACTGGCGCGGGATCGCCGCGGCCAGCGGCATCGACATCGGGACCCGCGCGAGGAACGCCGGGACGAGCACCGCGCTCTCGTTGCGGGCCAGCCGCAGCGTCGCGTCGAGCGCGGGCTTGGACAGCGCACCGCCCACGAACGGGAACAGGATGCGCCGCGACGGCGGCTCGTCGGCCCGCCGGGAGCGGCGGACGTGCTCTGTGGCGCGCCACGCGACGAGGCCGAGCGTGGTGAGCGCGAGCAGGACGAGCAGGAGGTCCTTCACGGCGCGTCCTGCTTGCGGTGCGAGCGGTCGGCGACGACGCGGACGTCGACCCCGGGCATGGCGTCGACCAGACGCTGGAGCAGCGGCTCGCGCAGCCTTCCCAGGCCGCGGCGCGGCTGGGGCCGGCCGAGCAGCACGTAGGTGGTGCCGCGCTCCTCGGCGACGCGCTTGACCACGTCGGCGACGTCATCGCCGTACTCGACGAGCAGGTGCACGCCCAGCACGGAGGTCAGCCGGCGCAGCGCGTCCAGCTGCGCGCGCTCCTCGGCGGTCGGCTCCTCCCCGGTGCGGGCCACCCACAGCAGGTCCAGCTCGCCACCGAGGCGCTGGGCCGAGCGCCACGCGCGACGGACGATCGCGCTGGCTGCGCGGCTGCGGGGTGACGAGCGCCAGGAGCCGCTCGCCGACCGCCTGCGGCGCGGCCGAGTCGAGCAGGCGCTCGTCGCGCGGGCGCAGCTCGTCCTGCACGAGGCGGCGTGACTCGATCTCCTCGGCGACCTGGCGCAGCGCGACCTCGCGCAGCGCCGCGAGGTGCTCCGTCTTGAAGAAGCCGTTGAGCGCGGCGGGCACGCGCGCCGGCGCGTAGACCTTTCCCGCTCGCAGGCGCTGGATCAGCGCCTCGGGCGTGAGGTCGACCAGCACGACCTCGTCCGCGCGCCCGAGCACCGCGTCCGGGAGCGTCTCGCGCACGGTCACGCCGGTGAGGTCGGCCACCTGGTCGTTGAGCGACTCGAGGTGCTGGACGTTGACCGTGGAGAACACGTCGATGCCCGCGGCGAGCACGTCGTCGACGTCCTCGTAGCGCTTGCGATGCTCCACGCCCGGGGCGTTGGTGTGGGCGAGCTCGTCGATCAGCGCGAGATCGGGCCGGCGGGCGAGCAGGGCGGCGAGGTCCATCTCCTCGAGCGGGGTGTCCTTGTAGACCACCTTCCGCCGTGGCAGAACCTCCAGCCCGGCCGCCTGGGCGGCGGTCTCCGGGCGGTCGTGGGGCTCGAGGTAGCCGATCACCACGTCGCGCCCGGACTCGGCCTCCGCGTGGGCCTCCTGAAGCATCCGGTAGGTCTTGCCGACACCGGCGGCCATACCTAGGAACACCTTGTGCCGGCCCCTCATGCCCCCAGCACGTTATGCACCAGGAGGTCGATGAGCTTGATCCCCACGAACGGGGCGACGAGGCCGCCGACGCCGTAGATGAGCAGGTTGCGGCGCAGCAGCGCTGTGGCGCCCAGCGGCCGGTAGCGGACCCCGCGCAGTGCGAGCGGCACCAGCAGCGGGATGATCAGCGCGTTGAAGACGATCGCCGAGATGATCGCCGAGCGCGGCGTCCCGAGGTCCATCACGTTCAGCGACTCCAGCGCGCCGCCGTAGGTGGCGGCGAAGATCGCGGGCAGGATCGCGAAGTACTTCGCGACGTCGTTGGCGATCGAGAACGTGGTCAGCGCGCCGCGCGTGATCAGCAGCTGCTTGCCGACCTCGACGATCTCGATGAGCTTCGTCGGATTGGAGTCGAGGTCGACCATGTTGCCCGCCTCGCGGGCCGCCTGGGTGCCGGTGTTCATGGCCACGCCGACGTCGGCCTGGGCGAGCGCCGGCGCGTCGTTGGTCCCGTCGCCGGTCATCGCCACCAGCCGGCCGCCGCGCTGCTGCTCGCGGATCAGCTCGAGCTTGGCCTCGGGGGTGGCCTCGGCGAGGAAGTCGTCGACCCCCGACTCCTCGGCGATCTTGGCCGCGGTGAGCGGGTTGTCGCCGGTGACCATGATCGTGCGGATCCCCATCGCGCGCAGCCGGTTGAAGCGCTCGCGCATGCCGTCCTTGACGACGTCCTTGAGGTACACGACGCCGAGCACCTGGGAGTCGCGCGCCACGGCGAGCGGCGTGCCGCCCTCGCGGGCCACGCGGTCGATCTCGGTGCGCAGCTCGGGCGGCGCCTGCCCGCCCTCGTCCGCGACCCAGCGCAGGATCGCGTCGCCGGCGCCCTTGCGCAGCCGCGTGCCGTTGTAGTCGACGCCGCTCATGCGGGTCTGCGCCGTGAACGGGATGAACTCGGGATGCGTGGCCGCCATCTCGTGTTCGCGGATGCCGTAGCGCTTGGCGAGCACGACGATCGAGCGGCCCTCCGGCGTCTCGTCCGACAGCGAGCTCATCTGCGCGGCCTCGGCCAGGTCCTGCTCGGGCACGCCGGGCATGGGGATGAACTCCGCCGCCTGGCGGTTGCCGAGCGTGATCGTGCCGGTCTTGTCGAGCAGCAGCACGTCGACGTCGCCGGAGGCCTCGACCGAGCGCCCGGACAGCGCCAGCACGTTGCGGCGGACGAGGCGGTCCATGCCGGCGATGCCGATCGCGCTCAGCAGCGCGCCGATCGTCGTCGGGATCAACGCCACCAGCAGCGCGATGAGGATCGTGATCGAGACGTCCTCGCCGGCGAACTCGCCGAACGGGCGCAGCGTGACGACGACGACCAGGAAGATCAGCGTCAGCCCGGAGAGCAGGATCGAGAGCGCGATCTCGTTCGGCGTCTTGCGCCGCGAGGCGCCCTCCACCAGCGCGATCATCCGCTCCACGAACGACTGGCCGGGCTCCTGCGTGATCTCCACGACGATCCGGTCCGAGAGCACGCGGGTGCCGCCTGTGACGGCGCTGCGGTCACCGCCCGCCTCGCGGATCACGGGCGCGGACTCGCCCGTGATGGCCGACTCGTCGACGGACGCGATGCCCTCGACGACGGTGCCGTCGCCGGGGATCACCTCGCCGGTCTCCACGACGACGACGTCGCCCTTGGCGAGCTCGCTCGCGGGCCGCGTCGAGCCGTCGCGCAGGTTCGCGACGGTCTCCGTGCGCATCGCGCGCAGCGTCGCGGCCTGCGCCTTGCCGCGGCCCTCGGCGATCGCCTCGGCGAAGTTGCCGAACACCACCGTGAGCCACAGCCACACCGCGACGGTGAAGGTGAACCAGCCCGGGTCGTCGCCGCCCACCACCCACGCGACGGTGGTGATCAGCGCGCCGATCTCGACGACGAACATGACGGGATTGCCGACCATGTGGCGAGGGTCGAGCTTGCGCAGCGAGTCCGGCAGCGCCGCGCGGAGGATGGCTCGCGAGAACATCAGCGGAGCTCCTGGTTGAGGTCGTGCACGTTGACGGACTTCGGACCCGCGAGCCCGAACACCGGCCGGCTCGCGTGGGCCTCGATCAGCGCCACGACGCGGGCCCGGTCGATGCCGCGTTCGCGCGCGACCCGGTTGGCCTGGATCAGCGCGTTGGCTTCCGAGATGTCGGGGTCGACGCCGGAGGCCGAGGTGGTCACGGCGTCCGAGGGGATGCGCGCGGCCGTCAGCCCGGGGTTGAAGGGCCGCTCGCGCCGCAGGTACTGACGCGCGTTCTTGCGCAGCAGCTTCGCGAGGTCCTTCTGGTTCGGCCCGAGGTTGTTGAAGAACGTCGCGTCGGCGGCGTAGCCGGTCGCGGACGGGCGGGTCTGGAAGGCGCCGCGGTCCTTGGAGAAGTCGCGGCCGATGAGCCTGGCCTCTCCGTCGGCCTTGGCCGGGAACGCAACCTGCGCGGCGCCGGTCATCGCCAGCGGGTAGGCGAGGCCGAGCACCAGCGAGCAGGCGACGACCACGACGAGGGCGTTGCGGATCTCGCGCATCAGAACAGCCGATCGGTAAGGCCCTGGACCACGGGTCCGAGGAGCAGGGCGGGGACGAAGGTGAGCAGGGCCACGATCAGCACGACCGAGACGAGCACCACGACGAACGTGGGCGTGTCGGTGCGCAGCGTGCCGGGGCCGGCGGGGGCGACCCGCTTGCCGGCGAGTGCGCCCGCGATCGCGAGCACGAGCAGGATCGGGAGGAACCGCCCGCCGAGCATGGCGAGCCCGCCGAGCAGGTTCGCGAGGTCGATGCCGACGGCGCCGGTGTTGGTGCCGTTCGGCTGCAGGTAGCCGGTGTAGCCGGCGAACGCGGAGCCGTTGTTGTTGGCCTGCGAGGTGTAGGCGTAGAGCGTCTCGGAGAACCCCTGCGGCCCGGAGTCGTAGATCGACGCCTTCCCGTGCTTGGTGGCGATCGCCACGGCGGTGGTGAAGAGCACGACCAGCGGCACGGCGATCGAGGCCAGGACGGTGAGCTTGATCTCGCGCGCCTCGATCTTCTTGCCGAGGAACTCCGGCGTGCGCCCGACCATCAGGCCGGAGATGAACACGCCGAGGACGACGAAGATCAGCATCCCGTAGAGCCCGGAGCCGACCCCGCCGAAGATGACCTCGCCGGTCATCATCTGCGACATCGGGACCGCACCGCCGATGCCGCTCAGCGACTCCATGGCCGCGTTCACGGCTCCGCAGGATGCGGCCGTGGTGACCGCCACGAACAGCGAGGACGAGGCGATGCCGAAGCGCTGTTCCTTGCCCTCCATGTTCGGGCCGGCGACGCCCGCGGCGTGCATGGCGGGCGTGGCGGCCGACTCGGCCGCGTAGACGACGGCCACCGCGACCACGAACAGCGACAGCATCGCCGCGAAGATCGCCCAGCCCTGCCGGCGGTTGCCGACCATGCGCCCGTAGGTCGCCGTCAGCCCGGCGGGGATGAGCAGGATCGACAGCATCCCGACGAAGTTGGTCAGCCACGTCGGGTTCTCGTACGGCATGGCCGAGTTGACGTTGAAGAAGCCGCCGCCGTTGGTCCCGAGGAGCTTGATCGCCTCCTGCGAGGCGACCGGACCGGCGGTCAGCGACTGCAGGACGCCCTGCGACACGTAGAACAGGCCCAGCACGATCGAGATCGGCAGCAGGAGGTAGAGCAGCGCGCGCGTGAAGTCGACGTAGAAGGTGCCGAGACCTGAGCCGGAGCGGGCCGCGATGCCGCGCACGACCGCGATCGCGACCGCGATGCCGACGGCGGCGGAGACGAAGTTCTGCACCGCCAGCCCGAACATCTGCGAGAAGTTCGAGAGCGTCGTCTCGCCCGCGTAGTACTGCCAGTTCGTATTGGTCACGAACGACGCTGCGCTGTTGAACGAGAGGTTCCAGGTCCCCGAGCTCGAGGTCGTTCGGATTGAACGGGTGCAGCGTCTGCGTGCGCAGCACGGCGTAGAGGACGAGGAACGAGGCCGCGCTCAGCGCGAGCACGGAGCGCGCGTAGGCCTTCCAGTCCTGGCCCGGCCCGTCCGGCTTGACGCCGAGCAGCCGGTAGAGCGGTCGCTCGGCGAAGCCCAGGAACGTCACCTCGCCGCCGAACACCCGCGCCATGTAGCCGCCGATGACCGGCGTCAGCGCCGTGAGGACTGCGAGGAAGAGGACGATCTCGATCCAGCCGGAGACGGTCATCTAGAAGCGCTCCGGGCGCAGCAGCGTGTAGGCCAGGTAGGCGAACACGGCGATCGAGATCACGAGACCGACGAGCTCGGACGCGCTCATACGCGGTCGAGGCCCTTGAGGACGAGGAGCAGCGCGGCGAACGCGAGCGCTGCCAGCGCGAGTGAGAGGAGGTCGCCGGACATGCCTCCCAGCGTGGGCCCGCGCCCGTCAAGGGCGCAAGAGGATTCAGCTCTCGCGCATCAAGATGTTGTGAAGGTCACCCCGCGAAGCGGTAGCCGACCCCGGGATCGGTGCGGATGTAGCGCGGGCCGCCCTCTGGCTCGATCTTCCGCCGCAGGTTGGCGACGTGCGTGCGCAGCACCTGGGTGTCGTCGGCGTATCCGGGTCCCCACACCTCCGTGAGCAGCGCGCGGTGCGTGAGCAGCCGTCCGCGGTTGCGCGCGAGCGTGCGCAGGAGGTCGTACTCGATCGGGGTCAGGTGCACCTCGGCGCCGTCGCGCCGCACGACCCGCGCCGCGAGATCGATCTCCAGGCCGTCGACGGCGATCGCGGGCTCGTCGACGGCAGCGCCCGCGCGGCGCATCACGGCATGCAGGCGGGCGACGAGCTCGCGTGGGCCGAACGGCTTGGTCACGTAGTCGTCGGCGCCGGCCTCCAGCGCCGCGACCTTCTGCTCCTCGTCGCCGATCGCCGACAGCACCACGATCGGCACCCGGCTCCACGAGCGCAGCTCGCGGCACACGTCGATGCCCGACCCGTCGGGCAGCATCAGGTCGATGACGGCGGCGTCCGGCGGGCGCACCGCCGCGGCGTCGAGCGCCTCCTGCGCGGTCGCGGTCGCCTCGACGGTGAAGCCGGCCTCGCGCAGCACGACCTTGAGCGCGCGCACGATCTGCGGCTCGTCGTCGCACACCAGCACGCGCGGGCCGCCGCTCATGCGGGCGCCGCCGCGCGGTCCGCGAGCGGGAGCTCGACGACGAACACGGTGCCCTGGCCGGGCAGCGACTCCGCCCACACACGGCCGTCGTTGGCCTCGACGAACCCCTTGACGATCGCCAGGCCGAGGCCGGAGCCGCGGTGGGCGGCTTCACCGTCGCCGCGCCGGAACGGCTCGAACACGTGCGGCAGCAGCTCGGCGGGGATGCCGGGCCCGCGGTCGATCACGCGGATCATCAGGCGGCCTCCCGTGACGCGGGCGCGGAGCTTGACGGGATGGCCACCGGAGAAGCGCTGCGCGTTCTCGATCAGGTTCGCGAACACCCGCTCCAGCTGGACGGGGTCGGCGCGCACGAGCGGGAGGTCGCGGTCCAGCGAGACCTCGACGGGCACGGAGGGATCGACGTGCTCGAGCGCGCCCTCGACGACCTCCTCGATCGAGCACCAGTCGCGGCGCGCCTCCGCCTCGCCCGCCTGCAGTCGCGACAGGTCGAGCAGCTTGTCGATCAGCCGGGACAGCCGCTCGGCCTCCTCCACGACCACCGCCCCGAGCTCCTCGCGCTCGGCCGGCTCGATGGCCGGCGAGCGGACCGCATCGCCCGCCGCGAGGATGGCGGTCAGCGGCGTGCGGAGGTCGTGCGAGACCGCGCGCAGCAGCGCGGTCTTGATCACGTCCGAGCGCCGCAGCGCCTGCGTCTCCACGACCTCGGCCTGCAGGCGGTCGCGGTCCAGGGCCGCGGCCAGCAGCGCCTCCAGCGCGGGCGCGACGCGCTCGCGCAGCCGCGCCGTCGCGTCCGGGGGCAGATCCGCCGGGACGCGCAGCTCCGCCCCGCCGCCGAGCGGCACCGCCCCGCCGCCTCCCGGCTCGAGCGCGATCGTCGCGTAGGGCAGGTCGAGCGCCGCGGCGAGCCGGGCGGAGGCGACCGGGAGCGCCTCGGCGACGCTCGCCTCGCCGAGCAGCACCCGGGCCAGCTCGGCGGCGAGGTCGGCCTCCTCGCGCCGGCGCTCGGCCTCGACGGCGCGGCTGCGCGCGAGGGACGCCACGAGCGTCGCGGCCGAGCGCGGCGGCGAGGAACACCAGCACCGCGACCCAGTTCTCCGTCTCGGCGATCGTCAGCCGCCCGGTCGGCGGCAGGTGGAAGAAGTTCCACGCCACGGCGCTCCCCACCGCCGTCGCCAGGCCCAGCCACGGGCCCCACAGCGTCGCGACCAGCAGCACGCCCAGCAGGTACAGCACGCCCGTCGAGACCGCCGGGGCGACCTCCCGCAGCGGGTAGATCAGCGCCGTGGTGAGCGCGATCGCGGCGGCCGCGGCGGCGAGGCCCGCGAGCTGAGGCGTGCGGCGAGGCACGCCGCTAACGCTACGCGACGGGCTTCAGGCTGCCGGTGGCGCGCGAGCGGGCGGTGCGGTTGCGCCCGCCGGTCTTGGCCGCGTACAGGGCTTCGTCGACGCGGGCCAGCAGCCCGTCGGCGCGCTCGATCCCGTCCCACAGCACGACGCCGGCCGAGCAGGTCTGCCCGTCGGGGGTGAGCGCGCGCATGCGGTCGAGCACGTGGACGGCGTCGTCGGCGTCGCAGCGCGGGAGCAGCACGAGGAACTCCTCGCCGCCGTAGCGCGCGAGCCGGTCGCCGCTGCGCAGCTCGCCGGTCCAGCGGTCGGCCGCGACGCGCAGCAGCTCGTCGCCGCGCTGGTGGCCGAAGCGGTCGTTGAAGGCCTTGAAGTGGTCGAGGTCGAGCATCGCGATGCAGACCGGGTCGCCGGTGCGGGCGGAGCTGGCCAGCGCGTCGTCGAGCCACGCGTCCCAGGCGCGGCGGTTGCCGGCGCCGGTGAGCGGGTCGGTGGTGGCGAGGCTCTCGAGCCGGCCCATCAGCTCCTGGCGCTCGGTGACGAGCTGCTGCAGCTCGGCCTCGCGGGTGCGGCCGGCGGCCACCAGCCGCTGGACGGTGAGGCCGACGATGCCGCTGGTCACGACCATCAGCGCGCCGGTTCGCAGCGTGTAGGCCGGGTACTGCGCGTCCCCCACGAAGAGCACGGGGAGCAGCCAGTAGAGCGCGGTGGCGGCGAGCAGGAGGTACACGTCGCGGCGGCTGCCGTGCAGCGCCATCCAGAACAGCGGGAGCAGGGGCAGCACGCCGACGCCGGCGCCGTTGCCGCCCGCGGCGTGGCGCAGGAGCGCGACCGAGACGAGGAAGAGGAGGGCGGCGACGAGGGTCGAGCCGCGGGGCGCCCAGCGGGTCTGCAGGCCCGCGACGATCACCATCGCGGTGAGCACGGCCGCGACGGCGTAGAGCGTCCAGTCGACCTCCGTCCCGATCGGGACGAGCACGAACGCGAGGGCGGCGGCGCCGGCGAACGGCGCGTTGCGCGCGACGATCCGGCTGCTCACCGCTCCGATGGACACATGGTGCTCATCGGTCCCGGCGGGACGCGGCTTTAGCCGGGCGAGCGCTGGATTGCGCTCACCGATCGCGGCAGCGAGAGGCGGGCGAGCGCGTGCTTGACGAGCGGGCCGATCGAGGTCGCGAAGATCACGGTCGCCACGCCGACCGTGCCGCCGAGCGCCCACCCGGCGATCAGCACCGTGATCTCGACGCCCGCGCGGGCGCGGGCGAGCGGGACGCCCCGGGCGGCGAGCCCGGTCATCAGCCCGTCGCGCGGGCCGGGGCCCCAGCCCGCGCCGACGTACAGCCCCGTGGCGACCGCGGTGCCGGCGATCGCCGCCGCCATGTAGGCGACCTGGGCGGCAAGCCCGCCGGCCGCGGGGATCGCTGCGATCCCGAGGTCGAGCACCGGCCCGACGATCAGCGCGTTGGCGATCGTGCCCACCCCGGGGCGCTGGCCGAGCGGGATCCACACGAGGAGCAGCAGCAGCGAGCCGATCACGGTCACCTGCCCGAGCGTGAGCCCGGTGTGGCGCGCGACGCCCTGGTTGAACACGTTCCACGGGTCGAGGCCGAGGTCGGCCTCCACGAGCACCGCCATCGCGAGCCCGAACAGCACGAGGCCCGCCAGCAGCCGGACGGCGCGCTCGGCCGGCCGGTCCCAGGCGTCTCTCATGAGGCGAGCAGGATCTCGGCGGCGGCGCGCGCGTCGGCCAGCGCGCCCGCGGCGGCGTCCGGGCCGTGCACGACGACTCGCCCGGCCACGCCGTCGAGCAGCAGGAGCAGCTGCGACGCGAGCCGCTCGTCGCCGCACAGCTCCGCCAGCAGCCCCTCGAGCCAGGCCTTCTCGGCCACGACGGCCTCATGCCCCGCGCCCAGCTCGGCGGCCGCGTTGAGGAAGGCGCACCCGCGCGCGCCCTCGCGCGCGTAGAAGCCGGCGAGCGCGTCGAACACCGCGAGCGGGTCGGCAGCCCCGCCGAGCTCGTTCATCCGGCGCGCGTGGCGCGCGTCGAGCACCGCCGTCACCAGCTCGTCCTTCGAGCGGAAGTGCGCGTACAGCGTGGGCTTCGACACGCCGGCCTCGCGGACGACGGTGTCCACGCCGGTGGCCGTGATCCCACGCGCGTAGAACAGCGCCTCCGCGGTGTCGACCAGTCGTTCGCGTGCCGATGCCATGCACTTAACTTACCGGTCTGTCAAGTACGATGTCAAATCGGGTGTCGATTTCGGAGGCGACCGTTCGTCTGATGGAGGACCATGCACTCCCCGAAGGAGGAACGACCGTGAAGTACATGCTGCTGATCCACCAGGGCACCACCCCGACCCCGAACGACCCCGACGCCTGGGCCACCCTCTCCGAGGACGAGCAGCAGGCCGTCTACCGCGACTACATGGCCGTCAACGAGACCCCGGGCGTGACCCCCGGCCACGGCCTGCAGCCGCCCGAGAACGCGACCACCGTCCGCGTGCAGGACGGCCGCACGCTCACCACCGACGGCCCGTTCGTGGAGACCAAGGAGGCGCTCGGCGGCTACCTGATCTACGAGGCCGATGACCTCGACGCCGCCATCGAGCTGGCCGGCAGGATCCCCGCCGCCCGCCTCGGCGGCGCGATCGAGGTCCGCCCCGTCCAGGAGTGGTGAGCTCCCTCGAACACACCTTCCGCGACGATTGGGGCCGCGTCCTCGCGGCCCTGATCGGCTTCCTCGGCGACTTCGACCTCGCCGAGGAGGCCACGCAGGATGCCTTCGCGATCGCCGCCGAGCGGTGGCCGCGCGACGGGGTGCCGTCGAACCCGGCCGGCTGGCTGGTGACGACGGCGCGCAACCGGGCGCTGGACCGCATCCGCCGCGACAGGACGTTCGCGGAGAAGGCCCACCTGCTCGACGCGCCCGAGGCGACGGAGGACACCGTGGACGACGAGACGACGATCCCCGACGAGCGGCTCGAGCTGATCTTCACCTGCTGCCACCCGGCGCTGTCGGCGGAGGCGCAGGTGGCGCTCACGCTGCGCACGCTCGGCGGGCTGAGCACGCCCGAGATCGCGAGCGCGTTCCTGGTGCCCGAGGCGACGATGGCGCAGCGGCTCGTGCGCGCCAAGAAGAAGATCCGCGGCGCCGGCATCCCGTTCCGCGTGCCGCCCGACCACCTGCTGCCCGACCGGCTCGCGGTCGTGCTCGCCGTCGTCTACCTGATCTTCAACGAGGGCTACTCGGGCCGCGGCGACCTCGCCGCCGAGGCGATCCGGCTCGGCCGCGCGCTGGCCGAGCTGATGCCCGACGAGCCCGAGGCCCACGCGCTGCTCGCGCTCATGCTCCTGCACGACGCGCGCCGCGACGCGCGCTTCGCGGACGGCGAGCTGGTGCTGCTCGCCGACCAGGACCGCACGCTGTGGGACGCCGCCCAGATCGCCGAAGGCCGCGCGATCCTGGACCGCGCGATCGCCCTGCGCGGCCGCGGACCGTACGTGCTGCAGGCGGCGATCGCCTCGCTGCACGCCGACGAGGAGCACGACTGGGCGCAGATCGCCGCCCTCTACGGCGAGCTCTCGCGGCTGACGGGCTCCGCGGTCGTGGAGCTCAACCGCGCCGTCGCGGTCGCCGAGGCCGACGGCGCGGAGGCCGGGCTCGCCATCGCCGACGGCCTCGAGCTCGGCGACTACCAGTACCTGCACTCCACCCGCGGAGAACTGCTGCACCGCCTCGGCCGCGACGAGGAGGCGCGCGACGCCTACGGCCGCGCGCTGGAGCTGGTCGCCGACGACGCCGAGCGCCGCCTGCTCGAGCGCAAGCTCGCCGCGCTCTAGCTCCGCCCGGCGACCACGACGCCGTGCTCGTAGGCGAACACGACCGCCTGCACGCGGTCGCGCAGCCCGAGCTTCAGCAGCAGGCTGCCGACGTGGCTCTTGACCGTCGCCTCGGCCACCACGAGCCGCCCGGCGATCTCTGCGTTGGACAGCCCTCGCGCCACCATCTGCAGCACCTCGCGCTCGCGCGGGGTCAGCTCCTCGACCGCGCGCGGGTCGTGGACCGGCCCGCCGCGAGCGGCGAAGTCCTCGATCAGGCGCCGGGTGATGGACGGCGACAGCAGCGCGTCGCCGCCGTGCACGACGCGGATGGCGTCGAGCAGCCGCTCGCGCGAGGCGTCCTTGAGCAGGAAGCCCGACGCGCCCGCGCGCAGCGCGCCCCACACGTAGTCGTCGAGGTCGAACGTGGTGAGCACGAGCACGCGGGGCGGCGGGTCGATGCCCGCGGCGGTCAGCCGCGCGGTCGCCTCCACGCCGTCCATCCGCGGCATCCGCACGTCCATCAGCACGACGTCGGGCTTCAGCGCCCGCGCGCGCTCCACCGCGGCGGCGCCGTCGGCCGCCTCGCCGACCACCTGCAGGTCGTCCTGGGTCTCCAGGAACAGGCGGAAGCCGGTCCGGACCAGCTCCTGGTCGTCGGCGATCAGCAGCCGGATCATCGCCCGCCCCCGACCGGGAGCCGGGCCGCGACGCGGTAGCCGCCGCCTGGCCGGCGGCCGGTCTCGAGCTCGCCGCCCAGCAGCGCGACGCGCTCGCGCATGCCGAGCACGCCGTGCCCGTCCGCCCGCGAGCCTGTGGGCGCCGCGCCGTCGTCGACGACCTCGACGTCCAGCCGCGAGCCGCGGAAGGCGAGCGTCACCGCGACCGCGGCCGGGTCCGCGTGCCTGAGCGCGTTGGTCAGCGCCTCCTCGACGATCCGGTACACGGACACCTCGACGCCCTCGGGCAGTGGCCGCCGCTCCCCGGTCACGGCGAGGCGCACCGGCAGGCCCGCGTCGCGGTAGCCGGCCACCAGCTCGTCGAGTGCGTCGAGCGAGGGCTGCGGGCGGGAGTCCACCGCGCCGTCGGGGCGCCGCAGGAGGCCGAGCAGCCGGCGCAGCTCGTCGAGGCTGCGCTCGCCGCTGGCCTCCACGCGCGCGAGCGTGTCGTCGGCGACGTCCGGCGAGGTGCGCAGCACGTCGCGCGCGCCGCGGACGCCGAGCAGCATCACCGTCACGGAGTGGGCGACGATGTCGTGCAGCTCGCGGGCGATCGCGGCGCGCTCCTCGTGGACGGCGATCCGGGCGAGCTGCTCGCGCTCGTCGCGCCGCGCCCGCACGTAGGCGCCGAGGCCCCAGATGCCGAGCGTCGGCGGGAGCGAGGCGATCGCGCCCGCCAGCGCGGAGTCGCCGGGATCCGTGTTGACGATCGAGAGCGCGGTGACGATCGCTGCCGTGGGCGCGAGCGCGGCGAGCGACTCGCGACGCGGGCGCTCCACGGCGACCGTGTACAGCGCCACGAGGATGCACAGACCGGCGGGCGCCTCGCCTCCGGCCACGATCGCCACGGCGGAGGCGAGCGCCACGCCCAGCACAGGGAGCGGCGCCGCCCGGCGGGCGGCGAGCGCGCTCGCGGCGGCGACCGTGAGCGCGATCGCCCGCGGGCTGGCGTCGCCGTCGCCGGCCAGCAGCCACAGCTCGACGGCCATGGCGAGCAGCGCGAGCACGGAGTCGACCGCCCACCTCCGCTTGCCCGTCGCCGCCGCCATGCCTGCCTCCATGATCCCTCAGCGCCCGAACGCCACGCGCGCCGCGGTGTCCGCCGCCGCGTCGAAGGCATCGTCGACCTCGTCGGTGGCGAACTTCGCGTTCACGGCGACCACCGCCTGCCGGCGCCCGTCCGGGCTGGAGACCGCCTTGATCGAGAAGCCCAGGATGTCGCCCTCGTGGCCGATCAGCGGCCCGAAGCGCGAGTCGCGGGCCTCGATGCCGAGCCCGTACCGCCGCCCGGGCGTGCCGGTCTCGACCATCGTCAGCGCCGCGCGCAGCTGCGCGCGGTGCAGGAGCCGGCCGCGCAGCAGCGCGGCATAGAAGCGGGCGACGTCGCGCACGGTGGACACGCCGTTGCCGGACGCCCACGCGAACGACGGCGAGTACCTCGTCAGGTCGCGCAGCGGCCCGCTCCCGTCCGGGAGCAGCGAGTACCCGTGCGAGGCGCGGCCGCCGAGGCCGGCGTCGCGGACCGGGAAGCGCGTGTCGCGCAGGCCGAGCGGCCGCAGGATCCTGGCGCGCAGCTCGTGCTCCAGGCTGCGCCCGGTCGCGCGCTCGATCATCAGGCCGACGAGCACGTAGTCGGTGTTGCTGTACGCCCAGCTCGTGCCGGGCGGGAAACGCAGCGGCTGGTCGCGGACGAGGCCGAGGACGTCGCCGGGCGTCCACACGCGCAGCCGGTCGCCGGAGAAGACGCCCATCATCGGCGTGGGGATGTCGTCGCGGGTGCCCGAGGTGTGGTCGAGCAGCTGGCGCAAGGTGACGCGATCGGCCGCCGGGAACACGCCGGGCAAGCGCTCCCCGACGGTGTCGGAGAGCCGCAGCCGGCCCTCGCCGACCAGCTGGAGCGCGACGACGGCGGTGAACGACTTGGTGACGCTGCCGATCCGGATGCGGTCGCCCGCGCGGAGCGGGCGACCCGTGCGCCGGTCGGCGACGCCCGCCGCGGCGGTGTGACCGCCGGCGAGCGCCACCGCGCCCGGCGCGCCGGCGGCGACCACGCGGTCGACAGCGGATTGCAGGTCGTGCCGCGGGGAGGCCGCGGCGGGGGCCGCGAGCGCGAGCGCCGCGGCGGAGGAGGCGATGAGGAGCTTGAGCATGCCTCCACCGTGCCGCCGGCGAGCCCGCGCGTCATCGGCCTCAGGGCGGAACCGCGTCCTAGCCGCAAGTCGCAGATCTGCCCGAATGTCCCTGAATGCCGATCAGGAACATCGGATATCGTGGGAGACCCCTTCGACCGGAGGTATTTCCCCCTTATGGCTCTCACCATCGGCGACACCGCTCCAGACTTCGAAGCCGACACCACCGAGGGACCGATCAAGTTCCACGACTGGGTCGGCGACAGCTGGGCCGTGCTCTTCTCGCACCCGCGCGACTTCACGCCCGTCTGCACGACCGAGCTGGGCTACATGGCCCGCATCAAGCCGGACTTCGACAAGCGCGGCGTGAAGATCATCGGCCTCTCCGTCGACCCGACCGACAACCACGAGCAGTGGCTGAAGGACATCGAGGAGACGCAGGGCGCCGCCGTCAACTATCCGCTGATCGCCGACACGAACTTCGAGGTCGCCAAGGCCTACGGGATGCTGCCGGCCGACGTCAGCGGCGACCCGACGGACCGCACCCCGGCCCAGAACGCCACGCTGCGCAACGTGTTCGTGGTCGGCCCCGACAAGAAGATCAAGCTGATCCTCATCTATCCGATGACGACCGGCCGCAACTTCGACGAGATCCTGCGCGTCATCGACTCGCTCCAGCTGACCTCGCAGCACCAGGTCGCGACCCCGGCCCAGTGGCAGAACGGCGAGGACGTGATCATCGCCGGCTCGGTCTCCAACGACCAGGCCAAGGAGCGCTACCCGGACGGCTGGGAAGAGCCCAAGCCGTACATCCGCATCGTTCCGGCGCCGAACTGAGCGCCGCGCGCGTGGGGGATCTTTCTGCCCTACCTGGGGTAGGAAATCCCCCATGCGCCGCGTCGCCATCCTCCTCGTCGCCCTGATCGCCGGCACCGCCGGCCTCGGCGCAAGCTCCGCCACCGCCGAGCCCCTCTCCCCGTCCGCCGCCGACGCCACCCCGGTGGCGGCGGCCAAGCGCGCCAAGCAGAAGCCGCGCCGCGGAGGCCGCGTCCGCGCCGCCTGGCCGCGCTCCAAGCGCGCCCGCGCGCCCAAGAACCGGCTCGCGCGCTGGCTCGCCAAGCAGGTCGGGCCGGAGAAGAAGCGCAAGCGCAAGCGGGCCTCCGCCAGCGCGGACAACACCTCGGCGCTGTCGACGTCGGGCAGCGGGAAGCTGTGGCTCGTCCGGTCCTTCGACATCCCGACCACCGACAGCGCGTACGGCCGGCTGGCCAACTACTCGTGGACCTACGACAACGCGCTGGCCACGTTCGCGTTCATCTCCGTCGGGCTGCGCACGGGCGCCGAGCAGGTGCTCGACCAGCTCAAGGCGCTGCAGCGCACCGACGGCTCGCTCGAGTTCGCGTTCGACACGAGCACCGGCGCCGCCGCGCCCTACTACCGGTCCGGCGCGATCGCCTGGGTCGGCCTCGCCGCCGCCGCGTACCGGCGCAAGTACGACAGCGACCGCTACGACGCGCTGATCGGCGGCGTGATCAAGTACCTCCTCAGCCTCCGCGACTCCTCCGGCCTCGTGCGCGGCGGCCCCGACGTGAGCTGGGTGTCGACGCAGCACAACCTCCTCACGGCCGGCTTCCTGCGCGACATCGCCGACCAGATGTCCTCGAAGGAGACGCTCGGCGGCTACTCCAAGTCGAGCCTGACCACGATCCACACCAACCTGGGCAGCGCGATCCTCTCCAAGCTGCTGGTGACCGACAGCAGCACGCTGGCCCACTTCAAGCAGGGCGTCGACGACGCGCAGGTCCCCGTCGACGTGCAGGCGCTGGGCGCGATGTACCTGAAGCTGCGCGGCGACTCGCGGGCCACCGCCGTCGCCAACACCATCCAGGCGCAGTTCCCCGTCGCCGCCCGCCGCGTCTCCGGCGGCAGCGACGTCGTGAGCGGCTACCGGCCGTTCAACGCCACCGGCGCCCCCGACGTGATCTGGAGCGAGGGCACGATCGAGTCGTCGCTTGCGCTCAGCCGGGTGGGGATCTCCAGCTCGTCGGCCGACGCCGCGGTCGCGAGCATCCTGGCCACGGCCGACGGCTCGGTGACCGGACCGATCGGCGCCGACCGCGACGTCGTCAGCCAGGTCTGGGGCGAATTCCACACGTGGCCGACGTCCGCCGCCGCGAGCTGGCTGCTGATCCGGGCCGGCTCGGGCCAGCTCCTCTTCGTCAAGTAGGCATCGGATAGGGACAAGTCCCGATGTGCCGCCCGCGCGCAGCGCGGATGCTCTCTCCACCCCCTATCCGAACCAAGGAGAGCACCGATGCTCGACGTCGCAGACTCCGAGCTCAAGGCCCGCCACCGCACGATGTGGGCCTCGGGCGACTACCCCCACATGGTCACCACGTTCCTCACGCCGCTCGGGCCGCGGCTCGTCGAGGCGTGCCGCATCGCGTCGGGAGCCCGCCTCCTCGACGTCGCCTCCGGCACCGGCAACGCGGCGATCCCCGCCGCCGCGCAGGGCGCGCAGGTCACCGCCAGCGACCTCACGCCCGAGCTGCTCGAGGACGGCCGCCGCCGCGCGGAGGCCGAGGGACTCGACATCGACTGGGTCCAGGCCGACGCCGAGCGCCTCCCGTTCGAGGACGGCTCCTACGACGTCGTGATCTCCTCGATCGGCGTCATGTTCGCCCCGCATCACCAGTCCGCCGCCGACGAGCTGGTGCGCGTGTGCCGGTCGGGCGGCACGATCGGGCTGCTGTGCTGGACGCCCGAGGGCATGCTCGGCGCGCTGTTCCGCACGATGAAGCCGTTCATGCCGCCGCCGCCCCCCGGCGCGCAGCCCCCGCCGCTGTGGGGCAGCGAGGAGCACCTGCAGGCGCTCATGGGCGGCCGCGTCGAGTTCCACACGCTCGAGCGCGACACGCTCGACATCACCGCCTTCGAGCACCCGCGCGACTACGGCGAGCACTTCAAGTCGTGCTACGGACCGGCGATCTCGGCGCGGGCCAACGCCGCCCGCGAGGGCCGCGCGGACGAGTTCGACGCCGCGATCGACGCCTTCTGCGAGGAGTGGAACCGCGGCACCGAGGACCGCGCCCGCTTCGAGAAGGAGTACCTGCTCGCCATCGGGACGCGCGCCTGAGATAGTCGCCGCGTGCCCGATCTGGTCAGCGAGGGCAGACGAGCGTTGGAGCGGGCGGACTGGGAGTCCGCCCGCGCCGCGTTCGCGGCCGTGCTCGAGGAGGGCGAGTCCGCCGACGCGCGGGACGGGCTCGGCCAGGCGCTGTGGTTCCTCGGCGACGTCGCCGACGCCATCGCGATGCGCGAGCGGGCCTTCGAGGAGCACGTGCACGCCGGGCGCTGTGACGAGGCCGCGCGCGTCGCCGTGTGGGTCTCGCACCAGCACTACATCGGCGGGCGCGCGTCGGCCGCCCGTGGCTGGCTGGCCCGCTCGGAGCGCGCGCTCGAGGGCCTGCCGTCGTGCGCCGGCCACGGCTGGGTCGCCGTGGAGCACGCGCGGCACAGCCGCGACGTCGAGGAGCAGATCGAGCTCGCGCGGCGCGCGTTGACGATCGGCCGGGCGCACGGCGTCGGCGACCTGGAGGTGTTCGCGCTCAGCCTGCTCGGCCGCGCCGAGATGAGCGCCGGCCGCCGCGACGAGGGGATGGCGCTGCTCGAGGAGGCGCTCGCCGCCGCGTCGGCGGGGCGCGTGCGCAACCTGCACACGCTGGGCGAGGCGTACTGCAACCTGATCGAGGCGTGCGCGGCCGCCGGCGAGTGGGAGCGCGCGCTGGAGTGGTGCGGGATGGTCGACGAGTTCGCCCGCGCGAACGCCGCGCCGCCGCTGTTCGGCGCGTGCCGCACCGTCCACGCCGACGTGCTGCTGGCGGCCGGGCGCTGGAGCGAGGCCGAGGACGCGCTCGAGACGGCGCTCGCGACGCACGCCAACTTCATCCCCCAGATGGGCGCGCCCGCGGTCGCGAAGCTCGCCGAGCTCCGCGTCCGCCAGGGCCGCCTCGCCGACGCCGAGCAGCTGCTGGCCGGCCGCGAGGAGGAGCCGGCCGCGCTGCGCGCGCTGGCGCTGCTGCGCATCGCCGAGGACCGACCGCGAGGCGCCGCCGCGCTGCTCGAGCGCGGGCTCCGCGCCGTCGACGGCAACGCCGTCCGCACCTCGCAGATGCTCGCCCCGCTGATCGACGCGCGGCTCGCGTGCGGGGACGTCGGTGGCGCGCGCGAGGCGGCCGAGCAGCTCGCAGCGCTCGCAGCGAGGTCGGGCATCCGCCTGATCGCCGCTCGCAGCCACCTCGGCGAGGCGCGCGTCGCGCTGGCCGCCGGGGACCGGCGCCGGCGCCGCGGAGTCCGCCCGCCGGGCCCTGGCCGCCTTCGGCGCCCTCGCCATGCCGCTGGACGCCGCCGAGGCACGCCTCGAGCTGGCACGCGCGACCGACGACGCGGAGATGGCGAACGACGACGCGCGCGTCGCGCTCGCCGCGTTCCGTCAGCTCGGCGCGACCCGCGGCGCCGATGCCGCCGCCGCGCTGCTGCGAGACCTCGGCGGCGGGACGGCGGCCGGCTCCCGCGTCACCGGCGACCTGACCGCGCGCGAGCACGAGGTCCTCGGGCTGCTCGGCCTCGGGATGTCGAACGCCCAGATCGCCCAGGCGCTGGTGATCAGCGAGAAGACCGCGGGCCACCACGTGAGCCGGATCCTGATGAAGCTCGGCGTCCGCAACCGCACGGAGGCCGCCGTGCTCGCCGGCCGCCAGGCCTCCTGAGTCAGGCGGCGCGGGTCGGCGCGGGGATCCAGTCCCCGTGCGCCTCGAACATCGCGTCGACGAGCTCGGCGATCTCGTCGAGCGGGAGCTCCCCCGCCGTGTGCGGGTCCAGCATGGCGGCGCGGCGCGCGGCGTCGCGGCTGCCGGTCAGCGCCGCCTCGACGGTCAGCCCCTGGACGTTGACGTTGGTCTGCATCAGCGCGGCGAGGTGGCGCGGCAGCGCGCCGACGGCCTGCGGCTCGATCCCGCCCGCGCCCGCGACGCACGGCACCTCGACGCAGCAGTCGGCCGGCAGGTTGTCGATCAACAGCCCGCCGTCGCGGCGGTTGGGGACGTTGCCGTTGAAGCGGAACGGCTCCCCGGTCTCGCACGCGCGGATGATGTCCGCGCCGTACTCGTGGCTGCGCTCGGTCTCGAGCCCTTCGTCGCCGGACTCCAAGCGCTCGCGCATGGCGTCCCACTCGGCGATCTGCCTGCGGCTGCGGTCGATGTACTCGTCGAGCGGGATGTTGAAGCGCTCGATCAGGTCCGGCCGCGAGGCCTTGATGAACCACGGGACGTACTCGGCGAAGTGCTCGGAGGACTCGGTCACGAAGTGGCCGAAGTGGCGCAGCAGCTCGTAGCGGACGCGGTTGTGGTCGGGCGGGTCGACCTCGCGCAGCGCCGGGTAGAGGTCCTCACCTCCGCGCTGGAGCTCGAGGAAGAACGCCACGTGGTTGATGCCGGCCACGTGGTAGGTGACCTCGTCCGCCGGGACGCCGAGGTCCGACGCCAGCTCGGCCGCCGTGTGCTGCACCGAGTGGCAGAGGCCGACGGTGCGGATCGGGCTCGCCTCGGCGACGGCCCAGCAGAGCATCGCCATCGGGTTGACGTACTGGAGCAGCAGTGCGTCCGGGCACTGCTCCTCCATGTCGCGGCAGACGTCGAGCAGCACCGGGATCGTCCGCAGCCCGCGCATGATCCCGCCGATGCCGAGCGTGTCGGCGATCGTCTGGCGCAACCCGAAGCGCTTGGGCACCTCGAAGTCCACCAGCGTCGAGGGGTCCAGCCCGCCGACCTGGAAGGAGGTCACGACGTAGTCGGCGCCGTCGAGCGCCTCGCGGCGGTCGAGCATCGCCTCCACCCGCGCGCCCGCCCCGTGCGCCGCGACGAGGCGATCGGCCACGACCGACGAGGTGCGCAGGCGGTCGGGGTCGATGTCCATCAGCGCGAACGTCGTCGAGTCCCGCAGCTCGGGCAGGCTGAGGACGTCGCCGATCAGGTTGCGGGTGAAGACCGTCGACCCCGCGCCGATGAATGCGATCCGCGGCACCCCTCCCACGTTAGTGGGAGGCGAGCTCCTCCGGCGTCCGGAGCACGCCCACCGGCTGGCCGTCGGGCCGCGCCAGCAGCGCGGAGCCGCCGGGCGCGCCGACGGCGCGCGCGGCGACCGGGTCCAGCCGCCGCACCGTCACCGGCGCGCCCGCGGGCAGCGCCCGCGCCGCGCCCTCCCAGTCGGCGCCGCCGCGAGCCGGCGAACAGCGTCAACCCGGGGCCGAGCAGGTCGAGCGTGGAGCGCTCCCCGGCCCAGACGTGCGCGATGCGCCCGCCCAGGTCCGCGCGCACCTCGCCCTCGGGCGTGCGGCGCGAGCCCATCGGGTCGGCCGACCGCTCGGCGGTGTACTCCGCGACGGGCCGGCGCTCGGCCTCGTAGGAGTCGACCAGCCCGGGAGCGCCCCAGCCGCGCAGCGCCCAGGCGAGCTTCCAGCCCAGGTCGTATCCGTCGTGCAGCGCGAGGTTCAGGCCGGTGCCGCCGCGCGGCGTGACGCGGTGCGCCGCGTCGCCGGCCAGCAGCACGGCGCCGCTGCGCCAGCGCTCGGCCACCTGGGCGCCCGCCGACCAGCGGCTCACGCCGACGACGCGCACCGGCAGGTCCGGGACGCCGGCGGCCGTGCGGACGAGCGTCGCGGTCCGCGCGGCGGTCGGCTCCTCCTCGTCGACGGCCGCGAACAGCCAGCGGTCGGAAGCGCCGGTGGGCAGGAGCACCGACGGCGACTCGGCGTTGGTGATGTTGTAGAGCAGGTGGCGGCGCTCGCCGACCACGTCCCACAGCGGCGCGCGGATCAGCGTCGTGGCGCCCGCCATCAGCTCTCCGGGCCCGATCATCGGGATGCCCAGCGCGCGCCGCGCCGCGCTCGAGGCGCCGTCGGCCGCCACCACGTAGCGCGCGTGGACGGCGCTCATGGCGCCGGTGCGCACGTCGCGCAACTCCGCGCGGGCGCCGTCCGGCCCTGCCCACAGGCCGGTCAGCTCGACGCCGAGCCGTACGCGCGCGCCCGGCGCCGCGAGCAGCTGGTCGAGCAGCAGCGGCTCCAGCTCGTCCTGGGCGATGCAGGCGACCTGCACCGGGCTGACCATGCGGCTCTGCTCCGCCGTCGGGTAGCCGACCTCGATCGCGGTGCCGGGCGCGGCCAGCGTGTCGGCCTCGAGCATGCGCGGGTCGACGTCGGCGCTGCGCGCCCGCACCTCCGTCTCGAGGCCCCAGGAGCGCACCAGCTCCATCGAGCGGAGGCTGAGCACGGTGGCCCGCGGGTGCGGGGAGAGCGCGGTGCGGCGCTCGACGAGCAGGACGGGGATGTCGCGCCGCGTCAGCTCGACGGCGGCCGCGAGGCCGGCCGGGCCGGCGCCGGCGATGAGGACGGGCGTGTCGGTATCCATCGCGAGAGGATCGGCACGCGGGCGCGGCCGCGCATGAGCAGCGCGGTACTCAGATCGATCAGACTTGGCCGATGCGCTGGCCGCTGACCGGTCGTGACGCCGAGCTCCGGCTGATCCTCGGGGCGCTGGCCGACGGTTCGGCGGGCGGGGTGGTGATCGCCGGCCCGGCCGGCGTCGGGAAGACGCGCCTGGCCGCCGAGGCGATGGAGCTCGCGAGCGCCGAGGGCCACGTCGTGGAATGGGCGCGAGCGTCGCGCTCGGCGCGCACGATCCCGCTCGGCGCGTTCGCCGCGCTGCTGCCGGCGGGCGCCGGGGCGGCCCACGGCGTCGAGCTGCTGGCCCGCGCGCGGCAGGCGCTGGCCGACCGGGCGGACGGCCGCCGGCTCGTGCTCTCGGTCGACGACGGCCACCTGCTCGACGACGCCTCGGCGACGCTCGTGCACCAGCTCGTCGCTGCGCGCGAGGCGTTCGCCGTGGTCACCGTGCGCAGCGGCGAGCCCGAGCCCGACGCGCTGCGGGCGCTGTGGAAGGAGGAGCTGTGCGCGCTGCTGGAGCTCGCCGAGCTGGCCCGCGGCGACGTCGAGCGGCTGCTCGAGTCGGCGCTGGGCGGTCACGCCGATGGCCCCAGCGTGAACGCGTTGTGGGAGCTGACCCGCGGCAACGCCCTGTTCCTGCGCGAGCTCGTGCGCCACGGGACCGACCGCGGGCTGCTCGCCGAGGACGGCGGCATCTGGCGCTGGCGTGGCGAGATCCGGCCGGGGTTGCGACTCGCCGAGCTGGTCGGCGCGCGCGTCGACGAGTCCAGCGCGGACGAGCGTGCCGTGCTGGAGCTGGCGGCCGTCGCCGCGCCGCTGGAGGTCGGCGCGCTGGAGCCCGGCGAGCTCGCCGCCCTCGACGTGCTCGAGCGCAGGGAGCTGGTCCAGCGTCGCGCGGACGAGCGCCGCCGCTACGCCGACGTCGCCCACCCGCTGCACGGCGAGGCGGTGCGCTCGCGGCTGACGCCGACGCGGATCGAGGGCATCCGGACCCGGCTCGCGGACGCGGTCGAGGCCCATGGCGCGCGCCGGGGCGGCGACGAGCTGCGGATCGCGGTCTGGCGGCTGGAGGCGGGCGCCGGAGGGGGCGCGGAGCTGTTCTCGCGCGCCGCCGCACACGCGCTCGCGGCGCCGGACGTCGCGCTCGCCGAACGCCTGGCGCGCGCCGCCGTGCGGGCGGGCGGCGGGTTCGCCGCGCGGCTGCTGCTCGCCCGCGCGCTGGCCGGCACCGGGAGCGGCGGCGAGGCCGAGGCGCTGTACGCCGAGCTGGCGGCCGAGGCGACCGACGACGCCGAGCGCGCGGAGGTCGCCACCGCCTCGGCGCGCAACCTGTTCTGGGGGCTGGCCCGCGCCGACGAGGCCGACGCGGTGCTACGCGAGGCCGAGCGCGGCGTCGCGGAGCCGTCGCTCCGCCACGAGCTGGCCGCGCAGCGCGTGCGGCTGGCCGCCGGGCGCGGCGACCCGCGCGCCGCGCTGGAGGCGGCGGGGCCGCTGCTCGACGACGCCCCGCTCGGCGACGGCCCGCGCACCACGATCGCGCTCGGCGCGATCGAGGCGCTGATCTCGACCGGGCGCACCGGCGAGGCGCTCGGGCTGGTCGAGGACTCGCTTCCTGCCGCGCGGCGGCTGCGCGACGCGCTGCCCCACGCCGAGGTCGTGCTGGTCGGCATGCGCGCGATGGCGCTGCGCGTCGCGGGTCGGCTGGTCGAGGCGACCGAGGCCTCCGAGCAGGCGTACGCGGAGCTGCTCCCGCGCCGTGCGGCGGCGGGCATCGCGGTCGAGGCCAACTCGCTCGGGCTGATCTGGCTCGCCCGCGGGCGCCCCCGCACGGCGCTGCGCTTCTGCCGCGAGAGCGCCGCGCTGCTGCGCGACGGCGACGCGGTCGGGATGCTCCCGTTCGCGCTCGCCGGCGTGGCGCAGGCGGCAGCGCAGGCCGGCGACGCGGAGACGGCGCGCGGGGCCGTCGAGGAGATGGAGCGCACGCCGCTCGGCCACAAGGGCTTCGCGATCGTGGTCGAACTGGCGCGCGCGTGGAGCGCGGCAGCCTCGGGCGAGCTCTCCCGCGCGCGGGAGCTCGCGCGCGGGGCGGCCGATCTCGCCGTCTCGCGCGGGCAGGACGCCTACGCGGTCCACGCGCTGCACGAGCTGGCCAGGCTCGGCGACCCTGCCGCCGCGGCCGCCGGCCTCGCCCGCGTGGCGCCGGGGGTCGACGGACCGTTCGCCCCGGCCGCCACCGCGCACGCCGCCGCCCTGGTCGCGCGCGACGGGACGGCGCTGGCCGAGGTCGCGGAGCGGTTCGCCGACATGGGCGCCCTGCTCGTCGCGGCCGAGGCGGCGGACGCCGCGGCCGCCGCGCTCCGCGACACGGGCCGCGCGTCCAGCGCGCGCGCCGCCGCCGCGCGCGCCGCCGTGTGGCTGGCCGCGTGCGAGGACGCCCGCCCGCCGACGATGCTCGCCGCGCCGGAGGCCGCCGAGCTGACGCCGCGCGAGCGCGAGATCGTGCTGCTCGCCGCGGCGGGCGCCAGCAGCCGCGACATCGCCGAGCGCCTCGTGATCTCGGTGCGCACGGTGGACAACCACCTGCAGAGCGCCTACCGCAAGCTCGGCGTCAGCCGCCGCCAGGAGCTCGCGCGTATCGTCAACTCGCCGCTAGGGACAGGCTTGTGACATCGATCGGGGGCCGCGCGGCCGTCAGTTCGTACGATCACGCGCCACGATGAGCGTCGACGAGCCGAGGCCCGAGGACAGCAATGAAGAGCTGCTGCGGGCCGCGACCGAGCTCGCCAACGCGGCCGCGTACGAGCGCGAGGAGATCGTCAAGCTGCTGCGCGCGATCGTCGACAGCCAGCATCACCTTGCGGAGGTGCTCGCCGAGGTCGCCGAGGGCGTCGACGAGCTGCGCGACGCCCAGATCGAACAGCGCCCGGCCGGCAGGCCCGGACCTGACGGCCGGCGAGGCGCTGCGCCGCGAGTCCCGTCAGACCGCGCGACACACCGAGCAGCTGCTGGCGGACATGCGCGCCCTGCTCCTGCGGATGCCGGACGGCGACGGCGACGGCCACGGCGACCGCGACGGTCACGGCGCCACCGACGGCGACGGCGACGGCCACCACTGACCACCGCGCCGTCACCCCGCCGGCACCCTCGCCCCGCTCGCCCGCCGCTGACGCGCGACCGAGCGCAGCGCCTCGGCGACCACCGCCTCGCGCGCGGGCGCCACGCGCGCCGAGCCGCACGCCGCGGTCAGCATCGAGCGCTCGCCCGGCACGTCGGCGATCGCGAGCGCGGTCCGCAGTCGCCGCTCCGCGACGGCCGCCCCGTCCGCGAGGTGGGGCGAGAGCACGCCCCACGCGATCCGCCCTCCGCGGTCGGCGATGCGCTCGAGCACGGGCGCCGCGCGCCTCGTCACGGGCTCGACGGCGAGGTCGAACGAGAGCAGGTCGGGCTCGGCGCGGTCGACGAGCGGCCACGGCACCGTGCAGCAGACGTGCAGTCCCCACGCCGCGCCGGCCGCGCGGAGCGGGTCCCACACGCGCTCGATGCCGTCCGGCGGGCCGGCCGCGGCGACCCTGGCGAGCGCCGGCTCGTCGACCACCACCACGGAGGCGAGGCCGCGCTCGGCCAGCACCGCCGTCTGCTCGGCGGCGTTGGCCGCCAGCCACGCCGCCAGCTCGCCGGCCAGCGGGCGCATCGCACGCGGGTCATCCGGCTCCAGCGCGCACGCGAGCGTGAGCGGGCCGGTGACCTGGAGCTTGACCATGCCGTGCGCGCGCGGCCAGTGCGCGAGCTCGCGGAGCAGCGCGTCCCAGGCCGCGGGGCGGGTCCGGTCGCGGTCAGGCGCCCATCCGCAGCGCCGCGGATCGGCTCCCAGCCACTCCGCGATCATGTCGCCGTCGACCGACGGCAACTGCGGGCAGAACGGCAGCTCGTAGCTGCGGGCGGCATGGGTCGCGGCACGCCGCCCGTCCGCGAACGGGAGGCTCCCGACGCCGGTCGTGCACCACGCCGGAAGGCGATCGAGTATCTGCATAGGCCCTTCTTCCGAGGACGATCCAGGACGAGGGGCAGGCGACCGGGCTCGTCCCTCCCGTGGAGGGCTTCACCGTTGCGGGACAGCGCCGGGGTTCAACCGGACTTCGCTGGCTTCCTCGTCACCCCGATCTGCGGGGTGCGCCGGACCGTAGCACTGGTCGAAGATGTCGATCGCGAGCGCTCCGACGACCGTCTGCAGCCAGGCGCGGTAGTCGGGCTCGGCACCCGCCGCGCGGCGGCGTGCGTAGTTGGTCACGTCCTCGCGCGAGCCGGCGATCAGCACCGGCCCGATGACGGCGTACCGCCCGTCCTCGAGGGCGACCAGCGCCCCGGGGCGGTCGCGGCGGACGCGCAGGCGGGCGGCGACGGGCTGGGCGAGCACGCTCTCGGGCGTGTGGAGCGCGCCGACCACCGCATCGTCGCCGACGGGCCGGACCGTGAAGATCGGCGGTGCTCCGCGGAGCCGGCGGCGGGGCCGCGGGGCGGCCCGATCGGGCCGGACCGCCACCGCTCCTGGAGCGCGGTCACCTCGCTCGCCGCCTCCCGGCGCACGAGGACATG
Organism: uncultured Solirubrobacteraceae bacterium; assembly: GCA_963723395.1. Classification (GTDB taxonomy): domain Bacteria; phylum Actinomycetota; class Thermoleophilia; order Solirubrobacterales; family Solirubrobacteraceae; genus DATFQI01. The sequence continues at coordinate 120,321 of CAVRQL010000021.1, read as the reverse complement.
CAGCCGATCGCCCGCGCGGATCCGCGTCGACCCGCGCGGGGCGAGCGCCTCCTCTCCCCGCACGATCACGCTGACGATCGCCTCGCGAGGTAGCGCCAGGTCGCGGACGTGCGCGCCGACGACGGCATCGTCGGGCCGCACCGGGTGCTCGACGGTCTCGGCGCCGAGGCGGCGGATCACGCCGACCTCGATGATCGGCCCGGGTGCGGAGGCTCCCGGGCGGCGCGGAGCCCGGGCTGCGGCGCGAAGAGCCGTCGCGGAAGCCGGCGGGCGAGCACGTCGGATCGCGCCGAGAAGAGCGGCGACAGGATCGAGAGCACGAGGACGTAGAGCGCGGCGAACGGGGCCACCCGGCTGTCGAGCCCTGCCGCGACGGCGAGCGACGCGAGGATCAGCTCGAACTCGCCGCGACTGACGAGCATCAGCGCGGTGTTGGCCGCCTCGGTGCGGCCGTAGTCGTAGACCCGCGCGGCGACGACGCCGGCGATGACGTTGAACATCAGCGTCACGACCACCGCGACCGCGACGGCCGGGGCGATGGCGCCCATCGCGCTCGGGGCGATCGTCAGCCCGAACCAGAAGAAGAAGATCGCCGCGAACACGTCGCGGAGCGGCACGATCAGCCGCTCGACCCGCGGCCCGATCCCCGTCCCGCCACGACCATGCCGGCCAGCAGCGCGCCGACGGCGTCCGACGCTCCCGCGATGTGGGCGAAGCCGGCGACGAACACGCCGAAGCCGACGCTGAGGATCACCGCGAGCTCGGCGTCGGCGGTCCCGAGGATCGGGCGGACCAGGCGCGCGCCCCAGCGTGCCAGCGCGAACAGCCCGATCAGGAACGCGAACGCCGTCGCGGCCGAGAGGACCACCTCCCCCGCCGCGTCCTGCTCCCCGAGGATCGGCTGCAGGAGCGCCAGGTAGAACGCGATGAACACGTCCTCCACGACGATGATCCCGAGGATCATCCCGGTCTCCGGATTGGACACGCGCCGGAGGTCGAGGATCAGCTTGGTGACGATCGCCGTCGACGACGTCCCGATCATCCCGGCGATCACGAAGATCTCGCGCGTGCCCCACCCCAGCGCCCAGCCGAGCGCGAGGCCGGCGCCGAAGTTGAGCACCACGTAAGCGCCGCCCGCCCACAGGAGCCGGCGGCCGCCGCCGAGGAGCTCCTGCACCGAGAACTCGATGCCCAGGTGGAACAGCAGCAGGACCAGGCCGAGCATCGCCAGCAGCTCGATCTCGTGCGGGTCCTCGAGGACCACGATCCCCGGGCGTCTGCGGGCCGAACACGATCCCGGCGCAGATGAAGAACGGGATGGTCGGCAGCCCCAGACGCCGGCCGAACCGGGCGAACAGCCCGGCGAGCAGGAGCGCGGCGCCGAGGACGGCGAGCTCGTTGTCCATTCACCGGGAAGCCTGGCGGCGGCGACCCCCTCCGTCCATGGGCGGCACCGCCCAAACGGGCCGCGGTCAGGAGGGCGAGCGCATCAGCCCCGAAGGCCGTCGCCGGAGTTGGTGGCCGCCTGGAAGGCGGCCTTCAGCGGCGCCCATCCCCTGCGGGTGTGGTGGGAGCCGAAGGTCAGGTCGTACGCGTTCTCGCCGGACAGGGTCCGGACACCGGCATGGGTGACGTCGCCGCTGTCGCCCGGGTCGTCCCGGTAGCGGAACTTCTGATCGGCGGCGTAGCCCTCGTCGATGGCGGAGTCACCGCTCACCGTGCCGTCCTCGTCGGAGCCGACCAGGCTCCATTCGGTTCCGTCCGCCCACGCGTCGGCCAGGCGGCTTCCGCGCTCGTGCAGCCGCTGGATGAACCCCGAGCCGGGGCGCATCTGCAGCCACTGCCGGTCCACACGCGCGGATGGGCTCGCGACCCCCTGGTGCGGCGTGCCGAGCGTGACGACGTTGTCGACGTCGAGCTTGTGCGACGGGAAGCCGTCCCAGCCCTGCGCCGAGCCGCCGCCTCAGGAAGCCGGGCGGAGAGCCCGGGCGACGTGCTCGGCCAGCGCGTCGGCGTAGGCGTCGTCGAGCGGAGCGGTGCGCAGCAGCCAGCGGTGGAACACCGGGCCGAACAGCAGCTCGACGGCGATCGACGGGTCGATCGCGGCGTCGACCCGGCCGGCCTCCTGCCCGCGGACGATCCACTGCCGCGTCGCCTCCAGCAGCGGGCCGAGCAGCCGGTCGAGCATCTCGCGGTTCAGCGCCGGGTCGTGCTGGATCTCGGTGGCCAGCGCGCGGTAGGGCTCGTCGAAGCGCGGATCGACCATGCCCCGCGCGCTCTGGCGCAGCAGCAGCGCGACGTCGGCGGCCAGGTCGCCGGTCTCGGGCAGCTCCGTCGCGCCCTCCTGCTCCTGGATCCGCATGAAGGCGTCGAAGACCACGGCGCCCTTCGATGGCCACCAGCGGTAGATCGTCTGCTTGCCGACGCCGGCGCGCGCGGCGATCGCCTCGATCGAGAGCTTGCGGTAGCCGACCTCGGCGATCAGGCCGGTGGTCGCCTCGAGGATCGCGGTCCGGGAGCGGTCGCTGCGGCGCGTCGCGTCGGGTTGCCGGGTCATGACACGAACATTAGCCGAAACGAGACGAGACGAACCGTCTCGTTTGTGCAACACTGACGAGATGACCGCCACCCACGAAGTGCGCTTCATCGACACCGCGGACGGGATCCGGCTGTGGGCGGACGCCACCGGCCGCGCAGACGCGTCCGCCCTGCTGCTCGTCATGGGCGCCAACGCCACCGGGATCGCATGGCCGGACGCGCTCGTGTCGCGGCTGGCCGAGCGCCACCGCGTGATCCGCTACGACCATCGCGACACCGGGCGCTCGTCCCGCGCCTTCGCCGAGCGGCCGTACCCGCTCACCGCGCTCGCCGAGGACGCGATCGCGGTGCTCGACGGCTTCGGCGCCGAGCGCGCGCACGTGGTCGGGATGTCGCTCGGCGGCCTGCTCGTGCAGCTCCTGCTCCTCGACGCGCCCGAGCGGGTGCTGTCGGCGACGCTGTTCTCCACCGGCGCGCTCGGCGGCGACCCGCCGCTGCCCGGCGAGGCGGAGCTCCCGGGCCCGAGCCCGGAGGTGCTCGCGATGTGGGAGCACCTCGCCACGCCCCGGACCCGCGAGGAGGAGGTCGCGTTCAGCCTGGAGCACTGGCGGCTGCTGTCGGGCGCCGAGGCCGGCGGACACTTCGACCCGGACGAGTTCCGCGAGCTGGAGGAGCGGGTCCGCGCCCACACCGGTCACGACGACCCGATCGCCGCGCATGCGCTCGCCGACCAGTCCGGACTGGCCCGCGGGCGTGAGCTGGCCGGCGTCGCGACGCCGACGCTGGTCGTCGAGGCGCCCCTCGACCCCGTGTACGCGCCGGAGCACGCGCACCACCTCGCGCGCGTGATCCCGAGCGCGCGCAGCACCGCGATCCCGGGCATGGGCCACGCGCTGCCGGCCGCGATCCTCCCCGACCTCGCCGCCGCGATCCTCGCCCACACTGCCGAGGTCGAGCGCGAAGCGGCCTGACGCTCGCCGCGACGTCCATCGCGACGTGCGGGCGTGCGCCGCCGCGGAAGGACTTGCGCGCATTTCTTGAATTGAATTCAAGACAACCTTACGGTCCCCGCCCATGAGACCCACACTGCGAGCCACCGGCGCGGCCGCCGTCGCCGCGCTCATGCTCACCCCCGCCGCGGCCTCGGCGGCGCCGAAACCAGCCGACACCGTCCTCCGCGGAGGCACCATCCGGACCTTCGACGCGAAGTTCTCCGTCGTGCGCGCGCTCGCCGTGCGCGACGGGCGGATCGTCTACGCCGGCGGCGCGCGCGGCGTACGGCGGTTCATCGGGAAGGGGACGAAGGTCCAGGACCTCCGCGGGCGGACCGTGATGCCCGGCCTCGGCGACGCCCACATCCACGTGCTCTCCGGCGGCGAGCAGCTGGTGACCTGCAACCTCGAGTACGCGGCGCTCACCACGCAGCAGTTCCAGGCGCGGATCCAGAAGTGCCTCGATGACGACGACGCCGGGGCGACCGAGTTCCTGCGGGTCGTCAACTGGTACCGGCAGGCGATGGTGCCCGCCGGCACCGACGCCACGAAGGCCGACCTCGACGCGCTGAAGACCGAGCGGCCGATCATCGTCTCCTCCAGCGACGGGCACACGACGCTGGTCAACAGCAAGGCGCTCCAGGTCGCCGGCATCACCGCGACCACGCCGGACCCGCCGAGCGGGCGCATCGACCACGGCGCCGACGGCGAGCCGACCGGGATCCTCGAGGACGCCGCCGGCGGCCTGGCCGAGGCCAAGGTCCCGCCGCCCACCGCGCAGGACACGCAGGAGGCGATGGCGGCGGCGCTGAAGTCGCTCGCCGCAGCGGGCGTCACCTCGGTGGAGCATCAGATCGCCTCGCGCGAGGCGCTCGACGCGTACCGCGCGCTGCGCCGGCAGGGGAAGCTCACCCTGCGTGTCAACGCCGCCCCGGACATCTCCGTGGAGGATGCGCGCGCGGACGCGGGCGCCGCCGTCAAGCGGCTGGTCCGCCTGCGCGAGCGCTACGAGACCGGGCGGCTGGGCGCGCGCCCCGGCATCCGCGTGCGCGCCGCCGGCGAGCTGTTCCAGGACGGCGTGCTGCAGGCGCCCGCCCACACGGCCAGCCTGCTCAGCCCGTACTTCGACGATCAGGGCGCCCTCACCGGCGACGCCGGGCCGATGCCCTACTGGCCCGACCCGACCATGCGCAACCTCGTGGTGCGGCTCGACGAAGGCCGGGTTCACCCCGCAGGTGCACGCCATCGGCGACCGGGCCGTCCGGGCGACGCTCGACGACTTCGCCGCGGTCCGCAAGGCGGTCGGGCGCAAGGCGCGGCTGTCGATCGCCCACGCCGAGCTGGTCGACCCGGCCGACTACCGGCGCTTCAAGGCGCTCGACGTCACGCCGGTCATGTCGTTCCAGTGGGGCAAGCCCGCGCCGGACTCGATCGAGGCCGCGAAGGTCGTTCATGGGCCCGGAGCGCTTCGACAGGATGGAGCCCGAGGGCCGGCTGCAGGACGCCGGCGCGCGCGTCGCGTTCGGCAGCGACTGGCCGGTTGACGCGCTGAACGAGTTCTTCGCGGTCGAGGTGGGCGTGACGCGGAGCAACGACCCGGCCAGCGGGTACGAGGGGCGGCTCAACGGCGATCCGGGCCTCTCCCGCAAGGAGGCGTTCCGGGCCATCACTACGCACAGCGCCTACGCGATGGGCACCGAGCGGCGGACGGGCTCGCTGGAGCGGGGCAAGCTCGCCGACTTCATCGTGCTCGCCCAGGATCCGATGAAGGTCCGCGCCACCGCCATCAGCGACACGAAGGTGCTGCGCACGGTCGTCGGCGGGAGGACCGTCTACCGGCGCTGAGGCGGCTCGATACGCTCGCCGGGTGCCGCAGCCGCGACGCAGCAGCGAGCGCGGCGACCGGCGTCGCCGGCAGATCATCGAGGCCGCGCTGGCCGAGGTCAGGGCGCAGCCGGTGGCCGACGTGCAGCTGTCGGCCATCGCCGCCCGGGCCGGCCTCGGGCCGAGCCATGCCCTCTACTACTTCGGCTCGCGCGACGGCGTGCTCATCGCCGCCGTCGCGCACGCCGAGGCGCAGCTCGCGACCGACCGCCGCGAGCGGCTGCGGGCCATCGGCGACTCCGCCGAGCGGCTCGCCGCCTTCGTCGACGCCTACCTGCCCAAGGACCGCCACGACCCCGTCTGGAAGCTCTGGTTCGAGGGCTGGCTGCGGTCGGCCTCGCGCACGGAGTTCGCCGAGGTGGGCGGGAGGCGGACGCGGGCTGGCACGGCGACTGCGTCGACTGCCTCGAGCACGTCACCGCCACCGGCGGCACGCTCCCCGAGCCCGCCGCCGCCTACGCGCGGCGCTTCCTGATCCTGCTCGACGGGCTCGCGGTCCACGTCCTCGCCGACCACATCACGCGCGACGAGGCCGAGGGCTACGCGATGGCGGCGCTGCGCTCCGAGCTGCTGGTCTAGCCGTTCGTGTCGTACTCGTCGCGGAGCCTCCACCACTCGGGGTGCGTCGCCGTCTGCGGGTAGCCCTCGGGTGAGTCCTCCCACTCCTCCTGCCGGCCGAGCGCGGTGATGTCGAGGTAGCTGAAGGTGCTCCCCAGCGCCTCGTCGCCGCGGCCGTTGACGAAGTAGGTCCGGAAGACCCGGTCGCCGTCGCGGAAGAACGCGTTGGTGCCGTGCCACTCGTCGACGCCGAAGTCGGCGTCGAAGTCGTCCGTGAGCGTGTACCACGGGACGTCGAAGCCCGTGCGCGCCTTCCAGCGCCCGATGTCGGGCTGGGGCGCGCGCGAGACGTACGCGAGCGTGGTGTCGCGGGCGTTCAGGTGCGCGGGGTGGGCGTCCTGGGCGGCCATCATCGAGCAGCCGCGGCAGCCCCTCTCGGGCCAGCCGGCCACGCCCGGCTCGTAGAAGTGGCGGTACACGACGAGCTGGCGGCGCCCCGCGAACAGGTCGAGCAGGCTCGCTGGGCCGTCAGGACCCTCGAAGCGGTACTCCTTCTCCACGGCCATCCGGGGCATCCGGCGCCGCTCGGCGGCCAGCGCGTCGCGGGCGTGGGTCAGCGCCTTCTCCTTGACCAGCATCCGCTCCCAGGCGACCTGCCACTCCTGTGGCGGGACGATCGGCGGCAGGTTCATGCGTTCCTCCCCTCGGGTCGCGTGACGCGGCGCCCCGGGCGCCGCGGGGTGGTGAACTGGGCCGCGACGCTGTCGCGGGCGGCGACGGCGGAGATGACGGCGAGGTTGATCATGGTGCTCCCTTCAGGTGGGGTTCACCAAGACGTCGCAGCCGGCGGGCCGATTTGGACACCTGTCAGCCGAGGGCGCTTGCGCGCCGCTCGAGCTCCGCCCGCTCGACGGCGTTGGCGGTGAGCGCGATCGCCCGCTCGTAGGCGCTCGCAGCGCCATCCGAGTCACCGGCGCGGCGGAGCAGGTCGGCGTGCGCCGCGTGCAGCGGCTGGTAGCGCTCCAGCGCCGAGTCGCCGAGCAGCGGCTCCAGCAGCTCCAGACCCGCCGCGGGCCCGGCCGCCAGGCCGACGGCGACCGCGCGGTTGAGCTCGATCACCGGCGACGGGTCGATCCTGCCCAGTGCGCCGTACAGCTCGGCGATCTGCGCCCAGTCGGTGGCCTCGGCGTCCGGCGCCTCGATCTGCAGGACGGTGATCGCGGCCTGCAGCTGGTACTCGCCCGGGCGCCGCAGGCGCACCGCCCGCTCCAGCCGCTCGTGCGCTTCGCGGATCCGGTCCCGATCCCACAGCGACCGGTCCTGGTCGCCGAGCGCGACGAACCGCCCGTCCGCGTCGACGCGCGCGGCGCGGCGCGCGTCGTGCAGCAGCATCAGCGCGAGCAGCCCCCACACCTCGGCGTCGTCGGGCATCAGCCGGCACAGCAGCTCGCCGAGGCGGATCGCCTCGTCGCAGAGCTCCTCGCGAACCAGGCGGTCGCCCTCGGCCGCCGCGTAGCCCTCGTTGAAGATCAGGTACACGACCTTCAGAACGCCGCGCAGGCGCTCGGGCAGCTCCTCGTCGGCGGGCACCCGGTAGGGGATGTGCGCGTCGGCGATCTTGCGCTTCGCGCGCACGATGCGCTTGCCCATGGTCGGCTCGGCGACGAGGAAGGCGCGCGCGATCTCGCCGGTGGTCAGGCCCCCGAGCGCGCGCAACGTGAGCGCCACGCGGGCAGGCATGTCCAGCGCGGGGTGGCAGCAGGTGAACACCAGCCGCAGCCGGTCGTCGGCGATCGTGCTCTCGTCGTCCATCGATAGGTCCTCGTGCTGGGTCTCCAGGAGCGTCAGCTCGGCGAGCCGCTCGGCTCGGTCGGCGACCGACCGGTTCCGGCGCAGGCGATCGATCGCCCGCCGCCGCGCGGCGGTAGTGATCCATGCGCCCGGATTGGCCGGGATCCCGTCGCGCCGCCACACCGTGACCGCGGCTTCGAACGCGTCCTGCACGGCGTCCTCGGCCAGCTGGAAGTCGCCGGCCTGCCGGATCAGCGTGGCCAGCACGATCGCGCGCTCCTCGCGGAACGCAAGCGCGACCGCGGCCGAGACGGTGTCGCCCGGCCCCCCGCTCACATCCACTCGTCGGGCGGCACGACCGGCCGCACCTCCACGGTGCCCCAGCGCGCCATCGGCAGCCGCTGCGCCTGCCGGATCGCCTCGTCGAGGTCGGCGCACTCCAGCACGTAGTAGCCGGCCAGGACCTCCTTGGTCACCGCGAACGGGCCGTCGGTGATCTCCGTCTGCCCCTCGCGGACGCGCACCGAGGTCGCGCTCTCCGTCGGGCGCAGGGCCCGCACGGCCCCGAGCAGCCCGGCCTCGCGCAGGCTCCGGTGCAGCTCCAGGATGACCGGCAGCTCCCGCGCGCGCTCGGCCTGGCCCTCCGCGTCGAGCTCCTCCTCGTACACCAGCAGCATGTACTCAGACATCGTGCCTCCGAGTTCGTGATCTTGGCCTTCATCATCACGTCGCAGCACGCTGGGCGATTTGGACGGACGCGCCGCCCCGGCCTCATCGGCCGGGGCGGAGCCGCGTCCCGCCGGGTCTACCGCGTGCGTGCGCGGTTGTGGCCCTGGTACTTGAACCGGTAGACGCGCTTGTGCTTCTTCGCGCGCGCCTTGGCCGCCTTCGTCGCCTTCGCCGGGAAGGCGTTCCTGCTGTTGGCGAACAGCCAGACGGCGTTCACCAGCGTGCCCTTGAACTGCCGCAGCGAGCGCAGCGCGTTCCCGCGCAGCGACGCCGCCTGCCGCGCGGCGATCGAGTAGTTCGCGGGCGTCGGGTCGGCCTCGTAGACGTTCATCGACTCGGCCGGCGGCTGCCACAGGAGCGTCGTCGTGTTGTCGCACGCCTCGTGGTAGCACGGATCGAGCTGCTCGCCCTCGACGCCGCCGTACATCTCCACCTGATCGGCGGTCTTCGGCGCCTCGGCGCCGGCGAACACGCCGCCGGACGGGATCCCGCGGTTGACGAAGCCGACGTAGTCGGAGCGGCCGTCGAACGGGATCGGCTCGCTGGAGAAGCCGCGGCCGGCCCAGTAGCCCTTGAGGACCTCCTCGATCTTGCCGGAGCCGGGCGGTCCGGAGACGTCCGAGCCGAACGTCGAGCCGTCGCCGTCATACACGAGGCGGGCGAAGTTCGACGAGGCGATCATGTCCGTGTCGAGCATCATGTCCGTCCGCGCGATCTCGTCGGCGGACATGTGGGCGGCGTAGTACTGCGAGCCGACCAGGCCGTCCTCTTCGCCGCCGAAGAACAGGAAGCGGATCTTGTTGCGCGGCGGCTTGCGGGCCTTCGCGATCTGCTCCGCGAGCTCGAGCTGGAACGCCGTGCCGGAGCCGTCGTCGTTGACGCCCGGCCCGGCCGGGACCGAGTCCAGGTGCGCGCCGGCGAACACCATGTGGTCGCGATCACCGGTCCGCGGTCTCCGCCACGACGTTCGGGTACAGCGTCTCGACCTCGACCCCGCTCGTGGCCAGGTTGACGGTCGGGTTCTGGCCGTTCTTGGCCAGGTTGTAGAGCTCCTCGCCCACCGCGAGGCTCGAGTGGACGGCCGGGATCGGGTAGTTCGGATCGGCCGGCCGGAACAGCGCGGGCTTACGGCCCTCGGTGTCGCCCTCGTTGAAGACGATCACGCCGACCGCTCCCGCCGCCAGGGCGTTCTGCAGCTTCAGCGTGAACCCGCACGTGCCGCGCTGGATCAGCGACACGGCGCCGCTCGTGGCGGCCGGGAAGTCGGACGCCTCGCAGCCGCTCGTGGTGCCGCCCGGGCTCGGGATCGTGATGTCGCTGGTCGGCACGACCGGCACGTTGGTCAGCGCCTTCGTCGGCGAATGCTCGAAGGCGATGAAGTCGACGGCCGGCGAATCGTCGTTCGCGGCGCTGCCCGGCTTGTACGTCTTGCTGCTCGGCGACGTCAGCTGCAGCACCGGCGGCGGCCTCCTCGTGCCAGATCGGCATGTTGAACTGCTCGTAGCGGGTCCGGTAGCCCGCCCGTCTCGAGCGTCGCCTTCACGTACGCCGCCGAAGCCGTGTAGCCCGGCGTCCGCGTGTACCGCGTGCCGCCGTTCATGTCGGCGATGTTCTGCAACGCCTCCTGGTGCTGCATGATGCCCTTGACGGTCACCTTGCGCGCCAGTGTCCGACGAGTCGGCGCCCTTCTGCTTCGCGACAGCTGTCGGCGCCGCGACGAGCGTGAGCATGGCGGCGCAAGCCGCCAGATGCGTTCGACGCATCTGTCCCCTCCTGCCTCGTGGTGCGGCCCTCCCGAGGCCGCTCCGTTAAGCGCAGGTTAATCGCCCGCCGCGAGGCCGCAAGGCACACGGGGGTTACCTCGTCAACGCACGGTGACCGGGACCCCGGGGCGCAGCCCGCGGGCGAGCCACGCCGCCTGGAGGCTGTCGACGCGGATGCAGCCGTGCGACGCCGCGGAGCCGAGCGGGTCGAGCAGGCTCGCGCCGCCGCGGCCGTGGATGGCCACGCGGCCGGGGCCGCCGCCGTAGTTCTCGAGCACGCTGCTGTGCGCGGTCAGGTGCAGCGCGACCGGGCCGAGGAAGCCGAACGGGTCGGGCTGGCGGTCGACCTCGTAGATCGCGAAGCGGCCCGTCGGGGTCGGCGTCGCCGGTGCCCCGATCACGGCGCCGAAGCGTCGCACCGGCCGGCCCGCCCGCAGCACCGTCACCCGTCGTGCGCTCAGGTCGAGCTCCACGCGCCAGGGGGTGGGGCGCAGCCGCACGCGGCTCGCCGGGACCCACGCGGACGCCGTGTTGGGGCGGGTCGGGAGCCGCACCCGCACCCAGCCGCGGCGGGCCTTGACCACGAGCAGGCCGACGGGCCCGCCCGTCCATGCGCCGACCGGGGAGAGCCAGCGGGCTCGTCCGGCGGCGGCGGGCTGCCGCCACGCGGGCGTCGGCGCGGAGAGCTCGGCGATCCACGCGCGCGCCCTCGTGGGCGCTCCGGGACTGGCGTCGGCGGCGTGCGGCGCCGCCCCGGCGATCACGAGCGCGGTGGCCAGCGCCCGCGCCCGCACTAGCCGGTGACCCCGCCGCCCCTGGATCGCGCGGGGAGCACGCGCACGCGGGCGTGGTTCACCCGCCGGCCGCCGGCCCGGCTGCGGACCGCCGCGGCGTTGCGCACCACCCCGCGGGCCGTCCGGGAGATGCGGACCGTGATGAACCCCTGCCGCTGGCCCTTGAGGATCGGCAGCCGCCAGCACGGCTTCCCCCTGCACGAAGAACGGCTTCGCCGTCGCGCTCAGGAGCGTCATCTGGCGCGGCAGCAGGTCGCACACGCGGACGTTGTGCGCCGGGGAGGTGCCGAGGTTCGTCACGCGGAGCCGGAAGCGCACCGTCTGCCCCGCGTGCCGGCGGACCTTCTCCAGCGCGCGGCCCTTCGGGGTCATCACCTTCTTGCAGATCTTCACGTCGGTGCTCACGCCCAGGACGGCGCCGGTCGACTCGCCGGGATCCAGCGGCTCGCTCGGCTCCTGGACGGTCGGCGTCGGGGTGGGGATGACGATCGGCGCGGGCGTCCGGGTGGGCGTCGCGGTCGGGGTCGGGGTGGGCGGGGTCGGGCTGGGCGTTACGGTCGGCGTCGCGCGTTGGCGTTGGCGTTGGCGTGACGGTCGGCTCGACTGTCGGCGTCGGGGTGATCGTCGGCTCCGCCGTGGGGGTCGGGGTGACCGTCGGCTCGACGGTGGGCGTCGGCGTCGGCGTCGGGATCGGCGGGTCCGGCGGACACGGCTTCGGGTCGGGGAGGCACGGCACCGGCGGATGCAGGTGCGTCTCGCCCGTCCCGTACAGGGCGCCGGAGACGATCGGGCCGTTGACCTGCTGGTAGCCGAGCGTGACCACCGCACGGGGCGCCAGGATCGTCCCCTGCCATGCGGTCGACGGCCCGAGGCCGACGGTGGTCGCCTCGGGGAAGTTCCACACGGTCCGCACGCGGAGCCCCTCGAGGTTCGGGTCGCTCTCGTTGTTCTGCAGCTGCGTGAACGCCGACCCGTTCCAGTAGGCGATCGCGCTCGTGCCCGACGCCGAGTACGACGTCCCCGTGACGTTGATCAGCGTCGTGGAGCCGAACGGCACCTTGATGCGGATCTCCTGCGCGGAGCCGAGCTTGGACGCGGTGAGCGTGAACACGTTGCGGACCGTGTCCTCGCCGGTGAGGGTGAGCGCGCCGTAGGTGGGGCCGCTGATGTCGCCCTCGGCCTCGAGCGCGGCCCACGCCTGCGACCGGATCGCCAGCCCCTCGAACAGCGCGCCCACGTCGAACGGCGGCGCGGCATGCGTGATCGTCCCGTTGGGCGCCGTCAGGTTCCCGGAGAAGTTGCGTCCGTACGTGGCGCTGCCCTGGTTGAGCCCGCTGTTGTTGGCCGTCAGGTCCCGCCCGACGGCGAGGTCGACGCGGGTGGGGTCCACCGGCAGCTTCGACGCGATCCCGAACGAGGCCAGCGTCGCGTCCCTGCCGACCACGATCCGCCCCTCCGAATCCGTGTTCATCAGGTCCAGATCGCCCATCGTGACGATGTTGTAGGCGGGGACCGGGCCGAGCGGATCGTCCATGCAGTCGGACTCGGCGCGCTGCGCGGTGGCGCCCGGCGACCAGATCGCCACCGCCGAAGCGAGCAGCACGGTCACGAGCACCACCAACACGCGCATGGGAGGATTCTCACCCACGCGAGGGTGAGCGCGGGGTCACCCGCGGCGGGCGATCTCGCGGCCGATCAGTAGCCGACTCCGGTCTTGGCCCGCTTGCGGTCGTGGGGATGGAGCCGGCCCTTCTCGGCGAGGACCCCGCAGGCCTCGGCGATGTCGTCGGCGAGCGTGGTGGCGAGCGTGTGGCCGAGCGTCAGCTTCACCAGCGCGCGCATGATCTTGACGTGCTCGGCGTTGGGCGGCAGCGTGTACGCGGGGACCATCCATCCGCGCTCCGCGGCCAGCTGCGACGCGACGTCGAACTCGTCGTACTCGTGCTCGCCCTCCAGCTGGAAGGCGACCAGCGGGAGCTGCTCGGCGCCCGGGTCGCCGACGAGCCGGAAGTCGCCGATCGCCTCGATCCGCTCGGCGAGCGCGCGCGCGTTCGCCTGCATCGTCTCCATGATGTACCGGTAGCCGTCGTGGCCGAAGCGGACGAAGTTGTAGTACTGCGCCAGCACCATCGCCGAGCCCGTCGAGAAGTTCAGCGTGAACGTGGCGTCGGTCTTCCCGAGGTAGTTCTCGTAGAAGACGAGGTCCTCGGCGAGGTCGCTGCGCTCGCGGAAGATGAGCCAGCCGATCCCGGGATAGACGAGCCCGTACTTGTGGCCCGAAGCGTTGATCGAGCGGACCTGCTCGAGCCTGAAGTCCCACTCCGTGTCGGGATAGAGGAACGGCCACACGAAGCCGCCGCTCGCCCCGTCGACGTGCAACGGGACGTCGATCCCCTTCTCGTCGCGGATCCGGACGAGCAGGTCGTTGATCCCCCGGATGTCGTCGGAGTGGCCGGTGAACGTCGTCCCGAGCACCGCCGCGACGCCGATCGTGTTCTCGTCGACGTGCGGCTCCACGTCCTCTGGCCCGATCGTGTACTTGTCGGGCTGCAGCGGGATGATGCGCGGCTCGACGTCGAAGTAGCGGCAGAACTTCTCCCACACGACGTGCACGTCGCCGCCGAACACGAGGTTCGGCCGGTCGGTGGCCTTGCCGGCGGCCTCGCGGCGCTTGCGCCACTTCCACTTCAGCGACAGCGCGCCGAGCATGATCGCCTCAGACGAGCCCTGTGTGCGCGCGCCCGTGGTCTCACCGGGTGCGTGGAACAGGTTCGCGAGCATGCGGATGCAGCGCTGCTCGATCTCCGCGGTCTGCGGATACTCGGCGTGGTCGATGAAGTTGCGGTGCAGGTTCTCGGCGATCAGCCGCTGCGCCTCCGGCTCCATCCACGTCGTCACGAACGTCGCCAGGTTGCGCATCGGGATGCCGTCGAGCACCAACTCCTCGCCGACCAGGCGCATCGCGTCGACCGAGCGCATGCCGTGCTCCGGCAGCGCGCCGTCGGGCGCCGGCTCGAGCAGGAAGCGATTGCCATAGCGGGCCGCCAGCTCGTCGAGCTGGTCGATCACCGCCGGGCGATCACCACCGTTGGCCGGCGACGTAGCGGCCTCGGGATGCTGGCGCAGCGACATGGCGATTCCTCCGTGGAGTGGGGCTAGTCCCATCCCACACCGCACGCTCGGCGGAGGCAACGGTGCGTGCACGAACATGGGCGGGGCCACCCGTACCACCCTCGCCGCGGCCTGCGGGTGCGGGCCTCCCTGGCGACGACTGGCACGCGCCATTGCCGCGCGCGCTCCTTCTAGGGAGGGTCGGGTGAGTGCTTCCGCGAACGAGCGACGAAAGGGACAAGCGATGACGAACACCCCTCTTGACGAACTCGGCCCAGTCGACTACCTGGTGATCGAGTTCCCGGCCGGCGCGCAGAACTTCACCGGCGAGATGGCGGCGGAGCTTCTCAAGCTCGTCGACGCCGGAACGATCCGCGTGATCGACGTCCTGATCCTCGACAAGAACGAGGACGGCTCGGTCGACGCCACCGAGCTCTCCGACATCGACCAACTCGGAGAGATGCAGTCCATCGAGGCCGACCTGGCGGACCTGCTGGCCGCCGACGACGTCGACCATCTCGCCGCTTCGATGGAACCCGGCAGCACTGCCGGCGTGCTCATCTTCGAGAACCTGTGGGCCGCGCCGTTCGCATCAGCCGCGCGGCGCTCCGGAGGCCAACTCATCGCCAACGGACGGATCCCGATCCAGGCCATCATCGCCTCGGTCGAGGCCGATCTGGTCGGCGCGACCACCGAGGGAGACTGAAATGCCGCTCAGAGCAGCCCGCCGAGGACGCGTAGGCGTCATCGGCCACCCCGTGGCGAAGACCGCCGTAGTGGCCAAGGCGGTCACCCCCGGCCGAGCGCCGGTTGCGAGGACCGCGGTGGTGGCCGCGGCCGTCACTCCCGGCCGAGGTGTCCGCCGACGCCGCATCTGACCGTTTGAGCACGAGAGCCGCCTGGCGAGAGGCGGCTTCCGTGTGTGGCTGGATTCGTGGGGTATCGGTCCTTGGCGCCAGCGACTGCGAGTGGCAGGATCGTCCGCATGCCACCGACCCGCCGCATCCTGGTCCTCGCCGTCGACGGCGCCGAGTCGCTCGACGTGCTGGGGCCCGTGGAGGTCTTCGAGTACGCCGGGCGTGAGGTGCCCGGCGCGTATCGGATCGACGTGGTCGGCCCGGGCGCCGACGGCTGGATCACGATGGGCAACGGCTTGCGGCTCGGTGTCGAGCCGCTCCCGGACCCGCCGCCGCGGCACGACACGCTCGTCGTCGCCGGTGGCCCGGGCGCGCGCCGCGCGATCGGGGACCCGGCGATCGTCGACTGGATCGCGCGCGCGTCGCGTCGCGCGCGGCGCACGACGTCGATCTGCACCGGCTCGTACCTGCTCGCCGCGGCGGGCCTCCTGGACGGCCGGCGCGCGACGACGCATTGGGAGTACTGCGAGGCCCTGGCCAAGCTCTACCCCGCGGTCCGGCTCGACCCGGACCCGGTGTTCGTCCGCGACGGCGACATCTGGACGTCGGCCGGCGTCACCGCCGGCATGGACCTCGCGCTTTCGCTGGTCGAGGACGATCTCGGCGCGGAGGTCGCGCTCACCGTCGCGCAGCTGCTGGTCGTGTTCCTCAAGCGCCCCGGCGGCCAGTCCCAGTTCAGCGGCGCGCTGTCGGTCCAGCAGGCGTCGCGTCCCGCGCTGCGCGAGCTGCAGGCGTGGATCGCCGGCCATCTCGACGAGGACCTCTCGGTCGCGACGCTCGCCACCCGCGCGCATCTGAGCGAGCGCTCGTTCGCCCGCGCCTTCCGGGCCGAGGTCGGGAAGACGCCCGCGGTCTACGTCGAGACGCTGCGCGTCGAGCGGGCCCGCACGCTTCTGGAGGACGGCGCCGAGTCGCTCGAGGCGGTGGCTCGAGCCTCCGGGTTCTCCAGCGCCGAGGTCCTGCGACGCGCGTTCCACCGGCGCCTCGGCGTCGGCCCCGCCGCCTACCGCGAGCGCTTCCGGCTCGCCGCATAAAGACTCGAGCTAGCCGCACCTACCCCCTAGGGGTATGCGATAGCTTGCGCTTCTGTCGTATACCCCCTACCCGTATAAGGACCCACGATGACTCACACCGCCAAGCACTTCATCCGGCACTACGCCGAGATGGTCGTCGCGATGTTCCTCGGGATGGCCGTCCTCGGCTTCCCGGCCGATTGGGCGCTGGACGCGATCGGAGCGACATCGGACGAGTTCATGTTCCTCGGCATGGCCACGACGATGACGGTGCCGATGGTCGGGTGGATGCTCTATCGCGGCCACGGCTGGCGGGCCAACGCGGAGATGTCGGCCTCGATGTTCATCCCGACGTTCGCGGTCATCGGCCTGCTGTCGGCCGGCATGCTCACCGATGTCGGCATGCTGATGGCCATCGAGCACGTCGCGATGCTGCTGGCCATGGCCGGTGTGATGCTGCTGCGCCCCGCCGAGTACATGCACCAGCCACGCGCAGGTGACGGCATGAACCCCGCTCGCGAAGCTCGCCGGGCTTCGCCGTCGCGGCGGCGCTCATCTTCGCCGGCGCCGCGTTCGCCGGCAGCCGCATCGACGTCCATCCGGGCAAGCCGGCGACCGAGAAGGCCGGCATGCACACGATGGCCGCCGACGGCGCCGCGATGGCGCCGCAGCCGGTGCGCGGGCTGGCCGTCAGCGAGAAGGGCCTCACGCTCGAGCTCGCCCGTCGCAGCGCCCCGCGGGGCAACTCGTTCGAGCTCGCCTTCCGGATCGTCGACCGCAGCGGCCAGACCGTTCGCGACTTCGACGTCGAGCACACCAAGCGGATGCACTTCATCGTCGTCCGGCGCGATATGACCGGCTTCCAGCACCTGCACCCGACCGAGAACCCGGACGGCACGTGGTCGGTGCCCGTCACCCTCCCCGACGCGGGCTCCTATCGGGTGTTCGCCGACTTCTCCGTCGACGACAAGCCATACACGCTCGCCGACGACCTGACCGTCGACGGCTCGGTGCGCTCCCAGGCGCTGCCCGCGCCGGTCCGGAGCGTCGACGTCGACGGCCTGCACGTCGCCCTGACCGAGGGCGCCACCAAGGCGGGCGCCGAGTCCGAGCTCGCGTTCACGGTCACCCGCAACGGCAAGCCCGTCGCCATCCAGGACTACCTGGGCGCCAAGGGCCACCTCGTGGCGTTGCGCCAGGGCGATCTCGCCTTCCTGCACGTGCACCCCGACGAGAACAGCCTGAAGTTCATGGCCACGTTCCCGACGGCCGGCAACTACCGCCTGTTCCTGCAGTTCAAGACCGACGACGGCCGCCTCCACACCGCCGCGTTCACCCAGGAGGTGACCCGATGAGCACCACCGCGATCGAGCGCGTCGAGCTGCCGATCACCGGCATGACCTGCGCCTCGTGCGCCAACCGCATCGAGCGCAGGCTCAACAAGCTCGACGGCGTCACCGCCAGCGTCAACTACGCCACCGAGAAGGCCCGGGTCGAGTTCGACCCGGGCACGGTGGCCACCGAGCAGCTCGTGGCCGCCGTCGAGGCCGCCGGCTACCAGGCCGCGCTGCCCGCAGAGCGACCCGGGCGAAGCGGACGCGGAGGTCGCCGAACACGACGAGACCGCGCCGCTGAGGCGGCGACTCATCTTCGCCGCGCTGCTGTCGGTGCCGACGCTGCTGATGGCGATGATCCCGGCGCTGCAGTTCGACAACTTCCAGTGGCTCTCGCTCAACCTCGTCACGCCGGTCGTGCTGTGGGCCGCCTGGCCGTTCCACAAGGCCGCGTGGGCCAACCTCAAGCACGGCGCGGCCACGATGGACACGCTGATCAGCGTCGGCACGCTCGCCGCGTGGCTGTGGTCGCTGTACGCGCTGTTCATCGGCGACGCCGGCATGAACGACATGCGCATGGCCTTCGACGTCATCCCCAACCCCGGCGAGGGCGCCGACCAGATCTACCTCGAGACGGCGGGCATCGTCACGACCTTCCTGCTCGCCGGGCGCTACTTCGAGGCCAAGGCCAAGCGCCGCGCCGGCGCCGCCCTGAAGGCGCTGCTCGAGCTCGGCGCCAAGGACGTCGCGATCATCGACGCCGACGGCACCGAGCGCCGCATCCCCGTCGAGCAACTCGCCGTCGGCGATCGCTTCGTGGTCCGCCCGGGCGAGAAGGTCGCCACCGACGGCGTCGTCGAGCAGGGCACCTCGGCCGTGGACATGAGCATGCTCACCGGCGAGTCGGTCCCGGTCGAGGTCGCACCGGGAGCGGAGATCGCCGGCGCCACCGTCAACGCCGGCGGACGCCTGATCGTGCGCGCCACGAAGGTCGGCGCCGACACCGCGCTGGCCCAGATCGCGCGGCTCGTCGAGGACGCCCAGACCGGCAAGGCGCCGGTCCAGCGCCTCGCCGACCGCATCTCGGGCATCTTCGTGCCGATCGTCATCCTCCTGTCGCTCGCCACCCTCGGCTTCTGGCTGGGCACCGGCGAGAGCGCGAGCTTCGCGTTCACCGCGGCCGTGGCGGTCCTCATCATCGCCTGCCCCTGCGCGCTCGGCCTCGCGACGCCCACGGCGCTGATGGTCGGCACCGGCCGCGGCGCTCAGCTCGGCCTGCTCATCAAGGGCCCCGAGGTCCTCGAATCCACCCGCCGCGTGGACACGGTCGTGCTCGACAAGACCGGCACCGTGACCACGGGCAAGATGTCGCTGGTCGAGATCACGGTCGCCGACGGCATCGACCGCGACGAGGCGCTCCGGCTCGTCGGAGCGCTCGAGCACGCCTCCGAGCACCCGATCGCCCAGGCCATCGCCAGGGCGGCCGCGGCCGAAGGGCCTCTGCCGGCGGTCGAGGGCTTCACCAACCGCGAGGGCCTCGGCGTCGAGGGCGTCGTCGACGGCCACGCGCTGATCGTCGGACGGCCCGCGCTGCTGGCCGACTGGGCGATGCACCTCGGCCCCGAGCTCGACGCCGCCCGCCGGGCCGCCGAGGCGCGCGGCCAGACCGCCATCGCCGCCGGCTGGGACGGACAGGCCACCGCCGTGTTCGTCGTCGCCGACACCGTCAAGGACAGCTCCGCCGAAGCCGTCGCCTCGCTCAAGGCGCTCGGTCTGCGCCCGGTGCTCCTGACCGGCGACAACGAGACCACCGCCCGGGCCGTCGCGCACGAGGTCGGCATCGACGAGGTCATCGCCGAGGTCCTGCCCGCCGACAAGGCCGAGGTCATCCGCCGGCTGCAGGCCGAGGGACGCGTCGTGGCGATGGTCGGCGACGGCGTCAACGACGCCCCGGCGCTCGCCCAGGCCGACCTCGGCCTCAGCATCGGGACCGGCACCGACGTCGCCATCGAGGCGTCGGACCTCACGCTCGTCTCCGGCGATCTGCGCGCCGCCTCCGACGCCATCCGGCTGTCGCGCGCCACCCTGCGCACGATCAAGCAGAACCTCGGCTGGGCGTTCGGCTACAACGTCGCCGCGATCCCGCTGGCCGCGATCGGCCTGCTCAACCCGGTCATCGCCAGCCTCGCGATGGTCTTCTCCAGCATCTCCGTCGTCTCCAACGCGCTGCGCCTGCGCCGCTTCAAGGCGCAGCGCCCCGGCGCCCGATGAGCTCGGCCTGCCACGCGAGCACGCCCGCGAGTGCCGCGATGCCCACGAGCGTCCAGAGCATCGCGCCGTAGCCGACGGCGGCCGCGTAGGCCGCGGCGGCGACCGGCCCTGCGGCGCGGGCGCCGGTCGTGGCCGACGCCGCGACGCTGGCGATCGTCCCGTAGGCGGCCGGGCCGTAGCGGTCGGCGATGATCGACGCGCGCGCCAGCGTCGCCATGCCGTTGCCCATCCCGATCGAGACCATCCCGGCGAGCACGGCGGAGCGGGCATCGACGCCGACCACGAGCAGGATCCCGGCGGCGATCATCGCGAACAGCAGCACCGTCGGCCACGGCTCGGCCAGATGGCGTGCAGCCGGCGCGAACAGCAGCCGGCCGGGGATCTGCGAGACGCCGATCAGCCCGATGGCGAACGCGCAGAAGGACGCGCTGTAGCCGCGCTCGACCAGGAACGGGATGCCCTGCACGATCACCGCGATGGCCGCTCCGGTGGCCAGGAAGAACGCGGCGGAGAGCAGCCAGAACGAGCGTGACCGCAGCACGTCGCGCGCCGACGACGAGCGTGTGTGCTCCAGCGGTGCCGCCGTCATGTCCGGGGCGCGGCGCAGCACCAGCGCGTGCAGAGGGATGGTGCCGAGCGCCAGTCCGGCAGCGAGCACGAGCAGCGCGTCACGCCAGCCGTGTGCGTCGATCAGCGCCTGGGAGAGCGGGAGGAAGATGAAGCTCGCAAGGGCGCCCGCGAGCGTCATGGCGGTCATCGCCCGCCGGCGCTCGGCCGGCTCGGGGAACCACTTCGTCAGCACGACGAACGCCGGCTCGTACAGCACCGCGGCCATCGCCAGCCCGATCCCGACCCAGAGTGCGTAGAAGGCGACGAGCCCGTCGACTTGCGACCACGCCAGGACGAGCAGGACGCCGGCGATCGAGCCGAGCGTCATCAGCGCGCGCGGGCTGTGGCGGTCCAGGTACCGGCCCACGGCGACCCCGGCTACGCCCGAGACGACGAGCCCGAGCGAGAACGCGCCCGAGAGCTGCGCCGCGCTGTAGCCGAGCTCGCGCTGCATCGGCAGCAGCAGGACCGCGAACGCGTAGTAGAGGATCCCCCACGAGATCGTCTCCGTGACCGACAGCGCGCCGACGATCCGCCACGCCCGTGTACGCCAGAACGGCGGCGCGCCGTCGGGTGTCACGCCACCGCGGTGGCGCCCTCGTGCGGCGACCCGGCGCCGCAGCACGCCGACGCCGCCGCGCCGGTCTCCTCGGGCGCGGCCGAGCGGTTGCAGACGCCGGTCTCGGGCAGCACCAGCTCGACCCGGCGCGCGCTCTCCCAGTCGCCGTCCAGCGCGGCGACGATCGAGCGGACCTGCTCGTAGCCTGTGCGCAGCAGGAACGTCGGAGCGCGCCCGTAGCTCTTCATACCGACCATGAATACCCCCTCGTCGGGGTGGCTGAGCTCGTCCACGCCGTGCGGCGGCACCGACCCGCAGGAATGCAGGTTCGGGTCGATCAGCGGAGCCAGCCGGCGCGCCGCCTCGACGCGATCGTCGAGATCCAGCCGCAGCTCGCCGAGCAGCGACAGATCCGGGCGGAAGCCCGTGGTGGCGATCACCTCGTCCGCCACGAGCCGCTGGTCGCCGTCGGCCAGCACCACCTGATCGTTCTCGACGGACACCGCGCGGGTCTGGAAGCCGCCCACGAGCTCGACCGATCCGTCGTCGACGAGGCCGCGGACCGCCGCGCCGAGCCTGCCGCGGGCCGGCAGCTGGTCGTCCCCTCCGCCGCCGTACTTGCGGCCGGGCGCCCCGCCGCGGATCGCCCACACGACGTCCGTCGCCGGCTCGGCGCCCCGGAGCGTCACCAGGTCGAGGATCACGTTGAACGCCGAGTGCCCGCTGCCGACCACGAGCACTCGCTTGCCGGCGTAGCGGCCGCGATCGGCGCCCAGCACGTCGGGGATGCCATAGGCGATGCGGTCGGCGGCGGAACGCTCACCGGCGGCGGGGACGCCGCCCGCGCCGAGCGGGTTCGGCTTCGTCCACGTGCCGGACGCGTCGATGACCGCGGCCGCCAGATAGCGGCGTTCCTCGCCGCGCTCGTCGACGACGAGCTCGAACGGCGCCTCGTCGCGGCCGTCGTCCTTGAGCTTGTCGACGCCGTGCTTGGTGACGGCCACGACGCGCGCGCCGAGGTGCAGCGCCGGAGCGATGGCCGGCAGCGCCGCGAGCGGCTCGAGATAGCGCTCGACGATCTCCTGCCCCGTCGGGTAGCCGCTCGGATCGGGCGCCTCCCAGCCGGTGTCGGCGAGCAGCTCGGCCGCGACGGGATCGATGTTGAACTCCCACGGCGAGAACACCCGCACGTGTCCCCACTCGCGGACGGTCGCCCCGACTTCCTCTCCGGCCTCGAACACCAGCGGTTCGATCCCGCGGACCGTCAGCTGCGCGGCGGCCGCCAGGCCGACCGGCCCGGCTCCGATGACCGCGACGACGAACGGGTTCTCAGTCATGGCAACCTCCTGCCTGGGCAACGTATCGAAGAAGTTCGATGTGTCGAACCTACCAGCGAATCGCCGTCGCATCAAGTTTTTTCGATATGCTGGCCACTCGATGACCGCCCTGCCGATGATCCAGTGCTGCGCCCCCCTCGACGGATCCCCGCTGACGGACGACGAGGCCGGCGAGCTGGAGCGCGTCTTCAAGGCCCTGGCCGACCGGCACCGCGTGAAGATCCTCAACCGCCTGCTCGCCGCCGGCGGCGAGGCGGTCTGCGTCTGCGAGTTCCAGGACATGCTCGGCCTCAAGCAGTCCTCGGTCTCCTACCACCTCAAGCAGCTCCTCGACGCAGGCATCGTGGACCGCGAGAAGCGCGGCTCGTTCGCCTACTTCTCCCTCGCGGAGGGCGCGCTGGAGCGCGTCGGGGCGCTGCTCGCTCCAGGACCTGTCGCCGCCTAGCGGCCCGTCGTCCTTCCCCTCACGGGACGTAGAGCGCCCAGCCGAGGACCTCGCCGGTCGGCGAGATCTTGATCGCGTGGTCCGCTGCCGGGCGGCGGTCGAAGTCCGAGTTCCAGTTGGACTCGGGCGGTCGATAGGCGCCGGGCGGCAGCCGGCCGGCGCCCTGCGCGTGACAGCGGAAGATCTCGAGCGTCCCGTCGTCCTCCTCGATGCGCACGGTGGCACACGTCATCTTGACGTTCCCCCAGTAGGACTGGAGGTCGGCGATCGTGTACCGGCTCGATGATTGACCGCTGAAGATCACGCCGAGGAGGGCCCCAAACGCGACGAGGGCCACCATCGCGAGCGCTAGCCCGGCCGGGAACGACCGGGTCCCCGGCTTCGCGGGGACCTCCGGCTTCGGCGCGGGCTTTCTTGCCAGGCCCTCCGCCCACAGCGGCTCGTAAGGCTCGCGGTCATCGGCCATCCTTTCCACCACAGGCTAGGCCCCCGCCCGTTAAGCACGAAAGCCGCCTGGCGAGAGGCGGCTTCCGTATAGCGGGGGCAGGATTCGAACCTGCGACCTTCGGGTTATGAGCCCGACGAGCTACCTGACTGCTCCACCCCGCGTCGCGTGGGCAAATTAATCTAGCACTGCCCGTTGGAGCGTCAACCCCTACGACCAGGCGTCCCATTCCTTCAGCTTGGGAAGCGGGTCGTAGGCGCTGCCGCCCTTGTACCAGCCGGGCTTGGACCACAGCTCGAAGTGCAGGTGGCAGCCGTCGGCGCGGCCGGTCTGCCCGACGTGGCCGATGCGCTTGCCGGTCTTGACCGTGTCGCCCTTCTTCAGCGAGGACGAGTCGCGGAGGTGCATGTAGACGTAGGACTCGCCCGAGCCGGCGCCGCGGATGACGATGTAGTTGCCGGCCGCCGAGTGGTAGCCCGCGTACTCGACCTCGCCGCCCTGGGCCGCGCGGACCGGGGTGCCGCACTTGGCGAACATGTCCTGGCCCTGGTGGCCGCGGCCGCCGCCGAACGTGTTGGCGGGGTTGCGGCCGAGGTCGTGCTTGCCGACGATCGGGAAGACGTGGTGGCGGAACTCGAACGCCTCCTCGGGGTCCGGGTCCGCGGACGACGACAGCGCGCCGTCGCCGAGGCGCACGAGGTAGCTGCCCTCGGGCGCGGGCCGCGCGCCGACACGGCCGTTCCAGGTCAGCTCCACGGGACCGGCCGCGGGAGCGTGGCGGGTGAGCGTGCGCACGACGGCGCCCGTCGCGTCGGCGACCTCGGCGGTGACGGTCGCGCCCGCCGCGGGCGCCTCGGCCGTCACGCCCGGGCGCGCGCTTGGCGCCGAACAGCACGAGGTCGTCGACGCCCGGGATGGCGGGCGAGGCGTTCTCGGTCTTGAAGGGGAACTCGCGGCGCAGGGCGCGCAGGTCGGGTCGGCTCATGCGGCCGTTGACGTCGCGCTTGCGCGCGGCCTCCCAGCGGCCGGCGGCGCGCTTCGTCGCGCGGCCGAACTGGCCGTCGGCGGCGGCCGTGAAGCCGGCCTTGGTGAGCAGCTTCTGCAGCACGGCGACGTCCTTGCCGTGCATGCCCTTCCGCAGCGGGCGGTCGCCGAAGGCGGCAGACGCCGCGGCCGGCAGGACCAACAGGGCTAATACGGCGCAGCCGATGCCGCGCGCGATCCGTCCTCGCAAGGACCCGACCTCTCTTTCTGGGGCGCTTACGGGGTTAGCTGACGGGCTCGCGCGGAAAGAGCCGCGCTACACGCCATGGACTGGCGCGATTCGCCCCGAACTACCGGTGGGTCCCCCGTCCGCCCCGCCGGCAGGGCCGGATGGGCGGTTCAGCTCAGGTTTTCGTGTCTCGGAAGCGCTGAACCCGCGAGATCCGCCATGGTTGCGGTATGCGCAAGCTCGTCTTCTCGATGAACGTCTCGCTGGACGGCTACATGGAGGACACGACCGGCCGCTTCGGCTGGTCGGTCCCCGACGACGAGGTCCACCGCTTCGTCAACGAGGAGCACCGCGCCGCCGGCGGGGCGCATCTACGGCCGCCGGATGTGGGAGACGATGCGGTACTGGGGCACCGACGACCCGTCGCGCGACGAGGCGTCCGCCGAGTTCGCCCGCGTGTGGGCGGCCGTGCCGAAGTACGTCGTCTCGCGCACGCTCGACCGCGTCGAGCACGGCGCCACGCTGCTGCGCGACCCGGAAGCCGACGTCGCGAGGCTCAAGGAGCAGGACGGCGGCCCGCTGTACGTGAGCGGCGCCGAGACGGCGGCTCGGCTCGCCGGCCTGCTCGACGAGATCGACGTGTACGCCTACCCGGTGATCGTCGCCGGCGGCAAGCCGGCCTGGACCGTCCCGATGAAGCTCGAGCTGATCGACTCGCGCACGTTCGCGTCGGGGGTCGTGTACTCGCGCTACGACGTGACTGCGCTGAAGCTTCGGCAGCTCGATCGCGGGGCAGCGGTCCATCACCACGTGCAGGCCCGCGTCGCGCGCCCGCGCGCACGCCGCCTCGTCGATCACGCCCAGCTGCAGCCACACGCCCTTGGCGCCGATCTCGATCGCCTCGTCGACGTGCGCGCCCGCCTCGGACGAGCGCCGGAACACGTCGACGACGTCGACCGGCTCCTCGATCGCGTCCAGCGACGGGAGGCAGCGCTCGCCGAGCACCTCGTCGCAGGCCGGGTTGACCGGGATCACCTTCATGCCGTGCCGCTGCAGCAGCGCGGCGATGCGGTGCGAGTCGCGCATCGGGTTCGGCGAGCAGCCCACGACCGCCCACGTGCGGGTCTCGGTCAGCGCCCAGCGGATGTCGTCGTCCATGCCCATCAGCCTTCCACCAACTCGCGCAGCCGAAGCGCGTTCCGGGGCGCGAAGCCCTCCCAGTCGTTGTTGAAGTACGCGAACACCTCGGCCTTTTCGGCCAGGCCGCGTACGCGGTCAGCCCACTGACAGCAGCTCGGTCTCGGAGTAGTTCCCACGCCGCCCGCGCGCCCCGTAGTGGAAGCGCAGGAAGGTCCAGTCGGCGGTCAGCTCGTCGAGCGGCTGCCACGGCCGCTCGGGGTGGTGGGCGATGACCAGCGCGACGTGGTGGAAGCGCAGCAGCTCGAGCACCTCGTCGCTGAACCAGCTCGGATGACGGAACTCGAAGCAGTGGCGGCCCGGCGGCAGCGAGTCGAGCGCGTCCGCGAGCTTCCCGACGTCCGCCTTCTCTCGCTCGGGCAGCTGCCACAGCACCGGCCCGAGCTTGGGCGAGCTCGCCAGCGGCGCGATCGCGTCGTAGAAGCGCTCCATCGACGGGCCGAGGTCCCTCAGGCGCTTCATGTGGGTCATGTACCGGCTCGCCTTGACGGCGAACAGGAAGCCCTCGGGCGTCTGCTCGAGCCAGCGCGCGACCGCGTCCGGCTTCGCCAGCCGGTAGAAGGTCGTGTTGACCTCGACGGTGTCGAACAGCGTCGCGTAGTGCTCGAGCCACCGGCGCGCGGGGAGCCCTTCCGGGTAGATCTCCCCGCGCCAGTCCCGGTAGTTCCAGCCGGAGCAGCCGATGCGGACCTGCTGCGTCAGGCCACCTTGAACTTCACGATCGGGCCCTCCTGGCGGCAGTCCTTGTCGTTGCAGTCGATGCGGTGGGCCTGCCAGTAGTACGTGCCGGGCGTGTTGAGCCAGAACGCGGGGAAGTCGTAGAACTTGGGCTTGTACTCGTACACGCCCTTCTTCTTCTTGGCCTGGCCGATCGAGGCCTTGAAGCAGATCACGCCGTCGGCGTTCTTCTTCTTCTTCTTGCAGACGTGGACCCAGCGCTGGCCGGACCCGGATGAGCGGAAGCGGAACACCGGCGACTTGCCGGCGGGCACGGACGAGCCGGCCTTCGGGGCGAGCGGGGTGATCCCGTTCTTGGTTGCGGCGGACGCGGGCGCGACGAGTGCGAACGCCAGCAGCAGGGCGAGAGCAAGGGTTCTGGGCATTCGCGCAGCGTAGCCGCGATGATGCCTGGCATGGGGAGGATCTTCGTCACCCGAGAGCTGCCGTTCCCGGCGCTCGACAAGCTCCGCGCCGAGCACGAGGTCGACGTCTGGGAGGGCGATCTTCCGCCGGGCCCGGACGCCATGCGCGAGCGCCTCGCGAAGGCCGACGGCCTGCTCTCGCTCGTCACCGATCCGGTGGGCGCGGACGTGCTCGACGCCGCGCCGGACCTGAAGGCGATCGCGAACATGGCGGTCGGCACCGACAACGTCGACCTCGACGCCGCCGCCGAGCGCGGGATCCCGGTCGGCAACACGCCCGACGTGCTGACCGACGCCACCGCCGACCTCGCGTTCGCGCTGCTGCTCGCGCTCGCCCGCCGCATCCCGGAGGGCGCGGCGATGGTCCGCGAGGGCCGCTGGCGCACGTGGGAGCCGGCCGCCGACCTGGGCGCCGACCTGTCCGGCGCGACGCTGGGGATCGTCGGCCGCGGCCGCATCGGCGACGCGGTCGCCCGCCGCGCCGAGGGCTTCGGCATGGACGTCGTGCACAGCTCGCGCAGCTCCGGGCGTGCCGCTCGAGGAGCTGCTCGAGCGCGCCGACTTCGTCTCGCTGCACTGCCCGCTCACCCCCGACACGCGGCACCTGATCGGGACCGAGGCGCTGGAGCGGATGAAGCGGACGGCGTACCTCGTCAACACCTCGCGCGGGCCGGTCGTCGACCAGGTGGCGCTGCGGCTCGCGCTGCTCGACGGCTCGATCGCCGGCGCGGCGCTCGACGTCACCGACCCGGAGCCGCTCCCGGCCGACGACCCGCTGCTGCAGGCGCCCAACCTGCTCGTCGTCCCGCACGTCGGCTCGGCGACGGTCCGGACGCGGGCGCGGATGGCGGAGATGGCGGTCGAGAACCTGCTCGCCGCGCTGGCGGGGCGCGAGATGCCCTATCCCGTCCGCGCGTGAGGGTCGCGGTCGTCGACATCGGCACCAACTCGACCCGCCTGCTGATCGCCGACGTCGACGGCTCGCCACCCGGAGGAGGTCGAGAAGCGCTCCGTCGTCACGCGCCTGGGCGAGGGCGTCGACGCCACCGGCCGCCTGGCGGACGCCGCGCGGGAGCGGGTGTTCGACGTGCTCGGAGCAGTACGCGGAGGCGATCGACGAGCACGGCGCCGAGCGCCGCTACGCGGTCATGACCTCGGCGGTGCGCGACGCCGCGAACGGCGACGAGTTCGCCGCCGCCGTGCGCGACCGCTACGGGCTCGACGGCCGCACGCTGAGCGGCGACGAGGAGGCGCGCCTCACGTACCTCGGCGCCACCGCCGCCAGGGAGGGCGACGACGGCCCGCTGCTGGTGATCGACATCGGCGGCGGCTCGACCGAGCTCGTCGTCGGCGAGGGCGGCGAGGTGCGCTTCCACGTGTCCACCCAGCTCGGCGTCGTGCGCCACAGCGAGCGCCATCTGCACTCCGACCCGCCCGCGCCCGGAGGAGATGGACGCCCTCGCGCGCGACGTGCGCGCGGTGATCGAGGACGCCGTGCCGGCGGACGTCCGCTCCGGCGTGCGCGCGGCCGTCGGCGTGGCCGGCACGGCAACGCAGTGCGCGGCGATCGACCTCGAGCTCGAGCCCTACGACTCCGCCCGGGTCGAAGGCCACGTCATGACCGCCCTTCTCCTCGGCGAGCTGCGCGCTAGGCTGGCCGCGCTGCCGCTCCACGAGCGTCGCGAGGTCCGGGGGTTGCATCCGGACCGGGCGCCGGTGATAGTGGCGGGCATCATCCTGCTGACCGAGGCGCTCGCCGCCTTCGGGCTCGAACTGGTCGAGGCTTCTGAGCGGGACATCCTCTGGGGCGTGGCTCTAGACGGCGCTCCATAATCCGGCGCGGCTTTTCTGGACGTTCGTTCGATTGTTCTGGACCGTCCGAACCGCAGATACTCGTCCTGTCGAATGGGCGGACGTGCCTCCCGCCGCCGCTCGCTCGACACATAGGCCGGGGCGATGCCGCATCATCGGCGCCTCCCGCCGTCCCGGCCACCCGATAGGCCCCTCAAGGCACGTACCCCTGCCCGTCCTGACGGGGCCAACTTGAAGCCGCCCGCCCCCGCCGCGGGCGGCTTCACTTTAAGGGGATCTGACCCTCTACGCGAGGTTGGCCGCGCGCGGGTAGATGACGGCGGGGTCGGTGAGCACGTTGACGACCGCCGGGCGTCCGGCCGAGAACGCGCGCTCCAGCGCCGGGCGCAGCTCGCCGGGCGCGCGCACCAGCTCGCCGTGGCAGCCCAGCGCCTCGGCGACGGCGTCGTAGCGCGTCTCCGGCGTCAGCTCGGCGGCCACCGAGTAGCCGTACAGGTACTCCATCGGGTTCTTCTCGAGCGCCCAGATCCCGTTGTTGCCGATCACGGCGACCACCTGGACGCCGTGGCGCGCGAGCGTGTCGAACTCCATCCCCGCGAAGCCGAACGCGCCGTCGCCGAGCAGCAGCACGACCTGGCGGTCCGGGTGCGCGAGCTTGGCCGCCAGCGCGTAGCCGGGGCCGCACCCGAGACAGCCGAACGGGCCCGGGTCCAGCCAGCAGCCCGGCTCGTAGGTGTCGACCACGCGCCCCGCGTAGGAGACGAAGTCGCCGCCGTCGCCGATCAGGATCGCGTCGCGGTCGAGCACGCCTGCCAGCTCGCGGTACAGGCGCATCGGGTGCAGCGGCGAGCGGTCGTCGGTGAAGTGCTCCTCCTCGCCCGGCGCGCTTCTCCGTCTCGATCCCGCGCAGGTGGTCGACCCACGCCCGCGTGTCCGCACCGGAGGCGCCGGCCGCCAGCGCGGCGAGCGTCTCGGCGACGTCGCCGTAGAGCTCCGCGGCGACCGGGCGCGGGTGGTCGCGCTCGGGCTCGGCGCCGTCGAGCACGATCAGCTCGGTCTCGTCGCCGAACGCGCCGCCGAACGCGAGCCGGAAGTCCATCGGCACGCCGATCACGATCGCGACGTCGGCGCCCTTGAGGCCGGCGCTGCGGGCGCGCGCGAAGAACATCTCGTGGTCGGCGGGCAGGCAGCCGCGCGCGAGCCCGTTGAGGAACACCGGGACGCCGAGGCGCTCGGCCAGCTCGCGCAGCGCGTGCTCGCCGCGACCCCAGTACAGCCCGTTGCCGGCCATCACGACCGGCCGCTCCGCGTCGCGCAGCAGCGCCGCCGCGCGCTCCAGCGCGCGCCCGTCGACGGTCGCGGGGCGCGACGGCAGCGGGTCCGCCGGCGCGAGCTCCTCGCCCTCGCTGAACACGTGGTCCATCGGGAAGTCCAGGAACGCGGGCCCGGAGTGCGGCCGCCGGATGCAGTCCCAGGCCTCGTCGAGCAGCCCCGGGATCTCCGAGGTCGAGCCCGCGGTGGCGGCCAGCTTGACCACCGGCCGCACGAACGGCACGTGGTCGATCTCCTGCAGCGACCCCTGGCCCCAGCGCCACGCGGGCGCGCGCCCGCCGAGCACCAGCATCGGCGAGCGGTTCTGCATCGCCGAGGCCATCGCGCTCATCCCGTTGGTCACCCCCGGCCCCGCCGTCAACGCGGCGACGCCCGGCTCGCGCGTGACCTTCGCCCACCCCTCGGCGGCGAACGCGGCGGAGGACTCGTGGCGGACGTCGACGATGTCGATGCCCTCCTCGCGGCAGCCGTCGTAGATCGAGAACAGATGGCCGCCGGTGAGGGTGAACAGCTTGCTCACGCCGTACGCCTTGAGCCGGCGCGCGACCAGCCTCCCGCCGTGCAGGGCCTGGGTCTCAGTCGTCATGGCGGGGCAATCTACCCCCCGGTCGGGGGGATCGAAGCCGGTCCGCCTCTGTGAGGGCTCATGGCGCGCGACTAGCGTCCCCGCCATGGATACGACACCGCGCACCGACCTGACGGCGGACCTCGAGCTGCTCCTGCGCGAGTCCGACCGCGAAGACCCGATCCTCCCCGAGATCCGCGACGACTCGCAGGACCCGGTGGAGGAGATCGACGCCCGCATCCTCGCGGGCCTCGTCTCGCCGTAATCCTTTAGGCGCGGGCCGAGCGCAGCGCGGCCTGGTGCCGGGCGGCAGCGGCCGCCTCGGCGACCCGGTTCTCGCCCCAGAACAGCGACCGCCCGACGCGCAGCGCCGGCAGACGGTCGGCGCCGGCGGCCAGCAGATGCCGCCCCGCGCCTTCGATCGCGCCGTCACGCGCGACGTCCCCGACGGCCTGCAGGCAGCCGTCCATCCCGATGCCCGCCGCAGCGGCGGCCTCGGCCAGGATCTCCGGGTCGTCGAGGTCGAACCCGCCGCAGAACGCGAGCCGGCCGGCGGCGAGCGCGAATGCCGCGCCGCGCCCCTGCTCCGCCGCGTAGGACGCGGCGCGCATGGCGGCGGGCACCGGAGCGGGGTGGCGCTCGGGCCATACGAGCGGCAGCCTCAGCTCGCTCGCACGATGCTCGGCGGCGTCCCTCCGGCGGGCGTCGCCCTCCGGATCGCCCTCGGCCGAGCCGCAGTTCAGCGAGGTCATGCACGCCGGGGTCCACACCACGTCGTCGAACGCGCGCTCCACCCGCTCCGCGGCGAGGTACGAGAACGGACAAGAGAGGTCGAAAAGGAACTGGACCCGGGACGGCTCATGCCTGTGGTGGTTCCGGGTACGGCGAGCGGCCCTGCGCTCCGCCAGCCTGATCACTTCGCCCATCTGTTCATCCTTGGTTTTTGGTGTGTTCCCCCGGACGCGACGGCGTCCAGTGCCGATCGCTCCAACGACTGCCCTGGGAGAAACTTGCGGATAGTTTCGACGGCTTCTCACGCCATGTCGATCCGCCAAATGTCCACAGAATCAAACCGGGCGCCGCATTGGGAGCTATCCTGCGGACACGGCGTCCGTCAAGGCTGCGTCTGCTCGGAGAGGTCCCAAAGTGCCCCCAGTCCCGCCCCCCAAGCGTCATCCATACGATCAGTGGTCGCCGGACGCACGCGCCCTCGATCTCGTCGGCGACAAGTGGACGCTGCTGATCATCCGTGATCTGGCCGCCGGCCCGCGCCGTTTCGTCGAGTTGCAGCGCGTCCTGCCCGGCATCTCGACGGAGCAGCTGCGCTCCCGTCTGAACCGGATGGTGGCCGACGGCCTGCTCACCCGCCAGCGCTACCGCGAGGTGCCGCCGCGCGTGGACTACGAGCTGACCGAGCGCTCGCGCGAGCTGATGCCCGTGCTCGGCGCGCTTGCCCGCTGGGGCTACGACTGGACCTGGGGCGCCCCGCGCCCGGGCGAGGACGTCAACGTCGGCGCGATCTTCCGCCTCGCCCCCGGCATGCTCACCCCGTCGGAGGAGCACTCCGGCATCGTCGAGCTCGTCGTCGACGCGCGCGGCGAGCTGCCCGAGCGGCACTTCCAGCTCGCGCTGTCCGGCGGCAGCGTCGAGATCACCGAGCTCAACGAGACGGAGACCGAGCCGGACGCCCGCGTCTCCGGACCCGTGTCGGCATGGGTGCACGCGCTCGGCCCGGAGGGCGCCTCGGGCGACCTGCGGATCACCGGCCGCGCGCCGCTCGCCGAGGCAGTGCTGGACGGCTTCGCCCAGGCGGGCGCCCGCCGCGCCGCAGCCGCGGCGTAGCGGCTAACGGCTACTTCTCGTCGGTCGCCCCCGGGGACTCGCCCTTGGCGTAGTCCTCGGCCTCGACGTGGGGGAAGGAGCCCTGGACCTTGCCCTGGAACTCGAACTTGTCCGAGTCGAACGGGTTCTGGCCCTGGATCCAGCAGCCCGGCGTGCCGTCGGTCGGCGCCGGCTTGACGCCCGAGTTGCGGCAGTCGAACTGGCCCGTGATCTTGTACTTGCCGTAGGTCCGGCCGGCGTCGCCCGCGGTGGAGGCGAGGCTGAGCGGCTGGAAGTACGAGTTGCCGCGGTTGCTCGGCGCGCGCTCCTGCCAGATCGAGACGCTCTCGGCGCCCAGCGGGCCGAACTGGCGCAGGTAGTGCCCGTTCCCGCCGCCGGGCGACTCGGTGCGCGCCGAGAGGGCGGCGGCGCCGTAGCTGAGGAAGTCGGCGACCTGCCACTGGTTGGCCTCGAGGTACTGGAAGATCGGGTTGAGCTGACCGAGGAACGGGCCGAGCTCGCCGAGCAGCGGCTCCGCGCCGTCGAGCACCTCGCGGGTGGCGGGCAGGCCCTTCTTGGAGGCCGTGATGACCGGGTCCAGGTTGTCGAAGAAGCGCTCGAGGTCGGGCGCGAGCGCCTTGACGTCGCGCAGCGTCGGCTGCAGGTCGCGGGCCACCGGGCGCAGGTCGGTGATCAGCGGGTCGGTGTCGCGCGAGAACTTCTGCACGCGCGCGAGCGTCTGCTTGGACTCGTCGAGGAAGGTCGGGAAGATCCGGATCGTCTCGGCCAGCTCGTCGTTCTTGGACGCCGTCGCGTCGAACGTGCGCTTGGAGCCGGTGATCAGGTTCTGCAGCTGCTGCTCGTTCTCGTTGAGCGCGCCGAACACGACGCCGGTGTTCTTGACGAGCCGCTGGACGGCGCCCTCCTGCGAGTCCAGCACGCCGAGGATGTCCGCGCCGTCGTGCGCGAACCCGGGGAGCGTGCCGAGCGCGTCGTTGAAGTCCTGGCCGCGGCCCTTGATGCCCTTGCCGAGGTCCTGCTGCCAGGTCCGGAACGCCGCGCGCGTCGCGGGATCCAGCGAGTCGAAGATCTCGTCGAGCTGGACGGTGTCCTCGATCTGGCCGTCGGGCAGCTTGCCGCCCTCCGGGATCGTCTTGGAGCTCTTGCCGGGCGTCATCTCGACGTAGGTCTCGCCGAGCAGCGTCTTCTGGCGCAGCACGGCCTTGGCGTCGACGCGGATCGGCGCGAAGCGGCGCTCGATCTCCATCGTGGCGACGGTGCGGTTCGTGCCGTCGCCGACCTCGACCGTGCGCACCTTGCCGATCGGCACGCCGGCCACCCGCACGTCGGCCTCGGTGGCGAGCGTCGTCGCCTCCGGGAAGTCGGCGGTGATGCGGTAGCCCTTCGGCTTCAGCGGCACCGGGCCGCCGAACGACAGCCACAGGAACAACAGCAGGCCGAAGCAGGTCAGCGCGAACACGACCATCACGAGGACCCGCGGGAGTGAGGGGGCGGCCTTGTTCATCCGATGTTCTTGCAGGCCTGGGAGTCGGCGAGGATCGGCGTCAGCCCGGAGAGGAACTCGAGCTCCGGCATGCCCTTGACGGTCTGCTCGATCGTCGCGCAGGGCGCGGCGATCGTGACCGGGCGGAACACGCCGTTCGCGTCGGACGTGGAGAACAGCTGGATCGCCATGTGCTGCGACCAGGCCAGCCAGAACAGGTAGCCCTCCTGGCGGGCGGCCTCCTCCGGGCCCTCCTTGCCGTTCGGGTTGTAGGCGAGCAGGTTGAAGAAGTTGTTCAGCTGCGCGAACGAGCGCGTCAGGCCGGGGGCGGCGTCGGCCACCTGCTTCGCGGTCGGCTTGAGGTCGCGCACCAGCGGGCGGGCCTCGCGCACGAACGGGCGGATGTCCTTGGCCAGCAGCGGCGTCGCCTCCTCGGCGAACGGCTTGACCGCCTGATTGGCCGGGTCCAGCGCGCGGGCCGCCGGGCGCAGGTGGTCGGCCGCCGGGCCCAGCGTGTCGGCGAAGCGCTGCACCTGGCCGAGCGAAGCGGTCGTCTGCTTCAGCGTGCTCGGCAGCTCGGCCACCGCGGAGGAGATGTTCGACTCCTCCGAGGCGAACGCGCGCATCACGTTCGAGCTCGAGGAGACCAGCCCGGCGAGGTCGTCGTCGTGCCGCGCCAGCTCGGTGTTGAGCTTGTTCAGCGAGGAGACGAGCCGGCGCAGGTTGTCGCGCCGCGTGGCGATCGCGCCGTTGACGCGCGCGAGGTCGCGGTGCGTCGGCTCGAAGCGGCGGAACAGCTCGCGCAGGTCGGGCGCCCGGCCCTTCAGGCCGCGCGAGCCGTCGGAGATCAGCAGCCGCAGGTAGTCGCGCGTGTCGGAGTCCAGCGTGCCGAGGATCTCGTCCGGGTTGACGTCGGGCGAGGTCGCCTTGACCGGGAGCGTCCAGCCCTCCTTGGCGACGGGCGCGTCGCCGCCGCCGGGCTCGAGCTCGACGAACATGTCCTTCAGGCCCGTCTTCGGGCGCAGGAGCGCGGTCGCGTTGGTGTGGACGAGGTGCTTGTACTCGGGGTCGATGTCCATGCGGACGACCGCGCGGCCGTCCTTGAGCTCGACCTTGCCGATGTCGCCGATCCGCACGCCGGAGACGCGCACGGTCTGACCCTGGCCGGCGATCACGGCCTGGGCGGTCTGGAACTCGGCCTTCAGCACGAACGGCTTGTCCTGGATGACCGGGAAGCGCATCCGCTGCTTGCCGAGGATGTAGACCGACACGCCGGCGGAGACCAGCACCAGGGCGAGCACGGCCAGGAAGTCCTTGAAGTGCTTGCGGATCGCGACCATTACGGCTGCCTCCTGGCGGCGATCGACTCGAGCAGCGCCTTGGTGGCGTCCTTGTCGCTGATCTTCAGCTTGCCGGTCAGGTCCTCGAGCTTGAGCTGCTTCTTGAGCCAGTCCTCGGCGCGGCCGCGGGCCAGCGCGTAGCGCTCCTTGTAGGCGTCGGTGCTCGTGTCGACCTGGTGCTGCGGGGGCGGGGCGCCGGGCTGGCTGCGCAGGTCCGGGGTCTCCTGGGCCTCGCAGGGCTTGCTCTCGTCCAGCGGCGGGCGCGCCTTCGGCTTGGGCGGGTTGGCGCCGAGGATCGGGTTGGTGGTCGTCCCGAACACGCCGGGGGCGAGCGTCACCAGGTTGGTGCCGCCGGCGGCCAGCACGCGGAACCACTGGCCGTTCGCGTCACCGGAGCGCGACTCGCCGGCCAGGCCCGGGAACGCCTTCGGCATCTCCGTGTAGACGGGGCCGTTGGCCGGGAACTTCTCGTCGCCGACCTTGTCCTTGCTCCACGGCACGACGACCTCGTTCTGGCAGCTGGAGAGCAGGCGGCCCTGCTGGGAGAGCGGGATGCTCTGGCGCGCGAGGCGGGCCAGCGCCGGGACGGTCGGCCGCAGGTCGGCGGCCAGGCCGCGCAGCTCGTCCTCGGAGACGAGCCCGCGCAGCTGGCGCACGAGCGGGATCGCCGCGTCGAGCGTGGCCTCGGAGGACTGCACGCCCGGCCGCAGGTCCTGCGCGAGCTCGCGCACCGGCGGGAAGGACTCGTTCAGCGAGGCCAGCGCGGGCTGCCCGGCGCGCAGCGTCCGCGGCAGCTCGGCGATCGCCGAGCGCAGGTTGCCCTGCTCGCGGGCGAACGCGCCGGCGGTCGTGTTGAAGTCGGTGATCAGGCTCTTGAGCTGGCCCGCGTTGCGGTCCAGCGCCGCCGCCGTCGCGCCCGCGCCCTTGATGTAGCCGGACAGGTCGTGCTCGGCCTCGCCCAGCGACGCCTCGTTGACGATCGCGGTGTCGCGGTACGCGCTCTTCCAGTACGGGATCGAGCGGTTGAACGCCTCGGCGCCGCCCTTGTCGAGCGCGTTGCCGTACTCGTCGAGCAGCACCTTCAGGTCCTCGCGCGTGTCGGACTGCAGCGACGTCAGGATCTGGTCGAGCTGCACCGGGACCGAGGTCTGGTTGATCGGGATCGTCTGGTTGTCGGCGATCTC
The DNA here is from genome assembly GCA_963723395.1 of uncultured Solirubrobacteraceae bacterium. Taxonomy (GTDB): domain Bacteria; phylum Actinomycetota; class Thermoleophilia; order Solirubrobacterales; family Solirubrobacteraceae; genus DATFQI01. The sequence goes on along the minus strand of CAVRQL010000021.1, from coordinate 84,121 downwards.
CGCCGAGCCGGGGGTGCCCGGCTCGATGTCGACGAAGAAGTTGCCCTCGAGGAAGATGCGCGGGCGGATCTTCGCGCGGGCGTCGTCGTGGATCGGCCGCCCGGACTTGCCGATGCGCATCGTCACCACGACCGACTCGCCGCCCTGCTTGACGCGCTCGACCTTGGTCACGCGCCCGACCTCGACGCCCGCGATCCGGACCGGCGAGGCCTTCTTGATGTTGTTCGAGGACTCGAAGACGGCCTTGATCTCGTAGTGCGGGCGGAACGGGATCGACTTCGTGAAGCCGAGGAAGACGAGCGGCACCACGATCGCGAGCGCGAGCAGCGCGATCTTCACGTTGCTCTTGGGCTTGAGGCGCTTGGCGGCCCTCACTTCTCGCCCCCCTCGGACGCGGCGAGGCGCGGGTAGGCGCCGGTCTCCGGCGTGGCCGTGAAGGTCTGGCCGGCGGGCACCCGCGGCGCGCCCGTGAAGGTCGGGCCCTGGGCGCCCGGCGTGCGCGGGTTCAGGTTGACGCGGTACTTGGAGTCCAGGCCGCCGGCGTTGCGCTCCAGCCAGCCGCGCTGGCCGGTCTCGCAGTCGGCGCGGCCGTCGGGCGTGACCGCGGCGCCGTAGGGCTGGTTCTGCGCGAACTGCGCGTTGCCCTCCTTGACGTTGCCGCCGTTGGCCGGCTCGTCGGCGCCCATCGAGCCCTGGCTGTCGTCCTGCTGGCCGGTGAACATCAGCAGCGCGCGCTGCGCGGAGCCGGTGTTGTCGGGCTCGGAGAAGTGCTCGGCCAGGTAGGTGAAGAAGTAGTTGGGCGAGTTGCAGACCGTCACGTACGGGCCGAGGAAGCGCAGCTGCGGGTTGAGCGTCGTGACCGTGGCGCCGAGGCCGCGGGCGGCCGGCAGCGTGCCGGGCGCCTCGGCCAGCTCGCGCAGCTGGTCCATCGTCTTGCCGAGCTCCTCGTTGAGCTCGGGCGCGCGGCGCTGGACCGGGATCGCCTTGTCGATGGCGCGGTTGAGCGTCGGCAGCGCGCCGCGCAGCTCGGCGGTGGCGGGCGCGAAGTCCTTGCCGAAGCCCTCGAGGTTGGCCAGGAACGGGCGCTGCGCGCGGAAGGACTCGACCGCGACGTCCATCGTGCCGGGGCTCTTGGAGATCGTCTCCTTCAGCGCGCCCTCGTCGCGGCCCAGCGCCTCGAACGTGTCGGCCATCGAGGTGAACAGCTCGGCGCCCTGCTTGGACACCGGCGACACGACGCGGGCGGTGTCGGCGAGCTCGGTGATGAAGGTGTCGAGGTCCGTCTCGGGGTCGGAGAGGTTGGTCATCACCGGCTGCAGGTGCTCCAGCAGGTCCGGCAGCTCCTCGATCGTGCGCCCGAGCGAGACGCCGCGGCCGGCGAACGCGTCGCCGAAGCCGCGCAGGTTCTCCTGGCTGGCCTCGCGCGTCGGCTCGTCGAACATCTTCAGGACCTCGTCGATGTCCGTCGACGCGCTCGCCTGGCCGGCGGGGACGGTGTCGCCGTTCTCGAACGCCTTGTCGCTGCGCCCCTCTTGGAGCTCGAGGTACTTCAGACCGAGCGCGGAGCGCGGCCGGATGCGGAACGTCGAGTCGGCCGGGACGTCGCCGATGCGCTTGTCCAGCTTGAGCATCAGCTCGGCCTCGACCTTGCCGTCGCGCGTGAGCACCGGCTTCATGTCGTCGACCACGCCGATGCGCGAGCCGCCCGAGCGGATCTCGTTGCCGGGCACGAGGTTGGCGCCGTTCGGCACGCGGACCTTCAGCTGCGTCGTGGGGACGAACGGCAGCCCCTGGTTGGCGTTGTAGGACAGGAAGATCGCGACGATCACGACCAGCACGGTCACGCCGCCGACGAGGACGGGGTTGGACGCCACTCCTGAGCCGGCCTTCCTCATGGCGCGAAGAGGTAGTCGAGGAGCGGGCCGGTCACGCTGTCCGTCGGGAGCTTGGGCGTGGGCAGGTTCGGGACGCTGGGCGCCGGCACCTGCGGGGTCGGGAACGAGGGGGTCGGAGCCTGCGGGTTGGTCGGCAGCTTCGGGAGGTCCTCGAGCTTGGGCAGCTGGATGCCGAGGCGGTCCTCGAGGCGCTTGCGCAGCTTCTCGACGTCGCCCGTGCCCTTCTCGATCGCGCGCTGGAGGCGCTCGATCGCGCGCTTGCGCAGCTCCGCCGCCGGGAGCTTCTTCTTGACCTCCTCGACCGGGTCCTTGGTCTGCGGCTTCGGGGTCTCCGGCGCCTTGTCGGTGACCTCGTCGACCGGCGACTTCTCCTTCGTCGCGGGCTTCTTCTCCTTCGTCTCGGCCTTGGCGGGGCTCTGCGTGGAGGCGAACTGGCGGCCGGTGGACGTCGGGTCCGGCGTCGTGATGCTCGGCTGGTTGGGCCCGAGGATCGCCGCGCAGTCCTTGTAGAAGCTCGGGTCCTTCGCCATCTCCTCCTTCAGCGACTTCGGGTTCTGGTAGTTGCTGCACTTGGAGGTGAAGAGGTTGATCTTGAGGATGTAGCCGTTCTTGTCGTACGTGTTGATGGCCATCGTCTGGTCGTACAGCCACTGCAGCGGCGCCTCGAAGCCCGTGTAGCCCTGGCCGCCCGGTGAGCGCGGGTCCTTCTCGACCGCGTGCTTGCGGTCGTTGAGGTGCTCGAGCACGACCGCGGCGTTGTTGGAGAGCTCGGGCAGCTTGGCCGTGCCGGCGTTGAGCTCGGCGACCACCGGCTGGGCGGCCTTGACGGCGGGCCGGCCCTTGCGCGAGGCCTCGGCCAGCGAGCGCAGGTTCTTCTGCGTGGACTCCGACAGCGGCTTCACGTTCTCCAGGAACGTCGCGAGCTGGTTCGCGGAGGCGTCCAGGTTCTGCAGCGCGGGGACGTTGGCCTCCGACGCGTCGCCGAGCTGGGCGATCGTCGGGCGCAGCTCGCGCAGGAAGGTCGGCAGGCGGCGCAGGCCGGCGGCGAGGTCGTCGCTGCGCTCGGCGGTGGCGGCGGCGGTCTCCTTGGTCTCCTTCGCCCAGCGGCCGACGTCCTTGCGGTTGTCGGACAGGTCGCCGACCACGGTGTCCGCGTCGGTGACCAGCTGCTTGAGCGTCGCGTTCTGGTTGCCGAGCTTGACCAGGACCTTGTCGGTCTCGCGCAGCGCGGGGCTGGCGCGGCGGACGACCTCGTTGATGTCCTCGGCGCGGCCGGCGACGCCGACGCCCAGCTCGTCGAGGATGATCCCCAGCCGCTCGCGGTACGGGCGGCGGAGCACGTTGTTGACGAGGTCGAGCGGGATCGTCGACGCCGTCTGCTCGACCGGGATCGTCGCGCCGCTGGCGAGCTTCTGCGGGTCCTTGCCGGGCTTGCAGTCGATGTAGTACTCGCCGATCAGCGACTGCGGGCGCGACTCGCAGAAGACGTCCTTGCGCAGCGAGCCGAAGCCGACGGCGGTGATCTCGAAGTCGATCAGCGCCTTGTGCGTCTTCTGGTCGAGCCGGATCTCCGTGATCTTGCCCGCGCGCACCCCGGCGACCTTGAGGTCGGCGCCGGTGGTGATGCCGAACGCGTTGTCGAGCGCCACCGTGAAGTGCGGCTTCTCGGGCCCCTTGCCGCCGGCGCCCGTGAGCGCGAGCACGACGGCGCCCGCGACGGCGACCAGGAGGACTGTGCTGAGCAGGCCGCGCACGGCTACTTCCCCGGGAGCCTCTCGTCGGGGTTGCAGTCCACGTTGGCGGGCTTCCACACGTTGGAGCCGTCGTCCGCGGCGTGCTCGGAGCTGCCCGGGCAGCGGTTGCGCTGGTTGAGCGCGGCGCCGGCGGTGAACGCCTCGTCGCGCAGCTCGGGCGGCACGGGCGAGAGCTGCCCGTTGGCGAGCGCGAACGCGCTGGCGTGGATGCCGACGCGCGAGGCCGCGCCGAGCGCGTCGTAGATGCCCGAGTGGCTGAAGTCGTCGAACCAGCCGACCGCGTCCGGGCGCGTAGGGGCGCACGATAGGCGATCTCGGGGGTCAGCTCGTGCAGCGCCTTGGCCGTCGCCGGGAACGACCCCTCGCGCTTCTCGCCGTTGGCCTCGACGTCCTTCACCGTGGCGTCGCGGACCGCGGGCTGGAGCTTGGTCAGCTCGAGCAGGTCGTTGTCGGCGCCGGGGCGGCCCAGGATCTCGGCGAGGTCGGCGAGCGTCGGGCGGGCGTCTCGCGCCAGCGGGCGCAGCTCGTCCATGAACGGACGCAGCTTCTTCGCCACCGGCTTGGAGTCCGCCACCAGCGGGTCCAGGTCGTCGAGCGCGGCGCGCAGGTTGAGGAACGTCGTGTTGGCGCGCCGCATGAACGGCGGCAGCTGCTCGATCGAGTCGGCCAGCGCGGCCTGCTCGTCGCCGATCGCGGTCGTCGTGGTGGCGAGGTTGTCGACCAGGCCGGAGAGGTCCTCGTGGCGGTCGGCGACGTCGGTGACGAGCTTGGAGGAGGAGACGATGAACCGCTCGAGCAGCGGGGTGTCGCGGTTGAGCTCGTTGAACAGGCGGCTGGAGGCGGCGAGCGAGGGGTTGAGGTAGACCAGCGCCTCGTTCATCTCCTCGCCCTTGCCCTTGAACTGCTTGGCGGAGCCCTTGAAGACGTTCTGGAGGTCCGCGCGCGTCTTGTCGTCGAAGGTGTCGAAGAGCTGGTCGAGGTCGACCGCCGACGTCGTCGACTCCTGCGCGATCACGCCGCCGTCGGGGATGTCCGGCTCCTGGCCGCCGGGGAGCGAGAGGTCGACGTAGCGGCTGGCGATGCCCGACAGCGAGGCCTGGCGCACGATCGCCTGCGTGCCGCGGCGCAGCGGCGCGTACTCGTCGTTGATCGACATGACGATCTCCGCCTGGCCGTCCGAGGTCAGGTCGATCGACTTCACCTTGCCGACCTGCTGGCCGGAGACCTGCACGAGGTTGCCTTTGACGAGCTGCGAGGCGTTCTGGAATCTGGCCTTGACCGTGTAGCCGCCGCCGCCCGCGCCGAGCAGCAACAGGGCGGCCAGAACCGCCGCCGCGACCACGGCGAGTCCAGCGATCAAGCGTGCTATCGGCGTTGTGGCCCTCAAGCTCCCCCTCGGTGTCTGGGTCCGATCCCCCAGAAAGTGCCCATGGAAACGTCTCCGTTCGTAGAAGGCGTCAAACGTTGGAGGGCGCGAGAACTTGCGGTTTGCGTAGAGTGCCGTCGTGGTCCGTGCCGCCGTGCTGTTTCTGCTCCTGATGCTGCTCGCGGGCTGCGGCTCGCGCACGACCGTGCAGGAACCGTCACTTACCGTGACGCCCGAGGAGGGCGAGCAGCCCGCGACGGGGCCGCCGACGGCCGGCGGGCGCATCCGGATCGCGGTCGTCACCCACGGCCAGGCCTCGAGCCCGTTCTGGGCCATCGTGCGCACCGGCGTGGACGCCGCGGAGCGCCAGATGGACGTGCTGGTCGACTACGACGCGCCAGACGTCTACAGCCTGTCGCGCATGCGGCAGCTGATCAATGAGGCCGTCGACTCCAAGCCGGACGGGCTCGTCGTCTCCGTGCCCGAGCCCGGTGTGATGCCCGCCATCCGGCGCGGCGTCAAGGCCGGCATCCCGATCATCACGATCAACTCGGGCAGCGAGGACCTCAAGCGGCTCGGCGTGCTCGCGCACGTCGGCCAGCCGGAGAGCCGCGCCGGCCTGGCGGCGGGTCGCCGCCTCGCGCGCGCGGGCGTGCGACGCGCGATATGTGTCAACCAGCAGGTCGGCAACACCGGGCTCGACGAGCGCTGCGAGGGCCTGGAGCGCGCGATGCGGGCCGTCGGGGGCACATCGCGCGTGATCGGGATCGACGACCAGAGCGCGGCGACGCCGCGCCGGATCGGCACCGCGGTGGTCGAGGACAACGCCGACGGCGTGCTCGCCACCAACTCGACGGGCGGGATGCTCGCGCTCGACGGGCTGGCGCGCGTGCGGCGCGTCGGGCGCGTGAAGGTGGGGGCGTTCGACCTCGCGCCGGAGGTGCTCGAGGCGGTGCGCACGGGCAAGCTGCTGTTCGCGGTCGACCAGCAGCCGTACCTGCAGGGCTATCTCCCGGTGGTGATGCTCGCCAACCGCGCGCGCTACGGGCTCCTCCCCGCTCAGGGCGACGTCGTCGCCACGGGCGCGAACTTCGTCACGGCGGCGAACGCCGACCAGGCGATCGAGCTCAGCCGGCGCTCGATCCGCTGAGGCCCCTCAGCAGCGCGCCCAGCACGAGCTGGTAGTCGCCGTCGCCGCCGTAGCCGTCCAGTTGCCCGTCCCCGTGGCCGAGGTCGCGCGCGGCCGTGAACGAGACCCAGCCGTAGTTGAGGGCGATGATGCCGCTGAAGGCGGCGATCGCCGGGCGCTCGGGGTAGCCGCCGCGCGCGAGGATCCCGAACGCGTGCACGCCGATGCGCGTGGCGCCGGGGCCGGGGTTCGGCCGCGTGACGAGGCCCGCGACGGCCCACGGATGCGCCTCCAGCAGGCGCCGGTGCGCGCGGGCGAACGCACCCAGGTCGGCGACCCAGTCCTCGGTGGTGGGCGGCGGCTCGAAGCGGGCCAGCACGCGGTCGAGCAGCGCGTCGACGAGCTGCTCCTTGGTGGCGAAGTGGTTGTAGAGCGCCATCGGCGCCGCGTTCAGGCCGGCCGCGACGGCGCGGACGCTCAGCGCGTCGAAGCCGTGGCGGGCGACCGCCTCGGCCGCGTCGAGGATGGCTTCCTGGGTGAGCGAGCCGCGCGGGCGGCGTGTTCTCGGTGGTGTGGCTGGCACTACTGACTCTCGTTTGTGTACGGCGTACGTTAGTTCTTGTAACGTACATCGTACACCAGAGGCCACCACATGTTCTCCTTCAAGCGCTGGATCCCGACCTTCATCGCCTTCCCGATCGGCAGCTCCGTCGCGATGGCGACGGTCGGGTCACTCCACGACCCGGCCTCCGCGGCGGCCGGCGGCTTGCTGGCCGGGGCGATCATCGGCGGCGCCCAGGCGTTCGCCCTGGGCACCGGCGCCCGCTGGGCCGCGGTCACGGCGGGCGCCATGGCGGCCGGCGCGGCGCTGGCAGCGGCGATCACCGGCGCCGGCACCGAGACCGCCGACGTCGTCCTCGCGGGCGCGATCACGGGCGCGGCCGTCGGAGCCGCCCAGACGCTCCTGCTCGGCCGCCGCGCGCTCCCGTTCGCCGCCGTCACCGCCGGCGCCTGGGCGCTCGGCTGGCTCACCACCTCGGGCGTGATCGTCGACCTCGACCGCGGCCACCACGTGTTCGGCGCCAGCGGCGCGATCGTCGCCACATCCTCACCGGCCTCGCCCTCCGCGCGATCACCCGCCACCCCGCGCCCGTCGCGGTCGCGTGAGTGCCCGGGGTGGGACTCGAACCCACACGCCCTTGCGGACAGCGGCTTTTAAGGCCGCGGTGTCTGACCAATTCCACCACCCGGGCGTCAGCGCGATCCTACCGGCGCATTAGCGGACGCAAAGGAGGCGCCGCTACCCTGGCTGGCGCCGCAACTTCCCCGCCGTTGGCAAGTTCTACTCGGCGGGACCCTTCGTTACCACGTGGAAGCCTCTGCCGTAAACCAGACCGGCGCTGCCGGACTCCATGGACGCTCGCCGCTCCTGCGGCTGCAGTCCGACGAGCGACTGATCGCGCTGATCAGGCGCGGGAACCCGCACGCCTTCGAGGCTCTGGTCGGCCGCTACCAGTCGCGGCTGCTGGCGTTCTGCCGGCACATGCTCTCCTCCAAGGAGGACGCGGAGGACGTGCTGCAGGAGGTCTTCGCGGCCGCCTACAACGCGATCCTGGCCGACGAGCGCGAGATCAACGTGCGGCCGTGGCTGTACCGGATCGCGCGCAACCGCTCGCTGAACCACCTGCGCAAGGCGACCGCGGTCGGCGTGGACTCGATGGACGTGCACCTGTCCGAGGGCGGCCTCACCACCGCCGACAAGGTGCACAAGCGCGAGGAGTTCCGGCTCCTGATCGCCGACGTCCAGGATCTGCCCGAGACGCAGCGCACCGCACTGCTGCTGCGCGAGATCGACGCGCTGTCCTACGAGCAGATCGCCGAGGCGATGGAGACCACCGTGCCCTCGGTGAAGTCGCTGCTCGTCCGCGCGCGGGTGTCGCTCGCCGAGGCCGCCGAGGCGCGGCTGCTGTCCTGCGACGAGGTGCGCGTCGAGCTCGGCGCCGTCTCCGAGGGCCTGATGCGCACGACCGCCCCGGTGCGCCGCCACCTGCGCACCTGCGACCGCTGCGGCGCCTTCAAGAAGCAGCTGCGCCAGAACAACCGCGCGCTCGCCGCGCTGTATCCCGTCGGCCCGCTGTTCCTGCTCAAGAAGATGGTCCTCGCCCAGCTGGGCACGACCGCCGCCGCCTCCGGCTCGACCGCCGCGGCGGGCGGTGGCGCTGCCGCCGCCGGCGCCGCCGCGGGTGGCGCGCTGCAGGCGGGCATGACGACGCTGGCCACCAAGGCCGTCGCCGGCCTGGCCGCCGCGGCGATCGTCACCGCCGGCGCCGTCGAGGTCAAGCACGTCGCGCAGCAGCCGCGCGGCAAGGGCGCGGAGACGACGCTGGCCGCCGCCGCCTCGCCGAAGGCGCCCGAGACCGTCGCCGCCAGTCGCCCGCGCCGGTAACCGTCCGCTCGGCCCCGCAGCCCGCGGCCGAGCCCGAGGAGAACGGCGCCCGCCGCGAGCAGAAGGCCGACGCCAAGGACAAGGCCGCCAACCGGGAGGACGGCGTCCGCAAGGTCAAGGTCACGCCGACCGACGGCAAGGACGGCGTCGCCCCGAACACCGAGCAGCACGACGGCGACACGAGCACGCTCCCGACCGAGACCACCGGCTCGGTGGAGAACGGCAACGGCGCCCTCGGCCCCGGCGGCTACCCGCCCCCGCCGACGCAGACCGCTCCGGTGCCGCCGCCGGCGTTCGAGCCGACCCCGACGCCCACGCCGACGCCGAGCCCGACCCCCACTCCTTCGCCGACGCCGGACCCGACGCCGACGCCCTCGCCGACGCCGACCCCGGACCCGACCGTCACCCCGACGCCGGACACGACGGTCACGCCGACCCCGCCCCCGGCGACCGAGTAGCCCTTCAGTGGATCCGCGCGCCGAGGGGGACCTCGGCGTCGGGCGCCAGCAGGATCACGTTGCCCTCCGCGTCGGAGGCGCCGAGCACGAGCACCTCTGAGGAGAACGGCCCGATCCGCCGCGGCGGGAAGTTGACCACCGCGACGACACGGCGCCCCTCGAGCTCCTCGCGGGCGTAGTTGGTGATCTGCGCCGAGGAGCGGCGCGTGCCGATCTCCTCGCCGAAGTCGATCGTCAGCTTCCAGGCCGGCTTGCGCGCCTCCGGGAAGTCCTCGACGGCGGTCACGCGCCCGACGCGCATGTCGACCGCCGCGAAGTCGTCGTAGACGATCGTCACGCGGCGGCGACCAGCCCGATGACCTTCATGCGCCGCTCGAGCGCCTTCATGGCGAACGCGCGCGTCTCGGACACCGAGACCCCGAAGTTCAGCGGCTCGTCGTCGCCGCCCTCGAACCACTTCGGCCGCAGCACGCCGTCGGCGACCGGCGCGACCTCGGCCAGCGTGCGCTGGATCGCCTCCGTGTGCCTGGGGTCGCGGCGGGCCATGTCGCGCAGGAAGCGAGCGCCGAAGGCGACGTGGCGGTGCTCGTCGCGCGCCACGAGCGTGAAGCCCTTCACGAACCCCGGGAGGGTCCCCATCCGCTCGTTGTAGTCGGTGATGAAGTGCTGGCCGGTGAGGGCGAGCATGCCCTCGATGACCATGTGGTAGATCGTCACGGCCTCGACCAGCGTCTCGAGGTCCTCGGGCTCGGCGGCGAGCCGGTCCACGCGCCGGCGCAGCATGTCGTCGAAGAGCTCGTTGAACTCGGGGTTGAGGTGCGCGGAGGTCTCCTCCAGCCGGCCCTGGAGCTCGTCGGACTCGAGCACGCCGACCTCGGAGTAGAAGCGGTCGAAGAACGCCACGTGGCGCGCCTCGTCGGCGATCTGCGTGCACAGGAACAGCGCGCATGGACTCCTCGGGAGCCGCGCGCATCATCGGCCCGAGCTCGGCCGCCACGCGCTGCTCGCCGACGAAGAACGAGGACAGCCCGTACATCCGCTCGAAGCGCTCCTCCTCGTCGAAGCGCTCGTGCCAGTCGATCCGGTCCTGGGTGAAGTCGATCTCCTGCGTGGCCCACTGCTGGCGCTCCCAGAGCCCGTACAGCTGCTCGTAGGTCAGCAGGTGCGACTCGCCGCGGTCGGAGGCCGCCAGGAGGGCGGGGTCGCTGGTGGCCTGGAAGTCGATCCGCTCCGTGCGGCTCATGGGCGCGAGCCTACCGGGACGCGCGCAGCGTGGCCTGGAACGGCGCACCCTCCAGCGTCACCTTGTGGTCGCCCTCCTCGAACGCCTCGATCTGGCGCGTGCTGGTCTGGCCCGGCGACACGCGCAGGCCCGGCCGGCCGGCCACCACGATGGTCTGCACCGCCTTGGTGTCGTTGACGACCTTGAGGTCGAACGACTCGCCGGCCGGCACCTGCACGACGGCCGGCTCGAAGCCCTCGGCGCCGACCGTCAGCGTGGCCTGCGTCGCCGTCCTTGCATCCAGGTATCAGGAGCAGGGTCATGAAGATCCCACAAATGGCCTATGTGGCGAAATGCACGAGCTGCCGATAACCCGGGTATCAGCCTCTTCCTGACGTCCTCATGTCACCCGAGCTCATCCGAAAGCCGCTGCACTACGACCGCCGGCTCCGCAGGCTGTGGATCCGCGGGCAGCGCTGCCACCACGGCGCCACCGGCGCCCTGCTGGCGAGCCTCGGCCTGCTGCTGATGGTGCATGACTGGAAGGACCGCACGCGCTGGTTCGCGCGCGGCTGGCAGGATCAGCCCTAGGAGCCAATGCTGAAGAGCGCCTCGAGGTCGTGCTGCGAGAAGACCTCGAACGCCACCAGCGTCTGCGTCCGCTTGATCCCGGGCAGCCCGGCGAAGCGCTGCGTCACCACGTCGGCCACCTCGGCCGGATCGCGCACGCGCAGCATCGCCACGAAGTCCCACTCCCCCGTGACCGAGTAGGCCTCGGCGACGCCTTCCACGTCCGCGAGCTCGCCGCCGAGGGTCTTGATGGCCGATCGCTCGGCCTCGATGAGGACGATCGCGTGGGTCACTTGACCTTGTGGCTCTCGCCGGGCTGGAGGATGACGACCTGCGAGAAGCCCGCGTTCTGCACGTCGGACTTGAACGCCTCGGCGTCCGTCTCGATCGGCGGGAACGTGTCGTAGTGGCAGGGGATGACCTCGGACGGGTTGATGAACTCGCACGCGGTCACGGCGTCGAAGCGGTCCATCGTGTAGTGGCCGCCGATCGGCACCAGCGCCATGTCGACGTTGTCGCCGCGGCGCGCGATCAGCTGCATGTCGCTGAACAGGCAGGTGTCGCCGAGGTGGTAGACGAGGCGGTCGCCGATGTGGATCAGCAGGCCGGCCGGCATGTGCGCGGTGCCGCTCGGGGAGACGGCGGTGTGCCAGGCGGGGACGAGCTTGACCCAGCCCCAGTCGAAGGCGACGGTGCCGCCGAAGTTCGGGTCGACGACGTTCTCGACGCCCGCCTCCGCGATCTCGTTCGCGAGCTCGACGATCGCGACCACCGTGGCGCCGGTGCGCTTGGCGATGTCGACGGTGTCGCCGAGGTGGTCGCCGTGGCCGTGCGTGAGCAGGATGAAGTCGGGATTCACCTCGTCCGCCGTGGCGGCGGCCTTCGGGTTGCCGGTGAGGAACGGGTCCGTGAGCACCGTCACGTCGCCCGCCTTCAGCTCGAAGCAGGACTGGCCAAGGAAGCGGATGTCAACTGCCATGTGGTCTCTTCTCCTCGTTCTCGTTCAGGACGTGCGCGAGCTCGTATCCGACGGCTACCCCGATCAGCATGCTGAGCCTCGTCTCCTCCCCGATGAGACGCTGGACGGCGTCCAGCCGCTCGGACGGGTCCTCCTGGCCGGTCGCCTCGAGCACCTGGGCGCGATGCGCCGAGCCGAACCAGTCGGCGGCGTCGAGCGCCTGCTCGAGGATGTGCTGCAGCTCCGGCGCGACCGATGCGATGACGCTCTGCGCGTCCTCGAGGCGGGCGGGATCGCTGAGCACCTGCACGGCCGCGCGGATCTCGTCGTCGCTGTACGACCGGCGGGGAGGCACCCTCGGCATCATAGGTCGGACATGCCCGTCGCCCTGACCTCCCTCTCCCACGGCGCCGGCTGCGGATGCAAGCTGTCCGCGGCCGACATCCGCCCCATCGTCGCCGGCCTGCCGCGACCGACCGACCCGCGCGTGCTGGTGGCCGCCGAGACGGCCGACGACGCCGGCGTCGTGCAGCTCTCCGACGAGATCGCGATCGTCCAGAGCGTCGACTTCTTCACGCCGATCGTCGACGACCCGTACGCGTTCGGGCGCATCGCCGCCGCCAACGCGCTGTCGGACCTCTACGCGATGGGCGCGACCCCCGTGTCGGTGCTCAACCTCGTCGCCTATCCGCTCGAGTCGCTCGGCCCCGAGCTGCTCGGCGAGATCCTGCGCGGCGGCGCGGACGCCGTCGAAGAGGCCGGCGCCTCGGTGATCGGCGGCCACTCGATCGACGATCCGGAGCCCAAGTACGGCATGGCCGTCACCGGCATCGTGCACCCGCGCGAGGTGCTCACCAACGCGGGCGGCCGCGAGGGCGACGTGCTCGTGCTCACCAAGCCGCTCGGCGCCGGCACGGTCGCCACCGCGCTCAAGCGCGGGATCGCCGACGACGAGCTGGTCGAGCGCGCCGTCGCGGTCATGAGCCGGCTCAACGCGACCGCCGCCGCGCAGGCGCGCGCGGCCGGCGCGCACGCGCTCACCGACGTCACCGGCTTCGGGCTGCTCGGCCACGCGCACGAGCTCGCCGAGGGCAGCGGCCTCGCCGCCGAGATCGACTCCGCCGCGGTGCCCGCCATCGAGGGCGTGCTGGAGCTGCTCGATCGACGAGGCCGCGGTGGCGGGCGGCTCCCGCCGCAACCGCCGCGACGCCGACGCCTTCACCACCTGGGGCGACGTCCCGGAGCCGCGGCAGCGCCTCGTCGTCGACGCGATGACCTCCGGCGGCCTGCTGGCGGCCGTGCCGGCCGAGCGCGCCGGCGAGATCGACGGCTGGGTCGTTGGCCGGCTCGCCGCGGGCGAGCCGGGCGCGATCAGCGTTCTCTGATCCGGGCCAGCGGGAGCCCGAGCAGCAGCCCGATCGCGCCGCCGCCGACGCCGGCCACCGCGCTGGCCTCCACGGTGGCGAGCGGGAGCAGCACGAGCACGACGGCCATCGCGAGCACGCCGAGCATGTCCGAGTCGTCCTCCTCGCCGCGGCGGCGGCCGAGGAGGTCGCGCACGGACCACGCGGCCAGCAGCCCCAGCGCGGCGCCGTTGGCGCCCAGCGCGATGTCCGCGTCACCGGCGGCGATGGCGAGGAACATCCCGCCCGCGCCCGCGGCGAAGAACACGACCAGCGGCGCCAGCGGGCCGTGCCGGCGCTCCAGCAGCCAGCCGAACAGGAACACCGCGCCCAGCACCACGATCTCGTAGGCGTTCTGCGTGTAGACGAACAGCGTCGTGACCGTGCGCCAGTACTCGTCCGTGTACGGGACGCCGAGCGCGAGGTCGCCGAGGTCGAACAGCGCCGCGTTGAGCAGGATCGTCACGACGATCGCCGCCAGGACGAGCAGGATCGTCGCGTACGGGCGCCGCTCGCCCCGTATCCCGGGGATCTCGCCGGGCTTCAGGCGGCCCAGCGAGGGGCGCTTGCGCGGCGGCTTGGGCGGCTTCGGGGTGCCCCCGCGCTCCAGCTTCGGCGCGCGTTTGCGCAGCCGGTTACCGCAGTACGGGCACTCGGTGATGTACGGCGACACCTCGCGCCCACAGCTGCGACATACGACGAAGAGGTCCGGCCCGCTTGCCATGAGCCATCGATTCTACGCGCGTGTCGCTCCCACGATCTCCCTTAACAGTTCCGACCAGTCGTGGTTCGCCTCGTACACGACGCGCTGCCGGTGGGCGCCCGTGCCGCGCTCCAGCAGATCGAGGATCCCCTCGAGCGCGTCGGCGCCCCCGAGGTCCTGGGCGTGCTCGCGCAGGCGGTCGTACAGGCGCCGCGCCAGCTCCTTCGACGGGACCATCTTGCGGTCCGGCAGGTCGACCAGCTCGCCCTCGAGCCCGTGGCGGGCCGCCAGCCACTTGTTCTCGTCGAGCATCTCGTACGGGTAGGTGCCGAGCTCGGCGCCCGACTCGTAGTGCTCGGCCAGCTCCTTGACCATCGCCTGGATCAGCGCCGTGAGGCCGATCGTGTGCTCCACGTGGGTCTGGGCGTCCATCGCGCGGACCTCGACGGTGCCGAACTTCGGGTGCGGGCGGACGTCGTACCAGAGGAACGTGGAGTCCTCCATGACCCCCGCCTCGACCATGAAGGTGATCCGGCGCTCGTAGTCGTCCCAGTCCTCGTAGTACGGAGGGATGCCGACGCGCGGGAACGAGCGGAAGATCGGCATGCGGGTGGAGGCGAGCCCGGTCTCGTCGGAGCGCCAGTAGGGCGAGTTGGCGCTCAGCGCGAGCAGGATCGGCACGTGCACGCGCATCCCGTTGGCGATGTGGATCGCCTTGTCGGCGTCGTCGATGCCGACGTGGACGTGCAGCCCGAAGATGATCTCCTGGCGGGCGATGAAGCGCAGTGCGGCGATCAGGTCGCGGTAGCGCGGGTCGGCGGAGACACGCTGGTTCTCCCACAGCGCCGTCGGGTGCGTGCCGGCCGAGCCGATCGCGAGCCCGTGCCGCCCCGCCGCGTCGGACACCTCACGGCGCAGGCGCCGCACGTGGCGGTCCACCTCGGCGACGTCCTCGCACGGCGGGGTCGCGATCTCCAGCACCGACTGCAGCAGCTCGGGCTTGACCTCGCCGTCGCCCTCGTAGGCGGACACGATGGTCTCGATCTCGTTGGCCAGCTCGAACGTCTCGGCGTCGAGGATCATCAGCTCCTCCTCGACGCCCAGCGTGTAGTTCGGGCCGGTGAACTTGGCCTTCATCGGCGGCGTACAGTAGGACCCGAACGAAAGTCACGCGGAACAGGGGTGGTGCGCGCCATGGCGCTCGGATACGACGGAAAGCTCTACATCCTCGCCTTCGATCACCGGGGGTCCTTCCAGAAGAAGATGTTCGGCATCGAGGGTGACCCGGACGCCGAGCAGACGGCGACGATCACCGATGCCAAGCACCTGATCTTCGAGGGCATGGAGCTGGCGGTGCAGCGCGGCGTCGACGCCGCCGCGACCGGCGTGCTCGTCGACGAGCAGTTCGGCGGCGAGATCCCCAAGCAGGCCAAGTCCGAGGGCCTGAAGCTCTCGATGCCGGTCGAGAAGTCCGGCCAGAGCGAGTTCGACTTCCAGTACGACGCGGAGTTCGGCGAGCACATCACGTCGTTCGACCCCGACTTCGCCAAGGTGCTCGTCCGGTACAACCCGGACGGCGAGAAGGAGACGAACGAGCGCCAGCTCGGCCGCCTCAAGGAGCTCGCCGACTGGCTGCACGAGAACGACCGCAAGTTCCTCTTCGAGCTGCTCGTGCCGGCCGAGGACGCCCAGCTGGAGTCCGTCGGCGGCGACACCGACCGCTACGACGCCGAGCTGCGCCCTGAGCTCATGCGCCGCGCCATCGAGGACATCCAGAACTACGGCGTCGAGGTCGACATCTGGAAGATCGAGGGCGTCGACGAGCGCAAGGACGCGGAGATGCTCGCCGAGCAGACCCGCAAGGGCGACGGCCGCGAGAACGTCAAGAGCGTGCTCCTGGGCCGCGGCGCCAGCGACGACAAGGTGGACCACTGGCTGCGCCAGGCCGCCGGCGTCGAGGGCTTCATCGGCTTCGCGATCGGCCGCTCGATCTGGTGGGACGCGCTGAAGGGCTTCCTCGGGGGCGACCTCGAGCGCTCCGCGGCGGCCGAGATGGTGGCCGACAACTACCTGCGCTTCGTGCAGGTCTACGACGAGGCGGAGCAGGGCGCGGCCGTCTAGATCCCGACGCGCCGTCAACACGGCGTGAATCGCTGTTCCGTTTACGGAACGATTTTGTCCGGGCGCGGACTATGGAGCGGGTGCGGGGGTCGCTGGTGAGTGACCACTCACCCGCTCCGGACGGGTGATAATCTGGGCGATTCCATGCGGATGCGTCAGAGCCTGGCCGAGATCGAAGAGGCCTTCGTCGAGGAGATCGAGGAGGACCGCTATCGCCGTGAGCGCCTCCGCGCGGAGGCCGTCCAGCGCACCCGCAGGCGGCACACGTACCGCACCCAGCGTCACGGCACGATGCGGTTCTTCCTGCTCGTGCTCACGCTCATCGCGACGGCGGTCATCGTCACCATCGCGATGTTCCAGACGCTGTACTACGTGATGGGCTGAAACTCAGCGCTTCGAGCTGAGCCGCTTCAGAGCGTCATCCACCTCGGCTCGAGCGGAGGCGCCGGCAGCGACGTTCTCCTGCTGGATCTCGAGGTAGACCTCCTTGCGGAAGACCGGGATGTCGCGCGGCGCCTGGATGCCGATGCGCACCTTCTCGCCCATGATCGACAGCACCGAGACCTCGATGTCGTCGCCGATCATGATCGACTGGTTGGACTTGCGTGTCAGTACCAGCATTGCTCTAGACCCCGCCTCCCTGGCAAGCGGAATTCTCCGTTTGGCGCGACGCCCGCACTCATCGCCCCCACCGAGGCTGTCGCGAGCTTAGCCCGTATTCGCCGCGGTTGCTATGGGGCCTGCACCTCAACACGGTTGCTAGTGTGCGCGCGCGATGAGCCGAAGGTCACTTCGCCCCCAGCTGAACCAGATTCGCGGATGGGTCCGTCAGGGCCGCACCGACGCGTGGATCGCACACCAACTCGAGGTCACTGTGCAGCAGATCCAGGCGTTCAAGCGCGAGCAGGGCCTGGAGCCCGGCAGCGAGGAGGAGAACGGCGCCCCCGAGGAGATCGATCTCCGCGCGGAGGACGACGCCGCGATCGCCGCCGAACTCGAGGCCGAGGCCGAGAAGCGCGCGGCCGAGGAGGCCAAGGCCGCCGAGGAGGCCGCCAAGAAGGCCGAGGAGGCCGAGGCCGCCGGCGAGTCCGCGGAGGAGGCCGAGCCGAGGCCGAGCCGAAGCCCAAGCGCGCGCGCTCGCGCGGCGGGCGCTCCCGCCGCCGCAAGGCCGGCAAGCCGCTCGAGGGCACCTTCGACCACGGCGAGGAGGGGTACGGGCTCTGGCTCGACCCCGACGTCCAGGACGATCCGGTCTACGCCGAGCACTGGGCCGGCCACCGGCCGGTCGAGGTCGTGATCGAGGAAGACCAGATCGTGATCCGGCGCGCGGGCGGCGGCGAGGACGACGACTGACGCGGAACGTGCGGTCGCGTTCGACGCGGCCGTCTTCGAGCGCGCGGCCGAGCGGGTCGAGCGACTCGACGGCGCGACGGTGCTCTCGCACCCGACGCTCCCCGACGTTCCCCATCTGAACGTCGCCCACGTCGACGACGGCGTGGGCGCCGCCGAGATCGAGGCGCTCGACGTGCAGCGCGTGGCGGTCACGGACGAGTCCGTCGCCGCGGACCTGCGGGCGCGCGGCTGGGAGGACGAGACGACCCTGCTGCTCGGCCGCGACGGGGCGCTGGAGCCGCCCGCCGCCGGCGCCCTGGCCGAGGAGGTCCCCTACGGCCACGTGCGCGGCCTGCGCGACGAGTGGATCCGCTCCGGTGCCTGGGCGACGAGCGAGGACATCGTGCGCGACGCGCACGAGGGAGACCGGCGGCTGTTCGCGGGGACGCCCACGCGGTCCTTCGCGACGTTCGAGCAGGGCCGCCCCCTCGCCTACGCCCTGCTGCTCGACGACGGGCGCGACGGGATGCTCGAGGACGTCTACACGACCCCCTCCGCCCGCGGGCGCGGGCTCGCCTCGGCGGTGATCGCCGCGGTGCTGCACGCGGCGCGGGCCGAGCGCCACGAGCTTGTGTTCGTCCCCACCGATGTCGAGGGCGGCGCGCGGCGCCTCTACGAAGGGCTGGGCTTCAAGCCCCTGGCCGTTCGGCATAGGCTGAGCAGGCCATGAGGCACGCGATCGACTGGCGCCACGGCTACCACGCCGCTGTCGCCGACCGGGTCGAGCCGTGGGAGCACGGGACGGTCGTGCGCACCACCGACCTGCCGACGTTCTACGAGTACAACCTCGCCCGCGTCGAAGGCCCCGACCCGGGGCTGTCGGCCGAGCAGCTCGCCGAGGCGGCCGAGCCGCACCTGGAGGGGCTCACGCACCGCCGGATCGAGGTCGAGGACGCCGACGCCGGCGCGCGGCTGCGCTCCGGCTTCGAAGCGCATGGGCTGGGCCTCCGAGCGGCTCGCCTACATGGAGCGCGAGCTGCCCGCCGCGGTGCGGAGCGGCTGCGCACGGCGCGGAGCTGCGCGTCGGGGCGTTCGAGGCCAGCCGGCCGCTGCGGCTGGCCTGGCAGGGCGAGTCGCCCCTCGACGACACGCCCGAGTTCGTGCTGACCGAGGAGGCGGCCGCCGCCCGCCGTGGCACGCGGAACGTCGTCGCCTACGCGCAGGACGAGCCGGCGGGCTTCGCCGCGTTCTCCGTGCGCGGCGGGACCGCCGAGGTCGAGCTGGTGTTCTGCCTGCCCGAGCGCCGCAACGGCGGCTCGGCGGCGCCCTGATCGCCCGCGCGCTCGAGGAGGCCCACGCCGACGGCGCCGCCTGCGCGCTGATCGAGGCCGACGACGAGGGTCGCGTCCAAGCGGCTCTACGAGCGGCTCGGCTTCCGGACCGTGTGGGTCCGGCACTCGTTCACCCGCCGGCCCGCCTAGAAGCGGCGGCGGCCGCCGGCGTAGTCCGCCGCGCGGCGCAGGTAGCGCGCGAACGCGGCGTCGATCACCACGCGCGCGTCCCACGCGTACGGGTGGTCGGGTGCGGTCGCCACGGCGAGGTCGGACGCCCAGCCGGTGCCCTCGTCGTAGAGCTCGCTCAGCTCCTGGGCCGTGAACGCGCCGCCCAGGCGGCGGCGCAGCTCGGCGGTGATGCGCGCGGTCACGCGCTCCAGCACGTCCTGCTGGTCGGGCGGCGCCTCGGCCAGCCGGCGCTCACCCTCTCGCCATTGCTCGATCGCGGTCTCGAACGACACGCGATATGAGGTTAGGACGCTCCGCTCAGCGCGGAGGGAGCTCGACCACGTAGGCCTTCTCGCCGGCCTTGACCATCCCCAGCCGGCGGGCCTCGCGCTCCAGCGAGCGCTTGTCCTTGAGCTCCGTGCGGCGCGCCTTGAGCTGGTCGTTGCGCTGCTTGAGCTGGGCCACCTCCGCCCGCTTCTCCCCGGCCTGGCGATAGGTCGAGACCCAGCTCACGGCCGGGCCGATGTAGAGGTACAGCACGAAGGCGAAGACGGCGATCAACGCCCAGCGCCCAAGGCGGTCCCAGCGGATGCGGGTGGCAGCCATGCCTGCGCCCTTCGTTCGACGCCGCCTCGCCCCTTCCTCTGCAACGGCGCTGTCAGAGCGTGCGGAACCCCTCGCGCCAGCTGGCGTGGGCCGGGGTCCAGGCGAGCTCGCGGCGGGCCTTGCCGTTGAGCGCGCCGCGGCCCTCGTTCATCAGCGCGTAGCCGGCCGGGCCGAGCAGGAGCCGGGCGAGCCAGCTCGGGAGCCTGCGGGGCGGCTTGCCGCCGGCCGCCGCGGCCAGCACGGGCAGCCACTCGCGGACGGGCGCCGGCTCGTCGTCGACGACGTTGTAGATCCCCGGGCGGCCGCGCTCGATCGCCGCCACGGTCGCTGTCGCCGCGTCGTCGACGTGCACGAGCGAGGCGACGCCGTCGCCGCGGCCCGGGATCGGGAACTTGCGCCCGCGGGCGGCCTCGTACTGGTCGCCGCCCGGCGCGATGCTCGTGCCCGGCCCGTAGAAGCCTCCGTAGCGCAGCACGATGCCCTCGATGCCCGTGGCGGAGGTCACGGTCGCCTCGAGGTAGCGGATGGCGGCGTGCGTCTCGCGCATGCCCTTGGGCGGCGAGGGGTCGAGGGCGGCGCTCTCGTCCTTGGCCGGCGGCCCGGAGCGCGCGAACGGCCAGCCCGCGAAGCTCTGGGCCACGAAGCGCTGCGCGCCGGCCGCGCGCGCCGCCTCGAGCAGGATGTCGAGCCCTTCCGTGCGCAGCCGGTTGGTGGCGGCGAAGGTGGCGTCCGGGTTGCGCGGGTTGAACTTGCCGATCGCGGTGAGCTGGTGGACGACGACGTCGGGCTGGGCGGCGGCGACCGCGGCCATCACCGCGTCGCGGTCCAGCGCGTCGAGGACGACCGGCTCGGCGCCGAGCTCGCGTACCTCGTCGGGGCGGGAGCGGGTGGTGCCGGTCACGTGGTGGCCCGCGGCGACGAGCGCGCGGGTGAGGGGCTTGCCGAGGGCGCCGGTGGCGCCTGCGAGGAAGATGTTCATGATTGATACGACGAGATGGCCCGTTCCTCCGTGACAGCCGAGGCCTTCCAGGCTCACCGCCCGCTCGCGTTCGGGATCGCCTACCGCATGCTGGGCAGCGTCACCGAGGCCGAGGACATCGTCCAGGAGGCGTTCCTGCGGCTGCACCGCGACGAGCAGCAGGTCGAGTCTCCGCGCGCGTTCGTCGCAACCGTCTCCACGCGCCTGGCGATCGACCGCCTGCGCTCCGCCCAGCACCGCCGCGAGACCTATCCCGGCCCGTGGCTGCCGGAGCCGATCGTCACCGACACCGCGCCCGACCGCGAGTCGATCAGCATGGCGCTGCTCGTGCTGCTGGAGAGCCTGTCGCCGGTCGAGCGCGCGGTGTTCCTGCTCCACGACGTGTTCGACTACGGCTACGACGAGATCGCGGAGATCGTCGGCAAGAGCCGCGAGAACTGCCGCCAGCTGGCGCTGCGCGCCCGCCGCCACGTCGACGCGGGGCGCCCCCGCTTCGACCCCTCCGCCGAGGAGCGCGCCGCGCTCGTCGCGCGCTTCTTCGAGGCGATCGGCGACGGCGACGTGGACGGCCTGGTCTCGATGCTCGCCGAGGACGCGACGATCTACGGCGACGGCGGCGGGAAGGCGGCGGCGCGCGCCACGCCGCTCACCGGCGCCGAGAAGATCGCGCGCTTCATGGTCGGCCTCACCCGGATCGCCGAGCGCGACCGGCTACGGCTCGAGCCGGCGGTCGTGAACGGCCAGCCGGGCATGATCGCCCGCGGGCCCGACGGCGCGGTGACCGGCGCGATGTCGGTCGACGTCGAGGGCGGCGTGATCACCGCGATCCGCAGCGTCGTGAACCCCGACAAGCTCCGACACCTATGACCGGAAGACGGACCGCCCCGGGTACTCGGCGTCGCCGCCCAGCGCCTCCTCGATGCGCAGCAGCTGGTTGTACTTGGCGACCCGGTCCGAGCGCGACGGCGCGCCGGTCTTGATCTGCCCGCACCCGGTCGCGACCGCGAGGTCGGCGATCGTGGTGTCCTCGGTCTCGCCCGAGCGGTGCGACATGACGGCGGTGTAGCCCGCGTCGCGGGCCATGTCGATCGCCGCCAGCGTCTCGGTGAGCGTGCCGATCTGGTTGACCTTGATGAGGATCGAGTTGCCGACGCCGGAGTCGATCCCGCGCTTGAGCCGCTCGGTGTTGGTGACGAACAGGTCGTCGCCGACGAGCTGGACGCGGTCGCCGAGCCGGTCGGTCAGCGCCTTCCAGCCGTCCCAGTCCTCCTCGTCCATCCCGTCCTCGATCGAGAGGATCGGGTAGCGGTCGCTCAGATCGGCCCAGTAGGCGGCCATCTCCTCGGCCGAGAGGTCGCGCCCCTCGTGCTCGAGCTTGTAGACGCCGCCTTCGAAGATCTCGCTGGTGGCCGGGTCCAGCGCGATCGCGATGTCGTCGCCGGGCGTGTAGCCGGCCGCCTCGACGCCCTCGATCAGCAGCTGCAGCGCCGCCTCGTTGGACTCCAGGTCCGGCGCGAAGCCGCCCTCGTCGCCGACCGCCGTGCTCATCCCGCGGCCCGACAGCGTCTTCTTCAGCGCGTGGAAGACCTCGGCCCCGGTGCGCAGCGCCTTCGGCGAAGGTCGGCGCGCCGACGGGCACGATCATGAACTCCTGGAAGTCGACCGAGTTGTCGGCGTGGGCGCCGCCGTTGAGCACGTTCATCATCGGCACCGGGAGCACGTGGGCCGCCTCGCCGCCGAGGTAGCGCCACAGCGGGAGGTGCTCCTCCGCCGCCGCCGCCCGCGCGGCCGCGAGCGAGACCCCGAGGATCGCGTTGGCCCCGAGCCGGGACTTGTTGTCGCTGCCGTCGAGGTCGATCAGCGCGCGGTCGAGCCCGCTCTGGTCGAGCACGTCGAACCCGGCCACCGCGGAGGCGATCTCGCCGTTGACGTTGGCGACCGCCTGGGTGACGCCCTTGCCGCCGTACGCGTCGCCGCCGTCGCGCAGCTCGGTGGCCTCGAACTCGCCGGTCGAGGCGCCGGAGGGCACCGCGGCGCGCCCCTGGGCGCCCGACTTGAGGACCAGCTCGACCTCCACGGTCGGGTTGCCGCGCGAGTCGAGGATCTGGCGGGCGTGCAGGGAGTCGATCTTGCTCAAGGGGAGGTCTCCTCGTTCAGCCTGTGGCGCGCGTAGTACGCGAGCTGGTCTTCGGAGTCCAGATCGTCCCAGTCGGCGCCCTCGGATGCGGCGAGGTCCGCGGCGCCCTGCACGCGGCCCCGGAAGCGGTCGGCGGCGGCGCGCAGCGCCAGCTCAGGGTCGACCTTGAGCTTGCGCGCGACGTTGACGGCGGCGAACAGCACGTCGCCGACCTCGTGGAAGGCCTCCTCGCGCGTCCCGGCGGCCTTGAGCTCCTCCAGCTCGCCCTCGACGCCCTCGTAGGGCACGTGCTCGAAGTCGAACCCCGAGGAAGCGGCGCGCCGCTGCACCTTGCGCGCGTACAGCGGCCCGGGCAGGTTCTCGGGCACCTCGCCGAAGAGGCCCGGCTCGCGGCCCTCCTCGGTCTTCTTGATGGCGTCCCAGTTGCGCAGGACCGTGCCTGCGCTCTCGGCCTCGACGTCGCCGAAGATGTGCGGGTGGCGCCGCACGAGCTTGGCGTGCACGTGCGCCGCGACCTCGGCCAGCGAGCCGGCGCCGCGCTCTTCGAGCAGCAGCGAGAGGAAGTGGACCTGGAAGAGGACGTCGCCGAGCTCGTCGAGGAGCTTGGCGTCGTCACCCGAATGCGCCGCGGAGGCCAGCTCGTAGGCCTCCTCGACGGTGTGCGGGACGATCGAGCGCTCGTCCTGCTCGCGGTCCCACGGGCACTCGACCCGCAGGCGCCGCGTGAGCGCGTCGAGGCGCCGTAGCGCCTCGACGATCTCATCGGACACGGGCGGCTAGTTGCCCGACTGCGGAGCCTGCTGCGGGACCTGCTCGGCGCCGCCGGCCGCCGTGGGCGTCGGCGTGGCCTTCGGACCCTGCTTGCACTGCTGGATCACGTAGCCCTTGCGGCAGTCCGTCTTCTCCTTCCAGCGCTTCGAGTAGTCCTTGGAGAACTTCTCGAGCGCCTTCTGCTGGTTCTGCGACTGCAGCGTCTGGCGGATCGTCTCCTTGGCCTGCTCGAGCGTCTGCTGGGAAGCGGGCGTGACCTTCGAGACCTCGAAGAGGTAGTAGCCGAACTGGGTCTTGACCGGCCCGGTCAGCTGGCCCTTCTTGGCGCCGAACACGGCGGCGTCGAGCTGCTTCTCGAGCGTGCCCTTGGCCTGCGCGGGCAGCTTGCCGCCCTGCGCCTTGGAGGCCTCGTCGATCGAGTACTTCTTCGAGACCTCCTTCCAGCTGTCGCCGGACTCGAGCGCCTTCTTCGCGGCGTCCGCGTTGGCCTTCGTCTTGGTCAGCACGACGTTGAGGTCGCGCCGTTCAGGCTGCGCGAAGCGGGCCTTGTTCTTGTCGTAGAACTCGGAGATCTGGGCGTCGGACACCTTGTCCTTGCCCTTGACGACCTTGTCGCGGATCTTCGTGGCCGAGCAGGTCGGCCTTGACCTGGAGCATGATGTCTTCCTCGCTCTGGCCCGACTCCTTGAGGAACTTCTGGTAGTCGGCGTCCTTGGGGAAGCTCTGCTTGCGCTGCTGGTCGAAGGACTTCTTGACGTCGGCGTCGGTGACCTTGATCCCCTGCTTCTCGGCCTCGCCCTGGAGCCACTGGAACGAGATCAGCAGCTGGAGCACCTGGTCGCGGATCTGCTCGTACTCCTGCTTGCACTGGGTCTTGAGCTGCGCGTCGGTGACCTTCGGCTGGCCCTTGGCCGGCTTGGGGGTCGTCTTGCGCTTGGCGGCGATGCACTCCGTGTAGTCAGGAGGCTTGGGCGCCGCGGCGGTCTGGCCGGCTGCGCCGCCCGACTTGGCCGCCACCTGGACCCAGTGGTTGTACGAGTCCTTGTCGATGGAGTCGCCGTCGACCGTGGCGACGGCGTTGCCCGGAACGCCGCCGCACCCTGCGACGAGCGCGGCCGGCGCCACGAGGGCGGCCAGCACCAGAGTTACACGGACTGCCTTGATCATGGAGGAAGCCTAAAAGTCGTTGAACTGGTCGGACGAGGAGCGAAGACCCGCGCGTGGCGCAGGTACGCGGTTGTGAGCCGCGCGTCCCCGAGGCCAGGCATGGTAGCGGCGATATCGCGTGCTCCCTCCAGGCTTAACGAGCTTCTTATGCCTAGGGTTCCGCGGCGTGACGGGGAGTGCCGACCGGCTCGAGGCGGCGTGGCGCCGTGCGCTCGGTGAACGGGCGCCGTACGCGTCGTGGTCGTTGACGGAGAACGGCGGGGTGCTCTGCGAGCACGAGCCGGAGCGCTGGTTCTCGAGCGCCAGCATGATCAAGACGTTCCTCGCCGCCCTGGCGCTCGACGAGGACGGCCTCGCGCCAGGCACGCACCTGCGCGTGCGCGAGGCGCACCGCACCGGCGGTGACGGCGTCCTGGGGACGTTCGAAGCGGAGGTCGAGCTGCCGCTGCAGGAGCTGCTGCGCCTGATGCTGGCGATCTCCGACAACACCGCCACCAACGTGGTGCTCGAGGCGCTGGGCGGCGCCGCGGCCGTGAACGAGCGGCTCGCCGCCTGGGGCTACGGCTCGCGCATCTGCGGCCCGGTGGGCGGTCGCGGCGCGCGCTGGGATGGCGCGGAGGCGCTCCACACCGACCTGCCGACGCCGATCGGCCTCGGCATGACGAGCGTGGCCGAGCACCAGCGCCTGCTCGGCGAGCACCCGGCAGTCCTCCCGCTGCTGGGCGAGCAGCAGGACCGCGAGATGCTGGCCCGCTACGTGGGGCGCGACGTGGCGTTCGCGCACAAGACCGGCGCGATCGACGGCCTGCGCCACGACGCGGGCCTCCTGCGCGCGTCGGGCCGCGAGCTGCTCGTCGCCTGCTTCACGGACGGCGGCGCGCACGAGGAGTGGGCCGACCACCCGGCCGCGGTCGGCATGGGCCTCGCGATGGCCTGGACCGCCGAGCTGCTCGGCCTCGACGTGCAACCGCCCCCGGGGGTCCCGCCGTGCCCGGTCTGAAGCGCGTCCTCGTCACGCTCTCCTCCGACGACGAGGGTGAGGCGACCTGCGCCACGGCGTGCGCGAGCGCCATCTGCGGATGCTGCTGGCCGCCGGGCTGGTGCCTGTCCTGGTCCCCGGCACGCTGCCGGCGCGACGCGCTCGCCGAGCTGGCCGAGGGCTGCGCCGCGGCGTACCTGCCCGGCACCGACTACGTCCCCTCGCGCCTGGGCGAGTCCGACGCCGAGTCGCGGGCGGGCGCCGAGGCCGCCGGCCTCCCCTGGGACGCCTGGAAGGTGCGCGCCGACCTGGCGGTGATCGCCCTCGCCTGGGAGCGCACGGCTCCCGCTGCTCGGCGTGTGCGGCGGCATGCAGGCGATGGCGGTGTTCGCCGGCGGGACGCTGCGCCCGGGTACCGCGGACGAGGTCGGCCGGCATGCGGACAGACCCGAAGCCGTCGCGGCCGAGCTGGCCGAGGGGACGCTCGCCGCCGCCGTGCTGGCCGGCGGCGCCGCGCCGAACTCCTACCACCGCCAGGTCGTGGACCGCGTCAGCGCGCCGCTGACCGCCTCGGTGCGCGCGGCGGACGGCGTGATCGAGGCCGTCGAGGCCCCGCGCGACGCGCACCCGTTCTGGCTCGGGCTGCAGTGGCACCCCGAGCTGCTCGGCGACGCGCGCCCGTTCAGGGCGCTGGCGGATCCTCCACGCTGAGCGGGTGATGGCAGGCGGCCAGGTGGCCGTCGTGGTGGGCGATCAGCGGCGGCTCGGTGGTGCGGCACACGTCGGTGGCCGCAGGGCAGCGGGGATGGAAGCGGCAGCCGCTCGGCGGGTCGATCGGGTTCGGCACCTCGCCCTCCACCGCGACGCGGCTGCGCGCCCGCGAGAGGCGCGGGTCCGGCACCGGGATCGAGGCCAGCAGCCCGCTCGTGTAGTGGTGGATCGGGCGCTCGTAGAGCTCCTCGGCGGGCGACAGCTCGACCACCTTGCCGAGGTACATCACCGCGATCACGTCGGAGACGTGGCGCACCACCGCGAGGTCGTGCGCGACGAACAGGTACGTGAGCCCCAGCTCCTGCTGGAGGTCGTCGAGCAGGTTGACGATCTGGGCCTGGACGGAGACGTCGAGCGCCGACACCGGCTCGTCGAGCAGCACCAGCCGCGGCCGCACGGCGAGCGCGCGGGCGAGGCCGATGCGCTGGCGCTGGCCGCCGGAGAACTCGTGCGGGTAGCGATCCAGGTGCTCCGCCCCGAGACCGACCTGCTCGAGCAGCTCGCCCACGCGCCCCTCCGCCTCCTCGCGCGGCACGCCGCGGCGGCGCAGCGGGGCGGCGATGATCTGCGAGACGCTCTTGCGCGGGTTCAGCGAGGCGTAGGGGTCCTGGAAGACCATCTGCACGTCGCCGCGCAGCGCGCGCAGGTCGCGCCGCCCGGCGCGCGTGACGTCCTCGCCGCGGTAGCGCAGCGTGCCCCCGCTCGGCTCCGACAGGCGCACCAGCGCCCGCGCCAGCGTCGACTTGCCGCACCCCGACTCGCCGACGAGCCCCAGGGTCTGCCCCTCGCGCAGCGACAGCGTGACGCCGTCGACGGCGTGCACCCGCTTCCCGCCCCCGCGGCGCACCTTGAAGTACTGCTCGAGCCCCTCGACGTCGAGCAGCGTCTCCTCCGGCTCGCGATGCCGGCGGCCCGCCGCCTCCGGGGCGGTCAGCCCGATCCGCCCGCCGACCTCGCGCAGGCGGCGCTTGTCGGCCGGGTCGAGCCAGCAGCGGTCCGGATGGCCCGCGCGGACCTCCAGCGGCGGCGTGGTGGCGCAGGCGTCGTGCGCGTGCGGGCAGCGCGCGCGGAAGTGGCAGCCCTCCGGCGGGTCGAGCAGCGACGGCGGCTGACCGCCGATCGACGGGAGCCGGGCGGGCCGCGGGCGGTCGACGCGCGTGATCGACCCCAGCAGGCCCCACGTGTAGGGATGCTGCGGGTCGTAGAAGACCTCGTCGAGCGTCCCCTCCTCCACGATCCGCCCGCCGTACATGACCGCGACGCGGTCGGCGATGTCGGCCACCACGCCGAGGTCGTGGGTGATCACGAGGACCCCGGCGCCCGTCTCGGTCTGCAGCTCCCTGATCTGCTCGAGGATCTGCGCCTGGATCGTGACGTCGAGCGCGGTCGTCGGCTCGTCGGCCACCAGCACCCGCGGCGAGCAGGACATCGCCATCGCGATCATCACGCGCTGGCGCATGCCGCCCGACAGCTCGTGCGGGAACGCGGCGAAGCGCTCCTCGGGGCGCGGGATGCCGACGCGGCCGAGCAGCTCGGTCGCCCGGTCGCGCGCCGCCGCCCCGGACATCGGGTCGTGCGCCTGGATCTGCTCGACGATCTGCGGCCCGACCCGCAGCACCGGGTTCAGCGCCGTCATCGGGTCCTGGAAGATCATCGCGATGCCGGCGCCGCGGACCTGGCGCAGCACCGCGTCGGAGGCGCCGACGAGCTCGCGCTCTCCGTAGCGCACCGAGCCCGAGATCTCCGCGCCCTGCGCGCGCGTGAGCCCGGTGAGCGTCATCGCGGTCACCGACTTGCCGGAGCCGGACTCGCCGACGATCGCCAGCACCTCGCCGGCGCGCACCGACAGCGACACGCCGTCGACCGCGCGGACGGGCCCCGCGTCGGTGGCGAAGGACACCCGCAGGTCCTCCACGGACAGGACCGGCGGCTCGCTCACCGGAGCATGATGCGCGGGTCGAGCAGCGCGTAGAGGACGTCCACGATCGCCGACAGCGCGACGATCGTGAACGCGCCCAGCATGGTCACGCCCAGCACCGGCGGCACGTCGAGCTGGCCGATCGCCGTCGCGGCGTACTGGCCGACGCCCTGCAGGTTGTAGACGGACTCGGTGAGGATCGCCCCGCCGCCCAGCACCGCGCCGAAGTCGAGCCCGAACAGCGCGACGATCGGGATCAGCGAGTTGCGCAGGACGTGTTGCAGCACCACCCGCCGCTCGGAGATGCCCTTGGCGCGCGCCGTGCGCACGTGGTCCTCGCCGAGCGTCTCCAGCACGTTGGCGCGGAGCACGCGCGAGTAGACGCCGAAGAACAGGAACGCGAGCGTCATCCACGGCAGGATCAGGTGGTAGCCCCACTGCAGCGGGTCGACGGTGAACCCCACGTAGCCGCCGTCCGGGAACAGCCCCCACTTGAAGCCGAGGACGTAGCTCAGCAGCGCGCCGAGCCAGAACACGGGGAGCGACAGCCCGAGCAGCGCGACCGCCGTCAGCAGCCGGTCGAGCACGCCCGCCCGCAGCGCCCCCAGCAGCCCGAAGGCGATGCCCATGAGCATCCACAGGATGCCGGCGCCGATCGCCAGCGACAGCGTGGCCGGCAGCCCGCGGGAGATCTCGTCGACGACGTTGACCTGGTTGGTGTAGGAGACCAGCTGACCCGTGAGGATCTGCTTCATCGTGCGCGCGTACTGCACGTAGACCGGCTTGTCGAAGCCGAAGTTGTGCCGGATCACCTCGACCTGCTCCGGCGTCGCGTTGCGGCCGGCGAGCCGGTCCTCGGGAGCGCCGTTGGGGATGACCGCGAAGATCGCGAACGTCAGCACCGAGATCGCGAACATCACGAGGATCGCCGACGCCACCCGCCTGGCGATGAACGCCGCCATCAGCGCTCCACGCGCACGCGGGCGCGCGGGTCGAGCGCCTCGCGGACGCCGTCGCCGAACACGTTCAGCGCCAGCACGCAGACGACCAGCATCAGCCCGGGCACGATCGTCAGGTGCGGCGCGCTGGTGATCAGCTGCGTGCCGTCGCCGAGCATCCGCCCCCACGACGAGCGTCGGCGGCTGCACGCCGGCGCCGAGGAACGACAGCGACGCCTCGAGCAGGATCGCGTTGGCGACCATCAGCGGCAGGAACACGATCGCCGTCATGGCGAGGTTGGGCAGCAGCTCCTCGCCCATGATCCGCCACGGCCCCGCGCCCTGCACACGGGCGGCGTCGACGAACTCGCGCTCGCGCAGGCTGAGCACCTGCGCGCGGATCGGGCGCGCGACGTAGGGCACGTAGACGACGCCGATGATCAGCAGCGGGATCGCCACCGAGCTCCCGCTCACCTCCAGCGGCCCGACCTTCAGGCCGCCGAGCGACAGCGCGGTGCCGAGCGCGATGCCGAGCAGCACCACCGGATACGCCCACACGACGTCGAGGATGCGCCCCAGCGTGCCGTCGACCCAGCCGCGGAAGTAGCCGGCCACGAGGCCCACGAACAGCGCGATCAGCGTCGTCAGGATCGCCGCGCCGAAGCCGATCGCCAGCGACGTGCGGCCGCCGTAGAGCAGCCGCACCATGATGTCGCGCCCGTTCTGGTCGGCGCCGAGGAAGAACTTCCCGCGCCACGTCGGGCCGATCGGCACGCCGTCGAGGCCGACGACGTTCACGGTGCGCCCGTCGAGCTCGATCGTGTCGGTCAGGTGGTTGGCCGACGGCGTCGTGTGGGCGACGGAGCTCGCCCACCACGGCGCGGCCAGACACGACAGCACCACCGCCACGAACACGGCCAGGAAGCCCAGCGCCGTGCGGTTGCGGCGCAGGCGGCGCAGCGCCAGCCTCCCGGGGCTGACGCCGCGCGGTGGGCGGCCGGGAGCGGCCGCTACTTCAGACACCAGCTCGAGAAGTCGTTCTGGAACAGCGTGTGGAAGGTCGCGCAGCTCTCGAAGTTCATGCGCTCGGACATGAAGATCGAGGCCATGCTCTGCCCGTAGGCGACCGTGTAGGCGTGGTCGGGCCCGATCGCGTACTCGTCGAGCTCGGCCCACTTGTCCGCGGTCGCCTCGAGGTCGGGGTTGGCGTTGAGCTCGTCGATCTGCTTGTTGAGCTCGGGATCGTCGACGTTGGAGTAGTTCTTGTTGTTCGTCTGCGTGATCGCCGCAGCCGTTGAACAGCTGCATGAAGTTGACCGGGTGCAGGTAGTCGCCGAACCAGTTGCTCGTGCCGGTCTGGGCGCGCGTCTTCTGGTTGCCGACCGTCGCGAGGTACACGCCGGGGTCGATCAGCTTCGGCTTCGCCTTGAAGCCGATCGAGTTGAGGACGTCGGCGTAGTACTGCGCGATCTTGTCCGACGGCGTCTCGGTGTTGCCCCACACCGTCACCGGCGCGCCCGCGGTGCCCGACTCCTGGACGAGCTGCTTGGCCTTGTCGAGGTCGGGCGCCTCGTTGGGGTCGCCGTACGGGCACGGCGCGTCGGGGTGGCCCGGCATCCCGTCCGGGATGAAGTAGCAGCCGGCCTTGAACAGCCCGCCGAACAGCCGCACGATCGCGCGGCGGTCGATCGCGTAGTTGACGGCGGCGCGCGCCTTGGCGTTGTCGAACGGCTTCTCGCGCGTGTTGAGGAACAGGAAGTAGGTCGAGAGCGCGTCCTGCGTCTTGAAGCGGTCCTTGGCCTTCGCCTTGACCTCGCCGAGCAGGTCGGCCGGCGGCGGGTCGTCCATGTAGTCGAGCTGGTTGGCGAGCACCTGCTGGGTCTGCTGGCGCAGGTTGGGCACGATCTTCACGGTGATCGTGTCCAGGTGGCCCTTGGGGATGTCCGGCAGGTCGAAGTCCTTGTTGCGGGTCATCACGAACTGCCGGTTGGGCGTGACGTCGCCGATCGTGTACGACCCGACGCCGGGCGGCGGGCTCGAGCTCTGGTCCTTGAACGGCGTCGAGGCCGGCACGGGCGCCGCGAACGGGAAGGCGAGGATGTAGCCGAAGTCGCCGCGCGGCTGCGTGAGCTCGAACTTGATCTCGCCGGTCGCGTCGTCGGTCGTGATGCCGGAGATGTCCGCGCTGGGCTTCTTGCCCGTCTCGTACTCCTTCGCGCCCTTGATGACCTCGAAGAACGGGGCGCCGCCCGAGCCGAGGATGAACACGCGCTTGATCGCGTGCTCGACGTCGGAGGCCTTCACGGCGCTCCCGTCGGAGTACTTCAGGCCCTTGCGCAGGGTGAGCGTGTACGTCTTGCCGCCGTCGCCCACCTTCGGCTGGCCGTCGGCGAGCCCGGGGATCAGCTCCCCGCCCTCGGCGCCCTCGGCGTGCTTGTAGGTGAGCAGCGGCGTGTAGGCGAGCCACACCGCCTCGCGGCCGGCCACCGAGTAGCTCAGCGCCGGGTCCAGGTAGTCGGGCTGGGCCGTGAAGCCGGCCGTCACCGAGCCGCCCTCGCGCACGTCGCCCTGCCCCGAGGCGGGGCTCCCGCCGCTGCTGTCGCTGCTCCCGCCGCCCGTGCCGCCGCCGCAGCCCGCCACGATCGCGCAGGCCGCGAAAGCCGCGGCCAGCCTGGTCTTGCCTGTCATTGCCGCCCCCCGGCTTGACTTCTCCCGACGTGCGAAGCGTACCGTCAGGCGGCGTCGCGCTGCACGGCGAGCAGCGCGTCGGCGGCCCGCACGACGGCGGGGAAGCGCTGGCGCGGGTCGTCGGGGACCCGCATCGAGAGCTGCGACTTGCCCGACTCGTACAGGGCGCCGGGGATCTCCTCGCGCAGCTTGCGCGCGCGGACGGAGTCCAGCTCGATCGGGGTGACCGCAAGCCGCCCCTGGCGGAACGTGACCGCCTGCGCGCCCGCCTCGCCGAGCTTGATCCGCGCCTGCTGGAGCGTGATCAGGTTCTCCAGCGGCTCCGGCAGCTCGCCGAAGCGGTCGTCGAGCTCGTGGCGCAGCTCGGCCAGCTCGGCCACCTCGCGCGCGCCCGCGATCCGGCGGTGGACCTCGATCTTGGCCTGCTCGTAGGGGATGTAGTCGGCCGGGACGTAGGCGTCGACGTTGACGTCCAGGCGCACGGGCTCGGCCACGTGGTCCTCGTCGTCGTCGGAGGCCATCGCCTGCACCGCCTCGTCGAGCATCTGCATGTAGAGCTCGAAGCCGAGCGCGGCGACGTGGCCGGACTGCTCGTCGCCGAGCAGGTTGCCCGCGCCGCGCAGCTCGAGGTCGCGCATCGCGACCTTGAAGCCGGCGCCCAGCTCCGTGTAGTCGCTCAGCGCCGACAGGCGGTCGGCCGCCTCGGGCGTCAGGGCGCCGGCGCTGGGATACAGCAGGTACGCGTAGGCGCGCTCGCGGGAGCGGCCCACCCGCCCGCGGATCTGGTAGAGCTGCGACAGGCCGAAGGTGTCGGAGCGCTCGACGATCAGCGTGTTGGCCTGCGGGATGTCGATGCCCGACTCGATGATCGAGGTCGAGACGAGCACGTCGGCGTCGCCGCGCAGGAAGCCCATCATCCGCTCCTCGAGCAGCTTCTCGTCCATCTGCCCGTGGGCGACGGTGAACGACATGCCCGGGCACAGCGCGCGCAGGCGGACCGCCGTCTCGTCGATGTCCTCGACGCGGTTGTGCAGGAAGAACGCCTGGCCGCCGCGCGCCTTCTCGCGCTCCAGCGCCTGCTTGACGAGCTGCTCGTCGTACTCGCCGACGTAGGTCTTGACCGGGCGGCGGCCCTCGGGCGGCGTCTCGATCACGCTGATGTCGCGCAGGCCGGCGAGCGACATCTGCAGCGTGCGCGGGATCGGCGTGGCGCTCATCGAGATGACGTCGACCTTGAGCTTCATCTGGCGCAGCAGCTCCTTCTGCTTGACGCCGAAGCGCTGCTCCTCGTCGACGATCAGCAGGCCGAGGTCCTTCGCGCGCACGTCGCGCGAGAGCACGCGGTGGGTGCCGATGAGGATGTCGACCTTGCCCTCGGTGAAGCGCTTGACCGACTCGCGCTGCTCGGCGGCCGGGCGGAAGCGGGAGACGTGCTCGATCGTGAACGGGTAGTCGCGCAGGCGCTCGGTGAACGTGCCGTAGTGCTGCTGGGCGAGGATCGTCGTCGGCACCAGCATCAGCACCTGCTTGCCGGCGTTGGCGGCCTTGAACGCGGCGCGCAGCGCGACCTCGGTCTTGCCGTAGCCGACGTCGCCGCAGATCAGGCGGTCCATCGGGCGCTCGGACTCCATGTCGCCCTTGACCATCTCGATCGCCTCGCGCTGGTCGGGCGTCTCGCGGTACGGGAAGTTGGTCTCGAACTCGCGCAGCCAGTCCGAGTCGGGCTCGAAGGCGTAGCCGCGGCGGCGCTTGCGCTCCGCGTAGAGGTTGAGCAGCTCGCCGGCCAGCTCCTGCGCCGCGCGGCGGGCGCGCGCCTTCATCTTGTCCCAGCGCGTGCCGCCGAGCTTGCTCAGCGTCGGGCTGCCGCCGTCGGCGCCCACGTAGCGGGAGATCTTCGCCAGCTGGTCGACCGGCATGAACACCTTGTCCGTGCCGGCGAACTCCAGGTCCAGGTAGTCGCGCGTCACGCCGGCGACGGTCTTGGTGTCGAAGCCGGCGAAGCGCGCGATGCCGTGGTCCTCGTGGACGACGATGTCGCCCGTGCGCAGGTCGGTGAAGGAGCGCAGCAGCCCGCGGCCGCGGCGGGTGCCTGCCGACTGGCCGCCGGTCGCGCGGCGGCGGTGGATCAGCCGGTGCTCGGGGATCGCGGCGAGCTTGAGCTGCGGGGCGATGAAGCCGTCGCGCAGCGTGGACTCGACGAAGACCAGGCCGGTGCCCTTCTCGAACTCCGCCTTGGCGCGGCCGAGGTTGTAGGCGGCGCGCTCGGCGGAGCCGCGCTGCGGCCACGTGACGACGGTCGTGTAGCCCGAGCGGACGAGCTTCTCCATCTCCGGCTCGGCCTCGCGCAGCGAGCGGGCCGCGAAGTCGGCCGCCTGGGCGCGGATCTCGACCTCCTGGGAGCCGCTGATCGACGACAGCCGGACGGAGGCGCGCCCGAGTGAGCTGAGGATCCCGTCGGGCTTGACGTAGAGGTGGTGCGCGTCGGTGTCGTGGAAGGCGGCGCAGACGTCCTCCCAGTGGTCGCGCAGCGCCGGCTCGACGTCCTCCTCGGCGGCGATCACGACCTGCGCCTCCGCGGGCACCAGGTCGAGCAGCTCGCGGAAGTCGCCGACGGGCAGCAGCTCGGCCACGTCGGGGCGCTCGTCGGGGTTCTCCAGCGCGGCGATCTCGGCCAGCTCGCGATGCTCGGGCGCCAGCTCGGCGGCGGGCGAGATCTCCACGACCTCGGCCTCGCCGAGCGAGCGCTGCGTGAAGGTCGAGAACCAGCGCAGCGACTCGATCTCGTCGTCGAACAGGTCGACGCGGACGGCGCGCTCCTCGGTGGCCGGGTAGACGTCGAGCAGGCCGCCGCGGACCGCGAACTGGCCGCGGTCCTCGACCTGGTCGACGCGCTCGTAGCCGGCCGCCACCAGGTCGGCCGCCGCCTCGTCGAGGTCGAGCAGCTCGCCGACGCGCAGCGTGAAGCCGTGCGGGCGCAGCTTCGGGTCGGGCACCTTCTCGCAGAGCGCCACCGCCGACACCACCACGACGGGCTGCTCGCGAGCCCGGCGGCGTGTCGAGCAGCGCGTCGAGCGCGGCGACCCTGAGGCCCACGAGGTGCGGCGGCGGCGTCAGGTGCGACTCGTAGGCGACGCCGCGGCTCGGGTAGAAGCGCACGGGCCGCGGGCGCAGCCAGGCGCGCAGGTCGGCGGCCAGATCCCGCGCCGAGCGGTCGTCGCCGGCCACCACGACCGTCGGGCGGCGCACGTCGCGATCGGCGAGCGCGGCCAGCAGGAACGGCCGCAGAGACTGGGAGACGAACGCGGAGCCGCCCTCGTCGGCCAGCTTCGAGGCCGCGGGGTCGTGCTCGAGATGTGAGAGGAAGTCGCGAAGGGCCATGGGCACGCCAAGTGGCCGCGCGAGACTCGCGCGGCCACTGAGCGATGATAGGCCCCACCGGCCGCCCTGCCGGCGGGGCCATATGGTGCGGAAGCCCGCCCCCTTCGGGGACCCCCGCTATGTTCCGGCGCCCTCCGTGACGCCGGCCTCCGCTACTTGGTCCAGCTGGTGGACCAGCTCGAGCGGCTCCATGAGGAGCGGCTCCAGCTAGAGCGGGAAGTGGAAACGTCCTCGTCCGTGGCGGCCGGGGCGGCGTCGTCGCAGACGCAGCTCCAGCTCGACCGGGCCCAGCCGGCGCTCAGGGCGCCCTCGGTCATCGACCAGCTCGACCGGCTCCAGCTCGAGCGGCTGTAGTCGATGTCGCCGGTGGCCGCGGAGACGATCTCGTTCGGGACGAGGCCCTGGTTGGCCTTGACGAGGCGGTTGGAGAGGATGGAGTAGCCGGCGCCGACCAGGTCGAGCTCCGGGTACTTGCCGTTGATCTTGCGGCTGGTGGCGATCAGCGTGCCCTTGATCTGATCCGGCGTCAGGTAGGGCTTCTTCTGGAGGATCAGCGCGATGGCGCCCGAGACGACCGGGGCGGCCATCGAGGTGCCGCCGGCGCGGATCATCTCGCCGTCGACGATGCAGTCGGCGCACATGCGGGAGAAGTCGCTGTTCGGGGCCAGCGTGGACACGATCTTGGCGCCCGGCGCGTGGATCTCCGGCTTGCTGTAGCCGTCCTTGGTCTTGCCGCGGCTCGACCAGCTCGGGCGGGCGTCGTCGCCGTCGGCCTTGGAGCCGTCGTCGTCGATGGCGCCGACGGAGATCACGAACGGGTCGTTGCCCGGGGCGTAGGAGACGGCGTTGTCCTGGCTGCCGCGGTTGCCGGCGGCGGCGACCACGACGATGCCCTTGAACCAGGCCGCCTCGACCGCCGCGTCGAGCGGGTCGGTCTTGTAGGAGCCGGGCGTCCGCCGACTCCAGCGACAGGTTGACGACGCGGATGTTGTACTCGGCCTTGTGCTCGATGACGAACTCGAGCCCGCGGATGACGTCGAGCACCGTGGCGTTGCCGTCGTCGTCGGCGACCTTGACCGAGATCAGGTTGGCCTCGGGGGCGATGCCGATGTACTTGCCCTGCAGCGGGTCGCTGTCGGCGCGCTCGTTGGAGTTGCCGGCGATGATGCCCGCCACGTGCGTGCCGTGGCCGTAGGCGTCGCGGGCGCTCTTGGCGTCCGGGTTGGTGACGACGCTGGCGATGACGCGCGACTCCTTGGAGGGGCCGACCTGCTCGAAGTCGGGCAGCTGGCCGGCGATGCCGGTGTCGATGACGGCGACGCCGACGCCCTTGCCGGTCGCCTCGATGCCGGCGTAGTTCCACGCCTGCGGGGCGTTGACGGAAGCGGGGTAGGCGGTCTTGAGCTTCTCGGCCTTGACCTTCTGCGGCTCGACCACCGAGTCGGGCGTGACGGCGTGGATGCCGGCGGCGTCGTCGAGCGAGTCGGCGGCGGACGCCGGCACGGTGGCCGCGAAGCCGTTGACGATCGAGAGGTCGGCGGTGACCTTGCCGCCGGCGGCGCGGACGCGCGCCTTGGCCGCGGCGACGGAGCTGCCGGCCTCGACCTGGACGATCACGCGCGCCTTCGCGTCGGTCGCGGCGCCGGCCGTGGCGACCGGGAGCGCGGCCGAGGCCGCGACGGCCAGGCACGCTACGGCCCAGCGAATGCGGCCGGAGGGGTTGGGTGAGCTCATTGGACCTTCCGTGTCAATGCAAGGGGGGATGAGCGGCGGCTGGGCTGTCTCGATCCTTCGAGACCCCTGGCTTTGCGTCCCCGCCTCGCGACGGGTTTGCCCTGAGCTGCTCCTTCGTCTTGTTGCCGTATCGGCGACCCGTGAGGGGCCGATAGGGGTTATGGACCGACGTTCGACTCGGACTCGGCCGCGGCGGGGCGGGCGAGGAAGAAGCCCTGCCCGAAGCGCGACTGGAGGTCGCGCAGCGCGTCGACCTGCTCGGCCGTCTCGATGCCCTCGGCGATGACCTCGAGGTCGAGCGCCTTGGCGAGGTCGATCATCATCCGCACGAACGAGTCCTGCGACGTCTCCGCCACACGGTCCACGAACGGCTTGGCGATCTTGAGGATGTCCAGCGGGAGCGAGTGCAGGTAGCTGAGCGACGAGTAGCCCGTGCCGAAGTCGTCGAGCGCGAGGCGCACGCCCAGCTCGCGGAGCGCGTGCAGCGCGGCGACGCTGTTCTCGGCGTCCTCGAGCAGCTGGCTCTCGGTGATCTCGAGCACGAGGTCCTGCGGCTCGATGCCGGCCTCCTCGATCGCAGTCGCGCACGGTGTTGACGAGGTCCGTCTGGCGGAGCTCGACGGCGCTGAGGTTCACGTGCACGGAGCGGATCGAGTGCCCGGCGTCGCGCCAGCGGGCCGCCTGGCGGCAGGACTCGTGGAGCACGAAGCGGCCGATCGCGACGATCATGCCGGTCTCCTCGGCGAGCGGGATGAACTCGGCGGGGGCGATCGTGCCGCGCTCGGGGTGCTCCCAGCGCACGAGCGCCTCGGCGGAGGCGGCGTCGCCCGTCGCGAGCGCGACGATCGGCTGGTAGTGGACGCGCAGCTCGCCGCCGTCGACGGCGCGGCGCAGGTCCTCCTTCATCCGGCGGCGGTGCAGCATGACGGCCTGCGCCTCGGGGTCGAAGCGCTCGAAGCACGCCTTGCCGGCCATCTTGGCCTGGTACATGGCCATGTCCGCGTGGCGGATCAGCTCGTCCTCGTCGGCCGCGCCCTGGATGGCGGAGGCGATGCCGACGCTGAGACGGATCGAGAGCAGCTCGCCGCCGGCCTCGATCGGCAGCTGGAAGGCCTCCATGATGCGCATGGCGACGCTCTCGGCGGCGGCCTCGGCGTCGTGGGAGTCGCGCAGGCGGACGGCGAACTCGTCGCCGCCGAGCCGGGCGATCTCGTCCGACGGGCGCACGCAGGAGCGCAGGCGCTCGGCGACCGCGACGAGCAGCTCGTCGCCGACCGCGTGGCCGAGCGTGTCGTTGACGGTCTTGAAGTCGTCGACGTCGATGAACAGCACCGACAGCTCCTGCGGCGCCTCGTCGAGCGCGGTGCGGACGCTGTCGATGAACAGCGCGCGGTTCGGCAGGTCGGTCAGCGAGTCGTGGTACGCCTGATGGCGCAGCTGGCGCTGGAGGTCCTCCAGGCGCTCGATCGCCTGCTCGAGGCGGTCGTACTGCAGCGCGACGCTGGCGTTGTTGGCCAGCGTCTCGAACAGCTTCACGTCGTCGGAGGAGAAGTCGCGGACCACGCCGTAGCGGTTGGAGAGCATCAGCGTGCCGATCACCCGGTCCTCGCCGGGGAGCATCGCGAGCATCGCCTTGTGCACGCCGCGCTCGCGCAGGTAGTCGCCGACGGCGTCGCCGTGCGAGGCGTCGGGGAGCGTGACGACGGGGTGGTCGTGGGAGACGAGCGACTGCAGGTCGACCGCGACGTTGGCGTCGACCTCGGCCATGACCTCCTTGTGCTCGCCCGGGCCGAGCGTGGTGCGCAGCGGCGGCTTGTCGGGCGTCCACAGGATGATCTCGGCGCGCTCGGCGCGGAACGCGTCCAGCGAGCGGGCGAGCAGCCCTTCGAGCGCCTCGGCGATCTCCGGCGAGCGCGACAGCGTGCGGTTGGCCTCGTAGAGGAACTCGAGGCGCTCGCCGCGCTTGCGCTCGGCGATGTAGGCGCGGTACGCGAGGAAGACGGTGAGGAGCGGCACGAGCAGCAGCGGCAGCGCCCACGGCTCCGTGGAGACGATCAGCGCGGCGACCAGGCCGAGGCTGGAGTTCGTGATCGTCACGGTCAGGTCGGTGGCGAACATGCGCGCGAACTGGCGCCAGCCCAGCCAGCCCTCGCTGAGCGAGATGGCGGCGCCGATCAGCGCCACGCAGACGACCGCGCTGGCCTGGGCGCCGATCAGCACGGCGATGGCGAGCTGCGGCCCCCACGCCGTGCCGTGCGGCGCGAGGCCGTAGGTGATGATCGAGGCCAGGCAGACCGCGAGCGCGAACTGGCCGAGGTTGAAGAAGAGCTTGATCGGCGGCAGCCGGCGGTCGAAGAGCAGCGTGAGCGCCGAGCCGACGACGCTGGCGATCACGAGGTCGGCGCCGCTGGCGAGCACCAGGCCGAAGACGAGCGGCACGTCGCCCAGCGAGAACGAGTGCGCGTTGCGGCTGAACTCCAGGTGGACGACGCAGCGCTCGGCGACGAGGAAGCCGATGGCGAGCCACCACCACGAGATGTGCGGGCCGTGGAGGGGCGGGAGGCCGGCGACCGGGCTGATGAAGAGCGCGATCGCGAGGGCCCAGATGGCCCCGTTCAGCCACCACACCGGATGGATGCCGCGCATTCCCTCTGCATCGGCATCCTGGGCGGGCGCTTGAGCTACTCCGGCGTGCGGGCGAGGATGTTCAGGCGCACGTAGTGGATCGTGAGCGGCGCGCCCAGTTGCTCGACCGCGGCGGCGATGAACGGCTCGTGCAGCTCCTCGGGCAGCCGCTCGAGGAACGAGCCGCAGCAGATCGCCCCGAGGTAGCCCTCCACGTCGTCGACGTGGACGTCCACTTGCGAGCTCCAGCACCACACGTCGGTGAAGCCGAGGCGGCGCAGCCTCGCCTCGGTGTCCGCGGGCGAGGCGAAGTGCCAGTCGCCGGGCCACTCCTGGAGGTGCTCGGCGAACGGCTCGCTGCGCGCCAGCTCGAAGCCCGCGGTCTTGACCGCCGCCACGTTGCCCTCGCCGCCGCACTGGGCCACCAGCCGCCCGCCGGGCTTCAGGGCGTCGCGCAGCCGCGCGAACAGCGTGTCGTGGTCGGGGATCCAGTGGAAGGTCGCGGTCGAGAGGATCGCGTCGACGGGCTCGTCGACGGTCAGCTCCAGCAGGTCGGCCTGGCGGACGTCGACGGACTCGGGCAGCCGCTCGCGCGCCTGCTCGACCATCGAGCGCGACCCGTCGACGGCGATCACCCGCCCCCGCGGCAGCCGCTCGGCCAGCGCCTCGGTCACCCCGCCGGTGCCGCAGCCCGCGTCGAGCACCGTCTCGTCGCCGCGCAGCTCCAGGCGCTGGAGCACGTCCCGCCCCATCGCCTCCACCGGCGCTCCGAGGGTCTTGTAGGCGGCGGCGTTCCAATCACGAGGCGACATACATCTGTACGTTATCGCATACGCACCAACCTAAAGGGTCTGACCCTTTACTTCATTTCACTGCCATAAGGGGTCAGACCCTTTATGTGGTGACGAGCCGCTCCGCCTCGGTGGCGGCGCGGTCGATCAGGTCGGCGACGTCGGCGGCCGGCTGGCGCCACTTTCCGAGCACGTAGGCGGCGACGATGTCGGGATCCGTCGAGTCCGGGCGGCCGACGCCGACTCGGACGCGGTGGAAGTCAGCGCCGCCGAGCTCGCGCTTGAGCGACTTCAGGCCGTTGTGGCCGGCCAGGCCGCCGCCGAGGCGGGTGCGGATGTCGCCGAACGGGAGGTCGATCTCGTCGTGGATGACGAGCAGGTGGTCGAGGTCGAGCTTGAAGGAGCCGCGCGCGGGGCCGACCGAGCGGCCGGCGTCGTTCATGAAGGTCTGCGGCCGGAGCACGGCGACGCGCGGGCCGCCGGGGCCGGTGCGCCCCTCG
Organism: uncultured Solirubrobacteraceae bacterium; assembly: GCA_963723395.1. GTDB lineage: Bacteria > Actinomycetota > Thermoleophilia > Solirubrobacterales > Solirubrobacteraceae > DATFQI01. Next base: position 43,280 of record CAVRQL010000021.1, on the reverse strand, counting down.
GTCAGCTCGCCGGCGAACTTCTTCTTGGCCTTCGGGAGGTCCCAGCGGCGCGCCAGCGCCTCCGCGACCTTGAAGCCCACGTTGTGCGGGCTCTCGGCGTAGCCGGGACCCGGGTTCCCCAGCCCGACGACCAGCCAGTCGACGGGCGCGGAGGAGCCGAACCGCAGGCTAGGACTCCTCGTCGGAGGAGGACTCGGAGGAGGCGTCGCCGTCGGCGGCCTCGCCCTCCTCGCCCTCGGCGGGCTCGATCGGCTCGCCGTCCTCGCCCACCAGCTCGGTCTCGGTCTCGATCTCGTCCTCGACCGGCTCGAGCGTCGGCGGGGTGATCGTGACGATCACGGTCTCCTCGAGGTCGTCGAGCAGCGTGACGCCCTCGGGCACGGTGACCGCGGACAGCGTGACCGTCTCGTTCATCTCCAGGGCGGAGACGTCGAAGACGATCGAGTCCGGGATGTCGCCCGGCAGCGCCTCGATGTTGAGCTCGCGCGTCTCCTGGTTGAGCACGCCGCCCTCGACGACGCCGGGAGGACCCGGATCCTCGGTGCCGGTGAGCTCGAGCGTGACGGTCGTGTGGATCGCCTCGAGCATGTTCACGCGCAGCAGATCGACGTGGACGGCCTCGCCGCGCACCGGGTGGCGCTGCAGGTCCTTGACGAGCACGGGCGTGCCCGAGCCGCCGTCGATCGAGACCTCGAGGATCGCGCCGGAGTGCGCGAGCGTGTTGCGCAGGATCCGCGCGTCGACCGCGAAGTGCTCGGGGCCGCCCTCCCCGCCGTAGATGACGCCGGGCACGAGGCCGTCGCGGCGCAGGCGGCGCGCGGAGCGCGAACCCTCGGGGTCGCGGGCGGTCAGAGAGAGCGAGGTGGTGTCCGTAGGCATGGTGAGAGGCGTCGCGGCGCGGGACGGGTGCGTACGAGAACGGCGCGCGAGCGGGCGCCATGGTAGCGAAACCGGGTCTGCCGGAGCCCGGGGCAGGGTAATCTCGCGAGTGTGTCCCCCGACGAGGAGCTGATGCTCATCTTCGGAGCCCTCCACCTCGTGGCGCTCGCTCTCGGTGCGCTGCTCTTCGTGCTGTTCCTGCGCTCGGACGCGGGCGACGGCGATGACCCGCCCGACGAGGACGAGGGTGGCGGCGGCGGGGGCAGCGACCGCATCTCCGACGCGCCGAAGACCTCGCCCTCAGGCGGGATCCCGCTCCCCGACGCCGAGCCGGCGCCCGTGCGCCTGCGCGGGCACGAGCGCCTGTCGGACCTGCGACCGCGGCACGATCGGCGCCGCGTGGTCGAACCCCAGCGGGTGCCTACCCGCCGAACTGGTTCGTGGCGCTGAACGACTGCTGCACGTCGGTCCAGGCCGGCTTGCGCTCCATCGCGTCGTAGGTCAGCAGCCCCTTCTGGTGCAGCGGCGGTGAGGGCCGCGGGTTGCCGCCCTCCCAGTCCGGCTTGACCCGGAACTCGTTGAGCGCCCAGTAGATCGCGCCGCTCAGCCACGGCTTGGTCGCGAACACGCCGAGGTGGAAGCGCACGAACTCGCGCTGGAACTCGTACGTGCCCTTCTCCTCCACCGGGCCGCTGCGGTTGGCCTCGGCGCCGAACTCGGACACCACCAGCGCGTGCCGCGGGTAGCACTTGCGCAGCTGGTCGAGGTAGGCCGAGAGGCCGTTGCGATCGAACAGCTTGCCGCCGGGCCCGGGGTACCAGCCGAAGTACTCGTTGGTGCCGAGCACGTCGAGCGGCGCGTACTCGGTCTGGCAGCCCGCCGACGGGTAGCCGGCGAACGCGATGCCGACGGGCCGCGTCGGGTCGATGTCCTTGGCGATCTCGGCCGCGCGGCGGATGTAGTCGCCCTGCACCGGCCCTGGCTTGGAGGACAGCTCGTTGCCGACCGACCACAGCATCACCGACGGGTGGTTGAGGTTGGCCTCGACGTTGCGGCGCATCTCCTTCGCGGCCAGCGCGCGCACCGACTCGCGGCGCAGGTAGAGCGTCTTGACCGCGTAGACGGGGATCTCGGACCAGATCAGCAGGCCGAGGCGGTCGGCCAGCTCGTGGATGTGCGGGTGCATCGGGTAGTGCGTGCGCAGCACGCCCGCCCCGATCGCGCGCGCCTCGTTCACGAGCCGGTCGCGGAACGCGTTGTCGACCGCGAAGCCCTGCGTGCGGTTGTCCTCGTGGACGCCGACGCCGCGGAAGTTGAGCGGCTTGCCGTTGAGGTACAGCCGCCCGCGGCTGACCTTGATCGAGCGCACGCCGCTGTGCAGCTCGTAGGTCCCGACGGTCCGCCCGCCGGAGCGGACGGTGATCTTCACGGGATACAGGAAGGGGTTGGACGGCGACCACAGGCGCGGCTTGGCGATGCGGATGCGGCGGTCGAACACCTCCGCCTTGCCCGCGCGCAGCGAGCGCGTGCCGAGGCTGACCTTGCGCGAGCCGTAGCTGGCCGTGGCGGTGACGCGGCGCCCCCGCTCGGTGACGTTCTCCAGCGCGAGCGTGAAGTTCACCTCCGCGGGGCAGGACGCGCAGTTGAGCTTCGGGAGCACGCGCACGGTGTTGAACTGCACCGTGTCGAGCTTCTGCAGGTAGACCTCGCGCTGGATCCCGCCGTAGTTCCACCAGCCGCCGGTGGCGTTGCCGGTCGCGCTCAGGCCCGACGGCGGGAAGTCCGTCGGCAGGCGGCGCGAGTCCGCCCGCACCACGAGCCGGTTCACGCCGCGCTTCTTGAGCCCCTTCAGACGCAGCTGGAAGGGGACGTAGGCGCCGGTGTTGCGGCCGATCTCGCGCCCGTTGAGCCACACGCGGGTGCGGTAGTTGACCGACTCGAAGCGCACCGCCCACTCCAGCGCGGCGCGCTTGTCGGGCAGCTCGAAGTCCTTGCGGTACCAGCCCACCGAGCCGCGCATCGAGGCCTCGGAGTCGTCGCCGACGTTCCAGACGCTGGGCACGCTGACGGGGCCCCAGCCGGCCGCCGAGGTCTGGCGGTAGAAGCGCTGGCGCAGCCCCTGGTCGGCCGCGTCGAGCCGGAACAGCCACTGGCCGTCGATCAGGAAGCGGCCGGTCGGGCCGTCGTCGTAGAGCGTCTTGTTCGACGGGACGTCGGCCGCCGTGGCGGTCGCGGGCAGGGCCGCCATCACGGCGAGCAGGGGGAGGAGGAGCTTGCGCATCACGGCGAATCCCAACACCTGCCCCGGCGGCAAGTCGCGCCGCGCCCGAAGTCTCATTGCGGACAGCTCCCGTCGCCGGCGATCGGCGCCGAGACCGACAGCAGCTCGACGGTCCCTCCGGTGAGCGGGCCCTCCCGCCGCACGCGCACGCACTGGACCACCGGCAGCTCGTCCCCGGCACGCCACGCGACCCGCGCCGTGCCGAGCTTGCGGGTCAGCGCGAGCCGCGTCGACGGCTGGTAGGAGAGGATCTGCACGTCCCCGCGACGGCGCAGCTCCTGCACCCGCTCCTCGGTCGTCTGAGCGCAGGCGGGCTCGCGGGCGCACGCGGGCAGGCGGCGCACCACGGAGTCCGCCCGGCCGGCCGCCTGATCGCGCAGCAGCGCCAGCACCTGCGAGCGCTCCGCGCCGCTGCCCGAGAGCCCGCGGGCGAGCAGGAACGACAGGCCGAGGAAGACGAAGACGCCGAAGGCGACGGGGATCAGGACACGGGCGCGGCGCAAGGCGCCGCACAGTGTGACGAGGTGCTAGCCGGTCTCTTGGAAGTCGTCGCCCGAGAGCTCCAGGAAGCGCTCGACCGAGAGCTCCTGGCGGCCCAGCCGGTCGTGCATGTCGCGCGCGTGCTCCGCCGCCAGCTCCAGGAAGTCCTCGAGGCAGCGCTCCGGGTCGTCGGGCAGCGGGTAGACGCGGGCGACGTCCTGCTGGGCGCAGGCGATCCCCATCGGCGGGCGGCCCTCGGCCAGCGGGCGGGCGCCGCACACGGCGGTCACGACGATCCGGCGCTCCGGGGCGACGAGCGCGGCGGGCAGGAGGCGGTGGGCGGGCAGGCGGACGTCCAGCTGGATGCTGCGGTCGACCTCCACGCGGGTGCCGGCCAGGTCCTCCAGCGGCTCGCGCCAGATGTCGAGCACGGTGTCCGCGCCGACCAGCGCGTCACGCAGCGCGGCGGCCTGCTCGGCGTACAGCGCCTCGGCCTCGCGGCGGTCCTCGGCCGCGCCGAGGTCCAGGTCGCACGGCACGCGCATCAGCTCACCCGCGCTGACGGCGGCGCCGGCTCCCCGGCCGCCGTTGGTCACGTAGGTCTGGATCGTGCCCAGGTCCCGGCGCCCGTGGAAGACGACGGTCAGCGTGTCGCAGAGCGGCAGGCTGGAGACGCGCAGGGCGACGGCAGCCGAGGACTCGGCGTCGATGAGCGCCCTACGGAGCAGATCGTCGGCGTGGTCGTCACCCATGCGGATTCCTTCTCATGTGGGGTTATCGACCTCCTCGCGCCCATTCTCCACCATCCGGCGGCGATTCGCTGCAGGACGTACGGGTAGGCTCGGGCGCATGGGCCTGATCTACAAGCCGTTCGGCATCATCCTCGGCCTCATCGCGGGCCAGCTCGGCAAGAAGGCTCTTCGACTTCGTGTGGACGAAGATCGACGACGAGGAGCCGCCCGAGGCGACCACGCTGGAGACCACCTGGGGCAAGCTGATCGCCGCCGCCGCCGTGCAGGGCGTGATCTTCCGCGTCACCCGGTTCGTCGTCGACCGCTACGGCGCGATCGGGTTCCACTACCTCACCGGCGCCTGGCCGGGCGAGAAGCAGCCCGACCCGGACGACTAGCTCAGCCGGAGCGCAGCACGAAGCCGCGCTCGGCGAGCGTCGCCAGCGCGTCCTCGAACGCGCCGAAGTCGCGCGCCAGCAGGTGATCGAGCGGGCGCCCCTTCGGGCCGCTCGCGCGCACCCAGCGGCGCAGGACCGGCGCGCCGGCGCGCTCCTCGGCGTCGGCGAGCAGGTCGAGCAGGATCGGCAGCTCGTGCTTGTGGTCCAGCTCGCCCGACAGCAGCGTCAGCGGGTCCTCGTCGAGCACGGTGAGCAGCTCCTCGTCGGAGAGGCCCAGCAGCGTCTGGAGGTGGCTCGCGGAGCTCAGAAGAGCTGGTTCTCGCCGCCGAACACCTCGGACACCGAGTCGTCGGTGAAGATGCGGCGGATGGTGTCGGTCAGCAGGTCGGCGACCGACAGCACCTTGATGTTGTCCGGCGCGCCGGGGCGCAGCGGGATCGTGTCGGTGACGACGATCTGCTCGAACGGGGAGGCGGCCAGGTTCTCGAACGCGTTGCCGGAGAGGACCGGGTGGGTGGCGGCGGCCAGCACGCGCTTCGCGCCCTCGTCCATCACGGTCTCGGCGGCGGCCCGCAGCGTGCCCGCCGTGTCGATCATGTCGTCCACGATCACGGCCGTGCGGTCCTTGACGTCGCCGATCACGTAGGCGATCTCGGCGACCTGCTGGGCGGGGCGCTCCTTGTTGAGGATCGCCAGCTCGGCGCCGACCTTCTCGGCGAACTTCTTGGCCAGCTTCACGCGGCCGGCGTCGGGCGAGACGACCACCAGATCCTCGAGCTGCTGGTCCCGGAAGTACTGGGTGAGCATGAACATCGCGGTCATGTGGTCCACGGGCTTCTGGAAGAAGCCCTGGATCTGGCCGGCGTGGAGGTCCATGGCGAGCACGCGGTCGGCACCCGCGACCTCGAGCATGCGCGCCACGAGGCGGGCGGAGATCGGCTCGCGGCCCATCGACTTCTTGTCCTGGCGCGAGTAGCCGTACCACGGGGTGACGGCGATCACGCGGTGGGCGGAGGCGCCGACCGCAGCGTCGATCATCAGCAGCAGCTCCATCAGCGCGTCGTTCGCGGTGACGCCGGTGTCGGGGTTGCCGCAGGTCGGCTGCACGATGAAGACGTCGCCGCCGCGCATCGACTCGTCGAAGCGGCAGTAGACCTCGCCGTTGGAGAAGGTCTTGAGCGTCACGGCGCCGAGCTCGACGCCCAGCTTGGAGGCGATGCGGTGGGCGAGCTCCGGGTTCGCGCGGCCGGAGACGACCATCAGGCGCTTGTTGTACTCCAGCTCCAGCGACGTGCTGGGGGCGGGGCGGGGATGCAGCGCGCTCACCTTGTTGCCGAGTGTACGACCTGCCGCCGACGGAGTCGTCGCGGTCACCGCTCCCTCCGGGATTTCCGCTCGGCGTAGCCCTCCTTGTTCGTCTGGCGGGCGCGGGCGATGCCCAGCGCGCCGGGCGGGATGTCGTCGGTGATCACGCTCCCGGCGCCCGTGTGCGCGTCGTCGCCGACGGTCACCGGCGCGACGAAGGTCGTGTCGACGCTCGTGTGCACGCGGTCGCCGATCGTGGTGCGGTGCTTGTTGGTCCCGTCGTAGTTGGCGGTGATCGTGGAGGCGCCCAGGTTGGTGCCCTCGCCGATGTCCGCGTCGCCGATGTACGACAGGTGCGGGACCTTCGAGCCGGCCCCGACGGTGGAGTTCTTGATCTCCACGAACGTGCCGGCCTTGGCGCCCTCCTCGAGGACCGCCTTCGGCCGGAGGTAGGCGAACGGACCGACCTTCGAGTTGGCGCCCACGCGCGCACCGTCGAGGTGGGAGCGCAGGACCGTCACGCCGTCGCCGATCTCCGAGTCGATGACCGTGGTCATCGCCCCGATCGTGCAGCCGGAGCCGATCCTCGTCGCGCCGTGCAGGAAGCACGACGGCTCGACGACCGTGTCGGCGCCGATCTCCACCCGCGCGTCGATCGTCGTCGAGCCTGGGTCGACGATCGTCACCCCCGCGAGCATGTGCGCCTCGAGGATCTTCCGCTGCGCGTACGCCCGCACGTGCGCGAGGTCGACGCGGTCGTTGACGCCGAGCGGGCGGTCCCAGTCCGCCGCGGGGTGCGCGCCCGTCTGGCGGCCCGCGTCGTGCATGCGCGGGAGCACGTCGGGCAGGTACAGCTCGCCCTGGGCGTTGTCGTCGCGCAGCTCGGAGAGCGTCGCGAGCAGCGCGCCGCCGTCGAAGGCGAAGATCCCGGTGTTGACCTCGCGGATGGCCAGCTCCTGCTCGGTGGCGTCACCGGGGGTCTTGGTCTCGACCACGCGCTCGACCTGGCCCTCGGCGTCGCGCACGACGCGCCCGTAGCCGCTGGGGTCCTCGAGCTCGACGGTCAGCATCGTGGCGACGGCGCCGGACTCCTCGTGGGCGGCGACCAGGCCGGCGATCGTCCGCCCGTCGAGCAGCGGGTCGTCGCCGAGCAGGACCACGACGGTGTCGTCCTCGCCGATCTCCCCCGCGGCGGCCGCGACCGCGTCGCCGGTCCCGCGCGGCTGCTCCTGGACGACGGCGGTGACGTCGTCGGGCAGATGGTCGGCGAGCTTGCGCTTCGGCCCGTCGACGATGACGATCTTCCCCGCGCCGGCGTCGCGGGCGGCGGCGATCGGCCACGCGATCAGCGGACGCCCGCACAGCGGGTGGAGGAGCTTCGGCACGGAGGAGCGCATCCGCGTCCCCTCCCCTGCCGCGAGGATCACGACGGTGGGAGCTGGCACCAGCGCATCGTAGTATCGGCGGCGCCGAACGGCCCTTGGGGAGTGGTGTAATGGCAGCCCGCCGGCCTTTGGAGCCGTGAGGTCCCGGTTCGAGTCCGGGCTCCCCAGTCCCGCGACCGCACGCGCGCCAACTGCTCCGCACCAGACCCGCGAGATGCGGGGGATCTTCGTACCCCAAGGCTCCGGGTCCTGGTGAACCGCCTACATTGGGGCGCTCCTATGCGCCGCGTCCGATTGCTCGCCGCCACGGTCGCGGCGCTTCTGCTGCCCGCTTCCTCCGCTCTCGCCGGTGATCCGACGATGCCGCTCTCCGAGGTCCAGCCCGGGATGCGGTGCACCGGCTACACGGTCGTGCAGGGCACCGACATCACGACCTTCGACGTCGAGATCCAGGACGTCGTCGACGGCGACGCGACCGGCGAGGGGCCGCGGCTGCTGATCCGCGTCTCCGGTCCCGCGGTCGACGGCACCGGCGTCGGGCCCGGGTTCTCCGGCTCGCCGATCTACTGCGACGGCCGCAACGTCGGGAGCCATCTCGGAGTCGCTGGGCGAGTACGGCGGCGACGTCGTGCTGGCCACGCCGATCGAGACGATCCTCGGGACGGCGCCCGACGCGCCGGTCGCGAAGGCCTCCAAGCGGGACCGGACCATCATGTCCCGCGCGAAGCCGCTCGCCACGCCGCTGACCGTCACCGGGCTCGGCACCACCCTCGGCCGCGCGCTCCAGCGCGCCGGGCAGAAGGTCGGCCGCCCCGTGCTGGCCGCGCCCGCCGGGCCGCTGGGCAGCTTCCCGCCCCAGGTCATGCGCCCCGGGGCCTCGGTCGGCGTCTCGTACTCGTCGGGCGACATCCAGGTCGGCGCGATCGGCACCGTCGCCTACACCGACGGCGACCAGGTGTGGGCGTTCGGCCACGAGTTCGAGGCCGCGGGCGCCCGCCGGCTGTTCCTGCAGGACGCCTACGTCTACCGCGTGATCGACAACCCGGTCCAGCTCGCCGACGTCGCGACGACCTACAAGTACGCCTCGCTCGGCCACACGCTCGGGACGATCTCCAACGACTCCACCGACGCCGTCGCCGGGCGCACCGGCGCGCCGCCGCCGTCGGTCCCCGTGCGCGTCTACGCCAACGACCTCGACACGGGCCGCAAGGTGGCGATGACCATCCGCGCCGCCGACGAGAGCCGGATCGGGCTCCCGGAGGGCGCCTCGCCCGCGTCGTTCATCGGCCCGCTCGCGGTCACCGAGGCCGCCAACTCGCTGTTGCGCAGCGCGCCCGGCCGGCTCAGCGCCGACGCCTGCATGCAGATCACGGTCGCCGGCATCCGGCGGCCGCTGCGCGTCTGCAACCGCTACGTGTCCGCGTTCCCGGCGGACGAGGACTTCGTCGGCACGGCCAACACGGTCGCCGCGCGCGCGTCCAACGACGTCTTCGAGGCGCTGACAGCGATCGACGACTACCAGGGCACGCCGCCCCAGGTGAAGGAGATCGCCGTGCGGATCAACATCCGCCGCGGCGAGCAGCGCGCGTTCCTGCGCTCCGTCCGCCTCCCGCGGCGCGTCAAGCCCGGCCAGACCGTCCGCGCGCGCGTCACGCTGCGCAAGGTCCGCGGCGGCAGGATCGTGCGCAGCTACCCGATGCGCATCCCGGGCGGCATGCGGCGCGGGGTCCGCTCGCTCACCCTCTCGGGCACCGACGCCGACATCGCCGACGACGGCCTGCTCGGCGCGATCATCATCAGCGACGAGGAGGACGACGGCGCCGGCGACGAGGGGCCGCAGACACTGCGTGCGCTCGCGTCGCGCATCCGCTCGATCCACCGCTACGACGGCGTCCGCGTGCGCGGCGGCTTCGGCCGGCAGCACGCGTTCCGCGACCGCGACCTGCGCATCTCCGGCCGCGCCTCGACCACGGTCCGGGTCGTCCGCTAACCGTCGAAGCGGTAGACCGTCCCGGCGGGCGCCAGGTCGGCCGCCTCGGCGAGCGGCATCGCCGCGGCAAGCACGCGCGCGAACGTCTCCGTGCTCGCGGCCATCATGTCGATCAGCGTCTGCACGGGCGTCGCCTCGTCCTGCACGCCGTTGGCGTAGTCGGTCGCGTAGCCGAGCAGCGCGTAGGGAAGCTCGGCCTCGCCGCACAGCACGGTCTCCGGGCCCGCGGTCTGCGACACGGCGGTGACGCCGCACGCCGCGAGCCCGCGGATCTCGGCCCTGGTGTTGAAGCGCGGGCCGTCCACGTGCCCGTAGCACCCGCCGTCGCGCACCTCGACCTCCGCCACCGACGCGCCCTTGAGCAGCGCCGCGCGCAGCTGGGCCGAGAACGGGTCCTCGAAGATCCAGTGCCCGCGGCGCGGGTCGCCCGGCTCGGGGTAGAAGGTGCACAGCTCGCCGTCCCCCAGGCGGTTGGCGAGGAAGTGCAGGTCGTCGAAGCAGACGAGCGAGCCGAGCTCCACCGACGGGTCGACCGCGCCGCACACCGTCACGGCGATGACCCCCTTGGCGCCCAGCTGGGCGAGCGCCGCGATGTTCGCGCGGTGGGTCACGGCGCTCGACAGCCGCGCGTGCCCGGCCTCGTGGCGGGAGACGTGGAGCACGTCAACGCCAGCGAACGCGCCACGCGAGACCAGCGCGTCGCCCCACGGCGTCGCCACCGGCTCGGGCCCGTCTCCCTCGAAGCCCGGCAGCGCGTACGTCCCAGAGCCGGTGATGATCCCGATCGCCATGGCGCGGGAGAGTAGGGACAACTACGCTGGGACGGTGCTCGCCGCTCTCATCGACGTCCCGGCCAACGTCGGGTATGCGGCGGTCTTCGCGCTGATCGCGGTCGAGACGATGGGCATCCCGGTGCCCGGCGAGACGGCGCTCATCGGCGCCGCGCTGCTGGCCCACGACGGGCAGCTGGAGATCGTCCCGCTGGTGCGTGATCGCGGCGTCGGCGGCGATCATCGGCGACAACGTCGGCTTCGCGATCGGTCGTAAGGGCGGGCGCAAGCTGTGGCTCAAGCCCGGCCCGTTCCACGGTCACCGGATGAAGGTGCTCGAGCACGGGGAGCCGTTCTTCGCCAAGCACGGGCCCAAGGCCGTGTTCCTCGGGCGCTGGGTGTCCGGCCTGCGGATCGCCTCCGCCTGGCTGGCGGGCATGAACCGGATGAGCTGGCCGACGTTCCTGTTCTGGAACGCGCTCGGCGGGATCGCGTGGGCGACGAGCATCGCGCTGGGGATCTACTTCCTCGGCCACGTCGCCGAGGAGGTGATCGCCACCGCCGGCCCGGTCGCGGCCGTGCTCGCGGTGGCCGCGCTGATCGCCTTCGTGGTGTGGCACAAGCGCCGGCGCCGTCTCGACGCCGCAGACGCGTGAACCGCGTAGAGACCGTCGGCGCCGGCGAGCTGGAGGCCTTCGAGCAGGCGATCCACGCCGCGTTCCACGACGACACCACCGCCGACGAGATCGAGCTCGACATGCGCACGCTCGAGCCCGAGCGCACCTTCGTCATCCGCGACAGCGGGGAGATCGTGGCCAACGCGGCGACGCTGACGCGCACGATGACCGTGCCCGGGGGCGCGCCGGTCCCGGTCGGCGCGGTGTCGGCCGTGGGCGTGCGGCCCGGGCACACCCGCCGCGGGCACCTCGGCGCCCTGATGCGCCACCAGCTCGACGAGATCCACGCGGCCGGCGAGCCGCTGGCGATCCTGTGGGCGTCGGAGGGCGGGATCTACGGCCGCTTCGGCTACGGCCCGTCGACCCGGCGCGTCACCTACGAGGTCCTTCGCGGCCGCGCGGCGTTCCGCGCCGACGTCCCGCTCCCGGAGGCGTCCGGGCGGCTGGCCACGCCCGCCGACGCCCTGCAGGACATGCGGAGCGCCTACGAGCGCGCCCGCCCGCTGCGGGCCGGGATGCTGGACCGCGACGACCGCTGGTGGGAGCACCTCTTCCGCGACCCCGAGCACCGCCGCGACGGGCGCGGCGCCCGCCGGGCGGTCGTGCAGCCAGGCCCGGACGGCGAGCCGGCCGGCTTCGCGCTGTACGCCGTCGAGTCCTCCTGGGGTGAGCACGGCCCCGACGGCAAGGTGCACGTGCGCGAGCTGGTGGCGGCGACCACCGAGGCCGCGCTCGGGCTCTGGCGCTACCTGCTCTCGATCGACCTCATGACCACCGTCGTCTGGTCGGAGGCGCCGGACCACGACCCGATCGCCTACGCGCTCCACAGCAGCGACGCCGTGCGGCGCACCATGGGGCTCCACGGCCTGTGGGTGCGCCTCGTCGACGCGCGCGCGGCGCTCGCGGCCCGCGAGTACTCGGCGCCGCTGGACGTCGTGCTCGAGATCGAGGACACCTACTGCCCCTGGAACTCGGGCCGCCTGCGCCTCACCGCGGAGGGCTGCGAGCCGACCGATGCCGAGCCGGACCTCGCGCTCGGCGCCGAGGCGCTGGGCGCCGCCTACCTGGGAGCCACGCCGCTGACCGCGCTGGCGGGAGCCGGCCGCGTCCGCGAGCTCACCTCGGGCGCGCTGAGCACGGCGACCGCCGCCTTCGGCGGCTTCCCCGAGCCCTACTGCCCGGATCACTTCTAAGCAGCGCGGGGCGAGGCGGCGGACCGCCGCAAAACCGTCCACTCGCGCGCAACGCGCAATCGACTGTACGGAAACTCGGCCTCAGCACCCCCAAACCGTCCAGTCGATTCCCAGCCACGATCCACTGGACGGAAACGCAACCCCCTCCCCCACCCAGCCATGCCGTTGATCCGTCGGCGGCGCGAGACGGCCACCGGCGCCTGCAACACCGGCGCTAGCGGTCCTTGGCCTCGCGGCGCACGCGGCCACCCCCGGCGCCGGCCTCGGTGGCCGGGCCCTGCGGGGAGGCGATGCCGAGCACGCGCATCGCCTTCAGGCCGAGGCCGAGGCGCTCGCGCCCGTCGGTGGAGGAGACGTCGAGCCCGGTGAGGTCACGCACGCGCTCGAGCCGGTAGCGGACGGTGTGGCGGTGGGTGAACAGCCGCTGGGCGGTGCCGGCGACGTTGCCGTCGGCGTCGAGGAAGGTCTCGAGCGTCTGGACGAGGTCGGTCTCGTACTGGTCGTCGTAGGCGACGAGCGGCGCGACCGTCTCCTCGTAGAAGCGCTGCAGCTCCGCGGGGTCCTCGCTCATGGCGGGGAGCAGGAGCCGGTAGGCGCCGGTGTCCTCGAAGGCGAGCGCCGACAGCGGGCCGGACTCGTCGACGGGGCCGGCCTCGGCGACGTTGGCGGCCAGCAGCGCCTCGTGCCCGGCGCGGTAGAGGTCGACCGGGTCGTGCGCGACGCGCGAGTGGCCGACCGCGAAGGTGAAGCCGTGCAGGCTGGCGGTCAGCTCGCGCGAGATGGCGTCGGCGACGCGGCGGACGATCGCCTCCTCGGTGGCGGGGAGCAGGACGGCGATCGGCTCGGAGGGGCCTTCCAGCGGCGCCGCGACCGACCCCGGGGCGCTGGAGCGCGCGGCGCGCTCGGCGGCGGACAGCACGCGGGCGCGCCAGTCGTCGTCGGCGGGGGCGTAGTGGTGCGCGCGCACCACGACGACCGCCCCGCCCTGCGCGAGGTCCAGCCCCAGCTCGGCGCCGCGCGCCACAAGGTCGCCGCGATCGGTCACCTGGCGGCGCATGACCGCGCCGACGAAGTGCGCCTGGGCGGCCTCGGAGGCACGGTCGGGCGCGCGCAGGCGCTCGACCTCGGAGGCGATCAGCGTGGTGACGACGCGCAGGAACGCGACCGGCGGCTCACCCGAGCGGCCGCGCAGCCGCAGCCGCCCGACCACCGCGTCGCCGACGCGCAGGTCGTGCACGGAGACCCCGGCGGCGTTGCTCATCAGCGCCTTCTCGTCGGCGCTCGACCGCGCGGCGACGGCCAGCACGGAGCTCGATCTGTCGATCAGCACGAGCGAGGCGTCCAGCGCGCGCGCAGCGGCACGGACGACCTCAGGGAGCCCGAGTCCGGACTCGACCGCGTCCGAGATCGCCGACAGCGTCCCAAGGTCGACCGCCGCAGCGGCCGCATCCTTGGCCGGCGGGGTCACCTCCAGAAGTCTAGAGGCGGTCGTAGTAGTAGAGGAAGGCCCCGCCCACGAACGCGCCCATCCCGACGAACGCGGCGAGGATGTAGACGCTCATCACGACCGCCAGGATGCGCTCGCGCGTGCGCCAGTACGACCCCCATGCGGGGATCACGATCAGCATCACCCACGCGACCAGGGAGATCAGCGCGGCGACACCGGCGACGGCATAGGTGATCTTGTCGTCGGCGCTCACGGGGTGCGCGCCTCATTGTGACGGATGGACCCGGCGAACACGGCGACGATGCCCACGAGCGACCAGATCGCCACGCCCAGCGCGATCCCGGCGAGCACGTCGGTGAAGAAGTGGGCGTTGAGGTAGACGCGGCTGAGCGCGACGAACGCGACGGCGACCACCGCGACCGTGACGACCGCGAAGCGCAGCGCCCAGCCCACCCCCGCGCGCACCAGCACGGTGCCGCAGGCGATGAGCGCGACGGAGTACAGGGCGTGGCCGGACGGGAAGGCGGCGCCGACGGTGTCGACGAACGGATCCAGCGGCCGCGTGCGGTCGAAGGCGGCCTTGGCGATGTGGGAGGCGAAGAACGAGAGCACCGCCCCCACGATCAGCGCGGCCGCGTCGATCCGGCGGCCGCGGCTCAGCGCCCACAGCGCGGTGATCAGGACGATCGCGCCGATCACGGGCGAGGACCCGAGGTCGGTGAGCACCTTCACGATCGAGGTCAGCGGCTCGAAGCGCAGGCCGGCAGCCACGTCGGCCGCCATGTCATCCAGGCGCGGCTCGCCCGGCTCGCGCTCCATCTGGCCGAGCAGCACGAAGCTGAACGAGCCCACCGCGAAGAGCGCGAGCAGCGTCGTGAGCTCGAGCCCGAGGTGGCCGGGCGTGAGGCGGTGCAGCCCGAACCGCGCCGTGGCGTCGAGCCCGCCCGCCGCGGGGCGCCCGACCCCGCGCCACAGCGGCCGCGCGACCCGCAGCAGCAGGCGCGCCCATGCCTTGTCCTGGCGCGCCTCGAGCCAGCCCCTGACCTTCTCGCGCAGCGCCGCGTCGCGCCGCAAGCGCACGAGGAAGTACAGCGCGACGGCGATCGCCACCACGGTCCCGAACGCGAACAGCCCGCGCGAGACGTACTGCGTGATGCGGTCGAACGACTGCCAGAAGACGTAGCCGAGCACGGAGAACGTCGCCGCCCACGCCCCGGCCCCGACGATGTCGTAGGGCAGGAAGACGCGCAGCGGCATCCGCGACGTCCCGGCGATGAACGGGGCGAGCGCGCGCACCAGGCCGATGAAGCGCCCGACGAGGATGGTCAGTCCCGCCGGCGCGTTCGAAGAACCGCTCGACCTGGTGCAGGCGGTCCTCGGTGATCTTCAGCCGCTCGCCGTGGCGCAGCAGCCAGGCCCGCCCGAGCCGGCGCCCGAGCGTGTAGGAGGTCAGGTCGCCGAGGACCGCGCACGTCCACACGATCCCGATCAGCACGAACAGCGAGATCTGCCCCTGCCCGGCCACCAGGCCGCCCACCAGCACGGCGGTCTCGCCAGGGGCGACGAGGCCGATGAAGGCGCCGGTCTCCAGGAACGCCAGCACGCCGACGAGCAGGTAGGTCCACTTCCCGAGCTTGGTGCCGGCGTCCTCGATCAGCTTCTCGATGTTGGGGAGCTCGATGACGCCGGTGCCGACCAACACCGCGGCGGCGAGGGCGACGAGGCCGGCGCCGAGCGTCCAGCGGCCGAGCTTGTTGCGGCGGACGAACAGGTAGCCGGCGAGCGCCGCGGCGGTGAGCAGCCAGCCCCACTTCACGCCGCGCGCACCTCCCCGAAGGACGCCTCGACGGGCTCGGCGGCGATCCCGCCCACCTGGACCGCCGCCTCCTGCGCGGCGGCGAGGTCCCCGTAGAGCCCGAACACCGTCGGCCCGGAGCCGGAGACCAGCACGTGGCGCGCGCCGGTCGCGGCGAGTGAGGCGAGCGCGTCGCCGATCGACGGGCACAGCGTGCGCGCGGCGTCCTGGAGGTCGTTGTGGACCGGGAGCTGCTCGGCGCCTGCCTCCAGCCGCGCGAGCTCGTCCTCGGTGCGCGTGACGCCCAGCTCGTCGAAGGCGCGGTAGACCGCGGGGGTGGAGAGCGCGTGCTCGGAAGGGAGGATCACCAGGGGGAGGCTTCCCCGGCCGGGCAATGCGCGCACGCGCTCGCCCGCGCCGCACATCAGCGTGCGGCCGGGCTCGACCTGCGAGGGGACGTCGCCGCCGAGCGGCGCGGCGATCCGCAGCAGCAGCTCGCGGTCGTGCACTCCGGCGGCGTGGGCGGCCAGCCGGAGCACGGCGGCGGCGTCGCCCGAGCCGCCGCCCATCCCCGCCGCGACGGGCACGCGCTTGGCGATCGTGACGCGCTGCGGCGCGTCCCAGCCGGTCGCCTCGCGGAAGCGCTCCAGCGCGGTGAGCGCGAGGTTCGGGCCGTCGACCCCGGGGCAGACCACCTCGTCGCGCTCCGCCGGCTCCATCGTCAGCTCGTCGGCGAGCGAGACCGGCTGCACGACCGACACCAGCGGGTGCAGGCCGTCGGCGCGCGGCGCGCCGACGTAGAGCGACAGGTTGACCTTGCCGGGAGCGAGGCAGCGGAGCTTCATAGGCGTGCGTACAGCTCGCGCCACTGGTCGGGGGACAGCGCCTCGGCGCGGACGTTCTCGGGCTGCCCCATGTCCGTGAGCGCCGCGCGCAGCGCGTCGCGGTCGCCGCCCCTGAGCGAGACCGACCGGGCGAGCGCCTTGCGGCGGTGGGCGAAGCCCTGCTGGACGAGCGCGCGCAGCTCCGGCGGCGGCGACTCGCCGCGCCGCAGCAGCCGGAGGAGGACGGAGTCGACGTTGGGCACCGGGAAGAACACGTTCCTCGACACGGGGCGGATCACCTTCACGTCGCACGCCAGCTGGGCGAGCACCGACGGGACGCCGTAGG
Source organism: uncultured Solirubrobacteraceae bacterium (assembly GCA_963723395.1). GTDB lineage: Bacteria > Actinomycetota > Thermoleophilia > Solirubrobacterales > Solirubrobacteraceae > DATFQI01. The sequence goes on along the minus strand of CAVRQL010000021.1, from coordinate 26,779 downwards.
CGCCGGTGCCGGCCTTGGCGGCGAAGCGCTCCCCCACCTCCTTCTGCACCATCGCCACCCACGTCGTGACGGTCGGCAGGCTCTCGACGGTGCGCAGGATCACGCTGGCGGCGACGCCGTAGGGCAGGTTGGCGACGACCTTGGTGGGCGCCGGGTCGAGCGCGGCGAGGTCGAGCTTGACCGCGTCGGCGAAGTGCAGGGTCGCGTTGGGGTGGGAGTCGAGCGCGTCGCGCAGCGGCGGCTCGAGCCTCCGGTCCAGCTCGACGACATGGACGTGGCGCGCGCGCTCGGCGAGGTGCTCGGACAGCACGCCGAGGCCCGCCGCCGACCTCCAGCACGACGTCGTCCTCGCCCAGCTCGGCCGCGCGCGAGATCACCTCGAGGAGGTTCGAGTCGATCAGGAAGTTCTGGCCCGAGGTCCCGGATCGGGCGGATCCCGAACTGCTTCATGCGGCGCAGGCTGGCCTGCGCCGGGAGGTCGCTCACCAGCCGAACAGCCGGGCCGCGTTGGCCTCGACGGCGGCCTCCAGCTCCTCGTAGGAGACGCCCTTGGCCTCGGCGACGAAGCGCGCGGTGTGAACGACGAAGGCCGGCTGGTTGCGGTGCTTGCGCTCCGCCTGCGGCGTCAGGTACGGGGCGTCGGTCTCCACCAGCATGCGGTCGAGCGGCGTGCGCGCGGCCGCCTCGGCGAGGTCCTGCGCCTTGGGGTAGGTGACGTTGCCGGCGAACGAGATCCACCAGCCGCGCTCGAGGCACTCGTCGAGCCGGTCGGGCATCGAGAAGCAGTGCAGGATCACCTCGAGGCCCTGGGCGCCCTCGTCGAGCATCGCGATCGTGTCGTCCTCGGCGGCGCGGGTGTGGATGACGAGCGGCTTGTCCAGCTCGCGGGCCAGCGCCATGTGGGCGGCGAACGCGCGCTCCTGGTCGGCGCGCGGGCGCGTAGTCGCGGTAGTCGTCGAGGCCGGTCTCGCCGATCGCGCGGACGTCGGGGTGGTGCGCGAGCCCGCGCAGCTCGTCCATGACCGCGTCGTCGTAGCCGGTCGTCTCGTTGGGGTGCAGGCCGACGGCGGCGAACACCTCGCGGTGGACGATCGCGGCGCGGATCGCGTGCCGCGAGGACTCGGGGTCGGTGCCGACGGTGAGCATTCGGGTGACGCCCGCTTCGCGCGCGGACGCGACCAGCTCGGCCTCCGGCGCGGGGCCGCGGTCGAGGTGGGTGTGGGAGTCGATCACGGCTGTTTGGGGAACAGCGGCGGGTCCAGCGTGGTGACGGTGCCGGCCCCGCCCGCGCCGAAGCGGGCCGCCTCGATCGCGAAGCCGCCGTCCTGCCCGAGTGCGCCCATCAGCCGCTCGGTGGTCTCCGGCATGTACGGGTGCAGCAGCACGGTGACCACGCGCAGGCCCTCGGCGAGCGAGCGCAGGACGGTGTCGAGCCGGTCCTGCGCGTCGTCGTCCTTGGCCAGCTTCCAGGGCGCCTGCTCCTCGACGTAGCGGTTGAGCCGCCGCACGCGCTGCCAGATGCGCTCCAGCGCCTGCGTGATCTCCGCGCGGTCCAGCAGGTCGACGACCTCGGCGGACAGCCCTTCGAAGTCGCCGGCGAGCGCCGCCTCGGGCTCGACGTCGGGCGTGACGCCGTCGCGGTAGCGCGCGATCATCGCGATAGAGCGAGAGGCGAGGTTGCCGTAGTCGTTGGCGAGCTCGGACTCGTAGCGCGACTCGAAGCCGGCCGTCGACACCGCGCCGTCCTGACCGAAGGAGACCTCGCGGAAGCAGTAGTACCGGAGCGCATCGGTGCCGAACTTGTCCATGACCTCGAACGGGTCGAGCACGTTGCCGAGCGACTTGGACATCTTCACGTCCTCGCCCGAGGCGTCCTTCATGGTCAGGTAGCCGTGGATGAACAGCCGCTCCGGCAGCTCCTCGCCGGCGGCGAGCAGCATCGCCGGCCAGATGACGGCGTGGAACTTGAGGATGTCCTTGCCGAGGATCTGCAGCGTGGCCGGCCACAGCTCGGCCGTGCGGTCGCGCTCGCCGGCGCCGAAGGAGAGCGCCGTGTAGTAGTTCAGCAGCGCGTCGAACCAGACGTAGAACACGTGCGCGGGGTCCCACGGGACCTCGACGCCCCAGGTGAGCTTCGCCCGGCTGAGGCTGATGTCGTTGAGGCCGCCGGTGATGAACGAGCGCGCCTCGTTGGAGCGCTGCGGCGGGAACACGAAGTCCGGCCGGCCGGCGTAGAGCGCCTCGAGCTGCTCCTGGAAGGCGGACAGCCGGAAGAACCAGTTCTCCTCGTTCTCGCGGTCGAGCGGGATGCGGTGGATCGGGCAGGTGTTGCCCTCCGCGATCTCGTTCTCGGCCTTGAAGTCCGCGCAGCGGGGGCAGTACCAGCCCTCGTAGAGGCCCTTGTAGACGTGGCCGTTGTCGTAGATCCGCTGCATGAACGCCTGGACGCGCTCCTTGTGGCGCGGGTCCGACGTGCGGATGAAGAAGTCGTTGGAGGCGTTGATGCGGGGCATCAGCTGCTCGAAGCGGGCGGCGTTGCGGTCGGCCAGCTCCTTCGGCGTCACGCCCTCGCGCTCGGCCGCGAGCGCGACCGGCTCGCCGTGCTCGTCGGTGCCGGTGAGGAAGAAGACGTCCTCGCCGCGCTGGCGGTGGTGGCGGGCGAGGATGTCGGCCCCGATCGTCGAGTACGCGTGACCCAGGTGCGGGGCCGCGTTGACGTAGTAGATCGGGGTGGTGACGTAGAAGCTCATCGGCGCGGTCAAGGCTAGCGGCGGCGCGGGTTCAAACCCGGGCGCCGCGCGGCCTCGTCAGCCCGCGCTCATGTGCGAGCCGCCGCCGGAGAGCCGGGCCTGCACCGCCTGCGAGTAGCGGGCGCCGAACCGGTCGGCGAGCGCGGGGTCGCGCCCCATCGCCTTCGACCAGTGGCGGTCGAGGTCCTTCCAGCTCGTCACGGACGGCTCGCGGGCGGCGGCCCAGGCGTCGCGGTCCTTGCGCCCGACGCCCGTCACCTCCATCTCGGCCTTGAGGTCGATCCAGCGGTCGAACGTGGCGCCGTGCTCGGTCGCCGCGCCCGCGGCGGGGGCGGGCGCGCTCGCGATCGCCTCCTGGTCGGGCAGCTTCACGCCGAACATCCCGGCGACCTTCTCGGTCATCGCCAGCGGGTCGAACTCGCGGGCCTCGGGCTCTGGGCGCGCCGGTCCACTCGGGGACGGCCGCCTCGCGCAGCGGCTCGTTGACGAGGGCGAGCCAGTCGATGCGGACGCGCTCGGGCCGCTTGGCGTCGTAGCCGACGGGCAGCACGACGCCGGGCGCAAGCCGGTGGCGCGCGTAGTCGGGAACGTGGATCCGCTCCGTGCGCAGCTGGAGCGCGCGCCCGTCGGCCAGCCGCAGCTCGACGTCGAGGATCCGCGTCTCCTCGCTCTCCATGCCCAGCGCGCGGACGCCGCGGTTCGCGACGATCGTCGCCTCCGCGGACTCGAGGTCGGCGAGCTTCTTGCGGTCCTTCTCGGCGACGCGATCCGTCACGCCGTCGGCGGGCAACTCGTCGAGCGTCTTCCAGCTGTGGGGGTTGACCGTGTCGGGCTTGATCCCCCAGTCCTGCAGAGTCTGCGGCCAGTCGATGATCACGTGCTCGTCGTCGAACGCGACCACGACCTCGGCGCCGACGTGCGCCCGCCAGCGGTGGTAGTCGAGCCGCTGGCGCACACCGGCGCGGAACGGCCCGGTGGGCGCGCGGACGTCGAGCGCGTAGGCGAAGACGAAGTCGTTCGTGTCGGAGCCGTGCTCGCCGATCTGCGTGCGCGTGACGGTGATCCCGGCGATGGTCGCCGGGGCGCGGGCGCCCTCCTCGAGCAGCTTGCGCGCGCGGCGGCCGACGATCTGCGGGCCGTTGAAGTAGTCGAGGGTGAAAGAGCCGAGCGCGTCGTCCAGGAAACCCACGGCGGCGACTCTCTCAGGCGGGCCGGTTTCCGGCAAGTCGCGCGGTGGCGCGGCGCGGCGCGGGCGCGGCGGGGGGCGCGGCGCGGGCGCGGGCGCGCCTACTCGTTCGCGGTGCGCCAGGCCAGCAGGCCGCCGAAGCCGATCAGCCCGATGCCGGCGAGCCCGTCGACGGCTTGCAGCGCGCGGTCGCCGACCCAGCGGCGGGAGATGCTCACCCCGGTGGCGAGGATCGCCATCCAGGTCATGCTCCCCAGCCCGACGCCGGCGAGCAGCAGCGCGATGCCCGCTCCGTGCGCGGCGCCGGCCGTCGAGGCGGCGGTGAAGATCGCCGCCCACGACGCGATCGTCAGCGGGTTCGACGCGGTCGCCCCGAGCGCGGTCGCGAACGCCCGGCGCGGCGTGCCGACCTCGGCCTCCACCTCGCCGCCCAGCCGCACCCGGAACGCGCTCACCAGCGTGCGGACGCCGAGGTAGATCAGCACCGCGGCGCCGATCAGCCCGAACGCCACCCGCAGCGGCTCGATCTCCAGCAGCCCGGCCGCGCCGGCCGCCCCGGCCGCGGCGTACAGCGTGTCGATCACCGCCACGCCCGCGCCGATCGCCAGCCCGATCCGCGCGCCGCTGCGCAGCGTCGACCGGATCGCGAGCAGCGACAGCGGCCCGAGCTGCGCGGCGACGAAGAAGCCGAGTCCGAAGCCGATCACGAGCTCGCTCATGGAGGCGACGGTACCTGTTGCGGCGCCGCCCGTGGGCGTGCGGCGCGCCGCTTCCGCGCACGTCTCGCGGTCGTCGCGCCGGACAGCAGCAGCGCCAGACCCGCCCACACCGGCCAGGGTGCGAGCGCCGGCGGACTCGAACCCGTGGCCGTGGCGGGCTGCGTGGCCGACGGCGCACGTGTGGGTGAGGTGGTGGGTGGCGCGCGCGTCGCGGGCGGCGGTCCGATCGGTGGCGGCCGCGACCGGTCGGCGGGCGAGCAGCGGGACGGGGTCGATGTAGCCGAAGCGCTCGCGTTGCCGGCGGACGCCGAGGTGGAGGCCGGCGTGCGCTTCGCTGCCGCGCCGCGGTGCCGATCCGCGCGCCGCGGCGGACCTCGTCGCCCGCGTGCACCGCCGTGTTTGCGAGCGGCATCGCGGTCACCCGGAGCCGGCCGCAGGCGATCGTGACGACCCGGCCGCTGGTGCCGACGCGGCCCGCCACCTCGACCCTCCCCGCGCACGCCGCCCGCACGGTCGTCCCGGGCGCGGCCGCGAAGTCCGCGCCGCGGTGCTGCCCTCCGGCGAACGGGTTGCGGCCGACGTCGAACGCGCGCGTCACGTCACCCGGGACGGGCGGGATCAGGAGGGCGGCGAGGAGCGCGAGCACGTGACCGACGGTACGTCACGGCCTCCCGGAAACCCGTGTTTTCCACGGGTTTGTTACACGGCTGCGCAGAGTTGTTGCAGGGACGAACGTCAACTGCAGCTGGGTAGGGAGGGGGTTAGTCGACGTTGACCGCCTATATCGCGGTCAACGTCGACCAATACGACGTTCTGGACGCATGCGGTGCAGAACGTCGTGTAGCCGCCTCGCGGGCGGCTCCCTCACCACCCCACCCAGCCGCCGTTGACCTTCAGCTCTCGGCAGCGGCCTTGTACAGCTCGTTCGCGCCCGCGCCGGTCAACTCGGCCACCACCGACGCGGCGACGCGCGGCCGGGCACCCGCCTCGATCAGCCGCCGGACCGCGGCGATCGCCGCCGGGTCGGCGCCCGACGGCGGCGTGGCGCCGCCGATCACCAGCACGACCTCGCCTCGCGGCCCTTCAGAGCGCATACCGCGCAGCCAACTCGGAAGCCGTCCCCCGGACGACCTCCTCGTGGAGCTTGGTGAGCTCCCGGCACACCACCGCCGGCCGCGAAGGATCCATCTCGGCGAGCACGGCCAGGGTCGAGGCGACGCGCCGCGGCGACTCGAAGGCGACCAGCGTCTCCGGCGACCCCAAGCACCTCCACCAGCGCCGAGCGCTTGCGCGGCAGGAACCCCGCGAACCGCCAGGCGTCCGCCGGCAGCGCCGAGGCGACCAGAGCCGCCAACGCCGCAGAAGGACCCGGGAGCACCTCGACCGACAGCCCCGCCGCCACGCACCCCTGCACGAGCACGTAGCCGGGATCGGACACCAGCGGCATCCCCGCATCGGAGACCAGCGCGACGACCGCGCCGCCGCTCATGCGCTCGACCAGCTCGGCCGCCCGCTCGCGCTCGTTGTGCTCGTGGTAGCTGACGAGCTTCGCCTGCACCCCGTAGCGCTCGAGCAGCACCCGCGTGCGGCGCGTGTCCTCGCAGGCGACCACGTCGGCGTCGCGCAGCGCGGCGAGCACGCGCAGCGTGACGTCCTCGAGGTTCCCGATCGGCGTCGGGCACACGACGAGATCGGCCGCTCATGACACCCGCGTGCGCCCGCGCCGGGAGGAGCCGGCGGAGGAGGGCACGTCGTCGGGGCGCTCGCGCGCCAGCAGCGCGGCGCCGATCATCCCCGCCTCGGCGCCGAACGCCGCCATCTCGAGCCGCACGTCGTCCTTGGCGGGCCGCAGCGCTCGGCGCGCGACGACCTCGCGCGCCGGCTCCAGCAGCATCTCGCCCGCCGCGCTGACGCCGCCGCCGATCACCACGAGCTGGGGATTGAAGATGTTCACGATGTTCGCGACGCCGACGCCGAGCGCGCGGCCGATCACCTTGATGGCGTCGCAGGCCACCGGGTCGCCTTCCTGGGCGAGCTCGGTGATCATCGGGCCGGTCAGCTCGCGGCCCGACTCCAGCGCGCGTCCGATCGCGGTGTCGGGGCGCCGCGCCACCGACAGCGAGACCTCGCGCACCAGCGCCGTCCCGGAGGCGACCGACTCCAGGCAGCCCCAGTTCGGGCAGTTGCCCTGGCACGGGCGGCCGTTCATCTCCACGACCATGTGGCCGATCTCCGCCCCGGCGCCGAGATAGCCGCGGTAGACCTCCCCGCGCAGGTACATCCCGCTGCCGATGCCGGTCCCCAGGGTGAGCAGGACGATCTCGCTGCAGCCCTTGCCGACGCCCGCGCGCGCCTCGGCGAGGATCGCGCAGTTGGCGTCGTTGTCGACGTAGACCGGCAGGCCCGAGCCGGTCGGCCATGATCTCCGCGAAGGCCAGATCGGCGAGCGGGAGGTTGACCGCCTGGACGGCCATCCCGGTGCGCGAGTCGAACGTGCAGGGGATCCCGAATCCGACCGCGTCGACCTGCCCGCCGACGGCGGTGCTGACCTCTTCGACGGCGTGCGCGACGAGCCCGACGAGCTCCGCCTGATCCAGGCCCAGAACAGGGCGGTTGGTACGGTGATGGACCGCCAGATCAGCGTCCAGCGCACCGGCCAGCAGCTTGGTTCCGCCGAGATCGACGCCGATGACGCATCCCTCGGCCACGCCGGCCACATTACCGCCCCGCTCATGGCCGACGACGACGACCGCCCCTACACCACCTACCGCGCAAGGCCCCGTTTCCTGAAGGGGAAGGACGACGAGCGCCTCGAGCCGGGCGGGGCCGAGGAGCGCCCGGAGTACGAGGTCCACGGCCGCCGGAAGAACCCCTTCAAGGGCCGGTTCAAGGGGCTGGGCGGCCGCCGCATCACCGTCGGGCGGATCGTCAAGTACCTCGCGCTGGCGGCCACCGGCTGGATCCTCATCTCGGTCGTCCTCTTCCTGATCTCCGCGCAGATCCAGGAGTCCAAGATCTCCACCGCGGCCGAGCGCCAGCTGTCGGGCGCCGGCTACACGCTGACCAGCCCGCAGACGGTGCTGGTGCTCGGCTCCGACGCCCGGTCCAAGGGCACCAAGGAGGCGGGAGCCCAGACGATCGGGTCACCGTCGCGGTCGGACTCGATCCTGCTGATGCGCGTCGGCGGCGGGGCCAACGCCACGCTCAGCATCCCGCGCGACACGGTCGTCGACATCCCGGGCCACGGCCGCAACAAGATCAACGCCGCGTACGCGATCGGCGGCCCGTCGCTGGCGATCAAGACGGTCGAGAGCTACCTCGGCATCGACGTCAACCACCTCGTCGAAGTCAACTTCGAGAACTTCCCGCAGCTGATCGACTCGCTCGGCGGCGTCACCTACAAGGGCGGCTGCGTCGTCTCGAAGATCAACGGCGGCACGCGCAACGGCGGCTACACGCTGCGTCTGAAGGCGGGCGAGCACGAGATCGACGGCAAGCAGGCGCTGGCCCTCGCCCGCACGCGCAAGAACGACTGCAACAAGCGCGAGGACGACCGCACCCGCGCCCGCCGCCAGCAGAAGATCCTCGGCGCCATCCGCGACAAGGTGATCTCCGTCGAGACCTTCATCCGCCTGCCGTGGGTGTCATGGGCCGCGCCCCGCGCGGTGCAGTCCGACATGGCCGGCCCGTCGCTGCTCGGCCTCGTCGGGGCCGAGCTGATCGGCGGCAGTGCCGACGCGCGCGTGCTCAAGCCCTCGGGCGCGGTCACGCTCCCCGACGGCGGAGCGGGACTCGTGGTCGACGACGCCGAGAAGCAGCGCGCCGTCGACCGGTTCCTCAAGGGCTAGCTCAGAACTGAGCCGATTCGGTGCTGCCGTCGAGCGCGCCGGTCGAGACCGCACCGCCCGAGATGACCTCGGCCACGTCGTCGAAGTAGCCCGCGCCGACCTGGCGCTGGTGCTTGGTCGCCGTGAAGCCGCGATCCTCGGCGGCGAACTCCTTCTGCTGGAGCGCCGAGAACGCCGCCATCCCGCCTTCCCGGTAGCCGTCGGCCAGCTCGAACATCGCCAGGTTCAGCGAGTGGAAGCCGGCGAGCGTGACGAACTGGAACACGTAGCCGAGCTTCGCGAGCTCGTCCTGGAAGGACGCGATCTCGTCGTCGGAGAGCTTGGACTTCCAGTTGAAGGACGGCGAGCAGTTGTAGGCGAGCTTCTGGTCCGGGAACTGCTCGTGGACCGCCTCGGCGAACTGCCGCGCGTGGTCGTAGTCCGGCTCTGAGGTCTCGCACCAGATCAGGTCCGCGTACGGCGCGTAGGCCAGCGCCCGCGCGATCGCCTGCTCGACGCCCGGGTTGGTGCGGTAGAAGCCCTCGTCGGTGCGCTCGCCGGTGATGAACTCGGCGTCGCGCTCGTCGACGTCGGAGGTGATCATGTCCGCCGCGTCGGCGTCGGTCCGCGCCACCAACACGGTCGGCACCCCGCTCACGTCGGCGGCGAGGCGCGCGGAGACGAGGTTGCGGATCGCGTGCGCGGTCGGGAGCAGCACCTTGCCGCCCATGTGGCCGCACTTCTTCTCGGAGGCCAACTGGTCCTCGAAGTGGACGCCCGCGGCGCCCGCCTCGATCATCGCCTTGGTCAGCTCGAAGCAATTCAGAGCGCCGCCGAAGCCGGCCTCGGCGTCGGCCACGATCGGCGCGAACCAGTCCGTCGAGTCGTCGCCCTCCGCGTGGGCGATCTGGTCGGCCCGCGTCAACGCCGAGTTGATCCGGCGGACGACGTCAGGGACGGAGTTGGCGGGATACAGCGACTGGTCCGGGTACATCTGGCCGGCCAGGTTGGCGTCGGCAGCCACCTGCCAGCCGGACAGGTAGATCGCCTCGAGCCCGGCCTGGACCTGCTGGACGGCCTGGTTGCCCGTCGAGGCGCCGAGCGCCCGCACGAAGCGGTCCTCGCGCTCGAGGAGACCCCACAGCTTCTCGGCGCCCCTGCGCGCCAGCGTGTGCTCGACCTGGACGCTGCCGCTCAGTCGCGCGACGGCATCGGCGTCGTAGGGCCGGTCGATGCCAGCCCAGCGGTCTTCGTCCCATTCCTGCTGAATCTCCTGCGCCTCTCGTCCCATGGGGGTTTGCCTACCCCAGGCGAAACGCTCCTACGCGAGGCGATGTAGACGCCGGCCAGGATCAGCGCGAGGCCGACCAGCGCGGCCGCGGTGATCTCCTCGTCGAGCAGCACCGCGCCGTAGCCGAGCGCCACGGCGGGGGCCAGGTAGGAGACGAGCGAGGCCCGCCCGGCGCCGACCTCGTTGATGAGCTTGTAGAAGATCACGAACGCCAGCGCGGTCCCGACGGCGCCGAGCACGAGCACCGCGGCGCTCGCGCGCAGCCCGGGCAGCGACGACGGCAGCGTCGCGAGCGCGACCGGCGCCAGCACCACGCTCGTCACCGTGATCGAGATGAGCGACGTCTGCATCGCCGCCATGTGCCCGTAGCGGCCCTTGACCACGAAGCTCGACAGCGCGTAACACACGGCCGCGCCGATCATCGCCAGCGCGCCGAGGAACTCCCCGACCGACTGCACGGACTCGACGCCGACGACGAGCGCCACCCCGCCGAGCCCCATCAGCATGCCCATCGCCTGGCGGCGGTTGATCCGCTCGCTGGGGTCGATGAACGGCGCGAACAGCGCCACGAACAGCGAGGCGGGCGAGATCAGCACGGCGGTCAGCCCGCTCGGCACCTCCAGCTCGCCGAGCGTGATCAGCATGAACGGCAGCGCCACGGCCAGCACGCCCAGCAGCAGCGCCGTCCGCGGGCGCTCGCGCAGGTCGCGCCCCGCGCCGCGCACCGCCGCGCTCCCGCCCGTGATCCGCAGCGCCACGAGCAGCACGACCGCCGCGATCACCACCCTGCCCCACACGACCATCGGCGCCGAGAGGTCCTCGAGCGCGTACTTGATCAGGAGATAGGAGCCGCCCCAGATGGCGGCGAGGGCCCCGAGGAGGCCGGCATGGCGTGGGGACACTCAGCCAGTCTCGCAACGCACCGCCAAAAGCTCCAATGACGGTTCGCCGCAGCCGCCATCAGCGGCGCTTATGAGTCGGACGAGGAGCCGGAGCTCGAGGAGGAGGACGACGACGAGTCCGAGGACTTGGAGTCGGACTTCTTGTCGGCCTGCTTGGCGTCGTTCTTGGCCGCGCCGTCGCTCGCCGACTTCTCGGTCTCGCGCTTGCGCTTGGCGGTGCCGTAGTCCGTGTTGTAGAAGCCGGAGCCCTTGAAGTGCACCGCCACCGGGTGGAAGACGCGCTGGACCGACGCGCCGCACTCCTCGCAGCTGGTCACCGGCGGGTCGGACATCTTCTGCATCACCTCGAAGAGGTGCCCGTTCTCACAGCGGTACTCGTAGATCGGCATGCGGCGGCCGAGTATAGGCGCCATCCCTCTAATCTCAGCCGCAATGAGCGACGTCGTGACCATGGAAAAGATCGTCTCCCTCTGCAAGCGGCGGGGGCTGATCTTCCCCGCCTCGGAGATCTACGGGGGGATCGCCAACACGTACGACTACGGGCACTACGGCGTGCTGTTGAAGAACAACGTCACCGGCGCCTGGTGGAAGGCGATGATCCAGGAGCGCGACGACATCGTCGCGCTGGACTCGGCGATCATCCAGCACCCGCGCACGTGGGAGGCCTCCGGCCACCTCGCCGGCTTCACCGATCCGCTGGTGCAGTGCCTGGGCAAGTGCAAGCAGCGCTTCCGCGAGGACCACCTGCGCGAGGCCGCCGACGAGCGCGGCCAGGACCCCGACGAGCCGCTGCGCTGCCCGGTGTGCGGCGGCGAGCTCTCGGAGCCGCGCAACTTCAACCTGATGTTCGAGACCCACATCGGCCCCGTCGCCGAGACCGGCTCGACCGTCTACCTGCGCCCCGAGACCGCCCAGGGCATCTTCCTCGACTACAAGCAGACGCTGCAGTACTCGCGCAAGAAGCCGCCGTTCGGCATCGCGCAGATCGGCAAGTCGTTCCGCAACGAGATCACCCCGGGCAACTTCGTCTTCCGCACGCTCGAGTTCGAGCAGATGGAGATGGAGTTCTTCGTGCCGCCCGCCGAGGCGCAGCAGTGGTACGAGCACTGGCTGCACGAGCGCATGGAGTGGTACGTCAAGCTCGGCCTCGACCGCGAGAAGCTGCGCCTGCGCGCGCACGACGCCGACGAGCTGTCGCACTACTCGACCGCCACCAGCGACGTCGAGTACCTGTACCCGATCGGCTGGTCGGAGCTGGAGGGCATCGCCAACCGCGGCGACTTCGACCTGCGCCAGCACCAGGAGTTCTCCGGCGAGAAGCTCGAGTACCTCGACCAGCAGACCAAGGAGCGCTACCTCCCGCACGTGATCGAGCCCGCCGCGGGCGTCGGGCGCACGATCCTCGCGCTGCTGTGCGACGCCTACGACGAGGACGAGCAGGGCGGCGAGCAGCGCACGGTGCTGCGCCTGGACCCGAAGATCGCGCCCGTCAAGGTGGCGGTGCTCCCGCTCCTGCGCAAGGACGGCCACCCCGAGCTCGCGCGCCAGGTCTACGAGGAGCTGCGGCCGCGCATGAGCGCCGAGTACGACGCCTCCGGGCACATCGGCAAGCGCTACCGCCGGCAGGACGAGATCGGCACCCCGTTCGCCGTCACGATCGACCATCAGTCGGTCGAAGATCACACAGTGACACTGCGTCAGCGGGATAGCCTCCAGCAGGATCGCATCGCGATCGACCGACTTGCGGGCGAGCTGGAGGAGCGGATCCGATGAGCGCGATGGACAAGATCTCCTACGAGGATCTGTACGCGCGGTGGGAGAAGGGCAACTGGAAGGCCACCGAGCTGGACTTCTCCCAGGACCGGGTCCAGTGGCACGAGGGCTTCTCCGACCTCGAGCGCAACGCCGCGCTGTGGAACTACTCGATGTTCTTCCACGGCGAGGACGCCGTCGCCGACGACCTCTCGCCGTTCATCGACGCCGCCCCGCTCGAGGAGCAGAAGTACTTCCTCACGACCCAGCAGGTCGACGAGGCGCGCCACTCGATCTTCTTCCACCGCTTCATGCACGAGGTCGTCGAGCGCGGGAACGGCACCGTGGCCGACGCGCTGCGCGCCACCGAGCCGGAGCTCACGTGGGGCTTCCGCAAGACCTTCGAGCACCTGGACCGCGTCACCGACGAGCTGCGCAAGGACCGCTCGCGCGCCTCGCTCGCCCGCGCGGTGACGATGTACCACTTCGTCGTCGAGGCGTCGCTCGCCCAGCCGGGCCAGCACTTCATCCAGGACTACCTGGAGCGCAAGGACATGCTCCCCGGCTTCCGCGAGGGCATGTACCACGTCGCCCAGGACGAGCAGCGCCACATCGGCTTCGGGGTGAAGCTGCTGCACGATCTCGCGCGCGAGGACCCGGAGGAGATCCCCGCCGCGGTGGCCGACCTGCTGCGCGAGGTGTTCCCGGTCTCGGTCGCCGTCTTCGTGCCGCCGAACTGGAACCGCTCGTACACCGAGTGCTTCGGCTTCACGCTCGAGGAGATCTACACCGAGGGCGCGCGCTCCTTCGAGTCCAAGATGCGGATGGCCGGGCTCCCGCTCGAGACCCTGCCCGGGCCGCAGATCCTGCCGATGGACCTGCCGGTCGAGCAGCGCGCGGAGCGCGGGCTGGCGATGCTGCGGGCCGGCTTCCTGGGCGAGAAGAACGGCGGCGCCGCGCGCGACCCGGAGTCGATGGCGCTGCTGTTCGACAGCGTGCGCCGCGCGGTCGACCCGCGCACGGCGCCCGAGGGCCCGATGACGCTGCAGTGGGAGTTCCCCGACGCCGAGCCGTGGCACCTGCGCCTGGACAACGGCTCGACCGCGGCCGGCGCCGGCCGGGTCACGGACCCGGACGTCGAGCTGGTCGTCCGCTTCGACGACTTCGTGGACGTCATCGCCGGGCGCCTGGACCCGAAACGGGCCCTGGCCACCCGGCGACTCCGCCTGAAGGGGTCGCCCCGGGCACTCTGGCGCGCCCGCGGCGTGTTCAGCGCATAACCGGCATCCCTGCCGGCGAGCGTCCCTGCTCAGCGCTTCTTGACGACGACCTTCATCGTCATGCCCTCGTGCTGCGTGCAGTAGAGGACGTACTTCCCTGGCTTGGAGAACTTGTGCGCGTAGGTGCCGCTCGCCTGCGTGGGCGAGTGGAACCGCTTGGGTCCGGACTTCACGGTGACGTCGTGGAGCTCGAAGCCGCCGTCCCAGTTCCAGCGGACCTTGGCGTTCTTCTTGACCGTCACGTCGGCCGGCCCGTAGAAGCCGTTGCCGACCGTGACCTTGGTCGCCTTGCCGGCGCCGGCCGTGGAGGGGAGCAGGGCCGCGACCACCGCCACGAGGGCGATCAGGACCGCGGTGCGGAGCTTCGAGTTCATGCCGAGATGTTCTTCGGGACGCGACCTCGGCGAATCAGAGGTAACCGGTTTTCGGGTGTGCGGTTTCCCGCACCGGGAATTCCGCGTGTGGGGTAGGGACGTGCCATGAGCAAGGGCGAGCGGCCCAGCTCCGCGGCCCTCGCCGTGGCGCTGTGCCTGATCTGGGCATTGACGTTCATCGCGCAGCGCACGGCGCTGCGCGAGGCGCCGCCGCTGTGGATCGCGGCGGGCCGCACGACGATCGGCGCGCTCGCGCTGGCCCCCGCGCTCGGGGCGATGCGCGGCGGGAGCTGGCGCGTCGCCGCGCTGCTCGCCGCCACCAACGTCGTCGGCTTCGTCGGGCTGCAGCTCATCGGCCTGGAGGCGATCGGCGCGGGGCCCGCCGCGGCGATCATCTACACGCAGCCGGTGCTCGTCGCGGTCGGCGCCCACCTGCTGCTCGGCGAGCGCCTCACCCGGGGGCGGATGGCCGGCGTGCTGCTCGGGTTCACGGGCGTCGCCGTGGTCAGCGCGCACGAGGTCTCCGCCGCCTCGGCCGCCGCCGTCGCGGCGCTGCTCGGGAGCGCGGTCTGCTGGGCGGCCGGGACGCTGATCACGCGCGCCACCCCGACCCAGCCGGTGCTCGGCATCGTCGCGGCCCAGCACGCGCTCGGCGCGCCGGTGCTGATCGCGCTCGCCGCGTCCACGGAGGCGGAGCCGACGATGTCCGTCACGCTCGCCGCCACCGTGCTGTTCGCCGGCCTGTTCGGCGCGGCGGGCGGCCAGCTGCTGTTCACCACGCTGCTGCGCCGCGGCGAGGCGTCGGTCGTCGCGTCGTGGATGTTCAGCGTCCCGATCGTGGCCGCCGTGCTCGGCGTCGTGCTCCTCGGCGAGCCGGTGCGCGTGCCGCTCGCCGTCGGGCTGGTGCTCGTCAGCGTCGGGGTGTGGCTGGCGACCCGCAGAAACGAGAAGGGCGCCCCGGGGGCGCCCTTCAAGACAGCTGGTGTGCGCTCGGCGCGCTAGGTCGTCGTGCCCGCGGTCTGGGGCGACGGCGACGAGGTGGTGGGCGAGGTGTACTCGAACTCCTCCTCGGCTCCGAACAGCGCGTCGAGGACCTTCTTGCGGAGGCCCTCCGAGACGGCGAGCGCCACGGCCCCGCCGACGATGCCGAGCAGCAGGAGCCGGCCGAGGCCGCCCTTGCGCTTGCGCTTGGGCGCCTCCCGGAGCGTCACGGCGGCGTCGCGGAAGTTCTCCGCGGCCTCCCTGATCTCCTTCTGCAGCTTCTTGTCGTCGAAGATCTGCTTGGAGGGCGACTTGCCGTTGTTCAGCCGGGAAATCGCGTCACGGCTGGACTCGTAGGCCTGGACGATGCTCTGGCGCAGGTCCTCGTCCTCCACGACCTTCTGGACGTAGGGGTTGTACCTCGCCTTCACGGCCGCCTTCTGGGCCTTGGCGGCCTTCTTCTTCGCTGAAGCCATACCACCCTCTCTCGGTGTCAATTCTCGGGCCTTCGGCGAGCATACCCAGGATCAGCGCCCATCGAGCGCGGCCTCGAACACCTCGCCGACCTCGCTCACCCAGACGAACTCCATTCCCTCGCGCAGGTTGTCCGGGAAGTCCTCCAGATCGGGCTCGTTGCGCCGCGGGGCGAGCACCCGCTTGACCCCGGCGCGCTGGGCCGCGAGCGCCTTCTCCTTCAGCCCGCCGATCGGGAGCACCAGTCCGGTGAGCGTCAACTCGCCGGTCATCGCCGTGTCGTCGCGCACACACCGGTCGGTCACCAGCGACATCAGCGCGGTGGCCATCGTGATCCCGGCGCTCGGGCCGTCCTTGGGGATCGCGCCGGCGGGGACGTGCACGTGCACGTCGTGGGTCTTGAACCAGTCCTCGGGCAGGTCGGCGTGGCCACGCACGTACGAGAGCGCGGCCTGCGCGGACTCCTTCATCACGTCCCCGAGCTGGCCGGTGATCGTGAGCTTCCCGCTGCCCGGCATGGCGCTCGCCTCGACGAACAGCACGTCGCCGCCCGACGGGCGTCCACGCGAGCCCGGTGGCGACGCCCGGCTCGGCGGTGCGGCGCTTGACGTCGGAGGGGAAGCGCGGGCGGCCGAGCAGCTCGCGGACCCGCGGCGCGCGTGACGGACACCTTCTTCTCGAACGTGCCCTCGGCGACCTGGCGCGCCACCTTGCGGCACGCCGAGCCGATCTCGCGCTCGAGGTTGCGCACGCCGGCCTCGCGCGTGTGCTCCTCGATGATCGCCTTCAGCCCCGTGTCGGTGAAGCCGATCTGCGAGCGCTTGAGCCCGTTGCGCGCGATCTGGCGCGGCACGAGGTAGCGCTTGGCGATCTGGAGCTTCTCCTCCTCGGTGTAGCCGGCGAGCTGGATGACCTCCATGCGGTCGCGCAGCGGCCCGGGGATCGTGTCGAGCGTGTTCGCCGTCGTGATGAACATGACGCGCGAGAGGTCGTACGGGACGTCGAGGTAGTGGTCGCGGAACGTCGAGTTCTGCTCGGGGTCGAGCACCTCGAGCATCGCGCTGGCCGGGTCGCCGCGGTAGTCGGAGCCCATCTTGTCGATCTCGTCGATCATGAACACGGGGTTCTGGGAGCCCGCGTCGCGCAGCGCGCGGATGATCGTCCCGGGCATGGCGCCGATGTAGGTGCGGCGGTGGCCGCGGATCTCGGCCTCGTCGCGGACGCCGCCGGCGCTGATGCGCTCGAACTGGCGGCCCATCGCGCTCGCGATCGAGCGGCCGAGCGAGGTCTTGCCGACGCCGGGCGGGCCGACGAAGCACAGGATCGAGCTGCCGCCGGCGTCGTGCGTGAGCTTGCGGACCGCGAGGAACTCGAGGATGCGGTCCTTGATGCGGTCGATGTCGTAGTGGTCGGCGTCGAGCACCTTGCGCGCGTGCGCGAGGTCGAGGTTGTCCTCGGTCGACGTGCTCCACGGCAGCGAGGCGATCCACTCCAGCCAGGTGCGGATGACGCCGTGCTCGGCCGAGGCCTGCGGGAGCTTCTCCAGGCGCGAGAGCTCGCGGTCCACCTGCTTGCGGACGCCCTCGGGCAGCTCGAGCGCGGCGAGCTGCTCGCGCAGCTCCTCGACCTCCGCCTCGGCCGGGTCGCGCTCGCCGAGCTCCTCCTGGATCGCCTTGAGCTGCTGGCGCAGGATGTACTCGCGCTGGGTCTGGTCCATCTCGGACTGGACCTGCGTCTGGATCTTGGTGCCGATGTCGAGCACCTCGAGCTCGCGCGTGAGGATCTCCGAGAGGCGACGCAGGCGCTTCGCGACGTCGACCTCCTCGAGCAGCGACTGGCGCTCCTCGGTCGGGATCCGCAGCGAGCCGGCGATCAGGTGCGAGAGCGCGCTCGGGTCCTCGAGGTTGGCCACCGCCATCTGCAGCTCCTCGGGCAGGTACGGGACCTGCTCGATGATGCGCGAGAACATCTGCTGGACGTTGCGCGCGAGCGCCTCCAGCTCCGGGCCGTCGCTCGACGACGTCGGGCAGCTCCTCGACCTCGGCGACGAGGTACGGGTCCGTCGAGGACCAGCCGGTGACCCGCACCCGCTGCGCGGCCTGCACGAGCACGCGCAGGGAGCCGTCGGGCACCTTGAGCATGCGCGCGACCGTGCCGGCGACGCCGACGTCGTAGAGCTGCTCGGGCGCGGGCTCCTCCACCTCGGGGTCGCGGCTGGCGACCATCACGAGCATCCGGTCGCCGGCCAGCACGTCGTTGATGAGCGAGACGGAGCGCGGCTGGCCGACGGCCAGCGGGGTCAGCGAGTCCGGGTAGGTGACCGTGTCGCGCAGCGGCAGGACGGGGAGCGTGTCGGGCAGCGACGCCGGCGCCTCGGTCGGCACCTCGCCCTGGCCGACGGCGATCATCGCTCGCCGCCGGTGCTGCCGGTGTCGATCGGGACGGAGCGCGGGCGCTTGGGCGGCTGCAGAGGCAGCTCGACGATCAGCATCCCGTCCTCGTAGGCGGCGCTGGCGGCGTCCGCGTCGACGTCGGCGCCGAGCGCGACGACGCGCCGGAACGGGCCGTGCTCGATCTCGAGCTGCTGGTACACGCGGTCCGCCCCGGGCTCGGGCGGGCGGCGCCCGGCCAGGACCAGCTCGCGGCCGCGCACCTCGAGCCCGATCTCGTCGGGGTCGATGCCCGCCAGGTCGGCGCGCACGATCGCCCGCGGCGGGTCGCCCACGTAGTACACGTCGACGGCGGGAACGAAGCCGCCCCGGCGCGGAGCGACGCGCCGGTCGAAGACGTCGCCGAACAGCTCGTCCATCTCACGCCGCATGCGTTCGAAGTTGGCGAAGAGGTCGCGATCCTGTGGCACCGTCTCCTGAGGCTACCCACCTACGCTGAACGAGTGACAGCCACCGTCCTCGCACTCGTGATCGGCGCCGCGTTCGCCCACGCGGCGTGGAATTTCCTGGCCAAGGGAGCGGAGGGCGGCGTCGGCTTCGTGTGGCTCTCCTCGCTGGCCGGGACGCTGCTCTGGGTGCCCGTGCTCGTGTTCGCCGAAGGCGGCCGACATGACCTGGGCGGCGATCGGGCTGATGGCCGGCAGCGGGGCGCTGCACGCGCTGTACTTCGCGCTGCTCCAGCGCGGCTAC
The DNA here is from genome assembly GCA_963723395.1 of uncultured Solirubrobacteraceae bacterium. Classification (GTDB taxonomy): domain Bacteria; phylum Actinomycetota; class Thermoleophilia; order Solirubrobacterales; family Solirubrobacteraceae; genus DATFQI01. Next base: position 8,103 of record CAVRQL010000021.1, on the reverse strand, counting down.
GCGACCGGCGACCTCTCGCTCGTCTACCCGCTCGCCCGCGGCACCGGCCCGCTGCTCTCCACCACGGCGGCGATCGTCGTGCTCGGCGAGCGGCCCAGCCTGCTGGCGGTGGCCGGCGCCGCGATCGTCGTCACCGCGGTGTTCTCGCTCGTCGCCCGCCCGGGGCTCGGCGGGGGGACGCTGTTCGCGGTGCTCACCGGGGTCGCGATCGCGGGCTACACGCTGTGGGACAAGCAGGCGGTCGACGGCGAGGGCCTCAACCCGCTCGTCTACTACTGGGGCACCAACACGTTCAACCTGCTCCTGTTGAGCCTGTGGGTCGCGCGTCGTCGCGGGGGCGTCCGGCCGGCCTGGGACCGCTCGCGCTGGCGGGCCGTCGGCGTCGGTGTCTTGTCACCGCTGGCGTACGTCCTGATCCTCTACGCGCTCGCGCGGGCGCCGGTGTCCTACGTGGCCCCGGCGCGGGAGACGAGCATCCTGATCGGGACGCTGCTCGGGACGACCGTGCTCGCCGAGGGCGATCGGACGCGCCGGCTGCTGGCCGCCGGGGGGATCCTGGTGGGGGTCACCGCGTTGGCCCTGGGGTGAACGTCAAGGTCAACTGCGGCTGGGTAGGGAGGGGGTTAGTCGACGTTGACCACGCATACGGTGGTCAACGTCGACCAATACGACGTTCACCGTCCATACGGCGCTCAGACGAGCTCGGCGCGGTGCCGGACGAGCCGGGGATCGACAGCCATCGGCTTGTCGGTCGGCTGGCCGAAGTAGTAGCCCTGGCCGAGGTCGACGCCGAGGTCGGCCATCGCCTGGAACTCGTCGACGCGCTCGACGCCCTCGGCGACCACCTTGCAGCCCTGCTCGTGGGCGCAGTCGACCAGCGCGGCGACGAGGCGGCGGCGGGCCGGGGAGTGCTGGATGCCGGCGGTGAGGGCGTTGTCGATCTTGACGATGTCGGGGCGCAGGAGCTCGAGGTACTGCAGCGACTCGGTGCCGCCGGACATGTCGTCCAGCGCGACGAGCGCGCCGCGCTTGCGGTGGGCGGCGACGAGCTCCGAGAGCATCTCGCGGTCCGGGCAGCGCTCGGGCTTGATCAGCTCGAGGCAGATCCGGCCGGGATCGGCGCCGAGGCGGCCGACGGCCGGCCACGTGGTGCGCAGCGAGCCCTCGACGTCGAGCACCGCGCGGATCTCGAGGTTGACGAACAGGACCTCGCCGTCGGGGAGCATCGGGAGGCCGACCTCGAGCGCGGCGGTGCGGGCCCGGTAGTCGAAGGAGAACAGCGCGTCGTGCGCCTCGGCGGCGGCCAGAAGCTCGCCGCCGCGGACCTCGACGGCGCCGAGCTTGCCGCGCATCAGCGCCTCGCGGCCGAAGACATCGCCCGAGCGCAGGTCGACGATCGGCTGGAAGTGGGGCTTCATCTGCCCGCGCGAGAGGAAGTCGGGGAACCAGTCAGAGCGCGAGCGGTCGAGCAGCGTGTCGGCCGGGAGCGGCAGCGCCTGGTCGTCGGCGAGCAGCACGGCGAACAGGCATGCCCGCTCGGACTGCGACAGCGTGCCCATCAGCTCCTTGAGCTTCTCCGACCAGGACGGGCCGGCCAGGACGAGGCCCTCGACGGCGATGTCGCCGTCGACCGGCTCGGTCGCGAGGTGCTCGACCTTGTAGAGCACGGAGGGACGGTGCGACAGCAGTCGCACGCCGTCAGTGGCCATCTGGGAATCCGAGGAAGACAAAAGGAGCTCCTGAACTGCTTATCGGCAGGAGCCGCCGAAAGCGGAGCGCGGGTCAGAGCTCGTAGACGGCGCCCTCGTGGGCGACGTCGACCGGCCCGCCGTAGGAGCGCTGCGCCTCGCCGCGCGCCCACTCCGCGTCCAGCTCGTCGGAGAAGTGCGTGAGCACGAGCCGCCGGGCGCCCGCGCGGCGGCCGTGCTCGCCCGCCTCGCCCGGGGTGAGATGGCCGCGCGGGCCCTCGCGCTCGGGGCGCGGCAGGGTGGCCTCGATCAGCAGCAGGGAGGTGTCGCGCGCGAAGTCGCACAGGTCGTCGCTGGGCGAGGAGTCGGCGCTGAACGTGAAGCGGGAGTCGCCCTCGCGCAGCTCGACCGCGTGCGTGGGCATGAAGTGCGGCACCGGCCGGAAGCGCAGTGACAGCGGCCCCAGCTCGAACGTGTCCTCGGGCGTGTACTCGCTCAGCTCGAAGGCGGACTCGATGTGCTCCTCGCGCATCCCGGCGCCGCCGCACACGCGGCGCAGCGCCTCGCTCGCGCCGGTCGGGGCGATCAGTCGCGGGCGCGCAGGGCTCTCGGTCCCCGGGTGCCCGCCGACCGGCACCGGCTGCTGGCGCGGCGCGTAGGTGAGCGCCGACGCGTACGGCACGAGGTCGAGGATGTGGTCGGCGTGCAGGTGGGAGATGACGACCGCGTCGACCTCCCAGTACTCGCGGTACTCGCGCAGCTTGCCGAACACGCCACAGCCGCAGTCGAGCAGCAGGCACAGGCCGTCGGCCTCGACGAGGTAGCCGCTGCACGCCCCTCCCGCGTCCTGCCACGCCGGCGACTTCCCGAGCACCGTGATGCGCACGCGTGCGACTCTACTCGGCGTGACGCTCGTCGCCGCCACCTCAGCGGGGGCGTTCGACCCGGCGGTGGCAGTCTTCGGCGTGTTGCTGATGGCGGGCGCGCTGCTGTCGGGGCTCGTGCGCCGCTCGTTCCTGTCGCTCACGGCGCTGTTCGTGGTGGCCGGCTTCCTGCTCGGCGACGGCGCCACGGGCCTGCTCGAGGTCGACCCGACGTCCGGCTTCGTGGCCGACCTGGCGATCGTCGCGCTCGTCGTGATCCTGTTCCGCGACGGGCTCGAGGTCGAGGAGGAGATGCTCCAGAAGGCGTGGCACCTCCCGTTCCGCAAGCTGGTGCTCGCCATGCCGCTGACCGCCGCGATCGTGGCCGTGGCGACGCACGCGCTGACCGACCTCGGCTGGACGGAGTGCCTCCTGCTCGGCGCGCTGCTGGCGCCCACTGACCCGGTGCTGTCCTCGTCGGTGGTGACCAACCCGCGGGTGCCGCGGGTCGTCAGGCACTCGCTCAACCTCGAGTCCGGCATGAACGACGGGCTGGCGCTGCCCGCCGTGCTGGCCTTCACGGCGGCAGCGGTCGGCGAGGACGACTTCGTGTGGTGGAAGTTCGTGCTCCAGGACGTGACGCTCGGCTTCGCGTTCGGTCTGGCGATGGGCTTCCTCGCCGCCTGGCTGATGCCGCGGAGCCGGGGCTACGAGCGCTCCATCCCCGACCACCAGAAGTCGCTGTACGCGCTCGGCCTCGCCTTCGCGACCTACGGGGTGACCGTGCTGCCGCCGGAGGGCAACGGGCTGATCGCCGTGTTCACGTGCGCGATCGTGTTCGGCATCCGCCGCCCCGACCTGCGCGAGGCCTTCGAGGCCCGCGCTGCCGACATCGTCGAGGTCGTCAAGCTCGGGATCTTCGTCGTGTTCGGCGCGCTGCTCACGCTCGACGGGCTGTTCGGCGACGGCTGGGCGGCCGTCGCGGTGGTGGCGGTCACGCTCCTCGTCGCGCGGCCAGTGGCGATCTGGATCTCGCTGGCCGGCACCCGCCTCTCGACCGCCGTGAAGGCGTTCATGGCGTGGTTCGGCCCCAAGGGCGTGGCCACGATGACCTTCTCCCTGCTCGTGCTCGCCGCCGACTTCCCCGACGCGAGCCGCGTCTTCAACCTGGCCGCGCTGTGCGTCTTCGTCTCGATCCTGGCGCACGGGCTGACCGACACGCCCGGCTCCGAGTGGATCTCTAGGCGTGAAGGGCAGCCTGCTCCTGAGCCGTAGGGAACGCCCACGCCGCCTGGCGCCGGCGCTCCTGGCGGAACACGAAGCGCAGCTGGCTCGGCGGCCGCAGCCCCTCGGGATGGTCCGGCCGGAACGTCGCGCACGGCTCCTCGAGTGCGAGTGCGCACAGACCGTTGCGCCCGAAGAAGCAATCCTCGCAACTCACCTTCGCGACCTTCGCTTGCCTAGCCACTGCTCCCCCGAACCCCAGTTCACGACTCCGTCACAGGACGAGGCGTACAAAAGCGCTCGGGGCAGGGGCGCGCAAGCTCGATTCCCGGAAAACGCACGGACTTCCGGAGTACCCCGCAAATACCCGCGAACGGTGGGAAAAACCCGTTGCCTGCGGTATCCCGACCCCGCATCTTGGGCTGTTTTCGGGCGGCGTCCGTAGGGGAGAGAGTGCGGATGCAAGTCCTCGTCACGGGAGTCTCGGGCTACGTCGGAGCCGCGCTGGCCCCTGCGCTGCAGCGGGAGGGGCACGCCGTGCGCGGCTTCGCCCGCTCGCCCGAGCGAGTGGCCGCCGCCGGCGTGTCGCTCGACGACCTCGTGCAGGGCGACGTCCTCACGGGCGCGGGGCTGGACCGCGCGCTCGACGGGATCGAGGTCGCCTACTACCTGATCCATTCGATGGAGGGCCCCGCCGGGGGCGCGTTCCCCGAGCAGGAGCGCCGGGCGGCGGGCAACTTCGCGGTGGCGGCCCGCGAGGCCGGCGTGCGCCGCGTCGTCTACCTCGGCGGGCTCGTGCCGGAGGGCGTGCCGGCCTCTCGCCACCTGGCGTCGCGGCTCGCGGTCGAGGAGGCGCTGCTGGCGGCCTCGCCGGAGTCGATCGCGCTGCGCGCCTCGATCGTGATCGGCGCCCGCTCGCGGTCGTTCCGCTTCCTCGTGCGGCTGATCGAGCGGCTGCCGGTGCTGGCGCTCCCGGCGTGGCGCGTGAACCGCACGCGCCCCATCGACGGCCGCGACGTGCTCGCCTACCTGATCGCCTCCGCCGCGGCGCCCGCCGAGCTGTCCGGGCGCTCGTGGGACATCGCCGGCCCGGACACGCTGACCTACCAGCAGCTGATCGAGCGGATCGCCGAGCTGATGCTCGTCGACCGCCCCAAGCTGGGGCTCGGCTTCACCCTGACGCCGATCGCGGCCCAGGTCGCCGCGGCCGTCGCGGGCGAGGACCCGGCGCTCATCGCACCCCTCATGGAGGGCCTCGAGCACGACCTCCTCCCTCGTGACGACGACGCCGCGAGCGCCTTCGCAATACGGTTGCACCGCTTCGACGCCGCGGTGGAGCGCGCGCTGCGCGAGTGGGAGCAGATCGAGGAGATCGCCGCCAGATGACGCTCGTCACCGCTTCCATCGACATCGACGCGCCTCGCGAGAAGGTGTTCGAGACCATGCTCGATCCCTCGCGGCTGGACGAGTGGGTGACCATCCACCGCCGCGTCAACGACGCCGACGGCGGCGCGCCCCACGAGGGCTACGGGATGGAGCAGACGCTCTGCCTGCGCGGCGTCAACTTCAAGGTGAAGTGGAAGCTCACCGAGTACGAGCCGAACAAGCGCGCGACCTGGGAGGGCCGCGGCCCCGCCCACTCCTACGCGCGCACCTCGTACAAGCTGTCCGACAAGGACGGCGACAAGACGCACTTCGAATACGAGAACGAGTTCAAGGCGCCCGGCGGGTTCCTTGGCAAGGCCGCGTCGCGGGTGATCGTGGGCGGCGTACCGCAGCGTGAGGCCAACGACTCGCTGGCCGCGTTGAAGAGACTGCTGGAGGGCTGATGCCACACGCGCGTTACGAGACACAGGGCGACGTCGGGGAGATCGTCCTCTCCAACCCGCCGCTGAACCTCTTCAATGCCACGCTGATCGAGGAGCTGAAGGCCGCGGTCGCGGAGGCGGCGTCGGCGAAGCCGCGGGCGCTGCTCGTGCGCGCCGAGGGCGACGTGTTCACCGCCGGCGTCGACGTGCACGTGTTCGAGGGCCTCGACATCCCGAAGGCCGACGCGCTGACCGCCTCGCTGCTGGAGCTCACCCACACGATCGAGGACATGCCGTTCCCGACGCTGACCGCCGTGCACGGGCTGTGCCTCACCGCCGGGCTCGAGCTCGCGCTCGCGTGCGACCTGCTGTGGGCGAGTGAGAAGTCGCGCTTCGGGCTGGTGGAGCGGGTGGTCGGGATCACCCCGCTGATGGGCGGCACGCAGCGGATGGCCGAGCGCGCGGGGACCGCCCGTGCGCGGGAGTTCGTGTACTCCGGCGCGCTGTTCGACGCTCCCACCCTGCACTCATGGGGAGTGGTTAACCGGGTGCTCGGAGAGGACGAGCTGCTCGACGACGCGCGCGAGTTCGCCGCGCAACTCGCCGCCGGGCCGACGCAGGCGCACGCCGCCACCAAGCGCATCGTGCGCGCCCAGGCCGATCACGGCACGCGGGGCGCCGACGACCGCACCGCGGAGCTGACCTCACACCTGTTCGAGACCGAGGACTCGAGAAATGCGGTGCAGTCCTTCCTGCAGCACGGCCCAGGGAAGGCCACTTTCACCGGTAAGTGAGTACAGTGAGGGAAGTCCACTCTACCCGAAAGGTCCCAATGGCTGACTTCCTTGACGAGAAGCGCAAGGAGATCCAGGCCCGGCTCAAAGAGCTGAAGCCGCTGGTCGAGGAGTACGAGCGCCTCGAAGCGGCCGAGCGGCGCTTTCCGGCGTCGGCACGACCACCCGCACGGCCGCCGCGCCCGCCCCGGCCCCCGCCACGCGCCGCCGCCGTCGCGGCGCCGCCTCCAGCAACGGCCGCCGCGGCCGCCCGCGCGGCAGCGGCACGCGTGCCACGCAGGCCTTCGAGCTGGTGAAGGCCCGCCCCGGCATCACGATCCCCGAGCTCGCCGAGGCGATGGGGATCAAGCAGAACTACCTGTACCGCGTCATGCCCGGCCTCGCCGAGGACGGCAAGGTCACCAAGTCCGGCAAGGGCTGGCACGCGCGCGACAACGCGTGAAACCTTTCACCGGTCACCCATCTCTAACGGTGACCGGTGAATCAGTTTCAGTGATAAGCGGTTAGACGAGATCTAGTTTTTCGACAGCGGCACGCTCTTCCTGGAGCTCGTTCACCGTCTTGTCGATCCGCTCCTGGGCGAAGTCGTTGATCTCAAGGCCCTCGACGATCGAGTACTCGCCGTTCGAGGTGGTGCACGCGTACGAGGTGATGATCCCCTCGTCGATGCCGTAGCTGCCGTCGGACGGCACGGCCATCGAGACCCAGTCGCCGTCCGGCGTGCCGAGCACCCAGTCGTGGATGTGGTCGATCGCCGCGTTGGCGGCCGAAGCCGCGGACGAGGCGCCGCGCGCCTCGATGATCGCCGCGCCGCGCTTGCCGACCGTCGGGATGTACTCGTCGGCGTACCACTGCTCGTCGTTCACCTTCTCGAACGCGTTCTCGCCGCCGATCTTCGCGTTGAAGAGGTCGGGGAACATCGACGGGGAGTGGTTGCCCCACACCGTCATGTTGGTGATGTCGGCCACCGCCGCGCCGGTCTTGTTCGCCAGCTGGGCGATCGCGCGGTTGTGGTCCAGCCGCGTCATCGCGGTGAAGCGCTCGCGCGGGACGTCGGGCGCCGCCGACATCGCGATCAGCGCGTTGGTGTTGGCCGGGTTGCCGACCACGAGCACCTTCACGTCGTCCGCCGCGCCGGCGTTGATCGCCTCGCCCTGCGGCTTGAAGATGCCCCCGTTGGCCTCCAGCAGGTCGGCGCGCTCCATGCCCTTCGTGCGCGGGCGCGCGCCCACGAGGAGCGCGACATTCACGCCGTCGAACGCCTGCGTGGCGTCGTCGGTGATGTCGATCCCGGCCAGCAGCGGGAACGCGGAGTCGTCGAGCTCCATCGCCGTGCCCTCGGCGGCCTTGACCGCGTCGGGGATCTCCAGCAGGCGCAGATGGACCGGCTGGTCGGGGCCCAGCATCTGCCCTGAAGCGATGCGGAACAGCAGTGCGTAGCCGATCTGGCCCGCCGCACCTGTGACGGTCACGATCTTCGGTTCGGCCATATGTCCTCCTTAAGCGCTGCGGTCAAAGTGAGGCGGGCGATGCTATGCGACCATTCCCGGTAGTGGGTCCTCACAAGAGTCATGGCGTGCTCGAACGGCCGCTGGCGCCGGATGGCAAGGACGCAGGTCCGAAGGAGTCCTTCCAGGACTTCGAGGACCGAGGACGCCGCCAGGCGGTGATCAGCGGTCGCCGCGAGGACGTCATGGCTCGTGTGAGGGCCCACTAGATGCTGGGC
>CAVRQL010000020.1:0-67965 GCA_963723395.1 uncultured Solirubrobacteraceae bacterium | reverse complement strand
TCCTACAGCGACCTCGGGCTGCAGGTGCCGCCGCGCGACATCGCCCGCGGCTACGGGGCGAACCCGGTCCCCGTCGTCGTCGCGTGCCATCGCGTGACACGCGGCGCCGAGTCTCCGGACGCGTTCGTCGGCGGGGTCGAGCGCCGCCGCTGGCTCGAGTCCCACGAGCGCGGCCGCGGGTAGCCGTGCTCGAACTCGTCCTGGTCGCCTCGCTCGCTGCGGCCCTCACCGGCGCCTCCACGCTCGCCGCCTCCCGCTGGGGACACGAGATCGGGGGCATCCTCAGCGCCTTCCCGCTGATCGTCGGCGCGGGTCCCGCTCCTCGCCGCGCAACGCCAAGGCGCCGCGTTCGCGGCCCACTCGGCGGTCGCGACCTGCCCGGCCTGGTGGCGCTGAGCGCCTTCGCGCTCGCCTATGGCCGCTCGGCCGTCCGCCGGGGATGGCGCGCGAGCCTGCGGTGGGCTGGTGCGCGGCGCGGCGCTCGGCTCGCTCGCCGGGCGAGTGGAGATCGGCCTGGCCGCGGCGATCGCCGCAGCCGCCGTCTCGATCGCGATCGCCCGCGGCGCGCTCCCGCCCGCCGGCCGGTCGCGAACCGCGCTCCCGGCCCCGGCGTGGGAGCTGCCGCTGCGGATGGCGGTCACCGCGCTGCTGATCGTCGCGCTGACCATGGCCGGCAGCCGGTTCGGCCCGACCGTGGCCGGCATGCTCGCCGCGCTGCCGACGCTCGCCTCCGTGCTCGCTGTCTTCACGCACGCCCGCCACGGCGTCGATGCGCTGCTCGGGCTCCTGCGCGGCATGCTCGGCGGGATGGTCGCGTTCGCCGCGTTCTGCGCGGTGGTGGCGCTGCTCGTCGACCGACAGGGATCGCAGTGGCGTTCGCCGCGGCGACGCTCGCCGCCATGGCGGTCCAGGCGGGGCCTCGCCCCGGTCAGGACGGCGGGGTAGCGGATGCCGGACGCCGACCGACTGCGGGAGATCTTCGACGCGGCCAGCTCGTTCACCGTCGGGCTCGAGGAGGAGGCGATGCTCCTCGACGCCGAGACGCTCGACCTCCTCCCCGCGCCGCCGAGGTGCTCGAGCGCTGCGGCGGGACCCGCGCTACAAGCTCGAGCTGGCCGCGACCCAGCTGGAGATCGTGCTGCCGCCGTCGCGCACGGTCGCCGAGAGCGCGGCGGCGCTGGCCGCCGCCCGCCGCGACCTCGCCGCGGCCGCGCGCGGCATCGGCGTCCTCGCGGCGACGGGCGCGCACCCGTTCGCCGCTCCGCTGGGCAGATCACCGCACCGAGCGCCATCGGGCGATCGCACGCGAGTACGGGCCGGTGGCCGAGGCGCAGCAGGTCGGTGCCCTGCAGGTCCATGTCGCGGTTCCCGGCCACGAGCGGACGCTCGGCGTCTACAACGCGCTGCGCTCCCACCTGCCGAGCTGGCCGCACTGGCGGCCAACGCGCCGTACTTCGGAGGGCGCGACAGCGGGCTCGCCTCCGTCCGCCCGAAGGTGGCGGACCTGCTGCCGCGCCAAGGCGTGCCGCCGGCGATCGCGAGCTGGGAGGAGTACGCCGCCGGCCTGCGCTGGGCCGCGACGGTCAACGAGCTCCCGGCCACCGCCCGCTGGTGGTGGGAGCTGCGCCCGCACCCCGCCCACGGCACGCTGGAGCTGCGCGTGCCCGACGCACAGGCCACGGTGAAGGACGCCGCCGCTGTGGCCGCGTTCGCACAGTCGCTCGTCCACTGGCTCGCGACCGGCCACGACGCCGGCGAGCTGCCGCCCCCGGACCCCACGTGGCGGATCGAGGAGAACCGCTGGCAGGCGTGCCGCCACGGGCTCGACGCAAGGATGTCGCACCTGCGCGACGGCTCGGTCACGCCCGCGCGCGAGCTGCTGCACGAGCGCGTCGAGACGCTGCGCCGAGCGCCGCGAGCTCGGCTGCCAGGCCGAGCTCCTCGACGTCGCCCGGCTGCTCGAGACCAACGGCGCCGAGCGCCAGCGCGCCGAGGGCAGCGCCCTCGGCGCGACGCGATGCTCGCCCGGGTCTACGCCCCGGCTAGGCCTTGGCGCTGGCGGAGCCGCGCGAGAAGCGGACCGCCCGCGTGTCTGCGTCGACCTCGCGCAGCTTGCCCGTCTCGACCTCGTAGACGAAGCCGCGCACGGAGTCCTTGTTCGGGATGAACGGGCTCGCCTGGATACGGGCGATCGACTGGCGGACGTCCTCGTCGAGGTCGGAGAACGCCTCGGCCGCCCCTCCGGCTTGATGCCGGTGTCGTCCTGCACCGAGCGCTTGAACTCGTCGTCGGTGAAGGTGAGCATCCCGCAGTCGGTGTGGTGGATGAGGATGATCTCCTCGGTCCCCAGCAGCCGCTGCGAGATCGAAAGCGAGCGGATCTCGTCGTCGGTGACGACGCCGCCGGCGTTGCGGATGATGTGCGCCTCGCCCTCCTCGAGGCCCAGGACCCTGGAGGGATCAGCCTGGCGTCCATGCAGGCCACGACCGCCACCTTGCGCGCGGGCGGCAGTGGCAGGTCGCCCTTGTCGAAGGCCGCGGCGTACTGCTCTGCGTTGTGGAGAAGCTCGTCTGTGACGCTCATGGCCCGAACGCTACCACGAAAACCTGATCGGAAATGCGCAGTTTGTGACTTTCGCGTAACGGATGGCGGGCAGCCGAGACCGTCCGGCATGACCCCCACGAGGAACCCCTTCCGCCCGAGGCCGAGCAGCTGTGCCTCGCGTCGCCGTACGACTTCTCGGACCTCAGCGCGGTGTTCGTGAACTGCACGCTGAAGCGCTCCCCGAGGTCTCGAACACCGAGGGGCTCGCCGATCTGGCGATGACGATCATGCGCCGCGTGGGCGTCGAGGTGGAGCTGGTGCGCGCGGTCGACCACGAGATCGCCACCGGCGTGTGGCCGGACATGACCGAGCACGGGTGGGAGCGCGACGACTGGCCCGCCATCTTCGAGCGGGTGATCGCCGCCGACATCCTCGTGCTGATGACCCCGATCTGGCTGGGCGAGAAGTCGTCGGTGTGCACGCGGGTGATCGAGCGGCTCTACGGCAACAGCCACCTGCTCAACGAACACGGCCAGTACGCCTACTACGGCCGCGTCGGAGGTTGCCTGGTGACGGGCAACGAGGACGGCGTCAAGCACTGCGCGATGAACGTCCTGTACTCGCTCCAGCACCTCGGCTACGCGATCCCGCCGCAGGCCGACGCGGGGTGGATCGGCGCGGCGGGCCCCGGCCCAGCTACCTCGACCCGGATCCGGCGGGCCCGAGAACGACTTCACCAACCGCAACACCGCGTTCATGACGTGGAACCTGCTCCACCTCGCGCGGATGCTCAAGGACGCCGGCGGCTTCCCCGCGTACGGCAACCAGCGCACCGAGTGGGACGCGGGCGCCCGGTTCGACCTCGCGAACCCGGAGCACCGGGCATAGTCAGTTGAGGTCGGCGCGCTTCACCAGGGCGTCGACCTCCTCGACCGCCTGCGTGATGTCCTCGCACGCGGAGATCCCGGGCCGCGACCGCAGCCGCGAGCTGATGTCGCGGCCCCCGACCAGGAACCCGGCGGTCGGCCACTCCCGCTCGATCTCGTGGATCGCGAGCAGGACGCTGTCGCCGCCGCCGGGCATCGTCGCGCTCAGGCAGATGACGTCCGGCTGGTGGCGGCGCGCGCACTTCGGCGAGCTCGTGCACGGGCACGTTCGCGCCAGCATGACGACGCCGTAGCCGGCCTCGCGCAGGAGGCCCGCGACCATCCGCAGCGCGACGTCGTGCGCCTCTCCGGCCGGGTCGCGAGCATCACGCGATGGCCGGCCGTTCGCTCTTCGTCCGCCGCGCCTCGCGCTGGAGCGCGAGCACGCGGATCGAGATCTCCGTCGCAAGGTGCTCGTCGGCGACCCTGATCTCGCCCCGCTGCCACAGGTCGCCAACCAGCCACAGCGCGGGGACGACGATCTCGTTGTCGATCTCCGCCCTCGTGAGGTCCGCCCGCAACGCGGTGCGGATCGCCGCCTCGGCGGCGATCTCGTCGCCGATCAGGACCGCCGCGCAGTACGCCCGGCGGAGCTCGTCGATGATCGCCTTGCGAGCGTCGACGGACTCGTGCTCGTGACCGCAGCCCATGGGCCTGCCACGACCATAACGGCCGGACCGGGCTCGCGCACCTGCTCCGTCGGGCGGACCAGGACCTCGTTGATCGCCACGTGCCGCGGCCGGGTGACGATGTAGAGGATCGCGTCGGCGATGTCCTCCGCCTTGAGGATCTCGTCGACGCCGGGCGGGAGCTGGTCGCGGACCTCCTCGCGTACGTGCGTGACAAGCTCGCTCTCGGTCGCTCCCGGCTCGATCAGCGACGAGCGGACTGGCGGGCCGTGACCTCCTGGCGCAGGGCCTCGCTGAACGTCCCCACCCCATGCTTGGTCAGCTGGTAGATGCCGCCGCCGACCCCGACGCGCCGGCCCGCGACCGAGGAGACGTTGACGAGGTCCGCGACCCGGCGCGGCTCGCTCTCGGCGGCGCGCAGGAGGTGCGGCAGCGCGGCGTGCGCGACGTAGAGGAGGCCCTGGAGGTTGAGCTCGATCATCCGGTCCCACTCCTCGACCGGGGCGTCGACGATCGGGCCGAGGAGCATCACGCCGGCGTTGTTGATCACGATGTCGAGCCGCCCGAGCTCGCCGGCCGTGCGCTCGACGGCGGCGATCGCCTGCTCGCGATCGGTGACGTCGGCCTCTATGGCCAGCCCGCCGATGTCCGCGGCGAGCGCGTCCAGCCGGTCCTTGCGGCGCGCGGCGACCGCCACCGTCGCCCCCTGCGCCGCGAGCGCCCGCGCCGTCGCCTCGCCGATCCCGCTGCTCGCGCCCGTGACGAGCGCGACCGTCTCCTGGAGTCCGTTGCTCATGCCGCCGAGGTATAGCGACGGTCAGTGGCTCGCGAGCGCCAGCCGTCCGCCGAGCGCGACGAACACCGCGCCGACCGACCCGTTGACCACGCGGGCGCTGCGCCGGCGCCGCAGCGCCGTGCTGAGGCGCGAGGCGCCGTAGGCGTAGGCGGTCAGCCACGCGAAGACCATCGAGCCCATCGTGAGCACCATCGCCGGAGCGAGCAGCGCGCTGCTGTCGGCGGAGACGAACTGCGGCACGAGCGCGGTCCAGAACAGGCCGACCTTCACGTTGAGCAGGTCGCTCGCGACGCCGCGCCGGAACGCCGCGACGGACGAGGGCTTCGGGCGCTGACCCGCGACCTCCGGAGCGAGGGCGTCGCCGCGCTTGGCGGCGCGCAGCGCCTGGACGCCGAGCACGACCAGGTAAGCGGCGCCGAGGACTTGAGCGCGGAGAACGCGGCAGCCGAGGTGTGGAGCAGCGCGGCCACGCCGAGCACCGAGGCCGCGCCCCACACGAGGTTGCCGGTGGCGGAGCCCGCCGCCGCCCACGTCCCGGCGCGGGCGCCGTCGGCGAGCGAGGTGCGCAGGACGACGAACGTGTCAGGGCCGGGGACGGCCACGGCGACTGTGGCGACGGCGAGGAAGCTGGTGAACGTGTCCATGGAGGGCATGATCCTCGTGGGCTTCGTTCAGCACAAGCGAACATTGCTACAGGCGACCGTTCAGTCTTGCTGAACGATGCGCGGCTACAACGGAGTCATGCCGCCGCCGAGCTGATCGTCAGGACGTCAGGTGCCGAGGACGCCGCCGCGCTCGCCGCGCTGCGCGCGCAGTGGAGCGGCGGCGAGGACGCGGACCTCGAGCGGCGGATGGCGGACTGGCTCGCCGCCGAGGGCGAGCGCCGCACGACGTGGCTGGCCACGGTCGCGGGCGCGCCGGCCGGCATGGCCTCGATGTTCGAGTACCGCCGCATGCCCACCCCGGGCGCCCGCCATCCCGGTGGGGCTACGTGAGCAACATGTTCGTGCGCGAGGACTCCCGCCGCCGCGGCATCGGCTCGGCGCTGCTGGCCGCGATCGTCGCCGCCGCCGAAGAGCGCGCCTACGCCCGCCTCGTGCTCTCCCCCAGCGAGGAGGCGCTGGCGCTGTACCGGCGCGCGGGGTTCGTCTACGCCGACGAGGCGGCCGGGGACGACCGCCTGCTCGTGCGCCCGGCCCGCAGGTAGGGTCGGCCCGAGGTGACCGGGACCGCCCTCTCGGAAAGCGAGCTGATCGCGCGGCTGCGTTCCGGCGACGAGCGGGCCTTCGCGGACCTCGTCGAGCGCCACCACGCGACGATGCTCGCCGTCGCCCGCCATCACGTGAAGACGCGGGCCGTCGCCGAGGAGGTCGTCCAGGAGGCGTCGATCGGCGTCATCAAGGGCCTCGACCGCTTCGCGGGGCGGTCCTCGCTGAAGACCTGGATCCTGCGGATCCTCGTCAACACCGCCAAGACCCGTGGCGTCCGCGAGTCGCGCTCGGTCCCGTACTCCTCGCTGCCGGAGGAGCCCGCGGTCGATCCCGATCGCTTCCGCGGCGCCGGCGACCGGTATCTCGGCGGATGGCGCGCCTTCCCTGGCGACTGGAGCGCGCTCCCCGAGGAGGCCCTGACCGCGCGCGAGACGCTCCAGGTGGCCATGGCCGCGATCGAGGCGCTCCCGACCCCCAGCGCACCGTCATCGCGATGCGCGACGTGCACGGCTGCGGGCCCGAGGAGGTCTGCGCCGCGCTGGAGCTCTCCGACGGCAACCAGCGCGTGCTGCTCCACCGCGCCCGCTCGAAGGTCCGCGCCGCGCTGGAGGCGCATCTCGATGCGTGAGCCTGTAACGCCACAGGGCAGGCTTGACACATGAGCGACGTGCCCGGAATCTCGTGCCGCGAGCTGGTCGAGCTCGTCACGGAGTACCTCGAGGACGCGCTGCCCTCCGGCGAGCGCGAGCGCTTCGAGACGCACCTCGGCCTCTGCGACGGCTGCCGGTACTACGTCGAGCAGGTCCGCATCACGGCGGGCATCGCGCGCAACACCGCCGAGCTGAGGCGCGCCCTGACGTGGACTCGCTGCTGCGGGCGTTCCGCGACTACCGGCGCGGCTGACCGGCGCCGGCGGCGACCGCCCGCCGCATCTCCGCCACCGTCCCCGGCAGCAGTTCGCCGAGCCGCGCGACGCCGACGGACGCTCCGGCTGGATCCTGCTCGAGCTCGGCGCAGACGCCGGCCATCGCCGCGCGCCGAGATTCAGGCAGCTGCCCTTGAGCTTGTGGGCGCCGCGCGCGATCGACTCGACGTCTCCTGCGCGCATCTCCTCGATGGTCCGCGGCGTGGTCTGCTCGAACAGGTCCACGAGCCGGCCGACCACCTCGGGCAGCTCCTCCACGAGCCCGCGGACCCTGCCCTCGTCGACCAGCCCGTGCACCGGCTGGGCGCGTCGCCGGCCCAGCGCTGGAGCACGGCGTCGAGATCGTCGGCGCGCAGCGGCTTGGAGAGGTAGTCGTCCATCCCCGCCCGCAGGCAGCGCTCGCGGTCGCCCGCCATCGCGTGCGCGGTCATGGCGATGATCGGGATCCGCTCGCCGTTCTCGTGCTCGCGGATGTGCATCGTCGCCTCGTAGCCGTCGACGCCCGGCATCTGGCAGTCCATCAGCACGGCGACGTGATCGCCGTGGCGGACGCCGGCGACGGCCTCCGCCCCGTCGGCCACCACGTCGGCCTCGTAGCCGCGGCGGGCGAGCATGCCCACGATCACGGTCTGGTTGACCGGGTTGTCCTCGGCGACGAGCACCCGGCCGCGCATCGGCACCGGCTCCGCGACCTCATCTTCCTGGACGGGCGCGGCCCCCGGCTCGGCGGCGAGCAGCTCCGCGGCGACCTCGAGCAGGGCGGCGCGCCGGACCGGCTTGCTCAGGCAGCGCTCGATCCCCGCGTCCACCGACGCCTCCTGTTGGCCGGCGGTGGAGGTCAGCATCAGCAGCCGCGCCGAGCGCAGGCTCGGCGTCGCCCGGATCTCGCGCGCGAGCTCGATGCCGCCGACGTCGGGCATCTGGCAGTCGAGCACCACGAGCTCGTACGGGGCGCCGGCCTCGGCGGCCGCGTGCATGAGCTCGAGCGCGTCGCGCGCCGACGCCGCGAGGTCGCAGCGCGCCTTGCGGTCCTTGAGGTAGCCGAAGACGATCCGCCGGTTGGTCTCGTTGTCGTCGACGACGAGGATCCGCGCCTCCTCGGGAACCGGGACGCGCCGCCGCCGGGTCGGCCGCGCGCCGGGCACGGCGTCGAGCGGGACGGTGAAGCGGAAGGTGCTGCCCTCGCCCGCCGCCGAGTCGGCCGTCAGCTCCCCGCCCATCATCTCCGCGAGCTGGCGGGAGATCGCGAGCCCGAGCCCTGTCCCGCCGTAGCGCCGCGTGGTCGACACGTCGGCCTGCGAGAAGGCCTCGAACAGCGCGGCGACGCCCTCGGGCTCGATGCCGATGCCGGTGTCGGCCACCTCGACGGTGGCCACCACCCGCTCGCCGGCGCCGCGCCGGCAGCCCACCCGCACCGAGACCTCGCCGGAGGAGGTGAACTTGATCGCGTTGGCGAGCAGGTTGGTCAGGATCTGGCGGATCCGCCCGCCGTCGCCGCGCACGACGGCCGGCACCGCCTCGGCGACCCAGTGCGTCAGCTCCAGCCCTTTCCCGTGGGCCTGGGCGGCGAGCATGTCGCACGTCTCCTCGACCAGCTCGCGGGGCGCGAAGTCGTAGGCGTCGAGGTCGACGCGCCCGGCCTCGATCTTGGAGAAGTCGAGGATGTCGTTGATGACCGACAGCAGCGCGTCGCCCGACGAGGCGGCGGTGCGCGCGTACTCCCGCTGCTCGCCGGTCAGGTCGGTGCCCCTGAGCAGCTCGAGCATCCCGATCACGCCGTTGAGCGGGGTGCGGATCTCGTGGCTCATGTTGGCGAGGAACGCCGACTTCGCGCGCGACGCCTCGACCGCCTCGGCGAGCGCGCGCTTGCGGTCGGTGACGTCGGTGGCCACCGAGCAGGTCGCGTAGACGCCGTGCTCGTCGTCGTGCAGCGGGAACACGACGACCTGGTGGGTGGCCGCGCCGAGCTCGCGCTCGTACTCGACGGCCGTACCCGTGGCGAGCACCTCGTCGTGGGCCTCGCGCGAGGTGGCGGCCTGCGCCGCCGGCAGGACCTCCTCGGAGAGGCGGCACTCGGCGTCGGCGGCCGCGACGCCGGTGACCTCCTCCCAGCGCCGGTTGACCAGCACGTAGCGCCCGTCGCGGTCGCGCATCGAGATGGCCGCCGTGGCGTTGTCCAGGATCCCCTGCAGCCGGCCCGCCGTGACGCGCAGGTCCGCGAGTGCGCGCTCGCGCTCGGTCACGTCGACCGCGACGCCGAGGAAGCCGGCGATCTCGCCCCCGAGACCGCGCTCGCCGGTGACGGTCAGCGAGACCTGCAGCCGCTCGCCGTCCTTGCGCACGTAGGTCCAGCGGCGCGTCTCCTCGCGGCCCTCCCGGGCGGCGGCCACGAACACATTGAAGCCGGGCTCCATGCCGAGCTCGCGCGCCCGCTCGGCCACCTCCTCCGGGTCGTGGATCAGCGCGGGCGTCTCCTTGCCAACCATCTCGGCGGCGCTGTAGCCGAGCATCCGCTCGGCCCCGACGTTGAACAGGGTGATCGTGCCGTCGCAGTCGGTGCCGATGATCGCCGTGCCGGTGGCGGCGCCGAGCACGCTGGCGAGACGGTCGCGCGACCGGCGCGTGCGTGAGACGAGCGTCTGGATCGTCCAGCCGGTGAGCGTGCCCGCGAGGATCCACAGCAGCGTGTTGCGCAGCGAGCTCTCGGGGTACTTGGGCTCGCCGAAGGCGACGAACGGGACCAGGAACGTGAGCGCGAGGCCGGCCAGGCAGAACGCGAGCTGGCGCGGGTTCCCGTACAGCGCGAGCCACACCACGGGCAGCATCACCAGCGGGACGAAGCCCGAGGACGGGCCCTCCGAGGCGTGCCGCAGGAGCGCCACCACCGGGAAGTAGCCCAGCGGCAGGATCCAGATCAGGGGCGCACCGCGCCCCGCGCGCGCCAGCAGCAGGCCCGTCCCGGCGATCACGCAGGTCAGCACGGCCGCGACGACGAACAGCGCGTCGTCCATCGGGGGCCCGGGGAGCGCCGCCGAGGCCAGGCCGCCGACGGCGACCACCGCGAACGGCGCCACGTCCCGGGTCGAAGGCGCCGGCGCGCCGGGTGTCACACGGAAGGGCATTGGTGAGTTTCCTACCCCGAGCATGACGGGGCGAGGCCTTCTGTGCGCCGTTGCACGCCTGCGGTCACCGTCGCGACGGGCCCGCTGGCGGCCGGCGCCCGCGTGCCGGAGGATCGGTATTCGTGACGGTCCAGGACCACGCTGTGGCGTCGATCGCGCTCGAATGCTCGGCACGCCCGGGCAACGTGGCCCACCTGCGACGCCGCGCGGCGGCGTTCGCCGGCGCCAACGGCGCCGATCCCGACCTCGTCTACGCGGTGCGGACCGCGGTCGGCGAGGCCGTCGGCAACGTGGTGCGCCACGCCTATCCCGCGGGCCCGGGCTCCGTCGCCCTCGAGATGGACGTCGAGGGCGGTGAGCTGGAGGTCGTGGTCGCCGACGAGGGCATCGGGTTCGCCGCGCCCGACCCCAGCGAGGGCATCGGCCTGGCGCTGATGCGCGGGAGCTGCGCGGAGCTCGACGTCCGCGACCGGCCGACCGGCGGGGTCGAGGTGTGGATGCGGTTCCCGGTAGCGGGCTAACCCGCCGCGACGTCCTGGGTGAACGCCGCGGTATGGACGCGCCCGGCGGCCTTGAACTGCAGGAACAGCCGGTAGCGGCCCGCGGTCGGGAAGGTGGCGGCGAACCTCGCCGCGCCCTCGTCGAGCGGGTGGACGTGCAGGAAGGCGAGGTCGCCCTCGCGCAGGGCGACGAGGTGGCCGCCGGCGCCGAGGTAGGGCTCGGTCTCGACGGGCCGGCCGCCGCGGGTTATGCGGAACGCGAGCTCGCTCTCGCGGCCGGCGCGGACCGCCCCGGCGTCGAGCCTGACCTCGTAGCCGTCGCCGGTGCGGGCGGCGTCCGACGCGGGCGGCAGCGCCTCGAGGTCGGCGCGCCCGTCGACCCGCAGGTCCGACGCGAGGGTGCGGGGGGTCCCGCCGCGCTCGAAGTCGGCGAACACGCGGTAGCTGCCGGCCTCCTCGAGCCGGACGGGCACCGACCACGTGCCGTCGGCCGCCATGCGCGGGTGCAGGTGCTGGAAGCCGGTCAGGTCGCGCCGCACGACGATCAGGTGCATGCGCCGCTCGTGCGTCACCTCGAAGTCGCGCACGGGGCGCCCGTCGTCGCCGGTGACGGCGAAGCGGAGCTCGGACGCGCTGTCGCGCCGCAGCTCGGGCGTGCGAAGGTCCAGCGTGAGCCCGCCGGCCGCGACGGCCAGCCCGCGGACGACGTCGGCGGGCGCGCCGTGGCTCTCGCCCCCGCCGTGGACCGGCTCGTCCTTGTGGCCCATCTCCATGTCGTCCTTGCCGTGCGAGGTGTCGATGACCTGCCCGACGGCGAAGCCGGCGGCGTAGAGGACCGCGAGCACGGCGGCGAAGGT
This sequence comes from uncultured Solirubrobacteraceae bacterium, assembly GCA_963723395.1. Lineage (GTDB taxonomy): Bacteria > Actinomycetota > Thermoleophilia > Solirubrobacterales > Solirubrobacteraceae > DATFQI01. The sequence goes on along the minus strand of CAVRQL010000020.1, from coordinate 56,455 downwards.
GGCCAGTTGCTTCGGGATCGAGCTCATGCCGTCAAGGTAGCATACCCCCCGGGGGTACGCTAGACTGACACCATGACCGCCACGGACGCCCATGAGCACCACACGATGGACGCCAGCTGGACGATGGCACTCAGCGCGACCCTGCACTGCCTCACCGGCTGTGCGATCGGCGAGGTCGTCGGCATGATCGTCGGATCGGCGCTCGGCTGGTCAGCGGGCGCGACCGTCGCGCTGTCGATCGCGCTGGCCTTCCTGTTCGGCTACTCGCTGACGTCGCTGCCGCTGCTGCGCGCGGGCATGGCGCTGGGTGCGGTGATCCCGATCGCGCTCGCCACCGACACGGTCTCGATCGCGATCATGGAGGTCGTCGACAACGCGATGATGCTCGTGATCCCTGGCGCGATGACCGCCGGGCTCGACAGCGCCGGCTTCTACGCCGCGCTGACCGGCGCCCTGATCATCGCCGGCGCCGCCGCGCTCCCCGTGAACCGCTGGCTGATCTCCCGCGGCAAGGGCCACGCGGTGATCCACCAGTACCACTCGCACTGACCCCGCTCAGCGCTGTGAGCCGGGCGACGCCTCGTCGTCGAGGTCGAGCAGCGCGTCGATGTGCGCGACGAGCGCCGCCGCCTCCGGGGTGCCGACGCCGAGCAGGACGTCCCGGCACGCGACGAGGAGCTCGTCGCGCAGCTCCAGCTCCTCGGCGAGATCGGGTTCCCGTCGCACCCCGGCGACGGTAGAGCAGGGCTCGGCGTGTCAGGCGTCGGCGCGGCGGCGCGCGGTCTCGAGGATCAGCTCCACGCAGTCCTCGAGCGCGATCGCCGTCGAGTCGAGCGTGAGGTGGAACACCCCGGGCTCGCGCGGGTCGACGCCGTAGAGGTGCTCCAGGTACGCGCGCCGGAAGCGGTCGGTGCGGGCGAGCCGGCGCTCGGCGGTCGGCCGGTCGATCTCCTCGATCTCCATCGCCTGCTCCAGGCGGGCGTCGGCCGCGCCGTCGAGCAGGACGTGGAGCGCGCGCGGATCGTCGTGCAGGAGCACGGCGGCGCCGCGCCCGAGGATCACGCCCTCGCCGCCCGCCGCGAACGCGGTGACCTCCCGCTCGAACTCCCGCCGGCGCGTCTCGTCGGGCAGCAGCTCCTCGCACGTCATCCCCGCCGGGGTCCCCCACGCCACCGCCACCGAGGCGAGGCGCGACAGCAGCCCGCCGCCGCCGAAGCCCTCGCGTGCGGCCTCGGCCTCGAGCCCGGAGTCGTCGAGCAGCTCGGGCACCGGCGGCCGGCCGAGGAACGGCACGCCGAGCCGGCGCGCCAGCTCAGGGGCGACGCGGCTGCCGCCCGCTCCGTACGAGGCCGCCACGGTCACCAGCGTCATCTCCGCCTCCACTCCAGCCGCGAGCCTGCGGCCTGCCGCGCGACGAGCGCCCCCAGCGCCGCCACGGTCATGATCGCCGCCATCGGGACGGCGCTCTCCGTGCCGGCCGCGCCGACCAGCGGGGCCACCGTCGCCCCCGTCAGGAACTGCACGACGCCGAGCAGCGCCGACGCGGTGCCCGCCACCTCGGCGTGGTCGGCGAGCGCGAGCGCGGTCGAGTTGGGGAGCACGAACGACAGGCTCGACACGATGACGAACATCGGCACCAGGACGGCCCATACCCCGAGCCCGCCCGCCACCACGACGGCCAGGAGCGTGGATGCGCTGATCGCGATCGACGTCAGCCCGGCGCGCAGCAGCTTGCCCGGCCCGAAGCGCCCCACGAGCCGGGCGTTGACCTGGCTGCCCGCGATCAGCCCGAGCCCGTTCATCGCGAACAGCACGCTGTAGAGCTGCGGGGAGACGCCGTAGATGCCCTGCAGCACGAACGGAGAGCCGGCGATGTAGGCGAACAGCGCGCCGAACCCGAGCCCGCCCGCGAGCGCGTGGCCGACGAACCACCGGTTGCGCAGCAGCCCGCGCATGATCGCCAGCGTCCGCCGCACCCCGTTGGCGCTGCGCCGCTCCGGCGGGAGCGTCTCGCGCAGGCCGAGCGCCACCAGCACGGCGATCAGCGCCGAGAGGACGGCCAGGACCACGAAGATCCCGCGCCACGACGTGAAGGTCAGCACCTGGGCGCCCGCCAGCGGAGCCAGGATCGGCGCCAGGCCGGTGACCAGCATGAGCGAGGAGAACAGCCGCACGGCCGCCGCGCCGGAGTGCAGGTCGCGCACCACCGCCCGGGAGATCACGATCCCGCCGGCGCCGGCCAGCCCCTGCAGGAACCGCAGCGCGATCAGCACCGGCGCGCTGGGCGCCAGCGAGCACAGCACCGAGGCGACGGCGTAGGTGAGCATCGCGGCCATGAGCGGCGCGCGCCGTCCCAGGCGGTCGCTGAGCGGGCCGATGAACAGCTGGCCGAGCGCCAGCCCGGCCACGCACGCCGTCAGCGTCAGCTGGACCTGCGAGGCGCTGGAGCCGAGATCGCGGGCGATCTCCGGGAACGCCGGGAGATACATGTCGATCGACAGCGGGCCGATCGCGTTGATCGACCCGAGGACGATCACCAGCCGCGCCGTCGACACCCGCCTCTCGACGGCGACGGCCGTCACCGTGCCGGCTCTCTCGGCAACGTCCTGGGGAGTGGTCGCCGGCCGGACACCGGCGAGCACGCTAGCGAGCGTGCCTCCGCCGTCGCGTGTCGCGAGGTCCCGAAGTAGGGCTAGGCTCGGCGCCCGATGACGACGATCGGGATCCTGCATCCGGGCGCCATGGGCGCGGCCGTCGGCGCGGCGCTCGCCGAGGGCGGCCACCGGGTGCTGTGGGCGTCCGGCGGGCGCTCGGAGGCGACCGCGGCCAGGGCCCGCGAGGCCGGGCTCGAGGACGCGGGGGACGCGGCCGGGCTGCTCGCCGCCTCCGACGTCGCGCTCTCGATCTGCCCGCCCCACGCGGCGGTCGAGGTCGCGCGGCTCGCCGCCGGCTCCCCCATCCCCTTCGCCGACGCGAACGCGATCTCGCCGGCGACCGCCGAGGAGGTCGCGGCGATCGTCGGCGACCGCTACGTCGACGCGAGCATCATCGGGCCGCCGCCGGCGCGGGCCGGCACGACGCGCCTGTACCTCTGGGGCGACCGGCGCCGGGGAGGTATCCGCCGTGTTCGCGGGCGGCCGGGTCGACGCCCGCGTCATCGACGCGGACGTGCCGATGGCGGCGTCCGCGCTGAAGATGGCCTACGCCGCCTGGACCAAGGGCTCGGCGGCCCTGCTGCTGGCGACCGCGCGGACGGCGGGGGCGCTGGGCGTCGAGGAGCAGCTGCGCGAGGAGTGGGCGCTGTCGCAGCCCGCGCTGGCCGACCGCCTGGACGCCGCCGAGCGCGACGCCGCCGAGAAGGGCTGGCGGTGGGTCGAGGAGATGCGCCAGATCGCCGCCACGTTCGGCGCCGCCGGGCAGCCGGACGGGTTCCACGAGGCGGCCGCCGAGGTCTACGAGCCGCCCGGCTGATCCGCGATCGCGCGGGTCAGCTCGACCCGCGAGCGCACGCCGAGCTTGCCGTAGACGTTGCGCAGGTGCGCCTCGATCGTCCGCGTGCTGAGCACGAGCTGCTCGGCGACCTCGCGGTTGGTCCGCCCGGCGGCGACCAGGAGGGCGATCTCGCGCTCGCGCTCGGTCAGCCCGGAGTCGGTCTCGCCGCGAGGGACGGTGGACGCGGTGGCCGAGCCGGCGCAGCTCGCGCGCCGCCTCGTCGCGCAGGCGCGCCGCCCCGAAGCCCGCGAGCAGGGACTCCGCGCCGATCAGCACCTCGACCGCCTCGCGCCGCCGGCCGGCCGCGGCGAGCGCGCGGCCCTCCGCGAGCTGCGCCCGCGCGGCCAGGAGCGGGGCCTCGCCCGCCGCCGCCCGCGCGTCGCCCGCCGCCGCGAGCGCCTCGGGCACGCGCCCCTGCTCCAGCAGCAGCGCGGAGCGGACGATGCCCGTGGACGCCGTGGGCCGGCCGCCGCGGCCTCCTCGCCGAGGCGCAGCGTGCGCTCGGCCGCCTCCGGGTCGCCCGCCGCGAGCCGGGCGGCGGCGAGGTCGGCGGCGGCCGCCGGGCGATCCGCCGGCAGCACGGCGTCCAGCGAGGCGCCGAAGGAGTCCAGCATCGCCGCGACGGCGCGATCGGGGTTCCCGGCCGCTGCCGACGCAGCGCCCAGGCACCAGCCGGGCTGGCCGGCGGCGTGGAAGTCGGGACCGGCGGCGGACTCCGCCGCGGCCGTGGCGTGGTGGAGCGCCGCGGCGACGTCGCCGACGGCGAGCCGGGCCGCCGACAGCGTGCAGTGCGCCCACAGCAGCACGCGCGGGTTGGCGGCGAGCATCGCGCTGCTCCAGGCCCTGCTCGGCGGCGGCGACTCGCCTCCCCCAGCCGCCCCAGCTCGCCCAGCGTGACCGCCGTCTCGATCGTCAGCTGGACCAGGACGTTCTCGCGGCCGGTCTCGGCCGCGATCGCCGCGCCGCGCTCGAGGTCGGCCAGCGCCGGCGCGAGCTGCCCGAGCGCGCGCCGGGCGCGGGCGATCATCCAGAACGCGGGCAGGCGCGTCGCGAGCTGCGCGGGGCTGAGGCGCTCGAGCGCGGCGGCCGCGGCGTCGATCTCGGCGCCGGCGTCGGGGGTGGCGGCCGCCGCGGTGCTGGCGAGTGCGGCGCAGGCGAGGGCAGCGGCCTCGAACACCGGATCGCCGATCGCCCTGGCGTCGTCGCGGGCGTCGACCGCCTGGCCGGCCGCATCCTCGAGATCGCTGCTCATGAGCGCCGTGAGCGCGAGCGCGAGGCGCAGCCGGATGCGGTCGGGCGACGGCTGCGCGGGCAGGGCGCCGAGCGCGACGTGCAGCCGCCGCCGGCGCCTCGTCGGTACGCCCGATCCACCACTCCGCGTTGGCGACGCCGACGGTCAGCGCGAGGCGGTCCGCCGGCTCCGCGGTGCGCAGCGCGGCGAGCAGCGTGTCGCGCGACCCGGCCGCGTCGCCGGCGGCGGCCCGGGCGTCGGCGAGGCGCATCTCGACCTCGGTGCGGCGCCGCCCGTCGGGCAGCAGCCGCAGGACGGCCGCGAGCAGATGCGCCGCGGTCCCGGGCGCGAGCGGCCGCAGCTCGCCGGCCGCCGCGTCGAGGACCGCGATCGCCGCCTCGTCGCCTGGAGCCGCCGCCTGCTCGACGTGGTGGGCGCGCCTGACCGGGCCCGCGCCGCGGCGCGCGAGCGCGTCCGCCGCCCGCCCGTGCGCCCCGATGCGCCACCCGCCCGGCGCCGCCTCGTAGACCGCGTGGCGCACCACGGGATGGCGGAACGCGAAGCGGCGGGGCGCGCCGCCGGGCCGGACGAGCCCCTTGGCGAGTAGGCCGTCCAGCGCCGCGAGCGCGGCCGGCTCGTCCAGCTCGGCGACCTCGGCGGCGAGCCCCGCCTCGAACGGGTCCCCGGCGACAGCGCGCCGCGTCGAGCAGGCGGCGCGCGGGGCCGGGCAGCCCGCCGAGCTCCGCCATCAGCGCGGCGGTGACGGCGGCCGGGATCTGGCCGTCGCCGGCCCCTGACGGCCCGGACCCGCCGCCGCGCGCGAGCTGCTCCAGATAGAACGGGTTGCCACCGCTGTCCGCGTAGAACGCCGCCGCCGCCTCGCCGACCAGCGCCCGCGCCTCCGCCTCGTCGAGCACGCCCGGTGCGAGCCGGACCGGGCGGGCGGCGGCGAGCGCCCGCGTCAGCACCTCCGGCGCCTGGCCGGTCCGGGAGGCCAGCGCCAGCAGCACCGGGCCGGAAGGAGGCCGGTGGACGAGCGCGGCGAGCGCCTCCGCCGACCCGGGGTCCGCCCAGTGCACGTCGTCGAGGCACAGCACGACCGGGCCGTCGGCCGCGAGCTCCTCGAGGCGCTCGCGCAGCTCGCGGTGCAGGCGATGGCGGTCGGCCCGGCCCTCGGCGATGTCGCGGTCCAGCGCCTCCGCCCACAGGGCGTAGGGCAGGTCGGCCTCGTACTCGGAGGCGCGGGCGGCCAGCACCGTGCACCCCTCGGCCTTCTCGGCGACGTGCGCGAGCAGCCGCGACTTGCCGATCCCCGGCTCTCCCTCGACCACCAGCACACCGCCGGAGCCGGCGCGCAGCGCGGCGAGCGCGGCAGCGATCGCCTCGCGCTCGCGCTCGCGGCCCACCAGGCCTCCCGGGGTCGTCTCCACGGACCGATTCTCCACTGCGCGGCCCGGTTAGGTGGATACACCGATGACGGGGCGGCCGCCCGCCGGGACACTGCCGCGCATGCAGACCGACCCCGTCCACCCCGCCGTCCGCGTCGGCCATGTGCACCTCCGCGTCGCCGACCTGGACCGCTCGCTGGCGTTCTACCGCGACGCCCTCGGCCTCGGCGTGACCGCCGACGGCCGCGAGCGCGGCCTCGACGCCGCGTTCCTCGCGGCCGGCGACTACCACCACCACATCGGGATCAACACCTGGGAGAGCGCCGGCGCCACGCCGCCGCCTCCCGGCCACACCGGCCTCTACCACGTCGCCTTCCTCTACCCCGACCGCGCCGAGCTCGGCCGTGCGGTGCGGCGGCTGCTCGACCACGGCGTCGAGATCGACCACGGCAGCGACCACGGCGGCACCGTCTCCGTGTACCTGAGCGACCCCGACGGCAACGGCGTCGAGCTCTACTACGACCGCCCGCGCTTCGAGTGGTTCGACGCCGACGGGCGGCCCGTGCTCAAGGCCGACCGCTTCGACTTCCGCGACCTCCTCCCCACCCCCTGAAAGGACCCCCATGCCCCGCCTCACCCTTCGCCGCGCGAGCGGCGCCGCTCTCGCGATCGCCGCCTTGGCCGTCGGTGGCACCGCCTACGCCGACGCGCCCGCCAAGGCGCACCTGTCCCACCACGACGGCAAGACCATCCGGCTGCTCGAGGCCAGCAAGACCGTCCAGCCCACGTTCGTCGACACGGGCGCCCCGGGCGTCTCCCCCGGTGACATCGTCGTCGTGCGCGACGGCGTGCTGCGCCCGGACGGCTCCCCGGCCGGCACGTTCAACCAGGTCTGCACGCTCGTGAAGCCCGCCGGCAACCCGTTCGCCAGCGAGTACGAGTGCATCGGCTCGCTCGCCCTCTCCGGCGGCACGATCACGATGCAGGGGCCGTTCGTCCCCGCCAAGGCCGAGCAGACCGCGGCCGTCACCGGCGGCACCGGCGAGTACCGGACCGCGCGCGGCGAGGTCGTCGTCCGCTCCGAGGCCGACGAGATCGTCGTGCACCTCGCCCGCTGAGCGCCGAGCCCGCGGTCGCCTCGCACGAGAGGCGACCGCGCCGCGCGTTCAGGTCACGCCGACGGCGAGCTCCGTGCGGTACGCGGCGGAGCGGGTCCACGACCGGTAGGTCTCCTGGAGCCGGCCGATGAACGGGTGCTCGGGCTGCACGACCGGGCGCCCGTCGAACGAGCCGATCGGGACGATCCCCGCTCCCGACCCGCAGACGAACGCGCCGTCGGCGCAGTGCAGCTCGGCGGGCCAGATGTCGCGCTCGACGGTCTCGATGCCCAGCGTCGCCGCCATCTCGAGCACGGTGCGGCGGGTGATGCCGGGCAGCGCGGCGCGCGTCGTCGGCGTCACGAGCGTGTCGCCGGTGATCACGAACAGGTTCGCCCCCGTGCACTCGGCCACCGCGCCGAGCGAGTCGAGCATCACCGCGTCGTGCACCCCCAGCTCGACCGCCTGCTGCTTGGCCACGATCGCGTCCAGGTAGTTGAGCGACTTCACGTGCGCGCCGAGCGAGCGCGGTGCCTTGCGCACCACGGAGCTCGTGAACAGCTTGATCGGGTCGGACCCGAGGAACGGCGGGAACGGGTAGGCCGACACGATCACGGTCGGCTCCGGGCACAGCCGCGGGTCGATCCCCGGGCCGCCGAAACCGCGCGCGATGATCGGCCGCACGTGCGCGTCGGTGAGCCCGCTGCGCCGCACCACCTCGCCGATGATGTCCAGCAGCCCCTCCTGCATCGGCAGCCCGATCGTGCGCGCCGAGCGCGTGAGCCGCTCGATGTGCAGCTCGGCCCGGAACAGCCCGCCGTCGAACACGCGCATGCCCTCGAAGACGCCGTCGCCGTAGAGGAACCCGTGGTCGAAGATGGAGACGGACGCCTGCGTGGCGTCGACGTACTCGCCGTTGACGTAGGCCGTCAGGCCGGAGGGGTCGAAGGTCATCTCGGCACCCTATCCGGAGGTCGCGGTCATGGACCGCCCTCGAGGACCAGCGCGGTGACGATCGGGCGCGACGCGGGCGCGGGCTGGTCCTGCTCGGTGTACGGGCGGTTGAGGAGGTGCCCGCGATGGACCATCGTGGTCGAGCCGCCGCCGTCCAGGTTCATCGCGACCTCGCAGTCGAGCCCGAGCATGACGCCGGCGAGCTCGAGCATCGTCAAGCCGTCGTCGACGAGGCTGCGGCGGCCGTCGCAGGAGACCACCGTCACGTGCCCGTCGCCGAGCCCGATCGCCGCCCGCGGATGACGCCCCGCGGTGATGTCGGAGTCGAACTGCTCCGACCCCGCGCTGAAGCCCTCCGCGTCGGACGCCGGGTCGAAGGCGATCCGGCCGTCGGCGACGAGCAGCGGCCCCGCCTGCAGCAAGGTCGCCCTCCGGCTCGGCCGGGAGCGCGTCCCGCCGCGCGATCCGCAGGCCCTCGGCGGTGGCGAGCAGCGCGGGGCGCGCGGCGTCGTAGGGAGCGTGGAAGCGCTCGCCGGCCACCTCGCGGCCGTCGATCCGGACCTCGCCCAGCGGCCGGAACGGCTCGCGCCTGTAGAACCCGCCCACCACCGCCTCCCCCACGCCGTGCCTGGCGCACCAGTGATCGAGCCGGCGCGGCTGCCGGAAGACGCGGACCCCGACGCGCAGACGCTCACGCGGATACCTGACGACGTACACCGTGGTCTCGACCCCGCCCGCCAGCGCATCGCGGCGGAGGGTGTACACCGCGCCCTCGGGCATCGAGTGCACCAGGGCCTTCATGGCGATCAGCAGTGCTCCGACGGCGCCGACGGCGATGCCCTGCACCAGCGAGCCGGCGATGTCGGAGCCGCTGAGCCTGGCGGCGCAGAACCCGTAGAAGCTGATCAGGCCGAGGCCGGACCACTTCGCGAGGCCGAACGCCGTGTCGAGCTTGATCGCGCCGACCGCGGCGAGCCCGAAGAAGACGACCGGGAACGCCACGCCGATCGCCACGGCGAAGGCGTCGGTGGCGACGTGCCGGACCCGGTGCGCCTCGATGCGGTGGCGCAGACGCGCGCTCGTGCCGACGATCTCGCTGTAGAGCTCGGCCAGCGCGACCGCGACGGCGGTCGCGAGCAGCGAGCCGATCACGACGCCGGCCGACGGCGGGTGTTGCTCCAGCGCGAGGATCAGCGCCAGGCCGACGATGGCGCCGTAGATGACCCGCGAGACCTGCTTGGAATCGAGATGGGCCAGGACGGCGCGACGCAGGGACCCGGCGGCCATCGTCACCCGGCCGGCGGCGTGGCGGCCTCGTTGCGCAGGGCGCCCATCCGGACCCGCCGGCCCTCCGTGACCTCGTGCACGATGATCTTCACCGAGGCGGCGACCGGGACGGCGAGGATCGCGCCGACGACGCCGAGCAGCGCGCCGCCCACCATCACGGCGGCGATCGTCGCGAAGCCGGAGAGCTCGACGGCCTGGCGCATCACGGCGGGCTGGATCAGGTAGTTCTCGAGCTGCTGGTAGACGAGGATCACGGCGAGCATCGCGATGGCCGGCCCGGTCCCGGACGCGACCAGCGTGATGGCCACGACGATGAACGCCGCGATCGTGGACCCGATCTGGGGGATCAGGTCGAACAGCCCGACGATCACGGCGAGCACGACGGGCGACGGCGCGCCGACGATCCACGCGGAGATGCCCACGACCGTGCCGGCGATCACCGAGATCACGATGTTGCCGATCAGCGTGTAGGACACCGCGTTGCAGACGTCGCCGAGGGTGCGGTCGAACCGCTTGGCGTGCTGGGGCCGCATCAGCTCGAGGCCCGCCGCGGTCAGCTGCGGCTTGGCGATCAGCCCGAACAGGGTGAGGAACGTGAGCGTGACCAGCGAGAAGACCGACCCGAGCGCGCCGGCCGCCGCGCCGAGGAGGTTGACGGCGGCCTCCGGCAGGTGCTTGGCCGCGTCCTTGAGCACGTCCTGCAGCTTCGAGAACGCCTCGGTGCCCTTGTCGACGTCCTTGAGGATGCCGCTGGTCTTGGCCTCCTGCACGTAGCCGGGCAGGGCGTTCACGAACTCCGTGATCTCGCTCCACACCGGGCGCACCGCCCACACGACGATCACGAAGATGACCGTGAAGATGATCGCGAAGACCGCCAGCGCGGCCTTCCCCCGCCCCCAGCCGCGGCGCTCCAGCGCGCTGGTCGGCGGGTCGAGGCCGAGGACCAGCACGGCGGCGAGCGCGATCGAGAGCAGCGCGTCGCGGACCAGGAAGACGAGGAGGACGCCGAAGAAGATGCCGAGCGCCTTGGCCACCGTCGGGACCGAGAAGACGATCTCGACCTTGTCCGGCGGCGGCGCCTCCGGGGGCACCACGGACTCCGCGGGCGGGGCGCTCATCGCTCCGGCGCTCGGTACGCGTCCTGGCCGATCTCCACGAGCCAGCGCCGGAACTCCCGGTGCACCGCCTCCGCGCCGATCAGGGGCTCCTCGGGCAGCGTGAGGGCCGCCGGGTGGAGCACGAACGGGTACGACTGCGTGCCGCCCATGCCGCCGTGGGAGCCCACCAGCTCCTCGAACGCCGCCACCTCGTCCAACTCGTGCCAGTAGGTGCTGTTGAGGACGATGTCCGGGCAGTGCGCGAAGCCGTCCGTGCGCGCGACGTGGCGCGCGGCGTTCGGGCCGAAGGGGGCGAGCGGATCCTCGCCCTCGACGCGGTCGGCGTCGAGGTAGCGCGTGCCGCCGGCGCCGATCACGACCGCGCCGTGCTCGGCGGAGCGCACCAGCAGGAATCCGACGCCGGGGTGGTCGCGGAGCGCGGGCACGACGCGCGGATAGTGCTCCTCGAGCTGCTCGAGCGTGACCCGCCCCGGCATCCGCGGGAACGAGACGAGGCCGAGGCAGCCGGAGGCCATCACGACGAGCTCCGGGAGCTGCTCCTCGCCCTGCGCGATCGCCGCGTGCCCGTTGCCGGACTCGAGGCTCGCCTCGCCGTCCGCGCTGCGCTTCGTGACCCGCCGCACGGCGCGCGCGCCCGCCGAGTCGCCGCGGGCCGCCTCGGTGAGCCCGGCGCCGAGGTAGCCGCGCACCTCGTCCGTGTCGGGCGCGATCAGCGCCGCCTGCGCCGCGGCCGCGTCGGTGACGAGCTGCTCGAGCGTGATGCCGTAGCGGTCCAGGAACGTCGCCCCCTGCGACTGCCCGTGGTCGGAGAGCACCACCAGGTGGTAGGGCCGGGAGGCCTCCGCGGCGGCCGCCGCGATGCGCCCGAGCTCCCGGTCCACGCGCCGCAGCGTGAGCAGCGTCTCCGGGCGCTCGATGCCCGAGTGGTGCGCGACCTCGTCGTAGGCCAGGAACGTGGTGTAGGTGACGGGCCGCCCCGCGTACATGTCCGCGATCACCGCCTGCACCTGGAGGTCGCGCTGGATGATCGTCCCCCACGCCCGCATCAGCGCGTACGTGAAGCCGCGGTGCACGCGCGGCTGCACGTCCAGCCGCTTCTGCTGCGCGGCGCTCCACAGCTCGCTCACGACCTCCCGTACGACGAGCGCGAGCGTGCGGGTGACGTTGTACGGGTTCGCGAAGTAGGCGAAGTAGTCCTGGCCGATCCGGCCCGGACGGTCGCGCTTGGCGACCGTGCTCATCGTCAGCAGGCTGTGCGGCGCGTCGCCGGAGAGGATGTTCGCGCGGCTGGCCCCGTCGGAGAACAGCAGGCCCCGCCCGTCGGAGATGCGGCGCTCGAGCTCGACGGCGTCCTTCGGGTGGTTGGTGACGATCGCGACGTTGCGGTCCTTCTCCCACCAGCGGAACGCCGGCATGTCGTCGTTGTCGCCGTGCAGCAGGCCCGCCTGGCAGGCGCCGGTCTGCGAGGACCAGTCGGTCTCCCACAGCGCGAGCCGGTGCGAGCCCGAGCGGATCCAGTTGGCCAGCGTGGGCGCGTTCCCGTCGCGCACCGCGCGGACCAGCACGTCGTGGGCGAGCCCGTCGATCTCCAGGAACAGCAGCCCCGGGACGGTCGAGTCGACGGCCGCGGCGCCCCGGCTCACGCGGCGCCTGACGACGTAGCGGTAGAAGAAGTCGTCGTCGTCGATCGCCAGCAGCGACGTGGCGGCGGTGTTGACCACGGTCAGGATCAGCGCGGTCGCGATCGCCGGCCAGAGCCCGTCGACCACCAGCCCGACGTCGATCGCGGAGACGAGGAGGACGACGCCGCCGTTGAGGACGAGCGCGCCGAGCCCCAGCGTCAGGACGGTGATCGGCAGCAGCAACCGCATCGCCACCGGCCAGATCAGCGCGTTGACGAGCCCGATCAGGGCCGCCGCGAGGAGCGCGGCGCCGAAGTCCTTGACGTCCACGCCGGAGAGCAGCGCGCTCGCCAGCATCAGCGCCGCCGCCGTGAGGAGCAGCACGACGATCAGCCGCATCACGAATCGCCGCCTGTTGCGGGCCGGGCCGGCCGGCCCGGGGGTGTCGCCCGGAGCGCCGCCCACGGCCGGTGTCCGAGCCGCCGCGATCACCGACCGGCGCCCGTGGGCTCCGCCCGCGGCGACCCGTTGCCGACGGCCCCCTCGTAATGCGGCCGGAACGTGAGCTCCTCGTCGGGTCCCGGCTGCACGACCAGCACGCCGCACTCCGGCAGCTTCGCGCCACACGCCGGTGAGGTCGGCGATCGGCTCCGAGACGACGACCCGGTCCTCGTCCTCGAGCTGCTGCAGCCGCGCGTTCTCGGGGTGCAGCCGCTTGATGTCGGACGGCTCCGTGGAGACGAACAGGGTGCGCGACCGGCGCTCGGTCGAGTAGCGGAACGCCCACAGCCGCTCGCCGTCGGCGAGGCCCATGCTCGCCTGCACGGCGTTCTCGATCCCGTACCGCACGGCGGTCGCCTCGACGAAGCCGATCGCCTTCTCCAGGGCGCCGACCGGGTCGTCCTCGAGCCCGAAGGTGAGCGCGAGATGGAACAGCACCTCGGAGTCCGTCGAGCCCTGCATCCCGGAGAACAGCGACGGGTCGACGGCCAGCATCAGGTCCCGGCGCATCAGCTGGAAGCCCTCGATGACCCCGTTGTGCACGAACAGCCATCGGCCGTGGCGGAACGGGTGGCAGTTGGTCTGCTGGATGGCCGTCCCGGTGGTCGCGCGCACGTGCGCGAGGAACATGTGGGAGTCGACGTGCGAAGCGAGCTCGCGCAGGTTCACGTCACCCCAGGCCGGGGCGATGCTGTGGTAGAGCGCGGGCCCCTCGCCGCCGCCGTACCAGCCGAGCCCGAAGCCGTCGCCGTTGGTCGTCTCCACACCGAGTCGCGAGTGCAGGCTCTGTTCGATCAGACCGTGCGTCGGCTTGAAGAGCAGCTCCTCGACCAGGAGCGGCTGGCCCGACCACGCCATCCAGCGGCACATTTGCGGCTCCTTCGGGATCGCCGGCTACGGGGAGGAGTCTGCCGCCGGGCCTCCGGGCATGCCAGTAGGCGCCCACGAGGCTTCAGCGGGTGCCGACACTCTCGGCGGGGACCGGCGGCGCCGGCTCGCTCGACGGTCTCCGCCGGCCACTCGCGCGCCGTCTGCCGGCGCAGGAGCGCGAGCCCGAGCACGAGCAGGGCCGCCAGCACGAGCGCCGTGACGGGGTTGCGCATCGCGGGCGTCGGCGCCCACCAGACGATGACCACGAGCACGATCGCCGCCAGCACGCCGTAGGCGATCGCCGGCTCGCGCAGGTACGGCGCGAGCGCGCGCGCGGGTCGCGACGGCCCAGCGCGTCCGGCCGCCCAGCCAGGTGGCGCCGAGCACCACGAGGCCGTAGACGATCGCCGCCGTCGCGGCCTCCGCGAGCAGGCTGTCGTAGATGTCCCAGACGCCGCGGATGGCGGGCTCCGTCGAAGCCGTCTTGCGCCAGCGAGTCGACGAGCCAGTCGCCCACCCACGCCGGAGACCGCGAGCGCGAGGGCGCCCGCGACGACGAGCCCGGCTCCGTAGCCCCGCACGCTCTCCCGCCGGTAGCCGGGCGCGACGAGCAGCGCCGTCCCGAGCAGCGCGAGCGAGAGCAGGCCGAGCACGATCGGCAGGCCGTCGAGCGTGTGCGCGACGTCCTGCGCCGTGGCGAGCTGGTCGGACTGCAGGATCGTGATCTGCGCCGCGCTCGCGGGAAGGGCGGCGGCGACCCGCCCGCCCACGCCCGAGCGCGCCTCGAGGTCCTCGAGCAGCGTCTTGAGGTCCAGGACGACGACGCCTCCCTCCGTGGACACGACCGAGCCGCCTCCGTCGAGGACCTTCAGCAGGGTCGTGTGCGCGGCGCGGTTCGCGTTCTCCCACAGCTCCTGGACCTTCGGGAGCTCCAGCGCCTGGGCCGCGCGCAGCTCGATCCGGTCGCGCAGCAGCCCCGCCGCCGGCGCGGCCAGGACCTGTGCGCGCGGCGGGAGCGCCGCGCGGATCTGCGCCGCGACGTCGACGTTGTCGTAGAGCTCGTCGGTCAGGAACACCGCCGTCTGCTCGCGGATCGCCGGGTCGTCGAGCATCTGGCTGCTCGACTCCACCCAGTTGTCGGTGTCGAGCACCTGCCGATCGATCCAGAGCGCGAAGACCATCACGAACGCCAGCACGGAGGCGAGCACCACGAGCGGGATGGCGATCCCGCGGCGGCGCGGGCGCGCCGCTACCCCTTCGGTCGACATGCCTCGATGAGACTCTTGCCGCCGTGCCGCGGCAAGGGCGCACGCCGGTGTCGCGCGGAGAGGCGGGCCTCCCGGCGCGCCGATGAGGAAGCAGGCACCCCCCGGGTTTGGCTGGCATGCGCCATTGCCGGGACGAACCGGCCCGCCTTACGCTCGCGATCTGCCCGTGGCCCACCCGATGACCCTTGGCCCACAGCCCTCCGCGACGCGCGGCGTTCGCGTTCTGACCGTAGACGATCAGGCGCTCTTCCGCCGGGTCGCGCGGGAGGTGATCGACGCCACGGCGGGCTTCGAGTCGGTCGGCGAGGCGACGAGCGGGCTCGAGGCGCTGGAGGCCGTCGATCGCCTTGCTCCGGAGCTCGTCCTGCTCGACGTCCGCATGCCGGGGCTGAGCGGGATCGAGGTCGCGCAGCGGCTCGTCGCAAAGCACCCGGATCTGGTCGTGGTGCTGATCTCCATCGACGAGCGCGTCGACGTGCCGTCCGCGGCGCACCTCCAGCGGGTGCCGCTCGTCCGCAAGCAGGACTTCGGGCCGAAGCTCCTGCGGCGGCTCTGGAGCGAGCGCGCGGCCTGAGCCCGGTCGCGCGGGCGCTTGCCCGGCGGACACGGCTGACATAGGGTCATCTCGGGTTGCGCCCCGACGCCACCGATCGTCGACGGGCTGACGGCGCTGCCGCTATCGCGCCGGGCGTCCCTGGACGCCCCGACCGGCTGCTGCATGCCCGCGCTGCTGGTCGCGGGAGCCGCGATGTGCGGGCTCGCGGCGGCGTTCACGGCCTCGGGCGCGACGTCACGGGATGCGTGGCTCGAGGCGCTGGGGCGCGCCACCGCGGTGGGGGCGCCGATCGCCGTCGGCTACTACGCGTGGCGGCGGCCGCCGTTCCATCGCTTCGGCGCGCTGCTCGGCGCCACCGGGGTCGTGGTCTTCCTCGCCACGCTGGCCGAGACCTCGTCGCCGCAGCTGCATGCGATCGGCCGGATCTCCGGCTGGGCGATCGAGCCGCTGCTCATCTACCTGATCCTCGCTTTCCCGTCGGGCCGGCTGACCAGCCGCTTCGACCGGACGGTCGTGTGGCTGGTCGTGCTGACCGCGGTGGTGCTCTTCCTCCCGACGGCGCTGCTGGTCGACCGCTACCCCGAGCCGTCCCCGTGGACCTCGTGCCTCGGCGGCTGCCCGGACAACCCGTTCATGGTCACCGGCTCCGAGCCCGCGCTGATCGAGGACCTGGTGCGCCCGGCTGCGGGAGATCGTCCTGATGCTGCTGCTCGCTGTCGTGACGGTGCGCGTCGCGCTGCGCATCAAGGGCGCCAGCCAGCTCATGCGGCGCACGCTCGACGCCGGTGCTCGGCGCCGCGACCATCCGGCTCGTGTGCTTCGCCGGGCTCGTCGGCCTGCGCATGGCGGCGCCCGACTCGGACTTCCTCGAGGCGTGGATGTGGACGCTGCCGCTCGGGGTGCCCCTGCTGGCGGGGGCGTTCATGATCGGGCTCGCCCGCTGGCGGCTGTTCATCTCCAACGCGATGCAGCGGCTCGCCACCCGGCTGATCGCCCACCCCCACCCCGACGATCTGCGCACCGCCCTCGCCGACGCCTTCGAGGACCCGTCGCTGGAGCTCGTGTACTGGCGCGACGCGCCGGCCGGCTGGGTGGATGCGCGCGGCTGGCCGGTGGAGGCGCCGGCCGCGGGCTCCGCACGGTGCCTGACCGAGATCCGCGACGGCGACCAGCGCGTGGCGGCGGTCGTCCATGACGCGGCGCTGCGCGACGAGCGCGCGTTCATCGACGCCGCGACGGCCTACGCGGTGATCACGCTCGACAACCACCGGCTCGCGGCCGAGGCGACGGAGCTGATCGCCGAGGTCCACGACTCCCGCGCGCGGATCCAGGCGACCGCCGACGACGAGCGCCGCCGGATCGAGCGCGACCTGCACGACGGGGCGCAGCAGCGACTCGTCGCGCTCCGGATCCAGCTCGAGCTCGAGGCCGAGCGCATCAACGGCACCGACCGGCGCAGCGCCGAGCTGATCCGCCGGCTGGGCGAGGAGGTCGACGGCACGCTCGACGAGGTGCGCTCCCTCGCCCGCGGCATCTACCCGTCGCCGCTCGCCGACCGCGGCCTCGTCGAGGGACTGCGGTCCGCCGCGCTGCAGGCGCCGCTCCACACCTCCGTGCTCGCGACGGGAGTCCAGAAGCGCTACCCCCGCGAGATCGAGAGCGCCGCCTACTTCTGCTGCCTGGAGGCGATGCAGAACGCGGCCAAGCACGCCACCGGCGCGACCGCCGTGGTCATCGAGATCGCCGACAACGGCGTCCTGCGCTTCGAGGTCCGCGACGACGGCGCCGGCTTCGACTCGCGCACCGCGTCGCCCGGCGTCGGGCTCATCAGCATGCGCGACCGGCTCGCGGCCGCCGGCGGCGAGCTGGCGATCGTGACCGCGCCGGGCTGCGGCACGCGCGTCATCGGCCGCATCCCGCTCGCCGCCGCGCCGGACCGGCCGCCCGGCTTCAGCTCCGCGCCGGGCCGGACGCTCCGCTCGGAGGGCCAGTAGTGCGCGAGCAGGGCGCCGGCGACCACAAGGACACGGTGAAGCTGGGAGTCGAGCGCTTCCGCGCCGTGCGGCGCGAGCTCGAGGCCTCGGTGCTCCCGCTCGCCTCCTCGCTCGACGGGCGCCGCTTCACGTTCCAGGCGTCGCTGCACGGCCTGGAGGTGCGGCTCGGCGGCTACGTGGTCGTCGAGCACGAGGACAGCTCGCGGCTCGGGCAGGTGCTCGCGCTCGAGCCCGCGCGGGCCGACGGCGCCGAGATCGACCTGCCCGCCGAGGACGAGACGCAGGCGGCGCTCCGCTCGAGCGTCGCGATCCGGTTCGCCCGCGGCGAGGGCGCGCTGCTCGAGGGCGACGACGCGCCCTTCCACGACGCCATGGTGCGCGCCGCGACGCCCGACGAGGTCCGCGGCTGGACCGAGCGCGCGCGGCGCCGCGACGCCGTCCTGGAGATCGGCGAGCTCGCGCTGTCCGAGGGCGTGCCCGCCGGCCTCGACGCCGGCGGCTTCGACCGCCACACGTTCCTGTGCGGCCAGTCGGGATCGGGCAAGACGTACTCGCTCGGCGTGGTCCTGGAGCAGCTGCTCGCGACGACCGGGCTCCGCATCGTGGTGCTCGACCCCAACTCGGACTTCGTGCGGCTCGGGACCGATCAGGGAGGGCGCCGACCCGGCGGCCGCCGAGCGCTACCGGCAGGTGGCGGGCACGATCGCGGTCCACTCCGCGCGCGAGACGGGCGAGCGGCGGCTGCGGATCCGCCTCGCGGAGATCGATCCCGCCGCCCGGGCGGCGCTGCTGCGCCTGGACCCGGTCGCCGATCGCGAGGAGCACGCCGAGCTCAACGAGCTGCTGGCCGAGGGCCGCCACACGACGGCCGCGGCGATGGCCGGCTCCGCAGCGGCCGGAGCGGCAGCGGCTCGCGCTGCGCGCCCGCAACCTCGGCGTCGAGCGGTTCGGCATCTGGGCGGGCGGGCAGCCCGGCTCGACGCTCGACGCGGTCCGCGATCCCGGCGAGCGCTGCGTCGTCGTGGACCTCGGGTCGCTCCCGACCCCCGACGAGCAGGCGCTGGCCGCCGAGGCGGTGCTCGGCGAGCTGTGGCGCCGCCGGGAGGAGCGCAACCCGGTCCTGATCGTCATCGACGAGGCCCACAACGTGTGCCCCGCGCAGCCCCGAGGACCCCCTCACCGCGCTCGCGACCGAGCATGCCGTCCGGATCGCCGCCGAGGGCCGCAAGTTCGGCCTCTACATGCTGGTCTCGACCCAGCGGCCGCAGAAGGTGCACGAGAACGTCATCTCGCAGTGCGACAACCTCGTGCTGATGCGGCTCAACTCGGCCGCCGACGCCGCCTTCGCGCAGGGCGTGTTCTCGTTCGTCCCGCCGCGGCTGGTCGAGCAGGCATCGACCTTCCGGCTCGGCGAGGCGCTCGTCGCCGGCAAGATCTCGCCCCACCCCGCGCTCGTCCGCTTCGGCGCGCGCGTCGCCGAGGAGGGCGGCTCGGACGTGCCGGCCACCTGGGCCGCCGCGACCTGACGGGTCAGACGAACGTCACGCATCGCGATGGATGCGCGCGTGATCCGGGTATTCGCTCCACGATGCCCCGACCGATCCACGCATGGCTCTCCGCCGCCATAACGGCGCTGGTGTGCGGAGGTCTCCTCGCCGCAGCGGCCCTGGTGCCGGCGCCGCCGCTGGTGGTGGTGCTCGTGATCGTGGTCAGCATCGGCTGCTCGATGGCAGTGGCGTACGAGCTGGCGCACTCCGCGCCCGTCCTGCCGTGATCCGCGCGTCCGGTTCCGTCGCGAGCTCGACCGCATCCCCGAGACCGAGCACCCCCTCGGGCTCTGACGCGTCAGCGGGGCGAGGCCCGCTGACGCGACATCAGGACCAGCCCGAGCACGAGGCCGAGCACGCCGATCACCATCAGGATCACGCCGACGGTCTGGATGTCGATCCCGGCGAAGTCGGCCGTGACGGCGAAGTACAGGATCGCGCCCGTGGCGATGCAGAAGAGCGAGGCTCCGATCGTCATGAGGTCGAGTGCGCCACGCGAGCTTCCTCCCGCGCGCGTGACTCCAGCTCGGCGCGGCGCCGGCCGCCGTAGGCCAGCAGCCCGTAGATCACGACGATGTCCATGGCCAGGATCGTCAGGGCCAGCACCGGGGCCGCCGGGATCCACAGCATCTGCAGGATGATGTTCACGCTGGCGCAGCGCGACGCCGAACCAGCGTCCCCACGGGGTGCCCGCGCCAGATCGCGAGCGCCGCGAAGAACTGGACCACGCCGAGCACGAGGACGAACCAGCCGAAGGTCTTCAGGTCGGCGAAGACGTACTTCGCGTCGTTGACGAAGAAGCTGGCCTTGTCGATCGCGGCGATCCCGTAGAGGGTGTTGAGCACCGCGGCGATCATGATCATCACGCCCGCGAAGGTGACGAGCCCCTGGCTGTGGGAGTCGTCGTACACGTAGGGCGTCGTCCCCCCTGCCTCCCGGTGCGATGTACGGCGATGACATGGGCACTGACATGGCGGACCTCCGTCCAAAGATCGATGGTGGGAGCGTCCTCGCCGTGCGTCAGCCCGGCAAGGGTGCCAGCACCGAACCGGCGTGTGGTGGAGGCACGGCGGCTCAGCCGCCGTTCGCGGGCGTGCCCGTGCCGAGGAGCGCGTCCTCGTCGTCGGCGGCGAACACGTGGACGCCGAGCCGGGTGGCGAGCTCATGGCAGACGGCGACGCCGCGGACGCTGTTGCCGTAGACGTCCAGGCCGGGCGAGAACACGCCGATGCCGCCCTTGCCCGGGACGACGGCCAGGACGCCTCCGCTGACGCCGCTCTTGGCCGGCACGCCGACGTCGAACGCCCACTCCCCCGCGGCGTCGTACATCCCGCACGTGTACATGACGCTCAGCAGGTCGCGGACCTCCTCGCGCGGGAGCGCGCGCTCGCCCGTGAAGGGATTGACCGCCCCGTTGGCGAGCGTGGCGCCCATGACCGCGAGCTGCGCGCACGTGACCTGGACCGAGCACTGGTGGAGGTACAGCGCCAGCAGCTCCTCGACGTCGCCGTCGAGCATCCCCTCGGCGCGCATCAGGTACGCCGTCGCCCGGTTGCGATCGGCGTGGCGCAGCTCCCGGGCGGACGTCCGCTCGTCGACCCGCAGATCCGCGTCGCCCGCGCACACCTGCATGACGCCGAGCAGCCGCTCGAGCTTGCGCTCGCCGCTCGCGCCGCGCACCAGATCGGTGGTCACCAGCGCGCCGGCGTTGACCATCGGGTTGTACGGGCGATGGTGCCGCTCGTCGAACACGATCGAGTTGAACGCGTCGCCGCTGGGCTCGACGCCCACGCGGGCCAGGACGTCCTCGCGGCGGTGGTCGGCCAGCGCGAGCGCGTAGGCGAACACCTTGGAGATCGACTGCAGCGCGAACGGCCGGTCGTGGTCGCCCTCGCGGTACAGCCTGCCGTCGACCGTCGCCACGCAGACCGCGAACGTGTCCGCCTCCTCGCCCGCCTCCTCGGGCGGGTAGTAGCCGCGCTCGGAGTCGTAGAAGCGATCCAGGCGCGCCGTGTCGACGGCCCGATGGCGTTCGTACAGCTCCCGGAGGCGGGCCTCGACCTGGGTGCCCACGGTCAGGCCAGGGCGGCCGCCTCGACGGCGGCGGAGGGCTCGACGTCCGGCAGGCGGACCATGCGGAACGAGGCGAACAACCCGAGGAGGCCCGCGAGGATGGGCACGAGCAGCGCGACCTGGAGGGCGAGGTCGGTCGCGTCGGAGTTGATGTCGAGGATCGCCTCCTGGACCGCCGGCGGCTCGTCGGGGAGCAGCTCCTCGAGCTGCGTGTTGCTCACCACCTGCGCGTCGTCCTCGAGCGTCTCCGCGATCTGCTGCTGCTGCGTGGAGGGGATCACGGGGCTCGCGTTGGTCATGTTGGTGAACGCCAGCGAGAGCGTCGCGAGCAGGACGCCGCCGGCGACCGCGAGGCCGAACGAGAGCCCGAACGACCCGGACGCGGAGTTGACCCCGGCCGCCTCGCTGATCCGCTCCTCGTCGATCGGGGCGAGCGTGTAGTTGTTGAGCTGCGAGACGAGCAGCCCGAGCCCGGCGCCGGCGACCACCAGCGGGACGAGCAGGTACCAGCCGGACTCGGCCCGCGGCACGATCGGGATGACGAGCGCGATGCCGACCGTGCTCAGCGCGAACCCGATCCGGATGATCTCGGCCGGGCGCCGGCCGCCGGACCTGCGTCCCGCGACGATCGCCACGGCGAACATGGTCAGCGACAGCGGGGCGATGGACAGGCCCGTCTGCAGCGCGTCGTACTCGAGCTTGATCTGCAGGAAGATCGGCAGCGCGATCATCGCCCCGCCGAGCGTGACGTTCTGCAGCATCTGCCCCGAGATCCCGACCCTGAAGTGCGGGAGCTTGAACAGATCCGGGTCGAGCAGCGTCACCTTTCCCTCGCGATGGCGCCGCACGAGCCAGCGGGAGAGCGCCCACAGCGCGATCGCGCCGATCGCGATCAGCAGCACGACGTAGTCGCCGCCCTCCTGCCACACGAGGATGCCCAGCACCACGCCGCCCATCCCCAGCACGGAGAGGGCCGCTCCCACGAGGTCGACCTGCCGGTCGCCCGTGTACGGGACGTCCTTGAGCAGCCCGATCTGGGACAGCACGATGGCGATGACGACGGCCTCGAACAGGAAGCCGACGCGCCAGGACAGGTAGGTGGTGACGAAGCCCCCGAGCAGCGGCCCGACCGCGGCGGCGATCGCCGCGGCGGCCCCGACCAGCGCGTAGGTCTTCACCTGGGCCGCTCCCTCGAAGTTGCCGTGGATCAGGGACTGCATCGCGGGCAGCAGCAGGGAGGCGCCGAGGCCGCCGATCAGCGCCCAGAAGATGATGATCGCCGTGAGGCTCTGCGCGAGGGTCATGGCAATGGCGCCGATCGCGTACCCCATCAGGCCCAGCACGTACGCGCGCTTGCGCCCGAACAGGTCGCCGACCTTGCTGCTGATCAGGATGAACGCGGCCGAGACCAGCGCCTCGAGCGCGATCGCGCTCTGGACGGAGCTGACCGTCGTGTCGAGGTCCTTGACCACCGCCGCGATCGACACGTTCATCAGCGACGTGTCGACGACGAGCACGAACATCGCCGCCGCCAGCACCAGCGACAGCCGCGAGCTCCCGGATGCCTCCGGGGGCGCGCTCATCGAGACCGTCGGCGTCGTCACGCGGCGCGGGTCGTCCTGCGTGTCCCACAGCATCTCGAGCGCTCGCGCGTAGGGTGGCGACCAGCCGTCGTGCCGGACGTGTGGATGCAGGCACCGATCCCTCAGATGGGCGGTCTTCACGATCCGCGCCAGACGCCCGGAGCGGCCCGCCGCGTGGGCGATCAGCTCCAGATCGGCGAGGTAGCGGCGGTCCGAGCGCGCGTCGGCCGTCCGGTTGAGCAGCCTCAGCGCGCGCAGCTGGTCGCTCGTGAGGCCGGCGAGGAGCAGCTCCTGCTCGGTCGCGGAGGTCCGCTCCAGGATCTCGTGCAGCCAGGCCACCGGGCGGGCCTCCTCGGTCACCGCGGCGGCGACGCGTCGCACGTGCCGGATGACCGGCGTCCCGTCCGCCTCGAGGTCGTCGCGGAGCAGCCGCTCGGCGATCGCCCGTGCACGCGCTGTGTCCATCGTGGCGGGGATCGTTCCATGGCGGCGCGGCAGCCGCCAGCAGGCATGCACCCGTAGGCGGGCCCCGGCGCACACGACCCCGTGACACACATGCGCGCACGGTGTTCGGCGCGACGACGGCGCTGAGAGCCTACGTCCATGGCCACCAAGACCCCCGTTCGCCCGGCCCTGACCGACTCGCAACTCACGGAGATGATGGAGCTCCTGCGTGGCTCGGACACGGTCGAGCTCAAGCTCACAGTGCCCGCCGCCCAGCAGCGTGCGGCGATCCAGTCGCTCGGCCTCGACGCGCTCGATGCCCAGATCCGGCAGGTGGTGTTCTTCGACACCCCCGACCTCGCGCTCGACCGAGCGGGAGTCGTCGTGCGCGCGCGCAGGATCCAGGGGCGTGCCGGCGATTCGGTCATCAAGCTGCGCCCGGTCGAGCCCGATCAGCTGAGCGGGGACGTCCGGAGCCTCGCCGGCTTCGGCGTCGAGGTCGACGCCATTCCCGGTGGCTTCGTGTGCTCGGGACGCCTGAAGTGCGAGGCGGACTCCGAGGCGATCCGCCAGGTGATGCTCGGCGAGCGCCCGCTGCGCAAGCTCTACTCCAAGGAGCAGCGAGCGCTGTTCCGGGCCCACGCCCCCGACGGGATCGAGCTGGACGACCTCGCCGTGCTCGGGCCGATCTTCGTGCTCAAGCTGAAGTGGAAGCCGCGCGACCTGAACCGCAAGATGGTCGCTGAGATGTGGCTCTACCCGGACGGCACCCGCATCTTCGAGCTCTCGACCAAGTGCCTGCCCTCGGAGCCGTTCCAGGTCGCCGCCGAAGGGCGGGCCTATCTCGGCGCGCACGGGATCGACCTCTCCGGCGAGCAGCAGACGAAGACGCGCACCGCGCTCGAGTTCTTCTCGGCCGAGCTCTCGGCCTGAGCTAGATCTGCGCGGCGACCAGCACGACGGTCAGTGTCACGAGCAGCACCCCGCCGATCGTGAACGCCGCCACGAGCCGGAAGTCGAGCGGCGCGTGGACCCCTTGCGACGATCGAGCGCTCGAGCTGGCGCTGGCGGAGCGCGCCGAACACCAGCAGCCCGAGCGCCAGCGCCGCGTAGCCGCACCCCAGCAGGACGTACGGCCAGGGTGCGACGTCGAGCAGCTCCGGGGCGAAGCGCCCAACGGCGAGCGCGCCGGCGGTCGCGGTGAGCGCGGTCCGCCACCACGCCAGCCAGGTGCGCTCCGCCGCCATCGACGTGCGCTGCCACACGTCGACCTGCGCGGGTGACTCCGGCTCGGTCACCCGCGCGCGAGGCTCGCTCAGACGGTGCGGCGGCTGCCGCCGTAGATGGCGAGGCCGTAGATGATGAGGATGTCGATGGCGAAGACGGCCAGCGACCAGAACGGATACGCCGGGATCGACAGCAGGGCCGCGATCGCGTTGACGCTCGCCACGCCGATGCCGAACCAGCGGCCGAAGCTGCCGCCGCTCCAGATCGAGAAGGCGGCGATCCCCTGGAGCGCGCCCAGGACGAGCATGACCCAGCCCCACGTCTGCAGGTCGCTGACGATGAACTGCGTGTTCGCGACGAAGAAGTTCGACTTGTCGATCGCCGCGATCCCGTAGATCGCGTTCAGGACGCCGGCGAGCGCCAGCATCACCCCGGCGAACATCACCCACGAGTCGCCGCGATCGTCCTCGTAACCCTCGTCGGCGTACAGGGGCGCCGGGGTGGCGGGCTCGCTCGAGGCCGCCCGGCGCTCAGTCGCATCGGACATGTCCACTCCTTGCTGGTGAAAAGGGCTGCAGCTGGGACCGACTTTCCCACCGCGCCGGACCGCCGCCAATGGCGCGTACCGGTGTCGGGAACGTGGTGCACACACGCGCTCACCGCTCCGCCGGGCCCGATGGCGGCTCGTCGAAGCTGACCTCGATCCGCTGGCGGGCGTCCTGGCGGGCGGCGTTCGCCGCTCCCTCCATGGCGAGCCGGTCCGCGGGCTCCAGATCGCCCGTGAGCGATCGCGGCCAGAGCCGCCGGTGCAGGACCACGTTGATCTCGGCGCCGACCAGCAGCAGGTGCGACACCAGCCAGAACCACGACAGCAACCCGATGACCAGCGCGAACGTCCCGTAGGTCGGGCTCGCGTTGGCGATCGCATGGTCGACGTACCACGCCCCCGCCGACTGCAGGAGCAGCGAGCCGACCGCGGCGACCGCGACGCCCGGCAGGAGATGCCGCGCATGCCGCGGCGGGCCGGTCAGGAGCGCGAACACGGCCCAGAGCACGAGGACGTTGAGGACCAGCCCGGCGGCGAGGCCCGGCCCTATGGCGGCGACGATCAGCGCCGCCAGGAGCGTGACGAGCACCACGCACGCCGCGGAGCCGGGCCCTGACGGCACCCGGCTGCTCGTCGCGCGGCACGTCCCAGATCGTCGTCGAACGCCCGGCCGAGGGCCAGCGTGACCCCCAGGCCGGCCCACAGCGCGCCCACGATCCCGATCGCGAGCGCCGCGCCGCTCCCGGTGAGCGGCTGGACGTCGTCGCGCAGCTGGGCGCCGATGACCGGGATCCGCCCCAGCGCCGTGTCGACGATGTCGTCCTGCAGCGACGGATCGTCCTCGAGGACGAACCCCAATACCGAGGTGAGCGCGAGCAGCAGCGGAAACAGCGACAGGAACGCGTAGTACGCGACCAGCGCCGCGTGGCTGGACGCGCGATCCTCGCCGAACTTCTTGGCCACGGCCACCACGAACGCGGCCGGCCGGCGCCGGCGCTGCCATGCATCGAACCCCGCGAGCGCCCTGGACATCGATCAGGGCGGGTCGGCCGCGACCGGCGCGCGGGCGAACCGCCGGCCGAGCGGCGCGGCGGTCATCCCGTGCGCGAACACGCTCATCAGGACGGTGACCGTCATCACCACGAAGATCTGCTCGATGCCCTGCAGCGCCGGCGCGTCCTCGACGACGACGAGCCCCAGGATGATCGACGCCAGCCCGCGCGGGCCGAACCAGCCGAGGAAGCCGATCGTCCTGGGCCGCAGGCCGAGCCCGATGACCGAGACGGCGACCGGCAGCATGCGGATCACGGTGAGGCTCAGGACGGCATAGGCCACGACCTCCCAGCCGGCGTCGCCGAGCGCGCGGGACGCGAACACGCCGAAGATGAAGAAGACGGCGAGGTTGAGCAGCTCGCCGTCCTCGTCGGCGAGGTCCAGCGCCCGCGCGGTGACGGGGCCCGCGGCCATGCCGGCCGCGCCGCCGCCGACGAACGCCGCGATGAACCCGTTGCCGCCCACCTCGTCCGCCGCGACGAACGTCATCACGGCAAGAGCGGCGAACGCGAGCTTCTCGAACAGCGGCACCGTCCAGCCGCGCGCGGACGCCCGCCGCAGCGCCACGCCACCGGCGACGCCGGCGGCCAGGCCGATCAGCGTCCCGTAGCCGATCTGCTCGGCGGCGAAGCGAAGCCACCCGCCTTCCAGGCCCTCCTCCGCCGCGGCGAGCGCGATGAACAGCGTGAGGAACGGCACCGAGCCGCCATCGTTGAGGCCGCTCTCCACGTTGAGCCCCTGCCGGACTCGCAGAGGGAGGGCCGGGTTGGAGACGACCGCCTGCCCGAGCGCCGCGTCCGTGGGCGCCAGCACTGCCGCCACGATCGCGCACTCCCAGAACTCGAGGTCGCTGAGCAGCGCCACCGCCACCGCGGTGCCGAGCCCGATCGTCAGCGGCAGCCCGATGCACAGCAGGCGCAGTGGGAGCGGGTTGCCACGCAGGGACCGTGGGTGGATGCGAGCGGCGTCGGTGAAGAGCAGCAGGACCAGCGCCAGCTCGGCGACGAGGAGGATCACCTCGCGGGTGGCCTCGGCCCCTCCCACGTGCTCCGCCGCGTGGCCGAGATCGACGAGCCCGGTCCACCCGGCCACCAGCCCGGCGGAGACGAAGACCATCGGGGGCGTCACGATCGTGCCCTCGATCCGCCGGGCGCACAGCGCGAAGGCGAACACCACGCAGCCGAGGAGCGCCAGGCTCACCATCGCGTCGATCGTCGCCCACCGCGCGCGACGGCGGCAACGGCGCACGCATGCGTCCTCAGGGGAGCACACCACCCCGTCACGCGGGCAGGCACCCTGGCCGCGCCGCGGAGTATCGCCGGATACTCGGGACCCCGGCGGCGAACAGGAGCACGACATGACACAGGACAGAATCGGCGGTCGCGACGTGCTGCCGGTGCCCGATGCCCGCCCGTCGGGCCTCACCACCTACGACGCGAAGGATCCGGACACGTCGTTCCCGCCGATCGTGCCGCTCCGGCCTCCTGCGGGGGCGCCGAACGTCCTCATCGTCCTCCTCGACGACGTCGGGTTCGGCGCGTCGAGCGCGTTCGGCGGGGTCATCGCCACGCCGAACGCCGAGCGCCTCGCCGCCGGCGGGCTGAAGTACAACCGCTTCCACACGACGGCGCTCTGCTCACCGACCCGCGCGGCGCTGCTCAGCGGCCGCAACCACCACGCCGTCGGCATGGGCGGCATCACGGAGATCGCGACGGCGGCGCCCGGCTACAGCTCCACGCGCCCCGACTACTGCGCGCCGCTCGCGGAGACCCTCAAGCTCAACGGCTACTCGACCGCGCAGTTCGGCAAGTGCCACGAGGTGCCGGTCTGGGAGACGAGCCCGTCGGGGCCCTACGGGAACTGGCCCACTGGGAGCGGCTTCGAGTACTTCTACGGGTTCATCGGCGGCGAGGCGCACCAGTACTTCCCCGCGCTGTATGAGGGGACGACCCCCGTCGAGCCCGACCGCACGCCCGAGGAGGGCTACCACCTCATGGGCGACATGACCGACAAGGCGATCAACTGGGTCCGCCAGCAGAAGTCACTGGCGCCCGACAAGCCCTTCTTCGCGTACTTCGCGCCGGGGGCGACGCACGCTCCCGCACCACGTGACGCCCGAATGGCCGGAGAAGTACAAGGGGCGCTTCGACGCCGGCTGGGACGCGCTGCGCGAGGAGATCTTCGCGCGCCAGAAGGAGCTGGGCGTGATCCCGGCGGACGCGGAGCTGACCCCCCGTCACGCCGAGATTCCCGGGTGGGACGAGATGCCCGAGGCGCTCAAGCCCGTCCTCCGCCGCCAGATGGAGGTCTACGCGGGCTTCCTCGAGTTCACCGACCACCACGTCGGCCGCCTGTTCGACGCGCTCGAGGACCTCGAGGTGTTCGACAACACGCTCGTCTACTACATCATCGGCGACAACGGCGCCTCGGCCGAGGGCACGCTGAACGGCACCTTCAACGAGATGATCAACTTCAACGGCGCCGCCGCCCTGGAGACGCCGGAGTTCCTCCTCGAGCGCATCGACGACCTCGGCGGGCCGGACTCCTACAACCACTACGCGGTCGGCTGGGCGCACGCGATGGACACGCCCTACCAGTGGACAAAGCAGGTCGCATCGCACTTCGGCGGGACGCGCAACGGCACGATCGTGCACTGGCCGGAGGGATTCGAGGCCCGCGGCGAGGTCCGCACGCAGTTCTCGCACGTGATCGACGTCGCCCCGACGGTGCTCGAGGCGGCCGGGCTGCCCGAGCCCACGTTCGTCCACGGCATCCAGCAGGCCCCGATCCAGGGCGTGAGCATGCGGTACTCGTTCGACGACGCGAGCGCGGGCGAGCGCCACGAGACGCAGTACTTCGAGATGTTCGGCAACCGCGGCATCTATCACCAGGGCTGGACGGCTGTGACGCGGCACAAGACGCCGTGGCTGCTCGTCGGCGAGGAGGTGCCCGCATTCGACGACGACGTGTGGGAGCTCTACGACACGAACGCGGACTGGACGCAGTTCGTGGACGTCGCCGCCCAGCACCCCGAGAGGCTCCACCAGCTCCAGCGGCTGTTCCTGATCGAGGCGACGAAGAACAACGTCCTGCCGCTCGACGACCGCGCCGCGGAGCGGCTCGACCCCGACATCGCCGGACGGCCGGCGCTCGTGCGGGGAAACCGCCAGCGGCTGTTCGGCGGGATGGGACGCCTGTCGGAGCACTCCGTGGTCAGCATCAAGAACAAGTCGCACGCGGTGACCGCGCAGATCGTCGGTGCCGGAGGGCGGCGCCCAGGGCGTGATCATCGCCCAGGGCGGCAGCATCGGCGGCTGGGCGCTCTACGCCAAGGACGGGGCCCTGCGCTATTGCTACAACCTGTTCGGGATCCAGCGCTTCTACGTCGGGAGCGACCGGGCGATCCCCGCGGGCGAGCAGCAGGTGCGGATGGAGTTCGCCTACGACGGTCCCGGGCTCGGGAAGGGCGGCACGGTGCGGCTCTACGTCGGCGGCGAGCAGGTCGGCGAGGGCACGGTCGAGGCGACCGCGGCGATGATCTTCTCGGCCGACGACACCTGCGACGTCGGCAAGGAGGGCGGCGCGCTGGTGGCCGACGACTACCCCGTCCCGAACGACTTCACCGGCGAGGTGGAGTGGGTGGAGATCGACGTCGGCGACGCCGCGCAGGACGCCGACCACATGCTGCAGCCCGACGAGCTCCTGCGGGTGGCCATGGCCCGGCAGTGACGCGTGGTGCGGGCACGACCGGGGGACGCATGCCGACGCTGTTGGCAGCGGCCCCCCGGGCGTGGACGCTTGCAGCATGAGCGCCGCCACCGCAGTCGACGAGACGGACCGCCCGCACGCCGCCAAGCCGGCCAACTACCCGCGGGACGTCGCGCTGGGCGCGGCGCTCACCGGCGCGAGGACGGGTCTCGCCGCGGCGCGGCTCATGCTGCTCCCGGCGCGGCTCGCGCTGCGCGCGCCCGTGGTCGGCCCGACGCTCCGGCGCCGCGCCGACGACCTCGCCCACCAGGGGCAACTCGCGCGCGAGCGCGCGCTCGCGCGCGGAGAGGAGCTCGCGGCCGAGGTGATCGCGTCCCCCGACGTCGAGCGCGTCGCGGCGCGCGTGCTCGCCACCATGGACCTCACCCGCATCGCGGGCGCCATCCTGGAGGACGAGCGCACCGGCGCGCTCATCGACGGCGTGCTCGCGAGCCCGGGCCTCGAGCGGATCGTGATCCGCACGCTCGAGAGCCGCCTCGTCGACGACCTCACCGAGCAGGTGCTGGCCAGCCCCGAGCTCGAACGCGTCGTCGAGTACGTCGCCACCAGCCCGCTCGTGCTGGACGCCGTCGGCCGCCAGAGCCGCAGCCTCGCCGAGGAGATGGCCGCCAACGTCCGCCGGCGCGCCGAATCGGTCGACAACGGCGCCGAGCGCACCGTCCGCAGCTGGCTGCACCGCCCCCGGCCCCAGCCGACGTGATCGCGGCGCGGGTCCCCTACGCCGGCATCGCCACCCGCGCGATCGCCCTGGCCATCGACATGGCGATCGTGCAGGTGATCGTCTTCGCGGGGGCGGCGATCCTGGCGCTCGTCGGGTCGCTCGTGGGCGACCTGAAGCTCGACACCCTCGGCCGCGTCCTCGCCGCCGTCGCCTGGGCCGGCGCGGTGGCCACCTACTTCGTCACGTTCTGGAGCACCGCCGGCCAGACGCCCGGCATGCGCGTGATGGACCTGCGGGTGACCAGCGCGGACGGCTCGATCCCCAGCGTGGGGCGCTCGATCGTGCGCATCGTGGGGCTCGGACTGGCCATCATCCCGTTCTTCGCCGGCTTCCTCCCCGTGCTCGTCGACGACCGCCGCCGCGCGCTGCAGGACTTCATGGCCGGAACTGTGGTCGTCCACGGCGGACCCTGACCTCCGGCACCGGCGTGAGGGGCAGGCGCACACCCGCAGGCCACGGGTGCGCACCACATTGAGCCACCGATCGCCATGCCGGACGATCGGTACGGCAGCACCAAGTCACGAAAGGAGCGCGGCATGACGACGACACCGGTTGACCGGGGGCCCGCCCCGGTGAGGCCCTCCGCCCCCGTCGAGGGAAGCGGATGGGTCCTGTTCGCGGGGATCATGATCGCGATGCTCGCCGTGCTGAACATCTTCTGGGGCATCGCCGCCATCGACAAGTCCCAGTTCTTCGTCGCGAACACCGAGTACATCCTCAGCGACCTCAAGACCTGGGGCTGGGTCGTCCTCATCATCGGCGCGGTGCAGCTGCTCGCCGCGTTCTCGATCTTCAGGGGCGGCTCGTTCGGCCGCTGGTTCGGCATCGCGGTCGCCTCGGTCAACGCGATCATCGCGCTCCTGACGATCCCGGCCTATCCGTTCTGGTCGCTCGCGATCTTCGCCCTCGACGTCCTCGTCATCTACGGCCTCGCCACCTACGGCGGCAGCCGCCGTATCGCCGCCGGCTGAGCGCCTGCTGCAGTGACGCAAGGCTGCGCCGGGCGCGGCTCCCCGCGCCCGGCGCGTTCGCGTGGGGGTTATGGTGAGGGCATGCTGATCCGCGTTGCCCTGGGCGAGGACAGCCTGATCGTCCGCGAAGGCGTTCGCCAACTCCTGGCGATCGACCCGGCAGTCGAGATCGTCGCCGCGGTCGGCGATCTCGAGTCGCTGCGCGATGCCTGCGAGCGGCTCCGAGCCCGACGTCGTGCTCACCGACATCCGCATGCCGCCGACGAGCAGCGACGAGGGGATCCGGCTGGCCGGCGAGCTGCGCGAGACGCACCCGCAGATCGGCGTGGTGGTGCTCAGCCAGTTCTCCGACCCCATCTACGCGCTCGCGCTGCTGGAGCGCGGCTCCGACCGGCGCGCGTACCTGCTCAAGGAGCGCGTCCACAACCGCGCCGAGCTGATGGCGGCCATCCGCGCCGTCGCCGAGGGCGGATCGATGATCGACCCGAAGATCGTCGAGGCGCTCGTCGCCGCGCGCAGCCGCGCCGAGCGCTCGCCGCTCAACGAGCTGACCGCGCGCGAGCGGGAGGTGCTCGCGGAAATCGCCCAGGGCAAGAGCAACACGGCGATCGCCGAGGCGCTCTTCCTCACCAAGCGCGCCGTGGAGAAGCACATCAACTCGATCTTCCTCAAGCTCGGGCTGGCTGACGCGGAGGACGTCAGCAAGCGCGTCAAGGCGGCGCTGATGTTCCTCTCGGACGCCGACGGCGTCGAGGCCTCCAACGCGGCGAGATGACATCGGGCCGCCTGACCTACGTCGGGCACGCCACCGTCCTGATCGAGCTCGACGGCGTCGCGCTCCTGACCGATCCCGTGCTGCGCGACCGCGTCGGGCACGTCAGCCGGATCGCGCCGTCCGTCACCGGCGCCCTGCGGCCCGACGCGATCCTCGTCTCGCACGCGCACCGCGACCACCTCGACGTCCCGTCGCTGCGCCGGCTGCCCGCCGCCGCGCAGGCGTTCGCCCCGGAGGCGGCGGCGGCGATCGTGCGGCGGACGGGCC
The DNA here is from genome assembly GCA_963723395.1 of uncultured Solirubrobacteraceae bacterium. Classification (GTDB taxonomy): domain Bacteria; phylum Actinomycetota; class Thermoleophilia; order Solirubrobacterales; family Solirubrobacteraceae; genus DATFQI01. Next base: position 24,101 of record CAVRQL010000020.1, on the reverse strand, counting down.
GGGCCGTGACCGAGCTCGCCGCCGGGCAGCAGGTGCGCGTCGGGGCGCTCGAGGTGACCGCCGTGGAGGCGGTCCACGACGGGCGGCGGATCGCCGCCGGGCCGGCGCGCGACGCGCTCGGCTACCTCGTAGACGGCAGCGCGCGGATCTACTTCGCCGGCGACACCGACCTCTTCGACGGGATGCGCGACCTCGCGCCGGACATCGACGTCGCGCTGCTGCCGATCTGGGGATGGGGCCCCAAGGTCCCGACCGGCCACCTCGATCCGGAGCGGGCGGCGCGCGCCGTCGGCATGGTGAACCCGCGCGTCGCGATCCCGATCCACTGGGGCACCTATGCGTCGCCGCGCACGTGGTGGCGGGACGACCCGGCGCTGCCCGCCCGCGAGTTCGAGCGGTTCTGCGCGCTCCACGCACCAGGGGTCGCCGTGCGGGTCCTCTCCCCCGGCGAGTCCTGCGCGCTCGCCGGCGTGCTCGCGCTAGCGGAAGTCGCCCGCGTCGATCAGGTCGCGCCGCAGCGCGGCGACGAACGTCTCGGTCTCGGCGGCCATCCGCTCGCGGTCCATCCGCCCGACCGCGATGCGGATCTCCGCGGCGCCGTGGTCCAGGTCGCGCTCGAATGCCTTCACGACGTCGTTGGCCGCGACCACGTCCCGGTACGTGCCGCACTGCCCGCAGCGCAGGAGCATGCGCCAGCGGTCGTCGTCGACCGGCTCCCACCAGACCGGCACGACGAAGTCCTCGTGGCAGAGCGCGCACTGGTGCAGCCCGGAGCCGGGAGGGGGCTGTCGGCTGCGACGGGACACCTTCCGACCATCGCCGGTCTCGCCCCTCGCCGCCACGGGGCGCGGCGGCGTCCGGCGGACAGGTGTGCCCCCGTCACGCCCACCGGCGCACGCCCTTGCGCCGTGGTTCTGGCTCCGACGACCGCGGGTACCAGTGCGGGCATGGCGCAGCTGCCACCGCCGGACCCCTTCGAGTCGCTGGGCGCGGAGCCGGGCGACGTGGAGATCACGTCGCCGACCGCCGTCTACCTCGCGGGCCCTCCCAGCGAGGCGATGGAGCGGCTCACCGACGCGATCCTCGCCGTGCGGCCGGGGATGCTCATCGTCGTCGCGACGGGCTGATCAGGTCCCGGGCGCGGGCTCCGCCGCCAGCGAGGCGGCCCGGTGCAGCTGCCACCCCGCGTAGACCGCCAGCGCGCCGCGGAGCACGAAGCCGACGCCGATCAGGACCGCGACGAGGCGCAGGCTCGGATCCGGGACGCTGAGGATCACGACGCCGAGCACGATCTCGCAGATCGCCACCAGCATCGCCGCCGCGCGACCCTCGAGATGCTCGAAGGCCCGGAAGAACTGGACGGCCCCCGAGACGACGAGCCAGATGCCCACCACCAGCAGGATCGCCAGGAGGGTCTCACCGGGGCGGCGGAGCACCACCAGTCCGGCGATCAGCCCGAGCACGCCGAGGATCGCCGACAGCGCCCTGGCGCCGCCGTCGACGCTCGACGAGAACGCCTCGACGAGGCTCCAGAGGCTCACCAGGATCAGGTTGATGCCGACGAAGATCGCCAGCGTCAGCAGCGTGATGTCCGGATAGGCGATCGCGAGCAGGCCGGCCACGATCGAGATCGCGCCGAGCGCGATCACGAGCCAGCCGGCGCTGCGCACGTCATCCAGCGGGTCGGACCCGGTCTGCGCGGTCATCCCGATGCGCTCCTAGGCGAGCGCCTTCGCCTTGAGCGCGTCGAACTCGCTCTGGTTGATCGCGCCGCTGTCGAGCAGCGCCTTGGCCTTCTCGATCTCGTGGGCGGGCCCGCTGGTCGCCGCAACGTTCTTGACGTAGCTGTCGAACTCGGAGCGCGAGGCCTGCGCGGCCTGCATCTTGCGGTCCGCCATGTCGCCGCTGTGGACGATCAGGTAGATCAGCACCGCGATGAACGGCACCACGATGATGAACACGCACCATGCCGCCTTGTGCCATCCCCCGATGTCCTTCCTGCCGAAGATGTCCACGAGGATGGCGATCACCATCCAGATCCAGATCACCCACGCGAAGAAGATGATCATCGACCAGAAGATGTTCAGAAACGGGTAGTCCGCCGCGAAGTACATGTCGTCCGCCTTCTAGTAGTTAGGGCTTCGCCGATCATCCGGGGCCCCCGGCCGCGCGCCAAGGTGGCGCACACGTCGATCGCGAGGGGTGGCCGCTCCCCGTCTAGCGGCCGGTCTCGGCCGCGAGGCGCCCGGACGCGACGGCGTCGCCGAACGCCGCGAAGTCGCGCTCGTTCTGATCCGCGTAGGCCTCGGCGAACGACGCCAGCGCGCGGTCGAACGCGTCGCCCGACCCCAGATAGGCGGCGATCGCCACCGCGTCGCCGGACCGGGCATGCGCGTGCGCGAGCGTCCATCCGCAGATCTCGGCGTACGCCGACATCGCGCTCGGCTCCATCGCGTCGACGTCGGCGGACGCCTTGCCGTCCCACAGCTGGCGGATGTAGTAGTCGTGGCGGCGCGCCGTCGGCGTCGGTCGTGCGCAGCCAGCCGAGCATGACGTCGCTCGCCGCCTGCATCAGCCGCTGCCCCTCGACGACGCGCTGGCCGTGCTGGGAGACCTTGCTCCGGCCGAGGTACGCCTCGAGCACGGAAGGGCCCGCCTCCTTGAGCTGCAGGAACAGGGGATCGCCGTCGTCGTCGCCGAGCAGCAGCACGACCCACGTGCGTTTGCCCACGCTGCCGACGCCGACCACCTTGCGCGCGGCGTCGGCATAGCGGAAGCGCTCGAGCAGCCGACGGCGATCGCTGGCCAGGCTGCGCCGGTAGGAGCGGATGACGCCGCGCACCAGGTCCTCGAGCACGATCTGCTCGTCGGGAGGCACGAGCTCCTCGAGCGGGACGATCAGCGGCGGGTCGCTCGTGATCCGCGGCCGGCCGTCGACGACGGTCGTGAGCCGGCCGAGGGCCCGGACGTTGTCCTTCGCGCGCCCCTTCGTGACGGCCCGGTCGAACCGCTCGAGTTGCTCCGCGGTGCCCCGTGAGGACAAGATCGCGGTCAGCTCCTCGACGTCCAGGCGCGCGTACCAGAGGTCGAGCACCCGCATCCCGGCGAACGCGATCATCGCCTCGCGATACGACCGCGCGGCGGTCAGCTCGATCCGCGCCCGCCGCTTGGCGCTGAACCCGCGATGGCGCCCGGCGACCGCGAAGCTCGCGACGAGCCGCTTGACGTCCCACTCGAACGGACCGGGCAGCGTCTCGTCGAAGTCGTTGAGGCCGAACACCAGCCGCCGGTCGGGCGCCGCGAACGCGCCGAAGTTCGAGAGGTGCGCGTCGCCGCACAGCTGCGCGTGCAGCTCCGTCCGCGGCACCTCCGCGAGGTCGGCCGCCATCAGCGCTGCCGCGCCGCGGAAGAACGTGAAGGACGACACCAGCATCCGCCCGTGGCGGATCGGCACGAGCTCGGGGAGGCGCGTGGCGTTCTGCTCCGCGAGCACGGCGACCGGGTCACGCCTGCCGGCGGGCGGCTCCCAGCGGGCGTGCGCGGACCGCGGCACCGCTCGCGCGCGTCGCCTTGCCCCTCGCCGCCCGCTCGGTCTTCGACGGATGCGGGCGGCTAGCCACGACGTCGAGCCCTACGCGAGGATCCGCGCCTTCTGCGTCGCGAACTCCTCGTCGGTGAGGATGCCCTGCTGCTTGAGGGCCGCCAGCTCCTTGAGCTGCTCGATGGGGTCCTCGGCCACGGCCTGCGGGGCGGGCGCGGGCGGCGGCGGCGCGTACTGCTGCTGCTCCTCGTACTCCTGCTGCGCCCAGCGGTTCCCCTGGCGGCGCGAGACGCGGTTGCTGACGGCCGTGGCGGTGCCCGCCACGGCGGCGGTGCGGACGACGCCGCGAAGCAATCCTGGCATGGTGCTCCCTCGTTAGTTGTGGATCGCTTCGCTCGCGTCGAGCGACGCGAGGATGGCCTGGACGGGGATGCGCCCGGTGGCGACGAGCTGTCCGCCGCTGCGGCGGAGCGTGGTCGCGAGCGGTGCGGCCCACCGGTTCTCCCAGACGAGCACCGCGGCGACGGAGCCCGGCTCCAGCACCGAGGCGGCGTCCTCGAAGTCGTCCCCGGCGAGGAGGCCGGATGCCGCGCCGTCGAACTCGGCCAGCACGGGGATGTCGTTCTTGAGATCGCCCAGGTCGAGGGCCGACACCGTCCCGTCGCCGTTCTTCGCCAGGAACGCGAGGTCGAGGATGCGGATGGTGCCGCGATCCTGAAGCTCCAGCAGGAGGGCCAGCGCCTCGCCGGTGACGGGCGTGTCGTCCGCCCACTCCAGGACCACGTAGTCGATGGGGCCCATCTCTTCGAGCTGCTGTTCGCTCACGGCGTCTCCTCTCGCAATCGGAAGTCTTGGCGTGAGTCTCAGGGCGCCGCGCGGGCCGGGCAAGGGGGCGTGCATGCCGACCCGGGTGATGCGGCTACGGCGTCAGCGGACGACGCGGTACCGGAGGTGGGTGACGCCGGGCCCCTCGACGGTCCGGATCGGCTCCAGCTCGATCTGCTCGGCCGCCATGTGGTCGAAGAGCCGCCGGCCCTGGCCGAACAGGACGGGGATCAGGTGGATGTGCAGCTCGTCGAGGATCCCGGCCGCGAGCGCCAGCTGCGCGACGGCGGCGCCGTGCACGAGGACGTCCTTCTCGCCGGCCGCCTCCTTCGCACGGGCCATCCCCGTGGCCACGTCGGGCACGTAGGTGACGAGCGGCCACCGCGAGATGTCGATGCCGGGCTCGCGGGTGCTGTAGACGAAGATCGGCACGCCGTCGTGATGGTCCCCGCCCCAGCCGCCGGCGGGCTCGAAGGTCCCCCGCCCGGCGAGCACCGCCCCGGTGGACATGAACTCGTCGACGATCTGGCGGTTGACGCCGGTGACACGGTCTTCCGGCAGCACCCACTCATGCAGGCGAGGGCCGCCGTCGCCGAGGCCGTTGCCCGGGCCCTCGTTGGGGCCGGCGATGAAACCGTCGAGGGACATCGACATGTAGAGCACGGATGACATCGGTCTCGCTCCTTGCGTTCGCTTCGGTGACTGCTGATGCGACGAACGAGCGGCACCGGATTCGACATAGTCCTCCGACGTCGATGAAGGCCACGTCCGGGATAGAGCTGCTGGTCCGCCTGGAGCGCGGCTCGGCGGTGCCGCTGCACCTGCAGCTCGAGCGCCAGCTGCGCGACGCGGCGCGCACCGGCCGGCTGCGGCCGGGCGTGTCGCTGCCGTCCACGCGCGCGCTCGCCGGCGAGCTCGGCGTGGCGCGCGGTGTGGTCAGCGACGCCTACTCGCAGCTCGCCGCCGAGGGCTACCTGCTGTCGCGGCGGGGCGCCGCCACGCGCGTCGCCGAGCGCGCCGCCGCGGCCCCGGCCGCCGCGCCCCCGGCGGCGCCGCCACGCGCGCCGCGATTCGACTTCCGCCCCGGGACGCCCGACGTCTCGATGTTCCCGCGCCAGGCGTGGGCGGCCGCGCTGCGCCAGGCGCTGCGGGAGGTGCCCGACGAGCGGCTGCGCTACCCGGACACCCAGGGCGCCGTCGAGCTGCGCCGGGCGCTCGCGACCTACCTCGGCCGGGTCCGCGGCATCGTCGCCGACCCGGACGCGTTCGTGATCACCTCGGGCGTGGCGCAGGGCCTCGCGCTCACCTGGCGCACGCTGCGCTCCCGCGGACAGCACCGGGTCGGGTTGGAGGATCCGGGCACCGCGCCGATCCGGGCCCAGCTCGTGGCGTCGGGGCTCGAGCCGCTCGCGGTCCCGGTCGACGGCGACGGGATCGACGCCGGCGCGCTGGAGGCGAGCGACGCGCACGCCGCGCTCGTCACCCCGGCCCACCAGTTCCCGACCGGCGTCGTGCTCGCCCCGTCGCGGCGCGCGGAGCTGATCGACTGGGCCGTGGCGCGCGACGCGTACGTGATCGAGGACGACTACGACGCGGAGTACCGCTACGACCGCCCGCCCGTCGGCGCGATGCAGGGCCTCGACCCCGACCGCGTGATCTACGTCGGCTCGGTCAGCAAGACGCTCGCGCCCGCGCTGCGGATCGGCTGGCTGGTGGCGCCGCCCGCCCTCTTCGAGCCGATCCTGTTCGAGAAGTCCAACGACGACAAGGGCACGCCGCTGCTCGAGCAGCTCGCGCTCGCGATCCTGCTCGAGCGGGGCGAGGTGGATCGCCACGTGCGGCGCACCCGGCTGGCCTACCGGCGCCGGCGCGACGTGCTGGTGGAGGCGCTCGCGCGCCACCTCCCGGAAGCGCGGCCGGACGGCGTCGCCGCCGGTCTCCACGTCCTCCTCTGGCTCCCGGAGCACCTCGACGACCGGGCGGTGGTCGCGGCCGCCGCCCGGCGCGGCGTCGCGGCCGCGAGCCTGTCGGAGCACTGCGTGGTACCCGGGGATCCGGCGCTCATCCTCGGCTACTCCCAGGTCGCCGAAGGCGCGATCGAGGCCGGCGTGCGCGAGCTCGCGGCCGCGATCCGGGAGCCGGGCTGACGGAGCTAGGGGACCTCGACCTCGCCCACCTGCGTCACGGTCGAGCGGGCGGCCACGTAGTAGGGCAGCAGCGCGAGCGCGTCGGCCTCGCCCGCGGCTTCGACGTCCCACCAGATCGCGTGGCCGCCGTGCGCGCACGACGAGAGCGCGGGCCGGTGCCGCAGCGGGCTTTCGTGGCCGCGGAACGAGGCGAAGACGGCGCCGCACTCGTCGGGCTCGTGGCGGTGATGGACGAGGTAGCGGCTCATCGCGCCGGCAGCTCGGCCCGGACGACGGTGCCCGCGCCGCGGGGGCTCACGACGATCAGCGTGCCGCCGAGCGCCTCGACGCGGTCCGCGAGGCCGCGCAGGCCGGTGCCGCGGGTCGGGTCGGCGCCGCCGACGCCGTCGTCGACGATCTCCACCTCGAGACGGTCGCCGTGGCGGCGGACGCGGACGTCCACCTGTGTCGCGCCCGCGTACTTCGCGACGTTCGTCAGCGCCTCGCAGACGAGGTAGTAGGCGGCGACCCCGACCGACATGCGGGGCTTCCGCCCCCTCCTCGACGTCCATGCGCGCGGGCACGGCCGAGCGCGCCGCGAGCGAGTCCAGCGCGACCGCGAGCCCGTGGTCCGCCAGCACGGCGGGATGCAGTCCGCGGGCGAGCTCCCGCAGCTCCTCGAGGGAATCCGCGAGCTCGCGCTGCGCGTCGGCGAGCATGCGCTCGCACTCGGACCCGGGCTCGAGGTGCATGCCGAGCAGCCGCAGCTGCATGGAGAGGGCGACGAGACGCTGCTGCGCGCCGTCGTGGAGGTCGCGCTCCAGCCGCCGGCGCTCCCAGTCGGTCGCCGCGATGACCCGCGCGCCTGCGCCGGTGGGCTGTTCCTGGAGGAGCGTGGTGGCCATGGAAGGAAGCCTCCTCCGCGGCGCCCGGACGTTCATCAGGGTCCGACCCTTAACTTCAGGGTCTGCGGGTCGGTTAGGGTCGAGCGGTGACCCGCCGGGCGGAGGAGCTCGTTGGCCGGGACCGGGAGCTCGCCGCGCTGGCCGAGGCGCTCGAGGAGGCCCGCCACGGCCCCGCGATGCTGGTGCTGAGCGGCGAGCCGGGCATCGGCAAGTCGCGGCTGCTGGCGGAGCTGGGCGAGCGGGCCGACGCGCTCGGGCATCTCGTGCTCACCGGCTCGGCGTCGGAGCTGGAGCAGGATCTTCCGTTCTGGGTCTTCGCGGACGCGCTCGACGAGTACGTGCAGGCGCTCGACCCGCGGCGCCTGCGGAGCCTGGACGACGCGGCGCGGGCCGAGCTCGGCGCGGTGCTGCCCGCGTTCGGCACGGCGGCCACCGCGGTCGGCAGCGAGCGCTACCGGACCCACCGGGCGGTGCGGGAGCTGCTCGAGGCCCTGTCGGCGACCAAGCCGCTCGTGCTCGCCCTCGACGACCTGCACTGGGCCGACGACGCGTCGGTCGAGCTGGTCGGCGCGCTGCTGCGCCGCCCGCCGGGCACGCCCGTCCTGCTCGCGACCGCCGTGCGGCCTCGCCAGGTGTCGCAGCGCCTCGCCGCCGCGCTCGACCGCGCCGAGCGCGACGGGTCCCTGCGCCGGATCGAGCTCCTGCCCCTGTCGTTCGCCGACACCACGACGATGCTCGGCGACGGGGTCGACGGCGCGACGGCGACCGCGCTGTTCGAGGCCAGCGGCGGCAACCCGTTCTACGTCGAGCAGATCGCCCGCGCGCCCGCGGCGGTGGAGGTCGGCGAGCTGGCGCTCGACGGCGTGCGGGTGCCGCCGATGGTGGCCGCCGCGCTCAGCGAGGAGCTGGCGCTGCTGTCGCCCGGCGCGCGCACGCTGCTCGAGGCCGCGGCGGTGGCGGGCGAGCCGTTCGATCCCGAGCTCGTCGCCGCGGTGGCCGCGGTCCCGGAGCCGGCGGCGATCGGCGCGCTGGACGAGCTCCTGCGGCTGGACCTCGTGCGCGGCACCGACGTCCCGCGGCGCTTCCGCTTCCGGCACCCGCTCGTGCGACGGGCCGTCTACGAGGCGACGCCCGGCGGCTGGCGGATGGGCGCGCACGAGCGCACGGCGCAGGCGCTCGCCGTGCGCGGCGCGCCGGCCGCCGCCCGCGCCCACCATCTCGAGCACTCCGCCCGGACGGGCGACGCCGCCGCGGTGGCGGTCCTCCGCGACGCCGGGGAGACGACCGCCCAGCGCGCTCCCGTCAGCGCGGCGCGGTGGTTCGGAGCGGCCCTGCGCATCCTCCCTGCGAACGCCCCCGCTCACGACCGGACGGAGCTGCAGCTCTCCGCCGCGCAGGCGCTGGTGGCCGCCGGCCGCTTCGGCGAGGCGCATGCGCTGCTGCTCGAGAGCCTCGCGGGCACGCCGCCGGACGACGAGGCGCTGCGGGTGCGGCTCGTGACCGCCTGCGCGTCCGTAGAGCACCTGCTCGCCCACCACGACGACGCGCAACGGCGGCTCTCCGAGGTGCTGGAGGGGCTCGCGGATCCGCGGTCGGCCCTCGGCGCCGGGGTCATGATCGAGCTTGCGATCGGGAGCATGTTCGGCGCGGAGTACGACGCGATGCGCGACTGGGCGATCCGGGCGCGCGAGGCGGCGCAGGACCTCACGGCGCCGGAGCTCGACGCCGCGGCGCTCGCGCTCGCCGCGCTGGCCCGAGGACTCAGCGGCGACGTGCCCGGGTCGCGCCGCCACCGCGAGGCTGCCGCGGAGCTGGTCGACCGGCTCGGCGACGACGCGCTCGCGCGGCGGCTGGACGCGCTCGTGCACCTCGCGACGGCCGAGATGTACCTCGACCTCTTCGAGTCGTCGGGGCGACACGCCGAGCGGGCCCTCGCCATCGGCAGGGCGACGGGCCAGGGGGACCAGTTCCCGCTGCTCATGCCGATGTTCGGCACCTCGCTGTGGGTACAGGGGCGCGCGAAGGAGGCATGCGAGGTCTTCGACGGCGCCGCCGAGGCGGCGCGGCTCATCGACAACGTCCAGGGCGTGGCCTGGAGCCTGTTCAACCTCTCGTTCGCCGCGCTCGCGGCCGGCGACGTCGACCAGGCGTACGCGACGGCGGAGGAGGCCCGCGCAGCTCGCGCGCGAGCTGGACTCGGCGATGATCGCCGGCCACGCGGCCTGGGCGGCCGCCGCCGCGCTGATGGAACGCGGGAAGGCCGGCGACGCGGTGCGGCTGCTGCTCGAGGAGACGGGAGGGCCGGAGCTCACCGCCGTCCCCGGTGGCTGGCGGGCGGTCGCTCTCGAGCTGTTGACGCGGGCGCTCCTCGCGGCCGGCCGGCGGCCCGAGGCCGAGCGGTCGGCAGCCGCGGCCCGCGCGTGCGCCGACGCCGTCGGGCTGCCGATGGCGGCCGCGATGGCGGACCTGTGCGACGCGCTGCTGCGCCTCGACGGCGACGATCCCGCGGCCGCCGTCGATCCCGCGCTGCGGGCGGCGGCCGCGCTCGAGGAGGTCGGGAACACCCACTACGCGGCGCTCGCCCGGCTCCGCGGGGGCCACGCGCTTCGCCTCAGTGGCGACGCGAGAGGCGCTGCCGCCGAGCTGCAGCGGGCCGCCGACGCGTTCGACGCCCACGGCTCCCCCCGCAGGCGCTCGGAGGCCGAGCAGGAGCTGCGCCGGCTCGGCCTTCGCATCCACCACCGCACACGGGCTCGCGGCGGCGAGGGCGTCGATTCGCTGACGGCGCGCGAGCTGGAGGTCGCGCGCCTGGTGGTCGACCGGCGGACGAACGCCGAGATCGCGGCGTCGCTGTTCCTCAGCACCAAGACGGTCGAGACGCACCTGCGCAACGTCTTCCACAAGCTCGGCGTGTCCTCGCGGACCGAGGTGGCGAGGGCGGTCGAACGCGCGGACGCGTGAGACGCGGGCGCGGGCCTCAGCCGAGCGGGATGCGGCCGATGACGCGGGTACCGCTGCCCGGCGTCGAGACGATCGTCAGCTCGCCGCCGACGGCGGCGAGCCGGTCGCGCATGCTGGTCTGAGCCCGACGCCGGGCGCCGCCGTTCGCGAGTCGAAGCCCGCGCCATCGTCGCGGACCTCGAAGCGCAGAACGCCGTTGTCGGCGATCTGGACCGTCATGCGGGTCGCGCCGTCGGCGTGCTTGGCCGCGTTCTGCATCGCCTCCAGGCAGCAGAAGTACGCCGCGCTCTCCACGTGCCGGGGGTACCGCGCCCGGGCGCCGGTCGCCACGACCTCGGCCGGCAGGGCGGCCTGGAGCGCGGCGGACCGGACCCCCTCGACCAGCCCACGGTCGGCGAGCGCGGACGGGTAGATCCCTCGGGCCAGCGAGCGCACCTCGTCGAGCGTGCCGTCGACCTCCTCACCCAGCCGGCGGATCAGCTCCGCGCTGCGATGGTCGGTGCTGTCGACGCGCTCCGCCTCCAGCTCGAGCTGGATCCGCAGTGCGACGAGCCGCTGCTGGGCCCCGTCGTGGAGGTCTCGCTCGATCCGCCTGCGCTCGTCGTCGGCGGACGCCTGGATGCGAGCGCGGGAGTCGTGGACCTCGGCGATCAGCTCCGTCGCCTCCGCAGCGAGCCGATGGTTGTCGAACGTGATCACCGCGTACGCCGTCGCGGCGTCGATGAACGCGCGCTCGTCGCGCAGCGCCGCATCATGGACGATCCCTGCGACGCACCGGTCACCGTCGAGGAGCTCGGTCAGACACCGGCCCGAGTGCGCCTCCGGCACGGGCACGGGCCGCCCGCGCGGATCGACCCACCCCGCGGCATGGTCGCTCCAGAGGACGACCTGAAGTGACGGATCCTCGAACGCGTCCGCGAGCGCGACACGCAGGTCTACCGGCTCGGGATGGGCGATCAGCCCGGTCGCGAGGCGTTGTATCGCGGAGGAGATGAACAGCCGCCGCCGGACGCGCCTCACCAGGATCGCCGCCGCCACCAGCGGCACCACGAGCGCCACCGACACCAGCCAGACGTCGAGCGCCACCGTGCCGCCCATTGCGGCCATCCCCAAGCCGAGCACGGCGCCGGTCGCGACCAGGATCGCTGCGGGGTGCCGAAACGCCCCGGCGCGCAAGCGCCGCGGACGCAGCATGGGCAGCGTGACTCCGACCGCCATGCCTCGAGTTTGGGGGCCCGGAGGGTGAGCGCACCTCACCCGCGGAGGGCGACCACCCCCCGCGGGTGATCATGCGTCACCCGGCTGGGGCGCATCGTGTCGGCGATGGACCTCCACCCCGGTGAGCAGATCGTCTTCGAGGGCCACCCGTCCTGGCGGGCGCTCCTGTCGTTCTACCTGGGCGGCATCGGCGCGGCCATTGTGATCGCGGTCGTGGTCGCGCTGATCTGGAGCTTCTGGACCGCGCTTCTGGTCGGTGGAGTGCTGGTCGCCGCGGTGCTGGTCTTCGGCCTCTACAAGCGCGCGTCCACCACCTACATGGTGAGCACGCAGCGGCTCTACATCCGCCGGGGGATGCTCAGCAAGCGCGTGCAGCAGACGCGCATCGACCGCGTGCAGAACGTCAACACCGACCAGTCGCTCCGCGAGCGCCTGCTCCGCGTCGGCACCGTCGACTTCGACACGGCCGGCAGCGACGACTCCGAGTTCCGCTTCGTCGGCATCGCCAGCCCGGACGCGGTGGTCGGCGCCGTGGACCGCGCGCAGCGGGACGCGGCGGCGGGCACCGCGCACCCGGCGCCGTCCTGACGCGGATCACGCGCGGCGCACGCAGCGGAAGCCGACGTGGCTCATGCCCGTGTCGATCATCTGCGGGCGGCGGGCCGCGGGGCGATAGCGCAGGCAGTAGCTGTCGGCGCACAGGAACGAGCCGCCCTTGAGCACCTTGCGCGGGATCGCGAACTGCGGCTGGCCAGGATCCCGGCTCGCAGCCTCGCTGCCGCCATACCAGTCCGCCGTCCACTCCCAGACGTTCCCCGCCATGTCGAAGAGCCCGAAGCCGTTGGGCGCGAACGAGCCGACGGGCGCGGTCGTCCCGTAGCCGGGCTCCGCGCGCCACGGGAAGTCGCCGTGCCAGTAGTTCGCGAGCCGCGCGCCGGGCGGCTCCGGCTCGTCCCCCCAGACGTAGGCGGCGCCGTCCAGCCCTCCCCTCGCGGCCAGCTCCCACTCGGCCTCGGTCGGGAGCGCCGCGCCCGCCCACGCGGCGTAGGCGGCGGCGTCCTCGTACGCGACGTGGACGACCGGGTGCTCCTCGCGCCCGGCCAGCCCTGATCCCGGCCCCTCGGGGCGCCGCCAGGACGCGCCGGGCGTCCACGCCCACCATTGGTTGATGTGCCGCAGGTCCACCGGGCCGCTCGTGCCGGTGAACACCAGCGAGCCGGGCACGAGGTTCTCCGCGGGCGCGCCCGGGAACTCGGCCGGGTCGAGCGGCCGCTCGGCGACCGTGACGTAGCCCGTCTCGGCGGCGAAGGCGGCATAGCGGCGGTTGGTGACCTGGTGGCGGTCGATCCAGAACCCCTCCACCGCGACGCGGCGGCGCGGCGCCTCGTCGGGGTAGTGGGCGTCCGAGCCCATCCGGAACGCCGCGCCGGGGATCCAGGTCTCTGTGTCGGTCACCGGCCCGAAGTCAACACGCTCTCCAGCTTCGCGACGACCTGGTCGATCGTGAAGGACGCGGCCTTCTGGCGCGGCGGGAACTCCTCGAAGGTCGCGAGGAACTGCGCCACGATCGCGGTGGCGGCCAGGATGATGTAGTCGCTCTCGAACATCCACTCGAAGTACGTGTTCGACGTGATGTCCGCGCGCTCGAACGGGTCGGTCCGCAGGTTGAAGAGCTTGGGCACGCGCAGCGCCACGAACGGCTCCGCCCAGATCTGCAGCGTGCCCTGCACGCGCTGCTCCATGAACACGACCTTCCAGTTGTCGAAGCGCAGCGCGAGCACGTCGCCGTCGTCGGAGAAGTAGACGAGCCCCTTGCGCGGCGACGTCTCGACCTCGCCGGTCAGGTAGGGCAGCAGGTCGTAGCCGTCGATGTGGACCTTGTAGGTCGTCTCGCCGATCGTGTGGCCGACCTTGAGCTTGTCCATGACGTCGGGGTCACCCGCGGCGGACAGGAACGTCGGGAGCCAGTCGTGGTGCTGGACGATCTCGTTGGAGACCGTCCCGGCGGGGATCCGGCCGGGCCACCGGATCACCTGCGGGACGCGGAAGGCGCCCTCCCAGTTGGTGTTCTTCTCGCTGCGGAACGGCGTCATCCCGCCGTCGGGCCAGGTGTTCATGTGCGGCCCGTTGTCGGTGCTGTAGACGACGATCGTGTTCTCGGCGAGCCCGAGCTCGTCGAGCTTGTCGAGGATCGCCCCGACCACCTTGTCGTGGTCGATCATCGTGTCGTGGTAGGGCGACTGCCAGCGCCCCGCCTGGCCCACGCTCTCGGGCTTCGGGTGCGTGCGGAAGTGCATGTGGGTCGTGTTGAACCAGCAGAAGAACGGCGTCTCGGCCGCGGCCTGGCGGTCGACGAAGTCGAGCGCGTGCCCGAGCACCTCGTCGTCGATCGTCTCCATCCGCTTCTTGGTCAGCGGGCCCGTGTCCTCGATCTTCTGGCGCCCGACGCGCCCGTAGCGCCCCTCCTCGGTGTCGTCGTCGGTGTCGGTCGCCCACGAATGGAGCACGCCGCGCGGGCGGAAGCGCTCGTTGAAGCCCGGGAAGTCCTCCGCCGGCGGCCAGTTCGCCGACTCCGGCTCCTCCTCGGCGTTGAGGTGGTAGAGGTTGCCGAAGAACTCGTCGAAGCCGTGGACGGTCGGCAGGAACTTGTTGAGGTCGCCGAGGTGGTTCTTGCCGAACTGCCCCGTCGCGTAGCCCAGCGGCTTGAGCAGCTCCGCGATCGTCACGTCCTCGGCCTGCAGGCCCACGTCGGCGCCCGGCATCCCGACCTTGCTCAGCCCCGTGCGGTACACGCTCTGGCCGGTGATGAACGACGACCGGCCGGCCGTGCAGCTCTGCTCGCCGTAGGAGTCGGTGAACCGCATCCCCTCGTCGGCGATCCGGTCGATGTTCGGCGTCCGGTAGCCCATCAGCCCGTCGCTGTAGCAACTCAGGTTCGTGATGCCGATGTCGTCGCCCCAGATGACCAGGATGTTGGGCTTTTCGGGCACGCATGTCTCCGTTCGCCGGGTACCAGTGCGTCCCCGATCCTCGCGGTGCGGGGATGACCGGGCATCCCCCGGATCGGGTGATCAGCGGGCGGTGCGCGCCAGGGCCAGCGCGCAGATGCCGCCGACCGCCGACAGATACTCGCGGTCGGCCGCGGACAGCGCCCGCTCGTCCGGGAACGAGACGCCCAGGACGCCGAGCCGCTCCTCGCCCGCGGTCAGCGGCAGCATGGCGACCGAGCCGGTGCCGGTCGTCAGGAAGCCCGGCTCCCCGGTCCGGACGACCTCGGCGGGCTCCGGCGATGCCGCGGGCGGCACAGCGGCCTCCGCGCCGCGCGCCGCCGCAAGGCGCAGCGTCCTCCCGGCCTCGTCGACCATCGACACCCACACGGCGCTGGCGGTGAACCCCGCGACGGTCCGGCTGACCGCGTCGACCACGTCGCCGGCGTCCTGCGCGGGCGCCAGCGCGGAGCTCAGCGCCGAAAGCTCCCGGAGGCGCGCCCGATCGCGGGCCGCGAGCCGCGTCGCGGTCAGGAGCTGCAGCTCCGCGATGACCTCCGCGGCCAGATCGGTGAGGACCGCGAGATCGTCCTTGCTCCACTTGCGGGGCTCGTAGTCGAGCGCGCACAGCGTCCCGATCGGCTCGCCGCCGACCGCGCGCAGCGGCACGCCGGCGTAGGCGACCACGCCGAGCTGCTCGACCGCCGGGTTGCCCGCGTGCCCGGGATCCACGCGCGCGTCCTCCAGCGTGTAGGCCTCGTCCGCATCGAGCGCGAACGGGCAGAACCCGGCCGTGAGCGGCATCTCGCTCATCGACGGCCACGGCTCCGGACCGCTGCAGCCGACGAATCGCTGGCGGTCGTCGCCGATCAGGTTGACGAGCGCCACCGGCACGTCCAGGACGCGGCACGCGACCCGGCCGATCCGGTCGAGGGCCTCGGCCGACGACTCGGCGTTCGCGCCCAGCTCGGCCAGAGCACGCAACCTGCTCGGCCTTCTCACTACTTCCGGCACTTCCGCGCCCTGCCGCGGATCAGACACCATTCCAATGTAGCGCCGTCGGGCCGCGTACGGGAGGATCGGTGGATGTCCCCTCATGCGCGCGATGGACGGCTTCGTGACGACGCAGCTGCTCTGCGAGGCGATCCTGCCCGAGCGCGCGCGGGACGGCGCCGAGGCGATCGGCATGGACCTGCACATGCTCATCCTCCTCGGCGCGCGCGAGCGCACGGAGGAGGAGTTCCGGCGCCTGCTCGGCCGCGCCGGCCTGACCCTCGCGCGCGTCTTCCCGACAGGGTCGCCGACGGGCCTGAGCGTGCTCGAGGCCGTCCGCGCCTAATCCCGCGTGGCGGCGTGGTGGAGGGCGTCGAGCGCGGCGCCCGTGAACGCCGCCAGCTCGCGCACGCGATCGGCGTCGGCGGCCGTGAAGTCGGCTCCGCCGGCTTTGTCGGAGAGCTGGAGGAGCCCGTAGCTCCGGCGATCGCTGTCCTCGCTGCACACGGGCGTCGCCAGCCAGCCGCGCATCGGCGGGTGCTTGCTCGCCTGAGTGCCGAACGCCTTCCACGCGGGGTGGGCCTCGACCTCCGCCTGCGTGAGCCGGATCACCTGGCCCGGCTCGAGCTCGAGCCCGTGCAGGCCCCGCCCGCGCGGGTCGACGCGGTAGCTCCGGTAGGCGTCGTAGCGCTCGCTCAGGTTGAAGAACTTGCGCGACGCGACGCCGTCGCCGTCCAGGTCGACCTTGAGCGCCGCCTGCTCGGCGCCCGTCAGCGATCGGGCGAGGTGGCATGCGCGGTGCAGGAGGTCGTCGATGTGCGCGGCCAGCCGAGGGTCGTCCGCCGCCTCCGGCGCGATCTCGGTCCCGACCTCGCCCACGCTCATCGCTCCCACCGGCCCGTGACGAGCAGGTGCAGGAGCGCCTGCGCGATCGGGAGGCGGTTCGCCTCCTGCTCCGACACCAGCGAGCGCGGTCCGTCGGTCACCTCGGCGGACACCTCCTCGCCCGTGAAGACGACGTCGGCGAGGTCGACCGCGGCACGCGGGTCGTGACCGATCCGGACAGAACCGCCGTGCTCGGCGGCCAGCTCCAGGGCGCCGATGATCACGTCGTGGTCCGGCGCGCGCCCCGGGGGCGTCGCGACGGCCACGTGCATCCCGGCCAGCGCGCCGGCCTCCATCAGCGAGTGCGCGACGTTGCCGGCGGCGCCCACGTACGCGATGCGCACGCCGTCGAGGTAGCCGAAGTGGCGGCGGATCGTGAGGAGGTCCGCGAGCGCCCGGCACGGATCGTGGGCGTCCGTGGACGCGTTGACGACGGGGACCGTCGCCGCCCGCGCGATCTCCTCGACGACGGCCTGTGCCGGCGCGCCCACCACGATCGCGTCGGCGTCGCCGGAGATGGCCCGCGCGGTGTCCGACAGCGGGAGGATCGCCGGGCGCATGCCGAGGCGATGCACGGCGTCCTGGAACGACGCGCGCGCCCGCGTGGACACGTCGTCGAACAGGCACGCCACCGTCCCGCTGGGGCGCGTCTCGGACCACCAGCCGGGGCCGTCGCGCATGTCGTCGGCCAGCTCGAGAACGGCGTCGAGCTGCACCGCGGACATGTCGCTGATGCGCAGCAGGTCTGAGGGTGTGGTGGTGACGACGCTCATCGGGATCCTCCTGAGGCGACCCGCGCACGGTGTGCGACGAGCAGGAACGGGTTGTGGAATTCGTGTCCGCGCACGGCGCGCGCGAGGATGTACGGCGACGAGACGACCGCGACGAGCGCGGCGGCCACCGCGGCGAGGGCCGCGACGACGAGCGCGAACGCGACGAAGAGCGTCACGATCACCGCGAACGGCCCCACGAGCATCAGGCCGAAGAGCAGCAGCGCTCCCGCCGCCATCAGCGGGGGCGGGCCGGCCACGGCGATGAAGCCGGCCAGCGGGACGAGGTCAGCGAGCATCTCTCCGAAGGACCGGGGCTCGGACGTGGAGTGTGAAGCGGTGGAGGTCATATGAGGAGCCTCGCCCCGCGGGCGGTGCACTCTCATCAGGCAGGTCACCGGCAGGGGTCCCTGGTGGGGCGCGCCCGTCACTGGGTGCGCCCCCGGGGAGGTCATCTACCGCTGCCCGGCCGCGACGAGCCAGTCGTCGAACCTGACGGAGCCGATGCGCGAGCCGGGGCCCGGGTTGAGCGATCCGTCGTCCAGCGCGGCGCCGAAGTAGCGGGCGCCCGGGTCGGCGGTCACGACGCGCCGGTCGCGGTTGGCCTCCAGGAGGCGCCGCGCGAGCTCGTCCATCGGGATCAGGTCGGGCCCGCCGAGCTCGATGATGCCGTTGACCGGCGGCCCGGTGGCGATGTCGGCCAGCGTCGCGGCGACGTCGTCGGCCGCGACCGGGCGCATCAGGGCGTGCGGGAGGCGCACCGTGTCGCCCTCGGTGCTCGTGTCGGCGATGCGGCCGATGAACTCGAAGAACTGCGTCGCCCGCACGATCGTGAAGGGGATCGTCCCGGCCCGCACGACCTGCTCCTGCGCGGCCTTCGCCCGGAGGTAGCCGCTGTCCGGGAGGCGGTCGTTGCCGACGACCGACAGCGCGACGTGGTGCTCCACCCCGGCCTCGGCCTCGGCGGCGAGCAGGTTGCCCGACGAGGTTCGGAAGAAGTCCAGCACCGCCTGGTCCTCCCACGCCGGCGCGTTGGCGACGTCGACGACGACCTGGGCTCCGGCGAGGGCCTCGGGCAGCCCTTCGCCGGTGATGGAGTTGACGCCGGTGTCGGGCGACGCTGCCACCGGCTCGTGCCCGGACTCCCGCAGCCTCGCGACGAGCTTGCTGCCGATGAGGCCGGTCCCGCCGATCACGACGATCTTCATGACGTGCCTTTCTGTTGTTGGCCCGGTCACTGTCGCGCCGCGACGGCCTCGGTCGCCTCCGTGCAAGGCCCTAGTGACATCCCTGGGTCGGACCAGTGCCCACACCCGGCACTTGCCCTGATGTGAGCGCGCCCTGAAGGGGCGAGGCTCGGGGCATGCACACTCAAGAGCAGTTCCCACCGGCCGCGCTCGACGCGCCCACCCCGCTGGAGGAGATCGAGGACGTGGCGTCGGAGACCGGCCTCGTCGTGGCCCTTGGGCTTCGCGCCTTCGAGATCGGCCTGGCGGTGCTCGTCGGCCTCATCGTCTGCCCGCCGCTGCTGATCCTCACGTTCCTCGTCGTCGCCCCGCTGGTCGCGGCGGCGATCGTCGTGTCGCTCGTCGCGGCGGCGCTCGCGGCGCCCTACCTGCTCGTGCGCCATCTGCGCGGCCACCCCGTGCCCCACGTGTCCGTGTTCACGGGCCGCGTCCGTCACGCCGGCCGCGCCATCGTCGATCTCCTGCCGCACCGGATCGTGCGCGACACGCGGCTGTGACACCGCGAGCGCGATCAGCACGCCGGTGACGAGCAGGCCCAGCAGCAACGCACTGACGTGAGCCGCGAGCGGCGCGAGCAGGATGAGCGCCGCCAGAGCCGCCGGCCGCTCGCGGCCCCACGTCCCGGTGATGCGCCTGCGGAAGAGGCTCTCGCCGAGCAGGAACAGCGCGGGCCCGCCGAGCGCCATCGCGGCGCCGATCCCGTGGAGCGCCTCGTGCGGGTGGGCGATGAGCAGGTCGACGCCGACCGCCGTCGCGATGATCCCCGCGACGATCGGCAGGTGCCCGTACGTGTAGGCGTCGCGCGCGAGCCGCCCCGGGTCCTCGCAGGTGCTCATCTCGACGCGCGCGTCCTCAGCCGTTGCTCCGAAGTAGACCCACCACAGCGCCGCCGTCTGCGCGAACGCGACGACCAGGCAGAGCAACACCGCCGGCGTCAGACCCGCCGAGGAGGCGGTCGCTCCCGTCACGACGATCGACTCGCCGAGCGCGATGATGATGAACAGCTGGCAGCGCTCGGCGAAGTGGCCGCCCTCGATATCCCAGTCGGTGGTGACGCCGCGGCCGCGACCGGGCAGCCAGTAGCCGGCGGCGGGCGCGGCCAGCTCTAGGGCGAGGGCCGGCACCCACAGCAGGAGCCGCTGCTCCCCGGGCAGCGCCGCGCCGGCCAGCCACAGCGCGCCTGACGCGGCGCTCCACACCACCAGCCGCTCGAACACGTCGCGGAGCGGGTCCCCGTGCTGCAGGTGCAGCGCCGCGGCGACGTTGCGCCCGACCTGCAGCGCGACGTATGCGCCCGCGAACAGCAGCCCGTGGTCGCCGAGCGCCTCGGGGAGCGCTGCCGCCATCAGCAGGCTGGCGAGCATCACCCCGGTCAGCACCGCGCGGATGCTCGGCGACCGGGGGTCGAACCAGTTGGCCATCCACATCGTGTAGATCCACGCCCACCACACGACGAGCAGCAGGAACGCGGCCTGCGCCAGGCCGCGGATCGACAGGTCGCCGAGGATCTTGTGCGACAGCTGCGTGATGGCGAAGACGTAGACGAGGTCGAAGAAGAGCTCGACCGGCGTGACCGGTTGCGCGCCCCGGCCGCGGGGTCGCAGGTGGCGCGAGAGCTCAGGCACTGCAGCACTCGACGTCGGCGGCGAGCAGCTGCTCGAGCGCGGCGAGACGCCCGTTCCGGGTGGCGGCGACCACGGCGTCGACCAGTCGCCGGCGCTCGGTGGGATCGACGTGCGTGCGTCGGCCACCGGCGAGATGGGCGCGGGCGCGTGAGGCGAGCTGCCGCGCGTTCGGCTCGCTGAGCCCGAGCACCTGCGCGATCCGGCGGTAGGGATAGTCGAACGCCTCGCGGAGGATGAACACGGCTCGCTCTGCGGGGGACAGCGTCTCGAGGAGCGCCCGCACCGCCAGTTCGAGTGCTTCGCCGCGCTCCGCGCCGTATGCCGGGTCGGCCGCCGGGTCGACCGGCTCGGTAAGCCAGGCCCCGGCGTACGTCTCGTGCCGCTCGCGAGCGGACTGCGAGACGTTGATCGCGAGGCGGGTCGTGACCGTCGCGAGGAACGCCTTCGCGTCCCGGACGTCGTTCCGCTCGGTGCCGTGCCAGCGGATCCACGCGTCCTGCACCACGTCGTCGGCTTCCTCCGCGCTGCCCAGGATGCGGTAGGCGATACCGAACAAGCGTGGCCGGACCGGCTGGAAGGAGGTGACCGCGTCGATGGTGCTCATGCCGCCGACTCTCGCCCCCGGGCGGGGGTGCTCACATCAGGGCAAGTCCCGCGTCAGGTCCCTGGTGTCGGCGACGGGCCCCGGGGGCTACGCGTGGCCGTCGAGACCGGCGAGGGCGTGCGGGAGCTCCTTGCGCGACTTGATGTCGAGCTTGGGAAGACCTTGCGCAGGTGGTACTCGACGGTGCGCGGGCTGATGAACAGCTGGGCGCCGATCTCCGGGTTCGTGAGCCCGTCGCCCGCCAGGCGGGCGATCTGCGCCTCCTGCGGGGTGAGCGCGTCGCGCGTGTCCACGGTGCGCTTGCGGACGGTCTCGCCGGTGGCCTGCAGCTCGCGGCGGGCGCGCTCGGCGAACGCCGCGGCGCCGATGCGGCTGAACGTCTCGTGCGCGGCGCGCAGCTGCTCGCGGGCGTCGACGCGCCGGTTCTCGCGGCGCAGCCACTCGCCGTACAGCAGCTGGGCGCGGGCGAGGTGGACGACGCCGCGGGTACGCGCGAGCCGCTCGACCGCCTCGCGGTACAGCGGCTCGGCGGCACCGGCGTCGCTCAGCAGCGCGCGCGACCGGGCCTCGATGCCGAGCGCCCAGTCGGTGCCGCACGCTGCGTCCGCTCGCCGAGGCGATCGAGGGCGCCGGCGGCCTCGGCCGGGCTGCCGCCCGCGAACGCCGGCCTCGACCAGCTCGACCAGGGCCCAGGCGGACACCCCGGCCTCCACGTGCGCACTCGCCCGCTGGGCGGCGGCCAGCGCCTCGCCGTAACGGCCGAGGCCGTTGTAGAGCACTGCGCTGTTCCACTCGAGCATGGCCAGCCCCAGTCCCTCGCCCCTGGCCGTCGCCTCGCGGCGACCCGCCTCGATCAGCTCGAGCGCCTCGGCCTCGTCGCCGCGCCACGCGGCGAGCACCATCGAGGCGTACTTGACGGGCGCGATGCCGGTCGCTGCGTGATCGCGTCGGCCTCCTCGATCAGCGCCGCGGCCGCGTCGAACTCGCCGGCGTGCACGTGCACGGCGGCGCGGTAGCTCGCGGCGATCGGCAGCACGGCGAGCGCGCCCGCCTCGCGTGCGACGCGGAGCCCGCGCGTCGCCAGCTCGTGCCAGGCTCGTCGTCCCACAGGTCCGGCGCCAGGCGGCACGCCAGCCAGAGCCAGCGGCTGTGCTCGTCGCCTCCGCCCTCCGGCGGAACGCGTCCAGCGCCCGCCGGAGCAGCGGCACGCCGGCGGCGTAGCCCTCGGTGAACCGCGCCGCCAGGCCGTCGAGGAGCAGGTCGATCGCCCGCGGCGGGTCCGGCGCCGGCGGCGCGGCGCGCGCGGCCTCGGCCGCCTCGCGCACGCCCGCCCGCTGCCGAGGCGGCCGGCGAACATCGCGGCGGCGATCGCCTCCAGGTACGTCTCGCGCGCCAGCCCGGCGTCGAGCGGCTCGAGGCGCCGCGCGGCGTCGAGCAGCAGCGGCGGCGCGTCGCTGCCGCGCCTGCGGTGCGAACGCGATCTGCGCGCGCAGCCGCTCCAGCCGCGCGCGCTGGAGCTCGTCGAGCGGGCCCAGCTCGGCGGTCGCGAGCAGCTCGTAGCGCGGCGTCGGGCGCGCCGGCCTCGAGCTTGGCCTGCGCGGCGGCAGCGCCCGGCTCGGCGCGCGTGCGGGATCGGGCGTCAGCTCGGCGGCGCGCTGCGAGGAACGCGGCGGCCGCCGCGAGCCCGCCGCGCGCTGCGCCCGGTCGGCCGAGCGCTCCAGCTCGGCGGCCACCGCCTCGTCGGGCGCCGGCCGCGGCGTGGGCGCGATGCCACGCGCGGCGGTCGGGATCGACCTCCGGATCGGTGGCCTCGGCCAGCGCCCGATGCACGTCCTGGCGGTCCGGCACGGTCGCCGCCCGGTAGACCGCCGAGCGCACCAGCGGATGGCGGAACCGCACCCGGGCGCCGAGCTCGATCAGCCCGGCCGCCTCGGCCGGGCGCGGCCGCCTCGGCCCCGATCCCGAGCCGCTCGGCCGCGCGCCACAGCAGCGTCACGTCGCCGACCGGCTCGGCCGCCGCGGCCAGCAGCAGCCGCTGGGTCTCGCCGGCAGCGGCTCGAGCCGGCGCAGGAAGCTCTGCTCGATCCGGCCGCCAGCGGCCGCGCGTCGGGCAGCCCGAAGCCGCCCGCGAGCTCCGCCGGCGTGAGCCCGCGCGGCAGCTCGAGCAGCGCGAGCGGGTTGCCGCGCGTCTCGGCGACGATCCGGTCGCGGACCCGCTCGTCCAGCGCGCCCGCGGATCGCCGACGCCAGCAGCGCGCGGGCGTCGCTCGTCGCCGAGCCCCTCGACGACGCAGCTCCGGCAGGCCGGCGAGCTCGCGGTCGTCGCTCGGCTCGCGCACCGCGAACACCAGCGCGACGGCTCCGCCAGCAGCCGCCGGGCGACGAACGCAGCGCCTGCGCCGAGGCCCGGTCGAGCCACTGCGCGTCGTCGACCAGGCAGACCAGCGGCCGCTCCTCGGCCGCCTCGGCGAGCAGGCTCAGCACGGCCAGGCCGACCAGGAAGCGATCGGGCGGCGTCGCCGCGCTGCAGCCCGAACGCCGTCCGCAGCGCGTCGCGCTGCGGCGCCGGGCAGCCGGTCGCAGCCGGTCGAGCATCGGCGCGCACAGCTGGTGCAGCCCGGCGAACGCGAGCTCCATCTCCGACTCGCACGCCCGCGGCCCGCGCGACGCGGACAGCCCGGCGCGCGCTCGGCCAGCGTACTCCAGCAGCGCCGTCTTGCCGACGCCCGCCTCGCCGCGCAGCACCAGCACCGCGCTCTCGCCCGCCCGGGCGCGCTGCAGCAGCCGGTCGAGCACGTCGCACTCGCTGCGGCGGCCGCGCAACACCGACGCAGGCTACCAGGCCGTGTCACGGATCGGAGCGGGCTGTCCGGTCGCCAGCGATGAGCCCCCGAACCGAAAGGACACCTCATGTCGCCCACCATCGTCCTCGTCCACGGCGCCTTCGCCGACTCGTCGAGCTGGGATGGCGTCGTCGACCCGCTCCAGACCGCCGGCCACCACGTCATCGCGGCCGCCAACCCGCTGCGCGGGCTGGCCGCCGACGCCGGGGCCGTCAGCGACCTCGTCCGCTCGATCGAGGGCCCGGTCGTGCTCGTCGGGCACTCCTACGGCGGCGTGGTGATCACCAACGTCGCCGCCGACGCCGGCGAGATCACGGCCTCGTCTACGTCGCGGCTTCGCGCCCGACGCCGGCGAGAGCTGCTTCGAGCTCTCCGGCAAGTTCCCGGGCAGCACGCTCGGCGACGCGCTGCAGCCGACCCCGCGCAGCGACGGCACGACCGACCTCTACATCGCGCAGGAGCTGTTCCACGATCAGTTCTCCGCCGACGTGCCGGCGGGCGAGGCCCCGCATGGCGGTCGCACAGCGGCCGGTGACGCAGGAGGCGCTCCAGGAGCCCTCGGGCGACGCTC
>CAVRQL010000019.1:0-46624 GCA_963723395.1 uncultured Solirubrobacteraceae bacterium | reverse complement strand
CTGATCGAAGGTCAACGCCAAGGAGCCCGGCCCTCCTGGCTCGGCGTTCCCCGGCGAGCCAGTCGCCGAAGACGAGCGCCGGTCGACGACCCTGGGTAGAGCAGCGCCCCGTCGCGGAGCTGCGGTGGCGCGTGCACGGGGCAGCCGGGCGCACCCGCGCGCCGCGCACGTCGGCCCACCGCAAGGCCATCCGGTCCAGCCATTCCTTCCGCGGCCCGACGTACGGCGCCGCCGTGCCGCTCGGCCCCGCGTCGACCACGTCGGCGAGGTGCGCGGCGAGCTCGCGGTGATCCACGGGCTGGACCGGCACCGGCATCAGGGGCAGGACGCCGCTCTGCGCCCAGGCCTCGAACAGTGAGTCCAGCCGCGCGTGGGTGGGCGCCGCGCGGACGATGCTGAACGGCACGCCGGAGTCGCGCACCGCCGCCTCCTGGCCGGCCTTGAGGCGGTGATAGTCCGTCGCCGCGCGGCCCGCGCCCGCCGCCGAGAGCGCCACGACGTGGCCGACCCTCGCGCCGGCCAGTGCATGCTCCGTGCCGTCGAGCGGCGCGACCACCGCATGCAGCTCGCCGTCGTCCGGGGCGTTGCGCGCCAGGACGATCGCGCGGTGCCCGCGCCTGCGCAGCTCGGCGGCCACGGCATCGCCCACCTGCCCGCCGCCGCCCAGCACTCCAACCGTCATCGTCGTCATACCCCCTTGACGACGCAGCCGCCCGGAACGTGACAAGGTCGCGTCATGGCACGCCTGATCGCGCTCCTGCGCGGGGTCAACCTCGGCCCCAACAAGCGCGTCAAGATGGCTGAGCTGCGCGAGGTCCTCACCAGCGCCGGCTACGAGGACGTCCGCACGCTCGTCAACAGCGGCAACGTGGTGCTGACCTCAGGCAAGAAGCCCGCCTCGGTGGAGAAGGAGGTCCACGAGCTGATCCTGTCCGAGCTCGGGGTCGACACCTCGGTGATGGTCCGTACGCGCGACGAGCTGGCCGACGTGATCGAGCGCTGCCCGTACCCCGAGGCCGACGCGCGGCCCAAGCACGTCCACGTGGCGTTCCTCAAGGGCGACATCGACGCGGAGCGCGTCGCCAAGCTGCAGGCGACCGACTTCGGCGAGGAGGCGTTCGAGATCACCGGGCGCGAGCTGTTCGCGTGGCATCCCGACGGGCTGGCGCGGTCCGACCTCGCCAAGGAGCTCACCAAGGGCGTCGGCGCCGATGCCACCTCGCGCAACTGGAACACCGTGACGAAGCTGCTCAAGCTCGCCGACGACGGATGAGGATCGGCCTCGGACTCGCGGCGCTCGGGCGCCCCGGCTACCTCAACCTCGGCCACGAGCGGGACCTGGGCGAGGACCGCTCGGTGGCGGCGCTGCGCCGCCGCACCCACGAGGTGCTCGACGCCGCGTACGAGCGCGGCGTGCGGGCGTTCGACGCGGCGCGCTCCTACGGCCGGGCGGAGGAGTTCCTCGGGGAGTGGCTGCGGTCGCGCCGCCCCGCGGACGTCACGGTCAGCTCCAAGTGGGGCTACGTCTACACCGCCGGCTGGGAGGTCGACGCCGACCCGCCCGAGGTCAAGCACCACGACGCGGACACGCTGCGCCGCCAGCTCGGCGAGACGCGGGAGCAGCTCGGGGAGTGGCTGGCGCTCTACCAGATCCACTCCGCGACGCCCGACAGCGGCGTCCTCGAGAACGACGAGGTGCTCGGCGAGCTGGCGACGCTGCGTGACGCCGGGCTGCGCGTCGGGGTGTCGGTGAGCGGCACGAGCCAGCGCCAGACGCTCGAGCGCGCGCTGTCGCTGGGGCTGTTCGACGCGGTGCAGGCCACCTGGAACCTGCACGAGCGCGCCGCCGGGCCGGCGCTGGCGCGCGCCCACGAGGCGGGGCTGACCGTGTACGTCAAAGAGGCGCTCGCCAACGGCCGGCTGGCCGGTCGCGAGCCCGTCCCCGAGCTGGAACAAGGCGGGGCGGCCCCCGACGCGATCGCCCTCGCCGCCGTGCTCGCGCGCCCGTGGGCGGACGTCGTGCTGAGCGGCGCCGCGAGCGTGGAGACGCTGGAGGGCAACCTGCGCGCGTCAGAGATCGAGTGGACGGACGAGCTCGAGCTCCGGCTCGCGTCGCTGGAGGAGGACTCCGGGGCCTACTGGGAGCGGCGGTCGGCGCTGCCCTGGAACTAGGCGTCCCACCAAGCGCGCCAGCGGGCCCCGTCCGGCTCGCCCCCGTAGACGCTGAGCGTCATCGCGGCGGTCCCGTCGCCGCCGTCGGCGACGAGCAGCAGCGCGCCGTCGACGACCGTGGCGGTCTGGCGCTCGGTCTGGAAGTACGGCTCGCCGGGCTGGTCGTCGCGAGGGCGTCCGCCCGTGAGGCGGAGCGTGCGGCGCTCGCCCTCGTGCTCGAGCGCGAAGCGGAGCTGGTGGGCGAAGGAGATCCAGCCCTCGGCGACCGGGTCGAAGCCGTCGCCGTGCTCGTGGTGGACGCGCAGGATCGTCTGCGGGCCGGCGTCGGCCAGCTCGATCCGGTCGCCACCCTCCGGACCGCTCGCCCAGTCGAGCGCGTGGTCGAGCTCGTCGACCGCCGCCTCCTGCATGAAGATCACGTCGATCTCGTGGCTGAGGCCCTCGTATTCCCAGCCGAACCAGCGTCCGATCAGGGCCGGCTCGCGCAGGTGCCGCCACGCGTCGTCGATCCCCGCCGGGAGTGTGAGCTCGATGAGCGGCATCGCTGCTCAGCGTACGCGGGCCAGCGCCGCGCCGCCGAGCGCCGCGACGAGCACTGCGGCCAGCGAGACGGTCTGGGCGACGGCGTCGAACGTGCTCAGCCCGTCGAGGTGCATCGCGTGCCAGCCGAGGTGGAGCGCCGAGAACAGCGCGAACGCGAGGCACACGGGGACGACCAGCTCGCGGGCCGGCCGCCACGCCGCCCAGCCGAACAGCAGCGCGAACGCGAGGTAGAACGCGCCGACGTCGGTGACGAGGTGCTCGTTGTAGGGCGGCAGCCCGCCGGTCCAGTGGTGTCCGGCGCCCGGGAACGTGTCGAAGAACGACCGGGGCGCGAGCGTCGCCCATGCGCCCGGATAGGCGGCCGACAACGACAGGGCGGCCAGCAGCGCTCGCATGGCGTGTCAGCCTACGGGCCGATGTCCACGCTGACCCACCTCGAGGGCTCCGAGTCCGGCCGCACCTACGACGCCGGCCAGCTGATGAACCTGGACCCGGCCGACGACCGGCCGCTGCTGGCCCGCTACGACCTCGAGCGCGCCGCGGCGACGCTGACCCGCGAGGCGCTGCGCGAGCGCCGCACGGGCGGGCTGTGGCGCTGGGCGGAGATCCTGCCCGCCACGCGCCCGCTCCACCTCGGCGAGGGCTCGACGCCGCTGCTGCCCGCCCCGCGGCTCGGCGCCGCGCTCGGTGTGGAGAAGCTGCTCGTGAAGGCAGAAGGGCTGAATCCGACGGGCTCGTTCAAGGCACGCGGCATGGCGGCGGCGGTGGCGCGAGCCGCCCAGCTGGGCGCGACGGCGCTGGTGGCGCCGAGCGCCGGTAACGCCGGCGGCGCGCTGGCCGCCTACGGCGCCGCGGCCGGGCTGCCCGTGACCGTCGTGATGCCCTCCGACGTGCCGAAGGTCAACGCCGACGAGGCGCTCGCCATGGGCGCCCGGGTGCTGCTGCTCGACGGCCTGATCGACGAGTGCGGCGCCGTGGCGCGCCGGATCGCCGCCGAGGAGGGCGCGTTCGACGTCTCGACGCTGCGCGAGCCCTATCGCGTCGAGGGCAAGAAGACGATGGGCCTGGAGCTGGCCGAGGACCTCGGCTGGCGGCTCCCGGACGCGATCGTGTACCCGACCGGCGGCGGCACCGGCCTGATCGGCATGTGGAAGGCCTTCGACGAGCTGGAGGCGCTCGGCTTCATCGGGCCGGAGCGTCCCAGGATGATCTCCGTGCAGGCCGAGGGCTGCGCGCCGATCGTCCGCGCCTTCGAGCGCGGCGAGCGCCGCGCCGAGCGTTGGGAGGGCGCGGCCACCCGCGCCGGCGGCCTGCGCGTGCCTGCGGCGGTGGGGGACACGCTGATCCTCGACGCGTTGCGGGCCAGCGGAGGCACCGCGATAGCGGTGAGCGAGGACGCGCTGACCGAGGCGCAAGGGCTCGCCGGGCGGCTGATGGGCGCCTACGTCGCGCCCGAGAGCGGCGCCGCGTTCGCCGCCGTGCGCGCGCTCCGCGAGCGCGGCGACCTGGGCGCCGGAGACGAGGTCGTCGTGTTCGACTGCGGCATCGGCCAGAAGTACCCGCCGCCCACCGGGCTTCCCGAGCCCGGCCGCGCCGAGCGCTGAGCGCGGCACCGGCGCCCACAAGCCTAGAATCAGCCCACAGATGGCAAGACGCCGCCTGGAGGGCCTCGAGCGCGTACTCGGGGCGAACGCCCTGTTCTCGACCGCGTACGGGAACGTCGGGTCGTCCATCTACTACGCGCTCGGCCTGGTCGCCTCCTACGCGCTCGGGCTGACCCCCGTCGTCTTCGTCATCACCGGGTTCTTCTTCTTCTGTACGGCGGCGACCTACGCCGAGGCGACCACGATGTACCCGGAGGCCGGCGGCTCGGCCTCGTTCGCGCGGCGCGCGTTCAACGAGTTCGTCTCGTTCTTCGCCGCCTGGACAGGGATGCTGACGTACGTCTGCACGATCGCCATCTCGGCGTTCTTCGTGCCGCACTACATCGGCGGGCTGTTCTGGGAGGAGCTCCGGCACGGGCCCGGCGACGTGATCGGCGGCGCGATCGTGATCGCGATCCTGGCGGCCATCAACGTGTTCGGCGCCAAGGAGTCGACCGGCGTCAACGTGCTGCTGGCGGTCATCGACTTCATGACCCAGCTGCTGCTGGTGCTGGTCGGCGGGTTCCTGGTCTTCTCGCCGGAGACGCTCGTCGACAACGTCCACCTCGGCGTGGCGCCGGAGTGGAAGGACTTCGCGCTCGCGATCCCGATCGGGATGCTCGCCTACACGGGCATCGAGACGATCTCGAACATGTCCGAGGAGGCGCGGGACGAGGCCAAGACGATCCCCGCGGCCATCAACCGCGTGCGGCTCGCCGTGTTCGCCATCTACTTCACGCTGCCCGCCGTCGCGCTGTCCGCGCTCCCCGTCCAGCAGCGCCCCGACGGCAGCTACTACACGCTGCTCGGCCTGACCGAGGAGGAGGGCGGCTTCGCCGGCGACCCGATCCTCGGGCTCGTCAAGCAGATCGACCTCGGGCCGCTGCAGAGCGCGGGGGAGATCTACGTCGGCCTGCTCGCGGCGACGATCCTCTTCCTGGCCACCAACGCGGGCATCATCGGCGTCTCGCGGCTCGTGTACTCGATGGGCATCCACCGCCAGATGCCCGACGCGCTGCGCCGCCTGCATCCCAAGTACCGCACGCCGTGGATCGGGATCCTCGTCTTCTCGGTACTCGCGATCCTCATCCTGCTGCCGGGCGAGGAGACCTTCATCGGCAGCATCTACTCCTTCGGCGCGCTGCTCTCGTTCACGATCGCCCACGTCTCGGTGGCGCGGCTGCGCGCGAAGTACCCGGACTTCCCGCGCTCGTACCGCGGCCCGTGGAACCTCAAGATCGGCGACTACGACGCGCCGGTGTTCGCGCTCCTCGGCGGCAGCTTCACCGGCCTCGCGTTCGTGGTCATCGCGATCCTCAACCCGACCACGGCGGCGGTCGGCGCGGGCTGGATCGCGCTCGGGATGGTCGTCTACCTCGTCTTCCGGCGCCGCCACGGGCTCGACCTGACCTCCACGCACAAGGTCGCGATCCCGCAGCCCGTCGTCGACCACGAGGCGGAGTACGACTCCGTGCTGGTCCCGGTCAGCGACGGCTACGACGAGCACGTGATGGCCACCGCGACCAAGCTCGCCGCCCGCAAGCGGCGCGGCATCCACGTGGTGGCGTTCGTCACCGTCCCGTACGCGCTGCCGATCTCGGCGCGGATGGACGAGGAGGAGTCCGCCGCCCAGTCGGTGATCGAGCAGGCCCGCGTGCAGAGCGGCAACCGCGTCTCCGGGCACACGGAGCGGATCCGGCCGGGGCAGGCGGGGCGCCGCATCGTCGAGGAGGCGATCGACATGCGCGCCGCCGCGATCGTGCTGGCGCTGCCGCGCCGCGTCGACGGCGCCTCGCTGTTCGGCAAGACGCTCGAGACCGTGCTGGCCGAGCGCCCGTGCCGGGTCGTGATCGAGACGACGCCGCCGCTGAAGAACGAGGTGCGGCGCCGGACCGAGCTGGCGAAGGCGGGGACGAGCGGATGAGGGCGCTCACGCGGCTGACCTCCGGCCTGCTCGTCTTCCTCGGGCTGGCGATCATCGTGCGCACGATCGACGCCGGCGGCGGCGCGCTGGCGTTCGGCATCCTCGTCGGCGTGCTGTTCATCGCGGCGGGGGCCGGACGGCTGTACCTGTCGCGCGAGCCGCGGGAGCCCGAGTGAAGTCGCCCCGGGTCGACACCTCGCTGCCGAACCTCAAGCGCGGCCTCGGCTCGCCGGCCCTGTTCGGGATCGTCCAGGGCTTCGTCGGCGCCTCGATCTACTTCGCCGTCGGCGTCGTGGCGGCCAAGGCGCTCGGGCTCACCTGGCTGGTGTTCCTGGCCGGGGCGCTCTACTTCGCGCTGATCGTCCCCTGCTACGTCGAGGGCACGTCGCTGCACCAGGAGCGCGGCGGGGCGACGGTGGTCGCCCGCTACGCGTTCAACGAGCTGTGGAGCTTCGTCGCCGGCTGGGCGATCTGCCTCGACTACCTGATCCTGATCGCGCTGACCGCGTTCGCGACCACCGACTACGTCGCGGTGTTCGTCGAGCCGGTCGACTCCGGGTTCGCGGAGTTCCTGGTGGCGGCGGCGGTGATCATCGGGGTCGCGGTCATCAACGTGCGCGGCACCTCGCCGCGTGCGTTCGAGCGGACGGCGCTGATCGTGCTCGCCGACCTCGCGCTCCAGCTGATCGTCCTCGTGTTCGGCTTCGCGCTGCTGTTCGAGCCGGAGGTGCTCACCGACCCGGCGGCGTTCGGCGGCTCGCCCAAGCTCGAGGACCTGCTGTTCGCGTTCCCGCTCGTCCTCGTGGCCTTCAGCGGGATCGACGCCTCGTCCGGCCTGGCCGGGCAGGTCGAAGATCGGGCGCCGTGGCCTCAAGCGGCTGATGTCGGTGCGGCTGATCGCGGCGCTCGTGCCCTACGTCGGGCTGGCGCTGCTCGCCTCCTCGACGCTGCCGGCCCAGCCCGGCCGGGAATGGGTCGAGGCGCCGATGGTCGGCGTCGCCGACGCGTTCACGCAGGAGTGGATCCGCGAGCCGCTGCGCTACCTGCTCGCCGTCTCCGGCGTGGCGATCCTGGTCGTGGCCTGCAACGCGGCCATGCTCGGGCTCTCGCGGCTGGGCTACTCGCTGGCGCTCAACCGGCAGATCCCGTCGCTGATCGGCTACCTGCACCCGCGGCGCTCGACGCCGGTCGTGGTGATCGGGATCGGCACGCTGCTCGCGCTCGCGCTGCTGCTGCCCGCCGACCTGGACTTCCTGGTCGGCATCAGCGCGTTCGGCGCCACGCTGGCGTTCTCGATCGTCGCCGTGGCCGTGATCCGCCTGCGCTGGAAGGAGCCCGGGCGCGACCGCCCGTTCAAGATGGCCTTCAACGTCCGCGTGGCGGGCGGCGAGCTGCCGCTGCCGGCGGTCGCCGCGGCCGCGATGTCGTTCGCCGCGCTGCTGTCGCTGCTGATCTACCACGGCGCCTCGCGCTGGTACGGGATCGGCTGGATGGTGTTCGGCGTGGCGCTGTACGTGTACTACCGCAAGTCCGAGGACAAGCCGGTCTTCAAGCGCGTCACGGTCCCCGAGAAGTCGCTCACGCGGACGCGCCCGGACGCCGCCGAGTACGGGTCGATCCTCGTGCCCGTGAAGGGCCGCCCGCTCGACGACGACATCGTCCAGACCGCCGGGCGCCTCGCGGCCGAGGAGAACGAGGACCTCGGCGAGGGCGGCGCCGTGATCGAGGCGCTGTGGGTGTTCGAGGTGCCCCTGTCGCTCCCGCTCGACGCGCGGATCCCCGAGGAGGAGCTCAAGCGGGCGCGCAAGGCGCTCGCGCGCGCCAAGGCGGTGGGGGAGGAGTACGAGGGCGTCGAGGTCGCCACCGCGGTCGTGCGCGCCCGCCGCGAGGGCGAGGCGATCGTGCACGAGGCCAAGCGCCGCGGGGTGGAGGCGATCGTGCTGGCCGCCGAGGAGAAGGCGCTGACCCGCGGCGGCATGGTGCTGGGCGGCAAGGCCGGGATGCGCGACACGTTCGTGGGCGAGACCACCCGCCACGTCGTCAACAAGGCGCCCTGCCGCGTGATCCTCACCGCCGCGCCGCCGCAGGCCGTGCCCGCGCCGCCGTCGCCCGGACGACGGCGCCGCCGCCCCCCGCGGGCGACCCCGCGCAGCCCGACGTCAACGGCAGCGCCGCGGCGCCTCCCGCTAGAGTCCGCGCCGATGTTCGTCCTCGTCGTCGGAGCCGGCCGCGTCGGCTCCTCCGTCGCCACGTCGGCGCTGCGCGCCGGGCACACCGTGTCCGTGCTCGACGAGGACCCGCTCTCGCACGAGCGCCTGGACGTCGAGCTGGGCAAGGGCTGGGAGGAGGCCGGCGGGCGCTTCACGATCGGCACCGCGCTGGAGATGGACGCGCTGGTGGAGGCCGGCGTCGAGCAGGCCCAGGTGTTCATCGCCTCCACGAACGGGGACAACACCAATCTCGTGGTCTCCCAGATCGCCCAGCGCCGCTTCGAGGTCCCGCGCGTGATCGCCCGCGTGCTCGACCCGCGCCGCGCCGCCTGGTACCGCGAGCAGGGCCTGCAGACGATCTGCCCGACGCAGATCGCCATCGACCAGCTGGAGCGCGCAGCGCTCGAAGACGCCTGATGGCCGGGCTGTACGTCATCATCGCCGGCGCCGGCAAGGTCGGCTGGAACCTCGCGCGCGAGCTGCTCGAGAAGGGCCACGAGGTCACCGTCCTCGAGCAGGACCGCCGCCGCTACCTGACCGTCGAGCAGGAGCTCGAGCACGCCGTCCAGTACGGCGACGCCACCGAGCTGTGGGTGCTCGAGCGCGCCGGCATCCAGCGCGCCGACCTCGTGGTGGCCGTCACGGGCGACGACGAGGACAACCTGCTGATCTGCCAGGTGGCCAAGGAGAAGTACCTCTGCGAGCGGATCATCGCCCGCGTCAACAACCCGCGGAACCTGGAGCACTTCAAGCTGCTCGGCATCCAGCCCGCGGTGTCGGCCACCGACCTGATCCTGCGGCTGATCGAGCACGAGGTCCCGCGCTACGGGCTGGTGCACCTGCTCGACCTGCCCGAGGAGCGGCTGGAGATCATCGAGCTCGTGGTCTCCGAGGACGCCCCGGCCGCGGGCCAGAAGGTGATCGACATGGCGCTGCCCGACGGGGCGCTCGTGATCTCCGTGCTGCGCGACGGCAGCGGCTTCGTCCCCAAGGCCGACACCGTGGTCGAGGCCGGCGACGAGGTGCTCGTCGTGCTCGACCCGGGCCTCGAGGAGGACATCACGGCGCAGTTCGTGGGCGAGAACGGGCGTGGCTGACCGCGACGTCGACGTCCTGATCGTCGGGGCGGGGGCTGCGGGGCACGCGTGCGCGGACGCGCTCGCCCGCGACAAGTCGTTCGACGGCTCCGTGCTGCTGGCGGGCCGGGAGCTCGACCCGCCGTACGACCGCCCGCCGGTGTCGAAGGACCTCCTGCGCGGCGCTGACCCCACCTTCCTGCGCGAGCCGAAGGGCGTCGAGCTGCTCACGCGCACGAGCGTGATGAAGCTCGACACCGAGGCGAAGGTGGCCAAGCTCTCCACGAAGGAGGAGGTGGGCTACGGCGCCGCGGTGCTGTGCACGGGCGCGATGGTCCGCCGCCTGCGCGTGCCCGGCTCCGATCTCGACGGCATCCACTACCTGCGCGCGCTGGGCAATGCCGCCGCCGTGCGGAAGGAGTCCGGCCGCGCGGTCCTCGTCGGCGGCTCGTACATCGCCTGCGAGGTCGCCGCCTCGCTCACGATGATGGGCACTGCGTGCACGATGGTCATGCTCGAGGACGCGCCGCTGACGACCCACTTCGGCCCCACCGTGGCGGCGTGGGTGGGCGAGCAGCTGCGCTCGCGCGGGGTCGAGCTGGTGTGCGGCGACCCGCTGGCCGGCTTCGAGGGCGAGGGGCGCGTGGAGCGCGCCGTCACCGAGTCGGGGCGTGCCGTCGAGGCCGACTTCGCGGTCATGGGCACGGGAGCGGTGCCCGACGTGATGCTGGCCCGCTCGGCCGGGCTCTCCCTCGGCGAGACCGGCGGCATCGAGTGCTCGGCGCAGCTGGCCACCTCCGCCGAGGGCGTGTGGGCGGCCGGCGACTCCTGCGAGTACGACTCGGTGCTGCACGGGCGCCGCGTCCGGATCGAGCACTGGGACGTCGCCCGCGCCCAGGGCCGCGCCGCCGCCGCGGCCGTCGCGGGGCGGCCCGCCGACTTCGCCGAGGTGCCCTACTTCTGGTGCGACCTCGGGGACTGGGCCAAGCTCGAATGGGTCGGGCTCGGCGAGGAGTGGGACAGCGAGGTGGTGCGCGGCTCCGTCGAGGACGGGGAGTTCGCGATCTCCTACATGCGCGGCGACAAGCTCGTCGCCGCGCTCTCGGTGGGGCGCCCCGAGGACCTGATGGCCGCCCGCCAGGTGCTGGCGGGCGAAGCCGTCAGCTACTGAGCCGCGAAGCGCAGCGGCCCGGACTGCGTGGCCGAGCCGTCGACCGCCTGGCGCGGCTCCGGCGGGTCGCCGCGCAGCAGCCAGCCGCCGTCGGGGCGGCGCTCGATCTCGTTGCGGGCGATCAGCTGCCCGAGCGCGGTGGTCACCGACGGGCGCCGCGCGCCGACCATGCCGGCCAGCGTCCGGTGCGGCAGCCGCAGGCTCACCAGCACGCCGCCGGGCACCACGCGGCCCCAGCGCTCGGCCAGGCACCACAGCAGCGCCAGCAGCCGGTCGTCCACGCGGGTGAGGTGGGCGATCGCCTGCATGACGACGAGGCGCTCGGCGCGGCGGGCCGCGCGCTCCACCAGCGCGGCGAAGATCTCCGGCCACTGCGCCGCGCGGACGGCGAGCGCCTGGTCGATGATCGCCATGCGGGAGTGGGTCAGCGCGGTCCACTCGACGGTGCGCGGGAGCAGGATCTCCGCGTCGCGGTCGTCCCACGCGCGCAGCAGGTCGCCCGGGCCGAGCAGCTCGGCGCACGGGTGGTCGCCCACCGTGGCCTCGCGCACGAGCAGGCCGTCGAGCACGAGCAGGCCGATGGGCTGGCTGCCGTGGTTCAGGCTGCGTCCTGGCGTCCAGGGGCCGCGCGGCGCGTCGATCGCGCGCACGAACAGGCGCTGACTGACCTCTCGGATCCTCCGCGGGTCGAGCCCCCGCGCGAGATCCGGGTCCGCTTCAAGGAGCTGTACCGAACCTCCGGCCGCCTCAGGCATCCGCCACACGTCCTTCTGCGTCAAGTTTGCGTCTTTTGCGGGGCGGACGCTGCTTATCGGCGACTCGTCCCGACTAGAAGAGCACGGCCAAGCGCATCCGAATACATCGGGTGGCGCCTCAGCCAATTGTCAGATTAGCGCGATGCCAGGCGGATGGAAGGGTTTGCCCACGCGGTCGGCGAATGCCTCGCTAGACTTTTTCTCTCCCGTTGCGGGGTCGTCTAATGGCAAGACGCGGCCCTCTGGAGGCCGTTATCGGGGTTCGAGTCCCTGCCCCGCAGCTTTGAATCGCTAGGCCGCGGTCTGCTCGACCCAGTCGCGATACAGGCGCCAGTAGGCGCCCTCCGCGGCCAGCAGCTCCTCGTGGGTGCCCTGCTCGACGATCCGGCCGTGGTCGAGCACGACGATGCGGCCGGCGCGCTGGATGGTCGAGAGGCGATGGGCGATCACGATCGCCGTGCGGCCCGCCAGCAGGCGTCGCAGGCCGGTCTCGATCCGCTGCTCGGTCTGGATGTCGACGTTGGACGTCGCCTCGTCGAGCACGAGGATGCGCGGGTCGGCGATCAGCGCCCTGGCGAACGCGACGAGCTGGCGCTGGCCGGCCGAGAGCTGGGCGCCTCGCTCCCCGGCGGGCGTGTCGTAGCCGAGCTCGAGCCCGGCGATGAACTCGTGCGCTCCGACCGCCCGCGCCGCCGCCTCGACCTGCTCGGGAGTCGCGCCGGCGCGGCCGAACGCGATGTTCTCGCCGATCGTGCCGCTGAACAGGAACGCCTCCTGGGGCACGACGCCCATCTGAGAGCGCAGCGAGGTCGCCGAGACCTCGCGCAGGTCGTGCCCGTCGATCAGGACGCGCCCGGCGTTGGGGTCGTAGAAGCGCGCCACGAGCTTCGCGATCGTGGACTTGCCGGCGCCCGTGGCACCGACCAGTGCGACGGTCTGGCCCGGCGGCACGTGCAGGGACACGTTGCAGAGCGCCTCGCCGCTGCCGTAGGAGAACGACACGTCGTCGAACTCGATCTCGCCGCGGATGCGGGGGAGGTCGATCGCGTCGCCGCGCGTCGCGCAGGTCGGGCTCCTCGTCGAGCAGCTCGAAGATCTTGTCCAGCGCCGCCATCCCCGCCTGGTAGGTCGTGTAGAACTGC
The DNA here is from genome assembly GCA_963723395.1 of uncultured Solirubrobacteraceae bacterium. Classification (GTDB taxonomy): domain Bacteria; phylum Actinomycetota; class Thermoleophilia; order Solirubrobacterales; family Solirubrobacteraceae; genus DATFQI01. The sequence goes on along the minus strand of CAVRQL010000019.1, from coordinate 33,988 downwards.
GACAGCGACTGGATCGGGTCGAAGAAGTTGTTCAGCGCGGCGATGAACGCCACCAGCACGCCGACCGTGACGTCGCCGTCGATCGCCTGGTAGCCGCCGTAGAGCAGGATCCCCGCCGTCGCGAGGCCGCTCAGCAGCTCCACCGACGGGAAGTAGGCGGCGTTGAGGTTGACCGTCTTCATGTTCGCGTCGCGGTTCTCGTCGTTGAGCTCCGCGAAGCGCGCGATGTGCCGCTCCTCCTGGGAGAACGAGCGCACGACGCGGATGCCCGACAGCGTCTCCTGCAGGTAGGCGGTGATCTGCGCGACCTTCTCGCGCGTGAGCCGGTAGGCGTCGGCGGAGACGATCCGGAAGGCGAGCGAGCCGATCGCCAGGACCGGGAAGACGAGGAACGTCAGCAGCGCCAGCTCGAGGTCGAGCACGATCAGGATCACGGCCGTGCCGATCAGCGTCAGCGTCGAGCCGAACAGCGTCACCACGCCGTCGGAGACCAGCTGGTCGAGCGCCTGCACGTCGTTCGTGAGCCGCGAGATCAGCACGCCGGCCTGGCGGCGCGAGTAGAAGCCGACCGACAGCGTCTGCAGGTGCGCGAACAGCTGGATCCGCAGGTCCTGCAGCACGCGCTGGCCGACCCAGCCGGTCAGGTACGTCTGCGCGTAGGTGGCGGCCCAGTAGATCAGCGCGGTGAGCAGGAACGCGACCACGATCCACGTCAGCGCGGTGAGGTTGCCCGGCGTGATCCCGTCGTCGATCGCCAGCTTGGCCAGCGGCGGCGGCGCGAGCGCCGCGGCCGTGGCGAGCAGCAGCGAGCCGAGCATCAGCATCGTGCGGGTGCGGTAGGGGCGCAGCAGCTCCGTGAGCCCGCGCAGCTTGCGCCCGCGGCCGCTGGTCTGGCGCAGGCGGCGGCGCAGCTCGCCGAGCCTGCCCTCGGGGCGCGGCGTCACAGCCCTGCCACCTTCCGCTGCTCCGGCACCGGGTCGGGCAGGCCCTTGGAGGCGATCTCGGCGTACAGCCCGCCGCGCAGGACCAGCTCGTCGTGCGTGCCGCGCGCGGCGATCCGCCCGCCCTCGAGCACCACGACCTCGTCGGCCAGCGAGATCGTCGACAGCCGGTGGGCGATCACGAACGTCGTCCGGCCGGTCATCACCTCGCGCAGCGCGTCCTTGATCGCCTGCTCGGTGGAGGCGTCCACGCTGGAGGTCGCGTCGTCGAGTACCAGGATCCGCGGGTCGGCCAGCAGCGCGCGCGCGATCGCCAGCCGCTGGCGCTGGCCGCCCGAGAGCGTGAGCCCGCGCTCGCCGACGCGGGTGTCCAGGCCGTCGGGCAGGTCGGCGATGAACTCGGAGGCCTGCGCGCGGCGGGCGGCGGCCTCGATGTCCTCGCGCGAGGCGTCCGGGCCGCCCGTAAGCGATGTTCGCCGCGACCGTGTCGGAGAACAGGAACGGGTCGTCGTCGACGACCGCGATCGCGCGCCGCAGCGCGCCCAGGTCGAGCCCGCGGACGTCGGCGCCGTCCACCAGCACGGACCCCGAGTCGGGGTCGTAGAGCCGCGAGATCAGCCGCACGAGCGTCGACTTGCCGGAGCCGGTGGCGCCGACCAGGGCGATCGTCGAGCCGCCCTCGACGACGAGCGACACCTCGCGCAGCGTCGGCGGGGCGGGTGTTGGGGGTGGGGTGGCGGGGGCATATCCGAACGTCACGTCGCGCAGCTCCACGCGCCCGTCCCCGGGCGGCAGCGGCTGCGCGTCCTCGGGCTGGGTGAGCCGCGGCTCGCGGTCGAGCAGCTCGAACAGCCGCGCGCCCGAGGCCGACGCCCGCTGGGCGAGGCTGAGCGCGATGCCGAGCTGGCGCATCGGGCCGATCAGCATCAGCAGGTACGCGTAGAAGGCGGTGAAGTCGCCCAGCGTGAGCGTGCCGTTGATCACCTGGCGCCCGCCGACGAGCAGGATCACGGCCAGGCCGAGGTTCGGCAGGAAGCCGATGAAGGGGTTGTAGAACGCCCGCAGCCGGGTGGCGTCCATCGACTGGTCGAACACGCGCGTGACCGTCCCGCGGAACTGCTCCAGCCGGCGCGGCTCGGCGGCGAACGCCTTCACGACGCGCACGCCGCTGACGTTCTCCTCGACGTCGGCGGTCAGCTCGGCGATGCGCTGCTGGACCTCCTGCAGCGACGGGCGCGAGCGGCGGCTGTAGCGGGCCGCCACGAGCACCACGAACGGCACCGGGGCCAGCGCCAGCGCGCCCAGCTCCGGCTGCAGCGCCAACATGGCGCCCGCGGCCAGCAGGATCGTCAGCGCGCTCTGCACGATGAACACCAGGCCGTAGCCGAGGAAGAAGCGCACGGCCTGCAGGTCGACGGTCGCGCGCGACATCAGCTGGCCCGTCTGGGTGCTCGCGAAGAAGCCCAGCTCGAGCGTCTGCAGGTGGGCGTAGACGAGGTTGCGCAGGTCGACCTCGACGGCGAGCGAGACGCGCCCGGCGACGAGCCGCCGTGCCACCGAGAGCACGAGCCGCACCAGCGCCGCGGCGCAGATCAGCAGCGCCAGCGTGCTCAGCCCGCTGCGGTCACCGTCCGTGATCTCGTCGACGGCCCGCCCGGTCAGCCACGGGATCGCGACGGTCGCGACCATCGCCACGGCCGCCAGCACCAGCGATATGACGGCTCCGCGCGTGTAGGGCTTGAGGAACCCGAGGAGCCTGTAGAACGTGTGCACGCGCAACAACGATAGGGACCGCCCGCATCTGCAACACTCGCGCCGCGCATGTCAGATCCGATCGCGCTCCGCAACCGCTTCGCCATGGTCAAGGGCGCCTGGGACGAGCATCTCCGCGGAGTTCCGTTCCCGCGCTCGCTCGGAGAGGGCACGGCCGAGGAGAAGATCGAGCGCCTCGAGATCGCGCTCGTGGACGAGATGCGCTCGCGGGCGACGCCCGAGTCGGCCGAGCAGGTGGCGGACGCGATGTGGGGGATCGTGCACGCGCGCCCCGACGGCGACCCGGTCAAGCTGCGCGTGACGCGCCACCACGAGGAGCTCGCCCGCCTCGGCCACCGCGGGATATGAGCGGCAGGCCGCCCGCCGGCCTCTGCGACTCCTGCCGGCACCAGAAGATCATCCGCACCGGCCGCGGCTCCGAGTTCTCGATGTGCGAGCGCTCGAAGACCGAGCCGGGCTACGACAAGTACCCGCGCGTGCCCGTGCGTGCGTGCCCGGGCTACGAGGGCCGCTCGAGCACCAGGTAGGCGCGGCCGTCCTGGCCCTGCGCCCGCTCCCACTTGAAGAGGTTCGACATCGTCAGCGAGTCGATGCGGCGGGCCTCCTCGCCGGCCAGCTTGTCGATCTCCGGCGGCGTCTGCGCCATCGTGAACCGCAGCGGGACCTGCAGCTGCGGCTTGAGGTCGCCGGGGCGGTAGAACATCGCCTGGCGCTGCGGCTCGGCGGCCTTCTTGGCGGACTTGGCCTTCTCCGCCTTGCCGATCCGCTCGGCCTTGGTCGAGGCGGGCGGCAGCAGCGTGACCACCATCGTCACGTCGGGCAGGTAGCGGAACGAGTACAGCGCCAGCTCGAGCGCCTCGCGGCGCAGCAGCCGGTGGCGCGCCTTGCCCGGCTTCGAGTCCTTGAGCTTGCCCTCCTCGCCGATCCCGCCGAGCGTGTACTGGATGCCGCTGCCGTCGAGCACCTCGACCCGGTCGCCGCTGGGGATCGCGACCGACAGCGGGATGCCCTGGATCGCGATCGGGCCGTTGCCGATCGTGGCGAGCTGCTTGTGCTTCTCGTTGCGGTAGGTCTTCTCGACGTGGTCGGCGATCTGCGTCGCGCCGCTGAAGGAGTCCGAGCTGGTCGGCTTCCACTCCGACCAGTTGCGCGCCAGGCCCTCGCGGTCCTCTGGCGTGCCCGCGGTGAGCAGCGTCAGCAGCAGCACGCCGGCGGCGATCGCGCAGCCCAGCAGCGCGCCGGTCGCGAACCCGAAGCGCCCGCGGAAGGGCGAGTGGCCGTGGTCGGCGGTGGCGGCGCTGGGCGCGACGGGCTCGGGCTCGACCGGCTCGAATGCGCCCGCGGACTCCGGATCCGGCGCGGGCCGCCCGGCCGGGGAGGGCGGAGGGATCAGATCGCCGGCCACGTCGCCTCGTCGGTGACGTCGATCTGCGGCTTGCGCAGCCGCGAGGAGTCCAGCAGCTGGGTGACGTCGTCGCCGTACATCTCGCCGGCGGCGATCAGCCGGTCGGCGACGCGCTCGGTGCCCTCGCGGTTCAGCCGCACGGTGTTCCAGGCCACGACGAACGCCTGGCCGAGCAGGCCCGCGATCAGCCGCCGCTTGTCCGGGTCGCCGAGCGCGGAGGCGAACGCGTCGTCCGCGAGCATCCCGCCGCCCGAGCGGTGCATGAGCTGGAAGCCCAGCTTCTCGAAGCGCTCCTTGGCCTTCTTCTCGGCCTCCTCGCGCGCCTCGGGGTCCTCGATCCGGTCGGACAGGTCGATCCGGGCGGGCGCCATGCCGTGCACGCCGACCATGCGAGCGGCCTGACGCGTCACCTGCCCGAGGTCGCCGCCGACGCCGGTCGTGTTCTGGTCGTAGAAGACGTACTCGGCGGCCATCGCGCCGAGCCCCCAGATCAGGTCGCCGACCTGCTCGGAGCGCCAGTGGCCGAAGCGGTCCTCGATCTCCATCGCCTGGTGATGGCCGCCCGAGGACCCGCGCTTGCGGATCGAGAGACGGGTGGAGAGCCGGTTCTCCATGTAGACGTGCCCGCACACGGCGTGGCCGGCCTCGTGGATGGCGGTCGCGCGCTCCTCGTGCTTGGGGTAGGGCTGGCCGATCGCGACGCCGGCCTCGACGGTGGTCATCGCCTCGACGAGGTCGCGCCGCTCGAACCCCTCGCGTCCGTCGGAGTGCGCGTAGGTCAGCGCCAGCGAGCAGACCTGGTCGATCATGGCCGGCGAGTAGCCGTTGGTGATGCGGGCCAGCTCGTCGCGCCGGCTGGGTTCGTCGAGCTCCTCCTCGTGGTCGACCTTGCCGAGGTAGAGGTCGAAGATGTCGCGCCGGTCCTCCCAGCTCGGGGTCCGGAAGTAGATGTGCCGGCCCATCCGGCCCGGGCGGGTGAGCGCGGGATCGAGCCGCTCGAGCGCCACGTTGCAGGCCCCGATGAAGTAGATCTCCTCCTTGCGCGGGCGCGGCGGCTTCAGGCGCAGGCGCAGCTTCCAGATCCGCTGCGGGACGATGTAGAGGGCGTCGAGGAACGTGTTCCAGCGGCGGGTGAGGAAGCGCTTGGTGGCCGGCGGGTCGTCGATGCCGTCCATCACCACGAGCAGCTGGTTGAGCGCGAGCCCGCCGCCCTGGCCGCCCATGCCGGGCATCATGAAGCGCTTGATCGCGCCGGCCAGCTTCACGACCGGCGCCGGGTAGGCGAGCGCGGGCTCCTCGGCGCGCTGCCGGAACATCCACTCGCGCCACTCGGCGGTCTCCAGCACCATGTCGCCGCCCGGGTTGAGCGCGCCGAGCGGACCGAAGTAGGACGGCTCGGGCTGGAAGCCCGATCCGAGCGACTGCCGGCGCATGCCGACGGCGTCGATCTCGTCGATGAACACGATGCACTGGCCGCCCCACTTGGCCGCGAGCTTCTTCGCCTTGCGGGCGAGGAACCGCACCAGCACCGCGTCCATGCCGATGAAGGTCTGCGCGAAGCCCGAGCCCGGGATCGAGACGAACGGGCAGTTGAACGAGGTGGCGATGCCCTTGGAGAGCATCGTCTTGCCGGTGCCCGGGCGCGCCCAGGAACAGCACCCCGCGCTCGCGCTTGCCGCCGGCCTTCTCGAACTCCTCGCCCGACTGCCACAGCTGCACGACGCGGGTGATCTCCTGCTTGGCCTCGACCTGGCCGCGGACGTCCTCGAGCTTGACGCCCCAGTCCGCGTCGCCCGGCTCGTAGCCCTTGATCTGCTGGATGCCGAGCAGGAGCAGCGGCCCGAACAGGATCAGGAAGTTCGCGAAGAACAGGACCGTGATGATCGGGATGTACTGGAGCAGCATCGGCGCCAGCGCGGTGAACAGGTCGCCGATCGTGTCGATGCTGCCGCCGATCGATCCGTCGCCGCCGAGCACGGCCGAGAGGACCATCGTGATGGCGACGGCGATCGCGAACAGGGCAGCGATCCACACCAGCTGCCGGTAGCGGCGGCGCCAGTACCACAGCCGCCGCCGCGACAGGACGTCCTGCCCGCGCAGCTCGCTCTCGGCGCCGTACAGCGATGGTGCCGGGATCAGCTTGTGGGCGAGGACGTCGACCAGCCCGCGGAAGGCGGCGACGCCGAGGATCGTGCCGGCGATCGCCCACCCGAGCGGCCACTCGAAGCGGTCGTAGAGCAGGACGAACAGGGCAGGGCTGGTGAGCACGGCGACCGCTGTCGCGGCACGGCCCAGCCGTCGCCACTCACGCGCGAGGGCGAGACTCTGCTGGTTGACCCTCCTGGCCGGTTCCACCCTGCGCCGATACTACGGGTTGCTCGTGCAACCGGTTCGGTTTCAGCGCGCCAGATCGCGCTGCAGCGCCACGACGCGCGCGGCCGACTCCTTGACCCGCGCGCGGAACGCCGGATCGCGCCGCGCCTCGGTCATCAGCGCCCGGTAGACCTGGATGTAGGAGCCGCGTCCCGTGGTGAGCACGATGTCCACGCCGGCGCGGACGTTGCGGATCGCCGCCTCCTGCACGCCGGTGACCGCCTGGACGGCGGCGGCCTCGGTGGAGTCGGTGATCACGACGCCCTCGAAGCCCAGCTCGTCGCGCAGCAGGCCGCCGATCACGGCCTCGGACTGGGAGGCGATGCGGTCCGGGTCGATCGCGGGGTAGACGGCGTGCCCGGCCATCACGAGCGGGAGCGCCGGCCTCGATGCCCGAGCGGAACGGGACCAGGTCCTCGTCGCGGATCTGCTGCGCGCTGCGGCGGATCGTCGCCGGGCCGTCGTCGGTGTTGACGGTCGCGCCGCCGAGCCCGGGGAAGTGCTTGATCGTCGGGGCCACGTCCCCCGCCCGCCAGCCGCGGACCGACTCGGCGACCTGCTGGCCCGCGGCGCCGAACTCGGTGGCGAAGGCGCGGCCGGCCAGCGCGGCGCCCGGGACGCTCGCGACGTCGGCCACCGGCGCCAGCGACACGTTGATCCCCGTGGCGCGCAGCGCCTTCGCGGCAGCCTCGGCGTCCTCGCGCACGGTGCCCGCCGCCGCCTGGGCCGCCTGCGAGCGCTCCGGGGGCGCCCAGGGGAGGATCCGGATGTCGCCGCCCTCCTGGTCGACGCAGATCAGCGGCGGGTGGGTGGGATCCGATCCCCGGCGCAACTGGCCGGTCAGCCGCTTGGCCTGGGCGGGGTCGGTGAGGTTGTCGCGGAACAGGATCGCTCCGGCGGCGCGGCCCTCGCCGAGCACCTCGCGCACGTAATCCGGGGCCGAGGTGCCGTTGAAGCGCAGCACCACGAGGCGCCCCACCTGCTGGGAGAGCGGCAGGTCCTCGGCCACCTTGCGCTCGGCGGGGACGGGCGTGGAGGTGGCGGCGTCCTGCGGCGTGGAGGCGGGCCGCTGCTCGTCGTCGCCGCCGCCGGCGCCGATCGCGCCGCCGACGACGAACGCCAGCGCCGCCACCGCCCCCACCGCCGCGCGCCGCCGACGCACCTCCGTCTGGCGCCTACGGTTCATTTCGAACTTCCTCGATGAGCGAAGAGGGTATTGGCGCGTTGACGGGGTATTGTCAGCACCAGAACCACTCGGGGGAGGGGATTGATGAGGGGCTTGGCCCTGACGATCGAACCGCTGGACGGCGACGCCGTGAAGCTGACGCTGCGCGGCGAGCTCGACATGGAGCACGCGTACACGTTCGACGAGGAGCTGCGGCGCGTGGAGGCGCTCGAGCCCAAGTGCGTGTGCCTCGACCTGCGCGAGCTGAGCTTCCTCGACTCGACCGGCCTGTCGCGGATCGTCGCGGCGCGCAAGCGCGCGCGGAAGGCGCGGCGCCGGCTCGTCCTCGTTCGCGGCCCGGCCGCAGTCCAGCGCGTGTTCCAGCTCACGGCGCTCGACGAGTCGTTCGAGATCGTCAACGCGCCGGAGGCGCTGCGGGCGTAGCCAGCGCCTTCTCGAGCACGTAGTCCTGCCTGGCGCCCTCGCGCGGGGAGGCGATGATGCGGTAGCCGGCGGCCTCGTAGAGACCGCGGGCCTCGTGCAGCACCTCGGTGGTGAACAGCCGTACTCGCCGCGCGCCGGCGGCGGCGGCGCGGGCCTCGAGCTCCTCGAGCAGCAGTCGGCCGACGCCGCGGCCGCGGGCGTCGGCGGAGACGAACATGCGCTTGATCTCGCCGGTGCCGGGGCCGAGCCGGCGCAGTCCGGCGCAGCCGAGCGCGCGGTCTCCGTCGTAGGCGACGACCCAGGCCGAGGCCGGGCCGGAGAAGACCTCCGGGGTCCCGAAGATGTCCTCGCGCACGCCGACGGGCGCCCCGAGGCGCTCGGCGACGTCGGCCATGTACTCCTCCCACAGCGCCCGCGAGGCGGGGGAGTCGGCGGGCTCGTCGCGCAGCTCGGTCACCGGCGGGCCCGCACCGCGAGGATCACGAGGTCGTCGTGGCGCTGCGGCGCCCAGCGCTCGACCTCCTCGCGGAGCATCGCGACCAGCGCCTGGGGAGCGAGCGCGCGGCCGTGCTCGGCGAGCAGCTCCGGCAGGCGCGCGTCGCCGAACTGCACGCCGTCGCGCCGTGCCTCCCACAACCCGTCGGTTGCCGCCACCAGCACGTCGCCGGGGGCCAGCTCGCACGAGCGCTCCTCGTAGACGGCGTCGTCCTGGATGCCCAGCGGCAGACCGGTCGTGCCGAGCCCGCTGCCTCCGACTCCCCCGTAGAGGAGCTGGGGCGGCGGGTGCCCGGCGTTGCACCAGCGCAGCTCGTGGCCGTCGAGGAGCGCCAGGAACACGGGCACGAACACCGTGTCGGGCAGGCGGCCGCGCAGGATCGCGTTCGTCTGCGCGAGCACCTCGGCGGGGCTCGAGCAGTCGAAGGTGCGGGCCTCGACGAAGAAGCGCACCATCGAGGCGGTGGCCGCAACCTCGAGCCCGCTCCCCGACACGTCGCCGACCATCACGCCGAGCCGGCCGCCCGGAAGCGGCCAGATCCCGAAGATGTCGCCGCCGCTGGCCTGCTGGCCGGCCGGCTCGTAGACGAGGCCGACCTCGTGGTCCGCGAGCCCGGGCAGGCCCTGGGGGACGAAGCCCGCGGTCATCGCGTGCACGATGCGCCGCTCGCGCTCGTAGTCGAGCGCGTTGGCCAGCGCGGCCGCGGCGGCCGGCGCGAACGCCGTCAGCCGGTCCAGCCCGCCGACCGCGAAGCCCTCCGGGGCGGCCGTCGCCGAGAGCACGCCGAACACCCGCGGCCCCAGCAGGATCGGCACGTGCGCGACGCCCGCTCCGAGCTGCGCGCGGCCGGTCTGGGCGGCGCGGCCGAGCCCGCCCGTGCCGAGCCGGCGCAGCTCGCCGTCGGGCTCGCCGAGCCCGCAGCGCGCGATCTCGCGCAGCGTCCCGCCGCCCGCGTCCATGCGCGCGAGGCACACCGTGGCGGCGCCGCTGAGCGAAACGCCCTGCGAGCAGATCGTGTCCGCCAGCTCGCCGAGGTCGAGCGAGCGGCCGACCTCCTGGGAGGCGCGGTTGAGCGCCTCCTCGTCGCGCGCCCTGCGCTCTTCCCGGTCCAGCAGCTCGGAGCGCTCGAGGGCCAGCGCCGCCAGGTCGGCGAGCACGCGCGCGGCCCGCAGCTCCTCCGCGTCGAAGGCAGGGTGGGGGAGCGAGCGCGCGATCGCCAGCACGCCGAGGATCCGCCCGTCGCCCGTGCGCACGGGCACCGAGAGGAAGGACGAGGAGCTGTACCAGTTCCACAGCCGCTCGGCGACGGCGGGCGCGAGCGTGTCCCGCAGGCGCTCCTCCAGCCCTTCGGCTCCGGGCCATTCGGAGATCCGCTCGATCAGCACCGGCGCGCCGCCCTCGATCGCCGCCTCGGTCACGCCGCCGCGCGCGGGCTCGTACGGGCGGTCGAGCACCGGGACGAACGCGTCACGCACCGCATCGGACTCGAACCACGAGGCTGCGGGGTGGATGTGCGACTGCGCGGAGTCGAGCACCAGGAACGACACGCCGGTGACGTCCAGCAGTCTCCTCACCTGGGAGACGATCTCCTCCAGGGTTCCGCGCAGCCACGCCTCGGACCCCGCGGCGTGCTCGATGCCGCGCTCCTCCAACATCGACCGAGCCTAACCGGCGGCGCGCCACATAGGCATCCGTCTCGTCCCGGGATGCGCAGGAACCCCTGCACATCGACGAAGGGACCACCCAATGAAGCCTCGTATCCCGGCCACTCTGGCCGCCATCGCCGCTCTTGCACTTGGCGCCGCCGCGTGCGGTGACGACGAAAGTTCCAGCGGCTCGAGCTCAGGCTCGAGCTCCAGCGCCACGAAGCCCGTGGCCAAGGTCGACGCCCTGTCGGGCAAGTCGACCGCCGTCACCCTCGACGCCGGTTTCGTCAAGGCGCTGACCCAGCTCAAGCTGACCCCGAGCCCCGTCGGCGACGCCGCGATCTCCAAGCAGGGCGTCGCGAGCTTCCCGATCACGGGTGGCAACGTCACGTACTACAAGCCCGGCAGCGTCTCCCCGTTCGTCCAGGGCGAGATCGACCACGCCGGCTCCGGCCTCCAGCTCAAGGGCGGCGGCAAGACCGTCCAGCTGACCGACTTCGTCGTCGACCCCGGCGCCTCCGTGCTGACCGGCAAGGTGACCGTCGACGGCAAGGAGGCCGCCCCGAGCGCCCCGCTGTTCTTCCTCGACGGCCGCACCCTGAAGCCGCTCGAGGCCAAGGACAACGGCACCGCCGTGCTCGAGGGCACGACCGTCAAGTTCAAGGATGAGTCGGCGAAGCTGCTCAACGACACGTTCGGCGTCGACGCCCTCAAGGGCGGCCTCGAGGTCGGCGTCGCGAAGATCACCGTCAACACCAAGTAGTCACGTGTCGTCGCGTCGCGCGCCCGGGTAGGTTGACCGCATGGCGCGCGACGAGGACGACTGGGTCGGCGAACCGCCCGAGGGGCGCTACACGCGCGACCGGGCGAAGCCGAGCCACTGGAGCAACCAGTGGCAGGCCGCGATCGCGGGGTCCGTGCTCGGGATCCTCGTGATCGCGCTGCTGCTGATCCTGCTGCTCGGCTAGGTGGCGGCCGGCGAGGGGTCGCGCCGCACCGCTGCGATCGCCACGCTCAGCGCCGCCGCCCACATGATCGCCACGGTCACGTAGACCGCCGTCAGCTGCTCGCCGGAGAACCCGGCCGCCTCGCCGATCGTCTTCGAGTTGGTGAGCACGATCAGCCCGCCCACGGCGGCACCGAGGATCCGCGGCGGCAGCAGCCGCACCAGCCAGGCGGCGATCGGCGCCGCGATCAGGCCGCCGACCAGCAGCGCGCCGGCGAAGCCGAAGTCGATCCGCTCGCTCCCGAGCCCGACGAGAAACCCGGCGGACGCGCCCAGCGCGACCGCGAACTCGCTCGTGTCGATCGAGCCGATCACCTTGCGCGGCTCCAGCCGCCCGGTGGAGAGCAGCGCCGGCGTCCCGATCGGGCCCCAGCCGCCGCCGCCCGCGGCGTCCATGAAGCCCGCGAACAGCCCGAGCGGCGCCAGGAAGATCCGCGGCAGCGGCCGGTCGCCGCCCCGGTACGCCGGCGGGCCGCCGAGCACCGAGAAGCGCAGCAGGACGTAGATGCCCAGCACAACGAGGACACCGGCCATGACCGGCTCGGCCGACGCCGCGGACAGCGAGCTCAGCAGCACCGCGCCGGCGAACCCGCCGATCGCGCCCGGCACGGCGAGCGTGGCCACGATCCGCCAGTTCACGTTCTTGAAGCGCCAGTGGGCGGCGCCGCTGGCCGCCGTCGTGCCGATCTCGGCCAGGTGCACGGTCGCCGACACCACCGCGGGAGCGAGCCCGGCGCTCAGCAGCAGAGAGGTCGAGGTGGCGCCGTAGGCCATGCCCAGCGCGCCGTCGACGAGTTGCGCGCCCAGTCCGATGAGCGCGATCACCAGCAACTTCCTCATCTAGCCCAGCGCCTCCATCACCCGCTCTGCCGTGCGCTCGGGCGTCTCGCCGTCGGGGACGTCGAGATCGACGAACTCCAGCCGCGCGATCGCGTGCAGCTCGCGCGCGCCGCGGCGCACCTCGGCGGCCGCCGACGGGAGCCCGACGACCGCGACCGCGCCGCTGTCGGCGAACAGGCGCGCGAGGCGCCCGGGCGCGAGGCCCTGCTGGGAGAGCCCGCCGTCGATCAGGTAGGCGGGGCGGCCGGACTCCACCAGCGCCCGCTCGGCAGCGGCGGCCGCCGCCGCCAGCCGCTCGGGGGTGCCGCGCAGCCACACCGTCGCCCCGCGGGCGTCCAGCGCGCCCCAGCGCTCGTCGCGCGGGAGCTTCGGCTCCTCCCAGCCCAGCTCGGCGTCCATCCCCTCGGCCATGCCCTCGGCCGCGTTGATGATCATGCCCGCCGCGACCGTGTCGCGGGTCTGCTCGTCGACGAGGATGAAGGCGCCCGTCGTGCGGTTGCGGCCGTACGGGTCGGCCATCACCGGCGCGGCGGCCAGCAGCCGGACCCGGCCGATGTCGTTGAGCGCCAGCTCCTCGGGCTCGGGCTCCTCGTCGAGCGTCGTGACGTCCGTGCGCGCCAGCAGCGCCTCCACGGTCGCCCGCACGTCCGCGAGGTGTGGCGCAGGCGCAGCTTGGCGCCCGGCCGCAGCGGCGCGTCGGCCATCCAGCAGATCGTCGCCTCCAGCTCGCGCGCCACCACGGGAGCGCTGTCGGGCCCGGCGAGCAGGTCGCCGCGCCCGACGTCGAGGTCGTCGGCGAGGCGCACCAGCACCGACATCGGCGGGAACGCCTCCTCGAGCGGCCCGTCGGCGGTCTCGACCGACTCGATCCGCGTGCGCGCGCCCTCGGGGAGCGCGGCCACCTCGTCGCCGGCGCGCAGGACGCCGGAGGCGACCTGGCCCGCGTAGAGGCGGTGCTCGCCCGGCTCGGCGTCGCGCGGGCGCACGACCCACTGGATCGGGAGGCGGACGTCGTCGAGGTTGCGGTCGCGCGCGATCTCGACGGTCTCCAGCAGCTCGAGCAGCGGCGGCCCGTCGTAGTAGGGCGCCTTGTCGCTCGCCCCGACGACGTTGTCGCCCTCCAGCGCCGAGATCGGCACGACCCGCGCGTCGGGCAGCTCGAGGCGCTCGGCGAGCTTGCGCGCGTCGGCGCAGATCTCCTCGTAGCGCTCCTGGGACCAGTCGACGAGGTCCATCTTGTTCACGCAGAACACGACGTGGCGCAGGCCCAGGAGCGCGGACAGGCACGCGTGGCGTCGCGACTGCTCGACGACGCCGTTGCGGGCGTCGATCAGCACCACCGCGAGGTCCGCCGTCGAGGCGCCGGTGACCATGTTGCGCGTGTAGCGGACGTGGCCCGGGGTGTCGGCGATGATGAACGAGCGCTTCGGCGTCGCGAAGTAGCGGTAGGCGACGTCGATCGTGATGCCCTGCTCGCGCTCGGCGCGCAGGCCGTCGGTCATCTGCGCCAGGTCGACCTCGGCGTCGGCGACCTGGTCGGCCATCAGCGACTTGGAGTCGTAGAGCAGCCGCCCGATGAGGGTCGACTTGCCGTCGTCGACGGAGCCGGCGGTGGCGAGGCGGAGCAGATCCGACACTAGAAGTAGCCCTCTCGCTTGCGGTCCTCCATCGAGGCCTCCGACGCGCGGTCGTCGGCGCGCGTCTGCCCGCGCTCGGTCAGCCGCGTGGCCTTGGTCTCCTCGATCACGGCGTCGACGTCGGCCGCGTCGGACTCGACGGCGCCGGTGATCGTCATGTCGCCGACCGTGCGGTAGCGGACCGACTTGTCCACGACCTCCTCGCCGTCGCGGGCTCCAGCCACTCGGAGACCGCCAGCAGCATCCCGTCGCGCTCGAACACCTCGCGCTCGTGGGCGAAGTAGATGCTCGGGATCTCGAGGCCCTCCTCGCGGATGTAGCTCCAGATGTCCAGCTCGGTCCAGTTCGAGAGCGGGAACACGCGCACGTGCTCGCCGCGCGCCACCGCGCCGTTGTAGACGTTCCAGACCTCGGGCCGCTGGCCGCGCGGGTCCCACTGGCCGTGCTCGTCGCGGAAGGAGAAGATCCGCTCCTTGGCCCGCGCGCGCTCCTCGTCGCGCCGCGCGCCGCCGAACGCCGCGTCGAAGTTGTGGCCGGCGATGGCGTCGAGCAGCGTCACCGTCTGCAGGCGGTTGCGCGACTCGCCCTCCTCGGTCGCCCGGCCCGTGTCGATCGACTCCTGCACGGAGGCGACGATCAGCCGCTCGCGCAGCTCGCGCACGCGGCGGTCGCGGAACTCGAGCACCTCGGGGAAGTTGTGGCCCGTGTCGACGTGCATGACCGGGAACGGGAACGCGCCGGGCCGGAACGCCTTCTCGGCCAGGCGCAGCAGGACGATCGAGTCCTTGCCGCCCGAGAACAGCAGCACGGGCCGCTCGAGCTGCGCGGCGACCTCGCGCATGATGTGGACGGCCTCGGCCTCCAGCGTGCGCAGCTGCGAGAGGCGGGGGACGGTGGTCGTGCTCATGCCGGGACCTCTTCGCGGTAGCGCTCGGCCCACTCGGCCGACAGCCCGTCGGACTGGCGGCGCATGGGCGGGTCGGGGATCGGGACGTCGGTGGGGAGGCCGAGGTGCTCGAGCACGCCGGCAGACCGTGGCGTGCGGCTCGGCGGAGAACGCCTCGTAGCCGATCTCCAGCGGCTCGATGCCCTGCTCGGCGAACCACGCGCGCCAGCCGACGCCGTGCGCCTCGAGCCGGCGCTTGAGGTGGGCGATCGCGGGCCCGTCGTACACGGGGTCGGCGTGCTCGGAGCTCCTGCCTCGCGCTGCGCGCTCGTCACCGCTTCGCTCGTCCGCGCGCCATTGGGCGGTCTGGATCGCGCGCCACAGCGAGATCGCCTGCTTGAGCTTGTCGCTCGCGCTCGACGTAGACCCAGTGCAGCGGCTCGCCGAGCTGCTCGCCGGGGGTGCCGTGGGAGAGGAAGTCGGGGAGGTAGGCCCACATCATCTTGGCCGCCGAAGACGCCGTTGGGCGTGGTGCCGCGCTCGCGAGCGTCGGCCAGGCGCTGCTCCCAGGACGGCTGCGGCACGGAGCGAGCAGGGGAGGGAGGCGCTCGGCGATCTCCGCGCTCTCCTCGAAGTACTCGCGGGGCTGCCGCGGGCGTCCGGTCGCGCTGAGAAACTCGAAGTACTCCTCCGGGCGCCCGGCGACGCCGGTGCCGGACAGCAGCTCGCACAGCAGCGTGCTGCCGCTGCGTTCGGTGGCGCAGACGAGGTAGGAGAGGGGCACCTTCCCGATCTTACCGGTCGACAAGGGGTATAAAACCAATGGTGAAGAAGCCCAACATCCTGTACCTGCACTCCCACGACACCGGCCGGTTCCTCCAGCCGTACGGTCACCACGTCCTGACGCCGAACATCCAGCGGCTGGCCGACCAGGGGCTGCTGTTCCGCAAGGCGTTCTGCGCCGCGCCGACGTGCTCGGGGAGCCGATCGGCGCTACTGACCGGCCAGTTCCCGCACTCCAACGGGATGATGGGCCTCGCGCACCGGGGCTTCGAGCTCCACGACTACTCGCATCACCTGCTGCACACGCTGCGCGAGGGCGGCTACTGGTCGGCGCTCGTCGGGGAGCAGCACCTCTCGCGCGACCCGGCCGTCCTCGGCTACGACGAGGTGCTCGACATCTCGACCACGCGCGTCGAGAAGGTCGCCCCGGCCGCCGTGGACCTGATCGGGCGGGTCCCCGACCAGCCGTGGTTCCTGTCCGTCGGCTTCTTCGAGACCCACCGCGAGTACTTCAAGCCCACCTCGGTGCGCGACACGCTGTACTCGCTCCCGCCCGAGAACCTGCCCGACACGCCCGAGACGCGGCGCGACATCGCGGCGTACAAGGCGAGCGCCCGCTCCCTCGACCAGGGCGTCGGCGAGGTGCTCAACGCGCTCGACGAGAACGAGCTCGCCGACGACACGCTGGTCATCCTCACCACCGACCACGGGCTCGCCTTCCCCGGCGCCAAGGGCACGCTCTACGACCGCGGGATCGGCGTGATGATGATCATGCGCGGGCCCGGCGGCGCGCACGGCGGGCGCGTGTCCAACGCGCTCGTCTCGCACGTCGACATCTTCCCGACGGTGTGCCACCTCGCCGGCATCCCGGTCCCCGAGCGCGTGCAGGGCACGTCGCTGCTCCCCGTGATGGCGCGCGAGGTCGACGAGGTCAACGACGCGATCTTCGCCGAGCTGACCTACCACGCCGCCTACGAGCCGATCCGCGCGGTGCGGACGGCGCGCTGGAAGTACATCCGGCGCTACGGCGACCGCCTGCGGCCGGTGCTGGCCAACACCGACGACTCGCCGACCAAGGACCTGCTCGTGGGCTCGGGCTGGGCGGACCGCGAGCTGGACCGGGAGGAGCTGCACGACCTGCGCTTCGACCCCGGCGAGTCCCAGAACCTCATCGAGTGGGAGATCCACGCCGAGGTGGCCGCGGAGATGCGCGCCCGGCTGGACGCCTGGATGGAGGCCACCGACGACCCGCTGCGCCACGGCCCGGTGCCGGCCCCCGAGGGCGCCGAGCTCAACTCGCCCGACCAGATCTCGCCCGCCGAACCGGCCGACGGGCACGTCATGGACCCGGCCGGGTCAGTGCACTAGCTCGCCGGCGCGGGCCGCGTTCTCGGTGATCGCGCCGATGATCTGCGGCCAGGCGCCGCGCGGGAGGTCGTGGCCCATGCCCTCGACCTTCACCAGGCGGGCACCCGGGATCGCCTTCGCGGTGGCCCTGCCGCCGCTGGGGGCGACGAGCTTGTCCTTGGTGCCGTGGATGACCACGGTCGGCACGCGGATCTCCGCGAGGCGCTTGGAGCGGTCGCCGGACGCGATGATCGCCGCCAGTTGGCGCCCCGAGCCGGCCGGGTTGCGCCCGCGGTCGTAGCTCAGCCCCGCCATCCGGCGCAGGTCGTCCTCGTCGCGGTCGAAGCCGGGCGAGCCGATCACCTTGTAGCGTCTTGACGACGTGCTCGATGTAGGCGTCGCGCTCCTTGGGCGGCGTGCCGAACAGCACCTGGTAGGTCTTCAGCCCCGGCTGGCCCGACAGGCGCGCGCCGGTGTTGGACATGATCGAGGCCAGCGAGAGGACCCGCTCCGGGTGCTCGAAGGCGATCGTCT
Organism: uncultured Solirubrobacteraceae bacterium; assembly: GCA_963723395.1. Taxonomy (GTDB): domain Bacteria; phylum Actinomycetota; class Thermoleophilia; order Solirubrobacterales; family Solirubrobacteraceae; genus DATFQI01. The sequence continues at coordinate 16,712 of CAVRQL010000019.1, read as the reverse complement.
GGGCGATCATGCCGCCCATCGAGGCGCCGACGACGTGGGCGCGCTCGACGCCCAGGTGGTCGAGCAGGCCGACGGCGTCGCCCGCCATGTCGGACAGCGTGTACGAGGCGGCCTTCTTCGAGCGCAGCGCGAGCTGGCGCAGCGACGGCACCGGGAGGTCGCGCATCGCCGTCGAGCGCCCGACGTCGCGGTTGTCGAAGCGGATCACGAAGTAGCCGTGGCCCGCCAGCTCGCGCGCAGAAGTCGTCGTGCCAGGCGATCATCTGGGTGCGCGAGCCCCATCACCAGCAGCATCGCCGGATCGCCCGGGGAGCCGAACGTCTCGTAGGCGATGTCGATGTCCCCGATGCGGGCGCTTTCCTCAGGCATGGCGGGAGAGCCTAGCCGCGACCACTCGCGCGAATCCGCCGAAGATCGCGGCCGAGAGCGCAGCCTGGCCGGGCAGGTGCTCGCGATCGGCCTCCCGCGCGGCCGCCTCGGTCACGCCCGCCGCGCCCAGCGCCGTGTGCCAGTCGACGTACCAGTGGCCGATCGACTCCTCGTCGAGCTCCGGGTGGAACTGCACGCCCCAGGCGCGCTCTCCGGCCCGGAAGCCCTCGCCCGAGCCCGCCGGCGAGCGCAGCAGCTCGACGGCGCCGGGCGGCAGGTCGAAGCCGTCCTCGTTCCAGTGCACGCCGTGCGCGCCGGGCGGGAGCGCGCCGAGCACGGGGTCGCCGGCGGCGGCCGGCAGGGCGTGCAGCTCGATCCAGTCGAGGTGCCGCCGCTCCAGCGTGCGCACGGTGCCGCCGAGCGCGTGGGCGAGCAGCTGCGCGCCGAGGCACACGCCGAGCACGGGCACGCCGCGCGCGACCGCCTCGCGCAGCAGCTCCGCCTCGGCCGCCAGGGCGGGATCGAGCGCGTTCTGCTCGCCGCCCAGCGACACGATGCCGTCGACCTCGCCGAGCTCGGGCAGCGGGTCGCCCTCCCGGACCCGGCGCTCGTCGAGCTCCGCGCCGGCCGACCGCAGCGCGGGCCCGGCATGTCCGAGGAACGACCGCTCGAGATGGTGGATGACCGCGATCACGGGAGCGTCCGAGGCTAGCCGTACGGGGCGGTACGGCTGGCCGCACCGAACATTCACCGGGGAGCCGTATGAAGGACACCCCCTCGCTGGTGGAAGCATGCTCCGCGTTCCCCCCAATAACGAGACGCTCCCTCACGGATGAGGACCCAACGTCTCGGCTCCGGCCCCGGATCGCCTTTACCTCCCTTCGGCGACCGCCCGGCCGGAAGCGACCCTGACGGGGCCGCCGCGCACTCCCCTGGGCGCGGCGGCGCCCCGCTCCCTCGCGGCTTACACTGCGCGACTTGGCTCCCCGCCGATTGCTCGCCGCCGCGCTGTGCGCGCTTCCCCTCGCCGCCTGCGGCGGCTCCTCCGGCGACGGCGGGCAGTCCTCCGCGCCCGGCGACGCCACCTATCGCCGCTACGCGTGCGCCGGCTGCCACTCGCTCGACGGCAGCAAGCGCACCGGGCCGACGTTCAAGGGGCTGGCCGGCTCCACGGTCACGCTCGAGGGCGGCAAGAAGGTCAAGGCGGACGCGGCCTACCTCGAGCGCGCGATCCTCGAGCCCGACGCCGACGTCGCCGAGGGCTACGACGCCGGGATCATGAAGGCGAGCATCGCCGGCTTCGACCTGAAGTCGAAGCCCGAGGACGTCAAGCGCCTCGTGGAGTTCATCCAGGGCGTGAAGTAGCTCAGCGCTTCAGCCGCACGGTGAGCTTGCGCGTGACGGCCGGGCGCCCGTCGGTCGGCACGAACGTCAGGACCACCGCGATCCGCACCGTGCGCTTCTGGCGCTTGAGCCCCTTGCGCGCCTTCTTGGTCAGCTTGACGTTGACCTTGAAGCTCCCCGATCGCGAGACGGTCTTGCGCCCGGTGCCGACGGTGCGGCTGCGCCCGAGCTTGAGGCGCTTCGCGGTGGCGCGGTCCACGGTGGCCTTCGCGGTCGCGGTCCCCGCCTTGTTGAACGCGGCCAGGACCTGCAGCAGGCCCTTGCGCGCCGCGGTGCGCGTCCGCGTCGTGCTGCGCGAGAGCTTCACCGATGTCGCGGTGGCGACCGGCGTCGGCGTGGGGGTCGCGATCGGCGTGGCGGTGGGGGTCGGCGTCGGAGTCGGCGTCGGCGTGACCGGCGCGCTGCGCTCCACCGTGGTGACGCCGCAGTCGGTGATGCTGGGCAGGACGGTGGGCGTGCTGTTGTCGGCCGTGTTGTCGATCGGCGTCGCGCCGGTGCCGGCCGCCTGGGTCACCGACACCGTGCCGTCGCGGTTCTCGTGCGTCCAGTCCCAGTCACCGGTGGTGCCGTTGAACCCTGACCGGCTGATGTCGCCGTTGACGACGACCGCGCTGATGCGCTGGAAGCGCGTCGGATCGCCGGGCATCCTGACGACCGCGTTGCCGGCGCTGTTGAAGTCGTCGACGACCGTCGTGACGTCCGTGCCGTCGACCCCGACGAGCGCGATGTGCCCGGTGGTGCCCGCCTCGATGGCCGCGCCGAGCCGCAGCGGCGTCGCGCCGGCGAGGTCCGCGGTGTCGATGTCGTGCACCGAGAACGCGGTGTGATCGAGCTCGAAGGGCTGCGCCGCTGCGTCGATCTCCAGGGGGCTCCGGGCCACCGGGCCGGGGAACAGGTCACCGTCGTGGATCCCGCTGCCCGGGACGTCCCATGCGGCCGTGGAGGCGGCGAACTCGGCGAACTCCTGCGCGAACGACTTCGCCCCGTTCGCGATGTCGTAGGCGCCGGGAGCGAAGTGGTCCTGGGGTTGGGACTCGGTCCAGGCGGCCCGGACCGCATCGGCGCCGTACCTGCGCTCGAGCCAGTGGTTCCAGATCGCCGAGCCGTACATCTTCGTACCGGAGTCCGATGTGAGCGGCTGCCCAGGCGACGACGCCCACGTCGGCATGTAGTTCACGAAGTCGTTGGCGAGCGGGAAGACCTTGTCCTCGGACCACGTCGCCGTCGACTCGGCCATCCACACGTCGCTGAAGACGTCGTAGCGGAACTGCAGCACGTGGTTGTACTCGTGCGCCGCCGTCACCTGCGCGGGGACCGTCGGGTTGCCGAGGTAGTCGGGGAACTCGTCGGCTGCGTAGTCGTCGTCGAGCACCAGGAAGGCGTGCCGCGAGTCGCCGCTCTGGCCGGGATCGACCGAGGCGTACCCGAAGAGGCCGCCGCCGGCCGGGTCCGCATTGAGCTCCTTCACGTAGACGTCCGTCTTCGCGTCGCCACCGATGGTGCCGTCGGGCAGGGGGGCCACCCAGCCGAGCTGGTTGTTCTCGACGTCGTAGCTCTGCTCGAACGAGCGGCGCAACAGGTCGATGTAGTCAGGCGTCGGGCACGCGTCGGCGTTCGCGAGCGACGGGGCGTCCTCGGTCTGCTCGACCCAGTGCACGCAGAAGTGCGCCGAGCAGTTGCGCTTCATGGTCGCGTCCGGGTTGTAGGGACCGCCCGGCTGGCCCGTCTGGCCGGTGTCGGGCGGCCGCGCGAGCAGCTCGTCGGCATCGTCGCGGTCCGACGACCTCAGCGCGGAGCGCTGGGTGGCGAGCTCGGCCAGCGCGGTCGTCAGCTCGCGGCCCGTCCTCACGCCGCGCCCGTCGGTGAGCTGCTCGGCGCGCGCGAGCGCGTCCTCAGCCGCCTCGCGGCGTTCCGAGGTCGTCTGAGCCGCCACCGGCGCGGCCAGCGCAAGCGAGGCGAACACGGTGAGCCCGAGTGGCGTCAACCGGCTCCCGCGCCGGAGGAAGCGAACCATCGGGATCCATGATCGCGCGTGCATGCCGGGATAGGAACCCCGACATGCACGATCGGTTGCGGTCGCGGCCGCTCAGCGCTTCAAGGTCAGCGAGACGGTGCGGGCCGTCGAGGCGCCCGAGACGCTCTTGAACGTGATCCTCACTGCGACGCAACCGGCTTGCGCTGGCGCTTCAGGCGGCCGATCGCCTTCCCGGTGAGACGCACCTTGAGCCTCGCCGCGCCGGGCTTGGAGAGCACGACCTTGCCCGCGCCGACCTTGACGGCGCGCTTGGCGAGGCCGAGCCGCTTGGCGGTGGCCGCGTTGACCGTGGCGGTGGCGGAGAAGGTGCCGGCCTCGCCGGCCTCCGTCTTGAACACGAGCGCCTTGGCCTTGGCCAGGCGTCGGGCTCAGGTCGCGGCCGTCGCCGTGGCCTTCGGCGATCTGCTGTGCCGTGCGCAGCGCCCGTTCGGCGGCCGGGCGATCGGAGGCGGCCTGCGCGGGGGAGGAGGCGAGCAGGCCGATCAGCAGCGCCCCGGCGGCGAGGGGAAGTCGTCGGGAGGGGAGGATCATGGTGGGCGATCCTCCCGGGGCGGGGCGCGCGCGGAAATCCGGTGAACTCCCGGGCTGAGTTCGGGGATCCGCACCACGCGCGACCCCCGATCTGCCTCAGCGACGCGGCGCGCGCTCGGGCGGCCCGAGCACCTTCATCGCCGCCCGCAACACCGGCTCGGGCATCTTCTGCGTGGACTTCAGCGCCGCCATGCCCGCCCGCGAGCGCCGCTGGGTGCCGCGGCCGAGCTGGCGCGAGAGCGGCGGCCCGTCGGCCGGGAAGCCGTGGTGCAGCGGCGGCTCGCCGGTCGCCTCGCCGAGCGAGCGGCCGATCACCATCCGCTGGATCTCGCTGGTCCCCTCGAAGATCGTGTAGAGCTTGGCGTCGCGGTACCACTTCTCGACGGGGTGGTCCTTGATGTAGCCCCAGCCGCCGCACGTCTGGATCGCCTGCTCGGTCGCGCGCTGGGCGACCTCGGAGGCCTTGAGCTTGCTCATCGAGCCCTCGGCGTGCTGGAACGGGACGCGGTTGGAGGCCATCCAGGCGGCGCGCCAGGTGAGCAGCCGCGCGGAGTCGAGGTCGGCCGCCAGGTCGGCGAGCGGGAAGGAAACGCCCTGCTTGTCGATGATCGGGCCGCCGAACGCCTCGCGCTCGGTGGCGTACTGCACGGCGTACTCGAGCGCCGCGCGGGCGATCCCGAGCGCCTGGGCGGCGACCATCGGCCGCGTCTGCTCGAACGCTCCCAGCGTGGCGGACTCGCCGCGGCCCTCGCGCGCCTTCTCCAGACGCGCCTCGAGCTTGGCGTCGCCACCCAGCAGCTGGTCACCCGGCACACGCACCTTGTCGAAGTGCAGCTCGGCGGTGTGCGAGGCGCGACAGCCGAGCTTGTCGAGCTTGCGCACCGTCTCCAGGCCCGGCGTGCCGCCGGGGACGACGAACAGCGCCTGCCCGCGGTGGCCGAGCTCCGGGTCGACGGTGGCGTTGACGACGTGGACGTTGGCGATGCCGCCGTTGCCGATCCACATCTTGTGGCCGTCGATGATCCAGTCGTCGCCGTCGCGGCGCGCCTGGGTGCGCAGGTTGCGGACGTCGCTGCCGCCCTCGGGCTCGGAGATCGCCAGCGCGGCGAGCTTGAGGTCGCCCGGCTCGCCGAAGCACTCCGGCGCCCAGCGCAGCAGCTGCTCGGGCGTGGCGGCCTGCGCCATCGCGCTCAGCGCCAGCCCGGGCATCACGATCGCCAGCCCGATCCCCGCGCAGCCCCAGAACAGCTCCTCCATGAACAGCGGCAGCGAGAGCCCGGTGGGGTCGCCGATCAGGTCGCGGTAGAAGAGCGGGTTGTAGAAGCCCTCCTTGGCAGCCTCCTCGATCACCGGCCACGGGAACTCCTGCTCGGCGTCGTAGCGCCCCGCGACGGGGCGGATGACCTCCTCGGCGAAGCGGTGGGTGCGCTCGATCAGGTCGTGCTGGGCGGGGGTGAGCGAGAGGTCGAAGCTCACCGCTCCATCACCGCCACGACGCCCTGGCCGCCGGCGGCGCAGATCGAGATCAGGCCACGGCCCGATCCCTTCTCGGCCAGCAGCTTGCCCAGGGTGGCGACGATCCGCCCGCCGGTGGCCGCGAACGGGTGCCCGGCGGCCAGCGAGGAGCCGTTGACGTTGAGCTTGTCGCGGTCGATCGGCCCGAGGCCGTTCTTCTCCCACGCCGCGAGCGTCGCCAGCACCTGCGAGGCGAACGCCTCGTGGATCTCGTAGAAGTCGAAGTCCTGCAGCGTCAGGCCGGCCTTCTCGAGCAGCTTCGGGACCGCGTACACGGGCGCCATCAGCAGCCCGTCCTCGCCGCTGACGTAGTCGACCGCCCCCGTCTGCACGTGGGTGATGTGCGCCAGCACGGGGAGGCTGCGCTCCTTCGCCCACTCGTCGCTGGCCAGCAGCACGACGGCGGCGCCGTCGGTGAGCGGCGTCGAGTTGGCGGCCGTCATCGTGTCGCCGAACACCGGCTTGAGCTTCGCGAGCTTCTCGACGTCCGAGCCGGGGCGGAGGTTCTGGTCGCGCTCCAGGCCGGCGTAGGGCGTGACGAGGTCGTCGAAGAACCCGCGGTCGTAGGCGGCGGCCATGTTGTTGTGGCTCGCGGCCGCCAGCTCGTCCTGCGCCTCGCGCGTGATGCCCCACTCCTTGGCGGTGACCGCGGCGTGCTCGCCCATGCTCATGCCGGTGCGCGGCTCGGCGTTGCGCGGGATGTCGGGGACGATCTGCCCGGGCCGCAGCTTGCCGATCAGCTTCAGGCGCGCGCCGGTGGACTTGCTGCGGCGGGCCTCCATCAGCACCTGGCGCAGGTCCTCGTTGAGGCCGACCGGCGCGTCGGACGCCGTGTCGACGCCGCCGGCGATCCCGACCTCGATCTGCCCGAGCGCGATCTTGTTGGCCACCAGCACGGCGGCCTCGATGCCGGTGTCGCACGCCTGCTGGATGTCGTAGGCGGGCGTGGTGGAGGCGAGCGTGGAGCCCATCACCGACTCGCGCGTGAGGTTGAAGTCGCGGGCGTGCTTGAGCACGGCGCCGGCCGCCACCTCGTCGACGTGCTCGCCGCCGAGGGAGAAGCGGGCGGCGAGGCCGTCGATGGCGGCCGTGAGCATGGCCTGGTTGGACTCGGTGGCGTACGGGCCGTTGGCGCGGGCGAAGGGGATCCGGTTGCCGCCGATGACGGCTGCGTGACGTGGGGAGGTCATGACTGCATTATCTCATGTACCCTCATTTGAGGTCACAATGCCTTCAGATCGATACCAACAACTCACAGCCACCCCGCCCGGCCGCTTCGTCGCGAAGCGCCTCGGGCTCCCCGAATCGCGCCCGCTGCGGCGCTACGAGCCCGGCCAGCCGGCGCTCGCCGGCCCCGCGCTGCTCGGCGGCGAGGGCCGCCTGGGCGAGACGCTCGCCGCGCGTCCTCTCCGCGCTCGGCGCCGAGATCCGCCAGGCGGGGCGCATGACGACGACGTGACGGCGTCAAGCTCGGCGCGCTCGTCTTCGACGCCACCGGCATCGAGGACTCCTCCGGGCTCGAACAGCTCTACGCGTTCTTCCACGATGCCATCCGCGACCTCGGGCCGAGCGCCCGGCTGGTCGTGCTCGGCACGCCGCCCGAGCTGTCCGCGGGCCGCCGCCAGGCCGTCGCGCAGCGGGCGCTGGAGGGCTTCGTGCGCTCCGCCGCCAAGGAGCTGCGCCAGGGCGCCACGGGCCAGCTCGTCTACGTCGCTCCCGGCGGCGAGGCGAACGCCGAGTCCACGCTGCGCTTCCTGCTGTCGGCCAAGTCCGCCTACGTCTCCGGCCAGGTGATCCGGATCGGGGCGGGGGAGAAGCGCGACCCGCTCGACTGGGACGCGCCGCTGGCCGGGCAGGTCGCGGTGGTCACGGGCGCCTCGCGCGGCATCGGCGCCGCCATCGCCCGTGTACTGGCGCGCGACGGCGCGACGATCGTCGGCGTCGACGTCCCCGCGCAGGGCGACGACCTCGCCGAGCTCGTCAACGAGCTCGGCGGCTCCTCGCTGCTGCTCGACATCACCGACGAGGACGCGCCGGACAAGCTCGCCGCCCATCTGCGCGAGCGCCACGGCGGCGTCGACGTCGTCGTCCACAACGCCGGCGTCACGCGCGACCGCACGCTCGGGCGGATGTCCGAGGACGAGTGGGGGATGGTGCTCGGCATCAACCTGATCGCCCAGGAGCGCATCAACGACGTGCTCGTCGACGACGGCCTGCTGCGCGAGCACGGGCGGATCGTCACGGTCTCCTCGATGAGCGGCATCGCCGGCAACCGCGGCCAGGCCAACTACGCGGCCTCCAAGGCCGGCGTGATCGGCACGGTCGAGACGCTGGCGCCCGTGCTGGCCGAGAAGAAGCAGACGATCAACGCCGTCGCCCCCGGCTTCATCGAGACGAAGATGACCGCCGCGATGCCGGTCGGCACGCGCGAGGCGGGGCGGCGGATGAACTCGCTCGCCCAGGGCGGGCAGCCCGTCGACGTCGCCGAGACCATCGCGTGGATGGCGAGCCCGGCCTCCGGCGGGGTGAACGGCAACGTCGTGCGCGTCTGCGGCCAGTCGATGATCGGCGCATGAGCCTCGCCACGTCCTATCCCAAGGCCCTGGCCATGCCGCTCGTGCGGCGCGTGCCCGGCCTCGGCGGCGGGAGCGGCCTGCCGGACACGGTGCGCGAGGTCCACGACCTCGTCGCCGACCCCGAGCGGCTCGCCGCCTATCGCGAGGTGTGCGGATTCGAGCGCGAGGACCGGCTCCCGCCGACCTGGCCGCACATCGCCGCGTTCCCGCTGGCCATGGAGATCATGACCCAGCGCTCGTTCCCGTACTCGGTGCTGGGCCTCGTCCACATCGCCAACGAGATCGACCAGCTGCGGCCGATCGCGCCCGACGAGCCGCTCTCCCTGCGCGTGCACGCCGGCGACCTCTCCGACCACGCGCGCGGGAAGCAGTTCACGATCCACGCCGCCGGCTCGGTCGGCGGCAAGGTCGTGTGGCAGTCGCGCAGCGTCTATCTCAAGCGCGGCGGCGGCTCCGGCGGCTCGAAGGACGGCGAGCGCTCCGGGCCCGCTCCCGCGCGCGCCCACTGGCGGGTGCCGGCGGACATCGGCCGCCGCTACGCGTCCGTCTCCGGCGACCGCAACCCGATCCACATGCACCCGCTGAGCGCGCGGCTGTTCGGCATGCCGCGCCCGATCGCCCACGGCATGTGGCTGAAGGCGCGCTGCCTGGCCGAGCTCGAGCAGGAGCTGCCGGACGCGTTCACCGCCGAGGTCGCGTTCAAGCTCCCGCTGTTCCTGCCCGCGCAGGTCGCGTTCGGCGTCCGCGATGGCGGCGCGTTCGAGGTCCGCGACGCGGCCAGCGGCAAGCCGCACCTCACGGGCAGCATCTCCTCGCCATGACCACGGCGGAGCGGCTCACGATCGGCGAGCTGGCCGAGGCCGCCGGGATGACCGTCCGCAACATCCGCAACCACCAGTCGCGAGGGCTGCTCCAGCCGCCCGAGCTGGAGGCGCGCACCGGCTACTACGGGCCCGAGCACCTCGAGCGGCTGCAGCTGATCCAGGCCATGCAGGCCGACGGCTTCAACCTCGAGGCGATCCGCCGCCTCCTGTCCGGCTCCGAGCTGCGGCGGGTGGCGACGATGCCGGGCGAGGCGCCGGTGACGCTGACCGCCGAGCAGCTCGCGCAGCGCTTCGGCGAGGACCCGGCCGCGCTGGCCGAGGCCGAGCGCCTCGGCGTGCTCCTGCCCCTGGGCGACGGCCGCTTCGAGGCACCCAGCCCCGCGCTCCTGCGCGCCGCCGAGGAGGCGGTCGAGCGCGGCGTCGGCCTCGCCGCCTCCCTGCGCGTGGTCGAGGAGGTCCAGGCCGGCTGCGCGGCGATGGCGCGCGCGTTCGTCGCGACCTTCGTGGACGAGCTGATGCGCACGGACCCCAGCGAGCCAGAGGCGGTGGCCGCCGTCGAGCGGCTGCGCCCGGTGGCCGCCCGGACCGTGCTCGCCGTGCTCGACCAGGCGATCGCCGCCGAGGCGGGCCGCGCGATCGAGCACCACGTCGACTAGGCGGCTCCGCGCTCCCAGCGCCCGCCGGGGCCGTCGCGGTCGGCGCGCTGCCCCGGCTCGAGGTCGAGCACCTCGAGCAGCGATCGATCACGGTCGAGCGCGTGGTGGAGGTGGAAGACCTGCGGCTCGTCGGCCTCGACCGTGCCGCACAGCAGTTGCCAGCCGTCCTCCTCGAGCACGACGTGCCGGACGGGCGCGGACCCGTCCACGACCGGCTTGGTCGCGAACGAGCGGGTGCCGCGCAGCCATGCCTCCATCCACCACGCGCGGCGGTCCTGGGCCAGCGCCTCCTCGGCGACCCACCAGACGAAGCGCAGCGTTCGTGCGCGCGCGCCTCGTCGGCGGACAGGTCGGGCCCGCCCTCGGGCACGTCCTCGAACGGCTCGTCGACGAGCGTCATCACCCACCCGTCCTCGCCGGCCCGCAACTCGACGTGGAACGTGCCGCCGCCCTCGTTGCCGGCGCCGATCCCGATCGTCAGCCGGCCCACGCGGTCCTCGTGGCCCCCGACCCAGCCGAACGCGTACGACGCCAGCTCGTCCCGCGGCGACACCGTCTCACCGAACGCCCGCCGGTCCATGTGCCCGCAGTGCGGACACGGCGACTCGACCAGCCTGCCGGGCTCCACACGCACCACCCCAACATAAGGGGTCTGACCCTTTACTTCATTCCGCTGCCATAAGGGGTCAGACCCTTTATGTTCGGCTAGCGCTTGAGCGTGTACCGCTTGGAGCGCACCTTGGTGCCGCCGATGACGGCGTTGACCCAGACCTTGGCGGTGCGCTTGCGGCGCAGGAGCTTGCGGCCGGCCTTGGTGAGCTTGACCTTGACGCGCGCCTGCTTGCCGGCCGGGATGCGCACCTTGCCCTTGCCGTAGGTCTTGACGGCGGCGATCGTGGCGGCGGCCTGGGCGCCGTTCGCGAGGCGCACGGTGCCGGTGCACGCGCCCGTGAGGAGGCTGCAGCGGATCGGGAGCCGCACTGCGCCGTTGTTGACGGCGAGCCGGCGGCCGACGAGGGCGACCGGTGCGGTGACGTTGCCCTGCGGCGCGGGGTTGGTGGTGGCGGAGGGGGTGACGTCGGCCGCCATCAGGACCTGGAAGCCCCCGACGCCGGCGCCGGAGAACCCGAAGCGCTCGGTGTTCGGCGCGATCGCCGGGAAGAACGCGACCGCGCTCGGGATCGCGAGGTTCGCGGGGTCGTGGCTCCCGGTGTCGAACAGCGGGACGGGCACGCCGGGCGCCAGCACGCTCAGCGCCAGCGTGTCGAACACCACCGTCCGGTTGATCGGGTCGGGCACCACGTCCTTGCGCACGGGCAGCGCCGTGGCGACGGTCGTCACGCCGTTCGGCGCGGGCGTGAAGACCTGCGAGCGGGCCACCTCGGTGCAGCAGATCGGCGGCTGGGTGGAGAAGAAGTCGCGGACCGAGCGCAGCACGACCACCTGCATCGGCCCGGTCACCTGCCCGATGCGCACGCTGACCGCCGTCACGGTCCCGGCCACCGGCGCCACGAACGTGTTCGCCTGCGGGTTCAGCGCGGACCCGGCGGCCATCCACGTGCAGGTGCCGGCGCCGCTCGGCACCACCGTGAAGCCCGGCTGGAAGCCCGGCGGCGGCAGCGGGAGCACCGTGCAGTCGATGTTCGTGTTGGGCGGCAGGCTGAGGTCGGTGCCGAACGGCACCGCGCCAGCCGCAGGCGTCAGGAGCGCCGCGCCCAGCAGCGCCAGTACGACCACGGTCGCGATCCGTCGCGGCACGCGGCGAAGCTACAGCTTCCGGAGCGCCGTGAGGGAAACGTTTGTCCACATGCACGGTGGGCAGGGTTCAACGTATGGCTCCAACGACTTCCCAGGTACCGAACCTCCCCCTCCGCGACGCCGGCGAGATCCCCCAGCTCGGCTTCGGCGTCTTCCAGGTCCCGCCCGAGGACACCGCCGAGGTCACGACCCAGGCGTTCCAGGCGGGCTACCGCCACATCGACACCGCCGCCGCGTACAAGAACGAGGCCGGCGTCGGCCAGGCGTTCCGCGCCTCCGGGCTGTCGCGCGAGGACGTGTTCATCACCACCAAGTGCTTCAACGACGACCACGGCTTCGAGCCGGCCAAGCGCGCCCTGCGCGCCAGCCTGGACCGTCTCGAGCTCGACCACGTCGACCTCTACCTGATCCACTGGCCCGTCCCCAGCCAGGACCGCTACGTGGAGACCTGGAAGGCGTTCATCGAGCTCCAGCAGGAGGGCCTGACGCGCTCGATCGGCGTGTCCAACTTCCAGCCCGCGCACCTGCGCCGGATCGTCGACGAGACCGGCGTGACGCCGTCGGTCAACCAGGTCGAGCTGCACCCGTACCTCGCCCAGGCGGGGCTGCGCCGCGAGCACGACGACCGCGGGATCCTCACCGAGGCGTGGAGCCCGCTCGCGCAGGGTGCCGTGCTCGACGAGCCCGCCATCACGGAGATCGGCGAGGCCCACGGCAAGACGCCCGGCCAGGTCGTGATCCGCTGGCACCTCCAGCTCGGCAACGTCGTGATCCCCAAGTCGGTCACGCCCGAGCGGATCGAGCAGAACTTCGACGTGTTCGACTTCGAGCTCTCGAGCGACCAGATGGACGCGATCACCGCGCTGGACCGCGGCGAGCGCACCGGGCCCGACCCCGACACGCTTCTAGCGGGTCAGCACAGCGCGCAGGAGGTCAGTCGCCGCGTCGGCCAGCTCGCCGACGCGGCCGTCCTCCGCGGCCTCGGCGAGCAGCGCGTCGATCCCGCCGACCACGGCCGTGGCCAGCTCGGGGGTGAGCGGAGCGGGACCCTCGGCGAGGCGCATCAGCGTCTCCGCGTAGCGCCGGCGGACGTCGCGCTGCAGCGCGCGGCCGCGCGGGCCCGCGGCCTGGATCTCCGTCATCGCCGCGCGGATCAGCTCCGGCTCGGCGGCGAGCGCGGCGAAGTACGCGCGCGCGGCCGCCGCCAGCCGCTCGTCCCACGGGCCGTCGCCGCCCGCGGCGCCCGCGATCAGCTCCAGCAGCTGCGTCGGTCGTCTCCGAGTACAGCGCGAGGAAGCAGGCCTCCTTGTCGGCGAAGTGCTCGTAGAAGGTCCGCTTGGACACGCGCGCGTGGCGCACGACGTCGGCGACCGTCGCGCCCGCGTAGCCCTTCTCGGCGATGGCGGCCGCCAGGCCCGCGGTGAGGCGGGCGCGGGGGTCCGCGCCGACGGCGGCGCTCACGACGCCAGCTTCTCGCGCTCCTCCGCGGCGCCGGGCGTCAGCGCCACGCTCGAGCTGCCGAAGTGGCGGCCGAGCTTGACGAGCTCGGCCTCGAGCTCGGGGACGATCGTCTTGGCCTCGCGGCGGATGAGCCACGAGGCGATCGGGCCGGTGAAGACGGTGCGCAGCGCCTGCACGCCGCCGATCGCCTTCGGCACGTACACGCGCGAGCGCCTGCGCTCCATGCCGTCGACGATCGCGTCGGCGCAGTCCTCGACCGAGGTCGTGGCGTTGAGCGGGTAGGGGAACTTCTCCATCGCGGCGTCGAAGGTCTTCAGGTCGGCCCGCTGGTCGCGCACGAGGTCGGTGTCGATCCAGCCCGGGTGCACGGAGCCGACCTTCACGCCCTTGTGGGCGACCTCGAGCCGCAGGCAGTTGGCGAACTGCTCCACGCCGGCCTTGGAGGCGGCGTAGGCCGACATGCCGGGCATCATCGTGAACGCGGCGGTGGAGGAGATGATGCAGACGTAGCCGCGCCGCTGGGTCACGTGCGGGAGGGCGGCGGAGACGGTGCGCACGACGCCGATCAGGTTGACCTCGAGCGTCCTGACGAGCGCGTCGGCGGGGGAGATGGCGACGGTGCCGTTGTTGGCGATGCCCGCGTTGGCGAGCACGACGTCGACGCCGCCGAACGCGGCCACGGTGCCCTGCACCGCGCCCTCGATGGCGTCCTGGTCGGTCACGTCGGCCTCGAACCAGACGGCGCGGTCGCCGAGCTCGCCCGCCAGCGCGGCGAGCCGGTCCGGCTCCAGCCCCACCAGCGAGACGCGCGCGCCCTTCTTCACCAGCCGCCGCGCGGTCTCGGCGCCGATGCCGCGCGCGGCGCCCGTGATCAGCACGACCTTGTCGTTCAGCTTCTGCCTCATGGCCCGGACCGTACCCCGCTGGTACGCCGGCGTACCAGCAGTGTGCCGATGCGCACTCAGCGGCTTCAGGCGGCGGGCCGCTGGCGGCGGCGCTCGCCGCCCGCCCGGCCAGCGCGCCGAGCCGGCGCGCCTCGGTCTTGCTCAACCGGTTCGGCCGGCCCTTGGACTTCACGAGCAGCCGGCGGACCTCCTCGCGCTCGGCGGCCGACAGGGAGCTACCAGCCCGCCTGCAGCCACATGAACACGATCGCCGACCGGCGCCGCAGCTCCGTCCACGGGATGTCCTTCGGAACGGGCAGGCTGCGGCGCGGTACCGGCATGGCGCTAGTGCCGCGGCGACCGGCACTTCGGCCGGGGCCTCGGGCTGGCCGGCGATCATCGGCCCGTCGCCCGACGGGTCGGCGACGCCCTCCTCGATCCACTTGAAGCGGCCCTTCAGCACGTCCTGGGCGGCCGCGTAGTTGGCGTCGTCGTTGTTGGACCACAGCTCGTCGAACAGCTTCTCCGCGCGGGTCCGGGCCTGCTTGCAGAACAGGTCGGCGAGCGCGTAGGCGTCGTCGCCCATCTCCGGCTTCTCGCGCTTGATCGTCGCCGCGTAGGTGGCGGCGGAGGAGATCGCGAACAGCTCGGCGCCGATGTCGACGATCCGGCCCAGGAACGCCTGCTTCTTCTCGAGCTTCGCCTGCCAGCGGCCCATCGCGTAGAACGTCGTGCGGGCCAGCTTGCGCGAGTTGCGCTCGACGTAGCGCAGGTGCGTGGCGAGCGAGCCGAACTCGTCGTAGGAGCCGGGCTTCATGCCCTCGCCGACCACCAGCTGCGGCAGCCACTTGGCGTAGAACTTGGCCGCGCCGACGCCCACCTTGGCCTTGGCGGAGAGGTCGCCGTCGCCCTCGAGGATCTCGCCGGCCACCTCGAGGTGCTTGTCGACCGCCTCGCGGGCGATCAGCAGGTGCATGATCTCCGTGGAGCCCTCGAAGATGCGGTTGATCCGCATGTCGCGCAGCGCCGCCTCGACCGGGACCGGCTTCTCGCCGCGGTCCTTGAGCGACTGGGCGGTCTCGTAGCCGCGGCCGCCGCGGATCTGCATCAGCTCGTCGAGCACCTGCCAGCCCAGCTCGGACGAGTAGAGCTTGGCGATCGCCGCCTCGATGCGGATGTCGGACTTCTTGTCGTCGGCGAGCCGCGAGGAGACGTCGAGCATCGCCTCCAGGCCGAACGCGCTGGCCGCGATGAAGGCGATCTTCTGCGCCACCGCGTCGTGCTTGCCGACCGGCACGCCCCACTGGATGCGCTCGTTGGACCACTCGCGCGCGATCTTGGTCGCCCACTTCGCGTTGCCGGTGCAGATGGCGGGCAGCGCCAGGCGGCCCGTGTTGAGCGTCGAGAGGGCGATCTTGAGGCCCTGGCCCTCACGCCCGATCAGGTTCTCGGCCGGCACGAACACGTTCTCGAGCCGGGTGACGGAGTTCTCGATGCCGCGCAGGCCCATGAAGGCGTTGCGGTGCTCGACGGTCACGCCCTCGCTCTTGTAGTCGAGGACGAAGGCGCTGATGCCGCCCTTGTGGCCGTCGGACTTCGGGCACCTGGGCCATCACCACGACGATGTCGGCGATCGCGCCGTTGGTCGCCCACAGCTTGCGGCCGTTGAGGAGGTAGCCGCCCTCGGTCGGCGTGGCGGTCGAGCCCAGCCGCGCCGGGTCGGAGCCGACGTCGGGCTCGGTCAGCAGGAAGGCGGAGATGTGGTCCTTGGAGACCAGCGGGAGCCACTTGCGCTTCTGCTCCTCGGAGCCGAACAGCATCAGCGGCTCGGCGACGCCGATCGACTGGTGGGCGGAGAGCAGGGTGGCCAGCGAGGAGTGCCAGTTGCCGGCCAGCGCGAGCGCCTTGTTGTAGTAGACCTGCGAGAGGCCGAGGCCGCCGTACTCGCTCGGGCACCTTCATGCCCAGCGCGCCGAGGCGCTTGAGGCCCTCGATCGCCTCGTCGGGGATCTTCGAGTCCCGCTCGATCTGCAGCGGGTCGACGCTCTCGGTCAGGAACGCGCGCAGGTCCTTGAGGAAGCGCTCGCCCTTCTCGACCTTCTCCGGCCGGGAGCGGCGGCTGCGGGTGGATCAGGTCCAGCCGGAAGTTGCCGAGGAACAGCTCCTTGCCGAAGCTGGGCAGCTTCCACTCCTGCTCGCGGGCCGCCTCGGCGACTTGACGTGCTTCCTGCTCGCTGACTTGGGTCGACACGGTGGTTCAGCCTCCAGGGTCCAGGTTCGAGTGAACATTCTGGTACCCCTGCGGAGGCTGGACCTAAATCAGCGCAGGATCGTGCGACTCGTGCAGCAGGAAGCCGGCGGCGTCGAGCACCTGCCGGTCCCGCAGGCGGCACAGGCGCTGGGCGCTGTCGGGCGCTGTATCCCAGGCCGCGACGGCGGCCGACTCGGGCAGCGGCTTGAGGCCGTTGTTCTCCGGCTCGTCGAAAGCCTGGCGCAACCACGCCAGGTCATCGGCGATCCGCCGGGGCCGCGTCTCCGCGCCCTCGGGGTGCCAGGGGTCCTCTTGAGCGCGTCGCTCGGGGACGCCGGGCGGGCGCGTGAGCGCCACGCCGAGGGCGGCGAGCCAGTCTGGTCTGTCGCGTACGAGCTCGAGCATGTGAGTAAGCCTTACCGCTGAACCCTCTCATGAAACCGCTGCA
>CAVRQL010000018.1:0-24871 GCA_963723395.1 uncultured Solirubrobacteraceae bacterium | reverse complement strand
GCGGCGCTTGCGCTTGCGCTTGTTGTTCGCGGGGTGCGCCGGGCCCGACGCGGTCGCCGGCGCGGGCTCGGACTTCGCGGCGCGGCGGGAGGCGGCCTGGGCCTGGCGGGCCTCGGCGACCTCGCGCTGGCTGGGCCACGGCTCCTCGCGGCCGGTGCGCCACGCGGGCAGGTCGCCGCCCTGGCGGCGGCCGGAGAGCAAGAGCGCGAGCGAGAGGAACCAGAACGTCTGCACGAGCGGGAGCGGGCCGATGCGCACGACCTGCAGCGCGCCCACGATCGCGCCGAGGATGCCCATGAACCGCGTCAGCAGCCCGGCGCGCATCGCGTTGAGCGTGACGAGCAGCAGCCCGGCGGCAAGCGCGAGCGTCGCCGGGAGCAGCAGCACCTCGGCCACGAGGCTGACGCCGCCGAGGCCGATGTCCTGCGCCGCCTCGACCGTGCGCGGCCCGTCCAGGAAGGTGTTGACGTCGCCGACGCGGCCGACCGCGCGGGCGACCGAGGAGACGCCCATCAGCACGCCGCCGATGGCCGGGAGGTAGAGCGCGAACTTGACGAGCTGCGGGCGCCGCGCGCGGGTGGCGGCGGCGAGGAACGTCAGCGCGTAGGCGACCGCGAAGTACCCCAGCGCCTCGACGATCGCCGGCAGGATCATGCCGAGCGCGTGGTCGTTGAGGTACTGCGCGGTGGCGATCTGCAGGCTGTCGCGGCCGCTCACCGCGCCCGGCGCGGCGACGCTCTCCAGCCCGTCGAGGAAGCGGGCGCGGGGCGCGTCCTGCAGCGCGACCTGGCGGCCGATCTGGCCGCCGAACACGAGCAGGCCGCCGAGCGCGGCTGCGACGGCGGCACGCGGGCGCTGCTTCGCCTCCCAGTCGAGCTGCTCCTGCGGGTCCTTCGGGGTCTCGGACACGGCCACGACTCTAGCCGCGGCGCTCGGGGGCGCCGGTCGGGCCGCCCAGCGAGGTCCGGGACCCGCGGCGCCCGACGCGGGGCGGCTCGGGGTCGGGATCGTTGCGCCCGGCCACGCGCGAGACGCGCTCCCCGGCGAACAGGAGGAGGTCGAGAGCGGGCGAGACGAGGCCGATCACCTGCTCGACGCGGCGGCGGTTGGCGAGTTGTCCCGGAGTGCGGTGGGCCACGGCGCGCGATTGTAGACTCGCGCCGCCATGCTGATCCGCGAGGTCATGACCGGAGAGGTGGTCACCGCGCCGCCGGAGCGCACGGTGCGGGAGATCGCGGAGCTCATGCGCGAGCGCAACGTCGGCTCGGTCGTGCTGGTCGACGACGACAGGCCCGTCGGGTTCGTCACCGACCGCGACCTCGCCCTTTCGGTGATCGCCGACGGCCGCGACTTCGGCGACCACGTCTCCGACCACGCCTCCTCGCCCGTGATCACCGCCGAGCCCGCCATGGACGTCGAGGAGGCCGCCGAGCTGATGGTCCGCCACGGCATCCGCCGGCTCGTGGTGGTCGACGGCGACCGGCTGACCGGCATCGTCACGCTCGACGACCTCAGCTCGCGCACGGGAGACGCCGAGCTGGGCGCGCAGCTGTCCTCGCGCGTGACCAGGGCCGTGATGCCCGACTTCTTCTTCCACGAGCGCGGCGGCGGCTAGCACCGGCGTCCCCGGTGCCACCCGCACCACACACAGCCGATCTCGCGCATTAGGTCCGGTTAGCCGCACCGCCAGGACAGAGGGAGACCCCCGTGCCGTGGCGAATGCCCCGCGACAGACTGCCCGTATGGCTGTGGCCGCCCCCACCAACGCCGATCTGATCGCCGAGGACACCCTCTCCCTCGGCGGCATCTCTGCCCGCAAGGCGCTGCTCCTGGTGGGGGCGGCCGCGATCATGCTCGTCTCGCTCGTGCTGCTCGCTCCGGCCTTCGCCGACCTCCCCGAGGCGTGGCAGCGGCTCAAGAGCGGCGACCTCACGTGGCTCTCTCTCGCGCTCGTCTTCGAGATCCTCTCCTTCATCGGCCACATCGTGCTGTTCAGCGCGGTGGCGCAGGACGGCGGCTCGCGCATCGGCCTGTGGGCCAGCACGCAGATCAACCTCGCCGGCCACGCCGCGACGCGCCTGTTCGCCAGCGCCGGCGCCGGCGGGATCGCGCTCACCGCGTGGGCGATGCGCCGCTCCGGCATGGAGCGCGCCGACGTCGCCTCGCGCATGGTCACCTTCCTCGTGCTGCTCTACGGCGTCTACATGGGCGCGCTGGTGGTCGGCGGCATCGGCCTCTACACGGGCCTGCTGCCCGGCGGCGGCTCGTTCGCGATCACGATCGTCCCCGCGATCTTCGGCGCCTCCGTGATCGCCGCGGTGGCCGCCGCCCAGTGGGTCCAGCCGGGCGAGGGCCGCATCCGCAAGGTGATGGCCCCGATCGGCAGCGGCGTGCGCGACGCGCGGCGACTGCTGCGCACCCGCAACGCCGGCCTGCTCGGCGCGCTGCTCTGGTGGGGCGGCGACATCGCCGTGCTGTGGGCGTGCTTCAACGCCTTCGGCGAGGCGCCCTCCTTCGCGATCATCACCGTCGCCTACCTCGTCGGCATGCTCGCCAACACGCTCCCGCTCCCCGGCGGCGTCGGCGGCGTCGACGGCGGCATGGTCGGCGCGCTGATCGTCTTCGGCGTCGAGCCGGAGATGGCGCTGATCGCCGTGCTCGCCTACCGCGGCTTCGCCTTCTGGCTCCCGATCGCCCCCGGCGCGGTCGCCTACGTCGGGCTGCGGCGCACCGTCGCCCGCTGGGAGCGCGAGGACGCGGGCCTCGAGGCGACCGACCGGCACGCGGTACGCTCTAGGGCATGGAAGGTTTCGGCGGTTTCTTCAACGATCCTGAGCTCCAGAAGCGACTTCAGGAGATGGCCGAGCAGATGCAGGGCGCCCAGAACCTCGCTTGGGCCGACAACGCCATCAAGCTCGCCGTCGACATGACGGTGGCGGCCATCGATCGCGTCAACGTCCAGGGCAACGCGGAAGAGCAGGCGCAGCAGATCCGCCAGGTCATGGCGACCGTGTTCCCCGAGGCCGTCACCCTGGTGCGCGAGGCGCGCCAGGGCCTCTCCTAGACCTTCGCTCCCTCTTCCTCCTCGCGTGAGGCGCGCCCGCGGGCGATGACCTCCTTGAACGAGCGGAAGCGGAAGATGTAGAAGATCGCGGCGAAGCCGATGCCGAACGTCAGCGCCGCGATCGCGATCTGCTGGCCGACGGAGTAGGCCGCCACGGTCGCGCCCGCCGCGGTGCCGGCGAACACCTTCGCCAGCAGCGCCTGCTGGACCCCCGCGCCGCCGGGCGTGAACGGCACCAGCGCGGCGACGGCGTTGACGCCGAGCACGAGCAGGACGTTGCGCACCGACCCGCCGACGCCGAACGCCTCGAGCAGCATCCAGAACGCGAGGAAGCGGAACCCCCAGCCGGCGAACTGGACGAGCCACACCTCGCGGAAGTAGCGGCGGCGGTCGAAGACGATCGTCAGGCCCTGGCGCACGCGCGCCCAGAACGCCCGCACGCGGGCCGACAGCAGCGCGAAGCCCGCCAGTGTCGCGATGGCCAGGACGGTGAGCAGGAACAGCGTGAACCGCGGGTGCTGGGCGAGGAACGCGAGATCGAACGCCGGCAGGCTGGAGAAGTCCGGCGGCTTGGGGAACACGCCCTGGGTGAACGCGAAGCCCAGCACAGGCACCGCCATCGTGAGGTCGAAGATGAACTCGATCGAGAAGGCGGCGGCGACGGCGGGGTAGCTCGAGTTGGGCACCGAGCTCTTGGTGAGGAACAGGCGGATGACGTCGCCGCCGCGCGCGGGGACGACGCTGTTGAACCCGTAGCCCGCCATGTAGGCGCCCCAGATGTTGCGGAAGCGGATCGTCTCGTCGGGATACGCGGCGCGCAGGATGTGGAACGACGCCCGCGCGCGCAGCGTCAGGTAGATCGTGAACGACACGAGCGCGATGAGCAGCGAGACCCACTGGACCGAGGCCAGGTTGCTCGCGAAGTCCCCGACCGCGTCGAAGAAGCTCGAGAACGAGGAGCCGATCGATGCGGTGACGGGCACCTCCCCAACGCTAGCCGAGCCGCCGGAACCGATCTCGCGTTCGAGAGCCTCCGAGACTGGCAACAATCGGCTCCATGGCCGACCACACGATCGTGAACCTCCGGGAAGTCGAGAACGCCGCCGAGAAGTTCGGCATGCCGCCCGAGCTGGAGGCGCGCTTCGCCCGCTCCGCCCTCGGGCTGCAGAAGGGCGGCCTGACCCTCTTCAAAGCCGGCCCCAACTTCCAGGTCCCGTGGGGGCACCGCCACCGCGACCAGGAGGAGGTCTACCTCGTGATCCGCGGCAGCGCCCGCGTGCAGTTCGAGGACGAGGCGGTCGAGCTCGGCGAGTGGGACGCGGTGCGCATCCCTGCCGACGTCGCGCGCTCCTTCCAGGCCGGCCCGGACGGCGCCGAGCTGCTCGCCTTCGGCGCGGGAGAGCAGGGCGACGCCGAGATGATCCAGGACTTCCAACCGACGTAGCAAGGGGGCCAGATCTTGCATTCCAGCATCGAGCTGCTCGAATGCAAGATCGACCCCGCCCCGTCCCTCAGGGGGCTAGGCCCTCGGGGGCGTGGAGGGCGAGGAGCTGTGCGCTGGCCGGCCGGCGGCCTCGGCCGTCGGTGAGCGAGACGAGGACCATGACGGCGAACGCGACCGGCACGGAGAGCACGGCCGGCTGGCTGAGCAGCGCGTTCACGGTCGGGTGGCCGCCCTCGACCACGAGGCCGGTGAGGATGATCCCCGAGGCCGTCGTGGCGCCGATCACGAGCCCCGCGGCGGCGCCGCGCGCGGTCAGGCCCTCCCACCAGATCCCGAGCAGGAGCAGCGGGCAGAACGTGCTCGCCGCCAGCGCGAACGCCCAGCCGACGAGCACGGAGATGTCGAGCTCGCGCGCGGCCAGCGCCAAGCGCGATCGGGCGGCACGACGCCGAGCAGCCCCGCGATCCGGAAGCGCCGCCGCCTCCCCGCGGCGTCCCGCGGCCCGCGCCGCCGCAGGTCGTAGGACAGCGTCCCGGCGACGGAGACCATCAGCCCCGACGCCGTCGACAGGAACGCCGCGAACGCGCCCGCCGCCACCAGCGCGCCGAGCAGCTCGCCGGGCAGCCCCGGCCACGCCGCCTCGGGCAGCGCGAGCACCACCGAGTCGGTCTCGCCCGTCATGTAGAGCTCCGGCACCAGCACCCGCCCGAGCAAGCCGTAGACGCGCCGGGAACAGGTAGAAGAGCGACAGCAGCCCGAGCACGCGCACCGTCGTGCTGCGCGCCGCCGGCCCGTCCGGGTTCGTGTAGAAGCGGACGAGGATGTGCGGCAGCCCCATCGTCCCGAGGAACGTCGCCAGCAGCAGCGAGTAGACGAACACGGGGGAGGAGTCGCGAGTCCGAGGACACCGGGCGCGACCACTCGTCCCCCGTCTGCGCGTCGGTCCCCTCGGCGACCGGCACCACCGCGCGCCCCGGGAGCGTCACCTCCCCCGGCCCGATCGTGACCTCGTCGCCGGCCTCCGCGCCTGCCTCCTGCCCGTCGACCTCGTAGGACGTCGCGGCCGGGAAGGTCATCGTCGTCGCGCTCGTCCAAGCGTCACCGTCAACCCGGAGGCCGGCGCCCGCGGCAGCTCGGCCCCGAACAGCGCCGCGCGCTCCGGCAGCCCGCCGAGGTACATCAGCAGCAGGCACGCCGGCAGCGCGATCGCGAACGTCTTCGTCCAGTACTGGAACGCCTGCACGTAGGTGATCCCGCGCATCCCGCCCGAGGCGACGTTGATCGCGACGATCAGCCCCACCAGCACGACGCCCACCCAGTACGGCGCGCCCGTCACCGCGCCCAGCGTCAGCCCCGCGCCCTTGAGCTGCGGCACCAGGTAGAAGCCGGCGATGCCGAGCACGACCAGCGCCGCCAGCACCCGCAGCCGCGGGGAGCCGAGCCGCGCCTCGGCGAAGTCGGAGATCGTGTAGGCGCCGAAGCGCCGCAGCGGCGCGGCGACGAACAGCAGCAGCGCCACGTAGCCCGCCGTGAAGCCGAGCGGGAGCCACAGCGCCCCCGCGCCGAGCTTCATCTCCAGCCCTGCGATGCCCAGGAACGAGGCGGCCGACAGGTACTCGCCGGAGATCGCCGCCGCGTTCCACCACGGCGTCACCGCGCGCGAGGCGACGAACAGGTCCGACGTCGTCCGCGCGAACCGGACCCCGTACAGCCCCAGCCCCACCGTCGCCCCCGTCACGGCGAGCACCGCCGCCAGCGCGATCACGAAGGCGGCTCCACGAGGTCGCGGAACGCATCCTCCAACGCCTCCGCTCGCCGCGCGTACAGCCAGCCGATCGCGATCAGCAGCGGGAACGGCGGCACCGTGATGATCAGCAGCGGGAGCGGCACGCCGAGCACCTGCACGTCCTGCAGCCCCGGCAGCAGGTACAGCAACAGCGGGAGCGACCCGATGATCCCGCCGAACGCGACCAGCGCGAGCAGGCTCAGCGCGAGCTGCGAGCGGATCAGCCGCCGCAGGTAGAGCCCGCCGTGCGCGGTGGTCTCGGCCAGCTCGTCCCGAGGGAGCCGGCGGGGAGGCCCGCTCACACGCTCAGCTTCCGTCGCAGCTCGCCGACCTGCCGCCGGGCGATCGGGACCTCGGTCCCGTCGGCCATCACCAGCACCGCCGTCCCGTTCAGGCGCGGGCGCACCTCGACCGCGCGCCGCAGGTTGACCAGGAACCCGCGGTGCACGCGCACGAACCCGTGGCCCGCCCAGCGCTCCTCCAGCTCGCCGAGCCGCGCGCGCAGCAGGAAGCGCCCCTCGTCGGCGGAGACCCGCACGTAGTCGCCGTGCGCCTGCAGGACGAGGATCGAGGAGCGCGGGAGCAGCCGCGTCCCGCCGCCGCGCAGCGCGTCGACCGGCAGCACGTCGTCGTCGAGCACGTCGGGCGAGGACGCCACCCGCGCCACCCGCTCGACGGCCTCCTCCAGCCGCTGCCGCGACACCGGCTTGACGAGGTAGTCGAGCGCCGCCAGCTCGAACGCGGCGACCGCGAAGTCGTCGTGGGCGCTGACGAACACCAGCGCGGGCGGGTGCTCGAAGCGCCGCAGCACGCGCCCCAGCTCCAGCCCGTCCAGCCCCGGCATCCGCACGTCGAGGAACAGCGCGTCGAACCGCCCGCCGCCGCCCAGCGCGACCAGCGCGTCCTCGGCCGAGGACGCCGACTCCACCGTGCCCACCCCCGAGCACGCTCCCAGCATCCGCACCAGGTCCTCGAGCGCCGGGCGCTCGTCGTCGACGGCCAGCACGCGCAGGCCGCTCACGCCGCGCGCACCCCCGCGCGGAACTTCGGCAGCGTCATCACGACGCTGGTGCCCCGCTGCCCGTCGATCTCCAGCCCGTACTCCTCGCCGAACGTGGAGCGCAGCCGCCGGTGCACGTTGGCGATCCCGATGCCCGCGCCGCGCCCGGCCAGCGCCGCGGCCGCCTTGTCCGGGTCGATGCCGGCGCCGTCGTCGATCACCCGCAGCTCGACGTCGGAGCCGAGGTCCACGCCCTCGATCGCCACCGTCCCGCCCTCGGGGCGCGACTCGACGCCGTGGCGCACCGCGTTCTCCACCAGCGGCTGGAGCGAGAGCACGGGCACCACCGCCTGCAGCACCTCGGGATCCACCTGCACGCGCACGCGCAGCCGCTCGCCGAAGCGCGCCTGCTCGAGCCGCAGGTACTTCTCCACGTAGCGCAGCTCGTCGGCCAGAGTCACATAGGTGCGCTGGCGGGCGAACCCGTAGCGGATGAACTCGGCGAACTCGATCAGCAGCTCGCGCGCCTCCTCCGGGCGCGAGTGGATGAACGACGCGACGGCCGCCAGCGCGTTGTAGATGAAGTGCGGCGAGATCTGCGCCCGCAGCGCGCGCAGCTCGGCGCTGGCCAGCCGCTCGCCCTGGGCCTCGACCTCCGCGAGCTCGAGCATCGCGGCCACGAGCGCCGCCGCCTCGGCGACCACGCGCGACTCCTCGAGCCGGATCCGGCCCGGCCGGTCGTAGAGCGCGACGAGCGTGCCGACGCGGTGCTCCTGCACCACCAGCGGCGCGCTGATCGCCGAGCGCAGCGGGCAGGCCGGGTGCTCGCAGCGCAGGCGCGGCTCCACGCGCACGCGGTCGCCGCCCGCGCTGCCGACCAGCGCCTCGAGCGAGTCGCCCGCCCGGTGGTGGTCGGATCCGACGCCGTCGAACGCCAGCAGCTCGTCGAGCCCCGCGACCGCCACCGCCTGGGCGCCGGTGAGCGTGCGCAGGTGCTCCGCCGCGGGCGGCGCGCTGCGCGACGTCAGGCCGCGCCGCAGGTGGGGCAGCACGGCCGTCGCCGCGTGCACGGCGTCGTGCATCGCCGAGCTCTCCGGGTCGATCACGCGCCGCGGCCGGGCGATCAGCCGCCAGCCGGCGGCAAGCGATGCCGCCAGCACCACTCCCAGCACCATCCCCAGGACGACGTCCACCTCAGCGCGAGCATAGAGCCGCCACCGTTCGTCGCGCCGCAGGCGCCGTTCATCGAATCCCCGGTTTTGAGCCGCCGCCAATGGGTGTAAGTAGCAGGACGCACGTTCTTCTACCGAGGGGGGAAAGAATGGCTGAGGCGACCAGTACGCCAGACGCACCCGCGCCGCAGGAGCGGGAGCTGTCGAAGATCGACTGGGAGGGGATCGAGGCGATCGCCGGAGTTCCAGGAGCTCGTGGCCAAGCGGCGGTCGTTCGTGCTGCCGGCGACGATCTTCTTCCTCACCTACTACATGGTGTTCATCCTGCTCGCGGGCTACGCCGAGGACTTCATGGAGTCGCGGGTCTACGAAGGGCTGACCGTCGGCTACTGCCTGGCGCTGACGCAGTTCGTGATGGTGCTCGTGCTCGGGCTCATGTACCTCAAGCGCGCGGATCGCGACTACGACCCGCTCGCCGACAAGGTCGTGGCGCTCGCGGGTGAGGACCACAAGCGATGATCCTCTTCGCGGAAGTCAACGTCGAGGCGGTGGTGATCTTCGCCATCGTCCTCTCGATCACGCTCGGCATCACCTACTGGGCGTCCAAGAAGGCCGGCAGCGCCGTCGGCTTCTATGCCGCGGGCCGCCAGATCACCGGCGTCCAGAACGGGCTCGCCATCTCCGGCGACTACCTGTCGGCGGCGTCGTTCCTGGGCATCGCCGGGCTCATCTACATCTTCGGGTTCGACGGGTTCCTGTACTCGATCGGGTTCCTCGTCGCGTTCCTGACGGTGATGTTCCTGCTGGCCGAGCGCATGCGCAACGCCGGCAAGTACACGATCGCCGACGTGCTGGCGTTCCGGCTGCGCGAGCGGCCCGCCCGCTCCGCGGCCGCGCTCGGCACGCTGGCCGTGGTCGCCTTCTACCTGATCGCGCAGATGGTCGGCGCGGGCGTGCTGATCCAGGCGCTCGTCGGCATCGACTTCTCGCTCGCGGTGATCCTCACCGGCGCGTTCATGCTCACGTACGTGATCTTCGGCGGCATGGTCGCCACCACGTGGGTGCAGATCATCAAGGCGTGCCTGCTGATGTTCGGCATCCTCGTGATGTCGATCTTCGTGCTGGCCAAGGTCGGGGGCAGCCCGATCGAGCTGTTCAACCGCGCGGAGGAAGCCGGCAAGGCGGAGGGGTCGACGTTCTCGCTCGGCCCGGGCACGTTCCTGACGAGCCCGATCGACACCGTCTCGCTCGGCCTGGCGCTCGTGCTCGGCACGGCCGGGCTGCCGCACATCCTGATGCGCTTCTTCACCGTCCCGAACGCCAAGGCCGCGCGCTCCTCGGTCGTGTGGGCGATGTTCATCATCGGGTTCTTCTACCTGCTGACGACGTTCATCGGCTTCGGGGCGCGCGCGTTCCTCGGGCAGGACGGCGTCGAGGCGGCCGGCACCGGCGGCAACCTGGCGGCGCCGAACCTCGCCACGTTCCTGGGCGGCGGTGAGGGCACGTTCGGCGGCGACCTGTTCCTCGCGTTGATCGCCGGCGTCGCGTTCGCGACGATCCTCGCCGTGGTGGCGGGCCTCGTGCTCTCGGCGTCGGCGGCGGTCTCGCACGACATCTGGTCGAACATCGTGCGCAAGGGCAAGGAGTCCGACCGCGAGGAGGTCGTCGTGGCCCGGATCGCCGCGGTCTCGATCGGCGTGATCGCGATCATCGTGGCCGTCATCGGCGGCTCCGGCCTGAACGTCTCGTTCATGGTCGGGCTCGCGTTCGCGGTCGCCGCGAGCGCGAACTTCCCGGCGCTGCTGCTCGCGCTCACGTGGCGGCGGTTCAACACCGCCGGCGCCGTCACCGGCGTGCTGATGGGCGTGACCAGCGCGATCCTGCTGGTGCTCGTCTCGCCGAAGGTGTGGCCGGGCGCCGACAGCGACACCGGGTCGCCGATCGGCTGGACCCTGGCCAACCCGGGGATCCTGTCGATCCCGCTCGGGTTCCTCGGCTGCTACCTGGGCACGGTGCTCTCCAAGGAGCATGGCGCCGAGCACACGTTCCCCGAGCTGCACGTCCGTTCCGAGACGGGTCTCGGCGCGGAGCGCGCGCTACCGGGTAACTGAGACAATCCACCCTGCGCCGGCCGCACGGGCCGGCGCAGGGGAAACGTTCCGACGAGGGAGAGGCCGGACATGGCAGAGGAAGCGACGCTCGAATCCCAGATCGGCGACCTGCTCGATCAGGAGACGTTCCCCCCGCCGGAGGCCTTCGTCGAGAACGCGCTGGTCACCGACGAGTCCCTGTACGAGAAGGCCTCCGAGGACTACGAGGGCTTCTGGGCCGAGCAGGCCGAGTCGCTGGACTGGGCCGAGAAGTGGGACCAGGTGCTCGACTGGTCCGACCCGCCGAACGCCAAGTGGTTCGTCGGCGGCAAGCTCAACGTCGCCTACAACTGCGTCGACCGCCACGTCGAGGCCGGCAACGGCGATCGCGTCGCCTTCCACTGGCGCGGCGAGGAGGGCGAGGAGCTCGACGTCACCTACGCCGACCTCCACCGCGACGTGCAGAAGTTCGCCAACGCGCTCAAGGACCGCGGCGTCGGCCCCAAGGACGTCGTCGGGATCTTCCTGCCGATGATCCCCGAGGTCGCCGTGGCGATGCTCGCGTGCGCGCGCATCGGCGCCGTGCACAACGTCGTGTTCGGCGGCTTCTCCGCCGAGTCGGTCAAGGAGCGGATGGAGTTCTCCGAGGCCAAGGCCCTCGTCACCGTCGACGGCGCCCGCCGCAAGGGCAAGACCGCGGCGATCAAGGAGCAGGTCGACGAGGTGTTGGGCGAGCTCGAGTCGATCGAGACGATCTTCGTGGTCAAGCGCACCGACAACGACGCGCCGATGAAGGAAGGGCGCGACATCTGGTACCAGGACGCGCTGGACGAGGCCGACGACGAGTGCGAGGCTGAGCCGTTCGACTCCGAGCACCCGCTCTACATCCTCTACTCGTCGGGCTCGACGGCCAAGCCGAAGGGCATCCTGCACACCACCGGCGGCTACCTCACCGGCGTGGCGTGGACCCACAAGTACGTCTTCGACCTCAAGCCGGAGGAGGACGTCTACTGGTGCTCGGCCGACGTCGGCTGGGTCACCGGGCACTCCTACATCGTCTACGGGCCGCTCGCCAACGGCTGTACGTCGGTCATGTACGAGGGCGCCCCGGACTACCCGGACAAGGACATCTGGTGGTCGCTGGTCGACCGCTACGACGTGACGATCTTCTACACGGCGCCGACGGCGATCCGCGCGTGCATCAAGTGGGGCGCCGAGTACCCGGAGAAGCACGACCTCTCCTCGCTGCGGCTGCTCGGGAGCGTCGGCGAGCCGATCAACCCGAAGGCCTGGCTCTGGTACCACAAGGTCATCGGCGGCGAGCGCTGCCCGATCGTGGACACGTGGTGGCAGACGGAGACCGGCCACATCATGATCACCACGCTCCCGGGCGCCCAGGAGACCAAGCCGGGCTCGGCGGGCAAGCCGCTGCCGGGCATCGACGCGCTGGTCGTCAACGAGGACGACGGCGAGGACTCCGGGACCGACCAGGGCCTTCTCACGTTGCGCAAGCCCTGGCCCGGCATGCTGCGGAACCTCTACAAGGACGAGGACCGCTTCATCGAGACCTACTGGGACAAGTTCGGCCGCGACATCTACTTCGTCGGCGACGCCGCGCGCAAGGACGAGGACGGCTACTACTGGATCATCGGTCGCGTCGACGACGTGATCAACGTCTCCGGCCACCGGCTCTCGACCGCCGAGGTGGAGGGCGCGATCGTCTCCCACGACAAGGTTGCGGAGGCGGCGGTGATCGGCCAGCAGGACGAGGACTCGGGCCAGGCGATCACCGCGTTCGTGACGCTCTCGGGCTCCCAGGAGGGCGACGACGACATGGTCGCGGACATCCGCGAGCACGTCGCCAAGAAGATCGGCAAGCTCGCGCGGCCGAAGCGGATCATCTGGGCCGACGACCTGCCCAAGACCCGCTCGGGGAAGATCATGCGCCGCCTGCTGCGCGACATCGCCGAGGGCAAAGAGCTGGGCGACGTGACGACGCTCCGCGACCCGGACGTGGTGTCCCAGCTCGAGGGCAAGGTCAAGGAGCGCCAGGCCGACGGCGAGGAATGACCCTAGGTCTCCAGCGCGGCGAAGGCTCGCCGGACCGCCAGCGGCGCGTTGCCGGTGGCGCTGACCAGCGTGTCGCGGCCCGCGGGCTGGAGGTCGAGCACGACGTGCTCCTCGTCCTGGTGCAGGAGGGCGAGGAGCCCGATCGGGAACACGGCGATCGAGACCACGATCGTCCACACCGGGCGGCGCGACTTCGAGAACACGAGCCGGTGCGGCGATCGCTCGACGAGCCGGTAGCCCGCCGTGGCGAGCGGCGGCGCGACGTGCGTCATGAGCTCGGTCATCGCGACCTCGGCGCTCGCCGGCGCCTTCCAGGTCTCGGCGAAGTAGGCGCGTCCCGGCATCTTCGGCGGCTTGCGAGCCGGGACCGGCCGGGGCGGCGGGCCGGTCGGCAGGTCGCGCAGCAGCACCGCCAGCTCCCCGTTGGTCTTCGCCGACAGCGCGGCGGCGACGCGCTCGTCGAGCTCGTCGACCGTCAGCCGGCCGAGGGCGGCGTGCCCGCGCAGCAGCTCGGCCACCCGGTCGCGGTCGTCGTCGGAGCAGCGGAGCGCAGCAGGGCCCATGGGCGTTCAAGGTAGAGGAGGAGAGAGATGAGCTTCAGCTCATACGAGGAAGCCGTCGAGCAGCACGAGTGGAAGGTTCCCGAGCGGTACAACATCGCCCAGGACTGCTGCGACAAGCACCCGGCCGACAAGCTCGCGATGATCCACGAGGACTTCGAGGGCAACGTCCGCGAGGTCCAGTGGGGCGAGCTGCAGGAGAAGTCCAACCGCTTCGCCAACGTGCTGCGCGCGCACGGGGTCGAGCAGGGCGACCGCGTGGCGATGCTGCTCCCGCCCACGCCCGAGACCGCCGCCGCCTTCTTCGGCACCTACAAGAGCGGCGCGATCCTGCTCTCGATGTCGGTGCTCTACGGCGACGACGGCATCCGCCACCGCGTCACGGACTCCCAGGCCAAGGTCCTGGTCACCAACGAGGCCAACAAGGACCGCGTCGACCCGTCGCTGATCGAGCACGTGCTGCTGCTCGACGACGAGCTGCTGGCGAGCGGCGACGCCGAGTTCGACGCCGTCGACACCGCCGCCGACGACCCCGCCCAGCTCTACTACTCCTCCGGCACCACGGGGCTGGCCAAGGGCATCGTCCACGCGCACCGGTACCTGCTCGCGCACGAGGAGTTCATCTACTGCCACGACGTCCAGGACGGCGAGCTCTTCCACGGCATGGGCGAGTGGGCCTGGGCGGCCGGCATCGCGCCGCTGCTCGGCCCGTGGCGCTTCGGTGCGGTGCAGTTCGTCTACCAGCGCAAGGGCGGCTTCGACCCGCACAAGCAGCTCGACGCGCTGTCGCGCCACGAGGTCACGAACGTCTTCACGACGCCGACCGCGATGCGCTCGATGATGGCGATCGAGGACGCCGGCAAGCAGTACCCGCAGAAGTTCCGGGTCGTCTGCAGCGCGGGCGAGCCGCTGAACCCGGAGGCGATCCGCTGGTTCCGCGAGCAGTACGGCGCTGACCGTGCTCGACTACTACGGGCTCACCGAGTCCTATCCGCTGGTCGCCAACTACCCGTTCATGGACGTCCGCGACGGCTCGATGGGCAAGCCGATGCCCGGCTGGGACGTGGCGATCCTCGACGAGGACGAGAAGCCGCTGCCGCAGGGCGAGCGCGGGGAGATCTGCCTGCGCGCGCGGTCCAACCCGCACTACCCCATCGGCTACTGGAAGAACGAGGAGGCCTCGAAGGAGACCTTCGGCGGCGACTGGTTCCACACGAAGGACGCGGCGTCGCTCGACGAGGACGGATACGTCTGGTACGAGGGCCGCGCCGACGACGTGATCATCGCCGCGGGCTACCGGATCGGCCCGTTCGAGGTCGAGTCGGCGTGCCTCGAGCACCCGGCCGTCGCGGAGGCCGCCGCTGTCGCCTCGCCCGACGAGCGGCGCGGCAGCGTCGTGAAGGCGTTCATCATCCTCGCCTCCGGCCACGAGGAGTCCGACGAGCTGGTCAAGGAGATCCAGGCGCACGTCCGCGACCGGCTCTCCGCGTACGCCTACCCGCGCAAGATCGAGTTCGTCGACGAGCTGCCCGAAGACGCTCACGGGCAAGATCCGGAGGATCGAGTTGCGCCAGGCTGAGCTGGAGGCGTCCAAGAGTTAGGCCCGGCTTAGGCGCTTTGCGAGAATTCCGGCGGTGAGCATCGCCGCAGCGAGCGCGCCCGTGCGCGTGCGAGAGGAGCGCGGACCCGCGGCGCTGCTCCCGGTCTGGATCGCGCGGCTGGTCGGGTTCGCGGCGCTCGGGTGCCTGGGCGTCGCGCAGTGGCAGCGGATGGTCGACGGCCTGTCGCTCGGCCGCTGCCTGGTGTGGGTCGCGCTCGCCGCCGGCGCGGGCGCCGCGGTGGTGGCGTGCGACCGGATCGCGCGGCCACGGGCCCGCGCCGCCGCGCTCGTGGGAGTCGCGGCCGCCGGGCTGCTCGCCGCCTACCTCGCGGCCGGGCTCGACCTCGAGCTGCTGCGCCCGCGGCGGCTCGACGACCTGGGCGCCGGCCTCGGCGGCGGCGCGCAGGCGCTGAGCACGGTCCGGCTGCCCTACGAGGGCGCCGATCCGTGGCCGGCGCTGACGCTCCAGCTGCTCGGCTCGTCGATGCTGATGATCTCCGCGCTGCTCGCGTTCTGGCCGCGCGGCGAGCGCGGCGCCGCGCGCGGCTACCCGTTCCTGGCGCTCGCCGTCCTGCTCGTGCTCGCCGCGTCGCCGGTCGTCTCGCTCGGCGGGACGCGCCCGCTGTTGCTGGGCGCCGGGCTGACGCTGCTCACCGTGACGTTCCTGTGGCTCGAGAAGCTGCCGCTGCGGCCGGGCCTCGGCGTGGCGGCGCTGATCGGGCTCGCGCTGGTCGGCGCGCTCCCGCTGGCCGCCGCCGCCGATCGCGGCGAGCCGTGGTTCGACTACCAGTCGTTCGCAGAGGGGCTCGGGCCGAAGGACCCCGTGAGCTTCGACTGGGGGCACGGCGACTACGGGCCGATCTCGTGGTCGCGCAGCGGCGCCGAGGTCGTGCGCGTCAAAGCGGCGCGTCCCGCCTACTGGAAGGTGCGCACGCTCGACGAGTTCGACGGCAGCCGCTGGGACAGCGGCGGGTTCGACCGCGACAGCGACGACCCGACGCTCGACCTGCCGCCCAACTGGGAGACGCAGGACCGCTTCCGGGACCGCATCCAGGTCTCCGTGCAGCGGCTGCGCGGATCCGACGTGGTCGGCGCCGGCACCACGCTGAACGTCGACAACTCCACCCGGCCGATCGAGCACGGCATCGGCCCCGGGGAGTGGGAGTCGGCCGGCGACCTGCGCAACGGCGACTCCTACCGCGCCGAGGTCTACGTCCCGCGCCCGACGGCCCAGCAGCTCGCCGCCGTGCCGGCCGCGCCGTCCACCGAGCAGAGCGACGATCTGCAGCTGCGCGTCCGCTTCGACCCCGCCCAGGTGCCGCCCTCCGACGCGCCGCTCAGCACGATCGACAACAGCCCACCGCAGACCGCGACGATCGAGTTCCAGCCGTTCGGCCGCGTCGGCGTCGTCCCGGTCGCCGACTACCGCGACTACGCCGTCAGCGGCGACGGGGATGCGGCGCTGCGGGCGTCGCAGCTCTCCCGCGCGTGGGCGCTCTCGAAGCGGCTGCGGGCCGCCACGACCACGCCCTACGAGTACGTGCTGGCGGTCAGCGCCTACCTCCGGCGCGGCTTCACCTACACCGAGAAGCCGCCGGCGCCGGCGCCGGGCGTGCACCCGCTGGAGTCGTTCCTGTTCGACACCAAGGCCGGCTACTGCCAGCACTACTCGGCGGCGACGGCGCTGCTGCTGCGCATGGGCGGCATCCCGGCGCGGGTGGCGACCGGCTTCTCGCCGGGCGGCTACTCCAAGCGCCGCGGGGCCTGGATCGTGCGCGACACCGACGCCCACTCGTGGGTCGAGGTCTGGTTCGACGGCTTCGGCTGGGTGACCGTCGACACGACGCCGTCGGCCACCCCGGCGCGCTCGCAGATCGCCGCGCTGGCCGCGCCCAGCCAGTCCGACGCCGCGTCGGCTGCCGCCGACGCCGCGGCCGCGGAGGGCGACGGCGGCACCGGCAGCTCGGACCCGCGCGCCGCCGGCTCGCGCGAGGAGCTCTTCAACCGCCTGCGCGGCGGCTCGGGCGGCACCGACGAGGAGCTCGGCGACGACGGGTCCGGCGGCGGCGTCCCGGTGTGGGCGGTGGCCCCGATCGCGCTCCTGCTGTGCGCGGGTGCCGGCGTGCTCGCCGTGCGGCGCCGGCGCCGCCTGCCCGACGACCCGCTCGAGCGGGCGGTGTACGAGCTCGAGACCGCGCTGCGCCGATCCGGCCGGTCCACCGCTCCGGGCATG
This sequence comes from uncultured Solirubrobacteraceae bacterium, assembly GCA_963723395.1. Taxonomy (GTDB): domain Bacteria; phylum Actinomycetota; class Thermoleophilia; order Solirubrobacterales; family Solirubrobacteraceae; genus DATFQI01. Next base: position 7,852 of record CAVRQL010000018.1, on the reverse strand, counting down.
ACGCTGCGCCAGCTCGAGGCGCGGCTCGGCCTCTCGGGCGAGGCCGCGGCCTATCTCCGCGCGGTCAGCGCCGGACGCTACGCATCCGCGTCCGCGCCGCCCACCAACGCGCAGCGCCGCGCGCTGCGGCGCGAGCTCGCGAGCGGCCTCGGCCTCGCCGGGCGGCTACGGACGTTCTGGGCGCTGCCGCCCCGCGCGCGCTAGACCTCGACCCACTGCACGAGCTGGAGCACCACCCCGTTGGGGTCGGTGACCTGGAAGTAGCGCTCGCCCCACGGCTCGGTCTCGATCGGCGTCGTGATCTCCACGCCCTTCTCGACGAGCCGCTGGTACTCGGCGTCCACGTCGTCGACCACGAAGGCCACGAGCAGCCCGTCGGCGCGGTGGCCGGCCAACGCGGGCGGCTTGAATGACGGCAGGCCGGTGCGCAGGTAGATCAGGTTGAAGCCCGCGTCGGGGCGCGAGAGGGAGACGAACCCGTCGGCGGCCATGTCGCGCCCGAAGCCGAGGTGCTCGGAGGCGAACGCCGCGGAGGCCTCGGGGTCGTCGACGTTGAGCGAGATGGCGGAGGCGGTGATCTGCATATTCCGTACACTGTACAGAGTGGCATCGGAACGAACAGGCGGAGGCGATCCTGCGCGCACGCTCGCGCTGCTCTGGCGCGATCAGCGGCGCCCGAGCAGAGGCCCGTCGCCGCGGCTCGACGTCGACGAGGTGGTCGCCGCCGCGGTGGCGCTGGCCGACGAGGAGGGGCTCGACGCGGTGACGATGCGCGCGCTGGCGGCGCGGCTCGGCGTGTCGGCGATGACGCTGTACGGCTACGTGCCCGGCAAGCGCGAGCTGCTCGACCTGATGGTCGACGCGCTCTACCTCGCGATGCCGCGGCCGCCGTGGCCGCGCCGGCAGCGCTGGCGCGCGCGGCTGCGAGCGGTCGCCGAGGCCAACCGCGCGCTGTACGAGGCGCACCCGTGGGCGGCCTCGGTCTCGACGGCCCGGCCGCCGCTCGGGCCGGGGGTGATGGCCAAGTACGAGCACGAGCTGGAGGCGCTCGAGGGGAGCGGTCTCGGCGACCTGGAGATGGACGCCGCGCTCACGTTCGTGCTCGGGTTCGTGCAGGCCAACGCCGCGACCGCGCTCGCCCCGCCCGAGGAGACCGACGCCGAGTGGTGGGCCGCGGCCGGTCCGCTGCTCGCGCGCGTCATCACCGCCGAGCAGTACCCGCTCGCCTCACGGGTCGGGTCGGCGGCGGGCGAGGCGCAGGGCGCGGCCTACGACCCGCGACGGGCGTACGAGTTCGGCCTCGAGCGCGTGCTCGACGGCCTCGCCGCGCTCGTCGAGCGGTGAGTCAGCGCGCGGCGGCGGCGCGCTTGTGCTCTTGGCGCATCTCCGACAGCAGGCGCTCGAGCCGGGGCTCGGCGCTCGTGTCGACGTGCGTCATCGCCTCGGCCACCGCCGGGTGGTGCTCGGCGATCTGCGCGTGCATCTCGTGGGCGACGGCGCGGTAGCCGGGGTGGCCCTCGCGGCCGGAGCGCAGCTCGATCAGGTGCATCGCCTCGCGGGCGTTGCAGTCCAGCACGTAGCGCATCCGGTATCCGAGGCAGAGCGCGTACGGGGCCGACTCGGCGTGGCCGGCGCCGACCAGCGACTCGTAGGCCTCGCGCGACCGGTCGAGCGCCGCTTGGTAGGCGTCGCCGCAGCCCGCCTCGACGACCTCGCCCGGCACGCCCGCGCCGAGGTCGGGCGTCAGCGACTGCCACTGCACGGTCAGCATCCGGTGGCGCTGGAGGTCGCGGAACGCGCCGTAGTCGGACACGATCTCGAAGCGGTAGCGGAGCGCCTCGAAGCCGCGGCCGGGGCGATGGCGGCGGTTCGCCCGCTCGCCGACCAGGTCGGCGAGCATCCGCGTGCGGTCGTCGGTGCCGAGCGCGCCGACGGCGGCCAGCGTCTCGTCCTCCGACGTGCCGGCCGACTCGAACAGCAGCGCGGCCAGCAGCCGGTCCTCGTCGCCGTCGACGTGGAGCAGCTTCACCGACGGGCGGTCCTCGGCGTCCTGCTCGCGCTCGAGCCCGAGCCGCGCGGTCCAGTGCTCGGCGGCCGAGCGGCGCTGCTGCAGGTACGCGGCCCACGCGCCGCCGCGGTCCGGCCGCTCGACGCGCGCGACGAAGCTCGGCATCACGGCCTTGATCGCGGCGAGGATCAGCTCGCCGTAGCGGCGGGCCTCGGGGAGCGGGTGGCCGATCAGGTGCAGGATCAGCTGCTCGTACGCCTGGCCGGTGGCGTAGATGCCCATGTGCGAGAGCGACGCCGCCGGCAGCAGCCCGCGCAGCAGGTCCAGCGCCTTCGCGTTCACGGCGCGGGCGCGCGCGGCGGGCGCCTCGCCGTCGGCGCGCGGGAACGTCCCGTCCACCCACGCGCGCACGCGCGGGAGCGCGTCCGCGTACGTCTTGAACAGGAAGTCCATCGCGGCCTCGTACTCCGGGCCGAGCTCGGCGTCGCGGTAGTAGCGGTAGCCGCCGCCGGGCATCGGCGCGTCGTAGGCGATGTAGCGCGTCGACTGCTCGAGGTACGCGCCCAGCCGCGGGCGCTGGAGGATCTTCGTGAGCACGTTCGAGGTCCACTCGCAGGCGACGTGCGCGCCGCCCAGCTGGGCCACCGAGTCGTCGCCGTAGCCGACGAAGATGCGCTCGTAGAGCTCGGCCGCGCGGCGGCCCTCGTCACCGTCGAACGTGCCGCCCTTGGGCACCGAGTCGGCGAACTCCGCGAGGAACAGCCGGCGCAGCGTGCCCGGGTAGCGCGAGTAGCGCGCGAACAGCGCGCCCTTGACGGTCTCCGGCAGGTTGGTGAGCGCGAACACCGGCCCGTCCAGGTCGGTGAAGTGCGGTGCGATGCGCTCGCGTTCCTCGGGGGTCAGGACGTCTGCGGGGTACTCCACGGGTCGGCCACACTAGCGGGCGAATCGGCGGCCTTGGCCTCCATCCGCCGGGTCACCGCAAGTACCGCGAGAATCGCGAGAAGCGCGGCCACGCAATCGAACGCGTCGGACACGACGTAGGCCAGCGTGCCGTCGCGCAGCTCCTGCGTGGTGGGGTCGTCGTCGGTGCCGGCGCGGCTCGCGATCTGCCCGAGGAAGCTGGAGATCCAGAACGCGATCCACCACGTGGCGAGCAGCAGGCCCGGCCACGCGTCCGCCCGGCCCGCCCTCCGGCGTCCCGGCCCACCAGACGTCGTTGACGATCTGCTTCGGCCGCCAGAACGAGAGGATCGGGACGAACCACGCCGCCGATCGCCCAGCCGTGCCCGTAGCGGCGGGCGCCCGGCATCACGGCGTCGACGTTCTTGTACGCGCGGTAGAGCCAGCGGATGAAGAACACGATCGCGCCGAGGTAGACGACGGTCTGGATCAGCGCCACGAGCGCCTGCCGGTCGTCGTTGTTGGTGGCCTCGGCGTCGCTCACCTCGCGGCCCGCGAGCACGCGGTCGAGCAGGTCGCAGCTCGAGGAGGTCCGACCAGACCGCGATCAGGTTGGTGAGCACGATCAGCCCGAGCAGCGCCACGATCGCCACGGCGGGGCGCGGAGCGGCGCGTACCGCGGGCGGGGCGGCGCCTCCGCGCGGCATCGGCGGCCACGCTTCCCGCCAGTGCGCGTGGGGTCGCGCGCGGGCGGCGCCTCCGGGGCGTGCCCGTCCGGCGTGTCCGGCGCATCCGCGGCTGCGCCTGCGGCATTCGGCGCCCTCGTCCGGGTCGTGGCCGGCTGCGTCGACTCGTCTTCGCACGACCGGGGTCAGTACCCCGGGAACCGGGGTGGTGAACGGTCGCCGAGCGGTGGCCGAGCGGGCCGGGTGTGCACCCCCGGCCCGTCTCGGCGAGGCGTCAGACGCCGGTGGGGTGGGCCCGGTGGGTCCCGAGGCGCAGGTCCTCGAGCAGCCGCGGCACCATCGCGAGGCCTGCGAGCCCGACGATGACGTACACGACGTCGGCAGCCGTGCCGGTCCCGAGGATCTCCTCGACGACGTTCGTGTCGAAGAGGCCGACGATCCCCCAGTTGAGGGCGCCGATGACGACGAGCGCGAGCCAGATCGGCTCGGTGCGCTTGATGAATTCCATCGCTTCCTCCTTCTCAGAGCGACGGATTGTGTGTAAGCGCACGAGATACGTCCGGCGCGCGGAAATGGTTACGCCTTGCAGGGGGTTCTTCACGACACGCAGTCCTCCCGGAGCCGCTCGCGCGAGCCGGCGGTCCACGCCGAGGCCGACACGAGCCGCCGGTCCACCTTCGTGCGGCCCGCCCTCGATCGCCGAGCTCGGCGCCGAGCCGGCCGGCCAGCTCGAGGTCGATCGAGCGGTCGTCGACGGCGTACACGCTGCGCTCGACCGTGCCGACGCGCAGCCGTGTGGCGGATCACCGCGCGCAGGTCGCTCGCGCATCGCGGGCGGCCACGGCGCGCTTACGCGCAGCACGCGCTCGGCGACCGCGCAGGTTCGCCGGCACGCGCAGGTCCAGCCGCGCGACGTCTCGACGACCTCGCCGCCGTCGCGCCCCGGCGCGGTCGACCCGGAACGCGAGCTCGCGCGGCCCGCCGCGGTCGCGCGTGTACTCGGCGACCACCGGGCCGGCCGAGCCGACGCCGATCGAGTGGCCCGAGCGCGTCGGTCAGCCGCGGGCCCTCCGCCTCCGCGCGGATGTAGATCGTCGTCGCGCCCGCGGCCGACCCGCGCGCCGAGCGCGGCCTCCGCGGACGCCTCGACGCCGACCACCGAGGCGCCGATCGCGTCCTCGCCCTTGCCGAGCTGCACGCCCAGCCCGGCCCAGCCGCTGCCGCGGCGCAGCCCGCCTCGCCGGACCGCCACGCCGGCGGCCAGCGCTTCGCGGTCGCTCCCACGCGCCGAGCCGTGCGCAGGAACCGCGCCGCGGTCGCCGGCGTCCGGGAACTCCCAGCCGGTCGCGTGCAGGAACGTGCTGCCGATGCGTCCCGTCGGCGCCGACCTTCAGCGGCCCGGCCTCGAAGCCGATGCCGCCGCTCGCGCCGATCTCGCCCTCGTCGGCGCGCATGACCGCGACCGAGCCGTCGGACCGCCGTGGCGACCAGCACCTCCTCGCCGCTCGCCGAGCCGGACGCGACAGCACCGTGAGCGCGCCGCGGCCGCCGCGGCGGCGGTCGGACACCGTGCACGGGCCCGAGCCCGGCCGCCGCGCGCGTCCGACGCCCGGCAGACGTCGCCGCCGACGATGCAGATCCCGGTCCGGACCGCCCGCGCCACCTCGGCCGCCCACGCCCGACAACCCCGCCGCCGGGCCGGCGGCGGCCAGCACGGCCGCCACCACGGCGAGCATGCCCGACGTACTCGAGCGAGCCCTGGCCGGCGGCGGGATGTCGGGAGGGTGGGGGAGACACCGCTCGCTATAGGCGGGCGCGCAGAGAACTCGCCCCCGGCGAACGTCAACTGCGGCTGGGTAGGGGAGCGAGGGAGCCACCCGCGTAGGCTGGGCCGGATCGTGTCCGCATAGCGAGCCGAGTCCGGCCCACCCCACCGCTGGGCCGGATCCGGGCGGGATAGCACCCCCGAACACAGCCCACCCAACCAGGCCAACCCCTCCCTCCCCTACAAGCGCGCCGTGCGAGGCGCCGGCGCCACCCGACGACCGCCGAGGAGAGCCGCGGGCCGCCGCGACCGCGGCGCGCGCGGCGCGGTACGGCGCGGCGGAGCGCGCCGGCGACGCCGGCCCGGCCGCGCCGCGAGCGGCGAGCGGGCTAGACCAGCGAGGCGAGCGCCGCGCCGGCGTCGCGGGCGACGTCGAACAGCGGATCGGGGTAGACGCCCAAGCGCCACCGTGGCGAGCGCGCACACGAGCGCGACGACGACGACCTCGGGCTGGCGCGTGCGAATCGCCGCGCGGCGGCTCCGCGGCCGCGCCGCGGCGGCGGCCTCGCTCGCGCGCTCGCGTCGGCCGGCTCGGCCGCGCGCCCGTCGTCCGGCTCGTCCGCCTCGGGCGACCCGCCGGCGATCACCGGCCGGCCCGCGCCGGAGCCGAGCCGGACCGCTCGACCGCCTCCGACGGCGACCGCATCCACACCGCCGCGACGACCCGCAGGTAGTACACGAGCGAGATCGCCGAGCCGAGCACGATCGCGACGCCGAGCCATGCGTACTCGTTGTCGACCGCGGCCTCGATCAGGTAGAGCTTGCCGAAGAACCCGGCCGTGGCGGGGAAGCCGGCCAGCGAGAGCATGGCGATCGTCATCGGCCACGCCAGCGCCGGGCGGTCGGCGCCCAGCCCGTACAGCGAGGAGATGTCGTCGCCCGTGTCGGTCTCGCGCTCGCGCACCGTGATCACCGCGAACGCCGCGATGTTCATCACCAGGTACGCGCCGAGGTAGAAGACCGTCGCCTGCACGCCGAGCCGCGTCGACACCACGACGCCGACGAGCATGTAGCCCGCCTGCGCCACCGAGGAGTAGGCGAGCATCCGCTTCAGCGACGACTGGCCCGAGCGCGCCCGACGTTGCCGATCACGATCGTGAACGCCGCGAGCGCCGCCAGCGCCGGACCCCAGGTCGCCCGCGCGCCGATCAGCGCGATGTCGAACAGCCGCAGCAACACGCCGAAGGCGGCCGCCTTGGTCGCCACCGCCATGAACGCGGTGACGGGCGTCGGCGCGCCCTCGTAGACGTCCGGCGTCCACTGGTGGAACGGCGCGACGGAGGCCTTGAACGCCAGGCCCGCGACCACCAGGGCGAGCCCGCCGAGGAACAGCGTGTCGTCGCCGACCTCGCCGCCGCCGCCGCGACCCCCGCGAAGTCCGTCGAGCCCGGTCGCGCCGTACAGCAGCGCCAGCCCGTAGAGCAGCGTCGCCGAGCCGACCGAGCCGATGATCAGGTACTTCAGCCCCGACTCGAGCGACTGCTCGCGCCGCATGTGCGTCGCGCACAGCACGTAGAGCGGGATCGACAGCAGCTCGAAGCCGAGGAACAGGACGACGAAGTTCTCGGCGGCGACCAGGATCACCATGCCGAGGATCGAGCTGAGCATGAGCGCGTAGTACTCGCCCTCGCCAGCTTCCGCCGCCGCGGCGCTGCGCCACGACAGGCCCACGGTCGCGATGCCCGCCACGCAGAACATGCCGGTCAGCGCGCGCGTGAGGTCGTCCATGGCCAGCGCCTTGGAGACGATCAGCTCGTTCTCCCCCCACTGCCAGACGACGAGCCCGAGTGTGATGCCCAGCCCCAGCACCGTGAGCAGCGGCACGACCCGCGCGCGCATGAACTGCGCCCGCGCGAGCCCCACCAGGAGCACGATGCACGCCGCGGTCGTCAACGAGATGACGGGCGCGAGCGCCTCCCAGTCGATCTTCGGGCCGGACACCTTGGCCTGCGCGAAGAGGGCGATCACGGGGCCACCTCCGCCTGCTGGGCCGGGGCCCCGCCCTCCTGGAGGACGGGCTGGACCGCAGCCTTCACGGCCGGCTCCGCATCGTCGATCGCCTGCCGCGGGTACAGCGCGAAGGCCACGATCGCCAGCACCAGCGGCACCAGCACGACCCCGTCACGCCACGACATCTCGAACGAGGTGACCGCCGCCCCCGTGCGGTTGTGCATCGCGCGGATGTACATCCGCAGCGCGTACACGGAGGCGAGCACGACGCCGATCGAGGCGATGAAGGCGAACACCGTCTCGGACTCGAAGGCGCCGAGCAGGATCAGGAACTCGCCGACGAAGTTCGCCGAGCCGGGCATGGCCAGCGTGGCCAGCGAGGCGACGAGGAACAGCCCCGCCAGCACGGGCGCGCGGAACGCGATCCCGCCCATGTCGCGGAGGTCCTCCGAGCCGGCCGCGCGCTCGGCGAGCAGCACG
>CAVRQL010000017.1:0-38483 GCA_963723395.1 uncultured Solirubrobacteraceae bacterium | reverse complement strand
GCCCGCGACGGGGAACCGCATCCACACCTCGACCCCGCCGGTCGGCCGGTCGCGGACGTCGAGCTCCGCGCAGGCTCCCGCGCATCAGCGCAAGGCCGAGGCCCTCGCCGGGGTCGGGCGCGGGGAACCCCACGCCCTCGTCGGCGACCACGACCTCCAGCTCACCGCCCTCGACGTCCATCTCGAGGGCGACGCAGCCCGGGCCGGCGGGATAGGCGTCGCGCACCACGTTGCCGACGGCCTCGCCGACCGCGGTCCGCACCGCGTACACGAGGTCGGGACCCGCGCCGTTGGCGCCGGCGAACGCCGCCGCGCGGCGGCGCAGGTAAGCCCTGTTGCCCGGGCGTGCCGAGCATTCGAGCGCGATCGACGTCACGACGTGGTCCTGGACCGTCACGAAGGCCGATCTTCCGGCACGTCGGTGCCGGCGGCCGGCTGGGCCCGTCGGTGTCGGTGACCGCAGGCGTGCAACGGCGCACGGAAGGCCTCGCCCCGTCATGCTCGGGGTAGGAATCTCACCAATGCCCTTCCCTGCGACACCCGGCGCGCCGGCGCCCCAACCCGGGACGTCGCCCCGTTCGCGGTCGTCGCCGTCGGCGGACTCGCCTCGGCCGCCCTGCCCGGACCGCCGATGGACGACGCGCTGTTCGTCGTCGCCGCCGCGCTCACCTGCGTGATCGCCGGGACGCGCCTGCTGCTGGCGCACGCGCGGCGCGGGGCGCCCCTGATCGGGATCCTGCCGCTCGGCTACTTCCCCGTGGTGGCGCTGCTCCGGCACGCCTCGGAGGGCCCGTCCTCGGGCTTCGTCCCGCTGGTGATGCTCCCCGTGGTGTGGCTCGCGCTGTACGGGAGCCCGCGCCAGCTCGCGTTCTGCCTGGCCGGCCTCGCGCTCACGTTCCTCGTCCCGTTCGCCGCCTTCGGCGAGCCGCACTATCCCTAGAGCTCGCTGCGCAACACGCTGCTGTGGATCCTCGCGGCCACGCTCACCGGCTGGACGATCCAGTCGCTCGTCTCACGCACGCGCCGGTCGCGCGACCGTCTCGCCAGCGTGCTCGGCGCCGCCACCGGCACGGCGATCATCGGCACCGACTGCGACGGCACGATCACCCTGTTCAACGTCGGGGCCGAGCGGATGCTCGGCTACAGCGCCGCCGAGATGGTGGGCAAGGAGACGCCCGCGCTGATCCACGACCCGGAGGAGGTGGCCGAGCGGGCGAACGAGCTCGGCATCGAGCCCGGCTTCAATGTGTTCGTGGCCGCCGCCCGGGAGGGCCGCGAGGAGACGCGCCGCTGGACCTACGTGCGCAAGGACGGCGAGCGGCTGCAGGTCTCGCTCACCGTCACCGGCGAGCGCGGTCCCGGGGGCGAGATCGCCGGCTTCCTCGGCGTCGCGGTCGACGTGACCGAGCGCGAGCGCGCGCTCGCGGACCTGCGCGTCACGGCGGGCCGGCTGCAGGGGATCCTGGACAACGCCACGGCGGCCATCTCGATGCGCGACCGCGACGGGCGCTACGTGCTGGTCAACCGGCGCTGGGAGGAGGTCACCGGCGTCGCGGCCGCCGACGCCGAGTGCCGCCTCTCCGAGGAGGTCCTGCCGGCGCCGCAGGCCGCCACCTCGCGCGAGGCCCACGACGAGGTGCTCGCCACGGGTACGGCCGTCGAGTACGAGCGCGAGCTCGGCGCGGCCACCCACCAGGTCGTCGTGTTCCCGCTGCACGACGACGAGCACGGCGTCTACGCGACCTGCTCGGTGGCCACCGACGTCACCGACCGCAAGCGCGCGCTCGCCGAGGCGGTCGAGGCGTCGAGCGCGAAGTCGGCGTTCCTGGCCAACATGAGCCACGAGATCCGCACCCCGCTCAACGGCGTGATCGGGATGCTCGAGCTGCTCCGGGGCACCGACCTGACCGGCGAGCAGCGGGAGTACGCGCGCACCGCCGCCTCGTCGGGCGACGCGCTGCTGTCGGTCATCAACGACATCCTCGACTTCTCCAAGATCGAGGCCGGGCGCGTCGACCTCGACGCCTACGACTTCGCGCCCCGCGAGCTGGTCGAGGAGACGTGCGACATGCTCGCCGCCCAGGCCCACGGGAAGGGGCTGGAGCTGACGCACTGGGTCGCCGAGGCGGTGCCGGCCGTCGTGCGCGGCGACGGCGGGCGGATCCGCCAGATCCTGACCAACCTGCTCGCCAACGCGATCAAGTTCACCTCCTCCGGCGAGGTCTCGGTGCGGGTGGGCTGCCGGCGCGGCGCCGGCGAGCGGGTGTGGCCACCGTCGAGGTGGCCGACACCGGCATCGGCATCGAGCCCGAGGGCGTCGCCGCGCTGTTCGAGCCCTTCTCGCAGGCCGACGTGTCGACCACGCGGCGCTACGGCGGGACCGGGCTCGGGCTCGCGATCTCCCGCCAGCTCGCGGAGATGATGGGCGGCGAGCTGACGGCCGACTCGGCGGCGGGCGAGGGCAGCACCTTCCGCTTCACCGTCCCGCTCGAGGCCGTGCCCGGCGCGCGGCCGACCCGGCGGCGGCGCGTCCCGGTCCCCGAGGAGGCGCGGATCCTCGTCGTCGACGACAACGAGACCAACCGGCGGATCGTCTTCGGCTACCTCCAGGACCGCAAGGCGCGCTGCGACCTCGCGGCGTCGGCGCGCGACGCGCTCGAGCTCATGCACGCGGCCGCCGAGGCCGGCGCCCCGTACGAGCTCGTGGTGCTCGACTGCCAGATGCCCGACGTCGGCGGCATCGAGCTCGCGCGCGAGATCCGGGCGACGCCGAGCCTGCGCTCGGCGCGGCTGCTGATGCTGACCTCCACCGCCGGCCAGCAGGAGGCGTCGGTGGACGCGGGGATCGAGCGCTGCCTGAGCAAGCCGGTCCGGCGCGCCGCCCTGCTCGAGGTCGCCGCGGAGCTGCTCGCCGCCGAGCCGGGGGCCGCGCCCGTCCATGAAGATGAGGTCGCGGAGCCGGTGCCGATGCGCGGCCGGGTGCTCGTCGCCGAGGACAACCCGGTCAACCAGACCGTGATCGTGGGCATGCTCGCCCGCCGCGGCTTCGAGGCCGACGTGGTGGCCGACGGGGCGGAGGCCGTCGCCGGCGTCCGCCACGGCGACCACGTCGCCGTGCTGATGGACTGCCAGATGCCGGGCGTCGACGGCTACGAGGCGACCATGCACATCCGCGAGCACGAGAACGGCGAGCGGATCCCGATCATCGCCATGACCGCGCACGCGATGGCGGGCGACCGCGAGCGCTGCCTGCGGGCGGGGATGGACGACTACCTCTCCAAGCCGCTGCGCGCCGACGATCTCGACGCCGTGCTCCAGCGCTGGGCCGGCGACGCGCCCGAGCCGGCGCACGGGCTGGTCGACGAGGCCAGGTTCCGCGGGCTGGTGGAGGAGCTGCCCGAGGTGGTCGGCCGGCTCGTGGACCTGTTCGAGCAGACCACGCCGCGGACCATCGAGGAGATGCGCGCGGGAGACGTCGAGTCGGTCGCGCGCGGCGCGCACAAGCTCAAGGGCAGCTGCCTGAACCTCGGCGCGGCGGCGATGGCCGGCGTCTGCGCCGAGCTCGAGCAGGATCCCGCCGGAGCGTCCGTCGGCGTCGCGCGGCTCGGCGAGCTGCTGCCGGGGACGGTGGCGGAGATGCGGCGGGCGGTCGCCGCCGGCGCCGGTCAGCCGCGCCGGTAGTCGCGGAACGCCTGCAGCAGCGAGTCCACGTCGGGCCGGGCCTCGAGCTCGGCGGTGTTGCGCGCGATGCCCGCCGTGATGCGGACCTGCTCGACGTAGTACCGGCAGCCGTCGCACAGCCCGAGGTGCGTCTCGAAGCGCTCGCGCTCGCCGGCGGGCAGCGCGTCCTCGAGGTACTCCGTGACGAGCTCGACCAGCTCGCGGCACGAGATTCCGGGCACGTCGCTCATGTGTCAAGCCTGCCCGTGGCGTTACAGGCTCACGCATCGAGATGCGCCTCCAGCGCGGCGCGGACCTTCGAGCGGGCGCGGTGGAGCAGCACGCGCTGGTTGCCGTCGGAGAGCTCCAGCGCGGCGCAGACCTCCTCGGGCCCGCAGCCGTGCACGTCGCGCATCGCGATGACGGTGCGCTGGGGTCGGGGAGCGCCTCGATCGCGGCCATGGCCACCTGGAGCGTCTCGCGCGCGGTCAGCGCCTCCTCGGGGAGCGCGGTCCAGTCGGCCGGGAAGGCGCGCCATCCGCCGGGATACCGGTCACCTGCGCCGCGGAACCGATCGGGATCGACCGCCGGCTCCTCCGGCAGCGAGGAGTACGGGACCGAGCGCGACTCCCTGACGCCGCGGGTCTTGGCGGTGTTGACGAGGATCCGCAGGATCCAGGTCTTCAGCGAGGACCGCCCCTCGAAGCGGTCCAGGCCCTTGATGACGCCGATCCACGCCTCCTGGACGACCTCCTCGGCGACGGCCCGCGTCTTCACGTGATGCCGCGCCACGGCGAGCATCGTCGCGTGGTGGCGCTCGACGAGGTCCGCGAACGCCCGCTCGTCGCCGGAGCGCAGCCGCGCGATCAGCTCGCTGTCCGAGAGGGCGGTCCCGGTCACCTCGAGCGGACCCTACCTGCAGGCCGGGCGCACGAGCAGGCGGTCGTCCCCGGCCGCCTCGTCGGCGTAGACGAACCCCGCGCGCAGGTACAGCGCGAGCGCCTCCTCGCTGGGGGAGAGCACGAGGCGCGCGTAGGCGCGCTCGTCGGCGGCGGCGACGATCGCGGCCAGCAGCGCCGAGCCGACGCCGCGACGGCGGGCGTCCTCACGCACGAACATGTTGCTCACGTAGCCCCAGCGCGACGGCGGGCGCCCCGCGTGCGGCATGCGTCGGTACTCGAACATCGACGCCATGCCGGCCGGCGTGCCCGCAAGCGTGGCCAGCCACGTCGTGCGGCGCTCGCCCTCGGCGGCGAGCCAGTCCGCCATGCGCCGCTCGAGGTCCGCATCCTCGCCTCCGCTCCACTGGGCGCGCAGCGCGGCGAGCGCGGCTGCGTCCTCGGCGCCTGACGTCCTGACGACCAGCTCGGGCGGCGGCATGCCTCCGTTGTAGCCGCATATCGTTCAGCAAGACTGAACGGTCGCCTGTAGCAACGTTCGCTTGTGCTGAACGGAGCCCGCGAGGATCATGCCCTCCATGGACACGTTCACCAGCTTCCTCGCCGTCGCCACGGTCGCCGTGGCCGTCCCCGGCCCCGACACGTTCGTCGTCCTGCGCACCTCGCTCGCCGACGGCGCCCGCGCCGGGACGTGGGCGGCGGCGGGCTCCGCCGCCGGCAACCTCGTGTGGGGCGCGGCGTCGGTGCTCGGCGTGGCCGCGCTGCTCCACACCTCGGCCGCCGCGTTCTCCGCCCTCAAGCTCCTCGGCGCCGCGTACCTCGTCGTGCTCGGCGTCCAGGCGCTGCGCGCCGCCAAGCGCGGCGACGCCCTCGCGCCCGACGTCGCGGGCGGGCGCCCGCGGACCTCGTCCGTCGCGGCGTTCCGGCGCGGCGTCGCGAGCGACCTGCTCAACGTGAAGGTCGGCCTGTTCTGGACCGCGCTCGTGCCGCAGTTCGTCTCCGCCGACAGCAGCGCGCTGCTCGCGCCGGCGATGGTGCTGACGATGGGCTCGATGGTCTTCGCGTGGCTGACCGCGTACGCCTACGGCGCCTCCCGCCTCAGCACGGCGCTGCGGCGCCGGCGCAGCGCCCGCGTGGTCAACGGGTCGGTCGGCGCGGTGTTCGTCGCGCTCGGCGGCCGGCTCGCGCTCGCGAGCCACTGACCGTCGATATACCTCGACCGCATGAGCAACGGACTCCAGGAGACGGTCGCGCTCGTCACGGGCGCGAGCAGCGGGATCGGCGAGGCGACGGCGCGGGCGCTGGCGGCGCAGGGGGCGACGGTGGCCGTCGCCGCTCGCCGCAAGGACCGGCTCGACGCGCTCGCCGCGGACATCGGCGGGCTGGCCATCGAGGCCGACGTCACCGATCGAGAGCAGGCGATCGCCGCCGTCGAGCGCACCGCCGGCGAGCTCGGCCGGCTCGACATCGTGATCAACAACGCCGGCGTGATGCTCCTCGGCCCGATCGTCGACGCGCCCGTCGAGGAGTGGGACCGGATGATCGAGCTCAACATCCAGGGCCTCCTCTACGTCGCCCACGCCGCGCTGCCGCACCTCCTGCGCGCCGCCGAGCGCGAGCCGCGCCGGGTCGCGGACCTCGTCAACGTCTCCTCGGTCGCGGGCCGGCGCGTCGGGGTCGGCGGCGGCATCTACCAGCTGACCAAGCATGGGGTGGGGACGTTCAGCGAGGCCCTGCGCCAGGAGGTCACGGCCCGCCACGTCCGCTCGTCGCTGATCGAGCCCGGGGCGACCGAGAGCGAGCTCGTCACGCACGTCCGCGAGGAGGTCCGCGACCAGCTCCCGCCCGGCGTCGACGAGATCCTCAAGGCGGAGGACATCGCCGACGCGATCCTCTACATCGTCACGCGCCCGCGGCACGTGGCGATCAACGAGGTCCTGGTCCGCCCGACGGAGCAGGTGCGCTAGCCCGCTCCGGCCGTTATGGTCGTCGCAGGCCCATGGGCTGCGGTAACGAGCACGAGTCCGTCGATGCTCGCAAGGCGATCATCGACGAGCTCCGCCGGGCGTACTGCGCGGCGGTCCTGATCGGCGACGAGATCGCCGCCGAGGCGGCGATCCGCACCGCGTTGCGGGCGGACCTCACGACGGCGGAGATCGACAACGAGATCGTCGTCCCCGCGCTGTGGCTGGTTGGCGACCTGTGGCAGCGGGGCGAGATCACGGTCGCCGACGAGCACCTTGCGACCGAGATCTCGATCCGCGTGCTCGCGCTCCAGCGCGAGGCGCGGCGGACGAAGAGCGACCGGCCGAGCCATCGCGTGATGCTCGCGACCCCGGCCGGAGAGGCGCACGACGTCGCGCTGCGGATGGTCGCGGGCCTCCTGCGCGAGGCCGGCTACGGCGTCGTCATGCTGGGCGCGAACGTGCCCGTGCACGAGCTCGCGAACTGCGCGCGCCGTCACCAGCCCGACGTCATCTGCCTGAGCGCGACGATGCCCGGCGGCGCCGACAGCGTCCTGCTCGCGATCCACGAGATCGAGCGCGAGTGGCCCACGGCGGGGTTCCTGGTCGGGGGCCGCGACATCAGCTCGCGGCTGCGGTCGCGGCCCGGCATCTCCGCGTGCGAGGACGTCACGCAGGCGGTCGAGGAGATCGACGCCCTCGTGAAGCGCGCCGACCTCAACTGACTATGCCCGGTGCTCCGGGTTCGCGAGGTCGAACCGGGCGCCCGCGTCCCACTCGGTGCGCTGGTTCCCGTACGCCGGGAAGCCGCCGGCGTCCTTGAGCATCCGCGCGAGGTGGAGCAGGTTCCACGTCATGAACGCGGTGTTGCGGTTGGTGAAGTCGTTCTCCGGCCCGCCGGATCCGGGGTCGAGGTAGCTCGGGCCGGGGCCCGCCGCGCCGATCCACCCCGCGTCGGCCTGCGGCGGGATCGCGTAGCCGAGGTGCTGGAGCGAGTACAGGACGTTCATCGCGCAGTGCTTGACGCCGTCCTCGTTGCCCGTCACCAGGCAACCTCCGACGCGGCCGTAGTACGCGTACTGACCGTGTTCGTTGAGCAGGTGGCTGTTGCCGTAGAGCCGCTCGATCACCCGCGTGCACACCGACGACTTCTCGCCCAGCCAGATCGGGGTCATCAGCACGAGGATGTCGGCGGCGATCACCCGCTCGAAGATGGCGGGCCAGTCGTCGCGCTCCCACCCGTGCTCGGTCATGTCCGGCCACACGCCGGTGGCGATCTCGTGGTCGACCGCGCGCACCAGCTCCACCTCGACGCCCACGCGGCGCATGATCGTCATCGCCAGGTCGGCGAGCCCCTCGGTGTTCGAGACCTCGGGGGAGCGCTTCAGCGTGCAGTTCACGAACACCGCGCTGAGGTCCGAGAAGTCGTACGGCGACGCGAGGCACAGCTGCTCGGCCTCGGGCGGAAGGGGGTTCCTCGTGGGGGTCATGCCGGACGGTCTCGGCTGCCCGCCATCCGTTACGCGAAAGTCACAAAACCTGGCATTTCCGATCAGGTTTTCGTGGTAGCGTTCGGGCCATGAGCGTCACAGACGAGCTTCTCCACAACGCAGAGCAGTACGCCGCGGCCTTCGACAAGGGCGACCTGCCACTGCCGCCCGCGCGCAAGGTGGCGGTCGTGGCCTGCATGGACGCCAGGCTGATCCCCTCCAGGGTCCTGGGCCTCGAGGAGGGCGAGGCGCACATCATCCGCAACGCCGGCGGCGTCGTCACCGACGACGAGATCCGCTCGCTTTCGATCTCGCAGCGGCTGCTGGGGACCGAGGAGATCATCCTCATCCACCACACCGACTGCGGGATGCTCACCTTCACCGACGACGAGTTCAAGCGCTCGGTGCAGGACGACACCGGCATCAAGCCGGAGTGGGCGGCCGAGGCGTTCTCCGACCTCGACGAGGACGTCCGCCAGTCGATCGCCCGTATCCAGGCGAGCCCGTTCATCCCGAACAAGGACTCCGTGCGCGGCTTCGTCTACGAGGTCGAGACGGGCAAGCTGCGCGAGGTCGACGCAGACACGCGGGCGGTCCGCTTCTCGCGCGGCTCCGCCACCGCCAAGGCCTAGCCGGGGGCGTAGACCCGGGCGAGCATCCGCGTCGCGCCGAGGGCGCTGCCCTCGGCGCGCTGGCGCTCGGCCCCGTTGGCCTCGAGCAGCCGGCGGACGTCGAGCAGCTCGGACTCGCAGCCGAGCTCGCGGGCGTGCGGCAGGAGCGTCTCGACGCGCTCGTGCAGCAGCTCGCGCGCGACCGTGACCGAGCCGTCGCGCAGGTGCGAGATCCGCGCGTCGAGCCCGTGCCGGCACGCCTGCCAGCGGTTCTCGTCGATACGCCACCTGGGGTCCGCGTGATCGAGCTCGCCCGCGTCGTGGCGGGCGGCGAGCCAGTGGACGAGCGACTGTGCGAACGCCGCCACGGCGGCGGCGTCCTCCACCGTGGACTGCGCGTCGGGCACGCGCAGCTCCAGCGTGCCGTGGGCGGGGTGCGGGCGCAGCTCCCACCACCAGCGGGCGGTGGCCGGGAGCTCGTTGACCGTCGCGCCCCAGCGCAGGCCGGCGGCGTACTCCTCCCAACTCGCGATCGCGGGCGGCACGCCCTGCCGCGGCAGTAGGTCCGCCACCTTCGGGCGGACGGAGGCGAGCCCGGTGTCGCGCCCTCCGAAGTACGGCGCGTTGGCCGCCAGTGCGGCCAGCTCTGGCAGGTGGGAGCGCAGCGCGTTGTAGACGCCGAGCGTCCGCTCGTGGCCGGGAACCGCGACATGGACCTGCAGGGCGCCGACCTGCTGCGCCTCGGCCACCGGCCCGTACTCGCGTGCGATCGCCCGATGGCGCTCGGTGTCGGTGATCTTGCCCAGCGGAGCGGCGAACGGGTGCGCGCCCGTCGCCGCGAGGACGCCGATGCCGCGCGCGGCGGCGGCGAGGTCCCGGCGGGCGGCGGCCAGCGCCGCCGCGCTCTCGGCGACCGTGCGCGACGGCGGCAGCACGATCTCCAGCTGCGTGGCGGCCAGCTCGAGCTTGTAGCGCGGGTCGCCGCACCGCTCGAGCACCTCGGCGGCGCGCGGGAGGAGGTCGAGCGTCTCCGCGTCGAGGAGCATCGCCTCCTCCTCGAGCCCGACGGTGAACGAGGTGGCCGCGTCGAAGATCTCCCGCAGTCGGTCGGCGTCCGGCATCCGCTACCCCGCCGTCCTGACCGGGGCGTAGGCGCCCGCCTGGACCGCCATGGCGGCGAGCGTCGCCGCGGCGAACGCCGCTGCGATCCCTGCCCGGTCCACGAGCAGCGCCACCACCGCGCAGAACGCGGCGAACGCGACCATCCCGCCGAGCATGCCGCGCAGGAGCCCGAGCAGCGCATCGACGCCGTGGCGGGCGTGCGTGAAGACAGCGAGCACGGAGGCGAGCGTCGGCAGCGCGGCGAGCGCGCCGGCCACGGTCGGGCCGAACCGGCTGCCGGCCATGGTCAGCGCGACGATCAGCAGCGCGGTGGCCGCCATCCGCAGCGGCAGCTCCCACGCCGGGGCCGGGAGCGCGGTTCGCGACCCGCCGGCGGGCGGGAGCGCGCCGCGGGCGATCGCGATCGAGACGGCGGCCGCGGCGATCGCCGCGGCCAGGCCGATCTCCACTCGCCCGGCCAGCGTGCCGAGCGCCGCTGCGGCGCACCAGCCCACCGCAAGGCTCGCGCGCCATCCCCGGCGGACGGCCGAGCGGCCATAGGCGAGCGCGAAGGCGCTCAGCGCCGCGAGGCCGGCCAGCGTCGCCACCGCGGACTGGGCGGCGAACCCGGCGCCCTCCCGTTGCGCGCCGAGCAGCAGCACCGGCCCGACGATCAGCGGGAAGGCGCTGAGGATGCCCCCGATCTCGTGTCCCCAGCGGGAGGCGGCGAGCGTGGAGGCGCCGGTGAGGGCCGCAGCGAGCGAGGCGACCAGGACGAGTTCGAGCACGGCTAACCGCGGCCGCGCTCGTGGGACTCGAGCCAGCGGCGGCGCTCGACCCCGCCGACGAACGCGTCCGGAGACTCGGCGCCGCGCGTCACGCGATGGCACGCGACGACGACGGGGACCGGGTTCGCCCCGTAGCCGCGGGCGATGTCGCGCGGCGGCACCTGCAGCCCGAGGTCGCTGTAGGACCGGCGGCGCCCGTACGGGATCGCCGTCGCCGCGCGCAGCACCTCCCCGAGCGGCGCGCCGAGCGCCGCCCAGTCGACCGGCACCGTGAACCGCTCCAGCTCCCCGGCGAAGTAGCGCTCCAGCTCGTCGGTGGCGGTGCGCAGGTGCTCGCGTGCAGCGACGCCGCCGCGGCGGCGCCCGGCGCGTTCGCGCATCGCGGCGAAGTCCCCGTGGTCCTCGAAGGCCAGCCGCGCGAGCCCGTCCGGGCCGGCGGCCAACTGGAGCGGTCCGAGCGGGCTCTCGACCGAGGCATACGCGACGCCGGAGCGCTCGAGCAGGTCGCCCGCCGGGTCCGGCTCGCGCATCGAGCGCGCTCCTGACGACGAGCCCGCGCTCGTACTGCGCGCAGTCGGCGCAGACGCCCTCGAGCCTCGTGTCGACGCGCTCGACCGCGAAGCCCCGCGGCGCGAGCCCGGCGATGTCGCGCGGCGGGAGGTCGATGTCGAAATTGCGCAGGCACACCCGGCAGCGGAAGTGGTCGTGCGGCTCGGCGTTGGTCTCGTAGCGCACGGGCTCGGGGGCGCCGATGGCACCCAGCACGCCGAGCTCGGTGAACTCGGCGAGCGTCGCGTAGACCGTCGCGCGGCTCAGCTCGGGGTGCGTCTGCTGCGCGCGCGCGTGGACCTCGTCGGCCGACAGGTGCTCGGCGACGCCGCCCTCGAAGGCGCCCAGAATGGCTCTGCGCTGCGGCGTGCTGCGCAGCCCGTGGCGGCGAAGAGTCTCGGAAGAAACCATTGGCACGCCACATTGTGTCCGGTTCGACACGGTTGGGTAGCGCAACCTGGACATTGTCCTATGTAGGAGGCCCTACTCCATGATCTTGCGTATCGATCGGCTCCAGACCGAACTGCCCCCGCCGTCCGACCCGGATCCCGCCGGCGCGGCCGTCGTCCAAGAGCTGCTGGGCGGCAAGTTCGGCGAGATGTCGACCTTCATGAACTACACGTACCAGTCGTTCAACTTCCGCTCGCGGCAGAACGCGCGGCCGTTCTACGACCTGGTGGCGAGCATCGCGGCCGAGGAGTTCGGCCACATCGAGCTCGTCTCGACCGCCATCAACACGATGCTCACCGGCTCGGCAGGCGGCCCGCCGGCCCCCGAGGCGTCCCTCACCGGCGTCAAGGGCATCGGCGAACCCCCAGCAGTTCATCGCGGGCGGCGCGTCCGCGCTGGTGCAGGACTCCAACGGCAAGCCCTGGAACGGCGACTACGTCAACGCCACGGGTGACCTGATCGAGGACCTCACCTGGAACTTCTTCCTCGAGACCGGGGCGCGCAACAACAAGCTCAAGGTCTACGAGATGGTCGAGCACCCCGCGGCCCGCGCGCTGACGGGCTACCTGCTCGTGCGCGGCGGCGTCCACCAGATCGCCTACGCCCGCGCGGTCGAGAACCTCACCGGCGTCGACCTCATGAAGCTGTTCCCGTCGCCGCGGATCCCCACGGACAAGATCCCCGAGTGCCAGCCGCACATCCAGCGCGGCGAGCACACGAAGCTCTACCGCTTCTCGCCGAGCGACTTCCAGGAGATCGGCGCCGTGTTCAACGGGCCGCACCCGGAGACGGGCGAGGCGCTCACCGTCGCCGAGGAGCCCAGCCCCGAGGGCGCTCCGGCGTTCGACCTGCCGGCGCAGGAGGCCGTGTTCGCCCCGAGCGCCGCGCCGGGCGAGGTGGCGGAGATCGCCCAGCGCCTGCGCGAGGCGGCCGGCCTGCCCAAGGAGCCCACCGGCGTGGTCGCCCAGGACTCCGATGGCAACGGCGTCGTCGGCAAGGTCAAGGACGCCATCTCCTGATGGCCGAGCTGACGAAGCTCGAGAGCAAGCTCGCCGAGGTGATCGGCCTGGCCGGCGCGGCCAGGGACTCGGTCGACAAGGTCAAGAGCATGCTCGACGAGGACGAGCAGGGCTTCGCCGCGACGCTCGACCGCATGAAGGACGAGGCGGTCGAGACCGAGGAGCGTGCAACCGCCGTCGTGTCGGGCTTCGACGGCAAGAAGACCGCGATCCTCGACGAGGCCCGCACCGTCCGCGGCGACGCGCGCGAGATGATGAAGACCTATCTCGAGGGCGAGGACGAGGCGCTCGACGGGTTCGAGTGGCTCACGATGGCCGAGGCCGGCGAGGTCGGGCACTGGGCGATCCTGCGCAAGCTCAACGAGCGCGCCGGCAACGCCGCGGTGCGCGAGCTGGCCGAGTGGGCCGTGCCGGTCCAGGAGGACCACCTCAAGGTCGTGCTCGAGAGCGCGCTCGCGATCGCGGCCGCCGAGGACCCGCAGGAAGAGGCCTAGCCAGGGCTCAGATAGTCCACGACCATGTCGCCGATCATCCGCCTGTAGCGCTCGCGCAGGCGGGGGTCGGCGAGGTCGCGGTCGAAGATCGCGCCGAACGTGTGCCGGTTCGCCATCCGGAACACGCAGAAGGCGCTGATCATCATGTGCAGGTCGACGGCGTCGATCTCGCGCGTGAACGTGCCGTCGCGCCGGCCGCGCTCGAGGATCCGCTCGATCAGCTCGATGGCCGGGCTGTTGGCGCCGGCGAAGTCGTCGCGGCCGCCGATGTGCTCGGCGCGGTGGATGTTCTCGATCGCCACCAGGCGGCTGAAGTCGGGGTGCGACTCCTGGTGGTCGAAGGTCAGCTCGGCGAGCCGGCGGATGGCGTCGGCGGGCTCGAGGCCGTCGACGTCGATCTGCTGCTCGGCGGCCCGGATCTCCGCGTAGGCGCGCTCCAGCACGGCGACGAACAGCTGCTCCTTGCCGCCGTAGTAGTAGTAGATCATCCGCTTCGTCGTGCGGGTGCGCTCGGCGATCTCGTCGATGCGCCCACCGGCGAAGCCGCGGTCGGCGAACTCCCGCGTGGCCTCGTCCAGGATCTCCTGCCGCGTGCGGTCCGCGTCGCGCCGGCGCTCAGCCACGGGCGCATCGTAGAGGTTTGATCGCCGCGCTCCCGTGGAACGAACGTACTAGTTCGTACATTGACGGGAGGCGACGTGCGATTCAGGGTGGGGTTGATCGGCGCGGGCATCGGCGAGTCGCTGAGCCCGGCGCTGCATGAGCGGGAGGCGGAGCGCCTCGGGCTCGCGTACTCATATGAGCTGCTCGACCTCGACGAGCTCGGCCGCTCACCGGAGGACGTGCGCGAGATGGTGCGCGACCCCGCCTTCGACGGGTTCAACGTCACGCACCCGTGCAAGCAGCTCGTCGCGCAGGCGCTGGACGGGCTGTCGCCCGAGGCGGAGGCGATCGACGCCGTCAACACCGTCGTGCGCGACGGCGGCCGGCTGATCGGCCACAACACCGACACGACCGGCTTCCGCGACGCGTTCCGGAGCCGGCTTCCGGGTGCCGCCACCGGCAGCGTCGTGCTGCTGGGCGCGGGCGGCGCGGGCGCGGCGGTCGCCTACGGGCTCGCCGCGGGGCGCCTGACGATCCTCGACGCCGAGGAGGACAGGGCGCGCGAGCTGGCGCGGCGCCTCGGCGCCGAGGCCGCGTCGCTGGACGAGCTGGGCGCACTGCTGGCCGGCGCCGACGGGCTCGTCCACGCCACGCCGACCGGGATGGCCGCCTATCCGGGCAGCGCCGTCCCGCCGGAGCTTCTGCACGAGGGGCTGTGGGTCGCCGAGGTCGTCTACATGCCGATCGAGACCCAGCTGCTCAAGGACGCCCGCGCGCGCGGGTGCCGGACGCTCGACGGCGCCGGCATGGTCGCGCTGCAGGCGGCCGGATCGATGGAGCTGATCACCGGCGTCCGGCCGGACCGCGACCGGATGCTGCGCCATGTCGGAGAGCTGATCGCCGCCGCCAGGCAGGCGGCGTGAACAGGGGAGGAGCGAGCATGACGACCGAGAGCACGATCGCCGAGCGGCCACCCGCCGCAGACCCGGGGGCGCCCGACGTCCTCGAGAAGGAGATGCCGCAGCCCGCGCGGCTGCGGAAGCTGATCGGCCCGAGCGTGATCCTGGTGGGGGTCGGGGTCGCCAGCGGCGAGTACATCCTCTACCCCTACATCGCCTCCCAGGCGGGCCTGGTGTTCCTGTGGGCCGCCGTGGTCGGCGTCGCCGTCCAGTTCTTCGTGAACATGGAGATCGAGCGCTACACGCTGGCCACCGGCCAGACGGCGATCACCGGCTTCTCGCGGCTGTGGAAGCCGTGGGCCCTGATCCTCGTGCTGCTGGCGCTGCTCGCCACCTCCTGGCCCGGGTGGGCGACGGCGCGCGGCGACCATCACGACCTTCGCCGTCGGCGGCGGGGACCCCAACACGATCGCCATCGCCGGCCTGCTGGTGATCGGGGCCGTGCTGACCGCCTCGCCGGTCGTCTACCAGACGGTCGAGCGCGTCGAGTTCCTCAAGATCGCCGTGTTGCTGGTGTTCATCGTCGTGGCGCTGTTCGCCGCGGTGAGCGGGACCGCCTACAAGGACACGTCGCAGGTCGTCACGAGCTTCGGCTCGTTCCCGGGGTCGATCGACCTCGCGATCCTCGTCGGCGCCCTGGCGGCGGCGGGCGCGGGCGGCGCCAACAACCTCGTCCAGAGCAACTGGATCCGCGACAAGGGGTTCGGGATGGGGAAGTACGCCCCGCGGATCGTGTCGCCGATCACCGGCGAGGAGGAGGCCGCGCTGTCCGGGCAGCGCTACTCGTTCCCGACGGACGAGGCGAACATGTCGCGCTGGCGCGAGTGGTGGAAGCGCGCGAACCTGGAGCAGTTCGTCTCCTTCGCGGTCATCGCCACGGTGTCGATCACCGTCTTCTCGCTGATCGCCTACTCGACCGTCTACGGCAACCCCGACCTGCCCGACGAGAGCGGCTTCGACTTCATCTCGCTCGAGGCGACGGTGCTCGACGCGCGGGTCGGCGAATGGTTCGGCACGCTGTTCCTCGTCATCGGCGCGGTCAGCCTGTTCGCGGCCGCGCTGGGCATCGTCGACTACGTCTCGCGCCTGGTCGCCGACGTGGTGCGGGTGGGCTACACGGCCGAGAGCAAGCGCTGGACCGAGAGCAAGCTGTACTTCGCCGTCGTGTGGCTGATGATCGTGTTCGGCGTCTCGATCCTGCTCGCCGGCTTCGACCAGCCGCTCGTGCTGGTGACGATCTCGACCGTGCTGGGCGGGTTCATCATGTTCGTGTACTCCTGCCTGCTGGTGGTCACGAACCGCCGCTACCTCCCCGACGAGCTCAAGCTGCGCGGCTACCGGCTCGCGATCATGGTGTTCGCGATCCTGCTGCTCGGCACCACGTCGGTGATCGTGGGGGTCGACCAGTTCGGGAACCTGTGAGGCGGTCGATCGCGACCGTCTGCCTGAGCGGCACGCTCGAGGACAAGCTGGCGGCGGCCGCCGCCGCCGGCTTCGACGAGGTGGAGCTGTTCGAGCCCGACCTGATCGCGTCGCCGCTGACGCCGGCCCAGGTCCGGGAGCGGGTCGCGGACCTGGGCCTGCGGATCGGGCTCTACCAGCCGTTCCGCGACTTCGAGGCGGTGCCGGAGGATCGCCTGCGGGCGAACCTCCGGCGCGCCGAGGCGCAAGCTCGCCGTGATGGAGGAGCTCGGCGCCGACACTGCTGCTCGTGTGCTCGAACGTCTCCGAGGCGGCGATCGACGACGACGCGCTCGCCGCCGAGCAGCTGCGCTCGCTGGCCGAGCTGGCCGCCGGCGCACGGCGCGCGGATCGCCTACGAGGCGCTCGCCTGGGGGCGCCACGTGCGCGACTACGACCACGCGTGGCGGATCGTCGAGGCCGCCGACCACCCGGCGCTCGGCACCTGCCTGGACTCCTTCCACATCCTCTCGCGCGGCGCCGACCCCGCCGGCATCCGCGAGATCCCCGGCGAGAAGGTCTTCTACCTCCAGCTCGCCGACGCGCCGCACCTGGTGATGGACGTGCTCCAGTGGAGCCGCCACTACCGCTGCTTCCCCGGCCAGGGCGGGTTCGACCTGCCGGCGTTCCTCGGCCACGTGCTCGCCACGGGCTACGCCGGGCCGCTCTCGCTCGAGGTCTTCAACGACGTCTTCCGCCAGGCCGACCCGGCGCGCATGGCGGTCGACGCGATGCGGTCGCTGCTGCTGCTCGAGGACGCGGCTGCCGCCCGCGAGCGCGCTTGACGGCTACGCGTTCGCCGAGCTGGCGGTGGCGCCGGCGGACGCCGCCGCACTCGAGCGGCTGCTGATCTCGATGGGCTTCCGCCACGCGGGGCAGCACCGCACCAAGGCGGTGCAGCTGTGGCGGCTGGGCGACGCGCGCGTGCTCGTCAACCACGAGGCGGGGGACGGGCCGCGGATCGTGGCCATCGGGGTCGAGAGCGCGGACCCGATCGGCTCCGCGCACCGCGCCGAGGCGCTGCTCGCCCCGGTGCTCCCGCGCGAGCGCGGGCCCGACGAGGCCGACCTGTCGGCGATCGCGGCGCCCGACGGCACGTCGGTCTTCTTCTGCCGCACCGACGCCGGCCACGGCTGGCTCGGCGACTTCCTGACCGCGGGCCCGCCCGGCCCCGGAGCGCCGGAGATCGGCGGCATCGACCACGTCGCGCTCTCGCAGCCGTTCGACTACTTCGACGAGGCGGCGCTCTTCTACCGCTCGGTGCTGGGCCTGCGGCTCCAGGACGGCGACGAGCTGGCCGCGCCGGACGGGCTGGTGCGCAGCCGCGCCGCGCGCAGCGCCGACGGGCGCGTGCGGTTCGCGCTCACCGTCCCGGCCGTCGGGACGGCCGCCTCCGAGGTCCAGCACGTCGCGCTGGCCAGCGACGACGTGTTCGCGGCGGCGAGCGGGATGCGCGACCGCGGCGTGCCGCTGCTCGAGGTCCCCGGCAACTACTACGACGACCTCGCCGCCCGCACGGATCTCGACCCGGAGAGTCGTCGAGCGCATGCGCGGGCTGGGGATCCTCTACGACGCCCCGCCGGGCGGCGGCGAGCTGCTGCACTTCTACACCGCGCCCGCCGGGCCGGGCCTGTTCTTCGAGGTCGTGGAGCGCCGCGGCGGCTACGACGGGTACGGGGTGGCCCCGCAGCGATAGCGTCCCGCTCCGGATGGCATCGCCCTGGCCCGCGACCGACCCCACCGCCGCGGAGCTCGCGGCGTTCGCCGACGCGGAGCCGCGCGCGCTGTGGATGGACGCCGCGCGGCCCCAGGACGCGCGGCCGCCGTTCACGGGCGCCGCCGAGGCCGACCTGTGCATCGTCGGCGGCGGGTTCACCGGGCTGTGGGCCGCGCTGCACGCGAAGGCCGACGACCCGGCGCGCGACGTCGTGCTGCTGGAGGGCGAGACCGCCGGGTTCGGCGCCAGCGGGCGCAACGGCGGCTTCGCGATCTCCTCGCTCACGCACGGGATCGCCAACGGGCTCTCGCGGTTCGCCGGCGAGATGGACGTGCTGGAGCGGCTCGGGCTCGAGAACTTCGCCGGCATGCGGGCCGACCTCGAGCGCCACGGGATCGACTGCGACCTCGACGACTCGGGCGAGCTGCTGGTGTCGCTCGAGCCCCATCAGGACGAGTGGCTGGGGGAGGAGGCCGAGCTGCGCCGCGCGCACGGCCACGACGTCGAGCTGCTCGACGCGGCCGCGACCCGCGCCCAGGTCGCCTCGCCGACCTACCGCGGCGCGCTGTGGGACCACACCGGCGCGGCGACGCTGGACCCCGGCAAGCTGGCCGCAGGGCTGCGCGAGGCGGCGTCCCGCGCCGGCGTGCGGATCCACGAGCACACGTGGGTGAGCGCGCTGGAGCCCGGTCGCGACGAGGTCACGGTCGTCGCCGCCCAGGGCCGCCTGCGCGCGCGGCGGGTGCTGCTCGCCACCAGCGCGTTCCCGCCGCTGCTGCGCTCGATGCGCCGCTACGTCGTCCCGGTCTACGACTACGTGCTGGCCACGGAGCCGCTCGGCCCGCGCATGGCCGACGTGGGGTGGGAGCGCCGCCAGGGCGTCGGCGACATGGGCAACCAGTTCCACTACTACCGCCGCACGGCTGACGACCGGATCGTGTTCGGCGGCTACGACGCGGTGTGGCGCTTCGGCGGCCCGGTCGGGCCCGAGCATGACGTCGACGACCGCGTGTTCGGGCGCCTCTCGCAGCACTTCTCCGCCACGTTCCCGCAGCTCGAGGGCGTGCGCTTCACGCACCGCTGGGGCGGCGCGATCGACACCTGCAGCCGGTTCTCGGTGTTCTTCGGCACCGCACACGGCGGCACGGTGTCCTACGCCACCGGCTACACGGGCCTCGGCGTGGTGGCGACGCGCTTCGGCGCCCGCGTGGCGCTGGACCTGCTCGACGGCCGCGACACGGAGGCGACGCGGCTGCGCTACGTGCGCCGCAAGCCGGTGCCGTTCCCGCCCGAGCCGCTGCGCACGGCGGTCATCCAGCTCACGCGCAACCGGCTCGCCGCCGCTGACCTCGCCGCGGGCCGCCGCGGGCTGTGGCTGCGCACGCTCGACCGCCTCGGCCTCGGCTTCGACTCTTGAGGAGCCCGTCAAAGAAACCGACACGCCCGGATGCAGCCGATCCGCGGCGCCGGATCGCCACCCGAGCGGTCGCCAATAACACCACTATTGGCTTCACCCTCGTGCGTCGCCCGGCATCCACGGCTCGGCCGCCCCGGTCGGGTCGCCCTTCTTCGACGGACTCCTAGCCGGTCCGCGCGAGCTCGACCCAGACGCTGGTGTCGGCCTCGCGCGAGACGCCCCAGCGCGTGCTCAGCAGCGCCGCCAGGTCGAGCCCCAATCCGTTCGGTACCGCGGCATCCGGCGGGCGCGCGAGGACGTCGCCGGTGACGCCCGGGTTCTCGACCTCCAGCCGCAGCGTTGTGTCCGAGAGCCGGACCCGCATCCGCAGCGTGTCGCGCTCGTCGAGCCCGGCGTGCAGCACGCCGTTGCTGACGAGCTCGCTGGCGAGCAGGATCGCGTCGGAGAGCACGGCGGCCGGGATGAGCGGGCCGACGGAGTTGGTGATCACGAGCCGTGCGGCGCCCGGGGCCTTGCGATCGGCCGGCAACGCGATCACGGCGACGTCCTTGAACCCGTCCGGGCCACCGCCGTCACCTTTGGTCATCAGCGCCCGCTGGGGAGTGGGCATAGAACCGCCTTCTGGACCCAACGCCACGGTCCCGGGGGTGGGCGCGCGGCGGAGTTTCCGGTCGAGAGTCGAGGCTACCAATCCGGAGGAACGCGGTAGAGTCATTTTTCCGTCGTCGGGTTCTCGCGTCGCCTTCCTCCGCCTTGCGCACGGCCAGCCTTCGAGGGAGGCGGAAACGGGGCCGTGTTGCCCATCCATCCCGACCACCCGCTCGAGCCCGGGCCGCTGGCGGCGGCGATCTCATCGTCGGTCGTGCGGCTGTTCAGCGAGCACACCGGCCGCGGGCCGACCCAGGCGAAGACGACGATCGACGGCGACCTGGTCGTCGTGGTCCTCCGCGAGACCATGACCAAGGCCGAGCGCGTGCTCGTGGGCGCCGGCCGCAACAACGAGGTGCTGGGGATGCGGCGGGCGTTCCAGGAGACGATGCGCGGCGACCTCGTCGAGGTCGTCGAGCGCTACACGGGCCGCGCGGTACGGACGTTCATGAGCACCAACAACACCAGGCCCGACGCGGCGGCGGAGGTCTTTCTGCTCGACGGCGACATCGACGTCGCCGAGGCGCTCGGGCGCCTCACCGGCACAACGTCTGGAGGGTGAGCAGCGCCTCCTCCGGGTTGTAAGGGATGGCGGCCAGCGCGGCCGCCGCCTCCCGCACGTCGGTCACCGACCGGGCGCGCTCGGCGGCGAAGCGGGCCAGCCAGCGCAGCGCGGCGCGCTCGAAGCGGTCCGGCTCGGCGGCGCGGATCGCCATGCAGACGCACAGCGCGTCACCGAGGTCGACGCGCGGCAGGTCTCCGGCCGCCGCGCGGATGATGGTGAGGTTGCCGGTCTTCAGCGCTCGCTGGAACCGGGCGTAGGGCGATCCGTCGCTTGACACGAACGTATGTTCGCATGTCCGACGGCGATCAGGTCGGGCGGGGCATGTCGAACAGCTCGCGGACGACCGCGTAGCCGCCCTTGTAGCCGCAGCGCGCGATCGGCTGGATCGCGGCCGTGTCGACGATCCCGTCGCCGTCGACGAAGCGCTCGTCGAGGTGCACGCCGACCACCTGGCCGACGGTGAGGAACTGGTCGGCGGGGTTGCCGTCCACGTCGCGCAGCTCGGCCGTGTGGACGACGCGGCACTCCATCGCGCATGGGGTGGCGGCCACGCGCGGCGGCGCCACGATGCGCGACGGCGCCATCTCGAGCCCGGCGTGCTCGAACTCGTTCTCGCCGCGGGCCAGCGACGCCGAGGTGGCGTTCATCTCGTGCCGCAGGTCCCAGGTGGCGAGGTTCCAGACGAACTCAGCGCGCTCGCCCGCGAAGGTGGCGGAGTGCTTGGCGCCCGTGCTCGAGAACCCGAGCATCGGCGGCCCCTCGCCGACGGCGTTGAAGAACGAGTACGGCGCGAGGTTGACCGCGCCGTCCTCGCTGAGCGTCGAGATCCAGCCGACCGGCCGCGGCGCGACGAGCGCCTTGAACGGGTCATGGGGCAGCAGCGAGCGGTCGCGCGCGTGGGGCTCGTAGAAGATCACGGCGCCGCGATGATATGCGCGGGGCTCGCGGGGGTAGACAGCCGCGCGGGATGGCAGCGGTCGACGAGTCGGTCGAGAGGTTCGGTTACAAGCAGGAGCTCCGCCGGGAGCTGTCGTTCCGGGACCTGCTCGTCTACGGCCTGATCTTCATGGTCCCGATCGCGCCGTTCGGGATCTTCGGCAGCGTGTTCCAGGCCTCCGGCGGGATGGTGGCGCTGGCCTACGTGATCGGCGGCGTCGGTATGGCGTTCACCGCGCTGTCCTACGCCGAGATGGCTCGGGCGTTCCCGATGGCCGGCTCCGTCTACACGTACGCGGGCCGCGGGCTGCACCCGAGCGTCGGCTTCATCGCGGGCTGGCAGATCCTCCTCGACTACGTGCTGGTCCCGGCGCTGCTGTACGTGGTCGGCGCGGTGGCGCTGAACTCGCTGGTGTCCGAGATCCCGGTGTGGCTGTGGGTCGTGTTCTTCGTGGTCGTGAACACGATCGTCAACTCGCTCGGCATCCAGTTCACGGCGAAGTTCAACATCGGGATGCTGATCGCCGAGCTGATCGTGCTGGCGCTGTTCTGCGTGATCGGCGTCGGCGCGCTGATCGGCGGCGAGGGGCAGGGCTTCTCGTTCGACCCGCTCTACAACCCGGACACGTACTCGTTCGGGCTGGTGTTCGGCGCCGTCTCGATCGCCGTCCTCTCGTTTCTCGGCTTCGACGGGATCTCGACCCTGGCGGAGGAGAACCGCGACGGCGCGCGCCGGATCGGGCGGGCGATGGTCTTCGGGCTGGCGATCGCCGGCGTGCTGTTCATCGTCCAGACATGGATCGCGGCGCTGCTCGTGCCCGACCCGCAGGGTCTGATCGACAACGGCGACCCGGAGGGCACCGCGTTCTACGACGCGGCCGAGGTGGCCGGCGGGCACTGGCTCAACGTGCTGACGGCCGTCGCCACCGCGATCGCGTGGGGGATCGCCAACGCGCTCGTCGCCCAGGCCGCGACGTCGCGCCTGCTGTACGCGATGGCACGCGACCGCCAGCTCCCCGGCTTCCTCGCGCACGTCTCCGAGACGCGCCGCGTGCCGGTGAGGGCGACGCTGCTCGTCGCCGTCGTGTCGCTCGGCGTCGGGATCTGGATGTCCGAGCGCGACGACGGCATCACGACGCTGTCGACGCTCGTGAACTTCGGCGCGCTGTCGGCCTTCCTGCTGCTGCACCTGTCGGTGCTGCGCCACTACGGCATGCGCCCGAACCCGAACCTGTGGCGCCACATCGTCGCCCCGGCGATAGGAGCGGTGATCATCGCCGTCGTGCTCTACAAGGCCGACGTCGCGGCCAAGACCGTCGGGCTGATCTGGCTCGGCACCGGCCTGGTGATCGTCGCCGCGTTCCACCTCTCCGGGCGCGCGCCTCGAATCGGCGGCATGGACCAGACCTAAGTAGGGGTCGGCTCCCGACTCCCGGCCGTGGTCGCGTCGGCGCACACGGCCGACGATGGCGGCATGACCTCACGTGTTCTGGGCCACGCGCTGCTCGGCGCCGTCGCGGGTGGCTGGGTCGGCCGCGCCCTCTTCAAGTGGATCCTCGACTTCGACGGGACGCTCCTGATCGCGCTGATCGCAGCCTGCGCCGCCGTCGGCGTCGTGATCGGCATCGCCTCCGAGCGCGAGTCGCGGTGAGCGATCCTCAGCATTGCGGGTAAGTGGAACCTATGGATCTCCATCCCGTGCGGCAGGGCCTCATCGGCGCGGTTTGACGTGCCTGGTGGTCGCAGCCGCCGCAGCCGTCGCGATCGCGGCGCTCGAGTGAACGGGCCCGGATGGGCCGGCGCGGCGATCGGGATCGTCGTTTCGGCGTCATCGAGTACACGGCAGAGACCGGCGACACGTGCCAGAGGCGCTCGCGCGACCGCCCGGCGACGCCGCCGTCACCTCGCCGGCCAGGCGTGCGAGCGCTCGCGCTCGCGCTCGTCGTGCTGGTCCCGGTGCTCTGGGTCGCCGAGCTGCGGGCTCACGAGGTCGTTCGTGCTCCGGCGCGTTCCTCGGGATTGGCGGCGCGCAGTGATCGGCGCGGCAGGTCGCCCGCTGGGAGCGCGCGCACGGTGAGCGCGTGATGCGGAGCGACGTCAGGGCTGTACGCGGTGCCGCTGGGCTGAGCCGGCGCGGTGCGGGCAGCCGCACCGCCCCCGGGCATGAGGAGACCATGAAGACGCGTGGCCGCCCCCTGGGAGCGCGGGCCCGCGATCGGGAGGCTTGCTGGCGTGCCCACCACCTCAAAGCTCCGCGTCAGCGAGGCGCTCGTCTTCCGCGGCGCCGCCGCGCTCGCGCTCGCCCACGCGCTCGACGACGCCTTCCTGCTCCCCGGTCCAGGCGTCCCCATCACCCAGCACGCGCTGGCGGCCGTGATCGCCGTGATCGCCACCTTCGCCGCCGCGTTCTGGTTCCCGCGGCTGCGCCCCGGCGGCCGGGCCGCGATCTCCTTCACCTTCGGCGTGCTCGCGACCGTCAACGGCGGCCGCCACGTCCACCACATGCTCCAAGAGGGCGCGACCGCCAACGACGTGACCGGCGCCCTGGCGCTGGCCGGCGGCGTCGTGCTCGTCGGCCTCGCGGCCTGGATCCCCTTCCGCCATCGCGGCGAGGGCGCCTCCACGCCCGCGAAGCGCTGGGCGATCCGCGTGCTGATGATCCCCGCCGCGCTCATCGCCGTGGTGGGCTTCTTCGGCCCCGTCGGGATGGGCATGACCGACATCCACTCCCTGCACCGCGACGTCGGCAGCCCGCCGAGCGCCGAGTACCGGACCGTCAGCTTCACCGCCTCCGACGGCGTGGATCTCGAAGGCTGGTACCGCCCGTCGGAGAACGGCGCCTCGGTGCTGATGCTCTCGGGCGGCGGGAGCAACCGCCGCAGCACGCTGCGCCACGCCGAGATGCTCGTCCGCCACGGCTATGGCGTGCTCCTCTACGACCCCCGCGGAAGCGGCAACAGCGAGGGCACCATCAACTCCTACGGCTGGGGCTGGGAGAAGGACGCCGCCGCGGCGCTCGACTTCCTCGCCGAGCGCGACGACGTCGAGCCGGGGCGGGTCGGCGTGCTCGGCCTCTCCACCGGCGGCGACATCGCGATCGACATCGCGGCGCGTCGCGACGACGTCAAGGCCGTGGTGGCCGACGGCGTCGCCGCGATCGGCTACGAGGACATCGAGGAGTACAGCGACAGCACCCTCGACAAGGCGCCCATGTGGGTGCTCTTCAAGACGATCGAGGTCATCCAGGGCCGCTCCGGGCCTGAGGAGTCGCTGGCCGACCAGATCGCCCGTGGCAGCGCTCCCCACCTGATCATCTCCGCCAACAAGGCCGAGAAGGAATGGGGCGAGATCTACGACAGGGCCGGCGGTGAGAAGTCAGAGCTCTGGTACCTGCCCAAGGCGGGCCACACAGCCGCCCTGCGCCAGTACCCGGACGCCTACGAGAAGCGCGTCACGTCCTTCTTCGGCGAGCACCTCGGGTAGGGCGTTCGCGATGATCCCCCGTCATGGACGACGGGGGAAAGCGGGTCTCCTGGGTCGAGCTGTACCTGGACCTCGTGTTCGTGCTCGCCGTCGGCCGGCTCGCCCACCTGATCGTCGGCGAGCCGGAGATGCGCAGCGTGTGGATCGCCCTCGGGCTGTTCTTCACGCTCTGGTGGACCTGGGTCGGGTTCGCGGTGCTCTACAACCGCCACGGCGCCGACACCCCCGCGCTGCGGCTGCTGTTCCTGGCCGGCAGCGTGCCGGCCGGGGTCGCGGCGGTGGCGATCGAGCCGGCCTCGCACGGCGACAGCGCGGTGTTCGCGCTGGCCCTCGCCGCCACGCGGGTGGTGCTCGCGGTCGCCCACGCCGGCGGCCCAGGCGCGGCGGGGAACGTGCTGCGCCACCGGATCGCGCGCGCGTGCCTGGCCTCCGCGGCGCTGTTCGCGATCTCGGCCGCGGTGCCGGGGCCGTTCCGGTACATCCTGTGGGCGATCGCCATCGCCGGCGAGTCGGGCGTGATGCTGGGCGAGGACCGCGACGCGGCGCGCGACGTCCGCCGCACCCACGACTGGGGATCGCTCGCCCCCGAGGACCCCGCGGAGCGGCTGGACCCGCACCACTTCGCCGAGCGCTTCGGCCTGTTCCTGATCATCCTGCTCGGCGAGGTGATGGTGGAGGCCGGCCAGGCCCCAGTGGGCGACGACGTCGGCCCGATCATCGCGGTGATGCTGCTGGCCGCCGCGCTGTGGTGGGTGTACTTCGACTCGGCGGCCGAGGTCAACCTGAAGGTGCTCGAGCTCTCCGGCGGGTCGCCGACGATCGCCCGCGCGATCTTCGCCGTCGGCCACATGCTGCCCGCCTTCGCGCTGCTGCTGACGGCCTCGGGCGTCGGGCTGCTGCTGGAGGAGGACCCGCCGCCGATCGCCTACTGGCTGGCGTGCGTGGGCGTCGGCATCTACCTCGCGGGCACGCGCGCGTTCCTGGTGGCCGGGCGCAGGGTGTCGGGCCTCGTGCGCGTGCTGGTCCTGATCGCGACCTTCCAGCTCGCGCGGCTCGGCCTGGAGCCGCACGCCTATCTGTGGCTGCTCGCCGTCTGGCTCGTCGGCTGCGCAGCGCTGACCACGCGGCAGGCGGTCGACGGCGCGGCGGCCTGATCTATGTTCTGAGGCGTGGCCGACCTCGACGCGATCCGCCGTGACCTCGAGTTGCGCCGGGACGAGACCCGCGAGCGCATCGCCGCGCTCGCCAAGCGCCCCGAGCGCGGCACGGCGCAGGGCTTCGGCAAGCGCATCGGGGACGGCACCGTCGAGGCGATCAGCCGCCTGACCGAGATCGGGGTCGGCACGTCGCTCGAGACCGGGCTGGAGCGCACCGAGCGCGCGCTGGCCAAGCTCGACGAGGGCACCTACGGGCTCTGCGACGCGTGCGGCAAGCCGATCGCGGCCAAGCGCCTGGAGGCGATGCCCGACGTCGTGCTGTGCATCGAGTGCGCGGCCGTGGCCCCGCGCGTCGCACCGCGCCGGCGCTAAGCGGTGAACAGCGCGGCGTAGGCGTTCAGCGCCGGCTGCCCGCCGAGGTGCGCGTAGAGCACCGTGGAGTCGCGGGCGATCTCGCCGGAGGCGACGAGGTCGATCATGCCCGCCATCGACTTCCCCTCGTAGACGGGGTCGGTGATCATGCCCTCCAGCCGGCCGGCGAGACGGATCGCGTCGAGCGTGGTCTCGTCCGGGATGCCGTAGATGCCGGCGTGCCAGCGGTCGTCGAGGACGATCTCGTCCTCGCGCAGGTCCCGCTCGACGCCGATCAGCGCCGCGGTGTTGCGCGCGATCCGCGCCACCTGCTCGCGCGTCTCCTCCGGCTTGGCCGAGCCGTCGATCCCGATCACGCGCCGCTCCCGCTCGCGGTCGGCGAACCCCGCGATCATGCCCGCCTGCGTGCTGCCCGTGACCGAGCAGACGACGATCGTGTCGAAGAACACGCCCAGCTCGCGCTCCTGCGCCTCCACCTCGCGCGCCCAGCCCGCGAAGCCCATGCCGCCGAGCCGGTGGTCGGACGCGCCGGCGGGGATCGCGTAGGGCGTTCCGCCGGCGGCGCGGACGTCCTCGAGCGCCTGCTCCCAGCTCTCCTTGAAGCCGATCCCGAACCCCGCCCGCACGAGCCGGACGTCGGCGCCCATGATCCGGCTGAGCTGGATGTTGCCGACCCGGTCGTAGACGACGTCGGGCCAGTCGACCCAGCTCTCCTGCACGAGCACGCAGCCGAGCCCGCAGCGCGCGGCGGCCGCCGCGACCTGGCGCGTGTGGTTGGACTGCACGCCGCCGATCGAGACCAGCGTGTCGCAGCCGGTGGCCAGCGCGTCGGCGACGAGGTACTCGAGCTTGCGCGTCTTGTTGCCGCCGTACGCGAGCCCGGAGTTGCAGTCGTCGCGCTTGGCCCACAGCTGCGCGCCGCCCAGATGGGCCGTCAGGCGGTCCAGCCGGTGCACGGGGGAGGGGCCGAAGGTGAGCTGGTGGCGGGGGAAGTCCTCGAGCGCGGCCATGGCCGGCGAATCTACTCGGGTACCGTTCGTGGAGATGGCGAAGTGCTCACACCTCGATCAGGTCGCGTTCGTGGACCCGCCCGACGAGATCGCCGGCTGCGAGGAGTGCCTGAAGACCGGCGACCGCTGGGTGCACCTGCGGATGTGCCAGAGCTGCGGCAAGATCGGCTGCTGCGACTCGTCGCCGAACCGCCACGCGAGCGGCCATGCGGCCGAGACCTCGCACCCGATCATGCGCTCGGTCGAGCCGGGCGAGGAGTGGTCGTGGTGCGTGCTCGACGAAGTGGCGTTCGTGCTCCGCGGCTCATGAGCTGGCCGCCCCTGCCCTACGCGGACTGGGAGCCCACCAAGCAGACGCTCCATCGCTACGCCCAGATGGTCGGCAAGGTGCGGATGGCGCTCGTGCCGCCGCTGAACCACTGGTGGCACGTGACGCTGTACGTGTCGGCGCGCGGGCTGACGACCGGCCCGATGCCCACCGGGGACGCGACCGCGGAGATCGAGCTCGACTTCGTCGACCACCGCCTGCGGGTGCGAACCAGCGACGGGCGCGAGGCCGGCTTCCCGCTGGGATCGCCGTGCGCGCGCTTCTACGACGACCTGTTCGCCGCGCTGGGCGAGCTGGGGATCGAGGTCGAGATCCTCGCGAAGCCGTTCGACCTCGGCGACAGCCCGCCGTTCGCCGAGGACACGATCCACGACGCCTACGACGCCGAGGCCGTCGGGCGCTACTGGCACGCGCTGCGGCTCACCAACGCCGCACTGGACACGTTCCGGTCGGGCTTCAACGGCAAGCAGAGCCCGGTGCACGTGTTCTGGCACTCGTTCGACATCGCCCACGCGCGCTTCTCGGGGCGCCCGGCGCCCGCGATGCCGGGCGCCGACCGCGATCACCGCCGAGGCCTACTCGCACGAGGTGATCGCGTTCGGCTGGTGGCCGGGCGACGACCGCCGCACGCCGTTCCCGGCGTTCTACAGCTACACCGCGCCCGAGCCGCCCGGCCTGCGCGACCACCCGCTCGAGCCCGCCGCCGCCGAGTGGCAGGACACCGGCGGCGGGTCGCTGGCCGTGCTGCCATACGATGCAGTGCGAGACGGGCAGGACCTGCTCGCCTTCTTCGAGAGCGCCTACCGCGCGGGCTCCGAGGCCGCCGGATGGGACGCGGCAGCGCTCCTGCGACCGGTGTGAGGTGCGAAATGTCGGGTAGGGATCGAGATATGTCTCTCTCATCGACTCCCCACCAGGTCCGGTTCCCCAAGCAGACGGAGGAGGACCTCAGTCAGGACCAGGAGTGGTGCGAGGTCACGATCGGCGGCGAGACGAAGCGCATCCGCTTCCACGACTACGGGCGGATCTACGAGGTCCCGGGCCTCTACGAGCACATCTTCTACGAGAAGCTCAAGTGCGAGTCGCCCGAGGTCGTCAGCGACCTGCTGCTCGAGGCCGTGCGCGCCGCCGGCCAGGACCCGGCCACGCTGCCGGTGCTCGACCTCGGCGCCGGCAACGGCATCGTCGGCGAGGCGCTGCGCGACCGCGGCTTCAAGGAGATCGTCGGCGTCGACATCATCCCCGAGGCCGGCGAGGCCGCCAAGCGCGACCGCCCCGACGTGTACGCCGACTACTTCGTGTGCGACATGACCGACCCGGGCGAGGAGATCCTGGCCAAGCTCCAGGCGCGCGACTTCAAGGTCATGACCTCGGTCGCCGCCCTCGGCTTCGGCGACATCCCGCCCGAGGTGTTCCTCGCCGCCTACGACCTCGTCGACGACGACGGCTGGGTCGCGTTCAACATCAAGTCCGACTTCCTGGGCGCCGAGGACGACACCGGGTTCCAGGAGCTGATCCGCGACATGCTCAAGGGCCGCGCGGGGATCGAGCAGCGCGGCCGGCGCCGCTACCGGCACCGGCTCGACGTGTCCGGCGACCCGCTGTTCTACGAGGCGCTGGTCGGCGTCAAGCGCGCCGAAGCAGCTAGCTGATCGAGACGACCTCGAGGACGCGCTTGCCCTTGGGCGTGGGGATGTCGACGACGTCCCCCGCCCGGCGCCCCGTGAGGGCCTGGCCGACGGGCGACTCGATCGAGAGCTTGCCCCCGGCCGCGTCGGCGTCGACCGCCGAGACGAGCGTGTAGCGCAGCTCCTTGCCGGAGTCGCGGTCGGTCAGCACGATCGTCGAGCCGAACCCGACCTTGCCCGAGGCCGCCTCGGCCTCGACGACCTCGGCGCGCACGAGCTGGTCGCGCAGCCGCAGGATCTTCGTCTCCAGGATCGCCTGCGCGTCCTTCGCGTCGTGGTACTCGGCGTTCTCCTTGAGGTCGCCGAGCTCGCGGGCGGCCTTGATGCGCTCGGCCATCTCGCCACGCGAGGCCGTCTCGAGGTGCTCGATCTCCTTCTCGAGCCGCTCGTAGTCGGCGCGCGTCATCTGCAGCCCGTCGTCGCGGTCGCTCATGAGTCGTCCTCGTCCTCGTCCTCGCCGCCGGTCAGCTGCTCGAGCAGCTCCAGCGCGGCGATCTGGGCGGGCGTGGCGGCGACCTCGCCGCCGCCGAGGTCCTGCATCTCCGGCCAGAAGGTGGCGTGGACCGTGACCTCCTCGGTGCCGGCGTCCTCGAGCACGATCGTCGCGCGCCCGTGGGACTCCTCGCCGGCGACGCCTGACCCGGCCGCGCTTCGCGCGGCCGTGAGCACCGTGATCGCGAGCTCGCGCCAGTGGCCGAGGGCGTCAGCCTTCTCGTCGGGCGCCATCTGCTCGAGATGGTGGTGGTTGCGCTCGGCCAGGGCCGCGACCGCAGCCTCGACGGCCGGACCGGTCAGGAGATCGTCAGGATCCATCCGTTGAGGGTAGGCCGATCGCGATCTCGGCCGCGGCACCCGTCTCGGCCAGCTCGTGCTCCGCGCCGCCGAAGACCTCGACGCGCAGGCGCTCGCGCGGCGGCTCGTAGGAGCCCTCGCGGGCCGACACCCGCAGCGTCGCGCCGTCGCACCACGCGGTACGCCGCGCCACGGCGCCGTACCCGTCGCCCTCGTCCTCGTAGAGCTCGCGCTCGACCGGGCTCGCGCCGGGGGCGGCGTACACCCGCAGCGTGAGCTCCTCCGGCGTGCCGCCGGCGGTGCTCTCCAGCGCCGGCCACAGCGGGATCGGCGCGTTGGCGCGGGCGTACACGGCCGGCGTGCCCAGCGGCGCATGCGCGAGCACGTGGGCGGGCCCCTCGATCAGCTCGCCGGTGAACCAGTGCGCCCACGTGCCGGCGGGCAGGTAGACGTGGCGGTGCTCGATCCCGGGCCGCGTGATCGGGCGCCACCAGCAGGGCGTCGCCGAGCAGGAACTCGTCGTCGGCGGTGTAGGTCGCGGGATCGTCAGGGTGCTCGAAGAGCAGCGGGCGCAGGACCGGCGCGCCGGTGCGGGCGGCCTCGTCGAAGAGCCCGTACAGGTACGGCA
Organism: uncultured Solirubrobacteraceae bacterium; assembly: GCA_963723395.1. Taxonomy (GTDB): domain Bacteria; phylum Actinomycetota; class Thermoleophilia; order Solirubrobacterales; family Solirubrobacteraceae; genus DATFQI01. The sequence continues at coordinate 7,694 of CAVRQL010000017.1, read as the reverse complement.
GGAGCCGCATCCGCAGCCGGATCATGTCGCGGCACACGCTCTCCCACGGCTCCCCGAACGCCCACGGCTCCTGGTGGGCGGTGCCGTTGCAGGAGTGGTTGCGGCAGAACGGCTGGAAGACGCCGAACTCGGTCCAGCGGGCCAGCAGCTCTCCGTGGCAGTCGTCGAAGAACCCCCCGACGTCGACGCCGCAGAACGCGACGCCCGACAGCCCGAGGTTCTGCAGCTGGGGCATCGACATCCACAGGTGCTCCCACCACGAGGAGTTGTCCCCCGTCCACTGCATGGCGTGCTTCTGCAGCCCGGCGTAGCCGGCGCGGGTGATCACGAAGGGCCGCCTCTCCGGCTGCGTGCGGCGCATGCCCTCGTACGCGGCGCGCGCCATGGCCGATCCGTAGGCGTTGTGGACCTCGACGTGGAGGCGGCCGCCCCGGTGGGCGACGTCGTCGGGCATGGTGGCGCGGTCGGGGACGAACATCGCCGGCTCGTCCATGTCGCACCACACGCCGCTCACGCCCAGCTCGAGCAGCGAGGCCTGGTGCTCGCCCCACCACTCCCGCGCGGCCGGGTCGGTGAAGTCGGGGAACGCGCACATCCCGGGCCAGACGACGTTGCGGAACTCGTCGCCGCGCGCGTCGCGGCAGAACAGGCCGCGCTCGCGCCCGCTCGTGTACAGCTCGTAGCCCTCGTCGACCTTCACGCCCGGGTCGGTGATGCAGACCACCCGGAAGCCGTCGGCGCGCAGCTGCTCGATCAGCCCGCGCGGGTCGGGGAACCGCTCGGGCTCCCACGTGAACACGCGGTGGCCGTCCATGTGCTCGATGTCGAAGTGGATGACGTCGCACGGGATGTCGCGCTCGCGGAAGCCGGCCGCGATCTCGCGGATCTCGTCCGCGGTCTCGTAGCCCCAGCGCGACTGGTGGTTGCCGAGCGCCCACAGCGGCGGCATCCCGATCCGGCCGGTCAGCTCCGTGTAGCGCTCGAGCACGCGCCGGGGGGTGGGGCCGGCGAAGACGTAGTAGACGAGCGCCCCGGAGACGGTCGCCTCGATCCGCTCCGGATCCGCCTTCGCGAGGTCCATCTCGGAGCGCCCCGGGTAGTCGACGAACAGGCCGCGCGCGACGCCGTCGCGCAGGCTGAGCGCGAAGGGGATCGACGTGTACAGGTTGTTCATCGACGCCGAGTGCCCCTCGGGCGGGTCGATGTTCCAGAACAGCTGGTGCGAGCCCGTCTTCTCCAGGCCGCCCGTGCGCTCCCCGCAGCCGAAGTACCGCTCGCCCTCGCCCCGCGCCTTGCGGACGCGCAGCGCCGACCCGTCGCCGATCTCCAGCCCGGGGTCGTCGGCGGAGAAGGTGCCGTGCGCGTCGGAGAACGAGATCCGCAGCGGGTCGAGCTCGACGTGCGCGGTCGCCTCGGGGGTGACGAGTGCGCCGTCGCGCCACTCGGCCGTGGCCGGCCAGTCGTCTCGCTCGACCGCCTCCGAGCCGTACTCGGCGGGCTTGCCGCCGGGGAACAGGCCGACGCGGAACAGGTCCGGCGCGAGCGCGGCGACTTCCACGAGCACGGTGCCGGCGCGCAGGCGCACGCCGTGCGACGTGACCGCCTCGAGCTCCGCCCTCCCGACCGGTGCGAACGCCATGACGGCGCACTGTACGGTCCGCGCGGGATGAGCGCCGCCGCCACGGACTCGCGCCGCGCATGGGGCGTCGCCGGCGCGGCGTTCGCCTCGATGGCCGTCGCGTTCGGGATCGCCTACTCCTACGGCGCGTTCCTGGAGGAGCTGCGGGCCGACTTCGGCGCGGGGCGGGCGGTCGCGGCCGGCTTCTTCTCGCTCACCTCGCTGCTCTACTTCGGCCTCGGCAGCGTCAGCGGCGCGGCGGCCGACCGCTTCGGCCCGCGGCGGGTGCTGCTCGTGGGCGCCGCGGCCCTCGGGCTCGGGCTGGTGGCGACCTCGCAGGCGGGCTCGCTGGCCATCGCGCTCCTCGCCTACGGGCTCGGGGTCGGCATCGGGGTGGCGTGCGCGTACGTGCCGATGGTCGCGCTGGTCGGCGGCTGGTTCGTCGAGCGCCGCACGCTTGCGCTCGGGGTCGCCGTGGCGGGCATCGGCGTCGGCACGCTCGCGTTCCCGCCCGCCACGGCCGCGCTGATCGAGGAGATCGGCTGGCGCGACGCGTACCTCGTGCTGGCGGCGGTCGGCGTGATCGCGTTGCTGGGCGCCGCGGTCGCCGCCGCTCCGGCGCCGCTGGCCGAGCATCAGGCGGGGTTCCCGCTCTCAGAGGCGGTCCGCGACGCCGCCTACCGTCGCCTGTACCTCTCCACCGTGCTCGTCTCCCTGGCGCTGTTCGTGCCGTTCGTCCACCTGCCGTCCTACGCCGAGGAGCGCGGGATCGACCCGGTGCCCGCCGCAGGACTGATCGGGGCGATCGGGATCGCCAGCGTGGTCGGGCGCCTCGCGCTGGGCGCGATCGCGGGCACCGCGCTGCTGCGCGCCTACCAGGGCTGCTTTGCCGCGATGGGGCTGAGCTTCGCGATCTGGTGGGCGGCGGGCGACAGCTACGCGGCCATGCTCGCGTTCGCGATCGTGCTCGGCGTCGGCTACGGCGGGTTCGTCGCGCTCGCGCCCGCCGTGGTCGCGGCCCGCTTCGGCGTCGGCAACCTCGGCGCGCTGCTCGGGGTGCTCTACACGGGCGCGGGCATCGGCTCGGCGATCGGCCCGCCCGCGGCCGGGGCGGCGGTCGACGCGTGGGGCTACGGCGCGGCCATCGCCGCCTCGCTGGCCACCGGCCTGATCGCGTTCGTCGCCGTGCTCGGCGTCCGCCTTCGCTAGCTCTTCGGGACCTCTTACGGGCCTCTTCGCCGGCGGCGGTTCGATCGGGCGATGTTCTTCTTCGCCTACACGTGGTCCGAGCTGCGGCGCCGCCGCGGCAGGACGCTGCTCACCGCGATCGGGCTCGGCGTCGGCGTCGGGCTCGTGGTCGCCGTCAACGCGCTCTCGGCCGGCCTCGACGAGGCGCAGGACAAGGTGCTCGAGCCGCTCACGGGCGTGGGCTCGGACATGACCGTCACGCGACCCGAGGCCCAGTCGGAGCGCCCGCGGGAGCGTCGCTCGCGCGTGGACGTCGACGATCTCGGCGAGCCGGGGGACAAGTTCACCCGCACGGACTTCGTCTCGGGCGCCCAGCTCAGCTTCAAGGCCGCGAAGGTCGCCGACATCGCCGCGCTCGACGGGGTGGCAGACGCCGCCGGCAGCCTCAGCGTCAACGCGCTGACCGTGACGGGCACGGTGCCCGAGCGCGCCGAGCAGGGTGCGCAGATGGGCCCGCCGCCCGCGGGCGGAGGCGGGGGAGACCAGGCGCCGATCGACGTGACGGCGATGAGCGTCTCCGGCATCGACCTCGCGAAGCCGTCGCTGGCCACGATGACGCCGTCGCAGGTCGCCAAGGGCCGCTACCTGAAGGCCGGCGACGAGGTGGTCGTCAACGAGGCCTACGCCAAGCAGCACTCGATCGCCGTCGGGGACACGCTGAAGCTCAAGGGCAAGGCGTTCGAGGTCGTCGGCCTGTCGCAGGCGCCGCTCGGCGGCAGCGCCAGCGACGTCTACATGGAGCTCGGGCGGCTGCAGCGGCTCAGCGACCGCAAGGGCCGCGTCAACCAGGTCCAAGTGCGGGCCGACGACGCCGACTCGGTGGCGGCCGTCCGGAACGCGATCGAGAAGACGATCCCCGGCGCCTCGGTGACCACCGCCGCCGACCTGGCGGAGCGGATCGGCGGGTCGCTCGTCGACGCAAAGAAGCTGTCCTCCAAGCTCGGCACGGCACTGACAATCGTCGCGCTGGTCGCGTCGTTCCTGATCGCCATCCTGCTCACGCTCGGCTCGGTGGCCAAGCGGGTGCGCGAACTCGGCACGCTGAAGGCGATCGGCTGGCCGCAGCGGCTCGTCGTCCGCCAGGTCACGGGCGAGTCGGTGCTGCAAGGGCTGCTGGGCGGCCTGCTCGGCGCCGCGCTGGGGCTGGCCGCCGCGGCGGCGATCGGGGCGATCGGCATCACGCTGGAGGCCAGCGTCCCCGCGCCCGAGCGGCCGGAGGGCACCGGGCCGGGCGGCGGCGTGGTGATGGCGTTCGGTCAGGGCCAGGCGACGCCCGGCACCACCGACGTCGTGCTCGGCGCCCCGGTCGACCTGACGCTGCTGCTGGTGGCCATCGGCCTGGCGGTGGCGGGCGGGCTGATCGCCGGCTCCGCCGGAGGGCTGCGAGCAGCCAGGCTCCGTCCCGCCGACGCGCTGAGGTCGATCGGATGATGTACCGCCTGCGAGGAGTGAGCAAGCGCTACGGCGACGTCACCGCCGTCGACGCCATCGACTTCGAGGTCGGCGAGGGCGAGTTCCTCGCGCTCGTCGGCCCGTCGGGCTCGGGCAAGACGACACTGCTCCAGTTGCTCGGCGCGATGGACCGTCCGACCGAGGGCACGATGGAGCTGGAGGGCAAGCCGCTGGACCGGATGGGAGACGGCGAGCTGGCGCGGCTGCGTCGCGAGACCCTCGGCTTCATCTTCCAGCAGTTCAACCTGATCCCGACCCTCACCGCGCAGCAGAACGTCGAGGCCGCGCTCGCGCCGGTGAAGATGCGCTCGGCCGAGCGTCGCGCGAGGGCCGGCGAGCTGCTCGAGCGCGTGCGGCTCTCGCACCGGCTCGGCAACCTGCCGTCCCAGCTCTCGGGCGGCGAGCAGCAGCGCGTCGCGATCGCCCGCGCGCTCGCCAACCGCCCGCGGGTGCTGCTGGCCGACGAGCCGACCGGCAACCTCGACACCGCCACCGGCGGCGAGATCGTCGCGCTGATCCGCGCGCTCTCGGCTGACGAGGGGCTGACCGTCGTGCTCGTCACCCACGACCGCGCGGTGGCCGCGGCGGCCGACCGGCTCGTCGGCGTGCGGGACGGGAGGTTGTTGGAGCCGCTTGCCGCGTGAGCGTTGCTGTTGCAGGCGCTGGTGAGGTGAGCAGGTGGCCCGGGGCGTGGGCAACGGCACGTGCCCCGCCGTTACGGCGCGTCGGGCAACCCGCAACCTCACCAGCGCCTGCCTTCTTAGACGTTTCTTCATCGCGCATGAGGCAATGCCCCCGTGCGGATCCTCATCGTCGACGACGAGCCGGCCGTGCGCAGCACGCTCGAGCGGGCGCTGCGGCTCGACGGGTACGAGGTCTGCCTCGCCGCCGACGGGGCCGCGGCGCTCGAGCAGCGACGGCGGCTTCGACGCGATCGTGCTGGACGTGATGATGCCCCGCGTCGACGGCTTCGAGGTGTGCCGGCGCCTGCGCGGCGCCGGCGACCGCACGCCGATCCTGATGCTGACCGCGCGCGACGCGATCGAGGACCGCGTGCTCGGGCTCGATTCCGGCGCCGACGACTACCTCGTCAAGCCCTTCGCGCTGCGGGAGCTGCGCGCCCGGCTGCGCGCGCTGCTGCGCCGCGCCGAGCCCGACGACGGCCCGGAGCTGCTGCGCTTCGCCGACCTCGAGCTGGACCTCGGAGGCCACCGCGCGCAGCGTGCCGGCCGCCCCGTCGAGCTCTCCAAGACGGAGTTCGCGCTGCTCGAGCAGTTCATGCGCCATCCGCGCCGGGTGCTCTCGCGCACGCAGATCTTCGAGCTGGTGTGGGGCTATGACTTCGGGCCGACCTCGAACGCGCTCGGCGTCTACATCGGTTACCTGCGCCGCAAGACCGAGGAGGGCGGCGAGCCGCGCCTGCTGCATACCGTACGCGGCGTCGGGTACGTGCTGCGCGAGCGATGAGCCTGCGCCGGCGGATCGCGCTGCTCTCCGCGGGGTCGGTGGCGGTCGCCGTGGCGCTCTGCGCCGTCGCCGCGTACGCGTTCGTGCGTGCGGAGCTGCGCCGCGAGGTGGACGCGGCGCTGACCCGGCAGGCGAGCTTCGCGGTCGCGCGCGTGGGGGTGCCGCAGTCGGCGGAGACCCTGCCCGCGCCACCGCCTCGCGATGGCGGCCCGATCGCGTACGCGCAGCTCGTGCGCGGCAGCGACGTGCTCACGCTCAGCGCGGCGCCGCTGCGGCTCCCGGTCGACGAGGAGGTGCGCGAGATCGCCGATGACGAGCAGGGGCACGCGTTCTCCGACGCCGTGGTCAACGACTCGCACCTGCGCGTGATCACCGTCGGGACGCCCCAGGGCGCGCTCCAGCTCGCCCGCTCGCTGGACGGAGCCGACGACGTGCTGGGCCGCCTGCGGATCGCGCTGCTCGCGCTGTGCGTGGCGGGGGTGGGGATGGCGGCGCTGCTCGGCCGGGCGGTCGGCCGCCGCGTCGTGGCGCCGATCCGCGAGGTGGCGGCCGCGGCGCACCACATCTCCGAGACGCAGGACCTCAAGCGCCGGATCGCTCCTCGCGCACCGACGAGGTCGGCGAGCTGGCGGCGGAGTTCAACGCGATGCTCGACGCCCTGGACCGCTCGGTCGACGCCCAGCGCCAGCTCGTCGCCGATGCCTCCCACGAGCTGCGCACGCCCGTGACCACCCTGCGCGCGAACATCGAGCTGCTCCCCGAGCTCGACGCCGACGAGCAGGAGGCGGTGCTGGCCGACCTGCGCGCGCAGGTCGAGGAGCTCGGCGCGCTGGTCGCCGACATCATGGAGCTCGCGCGCGGGAGCGAGCCGGCGGCGGCGCGCGAGGAGGTGCGGATCGACGAGCTGGTCGCGGACGCCGTCGCACGCGCGCGGACGCGCGCGCCGTGGGCGACGTTCGAGCTCGACGCGGAGCCCGCCACACTCGACGGCGCGCCGGACCGGCTCGGCCGTGCGGTCAACAACCTGCTCGACAACGCCGCGCAGCACGGCGGCGGGCGGGTGCTGGTGCGCGCCGGCGCGGACGGCGTGGTGGTGCGCGACCACGGCCCCGGCATCCCCGACGAGGACCTCGCGCACGTGTTCGACCGCTTCTACCGCAGCGTCGGCTCGCGCGGGGCGCCGGGACCGGGCTCGGTCTGGCGATCGTGCGCCAGGTGGCCGAGACCCACGGCGGCTGCGCGCGGGCGGCCAACGCGGAGGGCGGGGGCGCCGAGCTCACGCTCGCGCTGCCCGCCGAAAAGGTCTAGCTCCCCTTCCCTGAGTTGTCGTCGTCGCGCTGCTCCTGGCGATCGCCGCCGTGGTCGTCGCGCTCGACCGGGGTGGGGCCGAGGCGGGCGGTCACGATCACGATGGTGAGCACGACGATCGCGGCGGCCACCAGCAGGGACCCGATGAGCTGCTTCGCCTGCGCGCTCACGAAAGGAACTCCCCGGCGGTCGTCGCCCATGTGGCGGCCAACAGCACGAACACCGTGATCCCGAGCGCCGGGATGAAGCGGTGCGCCGCGTGCCACCAGCGGATCACGACCACCTTCAGCGCCAGCACGGCGATCAGCGCGGCGCCGGTCACGGCGTGGAACGCGGCGTCGTCCTCGAGCTCGAAGTAGGGCAGGCACATCACCCCCACCACGATCAGCAGCGGGAAGATCACGTCGCCGGTCGCGCGGTGCGCGCGGATCGCCGGACGCGGCTCGAGGTCCCCGCCCGGACCTTCCGGTACCCGACCGCGGCCAGAACGAGCTGGTAGCCGGCGAGCGCGAACGCGACCGACGACAGGACGACCTTGACCTCGGTGGCGGGGAACATCGCGGTGGTGGTTCCCGCCACGGCCCGGTACGATGCGCGCCGT
>CAVRQL010000016.1:0-41395 GCA_963723395.1 uncultured Solirubrobacteraceae bacterium | reverse complement strand
CCGCCGAGCCCGCCTCCCCCGCCGACTTCATGCACGGACCGGTCGCGATGCTCGAGCCGGGCTTCCCGCTGCTCGCCGTGTGCCCCGGCGCGGACGCGATGGGCGAGGTGCTCGCCGCCGCACGCGGCCGCGGACGCGGACGTCACCGTGATCGGGGAGCATGGCGTCCCGGCCAGCTCGCGGTCGAGCATGGCGACGGGCGCCTGCTCGCGGTCGAGCCCGGCCCGGAGTCGCTCAGCCCGCTCTGCGCCGTGATCCCCGCCCAGCGGCTGGCGGTCGGGGCCGCCGAGCTGCGCGGGCTCGACGTCGACCGCCCCGCCGGATTGCAGAAGGTCACGCGCACCACCTCAGGGAGAACCTGAATGCCACCGATACGCATCCAAGGGCTGACCAAGGCCTACAAGGACGGGCCGCTGGCGGTCGACCATGTCGACCTCGAGATCGGCGACGGCGAGTTCATGGTGCTGGTCGGGCCGTCCGGCTGCGGCAAGTCGACGCTCCTGCAGATGCTGGCGGGCATCGTCGAGGCGACGGAGGGCAGCATCCACATCGGCGACGAGGACATCACCCGGCTGGACCCGCGCAAGCGCGACATCGCGATGGTCTTCCAGAGCTACGCGCTGTACCCGCACCTGTCCGTCCGCGGCAACCTCGGCTTCGGCCTCAAGCTGCGCAAGACGAACAAGGCGGCGATCGCCGAGCGCGTCGAGGAGGTGGCGCGCATCCTCGGGCTCGACGAGCTGCTGGAGCGCAAGCCCGGCGAGCTGTCCGGCGGCCAGCGCCAGCGCGTGGCGATGGGCCGCGCGATCGTGCGCGAGCCGAAGGCGTTCCTGATGGACGAGCCGCTCTCCAACCTGGACGCGAAGCTCCGCGTCTCGATGCGCGCCCAGCTCGGGCGGCTGCACGAGCGGCTCGGGATCACGACCGTCTACGTGACCCACGACCAGGTCGAGGCGATGACGCTGGGCGACCGGGTGGCGGTGCTGCGCAAGGGCGTGCTCCAGCAGTGCGACACCCCGCAGTCGCTGTTCGCGCGGCCCGCGAACCTCTTCGTGGCCGCCTTCATCGGCTCGCCCGCCATGAACCTCGTCGAGGCGGAGGTCCGCAACGGCGAGGCGCACTTCGGCAACTGCCGGCTCGCCACCGGGTCGGGCGTGTCGGGGCCGGTGATCCTCGGGCTCCGGCCGCACGACCTCACGCTGGCCGGGCCGAGCGCCGACCCGTCGTGGCCGCGGCTCACCGGCCGCATCGAGCTGGTCGAGGAGCTGGGCACCGAGACACAGCTGGTGGTCGCGATCGACGCGCCGCGGCTCCGTCTGGAGGCGGTCCGGGACGCGCTCGACGCCGCCCCCGGCGACGACGTGCTGCTGGCCGACGACGACCGCGCGATGCTCACCGCGGTCGTCGAGCCGCGCAGCCGCCCCGAGATGGGCAGCACGGTCGAGCTGGCCATCGACCCCGCCCGGCTGCACTTCTTCGATACGGAGACGGGCACCGCGATCGAACCCAACGGCACCCCCGCGACCGAGCACGCGCTCGCATGATCATCCCGACCCCAGCGGGCCTCGCGCCCGACGCCCCGCTCGGCGACGAGGGCTACCGCCTCACCGTCCGCGACGGCGAGGCCACGATCGAGGCCGACACCGACGCCGGCCGCTTCTACGCCGAGCAGACGCTGGCGCGTCTCGGCACCGAGCGCGACGTCGAGATCGCCGACCGCCCGCGCTACGCGTGGCGCGGCTTCATGCTCGACGTGTCGCGGCACTTCTTCGGCGTCGAGGACGTCCGCCGGGTGATCGACCACCTGGCCGCCTACAAGCTCAACGTCCTGCACCTGCACCTGTCCGACGACCAGGGCTGGCGGCTCGTCATCGACTCGTGGCCGCGGCTGGCCGAGCACGGCGGCCAGACCGCGGTCGGCGGCGGCCCCGGCGGCTTCTTCACCAAGGACGACTACGCCGCGATCGTCGAGTACGCGGCCGAGCGGTTCATCACCGTGGTGCCCGAGATCGACATGCCCGGCCACACGCAGGCGGCCATCGCCTCCTACCCCGAGCTGGCGCCCGAGGGCGCGTCGCACGAGCTGTACACGCGCACCGGCGTCGGCTCGTCCTCGCTCGACTGCCACTCGGCGACCACCTACCGCTGGGTGGAGGACGTGCTGCGGGAGCTCGCGGAGATGACCCCCGGTCCGTACCTGCACATCGGCGGCGACGAGGCGCACAGCACCACGCGCGAGGACTACCTGGCCTTCATGGAGCGCGTGCAGCCGATCGTCGCGGGCCTCGGGAAGCGGCTCGTCGGCTGGGAGGAGATCGCCACCGCACCGCTCGACGCGAACGCGATCGTCCAGTACTGGCACACGGGCCCGGCCGAGGGCGTCGAGCTGATCCAGCGCGCCGCGGCCGGCGGCGCCCAGGTGATCCTCTCCCCCGGCAAGCACATCTACCTCGACCAGAAGTACGACGAGGACACCGAGCTCGGGCCTGACCTGGGCCGGCTACGTCGAGCTGCGCGACGCGTACGAGTGGGAGCCCTCGGAGCTGATCCCGGGGGTGGAGGACGTGCTCGGCATCGAAGCCTGCCTGTGGAGCGAGACGATCACCAACCGCGAGGAGCTCGAGACCCTGCTCCTCCCCCGGCTCGCCGCCGCGGCCGAGGTCGCCTGGACGCCGCCGGAGCGGCGCGACTGGGAGGACTTCCGCCGGCGCGTGGCCGAGGAGTCCCGCCGCTGGGAGACCGTCCTCCACCGGACTCCACAGGTCGACTGGCCCTGATTCCCTGTAGGGGTGCGTCAGCGCAACGGCCGTCTGCAGCTCTCCCCGAGCGATCTCAACAACTTCCTCGCGTGCGAGCACAAGACGGCGCTCGATCTCGGCCGTGCTCGCGGCGAGATCCTGCTGGATCGCTCACCGCGGCCTGACGCCGAGCTGGTCGCCGAGCGCGGCCGCGAGCACGAGGCCGCGTACCGCCGCAGGCTGGAGACCGAGGGCCGCGACGTCGCGTGGATCGAGCACGGCGACGAGGCCGTGCAGGACACGCTCGACGCCATGCGAGACGGCCGCGACGTCATCTACCAGGCCGCCTTCCGCGCCGGCAACTGGAGCGGCTACGCCGACTTCCTGCTGCGGGTCGAGGAGCCGTCGGAGCTCGGCTCGTTCTCCTACGAGCCCGCCGACGCCAAGCTCGCCACCCACCCGAAGCCGTACTTCATCTTCCAGCTCCTCTTCTACGCCGACATGGTCGCGTCCATCCAGGGGCGCGCGCCCGGCCACGTCCACGTCGTGCTCGGCACGGACGAGACGCGCTCGTTCCGCCCGCGCGACTTCCAGGCCTACGCCGACCGGGTGCAGCGGCGCTTCCTGGAGACGCTGAAGGCCTACCGCGACGGCGCCGCGCCGCCGTACCCGTATCCCGTCGAGCACTGCGACCACTGCGACTGGTGGACGCGCTGCCGCGACCGCCGCCGCGCCGACGACCACCTGTCGCTCGTCGCCTTCCTCACCCGCGCGCAGTCGATCCACCTGGAGGACGCGGGCGTGCGGACCGTGACCGACCTCGCCGGGCTCGGCGGCTGGCAGGAGGTCCCGCGGATCTCGCGCGCCACGCTCGCCGGGCTGCGCCAGCAGGCGTGGCTGCAGGTGGAGAGCCGCGACTCGGACCCGCCGCTGTACGAGCTGCTGCCGCCCGAGCCCGGGCGCGGGTTCGCGCGCCTCCCGCCGCCGTCGCCGGGCGACCTGTTCTTCGACATCGAGGGCGACCCGTACTGGGGCCGCGAGGGCCTCGAGTACCTGCTCGGCACGACCACCGCGGACGGCGCCTACCGCGCGCTGTGGGCGCACGACCGGGCGCAGGAGCAACGGGCGTTCGAGACGTGGGTCGACGGGGTGACCGAGCGGCTGCGCGAGCACCCGGACCTGCACGTCTACCACTACAACCACTACGAGCCGACCGCCGTCAAGACGCTGATGACGCGCTACGGGACGCGCGAGGCCGAGGTCGACGACCTGCTCCGGCGCAAGGTGTTCGTCGACCTCTACACGGTCGTGCGCCAGGCGATGCGGATCGGCGCCGAGAGCTACTCGCTGAAGGCCGTCGAGGCGATGTACCCGTTCGAGCGCGACGCCGAGGTCACCGAGGCGGGCGGCTCGATCCTCGCCTACCAGGAGTACCTCCAGACCGGGCGCGACGAGCGGCTGACGGCGATCGCCGACTACAACGCCGACGACTGCCGCTCGACGATGGCGCTGCGCGACTGGCTGCTCGACGAGCGCGGCGGCGTCGCGTTCCACGAGACCGACCCGCCGCGCGCGCAGAGCGAGGCCCAGCTCGCCCGGATGGCGGAGCTCGAGCGCCTGGAGGCCGCGCTGCTCGAGGGGCGCCCCGACGCGGGCCGCGTGCTCGTCGCCGACCTGCTGCGCTTCCACCGGCGCGAGGCGCGCCCCGAGTGGTGGGCGTTCTTCGAGCGCCTCGGCCGGACGCCCGCCGAGCTGCGCGACGAGGACACCGAGGCGATCGGCGAGCTGACGCCGGCCGACGACGTGCCGCTCGGCGAGGTCGCGCAGTCCTACCTGCACCCGCTGCGCTTCCCGCCCCAGCAGCACAAGCTGTCCGCGGGCGTCGCCGTCGACCCCGAGACCCAGAAGGGCTACGAGATCCCGCGCGTCGACGACGAGGCCGGGCTGGTGTGGCTCAAGCGCGGCCGCCAGTCCGTCGACCGGCCGCTCCCCCGCGCGCTGATCCCGCCCAAGCCGATCCCGCAGGTCGCCCAGGAGGCCGCGCTGCGCCGGCTCGGCGAGGAGATCGCGGGCCGCGGCTTCGGCCCCGGCGCCGCGCACGACCTGCTGCTGCGGCTGCCGCCGGCGCTGCGCGGCGAGACGCTCGAGGAGAACGTCGCGTCGCTCGGCGCCTCGGCGCTGTTCATCCAGGGCCCGCCCGGCTCGGGCAAGACGTTCACGGGGGCGCGGCTGATCTGCTCGCTGCTGCGCGCCGGTCGCCGGGTCGGCGTGGCGGCGACCTCGCACAAGGCGATCGCCAACCTCCTCGACGCCGTCGAGGAGGCGGCCGGCGACCTGGACTTCCGCGGGCTGAAGAAGTCCGGCGGCGGCAACCCGGAGTCGCACTACGAGAGCACGCACATCGCCTCCGCGGCGTCCAACGACGCGTTCCCGCCCGACGCCGACGTGCGGCTGATCGCCGGCACGCCGTGGCTGTGGGCGCGCGAGGAGATGCGCGGCACGGTCGACGTCCTGTTCGTCGACGAGGCCGGCCAGATGGCGCTCGCCGACGCGGTCGCGATCGCCGGCGCGGGCCGCGGGATGGTCCTGCTCGGCGACCCGCAGCAGCTCGCCCACGTCTCGCAGGGCACGCACCCGCGCGCGTCGGGCGCCTCGGTGCTCGAGCACCTGCTCGGCGAGCGCGAGACGGTCCCGCCCGCCGAGGGCGTGTTCCTGGAGCGCACCCACCGCATGCACCCGGACGTCTGCCGCTTCGTGTCGGACACGATGTACGACGGGCGGCTCTCCCCCGTCGAGGGCCTCGAGCGCCAGGCGATCGCCTCGCCGGGGCTGTCCGGCGCCGGGCTGCGGCTGATCGAGGTCGAGCACGTCGAGAACCGCCAGTGCTCGTGGGAGGAGGCGGATCACGTCGCCGTCGAGGTGGCGCTGCTGCTCGGCGGCGGGCGCTTCACCGACGCCTCGGGCGCCGAGCGGGAGCTGACGCTCGACGACATCCTCGTCGTGGCGCCCTTCAACGCCCAGGTCCGCTACCTGCGCGATCGGCTGCCGGAGGGCGCGCGGGTCGGCACGGTCGACAAGTTCCAGGGCCAGCAGGCGCCGGTCGTGTTCTTCTCGATGACGAGCTCCAGCGGCGAGGACGTCCCCCGCGGCATGGACTTCCTCTTCAGCCGCAACCGGCTCAACGTCGCCGTGTCGCGCGCCCAGGCGATGGCCGTCGTCGTGTGCTCGCCGCGGCTGCTGTGGGCGCGCTGCAATACGGTCGAGCAGATGCGGCTGGTCAACGCGCTGTGCGCGTTCGCGAACGAGGCGGAGCGCCATGGCTGAGGTGCTGCTCTTCCACCACGCGCAGGGGCTCACCGACGGCGTGCGCGCGTTCGCCGACGACCTGCAGGGCCACACCGTCCACGTCCCGGACCTCTACGACGGCCACACCTTCGCGACGCTCGACGAGGGCATGGCCCACGTGATGGGCATCGGCTTCGACGAGATCGTGGCCCGCGGCGTGCGCGCCGCCGTCGAGCTGCCGGAGGACCTCGTCTACATCGGGATGTCGCTCGGCGTGCTGCCGGCGCAGACGCTCGCCCAGACGCGGCGCCGGCGCGCGCGGCGCGGTGATGCTGCACGGCTTCGTGCCGCCGCTGGACGCCGTCCCGGCGCAGGTGCATCTGATGGAGGACGACGCGGTGGCCGCCGAGGACCTCGAGGCCGCCGGCGGGTTCGGCGGCGAGCTGTTCCTCTACCCCGGCTCGACCCACCTGTTCACGGACCGCAGCCTCCCGGACTACGACGAGGCGGCAGCGCGGCAGGCGACGGAACGCGTGCTCGCGTTCCTGGATGCTTGCGGGAGCGCTTGAGGCGCTGTGTCTGGGCGCCGCCCGTTCTGAACGGCCTGGGCACCGTGCGGGAAGGGGGGTCGCTCCGGGTTGCCCGCAGCGTGGGGCGGATTCCCGGAGCTGAGTGCGACGCAGTCAACGCGCTCCGACTCAGCCGACCATCCTCGCAGCGTAACCCGGCATCACTCCCCTCCCCCACCCAGCCCAGGTCAGTTCGCTGCGGGTGGCGCCCACACGAGCGCCCAAGCGCTCCCGCCAGTCAGAACGTATGGGAGGCGGCGACCGCGAGCCGGTCGGCGCGGTCGTTGAGCTTGGCGTGCTCGACGCCGGCCTGGTGGCCCTTGACCCACTGCCAGCGGATGCTCGCGTGGCGGGCCATCTCCGCGTCGAGCGCCTTCACGAGGTCCTGGTTCTTGACGGGCTGACCGCCCGCCGTCTTCCAGCCCTTGCGCTTCCAGCCGTGGATCCACTTGGTCATCGAGTCGAGCATCAGCTTCGAGTCGGTGACGACGCACGCCTGGCTGCCGGCGGGCAGCGAGCGCAGACCCTCCAGCGCGGCGGTGTACTCCATGCGGTTGTTGGTGGTGTGCGGGGCGCCGCCGGACAGCTCGACCGGGTCGCCGCCGTTGACGACGATCGCCGCCCAGCCGCCGGGGCCGGGGTTGCCCCGGCACGCGCCGTCGGTCCACACCAGGATCTCGCCCTCGCGGGCCTCGACCTTCTTCATCGCGGCGCGATGCTAGCCGGGCCGCCCGACGACTCGGTAGTGCAGGTGGGTGACGCCCGGCGCCTGCACGACCTCGGGATCCGACAGCCGCCACGGCGCGTTGCCGGTGCCGGCGAACCACGGGATGCCCTCGCCCTTGATGACGGGGATCAGGTTCACGACGATCTCGTCGAGCAGCCCCGCCGCGAGGCACTCGCGGGCGGTGCGGGCGCCCGCCACCGCCACCACGCGGTCGCCGGCGAGCCGCCGCGCCTCCGCGACGCCCTCCTCGATGCTCGTCGCGAACGTGATCGGCACGCCGTCGCGCGGCCAGTCGTCCGGCGGCTCGTGCGTGACCACGACCATCGGGGCCTCTGACGGCGGCTTCGCTTCCCAGCCGTTGGTGTAGTCGTACAGCCGCCGGCCCACGAGGTAGGCGCCGGTGGTCTCGAGCGCCGCACGGAAGTAGGACGCGCTCGGCTCGCGCATGCGGAAGACGCGCCCGCCGAAGTCGACCACCTCGACCGGGCCGTCGCCGTACCAGCCGAAGAGCTCGGACACGCCGTCGTCGCGGTCGGCGATGAAGCCGTCCAGCGACATGGAGAGGTTCGCGATGACCGTCATGGGTGCATGATCCAGGACATGCAGATCGACCACGTCCTGCTCGCCACCGACGACCTCGAGGCAGGGGACCGGCTGCTGGCGTCCGCCCACGGCCTCACCACCACCGGCGGCGGCCGCCACGACGGGATCGGCACGCACAACCGGATCGTCCCGCTCGGCAACGGCTACCTGGAGCTCATCGCCGTCCACGACCCGGAGGAGGCCGCATCCTCGCCGCTCGGCAGCGTCCTCGCCGCGGCGATCGCCGAGCGCGCCGGCCGCTTCCTGGGCTGGTGCGTGGCGGTCCCAGACGTCGAGGCCGTCGCCGCGCGGCTGGGCACCGACATCAGCCTCATCTCGCGCACGGGCCTGACCGCCAGGCTGACGGGCGTCGCCGAGGCGATGGCCGAGCCCTTCCTCCCTTTCTTCATCGAGCGTGATCCGGGGGTCGCCGACCCCGGCGCCGGCGGCGAGCACGGCGGCATCACGTGGATCGAGGTCGCCGGCGACGCCGACCGCCTCGCCGCGTGGCTCGGCGACAACGACATGCCCGTACGAGTGGTCGACGGCCCGCCGGGCGTCACCGCCGTCGGCATCGGCGACCGGGAGCTGCGCTGATGGACGACGAGTACATCCTCGACACGCCGGTGGTGCGCGACTTCGTCGCGGCCGCCCGGACCGCCATCGCCGAGGCGCGCTCGCCGCAGGCCGCCTGCGACGCCATCCGCCCCCGCTTCGCCGACCTGCTCGCCGACCCCGACTGGCTGCCCGAGCGCTACCGCGAGGGCGACCCGGACTCGGGCATGGGCGGCGGCATCGGCCAGTGGCTGCTGTTCCGCGCCGGCGACCGCTCGCTGACGCTGTTCGCGCTCGTCGTGCCGTCCGGCTCGGAGACGCCGGTCCACGACCATCTCGCCTGGGGCCTCGTCGGCCTCTACCGCGGCACCCAGGACGAGGACATCTTCGCCGGCGATCCGATCGAGCTGACCGAGAGCCGCGCGCTGGAGCCCGGCGACTTCTACGCGCTCCTCCCGCCCGCCGACGACATCCACCGCGTGCGCACGACCTCCGAGGAGACGTCGGTCTCGATCCACCTGCTCACGAACGACACGGGCTGCGTCTGGCGCCACGCCTACGACGCCGAGTCGGGCGAGGTCACGCCGTTCCGCAGCGGCTACGTGAACGTGATCTGCGAGGACGAGAGCGACTAGGCGCGCGCGAAGCGCGAAAGGGTGCGCTCCGGGCTGATGTTCTGGAGGTGCTCGCGCCACACGCGGTAGTAGGCGACCTCCTCCTTGGTGCGCAGCGGCGGCTCGACCGCCCCGCGCTCGGCCTC
Organism: uncultured Solirubrobacteraceae bacterium; assembly: GCA_963723395.1. Classification (GTDB taxonomy): domain Bacteria; phylum Actinomycetota; class Thermoleophilia; order Solirubrobacterales; family Solirubrobacteraceae; genus DATFQI01. The sequence goes on along the minus strand of CAVRQL010000016.1, from coordinate 32,179 downwards.
CAGCTCCTCGTCGGAGACCGAGGCCTCGACCTCGCGGGTGAGCACGTCGCGGGCTCCGGAGCCGTCGCCGAACTCCGCCTTCTTGCGCCACAGCAGCTCGTCAGGCAGCCAGCCGTCGAACGCCTCGCGCAGCAGCTTCTTCTCCGGCTGGCCGAGCTTGGCGGAGGCGGGCACGCGCAGCGCCCACTCGATCACCTCGCGGTCCAGGAACGGCACGCGCGCCTCGACGGCGTGGGCCATCGTCACGCGGTCGCAGCGCTGGAGGTTGAGGTTGTGCAGCGACTTCACGGTCCGCTCGAGCTCGAGGCGCAGATCCTCGGGCTCGGTGAACTCGCGCAGGTAGTCGTAGCCGGCGAACAGCTCGTCGGCGCCCTCGCCGGTGAGCACGACGCGCACGTGCTGGCGCGTCATGCGCGCGAGCATGTAGTTCGGCACGGCGCTGCGCACGAGCCCCGGGTCGAAGGACTCGATCGAGCGCACGACGCCGGGCAGCGACTCCAGCGCCTCGGCCTCCGTGTAGTCGATCTCGTGGTGGTCGGTGCCCAGGAACTCCGCCACCTGGCGGGCGGCGATCAGGTCGGGCGAGTCCTCGGTGCCGACCGCGAAGGTGTGCAGCACGGTGCCCTCGCGCGTCGCCCAGCGGGCGGCGATCGCGGCGACGAGCGAGGAGTCCAGCCCGCCGGAGAGGAACACGCCGACGGGCACGTCGCCCATCATCTGGCGCTCGACGGCGTCGACCAGCACCTCACGCGTGCCGGCCCGCAGGTCGGTGCCCTCGGGCAGTGGCTCGAGGACCTCGGGCACGGCCGAGGCGAACTTGACCAGACCGTCCTCGGGCGTCCAGGCGTAGCCGGGCGGGAACGGCCTCACCAGCTCCTGCCACTCGGCGTCGAACGCGTGCATCTCTGACGCGAACCGCGTCGCTTCGCCCTTCTGCGCCCAATACAGCGGCTTGATGCCGACCGGGTCGCGGGCGGCGACGAAGCGGCCGTCCTCGGTGGCCATCACGAACGCGAACATGCCGTTGAGGCGGTGCAGCGCCTGGGGGCCGAACTCGTCGAGCAGGTGCAGCGCGACCTCGTTGTCGGAGGTCGTGAGGATGTCGCGGCCCTCGAGGCGCTCCAGCACATGCTCGTGGTTGTAGACCTCGCCGTTGCCGACGAGGAACGCATCGTGGTCGACGGTCTTGAGCGGCTGCTTGCCACCCTCGACGTCGACGATCGACAGCCGCCGGTGCCCGAGCCAGCTCCCGTTCACGCGAATCGTCCCGCGATCGTCGGGACCGCGATGCGCGATCCGCTCGAGCATTCGTTCCAATTCGTCGGAGTCAGATCCTCCGTGCTCGGCGACGATCCCGCACATGTCCGTGCAGTGACGTTACCGCGCCGTAGGCCTCGGGCCGGCGATCCGCCAGGTGATCGATCGCCATCCGGGAGTCGCGGACCTCCGCGAGGTCGACCTCCGCGACCGCCATCCCGGGCCGCGCGCCGACCGCCGCCAGCACCGCGCCGTCGGGGTCGACGACCTTCGCGCCGCCGAGGAACTTCAGCGTTCCCCAGCGCCCGGTCTGGTTGGAGGAGACGAAGAAGACCTGGTTCTCGACCGCCCGCGCCTGGTCGACGACGAAGAAGTGCCGCGTCTGGCGATCGTCGCGGACGCGTCGGGCGGGGTTGTGGCGGTCGACCGACCAGGCCGCAAGGCAGCAGATGATCTCCGCGCCGTCGAGCGCCAGCTCGCGGGCGGCCTCAGGGAAGAGCTTGTCGTAACACAGCAGCATCCCGATCCGGCCGACGGGCGTGTCGAACGCGGCGAACCCGTCCCCCGCCTTGAACGCGAAGCGCTCGGCGGGCGGCAGGTGCACCTTGCGCTGGCGTCCCAGCACGCCGTCCCCGGTCACGCACACCGCGCTGGAGTACAGGTCCCCGCCGTCGTCCTCGGTGTAGCCGGCGCAGACGACGAGATCTCCGGCCAGCTCACACAGCCGGTCGATCTCCGGGCCGTCGGCGGCCAGCGCCGGCGGGAGCACCGGCCCGTCCTGGATGTATCCGCCGAGGGCGCTCTCGGGCAGCACGACCAGCGAGGCGCCCTGCTCGCGGGCCTCGTCGAGGAGCCGCTCGATCCGCTGCAGGCCGCGACCGATGTCACGGCCGAACGGGGCTGCCACCGCGGCGACGATCGGCATGGCTCCATCACATCGCTGTTTGCGGGAATCGGAATGGGCCGCATGTACAGGACTAGGCTCTGCGGCATGGCCCGGGTGGTCTCCGTCAACGTCGGCACGCCGAAGCAGATCTCGGTCCGGCGCGGCCGGCCGCTGATGAGCGCGATCGGCAAGCAGCCCGTCGAGGGGCCCGTGCGCGTGGCCGGCGTCAACCTCGAGGGAGACGACCAGGCGGACCGCCGCGTCCACGGCGGGCCGGACAAGGCGGTCTACGCCTACGCGTCGGAGGACAGGGCGTGGTGGGCGGAGGAGCTGGGCCGCGAGCTGCCGCCCGGCATGTTCGGCGAGAACCTGACCACCGAGGGCATCGAGGTCAGCGGCGCGGTGATCGGCGAACGCTGGCGGATCGGAACGGTGGAGCTGGAGGTCTGCCAGCCGCGGCTGCCGTGCGCGAAGCTCGGCACCCGCTTCGGCGACCTCGGCATGGTCAAGCGCTTCGGCGAGGCCAGCCGGCCCGGCGCCTACCTGCGCATCATCCGCGAGGGCGAGCTGCAGGCGGGCGACGAGATCGAGGTGCTCTCGACGCCGGACCACGGCGTGACCAGCCGCCAGGTGTCCGACGCGATCCTGCTCGACGACGCGCTGCTCGGCCCCGCCTCCGCCGCTCCCGAGCTGCCGGAGGGTCTCGCCGGTTGGATGGCCGAGCGCGCCGCCTGAATCGCGCGCTGCTCGCGCGCCAGGGGCTGCTCGAGCCGATCTCTAGCCCCATTCCTGAGGCGCTGGAGCGGATCGGCGGCATCCAGGCCCAGTACGCGCCGTCGATGTACATCGGGCTGTGGTCGCGTCTCGCGAACTTCGAGCGCGACGACCTCACCCGCGCGCTGGAGGCGCGCGACGCGATCCAGGCGACGTTGATGCGCGGCACGATCCACCTCGTCTCGCGCGCCGACTTCTGGCCGCTCGCGCTGGCGGTGCACGCGGCCCGCCGCCGGCTGCCCGGCGTCGAGGCGAAGGACGAGGACGCCGTCCGGGCCGCGCTGGCCGGCGGCTCCATGCGCCGCAAGGAGCTCGAGGCCGTGGCCGGGCACGGCGTCCACCTGTGGACCGACCTCGTCCGCGTCCCGCCGTCGGGCACCTGGGAGCGCCGCCGGGCCGACCTCTACGCCGCCGCCGAGGACTGGATCGGCCCGCCGCCCGAGGTCGCCGATCCGGTGCGCCACCTGGTCGAGCGCTACCTCGGCGGCTTCGGGCCCGCCTCCCGGAAGGACATCGCGAGCTTCACCGGCCTCACGCCGACCGAGCTCGCCCCCGCGCTCGAGGGCCTCGTCGCCTACGACGACGAGCTGCTCGACGTCCCGGACGGCCTCCTCCCCGACCCGGAGACGCCCGCGCCCGTGCGCCTGCTCCCGACGTGGGACGCCACGCTGCTCGTACACGCGCGGCGCACGGGCCTGCTGCCCGAGGAGCACCGCCCGCGCATCTTCCACACGAAGATCCCGCAGTCCGTGCCCACCTTCCTCGTCGACGGCGCGGTGGCCGGCGCGTGGCGCCACACCGCATCCGGCATCGAGATCGAGCCGTTCGAGCGCCTCGACCGGGGCACCCTGCGCGCGGTGCGCGAGGAGACCGAGCGCGTGGCTTCCCTGTTCGGCTGAGACCGCGTACCGTGCCGGGCATGCCGGCCACCGACGTCCTCGCCCACAGCCCGCTCGAGCCGCTTCTGCAGAAGGCCGGCGCGACCATGGTCGCGCGGCACGGCTGGTGGGTCGCCGCCCACTTCGGCTCGCCGGGCGGCGAGCTGGCGCTGTGCGACACCGCCGTCGGCCTCGCCGACCGGTCCGATCTCGGCAAGCTGGAGCTGCGCGGCGAGGCCTACGCGCTGGAGACGCTGGTCGGCCAGCTCACGGGCGGCCAGGTGCTGCCCGGCGAGGCGCTGCTGGCCGGCGGCGCGTGGTGGTGCTCGGTGTCCCCCGAGCACGTGATCGCCCTGTCCGACGCCGGGAGCACGAGCGCCGTGCGCTCCGCCATCGCCGAGGCCGTCCGCTGGACGCCCGGGCTCACGATCACCGACCTCACGCCGCGCTACGCGGCGCTGGCGCTGCTCGGCCCGGCCACCGGCGCGCTGCTCGACGAGCTGTCCTCGAACTCGCTGGAGCCCGCCGACACCCCGGTCTTCGACGTCACCCGGCTGGCCTCGCACCCGGTCATGCTCCTGCGCTCCACCGCCACCCGCGCGGTCGTGCTCGTCGACGCCGGCCGCGCCGCGAACCTCTGGACCGACATCGACCGGGTCGGCCAGGACACGGGCATCGGCCACGTGGGGGCCGACGCCGTCTCGCACCTCTCGCCGCTCGCGGGGTGAGCGAGCCCGAGGTCACCGGGCCGCGGACGCCGAGCGAGGCGGTCGCCCCGGTCAACGTCCACGCGCCGGCGCAGCGCAACCGCAAGCTGGCGGCGTTCCTCGACGCCGCCAACGGCGACACCCGGCTGAAGGCCCTCTGGGTCGCCCAGCAGAAGACGGCCGAGCGGCTCGGGATGTCCGACCACTCGTGGGTGCACCTGCAGATCGTGCTCAACGTCGCGCTGCGCATCTTCCGGCTGCTCAACCGCGCCGGCGTCAAGTCCTCGATCGAGGCCGATTACGCGATGGGCGCCCACGACGCCGAGGTGATCATCGCCGCCGCCTGCCTGACGCACGACCTCGGGATGTCGATCCACCGCGTCGACCACGAGGCCTACAGCCTGTTCCTCGCCGCCGACGCGCTGGACGGACTGCTCGCGGGCGTCTACGACGAGCCCGAGCGCACGATCGTCGCCTCCGAGGTCCTGCACGCGATCATCGGCCACCGCAGCAGCGGCCGGCCGCTCACGATCGAGGCCGGGGTGGTGCGCGTGGCCGACGCGCTCGACATGGAGCACGGCCGCTCGCGCGCTTCGCTGGAGAGCCACCTCCCCAACATCCACTCGCTGTCGGCGGCGGCCATCGACGAGGTCCGGATCGTCGAGGGTGAGTCGCGCACGATCCGGGTCGAAGTGGAGATGAACAACTCCGCCGGCGTCTTCCAGGTGGACTCGCTGCTCGCCAACAAGCTCCGCGGATCGGGGCTCGAGGAGCACATTGAGGTGGTGGCCCGCATCGAAGCCGAGCATGAGAAACGGCTCTTGCGGGTGTATCGCATCTGATGGCTCCCGACGCCGGCGCCCCCGAGGTCTCCACCCAGCCTCCGCGCTCGGCAGAAGAGGAGATCGGGGAGCCGAAGTCGCCGCGCCACCACGGCAAGGTCGCCCTCGCCCTCGGCGCGATCGGCGTCGTGTTCGGCGACATCGGCACGAGCCCGCTGTACGCGCTGCAGACGGTCTTCACGATCGACGACCGCGCGGTGCGCCCGGACGTGGCGGGCGTCTACGGCGTGATCTCGCTCGTGTTCTGGGCGGTGACGCTGATCGTCTCGATCAAGTACGTGACGCTGATCATGCGCGCCGACAACCACGGCGAGGGCGGGATCATGGCGCTGATCGCGCTCGTCCAGGGCATCCGCGTCAACCGGCGGATGACCAAGCTCGGGCTGGTCGCGCTGGGCATCTTCGGCGCCTCGCTCTTCTACGGCGACGGCATGATCACCCCGGCGATCTCCGTGCTGTCGGCCGTCGAGGGCCTCGAGGTGGCCTCGCCCGGCATGAAGGACCTCGTGGTGCCGATCACGGTCGTCATCGTCGTCGTGCTGTTCTCCGTGCAGCGGTTCGGGACGTCGGTGGTCGGACGCGCATTCGGACCGGTGATGACGGTCTGGTTCCTGATCCTCGGGATCTCCGGGCTCGCGCACGTCGTCGACAAGCCCGGGATCCTGCGGGCGCTGTCACCGACCTACGGCGCCGAGTTCCTGATCGACCACGGCCACGCCGCGTTCATCGCGCTCGGCGCCGTCGTGCTGGCCGTCACGGGCGCCGAGGCGCTGTACGCGGACATGGGCCACTTCGGCCGCAACACGATCCGCCGGGCCTGGTTCTTCGTGGTGTTCCCGGCGCTGATCCTCAACTACATGGGCCAGGGCGCGCTGATCCTCAAGGATCCGGAGGCGGTCGCGAACCCGTTCTACCTGCTGTTCCCGGACTGGCTGCAGATCCCGATGGTGCTCGTCGCGACCGCCGCCGCGGTGATCGCCTCGCAGGCCGTCATCTCCGGCGCGTTCTCGGTGACACGGCAGGCCGTCCAACTCGGCTTCCTGCCGCGGCTCACGGTCCTGCACACGTCTCGTGAGATCGGCCAGGTCTACGTGCCCGCCGTCAACTGGGGCATCTGCGTCGCCGTGCTCGGCCTCGTGATCGGCTTCGGCTCCTCCGACCATCTCGCGGCCGCGTACGGGATCGCCGTGACCGGCACGCTGGCGATCGACACGCTGCTGTTCTTCTTCGTGGTGCGGGCGCTGTGGCACAAGCCACTCTGGCTCGCGGTGGCCGGCGCGGTGTTCTTCCTGACCGTCGACCTGACGTTCTTCGCCGCGAACCTGCCGAAGGTGCTGCACGGCGGCTGGTTCCCGCTCGCGATCGCGCTGATCATCTTCGTGATCCTCACCACCTGGCAGAAGGGCCGCGAGATCGTCACCCGCAACCGTCGCGACCTGGAGGGCCCGCTCGAGGACTTCGTCGAGGAGGCGCGCCGCCGCAAGGTGGTCCGCCCGAACATGACGGCGATCTACCTCAACGCCAACCGCGACACCGCGCCGCTCGCGCTGCGCGCGAACCTGGAGCACAACGAGATCGTCCACGCCTGCGTCGTGATCGTCTCGATCGAGACCCTCACCGTCCCGCACGTGCAGGCCGACAAGCGGATCAAGGTCGACGACCTCGGCTACGCGGACGACGGGCTCTCCCACATCACGCTGCGCTACGGCTTCCAGGACGACATCGACGTCCCGCACGAGCTGAAAGAGGCGGTTGGCCGGCTGGAGGGGAAAGTCGACCTCGACGGCGCGTCGTACTTCATCTCGAAGATCCTGATCATCCCGAGCAGCGAGAAGGACATGGCGCGCTGGCGCAAGCGGCTGTTCGTGGCGATCGCGCGCAACGCGGCGAACCCGGTCCGCTACTTCAACCTGCCCGACGAGTCGACCGTCGTCATGGGCGCCCACGTGGAGCTGTGAACACCGCGGCGGGGTGGGCGAGCACCGACGGGTCGGCGAGCGGGTCGCCCTCGAAGGTCACGAGCCGGGCCGGCTCCCCCGCGCGCACCGGCGGCGTCCCGAGCAGCGCGTGGCCGGCGCTCGTGGCTGCTGCCACCGCGATGTCGGGCGGGAGCCCGTAGCGCACGAGCGCGGCGACCTCGCGCGCCACCGAGCCGTGCGGCTCCTCGTCGGTGCCGGCCAGCACGCGGACGCCGAGCTCGGCGGCGAGCGGCAGCGTCTCGCGCTGATGGTCGAGCAGCGCGCGCACGGGCGGGGCTGACGCGTTCGGCTCCAGGTAGCGCTCGGCGACGGTGATCAGCGTCGGCGTCCACGAGATGCCGCGGGCGGCCATCTCGCGCACGGCGTCCGCGTCGGCGGTGTTGCCGTGCTCGATCGAGTCCGCGCCGGACTCGATCGCGAGGTGGACGTGGCGCGCCATCACGTGCATCGCCACGCTCCCGCCGGCGCCGTGGACGGCGTCGACGATCTCCCGCAGCACGGCCGGCTCGTAGCCCACGCGGGCGTTGAGCGGGTTGCCGTCGGGGCCCGGGTAGTCGAGGATCACCTTCGCCCACGGCCAGCCGGCGCGGATCTGCGCGGCGGCCACCTCGGCGGCGTCGGCGGGCGCCACCGGCTCGTGCAGGCGGCGGTGGAAGCCGCCGGCGGGGGCGAGGACCGGCCCGCAGCCCGTGACCGCGACGCCCTCCCCGCTGCGTAGCGCAACGCCGGGGAGCGAGCCGGCGTCGCGGACGGCGAGCACGCCCGCCGCGCGCTGGTCGCGCAGCCCGACCCTGACGAGCGACGGGCTGCCGCGCGGCAGGTCGTAGCGGGTGTGCGGCTCGAAGGTGAGGTGCACGTGCGCGTCGACGAGTCCACCCTCGACGACGTGGTCGCCCGGCGCCTCGCGCGCATCCTCCACCGGGTCGGTGGTGAGGATCCCGTCGCGGATCCACCACTCGACCTCCGCACCGTCCGGGACCCGCGTGCCCTCCACGTGCCAGCTCGTCACGCCGCGATCCTTGCAGCCCGCGCGCCCGCCGTGACACGCTTCATGCGTGATCCCGCTGCGCAGGACGAAGATCGTCGCCACCCTCGGCCCGTCGACCGACGATCCGGCGGTGATGGACCGCCTCGTGGCCGCCGGTATGGACTGCGCGCGCGTGAACTGCTCGCACGGCACCGCGGAGGAGCAGCTGCGCCGCGCCGCCGACGTGCGCGCCGCCGCCGAGCGCTGCGGCCGCCCGCTCGGCCTGCTGTTCGATCTCCAGGGCCCGAAGCTCCGGCTCTCCAGCACCACAGAGGCGCGGTCCGTGGAGGCCGGCGACAGCATCACGTTCGCCGGGCTGCCGCGCGACGGCGCCGTGATCGTGGACTTCGAGGGCTTCGCGCGGCTGTGCACGCCGCAGTCGGAGATCGTGATCGGCGACGGCGTGCCGCGCATGACGGTGGCCCTCGTCGAGGAGCACGCGGTGCACGCGCTCGTGCGCTCCCCCGGCCCGCTGTCGCCCCGCAAGGGCGTCAACGTCACCTACGCGCGGCCCGAGCTGCCCGCCATCACCGAGAAGGATCTGGTCGACCTGGAGCTCGCGGCGCAGGCCGGAGCCGACTTCGTGGCGCTCTCGTTCGTCCGCTCGGCGGCGGACATCGAGCTCCTGCGCGCCAAGATGGCGGAGCTCGACTACACGGCCCGGGTGATCGCGAAGATCGAGAAGGTCGAGGCCTACGAATCCCTCGACGAGATCATGCGGGTGGCCGACGGCGTGATGGTCGCCCGCGGCGACTACGGCGTCGAGGCCGGGGTCGCGCGCGTGCCGCTGATGCAGAAGGACACCATCGCCCGTGCCACCGCCCAGGGCAAGCTCGTCATCACCGCCACGCAGATGCTCGAGTCGATGATCCAGTCACCGGAGCCGACGCGCGCCGAGGTGGCCGACGTCGCCAACGCGGTGATCGACGGCACCTCCGCGGTGATGCTCTCGGCCGAGACCAGCGTCGGCCGCTACCCGGTCGATGCCGTGCAGGCGATGGCCACCATCGCCGAGGCCGCCGAGGAGGCGCCCGAGATCCACGGCCGGGCCCGGAGCATCGTCCACGACACGCCGGCCGCGGCGATCATGCACGCCGCCGTGCAGCTGGCCGGCGAGATCGACGCCGCCGCGATCATCGTGCCGTCCTCCACCGGCGGGGCTCCGCGGGCGTGCGCGAAGTACCGGCCGAAGCAGCCGCTGATCGTGCTCGCCCACCGGCCCGGCGTGTCCGAGCAGCTGGCGCTGGAGTGGGGCGTGTACCCGACGAAGATGGAGCACTCGGACTCCGTCGACGAGCTGATCGAGTCGGCGCTGATCGGCGCGCGGGACTTCGCCGAGCTGGCTCCCGGCGCGCAGGTCGTGATCACCGCCGGGCGGGCGGGGATGGCCGGCGGCACGAACCTGATCATGGTCCGGGAGGTTCCTGGCCACTGAGCGCGAATGTGTCTCGCGTGAGACTCCTCGTGTTCGATGATCCAGAGCTGCAGGGCCGCGTCGAATGGCTGGTCGACGACGCCGACGTGCACGAGGCCATGCCGGCGCTCGCCCGGCAGGCCTACCGGCGCAACCGGCGCGACGTACCGCAAGCCGACGGGCTGCCCGAGCTGCTCAAGCAGCACGGCACGGTCGACGCGGCGCCCTACGAGCCGCCGCGCGCGGCCTGACGTAGCTCCGCGACCTCCCGCTCGAGCGCCTCGACGCGGCGTTCGAGCGCGGCCACGCGATCGCCCGCGGGCGGCGCGGCCTGCGGCTGCGCGATCGCCGGCGCCGCCGCCGGCGCCGCCGGCGTGTCCTCGAGGTCATCGCCGAGCAGGTGCGTGTAGCGCTCCTCCTTCTGCCCGGGCCGGCGCTCGAGCCGCACCGCGAACTCGCGGTCGATGAGCCGGGAGAGCGTCTGCTCCAGCGCGGCGAAGTCGGCGAACCGGTGCAGCCGCTCGGTGCGGGCGCGCAGCTCGCCTGGCGTCTGCGGGCCGCGCAGCGCCAGCACGGCGAGCAGCGCCTGCTCGTCGGCTGACAGCCCGGGCTTCTCGTTGAGCAGATGGCGGTACTTCGCGGCGCGACCGGCGCCGGCGAGCCGCGTCCACCCGCGGCGCCCGAGGCGGTGCAGCGCGCCGCGGATCATCTCCTCGTCGTACTGCACGACGGGGTCGCGGTTGGTCGACTGGTTGCAGGCCAGCCGGAGCGCGTTGAGCGAGAGCGGGTAGGCGTCGGGGGTCGTGCGCTGCTTCTCGACCAGGCAGCCGAGCACCCGGATCTCCACGGGGTCGAGGTCCATGGTGCGGAGACTAAGACCTGGGTAGCACGCGGTCATGCCCACCAAGATCGAACATCTCGGCCACGAAGCCCTCGCGGGCTGGCGCGGCAGCCTCGCCGACCGCGTCGCCCCGCCCGCGTCCAACCACGCGCCGCCCAGCGAGGACCAGATCCGCGCCGCGATCGGCGTCGTGTTCTACGCGCTGTCGGTCTACTACGTCGTCGCGACGACGATCAAGTTCGTCAAGCGCGCTAAGAGCTAGCCGCCGCGCGCTTGGCCGCCTTGGCGGCGCGCTTCCCGGCCTGGTAGGTGGCGAGCGCCTCCGGCGAGTCCACGTCGCCCAGCGTCGGGTGGGCGGGGACGAGCGGCTCGGCCAGCTCGACCCCGTAGCGGCGGGCGAGCACGGCCGCCGTGGAGTCCACCTTCATCTTCCCGAAGCCCGGCAGCGACTCGAGGTTCACGCGCAGCTGCTCGGGCGTCTCGGCGGTCGTCCAGATGCGGGCGGCGTCGCCGTCGTAGTGCTCGGCGACGTGGGCGGCCAGGTCGCGCACGCGCTGGGCCATCGAGCCGGGGAAGCGGTGCACGGCGGGCCGCTCGCGGAAGGTCGGCTCGAGGTCGATCGCCGCGAGCTCGGCGGCGTCCAGCGTGCCGAGGCGCTCCTTGATGGCCAGCGGGCCTGAGAACGCCTTCTGCACGGTCACCTGCTGGTCCAGGGCGAACCCGATCAACAACGCGAGCGGGTCGTGCGCGATCAGCTGATTGGCCTCGTCAGAGTCGGTGAAGTACAGGCGGTCGGGCATGCCTCCGATCGTATAGTCCGGGCCGTGCACGCAGGAGCCGCGCCCGGGTCGCAGATGGCGGCGGAGATGGCCGAGCAGCCGGCCGTGCTGTCCGGGCTGCTCGCGCGGGCGGGCGACATCGGCGCGCAGGTGCGGGCGCTCGCCGACCCGGCGCCGGTCGGCGTGGTCCTGATCGCGCGCGGATCGTCGGACAACGCCGCGGTCTACGGGCGCTACCTGCTCGAGCCGGTGGTGCGCCGGCCGGTCGCGCTGGCGGCGCCCAGCCTCTCGACCCTGTACGGCGCGGAGGTCGACTGCAGCGGGTGGCTGGCGATCGCGCTCAGCCAGTCAGGCAAGACGCCCGAGATCGTCGACGTCTTCGCGCGCATGCGCGCCTCCGGGGCGCGTGGAATCGCGATCACCAACGACGCCGGCTCGCCGCTCGCCGACGAGGCCGAGGCGGTGGTGGAGCTGGGCGCGGGCGAGGAGCTGGCGGTGCCCGCCACCAAGACCTTCCTCGCGCAGCTCGCCGCGTTCGCCGTGGTGGCCGGCGCGCTCGGGCCGGTGCCGTGGGAGGACGCCGACCTGGCGGCGCTGCCGGACGCGGTCGAGACCGTGCTCGCCGACCCGGGGCGCGCGCGGCTGGCGGCCGCCGCGGCCGGCGACTCGGACGCGCTCGTGGCGGTCGGCCGCGGCTATATGTTCGCCGTCGCGCTGGAGGCCGCGCTCAAGCTCAAGGAGACGGCGCTGCTGCTCGCCGAGGGGCTCTCGTCGGCCGACTTCCGCCACGGGCCGATCGCGATCGCCGAGCGCGGCTTCCCGGTGCTCTCGCTCAACGGAGGCGGCGCCGCCGCCGCCGACATGGCCGAGCTCGAGAGGACGCTGCGCGGGCACCCCGGCCCGCTGCTGCGGCTCGCCCCGGACCCGGGCGCCGAGCTCCCGATCCCGGCCGGCATTCCGGAGGCGCTGGCCCCGATCGTCGCCGTCGTCCGCGCGCAGCAGCTCGCGGCCGAGGTCGCGCTGGCCCGCGGGCTCGATCCCGACGCCCCGCCCGGGCTCACCAAGGTCACCCCCACGCGATGAGCGCCGGCGTCGCGGCGGTGGCCGCCATCGACCTCGGCGGCACCGGCATGAAGGGCGCGCTCGTGCGCAAACCCGGCGAGCTGGTCCACGCGGAGACGAGGGCGACGCATCGCGAAGAAGGACCGGACGCGGTGCTCGTCCGACTGGCCGGCTTCGCGGCCGACCTCGCCGCGCTGGAGCCGGTCGGCGCGGTCGGGATCGCGGTGCCGGGCATCGTCGACGAAGCGGCGGGGCGCGCGGTCGTGTCCGTGAACCTCGGCTGGCGCGACGTCGCGCTGCGCGACCGCCTGCGCGAGGAGCTCGGGCTGCCCGTCGCAGTCGCGCACGACGTGCGCGCGGCCGCGCTCGCGGAGGGCGAGCTGGGCGCGGCGCGCGGCTGCCGCGACTGGCTGCTCGTCACGCTCGGCACCGGCGTCGGCGCGGCGGTCGTCCTCGGCGGCCGCCCGTACGGCGGCGCGCACGGCGCGAGCGGCGAGCTGGGGCACCTCGTCGTCGTGCCCGGCGGCCCGGAGTGCGCGTGCGGGTCGCGCGGGTGCGTGGAGGCCTTGGCGTCGGCGAGCGCGATCGAGCGCCGCGCCGGCCGCCCCGTCCGCGAGGTGATCGCCGACGACGACCCGGTGTGGCGCGAGGCGATCGACGCGCTGGCGGCGGGTCTCGCGGCCTACGCCGTCGTCATGGACCCGGAGCGCATCGTCATCGGCGGCGGGCTCGCCGCGGCGGGCGACGCGCTGTTCGGCCCGCTCGCCGCCGCGCTCGAGGAGCGGATGACCTTCACGTCGGCGCCGCCCATCGTCGCCGCGGCGCTGGGCGGGGACGCGGGCTGCCACGGCGCCGCGCTCGCCGCGAGGGAGCTGTGACCGACCTCGTCCTCACCGGGCGCGTGCTCACTCCCTACGAGGAGCACGGCTGGGTTGCCATCACCGGCGGGCGCATCGAGGCGGTCGGCACCGGCCCGCCGCCGCAGGCCGGCGAGACCCGCGACCTCGACGGCCACGTCATCGCCCCGGGCTTCGTCGACCTGCACGTCCACGGCGGCGGCGGCGCGCACTTCATGAGCGGCGACCCAGCGGACTGCGTGGCCGCAGCGCGCTTCCACGCGGGGCGCGGCACCACCTCGCTGCTCGCCACCACCGTGACCGCGCCGGCCGACGTGCTGGCGCGCGCCGTCGCCGGCATCGCCGCCACGGATGACCCGATCATCCTCGGCACCCACCTGGAGGGCCCGTGGCTCAACGAGCTGCGGCGCGGCGCGCAGGACGCCGCATCGCTGCGCGACCCGGACCCCGCCGAGCTCGAGGCGCTCGCCGCCTCCGGGACGGTGCGGATGGTCTCGCTCGCGCCAGAGCTCCCCGGCGCGCTGCAGGTCATCCCCGAGATCGCCGCCCTCGGCGCGGTGCCCGCGATCGCCCACACCGACGCCACCTACGACCAGGCGATCACGGCCATCGACGCCGGCGCCCGGCACGCACTCCACACGTTCAACGGGATGCGCCCGCTCCACCACCGCGAGCCGGGAGTGATCGGCGCCGTGCTCGACTCGCCCGAGGTCACCTGCGAGCTGATCGGCGACGGGCTCCACGTCCACCCCGCGGTGATGCGCCTCGTGCACCGCGCGAAGGGGACCGCCGGCACCGTGCTCGTCACCGACGCGATCGAGGCGACCGGCCTGCCCGACGGCGACTACCGCCTCGGCGCCGTGCCGATCACGGTCACCTCGGGCAGGGCCGAGACCGACGCGGGCAACCTCGCGGGCTCCACGCTGACCATGGACGCCGCCGTCCGCCACGCCCACGAGTGGCTCCGGATCCCGCTCCAGGACGCGCTCGCCATGGCCACCACCACCCCTGCGGACGTCATCGGCGCGACCCGCAAGGGCCGCATCGAGCCGGGCGCCGACGCCGATCTAGTCGTCCTCGACCGCCATCTTCACCCGGTCGCGACCTACCTCGCGGGTGAAGCGGCCGGTTGACCCTGTCTCCGGGTCCGGCCAGCGGCCGCCGTTCTCCCAGTAGTCGCGGATGTCCTCCAGCGGGCGGCCCTTGGTCTCCGGCGCGAGCCACCAGACGAAGCCGAACGCGGCCGCCGCCAGCGCGGCGAACATCGCAAACGTCGCCGTGCCGCCCAGTGACTCCAGCGCGCTGAGGAAGTACAGCGCGATCACGAGGTTGGCGGTCAGGTTCGCCGTCAGCATCGCCGAGGCGCCCGTCCCGCGCAGCCGCACCGGGAAGCTCTCAGACGCATACACCCACACGAGCGAGCCGAAGCCGAAGTTGAAGCCGGCCGTGAAGACGAACACGCCGACGAAGCCGACCCAGCCGGCGGCGCCGGTGAGGTCGGTGGCGGCGAACACCACCACCAGCAGCAGCGTCGCGGCGACCATCGCCCCGATCCCCAGCAGCAGCGTCGGCCGCCGGCCCAGCCGGTCCACGATCGAGAGGGAGACGAGCGTCGCCACCAGCGAGCCGAGCTGCACGATCGCCGGCAGCAGGAGCAGCGACGAGTTCCCCGTGAAGCCCATCTCCTTGAAGATCATCGGGCTGTAGAAGGTGACCGCGTTGATGCCGGTGATCTGGATGAAGAACCCGAGCCCGACCACGAACAGCGTCGCCCGCGCGTAGGGCGCGCGCAGCATCTCCCCGAGCGATCCGCCGCGCTCGGCGCGCAGGTCCTCCTCGATCTCGCTGATCTCGCGGTCGGGGTCGGCCTCCGGGTCGGTGAGCCGCAGCGTCTCCCGCGCCTCCTTCACACGCCCCTTCATCACGTACCACCGCGGCGTGTCGGGCAGCCGCGCGAGCAGGAACAGGACGCCGATCGAGGGCACTGCGGACAGCGCCAGCATCAGCCGCCACGACTCGCTGCCCGCCAGCGCGAAGTCGACGAAGTAGGCGATCACGATCCCGGTGACCGTGGCCACCTGGTACATGACGATCATCCCGCCGCGCACGGCGGCGGGAGCGGACTCGGCGACGAAGATCGGCGCGGTCACGACCGAGATGCCGATCGTCACGCCGAGGAAGAAGCGCGCGATGTCGAGGAAGGTGAGGCTCGGCGCGAGGCCAGAGAGCACGGCGAACACCGCGTAGGTGATCGCCACGACCACCATCGTCGGCTTGCGCCCGATGGCGTTGGCGATCCGTCCGCCGACCAGCGCGCCGAGCACGCTCCCGGCGACGACGATCGTCGCGACCCACTCGGTCTGCTTCGTCGAGAGGTCGAAGTCGTCGGTGATGAACAGCAGCGCGCCGGCGATGGCGCCGAGGTCGTAGCCGTAGATCACGCCGATCGTGGCCGCGGCGACCGCGATCTTGAATCCGAACTTGTGGGCGGTGAGGGCGCGGAGCTGGTCAGCCATCCCGGGGGTCTGATACCCCGGGACGGCGGTAGATCATGCGCTGCGTGGAATGAGGCGCCGGAGCAGCTCGCGCAGCCGCTCGGCGGGGCCGCGCACGACAGCACGGAGAATGACCGTGCCGTCTGCGGTTCGCTCTGGGATGAAGTCGATGCGGGCCATTGGTGTCAACCGTAAAGGACGAGCCTCAGCGGAACATCAATCTTCCATCGGCATCCCCGGCCGACTTACCTTCTCCCCCACCCCCCCCGATGTCGCGCGAGATCGCCTCGGCGGTCTCGCGCACCAGCGGACGCACTCGTCGCGCAGCGTCGCGACCGAGATGCGGCCGCGTTGGCCGACACGTTGAGCGCGCGACCACCGCCCCGCTCGCGTCGCGCACCGGCGCGGCGGCGGAGCGCACGCCCTCCTCGCGCTCGCCGTCGACCACCGCGTAGCCCTGGCCGCGCACGCGCTCGAGCTCGGCGCGCAGCTCCGTCTCGCGGTCGATCGTGTTCGCGGTCAGCTTCACGAGCTCGGCGCCCGCTCGAGGTAGGCGTCGAGCGCGTCCGTCGGGCAGCGCCGCCAGCAGCACCCGCCCCATCGAGGTCGGATAGGCCGGGCAGCCGCGAGCCGATGCCGAGCGTGATCGACATGCTGCGCGCCGCGCGGGCACGCGCGCGAGGTAGACGATCTCGTCCTCGTCGAGCGTCGCCATCGAGCACGACTCGCGCACGCGGTCGGCGAGCGCGCGCATGTGCGGCTGCGCGCCTGGTCGGCGACCGGCAGCGACGGCGAGGTAGCCGTGGCCGAACCGCAGCACGCGCGCGGTCAGCGCGTACCCGCGGTCGGCCTCCTCGGCGTAGCCGCGGCCGCACGAACGTCATCAGGATGCGCCGCGCGGTCGGCCGCGAGAGGCCGGTCAGCGAGGCCGCCTCGCTGACCGTCAGCGTCGGGCGGTCCTCCGAGAACGCCTCCAGCACGGCGAACGCCTTCGCCACCGAGTCGATGACGTCGGGATCATCCCTCGACACGTCAGGCCACGGCGCTCCCCGAGCGGGGTATTCGATGGCCGACGGCCTGCTGTTCGTGCTGTCCGAGCCAGGACGTCCCGAGGCCGGAGTTCCACGACGTGGTACGACCACGAGCACGTGCCCGCGCGGATGGCGCTCGACGGGCATCCACAGCGGCGACCGCTTCCGCGCCGCCGACGGCGAGGCGCCCGGCTGGCTGGCGACCTACGACGTCGACCTCGCGGTCCTCGACACGCCCGCCTACCGCGCGCTGCGCGAGCAGCCGAAGCGACCGCGAGCGCGACGTGATCGCCCGCCTCGACACGCTCGACCGCCGCATCTACCGAGCTGCTCGCCGACCACGGCGGCGGCGCCGGGCCGGCCCGCGCTGGTCGATCGCCGTCTCGCTCACCGTCGCCCCTGAGGCCGAGGATGAGCTCGCCGCCTGGTACGCCGAGGAGCACGTCCCGCTGCTGCACGCGATCCCCGGCTGGCGGCGCACGCGCCGCCTGCGGCTGGCTCGACGGCGACGCGCCCGCGGTTCCTCGCCCTGCACGAGCTCGACGGCCCCGAGCCGATGGACACCGACGCCTACCGCGCACGCCACCTCGACGCCCCGCCGCGCCGCGGGTGATGCGCGCCGTGACGGCGCGCGAGCGGCGGGTGTTCGGGCGCACCACCGCGCTTTCTGAGAGCGCGGTTGTCGCCTCGCAGGCGCCGCGCTACGGCTGCTGTACGTCAGTCGAACTTCTGTACGACAGACGTACACAGGGAGGAGCATGACATGGTCGACCGCTTCTGCGCCGCGCGTTCACCACCGAGCTCTACCTGACCGTCCTGGTGGCGATCGTGCTCGGGGACGGTGGTCGGCCTCGTCGCGCCGGATGCGGCGGCGTCGCTGGAGCCGCTCGGCGACCCTCTTCATCACCGCGATCCAGATGCTGATCGCGCCCGTCGTGTTCTGCACGATCGTCACCGGCGTCGCCTCCGCGGGCAGAGCTCGCGAGCGTCGGCCGCGTGGGCGTCAAGGCGCTCGTCTACTTCGAGGTCGATGACCACGATCGCGCTGATCGTCGGCCTCGTGGTGATGGACACGTTCCACCCCGGCACGGGCCTGAACGCGAACCCGGACGACCTGCAGCTCTCGAGCGCCGCCAAGCAGTACGTCGGCATCGCGTCCGGCGAGCACTGGTACGACTTCCTCATCGCGATCGTGCCCGAGAGCGCGGTCGGCGCGTTCACCGGCGGCAGCGTGCTGCAGGTGCTGTTCGTCTCGCTCGTGTTCGCCATCGCGCTGCGCCAGCTCGGCGAGCGCGGGCAGCCGATCGCCGACGCGATCGAGCGGATCGGCGAGGTCGTGTTCGGCATGGTCAAGATCGTCATGTACCTCGCGCCGATCGGCGCCTTCGGCGCGATGGCGTTCGCCGTCGGCAAGTTCGGCATCGACACGCTGACCAGCCTCGCGTCGTTCGTCGGGCTGTTCTGGGCGACCGGCATCGTGTTCAGCCTGGTCGCGTTCGGCGCCGTCGCTGCGGATCTGCGGGCTCAACGTGCTCAAGCTCTACCGCTACTTCAAGGACGAGCTGCTGATCACGCTCGGCACCGCCAACTACGAGGCGGTGATGCCGCGGCTGATCGACCAAGCTCCAGCACCTCGGCGCGCCGAAGCGGATCGTCGGGCTGGTCGTGCCGGCCGGCTACGCGTTCAACGGCGACGGCGTCTGCCTCTACCTCGGATTCGCCTCGCTCTACATCGCCCAGGCGTTCGGCATCGACCTCTCGCTCGGGGAGCAGATCGCCCTGCTGGCCGTGTTCCTGATCACCTCGAAGGGCAGCGCCGGCGTGGCGGGCTCCGGCTTCATCATCCTCGCGGCGACGCTGTCGACCACCGGCACCGTGCCCGTGGTCGGGATCATGCTGATCCTCGGCGTGGACCGCTTCCTGTCGACGATGCGCGGGCTCGTGAGCCTCGGCGGCCAGATGACCGGCAGCCTGCTGGTCAGCCACTGGGAGGGCGAGCTCGACGTCGAGCGGGCGCGCACGGTGCTCGACCGGCAGCGGCCGGCGCCGCGAACCGGCCGCCGCCCCCGCGATGGAGCGGGTCGGCTGATGCGGCTCCCCTACGCAGAGGACGGCGGCGAGGCCGCCGAGCGGATCCGCGCGCGCCGCGGCGGCGAGCTGCGCTCGCTCGACCGGCTGCTGCTGCACAGCCCGCCGGTCGCCGACGGTGGAACAGCCTGCTCGGCGCGATCCGCGAGCGCACGACGCTGCCGGGCGACCTGCGCGAGCTGGCGATCCTGCGCGTGGCCGCGCTCAACGGCGCCGATTACGAGTGGGCGGCGCACGAGCCGGTCGCCCGCCGCGAGGGCCTCGGCGACGAGGAGATCGCGGCGATCCGCGCCGGCGACGCCCACGCGCTCGGCGAGCTGCGGGGCCTCGGTGCTCGCGCTCACCGACGCCATGACCCGCGACGTCGAGGTGCCGCAGGAGCTGTTCGAGGCCCTGCGCGGGCACTTCGACGAGCGCGGCATCGTCGAGCTGACCGCGACGATCGGCACCTACAACCTCGTGTCGCGCTTCATCGTCGCGCTGGAGCTGACGCCATGAGGCTCGAGGGCAAGGTGGCGATCGTCACCGGCGCGGGCTGCGTCGGGCCGGGCTGGGGCAACGGCCGCGCCACCGCCGTGCTGTTCGCGCGCGAGGGCGCGCAGGTGTTCGCCGTCGACCGCGACGGCGAGTCGATGACGGAGACGCTGGCGCGTCGCCGAGTTCGGCGGCACGATCGAGCCGCACGAATGCGACGTCACCGACAGCGGCCGCCGGTCGAGGCGATGGTCGACGGCCTGCCGCGAGCGCTTCGGCCGCATCGACATCCTGGTCAACAACGTCGGCGGCTCGGCCGCGGGCGGTCCGGTGGAGATGGTCGAGGCCGCCTGGGACGCGCCAGATCGACCTACAACCTCAAGAGCGTGTTCCTCGCCTGCAAGCACGTGCTGCCGGTCATGGAGCGCCAGGGCGGCGGCGCGATCGTCAATCTCGCCTCGACCTCGGGCCTGCGCTGGACCGGCTCGCCGCAGGTCGGCTACGCCGCCTCCAAGGCCGGCGTGATCCAGCTCTCGCGCGTCGTCGCCGTGCAGTACGCCAAGCAAGGGCATCCGCGTGAACACCGTGGTGCCCGGGCCAGCTGCACACGCCGATGGTCGAGGCGCGGCTCGCCGGGCAGCGCGCCGGCGGCGACGTCGAGACGCTGCTCAGCCGCAGCGTCGGCGCGCATTCCGCTCGGCTTCATGGGCGACGGCCGCGACACCGCCAACGCCGCGCTGTTCCTCGCCTCCGACGAGGCGCGCTTCGTCACCGGCACCGAGATCGTCGTCGACGGCGGCATGACCGCGCGCTGCGACTGATGAGGATCGACCTCCCCGCCGGCGCGACCGACGCGCACTGCCACGTGTTCGGGCCGGCCGCCCGCTTCCCGTACGCGCCCGATGCCTCGTTCACCCCTGAGGAGGACGTGCCCAAGGAGCGGCTGTTCGCGCTGCACGAGCGGCTCGGGCTCGATCGCGCCGTGATCGTGCAGTCGGCCTGCCACGGCAACGACCACGCCGCGCTGCTCGACGCGCTGGCCGCGGGGACCGAACGCCTGCGCGGCGTCGCGCTGATCCGCCCGGACACCGACCCGACGGAGGTCGAGGCGCTGGCCCGCGCGGGCGTGTGCGGGTTCCGCGTGAACTTCCTCCCGCACCTCGGCGGCCCGCCGCCGCGCGAGGACATCGACGCGATGCTCGCGCTCGCCGCGCCGCACGGCTGGCACGCCGAGATCCACGTCGCGGGCGAGGGGATCCGCGAGCACGCGGACCTGATCCGCTCGATCGACGCGCCGGTGGTGGTCGACCACCTCGCGCGCGTCGATCCCGCCGACGACGCGTCGATCGCCGCGCTGGAGGCGCTGCTCGACACGGGGAACGTCTGGATCAAGCTCAGCGGCGCCGACCGGATCTCGCAGCCGCCCTACGACGAGGGCGCCGCGGTGGCCCGCCGGCTGTATCGAGCACCGCCCGGACCGCGCCGTGTGGGGCACCGACTTCCCCACCCCAACCACGCCGGCCCGATCCCCGACGACGCCGAGCTCGCCGGCCTCCTCGCGTGGATCGCGGGCGACGACCTGGACCGGCTGCTGGTCACCAACCCGCAGCGCTTTCGTTCAGTTCAGCCGGACGCCGCCGTCCTCGGTGAGCGTCCAGTGCGGGTTGTGGGCGATCTCCCAGGGATGTCCGTCGGGGTCGATGAAGACGGCGCTGTAGCCGCCCCAGAACGTCTCGGCCGGCTCGCGGCCGATCGTGGCACCGGCGGCGCGCGCCTCCTCGATCACCGCGTCGACGTCGCCGGGCGAGCCGAGGTTGAGCGCCGGGGTCACGCCGCCCCACCCGCCGCCGTCCTCGACGCAGGAGTCCTCCGCGAGCCGGGCGCGGTCCCACAGCGCGAGCACCAAGTCGCCGGCCTGGAAGAACACGACGTCGTCGGCCGGGGCGGCCCCGGACTCCCATCCCATCGCCTCGTAGAAGGCGCGCGCCCGCGCGAGGTCGCGGACGCCGAGCGTGATCACGCTGACTCGCTGTCTCATGCCGCGATTCTCGCCAATCCCTCGAGCAGGTCGTCGGTGGCGGTGGCGAGCGAGCAGCGGATCCAGCCCTCGCCCTCGGGCCCGAACGCGGTCCCCGGCGCGACGGCCACGCCGCGTTCGCGGAGCAGGTCCAGCGACCACGCCGCGACGTCGCCGCCGCTGCGGTCGCGCACGTCGACCCACAGGTAGAACGCGCCTTGGGGCAGCAGGTAGCCCACGCCCGCGCGGTCGAGCTGCGCGGCGGCCAGGTCGCGGCGCTCGCGGTAGGCGTCGCGCATCTCGCCGACGATCTCCTGCGGGCCCCTCCAGCGCGGCCAGCGCGGCGTGCTGGGCGGGCGCGTTGACGCACGCGATCAGCGGCTCCTGCATCTTCGAGGCGGTCTCGGCGACCGGCTCGGGCGCCACCAGGTAGCCGACGCGCAGCCCGGTCATCGCGTAGGTCTTGGAGAAGCTGAAGCAGCTCAGCACCCGGTCCTGCTCGTCCCAGCGGCCGGGGCTCACGTGCTCGGCGCCGAAGGTGATCTGGTCGTAGCACTCGTCGGAGATCAGCCACAGGTCGTGCTCGTCGGCGAACCGGCACAGCTGCTCGGCCAGCGCCGCGGGCAGGACGGCGCCGAGCGGATTGGAGGGGAAGTTGACGACGACCGCGCGGGTGCGGTCGGTGACCTGCGCGGCGATGTCCTCGATCTCGGGCAGGAAGCCGTTCTCCGGCTTGAGCGGGTAGCCGACCGGCTTGGCCTGCAGCAGCTCGATCGCCATCGCGAAGTTGGGCCAGCCGGGATCGGGGACGAGCACCTCGTCGCCCGCCTTCGTGGTCGCCCCGAGCGCGGCGTACAGCGCGCCCATCCCGCCGTTGGTCACCGTCACGTTCTCCGGGCCGGCGGGCAGGCCGTTGCGCTCGGAGACCTTGGCCGCGAGCGCCGCGCGCAGCGGCGGGATCCCGGCGTTGGAGACGTAGCGCGTCTGGCCGGTGTCGAGGGCGTGGCGCGCGCCGTCGAGCACGTGCGACGGGGTGGCGAAGCTCGGCTCGCCGACGTGCAGCCCGATCACCGGGCCGTCCATGCTCCACGCGACGTCCATCACCTCGCGGATCCCGGAGCGCGGCATCCGCAGCGCGTGCGGGGAGATCTCAGGCATGCGCGGCCTCCAGGTGCGGGAACAGCCGCAGCGCGGTGCCGCCGCGGATGGCTTCCAGATCGGCTGCTGATGCGCCCGGCGGCGCGAGCCCGAGCAGCGTCGCGTATCCGGGGACGTCACGCGTCCACGGGTAGTCGGACGCCCACAGCATCCGCTCGGCGCCGAAGGCCGCGAACAGGCGCGAGACGATCGGGTCCAGGTCGCGGTACGGCGGCTCCTCGGCGGACAGCGCGTACTGCCCGGAGAACATCACGTATGCGTGCTCGTGCTCCGCGAAGGCGATGACGGGCTCGAGCGAGCCCGCCGGGAACGGGTCGTCGAAGTCCGGCCGCCCGTGCGCGTCGACGCGCATGTCGTGCGGGCAGAAGCCGAGGTGGTTGAGCACCACCCGCAGCTCCGGCACCGCGTCGGGGAGCTGCGCGAGCAGCGGCAGCTGGTCGGGAGTCAGGTATGTCCACAGCACCAGGCCGCGCTCTGCCATCGCGCGCAGCAGCGGCAGCATCGGCTCCCCCAGCCACTGCGTGCGCACGCCGTGGAACGGGAAGCCGGCGAGGCGCGCGTCGAGCGCGTCCACGTCGCCGGCGCGCATCGCGTCGTCGGCCACCGCGATCGCGGCGAAGCGGCCGGGATGGTCGGCCAGCACGGAGGCGACGTACTCGTCCTCGGTGCCGAGCGGGACGAGCACCGCGCGGTCGACGCCGGCCGCCTCCATCGCGGCCAGCAGGTCTTCCACCGGGGCGTCGCGCTGGGCCGGCGCCAGCTCGTCGACCGCGCGCGGGAGCACGCTCGCAGGGCGGAAGACGTGGACGTGCGCGTCGACGATCACCGCAGCACCCGGCGCCCGGACTGGTCGCGCTGGCGCAGGTCGGCCGGGCGGCCGAGCCAGGCGTCGCCGGGCGTCGTGTGCTGGAAGGCGCAGGCCCATGCCGCCTGGTCGATCGCGGCCTCGAGCTCCTCGCCGGCCAGCAGGCCGGCGAGCAGCGCGCCGAGCGCGGCGTCGCCCGCGCCGAACGCGTCGACGACCTCCGCCTCGTAGGCGGGGCTGACCAGCTCGGCGTCCGCGGTCACGGCGGTGACGCTCACCTCGACGCGCCCCGGCGACACGGTGGCGGTCTCGCGCATGACGACCAGCTCGTGGCCGAACGCGTCGGCGGCGCGGCGCGCGAGCTCCGCGGGCTCGCCCGGACCGCCGAGGATCCGCTCGAGGTCGTGCGGGCCGGCGAGCAGCACGTCGACGTGCTCGAGCACGCCGCGCAACACGGGCACCGCCTCCTCCCAGCTCCACAGCCGGTCGCGGTGGTTGACGTCGAACGCGGTCCGCGCGCCGGCCTCGCCCGCCTCGGCGAGCAGCGCGCGCGTGGCCGCCGCCGGGCCGTCGCCCAAGCGCGCAGGTGATCCCGCTGGCGAGCACGGCGGCGCGGCCCGCGACGAGCTCCGCCCAGTCGAACGTGTCCTTCTCCAGGTCGCGCATCGCGGTGCCGTCGCGGTCGTAGAGCACCTCCGAGGGCCGCGGCACCGCGCCGTGCTCGACGAAGTACAGCGGCGCGCGGGCGTCCTCGTCCCAGTCGACGATCGCCTCCACGCCGTGCGCGGCCGCATGGGCGGCGATCCGCCGCCCGAGCGGGTTGTCGGCCAGCCGCGTCACCCACGCGGCGGGCGCGCCGAGCGAGGCCGCCGTGATCAGCGCGTTCAGCTCCGCGCCGCCGACCGCCGCCTCCAGCTGCGGCGCGTGCTCCAGCCGCTGGCGGCCGGGGGCCGACAGCCGCAGCAGCGCTTCTCCGAGTCCGAGCACGCTCATCGGTTCAGCCTACGGACGAACAGCGCCGCGGCCGCGAGGATCACGACGCCGCGGATCAGGTCGGTGAGCGTGGCCTCGAGCTGGAGCAGCGTGAACGAGCTCTCGATCAGCGCGAGCAGCAGCACGCCACCGAGCGTGCCGGTGAGCGTCCCTCGGCCGCCGAGCAGCGACGTGCCGCCGATGACCACGACGGTGATCGCCGACAGCTCCAGGCCCTGGCCCGCGGTCGGCGAGCCGACGGTGGCGCGCGCCGCCAGCACGATCCCGGCCGCCGCCGCGAGCACGCCGCAGATCACGTAGGCGGAGATGAGCGTGCGCGTCACGGGGACGCCGTTGGAGCGCGCCGCCTCGGGGTCGCCGCCGACCGCGTACACGTGGCGGCCGAACGGCGTCCAGCGCAGCAGCCCGCCGACCACGGCGATGGCCGCGACCAGCACGAGCAGCGACAGCGGGAACGGCCCCGCCCGGTCGAGCGCGAAGTCCGAGAGCACGGTGGTCACCTGTCCCTTCGGCGTCGTGGAGATCATGAACGCGAGGCCCTGCAGGAGGTAGAACGTGGCCAGCGTGACCACGAAGGCGGCCAGCCCGGTGCGCGCCACGAGCACGCCGTGGGCCGTGCCGATCGCCGCGCCGGCCAACAGCACGAGCAGGATCACCGGCAGCGTGCGGATCGGGTAGCCATCGATCAGGATCGCGGTGAGCAGCGCCGACAGCGACGCCGCGGAGCCGACGGAGAGGTCGATGCCGCCGGTCAGCACGACGAGGTTCTGGCCGAGCGCGACGAGCCCGAGCACGACCGTGGCGGTCAGCACGTTGGCGATGTTGCGCACCGTCCAGAACGCGCCCGGGTCGGCGATCGTCAGCCCCACCACGAGCAGCGCGACGATGATCCACGCGGCCAGCCCGCTGCGGGCGATCGCCGCGACCGAGAGCCGCCTGGCACGCGTGGGCTCCAGCGCGACGGCGGTCATGCCGGCGTCCCCGTCGTGCCGAGCGCCAGGTGCATGACCGGCTCCTCGCCGATCTCCTCGCCGGCCAGCTCGCCGACCACCTGGCCGCCGCGGCACACGACCACGCGGTGGGCGAGGCCGACCACCTCGGTCAGGTCGCTGGAGGCGAACACGACCGCCAGCCCGTCCTCGGCGAGCGCGCGCATCAGCTTGTAGATCTCGGTCTTGGCGCCGACGTCGATGCCGCGGGTCGGCTCGTCGAGCAGCAGCACGCGCGGGCCGGTGCGCAGCCACTTGGCCAGCACGATCTTCTGCTGGTTGCCGCCCGACAGCGTCCACGTGCCCTGGTCCGGGCTCGAGGCGCGGATCCCGAGCCGCTCGCGGTCGCCCTCGAACGACTCGCGCTCGCGGTCCGGGCGACATCCATCCGCGCGTGGAGACCGAGGGCAGGTCGGCGAGCGTCGTGTTGGCGCGCACGGGCAGCGGCAGCACGAGCCCCTCGGTCTTGCGCTCCTCGGGGACGAACACCACGCCGGCGCGGACCGCGTCGCGCACCGATCCGCCCACCGGCTGCCCGAACACCTCGACCTCGCCGGCGGCCCGCCCGCGCACGCCGGCGATCGTGCGCAGCAGGCGGCTGCGGCCGGAGCCGAGCATGCCCGCGAAGGCCACGATCTCGCCCGCGCGGACCTCCAGGTCGACCGGCTCGGGGTCGCCGGGGCCCTCGGGCACCAGCCCGCGGACGCGGAGCGCGACCTCTTCGCCGTATGGCGCGGGGTCGGGGAACACGGTGTCGACGTCGCGGCCCACCATCTCGCGCACCATCCGCGCCTCGTCGTACTCGGCGACCGGGCCGGTGGAGACCAGCCGGCCGTCGCGCAGCACGCTGACCTCGTCGGCGAGCGCCCCGATCTCCTCCAGGCGGTGGCTGATGTAGACGACCGCCACGCCGTGGGCCTTGAGCACCCGCACCGCGTCGAAGATCGCCTCGAGCTTCTCGCCCGCCAGCACCGCGGTCGGCTCGTCGAGGATCAGCACGCGCGTCTCGCGCACCAGCGCCCTGGCGATCTCCACCAGCTGCCGGTTGGCGAGCGTCAGCTCCTCGGCCGGGGTGCCGAGGTCCAGCGACCCGAGGCCGACGCGCTCCAGCGCCTCCCGCGCCAGGCGTGCGCTGGGCCGAGCGGTCCAGGCGCCCGCGCCGGCTGCGCTCCTGGCCGAGCATCACGTTGTCGAGCACCGACATCGCGGGGAGCACGGTGAGCTCCTGGTAGACCGCCCGCACGCCGGCGGCCAGCGCCTGCCGCGGATCGGCGAGGCGCACGGGCTCCCCGTCGATCAGCAGCTCTCCCTCGTCGGGCTCCGTGTTGCCGGTGAGCACCCGCACGAGCGTCGACTTGCCGGCGCCGTTCTCCCCCACCAGCGCGTGCACCTGGCCCGCGCGGCAGGAGAGATCGACGCCGTCGAGAGCGCGCACGCCCGGGAAGGCCTTCACCAGGCCCCGGGCCTCCAGCACGATGTCGCGCGCGCCCTCCACGCTCAGCAGAGCTTCAGCTTCTTCAGGAGCGCGGGCGACAAGCTCGTCGGGACCCACAGGTCGTCGCTGCAGTCCTTGCGGATGTACTTGTCGATCTCCTCGTTGGTGTACGCGTCCGACTCGACGTTCACGACGTTCGGCACGGACTTGCCGGCCAGCGTGTCGAGCGCCACGTCGAGGCATTGCGTGCTCTGCTCGGGCGGGAACGCCGAGAGCGCGAACTTGACGTTCTTGCCGTCGACCGCCTTCAGGAACGCGTTCGAGGAGTCGCCGGTGAGCGGCGGGACCGGCTTGCCGGCGCTGCCGTAGGCCTCGACCACGCCGAGGTCGCTGATGCCGGAGTCCGACCAGATGCCGTCGAGGTCCTTGGAGACCAGCGAGGCGGCCACGGTCTTGGCCTTGGTCGGCGACCAGTCGGTGTACTCCTTGGCCACGACCTCGATGTCCGGGTACTTCTCGAACACCTTCTCGGCGGCGGCCTTCTGGTACTCGGCGGTCGGCACGCCGGCGATGCCCGACAGCATCGCGACGCGGCCCTTCTCGCCCAGCTGCTTCACGAGCCACTCGGCCCACAGCGTGGCCTGCAGCTCGTAGGAGCGCGCCACGGTGGAGACGGCGCCGGAGTTGCCCTCCAGGCGCCCGGCGCACAGCACCACGGGGATGCCCTGCTTGGCGGCGGCCTGGACCTGGCCGGTGATGCCGGCGCCCATCGGGACGACGACCATCGCGTCCGGGTCCTGGGAGGCGAGCTGCTGGATGTTGTCGACCTGCTTGGTGGCGTCGCCGTTGGCGGACGCGTAGAGGACGTCGACGTCGCGCTCGGAGGCGTGCGCCTTGAACGCCTCCTCGTTGGTGAGCGCCCACGAGTTGGTCGGGCCCTGCGCGGCGAAGGCGACCTTGTACTTGCCGCCCTCGGCGTCCTTCTTGTACTTCGCCGTGTCGACGTCGCACAGCTTGGTGGCGGCGACCGGCTCGATGCCCGACAGCCCGAGCTGCCCCTGCGCCTTCTCCCACGAGGCGTCGAACTGCTGCTTGGCGTCCGAGCTCTCTGCGCAGGCGCTGTCGCCCCCGCCGCCGCTGCTCGCGCTCTCCTTCTCGGAGCTGCATCCCGCGAGCGCGAGGACCGCCATCAGGGCGGCTATGCGGATGAGTGGTGTGCTGAGCATGCGACGGTCTCCCCTAACGAGTGATGGGACGGTGCTGAAGGCGGGCGGCGAGCAGGATCGCGGCGCCCTCGACGGCGAGCTGGCCGCCGACGCCCGCGCCGAGCTCGAGCATCCACACGAGCAGGACGGCGAGCAGGGCGACGCCGGCGGCGGTCTGGCCCACGTTGCCGCGGCCGCCGGTGAGCGCGACGCCGCCGATCACGGCGGCGGCGACGGAGTCGAGGTTGAGGCTGCGCGAGAGCTGGGCGTCGACGTGGCCGATGTAGGCGGCGTCGACGAGCCCGGCGAAGACCGCGAGCAGCGCCGAGATGATGTACGCGGCCGAGATCACGCGGCCGGTGCGGATGCCGGCCAGAGAGGCGGCCCGCCGGTTGGCGCCGGTGGCGTAGACGCGGCGGCCGGCGGTGGTGCGCGCGAGCACCAGCGCGGCGACGATCGCGATCGCGACGAACAGCCACAGCGGCACCGGGATCCCGAGCAGCCGGTCGGCGCCGATCGGCGCCAGCGCGTCCGGGATGTCGCCCGACGGCGCGCCGCGCGTGGAGGCGGTGATCGCGCCTTGGACGAGCACGAAGGTCGCGAAGGTGGCCACGAACGGCGGGACGTCGCGCAGCAGCACGAGCCCGGCGTTGACGGCGCCGACGCCCGCGCCGGCCAGCAGCGCCAGCAGGATCGCGACCGGCAGCGCGGACGCGCGCCCGTCGGTGTGGGTGGCGACGATCACGGTGGTGAGGCCGATCACGGCGCCGATCGAGAGGTCGATGCCGCCGGTCAGCAGCACGACGGTCTGCCCGATGGCGGTGATCCCGATGATCCCCGCCAGGAAGGCGATCAGCCGCAGGTTCCCGCTCTCGAACAGGCTCGGGGTGGTGATGGCGGCGATCACCAGCACCGCCAGCACGCCCGCCACGGGGGCGAGCCCGGCGGACAGGCGCGAGAGACGCGGGGCGGCGGTGGTCGCGCTCATGCGCAGAACTCCCGCGCCAGCTCGGCGTACAACGCGGCGGAGCGCCGCACGGCGTCGGCCGAGACCCACTCGTCGGCCGCGTGCGCGCGGCGCAGCAGGCCCGGCCCGAGCGCCGGCAGCGTCGGCCCGGGGAAGAACGTCGCGTCGGTGGTGCCCGGGAACACGGAGGCCACGGGCTCGCGTCCCAGCACCGTGCGACAGGCGGCAGCCGCCGCGGCGGCGAGCGGATCGCCCGGCTCGACCATCGTCGCGGGCAGCCAGTCGGTCGGCGGCGCGTCCCACTCGACGTCCACCCCGGCGCGATCGAAGGCGGCCTGGACCGTGCCGCGCTCCATGCCCGGGAGCAGCCGCACCTCGGTGTCGACCGCGACGCGATCCGGCAGCACGCCGAAGCCCACCCCGCCGCGGAACGCCAGGCCGGTGTTGACCGTGGCGCCCCAGCCCGCCAGGCCGTGCGCGTCGGCGGGGGTGTCGATCTCCAGCGTGTCCGCCACGGCGACGACCGCGCGGGCGGCGTCGACGCCGGCGCTCGGCATCGACAGCTCGTCGGCGAGGCTCGAGTGACCCTGCCGACCGGTCGCCACCAGCCGCAGCCGCGCGATCCCGCGGCTGACGAGGTGCAGCCGGTCGAAGTCCTCCTCGATGCCGCCGGGCTCGCCGATCACGACGCCGTCGGCGGCGAGGTCGACGGTCTCCGCGACGTGGCGCGCGCCGAACGCCGCGCCGTCCTCCTCGTCGGCGGTGAACAGCAGCGTCAGCCGCCCGGCGGCGAGGTCCAGGCCCGCGGCGGCGGTGAGCATGGCCGCCAGCGCCGCCTTCATGTCCGCCGACCCGAGGCCGTACAGGCGGTCGCCGTCGAGGTCGGCGGCGAACGGGTCGACGCTCCACTCCGCGTCGCCGAGCGGCTTGGTGTCCATGTGCCCGGACAGCACGAGGTGGCGGCCGCCGGGGCCGAAGTCGAGCGTGATCAGGAGGTTGGGGCGCTCCTCGTCGAGCGCGACGCGCCGCGGCTCGGGCAGGCCGAGGTCGCGCGCCATCTCCTCGATCGCGTCCGCCACCGCCCGCTCGTCGCCGGGCGGGTTGGGGCTGCGGGCGCGGATCAGCGTCCTGGCGAGCTCGACGGGGTCGGTCACTTGTAGCGGCCCGCCCAGTCCTGGCCCTGCCACGTCGTCACCTTCACGGGCTCCAGCCGGAACAGCCAGCGCTTCTTGTCCATCGTCGGCTCGAGGTACTTCGGGCCGTTCTCGCCCAGGTACCGGGTGCTCATCCGCTCGGCGACGCCGACCCAGCGGCCGCCGAGGTTGGGCTCCTCGACCAGCTCGGCGTGGCACTGGGCGATCACCTTGCGCTGGCGCCCCTCCTCGTCGATCGTGATCGCGCACCGCGGCTCGCGCTGCAGGTGCTTCGCCCACGCGCTCTTCTCGCGCGGGACGACCCAGAACGCCTCGCCGTCCCACTCCTGCCAGCACGGGACCACGTAGGGCCAGCCGTCGGCGTCGAGACAGGCCAGCCGCGCGATGTGCGGCTCGGCCAGGAACCCCTCGATCTCGGCGTTGTCGAGCTTGCCGACCTTGCCGCGCCAGGACTCATCGGGCATGTGCGCCTCCTTGTCGGTAGCCGATGCGCGAGGACACCTCGGCGGCCGCGGCGAGCACGCGCGGCGCGAGCGCCGGGAGGTCCTCCAGCGCGAAGCGATAGGCGGGAGCGGAGACCGAGATGCCGGCCACCGCCGCGCCCGTGTGGTCGTGGATCGAGGCCGCGACGCAGCGCACGCCGTCCTCGTTCTCCACGTCGTCGATCGAGTAGCCCCGCTCGCGGATCGCCCGCATCTCCTCCGCCAGGCGGCCGGGCTCGGTGATCGTGTTCGGCGTCTTGGCGGGCAGCCCGCCCTCGCAGTACTCGGCGAGGTCCTCGTCGCTGGCGTGGGCGAGCATCGCCTTGCCGAGCCCGGTGCTGTGCAGCGGGTTGCGGGTGCCGATCTGGGCCGCGGGCCGGACCGCCTGGGGCGAGTCGGCCTTGGCCACGTAGAGGACGCTGCGGCGCTCGCGGATGCCCAGGAAGCACGTCTCGCGCGTCTCCTCTGCCAGCTCGCGCATCAGGTCCTCGGCCGCCGCGCGGACGTCGAGGCCGTCGAGGTAGCGCTGTCCCCACGACGCGAGCCGGGGGCCGAGGGCGTAGGCGCCCTCGGGCGTCAGCCGCAGCGCCCGCTCCTCCAGCAGCACGTCGATCAGGCGGAGCGCGGTGGGCCGCGGGAGCCCGCTGGCGTCGACCAGCTCGGCGGAGCGCAGCGGCGCCTCGGCGGCCGAGACCGCGTCGATCAGCGCCAGGCCCTTGACCAGGGCCTTGCCCGCGCCGGATGCCTTCGGCGTAGAAATGGACACCTTGTCCATTTTTGCATGGTCAGCTCTCGTCGTGCGTCCCGGCGGCGCGCCCGGTCGCCGCGCGGGCCGGCCATGCGCAGCGTCAGCTCGCGCGTGGTGACCTCCTCCGCGCCGAGCGCCACGGCGCGCTCGCGCACGTGCGGCGGGAGGTCGTAATGGTCGCCCTGGAAGAACCGCCGCGGGATCCCGAGCCGCTCCGCGAACTCGTGCAGCTCGCCGAAGTCCTCGGCCGTCATGTGGCACCAGCGATCGAACGGCAGGCCCGTGTCGGGGTAGTGGCGCAGCGGGTCGACCATCACCGCCATCGGCCCACGCCATCGCCGCCGACCGGGTCCTCGGGCGGCGCGCCGAGCGCGGCGATCCGCTCGCGCGCGGCGTCGTCGGCCTCGCGCAGCAGGTCGTAGTCCTCCTGCCCCGCGGGGTACGCGCCGACGACCGTGAAGCCGCCGTCCGCCGCGGCGCGGCGGTGCCCGGTGCCGGCGGGGAGCACGACGACGTCGCCGGCCGACACGTCGAACGCCTCGCCCTGCGGGCCCGCCCAGCTCGATCGTCGCGGTACCGGCCACCACGGCGAGCACCTCGTGCGAGGTCGAGTGGAAGTGGTGGAAGTCGAACACGCCGTCCACCCACGAGCCGCCCCAGCCGTGCTCGGAGAAGCGGGCACGCGCGGCGTCGGGCGAGTCGAGGCCGGTGCCGCGGTACAGCAGCACCTCGAAGTCCGGGTGGTTGGGGATGGCGTCGCCGGGCGGCGCGGTCCAGGTCACGAGCTCCATGGCCGCAAGATGTACCCGTCTGCGCGCAGTGGTGCTCTAGGCGC
>CAVRQL010000015.1:0-42676 GCA_963723395.1 uncultured Solirubrobacteraceae bacterium | reverse complement strand
CGCCAGCGCGGCCAGCTCATGCACGGAGTCGTCGACGATCTCGGTGTCGGGGTTGAGCAGGACGGTCACGTCGTGGCGTGCGCGGGCCACCCCGGCGTTGTTGGCGGCGCCGAAGCCGGGGTTGCCGGGCAGCTCGATCAGCTCGGCGCCGTGGCGGCGCGCCCGCTCCGGGCCGTCGTCGCGCGAGCCGGTGTCGACGACCACCAGCTGCGGCGGCTCGGGGAGCCGGGGCAGCGAGGCGAGCAGCGTCGCGAGCTCGGGCCCGGAGTCGTGCAGCACGACCACGACGCTGAACGGCGTCACGCGACCGCCTCCACCGCGGCGGCGAAGCGAGCGGCCGACGCCTCCACCGGGAACGCCTCGGCCCGCTCGCGGGGCGCGCCGGGGTCGGCGAGGATCGCCCGCACGGCGTCCGCGCCCGCCGCGGCGTCGCCCGGCGGGTAGAGCGCGCGGCGGTCCCCGACGATCTCCAGCGGCCCGGCGGCGGCCGGGGCCACGACCGGCCGCCCGCTCGCCAGCGCCTCCAGGAGCGCCATCCCGAACGGCTCGGCGTCCGCGCAGTGCAGCAGCAGGTGCGCGCCGGCGAGGGCACGGCGCGCGTCGACAGCGCCGGGGAGGGAGACGCGGCCCGCGAGGTCGGGCGCCGCCGCGCGGCGGTTCAGCCCTTCCACGTACGCCGGGTCGTCGCCCGGCATCGGCGCGCCCGCGATCGTGAGCCGGAGCTCGGGGATCCGGGCGGCGATCTCGAGCGCCAGGTCGGCCCGCTTCCACGGCACGAGCGCGCCGAGCGCCAGCGCGTGCGGCGGGCCGTCGGCCGGCGGCAGGACCGGCCACGCTGCGAGGTCCAGGCCGGGGTGGAGGATCGTGGCGCCGCCGGCCCAGCCCGCGCGCGACGGCGTGCGAGGTCGCGACCACGCCGTCGGCGCGCCGGGACGCGGCGCGCAATGCGGCGGCCACCGCCGGCCCGGGCGGCAGGTCGTGGTGGACGGCCAGCACCCGCGCGCGCACCGGCGGCGCACGCCAGCACGGCGCGGGCGCCCCACGCCACCAGTACCGGCGGACGCACGCGGCGGGCCAGCCCGGCGGCGTCGTAGGACAGCCCGGCGAGCCCGCGCAGCGCCGCGCCGTGGTGGCCGCGCAGCCGCAGGGTGCGGTTGGGGATCGTCGCCACCGGAAGGCCGGCGGTGCGGGCCGCGGCGGCGAGCGGCCCCTCGGGGCAGGCGACCAGCACGGGGCGCCCGAGCCGGAGGGCGCAGTCGATCAGGACGCGCTCGGCTCCACCGAGCACTCCGGAGTAGGACAGGAAGAGGACCGGTCGGCCGCCCATGGCGCGGGTAGCATCGCGCCCCATGCCCGGGTCGAGCGGCGAGCCTTCCTCTCTCCGCGCCCGCACGGCACGCGGGGGCGCGCTCAATGCCGCGTTCCTGTCGGGCGCGGAGGCGCTCCTGCTGGTGCAGGGGCTGCTCGCCACCGCGCTGCTCGGGCCGAGCGCGATCGGCCTCTACGGCGTGGTCACCACCACCGCCATGACGATCGTCGCGCTGCGGCGCGTCGGCATCGACGAGGCGTTCGTCGCCCACGCGGGCGACGACGAGGAGACCGAGTTCCAGCGCGCGTTCGGCGTCGAGCTGGCGATCGGGCTCGTCGGGTCGCTGCTGATCGCGCTGCTCGCGCCGCTGCTGGCCGCGATCTACGACGACGACCGGCTGCTCGCGCTGACGCTCGGCGGTCGCCTACCTGCCGGTCGCGTTCGCGCTGCAGGCGCCGCAGTGGGTGTTCTTCCGCCGCATGGAGTACCTGCCGCTGCGGCTGCTGCAGGGCGATCGTCCCGCTCGGCACCGTGCTCGTCACCGTCCCGCTGCTGCTCGCGGACGTCGGCGTCTGGGCGCTCGTCATCGGCCCGCTTCTGCGCCCACGTGGCCGCGATCGTCGCGGCGGCCGTCGTCTCGCCGTACCGGCTGCGCCCGCGCTTCGAGCGCGAGGCGGCGCGCCGCTACCTGCGCTTCTCCTGGCCCGTCTTCGTCACCGCGCTGGCGGCGCTGGCGGTCGCGCAGGGGCAGGTCGCGGTGTTCGGGCTCTCCGAGGACGGCCTCGCCGCGGCGGGCTGGATCACGCTGGCGGCCACGCTCACCCGCTACGCCGACCGCGCCGACCAGATCGTCGCCACGACGATCTACCCGGCGATCGTGCGCGTGCGCGACCGCGTCGACGTGCTCGAGGAGCTGTTCGCCAAGACCAACCGGCTGACGCTGATGTGGGCGTTCCCGTTCGGCGCCGGCCTGGTGCTGTTCGGGCCGGACCTGATCGGCTTCGTGCTCGGGGACGAATGGGAGCCGGCGATCGTGCTGCTGGGCGGCATGGCGGCCGCCACCGCGCTCCAGCAGGTGGGCTACAACTGGTTCGCGTTCTTCCGGGCACGCGGCGAGTCGCGCCCGCAGGCCGTCGAGTCGGTCGCGTTCGTCGCCTCCTTCGCCGCGTTCGCGGTCCCGGGCGCGCTCGTATGGGGGAGCTGGGGGTTCGTGGTGGGGCGGATCGCCTGCACGGGCTGCGTGCTGGCCGTGCGGCGGATCTACGTGCACAGGCTGCTCCCGGGCGTGCGCCTGTTCGAGATCGCCCGCCGGGCGGCCGTGCCGGTGCTGGCGGCGAGCGCGCCGGTCGTCGCGCTACGGCTGGCGCTGTGGGGCGGCGAGCGGCCGCTCTGGCAGGCGGTGGGGGAGCTGGCGCTGTGGCTGGGCGGCCTGGCGCTGGCAACGAGGCGCTTCGAGTCGGGCCTGCTGCGCGAGTTGTGGAGCTATCTGCGCCCGGGCGGCCGGCTGGTGGAGGTTTGAGGGGCGCGCGCACCGGGGTGCTGCTGTGGTTCGCGGCGGCGCTGATCTCCGGCTTCACGATCCGGCGCTACCTGGAGCCGTTCGACGAGGGGCTGCTGCTGCAGGCGGCCACGCGGATGGCGGACGGGCAGTGGCCCTACCGCGACTTCGGCTGGGCGTACGGACCCGGCCAGGCGACGGTCGTGGCGGCGGCGTTCAAGGCGTTCGGGCCGTCGCTGATCTGGTGGCGGCTGCTGCGCGTCGCCGCCGACGCGACCGTCGCGCTGCTCGTGTGGGCGCTCGCGCGCCGCGAGGCCGGCCCGCGCTGGGCGCTGGCCGGCTGGCTCGCCGCCGCGGTGACGGTCGCGCAGCCGACCAGCGCGAACCCGTTCCCTGTGGCGCTGGCGTTCGCGCTCGGGGCGGTCTACGCCGCGGCGCGGCGGCAGCCGCTGGCCGCCGGCGTGCTGGTGG
The DNA here is from genome assembly GCA_963723395.1 of uncultured Solirubrobacteraceae bacterium. Taxonomy (GTDB): domain Bacteria; phylum Actinomycetota; class Thermoleophilia; order Solirubrobacterales; family Solirubrobacteraceae; genus DATFQI01. The sequence continues at coordinate 39,398 of CAVRQL010000015.1, read as the reverse complement.
CGCTGACCGCGGCGTGGCGGCTGGACCTCGGGGCGGTGGCGCTGCTCGCCGCGGCGGTGGCGGCCGCGCGGGTGCCGCCGCGGTCGGTGTGGGCCGGGGGCGTGAGGACCGTCGGCAAGGCGACGGCGAGCACGCGGCCGCGGCCGGCGCTCGGTCGCGGGGCCTATCCGAAGCCGGTGGTCAACCGGCCGCCCTCGCTCGCGCGCGACCGCCCGGCGCTGGCCGTGGCGCTCGCCGCGGGCGTCGGCGCGCTCGCGCTCTACCTGCCGTTCCTGCTCGCGGCGGGCCCCGTCCGGCTGTGGGACCAGCTGATCGCCACCGCGGTCGGCGACGGCGGCTGGTGGCGCCTCCCGTTCCCCGTGCTCTACGACGGCCCGCTCGACGCCGAAGGGCTCAAGGACGCGCTCGGCTACGAGCTGCCGCTGATCGCGGCGGTCGGCACGCTGCTCGCAGCGGCGGCGATCGCCGTGCGCCGGAAGGTGTCCTCCGAGGCGGCCGGGCTGCTCGTGCTCGCGGTCGGCTGCGGGCTCTACCTCGTCTCGCGGCCCGACGAGCTGCACGTGCAGCCGCTCGCCGCCGTGCTGTGCGGGCTGGTGCCGATCGCGGCCGCCAGGGGGCGCGGGCCGTGGCGGGTCGTGCTGGGCGCGGTGCTCGGGCTGGTGCTGCTCGCGGGCGCCGCCAACCGCGGCTCGGCGCTGCTGCAGCCGCCGGACCTCGAGCCGCTGCGGCTGCCCGGCGTGCCCGGGATCCGCGTGCCGCCTGCCGAGGCCGAGGCGATCCCCGCGATGGTCGCCGCCGTGCACCGGCTGGTGCCGCCGGGGGAGCCCATCTACGTCGCGCCGCGGCGCTCGGACCTCGTGACGATCACCGACCCGCTGATCCACTTCCTCACCCGCCGGCCCAACGTCCTCAGCCGCGACGTGATCGTCCAGGCCCGCCCGGAGGAGCAGGAGCGGATCGTCGCCGCGCTGCGGCGCAACCCGCCGCGGGCGATCGTGCGCTGGACCGACCCGCTCTCCTCACGCCCGGAGCCGAACTCGCGCGGACGCTCCAGCGGCTCCCGCGCCCTCGACGAGTACCTGGCCGCCGAGTACAAGCTCGACGGCCGCTTCGGCGCCTACGACGTGCTGGCGCCCCGCTAGGTGGAATCAACCATCAGCTGCTGCCCGCCGTGGCAGCCGTCGTCGCCGCCATCGTGGCCGCGATGACCGCGGCCTGGGTCGCCTTCAGCGTGTCGTCGACCGCCTTGCCGGCGATGCCCTGGTCGGCGACCTCCTTGGCGCGCGCCTTGGCCGCCTTGCGCTCGTCCTTGTCGACGAGCTTGGCGATCTGGTCGTAGCTGCGCAGGAGGGCGATCAGGGCGGCCTCGCGGGGGGTCGGCTGGCGCTGCGAGCGCAGGACGGCCGCCAGCGACTCGCGCACGCCGGCCTCGGCGGAGCCGTCGGCCTCGGGGTACTTCGTCGAGTCGAACAGCCCGAGGATCTTGCCCTCCTCGCGGCGCAGCGCCCCGCGCTCGACCAGCCCGTCGGCGACGCGGTCGTCGAGCGGCTTGAGCTCGCGCGGCAGCTGGTTGACCCAGCCCTTGGCGCCGCGGCGCTTCTCCGAGCCCGCGATGACGCCGTGCGCCTCGCGCAGCAGCGGGTGCTCGGGGCGGCCGCCGGGGTCGGCCTCGAGCTTGTCGTCGGTCACCCGCACCGCGCCGGACGCGGCGAGGTCGAGCAGCAGCGCACCGGCGAGGCCGGGCTTGTGATCCCGGCCTCCGAGCTTGACGCTGCCCTTCTCGTCGTCGAGTGCAAGGAGGAGGAACTCCTCCGCGAGGATCAGGTCCATACGGCGTGGACTACCCCGATCCCGCGCTATCTTCGCGCTAGATGAGGCGCTGGATCGCGGTATGGACGCTGCTCGGGAGCCTGGCGCTGGCCGGCTCCGCGCAGGCGGGCACGTACGACGTGGTGAGCTGCGGGGCGCCGGGCGCGGGCGGGGTCAACCGCGCGTGGACCAACGAGATCGTCGGCGACGCCGCCAACTTCAGCGCCTCCAACTGCGGCTCGGAGCTGCTCGGCGCCACGGCCGGCGCCGGCGGGGCGGCGGGGCTGTTCAACGGCGTCAACTGGACCTTCACGGCCCCGGCGGGGACGCAGGTCTCCAAGCTCGTGACGTGGCGCTACCTGCAGGGCTACTGCTGCAACGGCTGGAGCGTCGCCGCCTACAACGCGCAGGGCACGGTGCTCGGCGGGTTCGGTGGCGAGGCGTGCGTGCCGCCGCAGTCCTTCGATCCGTGCCGCGTGGGCGGGTCGGGCGTGAACGCGTCCTCGCGTGCCGAGTACGCGAACCTCAACACGAGCAAGGTCTTCTACTCGGTCGGCTGCGGGCAGGCGAGCTGCCCGACCGACAACGACAGCGGCCAGCGCTACGCCGAGTTCCACCTCTACGGCACGGTCGTCACCGTCAACGACGCCACGGCCCCGGCCGTCAAGCTCTCGGGCCCGCTCACGGTGGCCGGCTGGCAGCGCCCCAGCGGTCCCCAGCAGCTCACCTACTCCGCGACCGACGGGTCCGGGATCCGGCGCCTGACGCTGACCGGCGCCTCGACGCAGGGCGGCGACCGTGCGTGCGACTACACGCGCGCCCGCGCCGTGCACGAACGCGTCAGGGAGCTTCAACACGCAGCTCGGCGACGGCGTGCACCCGCTCACCGTCACCGCCACCGACGCCGGCGGGAACGCCAAGCCGGTCACGCAGACCGTGCGGATCGACGGGACGCCGCCGGGCGCGCGGGTCGCGGTGGCGCGCGGGAAGCGCATCGTGGTCGACGTGGGCGACAACGTCTCGGGCGTCGCGTCCGGCCAGATCGCCGTGCGCCGCACCACCCGGCAGCCGTTCCGGGCGCTGAAGACGAAGCTGCGCAAGGGCCGCCTGACCGCGCGGATGGACCGCGGCAGCGCCGCGCGGTCCGACATCCGGATCACGCTCACCGACGTGGCGGGCAACCGCTTCCAGGGCCTGGGGACGAAGCTGCGCATCACGAGGGCGCGCTCGGGCAAGGTGACCGTGCCGTTCGGCCGCTCCGTCCGCCTCCGCGGGCGGCTCAGCCTCGTGCGCGGCAAGTCGGTCCCCGGCGCCAGGGTGAGCGTGACCTCGACCGTCTCTCGCAACGGGTCGCGGCCGGTGTCGCTGCGCGGCGCGACGACGAGCCGCAGCGGGCGCTTCACGCTGCGCCTGCCCTCGGGTCCCAGCCGCGTGCTGCGGATCTCGTCGGCGCCCGTCAACGGCTCGACCAGCGGGGCCGCGGCGCGGGTGCGCGTGCTGGTGCCGGCCTCGAGCACGATCCGCGCCGACCGGACCAGCCTGTCCGGCGCCGGACGCGTGCGCTTCTCCGGGCGCGTGCGCACGCTCGGCCAGCCGCTGCCCACGCGCGGCCTGGTCATCGCGCTGCAGGGCTTCGACCGCGGTCGCTGGCGCACGTTCGACGACCTGCGCACGGACCGCCGCGGGCGCTGGTCGGGCTCCAACCAGTTCAGCGGGCGGCCCGGCACGTACCCGATCCGCGTGCGCATCCGCCGCCAGTCGCGCTTCCCGTTCGCGCTCGGCTACTCGCGCGCCGTCCGCGTCAGCGTCCGGTGATCGAGCGCGCCGCGGTCGTGCTGGTCGCCGTCGCGGCGATCGCGTTCCTGGGCGCCGGGCTGACCGCCGCCAGGGCCGAGGACGAGCTGTTCGACTCCGGCTTCCGCAAGCCCGACGTGACGCGCGCCGAGCGGCTCGGCCAAGACCGCCGGGCGGGCCACGCCGGGCGTCCGGCGCCTGCTGCTGCTCGGGCCGCATCGAGCAGCGCTCCGGGGACCGGGCGCGCGCCGCCGCGCTGGCCCGCGACGGCGGTCCGCCGCGAGCCGGAGAACGCCGAGGCGTGGCTGCTGCTCTCGCGCACCGCGCAGGGCGAGGAGGCGCGCCGCGCCGCCGAGCGCCTACGGCAGCTGGTTCCGCCCGTCGACGACGCGTGAGACCAGGTACAGCGGGCGCTGCAGCGTCTGCTCGTGCATCCGCGCGACGTAGCGGCCGAGGATCCCGACGCTGATCAGCTGCACGCCGCCGAGGAAGAGGACCGAGACGAGGATCCACACCCCGAGGCTCGCGCTCACCCACCCGAAGATCGTGCAGACGAGGATCACCGCCGCCGCGAGGCCCGACAGCATCGCGGTGAGGATCCCGAAGTAGGCGGCCAGCGCGAGCGGCACGTCGGAGAACGAGGCCAGCGCCTCGACGGCGAGCCGCAGCAGCTGGTGGTAGGAGGCGCCGCGGCCCGCGGCCCGCCCGGCGCGGCGGTACTCGATCGGGACCTGCTCGTAGCCGACCCACGCGACCATCCCGCGCAGGAACCGCCGCCGCTCCGGCATCTCGCGGAGGGTGTCGACGACGCGGCGCGACATCAGCCGGAAGTCGCCCGCCTGGCCCTGGTAGGGCGTGCGCGCCAGGCGCTCCATCAGCGAGTAGAAGGCGGTGGCGAGCGAGCGCTTGACCCAGCTCTCGTCGCGGCCGATGCGGCGCGCGTAGACGACGTCGGCGCCCTTGCGCGCCGTCTCGAGCATCTCGGGGATCAGCTCGGGCGGGTCCTGCAGGTCGGCGTGCATCAGCGCCACGTGGTCGCCGGTCGCGTGGTCCAGCCCGGCGGACATCGCGACCTCCATCCCGAAGTTGCGCGACAGCTGGACGAGCACGACCGACGGGTCGGAGGCGGCCAGCCCTTCGATGATCTCGGCCGAGCGGTCGCTGGAGCCGTCGTCGACGAACACCAGCTCGTGCTCGATGCCCGCGAGCGCCGCGGTCACGCGCTCGTGCAGCTCCGGGAGGACGCCCTCCTCGTCGAACACGGGGATGACGACCGAGATTTTGGGAGCCACCGGCGGGATCGTATGCTCTCGCGCGCCGTGTCGTCCGCTACGCAGTCCAGGCGCGCGCCGAGGGCGTGGCGCGCGCTCGCCGCCCGGCCGACCCTCAGCGCCGCCCTGTTGTACGCGCTGCTCTCGCTGCTGTTCGTCGCGCCAGGGCTGCTCCCGGGGAAGTCGTTGTCGGCGTCCGACTACCTATGGGCGGCGGCGCCGTGGACGGCGGAGCGCCCCGCCGGCGTGAAGGGTGTCGGCTCGAACTACGAGGAGGCCGACGCCGTCCTGCAGTTCCAGCCGTTCACGCAGTACGCGCGCGCCCACCTGCCCGACGTGCCGCTGTGGAACCCGCACCAGATGGCCGGCCGTCCGTTCGTGGCCAACAGCCAGTCGGCGCTGTTCTCCCCCTTCACCTGGCCGTCGCTGCTGCTCCCGTTCTGGTGGTCGCTCGGCCTCGTCGCGGCGCTGAAGCTGTTCTGCGCCGCGTTCGGGACGTTCCTGCTGGCCCGCGCGCTCGCCATCCGGTGGTCCGGCGCTCTGCTCGCCGGGCTGGTCTACGCCTTCGGGCTGTTCTTCGTCGTGTGGCTCTCATGGCCGCTGAGCAGCGTGTGGGCATGGCTCCCGTGGCTGCTGCTGGGCGTGCACCACGTCGTGCACCGGAGGGGAGCGGTGCCGATCGTGGCGCTGGCCGTGATCGTGGCGCTGCAGTACTTCGGCGGGCACCCGGAGTCCAGCTTCCACGTGCTCGCGGTCGGGAGCTTCTTCGCGCTGCTCGCGCTGTCGCGCGTCCCCGGCCCGGAGCGGCTGCCGGCCATCGGGCGCCTCGTCGCCGCGCTGCTGGCGGGGAGCGCGCTGGCGGCGGTCGCGCTGATCCCGTTCCTCGAGCTCCTGCGCCACTCCGGCGACCTGGAGACCCGCGAGGCCAAGGTCGGCGGGCACCACTCGGTCTCGACGCTGATCGCCTACTTCATGCCCGCGTACTGGGGCCGCCCGTCGAAGGTGCCGACCGAGGCGTTCACGTTCGCGCAGGCCTACTACGCCGGCGCGCTGCCGCTGGTGCTCGGGGTGTGGGCGCTGGTGGCGCGGCGCACCCGCGAGCGGGTCGCCGTCGCGGCCGTCGGCGTGGTGGCGATCGGCGTCGTCGTCGGCGTGCCGGGGTTGTTCCAGCTCGTGACGGCGGTGCCGGGCTTCAACCACGCCTACAACCAGCGACTGGTGATCGTCGCGCTGCTCGCGCTCGCGCTGCTGGCGGGCTGGGGGCTCGGCGACCTGCTCGATCGTCCGCGCGCTCCGCGCGTGCTGATGGTGCTCGCGGCGACACTGTGGCTCGTGCCGGTCGTGATCGTCGTGGCGCGGCTCGACCTCGGCTCGCTCGGCGACGCGTTCCAGGTGGCGTGGGGGCTGGCCGACCCGACCACCGGGAACGCCGCGACGGTCGTGCCGCTGGCCGCCGCCTGGGTGTGGCTCGTGTTCGGCGGCCTCGCGCTGCTGTGCCTGTGGCTGCGCGCCCGGATGGCGGCGACCGCGTTCACCGCGCTCGCGGTTGCGTTCGTGGTCGTGGACCTGTTCCGGGCGGGCATCGGGCTCAACCCGGCGATTCCCACCGACCACGCCGAGCAGCCCGTCACGCCGGCGATCGAGCGGCTCCGGGCGGCTCGGCCCTCGCGCTTCGTGGGCCTCGGGCCCGAGGTCGGCGTGCAGGCGATGCCGCCCAACACCGCCATGCGCTACGGGCTCTACGACGCGCGCGGCTATGACTTCCCGATCGAGCGGCGCTTCAACAGGCTGTGGCGCAGCCAGATCGCCGACCGCTTCGAGGGCTTCGCGCCGGAGACCATCACCGCCACGACATCGCCCGGCGCGCTGCGGATGATGGGGCTGTTGTCCGTCGCCGACATCGTCGACACGCCGGGCCAGCCGCCGATCACGGGCCTCAAGGCCACCTACAAGGGCCCCGACGCCGTCATCTACGCCAACCCCGAGGCGATGCCGCGCGCCTGGATCGTCGGCGCGCAGCGCGTGGTGGAGGGAGAGGACGCGCAACTCGCGGCGGTGACCGACCCCGCCTTCGACCCTCGCCGCGAGGCGATCGTCGGCGCGCCCGTCGAGGGGCTGGATGGCGGCGGCGGGACCGCGAAGGTGACGCGGATCGAGCCCGACCGCATGGAGGTCACCGCCTCCGGTCGCGGCCTCGTCGTGATGTCCGACGTCCACTTCCCGGGCTGGCACGCGACCGTCGACGGGCGCGACGCCGACATCGAGCGCGTCGACTACCTGCTGCGCGGCGTCGCCGTGGGTGACGGTGAGCACGAGATCGTGCTCGAGTACCGGCCGTCGAGCTGGCGGGCCGGCTGGATCGTGAGCCTGCTGACCGCGCTCGGCCTGCTGGCCGCGATGTGGAAGGGTGCATGGCGATGGCGCTCGTGAACGACTCCGCGCGGCGATGGCGATCGTGAACCGACTGCGCGCCCTGGCCGGCCCCGGCGCGCTCAACGCCGTCGTCCAGCGCGGGCTCAAGCACGCCGACCGCTCGCGCGGCGTCTACCCGGCGCTCGCCGACCTCGTCGGCCGCTGGGGCGGCGGCCCGGACCTCACCGCGCACGAGCTGCGCGTCTTCTCCCAGAACGGCGAGGACGGCGTGCTGGCCGAGATCTTCCGCCGCATCGGGGTCGGCGGCGGCGGGTTCTGCGAGTTCGGCGTCCAGGACGGCACCGAGGGCAACACGGTCTTCCTCGCCCAGGTGCTGGGCTGGCGCGGCGCCTACCTGGAGGCCGACGAGGCGTCCTTCGCCGCGCTCGAGCGCCGCTTCGCCGGCAACCCGCGGGTCGCCACCGTGCACGCCGCCGTCGAGCCGGACACCGTCGAGGCGCTGTTCGACCGGGCCGGGGTCGCCGAGGAGCCCGACGTCGTCTCGATCGACGTCGACGGCAACGACTACTGGATCTGGCTGGCGCTCCGCCGCCGCCCGCGCGTCGTGGTGGTCGAGTACAACGGCGCCCTCGACGTGGGCTCGAAGCGGGTGATGCCGTACTCGCCCGGCCACAGCTGGGACCACACGAGCGGCTACGGCGCGTCGCTGGGCGCGCTCGAGGCGCTGGGGGCGGACAAGGGCTACCGCCTGGTGCACACGGAGCTGGCGGGCGTCAACGCGTTCTTCGTGCGCGAGGACCTCGCCGACGGGCTGCCGTCGGGCGACGCCGTGCCCGCGCCGCAGCGCCAACCACGCGCTCATGGGACTGGACCACCCGGCGCCGCGCGGCGACCTGGGCTGGTGAGGACCAGCCCCGCGAGCACGATCGCCACCAGCGAGAGCGCGGGCAGCTCCCAGTCCCAGTCCGCGCCCGCGTGCAGCGCCCAGGCGGCGAGCGCCGCGGCGGGCCCGGCCTCGCGGGCGGTGACGGCGACGCTGCCGATCAGCAGCGCGAGCAGGGCGAACCCGACCAGCCCGAGCTCGGCCAGCGTCTCCAGATAGAGCGAGTGGGCGTCGCGGACCGGCTCGCGGAACGGCCGCTCGCGCAGCCACTCGGCCTGGAAGCCGCCGGAGCCGACGCCGATCAGCGGGTGGTCGCCGAACGTGCGCAGCGCGACCTTCCAGTACGCGTAGCGGTTGCTCTGCACCGAGGCGAGCCGCCCGGGCGTGGCCTCGGGGCTGTCGCGCCCGCCCTGGCGCTCGACGCGCGAGACGGCCACGGCGGTGGCGACGAGCGCCAGCGCGAGCCCGGCGATCGCGATCGCCCGGACCCGCGGGCTCTCGCGCGTGACCGCGTCCCCGCGGGCGAGCCAGGCCGCGGCGGCGGCCACCACGACGAGCAGCGCCAGCATCGCCGCCCCCTGCCCGGCGCCGCTCGGCTCCGTCGCGACGGCCGGCAGCGCCACGGTCGCGACGGCGGGCACCGCGGCCGCCACGACGACGATGCCCGCCGCCCGCAGCCGCGCGGGGGCGAGGATCAGCAGCACCGCGACGCCCGCGGCCAGCGCGCCCAGCGCCCCGCGCGAGAACGTCAGGTACAGCGCCAGCCCGAGCACCGGCGCGGTGGCCGCTGCGGCCGCCCGCAGCGCGCGCGGCCGCGCGGGATCGCCGGCCAGCCCGGCGGCCAGCAGCAGCCCCAGCGCAGCGAACGCTCCGGTCCCGTTCCAGTAGGTGAGCGGCTGCGCGAGGCGGTCGCCCGCGCTCAGCACCCGCGCGAGGTGGACGACCCCGGGCAGCAGCCGCTCCGACAGCCCGTAGGCGGTCGCGCCCGCGATGCCCGCGAGCAGCAGCGGCTCTGCGAGCCGCGCCGCGGCGGCGTCGCGCAGGATCGCGATCGCGGAGGCCAGCGAGGCCAGGTAGAGCAGCAGCCGCTGGACGTCCTCGCCCGCCGGCTCGCCGAGCGGCGCCCACGTCAGCGACAGCGCGGTCCATCCGGTGAGGCCCGCGAGCGACGCCAGCGCGACCAGGGCCGGCCCGGAGCGAGGCAGCGGCCGCGGCAGCGCGATCGCCGTCACGGCCAGCAGCGCCCACGCCGCGATCCCGGCGGTGATCCGCGCCGTGTCGGAGTAGCCGCCGCTGAACAGGGCCAGCACCCCTGGGCCCAGGAGCAGCGGCACGGCGAGCACCGTGGGACGGGAGCGCATGAGCGCGGCAGCCTACGAGGCTCGTAGGATCACCGCCGCGTGCGCGGGCAACGCCTCATCTCCCCGGGCCTGGCGGCGCTCGCGTTCGCGCTCGCGCTGCTCCAGCGACCCGGCGAAGCCGGCTCGGACACGAAGATCGGCCTGCACGTGGACCCGCTGGGCTTCCTCGGCGACGTCGCGGCCGCGTGGTCGCCGACCGAGGACCTCGGGCACGTCCAGGGCGGCCAGTACGGCGGCTACCTGTTCCCGATGGGGCCGTTCTTCGCGCTCGGCCGGCTGATCGGCCTGGAGCCGTGGCTGGTCCAGCGGCTGTGGCTGGGCACGGTGCTGGCGTTCGCGGCGTGGGGGACGGTGCGGCTGCTCGACGCGCTGCTCGGGCGCGCGCGGAGTGGCGCAGGTGCTGGCGGGCGCGCTGATGCTGCTCAACCCGTACGTGGCGGTGTTCACCGCGCGCACGTCGGTGACGCTGCTCGGCTACGCCGCGCTGCCGTGGCTGCTTCTGTGCGTGCACCGCGGGCTGCAGGCGGCCGCGCTCGTGGTGGTGGCCGGCGGCGTTCGCGCTCGCCGTCGCCTGCACGGGCGGCGGCGTCAACGCGGCGGTCACGGCGTGGGTGCTGCTCGGCCCGGTGCTGCTCGCGCTGTACGAGTGGCTGTCGCGCGAGACCTCGCTGCGTGCACGTGCTGTCGTTCGGCTGGCGGACCGCGCTGCTGACCGCGCTCGGCGCGATCTGGTGGGTGGTGCCGACGCTCGTGCAGGCGCGCTACGGCGTGGACTTCCTGCGCTTCACCGAGCAGCCGGGGACGATCTGGTCGACCACCAGCCTGCCCGAGTCGCTGCGGCTGATGGGCTACTGGATCTCCTACCTCGGCGTCGGCTACGGCGGGCGGCTGCGGCCGCTGTTCGGCGACGGCGACGTGCTGCTGTTCTCCTGGCCGGTGGTGATCGCGGGCCTGCTCGTGCCCGCGCTGGCGCTGACCTCGTTCGCCGTGCGCGCGCCGCTCGCGCCACGGCGCGTTCTTCCTGGCGCTCGCGCTGGTCGGCGTCGTGGCGATGGTGGCCGGCTTCCCGGAGGGGACGCCGCTGCGGCGGGCGATGAACTTCACCTACAACCACGTCGCGCCGCTGCAGTTCCTGCGGACGACCTACAAGGCGGGGCCGCTGCTCGCGCTCGGGATCGCCTGCCTGGCGGGCGCTGCGGCGTGGCGCGGATGCGGGCGCGCGTGGCGCGCGTGGCGGTGCTCGTCGTCGTGCTGGCCGCGATCTCGTGCTGGCCGCTGGTGCGCGGGCAGGCGCTGGACTCGCAGCTGGCCTGGGAGCGAGATCCCCGCCTGCGTGGCAGGCGGCGGCCGACCACGTCGACCGGCAGGCGGGCTCGGACGGGCGCGCGGTCGTGCTCCCGGGCCAGCTGTACGCCTACTACGACTGGGGCGGGACCGTCGACGCCGATCCTGCCCGCGCTGGCCGACCGCCCCGTCGCCGTCCGCTACGCGGTGCCCTACGCGGACCTGCGCTCCGTCGACCTGCTGTGGACGGTCGACGGGCTCGTGCAGCAGCGGCGCGCGCTGCCCGGCCAGCTCGGCCCGCTGCTGGACCTGATGGGCGCGCGCACGGTGGTCAGCGGCGCCGACGACGACCGCTCGCGCAGCGGCGCCGTGCCCGCGGCCGACGCCGCCGACGTGCTCGACCAGCTCGGCCCGCCCGACCACCGGTGGGGGCCGGTGCGGCTGGAGCCGCGCGCCGCCGGGACGCTCGGCGCCGCCGCGGCCGCTGCCGCGCGTGCGGGCGTGGGACCGCGACCGGGCGCGGCCGATGGTCCGCGTCGAGGGCGACGACGCGACGGTGGTCGACGGCTCGGCGGAGGGGATCGCCGGGCTGGCCGCGTTCGGCGCGCTCGGCGGCGGGCGGCTGGCGCTGGCGGGCGACCTCGGCGCCCGCGAGCTGCGCGGCGCGAGCGAGGTCGTGATCTCCGACTCCAACCGGCGCCGCGTGCTGGCGGCCGCGCGGATGTCGCAGAACCACGGCGCCACGCTGGCCGCCGACGATCCGTTCTCGCCCGACGCCGCGGTCGTCGACCCGTTCCCGGCGCGCGGCGCCGACGCGCAGACCGTGGCCGTCTACGACGGCATCCGCTACGTCCGCGCGCCGTTCTCGCCCGCCTACTCGCAGTTCCCCGAGCGGCGGCCGTTCGCCGCGCTCGACGGCGATCCGGCCACCCACTGGCAGGCCGATCGCGCGCTGACCGAGGACCGCCACTGGATCGAGGTCGGGTTCGAGGCGCCGCGCGACGTCGGCGAGATCGAGGTGCTGCCGTACTCCGACCGGCGCGCGCAGGGTGGTGGCGGTCGAGGTCGGGCGGCCGGCGCTTCCCCGTGCGGCAGGGCTGGAACCGGCTGCGGCTCGGCCTGCGCGACGTGCGCTCGCTGCGCGTGCGGGTGGACAGCGTGCACGGCGCCGAGGATGCGCCGACCGCCGCGGGCGGGATCCGCGAGCTGCGCATCCCCGGCCTGCGAGCCGCGCGAGGCGCTGCGCCCGCCCGTGCTCGCCGAGCGCGCGCTCGCCGGCCGCGACCTGTCGGGCGACCGGGCTGACCTACCTGTTCGAGCGCACGACCGGCGACGACCCGTTCCGCCGCGACCCGCGCCGCGGCACCGCGGGCGGCGACCTCGTGCGCGACCGGCTCGACGGCGAGCGCGGCCTGGAGCGCGTGATCGCCCCGCCCGCGGCCCGCGACTGGGAGGCCGACGGATGGGGGACCGTCGCGGCCTCGGCGCGCGACTCGGCGATCGACGCGCTGGTCGGCGCGCCGGCGGCGGCATCGGAGTCCTCCGGGCGCTTCCAGGGGCGGCCCGGGTTCCGGGCGTCGAGCGCGTTCGACGGCACGCCGCGGGCGTGGATCGGCTCGTGGCTGGACGGCCGCACGGCGTGGCTGCAGTGGAGCGGCGCGAGCGGACGACGCTCCGGCGGCTGCGGCTGGCGCCGCCGCGCGAGCTGGTGCGGCGCCCGACGCTCGTGCGGCTCGTCGCCGACGGCCGCCCGTCGGCGCCCGTGCCGGTCACCGATGGCGGCAGGTCGTGCTGCCGAGCGCCCGCTGACCGGGCGCACGCTTCCGGCTGGAGGTCCTGCGCGCGGCGTTCCCCGACGGGCACGCCGGGCGTCGCGCGGCAGCGCCGCGCGGTCGGGATCGGCGAGCTGACCGGCGACGGCGTGCCGAGCGTGCGCGGTGCGGCGCACGCGGCGCCGTGCGCGGCCGCTGCGGCGACCTCGAGGGGCACGCTCGGGAGCGGGTCGGTGCGGCTGCGCGCGGACGCGACCGTCGCCGACCTCGACGCCGGGCGCCCGCTGCGCTTCCGCCCGTGCGGAGCCGCGGCGCTGCCGGCGGGCCGGGCGCGGCTGTCGATGCCGCCGGGCACCTTCGCGCCCTACCTGCTGCGGCTGCGCTCGGCGGCCCCGGACCCGGTGCAGCGCGCCGCCGCCGTCCCCGGACGCGTCGTGGATCCCGGCGAGCCGTCGCGCGACGCCCGGAAGGGCGTGAAGCTCGACCTGCGCGAGCCGGCCTGGCTCGTGCTCGGCGCAGTCCTACTCCGACGCCTGGCGGGCGAAGTGCGACGGGCGCGACCTCGGCGCGCCGCGGCCCGTCGACGGCTACGCGATGGGCTGGCGCGTGCCCGCCGGCTGCCGCAGCGCGGAGATGGCGTTCGCGCCCGACGGCACCGTGCGCGCCGGCTACCTCGTGTCGGCGATCGCGCTGGCGCTGATGCTGATCGGGCTGATCGCGCGCCGGCCGCCGCGCGTCGAGCCGGAGCCGGAGGAGGCGCTCGCGGACGAGCCGGCGCGGAGGCTCCCGGCGCCGCGCGCCGCGGCGATCGCGCTCGCCGCCGGCGCCGTCCTCGGGTTCGTGTTCGCCGCCCGCGCGGCGCCGGTGATCGCGCTCGGCGGTGTTCGTCGTGCTGTGGCGCGGCATCGGCATCCGGCCGCTCGTCGCGGCCGCCGGCGCGCTGCTGCTCGTCGCCGTCCCGGTGCTCACGCTCGCGATCGGCGTCGAGGACCGCGGCGGCTACAACCCCGAGTACGCGCAGGACCGCATCGCCGTCCACTGGGTCGCGGTGGCGGCGGTGATCCTGCTCACGCTGGCACTGGCTCGCGCTCTCGGTGCAGCTGCGACGCCGGCGATCACCAGCATGACCCCGGCCACCTCGGCCGCCGACGGCACCTGGCCCAGCACGACCACGCCGATCACGGCCGCCGTGGCGGGCAGCAGCGAGACCATCAGCGCGTAGGTCGCGCGCGCCAGCCGCTTCATCGCGAGCTGGTCGAACACGTAGGGGATCACCGAGGAGGAGATGCCGACGCCGACGCCGGCCAGCAGCGCCACCGGGTCGCCGAAGGCGGGGATCGCCGCCCACCCGGCGAGCGGCGTCACCACCACGGCGGCGATCAGCATCGCGGCGCCGAGCGCGTCGACGCCGCCCTCCTGCGCCGCCCGGTGCGCGAGCACGATGTAGAGCGCGAACAGCCCGGCGTTGGCGAACGCCAGCGCGACGCCGAGCGGCTCGCCGTCGAGCTGGATGCCGGTGAGCAGGTAGACGCCCGGCACGGCCAGCAGCAGCGCGGCGATGTTGCGCGGCGTGCGGGCGCCCAGCGCGGCGAGGACGATCACGGGCAGGAACTCGATCGCGGCGACGGTGGCGAGCGGCAGCCGGTCGATCGCGAGGTAGAAGCAGCAGTTCATCAGCGCCAGGACGCCGCCCCACGCGAGCAGGGTCCCGTCGAGGCGCACCACGCGCCAGGGCTTGCGCCACAGGGCGAACACGATCGCCGCGCTGGCGATCCGCAGCCACGCCACGCCCAGCGCCTCGACGCGCACGAACAGCAGGACCGCGAACGCCGGCCCGAGGTAGTGGAAGATCGCGCTGCCGACGAAGTACGCGTGCGGCGGGATGCGGTCAGAGCTCACGAGATGCAGATTCGCCCAGGACCTGCGACGATCACATGGCCAACCGCAGGGAGATCGTTCCGTATGCCTTCGAATCAACGGCTCGACGACGTGAACCTCCGCCTGATCGCAGAGCTGCAGGTGGACGCCCGCCTCGCGCACGCGGAGCTCGGCCGCCGCGTCGGGCTCTCGCCGCCCGCGGTCGCCGAGCGCCTCCAGCGCCTGCAGGAGACCGGGGTGATCACGGGCTACCACGCCGCCGTCGACCCGCGGGCGCTGGGCCTGCAGCTGTCGGCGATCCTGCGCATCCGGCCCTCGCCGCGCGAGATCCCCAAGGTCGCCCAGCTGGCGCGCGACACGCCCGAGGTGGTCGAGTGCCACCGCATCACCGGCGACGACTGCTTCTTCATGAAGCTCCACGTCCGCGACGTCGAGCACCTCGAGACCGTGATCGACTCGTTCGCCTTCTACGGGCAGACGACGACGTCGATCATGCAAACCTCCCCGGTGCCGTACAGACCGATCGGAGTCCCGGAATGAGCCTTCCCGAAGTGGTGTCCCACGACGAGTGGCGCGCAGCCCGCGTCGCCCTGCTCGAGCAGGAGAAGGCGCTCACGCGACAGCGCGACGCCGTCAGCGAGGCGCGCCGCCGGCTCCCGATGGTCGAGGTCGTCAAGGACTACCGGTTCACCGGCCCGCAGGGCGAGGTCGGCCTGCTGGACCTGTTCGAGGACCGCCTGCAGCTGATCGTCGGGCACTTCATGTTCCACCCGGAGTGGGAGGACGGCTGCCCGAGCTGCAGCGCCGGCGCCGACGAGGTCGCCGACGGGCTGCTCGAGCACCTGCACATCCGCGACACCACGCTCGCCTACGTGTCGCGCGCGCCGCTGGAGACGATCGAGCGCTACAAGGCCAAGAAGGGCTGGACGTTCCCGTGGTACTCGTCGGACGGGAGCGAGTTCAACTACGACTTCCACGCCACGCTCGACGCCACGGTGGCGCCGCTGGAGTACAACTTCCGCGGCGCCGAGGAGCTGCCCGAGTCGTTCACCGACCCGGAGGGCCAGCCCTTCGACATGCCGGGCACGAGCTGCTTCCTGCGCCACGACGACCGCGTGTTCCACACCTACTCGTCCTACGCCCGCGGGGCGGAGTGGACGGGCGGCTCCTACGCGTTCCTCGACCTGACCGCGCTCGGGCGCCAGGAGGACTGGGAGCAGCCCGAGGGGCGCTCGGACTCCGCGCGCTCGAACCAGCCGGACTTCGCGTCATGACGCTCGACGACCTGATCGGGGAGTGGGAGCTGGAGATCGGCGGCGTCGTGGGCGGCTTTGCGGAGTTCTCGTGGGCGCTGGACGGCGCGTACGTGCTCCAGCGCCAGGAGCCGTTCGAGCAGGGGCCGCCGAAGGGCCTGATGATCATCGAGCCCGTCGGCGACGCCTACCGGCAGCACTACTTCGACTCGCGCGGCGTGACGCGGACGTACGACATGGAGCTCTCGGGCGACACGTGGACGCTGCTCCGGACGAAGCCGGACTTCAGCGAGCTGTCGTTCACCCAGCGGTTCGTCGGCGAGCTCCGCGGCGACGTGATCGAGGGCCGCTGGGAGACCGGCACCGACGACGGCTGGCGGCTCGACTTCGAGCTGACCTACCGCCGCCGCTGAAGCGCGGCCCGCTCGGCGGGGTTGTCCGTGAGCTCTATCGCGCGGTCGTAGGCGGCCGCCGCTCCCGCCTCGTCGCCGGACCGGCGCAGCAGGTCCGCGCGGACGGCGTGCAGCGGCTGGTAGCGCTCCAGCCGCGGGTCGTCGAGCGCGTCGAGGATCGCGAGCCCGGCGGCCGGGCCGTCCGCGAAGCCGACCGCCACGGCGCGGTTGACCGCCACCACCGGTGACGGATCGAGGCGTGCCAGCTCGGCGTAGAGCCCGGCGATCTGCGGCCAGTCGGTGTCCTCCCACGCCGGCGCCTGCGCGTGCACGGCGGCGATCGCGGCCTGCACGACGTAGGGGCCGGCGCGGCCGAGCCGCAGCGCGCGCTCCAGGATCGGGACGCCCTCGCCGATCCGGCCCTGGTCCCAGCGTGAGCGGTCCTGCTCGTCGAGCGAGACGAGCTCGCCGCCGCGGACGCGGGCAGGGCGGCGGGCGTCGGTGAGCAGCAGCAGCGCGAGCAGCCCGAGCGCCTCCGGCTCGTCGGGCATCAGCCGCTCGAGCAGCCGCGCCAGCCGGATCGCCTCCTCGCACAGCTCGCCGCGCACCGGCTCGCCGCCGCCCGTGGCGACGTGGCCCTCGGTGTAGACGAGGTAGATGACCCGCAGCACCCCCGCCAGCCGCTCCGGGAGCAGCTCGTCGGGCGGGACGCGGAACGGGATCCGGGCGTCGGAGACCTTGCGCCGGGCGCGCACGAGCCGGCGCTCCATCGCGGTCTCGCTCGACAGGAACGCGCGGGCGATCTCCGGCACCGTCAACCCGCCCACGCTGCGCAGCGTGAGCGCCATCCGCGCCTCCGGGTTCAGCGCCGGGTGGCAGCAGGTGAAGAGCATCCGCAGCCGGTCGTCCTCCAGCGCGGAGCGCTCGAAGTCGGGCTCGGGGTCGTAGGACATGGCGGTCGCGAGCTCGGGGGCGTGGGCGGCGGCGACGCGCTCGTGGCGCTTGCGGTCCAGCGCGCGGCGCCACGCGGTCGTCGTCAGCCACGCGCCGGGGCGGTCCGGGACCCCGCGGCGGTCCCACTCGACCGCCGCGGCGACGAACGCGTCCTGGACGACGTCCTCGGCGAGCGCGAGGTCGCCGTCCAGGCGGCGCGTGAGCGTGGCCAGGACCGCGGCGCGCTCGTCGCGGAACGCCCGCTCGAGCGCCTCGCTCACGCGAACTCGTAGTGGACCATCGGGACGATCTCGACCGAGCCGTACTCCGCCGCGGGCATCTTCGCGACCCACGCCGTGGCGGCGTCGAGGTCCTCGAGGTCGAGGATGTAGAAGGAGAAGAGGATCTCCTTGCTCTCGGCGTACGGGCCGTCGGTGATGACCAGCTCGCCGTCCTGGGAGCGGACGGTCGTCTCCGACCCGATCTGCAGGCCGCTGCCGGCGACCGCGACACCGGCCGAGCGCAGCTCCTCGTTGAGCGCGCCCCAGCGGGCCATCTCGGCGTCGAACTCCGGCGTGCCCTCCTGGGGACCTTGGCCGTCGCGGAAGCGGAGCATGAACAGGTAGTGCATCGGTGACCTCCTTGAGGATCGCTGTCGACCATCCGACGCGCACGGTCGCCGTGACCCGACACCTTACGTCGGTTGTGGCGCGTTGCCGCTCAGTACGGCCAGTGCATGCCGGCCGGGAGGCCGAGCCTGTGGGCGAGCGGGCGCAGGCCCGCGAGCACCAGCGCCTTGAACAGCACGTTGCGCGCGAACCACGGGAGCTGGGCCAGCTGGCGAGCGGCGCTGCGGAGCCGGCCTCCAGGCACCCGCTCGTACTCGGCGAGCGATGCCCGTGCGCCCGGCGTAGCGCCAGCCGCCGCGCGCGACGGTCTCCACGAGCAGGGCGAGCGTGACGCCGACGGACGAGAACGAGTCGTGGACGAGCATCACCCCGCCCGGCCGCACGCGGGCGCCCCAGCGGGCGATGTCCTCCCGCGCCGGGCCGAACCGGTGGGCGCCGTCGACGTAGAGCAGCGCGATGTCGCCGTGCACGTCGGCGTGGGCGTCGGAGCTGAACTTGCGCACGTGGCGCACGCGCTCGGCGACCCCCGCCGCGGCGAGGTTGGCGTGGAAGGCGTCGTGGTCGGCCTGTCCCGCGGCCGGCCTCGGCGCCGATCTCCTGCGGGCCGCGGTCCGAGCCGGCGTGCGGGTCGATGGCGACGACGTCGCCGTGCGCGGCGAGCACCACGGTCGACCGCCCGCGGAACGAGCCGATCTCCACGACCGGGCCGTCCGCGGCCGCGGCGCGGGCCCGCAGCCGCGCCGCCTGGGCGTCGGTGAGCCAGCCCTCCGGGGCGCTCATGCGGCGGCGGGCTCCGGGCGCCGCGCGAGCCCCAGCGCCAGCACGGCGAGCGCGGCCAGCGCCTGCAGCGCCAGCACGACCGTGGCGAAGCCCACCAGGCTGCTGAAGCCGGCGCCGGCCAGGATCGCGACCTCGGCCACCGCCGCCACGCCGAGCGCGAACAGGAAGCGGACCTCGCGCAGGGCGAGCATGTACTGCACGCACAGGTAGCCCGCCGCCAGCAGCGTCATCGCGAGCCCCAGCACGAGCAGGGCGTCCGCGGCCGGCACCGTCTCCTCGCCGAACGCGAGCCGCAGGACCAGCGACGGGGCGACGGCGAAGACGAGCAGCATCGGCACGGCCACGCAGGCGACGACGGCGAGCGCGCGGATGAGCACGGGCCGCGGGTCCTCGCCCGGCGCGGGCCTTGCGCGTGGCCTCCGGGAGCAGGTAGAGCCCGACGCCGATCGCCACCCACACGACCGCCTTGGCCGCCACGGCGGCGGCCGCGTAGGCGCCCGCCTCGTCGCCGCCGATCGTGCGCTTGACGAGGATCACGTCGATGTTCTGGAGCACGGCCACCAGGAACAGCCCGATCACCGCCGGCCACGCGCCCGCCACGAGCCCGCGCAGCTTCGCCGCGGCGTGGGCGGCGTGCGCGACGCCGATCCGCCGCCGGCTCACGATCGCGAGCGCCACCGCGGTGATGGCCATCGACGCCGGCGTGCCGAGGTAGGCGCCGGTGACGCCCAGGCCGGCCGCCACGAGCAGCGAGCCCGGTGACGAGCCGCCCGCCCGCCTCGAGCACGATCGACCAGCCGACCTCGCGGTAGGCGTGCACGCCCTGCAGCGCACCGCGCTCGACCGAGAGCAGCAGCCACAGGCAGCCGGTCGGCAGGATCGCGGCCGCCGCCCACTCCTGCTCGACGGACAGCAGCGACGGCGATCTCGTCGCGCAGCAGCAGCGACGCGCCCGTCACGGCCACGAGCACGAGCAGCAGCATCCGCCGCCAGGCGGCCAGCGTCGAGGCGAGCCGGTCGCCGTGGCCCAGCGTCCCGCTCGCCGTCTCGCGCGCCACCACGACCTGCAGCGCCGAGCCGGGCACGGCGAGGATCAGGAACGTCGAGATCGAGCGCGGCCAGCGAGCCGTAGCCGTCGGCGCCGAGCAGGCGCGCGAACAGCACCGTGAAGAGCAGCGCGATCGCGTTGGAGGCCAGCGTCGCGGCGGCCAGCCCCGCCGCCTTCAGCGTCTCCGAGCCGCGCATCGACGAGCGCAGCCCGTCGCGCTCGGCCTCCGCCTCGTGCTCGAGCACGGCGAGGTTCTCCGACGCCGTGCGGTCCCAGGTGAACTCGCGGGCGCGGGCGTGCGCCGCCTCGCCGAGCCCTTCGCGCAGCGGGTGGTCGGCGACCAGGCGCCGGACCTTCTCGACCAGCTCGGGGCCGTCGTGGGCCAGCAGGCCGGTGCGCCCGTCGGCGATCGACTCGGGCAGCCCGCCGACCGCCAGCGCGGCGCTCGGCGTGCCGTACATGGCGGCCTCCATCACCGTCAGGCACCAGCCCTCGGCGGAGGACGCGGTCAGGTTGACCCAGGCGCTCGAGAGCAGCCGCGCCTTCTCCTCCTCGCTGACGTGCCCGAGCAGCGTCACGCGGTCGCCGAGCCCGCGGCGGGCGATCTCGGCCTCCAGCACGGGGCGGTGGTCGCCCTCGCCGGCGAGGTCCAGGTGCGCGTCGGGGATCGCCTCGGCGACGTCGAGCAGCACCTCGATCCGCTTGTACTGCTTGAGCCGGCCCGAGGTAGAGCAGGCGCGGCTCGGTCGAGCGCGGCGGCGGCCGGGAACTCCGGCTCCTCGACGCCCAGGTAGGCGACGTGCACGCGGTCCTCGGGCATCCCGTGCTCGAGCAGGTCGCGGCGCCCGGAGTCGGAGATCGTGAGGAAGGTGGTGTCGCGGTACAGCAGCCGGAGCGGGAGCGTCTCGGCGAGCAGCGCGGCGACCGCGCCCGGGCGGCCCAGCTCGGTCACGTAGTGGTCGCGGTGGATGTGGTGCACGAGCGCGACGCGGGGGCGGCGCAGCCACAGCGGCGTGAGGAACGTGATCCCGTTGATCACCTCGAGCACGACGTCGGCGTCGCGGCCGACCCCGTGGCGCAGGCACGCCCACGCCGCGCGCGGGAAGACCGTGAGCCGCGAGCCCATGCGGTGCACGGTCAGCTCCGGGGAGAGCTCCTCGCGCGCCGACGCGCCCGGGTAGGAGCCCGCGACGACCGTGACGCGGTGGCCCCACGCCACCCAGCGCGCCACCTGGCCGTACAGGTTCGTGCCCGTGCCGCCGCCCTGCGGATGGGTCCAGTCGCGGTCCGTGAGCACGAGGATGTGCATGCGGCGGGGACGGTAGCGGGGGATAGACTGGCGCGCTCCATGAGGCTGATGACGCTTGCAGCGCTCCTCCTGGCCCTTGCGTTCCCGGCCGCCGTGCATGGCGCAGGGCGCGGGCGACGAGCAGTACCAGGACCCGTTCGGCGACGAGCAGTCCGAGCAGCAGGAGCCGACCCGAGCCGACGCCCGCGCCGACGCAGGCCCCCGTCGCCCCGAGCCAGGCCGCCCCGGCGCCGACGGCCGCTCCCGCTCCGCGCCGCCGGCTCCCGCGCAGCAGCCCTCGACGGGCCGCCAGCTGCCCTACACCGGCGGCGAGGCGGGCTGGCTCGCGCTCGCCGGCGCGGTGCTGCTGGCCTCGGGCGTCGCCCTGCGCCGCCGTGCGAACCACCAGCGCTGAGGCCACCGAGCAGGCGGGCGCGGAGCTCGCGGCGCGGCTGCGTCCCGGCGACGTCGTGCTCGTCTCGGGCGAGCTGGGCGCCGGCAAGACCACCTTCGTGCGCGGCGCGCTGCGCGCGCTCGGCGTCGAGGGCCCGGTGACGAGCCCGACGTTCGTGGTCGGCGTCGCCTACGAGGGCAGCGACGGGCCGCTCGCGCACCTCGACCTCTACCGGCTCGGCGGCATGGGCGGCGAGGACCCCGGCCTGCTCGACCCGTTCTTCGCGCCGGACACGATCGCGTTCGTCGAGTGGCCGGAGCAGGCGCCGGGCGCCTGGCCGGAGGAGCGCGTCGCGCACCGCGTCCACCTCGAGCACGCGGGCGGCGACGAGCGGGAGATCGCGTGATCCTCGGCCTCGACACCGCCACCGCGGCGACCGCGGCCGCCGTGCTCGGCGCCGGCGTCGAGCGCGAGGCGCGCGACGATCCGCCGCCGGGCGACGCGCCCGCAACCACGCGACCCGGCTGCTGGCGCTGGTCGAGGAGGTCGTGGCGGACGACTGGGAGCACGTCGAGCGGATCGCCGTCGGCGTCGGGCCCGGCGGGCTTCACGGGCCTGCGCCACGGGATCGCCACCGCCCGCGCGCTCGCCCAGGCGCGCGACCTGCCGCTGGTCGGCGTGTCCAGCCTCGAGGCGCTCGCCGCCGGCGAGCCGGTGTACGCCGTCATCGACGCCCGCCGCGGCGAGGTGTTCGCCTACGCCGCGGGCCGGCTCGAGCCGCAGGCGATCCCGCCCGCGGATCTGGCTGCACAGCTGGGCCCAGGCGCCAGAGCCGTGGGTGACGGGGCGGTACGCTTCAGGGAGGAACTCGAGCGTGGCGGGGCCTTCGTCCCGCCCGACGACTCTCCCGTCCATCGCGTCAGCGCGCTGGTGGTCTGCCGGCTCGGCGCGGCGGGGGAGCCGGCCGGACGGGACGCGCTGGTACCCGACTACCGCCGCGACCCCGACGCACAGCCCCGTTGACCGCCCCTCCCGCCTCCGCCATCGAGGTCCGCCGCCTCACCTACGCCGACCTGCCCCAGGTCGTCGCGATCGAGCGCCGCTCGTTCACGACGCCGTGGTCGCTGGCGATGTTCGTGCTGGAGCTCTCCAAGCCGAGCGGGGTGTGCCTGGCCGCCCAGGTCGACGGCGAGCTGGCCGGCTACCTCGTGTGCTCGCGCTACGACCTGATCTGGCACATCATGAACGTCTCCGTGGACCCCGACCGGCGCCGCCGCGGGATCGCCACGGCGATGCTCGACGCGCTGTTCGAGCGCGTCGGCGACCCGGACGCGCAGTACACGCTGGAGGTCCGGCGCTCCAACCAGGGGGCGTTCGAGCTCTACGAGCGGCTCGGCTTCAAGGGCGCCGGGATCCGCCGCCGCTACTACGCCGACAACGGCGAGGACGCGATCGTCATGTGGCGCACCCCGGCGACCCGGCGCGGCTCGCTCGACGACGTGCCGAACGCGCAGCCGCTGTGATCCTCGCGCTCGAGACGAGCTGTGACGACACGTGCGCCGCCGTCGTCACCCGCGACGGGGAGATCCGCTCCAACGTCGTCTCCTCGCAGGGGATCCACGACCGCTACGGCGGCGTCGTGCCGGAGATCGCCTCGCGCCACCACCTGGAGCTCGTCAACGCGGTCGTCGACGACGCGCTGGCCCGCGCGGGCGCCACGCTCGACGACGTGGAGACGATCGCGGTCACCCAGGGGCCCGGCCTGGTCGGCGCGCTGCTGATCGGCGTCGCGACCGCCAAGGGCCTGGCGGCGGCGCCGGCGGCTGCCGCTCGCGCCGGTCGACCACCTGCAGGGCCACGTCGCCGCCAACTACCTGCTCCCGGACCCGATCGAGCCGCCGTTCCTGTGCCTGCTCGCCTCCGGCGGCCACACGCTGCTGGCCCGCGTGACCGAGCACGGGAGCTACGAGCGGCTCGGCGGCACGCTCGACGACGCCGCCGGCGAGGCGTTCGACAAGGGCGCGCGGCTGCTCGGCCTCGGCTACCCCGGCGGCGCCGCGCTCTCGAAGCTGGCGGCGCAGGGCGACCCGACCGCCTTCGAGTTCCCCACCGCGGCGAAGGTCGCCGGGCTGGACTTCTCCTTCGCCGGGCTGAAGACCGCGCTGCTGTACGCGACGCGCGACCTCGGCCCGGAGGAGACCGAGCGGCGCGCCGCCGACCTCGCCGCCTCCTACGAGCACGCGATCGTCGAGGCGCTGATCCTGCGCGTCGAGCGCGCCCTGCGCGCCGAGCCGGGCGCGCAGCTGGCGATCGGCGGCGGCGTGGCGGCCAACCGCAAGCTCCGCGAGCGCGCCGCGCAGCTCGGCGTCCCGCTCAAGGTCCCGCCGCCCGAGCTGTGCACCGACAACGCGGCGATGATCGCCTCCGCCGCCCGCTGGGTGGAGCCCGTCCCGTTCCCGGGCTACCTGGCCCTGGACGCGTACGCGACCGCGGCATGACCCGCACGGTCACGCTCTACGGCCGCCCCGGCTGCCACCTCTGCGACGACGCGCGGGAGCACCTCGAGCGCGTGCGGGCCAGGACCCCGTTCACGCTCGAGGAGGTCGACATCACCACCGACGACGCCCTCCACGCGCGCTATCTCGAGCGCATCCCGGTGATCGCCGTCGACGGCGAGGAGCTGTCCGACTTCTTCGTGGACGAGTCGAAGACCCTTGAAGCACTATCGTTGCCCGCTCGATGAGCTTCGGTGACGTGGCCACCCAGCGGGGGGAGGGCGACGGAGGGGTCGGCCCGCTGTCCGACCGCCTCTCGCTCGGCGTCGCCGCGCGCCTGTCGCGCTACCTGCAGGTCCTGACCCAGGCGCGCAAGATGGGCAAGGAGACGATCTCCTCCCAGGAGCTCTCCGAGTACACGCACGTGAACTCGACCCAGATCCGCCGCGACCTGTCCGGCTTCGGCAAGTTCGGCAAGCGCGGGGTCGGCTACAACGTCGACTCGCTGGTCTCGCAGATCCGCAAGATCCTGCGCACCTCCGGCCAGCACAACATCGCGCTGTTCGGCGCCGGCCACCTCGGCAAGGCCATCGCCTCCTCGGACATCTTCGCCGACCACGGCTTCCGCGTCGTGGCGATCTTCGACCCCGACGCGTCGAAGATCGGCGAGAAGGTCGGGCCGACCACGGTCCGCCATCCCGACGACCTGCGCCAGATGGTCGAGGAGGAGGACATCGTCGTCGGCGTCCTCGCCGTCCCCACCGCCGCGGCGCAGGAGCTGGCCGACCAGCTCGTCGACGCGGGCGTGAAGATCATCTTCAACTACTCAGAGGCGCTGCTGCACGTGCCGCCTGAGGTCACGGTGCACACGTCCAGCCCCGCCGTCGACCTGCTCTACGCGCTCTACTTCTACCTGACCTGATCTAGATGATCGACCTCGCCGCCGCGCGGGAGACCTTCGAGGGCTCGACGGACTTCACCGTCGGCATCGAGGAGGAGTTCGCGCTCATCGACCCCGAGACGCTGCTCCTCGCGCCGCGCTTCGAGACGCTGCGCGACGCCGCGCGGGGCGACGACAAGCTCTCCGCCGCGATCGCGGGCGAGCTGATCGACTCCGAGATCGAGATCCGCTCCGGCCGGGGGGAGACGGTCGAGGAGGCGCGGGCGCTGCAGGCCGACCGCCGCCGCCGGCTGTTCAACCTCGCCGCCGCCCACGGCGTCGGGCTCGGCTCGACCGGCACGCACCCGCTGTCGGACTACCGCGACCAGCACGTGATCGACACGGAGCACTACCACCGCGTCGAGGACGGCCTGAAGTACGTCGCCTGGCGCAACAACACGTTCTCCGTGCACGTCCACGTCGGCGTCCAGGGCGCCGACCGCGCCGTCCGGGTGACCGACCGGCTGCGGCCGATCCTGCCGATGCTGCTCGCCATCTCGGCCAACTCGCCCTACGTGGACGGCATGGACTCCGGGCTGCACACCGCCCGCACCCAGACCTTCACGAAGTCGTTCCCGCGCTGCGGCGTGCCGGACCCGTTCGGCTCCTGGCAGGCGTGGGCCGACTACGTCGAGCTGCTGGTGCGCACGGAGTCGATCGTCGAGTTCACCCAGCTGTGGTGGTCGGTGCGCCCGCACCACGACTTCGGCACCGTCGAGGTCCGCATCTGCGACGCCCAGACGACCGCCCACGAGGCCGACCAGCTGGCGGCGCTGATCGTGGCCTGCGTGCGGCAGGCCGCGGCCGAGGTCGACGCGGGGGAGACGCCGCCCGACGTCCCCGGCCGCCTGATCGAGGAGAACATGTGGCGCGCCATCCGCTACGGGCTCGACGGCAAGCTGCTCGACCTCACCGTCCCGCGCGATCGAGCCGTACCCCGCCTCGGAGGCGCTCGACCGCCTGAAGGCGTGGACCGGCGCCGACGTCGCGCTGCCAGAGCTCAACGGCGCGCAGCGCCAGCGCCGCATGATCGAGGCGGGCGCCACGCCGGCCGAGGTGTACACCGCCGCTGTGCGCGAGACCTACGCGACCTACTTGCCAGAGGAGGAACGAGTTCCATGAGCCAGCCGCCCCCCAACGAGCTCTCCGAGGAGCAGATCCGCCAGATCGAGGCCGAGATGGAGCGCATCACGGTCGACGACGTGCTGCTGCAGACCCTCGTGACGCTGCTCAACCTGGCCGCCCGCAAGGCCGGCCTCGCCACGCCTCCCGGCCAGCAGGCCCCTCCGCCCGACCTCGAGCAGATGGGCCAGGCGATCGAGGGCGCCCGCGTGCTGCTCCCGCTCGTCGAGAAGCGCCACGCCGACCAGCTCGGCCCGGTCCGCGACACGCTCTCCCAGCTGCAGATGGCCTACTCGCGCCTGGCCCAGGGCGGCGGCGGGGAAGAGCCGCCGGAGGGCGGCGACGAGGGCGGAGGAGGCGGCGAGCCGCCGTCCCAGCCCGACCCCGGAGGGCGCGGCCCGGCGCAGTCCTCGGGCCGCCTGTGGGTCCCCGGTCAATAGCCCGCCGGACCGTCTTGTAGACTCACCGCCGTTCGAGCGGCGGCCCCACGGCTGCCGCTCCGCGCTTTTTGCAGTCTTACGACGGGTGGCTTGACGCCCATGCGCCCGCCGAATACCAGAAATCCAGAGGGGTTACCTTGCAAGATCTCCTGATCGACCACGGGGTCGTCATCGCCCTCGTGTGTGCCGCGTTCGCCGTTGTCTACGGCGCCGTCACCAGCCGTGCGCTGCTCGCGCTCTCCCCGGGCAACGCCACGATGCAGAGCCTGTCCGCCGGCGATCCAGGAGGGTGCTTCCGCGTACCTCCGCCGCCAGTACACGGTGATCGCCGCCGTCGGCGTCGTGCTCTTCATCGCGCTGATCTTCCTGCAGGACATCGAGGTGGCGATCGGCTTCCTGATCGGCGGCGTGGCCTCCGGTGCAGCGGGCTTCATCGGCATGAACGTGTCCGTGCGGTCCAACGCCCGCGTGGCCGAGGCCGCCCGCGGCGGCATCGGCCCGGCGCTCGACGTCGCGTTCCGCGGCGGCGCCGTCACCGGCATGCTCGTCGCCGGCCTGGCGCTGCTCGGCGTCGCCGGCTACTACGGCGTCCTCACGTTCGTCTTCGACGTGGACCCGAAGGACGCGGTCGACGCGCTCGTCGGCCTCGGCTTCGGCGGCTCGCTGATCTCCGTCTTCGCCCGTCTGGGCGGCGGCATCTTCACGAAGGGCGCCGACGTCGGCGCCGACATCGTGGGCAAGATCGAGGCGGGCATCCCGGAGGACGACCCGCGCAACCCGGCCGTGATCGCCGACAACGTGGGCGACAACGTCGGCGACTGCGCCGGCATGGCGGCCGACCTCTTCGAGACCTACGCCGTCACCGCGGTGGCCGTGATGCTGCTCGGCATCCTCACCTTCTCCGAGGAGAACGCCACGGCGGTCGTGCTCTACCCGCTCGTCCTGGGCGGCATCTCGATCATCGCGTCGATCATCGGCACCTTCGCCGTCAAGTCGGCGTCGGGCAACGTCGAGCGCGCGCTCTACCAGGGCGTGGTCCTGGCGGGCATCATCGCCGCGGTCGTCTTCTACCCGGTCACGAACTGGATGATGGACGACCTGGTGCGCCAGAACGGCGCCGCCGCCCCGAGCGTCGGTGACATCTACCTCTGCTCGCTGATCGGCCTCGCGGTCACCGGCCTGCTGTTCGTGATCACCGACTACTACACGTCGACGCGCTTCGCGCCGGTCAAGAAGACGGCCGCGGCGTCGGAGACCGGCCACGCGACCAACATCATCTCGGGCCTCGCCCAGGGCCTGCAGGCCACGGCGCTGCCGGCGCTGGTGATCGTGCTCGCGATCTTCGCCGCCAACGAGCTGGGCGGCATCTACGGCGTCGCCGTGGCCGTGATGGCGCAGCTGTCGCTGACCGGCCTGATCGTCGCGCTCGACGCGTTCGGCCCGATCACCGACAACGCCGGCGGCATCGCCGAGATGGCCGACATGCCCGAGGAGGTCCGCAACGTCACCGACCCGCTCGACGCGGTCGGCAACACGACGAAGGCCGTCACCAAGGGCTACGCGATCGGCTCCGCGGCGCTGGCCGCGCTCGTGCTGTTCGCGGCGTTCAAGATCGAGCTCCAGGAGGAGCTCGGCAAGCCCGTGCTGTTCGCGATCGACGACCCCGAGGTCCTGATCGGCCTGCTGATCGGCGGCCTCATGGTGTGCCTCTTCGCGGCGCTCTCGATGGAGGCCGTCGGCCGCGCCGGCGGCGCCGTGGTCGAGGAGGTGCGCCGGCAGTTCCGCGAGCACCCCGGGATCATGGACGGCTCCGAGAAGCCGGAGTACGGCCAGTGCGTGGACATCGTGACCAAGTCGGCCCAGCGCGAGATGATCATCCCGTCGCTGATCCCGATCGTGTTCACGGTCGTCGTCGGCGTGCTCTCCTACAAGGCCCTCGGCGGCCTGCTCATCGGCGTCATCGTCGTGGGCCTGTTCTTCGCCATCCTCATGACCGCCGGCGGCGGCGCGTGGGACAACGCGAAGAAGCTGATCGAGGACGGCGCCCACGGCGGCAAGGGCTCCGACGCCCACGCCGCGTCGGTCACCGGCGACACCGTCGGCGATCCGTTCAAGGACACCGCCGGCCCGGCCATCAACCCGATGATCAAGGTGGCGAACATCGTCGCCCTCCTGATCATCCCGCTGATCGCCTGATCTAGGTCAACGCCAGGGAACCCGGCCCTCTGGGCCGGCGTTCCCCGGCGAGCCAGTCGCCGAAGGTCAGCCGGCCCGTCCACGACCCGGGGTAGAGCAGCGCCCCGTCGCGGAGCTGCGGTGGCGCGTGCACCGGGAGCGGGCGCACCCGCGCGCCGCGCGCGTCGGCCCAGCGCAAAGCCATCCGGTCCAGCCATTCCTTCCGCGGCCCGACGAACGGCGCCGCCGTGCCGCTCGGCCCGGCGTCGACCACGTCGGCGAGGTGCGCGGCGAGCTCGCGGTGGTCCACGGGCTGGACCGGCACCGGCATCAGGGGCAGGACGCCGCTCTGCGCCCAGGCCTCGAACAGGGAGTCCAGCCGCGCGTGGGTGGGCGCGGCGCGCACGATGCTGAACGGCACGCCGGAGTCGCGCACCGCCGCCTCCTGGCCGGCCTTGAGGCGGTGATAGTCCGTCGCCGCGCGGCCCGCGCCCGCCGCCGAGAGCGCCACGACGTGGCCGACCCTCGCGCCGGCCAGTGCATGCTCCGTGCCGTCGAGCGGCGCGACCACCGCATGCAGCTCGCCGTCGTCCGGGGCGTTGCGCGCCAGGACGATCGCGCGGTGCCCGCGCCTGCGCAGCTCGGCGGCCACGGCATCGCCCACCTGCCCGCCGCCGCCCAGCACTCCAACCGTCATCGTCGTCATACCCCCTTGACGACGCAGCCGCCCGGAACGTGACAAGGTCGCGTCATGGCACGCCTGATCGCGCTCCTCCGCGGGGTCAACCTCGGCCCCAACAAGCGCGTCAAGATGGCCGAGCTGCGCGAGGTCCTCACCAACGCCGGCTACGAGGACGTCCGCACGCTCGTCAACAGCGGCAACGTGGTGCTGACCTCAGGAAGAAGCCCGCCTCGGTGGAGAAGGAGGTCCACGAGCTGATCCTGTCCGAGCTCGGGGTCGACACCTCGGTGATGGTCCGTACGCGCGACGAGCTGGCCGACGTGATCGAGCGCTGCCCGTACCCCGAGGCCGACGAGCGGCCCAAGCACGTCCACGTGGCGTTCCTCAAGGGCGACGTCGACGCGGAGCGCGTCGCCAAGCTGCAGGCGACCGACTTCGGCGAGGAGGCGTTCGAGATCACCGGGCGCGAGCTGTTCGCGTGGCATCCCGACGGGCTGGCGCGGTCCGACCTCGCCAAGGAGCTCACCAAGGGCGTCGGCGCCGATGCCACCTCGCGCAACTGGAACACCGTGACGAAGCTGCTCAAGCTCGCCGACGACGGATGAGGATCGGCCTCGGACTCGCGGCGCTCGGGCGCCCCGGCTACCTCAACCTCGGCCACGAGCGGGACCTGGGCGAGGACCGCTCGGTGGCGGCGCTGCGCCGCCGCACCCACGAGGTGCTCGACGCCGCGTACGAGCGCGGCGTGCGGGCGTTCGACGCCGCGCGCTCCTACGGCCGGGCGGAGGAGTTCCTCGGGGAGTGGCTGCGGTCGCGCCGCCCCGCGGACGTCACGGTCAGCTCCAAGTGGGGCTACGTCTACACCGCCGGCTGGGAGGTCGACGCCGACCCGCCCGAGGTCAAGCACCACGACGCGGACACGCTGCGCCGCCAGCTCGGCGAGACGCGGGAGCAGCTCGGGGAGTGGCTGGCGCTCTACCAGATCCACTCCGCGACGCCCGACAGCGGCGTCCTCGAGAACGACGAGGTGCTCGGCGAGCTGGCGGCGCTGCGCGACGGCGGGCTGCGCGTCGGCGTGTCGGTCAGCGGCACGAGCCAGCGCCAGACGCTCGAGCGCGCGCTGTCGCTGGGGCTGTTCGACGCGGTGCAGGCCACCTGGAACCTGCACGAGCGCGCCGCCGGGCCGGCGCTGGCGCGCGCCCACGAGGCGGGGCTGACCGTGTACGTCAAGGAGGCGCTCGCCAACGGCCGGCTGGCCGGTCGCGAGCCCGTCCCCGAGCTGGAACAGGCCGGGGCGGCCCCCGACGCGCTCGCCCTCGCCGCCGTGCTCGCGCGCCCGTGGGCGGACGTCGTGCTGAGCGGCGCCGCGAGCGTGGAGACGCTGGCGAGCAACCTGCGCGCGTCAGAGGTCGAGTGGACGGACGAGCTCGAGCTCCGGCTCGCGCCGCTGGAGGAGGACTCCGGGGCCTACTGGGAGCGGCGGTCGGCGCTGCCCTGGAACTAGGCGTCCCACCAGGCGCGCCAGCGGGCCTCGTCCGGCTCGCCCCCGTAGACGCTGAGCGTCATCGCGGCGGTCCCGTCGCCGCCGTCGGCGACGAGCAGCAGCGCGCCGTCGACGACCGTGGCGGTCTGGCGCTCGGTCTGGAAGTACGGCTCGCCGGGCTGGTCGTCGCGAGGGCGTCCGCCCGTGAGGCGGAGCGTGCGGCGCTCGCCCTCGTGCTCGAGCGCGAAGCGGAGCTGGTGGGCGAAGGAGATCCAGCCCTCGGCGACCGGGTCGAAGCCGTCGCCGTGCTCGTGGTGGACGCGCAGGATCGTCTGCGGGCCGGCGTCGGCCAGCTCGATCCGGTCGCCGCCCTCCGGACCGCTCGCCCAGTCGAGCGCGTGGTCGAGCTCGTCGACCGCCGCCTCCTGCATGAAGATCACGTCGATCTCGTGGCCGAGGCCCTCGTATTCCCAGCCGAACCAGCGGCCGATCAGGGCCGGCTCGCGCAGGTGCCGCCACGCGTCGTCGATCCCCGCCGGGAGTGTGAGCTCGATGAGCGGCATCGCTGCTCAGCGTACGCGGGCCAGGGCCGCGCCGCCGAGCGCCGCGACGAGCACTGCGGCCAGCGAGACGGTCTGGGCGACGGCGTCGAACGTGCTCGAGCCCGTCGAGGTGCATCGCGTGCCAGCCGAGGTGGAGCGCCGAGAACAGCGCGAACGCGAGGCACACGGGGACGACCAGCTCGCGGGCCGGCCGCCACGCCGCCCAGCCGAACAGCAGCGCGAACGCGAGGTAGAACGCGCCGACGTCGGTGACGAGGTGCTCGTTGTAGGGCGGCAGCCCGCCGGTCCAGTGGTGCCCGGCGCCCGGGAACGTGTCGAAGAACGACCGGGGCGCGAGCGTCGCCCACGCGCCCGGATAGGCGGCCGACAACGACAGGGCGGCCAGCAGCGCTCGCATGGCGTGTCAGCCTACGGGCCGATGTCCACGCTGACCCACCTCGAGGGCTCCGAGTCCGGCCGCACCTACGACGCCGGCGAGCTGATGAACCTGGACCCGGCCGACGACCGGCCGCTGCTGGCCCGCTACGACCTCGAGCGCGCCGCCGCGACGCTGACCCGCGAGGCGCTGCGCGAGCGGCGCACGGGCGGGCTGTGGCGCTGGGCGGAGATCCTGCCCGCCACGCGCCCGCTCCACCTCGGCGAGGGCTCGACGCCGCTGCTGCCCGCGCCGCGGCTCGGCGCCGCGCTCGGTGTGGAGAAGCTGCTCGTCAAGGCCGAAGGGCTGAACCCGACGGGCTCGTTCAAGGCGCGCGGCATGGCGGCGGCGGTGGCGCGCGCCGCCGAGCTGGGCGCGACGGCGCTGGTGGCGCCGAGCGCCGGTAACGCCGGCGGCGCGCTGGCCGCCTACGGCGCCGCGGCCGGGCTCCCCGTGACCGTCGTGATGCCCTCCGACGTGCCGAAGGTCAACGCCGACGAGGCGCTCGCCATGGGCGCCCGGGTGCTGCTGCTCGACGGCCTGATCGACGAGTGCGGCGCCGTGGCGCGCCGGATCGCCGCCGAGGAGGGCGCGTTCGACGTCTCGACGCTGCGCGAGCCCTATCGCGTCGAGGGCAAGAAGACGATGGGCCTGGAGCTGGCCGAGGACCTCGGCTGGCGGCTCCCGGACGCGATCGTGTACCCGACCGGCGGCGGCACCGGCCTGATCGGCATGTGGAAGGCCTTCGACGAGCTGGAGGCGCTCGGCTTCATCGGGCCGGAGCGCCCCAGGATGATCTCCGTGCAGGCCGAGGGCTGCGCGCCGATCGTGCGCGCCTTCGAGCGCGGCGAGCGCCGCGCCGAGCGCTGGGAGGGCGCGGCCACCCGCGCCGGCGGCCTGCGCGTGCCTGCGGCGGTGGGGGACACGCTGATCCTCGACGCGCTGCGGGCTTCCGGAGGCACCGCGATCGCGGTGACCGAGGACGCGCTGACCGAGGCGCAGGGCCTCGCCGGGCGGCTGATGGGCGCCTACGTCGCGCCCGAGAGCGGCGCCGCGTTCGCCGCCGTGCGGGCGCTGCGCGAGCGCGGCGACCTGGGCGCCGGAGACGAGGTCGTCGTGTTCGACTGCGGCATCGGCCAGAAGTACCCGCCGCCCGCCGGGCTTCCCGAGCCCGGCCGCGCCGAGCGCTGAGCGCGGCGCCGGCGCCCACAAGCCTAGAATCAGCCCACAGATGGCAAGACGCCGCCTGGAGGGCCTCGAGCGCGTACTCGGGGCGAACGCCCTGTTCTCGACCGCGTACGGGAACGTCGGGTCGTCCATCTACTACGCGCTCGGCCTGGTCGCCTCCTACGCGCTCGGGCTGACCCCGGTCGTCTTCGTCATCACCGGGTTCTTCTTCTTCTGCACGGCGGCGACCTACGCCGAGGCGACCACGATGTACCCGGAGGCCGGCGGCTCGGCCTCGTTCGCGCGGCGCGCGTTCAACGAGTTCGTCTCGTTCTTCGCGGCCTGGACCGGGATGCTGACGTACGTCTGCACGATCGCCATCTCGGCGTTCTTCGTGCCGCACTACATCGGCGGGCTGTTCTGGGAGGAGCTCCGGCACGGGCCCGGCGACGTGATCGGCGGCGCGATCGTGATCGTCGTCCTGGCGGCCATCAACGTGTTCGGCGCCAAGGAGTCGACCGGCGTCAACGTGCTGCTGGCGGTCATCGACTTCATGACCCAGCTGCTGCTGGTGCTGGTCGGCGCGTTCCTGGTCTTCTCGCCGGAGACGCTCGTCGACAACGTCCACCTCGGCGTGGCGCCGGAGTGGAAGGACTTCGCGCTCGCGATCCCGATCGGGATGCTCGCCTACACGGGCATCGAGACGATCTCGAACATGTCCGAGGAGGCGCGGGACGAGGCCAAGACGATCCCCGCGGCCATCAACCGCGTGCGGCTCGCCGTGTTCGCCATCTACTTCACGCTGCCCGCCGTCGCGCTGTCCGCGCTCCCCGTCCAGCAGCGCCCCGACGGCAGCTACTACACGCTGCTGGGCCTGACCGAGGAGGAGGGCGGCTTCGCCGGCGACCCGATCCTCGGGCTCGTCAAGCAGATCGACCTCGGGCCGCTGCAGAGCGCGGGGGAGATCTACGTCGGCCTGCTGGCGGCGACGATCCTCTTCCTGGCCACCAACGCGGGCATCATCGGCGTCTCGCGGCTCGTGTACTCGATGGGCATCCACCGCCAGATGCCCGACGCGCTGCGCCGCCTGCATCCCAAGTACCGCACGCCGTGGATCGGGATCCTCGTCTTCTCGGTCCTCGCGATCCTCATCCTGCTGCCGGGCGAGGAGACCTTCATCGGCAGCATCTACTCGTTCGGCGCGCTGCTCTCGTTCACGATCGCGCACGTCTCGGTGGCGCGGCTGCGCGCGAAGTACCCGGACTTCCCGCGCTCGTACCGCGGCCCGTGGAACCTGAAGATCGGCGACTACGACGCGCCGATGTTCGCGCTCCTCGGCGGCAGCTTCACCGGCCTCGCGTTCGTGGTGATCGCGATCCTCAACCCGACCACGGCGGCGGTCGGCGCGGGCTGGATCGTGCTCGGGATGGTCGTCTACCTCGTCTTCCGGCGCCGCCACGGCCTCGACCTGACCTCCACGCACAAGGTCGCGATCCCGCAGCCCGTCGTCGACCACGAGGCGGAGTACGACTCCGTGCTGGTCCCGGTCAGCGACGGCTACGACGAGCACGTGATGGCCACCGCGACCAAGCTCGCCGCCCGCAAGCGGCGCGGCATCCACGTGGTGGCGTTCGTCACCGTCCCGTACGCGCTGCCGATCTCGGCGCGGATGGACGAGGAGGAGTCCGCCGCCCAGTCGGTGATCGAGCAGGCCCGCGTGCAGAGCGGCAACCGCGTCTCCGGGCACACGGAGCGGATCCGGCCGGGGCAGGCGGGGCGCCGCATCGTCGAGGAGGCGATCGACATGCGCGCCGCCGCGATCGTGCTGGCGCTGCCGCGCCGCGTCGACGGCGCCTCGCTGTTCGGCAAGACGCTCGAGACCGTGCTGGCCGAGCGCCCGTGCCGGGTCGTGATCGAGACGACGCCGCCGCTGAAGAACGAGGTGCGGCGCCGGACCGAGCTGGCGAAGGCGGGGACGAGCGGATGAGGGCGCTCACGCGGCTGACCTCCGGCCTGCTCGTCTTCCTCGGGCTGGCGATCATCGTGCGCACGATCGACGCCGGCGGCGGCGCGCTGGCGTTCGGCATCCTCGTCGGCGTGCTGTTCATCGCGGCGGGGGCCGGACGGCTGTACCTGTCGCGCGAGCCGCGGGAGCCCGAGTGAAGTCGCCCCGGGTCGACACCTCGCTGCCGAACCTCAAGCGCGGCCTCGGCTCGCCGGCGCTGTTCGGGATCGTCCAGGGCTTCGTCGGCGCCTCGATCTACTTCGCCGTCGGCGTCGTGGCGGCCAAGGCGCTCGGGCTCACCTGGCTGGTGTTCCTGGCCGGGGCGCTCTACTTCGCGCTGATCGTCCCCTGCTACGTCGAGGGCACGTCGCTGCACCAGGAGCGCGGCGGGGCGACGGTGGTCGCCCGCTACGCGTTCAACGAGCTGTGGAGCTTCGTCGCCGGCTGGGCGATCTGCCTCGACTACCTGATCCTGATCGCGCTGACCGCGTTCGCGACCACCGACTACGTCGCGGTGTTCGTCGAGCCGGTCGACTCCGGGTTCGCGGAGTTCCTGGTGGCGGCGGCGGTGATCATCGGGGTCGCGGTCATCAACGTGCGCGGCACCTCGCCGCGGGCGTTCGAGCGGACGGCGCTGATCGTGCTCGCCGACCTCGCGCTCCAGCTGATCGTCCTCGTGTTCGGCTTCGCGCTGCTGTTCGAGCCGGAGGTGCTCACCGATCCGGCGGCGTTCGGCGGCTCGCCCAAGCTCGAGGACCTGCTGTTCGCGTTCCCGCTCGTCCTCGTGGCCTTCAGCGGGATCGACGCCTCGTCCGGCCTGGCCGGGCAGGTGAAGATCGGGCGCCGTGGCCTCAAGCGGCTGATGTCGGTGCGGCTGATCGCGGCGCTCGTGCCCTACGTCGGGCTGGCGCTGCTCGCCTCCTCGACGCTGCCGGCCCAGCCCGGCCGGGAATGGGTCGAGGCGCCGATGGTCGGCGTCGCCGACGCGTTCACGCAGGAGTGGATCCGCGAGCCGCTGCGCTACCTGCTCGCCGTCTCCGGCGTGGCGATCCTGGTCGTGGCGTGCAACGCGGCGATGCTGGGCCTGTCGCGGCTGGGCTACTCGCTGGCGCTCAACCGGCAGATCCCGTCGCTCATCGGCTATCTGCACCCGCGGCGCTCGACGCCGGTCGTGGTGATCGGGATCGGCACGCTGCTCGCGCTCACGCTGCTGCTGCCCGCCGACCTGGACTTCCTGGTCGGCATCAGCGCGTTCGGCGCCACGCTGGCGTTCTCGATCGTCGCCGTGGCCGTGATCCGCCTGCGCTGGAAGGAGCCCGGCCGCGACCGCCCCTTCAAGATGGCCTTCAACGTCCGCGTGGCGGGCGGTGAGCTGCCGCTGCCGGCGGTCGCCGCGGCCGCGATGTCGTTCGCCGCGCTGCTGTCGCTGCTGATCTACCACGGCGCCTCGCGCTGGTACGGGATCGGCTGGATGGTGTTCGGCGTGGCGCTGTACGTGTACTACCGGAAGTCCGAGGACAAGCCGGTCTTCAAGCGCGTCACGGTCCCCGAGAAGTCGCTCACGCGGACGCGCCCGGACGCCGCCGAGTACGGGTCGATCCTCGTGCCGGTGAAGGGCCGCCCGCTCGACGACGACATCGTCCAGACCGCCGGGCGCCTCGCGGCCGAGGAGAACGAGGACCTCGGCGAGGGCGGCGCCGTGATCGAGGCGCTGTGGGTGTTCGAGGTGCCCCTGTCGCTCCCGCTCGACGCGCGGATCCCCGAGGAGGAGCTCAAGCGGGCGCGCAAGGCGCTCGCGCGCGCCAAGGCGGTGGGGGAGGAGTACGAGGGCGTCGAGGTCGCCACCGCGGTCGTGCGCGCCCGCCGCGAGGGCGAGGCGATCGTGCACGAGGCCAAGCGCCGCGGGGTGGAGGCGATCGTGCTGGCCGCCGAGGAGAAGGCGCTGACCCGCGGCGGCATGGTGCTGGGCGGCAAGGCCGGGATGCGCGACACGTTCGTGGGCGAGACCACCCGCCACGTCGTCAACAAGGCGCCGTGCCGCGTGATCCTCACCGCCGCGCCGCCGCAGGCCGCCCCCGAGCCGCCGCCGCCCGGACGACTCGGCGCCGCCCACCGCGGGCGACCCCGCGCAACCCGACGTCGACGGGAGCGCCGCGGCGCCGTCCCGCTAGAGTCCGCGCCGATGTTCGTCCTCGTCGTCGGAGCCGGCCGCGTCGGCTCCTCCGTCGCCACGTCGGCGCTGCGCGCCGGGCACACCGTGTCCGTGCTCGACGAGGACCCGCTCTCGCACGAGCGCCTGGACGTCGAGCTGGGCAAGGGCTGGGAGGAGGCCGGCGGGCGCTTCACGATCGGCACCGCGCTGGAGATGGACGCGCTGGTGGAGGCCGGCGTCGAGCAGGCCCAGGTGTTCATCGCCTCCACGAACGGGGACAACACCAATCTTGTGGTCTCCCAGATCGCCCAGCGCCGCTTCGAGGTCCCGCGCGTGATCGCCCGCGTGCTCGACCCGCGCCGCGCCGCCTGGTACCGCGAGCAGGGCCTGCAGACGATCTGCCCGACGCAGATCGCCATCGACCAGCTGGAGCGCGCAGCGCTCGAAGACGCCTGATGGCCGGGCTGTACGTCATCATCGCCGGCGCCGGCAAGGTCGGCTGGAACCTCGCGCGCGAGCTGCTCGAGAAGGGCCACGAGGTCACGGTCCTCGAGCAGGACCGCCGCCGCTACCTGACCGTCGAGCAGGAGCTCGAGCACGCCGTCCAGTACGGCGACGCCACCGAGCTGTGGGTGCTCGAGCGCGCCGGCATCCAGCGCGCCGACCTCGTGGTGGCCGTCACGGGCGACGACGAGGACAACCTCCTGATCTGCCAGGTGGCCAAGGAGAAGTACCTCTGCGAGCGGATCATCGCCCGCGTCAACAACCCGCGGAACCTGGAGCACTTCAAGCTGCTCGGGATCCAGCCCGCGGTGTCCGCCACCGACCTGATCCTGCGGCTGATCGAGCACGAGGTCCCGCGCTACGGGCTGGTGCACCTGCTCGACCTGCCCGAGGAGCGGCTGGAGATCATCGAGCTCGTGGTCTCCGAGGACGCCCCGGCCGCGGGCCAGAAGGTGATCGACATGGCGCTGCCCGACGGGGCGCTCGTGATCTCCGTGCTGCGCGACGGCAGCGGCTTCGTCCCCAAGGCCGACACCGTGGTCGAGGCGGGCGACGAGGTGCTCGTCGTGCTCGACCCGGGCCTCGAGGAGGACATCACGGCGCAGTTCGTGGGCGAGAACGGGCGTGGCTGACCGCGACGTCGACGTCCTGATCGTCGGGGCGGGGGCGGCGGGGCACGCGTGCGCGGACGCGCTGGCCCGCGACAAGTCGTTCGACGGCTCCGTGCTGCTGGCGGGCCGGGAGCTGGATCCGCCGTACGACCGCCCGCCGGTGTCGAAGGACCTCCTGCGGGGCGATGACCCCACCTTCCTGCGCGAGCCGAAGGGCGTCGAGCTGCTCACGCGCACGAGCGTGATGAAGCTCGACACCGAGGCGAAGGTGGCCAAGCTCTCCACGAAGGAGGAGGTGGGCTACGGCGCCGCGGTGCTGTGCACGGGCGCGATGGTCCGCCGCCTGCGCGTGCCCGGCTCCGACCTCGACGGCATCCACTACCTGCGCGCGCTGGGCAATGCCGCCGCCGTGCGCGAGGAGTCCGGCCGCGCGGTCCTCGTCGGCGGCTCGTACATCGCCTGCGAGGTGGCCGCCTCGCTGACGATGATGGGCACTGCGTGCACGATGGTGATGCTCGAGGACGCGCCGCTGACCACGCACTTCGGCCCCACCGTGGCGGCCTGGGTGGGCGAGCAGCTGCGCTCGCGCGGGGTCGAGCTGGTGTGCGGCGACCCGCTGGCCGGCTTCGAGGGCGAGGGCCGCGTGGCGCGCGCCGTCACCGAGTCGGGGCGCGCCGTCGAGGCCGACTTCGCGGTCATGGGCACGGGAGCGGTGCCCGACGTGATGCTGGCCCGCTCGGCCGGGCTCTCCCTGGCGAGACCGGCGGCATCGAGTGCTCGGCGCAGCTGGCCACCTCCGCCGAGGGCGTGTGGGCGGCCGGCGACTCCTGCGAGTACGACTCGGTGCTGCACGGCCGCCGGGTCCGGATCGAGCACTGGGACGTCGCCCGCGCGCAGGGCCGCGCCGCCGCCGCGGCCGTCGCGGGGCGGCCCGCCGACTTCGCCGAGGTGCCGTACTTCTGGTGCGACCTCGGGGACTGGGCCAAGCTCGAATGGGTCGGGCTAGGCGAGGAGTGGGACAGCGAGGTCGTGCGCGGCTCCGTCGAGGACGGGGAGTTCGCGATCTCCTACACGCGCGGCGACAAGCTCGTCGCCGCGCTCTCGCTGGGGCGCCCCGAGGACCTGATGGCCGCCCGCCAGGTGCTGGCGGGCGAAGCCGTCAGCTACTGAGCCGCGAAGCGCAGCGGCCCGGACTGCGTGGCCGAGCCGTCGACCGCCTGGCGCGGCTCCGGCGGGTCGCCGCGCAGCAGCCATCCGCCGTCGGGGCGGCGCTCGATCTCGTTGCGGGCGATCAGCTGCCCGAGCGCGGTGGTCACCGACGGGCGCCGCGCGCCGACCATGCCGGCCAGCGTCCGGTGCGGCAGCCGCAGGCTGACCAGCACGCCGCCGGGCACCACGCGGCCCCAGCGCTCGGCCAGGCACCACAGCAGCGCCAGCAGCCGGTCGTCCACGCGGGTGAGGTGGGCGATCGCCTGCATGACGACGAGGCGCTCGGCGCGGCG
>CAVRQL010000014.1:0-263597 GCA_963723395.1 uncultured Solirubrobacteraceae bacterium | reverse complement strand
CGTGCCGAGTCGGAGGTGGTCCTGGAGTCGCCGGTCGCGCGCTCGGAGTCTTCGGCGCTTTCCGACGTCGTGGTGGCGGTCTGTAGGAGCTCCCCGAACCGCGCCGGATTGCGGCACGATCGCGAACTGGAACGTCCCCGTCGCCTTCACCGTCGACTTGCGCAGCCGTGATCGAGCCGGCCGGCGTGAAGGTGTTGGTGAACGTGCACAAGCCGCCGGCCTTCGGCACCGTGAGTTCGACAGCCTGTGCCATCTCGATGATTCCTCGCGCTCGGTGGCGTTGCAGATCACGCTCGAGAGGTTCCAGTCGCCTCGGCGCGCGCCCGACGGGAGCTCTTCCTCGATGCGGTAGTCGCCCGGCGGGAACCCCGGCGAGCCCTCGGGCTTCGCCTCGGCGGCCACATCCTCCTGGGTCGTCGTCGCTTGCAGCCGCGCATCCGCCCTCCCGCTGACCGTGAAGGGGAACGTCCCGAGTCCGCCGCGGAGTGATCTTGCGGATGATGAGCCCGCCAGCGGGTGGCTCAGGTGGAGCAGGGACGTTGGCGTAGGTGCACGTGACCGTGTCTCCGGCCGCGAGAGCGACGGAGACCGCCGGTGAGGTGATCATCCAGGTACTGGTGCCGTTCGCCGATGTGCAGCTGAGGTCGCTGAGAACGAATCCGGTCCGGACGATTTCTTCGAAGTCCCAGCTCCGCCCGCCGGCGGCGGACAGCAGCCCGCGCTCCCGTCCTTCGCGCCGCTCGCGTTGATCGTGAAGCGGCCACCCGCCGCATAGGAGATGTTGCCCTGGAACGGGCAAGTCCTGGGCCGGGACGCTCGCGGGCGACACGGCTTTCACGATCTTGATCGTCCCGCCGTCGGGGCGGTTCTCACGTAGTAGGCGAAGCAGAAGACGTGGCTTGTGCCCGTCGGATATGCGCGTACTCGACGTTGTCCCCGTTGACGTTGTCGGTCGCGCACCGCAGCGCGCCGAAGCCGTAGGTCTCGGGATCGACGACCGGCTCGTTCGGCGTCCCGCCTTGCACCCAGAGCTTGCTGCTGTGCGGCTTGGGCTACCTGGTCGTCGGTCAGCTCGATCGTCATCGCCCCGGGGATCGTGCTACCCGGGTCGCTCGACCGCTCGTTCAGCAGCGGGACCGACGCCTGCGTCGTCGTCGGTGCGGAAGCTGGGGTCGGTGACGATGCTCAGCGCGCCGAAGACGCCCGTCCCCGCCCGCTTCTTGTAGCCGTTGCCGAGCGTGAACCCCCAGTCGGACAGCGGCCGGCAGTTCGGTTGGACGCTCGCTTCGACGTCGGGATCGACGTCTTGGAACCGAGCCGTCCGGCTTGTAAGGGCTGTTGGCCCCGAGGTCCCCGAGGCTCTCCATGATGTTGTTGCGCGCCGTGTTCGCGGTGATGGCGGCGTAGGACGGACACACCCGCGCCGCGAGGGCGAGTCGCTTCTCGTGCGTCGCGAGCGCCTCGGTCGGCGCGACCATCGCGCTCATCAGCGCGATCGCGCTCGACCCGCAACGTCCCTCCCAGCCGGCCATGCCGGGTCATCCTGCGATGCTGCGGCCCAGGCAGGGTGGCTAAGCGGGATCACCCGTGACGGTTGACACTCCAACGCACCAATAAAGGGGCGCCGATCGGCAACCTCCGCGCGAGGTGACGGATGTCGGGGTTGCGCATCCGGATGCACCCGTGAGAGGGACGCCCCTGGAATGAGCCCGGCGGGGATTCGGCGCCCGTGACAGCCCACCACCCCGCCCCCCGGCCAGTCCGACAGCCGCGAGTAAGCCGCCGTGCCGAACGCCCACGGCCCTGTAGATGCCTCCACCGCCGAACGGCACTCGGAGACGCTCACGGATCCAGAAGCGCCCCGCCGGCGTCTCGGTCCCCGGCGCGCCGACGCCCAACAAGGGGCTTCTTCCACACCGTCTTCCCACGGCGCTTAAGGATCGCCCGCTCACCATCGCGGTCCACGATCAATGACCAGCGCGTGAAGCGGCGCACGCCAAGTGCGTCGGCGGGCACCCAGCCGGTGCGACCGTTCGGCCGGCCGGGATGCGCAGGCGGATCCACCGCCGGCCCCCGGCACCTTCGCGCTCGCGCAGGAGCAGATAGACCTCTGGTAGCGGTCCTCCGTCCACAGGCGCAGATGCCCATCAAGCGTGCCCCAGCGCGCCGGCGCCGGATCGGCGAGGCCCCAGGCCTCGAGCAGAGCGCGTGTAGGTCCGTTCGTCGGAAAGCCGCCGCCCGGCGCTCAGCGCCTGCGCCGGGTCAACGCGGCCAGCACGCATTCCGCCAGCACGAGGACGAACACCTCTCGTACTGCGCCGCGACGGACGTCGGTAGACGTGGTCATCGAGATCAGAAATCAAGGCACATCTTCCGCGATCGCTCTATCCGCAGCCGCCATCAGCAAGCGACCGTCATCGTCGCACTTTGGGGATCGGCGAGCCTTCCCAAGGGTCCAATGCACCGAGCACCGCGAACCTTTAGCGACGCTAAGACTTCGACTCGGTGTGCAACGTCCGAGCGTGTTCGGCATAGACCTCTGTGAGTCGTCGCGAGCACGGAAGGACCCATCGGCCCTTCAACGCGCCGGCATGTCCTGACCCACACGCGCCCGATCGGGCGTGCCTCCGAAAGCTCACCTGATGAACGAATCGTCCTGTCCGCTGTCGCCGCTGGCATGCTTGTTCTTGCCGGGCTGGGCCTGGTCGGGGTGGCTCCTGCGAGTGCCGCGTACCGCGTCGGCGTCGGCGAGCAGAACCCGCCGATGTTCGATCGCCCGGCGTGGCAGTCGCTCAACCTTAAGCGGGTGCGCTACCTGGTCCCGTGGGACTACGCCAGCCACGTCGACCAGCGTGATGAGGTCGACCAGCTACATGGCCCGCGCCCGTGCGGCGCGCCAGGACGTGCTGGTGACCTTCACCGCGCGCCGCGGCTGCTATCCGCCGAGCGGCCGTACTCGAAGGACAAGGCTGCCGCGCGCCGAGCAAGAGTGCGTACCGCAACGCGTTCGGCATGTTCGACGCGAAGTTCCCGTGGGTCAAGACCTACTCGGCCTGGAACGAGATCAACCACCC
Organism: uncultured Solirubrobacteraceae bacterium; assembly: GCA_963723395.1. Taxonomy (GTDB): domain Bacteria; phylum Actinomycetota; class Thermoleophilia; order Solirubrobacterales; family Solirubrobacteraceae; genus DATFQI01. The sequence continues at coordinate 260,523 of CAVRQL010000014.1, read as the reverse complement.
GTCCCAGCCCACGTTCAAGCGCCCGCGTACGGCCGCCGGCTACTACAACGTGCTGCGCCGCAGGCCCGCAAGGGCAAGTTCCGCGTCATGGCGGCCGACATGCTCGACACGTCCAACATGGGCCGCTACCTCGAGAGGTTCCGGCGCTACGCCAAGGGCTCGCCGCAGCTATGGGGTCTGCACAACTACGGCGACGTCAACCGCCGCCGCACCAACTTCACCAAGGCGATGTTGCGCACCGTCCCTGGCGAGGTCTGGCTGACCGAGACCGGCGGCATCGTCAAGCTGCTCCGAGCTTCAGGCGCTCGCCGTCACGCGCCGCCGCGCGAACCAAGGGCCTGTTCCGGCTCGTGGAATGCCTACGACACGCGCCGGCGCGGCATGCGCTCGAAGATCACGCGCCTATACGTCTACGCATGGTTCGGCGAGCCGCCGCACGCGCGCTTCGACGCCGGATTGGTCAACGCCGACGGCTCGCCTCGCAGGGCGCTCTCCTCTTCCAGAAGAACGCACGCAAGCACCGCTAGCGCGAGAAACATGGCAGACCCCCGAGGGCGCGAACGGCAAGCCGCGCGTCCATCCCTATAGCGCCCGAACGACGAGCGCAACGGCGGACCATCAACGGCCGCCGCGTTGTCCGTCAGGAGCTCGGCAAGCGTCCCGGCGGCCAGTCCCGCGGACCGGATGGCGTCCGCCTCGCGTCGGCGCGCAGCGTGAAGGTGACCGTCAGCTTGTCGGTCCCGACCGAACGGCGTTATGGCGGTCGTAGCGACTGCCGAGTTCGCGGCGCAGCCGGTCGTCGATGACCGAGCGCAGCTCCTGCAGCGCGTGCAGCACCGGCCCCGGCGCATGACCGCGCTCGCAACTCAGCGCGACGCGCGCGCTGTACCTCGGCCCCGAGGGCTCCGGCGGTGACGTGTTCGGATACTCAGACAGGGCAGGGGCGGGCTGGCTTGACAGTCCCGAGGGCGGCGACAAGCGTGAGCGTACGGGTTCGGCTCGCGAGCCGCCCGGCGATGCCTGCTGCCCTGCATAGATCGATTGTACGTGAGCGTTCAGGAACCCGCCGTGGCCGGCCATGAGCCGACATCCTGGGGGCATGACAGTGCCGAGATCGCCCTAGCGCGTCGGCGTCTCGTAGATCGAGTCCCGTCGCTCACCCAGAGCTCGCTCTCGCCATGAGCGCAGGCAACAGTCACGGGTGATACAGAGGGACCACGTCGGGCAGCGGATGCTCGGCGTAGTAGGCGCCGATCGATACGTCGTCGAAGATCACCGTCGTCAGCTCGCCACGGAGCACCTTGACCCAGATGTCGGAGACCGCGCCGCTCTCCTGCAGCCAGAAGTAGGCCCGCGCCCGCTTCCAGGAGATGTCCTGGTTGCTTACGTTGTTGAAGTCCTTCAGGCTGCCCTGCCCGGACCACCCGGGGTGTGGATTCTCGCCGGGCGCCGCGATCATCTCGTCGACCATGCCGCGCAGCCGCTCCGCACGGGGCCGGCCATGCGACTGCCACCAGCCATTGTTCGTGGCGTAGTCGGCAACATCCTCGTAGTTGCGATAGTCCTTCCCGGGAGGCAGCGGAGTCGCACCGTAAGTCGGGTCGCCGAGCGTGTAGAGGAACAGGCGGTAACGGAAGCCGACTCCGGAGTAGGCGGAGGATCGCTTCAAACCCTCCTCGCCGCCGGCCCGCGTGACCAGGGTCAGGTAGATCCAACGGACCTCGTCCTCCTGCCCGATCCCCGACTCCGCGAGCACGGTCGCGGCGATCTTGCGGCGAAGGTCCGGCGTCGCCCATTCGGGTGCGGCGCCGGGCGGTGCCCAATCGACAGGGAGCGGTGGCCCGTAGACCGGTGCGCGCGACAGCATCCGGGTCACCGCTGCGTTGCCCGCCGTCGCCTGGAGGCGCAGCAGATCCGAGGCCGGCGGCGGCGCACGCTTATCCGGAACGTCCTCGCGATCGCGGCGCAGTTCCTCGGTCTTTCGGACGTGGGCGCCCACCGCACGACGATAGGCCGCCCCAGCGCCGCGCCGTCGGGGCCGCCAAGGCCGGCGCGGCGAAGCAGCGCGGTGGCGAGATGCACCGCATCGCAGGCCGGGTCAGGTGAATGACTCGCGGCTCCGACGACGGCGCGCTCACAACGTCACGTGCGAGCCCATGACGACGGTCCAGTCGTCGGGAGGCTGGACATGGACGTCACGACGCCCAGTCCGCAGGAGCGCCTGGGTCGGGAACGTAGGCGCAGTAGGTGCCGGTACGGACGGTGGGTCGAGGTGCTCGCCGAGGGTGGCTGATGCTCGCCGATCCGTGCGATCCCCTGACGGACCGCGCGGGTCACACCCGACCGAGCACGCTCGGAGGCGGATCCGGCGCGCCGATCGCGCCCGCCCAGGCCGACGGCGCGTGCGCGAGCTCTCGGACCAGGAACTCGCGCTCGGCGTCGGCCTGCGCCTCCCGCTCGTCGTCGTCCGAGCGCCCGCGCCTGCTCGATGTCGTCCTCGATCTCGGCGAGGCGGCGGCGGTAGGCGGCCTTGGCGCGCTCGTCGAGGATCTGCACCGGCGTCGCCGAGCGCGCGACTCGGCTGCCCGGTTTCGGCCGGCGACGAGGTCCAGCACGTGGAACTCGCGGCCGGGGTCGGCGAGGAGCTGCGCCAGGTACCGCAGGCCCTTGAGGTCCCGGACGCGCACCGTGCGCCCCCGAACACCACCAACCAGTAGTCGCCCTCGCGGCGGAAGACGTTGGTCCCGGCGTCGTCGCGCTGGCCGCGGCGCTTCGATCCGGTCGAGGATCGTCCGGGCCGCCCGCAGCTCGAGACCGGCGCGGTCCTCGTGCCGCCGGCGCGGAGCGCCTCCGCGAGAACCATCCGCGCGAGCGCCGCCTCGTAGGGCGCGCCGATCTCGTTCCACAGCCGCGCGGCCTCCGACAACGAGCGTTCCGCCTCCGCCACGTCGCCCTCGGCGAGCCGCACCCTCCCCGCGCCAGGGCGGCCCCGGCGACCAGCGCCTTGCTCCGGAAGCGCGCGGCCACCCGCTCCAGCTCGTCGGCCGCGGCACGGGCGCGGCCGATGTCGCCGGCCGCGACCTCGATCTCCACCTGCGCCTCGAGCAGTGGCGCCCGTTGCAGGTCCGTGTCCGGCGGCCGCTCCTTCGAGGGCACCCGCCAGGGATGGTCGAGCGCGTCCCGGATGGGCGGCCGCCGCGGCAGCCACGTCGCCGCGCGCCAGGTGCACCAGCGCGAGACCCGGCTGCGGGTCCCACCCGGCCCGATGCGCGGCCAGCAGTGCCTCCTCGGCGCCGTCGATGTCGCCCCTGCGCAGCCGGATCCGCCCGAGCTCGCTGAGCGGCCAACCCATCTCGCGGCGCAGGTAGGGCCGCAGCTCCTCGCAGGCCACCATCGCCTCCTGCTCCGCCTCGTCGCACGCCCCGCGCAGCCTCAGGATCTCGGCGCGGTGCACGCGGCAGCGCCCGTGGAGGCTCCCGATGGCGTTCGTCTCGGCACCACCGCTCCATCGCGTCGGTCCACTCCTCGGCGACGTCGTACTGAGCGAGCCCCTGCAGGGCGCAGACGAGCTCGCAGTACACGAGCCCGGTCGAGAGCGGATCGAGGTCCCCCGAGACCGCCGCCACCCCAGCTTCGTCGAGCAGCGCCAGGCCCTTCCGCGACGTCGCCGTCCAGGATGCGCAGCCGCGCCGCCGCCACCCGTCCGACGGCGCACGCGGCAGGGTCGCAGGTCGGAGCCCACCTCGATGGCGCGCTCGGGCCCACTGCCGAGCCCCCTGGAGGTCGCCGGTCAGCATCCGCTCGTAGGTGCGGACGACCGCCAGCCATGCGTGCGCAGGCGTCTCCTGCCGTCCCTCGAGCAGGCCGTCCGCCCGCGCGAGCCAGCCGCGCACCGGCGCCATCAGCGCGGTGTCCAGCAGCAGGTGCATCGCGACGCGAACCGCTGCGCCCGCCGCCGCGACGGAGTCGCCGGCCTGCACGCAGAGCGCATACGTGCGCTCCCACGCCTCGATGGTCACGTCGAGATGGCCGGCCGCGTAGGCGACCTCGGCGAGCAAGGGCAGATCGGCCGGACCCAGGAGCCCGTCCGAGTCGGCCTCCATGAGGAGCTCGTAGCCCGCCTCCCAATCCCCGCGCGCCGCCGCTTCTCGCGCGCGCGAGACGCTCATCGCACGCCGCCGTAACCGTGAGGGTCACAGCCGTATCGGCATTGCTCACGCATATGGGGTTGAGGACACCCAAGTCCCCGAGCCAACGAGGAGGACCCCATGGAGAGCGTAACCGTCAACGGCGTGGAACTCGAATACGAGGCGATCGGCTCTGGCGAGCCGGTGCTGCTCATCAGCCCGGTCCTCGCCGATGGCTTCCTGCCGCTCATGTCGCAGCCCGCGCTGGCAGATCGCCACCTGCTCATCCGGTACCACAAGCGCGGCTGGGTGGGCAGCACGCACACACCCGCGCCGGTCAGCATCGGCGACCACGCCGCCGATGCCGCGGCACTGCTCGACCATCTCGGCATCCGGCGCGCGCACATCGCCGGCCACTCCAGCGGCGCGGCCGTCGCGGCCCAGTTGGCACTGGACCAGCCGGAGACCGTGCACTCGCTGATCCTCATGGAGCTGTCGCTCCTTTCGGTGCCCAGCGGGGAGTCCTTCCTGACACAGGCCGGGCCCGCGTTCGAGGCGTACGAAAGCGGCGACCACGCGCGCGCACTGGCCATGTTCATGACCGGGGTGAGCGGCCTCGACTGGACGACCTGTCGCGCGCTGCTCGAAGACCGCGTCCCGGGCGCGGTGGCTCAGGCCGTCGAGGATGCGGACACCTTCTTCGGCGTCGAGCTCCCCGCGCTGACCGAGTGGGAGTTCGGGCCGGACCAGGCAGCCGCGATCGGCCGGCCCGTCCTGTCCGTCCTCGGCTCCCGGACCCAGCCTCTGTGGGTCGACGTGGCCGGCTTCCTGCGCTCCTGGCTCCCCCAGGTCGAGGAGCTCACCGTCGAGGGCGTCGGGCACCTCCTGCACGTCCAGCGGCCCGAGCCGGTCGCCCGAGGCATGGCGCAGTTCCTGCAGCGAAACGCGATCGCACGAGCCCAGGTGCCAGTGAGCCTCTGAGCTCCGCCGGCCGACCCGATCCGGAAGGTCGATGCCCATCCGCCTCCGGCGGAGTCGCGGGCATTAGACGCGATACAGGAACGTGTACACCGCGGATCGTCCGCTCTGGGCCCAGCCTTCGAGGCAATAGCGCAAGGTGCTCCCGTCGTCAGCGGGAGTATCGAGCGTCTTCGGCGGGCGGCCTTCGAGCACCTCGGCCTCGAGACTGTGCCCCGCCAGAGGTCCGTCCTTGAGCATCGCAGTGATCGTGGGACCGCTCTCGGCGCCGGGCAACGGGTCGCTTACTCCTCGACCAGGTCTACAGGCTCTCGCGGCGCAAGGGCCGCTCGCAGAAATGGGACCGGCCCCACAGTCGATCCCGTTTGCCTCGAGGGTGCGTTGCCTCGTCGCGCTAAGCGCATGTCGGCGTAGAACCGCTCTCGGGCCAGAATGCTCGCCGCAGGGCCAGCCTCGACTCTCACCATACTCTCAATCGAGCAGGTGCGCGACATCCGCCGCTCGATCTCACCAATGGGCTCTCGATCAGCCACGGCTGAAGCGTGCGGCGCCGGGACCAACACGCCGTTGTCCCCGCATCCATCTCCCACTACACAGAAGATCGTCATTTGCAGGGACGAACAGGGTGAGCGACGGGACTCGAACCCGCGGCCGCCGGGACCACAACCCGGAGCTCTACCAACTGAGCTACGCCCACCAGGACGGGGCTGAGCATAGCGCCGCCCGCCGGGCCTCGCCCGGCCCCGATTCCGGACGGCCGAAGGGCTCGTTCCGGCGATCAGCAGGAATCCTGCTGGCCTTCCGTCGAGTGACCTTAACCAAAAATCACCCGCAGGTTCACCTTGCAATGCACGCACCATATTCAAGAGACTCGGGAAATGGCCAGCCTGCACGATGGGGCGGCGGGCCTCCCTGAAGACGAACGCATGGATGCTCGGACCGCCCACCCGACGGTGGCGGTGGCGAGCCCCGACCTGCTGGTCGCCCAGGCCTTGGGGCAGGTCCTGCGGACGATGGAGCTGCACGTCGTCGGGTGCTTCGCGACCTTGGAGGCGCTGCTGGAGAAGATGCGCCGCTGCCAGCCGCGGATCGTGATCGCCGACGCCGAGCTGCGCGAGGGGCCGCACGGTGCCGAGACCTTCCTGGCCCGCCAGCGCGAGGCCGGCCCGAACACGCTGCTGGTGGTGCTCACGAGCGAGGTCGACGTGCCGCTCGCCCGCGCGGTGGTGGCGTACGACGTGCGGGCGGTGATCCTGCGCTCCACCCCCATCGAGGACGCCCTCGCGACGCTCCAGCAGGTCCTGCACGACCGCACCAGCTTCCCTTCGTGCGTTCTCGCACGCCTCGACGAGCGCCGTGACGAGGGTTCCATCAGCACCCGCCAGCTCGAGGTGCTCGAGCAGGTGGCACTCGGACGGTCCAATCAGGAGATCGCGCGAGACCTGTTCATCTCGGTGAACACAGTGAAATTCCACCTCCAGGCGATCTACGACCGCCTCGGCGTGCACAACCGCGTCGAGGCCGCCGCGGCGCTCGCCGCGCGGCGCGGCGAGATCACCGGCCCCGCCTCCTGAGGCGGCCCCCGCCCATCCATCCGGGTGGGCGGACGCCGACCGGCGGGTGGGTGGACACCGACCGGCGGGTGGGTGGGTAACGGCCCACCCGGACGATCCCCGAGCGGGTGCGGCCGACGTAGCGTCGGCTCATCCGAGGCCATCCGGGTGGAAGGTGGCCCACAAGCTCAAAGGAGGAGCGTCGTGAAGTTCAAGCCCCTAGTGGCAGTTACGCTCACTGGGTTGGGGTTGCTGGTCTCGTCGGCGTCAGCGGTGGCGTTGCCAGGAGACGACGCGATCGACGATTCGTCGCCGTTCCGTCTCAACCCCTACACCCTCGAGCCCGGTTGCTTCACCCCGGGCCACCGTGGCTCAGTCGATCCTGACAGCCACATTGACCTGACGGCGCTCGTCGACGGTGACATCGTCGAGGAACTCCACATCACGGTCGACCACGATTCGCCGATCTCGGTCGACCAGGTGCTGGTGCCCGGCCGACACGCCGGCTACAGCGTCTACAACACGTTCGACACCGGCACCAGCAGCACCGATGCCGATGTCGATCCGAACCAGACGGCCGTCGACCTGTTCGCTCCCGAGGGCTCGAGCTGGATCGCCAACAACGACGTCGTCGTCTGCGTCTCCGACCACAACGACTCCGTCCAGAACGAGCCGTACATCGCGCAGGAAGGCGACCTGGTCGCGGCCAAGAACCGGCCGATCATCGCTCCGTCCATCTCCTGCCTCGGCGCCTCGGCGATCGAGCCGCTCAACACGTACAAGGCCGGCATGGGCTACTCGATCGAGCGCGGCTATGTGCCCGATCGCTTCACGGCGCTGTTCGGGATCACCGATCCGAACGCCGTCGACGTCAACGGTGACGGCATCCCCGAGTTCGTGCGGCTCAACCCGCGCGAGGACGGCGACTACGACGCCAGGCGCGTCAACGACGTCGACTCGTTCGGCGAGGAGTTCGCCGGCTACGCAGGACGACTACGGCCAGACGCGCAAGTTCTCGCTCGCCGGGGACCCGACCGCATGGACGCTGTCGAACCGCAACGACCCCGACACCCTGGCGAACCTGATCACGTTCACCACCCAGGGCGACCTGCCGCTGTCGTGGACCCTGCGCGCCTCGCTGGCGCAGGCCTCCTCGGAGCGCATGGTCTCGCTCAGCGACGACATGCTGCGTGCGTGGGAGGCCTCGTGGCAGGCCTACTACGACGGAGCCGGCGCGAAGCCGTCGATGTCCCTGTGCCCGGGCACGAACAGCCCGGCCCCGGACACGACCGTCGTCGTGAACCTGCCGGAGGAAGCCGCCCCGCCGGCCCCCGGCCGCACCGAGGTCATCACCCGCGAGGTCACCGTCGTCCAGACGGTCGCCGGACCGGCCACCGTGGTGAAGGCCGCCAAGAAGGCCAGCAAGAAGGCGAAGGCCAGCAAGAAGGCCAAGCGCGCCGCGTGCGTGAAGAAGGCCAACAAGAAGAAGAGCAAGAAGGCTCGCAAGAAGGCCCGCGCGCGCTGCATGAAGCGTAAGCGACAAGCAGCGAGCGTGATGTGGACGGGGCCGCCTCCGGGCGGCCCCGTCGCGTTCCAGCGCCAAAGCGCGAGTCGCGAACGGGCGCATGGGTAAGACGAGCGGGCATGGTGTCGCTCACGTTCGACGATGGCCCCGATCCCCGCGGCACTCCCGCCGTTCTCGACGCGCTCGCGCAGGCGGGCGCGCACGCGACGTTCTTCGTGCTCGGCTCGCGCGTGACCACGGCACCCGGAACTGCTCGCGCGGATCCTCGCGGAGGGCCACGCCGTCGGCGTGCACGGCTACGAGCACCTTCGCCATCCCCGGCACGACCGGGCGACGGTCGAGGCGGACCTCGAAGCGGCGCTCGCAGGCGATCGGCGGGGCGCCGGAGCTGTGGCGGGTGCCGTGGGGCGACCTCGCACCGTGGACGGCGGAGCTGGCCGCCGCCCACGGGCTGACGCCGGCCGGCTGGTCGGTCGACACGCACGACTGGCGCGGCGACGACGCCGAGGCGATGCTCGCGGCCGCCGAGCCGGAGCTGCGCCCCGGCGCGATCGTGCTCGCCCACGACGGCATCGGCGACGGCGCGCTGCGCGCCGACTGCGCCGAGACCGCCCGGCTGATCGGACCGCTGGTCGCGGCCGCGCGGGCACGCGGGCTGGAGCCGGCCGTGCTCGACGCCACGTGGGACATCCCCGTCGGGCAACCCCGACTTCGCGCTCGCGTGACCGCCGTCGGCCCCGCCACCGCGGTCTCCCCGGCCGTGCTCGACGCGATCGCCGCGGGCGCCGCCGAGCTGGACGCGCACCCCGCCTTCCCCCGCGCGGCGTTCGAGGCGCTGGCCGCCGACGGCGCGCTCGTCCCGCCCCCCACCCGCGCGCAGGAATGGGCGGCCGTGCGGGCGGTCGCGCGCGCCGACGGCTCGGTCGGGCGCCTGTACGAGGGCCACCTCAACGCCTTCGAGCGGCTCACCGTGGCCGGCGAGGACGCCGGAGACGGACGGCTGAGGCTGGGCGTGTGGGGCGCCGACCCCGCTCCCGGCGAGGGCGAGCCCGCACGCCTGCGCGGCGACACCCTCACCGGAGTCAAGGTGTTCTGCTCCGGCGCCGGGGGCCTGGACCGCGCGCTCGTCCTGGCCAGGCGCGACGAGCCCGGGCCGCCTTCGCTCGTCTACGTGGACCTCGCCGAGGTGGAGGTCGACCGGAGCTGGTACCGCGCCGGCGGCATGCGCGCCTCCGAGAGCCACCGCGTGGTCTTCCACGACACCCCGGTGCTGGCCGTCCTCGGCGAGCCCGGGCGAGCTGGGCCGCGAGCCCTGGTTCTCACGCGATGCCATCCGCACCGCCGCGGCATGGGCGGGGATGGCCGACGCCGCCGCCGAGGCGGCGCTCGCCGACCTCGGCGCCCGCGAGCCCGACGACCTGCGCGCGCTCGCCGCCGGCCGCATCGTCACCGCCCGCGCCACCATCGACCGCTGGCTCGAGCACGCCGCCGGCGCCGACCCCGACGCCGACCTGCGCGAGGTCAGCGTGCAGCTGCGCGAGGCGATCTCGACCGCCGGCCGCACGATCCTCGACGAGGCGGCGCGCGCGTGCGGCTCGCGCCCGTTCGCCACCGGCACGGCGCTGGACCGCGCGCGGCGCGACTTCGAGCTGTTCGTCCTCCAGCACCGGCTCGACCCGATGCTGGTCCGCCTCGGCCGGAGCGCGCTGTCGTGAGCCTGCGCGACCGCTTCGAGGGCATGTACGCCGACCGGCCCGACCCGTGGGGGTTCGAGACCAGCGAGTACGAGCGGGCCAAGTACGACGCGACGATCGCCGCCCTCCCCCGCCGCTACGCCACCGCGCTCGAGACCGGCTGCTCGATCGGCGTGCTCAGCGAGCGGCTCGCCGCCCGCTGCGACGCGCTGCTCGGCGTCGACATCGCCGCGGCGCCGCTGGCCCGCGCCCGCGAGCGCGTGCCGCGCGCGACCTTCGAGCGCCGCGAGCTGCCGGAGGAGTTCCCGGCCGGCCCGTTCGAGCTGATCGTCCACTCCGAGGTCCTCTACTACGTCGACGAGCTGGACGCGATGCTCGATGCCACGGCGCGCGAGCTGGCGCCGGGTGGCACGCTGCTCGCCGTGCACTGGCTCGGAGAAGCCGCGACACCGGCCATCCACGCCCGCCTGGCGGAGCGCTTCGGCGCCCCGTCGCTCAGCGCGTGGACGGTCGACTATGCCCTCGATCGCTGGGAGGTCCCCACATGAGCGGACTCGTCATCGTCGGAGGCGGGGCCTCCGGCCTCGCCACCGCCCGCAACTACCGCGAGGCCGGCGGCGAAGGCCCGGTCACCATCCTCACGCCGGAGACCGATGCGCCGTACGCCCGCCCCGCCCTCTCGAAGGGCTTCCTGCAGGGCAAGGCCGAGGCCGGGCGACATCGGCCTGCAGGACGAGGACTTCTACTCCGACAACGACGTCGAGCTGCGGCGCGAGGTCACCGTCGAGGCGCTCGACACCGGCAAGCGCGAGCTGACCCTCGCGGGCGGCGAGACGCTCGGCTACGACACCGTCGTGCTCGCCACCGGCTCCGAGCCGTTCCGGCTCCCGATCCCCGGCGGCGACGACCCGGACATCCACACGCTGCGCTCGCTGGCCGACGGCCGCGTCCTGCGCGAGCACGTCGAGGGCGCCCACACCGCGGCCGTCATCGGCACCGGGTTCATCGGCTGCGAGGCCGCCGCCTCGCTGGCCATGCGCGGCCTGCGCGTGACGCTCATCTCCGACGAGCACGTCCCCCACATGGCCCGACTCGGCGAGGACGTGGGCAAGCGCATCTCCAACTGGCTGGTCGAGCTCGGGGTCAGGCTGCAGCTCGGCGCGGGCGTCGACTCGCTCGACGGCGGGCTCGTGCGCGTGCCGGGCAACCCGCCCGTCGAGGCCGACGTGGTGCTGATGGCGTCGGGCGTCCGGCCGCGCGGCAAGCTCGGCGAGGACGCCGGGCTGGAGACCGAGAAGGGCCGCGTGCTCACCGACGAGCACATGCGCGCGAGCGCCGACGGCGTGTTCGCGGTCGGCGACATCGCGCTCGCCACCAACGCCGCCGCCGGGCGCAGGCTCACCGTCGAGCACTGGGGCGAGGCGCTCAACCACGGCAAGGCCGCCGGGCTCACCGCCGCCGGGAAGGACGGCGTGTGGGACGCGGCGCCGGGCTTCTTCTCGACGATCGGCGAGAAGACGATCAAGTACGTCGCGTGGGGCGACGGCTACGACGACTCGCGCTTCGTCGAGCACCCCGGCGGCGCCTTCACCGCCTACTACACGCGTGACGGCAAGGTGGTCGGCGTGCTCACCCACGAGCGCGACGAGGACTACGAGGCCGGGCGCGAGCTGGTCGAGCAGGGCAAGCCGCTGCCGTGACGGTCCTCCCCGCGCCCGATCCGGCGCTGCTCGCGTGCGTGGTGGTGCCGGCCCGTGACGAGGAGGAGCTGGTCGGCGGCTGCATCGCGGCGCTCGCGGCGCAGCGGGGCGTGGCGGCGGCCGAGTACGAGGTCCTGCTGGTGCTGGACCGCTGCACCGACGCCACCGAGGCGCGCGCCCGGGCGGCGGCCGGCGCGGCGCCGCTGCACGTCCTGCGCTCCACCGGCGCGGGCGTCGGCGCCGCGCGCGCGCTGGGCATGGGGCTCGCCTGCGAGCGCCTGCACGCGGTCGGGCGCCCCGACGGGCTGATCGCCTGCACCGACGCCGACAGCCAGGCGGACCACGGCTGGCTGCGCGCGCAGCTCGACGCCGTGGCCGCGGGCGCGCGGGCCGTCGGCGGCCGGGCGGCGCTGTCCGAGGCGGAGGACGCGGCGCTCCCCGCCGCGGTCCGCGAGCGCCGCGAGGGCGACGCCCGCGCCCGGCTGGAGCGCGCCCGCGAGCACCCGGGCACGGTCGAGCACCACCAGTTCTCCGGCGCCTCGATGGCGCTGACCGCCGCCACCTACGCGGCCGTCGGGCCGCTCGAGGCGCGCGCCGCGCTCGAGGACGAGGGGCTCGAGCGGGTGCTGCGGCGCCACGGCGTCCCGATCGACCGCCTCGCGTCGGTGCGCGTGACCACCTCGGGGCGCACGCTCGGCCGCGCCCCGCGCGGCCTCGCCGTGGACCTGCGCGGCGCCGGCTGGCTGTCCGCGCGCCGCGGCCGGGCCGAGGACTACGACGCCGCCGCGCTGGCCGAGCGCAAGCGCGCGACGGTCAGCCTCGTGCTGCCCACGCGCGAGGTGGCGGGCACGATCGGGCCGGTGCTCGACGCGATCGCGCCGCTGGAGCGGCTCGGGCTCGTCGACGAGCTGCTCGTGGTGGACGCGGCGTCGCGCGACGGGACCGCCGCGGTCGCGGCCGGCCGGGGCGCGCGGGTGGCCGACGAGAGCGCGCTGCTGCCCGAGTTCGGGCCCGCGCTGGGCAAGGGCGACGCGCTGTGGCGCGGGCTCGCGGCGACCTCCGGCGACATCGTCGTCTACCTGGACACCGACACCGAGGACTTCACGGCGAGCCTTCGTCACCGGCCTGCTCGGCCCGCTGCTCACCGACGCCGGCACCGCGTTCGTCAAGGGCGCCTTCCGGCGCCCGATGCGAATCGGCGACACGGTCGTCGCCGACGGCGGCGGCCGCGTCACCGAGCTCGTCGCCCGCCCGCTGCTCAACCTCCACGTCCCCGACCTCGCCGGGTTCCTGCAGCCGCTGGCGGGTGAGGTCGCGGCGCGCCGCGAGCTGCTCGAGCGCCTCCCGTTCCCGGTCGGCTACGGCGTCGAGATCGCGATGCTGATCGACGTCCACCGCGAGGTGGGGCTCGACGCGATGGCCCAGGTCGAGCTCGGCACCCGCCAGAACCGCCACCAGCCGCTGCGCGACCTGAGCGCGATGGCGCTCGCCGTGCTCGCCGCCGCGGAGCGCAGGATCCACGGCGCCGCCGCGATCGACGCCGCCGCGCCCGGCCCGCTGCTCGTGCCGGTCGACGGGGAGCTCGAGAAGCGCTCGGTGATCGTCGACGAGCGCCCGCCGCTCGTGTCCCTGCGGCGCTCCGCCGCCTAGCCGACCAGCGTGGCGCTCCAGGACAGGCGCCGCAGGCGGCACGTGTCGACGTAGCGCCCCTTGCGCGTCACCAGCACCTTCGCGCTGAACCGGCCGCGCCACCGCCGGTCGCCCACCTTGGTGCCGCGGATGCTCGCCGTCGTACGGAACCGGTAGCCGTTCGCGCGGGTGCGGTACGTCCCGGAGTCGCGGAAGGTCCCGGGCGTCGAGACGTCGTGGGGCCGGAGGAAGCTCGTCTTGGTGGCGAAGCTCCCGCTGCGGCAGCTGGTGCGCCAGTTCACGCGCGCCGCGCGCAGCAGCCCGTCCGAGCCCGTGACCACGGAGGCCGGGCGCCCCTTCGCGGTCTCGCCGCGGAAGACCGAGGCGTCGGCGGTGGCCGGAAGGGCCGCGAGCAGCGCGGCCGTGAGGATCGCTGAGCGCATGGACATGAGCACTCTCATGACCGGCCGGACGAGGTCGCAAACCGTAGACTGCCGCCATGGAGTTGCTGCAACCGGGCACCTGGCAGGAGGCGCTCGAGGCTCGCGCCGCGCACCCCGGAGCCCTGCCGCTGCACGGCGGCACCGACGTGATGGTGGACCTCAACTTCGGCCGCGAGCGGCCGGAGGCGATCCTCGACCTCACCCGCGTCGCCGAGCTGGACGAGTGGGAGGAGCGCGACGGCGTCCTGCGCGTCGGCGCCGGGGTCACCTACGCCCGCGCGATCGCCGAGCTGGGCGACCGGCTGCCCGGCCTCGCCGCCGCCTCGCGCACCGTCGGCTCGCCCCAGATCCGCAACCGCGGCACGATCGGCGGCAACCTCGGCTCCTCCTCCCCCGCCGGCGACGCGCTGCCGCCGCTGTACGCGAGCCACGCGGAGGTCGAGCTGGCCTCCGCGGCCGGCACGCGCCGCGTCCCGATCGCCGACTTCATCACCGGCCCGAAGCAGAACGTCCTCGCCGACGACGAGCTGATCGCCGCCTTCCACGTGCGCCCGCCGGCGGGCCGCAGCAGTTCTCCAAGGTCGGGACCCGCAACGCGATGGTGATCGCGGTCTGCTCGTTCGCGCTCGCCATCCACCCCGAGGAGCGCGAGGTCGGCACGTGCATCGGCTCGGCCGCGCCGACGCCCCTGCACGCCGCCGAGGCCGAGGCGTTCGCCGCCGGCGCGCTCGACTGGGACGGCGCGACGCCCGCCGACGACGCCACGCTGCGCCGCTTCGGCGAGCTGGTGGCGCAGGCCGCGTCGCCGATCGACGACGTCCGCGGCAGCGCCGCCTACCGCCGCCACGCGCTGTCGGTGCTGGCGCGGCGCACCCTCGGCTGGGCATGGAGCGAGCAGTGCGCCTGACCTGCACGATCAACGGCGAGCGCCGCGAGGTCGACGGCCTGTGGGAGGGCGAGAGCCTGCTGCACGTGCTGCGCGAGCGGCTCGGCCTGCCGGGCGCCAAGAACGCCTGCGAGCAGGGCGAGTGCGGCTCGTGCTCGGTCTACCTGGACGGCCGGCTCGTGTGCTCCTGCCTCGTGCTCGCCGGACAGGCCGAGGACCGCGAGATCGTCACCGTCGAGGGGCTCGCCGCCGAGGAGGAGCTGCACCCGGTCCAGGAGGCGTTCCTGGCCGCGGGCGCCGTCCAGTGCGGCTTCTGCACGCCCGGGCTGATCGTCGCCACCCACGACCTGCTGGAGCGCAAGCCGGACCCGTCGCGACGCCGAGATCCGCGAGGCGCTGGCCGGCAACCTGTGCCGCTGCACGGGCTACGAGAAGATCCTCGACGCGGTCCGCGCGGCCGCCCAGGCGCGATGAGCCGGCTCGTCGTCGAGCACTGCGCGATCGCCACCGTCGACGCGGAGGGCACCGAGCACGCGGACGGGCACATCGTCATCCGCCACGGCTTCATCGACGAGGTCGGCGCCGGCCCCGCCGAGCCCGAGGACGGCGACGTCCGCATCGACGGCCGCGGCATGCTCGCCACGCCAGGGCTCGTCAACTGCCACCACCACCTCTACCAGTGGGCGACCCGCGGGCTCGCCCAGGAGGCGACGCTGTTCGAGTGGCTGCAGGCGCTCTATCCCGATCTGGGCGCACGTCGACGAGGAGGTCGAGCGCGCCGCCGCCCAGGCCGGGCTGGCCGCGCTCGCGAAGTCCGGCTGCACGACCGCCTCCGACCACCACTACCTCTTCCCCCGCGACGGCGGCGACCTGCTCGCGGTGGAGATCGACGTGGCGCGGCAGCTCGGCATCCGCTTCCACCCGTGCCGCGGCTCGATGGACCTCGGGCGCTCCGACGGCGGGCTGCCGCCCGACGAGGTGACCGAGGACCGCGACGCGATCCTGGCCGCCTGCGAGGCCGCGATCGACCGCTACCACGACACCTCGCCGGACGCGATGATCCGGATCGCGCTCGCTCCCTGCTCCCCGTTCAGCGTCACCAAGGAGCTGATGCGCGAGTCGGCCGAGCTGGCCCGCTCGCGCGGCGTCCGCCTGCACACCCACATGGCCGAGACCGAGGACGAGGAGAAGTTCTGCCTGGAGCTGTTCGGCTGCCGCCCGGTCGAGTACCTCGAGGAGCTCGGCTGGCTGGGCGACGACGTGTGGCTCGCGCACTGCGTGCACCTCAACGACGCCGAGGTGCGCCGCTTCGGCGAGACCCGCACCGGGGTCGCGCACTGCCCCAGCTCCAACGCCAGGCTCGGCGCCGGCATCGCCCCCGTCCCCGCGCTGGTGCGCGAAGGCGCGCCGGTCGGGCTGGGCGTCGACGGCGCCGCCTCCAACGAGGCGGGCGAGCTGGGCGGGGAGCTGCGCCAGGCGATGCTCGTCGCGCGGCTGGCGGGCCACGGCCCGCGGGCGCTGACCGCCCGCGAGTCGCTGGAGCTCGGCACCATCCACGGCGCCCGCTGCCTGGGCCGCGAGACGGAGATCGGCTCGCTCGAGCCCGGCAAGGTGGCCGACGTCGCCCTGTGGCGGATCGACGGCATCGACCACGCGGGGATCGCCGATCCCGTCGCGGCGCTGGCGATGGGCCCGCGGCCGCTGGTCGACACGCTGCTGGTCGGCGGGCGCGTCGTGGTCGAGGCCGGCGAGCTGCGCACGGGCGACGAGCGCGTGTTCGCCCGCGATCTCGGCGTGCAGTCGAAGCGGCTGGCAAGCCGCGCGGGGGTCGCCGCATGAGCACGATCACGAAGCCCGGCATCGGCGTCAGCCTCCGCCGCCCCGACGGGATCCCCAAGGTGAAGGGCGAGTTCGCCTACGCGTCCGACGCGTGGGCCGACCGGATGCTGTGGGGCTCGACGCTGCGCTCCCCGCACCCGCGCGCGCGGATCAAGGAGATCGACATCGGCCCGGCGCTGCGGGTGCCCGGCGTGCAGGCCGTCCTCACCCACGAGGACGTCCCGGGCCGCAAGACGTACGGGCTGGAGATCCAGGACCAGCCGGTGCTGGCGTGGGAGGACGTCCGCTACCAGGGCGAGGCGATCGCGATCGTGGCCGCCGACCATCCGGAGACCGCGCGCGCCGCCGCCCGCAAGATCGGCGTCGAGTACGAGGTGCTCCCCGCGCTCACCGACCCCGAGGACGCGCTGGACCCGGCCACGCCGAAGCTGCATCCGAGCGGCAACCTGCTCCGCCACGTCCCGATCCGCCACGGCGACCCCGACGCCGAGGGCGAGGTCGTGGTGACCGGCGAGTACGAGGTCGGCATGCAGGACCAGGCGTTCCTCGGCCCGGAGTCGGGGCTCGCGGTGCCGGCCGAGGACGGCGGCGTCGACCTGTTCATCGCCACCCAGTGGCTGCACGTGGACCGCGACCAGCTCGCGGCGTCGCTCGACCTGCCGCCGGAGAAGGTCCGGCTCGTGCTGGGCGGCGTGGGCGGCGCGTTCGGCGGCCGCGAGGACCTCTCGATGCAGGTCCACGCGTGCCTGCTCGCCCTCCACACCGACCGCCCGGTGAAGATGATGTACGGGCGCGAGGAGTCGTTCTTCGGCCACATCCACCGCCATCCGGCGCGGATGCGCTACGAGCACCACGCCACGCGCGACGGGAAGCTCGTGGCGGTGCGCGCGCGGGTCCTGCTCGACGGCGGCGCGTACGCGTCCAGCTCGACCGCGGTGTGCTCGAACGCCGCCTCGTTCGCGTGCGGGCCCTACGACGTGCCGAACGCGCACATCGACGCCTACGTCGTCTACACCGACAACCCGCCGTGCGGGGCGATGCGCGGGTTCGGCGCCGTCCAGACGTGCTTCGCGCACGAGGCGCAGATGGACAAGCTCGCGGCCGCGCTGGAGATGGACCCGGTGGAGCTGCGCCGGCGCAACGCGATGTCGACCGGCTCGACGCTGCCCACCGGCGCGCCCGTGCGCTGCCCGGCGCCGGTCGAGGAGCTGCTGTCACCGGGTCGTGGCGATGCCCGAGCCCGCCGACGAGGGCGGCCTCCCGGGCGGCATCGCCAACGTCACCCGCGGCGAGGGCGTGGTGCGCGGCGTCGGCTACGCGGTCGGCTACAAGAACATCGGCTACTCCGAGGGCTTCGACGACTACTCGACCGCGCGCGTGAAGCTGTCGCTGGTGGGCGGCGAGCCGCTCGCCGAGGTCCACACCGCGGCGGCCGAGGTCGGGCAGGGCCTCGTCACCGTGCAGGAGCAGATCGCGCGCCACGAGCTGGGCGTGGACCGCGTCGTCGTGCTGCCCGCCGACACCCAGGTGGGCACGGCGGGCTCCTCGAGCGCCTCGCGCCAGACGATGATGACCGGCGGGGCCGTGAAGGCGGCCTGCGAGGCGGTCATGGAGGAGCTGCGCGCCCGCGGCGACGGCGGGCTCGCCGACGGCCCGATCGAGGCGACCCGCGAGTACCACCACCGCGAGACGTTCCCGCTCGACGAGAACGGCCAGGGCGACGCCCACGTCACGTTCGCGTTCGCCGCCCACCGCGCCGTGGTCGACGTGGACACCGAGCTGGGCCTGGTGCGGGTGGTGGAGATCGCCACCGCCCAGGACGTCGGCAAGGCGATCAACCCGCAGGCCGTCGAGGGGCAGATCGAGGGCGGCATCGCCCAGGGGCTCGGGCTGGCGCTGATGGAGGAGATCCAGGTCGTCGACGGCGAGGTCCGCAACGCGTCGTTCACCGACTACCTGATCCCCACCGTGCTCGACATGCCGCCGGTGCGGCTCGACGTGCTCGAGCTCGGCGACCCCGAGGCGCCGTACGGGCTGCGCGGGGTCGGCGAGCCGCCGACGATCTCCTCCACCCCGGCGATCGTGAGCGCGCTGCGCGCCGCCACCGGCGCGGCGCTGACGCGGGTGCCGGTGCGCCCCGACGACATGGTCGGGCTGTGATGCCGGTCCCGCCCGCCGAGCTGACGGCGCACTTCACGATCGACGGCCCCGACGAGGCGCGGGCCGCCGCTGCGGAGTCCGGCGGGCGGCTGGCGCGCGACGCCGGGCCCGGCGAGGTCGTGCTCGCCGGCTCCCGAGACGAGGTGCTCGCGGCGCTCACCGACGCCGTGGAGGCGGCGCTCGACGCGGGCGCCCACGGGCTCGACGTCAAGCTCGAGGCGCCCACGGAGTCGCGGTGACCCCGTCCCCACCCGCCCGTGCGCGCTCCAGGCTGATCGCCGTCGCGCGCGGGGACGCCGAGCCGGACCTCGTGATCGAGGGCGCGCGGGTGTTCTGCGCGTTCACGCGCGAGTGGCTGGAGGGCGACGTCGCGGTCGCCGACGGGATGGTGGCGGGGATCGGGTCGTACGAGGGCGGCGAGCGGATCGACGCGGCCGGCCGGTACCTCGTCCCGGGCCTCATCGACGCGCACATGCACGTCGAGTCGTCCAAGCTGACGCCCGCGGAGTTCGCGCGCGCGGTCCTCCCCCACGGCACCACGGCGATCGTCTGCGACCCGCACGAGGTCGCCAACGTGCTCGGCTCCGACGGCGTGCACTGGATGCTCGACGCGTCGGAGGGACTGCCCCTCACCGTGTTCGTGATGGCGCCGTCGTGCGTCCCGGCGAGCGCCTTCGAGTCGCCGCGGCGGGAGCTGACGGTCGGCGACATGGAGGCGATCCTGCGCCGCAGGCGGGCGCTCGGCGTCGCCGAGATGATGAACTTCCCCGGCGTCATCGCGGGCGACCCGGACGTGCTGGCCAAGCTCGAGGTGCGCGGCGCCACGCACGCCGACGGCCACGCCCCCGGCGTGCTCGGCCGCGACCTCGACGCGTACGCCGCCGCCGGCATCCGCTCCGACCACGAGGCGACCACCTACGAGGAGGCGCTCGAGAAGCGCCGCCGCGGGATGTGGGTGCTGATCCGCGAGGCCTCCAACGCGCGCAACCTGCGCGCGCTGCTGCCGCTCGTGCGCGAGCACGGGCCGGAGCGCATGGCGTTCTGCACCGACGACCGCGAGCCCGACTTCCTGCTGCGCGAGGGCCACATCAACCAGATGTGCCGCGTCGCCGTCGAGGAGGGCATCGCGCCCGAGGACGCGCTCGTGATGGCCACGCTGCACGCCGCGCTGGCCCACGGGCTCGACGGCTTCGGCGCGATCGCCCCCGGCTACCGGGCCGACCTCGTGCTGCTCGACGACCTGGTCTCGTTCGCGCCCCGGCTCGTCATCGCGGGAGGCCGCGTCGCCGCCCGCGACGGCCGCGCCGAGCCGTTCGCCGCTCCGCCCGTCCCGGCCCACCTGCTCCAGACCGTGCGCAGCGCCCCGGTCACCGAGGCCGACCTCGCGCTCGACGCGAACGGCGCCTCGCGCGTGCGGGTGATCGAGATCGTGCCCGAGCAGCTGATCACGCTGGCGCGGGAGGAGGAGCCCGGGCAGGGTCTCCCCGACCCGGCGCGGGACATCGCGAAGATCGCCGTGATCGAGCGCCACCACGCGACGGGCCGCGTCGGCGTCGGGCTCGTGACCGGCTTCGGCCTGCGCAGCGGCGCGTTCGCCTCCACCGTCGCCCACGACGCGCACAACGTCGTGGCGGTCGGCGTCGGCGATGCCGACATCCTCGCCTGCGCCCGGCGGCTGCAGGAGCTGGGCGGCGGCTGCGTCGTGGCGGACGGCGGCGAGGTGATCGGCGAGCTGGCGCTGCCGGTGGCCGGCCTGCTCTCCGCCGCGCCGGTCGAGGAGGTCGTGTCCCGCCTCGAGGCCCTGCACGAGCTGCTGGCCGGCCTCGGAGTGAAGATCGAGGCCCCGTTCATGACGCTCTCGTTCCTCGCCCTGTCGGTGATCCCCGCGCTGAAGATCACCGATCAGGGGCTCGTCGACGTCGAGCGCTTCGAGATCGTCCCGCTCGGCGTCAGCGCTTCTTGATCTTGAAGCGCTTCACCTTGGGGGTGCGGTCCACGTTGCCGGCGCGGTCGCGCGCCTTGACGCGGAACACGTGCTTGCCGGGCTTGAGCTGCTTGTAGGTCTTCGGCGACTTGCAGGGCTTGAACTTCTTCTTGTCGAGCTTGCAGCTGAACTTGGAGCGGCGCTCGGTGGAGGCGAAGTTGAACGTCGCCGTGCGCCTGTTCTGGTTGATCACCGCCCTGGGAATCGAGGTGTTCGGCGGCCGCCTGTCGATCACGATCGGCGGCGGCGGGGCGGGGGCGGGGCAGGGGTCACCGTCGGCGTGGGCTGCGCGGTCGGACCCGGGGTCACCGTCGGCGTCGGGAAGGCGATGATCTGCGTGAGGGAGAACGACGCGGCCGACCGCCCCTGCTGGTCGCCGCCGGCGGTGGTGAAGCCACTCAGGGCGTGGGCAGCGACTCTGCGAACGCCGTGAAGGCGTCCGGGTCGCGCAGCGGCGGCCCGTGGCCGGCGCAGATCAGCGCGGGGCGAAGCTCGGCGAGCCGGCGGATCGAGGCCCGGTTGCGCACCGGGTCGGGGGTGAAGCGGGCCGGCGGCTCCTGCAGCCCCTTCCGCGTGGTCAGCAGGTTCATCGTGGTGACGACGTCGCCGAGGATCAGCACGCGGTCGCGCTCCCGCCAGAAGGCGACGTGTCCGGCCGAGTGGCCCGGCACCTCGAGCACGGTGAACTCGCCGACGGCGTCGCCCTCGCTGAGCACGCGGCCGACCGGATGGCCCGGCCCGGTCCAGAAGCGCTTCTGGAGCCGGTTGATCAGGCCGGGCGCCTGGCGGCGCGACACCACCTCGGGACCGCCCTCCGCGGCCTCGACGTCGTGCTCCCCCACCCAGTACGGGATCCCGAAGGCCGTGCAGACCGCATGGCTGGCGCCCTGGTGGTCGGCGTGGGCGTGCGTGAGCGCGTGGGCCGAAAGGGAGCGTCCGCGCAGCTGGCGCAGGATCCGCCGCTCGGCCTGGCGCGTCGCGGCGTCGATCAGCACGTCGCCCGCGAGGTAGACGTTGATCGCGTCGGGCGGGAAGCCCTTCAGCCGGAACACCCCGTCCGCGAGCTGCTTCATCCGGGCACCGTACCCGCCGCGGAATAACGGAGCCGGAGCGGCGTCTCGTAGAGGGTGCAACGCCTCCTCAAGCACCCGCGACTGATGCCCTACCACCGGCTGCTCGCCGGCGTGCTGCTCGTCAACGCCGTGGTGCTGTGCCTCCACGTCGGCGACTGGGGGATCGAGGACGGGAGCGCGCTGTCGCCGCTCGCGGCGCTCACGCTGGTCAACTTCGCCGCCGCGGTGCTGATCCGCCAGCAGAACGTGCTCAACCTCCTCTACGGGCTGGCCGGCCGCGGGTCGCGGACGTGGCCGCTGTGGATCCGCTGGAGCGTGTCGAAGGTGCACCACGTCGGCGGGATCCACGCCGGCGCCGCGCTCGCCGGCACCGCGTGGCTGCTGGCCTTCGCCGCGGCCGCGACCGCCACCCGGGCCCACGATCCGGCAGCCGTGGACATCACGACGCTCGCGCTGCTCTACGGCCTGGTCGGCCTGATGCTCCTCGTCGTCGTGTGCGCCGCGCCGCCCGTGCGCCGGCGCGCCCACAACGTGTTCGAGCTGTCGCACCGGTTCTGCGGATGGACCGCGATCGGCCTGTTCTGGGCGCTCACGCTGCATGTCGGCTCGGACTGGCAGGTCTGGGTGCTCGCGGTGCTGACGCTCAGCGTCGCCTCCCCGTGGCTGAAGCTGCGGCGCGTGCCGATCACGGTCGAGCGCCCCTCCGGCCATGCCGTCATCGTCCACTTCGACCACGGCGTCACGCCGGCGTTCGCGTCCGGGGTGGCGATCAGCCGCAGCCCGCTGCGCGAGTGGCACGCGTTCGCGACCGTCGCGACGCCCGGGCGCTCCGGCTACCGCCTGCTGATCTCCCGCGCCGGCGACTGGACGGGCCGCTTCATCGACGATCCGCCGTCGCACGTCTGGGTGCGCGGCATCCCGGTCTCCGCCCCCATGGCCAAGGTGGCGCTGCTCTACCAGCGGGTGGTGTACGTCGCGACCGGCAGCGGGATCGGCCCGATCCTCGGGCAGATCCTGGCCGACCGCGTCCCGGCCACGCTGGTCTGGTCCACCCGCGACCCGCGGTCCACCTACGGCGACGCGCTGGTCGACGAGGTCGAGGCGGCGCAGCCCGACGCCGTGATCTGGGACACCACCGAGCGCGGCAAGCCCGACCTCGCGGAGCTCACCCGCCGCGCCTGCCGGGAGTTCGGCGCCGAGGCGGCGTTCGTCGTCAGCAACCAGTCCACCACGCGCCGGCTCGTGCACCAGCTCGAGCGGCGCGGCATCCCGGCCTTCGGGCCGATCTGGGACTCCTAGTCGCCCCGCTGTCCCGTCGCGCGCCGCAGGGCGGCGGCGGTCGTCCGCGCCTCGGCGGCGAGCTCGGCGTTCTCGTGGTCCGCCTCGAGCGCCGCGTGCGCTGCCTCGGCGGCCGCCGACTCGCGCTCGGCCGCCGCCGTCTGGGCCATCACGAGCTGCTCGCTCGCCAGCACCGTGTCGTGCGATGTCGAACGGCGATCTCCTCGACGGGCGAGGCCGCGTAGCGGGGCCGGCCGGAGACCTCGATCTCCAGGTCGGCGGGCGGCTCGGAGACGCGCAGCGGCGCGGAAGCGCCACGTCACCAGGTGGCCGTCCTCGGAGACCACCACCGCGAACTCGTCGTGGAGCAGATCGGGGTCCTCGGTGCCGGCCTGCGGACGGTGTGCCCGCACCGCGGCGAGTTCCGTCTCCCGCCGCCAGCCGGCGAGCATGCGAAAGCCCGTCCGCACGATCGCGATCACCCACAGCACGACCACGATCGTGAGGAGCATCGCCCCGAGGCCGCCGAGGAGGCCGAGCAGCTCCTCCCCGGCCGCCACGCCGGCCGCGCCGGCGGCCCACAGCACGACGGCGAGCGCCGCGCCCAGCGCAGTTGGACCTGATGGCGCCAGGTCTGCACGGCCGCGTAGCGGTACGGGTGCTCGTACGGCGCCATCAGGCGCCGGCGATCCAGGCTGTGCCCTCCGCCCATGCGGCGTGGGACGCTACATGGAGGTCAGCATGCGCTCGAGGTTGTCGAACACGTGGGTCCAGCCGCCCTCGTGCGAGCGCACGGTCGCCTCGTCGAGCAGGCCGCTGTGGGAGAAGCTCACCCGCGTCGCGCCGTCGGACTCCTCGAAGTCGATCTCGATCAGCGTCCGCCTCGTGTCGCCGTCCCAGATCCAGGTGAACGCCAGGCGCGACGGCCGCTCGATCTCCGTGTAGTGCCCGCCGCCGCCGTACTCCTCGTCCTTGACCGGGTCGCGCATCACCACGCGAACGGCGCCGCCGACGCGCAGGTCGACCTCGGCCTCGGCGGTCTCCCAGCCGACCTCGGCCTGCCACCAGCGGCGCATCACCTCCTCGGTGGTCCACGCGTCGAACACGACCTCGGCGGGCGCCTGGAAGGTGCGCTCGATGCGCACCGTGTCCGTGCTGCTCACTTGCCCGCGCCCCGGCGCCGGACGGTCAACCAGCCGCGGATCGCCAGCAGGCCCGAGCTCGCGCCGGCCAGCGTCGGCAGGAGCTCCTCCACCGGGACGCCACCCACGTGCGCCATCACGAGCGCGACCCCGCGTGCTCGTACTCGTCGTGCCGGCGCCACCACTCGTAGGGCGCGGACTGCGGGTGGCCTTCGGGCGAGTCCTCCCACTCCTCCTGGCGGCCCAGCGCCGTCATGTCGAGGTAGGACCAGGTGGTGCCCAGCCCCTCGTCGCCGCGCTCGTTGATGAAGTACGTGCGGTAGATCCGGTCGTCGTCGTCGCGGTAGAAGGCGTTGGTCCCGTGCCACTCGTCCACGCCGAAGTCCGCGTCGAACTCGTCGGTGATCGTGTACCAGGGCATCTCCCAGCCCATCTTCGCCTTCAGGCGCTCGATCTCGTCCTGCGGGGCGCGCGAGGCGTTGGCGAACGTGGTGTCGCGCGCGTTGAGGTGCGAGACGTGGCCGACCTGGTCGGCCATGAACGAGCACCCGGAGCAGCCCGCGTCCGGCCAGCCGGAGACGCCGGGCTCGAAGAAGAAGCGGTACACGACCAGCTGGCGGCGGCCCGCGAACAGGTCGAGCAGCGTCGCCGGTCCGTCGGGGCCCTCGAAGGCGTACGGCTTCTCGACGGCCATCCACGGCATGCGGCGCCGCTGGGCGGCCAGCGCGTCGCGGGCGCGGGTCTGCTCCTTCTCCTTGACCAGCAGCTCCTCGCGCGCGGCGTTCCAGTCCTGCGGCGAAACGATCGGGGGAATGTTCATCTCGACTCCTTCTCTGCCAGGTACTCGTCGACGACATCGAACAGGCGCTCCCAGAGGGCGCGCTGGCGATCCATCCACACGGCCGCCTCGCCGATCACGTCGCGCTCGAGCGAGAGCCGGTGCGTGCGGCCCTCGATCACGCGCGTCACGACGCCGGTCTCCTCCAGCACCTTCAGGTGCTTGGAGATGGCGGGCTTGGAGACCCCGAAGCCGGCGGTGGCGTCGCCGACCGTGGCCGGGCCGGCGGCGAGACGCTCGACGATGCCGCGGCGGATCGGATGGGACAGGGCCTTGAATGGATCGTTAACCACTAGGTTAACGGTATCATGCCCGGGTCGGATGAGGACGGACGACGAGACCACCGTCAGCCTGCTCGAGCCCGTGAGCGCCGGCGACGACCGGCTGACCGAGGAGCTCGCCGACCTCGTCAACAGGGTCTACGCGACCGCCGAGAGTGGGCTGTGGCGCGACGGGGCGACGCGGACGACGGCGTCCGAGCTGGCCGGGCTCATCCGCGCGGGCGAGATCGCGGTCGCCAGGCGGGGCGGGCAGATCGTCGGCAGCGTCCGGATCCACGACGTCGCCCCCGACACCAGCGAGTTCGGGATCCTGGTCTCGGCCCCCGAGCAGCGCGGCCTCGGGATCGGCACCGACCTCCTCGCGTTCGTGGAGCGGCTCGGCCGCGAGCGCGGCCTGCGCGCGATCCAGCTCGAGCTGCTCGTGCCGACCGGCTGGTCGCACCCCAGCAAGGAGTTCCTCAGGGGCTGGTACGGCCGCAGCGGCTACCGGCTGGTCCGCACCGCCGCGCTCGGCGACGCCCACCCGCATCTGGCGCCGCTGCTCGCCACCGACTGCGTGGTCGAGGTCTACGAGAAGCCGCTCGCGTCGTAGCTCATGCCACGGCCCGGTGGAAGGACACGAGCTCTCCGTCGCGGAGCGCGTGGACGAGGAATCCCGCGGGCTGCTCGGCGACCTCCGGCGTGTCGCTCGCGAGATCGATCCGCAGCTGGACGTACGTGCTCGGCGCGACGTGCACCCGGTGCGCGCCGAACGAGCCGGCCATCGCCCAGTGGGCGTGCCCCGCCATGACGCAGCGCACCTGCGCGTGGCGGGCCAGGACGGCGCCGAACGCCTCGCGCTCGGCGTCGGGCAGGCCGATCGCGTCGGATTCCGCCACCCCGGTCCGCAGCGGGCCGTGATGGAGCGCGACGACCGTCGGCTGCTCGGGCGCCCGGGCGAGCGCGGCCTCGAGCCAGTCGAGGCGCTCGCCGTCCAGCCGGCCGCCGTCCTCCCCCGGGATCGTCGAGTCGAGGCAGACCAGCCGCAGCGGACCGAGGTCGGCCGCGTGATGCAGCGGCTCGCCGCCGGCTCCCGGGAGATCGAACGCCTCACGCAGTGCGGCGCGGTCGTCGTGGTTGCCGGGGAGCACGTGCAGGGGCGCCCCGATCCGCTCGAGCAGCGCCCTGGCCTTCGCGTACTCGGCGGCGCTGCCGTGCTCGGCCAGGTCGCCAGTGACGAGCACCGCGTCCGGCGCGGGCCGCAGCGCGCAGACGACCTCGACCGCGCGGGCGAGCAGCGCCTCGGGGTCCCCGAAGCCCCACGTCCCGCCGATGTGCGGGTCCGAGAGCTGGACGAGGACGAAGGGCGGGCTCATGATCGGGCTACTCTCGCGACGATGCTCTCGACGCTCGGCTTCGATATCGAACCATTCGAAGAGGACGACTCGACCCTGATGGTCGTGCCGACGATCGACGGCGAGCCGCTGACCGACCTGATCCACCGCTTCGAGCGCGGGGCCGGCATGGAGCGGCGCGACGAGTCCTACGGCGGGCTGATCCCGGCGTTCTTCCGGTTCGGGACCCCGGCCGAGCACTACCTCAAGACGGAGAAGAAGATCCCGCTGCTCGGGTGCGAGTGCGGCGAGTGGGGCTGCTGGCCGCTGCTGGCGCAGATCGAGGCCGACGGCGAGCAGGTGGTGTGGACCGGCTTCGAGCAGCCGTTCCGGCCCAGGCGCAACTACGCCGCGTTCGGGCCCTTCACGTTCGAGCGTACGGCCTACGAGGCGGCGTTGCGCGAGCTCGAGCCCCGCTGGGCTTGACAATAGGAAGATATCTTCCTATTCTCGCCGCCATGCCGCGGCGCAAGCCTGGGACCCTGCTGCCCCTCGAGACCGAGATCCTCGGGGTGGCGCTGTCGATGCAGCGTGATGAGCAGGCCACCTTCCACGGCTTCGGCCTCGCCCAGGCCATGCGCGAGCAGGGCTCGTCGCGGTCCCTGACCGCCCACGGGACGCTGTACAAGGCGCTCGGCCGGCTGGAGGAGTTCGGGATGCTCACCTCCCGCTGGGAGGACGCGGAGGCGGCCGAGGGCCGCCCGCGGCGGCGGCTGTACGAGCTCACCGGCCAGGGGGCGCGCGCCGCCAGGCAGGCCCACGCCGACCAGGCCGCCGCCCCTGCCCCGCGCGTCGCCTCGAGGCCCGCATGACGCCGGAGCGCATGACCGGCGCTGGTGGCGCGGTGGGTGCGGCTCTACACCCGCAACGTGCCCGCACCGATCGCCGAGCGGCGGATCGGTGAGATCGACGCCGACCTGCACGACCACATCGCCCATGAACGCGCCAGCGGCACCGGCGAGCGGCGCATCGCCCTCGGCGTCCTGTCGCGGATGGTCCGCGGCGTCCCCGCCGACGCCTCATGGCGCGGCCGACACACGAAGGAAGTGATGAAGATGAGCCCGACCCAACGATCCGTCGTCCGCGTCGCGCTCGTGACCGCGGTCATCCTGCTCGTGCCGCTGCTGACGACGCTCTTCTCCGACGGAGAGGGCTGGAGCGTGGGCGACTTCGTGTTCGCCGCGGTCCTCCTGGGAGGCACCGGGCTGCTGCTCGAGATGGCGGCGCGGAAGCCGCGCAGCATCATCTTCCGGATCGCCGCCGCCGGGATCGGCGTGGCCGCGATCGTGTTCGGGGAGGCCGACGACGCGCCCGGCCTCGTGCTCTTCGGCCTCGTGTTCATCGTCGGCGCGGTCGCGCTGACGGTGAGGACCGCCCTGCGCGCCCGGTGACTGCAGGCTGGCGGGGCCGTGCGCCCGCTGCCGCTATCTGCATCACCATCGTCGCCCTCGCGCTCGCCGCGGCGGCGCCGGCCACCGCCGCGGTTCCCGTGCCCAAGAAGGCGCGAGGCGTCGACACGTCGCACCCGGACCGCTGGGTCGGCTCCGGCACGCCGCGCAGCTGCACGTCGCGCGCGGTCGTGAAGGCGGTGGCCAAGGGCGGGGTCATCCGGTTCCGCTGCGGGCCCGATCCGGTCCGGATCGAGATGAAGCGGACCGCGAAGGTGGTCAACACCAGCCGCCGCGTGGTCCTCGACGGCCGCGGCCTGGTCACCCTCTCAGGCGGCGGGAAGCGCCGGATCCTCTACCAGAACACCTGCGACCAGCGGCAGACCTGGACCACGTCGCACTGCGACGACCAGGCCACGCCCCGCCTGGTGGTGCAGGACCTCACCTTCGCCCGCGGCGACTCCACCGGGGAGACCTACGAGGGCGGCGGAGGCGGCGCGATCTTCGCGCGCGGCGGCCGGCTGAAGATCGTGCGCTCGACGTTCACCGGCAACCGCTGCGACCGCTCGGGGCCGGACCTCGGCGGCGGCGCCGTGCGGGCGCTCTCCCAGTACCACGGGGAGCCCGTGTTCGTCGTCGGCAGCACCTTCCGCAAGGGCGTGTGCAGCAACGGGGCGGCGCTGAGCAGCATCGGTGTCTCGTGGTCGATCCTCAACAGCACGTTCACCGGCAACCGCGCGGTCGGCCGCGGCGCCAACCCCTCCCGGTCGGGCACCCCCGGCGGCGGCTCGGGCGGCGCCGTGTACGCGGACGGCAACCGCTTCCGCGTGCTGATCGCCGGCACGACGATGACCGGCAACCGCGCCCGCGAGGGCGGCGGCGCGGTCTTCTTCGTCTCCAACGACCGCAGCGGCACGCTCGAGATCCGCTCCTCGACCCTGCGGAAGAACCCCAGCGCCGGCTTCGAGACCGACCCGGGGATCTTCTTCCTCGGCAGGGATCAGAAGATCGTCGACTCGGTCGTGAAGTCCTCCGGGACCGCGTCCATGAGCACGACGTTCGTCGGCCGCCCCTGACTCAGCACCGCGCCGCGGCGGACGCCGATGCGGCGGAAGCCCGCACGCTCGTAGGCCTTCAGCCCCGCGGCGTTCCACTCCAGCGTCTCCAGCAGCACGTTGCGCAGCTGGAGCACGTGGAAGGCGTAGTCGAGCGCGAGCCGGGTGGCCTCGGTGCCGAGGCCCTCGCCGCGGCGCTCACCCAGCGCGATGCCGAACTCGGCGGTGCCGTGGCCGTGGACGAGCTTGAACAGGCCGGCGGTGCCGACCGGCGTGATGTCGGCCCGGTCGTAGATCGTGAACTCGACGGCCTCCGGCGGGCGCTTGGCGCCCTTCTCGAGGTTCTCGTCCACCCACTTCTCCTGGCTCTGCGGGGTGGCGATGCCCTGGTGGTCGAGGCCGCGCCGCACCTCGGGCTGGTTCATCCAGCGCGCGTAGACGGCGGCGAGATCCCGCCGGAGCGGGCCTAGCGCGACCTTCTCGCCGACGACGATGAAGTCCGGCTCGTCACCTGCCATCCAGGCATTAGAACACGTGCGCGCTGAGCCAGTCCGCGGCGAAGAACAGGACGAAGAACGGCGCGATGCCCCACATCAGCGGGTGGACGTCGCGCGCCTTGCCCGTCGCCGCCATCACCAGCACGTAGCTGATCACGCCGAACCCGATGCCGGCCGCGATCGAGAAGGTCAACGGGATGCCGGCCAGGATCAGGAACGACGGGATCCCGTACTCCGGCACCGTCCAGTCGATGTCTCCGGTGATGCGGATCATCAGGTAGCCCACCATCACGAGCGCGGGAGCGATCGCCGGGTGGATGACGGTGTCCTCGGCGATCTCGACCCCCTGCCCGACGAGCGAGATGATCGGCACGAAGAGGATCGCCAGCGCGAACAGCGCGGCGGTGACGACCGAGCTGAGGCCGGTGCGCGCGCCCTCGGCCACCCCGGCGCCGCTCTCCACGTAGGTCGTGACGCTCGACGTGCCCATCGCGCCGCCGAACGAGGCCGACGCCGAGTCCACCAGCAGCAGCCGGTCGGTGTTCGGGAGGTTCCCGCGCTCGTCGGTGAGCCCGCCGCCCCGGCCGACCGCCACCGCGGTGCCGACCGTGTCGAAGAAGTCCGTCATGAAGAGGGCGAAGATGACCGGGATCAGCGACACCGTCAGCGCGTCGGCGAGGTTGCTCGGGTCCAGCCCGTCGCCGATCGTCGAGAAGTCGCCGGAGCCGGGCGCGTCGATCACGCCGTCCGGCCCTTCCAGCACGCCGAAGATCAGCCCGGCGGCGGTGGCGGCGACCACGCCGAGGATCACCGCGCCCTTGACGCGGCGCGCCACCAGCACGCCCGCGACCCCGATGCCGAACAGCGCGATCAGCGGCGGCCCCGTCTCGAGGTCGCCGAGGCCGATGCCCGTCGCCGGGTTGTTGACGACGATGCCGCCCTCCCGCAGGCCGACGAGCGTGATGAAGAGGCCGATGCCGGCCCCGATCGAGAGCTTCAACGGCAGCGGGACGGCGCGCATGATCGCCCCGCGCAGCCCGGCGATCACGAGCACGAGCGCGATCAGGCCCTCGATCACGATCACCGACATCGCCACGGGCCACTCGATCCCGCGCCCGAGCACGATGTCGAACGCCACGACCGCGTTGATGCCGAGCCCCGGGGCGAGCGCGAACGGGAGGTTCGTGAACAGCCCCATGGCGAGCGTCGTGACCGCGGCCGCGATCGCCGTCGCCACCGCGACCGCCGCGAACGGCATGCTCGCCGCCGACAGGATCGCCGGGTTGACGAACAGGATGTAGCTCATCGTCAGGAACGTGGCGACGCCGCCCAGCACCTCGGTGCGGACGGTGGTGCTCCGCTCCGACAGGCGGAAACGGCGCTCGAGGAAGCCCCCGGACGAGGGTCCGGTCTGCGTGGCGGCGGTCATGTCGCGACCATATCTCCGGATGCGGACGCGCCCGATTGGCCCCCGGGAGCAAGTCCGCGGCCCGCGGATCCGACCGACCGGCGCCCCGGTGATTGAATCCGGCGGCATGAGCGACCGCCACGCGTTCGTCGAGCGCTACGGGGACCTGTTCGAGCACTCGCCGTGGGTCGCCGAGGACGCCTACGACCGCGGCCCCTTCGCGACCCGGGACGAGCTGCTGGAGGCGCTGACCGGGGCCATGTACGCCGCGCCCAGGGAGCGACAGCTCGCGCTGATCCGTGCCCACCCGGACCTCGCCGGCCGCGCCGCGATCGCGGGCGAGCTGACCGAGGACAGCACGCGCGAGCAGAGCTCCGCGGGCCTGGACCGGCTCACGCCCGAGGAGTACGAGTCGTTCACGAGCGCGAACACCGCCTACCGCGAGCGCTTCGGCTTCCCGTTCGTGATCTGCGCGCGCGAGCACGACAAGGACTCGATCCTCGCCTCCGCCGAGGCGCGGCTGCAGAACGACCCCGACGACGAGGTGGGCAACGCGCTGGCGGAGATCGCCAAGATCGCCGCGCTGCGCCTGGAGGACCGATGAAGATCTCCTACGGCAAGCTCAGCGTCCCGATCCAGCGCGTGGTCGCGCACGAGGACGGCCGCCACGACCTGCTCGCCGCGGAGGTGAGCATCGAGGTGCTGGGCGAGAACTTCGTGGCCGCCTACACGGAGGGCGACAACAGCGCGGTGGTCGCCACCGACACGATGAAGAACTTCATCCTCAGCCGGTCGCTGGCCTACGACGGCGACACGCTCGACGGGCTGCTCGAGCACCTGGGGCGCGGCTTCCTGAGCACCTACCCGGTGATGGAGGCGGTGCGCATGAGCGCGAAGGAGCACCGCTTCCACCGCGTCAGCGACAAGCTGTTCGCGCGCGGGGGCGACGACCACGCGGTCGCGACCGTCGAGCTCGACGCCGACGGCGTCCGCGACCGCCGCGTCGGCCTCGAGGACCTGTGGCTGCTCAAGGTCACCGGCAGCGCGTTCACCCGCTTCGCGCGCGACGAGAACACGACGCTCCCCGAGCGGGTCGACCGCCCGCTCTACATCCGCATGGACGTCCACTGGCGCGGGGACGTCGCGCCCGGCGAGATGCGCGAGGAGCTGGCGGCGACCTTCGACGACTTCGTCTCGGAGTCGATCCAGCACCTCGTCCACGAGATGGGCACGCGCGCGCTGGCGCGCTGGCCGCAGCTCGCCGAGATCTCCTTCTCCGCGCAGAACCACACGCGCGACCCGCACGGCCAGGACGGCGGCCGCAAGCTCTACAGCGCGCCGTTCCCCGCCTACGGCCTGATCACCCTGACGATGGGGCGCGAATGATCACCACCCACGTCCTCGACACCGCGCACGGGCGCCCGGCCGCGGGCATCCCGATCGAGCTGGCGCGGGTCGGCGGCGAGGTCCTCGCCAGCGCAACCACGAACGCCGACGGGCGCACCGACGGGCCGCTGCTCGAGGACTCGCCGGCCGGCGAGTACCAGCTGACCTTCACGGTCGGCGCGTACTTCGGCGAGGGCTTCCTCGACGTCGTGCCGATCCGCTTCCGCGTGACCGAGGCGGGCGCGCACTACCACGTGCCGCTGCTCGTCTCCCCCTGGTCCTACAGCACGTACCGGGGCAGTTGAGGGTCCTCGAGCGCTGCGACGCCCTCGCAGCGATCAGCGAGGAGCCCGGCCGCCTCGTCCGCCGCTTCGCCACCCCGGCGATGCGCGAGGCGCAGGAGCTGGCGTCCGCGTGGATGCGCGAGGCCGGGCTGGAGACCCACGAGGACGCGGTCGGCAACCTGATCGGCCGGCGCGGCACGCCGCTCGTCGCGCTCGGCTCCCACCTCGACACCGTGGTGGACGCCGGCCGCTACGACGGCCCGCTGGGCGTGGTCGCCGCGATCGAGATCGCCGAGCGGCTCCCCGACGTGCCGCTCGAGGTCATCTCGTTCGCCGACGAGGAGGGCGTGCGCTACGGGACCTCGTTCCTGGGCTCGAGCGCGGTGGCCGGGACGTTCGACCCGGCGCAGCTCGCCCTCACCGACGCCGACGGGATCGCGATGCGCGACCTGGTCGGCGATCCCGCCACGGCGGCCCACGACGTGCCCGCCTACGTCGAGCTGCACATCGAGCAGGGCCCGGTGCTCGAGCGCGCGGGCGTGCCGGTCGGGGTGGTCACGACGATCACGGGCCAGACGCACGCCGAGCTGACCTTCACGGGCGAGGCGGGCCACGCCGGCACCGTGCCGATGGACGCGCGCCGCGACGCGCTGACCGCCGCGGCCGCGTTCGTGCTGGCCGCGGAGGCGCGCGCCGGGGGCGACCTCGTCGCCACCGTCGGGCAGCTGCGCGTCGAGCCGGGCGCGCGCAACGTGATCCCGGGCGAGGCGACCCTCGCGCTCGACGTCCGCCACGTCGACGACGCCGCCCGTCGGACCGCCGTCGAGACCTGCACGCCGAGGCGCGCCGCATCGCGGACGCGCGCGGCGTCGAGCTGGCGTGGGAGCTGCGCGGCGAGACCGAGGCCGTCCCGACCGACCCGGAGCTGCGCCGCCGCCTCGAGGAGGCCGTCGGCGGCGAGGTCGTGCGCCTGCCCAGCGGCGCCGGCCACGACGGCGTCGCGATGTCCGCGCATCGCGCCGGTGGCGATGCTGTTCGTGCGCTGCGAGCGCGGCATCAGCCACAACCCGGCCGAGGCCGTCGAGGCCTCGGACGTCGCCGTCGCGCTCGACGTCCTGGAGCGCTTCGTCAGGGGCCTGGCGTGACCGACCTGCTGATCCGCGGCGGCACCGTCGTGCTCCCCGGCGTCTTCCCCGCCCGCGCCGACGTCGCGGTCTCCGACGGCCGGATCGAGGCGATCGTGCCCGAGTGGACCGAGCCGGCCGACGAGGTGATCGACGCCCACGGGCTGCACGTGCTGCCCGGCGCGATCGACGTTCACGTGCACTTCAACGAGCCCGGCCGCACCGACTGGGAGGGCTGGGCGACCGGCACCGCCGCGCTGGCCGCCGGCGGCGCCACCGCGTGCGTGGAGATGCCGCTCAACGCGCTCCCGCCGACCGTCGACGGCGCCGCCTTCGACGCCAAGGTGGCGGCCGCCGAGGCCTCGGCGCACGTGGACTTCGGGCTCTGGGGCGGGCTCGTCCCGGGCGACGTCGACCGGCTCGACGAGCTGGCCGCCCGCGGCGTGCTCGGGTTCAAGGCGTTCATGTGCGACACCGGCACGCCGGAGTTCGAGGCCGCCGACGACGACGTGCTGGGCACCGGGATGGACCGCGCCGCCCGGCTCGGCCTGCCGGTGCTCGTGCACGCCGAGCGGCCGGACCGCCTGCGCCCGATCCAGGGCGCCGACTGGCGCGCCTGGGCGGCCTCGCGCCCGCCGGAGGCCGAGCTGGCCGCGATCGAGCGCGCGCTGGAGCTCGCCGAGCAGACCGACTGCTCGCTGCACGTCGTGCACGTGTCGACCGGCGCCGGCGTGGCGGCCGTCGCCGAGGCGCGCGCACGCGGCGTCGACGCCACGTGCGAGACCTGCCCGCACTACCTGACGCTGACCGAGGAGGACATGGAGCGCCTCGGCACGGCCGCCAAGTGCGCCCCTCCCCTGCGCCCCGCCGCCGAGCGCGAGGCGCTGTGGGACCACCTCGCGCGCGGGCCGGATCGCGCTCGTCGCCTCCGACCACTCGCCGTGCCCGCCGGACCTGAAGGCGGGCGGCTTCGACACCGCCTGGGGCGGCATCTCCGGCGCGCAGTCGACGCTCGCGCTGCTGCTCGACGAGGGCCTGCGGCGCGGCTTCCCGCTCGCCGGCCTCGCCGAGCTCGTCACCGGCGCGCCCGCCCGGCGCTTCGGCCTGCCCAAGGGGCGGCTCGAGCCGGGCGCCGACGCCGACCTCGCGCTCGTCGACCTGCGCGAGGGCGAGCACGGCCCGCCGCTGGACCGGCACCGGGCGAACCCGTTCGCCGGCCTGCGGCTGCGCGGCCGGGCCGTGCGGACGCTCGTGCGCGGCCGCGACGCCGCCGAGGGCCGCGGCCGTCTGATAAAGCCCGGTCGATGAGCGACCTGAAGATCACCGCGGGCCCGTTCGAGTTCCGCGCGCGCTGGGAGCGGGAGGCCGCCCCGAAGACGTGCGCCGCCTTCGAGGGCCTGCTCCCGTTCCGCAACAAGATCATCCACGTGCGCTGGAGCGGCGAGTCCGCGTGGATCCCGCTCGGCGACATGAGCACCGGGCTGGGCTTCGAGAACCACACCAGCCACCCCGCGCCGGGCGAGATCCTGCTCTATCCCGGCGGCTACAGCGAGACCGAGATCCTCTTCCCGTACGGCGGCACGCTGTTCGCCAGCATCATGGGCCAGCTCGCCGGGAACCACTTCCTGACCGTCACCGAGGGCAACGAGCAGCTGCGCGAGCTGGGCCGCACCGTCCTGTGGGAGGGCGCTCAGGACATCGTGTTCGAGACTGCCTAGGCGGCGGGTCCCGCGCCGTTCTGCTGCGAGCTCGCGTCGAGGATCGCGAAGCCGACGCCGCTCTCCTGGACCTGGGCGTCGAGCACCTTGCCGTCCAGCGCCTCGGAAGCGGCGGGATCCAGGTACACGTGCGCGTCGGCGCCCCCGGCCTCCTCGTCGGTGGCCTCGGGGCCCTCGACGAGCGAGATCTCGAGCGGTACGCCCTGTTCGGTCGGCGCGCCCGGAGCGATCCGGAGGCCGGCGGTGTCCTCGTCGACCGGTGCCTGGGCGACGATCTGCTTGACGGCCTCGGTGGCCGTCGGGGTCAGCGTGAGCATGGGGAGTCTCCTTCCCATAGCGTGCGAACGGATCGCCTACCCACGTCACATCCACCGAAACGAGCGATGAGCGACGCCGACGCGCTGCGCGACCGGCTGGCCGCGCTGGAGGCCGAGCAGGCGTCGCTGGAGGCGGAGCTGGCGGTCTTCGAGGCCGACTACACGCGCCGCGTGATGACCGTGCTGGCGCAGCTGCACGAGGCCGAGGCGCGCCTGGCGGCGGTGTCCGACCGCCCCGGCGCGACGCCGAGGCCGCGCAGGCGCGGGCCCGCCGGACGACCGACGCGGCGAAGGCCGTCAGCGCCCCGCCGAAGCCGGTCCCGCCGCCGGAGCTCAAGAAGCTGTTCCGCGACGCCGCCAAGCGGATGCACCCCGACGTCGCCGCCTCGCCGGACGCGCGGATGCACGCCGAGGCGTTCATGAAGCGGCTCAACACCGCGTACCGCGCCGCGGACGCCGAGGCGATCCTCGACCTCCTGCGCCAGTGGGAGTCCTCGCCGTTCGCCGGCGATCCGGTCGCGGTCGGGGACCTGGAGGCCGCCGTCGCGCAGGCGCAGCGGCGGCTCGAAGCCGTCCGCGCCACCGAGCTGGCAGAGCTGATGGAGCGCCACATGGCCGCAGCGGTCGAGGGCCGCGACTACCTCGCCGAGCTGCGCGCGGGCATCGAGGCGAACCTCGCCGCCGCCCGCGACCGGCTGGCCGAGGTCGGCGCATGAGACGATCCCGGACGTGCGCGTCCGGGTGCTCGTCGTCGCAGCATCGCTCGCGCTGACGGGCGCGCTGCTCGCCGGCTACGTCGCGGCTCGCCCTCGTCGACTCCGGCCAGTTCGCCGACCGCGCCACCGTGGCGCTCCAGGACGAGAGCGTCCGGACGCTGATCGCCGACCGGATCACCGACGACGTGGTGCTGCGCAACGAGGCCGACCTGATCGCGGCGCGCCCGATCATCGCCTCCGCCGCCTCGACGATCGTCGGCAGCCGCGCGTTCGCGAGCCTGTTCCGCTCGGCGGTGCGCGACGTGCACCGCGCGGTGTTCGACCGCGACCGGGACACGATCACGCTGACGGTCGCCGACGTCGGCACGGTGCTGGCCGCCGCGCTCGAGCAGCTGCGGCCCTCGCTCGCCAAGCAGGTCGAGGCGACCGATCGCGTCGAGCTGCTCGACCAGAACCTCGGGGCGGTGACCGCGTCCGCCGCGCGGTTCGCGCACCGCGTGAACGTGCTGAGCGCCGTGCTCGCCGTGCTCGCGCTGGGGCTCGGGGCGACCGCCGTGGTCGTCGCGCCCGACCGCCGCGCGGCCGTCTCCTCGCTCGGCATCGGCGTCGCCGTGGTCGGGATCGTCGTGGTGATCGCGTACGGGATCGCGCGCACGGCGGTGGTCGACGGGGTCGGCGGCGACCCGGAGGAGCGCGCGGCCGCCGAGGCGGTGTGGGACGCCTTCCTCGGCGACCTGCGCTCCGCGGCGTGGATGCTGGCCGCCTCGGGCGCCATCGTGGCCGCGGCGGCGCGGTCGCTGATCCGCCCGATCGACCTCAGCGACGAGTGGCGCCGGGCCGTGGGCGTGCTGACGACCGAGCCGCGCCGGCCGGCGACGCGTGCGCTGCGCGCGACGGGGCTCGTCGTCCTGGGGATCGTCGTGCTGCTCGAGCGCCGCGCCGTGCTCGACCTGATCGTGACGCTGGCCGGGCTGGTGCTCGTCTACACCGGGGTGACGGCGCTGCTGCGGATCGTCTACCAGCCGCCGCCGGAGGAGCCCGAGCCCGAGCCCGAGGGCGAGCGCGAGAGGGCGCCGGGCCGCCGCCGGCTGCTGCCCGCGGCGGTCGCCGCCGTGCTGGTGGCGGTCGTCGTCGCCGGGTTCCTGGCGAGCGGCGGCACGACCACGGCCGCGCTCCCGAAGGGGCCGTGCAACGGCCACCGCGAGCTGTGCGACCGCCCGCTCGCGGACGTCTCCATGGCCGCCACCCACAACTCGATGTCGGTCCCGCTGCCGGGCTGGTTCTCGTCACTGCAGGAGCGGCCCATCTCCGGCCAGCTGGCCGACGGGATCCACGGCCTGCTGATCGACACCCACTACGCCGAGCGCTTCCCCAACGGGAACCTGCGCACCGACGACAAGAGCATCGCCGAGCTGCGCCAGGGCGCCGAGACGGACGGCGTCAGCCCACAGTCGATCGAGGCCGCGCTGCGGATCCGGGACCGCCTCGGGCGCAGCGGCGACGACGGCGAGCGCGGGATGTACCTGTGCCACTCGTTCTGCGAGCTCGGCGGGACCACGCTCTCCTCGGTGCTCGACGACATCCGCGACTTCCTCGTCGCCAACCGCGACGAGGTGCTGGTCATCGTCAACCAGGACTACGTCGAGCCCGCGGAGTTCGTCGAGGCGGTGCGCGACGCGAAGCTCGAGCGCTACGCCTACGGCGGGCCGATCGACGACGAGCGGCCGACGCTGCGGGAGATGATCGACAGCGACCGCCGGGTGGTGTTCCTGGCCGAGAACCGCGCCGGCGGCGCGCCGTGGTACCGGCTCGCCTACGAGTCGCTGATGCAGGAGACGCCGTTCTCGTTCTCCAGGACCACGCAGCTCACCAGCCCGGCCGACCGGGCCGCGAGCTGCGCCGAGAACCGCGGCCCCTCGAGCGCTCCGCTGTTCCTGATCAACCACTGGATCACGACCGATCCGGTGCCCAGGCCGTCCGACTCCGCGAAGGTCAACGCGTACGAGCCGCTGCTGGCGCGGGCGCAGGAGTGCGCAGCGGCTGCGCGACAGGCACCCCGGGCTGATCGCCGTCGACTTCTACCTGGAGGGCGACGTCTTCAAGGTCGTCGACACGCTCAACGGCGTCGGCTAGCCCTTGGGCACGGGCAGCACGGCGCGGATCACCGTGCCCTTGCCGGGCGGGCTCTGCACCGACAGCTGCCCGTCGGTGGCGCCGACGCGGTCGGCCAGCCCGCTGAGGCCCGAGCCGCGCGCGGCGTCCGCGCCCCCGACGCCGTCGTCGGCGACCTCCACCACGACCTCGTGGTCGACGCGGGCGATCCGCACGGTGGCGTGCGTGGCCTGCGCGTACTTGGCGACGTTGGTGAGCGCCTCGGCGACCGTGAAGTAGGCGGTCGACTCGAGCGAGGGCGGGAGCCGGTCCTCCGGCGTCTCGAGCACCTCGACCGGCACCGTCGCGCGCGAGACCAGCGCGTCGATGGCCGGGGCGAGGCCGCGGTCGGTGAGCACGGCCGGGTGGATGCCGCGGGCCAGCTCGCGCAGCTCCGAGGAGGCCGCGGAGAGCTCGTCGCCGATCTGGCTGAGCATGGGCGCGACCGACTCCGGGTCCTTCTCGAAGCGGCGCTGCGCGATCCGGATGTCCAGCCCGAGCTTGACGAGGCGCTGCTGGGCGCCGTCGTGGAGGTCGCGCTCGATCCGGCGCCGCGCCGCGTCGGCCGCCTCGACGATGCGGATCCGCGAGGCGCGCAGCTCCTCCGTGCGCGCGCGGTCGATCTCCTGGCGGCGCAGCGCCTCCTCGGCGGCGCGGCGCTCGGTGATGTCGAACAGCGCGCCGTCCATCCACAGCCGGTCGCGCGGGCCCTTGACGAGCTGGCCGCGGTCGAGCACCCAGCGGATCTGGCCGTCGGCGCGGACGATCCGGTACTCGAGCGCGAACGCCCCCTGGTCGGGCGTGGCCTTCGAGAGCGAGCGCATCACCCGCTTGCGGTCGCGCGGGTGGACGATGCTCAGCAGCGTCCGCTTGGAGCTGGCGATGAAGTCGACCGGCGGATAGCCGGAGATCCGCTCGATCTCGTCGCTGATCAGCTCCAGCGTGTGGTCGGCGTGCCAGGCGGAGCGGTAGATCGCGCCGGGGACGTTGACCATCAGGGCCCGCACGAGCGTGTCGTCGGCGCGCTGCTGGGCGGCGCGCAGTCCGGCGCGGGCGCGGGCGAGCAGCTCGCCGCGGGTGAACGGGCGGTGCAGGTAGTCGTCGGCGCCGGCGTCCAGCGCGGCGTCCGCCCCTCTCCCCTTCGCCGGCACGGTGATCGCCAGCAGCCACGGCTCGATCAGGTCGAGGCCCTGCCGCAGCGCCCGGCACACGCCCGCGCCGTCGAGCCCCGCGGGCTCGCGATCCACGATCACGAGGTCCGCCGCGTCGTCCTCCAGCGCCACCAGCGCCGCCGCAGCGTCGCGGACCGCGCGCACGTTGGCGTGGCCCGCGGCGCGCAGCCACGGGGTCACCTCCGGCTCGACGGCTCCGACCACGAGCACGCCGGCCTGGCGTCGGCGTACGGATTCGGGCGACGGCACGCGCGCATTATCGCCGTTACGTCTCGATCCAGTCGATCTCGGCGCTCAGCTCGCCGGTGCGCAGGAAGTGGGCGAGGGCGCGGCGGCCGGCCTCGATCGGCACCGCGGCCTCGGGCGGGAACTCCGACGCCTCGCCGTGGACGCGGAACCACAGCGACTCCCCGCCGGCGCCGCCCCGGGATTGGCGGTACGGCGGGTCGAGGTCGGCCGGGACGTGGTCGAGCACGGTGAGCGGGCGGCCGAGGCCCAGCGACAGCGAGCCGTGCTCCCCCACGGTCAGCTCGACCAGGAACGGCTCCGCGGTGGCAGGACCCTCCAGGTCGTCGAGCGCGCGCTCGAGCTCCTCCTCGCCGTCGATCGCGCGCTCCTCGCCCTCGCCCCACTCCAGCGCGCCCCTCACTTCGGATCCGGCCGCCCGACGTAGGTGTGGCGGAAGCCGTTCGGCCCGACCACGGTGAGGCGCGAGCCCTCGGGAAGCATGCGCTCCAGCATGGCATCGCAGCCGGTCTTGCCGGGGCACGGCACGCGGTTGATGGCGAGCGTCGCCTCCTTGACGTGCTCGTTGCGCATGACGGCGGCGGCGTGCGCCTCGACGTGGGACTTGATGCGGTTGTTCATTCCCGGCGTGCCCTTCGGCATGGTCGACGACGGGCCCTTGTAGCCGCTGACGAGGTCGACCTGCTTGGAGCCCGTGTCGAGCACGCCGCTGGTCTTGCCGCCCTCGTAGGGCGGTACCCGCTTGAGCAGCGCCGCCTCGTCGACCGACTCGGCCGGCGCGGCCTTGCGGGCCGCCTCACGGCGCCGGCGAGCGGCCGCCACGTTGTCGGCGGTCTCCGTGATCGCCTCCTCGGCCTTCTTGCCGAACTTGATCCCGACCTTGGCACCGAGCTTCTCGAGCCCCTTGCCGAGCTTCTTCAGCGCGCCGCCCTTGCCGAGCCCGAACGGATCGTCGAGGAGGATGCCGGCCACCTCCGGGCCGAGCTTGTCGCCGAGGGTGCGCTCGTCGACGAGCGGGTTCGTCCCCGCCTCGACCTCCTTGCCGTCGTCGGTGCCGTCGCCGTCGGTGTCCGTGCGCGTCGGGTCGGTCCCGTAGCGCATCACCTCGTCGTAGTCGGACAGCCCGTCGCCCGTGTAGTCGAAGCCGTCGTCGCCGTCGGCCTGGCCGATGCCGGTGCCCGCGGCGAGCTCCGCCCCGTCCAGCAGCCCGTCGCCGTCGGTGTCGGCCTTGGTCGGGTCCGCGGCGACCTCGTGCGTGTGCGGCCTGAGCTGGACCTCGCGCGCGTCCTGGATGCCGTCGCGGTCGGTGTCGCGGGAGCGGGGATCGAGCTTGCGGCGGAACTCGACGCCGTCCGGGATCCCGTCGCCGTCGGTGTCGCTGTCGCGGATCGAGGTCCCGAGCCGGCGCTCCTGCCTGTTGCTCAGCCCGTCGCCGTCCGGATCGATCCGGCGGGCGAGCCGCGTCCGCGCCTGCCGGCTCCCGGCGCTGCCGCAGTCGCTGCGCCCCTCGAGGCTGCAGACCGCGGTGGCGACGGCGTCGCCGAGCTTCTGCGGGAGCCCGACGGCGTACAGCACGCCGAACACGAGCGCGAGCATGGTCAGCAGCCCGGCGTACTCGACTGCGGTCTGGCCACGCTCGGAACGCATCACCGGTGAGCGTGCTCCACCGGTGCGCGGCTGCCAAGAGGCCGAGGACCCAACCTCCGAGCTGGGCCGGACCTAGGACTCGGGCGCGCGCCAGGCGCGCGGGGCCGTCACCGTCATCGCGTCGGCGGTCTGCAGCCGCCACGGCTCCAGGCGCAGCGCGGCCGAGCCGGGAGCGGCCGGACCGCCGGGCCAGACCTGGTGGAAGTCGTAGCCGAGCGGCTCCTCGGCGGCGGCGAACAGCTCCCACGCGTGGGCGCGCGCCTCGGGGTCCTCGACCCACTCGGCGCGGCACTCGGCGATCGCCACGTCGTGCGTCGCGTCCCAGTAGCGTGCAGGACACGTAGGGCGTGCGGGCGAGGTGCGCGGCCTTGAGCGGCGAGCGGCGGGTGACGATCCAGCCGGTCATCCCCTCCCCCGTGCGCTCCCAGTACGGGTGCAGCACGCGCGAGCGCGGGCGGCCGCGGCGATCGACGGTGGCCACGGTGCACCAGACGATCCGGTGGGCCGTGGCGACGAAGCGCTCGACGAGCTCGGCGGGCGGTGCGGCAGTTTCCACAACCATGGTTGTGAGTGTACCATGTCCACAACCATGGTTGAAGACCTCGATCTCCCCCTCGCCGCCCAGTTCGCCGGATGGGCGATGGCCGAGGAGGTGCAGCGCCGGATCGCCGCCGACGGCATGGACGACCTGCGCTTCGCCGACGGCGTCGTGTTCCAGCACCTCGTCCCCGGCCCGATGGCGATCGGCGTCCTCGCCGAGCGCATGGGCGTCACCCAGCAGGGGGCGTCGAAGGCGGTCGCCGACCTCGAGCGGCGCGGTTACGTCGAGCGCGTCCGCGACCCGGGCGACGCCCGGTCCCGCCGCGCCGCGCTCACCGAGCGGGGCTACGGGGCGATCGAGGCCGGCCGGCGGCATCGCGCGGCGATCCAGGCCGAGCTGGCGGAAGCGCTCGGCGAGCGCCGCGTCGAGGCGGCGCGGCGCGTCCTGACGGACGTCGTGAAGGAGCTGGGGGCCGAGGGACCGGTGCGCGGGCGGCGCGTGCGGCCGCCCGGCTAGGCCGGCGATCGCCTCGGCGCGCGACTCGTGGAGCTCGAGGCAGCGCGGCAGGCCGGCGATCTCGAACACGAGGCGCGTGTACGAGCTCTCGGGGACGACGACGCTGATGCGGCCGCCCTCCCCCATGCGCGTGCGCGTGTGCAGGATCGCGGCCATGGCGATCGAGTCCATGAACGAGATGTCGCTGAGGTCCAGTACCAGCCGCTTGACGCCGGCGTCGACCGCCGCGTCGAGCCGCTCGCGCAGCTCGGGGACGGTCGCGATGTCGAGCTCGCCGCGCACGGCGAGCAGCCTGCCGCCCGGAGCGAGACGCTCCTCGTGGAGGCGGAACTCGGCCGGGCTGTCCCAGCCGCGGTCGAGGATCGGGAACTCCGGGGTGCTCATGCGGCCTGTTTCGGCAGGCGCGGCGACGCACCTGACCCCGGTGGTCTGTTGGCGGACGAATCGGGTATCACGCCCGCAGCCGAAGGGGAGGGGAAACCATGAGCACTGCCGCGTCCGCCGTCGCAGGGAGCGGGCCGTCCGCCGAGAAGGCGCTCAACGTCACGTTGCGCGTGATCCGCCTGGGTCCCGCGCTGATCCTCGTGGTGCTGGCGATCATCATGACGCTGGCCTCGCCGTTCTTCCTGACGGGCGACAACCTGTCCAACGTCGCGGTCCAGGTCGCGCCGCTCGCCTGCCTGGCCATCGGCCAGCTGTTCGTGATCCTCGTCGGCGGCATCGACCTCTCCGTCGGCTCCGTGC
The DNA here is from genome assembly GCA_963723395.1 of uncultured Solirubrobacteraceae bacterium. Taxonomy (GTDB): domain Bacteria; phylum Actinomycetota; class Thermoleophilia; order Solirubrobacterales; family Solirubrobacteraceae; genus DATFQI01. Next base: position 217,110 of record CAVRQL010000014.1, on the reverse strand, counting down.
TCGCCCTGTGCACGGTGACGGGCGCGCTGGCGTACGGCTGGGGCGACATCGGCGGCGTGCTCGTGATCCCCACGATCCTGCTCACGGGCGCGGCGGTCGGCGCGCTCAACGGGATCATGCTCGTGAAGGGCCGGATGCCGCACGCGTTCATCCCGACGCTGGCCACCCTCAACGCGGCCCGCGGGCTCGCGCTGATGCTCTCCGACGGCGCGCCCATGCCGGGCATGCCGAAGATCGTGCAGACGGCCGGCTCCGGCGAGCTGGGCCCGATCCCCGTGCCCGTGCTGATCGTCGCCGCCTTCGCCGCGTTCGCCTGGGTGCTGGCCAACCGCATGCAGTGGGGCCGCTGGATCTACCTCGTCGGCGGCGACAAGGAGGCGGCGCGGCGGCTCGGCATCCCCGTCGACCGCGTGATCATCTCGGTGTTCATCCTCTCCGGCCTGTCCGCCGGCCTGGCGGGCCTGATCACCGCCGGCCGCACGAACGCCGGCTACCCGAGCGCCGGCGAGCTGGACGAGCTGGCCGCCATCTCGGCGGTGATCATCGGCGGCGCCTCGTTCTGGGGCGGCCGCGGCACCGTCGGCGGCGCGATCGTCGGCGTGCTGATCTTCGGCGTCATCTCCAACGGGCTCAACCTGCTCAACGTCAGCGTGTACGTGCAGCTGATCGCGATCGGGGTGATCGTCGTCGCGGCGGTCGAGCTCGACGTGCTGCGGCGCCGGCTCGAGGAGCGGTTCCGCACGCTCCGGGGACTGGAGGGGTGATGGCGGTCCTCGAGGTCGACGGCATCCGCAAGCAGTTCGGCGCCACCACCGCGCTGCGCGACATCTCGCTGGAGCTCGACGAGGGCGAGGTGCTCGCGCTGCTGGGCGACAACGGCGCGGGCAAGTCCACGCTGATCAAGATCCTCAGCGGCGTCGAGTCGCCCGACGAGGGCGAGATCCGCGTCGACGGCGAGGCCGTGCGCATCGCCTCGCCCCAGCACGCCCGCGAGCTGGGGATCGAGACCGTCTACCAGGACCTCGCCCTGTTCGACAACGCCCCCGCGGTCGGCAACTTCTTCGCCGGGCGCGAGCGCACGCGGCCGAAGTGGCTCGGCCCGTTCGGCTTCGTCGACGACCGCTCGATGCGCAAGGAGACCGACGAGCTGATCGACCGCCTGCAGGTCAAGCTGCCCGACCGCGAGGCCGACATCGGCCTGCTCTCGGGCGGCCAGCGCCAGGCCGTGGCCTGCGCGCGGGCGATCGCGTTCGGCAAGCGGATCGTGATCCTCGACGAGCCGACGTCGGCGCTCGGCGCGCGCGAGTCGTCCAACGTGCTGCGGCTGATCCGCGAGGCCACCGAGCAGGGCATCGCGACGATCCTCATCTCGCACAACCTCGAGCACGTCATCGAGGTCGCCGACCGCGCCGTCGTGCTGCGCCAGGGCCGCTACGTCGGCGAGGAGAAGCCCTCCAAGGAGACGCACGAGAAGCTCGTCTCGATGATCGTCGGCGGCGGGGACGACTGATGCGCCGCGCGCTCACCGTCGCCGCGCTGGCGCTGACGCTCGGTGCCTGCGGCGGTCAGCTGGCGGGCGACTCGGGCGACCAGAAGCGCGTCGGCTTCATCCCCAAGTCGCTCAACCAGGAGTACTGGGTCAACACGGAGAAGGGCGCGCAGGCGGGCGCGAAGGCCAAGGGCGCGAAGGTCCTCACCAAGGCGGCCGGCGACGACACCCAGATCGTCGAGCAGATCGACCTCGTCGAGAACCTCCTCGCCCAGAAGGTCGACGCGCTGGTCATCGCCCCGGCGGACTCCGACCTGCTCAAGCCGGTGCTCGAGAAGGCGGCCAAGCGGATCCCCGTGGTCCTGTTCGACTCCGACATCCCCGACTGGAAGCCCAAGACCGCCTACGTCGGCACGGAGAACAAGGTCGGCGGCGAGAAGGCCGGCGAGTACATCGCCAAGCTGCTCAAGGGCAAGGGGACGCTCGCGATCATCTCCGGCATCCCCGGCTCCCAGGTCGGGATCGAGCGCGTCGACGGCGTCAAGGCCGGGCTGAAGAAGGCCGAGGCGAAGACGCGGATCGTCAAGGAGATCACGGGGCAGTTCGACCGCGAGCAGGCGGTCGGAGCGATGGAGGACATCCTCCAGACCAACTCCGACGTGGACGCCGTGTTCGCCGCCAACGACCAGATGGCGCTCGGCGCGATCCAGGCCATCGCCGCCCACAAGAAGACCGACGACATCAAGCTGATCGGCTTCGACGGGGCGCTCGAGACCACGCAGGCGATCCTCGGCGGCGACATGCAGGCGACGATCGCCCAGGACCCCTACGGCATGGCGAAGGTGGGCGTCGAGGAGGCGCTCGCCAAGCTCGACGGGAAGCGCGTGAAGAAGAAGGTCGACACGGGCGCGAAGCTGATCACCCCGGACAACGCCGAGAAGTACTTCGAGGAGGTGCGCGGCAAGCTCGGCGGGACCGGGCGCGGGCTGGAGGGCTAGCATCCCCGGCGCATGGACGCTCGCGCCCAGGTGCGCCGCTGGCTGCGCCCGGTCTACCACCGTGCGCTCGGCCCGCTGCCCGTCGACCCGACCCGCCGCTGGCCCGGCAGCGCGAGCGGAGACGACGCCGCGCTGCGCCTCGCGTTCTACGGCGACTGCTCGATGCGGGCGATGGACCGCTCGCACGGCGTCCACAACCCGATGGGCTGGCCGCACGTGCTGGCCGAGCGGATCCCGCTCGAGTTCTCGGCGGTCTTCACGACGATGTTCGAGTGGCTGCCCGAACTCGACGACCTCGGGCGGCACCTCCGCCTCAGCGGCGACCCCGACGTCGTGCTCGTGCAGATCGGCGCCGCGTACGCCCGCCGCACGGTGCTCCCCGACACGTCGAAGTTCCTGCGCCTGCGCGAGGACATCGGCCGCCGACTGGGCGACCGGGTGTTCGCGGGCTACCGCGTCCTGCGCCCCGTGACGCGCCGGCTCGGGCGCGAGCGGCTGCCCTACCCGGGCGCCGCGGGGCTGGAGCGGTTCCTGGCCGCGGCGCGCGAGGCGTGGCCGGAAGCGCGCCTCGGCGTGATCCAGCCCTACCCGCGGCTGCACGCCACGCGCTCCCAGCGGGCGGTCGAGGCCCGCGTGTGGGAGGACGTCCGCGCGGTCTGCGCCCGCGCGGACGTGGAGTGCATCGACCTCGCGGACGCCGTCGGCGACGACCCGCGCCTGCGCTGCGCCAACGGCTACAACCTCAGCGCCGCGGGCGCCGAGGTCGCCGGCGCGGCCCTCGCGGAGCGGCTGCTCACGCCCCGCAGCGGGTCCGCTTCGACGCGCCCGGCAGCACGCATCGCGTGACGATGCGCGGGCTGCGGTTGCGCCGCACCGTGAGGACCTTCACCTGGGTCACGAACGCCGGGTTCGAGATCACCGCCTCGATCCGCGTGCCGGGCCGGTAGCGCCGCTCGAAGCGGTCCAGCCGGACGCTCGAGCGGGTGTCGCGCTTGGTCAGCCGCCGCACGCCCCCGCAGCGGCCGATGCACCGGACCACGGCCTTGGAGCCGCGCGGCACGCGGCGGAGCACCAGCTCGGTGAACCGGCTGGTGGCCCGCGGCCGCGGGAAGATCGCGAAGGCCAGCCCGACCGCCATCTGGCGGCGCGCGGCGGGCGCCTGCGGGGCCGGCGCGAGCGGGGCCGGCGTCACGACGCCCAGCGGCGGCGGCTCACAGCCGGCCGCGCTGTCGATCGCGTCGAATGCCGCGATGTCCACGCCGTCGCCGCAGTCCAGCCGGTCCGCGGTGGCGTCGCGCGCCTCGATCGCGTCGGCGCCCGCCCCGCCGGACACCGTGTCCGGGCCGGTGCCGCCGTTGAGCGCGTCGTCGCCGTCGCCGCCGTCGAGCGTGTCGGCGGCCAGGCCGCCCGCCAGCGTGTCGTTCCCCGGCCCGCCCTCGGCGGTCATCGGGACGCCGAGCGCCCCGGAGAACCCGCCCCCGTCGATCGTCAGCCGGTCGTCGCCCTCGTCCAGCCGCAGCCCGATGCGCGCCAGGCCCGTCACCGAGCACGCCGACGACGACGCCCGGGGCCACGGTCCCGGCCGCGGATGCACGCCGCGGTGAGCGGGTCGACGGTCAGCGTGTCGCCGCGATCGCGGATGCGCACCTGGCCGGCGCACGATCCCTGGTCGCAGAAGTCGAGGTCGATGTCGTTGGCGGCGCTGCCCGGATCGGCGGTGATGGAGAGCGAGGTCGTCTTCCCGAGACGCGACACCGTCGCGGCGGAGGCCGCCTGGGCGAGGAGGAGGGAGGCGGCGAGCAGCGTCGCGCAGAGCAGGAGAGGTCGCATGCACCCCGGGACGTCCGGGGTGGGGCTTTATTCCCCGGCCAGCGTGGGTTGTGGGTGCGCTGACTCGTACGCCCTGGCGGCGCGGAGCACGAGCGCGTCCGCGTACCGGGGGCCGACGACCTGCAGCCCGACGGGCAGGCCGGCGGCGGTGAAGCCGCACGGCACCGTGGCGGCGGGCTGCTGGGTCATGTTGAACGGGAACGAGAACGGGGTCCAGCCGGGCCAGCGCGGGTCGGCCGCGCCGTCCGGGACCTCGCGCCCCGCCTCGAAGGCGGCCAGCGGCAGCGTCGGGGTCAGCAGCAGGTCCCACTCCTGGTGGAAGGCGCTCATCGTGATGGCGAGCGCGTCGCGCGTCTGCAGCGCCGCGATGTACTCCGTCGCCGCGTAGCGGCCGCCCGCCGCGGCCACCTCGCGCAGCCCGGGATCGTCGACCTCGCCGGTGATGGCGACGGCGCGTGCGGCGCCGGAGGACCACAGCACGTCGAACGCCTCGCGCGGGTCCGCGAAGCCGGGGTCGACCAGCTCGACGTGGGCGCCCAGCTCGGCGAACGCGAGCGCCGCGCGGCTGACCAGCGCCGCCACCTCCGGGTCGACGGCCGCGTAGCCCAGCTCCGGGCTGAAGGCGATCCGCAGGTCGCGTACGCCGTCGTCGATGCCGGCCGCGAAGCTCGTGCGGGCGGGCGGCAGCGCGAGCCAGTCGCGCGCGTCGGGCTCGGCCATCACGTCGAGCAGCAGCGCGACGTCGGTGACGGTGCGCGCCATCGGGCCGACGTGCGAGACCGGGCCGAACGGGCTGGCCGGCCAGGCGGGCACGCGGCCGAACGTCGGCTTGAGCCCCGGCAGCCCGGTGAAGGCGCACGGGATCCGGATCGAGCCGCCGCCGTCGGTGCCGAGCGCGAGCGGCACCATGCCGGCGGCCAGCGCGGCGGCGCTCCCGCCGCTGGAGCCGCCCGGCGTCCGCGACGGGTCCCACGGGTTGCGCGTGACGCCCTCCAGGCGGCTGTCGGTGACGCCCTTCCAGCCCAGCTCGGGCGTCGTCGTCTTGCCGGGGAGCACGGCGCCCGAGCGGCGCAGCGCGGCGACGACCGGCGCGTCGTCCTCCCACGGCCCGGCGGGGTCGATCGCGCGGCAGCCGCGCAGCGTCGGCCACCCGCGCGTGACCAGCAGGTCCTTGACGCCGACGGGGACGCCGTCCAGCGGCCCGGCGGGCTCGCCGCGCGCCCAGCGCTGCTCGGAGGCGCGCGCGTCGGTGAGCGCCCGCTCGCCGTCGACGAGGCAGAACGCGTTGAGCTCTCCGTCGCGGTCCTCGATCCGCGCCAGGCCCGCCTCGGTCGCCTCGACCGGCGACAGCTCGCGGGAGCGGTAGGCGGCGGTGAGCTCCGCCGCCGTCAGCGGTCCAGCCATCGCTTCGGGTTGTCCTCGAAGACGGTCTTGTACGTGGCGTCGTCCCACACGCCCTGCTCGCGCAGCCACGGCAGGACCTCCTCGAAGACGAGCGACATCGACCAGCCCCGCACCAGCCCGGCGTCCATCAGCCCCTGCACGGCCTCCTCGGGGAACCAGTCGATGGTGGCGCAGAAGTCCTGCGAGAGGAACAGCCGGTCGGCGTAGCCGCGGCGCAGCAGCTCGGCGGTCGTCGCGTTGCGCTTGTCGAAGGGCAGGTAGAGGTCGAGCCCGTAGCGGTCGAGGCCGATCCACACGCCGGTCTCCAGCAGTCCCTCGATGTAGTCCAGGTCGTCGCTGTCGCCGGTGTGCGCGATCTGGATCTTGCCCGGGTCGACGCCCTCCTCGAGGAAGATCTCGACCTGGCGCGGGCCGGTGTTGGAGGCCGGGCGCGAGTGGGCCATGATCGGCGCTCCCGTGCGCACGCTGGCGCGCGCGACGGCCCGGTGGATCTTCTCGATGTGCTCGGTCACCCCGGGCGCGTCGGCCGCGCACTTGAGGAACGCCGCCTTGATGTCGGTGCCCTGGATGCCCTGCTCGATGTCGTCGACGAAGTGCTGGGCGATCGCGTCCTCGTCGCGGTTCTCGAAGTAGTGCGGGAGGTAGTCGTAGGTGTAGATCCCGGTGCAGGGCACGATCCGCACGCCGGTCGCCTCGGCCACCGTGCGCATGAAGCGCACGTCGCGGCCGCCGAACATCGCGGTCGGGTCGACGATCGTGCGGATCCCGTGACCCTTGGCGCCGTTCACCGCCTCCACGGCGGCCGCCAGGTCGGCTTCGTCGTCGTAGCGGCCGGGCCAGTTCTCGGCCACCGCCTCGTCGCGGAACCGGACGTGCTCGTGGATCAGCGTCGGGCCCAGCTCGCCCGGGTCCAGCGCGCCCTGCACGGTCTCGATCATCGAAGCGGCTCTCCCCATTCGGTCTCGTCGCGCAACTGGGCCTTGAGCACCTTGCCGCCGGGGTTGCGTGGGAGCGGATCCTCTCGCACCGCGACGTACTGCGGCACCTTGAAGTCGGCCACGCGCTCGCGCGCGTGCGCGATCACCGCCTGCACGTCCAGCTCGCCTTCGCCGGCCGGCACGATCACCGCGCCGACCTTCTCGCCCATCATGTCGTCGGGCACGCCGAGGGCGGCGACCTCGCCGACGCCCGGCGCGCCGGCGAGCGCGCTCTCGACCTCGATCGAGTACACGTTCTCGCCGCCGCGGTTGATCATGTCCTTCATGCGGTCGACGATGTAGAGCAGCCCGTCGTCGTCGACGCGCGCCAGGTCGCCGGTGTGCAGCCAGCCGTCGACGAAGGTGTCGGCGGTCGCCTCCGGCTTGTTCCAGTAGCCCTGCACGACGTTGGGCCCGCGGACGAGCAGCTCCCCCACCCCGGTCTCCGGGTCCGGCTCGTCGATCGCGATGTCGCACACCGGCATCGCGAAGCCGACCGAGTCGGCGTGCTCGGCGGCCTCCTCGTGCGGGAGGTAGGAGGTCAGCGACGAGGTCTCGGTGAGCCCGAAGCCGTTGCCGACCCGCGCGTGCGGGAACGCCTCCATGATCTTGTGGACGGCGTCGGCGGCGATCGGCGCGCCGCCGTAGGAGATCCGCGTCGAGGCGCTCAGGTCGGTCTCGGCGAACTTGGGGTGGCGCGTCAGCGCGTGGTAGATGGCGGGCACGCTGGTGAGCATCCCGACGCGCTCCTCGCTCGCGGTCCTCAAGAAGCCGTCGAGGTCCATCGGGTTGGTGAGCACGTACACGCGGCCGCCGAGCTCGTTGGTGACGATCAGCTGGCTGTTGCAGCCGGTCACGTGGAACAGCGGCACGTTGACGATCGTGGCGATCTCGTTGCCGGCGTCGCGGTCCAGCCCCACGCAGCGGACGGCGTTCTCGCTGTTGGCGAGGAAGTTCGCGTGCGACGTCATCGCGCCCTTCGGGAAGCCGGTCGTGCCGCTCGTGTAGAAGATCGCGGCGAGGTCGTCCGGCCGTAGGTCCTCGACCGCGACGGGGTCGCCGTCGGGCAGCGTCCCCGAACACGTACGCGGCGCCCGAGTCGTCGATCACGTACTGCGCCTCGGAGTCCTTGAAGCGCGTGTTGACGGGCACCGCCACCGCTCCCGCGAGCTGCACGCCCCAGAACGCGAGCACCCAGTCGAGCCCGTTCGGAAGCCGGATCGCGACGCGGTCGCCGCGCTCGATGCCCTGCGCGCGCAGCCCGCCCGCGACGCGCGACGCGCGCTCCCACAGCTCCTCGTAGGTCACCCGGTCGCCGCCGATCTCGGCGATCGCGAGGCCGTCGCCGTGCCGGTCGACGGTCGCGCGCAGCATGTGCACGAGCGAGGCCGGGCGGTTCGTGTAGCGGGCGATCCCGTCCTCGCCGCGCTCGACGCCGGACGTGTCGTAGGGGTTGCGACCCCGCGGCGCGGGCTCGGTCATGAGGTGTGGTGGACCTCTTGGAGCCCGTACACCGGCGTCTCGATCCCCTCGGCGCGCGCCTTCAGCTGCAGCGCGAGGTAGAGCGAGTAGTGGCGCGACTGGTGCAGGTTGCCGCCGTGGAACCACAGCGCCTCCTGCTGGGTCGGCTTCCACATGTTGCGCTGCTCGCCCTCCCACGGGCCGGGGTCCTTGGCGGTGTCCGAGCCGAGGCCCCAGCACTTGCCGACCTTGTCGGCCACCTCCTGGGAGATGAGGTCGGCGGCCCACCCGTTCATCGAGCCGTAGCCGGTCGCGTAGACGACGAGGTCGGCGGGCAGCTCGGTGCCGTCCTCCATCACGACCGCGTCCTCGGAGAGCCGCACGACCTGCCCGGTCTTGAGCTTGACGTCGCCGTTGGCGACCAGCTCGGAGGCGCCGACGTCGATGTAGTAGCCCGAGCCGCGGCGCAGGTACTTCATGAACAGCCCGGAGCCGTCCTCGCCCCAGTCGAGCAGGAAGCCGGCCCGCTCGAGGCGCGCGTAGAAGTCGGCGTCGCGCTCGCGCATCTGGTCGTAGAGCGGGATCTGGAACTCGTGCAGGATCCGGTAGGGCAGCGAGGCGAACGTCATGTCCGCCTTCTCGGTGGTCATGCCGGACTCCACCGCCTGCTCGGAGTAGAGCGCGCCCAGCCCGATGTCCATCAGCGTGTCGCTGCGGACGATGTGCGTCGAGGAGCGCTGCACCATCGTCACGTCCGCGCCCGCCTCCCACAGCGCCGCGCAGATGTCGTGGGCGGAGTTGTTGGAGCCGATCACGACGGCCTTCTTGCCCGTGTAGGCGTCCGGCCCCGGGTGCTGGGAGGAGTGGTGCTGGTCGCCTCGGAAGTCGTCCATGCCGGGGATCTCGGGCACCCGCGGCTTGCCGGACATGCCGGTGGCGAGCACGAGCTGCTTCGGGCGGAGCGTGACCTCCTCGCCCTCGCGGTCGACGACCACCGTCCACTCCTGGGCGTCCTCGTCGTAGGTGGCGCTCTTGGCGGTGGTGGAGGCCCAGTAGTTGAGCTCCATCACCCGCGTGTACATCTCCAGCCAGTCGCCGATCTTGTCCTTGGGCGAGAACACCGGCCAGTTGGCGGGGAACTTCAGGTAGGGCAGGTGGTCGTACCAGACCGGGTCGTGCAGGCAGAGCGACTTGTAGCGCTGGCGCCAGGAGTCGCCGGCGCGCTCGTTGCGCTCGATGACGATGGCCGGGACGCCGAGCTGGCGCAGGCGCGCGCCGAGCGCGATCCCGCCCTGGCCGCCGCCGATCACGACGACGTAGGGCTGGCGCGTGTAGCCGAGCTCGTCGGCCTCCTTGCGGCGCGCCTCCATCCAGCTCAGCCGGTCCCGGCTGGCGCCGTGCTGGACGCCCTTCGGGCGGTCGGCGCCCTTGGACTCCTCGAAGCCCTTGAGCTCGTACAGCGCGGTCAGCAGCGTCCACGCCCTGCCGTCCTTCAGGCGCAGGTGGCCGTTGCCGCGGCCGGCCTCGGTCTCGAACTCGATCCACGCCTCGATCACGCCGTCGGTCTCGGTGGGCGGCTCGGCGGCGCGCCAGTTGCGGGGCCTGACGGCGGCGAGCGTCTGCTCGAGCATGTCCTGGACGCCGTCGGGGCTCTCGACCGTCCTGATGTTCCAGGTGAAGGCGATCAGGTCCCGCCAGTAGCTGTCGCTCGAGGAAGAGCTCGGCCGCCGCCGCGGGGTCCTCGCGCGTCAGCGCGTCCTCGAAGCGCTCCAGCCAGCCGTCCACCTCGGCGGCGGCGGGCTGCACGGCGGTCTCTGACATGTGCTCCTCCTCAGTCGCGCTTGAGCGCGTTGGCGACGTTGACGCCGACGATCCCGGCCCAGGCGACGACGATGCCCAGGACGCCTCCCTGCTCGGCGGCGATCGCCGTGATCGGGATGCCGGTCCCGAGTGACACGATCGCCAGCGCGAGGCGCTGGCCGGAGTTGTCGTCGTAGGCGTGCTTGCGCACGACCTTCGCGCGCTCGGCCTTGGTGCGCTCCTCGATCGCGGCCTCGACCTTGTCGAGGAACGCGTCGACCACGGCGGGCTCGAGGTCCTCACCCAGCTCCTGCCGCGCGCCGACCGCCGAAGCGACGTCCTCGCGCGTGATCCTCCGCTCCGGCACAGGGGAGTGATATCGCGAATCGGGCCTATGTGGCCTTCGCGGCCTTGATCGCGGCGCGCAGGGCGTCGCGGGCGGCGTCGCCGTCGGGGTCGCCGAGGCCGACGTAGAACGACCCGATCTCGCCCGACACCGGGAAGCCGCACACCGACATGCCGTCGTCGGCCGGCGACAGGCGCGTGCTGACGCTCGCCTGCTCCAGCCGGGTCGAGAGCACGGCCGTGCCGCGCTCCGCGCCGTGCGTGCAGACGACGATGTCGCGCGCGCCGATCACCAGCGCGGTGAGGTGCTCGGCGTCCTTGTCGCCCGTACCGGTCAGCCGCTCGAGCAGGCCCGGCTTGTGCAGGCGCCGGCTGTTGGTGAGGTAGGCCGGCGCGTCGGGCGCCAGCGTCAGGTCGCGCTGCTCCGTGTGCTCGGCGACGGCGCTCGCGATCTCACCGGGCAGCCCGGCGAGCGTCGTGGCGGAGGTGCGGCGCTCGTAGTCGGAGGCCATGACGCGACTCTCTCACGCATCGGCGATCGCGCGCCACACCCGCTGGGGCGTGGCGGGCATGTCGACGTGGCTGACGCCGAGGTGCGACAGCGCGTCGATGACCGCGTTCCACACGGCCGGGGTCGAGCCGATCGTGCCGGCCTCGCCGATCCCCTTGGCGCCGAGCGGATTGCGCGGCGTCGGGGTCTCGGTGCGCTGGGTCTCGAACATCGGCAGGTCGCCCGCGCTGGGCATCGCGTAGGAGACGAGCGTGCCCGTGAGGTTGTTGCCGTCCTCGTCGAAGGCGACCTCCTCGAACAGCGCCTGGGCGACGCCCTGCGCGATGCCGCCGTGCACCTGCCCCTCGACGATCATCGGGTTGGCGATCGTGCCCGCGTCGTCGACGGTCACGTGGCGCACGAGCCGCGTGGACCCGGTCTCGACGTCGACCTCGACGAGGGCGAGATGGGCGCCGAACGGATACGTCGAGTCGGGCGGCTTGAAGTCGTGCTCGGCGGTCAGGCCGCCGTTCTCGGCGGCGAGCCGGCCCCACGAGAGAGCGGTGCCGGGAGAGCCCGCCACGCCGAGGCCGCGGCCCGGGTGGACGACGATGTCCTGGGGGTCGGCCTCGAGGAGGCGTGCCGCGAGCGCGCGGCCCTGCTCGAGCACCTCGGCCGTGGCGTGGTGCACCGCGCTGCCGCCGATCTGCAGCGAGCGCGAGCCGGCCGTGCCGGTGCCGCGCGCGACGCGGCCCGTGTCGGACTGGACGAGCCGGACGTCCTCGAGCGCCACGCCGAGGGCGCCCGAGACGAGCTGGGCGTACGCGGTCTCGTGGCCCTGCCCGTGGGCGGACGTCCCGCTGAGCACGGTCACGACGCCGTCCTCGCCGACCTCGCAGGCCGCGAACTCGCTGCCGAAGCCGGTCCACTCGACGTAGGTGCACAGGCCGATGCCGAGCTGGAGCGGGCCCCCGGCCTCGCGCCGCGCGGCCTGCTCGGCACGCAGCTCCTCGTAGCCGGCCGCCTCGAGCACGGCGTCGAGCGCCGCCGCGTAGGCGCCGGAGTCGTAGCTCGCGCCGGTCACCGTCTCGTGCGGGAAGCTCGGAGATCATGTTGCGGCGGCGGACCTCCGCGGGGTCGAGCCCGATCTCGCGCGCGTAGAGGTCCATCGCCCGCTCGATCATCGCCGTCGCCTCCGGGCGCCCGGCGCCGCGGTAGGCGCCGATCGGCGTCGTGTTGGTGACGACCAGCGAGTAGCTGTAGTCCACGACCGGGATGTCGTAGACGCCGCACGCCATCAGGCCGGTGAGGGCGGGCATGTCGGTGGCGTCCGCGGGGTACGCGCCGGCGTCGGCCGTCACGTGCGCCTTGAGGCCGGTGACGCGGCCGTCGCGCGTGCCCGCGAGCTCGACCTCCTGGATCTGCGCCCGCCCGTGGTTCATCGAGTTCATCGTCTCCGAGCGGGTCTCGACGTACCGCACGGGGCCGCCGAGCTCGCGCGCGAGCGCGACCGTGACCGCCGCCTCGGGGTACGCGCCGATGCGGGCGCCGAACCCGCCGCCGGTGGCGGGCGAGATCACGCGCAGGAGCTCGGGCGCGATCCCCAGGCACGGCGCGATCGCGTCGCGGTGGCCGTGGGCGCCCTGGCTCGGGGTCCACAGCACGAGACCGCCCGGGCGGTCGGGGTCGGGCGCGGCGAGGTAGGCGCTGGGCTCCAGCGGCACCGCCGCGAGCCGCTGGTTGACGAACCTCGCGGAGATCGTCACCTCGGCGCCGGCGAGCGCGTCCCCGCCGCCCACGGTGCCCTCGGCGGCGAGGTTGCCGCCCTCGAACAGGAGCGGGGCGCCGTCGTCGAGCGCCCGCGCTGGGTCGATCAGCGGCTCCAGCGGGTCGTAGTCGACCTCCACCAGCTCGGCGGCGTCGACCGCGCGGGCCCGCGTGTCGGCCACGACCGCGGCCACGATCTCACCCGCGAAGCGGACGACGCCCGAGGCGATCACGGGGCGCCGCATCGCCTCCGCGGCCGCACCGGCCGGCATCGGCCCGAGCGGCAGCGTCTCCGCCGTGTACACGCCCGCCACCCCGGGCGCGGCGGCCGCGGCGGCGGTCTCGATCGAGGCGATCCGCGCGTGGGCGAACAGCGAGCGCACGAAGGCGACGTACTTCGCGCCCGGCTCCGGCAGGTCGTCCGTGTAGCGCCGCTCGCCCCGCAGCAGCGACGGATCCTCGAGCCGGCGCACGCGCGCACCCGGTCCGGTGCTCACCCCCACGGGGCGGCATCATCGCCGATCGCGGCGGTTCGTGCTCAGCAGTCGCGGACGCGGCCGCCCGGCGGGCGGCACTTGAACTCGACGCTCGGCACGCCCGGCGTCGAGGTCATGCGGTAGCGCAGGATGCGGCCGATCCGGCCGGCGCGGGAGAGCCGCACCTCCACCTTCGCTCCGCGCGCGAGGCCGGCGTTGCCGAACGGGCCGTGCAGGTTCACGGCGCGCCTGTTGCGCACGCGGCGCACGACCTTGCGGAACGGGCAGCCGGAGCCGGAGCAGCGCACCTCGATCCGCGTCCCGCGCGGGAGGTCGCGGGCCGAGAGGTTGCGGTTCACCGTGCGCGCGCCGAACGGCGCCCAGCGGTTGCGCACGACGCCGCCGATGCCCAGGAACTGCACGGCCTCGGTGTCGCAGTTCTCGTCGACGCGGTTGCCGACGACCTCCTTCGCTCCCGGCTTGACCTTCGCGTTGCGGTCGTCGCAGTCCTGCGGGCGGGGCGAGCCGTCGCCGTCGGCGTCGAGGTTGGTGGCGTCGGCGCCGGAGCAGTCCTGGTCGATGCCGTCGTCGGGGATGTCCGCGACGCCGGGCCGGATCCCGGCGTTCGCGTCGTTGCAGTCGGCCGGGCGGCGCACGCCGTCGAAGTCGGCGTCGCCCTCGATCTCCTCGCACGAGATGCGGCGTGTCGGCGTCGTCGCTGATCGCGGTGTCGTTGCCCGGACGCCGCAGTCGACCTGCTCGCCCTGGTTGTCGCGGGAGACGATGTTGTCGTCGCCGGCACCGCCGAAGAACGTGTCCGGCCCGCCGCCGCCGAACAGGCCGTCGTTGCCGTCGCCGCCGTAGGAAGCGCACGGGCACGTGGACGTTCGACGCGATCGCCGCGACGTCGTCGCCGCCGCTCGAGGCGCAGCTCGACGATGTCGATGCGCGTTCTTGGGGCAGTCGACGCTCTGCCAGTCCGGCGAGACGTTGCACCGTCGCCGCCCGAGCGTCGCGGCCGCCGAAGCGCGTGAACCGGTAGCTAGTGCCGGTGTCGAAGCCCGCGATCTCGTCGTCGCCGGCGTCGCCGTCGTAGATGAGCGTCCGGCCGTCGACCGTGAACGTGCCGGCGCTGGCGGCGGCCGGGAGCGAGCAGCGCCGCGGCGAGGGCGATGAGCAGCGCGCGCCTCAGCACGACCGGCTCCGCTTCGCGCCGGGGGCCCGGCAGACGATCTTGCTGCGGGGCGGCTCGCCGCGCGCGACCGTGTACGTGTAGGTGCGGCCGATGGTCTGGGCGGCGGTGATCGTCACCCGCAGCCGGGTGCCGGGCCGCAGGCGCGCCTTCCGGAAGCCCTTGTGGAGCACGACCTTCTTGAGCACGCTCTTGGACCGGAAGCGGCGCGTCTTGCGCGTCGGGCAGCTGCGGCCGGAGCAGCGGAAGGTGATCGCGCGCGCCCTTCGGCGCGCTGACGACGACGAGCCGCTGCACGCGCGCCCAGCTCGGCGAGAAGACCCACTGGTTGGAGACCGTGGCGCCCAGGTCGGCGAACGCGAGCGCCCGCTTGTCGCAGTTCTCGTCCACCTTGTTGCCGCGGATCTCGGGCACCGTCGGCCGGATCCGCGGCGTTGTTGTCGTTGCAATCCAGCGGGCGCGGGACCCCGTCGCCGTCGACGTCGAGGTTCGGGTTGTCGCGCCCGTCGCAGTTCTCGTCGACCCCGTTGTCGAAGATCTCCGGGTCGCCGGGCGAGATGTTCGGGTTCGCGTCGTTGCAGTCGACGGCGGTGGAGAACCCGTCCGCATCGCTGTCGACGCCGCGCTCGCACTCGGCGATGATGTCGACGGGGTCGTTGTCGCGCCTCGTCGTTGCCGGCGCCGCACGAGATCCGCTCCGCCAGGCTGTCGCGCGCCTTGATCGTGTCGTCGCCGATCTCGCCGAAGTACTCGTCGGTGCCGCCGCGGCCGTCGAGCGTGTCGTTGCCGTCGCCGCCCGCCAGCACGTCGTCGCCCGCCGCCCGTCGTGAGCGTGTCGTTGCCGGCGCCGCCGGCGACGCTGACCTGCACCGCCACTCCGTCGGCGCGGAACTTGTCGTCTCACCGCCGTCGTTGTCGCCGCCGAGGTCGACCGCGTAGCTCCGGTGATCGTCCCAGCCGCACGTCATCGCGTTGGCATCGCCGGTGCAGCCGAGCCCGGGATCGGTGCGGGACGCTGTCGGCTGAGTGATCTGCCCGTCGCCGGCGTCGATCGTGATGGTCTCGGCCGACGCCTCGTCGTCGACGATCGTCACGACGTCCGGACTCGGTCGTCGTTGAGCAACGTCGTCGGCCTGCGCCGCCGCCGGGAGCAGAGCGAGGCCGGCGAGCGTCGCGCAGCAGGCACCGAAGCAGACCGCCCATCGATGGATCCTCTTGTGTTCGCCCGCGCGGGCAAGGGCCCGTTGGGCTGCCCGTACGGGCATCGGGTCGTCCCTGATCGCTGCGTGAGCGCTTCTGGCGCGCGCGAGCCAGTGCTGGGACGGTGGCCGCATCGTGCACACCGACCCGCGCGAACGTCGCGGCAGGAGTCCTCGCCGTCGTCGCCGCCGTGCTCCTCGTGGTGATGCTCACCGCCGGCTCGCCGGTGCGACAGCGCACCGTCACGTTCGCCGACCGGAAGGCGCCCCCTCCGGCGCCGGAGACCGTCCTCGAGCAGACGCCCACCCCGGCTCCCTCGCCGTCCCCGTCGGCGACCGCACCGCCGACGCCGTCCCCGACCGCTTCGCCGGCGCCCGACCGCTTCGCCGGCCCCGACCGCTTCGCCGTCGCCCACCGCTTCGCCGGCACCCACCGCTTCGCCGACGCCCACCGCCTCACCAGTGCCCGTCGTCACGCCGGCGACCCCGCCCGAGTCGGTCATCCGCACGTACTACGCGGCGCTCGACGGCCGGCGCTTCCACGACGCGTGGGACATGCTCTCCCCCGCCGTGCGCTCGGCGCTCGGCGACTTCGCCGCCTGGCGGGCCGGCTACGCGACCACGATCTCGAGCCATCCGGAGCGCATCGCCGTCGAGCTCGACGGGCAGGTCGCGGCGGTCAGCCACGACCTCGCGGCGACCGACCGATCCGACTGCGCCGTCGTGCACCGGCGCTTCCGCGTCAGCTGGCGCCTGGTGGCCGAAGGCGGGCAGTGGCGCCCCGTCGCGCTCACCGCCACGGCCCGGCCGTCGGCGAAGCCCGCGGCCAAGTGCCCGATCCCGAGCCGCCGGCAACGAACGCCCTGGACCGATGACGACCTGTGTGGTCACCACCGCCGCGCCTCGCGGAGCTGCCGCAGTTACGCGCGCTCGCGACGCGGCACTCGGCGCCGTGCGGCACAGCCTCGGGAGCCGCAGCTCGAGAGGTCGCACCGCGCCGGATGCGGCCCCCGCGAAATCGGCACACCTCGTGCACTGATCCGGCACAGGTCGTGCACCACGCGCAACGCGAG
The DNA here is from genome assembly GCA_963723395.1 of uncultured Solirubrobacteraceae bacterium. Lineage (GTDB taxonomy): Bacteria > Actinomycetota > Thermoleophilia > Solirubrobacterales > Solirubrobacteraceae > DATFQI01. Next base: position 200,609 of record CAVRQL010000014.1, on the reverse strand, counting down.
CAGTGCGACGCTCGGCTCGTGTTCGCAACTGCCCGCCACCGCGCTGCCGCGGACCGGTTCCTGCGCCTCATCGACGAGGCCGCACTCCCCCGCCCCGACCGCGTCGAGTACGCCGCCGAAGAGCTCACGTTCTTCTGGGACGAGTCACGGACGGCCGTCGTCGTCGAGCTCGACGACCGCATTCGGCGCGGCGGGCCGGAGCCGGAGCCTGTCGGTTAGGAGGACGAGGCCAGCGCGCGCCGCAGCGGCGCGGGCAGCGGCAGGCGATGGAGGCGGGGCTCCGGGCTGGGCTGCTCGGCCGTCACCCGCTCCTGGGCCACGACGGCGACCGCCGCGCGCACGATCCGCGGATCGAGCACGGTGCCGGAGAGCGCGCTGAGGCGCTCGAGGGCCGCCTCGTGGCTGAGCTCCTCGGTGCCCGCCGCGGTCACCGCGCTCCACGCGTCCGCGACGGCGAGCACGCGAGCGCTGAGCGGGATCAGCGTCCCGCGCAGGCCGATCGGCTTGCCGGTCCCGTTCCAGGACTCGTTGACCAGCTCCGCCGCGACGACCCGCGTGTCCCCCGGGTTGCGGCTCGTGGCGACCGCGAAGTCGAGCGGCTCGCCGGTCGCCGGCCGGCGCTCGAGCCGCTTCGCGACCTCGACGAGGTGGCGACGCTGCTCGCGCGTGAGCCGGAGCTGCACGGCCAGGGCGCCGGCGTACGCGCGGGTCGCCTGGTGGCGGCCCAGCCGCGCCACCGGGCGGGGCCGCAGCGCGAAGGTCAGCGCGCTCTGCGGCAGGACGGCGATCATCGCGAAGCCGGCCAGCGCCCACAGCCCTGCGGGCTCGTACGCCACCACCGTCACCGCCCCGAGCATGAGCATCACGGCGCCGACGTGGATGGTGTCGAACAGCATCCGCGTGAAGTCGCTCATCGGGCGGCCGAGCCACAGCGGGCCGTACAGCGCCGGCCCGACGAGCCAGTTGATCCCGAGCAGGGCGAACCCGATGGACACGAGCCACGGCAGGGCCGCGACCGACGTCGGCTCCATCGGCAGCAGCGACAGCGCGACCCCGCCGGCGAGCGTGTACGCCGAGTAGGCGGCGGCGTTGGCCAGGTTGCCCGCGCGCGTGAGCTGCTCGTGGCCGGTGAGCCCGTTGAAGAGCATCGGCGCGGACACGACGAGGAGCGTCGCGCGCGGACCGGCGACCGCGAGGGAGATCAAAGCGAGCGCGATCAGGGCGTCGAACCTGATGCCGCTCGGGAGCGGGATGTCGTGCCGGTCCGAGACCACGGCGAGCACGACCAGCACGGCGACCGTCAGCGGAGCCGCCGTCGCGACCGCCGGGGCCCAGAGCAGCACGGCTGTCCCGAATACGAGCGCCAGCGTGCCATGGATGCCCACAACCGCCCGGCGCCTGACCAGCCGGGATCTCACGCGAGCCACAGCGGCGTCCTCCACGACGCCAACACTAACGGCCCAACGGCCATATCGCTAAGCAACCGGAAGTCGGTCCTCGATCAGCACTTGTAGCCCGACATGATCCACCCCCTTTCGGAGCGTCGGCCGCGACTGATCCTCATGGGCCACAAACGGGCCCGTCAGCGGGCCGCCTCCCCATCGACTTCCGGGCGGGAGAGTAGTGCAGTGAACGCCGTTCGCGCCGCTCTGCATCGCGCTCAGCGGCTTACCCTGACCGCAACCGCAGCGCACACGCGTGAATGCCGACGCGCCAACGAACGGAGTGTCGCGGCGCGGCTCAGCCTGACGGGTCGAGCGGGCGGGCCTCGATCGCCTCGAATGCCAGCCGCCGGAGATCGCCTCCGAGGCGGGGACGAGCCGCAGGCCGGGCTCGAGCAGTGGCGTTCAGCCACCGACGGTCGCCCGCCCGGAAGCGGCAGTAGTCGATCTCGCGGTGCGCGAGCCGCGCCCGGCGGCCGATCACGGCGTGGATCTCGCTCAGCGGCCGGTAGACCGTCCACGCATCGACCCAGGCCAGCTTCTCCGCGGCCCACTCGCGTGCCGGCCGCTCGTCCTTGCGCATGCCGACGCCCGAGCCGGCGCAGCGCGGTGGTGTCGAGCAGCCGGAGCGCGGCCGTCCGGCAGGAGGTGCGCGAGCGGGATGCCGATGTGTCCCTCGCGCAGGACGGTCCGTGACGGGAAGTGGTGGTAGTGGACGCCGCCGGGCTTGAGGACGCGCTCGATCTCCTCGACGGAGCGCTCGATCGGGACCACGTGCTCGAACACCTGGTTGCTGACCACGACGTCGAACATGTCGTCGTCGAACGGCAGCCTGCCGCCCTCGTCGTAGGACCGCAGGTCGCCGCCGCCGAAGCCCAGCTCCTCGAGATCGCCGATCGCTGGCGCCGGGCCACGCGATATCCACGCCGTACGCCTCGTATCCCGCGGCGCGCAGCATCCGCACCGTCGACCCGTCCCGCAGCCGTAGTCGAGGACCACCGCGCCGGGCTGAGCCACCTGCCGGACGTAGTGCACGAAGTCCCGGCGGTTGACGTCGGCCTCCTCGAGCACCGGCGCGAAGCTACCACGGGCCCTCGCCGGCGGCGAGTGACGCCCCTGCCCCGATTCGAACGGGGGACCTGCGGATTAGAAGTCCGCTGCTCTATCCAGCTGAGCTACAGGGGCTCGCAACCCGGAGCTTAGAGCTGAGCGGGCGCGCCCCCGGGGTCTCCGAGGGCGCGCGCGAGGCTCCGAGCTCAGCAGCTTCTCCGCCTCGTGGACGGCGGGAGCATGCACCTCGTGGAGATCACCGGCTTGGCGTTCTTCCGGACCTTGATGATCTTCACCTGGGTCTTGAAGCCCTTCTTCGAGACGATCAGCTCGAGCTGGACGCCGGCCGGGTACTTCTTGTTGAGGTTCCCGATCTTCAGCGTCTTCTTCTTGGTCTTCTTGATCGTGAACACCTTGCCGAGCTTGCCCTTGCACTTCTTGCCCTTGGCGGTCACGCACCGAGCGACGAGCTTCGAGCCCTTGGGCACGTTGTTGGCCACGAACTCCGCGAACCGGGTGTTCTTCTTGGGGTTCTTCGGGAAGAAGGCGTAGCCCACCGTCACGGCCATGGTGCGCAGGGACGCGGTCGTTCCTCCGCCACCGGTTCCTCCGCCACCGGTTCCGCCGCCACCGGTTCCGCCGCCGCCCGGCACGGACGTCGAGACGGTCGTGAAGGTCGCGTCGGCGCCGACGCGCGTGAAGCCGAGCGAGTCGGTCGCCGCCGCGCGGTGTGGTAGGTCGTGCCCGGCGTCAGGCCCGACAGCGCCGTGGACACGGCCGTCGCGGGGCGGTGTCGGAGCCGACCGGCGCGGCCGCGGCCGGCGACTGGCCGCCGTAGGCCGTCGTGGTGCCGAGCTGGAAGAAGAACAGACGTCGTGTTGCCTTGCGGGTTCACGGTGCCGTTCAGGGTCGCGGTGGTCGGCGAGACGCCGGAGGCCGCGTTGTCGTCGCCACGGTCGTGCCCTGGCGCTTGGTGACGACGCCCGCGCCGCCGAACGTGTCGGGGCTCGGGTTGCCGGTGCCGCAGCCGCACGGGGGCGTGTCGCGCACGCCCGAGCTCCCGCCGGCGACGCTCACGTTGGTGCCGTCGTTGACCAGGTTCCCGTACTGATAGGCGATGCGGCCGCCGCCGCCCGCGCCGCCGTCGCCACAACAGCCGCCGTTGCCGCCGTCGCCGCCGCGGGCGAACAGCGAGCCCGTGACGTTGATGACGTCGCCGTGGAGGAAGATGCCGCCGCCCGAGCCGCCGCCCGACGCGCCGTTGCCGCCGACGGCTCCGCCGCCGCCATCGGCGCGCACCGTGCCGCTGATCGTGAGGGTCGCGCCGAAGATCGCGATCGCGCCGCCGCCACCCCCGCCGCCGACGCCGTCGCCGCCGCCGCCGCCGCTGCCGCCCTGGAGCGTCGAGTTCAGGTTGCCGTAGGTGCCGCCGGCGAAGGCGTTCGCACCGCCGTCGTTGACGCCTCCGCGGGCGCCCGCGCCGCCGAAGCCGCCACCCCGGCGCCGTTCACGTTCGACGTGGAGCCGCCGCCGCCGCCGGAGCCGCCGCCGGAGTTCGGGAGCACCGAACCGCCCGATCCACCACCGGCGCCCGGGGTGATCGGGCCGATCTGGAAGTTCGCCGGCGTGCTGCCGCTGGCGTTGATGACCCCGCCGAGCGTGAAGTTGCCCGACGCCACGATCTTGAACGGCCGGCTGCCGGTGGCGTTGATCGTCGCCCCGGCCGGGATGCTCACCGTGCCGAAGCGGAACACCGCGGTCGTCCCCTCGACCGCGCCGGTGATGTCGGTGCCCCCGGGCCCCGTGAGCTTCAAGGTGGAGGTGTTCGCCGTTGTACGTCCCGGCCCCCGGCGTGAAGTTGGCGGCGGACGCCGGGCTGGCGAAGATCGCCAACGCGAACGCCAGCACGGCCACGAGAACGCCAGTACGCTGCCGGCGTCCGAGAACTTCGAGCATCAGTGCCTTCCTTTGCAGCAACAGTGGAGCCTCCCTTGCGTGGCGCGAGACTACGGAGAGGCTCCCTGTTGCGGGGAAAAATTCAGTCGAACATACGTTGACGGACAGTCAAGGGGCTCCAGCGGCGAGCCGGTAGAGCGTGCCCGGGCGCCCCGGCCCCTCGGTGCGCCGCTCACCTGTGTCAGCCAGCGAACCAGTCGCCTTCACGTCGCGCCGGAAGTTGGCGGGATCGACGGCCTCGCCGCGCAGCGCCTCGTAGAGCCGCTGGGCCTGTCCGAGCGTGAAGGTCTCGGGGAGCAGACCGCCCGCGACGCGGACGAACCACGCCTTGTCGGCGACGCGCGCGCGCAGGCGCCACAGGCCGTCGTCGACGATCCGCGCGTGGTCGAGCGCGAGCTCCGGGAGGTCGTCGACCGGGTGCCAGCTCGCCTCGCGGTCGGCGGGCGTGTCCTCCGGGAGCGCCTCGGGCGCGACGAGCGCCATGTAGGCGATCGAGGGCAGCCAGCCGCGCGGGTCGCGGCCCGGCTCGGCGTAGGTGCGCAGCTGCTCCAGGTAGACCGAGCCGACGCCGGTCTTCTCGCGCAGCTTGCGCTCGGCGGTCTGCTCGGGCGACTCGGACTCGCCGACGAACCCGCCCGGCAGCGCGAACATGCCGCGCTGGGGCTCCTCGAGCCGCCGCGCCAGCAGCACGGACAGCCGGCCGTGGAGCAGGGTGAAGACCACCGGATCGGCGCTCAGGCCGATCGGGGCGACGTAGCCGGCGGAGTTGGTCGCGTCCACCGGCGGGATCAGCCGGTGAGGTGCCGGTAGCTCTCGGGATGCTCCCGCAGGAAGTCGGCCAGCGACCGCGGCGGGCGGCCGGTGATCCGCTCGACGGTGTCGCTGACGCGCTCCAGCACGCCGGCGGCGATCGCCGCGTAGGAGGTGACCCAGCCCTCGATCTCCCAGTCCGGGTGCCCGCTCGGGCGGCGTGACTCGCGCGCCTCCTCGAGCGTCTCCTCCTCGTAGACGACCTCGCGCCCCGCCGCCTCGGACACCAGCTTCGCGGCGTCGTCGCAGCGAGAGGGCCTCCGGACCGGTCATGTCGTAGGTGTTCCCCGAATGGCCGTCCGCGCTCGCGAGGACGGCCAGCGCCACCTCGCCGATGTCGTCGCGCGCCACGAACGCCGCCCGGCCCTGCCCGGCCGGGCCGCGGATCACGCCGTCCGGCCCGGCGAACACCGGCACGTAGTCGGCGTACATGCACGAGCGCAGGAACGTGTGGTCGATCCCGGCGGCGCGGATGCGCTCCTCGGTCGCGTGGTGGTCGCGCGCGAAGGTGAACACCGCGTCGGGCGCGGCGCCCATGAACGACAGGTAGACGATCCGCGAGACGCCGGCGGCCGCCGCGGCGTCGACCGCGCTGAAGTGCTCCGCGACGCGGTCCGCGGACTCCGCGCCCGACACGAGCAGCAGCGTGTCCACGCCGTCGAGCGCCGCGCGCATCGCGGCGCCGTCGCGGTACTCGGCGACCGCGACCTCGGCGCCGAGGTCCGGCGCGCGCGCTGCGTCGCGCACGATCAGCCGCTGCTCCAGGCCGCGCTCGGCCAGGCCGGCCGCGACGCGCCCGCCGATCCCGCCGGTGGCGCCGGTCACGCCGATCAGGCCCATAAGTCGGGGCGCCGGGATTTGAACCCGGGACCTCGTGCTCCCAAAGCACGCGCGCTGCCAGGCTGCGCCACGCCCCGTTGCCCGGCGAAGTATCGCAGCGCCCTTTTTCGAACGAAGGTCCAGGGCCGCTTTAGCCCTTTCGCCAAAGCGTCCGATAAGCGGGGTGAGGCACGCCTCCCCGACAAGGGCAAACCGTCCGCGAGGACGGGACGCAAAGCCACGGAGCTCTCTGAGCCAGCCGGGCTGCCGAAGGATCGAGCGACGTACGGCATTTCGGGATCGGCGGGCCACATAACCCGAAATCGCTGACGTTCGCCCCGGGAGGTCCGAGCGCCCTATGCCGTACCGATTCCGCCTTGCCGCAGCCGTTGCGCTGTTCTGCGTGGCCCTGCTCGTCCCCACAGCTTCTTCGTCCGCCGGCGAGCTGCGCGCATCGATGGCCCCTGGGCAGGGGGCCGTCAAGGCGCACACCGCCGTCGGCAGCCGCCTCGTGACGCCGGCGCGCGCCCGCGCGCTCGCAGGAGTGCGCCAACGCCGACGTCGCCCCGTCGGCGGCCAACGAGGCCGTCGTCCGCGCCGCGATCCTCTGCCTGCACAACCAGATCCGCGCCCAGCGCGGGCTGCCCGCGCTGCGCGAGAACGCCCGCCTGCGCAAGGCGGCCGTCGGGCACTCGTCCGACATGGTCTCGCGCCGCTTCTTCGAGCACACCGCCCCCGGCGGCGTCTCGATGGTCGACCGGATCTTCGCCGCCCGCTACGTCCCGCGCAACGCGGGCTGGGCGCTCGGCGAGAACCTCGCGTGGGGCACGGGCAGCCTCGCGACGCCGCGCGGGATCATGCGCGCCTGGATGAACTCGCCGGGGCACAAGGCGAACATCGTCAAGCGCGCCTACCGCGAGATCGGCATCGGCGTGGTCACCGGCATCCCGTCCGGCGACGACGCCGGCGCGACCTACACGGCGGACTTCGGGGTCGTCCGGCGCTAGACCGTGAGCGGGCGGCGCTAACCTGCGCCGCCCCGTGGCAGACGTACAACCCTTCCGAGCGCTCCACTACGAGCTCGACGCCGTCGGCGGCCTCCAGGCCGTCGCCGCGCCGCCGTACGACGTCATCGACGACGCCCAGCGCGCCGAGCTGGTCGCCCGCTCGCCGCACAACGTCGTCGAGATCGACCTCCCGCGCTCGGACGGCGACGTCTACGAGCACGCGGCCGAGCTGTTCGAGGCCTGGCAGCGCGACGGCGTGCTGACCCGCGACGAGGAGCCCGCCGTCTGGGCGCTCGCCCAGGACTACACCGGCCCCGACGGGCGCGAGCGCACCCGCCACGGCCTGTTCGCCCGCGTCCGCGTCGAGGACTACGGCCCCGGCCGCATCCGCCCCCACGAGCGGACCCACCCGGGGCCGAAGGAGGACCGGCTGCGCCTCACGCGCGCGACGCGCGCCAACCTCTCCCCCATCTTCTCGCTCTACGACGACCCGGCCGGAGCGGCCTGGGGCGCGGTCGAGCCGCACGTCGCGGGCGACCCGTGGGGCGAGGTCACCGACGAGGACGGCACCCGCCACCGGCTGTGGCGCGTCGCCGACCCGGCGGCCGGAGCCGCGGTCACCGACGCCCTGGCCGGCACCGAGCTGCTGATCGCCGACGGCCACCACCGCTACGAGACCGCCCGCGTCTACCAGGAGGAAGGCGGCGCCGGGCACGTGCTCATGTGCCTGGTCGCGCTCCAGGATCCCGGGCTGACCGTCTTCCCCACCCACCGCCTGATCACGGGTCTCGACGACGCGAAGCGCGCGGCGCTGCGCGAGGCGATCGAGCGCGACTGGGAGTCGACCCCGATCGATCCGGCTGACCTCGAGCCGACGGGCGACGGCCCGGTGCGGCTGGGCTACCTCGACGCCGACGGCGCCCGCATGCTCACCCTGCGCGACCAGGGGATCGCCGACGCGGCGATGCCGGACAAGCCCGAGCCCTACCGCCGCCTCGACACGGCGGTGCTGGAGGCGCTGGTGCTCAAGGGGGCGCTCGGCATGACCGAGGACGACATCTCGCACTTCAACGGGCTCGACTACGCCCGCAGCACCGAGCAGGCGCGCGAGCAGGTCGCCTCCGGCGCGGCCGAGGCGGCCTTCTTCATGCGCGGCACGCCGGTCGAGCAGGTGCGCGACGTGGCCGGCGCCGGGGAGAGCATGCCGCCGAAGTCGACCTACTTCTTCCCCAAGGTGCTCACCGGCATGGTGTTCAATCCACTCGATTGACGATGCAAGCTTCCGCACGACAGCGCAGCAAGTTCACCCACGACGTCAAGGTCCGCAACCACGCCCTGACGTCCGACGAGCCCGAGGACCTCGGGCGGCGACGACATGGGCCCGAGCCCGCAGGAGCTGCTCGCCGCGTCGCTCGCCTCGTGCACCGCGATCACGATGGAGATGTACGCCAAGCGCAAGGGCTGGAACGTCGACGGCATGCAGGTCGACGTCGACTACACGCCCGCCGAGCGCGGCTGCGTGACCCGCTTCGAGCTCGTGATGAAGATGCCGGCCCACCTCAGCGAGGACCAGGTCGCCAAGCTGCAGGTCATCGCCGCCAAGTGCCCCGTGCACCGCACGCTCGAGGGCGAAGTGGCCTTCGACGAACGGGTCGAGCTCACCTGAACCGCGACGATCTCGCCCGCAGGCTGCTGGCGCCCGAGCAGGCGCTGGCGATGGACGTCCACGGGCGGACCGACTCCGCCGTGCTCGCCCCGCTCTACACGGACGAGGCCGGCGAGCTGCACGCGGTCTTCACCCGCCGCCGCGACGACCTCCGGCGCCACCCCGGCGAGATCTCGTTCCCCGGCGGGCGCCAGGACCCGGGCGAGACGCTGGTCGAGACCGCGCTGCGCGAGGCCCACGAGGAGGTCGGGCTGCCGCCGGAGGCGGTCGACCTGCTCGGCGCGCTCGAGCCGACCCCGACCTTCGTCACCAACTACGCGATCTATCCGTTCGTGGGGCTGATCGAGCCCGGCTTCGAGTGGGTGCTCGGCGAGACGGAGGTCGCCGAGGTGCTCGAGTTCTCGATGGCCGAGCTGCGCGCCGGCGCGGGCGAGCGGCGCCTGGTCCGCAAGGGCATCCCGTTCCGGACGCCCACCTTCGAGGTCGGCGACCACCTGATCTGGGGCGCCACCGGCCGGATCCTCCAGGACCTGCTCGCCCGCCTTCCATAAAGGGCCTGGCCCTTTAGTTGGCCTTTCCACCTAAAGGGTCTGACCCTTTAGTTGGCCTTTCCACCTAAAGGGTCTGACCCCTTAGGTGGGCTTTCCACCTAAAGGGTCTGACCCCTTAGGTGGGGTTTAGATTCCGAGGAGGCGGTCGATGGCGGCTCGTGCGGCGGCGAGCCAGGCGTCGTGGCCGGCCGGGTCGGCGGCGAGCACCTCGAGCGGGATCTGCCAGGTCTCGGCCGCGGTGCGGGCGACCTGCTCGCCCTGGGGCAGCGAGCCTTCGTAGACGACGCCCCGCACCGGCGTGTCGACGAGCTTCTCCCACAGCATCCGCTGCCGCCCCTCGTGCAGCTCGGGCACGGGGATCGTGCCCATCAGCCAGCACACGATCGTCACGCCAGACAGCGCGCCCATCAGCGTGCCGATCCGGTCCGGGTCGCCGACGTAGGCCTCGGCGCCGGCCGCCTCGATCTCGGCGACGTGGTCGCCGCGCGTGGTGCCGCGCACCGCGTGGCCGGCGGCGACGAGGTCGGCGGCGAGCGCGCGGCCCCGGCAGCCGCACGGGATGATCAGCACCCGGGCCATCTAGCTCTCGCTGTACCGCCGGCGCTGCTCGGCGAGCTCCTCGCGGTGGCGCCGCACGCTCGCCTCGATCTCCTCCTCGTCGCGCTCGGGCAGCCCGCGCTTGCGGCGCAGCTCGTTCTGCGCCTCGATCATCTGCGTGATGTCGTCGATGTCGTTCTGCGCCTCGACCTCGGGGGAGCGCGTCGGCTTCCAGTCGAGGATGTCCAGCGCCGAGCGCTTGGAGAACATCCCGAGGAGCAGCACGAGGACGATGAAGAAGCCCAGCGTGCCCCCGAAGATGACGGTGAACGGGTCCACACGGCAATACTGCCACCCATGAGCGGGAGGCCGGACGTGATCGGGGTACTCGGCGCGGGGACGATGGGCGCGGGCATCGCCCAGCTCGCCGTGCAGGCGGGCGCGCGCACCGTGCTCTGCGATCCCGACGCCGAGGCGCTGGAGAAGGGCGAGGCGAGCATCAAGGAGCGACTCGACCGCGCGGTGGAGAAGGGCCGCATCCAGAAGGACGAGCTCGGCACGCTCGAGACGGCCCCCGACCTGTCTGCGCTCGGGGACGCCGGCCTGGTGATCGAAGCCGCGCCCGAGAGCCTGGAGCTCAAGCGCGAGCTGTTCACCGAGGCGGCGAACCACGTGCGCGACGACTGCGTGCTCGCCACGAACACCTCCTCGCTGTCGGTCACCGAGATCGCCCAGGGCGTCCCCGGGCCCGAGCGCGTGGTCGGCATGCACTTCTTCAACCCGCCGCCGGTGATGCGCCTGGTCGAGATCGTCGCCGGCGAGCGCTCCGCCGAGGAGGCGCTCGCCACCGCCCGCGCCACCGGCGAGGCGATGGGCCGCCGGCCGATCGACGCGGCCGACGGCGTCGGCTTCCTCGTGAACCGCTGCAACCGCCCGTTCGCGCTCGAGGGCCTCAGGCTCGTCGAGCAGCGCATCGCGACGCCGGAGCAGGTGGACCGCATCGTCCGGATGGCGGGCGGCTTCCGGATGGGCCCGTTCGAGCTGATGGACCTCGTCGGGATCGACGTCGGCTTCACGATCGCCAAGTCCTTCTGGGAGCAGTCCTTCCACGAGCCGCGCTGGCGGCCCTCGCCGCTGCAGGCGAAGGCGGTCGCGGCCGGCCGGCTCGGCCGCAAGAGCGAGGAGGGCTGGTTCCGCTACCCCGACGGGCGCCCCGAGGATCCCGAGCCGCCCGAGCCCGGCGGCGGCGACGGGCTCGTGGTGATCGCCGGCGAGAGCGAGCTCGCCGACCTGCTGTGGGAGGCCGCCGCCGAGGCGGGCTGGGACGTCGCCTCGCCCGAGGAGTCCGCGGGCGAGGTCCCGTTCCTGATCGTCGACTGCGGACACGAGACCCCGACGCCGTTGCAGGGCGGCCCGCAGCTGCTGCTGTGCGACACCGCGCCCCTCGCCGCCCAGGACCCGGGCGGCCCGTCGGCGGGCTTCCACCTCCTGCCGCCGTTCGGCCGGCTCGCCGAGCTGACCGCGACCGACTCGACGAGCCCCGCCACGCCTGCGAGCGGCCGAGCGCTTCTTCACCACGCTCGGCATGGTCTGCGAGCGCGTCGGCGACGCGCCCGGGCTCGTGCTCGGGCGGATCGCCGCGCAGCTCGTCAACGAGGCCTGCTTCGCGGTCGGCGAGGGCGTCGGTTCGCCTGCTGACGTGGACGCCGGGATGGTGCTCGGCCTCAACCACCCGCGCGGGCCGCTCGAGTGGGGCGACGAGATCGGCGCCGCGGAGGTGATAGGGCTCCTCACGGGGCTCGACGAGGAGTACGGAGAGGAGCGCTACCGGCCCGCGCCGGAGCTCCTGCGGGCCGCGCGAGTAGGACATCCGCTTACGCGCCGCTCCGAATGAGCGGCTAGCTTGTTCTCCTACCGCGTGCCCAGACCTCGCCTGACCTCAATCGCGCTCGCGGCCCTCGCGACGCTCGCCGCCGCCCCAGCCGTCCACGCCTCCGAACTGAGCAGCTACCCGGAGCCGATGCAGCTCCCGGGCGACGCGTCGGCGTCCGCGATCCGCGCCGACCAGGCGACCTGGCTCGTGGGCGCCAAGCCGGGCGCCGGCGCCCAGGCGGCCGCCCGCGGGTACGGCGCGAAGCGGATCGGCCCCGGCGGCGACTACGTCGTCCCGCGCCGCTACGCCCGCGCGTTCGCCGGCGCGCTGCGCAGCCGCGGCCTGCTCGAGTACGCGCAGCCCAACGCGCTGCGCACCACCAAGCAGGCGGTCCCCAACGACCCGCTGTCCGGCCCGCCGAACGCCTGGCGCGCCGCGATCGCGGACCCGAACCTGGCCCCGCCCCCGGTCGGCGACACCAGCCCGCTGATCGCGCTGCTCGACACGCGGCTCGACGAGACGCACCCCGAGTTCGGCGGCAGCCGCACGACCACGCTCGGCGACCGCCCGCTGGACCAGCTGCACGGCACCGCGACCGCTGCCGTCGCCGCCGCGCCGGTCAACGGCGTCGGCATCGTCGGCGTCTGGCCCGGCGCCCGCGCGCTGAACATCCCGCTGCCCTCCAACGCGCTGACCTGCTCGGCCTCGGCCACCGGCGTCCAGAAGGCGATCGACGCGGGCGCCTCGGTCATCAACATGAGCTACGGCTCGCCAGAGCCTCTGCCGCGCCGAGTACAACGCGCTGCAGCGCGCCGTCAGCCGCGGGATCGTGCCGGTCGCCGCGGCCGGCAACGAGTTCGCGTCCGGCAACCCGCCCGAGTTCCCGGCCTCGCTGCCGCACGTGCTCACGGTGGCCGCGGTCAACGCGTCGCTGAACGCGTCGAGCTTCTCCAACGCCAACCAGGCCGTCGACCTCAGCGCCCCGGGCGAGAACATCATGACCGCGGTGCCGCCGGGCTTCGACACCGCCGACGGCACGCAGGACGGCTTCATGGCGCTCGACGGCACGAGCTTCTCGGCGCCGATGGTCGCCGCGGCCGTGGCGTGGGTGCGCCAGGCGCGCCCGGATCTCACCCCGGACCAGGTCGCCCAGGCCGTCCGCCTCTCGGCGCGCGACCTCGGCAAGAAGGGCTTCGACGTGCAGACCGGCTTCGGGCTGCTGAACGTCGGCGCCGCGCTCACCCGCCAGCCGCCGCCCGCCGACCCGCTGGAGCCCAACGACGACATGACGTTCGTCAACGGCCGCTCGTTCGGCACGCCGGCGCCGGTCGTCTTCGACGGGCGCAACCGCAAGCGCTTCGTGGCGCTGGTGGACGCCTACGAGGACCCGGTCGACGTCTACCGCGTCAAGGTGCGCCCGCATAGGCGCGTGCTGGCGATCGCCAAGCCCGCGTTCGGCAACCCGGTGCTGCTCGGCTACCGCGGCAACGCGCGCTCGATCAACTCCAAGCGCATCGCGCTCTCACGCCATTCCGGCCGCCACGTGGAGCGGATCACGCTCCGCAACCGCGGCCGCAAGGCGAAGACGTTCTACGTGGTGCTGGGCGTCCAGCGCGGAGCCAAGACGCTCGACGCCGGCTACGCGCTGACGCTCAGAAGGCCCTAGGCCTTCGGCACCCAGGCCTCCTCGGCGAGGTCGCCCGTGTTCTCGAGCGCCTCCGGGGTGGGGACGTGCGGGTTGTCGCGCAGGTACCACTCCGCGTCCAGGGCCGACTGACAGCCGGAGCCGGCGGCGGTGATCGCCTGGCGGTACGTGTGGTCGACCAGGTCGCCGGCCGCGAACACGCCCGGGATGTCGGTGCGGGTCGACTTGCCCTCGGTCCTGACGTAGCCGTCCTCGTCGGTCCCGACGATCCCGTCGACGATCTCCGACTGGGGCTCGTGGCCGATCGCGATGAAGGCGCCGGACATCGGCAGCTCGCGCTCCTCGCCGGTCTCCACGTTGCGCAGCCGCGCGCGGTCCAGCGCGCCGGACTCGCCCGCGAGGAACTCGTCGACCACGTAGGGCGTCAGGAACTCGATGTTCTCCGTGCCCCGCGCGCGCTCGAGCATGATCTTCGACGCGCGGAACTCGTCGCGGCGGTTGACGATCACGACCTTGGAGGAGAACTTGGCCAGGAAGATGGCCTCCTCCATGGCGGAGTCGCCGCCGCCGACGATGATCGTCGCGCGGTCCTTGAAGAAGGCGGCGTCGCAGGTGGCGCAGTAGGACACGCCGCGGCCGTTGGCGAGCTCCTCCTCGCCCCGCACGCCGAGCTTCTTGTGCTCGGCGCCCATGGCCAGGATCACCGCGCGGGCCTTGTACTCCTCGTCATCGATCCAGACCGTGTGCGGCTCGCCCTCGGCGCCGGGCTCGAAGCGGGTCGCGTTGTCCGTGATGAAGCGCGAGCCGAAGCGCTCGGCCTGGTCGCGCAGGTCCTGCATCATCTGCGGGCCCATCACGCCCTGCGGGTAGCCCGGGTAGTTCTCGACGTCGGTGGTCTGCTGGAGCAGGCCGCCCCACAGGAACCCCTCGATCACGAGCGGGTTCAGATTGGCTCGGGCGGTGTACAGCGCGGCGGTGTAGCCGGCTGGTCCGCTTCCGATGATGATCACGTTCTCGACGTCGGGCATCCCTCTCCGGTTCCTTTACTTCACTTTGTATAGTGAGTTTAGCGCGGCCATCAAGCGGTGGCGATGCGTTCCTGCCGCCAGTGATCGACGGTCTTGCGCAGCTGGAAGTAGGCGATCACGCCGGGCACCATCGGCAGCCAGAAGGTCATCGCCCGGAACAGCAGCACGGCCACCACGGCCTGCCCCGCGTCGACCCCGAAGGCGGCCAGCGAGGCGATCATCCCGCCCTCCACGCCGCCCACGCCGCCCGGCATCGGCAGCAGGTTGCCGAACATGCCGACGAAGAACGCCTGCGTGATGACGGCGATCGGCGGCGCGTCGCCGAACGCGCGGAAGCCCGCCCACAGCACGGCGACCTGGAAGGCCCAGAACAGGACCGCGCCGGCCAGCGCCGGGTCCGGGTGGCGCAGGTGGGTCAGCGCGTCGCGCATGCCCGCCGACGCCGACGCGGGCAGGTTGGCGAGCCGCTGGGCCCAGACCGCGAGCCGCCCTCCCCGGGCCGCGAAGCCCTCCAGGCGGCGCTGCAGGTCGGTCGGCACGAGGATCGTCGAGACCCCGATCGCGGTCAGGATCGTGGCGATGATCGCCGGCACCACCGTGAGGGCGAACGGCGCCGGGCCCTCGAAGATCCCCAGGTACAGCCCGAGCCCGCACACGATCAGCGCGGCCATGTACGGCATGTAGGTGAGGATCAGGAACGTGAGCGTCTTGTCGGCGACGAGGCGCTTGCCCATCCCGGAGCGCCGCAGGGCCCACGCCGTGAGCACGAGCCCGCCGGCGCCGCCGGCGGCGAAGATCCGCGAGGCGGCCAGCCCGGCCATCGTGATCTGGTAGCTGGCGCGCCAGCCGATCCGCGCCGAGCCCGCGCGCATGAACATCGCCGCGGAACATCGCCACGTAGCCGCCGAACATCCCGCACGCGAACAGGAAGGCGACGAAGGTCCACCACGGGCTGCCGTCCTCGATCCGCCGCCAGGTGTCCTCCAGGCCCGCGAGCTGGGGCAGCAGGAAGTACAGCGCGGCGATGGCCAGCGCCAGGAAGGCGCCGAGGCCGAGCAGGCTGCGGCGGTTGATCTCGAGGCCGTGGTCCTCCTCCTCCTCGGGCTCGGGGACGTCGATCGCCCGGTCGTCGAGCTGGGGCGCGGCCCTCGTCATGCGCGCGCCCTCGCCTCGAGTGCCTGGAGCACGCGACCCAGCCCTCGCGCCGCGACCGCTCCGGCCGGCGTGCCGCGCCGCACGCCCTCGGCCAGCGCGAGGCCGGCGCCCAGATCGACGAGGTAGTGCTCCCCGAGGTAGACCAGGGCGGTACCGAGCGTGGCGGTGTACGCCCAGGCGAGCGGGGCTCCGGCCGCGCCGCTGTCGGTCAGCACGTGCGCGGCCGTCACGGACGTGGCGAAATGCAGGGACGGCATGGCGGCGAGGGGGTTGCCTCCCAGGAAACCGTACAGAGGCGCCCACCCGGACCTCCAGAACTGCTCACCGTATTCGACCATCATCCGGCGCAGCTCGGGCGTCCGGCCGTCGGCCATCAGGCCCTGCGCGGCGGCGTACCACGGCGGCGCGGTGGGGATCGCCCAGTAGCCGATCAGGCCGAGGTCGAAGGTCGCGTAGACCTGCGCGGCCCCGCGCGCGAAGTGCTCCGGGCGGCGCAGCAGCAGGTAGGCGACGGTCCCGTGCGGGAACAGGAACCACAGCCAGTGCGACCACACGAGCACCTTCTCCCACGCGCGGAAGGCGCCGGGGGTGGCGAGCGCGCGCTGGAGGCGCAGCGTGGGCGTGGTGCCGAACCCGATGGCGCGGTCCGCGCGGACGGGATACGCGACGCGGACCCGGCGCTCGAGCGCCTCGGGATCGTCGTTGGGCATCTGGTACGTCGCGACGTAGGCCCACATCTGCAGCGCGCAGACGGCCGCGTCGCGCGCGCGGGAGCGCGGGACGAGCGATGCAGACCGCGATCGGCGCGAGCGCCGCCGTGCCGGTCACGACCGGCGGCGGGAGCTTGAGGCGGCGGCGGACGAGCGGCGCCGCCACGCCCGCGACGATCGCCGCGCCCGCCGCCGCGCGGATGGCGGAGGACAGGCGCACGACGTGGCGGACTATAGGCGCCCGCGCGGACGCCGCCACTGGGGCTAGCCCCCGTAGGATCGCGGCCATGGACTACGAGACCGTCAAGGTCGAGCGCCGCGGCGGCGAGCTGCGCATCACGCTCGACCGCCCCGATGCGATGAACGCCTGGAACAAGCAGTTCGGCCTGGACCTGCGCGACGCCGTCGAGAAGGCCGCCGCGGACGACGAGGTGCGCGTCGTCGTCGTGACCGGCGCGGGCCGCGCGTTCTCCTCCGGCGCCGACCTCAAGGCCGGCTTCGACCCGACGCCGGACGGCCAGGTCGACGTGATGACGCGCGCTCAACGACCGCTACCACCCGATCATCGTCGGCCTGCGCACGATGCCCAAGCCCGTGGTGGCGGCCGTCAACGGCGCCGCGGTGGGGATCGGGCTCTCGCTCGCCCTCGCCGCCGACCTCGTGATCGCCAAGGAGAGCGCCTTCTTCATGCTCGCCTTCGTGAACATCGGCCTCGTGCCCGACGGCGGCTCCTCGCTGTTCGTCCCGGAGCGGATCGGGTTCGCGCGCGCGACCGAGATGGCGATGCTCGGCGAGCGGGTCCCGCGCGCCGAAGGCGCTCGAGTGGGGCCTGATCAACCGGGTCGCGCCCGACGACGAGTTCGACGCCCAGGTCGACGAGCTCGCCGAGCGGCTCGCCAACGGACCCACGAGGTCGTTCGCGGGATCCAAGCGCCAGCTCAACGCGTGGCTGTACGAGCGGATGGACGCCCAGCTCGCGCTGGAGGCCCAGATCCAGCAGGAATCCGCGGCATCCGGGGACTTCCAGGAGGGTGTCCAGGCCTTCCTGGAGAAGCGACCGCCCGCCTTCAGAGGAATCTGACCGTAGTTCTGCGAACTCGCTCCATATACTCCGCCGCCGCATGCCCTTGAAGGTGCTCCTGACCCGCGGCCTGGGCGCCGCGATGCTCGTACTCCTGGCCGCTCCGGCCGTCGCCGCCGCCGGGCCCGTTCTTCCCGGAGAGCGGGGGCTCGCCGAACGCGGACAAGATCCACACGCTCTACCTGCTGATCTTCGTCCTGGCGTGGATCGTGTTCATCGGCGTGGCCGGCGCGATGGTGTGGGCGCTGATCAAGTTCCGCGCCCGCAAGGGCACCGCCGCGGCGCAGATCCACGGCAACACGCGCCTCGAGGTCGGCTGGACGGTGGGCGCCTTCGTGATCGTGGTGTTCATCACGGTCTTCACCTTCATCGTGCTGCCGGGCATCAAGAACCCGCCCGCCTCCGACATCGACGAGAACGGCAACCCGGTGACCGCGTCCAACGCGCTCTACGCCGCGACGGACCAGCCCGACCCGCCGGACGGCAGCGCCAGCCTGAACATCAAGGTCGACGGCCAGCAGTACGTGTGGCGCTACCAGTACCCCAAGCAGGGCGACGCGCCGGCGATCTTCTCCTACATCGACATGGTCGTCCCGGTCGGCATGACCGTCACGCTCGACGTCACGGCCGACGACGTCATCCACTCGTGGTGGATCCCCAAGCTGGGCGGCAAGATGGACGCCATCCCGGGCTACACCAACAAGACCTGGTTCAAGATCCCCGAGAGCGCGATCCCCGAGGGCAAGGACCAGGTCGTCTTCACCGGCCAGTGCGCCGAGCTGTGCGGGCGCAACCACGCCAACATGCTCGCCCGCGTGATCGGCATGCGCTACCCGGACTACAAGGCGTGGGTGGACCGCAAGGCCACCGAGATCAAGGAGGCGCGCGAGCAGGCCGCCGAGACCCGCAAGAGCATCGAGGAGGGCGAGTAGACGCGTGGCCACCGCCGCCTCGTCACAGACCGAGACCGACCGCCCGCTCCCGATCCTGGAGCGGCCGGCGCCGCACATCATCGCCCACGACGTGCAGCCGGAGCACACCGGCTGGACCTCGTGGTTCACGACCACCGATCACAAGAAGATCGGGATCCTCTACCTCTACACCGTCCTCGTCTTCTTCGTGCTGGGCGGCGTCGAGGCGCTGCTGATCCGCATCCAGCTGGGCGCGCCGGAGAACACCTTCGTCACGCCGGAGATCTACAACCAGCTGTTCACGATGCACGGCACGACGATGATCTTCCTGGTCATCGTGCCGGTGTGGGCGGGCTTCGCGAACTACCTGCTGCCGCTGATGATCGGCGCGCGCGACGTCGCGTTCCCGCGCCTGAACGCCTGGTCGTACTGGATGTTCCTGTTCGGCGGCCTGGCGCTGTACGCGTCGATGTTCTTCAGCCCGCCCGAGGCCGGCTGGTTCTCCTACGTCCCGCTCTCGGCGAAGGAGTACTCGCCCTCCGGCGGCCAGGAGGCCTGGATCTACATGGTCCACCTCACCGGCCTGGCGTCGATCCTCGGCGCGATCAACTTCATCGCCACGATCCACAACATGCGCGCGCCCGGCATGGGCTGGGGCCGCATGCCGCTGTTCGTGTGGACGATCCTGATCTACGCGTACCTGATCATCCTGGCGCTGACCTCGCTGGCCGCCACGGTCACGATGCTGCTGCTGGACCGCAACTTCGGGACGCACTTCTTCAACCCGAACGAAGGGGGCTCGGCGCTGCTGTGGCAGCACCTCTTCTGGTTCTTCGGGCACCCGGAGGTCTACATCCTCGTGCTGCCCGCGTTCGGGGTGTTCTCCGAGATCCTGCCGGTGTTCGCGCGCAAGCCGATCTTCGGCTACAAGGCGATCGCGGCCGCCACGGCGGGCATCGCCTTCCTCGGCGTGCTCGTGTGGGCGCACCACATGTTCGCCACGCCGATGTCGACCGTCGTGCTCGCGTTCTTCATGCTCTCGAGCTTCCTGATCGCGGTCCCGACCGGCGTCAAGATCTTCAACTGGATCGCCACGCTGTGGCGCGGCACGGTCGAGTACCGGGTGCCGCTGATCTACTGCGTGGGCGGCATCTTCACGTTCCTGATGGGCGGGATCACCGGCATCTTCCTGGCCGTCTTCCCGATCGACTGGCAGCTCACCGACACGTACTTCGTGGTGGCCCACTTCCACTACACGGCGTTCGGCGCGAGCGCGTTCGGCATGGTCGCGGCGCTCTACTTCTGGTTCCCGAAGATGAGCGGCCGGATGATGAGCGAGACGCTCGGCAAGGTGTCGTTCGTCTTCTTCTTCGTCGGCTTCCACATCACGTTCCTGATCCAGCACTCGGCGGGCCTCGACGGCATGCCGCGGCGGATCTACGAGTACTCCGAGGGCTCGGGCTGGTGGACGTACAACCTGATCTCGACGATCGGCGCGTTCATGATCGCCATCGGCGTCGCTGCTGACGATCATCAACCTGCTCCGCTCGCTCAAGAAGGGCCCGATCGCCGGCCCCGACCCGTGGAAGGCCAACACGCTCGAGTGGTTCACGCCGTCGCCGCCGCCGGAGAACAACTTCGACGTCGTCCCGCGCGTGCGCTCGGTGGAGCCGATGAAGGACATCCGGCGCCAGATCGAGCAGCAGACCGGCGTCCCGCAGCAGTACGAGTCGGGTAAGCCCCTCCTGCGGCGATGAGCACGTACGGCGCCCCCACGGCGGTCGCGGTCGGCGGAGCCCGCCAGGTCGTCGCGGACTACGTCACGCTGACCAAGCCGCGCGTGCAGCTGCTCCTGCTGCTCACGACGGTGACGACGATGTACGTCGCCGGCGATCCCGTCGCCGGGGCTGGTGCTGCTGACCTGCATCGGCGGCTTCCTGTCGGCGGGCGGCGCCGGCGCGGTCAACCACTACTACGACCGCGACATCGACGCGCAGATGGCCCGCACCGCCTCCCGGCCGGTGCCCTCGGGGCGCGTGCGCCCCGGCGCCGCGCTCGCCTACGGCTTCATCCTGCAGGGCCTCTCGTTCCTGCTGCTGGCCACGCAGGTCAACCTGCTCGCGGCGATCCTCGCGCTTGTGCGGCTTCCTCGGCTACGTCCTCGTCTACACGATGTGGCTCAAGCGCTCGACGCCGCAGAACATCGTCATCGGCGGCGCCGCCGGCGCCGTGCCGCCGCTGGTCGGCTGGGCCGCCGTCACCGGCCACGTGGACCCGGCCGCCTGGTACCTGTTCGCGATCGTCTTCTACTGGACGCCGCCGCACTTCTGGGCGCTGTCGCTGCTGATGAAGGACGAGTACGCGCGCGTGGGCGTGCCGATGATGCCGGTGGTGCACGGCGAGGTCGAGACGCGCCGCCAGATCCTGCTCTACACGGGCCTGCTCGTCGTGCTGACCATGCTCCCGGTCGTGTTCGGCTTCTTCGGCGCCATCTACGCGGTCGCCGCCCTCGGGCTCGGCGGTGCGTTCCTGGTGCTCGCCGTGCGGCTCCAGCGCCGCGCGGACCGCAAGAGCGCGCTGCGCACCTACCTCTACTCACTGGCGTACCTGGCCGTGCTGTTCTGCGCGATGGTCGCCGACGCCCAGTTGTAGACTGCGCGCCCATGGACCGCCGCCTCGCGCGCCGCAACCTCCGCACCGCCATGATCACGGCGATCATCGGCCTGCTGATGTTCGCGCTGACCTTCGTCGCCGCCGCGGCCTACGTCGCATGAGCGAGCTGGACCCGCAGCACGCCGCCCCGCCCGCCGGCGAGGAGGTCCACATGCCCGCGCCGAGCATCATCCCGGTGATCAACGCGGCGGCGCTGGCGATCGCGATCGTCTGCATCACGCTGTCCTACATCATCTGCGCCGTCGCACTGGTGGTCTTCCTGATCACCACGGCGAAGTGGATCGCCGATGTGCGCCGGGACATCGACGACCTCCCGTTAGAGCACCATCACTGAGCACTGGCGCTGGGGCCTCCCCCGCGCGTAGAGTTGGGCCAAGTGCACACGGAGGGGCCGATCAACGGTGAACCCGCGCTGGCCACGCGCTACGCGTCGGCGTTCACCGCATATCTGAGCGAGGGCGGCGAGCGCGGCCTCGGCGCGGCGTACGACCTCGGCCGCGAGGCCGTGGCCGCGCAGATGAGCGTGCTCGACATCGCCGAGGCCCACCATGCGGCGCTGCGCGACGCGCTCGGCGGCCACGAGCCGACCGAGGCGACGCTGCAGGCGGCCGCCGACTTCCTGCGCGAGAGCCTCTCGACCTTCGAGAGCGTCCACCGCGGCTACACGGAGGTCCAGCAGGTCGCCCGGCTCGAGCACGAGCACGTCATGCAGCTGCGCGCGCTGGCCGACGCCTCGGTCGCGATCAACTCCTCGATGACCGTGCAGGAGATCCTCCAGCTCACGGCCGACGCGGCGCGCAGCATCATCCGCGCCTCACGGGCGACGGTCGCGATCGTCAACTCCAGCCCGCGGCTGCCGCCGCTGTCGGCCACCTCCCCCCAGCAGCTGGGCAACGGGCTGGCGGAGCCGGCGCGCCTGAGCGCGCGGCTGACCGACCGGGGCACCGAGCTGGGCGCGATCGACGTGGTCGACGACGCCGACCGCGAGTACACCGAGCGCGAGCGGGCGATCCTGGACCAGCTCGCCGGCCTCTCCTCGGTGGCGATCTCCAACGCGCGCCTGTACGACCGCGAGCGCACGATCGCGCGCACGCTGCAGCGCAGCCTCCGCCCCGGGGCGCTGCCGGAGGTCCCGGGGCTCGCGGCCGCGGTCCGCTTCCGCCCGGCGGGCGAGAACATCGAGCTCGGCGGCGACTTCTACGACCTCTACAAGGCGCGCGACGGCGGATGGGCCGCGCTGATCGGCGACGTGCAGGGCAAGGGCCCCGACGCGGCGGCGGTCACCGCCCTGGCCCGCCACACCCTGCGCGCCGCGGCCTCCTACGAGCACTCCCCCAGCGCCGTGCTCTCGCTCCTGCACCGCGCGCTGCGCGAGCAGCGCTCCGACGACCGCTTCATCACCGTCGCCTACGCCCACATGCAGGTCGCGGTCGAGCACGTCCGGCTCGAGCTGGCCTGCGGCGGGCACCCGCTGCCGCTCATCGTGCACCCGGACGGCACCGTCGAGGGCGTCGGGCGGCTCGGCACGCTGCTCGGCACCGACATCGACCCGCTGCTGGCCGACGTCACCGTCGAGCTGGAGATGGGCGACGTGCTCGTGCTCTACACCGACGGCGTGACCGAGGTCCGCCGCCGCCGCACCGAGGTCTTCGGCACGCGCGAGCTGACCGAGCTGCTGCAGGGCTGCGGCGGCCTCACGCCCGACGAGGTGGCCGAGCGGATCGAGACCGCGGTCCTGACCGCCTCCGAGGGGCGGCTGCGCGACGACGTCGCGATCCTGGCCTTCGGGCCGACGCACCAGCCTTCTGACGAGCCTGGGATACTCCCCGGCGGTCCAATGACGGAGGAGAGAACGCCGAATGGCTGACCCGACGGATTCAGCCGCTCCCACGAACGGGAAGCAGCACATTTCCGACGACATCCTGCGGGAGCTCGTCGCCCATCTCCGGGCCAACCGGACCGACCTGCGCCAGGAGTGGGCGCGGCGGATCGGCGAGGCCAGGCTGCTGGGCGCCCTGACCCAGGAGGAGATCTTCTCGGAGGCCACCTCGGTCTACGACAACTACGTCGGCGTGCTGGAGACGGGCTCGGTCGAGGAGCTGCAGGACTACGCCCGCGACCTGTCCGAGCGGATCATCCCGCGCGGGGTCGAGACCGAGGAGGTCCTCGGCATCGTCCTCCTGCTGCGCGACGTGCTGGCCCGCAGCCTGTTCCAGAAGTACCAGTCGGACTTCGACTACCTCAACGAGGTGCTCGACGCCTACGAGCCGGCCGCCAACCGGATCGCGAACACCGTGGCGATCAACTTCGTCACCGAGCGCGAGCGCGTCATCCGCCAGCAGCAGGAGGCGATCCGCGAGCTCTCCACCCCGGTGCTGCAGGTCCGCGAGCGGCTGCTGATCCTCCCGATCATCGGCGTGCTCGACGGCCAGCGCGCCCGCCAGCTCACCGAGCAGCTGCTGCGCGGCATCCGCACCAACCGCGCCAAGGTGGTCGTCATCGACATCACCGGCGTCCCGACGATCGACTCGACCGTCGCCAACCATCTCGTGCAGACCGTCGACGCGTCCCGGCTGATGGGCGCGAGCGTGATCATCACCGGCCTCTCGCCGGAGATCGCGCAGACGCTCGTCACCCTCGGGGTCGAGCTCGGCAAGGTCAACGCGGTCGGCGACCTCCAGGGCGGCATCGAGGAGGCCGAGCGGCTGCTCGGCTACCAGGTGTCGCTGGGGTCGGACTCGATCGAGGACTCGCAGCTCCGCTAGCCGCACCCCATGGCCGTCCCGATCCTCAAGCAGGGCCCGTTCCTGATCGCCTCGATCCAGGCCGCCCTCACCGACACCGACGTCCTCCAGCTCCGCGACGACGTCATGAGCCAGGTCACGCGCCACCGCTCGCGCGGGATCATCGTCGACGTCACCGCGCTCGACGTGATGGACTCGTTCGTCTCCCGCTCGCTGCGCTCGATCGCGATGATGACCCGGCTGCGCGGCGCGCAGACGGTGATCGTCGGCATCCAGCCGGAGGTCGCGTTCGCGATGGTGCAGCTGGGCATGAACCTCGAGGACGTGCAGACCGCCCTCGACCTGGAAGAGGGCCTCGCGCTCCTCCAGCTGCAGGAGGGCAACGGCGAAGGTGCCTCCTGACTCCGCAGAGCAGCGGATCGCGATCGACTCCGACTCCGACGTAGTGACGGCGCGCCAGCGGGCGCGCGAGCTGGCGGCGGGCCTGGAGCTGACGAGCACCGACCAGACGCTGCTGGCGACGGCGATCTCCGAGGTCGCCCGCAACATCACCACCTACGCCACCCGCGGGGAGGTGCTGCTCTCGATCGTGCGCGACAACGGCGGGCGCGAGGGCATCCGCGTGGTCGCCAGGGACCAGGGCCCCGGGATCGCGGACATCGAGCAGGCGATGCAGGACGGCTTCACCTCCGGCGGCGGGCTCGGGCTCGGGCTGCCGGGCGCGCGGCGACTCGTCGACGAGTTCGACATCGAGAGCGCGCCCAGCGAGGGCACGACGGTCACCCTGGTCAAGTGGTCGAGGCGGTAGACGGCTGGCCCGCGCAACTCGATCGCGGCGTGGCCGGCATCGCGATCGAGGGTGAGCAGCGCTCCGGAGACCTCGCGGTCTTCGCCCCGTACCCGTCCGGCGGGCTCGTCGCGGTGATCGACGGCCTCGGCCACGGCGACGAGGCGGCCGACGCCTCCGCGGCCGCCGCCGAGGTGATCCGCGCGCACGCCGCCGATCCCGCCGCGGTGCTCGTCGAGCGCTGCCACGAGGCGCTGCGCAAGACCCGCGGCGCCGTGATGACGCTGGCCTGGTTCGACCTGGTCGAGGAGGAGATCTGGTGGCTCGGCGTCGGCAACGTCGAGGCGCGGCTCGTCCGCGGCGCCGCCGTCTTCGGCGACCGGCACGACTCCCCGCTCGTGCTGGGCGGGGTGGTCGGCTACAAGCTGCCCGCCGTGCGGCCCACGCGCATGGACCTGATGCCCGGCGACGCGGTCGCGTTCGCCACCGACGGCATCGAGGCCGACTACTCGAGCTCGCTGACGCCGAGCCTCCCCCCGCAGCGGCTCGCCGAGCGCATCCTCGAGCGCCACCACAAGGGCACCGACGACGCGCTGGCCGCGGTTGTGCGGTACATCCCGGACCGTTAGCTTGCAACGCACGTGGCAATCGGAGGAGAGCGCCTACGCGCCACTTTGCTCCTCTGAGCGCCTGCTTGGTCATCCCCTTGGGGATGTGACCGCGTAGAGAGATACGTGCCCACGCAACGTCCCACAACGATCCGTCTCCGGACCAGCCTCTTCGAAGAGGCCACAGACATCGTCGACCAGGAGTTCGGCAGCGACCTCTCGCTCGACGAGATCGCCCGCCGAGTCGCTTCGTCGCGACGCCAGCTGCAGCGCGCCTACGCGGAGATCGGGCACACGACGTTCCGCGACCACCTCACGCGCGTGCGGATGGAGAAGGCCTCCGAGCTGCTCGGCGCCCGCAACCTGACCGTGCGCGAGGTCGCCCACCGCGTCGGGTATCGCCAGCCGGCCCAGTTCGCCAAGGCGTTCCGCCGCCACTTCGGCTCCGCGCCGTCGGACTTCCGCGCCGCCATCGCCCGCAACGGCCGCTTCTCGCGCCCGTCCGTGGGCGACACCGCCCGCGCCGCATAGCGGCGTCCGCGCCCAGATGAGGAGGGCGGCGCCGTGGTCGCGCCGTCCGTCGCTCATGTCCCATAGGATGCCCCCTCCATGGGTCTACCGGAGAGGGACTGATGGCGGCAGGAGAGCCCAAGGCCTCGCGAGAGAGCAAGGTTCAACTGACGCAGATGCTGGCCATCGCGCTGGTCGTTTCCGTGATCGGCGTGGCCGTCGGCCTGCTGATCGACTGGTTCCCGGTGCAGGCGTCGGGCGAGGCCAAGAAGATCGACACGCTGTGGGACGTGCTGCTGATCGCGTCCGTGCCGATCTTCGTCCTGGTCCAGACCTACGTGATCTACGTGGTCGTGAAGTTCCGCATGCGCCCCGGCGAGGAGCTCATGGACGGGCCGCCGATCCACGGCAACACGAGGCTCGAGGTCATCTGGACCGCGATCCCGGCCATCCTCATGGTCGCGCTGTGCTCCTACGCCTACGTGGTGCTCACCGACATCGAGGACGCGACGGCCGGCGAGCAGCTGGACGTGCGGGTCGTCGGCGAGCAGTTCACGTGGACGTTCAACTACAAGGGCGACGGGGACAAGGAGATCGTCTCCAACGAGCTCTACCTGCCGGTCGACACCCAGGTCGAGTTCACGATCCAGTCCAAGGACGTCATCCATGACTTCTGGGTGCCGGCGTTCCGCGAGAAGATCGACGCGGTGCCGGGTATCGACACCCACTACGGGGTCCATCTGAACCGCGAGGGCGACTACGCGGTCGTGTGCGCGGAGCTGTGCGGCCTCGGCCACTCCACGATGCGCCAGTCGGCGCACGTGATCCCGAAGCAGGAGTTCGATTCATGGCTTGCCGACCAGCAGGCCAAGCAGGCGGAGCAATGACGGAGGAACGACGCTGATGGCCGCAAAGCTGCGTGGACCGGGCTTCTACCGGGCAGGGCTGTTCCTGGCGCTCGGCGTGCTGTTCAGCGCCGGCCTGGTGATCCTCGTCCGCTGGGCCTACGGGTTCGACACGTTCGAGAGCGGCGACCTGCTGACCGTCCGGGCGCAGAACGCGATCCTGGTCGTCTCGCTGATCGCGTCGCCGCTGTTCTTCCTGGTCGGCCTCGGCGCCTTCGACTACTGGTTCTACTGGGCGTCGGGCAAGCCGACCCGGCCCGAGGACCACTCGAGCCACGGCGCCCACACGTGGCGGGACTACTTCAAGGTCAACACCGACCACAAGGTGATCGGCATCCAGTACGTCGTCACCTCGTTCTTCTTCATGCTCGTCGGCGGCCTGCTGGCCATGATGGTGCGCGCCGAGCTGGCCGCGCCGGGCAAGCAGTTCGTGGACGCGAACGCCTACAACGGGCTGTTCAGCGTCCACGCGTCGCTGATGATCTTCCTGTTCATCATCCCGGTGTTCGCCGGGCTGGCGAACTACGTCCTGCCGCTGATGATCGGCGCGCCGGACATGGCGTTCCCGCGCCTGAACGCGCTGTCGTTCTGGATGCTGCCGATCGCCGGCCTGATGATGACGGCGTCGTTCTTCGCCCCCGGCGGCTCGTTCGCCACCGGCTGGACCGCCTACGCGCCGCTGTCCACGGACGTGCCGATAGGCCAGTTGTTCTTCACCATCGGGGTGCAGTTCGCGGGCGCGTCGTCGATCGCGACGGCGCTGAACTTCCTCGTCACGATCATCACGATGCGCGCGCCGGGCATGTCGTTCTGGCGCATGCCGCTGCTGGTGTGGGCGAACTTCTCGACCTCGCTGCTGGTCGTGATCGCCACCCCGTTCGTGGCCGCGTCGCAGTTCTTCGTGCTGCTCGACTACTCGCTCGGGCTTCAACTTCTTCGAACCATCGCGAGCGGGGGACGTGCTGATGTACCAGCACGTCTTCTGGTTCTACTCGCACCCGGCGGTCTACATCATGATGCTGCCGGGCTTCGGGATCATCTCCGAGGTCCTGTCGGTCAAGTCCCGCAAGCCGATCTTCGGCTACCGGATGATGGCCTTCTCGCTGCTGGCGATCGTGCTGCTCGGCTTCACGGTGTGGGCGCACCACATGTTCGTCTCGGGCATGCAGAGCTGGATCCGGGTCCCGATGATGGTCACGACGGCGATCATCGCCGTGCCGACCGGCATCAAGATCTTCTCCTGGCTGGCCACGCTGTGGCGCGGCGTGCTGCACCTGGACACGCCGATGCTGTGGGCGGTCGGCTTCCTCACGATGTTCACGCTGGGCGGGATCTCGGGCGTGATGCTCGCGATGGTGCCGCTGACGATCCACGTCTCGGACACCTACTTCATCGTCGCCCACATCCACTACGTGCTCTACGGCGGCTCGCTGTTCACGATCTTCGCCGGCGTCTACTACTGGTTCCCGAAGATGACGGGCCGGATGTTCGACGAGCGGCTCGGCAAGCTGCACTTCTGGCTGACGTTCGTCGCCTTCAACGCGACCTTCGCCCCGATGCACGTGATCGGCGTCCAGGGCATGCCGCGCCGCGTGGCGGACTACCCGGAGCAGTTCGCCGGCTGGAACCTGGCGATCTCGCTGGCCTCGTTCGTGCTCGGGCTCTCGACGCTGGTGTTCGTCTACAACATCGTCTCGAGCTGGCGCAGCGGCCCGCGCGCCCCGTCCAACCCGTGGCGCGCCCTCACGCTGGAGTGGCAGGTGTCCTCTCCCCCGCCGATCTTCAACTTCGACCGCGTGCCGACGGTCGTCGGCGGTCCGTACGAGTACGGCGTGCCCGGCGCGGTGCACGGCATCTTCGAGTCTCCGGCGGAGGCCCGACCGAAACAGCCCGCGGGAGCGGGCGCATCAGAAGCTGAGGAGGAACGCTGATGCCGAGGGTCCTCGTGCTGGCGAACGAGACGATCGGCGGCGAGAAGCTGCTCGACGCCGTGCGTCAGCGCGCCAAGCAGGGAGATGACGTCTCCTTCCACGTGGTGGTGCCGCAGACGCGGCCGCGCCACGGGAACGTGATCTACGACGACGCGGTGCGCGACAGCGCCCAGGTCCGTGTGGACCTGGCGCTCGAGTTCATGCACGGCGAGAGCATCTCCGGCACCGGCGAGGTCGGCGACGGCGATCCGATGAACGCCGCCAAGGACGCGATCGCCGAGCACGAGATCACGGAGATCCTCATCTCCACGCTGCCCTCGGAGTCCTCGGGCTGGCTGCGCCGCGACCTCCCCGAGCGCCTGCGCGAGGAGACCGGCCTGCCCGTCGAGCACGTGGTCGTGGACCTCGCGGCCGAGGGCCTCCCCTTCGACGTGACGCTCGTGCTCGCCAACCAGACCGTGGCCAGCCCGGAGCTCACGAAGCGGCTCGAGGAGCACGCCTCCGAGGGTCCGCACCGGTTCATCGTGGTCGTCCCGCAGCCGTCGGGCCGCGGAGACGCCGTCGCGCAGGCCCGCACGCGCCTGCGGCGGCTGCTGGACTCGCTGCGCGAGGCCGGGATCGTCGCCGCCGGGCTGATCGGCGACCCCGACCCCTACACGGCGGCCATGAACGCCGTCCAGTTCTTCCACATCTCGGAGGTCATCGTCTCCACGCTCCCCGAGGGCAGCTCGCAGTGGATGGCCGACAAGCTCACCGAACGGATCGAGAGCGCGACCAACAAGCCGGTCGAGCACATCGAGTCCTCTTCGGAGTCCGAGCCCGCCGGGGCGGAGGCCTAGTCCGTTGGAAGCCGCCTCGATCGCCGCCCACGAGGAGCACCATCACGGCCCTCCGGAGGCCAACCGCTCCTCGCGCGTGGAGCCGCAGCTGCTCGGCATGCTGCTCTTCATCATCAGCGAGATCATGGTGTTCGGGGCCTTCTTCACGGCCTACTTCTTCATCCGTGTCGTCCAGGGTGCGGAGTGGCCGGCGGAGGGCACCGAGCTGCCGAAGCTGATCGCGGGCGTCAACACCGCGATCCTGCTCTCGTCGTCGCTGACGGTGCACTGGGCGCTCGAGGGAGCCAAGCGCGGCAACCGCTTCGCGCTGCAGGCCGGCATCCTCACCACGTTCATGCTCGGCGCGACGTTCCTGTTCGTGCAGATCAACGAGTACGTGCACATCGGGTTCGCGCCGCACGACCACGCGCAGGGCTCGGTCTTCTACGGGCTCACCGGCCTGCACGGCGCGCACGTCTTCGTCGGGTTGACGCTGCTCGCGTTCACGACGGTCCGCGCCTTCCGGGGGCACTTCACCCCCGAGGAGCACCGCGGCGTGGAGGTGCCGGGCATCTACTGGCACTTCGTCGACGTGATGTGGGTGATCGTCTACACGTCGGTCTACATCCTGTGATCAACCCCCTCCGCTCCGAGGCGGAGGCGTTCCGCTTCCTGATCTACGTCGTCGTCGGGATCGCCGTCGTCACCGGCCTGATCCTGCTCGGCCGCGCCGTCTTCTAGGCGGCGGCGCAGGCGGTCCCCGGCGCCCGCGGCCACCGCGCGGCGGGCGCGGGCAGGGTCGAGCTCGATGCCGCGACGCGCCGCCTGCTCGACGAGCTCCTGTGCCTGCTCGCCCTGCGTCATCCAGCGCACGAACAGCCAGCCGAGGACGCCGATCGTCACGACGGAGCCCTCGATCATCCACACCGCGCCCGCCAGGCTCTGGTCCTCGACGTCCCCGTAGACGTCGTAGTAGGAGGTGTTCGACCACAGCAGCACGTTGGCGATGATCGCCCCCGCGAAGCGCACGACGAGCACGTAGGCGAGCCCGGCGGCGTTCCCGAACCAGGCGGGCTTGGGCAGCGGTCCCAGCAGGCCCATCCACAGCGCCAGCCCGGCGCCGAACATCGTCGCGTGCTCGAGGGCGTGGACGACGTCGTGGCGCACGGCGGCGTCGTAGAGCGCCGGGATGTGCCAGCCGTAGTAGACGAGCACCCACACCGGGACCGCGACCAGCGGGTTGAAGAGGAAGCGCAGGTGCCGGATCCCCGGCGCGGTCAGGAGCGGGCGCAGCATCGGCCCGGTCACGCCGACCGCGATCAGGAACGCCGCGACGTCCCCGATCAGCATGTGCTGGACCATGTGGATCGAGAGCTTCTCGTCGGACTCCGTGCCGATCGGCGGGAAGTCGGCGGCCACCCCGACCGCCACGCCGGCGGCGATCAGCGCCAGCCGGCCGGTCGGGACCGGGCGCCCCTCGCGCGCGAGCGTGCGCGCGCGGACAGCCACGACCGCCGTGAGCAGGTAGAACGGCGACGCCTGGACGAGGACGGAGACGATGTCCGTGGCGGACATCAGGCCTCGCTCACTTGACGGTGAGCGTGCCCTCCATGCCGGCCGCGCGGTGGCCGGTGACGGTGCAGAAGAACTCGTACTTGCCCGCCTTGAGGCTCGCGCTGATCTTCGACACGCCGCCGTTGGAGACGACCTCGCCGTTCTCGTTGACGCCGTTGCCCTCGATCGCGATGTCGTGCTGCACCGAGGACTCGTTCGGCGAGTCGATCTCCAGCTGGCCGGCGGTCGCCTGGGCGTTGGCGAACACGTACGCGAGCGCGCCGCCCGGGTCGGCGGGGATCTCGAGCTTGCCGTCCTTCTCCTTGGCCGTGCCCTTGGCCTCGGCGGCGCCGACCTGCGCGAGCGCCCCGGTGTCCTTGCCGCCCTTGCTCACCGCGGAGGCGACGTAGGCCGCGACGTCCTGGGCGTCCTGGCCCTTGACGAGGTTGGCGGGCATCAGCGGGAGCGTCTTGCCGGTCGCGGGATCGACCTGCGGATGGCGGGCCGGCTGGCCGATCTGGCGGTGGACCTGGCCCTGGAAGGTGCTCTCGCCGAAGCCGTCCTGGCGGGCACGCTCGAACGCCGCGTCCAGGTTCGGCCCGGTCGTGCCCTTGGTGCCGGCGCGGTTGAGGATGTGGCAGGAGCCGCACTTGGCCACGAACAGCTGCTTGCCGTTGACGGTGTTCTCTCCCTGGTCGGTCAAGCCGCCGCAGCCGCTCATGAGGGTGATGACCCCCGTCGCCGCGACGCCGAGCGCCAGTCCTCGGACCGATCTCCTCTCCATCGGCGGCGAATCCTAACTATTCCGGGGGACGCCGTGCCTCAGGGTCGCGGAAGTTGGCCCAGATGACCTTGCGCGGCGGCGACCACGGTGCGCGCCACGCCCTCCCAGGAGTAGCGCTCGCGGGTCGCCTCGACGATCGCGTCACGCGTGCGCGCGCGTAGATCGTCCGGTGCGGCGAGCCATCCGGAGAGCGCGGCGGCGAGCTCAGGGACCGCGGACTCGGCGTTCTCGAAGGTGAGCCACCCCCGGGCGGGTTCGGGGACCGCCTCGGAGAGTGTGCGGGCGACCTCGCCCAGCCCGGAGTGGTTGGAGACGACCGGCAGCGCCCCGCAGGCGGCCGCCTCGGCGGCGACCATGCCGAACGCCTCGGGGAACGTGCTGGTGACGGCCATCGCCTCGGCGGCGGGCAGCAGGTCGGCCAGCTCGGCGTGGTCCAGGCGGCCGGCCCATGCGATCCGGTCGGTCATGCCGGTCGCAGCCTCGCGGTACGCCTCGGGGTCCTGGAGGCCGTCCAGGAACGCCGTCAGCCAGCGCAGCTCGCGGCCGTCCTCGGCGCGGGTGGCGCGGGCGGCGTCCAGGTCGCCGGCTGCGAGATGGCCCGCGAGCGTCTCGAGCCCGTCGCGGAAGCCGCCGAAGCCGACCACGACCAGCCGGGCGGCGGGCTCGGTGGCGAGCACGAGCGGCCACGCGGCCAGCAGCAGCTCGACGCCCTTGGACCCGATCAGCTTGCCGACGAACACGACGAGCCGGTCGTCGGGCCCGACCGTGGCGAGCGCCTCGGCCGCCTCGCCTGCTCGGCGCGAGAAGGAGGAGGCGGGCGCGTCGGGGTCGCCGGCGGGCGCGTCGGCGAGCCGGTCGCGTAGCGCGGCCAGGCCCTCGAGGGCGGCGGCACGCTCGCGCGGCGCGAACCGGTGGACGTCCACGCCGGGCGGCCCGAGCCGGGTCCGCTCGCGCACGCTGTCGTCGCCCATCGCCTCCCACAGGCTCTCGGCGGTGTGGCGCGAGCCGACGAGGATCCCGCCCGCCCCCGCCAGGCCCTCGGCCGCATAGGGCATGAAGCGCTCCGGGTGCGGCTTGACCGTGTACTCCAGCGCGCTGCCGTGGATCTTGACCGCGTACGGGACGCCCTCCAGCGCGCGGGCCAGGATCGCCGGGCCCATCACGAGGTGGTTGGCGAGCGCCACGTCCGGCCGCACGGCGCCGGCGACCTCGCGCACGGCCGCCACGTTGCCGTCGAGGTAGCGCTCGAGCTCCTCGTCGCTCAGCTCCGGGAACGGGCGCGCGTCCGTGCCCTCGTAGCGATCGGCGACGTAGAGCGGCAGGAGGCCGCCGATGTCGGGCCGGTAGACCGTGGCGCGGGCGGGCGAGCGGCGCTCGCGGACCTCCAGCGCCCCGCCGTCCCAGTCCCCGGCCGCGTCGACCCAGTCCTGGGCGAACGGGTGACGGTCCTGGCAGAGCAGGTGGACCTCGTGGCCGGCGCCGGCGAGGGACTCGGCCAGCGCCGAGTTGTAGACGTTGGAGCCGGTCCCGCCGAGCAGGTAGCCGTGGAAGATGAGGATCCGCACGCGCCGCAGGGTACGCGTTCGCCGCCGGACCCCTTGCTAGTCTGCGCCGCGATGATCCGGCAGAGATATCGACTGCGGGCGCCATCGACCGGCCGCGAGGTGATCCTGGAGGCCGAGCCCGGCCGCACGTACCGGGATCGCGAGACGGGCGAGGAGCTGGAGGTCGTCGGCAAGCTGCTTCCGCTGCCGCCGTCGGCTTCGAAGCTCCCGTGGGCCGTGGAGACGCTGCGCTTCTGCAACTGGTGCGACCAGCCCGCCCAGAAGGACCTCAACGACTGCCCGACGTGTGGCCGCCGCATGGCCGCACTCCCCCGCTGACCCGGCTTCTTATGCGCGCGGCTCGTACCGCCACCCTGCTCACAACAGCCCTGCTCGTGCTCGGCGCCGCCGGCTGCGGCGGCAGCGACTCCTCCTACGAGGAGGTGCCCTGGGCCGCCCGCCACGGTGCCGATCCCGAACGACACGAGCGCGCTCGACGCCGGATCGGGCTCGGACTCGGGCGGCGCGAACGCCGACGGGGACGCGACGCCGACGCCGACGCCCACCGCCACGCCCGACGCGAGCGGCGCGGCGCCCGACACCCAGTCCGGCTCGACTGGCAGCGACACGGCCGACTCCGGCACCGGCGGCACCGGCACCGATCGGCACCGGCACCACCGACACGCGGCGGCGGCGCGACGGCTCCGGACCAGGACTCGCCGACCGCCGACGCCACCCCCGAGCCCGGCTCCGACGCCGACCAGTTCGAGGACTTCTGCTCGCAGAACCCCGGCGCCTGCTAGGGCCGGACCGGGGGGTTAGCCGCATCAAGGCGGCTGCGGGGCGGCCGATACCTGGGATAGACCCGGTACTCGGGAAGGACCTCTCGTCGCCGATTCTCTCCCCGCTCCCGCTCCCCGCATCCCCGCCGCGACTGGCCCGGGCGGCTCGTCCGCGCGCTGGCTGCAGCGTCTCGCGGCGGCCGCCGCCCAGGCGCCCGCCGTCGGGACGATCTACTCCGAGCTGACCCAGACGCTCTACGAGGCGCTCGACGTCGACCAGGTCCTGCTGTTCGAGGTCGGCCAGGACGCGGGAGTCGGCCAGGCCCACGTGATGCGCGTCGACGGCGTCGAGGACACCGGCTACATGCAGTTCCTCGAGGGCCGGCCGTCGGGCATCGCCCGCGTGATGACCACCGGCGTCCCGTTCCACGTCGTCGAGGCGCCCGGGTCCCCCGACCTGCGGCCGGACCTCGTCGAGCGCTTCAGCGTCGAATCCGTGCTGTTCGTCCCGATCGCGTGGGGCGGCGAGGTCCGCCACGTCGCGATCACCATCTTCCGCACGCGCCGGCAGCTCACCGAGGACGAGATCCTGCTCGCGAGCACGCTCGCCGACCAGGCCGCCGCCGGCATCGCGCGTCTGGAGGCCGAGCAGCGCACCGGCGCGCGCGCCCGCCAGGACCAGGCGCTCGTCCGCGCCGCCCGCGCGCTGAACGCGACGCTCGACCTCTCCGAGGTCCTGCACACGCTGGCCCGCGAGGCATGCCAGGCCGTCGACGGGGACATGAGCGGCGTCTACCTCGGCAACGCCGAGACGGGCGGCGTCGCCACCGCCGGCCACAACGTGGCCGAGGAGTGGAAGGGCCTCACGCTCGCCTCCGGCGAGGGCGCGGCCGGCCAGGCGCTCGCCACCGGGCGCCCGTACATGACCGACGACTACCAGGCCGACATCTCGGAGCACGAGGTGCTGCGCACGTTCCGCTCCGCGGTCGCGGTGCCGATGGTCTGGAACGACGAGCTCAAGGGCGCGCTGTCGGTCGGCTGGACCCAGATGCGCCGGATCGAGGCCGCCGACGTCCGCACGCTGGAGGCGATCGCCGACCTCGCCACCGTCGCCTGCTGCAACGCCGAGACCTACGAGGAGATCCAGCAGGCCGCCCGCACCGACGCGCTCACCGGCCTGCTCAACCACGGCGCGATGCAGGTCCGCCTGCGCGAGGAGATCGCCCGCGCGCGCCGCGACGACGCCGCGCTGAGCTGCGTGATCCTGGACCTCGACGACTTCAAGCACGTCAACGACTCGCGCGGCCACCAGGCGGGCGACGAGCTGCTGCGCGCCGTGGCCGACATCCTGCGCGCCGAGCTGCGTCCCTACGACCAGGTCGCCCGCTACGGCGGCGACGAGTTCGTGCTCCTGCTGCCCGGCAGCGACGAGGCGACCGCCTACGCCGTCGCCGAGCGCGTCCGCGACGCCGTCGCCGCGGAGGCCCAGCCGGGCTCCAGGCTCGAGCTGTCCGGCGCCTGCTCGCTGGGCGTCGCCCAGTGGCGCGAGCCGCTGGACGCCGAGACGCTGCTCGACCAGGCCGACCGCGCGCTGATGCTGGCCAAGCGCACCGGCAAGGGCCGCGTCGCGGTCTCCAACGCCGACGTCGAGCGCGAGCTGGCCCTGCTCCGCGCCGACCGGGGCTCGCCGGCCGCCGTCCAGGCGCTGGCCGCCGCCATCGAGGAGCGCGACAGCTACACGCGCGAGCACTCCGACCAGGTCGTCCACCTCGCCCGCGGCGTCGCGATGATCCTCGGGATGCCTTCCGCCAAGGTCGAGCGCATCGCCCACGCGGCGCTGCTCCACGACGTCGGCAAGCTCGGCGTCCCGCACGAGATCCTGCACAAGCGCGGCCCGCTGACCTCCGAGGAGTGGGACGTGGTGGCCGACCATCCGGTGGCCGGCGAGCGGATCCTGCTGCGCATCCCCGACCTGGCCCCGATCGCCCCGATCGTGCGCCACGAGCACGAGCACTGGGACGGCTCCGGCTACCCGGACGGCCTCGCGGGGCGCGCGATCCCGATCGGCGCGCGCATCATCCTCGCCTGCGACGCCTACGAGGCGATGATCACCTCACGCCCCTACCGCCCGGCGAAGACCCGCGGCGAGGCGCTCGCGGAGCTGCGCTCCGGCGCCGGCACGACCTATGACCCCGACGTCGTCGACGCGCTGCTCGACCTGCTCGGCGAGCACCCGCCCGAGGTGCCCGACCGCTCCGCCGGCGTGAAGCTCCCGCCGGCATCGCCGGAGGCTCCGGCGCGGCGCCGCCGGCGCCGCTAGACCGCCGGCTTCTTCGCCTTCTTCTTCGGCTTCTTGTTGGGGACGGGGTTGGTGATCAGCGTCGCCGTGTACGTCAGCCGCGCCTTGTAGAGGCAGCGGTACTGCGTCAGCGAGCCGATCGTCGTCTGCGCCGTCTGCCGGTCGGTGTTCTCGCACCCGTTCAGCGCGCGGCTGGCCCGCCACGAGCTGCCGTCGTCGACGAGGGTGCTGAGCGCCGGCGCCCAGGTGGGCACCGTGAGACCGATCGTCGCGCCCTTCTCGACCGGCAGCGCGCGGTCGAGCGGGAACTGCACGGTCTGGCCGAAGTAGTCGGAGAGCGGGAAGACCGGGCTCTGGGCGAGCACGCGGCCGAACAGCCGCTCGCCGCGGCGGATCACGCTCAGCCCGGCCGAGGCCTTGCCGAAGTTGTCCTCGAAGAACTTGATCTGGCGCTTGTTGGGCGCGCCGAGGCGGATCGTGAAGGCGACGATCTTGCCGGCCGCGGGGGCGACGTAGACCGAGCGGCTGTCGACGACCTTGGCCTGGAAGCCGGTGGTCCGGGAGACCGCCAGGCACGGGTTGGTCGGGCACGTCGGGACCGCCTCGGTCGGCGCCTGGCCGACCTCGATGATCCGCGCGGACGCGGCGGCCGGCGCGAGCGCCAGCAGGGCCGCCGCGATGAGCAGGGCTTTCAGGGGCATCCCGGCATTCAACACGACGGACGGCCCCAGGTTGCGGGTCGTGGCCCGGCCCGGCGGTGGGCCGGGCCTCAACCCGTCAGATCTTGGTGACGTTGACGGCCTTGGGGCCCTTGTCCCCGTTCTCCTCCTCGTAGTTCACCTTGGCGCCCTCGGCGAGCGAGCGGTAGCCGTCGCCGTTGATGCCAGAGAAGTGGACGAAGAGGTCGCGCCCGCCCTCGTCGGGAGTGATGAAGCCGAACCCCTTGTCGTCGCTGAACCACTTGACCGTGCCGGTGCCCACTTTTAGACCCCACTTGTGCTGCGCACGCAGGGCTCTGCGCGCCCGTGTTTCGCGGCCGGCCTGGACATCCCGGCCCTGACGTGCAGACGCTATCCGGATCAGCTGTCGCGACGCAAGCGGAAGTCGCGAGCGTCGGGCGCGTTCGGGGCGAGGTCCGCGCAACCGGTCGTACGCGGGCACTTCGCGGAACCGCGCCAGACGGTCTCCCCGGCGAAGCGCAGCTTGCCCGGGCGGCCGATCGCCGCGGAGTCGAATCCGAGGTACACGGTGCGACCGCTGGGCCGGCTGACGACGACGTCGCCGACGTTGCGCGGCAGCCCGTTGGCCTTGTTGCGCATCACGCGGCCGACCAGCGCCTCGCCCTCGCGCGGCGGGGTCGCGCACACGAGGTACTCCGGGATGTCGGACTCGGGATCCGCCTTCACGTAGAGCTTGATGCACAGCGAGCCGCGCTCGCCGACGTCGGCGGTGTCCCAGGCCTTGCGCAGGGTCAGCTCGCCGCGCAGCGATCCGTCGGTGCGGGTGCTCATCGCGACGCGCACGACGTCGAGCGGGCCGCGGACGTCCTTCTTGGCGTCGAGCTGGAACGTGGGCTCGATCGCCTCCACCTGCGCGTGCGCCGCGGCCGGCGCGAGCGCCAGCGCCAGGATCACGAGCGCCGCGCGCCGCACGACGTCAGCCCTCGAGGTCGCGGGCCGCCTCGGCGATCGCGTCGCGATCGCCCGGCTCCGGCGTCCACGGCAGCCGCAGCGGGTCGGCCTCGTAGCGCGGGATCACGTGCATGTGGAAGTGGAAGACGGTCTGCCAGGCGGGGCGTCCGCACGAGTTGAGGAGGTTCACGCCGTCGGCGTCGAGGCGCTCGGGCATCGTGGCGGCGATCTTCTGGGCGGCCTTGGCGACGGCCGCGAGGTCCTCCGGGTCGATCTCCAAGAGGTCCTTGGCGTGCTCGCGCGGCACCACGAGCACGTGCCCGCGGGTGGCGGGGTTGATGTCCATGAAGGTCACCGTGCGCTCGTCCTCGGCGACGCGCGTGGACGGGATCTCCCCCGACACGATCTTGCAGAACAGGCAATCGGGATCGGCGGCCATGTGGGCCGCAGGGTAGCCGCTCGGCTCGATAGCTTGCCGCACCCGTGAGCTCAGAGACCCTCGATCGCCTCCGCGCCACCGTGGAGTACCTCGCGTCCTTCGAGCGCCCGTCGGCGTCCGAGGGCGAGCGGCGCGCGGCGGAGTGGATCCGCGAGCAGTTGCGAGGTCTTGGTGCTGACGCCCGGGTCGAGGAGGAGCCCGCGCACGGCACCTACTGGGTGCCCCTCGGGCTGATGACCGCCGCCGCGGGGGCGGCAGGGCTCGCGCCGGGGCGGGCGGCCGCGGCCGCGATCGGCGCAGGCGCCGCGGCGGGCGTCGCCGACGACGTCTCCGGCGGGCGCCACTGGTTCCGGCGCGTGCTCCGGCACCGGACCACCTACAACGTGGTCGCGGAGGCCGGCGACCGCGACGCCGCGCGCACGATCGTGTTCGTCGCCCATCACGACGCCGCCCACGGCGGGCTCGTGTTCGCCCCGCAGCTCACCACGGTGCCCGCGGACGCCTTCCCTGACTGGTACGAGCGCCAGGAGACCTCACCGCAGGTGATGGTCCTCGTCGCCGCCGGGCCGGCGCTGGTGGCGCTCGGCGCGGCGCTCGGGCTGCGGCGGCTGCGCCGGCTCGGCGCCTTCCTCTCGCTGGGGTCGGCGGCCGCGTTCGCCGACATCGGCGTCGCGCTCCGTCGTCCCGGGGGCCAACGACAACCTCTCCGGCGTCGCGGTGCTCGTGGAGCTGGCCCGTGCGCTGCGGGAGCGCCCCGTGCAGGGCGTCCGCGTGCTGCTGGTCTCCACGGGCTCGGAGGAGTCGTTCATGGAGGGCATGCGCGGGTTCGCCCGCCGCCACTTCGGCTCGCTCCCGCAGGCGACCACCGAGGTCGTCTGCCTCGACTCGGTCGGCTCCCCCGAGCTGATCCTGATCGAGGGCGAGGGCATGCTCCGGATGCGCGACTACACGCCGGAGCTGCGCGACCGCGTCGCCGACGTCGCGGAGCGCGCCGGCGTGCACCTGCGGCGCGGGCTCCGCCTCGGCCTGGCCACGGACGGCCTGATCGCGCTCAAGGCCGGCTACCGCAGCGCCGCCATCGGCTCGGTGACGAAGTACAAGCTGCCGCTCAACTACCACAACCACGGCGACGTCCCGGCGGCGCTGCACTACGACACGATCGCGAGCGCCGCCACGCTGTGCGAGGCGCTGATCCGCGACGCCTGACTCAGGGGTCCGGCAGGATCCGGTCGTCGCGGTGGGCGCCGAACCAGCGCGCCTGGCGCTCCATCCGCTCGGCGGCCGGGGTGTCGCGCGAGACGCCGTAGACCGTCCCCGGGAAGTCCAGGCCCTCCTGGATCGCCCAGATCTCCTCGTGCGCGTCCGGCGGCAGGATGCGCGCCGGATCGCCGACGGCCACCCAGCCGATCGGGACCACCGCGTCCTCGGCCAGCACGGTGTTGACGTGGACCACGCCGTTGATGCGGACCTCGGCGCCGCGCCCCAGCCGGGCGCCGGGGAACACGCTCGCGCCGGTGGCCAGGAAGCAGCCCTCGGCCACCGTCGCGCCGTTGAGGTGCGCATGCGGGCCGATCAGCACGTCGTCGCCGAGGCGCAGCGGGTGCGCCGCACGACCCCGCAGGACGGCGTTCTCCATGACCACGCACCGCGCGCCGATCTCGATCGGCCCGTCCTCGGCGGACAGCACCGCCCCGAACAGGATCCGCGCCTCCGGCCCCACCCGCACGTCACCGGACACCACCGCGTTCGGCGCCACGTACGCGCTCGGATCCACCACGGGAGCCCTGCCCCGATGCTCCACCAGCATCCCCAAAACCTTAAAGGGCCTGACCCTTTAGTTGGACTTTCCACCTAAAGGGCCAGACCCTTTAGGTTGGCCCTTGATAGGGGTGAGTTGGCGGGCTCGCTCGATGGCCTCTTCGCGGGTGGTGACCTCGCCGGCGAAGCGGTCCTCCTCGAGCGCGGCGAGCAGCTCGCCGAGCTGTGGGCCCGGGGTGATGCCGAGCTCGCGGGCGAGTTCGTCTCCCGCGACGAGGGGGCGCTGGGGCCCGGCCTCGCGCTCGGCGAAGGCGAGCGCGAGCATCTCGCGCGCCAGCTCGAGGTGGGCGGCGATGGCCGGCTCGGCGTTCTTGCCGCGGGTGGCGATCCGGTCGGCGACGGTGAAGATCGTGACGTCGGCCGCGTAGGGCGCCGTGGCGCGCAGGTAGCGCCACGCGGTGCGGCGGTCCAGCGGGCGCTGGTGGACGAGGAAGCCGAGGTCGAGGTGGTGGCGCGTGAGGCCGGCGACGTAGTCGCGCAGGCGCTCGGAGGTGCGCAGCCGCTTCAGGATCGCCCGCGCCTGGTCGGCGCCGACCGTGTCGTGGCCGATGAACGTGACCCGGCCGTCGGGGCGCTCGCCGCGGGTCTGCGGCTTGGCGGCGTCGTGCAGGAGCGCGGCGAAGCGCATCGCGTCGCCGCGGGTGAGCTCGTCGGCGAGCGGCTCGGCGAGCAGCGCCGCGACGGCGGCCGACTGGTCGCCCAGCCCGGCCGCCTCGGGATCTCGCTGGATGGCGGCCGTCGAGGTGAGCACCTCGAGCGTGTGCTCGTAGACGTCGGCGTGGTGGAAGACGTTCTGCTCGACGCCGCGGGTGGCAGCCAGCTCGGGCAGCACCGCCTCGAGCAGCCCGAGCGCCTGCATCAGCGAGATGCCGAGCTGCGGCTCCGGCGCGCCGACCACGCGCTTGAGCTCGGCGAAGATGCGCTCCGGCGCGACGCGGTCGAGCCCGGACGCGTTGGCGGCGACGGCGTCGCGCGTGCCCGGCTCGAGGTCCAGGCCGAGCTCGACGGCGAGCCGCACCGCGCGCAGCGTCCGCAGCGGGTCCTCGCGCAGCGCCGCCGCGGAGACCATGCGCACGCGACCCGCCTCCAGGTCCGCGCGCCCTCCGTGCGGGTCGAGGAGGTCGCCGCCGGCCAGCGGCTCGGCCATCGCGTTGATCGTGAAGTCGCGCTCCGCGAGGTCGGCGGCGATGTCGGCGCCGCGCAGCGGCACCAGGTCGACGTGCCAGCCGTGCTCGGGCCCGACCGCGCGCCACGCGCCGAACTCGCCGGAGAGCCGGAACGAGGCGCCGCCGGCCGCCTTGGCGATCCCCCGCGCCGCCCGCTTGGGGTCGCCGGGCAGCGCGACGTCGACGTCGTCGGTGTGGCGGCCGAGCAGGCGGTCGCGCACCGCCCCGCCCACCAGCCACGCCTCCTCGCCGGCCAGCACCTCCCTGGCGATCTCCAGCGGCCCGCTCATCCGCCGCGGTGGTACTCGCGGGGGACACGGGCGGAGATGCCGCAGGTGATCTCGTAGTTGATGGTGCCCAGGCGGGCGGCCCACTCCTCCGCGAGCACCCCCTCCCCGATCAGCACGGCCGGCGCGCCGCGCTCGACGCCCGGCTCGGGGCCGAGGTCGACGGTGATGTTGTCCATCGACACCGAGCCCACGAGCGGGACGCGGCGACCGCCGACGACCACCTCGGCGTTGTTGGTGAGCGCGCGGCGCACGCCGTCCGCGTAGCCGATCGGGATCGTGCCGATCCAGGTCTCGCGCTCGGCGACGAACCGGCGCCCGTAGCCGGCGCTCTGCCCGGGCTCGCAGCGCTTGACCTCGGCCACGTAGCTGCGGAGCTCCAGCGCCGGCTCGAGCTGCTGCTCGGCCGGGTCGCGCTGGAAGGGGTCGAGCCCGTAGATCCCGATCCCGCAGCGGACCATGTCGAATCGCGCCCGCGGCTCGGCGAGCGTCGCGGCGGAGTTGGCGGCGTGGACGGTCGCCCGCGGGTGGGCGGCGATCACCGGCTCGGCCCACCGAGTGAAGGTCGCGAGCTGCTCGCGCAGGAAGGTCGGGTCGTCCTCGTCGGCGGTGGCGAAGTGCGTCATCAGCCCCGCCAGCCGCAGCGCCGGGTCGGCGGCCACGGCCTCGACGACGCGCGAGGCCTCGCGGCGGTCGCGGGTGCCCAGCCGCCCCATCCCCGTGTCGAGCTTGACGTGCACGCCGCCGCCGCCCTGGCGCGCCACCTCGGCGGCGAAGTCCTCGCGCCACGCGACCACGTCGGCGCCGGCGCCCAGCGCGATCGGGAGCTCCTCGCCCGACAGCGCGCCGAGCACGAGCAGCGGCCCGGCCAGGCCGGCCTCGCGCAGCTCCGCGGCCTCGACCGCCGTGGCAACCGCCAGCCACTCCGCGCCGCCCGCCTGCGCCGCGCGCGCCGCCTCGGCGGCCCCGTGCCCGTAGCCGTTCGCCTTGACGACCGCGCACAGCCGAGCCGGAGCCGCCGCGGCGGCCAGGCGCGCGCAGTTGCGCTCGATCGCGGCCACGTCGACCCGGGCCAGCGCCCGCAGCATCGTTAGGCCTCCGTGTTGGTCAGCGCGTCGAGCACGTCGACGCGGGTCACCACGCCGACGAGGCGCCCGTGCTCGATGACGGGCAGGCGGTTGTGGCGCGTGCGGGCGATCAGGCGCGCCGCCTCGGCGACGGAGGCGCTCGGCTCGACCGTCACGGGGTCCTCGGTCATCATGTCGGCCGCCGTGGAGGCGAACGCCTTGCGCAGGCGCTCCTCGAAGCGCGACATCGGCTCGAGGAACACGACGCCGCCGAACAGCTGGAAGTAGTGCGGCAGGTGCAGGTCGGCGCCCTCCTCGGAGAGCACGAGGTCGGCCTCGGTGATGATCCCGACGCAGCGCCCGCCCTCGTTGATCACCGGCACCCCGGGCAGCTCGTGGGCCCGCAGCACCGTGAGCACCGACTCGACGGGGTCGGTGGAGTAGACCTCGGGGACGTCCGTCTCCATGATGTCGCGGACCGTGAGCGGCATGCTGCCGTGGATTATGCGCTGAGAGCGGCGGGAAGTGCGTGGATCACGTCGGAGGCGATCACGCCGTCCGCACCGTGGGGGGCCGCCGCGATCTGCCCGGCGCGCAGGTGGGTGTAGACGCCTGCGCACGCCGCGTGCGCAGGCGCGAGGCCCTTCGCGAGCATCGCGCCGATCACGCCGGAGAGCACGTCACCGGTCCCGGCCGTGGCCAGGGCGGGCGCGCGACCGCGCGAGACGGCGGTGGTCCCGTTCGGCGAGACGACCAGCGTGTCGTCGCCCTTGAGCACCACGTACGCGCGCGCCTTGGCCGCCGCGGCGCGGGCGTGCTCGAGCCGCGCGCGGCCGACCTCCGCGGAGTCGACGTCCAGCAGGCGGCCCAGCTCGCCGGCGTGCGGGGTGAGCACGGTCGGCCAGCGGCGCTGCGGGAGGTCCTCCGGGAAGCAGCCCACCAGCGCGCCGAGGCCGTCGGCGTCGATCACGAGCGGCACGTCGATGCGCTCGAACATCTCCAGCGCGAAGTCGCGCGCGCCCGGCTTCTTGGACAGCCCCGGGCCCAGCACCACCGCGTCTGCGCGCCCGATCGCCTGCAGCGCCGGACCCGCCGCCTCGCGGCTCAGCGCGCCGTCGGTCTCGGGCAGCCCGACCATCATCGCCTCCAGAAGCCTCACCGTGAAGGAGAGCTCGAGGCTTGCGGGCGCGCCGACCGTCACGTAGCCCGCTCCGGTGCGCATCGCGGCCAGCGCGCTCATCGACGGAGCGCCGGTGAGCCCCGAGGAGCCGCCGAGGATGAAGACGTTGCCGGAGGAGAACTTGGTCGAGGAGGAGCCGCGGCGCGGGAGTTCGCGCAGCACCGTCGAGTTGATCAGCCCGGCCTCCGGCTTCGCCGGCCCCCCACGAGGGATCCCGATGTCGATGACGTGGATCTCGCCGGCGTAGCCCTTGCCGGGGTGGACCCACAGTCCGATCTTCGCGCGGTGGAACGTCGCGGTGGCCACCGCGCGCACAGCCTCGCCCTCCACCTCGCCGGTCGACGCGTCGACCCCGCTGGGCACGTCGCAGGCGATCACGCGCGCCTTGGCGCCGTTGATCGCGGCGATCACGCCGTCGACCGGCGCGCGCGGCGCCCCGCTGAAGCCGGTCCCCAGCACCGCGTCGACGATCACGTGCATCCCGGACAGGGCGTCCGCGGCGAACGGCTCGGGCTTCGGGCCCGGCAGCTTGCGCAGCATCTCCGCCGCGTCGCCCTGGAGGAACTTCGGGTCGAAGACCGTCAGCACGGTCACGTCGCGGCCCTCCTGGCGCAACAGCCGCGCCGCCACGAACCCGTCGCCGCCGTTGTTGCCCTTCCCGCACACCACGGCGACCTTGCCGGCCGGGACGTGCT
Source organism: uncultured Solirubrobacteraceae bacterium (assembly GCA_963723395.1). Lineage (GTDB taxonomy): Bacteria > Actinomycetota > Thermoleophilia > Solirubrobacterales > Solirubrobacteraceae > DATFQI01. The sequence continues at coordinate 156,146 of CAVRQL010000014.1, read as the reverse complement.
GGGAGACGACGTGCGCGAGCCCCTCCCCCGCGCGCTCCATCAGCTCCGTCGAGGCGATGCCGCGCGTCTCGATCGCCCACTTGTCCGTGTCGCGCATCTGCTCGGCGTCGAGCAGCGGCTCCAGCCAGCGGGGAAGGCTCAAGAAAGGACCGCCACGGCGCCCGCCATGCCGCGCGTATGGGTGAGCGAGACCCGCACCTCGGCGCCGAGCTCGCTCACGCGGGCCTCGGCGGCGCCGCTGAGGCGCAGCACGGGCGGCCCGCCGCCGCCCACGACCTCCACGTCGTGCCAGCTCCACGCGTCGAGCTCGAGCGCCTTGGCGACGGCCTCCTTGACGCAGAACCGCGACGCCAGCGCCACGCCCGGCCGGTCGCGGCGCGCCGCCCACTCGCGCTCCTGCGCGGTGAACAGCCGCTCGGCCAGGCGCGGGCGGCGCCCGAGCGCGCTCTCGAGCCGCTCGATCTCAAGCAGGTCGATTCCCACGCCGTGCATCGACGGGACTCTATGTGAGCCGTCAGGCGACGCGATCCCGCAGGCGCTGCGCCGCTTCGACGGCCTCCTGCCGCGAGCGGACGCCGAGCTTGCGGTACAGGTTCTTGTAGTGCGACCGCACGGTCTCGGTCGAGAGCACGAGCGTGCGCGCGATGTCGTCCGTGCCGCCGCCGGAGGCCATCAGGTCCAGCACCTCCCACTCGCGATCGGTGAGCGGGCTGCGCACGGGGCGCATGCCGGTGCCGCCGCGCGGGGTGGACCGGTCTGCCTCCACGAGCTGCATCGCCAGCCGCCGCGAGATCGCGGCCTCGCCCTCGAGCACGCCTCGCAGGCTGCGCGCGAGGACGCCGGGGCCGAACTCCTTCGACAGGTATCCGCAGGCGCCCATCCGCAGGGCGCGCAGCCCGACCTCGTCCTCCGGGGACGAGGAGAGCATCACGACCAGGATGTTCGGGAAGCGCTCGCGGATCGCCCGGGTGGTCTGCAGCCCGTCGAGCACGGGCAGGTCCTCGTCGAGGACAACGATGTCCGGTGAGTAGAACGTGGCGAGCTCGACGGCCTCCTGACCGGTGGTCGCCTCCGCCACGACGGTCATGCCGCCTTCGTGTAGGACTCCTCGCAACTGGCGGCGGGCCAACGGATCGCCGTCGGCCGTGACGATACGGGGTACGTAGCCGTCGTTGTCTTCGATGTCCATGTCGTCTCGTAGCACGTGGTCCCTCCTTGAACTCGGTGCTGAAGCGTCGATAGTACGCATCCCGCCCTGAAAGCGGTAGTTTCCTGACCGCGAGGGATGAAAACCCCCCTTGCACTAAGAGTTGCTACGTGGGTAGCTATTCGCGGTGAAGCGTCTCGTGCTCATCGCCGACGACCCCGCGTCGGTGCGTACGATCCGGCTTGCGCTCCGCAATGCGGGCGCTCTCCGCGTCGTCGCCAGCATCGACGGCCGATGGTCGGCCCGGGAACCCATCCGCGACCACGCGCCAGATGTCGTCGTGGTCGACGAGATGTGTCAGCAGCCGTACGCGCGGATGCGGATGAGGGAGGTCAGCGAGGAGGCGCCGCACGCCCTTCTCGTCCTCCTGACGAGCGGTCTCGGCCCCGCGTCGCTCGAGAACGCCTTCGAGACCGGGGCCCACGCGGTCGTCTCGCGGCACCTGCACTCGGGAACGCTGGGGACGCTCCTGCGCGAGCTCGCCGACGGCGCGGTCTTCCACGCGCCCTATCGGCCCCGCGTGCCCGCCGCCGAAGCTCAGGAGGCGCGCACGAGCGCGTAGTTGGCGGCGAGCGCCTCGGCGATCCGCCGGCTCGCCCGCCCGTCCCACATCGGGATCGCGCAGCGCACCGGCAGCGCGGCGCTCGGCGAGACCTCGGCGATCTCGGCCGCGTCGCCGCCGAGCAGGACGTTCGTGCCGTGGCTGACGGTGATGGCGCGGTCGGTCGCCTCGCCGACGGTGAAGCACCGCACGCCCAGCGCCGAGGTGACCTCCTGCACGATGCTCGAGTCCGTCACGATGGCTCCAGCGCCGAGCTGCAGCGAGACGACGTCCAGGTAGCCCTGCGGCGGGAGCAACAGCACCCCGGCTGCCTCGAGCCGGTGGACGTCGCCCATCGACTCCAGTCGCTCGCGCAGGTGCGCGGACATCGGGAGCACCACCCGGGTCCGCCTGGCGAGCAGCGCCAGGGCCTCGACCATGCGCGCGAGCCGCTCGTCGTCGCCGCACCGCGCGGCGTGGCGCAGCAGGACGAGCACGTAGCTCCCGCGGCCGAGCTCGTGGCGCCGCCAGGCGTCGAGCCCGTGCGCGAGGCGCTCCGCGCGGCGCATCTCGTCGGCGATCGTGCTGCCGACGAGGTGCACCCGCCCGGCGCCCGCGCCCTCCTGCTCCAGCGTGGCGGCCTCGTACTCCGAGGCGATGAACAGCGAATCGGCCATCGCGTCGAGCAGGACCCGGTTGACCTCCGCCGGCTCGCCCCAGTCGCGTGCGCGCAGGCCCGCGTCGACCCGCGCGACGGCGATGCCGAGCTTGGCCGCCGCGAGCGCGGTGCCGAGCGCCGTGTCGGCGGCCCCTGTCACCACGACGACAGCCGGCCGCAGCTCCTGGAGGACCTCCTCCGCCGACGCGAGCGCCGAGGCGATCTGGACGGCATGGGACGCCGCCGGCACGCGGAGCGTGCGGTCGGGCGGCGGGAGCCCGAGGCTCTCGCGGAGCCCGGCGTCGTCCTCTCGCGTGTAGAGGAGCGTCACGCGGAACACGGCGGAGCGCGTCAGCGCCGCGTGGACGGGAGCGAGCGTTGCCGCGTCAGGATCGCCGGCCACCACGAGCACCGCGACAGGGCGGATGTCGTGGTCGCCACCCGACCCCCCTTCCAGCACGACAAGCGGTGGACGCACGCCCAAACGTTACCTGCGCGGCGGCCGGCGGCCGACTGGACGAACGGGTAGCACAAAGGGAAAACCCCACCCACGGGGCCCCTCCGCTGTTGACGCGGCTCCAAAGCTTCTGCGACGCTAGCCCGGCCTGGACCAAAGTCGTATGTCGAAGCGGGCTCTGCCCCATCAGACTGAGACCCACGTCGATTGGATGTTCGACGACCTACATGGAGGAAAACGGCAGGCATGACGCCCCCAAACCGAATGACTCCTCGAGCCCGTTCTCACGACCTCACCGCACGTACGCGACCGCAGAACGGATTCGAGTTCCGCTCCATGTCGAGCCTTGAGGTGGAGCTCGAGCGGCTCACCGCTCGGGTCGGCGAACTGGAGCGAGAGAAGGCAGCGATCGAGGCGTTCGCCGCAGTCGCGGCGCACGAGCTGGTCGAGCCGCTGGTGATGACCGAGGCCTACACCGCGATCCTCACGGACCGCCTGTCGGGCCCCGAGCACGACTCCTCGCGCGACGATCTCGAGGCGCTGGGCCGCGGCATGGCCAGGATGCGCCTGCTGGTCGAGAGCCTGCTGCACGACGCGCGCTCGAGCACCCGCGAGGTCCGGCGCAAGCCGGTCGACATGAACGCGCTGGTGGCCGACTGCGTCGCGCTGATGCAGCCGGAGATCGCCGCCCGCGACGCCGACATCCGGGTCGAGCACCTGCCGACCGTCGTCGGCGAGGAGGCGCTCCTCAACGGGCTGGTCTCCAACCTGCTGATCAACGCGCTCAAGTACAGCCCGCGTCGCGGAGCCGTCATCCGCATCGGCGGGATCGACGAGCTCACCGGCTGCCGCGTCTTCGTGGACAGCGAGGGCCCCGTGATCCCGCTCGAGGACCGCGTCGCGATCTTCGAGAGCTACCGCCGCGGCCGCGGCGAGCGCCGCGCCACTGGCTCCGGCCTCGGCCTGGCCATCTGCCGGCGCATCGTCGAGCGTCACGGCGGCGACATCGGCGTCATCCCGGCGCCGGGCGAGGGCAACCGCTTCTTCTTCACGCTGCCGGCTTAGGCCGCAGCGCGCGCCCGCCAGGTCGGCGGGCGCGTTCGGAGCCGCCGTCCGTCAGCCGGACGCGCGCACGCGGTTGGCGACCGCCACGGCCTCGTCGCGAGAGTTCACGCCGAGCTTGCGGAGGATGGCCTTCACGTGGGAGCGGACCGTCTCTGAGGAGAGGAACAGCTCTCCCGCGATCTGGTCCGTCGTCTTACGCTCGCACAGGAGGTCGAGGACCTCCCACTCGCGCGCGGTCAGGTTGCTGCGGACGGGGCGCATGCCGGTCAGCCCCTCCGACGGCCGCTGGCGCAGCTTCTCGACGAGGAGCGTGCCCATGGACCTGGAGATCGCCGCCTCACCCGCCAGCGCGCCGGCGATGGCGCGTGGCAGCGCATCGACGTCGACGTTCTTGTTGAGGAAGCCGGAGGCTCCCGCGGATAGCCCGGCGATGCCGACATCGTCGTCGGCACTCGTCAGGAGGATCACCTTTTGGTCCGGTCGGTCCTTGATGATCTTCCTGGTAGCGCTGATCCCGTCGAGTTCCGGCATGACCACGTCCATGAGGACCACGTCCGGCTCGTAGAACAGCGTCAGCTCGACCGCCTGACTTCCCGTACCCGCCTCGGCCACCACGATGAGCCCTGCGTCCTGCAGGGCGCTGCGGATGATCCGGCGGGCGAACGGGTCGTCATCGGCCACGATCACGCGCGTAGGCGTGTCGTCTTGATTTCGCGATCCTTCGCTCACGCGTACCAAACTACCGAGATGGGGGGCGTCTGGAAAGAGACTGCGGTCCGACATGGGTCCACCAGACGCCCCGGAATTGAAGGGAATCAGGGGGCGAAGCACCCCATTCCGCAGCATTCCGGGGTGACTCCTCTCCCCTGTACGTTCGTCCAGGGGCATCCCCCGCAGACCCTCGGAACTCCCCCGCGGGGTCACCCGCACCCCCCGAGGGCCGGGTACGGATTCCACTTCGCCGCCCGCTTGATTTCACCTTCCTGAAGCGGGGTCCGCCGCAGAGACTGCTCGGCGTGAGCTTGAACCCCGCCGACGCAACGGTCCGACTGAGCGACCTGCGGCGTGCGCAGCCCGCGCACGCCACCCTCGAGAACGTCCTCGAGACCCTGGTCGGCCAGATCCGGACCTGCTCCCGGCTGGCCGTCTTCGAGTACGAGGCCGGAAGCGAGGGCTTCCCCGCCTGCGCCGACGCCTTCCGCCAACTCGCCGATTCAGAGCGGCAGTCGTTCAACTCGCTCCTGGACTGCCTCCGGGAGCACCTCGACGACATGCGCATCACAACCGATGGCGGGCCCGTCGCCGCCCCAGAGGAGGGACGTTCGTGAACGCCGCCTATCCCGCGTCGACCGACTTCACCGGCCGTCCGATGAGCGTCCTGATCGTGGCCGACAACGCGCTCAGCGCGGAGGCGATCCGCCGCGAGATGCGCCACACGGTCGCCTGCCGGATCGCCGGCTTCGTCAGCACCCGCCGCGAGTACACCACCGCGATCACCCAAGAGGACCCGGACGCGATCGTCGTCGACGAGTCGCCCGACGCCGAGACGACCCTTCAGATCCTCGCGGCCGTGCGCTCCGCGGCGCCCAGGGCCAAGATCGTGCTCCTCACGCTGGAGTCGCGCCCCGAGATCCTGTCGGCGGCCGCGACCGCCGGCGCCGACGCGGCGATCGCCAAGACGGTCAGCCCGGGCAGCCTCGGCACCCTCGTGCGCGAGGTCGTGCGCGGGAACGTCTTCCACTCCTTCGCGCCGGCCGCTCCCGAGCTCAGCCTCGCCGAGCGCCACCCGACGCTCACCCGCCGCGAGCTGGAGATCCTGCGGCTCGTGGCCGCCGGGCTCTCGAACGGCGGCGTCGCCGCCCGCCTCTGCGTGACCGAGCAGACGGTCAAGTTCCACCTTTCGAACGTCTACCGCAAGCTCGGGGTCGCCAACCGCACCCAGGCCAGCCACCTGGCCCATCGCGACGGCCTCCTCGACCCGCCGGTCCGGCTCAGCCGCGAGATCGGCGCCGCCATCCCGCTCCCTCAGCGCCCCGATCCGGTCCGGACGGCGGCATGACCACCTTGAACCGACAGACACGGAGAGTCGAAGACACCATGACCAGCAGGCTCCGAGCCCGAGCGGACGAGCTCGACACGAGAAGGGCGAGTGGCGGCTTCAACACGAAGCGCAACCTCGACGACGACCCGGCCGCGGCGCGCGACGTCGCCTTCGCCGTGGCGCGTGCCAAGGAGGGCGACCGCGAGGCCGTCCGCTTCCTCTACCTGCGCTACGTCGACAACGTCTACGGCTACGTCCGCAGCATCGTCCGCGACCAGCACGAGGCCGAGGACGTCACCCAGCACGTCTTCGCGAAGCTGATGACGGTCATCAGCAAGTACGAGGAGCGCGACGTCGCCTTCTCGGCCTGGATCCTCCGGGTGGCGCGCAACGTCGCCGTGGACCACATGCGCCAGCGGCGCGCGGTCCCCTGCGAGGAGGTCCGCGAGCTCTTCCCCCAGGACGGGGCCGACGCCACCAGCGACCGCTCGCTGATGCTGCGCGACGCGCTGGCCACGCTGCCCGACGAGCAGCGCAAGGTCCTCGTCATGCGCCACGTCGTCGGGCTCACCCCCGGCGAGATCGCCGGCCGGCTCGGCCGCACCGAGCCCTCGGTGCACGGCCTGCACCACCGCGGGCGCGGCGCGCTGCGCACGGCGCTCACCGAGATGCAGTGCGGACCCACCATCGGCGGAAGGGCGGCGGCCTGATGGCGGCAATCGGAAATCTCTCGACGATCCCGGTCACCCGGCTCGACCAGGCTGACCCGATCCTGCTCGAGGAGCTGCTCGAGGTCGTCGGGCGCGTCGCCCGCGCGGGCGCCTTCACCATGGGCGCCGAGCTGGAGGGCTTCGAGAACGAGTTCGCGGCCTACTGCGCCACCGACCACGCCGTCGGCGTGTCCTCCGGCACCGAGGCCCTCTCGCTCGCGCTCCGCGCGATGGAGATCGGTCCCGGTGACGAGGTGATCGTCCCGGCCAACACCTTCATCGCCACCGCCGAGGCGGTGAGCTGGGTCGGCGCGACGGTCAAGCCGGTCGACGTCGACCCGGAGACGCACCTGATCACGCCCGAGGCGGTCGCCGCGGCGATCGGCCCGCGCACCCGCGCGGTGATCCCCGTCCACCTGATGGGCTCCACGGTCGACGTCGAGGCGATCCTCGACGTCGCCCGCCCGGCCGGCCTGCGGGTGATCGAGGACACGGCGCAGGCGCACGGCGCCTTCATCCGCGGCCGGCGCGCCGGCACGATCGGCGACATCGGCTGCTTCTCGTTCTACCCGACCAAGAACCTGGGCGCGTGGGGCGACGGCGGCGCGATCGTGACCGCCGACGAGGGCCTGGCCGAGCAGGTGCGCCTGCTGCGCTCGCACGGCGAGAAGCCGCGCTACCACCACAAGATCGTCGGCACGACGGCGCGCCTGGACGCGCTGCAGGCCGCGATCCTGCGGGTGAAGCTGCGTCACCTCGACGCCCGCAACGAGGACCGCCGCCGCATCGGCGCCGCGCTCCGCGACGGGCTGGCCGGCACGAGCGTCGAGCTCCCGCGGCCCGCCTTCGAGGGCGCCGACCACGTGTACCACCTGTTCATCACGCGGACCGACCGCCGCGAGGAGCTGCGCGCGCACCTGGAGGCGCACGGCGTCTCGAGCGCCGTGCACTACCCGATCCCTGTCCACCGGACGGAGGCGTACGCGCCTCTCGGCCTCGGCGAGGGCAGCCTGCCCGTCGCCGAGCGTCTCGCAGAGCAGATCTGCACCCTCCCGCTGTTCCCGACGATGTCCGACAACGAGCTCGAGCGGGTCCTGGCCGCCGTCGCGAGCTTCGACAGCCAGGAGTGAGCCCAATGCATCGACAGCGCAGATTCGCCAGCGTCGAACGTGCCCTCAACGTGGCCGTGGTCGGCTACGGCTACTGGGGCCCGAACCTCGTCCGCAACGTGATCGAGCGCCCCGAGTTCACGCTCACGGCGCTCTGCGAGCGCGACAGCTCGCGGGCGGCGGCGTTCTCGGCCAAGGTGCCGGACGTCCCCGTGATCGCGGACCTCGACGAGCTCCTCACCGACCCGGACCTGGACGCCGTGATCGTGGCCACCCCGCCGCGGACCCATCACGCGATCGTCAAGGCCGCCCTGCTGGCCGGCAAGCACGTGCTGGTCGAGAAGCCGCTCGCGAAGACCTCCTACGAGGCCCGTGACCTGATCGACACCGCCAACACGCGGGGCGTGCTGCTCATGCCCGGCCACACGTTCCTCTACAGCCCGCCGGTCCGGAAGGTCCGTCAGCTGATCGACGAGGACGTGCTGGGCGAGATGTACTTCGTCACGTCGGCGCGCATGAACCTCGGCAAGTACCAGCAGGACGGGGTCATCTGCGACCTGGCGCCGCACGACATCTCGATCCTGCTGCACTGGATCGAGCAGCCGGTGGTGCAGGTCGGCGCGACCGCCCGGTCGATCTTCCAGGAGGGCGTGCCGGAGACGGCGTTCCTCACCCTGACGTTCGCCAACGACGCGCAGGCCAACATCGAGATCTCGTGGCTGGCCCCGCGCAAGGTCCGCCAGATGGTCGTGGTCGGCAGCCGCAAGATGGTCCAGTACGACGACACGTCGTCGGACGAGGCCATCCGCGTCTACGACCGCGGCATGGAGTTCTCGACCCCGTCGAACTTCGGCGAGTACCAGCTGACGTACCGCAGCGGCGACATCATCACCCCGCGCCTGGACGCGGCGGAGCCGCTCGGCCTCGAGCTGGCCGACTTCGCCCAGTCGATCCGCACGGGGATGCGCCCGCGCTCGCACGCCGAGCTCGGACTCGAAGTCGTCATGGCGATGGAAGCGGCCGAGGAGTCGCTGCGCCGCAACGGCGAGCCGGTGCTCGTCGAGCGGATGCTCGAGCAGGTCGCCGCCTAAGACCGCACAGCGAGCGATGGCCGGAACGCGTCGCGCGCCGCGCTATGGGGCCGGTCCCGCCGTTGGCGGGGCCGGCCCTTGTCGTTTGCGGAGGCACGCCGGATGCGGAAGTTCTCGTGCCGCCGGGGCGTTCATCCACTGGAATCAACCCTTCGACCCGTCGGCGGAGCCGTCCCGAGGATGAGCACACAGACCTATTACGAGACGTACTGGACCGCCAACGGGCACTGCCCGACCGGAGCACTCTCCGGAGACGTGCGGCGCGTGTTCGAGCGCGAGGTCGGTGCGCAGGACGACTGCCTCGACGTCGGCTGTGGCGACGGCCGGACCGCCGGCCTGTGGCTGAACGAGCGCGCCGGCAGCTACACGGGCGTCGACATCTCCGGCAATGCGATCGAGATGGCACAGGCCGCCGGGCTCGATGCGCGGCAGATCGACGATGCCGCCGAGCTGCCCTTCGACGACGCCAGCTTCGACGTCGTCACCTGCCTCGAGGTCCTCGAGCACGTCTTCGCGCCGCACGTCGTGGCCGCGGAGATCGCACGGGTCCTCCGCCCGGGGGGCGTCCTGATCGTGACGGTGCCCAACCTCTCGCACTGGAAGTCGCGCCTCGACCTCGCCGTAAGGGGCCGCTGGAACCCCCGTGGCGACGCGGCCTCGGTCAGCGAGCCGTGGCGCGACCCGCACGTCCGCTTCTTCACGCCCGCCGCCATGCGGAACATGCTCGGCTCGAGCGGCTTCGACGAGGTGTCGATCAACGGCATCCAGACGTCGCTGCTGCGCAACATCCCCGGGCTCGAGCGGTTCGGGCGCACGGAGGCCCGCTCGCTCGGCCGCTGGGCCAACGCCAAGGTGCCGGACCTCGGCGCCGGGCTCTGCGCGGTCGCCCGCCGTCCCTAGCTAGGGGCGGCGGCCGGAGCTACCTGCGGCGAACGCGGATCGTGGCGCGGAAGGTCTTCTTCCCGCCCGTGGCGTTCGCCGCCACCACCTTCAGCTTCAGGATCTGTGCGCGCCGGTGCCCGAGCCGGGCGCGCCGTGGCTTCAGCACGAAGGTGCGGCTCCCCGCCCGCTTCATCGTCCGCTTGAACGCGACGAACGGCCGCTTCGCGCCCTTGCGGCGCAGCTTGAACGAGAGCTTGATCGGCTCCTTCGTCGTGACCCGGACGCGCAGCCCGCGGCGCAGCCGGTTCCAGCGGATCCGCTTGCGAACGGACAACTTCGCCGACGGGCGGGTCTTGCGCTTGCCTGCCGGCGCGCCGGGTGCCGGAGCGCCGGGCGCGGCGGGGGGCTTCGTGATCCGCGCGCCGCGATCCGTGCGATCGGAGGCGGCGCCCTTGCCGGGCGAACGCGCGGCGAGCTCGTAGCCGACGTAGTTCGCGGGCCTGGCCCCGCCGAGGAAGACCGGAGCGCCGACGAGCTGCTGCGTGCCCTCCGCGTAGCGGTTCGCATCGAACTGGTTGAACGAGACGGTGCAGGCCGAGCAACCGCCCGCCGGGTCCGAGGTGTTGAAGTCCGAGCGCACCATCAGGTTGTCGCGGATGACGAGGTTGCGGCTCGGCCTCGACACCTCCTGCTTCCGGGTCAAGTGGACCGTCATGTCGAGAACGGTGTTGTGGATGAAGCTCGAGCCCTCGTGGCTGCCGAACTGGACCGCGCCCCGGTACTCGTCGCCGACGAAGACGTTGTCGCTGACGAACTCGTTCTCGCCGCCGTCGGGCGCCATGATGGCCACGTCGTTGTCGTGGAAGTAGTTGCCGGCGATCAGCGTGTTGCTCGAGCCGTACAGCTGCAGGGAGTCGCTGTGGACCGCGCCGATCTGGCGGATGCCCGTGAACTCGTTGTTGAGGACACGCACTCCGTCGGCCCCGATCTGCATGCCGTCGGCGTTGCCGCCGGGGCCGAAGCGGGAGTTGCGGACGGTCACGCCCGAGGGGCCGGGGCCGTCGCCGATGACCTCGAGCCGGCCCTCGTAGCAGTTCCCGCACACGTTGATGCCCTCGTGCGTGTTGCCCTCGAAGAGGATGTTCGCGTTGTTCATCTGCTCCGAGCGCACGACCGCCATGCCCGTGAAGCGCGAGTTGGCCACGGAAACGTCGTGCGTGCTGCCGCTGAACAGGAGGTCGCCGATCGTCATGCCCTCGAGACGGACGTTGCTCGCGGACGAGAACTGCGGCGAGATCGTCGCAGCCGCGCCCGGCTGCGGGACGATCGTCACGGTGGCCGGCTTGGAGCCACCGGAGAAGTCGCCGTAGTTGCCCGACGCGAGTTGGATCACGTCGCCGCCCGCGGCGGAGGAGAACACGGCCTGGAAGTTCGACGGGTCCGCGTTCAGCGTGGCCGCGCCCGCGGCGGGGGCGACGGCGAGCGTCAGGACGATCGCGATGGCGGGGATGAGGCGCTTGTGCACGTTCATAGCTCGGTGGCGCGGCGCCCGCCGCGCCGGCCTCGCGCAGTCATCAGGACCACGCGAAGCCGAGCACCCTAGAACATCTGTCCAGGATCACGCGCCGACGGTCGAGTCCTTTCGCACCTCCGCGGCCGTCAGCGCGCGGTCGTACACGCGCAGATCGTCCAGCCGGCCGCGGAATCCGCCGATCCGGAGCCCGCTGCTGCCGAGCTTCAGATCGGACTTGCGGGTACCGACCAGCCGGCCGTCGAGGTAGAGCCGCAGCGTCGAGCCGTCGGCGACGAGCGCGACGTGGGTCCACTTGCCGGGCTGCAGGCGCGCCGAGCGCGGCGCCATCGCGACGCCGGACGCCGTGGCGAGACGCAGGCGCGAGCCGCGGGTCGCCAGCCTCCAGGCGGTCTTGCCGCCGCTCGTCGAGATGATCGCGGCGTCGCCCGCGCCCGGCTTGACCCAGGCGGAGATGGTGAGCGCGTCGCGCACGTCGCCGAGCGCCCGGCGCTTGATGACCAGCGCGTCGCCGCGGCCGCGGAACCGCAGGGCGCGGCCGTGCTTGCCGCGAACCATGCGGCCGGCGGTGGTCCGGTCGCGCCCGTCGAACGAGTACGACACGACCGGGGCGCTCGCGGCGCGCGCCACCGGGGCGGCGTCCACGACCGGGGCGACGTCGGACGTCGTGACGACCGGCGCCGTGTTGCCGCCACCCACGGGCAGGCAGCCCACGATCGGGAGGCAGATCGGCGGCTCTGGCTTCGGGGTCGGCGTCGGGGTCGGCGTCGGCTCCGGGGTCGGCGTCGGCTCCGGGGTCGGGGTCGGCGTCGGGGTGGGCGTCGGAGTCGGGGTGGGCGGTGCCGCCACCGAGAACGACTTCCGGTTGGCGTCCGTGTCGCCGTCCGCATCGCGCACGGTCAGCCGCACGTACTTGGTGCCGGTGCTCGTGAACGTCTTGTTGATCCGGCAGCCGTTGGCGGTCTCGTACACGGTGCCGCCGCTGGAGTCCTCGAACGACCAGGTGCAGGTGAGCGTCCCGTCACCGGTCGACCGCGTGCCGTCGAGCGTCACCGCCGTGCCGGTGCGCGCGCCGCTCGGCGCCGTCCACACGGCGTCGGCGGGCGTGTCCGGCGTGGGCGTGGGCGTGGGCGTCGGCGTCGGGCTCGGGATCGGCGTCGGCGTCGGCGTCGGGGTCGGCGTGGGCGTCGGCGTGGGCGTCGGCGTCGGCGTCGGCGTCGGGGTCGGCGTCGGGGTCGGCGTCGGAGTCGGAGTCGGAGTCGGAGTCGGAGTCGGCCGGCGCCACCGGCGCCGATCCCGCGGTCCGTGCCGTCGGAGGCGTTGGCCTTGCCGGGCGAGCCCGAGCGAGCGCATAGCCCGACCAGCTCGACGGGTTCGCGCCACCCGACGAACTGCGGCATCCCGACGATCGCGTTCGTGCCGCCGAGTAGCGGCTGGCATCAAAGAGGTTGTGCGAGACCGTGCAATTCGAGCACCCCGACGCCGGCTGCGTCGTATTGAATCCGACCGCACCATCACGTTGTCACGCACGACCGCGTTACGCGTCGGCGTCGAGTTCTCCGTCTTACGCGTCAAATGCACCGTCATATCCACCACCATGTTGTGCGAGAACGTCGGATTGGCATGGCTGCCGAACTGGATCGCGCCGCGGTAATCACCACCCAAGAACACGTTGTTCGACGAACGTCTCGTTCTCCCCGCCGTCGGGCGCCATCAACGCCGTATCGATGTCATGAAAGAAGTTCCCGTCGATCATCGTGTGCGAGGACCCGTACAGCTGAATCGAATCCACATGCGCGAGCACACGAGCCCTGCTGGATGCCCTCGAACTCGTTGCCGATCACCTGCACGCCATAGGCATCACCGATGATCTGGATGCCATCCGAGCAGCCGCCGCCGCCGAAATGGCTGTTCTTGATCGTCACCCCCACCGGCGCGCGTGTTGTTGTACCCGCGGATGCCGAGCGCGGCCCTCGTACTCGCTCGAGCCCGACGCTGATCCCGTCGTGCGTGTTGCCGTCGAGCACGATCGCCCGCGTTGGTGATGTTCGCCTGCGTGTCGATCCGCCAGGTCGCCGTCACCTTGTTGCCGCGAAGCGACGACGTTGGTGCTCTTGTCGATGTAGCCGCCGCCGAGATCCAGACCCTCGACGGTGATGTTCTTCGCACCGCTCCAGCTGATCTTCATCTTGGCCGTCGCGCCCGGCTGCTCCTTGATCGTCACCATCGAGGCCTTCGAGCCGCCGCTGAAGGTGCCGTAGTCGCCCGAGGCCAGCAGGATCGTGTCGCCGCCCTGGGCGGCGGAGAAGGTGCTGGCGAAGCTCGACGTGGTGGCGGTGCGCTCTGCTGCCGATGCGCTGCCGGTCGTGAGCAGGACGAACAGCGCCGCGAAGGCGGCGAGCAGCGACCAGCGACGACTACGGCGCGCCGGGGCAAGCGCGCACGCAACGGAGGCATGCATTCGGAGGTGCTCCTTACGGGGCGGTTATGGGGCCGGCCGCTCCCCCTGGAGCGGCCGAGCGGGGCTCGGGGTTGGTCACCTTCGTGACGTCCCGAGCGCCTAGTGCCACATCGGACCCGGGCTCAAACGTCCAGTGTCAGACAGGCCCGACTGGACGAATGACGTAGTTCAGCCCGCGAGCGGCATGGCGCGGTCGCGCGCCTCGGTGGCCGCGCGGCGTATGCGCGGCCACGGTCGCCACGCGGGAGCAGCGACCGTCGCGGGGTCCACCTCGACCGTGCCGCGCAGCCGCAGCTCGTGCTCGCCAGGAGCGACCGGAGAGGGTCGCGCCGAAGGGCGTCGCCGGCGCGTCGCCGAGCGACCAGCCGGACAGCTCCAGGCCGCCGCCGGTGGGGGTCGGGGCCTCCACGCGGACCGAGTCGACGCCGGGCGGGACATCGATCCGCAGGCGGCGCGAGAACGGCCGCACCGCCAGCGTCGAGCCCTCCACGCGATGGTGGAAGTTCGTCCGGGAGATCTCCCCCACGCTGGTCCAGCGGAAGCTGCCGAGCCCGTTGACCCGCGCCGCGGCCTCGGCCAGCGGATCGAGCCCGCCGGCGACGTCCTCGTGGTGCCCGTAGACGATGACCGGATGGTCCAGATACGCCCGTAGGGCGAGGTCGGCCTCGGTCGCGCACAGCGCGTCGCGCGGGATCACCGCGCAGCCGCCGACGAACTCGGCCACGTTCCACGCCACGAGGCGCGGCGAGCTGGGCCGCTCGGCCGTCCACGGGGTGGGATGGATGGCGCACAGCGCGTCGAACCCGACCATCCCGAGCGCGCGCGACATGTGCTGCGAGCAGCGGCCGTGCGGGGGCATCATCACCCGGTCGACGCGGATCCCGTGGCGCCGCTCGAACCGCTCGATGCGCCGCATCGCCTGGGCCGCGACGGCCAGCGCCGTGGTGTCGTCGCACGGGGCGAGCAACTCGCCCTGCACGTGGTCGTTTCCGTGGAAGACGAGCGACAGGCGGTCGCTGCGTCGGGTGAACAGCGAGACCGTGGGACGATGGGGCCAGGCGGCGTCCAAGGGGACCATCGCCATGGCGGCGTGATAGCCGTGCTCGTCGGCGTGGTCCGCAAGTCGCGTGTAATCGATATGACCATAACTGCGCCAGCGCAGGTTGGGATCGTCGAACACGAAGGCCGCCCGCAGCGGCGGCGGCCGCCACGCGACCGGCGCGGTCCGCGCGCGCAGGAACTCGATCAGCGCCACCGCGCCGATCGCGCGCCGGGACAGCAGCCCGTAGAGCACGTCGTCGGGCCCCAGCTCCGGCAGCGCCGAGCGCACGCGGTCGACCGGGGCGGGGCCGTGCTCGCGAGACCACACGACCTCGCCGGCGGTGGAGGCCAGCACCTCGCCGAGCGCGCCGGCCGGCGGCGCGCCGACGGGACGGTCGTGCAGCCCGATGCCGCGCAGCCTGCGGTCCAATGAGGGCGAGGCGGCCAGGCCCACGGCCGCGCTCGGCGCCTCGCGCGCGGGAACATCCGCCAGCACGAGCGCCGGCAGGCCGGGAGTCGGCGCCGAGGCGGGCTCGTCGCAGATCACGATCGCGCCGGCCGCGGGCTCCCCGGAGCCGAAGCGCACCGGGAAGGCGTCCTCGAGGGCCGCGAACAGCCGCGGGCGAGCGGCGAACGCCTGCGCAGGCCGCACATCGATGGTGATCCGCTCGTCCCGCTGCATCCGATCTCCCCATCAACGCACCCCGGGGCACGCCACTTGCATCGGCGCGGAAGGGATTCGCCGCCGGCCCCGTTGATCGCTTGATGGGCAATCCCTGCAGCACCGGCCTACGCCGATGAGCGTCGTCTCCGCCCTGCGGACCCTGTGGCGGTTCCGCCTGCTGACGGCGCTGTTCGCCCTCGTCGCGATCATCGCCGGCCTGGCGATGAGCTACCACATCCAACTGCCGGGCAAGCTCGTGAGCCGGCAGTACTACGTCGGCGTCGGCACCGCGCAGGCGCTGGTCGACACCCCGCGCTCGCAGATCGTCGACCTCGGCGGCGCCGAGGGCAGCACCGCGGACATCGCGACGCTCTCAGCTCGCGCCTCGCTGCTGGCCAGCCTGATGACGAGCTCGCCGATCAAGGAGGAGATCGCGCGGGGGGCCGGGGTGCGCCCCGACAAGTTGCTCGCCGTCCCTCCGGCCAGCGCCGACCCCGCCACCGCCGGCTCGGTGGCCACCGGTACCACGGTGACCGCCGACGACCCGAAGGCGAACATCCTCAAGACGACCGTGCCCGAGCTGCAGTCGGGCCACATCCCGATCATCCTCATCCAGACGCAGGCGCCCGACGCCCGCACCGCGGCGCGCCTGGCCGACCGGGCCGTCGCCGCTCTTCAGAGCCACCTCGAGAACGTCGCAGTCACCGACGACGTGCCGGACCGCCGGCGCGTCGCAGTCCGCAAGCTCGGGCCGGCCACCGCGGCACTCGAGAGCCGCGGTCCCGGGAAGGCGATGGCGATCGTCGTCTCGCTGTTCGTGTTCCTTGGCGCCTGCGGCACGCTGCTCGGCGTCCTGGCGCTGCGCAAGGCGTGGCAGCAGACCGACGAGGACGAAGATGAGACAGAGGCGCCTTTCGACCTCGAGGCCGAGGGACCGCTCGACCCGAACGCGCCCGTGCTGGACGCGGAGCCCGAGCCGGTGGAGTACCGCCATGCCGCCAATGTCTGAGGGCGGGAGCGGCGCGGTCCGCGTCCTGCAGAGCTTCCCTCACCGCATCGGCGCCTCGCGGATCTGCACCACCGCTTGGCACCAGGCGGCCGGCGCGGCCGAGGCCGGCGCCGACGTGCTCGTCATGACCGGGTCGGTCCACCGCCCGCTCCCGGATGGCGTGACGGTCCGCCAGACGCTGGCCGTCGGTTCGCTGCGGGTGCCGTTCCGCGCGGTCGGCCGCGCTCGCGCGCTCGCCGCGCACGACCGTATCGTGGCGCGCAGCCTCCCGCGGCTCGCCTCGTCGATCGACGTCGTGCACGCGTGGCCGCAGGGCGCGCTGGAGACGCTGAAGGCCGCGCGCCGGCTCGGCATCCCGACCGTCCTCGAGCGTGCCAACGCCCACACCCGCTTCGCCTACGAGGTCGTCCGCGACGAGTGCGAGCGCCTCGGCGTCGCGCTGCCCGAGGGCCACGAGCACGCCTTCGACGCCGAGGTCCTGCGCCGCGAGGAGGCCGAGTTCGCGCTCGCCGACCGGCTGCTGTGCCCGTCGGACTTCGTCGCGCGCACGTTCCTGGACGCGGGCTTCGACCCGTCCCGGCTCGTCCGCCACCAGTACGGCTACGACCCCGCGTCGTTCAGCCCGGCGCCGGGCGCCCGCGACCCGCGGAAGCCGCTCACCGCGCTGTTCGTCGGCGGCGCGGCCGTGCGCAAGGGCACCCACTTCGCGCTCGAGGCCTGGCTGCGCTCGCCGGCCTCGCGGTACGGGAAGCTGCGGATCGCCGGCGCGTTCGTGCCGGAGTACGAGGTCAAGCTCGCGCCGCTGCTCGCGCACCCCAGCGTGGAGGCGCTCGGCCACCGGACCGACGTCGCCGAGCTGATGCGCAACAGCGACATCCTCGTGCTCCCGAGCATCGAGGAGGGCTCCGCGCTGGTGACCAGCGAGGCCGCCGGCAGCGGCTGCGTGCCCGTCGTCTCCGACGCCTCCGGCGCCCTGTGCGAGCACGGCGTGAGCGGGCTCGTGCACGCGGCCGGCGACGTCGACACCCTCACCCGCCACCTGACGATGCTCCACGAGGACCGCCGGCATCTCGCCCGCCTGCGCGACGGCGCCCTGCGCGCGGCGCCGGGCATGACCTGGTCGGCCGCCGGCCGCCGGCTCGCCGACGTGTACGCCGACACCGCGTCCGAGCTCGGCGCGCACGGCCGGCGAGCTGCCTGAGCGAGGGTCAGTGATCGTTCCCCGCGTCCGCGACCTCAGCCTTCGGGCCACCGTCGCGATCAGCCTCGTGGGCGGCGTGCTGCTCGCGTTGTCCACGCTGTACTCGGTCGACGGGCTGAAGGTCACCCCACGCCACACGACCGTCGCGGCGGCCGCCGCGCACGTCGTGGTCGACGCGCCGGAGTCGCTGGTCGGCGTCCGCCCGACGAGCACCTACCGCATGGAGGACTTCACGGCGCGGGCCTCCTACTTCGGCAACCTCATCGCCAGCCCGCCGATCCGCGAGGACATCATCCGCCGGACCGGCATCCCCGCCGACGAGCTCGCGACCCGCTCGCGGCTGACGCTGAACGTGCAGCTGGCGATGCGCGACGGCGACCTCGAGCAGCGCTCGGCGGGCCTGCTGATCGAGCACCGGCCGTACAAGCTCGAGCTGCAGTCGGACCCGGCGCGCCCGGTGCTCAACATCTACACGCAGGCGCCCAGCGTCGAGGCCGCCGAGAAGCTGGCCGACACCGCAGTGGTCAGCCTGCGCGCCGATCTCGCCGAGAAGGCGGCGCGCGACCCCCGCGACGCCGAGCCCCACGTCGTCCTGACCCAGCTCGGCCCCGCACGCGGCGGCGTCGTCAACGGGCAGATCACGCCGCAGATGGTCCTGCTCGCGTTCCTGGTCGGGTTCGGCGCGTGCTTCGCGATCGCGGTCGCCGCACGGCGCGTCGTCGAGGGTTGGACGGCCGCCGGGCAGCCCGGCGAGGTCCCGCGGCGCCGGCTCGCCAGCGCGGTCCCCTATCGCAAGGGCCGCCCCTCCCCCGAGGGCGACTGGCCGCACACGACCCGCGTGCTGCCGTGGATGATCGCGGGCATCACCGCGCATGTTCTGGCTCGTGCCGTTCAACGTCATCCAGCTGTCCGTGTCGCTGCCCTTCGACGCCAAGCTGGACCGGCTGCTGCTGCCAGTGCTGTTCGGCATCTGGCTGCTGACGCTGGCCGTCGGCGGCCACGCCGCCCCGCGCGTGCGGATGACGCCGATCCACGTCGGGATCTTCACGCTGTTCGTCGTCGCAGGCCTGTCGCGTCGCGTTCAACGCGGCGGACCTCAACCAGACGCTGGAGTTCGATCTGGCGTTCAAGAAGCTGACGCTGCTGGCCTCCTACGTGCTGGCGTTCCTGATCATCGCCAGCTCGGTCCGCCCGCGGCGAGGTCGCCGCATTCCTCAAGCTCAACCTGAGCCTTGCATGATCTGCGCGCTCGGTTCGATCTGGGAGTACCGCTTCCACTTCAACGTCTTCTACGAGCTCGCCGACATGGTCCTGCCCGGCTTCTTCGTCGTCGGCCAGGCGGTCACCGACGCGCGCGACGACATCGGGCGCGTGATGACGTTCGGTCCGAGCGACCACCCGCTCGAGCTGGCGAGCATGCTCACGATGGCGCTGCCGATCGCGCTCGTCGGGATCCTGCAGTCCAAGGAGCGCCGCTCACGGCTGCTCTACGGCGCGGCGGCGTGCCTGCTGCTCGCCGCCGCGATCGCGACCTACCGCAAGAGCGCGCTGCTCGGCCCGCTGATGGTGGTGCTCACGATCGCCTACTTCCGCCGCCGCGAGCTCGTGCGGCTCGCCCCGCTCGGGCTTCGTCGCGCTCGTGGCGATCCACGTCCTCTCCCCCGGCGCGTTCGGCTCGATCCTCTTCCAGCTGCAGCCTGCGCGCCTCGGCGTGGCGACGGTCAGCGACCGCGCCGCCGACTACGACGCGGTGCGCCCCGACGTCTGGAGCCACCTCGCGTTCGGGCGCGGCTACGGCAGCTACGACCACCTCAGCTATCGGATCCTGGACTCGGAGATGCTCAGCCGGCTCGTCGACACGGGCATCGTGGGCGTCCTGGCCCTCGTCTTCCTGCTGCTGTCGATCGTGGCCGCCGCGCGGCCGCTGATCAACTCGCGCCATCCGGACTGGAGCCCGCCCGCGCTCGCCGTCGCCGCCTCGGCGATGGCGTTCCTCGTGTTCACGTTCCTGTTCGACGTGACGTCGTTCCCGCACGTCCCCTACATCCTGCTCGCGCTCGCAGGCCTGCTGGCCGTGGTGGTGCGCGGCGCCGACGAGGAGCCTCCGCCGGCCGTCCGCCGGGCCCCCGAGCACGAGGGCCGCATCCGGCCGGCCGCCGCGCCGCGACCTGCCGCGCACCGCAGGGCGGCCAAGGAGCCCGTGGCCGGCTGAGGCCGGTCCGGAAGTCCGGCCGCCGCCGGGACGTTAGATCTTCGAATGGGACTCGGCCGCCATCTCCGGGAGCTGTGGGGCCACCGCCTCGGCTTCGCCGCGAGCCTGTTGCTCGCGACGCTGGCGGCGGTGTGGAGCATCGGCGACATCGGGCTGTTCCCGCCGCGGATCGAACCGCGCGTGGTGCAGATGGCCTCCGCCCAGACCCGCGCGATCGTGGATGCGCCGACGTCGGCGGTCTCGGACCTCGACATCCCCACCACGAACCTGCCCGGCATGACCAACCGCGGCGTGCTGGTCGGGAACATGATCGCCAGCGAGCCGGTTCGCGGCTACGTGGCCCGCCGCGCCCACGTCAAGGCCGAGCTCATCCAGATCGCCAGCCCCGTCACGCCCGACTTCGCCCGCCCGCTCGCCACGTCCGGCAAGCGCTCGACGAAGGACATCTTCAAGTCGCCCAACGCGTACCGGCTGAGCGTGCAGGCCAACCCGACCGTCCCGATCCTCGACGTGTACGCCGAGGCGCCGACGGTGGCAGCGGCCGAGGCGCTCGCCAACGGCGCCGTCGCCGGCATGTCGGACTACCTGCGCGACCTCGCCGACAGGCAGGACATCCCGGTCTCCCGCCGCGTCCACGTCGAGCAGCTCGGGCGCGCCGAGGGCGGCGAGATCAACCCGGGCATCGAGGTCAAGCTCGCGATCCTGACCTTCCTGCTGGTGTTCGCCGCCTCCGGCGCCACCGTGCTGGCGCTGGTCCGCGTCCGCCGCGGCTGGACGCTGGAGACGATCGCCCAGCGCAACGCCCGCCAGGCGGGCTGACGTGGAGCTCATCAGCATCCTCATGGTGCTGCGGCGGCGCCCGGTGCTGGTGCTGGTGGGGTTCGCACTCGGCGCGCTGATCGGGATCCACTTCGTCGCGAACGTCTCGCCCTCGGGCATCAGCAGCCGCGAGTTCACCGCCGGGGAGGCGACCACGCAGATGCTGTTCGCGTCCACGGCGGAGCCCGCCTCGGATCTGCGCAAGCGCAGCATCGCGGCCACGCTGCCCAGCCGAGCGGCGGTGGCGGGCGACCTCGTCGCCAGCGACGCCTCGCGTGAGGCCGTGGCCCGCCGCGCCGGCATCGATCCCTCCGACCTGCTCATCCTTGGCCCCGCCGCAGGCATCCCGCCCTACGGCGTGCCGCTCTCGCGCGAGGCGACCGCCGCGGCGGCCGTGCCGCACGAGCGCCACGTCGTCCGGGTGCGCGCGCAGGCGGAGGTCCCGATCCTCGACATCAGCGTCAGCGCTCCCGATCCCGCGGGCGCCGCGCGCCTCGCCGGCGCCGTGCGCGACGAGCTCGAGGACGTCGTGGCGAGCCGCTCCGGAAACCGCAGGCTGGTCGCGGCCCAGGGGCTCGGCCCGATCGTGCCGCAGATCGTGTCCGGCGGTCCC
Organism: uncultured Solirubrobacteraceae bacterium; assembly: GCA_963723395.1. Classification (GTDB taxonomy): domain Bacteria; phylum Actinomycetota; class Thermoleophilia; order Solirubrobacterales; family Solirubrobacteraceae; genus DATFQI01. The sequence goes on along the minus strand of CAVRQL010000014.1, from coordinate 134,834 downwards.
AAGCCGTTCATCGCCGTGCCGATCGCGCTGCTGTTCGGGATCGCGTGGGCGGCCGGGATCGTGCTGGTCAGCGGCCTCCTCTCCCGCCGGCGCGGCGGAAGGATCGGCGACCGCCGAGCGTTGATCGGGTACTGAGCCCGCGCCGCAGCGGGCCCCCCGCGACACCCCTTCACGGAACGAGGCGTAATCAGCATGCCCAGCGCTCATCTCACCCGCCTTCGCGCGTGGAGCTCGGAGGTCCGCACCTACTGGCGCGAGGCCGCCGGCCCGCGCGACTTCGCCTCCCTGATGCGGGTCAGGCTCAGCCAGAGCAAGGTGGGGCCGCTGGTCACGCCGAAGCCGATCAAGGTCACCGTGAACCTGCGGACGCTCGGCCCGGCCGTGACGCTGCGCAGCCACACGACCGACATCTCCGTGCTCAAGGAGATCCTCGTCGGGCACACCTACACGCCGCTGCCCGACGACAAGCAGGTGCGCACGGTCGTGGACCTCGGCGCCAACGTCGGCCTCAGCTACCGCTGGCTGCGCGCCCGCTACCCCGGCGCCCGCTTCGTGTGCGTGGAGCCCGACCCCGGCAACCTCGAGATCCTGCGCGCCAACGTCCGCGCGGTCGACGCGGACGCGATCATCCACGGCGCCTGCGTCGGCGGAACCGAGCGCAAGGTCTCGATGGCCACCTCGAGCGGCGAGTGGGGCTTCCGGATGGCCGACGGCGACGGCGGCGAGATCGATGTGATCACGATGCCCTCACTGCTCGACGACGCCGGCTTCTCGCACGTGGACGTGCTCAAGTGCGACATCGAGGGCGCCGAGGCTGAGGTGTTCGCCGACTGCAAGTCCTGGATCTCTCGCGTCGACGCGATGTCGGTCGAGTGCCACAGCGACGTGATCGCCACAGACGCGCTGCTCGACGTGGTGGCCAGCAACGGCGGCCGCTTCAACGTGCGCAACCTCGAGTCGAACCCCCACCTGGGCTTCGACATCGTGACGCTGCGCGCCGAGTAGCGGCCACGCCATGTCGGACGAGCGTCCCGAGGACGAGAACGAGCTCCACCGGGCACCCCGCGCGCTCGGGCTGAGCTTCGTCAACGGGCTGCTCGCCCGCCTGGGGACGCTCGGGATCGGCATCGCGCTGGCCCGGATCCTCGGGCCGGAGGAGTTCGGGACCTACGCGGTCGCGCTGCTCGCCCTGATGGCGGCCGTCAGCTTCAACGAGCTCGGCGTCAGCCTTGCGATCGTCCGCTGGGAGAAGGATCCGGCGGAGATCGCGCCGACCGTGAACACGATCTCGATCGCCGCCAGCACCGTGGTGGCTGCAGTCGGTGTGCTGATCGCCCCGGTCTTCGCCAACGCCATGGGCGAGCCCGACGCCACGCGGGTGACCCAGGTCCTGGCGCTGATCGTGATCATCAACGGCGCCGTCGCCACGCCCGCGGCGCTGATGCAGCGCAAGTTCATGCAGGAGAAGCGCATGATCGTCGACCAGGTCAACGTCTGGGTCGGCGCCATCATCTCGATCGTGCTCGCCGCCATGGGCACGGGCGCGATCAGCCTCGCCATCGGCCGGTTCGCCGGCAGCGCGGCCGCCATGGCGCTCTTCATCCGCTTCTCGCCGCTGCCCTTCCGCCTCGGGTTCGACCGCCGCCACGTCCGCCCGCTGCTCAACTTCGGCCTCCCGCTCGCGGGATCCAGCATTGTGCTCTTCGCGGTCTCGTTCGCCGATCAGCTCGTGGTCGGGCACATGCTGGGCTCGGTCGCCCTCGGCTTCTACGTGCTGGCCTTCAACCTCTCCAGCTGGCCGCGCGAGATGTTCTCGCTTCCGCTGCGCCTCGTGGCGCCGGCGACCTTCTCCCGGCTCCAGCACCAGCCGGTGACCATGCGCGCGACACTGCGCGGCACCATCGGCCTGCTCGCGGCGGTCACGTTCCCGGCCTGTCTCGTACTGGCTGGAGCGGCCGAGCCGCTGATCCGCATCGTCTACGGCGACGTCTGGGCGCCCGCCGCCTCCGCCCTGCTCTGGCTCGCGGTACTGGCCGCCTTCAAGATCCTCTTCGAGCTGGCCTACGACTACCTCGTCGTGGTCGGCGTCGGGCGGAGCATCCTCGTGCTGCAGCTGGTCACGCTCGCCGCCTTGGTGCCCGCGCTGATCATCGGCGCGAACGCGTCCGGGATCACCGGCGCCGCCCTCTCACAGGTCATCGTCGCCGCCTGCGTGGTCCTGCCCGCCTACCTGTTCCTCTTCAGCCGCGCGGGCGTCCCGCCGCTCAAGCTCCTGAGCCGCATCTGGCTTCCCTCGGTGACCGCCGCAGCCGTCGGCGTCGGCGCGCTGGCTATCGCCGATGCGCTTCCGTCGGACTTCGCGGCCGTCGGCCTGGCCGGCCTGGCCGGGCTGATCGCCCTGGTGGCTCTGCTGTACCGCGACCGCGGTGAGATCCGCCGCCTCCGCGGCTCCTCGCTCGCAAACGCCGCCGCGGCTCGCTGACGTCGGCTTGCCAGGCGCCGGTGGCGCTGCAGGTTGCGCGGGGCGCCGTAACGGCTGGAGCTGGGTAGGGGGAGGGGTGGCGTTGGTGCAGGAAACGTCGTGAGCGAGGGCGCGCCGGCCGCGTCTCACGACGTTTGCCCCGTGTAGCGGGGAGAACGTCGGGTACCAGCGCGTACCACGGAGACGCGCGACGTTCGCGTCGCCGACACCAAACCCCCTCTCCCACAAGCAAGGCCGTCACGGCGCCACGGGCCGCCGCCCACGCCACCGGCGCCTGCAACGGCTCACGCCGAGACGCGAGCCGCGAGCAGCCGGCTGACGGCGTCGACGGCCTCGGCCGGCCCGAGGCCCTGCGCGCGGAACGCCTGCCACGTGCCGAGGTCGACCATCGCGCGGGCGACCGCGCGGTCCCGGGGCGCGACGGCGGCCCCGACGAGAGCGCCCAGCGATGCCTCGATCTCCTCGCCGGCCGCGGCGACCGCAGGGTGGACCTCCGGTTCGTCGCGCATCGCGCGCAGCTGCGGGGCGCCGCGCTCGTAGAGCGCGAACGCCTCTCGCACCAGGCGCTCCACGCTCTCCGCCGGCGTGTCGGCGCCGTCGAAGAGGGCGGAGACGTCTCCGGGATCGGGCGGCGCGATGATCTCCAGGCTGACCTCGCCGCACGCCGGGATCAGCTCGTCGAGCGAGGGGAAGTGGCGGTAGACGGTCCCCACGCCGACGCCCGCGCGCGCGGCAATGTCGTCCCAACTCGTCGCGGCGATGCCCTGCTCGCCGTGGAGCTCACGCGTCGCGTCGACGATCCGCCGCCGCGTCTGCGCGACGGTGGACGCCCTCTTGCTCATCTCGTATTTTCGCGGAGACATTTCGTTGACTAACTTCCTCCGCGTAAGTATAGTCGTTCACGCAGTCCTCCCCAACTCCCCCCCACCCCGCCCCGCAAGGAGGCACCTCATGGCCACGCAGGCCTCGCTCCCCCCGCAGTCACCCGTCGCTCGCGACCGGCGGTACTGGTTCTTCGGCATGCTCGCCGAGGTCAAGGCGTCCGCCGCCGAGACCGGCGGCCAGTACTCGCTCGTCGAGATCACCGCCCCTCCCGGCCTGCAGACCCCGCTGCACGTCCACTACCGCGACGACGAGGGCTTCTACGTCCTCGAGGGCTCGGTCACGATCGAGGTCGGCGACGAGGCCGTCGAGCTCCGCGCCGGCCGGCACGCGTTCGGTCCGCGCGACATCCCGCACCGCTTCACCGTCGGCCCCGCCGGCGCCCGCATGATCTGGGTCCTCACCCCGGGCGGCTTCGACGACTTCATCGAGGACGTCAGCGTGCCCGCCCAGGCGCCGACCGTCCCGCCGGCGGGCGTCGTCCCGCCCGAGAACGCCGCGGAGATCGTTCTGCGCCACGGCATGGAGCTGCTCCCCGGCTGAGCCCGCACTGGTCAGGCGGCCCTCCCGAGGGAGGGCCGCCGGGGCGAAGGGCTAGGCCGCGTTGCTGTCGACCGCGCGGAGCGCGGGCGCGGAGCGGCGGAGGATCACGATGAACTCGTGGCCGTTGCGCTCGATCGACTCGATCTCGATCTCGAGGCCGAGGTGCGTGCGCGCGTGGCTGAGCATCTCCAGGAACGCGTCGGGCGTCCAGACGTGGAAGTGGATCGAGTAGTCGTCCTCGATCAGCTCGTCGGCGCGCGCGGCGATCCGTGACTCGTCGACGCCGTCGACGAAGCGGGCCCACTCCTCGAAGTGGCGGCGCTTCGACCAGGCCGGGCCGTCGGCGTAATCGCGCACGACGTGCTCGAGCGGCGTGATCTCGCGCTCGCGGTCGAACGTGAGGCGCTTGTCTGGCACCGCCATGTAGAGCACGCCGCCGGCGCGCAGGACCCGCATGTGGCTCTTGAGCGTCCCGATCGGGTCCTGGGTGTGCTCGATGAAGTGGTTGGCGATCACGAAGTCCTGGGAGCCGTCGGCGACCGTGCCCAGGCGCTCGCCGTCGTCGATCACGTGCGGATCGACGAGGTCGCAGTTGCGCAGCTCCGGGTAGTGCGCGCGCAGGTCCGGCACCGTCATGCGGTCGACGTACTGGACGCGCGTGGAGCGCGGGACCCGCAGCGGCATGTGCAGGGCGCCGATCTCGAGGCCTTCGCCGAGCAGGTACTTGTCGGAGAGCCGGCGGCGGGTGGCCGGGAGCTCACCGCCGCCGAGCATCTGACGCACCCGCCGCTTGGCGGATGTGATCCGACGCTGCGACCACGGCGCCGTGTGCGGGTCTGACGTTCGTGTCATGTCCTACGAACGCTCAGCGGCGCCGGGTTCTTCCGGCTGCTAAGAGGGAGCGATCAAGGTCCGCAGGGCCTTCGCGTGGCCCTCGCGGTGCGCCGGGCGGCGGACCGCCGCGGCGATGTGCGTCAGCGCGCCCACGGCGAGGCCGACGCGCTGGGCGGCGGCGGACACGCGGCCGTAGTGCCGGCGCGCGAAGCGTGTCCGGCTGGCGGCCAGCACGGCGTACAGGCTGGTGCGCGGAGCGGACTGGCCGCCCTCGTGACGCGCCACCGCCCCGGGCTCGAAGCGGACCTGGTGGCCCGCGCCGCGCACCCGCGCGCACAGGTCCATGTCCTCGCCGTAGAGGAAGTAGCCCTCGTCGAAGCCGCCGAGCGGCTCCAGCGCGGAGCGGCGCGTGAACATGCACGCGCCCGACAGCCACTCCGGGTGGGCGACGCGCTCATAGGCGGCGGGGTCGCGGATGATCTCGTTCGCCCACGGCGCCCTGATCACGCGATGCAGGAACAGGGCCGTCGCCCACGTCGAGCCGACGCGCTGGAAGCGCCGCATGCTGTGGACGAGCGAGCCGTCCTCCTCGAGGATCCGCGGCCCGGCGATCGCCACGTCGGGCTCGGACTCGAGCCCGGCCTGCAGCGCGGCGATCCCCTCGGGGGAGATGCGCGCGTCGGGGTTGAGGAAGAGCACGTAGGGCGCCTCGCCGGCCGCCATGCCGATGTTGCACCCGAACGCGAAGCCGCCGTTGCGGCCGGACTGGATCGCGCGCACCGGCAGGTCGGCGATCGCCTCGAGCGAGTCGTCGGCGACGCGTTGTCGACCACGATGATGTTCGCCCCCGCCACCTCGAGCAGCGGCTCGACCGCCGCGCGCAAGGGTGTCGCGGCTGTTGTAGGAGACGATGACGACGTCGATCATCGGAAGTGCGGCACGACCGCGTGGACCATCCGGCCGCGCAACTCGCGGCGCGTGAAGCGGCGGTAGTCGGCGTCCGGGACGCGCTCCACCCTGCGCAGCGCGGCGCGCGCGTAGCCGTACAGGAACGCGAGGCCCGACAGGACCTGCGGGCGTCGCGTGGCGACCTTGACGGCGCGCAGCGCGACCCAGTCGGGCGGGAAGTGCGCGATGTAGGCGCAGGCGCCGTGGCGGGCGTGCCCGCGCACCGTGCCGTCCGCGCTGCCCAGCGGCCGGTGGTGGATCGACACGAGGTCGGTGAAGCTCAGCGCCTGGAACCCGTGCATGCGGGCGTACGTCTCGTCGATGGTGTCCCAGCCGAGGCGGTTCTGGACGCCGCCGATCGCGTCGAAGCAGGCGCGCGAGTACAGCTTCACCGCGCCGTGCACGTGCGTGCGGGCGATCCGGATCCGGCGCATGCCGCCGCCCTCGGCCGGCTCGTCGAGCACGCCGCCGGCGAGCCCCAGGGTCGGGTCCGCGTCGAAGCGCTCCACCATCTCGCGCAGGTAGCGCGGGGGCATCTCGATGTCGCCGTCGAGCTTCATCACGTGGGTGTACTCGCGCCAGTCGCCCGCGACGGCCAGCCCGGCGTTGAACGCGATCGGCGCGGCCGCGCGCGCGAGCCGGTCGACGCACGGGCCCGGGCGGGAGCGACGACGCCTCGGCGACGGTCATGAAGGGGATCTCGGCCTCGAGCTCGCGCAGGATCTCCAGCGTCGCGTCGGTGGAGCTGTCGTCGAGCACGATCCAGCGTGCCGGCGGGAGCTCCTGGGCCGCCACGGCGCGCGCGACGCGCTCGATGTGGGCGGCCTCGTTGTGGACGGGCGAGACGATCAGGATCCGTGCGGACGTCATGCGGTCGCCTCCAGGGCGTGGACGGGGCCGTCGACCAGCTCGCGCTGCCACAGCTCGAGCATCAGCAGCGAGTAGATGCGCTTGGCGTCGCCGTCGGCGCCCGCCGCGTGCCGGTCGAGCAGGCGGCGCACCTCGGTGGGCTCGAACATCCCGCGCTCCAGCGATGAGGGGTCGAGCAGGACGTCGCGGGCCCAGCCCTGCAGGTCCCCGCGCAGCCAGCTCGAGAGCGGGACGGAGAAGCCCTGCTTGGGCCGGTCGAGGATCTCGCCGGGCAGCCACGGGCGCAGCGCCTCGCGGAAGATCCACTTCTTCTCGCCGCCGCGGACCTTGAGATCGGCGGGGATCGAGGCCGCGAGCTCCATCAGCCGGTGGTCGAGCAGCGGCGAGCGCGCCTCGAGCGAGTGCGCCATCGTGGCGATGTCGACCTTCGCGATCAGGTCGTCGACGAGGTAGCTGGAGACGTCGACCTCGAGCATGTGGTCGACGACCGACGTCGCGGTGCCGCGACGCCCAGCGCGAGCGGATCTCGTCCTCGGGCTCCTGCACGCCGATCTCGGCCATGAACTCGGGGCGGTAGAGGCCGTGCCGGGAGCCCGCGTCGAACCAGGAGACGTAGCCCGCGTAGCGGTCGGCGGCGTCGAGGCCCAGCGCCGGTCGCGAGCCGCCGCGCCTTGTTGGCGCGGCTGGAGATCTCGCCGCGGTCGGGGATCCGGCTCCCCACCGCGGAGGCGGCGCGGCGCAGCGGGCCGGGGATCCGGTCCAGGCGCCCGGCCACCGCGTTGGCGACGTAGCGCTGGTAGCCGGCGAACGACTCGTCGCCGCCGTCGCCGTTGAGCGCGACGGTCACGTGCCGGCGCGTCATCTGCGCGAGGTAGTAGCTCGGGATCGCCGAGGAGTCGGCGAACGGCTCGCCGTGGTGGCGCGCGATCAGCGGCACCACGTCGATCGCCTCGGCGCGCACCTCGAACTCCTCGTGCACGGTGCCGAAGCGCTGCGCGATCGCCCGGGCGTGCTCGAGCTCGTTGAAGCCCTCGTGGTCGAAGCCGATCGAGAACGTCCGCACCGGCTGCGAGGAGAGCTGCGCCATCGCGGCCACGACGGCCGACGAGTCGATCCCGCCCGACAGGAAGGCGCCCAGCGGCACGTCGGAGATCAGCCGTCGCCGGGTGGCGTCGAGGACCTCGGCGCGGATCCGCTCGCAGATCTCCTCGACCGAGGCGTCGAGCTTGGTGCCGTAGTCGAGCGACCAGTAGCGCTCGATCGTCACGCGCCCGTCGCGCATGACCAGGGTGTGGGCCGGCGGCAGCTTGCGGACCGCGCGGAAGGCGCTCATCGGGGCCGGCACGTAGCCGAGCGCGAGGTAGCGGTCGATCGCGCCGTGGTCGACGTCGCGCGGGATCGAGCCGTCCTGCAGCAGCGCGGCCATCTCCGACGCCCAGCTCAGGACCCCGTCGCGCAGCGAGTAGAGCATCGGCTTCTTGCCGACGCGGTCACGCGCGAGCATCAGCTGGCCGCGCCGCTCGTCCCACAACGAGAACGCGAACATGCCGTGCAGGTGGCGGACGCAGTCGGCCCCGTGCTCCTCGTAGAGGTGCACGATCACCTCGGTGTCGCCCTGCGTGGAGAAGGTGTGGCCGCGGCGGCGCAGGTCCTCGCGCAGCTCGCGGTAGTTGTAGATCTCGCCGTTCATCACGACGACGACCGAGCGGTCCTCGTTGTAGATCGGCTGGTCGCCGGTGCTGAGGTCGATCACGCGCAGGCGCTGGATGCCAAGGCCGGCGCGGCCACCGCGGAAGATCCCGCGCGAGTCGGGCCCGCGGTGCTCGAGGCCCGCGCACATGCGCTCCAGGAGCCCTGGCTCGACCGTCTGCCCCGCGGGGCGGAGCTGTCCCACAATGCCGCACATCGTCGCCCCACTAACGGGGCCGGGTCCGCGTTTCTCGCACGACATGCGTCCGTTGCGGGATGGGCCGTTTTTCATCCTTCCCGCGCGATCCGCCGCGGACGTTCTGCGCCTTTGCCCCCGTTGGTGTGGCATGGAGATCGCCAAGGCGCTCATCCTCGCCGGCATTCCGGAACCCGACCGCCCCTGGCCGGTCGCCTCCGTCAAGCCGCGACACCTCTTCCCGATCGCCAACCGGCCGATCCTCTTCCACAACCTCGAGGCGCTACGCGCCGCCGGGGTGCGCGAAGCGGCGATCCTGGCCCCTGCCGGCACCGCCGGGGCGATCGAGGACGCGGTGGGCGACGGTCGCGCATGGGACATGGACGTGCACCACCTCGAGCCGGCCGACTCGGGCGAGCTGCACGGCGCGCTCGCGGCCGCCTACGACTTCGTCGCCGGAGAGCCGGTGCTCGTCCAGCAGGGCGACGCGCTCCTGCGCGAGCGCATGCACGGGCACCTGACGGCCTTCTCGAGTGAGCGCCTCGACGCGCTGGCGCTCCGTCTCGGCCGCGAGGACACCCGCCACCTGCGCAAGCCCGAGCCCGGCTACGTGCTCAGCCCGCGTGCGATCGAGATCCTGCTGGAGCGCGCGAGTGGCTCCGCCCTGGGCGGCGTGCGCGCCGCCGGCGGCCGTGTGCGCGTCCAGCGCGTGGACGGCTGCCTGCCCTGCCACGGCGGGACGGAGATGCTCCTGGACGGCAACCGCCACGTCCTCGAGCGCATCGAGTCTTACTACGAGCCCACTTCGCTCACGGAGTGCCGCGTCCAGGGCCCGGTCGTGGTGCATCCGTCAGCGCGAGTGAGCAACACGCTGTTGCGCGGCCCCGTGGTCATCGGCCCGGAGGCCGAGATCAGCGGGTCATATATCGGGCCGTATACGGCCATCGGAGCTGGTGCCGTACTGGAATCGGCGGAGGTGGAGCACTCGATCGTGCTCGCCCGCGCCGAGCTGCGCTTCGTCGGGACTCGCATCGAGTCCAGCATCATCGGCGAGGGCGCACGTGTTGGGCGGGGCTTCGACCTACCGGGGGCGCTTCGGCTGTGCCTCGGCGACGACGCGGAGGTACTACTGCGATGAGCCGAGTGCTCACCCCACCCGGCGCTCGCCGGGCCACCCTGACGGTTCTCCTGATGAGCGCGGCGCTTGCCGCGCTCGCCTGCGTTCCCGCGGCGTCCCAGGCCGCGCCGTGCACCGCTCCCGTCGTCAACAAAGTCGCCTGCGAGAACACGAAGGCCGGCGCCGCCCCCTCCACCTGGCTGGTCGAGGGCAACGGCGACGCCACGATCCAGGGCTACCCGACGACAGATGAGCGTCCAGCCAGGCGGGTCGATCGGCTTCAAGATCAAGGCGCCGAACTCGAACTACCGCGTCGACATCCTCCGGCTCGGCTACTACGCCGGCAACGGCGCGCGCATCTGGGCCTCCAACCTCGCCCCGACCGGCACCTCGACGCAGCCCAACTGCCTCACCCAGCCGAGCACCGGCCTGATCGACTGCGGCAACTGGGCCACATCCTTGACGTGGAACGTGCCGTCCGACGCCGTGTCCGGCGTCTACGTCGCGCACCTCAGGCGCCTCGACACCGGCGGCGACAGCCAGATCATGTTCGTGGTCCGCGACGACTCCAGCCACTCGGACATCGTCGTCCAGACCTCCGACGAGACGTGGCAGGCCTACAACTCCTACGGCGGCAACTCGCTCTACGTCTGCACGGTCGACTGCCCGCCGGGTGACCCCGCCGCGTACAAGGCCGCTTACAAGGTCTCCTACAACCGCCCGCTCGACACCGAGTCCAAGAACCCGCGCTCGGCCTTCTTCAACGGCGGCGAGTGGCCGATGGTCCGCTTCCTCGAGGCCAACGGCTACGACGTCAGCTACCTGAGCGGCCTCGACGTCGAGACGCGCGCCCCGCTGCTGCTCAACCACAAGATGTTCATGTCCAGCGGCCACGACGAGTACTGGTCGGGGAACCAGCGCAAGAACGTCGAGGCGGCGCGCGACGCGGGCGTCAACCTGAGCTTCTTCAGCGGCAACGAGGTGTTCTGGAAGACCCGCTGGGAGTCGAGCATCGCCGGCACCCCGACGTCCGGGCGCACGCTCGTCTCATACAAGGACACGCACTTCCCGGACCAGGAGGACCCCGTCGCGTGGACGGGCACCTGGGCCGACTCGCGCTTCACCTCCGCGACGGAGAACACGCCCCAGAACTCGCTCACCGGCCAGCTGTTCCTCGTGAACTCCGGCACGTCGGAGATCAAGGTGCCGGCGGCGTTCGCCAAGCTGCGCTTCTGGCGCGGCACCGCCGTCGCGAACCTGACGGGCTCCCAGTCCGTCACGCTCGCCGAGAGCACGCTCGGCTACGAATGGGACGTCGACGCCGACAACGGCTACCGCCCGCGCGGCCAGATCCGCCTGTCGTCGACGACCACGGGCGGCAACGAGGTGTTCACGGACTACGGCAGCACGACGCTGCAGGACCAGACCGCTACGCACAACATGACGATGTACCGTGCCCCCAGCGGCGCGCTGGTGTTCGGCTCCGGCACCGTGCAGTGGTCGTGGGGCCTGGACTCCGAGAACGCCGGGTTCTCCACGCCGAACACGACCCAGCGCCAGGCGACCGTGAACCTGTTCGCCGACATGGGCGCCCAGCCCACGACGCTGCAGTCCGGCCTCTCGGCGGCGACGAAGTCGACCGACGCCACCGCCCCGACCGCGTCGATCACCTCTCCCCCGTCGTCGATCGCCGACGGCACCCGGGTCACGCTGGCGGGCACCGCCGCCGACTCGGGCGGCGGCGTGGTGGCCGGCGTCGAGGTCTCCACCGACGGCGGCGCCACGTGGCATCCCGCCACCGGCACCACCAGCTGGACCTACTCGTGGCTCGCGCACGGGAGCCCGACCGCCAACATCAAGGTCCGCGCGGCGGACGACAGCGGCAACGTCGGCAACCCGGGCGCCGGCTCCAACGTGAACGTCAACTGCCCCTGCTCGATCTGGGGCAACGGCTTCACCCCGCCCAACATCACGGACAACGACCCGACCCCGGTCGAGGTCGGCGTGAAGTTCCAGACCGACACCTACGGACTGATCTCGGGCGTGCGCTTCTACAAGACGTCGGCCAACACCGGCACGCACACCGGCAGCCTGTGGACGGCGAGCGGTCAGCGCCTCGCCCAGGCGACGTTCACCGGTGAGTCCGCGACCGGGTGGCAGACCGTCACCTTCGCCAATCCGGTGGCCGTGCTGCCGGGCCAGACCTACGTCGCCTCCTACTACTCGCCCAACGGCGGCTACGCCGCCACGGCCGACTACTTCTGGCGGGCGCCGGCACCCGGCCCGCTGGGCGGGGCCGATCGTCGCGGGCGCGCCGCTGCGCGCGCTCACCAACACGGGCACGGAGACCAACGGCCTCTACGCCTACAGCGGGACGAGCACGTTCCCGAGCAGCGCGTACCAGGCCGGCAACTACTGGGTCGACGTGACCTACGCCACCGTGCCGCCCGCCGGCAACGTCACCAACGTCACCGCGACCGCGGGCCGCGGCTCGGCCAACGTCTCCTGGACGGCGCCCGCCAGCGGCGGCTCGCCGACCAAGTACGAGATCACCCCGTACATCGGCGCCGTCGCGCAGACGAAGACCACCGTCACCGGCACCCCGCCGCAGACCAGCGCGACGGTCAAGAACCTCACGCCCGGCACGTCCTACACGTTCCGCGTGCAGGCCTCCAACCCGAACGGCAACGGCGCCCTGTCGAGCCCGTCGGGCGCGGTCACCGTGCTCGCCGCCGATCGCCCCGACCGCGCCCACCGGCGTGTCGGCGGAGCCCTCCTCGGGGGCGGCGCGCGTCAGCTGGACCGCATCGAGCTCGGACGGCGGCAGCGACATCCTGCGCTACGTCGTGACGCCCTACATCGGCTCGACGGCGCAGACCTCGGTCAACGCCGCGGCCGACGCCACCGTCGATCACGGTGCCCAGCCTGTCCAACGGCACGACGTACCGCTTCACGGTCAGCGCCGTCAACGCCATCGGCTCGACCGAGTCCGCGCAGTCGGCGGCGGTCATGCCGCAGAACATGCTGTTCGACCTCGCCACGCCGGCGATCGCCGACGGCGGCGACGGCAGCCCGGTCGAGCTCGGCGTGAAGTTCAAGGCCGACTCCTACGGCGTGGTCAACGGCGTCCGCTTCTACAAGGCGGCGACCAACACCGGCACCCACACGGGCAGCCTGTGGACCGCCGGCGGCACCCTGCTCGCCAGGGCGACCTTCACCAGCGAGTCGGCGTCCGGCTGGCAGAGCGTGACGTTCAGCTCGCCGATCGAGATCCAGCGCCGGCACGACCTACGTGGCGTCGTACCACGCGCCCAACGGCCACTACTCGTTCACCACGTCCCAGTTCGACACGGCGGTCGACAACCCGCCGCTGCACACGATCGCGAACGGCGTGAGCGCCAACGGCGTCTACGCCTACACCGGCTCGCCCACGTTCCCCGTGGACACCTACCGCTCCGCCAACTACTGGGTCGACGTGATGTTCATGCCGACCCCGGCGCCCGGCCAGGTGACCGGCGTCACGGCGACAGCGGAGCGCGCGGCGGCCACCGTCTCGTGGACCGCCCCGTCGTCCGGCGGCGCGCCCACCTCCTACGTGGTGACGCCGTACCTGGGCGCCACCGCGCAGACGAGCACGACGGTCACGGGCACGCCGCCCGCCACCGGCGCGACGGTCAAGAACCTCACGCCGGGTGCGAGCTACACGTTCCGGGTCCGCGCCGCGAACGCGAACGGCTCCGGCCCGCTGTCCAACCCGTCGGGCGCGGTGACCCCGCTCGGCCGCCGTGGCACCGACGGCACCGGGTGACGTGACGGCCGCGGCCGCCACGGCGACCGCCCGCGTGAACTGGTCCGCGCCGACGTCGGACGGCGGCAGCGCGCTCACCGGCTACACCGTCACCCCGTACGCGGACGGCGTCGCGCAGGCCTCGACCAACGTCGCCGCCGACAAGACGTCGGTGACGGTGCCCGACCTGGCCAACGGCACCGCGTACCGGTTCCGCGTGACCGCGACCAACGGCGGTCGGCTCGACGCAGTCGGCGCCGTCGGCGGAGGTCACGCCCCGCAACACCGTGTTCGACCTCTCGGCGCCGAACAACCCGGACGCCGGCGACGGCTCGTCGCTCGAGCTCGGCGTCAAGTTCCGCGCCGACGTCGACGGATGGGTGAGGGGCGTGCGCTTCTACAAGGCGGCGGCCAATACCGGCACGCACATCGGCAACCTGTGGACCGCCAACGGGCAGCTGCTGGCGCGGGCGACGTTCACCGGCGAGACCGGCTCCGGCTGGCAGTCGGTGACCTTCGACCAGCGGGTGGAGATCGACGCCGGCACCACCTACGTGGCGTCGTACTTCGCCCCCAACGGCCACTACGCCGCCACGCTCGACGCGTTCACGTCCGCGGTGGTCAACGCCCCGCTGCGCGCGCTCGCCGACAGCACCAGCTCCAACGGCCTGTACGCCTACAACGGCACGACGGCGTTCCCGTCGGGCTCCTACCGCGCGTCGAACTACTGGGTCGACGTGCTGTTCGAGCCCGAGGCCGCGCCCGGGCCGGTGACCGACGTGGCCGCCACGGCCGGTCGCGCCTCGGCCACGGTCTCCTGGAGCCCGCCGAGCACCGGCGGCGCCGCCACCTCCTACCAGGTGACGCCGTACATCGGCAGCACGGCGCAGACGCCCAAGACCGTCACGGGCTCGCCCCTGCCGGTCACCACCACCGTCACCGGGCTCACCCCGGGCACCGCGTACACGTTCAGGGTGCGCGGCGTGAACACGAACGGCTCGGGGACGCTCTCGGCCGCCTCGAACTCCGTGACGGTGCAAGGGCAGTCCGCGCCGGACGCGCCGACCGGCGTGACGGCGATCGCCGCCGACGGCTCCGCGCGGGTCTCCTGGACCGCGCCGGCCTCCGACGGCGGCAGCGCGATCACCGGGCTATTCCGTGCGCCCCTACATCGGGGCGACCGCCCAGACGCCCGTGCCCGTCGCCGCCGGCCAGACCAGCGCGACCGTGAACGGGCTGACCAACGGCACGGCGTACCGCTTCACCGTGATCCGCGACCAACTCGGTCGGCTCGACGGAGTCCACGCAGTCGCCCGCCGTGACGCCGCAGCTCACGCTGTTCGCGTTCGGTACGCCGACGACGGTCGACTCCGGCGACGGCGATGCGGTCGAGCTCGGGCGTCAAGTTCACGTCCTCGACGGCCGGCTCCGTGACCGGGCTGCGCTTCTACAAGGCGGCCGGCGAACACCGGGACCCACGTCGGGACGCTGTGGACGACGCGGCGGCACCCAGCTGGCCCGCGCCACGTTCACGGGCGAGTCGGCCTCCGGGTGGCAGACGGTCCAGTTCGCCACCCCTGTGTCGATCACGGCGGGCACGACCTACGTCGCGTCCTACTACGCGCCGAACGGCCACTACTCGGTGACCGGCGCCGCGTTCGGATCGCCGTTCAACAACCCGCCGCTGCAGGCGCCCGTCCAACGTGACCACCCCCAACGGCGTGTTCGCCTACCACAGCGCGCCGACGTTCCCGAGCAACAGCGTCAACGCGGCGAACTACTGGGTGGACGTCACCTTCATGCCGGCAGGAGGCCAATGATGAAGCTGATCCTCGCTCTCGCGCTGTGCGGATCGCTGCTGCTGGTCTCGGCCTGCGGCGGCGGTGACGACGGCGCCAAGACGCCGTCCGAGCCGGCGGCGGACGCCCGCCTGACCCCGCCGGTCGACCCGGACGCCGACGGCCCGCTGCCCGCCCGCTCGAACGAGGTCAACGCCGCCGGGAAGGCCTCCGGCAAGGCGTCGGCCCCGTGCACGCTGGTGAGCCGCGACCAGGCGCAGTCGATCCTCGGCGGCCCCGTGGCCGCTCCGGTCGAGGCGCCCCAGGGCCCGACGTGCATCTACCGCTCGAAGGACGGCAAGCGGTTCGTCACCCTCGTGGTGCAGTCGCGCAGCGTGCGCGACCTGCGCAGCGAGCTGGCGCGCCCCAAGGCCGTCGCGGTGGCGGGAAGCAAGGGCTTCTGCGGCGAGAAGGGCCGCCCGACGCTGTACGTCCCGCTGTCCGCCCAGCGCGTGCTGAGCGTGGCGGCGCCGTGCGCCACGGCCAAGCTCTTCGCCGACCGCGCGCTGCGCCGCCTGACCGACTGAACGCCCGGCGGGCGCGGCTAGCATGCACGCCCGTGGAGGCGACAGCTGAACAGCGCGACCTCGTGCTGGTCGGCGCGGGCGGCTTCGCCCGCGAGACCGCCGAGGCCGTCCATGCGGTGAACGAGCGGCGCCCGACGTGGCGCCTGCTCGGCTTCCTCGACGACAGCCCGGAGCGGCAGGACACGCTCGTCGACGGCCTCCCGGTGCTCGGCCCGATCGCCTCGCTGCCGATCACCCCGGCGCGGCGCTCGTCGTGTGCACCGGCCGCCCGGACAACTACGTGAGCCGGCGGCGCATCGTCGAGGGCCTCGGGCTGCCCGACGAGCGCTACGCCACGATCATCCATCCCACCGCCAGCATCGGCCGCTCCTGCAGCGTCGGCGCCGGGTCGGTGCTGCTCGCGCACGTCGCGCTGACCGCGGCCGTGCGCGTCGGGCGCCACGTCGCGATCATGCCCCAGGTCGTGCTCACGCACGACTCCCACGTCGACGACTGGGTGACGCTGGGCTCCGGCGTCCGGATCGGCGGCGGCTGCCGCATCGAGTCCGGCGCCTACCTCGGCGCGGGCTCCTGCGTGCGGGAGAACCGCAGGGTCGGCGAGCGCGCGATGATCGGGATGAGCGCCGTGGTCACGACCGACGTGACGACCGAGCGGCTCTACTACGGCGCCCCGGCGACGGACAGAGGACCCGCGCCGATCCCCGCTCCGGCCGCGCCACGCACCGGCTGAGCAGCCGCAGGAAGAACGGGGCCGGCCCGAGCGTTCCTCGGGCATGCAGCGTCTCGAGCGCCATCACGGAGACCTGCTCCGCCTCACCGGGCGCGCCGAGCGCGAGCTCGCGGCCGGGCGCCCGGAGGCCGCGGCCGCCTGGGCGCAGATCGCGGGGCAGTTCGCGTGGACCAACCACGCGGGCGTCTTCGCCTCACCGCGCCTGGAGGCGCTCCTCTTCCGGCTGTCGGCCACGATCGCGACGGTGACCCGGGCCGCGCCGCCGCGGCAGGACCCCCGATCCGTCCTACACGTGCTCACGCAGGCCTACGCGACCGGCGGGTCCACGCGCGAGGTGGAGTGCTGGGCGCAGCAGGACACCGCTCGCACCCACCGGGTCGCCGTCACCCGCCAGGGTCCCTCCGAGCTTCCCGCCTCGCTGGTCGAGGCACTCGGCACGGACGCGATCGCGCGCCTCGACGCCGGCCCCGGTGGACTGCTGCGCCGCGCCGCCCGCCTGCGCCGCCTCAGCGCGGAGGCGGACGTCGTCGTCCTCCACGTGCATCCCTACGACGTCGCCCCGGTGCTCGCGTTCGGCGAGGGCTCCGGCGCCCCGCCGGTGGTCATGGTCAACCAGGCCGACCACGTCTTCTGGCTCGGCACGAGCGTCTCGGACGCCGTGCTGCACATGCGCGAGAGCGGCCGCGAGGTCGCCGAGCGCCGCCGCGGGATCGAGCCGGAGCGCTCCGTGATCTGCGCCCGCCCGCTCGCTCCCCGCGAGCGCGCGGAGAGCCGCGCCGAGGCCAAGCGCCGCCTCGGGGTCCCCGAGGACGCCGTGCTGCTCGTGACGGCCGCCGCCGCGACCAAGTACCGGCCGATCGGCGGGCCCGGGTTCCTCGACCTCGTCATCCCGGTGCTCGAGCGCAACCCCGGCGCGCAGCTCGTCGCCGCGGGCCCCGCCCCCGAGGGCGACTGGGCCGAGGCCTCGGAGCGCACCGGCGGCCGGATCCGTGCCCTCGGGCGACTGAACGACATCGCGTCGCTGCACGAGGCCGCCGACGTGTACGTGGACTCCTTCCCCTTCTCCTCGCTCACCTCGCTGCTCGAGGCCGGCTGTCTCGGGACGCCCGCGGTCACGTTCCGCGGACACCCCGACGAGTGCGCGGTGCTGGGCGGCGACGTGCCGGGCGTCGACGAGCACATCCACCGCCCCGCCGATCCCGCCGCCTTCGCCGCCGTGCTCGACCGCCTGATCTCCGACGCCGACTGGCGCCTCGAGTCCGGCGAGCGCACGCGGCTCGCGATCGCCGCCACGCATCTCGGCGACGGCTGGCGCGCGGACGTCAGCGCCGTGTACGCCCGCGCGGCCGCCTTCGCCGCGGCGCCCTGCCCCGGGACCGCCTCGCGCGGCTCCGGCCCGCTCGACCAGCTCGTCGACCTGGTGATGGAGCGCACGGGCTACAGCAACGGCGTCGACGGCGCCGTGCGCGAGCACCTCGGCCTCCTGCCGCTGCGCCAGCGGGCGGCCGCCACGCGGCGCCTTGCGGCCGCCGGCGCCGCGCCCGCCCGCGCGGCGCCTGGTGCCGGAGTGGGTCCTGTCGCCGCTGGGCGCCTGGCGGCGCCGCGCCCGCGCCCTCGCGAGGCCCACGTGATCGCACTCGGCGTCACCGTGGAGAGCGGCGACCCCCGCGAGGTGGCCATGGCCGTCGCGCTGCTGCGCGAGGCCGGCATCGAGGTCTCAGAGCGGGCGGCCGTGATCTGCCTGCTCGCCGCCGGGCCGCTCGACCAGAGGCTCGCGCGGATCGCGAGCGCGCTGGAGGAGCGGCCGGAGCGCCTCGTGGTCGCCCGCCTGCCCGGAGACGCGGCCGGCGGCGGCCTGCGCCGGGCCCTGCGGGCCGGCGCGCAGGGCCTCGTGCTCGACGACGAGCTCGCCGACACGCTCGTCCCGACGGTGCGAGCGGTCCTGGCCGGCCAGCTGGTGATGCCGCCGGCGCTGCGCCGCCACCTCGCGCCCGACGCGCTCTCGCACCGCGAGAAGCAGGTCATCGGCCTGGCCGCGGCCGGGCGCACCAACCGGCAGATCGCCGCCGAGCTGTACCTGTCGGAGAGCACGGTCAAGACCCACCTCTCCTCCGCCTTCAGCAAGCTCGGGGCGCGATCCCGCGCCGAGGCGGCCGCGCTGATCCTCGACCCCGAGAACGGGTACGGGCCGTCGATCCTCGGGCTGGCCGAGGCAGAGGGCCGGGCGGCGGCATGACGTCGCCGCGGAAGATCGGCGACCACCCGGACGTTGAATCCCTGATGTCAGTGAATCGAGCGACAAAGGCGGCGAGCGGAGTGCGCGACGAACGGATTCTGATCACGGGAGGCGCGGGTGCGATCGGCTCCAACCTCGCCGACGTCCTCGTCCGGCACGGCGCCGGCGAGATCGTGATCCTCGACAACTTCGTCCGCGGCCGCCGCGACAACCTCGAGTGGGCCGAGGCCAACGGCAACGTGGTCGTCGTCGAGGGCGACATCTGCGACCGCGACCTGGTCCGCGACCTCACCCGCGGGACCTCCGTCGTCTTCCACCAGGCCGCTCTGCGCATCACGCAGTGCGCCGAGGAGCCGCGCCTCGCGGTCGACGTGCTGGTCAACGGCACCTACAACGTCATCGAGGCCGCCGTCGAGGAGGGCGTCCGCAAGGTCGTCGCCGCCTCCAGCGCCTCCGTCTACGGCCTCGCCGAGGACTTCCCCACCACCGAGTCCCATCATCCGTACGACAACGACACCCTGTACGGCGCCTCGAAGGTGTTCAACGAGGGCCTGCTGCGCTCTTTCCACGCGATGCGCGAGCTCGACTACGTCGCGCTTCGCTACTTCAACGTCTACGGCCCGCGGATGGACATCCACGGCGTCTACACCGAGGTGCTCGTCCGCTGGATGGAGCGGATCGCCTCCGGCCAGGGCCCGATGATCCTCGGCGACGGCACGCAGACGATGGACTTCGTCTTCACCGAGGACATCGCCCGGGCGAACCTGCTCGCAGCGCTGAGCCCCGTCACCGACGACGTGTTCAACGTCGCCAGCGGCGTGGAGACCAGCCTCCGCGAGCTCGCCGACTGCCTGCTGCGCGTGATGGGAGCCACCGACCTCGAGATCGAGTTCGGCCCCGAGCGCAAGGTCAACAAGGTGGCGCGCCGCCTGGCCGACACCTCCCACGCCCGTGACGTCCTCGGCTTCGAGGCCGAGGTCGGGATCGAGGAGGGCCTGCGCAGGCTCGTCGACTGGTGGGCCGAGCACCGCGAGGGCCGATTCGACAGCGCCGCGCTGGCGGGGGCCTCCTGATGCAGGTCCCGTTCGCCAAGCCCCGCTTCTACGGCGGAGAGGCCGAGGCCCTCGCCGCGGTCATCGAGTCCGGGTGGGTCTCGCAGGGCCCGCGCGTGCAGGCCTTCGAGCGCGGCTTCGCCGAGCGCGTCGGCGCCGCCGAGGCGATCGCCACGACCAACTGCACGACGGCGCTGCAGCTCACGCTGTACGCCGTCGGGGTCCGCCCCGGCGACGAGGTGATCGTCCCGTCGCTGTCGTTCATCGCCACCGCCAACGCGGTCTGGCAGTGCGGCGCGACGCCGGTGTTCGCCGACGTCGACCCGGCGACCTACAACCTGGATCCCGCCGCCGCCGAGAAGGCGATCACCCCGCGCACCACCGCGATCATGCCCGTGCACCAGATCGGCCTGCCGGCCGACATGGACCGCTTCGCGGCGCTCGGGCGCGACTACGGGGTGGCGATCGTCGAGGACGCCGCGTGCGCGGTGGGCGCCACATACAAGGGCCGCCCGATCGGCTCGCTGGACTCCCCCGCGTGCTTCTCGCTGCACCCGCGCAAGGTGATCACCACCGGCGAGGGCGGCATGATCACCACCAACGACCAGGAGCTCGCCGACCGGCTGCGCAAGCTGCGCCAGCACTCGATGGACCTCTCCGACCTCGCCCGGCACAACGCCCAGGACGTGGTCTTCGAGAGCTATCCCGAGCGCGGATGGAACATGCGCATGACCGACATGCAGGCGGCGCTCGGCCTCTGCCAGCTCGACGCGCTCGACGAGATCCTCACCGAGCGCGCCCGCCAGGCCGCCCGCTACGACGCCGCGATCGGCGAGCTGCCGTACCTGGAGCCGCCCTTCACCCCGGCCGACGTCACCCGCACGTGGCAGTCCTACGCGGTCCGCGTCGCGCCCGGCGCGCCGTGCGACCGGACCGAGCTGATGCGCCGCCTGCACCGCGACGGCGTCGCGACGCGCCGCGGCATCATGGCCACGCACCACGAGCCGGCCTACTCGGGCCAGGACCTGCTGCTCCCGCACACCGACGCCGCCGCGCGCGACGTGCTGCTGCTGCCGCTGTTCCCCGGCCTGGGCGACGAGGCGCAGGACTACGTGATCGACCGGCTCGCCACTCACCTGGTGGCGGCGCAGGCAGCCTGATGCAACCCGCCCGCCGCGCGCTCATCCTCGTCGAGAACGCGCCGGTGCCCGCCGACCGGCGCGTCTGGAACGAGAGCCGGTCGCTGGTCGCGGCCGGCTGGGAGGTCGTCGTGGTCTGCCCGCAGGGCGAGACGCGCTGCCAGGAGCCCTACGAGGAGCTCGAGGGCGTCGAGATCCACCGCTTCCCGCTCGTGCAGGCCGGCGGCGGCCCCGCCGGCTACCTGCGCGAGTACGGCCAGGCGATGTGGCGGATGCGCAAGATCGTGCGCCGGCTGGCGCGCGAGCGCCGCTTCGACGTCGTGCACTCCTGCAACCCGCCCGACTTCCTGGCGCTCGCCGCCCGCGGCCTGCGCCGCCAGGGCACCCGCTTCGTGTTCGACCACCACGACCTCGTCCCGGAGCTGTTCCGCTCCAAGTTCGGCGGCGGCAAGGGCCTCCCCTACCGCGTGTTCGTCGCGCTGGAGAAGGTCGCCTTCCGGATGGCCGACGTGGTGATCTCCACCAACGAGTCCTACCGCCGGATCGCGCTCGAGCGCGGCGGCAAGGACTCCTCCGACGTCTTCGTGGTGCGCAACGGGCCCGACCTGGAGCGCTTCCGCCCCGTCGACCCCGATCCCGCGCTACGGGGCGGCGAGCCGCACCTGATCGCCTATCTCGGGATCATGGGCCCGCAGGACGGCGTCGACCACGCGGTCCGCGCCCTTGGCTGGCTCGGCACGCAGCGCACCGACTGGCGCGCCGTCTTCATCGGCGAGGGCGACGTCCTCGACGAGATGCGCTCGCTCGCCGCCGAGCTGGGCGTCGCCGACCGGATCGACTTCGCGGGCTGGCGCTTCGACGACGACATCCGCCGGATGCTCTCCACCGCCGACGTCTGCCTGGCCCCGGATCCCCCGAGCCCGCTCAACGACGTCTCGACGATGATCAAGATCCCCGAGTACCTGGCCATGGGCCGCGCGGTCGTGTCCTACGACCTGCCCGAGGCCCGGGTGTCGGCCGGCGACGCTGCGCTGTACGCGACGCCCGGCGACGCCGAGGCGCTCGGCCGGGCCGTCGCGACCTTGCTCGACGATCCCGCGCGCCGCGCGGAGATGGGTGAGATCGGGCTCCGGCGGGTCTCGGAGCAACTCGCATGGCAGCACTCGGAGCGCGTGCTCGCCGCCGCCTACGCCCGCGCCTGCGCGGACGAACGACCGGCGGAGAGCGTGGCGAAGGTCGCGGTCGCGCCCCAGGCATGAAGCACACAGGAGACGGCATGACGCCAACCACACAGGACAGGCTGCGCACCCTGGTCGTGATCCAGGGCGGCGCGGGAGCCAAGGTGACCGGCCCGGAGATCCGGGGCTGGGCCGTGGCCCACGCGCTGGCCGAGCGCCACGAGGTCACGGTCGCGCTGCACGACCCGCCGGCGGCCAGCCGTGACGGGATCCGGCTCGTGCCGTTCTCGCGCTCGACGCTGATCTCCGAGGCGCGCCGGCACGACGCCGTCGTCGCCCCGATCATCCCGCCGTACCTGTTCGCCGCCCTGCGCGGCAGCGCGACGGTGACGGTGTCCGACCAGTACGACCCGATCTGGCTCGAGCTGTCCATCTTCTCGGACCACCCCGGCATCGACCGCGTGATCCGCGCGCAGAAGATGATCCGCGACGCCCAGGTGCGCTTCGCCGACGTGATCGCCGTGGCCGGCGAAGGCCAGCGCGGCCTGCTGGTCGACGAGCTCGACCTGCTCTCGGGCGAGCGCATGGAGCACCCCGACGTGGTCACGGTGCCCTTCGGGCTCCCCGAGGCGCCTGGAGCCGCATCGACGCGACCGCTGCGGGCGGCGTTCCCGCAGATCGGGCCGGACGACCCGGTGGTCCTGTGGTGGGGCAAGGTATGGAAGTGGTTCGACGCGACCACCGCCATCACGGCGTTCGCCCGCGTGGTGGAGCAGCGCCCCGACGCCCGCCTCGTGATCAGCGCCGGCAAGGCCCCGAAGGCGAAGTTCGACATCTCCGAGCGCACGGACGACGCGCGGGCGCTGGCCGGCGAGCTCGGCCTGCTGGACCGCAACGTGTTCTTCCTCGACGAGTGGACGCCCTACGACCGCCGGCACGAGTACCTGCTCGACGCCGACCTCGGCCTGACGCTGCACGGCGACACGCCGGAGGCCCCGTTCGCGGCCCGTGCGCGCTACATGGACTACCTGTGGACCGCGCTCCCGTGCGTGCTGGCGGGAGGCGACGAGATCGCCGACCGCTTCGGCGAGGCCGGGTTCGCCGACCTCGTCCCCCCGCACGACGTCGAGGCCACCGCGGCCGCCGTCCTGCGGCTGATCGAGGAGCCCGGCCCGCCGCGACGCCGCCCGCCGGGCCGGCCTGGCGCTGGCCGAGGACTACCGCTGGTCCTCGGTCGTCGCGCCGCTCGCCGACGCGATCTCCGAGCGCGCCGGCCGGCGCCGCGAGGCGCAGCGGGCCCACCTGCTGCGCGACGTCGGGCGCTTCTACCTGCGAAGGACCTTCGACCACGCCGCCACCCTCGCCGGCAGGTGAACCAGATCATGAGCACCACGAGCCTCGATGCAGCCGCCGTCGGCGGCGACCTCACCCCCGCCGGGACCGCGTCCTCGCGGATCACCGACGCCGCCTGCCGCACTCTGGACGTCATCATCGCGGTGATCAGCCTGATCGCCCTGGCGCCCGTGCTGCTGCTGATCGCCATCGCGGTGCGGATCGATTCGCCGGGTCGCGTGATCTTCCGCCAGAAGCGCGTCGGCCGCGACCTGGACCCGTTCACGGTGAACAAGTTCCGGACGATGCGCTCCGACGCGGGGCACGAGAAGCACCGCGCCTACGTGCTGAAGCTGATCGCCGGCGAGGCGGAGTCCTACGAGACCGACGCGGCGCCCGTCTTCAAGCTCGCCGCCGACGACCGCTTCACGCGCCTCGGTCGGTTCCTGCGCAAGACCAGCCTGGACGAGCTCCCGCAGCTGTGGAACGTGGTGCGCGGCGACATGTCGCTCGTCGGGCCGCGGCCGCCGATCCCCTACGAGGTCGAGCACTACCCCGCCGAGTGGTTCACGCGCTTCGCCGTCAAGCCCGGCATCACCGGGCTGTGGCAGGTCAACGGCCGCTCGCTGCTGACGATCGAGGAGATGATCGTCCTCGACACGGAGTACGTGCAGCGCCGCACGTTCTGGCTGAACGTCGGCATCCTCGCCCGCACGGTGCCGGTGGTGCTCCTGCGGCGCGGCGCCGCCTGAGCGGCGCTACTCGACGGTGACGGTCTTCGCGAGGTTGCGGGGCTGGTCCACGTTGAGGCCGCGCAGGCGCGCGACCCGGTAGGCCAGCATCTGCAGCGGGATCACCGCGAGGATCGGCTGGAGCATCCAGTCGGTGCGCGGGACCGTCAGCGTCTCGCCGGCGTGCTGGGCGACGCGCGGGTCGCCCTCGGTGGCCACCGCGATCACCTCCGCCCCGCGCGCCTTGACCTCCTGCAGGTTGGAGATGACCTTCTCGAGCACGGGCGAGTCAGTCGCGACGATGACCACCGGCGTGCCCTTGCCGAGCAGCGCGATCGGCCCGTGCTTCATCTCCCCCGCCGCGTACGCGTCGGTGGCGATGTAGCTGATCTCCTTGAGCTTGAGCGCGCCCTCGAGGCAGACGGCGAGGCCGACGTGGCGCCCGAGGTAGAGGAAGAACTCCGAGTCGTGCACGCGCTCGGCGACGCGGTCGACCGGCTCCGTGCTGCCCTCGGTGATCTGGGTGATCGCGTGCGGGAGGGCGCGCAGCTCGGTGATCAGCTCGCAGCGGCGCTCCTCGGACAGCGTCCCGCGCAGCTCGGCGATCCGCAGCGCCAGCAGGTACATGACCGCCACCTGGGCGACGAACGTCTTCGTGGCGGCGACGCTGACCTCCAGCCCGGCGCGCGTGAACAGCACGCCGTCGGCCTCGCGCGTGACCTGCGAGCCGGCGATGTTGGTGACCGCCATCACGGTCGCACCGCGTTCGCGGGCGATCCGCATGGCCGCCAGCGTGTCGGCCGTCTCGCCTGACTGGGTCATGCCGATCACGAGGTCGCCGGGGCCGACCACGGGGTTGCGGTAGCGGTACTCGGACGCGACGTCCATCTCGACCGGCACGCGCGCCCACTCCTCCAGCGCGTAGCGGCCGATCAGGCCGGCGTGGTACGAGGTGCCGCAGGCGACGATCACGATCCGGCGCGCGCTGCGCAGCACCTCGTCGTCGAGCTCCGGGAGGTCGACGCCGTCGGGGCGGACCGTCCGGTCGGCGATCGTCTCGGCCACGGCGTCCGCCTGCTCGTGGATCTCCTTGAGCATGAACGTCTCGTAGCCGCCCTTCTCGGCCTCGTCGGCGTCCCAGTCGATGCGCTCGATCGGGCGCTCCACCGGGGTCCCGTCCGCCGTGAACACGTCGACGCCGTCGGCGGTGACGGCGACGATCTCGCCGTTCTCGACGAACTGGACGTCGCGCGTGTGGGCGAGGAAGGCGGGGATGCCGGAGGCGAGGAACTGCTCGCCGTCGCCGCGGCCGACGACCAGCGGGCACTCCTTGCGGGCGCCGACGATCGAGCCGGGCTCCTCGGCCGCGACGGCGACGAAGGCGTAGTGGCCGCGCAGGCGCAGGAAGGTGCGACGGACGGCCTCGGCGAGGTTGCCGGCGGCGTCGAGCTCGTCGGCCACCATGTGGGCGATCACCTCGACGTCGGTCTCGGAGGTGAAGGTGGCGCCGCGCTCGAGCAGCTCCTCCTTGAGCTCCATGTAGTTCTCGACGATGCCGTTGACGACCACGTGGACGCGGTCCTGCGGGTCGAAGTGCGGGTGGGCGTTCTCCTCGGTCACCTGGCCGTGGGTGGCCCAGCGGGTGTGGCCGACGCCGGTGGTGGCCGGGGGCGCGATCAGGGCGACGCCGCCCTCGCCGGCTTCACGCCGGGCGTCCGCGACGGCGGCGCGCAGGGCGTCGAGGGGCCCGACGGCCCTTACGGAGTCGAGATGCCCGTTGTTCTGGATCGAGATGCCGGCGGAGTCATAGCCGCGGTACTCGAGCTTGGTCAGGCCGTCGAGCAGCACCTCTTGCGCGGAGCGCTGGCCGACGTAACCGACGATGCCGCACATGGCACTGGCTCCTCTCGTCGTCTGCAGGGAGGCTGCAATTGTAGTGGGGGCACCTGCGGAGGCGGGTCATCCGACGGTCGGCGAATCGGCGCCGTCGAGCCACTCGGCGGGCTTCCCGGACCCGTCCGCGGAGACCATCCAGGTCCGCTCCCCGTCGCCGTAGAGCAGGTGCTCGTCGTCCAGCCAGGAGAGCTGGTCGTCGATCGAGCGGGTCTCGGCGAGCGGGGTCTCGCGGCCGGTGGCCAGGTCGAGCACGTGGAAGCGCCACACGGTGGGGTCGTGGGAGATCGCCTTCTTGTAGGCGATGCGCTTGCCGTCGGGCGAGAGCGAGGGGCACTCGACGTTCTCGTGGATCGTGTGCGCCCGGCGCGCCTTGATCGACCCCTGGATCAGGTACGTCTTGCCGCCGGTGGCCATCGTCGCGTAGAACGTGTCGCCGTCGGCGTCGAACGTGAGGCCCCAGAAGTTGCGATCGCGCGCGTCGACCGTCGTGCCGTCGCGGGTGACGGTGAAGTCCTTCTCGAGGTCGGCCACGACCTTGCCGCGCCGCAGGTCCACGATCGTGGCGGCGGTCGAGAACGCGCCAGGGGTGGCATACGCGTGCCCGACCACGAACGCGGTGATGCCGCCCCAGTGCCCGTCGGGGGAGATCCGCGCGCGGCTGGGGATGCCGGGGAGGCGGAAGTCGTGCACGATCTTCAGCCGCGAGTCCAGCACCTCGACCGCCATCTCCGTGCCCAGCACGTCGAGGCACAGCCCGGTGTCGTGCCCGTAGGCGACCCGCCGGCACGGAGGGCCGGCGAAGGCCGGCGCGCCGGGGGCGGTCCCGTCCAGCGGGGCGACGGCGGTGCGGCCGTACGTCTCGGAGTGCTTGCGGTCGGCGCTGCGGATGACGGCGAAGTGTCCCGACGAGAGGATCTGGCCGGCGCGCGGGGCGGCGGCGCGCACCGCGCGCTCTGACGCCCGCCGGTCGCTGGCCGCGTTGGCGATCGTGATCGCGGTGACCGCGACGGCGGCGACGACGCAGACGGCGCCGAGCGTGGCGAACGCCCAGATCCGGTTACGCGACATTGAGGCGCAGCGTCCGGGCCGCGAGGAAGATGGCGACGAGCAGGAGCACCGCGAACACCGCGATCGCGGTCTCGACCCCGAGCCAGCTCCAGGTGGCGCCGAAGATCACCGAGGCGAGCAGGCGCGCGACCCCGTTTGCGGTGCCCACCAGCGCAAGCCCGCTGCCGCGGAGCTCCGGCGGGACGGTGGCGCCCGCCATCGCCGCGATCACGCCGTCCGTGGCGGCGTAGTAGACGCCGACGAGCACCAGCACGCCGACCAGCGCCAGCATCCCGCCCGACGGCGAGAGGAGGAGGCCGTAGGCGGCCAGGAGCGTGACGTAGCCGGCCACGAGCACCTTGCCGCGCCCGACGCGGTCCGACAGACGCCCCATCGGCGTGGCGAGCAGCATGTAGACGAGCGCGGTGCCCGTCGCCAGCAGCGGGAAGTAGCGGGCGTCGAAGTCGAGCCGGTCGTGGAGGATCAGGTAGATGAAGCCGTCGCTGACCGTCGCCACGCCGAGCAGCGAGGCCGACGTGGTCAGCGCGCGGAAGTCGCGCATCCGGAGCAGGATCGAGCCGGTGCTGCGCAGGTCGGGCGTCTTGGCGGCGTCCTCGGCCTGCTCGCGCACCCGCGGCTCGCGCACGAGCAGCACGATCACGCCGACGCCGAGCAGCGAGATGATGAACGAGAGCAGGAAGAGCGGCTGGAAGGAGCCGGGCGCCGCCGCGAGCAGGGCGAAGGCCAGCAGCGGGCCGAGCATCGCGCCGGCGGTGTCCATCGCGCGGTGCACGCCGAAGGCGAGCCCGAGGTCCTTCTTGGGCACCGACAGCGAGATCATCGCGTCGCGCGGGGCGGTGCGGATGCCCTTGCCGATGCGGTCGAGCAGGATCACCGCGCTGAGGCCGGCCCAGGCGCCGCCGATCACGGCGAGCGCGAGCTTGCAGGCCGACGACAGCGCATAGCCGACCGCGGCGAGCGGCTTGTGGCGGCCCATCTTGTCGCCCATGAAGCCCGAAGCGAGCCGCACCAGCGCGCTCGCCCCCTGGTAGATGCCGTCCACGATGCCGACCTGCAGCGGTGCGAAGCCGAGCGTGGAGACCAGGTACAGCGGAAGCACCGCCGCGACCATCTCCGAGGAGATGTCCGTCAGCAGCGAGCACGTGCCCAGCAGGAAGACGGTGCTCCCCATCCGGCGGCGGGTCCTGCGAGATGTGGCTGCGCTCCCGGCGCGACGGAGCGAGGAGCTGCTCTCGACGGTGTACATCCGCTAGAGCAACGCCCGCGGGCGGCGTTGGCTTCCGCCCGCGGCGAACTTCTCAGGGAGGCGCTAGAGCTGCTTGCGGAGGTCGCCGAGCTTCAGCGCCGCCGACCACACGCGCACCTCGTCGATGTCGCCCGTGAAGGTGAGGTCGCAGGCGCCGCGGTAGGCGCCGAAGAACAGGTTGCGGTGCGGGAGGTCGTACTCGACCGTGCCCTTGAACGGGCGCGGGGTGCCGATCTCGCGGCCGTCGACGTACAGGTGGACGGCCTTGCCGTCGTAGCTGCCGGCGACGTGGTGCCACTGGTTGTCCCAGATGCCCTGGCCGGCCTGGTCCGAGCGCCACCACTTCTTCCCGTCGTAGACGTAGAACGCCATGCCGCCGTTGGCAGAGGTGTAGAGCCCGAACGAGCCCGCCTCGCAGCGGTCGCCGCCCTTGACGGCGACGTACTTGTGCTGGCCGGGGGAGCGCGGGGCGCGCACCCAGGCCTCGAGCGTCATCCGCTGCGGCCGCAGGGACTCCGTGTCGGGCACGATCACGTAGTCGTTGCCGTCGAGCCGGAGTGCCGAGCCGATGCCGAAGAGCCCGCGGACCCATTCGGGCTCGCGGAAGTCGGGCGTGTCCGTGTGGCCCAGCTGGCCGTGGTTGCCGTTCCCGGAGATGTCGCGGACGGTCTCGCCCCGCCCGTCCTGCATCGGCCAGTAGCCCTTCAGCGGCCACGCGATGGCGGCGGAGGCCGCAGGGGCGGCGATGCCGAGGATCACGGCGGCGAGCAGCAGCAGCCGGAGAGGACGGAAGACCATGCATCGAGAATGAGACGAGTGAGCGGATCTGCCTACTGGACGTAAGTCAAGACCGGAAATCAGTCCCGGTCGTTACCCTGCGCCGGATGCCGGACGCTCCCTCCAACGACGCCCCCCACCGCCTCCTCAACGACGTCGAGTTCGGCGAGGGCGTGGTCGTCTTCTCGTTCACCAACCTCTATGGCTGCTCGATCGGCGACGGGACCCGGATCGGCACCTTCGTGGAGATCCAGCGCGGCGCGGTGATCGGCGCGCGATGCAAGGTGCAGAGCCATACCTTCATCTGCGACGGCGTGACGATCGGCGACGAGGTGTTCGTCGGCCACGGCGTGATGTTCGTCAACGACAAGCGCCCGGGCGCCACCGCGTCGGGCGGCGGCCTGCAGACCGAGGACGACTGGGAGCTGCTCCCGACGGTGATCGAGGACGGCGCGAGCCTCGGCTCGGGCTCGGTGATCCTCGGCGGCGTCCGGATCGGCGCGGGCGCACTCGTCGGTGCGGGCGCCGTCGTCACGAAGGACGTCCCGGCCGGGGGCACCGTCGCCGGTGTCCCGGCGCGCGAGCTGGCCGCGCGCTAGCTGCGCTCGGTCGCCTCGACGGCGGCCGTCAGGCGGGAGCAGACGGCGTCCGCCTCCTCCGCCGTCGGCGCCTCGACCATCACGCGCACGAGCGGCTCGGTTCCGCTGGAGCGCACCAGCACGCGGCCGCGGCCCTCGAGCGCGGCGCTCTCGCGCTGGACGTCGCCTTCGACGGTGCGCACGGCGTGCTCCTGCGCCTCGCGGTCGGCCAAGCCGCACGTTGACGAGCCGCTGCGGGAGCTTCTCCATCGCGTGGCGGTCGGCCAGGTCGCCGTCGCCCAGCGCCTCGAGCGTGAGCAGCGCGGCGGCGATCCCGTCGCCGGAGGGCACGAAGCCCATCTCGATGATGTGGCCCGACTGCTCGCCGCCCAGCGTCCAGCCGCGCTCGCGCAGCGCCTCCAGCACGTAGCGGTCGCCGACGTCGGTGGTCGCGACCTCGACGCCGGCCGAGCGCATGCCGGTGTGGAAGCCGTAGTTGGTCATGACGGTCACCGCCACGCCGGGGACGCCGAGGTGCACGGCGGCCAGCGCGATCAGCTCGTCGCCGTCCACGACGACGCCGTGGCGGTCGACCGCCAGCACGCGGTCGCCGTCGCCGTCGAACGCGAAGCCCGCGTCGTGGCCGCCCCCGCGGACCGCCTCGGCCAGCGCGTCGACGTGCGTCGAGCCGCAGCCCTCGTTGATGTTGCGCCCGTCCGGCTCGTGACCCATCACCTCGACGTCGGCGCCGAGGCGGCGGAACACCGCCGGGGCGACCTCGAAGGTCGCGCCGTTGGCGCAGTCGAGCAGGATCCGGCGGCCGCGCAGGTTCAGCCGCTTGAAGCGCTCCTCCAGCGCCGCCTCGTAGCCGTCGAGCGAGCCGTGGAAGCGCGTGATCCGGCCGGGGAGCGCCGGGACGGGCTCCTCGTCGAGCATCCGCTCGATCTCCAGCTCGGTGGCGTCGGAGAGCTTGAAGCCGTCCCCGCCGAAGAACTTGATGCCGTTGTCGCGGTACGGGTTGTGCGAGGCCGACAGCACGACGCCCAGGGCGAAGCCGTGGCGACGGATCAGCAGCGGCGCGCCGGGTGTGGGCAGGATCCCGCCCAGCATCGCCTCTCCCCCGGCCGCGGCGACGCCGGCGGCGACGGCCGCCTCGAGCATCTCGCCCGACTCGCGGGTGTCGCGGATGATGAGCACGCGCGGGTGGCCGTCGTGGTCGCCGGCGGCGGCGACCCGCGCGGTGGCCGCGCGGGCGAGCGCGAGCGCCAGCTCGGCGGTGACGAGCTCTCCGGCGACGCCGCGGACGCCGTCGGTGCCGAACAGCTTTCGCACGCCGGCGGGGGCCGCAGGCGGCCCGCCCACTAGCGCTTGGAGAACTGCGGCCGCTTACGGGCCTTCTTGAGGCCGGCCTTCTTGCGCTCCTTGACGCGAGCGTCGCGCGTGAGGAAGCCGCGGCGCTTGAGCTCGGAGCGGAGGTTCGGGTCGGCCTCGAGCAGCGCGCGAGAGATGCCGTGGCGCAGGGCGCCGGCCTGGGCGGACACGCCGCCCCCGTGCATCGACGCGATGACGTCCATGCGGGTCTCGTAGCCCACCGTCTCGAGCGGCTGGCGGATGTTGCGCTGCAGCGTGGCGCGCGGGAAGAAGACGTCGAGCGAGCGGCCGTTGATCGTGTACGTGCCGTCGCCGGGCTTGAGGATCACGCGGGCCACGGCGGTCTTGCGCTTGCCGGTGGCCTGGTAGCGCGCGCCGGCGCCGAGGTCGATCGCGGCGTCCGCGATCGGCTGCGAGAGGTCCTCCTCCGCGTCGCCGTCGCCGGAGCCGTCCTCGTCGTACTCGGAGTAGCCGTCCTCGCCGCGCAGGGCCTCTTCGCCCTCGCGGACGATGTCGACCTCGAGGTCCATGCCCGGGATCGCGGGCTTGACGCGCGGGGTCGCGTCCTCCTCTTCCTCGTCCTCCTCGAGGTCCTCGACATCCTCGTCGATGCCGGCCTCGCCCTCGACGACGACCTCGGGGGTCTCCTCGGCGGCGGGCTGCTCCTGCGGAGTCTCCTCGGCGGCAGCCGTCGGCTCCTCCTGCGGAGTCTCCTCGGCGGCAGCCGTCGGCTCCTCCTTCGGAGTCTCTTCCTCGGGGGTCTGGTTCTCGTCGGCCATCGGTGCTCCTAAGTGGTCTTCAGCTCGAACGGCTGCGGCTGCTGAGCCGCGTGCGGATGCTCCGGGCCGGCGTAGATCTTGAGCTTGGTGATCTGCTTCCGCGCGAGGCGGTTGCGGGGAAGCATCCCCTTGACCGCGAGGCGGATGACCTCCTCCGGCCGGCGCTCGAGCATGTCGTTGAGCGTGCGCGACTTGAGGCCGCCCGGGTAGCCCGAGTGGCGGTAGTACATCTTCTCCTGCCGCTTCTGGCCCGTCACCGAGATCTTCTCGGCGTTGATGACGACGACGAAGTCGCCCGTGTCCACGTGCGGCGTGTAGGTCGGCTTGCGCTTGCCGCGCAGCGCGTCGGCGATCTGGGTGGCCAGGCGGCCGAGGGTCTGTCCCTCGGCGTCGACCAGCAGCCAGTTGCGCTCGCGGTCTTCGGAATTGGCGACGTAAGTCTTCATCGGCATGCAAGGGCCACGCGTCTGGCGCGGCGGCGGACCATGATAGCCACCTCTGGACGGCGGCCGCGGGTACGCGCCCGTCCGCCTCGCGTGCATATACTGCCGCCCGTTCAGAAACGGCCGAATCCACCTCGGACGGGTGGAGCGGGGGAACCGGAATTCTGGGGCGAGTCCTGGCATTGCCGCCAGGTAGCGCAGAGGGTGCGCGAGCCCGTCAGCTAACCCCGTAGGCCGCCACAAGACGAGGAGCCGGATGGGCTTTGCCCGGGGGTCCGCCGCGCGGGGGCGCGGTGGGTGGGTGGCACAGGGAATGCTGACGTGCGCGGCCGTGGCCGCGGCACTTGCCGTCCCCGCCGCCGCCGGCGCTCAGGACGGCACGGGCGGCACGGCTCCGGCCGCGACGCCGCGCCGGCGCCCAAGCAGGCGCCTCCGCCGAGCCTCCCGCCGGTGCGCTCGAAGGCCAAGCTCGTGCGGCTCGTCTGCGCGAGCGCCTGCGGAGCGAACGGCGCCGTGCGCCCCGGCTCGCTGCTGCGCGTGCGCGGCAGCTCGCTGCGCCGCACCGCCGAGATCGACTTCGCGGGCGCCGAGGGCGACGCCGACGACGTCGCGGCCGCGCCGGTCAAGCGGCGCAAGACCTCAGTCGACGTGCGCGTGCCGCTGGGCGCCATCACCGGGCCCGTGACGGTGCTCGACCGCGACGGCGTCCCCTCGGGCCCCGCCCCGGCGGCGCTGATCGTCGAGCCGGCCGTCCCGGCCACGCCGGCGGGCACGGCGCCGACGATCGACGTCGACGTGCAGGCGCCGCGCGCGTACTTCGACGCCATGAAGCCGATGAAGGTCGGCTACGTCGTGCACGCCGACGCGCCGCTCGACGTCCGCGTCGAGCTGGTGCGCCAGAAGGACGGCGCCGTGGTGGCCAGCTGGGCCCCGGGGATCGTCCAGCCCGAGACGCCGCAGGTCGTGCAGTGGAACGGCCTCGCCGGCGGCCGCGTGCAGAAGCCGGGGCGCTACGCGTTCCGCGCCACCGCGGCCGACGCCGGCGGCGCGCTGCGCGCGTCGAGCTCGGCGAACGCTCCCGAGGCGGAGGCGACGGGCCCCGACCCCTCGAGCTTCATGTTCCTGCGCCACCAGTTCCCGGTGCGCGGCCCGCACGGCTACGGCGAGTACGCGGCCCGCTTCGGCGGCGGCCGCGGCCATCAGGGCCAGGACGTCATGGCCGCCTGCGGGACGCCGCTGGTGGCGGCGCGCGGCGGCGTGGTCAAGGTCAAGCAGTACCACTCGGCCGCCGGCTACTACATCGTCATCGACGGCGAGCAGACCTCCGTCGACTACGTGTACATGCACATGGCCAAGCCGGCCATCGTCGCCAAGGGCGAGCGCGTCAAGACCGGCCAGCCGATCGGCATCGTCGGCCGCACGGGCCGCGCGAGCGCCTGCCACCTCCACTTCGAGGAGTGGAGCGGGCCGGGCTGGTACAAGGGCGGCGCGCCGTTCGACCCGCTGGACGACCTGCTGTCCTGGGACAAGCGGCCGTAAGCCCCGGCGAGGGGCGCCCGTAGGCGCCCCTCCCAGAGTCCTCCTCTCAGCGACCCGCGATCAGCGAGCCGACGACGCGGTAGATGTCGGCGATCGGCAGCGCGCGATCCCACAGGCTCACGCCGTCGATGTCGCCGACCAGGTAGAACTCGCAGCTCCCCCGGTAGGCGCCGAACGCGCCCGCCGCGGGCGTCACGTCGTAGTTGATGGCGAGGCTGGACGGGGTGCCCGTGCCGACCTGCTTGCCGTCGATGAACAGCCGCAGCGTGTTGCCGTCGTAGGTGCCGGCGGCGTGGTGCCAGTTGCCGTCCCAGACGGCCGTGGACGCCTCCTCGGCGCGCGACCAGTTCGTCCCGTCGTAGATGTAGAAGGCCAGGCGGCCGTTCTCGGTCGTGTACAGCGCGAACGAGGCCGCCTCGCAGTAGTCGCCGCCCTTGGAGACGAGGTAGGCGAGCGGGCCGGGGCCGCCGGAGTTGCGGAACCAGGCGGACACGGTCAGCTTCTGGGGGCGCAGCGACGGCGAGTCGGGGATCGTCACGTAGTCGTTGCCGTCGAAGCGCAGCGCGGACCCGATGTTGAAGATGCCCTTGATCCAGGTCGGATCGTTCTCGTCGACGCCGGGCGTGGAGCCGAGCGTGCCCTTGTTGCCGTTGCCGGACCAGTCGTTGACGGTCTGGCCGGACCGCTCGTTCATGGGCCACCAGCCGCGCAGTGCAGGAGCTGCGGAGGCGGCGGCCGGGGCGAGGAGGCAGGCGGCGGCGACGAGGACCGCCGCCGCCAGCCGATGATGGCGACGTGAGTTCATGGGTGCCACCTTCTCGCCGCGCGCGGAGGGAGCGGCCTCACCGAAGGACCAGATCCAGGTCCGAAATCGACGGATGTTCGATGCGTTGCGCTACGACGAGCCGCGCCGGCGCTCGCGCTCGGCGATCCGGCGCCGCTGGCGGTTGCCGACCTCCTGGAACACCAGGTAGACCAGGATCGCGCACAGCACGCCGCCGACCAGTCCAGGGACGATCTCGCCGCGGCCGATCATGCCGATCGCGTAGAGCACGCCGAAGAAGACGGCGAAGATCGCGACGTTGCGCCGCGACATGGGCTCCGGGATCGGCCGCTGATGCCGCGGGATGCGCTCCGGGCGCTGCCTCCGACTCGTCGGGCCCGTCTACTCCCACTCGATCGTGCCCGGCGGCTTGCTCGTGATGTCGAGCACGACGCGGTTGACCTCGCGGATCTCGTTGATCATGCGCGAGGCGATCTGCTCGAGCAGGTCGTACGGCAGCCGGGCCCAGTCGGCGGTCATCGCGTCGTCGGACGTGACGGCGCGGATCGCGACCACGTAGCCGTACGTCCGCTCGTCACCCTGCACGCCGACCGTGCGGATGTCGGGCAGGACGCAGAACGACTGCCACAGGTCCCTGTACAGGCCGGCCTTGCGGATCTCGTCCTGGAGGATCGCGTCGGCGTTGCGCAGCGTGTCCAGGCGCTCCTTCGTGGCCTCGCCGCCGACGATGCGGATCGCGAGCCCGGGGCCCGGGAACGGCTGGCGCCAGACCAGGCGCTCGGGCAGCCCGAGCTCGGCCCCGACGGCGCGCACCTCGTCCTTGAACAGCGCCCGCAGCGGCTCCACCAGCTCGAACTGCAGGTCGTCGGGCAGGCCGCCCACGTTGTGGTGGGACTTGATCGTGGCCGCGCCGGTGCCGCCGCCGGACTCGATCACGTCCGAGTACAGCGTCCCTTGGACGAGGTAGTTGGCGTCGCCGATCTTGGCCGCCTCCTCCTCGAAGACGCGGATGAACTCGGCGCCGATCGCCTTGCGCTTGGACTCGGGCTCGCTCAGCCCCGACAGCCGCGCCAGGAAGCGGTCCTCGGCATCGACCGCCACGAGCGGGACCTTGAAGTGGTCGCGGAAGGCGGAGATCACCTGCTCGCCCTCGTTCTTGCGCATCAGCCCGTGGTCCACGAACACGCACGTCAGCTGGTCGCCGATCGCGCGGTGCACGAGCAGCGCCGCGACGCTGGAGTCCACGCCGCCCGAGAGCCCGCAGACCACGCTGCCGCTGCCGACCTGCTCGCGGATGGCGGCGATCTGCTCGTCGATGATCGAGGCGGCGGTCCACGTGCGGTCGCAGCCGCAGATCTCCTCCAGGAAGGTCGTCAGCACCTGCTGGCCGTAGGGCGTGTGCACGACCTCGGGGTGGAACTGGATGCCGTAGAGCCCGCGCTCGGTGTCCTCGAGCGCGGCCACCGGCGACTCGGTCGAGCTGGCCAGCGCGGTGAAGCCGGGCGGGGGCTCGTACACGGTGTCGCGGTGCGACATCCAGCACGCCTGCTCGGCCGGGGTGCCGGCGAGCAGCCGGCCCGTCTCGGCGACGGTCAGCCGCGAGCGGCCGAACTCCCCCACCTCGGCGCCCTCGACCTTCCCGCCCAGCGTCAGGACCAGCGCCTGCATGCCGTAACAGATGCCCGAGCACGGGGATCCCGAGCTCGAGCAGCTCGGGGTCCAGCCGCGGGGCGCCCGGCGCGTACACCGAGGCCGGCCCGCCGGACAGGATCAGGCCCTTGGGCTTGCGCCGCCGGACCTCCTCGACGCCGACGTGGTGCGGCAGCAGCTCGGAGAACACGCCGCACTCGCGCACGCGGCGGGCGATCAGCTGCGAGTACTGGCCGCCGTAGTCGAGGACGACGACCTCGTCGGCCGCGACCGACCGCTCGAGCGCGAGCTCCTCGAGGCCGCTGCTCTGCGGGGAGCGAGGACCCCGGGCCCTCCGAGATGACCTCAGTGGGCCCGGTCACGCCCCTACTCCCCGCCGACGAGGGCCGGGACGGGCGCCTGCTGCGATCCGCCGCGCGCGCCCATGCCGATCGCCTGGTCGCGCTGGAGCGACTTGCCCTCGGTCTGCAGCGCCGGGGCGACCATCAGCTCGGCCCGGTTGAACTCGGCGATGTCCTGGTAGCCGCAGGTCGCCATCGAGGTGCGCAGGCCGCCCATCAGGTTGAACGTGCCGTCGTTCTCGCGGGCGGGGCCGGTGATGATCTCCTCCAGCGAGCCGTTCTGCGTGGTCGCCACGCGGGCGCCGCGCGGGAGCGTCGGGTGGAAGGTGGCCATGCCCCAGTGGAAGCCGTGGCCGGGAGCCTCGAAGGCGCGGGCCAGCGGCGAGCCGATCATCACGGCGTCGGCGCCGCAGGCGATCGCCTTCGCGACGTCGCCGCCCGTGCGCATCCCGCCGTCGGCGATCACGCGGCAGTAGTCGCCCGTCTCGAGCATGTGCTGGGAGCGGGCGGCCGCCACGTCGGCGATCGCGGTGGCCTGCGGGACGCCGATGCCGAGCACGCCGCGCGTGGTGCACGCCGCGCCGGGGCCGACGCCCACGAGCACGCCGGCCGCGCCGGTGCGCATCAGGTGCAGGCCCGTGTGGTAGCTGGCACAGCCGCCGAGCACCACCGGGATCGGGAGCTCGCGCACGAACTCCTTGAGGTTGAGGACGTGACCCTGGCTGGAGACGTGCTCGGCCGAGATCACGGTGCCCTGCACGACGAGGATGTCCAGCCCGGCGTCCAGCGCCAGCTCGTGCCACCGCTCCACCTTCTGCGGGGTCAGCGACGCGGCGGCGACCACGCCGTAGGACTTGATCTCCTCGATCCGCTGGGTGATCAGCTCTTCCTTGACGGGCTCCTGGTAGATCTCCTGCATCTCCCGGGTCGCCTCGTCACGGGGAGGCCCGCGATGCGCTCCAGCATCGCGTCCGCGTCCTCGTAGCGGGTCCAGATGCCCTCGAGGTTCAGGACCGCGAGGCCGCCCAGGCGGCCGACGATGCCCGCGGTCTCGGGCGAGACCACGCCGTCCATCGCGGAGGCGAGCAGCGGCAGCTCGAAGCGGTACGGGCCCAGGGTCCACGAGATGTCGACGTCGTCAGGGTCTCGCGTCCGTCGCGAGGGCACGATCGCGACGTCGTCGAATCCATAGGCGCGGCGCGCCTTCTTACCTCGGCCGATCTCGATCTCCATGAATGGATCCTAGGGGTGGTGGCGGACGAAACTGGGGACATAACCCAGGCTACCCCGCTCCCTGCGGAGATCCGTTTCCGAGGCTGCGCGGGGCTTACGAGACTTCGGCCGGCGTCTCGGGACGCTCGACCTCGGTCTCGGCGTACAGCCGCTCGACCCTGTCGGGGTCGATCAGGCCGGCGCCGAGGTGTTGCGTGGACTCGGCGCCGCAGGCGACCCCGTAGGCCAGGCACTGCTCGGTCGGGCGGCCCGTGTAGCGGGCCGCGACGTAGCCGGCCAGGAAGGCGTCGCCGGAGCCGACGGTGGCCCGCGGCTCGAGCGCCGGGGAGGCGAGCCGGACGCGGTAGACGCGGCGGTCTGAGCCGTGCTCCTCCCCCAGCATCCGCGCGAAGCAGCCGTCGGGCATGGTCATGATCGCCTCGCGCGCGCCGAGCTCGCACATCTCGCGCGCGGCGATCCCCCAGTCGTCGAGCCCGTCGTTGAACTCGTGGCCGACCAGCTCCTCGGCCTCGAGGACGTTCGGGGTGATGACGTCGGGCTCCGCGCGGACGGCGCGCCGCAGCGGGTCGCCGTCGGTGTCGACGATCGTCTGCACGCCGAGGCGGCGGAGCTCGCGGATCAGCTTCGCGTAGATGTCGGTGTCGACCTCGCGCGGGAGCGAGCCGGCGAACACGCACACCGAGGCGCCCTTGGCCAGGTACAGGAGCTTGTCGACGAACAGCTCGACCTCCTGCTCGGAGACCTTCGGGCCGCGCTCGTTGATCTCGGTCTGCTCGCCCGTCGTCGGGTCGATCACGGCGGTGTTGGTGCGCGACTCCTCGCGGATGCGCACGAAGTCGCTGAGCACCGAGAGCTGGGTCAGCTGGTCGACGATCCGCGTGCCGGTCGCCCCGCCGGTGAGCCCGGTGGCGATCACCGGCTGCCCGAGCGCCTTGAGCACGCGCGCGACGTTGACGCCCTTGCCGCCCGGCATCGTCGTCTGCTCGACGGTGCGGTGGCGGCGGCCCAGCCGGAAGTTGGGCACCGACAGCGTCTTGTCGATCGCGGTGTTGAGGGTGACGGTGATGATCATGCGGCTCGTGCCTTCCCGCCGGCGCGACGCCCGTCGCGCAGGTTCCGTCTCAACTGCGTGCCGATGAGGACGGTACCGGCCAGCGCGCCGAAGAGCAGCAGGATCGCCACGGGCCCGGTGAACCAGGACTTGGCCTTCTGCTCGAGATCGGCTCCGGGGACGCTGGAGGCCGCCACCAGCGGCTGGCGCTCGACGACGCGGCCCTTGTAGACGATCTCGATGGTGCCGAAGGACTGTCCCGCGACGATCGGCCCGTCGACCTCGTCGGGCACGCCGGTCGCCCGCGAGCTCACGTCATCGCGATGACCCTTCGGAACGATGCGCTTGACGCTGTGCTGCGCGACGAGCGAGAGCCGCGCCCCGCGGCGGTAGCTGATCGGCACGGTCGTCAGCTCGTCGCCCGCCTTCAGGACGGTGACCCGCTGGAACTGCCGGCGGCCCCACTCGAGGAGCTTCAGCGTGGCGTCGTCGCGCGCGGCGAGGCTCGGGGTGCCGAGCACGGCGGAGACGACCTGCACCCGGCGGTCGTCGCGACCGGACCCGACGAGCACGTAACCCGCCTGCGAGGTGTGCCCGCTCTTGACGCCGTTGATCCAGCGGTAGCGCTTGACCAGGTCGTTGCGGTTGTCGATCACCCGCTCGCGGTTGCCCGACGTCAGCCGCACCACCGCACGGTCCACCGTGGTGCGGAAGAAGCGGTTGGACCGCAGGATCGTCGCGAGGCGCACGAGGTCGCGCGCGCTGGAGTAGTTGCCCGCCTCGTCGAGCCCGATCGGGTTCGCGTAGTGGGTGTTGGTGAGCTTGAGCTGCTGCGCGCGGCGGTTCATCGCGCGCACGAACGCCTTGCGCGAGCCCGACACGCCCTCGGCGAGCGTGACCGCCGCGTCGTTGGCGGACTCGATCAGCAGCCCGCGCATCAGGTCGCGCACGCGCATCCGCTCGCCCGGCTGCAGCTGGATGCGCGACTCGCCCGGGCCCGGGAAGTAGCGGGCGGCCGTGAAGGTGTCGCTGAGCTTCGCGCGCTCGAGCGTCAGCAGCGCGGTCATCAGCTTCGTGGTGGAGGCGATCGAGCGGCGCTCGTCGGCGTTGCGCGAGCACGCCACCACGCCCGTCGAGGTCTCGATCACGATCGCGCTCGGCGCCTGGATGTAATCGGGGCACGGGCGCTCGGCCGCCTGCGCCGGGGCGGCGAGCAGGAGGACGGCGAGCGCGGCGAGCAGGGCCGCGCGGATCATTGCGGCAACCGGATCCGCTGGCCCGGAGCGAGCAGCTGCGGGTCGAGCTTCGGGTTGGCCTTCTCGAGCTCCTCGAGCGAGACGCCCGTCTTGTCGGCGATGCCGGAGGGCGTGTCGCCGGGCTTGACGACGTACACCTTGCGCTTGCGCTTGGGCTTCGGCGTGGCGGTCGCGGTGGCGGTCGCCTGAGAGCCCCCGGTGCGCTCGGTCTTCGTGCCGTCCTCGGGGCTCTTCAGCACCATGTAGAGAGCGACGACGACAGCCACCAGCGCTAGCGGGGCCAGGAACCGCGCGGGGCTTCGACCGGCCATCGCGGGCAAGCATAGCGGCGGCTCAGGCGGCTTCAGGCCAGTGCCCAGGCGGCTTCGCGCAGGCGCTCGGCCTCCGCGCGCGCCGCCTCGGCGGGGTCGCCCCCGGCCTTCTCGTGGGCGTTGGCGATCGAGCGCGAGGCGGTCACGAGCCCACCGGCCCGCCCCGGCGCGAAGGCCGGCGCGAGGGTCGCGACGTCGCCGCCCTGGGCGCCGATGCCGGGGAGCAGGAACGGTGTGCGCGGCATCAGCTCGCGCATACGCGCCAGGTGCTCAGGGAACGTCGCGCCGGTCACGGCGCCCACGTCGGCCAGCTCCCCCTCGCCGAGCTCGGCCACCATCGCGGCGAGGCGCTCCCACAGCGGCTCGCCGCCGGCGAGCTCGAGGTCGAAGACGTCGCCGGCGCCCGGGTTGGAGGTGCGCACGAGCACGAACACGCCCGCCCCGGCGGCACGCGCGCCGTCCACGAGCGGCGCCAGCGCGTCGCGCCCGAGCAGCGGGTTGGCGGTGATCGCGTCGGCGGCCAGCCCTCCCGCGCCGGTCAGCGCGTCGGAGTAGGCGGCGGCGGTGCTGGGGACGTCGCCGCGCTTGGCGTCGGCGAGCACGAGCAGGCCGCGGTCGCGGGCATGGGCGCAGACGCGCTCCAGCGCGAGCCAGCCGGCGAAGCCGAGCCGCTCGAAGAACGCGAGCTGGGGCTTGGCCGCGACGCACGCAGGGGCGGCGGCGTCGAGCAGCGCGAGCGAGTGGGCGAGTACCGCGGCGGCGGTCTCGAGACGGGGCGTGTCGATCGGCACGCCGGCCGACATCTGTGCGGCGGTGAGCGCCTCGGCCAGGTCGCCGAAGCCATCCTCGACGGGCCAGAGCTTGGCCGGGTCGGGGTCGACGCCGACGACGATCTGCGACTCGCGCTCGGCGACGGCCGCGGCCAGTCGGGCGCCGAAGCCCACGCCGGCGAGGGGGACTCGAGAGGGCGCCGGCTCGCCGGCGCCCTCGCGGGTCTCGATCCTTCCGGCTACTTGACGGCCTTCTTGAGGCCGGAGCCGGCGGTGAAGCGCGGGACCTTGCTGGCGGCGATGGTCATCGTCTCGCCAGTACGCGGGTTGCGACCCTCACGGGCGCCGCGGCTCGCGACATGGAACTTGCCGAAGCCCGTGAACGAGACATCGTCGCCGGCCTTCAGCGCGCCTTCGATCGTGCTGAGCACGGCGTCGACGGCAGTACCGGCGTCCTTCTTGCTGAGGCCGCTCTGAGTGGCGACCTTGTCTACGAAGTCCGACTTCGTCATGACTCCTCCTTGTGTCCCTCGGACGGGATTGACTCGGCGCGAAGCTAACAGTGCTTTCGGACGCCGCCGGGGAGTTCCTACCAAAAAACCCGCACTTTGCGGAAAAACCGCTTCCGCAATTGTCGGCTTATCAACCCTCTGAACCGCGCTGCACTGCGGAAATCAGGTCCTCAGAGGCCTCCACGAGGGCCTTCGCGACGGGATCCTCGTCGGCGTCAAGGACCTGCGGCAGGCCGGTCCGGTCACGGACCACGACACGGGTGGAGCGGGCCTCGCGGCGTCGCGCGAGTTGGGCCGCGACGGCACCCGAGACGCCTCGCGGGCGGGGCGCGCTGGGACGGCGCGGGAGCCTGGGGCTCATGCCGCCTCCGGCCGCGCGGCGAGCTCGCCGAGCACGACCTTGAGGTCGTAGCGGATCAGCGCCGGGAGGGCGAAGCGCCCGCAGACCGCGACGACGGCGTGCTCGGCGGAGCGGGCCGCGTGGATCGCTCCCCCGGACACCGAGACCTCGATCTCGGCGGCGTCGGGGGCGGCCTCGAGCAGGCGCCTGGCGGGGCCCGCGAGCTCCGGCGCGCCGGCCAGCGGCTCGCCCGCGGCGGTCATGACGACGGCGGCCCGGATGTCGGCCGAGAGCTCTCGGAGGTAGTCCGCGGCGAGCTCGGGAGTGAGTCCCGGCACGGCGGTCATCGGCATCTCGTGGCAGGGGTCATGCGCCCTTCGCGAGAATACCCACCCGTGCCGCTCCCCAAGATCGCCTGGCTGGTGACCGTCTCCATCTGCGTGATCGCGGCGGCGATCCTGCTCCTCTCCGGCTACATCGGCTACGCCGGCGTCGTGTTCTCGGTCGCCCTCGCGGCCGGCATCAACCTGCGCTGAGCCGCGCCGCGTCGCCGATCGGGTCCTCGCGGACCTTGTCCTCGGGCTCGAGGTGGATCAGCACGTCGGCGCCGTTGAGGCGCGCGGCGATGCGGTCCTGGAGCTCGTGGGCGATGCCGTGGGCGTCCTCGAGCGTGGTGCCGGCGCGGAACTGCACGTGCAGGTCCACGTAGCGGCGGGCGCCGGCGCGGCGGGTGCGCAGCTGGTGGTAGCCGACGACGTCGCGCTCGCGGAAGTCGACGATCGTCTCGCGGATCGCGGTCAGCTCGTCCTCGGGCAGCGCCTCGTCGACCAGCACGCGCCACGAGCGGGCCACGAGCTTGAGCCCGGTGATCACGATCGCGCCCGCGATCACCAGCGCGATCGCCGGGATCGACCCACTTCCACCCGGTCCAGTGCACGAGCGCGAGGCCGACGAGCACGCCGAGCGACGTGTAGGCGTCCGTGCGCAGGTGCGCGGCGTCGGCCTCCAGCGCGGCGGACTCCGTCTCGCGGGCCCGGCGGAACAGCCAGCCGGACACGAGCAGGTTCACGACCGAGGCGAAGGCGATGACGCCGATGCCGAACCCGAGCGACTCGAGCTCGGTGCCCTCGACGAGCGCGTTCGCCGACGCGTAGACGATCACCGCGGCGCCGACGAGGATCAGCACGCCCTCGGCGGCCGCCGCGACGTTCTCGAACTTCTCGTGGCCGTAGCGATGCTCGGCGTCGGCTGGCTCCTCCGCCTGGCGGACGCTGAAGTACGCGATGAAGGAGGCGATCAGGTCGACGGCCGAGTGGATCGCCTCGGTGAGGATCGCCACCGAGCCGGTGACAGCGCCCGCGACGAGCTTGAGCGCGATCAGGAAGCTGTTCGAGGCGATCGAGAGCGCCGCCGCGCGCGTCCGCTGGCGGCTGGGCTCCTGGAACGCGGCCGCGGAGCCGCTCATGACCCGAGCCATTCCCGGAGCGCGCGGGCTGCATTCCCGCGATGCGAGATCGCGTCCTTCTCCTCGTCGGAGAGGTCGGCCATCGTCCGCGTCTCGCCGGCCGGCACGAAGATCGGGTCGTAGCCGAACCCGCGGGCGCCCGACCGCGATGCCGCCATCGTCCCTTCGCAGGTCCCGGTCAGCACGGTCTCGCGACCCTCGGCATCCACGTGGGCGATCGCGCAGACGTAGCGCA
The DNA here is from genome assembly GCA_963723395.1 of uncultured Solirubrobacteraceae bacterium. GTDB lineage: Bacteria > Actinomycetota > Thermoleophilia > Solirubrobacterales > Solirubrobacteraceae > DATFQI01. The sequence continues at coordinate 91,078 of CAVRQL010000014.1, read as the reverse complement.
GCCGGCTGCCGGCCGGGACCTCGCGCTCGAACTTCGCGAGGTTCTCCTCGTCGCTCGCGTGCTCGCCGGCGTAGCGCGCGGTGCGCACGCCGGGGCGGCCGCCCAGCGCCTCGGCCTCGATCCCCGAGTCGTCGGCGATCGCGGCGCGGCCGGTCTGCGCGGCGGCCGCGCGGGCCTTGATCAGCGCGTTGTCGGCGTACGTCTCGCCGGTCTCGGGCGGGGTGTCGACCTCGGCGGGCAGCGGGTCCAGGTCGATCCCCGGCAGCAGCCGCTCGAACTCGCGCAGCTTGTGCGCGTTGCCGGTCGCCAGCAGCAGCCGCACGGCTCAGGCGGTGACGGAGGTCTGGATCGCCTTCAGCGCCGTGATGCCCTCCTCGGCGAGCGCGAGCAGGTCGTCGAGATGGGCGCGCGAGAGCGGCGTGCGCTCGGCGGTGGCCTGGATCTCGACGAGGCCGCCGTCGCCGGTCATGACGACGTTGGCGTCGACCTCCGCGGTGGAGTCCTCGGGGTAGTCGAGGTCCAGCAGCGGCTCGCCGTCGACGATCCCGCACGAGATCGCCGCGACCGACTGCGTCAGCGGCATCCGCGCGATCTTGCCCTCCTCGAGCAGCTTCCGGCACGCGAGCTCGAGCGCGACGTAGCCGCCGGTGATCGAGGCGCAGCGCGTGCCGCCGTCCGCCTGCAGGACGTCGCAGTCCACGTAGATCGTGCGCTCGCCGAGCGCCTCCAGGTCGGCCACGCCGCGCAGCGAGCGGCCGATCAGCCGCTGGATCTCGACGGTGCGGCCGTCGGGGCGGCCCTTCGTGACGTCGCGCTGCTTGCGCTCGCCCGGTGGAGGCGGGGAGCATCCCGTACTCCGCCGTCAGCCAGCCGCGGCCGTTGCCCTTCATCCAGCGCGGCACGGACTCCTGGACGGAGGCGGTGCAGATGACGCGCGTCTCGCCGGCGCTGATCAGCGCGGAGCCGGTGGCGGTGCGCACGAAGCCGGGCTCGATCGTCGTCGGCCGCAGCTCGGAGGCGGTCCGGCCGCCGCTGCGCTCGCGGCTCATCGGCTCCCCGCCATGTCCCGCGAGAAGTCGACGTGCTGGACGTCGCCGAGCGGGAGCTGCAGGAACTGCGTGCCGAGCGCGCGGAAGCTCTCGGTGTCGCCCGTCGTGAGGAACGAGTAGTCGCCCTCCCCCGCCTGCGGCGAGCCGAGCCCGCGGCTGCCGAGCACGTGCTCGACCTGGCGGGCGACGGGCGTGCCCGAGGCCACGATCTCCACCCCGCGGCCCAGGAAGCGCTGGAGCATCGGCCGCACGAGCGGGTAGTGCGTGCAGCCGAGGATCACGGTGTCCACCGCCGCCTCGCGCAGCGGCTCGCAGTACGCGCGCACCGTGTCGACGACGCGCTGGTCGAACGGGAAGCCGCCCTCGATGATCGACGTGAGGTCCGGGCACGCGATGCTCGTCACGTGCACGAACGGGTCCACGTCGGCGATCGCGTTCGCGTACGCGCCGCTCGCCACCGTGACCGGCGTGGCCATCACCCCGATCCGCCCGCTGCGGGTCGCCGCCACGGCCTGCACGGCGCCGGGCTGGACGACGCCGAGCACGTCGACGCCGAGCGTCGTCTGCATCAGCCGCGAGCGCAGCGCGGGCAGCGCCGCCGCGGTCGCCGAGTTGCAGGCCACCACGAGCAGCTTGATCCGCCGCGCGATGAGCTCCTCCGCGATCTGCAGGCTGAACGCCTCCAGCTCCGCGGGCGTCCGCTCGCCGTACGGGAAGCGGGCCGCGTCCGCGAAGTACACGAAGTCCTCGTGCGGGAGCTGGACCAGCAGCTCGTGCAGGACCGTGAGGCCGCCGACGCCGGAGTCGAAGACCCCGACGGGACGGCGGCGCAGCTCCTCGGGCGCTGGCGCGGTGGCGGGCACCCGGCCCAGTGTGCCATGCGTCGCTCGATGACTCCGGGCGCCGGCTCGTGGCCGGAGCCACCGGCCGGGGGCGTGGTGCGTGGCGTTACGGCGAACGGCGGCTGGGTGGGGGTGAGGTTGGTCGACGTTGACAGCGGATATCGCGGTCAACGTCGACTGGTCGACGTTGACCCCCATATACGGTGGTCAACGTCGACCAACACGACGTTCAGGACGCATACGGTGCAGAACGTCGTACAGCACACCCCGCGGCCGACACCCCCTTCCCCCACGTGCCCGCCGTTCAAGCGCACCGCACCGCAGCACGCACCCAAGCGCGCCAGCCGGCGCGAGCCAGACTCACTCCCCCCGCCCGACCCCGTCGATCGCGCCCTTGAGCTTCTTCACGACCGCCTCGGCGATCCCGGTGTCGGAGAACGACCCGCTCGCCTTCACCACCCCGGCGATCAGGACCGCCATCAGCAGCACGAGCCCGACGTACTCGACCGTCCCCTGCCCGCGCTCGCGCGCCAGCGCGGCGTGCGCCCTGCCCATCAGCTCGTAGATCATCGGGACCTCCGTCCACCCGCTTCCCCCGCCGTGTGCGGGGCCGGAGGTCAATCTCGGGCCGGTCGGTGAACGGATCTACGCGAAGGTGTGACAAGAATGCGCCGAGTGCGCGCGCTGATCGTCACGAACATGTACCCCACGCCCGGAGCGGCCCGAGTACGGGCGCTTCGTGCTCGACCAGGTCGAGGCGCTGCGCCGCCGCGACGACGTCGAGATCGAGCTGTTCAGCTTCCCGCCCGGGCTGCGCGAATACCCGGCTGCGGCCCGCGCGCTGCGCGCGCGGCGACGAGACGGCGAGCGCTTCGACGTCGTGCACGCCCACTTCGGCCTCACCGCGTGGCCCGCGCTGCTCGCCGGCCTCGGCCCCGTGGTGGTCACGCTGCACGGCAACGACCTCTTCCACCCGCGCTCGAAGCGGATCACCCGCGCGGCGCTCCCGTTCGTCGCCCTCCCCGCCGCCGTGTCGCGCGAGTTCAGCGAGAACATCCCCGGCGCGGGCACCACGCGGCGCGTGGCGGTGCTCCCGGTGGGCATCGACCTGCAGCGCTTCCGGCCGATCCCCCGCAAAGAGGCCCGCGAGCGGCTCGGGCTGGACCCGGAGCGCCCCTACCTGCTCTTCCCGCACGACCCCGCCCGCCCGCTCAAGCGCTTCGACCGCGCGCAGGAGGCGGCGGGCGACACGACGCTGCTGCAGATGGGCAAGGTCGCTCCCGACGAGGTCCCGTACTGGATCAACGCCGCCAACGCGGTCCTCGTCCCCTCCCAGGCGGAGGGCTTCGGGCTGAGCGTGATCGAGGCGATCGCGTGCGGCGTGCCGGCGTTCGGGACGCCGGTCGGCATCCACCCCGTCGTGCTCAAGGGCATCGCCGGGGCCTATTGCGCGCCGTGGGACAGGGAGGCCTGGCGGGCCGCGCTGGCCCCGCTCCTCGCCGACCCCGACCCCCCGCGCGTCGACGGCCGCCGCCGCGCCGAGCTGTTCTCCGCCGACCGCATGGCGGCCCGCGTCGTGGAGGCATGGCGCGCGCTGCTCGCGGAGCGCGGCGCCGCTCCGATCGGCGCCCCCGCACGTTGAGTGTCGCGTGGCGCCTGACGCCGACCCTATACTCGACTCGAGGGGCGCTTCCAGCGATTCGCCCCGCCCGCCCATGAACGGCCTGTTGCGACGCCTGACACGCAGACGCGCCGCGACCGCCGACGAGCACCCGCCCGGAGAAGCACCGGCGGCCTCCGAGCCGGTCGACGATGCGACCGTCGTCTCCCTCGAGGAGGAGTCGCCCGTGTCCGAGGAGCAACGGGCGCGCGAGGAGGAGCTCAAGCGCCGCCGTCGCGACCTGCCCGCCGGGCTGGACCCGGAGGAGCTCGAGGGCGGCGTCGCCGAGAGCGCCCGCCGCGGGGCCCTGCGCCGCCGCGTCCGCTTCCTGCGGGCCGCGCGCGAGGTGCTGCTGCGCGACCTGGGCGGCTTCCACTACGAGATCCACCGCACCGCCCGGCACTCGCCGAACGCGGCCCAGCGCGGGATCCTGCAGACCAAGGCCCAGCGCCTGGCCGACATCGACGAGGAGCTGCGCCAGCTGATCGCGCGCCTCGGCGAGGAGCCGGCCGCGGCGACCGTCGTGCGCGAGCCCGGCATCGGCGGCACCTGCCCGACCTGCGGCGAGCTGCACGGCAGCGAGGCCGGCTGGTGCTGGCACTGCGGCACCCCGCTCAGCGACCGCGCCCGCTCCCGGCACGAGGAGGAGGTCGACGAGGCGATCGCCGCCCGCCAGGCGGCCGCGCTGGAGGCCGAGCAGGCCCGCGCCGCCGCAGCCGCCCCCACCACCGGTGAGCACGCCGCCGAGACGACGGCCGACCAGAAGACGCTCGCCGAGTACACGTCCAAGAAGCGCGAGGCCGAGTCGGCCAACGGCGGCGACGCCCCCACCACCGAGCTCAAGCCCGAGTCGGACGCCGTCGGGGAGCGCCGGGCGTGAGCGCCACGGAGACGCCTCCGCCGCCGACCCCGGTCGAGCGGCGCTGCCCTCGCTGCGACGCGCGCCTGAGCGCCGACCAGGAGTGGTGCCTGGAGTGCGGCACCGCGGTCGGCACCGAGATCGCCGAACCGCGCGGCTGGCGCGCCTCGCTCGCCGTCGTCGGCGTGCTGTTCGCGATCGCGCTGATCGCGGTCGTGCTCGTCATCGTGGAGCTGGCGGGTGACGCCGAGAAGGTCACCGCTGTCCCGCAGACCCCGACGCCGGCGCCCGCCACCAGCGCGGCACCGAGCACGACGCCCTCGATCCCGCCCGGCGAGGAGGGCGGCGCCGAGGCCTCGCCGTCGCCCAGCGCGACGCCCAGCGTCGCCCCGGCCGACCTCGCCGAGTGGCCGCAGGGCCGCACGGCCTGGACCGTGATCCTCAACTCGAGCGGCAGCCAGGAGGACGCCGAGACGCTCGGCAGCGAGCTGGCGGGCAAGGGCGTCCCGAACGTCGGCGTGCTCGACTCCAACGACTTCGAGTCGCTCGGCCCGGACTCGTTCATCGTCTTCAGCGGCCAGTACGGCAGCCGCGAGGAGGCGGGCGAGGCGCTCGACCAGATCCGCGATCAGGCCGGCGGCGGCTCGACCCGGCGGATCGTGCCCAGCTCCAAGGGCTGACTCACAGCCCGGGCCACCACGGCTCCAGCCGCTGCAGCGCGGCGGAGGCGAGCGGGTGGCGCTCCAGCTCCTGCTGCGGCGGCGCCGAGTCCGCGACCAGCACCGGCATCAGCGAGGCCATCGAGCCCGACAGCGCGCCGAGGTCGTAGCCGCCCTCGAGCACGATCCCCATCGGCGCCGCCGACCGCGTCGCACGCGCGGCGCAGCGACGCCGTCATCCCCGCGAAGCCGCTCGCCGTGACACGGCAGCTCGCGAGCGGGTCGTCGGCGTGGGCGTCGAAGCCTGCCGAGACGAGCACGAGCTGCGGCCGCCACTCCGCGATCAGCGCGCAGCCGACGTGCTCGACCAGGGAGCGGAAGGCGGCGTCGCCCGAGCCCCCGGGGACCGGGAGGTTGACCGTGAAGCCCTCCCCCGGGCCCGAGCCGACGTCCGACGCCGGGCCGGTGCCCGGATACAGCGGCGACTCGTGGATCGAGACGAACAGGACGCTCGGGTCGGCGTGGAAGATGTCGTTGGTCCCGTTGCCGTGATGGACGTCCCAGTCGAGGATCATCACGCGCTCGACGCCGTGGGCCGACTGGGCGCGGCGCGCCGCCACGGCGGCGTTGCCGAAGAAGCAGAACCCCATCGCGCGCGCCGCCTCGGCGTGATGGCCGGGAGGCCGCAGCGCCGAGACGCCCGTCGGGACGCCGTCGCCGAGCAGCGCGTCGACCAGCGCGCAGGCGCCGCCCGCCGCCCGCAGCGCGGCCTCGTAGGTGCCGGCCACCGCCGAGGTGTCCATGTCGATCATCCCGCCGCCACGGGCGCTCAGCGACTCGATCAGCGCGATGTGCGACTCCGGGTGGACCGCGAGCAGCAGCTCGCGCTCGGCGGCGGGCGCCTCGACCCGCTCGCACCCGAACCAGTCGTTGGCCGACATCTCGGCCTCGAGCGCGCGGATCCGCTGCGGACGCTCGGGATGGCCGGGGATGTCGTGGGCGAGGTGCGCGTCGTGGCGCAGCCAGACGGGGGCGGGCACGCGAGTACCGTACGCGGCCATGGCGGAGATCGTCGTCGTGGGCGCCGGCGCCGCCGGGCTGTACGCCGCGCTGTGCGCGGCGCGCGAGGGTGCGAGCGCGACGCTCGTCTCCGCACGGCCGCTGGCGGAGACCGCGTCCTACTGGGCGCAGGGCGGCCTGGCCGCCGCGCTGGCCGAGGAGGACTCGCCGGCGCGCCATCTCGAGGACACGCTGGTGGCGGGTCGCGGGCTGGTCCGGCGCTCGGCCGCCGAGGTGCTGTGCGACGAGGCGCCCGCGCGCTTCCGCGACCTCGAGGCGCTCGGGATCCGCTTCGACGCCGACCGCCACGGCAACCTCGCGCTCGGCCTCGAGGGCGGCCACGGGACGCGCCGCGTCGCCCACGCCGGCGGGAGCGCGACCGGCCGCCGGATCCTGCGCGACCTGTCGGCGATCGTGGCGGGACACGAGCGCATCGAGGTGCTCGAGGGCCGGCGCGCCGCGCGGCTCGCCATGCGCGACGACCGGTGCGCCGGGATCGTCCTCGACGACGGCCGCGTGCTCGGCGCGCGCGCGACGATCCTCGCCACGGGCGGCGCGGCCGCGCTGTGGTCGCGCACCACCAACCCTCCCGGCTCGTTCGGCAGCGGCCTGCTGCTGGCCCGCGACGCGGGCGCCGCGCTCGCCGACCTCGAGTTCGCCCAGTTCCACCCCACCGCAGTGGTCGGCGTCAGGGGCCGCGAGGGCTACCTGATCTCCGAGGCGGTGCGCGGGGAGGGCGCGACGCTGCACGACGCGAGCGGGGAGCGGTTCGTCGACGAGCTCGCGCCCCGCGACGCAGTGGCGCGAGCGATCGTCGCGACCGGCGAGCCGTTCGTGCACCTCGACATGCGCGGCGTCGACCCGGGCCGCTTCCCCAACATCGTGGCCTCCCTGCGCGAGGCCGGGCTGGACCCGACGACCGAGCTGGTGCCCGTCGCGCCGGCCAGCCACTACGTGATGGGCGGGATCGCCACCGACCTGTACGGGGGCGCCGCCGGCGTGCCCGGGCTGTACGCGGTCGGCGAGTGCGCGTGCACCGGGCTGCACGGCGCCAACCGGCTCGCGTCGAACTCGCTGTCGGAGTGCTTCGTGTTCGGGCGCCGCGCCGCGCTGGCCGGCCTGCAGGAGCCCGCCGCGGGCGCACCTCCCGCCGCCTCGCTTCCCTCCGAGCCGGTCGCCCCCGCGCCGACCCGCGAGACCCGCGAGGCGATGTGGCGGCACGCCGGTCTCGTACGCACCGCCGAGGGCCTGCGACCGCTGCTCGACGACCCCCATCCACTGGCCCGGCTCGTGGCCGCGTGTGCGCTCTCCCGCGAGGAGTCGCGCGGCGCCCACGCGCGTGCCGACTTCCCCGAGACGTCACATTCGCTTGACGGCCGACACACGCTGATTGCAGGCGATTCCTCCGCTCCGACCACCGCTGAATGGCGTTGACCGCAAGGTTGAGCGAACGTTCGCGTTCCGGCTTAACTCAAAGTCAATAAATACCTCGTTCGGAATTGCACGAGATCGGCAAAGACTCCGGCGCGGGGCCATGGAACGGCCCGTGGCGTCCAGAGTCTTCGAGGGGGAGAAAAAGCGCCAGATGTACAGCATCAGCCGTGCCATCTACAGGGAGCTCGAGAGCGAGATCCTCGAGGACCATCCGCTCCAGGGCGGTCCCACGAACCACGAGCGCGTCCTGCGGGCCTGCGAGGCCGCGGTCTACCGGCTCGCGACCGACATGCACTACTTCGCGAAGCCGACCAAGACGCTCTTCAACGACATCCGCATCTACTTCCCGATGTCGGCCCAGCGCCGCGTCTACTGCGTCGTCGACCGCTACCTGCAGTTCGCCCAGAAGTACATCGCCACGCGACCCGCGGACGGCTATGACCTCGAGGGCAACCGGCTCGAGTGCCGCGCGACCACGCGGCGGGGCACGGCATGCCAGCGCGTGCCGCTGCCCGTGAACGGCTACTGCCCGTCCCACCAGCACCTCGCCGAGACCGAAGAGGTCGTGCTGGCGGCGTGATCTGAGCCGCGCCGGGTAGGTTCCCGCGCGTGCTGTTGGGAGTCGATGTCGGGGGAACCTTCACGGACGCCGTGGTGGCCGTCGACGGGCGGCTGGTCACGGCCAAGTCGCCGACCACCCCCGACGACCAGTCCGAGGGCGTGCTCGCCGCGGTCGAGGCCGCGCTGGAGCGCGCCGGGGCCGGCGCGGACGCCGTGCGGGCGTTCGGCCACGGCACCACCGTGGCGACCAACGCGCTGCTCGAGGGCGAGGGCGCGCGCACGGCGCTCGTCACGACCAAGGGCTTCGAGGACGTCGTCGAGCTCGGCCGCCAGGCGCGCGCCGACCTCTACCGGCTCTGCAAGGCGCACCCGGCGCCGCTGGTGCCGCCCGAGCGCCGCGTCGGCGCCGACGAGCGGATGGGCCCCGACGGTCCGCTCGAGGAGCTGAGCGACGAGGCGCTGAAGGCGGCCGTCGACGCGGTCGCCGACGCCGAGCCCGAGGCGGTCGCCGTCTGCCTGCTGCACGCCTACCGCCACCCGGAGCACGAGAAGGCGCTCGGCGAGGCGCTCGCCGAGCGGCTGCCGGACGTCCACGTGTCGCTCTCCCACGAGGCGGTCGGGACCTTCCGCGAGTACGAGCGCGCCGTCACCACCGAGGTCGACGCCGCCCTCTCCCCCCTGCTCGGCGCCTACCTGCGGCGGCTCGTCGAGCGCGCGGGCGAGGCCGGGCTCCCGGAGCCCGCCGTGATGCAGTCCTCCGGCGGCCTGGCGAGCGCCGCCCACGCGGGCGACCACGCGGCGCTCACCGTCCTCTCCGGCCCCGCGGGCGGCGCGGCCGGCGCGGCGTGGGCGGCGAGCGCGGCCGGCGAGCCCGACGCGCTGTGCTTCGACATGGGCGGCACGTCGTGCGACGTGTGCGTGATCCTCGACGGCTCGGTGCGCGAGGCGGCGGGCCGCGAGGTCGGCGGGCGCCCCGTGGCGCTGCCGATGCTCGACATCCACACCGTCGGCGCCGGCGGCGGCTCGATCGGCTGGCGCGACCCGGGCGGCGCGCTGCGCGCCGGGCCGCGCTCCGCGGGCGCCCGCCCCGGGCCCGCCTGCTACGGCCACGGCGGCACCGAGCCGACCGTCACCGACGCCAACCTGGTGCTCGGGCTGCTCGCCCCCGGCGCCTCGCTGGGCGGCGAGATCGAGCTCGACGAGGACGCGGCCGCGAAGGCGGTCGGCGAGCTCGGCGACTCCCTCGGGCTCGGCACCCGCGAGTGCGCCGAGGGCATCCGCCGCGTCGCCAACGCCGAGATGGTCCGCGCGCTGCGCGTGATGACCGTCGAGCGCGGCGTCGACCCGCGCGAGCTGGCGCTGCTGTGCTTCGGCGGCGCGGGCGGGCTGCACGCCGCCGACATCGCCGAGGACCTCGGGATGACGAAGATCCTCTGCCCGCGCGCCTCCGGCGTGCTGGCTGCGCTCGGGCTGGTGGTCTCCGACCGCCGCCGCGACGCCCAGCGCAGCGTCCTGCTGGCGGGAGACGAGCTGACCGACGACGCGCTCGGCGACGAGTCCGCGAGCCTCGCCGAGCGCGCCCGCGAGCAGCTCGGCGACCCGGACGCGGACGTGCGCGTGACCGCCGAGCTGCGCTACCGCGGCCAGGCCTTCGAGCTGGCCGTGGAGGCCGGCGACGACGCCGACGCGCTGCGCGAGGCCTTCCACGCCGCCCACGAGGAGGCCTACGGCTTCCGCGACGCCGAGGGCGAGGTGGAGCTGGTGACGCTGCGCGCGACCGCCACCGACCCAGGCCCGGACGTCGACGCCGCCGCGGCGGGCGCGCAGGCGGCCGGCGCGGAGACCTCCACCCGGACCGCCGTGTTCGGCGGCGAGGAGCACGAGACGACCGTCATCGCCGGCGAGCCGGAGCCCGGCACCGAGATCGAGGGCCCCGCGCTCGTCGAGCTGCCGGAGGCCACGCTCGCCGTCCCGCCCGGCTGGGCGGGCGAGGTGCTCGAGTCCGGCACGATCCGCCTGGAGAAGTCGTGAGCGTCGACCCGATCACGCTGCGCGTCGTCTCGGGCGCCCTGCGCGCCGCCTGTGAGGAGATGGGCGCCGTGCTCGTCAAGGCCGCCCACAGCGCCAACATCAAGGAGCGCCGGGACGCGAGCTGCGCGCTGTTCGACGCCGAGGGCCAGATGGTCATGCAGGCCGAGCACATCCCCGTCCACCTCGGCGCGATGCCCGACGCCGTCGCCGCGGTGGCCGGCGAGGACCACTCCGACGGCACGCCGTGGGTGCTCAACGACCCGTTCGCGGGCGGCACCCACCTCCCCGACATCACGGTCATCACGCCGGTGCTCGACGACGGCGACCTGCTCGGCTTCACCGCGTCGCCGCGCCCATCACGCCGACGTCGGCGGCCCGACGCCCGGGCTCGATGCCCGCCGACTCCAAGACGCTCGAGGACGAGGGCGTCGTGATCTCCCCGCAGCGGCTCGACGAGGACGCGATCGAGCGGCTGAGCGCCGAGATGCGCCAGCCCGCCCAGCGCCGCGCCGACCTGCGCGCCCAGCTGGCCGCCAACCGCACGGGCGCCAGGCGGCTGGTCGAGCTGCGCGAGCGCCTCGGCGCCGACGGCCTGCGCGACGCGATGGCCGAGACCGTCGACTACGCGGAGCGGCGCATGCGCGCCTGCCTGTCCGAGCTCGAGGACGGCGTGCGCGAGGCGACCGACGTGCTCGAGGCGGCCGACGAGGACCTCGAGCTGCGCCTGAAGGCGACGATCGAGGGCGACGAGCTGGTCCTCGACTTCTCCGGCTCGGCCGACCAGCACGAGGGCAACCTCAACTGCCCGCTCGCCGTCACGCGCAGCGCGTGCTGGTTCGCGGTCCGCGTGCTCACCGACCCCGACATCCCGCCCGCCGCCGGCGCCATGCGCCCCGTGACGGTCAAGGCGCCGGAGGGCTCGCTGCTCAACGCGCGCAGCCCCGCCGCGGTGGTGGCGGGCAACGTCGAGACCTCCTCACGCGTGGCCGACCTCGTGCTCGCCGCGTTCGGCCGTGCGCTGGGCCAGGGCACGATGAACAACCTCACGCTCGGCAACGACGACTTCGCCTACTACGAGACGCTCGGCGGCGGCCAGGGCGCGTGCCCCGACGCCGACGGGCCGAGCGGCGTGCACGTCGCGATGTCGAACACGCTCAACACGCCGGTCGAGGCGCTCGAGCTGGAGTTCCCGCTGCGGGTGACGAGCTACTCCCTGCGGCGCGGGTCGGGCGGCGAGGGCGAGCACCGCGGCGGCGACGGGATCGTGCGCGAGCTGGAGGCGCTGCAGGACATGCGCTACTCGCTGCTCACCGAGCGCCGGCGCCACGCGCCCCCTGGCGCCGACGGCGGCGAGCCGGGCGAGCGGGGGCGCAACCTGCTCGACGGCGAGGAGCTGCCCTCGAAGGCGTCGGGCACCCTGAAGGCGGGACAACGACTTGAGGATCGAGACACCGGGAGGTGGCGGACATGGCAAGTGAATCGGTGGGCTTCATCGGGCTGGGGATCATGGGCTCGCGGCAGGCGGCCAACCTCGCCAAGGCGGGCTACGAGCTGACGGTGTTCAACCGCACGCGGGAGCGGGCGGAGGAGTGGGCCTCCGAGCACGGCGGCGAGGTCGTGGACTCGCCCCGCGAGGTGGCCGAGCGCTCCGACGTCGTGATCACGATGGTCGTCGACGGCGCCCAGGTCGAGCAGATGCTCCTGGGCGAGGACGGCGCGCTCGCCGGGGCGCGCGAGAAGACGCTGTTCGTCGACATGTCGACGATCGCCCCCGCCACCGCGCGGCAGCTGGCCGAGACGGTCGCCGAGCGCGGCCACGCGTTCGTCGACGCGCCGGTGACGGGCTCCTCCCCCAAGGCCGAGGCGGGGACGCTGACGATCATGGTGGGCGGCTCCAAGGAGGACGTCGAGCGCGCCCGCCCGCTGTTCGAGGTGATGGGCGAGAAGATCGTCCACGCCGGCGACGCCGGCCAGGGCCAGGCCGTCAAGGTCCTCTCCCAGGGCGTCACCGCGGTCAACTGCGCCACGCTCGCGCAGGCCATCACCATCGGGCGCCAGACCGGGCTGGACCTCGACGCGCTCCTGGAGGTCATGACCGGCGGCTCCTCGGACTCGACGATGCGCGAGCTCAAGGGCCGGGCGATGGTCGACCACGACATCCCGACCCTGTTCAAGCTCGAGCACATGCTCAAGGACGTCCAGCTGTGCCTGGAGGAGTCGCGCGCCGCGGGCGCCGCGTTCCCGTTCGCCGCGCTGGCCGGAGAGCTCTACAGCGCGGGCGTCGGCCGGGGCCTCGGGCAGGAGGACTTCGGCGCCGTCCTCGAGGTGGTGGAATCGCTTTCAGGGGTCAAATACTGACACCGCGACAATTTCCAGAATATGGCCCGTTTGCAGGGCTATTTTGAGATTTCGCGACTTTGTGCATAGTATGTGACGCGTTCCGTCGCGGGGGTCCGTCGGCGCTGTTGTCACACAGCCGACCATGTGGTTTGCGCGCGGGACGACTCCAGGTACACCGTCCCCTCCTTCTCTACCGCGAGACACGACTCCCCTATGCCAATCGCCTTCAAGGAATGGGCTGTAACCGTACGCGCGCTCGCCGAGGGCGAGCAGCTGGTGACGCTCCGTAAGGGCGGCATCCGTGAGCCGGGCAAGCACTTCGCGCTCGACCACGACCGCTTCTTCCTCTACCCCACCTTCGACCATCAGCGGGCCGACCTCGTTCGCGAGTCGCACCAGCCCGAGATGCGCCGCGCCCTCGAGGAGGGCGTGTGGGCCGACGGCGAGCCGCCGTCGCACGCGCTGACCCGGGACGGCGGCATTCCGCAGCCCGATCGCGTCCGCATCCGCGCCTGGGCCGAGGTCGCCGGGTCGTGGACGATCACGGACAACCGTGCCGTCGACGCGCTGTCGCCCTTCTACGTCTGGACGCCGGACTACGCCGAGAAGCGCCTGGCGTGGAAGCGCCGCCACCCGCTGCACGTGCTGCTGCTGCGCACGTACCGCATCCCGCGGCCGGTCACCGTCCGGGTCCGCGACGACTACGGCGGGTGTCGCTCCTGGCTGGAGATCACCCGCGACCTCCCGTTCGAGGGCACGCCCGTGCTCTCCGACGAGGAGTTCGAGCGGGCGTCGGAGGAGATCTCCGGCATCGCGGACGCCGCCGGCGTCCCGGCGTACGCCTAGGCGCTCACCAGCAGGGTAACGAGATCCAGTCGCAGTCCCCCGAGAGGGCGACTGCATCGAGCACCGAATGCTCGAATGCAAGATCTGACCTACGATCAATGAACCGGTGCCCTGGGCCGAGACCGCATCGGAGACCTTCGTCGCGCGCCACGACGAGCGCGACGCGTCGGACGCCGAGCGCGTGCTCGCCCAGCTCGAGTACGCGCGCGAGGGGCTGGAGAAGCGCCTCGAGGTGCAGATGGGCGAGCTGGCGGTGGTGCTGCACGGCTCGCCTGCCCAGCTCGACGCGGCGCAGCCCTGGATCCCCCTGCAGCGCCGGCTGACCGCGCCGGCCGCCCGGCGCTACGTGGTCGGCTGGGCGGCCGCCCGCGAGCTGCACGTGCTCTCCCCGCGGCTGCTCGCCCAGCGCGCCTCCAACGTCGAGGGCTCGCTGGAGATGCTGATGCTCGCGCCGTCGAGCCTGCTCGCCCGCCATGCGATCGCGCAGCGGCACCCCGGGTACCCGCCGCCGCTCGGGCCGCTCCGGCTGCGCCGCTGGATGCGCGACGCGTGGTTCGTGGAGGGCGCCGCGCAGTGGCTGTCGGGGCAGACGCGCCACGTGCGGCCCGCCGTGCTGCGGCGGCTGCGCGAGGGCGGCGCCCCGGCGTTCCCCCCGGGCGCCGCCGACGCGCTGCTGCTCGGCGGGACGGTGTTCGACCTGCTGGCGCGCGAGGAGGGCGACCGGGCCGTCGTCGCGGCGACGCGCGAGGGCCCGGCCCATCTACTCGCCCACGGCTTCCACGGGCGCGGCGTGCGCCGCACCGAGGACGCCTGGCGCTCGCACGTGGCGAGGTTCGCGGAGCCGGCTAGCGCCGGGACCGCACGCCGCCGCCGATGAGGGCGCCGCCGGCCGCGAGCACGAGCAGCCCGCCGGCCAGGAGGCCGTAGCCGAGCGGCTCGAGGAACCCGAGCTTCGCGCCGGCCCTGACGCCGGTGTCGACGCCCGCGGAGCCGTCCTCGTTCATCACCACGACCGTCCAGTTGCCCTCGCGGGCCTTCCAGTCGAGCGTCTGGGTGCCCTCACCGTGCGTGGAGGCGGCCCAGATGTCCTGCTCGACGGGGCGCGCGGGGGCCTTGCCGTCGAAGTCGCGGTAGCTGGGGTCGAACGGGTCGTAGTCGACGTCGGTGATGTCGGTGTGGCGGGTGTCCTCGAGGTAGCGATCGGCGTCGGCCGTGCGGGCGACGCCCACGAACACGGGCTTGTCGTCACGCGAGGTCGCCTGCAGGCGCACCTTGCCGAAGGCGTCGCCGCCGAAGCCGGGGTAGATCCCGTCGAAGTCGAGGTCGTCCGTGCTCAGCGCGTGCGTCGTCGTGTGGAAGCGATCGGTGCCGGTCGAGAGGTAGCCGTCGTCGTTCTTCTTGGAATCGCCCCACAGGGCGAGGCCGCCGATGGTCAGGATCACGAGCGCGAGGGTGGTGAGCAGGCCGCCGGCGACGATCGCCACGACACCGCCCGAGGTGGGAGCTGTATTTCGGTATGGGGAGGTCGCAGTGGTCATGCATCCAGGCTCCCAGCGGCGGGCCTCCGCCTCTGCGGGGGCAGCATGCGTCCGCTGGGGGTGCGCCGCGCCCCGTCGGCGGGGGTCAGCCGAACACGGCGCTGAGGACGGCCGCCGCGATGAACGCGAGGATGAGCACAGCCAGCGCGGCGGCCAGCGCCCTGACCCAGGGCGGGCGCGTCATCGGCACGCGGCCGGCCGGCGGCGTCCAGCGCAGCAGCTCGCGCGCCGCCTCGGCGCCCGAGGCGGGCACGAGGATGTCGCGCGGGCCCGCGGCGAGGAAGTCCGGCACGTCGAAGCCGCCGGCACGGCGCATCAGCGACGGGACGCCCTCCTCGAGCAGCATCCCCTGCAGCAGCTCGCCCTCGGCCTGGTTGCGCGCGGACGCGACGCGGGTCAGCTCCCCCTCGGCGTACTGCGGGCGCACCTTGCGGGCGCGCTCGCGCGCGGAGGTCACCCGCAGCGGCTCGGGATCCGCATGGACGAGCGGGACGCCGCAGCGGCCGCAGAACCGCTCGGCGCGCTCCTCGTGCCCCGTTCCGCAGGAAGGGCACACGAGCGGCGCCACGGTCAGTCCTGGACCTCGAGCGCGGCCTCGGAGACCTGGCCGTCCACGATCCGCCAGGCGCGCACGTCCGCCTCGTCGCCCGACGCGAGGCCGACGATCACGTACAGCGCCTCCGGATAGAAGGCGAGGTTGATGTCGGTCTGCGACGGCTCGGGGGCCGAGCGCGTGTGCGAGTGGTAGATCGCGCCCAGCTCCAGGCCGGCGTCCTCGATCGCGGACTGGATCTTGAACTGCTCCATCCCGTCGATCTCGTAGCGGAGCGGGCTGGCGGCCTTGTTGGCGGCGCGGTGGACGGCGACGGCCTCGCCGTCGCGGGACGCGATCATCCCCACGCACTCGTTGGGCGCCTCGGCCCGTGCGTGGGCGATCACCTCGTCGAGCAGGGTGCGGCTGATCCGCATGAGACCGACGTTAGCGGAGCGGCGAGCTAGTCGGCGGCGGGGCGGTGCAGCGGCGCCATGTCGTCATCGTCGTCCTCGTCGCGAGGCGACTCGCCGCTGAGCGAGTCCTTGAACTCGCGCATGCCGTTGCCGATCGAGCGGCCGACCTCGGGGAGGCGCTTCGGCCCGAGCACGATCAGGGCGATGACGAGGACGATGATGAGCTCGCCCGGACCCACGTTGAAGGGCATACACGCAGGGTACTCGCATCCGCGCGCCGTTCATGAGCGTTCGCCGAGACTCCTCAGGGGTTCTTGAGGAGCACGACGAGGTGCTGCGCGTGGCCGCCCATGATCGTCGCCGCCGTCTGCTTGGTCGCCGGGTCGTACAGATCGCCCAGCGAACGGCGGTAGGCCTCGACGAACGCGCGCTCCACGGCGACGCCGTCACCGACGTCGGCCGGCGCCGCCGGCTCCGGGGGCAGGCGCCCGACCGAGTCCAGCTGCGAGTTCAGCGCCCGCACGTGCGCCTCGCAGTTGGCGGCGAGGCGCTCGAACAGCGCACCCCCGGCGGCCCGGTACCCACCCGCCGCGGCGTACTCCCGCGCCACCAGTGCCTCCAGCACATCCGCCGTCCGGTCCGCCGTCGGCTGCCCCGCCAGCGCGGCCCCGGGCCGCCCCAGCAGCGCGGCAACGGCAAAAACCCCTGCACCACGCAAAACTTCACTTCGCTGCCATAAAGGGTCAGACCCTTTATGTGGGTGGAATGAAGTATTGGAAGGGCTCATGCCTGGCGGCCGTCGGGGAAGGGGGTCTCGAGCGGGTCGCGGCCGAGGCGGCCGAGGAGGAGCGCGGCGTGCTGGGCGGAGGTGGTCATGGCGTCGGCGGCGACGTCGCGGCGGGCAGCCCTGCGGGTCAAGCCGATGGCCGTGAGCGTGGCGCCCATGCAGCGGCGCTCGAGCGTGAGCGCGGCCTCGAGCGGGTCGCCGCCGGGTGGCGCGAGGTCCTCGCGCGTGCCGGCGCCGGCGGCTCGCAGCCGCTCCTCGAGGTCGGCGGCGCGTGCGCCGAGCTCCCGGCCGAGACGACCCGGCACGCGCGCGTACGCGCGCACGAGCGCGCGCTCGAAGATGAGGACGTCGCCGAGCAGCGCGGCGTCGGACGGCGGCGGCTCGGCGTCGGCGCCGCAACCCGCCAGCAGCACGCCCGCGCCCGCCCCACCGGCGGCGGCGAACAAGCCGCGCCGGGTACCCACTACCACCAGACGGTGGAGTCCAGGTTCTCGATCTCCTCCACGGGGCGCGTGTAGATCCCCGAGGAGAGGTACTTCCAGCCGTCGTCGCAGACGATGAAGACGATGTTGCCCTCGTCCATCTCCTTGGCGATGCGGACGGCGATGGAGGCGATCGCGCCGGAGGAGACGCCCGCGAAGATGCCCTCCTCGTCGAGCAGCTTGCGCGTCCAGACGATCGCGTCGTGGTTGGTGACGAAGATCTTCCGGTCCAGCAGCGAGAGGTCGATGATCGGCGGGATGAAGCCGTCGTCCAGAGAGCGCAGGCCCTGGACGGGCTCGCCCTGCATCGGCTCGGCGGCGACGATCTTCACGGCGTCGCCGAGCTCCTCACGCAGTCGGCGGCCGTTGCCCATCAGCGTGCCGCCGGTGCCGAGGCCGGCCACGAACGCGCTGATCTCGTCGAGCTCCTCGAGGATCTCGACCGCCGTGCCCTCGTAGTGGGCGCGCGGGTTGGCCTCGTTGCCGTACTGGTAGGGCATGTAGTACGAGGCGTCGTTCTCGGCCATCTCGAGCGCCTTGGCGACCGCGCCGTTGGAGCCCTGGTCGCCGGCCGAGTAGACGATCTCCGCGCCGTACATCTCCAGCAGCTGGGTGCGCTCGGGCGTCACGTTGTCGGGCATGACGACCTTGAGCGGATAGCCCTTGCGGGAGCAGATCATCGCCAGCGAGATGCCGGTGTTGCCCGAGGTGGGCTCGAGGATCGTCTGGCCGGGGCGGATCGCGCCCTTCTCCTCGGCGTCCTCGATCAGCGCCCGCGCGACGCGGTCCTTGACCGAGCCGGTCGGGTTGTGGGACTCGAGCTTCGCCCAGATGCGCACGCCCGGCTTGGGCGAGAGGCGCTTGAGCTCCACGAGGGGGGTGTTGCCGATGGCCTGGACGATGTCGCCGTAGCGCCCGCCGCAGGGACGGTTCTTCAGGAGATCCTGTGCCATTGCTTCACTAAGTGTAGTTGCTTCAGCGAATGTCGCGCAGTGCCGGATACAACGCACGGAAGCGCTCGCGCTGCTCCCGGTAGGGCTCGATCCAATCGTCGACGGGGTCTACCCGCCCATGCGTCCGCACGCACGCCTCGACCGCCTCGGCGGGGGAGGCGAACACGCCGCCCGCCACGCCGCCCAGCAGCGCGGCGCCGTAGGCGGCGCCCTCCTCGACCGCGAGCCGCTCGACCGGCATCTCCAGCACGGAGGCGACGATCTTCAGCCACAGCTCGTTGCGCGCCCCGCCGCCGGACGCGCGCGCCACCTCCGGCGCGGCGCCGACGCCCTGCACGACGTCGAGGCAGTCGCGCAGCCCGAAGGCGACGCCCTCGAGCAGCGCGCGCACCATCGCGCCGCGGTCGTGGCGGATCGACAACCCCGTGAACGACCCCCGCGCGTCGGGATCGGCGTGCGGCGTGCGCTCGCCGGCCAGGTAGGGCAGGAAGACGAGCCCCTCGGCGCCCGGCTCCCACTTGGAGGCCTCCTCGACGAGCTCGCCGTAGGGCGTGTCGGCGGCGAGGCGATCGTGGAACCACTGCAGCGAGCCGGCGGCGCTGAGCATCACGCCCATCGCGTGCCAGACCTCCGGCACCGCGTGGCAGAACACGTGCACGCGCGCCTCGGGGTCGGCCTTGTAGGCCTCCAGCGCGCTGAACACCACGCCCGAGGTGCCGAGCACGACCGACGCCGGGCCGGGCTCCACGACGCCGACCCCCACCGCGCCCGCCGCCTGATCGCCCGCGCCGGCCGCCACCGGCACGCCATCGCTCGTCGTGCCCGACACCTCGGGCGACTCGAGCACGCGCGGGAGCCACTCGCGCGGGATGTCCAGGGCGGTGAGCACCTCCTCGCTCCAGCGCCGGTGCGCGACGTCGAAGAGCAGCGTGCCGCTGGCGTCCGCCACGTCGATCGCCTTCTCGCCGCACAGCCGCAGCCGCACGTAGTCCTTGGGGAGCATGACGTGCGCGATCCGCTCGTAGCTCTCCGGCTCGTGCTCGCGCAGCCACAGCAGCTTGGGCGCGGTGAAGCCGGTCAGCGCGCGGTTGCCGGTCAGCTCGACGAGCCGGTCGAAGCCGACCTTCGACTCGATCTCCTCGCACTGCTCGCCCGTGCGCTGGTCGTTCCACAGGATCGCGGGCCGGATCACCTCGTCGGAGGCGTCGAGCGCGACGAGCCCGTGCATCTGCCCGCTCAGCCCGATCCCCGACACCTCGGGGGCGTCGAGCGCCTCGAACGCCTCGCTGGTCGCGCGCCACCAGTCCTCGGGGTCCTGCTCGGACCAGCCGGGCTTGGGCGTCGAGAGCGGGTAGGAGACCTCCGCGCTGGAGACGACCTCGCCGTCCTCGGCCACCGCGATCGCCTTGACGCCGGAGGTCCCGACGTCGAGGCCGACCATGACGCTCATCGCGTGCCCAGCAGCACGTCGATCACGAGCTGGTCGAGGCGCTCGCTGTAGTAGCCGCGCTCCGCCAGCGCGTCGAGCTGGTCGACCTCGGCCTTGAGCGTCTCGGCGGAGTCGCCGCCGGTGGACGACTCGCCCAGCTCGGCCACCGACGCGGCGGCCATCGCCTCGGCGACCTCGGGCAGCGCGTCGAAGCGGGCGGCCGCCTCGGCCAGCGCCGTGTAGGTGCGCATGCAGCCCGCCGCGAAGTCCCACACCCCCTCGGCGTTCTCGTTGCGGAAGGCGTGCGCGTCGAAGTGCCGCGGCCCGTCGTAGCCGGCGCGCTCGAGCAGCCGCACGAGCAGGAACGCCTCCTTGAGGTCCTCGGCGCCGAAGCGGAAGTCCTGGTCGTAGCGGCCCACGTCCTGGCCGTTGAGGTCGACGTGGAACAGCTTGCCCGCCCACAGCGCCTGCCCGACGCCGTGGTGGAACGACAGCCCGGCCATCGTCTCGTGGGCGACCTCGGGGTTCACGCCGACCATGTCGGGCCGGTCGAGCATGCTGATGAAGTGCAGGGCGTGGCCGACGGTGGGCAGGAAGATGTCCCCGCGCGGCTCGTTGGGCTTCGGCTCCAGCGCGAAGCGCAGGTCGTAGCCCTGCTCGACCACGTAGTCGGCGAGCACGTTGATGGCCTCGCGGTAGCGCTCCAGGGCGTCGCGCGGATCCTTGGCGATGCCCGCCTCGGTCCCCTCGCGCCCGCCCCAGAAGACGTAGACCTCCGCGCCCAGCCGCGCGCCGAGGTCGATCGAGCGCATCGCCTTGCCGATCGCCGCCCGCCGCACGCCGCGGTCGTTGGACGTGAACGCGCCGTCCTTGAAGGCCGGGTGGCCGAACAGGTTCGTCGTCGCCATCCCGACGCCCATGCCGGTCTCCTGCAGCGCGGTCTCGAAGCGCGCGACGATCCGCTCCTCCTCGTCGGCGCTCGACCCCCACGGCACGAGGTCGTTGTCGTGCAGCGAGATGCCCCACGCTCCCAGCTCGGCGAGCTTGTGGACGGAGTCGACGGGATCGACCGGCGCGCGCGTCGGCTCGCCGAAGGGATCGCGGCCGGGGTTGCCGACGGTCCAGAGGCCGAAGGTGAAGCGATGTTCTGGGGGCATATCGCGTAGCTTCACATGACGGTGAGCTCGGCGGCGTCCAGGTGGGCAGGGTTCGGCACGACCATCTTCACGGAGATGTCGGCGCTGGCCGAGCGCACGGGCGCGATCAACCTCGGCCAGGGCTTCCCGGACGAGGACGGCCCGGCCGAGGTGCTCGAGGCCGCGCAGCGCGCGATCCGCGACGGGCACAACCAGTACGCGCCGCTCCCGGGCGTCCCCGCGCTGCGCGAGGCGATCGCCGCCCACCAGGCCCGCTTCTACGGCATCGAGCTGGATCCCGGACACGCAGGTGCAGGTCACCTTCGGCGCCACCGAGGCGATCGCCGCCGCGCTGCTGGGGCTGTGCGACCCGGGCGACGAGGTCGTGTGCTTCGAGCCCTACTACGACTCCTACGCGGCCGGGATCGCGATGGCGGGAGCGGTCCGCCGGCCGGTCACGCTGCGCCCGCCCGACTGGCCCGTCGACGCCGACGCGATCGCCGCCGCGATCACGCCGCGCGCCAAGGTGCTGCTCCTCAACACGCCGCACAACCCGACCGGCAAGGTGTTCTCACGCGAGGAGCTCGAGCTGGTGGCCGCCGCCTGCCTGGAGCACGACCTGATCGCGATCACCGACGAGGTCTACGAGCACATCGTCTTCGACGGCGAGCACGTGCCGCTGTCCACGCTGCCGGGCATGGCCGAGCGCACGCTGACGATCTCCTCGCTGGGCAAGACGTTCTCCGTCACGGGCTGGAAGACCGGCTGGGCGACCGGCCCGGCCGAGCTGGTGGCGGCGACGCGCAAGGCCAAGCAGTACCTCACGTTCGCCGGCGGCACGCCGTTCCAGCACGCCGGCGCCGCGGCGCTGAGGCTCGGCGACGAGGCCTACGAGGGGCTCGCGCGCGAGCTGCGCGCCAAGCGCGACCGGCTGTGCGACGGGCTCGCGGCCGCCGGGCTGGAGGTCCTGCGGCCCGCCGGCACCTACTTCGCCAACGCCGACTGCGGCCGCGACGGCGTGGAGTACTGCCGCGAGCTGGTCGAGCGCGCGGGCGTCGTCGCGATCCCGACCGGCGTGTTCTACGACTCCGACGCCGGAGACCACCTCGTGCGCTTCGCGTTCTGCAAGCGCGAGGAGGTCATCGACGAGGCGGCGCGCAAGCTCGCCAGCCGCGCTTAGACGTCGAGCTCGAACCAGACGCAGGTGCCGTCGTCGGTGTCGAGCCCCAGCGATCGGCGAGCGAGCGCAGCAGCACCATCCCGAACCCGCCGTCGGGCCCCGGCGGCCGCTCCTCCGGGACGAAGCCCGGCCCGTCGTCGCACACCTCGACGCGCACGATCCGCTCGGCGGCCGCCAGGTGCACCACGATCGTGCTCGGCGCGGCGTGGCGGACCGCGTTGGTCACGAGCTCGGTGACGAGCACCAGCAGGTCGTTGCGGCGGCGGGCCGGGAGCACCGGGGCGAGGCGCGTGCGGACGACGTCGCGGGCGCGCGCGGGCGAGTCGAGCTCGCTGGCCAGCTCGAGGCGGTCGTGGAGGACGAGCGCCGGCATCCAGGTGCCGCGGGCGATGAAGCCGCAGGGCTGCGTGGCTCACCGCGCCTCCCGCTCGGCCGCCGCGGGCTCCGGCGCGGCGCGGCCGCCGCCGCGGTACTCGAGCACCAGCACCGTGGTGTCGTCGCGCTGCGGGCCGCGCTGGAAGGCCGACAGCTCGGCGTGCAGCGCCGACAGGCGGTCCTCGACGCCGCCGTCGGCGACGGCGAGCGCGCGCCGCAGCCGCTCCTCGCCGAAGCGGTCGCTCTCCCCCACCGTGTCGAGCACGCCGTCGGTGTAGAGGACGAGCACGTCGCCGCGCTCGAGGTCGACGGTCGCCTCCGGCCATGTCTCGCCGTCGAAGGCGCCCGCGATCACCCCCGCGTCGCCGACCGGCGTCACGCGCCCGTTGCGGACCAGCAGCGGCGGCGGGTGGCCGGCGCTCGCCAGCGTCAGCCGCGCCGTGCCGTCGGGGCGCTCGGCGAGCCGCGCGCAGACGATCGTGCACAGCGGCAGCCCTTCCTCCCCGCGCAGCGTGTCGTTGAGGCGCCCGATGGCGCGCGTGACGTCGCCCGTGAGCTCGGCGGCGGTGCGCGCCGTGAAGCGGGCGAGCGAGGTCTGGGTGGCCGCCTCGGCGCCCTGGCCGGCGACGTCGCCGATCACGACCATCCAGGCGTCGGGGCCCTCGAAGACGTCGTAGAAGTCGCCGCCGACCTCGTTGAACTCGCCGGCCGGGCGGTACAGGACGGCGGTCGACCAGCCGGGGACCTCGGGCAGGCGCGGCGGCATGAGCCCGTGCCCGAGCGCCTGAGCGATCGCGGTGCGGCGGCTGTACAGGCGCGCGTTGAGCACCGCGGAGCCGGCGCGGCGGCCGAGCTCCGTCGCGAGCGCGACCTCGTCGTCGCCGAACCCGCGCGCCGTGTCGGCGTTGGCGAACGAGAGCAGCCCGAGCGTCTCCCCGCCGGCCTCGACGGCGACGATCATCAGCGAGCCGAGCTCGTCGTCGCGCAGCACGGCCGGGAGCGGGTCGCGCTCGCGGTCGAAGCGCTCGTGCAGCTCGGCGGCGCGCCCCGCCTCGCCGGCGCTCGCCACCCGCTCGACGCGGCCGCGGCCCAGCACGTCGACCATCGCGGCCTCCGCCAGCTCGGGCACCGCGACCTGCGCGACCGCCTGCAGCGTGTCGGCGTAGTCGAGCGAGGAGGCCAGCGCCTCGCTGGCGCCCGCGAGCAGCCGCTGGGCGCGCTCGGCGCGCTTGACCGGGGTGACGTCCTCGATCACGTTGATCAGGCGGCGGACCTCGCCGTCCGGGCCGCGCAGCAGCGTGACCTTGTTGACCAGCCACCGCTCCTCGCCCGTGGCGCGCACCACGTTGCGCACGAGCAGCTCGGTCCGCGCCCTCCTCTCCGGCCATCAGCCGCGCGCTCGGCAGGTCGGTGAGCTCGAGCGGGCGCCCGTCCTCGTCGTAGACCGCGAAGCGGTCCATGATGTCGCCGGGCGGCTTGTTGAGCAGCTCGTCGAGGTCGCGCAGCCGCAGGAGGTCGATCGCCGCCTCGTTCGCGTACACGGTCCAGCCGTGCGGGTCGGTGACCGTGACCGCCTCCGCCAGCTTCCCCACGACGGCCACGAGCTGCTCCTGCGCGACCGTCAGCTCGGCGTTGTCGAGCGCGAGCGCCACCCGGCCGGCCAGCACCGAGGCGAAGCGGCGGTCGCCGCCCGAGTAGCCGCGGCCCGACAGCGCGAGCGTGCCGATCTCGCGGCCGGGCACCCGCAGCGGCACCGAGATGTCACCGCCGGCGGACCCGATCTCCACGCGTTCGGCGAAGGCCGGCACGAGCGCCCCGGCGACCGCGTCCCGCACCTCCCCGGGGGACGATGAGCGCTCGGACGCGTCGGCGACCGCGACGAGTAGCCGGAACCGCTCCAGCGCCACCAGGTTCGCGGCACGCACGAGCGCGAGCGCGATCGCCACCACGCCGCCGCCCGCCACCACGACGACCTCCCCGGCGCCCGGGTCGCTCGCGAGCACGATCGCCACGCCGAGCAGCGCGACGACCGCCGTGTCCCCCCAGCGGCCGTCCAGCGCGATCGCGAGCGCCGGGAGCGCGAGCAGCGCCGCCAGCACGATGTCCGTCCCCATCCACAGGTCGACGAGACCGAACGCGAGCACGGCCGCAACCCCGGCCGCCGCCCGCCGGGAGAAGGGGAACGGCGCGAGGACGGACCGGACGCTCCAGCCGAGCGAGGCGTCAGCGATCGTCGATGGCCGCGCGGACGTCATCGAAGAACGGCAGCCTCGTCTCCAGGCGGGCCAGCACGAACAGGCGCTGGACGTCCTCCGAGCCCCGCACGAGCGCGAAGCGCACGCCGGCGATCCGGGTCTCTTGCAGCGTCTCCACGGCGAGGCGCATGCCGCTGGTGTCGAGGAACGTCAGCCTGCTGAAGTCCAGCACCAGCGTCTGGCACGCCGAGGGCCGGGCGGCGATCTGCTCGCGCGCCTCGTCGACGTTGGACAGGTCCAACTCGCCGCACAGGGCAACGACCCAGGCACGCCCGTCCCGTTCCGCCCGGACCGCGAAGTCCACCGGGAGCTCCGTGTTCATGGCCCGACGCTACAGATGCCCGCGGACCCCGGCAAGGCGTGCGAGGAGTTTCCGGGCGCCGAGCGCGGGGCACTCGCGTGGAGGGTTCTCCGAGGAGAGGAGCAGGGGATGCGACGTGTCCACATCTGGGCGGCGGCGGCCGCCCTCGCGCTGGCCGTGGGAGGCTGCGGGAACAAGGCCGACACGAGCGGCGACGGCGGCGGAGGCGGAGCGTCGGCCAACTGGCCGCAGCGCGACCTGCGCATCATGGCGCCCGCCGATCCCGGCGGCGGCTGGGACTCGGCTGCGCGCCAGATGAGCGAGGCGATCAGCAGCGCGAAGGTGATCGACAAGGGCGTCGAGGTCTACAACGTGCCCGGCGCGGGCGGCACGATCGGGCTCTCGCAGTTCACCTCCAAGTACTCCGGCAAGCCGAACGAGCTGATGGTCATGGGGCTGGTCATGATCGGCGCCATCGAGACCAACGACTCGCCGGTCGACCTCTCCAAGACGACGCCGCTCGCGTCGCTGATGTCGGAGACCGAGGCGGTCGTCGTCCGGACCCAGTCGCCCTACAAGAAGCTGTCCGATCTCGTTGACGCGATGAAGAAGGACCCGAGCGGGTTCTCCTTCGGCGGCGGCTCGGCCGGGGGCACCGATCAGATCCTCGTGGGTCTGCTCGCTGACGCCGCGGGGGTCGATCCGTCCAAGCCGAAGTACGTCGCCTACTCGGGCGGCGGCGAGGCGATGCAGTCGTTCCTGTCGGGATCCGTCGACGCCGGCGTCACGGGCCTGAGCGAGGTGACCGACCAGGTCGAGGCCGGCAAGCTGCGCGTGCTCGCCGTCTCCTCCGACGACGCCCCGAAGGTCGACGGCAAGCAGGTGCCCACGATCAAGGACCAGGGGCTCGACGTGGAGATCACCAACTGGCGCGGCGTGGTCGGGCCGCCCGAGATGAAGGACGGCGACCGCGAGGCCGCGATCGCGGCGATCCAGAAGATGCACGACTCGCAGGAGTGGCAGGACATCCTCTCCAAGAACGGCCTGACCGACTTCTACAAGTCCGGTGACGACTTCCAGTCGTTCCTGGACTCGGAGAACGACCGTGTGAAGGGCGTGCTCGAGGACATCGGGCTCACGCAGTGAAGCCCTCCTTCGCGGGCCCGCGGGTGGCGGGCGCGGTGCTGCTGGCCGCGTCCGTCGCGATCTTCGTCGCGGTGTTCTCGATCCCCGGCAGGGAGGGCTGGTCGGTCAGCGGGCCGCGCTTCGTGCCGCTGATCGTCTCGATCGGGCTGATCGTGCTCTCGGCGGCCTTCCTGCTGCGCACCTTCGTGCGGCCCGACATGGAGCTGGCCAAGCGCTCGGCGGAGGAGGACGCGGTCACGCACTGGGCGACGCCGGCGCTGCTGATGGTGGCGATGGTCGCCTACGCGCTGCTGATGGAGCCGCTCGGCTACATCCTCTCCACGGCGCTGTTCTTCGTGCCCGTCGCGCGGCTGCTGGGGAGCCACTCGCTGGTGCGCGACGTGATCGTCGGGATCGTGCTCGCCGTCGGGCTGTTCACCGCGTTCACCCAGTTCCTCGGCGTGTCCCTGCCCGGCGGCCTGACGCCGATCTTCTGAGATGGACGCCCTCTCGAACCTCGTGGACGGCTTCCGGACCGTCCTGGAGCTGCAGAACCTCCTCTACGCGGCACTGGGGGTGCTGATCGGGACGTTCGTGGGGGTGCTGCCGGGGATCGGGCCGGCGCTGACGATCGCGCTGCTGCTGCCGATCACGTTCAACTTCGAGGACCCGGCGGGCGCCTTCATCATGTTCGCCGGCATCTACTTCGGCGGCATGTACGGCGGGTCGACGACCTCGATCCTGCTCAACACGCCCGGCGAGTCGGCGTCGGTGGCGACGGCCATCGAGGGCCACGAGATGGCCAAGCGCGGGCGGGCGGGGCCGGCGCTCGCGACGGCCGCCATCGGCTCGTTCGTGGCGGGCACGATCGGCATCCTGCTGCTCACCTTCCTGGCCCAGCCGGTCGCCGACCTGGCGGTCCAGCTGCAGCCGGCCGACTACTTCGCGCTCACCGTGCTGGCGTTCGTGGCGGTCACCGCGCTGGTCGGGAGCTCGCTGATCCGCGGGATGCTGTCGCTGTTCATGGGCCTGTTCATCGGCCTGATCGGTATCGACCAGGTGTCGGGCCAGTCCCGCCTCACATTCGGCGTCGACCAGCTCAACAACGGGGTCGACGTGGTGCTGGTGGCGGTCGGGCTGTTCGCGGTCGGCGAGGCGCTCTACATCGCGTCGCGGCTGCGCGCCGTGCCGGAGGAGGAGATCCTCGAGGTGTCGGGGGCGAAGACGCTCTCGCGCGACGACGCCCGGCGCTCGTGGAAGCCGTGGCTGCGGGGCACCGCGCTCGGGTTCCCGTTCGGCGCGATGCCGACCGGCGGCGCGGAGATCCCGACGTTCCTGAGCTACGCGCTCGAGAAGCGTCTCGCGCGCGGGCGCACGAAGGAGGAGTTCGGCAAGGGCGCCATCGAGGGCGTCGCCGGGCCGGAGGCCGCCAACAACGCCGCCTTCACCGGCGTGCTGGTGCCGCTGCTGACGCTCGGCATCCCGACCAGCGCGACCGCCGCCATCCTCGTCGCCGCGTTCCAGATCTTCGACCTCCAGCCGGGGCCGCAGCTGTTCACCGAGGACCCCGACCTCGTGTGGGCGCTGATCGCCTCGCTGTACGTCGGCAACGTGATGCTGCTGGCGCTCAACCTGCCGCTGATCCGGCTGTGGGTGAAGGTGCTCGAGATCCCGCGGCCGGTGCTCACCGCCGCGATCCTCGTGTTCGCCACGCTCGGCACCTACTCGATCTCCGGCTCGCCCACCGAGGTGCTGATCATGTACGTGATCGGCCTGCTCGGGTTCTTCATGCGGCGGTTCGACTTCCCGGTCGCGCCCGTGATCCTCGGCGTCATCCTGGGGCCGCTGATGGAGGCGCAGTTCCGGCGCACGCTGCTGGTCAGCGACGGCGACTTCGGCGCGTTCTTCGAGCGGCCGTTCGCGGTGGCGCTGTTCGTGCTCGCGATCCTGGCGCTGGTGCTGCCGGTGGCGCTGAGCTCGGTGAGGCGCGTGCGGGGGCTCGGCGAGGAGGACTGATCCACCGCCAGCTAGCCTCGAAGTGGTGCGGCGGCGGGTCCTACTCGGCTTGATCGTGGTGGTGTGCGCACTCGCGGGAGCGTGGGCCGGACCCCGCCTGGCCGGGCCCGTGACCTACGAGACCGACCTCGCGACGCTGCGCTTCCAGGCCGCGGTCAGCGCGCCGGCGCAGCGGGGGCTGAGCTTCTTCGTCCCGGTCGCCGAACTGGGGCCTGCGCGCGCACGTCTTCGGGGCGCCGCTGAAGGTGAGCGTCGAGCCGCGCGCGATCAACCGCGCGGCGGTGGTGCGCGCGGCCACCGGGAGCGGGGGCGCGGAGATCGCGCTGCTCCGCCAGGACATCGACCGGGCGCTGCGCAAGCTGGTCGTCCGGACGGTGCTGCTGGCGCTCGCGGGGGCGCTGGCGGGCGGGCTGCTGGCGATGCTCGCCTGGCAGGCGCTCGGCGTGCGCGGGCGGCGGCTCGCGATCGCCCCGGCCGCGGCGCTCGGCGTCGCGGTGGTGGCGATGGGCGCGCTGTTCGCCTGGGCGGCGCTGAGCTGGAGCCCGGACCGGCTGGAGCGCCCGAGCTACTTCGCCTCCGGCGAGGAGCTGGAGCGGATCCTCGACCAGTCGCACGCGCTGCGGCGCAGCGCCGAGAAGTACTCCGACCGCGTCGACACCTCGCTGCGCTCGATCGCCGGGCTGCTCGACGACCGCGCGGGCCAGTCGCCGGCCGGCGCCCCCACGCCCGAGACCGAGCGCGTCGTGCTCGCCTCCGACATCCACAACAACGTGCTCACGCTCCCCACCGTGCGCCGCTTCTCCTCCGGGCACCCGACGGTCCTGGCCGGCGACTTCACCGTCAACGGCGGCAAGCTCGAGGCGCCGCTGCTCAACGGCATGGCGACGCTCGGCGACCCGGTCGTGGCGGTGTCGGGCAACCACGACTCGCCGGGCGTCATGCGCACGCTCGCGCGGCGCGGGGCGATCGTGCTCGACCACGAGGACGGCGTGCGCACGATCGCGGGCCTGAAGATGACGGGCTTCGAGGACCCGCTCGAGTTCGTGGGCACGAGCTTCCCGTCCGGGCTGCGCACGGGCCTGAGCTTCGGCGACATCCCCAACGGCCACGAGCGCTACCTGGAGGCCGTGCAGGAGCGCTGGCGCTGGTGGCAGGACGCTGCCGGAGCGCCCGCAGGTGCTGATCGTCCACCAGGAGGCGATCGGGCGCGCGCTCGCCAACCTGATCTGGAACGAGGACCCCGACGGGGCGCCGCTGGCGATCCTCGTCGGCCACACCCACGTCCAGCGGATGGACCGCTACGGCCCGATCACCACCGTCAACAGCGGCACCGCGGGCGCGGGCGGGCTCTTCGGCGCCGGCAGCCAGTCGGTCGGGCTCGCGCTGATGGACTTCGACACCGAGACCGGGACGCTGGTGGCCACCGACCTCGTGCAGATGAACCCGGCGAACTCGGCGGCCCGCGCGCAGCGGGTGATCACCGACACGCCCGACTGCGACGACGAGCTGGTGTTCTGCCACGACGAGCCGAACCTGGGCGAACACGGGACGCCCACCGCGACCCCGACGCCCTGAGCGCAAGTTCCCCGCGCGCGCGGCGTTGGGGCCTCATGCGCGCCCTCCTCGCTGCCACCTTCGCCCTGCTCGTCCTGGCCGCGCCGGCCGCCGCCGCGCCGACGCTGCCCGACGCCGTGATGTCCGACAACGTCGAGTACCTCGGCTCGATCCAGCAGGACGTCGGGCTCACGACGGGCGCCAAGGTGATCGGCGACCGGCTGTTCGTGACCTCCGGCAAGAACATCTCGATCTACGACATCTCCGACCCCGCGGCGCCGCGGGCGCTCGGCGGGATGACCGCCAACGTGGCGTGGGAGAACGAGGAGGTGCCGACCAACGGCAAGGTGCTGGCGGTCGCGAGCGACTTCTACTCCGTCGGCGTCCCCGAGTGCGTCGCAGCGCTCGCCGCCGACGGGCTGCGTGCAGTTCTTCGACGTGCGCGACCCCGAGAACGTCAAGCAGGTCGGCACGGTGCCGATCGCCAACCACACGGCCGAGTGCGCGCTCGACTGCCAGTACTTCTTCGGGCAGGCCGGCACGATCATCGACGCGCGCGGCGTGCTCGACGGCACCGCGCCCAAGGTGGTCGGCGACTGGATCGAGGCGCTGCGCTCCCAGGGCGTGGACTCGCAGAGCTGCCACCACATCCGCGAGATCCGCCCGGGCGTGCTGCTGACCGCCTGCCAGCCGTTCGCGGCGATCTCCATCAACGCCGAGGACGGCGGCTCGCCGGAGCACCCGAAGGTGCTCTACACGGGTGAGGCGGCCAAGTTCGTCCACTCCGCGCGCTGGCCGCGCGAGGGCGCCGACAAGTTCGTGCTCACCGGCGGCGAGGAGAACTTCACCGGCCGCTGCGAGCGCAACAACAGCGAGTTCTCCACCTACTCCGCGTCGAAGGTGCTGGCCGGCGAGTCGACGCAGTTCGAGGGCCCCGTCGCCCAGGTGCCGCCGGCGGGCAACGGCGTCTACGCCGACGGCAAGCCGGTCGCGGGCGCGCTCGGCTGCTCCGTCCACTGGTTCATGGAGCACCCGACGTTCCACGACGGCGGCCTGATCGCCATCTCCGAATACGAGGACGGCGTGCGCTTCCTGCAGATCAAGTCCGACGGCGGGATCGAGGAGCAGGGCTTCTTCCTCTCGCTCGGCAGCTCCTCCTCGTCACCCAAGTGGGCGGGCAAGGACGACGTCCTGTACTCGATCGACTACGCCCGCGGGATCGACATCCTGCGCTGGAAGGGCGAGCACTACGTGCCCGGCGCGGCCGAGGAGCCCGCCGCCGTCGAGGGCACCAACGGCGTCACCGCGCCGCCGGCGCCGAACGCGGCGCAGGCCGCCAAGCGCGCCGCGCTCGCCAAGAAGCTCACGAGCTCCGGCTGGTCGCCCGGCGTCTGCAGCCTCGCCGGGCGCGCGACCTAGTTCGAGCCGCCGTCCCCTCCGCCGCCGCCGTCGCCCGTGTAGCCCGGGTCGACGCCGCCGGCCGAGAACATCTCGCCGAGCGTCACGCCGCGCAGAAGCAGCCCGGCGACCAGGGCCACGAGGAAGCCGCCGAAGAACGTGATGTCGACGAGCGGGGCGAGGACGAGGCAGACGAGCGCGGCGGCGATGCAGCGCGTACGAGACGACGTTCTTCAGCGGGTCCAGCCAGCGGGCGCGGACGCGCCGGCGGCGGTGCTCGGCCTTCCAGCGCTCGCGGGCGTCGCTCACACCGCCACGGTAGTCCCGGAATCGGCCGCCGCATAGAGCGCCTCGATCGTCCGGGCCTGCCCGAGGGCGTCCTCGCGGCCGAGCCGCGGCGCCCCTCCCCCGCGCACGGCGGCGGCGAAGTCGTCGAGCTCGAGCGCGTAGGGGTTGGCGGCCTCGACCTCGACGCGCTCCGGCTCGGCGCCGTCGCGCAGGATCCGCAGGTCCGGCGAGCCGCCGTGCCACGGGTCGGCCGAGACGATCGCCCCCTCGTCGCCGACCACCTCGATGGCCGACCGCTTGCCGACGTCGAAGCCGCAGTCGAACGCGCCGAGCACGTCGCCCTCGAAGCGCAGCACGCCGGCGAAGCGCGCGTCGATGTCCTCGCCGCCCGTGACGGACTCGGCCGTGACCCGCACGGGCTCGCCGGCCAGCAGCCGGAGCGCGCTGATGCAGTAGCAGCCGACGTCCATCAGCGCCCCGCCCTCGAGCTCGCCCGACCAGCGCACGTTGGAGCCGGGCGGCAGGTTGAACCCGAACGCCGCGCGCACGACGCGCACGTCGCCGACCGCCCCGTCGCGCACCAGCGAGACGAGCTTCTCGGTCTGCGGGTGGTAGCGCCACATGAACGCCTCCATCAGCAGCCGCCCCGACCGCTCGGCGACGTCGAACGCCGCCTCGACGTCGGCCGCCCGCCGCGACAGCGGCTTCTCGCACAGCACGTGCTTGCCGGCCTCGAGCGCCTGCACCGACCACGGCAGGTGCATCGAGTTGGGCAGCGGGACGTAGATCGCCTCGACGTCGTCGTCGGCGAGCAGCTCCTCGTAGGAGCCGTGCGCGCGAGCGACCCCCCGCTCGCGCGCCCACTCCTCCGCCCGTCCCCGGTCCCGCGAGGCGACGGCCACCACCTCGGCGGCCGTCGCCAGCTTCGCTCCCCCCATGATCGCGTCGGCGATCTTGGCGGTGGAGAGGACCCCGAAGCGGACGGGGTCCTCGCTCATGCCCTGCCGCTCTGTGCGCGACCCCTGCGCGAGATCGAGTCGACCGAGACGGCCAGCAGCAGCACGCCGCCCGTGAGCACGAACTTCGTGCCCGAGGACAGGCCGAGCAGGCCGAGCCCGTTGTCGATCGAGAGCATGACCAGCGCGCCCAGCAGCGCGGCCTTCATCGTGCCGCGGCCGCCGAACAGCGACGTGCCGCCGATCACCGCGGCGGCGATCGGGTACAGCAGCGCCTGGCCGCCGCCCGTGTTCGTGTCCACCGAGCGCAGGCGCGAGGCGAGGATGATGCCGCCCAGCACCGCCAGCACGCGAGCACAGCGCGAAGCACATGATCTTGACGCGGTCCACGTTGATGCCCGCGCGCCGCGCCGCCTCGGTGTTGCCGCCGACGGCGTAGATGTGTCGCCCGAACCGGGTCCGGTTGAGCATGTAGGTCAACGCGATGAACAGGCAGGCGATCACGACCGCGACGTACGGCACTCCGCGGTCCTCGTTGGCCACGCCCACGACGATGGCGAGCGCCGCACCGAGGCCGACGACCCGCGCCGCGACGATCACCGGCGGCACGGTCTCGAGCCCCGACGCCTTGCGCGAGCGCAGGCTCGAGAGCTGGACGCCCGCGTACAGGACGATGCAGACGACGACGAGGATCCACGCGACCGCCGGGTCCAGGAAGTCGTTCGCCAGGCCGATCACGAGGTCGTTCTGGAGGATCACGGTGCCCTTGCTGCCGATCAGCAGCAGCACCACGCCGTTCCAGGCGAGCAGGCCGGCCAGGGTCACGACGAACGACGGCACGCCGACCTTGGTGATGATCAGGCCGTGCAGGGTGCCGATCGCGAGGCCGGCGAGGAGCACGATGCCGAGCACGACGAAGGTCGGCAGCTCGTTGCCGTCCGGCGTGAGCAGGATCGCGGTGAGCACGCCGCCGACGCCGGACACGAAGCCGATCGACAGGTCGATCTCGCCGAGCAGCAGCGCGAACGTGACGCCCATGGCGATCACCGCGTAGGGCGCCGTCTGGACGATCAGGTTGACGAAGTTCCCCGCGGTGAGGAACCGGTCGTTCTGCGACTGGAAGACGATCGCGATGATCACCAGTCCGACGACGATCGGCAGCGAGCCGAGCTCGCCGGACTTGACGTCGGTCCACCAGCGGCGCGCGTAGTCGCCCAAGCTGTTCGAGCTCGGGGCCTCCGGCGTGGCGGGAGGCGGTGCGGCGACTGCGCTCATGTGAGGGCCTCCTGCTGGCCGGGGACCTTGGACAGCTGGCCGGCGGTGATCGCCTCGACGACCTCCTGCTGGTTGGTCTCGCGCCGCGCGAACTCGGCGACGTTCTGGCCCAGGCGCAGCACCGTGATCGAGTCGGCCACCTGGAAGATGTCGTGCAGGTTGTGCGAGATCAGGATCACGGCCAGGCCCTGCTCGCCGAGCCGCGCCACGAGCTCGAGCACCTGCTTGGTCTGCGCGACGCCCAGCGCCGCGGTCGGCTCGTCGAGGATGACCACGCGCGAGTTCCACATGACCGCCTTGGCGACGGCCACCGACTGGCGCTGCCCGCCGGAGAGGCCGGCGACGAGCTGGCGCACCGAGCGGATCGTGGTGACGGACAGGCTCTTGAGCGTCTCGCGCGCCCTGGCCTCCATCCTGGTCTCGTCGAGCTTGCGGATGGCGTCGACCTCTTCGCGCCCGAGGAACATGTTCTGGACCACGTCGAGGTTGTCGGCCAGCGCGAGGTCCTGGTAGACGACCTCGATCCCCAGATCCGCGGCGTCCTTGGGGCCGTGGATCGATACCGGCGAGCCTTCGAAGACGACATCGCCCTCGTCGAACGGGTGGATGCCGGCGATGCACTTGATCAGGGTCGACTTGCCGGCGCCGTTGTCGCCGACCAGCGCCATGACCTCGCCGGGGGCGACGTGGAAGTCGACCTGGTAGAGGGCCTGGACGGCGCCGAAGCTCTTAGAGACTCCGCGCAGCTCCAGGATCGGGCTCGTGCTCATGGGATGGATTCTCCTCCTCGGGCAAAACCCCGGGGCGCCGATGCGGCGCCCCGGGGAGTTTCCCTTCCTTAGAGCCCGGCCTCGGAGCAGGCCGACGCCAGCTTGCCGGCGCAGATCTCTTCCTTCTTCGGGAAGTCCGGCTCGCCGAGGTAGTCCTTGATGTTGTCCTTGGTGACCGCGACCGGGTCGAGGAACACCGAGGGCACATCCTTCGTGCCGTTGTTGATCGAGTCCGACGCCTCGGGCGTCTCGCCCTTGGCCAGCGCGATGCCGAGCTTGGCGGCCGCGTCGGCCTCCTTCTTGATCGCCTTGTAGACCGTCATGCACTGGTCACCGGCGACGATGTTCTGGATGCCCTGCAGCGTCGCGTCCTGACCCGTCACCGGGATCTGGTCGAGCTTGCGCTGCTTGATCGCCGAGATCGCCGCGTTGCCGAGGCCGTCGTTGGCCGCGAGCACGCCGTCGATCTTGTTGTCCGCCTTCTGGAGCATCTGCTCGAAGATGGTCAGCGCCTTCTGGTTGTCCCAGTCGGGCACGGACTGATCGGCGACTTCCTTCCAGTCCCCGGAGTCGAACTTCGCGTTGATGACGCCGTCGTAGCCCTTCTTGAACAGCGTCGCGTTGTTGTCCGTCGGGGAGCCGTTGAGCACCGCGACCTGCGCGTCGGCCTTGTCGCCGAGGCAGTTCACGAGGCCCTCGCCCTGGAGCTGGCCGACCTTCTCGTTGTCGAACGAGACGTAGTAGTCGGAGTCGCCCTTGAGCGTCAGGCGGTCGTAGTCGATGACCTTGACGTCCTGCGACTTGGCGTTGGCCGCGATAGCCGCGCCCGAGCCCGAGTCGAGGTTGACCAGCAGGAGCACCTTCGCCCCGTTGGTGATGGCCTGCTCGGCCTGCTGCTGCTGCGTGGCCTTGTCGCCCTCGGCGTTCTGGATCTCCACGTCCACGCCGGCGGCCTCGAAGGCCTTCTGCAGGAACGGCCGGTCGACCGTCTCCCAGCGCACGGACGACTTGGAGTCCGGCAGGAGCACTGCAACCTTGCCGGGCTTGTCGCCACCTCCGCCGCCGGACGCGCCGCTTCCGCCGCCTCCGTCGTCGTCACCGCAACCTGCGACGGCCAGGGCGCACCCGGCCGCGATCGTCGCTGCGATCCATGCTCCTCGATGCATGGGATTCCTCCTCCTCATCGGTTGTACTCCTCCTCCTACATGGGGTTCAGCGCGCCCCGGGCCTCGGCCACGGGACGCAACGGGTGATCGCGGTCGGCCTCTGAGAGGACGAGCGCGATGGCGCCGAGTACCTCGGCGCGGTCGCCTAGGGAGCCGGCGACGACTGTGGCCGCTTGCACGGCCGTGGGGAGCGCGGAACGCTGGAGCGACTCGCGCACGCCGTCGAGCAGCAGCTCGCCCGCGTCCGAGAGGTCGCCGCCGACGATCAGCAGCTCCGGGTTGAGCACGTTGACGAGCGTCGCGGCGGCCTTGCCGATCGCGCGCCCGGCGTCGGCGATCACGCGCCGGGCGCCGAGGTCGCCGTCGCGCGCCAGCCGGACGATCGCGCGGCCGTCGAGGCCGTCGCCGTGGCTGCGGCGCAGCAGCTCGGCGAGCGCGTCGGTGCCGGCGACGGTCTCCAGGCAGCCGCGGTTGCCGCAGCGGCAGACAGGGCCGTCGGCGTCGACGAGCACGTGGCCGAGCTCGCCCGCCAGGCCCTCGGCGCCGCGGTAGAGGCGGCCGTTGAGCACCAGCCCGGCGCCGATGCCCGAGGAGATCATCAGGTAGATCAGGTCCTTGGCGTCGCGCCCGGAGCCGAACGCGGCCTCCGCCAGCGCGGCGAGGTTCGCGTCGTTGTCGACGAGGATCGGCAGCTCGAGGCGCCGGCGCATCTCGTCGGCGGCGGCCACGCCGACCCAGCCGGGGAGGATCGCGGTCGAGCCGACGACGCCGGTGGGCCGGTGGATCGGGCCCGGCAGGCACATGCCGGCGCCGATCACGCGCGCCGACTCGACGCCGGCCTCGGTGAGCACCTGGTCGACGAGCTCGGCGGCGGCGTCGAGGCCCTCGTGGGCGAGGTGGTCGGTGTCGAGGCCCTGCTCGCGCTCGGCGAGGATCCGCGACGAGAGGTCCGAGACCGCCACGCGGACGTGGTGATGGTCGAAGTCGATGCCGACCGCGACGCCGGCGGAGGCGTCGAAGGAGAGGAGGATCGGCGGGCGCCCGCCCTGGTCGCCGTGGGCGGCGGCGGGCTCCGAGCGCTCGACGACCAGCCCGTCGGCCTGCAGCTCGGAGACGAGGCTGGAAACGGTGGACCGCGACAAACCCGTGCGGCGCGCGATCTCGGCTCGCGAGATCAGCCCCTCGTCCCGCAACGCGTGGATCACGCGCAGGCGGTTGAGTCGGCGCAGGGTCTCGAGCGACCCGGTGCGGGCATGCGACATGCGGCTATCCGATCCGATCGGATTGCGTTTGTCAATACTGCGGACGAACCCGGCCGTGCGCTCGGCCGGGTTCGTTCACAACGGGAACTTAATATTCAGGCGGGAACGGGGTACGCGTCGACCGGGACGACGACGTCGTTGGCCGCCTTGTCGTGCCAGCACTGCTTCTCCTTGTCCCACAGCATCCAGAAGTAGCCGAGGCCGAGCGGGATGGCCGGAGACGATCTTCACGAGCTGGCGGACCAGCGCCCGCGGGTAGCCGATCGGGCCGCCGCCGTTGAAGTCGATGACGCGGATCCCGAGCGCCATCTTGCCGACCGTCTGGCCGCGCGGGCCGCCCTCGAGCGCGATGTAGTAGCCGTAGGAGATGATCGTTGAGATCGCGTAGACGGCTCCGGGGCTGTCGATGAGCACGCCGATGATCGCCTGCACGATGCCGAGCAGGATCGCGTCGATCAGCAGCGCTGCGAAGCGGCGCCAGAAGCCCGAGCGCGGGCCGGACGGGCCCGGTCGCCGCCTGCATCTCGCCCGCGGGCACGGCCGGCGCGTATCCGGGCGGTGCGCCCTGGGTGGTGTCCTCCCTCGGAAGGTCCGACATCGATACCTCTCCCCTCATCCAGACTGCTTACGGCTGGGGATTCCACACGCGCGGCGGCGCGCCTGCAAGGGGCGCTCAACGCTTGGATGACTTCGCGGCGGCGAGATCCTCGAGGAAACGCTCCGGATCCTGGTCGGACGGGGCGCCGGAGACCCGCGGCGCGAGGCCGTCGGCGAGCCTGCGCGCCAGCGTCGCGCGCGCGGCCGGCTCGAACCCGTGGCGGCGCGCGAGGAAGCTGCGCACCGCGGCCAGCTCCTGCACGGTCACCGCCGACACGTCCCACGCCCGCAGCCGCTCGGGCAGCTCCGCGGGACCCGTGTGGGCGGGACCGGCCGGCGGGGCCGCCTCGTGCGTGACGACGGTGCCCCCGGCGAGGTCGCCGAGGCGCTGGTTGTCGCGGGTCAGCAGGATGCTCAGCAGCGCCGGCACGTAGAAGGTGGCGACGCCCTCCACGAGGCGGATCAGGTTGCGGACCGTGCTGGCGCGCAGCGTGACCGGCCCGCCGTCGGCGAGCACGACGCGGATGCCGAGCGCGCGCTTGCCCGGCGTGCGCCCCGCCGCCCGGACCTCGAACAGCACGTCGTAGACGACGAACGCGAAGAGCACGCCCACGCTGGTCGCGATCGTCGCCCCGAGCGAGCCCAGGGTCAGCGTCGCCAGCACGATCACGGCGATCAGCAGCGCGCCCTGGATCGCGAAGTCGATCAGCGCGGCGCTGAAGCGCGAGCCGATGCCGGCCAGGCGCAGCTCGAGCTCGACGCCCTCCGGGGTCGCGATCGTCCTGGTGTCCTCATACTCCATCGGCGGATGAACCTACGCGCGTTCGAGTCCGAGCGAGGGCCCGGCTGGGAGCGTCTCGACGCGCTGCTGCGCGAGTCGCGCGGGCGCCCCGAGCGGCTCGGGCCCGACGGCGTGCGGGAGCTCGGAGGCCTCTACCGGGGCGCCGCGGCAGACCTCGCGTACGCCCGCCGGCGCTTCCCCGGCGACCCGGTCGTGACGCAGCTCGAGGGCCTGCTGGTGCGCGGGCGCGGCACGGTCTACGGGCAGGGCTCGCGGCGCGGGAGCCTGTGGGGCTTCCTCTCGCGCGGCTACTGGCAGCGGCTGGCCGAGCGCCCGGTGGTGCTGGCGATCGCGTGGGCGCTGCTGCTCGTGCCGGCCGTCGGCGCGGGGCTGTGGGCCGGCAGCGACCCGGGCACCGCGCTGAGCATCGTCCCGCCGGAGCTGCAGGCGGCCGCCGACCCTCCGGCCGAGGGCCGCGACTACGACGCCGCGGAGGGCGCCGCGTTCTCCACCGAGGTGCTCTCCAACAACATCCGCGTGACGCTGACGGCGTTCGCGGGCGGGATCTCGTTCGGGGTCGGGACCGTGCTCGCGCTGACGTTCAACGGGCTGATCCTCGGCATCGTCGGCGGGCTGGCGATCGGCGCGGGCAGCGGCGCCGCGTTCCTGCGGCTCGTGTCCGCGCACGGGCCGCTGGAGATCTCCTGCATCGTGGTCGGCGGCGTGGCCGGCCTGCGCGTCGGCTGGGCGATGATCGCGCCGGGGAACCGGCGGCGCGGCAGGGCGCTGGTGACCGAGGCGCGGCTCGCCGTCGAGCTGGCGCTCGGCACGGTGCCATGGCTCGTGCTGTGCGGGTTCTGCGAGGGCTTCCTGACCGGCCCGGACCTGCCGCTCGCGCTGCAGCTGGCGATCGGCGTCGGCCTGGCCGCCGTGTTCTGGGGCCTGGTGGCGTGGCGCGGTCACAGCCGCGCCCTGGACTTGGCCCGCACGTAGGCGGCGACGCAGGCGCGCGGCAGCTCCGCGGCCGGCGCTTCGAGCACCTGCGCGCCGGCGCCGCGCACGAGGGCGGCGGCGCGGGAGCGGGCGGCGCGGACCTCGGCCGCGACGGCGGCGCGCGCCAGCTCGCCCTCCGTGCGCGGGACCGCGGCCTCCAGGCTCGGGTCGGCGGGGCTGGCCACGACGACCGCGTGGCGGCGCGTGAGCACCGGCATCGCCTCGACGAGCGGGCGCGCGGCGGCCTCCTCGAGCAGGTCGCAGAGCACGAGGACGAAGGCCCGCTTGGCGCCGCCCACGCGCCGGAACGCGAGCTCGTAGTCGGCGTCGACCGGCCGCGGCTGCAGGTCGAACAGCGCGCGCACGACGGCGGTGCCCTGGGCGCGCCCGGGCCGGATCGCGACCCGCACCTCGTCGTCGAAGGCGACGGCGCCGCAGCGGTCGCCCACCTCGTCGGCGACCAGCGCGACGGCGGTCAGCGCGTCGAGGCTCGCGTCGAGCACCGTGACCCTGCCGGGCAGCGGCGCGGCCGACAGCCGGCCGGCGTCGACGACGACGATCACGTCGCGGTCCTGCTCCGTGCGGTACTGGTTGCTCATCGGGCGGCCCATGCGCGCCGTCGCCCGCCAGTTGACCTGGCGGATGTCGTCGTCGGGCACGTAGTCGCGGACCAGCTCGAACTCCGTGCCGAGGCCGAGCGGGCCGCGCGAGGAGATGCCCTGGTCGCGGAAGCGGCCCTGGCGGACCGACAGCGCGAGGCGGCGCGCGGCCAGCAGGTCGGGGAACACGCTCACCTGCGCCGGGCCGATCGGCTCGTGGTGCCAGGCGGCGAGGCCGAGCGGGCCTGTGGAGCGCGTGCCGACCGCCGGGAGCTCGTGGCGCCCGCGCAGCCGCGGGACGAGCTGCGCGCGCAGGCTCCCGTCGGCCTCCGCCGGGTCCAGCCGCATCTCCGGCGGCACCGCCTGGCGCAGCCGCACCCGCACCGCGGGGGCGGCCTCGGTGGTGATGGCCAGCTCGGCCGGGCACGCCGCGGGCGAGTACGCCGGGGACCGTGCGCTCCACGCGCGGCGCGGCGCGCGCCGCACGGGCGTCGGCCAGCGCCGCGCCGGCCAGCACGACCGCGGCGAGCGCCACCAGCGCCAACGGGAGCACGAGCGCCGCGAGCGCGATGACGCCGAGCAGCGCCGCCGCCCGCGGCGTCGGGGTCATCGCGGTACCGGCACCGCGTCGAGCGCGTTGCGGACCGCCGTGTCGGCGGTGAAGCGCTCGAGCTCCGCCTCCGGGGTGAGCACCAGCCGGTGGTGCAGGACCGGGACCGCCATGCGCGCCACGTCGTCGGGCGTGACGTAGTCGCGGCCGGCGAGGCGCGCGGCCGCCCTGGAGGCGCCGAGCAGGTGCACGGCGGCGCGCGGGCTGGCGCCGAGCGAGACGCTGGGCAGCTCCCGCGTGCGCCGCACGATCGCGACGACGTAGGCGACCACCTCGTCGGAGACGGTGGTGGCGTCCACCTCCGCGCGCACGCGGGCGAGGTCCTCGGCGCTCGCGACGGGGCGCACCTCGTCGAGCGCCTTCGGCGTCAACCCGCGCCGGGCCATCCGGAGCATCTCCCGCTCGGACGCCTCGTCGGGGTAGCCGATGTCGACGCGGACCAGGAACCGGTCCCGCTGCGCCTCGGGCAGCGGGTAGGTGCCCTCGTACTCGACGGGGTTCTGCGTGGCCAGGACCAGGAACGGGTCGGGCAGCGGGTGCGGCTCGCCGTCGACGGTGACCTGCCCCTCCTGCATCGCCTCCAGCAGCGCGGCCTGGGTCTTGGGCGGCGTGCGGTTGATCTCGTCGGCGAGCAGCACGTTGGCGAACACCGGGCCGGGCCGGAAGCGCAGCTCGCCCTCGCGCAGCGCCATCGTGCCCGTGACGTCGGAGGGCAGCATGTCGGGGGTGAACTGCAGGCGCCGGAAGTCGACGCCCAGCGCGCGCGCCGTGGCGTTGGCGAGCAGCGTCTTGGCCACGCCCGGCACGCCCTCCAGCAGCACGTGCCCGCCGAGCGAGAGCGCCGAGAGGACGACCTCGAGCGGCTCCCGCTGCCCGACCACGACCCGCCCCACCTCGCCGGCGACCCGGTCGAAGAGCTCCTTCACGCGCGCACCCCTTCCAGCTTCGAGTAGGCGCGGCCCGCGGCCAGCGCCCCGTCACGGTCCACCGGCGCGGTCACGAGCGCGCGGACCTCGTCCTCGTCCAGGCCGAAGCGCTCGCCGGCGGCGCGCAGCTCGTCGTCGCCGGCGCCCGGCGGCAGCCCGGCGCGGGCGGCCAGCCGCTCGCGGGCGGCCTCGCGCAGCGGCCGCGCGACCTCGGCGGGCCGGCGGGTGCGCGCCAGCGCGCCGGCCAGCGCGTCGACGTACTCCCCGCGCGCGGGCGGGAGCGGGCGCTCCTCGTCCTCCGGCGGCCCGATCCGGCGCGCGTGGCTCCAGGCGAACGCGAGCGCGGCGAGCAGCAGCCCGAGCAGCATCCACCAGATGCGCGCCGGCAGGGCCGCGAGGCCCGTCTCCTCGCCGTAGCCGTGGACGGTCTCGAGGAACACGACGGGGCGGTCGCGCGGCCCGGCGGCGGCGAGTCGCGAAGGCGGCGTTGTCCGCGCGTGCGAGCGCGCGGTTCTGCAGCGGGGCGGCGCTGGCCAGCAGCACCGCGCGGCCGCGGCCCCTGACCGCGACGACGGCGAGCGGCTCCCCCGCCTCGCCCACGATCGGCAGGGCCTCGCCCGGCTCCTCCCAGGCGGCCTCCTCCGGGTCCTCGACGTCGGTCACGCCCGGCGGTCTCGGGCACCGGGACGAG
This sequence comes from uncultured Solirubrobacteraceae bacterium, assembly GCA_963723395.1. Lineage (GTDB taxonomy): Bacteria > Actinomycetota > Thermoleophilia > Solirubrobacterales > Solirubrobacteraceae > DATFQI01. The sequence continues at coordinate 49,347 of CAVRQL010000014.1, read as the reverse complement.
CGCGCGGACGATCCGCGCGCCGTCGCCGCGCGGCTCCGGCGCGCCGCCGAGCCCGTCCTCGATCCAGCCCGAGCCGGTGAGGCCGCCGGCCACGAGGCGGCCGCCCGCGCGGACGAAGGCGCCGATCGCGCGGGCCTCGGAGCGGCGCATGACGCGCGGGTCGAGCACGACGAGCGTGACGCCCGGGTCGAGCTTCTCGCCGGCCACCGGGCGCTCGCGCCGCTGGACCCGGTGCCCCGAGCGGCGCAGCAGGTCGGCGTAGGCGGCGAGGCCCTTCGGCGCGGTCGCGAACGACGAGGAGGTGGGGCCGGAGGGCGTCGGCGCGAGCCGGTCGATGACGCACGACGGCGAGCGCCGAACAGCACCACGGCGCCGGCCAGCGCGAGCGGCAGCCGCCTCATCGCAGCACCGAGTCCCAGCCGCGGCGCGCCGCCTCGACGTCCTCCGCCTCGGCGGGGCGGCCGCCGTAGACGACCGAGTCGAAGTCGGCCGCCAGGCGGTCGAAGTCGTCGGAGTGCAGCTTGCGCGACACCTCGCCGGTCGGCAGCGAGGGGCGCAGCTCGATCGCGCCGCGCTCGTCGAGGCGCAGCAGGCCGGCGCGGAAGCGCAGCCGCAGCGCCAGCTCGTGCTCGCCGCGGCGCTCGGCCTCGATCGCGTCGCGCTCGAGCGCGGCCGGCGAGTCCGTGCGGCGGCCCGAGCGCTGCGAGGTGGCGAGCGCGAGCGCCGCGCGGCGGCGGGCGGTGCGGCCGGCGATCAGCCACGTCAGCCCGCCGGCGATCGCGATCACGATGGCCCACACCACCCAGCGCGGCCCGGGGATCGTCCCGTCGGCGCCCGACAGGAGGTCGCGGATCGGGTCGGCGAGCCGGCCGATGCGGCGCAGGAGCCCGCGGAACGGGCCCTCGACCCGGGTGCGGTTGAAGCGGCGCTCGGCGAGGATGTCGCCCGCGTCCTCGCGCGCCGCGGCGGCGTCGGCCCGGCGGCGCGCCCGGCGGCGCGGCGAGCGCGCGCAGCCTCCCGTCCAGGTCGTTGCCCACGGCGCCCTCGAGGCTCCCGGCGATGTCGGCCGGGCGCCCGTCCACGCGGTCGACGAGCCTCAGGCGCTCGAGCGCGGCGGGGTCGCCCGCGGCGCGGGATGGCGAGCTCGCGCAGCTCCGCGCCGGTCACGTCCTCCGCCGACGCGGGCGCCGGGGCGGCCGCGAGGGCGATGACGGCGAGCAGCGCCGCCCGGCGCGCCGTCACAGACCGCCGGCGCCGCGCTCGGGCGGCTCGGGTGGCCACGAGGGCGAGCGCGGCGGGTCCCACGGGCGCGGCGGCTCCTCGCCCTCCGGCGGCGCCTCCGCGTCGGGCGGGGACTCCGTCGGGGCGGGCGGCTCCGCTGGCGCGGGGTGCGCCCAGCCGCCGGTGCTCGCCGGCGCCTCCTCCGGCGGCTTCCAGCCCGGGGGCGGCGGCCAGAACGGCGCGGCGGCGCGCTGCTCGGGCGTGACCTCCGGCTCGATGTACGACGGACGGCGGGATCCGGCTCGGGGTCGAAGCTCTCCCCCAGCCCCTGCGCGAGGATCTCGAGGTCGAAGCCCTCCTTGCGCACGCGCTGGTCGAAGTAGATCAGCGCGATCACGGCCGCCGTGTAGGGCGTCGTCAGCGCGCTGGCTGACCGTCCCCGCCACCACGGTCGAGAACGCGAGCACGGCCTCGTTGCCGTCGGCCAGCAGGGCCGGGACGATCTGGATGACCGCCTGGAGGATGCCGGCGATGAAGCTCACCAGCATCACGCCCACGATGATGATCCCGCAGATCGACCACCAGCGGCCCTTCACGAGCCGGTAGGAGCGCCCGAGCGCCTTGACCGGGCTGACGCGCTCGAACAGCAGCGCCGGCACGGTCAGCGTCAACGCCACGCTGAGGTAGATCACCGGGACGATCGCCGCGACGATGGCGATCGCGAGCACGATCGGGCTGATCAGGGCGAGCAGGACGAAGACGCCGACCACGACGCCGACGAACAGCACGTAGACGAGCCCGAGCAGCAGCAGCCGCGGCAGCGCGCGGACGGCGAAGCGCAGCGACCGGCCCGCGCTCGGCGTCGAGCCCAGGTACGCGTCGGAGACCGCCTTGAAGCAGGCCGCGGTCGCGATCACGTAGACGATGCCCTGCAGCAGCGCGCTCACGCCCTGCGCGGCGAGCAGCGCGCTCGCGTCCTCCGACTCGAGGTCCGGCGACGTCGCGGTCGGGTCGAGCAGATCGGGCGATACGGAGAGCAGCAGCAGGACGGAGACGATCTGCACGGGCAGCACGAGGCCGACCACGCACAGGATCAGCGGACGCCAGTTCCGCAGGTAGAGCTTGATCCCGACGTCGAGGATCTCTCCAAAGCCCAGCGGCCGCAGACCCGGCATCGTGGCCACGGCGGCCACGATACCCGGTGCCCCGGCTAGGTGCAGGCGCTCAAGCGGCTCAGGCGGCGCCGCCGGCCATGGCCGGCAGGATCACGAGCGTGTCGCCGTCGCTGACGGACGTCTCCAGCCCGTCGAGCACGCGGACGTCCTCGTCGTTGAGGTAGACGTTGACGTAGCGGTTGAGCGACCCGTCGGGGCCGAAGAGCTGCGACTGGGTGGCGGGGTGCTGCTCGGCGAGCTCGTGCAGGACCGCTCCGACGTCACCGCCGCCGGCCTGCACCTCCTTCTCGCCGCCCACGGAGGGGCGCAGGACGGGTGGGATCTTGATCGTGGCCATAGACGTCCGAGCCTAGCCAGCGGCGGCGCAGAAGGCCTCGTAGTCCGGGAACACGCCCATCTCCTCGTCGGAGATCTCGGACGGGTCCTTGGAGCAGATCGGGCACTCCGGGTCGCGGCGGACCTTGAGCTCGGTGAACGTCGCGCCGAGCGCTTCGTAGAGCAGCAGCCGGCCGACCAGCGGCTCGCCGGCGCCCGTGACCAGCTTCACGACCTCGGTCGCCTGCAGCAGGCCCATCGTGCCCGGGAGCACGCCGAGGACGCCGTTGGCGCCGCACGAGGGGGCCAGCTCGGCCGGCGGCGGCACGGGGTACAGGCAGCGGTAGCACGGGCCGTCGTGCGGCTTGAAGACGGACAGCTGCCCGTCGAAGCCGAGGATCGAGGCCGAGACGACCGGGATGTCCAGGCGCACCGTCGCGTCGTTGAGCAGGTAGCGCGTCGGGAAGTTGTCCACCCCGTCGACGATCACGTCGTAGCCGGGGATGATGTCCATGATGTTCGAGGCGTCCAGGCGCGTCGCGTACTTGACGACGTTGACGTCCGGGTTGATCGCGTGGATCGCGCGCTCGGCCGAGTCCACCTTCGGCGTGCCGATGCCGTCGGTCGTGTGGATGACCTGGCGCTGCAGGTTGGAGAGGTCGACGTCGTCGTCGTCGACGATGCCCAGCGTCCCGACGCCGGCGGCGGCGAGGTAGAGGGCGGTCGGCGAGCCGAGGCCGCCGGCGCCGAGCAGCAGCACCTTCGCCTCGAGCAGCTTGGTCTGGCCCTCGAGCCCGATCTCCGGGACGAGCAGGTGGCGCGAGTAGCGCTCGCGCTGCTCCTTGGAGAGCGACTTCGGGACCTCGACGTCGTAGCCGCGGTCCTTCCAGAGCGTGATCCCGCCGGTCATCGACTCGACGTTCTCGTAGCCCATCATCTCCTTGAGCGTGTGGGCGGCGAGCGCCGAGCGGTTGCCGGAGGCGCAGTAGAGGACGACGCGATCGGAGCGGTCGGGCACCGCGCCCTCGATCCGCGACTCGAGGTAGCCGCGCGGGACGTGCTTGGCCCCGGGGATGTGGCCGGCGTCCCACTCCTCGCTCTCGCGCACGTCGATCAGGACCGGGCGGGACCCGTTGCCGTTCGAGACGGCCGAGTTCACCTCGGAGGGATCGACCTCTTCGATCTGGCTCTTGATCTGGCGGATGACCTCCGCGCCTGACGGGCTCATGGGGAAATTCCTCGAACTCGGTCCGGTTTCAATACTTCAGGAAGTATAGCTCAGCGCCCGCTAACCGGCCTCGACCCCATCAGGAAAACGACCCGGAGTGCCGATGAAACGGGACGATGCGCTCGCGCACGCTGCTCACACAGGTGCTCGCGGTCAACACCGTCCTGGTCGCCGTCACCGCCTTCGTCGCGGCCATAGTCGCGCGCGAGCGCTTCCAGGACGCCTTCAACAGCCAGGGGCTGCTGTGGCTCGGGCTCGCCGTGTTCAGCGTCGTGCTCCTCAACTCGCTGCTGCTGCGGCGCCGCCTGGAGCCGATGGACCGCCTCGTGCAGACCATGAGCGAGGTCGACCTCTCCTCCCCCGGCATCCGCGCCGACGTGTGGCGCGGCGCCTCCAGCGAGGTCCAGCGCCTCACCGCCGACTTCAACCGCATGATGGTGCGCCTCGAGCTCGAGCGCCGCGAGGCCGGCCGCGCCGTGCTGCGCGCGCAGGAGCAGGAGCGCTCGCGCATCGCCCAGGACCTCCACGACGAGGTCAACCAGGCGCTCACCGGCATCCTGCTGCGCCTCCAGGCCACGCTCTCGGACGCTCCGTCGCACCTCGTCGACGAGCTCTCAGAGACCAAGCAGCTCGCCACCCAGGCGATGGAGGAGCTGCTGCACCTCGCGCGCGAGCTGCGCCCGACCGCGCTCGACGACCACGGCCTCGTGCCCGCGCTGGCCACCCAGATCGCCACCTTCGGCGAGCGCACCGGCATCCGCACGAGCTTCACGCGCCCCACCGGCGACGTGCCGCTGCTCTCCGACGAGGAGCAGCTCGTGATCTACCGCGTCACCCAGGAGAGCCTCTCCAACGTCGTCCAGCACGCCGGCGCCTCCAGCGTCGACGTCGAGCTGAACTTCGTCGGCCGCACGCTGCTGCGCGTCCGCGACGACGGGCGCGGCTTCTTGACCGTCAACCAGAACGGCCGCAACCGGCTCGGCGTCTCGGGCATGCGCGAGCGCGCCCTGCTGGTCGGCGGGAACCTGACCATCTTCTCCACGCCCGGCGAGGGCACGACCATCGAACTCACCATGGGAGCCTCATGAAGATCCTCATCGCCGACGACCACGGGATCGTGCGCGGCGGCCTCAAGCTGCTGATCGAACGCCAGCCCGACATGGAGGTCGTCGCGGAGGCAGAGGACGGCGTCGAGGCCTTCGAGCGCGCCCTCCAGTCGCGCCCCGACCTGTGCGTCATGGACGTCTCGATGCCGCGCATGACCGGCCTCCAGGCCGCACGCCAGATCCGCGCCCACCTGCCCGAGACGCAGGTGCTCGCGCTCTCGATGCACGACGACGAGCGCTACGTGTTCGACGCGCTGAAGGCCGGCGCGTCCGGCTACGTGCTCAAGCGCGAGGTCGACCAGGCGCTGCTCAACGCGATCCGCGCCGTGCACCGCGGCGAGGCGTTCCTCACCAACGCCGTCCAGCGCTCGCTGGTGCGCGACTGGATGGCCGACGACGCGACGGGGCCCGAGGAGCCGCTCTCCCCGCGCGAGCAGGAGGTCCTGAAGCTGATCGCCGAGGCCCACACGAACAAGCAGATCGCCGAGATCCTGCACCTGGCGGAGAAGACCGTCGAGTCCCACCGCGCGAACCTGCTGCGCAAGCTCGGCATGCGCGACCGGGTGGAGCTCGTGCGCTACGCGATCCGCCGAGGGCTGACGGAGGCATAGTCTTCCGCGCCGCATGCTCGAGGAGCTCGCCTTCACGGGCACCTGGCGGCGCTACCAGCGGCTGGCGATCGACGCGTTCGAGCGCGACCGCGCGGCCGGCCGCCGCCGGACCCACATCGTCGCCCCTCCCGGATCGGGCAAGACCCTGGTCGGCGTCGAGCTGTTGCGCCGCGTCGGGCGCCGCTCGCTGGTGCTCGCGCCCAACAGCGCGATCCAGATGCAATGGCCGCGCGCGGTGCGCCAGTTCACCACCGACGCGCGGGTCGCGGGCACCGAGCCCGGCTTCCCGATCACCTGCCTGAGCTACCAGTCGCTCGCCCAGCTCGACGACCCCGAGGTCGCGCTCGGCCGCGTCGCCGCCCTGCGCTGGGCCACCGACCGCGCGGCCGCCACCGGCGCCGACCTCGACGAGATCGAGCGCGAGGTCGAGCGCTTCGAGGGCGAGGCGTACGACCGCAGGCAGCGCGAGCTGCGGCGCATCACCGCCTCGGTCAAGAAGGAGATCGCGCGCGGCGAGCATGCCGGCGTCGAGCTCGCGCAGCTGCTGTCGGCGTCGGCGAAGGAGCGGGTGCGGCGTCTGGTCGCCGCGGAGGTCGGCGCGATCGTGCTCGACGAGTGCCACCACCTCGCCTCACTGTGGGGCTACGTCGTGCGCGCCGTGGTCGGCGAGCTGGGCGCGGACGCGCACGTGATCGGGCTCACGGCCACGCCCCCCGGCGAGCTGACCAGCGACGAATCCGAGCTGTACGCCGAGCTGCTCGGTCCGGTCGACTTCGTCGTCCCCACCCCGGCGGTGGTCCGCGACGGGCATCTCGCGCCGTTCCAGGAGCTGGCGTGGCTGACCGAGCCGCTGACCACCGAGAAGCAGTGGCTGTCCGAGCACGACACCCGCTTCCGCGAGCTGATCACCGCGCTGCACGACGACGCCGAGAGCGACATCTCGTTCCCGCGGTGGGTGATCGCGCGCATGGAGGCCGAGACGCCGCCCGCGTCTGGCGCGGGCGGGCGCGCGCTTCCTCGGCTCCGCCGGGCTGACGGTCGCGCGCGGCGAGGCCGACCGCGCGCAGCCCGACCTCGACGACTGGCTCGCGCTGCTCGAGGACTACGCGCTCAAGTGCCTCGCGGTCGACGAGTCGAAGCCGGCGGCCGAGCGCTACAAGGCCGTGTCGGCCGCGCTCCGCCAGCTCGGCTTCCAGCTCACCCGCACGGGGATCCGCCGCGGCACGTCGGAGGTCGACCGGCTGCTGACGGGCTCCCAGGCGAAGGCGATCGGGCTCGTCGAGGTCGTCTCGCACGAGATGGAGGCGCGCGGCGACGCGCTGCGCGCGCTGGTGCTGTGCGACGCGGAGATGGCCGCCTCGCGCCCCGACGACGCGCTCACCGGCGTGCTCGACCCGGCCGCCGGGCACCGCCCGCCACGCCGTCGCCGCGCTCGCCAACGACATGCGCACCGCGCCGCTGCGGCCGCTGCTCGTCTCCGGCCGCGGCCTGCGCTGCGCGCCGCACGACGCCGAGCTGCTGCTCGCCGCCCTGCAGCGCGAGGCCGACGGCTACCTCGACCTGCCCGACTGGGCGGCCGAGCCCGACGGTGTGCTCATCACGCTGCGCTCGTCGGGGGCGGAGTGGACGTCGCGCGCCTGGGTGGACCTGGCCACGCGCCTGCTCGTGCGCGGGACCACCGGCGTGCTGGTCGGCACCCGCGGCCTGCTCGGCGAGGGCTGGGACTGCCCCGCCGTCAACGTGCTGGTCGACCTCGGCGTGGCGGCCACCGGCGTCTCCGTGCACCAGTCGCGCGGGCGCTCGCTGCGCCTCGACCCCGAGGATCCGCGCAAGCTGGCCTCCAACTGGGACGTCGTGTGCGTGGCGCCGGAGCTCGTGCGCGGGAGCGCCGACTACGAGCGCTTCGTGCGCCGCCACCTGCACGTGTTCGCCCCCGCCGACGACGGTGAGATCGAGGCCGGCCCGTCGCACGTGCACCCGGAGCTGAGCCCGTTCGCGCCGCCGCCCGCCGACCGCTTCGCGGCCATCAACCGCGACATGCTCGCCCGCTCGGCGGCGCGCGAGGAGGCCCGCGAGCGCTGGCGCCTGGGCACGCCCTATCGCGGCGCCGAGCTGCGCACCGTGGTCGTGCGCCCGCGGCGCGCGCCCGCGGAGGACGAGCCGGCCGACACGCCGGAAACGTCCCTGCCGATCAGCCAGCGCGTGCCGCTGGGCGTCGGAGGCGCGGGCGCGGTGGTGGCGGTCGCCGCGGCCGCGGCCACCGGAGTGCCGGCGCTGCTGGCGGGGATCGCGCTGGCGCCCGGCCGGGGCGGCCTGGGCGGCCGCCCGGCTCGCCAGGGCGCGCTCCCGGCTGCCGGTCGCGCTCCCGCTCGAGGCCGCCGGCGGCGCCGTCGTCGACGCCTACCGCGACCTCGGGGAGATGACCGACGAGGCGGCCGCCTCGCTGACCATCGAGCCGCGGGTGAGCGGCTACGTGCGCTGCGTGCTGACCGCCGCCACCCCGGAGGAGAGCCAGGCGTTCGCGACCGCGCTCGAGGAGCTGGCCGGCGTCAGCGACAACCCCCGCTACCTCGTCGGGCGGCCGCTGGCCGAGCCCGGTGTCGGCGCGAGCCGGCTGCTCGGGCGCGTGCTGACGCGGCGCCCGCCGTTCCCGGAGCGCCTGCACCCCGTGCCGCACGACCTCGCCCGCCGCAAGGAGCGCGCCGAGGCGTTCCACCGCGCGTGGCGGCGGCGGATGGGCCCGGGGCGGCTGGTGTTCACCCAGCGCAGCGACGAGGGGCGCGAGGCGCGCGCCTCCGTGGCGGGCGAGGACGGCGGCTACGACACGCTGGTGAGGGACATCTGGGTGTGAGGAATGGCGCGCGCCCGCTCGGGGAAGAACGCACTACTTCCCCGACCGAGGAGCCACCGATGGCCAAGTCCCAAGCCGACGCCCTGTTCGACCGCCTCCGCGCCAACGGCGTGCGCAAGCGCGTGGCGAAGGATCTCTCCCAGGCGCTGGGCAGCGCGAGCGGGTCGCGCCCCTCGAAGGCCGCGCAGGCGCGCATCGCGGACCTGCGCAAGGTCGTCGGCGACCTCGAGGACCGCGCCAAGGGCGGCCCCGCCAAGCGCAAGGCCGCCGCCAAGAAGGCCGCCGCGACGCGCAAGCGCAAGGCCGCCCAGCGCAGCCAGGCCGCCAAGAAGGCGGCGAGGACGCGCGCGAAGAAGAAGTGACGCGACGACGCGCGGCGCGCGTGCGTGGCACCCTTTGAGGTCGGCGATGAGACTCGAGGGGATCCACCACATCACCGCGATCACCGGTGACGCGCCGCGCAACGTCGACTTCTACACGCGGGTCCTGGGCCTGCGGCTGGTCAAGAAGTCCGTCAACCAGGACGACCCGACCGTCTACCACCTCTTCTACGCCGACGAGGTGGGCAGCGCCGGCTCGGACCTGACGTTCTTCGAGTACCCCGGCGCCCAGCCCGGCCGCGCCGGGCGCGGGATGGTGCACCGGATCGGCTGGCGGGTCGGCCTCCGAGGACGCGCTGTCGTTCTGGGCCGAGCGCCTCGCCGGCGAGGGCGTCGCCGTCGACCGCCCGCGCGGCGGCGCGCTGCGGTTCGCCGATCCCGAGGGCCTCGTGCAGGAGCTGGTGGTCGACGAGAGCGGTGACGATCCGCTGCTCGCCGAGCACCCCGAGATCCCCGCCGAGCACGCGCTGCGCGGCTTCGACGGCGTGCGCGCGTACGCGTCCGATCCCGAGCAGAGCCGCGCGCTGCTCGAGGGCGCGCTGGAGTTCTCGCCCTCCGGCGACGGCTGGGAGGCGCGCGGCGGCTCGCGCGGCTCCGTCTACGCCTACGACGCGCCGCCCGGGGAGCCGGGGATCCAGGGGGCGGGGACGATCCACCACGTGGCGTGGGCGACGATTCCCGACGAGCAGAACGAGTGGCGCGAGCGGGTGCTGCGCGCCGGCGCCCGCCCGACCCCGGTGATCGACCGCTTCTACTTCCGCTCGGTCTACTTCCGCGAGCCCAGCGGCGTGCTGTTCGAGATCGCCACCATCGGGCCCGGCTTCACCACCGACGAGCCGCTGGAGAGCCTGGGCGAGAAGCTCGCGCTCCCGCCCGACTACGAGCCGATGCGCGCGCAGATCGAGGCGACGGTCACCCCGCTGCCGGCGACGCGCCCGAGCCGGGCCGGCTAGCTAGCCCGACGCCGCCAGGGCGTCCTGGGCGGCGTCCTCGCGATCCTGCGCCGCGCGATAGGCCGAGTAGGACGTCGCGTCGCGCTGCAGCCGCCACACCCGGTAGGCCTCGGCCGCGTCCTCGCGGGCGTCGCTCCACGCGTCGTGCACCGGCGCCCATGTGGCCTGCCGTCGGAGGACCAGCTCGCGCGTGTCGGCGACCTGATCGAGAAGTGACTTCAGCTCGTTGACGCTCATGTGGTGCTCCTTGACCGGCCGCCTTCCCGGTCTACTACTGCTCTACGCGCCATGTGGCGCGAAGGTTGCGTTCGTGACCACGCCGGATCCACGCACAGCATTCACCAAACGGGCAGGCAATGCCTGCCGACTTGTCAGGCGAGGGCGAGCTGAGGTGACGCGGAGCCGCTCAGGGCGACCTCGGCGGCGTCCGCCCGGTCCTCGGCGGCGCGGTACACGAGATACGCGTCGCGGCCCGGCTCGGCGCACCAGTCGTCGTACGCGATGTTCGCCTCGGCGCGGGCTGCGCTCCAGAGGACGAACAGCTCGTCGCGGGCCGCTGAGGCGAGCATGGCCGCTTCGTACCTCACCCGCGGGTCTTGCAAACTCACTCCGGTCCCGGCTCACTTACCTGTTCGTTCGCCGCCTCGCGACGATCGCGGATGCGCCCGGCGAGGATCACGCCGACGAGCACCGCGAGCGGGACCAGGTAGATGAGCTGGACCAGCCAGTGGCCGGCGTGCGCGAACAGGATCATGCGTTGAGCGCCGCCGAGAGCAACCACAGGCCGAGCAGGGTGAAGCAGACCATCAGCAACAGCATGACGATCTGCGATGAGACGGCCGCACGGGCGGAACCGTGGATCCGCAGCGCGCGGTCGTGCGCGAGCACCAGCGCGGCGACGTGGCCGGCGACCAATGCCCCGGACTGGACGTACCAGATCGCCGTGGCGGAGACGACCGAGTAGTCGATCCGCCCGCCGGCGCCGCCGAACAGGTCCGAGCCGCGCCCGAGCGGGTCTGACGCGAGGCGCCACAGGTCCTGGCCGTTGTAGGCCAGCAGCGAGAAGTAGTGCGCGACGATGTAGGCCGCCGCGATCGGCACCAGCGTGTGGGCGAAGCTCAGGCTCAGCTCGCGCCGGCTCAGCCCCGATCCGGCATGCGCCATCCCCTCCGTGCCCAGCCACCAGAGCGTGCCGACGATGGCGATGGCGACGAACAGGCCGATGAGGAAGGCGAGCTCGAGCCCGGTGCCGAGCGAGAAGCCGAGCGAGACGAAGAAGTCCTGCAGCTCCACCCGCACGTCGTTGAACAGGGCGCCCTCCGCGGCCCCGTCGAACGCCGTCGAGGCGACGCCGACGATCAGCAGCGCCACCGTGCCCGCGCCGGCGCGCAGCGTCGTGGCGGCGACGACCGGCGGGCGCAGCACGACCCGGCCGTCGGCCCGGCGGCCGACCGGCGACAGCAGCGCGAACATCCCGAACCACACGCCGAAGCCGTCGGCGCGGCGGGTCCACGGCTCGACGCCGTAGACGCCCATCCCCACGAGCTGGACGACGAGGTAGACCAGCATCAGCACGCCGAGCGGCCCCGGCTCGCGGCCGGTGGCCCAGCACAGCTCGCAGATCACGAACGCGAGGATCCCCGCCACCGCCGGCCAGTGGCCGAGCCGCTCCGGATACGGGAACGACTCGCTCTCGCCGCCCCTCGTCGCCCACCCGACGGCGCGGCCGATCGCACGCCACGGGCTGACCAGCCGGAACCAGTCGCCGATCAGCAGCGACAGGAACGGCACGCCGACCCAGAACCCGACGTAGACCGCGGTCGGCGCCAGGTTGTCTGACTGCGAGTCGGTCCCGGCCAGGCCGGCGTAGGCGGTCACACCGAAGGCGAGCACGCCCAGCGCGCCGAGGACGATCTCGACCGCCAGCGGGATCTTGAACAGCGGCCGCTCGGGCACGTGCTCCAACCGCGGGCGCGTCCAGCCGCCCGCCAGCGCGGCGAAGGACAGGACGAGCACGACGGCCGCCGCGACCCAGAACCAGGCCTGCGGGATCGGGAGGTCGGCGCGGCCGACGATGCCGTGGGCGAACAGCAGCACGGCGGGAGACTCTAGGCAGGCGCCTTAACGACGACGGCCCCGCCGGAGCGGGGCCGTCGAAACGACTCAGAAGTGAGCTGAGAGCTCTACTTCTTCTTGCAGGGAGCGCCGTCCTTGGCCGTGGCGGTGCCACCGGCGTCGGCGCCGTTGTTGCGGAAGAAGAGCTTGGTGTTGAGCTTGTGCTCGCCCTTCTTGCAGCCCGTGGCGCTGCATGAGCTTGTGCTTCTTGTACTTGCCGCCGATCGTGCTGACGATGTCCTGCAGGCCGGCGTAGGTGACGCCGTCAGGCGACTGCGCGGACTCGGGCACGTGGATGCTGAGCTTGCGGCCGTTGCTCGAGATCTTGCCCGGCGAGACGACGACGAGCGTCGGGATCTCGTTGGCGGCGAGGCGGAAGCTGATGCCCTTGGCGCCGGTCACGAAGGCCTTGATCTTGAAGGTCAGCGGCGTGCGGGCCTTCTCGGGCGGGTTGTTGACGCCGAGGATGGCCGACGCGGTGCCGGTCCCGACGAAGCGAGCCCTTGGGGCAGTCGTCGTTGATGATGTCGTCCTCGCCGCACTTCGGGAAGCCCTTACCCGACAGCTTGAGCGTGCTCGGCTGGTTGATCTCGAGATCACGCAGGGTGGCGTTCGGGTTCTGGTTGACGACCTTGAAGTACAGCTTGGTGCTGGCCGGCTTCTTCTTCGTACCGGCCTTCTTCGGCGAGACGGTCGTCGTCAGCGTCGCGGACTGGGTGGTCTGGGCGATGGCGACGGCCGAAAGAGCCAGGGCGGTGAGCGCCGCGAGAGCGACGATCAGAGTCTTACGCAAGAGGTCTCCTCCTCAGGAGTCTTCGATGAGGTTCACAAGAGATACCGCGGGGAGCGCGAAAGTTTCGCCTCTACGCGCCTCTGCGCGCAACCTGGACGATCGTATGGGGGCCCGCTGCTACGTTCGAAAGCACCCGTGCGAGCCCAGCCCGCGACCATCCCGGCGCCCGCCTTCCCGCGCGATCTGACCTGGCTCAACGTCGCCCCGCTGCGGATGGACAAGCAGCGCGGCCGGCCGGTCCTGGTCGAGTTCTGGGACTTCTGCCGCATCAACTCGCTGCGCACGCTGCCGTACCTGAAGGCGTGGCACGAGCGCTACGCCGAGGCGGGGCTGCGCGTGATCGGCGTCCACACGGGCGCGTTCCCGCCCTCGCGCGACGACGCCGAGGTGGCCCGTGCCGTGGAGCGGCTGGAGATCGAGTATCCGGTCGTGCTCGACACCGACCTGCAGGTGTGGGATGCCTACGGGAACGAGGGCTGGCCCGGCCGCTACCTGTGGGACACCAACGGCGCGCTGTTCTCGATGCACTACGGCGAGGGCGCCTACGGCGAGACCGAGCTGGAGATCCAGGAGCTGCTCGGCGTCGAGCGCGAGCCGCTGCGCGCCCGTGCGCCCCGAGGACGAGCCCGGGCTGCTGCTGCCCGCGCAGACCGCGGACCAGCGTGGCGCCTACTCCGGCCCGTACGAGGCCGGCGGCGTGTGGGCCGTCACCGCCGGGCGCGGCGAGCTGACCGTCGGCGGCCGCGCGATCGCGGTGTCCGAGCCCGGCTGCCAGCTGCTCGTCGAGCACCCCCACCACACGGCCGGCGTGCTCGAGCTGGGCGTCGGCGAGGGCGTCGAGTGCTTCATGACCTGCTTCACCCCGGGAGTGGCTCCAGCTCCCGATGGCCCCGCTCGCCCAGCAGGCGGATGAGCCGCGGCGGGCCGGCGTCCTCGACGAGGACGGCGGTGCCCGGCCAGTAGGGCGACACGTTCGGGCGCTCGGACAGGAAGTGGCGCTGGTAGACCCACGAGCCCGTGTTGAGGATCCGCGTGCCCGCGGGCGTGACCCACTCCGAGGCGTCGTCGCGGTCGAACGGGCCGGCGCGGTGCGAGTGGCCCCACAGGAGGTACGGCGCGGTCACGCCGAGGCGGCGCGCACCTCGCCGATCCCGTGCAGGTAGCCCCGCCGCAGCGAAGCGCCCGACAGGTCGCGCTCCAGCGGTCCCAGGCCCGCGGCGTTGAGCGCCGCCACGACGCCCGCGTAGCCGGCGCCGAGCGCGAGCGACCGCACGGGGCGGCTGCGGCGCTCCCCGCCGGCGAGGGTCACCCAGGCGCGCGCCGAGGCGCCCGCGCCGGCCGACAGGACGGCGCGCTCGGAGCGCTGGGTGAGCGCGGTCATCCAGGCGTACATCGGCGCCAGCACCGCCTCGTAGTCGTCGGGCGAGGCGCCGGCCTCGGGCACGCGCACGATCCAGCGCGCCATGACGCCGGTGGCGAGGCGCTCGAAGGTCGGCACCGTCGCGTGCAGGTCGGAGTAGTGGCCGTGGATCGCGAGCACGTCGTCGCGCAGCCACACGCCCGGATAGGCGAGCCCCGCGCGGGCCGGCTGCGCGGCGCGCGCCAGCGCCTCGGCGAGCGGGCCGCCGTCGCGCGGCTCGATCCGCTGCTCGAGCCCCAGGAATCCCGAGCGCTCGGTCTCCAGGCGCCCGTCGATCCAGCCCGCCACGAGCCCGTGGTCGTGGTTGCCGGCCACCATCACCAGCTCGCCGTCGGGGCCGAGCGCCTTCCCCAGGTCGGCGAACACGGGCACCGCCAGCTCGGCGATGTCGCGCTTGGGGCGATCGCGCAGCTCGACGCCGTCGCCGAGGATCACCAGCCGGTCGACGCCGCGCACCGCCTCGAGCAGCGGCTCGCGCAGCTCCGGCCGGCGGAGCAGGTCGGTGCCCTTGGCGGAGCCGATGTGAAGGTCGGAGACGACGAGCGTGCGCACGGGCGGAACACCCTAGGGTGCCTCGCGATGCCCCCGCTGGACGGACTCCTGGTCGCCGACTTCTCGCGCGTGCTCGCCGGGCCGTACGCGACGATGGTGCTGGGCGACCTCGGCGCCGACGTGGTCAAGGTCGAGCGCCCCGGGACCGGCGACGACACGCGCGCCTGGGGCCCGCCGTGGGCCGGGAGCGACAGCACCTACTACCTCGTCACCAACCGCAACAAGCGCTCGGTGGCGCTCGACCTCACCGACGAGGGCGACCGCGAGCTGGCCCGCCGCCTCGGCGAGCGCGCCGACGTGCTGGTGGAGTCCTTCCGCCCCGGGCTGATGGCGGAGTGGGGGCTCGACGGCGACACGCTGCGCGAGCGCAACCCCGGGCTGGTGTCCTGCTCGGTCACGGCGTTCGGCACCGGCGAGGCGGGGCGCACGCTGCCCGGCTACGACTTCCTCCTGCAGGCGATGGGCGGGCTGATGCACGTCACCGGCGACCCCGACGGGCCGCCCACCAAGGTCGGCGCGGCGGTCGTCGACCTGATCGCGGGGCTGCTGGCCGCCAACGGCATCCAGGGCGCGCTGCTCGAGCGCGAGCGGACCGGCCGGGGGCGCCACGTCGAGGTCTCGCTGATGGACTCGGCGCTGACCGCCCTGCTCAACCAGGGCTCGTCGTGGGTGGCGGGCGGCGTCGCGCCATCGCGCCGCGGCAACCTGCACCCGAGCATCGTCCCCTACCAGCCGTTCGAGACCGCCGACCGCCCGATCGCCGTCGCGGTCGGCAACGACCGGCTGTTCGCGCGGCTGTGCGAGGCCGTCGACCTCCCCGAGCTGGCCGACAACCCGCACTTCGCCACCAGCGCCGCGCGCGTCCAGCACCGCGAGGTCCTCGAGCGGCTGCTCTCGGAGGCGTTCGCGCGCCACGGCGCCGACCACTGGGTCGGGGCGCTGCGCGCCGCCGCCGTCCCCGCCGGCCCGGTCAACGGCGTCGACGAGGCGTTCGCGCTGGCCGACGAGCTGGGCATGGAGCCGACCGAGGAGCACGGCGGCGTCGGGCTGATCCGCCCGCCGCTGCGCGTCGACGGCGAGCGCCCGCCGATCCGGCGCCCACCCCCGAAGCTCGACGAGCACGGCGACGAGATCCGGCGGTGGCTGGCGGACTGACGTTCCCCGACTGCGCGGACTGGGGCGCCTACGCGGTCGGCCCGGACGGCGAGGTGCTCCTGGAGCACGAGCCCGACCGCGTGCTCTCGATCGCCAGCGTGGGCAAGCTCCTGCTCCTGCTTGGAGGCGGCGCGCGCGATCGACGAGGGCGACCTCGACCCCGCCGAGCCGCTGCGGCGCACGCCCGCCGACGAGGTCGCCGACTCCGGGCTCTGGCAGGACCTCGGCGTCGACGTGCTGCCCGCCGCCGACGTCGCCGCGCTGATCGGCGCCCACAGCGACAACCTGGCCACCAACGTCCTCCTGCGGCGCCTCGGCCTCGACACCGTGCCGCGGCTCGAGCACACCGCGCTGCACGACTTCGTCCGCGACGCCCGCGGCCCGGACCACCCGCCGCGGCTGGCCGGCGGCACCGCGCGCGAGCTCGCCGGCCTCTTCGCGAGCGAGATGCCCCCGCTCGTCGCCGGCTGGCTGGGGCGCAACGCCGACCTCTCGATGGTCCCCTCCGGCCTCCACCTCGACCCGCTGGCCCACGTCGGCCGGCTGCGCAACAAGACCGGCACCGACGAGGGCGTCCGCGCCGACGCCGGCCGCCTTCCCACCCCGCGCGGCGCCGATCGCCTACGCGGTGATTGCCAACTGGTCCGTTGCTTCATTCCACCCACATAAAGGGTCTGACCCCTTAGGTCGGGTGATGGAGGCGATGCGGGCGGTGGGGCTGGCCTTAAACGAGTCGAGCCGCCTCTCGGGCGACTCTTCGTGAGTTATCGGCAGGTCGCCCGGAGAACTTGAGCGAGGTTCGTGGAGCTGGCGCGTTGCCGCTCAGTTGGCGTTACCCGGCGGCTGCGGTCAACGCCTGCCGGATGGACTTCGGCAGCATGAACCGGACGTCCTCGCGCATGACCTCGAACTCGCTGACGTCCTCGGTCCCGCGGGCGCGGAAGAACTCGACGAGGCGGGTGACGAGCTCCTCGGGCGCGCTGGCGCCGGAGGAGATGCCGACCACGCGGGCGCCCTCGAGCCACTCGTCGCGGACCTGGGCCTCGTTGTCGATCAGGTGCGCGTCGGCGCCGTAGTCGCGCGCCACGTCGACGAGGCGCTGCGAGTTGGAGGAGTTCTGGGAGCCGATCACCAGCACGAGGTCGCACTCGGCGGCCATCTGCTTGACCGCCGCCTGGCGGTTGGTGGTCGCGTAACAGATGTCGTCGGTGCGCGGCCCGGTGATGGCCGGGAACTTCTCGCGCAGGCGGCCGATGATCGCGCGCGTCTCGTCGACCGACAGCGTGGTCTGGGAGATGTAGGCGACGCGCTCCGGATCCGGGACCTCGAGCGCGTCGACGTCGGCCTCGGTCTCCACGAGCACGATGTGCTCGGGCGCCTCGCCCATCGTGCCCTCGACCTCCTCGTGGCCGGCGTGGCCGATCAGGACGATCGTGTAGCCCTCGGTGGCGAACTTGACGGCCTCGCGGTGCACCTTGGTGACCAGCGGGCACGTCGCGTCGATCGTCTGCAGGTTGCGCCGCTCGGCGTCGGCGTGCACCGCGGGCGACACGCCGTGGGCGGAGAACACCGTCGTCGCGCCCTCGGGGATCGTGTCGTCGAGCTCCTCGACGAAGATCGCCCCGCGCTCGCGCAGCTGGGCGACCACGTGCTTGTTGTGGACGATCTCCTTGCGCACGTACACGGGCGCGCCGTAGAGCTCGAGCGCGCGCTCGACGGTCTGCACGGCGCGGTCGACGCCGGCGCAGTAGCCGCGGGGTGCTGCGAGCAGGAGCTTCTCGACGGGCATGCAACCCAGGCTAGCGCCAGGTGCGCAGCAGCTCGAGGACCGCCTCGCCGGAGGTGTCGAGCGAGCGCTCGGAGACGGCGGAGAGGTCGTCGCAGCGCTTGTGCCAGCAGGGGAACGTGAAGTCGATCAGGTCGATGGCCGGCACGCCCTGCTCCAGGAAGGGCGTGTGGTCGTCGGTGATCGGCGCCCTGCGTCTCGTCCGGGAACGCCTTCCCGGCCCCCACGCGCTTGGCGGACCGGCGCAGCTTCTGCCACAACCCCAGGCTGGAGCTGGACTCGCGCGGGATGCGCATGGCGCCCTTCTCGGCCACGAAGTCGAGCAGCACCAGCGCCCGCACGTCGCCCTCGTGGCGCTCCGCGTAGGCCTTGGAGCCGCGCAGCCCGGTCTCCTCGAAGGGCCGGTCGTCGTCGGTGGCCTCCTCGCCGTCGAAGAACACGAAGCGGATCTCGGGCGCGCCCTTCGGCCGCTTCTCGCCGCGCAGCGCGCGGGCGATCTCGAGCACCGCCGCCGTGCCGCCGGCGCCGTCGTTGGCGCCCACGAACCCGGGCAGGTCCTTGGTGTCGTAGTGCGCGGCCACCACGACCGCCGGCTGCTTCCCCGGGATCCGCCCGACGACGTTGCGCAGGCCTCCGCCGACGTTCTCGTAGTGCCCGCGCGGGATCCGCTTGCGGATGTAGGCCGCGAGCTTGCGCGAGGGCGGCGAGCCGGCCGGGCGCGGCCCCAGCTTCACCTGGCGCGTGAGGTGCCTCCAGGCCCGCGCGGAGTCGAAGCGGTCGACCTTGGCGCGCGCCAGCGCGGCGCCCGGCTGCGCCTCCTCCTCCCCGCCCGCGAGGGCGAGCACCAGGGCGACCACGATGACGGCCGGCAGCGCCACCATCGCGATCACCAGACCGGGCCTAGTCGTTGGAGGTCACCGCCTCGAGCAGGTCGGCGAACCGCTCGCGGGCCTGCTCGCGGCGGGTCGGGAGGTGCTCGGTCGGGACGCCGTCCTCCGGCGCCTCGTAGCCGCGCAGGATCCGGCGGGCGACGCTCTGGCGGTGCACCTCGTCGGGCCCGTCGTAGATCCGCGCCGCGCGCGCGAAGCGGTACATCTGCTCGAGCGGCAGGTCGGTCGAGTAGCCGAGCGAGCCGTGGACCTGCAGCGCGCGGTCGACGACGTCGTGCAGCACGCCGGCGCCGTAGAACTTGATCAGCGCGATCTCCTGGCGCGCCGCGGCGGCGCCCTCGGTGTCCATCTTCCACGCCGCGTGCAGCGTCATCAGGCGCGCCGCGTGCATCTGGGCCGCCGAGTCGGCGATCCAGTTCTGCACGGTCTGCTTCTCGCTCAGCAGCGACCCGTGCGCGTAGCGGGTGACCGCGTACTCGCACAGCATGTCGAATGCGCGCTGGGAGACCCCGAGCCAGCGCATGCAGTGGTGGATGCGCCCGGGGCCGAGCCGCTGCTGGGCGATCAGGAAGCCGGCGCCGCGCGGGCCGAGCAGCGCGTCGGCCGGCACGCGCACGTCCTCGTAGGCGATCTCGGAGTGCCCGCCGTAGCGCCCGTAGTGCTCGTACGGGTGCTCCATCGTCGGGATGTCGCGCAGGATCTGCAGGCCGGGTGTGTCGGTCGGGACGATCAGCATCGAGGCGCGCTGGTACTTGTGCGCGTCCGGGTCGGTGACCGCCATCACGATCAGGAAGTCGGCGACCGACGCGTTCGAGGAGAACCACTTGCGGCCGTTGATCACCCACTCGTCGCCCTCCAGGACGGCGGTGGTCTCGAGCAGCGTCGGGTCGGAGCCGGCGGTCTGCGGCTCGGTCATCGAGAACGCCGACTTGAGGTCGCCGGCGAGCAGCGGGTGCAGCCACTGCTGCTTCTGGTCCTCGGTGCCGGCCAGCGCGAGGATCTCGCTGTTGCCGCTGTCGGGCGCGGCGTTGCCGAACACGACCGGCGCGAACGGGCTCGTGCCGAGGATCTCGTGCATCAGCCCGAGCTTGACCTGGCCGAACCCCTGCCCGCCGAGGTCGGGCGGGAGGTGCGCCGCCCACAGCCCGCGCTCGCGGACCTGCTCCTGCAGCGGGGCGATCGCGCGGCGGAACGCGTCGTCGGAGAACTCGGAGAAGATGCTCTCGATCGGCCAGACCTCCTCGCGCACGAACGCGCGCATCCAGTCGAGCTGCTCCTGGAACTCCGGCTCCGTCGAGAAGTCCCACGCCATACGTCCCCCGTTCGTCGCTCCCGGCGTCTCATTCTACGGTGGGGTGTGTGACCCCGCTGCTGCTCGCGGCGGGCGCGGGAGTGGTGGTCGGCGCCGCGCTGCAATCGGCGACCGGCTTCGGCTTCGCCGTGCTCGCCGCCCCGTTGATGTTCGCCGCGCTCGAGCCGCGCGAGGCGATCGGACTGCTGCTCCTGCTGGGCATGGAGATCGGGGTGCTGACGCTCGCCACCGAGGGGCGCCGCCCGCGACCCGACGTCCCGGCGAGCGCGCGCATCCTCGGCTGGTCGGTACCGGGCGCGGTGCTGGGCGTCGCGGCGCTGCGCTCGCTCGACGCGACCGCGCTGCAGGTGGCGGTCTCCGTCGGCGTGCTCGCGACGCTGGCCGCGCGCCGGCTGCGGCCGGAGCGCCGCGCGCACGAGCGGTGGTGGGCGGCGCCCGTCACGGGCTTCACCGCCGGCGGGCTCGTGACGTCGACCAACACCAGCGGGCCGCCGCTGCTCGTGTACATGCTCGGCCGCGGCGACGAGCCGGAGCGCTTCCGCGACACCCTCACCGTCTGCCAGCTCGGGCTGAGCGTGATCGGGGTGCTCGCGCTCGTCGTGACCGGCACCTCGGGCGCCGTCCCGCGCGCCTGGCTGGTGGCCGTGTTCGTGCCCCTGGTGGTGCTCGCGCACATCGCCGGACGGCCGCTGTTCCGGCGCCTGGCGGAGAGCGGCGGGTACGAGCCGGTGCTCACCGGGATCCTCGTCGCGGCCGTCGCGACGGGCCTGGCGACAGCGCTCATTTGAGCCAGTAGGCTCCGCCCCAATGGCGCAGGCCCACGGTGATCGGCTCACGGCCGTCGACGCGTCGTTCTTGGCCCAGGAGGTCGAGAACGCCCACATGCACGTCGGCGCGCTGCTCATCTTCGAGGGCCCGCCGCCGGACTACGAGGACTTCTGCAACCAGATCCGCAGCCGGCTGCACCTGACGCCGCGCTACCGGCAGAAGCTCGCGTTCCCGCCGCTCGAGACCGGCCGCCCGCTGTGGGTCGACGACCGCACGTTCAACCTCCAGTACCACGTGCGCCACACGGCGCTCCCCTCCCCCGGCTCGGAGGAGCAGCTGCGCGCGCTGACCGCGCGCGTGCACTCGCAGCGACTCGACCGCACGAAGCCGCTGTGGGAGCTGTGGCTGGTGCAGGGGCTGGAGCGCAACCGCTTCGCGCTGATCTCCAAGACCCATCACGCGCTGGTCGACGGAGTGGCCGGCGTGGACCTCGCGACGGTCATGTTCGACCTCGAGCCGGTGCCCAAGTCGGCGCCGCACGAGGGCGAGCCGTGGGTGCCCGCGCCCGAGCCGAGCGCCACGCAGCTCGCAGCCCGCGGCGTGAAGGGCCTGGTGCGCACGCCGTTCGAGCTCACCGGCCGCGCGCTGTCGGCCGCCTCGCACCCCACGCGCTCGCTCGAGGTCGCGCGCGAGGCGATCGAGGGCGTCGGCGAGGTCGCGTGGGCGGGGCTGAACCCCGCGCCGGAGACGCCGCTCAACGTCCCGATCGGGCCGCACCGGCGGTTCATGTACGTCCGCAACGAGCTGGCCGACTTCAAGAAGGTCAAGGACGGGCTGGGCGGGACGGTCAACGACGTCGTGCTCGCCGTCGTGGCGGGCGCGCTGCGCCAATGGCTGCGCTCGCGCGGCGTGCGCACCGAGGGGATCGAGCTGCGCGCGCTGGTGCCGGTCTCGATCCGCACGCAGGACCAGCACCACCAGCTCGGCAACCGGATCGCGGCGATGCGCGGGCCGCTGCCCGTCTACGTCGAGGACCCGGTGGCGCGGCTCGCCGTCGTGCGCGAGGCGATGGACGGGCTCAAGGACTCCAAGCAGGCGGTCGGCGCAGAGGTGCTGGCGGGCGTGCAGAGCTTCGCCCCGCCGACCGTGCTCGCGCAGGCGTCGCGGATCAACTTCTCCACGCGCCTGTTCAACCTGATCGTGACCAACGTGCCGGGGCCGCAGTTCCCCCTCTACCTGCTGGGGCGCGAGCTGCAGGAGATCTTCCCGATCGCGTTCCTGCCGCGCGACCACGCGCTGGCCGTGGCGATCATGTCCTACAACGGCGGGATCGACTTCGGGCTGCTCGGCGACTACGACGCGATGCCCGACCTGGACGAGTTCGGCAGCCACCTGGACGCCGCGCTCGGCGAGCTGGTGGCGGCGGCCAAGCCCAAGCGCCCGCGCGCGAAGAAGACGGCCAAGGCGTGAGCGAGGAGAGCGTCCCCGAGGCGCCCCTGGCGGACACGCCGTTCGGGCTCACGCCGGCCGGCGAGGGCTGGTACGTGATCAACCTCGGCGAGGCGCCGGTGCTGCGCACCAAGCAGTCCGGCCGCTACATGCCGCTCGAGAGCCGGGAGAACCACTTCCCGCAGTTCGGCATCAACGTCCACATCGTCGAGCCGGGCGAGCCGAACGCGCTCTACCACGCCGAGAGCAACCAGGAGGCGTTCCTGGTCCTGCACGGCGAGTGCCTCCTCGTCGTCGAGGAGCAGGAGCGCCGGCTGCGCCAGTGGGACTTCGTGCACTTCCCGCCCGGCACGCACCATGTGGTGATCGGGTCCGGCGAGGGCCCATGCGCGCTGCTCATGGTCGGCACGCGCAACCCGGACCACACGATCACCTATCCGGTCAGCGAGGTCGCCGCGAAGCACGGAGCCTCGGCGCGCGAGACGACCAGCTCAGCCAAGGAGGCGTACGGGCACTGGGACCGCGAGACTGCGGTCGAAGCGTCGGAGTGGCCGCTGGACGGCGCTCAGTAGCCGAGCGCGAACTTCGCGTCCTCGGACATCTTGTCCGGGGTCCACGGCGGGGTGAAGACCATGTTGGTGACCACCTCGGTCACGCCCTCGAGCGCGCCGACGAACTCCTGCATCTGCTCCGAGACCTGCGGCCCGATCGGGCACGCGGGGGTCGTGAGCGTGAACGTGATGTTGACCTTGCCGCCGTCGATCTCGACGCCGTAGACGAGGCCGAGCTCCACGAAGTCCAACCCCAGCTCGGGATCGATGACCTCGCTCAGCGCCTCGGTGACTTCCTCTTCGTCGACCATGACCGAAGATGGTATCGACGAGCCTTGTACGAACCGGGGGGTTTGTACTAGGTTCCAACAATCGTTCGCTTCGACGAACAGCACGCGATCCTCGTGATCGCGGGGGACGAGGGGATGGCTACGAAGGGGCGCCGGCGGCGTCCCCTGTCGGCTGCCCTGCAGGCCTCCCGCGACGTCATCGTCGACCTCTCAGAGCTGAGGTCGGCCGACTCGTCGCTGATCGTGGACCTCGCGTGCCTCGCCCAGCGGCTGCGCGCGCACGAGCAGACCCTCTGGCTGGCCGGTGCCCAGCCGCAGATCCGGCGGCTGATCGAGGCGGTCGGCCTCCACCGGCTCCCGGCCGTGCGTTTGAGCGGCCCGGCGCCCGCCTTCACCTAACGTGTAGGGAGCCCATGCTCCCCGTCCTGCTCATCCTCTTCATCGTCGTGCCGATCGCCGAGCTGGCGATCCTGATCCAGGTCGGGCAGCTGATCGGCATCTGGTGGACGATCGCGCTGCTGATCGCGGACGCCGTGCTGGGCTCGCTGCTCGCCCGCTCGCAGGGCCGCGCGGCCTGGCGTCGCTTCAACGAGGCGCTCCAGACGCGGGCGCCCGCCGGCGCGCGAGACGCTCGACGGGATCCTCGTGCTGGGCGGCGGCGCGCTGCTGCTGACGCCGGGGTTCATCTCCGACATCCTCGGCGTGTTCCTGTTGCTCCCGCCCACGCGGGCACTCGTGCGGGCGCTGCTGGTGCGGCGCTTCGCGGCGCGGATGGTCGCCGCGGCGACGGCGCCGCGGATGCGGCCCCAGGCCTATGACGTCGAGGGCTCGGCGGTCGACGTCGAGCCCGACGGGCTGGATCGCGGAAGCCGGTGATCGACGCCGGGCAGGAGGCCGCGCGGACCCCGAGCGGGCCGGCCTTCGCGGACGCCGTCACGTTCTCCTTCGCGGACGCCGCGGCCGGGGTCTACGGCCTCGCGCGGCTCGGGATCTCCGGCGAGGGCGCCTCGGCGCTCGCCGTGCTGTTCTCCGGGCGCGAGCCGGTGGCGGCCCTCGCGGTCGGCGGCCTGGACGTGGAGGGCGAGGCGTGGGACGCGGTGTCGGCCGGCGGCCTGCGCACGACCGTCGAGGAGCCGCTCGCGCGCTGGACGGTGGCGCTGGAGGGCGAGGAGCATACCCAGTCGATTGCCGGCCAGCGGCTTCGAGCTGACCTTCGAGGCGCTCGGCCCCGCGGCCCAGGTCTCGGACGAGTTCGTCGGCGCCGGTGGGATGTCCGGCTACGAGCAGGTCTGCATGGTCAGCGGCACGGCGACCGTCGGCGGCCGGCGCGTCGACGATCCGCTGCCTCGGCCAGCGCGGCCATGCGTGGGGCGAGCCGGACTGGGCCCGCCTGGAGTCCGCGCGCACGGTCTCGGCGTGGATCGAGGACGGCCCGGCGCTCGCGCTGCAGTCGGTGCGCCCCGAGGGCGCGGTGCACGCCGACGAGCCCGTGTGGGCGGCGCTGCTGGGGCCCGACGGAGCGGCCCCGATCGGCGACCCCCGCCTCTCGACGACCTACGACGGCGACGGGCGCCAGCGGCGCGCGGGGCTCGAGCTGTGGGTCGACGACGATGACGAGTTCCCGGCGCGCGGCTCGGGCGAGGTGCTGTGCGGCTCGACGCTCGAGCTGGGCCAGCTCCGGCTCGACTGCGCGTTCTTCCGCTGGCGGCTCGAGGGACACGAGGGCGTCGGGCGTTACGACGTCCTGCGCCGCGCCTGACGTGATCCTCCGCGCCGGCGACCTGCTGCTGCGCCCTCCCGAGGAGGGCGACGCGGCGGCGATCGCCGCGGCCTGCGCGGATCCCGACATCCCGCGCTTCATCCCGGCCATCCCGGTGCCCTACACCGAGGCGGACGCGCGGGCGTGGCTGGCCGAGCAGGAGGAGCTGCGCGAGACCCAGGGCGAGCACAACTTCGTCGTCCTGCGCGGCGAGCGGTTCCTGGGCGTCGTGGGCATCCGCGCCTGGGAGGGCGGGACGATCGGCTACTGGCTGGCGCCCGAGGCCCGGGGCGACGGCGTGATGGCCCAGGCGGTGCGCGCGGTCGTCGACTGGGCGCGGGGCGAGCACGGGATCCGCAAGCTGGCGATCCTCGCCCACGCGGACAACGTCGCCTCCCAGCGGGTGGCCGAGCGCGCGGGGTTCAAGCGCGTCGGACCCGTCGCGCACGGCATGCCGTTCCGCGACGGCTCGACTTCAGCCGTCCGCTACGAGATCGGCTAGTGCCCTCAGGGCACTAGTTCTCGCAGCCCATGCGGTCCCAGCAGTAGAGCTCGAGGCACTCGGCCAGCAGCTCGGTCGCGCGTGCCTCGGACAGCCAGGGCAGCACGGATTCCAGCGCCTGCTCCTCGGCCACGCCCGCGTTGAACGCATCCTCGCCGCGGAAGCCGGCGGCGATCTTCAGCGCCTCGCGGCGGTTGTCGCCCAGCGCCGGGAACGCGTTGACCAGGAACTCCTTGTTGGCGACGGGCATGCCCACCTCCATGGAGGCGTGCCAGGCGGCGAGCATCGACAGGTCGTGCTCGTCCAGGTCGGCGACGGCCTTGGCGTAGTGCGAGGCGAGCTCCGCCTCCGGGATCTCGTCGACCCAGGCGCGCACCAGCTCCCCCAGCAGCTGCCGGCGCGCCTCACGGCCGACGGACTCCGCGATGACCCTGATGGCGTCCTGCGGCTCGATGAAGCAGAGAGGCATGCGGCGCACCGTAGGGGGGTGGTCGGACGGATTCGCTAAATTGTTCCGAACAATCATGGCCGCCTCCGACATCGTGTTCCGAAAGCTCGCCGCCGACGTGCTCGCCGGCCGGCACGCGCCGGGCGAGCGCCTGCCCACGCAGCGCGCCCTCGCGGCCGACCTCGGCGTCAACATGGCGACCGTCCGCGAGGGCATCAAGCGGCTCGAGCAGATGAACCTGATCGAGGTCCGTCACGGCGACGCGATGCGGGTCCGCGATTGGCGAGCCCACGGCGGGCTGGACGTGCTGGTGCACGCGCTCGGCGGCGGGCTGGAGCAGGACCGCGAGGTGCTGCGCGCGGTGATGGAGGCGCGCCGGCTGCTGCTCGCGGAGGCGGCCGGGCTCGCCGCGGCGCGGCGCGACGAGGCGCAGGCCGAGACGCTGATCCGCCTGGCGGCGGAGATCGGCGCCGCGGACGGCGACGAGGCCGCCCAGGGCGTGGACTTCGCGTTCTTCGCCTCGCTGATCGAGGCGGCGGGGAACCTCGTGCTGCTGCTGATCGCCAACTCGATCCGCGACCTCTACTTCTCCCGGCTGGCCGACTTCCGCGCGCTGGTGCGCGACCGCGGCGAGCTGCAGGCGCTCTACGACGCCGCCGCGGCAGCGATCGACGCCCGCGACCCCGACGCCGCCCGCGGCGCGGTCACCGCCCTCGCCGCGGCGCAGGAGCGCGCGCTGCTGGAGGAGATCGAGTGAGGCGCCGCGAGGCCCGCGCCATCGCGAGGCTCGTCGACGCGGTCGCCGCCCCCGAGCCGCCGCTCCCGCCCGTCGGCGACACCGACGCCGTCGCGTCGTTCGCGACGTGGCTGGCGTACGCGCCGCGGCTCAACCGCACGGCGTTCCGGGTCGCGCTCCGGCTCGTCGGCACCGGCGACCGGGAGGCCCGGCTGGCCAGGGTCCGCCGCCTCGGGCCGCTCGGCGAGGGCCTGCGCTCGGCCGCCGCCGTCGGCTACTACGGCGACCTCGGCGTGCTGCGCGTGCTCGGCCACGACCCCGCCGCCCGCGTGCGCGAGGCACGCGCGCGGCGCGCAGCGGCATGACCCGGGTGATCGAAGCGGACGCGTGCGTGATCGGCAGCGGAGCCGGCGGCGCGGTCGTCGCGGCCGAGCTCGCCGAGGCGGGGCTCGACGTCGTCGTGCTCGAGGAGGGCGCCGCCCGCGACGCGACCCAGGCCACCGCCCGGCCGCGCGACACGCTGCCGCGGCTGTACCGCGACGGCGGCCAGGTCGTCACGCTCGGCCGGCCGCCGTTGATGCTCCCCCTCGGCCGCGGCACCGGCGGGACCACGTTCGTGAACTCGGGCACCTGCTTCCGCACCCCGCCCGCCGTGCTCGAGCGCTGGAGGGCCGAGCACGGGATCGAGGGGCTGGGCGACGAGCACTTCGAGCGCGTCGAGGCGGCGCTGGGCGTCCACGAGGTCTCCCCCGCACTGGCCGGCCGCAACGCGGCGATCATCCGCCGAGGCGCCGAGCGCCTCGGCTGGTCCGGCGGCCACCTGCGCCGCAACGCCCGCGGCTGCCAGGGGTCCGGCGTGTGCGCCTTCGGCTGCCCCACGGGCGCCAAGCAGCATGTCGGCGAGGTCTACCTGCCGCGCGCCGTCGCGGCCGGCGCCACGATCCTCACCGGCGTGCACGCGGAGCGCATCCTGCTGCGCGGGCGCCGCGCAGTCGGCGTGGCCGCCCACGCCGGGCGCGCGGCCTGGCGCGCCGCCCACGGCGTCGAGGTGCGCGCGCCGCGCGTGATCGTGGCGGCCGGCGCCATCCACACACCGCTGCTGCTGGCGCGCAGCGGCCTCGGCGGCGACGCGCTCGGCCGCCACCTCTCCGTCCACCCCGCCACCGCGGTGTGGGGCATCTTCGACGAGGAGGTCGACATGAGCCGCGGCGTGCCGCAGTCCTACTACGTCGACGAGTTCGCCGATCAGGGCTTCGTGTTCGAGGGGATCGCGGGGCCGCCCGACTACCTCGCGCTCGCCTCCCCGTTCTCCGGCGACCGGCTGCGCGAGCTGATGCTCGGCCACCGCCACGTCGCCCAGTGCGGGCTGATGGTCTCCGACACGTCGCGCGGGCGGGTCAGGAGCGTGCTGGGGCGGCCCGTCGTCCGGTACGACCTCAACGACGCCGACACCGCCACCTTCAAGACCGGCCTCGCGCGGCTCGAGGAGCTGATGCGGGCCGCCGGGGCGCGCGACGTCGTCCTGCCGGTCGGCCGCCCCCTCGCCGACGCCACGGCGCGCGACCTCAAGCTGATGGCCTTCCACCCGCTCGGCACCGCCCGGGCCCACCGCGACCCCCGCCACGGCGTCGTGGACGAGCACCTTCGCGTCCACGGCACCGAGGGCGTCCACGTCGCCGACGGCAGCGCGGTGCCCGGCCCGCTCGGCGTCAACCCGCAGATCACGATCATGGCGCTGGCGACCCGCCTCGCCGGAGAGGTGGCCGCATGTCGTTCCTGATCGACCCGCCCTGGCTGTACGCGAACGGCCGCGTCCTCGCGAGGCTGGAGCCACAGCCTGCCGCGGCGGCCGGCGCCGCGACGATGGCCGCGTTCTGGGCGGTGAGCGTAAGCCTCTACCTCAACAAGAGGTGGACCCATCCGATCGCGAGGGCATGCCGCGCCAGGTCGGGCCGCGACTGGATGCTCAACTCCGGCATCCTCCGGATCGACGATGAGCACGCCGGCCCGAGGACCCACGCGGTGAGCGCCGCGATCTTCGCCAGCTACCCGCTGTGGCTGTGGCTGGGCTGGAGGGACGGAAGGCGCTGATGGACGGCCGCTACGAGTCCTACTACCTGCGCGCGGTGGACCCGCATCGCCCGCGAGGCGCCTGGATCCGCTACACGACCCACCAGCGCCCGGGCGAGACGCCGACCGGCTCGCTGTGGTGCACCTACTTCGACGGCGACGAGCAGGAGCCGTACGCGGTCAAGGAGACGCTGCCCGACCCGCAGCGGCCGAGCGGGGCGTGGATCGCCATCGGCGACAGCACGTTCGGCCCCGGCGCGGCGCGCGGGAACGCCGCCGGCCTCGGCCGGGCCGCCGCCTGGGACCTCTCGATCACCGGCGGCGAGGCGCCGCTGCGCCACCTCCCGCGCGAGTGGATGTACCGCGCGAAGCTGCCGCGCACGAAGCTCGAGAGCCCGCTCCCCGCCGCCACCTTCGACGGCCTGCTCGAGATCGGCGGCCGGCGCGTCGAGCTCGCCTCCTGGCCGGGGATGGTCGGCCACAACTGGGGCGCCGAGCACGCCGCCACCTGGGTGTGGCTGCACGGCATCGCGTTCGGCGAGGACGCCTGGCTGGACCTCTCGGCCGGCCGCGTCCGCGTCGGCCCCGTGCTCACCCCGTGGATCGCCAACGGCGCCCTGCACGTGGACGGCCGGCGCTTCCGCCTCGGCGGCCCGCGCCCGGCCAAGGTCACGGCGACCCCCGAGGCGTGCCGGGTCACGCTGCCCGGCGTGGTCGTCGAGGCGCTCCCCCGCCAGCCGGTCGCGTGGCGCTACGCCGACCCGACGGGCGGCGAGCACCATTCGCTGAACTCCTCGATCGCCGAGCTGCGGGTCGTGCTCGACGACGGCCGCGAGCTGAGCACCGAGCACGGCGGCGTCTACGAGCTGGGCACCACGGACACCTCGCACGGCGTGCCCGTGCAGCCGTTCTCAGACGGCTAGTGCGTCCAACGCGTGGTCGACGTCCGCCTCGGTGTTGAAGAGGTGGAACGAGAAGCGCATCAGCCCGCCGCGCCCGGCGGCCGTCACGCGCGCCGCCGCCAGCCGGTCGGCCGCCGCCTCGGGGAGGTCGAGCGAGACGATCGCGGAGTCGCCCTCCGGCAGCCCGAGCCCCTCCCGGAAGCGGGCCGCCAGCGCGAGGTCGTGGGCGTGGATCGCCTCGATCCCCACCCGCTCGAGCAGCGCGAGCGCCGGCGCGTGCGCGACCCAGAGGTGCCAGGCAGGCGAGACGTCGAGTGCCCGCGCGTCTCCCGCCAGGCGGAGCGGCGGGCCGTAGAGGTTGGCCATCGGCTCCTCGGCGGCGTACCAGCCGGCGGCGGCCGGCACGAGCGCCTCCCGGTCGCGCGCGTAGAAGAACGCGGTGCCGCGCGGGCCGAGCAGCCACTTGTAGCCACCGCAGACCACGTAGTCGAACCGCGACACGTCGAGCGGCAGCCAGCCGCACGCCTGCGTGGCGTCGACGAAGGTGCGCGCGCCGGAGGCTGCGATCGCGTCGAGGTCGGCGAGCCGGCCGTCGCGCGACTGGACGGCGCTGACCACCACGAGGTCGGTGTCGGGCGTCACCGCGTCGGCCAGCCGGTCGAGCGGCGCGAACTCGACCCGTAGGTCCTGGGCGAGCCACGGGAACAGCACCGAGGTGAAGTCCTCCTCGGCGCACAGCACGCGCGAGCCGGGCTCCAGCGACGCCGCCACGATCCCGACGAACTGCGAGACCTGGTGGCCGATCGCGACGTCGGCCTCGGCCACGCCGTGCAGCCGCGCCCACGACCCGCGCGCGGCGCCGACCGACGCGTTCCAGTCGTCGAAGCCGGTGCGCCCGTGGCGCCACTCGTCCAACGCCACCTGCATCGCATCCCACGCGGGGAGCGGCGGGAGGCCGTAGGACGCCGTGTTCAGGTAGGCGCCCTCGGTGGAGAAGAGCCGCTGCGCCTCCTCGAGGCGCAGCGGCTCGTCAGCCGTCACTTCTTGACGTGCTTGCGGACCTCGGCGTAGGCCTTGCGGGCCTTGCCGTTGGCGACCAGGCCGGCGTCGAAGCGCGCGGTCACGCCGCCGAACCAGGTGTACACGTACAGGCGCTTGATCCGCTTGTTCTTCTTGGCGACCTTGAACATGTACTTGGTCGCCTTCAGCTGGCGCTTCTCGGACTTCTTGAAGCCCGTGAACTTGTAGATGCCGCCCACCTCGGTGAGCCAGTACTGCTTGCAGCCGAGGCTCTTCGTGAGCGCCTTGGTGCCGGTGGTGCGGAAGCGGTTGATGTCCGAGTAGTTGTGGATGCCGCAGATCTTGCGGCTGCCGCCCAGCGCCTTGCGGAACTTCTTGGCGTACTTGGCCGCCGACGTGAACTTCGGCTTCTTGGCCTTCGGGTTGTTGGCCTGGTCGAGCATGTCGACGGCCACGACGGTGCCCTTCTTGAAGACCTTGCGGGCGATCTTCGTGAACTTCGCGGCCGCCTTCGGGTTCTTGTAGGTCGGCTGCGTGAAGTGGTTGACCTCGTTCCACGGCACGACGTTGCGCACGGTGGGGAAGCGGGCCTTGAAGGCCTTGATCGCCTTCGTGTACTGCTTGGCGGTCGGCAGCTTGCACTGCGCCTTCTTGCGGTTCTTCTTCTTGTTGCAGATCGTCGCGTCGCCGCGGGCGTGCTCGAAGGTGACGAGCGGAGTCACGCGATGAGCGGCGGCGCCGTCCAGGTACTGCGCGACGCGGAACAGCTCGTCGTCGTTCTTGGCCACCACGTTCCACGAGACCACCACGCGCGCGTGCTTCGCGCCGAGCTTGCTGAACAGTGGATCGGTGAACATGCCCGGGTTGTTCTCGCCGATGCCGACGGTGAGCTTGGCCTGCGCCGCGGCGGGGACCGCGAGCAGTGCGAGCACTGTGAGGAGCGTGATATGGCGGAATCGCATGGCGCGTCAGGGTAGCGCCGGGGCCAGGCGCGCCAGCCCGCCCGCGAACAGCGCGGTGGCGAAGCCGGTGGCTCCCTCGACGTCGGGAGGGCGCCGTTCGAGCAGCTGCTGGCCCAGCTCCAGGCCCACCGCGATCATCGCGTGGGCGCAGTAGGAGACGTCCACGGGCGGCATGGCGCCGCGGTCGATGGCGGCCCGGAGGTCGTCCTCGAGCTCGCCGATCCCGGCCGGGAGCACGGCGTCCTCGAACTGCTCGCGGATCGTGCCGAGGTTGCGTCGAAGGAACGTGAAGGTGTCCGGGTCGGACGCGATGTACTCGAAGAACGCGCGGAAGCCGCCCTCGATGAACTCCTCCGGGCCGAGGGCCTGCACGCGGGCGGCGCGGACGCGGCGGCGCGCCTCCTCGGCGGTGTCCTCCACGATGGCGCGGAAGATCGAGGCCTTGTCCGGGAAGTAGTTGTAGAACGTGCCCGAGGCGAGGTCCGTGCGCCGGACGATGTCGCGCACGCCCGCCGCGTCGTAGCCCTGGGTGGAGAACACGTGACGCCCGGCGGCGAGGATGGCGGCCCGGTTGGCCGCCTTCGTCCGCTCGCGCCTCGTCATACGGGTACCGCGGCCGCGCGCTCGGCGCCCGCCTTGCGCTCCTTGGCGATGGCGGCCAGGTAGTCGTCGTAGTCGACCTGCATGGTGTGGCGCTTGGAGCGCACGTAGCGCTTGAACATGCGCGCCCGCTCGTCCTCGATGTCGGCGCGCAGCGCGGCCGGGTCGGGCAGCGCGTAGCGCCCCGCGAGGTGGTCGGCCACCCACTCCGACTGGACCTGGGCGAGCGGCATGATCGCGCCGAGCGGCTGCAGCAGCCCGACGAAGAACACGTCGCGCCGGTCCGGGTGGAAGACGCGCCGGAACAGCGGCAGGTCGTTGTCGGGGGCGGAGATCACGCCCTCGTCGAAGAACGGGAACGTGACCTTGTAGCCCGTGCAGTACACGACCACGTCGGCCTCGGCCTCGCTGCCGTCGGCGAACACCACGGTGCGCTCGGTCAGCCGGTCGATGTTCGGCCTGACCTGGATCTCGCCGTGCGCGATGCGCGACAGGATGTCGTCGGAGATCGTCGGGTGGGCGTGGCCGAACTTGTGGTCCGGCTTGGGCAGGCCGTAGCGCTCCATGTCGCCGACCTGGGCGCGCAGGAGCCCCTCCATCACGCGCCGGCGGACCGAGAACGGGATCCGCGGGGAGGCGGCGAACTGGTCCAGCGGGCGCCCGAACAGGTACTTGGGGATCACCCACGCGCCGCGCCGCGCGGCCAGGTGCGTCGCCGCCGCGCTGAAGCTCGCCTCGACCGCGATGTCCATCGCCGAGTTGCCCATGCCGAGCACGACCACGTGCTTGTCGCGGAAGAACGACGGGTCGTCGCCCTCGTAGTCGTGCGAGTGCATCTGCACGCCCGTGAACACGTCGCTGCCCGGGAACGCCGGCTCCGGCCAGCGCGCGTCCCAGTGGTGGCCGTTGGCGACCATCAGCGCGTCGTAGGTGCGCTCCTCCCCCGTCTCCAGCGTGATCCGCCAG
Organism: uncultured Solirubrobacteraceae bacterium; assembly: GCA_963723395.1. Classification (GTDB taxonomy): domain Bacteria; phylum Actinomycetota; class Thermoleophilia; order Solirubrobacterales; family Solirubrobacteraceae; genus DATFQI01. The sequence continues at coordinate 16,461 of CAVRQL010000014.1, read as the reverse complement.
CCCGGATCCAGCGGCTCGGCGCTGCGCACGCTCGTGTTGAACGTGATGCGGTCGCGGAAGCCGAAGTGGTCGACGTAGGAGTCGAAGTAGGCGGCGATGTGGGTGTGGTGCGGGAAGTCCGGATACGCGGGCGGCATCGGGAAGCCGGGGTACTCCATCCGCTCGCGCGAGGTGTTGATGTGCAGCGAGCGGTAGGACGACGACATCCCGTTGACGTTCTTGTAGACCCAGTTGCCGCCGACGCGGTCGCCCGACTCGAAGCAGTCGAACTCGAAGCCGCGCTCGTGCAGGGTCTTGGCGGCGGCGATGCCGGACGAACCGGCACCGATCACGCAGACGGTCGGGAGCATGCGGGTAATCATGACGCCTGCGTCAACTTCGTGCCGTCGCAAGGATGCGCGGATGGATCCCGAAGAGGCCGAGGTCAAGGCGGCGGGCGGCGTCGTGTGGCGCCGCGGGGCCGGCGGCATCGAGGTGGCGGTCTGCCATCGCCCGCACCGCGAGGACTGGTCTCTGCCCAAGGGCAAGCTCGATCCCGGCGAGACGTGGGAGGAGGCCGCCCTGCGCGAGGTCGAGGAGGAGATCGGCTTCACCTGCACGCTGGGCGCGAGCTCGAGCCCACCTCGTACCGCGATCAGAAGGGCCGCTCCAAGGTCGTCCGCTACTGGCTGATGGAGCCGGTGTCGGGCGAGTTCGAGCCCAACAAGGAGGTCGACGAGGTGCGCTGGCTGATCCCGTCGGCGGCCGCCGACCTGCTCACCTACCCGCACGACCAGGCGCTCGTGCGGTCCTCGCTGTGAACCGCGAGCGCTTCCCGGGGCTCGCCGACGGGTGGGCGCGCCTGGACGGCCCCGGCGGCACCCAGATGGTCGACGCCGCGATCGACGCGATGACCGAGTGGATGCGCTCGGGCAGGACCGCCAACGAGGGCGGGCACTTCCCCCACGCGCGGGCCAGCGAGGAGGTCGTCGCGGCGACCCGCGCGAGCGTGGGCCGCCTGCTCGGCGCCTCGCCGGACGGGCGTCGCCTTCGGGCCGTCGATGACGGCGCTGACGATGCGCTTCTCGGCCACCGCCGCGCGCGGGCTCGCCGACGGCGACGAGATCGTGTGCACGCGCCTGGACCACGACGCCAACGTGCGCCCGTGGCTGATCGCCGCCGAGCGGGCGGGAGCCGTGGTGCGCTTCGCCGAGCCGGAGCCGGACACGCTCGAGCTGCCGGCGTCGGCGGTCGAGGCCGTGCTGTCGGAGCGCACGCGCTGGATCGCCGTCACCGCGGCGTCGAACGCCGTCGGCACCGTGCCCGACATCCCCGGCATCGTCGCCGCCGCGGCCGGCGTCGGCGCCCGCGTGTACCTGGACGCCGTCCACGCCTCCCCGCACCGCCCGCTCTCGGTCTCCGACCTGGGCGTCGACGCGCTGGCGTGCTCGGCGTACAAGTGGTTCGGGCCGCACATCGGGGTGCTCGCCGCGCGCGCGGAGGTGCTCGAGGAGCTCCACCCCGACAAGCTGCGCCCGTCCTCCGACGCCGCGCCCGACCGCTGGGAGCTGGGCACGCTCCCCTTCGAGGCGCTGGCCGGCGTCGGCGCCGCGGCCGAGTACGTCCGCTCGCTCGACTGGGGCGACGTCCGCGCCCACGAGGACTCCCTGCTCGCCGCGACGCTCGAGGGCCTGGGCGCGATCGAGGGCGTGACGCTCTACGGCCGCGCGCTGGACCGGACGCCGACCGTGATGTTCAACGTGGCGGGTCGCACCGCGGGCGAGGTGGCGGCCGCACTCGCCGAGCGCGAGATCGCGGTCTGGAGCGGCAACTACTACGCGTGGGAGCTCGAGCAGCACCTCGGCCTCGTGCCCGAGGGCGCCGTACGCGCCGGGTTCGTGCACTACAACGACGCGTCCGACGCCGAGCGCCTCGTCGAGGCCGTCCGCGCGCTGGCTCTAGCGGTAGCCGCGGGTGCGGCGGCGCTGCGCCGCGTCGCCGTCGGGCGACATCAGCCCGCCGCCGCGCATCTTGCGCACGACGTAGAGCACGAGCACCGAGCCGACGAAGGCGGCGAAGAAGCCCGAGCCGGCCTGGCGGTCGCCGGTGACCAGCGCCACGAGCAGGCCGCCGAACACCGACCCCGCGACGCCCACGGCGATCGTCCCGAGGATCCCGATCGGGTCCGGGCCGGGCAGCGCCAGCCGGGCCAGCGCGCCGACGATCAGGCCCCAGACGACCAGCGCGATCAGGAACGGGATGAAGTCCATGCCGCAAACGGTACAGGCGAACTTTCACCATGGGCTAAGCGAACCGGAGTAGCGTCGCGGTGCCACCTATCAGGAAGGAGCCGTGCCGTGATCTGCGCGCTCACCGTCCGCCGCCTCGAGCCGGGCTCGTTCGACGACTTCCGCGAGGCGTTCCTGAGCGGGATGGACCCCGAGAGCCCGCCCGAGGGCTGGGTCCGCTTCACCATGCTCCGCAACGCCGAGGATCCCGACGAGGTGATCACCTTCGGCCACTTCGACGGGACCGTCGAGGAGCTGCGGCGCAACGCCGAGGAGATGGGCTACGCCGACCAGGTGTCCCGGATCGCGCCGTACGTCATGTCGAGCGGGACCGACGGGCTGTTCGAGGTGGTGGTCGAGTACGGAGGGGCGCCTGCCGGGTAGCACCGGCGTATGTTCGGATTCGTGCGGCGCATGCCGTTCTTCAAGCTGCTCGCCGTCGGGCAGACGGTGCTGCTCGCCCATAGGCACTACCGCCACCTGGATTCCGCCGACCGCCGGCGCCTGAGCGCGCTGGTGCGCAAGGGCCGCGGGATGAGCGCAGGCGAGCGCGAGGAGCTGCGCGGGCTGCTGGGCAAGCTGGAGCCGCGCGCGTTCGCGTTCGCGGCCGCCGACGCCCTGTCGCCGCTGCCGCTGCCGCTGCGGCGCTTCGCCGGCCGCTAGGGGGAGTTCAGGGCGCCGGCGTCGTAGCCGTATCGCGCGAGCGGCTTCCGCAGCGCGCGCAGGAGCTTGTCGAGGACCGCGGAGCGGAGCACCTCGTCGTGGCTGGTGCGAGACCCTCTCGAGGCTGCGCAGGTAGGCGCCGTGCAGCTGGTCGTAGCTCGTGATCTCGTTCCTCGCCAGGCGCGTGATGAGGCGGTTGACGAGCCGTGCGACGGCCCGGTTCCCCGCCCGCGAGGACATCCCGAAGTCATGGTCGAGCGAGACGCGCAGGCCGAGGATGCCGCGCCGCCGCACGGGCACGACGACGGTCCGCGAGCGGCGGCCGACGTTCCCCGCCCGGTCGGTCACCAGCACCTCGAGCCGCGGCCGCCGGTTGCGCCGCGACTGCAGCAGCTCGTTCGCGAAGCCCTCCTCGGGGCCGAGGCGGAACGTGGTCGTGCGCCCGGCGGGCAGCTCGCGGACGTCGACGACGGACTCGTGGCCCTGCCGCGAGATGACCCGCACGCGCGCGTCGCACGCCTCCGAGCACGTGACCGGGATGCGGAACGACACGCGGCCGTTGCGCGTCAGCTTGGTGCGCGCCGGGAGCCGTGTGTCGATCGCCGGCGGTGTCGTGTCGGGCGACGGGGTCGGGCTCAGCCGGGCGGCGCGGAACAGGTCACCGCCCACCCGCGGCCGCAGTTCGGACCATGCCGCTCGCAGCGTGCCGTCCGGCGCGACCAGCAACTCCGGGGAGAACGCGTCGCGGGTGACGGCCGACAGCGGCGCCGCGGGCGTCCACTCCCCGCCGGGGCGGCCCGACGCCGCGAACGCGCGGCCGCCGACGACGTCCGGGGCGCGCCAGGCGACCGCGGCCCGGACACCATCCCGCCCGCCCGCGATGAGCGTCTCGAGGTAGTTCTGGGCGAGCCCGCCGACCGTGTCGCCGGGCGCCGGCGGGCCGCGCAGGAGCCGCGGCAGGGTCCACGCCCCGCCCGCTCCCCGGCTCGCCACGAGGACGCGCTCGCGCATCCCGGCGTAGGCGACGACCGCCGAGCCGTCGTCGGCGACGGCGACGGCGGGCGAGCCCGCGCCGACCTCGGTGCTGAGGCGCTCCGGAGCGCCGCCGTCGACCGAGGCACGGACGCCGCGGCCGTCGGCCCAGGCGACGATCGTGCGCCCGGCCGGGGAGACCGCGAGCGCGAACGGCGCCTCGCCCCGCTCGGCGTCGAGGTCGTCGGGCCCGGCGCGGAAGGTTCGCGGCGCGCCGCCGGACACGTGCAGGACGTAGCGGAGGTTGCGCGAGTCGAAGGTCGTCCAGGCCGCCGTCGCCGTCCCGCCGGCGTCGACGCCGATCCGCGGCCCCTCGGCGAGCCGCCTGGTCAGGGTCGCCGAGCGTCGCGTGCCGTCCGGCGCCAGGACGGTCGTGGTGGTCGCGTCGTCGACGTCGCGCGCCAGAGCCACCCACCCGCCGGGCGCCACGGCCACGTCCGTCGCGCGCGCCCGCCCGATGGGGACCGGCGCGCCGAAGCCGCCGCCCGGCGGCCGCACCACGACCTTGGTGTCCGACACGATCGCCGCGGTCCCGTCGGCGGCGACCTCCAGACGCGGGCACGGCTCCAACCCCGCAAGCCGCCGCCACGGCCCGCCCGCGGCGCTGAGCTCGACCGTGTCGTCGCCGCGCGAGGCGACCGCCAGGTCACCCGCCAGGGTCATGCAGTCCGCATCCCTGGGCGGCGGATCGTCGGGCACGAAGACGTCGGCCCGCGCGCTTCCCGAGATCACAACGGCGGCCGTCACCACCCCGAGCAGCAGCCGTCGCATCGCGCCCAATGTAGAGCGATCTGAGACGATGCGGCGCATGGCCGAGATCGCCGTCACGCTGGGCGACTCCGGGAGCGCCTACGTCGCCCTCGTGGTCGGGGACCCGCCGGAGGTCCGCGACTCTGTGGAGCTCGGCGCGCTCGACGAGGCCGACACGATCCCCTCCCTGGACGGCATCGTCATCGACTTCGACCACTACGGGCGGGTCGTGGGGCTCCGCATCACCGACTCCGCCGACTCGATCCTCGCGCCGTCGCTGCTCGAGGGCGCCGAGCCGGCCTAGCGCCCAGCACCGACTCCAGCGGGCCGGTGTTGACGACGTCGGCGGCGTCGGCCCAGCCGCGGCGGGCGGTCTGGACCGAGTTGATCATGTTGTCGAGGCCGGCGATCGAGTGGGCGTCGGTGGAGCAGACGATCCGCAGGCCCGCCTCCAGCGCCTCGCGCACGTGCTCGCCGCTCAGGTCGAGCCGGGGCGCGAGGCCGTTGACCTCGACGGCGACCCCGTGCTCGAGCGCGACCTCGAACGCGCGCTCGAGGTCGAGGGCGTTCTCCGGGCGGCGGGTGATCATCCGGCCGGTCGGGTGGCTGAGGCAGCTGACGTACGGGTTGCGCAGCGCCTCCACGACGCGCTCGGTCATCTGCCGGCGCGGCATCCGCTGGCCGCCGTGGACGCTGGCCTGCACCCAGTCGAGCTCGGCGAGCACGTCGTCGGGCAGGTCGAGCCGCCCGTCGGGAAGGATGTCGCACTCGATCCCGCGCAGGACGCGGAACGGCGCGAGGACCTCGTTGGCGGCGGCGATCTCCTCGCCCTGGCGGCGCACGTCGTCGGGCGTGAGCCCCTGGACGGCGCCCACCGCCGGCGTGTGGTCGCAGATCGCGATGTAGTCGTAGCCGAGCTCGATGGCGGCGCGGCCCATCTCCTCGACGCTGAAGCGGCCGTCCGACCACGTCGTGTGGCAGTGCATGTCGCCGCGGATGTCGTCCAGCTCGACCAGCCGCGGCGGCTCACCCGCGTACGGCGCCTCGCGCAGCTCCGGCGGGATCCACGGGATCCCCAGCGCGGCGTAGACGGACTCCTCGTCGGGACCGTCGGGGAGCGGCTCGAGCGCCGCGACGTAGGCGTCCGACCCCGTCGCGCGCACCAGCGCGGTCCCGAGGCGCTCGGGGTCCGCGACCACGAGCTCGACCGGCACTCCCTCGACCGTCACGCCGAGGCCGGGCTCGACCATCGCCACGATCTGCGGCAGCTCCGGGAAGCGCGCGGCCTCCTCCGGCCCGCAGACGACCGCGAGCCGCTCGCACGCGTCGCGCCACCGGCGAGGGTCGCCGGCCGCCACGCCGCCGAGCGCGGCCGCGATGCCCTCGGTGAGCTCGCGGGCGTGCGGCAGCAGCAGTGCGCGGGGCTCCGGGTCGCGCGACAGCGCCTCCAGGATCCGCGCCTCGGTCTTCGCCCCCACGCCCGGCACGCCGCGCAGCCGGCCGGCGGCCGCCGCCTCGCGGAACTCCTCCGGGGTCTGCACCCCCAGCGCCCGCGCGATGTCGACCGAGCGCTGCGCGCTCAGCCCGAGGTAGCGGCCGAGGCCGATCAGCCCGGGCGAGAGCTCGCGCTCGAGGTCCTCCAGCTCCGCGATCGCGCCCGTCTCGACGAGCTCGCGCAGCCGCGCCTCGATCCCCGGGCCGATGCCGCGCAGCTCGCGCGCCCGCCCCGCCTTCACGAGGTCGGCGACCGGGACCGGCGCGCCGCGGATCATCTCCGCGGCGCGGTGGTACGCCCTCGCCTGGTACGGGTTCGCCTCCGCCAGCTCGAGCAGCGCGGCGAACGCGTCGAGCCGGTCGGCGATCGTCGCTGTTAGCCAGTGATGCCGTGGCCGCTGCCGTACGACGCCTTGTTCGGCGGGTCGGCGCCCAGCTCGGACGAGCCGGCGCGCATCGACGTGCCAGCCGACATGAACTCGCTCGGGTCCTTCTCCGGCAGGTCGCGCAGGTAGCGGTCGACCATCCGGGCGCACTGGCGGCCCTCGTTGATCGCCCACACGATCAGCGACTGGCCGCGCCGCGCGTCGCCGGCGGCGAACACGCCGTCGGCCGAGGTCGCGTAGGTCCCGGCCTTGGCGTTGCCGCGCCCGTCGGTGTCGACGCCCAGCGCCTCGAGCAGCGGCTGCTCGGGGTGCAGGAAGCCCATCGCGAGCAGCACGAGGTCGACCGGGTGCGACTCCTCGGTGCCCTCGATCGCCTCGAACGGCGGCGCGCCGGAGTTCTTGACCCAGTGCACCTCCTCGACCTTGCCGTTGCCGGTCAGCTTGGTGGTCGAGACGGCGAAGTCCCGCTCGCCGCCCTCCTTGAGCGCGTAGGAGGTGCGCAGCTTCACGGGCCAGCGGGGCCACGGCGTGAGGTCGTCGGGGCGCTTCTCGGGCGGCTCGCCGAGCAGCTCGATCTGCGTGACCGACGCGGCGCCCTCGCGGTGGGAGTGCCCGACGCAGTCGGCGCCGGTGTCGCCGCCGCCGACGACGAGGACGTGCTTGCCGGCGGCGGTGAGGCGCCCGTCCGGCTCGCCGCCCGCCAGCACGCGCGCGCGGTCGTACAGGTAGTCCATGGCGAAGTGCACGCCGTCGAGCTCGCGGCCCGGCACCGGCAGGTTGCGCGGCACGCGCGAGCCGGTCGCCAGCACCACCGCGTCGTGCTCGGCGCGCAGCTGGATCGGGTCCACGTCGACGCCCACGTCGACGCCGTAGCGGAACTCGACGCCCTCCGCGAGCAGCTGCTCCAGGCGCCGCTCGACGACCCACTTCTCGATCTTGAAGTCCGGCACGCCGAAGCGGATCAGCCCGCCGCCGGCCTCGTCGCGCTCGTAGACGGTCACCGCGTGGCCGGCGCGGCGCAGCTGCTGCGCCGCCGCCAGGCCCGCCGGGCCGGCGCCGATCACGGCCACGCTGCGGCCCGTCTCGACCTCGGGCGGGCACGGCACGACCCAGCCCTCGTCGAACGCGCGGTTGATGATCGAGACCTCGATCTGCTTGATCGACACCGCGTCGCCCTCGCGGATCTCCAGCACGCACGCGGCCTCGCAGGGAGCGGGGCACAGCCGCCCGGTGAACTCCGGGAAGTTGTTGGTGGCGTGCAGCTGGACGATCGCCTCGCGCCAGCGGTCGCGGTAGACGAGGTCGTTCCAGTCCGGGATCAGGTTCCCGAGCGGGCAGCCGTTGTGGCAGAACGGCACGCCGCACTCCATGCAGCGCGCGCCCTGGTCGCGCAGGCCCTGGACGTCGAGCGTCTGGACGAACTCCTGGTAGTCGGCCGTCCGAGCGTGCGGGTCGCGCTCCGGCGACTCGACCCGGGTGATCTCGAGGAAGGCGCCGAGCTTGCCCATTAGCGCCACGCGCTCCCGAACGGCGGCCTCGACCTCGGGCTCGGCGGCCTCCTCGGCCATCTCGGCGAGCGCGCGCTTGTAGTCGTGCGGCATGACCTTCTTGAAGCGCGCCAGGTGCGCGTCCCAGTCGCGCAGCACGCGCGCGGCCACCGGGGACTGCGTGCGCAGGTGGTGCTCCTCGATCAGCCCGTGCAGCTCGATCGCGTCGGACTCCGAGATCTCGTCGAAGCCGACGAGGCCCATGTTGCAGCGCGACTCGAAGCTGCCGTCGGCGTCGAGCACGTAGGCCACGCCGCCGCTCATGCCGGCCGCGAAGTTGCGCCCGGTCGGGCCGAGGATCACGGCGCGGCCGCCGGTCATGTACTCGCAGCCGTGGTCGCCGACGCCCTCCACGACGGCGGACGCGCCCGAGTTGCGCACCGCGAACCGCTCGCCCGCGAGCCCGCGGAAGAACGCCCGGCCCGCCGTCGCCCCGTAGAGCACGGTGTTGCCGATCAGGACGTTCTCCTCGGCCACGAAGGCGGCGTCGTCGGGCGGGCGGACGGCGAGCACGCCGCCGGACAGGCCCTTGCCCGTGTAGTCGTTGGCGTCGCCGATCAGCGTCAGCTCCACGCCCGGCGCGAGCCAGGCGCCGAACGACTGCCCGGCCGAGCCGCGCAGCGTGTAGCGGATCGTCTCCGGAGCGCAGCCCGTCGGCCCCGTGGACCTCGGTGACCGCGCTGGAGAGCAGCCCGCCGACCGTGCGGTTGACGTTGCGGATCGAGAACTCGCCCGTGACCGGGCGCTTGTGGTCGATCGCGTCCTTGGCCGTCTCGATCAGCTTCCAGTCCAGCGCGCCGGGGAGCGGCGAGTCCTGCGGGCGCACGCGCCGCAGCGGCGTGCCCTCGGGGACCTCGGGCATGGTCAGCACGTGCGTGAGGTCCACGCCGCGCGCCTTCCAGTGCTCGATCGCCTGGCCCGCCTCGAGCAGGTCGACGCGGCCGATCAGGTCGTCGAAGGACTTCACGCCGAGGCGGCGCATGATCTCCCGCGCCTCGTCGGCGACGTGGAAGAAGAAGTTCACGACGTGCTCCGGCTGGCCCTGGAAGCGCTTGCGCAGCTCCGGGTCCTGCGTGGCGATGCCCACCGGGCAGGTGTTCAGGTGGCAGGCGCGCATCATGATGCAGCCCGTTGCGATCAGCGGCGCGGTCGAGAAGCCCATCTCGTCGGCGCCCAGCAGCGCGGCGACGATCACGTCGCGGCCCGGTCTTGAGCTGGCCGTCGGTCTGCACCCAGATGCGCGAGCGCAGGTCGTTGAGGACCAGCGTCTGCTGGGTCTCGGCGAGGCCGATCTCCCACGGCACGCCGGCCGACTGGATCGAGGACAGCGGCGAGGCGCCGGTGCCGCCGTCGTGGCCGGCGATCAGCACGTGGTCGGAGTTCGCCTTCGCCACGCCCGCCGCGACCGTGCCGACGCCGACCTCGGACACCAGCTTCACCGAGATCCGCGCCCGCGGGTTGCCGCAGCGCAGGTCGTAGATCAGCTGCTTGAGGTCCTCGATCGAGTAGATGTCGTGGTGCGGCGGCGGCGAGATCAGGCCCACGCCCGGCGTGGTGAAGCGGATCGAGCCGATGTAGCGGTCCACCTTGTGGCCCGGCAGCTGGCCGCCCTCGCCGGGCTTGGCGCCCTGGGCCATCTTGATCTGCAGCTCGTCGGAGTTGACGAGGTAGTTGATGTTCACGCCGAAGCGGCCGGAGGCGACCTGCTTGATGGCGCTTCGCCGCGAGTCGCCGTTGGGATCGCGCGTGTAGCGCGAGACGTCCTCCCCGCCCTCGCCGGTGTTCGACTTGCCGCCGATCCGGTTCATGGCGATGGCCAGCGTCTCGTGCGCCTCGCGCGACAGCGAGCCGAGCGACATGGCGCCGGTCGCGAAGCGCCGCACGATGTCGGCGGCCGGCTCGACGTCGTCGAGCGGGATCCAGTCCTCCTCGGGCAGCTCCTTGAACTGGAGCAGCCCGCGCAGCGTCGCGCGCGCCGCGGCGTCGTCGTTGACGAGCCGCGCGTACTCCTCGTAAGTGGGCTTGCCGCCGTGGCGGACGGCGTGCTGGAGGAGCGAGATCGTCTCCGGGTTCCACATGTGGTGCTCGCCCTCGCGGCGCCACGCGTAGATGCCGCCCACCGGCAGCAGATCCTCGGCCGCCGCGCGGCCGTACGCACGCGCGAGTGCTTCTCGAGCGTCTCCTGGGCCAGCACGTCGATCTCGATGCCGCCGATGCGCGACGCCGTGCCGGCGAACGCGCGGTCGATCAGGCCCTTGCCGAGGCCCACGGCCTCGAAGATCTGCGCGCCGTTGTAGGACTGGATCGTCGAGATCCCCATCTTGGAGATCGTCTTGAGCAGGCCCTTGGCGATGCCCTTGACGACGTTGGTCTCGGCCGTCTCGACGTCGTCGACGTCCGGGACGCGGCCGTCCTCGACCAGCTCGGCCAGGGACTCGAACATCAGGTACGGGTTGATGGCGCTGGCGCCGAAGCCGATCAGCGTCGCGAAGTGGTGCACCTCGCGCGGCTCGCCGGACTCGAGCACGAGGCCGGTCTGCAGGCGCGTGCCCTCGCGGACCAGGTGGTGGTGGACCGAGCCGACCGCCAGCAGCGACGGGATCGGCGCCCGCTCGGGGCCGAGCTGCCGGTCCGAGAGGATCAGGACGTTGACGCCGTCGGCGAGCGCCTGCGACGCCTCCTGACACACCCGGTCGACGGCCTTCTCCATGCCCTCGGGCCCCTCGGCGGACGGCCACGTGATGTCGATCGTGCGGGCGCGGAAGACGCTCGAGTCCACCTGCCGGAGCTTCTCGAGCTCGGCGTTGCGCAGGATCGGCGTCTTCATCGAGAGCTGGTGGGCGTGCTCGGGCGTCTCGTCGAGCAGGTTGCGCTCGGAGCCGACGCCGGTCCCGACGCTCATCACGATCGCCTCGCGGATCGGGTCGATCGGCGGGTTCGTGACCTGCGCGAACAGCTGCTTGAAGTAGGAGAACAGCGGCGGCTGGCGGTCGCTGAGCACCGCCAGCGCGGCGTCGTTGCCCATCGAGCCGATCGGCTCCTCGCCCCTGGCCGCGGTCGGCGCCAGCAGCACCCGCAGGTCCTCCTGGGAGTAGCCGAACGCCAGCTGGCGCTCGCGCACCGGAGCCGGATCCCCATAGGCGGGCTCGCGCTCGGGCAGGTCGCCGAGGTGCACGACGCCGTCCTCGAACCACTCGCCGTAGGGCTGCTGGGTCGAGATCTCGCGCTTGACGTCCTCGTCGGCGACGATCGCGCCCTCCGCGAGGTCGACGAGGAACAGCTTGCCGGGCTGCAGCCGGCCCTTGCGCAGGATGTTCGAGGCCGGCTCGTCCATCACGCCGGTCTCGGAGCCCAGGACGACCCAGCCGTCCTTGGTCTCCAGCCAGCGGCCCGGGCGCAGGCCGTTGCGGTCCAGCGTCGCGCCGATCACGCGGCCGTCGGTGAAGGCGACCGCGGCGGGGCCGTCCCACGGCTCCATCAGACAGGAGTGGAAGGCGTAGAAGCCGCGCAGGTGCTCGGGGATGTCGTCCCGGTCGGCGTAGGCCTCCGGGATCATCATCATCACCGCGTGCGGGAGCGAGCGGCCCGCCAGCGTCAGCAGCTCGAGCACGTTGTCGAAGGTCGCCGAGTCCGAGCCGCCGGGGCGGACGATCGGGAGCACCTTCTGCAGGTCGTCGCCGAACAGCTCCGAGGCGAGCTGGGACTCGCGCGCGCGCATCCAGTTGACGTTGCCGCGCAGCGTGTTGATCTCCCCGTTGTGGGCGATCATCCGGTACGGGTGGGCCAGCTCCCAGCTCGGGAACGTGTTCGTCGAGAAGCGCGAGTGGACCAGCCCGAGCGCCGACTCGGTCCGCTGGTCCTGCAGGTCGGGGTAGTAGCCGAGCAGCTGCGGGGAGGTGAGCATCCCCTTGTAGACGATCGTGCGCGAGCTGAAGCTGGGGATCACGAGGTCCGGGCCCGCGGCGATCTCCGCCACGCGGCGGATCACGTACAGCTTGCGCTCGAAGGCGTCCTGGTCGGCCGCCAGCTCGTCGGACGCCGCCACGACCAGGTGCTTGACGTACGGGCGCGAAGAAGTTGGCGGTGATGCCGACGTAGTCCTTGTCGACCGGGACGTCGCGCCAGGCGACCACGCGCTGGCCCTCGTCCTCCACGGTGCGCGCGAGCAGCTCCTCGAGCTCCGCGCGACGGGCGTCGTCCTGGGGCAGGAAGCAGACGCAGACCCCGTAGGCGCCCGGGGGCGGGAGGTCTTCCTCGAGCACTCCACGGATGAACGCGTCGGGCAGCTGGAGCAGGATCCCGGCGCCGTCGCCGGTGTTCGGGTCGGCGCCCGCCGCGCCGCGATGCTCCAGGTTCTCGAGCGCCACGATCGCCCGGCGGACGGTCTCGTGCGTCGGCTTGCCGTCGAGGCGCGCGACGAACGCGACGCCACAGGCGTCGTGCTCGTAGGTCGGGTCGTACAGGCCAACCGGGCGGGTCGGCCTCTTCATGCGTGACATGTCGTGCTCCCGTGGCGCGGCGTGGGCACTTGAGGCGGAAGCGGAAAGGTAGCAAGAGCCGTGGAGGCGTTATGAAGAGCCGCTGAAGATCGCTGCGCGTGACGCAGCGTTCACCGCCCCGACCCGGGGTCTCCACGCAACGATCTTGCGTGAAAGCGGGATACCTTGGCGCAATGTTCCGCCTCGCGCTGGTCCTCTTGCTCGTGCTCGCCCCCGCCGCGGCCGCCCAGGAGGCCCCCGACGAGCGCGCCGCGGCCGCCGCGCTGGCCGCCGCCACCGCGCGCTTCTCCGACTCCGTGTCGGCCAAGGACCCCGAGCTGGAGGAGCAGGCCGCCTTCCGCTGTGAGTCCGTCGAGCGTCGGATCCCGCGCAACCGGCGGCGGGCCGCGATCGCGATCCTCACTGCGCAACACCAACCGCGTGATCGGCGGGATCCTGCGCGAGGACCTCGGCCGGCTGCGCACCGATCTCGCCAACGTGCAGACGGGCGACCCGGCGCTGCTCAGCGGGCGCGCGGCGTGGCGGCAGATCGCGCGCGCCTTCATGGCGCTGCCGGCCGCCGGCGACTCCTGCGCCGAGATTCGCGCCTGGCTGCGCGCCGGCGCCCCGCGCTCCGAGGGCCGCGAGGCGCGGGCCGAGATCGACGTGATCTTGCTCCTCGACCCGGCGCTTCGAGCGCAAGGTCGACGCCGCCGCCGAGCGGATGATCGAGCTCGGCGTGCCCGAGGAGCAGGCCGACACGTTCAGGGACGACTGACCTCGTCGTAGACCCGTGCGACCTGCTCGGCGAGGGCGGGCCAGGCGTACTTCTCGCGGGCCAGCTCGGCGGCCCGGCGGCCCCGGCGGCGGCGCTCGTCGGGCTCGTTGACGGCCTCGACGAGCGCGGCGGCGAGCGCCTCGCGGTCGTCGGGCGGGACGAGCCGGCCGCTCTCGCCGTCCTCGACGATCTCCGACGGCCCGTATGCGTCGACGGCGATCGACGGCAGGCCGCACGCGCCGCCCTCCACCAGCACCTGGCCGAACTGCTCGCGCACGGACGGCAGGACCACCACGTCGGACGCCGCGAGCAACTCGGGGAGCTCCTCGTGGTCGTGCCAGCCCGCGAGGAAGACGTCGCGCGCGCCCGTGCGCCGGATCGCGTCGAGCGGGTGCTCGCCCTCCCACTCGCCGGGGAAGCCACCCACGAGCACCAGCGGGGCGGAACGGTCGAAGCGCGGGCGCGCCTGCGCGTACGCCTCGATCAGCAGCGGCAGGCGCTTGACCTCCGTGTAGCGCCCGACGTAGAGCAGCACCGGCCCGGTGAACGCGTCCACGTCTTCGTAGGACACCGACCCGGCCTCCTCGCCCGGCGCCCATCCGCGCGGCTCCTCGACGAGGACGCGTTGCCACACCGCGCGCCGGTCGACCTCGCGCGGCTCGAAGGTCTGGGGGTCGAACCCGTTGGCGACGCGCACGCACTTCGCCTCCTCGGCGCCGAGCAGCTGCTCGGCGCGCGCGACCTGGGTGCCCGAGAGCACGATCAGCCGCTCGCAGGCCGCCGCCCACTCGCGCAGCCGCTCGGCCCACGCCGGCCCGTGCGCCCAGCGGTCCGGGTCCGCCTCGATCGCCTCGAGCATCAGCAGCTCGGTCCCGTGCAGGTGGCCGACCACCGGCACGTCCGGCGCCACCAGCGCCGCGGCGGCGTTGATCGGGGTCAGGTGGTGCAGGTGGAGCACGCCCGCCTCGGCCGCGCCCGCGTCCGCGAGCGCGCGCGCCCACGCGTGGGCGTGATGCTCGAAGGTGGCGTCGTCGAGCGACGCGAAGACCGGGTCCGGCGCCCCCGGCCGGTCCTCGTAGGACGGGTGCATCGGCCACTCCGCGCGCATCGGGTCGGCCGTCTCCAGCGCCGCCGTCATGTCGAACGGCCGCACGTCGAGCCCGCGGTAGAACTCGCGCGCGTCGCCCGGCCGCCCCGGGATCGACAGCGAGCCGGACACGATCTCCGGCTCCCACCCCACCGTCGGCAGGTTGCGCGCGAGGTTGCGGGCCACGTGCGCCGAGCCGCCGCGCGGAAAGAACTGCAGCCCCATCACGACGCGCGGCATGGGGCGCGACGCTACACGCACGAGGGGCGGCCCGGAGGCCGCCCCTCGTGACGCGATCGAACTAGCGCTTGAGGTCCGGGCCGTCCGCCATGCGGTTCGGCTTGACCTTCTTGGCACCGACTCGGCTGCCGTCCTCGAAGAAGCCGCTCTTCGAGCGGGCCAGCGTGAGCGTCGAGTGCGCGACGCCGTCGGACATCTCGTTGAGCGCCTTGGTGCTCAGGTTCGTGATGTCGTCGCAGGCCTGGTGGTAGCACGGGTCGTAGGGCTCGCCGGCGGTGCCGCCGTAGACGGCCTCCTGCTCCGGCGTCTTCTCGCCCTCGGCGCCCGTGAACAGGCCGCCGGCCGGGACGCCGGCCGCGATGAACGGGCCGTAGTCCGAGCGGCCGTCGAAGGCGGTCGGATCGGTCGCGAGGCCCTGCGAGGCGAAGTAGCCGTTGAACAGCCCTTCGATCTGGCCCGAGCCGGGAGGCCCGACGACGTCCTCGGAGGAGCCGTCGCCGTCATAGACGAACCTGACGTAGTTGGGCGAGCCCAGCATGTCGAAGTTGAGGTTCGCGTAGACGTCGGTGATCCCGGTGCCCAGCTTCTCGACGTAGTGCTCCGAGCCGAGCAGGCCGGCCTCCTCCGCGCCCCAGAAGGCGAACTTCACCTGGCGCCGCGGCTGCGTCTTGGCCTCGGCCATCTCCTCGGCGACCTCGAGGATCGTCGAAGTGCCGGAGCCGTTGTCGTTGATGCCCGGCCCCGCCGAGACGGAGTCCAGGTGAGCGCCGACGACGACCTGCTGGTCCTTCGCGCCCTTCTTGGTCTCTGCGATCAGGTTCCAGGTGGTCGCTTCCGGCACGTTCTCCGTCGAGGTGACGACGTGCATGACGACGTCGCCCGCGGAGGCGGCCTCGTCGAGCGCCGCGCCGTCCTCGAACGAGAGCCCGACGACGGGGACCTCGAAGATCGCGCCGAGTGTGCCGGCGAGCAGCTCCTGGCGGCCCGGCTGGCCCTCGTTGAAGATGACCACCGCGTCGTAGCCCGCGGCCACGGCGTTCTCAGCCTTGACGCGGAAGTCGCAGGTGCCGCGCTGGATCAGCGCGATCTCCGGCTGGCTCGCGGAGGCCGGGGTGAAGTCCCCGGGCTCACAACCCGCATTGGAGGAGCTGGGCTCCGCGCCCGGCGGGATCTGGTTGTCGTTGACGGGCACCAGGCGGCCGGTGACGTCACCGGTGCCGGAGTAGTCGAACGTGGCCGTCTCGTAGTCCTGCGCCGTAGGTGAGACCTGCGACAGCTCGGCCGGCGCCAGCTCGCGGTAGAACGGGAACTTGAACGCCTGCTGCTTGACCGTGTAGCCCGCCTTCGTGAGGCGATCCTTCACGTAGTTGAGCGAGGCGCGATAGCCGGCGGTGCCGGACGCGCGGGTGCCGCCGTTCATGTTCGAGATCGTCTGCAGCGCGCGCTCGTGCTGCAGGATCCCGTTGACGGTCACCCCCTCGCGGAGCTTCTTGGTGTTGACCTCGTCGAGGTCGGCGGAGGCTGCGGGCGCGAGCGCCATCGACGCGAACGCGCCGATGACAACGCCGGCGCGAGCCAGCCTGAGGCTTCGGTGCATGGGCGATCCCCTCCCGAGGGATCGAGTTCGCCGGCGCTTTCCCCTGCGACCGGCGGAGTTGCCGTCACCCTATCCGAACCCGCAGCCGGCACAAGGGTTGCGGACGCACGAGGGGCGGCCCGTAGGCCGCCCCTCGTCACTG
>CAVRQL010000013.1:0-45403 GCA_963723395.1 uncultured Solirubrobacteraceae bacterium | reverse complement strand
AACACCAACGTTTCAGAAATATCTGAACCGTGCATGTCATGAGGCATGTTCGAAGGCTTCATGCTCGATCGCATCGACGTCGGCGAGGCGGTGCTCCGCGTGCGCCATGGCGGCGAGGGCCCGCCGCTGCTGCTCCTGCACGGCCATCCCCGCACCCACACCACCTGGCACCGCGTCGCGCCGCTGCTGGCGCGCGAGTTCACCGTCGTCTGCCCCGACCTGCGCGGCTACGGCGCCTCGACGGCCCCGCCCACGCGCACTGACCACTCGCAGGCCTCCAAGCGCGCCATGGCCGGCGACATGCTCGCGCTGATGCGGGCGCTCGGCCACGAGCGCTTCGCGGTGGCCGGGCACGACCGCGGGTCCGGCGTCGCGTTCCGGCTCGCCATGGACCACCCCGAGGCGATCACGCGGCTCGCGGTCATGGACGGCATGCCGGTGATCGAGGCGCTGGAGCGCTGTGACGCGGACTTCGCGCAGCTGTGGTGGCACTGGTGGTTCTTCGCGCAGACCGACAAGCCGGCCGAGCGGTTCATCAGCCGCGATCCCGAGGCCTGGTACCAGCCCGACGCCGAGACGATGGGCGCCGAGAACCACGCGGACTACTTGCGCGCCATCCACGATCCGGACACCGTGCACGCGATGGTCGAGGACTACCGGGCCGGGCCGGGCATCGACCGCGAGATCGAGGCGGCCGACCGCGCCGCCGGGCGCCGCGTCTCCTGCCCGACGCTGTTCGCGCTCTCCATCCACGACGACATGGAGGAGATCTACGGCGACCCGCTGGCGATCTGGCGGCTGTGGGCGGACGACGTGTCGCTCGCCCGGATCGACTCCGGCCACCACATGGCCGAGGAGGCGCCCGAGGAGGTCGCCGCCGCCCTGGGAGGCTTCATGCGATGAGCGAGGCGCGCGTCACGTTGCTGAAGGCGCTCGCGAACCCGCTGCGGCTCCGGGTGGTCGATCGGCTCGGGCACCTCGGCCCCGCGCCGGTCAGCGCGCTGGCCGCCGAGCTCGGCGTGCCGCTGCCCGAGCTCTCCAACCACCTCAGGCGGCTGCGCGACGCCGGGCTCGTGACCGCCCGCCGCGAGGGCCGCCATGCCGTCTACGAGCTGTCGGGAAACGTCGAGGTCCTGCTCCCGCTGCTCGACCGGCTGATCCAGCCCGACGCCCCGGCGGCCGCCGAGGTGCCCTCGCGCACGTGCTACGACCACCTCGCCGGGCCGCTCGGCGTCGGCCTGTACCGCGCGCTGCTCGAGCGCGGCGCGCTGCGCGACCTGCCAGACGGCACGGTCGAGCTGGCCGACGGCGGGACGCTCGCGGCGCTCGGCGTGGGCGAGGTCGAGCCCGGCCGCCGCCGCTACGCCTTCGAGTGCCTCGACGCCACCCAGCACGCCCCGCATCTGGCGGGGGCGCTGGGCGGCGCGCTGGCGGAGGCGCTGATGGGGCGGGGATGGGTGGAGCGCGGCGAGGGCCGTGAGGTCCGCCTCACCCCCGCCGGCGAGCGCGGGCTACGCGCCCTCGGCCTCGCGGCGTAGCCGCCGGCTCGCGACGACCATCCCGCCGGCGCCCCACAGGGCGATGACCACGAGATCGCCCCAGTCGAAGTGGGCGCCCGGGACGAAGCACGCGCTGAACGCGTCCACGATGTGCGACAGCGGGAACACGTCGGCGGCCGTCTTGACCCACTGGGGCGCGTCGTCGAGCGGGAACCAGATCCCGGAGATGA
The DNA here is from genome assembly GCA_963723395.1 of uncultured Solirubrobacteraceae bacterium. Taxonomy (GTDB): domain Bacteria; phylum Actinomycetota; class Thermoleophilia; order Solirubrobacterales; family Solirubrobacteraceae; genus DATFQI01. The sequence goes on along the minus strand of CAVRQL010000013.1, from coordinate 43,674 downwards.
ACGAGATCGGCAGGAACGTCAGCTGCGACAGCGGCTGCGCCTGCTCGGCGGTCTTGACCATCGAGCCGAGCGCGAGCGCGATGGCGGCCAGCGACGCGCCGCCGAGGATCGCGGTCAGCAGCGCCTCGGGCAGCATCCGCGGGTAGACGTCGACGCCGAACACCGGCACCGCGACCACGAACAGGAGCGCGATCGACGCCAGACCGGTCACCACGGCGCCCGCGACCCAGGAGCCGAGGTAGATCGGCATCGGCAGCGGCGTGCCGCGGACGCGCTTGAGCAGCCCCGCCTCGCGGGCGTTGGCGAGCCCGTTGAGCAGGCTGGCGTAGCAGGCCATGGTGAGCCCGAAGATCGCGATGGCCGGTGTGTAGAACTGCGAGAACGGGATGTCGACGCCGTGCGACTTGACGTCGACGTCGCCGTTGATCGCGCTGAACAGCGTCACCAGCACGAGCGGGAACGCGAACGTGAAGCCGAGCGCGCGCGGCGAGCGCAGGGTCATCCGCACGCGGGCGGCGACCCAACGCCCGAGCAGGGCGGCGTCGGAGCGGGGAACGGCGATGGCGGTCATGCGGGCTCCTGGGTCAGCTGGAGGTAGACGTCCTCGAGGGTCGGCCGGGCGATCGAGAGGTCCTCGAGCTCCTCGCCGCGCGCGGCGGCGTCGGCGATGGCCGGCGCGAGGTCGCGCGTCGGCGTGGCGGTCTGGAAGCGCACGGTCTCGCCGGCGATCCGGTAGCTCACGGTGGCCAGCGAGGCGCCGCGGCCCAGTTCGCCCGGCGCGCCCTCGGCGATGATCCGGCCGCGGGCGAGCACGACGACGCGATCGGCGAGCGCGTTCGCCTCGTCCATGTAGTGCGTGGTGAGCAGGATCGTCTTGCCGAGGTCCTTGAGCCGGCCGATCAGCTCCCACGAGCGGCGCCGCGCGCCGGGGTCGAAGCCGGTGGTCGGCTCGTCGAGGAAGATCAGCTCGGGATCGCCGGCGAGGCCGAGCGCGAGGTCCAGCCGGCGGCGCTGGCCGCCCGAGAGGGTCGCGGCGCGGGCGTCGCCGCGGTCGGCCAGGTCGACGAGGTCGAGCACCTCGTCGGCGGGCCGCGGGTTCGGGTAGGCGGCGCCGTAGAGCTCGACCGCCTCGCGGGCGGTGATGTTCGGGTCCAGGCCCTCCTCTTGGAGCACGATCCCGATCCGGGAGCGGTAGGCGCGCTCGCGCTTGGCGGGGTCGTGGCCGAGGACGCGGACCTCGCCGGCGTCGGCGCGGCGATGGCCTTCGAGGATCTCGACGAGGCTGGTCTTGCCGGCGCCGTTGGGGCCGAGCAGCGCGAGCAGCTCGCCGCGGCGGACCGAGAGGTCGACGCCGTCGAGCGCCTGCAGGCTGCCGTAGGCCTTGCGGACGCCGGTCACGAGCACGGCCGGCTCGGAGAGTGCCGGGGCCGCCGGGGGAGCGGCTTCGAGAGGGTTGGCGATCATGCTCCACAGGATCGGACGGCGGCGCCGCGCCGTCATCGGCTCCCGGGTCGAACCTGCGTCTCAACCCGTGGGTTGAGACGGTTCCACCCGTGCGGCGATGAAGCCCGCGCGCGAGGGCCCTACCGTTTCGCTCATGAGATCCGACCGCCCGCCGGTGGTACTGCGGTCCTTCGGGCTGCTCGCGATCGTCGCGGTGATCGCGTCGGTCATCGCCAGCGAGCCGCGGCCCGCGCTCGAGGGCGAAGGCCTGGCGGTCGCCCTCGCGATGATCGGCTGGGTCGCCGGCGTGTACATGGCGATGCCGTGGGGCGAGATCCCCGATCGCCCGCGCATCGCCGGCCTCGCGCTGGTGGCGGTCTCCAGCTGCGTGCTGGCGGCCGTGCAGCCGGACGGCGGCGGCTACGCGGGCATCTACTTCGTCGTCGTGATCGCCGGCGCGCGCCTCGACCGCCGGCCCGGCCTGATCGTCAGCGGCCTCACGCTGGCCGCCGAGTGCGTCGTGATCGCGGTCACGAACGACGACACCGCCGCAGCGCACATCATCGGCCTCATCTTCTCGGTGGTGCCGTGGTTCTTCGTCATGCAGCTGCTCCGCCAGCAGCGCATGGGGATCGAGGAGCTGCGGGCCTCGCGCGCGGCCGTCGCCGAGTCGGCCGCGCTCGCCGAGCGCGGCCGGGTGGCGCGCGACATGCACGACGTGCTCGCGCACACGCTGTCGGCGCTGGCGCTGCAGCTCGAGGGCGCCCGGCTGATGGCGCGCGACCGCGGCGCCGACCCGGACGTCGTCGAGTCGCTCGAGCGCGCGCACCACCTGGCAGCCGGCGGCCTCGCCGAGGCGCGCGACGCGATCGGCGCGCTGCGCGGCGACGCGATGCCCGGCCCGGAGCGCCTGCGTGACCTCACCGAGGCCTTCACCGGCCACGCCGACCTGACCGTCGAGGGCGAGCCGCACGCGCTCCCCTCCGAGGCCCGGCTCGCGCTGTACCGGACCGCGCAGGAGGCGCTGACCAACATCACGCGCCACAGCGCCGCCGACCGCGTCGAGCTCCGGCTCGCCTACGAGCCGGGCGGCACGCGCCTCGTGGTGCAGGACTTCGGGCCGGGCGCTCCCGTGGCGGTCGGCCCGAGCGCGGGCGGCGGCTACGGGCTCACGGGCATGCGCGAGCGCGCCGAGCTGCTCGGCGGCGAGCTGACCGCCGGGCCGACCGAGGACGGGTTCCGGGTGGAGCTGTGGCTGCCGACGGCGTGATCACGGTCCTGCTGGCCGACGACCAGCGCGTGGTCCGCGAGGGCCTCGGCACGCTGCTCGGGCTGCTCGACGGCATCGAGCTCGTCGCGACCGCCGCCGACGGCGAGGAGGCCGTCCAGCTCGCCATCCGCCACGACCCCGACGTGGTGCTGATGGACCTGCGGATGCCGCGCGTGGACGGGACGGAGGCGATCCGCCGCCTCGCGGCCCGCGGCGACCGCCCGCGCGCGATCGCGCTCACCACCTACGCCGACGACGCCTCGGTGCTCGGCGCCCTGCGCGCGGGGGCCCGCGGCTACCTGACCAAGGACGCGGGCGCGGAGCAGATCCGCGACGCGGTGCAGGCCGTCGCCCGCGGCGAGGCGGCACTGGACCCGAGCGTCCAGCACCACGTCGTGGCGGCGCTGGCCGGGCCGGAGCCGGCGCCCGAGCTCCCCGACGACCTGACGCCGCGCGAGGCCGAGGTCCTGGCGCTGATCGCCGAGGGGCTGACCAACGCGGAGATCGCCGACCGGCTCGTGGTCAGCGGCGCCACGGTCAAGAGCCACGTCAACCACATCTTCGCCAAGCTCGGCGTGCGCGACCGCGCGCAGGCCGTCGTCTACGCGTACGAGAACGGGCTACATCGACTCGGGGGCTGAGACCCCGAGGAGATCCAGCGAGCGCGCCAGCGTGCGCTTGGTGGCGACGACGAGGCCGATCCGGAACGACTTCAGCTCCTCCGGCTCCGCGTCGCGCACCGGGCAGTCGCGGTAGAACGCCGCCAGCGCCTGCGCCAGCTCGTGCGCGTAGGTGGCGATCCGGTGCGGCGCGCGCCGCTCGGCGGCCTCGGCAACGGTGGCCGGGAAGGCCAGCAGCTTGCCCGTCAGCTCGCGCTCGGCGGGCTCCAGCGAAAGGTTGACCGGCTCCAGCGGCAGCGCCGCGGCCACCCGCTCCTCGCCGACCTTGCCGAGGATGTTCGCGCACCGCGCGTGCGCGTACTGGACGTAGTAGACCGGGTTCTCCGGCGACTCCTTGACCGCGAGCTCGAGGTCAAGGTCGACCGTGGAGTCCTGCGAGCGCTGGAGCATGAAGAAGCGCGTGGCGTCGACGCCGATCTCGTCGATCAGGTCGTCGAGCGTGATGAAGTCGCCGCGCCGCTTGGACATCGACGCGCGCTCGCCGCGCTCGACGATGTGCACGAACTGCAGGATCGGGATCTCCAGCCGGTCCGGATCGCGGCCGAGCGAGGCCATGATCGCCTTCATCCGCGCCACGTAGCCGTGGTGGTCGGAGCCGAGCACGATGAACAGGCGCTCGAAGCCGCGCTCGAGCTTGGACTCGGTGTAGGCGACGTCGGCGGCGAAGTAGGTCGGCTCGCCGGTCGAGCGCTCGATCACGCGGTCCTTGTCGTCGCCGGCGGCGCTGGTGCGCAGCCACAGCGCGCCGTCGGCGCGGTAGGTGGTGCCCTGCTCGTCCAGCCGCGCGAAGCCGCGTTGCACCGGGCTCGGGTCGCCGTCGTGGAGCGAGCGCTCCAGGAACCAGCCGTCGAACTCGATGCGGAACTTCTTCAGCGTCGCGCGGATCCGCTCCATCACGAGCGCCACGCCCTTGGGCGCGAGCTCGCCGAGCGGCATGTCCGCGGCGCCGGGGATGGCGTCGGCGATCTCCTGCATGTAGTCGCCCTGGTAGCCGTCCTCGGGCGGGTCCTCGCCGCGCGCGCGGGCCTGGATCGAGAGCGCCAGGCGGTCGATCTGCCCGCCGGCGTCGTTGAAGTAGTACTCGCTGTTGACCTCGTTGCCCATGAAGCTCAGCAGCCGGCACAGGGCGTCGCCGAACGCGCCGTGGCGGCCGCTCGCCGCGGTCAGCGGCCCGGTCGGGTTGGCGGAGATGAACTCGACCTGGATCTTCTCGGGCGGATCGGCCTGGTTGCCGCCGTACGCGTCACCGGCCGCGAGGATCTGGGCGGCGGCGGCCGTGTACCAGGCGTCGGCCAGGAAGATGTTCAGGAAGCCGGGCCCGGCCACCTCGACGCGCTCGACCTGCTCGCCGAGCCGCTCCGTCAGCGCGGCGCCGAGCTTCTCGGCGATCTCACGCGGGGGCGCCTTCAGCGCCGGCGCCATCAGCATCGCGGCGTTCGTCGAGAAGTCGCCGAACCCCGCCTTGCGCGGCCGCTCCAGCGAAGGCGCGGTCGCGCCGTCGCCGAGGTCGGCGGCGGCGGCCTGGACTGCGGCCCGGAGCTCTTCGATCGGCGTCACAGTCATCGCGCCGCGCGGGTCCTGGACCTGGATCGTGGATGCGGCGGTGCCCGCCGAACAGGAAAGTGGTCGACCCCGACCTGGGCGGCGGTGCGTCAGCGATCCGAGGCCGTGGGTCGTGGGCCATCCCTAGTGATGGTAGGGCTCGCCGCCAGGATCTTGTGGGCGCGGAACAGCTGCTCGAGCAGCACCACGCGGGCGAGCTGGTGCGGAAGGGTCATCGGGCCCAGCGAGAGGCGGTGGTCGGCCGCCTCGAACTCCGTCCCGTACGCGCCGCCCAGCACGAAGCACACGTCCCGCCCGGCCTGGCGGCGGGCCTCGATCCAGCGGGCGAAGGCGTGCGAGTCGTAGGCGTCGCCGCGGTCGTCGAGCAGCGACACGTACGCGCGCTCCGGCACGCGCCGCGCGAGCGCCGCGTCGTCGGCCACCTCGACGAGATCGACGCGCGCCTGCTTGACCAGCAGGCGGCGATAGTGCTCGACGTCGTCGGCATAGGGCGGCTTCACCTTGCCGACGGCCAGCACCATGTAGCGCACCTGCGCGATACTAAGCCGGGATGGACACCGGAGGCCCTGAGCGGCAGATCAACCTCCACACCACGCCGGAGACGATGGCCGGCGCGTACGCGAACTTCGCGAACGTCTCGCACTCGGACTACGAGTTCTCGATCACGTTCGCGCGCGTGGACCACGAGGTCGAGGACGGCGAGGTGCCGGGCGTGGTCGTCTCCCGCGTGAACCTCTCCCCGCGGTTCTTCCGCGAGCTGCTCGACGCCATGGAGGACAACTGGTCCAAGTGGCAGACGACCGAGGGGATCAAGAACCTCCCCGAGACCGACCCGCCTCCGGACGGGACCTAGCGCTCGCCGTTGCAGGCGCTGGTGGCGTCGGTGGCGTGGCGGGTGGGCTGGATCTCCCTCGCCAGACGACGGCGATCCGGCCCAGCGTCCCTGGGCCGGATCGTGCTCGCTATGCGGACACGATCCAGCCCACCCGCGACAAACCCCTTCCCCTACAAGCCCATGCCGCTACGGCGCCGATCCCGCCCGCCACCTCACCAGCGCCTGCAACAGCGCGCGCCTAGCGCTCGAAGCGCAGCGCCATCCCGATCCGCTCCATGGTGGAGGGATGGGTGCCCAGCAGGAACCGCGCGACCGCCGGCGGGTCGGGGTCGGAGACGTTCTTGATCGCGATCTTCTGCTGGAAGGCGGTGAACGTCTCCGGGTCGCGCGTGAGCTCGAGCGAGAACTGGTCGGCGTGGGCCTCGACGCCGCGCGAGAGCTGGTTGGAGATCGCGGTGATGGCCGGCGCCAGCACCCCCACCGCGAGCACGACCGCCGGGACGGCGGCCGCCGTGCCGAGGGAGCCGCGCGGGGCCAGCCGCTCACCCAGCCGGGCGGCGGCGAGCATCCCGAACGGGGCGACGATCGCCAGGTAGAGCAGCCCGTGCGGCACGTCGTCGTGGCGCACGTGCCCGAGCTCGTGGGCCACGCACGAGCCGCGTCTCGCCGGGCGTGAAGTCCTTCAGCAGGTTGTCGTAGATCACGACGCGCTTGGTGTGCCCGATCCCCGTCACGTAGGCGTTGGCGGCCGTCGTGCGCTTGGAGGCGTCCATCTCGTAGACCTGGCCGACGTCGACGCCCGCGCGCCGCGCCAGCTCGAGCACCTCCGTGCGGGTCTTGCCCGCGGGCAGCGGCGTGAACTTGTTGAACAGCGGGTCGAGCACCACCGGGGTGGCGTAGGTGGTCAGCACGCCGAACGCGATCACGAGGGCGGCGGCCGGCGCCCACCAGCTCCGCCCATAGCGCCGCATGACGAAGATCAGCAGCGCGCCGCCCGCGGCGGCCAGCACGGCTCCGATCGCCGTGCTCTTGGCGACGTCGCCGGCGTACCCCGTCCAGCTCTGGGTCACCAGTCCGACGTCCTTCGCGCGCTCGCGGGAGATCGCCCGGATGGGCAGCGTCACGAGCGAGATCGACACCGACAGCGCCGCCGCGGCCGCCGCGCCGGCCAGGACGTGGCGTCTTCGCACGCGCAGTAGGCGCGCGGGCGGGCGCCGCACGATCAGGATCAGCAGGGCCAGCTCCACCGCCGTCTGCGCCCCGAACAGCCACAGCTGGCCGGTCCTGAACGATTCAGCCTTCTCGACCTGTGCCGCGCTGAAGTAGGCTCGCGCCCCGATGTCGACCGGATCGATCAGGCCACGCGGCCGCATGACCACCACGGCCACCTCCGCCACCACCAGCGCTGCGACGATGGCGATGGGCAGGCGGAGCCGCGTAGGCACCGAATAGACGATACGCCGCCATGCGGGTCGCCATCGCCTCTGACATCCACGGGAACAAGCACGCCTTCGAGGCGGTGATCGCCGCCGCCGAGGGCGAGGGCGTCGAAGAGCTCTGGTGCCTGGGCGATCTGGTCGGCTACGGAGGCGATCCCGACGCCTCGGTCGCGCTCGCCAAGCGCCACTGCGCCGTCGTGCTGGCCGGCAACCACGATCTCGCCGTCGTCGACGTCCTGTCGCTGGAGGAGTTCTCGCGCGGCGCCGCGCTGGCCGCCCAGTGGACGCGCGACGTGATCCTGCCCGAGACGCGCGACTTCCTGCTCTCGCTGCAGCCCGCAGGGCTCGGCGGAGGGCGTCGGCCTGTTCCACGCCTCCCCGCGCGACCCCGTGTGGGAGTACGTCCTCTCCGGACTCACCGCCGAGCTGTGCTTCGACGTGACGGACTTCCGGGTGTCGCTGATCGGTCACTCGCACGTCGCGCTCTCCTTCGACCGCCAGGAGGGCACGCCGGCCTCCGGCACCACGCGCAAGGAGGGCACCGAGCTCGACATCGCCACGGGCCAGTGGCTGATCAACCCCGGCTCGACCGGCCAACCGCGCGACGGCGACCCGCGCGCCGCCTGGCTGCTGCTCGACACCGACAAGTGGACCGCTGTGTACCGCCGCGCCGAGTACGACATCGCCGGGGCCATGGCGGCGATCAGGGCCGCCAACCTGCCGGACTCGCTCGCCGAGCGGCTGCAACACGGTCAGTGAAGACCGCGCCGCTCGCTAGCCTCAGTTCGCGAATGCCACGCCGCGCAACCCTCGCGCTCGCGCTGCTGCTGGCGACCTTTTCCGTGGGCGCCTGCGGGAGCGAGGATCCCGAGCTCATCCCCCAGTCCCGAGCCAGCGAGCTCTCGGCCACCGTCGACGAGATCGTGAGCGCCTGCGAGGACGGCGATCCGGCCGCCGCGCGAGCCGCCGCCGCCAAGGCGAACGATCAGGTTAGTGAGCTGCCCCGCAGCCTGAACTCGCGTCTGCGTTCGAACCTCCGGGAGTGGGTCGAGCACATCGAGGGTCGCGTCGACAACGACTGCGAGAAGCAGGAGGAGGAGGAGCAGACGCCGACGCCCACGGCGACCGAGACGCCGACCGAGACGCCGACGCCCACGGCGACCGAGACGCCGACCGAGACGCCGACGCCCACGCGCGACCGAGACCCCCAGCGCGACCCCGACCGCGACGCCTCCGGTGGAACCTCCGGGTGACGGCGGTGTCCTAGCACCCGGGGACGACGACGGATGACCACCGACGACCAGCTCTTCGCCGACCGTTACCGCCTTGACCGCCGTCTGGGCGTCGGCGGCATGGCCACGGTGCAACTGGCGTTCGACACGCGGCTGGAGCGCTACGTCGCGGTCAAGCTGCTCGCCGAGCACCTCGCCGAGGACGCCAGCTTCGTGTCGCGCTTCCGGCGCGAGGCGCTTGCCGCCGCCCGCCTCGTGCACCCGAACATCGTGCAGGTGTTCGACTTCGGGCTCGACGACGTCACCGCCCGCAACTTCATCGTCATGGAGTTCGTCGACGGCGAGTCGTGCGCCGAGATCCTGCGCGACCACGGCCCGATGGGCACGCGCGAGGCCGTCAACGTGCTCTCCCAGGCCTGCCGCGGCCTGGACTACGCCCACCGCAACGGCGTCGTGCACCGCGACGTCAAGCCCGGCAACCTCCTGCGCAGCCGCGACAACGCCGTCAAGCTGGCCGACTTCGGCATCGCCAAGGCCGCCGAGCAGTCGGACATCACGAAGGCGGGCTCCGTGCTCGGCACCGCCGCCTACCTCTCGCCGGAGCAGGCGCGCGGTGAGCCGGCCGGCCCGGCCTCCGACCTGTACGCGCTCGGCGTCGTCTCCTACCAGCTGCTGGCGGGCCGCCTGCCCTACGAGGCCGCGTCGCTGACCGACCTCGCGCGGCTGCAGGACACGGCGCCTCCGCCGCAGCTCGACGACCTCAACCCGGACGTCCCGCGCGCGCTGGCCGAGGCGATCATGGTCGCGCTGCACCGCGACCCCGAGCGCCGCTACGCGGACGCCGGCGACATGGAGCAGGCGCTGGTCGACGGCCTGCAGGGCCGCGGCCCGGACCGTGACACGGAGTCGACCTGGGCTCTCGACGACACCGAGGCCACCCGCATGCTCGCGGGAACGCAGGCGACCACCGCGCTGCCCCCGCGGGAGCGCCCGCGCCGCCAGCTGGAGCCGATCCGGGAGTCCGCCCCGCCGCGCCAGCGGCGCGACGCGCCGCCCGCCCGCCGTCGCAACACCGCGCCCCCGCCTAGACGCAAGCGGGGGTCTGGCATCAAGATGTGGCTCGGACTCGCTGCTCGTGCTCGCGCTCATCGCCGGTGGCCTGGTTGCCTACCAGCAGATGCAGGACACCGCGCAGCAGGGAGTGGAGCTCAAGCGGAACGTCGAGGGCAAGGTGCAGGACGCGGTAGACCAGCTGAAGGGGCTCATCGAGGACAACACCCAGTGACCACGATCGCACCCGAGCAGACCGGATTCGAGCTCGAGCGCTTCCAGTTCGCCGGCCCCGACCGGCTCGAGGTGGAAGGCCGCTGGTTCGGCGTGCGCGGGCGCCGTTTCGTGCGTCCCGTGCTCACCGTGCAGGTCCGCGGGCGCCGCCGGCGCCTGCTCGCCAGCCTGGAGCACAAGCCGTGGACCGCGGACGAGGGCCAGATGTGGATCGCCGCCTTCCCGTGGCGCGGCTCACAGGAGGACGTGAGCGGGGGCGAGCTCGAGGTGGGCGCGCTGACCGTCGAGTTGCCCGCCCCCGGTGGCGCGACCAAGGCGCCCGCCCCGAAGGCGGAGCCCGAGGGTGCGGACACGCCCTCCGCGGAGCCGGCCGCCGAGATCGAGCCCGAGGAGCGCGAGCCGACGTCCGCGCTGCGCTCGGCGCTGGAGACGCGCCAGCAGCTGGAGCGCGACCTCGCCGGCGCCCGTGCCGAGCTCGCCCGCGTGCGCGGCCGTCAGGAGGAGCAGCTGAGCGGGCTGCGGCGCCGAGGCCGCCGCCGCCGCCGAGGAGGCCGACCGCCTGCGCGCGGAGCTGGAGCGCGTGTCAGCCGACACCGGCGACGTGGAGCGGCTGCGCGAGGCCGAGACGGCCGCGCGCGAGGACGCCGAGCGCAAGCGCGAGGAGGCTGCGGCCGCCAAGGACCAGGCCGAGCGCCACCGCGCCGAGGCCTCGGAGGTCTCGTCGGAGCTGGAGGCCGCCCGCGCGGCCGCCGAGACCGCGACCGAGACCGCGGCGCAGACCGAGGAGGAGCTCGAGCGCCTGCGCGACAGCGCAGCCCGCGCCGAGGAGCTGCGCGCCGAGGCCGAGCGCCTGCGCGAGGAGAACCGCGAGGCCACCGCCGAGATCCAGCGCCTGCGCCAGACGAGCCGCCGCGCCACCGCGGAGGCCGAGCGCCTGCGCGCCGCCGCCGCCCGCCCGAGCGCCCCGATGCCGCGCCGCGCCACGCCCGAGCCGCCGCCGCCCGCCGCCGAGGCCGCGCCCGCGCCCGCGGAGGAGCACGCCGAGCCGGCCCAGCCGCCGCCGCCACCGCGCAGGGTCATCTCTGACCCCACCGTCGCCTTCGACGCGCTCGCCGACGAGCCGGCGCCCGAGCCCGAGCCGCCCAAGGGCCCGCCGCCGTCCGTGCGCCGGATCCCGCCGCGCGAGCCCGGCACCCGGCCGGACACGCTCGACGTCATCCGGCCGATGAGCGAGCGCTCGCAGCTTCAGATCTGGGGCACGCGGATCGTCGCGCTCGTGCTCGTGTTCGGGCTGCTGCTCGCCCTCATCCTGATCCTCACCAGCACCATCTAGGAGTTCGTCAAAGAAGGGCGTCGTCGGTTTCTTTGACGGGCTCCTACAGATCCCAGGGCGCCGCGCCGCCGCGCACGGCGGCGGCCGCCTCGGGCAGCCGGCCCGCGTCGATGGCGGCCCGCAGGCCCTCCATCAGCCGCGCCAGGTACGCGAGGTTGTGGACCGTGAGCAGGCGCTGGGCGGTCTGCTCGCGCGCCTTGAGCAGGTAGTGCAGGTAGGCGCGGCTGTAGCCCGCCTCGCACGACGGGCACGGGCAGCCCTCGAGCAGCGGCTCGTCGGTCTCCTTCCAGCGGCCCTTCGCCAGGTCGACGCGCCAGCGGTGCTCCGGGTCGGGCACCAGCGCCATCCCGTGGCGGCCGATCCGCGTGGGCATCGCGCAGTCGAAGGTGTCGACGCCGAGCTCGACGCCGCGGACCAGGTCGTCGACCTCGCCGATGCCCAGCAGGTGCCGCGGCCGCGCCTCGTCGAGCTCGGAGATCGTCCAGCCGACGACCTCGAACATCTGCTCCTTGTCCTCGCCCAGCGTGCCGCCGATGGCGATCCCGCCCACGCCGCGGGCGGCGACCTCCTGCGCGGACCAGCGCCGCATCTCCTCGTCGACCCCGCCCTGGACGATGCCGTAGACCAGCTGCCCCTCGGGGCCGTGGCGCTCGTGCCACTCCAGGCAGCGGTCCAGCCAGCGGTGCGTGCGCTCGGTGGAGCGCTGCGTGTACTCGCGGCTCGCGTGGAACGGCGTGCACTCGTCGAACACCAGCGCGATGTCCGAGCCGAGCGCCGCCTGCACCTCCATCGAGGTCTCCGGCCCCATGAACTTCCGCGAGCCGTCGAGGTAGGAGCGGAACTCGACCCCCTCCTCCTCGATCGAGAGGATCGCCCCGGCGCGGTCGCCCGCCTGGGTCGCCTGAGCGGCGCGGCCCTTGATCTCGTCGGCGACCGTGCCGTGGCCCATCGAGAACACCTGGAAGCCGCCCGAGTCGGTGATGATCGGCCGCTCCCAGCGCTGGAAGCGGTGCAGGCCGCCGAGCCGCGCGATCAGCTCGTGCCCCGGGGTCAGGAACAGGTGGAACGTGTTCCCGAGCACCATGTCGTAGCCGAGGGCCTCGACCTCGCGCACCTCCAGCGTCTTGACGACGGCCTTGGTGGCGAGCGGGACGAAAGCGGGGGTGCGGACCTCGCCATGGGCGAGCTTCAGCGTGCCGGTGCGGGCGCCCCCGGCGCGATTGTGGATGTCGAACGTCGTCACGCGGTCGATGAGCCTAGACGGGCCGTGACGGCGACCACCATGCCGAACGCCACCACCGCGAGCGCGGTGGCCACGAACATCACCGCCCCCAGCCCGCCCAGGTCCAGCGCGGCGCCGCCGGTGCCGGCGCCGATGATGATCCCGAGGTTGAAGGCCGAGACGGTGAACGTCATGGCCACCTCGCCGCCGACCTCGAACACCAGGGCCTGGATGGCGGGCACGAAGCTCCACGCCGTGAGCTGGCCGAGCGCCACGAGCGCCACGGCCGCCGCGGGAGCGGTCTGCAACACGCCCAGCGCGCCCAACGCGGCCGCGGTCCCGGCCGCGGTCAGCAGGAGCGTCGCGACGAGCCGGCGATCGGCGGCCCAGGCTCCGAGCACGTTCCCGACCACGGCCATCAGCCCGGCCAGGAGCAGGACGCCGGCGATCGCGTGATGGTCGAGCCCGGCGCTGCTGTCCAAGAGCGGGACCACGTAGGTATAGGCGGCGAACGACCCCGCCCAGAAGACGACGATGATCCCGATCGTGAGCGCCACGCGCCGCTCGCCCATCACGGCCATGCCGCTCCGGCGCCGCGCGCGCTCGACGCCCTCGCACGGACGGCAGCAGGCGGTGGATCGCGTACGCCGCCAGCAGCGCGAGCGCGCCGATCACGATGAACGGCACCTGCCATCCCGCGGCCTCCCCCAGCGCCGTGCCGAGCGGTGCCCCGAGCGCCGTGGCGGCCGTCAGCCCGGCCACCACGGTGCCGATCGCGCGCGCCCGCCGATGGTCCGGCGCGAGGCGCCCGGCCACCGCCAGCGCGGTCGCCATGTACGCGCCGAACGCCGCCCCGCCGATCAGGCGCAGCGCCATCAGCACGGCGTAGCTGGTCGTGACCGCGGAGACGAAGTGGGCCGCCGCGAACACGAGCATCGCGCCGACGAGGAGCCGGCGGCGGTCCATCGCGGCGAACGCCGCGCTCAGCGCCGGCGCCGACACCACGACGGCGACCGCGTTGAACGTCACCAGCTGCCCGACCGCGGCCTCCGACGTTCCGAGCCCCGCCGCGATCTGCGACAGCAGCCCGACGACGACGAACTCAGTGCAGCCGGCGGCGAATGCGCCCAGGAACAGCGCCCACGTCCATCTCACGAGACCGGCGCGCCGTCCACCGCCGGGACGCTAGTCCCGAACCCTTCGGGCGCCTAGCGTTTAGGCCGCTTCACGAGACCAATTGCCGGAGCGAGAATCTCAGTCGGTGAGACTGAGATCCCCGACGGCCGCGGCGCCAGGCAGCGCCCGGTTCCACCAGGTGGCCATCTGGGCGAGCTCGTCGGGCCCGAAGTGCCGCAGGAAGCGCTCGCGGACGCCCTCGAGGTGCGTGGCGCGGGCGAGCATGAGGACCTCCTCGCCGTGATCCGTCAGCACGGCGAAGCAGCCGCGGCCGTCGGAGTCACACGTGTCGCGGACGAGCAGGCCGTCGCGCTCCAGGCGGTCGACGAGGCGGGTGGTGCCGGACCGCGAGAGGAGCACGCCGTCGGCCAGCTCGGCCATGCGGCGGCGGCGGCCGGGAGCCGCCTGCAGGTTGATCAGCACCTCGTAGGACGTGAGCGGCAGGCCGTGCGCGGCGAGCAGCTCGGCGTCGAGCGCCTTCACGAGCGCGCTGTGCACGCGCAGCATTCCGCGCCAGGCGCCCAGCTCGGCCGGCTCCAGCTCACGGAGGGGCGGGACTTGGGTGGCGGGAGTGGTGGCTGTCATTCCCTCTTAGCCTATCCCGAAATTTGATTGCTTCAACAACTTATTCGTCGGCGACGACGTCCTCGTGGACGGCGAACGGCGCCCCCTGCGGGTCGAGGATCACCCCGAGCCGCCCGCCCGGCGGGAGGTCGTGGGCGGCGACCAGGACCTGGCCGCCCGCCGCGATCGCCTGTCTCCGCCGCCGCCTCGGTGGAGGCCACGCCGAACCACGGGAGCCAATGCGGAGGGAGGTCGGTCTCGCCCCGGATCCCGCCGTTCATCGCGCCCTCGTTGGTGATCGTCCAGTACGCGGGACCGACCTGCTCGAGCTCCCAGCCCAGCAGCTCCCGGTAGAAGGCGCCCGCCGCCTCCGGATCCGGGGTCGCGAGGTCGTTCCAGACCAGCGCCCCGGGCTCGTCGACCACGCCGGCGCCGGCGTGCTCGCCGGCCTGCCACAGCGAGACGATGGCGCTCGTCGGGTCCGAGATCACGGCCATGCGGCCCGAGTCGTAGACGTCGAAGGGCCCGACCAGCAGCTTGCCGCCCAGATCCGCGACGCGCGCGGCCACCTCGTCGGCGTCGACGACCGCGATGTAGGAGGACCAGTGCGGCGGGATCCCCGCCTCCCGCTCCTGCGCCTCCTGCTCGTACAGCGCGGCCACGTCGCGGCCGCGCAGCCTGCACATCGTGTAGTCGACGCCGGTGCGGATCGGCAGCTCCTCGGCCTCCCAGCCGAACAGCTGCCCGTAGAAGGCCTTCGCCCCCGCGGCGTCGGTGGTGCCGAGGTCGGCCCAGCAGAACGCGCCGGGGGCGTAGGCGTCGCGGTCGCCCATCAGCCCAGGAGCGACCGGCCGGTCATCTCGGGCGGCTGCTCGATGCCCAGCAGCGCCAGCGCCGTCGGCGCGACGTCGGCGAGGATGCCCTCGCCGTCCAGCGCGTCCGCGCCGGCGGTGACCACGAACGGCACCGGGTTGAGCGAGTGGGCGGTGTCCGGCGAGCCGTCCTCCTCGAGCATCTCGTCGGCGTTGCCGTGGTCGGCGGTGACGATGCACGCGCCGCCGGCGGCGTGGACCGCCTCGAGCACCTTGCCCAGGCACTCGTCGACCGCCTCGACCGCCTTCACGGCCGCCTCGATCACGCCGGTGTGGCCGACCATGTCGGCGTTGGCGAAGTTGATGATCGAGAACGTCGGCTCGAGCTCCTCGAAGCCCTCGACGAAGGCGTCGGCCGCCTCGTAGGCGCTCATCTCCGGCTTCTTGTCGTACGTCGGGACGTCGCGCGGGGACGGCACGAGCCGGAACGACTCGCCCTTGTGCTCGTGCTCCTCGCCGCCGTTGAAGAAGTACGTCACGTGCGGGTACTTCTCCGTCTCCGCCACGTGCAGCTGCTTCTGCCCGCGGTCGGCGATCACGCCGGCGATCGTCACGTCGGGGCGCTCGGGCGGGAACACGACGGGGTAGTCCCAGTCCTCGTCGTACTCGGCGAGCGTCGCGTAGCGCTCCACGACCTGGCCGTCGCCGCGGTCGATCTCGTCGAAGTCCGGGTCGGCCAGCGCCTGCGTGATCTCGCGCATCCGGTCCGGCCGGAAGTTGAAGCCCAGCACCGCGTCACCGGCGCGGATCCGCGCCTCCTCGCCGACCGTGGTGGCGGTGATGAACTCGTCCGTCTCGTCGCGCTCGTAGGCGTCCTTGGCGGCCTGCTCGGCCGTGTCGGCGTGGTGGTCGCCCTTGCCGTGCACGAGCAGGTCGTACGCCTTCTGCGTGCGGTCCCAGCGCTTGTCGCGGTCCATCGCGAAGTAGCGGCCGATCACGCTCCCCACGCGCGCGCCGCCCCAGCTCTCGACCTCGGCGAGGTACTTGGCCCCGCCCTTGGGCGACGTGTCGCGGCCGTCGGTGAAGGCGTGGACGACGACGTCGGGCACGCCCCAGCCCGCGGCCAGCTCGACGAGCGCCTTCAGGTGCCCGTCGGAGGAGTGCACCCCGCCGTCGGACACGAGCCCGATCAGGTGGACGCGCTCGGCGCCTTTGATCGTCTCCTGCAGGACCTCGTTCTCGCCCAGCGTCCCGTCCTCGACCGCCTTGTCGATGCGCGCGAGGTCCTGCGGGACGATCGCGCCGGCGCCGAGGTTGAGGTGGCCGACCTCGGAGTTGCCCA
Source organism: uncultured Solirubrobacteraceae bacterium (assembly GCA_963723395.1). Lineage (GTDB taxonomy): Bacteria > Actinomycetota > Thermoleophilia > Solirubrobacterales > Solirubrobacteraceae > DATFQI01. The sequence goes on along the minus strand of CAVRQL010000013.1, from coordinate 27,479 downwards.
TCTGCCCCGCCGGCAGCCCGACGCTCTCGCCGCAGGCGATCAGCGTCGTGTGCGGGTGCTCCTCCCAGATGCGGTCGAACACCGGCGTCTCGGCCAGCGAGACCGCGTTCCCCGGCCCGTCGGGCGCCAGCCCCCAGCCGTCGAGCACGACGAGGCAGACGGTGGAGACGCTCATGCGGTGGTGGTCATCCTCGCCGCGGTCTGGATGACCTTCGCGAAGTCGCCGGCGTCCAGGCTCGCGCCGCCGATCAGCGCGCCGTCGACGTCGGGCAGCCCGAGCAGCTCCTCGGCGTTGTCCGGCTTGAGCGAGCCGCCGTAGAGGATCCGCACGGCCTGGCCGGCGGCCTTGTCGAAGCCCTCGACCAGCGCCCGCACGAACGCGACCGCCTCCTGGGCCTGCTCGGACGTCGCCGTCAGCCCGGTGCCGATCGCCCACACGGGCTCGTAGGCCACCACGACCTCCGGCAGCCGCTCGATCGGGACCTTGTCGAGGCCCTCCTGGACCTGGTGGCGGAGCTTGCGCTCGGTGTCGCCGCGCTCGCGCTCCTCCTCGGTCTCGCCGACGCAGAGGATCGGGACCAGCCCGGACTCGAGCGCCTTCGGGACCTTCTGCTGGAGCGCCCGGTCGGTCTCGTTGTAGTACTGGCGGCGCTCGGAGTGGCCGAGCACGACGCCGGTCGCGTCGAGCTCGACGAGCATCGGCGCGGAGACCTCGCCGGTGAAGGCGCCGATGTCCGCCTCGTGCATCGTCTGCGCGTAGACGCCGACGCGCGAGCCGCGCGCGGAGTCGATCATCGCGCCGAGCGCGAGGAACGAGGGGCAGATCGCCACCTCGACGCCCTCGGTGTCGTAGACCTGCGGCAGCAGCGCGGCGATGAACGCCTCGGCCTCCGCGATGGTCTTGTTCATCTTCCAGTTGCCCGCGATGAACGGCGTGCGGCTCACGACAGCACCTCCACCCCGGGCAGCGTCTTGCCCTCGATCAGCTCCAGAGAGGCTCCCCCGCCCGTCGACAGGTGGTCGACGTCGTCGGCGAAGCCGAACTGCTTCAAAGCGGCGGCCGAGTCGCCCCCGCCCACCACGGTGGTCCCGGGCGCGGCGGCGATCGCCACGGCCACGCGCTCGGTGCCGGCCGCGAACGGCGCCAGCTCGAACGCGCCCATCGGGCCGTTCCAGAACACGGTGCCCGCATTGGCGATCTCGTCCGCGTAGCGCTCGGCCGTGTCCGGGCCGATGTCCAGGCCCATCCAGCCCTCCGGCACGTCGACCCCCTCGATCGCCTGCGTCTCGGTGTCCGCCTTGAACTCGCGTCCGGCGACCAGGTCGTTGGGGAGCTGGACCTGGCCGGTGGAGGCCGCCATCAGCACCCGCCGCGCGGGCTCGACGCCCTCGTCCTCGCACAGCGAGGAGCCGACCTCGTGGCCCTGGGCCTTGAAGAACGGGAAGCACATCGCGCCGCCGATCAGGATCGTGTCCGCGCGGTGCAGGAACGCGTCGAGCACGCCGATCTTGTCGGTCACCTTCGCGCCGCCGACGACCGCCACGAGCGGGCGCTGCGGGTCCTCGAGGATCCCGTTGAGCGTCTTGACCTCGCTCTCCAGCAGCCGCCCCGCCGCGCTCGGCAGCAGCTTCGCGACCGCCTCGGTGGAGGCATGCGCGCGGTGCGCGGCTCCGAACGCGTCGTTGACGTAGACGTCGGCCAGGTCGGCGTAGCGCTGCGCCAGCTCGGGGTCGTTCTTGGTCTCGCCCGGCTCGTAGCGCACGTTCTCGAGCATCACGACATCGCCGTCGGGCACGTCGTCGAGCGACTCCGCGAGCTGGACCTCCTCGCCCAGCAGCTCGCCCAGCCGGTCGGCCGTAGGCCTGAGCGACAGCTCGGGCTCGCGGTCCTTCGGCCGCCCGAGGTGCGCCGCCAGCAGCAGGCGCGCGCCCTTCGAGCGCAGCTCCTTCAGCGTCGGGAGCGCGCCCTGGATCCTGGCGTCGTCGGTGATGTTCTGGTCCTCGTCCAGGGGGACGTTGAAGTCCACCCGGACGAGGACGCGCTTCCCCTCGACGTCCAGGTCGTCAAGCGTGCGCACGCACCAGCACCTTCTCGGCCAGCTCGACCACGCGGTTCGAGTAGCCCCACTCGTTGTCGTACCAGGCGACGACCTTCACCAGCGTGCCGTCGAGCACCGAGGTGAGGCCGGAGTCGAAGATCGACGAGAACGGCGACTTGACGATGTCCGAGGAGACGATCGGGTCGTCGGTGAACTTCAGGATCCCCGCGAACCCGCCGGTGTCGGCCTGGGAGCGGAACGCCTCGTTGATCTCCTCCACGCTGGTCTCGCGCGCGACCTGCGCGGTGAGGTCCACGACGGAGCCCGTCGGGACGGGCGCGCGGACCGCGAAGCCGTGCAGCTTGCCCTGCAGCTCCGGGATGACGAGCCCGATCGCCTTCGCGGCGCCGGTCGAGGCCGGCACGAGGTTGATCGCGGCGGCGCGGGCGCGGCGCAGGTCCTTGTGCGGGGCGTCCTGCAGCCGCTGGTCGGCCGTGTAGGCGTGGATCGTGGTCATCAGGCCGCGCTCGATGCCGACCAGCCCGTGCAGCACCTTGACGACCGGCGCCAGGCAGTTGGTCGTGCACGACGCGTTGGAGATGACGTGGTGGTTGTCCGCGTCGTAGACGTCGTCGAAGTTGACGCCCAGCGCCACGGTCGTGTCCGGCTCGGTGGCCGGGGCGGAGATGATCACCTTCTGCGCGCCCGCCTCCAGGTGCTTGGCGGCGTCGTCGCGCTTGGTGAAGAAGCCGGTCGACTCGATCACCACGTCGGCGCCGATGTCGCCCCACGGCAGCGCGGCCGGATCCTTCTCCGAGAGCACCTTGACCTCGCGGCCGTCGACCACCAGAGAGCCGTCGCGCTCCACCACCTCGCCCGGGAACGGCCCGTAGACCGAGTCGTACTTGAGCAGGTGCGCGAGCGTCGCCGAATCGGTGATGTCGTTGACGGCGACGATCTCGATGTCCGCGCTCGACTCCTGGGCGGCGCGGAACACGTTGCGGCCGATGCGGCCGAAACCGTTGATCCCGACGCGTACGGACATGAGCAGAGGCCTTTCTCCCGAGTTCAAACGAGCGGGGTGAACCCTACCCAGTGCGGGTGGCCGCTAGCGGACCGGGAGCCGGTCCACGTCGCGGTGCTGAACCTCCACGAAGTAGTCGGGAGCCCCGCGGAAGCGCGCGGCGAGGTGCTCGGCGATCGCGACCGACCGGTGGCGGCCGCCCGTGCACCCGATCGCGATGACGAGGTGCGCCTTGCCCTCGGCCACGTACTGCGGCAGCAGGTACTCGATCAGCGGCAGCACGTGGTCGTAGAACTCCTGCAGGCGGCCGTCGCGGCCGACGTACTCCACGATCCGCGCGTCGAAGCCCGTCAGCGGGCGCAGATCCGGCTCGTAGTGCGGGTTCGGGAGGAAGCGCACGTCGAAGGCGAGGTCCGCGTCGCGCGGCGGGCCGTGCTTGTGGCCGAACGAGGTGAAGGTCACGGCCAGCTTGCCGGTGTGGGTCGGCTCCAGCAGCTCGTCGGCGACCTTGCGGCGCAGCGCCGCGGCGCTCAGCCCCGAGGTGTCGATGCACTGGTCGGCGCGCTCCTTGACCGGCGCCAGCAGCTCCATCTCGGCGTGGATGCCGTCGACGACGTTGCCCTGCGGCGCCAGCGGATGGCGCCGGCGGGTCTCCTTGTAGCGGTCGATCAGCGTCTGCTGGTCGGCCTCCAGGAACACCACGCGGTGCGGGACGTCGGTCTCGTCCAGGTCGTCGATCACCCCGGCCAGCGCCGACAGGTACTCGCCGCCGCGGGAGTCGCTCACCACCGCCGCGCGCTCGACCTTCGAGCCCGGGTGGCGGAACAGCTCGGCCAGCGAGCGGATCATCTCCGCGGGCAGGTTGTCGACGCAGAAGTAGCCCGCGTCCTCGAAGACGTTCATCGCCGAGGACTTCCCGGCGCCGGAGAGCCCGGAGATGACGACGAAGTCCTCGAGGTGCGAGCGCGACGCCGCTGCGGCTCATCCCAGGATCGTCGCGGATACGGCCGGACGGTCATCGCCCGGTCTTGTTCAGAGTGGGCATACAGCGCTCGCGCGACCTTCTGCGGGAACCCGGGCACGCGCTCGAGCTCCTCTCTCGAAGCCGCGAGCACCGCCTCCGGCGAGCCGAAGTGCTTGAGCAGCGTGCGCTTGCGCGCCGGGCCGATCCCCGGGAGGTCGTCCATGATCGACTCGGTCATCGCCTTGTCGCGCCGGATCCGGTGGTGGGTGATGGCGAAGCGGTGCGCCTCGTCGCGGACGCGCTGGAGGAGCTGCAGCTCGGGCGTCTCGTGCGGGAGCAGGATCGGCTCCTCGCGCCCCGGGACGAACACCTCCTCGATCCGCTTGGCCAGCGACACCACGGTCACGCCGCGCTCGCGGAAGCCCTTCAGCGGCTCCAGGCCGGCGGCCAGCTGGCCCTTGCCGCCGTCGATCACGACCACGTTGGGCAGCGACGCGAACGAGGCGTCGCGGTCCGCGTCGTACGGGGAGCGCTCGTTCTGCTTCTCCCACTGCGCGTACCGGCGCGAGAGGACCTCGGCCATGGCCCCGTAATCATCGCCGGGCTCGACCTCGCGAATGTTGAATCGCCGATAATCCGACTTCTTCGCCGCGCCGCCCTCGAACACGACCATCGACGACGTCGTGTGGGTGCCGCCCAGGTGGGAGATGTCGAAGCACTCGATGCGCACCGGCAGCGCGTCCAGCCCGAGCGCCTTCTGGAGGCCCTCGAGCGAGTCCACGCGCTGCTGGCGCCGGCGCTCCGCCTTGAGCTTCTCCTGGTCGAGCGCCAGGCGCGCGTTGCGCTCGGCCAGCTCCAGGATGCGGCGCTTGCCGCCGCGCTCGGAGGCGCGGATCTCCACCGGGCCGCCGCGCCGCTCGGCGAGGATCCCGCTGAGGATCTCGAGCTCCGACCCGTCGCTCAGCACGCCCTGCACGACGATCAGCGACGGGATCGACAGCGCGCTCGCGTAGTACTGGAGGATGAACTCCTCGGCGACCATCGCCGGCGACTGCTCGCCCTGGTTCTCGAGGTAGAAGGACTGCCGGTCGCTGAGCACGCCGTCGCGGACCTGGAAGACCTGCGCGTTGGCCTCGGTGCCGTCGACGTCCACGGCCACCGCGTCGTAGGTGCCGGCGCCCTCGTTGGCGACGCGCTGGCGCTCCAGCAGCGCCCGCACGGCCTGCAGGCGGTTGCGCTCGATCGTCGCCTGCTCGAAGTCCTGCTCGCCCGAGTGGAAGTACATGCGGCGCTCGAGGTCGCGCTCGATCTGCTTGAAGCGCCCGGACAGGAACGCCATCACGCCGTCGATGCCCTCGCGGTACTCCTCCTTGGAGACGTAGCCGACGCAGGGCGCCCCGCAGCGCTTGATGTAGTAGTCCAGGCAGGGCGAGCCGGAGTGGCGGCCGGGCTCCTTCCCCTCGCAGGAGCGGAACAGGAACACCTTGCCGAGCAGGTCCAGCGTGCCGCGGACGCGCTTGGCGCTCGAGTAGGGACCGAAGTAGGCGCGGTTGCGCGCGGTGCTTCTCGCGCGTGAAGTACACCCGCGGGAAGTCCTCGTCGAGGCTGATCGCGATGTACGGATACGACTTGTCGTCGCGCAGCCGGATGTTGAAGCGCGGCTTGTACTGCTTGATGAACGTCTGCTCGGTGAGCAGCGCCTCCGCCTCGGTGGCGACGGCCAGCGACTCGATGTGGTCGACCTCGTCCACGACCGCGCGGGTGCCGTACTGCGCGGGGTTGGAGAAGTGGCTCGCGACCCGCTTGCGGATCGACTTCGCCTTGCCCACGTAGATGACGCGCCCGCGGGCGTCGCGGAACAGATAGACGCCCGGTTGATCCGGGAGGCCGCGGCGCTGCTCGGTGAGCCGCGCCTCGCGGCTGTCGGCTGAAGGTGCGACGGCCATGTTGTGCAACGACTGATGCTAGAAGCGGCCCCGGCCGCAACTCACCCGGTCGTGGCCTGTTGGGACGGACATGACATTCCGACTGATAGTCATCGCCACCCTCCTGAGCCTGGTGGCCGCTGCTCCTGCGAGCGCGAAGTACCGCGTTGGCGTGGGAGAGCAGAACCCGCAGATGTTCGACACGCCCACCTGGCAGTCGCTGAAGCTCAAGCGCGTCCGCTACCTGGTGCCGTGGGACTACGCGAAGCACCCCGCCCAGAAGGGCGAGGTCGAATTCTTCATGTCCGTCGCGCACGCCTACAAGCAGGACGTGCTGGTGACGTTCACCGCGCGGCGCGGCTGCTACAGCGCCAAGGGCCGCTACTCCAAGAAGAAGGCGTGCAAGGCGCCGACCCCCAAGACCTACCGCAAGGCGTTCCTCGCCTTCGACAAGAAGCACCCGTGGGTCAAGACCTACTCGGCCTGGAACGAGATCAACCACAAGTCCCAGCCGACGTTCAAGTCGCCCAAGCGCGCGGCGCAGTACTACAACGAGCTGCGCAAGTACGCCAAGAAGAAGAAGTACCGCGCGATGGCCGCCGACATGCTCGACACGGGCAACCTGTCGCGCTACCTGCGCACCTTCAAGCGCTCCGTGAAGGGCTCCCCGAAGCTGTGGGGCCTGCACAACTACGGCGACGTCAACCGCCGCCGCACGACGTACACGCGGCTGATGCTGCGCAGCGTCCCCGGTGAGGTCTGGCTGACGGAGACCGGCGGCATCGTCAAGCTCGCGCCGAGCTTCAAGCGCTCGCCGTCGCGCGCCAAGAAGCGCACGACCGGCATGTTCAAGCTGGTCAACAAGTACGACACCAAGCGCAGGGGCAACCGCTCGAAGATCACGCGCCTGTTCGTCTACACGTGGTACGGCAACACCGCGAGCGCGCGCTTCGACGCCGGCCTGGTGAACCCCGACGGTTCCCCGCGCCCCGCGTTCAGCGTGTTCAAGAAGAACGCGGTCAAGCACCGCTAACCGCCCGGCAGGGTCCACGTGCGACGATTCGCACGTGGACCTCTGCCTGATGATCGAGGGGCAGAACGGCGTCAGCTGGGAGGACTGGCTCGCCCTCGCGAAGGCCTGCGAGGCGCACGGGATCCCGGCGCTGTTCCGCTCCGACCACTACCTCAACCTCGGCGGCGAGTACGCCGACGGGTCGCTCGACGCGTGGGCGACGATCAACGCCCTCGCTGCCGTGACGAGCACGCTGCGCCTCGGCACGCTCGTCTCCCCCGCCACGTTCCGCCACCCGAGCCAGCTGGCGAAGGTCGTGACCACCGCCGACCACGTGTCCGGCGGCCGCGTCGAGCTGGGCCTCGGCGCCGGCTGGCACGAGGAGGAGCACCGCGCCTACGGCTTCCCGTTCCCGCCGACGCGGGAGCGCATGGACATCCTCGCCGAGCAGCTGGAGATCGTGCACGGGTCGTGGACGACGGCGCCGTTCTCGTTCTCCGGTGAGCACTACACGCTCGAGAACCTCGATGCCCAGCCGCGCCCGGTGCAGACGCCGCACCCGCACCTGATCATGGGCGGCAGCGCCGGCCCGCGCAGCGCCGCGCTCGCGGCTCGCTGGGCGGACGAGTACAACACGCCGTTCGCGTCGCTCGAGGACATCGAGAAGCGCAAGGCCGCGATCGACGCCGCGTGCGAGAAGGCGGGCCGCGACCCGATCCCGTTCTCGGTCATGACCGGGTTCCTGGCCGGCCGCGACGACGAGGAGCTGCGCGAGCGCGCGGCCGCGCTCGCCGAGGGCGCGGACGCCGACGAGTTCCTCGCCTCGACGCGCGACACGTGGATCGTCGGGACCACCGACGAGGTGGCCGAGCGGCTCGCCGCCCTGCGCGACGCCGGCGTGGACCGCGTGATGCTCCAGCACCTGCTGCACACGGACCTCGCCGCCGTCGAGCTGATCGGCCGCGACCTGGCGCGCGCGCTGGCGTGATCGACCTCTCGAGCGACACCCAGACGCGGCCCACCGCGGAGATGCGGCAGGCGATGGCGTCGGCCGAGGTCGGCGACGAGCAGAAGGGACTCGACCCGACGGTCAACGCGCTGTGCGAGCGCGTCGCGGCGCTGCTGGGGTTCGAGGCCGCCGTGTACCTGCCGTCGGGCACGATGTGCAACGAGATCGGCTTCGCGATCCACACGCGCCCGGGCGACGAGGCCTACCTGCACCGCATCTCGCACCCGATCATCGCCGAGGGCGGCGGGCCGGCGGCCGTCTCCGGCGTGATGATGCACCCGTTCGACGGGCCGCGCGGGATGTTCACGGCGGCCGAGCTGGCGTCCGCGCTACGCGACCCGAGCGACCGCTACTCGCCGCGCTCGCGCCTCGTGTCGGTCGAGAACACCACCAACCTGGCCGGCGGCCACGTGTGGCCGCTCGACGAGCTGCGGGCGGTGGTCGGCGTCGCGCACGAGGCCGGCCTGTCGCTGCACATGGACGGCGCGCGGCTGATGAACGCGGTGGTCGCCTCCGGCATCGAGTGCGCGGAGTGGACGCAGGGGTTCGACACCGCGTGGCTGGACTTCTCGAAGGGCCTCGGCGCGCCGGTCGGTGCGTGCCTGGCCGGCTCCCACGAGCTGATCCACGACGCCTGGCGGCTCAAGCAGATGCTCGGCGGCGCGATGCGACAGGCCGGCATCGTCGCGGCGGGCGCGCTGTACGCGCTCGACCACCACGTCGAGCGGCTGGCCGACGACCACGCGCTGGCGCGCGAGCTGGCCTCGGGGCTCGCCGCGATCGACGGCGTCGAGCTCGACGCGGACGCGGTGGAGACGAACATCGTCGTGTTCGGCGTCGAGGACGCGCCCGCGCTCGTCGCCGCGCTGGAGGCGGACGGCGTCCGCATGGGCGCGCTCGGCCCGCGCACGGTCCGCGCGGTCACCCACCTCGACGTCGACCGCGCGGGAGTCGAGCGTGCGGTCGCCGCGGTCGCCGCGGTCAGCGCCCGCGTCGGCGCATAGCGTCCGCCACCCGCTCCGGGTTCAGCGGGCCGCGCTCGGCGGCGCGCCGGCGCTCCTTCGGGCCCGGCCCGACGAGCTCCAGCACCTCGGCGGCGAGCCCGGCCGGCGCGGCGAGGTAGCGCGGAGCCAGGTCCTCCTCGAGCGGCTCGAGCCTGTGGACCCGCAGCCCGGCGCGCTGGCAGATGAACAGCCCGGCGTCGACGTCCCACGGGTGGATGCGCTGCTCGTGGAAGCACACGTCGATCCGCCCGGCGGCCGTCCACGCCAGCTCCAGCGCGGCAGTGCCCAGCGCGCGGCGCGAGCCGACCCGGCGGAACAGGCGCTTCTCGAGCTTGCCCGCGCGCTTGGCCTCGGCGTCGGTCGCGGACGCGATGCCGCCGGTGATCACGGCGGCCTCGAGGTCGGCGTGCTCGCGCGTCCGCGGGCTGCCGCCGTCGGCGCGCACCGAGCCGCCGCGCACGGCCGAGAACAGCTGCCTGCGGAGCGGGTCGTAGACGACGCCGGCCAGCGTCCCGGCGGCGTCCTCGCAGGCGATGCTCACGCACCACAGCGGGATCGCGGAGAGGTAGTTGACGGTGCCGTCGAGCGGATCGACGACCCAGCGGAGCCCGGTCGTCCCGTCGCGGTTGGCGGTGCCCTCCTCGCCCAGCACGCCGTCGTCGGGGCGCCGGCGCGCGAGCACGGCGGCGATCGCCTGCTCGGCGGCGCGATCCGCGTCGGAGACGAGATCGGCTGGCCCCTGCTTGGCGCCCAGCCCGCGGGGTGGGCCGTCGTAGCGGAGCATCAGCTCTCGGCCGGCGGCGAGGGCCGCCTCGGTGGCGACGTCGAGCACGTCGCGGGGAACGTTTGCCTGCACGTGTCCCACTTCAACACGACCGGGGCGGATTCCCGCCCGGCGTTCACCGTCAGATAACTGCGGGCGCCGTCTCGGTGCGGAACGGGCGCATCCCGCGGGCGCGGTAGTTGTCCAGCGCGTGCGGCCCGTCCTGCGTGTTGGTGGTGAGCCAGACGCGCGGGCGCAGCTCGCGGGCGCGGGTCAGCGCGGCCACCAGCGCGTGGCCGCCCAGGCCGCGCCCGTGGAACTCCTGTAGGAGGCCGAAGATCGGGATCTTCGCGCTGTGGTCGCTGTCGATCTGCAGCTCGAAGTAGCCGGCGGTCTCGCCGTCGAGCTCGACGACGTGCGTCTCCACGCGCGCGGCCCAGGCCTCCCACCGCTCGAGGCTCCACGGCAGGCGGTCGACCCACGCGTAGTCGGCGCCCACGCGCCGGTACAGGTCGGCGTTGATCGCCGGGTCGTTCACGATCCGCGTGCCGAACCCGGGCAGGCTCGGCGACGAGGGCCGCCGGATCGGCTCGCTCTCGGGGAGCTCCAGGTAGGTGATGGTCACACGCGTGGTGGCCACGCGCCTCACGATACGCGCCGTCAGCGCGTGATGGGCAGGGACGAGGCCCGCGCGCCGCATCACCGCTTGACGGACGCATCGCTTTACCGGTATAGTCTTTACCGATACAGATGACACCGCGCAATCGTTCAGACCTCAAGCGCCCCGCCACCCTGGCCACCGTCGCCGAGGCGGTCGGCGTGTCGCGCATGACGGTCTCCAACGCCTACAACCGCCCGGATCAGCTCTCCCCGGCGCTGCGCGAGCGCGTGCTGGAGGCGGCCGCCGAGCTCGGCTACTCCGGTCCCGACCCGGTGGCGCGGACGCTGTCGCGCGGCGAGACCGGCTCGATCGGCCTCGTGCTCGACTACGCGCTCACGCGCGCATTCTCCGACCCGGCCACCGTCCGCTTCCTCCAGGGCGTCGGCGCCGGCTGCGAGGAGCGCGGGGTCGGGTTGTCGCTCGTGCCGCGGATCGCCGGGCGCGACGCCGCGCTGGTCCGCTCCGCGCTCGTCGACGGGTTCGTCCTCTACTGCACCCCGGAGGGGGACCCGCGCTTCGCCGCGGTGCAGGAGCGCCAGCTCCCGTTCGTGCTCGTCGACTACGCGCCGGCCGCCGGCCGCCGCACGGTCAACATCGACGACCGCGGCGCCGCTCGCCGCACGGCCGAGCACCTGCTCGCGCTCGGTCATCGCGACTTCGGCCTCGTGCTGCCGTACGGCAAGCCGCCGACGGCCCCCGCCGCGCAGGCGGCGTCGACGCGCAACGTCGACGAGCAGCGGCTCGCCGGCTGGCGCGACGCGCTCGAGACCGCGGGCGTCGACTGGGGCTCCGTCCCCGTCGGCTCGGCCGAGGGCAGCGGCGTCGATGCCGGCCGCGAGGCGGCCGCCGGGCTGCTCGACCGCGCCGACCGGCCCACCGCCATCCTCGCCCTGTACGACGAGATCGCCTTCGGCGTCCTCGACGCCGCCCGCTCGCGCGGCATCGCCGTGCCCCAGCAGCTCTCCGTCGCCGGGTTCGACGACGTCCCCGCCGCCGCGACGGCCGACCCGCCGCTCACCACCGTTCGCCAGCCCCACGAGCTCAAGGGCTCGGAGGCCGTCCGCCTCCTGCTCGAGGCCGAGGGGCCCGCGTCCGTGCAGTTGCCCACCGAGCTCGTCGTCCGCGCGTCGACGGGCCCATCCCCCGGAAGGAGCACCCCATGAACGCCGGTTACATCGTCGCCGCCCACATGGTCCGCGAGTCCACCCGCCACCACCTCACCGACCCGCCGAGCGAGCCGGCCCCGCGGCGCCCGCGGCGCGTCGCCGCGCACGCCCTCCAGGCGTTCGCCCACCGGCTCGATCCTTGCGTCGCGCCGCCGCAGGTCCACCGCGTCGTGTGATGCAGGTCGAAGGGCGGGTCGCGGTCGTCACGGGCGCCGCCGCCGGCACGGGCCGCGCCATCGCGCAGCGGCTCGCCGCCGACGGCGCCCGCGTCGTCGTGGCCGACGTCGACGCGGCGGGCGGCGAGGCCGTCGCGGGCGAGGTCGGCGGGCGGTTCGTCCGCGCCGACCTCCGCGACCCGGCCGACGTCGCGAGGCTGATCGCGTCCTCGGAGCCATCGGTACTGGTCAACAACGCGGGCGGCGGCGGGCACGTCGAGCCGCACTTCCCCGACGCCCCGTTCGAGGACTGGAGCGCCACGCTGGACCTCAACCTGCGCGGCCCGATGCTCGCGACGCAACTCGCGCTCGAGCCGATGCGCCGGGCCGGCGGCGGCGCCGTCGTGAACGTCGCGTCGGCGGCCGGGCTCGGTCTCGCGCCGTACGTCTCGCCCGAGTACGGCGCGGCGAAGGCCGGGCTGATCCGCTTCACGGCGACGCTGGCCGGGCTCCAGGGCGTGCGCGTGAACTGCGTCGTGCCGGACTGGATCGCCACCGAGCGCGCGATCGCCGAGCTCGAGGCGATGAGCGAGGCCGAGCGCTCCGCGGCGCCCGAGCCGATCCCGTTGGCCGAAGTCGCCGACGCGGTCGCGGAGCTGATCGCCGACGACTCGCTCTCCGGGCGCGTGATGGTGCTGCCCGGGCCGGGCGAGCGCCGCCTGCTCGACGCCGCCTGAGAGGATCTCCCCGTGCTGGTCCGGCGGGAGCGCGAGGAGGACCACGACGCGGTCCGCGCCGTCGTGACCGCCGCGTTCGGCGGCACCGACCCGGTCGAGCCACGACTCGTCGACGCGCTGCGCCGCAGCGACGACTGGATCCCGGCGCTCTCGCTGGTCGCCGAGGACGGCGACGGCTCGATCGCCGGGCACGTCGTCTGCAGCCGCGCCTGGGTGGCGGAGCGCCCGGCGCTCGGCCTCGGGCCGCTCGCGGTCGCGCCGGAGGCTCCAGGGGCGCGGCGTCGGCGGCGCGCTCATGCACGCGGTGCTCGGCGCGGCCGACGCGCTCGGCGAGCCGGTCGTCGTGCTCCTCGGGCACACCGACTACTACCCGCGGTTCGGCTTCCGGCCGGCGGCGGAGCTCGGCATCGAGCCGCCGGTCGCCGAGTGGGGCGCACACTTCCAGGCGCGCCCGCTCAGTGCGTACGACCCGGGCCTGCGCGGCCCGTTCCGCTACGCCGCGCCGTTCGACGACCTCTGACCTCATCGCACCAGCCGCACGGCGAGGCCGCCCGCCGAGGTGTCCCCCGCCCCGCCGAGCAGCCCGAGGATCCGCGCGACGTAGCCGCGCGTCTCCGGGTAGGGCGGGACGCAGCCGCACTCCGCCACGGGCGCCGGGCCGGCGTTGTAGGCCGCGAGCGCAAGCGGCACCGATGCGAAGCGGCGCAGCAGGTCGCGCATCAGCCGCGCCTGCGCGTCGATCGCTTCCGCGGCGTCGAACGGGTTGTCCAGACCCATGGCCGCCGCCGTCTCCGGCATGAACTGCGCGATGCCCTGCGCGCCCGCGCCGCTGACCGCGAACGGGTTGAAGTTGCTCTCGGCGTAGATCTGCGCGGCGAGCAGCGCCGCCGACACGTTCCAGCGCTGCGCCGCCCTGGTCAGCAGCGGGGCGAAGCGGGCCGGGACGAAGCTCGGCACGGCCCGTCCGCGGCGGCCGTCCGCGCCCGTCGCGGCCACCGTCGAGCGCGCGTTCAGCTCGTAGCCCCAATGCCACTTCTCCCAGCTGTAGCGCTGCACGAAGTGGAAGCGCCCGCCGTTGGCAGCCAGCCAGGCGTAGGCGGCGGGCGGGCCGAGGTCCAGCTCGGTGCCGTAGCGGTGCAGCGACGTGCCGGGCCGCGCGACCCATCGCGGATCGGGGTGCCGCCGCCACAGCACCGCCTGCTCGGCGTCGGAGCGGTAGGCGCTGGTGATCAGCAGGTCCACCCCGTCGGCCCGCGCGGCGCGCTCCATGCGGTCGAACGCCTGCGCGACGTCGGGGCGCATCGGCTTCCCCTGGCGGTGCGCGAACGGGCCCGGGTAGCCGCCGCCGGCGGGCATCCCGTCGGCGCCGGCCGGCGCGAGCTCGGCCTCGGCCACCGCGCCGACCGACGCGCTCCGACGCGCCTTGCCGCGGGCGATCTCCACCTCCTCGCGCACCGCGACGCGGATGCGGACCGGCGCGAACGAGTCCTCGTCGGGGAACGCGACCGTAGTCGCGTCCGCCCCGTTGGCGCGCGCCACCCGCCCGGCGGCGGCACGACCGAGCGCGAGGTAGCCCGCCGGCTCGAGGTGCGAGGGGTTGGGGCGGCCGCCGATCATGCTCGGCTCGAACAGCCGCGGATACGCCTCGTGCATCGCGCGGGCGCCCGCGAGCGCGGCGAGGTCGGCGGCACGCTGAGCCTCCCCCTCGCGACCGACCGCGCGGGCGACGGCGCCGAGGATCAGCGCGCCGACGAGCACGCCGGCCGAGCCCGCCGACGATCAGGATCGACGCCTGGCCGCGCGAGCTCATCGCCGCGTCCTGAGCGCGTAGGGAACCGGTTCGCCCAGCCGTTCGATCGCCGCCATCGCCCGGGCGTCGAGCACCCGCGCGCCCGCCAGGCCGGCGGCCGCGAGCAGCCGCGCCGGACCGACGGGGAGCGGCGGGCACGCGACGGCGGGGACCTCGCTCGTGGCGACCGCCAGCCGCGCGAGCGCGCCGCCCGGGTCACGCGCGACGACCACCACCAGGTCCTGCTCGCGCAGCAGCCCTTCGAGGACCGCGGTCCGCGGGCCGGCGAGCACCGTGACGACCGGGACGTCGACGGCGCCGGACACGCGGCGGACGGCCAGCGCCGCCGCGACCGGGTGCTCGTCGAGCTCGAGCCACGCGAGCCGGCCGCGCGCCTGCGCGGCGAGGCCGCGGGTGGTGAGGCGTGCCGCGAGCCGGTGCGCGGCGGGCGATGCCGGTGGCCGCGACTGAGCCGTGTCGGCGACCGACAGGGCCGCCGCGCCGGGCGACGGCGACCACACGGCGAGGGCGGCCGAGGGCGCGCCGTGCTGCGCGCGGAGCGCGTTGGCGACGGCGACCGCGACCGGGACGGCCTCGGCGCGCCGGCCGAGGACCGCGACGCGGGGCGGGAGCCGCACCGCCGGGGGCGCTGTGGCGGCAGCCGGGCGCGGCGGCGGGGGTGCCGGCGCCGTCACGGGACGAGCGCCCGCCTGATCGCGCGGGACGAGGCGGGTCACCTCGGCGGCCGGCGGCTGCTCGCGCGGGGCGAGGAAGTACCCGGCGGCCCGGCGGCCGGCGGTGGCGGCGGCCTGTCTCATGGCGTCCCCGCGTCGGCGACGACGCGGCCGCGGAGGCGCCCGGCGAGCAACGGCACGCGCGGGCGGACCGTGACCTGCACCCGCGCGCCGTCGACGGCGACCTTCGCGTGTGCGCCGCGCGGGAGCGCGCCCCTGGCGGCGGCGCGGGCGTCGCGGCCCTGGAGGATCGCCACCGCGCCCGCCTCGGCAGCCGCCCCCGCCTGCTCGTGGGCCGACCGCGCGGCGAGCACCGCGTAGGCGCAGACGGCCACCAGCGCGAGCAGCGGCAGGAGCGCCGTGAGCTCGACGGTGGCCTGCCCGCGCTCGCTCATTGCGACGGGAACCCGGCCTCGGCGCGCACGCGCCCGAGGCGAACCGACGGCACGACGGACGGACGCCGCACGCTCACCGACACGCGCCCACCCACCGCGCGCACGCGCAGGCCGCGCTCCAGCCGCCGCGGGAGATGGGCGCGCGCGGCGGCCGCACCATCGCCGCCGACCGCCCCCGCCCTGGCCGCGGCGCGCGCGGCCGCGGACACGGCCCACGCCGCGTGGCCGGCCAGCGCGAGCTGCCAGGCCAGCGCCAGCACGACGACCACCAACGGCAGCAGCGAGACGAGCTCGACGGCGGCCTGTCCATGCTCGTGCTCGCGCATGGCCACACCCTCGCCCGGCGGGCCGAACGGAACTACGCGCAGGTGTTACGGAAGCGTGCCGACTCGCGCGCGGATCAGTACTCGCGGTAGGCGCGCCACACGCCGTACAGCGCGTACAGCCCGGCGCCCATCATCCCCAGCCACACGATCGCGCCGATGCCGCCGGCGTCCCACATCCGCCGCGTCGCGACCAGCGTGATCGCGAGCAGCGCGAGCCCCGCGTAGAGGACCCCGCGCTGGCGCTCCTCGAGCCCGAAGATCGTCTCGCGGTTCTCCATGTAGAGCCGGAAGCCCAGGAACAGCAGCCCGCCGACGAAGATCAGCGAGAGGATGTTGGAGATCGTCGACGCACCGGAGGCGCCGCCCGGCACCTGCCAGACGATCACCGCCAGGACGACGATGATCAGGATGTTGCGGATGTGCTTGCCGCGATCCGGGCCCACGTGGCGAGGATAGCCCGCCGGCGCCGACCGGGTCTACGACCGGGACGTGACTCGCTCGGCGCGCCGGGCGACCCGCTCGGCGAGCCGGGGCGGCGCGCGACCCGCTCGGGGACGGCCGCGGCGGCGGGGACCTCGACGTCCACGCCGTCGGTGCGCTCCGCCGCGAAGCGGTAGCCGATGCCGAAGTGCGTGTGGATGTAGCGCCAGTCCGGCGACACCTTCTCCAGCTTCTGGCGCAGCTTGCGCACGAACACGTCGACCGACCGGTCGCCGTGGACCATCGAGTAGCCCCACACGCGCTCGTAGATCTCCTCGCGCGGCAGGACCTGCCCGGTGTGGTCGGTGAGCAGCTGGATGAGCTCGAACTCGCGGCGCGTGAGGTCGGCGCTGCGGCCGGCGGCGAAGGCCTGGAACTGGTCCAGCCGGACCTCCAGCTCGCCCGCCACGTGCGGCGCGGCCTCGGCGCGCGCCTCGGCGCGGCGGCGGCGCCGGATGACGGCCTCCGCGCGGGCGATGACCTCCTCCGGGTGGCACGGCTTGGTCACCCAGTCGTCGGCGCCGAGCCGCAGCCCGCGCACGCGCTGGGCGACGGTCGACTGGCCGGTGCAGACCACGACACCGAGTTGCGGGAGCCGGGCGCACAGCTTCTCCAGGTACGACCACGCCGCGGGGCCGAGGACCGTGAGGTCCACGACGATGGCGTTGAGCCGCATCGAGAGCAGCGTGTCGAGCGGCACCGGCGAGGCCAGGACGCGGTACTGCCATCCGGCCGCCTCGAGCCGCTTGGAGAGGACCTGCACGAACCCGGAGTCCGAGTCCAGCACGGCGATCCGGGCAGGGGAGGGCGTTCCGCTTGAAGCGCTCATCTCAACGCCGAGGATACTGGGGCGGGTCGACGCCGACGGGCCTCCACCGGTTCCCGGTAACACCTGGGTCACATCTCGCGAGAAGATCCTGCAACGTGCGAGGTTCGTGATGCGTCCGAGAACTCGCGGAACAGGCCCGTGACGACGAACGCGACCTGCTCGCCGATGTCGACCGCGTTGTCGCCGATCCGCTCCAGCGCGCGGGCCACGAGCATCATCGTCATCGCCCATTCGCGGCGATCCAGGTTGTCGCCCGTCTCCACCGCACGCTGGAAGCACTCGCGGTTGAGCCGGTTGATCTGCTCGTCCTGGCGCACCAGGTCCTCGGCCAGGTCCACGTCGCGCAGCAGGAACGCCTGCTTGGCCTGCGCGACCTCGCTGCGCGCCAGCGCGCCCATCTTCACGATCCGCTTCTGGATCTCGGGATCCACCGGCGCCTCGTAGCCCGCCACCGGGAGCAGCTTGGCGATGTTCACGCACTGGTCGCCCATGCGCTCGGCGTGCTTGATCACGTGCAGCAGTGCCGCCACCGTGCGCAGGTCGCCGGCCACCGGCGCCTGCAGCGCGAGCAGCGACAGGATCCCCTGGTGGACCTCCAGGTAGCGCCCGTCGAGCCGGTCGTCGTCCTGGACGACGAACGCCGCCAGCTCGATGTCCTGGTGCTCGAACGCCTCGAGCACGCGATCCAGCGACGAGACGACCATGTCGAGGGCGCCGAGCGCCGACTCCTCGAGCGAGCGGAGCTCGTCCTGGAAGTGGAGCCTGCGAGCTTCCTGGGCCATCAGCCGAACTTCCCGGTGACGTAGTCCTCGGTGCGCTTGTCCTCGGGGTTCGTGAAGATCTTGTCGGTCACGTCGTACTCGACGACCGCCCCGGTCCGCGTCTTCGCGCTCTCGTCCAGCTCGACGGTGAAGAACGCCGTCATGTCCGACACGCGCGCCGCCTGCTGCATGTTGTGCGTGACGATGACGATCGAGTAGGACTGCTTGAGCTCCATCATCAGGTCCTCGATGCGCCCGGTCGAGATCGGGTCCAGGGCGGAGCACGGCTCGTCCATCAGCAGCACGTCGGGCTGCGTCGCGAGCGCCCGCGCGATGCACAGCCGCTGCTGCTGACCGCCGGACATGCCGAACGCGTTGGTCTTCAGCCGGTCCTTGGTCTCCTCCCACAGCGCGGCGCGGCGCAGGGCGGACTCGACGATCTCGTCCATGTCGCCCTTCATGCCGATCACGCGCGGCCCGAAGGCGATGTTCTCGTAGATCGACTTCGGGAACGGGTTCGGCTTCTGGAAGACCATGCCGATCCGCTTGCGCACCTGCACCGGGTCGATCCGGGCGTCGTAGAGGTCCTCGCCGTGGTAGACGATGCCGCCTTCCACCCGCGCGCTGGGCACGAGGTCGTTCATCCGGTTCAGGCAGCGGATGAACGTCGACTTGCCGCAGCCCGACGGCCCGATCAGCGCCGTGATGTCGTGCTTGGTGATCTTCATCGAGACGTCGCGGATCGCGCGGTGGTCGCCGTAGTAGACGCTCACGTCGCGCACGTCGAAGATCGGCTCCTCGACCGGCTTGCCGGCCTGCGCGGCCGGTGCGGTGGCGCGGCTCGAATCGCCGTGCGGACGTCGGGGCCGAGGCGCGCGCCTCGGCGTCGGTCAGCTTCTCTGACATGTCGTCATCACCACTTCTGCTCATAGCGGTTTCTCAGGAAGATCGCGATGGAGTTCATGAGCACGAGCAGCACCATCAGGACGAGGATCGCCCCTGCTGCCGCGCTGACGAACTCCCGGTCTGCGTCCGTGGTCCAGCTGAAGATCTGGATCGGGAGCGCAGTGAACGAGTCGAACAGCCCGGACGGGTTGAAGCGCGGCGACACCGCGGCGCCGATGATCAGCAGCGGCGCGGTCTCTCCGATCGCCCGTGACAGGGCGAGGATGACCCCCGTGGCGATGCCGGCGATCGAGCCCGGCAGGACCTGCTTCCAGATCGTCTGCCACTGGGTCGCGCCCAGCGCCAGCGATCCGTCGCGGATCGACGGCGGCACGGCCCGGATGGCCTCCCTCGCGACGATGATCACCACCGGGAGCACCAGGAGCGAGAGCGTGATCCCGCCCGCCAGGAGCACCCGGCCCATCGACAGCGGCCCGCGCACGATGAACGCGAGGCCGAGGATGCCGTACACGACCGAGGGGACCGCCGCGAGGTTCTGGATGTTGACCTCGATCAGGCGGTTGAACCACTTCTTGCGGTCGGCGTACTCCTCGAGGTAGATCGCCGTCGCGACGCCGAGCGGCACCACGAGCACCGCGCAGATCGCCATCAGGTAGAGCGTCCCGACGAGCGCCGACTGGATGCCGGAGCGCTCCGGGATGATCCGCGACGGGAAGCGCGTGAGGAAGTCCCACGACAGCCGCGGGAGCCCGTCGCGAGCGACGTCGAACAGGATCGCGCCGAGCCCGATGAACCCGACCGCGATGGCGGCGTACATGAACGCCCGGAACACGAGGCTCGCGGCCCGCGAGCGCGTGGACGGGGACGGGAACACGCTCGCCTGCGTGCGTGCCTTCAGAGCCATCTGCGCACCGGTCACTCGTACACCTGGCGGTAGCGGTTCACGAGCCGGATCGAGAGCGCGTTGAGCGCCAGCGTCATGACGAACAGCGCCATGCCGACGACGAAGATCGTCTCGTACTTGATCGAGCCCGTCGGGATGTCGCCGCGCGCGGTGGCGGCGATGAAGGCGGCCATCGACTGGTAGCCGACGGTGGGGTCGAGCCCGAGCCGGGCGACCTGGCCGCCCGCCACGAGGATGATCACGGTCTCGCCGACCGCCCGCGACGCGCCCAGGATGAGCGCGGCGACGACGCCGGACAGCGCGGCCGGGAACACGACCCGCAGCGACACCTGCAGCTTGCTGGCGCCGAGCCCGAACGCCCCCTCGCGCAGCGAGGCGGGGACGGACGTCAGCGCGTCCTCGGCCACCGACGCGATCGTCGGGAGCACGAGCAGGCCGAGGATGATCCCGGCCGAGAGCGCGTTGAACTGGTTGACCTCGATGCCGAACACGCCGCGCAGCACCGTGGGCGTGAAGTACGTCAGCGCGAAGTAGCCGAAGACGATCGTCGGCACGCCGGCCAGCAGCTCCAGCACCGGCTTGATGACCTTGCGCACGCGCGGGGGCGCGTACTCGGAGAGGTAGATCGCGGCGAGCAGCCCGAGCGGGATCGCCACGACGAGGCCGATCGCCGTCAGGTACAGCGTGCCCGACGATCAGCGGGATCACCCCGAACGACTGCTGGTCGGCCGCCGAGCAGCGGCGTCCACTTCGTGCCGAACAGGAAGTCCCCGATCGGCACGTCACCGAAGAACGCGATCGTCTCCCGCAGCAGCGAGAGCACGATCAGGATCGTCGTGAGGACGGACACCGCCGCGGCGGCGAGCAGGCCGTACCGGATGGCCTGCTCACCGACGCTGCGCCGCGTACGCGTGTACGCGAGTGAGGTCACGCTAGGAGCCCTGCTCCGCGGCCTGGAGGTCCGACTTCGCCTTGGTCGCCTGCTCGTCGGTGAGCGCGACGATCTTCGAGGCCTTGGCGATGTCCGCCTGGTTGGCGATCACGAAGTCCATGAACGCCTTGACCTCGGGGCGGGCGATCGCCTTCGAGCTCGGGTACATGAACAGCGGGCGGGAGAGCGGCTTGTAGGAGCCGTCCTGGATCGTGTCGGAGCTCGGCTTGACGCAGCCGTCGCCGGCATCGACGCCGACCAGGTTGAGCTGGTCCTGCGCGCCCTCGTAGTAGGAGAAGCCGAAGTAGCCGAGGCCACCCTCGTCACCCTCGACGCCCGTGACGAGCTGGTTGTCGTCCTCGGAGGGCTCGTAGTCCTCGCGGGTCACGCCCTCCTCGCCGTTGATCTCGTCGGTGAAGAAGTCGAACGTGCCGGAGTCGGTGCCCGGGCCGTAGAGCGAGAGCTCCGTGCTCGGAGCGCCGTCCTTGACCTCGGAGAGGCTCTTGACCTTCGAGCCCTTGTTCCAGATCTTCTTGAGCTCGTCGGTGGTGAGGCAGTCGACCTTCAGCGCCTTGTTGGTGACGACGGCGATGCCGTCGTTGGCGACCTGGACCTCGCCGTACTTGACCGAGTTCTTCTCGCAGACCGGGACCTCTTCGTCGTCCTTGATCGGGCGCGAGGCGTCGGAGATGTCGGTCTCGCCGGCGCAGAACTTCTCGAAGCCGCCGCCGGTGCCGGACGTGCCGACCGTGATCTGGACGTCCGGGTTCTCCTCGTTGAAGAGCTCGGCGGCCGCCTGCGTGAACGGCGCGACCGTGGAGGAGCCGTCGATGGCGATCTTGCCCGACAGGTCTCCACCGCCGCCGCCGCCGCCACCGCCGGAGCGGTGCCGGATTCGTCGTCGCTGCCGCACGCAGCGACGGTCAACGCCAGCGCCGCGGCGAGCGCGGTCAGGAGCATCTTGGTCTTCATGATTTCCCTTCTCCTTGTCATCTGCCGCGAGGCTCGCAGCGGAGCCACCGGCACCTGTTACCGGTCTGTGGCCGACTCGTGAAAGAGATGTGAACGCTCCGGCTGGAACCGGTAGCCGAACCCGAAGTGGGTGTGGATGAACCGCCACTCGGGCAGCGCGCCGGCGAGCTTGGATCGCAGCTTGTGGACGTAGACGTCCACGGAGCGATCGTCGTTGCGCAGGGGCGCGTCCCAGACCGTCGCGTACAGCTCCTCACGCGGCACGACGCGGCCCTCCCGCCGCGCCAGCGCCGCCAGCAGCTCCAACTCGCGGAGCGACAGCGAGAGGACCCGCCCTCCGGCCAGGGCCAGGTACTCCGACGGCCGGATCTCGAGCTCGCCCGTACGGATGACCTCGCCGGCCTCGACCTTTCCCGTCGACTGCATGGCCCGCAGGCTGGAGCGCCCGGCCGCGCCGCCCGGTTACCGGTCGGTGAACGGCTTGTTCACAGGTTGTGAACGCCTCCCCGAAGCCCGCCGACGCGTGCCTAGCGTGCCGTCGTGATGAGGCGGCGCCCCGATCCCGTGCTCCTCGAGCTCTTCGAGGAGGCCGGCCGCAACGTGCAGCGGTCGAGCCTGCTGCTGCGCGACATGCTCGCGGAGTTCCCCGACCAGGCCGGCCTCGCCCGCGACATCTACCTGTGCGAGCAGGAGGGCGACCGGATCACCCACGACATCCTGCACCGGCTGGCCGAGCGCGGCCCCAGGCGCAGCCACATGGACTCGGCGGACGTGCACGCGCTCTCCGTCGCGCTCGACGACATCGTGGACTTCGCCGAGGAGGCGGCCGACCAGCTCGGGCGCTACCAGGTGGAGGCGCCGATGGAGCAGGCCGAGCAGATCGCCGCGCTCCTCGTCTCCTGCTCGGAGGAGGTGGCCGCGAGCCTGCGCCAGCTGCGCAACGGGATGGAGCTCGGCCCGCGGCTGGTCGAGATCCACCGGCTCGAGAACGAGGCCGACCAGCTCGTCCGCGGCGCGGTCGCGTCGCTGTTCGCGACGGGGATCGACCCGATGATCGTGATCCGCTGGAAGGACATCTTCGAGACGCTGGAGGCGGCGGTCGACGCGTGCGAGAGCGTCGCCAACGTGCTCGAGGGCATCTCGCTCAAGCGATAACGGGATTGGCACACAAGTCGCTCCCGGCGCGACACCATGCGGGGCATGAGACGACTCGTGCTCGCGGCCGCCCTCGCCGCCTCCGTGACAGCATCCACGCCTGCCATGGCGCAACCACGACCAGGACGAGCGCGCCGAACCGCTCGTCATCGCGCACCGCGGCGCCTCCGCGTACCGCCCCGAGCACACGCTCAGCGCCTACCGGCTCGCGATCGGCATGGGCGCCGACTACATCGAGCCCGACCTCGTGTCGACCAAGGACCACAAGCTCGTCGCGCGCCACGAGCCCGAGATCTCGGGCACCACCGACGTCGCGCAGCACCCGGAGTTCGCCTCCCGCCGGACCACGAAGGAGATCGACGGCGTCGCGACGACCGGCTGGTTCACCGACGACTTCACGCTCGCCGAGCTGCGCACCCTGCGCGCGGTCGAGCGGATCCCCGCGATCCGGCCGGCCAACGCGACCTTCAACGGCCGCTTCCAGATCCCCACGTTCCAGGAGGTCATCGACCTCGCCAAGAAGGAAGGCGTCGGGATCTACCCCGAGACCAAGCACCCGACGTACTTCGACCGCGCCGGGCTGCTCGCTCGAGGAGCCGCTGCTCGCGACGCTCAAGGCCAACGGCCTCGACAAGCGCTCGTCGAAGGTGTTCATCCAGTCCTTCGAGGTCTCCAACCTGCAGGAGCTCAACCGCAAGATCGAAGGTGCCGCTCGTGCAGCTGACGAGCGCGACGGGCCAGCCCGTACGACTTCACCGTCAAGGGCGACCCGCGCACCTACGCCGACATCACCAGCGCCCGCGGCCTCAAGGACGTGGCGAAGTACGCCGACGGCCTCGGCCCGGACAAGAACCAGATCGTCCCGCGCGACGCGCAGAACCGGCTGCTGCCGCCGACCTCGCTGGTGCGCGACGCGCACCGCGCCGGGCTGGTCGTGCACCCGTACACGTTCCGCCCCGAGAACACCTTCCTCCCGGCGGACTTCCAGGAGGGCGACGACCCGGCGGCGCGCGGCGATCAGCCGGCCGAGCTGGCGCTCTTCTTCCGGCTCGGGGTCGACGGCGTGTTCGCCGACAACCCCGACACCGCGGTGGCGGTCCGCGCACCGCGTGTTCAGGCGCTGACGGGAACGACGACGCGCGCGCTGCGGTAGGGGCGGTCGCGCGCCGTGGCCGTCAGCTCCACCCAGCGCACGTCCCGGGGCCGCCGCGGCTTCAGGGTCACCCTGAAGCTCCGGCGGCCCCGGCCGGGCACGGTCCGGAGGAGGGGGAGCTCGCTTGCCCGCAGCCGCTGCGCGCGGGTCCTGCGGCCCCAGACGTCGTAGGAGACCCGCCGCGCCCGGATCGCGGTGCTCCAGGTCACCACCACGCGGCCGCCGCGGCGGCGCGCCACGACGCCGTGCGGCCGCGCGAACGGCGGCGCCCGCCTCGGCGTCACCCGCACCCGGGCGACCGTCCGCGCGGCCTGCGAAGCGCCGGGAGCGCTCACCCGGACCACCGCCGTGAACGGGCCGTTCGCCCACGGCCGTTCCGGGCCCGGGCCGGGGTACAGCGCAGCAGCGCGCGCCCGGCGCCGCGTAGCCGCCCGTCGCCGCGGGCCACGACGCCCGCACGCGCGCCGGGCGACCGCACGGAGGTCGCAGGCGGCGGCGCACCGCACCGTGACCCGCAGCGGCTCGTCCCTGTGCAGGCGCTGACCGCGCGGCACGGTGACGCCGCGGCCGGCGGCGGCGGCCGGCCGGTGCGGGCGCCCCGTCGATCGCGACGTGCCGGCGCCCTGCCGCGCGCGGGAAGTCGATCAGCTGGCTCGAGCTGAGGTTGTCCGTCCACGCCACCGCGCGCGGCCGTCCTCGAGGCGGAGCGGAGCCGCGCCGCCGGCGATCCGGACCGCCCGCCGAGCCGCTCCGCAGGGCGGAGCCCTGCCGTCGAGCGTCCCGACCGCCGCCCGCGGAGCCCTGATGTGGTCGCCTCCGAGCCGCCGCTCGTCGAGCCACGACAGCACCGCCTCGCCGCCCTCGGCGAGGGCGAGCCGCGGCGCCCGCCGTGCTGGTCCACGGGCGCGAAGGGCCCGCGCGCGCCGGGATGGGACGATCACCGCCTCGCGCACGCCGAACCTCCCGGGTCACCGCCGTCCGCGGCCGCCGTGCGCGGCTTTCGAACGCACCGGCCGCGGCCGGACTGTGGCCGCCACGCCGTGCTCGAACGTGCTCCGCCACGCGACGACGCCGCCCCCGCCGTCGCGCACGGCCACCGCGGGCTACCTGTCCCCATTCGGGACGCGCTCGAAGCGCGGCGCGGCCCGGAAGGCGCCCGCGCCGGGCGGGCGCTCGTACACCCCGGTGCCCTCGTCGTCGGTGAACGCGATCAGCGCCCAGCCGTCACGGCCACGGCGAGCGCGGGGCCGCGGCCTGCGTCACGCGCGTCGCGAGGCGCTGCGGGGCCGCGAACGGCTCGCCGGCCGCTGCGGTGACGGTCTGGAGCGCGATCGACGCCGCCGAACCGGCCCGCCGCCCGTCCAGGCGACCGTCGCGCCGCCGTCGGGCGCGATCGCGGCGCCCGCGATGCCGTCCTCGATCAGTCGTCCTCGCCACGGCGTGAGCGGCTCGACGGGGCCGAACGCCCGCCGGGCGCGCGCCGGAAGGCGACGACGCGCTCCCGACCCCGCCGCGCGACTGCGTGGCGACCACCAGCGCCGCCCCCGAGGGCGCGATCGCGACGGCCTGCGCGGCCAACCCCGGGTCACGCCGCTGGAGCGGCGCGGGGCCGCTGAACGACCCGCCGGATCGCGCGCGGCCGCCCGCAGCTCGATCGTCCCGTCCCGGCCCGGCATCACGCGGCGCGGCGACTACGGCGGCGCCGCCCGCCTCCGCGACGACGGGGCACTCGGCCAGCAGGCCCAGCCGGAAGCGCCCCACCCGGGCCGTTCCGCCGCCTGTGACGCGCAGCAGATCCATGGCGGTCCTGCGGCGGCCGAGCGGGCCGACCTGGGCGATCCCGCCGGGGACGCCCGTGGCGCGCAGGCAGGAGGCGATGCCGGCACCGGTCGTGAACGGCAGCTCGCCGAATCCGGCGCCCGCAGGAGCCGCGGTGGCGAGCAGCGCGAGACAGGCGAGGGCGGCGCTTCGCACGAGCGCTGAACCGTACTCAGCATATGACGGGCGGCGCCGCCGCGTGAGCCGGTGCGCCGAGGACCGCGAGCGGGACGAGCACGTACGGGCCCGAGAAGGCGAACACGACGACGACCGCGACGAACGCGACCGCGGCGCACCGCCGCGCGGCGCCGGTGAGCAGCCGGACGCCCGCCGCGGTCGCCGCGACGTAGACCGCCACGAACGACGCGCTGCAGGCCTTGATCAGCCCCTCGACGCCGAGCACGCCGGCCGCGAGCGGGACCAGCAGGACGGCCGCACGGCGGCGAGCAAGGCCAGCGCGACGCCGCGGACGGGCCCGCGGCGACGAGCGCGCCGGCGAGCTGGGCGGCGGCGGCGATGTAGGTGTTCATCGTGCCCATCGTGAGCAGCACGGCGAGCCCGGCGGTGACCGTGCGGCCCGGTCTCGCCGAGCCCGGCGGCCATCAGGTCGGCGAGCGGCACGTCGGAGGGCGCGGCGGTGCCGAGCACGCCGACCGTCGCGATCGCGAGGCCGAGGTAGAGCACGACGACGACGGCGAGCGCGGCGAAGATCGCGCGCGGGAGCTGGCGGCCGGGTCGCGCAGCTCGCCCGCCAGGTGCGAGACCGCCTCCCAGCCGACGAACGAGAACATCAGCACGCTCGCCGCCTGCGCCGACCGCGACCCAGCCGTGGGCGCGAACGGCGTCCAGTTCGTCGGCCCGGCTCTCGGGGAGCGCGGTGACGACGGCGACGAGCAGCAGCGCGGCGAGCACGCCGCGAGCCCGAGCTGCAGCCGCGCCGAGGCGTGCACGCCCGCGCGTTCGCGGCGATCACGCCGGCGATCATCGCCGCGGCCGCGACGACCGCCGCCTCGCGGCCGGCGCCCAGCAGCTCGGCGACGTAGAAGCCGCCGATCAGCGCGACCGCCGGCGCGCCGATCACGACGCCGGCGAGGAACCACCAGCCCGTCACCGCGCCCGCCCGCGCGCCGAACGCGGCGCGCGCGTAGGCGGCCGTCCCGCCCGCCTCGGGGTAGCGCACGCCGAGCACGGCGAACGTGATCGCCAGCGGCACCGACAGCGCGAGCAGCGCGGCCCAGGCCAGGACCGACGCCGGGCCCGCCGCCTCGGCGGCCAGCGCCGGGGAGGAACAGCACGCCCGGGCCGAGGACGGCGCCGACGTAGAGGGCGGTGGCGGAGCGCGTGGTGACCGAGGCATGTTCTCGCCGATCGCGAGGGCATGTGGTGCCCTTTCGTGCCCCTGGGAGCGCCTCTGTGCGCAATGATCTGCCCATGGACGCCATCGACCGGAGATGCTCGCGATCCTGCAGAGCGAGGGCCGCATCACCAACGCCGAGCTGGCCGAGCGCCTGCACCTCTCCCCGTCGCCGTGCCTGCGCCGGATGCGCGCGCTCGAGCGCGACGGCGTGATCGCGGGCTACCGCGCGGTGATCGACCGCCGCGGCCGGCCTCGGGCTCACGGTGTTCGTCGAGCTCAAGGTCGACGAGCCACTCGGACCGCACCGCGGCGGGATCACCGAGGCGATCCACGGCGCGCCGGAGGTCGTCTCCGCGCACATCGTCTCCGGCGCGGCCGACTTCCTGCTCGAGGTCGTCGTCGCCGACCTCGCCGCCTACGAGCGGCTGATGTTCGACACGCTGCTCAAGCTGCCCAACGTCACCGACGTGCGCTCCAACTTCGCCCTGCGCACGGTCAAGGAGCGCGGCC
>CAVRQL010000012.1:0-319164 GCA_963723395.1 uncultured Solirubrobacteraceae bacterium | reverse complement strand
GAACGTCACATTGTCTTACCGCTCCCACACGTCCGCCAGCCACGGCCCGAGGTCAGGTTGAGGACGGTGAGGGTCGGGAAGACCGCGACCCAGATCATCAACGCGAGCTGGTGCTTGCTGGGCGGCCCGACGTGCGGCGTCGGGTGCGGCGTGCTGGGGTTGGTGTCGTGGTGGACATGGTGATGCTCCTGAGGTGTGGCGGGTGCCCTCGCTGATCGAGGCGCTGGCGTGGTCAGGCGGGGAAGCCGAGGCGGAAGTTCGCGACGGCGATGGCGGACGTCCTCGTCGACGAGGTCGTTGTTGATGGCGATCGCGGCGGCGGAGCCTTCGCCGGCGGCGGTGATGACCTGGGCGCGGGGGTTGGCGGCGTTGCCGGCGGCCCAGACGCCGGGGACGCTGGTGCGGCCGGTGGCGTCGACGCGCGACCCAGCCGTTGTCGTCGGTGGCGCAGCCGAGGTCGGTCAGCAGCTCGTCGTTGGGGACGAAGCCGGGGCGGACGAACACCGCGGTCGCGCGGGACGACCGCGCCGCGGCGAGCTCGACGCCGGTCAGGTGGTCGTCCTCGACGACCAGGCGGGCGACCGGTTCGTCGACGACGCCGATGGCGCGGGCGACGAGCTGCTCGCGCTGGTCGGCGGTCGAGCGCGGCGCCGTTGGCGAAGAAGACGACGTCGTCGGACCACTGTCGGATGAGGTGGGCGTGGGCGAGCGACTCCGGGCGTGCCGCCGAGCACGCCGAGGGGCTGGTCGCGGACCTCGTAGCCGTGGCAGTAGGGGCAGTGGAGCAGGTCGCGGCCCCAGCGCTCGCGGACGCCGGGGATGTCGGGGACGTCGTCGCTGAGGCCGGTGGTGACCAGGACGCGCCGGGCGCGCAGGACCGGCCCGTCGTCGAGCGTGACCTCGAAGCGACGGCCGTGCTCGGGCTGCAGGCGTCTGGGGCGATGGCCGTGACGGTGCCGGCGACGAGCTCGACGCCGTACCCGGCGACCTCGGCGCGCCCGGCGGCGAGGAGCTCGGCGGGCGGGAGGCCGTCGGAGCCGAGGAATCCCTGCATGTGGGCGGCGGGCGCGTTGCGGGGCTGGCCGGCGTCGACGACGGCGACCCGGCGGCGGGCGCGGGCCGAGGACCAGGGCGGCGGACAGGCCGGCGGCGCCGCCGCCGACGACCACGACGTCGTACGTCGTCTCATGTCGTGCCATGAGCGTCAGCGCGGCCTGCGATCGCGCATCGACAACGCTTGTTGCTGTTTCCGGGAATCGCGCGGTCAATGGGCCGTGTGCACGACACCGGCGAACGCCGGCATGGTCAGCCGCCGCGACGGTCGGACGGCGCGGCGACGGCCATCGCGGCGGCCCTGGACCTGGTCGGCCCCCGGCTGCGGCGGGTGCGCGAGCAGCGCGGGTCTGACCCTCACCGAGGCGGCCGCAGCGCACGGGCATCTCGAAGAGCACGCTGTCGCGGCTCGAGAACGGGCAGCGCAAGCCCGAGCCTGGAGCTGCTCCTGCCGCTCGCGCAGGCCTACCGGGTCCCGCTCGACGACCTCGTCGGCGCACCGGAGGTCGGCGACCCGCGCATCCGGCTCAAGCCGCGCCGGTCAACGGCCGCACCGTGCTCCCGCTGACGCGGCCCGGGCGGCATCCAGGCGTGGAAGATCGTCATCCCGAGCGCCGCAGTCGAGCCCGAACGCCGCGCACCCACGACGGGTTCGAGTGGCTCTACGTGCTGTCCGGGCGGATGCGGCTCGTCCTCGGCGACCAGGACCTCGTCCTCGGCGCCGGGTGAGGCGGCCGAGTTCGACACCCAGGTGCCGCACTGGTTCGGCAGCACCGGCGACGGAGCCGGCCGAGGTGCTGAGCATCTTCGGCCGGCCCGGGGAGCGCATGCTCGTCCGGGCCCCGGACGCCGAGCAGCGGTCCGTCGGCCGACGCGGATCCGCACGGGACCGAGGACGACCGTGCCCGACCACCTGGTGGAGACCAAGCTCGCACGTCGCCGCGACCGCCGTGCGCGGGCGGTGGCGCGACCACGCCTCGACGCGCTGCTCCGGCGAGGCGCCGACGTCGCGCTCACCCTCGTCTCGGCGCCCGCCGGGTTCGGCAAGACCACGCTGCTGGGCGGCCTGGTTCGCGCAGGCGCGCGGACGACCGCACGGCGTGGGTGTCGCTCGACGAGCGGGACAGCGACGCCGTCGTCTTCTGGACCTACGTCGCTGGCCGCGGTCGACGCGAGCCGTCCCGGGCACGGGCGCGGCCGCTCTCGACCAGCTGCAGTCGGGACAGCTCCCCGTGGACGCGCGTCCCGACACGCTGCTCAACGAGCTCAGCGTGCTCCAGAGCGACCTCGACCTGGTGCTGGACGACTACCACCTCGCCGACGGTCGCGGCCATCCAGCCGGGCATGGCGTTCCTCGTCGAGCACCTCCCGGCGCAGGTGCACGCTCGTCGTCAGCCAGCCGGGCCGACCCGCGCTGCCCCTCTCCCGGCTCCGTGCCCGCGGGGACCTCGTCGAGATCCGGGCCGCCGACCTGCGCTTCACCGGCGAGGAGGCCGGCGCCTACCTCAACGACGTCCACGCCCTCGGCCTCGAGGCGTCGACGTCGGCGCCCTCGAGGCTCGCACCGAGGGTTGGGTGGCCGCCCTCCAGCTGGCGGCGCTGTCGCTCGCAGGGCGCGACGACCCGGCTCGCTTCATCGCCGGCTTCGCGGGCGACGACCGCTTCGTGGTCGACTACCTCGCCGACGAGGTGCTCGACCGGCAGCCCGACGACGTACGCCGCTTCCTGCTCGACACCGTCGATCCTCGAGCGGATGACGGCCCGCTCTGTGCGACGCGGTCACGGGACCGACGGGACGCCGGGTGCTGGAGTCGCTCGAGCGGCAGAACCTCTTCGTCGTGCCTCTCGACGACCACCGCCGGTGGTACCGGTACCACCACCTGTTCGCGCGACGTCCTCCAGGCACGCCTGCTCGCCGAGCGCCCCGAGCACGCCCCCGCTCCACCGCCGGGCCAGTGACTGGTACGACGGCGCAGGTGACCCCGAGTCAGCGGTCCGGCACGCCCTCGCCGCAGGGGACACCGCCCTGGCGGCCGACCGGGTCGAGCTGGCGATGCCAGAGCTGCTTCGCGCTCGCCGCGAGAGAGTGATCCTCCGATGGCTCGACCTGTTGCCCGGCGACGTCGCGGTCAACCGGCCGGTGCTCGCCGTCGGGTTCGTCGGTGCCCTGATGGCGAGCAACGAGTTCGCTGGCATCGACGCCGGGATCCTCGCTCATGCCCGGCCCGATTGCGCGCGGCCGCGCCGCGAGATCGAGTCGACCGTCACGGCCGCCAGCAGCACGACGCCGGTGATCACGAACTTGGTGCCCGAGGACCAGGCCGAGCAGGCCGAGCCCGTTGTCGATCGACGCATCACCATCGCGCCCAGCAGCGCCGCCTTCATCGTGCCGCGGCCGCCGAACAGCGACGTGCCGCCGATCACCGCAGCGGCGATCGGGTACAGGAGCACCTGGCCGCCGCCCGTGTTCGTGTCGACCGACCCCAGGCGCGAGGCGAGGATGATGCCGCCGATCGCCGCCAGCAGCGAGCACATCGCGAAGCACACGATCCGCACGCGGTCGACGTTGATGCCCGCGCGCCGCGCCGCCTCGGCGTTGCCGCCGACCGCGTAGATGTGGCGCCCGAACCGGGTGCGGTTGAGCATGTAGGTCAGACGCGACGAACAGGCCGGCGACCACGACCGCGACGTACGGCACCCCGCGGTCCTCGTTGGCCACGGCGACGACGATCGCGAGCGCCGCGCCGAGGCCGACGACCCGCAGCGCGACGATCACCGGCGGCTCGGTCTCGAGCCCGGACGCCTTGCGCGAGCGCAGCTCGACCAGCTGGACGCCCGCGTACAGGCCGACGCAGACGACGACGAGGATCCACGCGACCGCCGGGAGCGAGGAAGTCGTTGGCGAGGCCGATCACGAAGTCGTCCTGCAGGATCACGGTGCCCCGGCTGCCGATCAGCAGCAGCACGACGCCGTTCCAGGCCAGCAGGCCGGCGAGCGTGACGACGAACGACGGCACGCCGACCTTGGTGATGATCAGGCCGTGCAGGGTGCCGATCGCCAGGCCGGCGACGAGCACGATCGCCGAGCACGACGAGTCGGCAGCTCGTTGCCGTCCGGCGTGAGCAGGATCGCGGTGATCACGCCGCCGACGCCGGACACGAAGCCGATCGACAGGTCGATCTCGCCGAGCAGCAGCACGAACATGACGCCCATGGCGATCACCGCGTACGGCGCCGTCTGGACGATCAGGTTGACGAAGTTCCCCGCGGTGAGGAACCGGTCGTTCTGGGACTGGAAGACGATCGCGATGATGATCAGGCCGACGACGATCGGCAGCGAGCCGAGCTCGCCGGACCGGACGTCGGTCCACCAGCGGCGCGCGTAGCGCCCAAGCTGTTCGAGCTCGGGGCCGCCGGCGTGGCGGGAGGCGGTGCGGCGACGGCGCTCATGCGAGCACCTCCTGCTGGCCGGGGACCTTGGACAGCTGGCCGGCGGTGATCGCCTCGACGACCTCCTGCTGGTTGGTCTCGCGCCGCGTGAACTCGGCGACGTTCTGGCCGAGGCGCAGCACCGTGATCGAGTCGGCGACCTCGAAGATGTCGTGCAGGTTGTGCGAGATCAGGATCACGGCCAGGCCCTGCTCGCCGAGCCGCGCGACGAGGTCGAGCACCTGCTTGGTCTGCGCGACGCCGAGCGCCGCGGTCGGCTCGTCGAGGATGACCACGCGGAGTTCCACATGACCGCCTTGGCGACCGCGACCGACTGGCGCTGGCCGCCGGAGAGGCCGGCGACGGTCTGGCGCACCGAGCGGATCGTCGTGACCGAGAGGCCCTTGAGCGTCTCGCGCGCCCTGGCCTCCATCGTGGTCTCGTCGAGCCGGCGGATGCGCGTCGATCTCCTCGCGGCCGAGGAACATGTTCTGCACGACGTCGAGGTTGTCGGCCAGCGCGAGGTCCTGGTAGACGACCTCGATGCCCAGCTGCGCGGCGTCCTTGGGGCCGTGGATGTCACGGGCTCGCCGTCGAAGACGACCTCGCCCTCGTCGATCGGGTGGATGCCGGCGATGCACTTGATCAGCGTCGACTTGCCGGCGCCGTTGTCGCCGACCAGCGCCATGACCTCACCGGGGGCGACGTGGAAGTCGACCTGGTAGAGGGCCTGGACGGCGCCGAAGCTCTTCGAGACTCCGCGCAGCTCCAGGATCGGGCTCGTGCTCATGGAATGGATTCTCCTCCTCGGGAAAACCCCGGGGCGCCGATGCGGCGCCCCGGGGATTCCCGTCCTTAGATCCCTGCCTCGGTGCAAGCCGACGCCAGCTTGCCGGCGCAGATCTCTTCCTTCTTGGGGAAGTCCGGCTCGCCGAGGTAGTCCTTGATGTTGTCCTTGGTCACCGCGACCGGCTCCAGGAACACCGACGGGCACGTCCTTGGTGCCGTTGTTGATCGAGTCCGACGCCTCGGGCGTCTCGCCCTTGGCCAGCGCGATGCCGAGCTTGGCGGCCGCGTCGGCCTCCTTCTTGATCGCCTTGTAGACCGTCATGCACTGGTCGCCGGCGACGATGTTCTGGATGCCCTGCAGCGTCGCGTCCTGGCCCGTCACCGGGATCTGGTCGAGCTTGCGCTGCTTGATGGCCGAGATCGCCGCGTTGCCGAGGCCGTCGTTGGCCGCGAGCACGCCGTCGATCTTGTTGTCCGCCTTCTGGAGCATCTGCTCGAAGATCGTCAGCGCCTTCTGGTTGTCCCAGTCGGGCACGGACTGGTCGGCGACCTCCTTCCAGTCACCGGAGTCGAACTTCGCGTTGATGACCCCGTCGTAGCCGTTCTTGAACAGCGTGGCGTTGTTGTCCGTCGGCGAGCCGTTGAGCACCGCGACCTGCGCGTCGGCCTTGTCGCCGAGGCAGTCCACGAGGCCCTCGCCCTGCAGCTTGCCGACCTTCTCGTTGTCGAACGAGACGTAGTAGTCCGAGTCGCCGTCGAGCGTCAGGCGGTCGTAGTCGATGACCTTGACGTCCTGGGACTTGGCGTTGGCCGCGATCGCCGCGCCCGAGCCCGAGTCCAGGTTGACCAGCAGGAGCACCTTCGCCCCGTTGGTGATCGCCTGCTCGGCCTGCTGCTGCTGCGTGGCCTTGTCGCCCTCGGCGTTCTGGATCTCGACTCGACGCCGGCGGCCTCGAACGCCTGCTGCAGGAACGGCCGGTCGACCGTCTCCCAGCGCACGGACGACTTCGAGTCGGGCAGCAGCACCGCGACCTTGCCGGGCTTGTCGCCACCTCCGCCGCCGGAGGCGCCGCCTCCGCCGCCTCCGTCGTCGTCACCGCAGCCTGCGACGGCCAGCGCGCACCCGGCCGCGAGCGTCGCCGCGAACCATGCTCCTCTACGCATGGGGTTCCTCCTCCTCATCGGTTGTTCCTCCTCCGACATGGGGTCAGCGCGCCGCGGCCTCGGCCATGGGACGCAGTGGGTGATCGCGATCGGCCTCCGAGAGGACGAGCGCGATGGCGCCGAGTACTTCGGCGCGGTCGCCGAGGGAGCCGGCGACGACGGTGGCCGCCTGCGCGGCCGTGGGGAGCGCGGAGCGCTGGAGCGACTCGCGGACGCCGTCGAGCAGCAGCTCGCCGGCCTCCGCGAGGTCGCCGCCGACGATCAGCAGCTCCGGGTTGAGCACGTTGACGAGCATCGCGGCGGCCTTGCCGATCGCGCGCCCGGCGTCGGCGATCACGCGCCGGCACGCCGAGGTCGCCCTCGCGCGCCAGGCGGACGATGGTGCGGCCGTCCAGGCCGTCGCCGTGGCTGCGGCGCAGCAGCTCGGCCAGCGCGTCGGTGCCGGCGACGGTCTCCAGGCAGCCGCGGTTGCCGCAGCGGCAGACCGGGCCGTCGGCGTCCACGAGCACGTGGCCGAGCTCGCCGGCCAGGCCCTCGGCGCCGCGGTAGAGGCGGCCGTTGAGCACCAGCCCGGCGCCGATGCCCGAGGAGATCATCAGGTAGATGAGGTCCTTGGCGTCGCGCCCGGCGCCGAACGCGGCCTCCGCCAGCGCGGCGAGGTTCGCGTCGTTGTCGACGAGGATCGGCAGCTCGAGCCGGCGGCGCATCTCGTCCGCGGCGGCCACGCCGACCCAGCCGGGCAGGATCGCGGTCGAGCCGACGACGCCGGTCGGCCGGTGGATCGGGCCCGGCAGGCACATGCCGGCGCCGATCACGCGCGACGACTCGACGCCGGCCTCGGTGAGCACCTGCTCGACCAGCTCGGCGGCGGCGTCGAGGCCCTCGTGGGCGAGGTGGTCGGTGTCGAGGCCCAGCTCGCGCTCGGCGAGGATCCGCGACGACAGGTCCGACACGGCCACGCGCACGTGGTGGTGGTCGAAGTCGATGCCGACCGCCACGCCGGCCGACGCGTCGAAGGAGAGCAGGATCGGCGGGCGCCCGCCCTGGTCGCCGTGGGCGGCCCCGGGCTCGGAGCGCTCGACGACCAGCCCGTCGGCCTGGAGCTCGGAGACGAGGCTCGAGACGGTCGAGCGCGACAAACCGGTGCGGCGCGCGATCTCGGCCCGCGAGATCAGCCCCTCGTCGCGCAGCGCGTGAATCACGCGCAAGCGGTTGAGTCGGCGCAGGGTCTCGAGCGACCCGGTGCGGGCATGCGACATGGGCCTATCAGACCCGATCCGGCTGCGTTTGTCAACAGTACGAACGAACCTGGCCGTTCGCCCGGACGGGTTCGTTCAGGGCGCGACGGAAGGTGGGTGACTTTCGGGAAGGTGCGGAGCGGGGACGACCTCCATCCGCCTGCTTCCGTCGGGGAGCTTGATCTTCTTGGGCGCGTTGGGACCGTCGTGCCGGCGATGGCGGAAGAGCGAAGTCCGCCCACACGTCGCCTTCGATGCCGCGCGGGGGACATCCCGTGGGTCCTGAGGGCATAGGGGAGGCTGAGCTGATCCCGATGGCTCCCGGCGGCGATCTCCCCCCACCACGTCTCCTCCAGCTTGCGCACCGCCGTGGAGTGCCGGCGCAGAATGGCGGCCGTGGCGTACAGGCCCGTGTTGACCGGCACGCCGGCGCGCGCGTAGCGGAGGATCTGGGCGAGAACGGTCGCCGTGGCGTCCTTGCCCTGGTCGATGATGGCGACGGCCTCGTCGAACAGGCAGCCCCGCTCCGGGTGGCCGTGCAGTGCCAGATCGGCGCTTGAGGTGGTACCGATCGATCTCGCGGATTTGCCAGGAGCGCCTCGGCCGAGGCCATCGGCTGGACGTTCCCGTCGACCCACAGCGAGACCTCGGCCGCGGGCAGCATCGTCGTGGCGTTGACCTTCAGGTACCGCGATTCGCGCGCGAGGGTGGGCTGCTGCAGGGCGATCGGCGCGTGACGCCATGGCGGGCAGTCGATCGGCTCGTCGCTGAAGCAGACGTAGTCCCAGCCCTCGTCCACCGTCGCAGGCGGCAGCAGCGTGTCGACCCCGCCCAGGATCGCGGTGTACACGACCTTGCTGGACGTGTCCTGAACCGGCGCCGTCATGCCGGCGAGTGATCGCAGAAGTCCCGATACCCGTCAAGGCGCCGGGGTGCGCGATCAGCTGATCGCGGCACGCGAGGCCCAGGCGTCCAGCTCGCCATCCCGCCCCGCGTCGACGGCGGCGGCGACGGGCGGCGGAAGCGGCTGCGCGCGGGCGCGCCGGGGCTGGGCGTCCCGCACCATCGAGGCATGGTCGTCGCGGACCGTCGTCCGGCACGTCCAGGCCGAGGAACGCGTACAGCCGGTCGAGCTCGCCGCGCGCTCCCCGAAGAAGAAGCGGGCGTGGCTGACCACCAGCAGCCTCCCCTCGTTGCCCTGCGCGAACGCACGGGCGTGCCGGAGGGCGTCGTTCCAGTCGCTGATGGCCAGCCGGTGGTCGTTCTCCGCCGGCCAGCGGTCGTCAGGGTCGGCGGCGCGGCGGCGATATGACCCCGCGACCTCGTGCAGGTCGCGCACCAGGATCACGAACTTCGCCTCATCGAAGACCGATCCGAGGCGCTCGAGCTGCTCGGAGTAGTAGGGCACCTTGTCGCCCAGGACCTGGACGGTGCCGCGCCGCCACCGGTCCCGGATCGCGTGGTACTCGGCGAACGTGCCCGGGTGGACCCGCTCGCGGCGCGAGAGCGTCGCCCACGAGGTCTCGCGAGCCGTCGGGTTGAAGAAGATCTCCTCCGTGAAGTGGAACGGCTCGAGGACCTTGCGAATCCTGCGGAAGCGCTCCTGGCCGAGCAGGATCCGGTCGTCGCCGTTGAGCAGCGTGGTGATCGCCGTGGTGCCCGAGCGCGGGCACCCGCCGATGAAGAGGTAGGCGACGCCCGGCGGCCCTGCAGAGCAGCGTCCCCGAGCGCGACGGCTCAGCTCGCGGACCTCGGCGGCGATCCGTTCCTCGAGGCCGGCGATCTGCCGTGTCGCGTCCGCCGCTTGCACGCCGACAGTCTGCCAAGCGGCGTGGCCGAGCCCGGCCGGACGATCGGCCGGGCTCGTCGCGTCAGCTAGCTCGCCGGCACGGGGTACGCGTCGACGGGGACGACCACGTCGTTGGCCGCCTTGTCGTGCCAGCACTGCTTCTCGCGGTCCCACAGCATCCAGAAGTAGCCGAGGAACAGCGGGATCGCCGAGATGTACTTCACGAGGTTGCGGACGAGCGCCCGCCCGTAGCCGATCGGGCCTCCGTTGTTGAAGTCCATGACCCGGATCCCGAGCGCCATCTTGCCCACGGTCTGGCCGCGGGGGCCGCCCTCGAGCGTGGTCGTGTAGGCGAGGCCGATCAGCGTGGTGATCAGGTTGGCGAGGCCGCCGCTGCCGACGATCACGACGACGATGATCGAGGGGATGAGGAGGACGAGGGCGTCCACGACCAGGGCCGCGAAACGCCGCCAGAACCCGGAGCGCGGGCCCGAGGGACCTGAGGCCGCCCGCATCTCCCCCGCGGGCACGGCCGGCGCATAGCCCGGCGGTGAACCCTGGCTCGTAGACCCTCCTGGCAGATCTGACATCGGGCACTCCCCTTCGTTCTGCTTTCCGTACTGCTGGGGATTCCACACCGGCCTTCCCCCGCCTGCAAGGCCCGGTCAACGCTTGGATGACTTCGCCTCGGCGAGATCCTCGAGGAAGCGCTCGGGCGGCTGGCTGGGCGGCGCGCCCGACACGCGCGGCGCGAGCCCCTCGGCGAGGCGCCGCGCGAGCGCCTCGCGGGCGGCCGGCTCGAAGTCGTCGCGGCGGCCCAGGAAGCTGCGCACCGTGCTCAGCTCCTGCGCGGTGATCGCCGAGACGTCCCAGGACTCCAGGTGCGACGGGAGGTCGCGTGCCCAGGTGCCGCGCAGCGGCGCGGGGGCGGCCTCGCGGGCGACGATCGTGCCGGCCGCGAGGTCCCCGAGCCGCTGGTTGTCGCGCGTGATCAGGATGCTCAGGATCGCCGGGACGTAGAACGTCGCGACGCCCTCGACAAGCCGGATCAGGTTGCGGACCGCGCTCGCGCGCAGCGTGACCGGGGCGCCGTCGGCGAGCACGACCCGCAGCCGGAGCGTGCGCTTGCCCGGCGTGCGCCCCGCGGCCCGGACCTCGAACAGCACGTCGTAGACGACGAAGGCGAAGAACACGCCGAGGCTGTAGGCGACGACCGCGCCCGTCCCGCCGAGGGTGAGCCCGGTCAACAGGGACGATGGCGATCACCAGCGCGCTCTGGATCATGAGGTCGATCAGCGCGGCGCTGAAGCGGGAGCCGAGCCCGCCGAGGCGCAGCTCGAGCTCGACGCCCTCCGGGGTCGCGATCGTCCTGGTGTCCTCATACTCCATCGGCACGTGAACCTACGCGCGTTCGAGTCCGAGCGGGGACCCGGGTGGGAGCGGCTGGAGGTGCTGCTGCGCGAGTCCGGCGGGCGGCCCGAGCGGCTCGGCCCCGAGGGCGTCCTCGAGCTGGGCGCGCTGTACCGCGGCGCCGCGGCCGACCTCGCGTACGCGCGGCGGCGCTTCCCCGGCGACCCGGTCGTGGCGCGGCTGGAGGGCCTGCTGGTGCGCGGCGCGCGGCGTCGTCTACGGGCAGGGCGCGCGGCGCGGGAGCCTGTGGCGGTTCCTGTCGCGCGGCTACTGGCGGCGGCTGGCGGAGCGGCCCGCTGATGCTGGCGATCGCGTGGGCGCTGCTGCTCGTGCCCGCGGTGTCCGCCGGGCCTGTGGGCGGGCAGCGACCCGGGCACCGCGCTGGGCGTCGTCCCCGCCGAGCTGCAGGCCGCCGCCGACCCGCCCCCGGAGGGGCGCGACTACGACGCCGCGGAGGCCGCCGCGTTCTCCACCTAGGTGCTCACCAACAACATCCGCGTCACGCTGATCGCGTTCGCGGGCGGCATCCTGTTCGGCGCTCGGGACCGTGTTCGCGCTGGTGTTCAACGGGCTGATCCTGGGGATCGTCGGCGGGCTGGCGATCGAGCGCGGGCAGCGGCGCCGCGTTCCTGCGCCTGGTGTCCGCCCACGGCCCGCTCGAGCTCTCGTGCATCGTCGTGGGCGGCGTGGCGGGGCTGCGGCTCGGATGGGCGCTGATCTCCCCCGGCCGCGCTGCGGCGCGGGCGGGCGCTGGTCAAGGAGGCGCGCCTCGCGGTCGAGCTCGCGCTCGGGCACCGCGCCGTGGCTGGTGCTGTGCGGGTTCGCCGAGGGGTTCCTCACCGGCCCCGACCTGCCCGCTGGCGGTCCAGCTCTCGATCGGCGTCGCGCTGGCCGCCGCTGTTCTGGGGCCTCGTGGCGTGGCGGGGGCGCCCCGAGCCTCACAGCCGGCGCCCTGGCCTTCGCGCGCAGGTAGGCGGCGACGCACGCGCTGCGGGAGCGCGTCGGCGGGCGCCTCGAGGACCTGGGCGCCGGCGGCCGCGGACGAGCGCGGCGGCGCGGGTCGCGGGCGCGCCCGCACCTCGTGCGCGACGGCGGCGCGGGCGAGGTCCCCGTCGCCCTCCGGCGCGCGCGCGGCGATCGCCGCGAGGCTCGGGATCGGCGGGGCTGGCGACGACGACCGCGTGGCGGCGGGTCGAGCACCGGCATCGCCTCGACCAGCGGGCGCGCCGCCGCCTCCTCGAGCAGGTCGGCGAGGACGAGCACGAAGGCGCGCTTGGCGCCCTCGACGCGGCGGAACGCGAGCTCGTAGTCGGCGTCGACGCGGCCGCGGCTGCGAGGTCGAAGACGGCGCGCACCACGGCGGCGCCCTGGGCGCGGCCCGGGCGGCATCGCGACGCGGACCTCGTCGTCGAAGGCGACGACGCCGCAGCGGTCCCCGACCTCGTCGGCGACCAGCGCGACGGCGGTCAGCGCGTCCAGCGCACGCGTCGAGCACCGTCGGCGCAGCCGGCCGGCGCCGGGAGCGGCGCCGCCGACAGCCGGCCCGCGTCGACGACGCACCATCACGTCGCGGTCCTGCTCGGTCCGGTACTGGTTGCTCATCGGCCGCCCCAGCCGCGCCGTCGCGCGCCAGTTGACCTGGCGGATGTCGTCGTCGGGCAGGTAGTCGCGGACCAGCTCGAACTCGGTGCCGAGCCCGAGCGGGCCGCGCGCCGAGATGCCCTGGTCGCGGAAGCGGCCCTGGCGGACGGAGAGCGCGAGCCGGCGGGCGGCCAGCAGGTCGGGGAAGACGCTGATCTGCGTCGCGCCGCCCGGCTCGTGGTGCCAGGCGGCGAGGCCGAGCGGGCCCGTCGAGCGGGTCGCCGACCGGCGGCAGCTCGTGGCGGCCGCGCAGGCGCGGGACGAGCTGCGCGTCCAGGCGCGCC
Organism: uncultured Solirubrobacteraceae bacterium; assembly: GCA_963723395.1. GTDB lineage: Bacteria > Actinomycetota > Thermoleophilia > Solirubrobacterales > Solirubrobacteraceae > DATFQI01. The sequence continues at coordinate 306,367 of CAVRQL010000012.1, read as the reverse complement.
GTCGCCCTCGCGCGGGTCCAGCGCGCATGTCGGGCGGGACGGCCTGGCGCAGCCGCACGCGCACCGCGGGCGCCGGCGTCGGCGCTGATCTCCAGCGGCGACGGGCACGCCGCGGGCGAGCACCGCCGGGACCTCGCGCTCGACCGCCGGCGCGCGGCGCGCGGCGCGGGCGTCGACCAGCGCCGCGCCGGCCAGCGCGGCGGCGGCCAGCGCGACGACGGGCAGCGGGACGACGCAGCGCCGCGAGCGCGACCGCGGCGAGCAGCGCCGCCGCCCGCGGCGTCGGGCTCATCGCGGGACCGGCACCGCGTCGAGCGCGTTGCGGACCGCCGCGTCGGCGGTGAAGCGCTCGAGCTCCGCCTCGGGGGTGAGCACCAGCCGGTGGCGCAGGACGGGGACGGCCATCCGCGCGACGTCGTCGGGCGTCACGTAGTCGCGGCCCGCGAGCCGCGCGGCCGCCTTCGCGGCGCCGAGCAGGTGCACGGCGGCGCGCGGGCTGGCGCCGAGCGTCGACGCTGGGCAGCTCGCGCGTGCGGCGGACGATCGCGACGACGTAGCCGACGACCTCCTCGGTCGACGCGCGGTGGCGTCGACCTGCGCGCGCACGCCGCGCGAGGTCCTCGGCGCTCGCGACCGGCCGCACCTCGTCGAGCGCGGCGGGCGCCAGGCCGCGGCGGGCGAGCGCCGAGCATCGCGCCGCTCGGACGCCTCGTCGGGGTAGCCGAGGTCGACGCGGACCAGGAAGCGGTCCCGCTGCGCCTCGGGCAGCGGGTAGGTGCCCTCGTACTCGACCGGGTTCTGCGTGGCGAGCGACGAGGAACGGGTCGGGCAGCGGGTGCGGCTCGCCGTCGACGGTGACCTGCCCCTCCTGCATCGCCTCCAGCAGCGCGGCCTGGGTCTTCGGCGGCGTGCGGTTGATCTCGTCGGCGAGCAGCACGTTGGCGAACACGGGCCCGGGCCGGAACCGCAGCTCGCCCGCCGCGCAGCGCCATCGTGCCGGTGACGTCGGAGGGCAGCATGTCGGGCGTGAACTGGACGCGCCGGAAGTCGACGCCGAGCGCCCGCGCGGTGGCGTTGGCGAGCAGCGTCTTGGCCGACGCCCGGGACGCCCTCGAGCAGCACGTGCCCGCCGAGCGACGAGCGCCGACGATCACGACCTCGAGCGGCTCCCGCTGCCCGACGACGACCTTGCCGACCTCGTCCGCGACGCGCTCGCAGAGCTCCTTCATCGCCGCACCTCCTTCCTCGCTATCGGCCGCGCGTGCGCGCGCCCGCGGCCAGCGCCCCTTCGCGGTCCACGGGCGCGTCGACGCAGCGCGCGGATCTCGTCGTCTTCGAGCCCGAACCGCGCCGCCGCCGCGCGCAGCTCGTCGTCGCCCGCGTCGGGCGCCAGGCCCGGCGCGGCGTCGCCAGCCGCTCGCGCGCCGCGGCGCGCAGCGGCCGGGCGACCTCGGCGGGCCGGCCGGTGCGCGCGAGCGCGCCGGCGAGCGCGTCGACGTACTCGCCGCGCGCGGCGGCAGCGGGCGCTCCTCGTCCTCGGGCGGCCCGATCCGGCGCGCGTGGCTCCAGGCGAACACGACCGCCGGCGAGCAGCAGGCCGAGCAGCGCCCACAGGACGCCGGCGGGCAGCGCGGCGAGGCCGGTCTCGCCGCCGTAGCCGTGGACGGTCTCCAGGAACGTGACCGGCCGGCCGGCCGGGCCGGCGGCGGCGAGCGCGAAGCGCGGCGTTGTCCGCGCGGCGAGCGCCGCGGTTCTGCAGCGGGCGCGGCGCTGGCCAGCAGGAGAGCGCGGCCGCGGCCCGCGAGCGCCGACCACGGCCAGCGGCGCGCCCGGCGTCGCCGAGCACGGGAGCGCCCCGCCGGGCTCCTCCCACGCGGCCGCCTCCGGGTCCGCGCACGGCCGTCGACGCCGGCGGTCTCGGGCACGGGCACGAGCAGCTCCGCCGTGCGCTCGCCGTCGCCCGCCCGGGGTCGGCGCGTCGCCGAGCGCGTCCGTCGAGCCAGGCGGTCGCCGGTCGTCGCCGCCGGCCACGAGCCGGCCGCCCGCGCGCAGGAACGCCCCGATCGCGCGCGCCTCCTCGGGCGCGACCACGCGCGGGTCGAGCACGACGAGCGTCCCGGCCCGGCGCCAGCCGCCGCTCGGCGAGCGGGCGCCGCCGCCGCTCGACGGGATGGCCCGGCGCGGCGCAGCAGGTCGGCGTACGCGGCGAGCCCCTGCGGGCGCGGTCGCGTACGCCGAGGAGTCCGGGCCGCGCGGGCTCGGGCGCCAGCCGGTCGAGCAGCACGATCACGACCGCGAACAGACGCAACGCGATGGCGACCCCGGCCGCCAGCCGCCCGCCGGGCGTCCGCGGCAGCCGCGCTCACCGCCGCGCCTCCAGCACCGCCTCCCAGTCGCGGCGGGCCGCCTCGACGTCGTCCGGCCTCGGCCGGGCGGCCGCCGTAGACGACCGCGTCGAAGTCGGCGGCGAGGCGGTCGAAGTCCTCCGAGTGCAGGCGGCGCGGCGACCTCGCCGGTCGGCAGCGACGGGCGCAGCTCGATCGCGCCGCGGGCGTCGAGCCGCAGCAGGCCGGCGCGGAAGCGCAGCCGCAGCGCCAGCTCGTGGTCGCCGCGGCGCTCGGCCTCGTCGGCGCGGCGCTCGAGCGCGGCCGGCGACTCGGCGCGCAGCGCCGCGCCGCGTCGCGCGGCGGCGGCCGCCATCGCCGCGCGGCGGCGGGCGGTGCGGCCGGCGATCAGCCACGCGAGGCCGGCGACGATCGCCAGCGAGCAGCGCCCACACGACCGCCGCGCGGCCCGGGGATCGCGCGTCGGCGCCGCGGCACGAGGTCGCGGATCGGGTCCGCCAGGCGGCCGATCCGGCGCAGCAGCCCGCGGAACGGGCCCTCGACGCGGGAGCCGCGGAAGCGGCGCTCGGCGAGGATCTCGCGCGGCGTCGCGCGCGCGCCGGCGGCCGCCGACGCGGCTCGCCGCCGCCGGCGCGGCGAGCGCGCCGCAGCCGCGCGCGCAGCTCCTCGCCCGATCGCGCCTCGAGGCTGCCGGCGACGTCGGCCGGGCGCGCCGTCGACGCCGTCGACCCGCCGCAGGCGCTCCAGCGCGGCCGGATCGTCGCGGCGCGCGACGCGAGCTCGCGCAGCTCGGCGTCGCGTCACCTCGTCGGCGGCCGCGGGCGCCGGGCACGGCGGCGAGCGCGAGGGCGGCGAGCAGCACGCGCGCGGCGCGCCCTCACAGACCGCCGGGGCCGCGCCGGGGCTCGGGCGGCCACGACGGCGAGCGCGGCGGCTCCCACGGCGCTCGGCGGCGTCGCCGCGGCGGCTCCTCGCGGCGGGCGGCGGCGGCTCGGCGCGGCGGCGACGGCCGCGGCGCGGCGGGTGCGCCCACCCGCCCGTGCTGGTCGGCTCCGGCTCGGGCGGCTTCCAGCCCGGCGGCGGGGGCCAGAACGGCGCCTGCGCGCGCTGCTCGGGCGTGACCTCGCGGCGCGATAGCCTGCGGCGGCGGGCGCGGCCTCGGGTCGGGCGTCTCGCCGAGCCCCTGGCCAGCAGCTCGAGGTCGAAGCCCTCCTTGCGCACGCGCTGGTCGAAGTAGATGAGCGCGAACACCGCCGCGGTGAACGGGGTCGTCAGCGCGCTGCCGACCGTGCCCGCGACCACCGTCGAGAACGCGAGCACGACCTCGTTGCCGTCGGCGAGCAGCGCCGGGCACGATCTGGCATGACCCCCTGCAGGATGCCCGCGAGGAAGCTCACCAGCATCACGCCGACGACGATCACGCCGAAGATCGGCCACCAGCGGCCCTTCACGAGCGGGAACGAGCGCCGCAGCGCCGGACCACGGCCCGTCGCGCTCGAACAGCATCGCCGGCATCGCCAGCGACCACGCGACCGACAGCAGATCGCGGCCGAGCAGCGGCAGGATGCCGACGCCGACCGCGACCGGGCCGGCCAGCCGCCAGCCCGCCGATCACGCGCCGAACAGGCGACGATCGCCACGTAGCAGCAGCCGAGCAGGAGCAGCCGCGGCAGCGCCTGGACGCGCGAACCGCAGCGAGCGGCCGGCGCTCGGCGCCGCGCCCAGGTAGGCGTCGGCGACCGCCTTGAAGCAGGCCGCCGTCGCGATCACGTAGACGAGCCCTGCAGCAGCGCGCTCGACGCCCTGCGCGGCGATCAAGCGCGTTCTCGTCACCCGGACTCGATGTCCGGCTGCGGTCGCGGTCGGGTCCAGCGCGTCGGGCGAGACCGACAGCAGCAGCAGGACGGAGACGATCTGCACCGGGCAGCACCAGCCCGACCACGCACAGGATCAGCGGCCGCCAGTTGCCGCAGGTAGAGCTTGATCCCGACGTCCAGGATCTCCCCAAAGCCCAGCGGCCGCAGGCCCGGCGTCGTGGCCACGGCGGCCACGATAGCCGCTGCCGCGGCGCGGCGGGCCCGCTAGCGGCGCCGCCGGCCATGGCCGGCAGGATGACGAGCGTGTCGCCCTCGGACACGCCGGTGTCGAGCCCGTCGAGCACGCGGACGTCCTCGTCGTTGAGGTAGACGTTGACGTAGCGGTTGAGCTGGCCCTCGCCGCTGAAGAGCTGGGACTCGGTGGCGGGGTGCTCGCTCGGCGAGCGCGCGCAGCACCTCGCCGACGTCGCCGCCGGCGGCCTGGACCTCCTTCTCGCCGCCGACGGACGGGCGCAGGACCGGGGGGATCTTCACGGTGGCCATAGCGGCGCGGACCCTAGCCCGCGGCGGCGCAGAACGCCTCGTAGTCCGGGAAGACGCCCATCTCGTCGTCGGAGATCGTCCTCCGGGTCGCGCGAGCAGACCGGGCACTCCGGGTCGCGGCGGACCTTGAGCTCGGTGAACGTCGCGCCCGAGCGCCTCGTAGAGCAGCAGGCGGCCGATCAGCGGCTCGCCGGCGCCGGTGATGAGCTTGACGACCTCGGTCGCCTGCAGCAGGCCCATCGTGCCCGGGCAGCACGCCGAGGACGCCGTTGGCGCCGCAGGACGGCGCCAGCTCGGCCGGCGGCGGCACCGGGTACAGGCAGCGGTAGCACGGGCCGTCGTAGGGCTTGAAGACCGACAGCTGGCCGTCGAAGCCGAGGATCGAGGCGCTGACACGACCGGGATCTGCAGGCGCACCGTGGCGTCGTTGAGCAGGTAGCGCGTCGGGAAGTTGTCGACGCCGTCGACGATCACGTCGTAGCCCTCGATGATCTCCATGATGTTGGAGGCGTCGAGGCGCGTCTGGTACTTGACGACGTTGACGTCGGGGTTGAGGTCCGTTGATCGCGCGCTCGGCGGAGTCGACCTTCGGCGTGCCGATGCCGTCCGTCGTGTGGATGACCTGGCGCTGGAGGTTGGAGAGGTCGACCACGTCGTCGTCGACGAGGCCGAGCGTGCCGACGCCGGCGGCGGCGAGGTAGAGCGCGATCGGCGAGCCGAGGCCGCCGGCGCCGAGCAGCAGCACCTTCGCGTCGAGCAGCTTCTCCTGGCCCTCCTGGCCGATCTCGGGGACGAGCAGGTGGCGGCGGTAGCGCTCGCGCTGCTCCGTGGTCAGCTGGCGCGGGACCTCGACGGCGTAGCCGCGGTCCTTCCACAGCGTGTAGCCGCCGGTCATCGACTCGACGTTCTCGTAGCCGAGGTCCTCGCGCAGCGTGCGGGCGGCGAGCGCGGAGCGGTTGCCGGAGGCGCAGTAGAGGACGACGCGCTGCGTCGCGGTCGGGCGCGGCGCCCTCGATGCGGGACTCGAGGTGCCCGCGCGGGACGTGCTTGGCGCCGGGCAGGTGGCCGGCGTCCCACTCGTCGGTCTCGCGCACGTCGACGAGCACGAAGCCGGTGCCGTTGCCGTTGCTCGACGGCGCCGTGGACCTCGGACGGGTCGACCTCGTCGATCTGGCTCTTGATCTGGCGGATGAGCTCCGCGCCGGATGGGCTCATGGTGAAATGCCTCGTTGTCGATCGGGTTTCAAGACTTCACAAAGGATAGCGGCCGTCGGGTCCGGCCGCCCCGATGCAGGCTGACGGCTCGGATGCCGATACGACAGCAGAGATGCGCTCGCGCACGCTGCTCACCCAGGTCCTCGCCGTCAACGCCGTCCTCGTCGCCGTCACGGCCGCTCTCGCGGCGATCTTCACGACCGCGAGCGCTTCGAGGACGCGGCGTCGCGTCCCGGGCGTCAGCCTGCTCGGTCGTCGCCGTGCTCGCGGTGATCCTGCTCAACTCGCTGCTGCTGCGCCACCGGCTCGAGCCGCTGGACGCGCCTCGTGCAGCACGATGGAGCGAGGTCGACCTCGCCAAGCCCGGCATGCGCGCGCGAGCCCGACGCGCACGCCGCCAAGGAGATCAAGCGCCTCACCGCCGGCTTCAACCGCGATGCTCGAGCGCCTCGAGGAGGAGCGCAGGGCGGCCGGCCGCGCCGTCGTGCGCGCCCAGGAGCAGGAGCGCGCGCGGATCGCCCAGGACCTCCACGACGAGGTCAACCAGGCGCTCACCGCGATCAAGCTGCGCCTCTCGGCGACGATGCACGACGCGCCCGCGCAGCCTGCGTCGCGAGCTGCGCGAGACCAAGCAGCTCGTCGACCGCGCGATGGACGAGCTGCTGCACATCGCCCGCGAGCTGCGCCCGACCGCGCTCGACGACCACGGCCTGATCCCCGCGCTGCAGTCGCAGGTCGCCGACTTCGGCGAGCGCACCGGCATCCAGACCGACCTTCCACCGCCACGGCGAGCTGCCCAACCTCACCGACGAGGAGCAGCTCGTGATCTACCGCGTCACCCAGGAGTCGCTGTCGAACATCGCCCACCACGCCGGCGCCACGCAGCGTCGACGTCGACCTCTCCTTCACCGGCAGCACGATCCTCAAGGTGCCGACGACGGCGGCGGCTTCGACGCGCTGCGGCCAACAGAACGGCAAGCTGCGCGGCCGCCCCGGCGGCCTCGGCCTCAACGGCATGCGCGAGCGCGCGCTGCTCGTCGGCGGCAACCTCACGATCTTCTCCACGCCCGGCGAGGGCACCACCGTCGAACTGACCATGGGAGCCGACATGAACATCCTGATCGCCGACGACCACGGCATCGTCCGCGGCGGCCTGAAGCTGCTGATCGACCGCCAGCCGGACATGCACGTCGTCGCCGAGGCCGAGGACGGCGTCGAGGCGTTCGAGCGCGCGCTGCAGGCCCGGCCCGACCTGTGCGTCATGGACGTCTCGATGCCGCGCCTGACCGGCCTGCAGGCCGCGCGCCAGATCAAGGCGCACCTGCCCGAGACGCAGGTGCTGATCCTCTCGATGCACGACGACCAGCGCTACGTGTTCGACGCGCTGAAGGCCGGCGCGTCGGGCTACGTGCTCAAGCGCGACGTCGACGAGGCGCTGCTGGACGCGATCCGCGCCGTGCACCGCGGCGAGGCGTTCGTCACCGACGCCGTCGAGCGCTCGATGATCCGCGCCTGGATGGCCGACGGCTCGACCGGCCCGGAGGAGCCGCTGTCGCCGCGCGAGCAGGAGGTCCTCAAGCTGATCTCCGAGGCGCACACCAACAAGGAGATCGCCTCGACGCTGCACCTGGCGGAGAAGACCGTCGAGTCGCACCGGGCGAACATCCTGCGCAAGCTCGGCATGCGCGACCGCGTCGAGCTGGTCCGCTACGCGATCCGGCGGGGGCTGACCGAGGCGTAGGCTCGGTAGACGCCGGGATGCTGCGAGGAGCTCGGCCTTCGAGGGGACCTGGCGCCGCTATCAGCAGCTGGCGCATCGACGCGTTCGAGGGCGACCGCGCGCGGGCCGCCGCCGCACGCACATCGTCGCGCCGCCCGGCTCGGGCAAGACGCTCGTCGGCGTCGAGCTGATCCGGCGCGTCGGGCGCCGCGCGCTGGTGCTGGCGCCCAACAGCGCGATCCAGATGCAGTGGCCGCGCGCGGTGGCGCAGTTCACCTCGCGACCGCACGGTCGCGGGCACCGAGCCGGGCTTCCCGATCGCGTGCCTGAGCTACCAGTCGCTCGCGCCAGCTCGACGACCCGGAGGTCGCGCTCGGCCGGCGTCGCGGCGCTGCGCTGGGCGGCCGAGCGGGCCGCCGCCACCGGCGCCGAGCCGGAGGAGGTCGACCCGCGAGGCCGAGCGCTTCGAGGGCGAGGCCGCGCGAGCGCCGGCACGCGCGAGCTGCGGCGGATCACCGCCGACGGTCAAGCGCGAGATCGCCCGCGGCGAGCACGCCGGGCGTGCGAGCTGGCGCAGCTGCTGTCGGCGACGGCCCAGGAGCGCGTCGCGGCGGCTGCGTCGCCGCCGAGCGTCGGCGCGATCGTGCTCGACGAGTGCCACCACCTGGCGTCGCTGTGGGGCTACGTCGTCCGCGCGGTGCTCGGCGAGCTGGCGGCGACGCGCACGTCGTCGGGCTCACCGCCACCGCCGCCGGCGGAGCTGACCACCGACGAGGCGGAGCTGTACGCCGAGCTGCTCGGGCCCGTCGACTTCGTATGCCGACCCCGGCCGTGGTGCGCGACGGCCACCTGGCGCCGTTCCAGGAGCTGGCGTGGATCACCGAGCCGCTGGACCCGCGAGCGCGACTGGCTGGCCGAGCACGACACCCGCTTCCGCGAGCTGATCACCGCCCTGCACGACGACGTGGAGGGCGCCGCTGTCGTTCCCGGGCTGGGTGATCGGGCGGGTGCGCGAGCGCCGCCGCGGCGCCGACGACGACGCCGAGGTCCCGTGGGAGGCGTTCCAGCGCCGGCACCCCGCGCTGGCGCGGGCCGGCGTCCGCTTCCTCGGCTCGGCCGGGCCTGGCGCTGCCCGCCGAGCGCGCCGCGCGGGGAGGCCTACCGCGCGCCGCCGGACCTCGACGACTGGCTCGTGCTGCTCGAGGACTACGCGCTGCGCTGCCTCGCCGACCCGGGCTCGCCGGAGGCGGCCGAGCGGTACAACGCGGTCGCCGCGGCGCTGCGCGCAGCTCGGGCTTCCAGCTCACGCGGCGAGGGGATCCGCCGCGGCGCCGTCGGAGGTCGACCGGCTGCTGACCGGCTCGCAGGCCAAGGCGATCGGCCTGGTCGAGGTGCGTGGCCGCCGAGACCGAGATCCGCGGCGACGGGCTGCGGGCGCTGGTGCTGTGCGACGCCGAGATGGCCGCGGCGCGGCCCGACGACGCGCTGACCGGCGTGCTCGACCCGGCGGCCGGCACGGCGCGCAACGCGGTCGACGCGCTGTCCGCCGACCTGCGCACGGCGCCGCTGCGGCCGCTGCTCGTGTCCGGCCGCGGCCTGCGCTGCGCCGCCCGGCGACGCCGAGGTGCTGCTGGCCGCGCTGCGGCGCGAGGCCGAGGGGCGCTTCGAGATGCCGGAGTGGGCGGCCGAGCCCGACGGCGTGCTGGTCTCGCTGCGCGCGTCGGGCGCCGAGTGGATGCCGCGCGCGTGGGTCGAGCTGGCCACGCGGCTGCTGGTCCGCGGCACCACCGGCATGCTGGTCGGGACCCGCGCGCTGCTCGGCGAGGGCTGGGACTGCCCGGCGGTGAACGTGCTCGTCGACCTCGGGTGGCCGCCACCGGCGTCTCGGTCCACCAGTCGCGCGGGCGCTCGCTGCGGCTCGACCCCGAGGACCCGCGCAAGCTCGCCTCCAACTGGGACGTCGTCTGCGTCGCCCCCGGAGCTGGTGCGCGGCACCGCCGACTACGAGCGCTTCGTCCGCCGCCACCTGCACCTGTTCGCACCCGCCGACGACGGCGAGATCGAGGCCGGCCCGTCGCACGTGCACCCGGAGCTGAGCCCGTTCGCGCCGCCGCGCCGCCGAGCGCTTCGCCGCCATCAACCGCGACATGCTCGCCCGGGCGGCAGCCGGCGACGAGGCGAGGGCGCGGTGGCGGCTCGGCACCCCGTACCGCGGAGCGGAGCTGCGCACGGTGGTCGCCCGCCCGCGCGCCGCGACCACCGTGGAGGCGGAGCCGGGCGAGCCCGGCACGCTGCCGCCGATCAGCCAGCGCGTGCCGCTCGGAGCGGGCGCGGCCGGAGCCGTGGGCGCGGCCGCCGTCGCGGCCGTCGCGGGCGCGCCCGTGGCGCTCGCGGGCCTCGCGCTCGCCCCCGCCGGCGCGGTGTGGGCGGCGACACGGCTGGCGCGGGCGCGCCGGCGCCTGCCGCTCGTGCTCCCGCTCGACGTCGCCGCGGAGTCCGTGGTCGAGGCGTACCGCGAGCTCGGCGAGCTGTCCGAGGCGGCGGCCGCTTCGCTGCGCGATCGAGCCGCGCGCAAGCGGCTACCTCCGCTGCGTGCTCACCGAGGCCTCCCCGGAGGAGAGCGTCCGCTTCGCCGCCGCGCTCGAGGAGCTGACCGGGGTGAGCGAGAACCCGCGCTACCTGGTCGGGCGCCCGCTCCCCGACCCCGGCGTCGGCACCGCGGCGCTGCTCGGCCGTGTCCTCACCCGCCGCCCGCCGTTCCCCGAGCGCCTGCACCCGGTCCCGCGCGACCTCGCGCGCCGCAAGGACCGCGCCGAGGCGTTCGCCCGCGCCTGGCGGCGCCGCATGGGGCCGGGCCGGCTCGTGTTCGCCCAGCGCAGCGAGGAGGGGCGCCGCGCCCGTGCGGAGGCGGCCGGCGAGGACGGCGGCTACGACACCCTCGTCCGCGAGGTCTGGGTCTGAGCGGTTGGCGCGGCGACGCTCCGGGAACGAGGTGAACACCTTCCCCCGTCAGAGGAGCACCACGATGGCCAAGTCCCAAGCCGACGCCCTGTTCGACCGCCTCCGCGCCAACGGCCTGCGCAAGAAGGTGGCCCGCGATCTCTCGAGGCGCTGAGCAGCGCGAGCGGGTCGCGTCCCTCGAAGGCCGCCACCGCCACGATCACCGACCTGCGCAAGCTCGTCGCCGACCTCGAGGACCGCGCGAAGGGCGGCCCCGCCAAGCGCCAGGCCGCCGCCAAGAAGGCCGCCGCGACCCGCAAGCGCAAGGCCGCGCAGCGCAGCGCCGCCGCCAAGAAGGCGGCACGCACGCGCGCCAAGAAGGCCTGACGCGGCCGCGCGGCGCCCGTGTGTGGCACCGTGTGAGGCCGGCATGCGGCTCGAAGGCATCCACCACATCACCGCCATCACGGGCGACGCGCCCCGCAACGTCGACTTCTACACCCGCGTCCTGGGGCTCCGGCTGGTCAAGAAGAGCGTCAACCAGGACGACCCGACCGTCTACCACCTCTTCTACGCCGACGAGCGGGGCAGCGCCGGCTCGGACCTGACGTTCTTCGAGTACCCCGGCGCGCAGCCGGGCCGCGCCGGGCGCGGGATGGTCCACCTGATCGCAGTGGCGCGTCGCCTCCGAGGACGCGCTGTCGTTCTGGGCCGAGCGGCTCGCGGGCGAGGGCGTCGCCGTCGACCGCCCGCGCGGCGGCGCGCTGGCGTTCGCCGACCCGGAGGGCCTCCAGCACGAGCTCGCTGGTCGACGCGAGCGGCGACGACCCGCTGATCGCCGAGCACCCCGAGATCCCGGCCGAGCACGCGCTGCGAGGCTTCGACGGCGTGCGCGCCTACGCGGCCGAGCCCGAGCAGAGCCGCGCCGCTGCTCGAGAGCGCGCTCGAGTTCGCGCCCGTCCGGCGACGGCTGGGAGGCGCGCGGCGCCTCGCGCGGCGTCCACCTACGCCTACGACGACCCGCCGGGCGAGGCGGGCATCCAGGGCGCGGGCACGGTCCACCACGTCGCGTGGGCGACGATCCCCGACGAGCAGCCGGAGTGGCGCGAGCGCGTGCTGCGGGCCGGCGCCCGCCCGACCCCGATCATCGACCGCTTCTACTTCCGCTCCGTCTACTTCCGCGAGCCGAGCGGCGTGCTGTTCGAGATCGCCACGATCGGCCCCGGCTTCACCACCGACGAGCCGCTCGAGAGCGCTCGGCGAGAAGCTGGCGCTGCCGCCCGACTACGAGCCCATGCGCCGCAGATCGAGGCGACCGTGACGCCGCTGCCGACCACGCGGCCGACCCGGACCGCCGGCGACTAGCTCAGCGCGTCCTGCGCGGCGTCCTCGCGGTCCTGCGCGGCGCGGTAGGCGGCGTAGGAGGCCGCGTCGCGCGCGGCCGAGCCACAGGCGGTAGGCCTCGGCGGCGTCCTCGTGCGCGTCGCACCACGCGTCGCGCACGGGCGCCCACGTCGCCTCGCGGCGCAGGACGAGCTCCCGCGTGTCCGCGACCTGGTCGAGCAGGATCTTCAGCTCGTTGACGCTCATCAGCGGCTCCTTGACCGGCCGGTGCCCGGTCTCTCCCACCTCTACGCGCCGAGCGCAGAGTGCTGGTTGCCGTCGAGACTTCACGCCGGGTTCACAGGCGGCGAGCAAGCACGGGCGCCAGCGGGCGCCGGTGCTGAGCGCGACCTCGGCGGCGTCCGCACGGTCCTCGGCGGCGCGGTACACGAGGTAGGCGTCGCGGCCGGGCTCCGCGCACCAGTCGTCGTAGGCGATGTTCGCCTCGGCGCGCGCGGCGCTCCAGAGGACGAACAGCTCGTCACGCCGCGGTGGCGGCCATGGGCAGGTTCCGTACCCCGCGCCCGGCCGGCCGAAACTCACTCCGGCTCCGCGTCACGCACCTGCTCGTTCGCCGCCTCGCGGCGGTCGCGGATGCGCCCGGCGACGATCACGCCGACCAGCACCGCGAGCGGCACGAGGTAGATCAGCTGCACGAGCCAGTGGCCGGCGTGGGCGAACAGGATCATCCGTTCAGCGCCGCCGACAGCAGCCAGAGCCCGAGGAGGGTGAAGCAGACCATCAGCACCAGCATGACGATCTGCGAGCGGGTCGCCGCGCGGGCGGAGCCGTACACGCGCAGCGCGCGGTCGTGGCGCGAGCACGAGCGCGGCGACGTGGCCGACGACGAGCGCGATCGACCTGCACGTACCAGATGGCCGTCGCGCGTCACGACCGAGTAGTCGATGCGGCCGCCCGCGCCGCCGAAGAAGGTCCGAGCCGTCGCCGAGCGGGTCGGAGGCGAGCCGCCACAGGTCCTGGCCGTTGTAGGCCAGCAGCGAGAAGTAGTGCGCGACGACGTAGGCGGCCGCGATCGGCACCAGCGTGTGCGCGAAGCGCAGGCTCAGCTCGCGCCGGCTCAGGCCGGAGCCGGCCAGCGCCATGCCGGTCGTGCCCAGCCACCACAGCGCGCCGACGAGCGCGATCGCCACCAGCAGCCCGACGACGAAGGCCAGCTCGAGGCTGGTGCCGAGCGAGATCCCGAGCGAGACGAAGGCGTCCTGGAGGTCCCGGCGCGGCGTCGTTGAACAGCGCGCCCTCGCTGGCGCCGTCGAAGCCGGTCGACGCCGATCCCGATCACCAGCAGCGCGGCCGTGCCGGCGCCCGCGCGCAGGCGCGCCGCGCCGACCAAGGGCGGGCGCAGCACCAGCCGGCCGTCGTCCGCGCGGCCGATCGGCGCGAGCAGCGCGAACATGCCCGAACCAGACGCCGAACGCGTCGCCGCGCCGCGTCCACGCCTCGACCCCGTAGACGCCCTCCCGACGAGCTGGATCACGCAGGTAGATGAGCATCAGCACGCCGAGCGGGCCGGGCTCGCGCCCGGCGCCCCAGCACAGCTCGCAGATCACGAAGGCGAGCAGCCCGGCGACGGCCGGCCAGTGGCCGAGGCGCTCCGGGTAGGGCAGCGGCTCGGTCGCCTCCCCGCGCGAGAGCCGGCCCGCGACCCAGCCCGGCGGCGCGGCCGATCGCCCGCCACGGGCTGAACAGCCGGAACACGTCGCCGAACAGCAGCGAGACGAACGGGACGCCGACCCAGAAGCCGACGTAGACCGCGGTCGGCGCGAGGTTGTCCTGCTGGGAGTCGGTGCCGGCGAGGCCGGCGTAGACGGTGGCGGCGAACGCGGCGACGCCGACCGCGCCGAGCAGCACCTCGACCGCGAGCGGGATCGGGAACAGCCGCCGCTCGCGGCACGTGCTCCAGCCGCGGACGCGACCAGCCGGCCGCCAGCGCCAGGAACGAGACGACGAGCACGGCCGCCGCGGCCGCGCCGAACAGCTCCTCGGGGATCGGGAGGTCGGCGCGGCCGACGATGCCATGGGCGAAGAGGAGCACGGCGGGCGAGTCTAGGCGCTTAACGACGACGGCCCCGCCGGAGCGGGGCCGTCGAGACTTCAGATGCGAGGCGCCTGCCCAGCAGGGCGCGTCGTCGCTCGCCGTGACCTGCTGGGCCTTCGGCGGGTTCGGGTTGTTCACGAAGTGAACGGAGGTTGAACGGGAGCTTGCCGTTCTTCGGGCAGCTTGGTGCGCGTGAACAGCGCGTTCTTGCCGGCCTTCTTGTCAGAGGTCGGTCTTGAGGCCGACGAGGCCGTTGAACGTGCCGGCCGGGAACTCGCGGGCGAGCTGCGGGATGCTGATGTCCAGCACCTTGCCGTACTTGCCGGAGGCGTTCTTGAACGTGCCGACCGAGAGCGACGCGGATGTCGCCGCCCTCCTGCTGGAGGTAGAAGCCGAGCTTGTTGTTGCCGATGACGTACGCGTCGATCTTGAACGTCAGGTCGGCGGGGGCGCCGGTGTTGACGCCGGCGATCGCGTCGGCGGTAGCCGCCGCCGACGCGCGAGCCCTTCGGGCAGTCCGTCGCCGGCGCTGTCCTCGAGCGACCTGCTGCGAGCACTTCTTCAGGCCCTTGGTCGAGGGCTCGATCTGCTTGGCCATGCAGACCTTGATCGCCGTCGGCGGTCTGCGAGCTGTCCTCGTTCTTGAGGTCGAGGCTGATCGAGTCACGGCCTTCGACCTTCTTCTTCTTCTTGCTGCAGCGGCTTCTTGTCCGCCTTCGCGCGTCGACGGTCAGGTCAGCACCGGGAGTCTGGGCGATGGCGACGGCCGAAAGGGCCAGCGCCATGAGCGCCGCCAGCGCGACGATCAGGGTCTTGCGCAAGGGGTCTCCTCCTCAGGAGTCTTCGATGAGGTTCATGCGGAGATACCGCACGGGGCGGAAAGTTTCGCGCCCGCGCATTCGCGTGCAACCCGGACGAACGTTCGAGTGCCCGCTGCTACGTTCGCAGCCCCGTGCGCGCGCAGCCCGCGACCATCCCCGCGCCCCCGTTCCCGCGCGAGCTGACCTGGCTCAACGTGGCCCCGCTGCGGATGGACAAGCAGCGCGGCCGGCCCGTGCTGGTCGAGTTCTGGGACTTCTGCCGCGTCAACTCGCTGCGCACGCTGCCCGTACCTGAAGGCGTGGCACGAGCGCTACGCGGAGGCGGGCCTGCGCGTGATCGGCGTGCACACCGGCGCGTTCCCGCCGTCGCGCGACGACGACGAGGTCGCGCGCGCCGTCGAGCGGCTCGGGATCGCGTATCCCGTGGTGCTCGACACCGACCTGGAGGTCTGGGACCTCTACGGCAACGAGGGCTGGCCCGGCCGCTACCTGTGGGACACCGCAGGGCGCGCTGTTCTCGCTGCACTACGGCGAGGGCGCCTACGCGCGAGACCGAGCTCGAGATCCAGGAGCTGCTCGGCGTCGAGCGCGAGCCGCTGGCGCCCGTGCGCCCCGAGGACGAGCCCGGGCTGCTGCTCCCCGCCCAGACCGAGGACCAGCCCGGCGCCTACTCCGGCCCCTACGAGGCGGGCGGCGTGTGGGCGGTGCGTCGGGGCGCGGCGAGCTGACCGTCAACGGCGCGCGCGTCGCGATCGGCGTGCCCGGCTGCCACCCGCTGGTCGAGCACCCGCACCACACCGCGGGCGTCGCTCGAGCTGGCCGTCGGCGCCGGGCTCGACGTCCACATGACCTGCTTCACGCCGGGGGTGGCTCCAGCTCCCGGTGCCCCCGGTCGCCCAGCAGCCTGACCAGCCGCGGCGGCGCGTCGTCCTCGACGAGGACGGCGGTGCCGGGCCAGTAGGGCGAGTCGTTCGGGCGGTCGCGAGAGGAAGTGGCGCTGGTAGACCCACGAGCCCGTGTTGAGGATGCGCGTGCCGCGCCGGCGCCGTCCACTCCGCCGGGTCGTCGCCGCGGCCACGGGCCGGCGCGGTGGGAGTGGCCCCAGAGCACGTACGGCGCGCCGATCGCCGAGCCGCGCGATCACCTCCGCGATGCCGTGCAGGTAGCCGCGCCGCAGCGCCGGCGCCGGACAGGTCGCGCTCCAGCGGGCCGAGCCCGGCGGCGTTGAGGCCGGCCACGGCGGCCGCGTAGCCGGCGCCGAGCGCGGCGGCGCGCAGCGGGCGGCGCGCCGCGCGCTCGCCGGCCAGCGCCACCCACGCGCGCGCCGACGCGCCCGCGCCCGCGGAGAGCACGGCGCGGTCGGAGCGCTGGGTCAGCGCGTTCATCCACGCGTACAGCGGGGCGAGCACCGCCTCGTAGTCGTCGGGCGTCGCGCCCGTGCTCGGGCAGCCGCACGACCCAGCGGGCCATCGCGCCGGTCGGCGAGGCGCTCGAAGGTCGGGACGGTGGCGTGCAGGTCGGAGTAGTGGCCGTGGATGGCGTACACGTCGTCGCGCAGCCACACGCCCGGGTAGGCGACGCTGACGCCGCGCCGGGCGCGGCGGCGTCGGCGAGCGTCGCCGCCAGCGGGCCCGGCGTCGCGCGGCTCGATGCGCTGCTCGAGCGCCGAGGAAGCCCGACGGCTCGGTCTCCAGGCGCCCGTCGATCCAGCCCGCGACCAGCCCGTGGTCGTGGTTGCCGCCCATCAGCACGAGCTCGCCGTCGGGGCCGAGCGCCGCGCCGAGCTCGGCGCAGCACCGGCGCCGGCCAGCTCGGCGATGTCGCGCTGCGGGCGGTCGCGCAGCTCGACGCGCGTCGCCGAGGATCACGAGCCGGTCGACGCCGCGCGACCGCCTCCAGCAGCGGCTCGCGCAGCTCGGGCCGGCGCAGCGAGGTCGGTGCCGCTTGGCGGCGCCGAGGTGCAGGTCGGAGACGACGAGCGTCGCGCACGAGCGGAGCACCCTAGGGTGCCGTCGCCATGCCGCCGCTCGACGGCCTCCTCGTCGCCGACTTCTCGCGCGTGCTCGCGGGCCCGTACGCGACGATGCTGCTCGGCGACCTCGGCGCCGACGTGGTCAAGGTCGAGCGGCCCGGCGGCGGGCGACGACACGCGCGCCTGGGGCCCGCCGTGGCACGGCGACGACAGCACCTACTACCTCGGCCTCAACCGCAACAAGCGCTCGGTCGTGCTCGACCTGGGCGACGAGGGCGACCGCGAGCTGGCGCGCCGCTCGGCGCGCGCGCCGACGTGCTCGTGGAGTCCTTCCGCCCCGGGCTGATGGCGGCCTGGGGCCTCGACGGCGACACGCTGCGCGAGCGCAACCCCGGGCCTGGTCTCCTGCTCGGTGACCGCGTTCGGCACCGGCGAGGCGGGCCGCGCGCTGCCCGGCTACGACTTCCTGCTGCAGGCGATGGGCGGGCTGATGCACGTCACGGGCGAGCCGGACGGCCCGCCGCTGAAGGTCGGCGCCGCGGTCGTCGACCTCATCTGCGGGCTGCTCGCCGCCATCGGCATCCAGGCCGCGCTGCTCGAGCGCGAGCGCACGGGCCGCGGCCGCCACGTCGAGATGTCGCTGATGGACGCGGCGCTGACCGCGCTGCTCAACCAGGGCTCGGCGTGGGTGGCGGGCGGCGTCGCGCCGCAGCGGCGCGGCAACCGCCACCCGAGCATCGTCCCCTACGAGACCGTTCGACGCCGCCGACCGCCCGTTCGCGGTCGCCGTCGGCAACGACCGCCTGTTCGCGCGGCTGTGCGAGGCGCGTCGGGCTCGGCGAGCTGGCCGCCGACGAGCGCTTCGCCACCAACGCCGCGCGCGTCGAGCACCGCGACGAGCTCGCGCGGCGGCTCGGCGGCGGCGTTCGCGGCGCGAGCCCGCCGCGCACTGGGTCGAGCGCGCTGCGCGCCGCGGGCGTCCCCGCCGGCCCGATCAACGGCGTCGACGAGGCGTTCGCGCTCGCCGACGAGCTCGGGATGGAGCCGACCGAGGAGGTCGACGGCATCCCGCTGATCCGGCCGCCGCTGCGCGTCGACGGCGAGCGCCCGCCGATCCGCCGCCCGCCGCCGCGGCTCGACGAGCACGGCGACGAGATCCGCGCGCTGGCTGCGCGGACTGAGGCTCGACCTGCCCGCCGTGGGCGACGTGGGGCGCGTCGCGGTGGCTCGGCGCGCAGGGCGAGGTCGCTGGTCGCGCACGAGCCCGACCGGGTGCTCTCGATCGCCAGCCGTCGGCAAGGTCCTGCTGCTGCTCGCGGCGGCGCGGGCGATCGACGAGGGCGACGCTCGACCCGGTGGAGCTGCTGCGGCGCGCAGCCGGCGGACACCGTCGCGCGGACTCCGGGCGCTGTGGCAGGACCTCGGCGTCGACGCGCTGCCCGGCCGCCGACGTCGCCGCGCTGATCGGCGCGCCACAGCGACAACCTCGCGACCAACGTGCTGCCTGCGCCGGATCGGCGCTCGACGCCGTCGCCTCGGCTCGAGCACACCGCCCTGCACGACCGGGTGCGCGACGCGCGCGGCCCCGGCGACCCGCCGCGGCTCGCGAGCGGAACCGCGCGCCGAGCTCGGCGCGGCTGCTGCCTCGCGGACGTCGCCGCGGACCGCCGCTGCGTCGCCGGCTGGCTGCTCGCGCAACGCCGACCTCGTCGATGGTCCCCGCCGCGCCTCGGCCTCGACCCGCTCGCCCACGTGGTCCGCGCCCGCGGGCTGCGGCTGCGCAACAAGACCGGGACGGACGCGGGCGTGCGCGCCGACGCCGGCCGCCTCGACGGCCCGCAGGGCGCGGTCGCCTACGCGGTACTGGCGAACTGGTCCGTTGCTTCACCGCACTGCGATCCGGGGTCAGACCCCGTCGACTGCAGGTGAATGAAGCGATGGCGGCGGTCGACGTGCGCCGGCCGCGGCGGTGGCGCCCCTTAACCGAGTCGAGCCGCCTCGCTCGGCGACTCTTCGGTGGCGGTCGAGCGGCAGGCGGTCGCCGGAGACTTGAGCGCGTCTGCCGACCGTGCGGTGGCGCCGCCTGCGGGTGCCCGCGCACTCGCCGGCCGCGTCGCGGTCATGGCCCTGGCCGGATCGTCTTCGGCAGCATGAACCGCACGTCCTCGCGCATGACCTCGAACTCGCTCGACGTCCTCGGTGCCGCGGGCGCGGAAGAACTCCACGAGGCGCGTGACGAGCTCCTCGGGCGCGCTCGCGCCGGAGGTGATGCCGACGACGCGGGCGCCCTCGAGCCACTCGTCGCGGACCTGCGCCTCGTTGTCGATCAGGTGCGCGTCGGCGCCGTAGTCGCGCGCGACGTCGACGAGGCGCTGCGAGTTCGAGGAGTTCTGCGAGCCGATCACGAGCACGAGGTCGCACTCCGCGGCCATCTGCTTGACGGCCGCCTGGCGGTTGGTGGTCGCGTAACAGATGTCGTCCGTGCGCGGGCCCGGTGATGGCGGGGAACTTCTCGCGCAGGCGGGCGATGATCGAGCGCGTCTCGTCGACCGACAGCGTGGTCTGGGAGATGTAGGCGACGCGCGTCGGGATCCGGCGACCTCGAGCGCGTCGACGTCGGCCTCGGTCTCCACGAGCACGATGTGCTCGGGCGCCTCGCCCATCGTGCCCTCGACCTCCTCGTGGCCGGCGTGGCCGATCAGCACGATCGTGTAGCCCTCGGCGGCGAACTTGACCGCCTCGCGGTGGACCTTGGTGACCAGCGGGCAGGTGGCGTCGATCGTCCGCAGGCCGCGGCGCTCGGCGTCGGCGTGGACCGCGGGCGAGACGCCGTGGGCGGAGAAGACGGTCGTCGCGCCCTCGGGGATCGAGTCGTCGAGCTCCTCGACGAAGATGGCGCCGCGCTCGCGCAGCTGGGCGACCACGTGCTTGTTGTGGACGATCTCCTTGCGCACGTACACGGGCGCGCCGTAGAGCTCGAGCGCGCGCTCGACGGTCTGCACGGCGCGGTCCACGCCGGCGCAGTAGCCGCGGGGCGCGGCCAGCAGGAGCTTCTCGCACGGGCAGTGCGCTCCCAGGCTAGCGCCAGGTCCGCAGCAGCTCGAGCACGGCCTCGCCGGAGAGGTCCAGCGAGCGCTCGGAGACCGCCGACGATGTCGTCGCAGGTCTTGTGCCAGCAGGGGAACGTGAAGTCGATCAGGTCGATGGCCGGGATCCCGCGCTGCAGGAACGGCGTGTGGTCGTCGGTGATCGCGCCGCCGCGTGCCGTCCGGGAACGCCGCGCCGGCGCCGACGCGCTTGGCCGCGGCCGCGCAGCCGGCGCCACAGCGCGAGCGTCGGAGCCCGCCTCGCGCGGGATCCGCATCGCGCCCTTCTCGGCGACGAAGTCGAGCAGCACGAGCGCGCGGATCTCCTTGGCGTGGCGCTCGGCGTAGGCCTTCGAGCCGCGCAGCCCGGTCTCCAGGAACGGCTCGCGAGTCGTCCGTGGCCTCCTCGCCGTCGAAGAAGCACGAAGCGGATCTCGGGCGCGCCCGCTGGGCCGCTTGAGCTTGCGCAGCGCGCGGGCGAGCTCGAGCACGGCGGCGGTGCCGCCCGCGCCGTCGTTGGCGCCGACGAAGCCGGGCAGGTCCTTCGTGTCGTAGTGCGCGGCGACGCACGACCGCGGGCTTGCGGCCGGGGATCCGGCCGACGACGTTGCGCAGCCCGGCCGGGCACCGGCCTCGAAGTGGCCGCGCGGGAGCCGCGCCCGCGAGGTAGCTCGGCCAGCTTGCGCGAGCTGCGGCGAGCCGGCGGGCCGCGGGCCGAGCGTCGACCTGGTGGCGCAGGTGCTTCCACGCGCGCGCGGAGTCGAAGCGGTCGACGCGCGCGCTCGGCCGCGCGGTCGCGCCGGGCTGCGCTCCCTCCGCCGAGCCGCCGGTGAGCGCGAGCACGAGCGCGACGACGACGACGGCGGGCACGGCGATCATGGCGATGACCAGCGCCGGCTTAGTCGTTGGAGGTCACCGCCTCGAGCAGGTCGGCGAAGCGCTCGCGCGCGGCCTCGCGGCGCGTCGGGACGTGCTCGGTCGGCACGCCGTCCGCGGGCGCCTCGTAGCCGCGCAGGATCTGGCGGGCGACGCTCTGGCGGTGCACCTCGTCCGGGCCGTCGTAGATCCGCGCGGCGCGGGCGAAGCGGTACATCTGCTCCAGCGGCAGGTCGGTCGAGTAGCCGAGCGAGCCGTGGACCTGCAGCGCGCGGTCGACGACGTCGTGCAGCACGCCGGCGCCGTAGAACTTGATCAGCGCGATCTCCTGGCGGGCCGCGGCGGCGCCCTCGGTGTCCATCTTCCACGCGGCGTGCAGCGTCATCAGCCGCGCCGCGTGCATCTGCGCGGCCGAGTCGGCGACCCAGTTCTGCACGGTCTGCTTGTCGGCCAGCAGCGAGCCGTGCGCGTAGCGCGATGACGGCGCGCTCGCAGAGCATGTCGAACGCGCGCTGGGAGACGCCCAGCCAGCGCATGCAGTGGTGGATGCGGCCGGGGCCGAGCCGCTGCTGGGCGATCAGGAAGCCGGCGCCGCGCGGGCCGAGCAGCGCGTCGGCCGGGACGCGCACGTCCTCGTAGACGATCTCGGAGTGCCCGCCGTAGCGGCCGTAGTGCTCGTACGGGTGCTCCATCGTCGGGATGTCGCGCAGGATGTGCACGCCCGGCGTGTCGGTCGGGACGATCAGCATCGACGCGCGCTGGTACTTGGCGCGCGTCGGGGTCGGTGACCGCCATGACGATCAGGAAGTCCGCGACCGACGCGTTCGAGGAGAACCACTTGCGGCCGTTGATGACCCACTCGTCGCCGTCGAGCACCGCGCGTCGTCTCCAGCAGCGTCGGGTCCGAGCCCGCGGTGTGCGGCTCGGTCATCGAGAACGCCGACTTGAGGTCGCCGGCCAGCAGCGGGTGCAGCCACTGCTGCTTCTGGTCCTCCGTGCCGGCCAGCGCGAGGATCTCCGAGTTGCCCGAGTCGGGCGCCGCGTTGCCGAACACCACCGGCGCGAACGGGCTCGTGCCGAGGATCTCGTGCATCAGGCCGAGCTTGACCTGGCCGAAGCCCTGGCCGCCGAGCTCGGGCGGGAGGTGCGCGGCCCACAGCCCGCGCTCGCGGACCTGCTCCTGCAGCGGCGCGATCGCGCGCGCGAACGCGTCCTCGCCGAGCTCGGCGAAGATCGTCTCGATCGGCCAGATCTCCTCGCGCACGAAGGCGCGCATCCAGTCCAGCTGCTCCTGGAACTCGGGCTCGGTCGAGAAGTCCCACGCCATGCGATCCCCCCGTCGGGTCGTGGTCCCCGGGTCAGTCTACGGTGGACCGCATGGACCCGCTGCTGCTCGCGGCGGGCGCGGGGGTCGCGGTCGGCGCGCGCGCTGCAGTCGGCGACCGGCTTC
Organism: uncultured Solirubrobacteraceae bacterium; assembly: GCA_963723395.1. Classification (GTDB taxonomy): domain Bacteria; phylum Actinomycetota; class Thermoleophilia; order Solirubrobacterales; family Solirubrobacteraceae; genus DATFQI01. The sequence continues at coordinate 284,143 of CAVRQL010000012.1, read as the reverse complement.
GGCTTCGCGCTGCTCGCCGCGCCGCTGATGTTCGCCGCGCTCGAGCCGCGCGAGGCGATCGGCCTCCTGCTGCTGCTCGGGATGATGATCGGCGTGCTCACGCTCGCCACCGAGGGGCGCCGCCCGCGGCCGCTCGCCGCGCGACGTGCGTGATCGCTGCTCGCGTGGGCGCTGCCCGCCGCGCTCGCCGGCGTCGCGGTGCTGCGCGCGCTCGACGCGGTCGACGCTGCAGGTGGCGGTCACGCTCGGCGTGCTGGCCACGCTCGCGTGCGCGCCGGCTGCAGCTCCGCGCCGCACGGCGCAGCGCGAGCCGCGCTGGGCGGCGCCGGTGACGGGCCTCAGCGCCGGCGCGCTCGTGACCTCGACGAACACGAGCGGCCCGCCGCTGCTGCTCTACCTGCTCGGCCGCGGCGACGAGCCGGGCCGGGTGCGCGACACGCTGACCGTCTGCCAGCTCGGCCTCAGCGTGATCGGCGCGCTCGCGCTCGTCGTCGACCGGCACCTCGGGCGCGGTCCCGCGCGGCTGGCTGGTGGCCGTGTTCGTGCCCGCTCGTGGTCGCTCGCGCACCTCGCCGGGCGCCCGCTGTTCAGCCGCCTCGCGGAGAGCGGGCGGCTACGAGCCGGTGCTCACCGGCGATCGCTCGTCGCGGCGGTCGCGACGGGCTTGGTCACCGCGCTCATCTGAGCGCTATAGGCTCATGGCCGGGATCGGGAACGGCGAGGAGAAACGATGGCGCAGGCGCACGGTGACCGGCTGACCGCGGTGGACGCGTCCTTCCTCGCGCAGGAGGTCGAGAACGCGCACATGCACGTCGGCGCGGTGCTGATCTTCGAGGGCCCGCCGCCGGACTACGACGACTTCTGCACGCAGATCCGCAGCCGCCTGCACCTCGTCCCGCGCTACCGCCAGAAGCTCGCGTTCCCGCCGCTGGAGACCGGCCGGCCGCTGTGGGTCGACGACCCGCACTTCAACCTCGAGTACCACGTCCGCCACACCGCGCTGCCCGCGCCCGGGCTCCGAGGAGCAGCTGCGCGCGCTCGCCGCGCGCGTGCACTCGCAGCAGCTGGACCGCTCCAAGCCGCTGTGGGAGATGTGGCTCGTGCAGGGGCTCGAGGGCAACCGCTTCGCGCTGATCTCCAAGACCCACCACGCGCTCGTCGACGGCGTCGCGGGCGTGGACCTCGCGACCGTGCATGTTCGACCTCGAGCCCGTGCCGCAGTCGGCCCCGCACGAGGGCGAGCCGTGGGTGCCCGCAGCCCGAGCCGAGCGCGGCGCAGCTCGCCGCCCGCGGGCGTGCGCGGGCTCGTGCGCACGCCGTTCGAGCTCACCGGCAAGGCGCTGTCGGCGGCGACGCGCCCGACGCGCACGCTGGAGGTCGCGCGCGAGGCGATCGAGGGCGTCGGCGAGGTCGCGTGGGCCGGGCTGAACCCGGCGCCGGAGACGCCGCTCAACGTGCCGATCGGCCCGCACCGGCGGTTCGCGTTCGTGCGCAACGAGCTGGCCGACTTCAAGACGGTCAAGGACGCGCTCGGCGGCACGGTCAACGACGTCGTGCTCACCGTCGTGGCCGGCGCGCTGCGCCAGCTGGCTGCGCTCGCGCGGCGTGCGCACCGAGGGGCTCGAGCTGCGCGCGCTGGTGCCGGTCTCGATCCGCGCGCAGGACGAGCACGACACGCTCGGCAACCGGATCGCCGCGATGCGCGGGCCGCTGCCGGTCTACGTCGAGGACCCGGTCGCGCGGCTGCGCCGTCGTGCGCGAGGCGATGGACGGGCTCAAGGACTCCAAGCAGGCCGTCGGCGCCGAGGTGCTGGCCGGCGTGCAGAGCTTCGCGCCGCCGACGGTGCTCGCCCAGGCGTCGCGGATCAACTTCTCCACGCGGCTGTTCAACCTGATCGTGACCAACGTGCCCGGGCCCGCAGTTCCCCCTCTACCTGCTCGGGCGCGAGCTGCAGGACCTGTTCCCGATCGCGTTCCTGCCGCGCGACCACGCGCTCGCGGTGGCGATCATGTCCTACAACGGCGGGATCGACTTCGGGCTGCTCGGCGACTACGACGCGATGCCCGACCTCGACGAGTTCGGCGCGCCACCTCGAGGTCGTCGCTGGACGAGCTGCGTGGTCGGCCGCCAAGGCCAAGCGGCCGCGGCGAAGACGGCGCAAGCGCGTGAGCGTCCCCGAGGCGCCGATGGAGCGCACCGAGGCGGGCCTGCGCCCGGCCGGCGAGGGCTGGTACGTGCTCAACCTCGCCGACGCGCCGCTGGACCGCAGCGCCGGGTCAGGGCCGCTGGCGCGACGCTCGAGAGCGACGCAAACCGGTTCCCCGCAGTTCGGCATCAACGTGCACATCGTCGAGCCGGGCGAGCCGAACGCGCTCTACCACGCGGAGTCCAACCAGGAGGGGTTCCTGGTGCTCCACGGCGAGTGCCTGCTGGTCGTCGAGGAGCAGGAGCGCACGCTGCGCCGGTGGGACTTCGTCCACTTCCCGCCCGGCACCCGCCACGTCGTGGTCGGCGCCGGCGACGGGCCGTGCGCGATCCTCATGGTCGGCGACGCGCGATCCGAGGACGACACGCTCACCTACCCGGTGAGCGAGGTCGCCGCGAAGCACGGAGCGTCGGCGCGTCGAGACGACCGAGCGTCGCGCGCGAGGCGTACTCCGGCGTGGGCTGGGATCCGCGCGGACGACGCCCGAGAAGCCCGTCTGGCCGCTCGACCTCAGTAGCCGAGCGCGAACTTCGCGTCCTCGGACATCTTGTCCGGGGACCACGGCGGCGTGAAGACCATGTTCGTCACGACGTCCTCGACGCCCTCGATCTCGCCCACGAACTCCTGCATCTGCTCGGAGACCTGCGGGCCGATCGGGCACGCGGGCGTCGTGAGCGTGAAGGTGACGGTGACCTGTGCCGCCGTCGATCTCGACGCCGTAGACCAGGCCGAGCTCCACGAAGTCGAGTCCCAGCTCGGGATCGATCACCTTGCTGAGCGCCTCGGTGACTTCTTCTTCGTCGACCATGAGTCCCGATGGTACCGGGGTGGCCTGTACGAACCCGCCGGTTTGTACTAGGTTGCGGACAATCGTCAAGTTCGACGCACAGCACGCGATCCTGGTGATCGCGGGGGACGAGGGGATGGCGACGAAGGGGCGCCGGCGGCGGCCCATCTCGGCTGCGCTGCAAGCCTCCCGCGACGTCATCGTCGACCTCTCCGAGCTGCCGCTTCGGCGGACTCCTCGCTGATCGTCGACCTCGCGTGCCTCGCGCAGCGCCTGCGGGCGCACGGGCAGACGCTGTGGCTGCCGGCGCGCAGCCGCAGATCCGCAAGCTGATCGAGGGCGTCGGGCTGCACCGCCTGCCCGCGGTCCGGCTCAGCGGCGCCGGCGCTCGCCGTCGCCTGACCTTCGTACCGTGTAGGGGGCCCGATGCTCCGCCTCCTCCTGGTCCTCCTCTTCATCGTCGTACCGATCGCCGAGCTGGCGATCCTGATCCAGGTCGGCGAGCTGATCGGGATCTGGTGGACGATCGCGCTGCTCGTCGCCGACGCCGTGCTCGGGTCGATGCTCGCCGCGCGCGCAGGGCCGCGCGGCGTGGCGGCGGTTCAACGAGGCGCTGCAGAGCGGGCGCCCGCCGGCGAAGCGAGACGGTCGACGGCGCGCTCGTGCTGTTCGGCGGCGCGCTGCTGCTGACGCCGGGCTTCCTCTCGGACATCCTCGGCGATCGCTGCTGCTGCTCCCGCCCACGCGGGCGGTCGTCCGGGCGCATCCTCGTGCGGCGGTTCGCCGCGCGGATGGTGGCCTCGGTGACGGCGCCGCGCGGTCCGCGGGTCCGCGCCCGCGGCAGGCCTACGACGTGGAGGGCTCGGCGGTCGACGGCCGATCCCGACGGGCTCGAGCGCGGCCGTCGCTTGATCACCCCTGAGCACGAACTGCGCGCGGACCCCGACCGGGCCCGCCTTCGCGGACGCGGTGACGTTCTCGTTCGGCGACGCCGGCCGCGCGAGCTGTACGGGCTGGCGCGGATCGGCCTCTCGGCCGAGGGCGCGTCGCGCGCTCGCGGTGCTGTTCGCGGGGCGCGACCCGGTGGCGGCGCTCGCGCGCGGCGGCCTGGAGGTCGGCGACGGACGCGGACTGGGCGGCGGTGTCGGCGCGGCGGGCTGAGCACGACCGTCGAGGAGCCGCTGAGCGCGCTGGACGGTCGCCCTCGAGGGCGAGGAGCACGGCTTCCGGCTGACGTTCGAGGCGCTCGGCCCGGCCGCCGAGATCGCCGAGGACTCGCCGGTCGCGCGCGCGGGCGGCATGGCCGGCTACGAGCAGGTGTGCGTGGTCTCGCGGCACGGTCACCGTCGGCGGCCGCGACGTGCCGGTGCGCTGCCTCGGCCAGCGCGGCCACGCCTGGGGCGAGCCCGACTGGGGCCGGCTCGAGCTGGCCCGCACGGTGTCGGTGCTGGATCCGAGGACGGCCCGGCCGTCGCGCTCATGGCCGTCCGGCCCGAGGGCGACCGCGCACGCGGCCGAGCCCGTGTGGGCGGCGCTGCTCGGCCCCGGCGGCTCCCAGCCGATCGCCGACCCGCGGCTCTCGACGACCTACGACGCGCGACGGGCGCCAGCGCCGCGTCGGGCCTCGAGCTGTGGGTCGAGGACGACGAGGACGGCGTTCCCGCTGCGCGGCTCGGGCGAGGTGCTGTGCGGCTCCACGCTCGACCTCGGCGCAGCTGCGCTTCGACTGCTCGTTCTTCCGCTGGCGGCTCGAGGGCCGCGAGGGCGTCGGGCGCTACGACGTCCTCCGCCGCGCCTAGCGCGTGCCCGCGCGCGGACGACGAACGACCGCGCCACGGTACGGCTAGTTGTCGCCGCCCAGCCGGTCCCAGCAGTAGAGCTCGAGGCACTCGGCGGCGAGCTCCGTCGCGCGGGCCTCGGACAGCCAGGGCAGCACGGACTCCAGCGCCTGCTCCTCCGCCACGCCGGCGTTGAACGCGTCCTCGCCACGGAAGCCGGCGGCGATCTTCAGCGCCTCGCGGCGGTTGTCGCCGAGCGCGGGGAACGCGTTGACGAGGAACTCCTTGTTGGCGATCGGCATGCCGACCTCGAGCGACGCGTGCCAGGCGGCCAGCATCGACAGGTCGTTCTCGTCGAGGTCGGCGACGGCCTTGGCGTAGTGCGAGGCGAGCTCGCTCCTCGGGGATCTCGTCGACCCAGGCGCGCACCAGCTCACCCAGTAGCTGGCGCCGCGCCTCGCGGCCGACGGACTCCGCGATCACGCGGATCGCGTCCTGCGGCTCGATGAAGCAGAGAGGCATGCGGCGCACGGTACGCATGGGGTCGGACGGATGGATGGTAAATTGTTCCGAACAATGTCCGCGTCCGACATCGTGTTCCGCAAGCTGGCCGCCGACGTCCTCGCCGGACGGCACGCTCCCGGCGAGCGGCTGCCCACCCAGCGCGCGCTGGCGGCGGAGCTCGGCGTGAACATGGCCACCGTCCGCGAGGGCATCAAGCGCCTCGAGCAGCTCAAGCTCGTCGAGGTCCGCCACGGCGACGCGATGCGGGTCCGCGACTGGCGCGCCCACGGCGGGCTCGACGTGCTCGTGCACGCCCTCGGCGGCGGCCCCGCCCAGGACCGCGAGGTGCTGCGCGCGGTGATGGAGGCGCGCCGGCTGCTGCTGACCGAGGCCGCGCGGCTGGCCGCGACGCGCCGCGACGAGGCCCAGGCGGAGGCGCTGGTGCGGCTCGCCGACGAGCTCGAGGAAGCGGCCGAGCGACGAGGCGGCCCAGGGCGTCGACTTCGCCTTCTTCGCGGCGCTGATCGAGGCGGCGGGGAACCTCGTGCTGCTGCTGATCGCCAACTCGATCCGCGACCTCTACTTCTCCCGGCTCCCCGACTTCCGCGCGCTCGTCCGCGACCGTGCGGAGCTGCAGGCCTTCTACGAGGCCGCGGCGGCCGCGGTCGACGCGCGCGACCCCGACGCCGCCGCCGGCGCCGTCGCCGCGCTGGCGGGCGCGCAGGAAGCCGCGCTGCTGGAGGGGCTCGCGTGAGGCGACGCGGTCGCCGCGCCTCATCGACGCGGTCGCCGCCCCGGAGCCGCCGCTGCCGCCCGTCGCGCGCCACCGACGCCGAGCGCCGCGTTCGCGACCTGGCTCGCGTTCGCGCCCCGCCTGAACCGGGCCGGCTTCCGGGCGATCATCGCGGGGCTCCGGCTCGCCCGCTTCGGCGCGCGCGGCCGCGCCGGGCGCCTCGCGGTGCTGCGGCGGCTCGGCGCCGCTCGAGCAGGCGCTGCGCTCGGCGGCGGCCGTGAGCTACTACGGCGACGCGGGCGTGCTGCGGGTGCTCGGCCACGACCCAGCGACGCGGGTCCGCGAGGCCCTCGCCCGCCGGGCGGCGGCATGACGGGCGTCGTGCGTGCGAAAGGCCCTCGCCCGCCGGGCGGCGGCATGACCCGCGTCGTGCGCGCCGACGCGTGCGTGATCGGCAGCGGCGCCGGCGGCGCCGTCGTGGCCGCCGAGCTCGCCGAGGGCGGGCCTCGACGTCGTCGTGCTCGAAGAGGGTCCCGCGCGCGACCGGCGCGACGCGACCGCCCGCCCGCGCGACACGCTGCCGCGGCTGTACCGCGACGGCGGCCAGTTCGTCGACGCTCGGCCGCCCGCCGCTGATGCTCCCGCTCGGCCGCGGGACCGGCGGCACGACGTTCGTGAACTCCGGCACGTGCTTCCGCACGCCCGCGGGCCGTGCTCGAGCGCTGGGCCGCCGAGCACGGGATCGACGGCCTCGACGACGAGCACCTTCGAGCGGGTCGAGCAGCGCGCTCGGCGTCGCCGAGGTCTCCCCCGGCGCTCGCGGGCCGCAACGCGGCGATCATCCGCCGCGGCGCCGAGCGGCTCGGCTGGTCGCGGCGGCTACCTGCGGCGCAACGCCCGCGGCTGCCAGGGCTCCGGGCGTGTGCGCGTTCGGCTGCCCGACGGGCGCCAAGCAGCACGTCGGCGAGGTCTACCTCCCCCGCGCGCTCGAGGCGGGAGCGACGCGTGATGACCGGCGCGCGCGCCGAGCGGATCCTCACCGAGGACGGCCGCGCCACCGGCGTCGCCGCGCGCACCGCCGACGGCCGCCTGGAGGTCCGGGCGCCGATCGTCGTCGTCGCCGCCGGCGCGATCCACACGCCGCTGCTGCTCGCCCGCAGCGGCCTCGCCGCGACTCCCGCGCCCTCGGCCGCCACCTCACCGTCCACCCCGCCACCGCCGTCTGGGGCGTGTTCGACGAGGAGGTCGACATGAGCCGCGGCGTGCCGCAGTCCTACTACGTCGACGAGTTCGCCGCGCGAGGGCTTCGTCTTCGAGGGGATCGCCGGGCCGCCCGACTACCTCGCGCTGGCGTCGCCGTTCGCCGGCGACCGCGCTGCGCGAGCTGATGCTCGGCCACCGCCACGTCGCCCAGTGCGGGCTGATGATCTCGCGACACGCTCGCGCGGGCGGGTGGCGAGCGTGCTCGGCCGGCCCGTGGTCCGCTACGACCTCAACCGCGCCGACACGGCCACCTTCGCACGCCGGCCTGCTGCGGCTGGCCGAGCTGATGTTCGCCGCGGGCGCGCGCCGCGTGATCCTGCCCGTCGGCCGCGTGCCGGAGCTCGACGGCCCCGGCGACCCGCGGCTGCGGGAGCTCCGCCTCGGCCGCGCGACCTGAAGCTGATGGGCTTCCACCCGCTCGGCACCGCCCGCGCCCACCGCGACCCGGCGCACGGCGTCGTCGACGCGCACCTCGCGCGTGCACGGCGCCCGGGGCGTCCACGTCGCCGACGGCAGCGCGGTCCCCGGCCCGCTCGGCGTCAACCCGCAGATCACGATCATGGCCCTGGCGACGCGGCTGGCCGGCCAGATCCTCGAGGAGGTGCCCGCATGTCGTTCCTGATCGACCCGCCGTGGCTGTACGCCAACGGCCGCGCGCTCGCGCGCGCTCGCGCCCGAGCCGCGCCCGGCGGCCGCGCCGGCCGGGGCGGCCACGATGGCCGTGTTCTACGGCGTGAGCGTAAGCCTCTACCTCAACCGGAGGTGGACCCATCCGATCGCTCGCCTCTGCCGGGCCGAATCGGGCCGCGACTGGATGCTCAACTCGGGCATCCTGCGCCTCGACCATGAGCGCGCCGGGCCAGCGACGCACGCCGTGAGCGCCGCGCATCTTCGCCACCTACCCGCTGTGGCTGTGGCTCGGCTGGCGCGACGCGGCGCGTGACCGAGCCGCGGTTCCCGCACGTCGCGGCCGAGCAAGGGCCACTACGAGTCGTTCTACCTGCGCGCCGTCGACCCGGAGCGCCCGCGCGGCGCGTGGATCCGCTACACGACCCACCAGCGCCCGAGGCGGCCGCCGACCGGCTCGGTGTGGTGCACCTACTTCGACGCCGAGCGCGAGCGAGCCGTACGCGGTCAAGCAGACGCTTCGCGGCGCCCGTCGCCGCCGCGGACGGCTGGATCGCGATCGGCGAGCAGCGCGCTCGGCGCCGGCGCAGCGCGCGCGGCGAGCCGCCGGGCCGGACCGCTCCGCGTCGTGGGAGCTCACGTTCGAGCGGCGACCACGAGCCGCTGCGCCACCTCCCGCGCGAGTGGATGTACCGCGCGCCGCTGCCGCGCACCAAGCTCGAGAGCCCGCTGCCCGGCCGCGACGCTTCGCCGGCCGGCTGCACGTCGGCGGCCGAGCGGGTCGAGCCGTCGACGGCTGGCCGGGCATGGTCGGCCACAACTGGGGCTCCGAGCACGCCGCGACCTGGATCTGGCTGCACGGCGTCGCGTTCGACGGCGCCCCCGGCGCGTGGCTGGACCTCTCGGTCGGCCGCGTCCGGATCGGGCCCGTGCTGACGCCGTGGATCGCCAACGGCGCGCTGCACGTCGACGGCCGCCGCAACCGGCTCGGCGGTCCGCGCCCCGCCCACGTCGAGCGCGACCCCGGCGCGGCTGCCGCGTCGTCGTCGCCGCGGCGCGGTCGTCGAGGCCCTCCCCGCGGCGGCCAGACCGTCGCCTGGCCCTACGCCGACCCGCGGCGGCGGCGAGCACCACTCGCTCAACTGCTCGATCGCCGAGCTGCGCGTCGTGCTCGACGACGGCCGCGAGCTCGTACACGCCGCCACGGCGGCGTCTACGAGCTCGGCACCACCGACACCGGCCACGGCATCCCGGTGCAGCCGTTCTCAGACGGCTAGCGACCGCCAAGCGCCCGGTCCACGTCCGCCTCGGTGTTGAAGAGGTGGAACGAGAAGCGCATCAGCCCGCCGCGCCCCGCCGCCGCGCACCCGCGCGGCGGCCAGCCGGTCCGCGGCCTCCTCCGGGAGGTCGAGCGAGACGATCGCCGAGTCGCCGGGCTCGATCCCGAGGCCGTCGCGGAACCGCGCGGCCAGCGCGAGGTCGTGCGCGTGGATCGGCGTCCACCCCGACCCGCTCGAGCAGCTCGAGCGCCGGCGCCTGGCCGACCCAGCAGTGCCACGCGGGCGAGACGTCGAGCGCCCGCGCGTCGCTCGGCCAGCCGCAGCGGCGCCGCCGTAGAGGTTCGCCATCGGGACCTCGGCCGCGTACCAGCCGGCGGCGGTCGGCACGAGCCGCTCGCGCGCCTCCGCGCGCGAGTGCGAAGAACGCCGTGCCGCGCGGCCCGAGCAGCCACTTGTAGCCGCCGCACACCACGTAGTCGAACCGCGAGGCGTCGAGCGGGCAGCCAGCCGCACGCCTGCGTGGCGTCGATCAGCGTGCGCGCCCCGTGGTGCGCGGCCGCGTCCGACAGCGCGTCGAGGTCGGCGAGCCGGCCGTCGCGCGACTGCACGGCGCTGACCACGACGAGCGCCGGTGTCCGCCGTCGACGGCCTCGGCGAGGCCGTCGAGCGCCACGAGCTCGACGCGCACGCCGCGCGCCTCCTGCGCGAGCAGCGGGAACAGCACGGAGGTGAAGTCCTCCTCGCGCGCACAGCACCCGCGAGCCGGGCTCCAGCGAGGCCGCGACGACGCCGACGAACGGCGACACCTGCGGCCCGATCGCGACGTCGGCGACGCCGCACGCCGCACAGCCGCGCCCAGCTACGCCCGCGCGCGCGCCGACCGACTCGTCCCAGCCGTCGAAGCCGGTGCGCCCGTGGCGCCACTCGTCGGACGCCACCTGCATCGCCTCCCACGCGGGCCGCGGCGGCAGCCCGTAGGAGGCGGTGTTCAGGTAGGCGCCCTCGGGCGAGAAGAGCCGCTGCGCGTCGTCGACGCGCAGCGGTCTCGTCAGTCACCGACTACTTGACGTGCTTGCGGACCTCGGCGTACGCCTTGCGGGCCTTGCCGCCGGCCACCAGGCCGGCGTCGAAGCGCGACGTCACGCCGCCGAACCAGGTGTAGACGTACAGCCGCTTGATCTTCTTGATCTTGCGTGGCGACCTTGAACATGAACTTCGTCGCCTTCAGCTGGCGCTTCTGCGGACGCCTTGAAGCCCGTGAACTTGTAGATCCCGCCGACCTCGGTGAGCCAGTCTGCTTGCAGCCCAGCGCCTTGATGATCGCCTTCGTGCCGCGTCGTGCGGAAGCGGTTGATGTCCGAGTAGTTGTGGATGCCGCAGACCTTGCGCTGGCCCCTGTAGAGCCTTGCGGAACCGCTTGACGTAGCGGGTGGCCGAGCGGAACTTCGGGCGCTTGGCCCTCGTGTTGTTGGCCTGGTCGAGCATGTCGGCGGCGACGCACCGTGCAGCCCTTGAACACCTTGCGCGCGATCTTCGTGAACCTCGCGGCCGCCTTCGGGCTTCTTGAGGTCGGCTGCGTGAAGTGGTTGATCTCGTTCCACGGCACGATCGTTGCGCACCGCCGGGAAGCGCGGCCTTGAACGCTTGATCGCCGCGCTCGTACGGCCTTGGCCGTCGGCAGCCTGCACTGCGCCTTCTTGCGGTTCTTCTGCTTGTTGCAGATCGTCGCGTCACCGCGGCGCGTGCTCGAACGTGACCAGCGGCGTGACGCGCGGCGGCGCCGGCGCCGGCGAGGTACTGCCGCACGCGGTCGAGCTCGTCGTCGCTCGCTGGTCGATCGACGTTGTAGGAGACGACCACGCGGGCGTGCTTGGCGCCCAGCTGCGAGAACAGCGGATCGCGTGAACATCCCGGGGTTGTTCTCGCCGATGCCGACGGTCAGCTTGGCGGCGGAGGCCGCGCGGCCGGCAGGGCGGCGAGGAGGGCGAGGACGAGCAGGAGGAGCCGGAGGCGTGGAGCGCATGGCGCCGTCAGGCGTAGCGTCGAGGCCAGTGCGCTGCCAGCCCGCCGAGAACAGGGCGCGTGGCGAACGCGCGTGGCGCCCTCGACGTCCGGCGGGTCGCGCTCGAGCAGCTGCTGCCCGAGCTCCAGCCCGACCGCGACCATCGCGTGCGCGCAGTACGCCGACGTCGACCGCCGGCAGCTCGCCGCGCGGCGATCGCGGCGCGCAGGTCGTCCTCCAGCTCGCTCGATGCCCGGCGGGCAGCACGGCGTCCTCGAACTGCTCGCGGATCGTGCCCGAGGTTGCGGCGCAGGAACGCGAACGTCGCCGGGTCGGAGGCGATGAACTCGAAGAAGGCGCGGAAGCCGTCCTCCACGAACGCGCTCGGCGCCCGTCGCCCGCCGGCGCGCGGCGCGCACCCGGCGGCGCGCCTCCGCGCGCCGTGTCCTCCACGAGCGCGCGGAAGATCGAGGCCTTGTCGGGGAAGTAGTTGTAGAACGTGCCCGAGGCCAGGTCGGTGCGCCGGACGATGTCGCGCACGCCGACCGCGTCGTAGCCGTGGCGCGGCGAACACGTCGCGCGCCGGCGGCGAGGATCGCCGCGCGGTTGGCGGCCTTGGTGCCTCGCGGCGCCCACCGGCTCCGCGCGCCGTCACGCGGGCGACCGCCGCGGCCGCTCGGCGCCGGCGCTTGCGCTCCTTGGCCAGCGCGGCCAGGTAGTCGTCGTAGTCGACCTGCATCGTGTGGCGCTTGGAGCGCACGTAGCGCTTGAACATCCGCTCGCGCTCGCGCCTCCATGTCGGCGCGCAGCGCCGGCCGGGTCGGGCAGCGCGTAGCGCCCCGCGAGGTGGTCGGCGACCCACTCCGACTGCACCTGCGGCGAGCGGCATGATCGCGCCCGAGCGGCTGCAGCAGGCCGACGAAGAACACGTCGCGACGCTCCGGGTGGAACACGCGCCGGAACAGCGGCAGGTCGTTGTCGGGCGCGGAGATCAGGCCCTCGTCGAAGAAGGGGAACGTGACCTTGTAGCCCGTGCAGTAGACGACGACGTCGGCCTCGACCTCGCTGCCGTCGGCGAACACGACGGTCCGCTCGGTCAGCCGCGCGATGTTCGGGCTTGGCCGCGATCTCGCCGTGCGCGATGCGCGACAGCACGTCGTCGGAGATCGTCGGGTGCGCCTCGCCGAAGCTGTGGTCGGGCTTCGGGCAGCCCGTAGCGCTCCATGTCGCCGACCTGCGACCCGCAGCAGCGCGCTCGATCGACGCGGCGGCGGACCGCGAACGGGATCCTCGGCGAGGCCGCGTACTGGTCCATCGGGCGGCCGAACAGGTACTTGGGGATCACGTAGGCGCCGCGGCGGGCGGCGAGGTGCGTCTCGCGCGCGCTGAAGCGAGGCCTCGACCGCGATGTCCATCGCCGAGTTGCCCATCCCGAGCACGACGACGCGCTTGTCGCGGAAGCAGCTCCGGGTCGTCGCCGAGGTAGTCGTGCGAGTGCATCTGCACGCCCGCGAACGCTCCGCGCCGGGGAACGCGGGCTCGGGCCAGCGGGCGTCCCAGTGGTGGCCGTTGGCCACCATCAGCACGTCGTAGTCGCGCGTCTCCCCCGTGTCGAGCGTGACCCGCCAGCCGCCGCCGGCGCGCGGCTCGGCGCGCTCGACCGCCGGTGTCGAACGTGATCCGGTCGCGGAAGCCGAAGTGGTCGACGTAGGCGTCGAAGTACGCGGCGATGTGCGTGTGGTGGGGGAAGTCGGGATAGGACTGCGGCATCGGGAAGCCCGGGTACTCCATCCGCTCGCGCGACGTGTTGATGTGCAGCGAGCGGTACGCCGCCGACATCCCGTTGGCGTTCTTGTAGACCCAGTTGCCGCCGACGCGGTCGCGACTTCTCGAAGCAGTCGAACTCGAAGCCGCGCTCGTGCAGGGTCTTGGCGGCGGCGATGCCGGACGAGCCCGCGCCGATCACGCAGACGGAGGGGAGCGCATGCCGCAGCTACATCAGTGACGCGTGCGTCAACTTCGTGCCGCCGGCAGGATGCCGGCGCGATGGATCCTGAGGCGGCGGAGGTCAAGGCGGCGGGCGGCGTCGTGTGCCGCCGCGGCGCCGGCGGCGTCGAGGTCGCGGTCGTGCACCGGCCCCACTACGACGACTGGTCGCTGCCCAAGGGCAAGCTCGACCCCGGCGAGACCTGGGAGGAGGCCGCGCTGCGCGAGGTCCACGAGGAGATCGGGCTGCCGCTGCCGGCTCGGCGCGCGAGCTGCCGCCCGTCACCTACGAGCGACCAGCAAGGGCCGCTCGAAGGTCGTGCGCTACTGGCTGATGGAGCCCGAGGAGGGCGAGTTCGAGCCCAACGACGAGGTCGACGAGATGCGCTGGCTGATCCCGTCGGACGGCCGCCGAGCTGCTCACCTACGCGCGCGACCGCGAGCTCGTGCGGAGCAGCGCTGTGAACCGCGAGCGCTTCCCCGGCCTGGCCGACGGCTGGGCGCGCCTGGACGGGCCCGGCGGCACGCAGATGGTCGACGCCGCGATCGACGCGATGGCGGACTGGATGCGCTCCGGGCGCACCGCCAACGAGGGCGGCGCGTTCCCGCACGCGCGGCGCCAGCGAGGAGATCGTCGAGGCGGCGCGGGCGAGCGTCGCGCGGCTGCTCGGCGGCGACCCGCGCGGCGTCGCGTTCGGGCCGAGCATGACGGCGCTGACGATGCGCTTCTCGGCCGCCGTCGGGCGCGCGCTCGCGCCCGGCGACGAGATCGTCTGCACGCGGCTCGACCACGACGCCAACGTGCGCCCGTGGCTGATCGCCGCCGAGCGCGCCGGCGCGCGCGTGCGCTTCGCCGAGCCCGAGCCGGGCACGCTCGAGCTGCCCGCCGTCGGCGGTCGAGGCCGTGCTCTCCGAGCGCACCCGCTGGGTCGCCGTCACCGCCGCCTCCAACGCGGTCGGCACGGTGCCCGACCTGCCCGGGATCGTCGCCGCGGCGCGGCGCGTCGGGCGCGCGCGTGTACGTCGACGCGGTGCACGCCGCGCCCGCACCGGCCGCTCGACGTCGCCGCGCTCGGCTGTCGACGCGCTCGCCTGCTCGGCCTACAAGTGGTTCGGGCCGCACATCGGCGTGCTGTGCGCGCGCGCCGGAGCTGCTCGAGGAGCTGACGCCGGACAAGCTGCGCCCGTCGCCCGACGCGGCGCCCGACCGCTGGGAGCTCGGCACGCTGCCGTTCGAGGCGCTGGCCGGCGTGCGCGCCGCCGCCGACTACGTCGCGCTCGCTCGGCTGGGACGACGGTGCGCGCGCACGAGGACGCGCTGCTGGCCGCGGCGCTGGACGGGCTCGGCGCGCATCGAGCGGCGTGACGCTCTACGGCGACGCGCGCGACCGCACGCCGACGCTGATGTTCAACGTCGACGGGCCACGACCGCGCGCGAGGTCGCCGCCGCGCTGGCCGAGCGCGAGATCGCGGTCTGGAACGGCAACTACTACGCCTGGGAGCTCGAGCGCCACCTCGGCCTGGCGCCGCGACGGCGCCGTCCGCGCCGGGCTTCGTGCACTACAACGACGCCCGGCGACGCGCGAGCGGCTGGTCGAGGCCGTGCGCGCGACCTGCGGCGCGGTCAGTAGCCGCGCCGGCGGCGGAGCTCGCTCGACGCCTCGTCCGGGCTCATGACCCCGCCGCCGCGCGGCGGCGGATCAGGTAGACGATCACGCACCGGTCGCGACGAACGCGGCGAACAGCCCGAGCCGGCGTCGCGGCCGCCGGTGACGAGCAGCATCGAGCAGGCCGCCGACGAACGAGCCCGCGATCCCGACCAGCGATCGTCATCGGGATGCTCATCGGGTCCCGCCCGGGCAGCGCGAAGCGCGCCAGCGCGCCGACGATCAGCCCCCACAGGGCGAGGATGAGCAGGAACGGGATCAGCTCCATGGATGAAAAGGTACCCGCGGCCGGGTGATCAGGAGTAGCGTCGGCACCACCCGTCCGAGAGGAGCCCGCCGTGATCTGCGCCCTGACCGTCCGCCGCCTGCAGCCCGGGACGTTCGACGACTTCCGCGAGGCGTTCCTGAGCGGCTTCGACCCCGACAGCCCGCCCGAGGGGTGGGTCCGCTTCACCATGCTCCGCAACCCCGAGAACCCCGACGAGGTCGTCACCTTCGGGCACTTCGACGGCACCGTGGAGGAGCTGCGCAGCCACGCCCAGGAGCACGGCTACTCCGACCAGCTGGCGCTGATCGAGCCGTTCGTGGCGTCGGTCGGCACCGACGGGCTGTACGAGGTCGTCGAGGAGTACAGCGCCTAGCTGAGGGGCACGGCTAGGCTCCGGCCGATGCCGAGTGCCCGCGCGCAGCGCGCCATGAGCGCCCCTCAGCCGCCGCGGCTGGAGGACGACCTCGAGGCGATCGCGCTCGCGCTCGGCGACGGCGCGAACGTGGAGCGCGCGCGGATCGCCGGCGCCGAGCTGGCGGGCGCGCGGGCCGGCGACGTGAGGATCTCCGAGGCCCGCCTCGCCGACGTCGATCTCAGCGGCGCCCGCCTGACGGGCCTGCGGCTCGCCGACGTCGTCGTCGAGCGCGGCAACCTCGCCAACGTGGCCGCGCCCGAGCTGTCGCTGCGGCGCGTCACGGTGTCCGGCGCGCGGCTCACCGGCGCGCAGTGGACCCGCGGCTCGATCACCGACGTGGTGTTCCGCGACTGCCGCATCGACCTCGCCACCTTCGCCGGGACCACCTTCGAACGCACGACGTTCGATGGCTGCCTGCTCGCGCAGGCCGACTTCCGCGAGGCCCTGCTGCGCTCCGTCCGCTTCGACGGGTGCGACCTCACGGAAGCCGACTTCGCGGGCGTGCGGATCGACCGCTGCGAGCTGCGCGGCTGCACGCTCGACGGGCTCGCCGGCGTCGAGCGCCTCCGCGGCGCCGCGATGCCGTGGGCCGACGTCGTCGGCAACGCCGGTCTGTTCGCCGCGGCGCTCGGGATCCGCGCGCTCGAAGAGGAGGAGCGCTAGCCCCGCCGTTTCCGCCCGGTTACCGAGGCGCGCACGGCGCCCTCGTCAAGCCACACCGCAACGGCTACGCCGCGGCCGGCGGCCAGATCGAGCGCGGCGCGCCCGCCTGCGGCGACGCGCGCCTGGCCCAGGCGCTGCGGCGGCGACCACGCGCCGTCGCGGGACCGCTGCGTGACCTCGACCACGTCGCCCGTATCGGTTGCGCCGACCCAGGCGACCGCCGCCGATCCCCGGTTGTCGACCGCCACGCGGGGCAGCCGCTGATCCGCCGACGTCGAGGGCAGGATCTCCGGCGCCGACCATGCACCGCCGGGCGAGCGCGTGACCGCGACCAGCTGACGGTCGTCCGCCTCCGACCAGACCACGACCGCATCGCCACGTGGCCCCACGGCGATCTGAAGCGTCGCGAAGAACGTCTCCGCCGGCTCGGACAGCTGCCGCAGCGACCAGGCGTCGCCCACGCGCTCCGCCGCGTACACATAGGCCTGCTCACCGGAACGGCGGCTGAGGGCGACGACCGGCTCGCCGCGCGCGTCGACGCCGACCCCGGGGCTCCCGACCTCGGTGTCGCCAGAATCCGGGATCGCGGCACCGGGCGTCCATGCGCGGCTCCGGCGAGTCCACGTCGAGGTCTCGGGATTAAGCGCGGCGAAAACCTCGCGAGTCCATGCCGCCACCGCCACGCCGCGCGGGCTCATCGCCACGTGACCGTCCCACGTGGGCGCGGAGTAGCCATCCGCGAAGGGATCCGACAGCGCCGAAGGCGTCGCCCACGCGCCGGCCGGAGACCGCGCGGCGCCGAACGTCACGCCGCTCAGCGCGTCCGACCACACCGCGACCGCGTCACCGCGGGCGTCCATCGCGACGCTCGGCCCCGGCGGGAGCACCTGCTGGTCCGCCCCCGTGGTGAGCCTGATCGGAGCGCCCCAGCCGCCGAACCGACCGCGCGACACCGCGACGGGCGTGGACGCCGTTCCCTCGGCGGCGCGGTAGACGGCAACGGCTGCCCTGCGCCGGCTCGCGGCGACGTCCAAGAGCTCCGGAGCGCCCAGCGCGGGCCCGACGCTCTCGCGTACCCACCGGCGGCGAGCCCGCCGCGTGGCGGCTTCGACGAGGGATCCCGGCGTGCCGGCCGGGCCGCGTGCCCAGACGGCCACGACGTCGCCGTGCGGGCCAACGGTCACCGCCGGCCAGTTCGACTCCGCACCCGCCGCCGACAACGTCTCCGGTGGAGACCACGCGCGTTCCCGCGACGAGGCACTCGCCGACCACGCAACGACGGACAGCGCGATGAGCGCGCTCGTGAACGCGATCAGGCCGACGCAGGCAGCGCGCAGATGGGCGCGACGCCCTCGGGCGAGGTGCATGTTCCGTCTCCTTGCGGCGCCGGGATCGGGAGCTGAAGCGGCGCGCGCCCGCGATTCAACGCTGCCGCAGGCCGGCGGTCAACCTCCCTCACCCGCAACGTCCGCGTGCGGACGCACCGCGTCACCGCCAATAGGCTCCCGGCTTCCAACGAGCCGGAGGACGAGATGCTGGACCACGTCGGATTCAACGTCAGCGACTACGAGCGCAGCAAGGCCTTCTACGCGCAGGCGCTCGCCCCGCTCGGCATCGAGCTGCTGATGGAGCCGGTCCCGGGAGCATGCGGCTTCGGCGCGGACCAGAAGCCCTTCTTCTGGATCGACACGCGCGCGGCCGCCGCGAGCGCGGTCCACGTGGCGTTCGCGACCGGGGACCGGGACACGGTCGACGCGTTCCACGCCGCGGCGCTGGAGGCGGGCGGCACCGACAACGGCGCTCCCGGCGAGCGCCCGATCTACCACCCCGGCTACTACGGCGCCTACGTGCTCGACCCCGACGGCAACAACGTCGAGGCGGTCTGCCACCGCCCCGTGTGACGGCGTGCTCGCCGAGCACTTCCCGCAGAACGTGATGGAGGATGCCGACGAGATCGAGCGGTTCTACGACCGCTGCAGCGACTTCATGCGGGAGCTCCTCGACGCGCTGGCCGACGCGCCGCCCGCGCCGCGCCCCTTCCCGCAGATCGAGGACGGGATGGGCTGGCCGCGGCGGCGGATCGCGTCCGTGCTCGGCGGCGTCTTCCACCTGCGCCACAAGGAGTTCGGCGGCCGGCGGCCGTACCGGTTCATGGACGACAAGCGCTCGGAGTCCGGCCGCTGGGAGCTGTGGATGGACGCCGACCAGGCCCGCGCCGTCCACTCGGCGCGGGCGGGTTTCGCCCCCTAGGCGAACACCCGCAAGGGAACCTGCCCCTCTGGGGCAGCGTTCCCCGAGTTAGAGGGTCGCGGCGGTCGGGTCCCAGTCCTCGGGCAGGGCCGGGATCGGGTCGAAGCGCGTGGCGACCGGGACGAACGCGGCGGTCTCGATCGAGGCGGCGGTGGCGAACATCGTGTCGAGGACGTGGAGCGCGAGGCGCCCGGTGGCGCGATGCGGCTCGCCGGTCCGGATCGCCCTGGCCATGTCGACCGCCCCGATCCCGCGGCCGCCCACGACGCCCGTCACCGGGACCGGCTCCCAGTCGTCCTCCCCGCGGTTGATCCTGACCTCGCCGGTGAAGTTGTTCGGGTCGGGCGCGGCGATCGTCCCTTCGGTGCCGGCGATCTGCACGACGCCCATCCACCTCAGCGGCGAGTCGAAGCTGAACGTCGCCTGGGCCACGCCGCCGTGCTCGAACTCGTAGATCGCGGCCACGTAGGTCGGCACGTCGACGGGGATCTCCTCGCCGGCGCGCGGCCCGTCGCCGATGATCCGGGTCGCGCCCGCGCTCGCGCCGCGGGCCGCCACCTGGCTGAACGAGCCGAAGGTCTGGGCGAGGGCGGTCAGGTAGTAGGGGCCCATGTCGAACAGCGGCCCGGCGCCGGGCTGGTAGAGGAAGTCGGGGTTCGGGTGCCAGCGGTGCGGGCCCCAGTACTGCATGACCACCGACGCGGTCAGCGGCGTCCCGATCGCCCCCGCCTCGATCGCCCGCCGCACGGTCTGCAGCCCCGGGCCGAGGAAGGTGTCCGGGGCGGTGCCGACGAGCAGGCCGGCGGCCTCCGCCGCGGCGAGCAGCGCCTCGCCCGAGGCCATGTCCGCGGTGATGGGCTTCTCGTTCCACACGTGCTTGCCGGCCGCCAGCGCGGCCGACGCCACCTCGGCGTGCGCCACCGGGACGGTGAGGTTGACGATCAGCTCCACGTCGTCGCGCGCGAGGACCTCGTCGACCGTGCCCGACTCGGGGACCCCGAAGCGCTCGGCCTGCCCGCGCGCGACCTCCGGGCGGAGGTCGGCCACGAACCGCACGTCGAGGTCCGGGTACGTCGCCATGTTGGCGAGGTACTGGTCGCTGATCGTGCCGGCGCCGATCACGCCGACGCCGACCGGCCCGCTGCCGCTCACCGCGCGCCCAGGCCCGTCGCGAACGCGTAGCCGGCGGCGATGCCCTCGAACAGGTCCCCGGCGTAGGCGTCGAACTCCAGCACCCCGAGCTCGGCCGCGGTGGCGGCGGCGAGGATCTCGGCCACCGGCATCGCGCCGCCGCCCAGCGGGAGCTGCTGGTCGTTGTCCCGGGTGATCGGCCCGTCCTTGAGGTGCAGCAGCCGCACGCGGTCGCCGAGCCGGCCGAGCAGCGCGGGGACGTCCTGGCCGCCGACGGCGGCCCAGTAGGTGTCGAGCTGGAGCACGACGTCCGGCCCGGCGCGCTCGGCGAAGACCTCGAGCGCCGTGCGGCCGCCGAAGACGTTGGCCAGCTCCCAGTGGTGGTTGTGGTAGCCGACCCGCAGGCCGTGGCCCGCCGCGCGCTCCGCCGCCGCGGCGAGAGCGTCGGCGATCGCGCGCACGCCGTCCTCGGTCCCCCACTCCTCGGACGGGCTCATCGGGTGGACGACCGTCTCCACCCCGACCGTCGTGGCGGCCTCGAAGACGCGGTCGAGGTCGCCCTCCAACCGCGCGTGGGCGGTCGGCGCGGTCAGGCCGTTCGCGGCCAGCGCGTCGCGCAGCCCCTCCGGGTCCCCGACGATGTCGAACGGCTCCACGCGGGTCAGCCCGATCTCGGCCAGCCGCGCGAGAGAGCGCGGGAGGTCCGCGGCGACCTCGTCGCGGATCGAGTACAGCTGCACGGAGAGCGGGCGGCATCGGCGGGATCATGCCGGACCGAGCAGATCCCATCGGTTGCCGGCGATATCGACGAACACGGCCACCCGGCCGTACGGCTCGGCGCGGGGCGCGCTGACGAACTCCACCCCTGCGGCGCTCATCCGCCCGTACGCCGCGTCGAAGTCCTCGACGCGCAGGAACAGGCCCACGCGCCCCGCGAACTGCTGCCCGACCGCCCCGGCCTGCCCGGCGCCATCGGCGCGGGCGAGGAGGATGCCCGTCTGCGCCCCGGGCGGGCGCACGACGACCCAGCGCTTCGGCCGGCCGTCGTTCGTGAGCGAGGGCGAGTCCTCGACCAGCTCGAAGCCGAGCGCGCCGACGAAGAACTCGATCGCCGGGTCGTACTCGTCGACGACGATCGCCAGCTGCTCGAGGTGCATCCGGCGGCAGACTAGGGCGTCGGGTCGCGGTTGTACAGGTGCTTCGCCCACAGGTAGCCGCCCAGCGCGATCGCCGACGCACCAGGCGACGGCGAGGACGCCGCTGTTGCCGATCGGCGTGCCCATCAGCAGCCCGCGCAGCGTCTCGATGATCGGCGTGAACGGCTGGTACTCGGCGAACCAGCGCAGCGCCGGCCGGCATCGAGTCGGTGGGGACGAACCCGCTGCCGAGGAACGGCAGCAGGATCAGCGGCATCGGCAGGTTGCTCGCGGTCTCGACGCTCTTGGTGACCAGGCCGAGCGCGACCGCCAGCCAGGTGAGCGCGAAGGTGACCATGCGCCAGCAGGCCGACCGCCGCGAGCCACTCGAGCGGCGTCCGGCGGTCGGGCGGAACCCGACGAGCAGCGCGACGCCGATGCACGACGCGAGGCGATCATCGTCTGGATCAGGCTGCCGACGACGTGCCCGGTCAGCACCGAGACGCGGGAGATCGCCATGGTGCGGAACCGGGCGATGATGCCCTCGGTCATGTCCATCGCGACCGAGATCGCCGTGCCCTGGGCCGCGCCGGCCACGGCCATCAGCAGGATCCCGGGCGCGACGTAGTCGAGGTACTCGGCGCGGCCGCCGGACGGCGCCGCCGAGCCCGGCGCCCAGCGTGCCGCCGAAGACGTAGACGAACAGCAGCAGGAACACGACCGGCATGCCGATCGAGCAGCAGCGGTCATGCGACGGGTAGCGCAGCATGCGGCGCAGGTTGCGCCGCAGCATCGTCGCCGAGTCGGTGACGGCGTAGGAGAGCGTGGTCATCGTGCGGCTCCTGCTCCGTGTCGGGTGGCCGGTGAGGGCGAGGAAGACGTCGTCGAGGTCGGGGGTGTGGACGGTCAGCCCGTCGACCTCGATCGCCTCGTCGTCGAGCCGGTCGAGCAGCGCCCGCAGCGACCGGACGCTGCCGTCGCTCGGCACCTGCGAGGGTGAGCGCGTCGTCGTCGCGCGTGGCGTCGCCGAGCGCGCGCGCCGCCGCGTCGAGCTCGACCGGCGTCGGCGAACTGCAGCCGGACGTGGCCGCCGGGGACGAGGCGCTTGAGCTCGTCCGGCGTGCCCTCGGCGACCAGCCGGCCGTGGTCGAGGACCGCGATCCGGTCGGCGAGCTGGTCGGCCTCCTCCAGGTACTGGGTGGTGAGGAAGACCGTGACGCCGCCGGCGACGAGCCCGCGGATGATCTGCCACATCGTGCGCCGGCTGCGCGGGTCGAGGCCGGTGGTCGGCTCGTCGAGGAAGATGATCCGCGGGTCGCCGACCAGGGTCATCGCCAGGTCGAGCCGGCGCCGCATGCCGCCGGAGTAGGTGGCGGCCGGGCGTTCGCCGCGGCCTCGACCAGGTCGAACCGCTCGAGCAGCTCGGCGGCGCGCCGGCGGCCGTTCGCGCGGCCCAGGTGGTGCAGGTCGGCCATCAGGATCAGGTTCTCCGCGCCGGTGAGCAGGTTGTCGACCGCCGAGAACTGGCCGGTGACGCCGATCGCGGCGCGCACCGCGTCGGGGTCGCGGGCCGAGGTCGTGGCCGGCGACGCGGACCTCGCCGGCGTCGGCGCCGATCAGCGTCGACAGGATCTGCACCATGGTGGTCTTGCCGGCGCCGTTGGGGCCGAGCAGCGAGAAGACCGTCCCCTCGGCGACGTCCAGGTCGATGCCGTCGAGCACGACCTTGTCGCCGTAGGACTTGCGCAGCCCGGTCGGCGGTGATCGCGGAGGCCGCGCAGTCACGGCCGCCGCGATCACGATGTCGCCGACGCGACGGTGCGGGCCCGCACCTCGACGGTCTCGGTCCGACGCTCCGGGGGCGTCGGCGGCCGTCGAGCGCGTTGCGCACCTTGCCGGCCGCGGCGCTGACGTCGAGCCAGGCGGCGGTGCCCTCGCGGATGCCGACCTCGACGTCGCCGAGCTGGGTCTCGAGCACGACCGAGCCGCGCACGACCTCGCCGAGCCGGACGTCGCCGTTGGCGGTCTTGGCGACTGACGTCGGCGCTGCGCCACGTCGACGGCGATGTTGCCGTTGGCCGCGTTGACCCGCAGGTCGCCGGTGACCGCGCCGATCCAGGTGTCGCCGTTGGAGTTCTTGACCACCGCGCTGCCGTCGAGCTCGCGCGAGGCGGACCTCGCCGGAGCCGGCGGTCACGCTCGGCGTGGCCCGTCGACGCGGTCGACGCTGACGTCGCCGGCGCCGGTCTTGAGGTTCAGCGTGCCGGCCTGGTCGAGCGCGGATGTCGCCCGAGGCCGGTCTTGAACCGGCAGTCGCCGAGCCGGCCGTCGGCAGTCGGAAGTCCGCCATGCCGAGCGCTCGCCGTGCACGTGCGAGCCGGCCGGCAGCTCGACCGTCACGTCGATCGAGCCGCCGTCGCTGCGGAGCAGCCACGAGCGCAGCTTCGGGGCCTTGACCAGCAGCCGGCCGTCGGCGTACTCGACGCGGGTCTGCTCGGCGGCCTTGACGTCCTCGTCGTTGGACGCGTCGCTGGGTCGCACCGTCGACGACGGTGTCGGCGCGGTCGCTGGCGGTGATCCGGACGTCGCCGACGACGAGGTCGATCGTGGCCGAGATCGGCTCGGGGGTGTCGAATGTGGGCATGGGAGGGTCCTCCTGCGAGGGTCGGGTTCGAAGCGTCGGGTTGGTAGGCGGGTCAGCTGGACCCAGCCGGTGAAGCGCTGGCCGACCCGGCCGCCGCGCTGGCGGCGGGCGCGGTCGTCGTGCGCGACCGCGGCGGCGGCGGCGCGGACGAGCCAGGCGTTGACCGACAGCCGCTCGCGGGCGGCGGCCTCCTCGATGCTGGCCTTGAGCTGCTCGGGGAGGCGGAGGTTGATGCGCGCCGTGGCGCCCTCGTCGGCCTCCGGCGGCGCGGGCGCCGTCGCGGCTCCGGCTCGGCGCTCGTCGGTCGGTCGCGGCGGGCGTCACGACGAACTCGGGCTCGCCGCCGCGCAGGCGCAGGTCGACCGAGCCGGGCGCGAGCTCGCGGGTGATCTCGTCGGCGGCGGCCGACAGCGCGTCCAGCAGCATCAGCCGGATGGCCGACTCGAGCGGAGCGGTGAGGCGCTCGGCCAGCGCGCGGGCGTCCTCGCCGCCGGCGTCGGCGGCGACCGCGAGCTCGCGGCGGAGGTTCTCGACGTACGGGGTCAGGTCCATGGCGCCAGTATGACACCACTATGGCACCATTACAAGGCCACTATGGTGTCATCCACTGGCGCGATAGCTTCCCGGCATGGTCACGAGAGACGCCGCGTGCAGTTGCGGCCAGCTGAGCCTGGTGGCCGAGGGCGAGCCCGTCCGCGTCTCGGTCTGCCATTGCCTGGCCTGCCAGCGGCGGACGGGGAGCGCGTTCGGGGCCCAGGCGCGGTTCCCGCGCGATCGCGTCCGCATCGCCGGGCGCGCGAGCGAGTACGTCCGCATCTCCGACGAGGGAGAAGCGAGGACGTTCAACTTCTGTCCCGAGTGCGGGACAACGGTGTTCTACTCGCTGGCCTCGACGCCCGGACGTCGTGGCGGTCGCCCTGGGCGCGTTCGCCGACCCATCGTTCCCCGCGCCGGCCTTCTCCGTCTGGGAGGACCGGCAGCACCCGTGGGTGACGCTGCCCTCAGACGATCGAGCACTACGCCTGACGTCAGCCCGTGACGCCGTGCCCGCTGCCGTACGACGCCTTGTTCGGCGGGTCGGCGCCGAGCTCGGACGAGCCGGCGCGCATGCGAGGTGCCCGGCCGACATGTACTCGCTCGGGTCGCGCGGCGGCAGGTCGCGCAGGTAGCGGTCGACCATCCGCGCGCACTGGCGGCCCTCGTTGATCGCCCACACGATCAGCGACTGCCCGCGGCGGGCGTCGCCGGCGGCGAACACGCCGTCGGCGGACGTCGCGTAGGCGCCGGCCTTGGCGTTGCCGCGCGCCGTCGGTGTCGACGCCGAGCGCCTCGAGCAGCGGCTGCTCGGGGTGCAGGAAGCCCATCGCCAGCAGCACGAGGTCGACCGGGTGCGACTCCTCCGTGCCCGCGATCGCGTCGAACGGCGGCGCGCCGGAGTTCTTGACCCAGTGGACCTGCTCGACGCGGCCGTTGCCGGTGAGCTTCGTGGTGGAGATCGCGAAGTCGCGCTCGCCGCCCTCCTTGAGCGCGTAGGAGGTGCGCAGCTTCACGGGCCAGCGCGGCCACGGCGTGAGGTCGTCCGGGCGCGACGCGGGCGGCTCGCCGAGCAGCTCGATCTGCGTCACCGACGCCGCGCCCTCGCGGTGGGAGTGCCCGACGCAGTCCGCGCCCGTGTCGCCGCCGCCGACCACGAGCACGTGCTTGCCCGCGGCGCTGATGCGGCCCGTCCGGCTCGCCGCCCGCCAGCACCCGCGCGCGGTCGTAGAGGTAGTCCATCGCGAAGTGCACGCCGTCGAGCTCGCGGCCCGGCACCGGCAGGTTGCGCGGCACGCGCGAGCCCGTGGCGATCACGACCGCGTCGTGGTCGGCGCGCAGCTGCGCCGGGTCCACGTCGACGCCCACGTCGACGCCGTAGCGGAACTCGACGCCCTCGGCGGCGAGCTGCGCGAGCCGGCGCTCGACGACCCACTTCTCGATCTTGAAGTCCGGCACGCCGAAGCGGATCAGCCCGCCGCCGGCCTCGTCGCGCTCGTACACCGTCACCGCATGGCCGGCGCGGCGCAGCTGCTGCGCCGCCGCCAGGCCGGCCGGGCCGGCGCCGATGACGGCCACCGTGCGGCCCGTCTCGACGGCGGGCGGCCGCGGCACGACCCAGCCCTCGTCGAAGGCGCGGTTGACGATCGCGACCTCGATCTGCTTGATCGACACCGCGTCGCCCTCGCGGATCTCCAGCACGCACGCCGCCTCGCAGGGCGCGGGGCACAGCCGCCCGGTGAACTCCGGGAAGTTGTTGGTGGCGTGCAGCTGGTCGATCGCCTCGCGCCAGCGGTCGCGGTAGACGAGGTCGTTCCAGTCCGGGATCAGGTTCCCGAGCGGGCAGCCGTTGTGGCAGAACGGCACGCCGCACTCCATGCAGCGCGCGCCCTGGTCGCGCAGGCCCTCGACGGGGAGCGTCTCGACGAACTCGCGGTAGTCGGCCGTGCGGCCGCGCGGGGTCGCGCTCCGGCGCCTCGACCCGGGTGATCTCGAGGAAGGCGCCGAGCTTGCCCATCACGCCACGCGCTCCGCGGCACGAAGCCCTCGCCGAGTCGACTCGCCGGCTCGACTCGTGCTCCTCGGCCTCCATCTCGGCCAGCGCGCGCTTGTAGTCGTGCGGCATGACCTTCACGAACCGCGGCAGGTGCGCGTCCCAGTCGCGCAGCACGCGCGCGGCGACCGGGCGACTGCGTGCGCAGGTGGTGCTCCTCGATCAGGTCGTGCAGCTCGATCGCGTCGGACTCGCTAGATCTCGTCGAAGCCGACGAGGCCCATGTTGCAGCGCGACTCGAACTTGCCGTCGGCGTCGAGCACGTAGGCGACGCCGCCGCTCATGCCGGCCGCGAAGTTGCGGCCCGTCGGGCCGAGGATCACCGCGCGGCCGCCGGTCATGTACTCGCAGCCGTGGTCGCCGACGCCCTCGACGACCGCGCTGGCGCCCGAGTTGCGCACCGCGAAGCGCTCGCCCGCCAGCCCGCGGAAGAACGCGCGGCCCGCCGTCGCGCCGTAGAGCACGGTGTTGCCGATCAGGACGTTCTCCTCCGCCACGAAGGCGGCGTCGTCGGGCGGGCGGACGGCGAGCACGCCGCCGGACAGGCCCTTGCCCGTGTAGTCGTTGGCGTCGCCGATCAGCGTCAGCTCCACGCCCGGGGCGAGCCAGGCGCCGAACGACTGCCCGGCGGAGCCGCGCAGCGTGAAGCGGATCGTCTCCGGCGGCAGCCCGTCGGCGCCGTGGACCTCGGTGACCGCGCTCGAGAGCAGCCCGCCGACGGTGCGGTTGACGTTGCGGATCGGGAACTCGCCCGTGACCGGCCGCCGATGGTCGATCGCGTCCTTGGCGGCCTCGATCAGCTTCCAGTCCAGCGCGCCCGGGAGCGGCGAGTCCTGCGGGCGCACGCGGCGCAGCGGCGTGCCCTCGGGGACCTCGGGCATCGTCAGCACGTGCGTGAGGTCCACGCCGCGCGCCTTCCAGTGCTCGATCGCCCCGGCGGCCTCGAGCAGGTCGACGCGGCCGATCAGGTCGTCGAAGGTCCTCACGCCGAGCCGGCGCATGATCTCGCGCGCCTCCTCGGCGACGTGGAAGAAGAACTCCACGACGTGCTCGGGCTGGCCCTTGAAGCGCTTGCGCAGCTCCGGGTCCTGCGTGGCGATGCCGACCGGGCACGTGTTCAGGTGGCAGGCGCGCATCATGATGCAGCCCGTCGCGATCAGCGGGGCGGTCGAGAAGCCCATCTCGTCGGCGCCCAGCAGCGCGGCGACGACGACGTCGCGGCCCGTCTTGAGCTGCCCGTCGGTCTGCACCCAGATGCGCGAGCGCAGGTCGTTGAGCACCAGCGTCTGCTGCGTCTCGGCCAGTCCGATCTCCCACGGCACGCCGGCCGACTGGATCGAGGACAGCGGCGAGGCGCCGGTGCCGCCGTCGTGGCCGGCGATCAGCACGTGGTCGGAGTTGGCCTTCGCCACGCCCGCCGCGACCGTCCCGACGCCGACCTCGGACACGAGCTTGACCGAGATCCGCGCCCGCGGGTTGCCGCAGCGCAGGTCGTAGATCAGCTGCTTGAGGTCCTCGATCGAGTAGATGTCGTGGTGCGGCGGCGGCGAGATCAGGCCCACGCCGGGCGTGGTGAAGCGGATCGAGCCGATGTAGCGGTCCACCTTGTGGCCCGGCAGCTGGCCGCCCTCGCCGGGCTTGGCGCCCTGGGCCATCTTGATCTGCAGCTCGTCGGCGTTGACGAGGTAGTTGATGTTCACGCCGAAGCGGCCCGAGGCGACCTGCTTGATCGCCGAGCGGCGCGAGTCGCCGTTGGGGTCGCGCGTGTAGCGGGAGACGTCCTCCCCGCCCTCGCCCGTGTTCGACTTGCCGCCGATCCGGTTCATGGCGATGGCCAGCGTCTCGTGCGCCTCGCGCGACAGCGAGCCGAGCGACATCGCGCCGGTGGCGAAGCGCCTGACGATCTCCGAGGCGGGCTCGACGTCGTCGAGCGGGATCCACTCCTCCTCGGGCAGCTCCTTGAACTGCAGCAGCCCGCGCAGCGTCGCGCGCGCGGCGGCGTCCTCGTTGACGAGCCGCGCGTACTCCTCGTAGGTCGGCTTGCCGCCGTGGCGGACGGAGTGCTGCAGCAGCGCGATCGTCTCCGGGTTCCACATGTGGTGCTCGCCCTCGCGGCGCCACGCGTAGACGCCGCCCACCGGCAGCAGGTCCTCGGCCGCCCGCGGGTACGCGCGGGCGTGCTTCTCGAGCGTCTCCTGCGGCCAGCACGTCGATCTCGATGCCGCCGATGCGCGAGGCGGTGCCCGCGAACGCGCGGTCGATCAGCCCCTTGCCGAGGCCGACGGCCTCGAAGATCTGCGCGCCGTTGTAGGACTGGATCGTCGAGATCCCCATCTTGGAGATCGTCTTGAGCAGGCCCTTGGCGATGCCCTTGACGACGTTGGTCTCGGCCGTCTCGACGTCCTCGACGTCCGGCACGCGGCCGTCCTCGACCAGCTCGGCCAGCGACTCGAACATCAGGTACGGGTTGATCGCGCTGGCGCCGAAGCCGATCAGCGTGGCGAAGTGGTGCACCTCGCGCGGCTCGCCGGACTCGAGCACGAGGCCGGTCTGCAGGCGCGTGCCCTCGCGCACGAGGTGGTGGTGGACCGCGCCGACGGCCAGCAGCGACGGGATCGGCGCGCGCTCGGGCCCGAGCGCGCGGTCGGAGAGGATCAGGACGTTGATGCCGTCGGCGAGCGCCGCGCTCGCCTCGGCGCACACGCGGTCGACGGCGGCCTCCATGCCCTCGGGGCCCTCGGCGACCGGCCACGTGATGTCCAGCGTGCGCGCGCGGAAGACGCTCGAGTCCACCTGGCGCAGCTTCTCCAGCTCGGCGTTGCGCAGGATCGGCGTCTTCATCGAGAGCTGGTGGGCGTGCTCGGGCGTCTCGTCGAGCAGGTTGCGCTCGGAGCCCACGCCGGTGCCGACGCTCATCACGATCGCCTCGCGGATCGGGTCGATCGGCGGGTTGGTGACCTGCGCGAACAGCTGCTTGAAGTAGGAGAACAGCGGCGGCTGGCGGTCGCTGAGCACGGCCAGCGCGGCGTCGTTGCCCATCGAGCCGATCGGCTCCTCGCCCTTGGCCGCGGTCGGCGCCAGCAGCACCCGCAGGTCCTCCTGGGTGTAGCCGAAGGCCAGCTGGCGCTCGCGGATCGGCGCCGGCTCGCCGTACGCGGGCTCGCGCTCGGGCAGGTCGCCGAGGTGCACGACGCCGTCCTCGAACCACTCGCCGTAGGGCTGCTGGGTCGAGACCTCGCGCTTGACCTCCTCGTCGGCGACGATCGCGCCCTCGGCGAGGTCGACGAGGAACAGCTTGCCGGGCTGCAGGCGGCCCTTGCGCAGGATGTTCTCGGCCGGCTCGTCCATCACGCCGGTCTCGGAGCCGAGGACGACCCAGCCGTCCTTGGTCTCCAGCCAGCGGCCGGGGCGCAGGCCGTTGCGGTCCAGCGTCGCGCCGATCACGCGGCCGTCGGTGAACGCGACCGCGGCGGGCCCGTCCCACGGCTCCATCAGGCAGGAGTGGAAGGCGTAGAAGCCGCGCAGGTGCTCGGGGATGTCGTCCCGGCCGTCGTAGGCCTCGGGGATCATCATCATCACCGCGTGCGGCAGCGAGCGGCCGGCGAGCGTCAGCAGCTCGAGCACGTTGTCGAAGGTCGCGGAGTCCGAGCCGCCGGGGCGCACGATCGGGAGCACCTTCGGCAGGTCGTCGCCGAACAGCTCGGAGGCGAGCTGGGACTCGCGCGCGCGCATCCAGTTGACGTTGCCGCGCAGCGTGTTGATCTCCCCGTTGTGGGCGATCATCCGGTACGGGTGGGCGAGCTCCCAGCTCGGGAAGGTGTTGGTCGAGAAGCGCGAGTGGACGAGCCCGAGCGCCGACTCGGTGCGCTCGTCCTGCAGGTCGGGGTAGTAGCCGAGCAGCTGCGGGGAGGTGAGCATCCCCTTGTAGACGATCGTGCGCGAGCTGAAGCTGGGGACCACGAGGTCCGGGCCGGCGGCGATCTCCGCCACGCGCCGGATCACGTACAGCTTGCGCTCGAACGCGTCCTGGTCGGCCGCCAGCTCGTCGGACGCGGCCACGACGAGGTGCTTGACGTAGGGCGCGAAGAAGTTGGCGGTGATGCCGACGTAGTCCTTGTCGACCGGGACGTCGCGCCAGGCGACGACGCGCTGGCCCTCGTCCTCACGGTGCGCTCGAGCAGCTCCTCGAGCTCCGCGCGGCGGTCCTCGTCCTGGGGCAGGAAGCACACGCACACGCCGTAGGCGCCCGGAGGCGGGAGGTCCTCGTCGAGCACGGCACGGATGAACGCGTCGGGCATCTGGAGCAGGATCCCGGCGCCGTCGCCCGTGTTCGGGTCCGCGCCCGCCGCGCCGCGGTGCTCGAGGTTCTCCAGCGCCACGATCGCCCGCCGGACCGTCTCGTGCGTCGGCTTGCCGTCCAGCCGCGCGACGAAGGCGACGCCGCAGGCGTCGTGCTCGTAGGTCGGGTCGTACAGGCCAACCGGGCGGGTCGGCCTCTTCATGCGTGACATGTCGTGCTCCCGTGGCGCGGCGTGGGCACTTGAGGCGGAAGCGGAAAGGTAGCAAGAGCCGTGGAGGCGTTATGAAGAGCCGCTGAAGATCGCTGCGCGTGACGCAGCGTTCACCGCCTCGAACAGGGGTCTGCACGCAACGATCTTGCGTGAAGGCGGGATACCTTGGCGCGATGATCCGCCTCGCGCTGGTCCTCCTGCTCGTGCTCGCCCCCGCCGCGGCCGCCCAGGAGGCGCCCGACGAGCGCGCCGCCGCGCGGCGCTGGCCGACGCCACCGCGCGCTTCTCCGACTCCGTGTCGGCCAAGGACCCCGAGCTGGAGGAGCAGGCCGCCGTTCCGCTGCGAGTCCGTCGAGCAGCGGATCCCGCGCAACCGGCGGCGGGCCGCGATCGCGATCCTCACCCGCAACACCAACCGCGTGATCGGCGAGATCCTGCGCGAGGACCTCGGCCGGCTGCGCACCGACCTGGCCAACGTGCAGACGCGCGACCCGGCGCTGCTCAGCGGGCGCGCCGCGTGGCGGCAGATCGCGCGCGCCTTCATGGCGCTGCCGGCGACCGGCGACTCCTGCGCCGAGCTCCGCGCCTGGCTGCGCGCCGGCGCCCCGCGTTCCGAGGGCCGCGAGGCGCGGGCCGAGGTCGAGGTGATCGAGCGCCTCGCCCGGCGCTTCGAGCGCAAGGTCGAAGCCGCCGCCGACCGGATGATCGAGCTCGGCGTGCCCGAGGAGCAGGCCGACACGTTCAGGGACGACTGACCTCGTCGTAGACCCGCGCGACCTGCTCGGCGAGCGCGGGCCAGGCGTACTTCTCGCGGGCCAGCTCGGCGGCCCGGCGCCCGCGGCGGCGGCGCTCCTCGGGCTCGTTGACGGCCTCCACGAGCGCGGCGGCGAGCGCCTCGCGGTCGTCGGGCGGGACGAGCCGGCCGCTCTCGCCGTCCTCGACGATCTCCGACGGCCCGTACGCGTCGACGGCGATCGACGGCAGCCCGCACGCGCCGCCCTCCACCAGCACCTGGCCGAACTGCTCGCGCACGGACGGCAGCACCACGACGTCGGAGGCGGCGAGCAGCTCCGGCAGCTCCTCGTGGTCGTGCCAGCCGGCGAGGTACACGTCGCGCGCGCCCGTGCGACGGATCGCATCGAGCGGGTGCTCGCCCTCCCACTCGCCGGGGAAGCCGCCGACCAGCACCAGCGGCGCCGAGCGGTCGAAGCGCGGGCGCGCCTGCGCGTACGCCTCGATCAGCAGCGGCAGGCGCTTGACCTCCGTGTAGCGGCCGACGTAGAGCAGCACCGGCCCGGTGAACGCGTCGAGGTCGTCGTAGGAGCACCGACCCGGCCTCCTCGCCCGGCGCCCACCCGCGCGGCTCCTCGACCAGCACGCGCCGCCACACGGCGCGCCGGTCGACCTCGCGCGGCTGGAAGGTCTTCGGGTCGAACCCGTTGGCGACGCGCACGCACTTCTCCGGGTCGGCGCCGAGCAGCTGCTCGGCGCGCGCGACCTGGGTGCCCGAGAGCACGATCAGCCGCTCGCAGGCCGCCGCCCACTCCCGCAGCCGCTCCGCCCACGCAGGCCCGTGCGCCCAGCGGCCCGGGTCCGCCTCGATCGCCTCGAGCATCAGCAGCTCGGTCCCGTGCAGGTGGCCGACCACCGGCACGCCCGGCGCGACCCGCGCCGCGGCGGCGTTGATCGGGGTCAGGTGGTGCAGGTGGAGCACGCCGGCCTCCGCCGCGCCCGCGTCCGCGAGCGCGCGCGCCCACGCGTGGGCGTGATGCTCGAAGGTCTCGTCGTCGAGCGAGGCGAAGACCGGATCCGGCGCCCCCGGCCGGTCCTCGTAGGACGGATGCATCGGCCACTCGGCCCGCATCGGGTCGTCCGTCTCGAGCGCCGCCGTCATGTCGAAGGGCCGCACGTCGAGCCCGCGGTAGAAGTCGCGCGCGTCGCCAGGGCGCCCCGGGATCGACAGCGAGCCGGACACGATCTCCGGCTCCCACCCTGCGGCCGGCAGGTTGCGCGCGAGGTTGCGGGCCACGTGCGCCGAGCCGCCGCGCGGGAAGAACTGCAGGCCCATCAGCACGCGCGGCATCCGCCGCGACGCTACTCGATTAGGATGCCGCCAAGCGGGCGGCCACTCGTCGAGCTTCGGCTCGGCACGGCCGCCCTCCACATATCAAGCCCTGGGGAGGGTAAGAGCACATATGTCTGTACTCACGCGCGCCGCGATCGGCGCCGCGATCTTGGCATTCGGGATAGCGCCCGCGGCGGAGGCGAAGTCGCAGTCGCACAAGCACAAGCACGACGAGGCCGCCAAGACCTCGAAGACGCTGCGCAAGGAGATCACCTCCAAGCGCATGCTCACGCACCTCAAGGCGCTCCAGATGATCTCTGACGAGAACGGCGGCAACCCGCGTCGGGCTTCCAGGGCTATGGCGCCTCGGTCCAGTACATCCTCACGAAGCTCCGCGACGCGGGCTACAACCCGACGACGCAGGTCTTCGACTTCGTGACCTTCGAGGAGCTGTCGGACCCGGTGCTGCGCGAGGTCGCGCCGACGCCAAGGAGTACACGCAGGACGAGTTCGCGACGATGTCGTACTCGGCGAGCGGTGACACCGGCGTGCAGACCATCACGCCCGTCGACATCAAGCTCGACGGCGACCGCACCCCGGCCGGCAACGGCGGCGGCTCCGGCTGCGAGGCGGCCGACTTCACCGGCTTCCCCGCGGGCAACATCGCGCTCATCCAGCGCGGATTCTGCGACTTCTCGGTCAAGGTCGTGAACGCGCAGGCCGCTGGGGCCTCCGGCGCGATCGTGTTCAACCAGGGCAACGACCCCGGCCGCATGGACGTCGTCGCCGGCACGCTCGGCGAGACCGCGCAGGACGGGCAGCCGACGCCCCCCGACGTCGAGATCCCGGCCGTCGGCATCTCGTTCGACGAAGGAGCCCGGCTCGCCAACGAGGCCGATCCGACGACGGGCCAGATCATCGTCGACGCCAAGAGCGACCCGCGCAAGTCCACGAACATCCTCGCCGACACGCGGTCGGGCGATCCGGACAACGTGACGATCGTCGGCTCGCACCTCGACTCCGTGACCGAGGGCCCCGGCATCAACGACAACGGCTCCGGCTCCGCGTTCAACCTCGAGCTGGCGCTGCAGATCGCGAAGAAGAAGATCCGTCCGGAGAACCGCATCCGCTTCGCCTGGTGGGGCGCGGAGGAGTCCGGTCTGGTGGGCGCCACGCGGTATGTGGCGGCGATCTCGGACGAGGCGTTCGCGCAGATCGCGGCGAACCTCAACTTCGACATGCTCGCCTCGCCCAACCACGGACGGTTCGTCTATGACGGCGACTTCTCGGACACGGCCCCGCCGGCGACGGCGCCGGACGTGAACCCGGGCGCGGCCTACATCGAGGACGTCTTCCTCGATTACTGCGCCGTAGGTGAGACCTGCGACAGCTCGGCCGGCGCCAGCTCGCGGTAGAACGGAACTTCGAACGCCTGCTGCCTGACCGTGTAGCCCGCCTTCGTGAGGCGATCCTTCACGTAGTTGAGCGAGGCGCGATAGCCGGCGGTGCCGGACGCGCGGGTGCCGCCGTTCATGTTCGAGATCGTCTGCAGCGCGCGCTCGTGCTGCAGGATCCCGTCGACGGTCACCCCCTCGCGGAGCTTCTTGGTGTTGACCTCGTCGAGGTCGGCGGAGGCTGCGGGCGCGAGCGCCATCGACGCGAACGCGCCGATGACAACGCCGGCGCGAGCCAGCCTGAGGCTTCGGTGCATGGGCAATCCCCTCCCGAGGGATTCAGAGTTCGCCGGCGCTTTCCCCTGCGACCGGCGGAGTTGCCGTCACCCTATCCGAACACGAGCGGAAGCCAACCGATGCGGCGCCTTGCCGACATGGTTTAGGCATGCCATAATTCGTTTCGTGCCAGTGCACGCGACAGAGTTCTCGGCGGCAGTTCAGGATTACGCCAAGGCCATCTACTCCCTTCAGGAGAGCCTTGAAGGTCCGGTCAGCACGACCGCGATCGCGGAGCGGATCGGCGTCACGGCGGCCTCCGCGTCGGGAATGGTGCGCAAGCTCGGAGAGCTCGGGCTGGTCGAGCACGCGCCCTACAAGGGCGTCGAGCTGACCGATGCCGGTCGCCGCGTGGCGCTCGAGATGCTGCGCCACCACCGCCTGCTGGAGACCTATCTCGCAAGTTCGCTCGGAGTCCCGTGGGACCGCGTGCACGCCGAGGCGGAGGTGCTCGAGCACGTCCTCTCCGAGGATCTCGAGGCGCTGATCGCGGCCAAGCTCGGCCACCCCACGCGCGACCCCCACGGCGATCCGATCCCGACCGCCTCGCTGGAGCTGATCGACGAGCCGTGTCAGTGCCTCGCCTCGCTGGAGGCCGGCGCGCACGGCGTGCTCCGGCGCGTCTCGGACTCCGAGCCGGAGATGCTGCGCTATCTCTCCGAGCTCGGGATCCGCCCCGGCGACGCCTTCGAGGTGGTCGAGCGCCACCCGTTCGACGGGCCGCTGTTCGTGCGCTTCGGCGACCGGGTGCACCCGCTCGGGAGCGCGCTCGCGCGGTCGATGAGCGTGGAGGTGCGGCCGTGAACCCGCCCCCCGTCGCCACCGAGGTCGAACCCCGCCTGCCCGGCCCGCCGCTGCCCGAGGAGTCGGCGCTGCGGCGGGTCCGCGCACGCGGCCGCTTCAAGGGCCGGATCGCGCTGCTCGGCCCGGCGTTCGTCGCGGCGGTCGCGTACATCGACCCGGGCAACTTCGCCACCAACATCGCCGGCGGCGCCAAGTACGGCTACCTGCTGGTGTGGGTGATCGTCGCGGCGAACCTGATCGCGATGCTCGTGCAGTACCTGTCGGCCAAGACGGGCATCGCGACCGGCCGCAACCTGCCGGAGCTGTGCCGCGAGCGCTTCCCGCGCCCCGTCACCTGGGGGCTGTGGATCCAGGCCGAGGCGATCGCCATCGCGACCGACCTGGCCGAGTTCGTCGGCGCGGCGATCGCGCTCAACCTGCTGTTCGGGGTGCCGCCGTTCGCGGCCGGCCTGATCACCGCCGTGGTCGCGTTCGCGATCCTCGAGCTGCAGAGCCGCGGCTATCGCCGCTTCGAGCTGGCGATCGCCGGCTTCCTCGGGATCGTCTGCCTCGGCTTCGTCTACGACCTGCTGCACATCGGCGGCGTCGACACCCGCGAGTTCGCCGCCGGTCTGATCCCGGGCTTCGCCGGCACCGACAGCATCCTGCTGGCGGTCGGGATCCTCGGCGCGACGGTGATGCCGCACGTCGTCTACCTGCACTCGGCGCTGACCAGCAACCGCATCCCCACCGAGGACGTCTCAGAGCGGCGCGAGCTGCTGCGCTTCCAGCGCCTCGACGTCGTCGCCGCGATGGGCATCGCCGGCTTCATCAACCTGACCATGCTCGTCGTCGCCGCCGAGCTGTTCCACGACACGGGGCGCACCGGCGTGGACACGATCGAGGGTGCGTACGCGGGGATCGAGGCGCTGATCGGCGGCGGCGCGGCGCTGGCCTTCGCAGTCGCGCTGCTGGCCTCCGGGCTCTCGAGCTCGAGCGTCGGCACGTTCGCCGGCCAGGTCGTGATGCAGGGCTTCATCAACTACCGGATCAACCTCTTCCTGCGGCGCGCGATCACGATGGCGCCCGCGCTGGTCGGTGCTCGCGCTCGGCCTCGACCCGTCCTCGACGCTGGTCATCTCCCAGGTCGTGCTCTCGTTCGGCATCCCGTTCGCGCTGGTGCCGATGATCCTGCTCACCCGCCGCCGCGACGTCATGGGCGAGCTGGTCAACCGCAGCTACACGACCGCCCTCGCGTCGGTCGTCGCGGCGCTGATCATCGGGCTCAACGCCTTCCTGCTCTACGACACCTTCTTCGGCTAGGCGCGCCGCAGCGCGTCCGGCTTGTGGACCGCCGTCCCGCCGGACTTCTCGCTCTTGACGAGGTACTGCGGCTCGTCCTCCGACGCGCGCACGGTGCGCCCGGCCTCCTCCGTGTCGGAGGTGATCTTGCGCTCCACCGTCCCGACGGCGGTGCCGCCGTGGCTGTCCCACTCCACCCTGTCGCCCTTCTTGAACTCGGCCATGGCGGGCGGCTACCCCGGCGCCGCACCCCGGTAAGGTCCGCCGCAAGAGTCGGCGCGTGGCAGGGGTGTTGCGCGCCGGCGCAATTCAACACAGGGGGATGCATGCGCAAGCCCTTCCTCGCGGCTGCCGTGGGAGCGGCAGTGTTCGCGATCGTGCAGGCGGCGCCGGCCGACGACCAGCCCGCCCGCGATTACGTGGTGCTCTACGAGCAGAGCGCCAGCGACTCGTCGGCGCGCGACGCCGTCGAGGCGGCCGGTGGAACGGTCGTCGACGAGAACGCCAAGATCGGCGTTGCCACAGTCCGCTCGAGCGAGCCGGACTTCAAGGACCGCGCGGCGGCGCAGGGCGCGCTGGTCGGCGCGGCCTCCGACCGGCCGATCGGCACCAGCGGCCCGCGCGGCCCGAAGCCCGAGGTCCCGGGCGAGCAGCCGCCGCAACTGTCGGGCGGCGCCCGCCAGGCGCCCAAGGCGGCCGCGCAGGGCGATCCGCTGAGCTCCAACCAGTGGGACATGCAGATGATCGGCGCCACGCCGGGCGGCTCGTACAAGACGCAGCCGGGGAGCAAGAAGGTGCTCGTGGGCATCATCGACACGGGCGTCGACGGCAACCACCCGGACATCGCGCCGAACTTCGTGCGGCCGCTGTCGCGGAACTTCACCACCGACAAGCCCGACATCGACGGGCCGTGCGAGGCGGAGCCCGACAAGTCCTGCAGCGACCCCGCGGACGTCGACGAGGGCGGGCACGGCACGCACGTGGCCGGCACCGTCGGCTCGGCGATCAACGGCGTCGGCATCGCCGGCGTCGCGCCGAAGACCGGCATCGTGAACCTGCGCGCCGGACAGGACTCCGGCTACTTCTTCCTGCAGCCGACGCTGGACGCCCTCACCTACGCCGGCGATCACGGGATCGACGTCGTGAACATGTCCGTACTACATCGATCCGTGGCTCTACAACTGCCGCGCGCTCCCGGCCGACTCGCCGGCCGCCCAGCAGGAGCAGCAGATCATCATCGACGCCACGCAGCGCGCCCTGCGCTACGCCCACGACAAGGGCGTGACGCTGGTCGCGGCGGCCGGCAACCAGGACGACGACCTGGGCGATCCGGAGCCGGAGAGCGGCAGCCCGGACTACCCGGACGGGAGCGGCTATCTCCGCGACGCCGACAACTCGTGCCTGTCGCTGCCGACCGAGGGCGACCACGTCCTCGTCGATCACCTCGATCGGGCCGAGCAAGCGCAAGGCGTACTACTCCAACTACGGCATCTCGGGCGCGGACCTGTCCGCGCCGGGCGGCGACTCGCGCGACCCGGTCCGCCCGTCGCCGAGCAACCAGATCCTGGCCCCGTGGCCGAAGGCGCTGGCCGAGGCGGTCCCGGCCACCGACCCCACCAAGCCGACGTACATGACCGACGGCAACAACTGGTGGCGCTGGATCCAGGGCACCTCGATGGCGTCGCCGCACGCGACGGGCGTCGCGGCGCTGGTCGTCGCGCAGTACGGCAAGGCCGATGCGCGCAACGGCGGCCTGAAGCTCTCGCCCGACCGGGTGGAGCGGATCATGCGCCGCGAGGCGACGAACACGCCGTGCCCGGATCCGCGGCTGTTCGACTACCCGGAGCCCAACAGCGGTGACCAGTACACCGCGTACTGCGAGGGCTCGGCCGACCGCAACGGCTTCTACGGGGACGGCGTCGTGAACGCCCGCTCCGTGGGCCGTTAGGCACCGGTCTCATCCGATGGGTCGCGAGGGCGCCGGGAAACCGGCGCCCTCGCGCGTTCCTGGGGATGGATGATGTGCTGGTGAACCGCCGCTGGACCGTCGCGGGATTCGCGGCCATCGCCGTGGTGATGGTGCTCGACCAGCTCCTCTCCGACCCGCTCGTCCCGGTGACGCTGCTCGCCGTCGGGCCCCTGATCGCCGCCGTCGGCTCGTCCCCGCGCGTGACCGCCGTCGTCGCGGTGCTCGCGACCGTCATGTCGTGCGTCGCGATCTCGTTCGAGCAGGACCCGTTCACGGGGGCGGACTCGGTCCGCGCGGTGACCGTGCTGGTGCTCGGCGTGCTCGCCGTCGTGCTCGCCTCGCTGCGGCTGCGGCTCGAGCGCACGACGCGCGAGGCCGGCGAGGCGCTCGGGCGACTCGACGTCATCTTCTCGCGCTCCCCCGTGGGGCTCGGCTTCCACGGGCTCGACGGGCGCTTCGAGCGCATCAACGACCGGCTTGCGGAGATCAACGGGATCCCGACCGAGGACCACTTCGGCCGGACGCTGGCCGAGCTGCTCCCCGACCTCCCCGAGGCGCACGAGCGGATCATGCGGGTGGCCGAGACGGGCGTGCCGGAGGTCGAGGTCGAGCTGAGCGGTGAGACCCCGGCGCGGCCCGGTGTCGAGCGCGAGTGGGTCGCGTCGTACTGGCCCGTCCGCAGCGACGGCGCCCCGGTCGGCGTCGGCACTGTCGTGTTCGAGGTCACCGAGCGGCGGGCCGCCGAGCGGGCGCTGCGCACGCAGACGGACCGCTACGAGACGCTCCTGACGGCGCTCTCGGAGGTCGGCGAGGGCATGGTCGTCCTCGAGGACGGACGCTGCGTGTACGCCAACCCCGCCTTCGAGCAGCTCAGCGGCTATGCGTTCCCCGAGCTGGCCGCCATGGAGTCGGTGTTCGACCTCGTCGCCGGCGAGGAGCGCGACGAGGCCCGCCGGCGGGCACGCCTGCGGCTCGAGCGCGACGTGATCGACGCGACCTACCAGGTGCAGATCCGCCGCCGCGACGGCGCAGCGGTGCTGCTCGAGCTGGCCGGGGTGCCGCTCGAGATCCCCGGCCCCCCGCCCCGGCAGCAGCTCGTCGTCGTGGTGCGAGACGCGACGGCGAGGGCCCGCGCCGAGGCGGAGCGCGAGCGTCTGCTCGCCCGCGCCGCGCTGATGGCCGAGGCCAGCTCGCTCTTCGACCAGTCGCTCGACGAGGAGCGGACGCTGCGCACCGTCGCCGAGCTGTGCGTGCGCGACCTCGCCGATGGCTGCCTGATCGTCCTTCCGTCGCGGCGGGTCATGGCCGGTGCGATCGAGGAGGACGAGGTCCTGGAAGGGGCGATCGCGGAGGTGCTGCGCTCCGGCGATGAGCATGGAGCCCGATCCCGGGCTCGTCGTGGTCCCGCTGCTGGCGCGCGGGCGCGTGCAGGGCGCGCTCGCCGCCGCCGTGCGCGACCGCGGAGGCGACGTGCCGGCCACGCTGGAGGATCTCGGGCGCCGGGCGGCGCTCGCGCTCGACAACGCGCGGCTCTACGCCGAGCGCTCTGAGGTCGCGCAGACGCTCCAGCGCGCCCTGCTCCCGCCCGACCTGCCGCTGATCCCGGGCTCCCAGGTCGCCGCGCGCTACCTGGCGGCCGGCTCGGCCAACGAGGTCGGCGGCGACTTCTACGACTGCTTCGCCACGGGCGGTGGCGACTGGGCGCTGGTGATCGGCGACGTGTGCGGCAAGGGCGCCGAGGCGGCCGCGATCACCGCCATCGCGCGCTACACGCTGCGCGCGTCCGTGCTGCACAACTCGCGCCCGAGCGGGGTGCTCGTGGAGCTCAACGAGGCGCTGCTGCGCCAGGGGCTCGACTACCGCTTCTGCACGGTGCTCTACGCGTCGGTCACGCCGCGCGACAACGGCGCCGACGTCGTGCTCGCGACGGGCGGGCATCCGCTGCCGCTGGTGCTGCGCGCCGACGGCACGGTGGAGACGGCGGGGCGGCCGGGCACCCTGCTGGGCGTGATCCTCGAGCCCGAGATCTCCGAGGAGCGCGTCCGGCTCGAGGCCGGCGACTCGCTCGTGCTCTACACCGACGGTGTCGTGGAGGCCAGCCCGACCGACGAGGCGCTCGCCCCTGAGCGGCTCGCGATGCTGCTGCACGCGCAGGCCGGCCGTGACGCGGGCGACATCGCCGAGGCGATCGAGACCGCCGCGCTCGCGGTTCAGGACGGCCGCCTGCGCGACGATGTGGCCGTGGTGGTGCTCCGCGTGCGGCCCGGCGGCGTCGAGGCGCCGTTTGACGCCGTCGGGGCAGGGGTAGCGGGACCGGCGTGAAGCTGCTCGTCCTCACCCCTGAACCGATCGACGCCAACCTGCTCCGCTCCGCGCTGGGCGAGGAGGTCGAGGGCGCCGAGGTGCTCGTCGTCTCTCCCGCCACCAACCAGTCGCCGGTCGCGTTCTGGGTGTCGGACTCCGACGAGGCGATCGCCGAGGCCGAGACCGCCCAGGTCGAGACCGTGGAGCGGCTCGAGGAGGCGGGCGTCGACGCCGCAGGGGACACGGGCGAGAGCGAGCCCGCGGTCGCGATCCAGGACGCGCTGGCCACCTTCGCCGCCGACCGGATCGTGGTCTTCTCGCACCCCGAGGGCGACCGCGACTACCGCGAGGACGACGGGCTCGCCGATGCCGAGGCGCGCTTCGGCATCCCGCTCCAGCACGCGCTGATCGAGCGCTGAGCCTCCTCGCCGCGTATCGGCGTACCGGGGCGGATACGCCGTTCGGCGACCCGCGCCGCGCCCACGGCGTCGCGATGGAGGGCTACTACTGGCGCTTCTCCGACGCGGCCTCCGGCCGCGCGATCGTCGCGCTGTGCGGCGTCTGCCAGGCGCCGGACGGCCCGTGGGCGACGGTCGCGCTGGCCGCGCACCCCGGCGGCTTCGTGCGCTGGGCGAACGCGCCGCGCGCATGGGCGGACCCGGACGGGCTCGGCGTCGCCGCCTTCGACGGCGAGGCGGGAGTGCTGCGCGGGTCCGAGCGGCGCGTGGTGCTCGACCTCGGCGAGGACGCCCGGCTCGAGGCCGTGCTCGAGGGTCGCGTGGGGTGGCCGCGGCGGGCGCTCGGCGGGCTCGGCGCCGCCCAGGCCGCCCCGTGGCTGCCGCAGTACTGGCATCCGCACCTGCTGTCGGCGCGCGTCCGCGGCGAGGCGGTGCTCGGAGGCGAGCGGGTGTCGCTCGACGGCTTCGATGCCTACGCGGAGAAGAACTGGGGCGGCGCGTTCCCTGGCCGCTGGTGGTGGGGACAGGCCGCCTTCGGCGACGGGGCGATGGCCGCGTTCGCCGGCGGCCGGCTGGGCGGCCCGCTGGCCGCCACCGCGCTCGTGGCCCGCGCGGGCGGCGAGGTCGCCGCCCTGGCGCCGCCGGGCGCGGTCGTCACCGCCGAGGCGGGCGGCGGCGAGTGGCGGATCCGGGGCCGGTCGCCGCGCTGGACGGTGATCCTCGAGGGCGAGCGGCGAGCCGCCCCGCACATCCTCCCCGTCCCCGTGCCGGCGGAGCGCCGCGCGATCATGCGCTCCGAGCACCACCTCGCAGGCCAGCTGCGCGCCGTGGTGCGGCGCGGGCGGCGCGTCGTGCTGCGCGAGGAGTCAGCGCGTCGCCGGCCTGGAGCTCGGCACGCCGGGCGGCTAGCGCCAGCGGCTCGGCGCCCACGAGCCGCTCGAAGCGGCCGATCACCGCCCACAGCGCCCGCAGGCGCATCTCGGCGCGGCGGTCCACCGGCTCCACGCGCGCCTCTGAGACCAGCTCGGCGCGCCCGTCGCCGAGGTCGTCGACCCAGTGCGCGAAGGCGACGCGGACGGTCCCCGGCTCCGACCATTCGGCGAAGTCCTCGGGCCCGTCGAGGCGCGGGTAGTCGCGCGCGAGCGTCCAGATCCGCCCGCACAGGCCGGACAGCACGACCTGCGAGTCCTCCTCGAGCACGCAGAACGGATACGACCGGAACAGGTCGTGGTAGGTGGGATCCGCGGGCAGCCCCGGGATCCGCCAGCGCACCAGCCGCCCCAGCGTCCGCGTGTCGTCGAGCCGCACGCGGGTGGCGGCGTCCCAGAGCTCGCCGGCGCCCGCCCGCGCTGCGCGCCGGTGCACGGTGCGCACCACGGGCTCCCCCAACCAGGCGTCCAACCGCTCCGAGGCCATCGCGGCCCGACGGTATCGTCCGGCCTCGGCGCATGGGGCTCATCCAGCACAAGCGCGAGGCGTACTGGTTCTACCGGTTCCTCTCGCTCGGCTACGACCGCTGGGTCAACCCGTTGTTCTGGACGCCCGAGATGCGCGCGAAGTCGCTGGACGCCGCGCGCCTGGACGATCCAGGGCTGGAGACGCTGGACGCGGGCGCGGGCACCGGGTTCACCACCGAGGGGATCGTCGAGCGGGTCGACGCGGCGCGCGTGACGATGCTCGACCAGAGCCCGCACCAGCTGGCGCGGGCGCGGCCGCCAAGCCCGCGCTCGAGCGCGTCCGCAAGCTGCTCGGCGACGCGGAGCGGCTGCCGTTCGAGGACGCGTCGTTCGACCGCTACGTGTCCGCCGGCAGCATCGAGTACTGGCCCGACCCGCAGCGCGGCATCGCCGAGGCGCACCGCGTCCTGCGCCCGGGCGGCGTCGG
Organism: uncultured Solirubrobacteraceae bacterium; assembly: GCA_963723395.1. Taxonomy (GTDB): domain Bacteria; phylum Actinomycetota; class Thermoleophilia; order Solirubrobacterales; family Solirubrobacteraceae; genus DATFQI01. The sequence continues at coordinate 241,209 of CAVRQL010000012.1, read as the reverse complement.
CGTCGTGATCGGCCCCGTCAAGCCCGCCAACCCGATCCTGCGATGGCTGTCGGAGACGTGGATGCTGTTCCCGTCGGAGGCGGAGTACCGCGAGTGGTTCGTGCGCGCGGGCTTCGAGGACGTCCGCGTCGTCGTGCTCGCCCCGGACTGGTACCGCGGGCGCTCGCCCTACGGCGTCGCGATCGCCGGCACGCGCGGCCGGGGCCCGGCACCGCCCCTGCCCGCCCCTCTCCAGGAGCCGGCCGTCGGACGCGCGCGCTTCGCCGCGCGGTTCGTGCTCGGCTCGGCCGCCGGGGCGGCCTTCGTCCCGATCGGCGCCGTACTCGCCCTGCGCGCCCGGCTGGCGCGCCGCGCGGGATGACGGCGGCGGCGGCCGTCGCCATCCCCGCCCGCGCCGCGGGCGTCCTGTGGCGCTTCTCGCGCCCGCACACCGCGATCGGCACGACCGTCAGCGTGGCCGGGCTGTTCACGATCGTCGCGGCCGGGATCTCCGGCCCCGACGCGGGCACGGCGGCGTTCCAACTGTTCTGGACGCTCGTCGCCGCGCTCGCCGTGAACGTGTTCATCGTCGGCATCAACCAGATCTCCGACGTCGAGATCGACCGGGTCAACAAGCCGTTCCTGCCGATCGCGGCGGGCGAGCTGAGCACCGAGCGCGCGTGGTGGATCGTCGCCGTCAGCGCCGTCCTGCCGCTGGTCCTGGCGCTCACCCAGGGCGCGCTGGAGCTGATCGCCGTCGCCGCGGCGCTGGCCGTCGGCGTGGCGTACTCGATCCCGCCGCTGCGGCTCAAGCGCTTCCCGATCGTCGCCTCGCTGTGCGTGTCCGGCGTGCGCTCGGCGATCGTGAACCTGGGCGTGGCCGGGCACTTCACGTCCGCGTTCACGGGCGAGACGACGATCCCGGCAGCGGTGTGGGCGCTGACCGCCTTCGTGCTCCCGTTCAGCCTCGCGATCGCGATCCTCAAGGACGTCCCCGACGCGGAGGGCGACCGCCTCGGGCGCATCGCCACCTTCACCGTCCGCCACGGGCCCCGCGCGGTGATGCGCGCCGGGGTCGGCGCGCTGGTGTTCGCCTATGTCGGGATGGCGGTCCTGGGCCCGCTGCTCGTCGACGACGCTGACGCCGTCCTGTGGGTCGGCGGGCACCTCGGGGCGCTCGCTCTGCTCGTGCTTTTCATGAGAGGAGTCGACCCCCAGGACCGCGTCGGGTTCACGAACTTCTACATGCGCGTCTGGCAGCTTTTCTTCCTGGAATACCTCATCGTTCCCATTTCCTGCTTGGCCGGTTAGGAGCACCGCGAACAACCACATGCACCCGTCAGGAGTAGACAAACCCCTCCCCTTTGGGGTAGCTTCCCCCCGCGATGGCGCTCGCGTACGACCCCAAGAGGGAGCCTGGAACGCCCATGCCCGAAGGGCCGGGCCAGGCTGCCGAGGAACTCAGGGCCGCCAGGTCCCAGGGGCCGAACTCGATCAGCGCCAGCCAGGCACGCGCCGCACGGCGCCGCGAGGCGCTGAGCAACGAACAGGCCGTCTCGGCCTGGCTGCGCGAACTGTCCGGCCGCAACCGCTGACCCGCTTCCTGTCACGGCCTCGTTTTCCCCGGACAGCACCTGGGCACGGTCGGTAGTACAACCAGTACGAAGACTTTTATCCGAGCCCAGAGGGAGACCCCCATGGCCAAGACCCCTGTACAGGCGCTGGCCGATCACGGCCAGAGCGTGTGGATCGACTACCTGTCGCGCCCCTTCGTCCAGGACGGCGACCTGTCCAACTGGATCGAGCGCGGCGTGGTGGGCGTCACCTCCAACCCGACGATCTTCCAGGCCGCCATCGCCGAGGGCGACCGCTACGACGACCAGATCCGGGAGATCGTCGAAGGCGGCGAATCCGAGCCCAAGGAGATCTTCATCGCGCTCGCCGTGGACGACATCCGCGGCGCCTGCGACGTGCTGAAGTCCGTCTACGAGTCCGGCAACGGCAAGGACGGCTACGTGTCGCTCGAGGTCGACCCGAACCTCGCGCACGAGACCGAGGCGACGATCGAGGAGGCCAAGCGCCTCTCCGGTCTCGTCGACCGCGAGAACCTGTTCATCAAGATCCCCGCCACCAAGGAGGGGTTGCCGGCGATCGAGGAGACGATCGCCGCCGGGATCCCGGTCAACGTGACGCTGATCTTCTCGCTCGAGCGCTACCGCGCCGTCGCCGAGGCCTACGTCCGCGGCCTCAAGCGGCTCGACGAGAGCGGCGGCGACGTGTCCAAGCTCGCCTCGGTGGCGTCGTTCTTCGTGTCCCGCGTGGACAGCGAGGGCGACAAGCGCCTCGACGAGATCGGTGGCCACGACGAGCTGAAGGGCAAGCTCGCCATCGCCAACGCGAAGCTCGCCTACAAGGCGTACTCGGAGATCTTCTCCGGCGCCGAATGGGACGCGCTCGTCGCCAAGGGCGCGACCGCCCAGCGCTGCCTGTGGGCGTCGACCTCGACGAAGAACCCCGAGTACCGGGACGTCATCTACGTCGAGGAGCTGATCGGGGAGGACACCGTCAACACGATGCCGCCCAAGACGATCGAGGCGTTCGAGGATCACGGCGAGGTGGCCGACACGCTCGCGCAGGACCTCGACGGCGCGCAGAAGGTGCTCGACGACCTCGCCGCCGCGGGCGTCGACTACGACGACGTGGTCGACACGCTCGAGAAGGAGGGCGTGAAGAAGTTCGCCGACTCCTTCAAGGAGCTGTTCTCGGACATCGAGTCCAAGCGCGATCAGCTGGTGGCCGCGTAATGGCGACCAAGGGCACCGACTTCCAGCGCGAGCTGGGCCAGCAGCTGCGGGTCGACTCCGTCCGCACGAGCGCCGCCGCCAACTCCGGCCACCCGACGTCCTCGATGTCGGCCGCCGACCTGATGGCGGTGCTGCTCGACGGGCACCTGCATCTCGACTACCAGAACCCGGCCAACCCGGCCAACGACCATCTGGTCTTCTCCAAGGGCCACGCCTCGCCGCTGTACTACGCGATCCTCAAGGCGGCGGGCGCGATCGACGACGACGAGCTGCTGACGTTCCGCAAGCTCAACTCGCGGCTCGAGGGCCACCCCACCCCGCGGATCCCGCCGACCGACGTGGCGACGGGCTCGCTGGGCCAGGGCCTGCCGATCTCCGTCGGCATCGCCATGGCGGGCCGCAGCCTGGACAAGCTGCCCTACCGCGTGTGGTGCCTGTGCGGCGACTCCGAGATGGCCGAGGGCTCGATGTGGGAGGCCTTCCAGCACGCCGGCTGGGAGGGTCTGGACAACCTCGTCGCGATCATCGACGTCAACCGCCTCGGCCAGACCCGCGAGACGATGCTGGGCTGGAACCTCGACGGCTACGGCGAGCGCATCCGCGCCTTCGGCTGGCACGCGATCGAGATCGACGGCCACGACGTCGAGCAGATCGAGGCCGCCTACACCGAGGCCGAGCAGACCAAGGGCAAGCCGACCGCGATCATCGCCCGCACGAAGAAGGGCAAGGGCGTCAAGGCGGTCGAGGACCTGCCCGGCAAGCACGGCAAGCCGCTCGACGATCCCGACGCGGCCATCGAGGAGCTCGGCGGCTACCGCGACCTCACGGTCGAGGTCGCCCTGCCCGAGGCGGGCGAGCCCGCCACGTTCGACACCCCCGGCGGCGACATCCCGTCCTGGGACCTCGGCGAGTCGGTCGCCACGCGCAAGGCCTATGGCGAGGTACTGGCCGCGCTGGGCAACGTCGACGGGCACGTGGTCGCGCTCGACGGCGAGGTGTCGAACTCGACGCACTCGGAGGACTTCCGCGAGGCGCATCCGGACCGCTACTTCGAGATGTTCATCGCCGAGCAGCAGCTCGTGTCCGCGGCCGTCGGCATGCAGGTCCAGCACCGCTGGAAGCCGTTCGTGTCGACGTTCTCGGCGTTCTTCTCGCGCGCGTACGACTTCATCCGCATGGCGGCCATCAGCCGCGCCGACATCAAGCTCGTCGGCTCGCACGCCGGCGTGTCGATCGGCGAGGACGGCCCGTCGCAGATGGCGCTGGAGGACATCGCCTCGCTGCGGTCGATCCACTCCTCGACGGTCCTGCACCCCTCCGACGCCAACCAGGCGGCGAAGCTGATCGTCGCGATGGCCGACCTGAAGGGGATCGCGTTCCTGCGCACCCTGCGCGGGAAGACCCCGGTGCGCACGGCGGCCGACGAGGACGTCAGCATCGGCGGCAGCCGGATCGTGTCCGGCGCCGACGCCGAGGACGTCGCGATCGTCGCCTGCGGCATCACGGTCGACGAGGCGGCGCGCGCGGCCGAGACGCTCGAGGGCGAGGGCATCAAGGCCCGCGTCATCGACTGCTACTCGATCAAGCCGATCGACGCCGAGACACTGAGGGCCGCCTCGCGCGAGTGCGGGGCGATCGTCACGGTCGAGGACCACTGGCCCGAGGGCGGCCTTGGCGACGCGGTGCTCGAAGCGCTCGCGGACGCCGACGACCGCGCCCCGGTGACCAAGCTGGCCGTGCGTGAGATGCCGGTCTCCGGCTCGCCGGAGGAGCTGCTGCACGCTGCGGGCATCGACGCCGAGGCGATCGTCGCGGCGGCACGCAGCGTGGTGGGCGCCCGAGCCTGAACCCGACGACGCTCGTGCATCGAGCTGCCGGCCTGATCGGCCTGCCGGCCAGCCTCGTCGCTCAGGGTCGCCGCGACAACGGATAGCGTGGCCGGTGTGAGCGGGCGCCTGGCCACGCGCTTCTACGCCGTGGGCGCGATCCTCGTCGTGCTCCTCACCGGGTCGTTCCTCGTGCTGCTGCTGTCGATCGACGACCTGCGCGACACATCGGCGCAGCTCGCGCGCTCCGAGGAGCGCGCCACCACCGCGAGCCGCATCCAGCGCCGCGCCGTCGACCTGGAGACGGGCCTGCGCGGCTATCTGCTCACGGACCGCGACGAGTTCCTGGACCCGAGCCGCCGCGCGCGGCGCGAGCTGCCCCCGATCCTGCGCGACCTGACGCGTCTCTACGCCGACGACCCGGAGGGCTTGGCGCGCGCCCGCGCGGCCGTCGGGGAGGTGCGCGCCTACGCGGACTACGTGGCCGGCGAGGTGGAGGCAGGCCCCGACCGCTCCAGGGCGCAGCTGCTGGCCGCCACCCTCGAGGGCAAGGCCCGCCTCGACACGGTCCGCCAGAGCCTCGACGCGATGATCGCGGCCGAGCTGGCGCGCGTCGACGAGCTCGAGGACGAAGCCGGCGACACCGCTCGCCGCGCCCGGATCGTCGGCGTCGTCACCTTCCTGCTGCTGCTCGCGGCCGTCCCCCTGGCCCTCGCCTACCTCCTGCGCGTCGTCGTCGCCCCCGTGCGCGACGTCGGCGGCGCAGCCGAGCGGCTCGCGGCGGGCGAGCCCCACGCCCGCGCCCCGGAGGCCGGCGCCGGAGAGGTCGGGGCGCTCGCCAGGTCGTTCAACTCGATGGCCGACGCGCTCGAGGTCAGCCGCGGCGAGCTCGAGGCGCGCGGGATCCGCCTCGGCGAGACCAACCAGGAGCTGCGCAGGACGCTCGTGGAGCTCGACCGCTCGAAGACGCAGGCGATCCTCGAGCTCTCGACGCCCGTGCTGCAGCTCTCGCGCCGGCGCCTGGTGGTGCCGATGATCGGCGCCGTCGACCTCGAGCGGGCGCAGCAGTTCGACGACCGCCTTCTCCACGCGGTCCGCGAGCGGCGGGCGCGCGTGGTCGTCGTCGACGTCACCGGCGTGCCGGAGATCGACACGCCCGTGGCTGCCCAGCTCCAGCAGACCTTCCGCTCGGTCGGCCTGCTCGGAGCGCGCGTGATCGTGACCGGCGTCTCCGGCGAGCTGGCCCAGGCGCTCGTCGGCCTCGGCGTCGACTTCGCCGGGCTGGACTCCTACGCCGACCTGCAGAGCGGCGTGGAGTCGGCCCGCAGCCGAGCGGACTCCTAGAGCGCCGGGAGCTCCTGCTCGAGCGTCTCGACGGGCGCGAACAGGTCGCCGTGCTCGGCCACCCGCTCGAGCACGTCGGCGGAGGTGAACACGAGCCGATCGGGGTCGTCGCCCTCGGCGGCCTCCTCGACCTCCTCCCACGTGAGCGGCGTGGAGACCGTCGGCTGCTCGCGGGCGCGGAGCGAGTACACGCCGACCGTGGTCTTGTGCTCGTCGTTCTGGCTCCAGTCGACGAACACCTTGCCGGTGCGCAGCGACTTGGCCATCTCGGAGACCACGAGCTTGCGGTCGCGGCGCTCGAGCAGCTGCGCCACCGCGCGGGCGAACGGCTTCGTGCGGTCGTAGGTGGTGGGCGTGTTGAGCGGCACGTAGACCTGCATGCCCTTCGAGCCCGAGGTCTTCGGGAACCCCTGCAGCCCGAGCTGACCGAAGACCTCGCGCAGCTCGAGGGCCACGCGTGAGCACTCCACGATCGTGGCCGGCGGGCCCGGGTCGAGGTCGAACGCGAGGATCGTCGGCGCGCGCGGAGTCGCCGACGCGCGCGAGCGACGGGTGCAGCTCGAGGTCGGCGAGGTTGGCCAGCCACACGATCGTCGGGAGGTCGTCGACGACGCAGAAGTCGATCGTGCGGCCGTCCGTGCGGATGGGAATCGTGGCGGTGCGCACCCAGTCCGGCCGGTGCGTCGGGCAGTTCTTCTCGTAGAAGAACGGCGCCTCGACGCCGTTCGGGTAGCGCTTGAGCGTGAGCGCCCGGTCGGCGAGGTGCGGGAGCAGCACCGGGGCGATCCGCGTGTAGTAGTCGATCACCTGGCCCTTGGTGAACGGGGCGCGCGGATAGAGCACCTTGTCGAGGTTCGAGAGCGACAGCGTGCGGCCGTCCACGTCGACCTCGACTCGCTTCGGCTGGGGCACGCGCCGAACCTAGCGACTCGCGCCCAGTCCCCTTTGTGACCGATCCCCGGTTCAGCCCGTCCGGCCGCGGGCAGAAGAGCACTGTGACCGTACGAACTCGCCGATTCAGCGGCGGCGCGCTGGCCGCCCGCCAGGCGCGCCGCGCCGTGCGCGACGAGCTCGCGGGAGAGCTCTCCGACACGCTGCTCGGGGATGTCGAGCTGCTCGTCTCCGAGCTGGCCACCAACAGCGTGCGCCACGGCGGATCCGACGAGTCCGGCGAGCTGGCGATCGAGACCGAGCTCCTCTCCGAGGGCGTCCGCGTCGAGGTCTGGGACCACGGCGCAGGGCTTCGAGGGGCGCCAGCCCACGGTGCCCGAGCGCGGCCGGCCGGGCGGCTACGGCCTCCTCCTGCTCGAGCGCATGTCCGACCGCTGGGGCGTCCGGCGCGACGACGGCTTCTGCGTCTGGTTCGAGCTCTCCCGCTCCCGCCCGCACTGAGCACCGCTACCGTTTGCGGCGGATGACCGCCGCGCCCGAGCGCCCCGAGCCAGAGCTCGTCCGCAAGCTGCGGGAGCGTCAGAAGGAGCACAAGCAGCGCGGCCGGCTGTACCGCTGGGCGTTCGTCGCCCTCGGCGCGGTCGTGACCTTGGTCGGCATCGCGATGCTCGCGCTCCCGGGTCCCGCCTTCGTGGTGATCCCGATCGGGCTCGCGATCCTCTCGCTGGAGTTCGAGTGGGCCGAGCGCCTGCTCGAGAAGGCGCTGATCAAGGGCGAGGAGGCGCGTCGCAAGGCCGCGCAGGCGACCCCGGCCCAGAAGCGGCTCACCGTCGCCGCGGGCGTGCTGGTCGCGGCCGCCGTGGTCGCGGCGTGCCTGCTCTGGGACATTCCGTACGTCCCGGTCTGACCCCGCGCGAATCAGGTTTGCGTAGTGACCAGCGCGGTATAAATCTCACCGCCACACCCCGGGTGTGCGACCTTGTGGAGTCACCTGCATGACAACGCGTCGCACCCACCCGCTCCTCGAGCTCGACGAAGAGCTCGGCGCCCTGATCCCGGAAGCGCGCCATGAGCAGGCGCGCGCCCAGCTGCAGGTGGAGGTCCACCGCCTCGCCCCCGGGCCTCTGGCCGCGGCCCGCATGGCCACCACCAACCCGGAGCACGTCGGGCTGCTCCTGCTCGACGGGGTCGTCTCGCGCGAGGTCGTCGTCTCGGACACGGTGAGCACCGAGCTGCTCGGCCCCGGCGACGTGGTGCGCCCGTGGGCGATCCACGACGAGGTACCGATGCTCAAGCTCGAGATCCGCTGGAGTGCGCTGACCGAGAGCCGCGTTGCGGTGCTGGACCGGCGCTTCGCCGGCCGGCTCACCCAATGGCCTGAGGTCAACTCCGTCCTCATCGACCGGCTCAACGAGCGCGCGCAGCGACTGGCGGTGACGCAGGCGATCTCGCAGCTCAACCGCGTCGACCGCCGGATCCTCGCGCTGTTCTGGCATCTCGCCGACCGCTGGGGGCGCATGACGAGCGACGGAGTGCTCGTGCCGCTGACGCTCTCGCACCGCATGCTGGGACAGCTCGTCGGCGCGCGCCGCCCGACGGTCTCGACCGCCGTCGCCAAGCTGGCCGAGCGCGACGAGCTGATCCGGCGCGACAACGGCACCTGGGTGATCAGGGGCGAGCCCGTCGGCCTCCCCTCCGGCGAGGCCCGGCGCGTGGTGCCGATCCGGCGCCGGCTGATCGGCGCCGAGTCCGGCGACGAGCCGCTCGGCTCGTCGTTGTCCCCGCATCCCGACGAGACGCAGGACCAGGCGGCGGTCGCGGGCGCGGCGGGCGCCGAGCTGCGCGCCGCCCTGTCGCGGTTGCGCGACGATTCCGCGGTCCAGGTCGAGCAGCTGCGCGAGACCGCCCGCCGCTCGGAGGAGATGGTCCGGACCAGCACGCAACGCGCGAACGTCCGCCGGCAGGAGCGCGAGAAGCGGTTCCGCCGCCGGGACGGGGACCCCGCGAAGCCTCGCTAGCCCGCGCCGTCGTGCGGCGCGTCGCGCATCAGCACGATCGCGCCCGCCGGCCGCCGGCCGCCGTCGCCGTCCGCGAACGCCATCACCGTCGCGGCGCAGGTGATCGCCCGGCCGCGGCGGTTGACGGCCTCCATCTCCAGCTCCGCCCGCTCGTCGCCCTTGCCGCCGAGGACGCCCCGCAGGACCGGCGCGAGCCGCTCGGTCGGGAGCCCGATGTCGAGCGCCAGGAAATGCTGGCCGACCGCCTCGTCCTGCCGGATGCCCCACAGGTCCTCGGCGTGCTGGTTCCAGACGAGCACGCGGTGCTCGCGGTCCAGGATCGCGACGGCGAGCCCGAGCGAGGTGAGGATCGCCTCGAGGAACTCGTTGGAGCGGTCGAGCTCGACGGTGCGGTCGCGCAACTCGTCGTTGATGGTCTCGAGCTCCTCGTTGGTCGACTGGAGCTCCTCGTTCATCGTCTCGAGCTCCTCGTTGGTCGACTGGAGCTCCTCGTTGGTCGTCTGCAGCTCCTCGTTGGCCGACTGCAGCTCCTCGTTGGTCGTCTCGAGCTCGTCGATCGTCGACTGCAGCTCCTCGTAGGCGAGCTGGAGGTCGCGGCGGCCGGCCTCGAGCTCCCGCTCGAGCGCCACGTAGCGCGTCGTGTCGTTGAACACCACCGAGGCGCCGTACGCGGCGCTCCCGTCGGGAAGCAGCGGACTGACCGTGACCTCGAGCCGGCGCTCCTCGCCCTTGGACGGCGAGAAGCGCACCTCGCCGACCGACACCCGGCGGCGCTCGCGCACCGCCTCCTCCACCGGCCCGCGCAGATCCGCCGGCCGGGTGGAGATGTCCAGCTCGCCGAACGGGCGCCCGAGGGTGTCCACGCCGATCCCGAACAGCGCACGGGCGGCGAGGTTGGCGAAGGTGAGCACGCCGGAGCGCGACACCAGCAGCATCGGCTGCGGGCCGACCTCCAGCGCGACGTCGCGGCTGATCCGCTCGTCCTCGGAGAGCTGGAGCGCGAGGTGGCTCTCACTCGCCCCCAGCTCGGCGACGCGGTCGCGCAGCGATCGGGGGCGGCCGTCGCGGCGGAAGATCCGCTGCTGGAGGTCGATGGCGGCGAACGAGGAGCGGTGCGTGAGCATCATCTCGGACTTGCCGAGCATCATCGCCCCGCCCTCCACGAGCGCGAAGTGGAAATGCCGCAGGATCCGCTCCTGGCTGTCGGCCGTGAAGTACATCATCGTGTTGCGGCACGCCAGCAGGTCCAGGCGCGAGATCGGTGCGTCCTCGAGCAGGTTGTTGCGCCCGAAGATGACCGTCCGTCGCAGGGCGTCGCGGAACGCGTAGCGCCGGTCGCTGCGCTCGAAATAGCGTTCGAGCAGGTCCTCGGGGACCCCTTCCACCTCCTTGGCGGTGAAGGACGCCGCCCGCGCCTGGGCCAGCGCGTCCTCGTCGATGTCGGTGCCGTAGATCTTCACCCTGCGGCGGTACTCCTCCGGCCCGAGGGCCTCGGCGAGGGTCATCGCGAGCGAGTAGGTCTCCTGCCCGGAGGCGCAGCCGGCGCTCCAGACGCGGATCGGGTCGTCGTCGGCCCGGCGCGCGAGCAGATCGGGGATGACGCTCTCGCGCAGCGACTGCCACGCGGCGGCGTCACGGAAGAAGCTCGTGACGTTGATCAGCAGCGCGTCGAAGAGCTCTTCGAACTCCTCCGGATGGACCTCGAGGTAGTCCAGGTAGTCGCCGTAGCTGCCGCACCCGATGGCCTCCATGCGGCGGTTGAACCGCCGCTCGAGGCTTCCGCGCTTGTAGCCCGTGAAGTCGAAGCCCCGCGACTGCTTGAGGAACTCGAGCAGCGCCTCGAAGCTCGCGTCGGTCGCAGCGCTCACGCGGCGTCACCCTCGTCGGTCGTGCCAATCGGGGCGCTCGCCATCGCCTCATCGTCCCGCATCTGCGCCCCCTCATCTCCGAGGCCGCCCAGTGCGGCGCCGATCGCCGCCGCGGGCAGGACGAGGTGGGCCTTGTCGGCGACCGCGGCGAGCGCGTGCTCGGGCATGCTCGGCATGATCGCGTCCTTCGGGTCCTGGACGATCACCATCCCGCCGGCCCGTGCCACCATCAGCGCGCCGTTGCTCCCGTCCCCGAGCGCGCCGGAGAGGATCACCGCGACGCCCGCCGGGCCGCTGGAGAGCGCGATCGACCGCAACATCGCGTCGACCGCGGGGCGCGCGGCGCTCTCCTTCGGCCCGCGCGTGAGCGCGACGCGGCCGTCGCGCACGAGCAGGTGGTGGTCGGGCGGGGCGACGAGGACCCCGCCGGCGGCGAGCGCCTGCCCGTCCTCGGCCGTGCTGACGGGGAGCGCGCAGGTCCGGTCGAGGATCGCGGCCAGCAGGCTCCGCCCGCCGGCCGGGAGGTGCAGCACCACGAGGATCGCGTGCGGCAGGTCGGCGGGCAGCGCCGCCATGATCTGCGTGAGCGCGTCGACGCCGCCGGCGGAGGCGCCGATCCCGATCACGCGCAGCGGAGGTGTCGCCTCGTCGGCCACCCTCCACACGCTACGCCTGCCCGCCAGCCCACCCGGGTAGGCCGCAGGGATGGCCACACTCGAAGTTCCCCAGCCAGTCGAGCCGGCCCAGCCCGTCGTGCCGCAAGAGCCCGTCGTCCCGGCCGATCCGACGCCGGGCCGCGAGACGCCCGTCGTGCCTGAGGGCCCGGACACCCCGTCTCCCGACGACCCGCTCCCGCCCACCGCCGGACCAGCCGCGCGAGCCCGAGCGCGAGCCTGAGCGCAAGCCCGGGTTCTTGCCGGTAGCGCGCGCGGCACGCGCGGGCGCGGATGCCGGGCGTCTAGCCTGCTCGCGCGTGGCACTGCCCCTCGCCGCCGACACCGGCCTGCACCTCGGCGACCCCTGGGGCGTCGGGCTGGCCTTCCTCGGCCTCGCCGTCTTCGCCGCGATCGGCGCGCTCTCGCACGAGCACGAGCGCGCCTTCTCGGCGTCGCTGATCTACCTCGGGCTGGGCGTCGTCGCCGCGATCGCGATCGGCGCGATCGGCATCGGCTGGATCGACCCGCTCGCGGACTCGGTCCTGATCGAGCACGCCACGGAGCTGGCCGTGGTGATCGCGCTGTTCTCCACCGGGCTCAAGCTCGAGCGGGCCCTCAACTGGCGCGCATGGAGCACCGTCACCCGGCTGCTCGTCATCGGCATGCCCCTGTTCATCGCGCTGGCCGCGCTGTTCGGGACGGCGGTGATGGGCCTCTCGGCAGGGGCGGCGATCGTGCTCGCGGCGGCGCTCGCCCCCACGGATCCCGTGCTGGCCGGCGACATCGGCGTGGGCCGCCCGGCGAGGAGGAGGAGCACGAGCCGAATTTCGGGATCAGCGCCGAGGCGGGGTTCAACGACGGGCTCGCGTTCCCGTTCGTGCTCCTCGGGCTCGTCATCGCGGAGAAGTCCAGCGTCGTCGAGTGGGCGCTCGTCGACCTCGTCTACGGCATCGCGATCGGGATCGTGGCCGGCGCCGCGCATGGGCTACGGGATCGCGGCGCTGATGGTCTGGCTGCGCGATCGCGAGCTGCTGATCCCCGCGCTCGACGGCTGGGTCGCGGTGGCGGCCACCCTCGCCATCTACGGCGTGACCGAGGCGCTGGGCGCGTACGGGTTCCTGGCGGTGTTCGCGGGCGGGCTCGCGTTCCGCCGCTACGAGCGCGATCACGAGATGAACGCGCGGGTCCACGACGGCGCCGAGATCGTCGAGAAGTTCGGCGAGCTCGCGGTGATCCTGCTCCTCGGCTCGCTGCTCACGCTCGACGGGCTCGGGACGCCGGGGCTCGCCGGCTGGGGCCTCGTGCTGCTGGTGATCTTCGTGCTGCGGCCGCTGACCGTGAACCTCGCGCTGCTGGGCTCGCGCCTGCAGCGCCCCGGCGAGCGGGCCTTCCTCGCCTGGTTCGGCGTGCGCGGCGTCGGGACGCTGTTCTACGTGGCGACGGCGGCCGCCGTCGGCTCACCGCTCCCCCGCGACGAGCGCGAGCTGATCGTATGGACCGCGATCGCCTGCGTCGTCGTGTCGATCGCCGTCCACGGCGTCACCGCCGGGCCGCTCAACCGCTTCCTCGGCCGGAACGTGCTCAACCAGGCGTAGCTTCAGGGTCGTCCGACCGATCCGCCGTCGTCGGCGCCGGCGCGGTCGCTGGCGGCCATCTCCCGGCGCACCTCCGCCTGCTCGCGCTTCGAGGCGTCGCGCCCGCGGCCCGCGCGGTCTTGCTCGCGCGCGAGGCGAGCCTCCTCGCGCTCGGCGACCGAGCCCTCTCGCACGTCCGCCTCGCGCTCCCGCTGGTCGGCCGCGCGCTCTCGGTCGTCGGCCGCACGCTCTCGCTCGTCGGCGAGACGCTCGCGCTCGTCGGCCTTGGCCTCGCGATAGCGGAGGGCGGATTCTCGCTCGGCGGCAACGGAATCGTCCGTCACATGGCCAAGCGTACCGCCGCCGGTGCGTCAGGCAGCGATCTTCTCGAGCCCGGGCGACGAGGTGCGCTCGCCGATCAGGTCGATGACCGCCTCCTCCACCGCACGCTGGTGGATCGGGAGTTCCCCGTCGGGCGACTCGCCGACGTCTCCCCCGAGCACCGGCTTGATGATCAGCCCGCCCTGGTAGGCGTCGAACACGCGCGGGTCGATGTAGGAGGCACGGCACACCGCCGGCGTGTTGCCGAGGTAGTAGGCGACCTCCTTGACGGCGCGCGAGACGGCACGCTTGCGGCCGGTCTTGCTGCCCGCGACCTCGCCGGACACCGCCAGCGCCGTCGCGGCCAGCACGGTGGCGTTCCAGGTGCGGAAGTCCTTGGCCGAGTAGTCCGCGCCGGTGACCTCCTTGAGGTACTCGTTGATGTCGCCGGAGCGGAGGTCGTGCCAGCGGCGCCCGCGCTTGTAGGCGAGCAGCTCCTCGCCCCCGCCGCGGCGGCGCTTGAGCTTTCCGACCACATCGATCACCAGCGGGTCCACGATCGCCTGCACGCGGCGCTTGCCGCTCTTGGCCGGGTAGTCGAAGACCATCACGTCGTTCTCCTCGAGGGTGACGTGCTCCTTGCGCATCGTCGCCAGCCCGAACGACTCGTTGGTGGCCGTGTACTCCTCGGTGCCGATGCGGAAGAACCCGCGGTCCAACAGGCGGACGGCGCAGGCCAGCACGCGCTCGCGGGTCAGCGCGTCGCTGTCGCGGAGGTCGGCGGCCACGTGCTCGCGCAGCGGTGGCAGGGCCTTCGCGAAGTCCAGCATCTCGTCGAACTTCTCGGCGTCGCGCCGGCGGCGCCATTCCGGGTGGTAGAGGTACTGCTTGCGGCCCGCCTTGTCCGTGCCCGTGGCCTGGATGTGACCGTTGTTCCACGGGCAGATCCAGACCTCGCCCCAGGCCGGCGGGATGCCGAGCTCGCGGATGCGCTCGACCACGTCCGGCTCGTCGATCGGGTCGCCGTCCTCGTCGAGGTAGCTGAAGCCCTTGCCCCGCTGGACGCGCCTGAAACCGGGGCCAGAGCAGTCCGCTCGGCGGAGTCTGGGCATCGCTTCAGTCTCCCCACTGGCACTTGCGTTTAGGCTTCCCGGTCGAGGTGGCCCCCCTCTCCTTCGAAACGACGCTGTCGAGCGCCGGCGACGCGGTGATCGCGCTTTCCGGAGAGCTCGACCTGTCCGGCGCCCCGGCCCTCGACGAGGAGATCGGCCGGCTGGCCGCGCACGACGACGTGCGGCGGGTCGTGCTCGACCTCCGCGGGCTCGCGTTCCTGGACTCCAGCGGGCTGCGCGTGGTCGCGCTCGCGGCCCGCGGGCTCGAGCGTGCGGGCCGGGGCCTGCTGCTCGTGCGCGGCTCGGAGACCGTCCAGCGCGTGTTCGAGATCACCCGCATGGACGAGCGGCTGGACTTCGTCGACGCCCCGCCGAACGGGACGGCGACATGACCTTCGACCTCGAGCTCGAGAGCAGCCCGTCGGCGCCCGCGCGCGCCCGCTCCGCGCTCGAGCAGCTCGGCTCCAACCTGTCCTCGGAGCGGATGCGCGACGTCCGGCTGCTGGTCTCCGAGCTCGTCACCAACGCCGTCCGCCACGCCGAGGGCGAGGCGGTCCGGCTCGTCGTCGCGCTCACCGGCGGCACGCTGCGGGTCGAGGTGCACGACCCGGGGCAGGGCTTCGAGGTCCGCGACGCGCCCACGGACCCGCTGCGCGCGTCCGGCTGGGGCCTCGTGCTCGTCGCGGAGCTCTCGGATCGCTGGGGCGTGGACCACACACCGCGTACGCGCGTGTGGTTCGAGATGGATGACTAGGCGACGGCGTCGAGGACTTCGTCGAGCGAGCGCGCGGCGATCACCTTGCGCTCGGCCGACCAGCGGACGAGGCGGATCTCGCCGTCGGCGATCTCCAGCCCGGTGACGTCGCCGTCGCCGAAGCAGCAGCAGCCGCTGTTGAAGTAGCAGGGCGTCTCGAGCGTGTAGGTGCGACGGGGGTTGCGGGCGAGCGCCGCGGCGTACTCGTGCGCGGCGCGGCCGTGCCCGGCCGGCGGGTCGGGTGGCTTGGGCAGCGAGTCCCAGAAGACGGGCTTGTGCGTGTGGCCCGCGATCAGCACGGGCTTGCGCGGGTGGCGCAGGGCCCACTCGGACATCTGACGCGACAGCCGCGCCCGCAGCGAGTAGTCGCGCGACGGCGTGACGCCCGTGTAGCCGGACTTGCGCTGGATCGGCCGCCACATGTAGCGCACGAACAGCCGCGCGATCCACCGGCGCTGGTCGCTGTCAGGGCTGCCCTGGTGGCCGTGGACGAGGAACAGCAGCCCGTCCGGCTTCCCGGGGCGCGTGACCCGCAGCCGGAGGCCCTCGCGGACCTGCAGCCCCGGGAAGATCCGGTGCAGATGGGCGCGCACCGCGTCGGGGTGCGACCACAGGTCGTCGTGGTTGCCGAAGTAGCGGTCGTAGCGCCCCGCGGCGTGGAACTCCGCCTCCAGCGCCAGGACCTCCGCGTAGCCGGAGCCGTGCGCCAGCACCGGGCCGGGGTCGTTCTCCCACAGCTCCTCGGCGTCGCCCAGCACGTGCAGATGGAAGCCCTGCTCGAGGTAGTGGCCGAGCGCCGCGCAGTACGCGGGCTCACAGGCCAGGAAGTCGTCGGCGCGGTCGCGGATGCCCTTGTGGTGGTCGGAGAGGACCACCATGCGCAGCGCGCCCGCGTCGACGGCGCGCTCCTCGGCGCTCGCGAAGGCCTCCGCGAGCGCGGCGTCGACCCGCGGGTCGGTCAGGCCTTCGCCTTTTCCTTCTTCGAGCTCGACTTCGAGCCCGAGGACTTCGAGGACGACTTCTTGGTCTCGGCCTTGCCGTTGTCGCCGCCGTCCTTGTCCTTGACCGCCGCGAGGCTCGCCTCGAGCGCGGCCATGAGGTCCGGCACGCGCGCCGGCTCCTCGGCTTGGGGCTGGACCGCGATCTCCTCGCCCGCCGCCTTCTTCTCGATCAGCTCGAGCACCTGCTCCCGGTACTCGTCCTTGTAACGCGACGGGTCGAACTCGCTCGACAGCGAGTCGATCAGCTGCTGGGCCATCTTCAGCTCGCGGTCCGTCGCCTTGAGGTCGTCGGCGTCCGGCATGTCGTCGATGTCGTCGGACGGCACGACCTCGTCGTGGAAGAGCATCGTCTCCATCATCAGGACGTCACCGTCACCAGACGGCCGGATCGCCACCAGTTGCTCCTTGGAGCGCAGCACCACGCGGGCGATGGCGACCTTGTTGGCCTCCTTCATCGCCCCCAGCAGCAGCGCGTAGGCCTTCGCGGCGCCCTTGTCCGGCACGAGGTAGTACGGATGGTCGTAGTACACGGGGTCGATCTCTTCGAGGTCGACGAAGTCCTCGATGTCGACCGTCCGCGTCTTCGCGGGATCCAGCGCGTCGAGCTCGTCGGGCGTGAGGACGACGTAGTGGTCCTTCGTCAGCTCGTAGCCCTTGACGATCTGGTCGTATCCGACCTCCTCGCCGGTCTCTGGGTCGACCCGCTTCTGCTGGATCCGGTTGCCCGTCTCCGCGTTGAGCTGGTTGAAGCGGACGGTCTTCTTCGAGACGGCCGAGTAGAGCTTGACCGGGACGTTGACCAGGCCAAACGAGATCGCGCCACTCCACATCGATCGGGGCATGAAGGGAATTCTATGCGGCCGCGGCCACGTTGCCGATGGCCTGCAACTCCTCCTGCGTGAGCTCGAGCGCGGCGGCCTGCGCGGAGTCGGCGATCGACTCGGGCCGGCTGGCACCCGGGATCGGGATCATCACGGGGCTCAGCGACAGCAGCCAGGCGAGCGCGACCTGCTGCGGGGAGACGCCGTGCGCGTCGGCGGCCTCGCGCACCGGATCGTGCGCCCCGGCGGCGTCGCCGGCGCTGGAGATGCCGCCCAGCGGCGACCACGGCAGGAACGCGACCCCGAGCTTGGTGCAGAGCTCGACCTCGCCGTTGGTGAGCGGGGAGGTGTACTCGAGCGAGAGCTGGTTCTGCACGGACACGATGTCCGCGATCGAGAGCGCCTCCTGGATCTGCTCCGCGTTCGCGTTGGAGATCCCGACCCAGCGGACCTTGCCCTCGTCCTGGAGCTCCTTCAGCGCGCCGATCGACTCGGCGTAGGGGACCTCCGGGTCGGGGCGGTGGTACTGGTAGAGGTCGATCTGGTCGGTGCCGAGCGCCTTCAGCGAGGCCTCGCAGGCGCGCTTGAGGTACTCCGGGCGCCCGTCGAGCTCCCACCCGCCGTCGGCCGTGCGCGTGTGGCCGCCCTTGGTGGCGACGAGCACGTCGTCGCGACCGTTGAGCGCCTTGGCGATCAGGCGCTCGTTGTGGCCGAAGTCGTCAGAGTTCGCCGAGTACGCGTCGGCGGTGTCGATGAAGTTCACGCCGGCGTCGAGCGCGGCCTGGATGGTGCGCAGCGAGCGCTCCTCCGGCGGGCGGCTGGACAGGGACATCGGCATGCCGCCGAGCCCGATGGGGAACACCTGCGTGTCAGCGAGTCGTCTCGTGGGGGTCATGTGCATTCGCCTACCCGATCAGGCAAGTGGCGTCGCGCCCATTCCGCACCCATGCCTCGTAGCGGCCCATGTCCTCGACCTTGTGGAACGCGCCGGGGCGCAGCCCGCGCGCCGGCCCGCTCTCGATGTCGACCATCACGTCGACGCCGCGCGCGTCGACGTAGTCCGGGCTGCGGTTCTCCAGGCGCGCCTCCAGCGCGTCGTGGTCGACCTTGCCGTCGAGGTTGACCGTGCGGGGGCGGAAGTACAGGAGCGTGCCGGTCTCGTAGGCGCCCACGACGCAGCTCGGGCTCACGTGGTCGTCGATCCACGCGAGCTGCTCGGTGACGTTGAGGTTGGGGTGCGCGCCGAGGTTGGAGTCGCGCGCCGCCCACGCCGGCGGGTCCGCGTCGCCCGCCACCAGGACGGCGAGGATCGGGACGTTGGCGACCAGCACGATCGCCGCCAGCGCCGGGAGCGCCCGCGGCGAGGGGCGGCGCAGCTCGAGCGCGGTGGCCAGCCACGGGATCGTCAGCAGGAGCAGCGGCGCGAGGTAGCGCTCCATGAACCACCACGGGCCGAAGCGCGCGATGTAGAAGACCCCGATCGCCGCCACGAACACGATCAGCGCGGTCGTGCCCTGGCCGAGCGGCGGCTTGGCGCGGCGGCGCACCGAGACGACCGCCGCGGCGACGAGCAGCAGCGCGAGCACGGAGAGCACCTCGGACACCGGCATCTCCGTGAAGTGCATGCTCGGGCGTAGCACCGCCGGGACCGACCACCCGCCCGCGGCGCGCAGCGCCGAGTCCAGGTTGTGGGGGATGTCGACGCCCGAGCTCTCCGCCTTGCCCGAGCTCGGCATGGGCGAGCCGTCGAGCGAGAAGTTGTAGGCGATCCACGGGGACAGCACGAGAGCGGCGATCGCGCACGCCACCAGCGGCGCGAGCGCGCTCCGCGGTCGCCCGGCGCGCCACGCGCGGACGACCGACACGGCGCCGAACGCCATCACGAACGCGACCTCGTCGACGCGCCCGAGACACAGCAGCCCCAGCACCACGCCGGCCGCGAGAACGCGCCGCGGCGTCCAGCGCTCCCACCGGTCGAGCAGCAGCACGGCGCCGGCCAGCAGCACGAGCGTCAGCCCGGTCTCCAGACCGTTGTGGAAGAGCCGGAACACGCTCACCGCGCCCCCGGCGAGGATCAGCGCCGCGGAGGCGGCGATCCTCCCGTCGCCCCCGTGGCGGCGGGCGAGCTCGCGGGCGTGCAGGGCCAGTAGGGCGAGGAAGCCGAGCCAGAGCAGCGTGGAGAGCAGCTGCGAGAGCCGCAGGCCCGTGATCCGGTCGCCGCCGGCGATCGCGTACAGCGGGACGTTGACCGCCGCCCACAGCGGCTGGAAGCCATTCGTGTCGATCCGCCCGTCGGCGGTGACGCCGTCCCCGATCGCCGCGTGGCGGGCGACGGCGAGGACGTAGTAGGCGTCCTCGGTCGGCAGCGTGCGCGCGAGCTGGTCGGCGGGCGCGGCGTGCATCCAGAGCGCGGCCGCGAGCGTGACCGCGACGGGCAGCAGCGCGACCGCCCGGATGCGCGTCCTAACCAAGGGGCCTCCAGCGGCGCCCGTCGCGGCCGGGGACGTCCTCGGCCTTCGAAGGGCCCGCGGTGCCGCGCTCGTAGGGCAGCGGGTCGGGGCGGTGGTGGATCAGCGGCTCGACGGCCGCCCACTGGGCCTCGACCTCGGCGCTGGAGGTGAACAGCGTGCCGTCGCCGGCCAGCGCGTCGCCGAGCAGGCGCTCGTAGGCCTCCGGGGCGTCGCGCTTGGCGGCCTCGCCGGCGTCGAAGTCGAGCTCGACCTTCACGAGGTCCAGGCCCGAGCCGGGGCGCTTGCCGGTGACGTGGAGCTGGACGTGCTCCGGCTGGATGCCGATGATCAGCCGGTTCGCGCCCGCCCAGCCGTCGGAGACCGCGAACGGCATGTGCGGCGAGGGCCGGAACGCGACGGCGATCTCGGCCTGCTTGGCGGTCAGCCGCTTGCCGGTGCGCAGGTAGCACGGCACGCCCGCCCAGCGCCACGAGTCGACCTCCACGCGCATCGCCGCGTAGGTGTCGGTGCGCGAGCCGTCCTTGACGCCCTCCTCGTCGTCGTAGCCCGCGTACTGGCCGAGCACGGCGTCGGCGGGCTCGATCGGCTTGATCGCCCGCAGGACCTTCAGGCGCTCGGCGCGCAGCTCCTCGCCCTGGGCGCGGGTCGGCGCGTCCATCAGCGCCAGCGCGAGCAGCTGGAGGAGGTGGTTCTGGCCGACGTCGCGCAGCGCTCCGGTGGCGTCGTAGAAGTCGCCGCGGCCGTCGACGCCGCCGTCCTCGGCCACCGTGACCTGGATCGACTCGATCGAGCGGCGGTCCCACAGCGGCTCGAAGATGCCGTTGACGAAGCGCAGCACGAGGAGGTTCTGCGCGGCCTCCTTGCCGAGGTAGTGGTCGATCCGCAGCAGCTGCTCCTCGTCGAAGTGCTCGTGCAGCTGCGCGCGCAGCTCGCGGGAGCTCTCGAGGTCCTCGCCGAACGGCTTCTCGACCACGAGCCGCGACGCCTCGTGCGCCTCGCGGCCGAGGCCGATCCCGGCGAGGCGCGCCGAGATCTCGCCGAACAGCGACGGCGCCACCGAGAGGTACGTCAGCCGCTCGCCGGGCCGCTCGTCGAGCGCCTCCTGCAGGCGCTCGTAGAGCTCGGGATCGTCGGCGGCGCCGTTGACGGCCTCGATCCGGTTGACCAGCTCCTTCCAGGCGTCCGGCGTGTCCAAGCGTGCGCCCTCGCGCCCGCTCCCGTCGGCCAGCTCGCGCATCTCCTCCGTGCTCGCGGAGCGCGAGATGCCGAGGATGCTCAGTCGGTCGGGCAGCTTGCCCGACGCCGCCAGGTCGTGCAGGGCGGGCCATAGCTTGTTGCGCGCGAGATCCCCCGTCGCGCCGAACAGCACAAGAGTCGTCGGCACCGCCCAAGCATGGCAAGATCGCCCTACTCGAGGAGGAGGATGGCGCGGTGTACGACTACGTGATCGTGGGTGCCGGGTCGGCGGGCTGCGTGCTCGCCAACCGCCTGAGCGAGGACCCGGACGTCCGGGTGCTGCTCGTCGAGGCCGGCCCACCGGACACGGCCGACTTCATCCACATCCCCGCCGCGTTCAGCGCGCTGTTCCGCACCCAGCACGACTGGGACCACATCACGGGCTGGGAGCCCGGCGCGCACAACCGCCGCATCTACCTCCCGCGCGGCAAGATGCTCGGCGGCTCCTCGTCGCTGAACGCGATGATCTACATCCGCGGCAACCCGCTCGACTACGACGACTGGGGCCTCGAGGGCTGGGGCTGGGACGACCTGCTCCCCTACTTCATCCGCGCCGAGGACAACGAGCGCGGCGCGTCGGAGTTCCACGGCGCGGGCGGGCCGCTGCCGGTGTCCGAGGCACGGGCGCGCAGCGCGATGTGCGGCGCCTTCCTCGAGACGGTCGAGGGCATGGGGCTCCCCCTCAACGACGACTTCAACGACGGCGAGCAGGACGGCTACGGCTGGTACCAGGTGACCCAGCGCGACGGGCGCCGCGCCAGCTGCGCGGTCGCCTACCTGCACCCGGTCATGGACCGCCCGAACCTCACGGTGGAGACGCACGCGCAGGTGCTCAAGGTGCTCTTCTCGGATGGGCGCGCCGTGGGCGTGGCGGCCGCAAGGGCCGGCGAGGCGCTGACCTGGGAGGCCGAGCGCGAGGTGATCGTGTGCGGCGGTGCCTACAACTCGCCGCAGGTGCTGATGCTGTCCGGCATCGGGCGCCCCGAGGAGCTCGAGCTGCTGCAGATCCCGCTGGTCGCCGAGTCGCCGGAGGTCGGCATGAACCTCCAGGACCATCCGACCGCCGGCGTGACGTACTTCTGCCAGGACGAGTCCTCGCTCAAGGACGCGCTCAACGACGCGAACCTCGCGATGTGGATGCAGGGCCAGGGGCCGCTGACCTCCAACATCGGCGAGAACGGCGGCTTCGCCCGCACCCGCGACGGCCTCGACGCGCCCGACGTGCAGTTCCACATGGTCCCGGTCGTGTTCGAGCAGGAGGGCCTGCTCGCCCCGCCGGCCCACGGCTTCACGCTCTCGGCCTGCGTGCTCAAGCCGCGCTCCCGCGGCATGGTCGCGGTCACCACGCCCGACCCCACCGGCAAGCCGTTCATCATGCACGCCTACTACACGGAGCCCGACGACGTGGCGTCCGGGGTGGCAGGCCTGCGGATGGTCACCGAGATGGTGCGCAGCGGCCCGCTCTCGCGCTACGCGGAGACGCCCAACATGGTCCCGGCGGGCGACTCGGACGCCGAGCTCGAGGCCCACATGCGCCAGACCTGCCAGACGATCTACCACCCGGTCGGCACCTGCCGGATGGGCACAGACGCGACGTCGGTGGTCGACACCGAGCTGCGCGTGCGTGGCGTCGAGGGGCTCCGCGTGGTCGACGCCTCCGTGATGCCGACGCGTGCCGCGCGGCAACACCAACGCGCCCACGATCGCCGTGGCCGAGCGGGCGGCGGATCTGATTCGGGGCGTTGGTGTGGCAGGCGCCGGCGACGTGGCGGGGGTGCCGGCGCCGTAACGGCTTTGCACTGAGGGGAAGGGGTGGCGTATCGGTGTCCTCGAGAGACACGGTGGGACGCACGTGACGAGGAACGCTGCGCGGCGGCGCGACAGCGTTCCTCGAAAGGTGCACCACACGACTCGAACCGAGGAAACCAACCCCCTCCCCCACCCCGCCCAGGCCGTTACGGCGCCACAACCCGCCGCCCGACGCCACCGGCGCCTGCTACGGCTCCGGCCGGGTCACTTCCAACGGATCCACGTCGTCCCGGAGCCCCTTGTAGGACGGCTGCCGCAGCGTCCCGGCCTGCGTCCACTCCGAGTACTCCACCGACGCCACGAGCTCGGGCCGCACGAAGTGCGCGGCCTTCGGCGGCTGGCGTCCCTCGAACGGCGACTCCTCCAGAGCGCGGTCGGCCAGCAGCCGACCCAGGCGATCGAGCTCGCGCTGGTCGAACCCCGTGCCGACGCGGCCGGCGTACTTGAGGACGCCGTCGTCGTCGTGCACGCCGACGACCAGCGCGCCCAGGCGCCCCGACCGGTTGCCCTCCCCCGGCAGCCAGCCGCCGACGACGACGTCGGCGCGGCGGTAGTTCTTGACCTTCACCCACGCCGGCGTGCGGCGGCCGGGCGCGTACGGGCTGTCGAGCCGCTTGGCGATGACGCCCTCCAGCCCCTGCATCCGCGTGGCCTCGAGCAGCGGCGCGCCGTCACCCACGCGATGGGCGGGCGTCTGCCATGCCGGGCCGTTGAGCCCGAGCTCGACCAGCCGCTCGCGCCGCTCCTCGTAGGGCAACGCCATCAGCGAGTGCCCGTCGAGGAACAGCAGGTCGAAGATCACGTAGGTCACCGGCTCGCGCTGCGACATCCGCCGCACCGCGTTCTCGGAGGCGAGGTGCATGCGTCCCTGGAGGCGCTGGAAGCTCGGCTTGCCGTCGGGCCCGAAGGACACCACCTCGCCGTCGACGCACCGCCTCGTGGGAGCCCAGCGCGCGGCCCAGCTCGCGCAGCTCCGGGTAGCGCGGCGTGATGTCGCGACCGTTGCGGCTCGCCAGCCGCAGCCGGCCGCCCTCGACGTAGCCGAGCGCCCGCACCCCGTCCCACTTGATCTCGTAGGCCCAGCGCCCGTCGTCGGGCGGGAGCTCCCCGGAGCGGGCGAGCATCGGCTCGAGCTTCTCCGGCATCGGCTCGCGATCCGCGTCCTGGGGCGGATCCATGCGGTGGATCATCCAGTTCTTGCCGCCGGTGCGGAACAGGACGTACTTGCCCTCGAGCCGCTCGCCGTGGAAGGTGACCATCACCTCGTCGGCGCGGAACTTGTGCAGCTCGTACGTCCCGCGGTCCCAGACGCGCATCGTGCCGGCGCCGTAGTTGCCCTCGGGGATCTCGCCCTCGAACTCGAGGTACTCGAGCGGGTGGTCCTCGGTGCGCACCGCGAGGTGGTTGCGCTTCGGGTCCGGCGGGATCCCCTTGGGCACCGCCCACGACGCCAGCGTGCCCTCGTGCTCGAGGCGCAGATCCCAGTGCAGCGCGCGGGCGTGGTGCTCCTGGACGACGTAGCGGGCGCCGCCTTTCTCGACCTCGCCGGGAGGCGGCTCGGGGGTCGCCTCGAAGTCGCGCTTGGCCCGATAGGGCCCCAGCCGGTCGGCCATCGCCGGCAAACGGTACCGGCGCACGCCCAGGTTGGGTAATCTGCCGTCCCGCCTATGGAAGCCAACCCCATCGTCCTGGATGACAGCGCTGGTGACGTGGTCGTCGTCGTCGTGGAGGGCGAGCACGACATCTACACCGCGCCGACGCTGCGCGAGCGCCTCGACGAGGCGCTCGGCCGAGGCGGGGGCATCGTGGTCGACCTGACCGCCGCGACGTTCGTCGACTCGTCGGTCCTCGGCGCGCTGCTGGACGCACGGCGGCGCGCGATCGAGTCCAGCCAGGGCTTCATCGTCTGCGTCGGCGAGACCGTCGAGCCCGGCGTGCAGCGCATCCTCGACATCACCGGCCTCGTGCCGGTCCTGCCCGTGATGCGGGCCCGCGATCAGGCCGTCGAGGCCGCCCGCACGAACGGCGAAAGCTCATGAGCGCCACCGGCCCCGCGCCCGAGGTCGTGCTGAACATGCCGGCCCGGGCCGAGGGCGTCGGCGTCGTCCGCCAGGCGCTGACCGGCATGGCCGACGCGCTCGCGTTCGACGAGGCGGTGCTGTCGGACATGAAGATGGCCGTCACCGAGGCCTGCACCAACGTGGTCGTCCACGCCTACGACGGCGAGAACGGCCAGCTCGAGGTGTCGATGCTCGCCGGCGAGGACGACCTCACGATCATCGTGCGCGACCACGGCGCCGGCATCCAGCCCAAGCCCGCGCGCACCGAGCCGCCGGCCCTCGGCCTCGGCCTGCCGCTGATCGCGGCCCTCTCGGACGCCTTCGAGCTGCGCGGCACCGCAGGTCAGGGCACCGAGGTGCGCATGACGTTCGCGTTCGTGCGCGATGTCGATCCCGCCGACTCGAACCCGGTCTCGGGCACCGTCGGCGCGGACGGGCACTGGGAACCCCCAGAGCCCCCCGCCTAGCTTCTACGCGGCCTGCCGCAGCGCGTCGAGCTCGCGCATCCGGCCGAGCCGGCCGAGCGCCTTCGACTCGATCTGCCGCACGCGCTCCGGCGTGATGCCCAGTTGACGCCCGATCTCCCGTAGCGGGGTCGGCTCGCCGCCGGCGATGCCGTAGCGCATCTCCACGACCACCCGCTCGCGGTCGGGGAGCTCGCCGAGGGCGCGCTTGAGCATCTCCTCGCGCAGCGAGATGTGCACCTCGTCCTCCGGCGCCGGGCCCTCCGAGGGCAGGAGGTCGCCGAACGCGGCGTCGTCCTCCTCGCCCAGCGGGCGGTCCAGCGACGTCACGGTGCGGGCCGCGTCGCGCAGGGCGAGCAGCTCGTCGACCCCGATGTCGGCCTCGCGGGCGATCTCGGCGTCGTTGGGCGCGCGGTCCAGCTTCAGCGCCAGCGCGTTCTCGGCGCGCGCCACCTTGCGCTGCGTGCGCACGAGGTTGATGGGCAGCTTGATGGTCCGCGCCTTGGCGTCCATTCCGCGCTCGACGGCCTGGCGGATCCACCACGTGGCATAGGTCGAGAAGCGGTAGCCCCGCCGCCAGTCGAACTTCTCGACGGCGCGGATCAGACCGAGGATGCCCTCCTGGATCAAGTCCAGGAGCGTCAGCTCGGAGCCCTGATACTTCTTGGCGATCGACACGACCAGGCGCAGGTTCGCGTTGATCATCCGGTCCTTGGCCGCCAGGTCACCGCGCTCGATGCGCTTCGCGAGGTCGATCTCCTCGGCGGGCGTGAGCAGCTGGTGGCGGCCGATCTCGTTCAGGAAGAGCTGCAGCGTGTCCGTGGTGACGGTGGCCAGGGCGACGTCGTCCACGGGCGCGGTGGGAGCCTCGGTGCGGCCGCAATCGTCCTGGACGTCGATCCCCTTGCGCTCGAGCTGCTCGTAGAGGGTGCCGACGTCGGCGTCCGCGAGCTCCAGCGCCTGGGCCAGCTCGTCGACCTCGGAGAGCTGGAGGCAACCCGCTTCCTCTCCTCTGTCGATCAAGGCGGCGATTGCCCCTCCCGAGGCGTCATTGGCCGTTGACATTGCCTTCCTTGACTCACCGGAACGGGACGCGATGAAACCCCCTGAGCGCGTTTGGCAAGGCACGACGAACGGGGATCCTGCATTTCAGACCCGTCAAGAGGGGAACCAGGACATGTTCGAGCGCTTCAAGAAGGACCCGGCAGAGCCGGATCGCACGACCGCCGCGACGACGCGGCCCACCGAGAGCAACGGTCGTACCGCGGTGGCGGAGCGCCCGGGCGCGACCCGCACGCGTGACGAGGCCGCCACGGGCACCGCGCCCGCCACCGAGCGCACGGCGGTGCGCGAGCGCGAGCCGATGCGCGACCGCTCACGCGTGCCCACCCGCGAGCACATGGCCGTCGCGCGCGAGCGCCAGCGCGCGGAGTACGGCGGCATCAACTGGGGCGCCGCGTTCTTCGGCTGGCTCGTGGCCGTCGGCCTCGGCTCGCTGCTGGTCGGCATCCTCGCGGCGGCCGGCGCGGCCGTCGGGCTCACCGAGGGCGTCACCACCTCGGACGCCACGGGCAACGCGGAGACGGTCGGACTCGGCGGCGGCATCGCGCTGCTCGTCGTGCTGATGATCGCCTACTACTGCGGCGGCTACGTCGCGGGGCGCATGTCCCGCTTCGACGGCGCGCGCCAGGGCGCCGGCGCCTGGATGTTCGGGCTCGCCGTCACGATCCTGCTCGCGCTCGCGGCCGTGATCCTCGGCTCCGAGTACAACGTGCTCGAGCAGCTCAACCTGCCGTCGCTGCCGGTCGGCGACGCGACGCTGACCACCGGCGGCGCGATCGCGCTGGCGGCCGTGGTGATCGGCTCGCTGCTGGCGGCCGTCGTCGGCGGCAAGGCCGGCGAGCGCTACCACCGCAAGATCGACCGCGTCGGCCTCGCCGACTAGAGCGGTGCGCTGATCCGGCGGCGTCTGATTTCTGGCGTCGCCGGGTAGGCCGATCCTGTGGGGGGAACCGCGCTACGCATGGCCAGGGCGTCGGACACCGTCCGACTGCTCGAGGCCGACCCGGATCTCGGAGCTCTGCTCACAGGGCCGCGCCGTGACGAGGCCGAACGCGACCTGACGGTCCGCAGGCACGACGTGCCGGCCGGCACGTGGGACGTCGAGCGCCTCGGCGGCACCTCGCCCGACCACGTCGGGCTGCTGCTGCTCGACGGCGTCCTGTCGCGCGAGCTGATGGTCGCCGACCAGGTGAGCGCCGAGCTGCTCGGCCCCGGCGACCTCGTGCGCCCGTGGCAGACCGGCAACCGCGCCAACCTGCTGCCCGTCGAGGCCGTGTGGTCGGTCCTGACCCCGCTCGACGTGGCGGTCCTGGACCGCCGCTTCGCCGCCGACGTCGCGCGCTACCCGGAGATCACCTCCGTGCTGCTGGACCGCCTCGGGGAGCGCTCCGTGCGCCTCGGCACCACCCAGGCCATCTCCCAGCTCACCCGCGTGGACCGGCGCCTGCGCGCGCTGTTCTGGCACCTCGCCGAGCGCTGGGGGCGCGTGTCGAGCCAGGGCGTGATCGTCCCGCTCGCGCTGACCCACCGCATCCTCGGCCAGCTCGTCGGCGCCCGCCGGCCCACCGTCTCCACCGCGCTGGCCGAGCTCGCCGAGCGCGAGGAGCTCGTGCGCCGTCCCGACGGGTCGTGGCTGTTGCGCGGCGATCCGCCGAACGCCCAGACGCTCGCCCGCCGCCCCGCGGCGCACGAGGAGCCCGAGCGCCCGCAGCGCCGCTTCGGGCGCGAGTCATCGGATGGGCGCCACGTGGCCGGCGGCCCCCGGTAACGGGACCTCCGCTCTGGGTAGAGCCCGGGTACACCCGGACCCCAGGCAAGGAGACTCCCCAATGCCAGTTCGTTCCAGCTCCGAGGGCATCCTCTCCGACGACCGCGCGGAGCAGCGCGACGAGCTCATCGAGATGCTCAAGAAGGCCTACTGGATGGAGCTCGAGACGGTGATGAGCTACGTCACGAACTCGATCAACCCCGACGGCGTGCGCGCGCAGGAGATCCGCGAGTCGCTGCAGGAGGACATCCAGGAGGAGCTCGGCCACGCGCAGGAGTTCGCCAACCGCATCAAGGAGCTCTACGGCACCGTCCCCGGCTCGCTCGAGTTCACGCCCGAGCAGTCCTACCTGCAGCCGCCCGAGCACCAGACGGACATCGTGCACGTCATCAAGGGCGTGATCGAGGCCGAGACCGGCGCGATCGAGCACTACAACCGGATCATCGAGTTCACCGACGAGATCGACCCGGTGACCAACGACATGGTGATCGCGATCCTGCGCGACGAGGAGGGCCACCGGCGGCTGTTCGAGGGCTTCCTGCGCGAGTACGAGGTCGAGGGGCTGGCGTAAGCTCTCCCGCATGGGCGTCGAGGCCGGCTCGCTATCACTGCTCGAGCCGGTCCTCGATGCGCTCCCCTCCCCGAAGCTGCTGATCGAGCCCGGCACAGGGCGGATGCTCTACGCCAACCCGGCCGCGCACCGTCTGGCGGGCGGCGAGCATGCCGATGGCGGGCGGCAACGACGAGTACGCCGAGGTCTACGGCGTGTTCGACGAGTCGGGGCGGCGGCTGGCGAGCGAGGAGCACCCCGCGGTGCGCGCAGCGCGCGGCGAGCGGTTGCGCAACGTCCCCGTCGACTGGGCGACGCCGGCCGGGCGGCGGTCGATCGTCGTCTCCTCCGACACCGTGACGCTGCCCGGCACGGAGCCGGTCGTCGTGGTGACCTTCGAGGACGTCACCGAGCTCCAGGACGCGCGCCTCCGCGCCGTCGCGGCCGAGGAGGAGATCAACACGATCCTCGGCGGGCTCGCCGACGCCGTGACCGCCCAGGCCCCGGACGGGACGCTGGTCTACGCGAACGAGGCCGCGGTGCGGATGGTCGGCTACGAATCCGTCGAGGCGCTGCTCTCCGCGCCCATCATGGAGGTCGCGGGGCGCTTCGAGATGCTCGACGAGGAGCTGCGCCCGCTGGCCGTCGAGCAGCTCCCGGGCCGCCGCGCCCTCGCCGGCGAGACGCCGGACCCGCTGATCGTCCGCAGCCGCCCCGCGGGGCAGCGCGAGACCCGCTGGACGCGGGTGAAGGCGACGCCGGTGTTCGCCGAGGACGGATCGGTCCGGCTGGCCATCAACGTGATCGAGGACATCACCGAGCTCAAGCGCGCCGAGCAGGGCCAGCGCTTCCTGGCCGAGGCCGGGCGCGTGCTCGCCGGGTCGCTCGACTACGAGGAGACGCTGTCGTCCGTGGCGCAGCTGGCGGTGCCCGACATCGCCGACTGGTGCGGCATCGACGTGCTCGCCGACGGCGAGCTCGTGCGCGTTGCTGTCGCCCACGTGGACCCGGAGAAGATCGCCGAGGCGACCGAGATCGCCTCTCGCTACCCGCCCGACAAGGACTCCCCGAGCGGCGTCTTCAACGTGCTGCGCACCGGGCGCTCGGAGGTCTACGCCGACATCACCGACGAGCTGCTGGTGGCCTCCGCCCGCGACGAGGAGCACCTGGCGCTGCTCCGCTGGGTGGGCATGACGTCGGTGATGCTGGTGCCGATGGTGCTGCGCGGCACGGTGTTCGGCGTCATCACCTTCGTGAGCGCCGAGGCTGGGCACGCCTACACCGGCGCGGACCTGGAGCTGGCCGAGAGCCTGGCGTCACACGCCGCGGCGGCGATCGAGAACTCGCGGCTGTACCGCGCGCGGTCGGCGATCGCCCGCACGCTGCAGGCCTCGCTGCTCCCGCCCGCGCTGCCGGAGGTCCGGGGCTTCGAGCTGGCGGCCGCCTACCGCGCCGCCGGCGAAGGGTTCGATGTCGGCGGGGACTTCTACGACGTCTTCAGCACTGCCGAGGACCAGTGGTACGCGGTGATCGGCGACGTCTGCGGCAAGGGCGCCGAGGCGGCGGCCGTCACGGCGATGGCGCGCTACACGATCCGCGCCGCGGCGGTGCGGCGGCGCTCGCCGGCCGCCATCCTGCGGCTGCTCAGCGAGGCGATGCTGCGCCAGGAGGCCGCCGACGAGGGCCGCTTCTGCACGATCGCGTGCCTGCACCTCGACGTCTCGCAGACCCCGGCGCGCGCCACCGTGGCGTGCGGCGGCCACCCGCTGCCCGTCGTGCTGCGCGCCGACGGCTCGGCCGAGGAGCTCGGCGAGTCCGGCACGCTGCTCGGGCTGGTCGAGCGGCCGGAGCTGCAGGACCGCGCCGGTGTGCTGCACCCCGGCGACACGCTGCTGCTCTACACGGACGGCCTGACCGAGGCGGGCGCCCCTGACCACGTCATGGAGCCCGAGGACCTCGCCGCCGAGCTGCGCGGCGCGGCCGGGCTCCCGCCGCGCGGCGTGGTCGACCACATGGTGGCCGCCGCCCTGCGCATGCAGCCGGAGCCGCGCGACGACATCGCTGTCGTCGCGCTGCAGGCCCGGCGGGAGGAGTAGCCGGCGCTCAGCCGGCCGACCGGGGGTTCCCGGTCGCCTTGCCGTCGCCGCTCTCGGTGGCGGCGTCCTTGCCCTCGCCGGTCTTGGCGGGGCGGTCCTGGCCGGAGCCGCCCTGTTCGTCGGCGACCTGGCCGGGCTGCTCCTCCGGATACCCCTCGGACGATTCCTTGGGGTTCTCGCTCATCAGGCGGTCTTGCGCTCGAGGTTCGCGACCTCTTCGGCCTTCGCGTCGGCCTTCTCCTGGTCGCGGGCCAGCTCGTCCTTGGCCTCGCCCTTGCGCTCTTCCTGCCGGCCCTCGCGACGCAGTGACGCGTCGTCGCTGAGATCGCCGGCGGCCTTCTTGACGCGGCCCGTGAGCTTGTCAGTGAGTCCCATGATGTGCCTCCTGGATCGGTTACGTCAGCCCTACCCAGGGCCGCGACGCGACCAAACGGTCAGCCCGAGTGCTCGGCGACCGTGCGCAGGCGCTCGAGGGCGCGGCGGATCAACCGTGAGACGTGCATCTGGGAGACGCCGACGCGCTCGGCGATCTCCGCCTGTGTGAGGTCCTCCACAAAGCGCAGGTGCAGCACGATGCGGTCGCGCGCCGGGCAGCGCCTGGAGCGTCGGCGCGATCGTGGCGCCGTACTCCACGAGCTCGAAGCGGTCGTCCTCGACGCCGATCGACTCGGCGTAGGTCTCGCCGTCGCCCTGGTCGCCGAAGCGGTAGGACTCGAGCGACACGGCGTCGTAGGCGGACGCGGCCTCCATCGCCTCGAGCACCTGCTCGGTCGTGAGGTTCAGGGTGGTGCCGACCTCCGCGACCGACGGCGAGCGCCCGATCTTGCGTGACAGATCCTTGACGCAGTTGTCCACCTGCATCACGCGCTCCTGCATCCCGCGCGGGACGTGCACCGCCCAGCCGTTGTCACGGAAGTAGCGCTTGAGCTCGCCGAGCATCGTCGGCACCGCGTAGGAGGAGAACGCCGTCTCGCGCGCGGGGTCGAAGCGGTCGATCGCCTTGATCAGCCCGAGCGTGGCGACCTGCACGAGGTCGTCGAGCGGCTCGTCGGAACGGCGGTAGCGCCGCGCCATCCGGCGCGCCAGGGGGAGCAGGCGCTGGACGAGCTCCTCGCGGGCCGCCTGGTCGCCGTGCTTGTGGTAGCGGATCAGCAGCCGCCGGTCCTGCTCGGCTCGACTGGGGCCCGCTCCTTCCTCGGTGGCGGCACTCGGGCGCCGCCCTAGGGGTTCGGAGGTCATCCTCCCGACGCACCCTATCGAGCCGGGTGCGTTTCAACGAAGCGTCAGGACTGGCCGAAAGGCGTGGACTCCAGGTTCCGGCGCAGCTCGCTGAGCGACGAGAACACGCAGGCTGCGCCCGCGTCGAGCAGCTCCTGCTCGCTGAATCCCCCCGTCAACACTCCGACGATTGGCACATCAGCGCGTTTCGCGGACTCGCAGTCCCACGTGGAGTCGCCGAGCATCACGGCGGGACCGCCGCCCGCCTTCTCGAGTGCGGCGGCCACGAGGTCGGGCTCCGGCTTGGTCTTCTCGACGTCGCCGGCGGTCGTCCAGCCGTCGATCAGGTCGCGCGCGGAGAGCAGGTCGATGTAGTGCTCGACCTCGTCCGGCTTGGCCGAGGAGGCGAGGACGACGGTGCGGCCCTCGGCCTTGAGGCCCTCGATCAGGCCGCGCGCGTACTCGAGCGGCTGGACCTCGTCGATCAGCGCCATGTACAGCGCCTTCTCGGCGGTCCGAGCGTCCTCGCCGTGCTCCTTCTCCCACTCCTCGCCCGCGAGCGAGGTGACGAGCTGGTCCCCGCCCATCCCGACATGGCGGTGGATCCGCCATATCGGGAGGACGAGGCCGTGCTGCCGGAACGCCCGGTACCACGCGATCGCGTGGTGGTAGTTCGTGTCGACGAGCGTGCCGTCGACGTCCAGGATCGCGCGCAGCGGGCGGGCTCACCTAGACGTTCGCGCCGACGCTGCGCGACTGCTCGGAGTGCTCGCCCTCGCAGAACTCCTCGACGGCCTTGGCGCAGAAGGCCGGCAGGTCGTCCGGATTGCGCGAGGTGACGAAGCCCTCGTCGACGACGACCTCCTCGTCGACCCAGTTGCCGCCGGCGTTGCGGATGTCGGTCTGCAGCGAGGGCCAGGAGGTGAGGGTGCGGCCCTTGAGCACGCCGGCCTCCACGAGCGTCCACGGGGCGTGGCAGATCGCCGCGACCGGCTTGGACTGCTCGAAGAACGCGCGGGCGAAGGCCACCGCGGCCTCATCCGTGCGCAGGAAGTCCGGGTTGGCGACGCCGCCGGGAAGCACGAGACCGTCATAGCCGGAGGCGTCGGCCTCCGAGACCGTCTTGTCGACCTCGAACGTGTCGCCCTTGTCGAGGTGGTTGAACGCCTGGATCGAGCCGGAGTCGGTCGAGATCAGCTCGGGTGCGCCGCCCGCGTCCTGCACGGCCTTCCACGGCTCCGTCAGCTCCACCTGCTCCACGCCCTCGGGCGCGACCAGGAAGGCGATCTTCTTTCCGTCGAGCTTGCCCATGTCCGGTCTCCTTTCGGTCGAAGTCCTGTCCCAGATCGCCTACCGCCGCACCGGAGCCCGCAAACTTGGCCGCGGGGTTGGCGCCGGAGCCCCGTGGGTAGCGCAGTCATATGGGTTACGTCATCGCACTCGTGATCGTGCTGCTCCTCGTGGTCGGCGCCGTCACCTTCTTCGTCCTCAACTCCGCGAAGGCTTCCGGGCGCGCCGCGCCTGAGGACCCGGGCGCCGAGGGCACGCCGGCGGGGATCGCCGCGCCCGACGAGTCGCCGCTCGGCGACACCACCGAGCACGCCGGCGAGCACCATGAGGGGCAGACCACCGACGAGCCGGAGCGCGGCGCCGCGGGCGGCGGCTCAGACGACAAGCCGCGCGTGGGCGATCCCGGTCCCGAGGCCTCCTCGGACGGCCCGGAGCCCGAGTCCGAGCGGCTCGCGAACCGCTCTCGCTGAACCTGGCACGTACCTATTGGTTTGCACACCCGCGCTCGCGGGAAATTGATCCTTGTCCAGTCGCGGATGCCCTCCACTCTTCCGAACGACGGGACAAGAGAACCCTCCTCCTCATCGACCGGGGCGCCCATGGCGCCCCGGTCTCGTTAAGCGGCGTTTTCCTGGGCAGGCGCTGGTGAGGTCGCGGGCGGGTTCGGCGCCGTAACGGCGGTGCACCGAGGGGAAGGGGTTTGCCTGGCCGGCCACGCTGGGCCGTCTCTTGGGCGCATGGCACCCCCAGATGCAGCCCACCCAGTTGCTGGGCCCGATTGCGTCCGCATAGCGGACACGATCCAGCCCACCCCCGAAACGCCGGCACCCAGCAACAAACCCCCTCCCCCACCCAGCCATGCCGTTACGGCGCTCCGACCCGCCGCCCAACGCCACCGGCGCCTGCGACACCCAACACCCGCGTTAGCCACCCGACCCCACGGGTACGCCGCACCCGTGACCGCACCAGGCGTTCCAGCCCCCACCCCTGCGCCGCCCGCCCCGGCGCCGCCGTCCCCCGGCCCCGACCCCGTGCCGCCGACTCCGACGCCCGGCCCCGAGCCGCTGCCGCCGGACCCCAATCCGCGGCCGATCTGATGCGGCCGGTCTCGGAGACGCCGACGGAGCCGACCGACTACGCGCTGCTGAGCGCGGCGTACGGGCTGATGCTCGCCGGCACGGCGCTGTCCGCCCGCGGGCGGGAGCCGATCGAGCGCGCCGAGATCCCCGCCCTGGCCGCCGCCACGTTCACGCTCTCGAAGCTGATCGTCAAAGAGAAGGCGGAGTCCTGGATCCGCGAGCCGTTCGTGGAAGAGCGCCCCGACGGCAAGCGCCCCAAGGGCCGCCGTATGCGCTACGCGATCGGCGAGCTGCTGTCGTGCACCCGCTGCATGGGCGCGTGGACCGCGCTGGCGCTGGTCGGGCTGCGCCTCCACGCCCCCGGCACCGCGCGGACCGTCACGACCGTGCTCGCGGCCTCGGCGGGCAACGACATGCTCCAGGCCGGGTTCACGTACCTCTGCTCACGCGCGACCACGCAGGAGCGCGAGGCGGAGCGCCTGCGGCCCGCGCCGCCCCGCGCCGCCTAGGTCGTCCCGAGCAGCTCGAGCGCCTCGGCGCGGTCGCGCGCCTCGGTGAACAGCTGCGCGGTACGCGTGAGGTCGAGCAGCCGGCGGACCGGCGCGGGGACGCCCGCCAGCACCAGCCGCGTCTCGTAGCGCGAGAGCTCCGCGCCGGCGCGCAGCAGCTCCTTGAGCATCGAGGAGTCCACGAACGTGACCTCCGAGACGTCGAGCACGACGCCGGGCGCTCCCGCCGCCCCGTCGACGGCCTCGCGGACCGGCTCGGTGGCGGCCATGTCGAGCTCGCCGCGGAGGACGATCACCTTCACGGAGCCGCTGGTGACGACCTCGACGGAGAACGTCCCCGCGGGGTCGACTCCGCGACCGGAGATCTCGGCTTCATGAAGGCGGTGCGGCTCGTTCATCCCAGGGGAATTTGACCCGTTGGGGCGGTCATGGATTGCAAAGTTGCAGGCCGGGTATGCCTGGCGCTGCGAATCCTGTCATCTTTCGAACATGAGCGGCCGAAGGTTCGAGGAGGGTCTGCCCCCGGTTAGGGTCATCACCGCCGTGGGTACTGCCTCCTTGTCGATGAGTGATGCCCCTTTGCATGGGCTGGACGAGGAGCACACGGCGAACGGTGCTTCCGACGTCCGCCTCACGCTCCCAGCCCGCCCCGAGAACGTCGCCGTGGTGCGACACGTCCTCGGCGCCTTCGCCGAGGCGCTCCAGCTTCCCGATCCCGTGATCGAGGACATGCGGCTGGCCGTGACCGAGGCGTGCACCAACGTGGTCCGGCACGCGTACGCGGACGGCCAGCCCGGCCCCGTGGAGATCCTGATCCGCCCGGAAGGCAACACCCTGCAGGTGATCGTCTCCGACCAAGGCCGCGGCCTCGGCCCGAGCGAGGACACCACCGGCCCCGGCCTCGGACTGCCGCTCATCGCCGCCCTCACCCACTCGCTGGAGATCGAGCAGGCGCCGCCGTCGGGCTCCCGGCTGCGGATGTCGTTCCTGTGCATCTCCGGCGAGGAGGCCGCGTGACGACCGGGCCCGAGACCGAAGCCGAGCCGCTGACCACCGTCTCGATCGTGGCCGGACCCCTCGTCGGCCCGGTGCTCAGGCGCGTCGTCGGCATGCTCGCCGCCCGCGCCGACCTCCCGCTCGATCGCCTGGACGATGCCGTGCTCGTCGCCGACCTGATCGCCGCGCGCGCACCCGCGCACGTCGCCGAGGGCCGCGTCGACGTCGCGCTCGAGCCGGGCCCCCGCTCGCTGCTGCTGCACGTGGGCCCGCTCCGCGAAGGCGGCGGCCAGGCCCTGATCGTCGACGCCGCGGTACCGGGCGTCGGCAACGTCATCGAGCAGCTGGCCGACGAGCTGTCCGTGTCCCCCGAGAGCGACGGCGAGTTCCTGCACGTGCGTCTGGCATACGCGGCGACCGCCGTCTAAGCCGGATGCTGGGAGACGGACCCGGGACGTCGGTGGCCATCGACTTCGAGATCGAGGACCGCAAGGTCGACGACGACACGCACGTCGTCGCCGTCAGCGGCGAGATCGACCTCTTCACCGCGCCAGAGTTCAAGCAGCGCATGTCGGCGCCGATCGACGCCGGCCGCTCGAACCTCGTCGTCGACCTGTCGCGGACGACGTTCATCGACTCCTCCAGCCTCGGCGTGCTGATCGGCGCGCACCGCCGCCTCAAGCTGCGCGGCGGCACGCTGGTGGTCGTGTGCGACAACGAGGCGATCTCCAAGACGTTCAAGATCACCGGGCTCGACGGCGTGTTCACCGTGGCGCCCACGCTCGACGCCGCGCTCGGCGACGACTGACGCGGTCCGCATAATGAGCCCGTGTCCTCCGGGTTCTCATCGGCCGACGCTCAGGGCGACTTCTCGCGGGCCCGGCGCGCGCGTCTGCTCGCCGATGTCGCCCGCCGGCTGAGGCGCGAGCCCGACGACGTCGGGCTGATCCTCCCGTTCGAGGAGGTCATCGACGCGCTGGGCGTCATCGGCCGCGAGGACCTCGGCCTGAAGATCGTCCCGCTCGAGTCCATCGTCGGCACCGTCGACCGCGCCGCGGACTTCGACCGCGGCTTCCGCCCCACGTCGCCCCGGCTGCGCTCCCGCTGGGAGCGGATCGCCGCCGCCCAGCGCCGCGGCGAGGCGCTGCCGCCGATCTCGCTGTACCTCGTGGGCGACCTGTACTTCGTACGCGACGGCCACCACCGCGTGTCGGTCGCGAAGTCGCTCGGGCGCAACGACATCGACGCCTACGTCACCGAGATCAGGACGCGCGTGCGCCTCGGAGCCGACATGCACGTCGGCGACCTGCCGCTCAAGGGCCACGAGCGGCTGTTCCGCGAGCGGGTGCCGCTCGGGCGCGAGGAGCGCGCCAGGATCTCCGTGTCGGACCCGTGGGACTACGGCACGCTGGCCGAGGCGGTGGAGGCGTGGGGGTTCCGCGCGATGCAGGATCGCGGCAGCTACATGGACCGCGGCGAGGTCGCCCACGTCTGGTTCACGGCCGAGTACCTCCCGGTCGTCGAGATGCTCAAGGCCGGTGAGCTGATCGACCGCGGCGAGACGGAGGCCGACGCCTACATGCGCATCTCCGCGATGCGTTACAGGGCCCTTCGCACGCACCAGTGGAACGAGGAGGTGCTCGAGGAGCTGCGCCGCGAGGAGAATCGCGACAAGCGGCGCCGCCGGCCGCCCCCGGAGCGCCGTTCGCGCCGGCGTCACTGACGCGTAAGGGTTCTGGCACGGCGCCGTTTCCCCGCGCAGGCCATGGGTAGGGCGAGCGCATGAGTCGCATACCGACCTTCCTCCTCGGCGCCGCCGCTGGTGCGGCCGCCGCCCACTTCCTCGATCCTGACAAGGGCGCCCAGCGCCGCGGCGCGGTGGCCGGCCAGGCGACCTCCACGGCCGGCTCGGCAGCCTCCAGCGCCCAGTCGCAGGCCCGCCAGGCGGCGGGCAAGGCCAAGGGAGCCGTGAGCTCCGCGACGCCGGGTACGCGGCTGAAGGACCCGGACGACGTCACGCTCGCCCGGAAGGTCGAGACGGAGATCTTCCGCGAGGCCGACGCGCCGAAGGGCGACGTCAGCGTGGACGTCCAGGACGGCGTCGCGCACCTGCGCGGCGAGGTCGCCGACCGCGACGCGGCCGACCGCCTGGCGTCGGAGGCCCGCAACGTCGAGGGCATCAAGGGCGTCGAGAACCTGCTGCACCCGCCCGGGACGCCCGCCCCGGCCGCGCCGGAGCGCGCCTCCTGCGTCCTCCTTTAGCGCAGGGCGATTCCCTGACTTCTGGACGTATGTCCGGGTGCTGCTCTCTCGAGCGGCACGCGACGCTGGCCGCGTGGATCGCCGCCAGTTCATCTTGGGGGCCGGCACGTTCCCCACGTACTTCGCCGACACGAAGACGCCGTGGATCCGCATGTGGGCCGACCGGCCGAGCCTGCAGCCCGATCCCGCCTTCGCGCCCGACGACTCGCGCAGCCCCGGCTACTGGCGCATGCAGGCGCTCGACGAGCAGATCCGGCTCGCGTGCTCGCGCGGCATCAAGGTGATGTTGATGCCGCGGATCGACGCAAGCTCCGCGGCCTGGGAGCACGCTGAGTCTGCGCAACGGCCGCGATCCCGCCGTCTACTCACCCAGCCGGCGCGCGCTCGAGTACCGGCTGCTGCCGGACGCCTACGCAGCGTCGGGCGCGTGGGCGAAGTTCTTCGACTTCCTGTACCGCCGCTACCACTACGGGCAGCGCGCCAGCGGCCGCTGGGTCGAGGGCTTCGAGCTCGTCAACGAGCCCAACCTCCAGCTGTGGCCGCAGAACGCGCCGCCGGCCGCGGACGCGCCGGACCCGTTCGTCAAGACCGCGCGCACGATCGAGCCGGCGATCGCGCGGCTGCTCGCGACGGCCCAGGGCGTCTCCAAGCGCTACGGCCACACGACGATGCTCTACGCGCCGTCGATCAGCGACAGCGACACCGCGACGAGCCGGCCCTACACGCGCTACGACGAGTTCGTCCCGGCGCTGCTGGACGCGAACAAGGCGATCGGCTACGCGCCGCACTCGAAGCAGGCGTGGTCGCATCACAACTACACGGACGTCGAGAAGCGCCAGACGGCGACGCGCACCCAGCTCATCCGCGGGCAGCTCGCCGGCCGCTGGACCGGCTACTCGACCGGGCAGTCCCCGACCGTCTTCGTCACCGAGGGCGGCGCGCGGCTGACGCGGATGCCGGACCTCTACCCGGCCGAGGACCCGCGCGAGGCGCAGGGGAAGTGCCTGCGCGACGCGTGGGCGCTGCACCAGACGGACACCGGGGCCGGCGCGGGCGTCGCGATGTTCGCCCAGTACCTGATCTACGCCGACCCCAACTTCGACTGCGGGCTCATCGACCCGTACCCGTCCACGGTGAAACGCCCGGCCTATGCGGCCTGGAAGGCGTTTCCCGTGTACAAGTGAGCTACTAGGCGCTCGCGCCGGCGGCGCCCGCAGCGCGGGCTCCGCCACCGTTGCCGGTGGCCGGTGCCGGTGTGCGTCAGGCTGCGCCCGCCGTCCGGGTCGAACAGCTTGATCTGCGTCGTGTCGAGCGTCATCTCGATCTCGCCGCCCGGCGCCGCCTTGGAGGCCGCGTCGAGGCGGGCGACCACGTGCTGTGCGCCGCCGCTGGGCAGGTCCTCGAGGCCGGCGTCCTTGGCCAGGTCGGCCAGCTCGTCGGACTGGACCTCGCCCTTGGTGTCGACGTCGAAGTAGGCGTACAGCTCGGAGCCCATCGACTCGACGACGTCGACCTTGGCGCGGAACTTCATCCGGCCGTCGCCCTCGCCCTCGATGGTGGCGTCCTCGAAGTGCTCGGGACGCACGCCGACGATGACTTCCTTGGCGCCTCCCCCGCCGCCCTTGCAGCGCGGAGCGCATCTTGTCCGGGATCGGCGTCTGCCCGAACGGAAGGTGCAGCGTCTCGCCCTCCAGGCGGCCCGGCAGGAAGTTCATCGACGGGGAGCCGATGAAGCCGGCGACGAAGAGGTTGATCGGGTCCTCGTAGAGCACGGCGGGCGAGTCGACCTGCTGGATGAGGCCGGCGCGCATGACGGCGACGCGGTCGCCGAGCGTCATGGCCTCGGTCTGGTCGTGCGTCACGTAGACCATCGTGGTGCCGAGGCGGCGCTGGATGCGCGCGACCTCGGTGCGCATCTGCACGCGCAGCTTGGCGTCGAGGTTCGACAGCGGCTCGTCCATCAGGAACGCCTTCGGATCGCGCACGATCGCGCGGCCCATGGCGACGCGCTGGCGCTGCCCGCCGGAGAGGTTCGCCGGCTTGCGCTCGAGGTGCTGCTCGAGGTCGAGGATCTTGGCGGCCTCGGAGACCTTGCGGTCGATCTCGCCCGGGTCGGCCTTGGCGAGCTTGAGCGCGAAGCCCATGTTGTCGCGCACGGTCATGTGCGGGTACAGCGCGTAGTTCTGGAACACCATCGCGATGTCGCGATCGCGCGGCGGGAGGTCGTTGACGCGCTCCCCGCCGATGATCAGGTCGCCGTCGGTGATGTCCTCCAGCCCGGCGATCATCCGCAGCGCCGTGGACTTCCCACAGCCCGACGGTCCGACCAGGATCATGAACTCCCCGTCGGCGATGTCGAGGTCGATCGCCTTGACCGCCTCGAAACCGTCCGGGTAGCGCTTGGTGATCTCCTTGAACTGGATCTCGGCCATCCGGTCTCCCTCTCCTCTTCGTGTCCCCTTGGAACCGGTTCCAGCGCGCAGCCTACAGCCGCTGTCCAGTCCTGGTGCGCACGGTATCGCGCGCGGGCCCGCAGGCGAAGGTTCAGTCGCGCGCGCCGGGGTGGCCGTCGCCGGGCCACGGCGCGAGCACGAGCAGCAGACGGGCGTCGCTCGATGCCCTGACGGCATGGTGCTCGCCGGGCGCGAAGGTGGCCGCGAGGCCAGGGCCGCCGGACACGGTCTCGCCGGCGTCGGTCAGCTCGACCTCGCCCTCGATGACGACGACGTAGGCGCGTTCGTGGACCGAGTGGTCCTGCAGCTCCTCGCCGGCCGGCAGCGCGATGAGGATCGAGCGGGCCTCGCCGCGGGACGAGTGCAGCACCTCGGGATGGTGCGGCTCGGCCGCGATGCTGCGGAGGTCCCAGTGCTCCATGCGCTTGCTGATGCTACGGCGTGCCGGAGCGCGGCGCGTCCTCGGCCGCCTCGCGCAGACGGGCGACGGACTGCCGGATGAGCCGCGACACGTGCATCTGCGAGACGCCCACTCGCGCCCCGATCTCCGACTGCGTGAGGTCCTCCTCGAAACGCAGGCGCAGCACCTCGCGCTCGCGGTCGGTGAGGACCCGCATCAGGCGCTCCACCGTGGCGGAGTCCTCGGCCACGGAGAAGCCGGGGTCCTCGACGCCGACCGCGTCGGCGATGCCGCTCGAGTCCTCGTCCTCCTCGTCGCGCGGGCGGTCGAGTGACACGGCGCGGTAGGCCGCCGAGGCCTCGCGGGCCTCGAGCACCTGCTCGGCGGTGACGCCGATCGACTCGGCGATCTCGGTCGGCGTCGGAGCGCGCCCGAGGTCGCGGGAGATCTGCTCCCCGACGCGATCGACCTTGACCGTCAGCTCCTGCAGGTCGCGCGGGACGCGGACCGACCAGCCCTTGTCGCGGAAGTGGCGCTTGAGCTCGCCGAGGATCGTCGGCACCGCGAAGCTGGAGAACGCCGTCTCGCGCTCCGGGTCGAAGCGGTCGATCGCCTTGAGCAGGCCGAGCGAGGCGACCTGGACGAGGTCGTCGAGCGGCTCCCCGCCCCGCTGGTAGCGGCGGGCGAGCTGGCGGGCGAGCGGGAGGAAGCGCGCCACGAGCGCCTCGCGTGCCGCGGGGTCGCCCTCGTGGTGGTACCGGACGAGCAGCCGCCGATCCTCGCGCGCCCGCTCTGCGCGGTCGCTGCCAGGCGTCGATTCGCCCGATTGTCCCGAGTATGCTGGGCGGCGCTCGGCCCCCAGGTCTGGCTTTCCTTCTATGAGTCCCACGCCCGTCATCCGATTGAAGATCCGTGGCGCCAGGACATTGGGGCGCGAAGGCGCGCGCGGCAGGGTGCTGGACCGCGGCACTCAGCAGTGTACTCGCACCACCGGTGAGTTCCGATGAGCGGCACCCCCTCAGTGGGTACCCGGCGCGAGACGAATCTCACCGTTCTGCTCGCCGACGAGGACGAGGCTGCCCTGCGCACGCTGGGCGACGTCCTGCGCGAGCTCGGCCATGACGTGACGCCGTTCGCGGTCTCGGTCGAGGAGGCCGCCGAGCTGATCGTCCGCGAGGACCCCGACCTCACCATCGTGGTCGTCCACAAGAACGACGATCACGCGCTGACGCTGATCGGCGAGGCGGTCGAGACGGCGTCCGGCCCCGTCATCGCCCAGCTGCGCCGGCACGACGACGTCGACTTCGTCGCGCGCGCGGCGGAGCGCGGGATCTCGGCCTACGTGGAGTCCAACGACGCCCAGGACGTACAGGCCGCGATCGAGGTCTCGATCCGCCGCTACCGCGAGGCCGCGCGGCTCAACGAGAAGGTCGGCCAGCTCGAGTCGGCGCTCGAGCGGCGCGCGGTGATCGAGCGCGCCAAGGGCATCGTGATGGAGCGCCACGGGATCGGCGAGCGCGAGGCGTTCGACCGTCTCCGCGATCATGCCCGGGCCGGCAACCGCCG
The DNA here is from genome assembly GCA_963723395.1 of uncultured Solirubrobacteraceae bacterium. Classification (GTDB taxonomy): domain Bacteria; phylum Actinomycetota; class Thermoleophilia; order Solirubrobacterales; family Solirubrobacteraceae; genus DATFQI01. Next base: position 198,951 of record CAVRQL010000012.1, on the reverse strand, counting down.
CGTCGTGGACGTCGCGACGGCGGTCGTCGAGGGCCACGCGCTGCTGCCCGCGCGGCCACCGAAGGACTGACTTCGGCGCACTCGGGGGAAAGCCGCTGTCAATGAAGCGAGACAGCGGGACGCTCGCGACCGCCGCGCGACGCGATCGGCCAGGCCCGGCGATCGAGCCGGCGGACTTCAAGCGCGCGTTCCAGCGCTTTCAGAAGGACCAGGTCACCGACCACGCGGCCGGCATGACCTACTACACGCTGCTGTCGCTGTTCCCCGCCGTGCTGTTCGCCGTCGCGGTGCTCGGCTTCTTCGGCCAGCAGGGCCTGATCGACCAGGCCGCGTCGTTCCTGCGCTCGGTCGGCGCGCCGAAGGAGACCGTCGACGCGGTGACGAGCGCGCTGGACGGCGCCCAGAGCAACCGCGGGACGGCGCTGACCGCGCTCCTCCTGGGCCTGGCCACGTCGCTGTACGGCGCGTCGGGCGCCTTCGGCGCGGCGGGACGGGCGCTGAACGTCATCTGGCGGGTCGAGGAGGGCCGCGGGTTCGTCAAGCACAAGGCGCAGGACATCGGCTGGACGCTCGTCGTCCTCGTGCTGGTGATGATCACCTTCGTCCTGATCTTCCTCGGCGGCGCGCTGTCCGAGTTCGTCTTCGACCAGATCGGGCTCGGCGACACGTTCGCCGAGGTGTGGCGCTACGTGCGTTGGCCCGCCGCGGTGCTGGCGACGATCTTCGTCTACGCGGTCGTGTACTACGCGGCGCCCAACGTGGAGATCCGCCGGTTCCAGTGGATCACCCCCGGCGCGGCGTTCGGCGTCCTCGCGTGGCTGATCGCCTCGGCGCTGTTCTTCCTCTACGTCTCGAACCTCGGGTCCTACGAGGCGACCTACGGCGCGTTCGCGGGCGCCGTGATCCTGCTCGTGTGGCTGTGGCTGACCAACGTCGTGATGCTGTTCGGCGCCGAGCTGAACGCCGTGATCGACCTGCGCCGCTCCCCGCACCTCTCGACGGCCTACGACGGGCCGCCGCTGCCGGCCAAGGAGCCGGCGGACGACTGAAGCGTGCGCTCCTCCGGGTGCGAGCACAGCGCCCGGCGGCCCGGGCAGTCGCCGCACAGCTCGCGGTGCGGCGCGTCGGTGACGGAGTAGCGCTCCTCGAGGATGCCGCGCGCCAGCTGGACGACGCGCTCCTCCAGCGCCGCGGCGTCGGCCGGCGTGAAGCGGCGCACCACGGGGTCCGCCGGGCGCTCGAGGAAGCAGTACGCGACGTCCACGTGGGGGGCGCCGTCGCGCAGCGCCGCCAGCGCGTAGACGGTGCGCTGGGTCTCGTAGTCGCGCTCGATCACCTCGGCGGGCTCGGCGCCCTCCAGGCGATCGCTCTTGTAGTCGACGATCAGCCGCGCGCCGTCGGCCTCCGCGGCCATCACGTCGACGAAGCCGTTGACGAGCGAGCCGCCGAGCCCCGGCTCGAGCGCGAACGCGAAGCCCGCCTCGCGGCGCACCTTCGGCGCCGCGGCCAGTCGCTCCCGCAGCGGCGAGCCGGCGAACGCGGCGACGAGGCCGCGGATGTCCTCCGCGTCCTCGGCCGTGAGCGCCACCCCCCAGCGTGAGGCGAGCGCCACGACGTCCTCGGCCGGCGGCGCCTCTGGGCGCGCGAAGTCCAGCTTCTCGAGCAGCGCGTGCACGAGCGAGCCGCGCGTGCGGGGGTCCAGACGGTCCTCGGCGGCGGGCTCCAGCGGCGGCGGGGGCGTCTCGGGCGCGAGCCCGAGCACGCGCTGGAGGTAGAAGCGGTAGCCGCACTTGGCGTACGCCTGCAGCGCCGAGTACGACAGCCGCTGCTGCGCGGGCCGCGGGCGGAGCGGCGGCTCCGGCATCACCTTCGGCGCCTTCGGCAGCGCCGTGGCGGGCGCGCCGCTGCGCGGGCGCACGTCGGGCGCGAGCGCGGCCTCGGCGAGGACGTCGCCGACGGTGGCGGGTGCGTTGAGCCGGCAGCGCACGCGGGCGACACGGCCGTCCCACGCGCGCTCGAGGATGCGCTCGGCGCCCTCCGCGAACAGCGCGCGCGGCTCGCCGCCGATCGCGCGGACGATCCAGTCCAGCGGCGCGCCGCCGGGGCGCGGCTCCGGCCAGCGCTCGCCGTCGGCGCCGCCGGAGAGGATCAGCCGCTCGCGGGCGCGGGTCATGGCGACATAGAGCAGGCGGCGCTCCTCCTCGGAGTCGGCCCGGTCCTCCTCGGCGGCGAGCCGCTCGTAGGCGAGGGCGGGCACCGCGTCGCCGCCGCCCAGCGCGGCGAGCCGGAGCCCGACCGTGCCGTCGGCGCCGAGCAGCAGCCGCGGCCGCCCGCCGGCGCCCTGGCGGCCGAGGTCGGCCACGCACACGACGGGGAACTCGAGCCCCTTGGCGCGGTGGATCGTCATCAGGCGCACCGCGTCCAGCCCCTCGGACTCCAGCGCGGCCTCGCCCTCGCGCGCCTCGGCGAGGTCCTGTGTGACCGCGAAGGTGAGGAACCCGCGCAGGTCGCGGCCCTCGGCGTGCTCGTAGTCGCGCGCCAACCGCATCAGCTTGCGGAGGTTCGCGAGCCGCCGCTCCCCGCCCGCCCGGGCGAGGATCGCGAGGTCGTAGCCGGTGCGCACGATCGCGCGCTCGAGCAGCGTCTCGACCGGCGTGCGCTCGGCCCGTGCGCGCTCGGCGCCGAACAGCCGCGCGAACGCGAGCAGCCGCTCGCGGTCGGCCTCGGCGAGGGCGGCGAGCCAGTCGGCGCCGCCCGCCTCGGCCTGACGCAGCGCGGCCCACGGCCCGCGGCGGTTCTCGCGGCCGGCCTCGGCGAGCAGGGCCAGCGCGTCGCTCGAGGCGCCGCAGAACGGCGACGCGAGGACGGCGTAGAACGAGGCCTCGTCGCGCGGGTTGGCGAGCGCCGCGAGGTAGGCGGTGGCATCGCGGACCTGCTCCTGCGACCAGTAGCCGCGGCCGCCGACCACGTACGTCGGGAGGCCCTGGTCCTCGAGCGCCTGCTCGAACAGCCGCAGCGACGCGGTGGCGCGGACGAGCACGACGATGTCGCCCGGACGGCGGCCCGCGTCGATCTCCTCGCGCAGGCGCTGTGCCACGAGCCGCGCCTCGGCGCGGCGCCACGGCTGGTCGGCGAGCGCGGCGAGGCCGATCTGCGGCGCCCGCTCCTCCCAGCCGCGGGTGTCGGTCACGAGCAGCTCGACGGGCGGCTCCCCGGCCGGCGGGTCGGGATCGAAGAGACGGAGCTCGCCGTCCGACGGCGCGCGGTCGCGGCCCGCCACCAGCGGGCGGAAGCCGCTCCCCAGCTCGGGCCCGAAGGCGGCGTTCAGCGCGTCCAGCAGCTCGGGGTCCGAGCGGAAGTTGGCCGCCAGGCCGCGCACGCGCGACTCCCCCAGCAGCGCCCGGCGCTCGCGGAAGATCCGCACGTCGGCATGGCGGAAGCGGTAGATCGACTGGAACTCGTCGCCGACCGCGAACAGGTTGCCGCGCTCCAGCGCCTCCAGCAGGTCCAGCTGGAGCCGGTTCGTGTCCTGGAACTCGTCGACCATGATCAGCGCGAACCGCTCGCTCCAGCGGCGCCGCTCGTCCTCGCTCGCCAGCAGGTCGCGGACGCCCAGCTCGAGGTCCTCGAAGTCCACGCCCGCCCGCTCGGCCTTGAGCCGGGCGTAGCCCGTGCCGAAGCGCGCCAGCAGGTCGTCGAGCAGGATCAGCGCCGCCCGCGCGTGGTGGTCGGCGCAGTGAGACCGGTAGTCCTCCCAGGCGCTGCGATACGCGTCGCAGGTGGGCGTGGTGAGCGCCTTGGCGCCGGAGCCGAGCTTGGCCGCGTCGAGGTCGCCGGGATGGGGCGGCGGCCCGTCGCCGGCGGCGAGCAGCCGCTCGCACGCGTCCAGCGCGGCGCGGCCCTCGGTGACGCGGATGCCGGCACCGGCCAGGAACAGCTCGGCCGCTGCGTCGGACGCGGGCGGCGGCGAGGGCGGCCGACGACGGCGCGGGGCGCTCGGCGGGGATCGGCAGGCGCGGCTCGGTCGCCCCGCGGCTGCGCAGCGTCTCGTGCGCGTCGACGATCAGGTCGCGCAGCATCTGCGCGTAAGCGGCGGCGAGGTCCACCGCCGGTGCGCCGAGCGCCTCCGCCCAGTCGTCGAGCGCGCGGTCGTAGGCCGCCACGGCGAGCCGGCCGGCGGCCGCCTCGTCGAGCACGTCGAAGCGCGGGTCCAGGCCGGCGGCCAGTGGGCGCGAGCGCAGGATGCGCGCGCAGAAGCCGTGGATGGTGCCGATCCAGGCGCCGTCGACCGCCCGCGCGTGCTCGTCCTCGCCGATCTGCACCAGCCGCCGGCGCACCCGCTCGCGCAGCTCCCCGGCCGCCTTCTCGGTGAACGTGAGCGCGAGGATCGAGCCGACGGGGACGCCGTCCTCGAGCACCGCCTCGACGAAGCGCTCGACCATCACCGCGGTCTTGCCCGAGCCGGCGTTGGCGGCCAGCAGCGCCGAGCCCGTGCGGTCGGCCACCGCCGCGCGCTGCTCGGCGGTGAACGGCGGCCGGGTGGCGGCGAGCATGGTGCTCACGCCGGGTCCTCGGCCGCGCGGCAGATGCCCGGGTAGGCGCAGCCCTTCGGCGAGCAGCGCGACGGGCACGGCGCGATCCGGGAGGCGTGCATCGCCTTCGCGGCGTCGAGCGCGACCTGCCGCGCCTCCCCCAGCGCGGCCTCCAGCGCGTCCGCCTCGACGATGTCGCCGTTGACGTAGCGACCGGGCGTGCCGGAGCGGACGAACCCGCGGGGGCGCCGGTCGCCGCGGCCGATCGGCTGGTACAGCGCGCCGGCCGTCTCGAGCCCGAGCAGCTCGTGGGCGGCGATCGCGTACAGCGCGGCCTGCAGCTTGCCGTCGACGGTCCAGCGTGCGCCCGCGGAGACGACGCGGCCCTTGTAGTCGGTGACCAGGGCGGCCCCGTCGTCGTCGACGTCGATCCGGTCGACGCGGCCGGTGACCGAGTAGGCGCCGCCGTTGAGGGCCAGCGCCGGGTGCTCGTCGCCCTCGCGGCCGAAGCTCCACTCCAGGAAGCGCGGCTCCAGCCCGGCGCCGCACTCGGCCTCGTGGCGGAGGTACTTCACGAGGTCCTCCTCGAGCGCGCGCAGCGCGGCGGCGCCGCGGGCGCCCGCCACCTCGCGCCCGCGCAGCTCGCGCAGCGCGACGCGCAGCTCCTCCAGCGCGGCGTCCAGCGAGTCCGGGGTGAGGCGCGCCGAGCCCTCGCGCTCACGCAGCCGGCGCAGCGTGCGCTCGAGCACGGCGTGCGCGAGCGAGCCGCGGCGCATCGGCTCGGGGTCCGGCTCGATCCGGTCCGGCTTGAGCACGCTCTCGACGAACCAGCGCACGCCGCACGCGGCGAACGTCTCCAGCCCGCGGGCCGCCTCCGGCCCGCGCGCCGCCAGCGCCGCGCGCACGGCCTCGCTGGCCGGCGGGTCCAGCGGCCCGGGCTCCGGGGCGCGCTCGGCGGCGGCGCGCGCCCGCCGCAGCTCGTGCGGGGTCGGCGCCGCGGCGGGCGGCCAGGTGACCTCGGCCAGCAGCCGCGTGCCGCGCTGCTCCCACAGCTCGGCGGTGAACAGCGCGCGCACGTCGTCGAGGAACGGCGACGGCTGCGCCGGGTCGCCCTCCTCGTCGGAGGTGCGGAAGGACAGGAACAGCACCTCCTCCGGGCGCGAGACGCACGCGTAGAGCAGGTAGCGCTCGCGGCCCAGCACGTCCTCGTGGCGGCCCAGCACGAGCCCCGAGGCGCGCGCGAGCTCGGCCCGCGCGTCGTCGTCGAGGAACGGCTCGGGCGACGGGCTCAGCGGGAACTCGCCGTCCTGGAGCCCGCACACGAAGACGGCGCGGAAGCGGCGGGCGCGGATGGCGAGCGCGTCGGCGACCAGCACGCCGCCGCCGCGGGCGTCGTCGCGCACCTCGATCGCGCCGAGGGCGTCCAGCACCTCGCCGACGTCGCCGAGCAGCTCGGGCTCGAGCGCCCCCAGCTCCTGCGCCGCGTAGCGCAGCTCGGCCGCGGCGCGCGCGTCGGCGGCATCCTCGGGACCCAGCACCTCGCCGCGGCGCACGTGCGGCGCGGTCCAGATCGCCTCAGCCTCGGCCAGCACGCCGGCGAGCAGCTCGGCGGGCTCGACCTCGGCGAGCAGCTCCGGCGGCTCGCCCTCCCACAGCCGCAGCGCCTCCTCGGCGGTCGTCGCCTCGGTGCGGCGCACGCGGGCCTCCAGCGCGTCGGCGGCGTCCGGGTCGGCGAGCTTGCCGGGGGTGCGCAGCCACGTCAGCACGTCCTGCGCCGTCCCGCCCGGGAGCCCGGCGCGCGCGAACGCGAGCACCCCGGCCCCGAGCCGCGTGCGCGACAGCGCCACGCGCCCGTCGAGCGCCACGGGGACGCCGTACTCGGCCAGCCCGTCGGCGAGCACGGCCGCCGGGCGCCCGGGGCTGCGCACGAGCACCGCGATGTCCTCCGGCGCGACGCCCTCGCGCATCAGCTCCAGCACCTCGGCCGCCACGAGCTCGGCCTCCGCGCGCTCGCCGCCGGACTCGAGCAGCCGGACCGCCCCGTTCGGCCCCACCTGTCCCGCGTCCGGCTCGAACAGCCGCCGCTCCAGGTGGTGCAGGGCGCCGCGCGCCGCGCGGGCGTAGTGCTCGGAGCGGTCCGGGAGCGCGACGTGGCGCTCGGCGAGCGGCTTCAGCAGCTCGACGGTGGCCGCGCGGCCCGCGAACGCGGCGCGGCCCGCCTCGTAGGGCAGCGAGACGCACACCTCGGCCTCGGCGCGCCCGGACAGCGTCTCCACCGCGTCGAGCTGCAGGCCGTCCAGGTCGTCGAACCCGTACAGCAGCACGGGCCGGGCGGCCCACGACGCCGGGCGCTCGCGCAGCGCGTCGAGCGCCGCGCGGGCGAAGCCCTGCTCGTCGCGCACGCCCATCCGCTCCAGCCGCCGGTGGTAGCCCGAGTACAGCGCCGCCAGCTCGTCGGCGTGCGCCGGGGCCCCCTCCCACGAGCGCAGGGCGCGCGTGAACCGGGCGGGCGTGACCAGTGCGCGCTGGAGCTCCTCGAACAGGGCGCCCGCCGCGTCGGCGAACCCGGGCGAGGCGCCCGAGGCGGCGAGCACGCGCAGCGGCGTCTCGCGCACCGTGGCGGCGACCACGCGGCCGCGGGCGACGCGCCCGAGGGGACGCCCGCCGACCCCGGCCGCCTCGGCCAGCGCGCGAACGAGCCGCCGGAAGGTCACGACCTCGGCGCCGAACACGATCCCCTCCGCGGCCAGCTCGCGCCGGTAGTGGTCGACGTCGGCCGACGTGGGGACGACGAGCAGCGGCTCGCGGTCGCGCAGCGCGCGCAGGCGGTCCAGCACGGCGCCGGCCTTGGCGGCGTTCGCGGGACCGGTGATGAGGGTCAGGGGCACGGCTCCACAGAGTCGCGCGCGGACCCGACGGATAGTCGGATTCTGACTCCGCCGAACGCGGAGTTTCGGGGTTTTCGCTGCTCAAACCACCAATGGACGAATGTTCGGCACACTGGTAGTCCTCAAGTTGTAAGGCTCCCGGTCGTAACTCCGATAGAGGGACAAGAGACCAGCGCCTACGGAGGCCGATCAATGCCGCACCTCTACCTTCCCAGCGAGCACACCGACGCGGACCTCGTCCTCGCGGCGGACGTCGCCGCCGCGGTCTCCAGCTCGGATCTCTACGTCGCCTGGACGCACGACGCCGGCCAGGCCGCCCCCGAGGTCCAGGCCGTGGTGCGCGAGGAGCGCCCCGCCGCCCCGGCCGGCTTCTTCGCCTCCCTCGCGCAGGGCTTCAGCGTGCTGTGGCGCTCGCTCACCGGGCCGCCGGCCCAGCGCGTCGCGCCCGCGCAGCTCACCGAGGGGCAGAGCCGCCCCACCGGCGAGCCGTCGCTGTAGCAGGCGCTGGTGGCGCTGGCTGGTTGCGCCGACGCCGTAACGGCATGGCTGGGTAGGGGAGGGGAGAATCGAGCTCCGGGAAACCGCCCCTCGACGCACGCTTCACGGAGCGAACCGCACACCCTCAGTGCAAGGCCGTCACGGCGGCGGTCCTGCCGGGACGGCCGCCGGCGCCTGCAACAGCTAGGCGGCGGCAGCAGCCTCTGAAGACGCGGCGGCGGGGGTCCCCTCCGCCGACTCCGCCTCGCCCTCGGGCGGCTTCGCGCCCTCGCGCGCCCACGGCTCGTCGAACTCGACGCGCCAGCGGCCCTCTTCGGTCTGCAACAGCGCGAGGCGCGCGCGGAACGAGCGGCCCGAGCGCCCCTTGAAGCCCGTCACCGGCCGCTCGGTGCGCCCGGTGGAGATCAGCTCCTTGGCGACGGCGAGCGGCAGCGTCTTGCCGGCCTTGCTCTTCCAGATCACGAACCCGCAGCCCGGATCCTCGCGTGACCAGCAGGAGAAGCCCTTGCGGTTCTCGACGATGTCGCGACCGCAGACGGGGCACGGGCCGAGGTTGGCGCGCGGGATCTTGACGTCCTTGAGCTTGGCGTCGAGGTCGTGCACCGTCTCGCCCGCGAACAGCGCGATGTCGCGCATGAAGTCCTCGCGCGGCTCCTCGCCGTGCTCGATCTTCCCCAGCCGCTGCTCCCAGTCGCCGGTCAGCGACGGCGAGGTGAGCTTGTGCTCGCCGAGCAGGCGGATCACGTTCAGGCCCTTCTCGGTGGCCACCAGCGAGCGGCCGTCGCGCTCGATGTAGCCGACGTCGATCAGCCGCTCGATGATCGCGGCGCGCGTGGCGGGCGTGCCGATCCCGGAGTCCTTCATCGCCTCGCGCAGCTCGTCGTCGTCGACGAGCTTGCCGGCCGTCTCCATGGCGCCCAGCAGCGACGCGTCGCTGTAGCGGCGCGGCGGCTTGGTGACCTTCTCCTCCGAGGCGATCTCGCCCGTGGCGACGGCCTCGCCGCGCTCGAGCTTGGGCAGCGTCTGCCGGCCGCCCTCGTCGTCGTCGTCGGAGGCCGAGGAGCCGGACTCGAGCGCCTCCTCGCCATAGACGCCGCGCCAGCCGGCCTGCAGCAGCACGCGGCCGCTGGTGCGGAAGACGTGCTCGAGGACGGTGGTCTCCAGGCGGGTGTTCTCGAACACGGCCTCGGGGTGGAAGACGGCCAGGAAGCGCCGCGTCACCAGGTCGTAGACCCGGCGGTCGTCGTCGCTCATCTTGTCGAGCTTGTGCTCGGAGCGGGTCGGGATGATCGCGTGGTGGTCGGTGACCTTCGCGTCGTTGATCACGCGGCCCGTGGGCAGCACGTCGAGGCCGGTCACGTACTTGGCGGCCTTCGCGTAGTCGCGGTGCTTGCCGACCAGCTCGGCGATCGGCTTGATCTCGCCGCCCATGTCCGAGGGCAGGAAGCGCGAGTTGGTACGCGGGTAGGTGAGCGCCTTGTGCTCCTCGTAGAGGCGCTGGGCGGCGGCCAGCGTGCGCCGCGCGGAGAAGCCGTAGCGCGTGTTGGCCTCGCGCTGCAGGCTCGTGAGGTCGTACAGGAGCGGCGACTTCTCGGTGCGCTTGGTCGTCTCGAGCTTGGTGATCTCGCCGTCCTGGCCGCGCACGGCGGCGACGATCGCCTCTGCCTCCTCGGCGGTCTTCAGGCGCGGCTGGGAGCCGGCGTAGTAGCGCCCGCGGTAGCTGCGGCCCTTGTCGCCGCCCTTGGGGTCGAACTGCGCGTCGACGAGCCAGTAGGGCTCGGGCTTGAAGGCGCGGATCTCCTCCTCGCGGCGGGCGATGATCGCCAGCGTGGGCGTCTGCACCCGGCCCAGCGAGACTGCGCCGTCGAACGACGAGCGCAGGCGGATGGTCGCGGCGCGGGTGGCGTTCATGCCGACGATCCAGTCGGCCTCCGAGCGCGAGCGCGCGGCCTCCTCGAGCTTGGCGAAGTCCTGCGCGGGCTTGAGCGAGGAGAACGCCGACTTGATCGCGCCGACCGTCATCGAGGACAGCCACAGGCGCTGGACGGGCTTGCGCGTCCCGGCCTTCTCGACCGTCCAGGCGAAGATCAGCTCGCCCTCCCGGCCGGCGTCGCAGGCGTTGACGACCGTCTCCACGTCGGAGCGCCCGAGCAGCTTCGTGATCACGGTCATCTGCTTGCGGGAGCGCTCGTCGCGCACGACGAGCTTGAAGTCGTCGGGCACGATCGGCAGGTCGGCCATGCGCCACTTCTTGTACTTGGCGTCGTACTCGTCGGGCTCGGCGAGCTGGACGAGGTGCCCGACCGCCCACGTGATCACGTGGTCGTCGGACTCGAGGTAGCCGTCGTGCTTGGCGAACTGCCCGGGCAGGGCTCGGGTCAGGTCGCGACCGACGGAGGGCTTCTCGGCGAGGACGAGCGTCTTGGCCATTGACGCCGGAGGGTAGCTAAGCGCGGTTCAGGCGCATTCGCCCGTCGAGACCGGCTCGCGCGCGCCCGCGAGAGCCGATCGGACGATCGCGTTCGGCACGCCGTAGCCGCCCCGCGGGCCGCTCGTGGTGGCGGCGAAGATCGTCGTCACGACGCGCCCGCGGCCGTCGACCATCGGCCCGCCCGAGTTGCCCGACCGCACGGCGCCGCGCAGCGAGGTGATCGACCGCCGCACCGGCCCGCGCCCGTAGGCGTCCTGGGTCACGACCTCTCGCGTCTCGCCCAGCCGCCCGGCCCGCTCGTCGTAGGGCCCGTTGCGGGGGAAGCCGAGCACCGCCGCCGAGGTGCCCGCCCGCGGGCTGGACGCCAGCGGGAGCGACGGGGCGTCGAGGCCCTCCACGCGGAGGATCGCGATGTCGTTGCGCGAGTCGAAGGCGACCGCCTCCGCGTCGAGTCCGCTGCCCTTGCCCTGCGGCAGCACCCGCGTGTCGCGCTGGCCCGCGACGACGTGGGCGTTGGTCACGACCAGTCCGTCGCCGGCCACCCAGCCCGAGCCCTCGACGCCGAGTCCGCACGCGTTGCCGAGCACCTTGACCACGCTGACCGCCGCGGCGTCCACCTGCGGGTCGCCCACGATGCCCTTCGCGGGCGCCTTCACGCGCGCCTCGGGGCCGTCGATGCGCGGGAAGGGGTCGAGCCGGCGCAGCGTGCTGAGCAGCCCGCCGGTGGGCGGCAGGATCGTGTTGAGCCGCTGCAGGACCTCCGAGCGCTGCACGGCCGAGCGCAGCTCGCCGCCCGAGCCGAGCGCGACGGCGCCCAGCACCCACACGATCCCGAGGCCGACTATCGCCGTGAGGACCGCTCCGGCGGCGCCGTCGAGCGCCGCCAGCGCCGGTGTTCGCACCTTGGCGCGCAGCCGCGCACCCAGGCCCTCGAAGCCGAGCGCGAGGATCGCGCCCGCCGCCAGCGCGCCGATCAGCCCGAAGGCCGGCGCCCACGGCGAGTCGCTGCCCTCGGGGAGCACGAGCGGCCCCAGGCGCGTGCCGATGAAGGCGCCGATCGCGAACCCGACGAGGGCCAGCGCGCCCGCCACGAAGCCCTGCGCCCAGCCGAACAGGGCGAGGAGGATCACGACGCCGATGACGATCCAATCGAGCCCTGTCATGTCTGGCCGGTGAGGCTAGCCGGGAAGAGCCCCCTAATCTCTCCTCTCGCGCGAAGCCGCAGCATGGCCACCCAACCCCCCTCGCCCCTCGTCGGGCCGCCGCCCCGACGCCCACCGACCCGCAGCAACCGCGTGCGACACCTCGCGCCGCTGCTGGCGTTCGCCGCGGCGGCCTTCGCGTTCGGCCTGGTCACCGGCGCCCGCCACGAGCCCTCCGAGCGGCGCGTGGCGACCAAGTTCGCCGAGGCCTGGGAGCGCGGCGACTACGCCGCGATGTACACGATGCTCTCCGACGGGGCCCGCGACGACGTGAGCGTGCGGCGCTTCACCCGCGCCTACCGGGAGGCGGCCGACGTCTCCACGCTCTCCAAGGTGCGCACCGCCCCGCCGCGGGCGGAGGGCGACCGCGTGACGATCCCGGTGACGGCCTCGACCCGCATCTTCGGCTCGATCAAGGGCGACGTCGTGCTCCCGATGGCCGAGCGTGCCGACGGCACGCCGGGCGTCGCGTGGAAGCCCGAGCAGGCGTTCCCCGGACTGAAGTCGGGCGAGCGGCTCAAGCGCGAGACGCGGATGCCGCCGCGCGCCTCGATCCAGACGCGCGACGGCGGCGTGATCGCCCACGGCGAGGCACGCGTGTCCGAGCTCGGACCTCTCGCCTCGGAGATCGCCGGGCAGGTCGGGCCCGCGCCGCCGGAGCGCGCCGCCGAGCTGGAGCGCCGCGGCGTCCCCGACGGGACGCCCGTCGGGCTCAACGGGCTCGAGCGCGCCTTCGACGAGCGCCTGGCGGGCACGCCCGGCGGCACGCTCAGGGCGGGCTCCCGCGTGCTCGCGCGCACCCAGCCCGAGCGGGGCGCCCCGGTGCGCACGACGATCGACCCCAAGGTCCAGGAGGCCGCGGTCACCGCGCTGGCCGGCCGCTTCGGCGGGATCGCGGTGATGCGGCCCAGCGACGGCGAGGTGCTCGGCCTGGCCGGGATCGCCTACAGCGCGCCCCAGCCGCCGGGATCCACCTTCAAGATCGTCACGCTCGCCGGGCTGCTCGACGCGGGCGTGGTCAAGCGCAACGCCAAGTTCCCCGTCGAGACGTCGACGACGCTCGAGGGCGTCGACCTGGAGAACGCCAACGGCGAGGCCTGCGGAGGCTCGCTGCGGGCGTCGTTCGCGGAGTCCTGCAACTCGGTGTTCGCGCCGCTGGGCGCCAAGCTCGGCGCGAAGCGGCTCGTCGAGACCGCCGAGAAGTTCGGCTTCAACGAGGAGCCGCCCGTGCTCGGCGCCGCCTCCTCCACGATTCCGCCCGCCGACGAGATCGGCGACGACCTGGCGGTCGGCTCGACGGCGATCGGCCAGGGCAAGGTGCTCACGACCCCGCTGCAGATGGCCGAGATCGCCGCGACGATCGGCCGCGGCGGCCAGCGCCCCCGCCCGACGCTGCTCAAGGGCGCCGGCAGCGTGGCCGGCCGCGCCACATCACCCGAGTCCGCGCGCTTCATCGCCCGCGCCATGCGCTCGGTGGTGACCGACGGCACCGGCGCGGGCGCCGCGGTGCCAGGCGTGCGCGTGGCGGGCAAGACCGGCACCGCCGAGCTGCGCACGACGGTCCGGAACCCCGACGAGGTCGTCGATCCCAACGCGCCCCCGGTCGAGGAGGACACGACCGACACCGACGCCTGGTTCACGGCGTTCGCGCCGCTGCGCAACCCGAAGGTGGCGGTCTGCGTGCTGCTCGTCGGCCAGGGCGCCGGCGGCGCCACCGCCGCTCCCGCGGCGAAGACCGTGATCGAAGCGGTGCTCTAGACGTCCAGGTCGACGACGCCGGTCACGCCGGAGCCGCGGCGGAAGCGGAACTCCAGCGGGCGGTTCTGCAGCGAGTCGGTCTTGAGCTTGAACAGCAGCAGCGAGCCCTGGATGACGCCCTCGGAGGCCACCGAGTCGGGCTGCGGGATCAGGCCCTTGGGCGGGATCGGGTCCGCCGCGTAGGCGAACGGGTTGATCTTCGTGTCGATCGGGATCGGCCGGTACACGTTCTCCTGCGTGTCGACGATCTGGAAGTCGTTGGCCGGCGTGATCGTCTCGTTCGTGGAGTTCGAGACGCGGATGAACACGCCGAAGTACGTCTCGTCGCCCTTCGGCTCCGCCGCGCCCTCGGGCAGGCCGATCAGGTAGGCGCGATCCTCGATGTCGCTCGGGTTCATGTACCGGGAGATCTGGATCTGGTACTTGAGCTCGTCGACGTCCAGGTACAGACCCTCGGTCTCGCCCTGCGTACGGGTCTCCAGGCGGTTGCCGCAGCCGGTCGCGAAGAGCGCGCAGAGCAGGGCGGCGAAGACGGCGAGGCGCGGCACGGGCTGGATGCTAGTAGCTAGACGCCCGCCACGGTCGCACGCGACCCACGGTCGTAATCGTCCTCGAGAATCGACTGCAGGCGCTTGAGCGCCTTCTTCGTGCCGCGGTTGAACCAGCGGCGCAGCCCGAAGGCCTCCATGAACCGGTCTGTGGGCAGCTTCGGCTCGGTTTCCGTGGAGTATTCGACGCGCGTGCCGCCGCCCGACGGGCTCAGCGTCCAGCTCGTGAAGGTCTTGTTGCGGTTGAACTTCCCGCCGCGTCCGACACCGACGATCCGGTGCGGGCGCTCGACCTCGATGAAGGTCATGTCGGCCCAGCCGAAGCGCTGGAACGGCGCGTCCAGCCGGAAGCGCGCTCCCGCCCCGGGTCCCACCGAGTCGACCCGCGTCAGGCGCCAGTCCTTGAGGTAGTGGTCGCTGAACTCGGGGTGGTTGGCGATGTCCGCGAGGTAGTCGAAGACCTCCTCGCGCGGCCGGCCGATGGTGATGGAGTTCGTGACGGGATCCACGGCGGCCGGAAGTCTAGGTCACGGCTGGGTCAAGCCGCCCTGCGCATGAGTTTCACCGCCCGCTGGTGCTCCGGGGAGTGCATCACGCCGGTCTCGCGCGGCATCTCGCGACGCAGGTGGCGGCACAGCTCGCAGACCATGCGCTCGCCGTAGTAGTGCACCGCCTCGCCGACCAGCGGGGTGCGATGGCAGTGACAGCAGCAGTGGCGACCGGCGGCAAGGGCGCCCACGCTGTGGCGGAACAGTGAGATTTCCCGTGGGGAGCGGACTCTCGACATGGTTTGAAGCCCTTCGCCGCGGGCACTTGGAGCCCTTCCACTGCAACGGCCGACCCGCAATGAGGTCTCCACCCCATTGACCGCGTCCGTACCATTCACTGGTGGAGGTCGGGTCGCCCGACACGGCGCCATGCGCCGACACAGGAGGAGAAGCTTGACGGATCCACGCCCCCAGCCCGACGACATCCAGGCCACCGGAACGCTGCCCCTGCGCGGCCAGCAGGTGCCCGTGGATGCGCCCGGACCCGTGGCGCGCGAGCGCCCCGCCTGGGTCAAGGAGACCCGTGACGGGCTCACCGTCCCGGGGCGTTATCTCGCGTACGAGGAGTCCGGCCGCCACGTGGTGTGCCCGCTCAACCAGGAATGGACGCGCATCGGCCGCTCGCTGGCCGCCGACGTCCGCTTCGACGACGCGACCGTGTCCCGCCGTCATGCGCTGGTGGTGAGCCAGCAGGACGGGGTACGCGTGCTCGACGACCGCTCGCTCAACGGCGTCTACGTCAACGGCGACCGTGTCGAGTGGAGCAATCTCACCGACGGCGACGAGATCACCATCGGACGCCACGCGATCTTCTTCCTGAACACCGCCACGGTTGGATCGGCGTCACCGGAGGCGGCTCTCGCCGATTGATATCTCGGCCGGCGCGGGCCGCTAATGTGCCCGCGCCATGGCTGAGACCATCGCGGTCCTGTCGCTGAAGGGCGGCACGGGCAAGACCACAACGGTGCGCACGCTGGCGGACGTCTTCCGCCGGATCGGGCTCGACGTCCTCGCGATCGACCTCGATCCGCAGGGCAACCTGTCCGACTACTTCGACGTCGCGCCAGACGCCTCGCCGACGATCGCCGACGTCCTGGCCGGACAGGCCAAGGCCAAGGCGGCCTCGCACGACGGCGTCATCCCGGCCACGCCGATCCTCGCCGAGGTGGAGCGCTCGATGTCGGGCAAGATGGGCCGCGAGCTCGTGCTCCGCAAGGCGCTCAAGGACGTGCGCAAGGAGCACGACCTGGTGCTGATCGACTGCCCGCCCGCGCTCGGCCTGCTCACCATCAACGGGCTCGTCGCCGCCGACTGGGCGCTGGTCTCCTCCGAGGCCCAGTACTTCGCGCTGCAGGGCGTCGAGGGCGCGCTGGAGGTCGTCGAGCAGGCGAAGGAGTTCTACAACCCGGACCTCGAGTGGCTCGGCGTCGTGCTCAACATCGCCGACATGCGCACCGTCCACTCGCGCGAGGCCTTCGAGCAGCTCAAGGAGCACTACGGCAAGAAGGTCTTCGAGACCGTCGTGCGCTCCTCGATCGCCTACGCGGAGTCGGCCGAGAAGGCGGTCTCGATCCTCGACCACCGCCCCGACCTCGCCGCCGACTACCTCGCGCTGGCCGACGAGGTCCTCGCCCGCGTCGGCCTCAAGGACGCGCGCAAGAAGCTCAAGCCGCTCCTCGCCGGCTGACAACCGCCTCCGGCGGGAGTACCGTGGCCGTGTGAGGCGCGTCGCGGTCCTCGTCGTCCTGCCGCTCCTCGCCGGGTGCGGGAGCGACCCGCGCCCCGAGCCGGTCGCCGCGGCCACGTCCACGCCGACGCCGCACTTCGCGGTCCAGCGCGATCGCGACGACCGCCGGCCGGAGGGACGCTGGCTGACCGCGCGGATCACGACGCCCGTGGTGATGCGCTCGACCCCGGGCGGGCGCGCGATGAAGACGCTGAAGCCGCGCACGGAGTTCGGCTCGCGCAAGGTCGTCGCGGTGACACGACGGCATGACGGCTGGCTGCGCGTCGTCACCCCGGAGCTGGACAACGGCCGGGCCGGGTGGATCAGGGAGTCGAAGGTCCGGCTCGGCGCCGTCGACGTCTCGATCCACGTCGACCGCTCCGCCCGCCGGTTGACCGTGCGCCGCCGCGGACGCGTGGTGCGCCGGCTGCCCGTCGCCGTCGGGCGACCGGGCACCGAGACGCCGACCGGGCGCTTCGCGGTCACCGACAAGCTGCGTACGCAGCGCGCCGACTCGCCCTACGGATGCTGCGCGCTCGCCCTCTCCGGGCACCAGCCGAGGTTGCTCCCGGGATGGCCCGGCGGCGACCGCCTCGCGATCCACGCGACGCCCCAGGCGGACAGCGTCGGGCAGGCCGCCTCGCTCGGGTGCCTACGCGCCAACACGCGCGATATGCACGCGCTCATGCGGAATGTGCCCCTTGGCGCGCCCGTTTTCGTCTCTGCGTGAACACGCTGTCAATTGCGAGTTTGCCGGGAACCCTCGACTAGGGTATGAGGGACAAACATGCCCCAGGCTCTCCGCATCTTTCACTGCGACGACTCCTCCGCGTTCACGCGGCTCGTCCGCCACTGGCTGGACGAGCATGAAGGAGTCCAGCACGTCGGGGAGGCCCACGACGGCGACGAGGCCCTGCAACTCCTCCCCAAGGCCCATCCCGACGTGGTCCTCCTCGACACCATGGGCGCCCCTGGCGACACGTCGCTCCTCCGCAGGATCCGCGACGCGGCGCCGGGCGCCCGTGTGATCGTCTACAGCGGCTACCTCTCGATACTGGACTCCGACCAGCTCGGGGGCGAGGCGGACGCCTACCTCGAGAAGGACGACGACGAGAACCAGCTGATCGCGATGATCAACGCGGTCGCCCGCCTGCCGAAGTAGCGCGCGGGAATACGCGCCCGCCGGCGGGCGTCTTCCCCGCCATGCGCGTCCTCTTCACGACCACCGGGTCCGCCGGCCACCTGGGTCCCCTGCTCCCGTTCGCCGACGCCGTCCGCGACGCGGGCGGAGACGTCCTGATCGCGACCCGCGAGTCCTCCGCCGAGCGGGCCGCCGCCACCGGCCACGAGGTGTGGCCGTTCGCCGACGCCCCCGCCACGCTCCGGAACGCGGTCATGAGCTCGATCCGTGGGATGCAGGGCGACGACGCCAACCTCCGGATGGCGACCGACGTGTTCGGCGGCATCGACGCCCGCGCCGCGCTCCCGGGTCTGCGCGAGGCGCTCGAGGGGTGGCGGCCTGACGTGCTGGTCTCCGAGCCGAGCGAGTTCGCGGGGCGGGTGGTCGCGGCCGAGGCAGGGCTTCCGATCGTGAGCGTCGCGATCACCCAGTTCGCGATCGAGCACCGGATGCGGGAGGCCACCGGGCTCGCGGCGCGGCGGCTGATCGCCCAGTCCCGGATCGCCACCACCGCGCGCGCCGCCGAGCCGCGCTTCACGCTGATGCCGCCGCTGCTCGAGGATCCCGCCCTGCCCGGCCCGCCGGACGTCCGGCGCTTCCGCGAGCGCGACGGCGCCGCGCCGGCTCCGCTGCCGGACTGGTGGGACGGCGCCGGCGGGCCGCTCGTCTACCTGACGTTCGGCTCCGTCGCGCCCCAGCAGCAGGCGTTCTACCCCGGCCTCTACCGCGAGGCGATCGACGCGCTCGCGCCGCTGCCGGCGCGCCTGCTCGTCACGATCGGCCGGGACCGCGATCCCGCCGACCTCGGCCCCGTCCCCGCCAACGTCCGCGTCGAGCGCTGGGTGCCGCAGGCCGACGTGACGCCGCACGCCGCCGCGATCGTCTGCCACGGCGGCTCCGGCACGGTCCGCGCCGGGCTCGCGGCCGGCGTCCCGCTCGC
Source organism: uncultured Solirubrobacteraceae bacterium (assembly GCA_963723395.1). GTDB lineage: Bacteria > Actinomycetota > Thermoleophilia > Solirubrobacterales > Solirubrobacteraceae > DATFQI01. Next base: position 180,700 of record CAVRQL010000012.1, on the reverse strand, counting down.
GATCCTGCCGCTGTTCGCCGACCAGCACGACAACGCCGCCCGCGTCGCGGACCTGGGCGCGGGGATCGCACTGCGGGGCGCCACCGGCATGGGCGCCGCCGTCGGGTCGCTGCTCGCGGAGCGCCGGTACGCGGAGCGCGCCGCCGCGGTGGCCGCCGAGATCCGCGCGCTGCCGACCGTCGACGGCGCCGTCGAGGTGCTGCGGGAGCTGGCGGCCTAGAGCTCGCGCACGTCCGCGCCCTGCGGCTCGAACGGCACGTGGAGCAGGCTCGCCCACCCCGCGGTGGCGGGCTTGAGCTTGGCCATCACCGCGCCCGTCGCCTCGTAGTGCGTCCAGAACAGCACCGACGGCCCCGCTCCGGAGATCGTCGCGCCGAGCGCCCCGAGCTCCTGCGCGCGGCGCAGGATCGCCATCGACTGCGGGTACAGCGGCTGCCGCCGCGGCTGGTGGAGACGATCGTGCAGGCCCTCCGCAACGAGGTCCCAGTCGCCCTGCATCAGGCCGAGCACGAGCAGGCTCGCGTGGCCGACGTTGTGGATCGCCTCGGAGATCGGGACCTGCTGGGGCATCACCGCCCGCGCCTTCGCCGTCCGCACGTGCTTGTGCGGCACGACGAGGATCGCCTCGAGCCCCGAGGGGACGTCGAAGCGCGCCGCCCGCGCGCCCGCGCACACGACGAAGCCGCCGAGCAGCGCCGCGGCGACGTTGTCGGGATGCCCCTCCAGCCGCGTCGCGGCGGGCAGCAGCGGCGCGTCGAGCTCGAAGATCGAGTCCGCCGCCATCAGCCCGGCGACGTAGGCGGCCGCGCTGGTCCCCAGCCCGCCCGACAGCGGGACGTCGGAGCGGATCGTGAACTCGAAGTCGTCGGCCGGGTGCAGCGTCTCGAACGCCCGCACGGCGAGGTTGCGCTTGTCGCGCGCGATCGCCAGGTCGGTGTGGACGGCGAACCGCCCCGTCTCCTCCACCTCGATCTCGACGTGCAGCCCGAGCGCCGCGGCCAGGACGTCGAAGCCGGGCCCGAGGTTGGCCGACGAGGCCGGCACCCGCACCAGGCGGCGCCGGTTCATCCGTCTATGGCGCGCTCGACGGCGGTGATGTCCGGCTCGCAGGGCACGACGGAGCCGGCCTGCGACAGCGCGGTCTGCGGGTCCTTGAGGCCGTGGCCGGTGAGCACGCAGGCGATCTTCTCCGCGCCCTCCGCACCATGCTCGAGCAGGCCCGCCACGCCCGCCGCCGAGGCGGGCTCGCAGAACACGCCCTCCTCGCGGGCCAGGAACCGGTAGGCGTCGAGGATCTGGGCGTCGGAGACCGCGCGGACCGCCCCGCGCGAGGAGGTGAAGGCGTCGATCGCCTCCTCCCAGCGGGCGGGGTTGCCGATCCGGATCGCGCTCGCGATCGTCTCGGGCGCCTCGACCGGCGCCCCGTGCACCAGCGGCGCGGCGCCCGCGGCCTGGAAGCCGAGCATGCGCGGCCGCGAGCCGGCCTCCGTGAAGCCCTTCCAGTAGGCGGTCACGTTGCCCGCGTTGCCGACCGGGATGCACAGGGAGTCGAGCTCCCCCAGCTCGTCGAGCACCTCGAAGGCCGCGGTCTTCTGACCCTCGAGCCGGAACGAGTTGACCGAGTTGACCAGCGCGATCGGCCGCCGCTGCGCGAGCTCGCGCACCAGCGTGAGCGCCTGGTCGAAGTTGCCGCGCAGCGCGATCACCCGCGCGCCGTGCATCAGCGCCTGGGCGAGCTTGCCGGTGGCGATCTTGCCCTCGGGGACGATCACCACGCCCTTCAGGCCGCCGCGCGCCGCGTAGGCCGCCGCGCTCGCCGCGGTGTTGCCGGTCGAGGCGCACACCAGCGCCTCGGCGCCCTCGCGCACCGCGGCCGACACCGCGCAGGTCATCCCGCGGTCCTTGAACGAGCCGGTCGGGTTGGCGCCCTCGATCTTCAGGTGCACCTCGGCGCCGGTGCGCTCGGACAGCCGCTCGGCGAGCACGAGCGGGGTCGAGCCCTCGCCCAGCGTCACGACGGGGTCCTCCGGCGCGAACGGCAGCCGCTCGCGGTAGCGCTCGATCAGCCCGCTCATCAGGCCGCGCAGGCTACCTTGGCGCGCATGCTCGCCGCCGCGCTCGTCGCCGCCGTCACCTCCGCCGCGACCCCGGCGCTGGTCGCCGAGCCCGTCGCGAAGGGCCTGAGCGAGCCCGTGTACGTGACCGGCGTGCCGGGGCGGCCCCGCGTGCTGGCCGCCGTCGAGCGCTACGGGCGCGTGCGCCTGATCCGGCCCGGGAGCTCGCGCCGGACGACGCTCATCGACATGCGCGAGCAGGTCGGGATCACCGACCCGCGCGAGACCGTCGACCAGCGCGGGCTGCTCTCGATCGCCTTCGCGCCCGACTACGGGCGAACCGGCCGCATCTACGTGGACTACGTGGACCGGCAGAGCCGCCTGCGGGTCGGCGTGTGGGCGCGTGGGAGGCTCCGGCCGCTGCTCGACCTCGGCGAGGCGCCGACGCAGCACCACGGCGGGCAGCTGCAGATCGGCCCAGACGGGCTCCTCTACGTGAGCACGGGCATGGGCGACGACGACTCGGTCAGCCAGGACCCCGCGCGGCCGGGCGGCAAGATCCTGCGCGTGCGGCCGGACGGCGCCACCGAGATCGTGGCGATGGGGCTCCGCAACCCGTGGCGCTTCTCCTTCCATCGCGGCGCGCTGCTGATCGGCGACGTGGGCGACCACGCGGTCGAGGAGATCGACATGCTCCCGCGCGGCACGCCGCGAGGGGCCAACTTCGGCTGGCCGTTCCGCGAGGGCCGCGACGTCCACGCGCCCGGAGAGCCCGCCGGCCTGCGCGCTCCCGCGCTGACGTACCGGCACAGCCCGCGCTGGTGCTCCGTCGTCGGCGGCTACGTGCTCCACGGGCGCTACCTCTACGGCGACGTGTGCTCGGGACGCGTGTGGAGCGCGCGCTTCGGCGCCACGCGGCTCTCCGGCGCCCGCTTCACGCGGGTCGTCGTCCCCTACCTCGTCTCGTTCGGGAGGGCGTCCGGGGGGCGCGTCTACGCCGTCAGCCTGAACGGCGACGTGTACCGCATCAGGCGAAGTCCTCGTCGATGACGCGGATGGCGCGCGGCGCCGCGCGCATGAAGTCGAGCTGGGCGATCATCCGCACCGCGGCGTACAGCCGCGACTCGAGGATCGGGTGCAGCACCATCACCAGGCGGGCGTTGTCGCCCATCCCGCGCTGCACGAAGGACTTGATCGAGGCGCCCTGCATGCCGAGGATCTCGGCGACCTGCGCGAGCACGCCGGGGCGGTCGGCGACCTCCATGTGCAGGTAGAAGGCCGACACCACGTCGTCGATCAGGCGCAGCTCCTGCGTGGTCTCCGGTGTGGAGGCGGGCGGGATCATGGCCGACACGACGTCGCCGAGCACGGCGCTCGCGGTCTGCGGGCCGCCCGCTCCCGGCCCTGACATCGTGATCTCGGTGATCGCGTCGGACTCGACGGTGACCGCGTTGAACGGGCCGTTCACGCTCGCCAGCGGGTGCTCGCCGTAGAGGAAGGCCGGGTGCACGCGGACGCTGATGCCGCCGTTCACGCGCTCCGCCGTGCCGATCAGCTTCAGCCCCAGGCCGAGGTCGTGCGCGTAGGCCATGTCGTCGGCGGTGATGTGCTCGATCCCCTCGTAGGTCACCTGGTCGAGGTGGACCGGGGTCGAGAAGGCCAGCCGGGCGAGGATCGCCATCTTGGCGGCGGCGTCGCGGCCCGTCACGTCGTCGGTCGGGTCGGCCTCCGCGTACCCGAGCTCCTGGGCCTGGCCGAGCGCCTGCTCGTAGCCGATCCCGGCCCGCGCCATCTCGGAGAGGATGTAGTTCGTCGTGCCGTTGACGATCCCGTGGATGCGCTCGACGTGGGCGGCGGCCAGCGACTCCTGGATCACGCGGATGACCGGCACGACGCCCGCCACCGCGCCCTCGAAGCGCAGCTGCACCTGGTGCTCGCGCGCGCACGCCCACAGCTCCTCGCCGTGCTGGGAGAGCAGCTGCTTGTTGGCCGACACCACGTGCTTGCCGGCGCGCATGGCGCGGAGCACGTAGTCGCGGGCGGGCTCGATGCCGCCGATCAGCTCGACGATCAGGTCCGACGACGCCAGGATCTCCTCGAAGTCGCCGCGCGAGCGCGTGAGCACGCCGCTGAGCTCGGGCTTCAGGCCCGTCGTGGCGGCGACCGCGTCGGCGCGCTCGGCGAGCAGCGCCTCGAACGCGGCGCCGACGGTGCCGTGGCCCAGGAGCCCGACCTTAAACGTCTCGGGCATGCAGCTCCTCGTAGGTCTCGCGGCGCACGACCTGGCGCGAGCGCCCGCCGGAGCAGAACACCACCGGCGGTCGCGGCTGGCCGTTGTAGGTGTTGGCCATCGAGTAGCCGTAGGCACCGGTGGCGGGCGTGACGAGCACGTCGCCGGGGCGCGGCTCGGGCAGCTGGGCGTCGCGCACCAGCACGTCGCCGGACTCGCAGTGCTTGCCGACCACCGTCGCGGGCACGCCCTCCTCCCCCATGCGCGTGACGACGTGCGCCTCGTACGCGGCGCCGTAGAGCATCGGGCGCAGGTTGTCGGACATCCCGCCGTCGACGGCCACCAGCAGCTCGCCCGCGGCGCCCGGCTTGACGGACTCGACGCGGTAGAGCGTGACCCCGGCGGTCGCCACCAGCGCGCGCCCCGGCTCGAGCACCAGCGTGCGGTCCGGTCCGAGCTCGGCGTGGGCCGCCTCGACCATCCCGTGCACCCATGCCTCGACGTCGAGCACCGGGTCGCCGGCCGTGTAGGGCACGCCCAGCCCGCCGCCGAGGTCGTATACGCCGAACTCGCCCAGTGTGGCGAGCGCGCCGATCGCACGTCGGTAGGGCTCGAGCGCGAACAGCTGCGAGCCCAGGTGCATGTGCAGGCCGGCGATCTCGATCCCGGCCGGCGGGTCGGCCATCAGCGCCCGCGCGTCGTCGGGGGCGAAGCCGAACTTGGAGCCCGCCTGGCCCGTGAGGATCGCCTCGTGGGTGTCCGCGTCGACGCCCGGCGTCACCCGCAGCAGCACGCGCTGGGAGCGCCCGTCGAGCAGCTCGGCCAGCCGCCGCGCCTCCTCGCCGTTGTCGAGCACGATCGTCCCGACGCCGGCGTCGAGCGCCATCCGCAGCTCGGCGACCGACTTGGCGTTCCCGTGCAGGTAGAGCCGCGCGGGGTCGAAGCCGGCCCGCAGCGCGAGGTGCAGCTCGCCGCCGGAGGCGACGTCGCAGCCCAGCCCTTCCTCGGCGAACACGCGCAGCACCGCCGTGCAGGGCATCGCCTTGGAGGCGAACACGACCTCGCCCGGGCCGTCGTGGGCGGCCGCCAGCGCGCCGGTGAACTCCCTCGCCCGGGCCCGCAGGTCGTCCTCGGCGATCACGTAGGCGGGCGTCCCGTGCTCGTCAGCGAGCGCCTCGGCGTCGCAGCCGCCGATCGACAGCCGCCCGTCGCGCACGACGGAGGCCTCCGGAAGGACATGGGCGGTGGCGGCGGCCATCGGCCGCGAATTAGACTGTCAGTATGAGGTCTGCGGTGCGGCGCGGGGTGCGAGGCCCCGGTGCGACGCGATCCAGGCCCCGCCGCCGAGCATCATCGCCAGGGCGATCAGCTGCGGCTGGGTGAGCCCGGCCACGACTTCCTCGTTGCGGCGGATGAACTCGATGAGGAAGCGCTCGAGGCCCGCCAGGACCGCCCACAGCGCGAACAGCGTGCCGGGGCGGAAGCGGTGCCGCCAGCGCCACAGCAGCACGGTGACGGCGCCCATCACGATCGTCTCGTAGACCGGCGTCGGGTGGACCTTGACGTCGGTCGGCACGGTGCCGTTCGGGTAGGCCATCGCCCACGGGCCGTCCCACGGGATGCCGTAGTCGCCGTCGCCGGCCAGCTGGCAGCCGATCCGGCCGATCGCGTAGCCGGCGGCCAGCGGAGCCGCCGCCATGTCGAACGTGCGGCCCTCGAGCCAGCCCTTGTGCCACGCCCACGCCAGCACGGCGACCGCGCCGCCGACCGCGCCGCCGAAGAACACCAGTCCGGAGCCGGAGAACAGCGAGCCCAGCAGATCGCCCTTGGCGTCCGACCAGTTCTCGGCGATCCACCACAGCCGCGCGCCGGCGATCCCGCCGATCAGCGCGGCGAAGACGAACTCGTAGGCCCAGTCGACCGGCTTGCCGATCTCCTTGAGGTACTGGGCGGCCAGCACGCCGCAGACGACGAAGCCGATGCCGAGCATCAGCCCGAAGGTCTGGAGCGTGATGCCGAGGATGTGGATCTCGGGCTGCACGGTCCCGAGAGCTTAGGACGCCTCTAGAGGTAGCCCATGGGGTTGACGGGCGACCCGTTGATGCGCGTCTCGAAGTGGAGGTGGTCGCCGAAGCAGTGGCCGGTGCAGCCGACGTAGCCGATCACCTGGCCCTGCGACACGCTGGCGCCCATCGAGGTGCCGTAGCGCGACTGGTGCGCGTAGCACGTCGAGAGCGAGCCGCTGTGCTGTACGCACGTGTAGTTCCCGTAACCGCCCGTCCAGCCCAGGAGCACGACGCGGCCCGACTGGGCGGCGCGGATCGGCGTGCCGGCGGGCACCGCGATGTCCACGCCCGCGTGCAGGCGGCCCCAGCGCATGCCGAACGGGGACACGACCGGGCCGTTGACGGGCCAGATCAGCCCGCCGGAGCCCGGCTTGATCGGGCCGGCGGGCGCGGAGCCGCCCCCGCCGCCGGACGCGGCCTGCAGGGCCGAGAGCACCTTCGCCTGCTCGGCCTCGAGCGCGCGCAGGTCGCCCTCGAGCTCGTGGCGGTCGGTCCGCGTGCTGGCGAGCATCGTCGACTTGTCCGAGCGCACGTCGGCGTAGCGGCCCTGGCGGTCGACGAGCTGGTCCTTGACCGCGACGACCTGGTTGACGTCGTCCTCGATCTGGTCGGCGATGACCTTGGCCCGCTTCTCCAGGCGGTCCAGGCGCGCGGCGGTGGCCGTGGCGTCGGCCTTGGCGCGGCGGACGATGCCGATGATGCGCGCGTCCTGGTGCGAGACGCGCTGCATGAACTCGGTGCGCTCGAGCAGGTCGGCGAAGCCGTTGGACTCGAGCACGACGGTCACGAGGTCGGGCTGGTCGGCCTTGTAGAGCTCGACGAGGCGGGCGGCGAGCGCCTTGCGGGCCTCGGCGAGCCGCGCGCGAAGGCGGGCGAGGCGCAGCCGCTCGCGGCGGAGGTCCTCCTGGATGCGCGCGAGCTCGGCGCGCTTGGCGTCGAGGCTCGTCTGCAGGCGGATCTGACGGGTCTGCAGCGTCGTGATCTCGCCCTGCAGGGCGTTGATCTTGCTGCGTGTAGCCGCTGATGTCGGTCGAGAGGACCCGCTCGCGGCCCTTGCGCCACTGGATCTGGTCCTTCTTCTGCTCGATCTTCGAGCCGAGGTTCTTCGTCTCGCCGCTCGAGACGAGCGGGAGGACGGCGAAGAGGACGAGCGGCAGCGCCGCCACGCCGATGAGGACGCGGAGTCTCCGGGGCATGCGGCGGGCCATGCTAGGCGCCCTCCAGGCCCGGCACCATGAAATCGCCCCGGGTTATGGAGCGTGCAAGGAATCCTGCATGTTGCAGGGCTTTTGCGGGCGGGATCGACGGTGCAGGTCATCGGCGCTCGCCTGCGGGGTTAGCTGACGGGCTCGCGCAGTGCGCTGGGCGGTCATCAGGCCGCCGTTCGCCCCGGATACGACTCTTGGGTCCCCCGTCCGCCAGGCTGCCGCCGGGCGGTTCGGCGCGGGCAATGTATCAGCGCCAGATCCCCAGCTAATAAGTTGATAACGGCGCGCTCTGGGTCTGCCACCATCTTTCATCAGATGCCCAGATCCACTTCCTTCGGCCGCGACACCGGCCTTCAGATCCGGATGACGGTGACGATGTTCCTCCTCGGCGCCCTGTACGTGGTGCTGGTGGTCGCCCTGCTCGCCTCCGGCGCCAGCGGCGTCACCGTGGCGATCATCGCCGGCGGCCTCGCGCTGCTGAACGTCTTCGCGTCCGACAAGCTCGCGCTGGCCGCCATGGGCGCCCGCGTGGTGACCCCGCAGCAGGCGCCGCAGCTGCACGCGATGATCGAGCGGCTGTGCGTGCAGGCGGACCTGCCGAAGCCGAAGATCGCCGTCGCGCAGACCTCGATGCCGAACGCCTTCGCGCTCGGCCGCTCGCCGAAGTCGGCCACCGTGTGCGCGACCACGGGCATCATGGAGCTGCTCTCGCCCGCGGAGCTCGAGGGCGTGATGGCGCACGAGCTCACGCACGTCCAGAACCGCGACGTGCTGGTCATGACGCTCGCCGGCTTCTTCGCCACGATCGCCGCCTACATCGTCCAGTTCGGCTTCTTCTTCGGCGGCGGCTCGAGCTACGGCGACGACGACGACAACCCCAGCTTCCTCGTGCTGTTCCTCGTCTCGCTCGCCGTCTACGTGATCTCGTTCGTCCTCATGCAGGCCCTCTCGCGCTACCGCGAGTTCTCCGCCGACCGCGGCGCGGCCATCATCACCGGCCGCCCGAGCGCGCTCGCGTCCGCGCTGGTGAAGATCTCCGGCGGCATGCAGCGGATCCCGCAGAACGACCTGCGAACGGCGAGCGACCTGCAGGCGTTCTTCATCTTCCCCACCGGCACCGGCAAGGCGCTCGGCAACCTGTTCTCCACGCACCCGCCGATGGAGAAGCGCATCGCCGCCCTGCAGCGCCTCGAGGCGCAGCTCCAGGGCACCGCCTAGCCTTCACGTCCCATGGGTTTCCTCGATGTCCTGCGGGGCAAGCGCCAGCTCAAGAAGCCGGTGCCCACCGACCGCCTGTTCGCGATGACGCACCGCGCAGGTCACGCTCGAGATGGAGCTCGGCCTGAAGAGCATCGGCAAGGCGGCGATCGTCTTCCAGCCGCTCGCGACCTCCGACTTCGAGGGGATCGTGCGCGACATGGAGGAGGTCGTGCGCTCGCACCGGCGACGAGACCGGCACGACGATCGAGGTCTCCGACGACGAGTTCGGCTACCGCTGGATGATCCTCGTCGACCCCGACTTCGAGGACCTGGTGGTCGGCATCAACGCCGTCTCCACCGCGCTCGAGGCCGGCGGCTACGGCGACCGCGATCCTGTGCGCGGTGTTCGGCTTCCGCGACGAGGCCGGCAAGCCGGTCTACTGGATCTACAACTACAAGCGCGGCGCGTTCTACCCGTTCGTCCCCGCCGGCGGGGACCAGCAGCGCGACAACGAGCGCGAGCTGCGTCTGAAGGCGCAGATCGGCGCCGAGCTCCCCATCGAGGCGGAGCTCGAGCGCTGGTTCCCCCTCTGGGGAATCCCGATCTAGTCTGGGAATCAGCCCGTCGCCGGTGAACTCGTGCGCGGCCTCGGACAGCGTCGTGTCCGGGGGCGGCAGGATCACGTCTGACTCCTCGAGCTCGTCGTCGCCGAGCGCCTTGCCGTCACGCCGGACGAGGTCGAGCATCTGCGCGAACAGCTCGGCGAAGCGGGCCTCGTCACCCGCCTCGGCCGCCTGCACCGTCGCGTTGTCGAGCTCGTTGAGGCGCTGAGCGTCCTCGTCGGGAAGGCGGAACTGGCCCTTCGTGGCGATCCTGACGATCACGCGGGCTTCTCCTCGGAGGGGGTCGACCCCGAGCCGAGCTCGCCGGGCGCGGGGCCGGAGCCCTGCCCGAGCTCGGCCTTCAGCTTCGCGAGGTCGTCGTCGACGACGCTCTGGGAGGTCAGCTCGTGCAGCTGGCGGTCGATGTCGTCGCCGCCGGAGCCGAGCTGGAGGTTGTCGTCGAAGGCGCCTGCCGCCTCGAGCTCCTCCATCGCGCCCGCGCGGGCGCGCATGTCCTCGGTCTTGTCCTGCGCGCGCTGCATCGCCAGCCCGACGTCGGCCATCTCCTCGCCCACGCCCGTGGCGGCCTCGGAGATCTTGACCTGGGCCTCCGCGGCGGAGTACTGGGCCTTGATGACCTCCTTCTTGGTCCGGAACTGCTCGAGCTTGGAGCGCAGCTTCTGCTCCTTGTCGATCAGCTGGGCCTGCTGGGTCTCGAGCTCGGCGACCTGCGTGTCGAGCGACTGCAGCTCGGTCTGCGCGAACTGCTTGCGCTCGAGCGCGGTGCGGGCGAGGTCCTCGCGGTTCTGCGCGAGCGCCTGGCGCGCCTGCGTGTCGAGCTTGACGACCTGCTGCTCGAGCTTCTGCTGCTGCAGCTGGAGGCGCTTCTTGGACGTCACGACGTCCGCGATGCCCTTCTTGACGTTCTGCAGCAGCTCCATCTGCTTCTGGTAGCTGTACTCCAGCGTCTCCGAGGGGTCCTCGGCCTTGTCGAGGAGCTTGTTGATCTTCGACTTGATGACTACGGACATGCGTCCGCCCATGCCGGCCACGAAGGCCTCCCTTCCCTCTGATTCTGCGTCGGACAGCTAGCGTACCCGCCCGTGCCAAGCACACGTAAAGCCGGGGAGTCGCAGGCGGTCCTCGTCCGGTGGATGGGGCTCGTCGACGCCAACTCCGCGGGCTACGTCCACGGCGGCACCGTGATGAAGCTCTGCGACGAGGTCGCGGGGCTGGCGGCGGTCCGGCACTCGCGCTGCCGCGTGGTGACGGCCGGCATGGACCGCATGACGTTCCAGGAGCCGATCCACATCGGCGAGCTGGTGACGTTCACCGCCGCGGTCAACGCCGCGTGGCGGACCTCGATGGAGGTCGGCGTGCGCGTGGAGGCCGAGCAGCCGCGCGACGGGATCGTGCGCCACACGAACACCGCCTACCTGACGATGGTCGCGCTCGGCGAGGACGGGCGGCCGGTCGAGGTCCCGCCCCTGGTCGCCGAGTCGGCCGACCAGCAGCGCCGCGAGCGCGAGGCGCAGACGCGCCGGCGCAACCGGCTGGCCGAGCGCGAGGAGCTGCAGCGCGGGCGCGCCGCTGAGGCTTAGAGCCCCAGCGCGTGGCGCTTCTTGAAGCCGCGCGTCTTGCGGAGCTTGACGCGCCAGCGCGGGCCGCGCTCGGCGGTCCGGGCGATCTTGCGGCTGGTGATGCCGCCGGTGCTCGTGTCCAGGCGCAGGCCGGCGATGACGGCGAAGGCGTGGCCCGGGTTCGTGTAGACCGTGATCCAGGTGCCCTTGCCCTTGAGGCCCCACTTCATGAAGGAGCTGGAGTCCAGCGGCGTCTTGATCGCGCCGGCGGCGAGCAGGGCGTAGGAGACGGTGCCCGAGCAGTCGTAGCCCGAGTCCTCGACCTTGGCGTGGCCGCCGCCGTACTTGTACGGCTTGTCGAGGAGCTTGTTGGCGGCGAAGATCGCGGCCTGGACCTGCGGCGGGGCCTCCGCCGGGGCGGCGGCCGTGCCGTCGGGCAGCAGCGTCGCCTTGGCGCCGGCGGCGACGATCGGAGCGGGCTCCGTGAACTCAGCGCCACCCGTGCTTGACGGGGACGTTTCAGCCGCGGCGATCGCCGGGAAGGCCAAACTCAGACATCCAAAAAACAGCAACGCGAGAACCCGCGGCATCGATGAATCAACCTCTTTCGTCGGCCTGCGGGGTTAGCTGACGGGCTAGCGCTGAAAGAGCTTGCGCCTCGCGTCACTCTGGACGCGACTCGCCCCATACAAACTGGTTCCCCCGCCCCCTGGCCTCGTGCCAGGAGTTCGGCGTCAAGCGCGGCAGCATAGACGGTGCCGCGGTGTTATGTCGTCTTCCGGCCCACGCATGACTTATTCGCCGTGCGCGCGGCCGCTCCTACCCCTGATCGGCGGCCGGGAAAACAACTTGAACTTCGCGTGCCCGAAAGGGCACCGCGCTAGCGTGCGCGACATGAGACGCCTGCTGCCCGCGCTGCTGCTCGTCGCGCTCCTCGTCTCCGCCTGCGGCGGAGGGGGCGGAGACGACGCAACTCCGCAGCAGCGCGCCGATCAGGGCCAGCCCGTGCTCGGCCAGCGCGGCGACGAGGAGCCGGCCGGCCCGGCCCTCGGCTTCCCGGTCTTCGCGACCAAGAACACCACGCGCGTGTCGGGCGCCGACCCGGTCGCCAACGCGGCCGGCGTCGCCCAGGCCGTGTTCCCCTCGCGCGCGGACGACACGCGCCCGAGCGCGGTCGTGCTCGTCGACCAGGACGACTGGCGCGCGGGCATCTCCGCCGCCCAGCTCGCCGCCGGCCCCGTGCGCGCGCCCGTGCTGCTCAGCGAGGGCGACGAGCTCCCCGAGGCGACCGCCGACGCGCTCGAGAAGCTCCAGCCGACCGGCGCCAAGGAGGCGGGCGGCGCCCAGGCGATCCGGATCGGCGACGTCGCCAAGCCCGAGGGCCTGAAGACCACCGACGTCAAGGCCGGCAGCTCCGCCGCCACCGGCGCGGGCGATCGACCGCCTGCAGGCCGCGGCCGCCAAGAAGCCGTCCTCCTCCGTGGTGGTCGCCTCGGCCGACCGCGCGGAGTTCGCGATGCCGGCCGCCGGCTGGGCCGCCAAGTCGGGCGACCCGGTGCTGTGGACCGGGCGCGACGAGATCCCCGCCGGAGACGAAGGCCGCGATCCAGTCGCACAAGAAGCCCGACATCTACGTGCTCGGGCCCGAGGAGGTCATCTCCGAGGGCGTCGTGCGGGAGCTGCGCAAGCTCGGCAGCGTCAAGCGCGTATCGGGGCCGGACCCGGTGACGAACGCGATCGCCTTCGCCCGCTTCACCGACGGCTCGTTCGGCTGGGGCGTCACCGACCCGGGCCACGGGCTGGTGTTCGCGTCGGCGCGGCGGACGCTGGACGCGGCCGCCGCGGCGCCCCTGTCGGGCTCCGGCACCTACGGCCCGCTGCTGCTGCTCCCGGACGCCGGCGAGCTGCCCCAGTCGCTGCAGGACTACCTGCTCGACATCCAGCCCGGGTACGACAAGGACCCGGTCCGCGGGGTCTACAATCACGGCTGGCTGATGGGCGACGAGTCGGCGATCTCCGCGGACGTCCAGGCGCGCATCGACACCCTTCTCGAGATCCAGCCCGTCGATTCCGGAGGCGACTGACCGCACATGGCCGAAGCCGAGCAGCCCGAGCGTCTGCGCCCCGAGCGCCAGGTCACCGTCGACGACGTCCGTCAGCTGATGGGCGCCTCGACCCCCCACTTCGCGCTGCAGCTGCGCAACCGGATCCGCACGCTGATCGCCGGCCTGCCCGAGGGCGACCCCGCTCGCTCTCTGGGGGAGCAGGAGATCGCGCGGCTGGAGGTAGCTGGGGTACAGCGGCGAGACGCGCGGCGAGGGCTACCAGGACGGCCAGCGGCTCATGCCGTCGCTGGGCGCCGAGCCGCCTCACCGCGCGGCGCAGCCCGAGCACTAGCGGTCTCTTCGCTCCGCTGGCTGGCGCGCTTGGGTGCGCGCCGTGAGCCGGTGCGTCTTGAACGGCTGGCTGGGTGGGGGAGGGGTTTGGCGTTGGTGCCGGAGAACGTCGTGCGCGAGGGTCGCGCAGCGCGTGCTTACGACGTTTTCCCCGTATAGCGGGGAAAACGTCGTGAGGAGGCCCTGGTACCGGCCGGTACCCGACGTTTTCCTCGCTTGGCGACGCCAACGTCGTGAGGGACGCGTGGTACCGGCCCGTACCCGACGTTGTGTCCCATATAGGGCCACAACGTCGTAAGAGGTCCCGTGAGGCCGGGGCCTTACGACGTTGCCGACAACGCAACCCCCTCCCCCACCCAGCCATGCCGTTAAGGCGCCCCGCGCGAAGGGACGGCCACCGGCGCCTGCCAGTGCTCACCCCCGAGGGCGGCGCCCGGCCAGCGACCCGCGGTGGATCAGCCGCGAGCGCTGAGGACGGTGCGACCGCGGAGGCCGCCGCGCCGAATGCGGAGGCCCGTCGTGCTGCGAGCCCGCGAGGATCTGCGCCACCAGCACCGCCAGGATCACCTGCCGCGCCGCCTCGGCGTGCGGGCCGCGCCCGGCCTGGGCGCGCATGGCGACCAGAAGGACAGCGCGGAGATCGAGCGGCACGGCTTGATTTTCGCACCTACGCAGGACGGGGGCGAATAATCCGGCGCGCGGACTAGGGTCTCCATGACATGCGCGCCGGCATCTTCCTCGCCTACTGGCCCTGGTTCTCCCCCGAGGAGCAGGTCGAGCTCGCCGCGCTGGCCGACGGCGAGGGCCTGGACTCCGTGTGGATCTCGGAGGCGTGGGGTCAGGACGCGGTGTCGGTGCTCGGGCTGCTGGCGGGCAAGACGGAGCGGATCGCGCTCGGCTCCGGGCTGTTCCAGATCCCCGCCCGGCCGCCGACCGCCGCCGCGATGGCCGCCGCGTCGCTCGACGTGATCTCCGGCGGGCGCTTCCGGCTGGGGCTGGGCGTGTCCGGGCCGCAGGTCTCGGAGGGCTGGTACGGCGTGCCGTTCACGCGGCCGGTGAGCCGGACGCGCGAGTACGTGGCGATCGTGCGGCAGGCGCTGGCGCGCAAGACCGTCGCCCACGAGGGCCGCGAGTACGCGATCCCGCTGGAGGGCGCGAAGCCGCTGAAGCTGCTCGCCAAGCCGATCCAGGACGCGATCCCGATCTACCTCGGGGCGGTCGGGCCGCGCGCGGTGGAGCAGGTCGGGGAGATCGCGGACGGCTGGCTGCCGTTCATGCTGGACCCCGAGCACGCGCACACGCTGTTCGAGCCGCTGGACCGCGGCCTGGAGAAGGCGGGGCGCACCCGCGCGGACGTGGACGTCGCGGCCTGCACGGCCTGCGCGATCGAGGACGACATCGACGCGGCGCGCGACGCCGTGCGCCCGTGGCTGGCGTTCTACCTCGGCGCGATGGGCTCCAAGGAGAAGAACTTCTACGTCGAGCTGGCCGACCGCGCCGGCCACGGCGACGCCGCCCGGGCGTGCCAGGAGGCGTTCCTGGCCGGCGACCGCGAGCGGGCGGCGGGCGCGCTGACGGCGGACCTGATCGACTCGATGGCGCTCGCGACGACGCCCGCGCAGCTGGACGACCGGCTGGCCGCCTTCGAGGGCGTGGGCGTCGACACGCTGGTCGCCGTCCCGTGCGGGAGCGACCGCGCGGGCGTCGTGAAGGCGCTCGCCGCCGCGACGCGATGAGCGCGCGTGGCGATGGCGCGGCGCCGGAGGGCATCCCCGGCTCGGGGCTCACCGGGCCGTGGCCCGTCGGCCAGTACGCGGCGCGGCTGCGCCACCGGCTGCGCGAGTTCACGCGCGTGCAGGTGTTCGGCGAGGTGTTCGGCTTCAAGGCCGGCCGCGCCAAGGTGTGGTTCGAGCTGCGCGACGGCGGCGGCGCGCTGCCGTGCTCGATGTGGCGCCAGGACTGGGACGCGCTCGGCCTCGGCGCGCTGGCCGACGGCGCGCAGGTCGTGGCCGCGGGCGGCTGCGACTACTACCCCGGCTCGCGCACCTCCTCGCCGCAGTTCTCCTTCGCGGTCACCGAGGTCCGCGTGGCGGGCGAGGGCGACCTGCTGGCCCAGATGGAGCGCCTGCGCCGCGCGCTGCACGCCGAGGGGCTCACGGAACACCAGAAGCGCCTCCCGCGCCCGCACCTGCCGCGGACGATCGGCGTCGTCACCGGCGAGGGCGGCAAGGCGCGCGACGACGTGCTGGCCGGCCTGCGCCGCCGCGGCTGGCACGGGCGGGTCGTGTGGGCGTTCGCGCCCGTCCAGGACCGCCACGCCGCGCCCGGCGATCACGCGCGCGCTGCAGGACCTCGCCGCGTGCGCCGAGGTCGAGGTGATCGTCGTCGCCCGCGGCGGCGGCTCGCTGGCCGACCTGTTCGCGTTCTGCGACGAGACGCTGTGCCGCACGGTCGCGATGCTGCGGGTGCCCGTCGTCTCCTCGGTCGGCCACCACAGCGACCGCACGCTGATCGACGACGTCGCCGCCGTCGCGTGCTCGACGCCCACGCACGCGGCCGAGGCCGCCGTGCCGCTGGACTGCGCGGCCGCCCGCACGGCGCTGCACGCCCACGCCGCGAGGCTGGACCGGCACGGCCGCCGCGCGATCGTCGAGCGCGCCCGTGTGCTCGCCCGGCTCTCGCGCGCCCCCGGGCACCACGTCGCCCGCCAGCGCGCCTGGCTGCACCAGAAGCTCCGCGAGCTGCGCGCGAGCTCCGGCCGCGCACTGGCAGCCGGCGAGCGGCCAACGCGCGCAGCGCCGCCGCGCTGGCCCGCAACGCGCGCGCCGCCGAGGTCCACCGTGCGCGCCGACGCCAGCTCGAGCACCTCGCGCTCGCGCTCGCCGCCCACGACCCGCAGCGGACCCTGGAGCGCGGCTACGCGCTCGTCGAGGGCCCGGACGGCGAGCCGGTCACCAGCGCCGCCGTGGCGGCAGCGGCGCCCGAGCTGAGCCTCCGCCTGCACGACGGATCCGTCGCGGTCCGTCCCCGGGGCGGCGTACCCTCGGAGCCCCGATGAGCGAGACCGCGACCGCCACCTACGAGACCGCCCACGCCCGCATCGAGGCGATCATCGCCCGCCTGGACTCCGGCGAGGCGGGCCTGCGCGAGACGCTGGAGCTGCTCAAGGAGGGCAAGGGCCTCGTGGAGTTCTGCGCGTCCGAGCTGGACGCCGTCGGCCAGGGGCTCGAGGAGCTGCGGCTCGACGAGCTGGTGGCGCGGCTCGAGGCCGGGCGCGCCTAGCCGCCGACGCGGACCACGGTCCGCCCGGTCAGCTCGCCCTTGAGGATCGCGTCGAGCGCGCCCTCGAGGTCGTCCAGCCCGATCTCGCGGGCGATCGACTCGTCGAGCTGCGGCGGGCGCAGGTCGTCGCCGAGCCGGCGCCACACCTCGGCGCGCTCGTCCATCTCGCACATCACCGAGTCGACGCCCAGCAGCGCCACGCTGCGCAGGATGAACGGCATCACCGTCGTCTCGAGCTTGATCCCCGCGGTCAGCCCGCTGGCCGCGACCGCGCCGCCGTAGCGGATCTGCGGGAACAGGCCGGCGAGCACCGAGCCGCCCACGCAGTCGACCGCCGCGGCCCAGCGCTGCTTGCCGAGCGGCTTGCCGTCGCCCTCGATGTCCTCGCGGCCGACGATCTCGGAGGCTCCGAGCCCTTCGAGGTACTCGCGCGCGTCCTTGCCGCTGCTCGCCACGACCTCGTAGCCGCGCGCGGCGAGGATCGAGACGGCGATCGAGCCGACGCCGCCGGTCGCCCCCGTGACGAGCACGGGGCCGCCGTCGGGCGACACGCCGTGGCGCTCGAGCCGCGTGACCGACAGCGCGGCGGTGAAGCCCGCCGTGCCGATCGTCATCGCCTGCCCGAGGCTCAGCCCCGACGGGAGCGGCACGACCCACTCGGCGGGGATGCGGGCGTACTCCGCGTAGCCGCCGTGGTGGGCGACCCCGATGTCGTAGCCGTGGGCGAGCACCTGGTCGCCCTCGGAGAAGTCCCCGGCGCCCTCGACGACCGTCCCGGCGAGGTCGATCCCGGGCACCAGCGGCGAGATGCGCGCGACCTGCCCCTTGGGGATCGTGGCCAGCGCGTCCTTGTAGTTGACGCTCGAGCAGTCGACGCGGACGACGACGTCGCCCTCGCCCAGTTCGGCGGAGGGCAGCGTGCGCAGCCCCCGGTCCACCCCGTCGTCGCCCTTTTCGGCGACGAAGGCGCGGACCTCGTCCGGAAGGTCAGGCACTGTCGTCAGCGCCGACCAGCCCGGAGCGCAGGGCCAGCAGCGCCACCTCGGCGCGCGACTCCGAAGGCGGCATGTCCTCGAGGCCGAGGGCGCGGGTCAGGTGATCGAGTTCCGTGGTCACGTTCTCGAGGGCTATACCCAAAGCCGCCGCGATGTCCTCATCGGATGTCGGCTTGACGCCCTCGCCGTCGCCGAACAGCGGGCGGCAGAGCTCCTTGAGGATGCGCTGCTGCTGCTCGGAGAAGCGCGGCGTGGCGCTCAGCTCGCCCGGCACGAGCGTCGGGCCGATGCCCATCGCCTCGGGCTGGGAGAACGTCACCACCGTGCGCCCGACGCGCACCATGTCGCCGTCGGCCAGCCGCCGGCGCCCGTACAGGCGCAGCTCGTTGACCCAGGTGCCGTTCTGGGAGAGCCCGTCGTCGGTGATCGTCCACTCCCCCGCGCGCAGCTCCAGCTCGGCGTGCAGGCGCGAGCACTCGGGGTCCCACGGCAGCGAGATGTCGGCCTCGTCGCGACGGCCGATCGTCACCGTCCGCCGCCGCTCGAGAGGGAAGACCTGCTCCTTGTCCTCCCCGTCGCTGTAGACGAGGAACGCCATCAGCGCCCGGAGAAGATGTTCAGGAGCGAGACGAAGATGTTGACGATCGAGACGAAGATCCCGGTCGCGAGCCAGACGGCGTCCGCCTCGGTCCCGTGCTTACGGAGGTAGTTGAAGTCGACCATGATCAGCGCCGCCGACAGCGCGTAGATGACCAGCGAGAAGAACGGGCTGATGGTGCCGCCGAACAGCGACCACACGATCGTCCCGGCGCAGGCGGCGAACACGATCAGCGACAGCGGGCGCATCCACGGCGCGAGATCCTTGCTGAGCGCGAAGCCCAGCGCCCCGGCGCCCAGCACCGTCGCGGCGGTGCCGGCGAAGGCCTGCGTCAGCGCGGCCTCGTCGACGGACGCGAAGTACTCGATGACCGGCCCGAGGCCGAGCCCGATCAGCAGCGCGGTCGCGAACAGCCAGGCCATCGCGAACGCGCCGACGCGGAAGCGCGCCCCTGCGAAGGACGAGACGAGCAGCATCCCGAAGCCGGCGAACGAGCAGATGCGGGCGGTGCCGAGCGAGAGGTCGCGCCCGAGCAGCGTGCCGAGCGTGCAGAAGCCCAGCGCGATGGCCACGAGGAACATCACCTGCCCGAGCAGCTGCGCGGTCGAGATGTCGCGCGGCACGGCGCGATCGGCGTAGAAGGGAGTCGTCTCGCTCATGGTCGCCACAGTATTGCCGAGAACGCGCACCTTCGGGGAGCGCGAAGGGGAACCGACCGCCTCGGGAGCGCCGATGTGTTAACAGTTCCGGCGCGTTGACTGGTCAGTCAATCAATGAAGATGGAACGGAGCGCGTCGGCATCGCCGGCAGCGGAGCGATCGCCTGCGGGCTCGCCGCCGTGGCCGCGCGGACCGGCCCCGTCGTCATGTACGCGCGCTCCGGCGCGTCGGCCGACAAGGCCCGCGGCCGCATCGCCAAGCTGATCGAGCGGGCCGGGTTGGAGGCGCAGGACGTCGAAGTCACCACCGACTTCGCGGGCGTCTGCGAGCACGCGACCTACGTCGTCGAGGCGATCGTCGAGGAACGCGCCGCCAAGGCCGAGCTGATGGGCGCGCTGCGCGAGCGGATCCGCGAGGACGCGGTGCTGGCCAGCACGACGTCGTCGCTGTCGATCGAGGACCTCGCCGTTGCGAGCGGCCTCCCCGAGCGCTTCGCCGGCCTGCACGTCTTCAACCCCGTCGTGAAGATGGACCTGGTCGAGCTCGTCTTCCCCGAGGCGGCCTCGCAGTCCACGCGCGAGCGCTCGTTCGCGCTGTGCCAGCAGCTCGGCAAGACCGCCGTCGAGGTCCCCGACCTCCCGGGCTTCGTGGTCAACCGGCTGCTGTTCCCGTTCCTCTTCGAGGCGGTCCGCCTGCGCGAGGAGACCGGCCTGGAGCCGGCCGCGGTGGATTCCTGCCTGCAGCTCGGCGCCGGGCACCCGATGGGGCCGCTGGCGCTGCTCGACCTGGTCGGCCTCGACGTCGCCCAGTCGATCGGCAACACGATCGGCGCCGACGTCCCCGCGGCGATCGACAAGCTCGTCGCCGAGGGCGCGCTCGGCCGAAAGTCGGGCCGCGGCTTCTACGCCTACTGAGCGCGGGCTTCTCCCTGGCCGTGGCTTCTCATGAAGCTCACGGGAAATGTTTAGGGGAGATTGAGACAAGATTGGGATCGTTCTCAGTGCGACGAACGTACCCTTCATCGCACCCCTCCTCCAAAAACACTTCGCGCCCGGCTCGCTCCCCTGAGCCGGGCGCGTTGTGTTTCTCTCGGTCGATCCTCCCCAGGATCTCCCTCTCTCCTCCTCAACCGCCGAAGCGGCCAGTCGGTTGCCGGGAAGGTAGCGCGTTAATCCCCTTTGTGCAATTGCGCACAGAGTTTTGTTTTGCTACCTGCAAACCCCGGTGTACGCTCCGCCGGGTCGTGACGCGGCCCTCCGATGACACGCGTGAGCACACGCTGCGCCGCCTGCGCGGCGGCTATGTCAGCGGGCGGCTGGATACGGAGACGCTGCAGCGCCGCGTGGAGTGCGCGCTCGGCTCGAGGGACTCGGGAGAGCTCGCCGGCCTGACGGCCGACCTCCCGGCCCCGCGAAGGGTCCGGTGGCGCGATCGGCTGCAGCGCCGCCCGAGCCGGCTGTCGATGCCCGACGTCGTCGCGGGTCGTCTGGTGCTCGGCCGCTCGCCCAGTTGCCAGCTCGTGCTCGGCGACGACACCGTCTCGCGCCGCCACGCCGAGCTCCGCATCGTCGACGGGATCTGGATGCTCCGCGACCTCGGGTCCTCGAACGGCACGTGGGTCAACGGCCGCAGGGTCGTGGAGGCCGAGGTCGGGCCGGGCGACGAGATCGCCCTCGGCCAGTGCCGGATCCGGCTCTAGGCCGCCGGCGCGGCGCTCGCGGATGCGGACCGCCTCGATGCGGTTCTCGCGCACGGACTCGACCCGGATCGAGTAGCCGTTGTGGGTCACGGTGTCGCCGCGCTTGGGCAGCCGGCCCAGCTCGCCGAACACGAAGCCGCCGACCGAGTTGTAGGCGTCGGAGTCGACCGGCAGCTCGAGCCCGTAGTCGTGGAGGTCGGTGATGGCGACGTGGCCGCGCACGAACCAGTCGCCGTTGGAGAGCCGCCGCACGGCGCCGCCGAGCGGGTCGGTCTCGTCGTCGATCTCGCCGACGACCTCCTCGATGATGTCCTCGACGGTGACGATGCCGGCGGTGCGGCCGTACTCGTCGATCACGACGGCGAGCGAGCTGCGCTGGCGCTGGAGGTCGGCGAGCAGGTCGTCGAGCGGCTTGGTCTCCGGCACGATCGGCGCCTCGCGGATCTGGCCGTCGAAGCTCGCGTCGGGCCCCTCGGCGAGCAGGAGCTGGGCGAGCGCGTTGGCGTGGACGATGCCCTTCACGCGGTCGTGGTTCTCGTCCTCGGTCACGACCAGCCTCGTGTGGCCGGAGCTCACGCAGCGCCGCAGCGCGGTCTCGACGTTCTCGCTCAGGTCGACGGTCACCACGGCGGGCGCCGGGGTCATGACCTGGCGCGCCTGCTGCTCGTGGAGGTGGAAGACGCCGGTGAGCATCCCCGCCTCGCCGGGATCCAGCTTGCCGCCGGTGAGCGACTGCGCGATCAGGACCTTCAGCTCCTCGGGCGAGCCGCCCTCGTCGAACTCGCCGCTGTTGGAGATGCCGACCAGCCGCAGCAGGCCGTTGGAGGCGCCGTTGAGCAGGTGGATGAACGGGCTGAAGGCCTGCGTGAAGAGCTGCAGCGGGCGCGCGATCCGGCGCGCCACCGGCTCGGCCTTGTTGATCGCGTAGATCTTCGGGACCTGCTCGCCGATCGTGATGTGCAGCGACGTCGAGATGATGTAGGCGAGCGCCAGCGAGATCGCCAGCGAGACGCCGTGCGGGACGCTCTCGCCGAACATGTTCTCGAAGATCGAGGCGATCGCCGGCTCGCCCAGGAAGCCGATGCCCAGCGAGGTCAGCGTGATGCCGAGCTGGCAGGCGGCGAGGTAGCGCGACAGGTCGTCGAGCTGCCGCAGCACCAGCCGGGCGCCCGCCTTCCCCTCCTCGACCTCCTCCTCGATCCGGGAGCGGCGGATGCGCACGAGCGCGAACTCGGCCGCCACGAAGAAGCCGTTGAGGAGCACGAGCACGAGGACCGCGAGCAGGAGCAGGACGGTCATCGGCGATCCAGAGGGCGCGCCGGAGGCGCGCCGCTACTTCGGGAGGAGTCGTCGTCGTTCATCGGGCGACGCGCCAATGGTACCCGTGGCGGCGGGTGTCACTCATATCCTGCACGCGATGCGCATCGTCTCGCTCGTTCCCTCGGCCACGGAGATGCTGTTCGCGCTCGGTCTGGGACGGGACGTCTCGGCGGTCACGCACGAGTGCGACTTCCCTCCCGAGGCCCGTGATCGGCCCAAGGTCACGAGCGACGTGATCGGCGCCGGGCTGCCCCCTGCGGAGATCGACCGGCAGGTTCGCGAGCTGACCGAGCAGGGCAAGGCGATCTACGCGCTGGACGAGGCGATGCTCGAGGCGCTGCAGCCCGACCTGATCGTCACGCAGGAGCTGTGCGCCGTCTGCGCGGTCTCCTACGACGACGTGCTGAGCGTCGCCGAGCGGCTCGGGTCCTCCCCGAAGGTCATCTCGCTCGACCCCAACACGCTCGGCGAGGTGCTCGGCGACGTCCGCACGCTCGCCGAGGCCACCGACGCCCACGACGCGGGCGAAGATCTGATCGAGGCCGCCGCCGCCCGGATCGACCGCGTGCGCGAGGCCACCGCCGGCGCCCCGCCGGTCCGCGTGGCCGCGCTCGAGTGGCTGGACCCGATCTACGTCGCCGGGCACTGGACGCCGCAGCTGATCGAGTACGCGGGCGGGATCGACGTCCTGGGCATGCCCGGGGAGCATTCCGAGCGCCGCTCGTGGGAGGAGGTCGCCGCGGCCAAGCCGGAGGTCGTCGTCGTGATGCCGTGCGGCTACGACGCCGAGCGCGCCGCCGACGAGGCCTACGAGTTCGCCGACGAGCTGGAGGGCCTGGGCGCCCGCCGCGTCGTCGCCGTGGACGCCGCCGGCTACTTCTCCCGCCCCGGTCCGCGGCTCATCGACGGGCTCGAGGTGCTCGGCCACGTCCTGCACCCGGACCGGCTGCCCGAGTCGCCGGAGGGCTGGGTCGACATAGCGCTATGAGAAGAGCGTCGAGACGAGGGCGACGATGCCCGCGTTCTCGGCCTTCACATCGGCGACGACCACCGCAGCCACGGCACACCCCACCGCGAGCACGGCGCACGCGGCCACCGGCACGAGCGCCCCGCGGCGCTTGCCGCTGAGGTTCTCGATCGCCAGGGCGGCGAGCGCGCCCCCGGCAAGGCCGCCGAGGTGCCCGCCGATCGAGATGCCCGGGATCAGGAACGTGATGCCGAGGTTGAGCAGGATCACCGGGCCGATGCCGGACTGCATCGGGTTGATCCCCCGCGCGCGCTGCATCACGAACGCGGCCGCCATCAGGCCGAAGACCGCGCCGGAGGCGCCGGTCGTCGCGGCGCCCGGGTCGGTCAGCAACAGCGCGCCCAGCGACCCGGCGAGCAGCGAGGCGAAGTAGAGCCCGAGGAAGCGCGCGGTGCCGAGCACCGGCTCGAGCATCGTCCCGATCCAGTACAGGACGTACATGTTGAAGCCGAGGTGCAGCGGGTTGCGCGGGTCGTGCAGGAAGCCGCTGGTGACCAGCCGCCAGTACTCGCCGGCCGCGACCCCGATCGTCTCGCCGGTGAAGGTCTGCAGCGCCCCGATCAGGCTCAGGTCCTCGTAGACCTGGCTGCCGCGCCCGCCGGACACGTACTCGCCGATCCACATGACGATGCAGATCGCCATGATCACGTAGGTCGCCGACGGCTGGCCGTAGATGTTCCGCACGTTGCGGACCTGCGTGCGCTGCTTGGAGCAGTCCGGGCAGCGCATCCCGACGGGCGTCGAAGTCATGCAGTCCGGGCAGATCGGGTTGCCGCAGTTCGAGCACGAGACGCCCGTCTCACGGTCCTTGTGGCGGTAGCAGACGGCCATCGGCGCGCGGACGCTAGCAGCCGTTCCTCAGGGCGCTTTCAAGACATCGAGGCGACCAGGAACGGCCTGCGCGTGGGCACGCGCGACCCTCCGGCCGGCTCGTCGGTGACGAGCATCTGCTCGACGCCGTCCAGCGGCCCCGGGACCATCGCCGTCGCCGACCCGTCCTTGGCGGGCGTGAACAGCGCGGCGGTCGGCTCGGGATCCTCGCCCGGCCGCTTGATCCACACCTGGTAGACGCGGCCCTCGGGCGCCGGCGGCAGCCCGTGGGCGGTCAGCGTCGCCGTGCCGTCGGCGAGCTTGATGCTCGCGCCGGCTCCCGGCGCCACGGTCGTTGTCGATCTTGGCGGTCACGGTCTCCGACCCGTCCGAGCCGAGCTGGGTGACGCCGATGCCGATCCCGACGCCGACGAACAGCAGCGCGGCGGCCGCGGCGAGCGGCGCCAGGCGCGGCATCGAGAAGTGCCACCGGCGGCGGCGCTCGCGCGCCGGCGGGCGGTCGGCCTCGGGGCCGGCGGCGGCCAGCAGCGACGCCTCGCGCTCCACCTCGGCCATGATCCGCGCCTTCAGCGCGGGCGGCGGGTCGACAGGCTCCACCGACGCCGGCAGCGCGTGCACGGCGGGCACGAGGACGTCCAGCTCCTCGCGGCAGTCGGCGCAGTGCGCCAGGTGGGCCTCGAAGGCCTCGGTCTCGTCCTCGGGCAGCGCGCCGAGCAGGTACGGCGCGACGGAATCGGACCAGCGCTCGTGGTCGTCGTGCATCAGCGCATCACCGCCCCTCCGGACAGCCGGTCGCTCATCTTCTTCAGCCCGAGCCGCATGCGTCCCTTGATGGTGCCGATCGGCGTCTCCAGCATCTCGGCGATCTCGGTGTGGGTAAAGCCGCCGAAGTACGCCAGCTCGATCACCTGGCGCTGATCGGACGGCAGCTCGTCCATCGCGTCGCGCACGGTCTCGGCCTCGTCGCGGCGGGCCACCTCGACCTCGGTGCGCTCGCGGGCCTCGAAGCGCTCCTCCATCCCCTCGTCGCTCGCGCGGCGCTTGTCGTGCACCGTGGCGCGGCGCAGGAAGTCGATCGCCCGGTGATGCACGATCCCGAGCACCCAGGTCCGCACGGACCCCTTGGCGCGCTCGTAGCGCGCGCCGGAGCGCCAGATGTTCAGGAATGCCTCCTGGCTGACGTCCTCCGCGCCGTTGCGACTGCCCACGATCCGGTAGGCGAGCGAGAACGCCGCCGACGCGTGGCGCTCGTAGATGATCTCGAAGGCGGAGGCCTGCCCGCGGCGGACGAGCTGCATCAGGTCCTCGTCGGCGAGGGCTCGTAGGTCTTGGGCCATCGAGGGGTCTTCGCTCCCGGCCCCGTTTTGGATCAGCGTCTCGGCGAAGCGTCCTCGAACACGCGCAGCGCCTCTCGCGCCACGTCGCGCAGCGTGCGCTCCGCGAGGTCCAGGGTGCTGTGGGCCGCGGCGCGGCGCTTGTGGCGGCGGCTGCGGGTTCGCAGGACCACGAGACCGGCGCCGGCCCCCACCCCGACGAGCACCGCCGCGGCGGGCCGGATCGCGGCGCGCGGCCAGTTGCGCGGATCACGCATAGCTGACAGTTCCCACGCCTCCAGCTCGTCGGCGGCCAGCTCGACGAGCGTGCCGAGCTTGACCTCCATGCGGACGGCGAGCTCCTCCGGCGGCTCGATCGGCGCGAGCGCGGCGCGGAGTCGCGCCTCGATGTCGAAGGGCTGGCTCATATCAGCTGTTCTCGGCTTCCTTGACGAGTTCCTCGAGCTGCCGGATGGCACGGTGCAGCAGCACCTTGGTCGCGCCGTCGGTGCGCCCCAGCGCGCGGGCGATCTCCCGGTTGTCCATCCCCAGCGCGAAGCGCATGATCAGCGCCTCGCGGCGGTCGTCCGGAAGCTGCTGCACGCACTCGAGGATCCGCTTGAGGTCGTCGCGGTCCTGCACCAGCCCCTCGGTGGTGTGCGTCGCGGCCAGCGTGTCCGCGTCGTCGATCGCCGTCTGCGGGCGCCGCGAGCGGTCGCGGTAGTAGTTGGCCGCCAGGTTGTGGGCGATGCGGATCAGCCACGGGCGCAGTGGCCGGCCCTGGGACTCGCGCTGCGCGCGCTCGAAGTGCCGGTACGCCTGCAGGAACGTCTGCTCGGTCAGGTCCTCGGCGTCGTGATGGTTGCCGACCCGGTAGTACGAGTAGGAGTAGACGTCGCGCAGATGGGCCTTGTAGAGCGCCGAGAACTCGTCGTCGAGGCGCCGCTTCGCGGCTCCCTGCTCGGCCTTGTCCGCGTCCGTCGACATCCATCGTTGACCCTACCCCCTGCGCGAGCTAGGCGGCCTTCGCCCGTCCCCGCCTCCCAGCGGGTTTCGGCGCCGTCAGCGAGGCTGTCCAGTTCTCCGGCTCGACGGTGCCGTCGATCATCCCGGCGAGCCCGCCGAGCACCGGTGCGTCGACGCCGGACTCACGCACGCGGGCGGCGAGCAGCGGCACGCTGGCGACGGCCTCGGCGGTCTGCCCGAGGGCGGGGCCGATGTCGCCCGCCGCCATGCCCTGCGCGAGCATCTCCCCCGCGCGGCGGTTGCGCGAGCCGGCGGCGAGCACGGTGGCCACGAGGTCGCCCGTGCCGGCCAGGCCGGCGAACGTCTCGGGACGGGAGCCGGAGCGGCGCGCGTAGGCGTCGATCTCGGCGAACACCTTGCCGGCGGCGGCGCCGGCGGCGTTGGGGCCGGCGCCAGAGGCGGCTGCAGCGGCGAGCGCGGCGGCGTTCTTCGCGCAGCCGGCCAGCTCGACGCCGATGATGTCGGGCGTGCTGACCACGTCGAAGCCGGCGGCGCCCAAGCGCGTCGGAGACCTGGCGGGCGAAGGCGGCGTTCGGGGCGGCGAGCACCAGCGAGGCGCCGGCGGTCAACGCGGCCTCGGCGTGCGCGGGCCCGCCGACGGCGCCGACGGCCCAGCCGTGCACGCGCTCGGCCACGTAGGCGGCGGGCAGCGTGCCGAGCGGCGGGACGAGGCCCTTGGCGCACACCAGCACGCCGGTGCGCGGCGCGATCGAGCCGCCGTGGGCGGCGACAGCGGCCGGCAGGTGGGCGGCCGGGACGGCGAACACGACCAGGTCGTGCCGCGAGGTGTCGAGCTCGGAGGCCCGCAGCACCGACACGCTCTCGGGCAGCTCGATGCCGCCCAGGTAGCGCTCGTTGCGGCGCAGCCCGATCAGCGAGTCGGCCTGCTCGCTCGTGCGGCAGCCGAGGTCGACCTCGAGGCCGGCGCGGGCGAGCATGACGGCGACCGCGGTGCCCCACGAGCCGGCGCCGACGACGGCGGCGCGGCGCAGCGGCGGGAGGCCGCCGAGCCACTCCCACTGGAGCATCACGTTGGGCCAGATGCGGTCGGTGACGGCGGCCGCGAGCTGCGGCGACGCGTTCTCGACCTGCGGGAAGGTGAGCGCGCGGCCCACGCGGACGCGGACCTTGTGCGGGCGGATCCGCCACTTCTTGCGGATCGCCTCGGTGCCGATGATCGCCACGGGGACGACGGGGGCGCCGGTCTCCAGCGCCAGGCGGCCGACGCCGCGGCGGGGGCGCCCCAGCGCTCCGGGGCGGATGCGCGTGCCCTCGGGGAAGATCAGGACCGCGTCACCGCGATCGAGGATTGCCTTGGCGGTCTCGAGCATGTCGCCGTCGCTCTGCCCGCGGCGCACGGGGAAGGCGCCCAGCGAGTTCAGGAACCAGGACACGAGCTTGCCCCGGAACAGCTCCTCCTTGGCGACGTAGTACATCGGCCGCCGCGCGATGGTGGCGATGATGAACGGGTCCAGGAACGAGCGGTGGTTGGCGGCGAAGATCACCGGGCCGCTCTCCGGGACGTGCTCGCGGCCGATGCGCGAGAGCCGGAAGTAGAGATGGAAGAACGGCTGGAACACCGCGCGGACCAGCCAGTACACGAGTGGGTTGACGCCCCGCTCTCGGTGGCGGGCGTGCAGGTGGCTGTGGTCGGCGGCGATCTGTGACAACGCTGGTTGCTCCTCCTGCGAGCCATACTCGCCTGTGGGCCGGTCGTTACAGTCTTCTCGCATGGCTCTTGACGCGACGCGGACGCTGCGAGGAGCGCTGGCCGGCGCAACCGCGGCAGCGGTATGGGCTGCGCAGCAGCCGCTCGACAAGCGGGTGTTCGGCGTGGACTACGACGACGCCGAGCTGCTCGGGCGCCTCGTGCGGGCGAAGGGCCCGGCGACGCAGCCGGTCGGCCTTGCGCTGCACGTCGCCAACGGCGCGCTGTTCGGCGCCCTCTACGCCAACGTCTCTCCCAGCCTCCCGGGGCCGGCGCCGCTGCGCGGGGCCGCCGCGGGGCTTGCCGAGCACCTGGCGACGTGGCCCGGCACGCTGGTGATCGACCGGCTGGACCTCGGGCGCGGCTTCCCGAAGCTGTGGGGCGACCCGCGCGCGTTCGGGCAGGCCGCCTGGCGGCACGTGCTGTTCGGCGCGGTGCTGGGCGAGCTCGAGCGGCGGCTGAACCCGCCGGACACCGAGCCCGAGCCCGTCGACGCGGTCGCCGTCGCCTCCAACGGGCACGGCTCCGCGGAGCACCTGGTCGCCACCGGCCCGTGAGGGCCCTCATAACCGGCGCGTCCGGCTTCGCCGGGCGCCATCTCGCGGCAGCCTGCGAGGCGGCCGGGGACACCGTCGCGACCGCCTCCCGGGCGGACGGCGTCGACCTGCTCGACGCCGAGCAGGCGCGCGCGGCGGTCGCGGCCGCCGGGCCCGAGGTCGTCTACCACCTCGCCGCGCGCGCCCACGTCGGCGAGTCCTGGCAGGACCCGGCCGCCTACCTCTCCGGGAATCCCGCGATGGCCCTCAACCTCCTCGAAGCGGTCCGCACGGAGGCGCCCGGCGCCACCGTGGTGGCGGTCGCCTCCGGCGAGGTCTACGGCCCTCCCGCCTCGCTGCCGGTCGGCGAGTCCGCGCCGCTGCGCCCGCAGAACCCCTACGCGGTGTCGAAGGCCTCCGCCGACCTGCTCGCCGGCTTCTACGCCGACGCCCACGGCCTGCGGGTGATCCGCGCGCGGCCCTTCAACCACGCGGGCCCGGGACAGGAGCCGACCTACGCGATCGCCTCCTTCGCGCGCCAGGCGGCGGCGGGAGTGGAGCGCATCGTCACCGGCAACCCCGACACGCGGCGCGACTACACCGACGTGCGCGACGTCGTGCGCGCCTACCGGCTGCTCGCCGAGCGCGCCGAGCCGGGGATCTACAACGTCTGCTCGGGCCGCACCGCCTCGGCGGGCGAGCTCGTCGCGATGCTCGGCCGCGACCAGGAGGTCGACCCGGACCTCGTGCGCGCCCACGAGGTGATGGAGATCCGCGGCGATCCCGGTCGCCTGCGCGCCGCCACGGGCTGGGAGCCGGAGATCCCGCTCGAGCGCACGCTCGCCGACACGGTGGCCTGGTGGCGCGCTCAGACCGGGCAGCGCGCAGTCCGCCGAGCGGTAGCGCTGGGGCATCTGCGGGAGCGTCGTGGCGACGTGCAGCCGCACGAGCCCGGCGGCCTGCGCGTCCGAGGCGCCGAGCCGGCGCGCGGTGGCGGCCATCGCCTGGAGCGAGTGACACTCGGTCTCCGCCTCGTCCATGATCCCGCGCAGGTGGAAGGCCTCGTGGGTGACCACGTCGACGGCCATCGCCAGCGCGGTGCCCTCCGCGCCGCACGAGATCGAGCGCTCGGCGCAGGCGAGCTGCTCGGAGCGGCGACCCTCGGCGAGCGCGTCGAGCTCGGCGCACGTCGTCGCCCGCAGCTTGGTGGTGTCGCTCGGGCGCCCCTCGGCGTCGAACTGCACGCTGCCCTCGAGGATCTCGGCATCGTTGAGCATCCGCCCGAGCGGGCCGGGGCAGTGCACGTGGACGTCGCGCCCGGCGATGTCGGCGGCGATCGCCGCGAGCCGGTCCTCGTTGGTCACGCGGTCGTGGCGATCGGCGATCCACCAGGCCGGGAGGCCGACGGCGACGAGGACGACCAGGGCCTTGACCCAGACCGGCGTCGCGACCGTGCGCGTCTTCATGACGCTCAGCGGTCGCCGATGCGGTCGAGGACCGCCCGCAGCTGCAGCGCGACCACCCGGGCCCGCTCGATCTGCGCGCGGGAGAACGCCTGCGGGCGGTGGCGGTAGACCTCCATCAGCGCCTTGCCGCCGTCGCTGAGGGGGATCGGGACCATCAGCATCGCGCCCATGCCCAGGTCCTCGAGCTCCTGCAGCTCGGCCGGGTCGCCGGCCGTGTCGCCGGCCACGATCTGGCCGGGACGGCCGGTCTCGATCAGGTGCAGCGTGGCGGGGAAGTCCGACAGCGACCACGTCTCGCCGGGCGCGAAGGCCGGCATCGCCGACAGCAGCTCGACCAGCTCGGCGCGCTCGTTGACGCGCAGCAGCGCCACCTCGTCGGCGGCCAGCAGCGACGCCACGCGCTGGCCGGCGCCCTTGAAGCCGTCGCGGTCCTCGACCAGCGTGAGGTGGTCGGCGAGGGCGGCGAGCTCGTGCGACCAGGAGCCGGCGACCCGGCCGCCCGCGACGCGGACGCCCATCTCGAGGCCCTCGGAGCCGACGATCTGGGCCTCCTCGGTCAGGTCGGACCACGGCGGCGCCGGGCGGGCGATCGCGTAGCCCTGGGCGAACGTCGCGTCGAGGTCGGCGAGCACGCGCAGGTCGGCCAGGTCCTCGACGCCCTCGCCGCAGATCGCGGCGCCGGTCGTGGAGGCGAAGGAGATCATCGCGTCCAGCAGCGCGAGCTTGGCCGGCTCGGCGTGGGCCCCGTGCACGAGCGAGCGGTCGAGCTTGAGGATGTCGGGGGTGACGGCGATCAGCTGCTGCAGGCCGGCGTAGCCCGAGCCGGCGTCGTCGAGCGCGATGCGCGCGCCGCGGGCGCGCAGCTGCGCGAGCCGCACCAGCAGGGACTCCTCGGCCCCGAACAGCTCGTGCTCGGTGAGCTCGATGACGATCGAGGACAGGTCGTCGGGCAGCTCGCCGAGCACCTGCCGGGTGCCGAGCGCCCCAGGGCTCACGTTGAGGGCGAGGAAGGTGTTCTCCGGCCGGCCGGGCGTGCCCAGCGCGGCGCGCAGCGCCGCGGCCTCGAGCTCGGGGCCGAGCCCGACGCGATGCGCCTGGGCGAACCACTCGTTCGGCGGGCGGAACGGCTCGAGGGCGACGCGGGTCAGCGCCTCGTAGCCGCACACGCGCGCGGTGGCGAGCTCCAGCACCGGCTGGAAGGCGACGGTGAGGGCGTCGCCGTCGAGCAGCGCCTCGATCTCCTCGCGCTCCTCGCCGGGCGAGGGGCGGCGGGCGAGGTCGGCGCGGTAGCGCAGCGTGCGGCCGCGGCCGGTGTCCTTGGCGGCGTACAGCGCGGCGTCGGCGCACGCCAGCAGGTCGGGGGCGTCCGCGGCGTCCTGCGGGAAGCAGGCGAGGCCGGCGCTGCACGCCAGCGCGCGGCCGCCGATCTGCACGTCGGCGATCGCGAGGCGGGCGCGCTCGGCGGCCTCCCGGGCGGCGCCGGCTCCCACGCCGGGGAGCACGAGCACGAACTCCTCGCCGCCGAGGCGCCCGACGGCGTCCGAGTCGCGCACCACGCCGCGCAGGCGGCCTGCGGCGGCGGCCAGCGCGCGGTCGCCCTCGGCGTGGCCGTAGGTGTCGTTGATGCGCTTGAAGTGGTCGAGGTCGAGCACGACGACGCTGACGGGCTCGTCCGCAGCGTCGGCGAGCGCGGTCCGCAGGCGCTCCTGGCAGCCGCGGTGGTTGAGCAGGCCGGTCAGGGAGTCGGTGCGGACCTCCTCGCGCAGCCGGTCGCGCTGGCGCGCGGAGTCGTAGGCGAGCGCCGCCATCGTGGCGAACCGCTCGACGAGCGCGACCTCCTCGTCGGTGAAGGCGACGTCCCGGCCCGTCCGGTACACGTTGAGCGAGCCGACCACGCGGTCATGGGCGATCAGCGGCGTGGCGACGAACGCCTCCGCCTCGTCGTCGGTGCCCGGCACCACGAAGCACAGCGGGTCCGTCTGGGTGTTGGGGACGTTGCGCGTGCGCCGGTTGCGCACGACCCAGCCGGTGATGCCGGAGAGGACCGAGATCTCCTCCGACATGATCTCCTCGACCCAGTCGCCGAGCGCGAACACGGGCTTCAGCGCTGTCCCGCCGGCCTCGATCTCGTACAGCGAGAGGTCGTCGTAGGGGACGAGCGTCCCGAGGTGGTGCGCGATCCGCGCGAGCGTGCCCTCGAAGCTGTCGGCCGACAGGATGCCGGCGGCCGCGTCCACCAGGGCCTCCAGCGCCGAGTCGCCGCTCCTGGTGCGGAGCGGTGCAGGGGTCGCCGGTGCCGATTGAGACGTCACCTGTGCATGATCGGCGGGAACGCGCCAGGCTTGATGCCCGTGCGCCTCCTTCCGAAGCCGCTCGCCGCGTTCCCGTGGGAAGTCCTCACCGGTGTCGCGCTGCTCGCCCTCGCCGCCGTGCTCGTGGCAGTCGCCGTCGCACGTCACCGGCCCCGGCTGGCGTGGCCCGCGATCTGGCTCGTCGCGGGCGCCGTGATGGCCTTCGTGTTCGGCCCGGTCTACGGCCTCGCGGTGGCGCTGCTCGCGCTCGCCCCGGCGCCCGGCCACACCTGGCGATCCTGAGAGCCCGCCGCCGGAATCGAACCGGCAACCTCTTGATTACAAATCAAGTGCTCTGCCAGTTGAGCTAGGCGGGCACGCGGACCCGGATGTAGTTAGCCGGATCCACCGATGACCCGTGATCGACTCGGCGTCGTGGGGATCGGTGGATCCGGGCTTAGCTGGTCGTCCGCCCGGCTGATCGGAGGGGTCGGTCGGGTCCGGCGCGCGGAGCCACTGGGCGATCTTGCCGCCGCGGATCAGGAACAGCGTCTTGGCCTTGTTGCCGACGCCGGTGCCGCAGGCGCCGTCCATGCCCTTACGATTCGTAAGTACGAACGTGGCGATGACGTACTTGGCGTCGCGCTCGACCGCCTGGAGCTTCGCGCCGCAGGTCAGCGAGTCGTTCCACTGGCGGATCGCGGCGCGGGTGAGCAGGCGGACCGGCTGGTCGCCGTTGGCGGCGATCGCGGGGACGGTCCAGTAGCTCACCGCGCGGTCGACGTCGCCGCGGCGCAGCGCGTCGGACCATTGCCGGATCACGCGCTTCTCGGCGGCGGTGACGGGGCCGGCTGACTTGCCGCTCTTCTCGGCCGAGGGCGTCTCCGTCGCCTTGGGCTTGGCGGCCTTGGGGGTGGTGAGGGTGAGCCGGTCGTTCGCGTCGTCTCCGCCTCCTCCGCAGCCGGTGAGGGAGAGCACGAGCACGCACAGCAGCGGTGCGACGCGCGTCATGAAGGGATGTTCGCAGCCGGGGGCCGAGCGGATCAGCTGCGGTCCAGCGGCCGCCCGAGCGCGGCCGGCGGGATCGAGCGCCCGATGACGCCGGCGACGGCGATCAGCGTGAGCACGTACGGCAGCGCCTGGAAGAGCGTCGCGGCCGAGGGGGAGAACACCGGCAGCCGCTGCGCGAGCGCGCTCGAGAAGCCGAACAACAGCGCCGCGGCGAGCGCGCCGCCCGGGCGCCAGCGCCCGAAGATCAGCGCCGCCAGCGCGATGAAGCCCTTGCCGATGGTCATGTTCTGCGAGAAGGAGTGCACGAAGCCGATCGAGAGGTAGGCGCCGCCGGTCGCGGCCAGCACGCCCGACAGCACGACGGCCGCGTAGCGCGTCTTGACCACCGACAGGCCGGCGGTCTCGGCGGCCAGCGGGTTCTCGCCGGCCGAGCGCAGCCGCAGCCCCGGCGGGGTGCGGAAGACGACCACCCACACCACGACCACCATCAGCAGGCCGACCCAGATCAGCAGGTTGACCTGGCCGAAGATGTCGCCGAAGAACGGGATCGAGTCGACGCCCGGGAGCTTCACGTCCGGGACCTGCGGGAGGTTCTCCGGCGTCCCCTCGTTGCCGTAGCGGTTGAGGAACCAGAAGCTCGTGATGCCGAACGCGAGGAAGTTCAGCGCCGTGCCGGAGACGATCTGGTCGGCGCGGAGGGTCACCGCGAACACCGCGTGGATGAGCGCCAGCAGGCCGCCGGCCACCATCGCGAACACGAGGCCCAGGAACCACGAGCCGGTGATGTCGGCGCCGAGCACGGCGAAGAACGCCCCCATCAGGAGCATGCCCTCCAGCGCGATGTTGATGACCCCGCTGCGCTCGGAGAACAGGCCGCCCAGCGCGGCGAAGGTCAGCGGCGTGGCGTAGCGCAGCATGGCGGCGAACAGCGCCGACCAGACCACGACCCGGTCCAGGTTCTCGGTCGAGGACTGCGTGGCGGCGACGCCGCCCGCGATGCCGACGAGGGCCATCACCATGGCGCCGTAGCCGATCCGCCGCTCTCCCCTGCCGACCGTCCACGCGCCGCCGGCGAAGCCGACGAGGCCGAGCAGGACCGAGGGCACCGCCGAGCGGAGCGTCAGCGGCGGCACCGCGACGAAGAACGCCAGGAAGCCGAGCGCGACCGCCGCCCAGCCGATCCGCTTGACCGTCAGCCAGTCCGGCAGCGAGGCGACGCGATCCCCGGTCGCGCTGGCGGCGCTCATGCCCCGGCCTCCGCGGGCTCGGACGCGGCCCGCTTCGGCGGCCGGATCCGGCGCCGCAGCCGCCACAGGTAGACGACGAGGATGTCGGCGCTGACCAGCAGCACGATCAGCCCCTGGATGATCGACGTCAGGGCGCCCGCCAGCTCGGGCTGGAAGACCTCGGGGTCGAGGTTGCGCACCGACGTGCCCGTCAGCAGGGCGCCGAACAGCAGCGCCGAGAAGAGCGTGCCGACCGCGGTGTTGCGCCCGAGCAGGGCGACCGCGATCCCGAGGAAGCCGATCTGGGTCACCTGGACGTCGTTGGTGGCGATCCGGAACTGCCAGCCGAGCACGTCCAGGGCGCCCGCGAGCCCGGCGAAGAGGCCGCAGACCGCCATCGCGAGCACGTAGTTGCGGCCCACGGAGATGCCCGACGCCTGCGCGGCGTCCGGGTTGAAGCCGACGGCGCGGACCTCGTAGCCGGTCACGGTGCGGTTGAGCACCACCCAGAACACGACCAGCGCGGCGAGCGCGATGAACAGGCCGATATGCAGGCCCTGCAGCTCGGGATCGCCCCAGAACACGGGCAGCTTCGCGCCGGAGACGATGTCCGCCGAGACCGGCACGGACTTGTCCACCTTGCTCTGCAGCGGCCCGCCGAGCCCGAATAGCCAGACCCCGACCCACAGCGCGATCCAGTTGAGCATGATCGTGGAGATCACCTCGTTGGTCCCGGTGGTCGCCTTCAGCAGGCCCGCGAGCCCCGCCCACGCCGCGCCGGCGGCGCAGGCGGCGAGCATGCACAGCACGATGTGCACCACCGAGGGCATCCCCTCGAACGAGGAGCCGACCCAGACCGCCGCGAACGTGCCGACGAGGTACTGGCCCTGGCCGCCGATGTTGAACAGGCCGCAGCGGAAGGCGAACGCCACCGCCAGGCCGGTGAGGATCAGCGGCGTCGTAAGGATCAACGTCTGCTGGAGGTTGAGGGATGCGACGATCCGGTCTTCCTCGCTGATCCACGGGAAGAACCAGTTCAGGCCGGTGCCGTCGAAGATCGCCTTGTAGGTGGCGAACGGGTCCTTGCCCGTGAGCGCCACCACCAGGCCGCCGACGAGGAACGCCAGCAGCGCGGTGATCACCGGCGTGATGACCCCGCCGCCGCGGACGTAGCCGGCGAGCCGCCCCGCGACGGTCGCGGGGGCCTCCTCGCCCGGCGACTCGAAGGTCGGCGCCGGGCCTTCCACGCTCACGCCGCGACCTCCGCGTCGCGCCCGCCGCCGGTCATCGCCACGCCGAAGTCCTCCTCGGAGGAGTCGGGCGACATCTCGGCCACGATCCGGCCCTCGTAGATCACCAGCACGCGGTCCGAGAGCGAGCGGATCTCCTCCAGCTCCAGCGAGGCGAGCAGGATCGCGCGGCCCTTGTCGCGCTCCTCGACCAGCCGGCGGTGCACGAACTCGATCGCGCCGACGTCGAGCCCGCGGGTGGGCTGCGCGGCGATCAGCACCTGCGGGTCGGCGGCGAGCTCGCGCGCGATCACGCACTTCTGCTGGTTGCCGCCCGACAGCGAGGCGGCGCGCGTCTCGGTGTCGCCCCCGCGGACGTCGTAGTCGCGCAGCAACCCCTTGGCGCGGGTGGCCATCTTGCGCGGCGACAGCCAACCCCACTTCGTGAAGCCGGGCCGCTTGTACTCGCGCAGCGTCAGGTTCTCCGCCAGCGTGAACTCGAGCACGAGGCCGCGGCGGTGGCGGTCCTCGGCGATGTGGCCGATGCCGGCCTCCAGCGTCTCGCGGACCCCGAGCCCCGTGACGTCGCGCCCGCACACGACCACGGATCCGGCCTCCGGCTTGCGCAGCCCGGTGATGGTCTCGATGAGCTCGCTCTGGCCGTTGGCGTCCACGCCGGCCAGCCCGACGATCTCGCCCGCGCGCACGGACAGCGACAGGTCGCTCACGGCCGGCAGCCCGCGGTCGTCGACGACGGAGAGGTCCTTGACCTCGAGCAGGGTGTCGCCCGCCTCGTGGGCCGGCTTCTCGACGCGCAGCAGCACGTCGCGGCCCACCATCAGGCGCGCGAGCGAGCGCTCCGTCGAGCCCTTGGTGGCGACCGTGTCGATCTTCTCGCCCCGGCGCAGCACCGTCACGCGGTCGGAGACGTCGAGCACCTCGTTGAGCTTGTGGGAGATGAACACGATCGACGTGCCGTCCGCCGCCAGCGCCCGCAGGACCTTGAACAGCTCCTCGGACTCCTGGGCCGTGAGCACGGCGGTCGGCTCGTCGAGCACCAGCACCTTCGCGCCGCGGAACAGCGCGCGGAGGATCTCCACGCGCTGCTGGGAGCCGACCCCGAGGTCCTCGACCAGCGCCTCCGGGTCGACCCTGAGGCCGAAGCGCTCGGACAGCTCGCGGGTGCGTGCCGCTGCCGACTCGTAGTCGAGCAGCGGCCCGCGGTGCGGCTCCGATCCCAGCACCAGGTTCTCGGCCACGGTCATGACCGGGACGAGCATGAAGTGCTGGTGGACCATTCCGATGCCGAGGCCGATCGCCCGGCGCGGAGAGTCGACGCGCACCGGCTCACCGTTGAGCAGGATCTCGCCCTCGTCGGGCTGGTGCAGCCCGTAGAGGACGTTCATGAGCGTCGACTTCCCCGCTCCGTTCTCCCCCAGCAGCGCGTGGATCTCCCCGCGCTTCAGCTCGAAGTCGATCGCGTTGTTCGCGACGAGCGAGCCGAAGCGCTTGGTGATCCCGCGCAGCTCGAGGGCTGGCGCGGCCTCTGGCACTACTACTTCACCTCGGACGGGATGTCCGTCAGCTCCCCGGAGGAGATCTGCTCCTGGACCTTCTTGACGTCAGCCTCGAACTTCGAGCCCGCGGCCGAGATCTTGCCGAGGCCGACGGCGCCCGACTTCACGTCGAACACGGTGTCCTCGCCGCCCTTGAAGGAGCCGTCCTGGACCTGCTTGACCGTGTCGAACACCGCGACGTCGACCTTCTTGATCGCGCTGGTGAGCACGTAGTCGCCCAGGTAGCCCTGGTCGGCGTCGACGCCGATGCCCTGCATGCTCTTCTCCTTGGCGGCGTCGAGCGCGCCGAGGCCGCACTGGCCGGCGACCTGGAAGACCACCTGCGAGCCCTCGGCGATCTGGTTGAGCGCCTCCTCCTTGCAGAGGTCCTGCTTGACGAAGTCCTGCGAGTAGCCGTTGAGCGTCTTGACGTCCGGGTTGGCCTTCTTGGCGCCGGCCTGGTAGCCGGCGATGTAGGCGTCCACCGGCGGGATCTTCTGGCCGCCGACCGAGGAGATGACCTGGTCGCCGCCCTTGTCCTTGACGTAGAGCCCGGCGAGCGTCCCGGCGAGGTAGCCCGCCTCGTTCTCCTTGAAGAGCAGGCCGCGCACGTTGGTCGGCTTGCTCTTCAGCGCCGCGCTGGAGAAGTCGATGATCGCGAAGTTCGTGTCGGGGAACTTCTTGGCGACCGTGTCGATCGCGTCGGACATCAGGAAGCCGACGCCGATCACGATGTCGTACTTCTGCTGCGCCAGCGACGAGAGGTTCGGCACGTAGTCGGAGTTCTTGGCCGAGGTCAGCACGCGGCCGTCGACCTTCAGCTCGGACTTGGCCCGCTCGAGGCCCTCGTTGGCGAGCTGGTTGAACGAGCGGTCGTTGAGACCGCCGATGTCGGTCACCAGGCCGACCTTGATCTTCTTCTCGGACGACGAGGACGAGCCAGACCCTCCAGAAGAGCTCGATTCGTCGTCGCCGCAGCCGGCGGCCACAAGACCGCACAAGCAGAGCGTGAGAAGGATCAACAGAGATACGGGGCGACGGCGCACTGGCACTTCTTCTCCTTGTGGAATGCGGAAATCGGCGGGTCTATGGACCCGCCGGAGCCACCCGGACGAGGAGTTCCTGCTTCAGCCCTTCATCGGCGAACGAGCCCTCCACAGCCGTCCGCGTCAACTCCACCAATGCACCCTCGTCCAGTCCGAAGCGCTCTCGCGCCACGGTGTACTCGGAGCCGATACTACATCCGAAGTAGGGCGGATCGTCAGAGGCGAGCGTGATCCGGACGCCCGCCTCGCGGAGCGCGGGGAGCGGATGCTCGTCGTAGCTCGCGAACACGCCCGTGGCCACGTTGGAGGTCGGGCAGACCTCCAGGATCAGGCCGCGTTCGGCGATCTCGGCCACCAGCGCGGGATCCTCGACCGCCCGCACCCCGTGGGAGATGCGGGTCACCGGCAGCTCGAGCGCGCCGCGGACCGACTCGGCCCCGGCGTGCTCCCCGGCGTGCACGGTGCATCCGAGCCCGGAATCTGCGGCGATTTCGTACGCACCCCGGAACGGACCTGGTGGATAGCCCGCCTCGTCGCCGGCCATGTTGAAGCCCACCACGTAGGGATGGCGCTCCTCGGCCAGGCGGCGGGCCACGGCCTCGGCCTCCTCGACGCCGAAGTTGCGGATCACGGCGGCCACGATCCGGGCCTCGATGCCGAACTCGGCGCGGGCGTCGTCGATCCCCTGCGCGATCCCGCCGAAGTGGTCGGCATCTGACATCCCGACCGACGCCGCGTGGCTGGGCGAGGCGATCAGCTCCACGTAGATCGCGCCCTCGCGCGCGCACGCGCCGAGGTACTCGTAGGTGACGTCGCGGTAGTCCTCGGGCGTGCGCATCACGCTCGCCGCCATGTCGTAGGTGGCGAGGAAGTCGAGGAAGTCCGTCCAGCGGAAGGTGTCCTCGTCCTCCAGCAGCCCGGCGGGGAGCTGGAGCCCCTTGCGCTCGGCGAGGCGGCGCACGAGCGACGGCGGCGCGGTGCCCTCGAGGTGGACGTGGAGCTCGGCCTTGGGGGTCACTCGACCCGTCCCGCCACCACGGGGCCGGCGGCCGCGGTCTCGCCGCCGACGTGGACCGCGGCCAGCAACGCCCGCTCGGCCTCCTGCGCGGCCGAGGCGTCGCGCGCGTGGACCACCGCGAGCGGGCGGTCCGGGCCGACCTCGGCCCCCACGGGCGCGACGTCGCTGAGCCCCACGGCGTAATCGATCGTGTCGGTCTCACGGGCCCGGTTGCCGCCCAGGCCGGTGATGACGAGGCCGACGGCGCGGCAGTCCATCCCCGTCACGACGCCCTCGACGATCACCGCGTGCTGGACCGGCGCGGAGGGCAGGTGGTCGGACGGCCGCTCCAGGAGGTCCGCCGGACCGCCGAGGGCTGCGGCCATCCGGGCGAAGCGGTCCGCCGCCTCGCCGGACTCCAGCACGCGCTCCGGGTCGGCGTCGAGGCCGCCCTGCGCGAGCAGGGAGCGCGCCAGCTCCATCGTCACCTCGTGCAGCCGCGGCTCGCGGGCCGCGCCGGTCAGGTAGTCGATCGCCTCGCGCACCTCGAGCGCGTTGCCGGCGGTGGAGCCGAGCACCTGGTCCATGTCGGTGAGCAGCGCGACGGTGGGCAGCCCGGCGCCCGCCGCGACGTCCACGAGCCCGCGGGCCAGCTCCTCCGCGTCCTCGCGGGCGGCCATGAACGCGCCCGAGCCGAACTTGACGTCCATGACCAGCGCATCGAGCCCGGCGGCGAGCTTCTTGGAGAGGATCGAGGCGACGATCAGCGGGATCGACTCGACGGTCCCGGTCGCGTCGCGGACCGCGTACAGCCGCCGGTCGGCGGGCGCCAGGTCGGCGGTCTGGCCCACGACCGCGCAGCCCGCCTCCCCGACCACGCGTCGCAGCGTCTCGATGTCGGGCGCGGTGTCGTAGCCGGGGATCGAGTCCAGCTTGTCCAGCGTGCCGCCGGTGTGGCCGAGGCCGCGGCCGGAGATCATCGGCACCGCTCCGCCGCACGCCGCCACGATCGGGGCGAGCATCAGGCTCACCTTGTCGCCCACGCCGCCGGTGGAGTGCTTGTCGAGCACCGGCCCGGAGTCCCATTCCAGGACCGTGCCGGAGTCGCGCATCGACTCGGTCAGCGCGACACGCTCGGCGGGCGCCGTGCCGCGGATGAACAGCGCCATCGCGAGCGCGCCCACCTGGGCGTCCGACAGCGATCCGTCGGCGATCCCGGCGACCAGGAACGCGACCTCCTCGCGCGAGAGCTCGTGGCCGTCGCGCTTGCGGCGGATGACCTCGGCGGGGAGCATCAGCCCTTCGCCAGCGCGGCGCAGAACGCGGAGACGAGCGTGAACAGGTTGTCGGCGGCGACGTCGGCATTGCGCAGCGTCTGCTCGTGCGAGAGCGGCTCGCCGCCCATCCCCTCCGCCAGGTTGGTGATCGCCGAGACCGCCGCGACGCGCAGGCCGCAGTGGCGGGAGAGGATCACCTCGGGCACGGTCGACATGCCGACGGCGTCGGCGCCGAGCGTGCGGAACGCGCGGATCTCGGCCGGCGTCTCGAAGCTCGGGCCGTGCGCGGCCAGGTACACGCCCTCCGGCAGCGCGATCTCATGCCGGCTCGCGCACTGGCGCATCAGGCCGCGCAGCGCCGGGTCGTAGGCGTCGCGCATGCTCGGGAAGCGCGGGCCGATCACGTCGTCGTTGATCCCGGTGAGCGGGTTCACGCCCAGCATGTTGATGTGGTCGGAGATCGCCATCAGCGAGCCGGGCGGCGAGGAGGTCTGCAGCGAGCCGGCGGCGTTGGTGATGAAGATCGCCCCCGCGCCGGCGTGGCGGATCGCGCGCACCGGCGCGCGCATCGCGCCGGGGTCGCCGCCCTCGTAGATGTGGCGCCGGCCCTGCAGCGCCGCCACCGGCAGGCCGCCGAGCGTGCCGAGCACGAGCCGGCCGCCGTGGCCCGCCACGCCGGGCTCCGGGAAGCCGGGCAGGTCGCCGTAGTCGATCGAGATCGGCTTCTCCAGCGCGTCGGCGAGGCCGCCGAGGCCGGAGCCGAGGATCAGCCCGAGCCGCGGCGAGAAGCCGGGCGCGGCCCTGGCGATCGCCGCCGCGGCAGCCTCGCCGCGGGCCACCGCCGGGTCCAGGTCGTGCGCGCGGGGTGGGCGGGTCATGATCCCAGGAACTCCGGGCCGAAGGAGCGCGGGAACAGCGCGCCGAGCGTGGTCACGTCGTGGGCGCCACTCGCCGCCATCAGGTGCACCTCCGCATCGAGCGGCATGAACTCGCGCAGCCGCTGCCGGCAGCCGCCGCACGGGACGCACGGCTCGTCGCCGTCGCCGATCACGGCCGCCTCGGCGATCCGCGTGTGGCCGGCCGCGACCAGCGCGCCGATCGCCGACGTCTCCGCGCACTGCCCCTGCGGATACGACGCGTTCTCGACGTTGGCGCCAAGGTGGATGCTGCCGTCCTCGGCGCGCAGGGCGACGCCGACGTGGAAGCTTGGAGTACGGCGCGTAGGCGAGCGCGTGGACCGCACGCGCGGCGGCCGGCAGGTCGCCGTCGGCGCCGCCGCCCAGCAGCCGGTCGGAGTAGGAGTCGGCGAGGATCCGCGTGGTGTCGAGGCCGAGCGCCTCGACCAGCCGCGCCACCTTGTCGTGCTCGCCCGAGAGGTCCGAGTCCGCGGGCGCGACGCCCTCGAGCTCGAGGAAGCTGCCCAGCCCCTCGACGCGGTCGAGGTGGATGCGCACCCCCTCCCACAGCAGAAGGCGGCGCTCCTTGTCGACGACGACGAGCGTGCCGAGCGCGGCGTCGAGCGCCTCGCGCAGCGCGGCCGCGTCCTCGACGGGCGCGATCCGGTAGCGGCTCTCGCGCGCCTCGGCGGCGTCGGCGCGGCGGTACTGGATCAGCGCGGCGCCGCCCGGGGTCTCCTCGCGGAGCTTCAGACGGCCGTCGGGGACGCGGAAGTAGGTGTCGCGCTGCACGAGCGTGCCCTTGTCCTCTGCGCCGAGCGCGAGGCAGATGTCCAGCGAGCGCTCCGGGTCGGGATCGGTCGCCTTCAGCTCGACGTTGCGGCGGGGCGCGGGCACCGCCGCGAGAGTAGTTCATCGGCTACCGTGCGCGGCCGATGGCGGTGCACGAAGGCGTCACGGTGGTCGACCACGTCCTGCTGCGCAGGCTGCTCTCGATCCTGCGCGATCGCGAGACGCCGCACGGCGAGTTCCGCCAGACCCTCGACGAGGCGGCGATGATCCTCGCCTACGAGGCGATGCGCACGCTGCGCCCGGCCGACCACCAGGTCCAGACCCCGCTCGAGCCGGCGGCCGGCGTCCTGCTCGCCGACCAGGTCGTGGTGGTGGCGATCCTGCGCGCCGGGCTGGGCATGGTCGACGGCTTCCTGCGCCTCGTGCCCGACGCCCGCGTGGGCCATCTCGGCATGTACCGCGACGAGGAGGCGCTGCGCCCCGTCGGCTACTACGAGAACATCCCGTCCGGCGTCGAGGAGGCCGAGGTGTTCGTCGTCGACCCGATGCTCGCCACCGGCGGCAGCGCCACCCAGGCGATCGCCCGGCTCAAGCGCGCCGGCGCCCGGCGCCTGCACTTCGTCTGCCTCGTGGCGGCGCCAGAGGGAGTGGCCGCGGTGCGCGAGGCGCATCCCGACGTGCCGATCTTCACGGCGACGGTCGACCGCGAGCTGGACGGCAACGGCTACATCCGGCCGGGCCTCGGGGACGCGGGCGACCGCATCTTCGGCACCGACGGCTGACGCTTCTACCCTGCGGAGCGATGAAACGCGCGCTGATCGTCCTCGCCTGCCTCGCCCTGCTCGTGGGCTGCGGCGACTCCGAGGAGCCGGCGTCGGCACCCAAGGAGACCTCCACCCCCGAGGCCACCAAGCCCGAGGTGTCGGTCCCGAAGCAGCTGCCCAAGACGCTCGTGAAGAAGGACCTCAAGGTCGGCGACGGCGCGACCGCCACGGCCGGCAAGAGCGTCACGGTCCAGTACGTCGGCGTCTCCGCCGTGAACGGCCGTCAGTTCGACGCCTCCTGGGACCGCGGCGAGCCGTACACGCTGACGCTCGGCCAGGGCGAGGTCATCCAGGGCTGGGACGAGGGCATCGAGGGGATGAAGGTCGGCGGGCGCCGCATGCTCGTGATCCCGCCCGATCTCGCGTACGGCGCGCAGGGCTCGCCGCCCACCATCGGGCCGGACGAGACGCTCGTCTTCGTCATCGACCTACTTGCGGTCGAGTAGCGCGCCCTCGCCCGCGGCGGTGATGGCGCCGACGAGGGTGCCCAGCAGCAGCCTGGCGAGCTTCTTGCGCTTGATGTCGCCGTGCTCGATCCAGTCGAGGATCGCGCCGTCCATGAACCACAGCCACGCGCGGACCGCGGTGCGCAGCTGAGCGGGCGGCGACTGGCCCGGCGCGATCCCCTCGAGGATCCGGTCGGCCGTCGCGTCCCGCACGGCGTCGACGACCTCGCGCACCTCGGGGATGGCCGCGGCGCTGCGCACGAGCTTCGCGTAGGCGTCGCCGTTGGCCTCGATCCAGCGCAGGAACGCGTCGAGGCTGCCCGCGATCTGCTCCAGCGCCGGCAGCGAGGTGTCGGGCTCGGTGAGGGCCGCCAGCTCGGCCGCCTTGTCCTGCAGCGTGGCCGTGAAGTAGGCCTGCTTGCTCGGGAAGTAGTGGTAGAGCAGCGCCTTGGAGATCCCCGCCTCGCGGGCGATCTGCGCCATCGAGAGCTCGTCGTATGAGAAGCGGGTGAACAGGCCCGTCCCGAGGTCCAGCAGCTGCGCGCGGCGTTCGTCGACGTCGAGTCGGGTGAAGGCTGGCCCGGCCATGGCTGCCTACCCTAAGGGGCATGGCCATGGAACCGCATCCCCCGCGGCACCCCCGGACCTCCGACGAGGAGCTCCTCGAGGCCGAGACGACCGCGATCCTGGCCGAGCTCACGGACGCCCAGCGGCTGCTGCGCATCCAGGACGAGCTGCGCAACGGCTTCAACGCGCTGGGCCGGATCGGCAAGGCCGTCTCGATCTTCGGCTCCGCCCGCACCCCGGCCGACGACCCGCGCTACGTCCAGGCACGCGAGCTCGCCCGCCGGCTCGGCGAGGAGGGCTTCGCGATCATCACCGGCGGCGGCCCGGGGATCATGGAGGCCGCCAACCGCGGCGCGCGCGACGCGGGCGTCCCCTCCGTGGGGCTCGGGATCGAGCTCCCGCACGAGCAGGGGATGAACGAGTGGGTCGACCTCCCGCTCAACTTCCACTACTTCTTCACGCGCAAGGTCATGTTCGTCCGCTACGCGAGCGGCTTCGTGGTCTTCCCGGGCGGCTTCGGGACGATGGACGAGATGTTCGAGGCCGCCACCCTGCGCCAGACGGAGAAGATCCGCTACTTCCCGATCGTGCTCGTCGGCTCCGAGTACTGGAGCGGCCTGGCCGACTTCATGCGCAACCAGATGCTCGCCGACGGCTACATCTCGCCGGCCGACATCGAGGCGCTGGCGGTCTGCGACGACCTGGACCGCGTGATCGAGATCGTCGAGGACGTCGAGCACCGGCGGCCGCGGCGGGCGGCGTAGCAGGCGCCGGTGGCCTTGTCTCGGGCGCCATCGCCGTAACGGCAT
Source organism: uncultured Solirubrobacteraceae bacterium (assembly GCA_963723395.1). Classification (GTDB taxonomy): domain Bacteria; phylum Actinomycetota; class Thermoleophilia; order Solirubrobacterales; family Solirubrobacteraceae; genus DATFQI01. Next base: position 135,936 of record CAVRQL010000012.1, on the reverse strand, counting down.
TGCACCGAGGGGAGGGGAGTTTGTCGCCGGGGCGCGGGCGTTTCGGGGGTGGGCTGGATCGTGTCCGCTATGCGGACGCAATTGGGCCCAGCGGCCGCTGGGCGGTATTGGGGCGTCTTGCGCCCCAAACGGCCCAGCGCCTCGGAAACACACCCCCTCCCGCACGTGCCCAGGCCGTTCATAACGGGCGGCGCCCAAGACCGAGCTCAAGCGCTCCCGCGAGCGAGCCGCCGCAACTGCCCGTCGAGGTACGGCCGCGCGCGCCGCTGGCCACCACGCAGCTCGATCGCGTCGCGCAGCGCCACGAGACACGCGACGATCGCGTCGCGATTGGCGTCGGGCCGCGCGCGCAGCCAGTCCGCCGGCGACGCGTGCCCGCGGGCGCGGTTGCACGGGCGGCAGGCGGCGACCTCGTTCTCGGCCCAGGCGGGGCCGCCCTTCAGCCTCGGGACGACGTGGTCGACGGACAGCGCGCGATCGCCCGGCTCCAGCGGGAGCCGGCACCACACGCACTCGTAGCCGTCGCGGTCCAGGATCCGCCGCAGGCGCTCGGCGCGCGGCAGGTCGGGCGGGATCCCGACGGCTAGTCGACCTTGTCGAGCACCCACTCGCCGTCCCGGCGGCCGAGCGTAAGGGTGTCGGTGCGGCCCTCGCCCTCGACGTGGAAGACCGCGAAGTCCTCGTCGGTGCCCGGGCGGTCGAGGACCTCGACGAGCATCAGCTCGGAGGGCTCCAGGCCGCGCTCCTTGGCGTAGATCCTGCGCGCGGCGCCCTCGAGCACCGCGCGGTCCCAGCCGCGGTCGACGGCCGACGCCTCGGCGAGGTCGTGGTTCGCCTGCTCGAGCCGGCGCTTGAAGCTCGCCTCGGTGCGGCGCTGGAGCATGGCGCGGGCGATCATCCCGCCCACGACGAGCACCAGCAGGGCGACGATCACGATGATCAGCCAGGTGGGCACAGCTGCTTACAGTAGGACAGCGCGCGACTGCAGATGGGCTCCCACCTTGCGCTTAACGCGCTGGAGCGCGTTGTCGACGGTCTTGCAGTCGCAGCCCAGCTTCTCGCCGATCGTGGTGTACGAGTAGCCGTCGAGGTAGAGCGAGAGCACGCGCGACTCGAGCTCGGAGAGCACGCTGGACAGGCACGCCACCAGCGAGCGCAGCTCCTCGGAGGAGATCACCTGGTTGACCGGGTCGTGCGTGGTAGAGCCCGGGAGCACCTCGTCGAGGGTCGGCTCTGAATCGCTCGCGCCCGCCGGCGTGGCCGAGAACGACACGTAGCCGTTGAGCGGGGTGTGCTTGTTGCGGGTCGCGGTCTTGACCGCGGTGATGATCTGCCGCGTGATGCACAGCTCCGCGAAGTTGCGGAACGAGGACTCGCGGTCGGGGCGGAAGTCGCGGATCGCCTTGTAGAGCCCGACCAGGCCCTCCTGGATCAGATCCTCGCTGTCTCCCCCGATCAGGAAGTACGAGGACGCCTTCAGGCGGACGAAGGACGCGTAGCGCCGCACCAGGCGGTCGTACGCGTCGTCGCTGCCCTGCCTGGCGAGCGCGAGAAGGTACCCATCTTCAAGGTGAACTTGAGACTGAGCCTTGGTTGGAGACAGTCTGGCCACGAAAACACCCCTCCTAAGGCCCTTCCGGACCCCGGATTACTCGTGGCGCACACCTCCCCCGGCGCCTATTACGTCGAGCAGAGGACCATCGCTAACCCTCAAGCTCAACCTGATGTGAGCGGAGAGTGGCACGCTTATGTGGACGTGTCAAGCCGTTTTTGCAAGATCTCGTACATCAGGACCGCTCCGGCGGCGCTGACGTTGAGCGAATCGATGCGTCCGCGGATCGGGAGGACCACCAGCTCGTCGCACATCGACGCGACCCGCGGGCGGAGCCCCTTCCCCTCCGCCCCCAGCACCAGAACCACCCCTCCGGAGTAGTCGGGGGCGCGATATGGCGTGCGGGCCCCGGCCGCCGCCCCGTACGTCCAGCAGCCGGCCTCCTTGGCGTCCGTGAGGAAGTCCGCGAGGTTGCGGACGCGCGCCACGGGCAGGTGCTCGACCGCTCCCGCCGACGCCTTCGCGACCGCTGCGGTCACCTCCGCGCTGCGGCGCTCCGGGATGATCACGCCGGTCGCGCCCGCGCACTCGGCCGTGCGGATCACGGCGCCGAGGTTCTGGGGGTCCGTGACCTCGTCGAGGGCGACCAGGAACGGATCGGGCACGGCGAGCAGCTCGGCGGCGTCCGCGTACGGATACGGCTCCGCCTCGGCGCAGACGCCCTGGTGGGCGTCCGAGCCGCAGCGGGCGGTGATCTCGTCCGCGCCGACGACGGTGGACTTCGGGAACTCCTTGGCCGCAGCGGCGGTCGCCCACACGTGCCGCACGCGGCGGCGGCCCCGCAGCGCCTCGCGCACGGCGTTGCGGCCGTAGACGTTGGCGGTCGGCGGCGGCGCCTCGGCCGGCGGCGCCTCCTGACGCGGGCGCGGCGGGCCCCCGCCGCGCGGCTTCGGCGGCCGCCCCTTCCCCCCGCGGCCCTCAGGCCGCCGGGACGAGCTCCGGTCCTTCCGGGCCATCGCGAACCTCCCAGCCCATGGCGCGCAGCTCGTCGCGGAGGCGGTCGGCCTCGGCCCAGTCGCGCCCCTCGCGCGCCGCGGCGCGCTGCTCGGCCAGCGAGACCGCCTCGGCGGGCGGTCCGTCCTCGCCCTCCAGCAGCGAGGCCAGGCCCAGCACGTCGAGCATCTCGCGCAGGTCGGCGCCGCCCACCTCGCCCTCGAGCTTGTTCGCCTCGCGGATCCAGTCGTAGAGCGCGGCCAGCGCCCGCGCGGTGTTGAAGTCGTCGGCCAGCGCGTCGAAGAAGGCGTCGCGCAGGGGCCGCAGCTCCGAGGGCGACTCCCCCGGCACCAGGCGGCGTCCCGCCTCGCGGATCCGGGCGGCCGAGCGCACGGCCTCCTCCAGCCGCTCGTCGGAGAACGCGATCGGCTGCCGGTAGTGGCCGCCGGAGAAGTACAGGACGAGCGCCTCGCCGCCGACCTCGTCGAGCACCTCGCTCAGCCCGCGGATGTTCCCGACCGACTTGGACATCTTCTCCGAGGCCAGCTGCAGCATCCCGTTGTGCATCCACAGCTTCGCGAGCGGCTTGCCGCGCCCCGCCAGGGTCTGCGCCGCCTCGTTCTCGTGGTGCGGGAACACGAGGTCGATGCCGCCGCCGTGGATGTCGAACTCCAGGCCCAGCAGCTCCTCGGCCATCGCCGAGCACTCGATGTGCCAGCCGGGGCGCCCGCGGCCCCACGGCGAGTCCCAGGCGGTGTCCTCGCCCTCCTTCGTCGCCTTCCAGAGCGCGAAGTCGAGCGGGTCCTGCTTGCGATCGGATCCCTCGACGCCCTCGCCCTGGTCCATCTGGTCGACGTCGCGGCGCGACAGCGAGCCGTACGAGCCCAGCGACCGCACGCGGAAGTAGACGTCGCCGTCCACGGCGTAGGCGTGGTCGGCCTCCACGAGGGCGCCGATCAGGTCGACGATCGGCCCCACGGTCTCGGAGGCCAGCGGCTCGTGGTCGGGGCGCCCGAGCCCCAGCCGGCCCGTGTCGTCGACGTAGTGGGCGGTCATCTCCTCGGCCAGCTCGGCCGACGGGCGCTCCGCAGCGCGGGCCGCGTCGTAGATCTTGTCGTTGATGTCCGTGATGTTCGCCACGAACGTCACGTCGATGCCCTCGTGCTCCAGGAACCGCTTGAGCTGGGAGAAGACGATGTACGGCCGCGCGTTGCCCACGTGCACGCGGGCGTAGACCGTCGGGCCGCACGCGTAGATGCCCACTTTCCCCGGCTCGCGGGGCTCCAGGGGGCGTACCTCGCGGGTCTGCGTGTCGTAGAGGCGGATGGCGCGCACGGCCCGCCTGAGGCTATAGCGTGCCCGCCGATGCCGACGCTCTCGAAGGAGGTGGAAGAGGCCTTCCGGACGCTCCCGTCGCGCTACCTGGGCGCGAAGGACGGCGTCGACGCCACCTACCACGTGCGCCTCGGCGACGTCGGGCACACGTGGGAGATCCGATGTACGCCGCTCGGCGCCCGCGTGCGCATGGGCGCGACCCGCCGCCGGCCGGACGTCGTGATCGGCTCCGACGCCGAGACCTGGCTGCAGCTGCGCCAGGGCGAGCTGTCGGGCATCGAGGCGTTCTCCCAGCGCCGGCTCTACGCACGCGGCCAGCTGGACCTCGCGCTGGGCTTCGAAGGCCTGTTCCGGCTGCCGAACGGCCGCCCGCCGCTGCTGCGCATCCACGACGTGCCCGCCGGGCGCCTGAAGCTCTCGACGCTGACGATGGGCGAGGGAGCCGAGCACGTGCTGCTCCTGCACGGCCTCGGCGGCGCCAAGTCGTCCTTCTACGACACGGCCGCCGCGCTGAGCCGCCGCTACCGCGTCCACGCGATCGACCTCCCCGGCTTCGGCGGCTCCAGCAAGCCGCCGCTGGCCCGCTACGACGCGCCGTTCTTCGCCCGCACCGTGCTCGCCGCGATGGACTCGATGGGCATCGACCGCGCGCACATCGTCGGCAACTCGATGGGCGGCCGGGTGGCGATCGAGATCGGGCTCGAGCACCCCGAGCGCGTCGGCGGCCTGGCGCTGCTGTGCCCCGCCGTGGCGTTCGTGCGGCGCGAGTGGCACCCCGTCGTGCGCGTCCTGCGCCCCGAGTTCGGCCTGCTGCCCCATTCGCTCGGGCGCAACCGCATCGAGTCCCAGTTCTGGTCGATGTTCGCCGACCGCGACCTCGTCGACCCCACCGTGGCCGACATCGCCGTGGACGAGTTCGAGCGGATCTACCGCAATGCCGGCGCCCGGCTGGCGTTCCTCACCTCGGCGCGCAACGTCTACCTGGAGCGCCCGTTCGGCCGCGGCGGCTTCTACCCGCGCCTCGCGCACCTCGCGCCGCCGGCCATGTTCGTGTGGTCCTCCCACGACAAGCTGATCCCGCCCGGCTTCCAGCGGCACGTCGAGCGCTGGCTGCCCTCCGCGGAGCAGATCCTGCTCGACGGCTGCGGCCACGTGCCCCAGGTCGAGCGCCCAGATCACACCAACGGCCTGCTGGAGCGCTTCTTCGCCCGGGTCGACGCACTCGGGCGGGGCCTAGAATCAGCCGCGTGACGGCCACCTCCACGAACGGGCACGGCAGCGCCGACGCCGCGCGGCGGTCGCTGCTCGGGGAGGGGCCCGAGGAGGAGACGGAGGCCTCGGGGGGCGGCGGCCTGCTCGGCGCGGTCTTCAACGGCGTCAAGAGCCTGGTCGCGAGCCGGATCCCGCCCGCCGACCTCGACGAGCGCGACCCGGACTACATCCGCGAGAGCCTCCCGCGGCTGTGGCTGCTCTGCTCGCTGTACTTCCGCGGCGACGTCCGCGGGCTGGGCAACGTCCCGGAGGAGGGCGGCGTGCTGCTGGTCGGCAACCACTCCGGCGGCAACGTCACGCCCGACACGATCGTCTTCACGCTCGCGTTCTCGACCTACTTCGGGGTCGAGCGCGCGTTCCACCAGCTCGCCCACAACCTCGTGCTCTCGTTCCCCGGGCTCTCCTACCTGCGCAAGTACGGCACGGTGGCCGCCTCGCACGAGAACGCGCGCAAGGCGCTGGAGGCCGACGCGGCGGTGCTCGTCTACCCGGGCGGCGACTACGACGTCCACCGGCCCAGCTGGCACCGGCACAAGATCGACTTCGGCGGGCGCAAGGGCTTCATCCGCCTCGCGCTCGACCAGGACGTCCCGATCGTGCCGGTGGTGGCGGTCGGCGGGCAGGAGACGGCGCTGTTCCTCTCGCGCGGCGAGTCGCTGGCCCAGGTGCTGGGGCTGGATCGGCTGTTCCGGCTGAAGGTGCTCCCGGTCTCGCTGGCGATCCCGTGGGGGCTCAACGTCGGCGACCTGCTCGGGCACCTGCCGCTGCCGGCCAAGATCACCGTCGAGGCACTCCCGCCGATCCACCTGCGACAGGAGTTCGGGCCCGATCCCGACGTCGACGAGGTCTACGACCACATCGTGCGGCTGATGCAGGACACGCTCGAGGCGCTGGGGGCCGAGCGGCGGCTCCCGGTGATCGGCTGATGCGCGTCGCCGAGTCGATCACCATCAACGCGCCGGCCGAGCTCGTCTGGGAGCACGTCTCGGACCCCAAGCGCTACCTGGACTTCATGGCCGGCGTCACGCGCTGGTCGGTCGAGGGCGAGCGCGAGTCGGGGCTCGGCGCGCGCTACCGCATGCTGCTGCGGGTCGGCTCCGCCGAGGTCGGCGGGCTGATCGAGGTCGTCGAGTACGACGAGCCGCGCGACCTGGCGTGGAACTCGGTGACGGGCGTGGACCAGCGCGGGCGCTGGCGGATCCGGGCGCGCGACGGCGGCTCGCACGTCGAGCTGCGGCTCCAGTACGGCGTCGCCGGCTCCGGGGTGTGGGGCGCGATCGCCGAGGTCCTCGGCTCACGCACCGTGCGCGGGCACCTGCGGCGCTCGCTGCACCAGCTCAAGCGCCAGGTCGAGCACGAGCAGATGCGCCTGCAGGCCGCGGCCCGCCGCGAAGCCCGTACCGGCTAGGCGCAGCCCTCCGCGAAGTCGATCTCCGGGTGCAGCCCGGTGGCGATCTGGAAGATCCGCCCGGTCTCGCCCACCGAGAACTGGATCTCACGGTTTCCGGAGTGGAGCTCGAAGATGCGGGTCGTCAGGCTGACATCGGAGCCGCGCTCCTGGAGCTTGGAGCCGTACTTGGACTGCAGCCGCTCGACCGTGTCGTTGACCCGGACGCCCTTGGCGGTCGGCATCGCGGTGCGGGTCACGTAGAGGACCCGGATCTTCTTGTTGAACCGCAGCGTGGACAGCCCGAAGCGCTTCGGCAGCACCTGGTCGTGCCGGCAGCCCTTCGTGACCTCCCCACCCGCGCGGATCCCTTCCTTGGTGACCTTGCGGGCGGCGTTGATGCCCATGCCGAGCTTGATGGGCCCGACGCCCTTGAAGTTGATCTCGGCGTTGCCGTCGAGCTTCTTGGGCTTCTTCTCCTTGGCCGGCATCGCGGATGCGGTGGCCGGGGCGAGCAGGACGATGGCGGCGATGAGGGCGAGGCGCTTCACGCGCCGACATTAACCGACGAGCGTCGCCACCGCCAGCGCCGCGACGCCCTCGCCGCGGCCGACGAACCCCATCCCCTCGCCGGTCGTCGCCTTCACGTTGACGGTGCAGCCGAGCACCGCCTCCAGACGCGCGCGGATCTCGTCGCGGTGCGGGGAGAGCTTGGGGCGCTCCATCATCACGGTGGTGTCGACGTGCTCGACGGCGCCGACCATCGCGCGCACCGTCGCGAGCAGCTCCAGCGAGTCCGCGTCGCGCCAGCGATCGTCGGTGTCGGGGAAGTGCTGCCCGATGTCGCCCAGGCCTGCCGCGCCGAGCAGCGCGTCGGTGATGGCATGGGCGAGCACGTCGGCGTCGGAGTGGCCGGCCAGCCCGGCGTCGTGCGGGATCTCGACGCCGCCGAGGATCAGCTTGCGCCCCGGCGCGAAGGCGTGCGAGTCGATGCCGATCCCGGTACGGCTCACCCGATCGGCTCCATCCGCCGCTGCCGGCGCTCGAACACGGCCAGCTCGCCCACGCCCAGCTCCCCCAGCAGCTCCAGGGTCTCCTCGTAGCGGAAGCCGATCTGGGACGGGAGGTGGGCGTCGCTGGAGAGGGCGATCGGGCAGCCCGCGTCGAGCACCATCTCCAGGTAGGGCCGCGCGGGGTACATCTCGCCGACCGGCTTGCGCAGGCCCGCGGTTGACACCTCGACGGCGATGCCGGCTTCCGCGAACGCCTCGACGGCCGGCTCGTAGAAGTAGCGCAGGTCCTTGTCCGGCCGCGGCGCCTGGTCGCCCCACACCTTGACCAGGTCGGGGTGGGCGATGACGTCGTAGAGCCCGGAGAGCGCCGACTCGGCGATGGTCTCGAAGTAGCGCCGCCACACCTTCTCCGCCGACTCGCCCCGCTCCCACACGGAGTAGTCCTCGGTGTCGAGCGAGCGGTCGCGCAGGAAGTGCACCGAGCCGACGACGAAGTCCCAGTCGCGCGACTCGAGCAGGTTCGCCATGTGGTCCTCGCGCCCCGGGACGTAGTCGGCCTCGATGCCGAGCTTGAGGTCGGTCTCCTCGCGGACGAAGCCGCAGTAGGCGTCGAGGTCGTCGCGAGCCCATTCGCGCCAGAACGGGTGCTCCCAGACGTCCAGCGCGGCGGTGAAGCGGTGGATGTGCTCGGCCACCCCCAGCTCCTCGATCCCCTGCTCCTCCGCGGCGGTGCGGTAGCGCTCGGCGTTGCCGGGGGTGAAGAAGCGCTCGGCCGGCGTGTCGGGCTCGTCGGGCCGGAGATGCACGTGGTAGTCGGTCAGCACGGCGGGTGACTCTAGTGTGGCTGCCATGGACTCCGGCATCGGCTACTTCCCCACCCACGACGCCACCGGGCCCGCCGAGGTCGCCCGCCTCGTCGAGGACCACGGCCACGCGGCGATCTACGTCGCCGAGCACACGCACATCCCCGCCTCGCGCGAGACCGAGTTCCCGGGCGGCGGCGAGATGCCCGCGGCGCTACGCCAACACCTACGACCCGTTCGTGGCGCTGACCGCGATGGCCGCCGCCACCTCGCACCTGCGGATCGGCACCGGCATCTGCCTGGTCGTGGAGCGCGACCCGATCGTCACCGCCAAGGAGGTCGCCTCGCTCGACCACCTGTCGGGCGGCCGCTTCGAGTTCGGCGTCGGCGCGGGCTGGAACCGCGAGGAGATGGCCAACCACGGCACCGACCCGCGGACGCGCATGGCGCTCTTCCAGGAGCGCGTGGAGGCGATGAAGGCGATCTGGACCCAGGAGGAGGCCTCCTACGCCGGGCGGTTCGTGAACTTCGAGCGGATCTGGTCGTGGCCGAAGCCCGCGCAGTGGCCGCACCCGCCCGTGCTGGTGGGCGGCAACGGCCCGACGGTGCTGGACCGCGTGATCGCGTTCGGCGACGCCTGGTTCCCCAACGTCGCCCGCGGCACGATCCTGGACCGCATCCCGGAGCTGCACGAGAAGGCCGGGCGAGAGATCCCGGTGATCGCGATGAGCGCCAAGGCGGACGCGCGCGAGCTGGAGAAGCTGCGCGACGCGGGCGTCAAGCGCGCCGTGCGCTGGATGCCGAGCGCCGGGCGCTCGCAGATCGAGGCCGCCCTCGAGCGCTACGACGCGGCGTTCGCGGAGCTCAACGGCGAGTGACGGACCGCGAACGCTTCGCGGCGGCGCGGGTGGCGCATCTGGCCACCGCAGGCGACGACGGCCCGCACATCGTCCCGATCGTGTTCGCGGTGGTCGGCGAGACGATCTACCACGCGGTCGACCACAAGCCCAAGCGCACCACAGCGCTGAAGCGGATCGCCAACCTGCGCGCCGACCCGCGCGCCTCGGTGCTCGCCGACGGCTACGACGAGGACTGGAGCCGGCTCTGGTGGGTCCGCGCCGACGGCACCGCCCGCATCCTCGAGCCCGGTCACGAGCCCGCCATCGGCGCGTTGCGCGCGCGGTACGAGCAGTACCGCGACCGCCCGCCCGAGGGGCCGGTGATCGCGATCGACGTCAGCCGCTGGAGCGCCTGGTCAGGAGCATCTCCGCCACCTGGAGGTCGTGCGGCGTCGTGACCTTGAAGTTGGCGGGCGTGCTCGGCACCACGACCACGCGACCTCCGGCGCGCTCCACCAGCCACGCGTCGTCGGTGGCGGCGGCGAGCACGTCGTCGCCGCACGTCCAGCGCCCGCTCGAGCGCGTCGCGCCGGAACGCCTGAGGGGTCTGGATCGCCCACAGCCGCCGCCGGTCCAGCGTGGCCGACACGACGTGGTCCGGGCCCGGCCTCCTTGACCGTGTCGGTGACCTGGGCGGCTGCGACCGCCGCGTCGGCGTCCTCCAGCGCGCGCAGCGCATCGCTGAACAGCGCGGGCTCCACGAGCGGCCGCGCCGCGTCGTGCACGACGACCAGCGTCCGACGGCGGCGCCGCGGCCAGCGCGCGGCGCACGGACTCCGAGCGCGTCGCCCCGCCGGGCACGCCGGCGTAGCCGGTCTCCCCCTCGGGCAGCGCGACCACGACGTCGGTGAGCCCCGCCGCGCGCAGCGCGTCGAGCGACCACTCGAGCATCGGGCGGCCGGCCAGAACGACGAACGCCTTGGGCCGTGAGGCGCCAAGGCGTTCGCCGCTGCCGGCGGCCACCAGGAGGGCGACCGCCTTCATTTCTTGATGGGCCTGCCGACTAGCTCGTAGCGGCCAGGTTCTCCGTGCGCGTCAGGATCTCGTCGAGGTAGGCCTCGGCCTGCTCCTCGTCCTTGTCCAGCGCGTACATCATCTCGGACGCGAGGATCTTCTTCGCACGGGTGTACATCTGCTTCTCGCCCGTCGAAAGACCCTTGTCCTGCTCGCGGATGGCCAGATTGCGGACCACCTCGGCGAGCTCCATGATGTCGCCGGTCTTGATCTTGTCCCGGTTGTGCTTGAACCGCCGGTTCCAGTTCTTGGGCATCTCGGACACGTCGTCCGAGAGGACCGCCAGGACCTTCTTGACCGTGTCCTCGTCGATCACGCGGCGCAGGCCCGCCTTGCCGGCGTTCTCGCACGGGACCATGACGGTCATGTCGTTGTGGAGGATCTTGATCGTGAGGTACTCGCGCACCTCGCCGAGGATCTCCTTCTGCTCCTTCTTGATCACCTGGCCGGCACCATGATGCGGGTAGACGACGTTGTCGCCGATCTCGAAGGCGATGCACTCGGCCTCGCGCTCGATCTCCAGGTCCTCGATCTGCTCGGTTGTATCGGGGATGATGTCCTCCTTGATCAGGGTGCGTCCGGGTGCCGGACGTCCGACGGAACTCGTGTCATGTCTGCAGGTAGCGATCGACGAGATTGATCTCCTGCAACCGGCGAAGGCCCTCTCGGATGTCCTTCGCGCGGATCTCCCCCACGCCCTCGACCGCCTCCAGCTCGGGGTCGGTCGCGGCGAGGATCTCGTCCAGCCCGCGGAACTCGCGGACGATGTTCTGCACCACGAGGCGGGGCAGGCGCGGGATGCGCCCGAGGATCCGGTAGCCGCGTGGCGAGACGGGGAAGTCCAGTGTGTTGACCTTGCGGTCGTGCCCGAGCAGCTCGGCGAGGCGGCCGAAGTCGAGCAGGTCCTGGTGGGCGAGGCGCGCGATGGCCTCCAGGGCGACGGCGAAGTGGTCGTCCGCGTCGTCGGCGAGGTAGTCGTGCAGGAGGGCGGCCTTGTCGCCGGCCACGCCGACCATCGTCTCCTCGAGCTGCATCTCGATCAGCCGGCCCTCTGAGCCGAGCTCGACGATGTAGCGCTCGATCTCGACCGCCATGCGGGTCACGAGCTCGGCGCGCTGGAGGACGGTGAGCACGTCGTGGAGCGTGACCCCGCCCTCGAACTCGAGCGCCGTGAGGCGGGTCGAGACCTGATCCAGGCGGGAGCGGTACTTGTCGAGGGTCTGCAGGGCCTGGTTGGCCTTGGCCAGGACGGCCGGGATCTCCTCGAGGATGTACTTCGCGCCGTCAACGTAGAGAGACACGACATCGCGGCGCTGGGAGACGGCGATGACCAGCGCGTCGGTCTGCTTGGACACGCGCTCGGCGGTGCGGTGGCGGGTGCCCGTCTCGGAGCTGAGGATCGTGGGATCCGGCATCAGCTGCACGTTGCACCAGGCGATCCGGGTGGCGTTGCCGTTGAGCGCGATCGCGCCGTCCATCTTCGCCAGCTGGTAGAGCAGCGCCGGCGTGTAGTCGATGTCCAGCTTGATCCCGCCGGAGAACAGGAACGCGAGCTCGTCGGGGTCCCCGATCACGAGCAGTCCGCCGGTCCGGGCGTGGACGATGTTGTCGATGCCCTCGCGGACCGCGGTCCCGGGCGCGACCATCTCCAGTGCCTTGACCAGCCGGGGTTCTTGACGCGCTTCGAGCTCGGTGAGCTCTTCCCCGGATCGTGGCGTCATCGCTACCTAATTCTAGCAGCCTTTTATGCTCTCTTGAGCCGGGTTTTTGGCTCTAGAGCAGGGGTTTCTAGGGTTGACGAAGCGTCTTCGGGCTGCTACGCGGCCTGGGCGCTCGGCCGCTGGGCGGGCAGCGCGGCGCGCACCGCGGCGCGCAGGGTGGGGACCTCGGCCGCCTCGCTCCCGGGCGGACCGATCACCGGATCCAGGCCGAACTTGCGCGCCTCGGCCAGGCGGCGGTCGGCGTGGCCGACGCTGCGCAGCTCGCCCGTGAGCCCAACTTCGCCGAAGCACGCAACGGGTTTCGGTGCATCGCCGCCGAGCGGAACGCCCCGCTGCGCGCTCGCGACGGCCAGGGCGACGGCCAGGTCGGCCCCCGGCTCGTCGACGCGGACGCCGCCCGCGACGTTGACGAACACGTCGGCGCTCCCCACCCCGATCCCGGCGTGGCGGCCGAGCACGGCGAGCACCAGCGCGAGGCGGTTGCGGTCGATCCCGTTGACGACGCGGCGCGGCGGCACCAGCTCGGACGGAGAGACGAGCGCCTGGACCTCGACCAGCAGCGGACGCGAGCCCTCCATGGCGGCCAGCACGACGCTGCCGGGCGCGCGCGTGGCCTCGCCGACGAAGCGCGCGGACGCGTCGGCGACCTCCACGAGACCGCCCTGGCGCATCTCGAACACGCCGACGTCGTTGGTGGAGCCGAAGCGGTTCTTGAGGGCGCGCAGGGTGCGGTAGGTCCGCTCCCGCTCTCCCTCGAACTGCAGCACGCAGTCCACGAGGTGCTCGAGCACGCGCGGGCCGGCCAGCGCGCCCTCCTTGGTGACGTGGCCGACGAGCAGGACCGCGATGTCGCGCGCCTTGGCCAGGCGGGTGATGCGGTCGGCGACCTCGCGCACCTGGCCGACGGAGCCCGCCGCGCCGGTGAGCTCCGGCGCGTGCAGCGTCTGCACCGAGTCGATGACGCACACCTCGGGCCGCTCGGCGTCGAGCGTGGCCAGCACGGTCTCCAGGTCGGTCTCGGCCAGCACGGGCACGTCCAGCGCCGCGCCTGGGAGCCGCTCGGCACGCAGGCGGATCTGCGCCGGCGACTCCTCACCGGACACGTACAGCGTCCGCCGCCCGGCGCCCTGCAGGTTCCCGAGCGCCATCGAGGTCAGCGTCGACTTGCCGATGCCGGGCGAGCCGCCGATCAGCACCAGCGAGCCGGGCACGATCCCGCCGCCGAGCACGCGGTCCAGCTCCCCGATCTCGGTCCGCAGCCGCACGTGCCGCGCGGCCTTGACCGCCGACAGCGGGATCGGCTTGACCGCACCCCGCGGAGCCCGCCCGCCCTTCGCGGCAGGCCCGCCGCCGTTCCCGCCGGCCCGGACCTCCTCCGTCAGCGTGTTCCACTCCCCGCAGCCGGGACACTGCCCCAGCCACCGAGGCGCCTCGGCGGCGCAGGAGGAACAGACGAAGACCGTGGAAGAGCGTGCCATGACCCGACGACGGTAGGCCCCGCCCCGGACAACTCGCCCCCGGGGAGGGGTCAGATCTTGCATTCCATCATTTCGATTTACGGTTTGGTGGATTGCAAGATCTGACCCCCTTGTCCGCCGGGGCCGGCCGGGCCGGCGGGGACGAGGGAGCGGGCTCGCTGGGCGAGTGAGGGCATGCCGAGCGCGTCGGCCTCGACGATCGCGTCGGCGAGCAAGCTCGCGGGCGTGGGCCTTGTCGCCCTTGGCGCGGCGGGCGAGGAGCATCGCCGCCCAGGCGACCGCCGTCCGCGCGCGCCAGGGGCGGGCGCCCATCCGCTCGTGCATGAGCATCGCGTCCTCGAAGTGGCGGTCGGCGGCGTCCCAGCGGCGCATCGCGGCCGCCAGCAATCCCAGCAGCCGGGCCGCGGCGCCGTTACAGGTCGCTGCGCGGCCCACGACGACGACGCGCCGGTCGTAGGGCAGCAGCGCCTCGTAGAGCCTCTCCGCGCGTTCCGCGTCGCCCAGCTCACCGCACACCTCGGCGAGCAGGGTCGTGGCGATCAGCCAGTTGGCGTCGCGCGGCAGCGCCGCGTCGTCGATCGCCGCCACCTCCGTCCTCGCCTCGTCGTCGCGCCCCAGCTCGACCAGGAGGAGCGCGAGCGCGGCGCGCCACGCCGGGATCGCCGGGTAGAGCTCGATGAAGCGGCGCACGGCGTCCTCGATCTCGCCGATCCGGCCCTGCTCGCGGCGGATGTTGAAGAGCGCCTGCGCGTAGTAGTGCATGGCGTTCTCGGCCTGGCCGCGCTGCCCGATGGCGAGCGTGTCCTGGGCGAGTCGCTCGGCCAGCTCGAAGTCGCCGGAGAGCTGCGCCCGCGCGCAGCGGAAGCCCGACGTCCACCACAGGTACAGCGGCCGGTGGAGCGACTCGGCGAGCTTGGAGGCGGCGGCGATCTGGATGTCGGCGCCCTCCACGTCGCCGGTCTCCAACAGGTCGACGACGGTCCAGCCCGCGCCCTCGAGCTCGAGCTCCGGATCGCCGGTGAGCTCGGCCACGCTGCGCAGCTCGGCAGCCACCTTCATGCGCTCGGACACCGTCTCGGGCCGCCACAGCGCGTAGTGGCGGGCGACCAGTGCGCTGGCGAGCGTGCTCTGGTCGCCGATACGGCGCGCCAGCTCGAGCGCCTCCTCGGTGAGCGCGAGCCGCCGCTCGGCGTCACCTGAGTAGTAGAGCTCGAGCCCGAGGCGGGCGAGCAGGCGGGCGCGCAGCGGGGTCTCCTCGGACCCGAGCCCCGCGAGCGCCTCCTCGATGATCTCCACGCGGCGGTCGTCGACGCGGCCCAGCATCGACCAGGGCCCGGCGAAGCCGAGCGCGGCGCGGGCCAGCAGGCCCGCGTCGCCCAGCCCGCGCGCGGTGTCGGCGGCGTCGCGGAACGAGCTGCGGGCGCCGGCCTCGTCGCCCGCGCGCTCGCACGACTCGCCGAGCGCGACGAGCAGGTCGCCGCGGACGCGGTCGTCCGCCGCGCCCGCCAGCTCGCGGGCGCGCAGCGCGTCGCGGTAGTGCTCGGCGGCCTCCTCCCAGGCCATCAGCCGGTCGGCGCGCCGGGCGGCGGCGAGCGCGAAGTCGACGGCGCGATCCGTCGACTCCAGCGGCGCGGCGCGGGCGAAGTGGTGGGCCAGCTGGGGCAGGTGGCCGTCGACGTTGCCGCCCTCCAGGTCGATGAGCGCCTCGCCGACGCGCCCGTGCAGCCGCGCGCGGCGCAGCTGGGAGATGCCGTCGTAGAGCGTCGCCCGCACCAGCGCGTGGGAGAACGCGTAGTGGCCGATGCGACCGGTCTCGCGCAGCACCCGCGCCTGCACCGCCTCCTCCAGCGCGGCGACCAGCGCGTCGCCGGACAAGGTGTCGCCGAGCACGCGCTCGAGCAGCTCGAAATCGAACTCGCGCCCGATCACCGCGCCCGGCCACGACGGCCTGGCGCGCGTCGTCGCCGAGTCGCCGCAGCCGGCGCGAGGTGACCTCGCGCACGCCCTCGGGCACGCCCGCCTCGGCCAGCGTGACGCCCGCGCCGACCCGCTCGCCCTCGGCGCGCAGGTGCCCGACGACCTCCTCGATGAAGAACGGGTTGCCCTCCGTCTCGCCGTGCAGCGCGGCCACGAAGCCCGGCGACGGCGACTCGACGCCCAGCGCGGCGATCAGCAGGCCGACGTCGGCCTCCCCCAGCCCTTCGAGCTCGAGCCGCTTGAGGGTCCCCTCGCGGCGCATGTCGCCGACGAGCTCCTGCAGCGGGTGCCCGCCGGCCAGCTCGGTCTCGCGATAGGTGCCGACGAACAGGGTGCGCGCGGGGAGCGGGGAGCGCACGAGGTGGCGGAGCAGCTGCAGCGTCGGGCGGCCCGCCCAGTGGAGGTCGTCGAACACCACGACCGCGGGAGCCGTTCCCACCATCGCGGCGAGCAGGGCGGCCACCGCGTCGAAGAAGCGCAGCCGCCGGGCGTCGGCGTCGGTGCCACCGATGTTCGCGGCGTCGGGCGGCGCTCCCAGCTCCGGGAGCAGGATCCCCAGCTCGGAGGCGTGGGCGCCCAGCCGCGTGGCGAGCGGCTCCAGCGGCGCGCCCGCCGCCCAGCCCCGCACCATCTCCACGACCGGCTGGTAGGGCGCCAGCGTCTCCTCGTCGAAGCGCCCGTAGAGGACGACGGCGCCCGCCTCGTGCGCGCGCCGCGACAGCTCGGCCGCGGCCCGGGTCTTCCCGATGCCGGCGTCCCCGGCCAGCATCACGAGCTGGCGGGTGCCGCCGCGGGCCTGCGCCCAGCAGCTCTCCAGGAAGGCCAGCTCGGCGCCCCGGTTCACGAGCGCGTGCCGCTCGACGGCGATCGCGAGCGGCGCCGGCCACGTGACGACCGCGGCCGGCGCGTCGGCGGTGACCGGGGCGGGCTCGCCGCGCAGCAGCCGCTGATGGATGGCCATCGCCGCCGCCCCGGGCGACGTGCCGAGCTCGTCGCGCAGCAGCACGCGCAGGTGCTCGAACGCGCGCAGCGCCTCGGCGGGGTTGCCGGCCGCCTCGTGCACCTCCATCAGCGCGCGGTGGGCGGACTCGCGGAACGGCGCGGCGGCGACCGCGGCCTTGGCGGCGGCCTCGGCCTCGCCCAGCTCGTGGCCGCCGAGCCCGACGCCGGCCGCGGCCAGGGCCTCGAGCGCGCGCAGCCGCAGCGCCTCGCACTCGTGGCGGCGCTCGGAGACCCAATGGCCGTCGCAGTCGGGCAGGAAGGTCTGCAGATCGGTGGCGAGCGCCCCGCGCGCCGCCGCGGCCGCCTCGCCGAAGCGCTTGCGCGTGATCGCCGCCTCGGCGCGCGACACCGCCACCGCGGCCCGCTCGACGTCGGTCTCCACCGGCGCGCCGGGGTCGAAGCGCAACTCGGACCGCCCGCCCAGCACCCCGGGCCCGAGCGCGCGGCGCAGCTTGGACAGCAGCGCGCTGAGCGCGGAGTCGGCCGCGGCCGGCGGGTTCTCGGGCCACAGCGCGTCGATCAGCTCGCGCCGCGGGCAGGAGCGCTCCCGGTGCCACACGAGGTATGCGAGAAGCAGCCGTCCCTGGCGACCGGGGAGACCTTGCTCGAGTGCTCGGCCGGCGCCCCGGACCTGGATCGGGCCGCACAGCCTGATCTGCCACTCATCCACGCTGCGGCGACCGTACCTGGACCACCAAGGTTTCGCCAAGGTTTCGCCAACGGGCCACCCTGATCATCTCTCCAGCGGCGACGGAAAACGGACTGCATCGCCGCTCAACTGCGACACGGACGTCGCCACATCCCCCCATAAGAACGGCGGCGGTCGCCTGACCCACGGCCGCATGTCACCCCCGCACGGAGGGCCCGCGGCAACCGCGGGCCCTTCGTGATGCTCGGGCCTAGACGGAGTCGAGCGTGCCCGCGACGTCGGCGAGCAGGTCCGCCTCGTCCTCGCACCCCGCCGAGAGGCGGACGAAGCTCTCCGTGATCGCGTCGGCGCCCCAGCGGGCGCGCCGCTCTGCGGTGGTGTGCACGCCGCCGAAGCTTGTCGCCTCGGTGACAAGCGAGCACGCGTCGAGGAACGCCTGCGCCCGCTCGCGGCTGCCGGGGTCGAACCCGACGAGCGGGCCGGTGAACGCCATCTGGCGCTCGGCGACCGGCCCCGACGGGTGCACGACCTCGACGAGGTCGTCGCGCTCGCGCAGCATCGCCGCCAGCGCGGCCGCGTTGGCCGAGCTGCGCCCCAGCCGCAGGCCGAGCGTGGCCAGCGAGCGGTGCGCCAGCCACGCCTCGAAGCCGCCCAGGATCGACCCGGACTCGGTGCGCCATCGCACCAGCGCCGTGGCGAGCTCCGGGTCGGTGACCGAGACCGCGCCGAGCAGCATGTCCGAGTGGCCGGTGAGCGCCTTGGTGCCGGAGAGCATCGCGAAGTCGGCGCCGTGGGCGAGCGGCTGCTGCCCCAGCGGCGTGGCGACGGTGTTGTCGACGCCCAGGAGCGCCCCGGCGGCATGGGCGGCCTCGGCGACGGCCGCGATGTCGACGACGTCCAGCCGCGGGTTCGAGGGCGTCTCCATCCACACGAGCGCGGCGCCGGCGGCGGCCTCCACGAGCGCCTCGGTGTCGCTCGGCACGAGCCGCGTCTTCACCCCGAACCCGTCCAGAGGCCCGCGGGCCAGCTCGCGCAGCACCGGGTAGCCGTCGCCGCACGCGACCAGCGTGTCGCCCGACTTCAGGCGCGACATCAGCACCGCGGTCATCGCCGCCATGCCCGAGGGGAAGACGACGCACCGGCCGCCGTCGAGCTCGCCGATCGCGCGCTCGAGGTGCGTCCACGTCGGGTTGTGGTCGCGGCCGTAGGTGTACTCGAGCGTGTCGGGGTCGCCGCGCAGGTGGAAGGGCGCCGCGAGCGTCGGCCCGGGGAGCAGCGCCTGGCCCTGCTCGCCCTCGGGGACGCCGGCGTGGATGGAGCGGGTGCTTGGTCCGTGCATCGCGGCGGACGATAGCCTCGCGCCGCGATGCCGCCCCGCTCGCTCGCGCGCCTGCTGCTCGCCACCCGCGCGCTCCCCGCCCGCGCCGCGCTGTTCCAGGCCCGCGCCATGTTGCGCGCTGCGCGGCTGGGCGACGAGTGGGCGCTGCTCAGCTCCACCCGTCCGGGCGACGTCGCGGAGCTGCTGCGCCTCGCCGACGGTCGCCGCCGCGTGGTCGAGCTCGGCACCGCCACCGGCTGGACGACCGGCGCGCTGCTCCTGTCGGACGCCGAGCGGCGCCTGACGTCGTTCGACCCGGTCGAGCGCGAGCACCGCGCCGACTACCTGTCGCTGCTGCCCGACGGCGCGCTCGCCCGCCTCGAGCTGGTCCGCGCGCCGGGCGCCGAGGCGCGCGGCGAGGGCGTCGAGCTGCTGTTCGTCGACTCCTCGCACGACCGCGACGCCACCGTCGAGGAGGTGCTCGCGTGGCAGCCGCGGATGGCGCCGGGCGGCCTCGTCGTGCTGCACGACTACGGCAACCCGGCCTATCCGGGCGTCGCCGAGGCGGTCGCGGAGCTCGGCCTCGACGGCGCGCCGCAGGCCGGGCTGTACGTCTGGCGCGCCTGACCCCCGCTCCTTTGCGATGCCCCGCGGGTTGGGGCGTTGGGTCAACAACCGATCGAAGGGGGATCGTCACATGAGGATTCGCAAGCCGTCGCCGTCGATGGCGGTGGCATCTATCGCGCTGTTCGTGTCGCTGGGAGGCACGAGCGTGGCCGCGGTCAGCTACGCGCGCAACGCCGGCAAGGTGGACGGGCGCGACGCGGTCAAGTCGACCGCCACGAAGTCCAAGGCCGCGGGCAAGCTGATCGCCACCATCGCCAGTGGGGCCGACAAGGGCAAGATCCAGAACGAGCACCTGGCCGACGTGGCCCGCACGCAGACGTTCGGCCGCTCGTTCGAGGTCGCCGACAACGCGCCGGGAGCGCCGGTCCTGATCGGCGACGGCGGCTCGGTCGGCCAGCTCACCGCCACCTGCAACGACCAGGCGGCCGGCGCGGGCGTCGAGGATCCGACGACCGACCTGAACTTCGTCAACACCTCGGGCGACAACATCAACATCGCCAAGCGGGTCGGCGTGCGCGACGACGGCCAGGTCGGGCTGCTCCCGAACGGGACCGTCGCGAACCTGCGCGTCAACGGCTCCAACACGTTCTTCTACCACGTGGAGTACAAGGGGAAGAACCTGCTGATCAACGGCGTCGTGCGGCAGGACGGCCGCGGCACGCCGGTCGCCAACTGCCTCGTGTGGGGCACCGTCCAGGAGATCGCTCCGTAACGAAACGCACCTCGGCGTCAGGGCGCGGCTGGCGCCGCGTCCCGACGCCGTGTAGGTTGCCGGGCGGCCGTCTGAGGGGGCTGGCCGATCGGACAACTACATCGGGGGTCGGTGGTGCGCAGTCGCGGAGCTTTCGCGTCCCTGTTTGCCGTTCTCGGCATTCTTCTGACGGCGCCTGGGGCGTGGGCCGCCACGCTGGCGGTGGATGACGACCGGGGCGACTGCACGACCGCCGCCTACACCTCGATCCAGGACGCGATCGACGACGCAGCTCCCGGCGACACGATCGCCGTCTGCCCCGGCCGCTACGCCGAGGGCAACGGCAACGCCAACCAGAACGGCCTCACGATCGGCAAGTCGCTCACCATCAAGGGCGCGGGCGCCGACCTCGTGACGATCTCGCCGCGACGCTACGCCGGCAACGACGGCGTGATCGCCGACGACCCGCAGGACATCCGCCGTCCGTCGGGCAACATCGTCACCGCGGTCGGCACGCCGGCGCTGCCCGTCAGCGTCGACATCTCCGGCGTGACGATCGACGGCAACGGCGTCGCCGCCAAGGCCGGCATCGTGTTCATCGACGCGCAGGGCTCGCTGCGGCGCAGCCGCGTCACCGACATCGTGACCTCCGAGGCGCCCGGGGCCTACGACATGCCCGGCGGCTACCGATCCGACTTCCTCGGCTACGGCGTGGCGCTGGTCACCGCCGCCGAGACGGCGCCCGTCGGCGCCGGCCCGCGCGAGCTGACGCTGGCCAGCGTGCGGATCGACGAGTACAACCGCGCCGGCGTGCTGATCGACGGCGGCGTCGACGCCGCCTCGCCGGTGACCCCGTCCGGCGTCGACCTGCGCGGCACGATCTCCGGCTCGCAGATCGTCGGGCGCAGCCTGTGCTGGGACGCCAACGTGGACGGCAACTGCCAGGACACGCTGAACCCGCCCGGCAACCCCGATCCCAAGCCGCTCGACACCGGCCCGCTGTTCGGCCAGGACGGCGTCCGCATCGCGGCGGGCGCGCGCGGCGGGATCTCGGGCTCGATCGTCACGCAGAACCTCGTCCAGGGCGAGAACCTGCCCGTGCGCAACACCACGACGAACAACGCCAACCTCCCGCTCGCCGCCGGGATCAGGCTCGTCGGCGCCGACGCCGCCAACTCGTCGGTGACCAGCACGAACATCGTCGACAACGCCTACGGCGTGCTCAACGCCGCGGAGGACGGCACGGCCGACGCCGCCGTCCCGTTCTCGGCCGAGGACAACTGGTGGGGGCTGTGGTCGCCGCTCGGCGGCGGCCAGCCGTCGCCGCCCAACGACGGGCCGGAGGTCTCGCCGACCACCAACCCGCCGTACCCGGAGAACCCCGTCAACGGCACGGCCTCGGCCGACGGCTCGACGACGGTCGACTTCCTGCCCTATCGCTCCGGGCCGCAGAGCGACCCGGACTCCGGCCAGTTCCCGGTCGTCCCCGCGCCGCTGCCCGTCAACGACGCGGCGCCCGCGATCACGCTCACCCCGGAGCGCGCGGAGTACCGCCGCGGTGAGACCGTGAAGCTGACCGCCGCCGCGAGCGACGACTTCGGCATCCGCGAGGTCACGTTCTTCGACGGCGCGACGCCGCTGGGCGCGGACCGCACGCCCGAGTACAGCGCGGCGTTCACGCTGCCGGGCGACGCGCCGTGCGGCGCGCGCTCGCTGGCGGCGACCGCGGAGGACTCGCTCGGGCAGACCGCCGCGGCCACCTCGGCCATCACGGTCGTGTGCGACACGACGCCGCCGGTGCAGAACCCGCCGACGGTCCAGCTGCCGGACAACCTCACCACGATCCCCCGCTCCGGGGCGAACGTGACGGTCTCGCCGGTGGCCGAGCGCGCGATCACGTCGGTGGAGTTCTTCCTCGGGACGCGCCGCGTCTGCCGTGACGTCGCCGCGCCCTATCAGTGCCTGATCCGCCCGCGCTCGACGGAGATCGGCTCGCAGACCGTGCGCGTGGTCGTCACCGACGCCGCCGGGCTGACCGGGCAGGACAGCCGTCAGGTGACCGTGCCGCGGTTCGCGCCGCGGGCACTCCAGATCAAGGTCAAGCGGGAGAGGCTCCCGCGCAACCGCGTCCGGCGCATCGTCACGGCGACCGTCGTGCCGCCGGCCGGCATCGCGCGGTCCTCGTGCTCCGACGGCCGCGTGGCGGCGGTGGTCACCAAGGGGCGCACGACGCTCCTGGACCGCGAGATCGAGCTCGACAGGCGGTGCCGCGCCACCGTGCTGCGGCTCACCACCAGGCGCAGCAGCTCGCGCAAGCTGCGCTACAAGGCGAGCGTGCGGTTCCGCGGCACGTCGGTCTTGGCCCCCGTCCGTGAGACCCGGAGGTTCCGCTGATGCCCTCGCTGACCATGACGCTCGCCCGCGCCACGGCGCTGGGCATCGCCGTCGCCGCGCTGCTGGCCGTCCTCTCGCCGGCCCGCGGGATCGCGGCCGTCGACCCCGCCGGCTGCACGGACTCGATCGCCTACGACCCGGCGATCCCGAAGTTCGCCGACGTCGTCGGGCGCCCGCTGGGCGAGGGCCCGACGGGCAGCACCGGCCGCAACCTCACCGCGGACATCTACAAGTACTTCGACGCGGTGCTCGCCGCGTCGCAGACGTCCTCCCGCGTGCGGATGCTGGTCAAGCCGTTCGGCACCTCGGTGCTCGGCCGGCCGCTGAAGTTCTACGTCCTGGGCACGCCGGACAACATCGCCAACCTCGACTCGGGCCGCAGCGACGGCCCGTTCTGGGCCGGCGTGCGTGACGGGTCGGTGTCCGAGGCCGCCGGCCTTGCCGCCGCCCGCTCGCGGCCCGCGCTGGCGTGGATCACCTCCACGCCGCACGGCGCCGAGCCGGCGGCCGGCGAGGCGATCGCGCGCAACCTCTACGAGCTGGCGGCCCGGACGGACTGCTGGAACGCGCGGCGCCTGCAGGACATGGACTACTTCCTGCTGCCGGTGCGCAACCCGGACGGGCGCGACGCGATCTCGCGCACGAGCGCGTGGACGTTCGACCACAACCGCGACTTCGGCACGCAGAACCAGATCGAGAACGGCGCGTTCCTGCCGCTGCTCAAGCAGTACCCCGGCGTCTTCTACATCGACGCCCACCAGACGAGCAACGGCTACTTCTTCCCGCCCAACGAGGACCCCGTCCACCACGAGATCTCCGACTTCACGGTCGACTTCATCGGCGACCTGATCGGGCCGGCGATCCGCCAGTCGTTCGACGACCAGAGCATCGCCTACTTCAACTACAACACCTACGACCTGTTCGTGCCCGAGTACGGGGACACCGTGCCGTCGCTGCTCTCGGGCGCCGCCGGCATGACGTTCGAGAAGGGCACGAGCGAGATCTACGCCAAGCAGGTCTACGAGCACTACCTGGCGATCGACTCGACGATCGACGTCACCGCCCGCAACAAGCCGGCGGTGCTCGAGGGCTGGGTCGAGCAATGGGCGGACGCCGTCCGGCAGGGCGCGTCCTGCGACCTGGAGCCGAACGAGCTCGTGAGCCCGCTGACCGAGCCGATGAAGCAGCAGCCCTCCTATGACGTGTGCGGCTACTTCTTCCGGCCCGACAAGCACGAGGGCGACACGGCGGCCCTGATCGAGCACATGCGCAACCAGGGCGTGCACGTGTTCCGCCTCGAGTCCGACGTCAACGCGAGCGGCGTGCGCGTGTTCGGGACGGGCACGTCCGGCACCGCAGTGCTGCCCAAGGGGACGTTGTACATCCCGCTCGAGCAGCCGCTGAAGCACTGGATCCAGGCCGTGATGGGCGAGGACCCGTTCGAGCCGATCGAGTTCTTCTACGACGTGGCGACCTGGTCGTATCCGCTGCACCGCGGCCTGGCGAGCGACGGCTTCCTGACCAGCCAGCTCCCGGCCGGGCGTGGCCATGACGGAGATCGCCGACCCGGCGCTCGGCGGCGTGAGCGGCGCGGAGGAGCCGGTCTTCGCGTTCGAGACCGACTCGATGCAGGCGCTCGCGCTCGTCTACGAGCTGCTCGACGCGGGCGTCCGCGTGGACCGCGCCGTGGAGGGCTTCTCCTCCGGCGGGCGCGAGTTCACGTCCGGCACCGCGCTCGTCGACGCGTCGACGCTCGGCGGCGTGAACCTCGCCGCGCTCGCGGCGGAGCGCCAGACGCCGGTGACCGGCCTCGGCGGCTATCCCGTCGAGCACCACGAGATGGCCGAGCCCAAGATCGGCGTGTACTACGGCGGCACGGCGGAGCCGAACTGGCCGCGCAACCGGATCGAGAACGTCGCGAACGTGCTGCCGGGTCACTGCGCCCAGCAGCCGCCCGGCCAGGCGTCAGCGGCCAACTTCTGCGTGGCCATGTTCACGCTGACCGACAAGGACGACCTGCCCAACGGGCTGTTCTCGACCATCACCTCGACGGAGCTGGCCGCCGGCGAGCTGGTGAGCGGCGGGTACTCGGCGCTGCTGAACCCGAACGGCTCGATCGCGGCCGGCGCGGGCGCGACGGCGCTGCAGGGCTTCGTCAACGACGGCGGCCTCTACGTCGGCACGCTCGGCAACGGCACGACCGCCGCGCGCAACGCCGGGATCACGACGCTCAACACCGTGTCGCCCGACAGCCTCGACGAGCCGGACGCCGAGTTCGAGACGCCCGGCTCGACGTTCACGGGCGACTTCGACGCCGGGAACCCCGTGGCGTGGGGCTTCGACGACGGCGGCTTCATCTACCGCGAGTCCGACAACAGCCCGATCTACGACCCGGACACGCTGGACGGCAACGGCACGACGATCCCGGAGGCCTCGGCCGCGGTGAACTACGCCTCGCCCCTGAAGAGCCTCGGCTTCTCCCGCTCGGCGGTGGGTGCCGGGAAGCTCGACGGGCGGCCGGACGTCGTCGACCAGCCGTTCGGCGAGGGCCGGGCGATCCTGATCGGCCACGACGCCTTCTACCGGTCGTGGAAGGAGAGCGACGAGCGGATCGTGCTCAACGCGCTCCTCTACCCGCTCACGGAGGCGCTGCCGGCCGGTGCGGTCTCGCGCAGGACGCAGCCGCGGCGGGTCGAGACCATCGGCACCCCGGTGCGCGAGTCCAAGCTGCCGGCCGTCAAGAGGCGCCCGGTGCGCGGGCGCAAGGCCGACAAGGCGGTCCGCATCCAGGTGGCGCGCAAGAACGGCGCGAAGCTGAAGCGGGCGGTGCGCGCCGCGAAGCTGCCGAAGTCGGTGCGCAAGCGCGTGCGCTACGTCAAGTCGCGCCGCACCGTGACGTTGGTGGTCCGCAACGCCCGCACCTCGACCAACGACCACAAGCGCGGCCAGTGGGTGCGCCGGATCATGGGCCGCCTGAACAAGGCGGGCGTGAAGGTCGTCTACGCGCGACTGTGAGGCCGGGCCCGCGCGCCGGTCGCTCCGGCGCGCGGGCTACCCTCCGCCCCGTGCGGCGCCTGCTGCCCGCCGTCGCTGGTCGTGCTCGCACTCGGCGGGACGGCAGCGGCCGCCCATGCCTCGTGGCGCAGCGGCGTGTCCCCGGCGCGCCGCTACGCGGACTCGCGCGCCGGCACCATCGCGTTCGCGATCCGCACGCGGGACGGCGTCAGAGGACGCGACATGGATCGCGCGTTCCCGTCGGCGAGCGTGGTCAAGGCGATGCTGCTGGTCGCCTACCTGCGCCGCCACGCCGGCCGCCGGCTCACCCCCGCCGACCGGCGCCTGCTCGGGCCGATGGTGCGCTGGTCGTCGAACGTCGCCGCCACCGCCGTGCGCAACCAGCTGGGCAGGGGAGCGCTGCAGCGGTTCGCGCACCGCGCACGGATGACCCGCTTCTCCGAGGGCGTGAACTGGGGCGAGTCGCAGATCACCGCGCGCGATCAGACCCGCTTCTTCCTGCGGATCGACCGGCTCATGCCGAAGCGCCATCGCGAGTACGGCATGGGGCTGCTGGCGCGCGTGGTGCCCAAGCAGCGGTGGGGGATCGGCGCCGCCACGCCGCCCGGGTGGACGGCGTTCTTCAAGGGCGGCTGGGGCTCAGGGCGCGGCCTGGTGGATCACCAGGTCGCGCTCCTCACCCGCGGCGACGAGCGCGTCTCGATCGCCGTGCTGACGCTCGTCAACCCCGATCACGCCTACGGCAAGCAGACGCTGGAAGGGGTCTTCCGGCGGCTGGCGCGCCCGCTCGCCAGGCCCTAGGGGCAGTCCGGCGCGACGCGGCCGTCGGAGCCGGTGTACACGTACGTGTCGGTCACGTACACGCCGCGCCCGTTGCCGATCGCGATCAGATCCCACAGGTTCGAGGTGCCGAACTTGCCGGTCACGCGCTCGCCGCGCGTCTGGCAGACGATCTTGACCTTGTCGCCGTTGCGGTAGGCGTTGACCTTCGCGGCCGCGGTGCGCGGGCCCTTGCGGCCGGCGACGGCGAGCCCGTTGTCGGTGCGGACCTCGGCCGCGCGCCGGTAGGACGTGTTGGGCAGGGCGACGCCGGGGGCCGGAGCGGGCTGCGGCTGGGGCTGGGGCTGCGGGCTGCGGCTGGGGCTGGGGCTGGGGCTGCGGGGCCGGCGCGGCCTTCTTCTTCTTCTTGCAGTTGCGGCTCGTCATCTTCACCGACTGCTCCATGTGGCTGTAGACCGGCGCCGGGTGCCCGTTGAACCACGCCTGGACCGCGGAGCCGCCGCGGCGCATCTCGTAGTGCAGGTGCGCGCTGAACGTGTACTTGGCGCTGCTCTTGCCCAGGCGGCCGATCCTCTGGCCGCGCTTGACCACGGTGCCGACGGCGTAGCGGCGGCTGCGCAGGTGGGCGTAGAAGGTGCGCCGGCCGTCGCCGTGGTCGATCTCGACCGCGTTGCCGTAGCCGTTGGTCTTGTAGTACGTCGAGATCGTGATGCGGCCCGGGCCGGCCGCCAGCACCGGCATGCCGAGGTCGGTGTCGCCTCCGCCGAGGCCGTTGAAGTCGATCGCGTTGCTCGGGTCGTGGTTCGCGCGCGCCTCGCCGTAGACGGAGACGCCGCACTTGAACGGCATCTGCAGCTTGGCGGCGCTGGCGGTGGCGGCGCCGGCCAAGGAGCCGGCGGCGGTGAGTGTGGCCGCGAGGGCGGCGGCGCGGAGGCGATGGGGCATGCAGTCGCCGGTGCCCGCCCGGGACGCCTTCGAACCCCGTTGCGCCAAAGTTGAGTCCATCGGCCCAGGACCCCCGTGGGACGGCCCATGAACGACGAAGGGCGCCCCGTGGGGCGCCCTTCGGCAGTCTCGTGACGGCTGGCTACTCGGCCGGGTCGGCCGGCGGCACCGCCGGCTGGTCCAGCGCGCCGCCGTCGTCGACGCCCTCGTCGGGCGAGTTCTCCTCGCCCTCCTTGCGGCCGCCGACGCCGACCGGGGTCGGAGCCTTCTCGGGCTTGATGATCTTGATGCTCAGCTCGCCGTCGGTCTCCTCGGAGCCGGGCTCCACCATCACCGTGCCGCCGGCCACGAGCTCCGAGCGCAGCACGAAGTCCGCGAGCGGATCCTCGATGTAGCGCTGGATGGCGCGGCGCAGCGGGCGGGCTCCCATCGAGGGATCCCAGCCCTTCTCGACCAGGAAGTCCTCGGCGGCCTCCGTGAGCTCCAGCTGGAGCTCGCGCTCCGCCAGCGACCCGCGGATGCGGCGCAGGAGGAGCTCGACGATCTCCTTGATCTCTTCCTTCTGGAGCTTGTGGAAGACGATCACGTCGTCGATGCGGTTGAGGAACTCCGGGCGGAAGACCTTCTTGAGCTCGCCCATGACCCGGTTCTTCATGTCGTCGTAGGTCATGCCGTGATCCTCGTCGCCCACGGTGAAGCCGAGCGGCGTGTTGCGCGCGATCTCGGAGGCACCGATGTTCGACGTCATGATCACGATGGCGTGCCGGAAGTCCACCGTCCGGCCCTGCGAGTCGGTCAGGCGCCCGTCCTCCAGGATCTGGAGCAGGATGTTGAAGACATCCGGGTGGGCCTTCTCGATCTCGTCGAGCAGGAGCACGGAGTACGGCTTGCGGCGGACCGCCTCGGTCAGCTGACCGCCCTCGTCGTAGCCGACGTAGCCAGGGGGCGAGCCGACGAGCCGGGACACGGCGTGCTTCTCCATGTACTCCGACATGTCGATCCGGACCATGGCCTCCTCGTCGCCGAAGAGGAACTCGGCGAGCGTGCGGGCCAGCTCCGTCTTGCCGACGCCGGACGGGCCGAGGAACACGAAGGAGCCGGTCGGGCGCTTGGGGTCCTTGAGCCCCGCGCGGGAGCGCCGGATGGCCTTCGAGATGACCTCGATCGCCTGGTGCTGTCCGATGACGCGCTTGTGGAGCTCGTCCTCCATGCGCATCAGCTTCTGCGTCTCGGCCTCGGTGAGCTTGAACACCGGGATGCCGGTCCACATCGAGACGATGTCGGCGATCTCCTCCTCGCCGATCGCGGGGCGCTCGCCGCCCTCGCCGGACTCCCAGGCGTCCTCGAGCTCGCGCTTCTTGTTCGTAAGGCGCCGCTCCTTGTCGCGGAGGTTGGCGGCCTTCTCGAACTCCTGCGCCTCGATCGCGGCCTCCTTGTCGCGCCGCGTCGTCTCGATCTCCTCCTCGAGCTCCCGGTACACGGGCGGGGAGGACATCGACTTGATGCGCATGCGCGAGGCGGCCTCGTCGATGAGGTCGATCGCCTTGTCCGGCAGGAAGCGGTCGGAGATGTAGCGGTCGGCCAGCTCGGCCGCCGCCTCCAGCGCCTCGTCGGTGATGTTGACCTTGTGGTGCGCCTCGTACCGGTCGCGGAGCCCCTTGAGGATCTGGACGCACTCCTCCAGGGAGGGCTGGTCCACGGTGATCTTCTGGAAGCGCCGCTCCAGCGCCGAGTCCCGCTCGAGGTACTTGCGGTACTCGTCCAGCGTCGTGGCGCCGACGGTCTGCAGCTCGCCTCGCGCCAGGGCCGGCTTGAGGATCGACGCAGCGTCGATCGCGCCCTCGGCGGCACCCGCGCCGACGAGGTTGTGCAGCTCGTCGATGAACAGGATGATGTCGCCGCGCTGGGTGATCTCCTTCATCACCTTCTTCAGGCGCTCCTCGAACTCGCCGCGGTACTTCGAGCCGGCCACCAGCGCAGCGAGGTCGAGCGTGTAGATCTGCTTGTTCTTCAGCAGCTCCGGCACGTCGCCGTTGGTGATGCGCTGGGCGAGGCCCTCGACGACGGCGGTCTTGCCGACGCCCGGCTCGCCGACCAGCACCGGGTTGTTCTTGGTGCGGCGGGAGAGGATCTGCATGATCCGCTCGATCTCGGTCTCGCGACCGACGACGGGGTCCAGCTTGCCGTCGGAGGCCAGCTTGGTCAGGTTGCGCCCGAACTGGTCGAGCAGCTTCGAGGACTTCTTGCCCTCGCCCTGGCCCGCTGCCGCGCCGGAGCCCTGACCCGAGCCGGAGCCCGAACCGGAGCGGCGGCCGCCGGGGCCGGACAGCATCCGGATGACCTCGTTGCGGATCTTCTCGGAGTCCGCGTCGAAGTCGAGCAGGATGCGGGCGGCGACGCCCTCGTTCTCACGCACGAGGCCGAGCAGGATGTGCTCGGTGCCGATGTAGTTGTGGCCCAGGGACAGAGCCTCGCGCAGGGCGAGCTCCAGGACCTTCTTCGCGCGCGGCGTGAACGGGATCTGGCCGGACGTCACCTCCTCACCGGAGCCGACGATGCGCACGACTTGGGCGCGCACACGCTCCACGGTGATGTCCAGGCTCTCGAGGACTCGGGCCGCAAGGCCCTCCTCCTCGCGCAGGAGGCCGAGCAGGATGTGCTCGGTGCCGATGTAGTTGTGCTTGAGCGTCCGCGCCTCCTCCTGGGCGAGGACGACCACCTGACGTGCGCGCTCTGTGAATCGCTCGAACATGGTGGTGGGGTGGTTCCTTCCTGCTAAGTGCTGCCCTAGCGCTCGGTCGTGAGGTGTTCCGTGGTCGGTTGGGCGGTGAACAGGCCGAGAGGCGAAAATACCCCGGCCTCTGACCCGGTATTCGGCACGGAAGCCGAAACGGATGAGTGGCGCGGGGTTCGCTTTACGGCCATGCGTCAGTTTACCAACGGGACGGATGCCTCAACGGGTGTCCGAAGGGGCGGGTTCACGGGAATACGACGGACCCCCGCATCGTCCTTCCACGGACCATGCGAATCCTCCTCACATCGAAAGCCGGGGCAGGCCACGTCGGCCCGCTGATCCCGTTCGCCCACGCGCTCCGCGCGGGAGGCGCCCACGTGCTCCTGGCGGCGCCCCGCGAGGCCGCTCCACACGTCACCGGAGCCGGCCTGCCGTTCCACCCGCTCCCCGACCCTGCCGAGCGCGCGCCGCGACGCGATCTTCGCCTCGCTGCCCGGGCTCGAGTGGGAGGAGCAGGGCGTGCGCGTGATGCGCGACGTCTTCGCCGGAATCGACACCGAGAGCGCGCTGCCCGGCACGCTGCGGGTCATGGCCGACTACCGGCCGGACGCCGTCCTGCGCGACCCGACGGAGTACGCGGGCCTGCTCGCGGCGGAGCGCCTCGGCGTGCCGCACGGGCGGATCGCGATCATGGCCGCCGCCATGGAGGCCTGGAGCCTGCCGGTCGTCGCGCCGGAGCTCGACCGCCATCGCGAGCGGCTCGGCCTGCGCCTGGACCCCACCGCGCTGGGCATCGCGGCGAGCCCGTACCTCACGGTGCTCCCCCACGCGCTCGAGAGTCCGGACGACACCGGGCCGCGCCACACCGTGCGCTTCCGGGAGCACGAGCGCGCGGAGCCGATGTCGCTCGATGCCGACGACCGCCCGCTCGTCTACGTCACCTACGGCTCCGTGGCGCCCACGATGCCCGTGTTCGGGCAGCTGTTCCGCGCGACCGTCGAGGCGCTCGCCGACGTGCCCGTGCGCGTGCTGTTCACCGTCGCCGGAGCCGACCGCGACGCGCTCGGGGCGGTGCCGGACAACGTGCGCGTGGAGTCCTGGGTGCCGCAGGCCTCGCTCATGCCGCACGCCTCGGCCGTCCTCTGCCACGGCGGCTCGGGCACCACGCGGATGGCGCTCGCCGCCGGCGTGCCGGTCGTGATCGTCCCGGGCTTCGCCGACCAGCCGCGCAACGCCTCGCGCGTCGACGAGCTGGGCGCGGGCATCGCGCTGCCCGGGTGGCCGGAGGGCCTCGCCGGGATCGGCGACGCCGTCCGGCGGGTGCTCGAGGAGCCCTCCTACGGGCGGGTCGCGGGGCGGATCGCCGACGAGGTGGCGGCGCTGCCGCCGGTCAGCGGCGTCATCGATCTGATGCGCGGCTGGATCGCTCCCGCGGTGGCCGCGTGAGGTGGGACGATCAGCAGGATGCCGGCGACGCTGCTCGAGAGGGACGACACGCTGGCGACGCTCGAGCGCGCCGTCTCGGATGCGACGGCCGGGCGCGGTTCGGTGGCGCTGGTGACCGGTGAGGCCGGCATCGGCAAGACGACGCTGGTGCGCGCGTTCGCGGCCGAGGCGGCCGGGCGCGCGCGACTGCTGACGTCGGCCTGCGACGACCTGATGGCGCCGCGCACGCTCGGGCCGCTGCGCGACGCGGCGCTCGGGTCGGCCGGACCGCTCGCCGACGGGCTCCAGGACGGCCGGGCCGTCGACGGCGTGTTCGGCGCGCTGCTCGAGGAGCTCGCGACCGACGGCCCGGTCGTGTTGGTCGTCGAGGACGTCCACTGGGCAGACGACGCGACGCTCGACGTCCTCGGGTACGCCGCGCGCCGGATCCAGCCGGTCGGCGCGGTTCTCGTGCTGACATACCGCGACGACGAGATCGACGCCGCGCACTCCCTGCACCGCTTCTTGGGGACCGTGGTCGGCGCGCCGCTGCACCGTCTTCCGCTGCGACGGCTGTCCCGCCACGCCGTCGCGCGGCTGTCGGCGGGCAGCGGCGCCGACCCGGACGAGCTGCACCGCGCCACGCGCGGCAACCCGTTCTTCGTGACCGAGGCGCTGGCCTCCCCGGAGGACGCGGTGCCGCTGAGCGTCGTCGAGGCGGTGCTGGCGCGCGTGGGGCGGCTCGGCGAGGACTGCCGCGACGCGCTCGAGCAGCTCTCGGTCGTCCCCTCCCACGTGCAGAGCGAGCTCGCCGCGACGCTGCTCGGCCCGCGCGTGGAATCGCTCGTCGAGGCCGAGCTGGCCGGCGTGCTCGAGGTCGGGCAGGACTCGCTGGCGTTCCGCCACGAGCTGGCACGGCGGGCGATCGAGCGCAGCCTGCCGGAGATCCGCCGCCAGGCGCTCAACGCCGCCGTCGTCGCCGCGCTGCTGGCCGTCGACCGGCCGGAGCGGGCGCGCGTGATGCACCACGCGGTCGAGGCCGGCGACGTGGCGACGATCACCGCCGTCGGCCCGGAGGCGGCGCGCGAGGCGGCGGCGGCCGGGTCGCACCGCCAGGCGCTGGCGCACTTCGAGTCCGTGCTGCCCTACCTGGACCGCCTGGGCGCCCGCTCGCGCGCCGCGTTCCTCGACGACTACGGCTGGGAGCTCTACAACGCGCACCGCTTCCGCGAGGCGGTCGACGCCGGCCTGCGCGCCGCCGAGCTCTACGACGAGCTGGGCGACGCGGTCGCGATGGGCGAGTGCCTCGTGCGCGTGTCGCGCCACCTGTTCATGGCCGGCGACACCGACGCGGCGCACGACGCCGCGGCCCGTGCGGTGGCCACCCTGGAGCCGGCCGGCGACGAGGCGGCGCTCGCCCACGCCGCGCTCTACCGCGGCGCCGTGCGGGCGATGACCGACGCGCCGGCCGAGGCGGCCGAGGAGCTCTCCCGTGCCCGCGGGCTGGCGCAGCGCTCCGGGCGCGACGACCTCGCCGCGCTGTCGCTGAACTACCTCGGCATCGCCTGCTTCGAGCTGGGCGACATGCAGGTCGGCGTCGAGCTGCTGCGCCGCAGCATCGCCGAGTCCAACGCGGTGCGACATCACGAGTACGCCGCGCGCGGGCACTGCAACCTGGCCGAGCTGCTCAGCCGCGCCGGGCGGCTCGACGAGCTGGAGTACGCCGCGCGCGACGGCCTGCGCTTCGCCCGCGAGCGCGGCTTCTGGTCGCACGCCTACAACCTCGAGGTCCAGCGCTGCACCGCGCTCGTGCGGCGCGGCCGCTGGGACCGCGCCGCCGGCGAGCTGCGCGCGCTGATCGACGGCGTCGAGGACCCCGGGATGCTGATCTCCTACAGCGTCCCGTGGCTCGGCCGGGTGCTCGCGCGCCAGGGCGACCCCGAGGCCGCCGCGATGCTCGTCCGGCGCCTGGGAGCAGGCCCGCCGCCAGCGGCTGCTGCTCGGCGTCGCCTACGCCGGGATCGCGCTGGTCGAGTGGGCGTGGCTGGCGGGCGAGCCCGACACCGCCGCCGAGGTCGCCGAGGAGCTGCTGCCCCGCACGGAGCACCGCGGCGCCGCCCACTTCCGCGCCGAGCTGCTGCGCCACCTCGCCCGCGCCGGCCTCCCGGCCGAGCCGTTCGACGGCTGCCCGGAGCCGTGGGCGTCGGGTCTGCGCGGCGACTGGCGCGCCGCGGCCGACGGCTGGGCGGCGGAAGGCGACCCCTACGAGCAGGCGCTCGAGCTGGCCTCCTCAGGCGAGCGCGAGGCCGACGCTCGAGGGCCTGCGGATCCTCGACCGGCTCGGCGCCGCGCCCGCCGCGGCGATCACCCGCCGGCGGCTGGCGGCGCTCGGCGGGCGCGTCCCGCGGCCGCGCCGGGCGACCCGCGCCAACCCGGCCGGGCTCACCGACCGCCAGCTCGCCGTGCTCGCGCTGCTCGGCGACGGGCTCACCAACGCGGAGATCGCCGAACGGCTCGTGGTCTCCGTGCGGACCGTCGACCACCACGTCGCCGCGGTGCTGAGCAAGCTGGGCGTCCGCTCCCGCCACGAGGCGGCGGGAGCAGCCCGCGAGCTCGGCATACCGGCCTAGGCTGCACAGGGCACGGCGGAGAGCTCGCGCGCCAGCCGCGTGCGCGCACGGTGGAGGCGGCTCATGATCGTGCCGACGGGCACGTCGAGCGCCTCTGCCGCCTCGGCGTAGCTCATGCCGGCGACGTCGACCTGCGCGACGGCGTCGCGCAGGGGCTCGGGCAGGCGGGCGACGGCGGCGAAGACGTCGCCGGTCATCGCCGCGACCTCGGGGTCGCTCTGCCCGCGCGGAGCGGCGTGGTGCTCGAGCGCGTCGCCGCCGACCGTGGCCGGCACGCGGCGCTGCGAGCGCCAGTGGTCGCGCACGACGTTGCGCAGCGTGCGCGTCAGGTAGTGGAGCTCGCTGTCGCCGCGCAGCCGGCGGGGGCGCGCCAGCACGCGGGCGTAGGTCTCCTGCGTCAGCTCGTCGGCGAGATGCGGGGAGCCGGACAGCGACCAGGCGAGGCGGTAGACGCGATCGAGGTGCTGGGCGGCGCGGTGGGGATCGAGGGGTCGTGTCGGGGAGGGGTGAAGCATGGAGGCGCGAGAGTGCCTACGCCGTCCAGGCCCCGCATCGGTAGGCGACTACCTATCTTCCGCGCGCGGCCACCTACGTTTCGCGCATGGCGGGGAACAGCACGACCTCGCGGATCGTGCTCTTGCCCGTCAGCAGCATCACCAGGCGGTCGATGCCGAT
Organism: uncultured Solirubrobacteraceae bacterium; assembly: GCA_963723395.1. Taxonomy (GTDB): domain Bacteria; phylum Actinomycetota; class Thermoleophilia; order Solirubrobacterales; family Solirubrobacteraceae; genus DATFQI01. Next base: position 101,607 of record CAVRQL010000012.1, on the reverse strand, counting down.
GCCGATGCCGCCGGTGGGCGGCATGCCCTGCTCGAGCGCCTCGACGAACGCCTCGTCGAACGGCTGCGCCTCGTCGTCGCCCTCGGCGGCGGCGCGCTTCTGCTCCTCGAAGCGGGCGCGCTGGTCGTCGGGGTCGTTGAGCTCGGTGAACGCGTTGGCGAACTCCATCCCGCCCGCGAACGCCTCCCAGCGCTCGACCAGCCCCTCCTCGGTGCGGTGGCGCTTGGCCAGCGGCGAGAGCTCGACGGGGTAGTCCATGAGGAACGTCGGCTCGATCAGCTCCGGCTCGACGTACTTGGAGAGCAGGTAGTCGACCAGCCGCGCCCAGGTCTCCTCGTGCTCGGGGACCTCGAGGCCCTTCTCGCGCATGGCGGCCTGCAGCGACTCGAGGTCGCGGTTGGCGAGGATGTCGACGCCGGACGCGCTTCGGCGATCGACCCGGCCAGCGTCTCGCGCTTCCACGGCGGGGCGAAGCGGTCGCCCTGCCCGAGCGCGGTGGCGACGCGGTGCACGACCTGCTCGGCAGCGCGCCGCGACGTCCTCGTAGTCCGCGTACGCCTCGTACCACTCGAGCACGGTGAACTCGGGGTTGTGCTTGGGCGAGAGCCCCTCGTTGCGGAAGTTCTTGCCGATCTCGTACACGCGCTCCAGCCCGCCCACGATCAGCCGCTTGAGGTAGAGCTCGGTGGCGATCCGCAGGAAGAAGTCGCGGTCCAGCGCGTTGAAGTGCGTGGTGAACGGCTTGCGCCGCGGCGCCGCCGTAGAGCGGCTGCAGGGTCGGCGTCTCGACCTCGATGAAGCCCGCCTCGTCGAGCGCGCGGCGGATCTCGCTGATCGCCTTGGCGCGGGCGATGAAGACGTCGCGCGACTCCTCGTTGGCGATCAGGTCCAGCTCGCGGCGGCGGAAGCGGGTCTCGACGTCGGTCAGCCCGTGGTGCTTCTCGGGCGGCGGCCGCAGCGACTTGGCGAGCAGCGTGACGTCCTCGAGCGAGATCGTCAGCTCGCCGGCGCGCGAGCGGATGATCGTGCCGTCGGCGCCGATCAGGTCGCCGAGGTCGAGGTGCGTCAGGCGGCCGAACTTCTCCTCGCCGAGCACGTTCTGCCGGCCGAGCAGCTGGATGCGCCCCGAGCGGTCGACGAGGTCCAGGAACGCGGCCTTGCCCTGCCCGCGGCGCGCGGCGACGCGGCCGGCCACGCGGACGCGCACCTCGGTCTCACCGCCGGGCTCCAGGTCGTCGTGGCCCTCGCGCGCCTCGGCGATCGGGACGACGCCGTCGAACTCGTGCGGGAACGGGTCCACGCCCGCGGCGCGGACCTCCTCCAGCTTGCGCCGTCTTGCGGCGAGGATCTCTGCTTCGCCGCCGCCGAAGGCGGCGCGTCGCTCACGCGACGTCGATCTTCGTGATCTTCAGCTCGCGCTTCTTGCCGTTGGGGAGCGTCACCTTGACGGAGTCGCCCTTCTTGCGGCCCAGCAGCCCCTTGCCGACCGGCGACTCGTTGGAGAGCCGGTTCTCGGACGGGTTGGCCTCGGTCGAGCCGACGATCGTGTACTGCAGCGACTTGCCGGATCCCTCGTCCTTGACGGACACCTGCGAGCCGACGCGGACGACGTCGCTGGAGAGCTCGGACGCGTCGATCACCGACGCGGAGCGCAGCTTGTCCTCGAGCGACGCGATGCGCGCCTCGAGCATCGCCTGCTCGTTCTTGGCGTCGTCGTACTCGGAGTTCTCCGAGATGTCCCCGAACTCGCGCGCTTCCTTGATGCGCTCGGCGACCTCGCGCCGCTTGTCGTTCGAGAGGTACTCGATCTCGGCCTTCAGCTTGTCGAGGCCTTCAGGAGTGAGGAGGACGTCCTTCTGCATAGCTCGTCGTCCTAAGTCGGGTCCGGAGAAAGAAAAAGCCCGCTGTACAGAGCGGACCGGTGGTGCGCCCGGGCGGGTGCGGCGCAGGGCGGCATGGTAGCACCGGTCTACCCGGCGAAAACCTCGGTTCGCAGCCCGGCGATCAGCGCCCGCTGCTCGGCCAGCGTGTCGGCCCGCTGGAGGCCGTCGACGACCTCGCGGGAGTCGCCGAGACGCTCGATGTACCAGGGGTGGAACTTGCGCAGATAGCGGGCCGCGCGGTCGGCGCCGAGGTGCTCCTCGGCGCGGTCGAGCACCCACAGCCACTCGTCGAGGACCTCGTCGCGGGCGGGCGCCGCGGCGCGGCCGCCGAGCAGCTCCTCGAACAGCCACGGGTTCCCGAGCGAGCCGCGCGCGAGCATGATCGCCGCGGCGCCCGTGTACTCGAACGCCCAGCGGATGTGGTCGGCCTCGTGCATCCCGCCGGAGACGATCACCGGCACCGGGAGGTCCTGCACGACCTGGGCGGCCAGCTCGTAGTCGGGGCGGCCCTTGTGGTGGACCTTGACCGTGCGCGGGTGGAAGGTGATGCCCGCGACGCCGGCCTCCTCGACCAGCCGGCGCGCGACGTCGATCCCCTCGGCGCGCAGCTTGACGGTGACCGGCAGTCCGGAGCCCTCGGCGGCGGCGCGCGCCACCGCGACGGCGGTGTCGGGGTCCTTCATCAGCGCGGCGCCCGCGCCCGGTCTTCATCACCTTGGGGACGGGGCAGCCCATGTTGAGGTCGATCAGGTCGGCGCCGATCTCGGCCACCCGCGCGGCGGCGGAGCGCATCACGTCGGGGTCCTGGCCGAACAGCTGGATCGCGACCGGCCCGCCCTCGCGCTCGCGCTCGTCGATGACCAGCAGCTCGTCGAGCGTGCGGCGGTTCTCGTAGTGGATCGCGAAGCTCGAGACCATCTCCGACACGGCGAGCCCGGCGCCGTAGCGCTTGGCCTGGAGGCGGACGAACCAGTTGCCGATGCCCGCCAGCGGGGCGAGCACGACGCGGTTCGGGATCCGGACTCCGCCGAGCTCCCAGGGTTCGTGGAGCGACCTCATGAGGCTTCTACGGTACTTCGGGATGCTCGTCATCTTCGATTGCGACGGCGTGCTCGTCGACTCAGAGCCGCTCGCCAACGGGCTGCTGGCCCGGTACGTCTCCGACCTCGGGATGCCCATGACCCGCGAGGAGTCGGTCGACGCGTTCATGGGCCGCAGCTGGGCGGCGGGCGTGGAGCTGATCGAGGAGCGGCTCGGCCGCCCCGTGCCCGAGGACTTCTCCGAGCGCTACCACGCCGAGCTCTACGAGCTGTTCGAGCGCGAGCTCGCGGCCGGTGCGCGGGATCGAGGCGGCGCTCGACGCCATCTCGGAGCCGACGTGCGTCGCGTCGAGCGGCACGCACGAGCGGATCCGGTTCGCGCTGCGGGTCAGCGGGCTGCTCGGCCGCTTCACCGACGCGCAGATCTTCAGCGCGAGCGACGTCGCGCACGGCAAGCCCGCGCCCGACCTGTTCCTGCACGCCGCCGCGACCATGGGATTCGAACCGCGCGACTGCGTGGTCGTGGAGGACGCCCCCGCCGGCGTCCAGGCCGCGCTCGCCGCCGGCATGGCCGTGCTCGGCTACGCCGCGATGGCGCCGCTCGGAGGGCGCGACGACGTTCGCGTCGATGGACGAGCTGCCCGGCGCTGCTCAACGGTTCCGCTCCCAGATCAGCCGCAGCCCGGTGAGCGTCAGCAGGTCGTCGACCTCGTCGATCGACTTGCAGTACGGGACCACCGCGTGGGCGAGCCCGCCGGTGGCGATCGCGTGCGCCGGGCCGACCTCCTCGGTCAGCCGGTCGAGGATGCCGTCGACCATGCCGGCGTAGCCGTAGAGGACGCCGGACCGGATCGCGTCGACCGTCGACTTGCCGAGCACGCCGCGCGGCTCGGTGAGGTCGATCGTCGGCAGCGCGGCGGCGCGCTCGGTGAGCGCCTCGAGCGAGATCTCTACGCCCGGGAAGATCACGCCGCCCAGGTACTCGCCGTCGGCGGACACGACGTCGTGGGTGACGGCGGTGCCGAAGTCCACGACCACGCAGGCGCCGCCGACCTTCTCGTAGCCGGCCACCGCGTTCACGAGCCGGTCGGGGCCGATCTCGCGCGGGTTGTCGTAGCGGATCGGCATGCCGGTGCGCAGCCCCGGGCCGACCACGAGCAGCTCGTGCCCGAGGTAGCGGTCCGACATCTCCGCCCACTCCGGCCGCAGCCGCGGGACGGTCGAGGAGACGATCGACGCGTCGATGTCGTCGAAGGAGAGCCCGCGCAGCGCGAGCAGGGCGCGCAGTGCGGCGCCCAGCTCGTCGGCCGTCGACGTGCGGACCGACGCGAAGCGCCAGTGCTCGACCAGCTCGGTCCCGTCGTAGGTGCCGAGATGCGTCTGGGTGTTGCCCACGTCTACGACCAGCAGCATGCGGGGCGGGAGGTTAGACTCGCGCCGCCTTGACCGCGACGCTGTACGCCATACCGGCCTCGCACCCGTGCGCCGCGATCGAGGCGGCGCTGCGCCTCAAGCACGTCGACTACCGGCGCGTCGACGTGCCGCCGCTCGCCGCCAAGGCCGTGATGTGGCGCCATTTCCGCGGCTTCACGGTGCCCGGCGTGATCTTCGACGACGGCGACCGCGTGCACGGCTCGCGCGAGATCCTGCGCTCGCTCGAGCACCGCGCGCCCGACCCGCCGCTCCTGCCCGCCGACGGCCGCGAGCGCCGGATCGTCGAGGAGGGCGAGCGCTGGGGCGACGAGGTCCTGCAGCCGCTCGCGCGCCGGCTCACGTGGGCGAGCCTCAAGCGCAAGCCGGGCGCGATGATGAGCTACAGCGAGGGCGCCGACCTGCCGGTCCCCGACGCCGCCGCGCGCGTGTCCGCGCCGCTGGTCGCGATCGCCGCCGCGAAGGTCAACGACGCCGACCGACCCCAACGTCCGCGCCGACCTCATCAACCTGGACTTCCACCTCGACCGCGCGGACCACTGGATCGAGACGGGCGCCATGGGCGGCGAGCAGCCGACCGCCGCCGACCTGCAGGTCGGCTCGGGCCTGGCGCTGCTGCTCACGCTCGGCGACATCGCCCCGCGGGTGGAGGCGCACGAGTGCGCCCGCGTGGCGCGCCGCTGGTTCCCGGACTACCCGGGCGCGGTCCCGGCCGGCGTCCTGCCGCGCGAGTGGCTCGACGCGCGCCCGCCGTCCACCTGATCAGCGCCTGCGGCTGAACCGCTTGCCGCGCACGACCTTCGCCGGCGAGGTGGCGGTCCGCGTCAACCCCTGACCGTCGCGGACGGCCGAGTACAGGTGTCCCGGCAGCTTCTTGTGGGATGCGAGCGCGCGGCGTCCGGCCTTGCCGAGCTTGACCGGGAGCCGCTGCACGTGGCCCCGCCGGATGCGGAACGTCCGGCGCGCGATGCGCCGCTCGGCGGCGCCCTTGGACGGCCGCACGGCGATCGTCACCACGCCGCGGCAGCGCTTCACGACCGAGCTCGCGCACGCCAGCCGCACCCACGCGCGCCGGCGCGAGTCCACCGCCATGCGGCGGTTGAGCAGCGAGACGCCCGCGAACGGGCGCAGCCGGCGGCCGGGCGAGGAGGTCGGCGACACGTACGGCGCGCGCCCCGCCACGCGCGGCGCCAGCGCGACGTTGTCGAAGTAGGCGTCGTCGTAGCTGCCCGCGGCGGGCGTCGAGCGCAGGGTCACGTCGATCGTGCGCGTCAGCGGCGGCACCTTGGCCGACCCGGCGCGCGGCAGCAGCGTCGTCGCGTTGGCCCGGTCGGCGGCCGTCGCGGGACCGATCCGCACGCTGCCGAGCGCGTTGCCGAGCGGGCCGCGGAACACGGCCTCGGCGATCGCGCCGTCGGAGCTGCCCCGGTACCCGCCGAGCAGCGCGGAGAGCGTCACCGTGCCCTTGCCGAGGTCGATCTCCGGCGCCGCGTCGACCAGCGAGGAGGCCTGGGTCAGGGTGCCGTCCTTGCCGGGCCCGGCGGCGAAGAAGGCGTCTCCCGCCGACGTCACCTCGGCCACCCGCTCCGACGGGAACGGGACGAGCCCGGCCAGCGTGCCGTAGCGGACGAACGTGAACATGCCGGTCCGCGACCAACCGGGCGGCGCGGGGCTCGAGCGGTCGTCGGAGGCCGCCGTGCCCGCCTCGGCGCCCGGGTTGGAGAGCACGTTCCCGGCGGGCGGGAGCGGCGCCGGCGGCTGGACCTCCTGCGCGCCGATGTCGCGCCGCGGGCCGCCGTCGCCGTTGCCGTCGACGATCCGCACGTAGCCGAGCGCGTCCTCGTGCGACTCGCTCTCCGACAGCGCGCCCGGGCGGCCGGCGTCGATCATCGGCGAGTCCGGGCGCAGCCGCCAGTCACCCGGCGCGGCGAAGGCCGGGTCGGCGGACGTGTTGGTGGCGCCCGTGGCGCCGGGGTAGGCGGAGTAGCTCGTCGACACGGTGGTGGCCGCGCCGGTCTCGAACGCGCTCGCGAAGCCCCACACGATCGTGTCGTCGACCGACAGCGTGACCGTGCGCCCGGCCGTGGCGCAGTCGCCCCGCACGCCCGCGGCGCCCGAGCCGACGACGGTCGCGTGGTCGAGGTCGAGCCGGGCCGTCGCGGCGTCGCAGGTGGCCTCGATCGCGTTGGCCACCACGCTCGACAGCTCGGCCTCGCCGCCGCGGACGAGCACGCGCCCGAACACGAGCGCGGACGTGACGGAGGCGCCGCCGTCGATCTGGAGCGCCGGCCCCGTCCCGCCGTCGAGCCGCAGCTCGGTGGCGCTGCTCTCGGGGTCCTGCAGGCGCAGCGTCGCCCCCGTGCCGCTCGGCCGCAGCCGCGTGGCGTCGGCACCCACGCCGATCACCCGCACCGGCCGCCCCGACGCGTCGGTGAACGCGCCCTCGGCGGACAGCCGCCCGAGCAGGATCGTGTCGCGGTCGGCGTCCGTGCGCGCCGAGGCGAACGCCTCCCCCGGGGTGTCCTTGGCGACGCAGCCGTCGGCCCGGACGCCGACGCAGTACGTCGCGGCATCAGCCCGCGCGGCGAGCGCGGCGCTGAGCGCCACTACTACGAACGCCAGCCGCCTCCACACACGGTGAACCCTATTCGGAAGCGCGCACGTCGAGCGGCGGGCCGACGCTGTGCACCGCCTGGCCCTCGATCGAGCCCAGCGCGTCGGCGAGCGGCGTGCCGTCCGGCAGCGTCAGTCGCGGGTCCAGCTCCAGCAGCGGTACGAGCACGAACCGCCGCCGCGCCAGCTCGGGATGGGGCACGGAGATCCGCTCGGACTCGTACTCCAGCGTGCCCAGGAGCAGCACATCGATGTCGATCACCCGCGGCCCGTGCCGGACGATCTCGCCGCGCCCGAGCACGGCCTCGACCGCCTTGCACGCGTCCGAGCAGCTCCTCCGGGCCGAGCTCGGTCTCGATCGCCACGCAGGCGTTGAGGAACTCGGGCTGGTCGAGCACCTCGCCCACCGGCTCGGTCGCGTACACCGACGAGGCCTTGAAGACCTGCACCCCGTGGTCCCACAGCACCTCGACCGCGGCCTGCAGGGTCGCGCGGCGGTCGCCGAGGTTGGCGCCCAGCCCGAGGTAGCCGAGCTCGACCGTCATCGTCGGATCTCGCGGATCATCGCGAGCTGGCGCGACTGGGCGACCAGCGTCCCGTCCTGGGCCCACAGCTCGCCGTCCTCCTCCCACGCGCCGCCGGCCGAGAAGCTCGAGCGGTAGTCGCCCAGCAGCCACTCGCCCGCCGCGGGGAGCGGCGCCCGGACGTGGATCGTGAGGTCGAAGGTCGGCACGATCGCAAAGCGTCCCAGTTTTGAGATCGCGGCGGGCATCCACCCGTCGGACAGGGCGACGACGGCGAGCTCGTCGAGCGGGCCGCCCTCGCGCAGCCGCAGCCACGCCAGGTTGCGTGCGCGCTCGGAGGGCATGCCGGGCGCGCCGCCGCCGACCCAGCGGATGTCGAGGCGCTGGTGGAACCCCGGCGCCCCGTCGACCCACGGCACCGGGTGGCAGTCGTCAGGCGGCGGCGCCTCCGGAGCGGTCGCGTCGGCCCACTCCGGCTCGCCGGTGCGCCACTCCGCGCAGCCGGCCAGCGCGAGCGCCATCGGGCGGCCCTCCTGCTCGAGCCGCAGGCTGAGCGCCGTGGTCGAGCGGCCCTCGCGCTCGACGGTCGCGACGACCTCGGCCGGCCCCGCCTTCGGCGCGTCGATGAAGTGCACCGACAGCGTGCGCAGCGGCCGCCCGGCCGACTGCGCGGCACGCGCCAGGAACGCGGACACGTAGCCGCCGAACGGGCCGCGGATCACGCCCCACTCGGAGGAGATCTCCCCGCTCCAGCGACCCTCCCCGACCGGGGTGAGCTCGGTGTCGGAAGCGAGGGTCACGCGTGCTGGAGCCCGAGCCGTGCGTGCAGCCGGGCCAGCGGCCGCGGCGCCCACCAGTTCCAGCGCCCGAGCAGCGCCATCAGCGACGGGACGAGCAGCGCGCGCACGAGGAAGGCGTCGATCAGCACCGCCAGTGCGGTACCCACGCCGACCTCCTTGATGAACACGATCTCCGAGGTCGCGAAGGCGCCGATCGCGATGCAGAACAGCAGCGCCGCATAGGTGACGATCCGCCCCGTGCGCTCGAGCCCCACCGCGACCGACTCGCGCTCGCCGAGCCCCGCGTCGCGCGCCTCCTTGATGCGCGTGAGCAGGAACACCCCGTAGTCGGTGGAGAGCCCGAACGCGGCGCAGAACAGCAGCACGGGCTGGGTCGCCTCCAGCGCCGACTGGCTGTCGTACGCGAGCAGGCTCTCGAAGCGCCCGTCCTGGAAGATCAGCACCAGCAGCCCGAAGGCGGCGCTGAGCGTGAGCAGGTTCATGATCAGCGCCTTGACCGGCAGCACGACCGAGCCGGTCATCAGGAACAGGATCACCAGCGTGGTCGAGGCGAGGATCGCGAGCGCGATCGGCAGCGACCGGCGCAGCGCGGTCTGCTGGTCCTCGAACGCCGCCGTCTGGCCGCCGACCTGCACCGGGAACGGCACGTCGAGCCCGCGTATCTCGCGCAACAGGTCCTTGGCCGAGTCCGACAGGCCCGCGCCCTCCGGCGTGACCTCCATCAGCCAGTAGCCGCCGGCCTGCTCGGGCGGGGTGACCGAGGCGACGCCGTCGAGGCCCTGCAGACGCCGCGCGTAGTCCTCCGCCGCCGGGCGCCCGCGCTCGCCGACGCCGGCCACGACGGTCATCGGCGACGTCGGGCCCGGCGGGAACTCCGCGCGGATCGTGTCGTCGACCATGCGGGCGCTGCGCTCCTTCGGCAGCACCGAGGCGTCGACGCCGGTGAACTCGATCCGCAGGAACGGGATCCCGAGCACGAGCAGCAGCGCCGCGGTGGCGATGGCGATCGGCGCCGGCCGCCGCATGACGGCGCGCGAGAGGCGGTACCACGGCCCCTCCTGGACGTGCGCGGCGTCGCGCTCGATGGCGACCCGCCATCGCTTGGGCGAGAGCGCGTTCACCCGCGGCCCCAGCACGGCGAGCAGCGCAGGCAGCAGCGTGATCGAGACGGCGGCCGCGGTCAGCGCCACGAGCACGCCGCCCACGCCCATCGAGTACAGGAAGCGCAGCGGGAACACGAGCATCGCCGCCATCGCCGCCGCCACCGTGAAGGCGGAGAACAGCACCGTGCGCCCGGCGGTGCGCATGGTGGTACGCAGCGCGCCCGACGTCTCGGACCCCGTGACGAGCTCCTCCCGGAAGCGCGAGACCATGAACAGCGAGTAGTCGATCGCCAGCCCGAGCCCGAGGCCGGTGATCAGGTTGATCGCGAACGTCGACATCGGCTCGAAGGCGTTGACGAGCCGCAGCAGCGAGAACGTGATCAGGATCGTGGTCATGCCGACCGCGAGCGGGAGCAGCGCCGCCACCACGCTGCGGAACACGAGCAGCGAGAACAGGAACAGGATCGGGGCGGCCAGCATCTCGGCGCGCTGCAGGTCGGACTCGACCTGGTCGCCGACCTGCTCGAACGCCACCACGCCCCCGCCCACCGTCACGCCCGGCTCGCCGGCGAGCCGCCGCTGCAGCGCGGCCGCCGCGTCCTCCTCGTCGGCCGCGGTGTAGAAGGTCGCCACCACGTAGGTCGAGCGCCGGTCCTTCGAGAGCAGCGGCGACGGCTTGGAGCCCTCGATCGCCTGGACCTTGCGACACGTCGCCGTCCTCGACCAGCCCGACGACGCGCCGCAGCTTGCGGTCGGCCTCCGGCGTGCCGGCCTCCGCGCCGAGACGCACCAGCACCAGCGCGTCGGGCGCCGCCGAGTGGCCGGTGACCCGCGCGATCGTGTCGCGCGCCTGGATCGACTCCGAGCCGGGGTCGGTGAAGTCGTCGCCGGTGTCGAGCAGCCCGACCACCGGGCCGCCGAACGCGCCGGCCGCGAACACCAGCACGGCGGCCGCCACCAGCACCGGCCGCCGGCGGCGGTCGAGGAAGCGGGCCAGCCGGTCGAGCATCAGCAGTCGGGCGTGTCGCCGTAGCCGGTCATCCGCCCGGCCTGCGACCACGCGGCCGCCCACTCGCTCTCCCCCGCGATCGACTCGAGGTCCAGCGCGGCCGTGATGTTGAGCAGCATCCCCATGGCGAAGAAGTGCCAGACATCTTCCCCGTCGGCGCCGGAGAGTCGTGTGATCTCGGCCACGATGCGGCCGAGCGCCGCTCGCACGTGGGCCTGGATCTCCGGGTCGGAGGAGGCCACGTAGCCCTGCATCTGCATGAGGATCGCGTGGCGGTCGGGGAGCAGCTCCTCGACGTAGGCCTTGCCCATCGCGTGCAGGCGCTCCTCCGGCGTGCCGCCGTCGCCGGCGGCGCGGCGGAACACCGCCGACCAGCTGCTCGTCGGCGCGGTCGCAGCAGGCGAGGAACAGCTCGCGCTTGGTGTGGAACAGCCGGAACAGGTAGGGCTGCGAGATGCCCGCCTCGCGGGCGATGCCCTCCGTGGAGGTGCCGTGATAGCCGCCGACGGCGAAGTGGCGGATGGCGACCTCGAGGATCTCCTCGCGGCGCTCCTCGGCGGACTTCCGGGCGGCCATCCCGGGCTAGGTTAGTGACTGCTTACAAGCTGGTCAAGGGAGGCGCTCCTCCCGCCACACCTCGACCGAGACCTCCTCGACCGGGAGCGGGATGGGCGGCTCGGGCTTGGCGGCCTTGACCGTCACGCTCTCCGCGCCGAACTGGGAGGACAGGCGGTCGGCGATCACCGCGCACAGCCGCTCGAGCGTCTTGTAGGAGCGCTGCTGGGCGATCAGCGCGATCACCTGGCAGACCTCGCCGTAGTCGACCGTGTCCTCGACGCGGTCGGTGATCAGCGCATCGGGCTCCCCGACGTCGAACCGGACGTCGAGCACCAGGCGCTGGCCGATCTCGCGCTCGGCCGCGGTGACGCCGTGGTGCGTGAAGAGCGAGAGGCCGACGATCTCGACGGTGACCCCTACCTCGGGGCCCTCGTCCTCGTCGTCCTCGCCGTTCAGGTCCTCGTCGTCCTCGTCCTCGTAGGGATCGGGGTCGTCGTCAGCCCTCATGCGGCGAACGTAGCAGCCGCCACGGCGAGCCCGTCAGCCACCGGCGCGACGTCGTGGACGCGGAACACGGTGGCCCCGCGCTCGAGCCCCAGCACGCATGTGGCGACCGTGCCCGACGCCCGCGCGGCGGGGTCGCGGCCGGTCAGGCGGCCGATGAAGTTCTTGCGCGAGGTCCCGAGCACGACGGGGCGCCCGATGGCGACGATCTCGTCCAGCCGGCGCAGCAGCTGGAGGTTGTGCTCGAGCGTCTTGCCGAACCCGATCCCCGGGTCCAGGTGCACGCGCTCCTCGGGCACGCCCGCGGCCACCGCGGCGGCGAGCCGCTCCTCCAGGAACGCCTTCACGTCGTCGACGACGTCGTCGTAGCGCGGGTCGTCCTGCATGGTCCGGGGCTCGCCGAGCATGTGCATCAGGCAGCAGTCGAGCCCGCGGTCGGCGACCAGGCCCGCGAGGTCCGGGTCGTGGCGGAAGGCGGTGACGTCGTTGACGTAGGTGGCGCCCGCGTCGACGGCCGCCTCGGCGACCTCGAGCTTCATCGTGTCGATCGAGACCTGCGCGCCGAGGCCGGCGATCGCCTCGATCACCGGCAGCACGCGGCGGCGCTCCTCGGCGGCCGGCACGGGCTCCGCGCCGGGCCGCGTCGACTCGCCCCCGACGTCGAGGATCGCGGCCCCCTCGGCGGCGAGCCGGCGGGCGTGGGCGATCGCGGAATCCGTGTCGTCGTGCTGCCCGCCGTCCGAGAACGAGTCGGGGGTGACATTGACCACGCCCATGATCCGATACGGCGCCATGCGCGAACGACGGTAACGAAGCCTTAACGGGGTCGGGTCAGCCGTACCGTCAGAGTGCGGAGCAGCCGCGGCAAGACACGAGCAAGCCCCCTCCTTGCAACGGCCCCGCAGTGGCAGATTGATCCCACCATGACGACCACCGAGATCCGCACCCACCTCGACACCCTCGCCGAGGAGCGCGCAGCCGCCCTTGCCTGGGGCGCCGACGCGATCCCGGCCTACATCGACGACCTCGAGCGCGAGATCGACGACTTCCGCGCCGCCTACGTCGGCGCCGCCGTGACCGAGATCGCCAGCTTCCGCGCGATGCTCTCCGGCCCGCAGCAGGGCTAGAAGCGCCTCAGCGCTCGCCGGCCCACTCGCTCGGCGAGCCGGACGACCACCGCCGCGGCGGAGGCCATGTCCTGCAGCGAGGCCCACTCCCGCACCGAGTGGTACTCGTGGCCGCCGGTGAAGAGATTCGGCGTGGGCAGCCCGTGCTCGCTGAGGATCGCGCCGTCGGTGCCGCCGCGGATCGGGATCCGCACGGGCTCGATGCCCTCGGCGCGGATCGCCCGCTCGGCGACGGAGACGACCTGCGGGAAGCCCTCCACGAAGCGGCGCATGTTCGGGTACTGCGTGCGCACCTCGAAGCCGAGCTTGGCCGCCGGCTCCTCGGTGACGACCTCCTCGGCGATGCGCTGGACCAGCTGGACGTGCTGCTGGAGCAGCTCGTCGTCGAAGTCGCGCACGATCATGCGCACCGTGGCGCGGCCCGCGGTGGCCTCCATCTCGTACGGATGGACGAAGCCCTCGCGGTCGGCGGTCGTCTCCGGCGTCAGCGTGTCCGCCGGCAGCCGCGTGAGCACGCGCGAGGCGAGCCGCGCGGCGTTGACGAGCTTGCCGGTCGCCCATCCCGGGTGGGCGTCGACGCCGTCGATGGTCAGCTCGATCTCGGCGGCTGAGAACGTCTCGTCCTGCAGCTCGCCGGGCTGGGAGGCGTCCAGCGTGTACGCGCACACGGCGCCGAAGCGCTCGTAGTCGAACAGCAGCGGCCCTTGCCCGATCTCCTCGTCGGGCGTGAAGCAGAGCTTCAGCGTCGGCCGCGGCGCGTCCGGGTGGGCGACCAGGTAGGCGGCGGCGGCCATGATCTCTGCGACGCCGGCCTTGTCGTCGGCGCCGAGCAGCGTGTCGCCGCTGGAGGTGACGACGTCGTGCCCCGCCTTGCCGGCCAGCACGGGCAGCTGGGCCGGGTCGAGCACCGTGTCGTGGCGCGGCAGCTCGATCACGCCGCCCTGGTAGTTGCGGTGCACCACCGGCTCGACGCCGGAGCCGGGGGCGTCCGGGCTCGTGTCGACGTGGGCGAGCAGCCCGACGACCGGCGCGCCGGCCTCGCCCGGGGATCGTCGCGTACACGTAGCCGTGCCCGTCCAGCTCGGCGTCCTCGATCCCCATCTCGCGCAGCTCGTCGACGAGCATCCGCGAGAGGTCGAGCTGCCCCGGCGTGCTCGGCGTCCCGTCGCCGTCGCGGGCGGACTGCGTGTCGACGCGGACGTAGCGCAGGAAGCGGTCGAGCACGTCTTCGGCGAGCTCCTCGGCGAGGGGTGAGGTGTACGTCATGCCCCGGTCATACCACCCCGGTAGGGCAAGCCGTACCCCGGAGGACGGCTGACCGCGGCGCACCCGCCAGCCTGCACCCCCACGAGGGCGCTTGCGCGGTGGGAAAGTAATCCCATCGCAGCAGCCACCACCTCGAAGGGCCAGGCGATCACATGAACTCCCTCCTCCACATCACCCACGCGAACACCGTCAACGTGCAGCGCCGCAGCCTCCGGCTCCGCCGCAAGGCCCGTTAGAGCCATGAACAGCTCGCACACGTTCAAGGTCCCGGTCGTCCGCGAGACGCCGCGCCCCCTCCCCACCGGGCTCGGCACCTCCGCCTGGTAGATCCCTTCCCTCCCCCGCCGGCCCCCGTCGCGCCTACCCCTCCTCCTCGGGGCGCGGCGGGGGTCGACGTCGTTAACGCCAGGCCTCCTCGAGCACCCTGCGCCAGTTGTCCCAGGCGATCGCCTCGACCTCGGCCTCGGTGAAGCCCCCGGCCCGCAGCGCGTCGAGCAGCCGCGGCAGGCCGGTCACGTCTCCCAGCTCGTCCGGCATCGTCGCGCCGTCGAAGTCCGAGCCCAGCGCCACGTGCTCGACGCCGATGCGGTCGGCGACGTGCCGCGCGTGGGCGACGATCGTCGTCAGCGGCGTGTCCGGGTCGTCCTCGCCGTCCTCGCGCAGGAACAGGACCGCGAACACGATCCCGACGAGCCCGCCGGACGCGCCGATCGCGTCGAGCTGCGCGTCGGTGAGGTTGCGGCTGGACGGCGACAGCGCGTGGGCGCCCGAGTGCGACGCGATCAGCGGGGCGGCGCCGATCCGCGCGACGTCCCAGAAGCCCGCCTCGTTGAGGTGCGAGAGGTCGACGGCGATGCCCAGCTCGGCGCAGCGGCGCACCAGCGCCTCGCCGGCGGCGGTCAGGCCCGGGCCGGTGTCGGGCGAGGAGGGGAAGGCGAACGGGACGCCGTGCGCGAACGCGTTGGGGCGGCTCCACACGGGCCCGACGCGAGCGCAGGCCGGCGGCGTGCCAGAGGTCGAGCGCCTCGAGGCCGGGGTCGATCGCCTCGGCGCCCTCGACGTGCGCGACGGCGGCGAGCACCCCTGCCTCGCGGGCGGCGTCGAGGTCGCCGGGCTCGCGGGCGATGGCGACGTGGCCCGCACGCTCGAGCGCGATCAGGCGGCCGAGCGTGCGGGCGACCGAGGCGGCGGCGAGCTCCTGCGAGATCGGCGCCGCGAGCTCGGCCGCATAGTGGCTGCCGTCATCCGGCGCCGGAGGACGCTCATAGCCGGGCGTCGACGTGAACGCCGCGAAGATGCCTCCGGCCAGACCTCCTTCCCGTGCGCGCGGGAGGTCGATGTGGCCTCCCTCGCGCCCCGTGACGAAGCGGTCGGCGTCGTCTCTCGTGAGGGTGTCGTTGTGGCCGTCGAAGACTCCGGGCATCGCGGCACCGTACTGAGCGCGATGCCCGCGAGGACTGCGACGGCGCCCGCGGCCTGCACGGCCGTGGCGGTCTCGCCGAACGCGAGCCAGCCGGTGGCGGCGCCGACGAGCGGCTCGAGGTTGAGGAACGCGCCGGCCAGCTCCGGCTTGACCTGGGCCTGCCCGTAGGCGAACAGCCAGAACGGGAGCAGCGTGCCGGCGATCGCGAGCGCGCCCAGCGCGACGACCGGGCGCCATGGCCGTCGGCGCGGCCGGGAGGCCCTCGAAGACGATCGCGTGCGGGAGCGCCACGACCGCGCCGGTGGCGAACTGCACGGCGGTCACCGCAGCGGCGTCGCGCCCCTTGAGCAGCCGCGGCTGCACGACGATGAACGTCGCCGACAGCGCCACGGAGCCGAGCACCAGCAGGTCGCCCGAGGTCGTCGCGCCGGAGCCGCCGGCGCCCGCCACGAGGGCGAGGCCGCCGAGCGCCACCGCGTAGCCGGCCCAGGCGAGCGGCCGCGCGGTGCCGTGGCCGAGCCCGGCCGCGAGCAGCGCGACCATCACCGGCACGGCGCCGACGAGCAGCGCGGCGTGGCTGACGCTGGTGCGCTCGATGCCGGCGTTCTGGAGCAGGATCACGGCGCCGAAGCCGATCGCGCCCGCCGCGGCGATGCCCGGGCGTGAGCGCGTCGCGCAGGCCGCGGCGGCCGACGTAGGCGAGCAGCGGGGTGGCGAGCGCGAACCGGAACACGGTCAGCCAGCCGCCGCCGAGCCACTCGAGCGAGAGCTTCGAGAGCGGCACGGTGAGGCCCCAGAGGGCGCCCGCGAGCGTGAGGGCGAGGATGGCGGTGCGAGTACGCGTCATGGCTCCATCCATGATCGGACGATTTCGCGGTTCTTCGAGGGATCATTCGCCGTTTCGGGCCGTACGCTAAATTTCGTTCGGTCAAATGGCTGTTTCGATCGATTCCATTGACCTGCAGCTGCTGCAGGAGCTCCAGACCGACGCCGACCGCCCGAACGTGGAGCTCGCGCGCGTCGTCGGGCTCTCCCCCGCGGCCACGCTGCACCGCGTCCGGCGCCTGAAGGAGTCGGGGGTCGTGCGCGGGATCGTCGCCCGGCTGGACTCGGCGACGGCCGGCTTCCCGCTCCAGGTCTACGTCGCGGTCACGCTCGAGCGCCACGACGACACCGCCCACCGCCGCTTCCAGCAGGCCGTGCGCGCGATGCCGGAGGTGCTCTCCGCCGACTGGGTGACGGGCGAGACCGACGCGATGCTGATGGTCGTGGCGCGCGAGGTCGCCGAGCTGCAGCGCGTGCTGGTGCGGCTGTCCACGCGCGGCGGCGCCTCGCGGGTGCAGACCTACCTGCGCCTCGAGGAGCTCAAGCCCTCGTCGCCGCTCCCGCTGGAAGCGACGCGTTAACGGCCTTCGGCCCCGTCTCGCCCGGGGGGAATGGGCGAGACGGGGCCGGTTGAGCCGTTACCAGGCGGTGCCGCCGAGCCCGTAGGGGAGGGGGCGCGGCGACTCACGAATGACCGGAGTGGAGGAGTGCACCTCGGAGAGGCGCTGAGCGGACCGGGTTCCGACCGGGGCGTTCGAGTCGAAGGAGCGCATCACTTGCCGCGCTTCCTCGAGAGCGAACGACGGTGGTGGCCGGCGGCCAGCCGCTGCAGTTCGACGGTCTTCGCGAAATGGAGTGAGAGGAGGGGGTTGATCATCGTCTTGCCTGGTGCGTTCTTGCGATGGGGAAACCCTCCCACTGCGGCGACCCCGTTTGGCTCGTGCAGCCCAGCGGATGCACTGTGGAGTGAGCCCTCCCCCGGGGTGCGGACACCCCTACCCTCGGGTCATGAAGACCACCGTCGTCGAGTGGACCCATTCCGGCGGAGGCGGCTTGCATCGCCCCGCTCCACCTCCACCACTCAGAGGACGAGGCCTGGTGCGTCCTCGAGGGCGCCCTCGCGTTCCGGGTCGGCGACGAGGAGATCGTGGCCGGAGCCGGAGAGGGCGTGATCGCGCCCAGGGGCGTCGCGCACACCTACTGGAACCCGAGCGGAGAGCCCGCGCGCTACCTGCTCGCGCTGGGCCCGCAGACGAAGGCGCTCATCGACGCGCTCCACCAGCCGGACCGGCCGGAGCTACCCGAGCTGTTCGCCATGCACGACTCCGAGTTCCTCGGCTGGCCGTGAGGCGGCCTTACACCCGCTGGGTAGGGAGGCGAAGGGCCGGCGAGGCGGAGAGTCGACGTTGACCACCGTATACGGGGTCAAAGTCGAACCACTCGCGCGAGGGGTACTTCCCCTCCCCACCCAGCCCAGGCCGTTCACACGGGCAGCGCCCGAGCAGCGGCCCAAGCGCACCCGCCGGCGAGCTAGGCCAGGTCAGGCTTCTCGGGCAGCGTCAGCCCGCGGGCCTCGGCCGTGCCGCCGGCGAGGCCGGGGCGGGGCAGCGGGCGCGGGGTGTCGCGGCCGGCGCGCTCGGCGGCCGCGGGGCCTCGGGGAGCTCGGGAGTCCCGTCGGGCGGGACGTCGGGACCGAAGACCTCCTCCTCGGACTTGCCGGTGAGCAGAGCCTCGAACTCCTCGCGCTCGATCGTCTCGCGCTTGAGGAGGATCTCGGAGATCGTGGTCAGCTTCTCGCGGTGCTCGCCGAGGATGTCCTTGGCCTGCTGGTGCGCGGACTCCACGATGCGGCGGATCTCGTCGTCGATCTCGCGGGCGATCTCGTCGGAGTAGTCCGGCTCGGCGGAGAACTCGCGGCCCAGGAACGGCTGGCTGTGGTCGTGGCCGAACACGCGCGGGCCCAGCTTCTCGCTCATCCCGAAGCGCATCACCATCTGCTTGGCGGTCGCGGTGACCTTCTCGAGGTCGTTCGACGCGCCGGTCGTGATCTCGGAGAACACCAGCTCCTCGGCGGCGCGGCCGCCCAGGGTCATGGCCATCGTGTCGGTCAGCTCCGCGCGCGTGGTGAGGAACTTGTCCTCGGACGGCAGCGAGATCGTGTAGCCGAGCGCCTGGCCGCGGGAGATGATCGAGACCTTGTGCACCGGGTCGGAGTGCTCGAGGTAGTTGCCGACGATCGCGTGGCCCATCTCGTGGTACGCCGTGATCAGGCGCTCCTTCTCGCCCATCACCCGGGTCTTCTTCTCCGGGCCGGCGACCACCCGCATGATGCCCTCTTCGAGCTCGATCTGGCCGATCTCCTTCTTGCCCGTGCGGGCGGCGAGGAGGGCGGCCTCGTTGACGAGGTTGGAGAGGTCGGCGCCCGTGAAGCCGGGCGTCTGGCCCGCGAGCGTGTCGACGTCGATGATCTTGGCCAGCGGCTTGCCGCGCGTGTGGACCTCGAGGATCTTGGCGCGGCCCTTGCGGTCCGGGCGGTCGACGGTGATCTGGCGGTCGAAGCGGCCGGGGCGCAGGAGGGCGGGATCGAGGATGTCGGGCCGGTTGGTGGCCGCGATCATGATGATGTTGTCCTTGGCCTCGAAGCCGTCCATCTCCACCAGGAGCTGGTTGAGCGTCTGCTCGCGCTCGTCGTGGCCGCCGCCCATGCCGGCGCCGCGATGGCGGCCCACGGCGTCGATCTCGTCCATGAAGATGATGCAGGGGGAGTTCTGCTTGGCCTGCTCGAAGAGGTCACGCACGCGGGAGGCGCCCACGCCGACGAACATCTCGACGAAGTCCGAGCCGGAGATCGAGAAGAACGGCACGCCCGCCTCGCCGGCGACCGCGCGGGCGAGCAGCGTCTTGCCGGTGCCGGGAGGCCCGTAGAGCAGCACGCCCTTGGGGATCCGCGCGCCGAGCGCCTGGAACTTCTTCGGGTTCTCCAGGAACTCCTTGATCTCGTGGAGCTCCTCGACCGCCTCGTCCACGCCCGCGACGTCGCGGAACGTGATCTTCGGCGAGTCCACCGACATCCGCTTGGCGCGCGACTTGCCGAAGGACATCACCTTCGAGCCGCCGCCTTGCACCTGGTTCATGAGGAATATCCAGAACCCGATGAAGATCAGGAACGGCAGCACGTACGTCAGCAGCGAGAGGATCACGCTCGATCTCGCCGGCTTGACGTCGAAGTCCGTGATCTTGCCCTCGGCCTGCGCGGCGCGCAGCTTGTCGACCAGCACGTCGGAGTAGTCGAGCGGGTAGCCGATCTCGTAGCGGCCCTTGTCGGCGCCCTGGAGCGTCACCTCGATCGAGTTGTCCTTCGTCCGCAGCGTCGCGGACTTGATCTTGCCCGCGGTCCAGCTGCGTCAGGAAGCCGGAGAACTTCTGGGCCGGCGCCTGGTCCGAACGGGCGATCAGCTTGGAGGCGAAGAAGGCCAGCACGATCACGATGAGGATCGGGAAGGCCGCGCTCTTGAAGAACCTGCTCATGGGCTACTCGCGCGCTGCCCGCGCGCGGGGATGGCACTACTGGACAAGATGATCAAGGCTACCAGGGGTCCTTGGGCGTACAGGGGGCTTTCGGCGCACTTGGCACGGGCCTTGAGCAGTGTGGGAGCGATTGATGTGTATTGCGTAAGGAGCGAACGGCTTCAGGCGCCGTCCACCCCTGTCAACGTGGCCACGTAGGGCAGGTTGCGGTAACGCTCCGCGTAGTCGAGCCCGTAGCCGATCGCGAACTTGTCGGGGATCTCGAAGCCGATGTAGCGCGCGGGCAGGTCGATCTTGCGCCGCTCGGGCTTGGTCAGCAGCGCGCAGACCTCCAGCGAGGCCGGCTTGCGCGTCGACAGCGTGCGCATCAGGTACTGCAGCGTCAGCCCGGAGTCGACGATGTCCTCGACGATCAGCACGTCGCGGCCCTCCAGCGGGGCGTCGAGGTCCTTGAGGATCCGCACGACGCCCGAGGAGTCGGTCGAGGAGCCGTAGGAGGCGACCGCCATGAAGTCGACCTCGCACGGCACGTCGATGTGGCGCATCAGATCGCTCAGGAAGAAGACGGCGCCCTTGAGCACGCCGACCAGCAGGAGGTCCTTGCCCTCGTAGTCCCGGGAGATCTCGGCGCCGAGCGCCCTCACCCGGTGCTGGAGGTCGTCGGCCTGCACAAGGATCTCGCCGATGGCCTCGTCGCGCAGCACTGCCAGCGCAGTCTATGGGTGCCACGCGAGCCGCGCGCCGCCGGCGGGTCGCCTCGGTGACACGGAACGCCTCGCCGGTGGCCACGCCGGGCACCCAGGCGATCTCCCCGCCGGACACCACGACGGGCGTGCGGGAGCGCCGCGCGCGCGGCACGCGCCGGTCGGTGAACAGGTCCTGCAGCGAGCGGCTGCCGCCGAGCCCGAGCGGGCGCATGCGGTCGCCCGGCCTCCCACGCGCGCACGTGCAGGGGCGGCGCGAGCGCGTCGAGGTCGAGCGTGCCGTCGGCGATCGGGAAGTCGCCCACCTCGCAGGTCAGCTCGCCGCCCGCGAACGCGGCGGCGCCGGGCACGTCGAGGCCCGCGGGCTCGCCGGGCGCGGGCGCGGCGCCGCGCTCGAAGCGCAGCCGGCCGTACTCCTCGACCACCCGCAGGCCGCCGCCGAGGTCGAGCGAGCCGCCCGTCGGGAGCGCGAGGACCTCGTCCAGGCGCGATCCGACCGGCGCGCCGGCCAGCCGCTGCGAGGCACAGCCGCGCCAGCGCCGGCGGCAGCGCGGCCAGCCGCGCGACCTCGTCGGTGAGCGCCGCGTCGACCACCACGTCGAGCACCTCGGCCTCGTCGCGCAGGGCGGCGAGCGTGCGCAGGACGTTGGCCTCCGCGGCCGGGTGCAGCTCGCGCAGCGCCGGCACGAGCCCGTGCCGCGCCCGGTTGCGCGCGAACGCGTCCGAGTCGTTGCTCGGGTCCTCGCGCCACTCGAGCCCGCGCTCGCGGCAGTAGGCGGCGGTCTCCTCGCGCGTCATGCCGAGCAGCGGCCGGACGATCCGCCCGTTGCGCTCGGGCATCCCCAGCAGCGCGCGGCGCCCCGGCGAGGCGGCCAGCCGGTAGAGGACCGTCTCGACCTGGTCGGTGGCGGTGTGGCCGACGGCGATCACGCCCTTCGCGAGGCGCTCGGCCTCGGCGTAGCGGACGCTCCCGCGCCCACGCCTGGAAGTTGCCCTCCGGCGCGCCGGCGCGCACCACGTGCAGCGGCACGCCGAGCCGCTCGCACAGCTCCGCGCAGAAGCCCTCGGTTGCCGCCCCCGTAGTCGACGTGCAGCGCCTCGACCTCGTCCGCGTGGCGCGACCGCGAGGTCCAGCAGGCAGACCGAGTCGCGCCCGCCCGAGAGCAGCACCAGCACCTGACCCCGGAGGAGCTCGGCGTTCACGCGCGCGCCGCCAGGAACAGCTCGGTGGTCTCGGCGAAGCCCTTCAGCCGCACCTCGCCGACGCGGCTCGAAGTGCAGGTGGCGCCCCGCGGCCTCCAGCACCGGGCGCGTGACCAGGACCTCCCCGCCCGCGGCGCGCGCGCCCACGCGCGAGGCGAGGTTGACCGCGCGCCCGAAGTAGTCGCCGTCGCGGTACAGCGCGGCGCCGGCGTGGACGCCGATCCGCGGCAGCGGCCGCTCGCCGGAGAGCACCTGGAAGCCGACCGCCCAGTCGACCAGCGCCGACGGGTCCGAGCCGACGACCATCACCTCGTCGCCGATCGTCTTGATCACGCGGGCGTCGTCGGGCAGCGTCTCCTCGACCGCGCCGACGAAGCGCTCGACCACCTCCAGCGCCTCCTCCTCCCCCACGTCCTCGGTCAGCCGCGTGTAGCCGGCGAGGTCGGCGAACGCGATCCCGACCCGCAGGCGGCCGAGGTCGGCCTGGCCGTCGACCTCGATCTCCAGGTGGCCGACCGCGTCCTGCTCGATGAAGTGCTGCAGCCAGCGCTGGTGGACGTGGTCCATGATCGGCGACGCG
This sequence comes from uncultured Solirubrobacteraceae bacterium, assembly GCA_963723395.1. Taxonomy (GTDB): domain Bacteria; phylum Actinomycetota; class Thermoleophilia; order Solirubrobacterales; family Solirubrobacteraceae; genus DATFQI01. Next base: position 79,486 of record CAVRQL010000012.1, on the reverse strand, counting down.
AGCGGGAGCAGCTCGGCGGCGAGGCCCTCCATCTCCTCGGCGATCTCCAGGCCGCCCATGCCCGTCGCGGATCAGCGGCTCGTGCACGAACAGGTGGAAGAGCTTGACCTCGGCGTCGGCGATCCGGGCGAGCGCCTGGCCGTACACGCGCACGAGCTGCAGGAAGGCGACGAGCGGGAACCCCGCCGACAGCACGGCCGCCATGTAGCGCAGCAGCTGCAGGTCGTCCTCGGAGACGCCGTCGTCGAGCGTGGCGGCGGAGAACCCGGCCGCAGCCCAGATGCGGCGGATCAGCGCCGGCTCGAGCCCGCTCTCGCGCGCCGCCTCCTCCAGGCTCGACGGTCTCGGCCGGCGTCGGGAAGAGGTCCTCCATGTAGCCGAACGCGAGCTGGCCGTTGTGCGCCGCGGCCCGCACCTCGTCGAGCGAGTGCCCGCGCTCGCGCAGACGCGCGACGATCCGCGCCTGGGCGATCGCCGCCGGCGTCCAGCGCCCGTCGCGCAGCGGCACGATCCCCTCGCGCGTCCAGCGGCGCAGGGTGTCCGGGCGACACGTCGAGCCGGCGGGCGACCTCGGTCAGTGGACGGCTCTGGCACGGGGCCTGAGAATAAAGCGGCGGAACCAGTGGTTCCGCCGCTGTCGCGGGCAATGCGGCCCGCTGCCTCGGCCGGCGGCGTTCGTCAAGGGCGACGCCTTGCGGGATGCCTCGAAGCGACTTCCCACTTCCCGGCCTATTGCCTTGGTCAGGTGCCGCAAGGTGTACCGGCGAACCGGGCCCCCTGTCAACGCGGACGCACGAATCTGACAGGAGGGTTGGCCGCGATGGAGCGCGCGGTTAGACGACGAGGTGCGGGTGCTCGCTCTCGAGGTACTCGCGGTAGCGCGCGTAGATCGGCTTGGTGATCGGGATCAGGCTGAGCGCCGCCTTCACGTCGCCGCCCGACTTGATCCGCCGGCGCGCCAGCGCGACGGCGACGTTCTCCTTGCCCTGGAAGTACTTGTTCGCGGTCTCGGAGGACATGGCCATCTTGACCTTGGGCTCCCAGTCGACCTCGTCGCTCCACTCCCAGTGGAGGTTGCCGTCCTCGCCGTCCTCGGCCGCGCGGATGTTCACCACGAGGTCGAGGTCGGTGAACTCGAAGCGCTGCGGGACGTCCGCGTCACGGAGCTTCGGCCCCATCTCGGGGTCGGAGTCCATCATCGTGAAGACCTGGTCGATGACCTCGACGAACTCGTCGTCGGACGAGAACTCGGCCTTGGCCATCAGGCTGACTTCGGCGCGGCCGGCTTCGGCTTCGGGCCGGTCTTGGCGGCCGCGGTGCCGGCCGCCGTGGGCTTGGCCGGGGCCTTGCGGGCCGGCTTCGACGCGGCGGCCGGCTTGCGCGCGGCGGCGCGGCTTGGCCGCGGCGGCCGGCTTCGGCCGTGGCGCGCGGCCGGCTTCGACGCGGCGGCCGGCTTGGACGCCGGCGTCGCGGCGGCGGCGGGCTTGGCGGACTGCTTCTCCAGCTCGGCGACGCGGCGCGACAGCGCCTCGACCTCGGCGCGCAGCCCGCGGACGTCCTCGAGCACGCGCAGGTCGTCGAAGCTCTCGCGGATCCGCTGGGCGGCGGACGCCACGTCGTCGAGCAGGGTGCGCCCGCGATCGCGCGCGCCCTCGGTGCCACCGGTGGTCGCCTGGAAGGTCCGCTCGACCGCTCCGCGGACGGCGTCGACGACGTCGGCCGGCTCGCGGCCGTCCTTCTTCTTGGAGCTCTTCTTGTCCTTCTTGGCCATGGTTGCGGCAGTCTACGGCTCCGTGACCGCCTCCGCCACGATCCACCTCGTCCCCCACGCCGACGTCGCCGAGCGCGTGCTGCTGCCCGGGCGATCCTGGCCGCGCGCTGCGGCTCGCCCAGCACCTGCTCGAGCCCCCGAAGATGCTCAACCACAACCGCGGGCTGTGGGGCTACACGGGCGCCGGGCCCGACGGCGAGCCGCTGACGATCCAGAGCACCGGGATGGGCGGGCCGAGCACGGCGATCGTCGTCGAGGAGCTGATCCAGCTCGGCGCGCGGCGCCTGGTGCGGGTCGGCACCTGCGGCGCGATCGCCGACGGGCTCGAGCTCGGCGAGGTCCTGGTCGGCGACGGCGTGCTCGCCGAGGACGGCACCAGCCGGGCGCTCGGGGCGAGCGGGACGCTGCGGCCCGACCCCGGCCTGCTGGCGTCGCTGGCCGCCGCCGCCGACGGCGCCCGCCGGGGCCTGATCGTCTCCTCCGACCTCTTCTACGACCCGGACCCGGGCCGCTACGACCGCTGGGCGGCGGACGGGGCGCTCGCCGTGGAGATGGAGTTCGCGACGCTCGTCGCCGTGGCCGAGCGCCGCGGGGTCGACCGCGGGGTGCGTGCTGGCGGTCAGCGACATCGTCGCCACCAAGACGCGGATCGGGCTCGAGGAGCTCGAGGCCGCCGAGCGCGCGATCGGGACGATCGCGGCGACGGCGCTCGGCTAGCTCGACTTCTTCGCGCGCTTGCGGGCCGGCTTGGCGGCCGGCTTGTCGACCTCGAGGCGCTCCTGCTCGCGCGGCATGGGCGCCGGGACGGCGCCGCTGAGCACGCGACACCTCGGCGGCCAGCTTGGAGATGGCCGTCTCGATCGCGTCCAGCGCGCGCGCCGATGCCGGCGTCGGCTGTCGAGCGTGGCGATCCGCGCGTCGAGCCGGTCGACGCCGTCCTCGATGCCCTCGAGGCGCTGCGAGACCGACCGCAGGCGCCGCGTCAGGCGCTCGACGTCGGCCGCCGAGGGGATGTTGAGCGCGCCGAGCGCGGCCTCCTGCGCCTGGCTCGGCGTGCTCGCGCGCCGAGAAGGCGCGCGTGATCGCGCCGTTGACCAGCGGGTTCTCCAGCAGGTCCTGCGCCAGCTTGCCCAGGGCGTCCTCGCCCTGCCGCGCGAGCCGGTCGCGCAGCCCGTCGTCTGCCATCGAGTCCTCCGACACGTTCGATTTCGCCCCGAAGCGGGCACGCTAGCGCACACCATTTGCAGGTTCGGGGAGGAATGAGGGGAAACTAACCCTCAACTTGAGGGTTAGTTGACGGTTTCTTGAAGCGAAACCGTCAGGATGACCGCAAGGTTCTGCCCGCCCGTGCGTTCAGATTGCATGCGCCCCACCCGCCCCGATAGCGTGCCCAGCACCGCTGGATGACCTTCCGCCCACTCCTCACAGCCGTTCTCGCGACCGCGATCTACGCGGTCATCCTGGTTGGCACCGCATCCGCGGAGCAGCATCGCGTGCGCGTGACACTTGCGAACGGCGACGTGGTGACGCTCACGCTGGATCTCGCGCAGGGCGCGACGGCCACGCTCGCGCAGCTCCCGCCGCTGCCGTCGCCGCCGACCTCGATCGAGGATCTCGGGCCCGATCCAGGTGCCGACGGCCGTCCCGACGCCCCAGCTTCCGCAGGTTCCGGTCCCCACGCCTACGGTCCCGAACCTCCCGGTTCCGACCCCGACCGGCACGCCCGCGAACGCCCGGCACGCCCAACACGCCGCAGAACCCGGTCACGGGCGGCGGCGGCCAGCCGAGCGGCGGCGGGCAGACGACGGACCCGGCCGCGCCGGCGAAGGGCACGGAGAATCAGGCGGGCGCGAACACCGAAACCCTCAAGGCCGAGGTGAGGAAGAAGGCGCGCGAAGGCTCGCGAGCGCGCCCGCGCCAAGGTGACCCCGGCCCCCGGCCGCAACATCGACGGCACGCCGACGATCGACAACCCGACCTTCTCGCTGTCGACGCCCGGCGCCGCGCCGATCGGCGTCCCGAACTTCTTCATCGACAAGTTCCGGATCCCGCCCTTCCTGCTCTCGATCTACCAGGCCGCCGGCATCCAGTACGGCATCCGCTGGGAGATCCTCGCGGCGATCAACGAGATCGAGACCGACTACGGCCGCAACCTGAACATCTCCTCGGCCGGCGCGCTCGGCTGGATGCAGTTCATGCCGGCCACCTGGAAGATGTACGGCGTCGACGCCAACCAGGACGGCAAGAAGGATCCCTTCAACCCGGTCGACGCGATCTTCGCCGCCGCGCGCTACCTGCGCGCCGCCGGCGGCGACCAGGACATCGCGAAGGCGATCTTCGCCTACAACCACGCCGACTGGTACGTCGACTCCGTCCTCCTGCGCGCGCGTGTGATCGGGGGCCTGCCGAGCAACCTCGTCGGCTCGCTCACCGGCCTCACCCAGGGCCGCTTCCCCGTCCAGGCGAAGGCGACCTACGCCGACGACATCTCCGAGCGCGACATCAAGCGCCTCAAGGGCAAGGCCAACAAGGCCGTCGTGGTCGAGTCCGGCAAGGACCGCCGCGGCATCAAGATCTTCTCCAAGGAGGGCGCGCCCGTCGTCGCCGTCAACGACGGCCGGGTCCTGGACCGTCGGCACGAGCAAGCGCCTCGGCCACTTCATCAAGCTCCAGGACGTCTACGGCAACACGTACACGTACGCGCACCTGAAGAAGGTCGCCAAGAGCTACCCGTCGCCCAAGACGCAGAAGATCACCAAGGAGCAGGTCGAGCGCGAGCTGGCGCTCCCGGAGCGCGACGCCGCGCCGACGGAGGCCGCCTCGGACTCCAAGGCCCCCGCCGCGCGCGCCCCGAAGAAGGCCGACCGTCAAGAAGGCCTCCCCGCGCGTGGAGAAGCAGGCGAGCCGCGAGAAGGCCCGCAAGTCGTCCTCGGGCAAGGCCGCCAAGCAGCGCCTGTTCGCCAACCCGGACCGGCCCAACTCCTCCGACTCGGGCGGCGCCCAGCAGGTGTTCGAGCGCACGGGCGAGATCGACGGCTCGACGACCTTCGAGGGCTACCTCAAGCGCGTCTTCGGCCTCGATCGCTCGCAGGTCAAGCTCAAGAGGCTCAAGAAGGGCTCGAACGTCGTCGCCGGCACGATCCTCGGCCGCATCGGCCGCACGGAGGAGATCTCCGCGCCGCACACGCTGTTCGAGATCCGCCCGGCCGGCCGCGGCGCCCCGCGGATCGACCCGAAGCCGATCCTGGACGGCTGGAAGCTGCTCGAGTCGACGGCGATCTACCGCGCCGCGGGCAAGAACCCGTTCTTCGGCCGCGACGCCGGCGCCCCCTCGATCGGCCAGATCCTGCTGATGAGCAAGGAGACGCTGGCGCAGCGGGTGCTCAACAACCCGCGCATCGAGATCTACGGCTGCGGCCGCCGCGACGTCCAGACGAGCCAGATCGACCGCCGCGTGCTCGCGACGCTGGAGTTCCTGGCCGCGTCGGGCTTCAAGCCGACCGTCTCCTCGATGAAGTGCGGCCACGGCTTCATGACCGCGTCCGGCAACGTGTCCGAGCACTCCTCGGGCAACGCCGTCGACATCGCGGCCATCAACGGGATCCCGATCGTCGGCCACCAGGGCCCGGGCTCGATCACCGAGCTCACGATCCAGCGCCTGCTGACGCTGCAGGGCACGATGAAGCCGCACCAGATCATCTCGCTGATGAAGTTCGACGGGACGGACAACACGTTCTCGATGGGCGACCACGCCGACCACATCCACGTCGGCTGGCACCCGCTCTACGGGACGAACTCCAAGACCGCCAAGCAGGTCAACGCGATCCTCAAGCCCAAGCAGTGGATCAAGCTGATCGACCGGCTGGGCGAGATCGACAACCCGACGGTGCGCCGCTCCCCGTCGAAGTTCTCGCTCGACGCCAAGAAGCCCGAGCGGGCGTCGGAAGCGCACGTCGGCGAGTAGCGCGGCGCGAGCCGTGACGGAACGGCTCTTCGGCTTCGTGCAGTGGGAGTTCCCCGGGCGACTGGGGCCGGATCCCGGGCGCTATCCCGTGCGCCGCTTCGCGGGCGACGACGTGCGCGAGATCGTGGTGATCAACGGGATCTCCGCGCCCCGCCGGCCGCTGCTCCCCCGCGCCCGGCGGCGGCCCAAGGCGGTCGACGGTCACGAGACCACGCCGGTCGACGTCACGCGCGCGACCGTGATCGACGCCGACCCGATGTACGACCGCGACGCCGCCGAGGCGTGGCTCGAGCGCGCGGTCGGCGCCGAGCGCGAGGCGGTCGCTGGCGGGCGCGCTGGCCGTGCTCAACCGCGCGGTGGCCGGGCACCGGCTGGCCGCCGCCGACCCGCTGGTCGCCGACGCGTCCGCGGCGCGGGCGATCGCCACGCGGATCGGCTACGGGCGGGGCGAGCAGGTCGCCGACGGCCAGTGGCAGGCCGCCCGCCGCCTGCCCGACGAGAAGCCCGACGCCCGGCAGCTGATCGTCCCGCAGCAGCGCGTGTCCGCGCTGCTGTCCGGCCGCGACGTGGCGCTGGCCTGCGAGGAGCTGGCGCTGCGGGCCCGCGGCGACCTCGCGGCGGGCCGTCAGCGCGAGGCCGCGATGCAGGCGCACCTGGCGCTGGAGGCGGGCGGTCGCCGAGCTGGAGAGCTGGCGCGGGCAGGCCGACATGGGCGCGCGGATCGACGAGCTGGCCGGCCTGCGCGAGGGCGTCGCCGCGACCGCCAACGCGGCGATCCAGGGCGGGCTGGAGCCCGAGCAGGCCGAGACCGTCGAGGCGGCCCTGGGGCGGCTCGAGGCGGCGCTGCGGGCGCGCGCCGTCCGCGAGACCTGATGGCGCCGCGCAACCTCGTCAACCTCGCCGGCGTCGCGAAGGGGTTCGGCAGCCGCTCCGTGCTGCGCGACGTCACGCTCGGCGTCTCGGAGGGCGACCGGATCGGCGTGGTGGGCCGCAACGGCGACGGCAAGTCCACGCTGCTGCGGCTGATCGCGGACACCGAGACCGCCGACGACGGCGCGGTCACCCGGGAGCGCGGCCTGCGGTCGGTGCTGCTCGGGCAGGGCGACGACCTGGGCGAGGGCGGCACGATCCGCGAGGCGCTGGTCGGCGGGATGGCCGACCACGAGTGGGCGGGCGACAGCGCGTTCCGCGAGGTGCTCGACGGGCTGATGGGCGGCGTCGGGATGGCGCGCTTCCCGCTCGGGCTCGACACGCCGATCGGCCCGCTGTCGGGCGGCGAGCGGCGCCGGATCGCGCTGGCCGGCGCGCTCCTGCACGCGCCCGAGCTGCTGCTGCTCGACGAGCCGACCAACCACCTCGACGTCGAGGCCGTCGACTGGCTGGCGCACCACCTCGCCGCGCGCCGCGGCTCGCTGCTCGTCGTCACCCACGATCGCTGGTTCCTCGATGCGGTCTGCACCGCGACGTGGGAGGTCGCCGACGGCGGCGTGCTCCGCTACGAGGGCGGCTACGCCGCGTACGTGCTGGCGCGCGCCGAGCGCGAGCGGCGCGAGGCGGTGCAGCAGGAGCGCCGCCAGAACCTGCTGCGCAAGGAGCTCGCGTGGCTGCGCCGCGGGCCGCCCGCGCGCACCTCCAAGCCGCGCTTCCGGATCGACGCCGCCAACGCGCTGATCGCCGACGAGCCCGAGCCGCGCGACCGCGCGGAGCTGCTGCGCTTCGCCTCCTCCCGGCTCGGCGACCGGGTGCTCGACGCCGTCGACGTGTCCGTGGCCTACGACGGCCGGCCCGTGCTCCGCGCACGTCACCTGGCGGCTCGGGCCCGGGCGACCGGGTCGCGCTCGTCGGCGCCAACGGCTCGGGCAAGACGTCGCTGGTCCGGCTGCTCTCGGGCGAGCTCGAGCCGCAGGCCGGGCGTGGTCGAGCGGGGCGCGACCGTCCGGCTCGCCCATCTCTCGCAGGACACCGCCGAGATCCCGGGGCACCTGCGGGTGCTGGAGTCGCTGGAGGCGGTCCGCGGCGAGGTCACGCTCGCCGACGGGCGCGAGATCACGGCGGGGCTGCTGTGCGACCGCTTCGGGTTCCGCGGCGAGAAGGCCCGCACGCCGGTCCGCGACCTCTCGGGCGGCGAGCGCCGCCGCCTGCAGCTCATGCGGCTGCTGATGGAGGGCCCGAACGTGCTGCTGCTCGACGAGCCGACCAACGACCTGGACACGGACACCCTGACCGCGCTCGAGGACCTCCTGGACTCCTGGGCGGGCACGCTCGTGGTCGTCAGCCACGACCGCTACTTCGTCGAGCGCGCCTGCGACGACGTGTTCGCGATCACCGGCGACGGCGGGCTCCGCCACCTGCCCGGCGGGATCGACCAGTACCTGGCGCTGCGAGCGGCGGAGCGGCCGGCTCCGGCGCCGGTCGCCGCCGAGCCGAAGGCGCCGCCGGCGGGCGCGGTCGTCCGCGCCACCCGGAAGGAGGTCGCGCGGCTCGAGCGGGCTCTGGAGCGGCTCGGGGCGCGCGAGGCGTCACTCCACGAGGCGATGGCGGCGGCCGCCACGGACTTCGGGCGGCTGGGCGAGCTCCAGGCCGAGCTCTCGGCGGTGGTCGCCGAGCGCGAGGCGGCGGAGGAGGCCTGGCTGGAGGCCTCGTCGGCCTTGGAGGGCTAGCCCTTAGGCGGCTGGGTGGGGAGGTGAGGGGCCGGCTGGCGGGTCTACGACGTTGACCGCCTCTATGGCTGTCAACGTCGTGTTGGTCGACGTTGACCATATACGGTGGTCAACGTCGACCATCCCGCGGGCGGGCTCCCTCGCTCCCCTACCCAGCCGCAGTTGACGTTCGTCGCCTAGCGCCCGAAGCGGCGCGACTCGACGCGCGCCCGGGCAGCGGCTCGAGCGCCGAGCGCACCTCGGCGATCCCGGCGCGCACCTCGGCGTCGCCGACCTCGACGGGCATCATCGAGTCCTGCAGCTCGGCGAGCTGCTCGTCGGCGCCCTCGATCGCGTCGATCGCGTCCTCGATCTGCTCGCCGCAGGGCGCCGTGGCGGGCGGTCGCGGGCGCGAAGGTGCGGCCGGGGAGGCCGTGGCGCTCGGCGAAGCCCGCGTGCGTGCGCTGGGCGCGGCCGTAGGTCAGCTGGACGGGCCGGAACAGCGCCTCCTCGAGCCGGTCGCCGGACTGCTCGTCCAGCGCCTCGTAGGCGGCGCCGAGCGCGGCGAGCGCGATCGCCAGCCGGTCGATCGCCTGGGCGACCTCGTCGAGCAGCTGCTGCCGGGCCTCTGAGGTGACGTACGCCATGACCCCCACGTTAGAGGGCGGCGAGCACCGCCTCCAACTCCCCGACGACGTCGCCGGAGAGCTTGACCGCCGCGTGCCGGTCGTAGGGGGTCGGGCCGATCGTGACGATCGCGACGCTGCCGCCGGCGCCGAGGGTGACCTGCGGCAGCTCGGCGACCGGCCACACCTCCAGCGAGGAGCCGACGCAGAGCAGGAGGTCGGCGCTCGCGGCGAGCGCGTAGGCGCGCTCGATCGCCGCCTCGGGGAGCATCTCGCCGAACAGGACCACGTCGGGCTTCAGCGGCTGCGTGCAGTCGCAGCGCGGGATGCCGTCGGGGTCGTCGCCGAGCCGCGAGCGGACCTCCGCGCAGCGGGAACGAGGCGCCGCAGGACAGGCACGAGGCGCTGGCCACCGAGCCGTGGACCTCGATCGGGTCGGTGGTGCCCGCCGCAGCGTGCAGCCCGTCGATGTTCTGGGTCACCACCGCCTCCAGCCGCCCGCGGCGCTCCAGCTCCACGAGCGCGCGGTGGGCGCCGTTGGGCTCCTTGCCGTCGAGCGCGGCGAAGCGCTGCCCGTAGAAGCCCCAGAACCGCGCCGGGTCGCGGCGCCAGACGGAGATGTGCGCGACCTCCATCGGGTCGACGTTGGCCCAGATGCCGGTCTGCGGCGTGCGGAAGTCCGGGATCCCCGACGGCACGGAGATCCCGGCGCCCGTGAGCGCGACGACCGAGCCCGCCCCGCGGATCAGCTCTGCGAGGGCCTCCGCGCTCACTTCCCGGTGAACTTCGGCGTGCGCTTGCCCAGGAAGGCCGAGATGCCCTCGCGGGCGTCCTCGGAGGTGAACGCCTCGATGAAGCCGCCCTTCTCCGCCTCGATGCCCTCGTCGAGGTCGCCGGCGTGCGAGACGCGCTTGATCTGCTCCAGCGCGACCGGCGCCTGGCCGGCGAACTTGCGCCCCCAGCCGAGCGCCTCGTCGAACAGCTCGTGGTCGGGCACCACGCGGTTGACGAGGCCGTACTCGAACGCCTCGCCGGCCGAGACCGGCTCGCCGGTGGTGTTCATCTCGAGCGCCTTGGCCGGGCCGACCAGCCGCGGCAGCCGCTGCGTGCCGCCGAAGCCGGGGATGATCCCCAGCGAGATCTCGGGCTGCCCGAAGGAGGCCGAGAAGCCGGCCAGGCGGACATCGCAGGCCATCGCCAGCTCGCAGCCGCCGCCCAGCGCCATCCCGTTGACGGCGGCGATCGTCATCACGCGCGAGCGCTCCCACGACCGGAACAGGCCGTGCGCGCGGTCCAGCAGCTCGCGGCCGCCCGACTCGTCCATCTTCGTGAACGCGCGGATGTCCGCCCCGGCGCAGAACAGCGCCGGGTTGGGCGAGGCGACGACCATCGCCCGCGCCGAGCCCTCGACCTCGGCCCATGCGCCCTCCAGCGCCCCGATCACGTCCGGGGAGAGCGAGTTGGCGGGCGGGTTGTCGAGCCACAGGATCGCGACGTCGCCGCGGCGGTCGAGCTTGACCGGCGCCTGCTCGTAGCCGGCCTCGGGCTGCGGGTACGGGTAGAAGCCCTGCCCGGACTTGGCGCCGAGCCGGCCCTGGGCGACGAGGCGGCGCAGGATCAGCGGCGGCTCGAAGTGCTCGCCCCACGTCTCCTCGGCGCGCTCCAGCGCCTCGAGCACGTCGTCGAGCCCGCGCAGGTCGGCGCGCGCGAACGGGCCGGGGACCATGCCGGTGCCCATCATCATCCCGAGGTCCACGTCGCGGACCCCCGCGACGCCCTCCTCGAGCACGAGGCAGGCCTCGACGAACGCCTTCAGCTGGAAGCGGTCGGCCAGCGCGGGGTCAATGCTCATAGAAGCCCTCTCCCGACTTGGCGCCGAGCTTGCCCTCGGCGACGAGCTTCTCCATGCCCTGGTGGACGTAGAAGCGGTCGCCGTAGGCGTCGACCATGTCGTGCGCCACCTTCACGGCGGTGTCGAGGCCGCTCATGTCGGCGACCCGGAACGGCCCCATCGGCATGCTCGCGGCCTCGGCCAGGTGCGCGTCGAGCTCGGCGGGATCGACGCCCGTCTCGTCCTGGTGGCGCCAGACCTCCGAGGCCGCCGAGGCGAGGATCCGGTTGACGACGAAGCCGGGGCACTCGGCGCAGCGCACGGCGGTCTTGCGGATCGCCTGGGCGAAGTTGCTCGCCACCTGGATCGTGTCCTGGGAGGTCTCCTCGCCCTCGATGACCTCGACGAGGCGCATCACCGAGGCGGGCCAGAAGAAGTGGAAGCCGACCACCTTGTCGGGGCGGTTGGTGGCGTCGCCGATCTCGGTGATCGAGAGGCCGCTCGTGTTGGAGGCGAGCACGGCGTGGCCGGGCGTGGCGGCGTCGAGGTCGGAGAAGACCTCGTGCTTGACCTCCATCCGCTCGGGGACGGCCTCGATCGCGAAGTCGACGTCGCCGAAGCCGTCGTAGGAGGTCGTGGGGGTGATCAGCCCGAGCGTGTGCGCGACCTGCGCGCGGCCCTGCTCCTCGGTGATCTTCTCCTTGGCGACGAGCTTGCCGACCTGCTTCTCGGTCACCTCGCGGGCCTTGGCGAGCCCCGCGTCGACGTACTTCTGGTCGACGTCCTTGAGGACGACGGGGATGTCGGCGGCGGCGATCACCTGGGCGATCTCCCCGCCCATCACGCCCGCTCCGACCACCGCGGCTTTGAAGACGAACATGCGCCCTGCGAACCTAGCCGAACTGGATCTCGGCCTTGCGCTCGTTCGCGAAGCGGCTGAGCGTGCGCCGCAGCGCGTCGTTCATCGCCCGCCGGACGAACAGGAGGTCGACGATCGGGGTGAGCGCGGTGCGGTCCTTGATCTCGTAGGAGAGCGTGAGCGTGACCTCGACGTCCTCCGGGCGCGGGTCGAACTTGACCTCCTGGCGGCCGCTGAACGTGGCGTCCTCGACCTCGAGCGTCTGTCCGGTGCGCGCCTCGTAGGCGACGACCCGCTCGTGGACGAGCCCGCGCCCGCCCGGGCGGCGACTGCCACGTCACGCGCGCGCCGACCTCGGGCCAGTCGCCCTCGAGGCTCATCACGTGGCCGAAGCCGTCGACCCACGACGGCCAGCGGTTCGGGTCGTACCAGAGCGCCTCGGCCTGCGCCGCCCGGCCGGGGACGATCACCGACGCGCGGGCGCGGCCCATCAGCCGGCGAGCTCCGCGCGGATGGCGTCGATCGAGGCGGCGATCCGGTCCAGGCGCGGGGCCAGCTCCTCGGCGAGCCGGCGCAGCTCCTCCCCGCCCTCGTCGGTGACTCGGTAGAAGCGGCGCGAGCGGCGCTCCGGGTGCTCCCACTCCCCCGCCACGAAGCCCTTCGCCTCGAGCGAGCGCAGCAGCGGGTACATCGTGTTCGGGTTGACCGTCAGCGCCCCGCCGGTGAGCGCGGAGATCCGCTCGATCAGCTGGTTGCCGTAGGCCGGCTCGGCCGAGGCGAAGTGCAGGATCAGCAGCGGCAGCAGGCCGGCCCGGCGCAGGTCCCCGATCAGCGGGTCGGTGCTGCCGGCGCCCCCGGTGGGCGCCGGCGCGTCGACCGCGGCACGGGCCGCGTCGACGCCGGTCTGGGCGGCGGCGTCGGCGGTCCGGCGGGCGGGGCGGGTCATCCCGCCATGCTAAGCCGCGGCGGGCTCCTCGATGCGGCGCGGGAGCAGCGTCTCGCGCGCGATCACGAGGCGCTGGATCTGCGACGTGCCCTCGTAGAGCTGCATGATCTTCGCGTCGCGCATCAGCTTCTCGACGGGGTAGTCCTTGATGAAGCCGTAGCCGCCGTAGACCTGCACGGCGTCGGTGGTGACCTCCATCGCGGTGTCCGCGGCGAAGCGCTTGGCGTGCGAGGACTCGAGCGTGTTGCGGCGGCCCTGGTCGAGCAGCACGGCGGAGTTCCAGGTCGCCAGGCGCGAGAGGTGCACCTTGGTCGACATGTCGGCGATCATGAACTGGATCGCCTGGTGCATCGCGATCGGCACGCCGAACTGGACGCGCTCCTTCGAGTAGTTCGTGGCGAACTCGAACGCCGCGCGGGCGATGCCCGTGGCCATGGCCGCCACGCCGGGGCGCGTGCGGTCCAGGGTCATCATCGCGATCTTGAAGCCCTTGTTCTCCTCGCCGATCAGGTGGTCGGCCGGGATCTCGGTGTCGTTGAAGGTGATGGTCGCGGTGTTGGAGGCCCGCTGCCCCATCTTGTCTTCCTTCTTGTCCACCGTGACCGTGTCGTCCTTGGGCACGAGGAAGCAGGAGATCCCGCGGTGGCCGGCCTCCTTGTCGGTCTTGGCGTAGACCGTGAACCAGTCGGCGTAGCCGCCGTTGGTGATGAAGCACTTGGAGCCGTTGATGACGTACTTGTCGCCCTTGCGCACCGCGGTGGTGCGCATGCCGCTCACGTCAGAGCCCGCGTCGGGCTCGGTGAGGCAGAAGGAGGCGAGCTTGAAGTCCTCGGTGAGCATCCCGAGGTACTGCTTCTTGAGCTCCTCGGAGCCGGCCAGCGCGAGCGGCGCGGAGGCGAGGCCGTTGGCGCCGAGCGACGTCGTGATGCCCGAGCAGCCCCACGAGAGCTCCTCCTCGATGATGCATCCATCGAGGTAGGAGGCGCCGGGCCCGCCGTACTCCTCGCCCACGTGCGTGTTCATCAGCCCGACCTCCCACGCCTTGCGCAGGACGGCATCGGGCCACGTGCCCTCCTTGTCGAACTCCCAGGCGACGGGACGGATCTCCTTGGCGGCGAAGTCGTGCGCCATCTCGCGCAGCGCCTTCTGCTCGTCGGTCAGCGTGAAATCGACCACGGGTTTCTCGGCTCCTCGAATTCGTACGCGATTGACTGGTCAGTCAATGCCTACGGGGATGGTACCCGTTCAGCCGAAAAATGCCCATACGACAAGGGCGATCGAGGCGAGCAGCACTAGTCCGGTCACGATGCGCCAGCGCGTACTGGTCCGGGAACAGCGCCGGGCGCCTCGGAGCCATGGTCCTGCGCCTGCAGCCGCCGCCACATGGGCACAATCGTGATGCATGCAGGACGCGTTCGGCATCGTGATCTTCGTGGTGGTCGGCGTCGGGGCGGTCGTCGCGATCCTCACGCTGTTCGGCCGCGGGCGTCTGTACGACGACATCGGGCGCGGCGGGATGTCGATCGGAGAGGACCGCGACCTGCGCCCGCGCGCCTCCGAGGCCGCCCCCATCAGCGCCGCTGAGCGCGACGCCGAGATCCGCCAGATGCTCGAGGCCCGCAACGCGCGCCGCGCCGCCCGCGGCGAGGAGCCGGTGGACGTGGAGGCCGAGCTGCAGGAGCTGACGCGGCCGTCCGCCGCCACCGATCCCGAGATCCTCGACGAGGTCCGGCAGCTCGTCGAGGCCCGCAACGCGCGCCGCATCGCGCGAGGCAAGGAGCCGCTCGACGTGGAGGCCGAGATCGCACGTCAACTCCGCGACCTTCCCGGGTAGGCTGCGCCGCATGGCAGACGTCCGCCGCTTCGACCTGGAAGAGCTCGCCAACCGCCCGGGCACCTACTACAACCCGGCCACGGAGGTCGTGATCGTCGTCGACGACTCGACCGCGATCGAGACCGGCCTGGTCGAGGAGGACGACGACCAGGAGTGGGTCCTGCTCGGCGACGAGCCGGCGGTCGACGAGCACCGGCGCGACGAGCTGGTCGAGCGCTTCGAGACCCGCTCGGTGGGCACCGGCCCCGACACCGACGACGACGTCGTCGAGGAAGAGGAAGAGCTGGAGCCCGACCCGGACGACGACTACTAGGAGCCCTCGAGGACTCCGTACGGCGGGCGCTCCAGCGCCCGCTCGAACTCGTCGCGGTCGTGGACCGGCTCCCCGTGGGACACGATCACCCGCTCGAAGGGCAGGTCGAGCATCTCCCGCAGGGACGGCAGCGTGCGCTTCTCGTGCCACGGCGTGGCCCAGACGAGCAGCTCGCCGTCGGGCGCCGTCAGCGCATCCGCGAACACGATGGTCTGCTGCTCGGGGAGCCACAGCGGCGTCTCGAGGCGCCCGCGGCCGTCGTAGAGCGCGAGCAGCCCGCCCGGCAGCTCCTCGCCGGGGTCCAGCGGCACGAGATCGGTCTCCGGGATGTCGTCGCGCCAGAACAGCATCGGGCCGTACGCCTTCGCGCCGTAGCGCGCCACGAAGGCGTCGACGTCGCGCACGTGGTCGGGCTTGATGATCGCCACCACGGTGGGCGGCCTGGCGTCGAGGCGCTCGTACGCCTCGTCGGACCCGAGCGGGTCGATCGCGACGACCTCTCCGCCCGACTCCACGCAGGTGCACGTGACCGCGGGATCCCAGTCGTCCTGGCCGTCCCACTCCGGGTGGTCGACCCGCCAGATCCACAGCCCCGGGGCGATGTCGATGATCATCGCTGTGGTCTCCAACCCGAGTGCCGTTGCCCGCTCGGCCAGCGCCTCACGCACGGCGCGCTGGGCCGGCCGCTCGCCCGTGCCGGCGCGCACGGCGGTGAAGATCCGCCGGTTGAGGTCCAGCCCGTCCGACCGGGCGCACGTTGACGCCCTCCATCTCCCCCGACCAGCCCATCAGCGGCACCAGCGCGACCGCGCCGGTCGCCGCCACCAGCCCGAGGATCAGCTGCACGTCGTCGACGAAGTGGCGCACGTCGGGCTCGAAGCCGCCGACCGAGCGGCACGCGCGCACGAGCATGTCGTGCCAGGCCGTGTCCAGCTCGCCGCCCGCCCACTCGTCGCCCGCCAGGTCCGCGAACGCGATCGACGTCTGTGCGGCGGCGGGGTGCCCGTCGGGGACCGCGAACACCAGCTCGTCGCGGCACAGGTCGCGGTATTCGAGCGCCGGGTCGCGCTGGCGCGGCGCGTGGTCGTACTCCTCGGCCAGCACGACGTCGACGTCGCCGAGCCGCAGCGCCGGCAGCGCGTCCTCGGCCTCGGCCTGGACGACCTGGCAGCGCAGGTCGGGGTAGCGCTCCTCCAGCGGCCGCATGGCGGGCAGCACCAGCGCGTGGGCGGCGGTCTGGAAGGTGGCGATCCGCACCGGCCCGCCGACCCGGCCGGAGACGATCTCGAGGTCGGCCTCGGCCGCCTCGAGCCGCGCGAGCACCACGTCGGCGTGCGCCACCAGCCGGTGGCCGGCCTCGGTGAGCTGGACGCCGCGCCCGACGCGCTCCAGCAGCGGGACGCCGGCGTCGCGCTCCAGGGCCGCGAGCTGCTGGGACACGGCCGACGGCGTGTAGGAGAGCGCGTGCGCGACGGCCGTGACCGTGCGCCGCTCGGCGAGCTCGCGCAACAGCCGCAGGCGCCGGACGTCGAGCATCGTGAAGCGGAGCTTACAGATGAACGATAGGAACTCGCGATGGACGTGAACGGATTAGAGGCGCACACTGCAGGCATGCCCTCCACCTCCGCCCTCTACCTCCTCCCCGCCGGGCCCGTCGACGAAGGAACGATCGCCCGCCTCACCGCCCTCGACGAGACCGAGCCGCTCGCTCGAGCCGGTCCTGCTGGCCGTCGCCGACGGCCGCGCCGTCGCCGCCCTGTCGGTGGCCGACGACCGCGTCGCCGCCGATCCGTTCGTGCGCACCGCGGACGCCGTCGCGATGCTGCGCCTGCGCGCCCGCCAGGAGCGCCGGCGCTCAGCGCGCGCTCGTCGGGGCCTCCGCATCGGCCTCGTCGCCTGAGCCGTCCGCGTCGTCGTCGTCCGAGCGCGAGGTGCGCTGGCCGCGCTCCTCGCGCTTGGCGGCGGCATCGGGATCGCGCCGGTCGGCGATCACCGACGCGATGATGCCGACCGCGAACGCCGCGGCGACGATCAACAGCGAGGCGACCGGGCCGATCTTGTACAGGTCCTCGATCAGCAGCTTGACCGCCACCAGCGCGAGCACGACGGCGATCGTCTCGTCGAGGTAGCGGAAGCGCCTGATCAGGCCCTCGACGAGCACGAACAGCGCCCGCAGGCCGAGCAGCGCGAACACGTTGCCCATCCAGATCAGCACCGAGTCGCGGGTGATCGCGAAGGCGGCCGGGATCGAGTCGACCGCGAAGGCGATGTCGGCCGCCACGATCGCCGCCAGGCACAGGAAGATCGGTGTGACGTGGCGCTTGCCGTCGATGTTCTTGAACCAGTGGCCGCCCTCGTCCTCGGACGTGACCGGGAAGAACTTCCGCACGCCGCGCACGATCAGGTTCCTGTCCGGGTCCACGTTCTCGTCGACGCCCTGGAGGATCCGGTAGGCGAGCACGAGCAGCAGCACGCCGAGCACGTAGATGACGAAGTGGAACTGCTCGATCAGCGCGACGCCGCCGAGGATCGCCAGGCCGCGCAGCACGAGCGCCGCGGCGATGCCCCAGAACAGCAGCCGCGCCCGGTACTCCTCGGCGATCCCGAAGTACGAGAACAGCAGCAGGAACACGAACAGGTTGTCGAGCGACAGCGAGCGCTCGATGAAGTAGACGGTCGTGTAGGTGATCGCGTCGTCGGCGTCGGACAGCACGAGCACGACGAACCCGACGAGCAGCGAGAACACGAGCCACCCGACGCTCCAGATGGCGCCCTCGCGGAAGCTCGGCTCGCGGCCGCGCGCGAAGAAGTGCAGGTCCACCCACAGGCAGACCACGGTCACCCCGGCCAGGGCCAGCCACGGGATGCGGGCCGGAGAAGAACGCGAACGTCTGAGGCATCAGACGTAGAAGAAGACGAGGCCCAGCACGGCATATACGGCTAGCAGCTGGAGGCCCTCGAACCAGGTCGACTCACCCTCCTGCGTGACCTGGTTGGCGATCAGGATCGCCAGCACGATCGCCCCCAGCTCGAGACCGTTGAAGACCAGCGCCATCGGGAACGGCCCGACGAAGAACGACAGCAGGACCAGCACCGGGCGCGGCGAACAGCGCGATCTGCGCGCTCGAGCCGATCGCGATGTTGACCGACAGGTCCATCTTGTCGCGCGAGGCGAAGTAGATCGCCACCCAGTGCTCGGCGGCGTTGCCGACGATCGCGACGACGATGATGCCGACGAAGAACGGCGACAGGCCGATCGACTCCGACGCCTCGCTGATCGAGCCGACGAGGATCTCGGACATCACGCCGACCGCCACGCCGGCGCAGCGCCAGCGCGATCACGCTCTTCTTCACCGACCACGGCTCGCCGACGTGGTCCTCCTCGGCGTGGGCGGGGTTGAAGAGGTCCTTGTGCGTGCGCAGGGAGAAGACCAGCCCGGCGACGTAGGAGAGCAGCAGCACGATCGCCACGCCGACCGACATCGCCTCGAGGTCGTTCGGGAACTGCTGGGACTTCTCGGTCGGGTTCGGGAGCCTGCCGCCGATCACCAGCTCGAAGATCGCCGGCATGATCAGCGCCACGCAGGCCAGCAGCAGCATCAGCGACTGCGTGTTGGCCGCCGTGCGGTCGAACGTCTGGCGCTCGCGCTTGAGGCCGCCGACCAGCATCGCCGCGCCCATGACGAGCAGGACGTTGCCGAGGATCGAGCCCACCAGCGACGCCTTGACGACCTCCTGCAGGCCCTCGCGCAGCGCGAAGAAGGCGATGATCAGCTCGGGCGCGTTGCCGAACGTCACGTTGAGGAACCCGCCGATGCCGGGGCCCGACGCGCGCCGCCAGCTCCTCGGTCGCGCGGCCCATCAGCGCCGCCGTCGGGATCACGCCCAGCGCCGAGGCGACGAACACCAGCGTGGCGCTCGGCGTGCGCGAGCTCGAGCGCGATCGCGATCGGGATGAACGGCACGAGCAGGTACGGCCAACCCGCGCCGCTGAGCAGGAAGCGGCGCAGGTTGAAGCGTTGCTCGGGCTGCGTCACGGGCGCCGGAGCTTACGGATTCATGAGGCTACGGTGAGAGCAGGTCGGCGCACTTCGCGACCTTGGCGTTGTCGCCGCCGGCCTGCTGCACGCAATCCGAGTACTTCTGCAGGTCCTCGGCGGACGCGCCGCCGCCGGAGGCGCCACCGCCCGAGCGAGCCGCTGCCCGCGCCGCCGAGGCCGCTGAGGCCGCCGAGCTGGCCGAGCAGCTGGTCGAACGGCTTCGCGCCGGACGGGCGCCTTGATCTCCTGGTCCTCGTTGAGGTCCAGCAGCGAGAAGTCGAGCGTCAGCGAGCCGGACTCGGCGCTGCCGGAGGAGCCGGCGGGCGCCTGGACGTCCATCTTCACGACCATGCGGCGCAGGGTCGTGTCGTCCTTGCCCGTGTAGATCTCGACGCTGAGGTTCTTGATCGCGTCGGCGGCCTGCTTCTTCTGCTCCTCGGTGAGCTTCTCGGGAAGCTCGCTCGGAGCCCTGGACGCCGAGGCCGCGCGCCTTCTCGAGCGCGGAGTTGACGTCGTCGAGCAGCTTGTTGACGTCGACGCCGCCGGTGATCTTGATGACCTCGGTGTCGCCGACCTTGGTCTCGCCCTCGTTCTTGGCGTTGGTCAGCCAGCGGCGCGGGTCGATGCCGAGCGTGGCCAGCGACTGCTCGTCGCCGTTCTTCTTCTTGCTCTGCTTCTGCGCCTGCTCGTAGCCGGTCTTGAACTGCTGGAAGACCTGGTCGGAGACCTCGTACTCGGTCCCCTGGAAGTTCACGAAGCCCTTGTCGCCGGTCGAGGTCAGCCCGGCCTTCAGGTTCTGGCCCGCGCCCTCGAAGCTGGCGTCCATGTCGAACTCGGGCAGCTCGCCCTTGCCCTGCGTCTGGAACGGGCCGGACAGCTTGAGCGAGATCGGGCCCTGCAGCTGCGAGTCGGAGCTGCCCTGGATGTCGATGCCGAGGCTGAGGTCCAGCTTGCCGGACTCGACCTTCTTGGTGCCCGAGAACGTCTTGGTCAGCAGATCGTCGACGCTCGTGCCCTCGTCGGCCGAGTCGCCTCCTCCGCCAGAGCCGCCGCATCCGGCGATCAGCGCTGCCAGGACAGCGGCGAGGATGAGCAAGAGGATTCGCGGGCGGATCGTCATGAGGCGGGGGTCTCCTTCCAGGGCGGCCCGCGGCTGGCGAGGCGCAGGGTGCATTGCAGGCATCCTTGGCCCGCAACCGCGAGCCTAGCATCGGGTTGATGGGTTCAATGCGAACGATTCGTTGGATCGCGATTACCGTCGCGTGCAGCCTCTGCATCCCCGCAACCGCCGCCGCAGCGCCAGTTCTGGTGATGGGCAAGGACGGGAAGGTGCGCACGCACGCGCACTCGCTCGCGCCCTCCACCACGTTCCCGGAGGTCGGCGGCCAGGTCACCGCGCGGACCCCCTTCGCGAGCGCGAGCGCGCGCAAGAAGACCGTCGCGCGGCGTGCTCAAGGACCTGCGCGCGTCCGGCGCGATCGACGACGCGACCTACGCCGAGCGCCGCGCCGCCTACGAGGACGCCAAGAAGAAGGTGAAGAAGCTCAAGGGCGCGCGCAAGCTCGAGCTGGGCGCGGTCGTCAAGACGCTCGAGGACGTCGCCGCGCGCGGGCAGCTCACCGTCTCGCGCCTGAACCCGCTGTTCCTCACGCTGCAGCGCAACGTCGAGTGGTGGACCGAGGGGCCGCTGCTGTCCTCCGGCCGCCGCGTCGGCTTCGAGGGCTCGCAGATCGTCTGGCAGTACTACCCCCGCGCCGGCATCCAGATCCAGGTGCTGGGGACCTTCGGCAAGGTCAACGCGCTGTGGTCCTCGCGCCAGAACACGGCGCTCGGAGCGGCGGTCGACGAGCTGCTGCCGCTGGCCGCCGAGCGCGCCGGCGGCCTCGCGTGGGAGTACTACTTCCCCTACCGCGCCGGCAAGGCGCCGTGGGTCTCCTCGCTCGCCCAGGGCACCGCGCTGCAGGCGCTCTCCCGCGCGGCGACGCGCCTGAACCGGCGCGAGCAGGTCTTCCCCGTCACCAGCCGGGCGCTGACCATCTTCGAGACGGCCGCGCCCGAGGGCGTGCGCGTGCCCGCGGGCGCGGGGGCGCACTACGCGCAGTACTCCTTCGAGCCCCAGCTGCGGATCCTCAACGGGTTCGTGCAGTCGCTCGTCGGCCTCTACGACTACGGCCGCCTGGCGATCGACGACCGCGCCAAGGCGCTCTACGCCCAGGGTGAGCTGCGCGCGCGCCAGGAGGTGCCGACCTACGACACCGGCGCCTGGTCGCTGTACTCGCGCGGGTCGGTCACGCACGAGTCCGACCTCGGCTACCACACGCTCCTGCGCGACTTCCTGGACTCGCTGTGCAACCGCACCGACAGCCCCGTCTACTGCGGGGCGCGCGACAACTTCACCGAGGACCTGTCGACCCCGCCGGTGCTCAAGCTCGGGACCACGCGGCTGCGCGGCGGCACCTACTCGCGCATCCGCATGGCGATCGACAAGATCTCCGGCGTCACGCTGCGGATCACGCGCGGGGACTCGGTCGTGCACACGCGCTACGTCGGCTCGCTCTCCCGCGGCCCGCACACGCTCGGCTGGCAGGTCCCGCGCAAGCGCGGCGTCTACACGGTCGAGCTGATCGCGCGCGACCTCGCGGGCAACCCCGGCACGGTCGAGGGCCCGGTCGAGGTGCTCAAGCCCAAGAAAAAGAAGAAGCGCAAGCCCAGCGACTAGCCTGCTCGGCTTGGACGCGCCCAGGACGATCCTCTACACGGGCAAGGGCGGCGTCGGCAAGACGTCCGTCGCCGCCGCCACGGCGCGCCGCTGCGCCGCCGCCGGCATGCGCACGATCGTGCTGTCCACCGACCCGGCGCACTCGCTCGCCGAGTCGCTCGACGCGCCCGTCGGCGGCTCGCCGACCGACGTCGGCGACGGCCTGTTCGCCCAGCAGGTGCAGGCCCAGGACGAGCTCGAGCGCCACTGGTCGGGGGTGCAGGACTGGCTCGGCGGCGTGCTGATGGAGCGCGGCGTCGAGCGGATCGCGGCCGAGGAGCTGACCGTGCCGCCCGGCGGCGACGAGCTGTTCAGCCTGCTCGCGCTCAAGGAGCACGCCTCGTCCGGCGACTGGGACGCGATCATCGTCGACTGCGCGCCGACCGGCGAGACGCTGCGGCTGCTCTCGTTCCCCGACGCCGCGCGCTGGTGGCTGGACAAGGTGCTCGGGCGCGAGACCGCGCTGCTGTCCGCCGCGCGGCCGCTCGCGCGCGCGTTCCTGGACCTCTCGCTCCCCGACGAGCGCGTCGTCGGCGAGATCCAGCGCGCTCGTGGCCAACCTGGTCGAGATGCACGAGCTGCTGCGCGACGCGCGGCACGCCTCGATCCGGCTGGTGATGACGCCCGACCGCATGGTGGTGGCCGAGGCGATGCGCACCTTCACCTACCTGAACCTGTACGGCTACGTGACCGACGCGGTGGTCGTGAACCGGATGTTCCCGGAGCAGGTCGGCGAGTACTTCGGCGCCTGGCGCGAGGTCCAGGCCCAGCAGATGGAGCTCGTCGACTCCGGCTTCGCGCCCGTGCCGGTGCTGCGGGCCCCCTACTTCGAGCGCGAGGTGCTCGGCGCCGAGATGCTCGACCGCCTGGCCGGCGAGCTGTTCGGCGACGGCGACCCCGCGGCCGTGCTGCACGACCGCGTCACGCAGGAGCTGACGCTGGGCGACGAGCGCGCGGAGCTGCGGCTTGACCTGCCGTTCGTCTCCCGCGGCGACGTGTCGCTGAAGAAGATCGGCCTCGAGCTGATCGTCCGCGTCGACGGCCACAAGCGCACGATCATGCTGCCGGGCGCGCTGGCGGGCTACCGGCCCAGCTCGGCGGCGCTCGCCGACGGCTCGCTGGTCGTCGGCTTCGAGGCCGCAGGAGCCGGTCCGTGCCTGATCCGCTCGACGCCGTGCGCGAGGCGGAGCGGCTGGTCCGCGAGGCGACCGAGCGCGCCGAGTCGATCGCCCGGGCGGGCATCCCCCCGCGCGGCTTCGAGGCGCCCGGCCGCGAACGCGGCGAGCCCGCGTTCCCCGACCTGTCGGCGCTGACCGGGCTGCTCGAGCTGGCGCGCGGGACGCTGCCGCCGGAGCTGGCGCGCCAGCTGGCCCAGGCGCTGCGCGAGCTGCTGATCGCCCTGCGCGCCGTCCTGGACTACTCGATCGAGCGCCTGGAGCCCGGCGAGGCCCCGTCGGTCGAGGTGGAGGACATCCCGATCGAATGACAGACTCGGGTGCGGTGCAGCAGACCTGGATCCTCACCGGCTCGCCGGAGAACTACGCCGCCACGCGCGAGCGCGGCTTCACGCTGATCGGCATGAAGGAGCGCCGCCGCCGGCAGGCCGAGCAGATGGTGCCCGGCGACCGGATCGTGCTCTACCTGACGCGCGTGAAGGCGTTCGGCGGCTCGCTGCTGCTGACCTCGGACATGTTCGAGGACCGCGCGAAGGTGTGGCCCGGCAAGCCCGGGGCGGCCGACCCGTATCCATGGCGCTTCGAGTCGCGGCCGGAGATCGTGCTCGACGAGGAGCAGTGGCTGCCGGCCGAGCGCGTGGTGGACCGGCTCGAGCACGCCGCCAAGTGGCCGGCCGAGCACTGGACGCTCGCCTTCCAGGGGCAGCTGCGCACGGTGTCCGAGCACGACTCGGCGCTGCTGCTCGAGGCGATGGAGGCGCAGCGCTCCACAGCGGTCGGATGAGCTTCCAGAAGCGCGTACGGGAGCTGGCACCGGAGCTGCGGATGGCCGCCATCGCCGCGCTGGTGCTGGTGCTCTCGCTGTTCCTGCCCTGGTACCAGAAGTCGTTCGTGCCGACGGGCAAGAGCGCCTTCGTGCAGGACAGCCTGAGCGCGTTCGGCGTCTTCACGTTCGTCGAGGCCGCGGTGCTGCTCGTGGCCGCGCGGCGTCCTGTTCCTGATCTGGGCGCGCATGGAGGGCAAGGGCTTCCACCTCCCCGGCGGCGACGGCCTCGTGATCTCGCTGGCCGGCGGCTGGGCGATGGTGCTGCTGATCTGGCGGGTGTTCGACCGCCCCGGCGACGACGGCGCGAGCACGGAGGTCGGCATCCAGTGGGGCTTCATCGTCGCGCTCGGCGCGGCCGCGGCGCTGATCGTGGCGGGCGCGCGCGTGCGCGCCGCCCACCGCCCCGAGCCGCCCAACCCGGCGGAGGACCTCGACTGGGAGCGCGGCCGAGCCGCGCCCGCGCCGCCGCGCCGAGGACCGCGAGCCGCGCGACGCGACGGCGGTCACGGAGGTGCTGCGCGACCGGCCGAACTGGGAGGGCGACGAGCCGCCGCCGCCGCCCGGCGAGCGGCGGACGAAGCCGCCGACCGAGCCGCAGGACCCCGACCGCCTGTTCTGACGCAACATCGCGCGCGGCCGCGCGTTTCAACCGCCATGCGCGCCGCCCTCGCCGCCCTGCTCGTGCTCCTGCTCGTCCTGCGCCCGCGTCCGGGCGCAGACGTGGTCGCCGCCGCAGCCACTGTCGGCGGAGCGGGACTTCTTCGACGGCCTCGGGCTGGCCGTCGCGGGCAACGGCTCGGCGCTGGCCACGTGGCGCTTCGCGACCGGCGCGAGGGCCGGCCTCGCCGGGGCGCCGCGCGCGGGCAACGCCGCCGCGTTCGGCCCCCGGCGCCGGCTGGTCGCGCCGACCTCCACGGGGCTGGTGGCCGGCCCGGTCGCCTACGGGCGCGACGGCGCGCTGCTGGCGGTCGCGGGCGAGCGGCGCGTGGCGGTCCGCAGCGGGCACACGAACGGGACGTTCGGGAAGGCCCGGGTCCTCCGCCGGCTCGACCGCGGGCGGGTCGCCGACGTCTCGCTGGCCGCCGCCCCGAGCGGCGACGCGGTGCTCGCCTGGTTCGAGGACCGCGGCACGCGCACCGACCGCGTGTACGTCGTCGCTGCGCAAGGCGCACGGCCGGTTCGGCGCGCCGCGCCGGCTCGCGACCGGGCGCATCCGCAGCGTCGCCGCGGCGGTCGGCGCCTCGGGCGACGTGCTCGTCGCGTGGGACGCCCGCGGCGTCCTGCGCACCCGCTTCAAGCCGCGGCGCCGGGCGAGCTTCCGCGCCACGGACACGATCCGCTCCGAGGACGCCTTCTTCGCCGAGCTGCACCCGGTCGTGACGCTCAACGGCCGCGCGGTGCTCGCCTGGAGCGCGCAGTTCGCCAGCGAGGGCGGCGGCAGCGGCCCGGTGTTCTTCCAGGCGGCGGTGCGCCCGTCCGGCGCGGACCGCTTCCGGCGCGCGGAGCTGCTCGAGCGCATGCCCGGCGACGAGGGCCTCGGGCGCCCCGTCGACGCCGTCGCCGACCCGTCCGGCAACGTCTCGGTGGCGTGGAGCGGCAGCGACGGCGCGGATCGCCGCGTGCGCGTGGCCCGGGTCGGCCAGGACGGCCGGATGCAGCCGGCGCAGGACGTCTCCGCGGCGGGCGCCGACGCGCTGCTCTCCGATCTCGCCGTGAGCCCCGGCGGGACGCTGATCGCCGTCTGGGACGGCGGTGTGGAGGGCGCCACGAGCACCGTCAGCTGCCGCGCTGGCCCCCTTCGACGCAGCCGTTCGGGCCCCCTGAGGCCGTCTCGCCGGCCGGGCAGCGCGCCCTCTCCGGCGTGGCGGGCTTCGCCGGCGAGCGGCCCGACGGTCGTGTTCGCCGGCCGCGCTCCGGGCGCGGGCTCGGTCGTCCAGGCGGCCACCAGGTCCGGCTAGCCCCACCCCGCGCCCGGGGGCGCGCGGCCCGCAAGACGCCGCCGCGCCTCAATGATCCAGAGCCCGTGCGCGACGACCGTTACGGGCATGGGACTCCAACGCATCGTCGGCGCCGCGACACGGCGCCCCAAGACCACCATCGCCCTGTGGCTGCTGCTCGTCGTGGCCTGCTCGGCGGCAGGCGCCGTGACCGGCACCAAGACGATCGGCTTCTCCGAGGGCGGGACCGGCGAGTCGGCCCGCGCCGACGCCCTCGTCGAGGCCGCCGACCTGCAGGACCCCGCCGCCGAGCGGGTGCTGGTCCGCTCCGGCGATCCCGCCGACACCGCCGCCGCCGCGAACGCCGTCGCCGCCCGGCTCGCCGCGCTGCCGGCGGTCAAGGACGCCCAGGGTCCGGAGGGCGCACCCGAGCTGACCGCCGACGGCGGGCGTACAGCGCTCGTCATCGCCAGGCTGCGCGGCGATCCCGCCGACGCCGCCGACCACGTCGCGCCGCTCGAGCGCGCCGTCGCCGAGCGTGCGCGCCGACCACCCGGACGTCTCGCTCGCCCAGTCCGGCGCCGGCACCGGCGAGAACGAGTTCAACGCGCTGCTCGAGGAGGACCTCGGCAAGGCCGGCAAGCTCTCGCTGCCGATCACCGTCGCCGTCCTGCTGCTCGCGTTCGGCGCGCTTGTCGCCGCCTTCGTGCCGCTGATGCTCGGCCTCACCTCGGTCGCGGCCGCCATGGGCGTCTTCGGCGTCGTCTCCCAGTTCGCGCCCGACGGCGGCTCGACCGGCGCGCTGGTGCTGCTGATCGGCCTCGCGGTCGGCGTCGACTACTCGCTCTTCTACATCCGCCGCGAGCGCGAGGAGCGGCGCCGGGGCCGCAGCCCGGAGGTAGCGCTGGACGTCGCCGCCGCCACGGCGGGCCGCGCGATCCTCGTCTCCGGCCTGACCGTGATGATCTCGCTGGCCGGCCTGCTGATCACCGGGCTCGACGTGTTCACCTCGATGGCGCTCGGCGCGATCATCGTCGTCGCGTTCAGCGTGATCGGCTCGCTCACGGTGCTGCCGGCGACGCTCGCGCTGCTCGGCGACCGGATCGACCGCGGCCGGATGCCGTGGATGCGCCGCCGCCGCACCCGGCGCCGCCGCGTGGGCGTCTGGGCGCGCGTCGCCGCCGCCGTCACGCGCCGCCCCGCGGCGTGGCTGGTCGCCTCCGTCTGCGTGCTGGGCGCACTTGCCGTCCCGGCGCTGCAGATGAAGACGGGCGAGACGTCGCTCCCCGGCGACCTGAAGACGGTCAAGACCGACGCCGCGATCGAGCGCTCGTTCCCCGGCGCGCCCGAGGACGCCCAGATCGTCGTGCGCGGCAGCGACCTGGACCCGGCCTCCCCGGAGCTGCGCGAGCTCGGCGACCGCGCGCTGGCCATCACCGGCGGGCGCGGGCAGGTCCGCGTGACGGTGTCCGACGACGCGCGGACGGCGGTCGTCGCGGTGCCGATGCCCGACAAGGGCCCGGACGCCGCGCGCGACACCGTGCGCGAGCTGCGCGAGGAGGTCGGCCCGGCGCTCGTCACCGGCGAGGCGGCCGACAGCGCCGACTTCGAGGACCGGCTCAGCGCGCGCACGCCGCTGGTGATCGTGTTCGTGCTCGGCCTGGCGATGGTGCTCCTGCTCGCCGCGTTCCGCTCGCTCCCGCTGGCGGCCGCGACGATCGGGCTCAACCTGCTCTCGCTGGGCGCCACCTACGGCGTGCTGAGCGCGGTGTTCCAGCACGAGTGGGCCGAGGGCATCCTCGGCTTCGAGTCCGACGGCGTGGTCACGACCTGGCTCCCGCTGTTCGCATTCGTGATCCTGTTCGGGCTCTCGATGGACTACACGATCCTGGTGCTCGAGCGGATGCGCGAGGGGCGCCGCGCCGGGCTGAACGCCCGCGAGGCGGCGGCCGAGGGCGTGGCCGCCACCGGCGGGACGGTGACCAGCGCGGCGCTCGTGATGGTCGCGGTGTTCGCCGTCTTCGCGACGCTGCGGATGGTCGAGAACAAGATGCTCGGCGTCTCGCTCTCCGCGGCGATCCTGATCGACGCCACGCTGGTGCGCGGCGTCGCCCTGCCGGCCGCGGTCGCCCTGCTGGGCGACCGCCGCTGGCGCGTCCGCACACCGGCCTGGGATCATCGCCGCGTGCCCTCCACCCCCGTCGCCGATGCCCGCTGACCACGGGCCCGCGTTCGCGCTGCACGCCGCCATCTCGGCGGTGATCGCGCTGGCGATGGCGATCCTGTGGGCGCTGACCGGCGCCGGGACGTTCTGGGCCGGCTGGGTCTGGATCGGCCTGGCGCGCCGCCGTGGCCGTGCACGCCGCGCTGCGCTGGGCGCTCCCGATGGAGCCGCCCGGCGTGCGCGCCGTGGCGATCCTCGGCTCGCTGTCGGCGATCCTGTTCGGCACCCATGTCGCGGTGTGGCTGATGTCGGGCGGCGGCCTCTTCTGGCCGCTGATCCCGGCGCTCGTCACGGGGACGGCGACGGCGATCCTCGCCCTCGTCGTCTACCGCGACCGGCTGTGGGGCGACGGCCGCGAGCAGGAGCTGACCGAGCGCGTCGACGAGCTCACCCGCACGCGGCGCGGGGCGGTCGAGGTGCAGGCCGCCGAGCTGCGGCGGATCGAGCGCGACCTCCACGACGGGGCGCAGGCGCGGCTGGTCGCGCTCAGCATGCAGCTCGGGCGGGCCGAGGAGCGGCTCGCCGACCGCCCGGAGGAGGCCGACCTGGTGCGGCGCGCGCGGGGCGAGGCGAGCGCCGCCATCGCCGAGCTGCGCGACCTCGCCCGCGGGATCGCGCCGCCGGTGCTGGCCGACCGCGGCCTCGCGGCCGCGGTCGAGGCGCTGGGCGCGCGCTCGGCGGTGCCGGTCAAGGTCAGCTCGGAGCTGTCCGAGCGCCCGCTGCCGGTCGTCGAGACCGCCGCCTACTTCGTCGTCGCCGAGTCGCTGACCAACGTCGCCAAGCACGCCCGCGGCGCCAGCGCCACGGTGTCGCTGGTCCAGCGGGACGGGAGGCTGATCGTGCAGGTCAACGACGACGGGCCGGGCGGCGCCGACGCCTCCGGCAACGGGCTCACGGGCCTGCGCCACCGGGCGGAGGCGCTCGACGGCACGCTCGAGGTGGCCAGCGAGCCGGGCCTCGGCACCGCGATCCGCGTGGAGCTGCCATGCGGATCGTGATCGCCGAGGACAACGCGCTCCTGCGCGAGGGGCTCGTCGCGCTCGTGCGCGAGCGCGGGATCGAGGTCGTCGCCGTCGCCGAGGACGCCGAGGGCCTGCTGCGCATCGTCAACGGCCACAAGCCCGACCTCGCGATCGTCGACGTCCGGCTCCCGCCCACGTTCACCGACGAGGGCGTGCGCGCCGCGATCGAGCTGCGCGAGCGGTTCCCCGAGACGGGGATCCTGATCCTCAGCCAGTACGTCGAGCCGGTCTACACGGCCGAGCTGCTCGCCACCGGGGCGGCCGGGTTCGGCTACCTGCTCAAGGAGCGCGTCGGCGACGTGCGGGCGTTCGTGGACGCCATCGAGCGCGTCGCGGCGCGGCGGCACCGCGCTCGACGGCGAGGTCGTCACCGAGCTGTTCCGCAACCGCGACGCCGGCGACTCCGGCGCGCTCGGCGCGCTGACGCCGCGCGAGCGCGAGGTGCTGGCGCTGATGGCCGAGGGCCGCACCAACGCCGCCATCGCGCGCGAGCTGGTGGTCACCGGCGGCGCCATCGAGAAGCACGTCTCCTCGATCTTCTCCAAGCTCGACCTGCCCGCCACCGACGACGACCACCGCCGCGTGCTGGCGGTGCTGACCTTCCTGCGGGCCTGGGCCTAGGTGAGATAGACCGCGTACGCGCCGATCGTGGCCAGGAACGCGATCGCGATCCCGGCGGCGACGGTGGCCGGAGACTTGTACAGGTGCCCGGCGCATCCGAGGAGGAAGCCGAACACCATCAGCGCGGCGAACGGCACGGGCGAGGTCTCGTCCACGCGGGCGAGTCTAGACTCGACGCCGTGATCGCACCGCAGTCCGCCGAAGACGTCGCCGCCGGCCTGCGCGGAGCCGGCTACCTGCCCGGCGAATCCACCGCGCTCGTCTCCTACCTCGCCGCCCGGCTCGGGAAGCCGATCCTGGTCGAGGGCCCGGCCGGCGTCGGCAAGACCGAGCTGGCCAAGGCGCTGTCCCGCTACCTGGGCCGCACGCTCATACGCCTGCAGTGCTACGAGGGGCTCGACGAGGCCAAGGCGCTGTACGAGTGGAACTACCGCAAGCAGCTGCTGCGGATCCAGGCCGAGTCCGACGGCACCGGCTGGGACGCCGTGCAGGACGACATCTTCGGCGAGGAGTTCCTGCTCGCCCGCCCGCTGATGCAGGCGATCGGCTCCGAGGAGCCCGTCGTGCTGCTGATCGACGAGATCGACAAGACCGACCAGGAGTTCGAGGCGATGCTGCTCGAGCTGCTGAGCGACTTCCAGATCACGATCCCCGAGCTGGGGCGGATCGAGGCGCGCACGCACCCCGTCGTGCTGCTCACCTCCAACAACTCGCGCGAGCTGACCGAGGCGCTCAAGCGCCGCTGCCTGTACCTCTGGCTCGACTACCCGACCGCCGAGCACGAGCTCGAGATCGTGCGCCTGCACGCCCCGGAGCTGCCCGAGACGGTCGCCCGGCGGCTCGTCGAGGTCGTGCACATGGTGCGCGAGCTGGACCTCAAGAAGCCGCCGTCGATCGCGGAGTCGATCGACTGGGCGCGCGCGCTGCTGCTGATGGGCGCCGACGACATCACGCGCCGACGTCTTCAAGTCGACGCTGTCGATCATCGTCAAGCACCGCACGGACCTCGACACCGTGGCCGAGCGGGTCGGCGTCAAGCTGGCGGCATGAGCTTCCCGGCCCACGTCCTGCGGTTCGCGGAGGAGCTGCGGACGGAGGGCGTCGCGGTCGGGACCTCCGAGCTCAACGACGCGTTCGCCGCGCTCGGCGAGGTCGAGTGGACCGAGACGCGGCGCCGTTCCGCGAGGCGCTGGCCGCCACGCTGGCCAAGTCGCCGGAGGACCGGCGGGTGTTCGACCTGGTGTTCGAGCGCTTCTTCTTCCGCGCCGCGGAGGGCGAGGCGCTGCGCCAGGGCGTGCGCGAGGGCGCCGCCGAGGGACGAGGACTCCGCCGACGGCATCGCGGGCGGCGAGCGGATCGACTTCGAGGACCTCCGCGAGCAGGTGCTGCGCGCGATCCGCGAGGGCAACGAGGCGGCGATGCGCGACCTCGCGCGGCTCGCGATCGCGGCGTTCGGGCGGCGCGGACAGGGCTCGGGCGTGCTCGGCGTCGACGTGCAGCGGATCCGCCGCTCGCTGGGGCTGAAGTCCGAGCCCGGCGGCCAGGTCACCGAGGACCCGTCGGCTCCCCGGCCGGAGCCGCTCACGCGCGACCAGATCCGCCGCTTCGAGCTGCACCTGCGGCGCGAGCTGGAGCGCGCGCAGATCGAGCGCACGCAGGCGCTGCCGCCGTCGCGGCCGCTCAACGAGCTGGACCGCGCGCTGCCCTCCGGGCCGCTGCAGGACCTCGCCGCCGTGCACCGGGTCGTGATGCAGCTCAAGCGCCGGCTCGCCTCGCAGGGCCACGAGACGCGCGGGCGCAAGCGCCACGCGCACGTCGACGTGCGCCGCACGATGCGCGCCTCGCTGCAGACGGGCGGCGTGCCGGTCGAGCTGCGCTACCGGCCGCGGCGGCCGCGCCGGCCCGAGCTGTACGTGCTCTGCGACGTCTCCACCAGCGTCACGTCGGCGTCGGTGTTCTTCCTGTCGCGTGCTGCACGCGCTGCACGACTCGTTCCGCAAGATGCGCTCGTTCGTGTTCGTCGAGCGGATCTCCGAGGTCACCGACGTCTTCGAGCGCGAGCGCTCCTTCAAGGCGGTCAGCGACGCGATCTCCAAGGACGCCGGCGTGGCCGACGTCTCCGGCTACACCGACTACGGGCGCGTGTGGCGCGAGTTCCTCGTGCAGGTCGAGGACGACCTGCACCCGCGCGCGACCGTGATCGTGCTCGGCGACGCCCGCACCAACGGGCGCGACCCCGCCGCGCACGTGTTCGCGCAGATCGCCGAGCGCGCCGGGCCGCACCTTCTGGCTCAACCCCGAGCCGCGGCTGTACTGGAACTACGGTGACTCGGTGATCGCCGCGTACGAGCAGTTCTGCGAGGCCTACGAGTGCTGGACGACGCGCCAGCTGGAGGACTTCGTCAAGGCGCTCACGCGCCCGGCGCACGCGTGAGCGACAGCGCGCGCGCAGGCAGGGCTCGACTTCGCGCGCGGCGGGCAAGCGGCGCCGCCTTCTTCGCGGTCGTGGCGGTCGTGGTCGTGGTGGCGGTCTCGACGCTGCCGGGCATCGGCGAGGTGCGCGCCCGGCTGGAGAGCGGCCGATCCGATGTGGCTGCTGGCCACCGCGGCGTGCGCGGTCGGCTCGATGCTCGGGTTCGTGCGCGCGCTGTGGGCGGCGTTCGACCGGATGCTCCCGTGGCGGCGGGCGCTGGTGCTGGGGCTGGCCGAGCAGGGCGCCAACGTGCTGCTCCCCGCCGGCGGCGCCGGCGGGCCCGGCGCTGGGCGCCTACGTGCTGCGGCGGCTCGGCGTGCCGGGCACGCTCGCGGTCGAGCGCCACACGGCGCTGTTCCTGGCCACCAGCGCGGTGTCGTTCGCCGGGCTGGTGCTCGGCCGGGCTGCTGACGGGCGTCGGCGCGCTGCCCGGGAGCGCCTCGCCCGTGTGGACGCTGGTGCCCGCCGCCGTCGCGGCGCTCGTCATCGGCCTCGCCGTGCTGTACGCGATGCGACCGACCGCCTCGAACGCCACGAGGGCGGGCGGATCCGGACCACCTTGTGGCAGGTGCGGCGCTTCCTGCACGACAGCGCCGCCACCACGCTGCACCTGCTGCGCCACGGCGACCCGTACTTCGTGATCGGCTCGATCAGCTACTTCGCCTTCGACGTCGCCAGCCTCGCCTGCGCGTTCCAGGCGTTCGGCGGCGGCGCGCCGCCGATCGGCGAGTTCGTCGTCGCCTACGCGCTCGGCCACGCGGGCGCGCTGCTGCCCACGCCGGGCGGCATCGGCGGCACGGAGGGCGGCCTGATCGGCATGTTCGTGGTCTTCGACACGCCGCTCAGCCTCGCCGCCGCGTCGGTGCTCGCCTACCGCGCTGTTCCAGCTCGGGCTGCCGCTCGTGTTCGGCTCCGCCGCGCTCGCTGCGGATCCGCCACGTGCTCGCCCACCCGCCGCCGGTCGAGGACGTCGCGGCCCGCTTCAGTCAGGTCGGCGAACCCTGAACGTCTTCACCGGCGTCGAGAAGCCCTTGAGCTTCTTCGGGCCGGCCGAGGACCACTTGTAGCCGTCCTCCCCCACCGCCTCGCGGACCTCCTCGGTGGTCAGCACCGAGTCCGGGCGGGCGCGGGCGGTGAGGCGGCTGGCGAGGTTGACCGTGCTGCCGAACCAGTCGCCCCACTGGTTGACCGCGGGGCCGTAGGCGATGCCCGCCCGCAGCGCCGGGATCTCCTCGGTCGCCTCGGCGCGCTCGACCAGCTCGAGCGCCGTCTCGAGCATGTCCTTCGGCTCGGGGGAGACGAGCATCACCGCGTCGCCGATCGTCTTGACGAGCCGCACCGGCGACTGGACCACGTCGCCGGCCAGCCGCTGCAGCCGCGACGCCACGTCGCCCAGCTCCTCCGAGGACGCGCTCTCCCCCAGCTCGGTGAAGCCGACGAGGTCGGCGAACGCGATCGCCTGCGTGCGCGCGTCGCCGCGGCCGGTGGTGCGCTCCTGCAGCGTGACCGCCTCGTTGCGCAGCATCTGGCGGAAGTGCATCGTGAACACGTGCTGCAGCCAGTCGCGGGTGAGCGGCAGCTGCTCCTGCGCGACGGTGGCGAACCGGTGCGCCAGCTCGTGCTCGTCGGAGCCGGGCTGCATGATCAGGTCCGCGCTCAGCGTGCGCAGCGCCTCCGAGAACCGCGCCATCCCGCGGCCCAGCACCCGGTTGGTCTCCAGGATGTGGTCCTCGCCGAAGCCGGCGTTCGCGGGCGGCCAGCGCCCAGCCGCGCGGCCTCCAGGTCGTCCTCGTTGTAGATCGGGTCGTCCGGGCCCGGTGACCGCGAGCCCGAGCGCCCGGCGGGTGGCCTCCAGCGACGACAGCTCCAGGCCCGACTCCTCCGCGATCTCCCGCAGCGTGTA
Organism: uncultured Solirubrobacteraceae bacterium; assembly: GCA_963723395.1. Lineage (GTDB taxonomy): Bacteria > Actinomycetota > Thermoleophilia > Solirubrobacterales > Solirubrobacteraceae > DATFQI01. Next base: position 45,724 of record CAVRQL010000012.1, on the reverse strand, counting down.
CCGCTGCTCCCCGCCGAGCAGCCGCTCCAGCGGCAGCAGCGCCAGCCGCTCCTCCTTGACGGCCTGCTTCAGCTCGCTCGAGCTCCACCCCGTCGTCGTGGAGCTCGTCCAGCAGCTTCCGCCGCGCCGTCCGGGCGCGCTCGTCGGGCAGGTCCTCGAGCAGCCCCTCGGCGTCCCAGTCCACGGCGCGGGGGACGCTATCGCGGTAGCATGGCCGGCGTAATCAGGGGGGCTGGGGAGATCGCCCGGCTGAGATAGGTCCTCGCTGGACCTGACCCTTCGAACCTGTGGGGTAATGCCCGCGGAGGGAGCGATGTGGACCAGACTCGAGGCTCCCGTGGAGCCTCGTGATGTCTCAGAGCCCGGCGGCGACGTGGTGATCGCCGGGGTGCGCAAGGCCTACGGCGACGTCGTCGCGCTGGATGGCGTGTCGCTGCGCGCCGCCGCGCACGAGACGGTCGCGGTGGTCGGGCCGAGCGGGTGCGGGAAGTCGACGCTGCTCGAGCTGGTGTGCGGGCTGAACGCGCCCGACGCCGGCGAGGTGCACTCGCCTCCCGCGGCGCTGATGCCCCAGCGCGACGGGCTGCTGCCGTGGCTGAGCGCGCTGGACAACGCCGGGCTGGCGCTGCGGGTGCGCGGCGAGTCTCGCGCGGCCGCGCGGACCGCGGCCCACGAGCACTTCGCCGCGTTCGGGCTGGAGGGCTTCGAGAAGGCGCGCCCGGGCGAGCTGAGCGGCGGCATGCGCCAGCGCGTCGCGTTCCTGCGCACGCTGCTGGCCGGACGCCCGGTGCTGTGCCTGGACGAGCCGTTCGGCGCGCTCGACGCGCTCACGCGCGGCCAGATGCAGCGCTGGCTCGCCGATGCGCTGCTGAAGGAACCGCGCACGGTGCTGCTGGTCACGCACGATGTCGAGGAGGCGGTCCTGCTGGCCGACCGGATCGTGCTGCTCTCCCCCCGCCCCGGACGGGTCGTCGAGACGCTCGACGTCCCCATCCCGAGGCCGCGCGCGCGGACCGACTTCGCGGTCGTCGAGCTGCGCGAGCGCGCGCTGGAAGCGCTGGAGGACTGATGGCCGCCTTCGCCGTCGTCCTCGTGCTGCTCGCCGGCTGGGAGGCGCTCGTGCGCGGCGAGGTCGTCGACCCGCTGCTGCTCCCCGCGCCGACCGACATCGCCCAGGCGCTGTGGACCGACCGCGCGCTGCTCTCGGAGGACCTCGCGGTCACGGCGGGGGAGGTCGTGCTCGGGCCTCGCCGCGGCGGTCGTGATCGGCGTGGCGCTCGGCGTGGCCATGCACCTGTTCCCGCCGGTCCGCAAGGCGCTGCGCCCGCTGGTCATCGGCTCGCAGGCCGTGCCGGTCCCGATCGTCGCGCCGCTGCTGATCCTCGTGCTCGGCTTCGGCCTCGCCCCCAAGGTCCTGCTGGTCGCGCTCGTGTGCTTCTTCCCGGTCACGATCAACCTCTACGACGGGCTGCGCGACGTCGACCCCGACGCCCGCAAGCTGCTGCGCAGCCTCCACGCAAGCCGCTGGCAGCAGCTGCGCCACCTCGAGGCCCCCAGCGCGCTGCCCGCCACCTTCACCGGCGTCAAGGTCGCCGCCGCCGTCGCCGTCATCGGCTCGGTCTTCGCCGAGTGGGCGGGGTCCGACCAGGGCCTCGGCCACACCCTGCTGATCGCCAACGGGCAGTACGAGACGCCGCGCGCGTTCGCGGCGTGCGTGCTGCTGTTCGCGCTGGCGATCGCCCTCTACGGCCTGTTCGCGCTCCTGGAGCGCCGCGTCGTGGACTGGACACCCCGGACGTCCCAAGGAGCACCATGAAACGGATCCTGATCCTCCTGATCGCCGCGCTCGCGCTCGCGCTCGCGGGCTGCGGCGAGAAGAGCGAGCCCGGAGGCGACGCCCGCAGCGGGAAGTCCGATCCGCTGCGCCTCGTGCTCGACTACTTCCCCAACGCCGACCACGCCGGCATCTACGCCGCGCAGGCGTCCGGGGAGTACGACCGCGCCGGCCTCGACGTGGAGATCAAGCCGCCGCCGGACCCGTCCGCGCCGCTGAAGCTGCTGCGCGCCGGCCGCGCCGACGTCGTCCTCTCCTACGAGCCCGAGCTGCTGCTGGCGCGCAGCAAGGGCGCCGACGACCTCGTCGCGATCGGCGCGCTCGTGCAGAAGCCGCTGACCTCGCTGATGGCGCTGCCCGCCTCGAAGATCAAGAGCGCGAAGGACCTCGCGGGCAAGCGCGTCGGCACCGCCGGGATCGGCTACCAGTCCGCCTACCTGAAGACGATCCTCGACAAGGCGGGCGTCGACCCGGGCAGCGTGAAGGAGACCAACGTCGGCTTCGACTTCACGCGCCCGCTGATCTCCAAGCGGGTGGACGCCACGCTGGGCGCGTTCTGGAACTACGAGGGCGTCGACCTCCAGCGCCGCGGCAAGAAGCCCGTGATCCTCAAGATGGACCAGCTCGGCGTGCCGGCCTACAACGAGCTCGTCTTCGTGGCCCGGCGGGAGGACTTCGACGAGAACGGCTCGTCGCGCCTGCGCCGCTTCCTGCAGGCCACCGCGCGCGGGCACCGGGCGCTCCGGGAGGACCCGTCCGTCCGGCGTCGACGCGCTGCTGGAGGCCGACTCGGGCCTGGACCGCGGGCTGCAGACGGCCGCCGTGAAGGCGACGCTGCCGGTGTTCTTCCCCGAGGACGAGGACCGCACGTTCGGCTGGATGGACCCCGCCCAGTGGCAGGCCTACGGGGCCTGGATGGAGCAGAACGGGCTGATCAAGCAGCCGCCGTACGCGGTGCGGGCTCAGACCAACGAGTTCCTGCCGGGCGAGGGGCTGGATCCCGGCGTCTCGGGGCTGGAGTAGGGATCATCCCCCGCGCCCAGCCGTAGCGGAAGTACTCGCCCGCCAGGCCCTTCCAGGCGCCGTACGGGGCGAAGAACTCCCGCACCTCCGGGATCTCGGCGCGCGCCTTCGGGAGCCCGGTGAGCAGCCTGCCGACCATCTTGATGTAGCCGAGGTCGCCGGCCGCGATGACGTCGAAGCGGCCCTGCCCGTGGAGCGCCAGCTGCTCGATCGTCCACGGGCCGATGTCGGGGAGCCGCAGCAGCCGCCGCGCGGCCGCCTCGGCGGGCGCGCGCTCGAGGTCGGCGCGCCCGGTCGAGACCTCGATCGCCGCGCGGCGCAGCGCGATCGCCCGCCGTGGCGCGAGGCCGAAGCGCATCAGCTGCGCCGGCGCGAGCGCCGCCACGGCGGCGGGCGTCGGGGCGTCGCGCAGCCGCGTCGCCGGGCACAGCGTGCCGTGCGCGGCGATCAGGCGGCGCTGCATCTCGACCGCGTCGCCGAACTCGATCAGCTGCTCGTGGATCGCCGCGGACAGCGCCTCCCAGGCGACGGGGCGCCGCCGCACGCGCAGCTTCGGGTGCGCCCGCACCGCCCTCCCGATCAGCGGGTCGTCGCGGAAGAGGTCGTAGAACGGCCGCAGGTCGTCGTCGACGCCCGTCGCGAAGCGCATCCGCCTGATGCCCTCGTGCGCGGCCGGCTCGGAGTCCGCGCGGGCCGCGAACAGCACCCGGTCGGGCGCCGGCTGCACGATCCCGACGTGGACCCGCTCACCGCCGAGGTGCAGCAGCCGCTGCAGCGACGCGCCGCGCCGGCGCGCCAGCCCGTCAGCCGATCCGCCGCCCGAGCCGGAACGGCCAGGGAGGCTCGACCTCGACGCGGACCTCGACGGTCAATCTCGTGCGTAAGAGGTGGACGTCGACCAGGAAGGAGTTCGACGCCACGATCTCGCCCAGGCCGCTCTTCGCCTTGCGCCGCTTGCGCCGCGGCGTGCGGTGCCGGCGCCGCGAGACCACCGCCACCGTGGCGGCGCCCGCCACGAACCCGGTGGCGGCCAGCGCCGCCGCCTGGCGGGCGGGGACGGGTGCGGGCAGGAAGGACTCGACCACCGCGGGGGTCGCCGGGACCGGCAGCCCGTCGACGACCTCCGCCTCTTCGTGCTCTTGCGGCGACTCGCTCACGAACGAGACAGCATGACGGATTACGAGGACGCCATCACGACCGCGTGCGCGGCGAGGTGCCGAACACGCGATCCCAGTACGGCGCGCTGACGCCGAACCCCGTCTCGTCGTCCTGGAAGTGGTGGCGCATGTGCAGCTCGCGCAGGCGGTGCCCGACGCGGGTCCGCGGCTGGTGGTGGTGCACCGCGTAATGGACCATGTCGTAGGCCAGGTAGCCCGCCAGGAAGCCGGCCGTGAACGCCAGCGAGTAGTCGCCGCCGAGCACGAGCCAGAACACCCCGGCGAAGATCAGCGCCAGCGGGACGCTGGCCGAAGGCGGCATGACCAGCCGCATCGGGTCGTTGGGATGGTCGTGGTGGACGCCGTGGATCATCCAGTGCAGCCGGGCTCCGATGCCCTTCTCGGGCTCGAAGTGGAAGACGACGCGGTGCAGCCAGTACTCGGTGAGCGTCCACACGGCATAGCCGCCGAGGACGAGGCCCAGCGCATTGAGGGCGCCGACGCGCGTCACCCCCAGGACGACCAGCACGGTGATGACGGGGAGGTAGAGAACGACGGGGACCGCTGGATGCACCCGCGTGAACCGATCGAGCAGCGGGGAGCGGAACATCGGTGGGGAGGCCTTCAGGTACTCGGTACGGCGCATGACCTAACGCTACAGATCCTGCCCGTAGACCCGGTAGCGCCGGACCACCCTTCCCCCCATGGCCTCCATGGCCCGGTTCATGTTCGTGTTGGTCTCCAGGATCCAGCCCATCTCGCCCCACGTCTGCGGCGTGGCCGAGGCCATGTCGAAGTGCTCGACGTACATCTTCGCCGCGACGCCGGTGTGCTGGAACTCGGGCTTGACCCCGAGGAAGCCGACACGGACCCGGTCGATCGTCTTGCCCTTGCGCAGGAAGTGCCACCAGCCGAGCGGGAGCAGCCGTCCCTTCATCTTCGCCAGCACCTGGTTGACGTCGGGCACCGTGATGGCGACCGCGACGGTCTCGCCCTCCGCGGTCTCGGCGACCATGAACCAGTTCTCGTCGAAGACGAGTTGCATCTCCTGCGCGTAGGCGTCGAGGTCCTTCTTCGAGTACGGGGAGAAGCCCCAGTTCTCGCTCCAGGCCGAGTTGTAGACCTCGGCGAAGCGGTCCATGTCGCGCCGCAGCGAGCGCCGCGACATCTTGCGCAGCTTGATGCCGTGGCGCGGCTCGACCTCGTCGGCGAGCTTGAAGATGATCGGCAGCATCTTCTCCCGGTCGGAGATCTGCAGCTCCCACATGAGCAGGTCCATCGCCTTCGCCAGCCCGGCCTCCTCGGCGCGCGCCGCGTAGTAGGGCGGGTGCCAGGGCTGGCGGATCATCGGGACGCGCTCGAAGCCCTCGACCATCACGCCGCTCTCGTCGTTCATCGTGAAGTCCATCGGGCCGATCGCGTGGTCGCAGCGGTGCGCGCGCAGCCACGTCCAGGCGGCCTCCAGCAGCGGCGGCAGGATGTCGGGGGCGTCCTCGAGCTCCAGGAAGCCGAACATCCCCCACCGGTTGCCGTGGAAGGCGTTGAAGTTGTCGTCGTACTGGGCGCTGATCCGGCCGACCACGCGCCCGTCGCGGCGGGCGACGAACAGCTGCGCGTCGCCGTGGCTGAAGAACGCGTTGAAGCGCCTGTTGAGGAACAGGCGGCGCTCCAGGCGCAGCGGTGGCACCCAGACGCCGGAAGTAGAGTGGAGGCGGTACGGGAGCTCGATGAACTCCTTCAAGTCCCGTCGCGACTCGACGGGCTGCACGGCAACAGACATAGAAGGGCGCACCCTACCCACATGCCCACCGCCATCGACGTGTTCGAGAAGGTCCGCGGCCATGAGCGCTCGGAGCAGCTCCGCGCCGCCCGCGAGGCCGATCTCCTCCCCTACTTCCGCCGGCTGGAGTCCCCTGCCGCGCCCGTCGTGGAGATGGAGGGCGCCGAGCGGATCATGCTCGGCTCCAACAACTACCTGGGCCTCACCGGCGACCCCCGCGTCATCCAGGGCGCGCGCGACGCCCTCGAGCGCTACGGCACCGGCCTGACCGGCTCGCGGCTGCTCAACGGGACCATCGACCTGCACCTCGAGCTCGAGGCCGAGCTGGCCGACTGGATGGGCACCGAGGAGGCGATCGTCTTCACGACCGGCCACCAGGCCAACGTCGGGACGCTCGGCGCGCTGCTCGGCCCCGGCGACACCGTGATCGCCGACTCCGGCGACCACGCCTCGATCCTCGACGGCTGCCTGCTCTCGCGCGCGAAGCTGCGCCCGTTCCGCCACGGCCGCCTCGACAAGCTCGAGAAGATGCTCGAGCGCTCCGACACCGACGGCGGCGGCGTGCTCGTCGTGGTCGACGGCGTGTTCTCGATGGAGGGCGACGTCGCCGACCTGCCGCGGATCGTCGAGCTGTGCCAGGCGCACGGCGCGCGGCTGATGGTCGACGAGGCCCACGGCGCCGGCGTGCTGGGCGCGCGCGGCGCCGGCGCCAGCGAGCTGCTCGGCGTCGAGCGCGACGTGGACCTGCGCATGGGCACGTTCTCGAAGTCGCTCGCCTCCTGCGGCGGCTTCATCGCCGGCTCGCACGAGGTCGTCGACTTCCTGCGCATCTCCTCGCGCGCCTTCTTGTTCACCGCCGCCGCCGTGCCGGCCGCCGTGGGCGCCGCGCTGGCCGCCCTGCGCGTGATCCGCTCCGACGACGGCCCGCCGCTGTTCGCCCGCGTGCTCGAGAACGCCGCCTACCTGCGCGACGGGCTCGCCGGGCTCGGCTTCCAGGTCGTCGACGACGAGCACGTGACGCCGATCGTCCCGGTAGTCGTCGGGGACGACTGGAAGGCCGTCCTGCTGTGGCGGGCGCTCTACGACGCCGGCGTCTACGTCAACGTCGCGTTGCACCCGGCGGTCCCGCCGGCCGGCGCTCTGCTGCGCACGAGCGTGATGGCGACGCACGACCGCGAGACGCTCGACCGCGCGCTGGCGGCGTTCGCGGACGTCAAGACGGCCTTCGAGGCCGAGCACGGGCCGCTTCCCGGCCCGCGTTAACAGTTCGTCAACTTCTTCCTCTAGCAGATTTCCGCTCTGGACCGCGGTTTGCGGGCTTCCTACATTGTCCACTCGCGCACAAGGTGAAACTGCTGAGAAATCACCCGCTTTTTGCGAATGCCGAGGGTGGTTGAGCGTTGAATCCGCTGGGCGAGGCTGGCTAGCCTGCGCACCGGTCGAGCGCTGAGGCGTCCGACGGGGGAAGTGCACACGTTGTCAGAGGGTCCGGACGTCACCGCCGGAAAGAGGGTCCGGCGCGGACTCGATCGTGTGCCTGAGCCCGTGCGTGCGCGTGCGCGGCCATGAAGATGCCAACGTAACGAGGGCTCCCAGGTGGGAGTCGGGGGAGGTTCTATGCAGGGACTCGCGACAGCTCCAGCGCCGCAGCACATGCAGGCGCTGGCCCGGGCCAACAAGGTCCGCCTGGCGCGCGCAGAACTGAAGCGCCAGGTGGGTGAGGGCGAGCTGTCCGTGGCGGACGTGATCCTGGGGTGCCCCTGGGAGGCCGAGAGCATGGCCGTCTCGGATCTCCTCATGAGCCAGCATCGCTGGGGCAGGACACGTTGCCGCCGCTTTCTGATGTCCGTCTCGATGAACGAGACGAAGACGATCGGGTCGATGACCGAGCGCCAGCGACGTGCGCTGGCCGCGGGCCTGAACGGCGAGGACGCGGGCGACTTCAGCCCGTTCCTGGCCTACGGCTGACCGAAACCTGGGCCCCGGGTGGCTATCTCGACGAGATGGCCATCCGGGTCTCGGACGTAGATCGACTGGCAGTAGCCCCGGTCGAACACCTCCGAGCACTCGACGTCGCGGCCGCGCAGGTAGTCGCGCCAGGCCTCCTGCTCCTCCGCCGTCTCCACCGTGCAGCGCGAAGTGGTGCGTCGAGCCGACGCCGGCCACGCCGCTGGGAAGCTGCGGATACTCCATGAAGCTCACGAGCTGTCCCGGGGCGCCGTCGGGCACGCCGAACCACACGTGGCGGCTGTCCGGATCGTCGTCGGACGGGCCGTCGCGGACGATCGCGAGCCCGAGCACGTCGCGGTAGAAGACGATCGTCGCCTCGAGGTCGCGGCAGATCGCCGTCACGTGGTGCAGCCCTCGCAGCTGCATGCGCTTCTCGTCCGACACGGTGGAGGAGCCTAGCTACGCGCCTGCGGCGCGCACGCCGCATGAACGCCTTCCGGAGCGCCCAGAAGGCGGCCGCGAACACCGCCACGGCGCCCCCGACGACCGCGATCCAGGGCAGGCGGGCGAAGAACACGGCGGCGGCAGTGAACACGGCCGGGAGCGCCGAGAGCACCGTCGTGTGCGACTTGTAGCCCGCGAAGTGCTCGCGCAGCGCGGTGTCGAGCCCGCCGATCGAGCCGAGCGCCATCCCGAACACGAGCAGCAGCTTGCCGCGGTCGCTGTCGCGCTGGAGCGCGCCCATCACGAGCAGCACGAGGCCGACGAGCACGCACAGCTCGACGAGCGGCACGGGGTGCCAGGGCGGCTTGGGCCGGTCCTCGGGGGACGGGCGGCCGGTGCGGCGGCGCGGCGCGGCCGCGGCCACGGGAGCCGGCGCCGGCTCGGGCCGCCGGCGGCTTCGCTTACCCATGATGCGCCCTCACGGCGCGGAGGCTAACGGGCAACCCGAGGAGATCTTCACGCGCCACCAGCCCAGCAGCAGGCCGATCGGGCCGAGGCGCGGGCGGACGTGGAAGTGCTTGCAGCCCGGCTCGCCGAGCTGGGCGTTGCTCACCCGCACCCACTTGTAGGCCGGCGGGTCGGCCAGCATGCGCTCGACCAGCGCGCGCGACTCGGCCTGCTGGCGCAGCTGGGCGTCGATCTCGCCGTGGACCCGCGACAGGCGCCCGGCCAGCTCGTCGCGCACGCGCTCGAGCTCCCCGAGCCCGAGGACGTGCGGCCCGCGCGCCGACCGCATCGGCGGGCCGGGGTCGATCCGCGGGCAGGCGTCGAGGCAGGCGGTCATGAGCTCGCGCTCCAGGCGGCCGATCTGGTCGCGCAGCGTGCGCCGCGCGGCGCGCTCGTCGACCTGCGGGATCGCGACTTGCGTGATGGCTGCCATCGCCCTCAGCGCCAGCGTACCACCGGTTTCGGGAGCCGTATGCTGGATGGCGCCCCATGCCTCGCAACGACCCGACCGACACCGGCGGCCTGTTCATCGGCCGCCGCCCAGGCACCGCGCCGCTGCGCTACCGGGTCGCCCCGGCGCGCGGGAGCGCGGGGCGCCGGCGCGTGGACTCGGCGTTCGCCGCCTTCGTGCTGGTCCTGGAGGCGATCGTCTGCCTGACCCTGTGGGGCCCGCAGCCGGTGGCGTGGCTGTGGGTCGGCTCGCAGGTCGACTACCACGCCGACTCGATCACGCTCGCGCTGCTCGTGACGTTCGCGGGGATGCTGGCGACGCTGATGATCACGCTCGGGATCGCCACGCGGCTGGACCGCGGGTGGCGGATCCTGCGGCGCGCCGCGGGCCACGATCAGCAGCAGGGCATGCTGCCCAGGATCTTCGCCGTGACGGCGATCGTCGCGCTGGTGGCCTTCTCGTTCTGGTTCGTGATCATCGAGGGACCGGCTCCGTCGCTGGCCCCGCGGTGATGCGGCGGTTCTTCGACTACTACCGCCAGTTCGAGGAGCTCTCCCCAGAGGAGGTCTCCCGGCAGCTGCGCGACAAGCGCGACGAGGACAAGGCGCGCGAGCTCACCGAGCAGCCGGCGCTGGACCTGACCTCGCCGGCCTGGCACGAGCCGCCGCACGCCGAGATCGTCAACGCGGCGACGTTCGCGCTGCGGCGCGCGGTCAACGCCTACCCGGACGCCAAGGCGACCGCGGTGCGCGAGGCGCTGGCCGCCGCGCACGGGCTGGAGCCGGCGCAGATCGCCGCCGGCCACGGGGCCGGCGAGCTGCTGCGCGCCGCGTGCCACGCGCTGGCGGGCGGTGGCGAGGTGGCGATCGCGTGGCCGGGCTGGGGGCCGCTCCCCCGCCTCGTGCACGAGGCCGGCGGGCGCCCCGTGCCGGTGCCGCTCGGCCGCGACGGGGCCGCCGACGTCGACGCCCTGATCGCCGCCGCCGGGGAGCAGACCCGCGCGGTCGCGCTCGCCTCGCCCAACGACCCGACGGGAGCGCCCGTCGATGCGGACGCCCTGCGCCGGCTGGCCGCCGGGCTGCCCGAGCACGTGTGGATCCTGCTCGACGCCGCGCTCGCGGACTTCGGCGGCGGCGACCTCGTCCCGCTGGCCGGCGAGCTGCCCCGCCTGCTCGCCTTCCGCTCGTTCTCCAAGGCGCCACGCGATGGCCGGCTTCCGCGCCGGGTACGCCGCGGGCGATCCCGAGCTGCTCGAGCGGCTTGTCCCGATCTCGGGCGCCTCCGCCCCGGCCCAGGCGGGGATGGCGTGGGCGGCCGCCAACGGCGAGCGCTACCTGCCCCGCCGCCGCGAGCTCGCCGCCGCGCAGCGCGACCGCCTCGCGGCCGCCGTGGCCGGCACCAGCGTCGCGTTCCCGCCCGGCGTCGGCCCGCTCGTCTGGCTCTCCTCCGCGGACCACTCCGGCGCCGAGCTCGCCGCCCACCTCGCGGCGCGCCGGATCTTCGTCACGCCGGGCACCGCCTGGGGGGACGACCGCCACGTGCGCGCCGCGCTGCGCGGACCCGACGCCACGGACCGCCTCGCCGCCGCGCTCGGCGAGCGCGGTTGAGATTTGGACAACGGGCTCATGATCAGCCGGTCGGGCATCCGTAGAGTCGCGCCATGACTCCCCCAACCCATGAACCTTCGATCACCGGCCACGAGACCGAGCAGATCGAGCGCGCCAACGCCACCGGGCTGACGCCCGTCGTCTTCATCCACGGCCTCTGGCTGCTGCCGAGCAGCTGGGACCGCTGGGCCACGGTGTTCGAGGAGGCCGGCCTCACGGCCCTCACGCCCGGCTGGCCCGACGATCCCGAGACCGTCGAGGAGGCCAACGAGCACCCGGAGGTGTTCGCCAAGAAGACGATCGGCGACGTCGCCGACCACTACTGCGCCGTGATCGACCGGCTGCAGCGCAAGCCCGCCGTGGTCGGGCACTCGTTCGGCGGCCTGCTGACGCAGATCATCGCCGGCAAGGGCCGCTCGAAGGTGTCGGTGGCGATCGACCCCGCCCCCTTCCGCGGCGTGCTCCCGCTCCCGCTCTCGGCGCTGAAGGCCGGCAGCCCCGTGCTCGGCAACCCGCGCAACCGCAACCGTGCGGTGCCGCTGAGCTACGACCAGTTCCGCTACTCGTTCGCCAACGCGGTCAGCGAGGAGGAGGCCAAGGAGCTCTACGACACCTACGCCGTCCCCGCGCCGGGCGCCCCGCTCTTCCAGGCCGCGACCGCCAACCTCAACCCGCGCACCGAGGCGAAGGTCGACACCAAGAACCCCGAGCGCGGCCCGCTGCTGATCATCAACGGCGAGAAGGACCACACGATCCCGTGGGCGCTGGCCAACGCCGCCTACAAGCAGCAGGCCAAGAACGAGGGCGTGACCGAGATCGTGGAGATCCAGGACCGCGGCCACGCCCTGACGATCGACAGCGGCTGGCGCGAGGTCGCCGACACCGCGCTGGCGTTCGTCAAGCGGTTCAGCTAGCACACGGGATCGACGCGGAACGCGAAGCAGCCGGGGCCGGCGAAGTGGACGTGCAGGAACGCCGCTTCGCCGCTCCCGAGCAGCTCGGCGACCGTCTCCGCGAAGCGCTCGCCGGGGCGCACCCGCGTGTCGGTGAGCATCGCGTCGCCGTCGTAGGCGCGGAAGGACAGCAGCCGGCCGGCAACCTGCTCCGAGACCGCGCCCAGGCGCGCGGAGAACGGCTCGCAGCCATCGGCGTGGACGAACACCGGTCCCTCGCCCGCGTACGGGCTGCGGACGGTGAACGGGTCGTAGGGCGCCAGCACGAGCGGCTCGCCCTCCTCGGCGTTGCGCAGGCAGCGGCGGCACGGGAGCGGGCCGTCGGCGTGCGTGTGCCGCGCCACGGGCGCCTCGACGTCGACGTCGCCCGCGGGCAGCGGCTTGAGCGTGAAGGTCTCCATGCCCCTTCTAACGCGGCGGCCGCTCGGCGCGTGAGCCGAGGTACTCGTCGATCACCTTCCGCGGCACGACCATCGACCACGCGTCGGTGACGAGCTCGCGCATCTCCGGGACGTCGATGGCGTCCATCCGGACGTACAGCCACTTGTACTTGAAGTCGACGCCGGTCGGCATCACGAACTTGTCCGGCTCGGCCTCGACGGCCGCCGCGCGCCACTCGCGCGGATGCGCGAAGCCCATGATTCCCTCGCGCTCGAAGGCGACGTAGACGATCCGGCCGATGTAGAACTTGATCCGCCCGCGCACGACGCCCTCGGTGGTGCGCGGCAGCGTCATCGCCACCGCCCGGACGTCATCGATCGAGATGGGCACCGACCAAGGGTCCCAGGAACCGGCGCAGCCGCAACGGCGCACCGGCATAGTGCGCCGCCGTGACCGCACTGACGCGCCTTCCCCGCACCACGCTGCTCGTCGGGATCTCCGATCGTGATCCTGATCGCCGAGGCGTTCGCCAACGGCGTCGTCGCCCGCGCGCCCGAGGACAACAACTCGACGGGCGGCTGGATCGGCTTCTCCGTGTTCGGCATCGCGCTGAGCGCGGTGCTGCTGCTCGTCGTGGTCCCGCGGCTGCCCGAGCGACATGCGCCACATCGCGGTGCTCGGGTTCGGCATCGGCGCGATCGTCACCTGCCTGCTGTGGTGGAGCGCGCTGCCGTTCGCCCTCGGCGTCGCGGCCATCGCCGCGGCGGCTCCGGGAGAGGACAGCGTCCGCGGCACCAAGCCCGCGCCGGTCACCGCCGGCGTCCTGCTCGGCGCGCTGGCGATCCTCGCCGCGTTCCTGTTCAGCGTCGTCGGTTGAGCTTCTTCTTGACGCGGAAGGCGCCGCGCATGAAGGGGTGCACGCGGCAGAAGTACGTGTAGGTCCCGGGGCGGATCGACTTCGGGGTCTTCCAGCTGATGCGCTGCGCGGCGGCCGTCCTGCCCGCCGGGCCGAAGCCGAGGTTGCCCGAGTCGAAGCGGATCGGGCCGTTGGCGAGCGGATAGGCGATCCCCGTGTTGCGGTTGCAGGGGGCCTTGCAGCTGGTGATGGTGTGGAAGATGTTCCGCTTGGCGTCGCGGTTGACGAACTTCAGGGCTCTGGCCCGGGCGGATGGCCGGCACGCGGCCGCGGCGCCCGTCCACCGCCAGGTCGCCGTCGCCGTAGACGAACCCGCGGACCGGCACCGTGCGGCTCTTCGGCGGCGGCGCGGCCAGCAGGCGGCGCGCGTCGGGCAGCACGGTGAACGTCGTTGCCGTGGTTGCGGTTCTCCTTCAGCGCGCCGTGCGTGACCCGGCCGGGCACGTTGACGTTCGTCGTGAAGGGGTCCGGGCCGGTCCCGCCGGGGTTGAAGGCCACCGGCATGATGCCCATCGACTCGTACCACGAGCCCTTGCGCGTGTCGTAGGTCGCCGACACCGACAGCACGTCGCCCTTGCGGATCCCCACCCGCCAGTTCTCGGGCGTGGAGGTCATCGACACGTCCCACGACACGGCGCCGGCCGGCTCGTAGTACTTGGCCTTCGAGCGGAACAGCGGCACCGTCCTGCCGTCGCGCGTGAGCTTCAGGTCGGTCCACAACCCGCCCGGATGCAGGTGGCCCGCCGTGCCCACGAGCACGCCGTCCTCCTGCGCCGTCCAGGTGTTGCGGTTGTAGCCCTTCAGGCCCGACTCGTCCGGATACGTGTACCGCTTGTCGCGCCCGCCCGCGCCCTTGTGGACGTCGAACACCGGGTACGCCTGTATCCCCATGACGTCCAGCCACAGCGTCTTGACGTCCCGGATGCCGGCGGCGGCCGGCGAGCCCTCCGGGATGAAGTCCAGGTCGTAGGTGATGTAGACGTCGGTGGCGCTCGGCGTCAGGTTGTGGATCATGTGGTTCATGATCCAGCCGTCGCTGGGCTTGTAGCGCCAGCCGAAGCCCTGCGGAGCGGTGACGATCGTCTTCTCCTCGCCGGCCGCGAACAGCGGCGTGGCGTTGGAGATCCAGACGCCGTGGTGCAGGTGGATGACGTCCACGCGCGGGACCTCGCCGTTCTTGTACGTGAGGTCCGGCTTGAAGCCGACGATCCAGCCGGGCACGTCCGGCTTGAGGTCGTTGCCCTCGAACTCGATCGTGTTCTGCCCCGGCGAGATGTGCACCGGCCCGAACTCGTAGTGCAGCCGCTGCACCCCGGGGCGCGGGCCGGGCCTGACCTCGGTCTTCGCGGTGGCGGCGATCTGCTCGGCCGACGCCGTCGCCGGCACCACGAGGAGAAGGACGAGGGCGGCGAGCAGGCGCTTCACGACGATGATCCTATGGTGTCCCACACCGTCCAGAGCGCCTCCTCGACGTGTATTGGAGGCACACCCGGCACCGCGACGCTGAACAGGACCATCGAGCGGGTGTCCGGGGTCACGCCGACGCCGGGCGCGACCTGGCGGAACAGCACGGCCAGCGGCGCCCTGCTCGTCGGCCACCACGAGCCTCCCGGCGGGCAGGTCCATCGTCACGTCGCCGCGGCCCAGCGGCTCGCCCTCGACGGCCGTGCGCAGCGCCGGCGGGCCCGAGACGAGCTCCCCGTCGAGCGCCCACACCGGCACCGAGGTCTCCATCACGGCGATCGTGATCGCGTCGTCGAGCGCGTTGCGGCTCTGGAAGCCGCCCTTCTTCATCCGCTCCAGCGCCAGCGCCTCGACCGGGATCCGCTCCTCGTCGGGCTCGAGCCCGATGTGGCGGTAGAAGACCCGGTAGGCGTGCGCGATCGGCTGCCGGCGCAGCGCGATCGCCTGCGGGCCCCGGAAGCGATCCGACAGCAGCCGCAGCCGCTCGCGCAGCTCGGGCGGGCTCGCGCCGGGCACGGCGTCGAACGCGGTGTAGGCGATCCGCAGCCCCGGCCACTCCTCGGCCAGCGCCGCCTCCACGAGCCCTTCGCGGATCGGAGGGCCGTCGCTCACCGCAGCGCCTCGATCCGCTTGCGCAGCGCCGCGCCCTCGAGCAGCGTCAGCGACGTCCCCTGCACCTTGCCGCCCTTGTAGGCGAACGTCATCGTCGGGCACACCGCCACCGCGTAGGCGTTGGCGATCCCGCCGTCGCGGTCGTAGGCGATCGGCAGCGTCCAGCCGCGGCGGCGGATCGTGCGGCGCAGGTCGTCGCGGTCGCCGCGGATCGCCACGGCGGCGAACGACACGTCGGGATAGGAGGAGCGCAGCCGCTGCAGCGACGTCGACCTGGCGGTCGCACTTCTCCGAGCGGGCGGCCAGGAAGGCCAGCACCACCGGCCCGCGCTCGGCGAGCTGGCAGGAGTTGACGATGTCGGGCCCGCGGACCTCGCACGCCGGCCGCGAGCCCTGCTGGCCCTGGCCGCGCTCGGTGGCGAGGTTGGCGTCGCCGTCCAGCTTCGAGGTCGCGAGCGGCGCGGCGAACGGCGGCAGCGGGTCGCCCGCGTCGATGCCGCGCGACCCGGGGGCCTCGGTGCGGAGCGTGTTGAGCGTGATGTAGGCGAGCGCGATCACGACGGCCACGCCCACGATCCAGGTGACCGTCGAGCGCCCCGCCGGCGGCGCGGGCTCCGGCGGCCGCGGCGTCGGCTTCGGCGCCGGCTCGCCCTCGGGCCGCTCGCGGACGCCGAAGGGGCCGTGCTCGCTCACGCCGGCGCCGGCGCCGCGGTTCTCACCACGCGCTCCGCCCGCCGCTCGGCCAGCACGAGCACCGCTGGCAGCACGGCCAGGACGCCGAGCAGCGAGACGGTGAGGTCGACCACCGTCACCAGGCCGAAGTCGCGCAGCATCGCCACGTCGGAGAACGCCAGCACCGCGAAGCCCGCGATCGCGGTCGCCCCGCTGGCCAGCACCGCCGCGCCGGTCGACGCGTAGGTGGCCCGCAGCGCCGCCGCGGGCTCCAGGCCCGCCGCGCGCTCCTCGCGGAAGCGCGCCGTCAGCAGCACGGAGAACTCCGTCGAGATCGCGATCACGAGCGCACCCAGCGTCGCCGACATCGGGTTCAGCGGCACGCGCATCGCGAACAGCACCAGCGCCGACCAGCCCGTGGCGAGCGCGATCGGCATCAGCGGCACCAGCGCCCGCTCCCAGCGCCGGTAGACGGCCAGCAGCGCCAGCGCCACGGCGAGCAGCCCGGCCAGCAGCGTCCCCAGCCGGCGCAGCGGGTCCGACAGCGTGTCGTTGGCGCCGGCCACCACCACCGGCAGCCCGCCGAGCTCGGCCCGCACGCCCGTCCGGCGGCTTCAGCCGCTCGCGCATGTCGTCGAAGATCTCCTGCTGGCGCTCGAGCGACACCAGCCGGACGCCGAACGCGAGGTTGGCGGTCTTGCGGTCCTTGGTGATGACGGCCTGGGAGAAGTACGGCGGGACCGCGTCGAGCAGCGCCCGCACCTGCTTCTGCGACGTCGAGGCGGACTGGTCGCGGAACAGGTCGGTGAGCGACAGCGCGGGGCACAGCTCGGCCTTGCCGCAGCCGTTGGTGGCCGAGTAGCCGTACTTCTTCAGCAGCCCGGCCTGGTAGTCGCGCATCCACTCGACGACCTTCGGGTCGGTGAGGTCGTCGCCCTCGACGACCACGTCGACCTCGCCCGCCACGCCGGTCGCCTTCTGCAGCGCCTGCAGGTCCTGCACGGCCGGGAGGTCCTGCGGGACGAGCTTCTCGACGTCGGAGACGACCTTGGTCTGGGAGTCCAGCGCCCAGCCGATCACCGCCAGCGCGAGCCCGACCGCGAGCACGCGCCCCGGCCGCCGCAGCGCGAGCGCCAGCACGGACGCTCCCGCGCGGCCGGCGCGCCGGGCCGGGCGCGCGAGCCGCGCGCGCGCCGCGTCGGCCAGCTCGCCGGCGCCGCGCAGCGACCGGGCGAGCGCGCCGTCGCTGCTCAGCCGCCGCGGCAGCACCAGCGCCGCCGCGCCCGCGGTCAGCGCGAGCAGCAGCGCGAACACGATGCCCGACCACCAGCAGCGCGCCGAACCCGCGCACCATCGGCACCGGCGACAGCTGCAGCACGAGGAAGCCGACGGCCGTGGCGAGCGCCGCGGTGGCGATCGTCGGCCCGGCGATCCGCGCCGCGCGGACCGGCCCGCCCTCCTCCTCGGCGCGCGCCTGGAACTGGATCGCGTAGTCGACGCCGAGCCCGAGCAGCACCGGCAGCACGGCGATCGAGGCCATCGTCAGCGACGCGCCGACGACGGCCATCGCCCCGAACGTCACCGCCACCGCGGCCAGCGCGACCGCCAGCGGCACGAGCCGCAGCCGGCTGCGGAACACGAGCACGAGCACGAGCGCCATCACCACGAGCGCGACGACGAGCAGCCGCAGCACCGAGCCGGCGAGCGCCGACGCGAGGTCGTCGAGCACCACGGGCGCGCCCGGTGACGGTGTAGCTCGCCTTGTCGAGCTTCCACTCCGGCATCGCGACCGCCGCGCGGATCTGCTCGATCGCGTCGCGGCGCTGGTCCTCGGTCAGGTCCTCCTTCAGCCGCACCTGGATGACCGCCGACTTGGCGCTCGGGAACAGGTAGGCGAAGCGCGCCTTCGGCGTCCGCGCGCCGCGCGAGGGGTCGAAGACGAGCGCGGAGACGAAGTTCGGGTCGTCGAGCGTCGGCACGCCGGTGAGCCCGAGCCCGTAGCGCAGGTTGATCTGCAGCAGGTCGCGCAGCAGCTTGCCGTAGACGACCTGCCGCGCCGACTCGGCCGCCTTGTCCTGCTGGGCCTTGGACTGCCCGCGCCCGCGCGACAGCTTGCGGGCCGCGGTGGCCGCCTTCTCGGCCTCCACCGCGGTCGCCTTCGAGCGGGTCTCGAGCTGGCTCTGGACCTCCCCCACCGCCGAGTTGATGAACGTGCCGGGGCCGTAGACGACCTGGACGGGCTTGGTCTTCGCGAGCGCCGCGCACGGGCCCTTCTCGCCGCCCGGCGCGGGCGCGTCGTCGGGCTTGTTGCCCGACAGGCAGCCCTCGAGCCCGACCAGCGTGCCGAGGTTCTTCGTCAGCACGAGATTGGGGAGGTCGCCCCGCACGAGGACGACGACCGACTGCTCGCCGAAGCGCTCGCGGTAGCGCTCGGTCGCCTCGTAGGAGGACGACGAGCGCGAGACGATCGTGTCGGTGGCCGCGCTCGGCCGCAGCCCGAGCGCCAGCGCCGCGCACACCGACGACCAGCAGCGCGACGGCGATGAGCACGCGGCCGGGCCGGCGTACCGATGCCGCCACCAGCCGTTCCATGATCGCCGGGACGTTCACGGCCTCAACGGCCGGTGCCGGCCTTCACGTGCGGGTACTGCGAAGTCACGCCTGCATAGGTATAGGGGCCCTGCTTCTTGCACGCCGGCGCGGGCACCGTGCCGTCCGGCAGCAGCGAGAACGCGTACTTGTTGATCCGGTCCAGCAGATCGTCCGAGACGAGATCCTGGAGCTGCTCGGTCGAGAGCGGCGGCGTCGGCACCACGGTCGGGATCGGGAGGTCCGGCACGGCCGTCGGGACCGGCACCGGCACGGTGGGCAGCGCCTCGTTGGTGATGCCGGGGGCGGCGCGGCCGCAGTGGCGGTCCTCGAACACCTCGAGGCCGGTGCGCAGCTTCTCGGTGCCGCCGGCCTTCAGGTACGAGTTGGGCCGGTTGGTGCCGAGCCGGCGCGGATAGACCGCGAGGTTCTCGGCGTTGAGCGGGTTCGTGGTGCGCAGGTAGTGGACCTGGTCGCCAGGGGTCTTCGCCTGGGTGGAGGCCACGGTGTTGGCGAAGAAGGCGGTCAGCTCGCGCTTGTAGATCCCGAGGAAGTCGAGGATCGGGACCAGCTGCGTCGCGACGGGGTCGATCTGGGCGATGAACGGGCGGGCGTCGCGGATCACGCGCTGAGCGGCCGGGAAGCCCTTCTTGGACGCGTCGATCAGCGGGTCGAGCTCCTCGAGCAGGCCCTTCAGGTCGGGGGCGAGCAGGGCGAGGTCCTGCAGCGTCGGGCTCAGCTCGCGGGCGGCCGGGCGCAGCTGCGTGACCAGCGGGTCGGTGTCGCGGGCGAACTCGGCCAGGCGGCGGACCGTCACGCGCGACTCGTCCTCGAAGGTGGGCAGCGCGACGAAGGTCTCCTGCAGCTCGCGGTCGCGCGCCGCGGTGGTCGAGAACACGAGGTTGGAGTTGCGGATCAGCGACCGCAGCTGGCCCTGGCGCTCGCTGAGCGCGCCGAACACCACGCCGGAGTTGGAGACCAGGCGCTGCACCGCGCCCTGCTGGCGGTTGAGGATGTCCACCAGCGAGGCGGTGTCCTCCGCGAACGGCGCGAGGTTGCCGAGCGCGTCGTTGAGGTCGCGCCCGTAGCCGTCGATGCCCTGCGCCTGCGTCTGCATCCAGGTCTGGAACGCGGCCCGCGTCTTCGGGTCGAACGCGCGCAGGATCTCGTCGAGCTCCACGGTCTTGGAGATCTGGGTCGAGGCGAGCGTCCCGTTCTCGGGGATCTCCTTCGCGTCCGACGAGCCCGGCGTCAGCTCCACGTAGGTCTCGCCCAGCAGCGTCTTCTGGCGCAGGATCGCCTTGGCGTCCGCGTGCACCGGCGCGTACTGGGAGTCCATCTCGATGACGGCGATGGTGCGGCCGGTCTTCTTGTCGGGCTCGAGCGTCTTGACCTTGCCGACCGGCACGCCGGAGATCCGCACGTCGGACTCCTGCGCGAGCTGGGTCGCCTCGGCGAACGAGGCCTGGAAGCGGTAGCCCTTCGGCTTCAGCGGGATCGCGCCGCCGAAGGCCAGCCACAGGAACAGCAGCAGGCCGAAGCACGTCAGCGCGAACACGGCCATCGCGGCGATCCGGCCGAATGAGGGAGTGGACTTAACCACGGATCCTCCGATCATCCGTGGATGACTCGGCGCCGTGGGCCGAGTCAGAGGCGATTGGCCGCGGTGTCATGTGGCGGGTCACCTGGCTCGCGGCCAATCGGCTCTGGCGAACGGCCACGGTGGCGAGGACGCCGCGGGAATCGGAGGATCCGTGGTTCAACCACCGGTCACCGGCTCAGCTGAGGACGAGGGGCAGATGCCCGTGCGGTTCGGGCCGTTCAGGAGGTCGACGAGCGTGCCGAGCTGCGGGTTGGCGTCGGCGACCGTGTCGAGGACCCCGGCCGTCTGGCACCCGAACACGACGAGGCCGTGGCGGATCGGGCCCTGGGAGTCCTGGGTCGCGAAGATCGTCGGCGCCAGGTGGTTGGCCCACGAGGCCCAGAACAGGTAGCCCTCGGTCTTGCCCGGCGGGTTGTAGGCGAGCTCGTTGAGCGCGTAGTTGAGGCTCTTGAACGTCTTCAGCAGGTCCGGGCGTGGCGGCCGCGAGGTCGCGCATCGCGGGCCGCAGCTCCTTGACGGTCGGCAGCGCGGCGCGCGCGAACGGGCGCAGCTCGTCGCGGATGACCGGCGTCGTCTCGCGCAGGAACGGCCGGAGCTGGCGCTGCGTCGGGCCGAGCGCGCGGGCGGCCGGCCGCAGCGCCTGCAGCGTCGGGCCGAGCTCGTCGGCCAGGTCCTGCGCCTTGCCGAGGTTGGTGTTGGTGACCTGCAGCGCGGACGGGAGCTCGCGCAGCGTCTCGCGCAGCGCCGCGTCCTGGCTGGCCAGGCTGGAGAAGACGGCGTTGGAGTCGACCACGAACTCGGCGACCTGGTCGTCCTTCTTGCCCAGCTCCTCGGTCACCAGCGAGAAGTTGTGGATCGCGCGGCGGATGTTGGCGTTGCGCTTGGCCAGCTGCTCGTTGACCTGCCGCGACAGGCGCGCGGTCGGCTCGAAGCGCCGGATCGTGTTGGCCAGCGGGCGGCCGTTGTCCTTCAGCGCCTGGCCGCCGTCGTTGAGCAGCAGCGTCAGGTAGTCGCGCGTGTCGGTGTCCAGCGCGGCGAGGATCTCGTCGAGGTTGACGTCGGGCAGCGTCTGCGAGACGGGGATCCGCCCGCCCTCGGGCAGCTTCCCGGCCTCCGGCGTGCCGGGCGTGAGCTCGGCGACCATGTCCTTCAGGCCGGTCTTGGGCCGCAGGAGGATCGTCGCGTCCTTGTAGACCCGCGCGTACTTCGGCTCGATCTTCATGCCGATCACCGCGCGGCCGTCCTCGAGCTTGACGCTCTTGATCTCGCCGACCTCGACGCCGGCGACGTTGACGGTCTGGCCCTGCCCCGGCGTGACGGCCTGGGCGGTCGCGAGCTCGGCCTCGATCTCGTAGAAGTCCTGGCCGATCACGGGCACCCAGCCGGGCAGCGTGAGCCGCTGGTTGGAGAGGATCACCGAGGCGACCGCGCCCGCGACGACGATCAGGCCGATGATGGCCAGGAAGTCGGGCAGGTGCTTGCGGATGGCCGTCTTCATGGCGTCGGCGGTGTGGTCGCGATCGCTTGCGGCGCCTTGGCGGCGGCCGGTCCGTTGACGTCGGGCAGCTTCTGCGTGTGGCAGGCGACCTCGGGCTTGTACGGCGGGCGCTTGCCCGGGTAGGCCGGGCGGCTGCCGAGCGGGACGCCGACGTTGGAGCCGAACACCGGCTGCGTCGCGGAGCCCAGCGACACCGTCTGCGAGCCGCCGCCCGGCTGGAAGCGCACGTAGGAGCCGTTGCCGTCGAAGTTCTGCGACTCGCCGGCGAGGCCGACCATGCCCCACCAGAACTCCTTGTAGTTCTCGGCGTTGGACGCGAACTCGTCGTTGATCTTGAGATCGCCCGCGGGCAGGATCACCTGGCGCAGGCAGCGCGAGGTGAGCGTCGTCTCGGGCAGCAGGTCGATCGCGCGATCGGTCAGCTTCGCCAGGTCGCGCATGGCGGGCGAGAGCTCCTCCGCGAGGCCGCCCAGCTCCTTCGGGCCGACGAGGCGGCGGGTCTGATCGACCCACGGGAACGACGCCTCGATCGTGGCCGGCGTCTCGCGGACGCCCGGCAGGATCTCGCGGGCGAACGCGCGCGTGGGCGGGAACGCCTCGTTGAGCGAGGCGAGCGTGCCGTTGGCGGTCTCGAGCGTCGGCGCCAGCTCGCGGATCGAGGTCTGCAGGTTCCCGGCCTCCGACGCGAAGGCGGCCATCGTCGTGTTGAAGTTCGTGACCAGGTCCTTGAGCTGCTCCTCGTTGCGCGTCAGCGCCGCCGAGGTCTTCGCGGCGCCGTCGATCAGCCGCGACAGGTCCTCGCCGGGCTCCTGGCCGAGGAACGCCTCGAACACCTGCGCGGTGGAGCGCTCGGCGGCGGGGATGTCGCGGTAGGCGTCGTTGAAGGACTCGGCGGCGGTCTCACCGCGGGCCGAGCGGTCGGCGTCCTTGTCGTCGGCCGCCGACGGCTTGCTGTTCAGCGCCGTGGCCAGGCCGCCGAGGACGTCCTTGAGGTCCTGGCGGGTGTCGCTCTGCAGCGAGGTCAGCACCTCGTCGAGCTGGACCGGCGAGGCGGTGTTGGTGACCTTGATGACGCCGCCGTCGGAGATCTCGTCGGCCTCCGGCGTGCCCGGCTTGAGGTCGACGAAGAAGTTGCCCTCGAGGAAGATGCGCGGGCGGATCTTCGCCGTCGCGTCCTCGTGGATCGGCAGGCCCTGCTTGTTGATCTGCAGGACCACGACCGAGGTGTCGCTGTTCGCGACGGGCTCGACCGCCTTCACCTTGCCGACGTTGACGCCCGCGATCCGCACCGGCGAGCCGGGCCGGATCGAGGTCGCGGACTCGAAGTTCGCCTTGATCTGGAAGGGCGTCGTGAACGGGATGTCCTTGGTGAAGCCGAGGTACGTGATGACGACGATCACGACGGCCGCGATCACCCCGATCGCCAACGGGCTGCGCGGTGTGCGGCGGGCGGAGGAGGAGCGGGCCATCAGGGCTCCTCCGTGACGGCCTGCTGGTTGCCCGCGACGTTGCCGATGACGGTGCGCCCGCGGGCGTACGGCTCGTTGGCCGCCTCGCACTCCTTGGGCTGGCCGGGCGCGGCGGTGTTCGGATACGCGTTGGAGTGCAGGTGGTTCTCGACCAGGGGGCCGTTGGCGGGAGCGGACGACGGGCCGCCCTCGTTGTTCGGGCCCTGCGGCGTGGCGATGATGATGAACCGCTGCCAGGTGCCGTTCTTGTCGCCCTCGGAGAGCAGCGAGGAGACGTTGCGGAACCACAGCGTCACGTAGTTGCACTGCAGCTGGGCGGGCGCCAGGAACTGCAGCGTCGGGTTGAGCGCGCGCACCGTGTCGGTCAGCCCGTCGATGCCCTGCGGCACGAGCGGGTCCTCGGCGAACCGCTGCAGCTCGCGCAGCAGCGGCTCGAGGCGCTTGTTGAGCGCCACCGAGCGGCGCAGCGCCGGCGTGCCCACCTCGAACGCGTCGGCCAGGATCGGCGCCGCCGTGCGCAGCGCGCGGGCGCCGGGCCGCAGCTCCCGGAACAGGCCCTCGCTGTTGGCCAGGAACGGCCGCTGGACCGGGAAGGACTCGATCGCCGCGTCGAGCGCCGGGCGGCCGCGCTCGATCGACTGCTGGATGTAGGGCCTCGCCACCACGCGCAGCGCGGCCATCGTCGTGTCCAGGTTCACGAACAGCTGCGCCTGGTCCTCGGCGACCGGGGCGACCTCGGCGGCGGTCGCGCCCAGCGTGCTCACGAAGCGCTTGAGGTTCGTGTCCGGGTCGGAGAGGTTGCGCGCCACCGGGACGATGTCGCGCAGCAGCGGCTTGAAGGAGGCGATCGCCTCGTTGATCGACACGCCGCGGCCGGCGAACGCGGTGCCGAACCCGTCGAGGTTCAGGCGCATCGCCTCGCGCGTGTCGTCGTCGAACATGTTCACGAACTCGTCGAACTCGACCGGCGCGGGGGTGGCGGCGCGCAGCGGCATCGTGTCGCCGTCGGCGAAATCGTCGCCCGACTTGCCTGGCGTCAGCTCGACGTACTTGAGGCCCAGCGCCGACTTCGAGCGGATGATCAGCGTCGTGTCCGTGGGCAGCGGGCCCGCGTCGCGCTCGAGCTTGAGCGAGAGCACGGCGACGCTGGTGCCGTCCTCGCGGCGGCGCGCGGTGATCTCCGAGACCGTGCCGACCTGCGTGCCGCCGATGCGCACCTCGTTGCCGGGGACCAGGTTCGCGGCGCTCGGCGCCTCGGCCTTGAGCGAGTAGGTCGGCACGAACGGCAGGCCCTGGTTCGCGTTGTAGGCGAGGAAGACGGCGACCAGCACCACCAGCACCGTGGCGGCGCCGATCAGGACCGGGTTGCCGGCGATGCCGGATCCGCGCCCGTTCATCCCTCGTCCTTCCCGAACAGGAAGTCCAGCAGCGGCTCGTCGGTGCTCGCGGGCGGCCCGGGCGTCGGCGTCGCGGCCGGGGCGGCCGGTGTGGGGATCGGCGTCGGCGTGGGCGTCGGGGTGGCCTTCGCCGACGGGCCCGGCGAGGGCGACGGCGACGGGGTCGCGCGCAGCTTCGGCACCGAGTCGGGCGTCGGCGTGGTCTTCGCGCTGGTGCGCTCCGAGCGGGCGCCGGTCTCACCGCGCAGCGCGCGGGCGATCGCCTCGGCGGTGGCCTTGAGGATCGGGTCGCTCGGGCCCGACGCGCCCGAGGCGGTGGCGGCGCTCGAGGAGGCGCTCGCGTCGGGGAAGTTCGCCGAGCAGCCCGGAGTCTTCGTGGCCGCGTACGTCGAGCACTGGTTGACGATCAGCCCGGCGCGCAGGTAGTGGCCGAACGAGTCGAAGCCGTTGACGGCGGCCACTTGGTAGAAGATGTAGTCCATCAGGCGCTCGAAGCCGCGCTGGGACTGGACCGAGCCGAGCACCTTCGCCGCCGTGGCGCCGAGCGGCCGCACCTCCTTCGCGAACACCCGCAGGTCGTGGACGATCGGCCGCGAGGCCTCCACGGCCGGGATGCCGACCTTGGCCGCCTCGCCGAGCGAGTCGACGGCCGGGATGGCGGCCTCCGAGAACGGGCCGAGCTGGGTGATCATGCGGTTGATGGCCGGCGCCTGCGCGTGCAGGTCGGCGAGCACCGGCGTCGCCTCGTCGGCGAAGCCGCCGAGGCGCACCATCGTCGGCCGCAGCTCGCGCAGGAACTCGGGCAGGGCCTGGATGTCGGCCTCGAGCTCGTCGCGCCGCTCGGCGGTCGCCTCGGCCACCTCGGCGGAGTTGTCGAGCGCCGAGGACACGTGGCGGCGCTCGCGGGCCAGCGGCGCGAGCACCGTGTCGCCGTCCACGCGCGAGCTTCTTCAGCGTCTTGTTCTCGGACGCCAGGATCTCGAGGACCTTGTCGACCTCCTTGAGCGCCGGGTTGGCGCGGCGGATGACCTCGTTGAGGTCGCTGCCGCGGCCGGCGACGCCGGTGCCCAGCTCGCTGAGGATGATCGACAGCCGGGCCCGCTCGGGCTCGCGCGTGATGTTGTTGAGCAGGTCGAGGTCGACCGGCTTGGTGGTGTTCTCCACCGGCAGCAGGTACTGGCCCTCGCCCGGCCCGTCCTCGATCTTCTCCAGCTTCGGCTCCTGCGGCGCGGTCGCCTGCTTGGCCTGGGTCGGCTCGCACTCGACGAAGCGCTCGCCGATCAGCGACTGCGGGCGGACCGTGCACTCGGCGTCGCGGCGGAAGTCCTGGTAGGCGGGGTCGTCGATGCGCAGCACGACCGCGGCCTTGAAGTCGTCGGTGATGTCCAGCGCGTCGATCTTGCCGACCTTGACGCCGGCCACCTTGACGTCCTCGCCCGGGATCACGAAGCCGGCGTTGTCGAAGATCGCGCGGACCTTGTAGGGCTCCTCGTCGTCGCGGGTCAGCAGCACCACGGCCACGGCGGCGACGATCACGAGCAGGACGGGGACGAGGAGGCGCATCACGGGCCGGGGAGCAGGAGGCTCGGGTCGCAGTCGTCGGCGCCGAGGTTGCCGTCGTCGGTGAACGGCGCGGAGCCGTCGGGCGGCGCCTGGGTCGCCGCGCCCGGGCAGCGCTTGATCACGCCGGTCTCCAGCCCGTCGAAGCGCTGCGACGGCGGGATCGGGGTGAGCAGCCCGCCCGCCGGGTTGTCGGCGAACGAGAACGCGTTGAAGATCGGCTGGATGCGCGCGAAGTGGCCGTTGGCGTCGTAGTTGGCCGTGCTCTGGCCGAAGTCGCGCAGCCAGCCGGTGAACTCCGGCGTGTAGGGCCGGATGAACTCGAGCACGGGCTGGGAGCGCTGGAGCGCCAGCTGGCCCTGGGCGAACGCCGGGGTGGCGACGCGCTGCAGCGCCGGCATCTTGCGCGTGGCCTCGACGAGGTCGTTGTCGGCGCCGTTGCGGCGGATCAGCGTGCGCAGGTCCTTGATCGTCGGCCGCGACTCGCGCACCAGCGGGCGCAGCTCGCGCAGGAACGGCGCGAGGTCCTTGGTGGCGGGCTTGGACTCGGCGACCAGCACGTCGAGGTCGTCGAGCGTGGCGCGCAGGTTCACGAACGTGGTGTTGGCCCGCCGCAGCGTGGTCGGCAGCAGCGACAGCGCGCGCGAGAGCGCGACGTTCTCGGCGCCGATCGCCCCCGCCGTCTGGTTGGCGTTGGTGACCAGGCCCGACAGGTCCTCGCGGCGGTCGGCGAGCGCCGTGACCGCCTGCGAGGAGTTCACGATGAAGCGCGTCAGCGCGCCCTCGTCCTCGGTGAGCTGGTCGGCCAGGACGCGCGACGTCGACAGCAGCGGGTTGAAGTACTTGGCCGACTGCCCGACCTCCTCGCCGCGACCCTCGTACTGCGTGGCGAAGCCCTTGATGACGTTCTGCAGGTCGCCGCGGGTCTTCTCGTCGATCGTGTTGAACAGCTGGTCGAGGTCGACGACCGAGGTGGTCTTCGTCGCGTCCAGCGTGGCCCCGTCGTCGAGCTTGCGCTTGTTGTCGGCGCCCAGCGTCAGCGCGACGTAGCGGTTGGCGACGCCGGACAGCGAGGTGAGCCGGATCACGGCCTGCGTGCCCTCGCGCAGCGGCGCGTAGGGCTCCTCCACCTCGACCTTGATCGCCGCCTGGTTGTCGTTCGTCAGCTCGATGGCGCGCACGGAGCCGATCCGCCTGCCGCCGACCTGCACGTCGTCGTCCTTGACGAGCTGCCCCGCGTTGGCGAACAGCAGCGTGTACTCGTGCCCGCCGCTCCCGCGGAAGAGCAGCAGGTACCCGGCGAGCAGGACTGCGAGGACGAGCGCAAGCAACGCGATCGGTCGCGCTGCGGTCAAGCTCGAATCCTCCTCATCCGACTCCCCTCACTCCTCAATCCGGCACAAGGCGCGCACGCTACCCGCCGCGGGCAGCCGACGCTATCCGTCGTTTGTTGACGGCTGGTTAGCCGGTCTTCGGCACTGGACGACTATTCCATGCCGAGGGGGCCCCGTGAGGCACCCGAGAGGAACTGGCGCACGAACTGGTTGTCGGAGTTGAACAGCTCCTCGGCCGGGCCGCTCTCCACGATGCGGCCCTTCCACAGCACGGCGATGTACTCGGCCACGCGCTTGGCGCTCATGATGTCGTGGGTGATGACCACGTAGGCGCCGCCGTTCTCCTCGTGGATCTCCTGGATGAGCTCGCACAGCAGCGCGGTGCGGACCGGGTCCAGGCCGGAGTCCGGCTCGTCGAAGAGCACGATGTCGGGGTCGAGCACGAGGGCGCGGGCGAACCCGGCGCGCTTGCGCATCCCGCCCGAGAGCTCGTTGGGCATCTTGTCCGCGGCGCCCTCGAGGCCGACCTCGCGGAGGCGGCGGTTGACGATCTCGCCGATCTCCTCCTCGCTCTTGTCCGTGTGCTGGCGCAGGGGGAAGCAGACGTTGTCGAACAGGTTCATCGAGCCGAACAGCGCGCCGTCCTGGAACAGCACGCCGAACTTCTTGCGCATCTCGAAGAGGTCGTCGTCGGCCATGTTGGGGACCGACTCGCCGTGCACCAGCACGTCGCCGTCGTCGGGATAGAGCAGGCCGACCATGTGCTTGATGCAGACGGACTTCCCGGTGCCCGACGGCCCCAGGATCATCGAGATCTTGTCGTTCGGGATGCCCATGTTCAGGCCGCGCAGGATCTTGTTGCGGCCGAACGCCTTGTGGACCTCGACGAACTCGACGGCGTCCTCCTCGCCGTGCGGGCGCTGCTTGCCCGTGTGCCACTTGTACTCGTCGTCCGGGTCGTCCTTGCGGCGGTCGTCCTGGGGCTCGGGCTCGCTCTTGACGGCGGCCGTCGTCTGCTCGGACTCCATCTCCTCGCGCTGGATCGGGCGCTCGGCCTCGCTCTGCTCGTCACCGGCGCCGGCCGCGCGGGCGCCTTGCTGTTCCTCACCGCGGTCGCGATCGAAGAGTCCCACTGCTGATCAACCTCCGATGGGTGCTCGGGGGTTGGCCCCCCAGAAGAGCTGGGTGCCGAGCATGCCGATGAGATGCACGAGCACGATGTTGAGGACCATGGACTTCGCCGTCGCGGTACCGACCCCGACCGGGCCGCCGCTGGCGTTGTAGCCGTAGTAGCAGCCGACCAGCACGATCACGGTGGCCATCGACATGCCCTTGATCACGCTGTACAAGAGATCTGGTGGGTTCTGGAACATCCAGAAGATCAGGAAGTAGCCACCGCTCGAGACCTCGCCGATCTGCTGGACCACCGCCAGGTAGGACGCGAAGAAGCCCGCTCCGATCCCCGCGAGGTACATGAACGGGAGCACGAGCCAGGCCGCCAGCAGCTTCGTGGCGCACAGGAAGGTGAGCGACGGGATGCCCATGACCTCGAGCGCGTCGATCTCGTCGGAGATCCGCATCGAGCCGAGCTCGGCGACGATGCCGGTGCCGACCTTGGCGGCCATCATGTAGCCGAAGCCGTAGGGCACCAGCTCGCGCAGGTCGCACCAGGCGGCGAACACGCCCGCGTACGCGGGCACGCCCGTGGAGCGGTTGAAGTACGCGCCCTCGATGCCGCACTGGAGGCCGATGATGAAGATCAGGCCCCAGATCACCAGCGTCGAGGAGAGGATCAGCAGGCCGGCCTGCCGCAGGCCCTCGCCGAAGAAGCGGAAGACCTTGAGCGTGAAGACCTCGGCGACGATGCGCGCGCAGAACCGGACGATCTCCCCCATCGAGGAGAGCCATTCCTTCGGGACGCCGAGCCAGGTGGCGCCCATTACTTGATCGTCACGATCTCGGGGTGGGTGGCGAGCAGCGTCTGCGTGAACACGTAGTTGAACGCGAACACGCCGAGCGTGGCGATCACCACCGCCTGGTTGACGGCTCTACCGACGCCCTCGGCGCCACCGGACGCGGTCATCCCCTTGTAACAGCAGACGATCGCGATGATGGCCCCGAACATCGTGCACTTGAGGACCGACCCCCAGAGGTCCACGACGGAGGCGTTGGTGAAGAAGGTGGCCCAGAACGGGCCGAGCGGCGCGCCGTTGACGAGCGTGGCGACGATGCCGCCGAAGATGCCGAACAGCAGCGCGTAGACGTCGAACAGGCCGGTCACGAGCATCAGCGCGAGGAAGCGCGGGACGACGAGGTTCTTGACCGGGTCGACGCCGAGCACCTGCAGCGCGTCGAGCTCCTCGCGGATCTTGCGGGCGCCGAGGTCGGCGGTGATGGCCGTGCCGGCGACGCCGGCCAGCACGATCGCGGTCACGAAGGGGGCGAACTCGCGGATCGAGGCGAGCACGAAGAAGCCGCCGAGGCGGTCCAGCGCGCCGAACAGCACGAGGAAGTTGGCGGCCTGCAGGCCGGGCGCCCCGTAGCCGAACGCGATCGTGGAGACGATCAGCGGGAACCAGCACAGCTTGAGCGCGAAGAGGAACTGCGACACGAACTCGCCGCCGTAGGGGTACGGCGGGCGCAGGGCAGACATGATCGTCTTGCCCGTGAGGATCATCATGTCGCCCACTTCTTCCAGCAGGCTCTTCGCCGGCAGGAACGCGCGATCGGCGACGCTTCGGACCAACTAGGTGTCTCCCCCTATTCGCGGTGACCGGCGCAGAGGTTATGCCACGCCCTCTGCGTGCATCAAACCGGAACATCGTCCGCCGCGCGCTGGTAACTTCGCGCGCGGCATGCCGACCCGCCGGGCCATCGCAGTGCTGATCGCCGCGCTCGCGGTCGTGTCCGGCTGCGGCGGCGGCGAGTCGCAGGACGCCAACGAGGCCGAGGGGACGTTCCGCGTCGACGTCACCGACGCGTCGTTCCCGGCCAAGCAGTCGATCGCCCAGGCGACGACGATGCGCATCCGCGTGCGCAACCCGGGTGACGAGGCGCTGCCCAACGTCGCGGTGACCGTCGAGACGAAGGGCAAGAAGCCAGGCGACGGCCCGGTCGCCTTCGCGCAGAGCGCCGACGACGAGCGGCTCGCCGACCCCAACCGGCCCGTGTGGGTGCTCGACCAGGAGCCCAAGGGCGGCACGTCGTCCTACGCCAACACCTGGTCGCTCGGCCCGCTCGCGGGCGGGCAGACGGCGACCTTCGAGTGGAAGGTCACGGCCGTCGAGCCGGGCAGCTACTCGATCGCCTACCGCGTCGCACCGGGCCTGGACGGCAAGGCGCGCCTCGCGGAGGGCTCCAAGGCCCGCGGCACCTTCGCGGTCACGATCTCCGACGAGCCCGTCCCCGCGCGCGTGAACGACAAGGGCGAGGTCGAGCGCGGCGAGGAGCCCGGCGCCGGCAAGGACTAGGCGGCCGCCTCGCTCTCGTACTGCGTCGGGGTCCGCCCGGCGACGGCGTGGAAGTCGCGGATGAAGTGGGCGTGGTCGAAGTAGCCGAGGTCGAGCGCGAGCCGCGTCCAGTCGATCGGGCCGGCGCCCGCCACCCGCTCGAGCGCCTCGTGGAGCCGGTAGCGCTGCAGCACCCACTTGGGACTCACGCCGACGTGGCGTGAGAACAGCCGCTGGAGCGTGCGCACCGAGGTGGCATGCCGGTCGGCGATCTCGCCGACGCGCGTGCCCGGATCCGCGGTGCGCATGTCGGCGACCACCTCGCGCACGAGCTCGGCCTCCGGCCCGAGGTCGCGCCGGCGCTCGCGCAGCAAGTCCAGCAACCCGGGCAGCGCGGCGCGGGCGCCCTCGAAGGTGTCCGCGCCCTCGAAGGACTCACCGAGCACGTCGGCCAGCGGGAGCACGGCGCCGGTCAGCTCCGAGATCGGCCGGTCGGTGAACGCCGCGAAGCCGCCCGGGAGGAACTTGGTGCCGAGGGCGAAGCCGGTGCCCGAGAGGATCCGCACGTCCAGCTCGCGCCTGACCCCGTAGACGAACGCGCCGTGCGGCTCGAGGACGACGTGCACGGACGGGTGCGTGAGCACCTCCGAGCGGTAGGGCGGCCGCCCGCGGAGATCCCAGCGCACGATCCAGTGGCGGTCGATCACGTCCGCGAGATCGGCCGGCGGTCCGGGCCGCTCGAGCGAGAAGCTCCTGCCGATCTCCTGGGGGCGCAGGACGCCCCGTGCCTGCTCGCTCATGTGGCGGATTTTTCCAAGATCGGGCGGCGCGCCCGGCCTAGCTTCCGAACATGAGCTACACGCACCTGACACTCACCGACGTTCCCGACCAGGCGCCCGACTTCGGCGTCGAGACGCTGGAGGCGCGCCCCGTCCGGTCGAAGCTCGGCGCGGAGCGGATCGGCCTCACCGCCTACCGGGTCAAGCCCGGCGAGCGCGTCGGGTTCGGCCACAGCCACGACGACGTCGAGGAGATCTACGCGATCACGGCCGGGACCGGCCGCTTCAGGCTCGACGACGACATCGTCGACGT
This sequence comes from uncultured Solirubrobacteraceae bacterium, assembly GCA_963723395.1. Lineage (GTDB taxonomy): Bacteria > Actinomycetota > Thermoleophilia > Solirubrobacterales > Solirubrobacteraceae > DATFQI01. Next base: position 13,982 of record CAVRQL010000012.1, on the reverse strand, counting down.
GGCCGCCGGCGACGTCGTCTTCTGCCCGCCTCAGGTGGTGCGCGAGTGGGAGGCCGGCGAGGACGGGCTCGACGTCCTCGCCTTCGGCGCCCACTCGGAGGGCGACGGGAACATGTTCCCGGCCTGGTGGACCGACTAGGTCGGACCTTGCTTTGGTGCGCCGGCCCGGCGTAGGGTCGCACCGGAAGCGAGTGCGAGCGACATACGGCTGAGGGCCGCGACCACCGTCGGGCTCGCTGGACTAGCGGCCCTGGCTGCCGCCCCGGCGGAGGCCGACACGGCCCGATCCGCCGCCAAGCGCAGCGCCGACCTCGTGGTGACCGCCGTGTCCGGGCCCGCGACGGCGTCGCCGGGCGCGAGGATCGCCGTCACCGCCGCCGTGCGCAACCGCGGACGCCGTCCGGCGCGGCGCACCTCCATCGCCTACCGGCTGTCGCTCGACAAGCGCCTCGACGCGGCCGACCCGCGTCTGGTCGGCTCCCGAGCCGTCAAGGCCCTCAAGCCGCGCAAGCGCTCACGCGGGAAGGCGGCGCTGACCGTCCCGGCCGCGCTGGCGCCGGGCGTCTACCGGCTGTACGCCTGCGCCGACGCGGGACGGAAGGTCAAAGAGCGCAACGAGCGCAACAACTGCCGCCGCGCGAAGCGGGCGCTCCGCGTCGCCGTCGCGGCCGGGCCGCCCGCTCCGGGGCCCGCGCCCCTTCCCCGCGACCTGTGGTGACGGCGACCGCGACGCCGGGCCCGGCCGACACCAGCCCGCCCGACACCACGATCACTGCCGGCCCCACGGGCACGGTGCAGGGCACGACGGCGACGTTCTCGTTCGAGTCCACCGAGGCGCCGCCCGCGTTCGAGTGCCGGCTCGACTCGGCGGCGTTCGCGGCCTGCGACTCGCCGAAGGCGCTCACCGGCATCGTCTCCGGGCGCGCACGCGTTCGAGGTCCGCGCCGTCGACGCCGCCGGCAACCGCGACCCCTCGCCCGCGCGCCGGGAGTGGACGGCCCTCGCTCCCGACGAGCCCGGCGGGCCGCTCGACCCGCCCGCCGACGACCCCGCCACCCAGGCGCCGGCGCTCGAGGGCTCGACCGCGAGCTCGTTCGCCGACTCGATGACGCTTCCTGTGGACGGGGTCGGACCCGATCCAGTCCGGCGTGCAGACGGGCGCGCTGAGCACGGCGACGGTGGCGGTCCTGCGCGGCCGCGTCCTCAACCGCATGGGCGGCGGGATCGGCGGCGTCCGCGTCACCGTCCTCGGGCGTCCGGACCTCGGCCGCACGGCGACGCGCAGCGACGGCCGCTACGACGTCGCGGTCGGCGGCGGCGGGCCCGTGACGCTGCGCTTCGAGCGCCGCGGCTTCATCACCTCACAGCGCCAGGCCGACGCGCCGTGGCAGGACTTCGCCGAGGTCGACGACGTGGTGCTGGTGCCCTACGACGACCAGGTGACCGAGGTCGACCTCGGCGCGCGCGGGCTCCAGGTCGCGCGCGGGAGCGCGGTGACCGACGGCGACGGCAGCCGCCGGGCGACGATGCTGTTCGCCCAGGGCACGCAGGCGGAGATGGTCCTGCCCGACGGCACGACGGAGGCGCTCGACGAGATCCACGTGCGCGCGACCGAGTACACGATCGGCGACTCCGGCCCCGACGCGATGCCCGCGGCGCTCCCGCCGACCTCCGGCTATACGTACGCCGTCGAGCTGAGCGCCGACGAAGCGGTCGAGGCCGGCGCGACCGACGTCCGCTTCGACACGCCGGTGGTCACCTACGTCGACGACTTCCTCGGCTTCCCGGCCGGCGGCGACGTCCCGATCGGCTACTACGACCGCGTGCGCCGGCGAATGGGTCGCCGCTCCTGACGGCCGCGTGATCGAGATCGTCGGCGAGACGGGCGGGCTGGCCGACGTCGACGTGCGACGGCGACGGCGCCGCCGACGCGCCCGGCTCGCGCTCGGGATCACCCCGGCCGAGCGCGAGCAGCTCGCCGGCCTCTACGAGCCCGGCAAGACGCTGTGGCGCGTCGCGCTCGACCACTTCACGCCCTGGGATGCAACTGGCCATACGGGCCGCCGCCCGACGCCATCCCACCTCCCCTTCGCCCGCCGACGCCAGACGATGCGCCGCGGCCGAAGAAGGAGTGCTACGGCGACGGGTCGATCATCGGCTGCCACAGCCAGCGCCTCGGCGAGTCGCTGCCCGTCCCGGGCACCGGGTTCGCGCTGGACTACTGGAGCGACCAGGTCGCGGGCCGGCTCGCCAACCGCGCGCTGGAGATCCCGCTCACCGGGGCGACCGTCCCGGCCAGCCTGGCCGGCGTCAAGCTCGAGATCCGCGTCGCGGGGCGCTCATTCTCGCACCAGTTCGCCGCGGCGCCGAACCAGCACTTCTCGTTCGCGTGGGACGGGATCGACGCGTTCGGCCGCGTCGTCACGGGCGCCCAGCCGGTGACGATCCGCGTCGGCTACCACTACGGCCTGGTCAAGTACGACGAGCCGAAGGCGCTGATCGCCGCGTTCGGCAGCATCGGCGGCGCCGAGTTCGACGGCGCGCGCGGGCGGATGGACTTCACTCTGTGGCGCACGATGCACGACGAGGCGGAGGCGGCGGTGGGCGGATTCGACGCGCGCAGCGTCGGCCTCGGAGGCTGGGTCGTCGACGCCCATCACCTGTACGACCCGCGCACGCGCACCGTGCACATGGGCGACGGGCGCCGGGTGACCGCCGAGCCGATCATCACCGGCCACGCGGGCACCGGCCAACCGCCGCAGTTCGCCGGCCAGGGCGACGGCGGCCCGGCGACCGCCGCCCGGCTCGGCTACGCCAACGACGTCGAGATCGCGTCCGACGGCTCGGTGTTCGTCGCCGAGATCGTCTCGCGCGACGTCGGCCGGATCCGGCGCATCCGACCCGGACGGCGACGATCGTGACCCACGCGTCGGGCATCGGCTCCCCCCGCGGGTTCACGCTCGGGCCCGGATGGCAGCCTGTATGTCACGCAGCCAAACCTGAGCACCGTCCGTGCGGTCGCCCCCGACGGCAGCGTCCACCCGTTCGCCGGCGGCGGCGCCGGCGGCGACGGCGGCCCCGTCCACCAGCGCGTCGGTCCCGCTCCCCATCGAGGTCGCCGCCGCACCCGACGGCAGCGTCTACATCACCAACGGCAACGCCGTGAAGCGGGTCGGGCCCGACGGGATCATCTCGACCGTCGCCGGCGGCAACTTCGGCCAGCCCTCTCGGCGACGGCGGCCCCGCGACCCAGGCGCAGCTGGGCTTCATCAACGGCATCGCCGTCGGCCCCGGCGGCGAGCTCTACATCGGGCACTCCGACAACGGCTCCGGCGCCGGCGACCGGATCCGGCGGGTCGACGTCGGCGGCACGATCACGACTCGTGGCCGGCGGCGGCGAGCCCGGACCAGCGCGGCGACGGCGGCCCGGCGTGGGCGCCAACGTAAGCAACCCGTACGGCATGGACACGGGCTCCGACGGGGCGCTGTACTTCACCGAGCGCGCGCGGCGGCGAGCATCGTCCGCCGGCTCGGCCCGGACGGCGTCGATCACGACCTTCGCCGGGCGCGCCGGCCACGGCTTCGGCGACGACGAGCGCGGCGACCGCGGTCCTGCGCTGCCGAGCGCTGCTCGGCGAGGTCGACCGGGGTGGCGGTCGCACCGGACGGGCAGCGTCTACGTCGCCCACCACGGGACGCAGAACTTCACCGGGTTCGTGCGCCGGATCTCCCGCCCGCTGCCGATCGGCCTGGGCGGCGCCGGCCTCGTCCCGTCACCCGACGGCTCGCAGGCCTTCGAGTTCGACGCCGAAGGGCCGCCACCTGCGCACGCGCGACGGCACGACGGGAGGGACGGTGCTCACGTTCGGCTACGACGGACCGGGCCGCCTCGGCCCGATCACCGACGCCGACGGCAACGAGACTCGCGTGGAGCGCGCGCGCCGGCTCGTCGGTGGCGCTCATCGCCCCTGGCGGGCAGCGCACCGAGCTGACCACGAACTCCGACGGCTGGCTGACCCGCTTCGAGCACGCCCGGCGGCGAGGCGACCACGGCGACCTACTCGCGCCGACGGCCTGATGCAGACGCTCACCGATCCCGCGCGGCGGCGTGCACAGGTTCGGGTTCGACCCCTGCGGGGCTGCTCGTCCGCGACGAGGATCCCGCCGGTGGCGTGACGCACGCTCGATCGCGTGGCGATCACCGGCGGCTATCGCGTCACGCGCACCACCGAGCCGGGCCTCGAGCAGGTCTACGAGGCGCGCTCGCCGGCCGGCCGGCGGGACGATCCTGCGCTCCGTCGACACCACGGGCGGGGTCGTCGCAGGTGGAGTCCCGGCCCGACGGGACCCAGTCGGCGACCTATCCCGACGGCATGACGGCCGAGTCCGCGAGCGGCCCCGATCCGCTGTGGGACTTCTACGTGCCGGCGCTCACGTCGCTGCGCATCGATTCGCCGGACGGGCGCTCGAAGCAGACGACGTTCTCCCGCCGGGCGACGCTCACCGACCCGCGCGATCCGTTCAGCTTCACGACGCTGATCGACGAGGCCGTCAGCAACGGGCGCACGACGCGGCAGAGCCTTCGACCGGGCGGCCCGGACGTGGACGACCCAGACTCCGGCGGGCCGGACGCAGACCGCGGTGGTCGACGCGCAGGGCCGCCTGACACGCGCCGAGCGCGGGAACGGGCTCGCGCCGCTCGTGATCGGGCGCGACGCGCAGGGGCGGACGGACTCGGTGCAGGAGGGTGCGCACGAGTGGACGTTCGAGTACGACGCCGGCAACCGGCTGCTCGCCCGCGTGGACGCAGAAGGCCGCCGGACCGAGTTCGACCGCGACGCCGCCGGACGGGCCACGCTGGTGCGCAGCCCCGAGGGGCACGAGCTCGGCCTGGGCTACGACCCAGCGGGCAACCGCGACACGGTGCTGCGTGCCGGACGGCGGCGAGCACGGGCTCGGCTACGACGGCGCCGACCGGTTCGAGCGCTTCACGCCCGCCGGCTCGGCTCGACTCGCTGGCCATCACCCGCACACAGGACGGGGCGCTGGACGAGGTGACCCTCCCCAGCGGCCGCACGATCGCCTACGGCCGCGACGCGCGCGGGCGTCCGACCTCACAGGCCTACGGCGGGCACGAGGCGAGCTTCACCTACGCGGGCGACACGGCGCGGCCGGCCACGATCGGATGGACGCCGCCCGGCGGCGGCACCGGGCAGCAGCTGGCCTACACCTGGGACGGGGACATGCCCGGCCACGCACCGCCGCCACCGGGCTGGCGACCGGCGCGCTACGAGTACGGCTACGACGCCGAGCTGCGCCTCTCCAGCGAGCAACCTCACCGAGCGGCGCCGACGAGCACACCACCGCCCTCACGCGCGACGCCGACGGCCTGGTGACCGGGGTCGGTCCGTACACGCTGACGCGCGCGGGTCCCGGCGCCTCGGTCAGCGCGATCGGCGACGGCGCGCTGGCGATGACGATCGGGCGCGACAACCACGGCGAGCTGAGCGCCCGCTCGCAGACGGTCGCGGGGACGGCCGCCTACTCCGAGCAGCTCACGCGCGACGACGGCGGGCGCATCACCCGCAAGGTCGAGACCGTCGGCGGGACGACCACCACGTTCGACTACATCTACGACGCCGACCGGCGGCTGCTGCGGGTCGACCGCGGCGGCGCGGCCGCCGAGACGTACACGTACGACGCGGACGGCAACCGCACGTCGCGGCGCGAGGGCGCCGGGCCCGTGGTGGCGCTGGGCTACGACGGCCAGGACCGGCTCGACACGCGCGGCGGCGCGGACGTCTACGACTTCGGCGCCGACGGCTTCCTCAGCCGCCGCGGCGCGGACGACTTCACCTACAGCGCGCGCGGCGAGCTCCTGACGGCGGAGGCCGGAGCGGCGACGATCACCTACGGCTACGACGGCCTCGGCCGCGGGTGTCCCGCGACGCAGGGCGGCGGCACGACGGAATACCTGTACGGCAACCCGGCCGACGCGTTCCAGGTCACGGCGGCGCGCGCGCCGTCGGGCGAGCTGAGCGTGTATCGCTACGACGAGGACGGCCTGCTGTTCGCGATGGAGCGAGGCGGGGCCCGCTACGCGATCGCCACCGACCAGGTCGGGACGCCGCGCGTCGTCACCGACGCGAGCGGCACCGTCGTCAAGGCACTCGAGTACGACTCCTTCGGCGTGCCGGTGTCGGACTCCGCGCCCGGGTTCTTCCTCCCGTTCGGCTTCGCCGGCGGGCTCGCGGATCCCGCGACCGGGCTCGTCCGGTTCGGGATGCGCGACTACGAGCCGGAGACCGGGCGCTGGACGGCCCGCGACCCGATCCTCTTCGAGGGCGGCCAGGCCAACCTCTACCTCTACGCCGGCGGCGACCCGGTCGGCCAGCGGGATCCGACCGGGCTGATCTGCGTCGGGGGCTCGGTGTACGCGGGCTTCGGCGGCGGCGCCCAGGTCTGCGTCACCGACGAGGGTCTGTCGCTGTGCGCCGAGGCGGGGCTCGGCATCGGCACGGACGCCGGCCTGGAGCTGGGCGACCTCGCGGAGTCGGGCACGTCGGTGCTGGCCAAGGCCACGGGCAAGCTCGGCCCGCTCGGGGTCGAGGTCGGCGTCGAGCTGGACTCGACCGGCTGCCTGAGCGGCGACGCCCCGACCATCAAGACCCCGCTCGGCGACATCTCCGCCGACGGCTACAAGCCGCCCGGGCTGGGCGCCGACATCGAGGTCAACGGCAAGGACCTGCTGCTCAAGAGCGGCAAGGCCACCGTCCAGGCGAAGATCGCCGCCAAGACCTGCGGGAAGCTGATGTTCTAGGAGTCCGACGAGGCAGGGCGGTCGGTTCCCTCGGCGGGCTCCTTAGGCGACGGCGTCGTCGGCGACGCCGGGGTGCGCCTGAAGCGTCTCCTCGCCGGACTCGCCCGTCCGCACGCGGTAGACCTCCTCGACCGGCATGACGAACACCTTGCCGTCGCCGATCTGGCCCGTGCGGGCGTGCGTGAGGATCGTGTCGACGACCGTCGACACGTCGCGATCGGCGATCACGCACTCGAGCTTGATCTTCGGGCGCAGCCAGTTGGTCAGCGACGCGCCGCGATAGCGCTCGGTGATGCCCTTCTGGCGCCCGGACCCCTTGACCTCGGAGATCGTGAGCGACGGGAACCCCAGCTTCAGCAGATCGTTGCGGATCGGCTCGAACGCCTCGTGACGGATGAACGCCTCCACCTTCTTCATAGGGGCGCAGACTAACGAGGCAACCGCGGCGACAGGATCCGGTACGCCTTCAGACCCAGCCCGAGGCGCTCGCGGTCCTCGCTGAGCGCCGGGTCCAGGCCGCTCAGCTCCTTCACGCGCTCGAGCCGGTAGGCGATCGTGTGCCGGTGCACGTACAGCGCCGCGGCCGCCGCGCCGGTGGCGCCGTTGTGCTCGAGGAACGTCTCCAGCGTGGTCACCAGCTCCGAGCCGTAGGACTCGTCGTAGCGCACGAGCGGCGCCACCGTGTCCTCGTAGAAGGAGCGCACCTCGTCGGGGTGCGACGCGAAGACGCGGAACAGGAGCCGGTAGGCGCCCGAGCCGAGGTCCTCGCCGACCGGCACCTCGCCGCGGCGCAGCACGTCGAGCACCAGCTCGGCCTCGCTGAGCGCGCGGCCCAGCTCGCCCGGCTCCCCGTAGAAGCTCGAGACGCCGACCTGGCCGTGCCGGCGCAGGTCGTCGGCGACCGCCTGCGCGGCCTCCGGCGTCCGCACCGCCGCGGTCTCGCCGTCGCCGGTGGCGGGGACGATCGCGTACAGCCGCCCGCCGGCCGCCTCGAGGCAGTGCGACAGCACGCCCGGGTGCTCGCCGGCGAGCCGCGCCGCGATGTGGCGCGGGCGCTCGGAGTTGAGCTCGGCGCAGATCGCAACCGCGCCCCGGCGCAGATCGCAGCCGAGCGACGCGCCGCGGCGCAGCACGTCCTCGCCGCTCGGCGGGCGCCGCGAGCGCAGCTCCTCGAAGAACGAGTCGCGCACCGTGCGCTCGACCTCGGCGCGGCCGCCCTGCACCGCCACCTCGGTCAGCGCCGCGAGCGCCGCGATCTGCAGGAACTCGCCCGCCTCGGGATCCGCCGCCCCGTCCAGGAGCAGCACCCCGCCGACGACCTCGCCGCCCGACTGGATCGGCGCCTCCGCCGCCACCCCGGGAGGGACGGTGACCGGCCGGCCCCGGCAGCGCTCGGTGACGTAGCGGCGCAGTGCCGCCAGGTCGGCGCCGCGCGCGCCCGGCGACGTCACCGCGGCGTCCAGCCGCGGCACGAGCACCGCGACCGGCGCGCCGGCCGCCTCGGCGGCGAGCTCGGCGACCTCGCCGAGACCGCCGCCGCCGAGCACCGCCTCCACCATGCGCACGTGGACCGCGCGCAACCGCTGGGCCAGCGTCTCCCCGCCACCACCGGAGGGATTGGACCCCGCCCGCCCGGCCCTGACCGCCCGGGCGGGGTCCTCAGCGCTCACCCCGCGACTTCGACTGCCGCCTCCGGATGGGCCTGGAGCGTCTCCTCGCCCGACTCTCCCGTCCGGATGCGGTAGGCCTCCTCGACCGGCATGACGAACACCTTGCCGTCACCGATCGAGCCGGACCGTGCGTGCTTGAGGATCGTGGCCACGACGGTCTCCACGTCGCCACTGGCCACCACGCACTCCAGCTTCACCTTCGGCCGGAGGTAGTTCGTCAGCTCCGCACCGCGGTAGCGCTCCGTGACGCCCTTCTGGCGCCCCGAGCCCTTGACCTCGGAGATCGACAGCGACGGGAACCCGAGCGTCAGGAGCTCCGTCCTGATGGGCTCGAACGCCTCGTGGCGGATGTAGGCCTCGACCTTCTTCATGTCGCGGGCACCTCCTTCTGGACCGGCCGGGCGGGCGACGGGATGTCGCGCGACCCATGCGGTGCCGTCGCGTAGCCGATGAGCTCCGGAGCCGGGATGAACTGCTCCGGGTAGCCGTACATGCCGTGCTCGGTGATGTCGAGTCCGGCTTCCTCGTCCTCGGCCGAGACGCGCAGGCCGTAGGTCTTCTTGATCACGAAGAACGTCAGCGTACGAGAGGACGAACACGAACGCGAACACGGTGACGACGCCGAGGGCCTGGGTGCCGAGCTGGCCGAACGAGCCGGTGTACACGAGTCCGGGATCGCCGAACGCGTTGTACTCGGCCAGTCGCGGCGACGTGAACAGGCCGCACGCGAGCGTGCCCCAGATACCGCACAGGCCGTGCGCGGTCAGCGCGCCCACCGGGTCGTCGAGCTTCTTGTCGATGGCGTAGACGCCGAGCGGGACGATGACGCCGGCGAGGAAGCCGATGATCACACCGGCCCACGGCTCGACATAGCCCGAGCCGGCGGTGATGCCGACGAGCGCGCCGATCGCGCCGTTGCCGGCCATGCCGATGTCGACCGCCTTGGTCTTCCAGTAGGCGGTCAGCACGGAGCCGAGCACGCCGGCGCCGGCCGCGAGCAGCGTCACCATGGCGACCTCGGGGAAGCGCCCGTCGAGCGCGCCCAGGGTGGAGCCTGCGTTGAACCCGAACCAGCCGAGCCACAGGATCAGCACGCCGAGGCCGAACAGCGGCATGTTGTGCCCCGGGATGGCCCGTGGCGTGCCGTCGGCCGCGTACTTGCCGCGCCTCGGGCCGAGCTGGAGCAGGACCGCGAGCGCGCCGGTGGCGCCGATCAGGTGGACCGCCGTCGAGCCGGCGAAGTCCTGCATGCCGAGGTTGTTCTGCAGCCAGCCACCACCGAAGACCCAGTGGGAGGCGACCGGGTAGATGAACCCGGCGAAGACGATGGCGTAGAGCAGGTAGACGCCGAACTTGATGCGCTCGAGCGTCGTTCCCCAGACGATCGCCAGCGAGACGGCGCAGAAGGAGAACTGGAACAGCCACTTCGACTCGATCGTCGCGTCGGAGAGGCCCATCACGGCGAACGCCTTCTGCGGATCGCCGTAGTCGCGCAGGAAGAACCCGGCAGAACCGATGAGCTCGCCGTTGCCGAAGGCGAAGGCGAAGCCGATCGCCCAGTACATGATCGCGGCGATCGACATGTTGGTCAGGATCTTCGCGACCACCGTGCCGGCGTTCTTGCCGCGCGAGAAGCCGATCTCCAGGAACGCGAAGCCGGCCTGCATGAAGATCACGAGCAGCGCGGCGACGACCACCCAGATCGAGTTGATGGCCACGCTGTCGGGCAGCGCGCCGTTCACCGCGGCGTCCAATGTGTCGGCCGAGGCCACGGCGGGAAGCATCAACGCCAGCGCCCCTGCGCCGGCCAGCCCTCCGCTAAACCGCTTCAACGTCATTCGTCCTCCTCGTTCGGGAATCACGATCGAGAGTCTTGGCGAGGGCGGGGCAGGGGTCTTTGGCCCGGTGTCGAAACATCGGCACCGGATGCTTCGCCCAGCGGCGGGGGGTCTTCCAGCGGGCGAACGCAAGCTGCGCAACTTTGTCCACATGGACACCGCCCGCTCGCGCGGGCGGGATTAGGCTGGCGGTCGTACCCCCTGAGGAGGACCTATCGACCCATGCCACGCCTGCGCAGCCAGAACGTCCATGCCGCCCAGTGGAGCCCCAACGGCGGCTCGCTCGGCACCACCGACCTGACCCAGCCGGGGGCGAACGTCTTCGGCGACAACGTCTTCTCCGGCGCCGTCCAGCGCCAGCGCCTCCCGAAGGCGGCCTACAAGGAGCTCCAGACGACGCTCGCCGAGGGCAAGGCCCTCGAGCCCGCCCTCGCCGACGCCGTCGCCTCCGCCATGAAGGAATGGGCGATGGAGAAGGGCGCGACCCACTTCACGCACTGGTTCCAGCCGCTGACCGGCATCACCGCCGAGAAGCACGACTCCTTCTACGCGCCCACGGGTGACGGCGCCGCGATCGCCGAGTTCTCCGGCAAGGAGCTCATCCAGGGCGAGCCGGACGCCTCGTCGTTCCCGACCGGCGGCATCCGCGCGACCTTCGAGGCCCGCGGCTACACCGCCTGGGACCCGACGTCGCCGGCCTTCATCCTCGAGAACCCCAACGGGGCGCTGCTCTGCATCCCGACCGCGTTCGCGTCGTGGACGGGCGAGGCGCTCGATCAGAAGATCCCGCTGCTGCGCTCGATGGACGCCCTGTCGCACTCGGCGATCCGCGCGCTGAGCCTGCTCGGCGACACCGAGGCCGCGCGCGTGTTCACCACCGTCGGCCCGGAGCAGGAGTACTTCCTGATCGACGAGCAGTACTACTTCGAGCGCCCCGACCTGGTGACCACGGGCCGGACGCTGTTCGGCGCCCAGCCGCCCAAGGGCCACGAGCTCGACGACCACTACTTCGGCTCGATCCCCGAGCGCGTGCTCGCGTGCATGCTCGACGCGGAGCGTGAGCTGGCCAAGCTCGGCGTGCCGATCAAGACCCGCCACAACGAGGTCGCGCCGGCCCAGTACGAGGTCGCGCCGATCTTCGAGAACTCGAACGTCGGCTCGGATCACCAGCAGCTGACCATGCAGATCCTGCAGAACGTCGCCCGCCGGTACGGGCTCGTCTGCCTGCTGCACGAGAAGCCGTTCAACGGCGTCAACGGGTCGGGCAAGCACAACAACTGGTCGATGGGCACCGACACGGGCGTCAACCTGCTCGAGCCGGGCGACACGCCGCACGAGAACCTGCAGTTCCTGTTCTTCTGCGCCGCCGTCATCCAGGCCGTCGACAACCATCAGCAGCTGCTGCGCGCGTCGGTGGCCAACGCCGGCCAGGACCATCGCCTGGGCGCCAACGAGGCGCCGCCCGCGATCATCTCGGTGTTCCTCGGCGCCGAGCTGGAGAAGATCTACAACGCGATCGAGTCCGGGTCGGGTGACGCGGCGACGCCGCAGGCCTACCTCGAGCTCGGCGCCTCGGTGCTGCCCCGCCTCCCGATGGACGGCGGCGACCGCAACCGGACCTCGCCGTTCGCCTTCACCGGCAACAAGTTCGAGTTCCGCGCGCTGGGATCGAGCATGTCGCTCGCGCTCCCGAACACGGTCCTCAACACGATCGCCGCCCAGGCGATCGACGACCTCGCCGACAAGCTGGAGGCGGCCACCGCGGGCGGCTCCTCGCTCGAGGAGGCGATCCTCTCCGTCGTCAAGGACACGTACTCCGCCCACAAGCGGATCGTGTTCAGCGGCGACAACTACTCCGAGGAGTGGCACTCCGAGGCGGAGGGCCGCGGCCTGGCCAACCTCGCCCAGACCCCGGACGCGCTGCCGTGGCTCGTCGAGCCCTCCACCATCGAGGTGTTCGAGAAGTACGAGGTGCTGTCCGAGCGCGAGCTCGAGTCGCGCTACGAGGTCTCCCTCGAGCAGTACACGACGATGATCAACATCGAGGGCGAGACGGCCGCGGCGATCGCGCGGACGATGCTCCTGCCTGCGTCGATCAGCTGGCTCGCGACGCTCGGCACGGTCGAGTCGACCGGCGTCGGCCGTCTCCGCGAGGACCTCACCGGCCTCGTGGACCAGTTCGTCGAGGCGATCTACGCGCTCGACGCCGCCAACGAGGCGCACCCCGCCGACGCCGGGGCGCTCGACGCGGCCAAGTACGTCCAGAGCGCGGTGATCGAGGCGATGGGCAGCGTCCGCGAGGTGGCGGACAAGCTCGAGCGCGTCGTGCCCGACGACATCTGGCCGCTGCCGAAGTACTCCGAGGTCCTCTTCATCAAGTAGCGCCCGGCCCTTCCGAGGGCCTAGGACCAATTCCCGATGGTGGCCCGGCCCCGGCCGGGCCACACTCGGTTCATGAGCCACTCAGAGCGCATCACCGCCGCGGTCACCGCGTGGCCGGGCGTCGAGGCCGGCACCGGGCGCCGTGGCGAGTACGGCTTCCGGATCGGGCGCAAGGAGCTCGGCCACCTGCACGGGGACCGCATCTTCCACGCGGGCTTCCCCAAGGCCGTGTGGCACGAGCTCCACGACGCCGGCCGTGTCGACTACCACCCCGTCTTCCCCGGCAAGCCGGGCTTCGCCTCGCGGAAGATCGAGGGCGACGAGGACGTCGAGGACGTGATCGCGATGATCCGCCTCAACTACGACCGCGCGGTCGCGCGGGTGACTGTTGCAGGCGCCGGTGACCGTCCCTAGTCCGCTCCTCGAAGCGTGCGCCAGCGTGAACGTTTCGAGGAACGCTGCCCGGTGGCGCCACCGGATTCCTCGAAAGGTGCGCCTGAGGCCCCGAACCGAGGAAGACAAACCCCCTCCCCGACCTGCCCATGCCGTTACGGCGCCGGTCCCGCCACCCACGTCACCAGCGCCTGCAACAGCCGTCGACTCAGCAGCCGCCGCCTCCGCCGCCGTCTCCGCCGCCGCCGAAGCCGCCTCCGTCGAAGAAGCCGCCTCCGCAGTCGCCGGTCGCGCCGTCGCTAGCCACGTAGGTCCCTGAGCTCGCGTCCCAGAACCCGCGTCGGCCGCGCTTGGCGCGCTTCTCCGATACCGCCACCGCCACCACGAACATCACCACCAGAGCAACGATCAGGACGACCATCTCGACCTCCGATCGGACGATGAGCGCGGAATCGTGAGGCCGGTTCCCTAAGCGCTCCTAAGCCTGGACGAACGGTCAGTTACGCTCACCGGTCGTCATGCCTAGCGTCGCGCCATGGAACGTCCGCCCGTCGTGATGCGCGTGTGCCTCCGGTGCCTGGCGGCGGCCTCGGCGACGGTGCTGCTCGTGGCCGGCGCGTTCGCCGGGACGTGGGCGCTGTACGGGATGACGCTGGCCGGAGGCACGCCGCTGGTCGAGTGCGCGCTCCTGGCGCTGGCCTTCGCCGTACTGAGCCTTGCGGGGACGTTGATGGGCGCCGCGGCCCGGGGGCGGCCGCCCGCCCCGATGGAGACGCCGGGCTGGTCGGCCGCCGCGATGCTGATCGGTCTGTTCGTGCTGCTGCCGCTGCTGTGGTGGCTATGACCGTGTCAGGCGCCAGACCCGCTCGACGCCCTCCT
>CAVRQL010000011.1:0-10632 GCA_963723395.1 uncultured Solirubrobacteraceae bacterium | reverse complement strand
GGCGCCCCACCAGGTAGCCGAGCACGACCGCGCCGGCGAGCACGCCGACGAGCACCTTCGGGTCCTTCAGCCGCCCGGCGATGACCGCGCCGGCCAGGTCGGCGGCCGACAGCTCGGCGTCCGCCGCGGGCGCCGGCTTCGGCTTCGGCGCCGCCTTCGGCTTCGGCTTCGGCTTCGGCAACGGGGGCGAGGCCTGCGCCGCCGCGGGCTCGGCGCTGGCCGCCTGCGGCGCCTCCGCGGCCGGCACGGTCTCCGGCTGCGTGTCCGCCGGCGCCTCGGGGGCCTCCTCGCCACCGCCGAGCATGTCGGCGAGGTTCGCGGAGAACTGGTCGATGATCCGCGCGGAGACGTCCTGGATGATGCCGCGGCCCATCGACGCCACGCGGCCGCTCATCTGCACCTCGGTGGCGATCGTCCCGTGCGTCTTGTCGTCGCCCTCGCTGGAGAGGTTCATCACGACATCGGCGTTGGCGGTGCCCTGCCCGCGCGCCTCGCGCATCTTCGTCCGCAGGACCGCGCGGTGCGCGCTCGGGTCCTGCTCGACGACCTCGACGTCGCCCTTGTACTGCATCGACATCGGCCCGACCTTGACCTTGATCCCGACCTTATAGGCGTCGTCGCCCGTCTGCTCGAGCACCTCGGCGCCCGGGACGCACGGCGCGACCCGCTCGACGTCGAGCAATGCGGCGTAGACCTCGTCGATGGGCGCTTCCACGTCGAAGGTGTTCTCGAACTGCATACGTCGGCTCCTCAGAAAGAAGTTGCGGTGGACACCATTCAGGTGGTCGGGTAGGTTCCAGCCCCGTCTAGCGGGCGAGGAGGAGAACCCCCGGATGACCGTACAGGCTGGCGATCGATGGTGATCGCAGCGTCCACAGGATGGCCCGTCGGCCTCGTGCTCGGCGTGGTGGTCATCGCCGTGGCCGCGGCGATCCTGATCACGATCGTGTCGCTCGCGGCGCGCATCGCCAAGCAGGCGGCGACCGCCGAGGCGGCCGTCGAGACCGTGCGCTCGCAGACGGCTGAGCTCGAGGGCATCAACCGCATCAACGACTCCGGCGTGCGCGTGCTTCACGCCGCCCGGGCGCTGCGCAAGGTGGCGGTGGGCAAGTGAGCGGCAACGACTACTGGACCCTCGCGCTCGTCATCGGGATCGTCGCGGCGCTCGTCGTCGTGGTCCTGCTGGTGCTGCTGCTGCAGTCGATCGCGCGCATCCGCAACTCGGTCAACGGGCTGCTCGACGTCGCGGGCAAGGTCGGCGCGAACACCGCCAACATCCCGGCGCTGGAGGCGACCGCCCCCGTGCTGGCCCTGATCGTCGAGGAGGCCGTGGTGCAGGACGGCTACATGAACGCGCTCACCGACGGCTACGGACAGCCGGCATGACCGCGCTCACCGTGATCCTCGCCGTCGTCGTGGTCGCCGTGCTGGCCGTGGCGCTCGTCCTCATCCGCCGCGGCCTGCAGGAGATCTCCACCGGCCTCGCCCAGCTGCACGGCGCGCTCGAGGGCGTCGAGGCGGAGCACCTCCGCCCGCTGGAGCCGGCGGTGAAGGCGATCAACGCGCAGTTCGACGTGATCCTCGGCGCGCTGCCGGGCATCGCCCGCAAGGCCGCCGTCGTCGCCGAGCGGAGGCCGAGCTGATGCTGTGGGTCGCCGCGCTGGTGCTGCTGCTGGTCGTGTTCCCGATCGTCGTCGTCCTGCTCAAGGGCGTGCTCGACGCGGCCAACTCGATCGTCCCCTCCGTCCAGGGGATCGCGACCGTGGCCGCCGCCGGGTCGGCGGACCTCGACGCGGTGCCGCTGCTGCTCACCACCAAGAGCCAGATCGAGCAGACCGTCGCCGGCCTCGCCGACTACGGCGGCTCGCTGGACACGATCCTGGACGACGCGTCATGAGCGGCCCCGGCGTCGTCTTCCTGATCGCGGTCCTGCTGATCGTGCTCGCGCTCGTCTACTTCCTCGTGTCCACGATCCTCGCGCTGCGCAAGATCACCGCGGGGCTCGACGAGGTCATCACCCACGTCGGCGGGATCGTCGAGAAGAGCGCGCCGGTCAACGGCGTCGTGCTCGCGATCAACGAGCAGCTCGACGCGGGCGTCGACCTGCTGGAGGGGCTGCTCGTCAAGAAGGCCGGCATGACCGACGCGGTCGGGCTCGTCGAGGGCCTGTATCCCGGCGCCGCCGCGCAGGGCTTCCGCGCGTTCCCGGACAGCTCGCGAGGTCGTCGCGCCCCGCATCGGCGAGGTCTACACGAAGGGCACGCTCACCCTGGCGCGCCTCGGGCGCGAGGCGCCGATCGCCGCGCTCAGCCCGCAGGGCGCGGTGCTGCGCAACATCGAGGGCGGCAGCCTCGCCGCGCGGCTGCTGTACCCGAGCGTCCGCCACGAGACCCCCGAGCGGCTGCCGCAGTCGCCCGTGATCGGGACGGCCGCACCGGAGCAGTACGAGCGGCGCGACGACATCGGGCAGCCGCGCAAGCGGCTCCCCACCAAGAGCTGACGGAAAGGATCACCGTTGCAGACCCCGGCGCCATTCGAGTACGAGCGTGCGACCAGCGTCGAGGGCGCGATCGCGTCGCTCGAGCGGCTCGGCCCCGAGGCGCGGATCATCGCCGGCGGGCACAGCCTGCTGCCGATGATGAAGCTCCGCCTGGCGGCGCCGGAGCACCTGATCGACATCAACGACCTCCACGACCTCGCCTACATCCGCGAGGAGGCCGGCGAGATCCGGATCGGCGCGCTGACCCGCCACGTGGACCTCCTGAAGTCGGACGTGCTCGCGCGCCACTTCCCGCTGTTCGCCGACGCCGAGGAGGTGATCGCCGACCCGGTGGTGCGCAACCGCGGGACGATCGGCGGCTCGCTCTGCCAGGCCGACGCGGCCGAGGACCTGTCCGCGGTCTGCTCCGCCGTCAAGGCGGACGTGGTGATCCGCGGCGGCGGCGGGGAGCGCATCGTCTCCATGGCGGACTTCCACGTCGGCCCGTACCAGACCGCCGTCAACGACGGCGAGCTGCTCACCGAGGTCCGGCTCAAGGTGCGGCAGGGCGCCGGCAGCGCCCACGAGAAGGTGGAGCGCCGCGCGGGCGACTGGGCGATCGCGGCCGCCTCGGCGGCGCTGTGGATCGAGGGGCGCACGATCGCCGACGCGGGCATCGCGCTCAGCGCCGTCGGCATCACCACCATCCACCTGACCCGCGCCGAGGAGCTGCTGCGCGGGCAGACGCCGTCGGAGGAGCTGTTCGCCGAGGCCGGGAAGATCGCCTCCGAGGACTGCTCGCCGGGCGCCGACGGCCGCGGGCCGGTCGACTACAAGCGCCATCTCGTCGGCGTGCTCACCGCCCGTGCGCTGGCCAGAGCGGCCGATCGCGCAACTTCCCAGGAGGCCCGTTCGTGAACGTCTCGCTGACCGTCAACGGCGAGCAGGTCTCGCACGACGTCGAGCCGCGCCAGCTGCTCGTGCACTTCATCCGCGAGACGCTCGACCTGACCGGGACGCACTGGGGCTGCGACACGTCCAACTGCGGCGCCTGCGTCGTGCTGATGGACGGCAAGCCGGTGAAGTCGTGCACGATCCTCACCGCGATGGCCGCGGGGCACGAGGTGCGCACGGTCGAGTCGCTCGAGGTCGACGGCAAGCTCGACCCCGTGCAGGAGGGCTTCTACGAGAACCACGCGCTGCAGTGCGGCTTCTGCACGCCCGGCATGCAGATGACGGTGCGCGCGCTGCTCGACGAGAACCCGGACCCGACCGAGCAGGAGATCCGCGTCGCGATCTCCGGGGCCATCTGCCGCTGCACGGGCTACAAGAACATCGTCGCGGCCGCCCGCTGGGCCGCAGAGCACCAGGAGGCGTGAGCATGGCCGTCGCACCCGCAGCGGACCGCCCCATCGGCTTCGGCCGCCTGAAGCGCAAGGAGGACCCGCGCTTCATCCGCGGGCAGGGCACCTACCTCGACGACATCAAGTTGCCCGGCATGGTCTACGGCGCGGTGCTGCGCAGCCCGTACGCGCACGCGAAGATCGTCTCGATCGACACCTCGGAGGCGCTCGCGCACCCGAACGTCGCCGCGGTGATCACCGCCAAGGATCTGGAGACGCTCGGCCTCGCGTGGATGCCGACGATCTCCTACGACACGCAGGCCGTGCTGGCCGGCGACAAGGTCCGCTTCCAGGGCCAGGAGGTCGCGTTCGTGATCGCGACCGACGAGTACTCGGCCAACGACGCGCTCGCGCTGATCGACGTCGAGTACGACCCGCTCCCGGCGGTCGTCAACGCGCGCAAGGCCCTCGACGAGGACGCGCCGCTGATCCGCGACGACAAGTCGGGCCAGCGCGACAACCTCGCCAGCCCCACGTGGGAGGCCGGCGACGAGGCGGCCACCGACAAGGCGTTCGCCGAGGCCGACACGGTCGTGACCCGCGACATCATCTACCCGCGCTGCCACCCGGCCCCGCTGGAGACGTGCGGGATCATCGCCGACTTCAATCCCGCGACCGGTCAGCTGGACATCTACAACGGCAACCAGGCGCCGCACGCCCACCGCACCGTGTACGCGCACGTCGCCGGCCTCGCCGAGCACATGATCCGCATCAAGTGCAACGACATCGGCGGCGGCTTCGGCAACAAGGTGCCGGTGTATCCCGGCTACGTGTGCGCGATCGCCGGCTCGATCGTGGCCGGCGTGCCCGTCAAGTGGGTCGAGGACCGCACCGGCAACCTCACCTCCACCGGCTTCGCCCGCGACTACATCATGCGCGCGGAGATGTGCTCCAAGGACGGCAAGATCACCGGCCTGCGGGTCGACGCGCTGGCCGACCACGGCGCCTTCGACTCGACCGCGCAGCCGACCAAGTTCCCCGCCGGCTTCTTCCACATCGTGTGCGGCTCCTACCAGCTCGATGCCGCGCACGTGAAGGTCAAGGCCGTCTACACGAACAAGGCGCCGGGCGGCGTCGCCTACCGCTGCTCGTTCCGCATCACCGAGGCCGTCTACCTCGTCGAGCGCATGGTCGACGCGCTCGCGATGGAGATGAAGGCGGACCCGATCGAGCTGCGCATGGGCTCGTTCATCCGCCCGGAGCAGTTCCCGTACGAGACCACCACCGGCTGGACCTACGACTCCGGCGAGTACGCCGAGACGATGAAGGTCGCGATGGAGATCGCCGGCTACGAGGACCTGCGCCGCGAGCAGGCGGAGAAGCGCGCCCGCGGCGAGCTGATGGGCATCGGCGTCTCCTTCTTCACCGAGGGCGTCGGCGCCGGGCCGCGCAAGCACATGGACATCCTCGGGCTGTCGATGAACGACGGCGCCGACCTGCGCGTACACCCGTCCGGCAAGGCCGTTGTGAGCATCTCCGCGCAGACCCAGGGCCAGGGCCACGAGACGACGTTCGCGCAGATCGTCGCCGAGGAGCTCGGCATCCCGCCCGAGGACGTCGAGGTCCGCCACGGCGACACCGACAAGTCGCCCTACGGCCTCGGCACCTACGGCTCCCGCTCGACGCCGGTGTCCGGCGGCGCGGTCGCGATCGTCTCGCGCAAGGTGCGCGACAAGGCGCGCGCGATCGCCGCGACGATGCTCGAGGCCAGCCCCGAGGACCTCGCGTGGGAGAAGGGCCGCTGGTACATGAAGGGCGACCCGGAGAAGGGCGCCATGATCGAGGACATCGCGCAGTACGCCTACAGCGGCTCGCCGATGCCCGAGGGGATGGAGGGCGGCCTCGACGGCCAGGTCATCTACGACCCGCCGAACCTCACCTATCCCTACGGCGCGTACATCGCGGTCGTCGACATCGACCCGGACACCGCGCAGGTCACCGTCCGCCGTTTCATCGCGGTCGACGATTGCGGTGTCAGGATCAACCCGATGATCGTGGACGGCCAGATCCACGGAGGGCTCGCCGAGGGCGTCGGGATCGCGCTGATGGAGCTGATCTCCTTCGACGAGGAGGGCAACTGCCTGAACTCCTCGTTCATGGACTACCTGATCCCGACCGCGCTCGAGTGCCCGGACTTCGAGCTGGGCGAGACGGTCACGCCGTGCCCGCACCACCCGCTCGGGGCCAAGGGGATCGGGGAGTCGCCCAACGTCGGCTCGCCGCCCGCCATCGTCAACGCGGTGATCGACGCGCTGCACGAGACCCACGGGGTCGACCACATCGACATGCCGTGCACCCCGGCCCGCGTGTGGGCCGCGATGCAGGGAAGGGCGGCGCCGCCCCAGTGATGGACCAGGCCCTCACCCGGCGGGCGTTCGAGCTCGCGGACCGCGGCGAGCCGTATGTGCACGCCACCGTGGTGCGGGTGCAGCGGCCGACCAGCGCCAAGGTCGGCAATACCGCGCTCGTGCTGGGCGACGGGACCATCGAGGGCTTCGTGGGCGGCGACTGCGCCGAGGACAGCGTCCGCACCTACGCGCTGATGGCGATCGAGAGTGCCGAGCCGATGCTGCTCCGGATCGTCCCGTTCGGCGGCGAGGAGGAGCGCGGCGTGGTCACGGTGCAGAACCCGTGCCTGTCGGGAGGGATGATCGAGGTGTTCCTGGAACCGGTGGTGGGCGCTCCGCGCGTGTTCGTCGAGGGCGAGATGCCGATCTCCGAGGCGCTGAAGCGGCTCGGCGCGCAGGTCGGGCTCGACATGGTCGGCGTGACGGCCGGCGACTACGAGCCCGGGCCGCGCGACCTGGCGGTCGTCGTGGCCGGCCACGGCCGCGAGGAGCTGCCCGCGCTGCGCGCCGGCCTGGAGGCCGGCCTGCCCTACGTGGGCCTCGTCGCCAGCCGGCGCCGCGGCCAGGGTGTGATCGGCGAGCTGCGCAGCGACGGCGTCCCTGACGAGCTCCTCGCGCGCATCGACACGCCGGCCGGGCTGGACATCGGCGCCCGCACGCCGGAGGAGATCGCCGTCTCGATCCTCGCCCGGATCATCGAGGTCCGCCGCGGCTCGCGCGCCGCCACCACCGCGGTCGACCCGATCTGCGGGATGACCGTCACGGTGACCGGCCGGACGCTCTCGCTCGAGCACGAGGGCGAGACGGTCTACTTCTGCGCCGAGGGCTGCCGGCGGGCCTTCGCGGCGCAGCACGACCATGCCTGAGCGGGCTGACGTCTGCGGGCTGGTGCTCGGGGCGGGCGGGTCGAAGCGGCTCGGGCGCCCCAAGCAGCTGCTGCCCTACCGCGGCGGCACGCTGCTCGGCCACGTCGTCGGTGTGGCGTGCGGGTGCGCGTTCGACCAGACGATCGTGGCCGTCGGCGGCTCGGCGGAGGACGTGCTCGCCCACGTGGATCTGGGGGGCGTGGAGGTCGTCATCAACGACGCCTATGGCGAGGGGTGCTCGTCGTCGATCGCGGCGGCGCTGCACGCCGTGGGCGGCCGGACCGAGGTGCTGGTCCTGATGCTCGGCGACCAGCCGGGCGTGACGCAGGACACCGTGCGCGCGCTGCTCGCGGGGCGCGGCGACGCGCCGCTCGCGGTGTGCCGCTACGACGACGGGCGCGGGCACCCGATCGCGTTCTCGCGCGAGACGTTCGGCGAGCTCGCGAACCTGCACGGCGACAAGGGTGTGTGGAAGCTGCTGGACCGCCGCGCCGCCGACGTCGTCGAGGTGCCGATCCCCGGCCCGATCCCGCTCGACGTGGACACGCCGGAGGACTACGAGGCGGTCCTGGCACTGGCCGCCGCATGAGCGAGCTCGCCCGGATCGCGCCCGACGTCGAGACGCTGGCGCAGCGGCTGGCGACCGTCGACTACCTCGTCGACGAGGGGCTTGCGACCTCGCTGTTCCTGGGCCTGCGGTTGCCGCAGCCGCTGCTGCTGGAGGGCGAGGCGGGCGTCGGCAAGACGGAGGCGGCGCGCTCGCTGGCCGCCGTGCTCGACACCCCGCTCGTGCGCCTGCAGTGCTACGAGGGCATCGACGCCGCGGAGGCGCTGTACGAGTGGAACTACCCCCGCCAGCTGTTGAGCATCAGGCTCGCGGAGGCGGGCGGGGAGGCGCTGCGCGAGGAGGACCTCTTCTCGCCCGACTACCTGATCCGCCGCCCGCTGCTGCGCGCGCTCGAGCACCCCGGCCCGCGCCCGGCCGTGCTGCTGATCGACGAGGTGGACCGCGCCGACGACGACTTCGAGGCGTTCCTGCTCGAGCTGCTCGCCGAGGCTCGCGTGACGATCCCCGAGCTGGGCACGATCGAGGCGACCCACCCGCCGGTGATCGTGCTCACGTCCAACCGCACGCGCGATCTGCACGACGCGGTCAAGCGCCGCTGCCTGTACCACTGGATCGACT
Source organism: uncultured Solirubrobacteraceae bacterium (assembly GCA_963723395.1). Lineage (GTDB taxonomy): Bacteria > Actinomycetota > Thermoleophilia > Solirubrobacterales > Solirubrobacteraceae > DATFQI01. The sequence continues at coordinate 2,350 of CAVRQL010000011.1, read as the reverse complement.
ACCCGGCGCCCGCAGCGCGAGGTGGAGATCGTCCGCCGCCGGGTCAAGGGCGCTTCCGAGACGCTCGCCGTGCAGGTCGCCAACGCGGTCTCGCGCATGCGCGACTCCGACATCCAGAAGCCGCCCGGGATCGCCGAGGCGATCGACTGGCTGGCCGCGCTCGAGCTGCTCGGCATCGAGGCGCTCGACGAGGCGGCGATCGGCCGCACGCTCGGCTCGGCGCTGAAGTACGCCGAGGACCAGGAGGTGATCCGCGCCGCCGGGCTGGACCGGCTGGTGCAGCGCGGATGAGCGCCTTCGGCGTCGAGACGATCCACCTCGACCTCCCGGCGACGGCGTCCGCGTTCGCGCGCCGGCTGCACGAGGCCGGCGTTTCCGTCACGCCGGAGCGGACGGCCGCGTTCGCCGAGGCCCTGCAGCTCGTCCGCCCGGTCGCCCGCCGCCGCCTGTACTGGACCGCCCGCGCCGTGTTCGTCACCGACCCGGCGCTTCCTGCGCGCCTTCGACGAGGTGTTCCAGGCGGTGTTCGGGGCGTCCGATCCGGAGCTGTTCGACCTCCGCGAGATCGCCACCGCCGTGGCGTCGCGCGACCACCCGTCGCTCGGCCCGGAGGGTGCGAGCGAGGACGACGAGGAGGGGGAGGCGCCGGAGGCGGTGGCCGGCGACGAGGAGCGGCTCGCCACGCGCTCCTTCGACGCGCTGGAGCCGGACGAGCTCGCGCAGCTCTACCGGCTGATGACGCGACTCGAGCTCGCGCCGCCCCCGCGCCTCACGCGGCGCCACGAGCGCGGACGGGGCCGGAAGGTCGACGTGCGGCGGACGCTGCGCGACGCACGGCGCAGCGGCGGCGAGCCGGTCCACCTGCGCCACCGCCGCCGGCGCGTCGTCCGCCGCCGGATGGTGCTGCTGTGCGACATCTCGGGCTCGATGGAGCCCTATGCCCGCGCGTATCTGCAGCTGCTCGCCGCGGCCGCCGCCTCGGGCCCGCGCACCGAGGCCTTCGTCTTCGCCACCCGGCTGACCCGCCTCACCCGCGCGCTCGCCGGCCGCCACCCCGAGCGCGCGATCCAGCGCGCCGCCGCCGCCGCGCCCGACTGGTCCAGCGGCACCCGCATCGCCGCCGCCCTGAAGGCGTTCAACGACCGCCACGGCCGCCGCGGCATGGCGCGCGGCGCCGTCGTGGTGATCGTCTCGGACGGGTGGGAGCGCGGCGACCCGGAGAACGTCGCGCGCGAGATGGAGCGCCTCGCCCGGCTCGCCCACCGGATCGTGTGGGTCAACCCGCGCGTCGGCGCCGCGGACTTCTCCGTCCAGGCGGGCGGCATGAAGGCCGCGCTCCCGCACTGCGACGCGCTGGTCAGCGGCCACTCCTACGCCGCGCTCGCCCAGGTGTGCGAGGCGATCGCCGGGACCGACGTCGCCGCCCCCGAGGCGCCCGAGGAGGAGCCGGAGCCATGGGCGAGCGCCACGCCCGTGCCAGGCAGCTCGGTGGCGATGCCGAGCGGCTACGGGCCCAGCCGCGGCCGGACCACGCCGGGGTGGTCGATCGGTGGCTGAGAAGACCTGCATCTACCCGGGGTGCGAACGGCCTGCGGTGCCCGCCCATCCGCTGGGCGGGCCGCAGCCGGCGTTCTGCGACCTGGAGGACCACAACGCGCTGACCGCCCACCAGGAGCGACAGCGGCTCGAACGAGACAAGGAGGATCGGAGTGGCTGACGCGGCCTATCGCGCGGTGTTCCTGCGGGTGCACCCGACCGGCAAGATGGTGCTGAGCCTCACGACCGACGCCGACGGCCACGAGCCGGACTACGCCGCCCTCGTCGGCCGGGAGCTCGGCGTCCCCGCGCTGGACGTCAAGGTCGTGCCGGGGGACACCGACCGCTTCGGTGTCGGCCACGGGTTCAACACCGCCCCGTCCGACGGGACCGCCGCGGCGATCTCCAGCGCGAGCGAGAAGATCCGCGACAAGGCGCGCCTGCTCGCCGGCATGGCGCTCGACGCGCCGCCCGACACGCTGCAGTGGTCCAACGGCGCGTGGGCCTCAGGCAGTGACCCGGCACAGCTCAAGACGGTCGAGGACCTCGCGCTCTACGCGCACGGCACCGGCGCGCTGCCGCCCGGCGTCGAGGGCGGGCTCGACGCGCAGACGGTCTACCGCGACTGAAGCGAGACCTCGACCTCGTCGTGCACCTTCAGCGCACCGAACAGCGCCGTGTAGGGCTTCATGCCGAAGTCCGACTGCGTCACCGTGATCGTCGCGGCCACCGCGCCGTCGGCGGCGTCGAGGTCGAACGCGATCGGCGTCGTCCTGCCGCCGATCGTGAGGTTCCCCTGGACGTGCCCGCCGTC
>CAVRQL010000010.1:0-55781 GCA_963723395.1 uncultured Solirubrobacteraceae bacterium | reverse complement strand
CATCCCTCCGCGCCCGCCGAGGTCGCGCAGGATCGACACGCTCGGACACAGCCGCCGGAGGTCGAGGTCCCCGAAGCGGTCCACCGCGAAGACGTCATGGCCCTCCCGCGTCGCGAGCTCGGCCAGCATGCGCGCGCTGACCGACACGAGCAGGATCACAGCAGCCCCTCCAGCAGCGCGACGAACAGCACCGCCGTCACCAGGTCGGCGGTCGTGCCGGGGTTGAGCGCGTTGCCGTCCCGCCGCAGCGAGGCGTCGAACGCCTCGAGGGCCGCCAGCCCCGCGTCGTCGCGGACGCCGCCCGCGGCCAGGACCTCGCCGCGCCGGCCGAGACGCGCTCGGCGGCGCGACGACCGCGCTTGCGTGCGACGAGCGTGTCCGGGACCTGCCGCGAGCAGGGCGAGGAACAGCTCGACGGTCGCGGCGCGCGGCGCCAGCCCGTCGGCGAGCGCGCGCGTCAGCGCCGGGAGCCCGAGCTCGAAGGTCACCTCGAAGCCGGTCGCGTACTCGGCGGCGACCGAGTCGCGGTCGGCGGCGGCCGCCATCGCTTCGCGCAGCGCGATCGTGGGTGCGGCGCGCACGTCGTGCTCGACGGGCTCGTCGAGGCCGCCCGCGCCGGCCAGGCGGATCGCCTCGTAGGCGGCCCGCGCGTCGTCCAGCGTGAGCCCGTTCAGCACCTCCTCGACACGCTCCGGCCGAGCAGCGCCGCACGCGCGAGCGGTGCGAGCAGCAGCGCGATGCCCAGGTTCGTGTTCGCGCCGGCGACGCGGCGCGTCGCGCGCACGGCGGCGAGCACGGTGTCGCCGACGCCCCGCTCCGCCGCCCGTCCGAGCTCCGGCCCGAGCGCGATCGCGCTGCGCAGCATGTCCTCGTAGGAGGTGTCCGCGAAGTCGTGGCGGGGCGTGATGTTGCCCGGCTTCTCGGCGCTCGCCTCGAGCACGCACGCCAGTTGCGCCGCACCGGCCACCGCCTCGGCGCTCCTGCAGGCTCCCACCCCGGGAGCCGAACGGCCTCGCCGAGCCTGCTTGACCTCCATTCGCGGGATCGTATAGCTTGCCGCGGGGCACAAGATCGGCATCGGGGCTGCCCTGCGCCGTTGCGGCAGCCGGCCGACGATCCTTTGGGAGGAGAGCGCGCATGGCGAGTCCCTTTTCAGTTGGCGAGTCCCTGGTAGGCGACGGAAACGAGGTCGCCCACATCGATCTGATCATCGGGTCCAAGAGCGGCCCCGTCGGCGATGCGTTCGTCGAGGCGCTCATCAACCAGCACGAGGGGCACACGAACCTCCTCGCGGTGGTCGCGCCCAACCTTCCGGCCAAGCCGGACACCCTGATGAACAACAAGGTGACGATCAAGGGCGCCACCCAGGCCGTGCAGATGTTCGGGCCCGCGCAGGCGGCGGTCGCGCGCGCGGTCGTCGACTCCGTGCGCGAGGGCGTGATCCCGGAGGACCAGGTCGACGACATCTGCCTGATCGTCGGCGTCTTCATCCACTGGCTGGCCGAAGACGACAAGGCGATCTTCGACAACAACTACCAGGCGACGAAGGAGTCGATCGCGCGCGCGCTGGGCAACGAGCCCAGCACGCAGGCGGTCATCGACGCGGTGGCCGATGCGCGCCACCCGTTCGCCGGGGGAACCGAGGGGTAGCGACGCCGGACCCCATGCCGCAGCCGTGCGAGCCCCGCCTCGACGGGGCCCGCACGGTCGTGACGGGCGCGAGCAGCGGCATCGGCGCCGGGATCGCCAAGGCGTTCGCCGGCGCCGGCGCGACCGTCCTCGTGACGTACCGCCGCAATGAGGCGGCCGCACGCGCGGTCGCCGACGACATCGCCGAGCGCGGCGGCAGCGCGATCGTCGCGCGCGCCGACCTCGGGACGCGCGCGGGCTGCGAGGCGCTCGTCGCGGAGGCGCACGAGCGGCTGGGCGGCCTCGACGTGTGGGTCAACAACGCCGGCGCCGACGTGCTCACCGGGGACGCGGCGGCCTGGGACTGGGAGCGGAAGCTCGACCTCCTGCTCGCCGTCGACGTCAAGGGCACGATCGCGTGCTCCTACGCGGCGGGCGCCGTGATGCGCGAGCAGGCCGGCGGCGGCGCGATCGTGAACATGAGCTGGGACCACGTCACGAGCGGCATGGCCGGCGCCGATCCCGAGATCTTCAGCGCGGTCAAGGGCGGCGTGCTCGCCTACAGCAAGAGCCTGGCGCGCGCGCTCGCCCCGTCGGTGCGGGTCAACGTCGTGTGCCCGGGCTGGATCGAGACCGCGTTCGCGCAGGAGGCCGACGCCGGGTTCCGGCGCTCGGTCGAGGAGTCGACGCCGCTGGGCCGCTGGGGGACGCCGGCCGATGTCGCCGCGGCAGCGCTGTACCTGGCGTCGCCGGCGGCGGCGTTCATCACGGGACAGGCGATCAACATCAACGGTGGCCTTGTGATGTAGTGCCTCTGAAGGAGGCGATCGCCATGGCCACACAGGAAAAGCTCAAGCCCTACAGCGACGAAGAGGTCGAGGCGAAGATCGTCGAGGACGGCCTCGACGGCTGGTATCTCGACGGCGGCTGGCTGCGCCGGAAGTACAGCACCGACGGGTGGCCGAGCACGCTGATGCTCGTCAACACCGTCGGCTATCTCTGCGAGGCGGCGTGGCACCACGCCGACCTGTCGGTCACCTGGGGCAAGCTGTGGGTGAAGCTGACCACGCACTCGAGCGGCGGCATCACCGACAAGGACTTCGCGCTCGCGCGCCAGATCGAGGACGCCGTGCTGTGGCGCCCGGCCGCCGACAGCGCGCTGGAGGGCACACCCAACAAGTTCGTCTTCAGCAAGGGCTCGCGTTAGACGCGGAGCGTGTCCGAGCGGCTGCTGTTCGTGACCGGCAAGCTCGCCGCGCCCGCGCTGCGGGACACGCTCGGGGCCGCCGATCTCCCGTTCGAGTACGACGTCGCGGTGATGAAGATCACCGTGGCCGCGCTGATGACCACCGACTGGATCGCGCGCTTCCTCGACGTGCCGGAGGCGGTCACGCGGATCATGATCCCGGGGATGTGCGAGGGCGAGACCGACGTCCTGAGCGAGCGCTTCGGGGTCCCCGCCGACAAGGGGCCCGCGGACCTCAAGGCGATCCCGAGCTGGTTCGGCCAGGCCGACGCGCGGGCGGGCTACGGCGAGCGCGACATCCGCGTGTTCGCCGAGATCAACCACGTCCCGCGCCTGGACCGCGACCGCATCTTCGAGGTGGCCGAGTACTACCGCGACGCCGGCGCGGACGTGATCGACCTCGGGCTCTCGCTCGGCCGCGACTGGCTCGGCGACGGGCCGGCGGTGATCGCCGAGCTGCTCGCCGCCGGCTTCGAGCTGAGCATCGACACGCTCGATCCCGACGAGATCCTGATGGCCGACGAGGCCGGCGTGCAGTACGTGCTCAGCCTCAACAGCTCGAACCGGCACCTCGCCGAGCGCCTGTCGGCGACGCCGGTGCTGATCCCCGACACGCCCGACGACCTCGACAGCCTCGACGCGACGATCGCCCACCTCGAAGGGCTGGGCAAGCCCTACCTCGTCGACCCGATCATCGAGCCGATCGGCATGGGCTTCGCGGCGAGCCTCGGCCGCTACCTCGAGGTGCGCCGGCGCCATCCGGACGCGGAGATGTTCATGGGGATCGGCAACCTCACCGAGCTCACCGAGGCCGACACCACGGGGGTGACCGCGGTGCTGATCGGGTTCTGCCAGGAGCTCGGCATCCGCAACGTCCTCACGACCGAGGTCATCGAGTGGGCGCGCGGCGCCGTCCACGAGGCCGTCCTCGCGGCGCAGCTGATGCACTTCGCGCACGCCCGCGGCGCGCCGCCGAAGCACATCGACGGCCGGCTGCTCACCATCAAGGACGAGGAGTTCCGCCCGTATGACGAGGCCGAGCTGCGGGAGCTGCACGAGCAGGTCAAGGATCCGAACTACCGCATCTTCGCCGACGCCGACTGGATCTACGTGTTCAACGCCGACCGCTTCATCAAGGGCACCGACTACAACGAGATCTTCGCCCAGCTCGGGGTCGACGAGCCGACGCACGCCTTCTACCTCGGCAAGGAGCTGATGAAGGCGTCGATGGCACGCGCCCTGCACAAGAACTACCGCCAGGAGTCCCCGCTCGACTGGGGATACATGACGTTCGTCGAGCCGCGCCGCGAGCGCGTGCGGCTCACGGCGCAGCGCACGCGACGCGCCGCCGGGGAGGAAACGTGAAGAAGATCCTGATCCAGCTCGACACCGACGAGCACCCGAGCACGTTCGACGCGATCGTCGCCTACGACGCCGACGTCGACCAGCTGCTCAGATACGGGAGCATCGAGCCCGATGCGGTGAAGGGCCTCGTCCAGTCGGCGTTCTTCACCCGCGGCCCCAAGGACCTGGCCACGCTCGCGGTCTGGGTTGGCGGCTCCAGCGTGGGCGCGGGCGAGAAGGTGCTGGCCGAGGTCGAGAAGGCGTTCTTCGGCCCGTTCCGCGTGTCGGCGATGCTCGACTCCAACGGCTGCAACACGACGGCGGCGACGACGGTCGCGCGGCTCGCCAGCGAGATCGACCTGAAGGGCCGGAGCGTCGTGATCGTGGGCGCGGGCGCCGTCGGCCTGCGTGCCGCCAAACTGCTGATCGACGAGGGCTGTGACGTGACGGTGTCGGGCATCCCGGAGTCGCGCTTCGGCGACAAGCCCTACCGCCGGGCTCGCGGCCTGGACACCGCGAAGGAGCGCGACCTGAACGTGGTCGAGCCCGAGGACGACGACGCGCTCGCCAAGGTCGTCGACGGCGCCTCGCTCGTCCTGGCCGCCGGTCCCGCGGGCATCGAGGTGCTGCCCGCCTCGATCTGGCGCGAGCTCGACTCGGTCGAGGTGCTCGCCGACTTCAACGCGGCCGAGCCGCTCGGGATCGAGGGCACCGACGCGCAGGACGAGCTCGTCGACTACGACGGCAAGCGCGTGCTCGGAGCCCTGGCGATCGGCGGGCCGAAGATGAAGGTCCACCGGGCGTGCGTGCGGCGCCTGTTCGAGACCAACGACGCGATCCTCGACGTCGACGGCGTGTACGAGATCGCGAAGGAGCTCACCTGATCCTGGGGCGCGGTCCACGCGTCGCCGGCATCGATCCCGGCACCGTCTCCTTCGAGGTCTGCGCGCTCGACGGCGGGCTGCCGCTGATGGAGGAGAGCTTTTCCTCCGCGGAGCTCGGTGCCGACCCTACGCCGCTCGTCGACGCGCTCCGCGCCCACGCGCCGTTCGACCTCGTGCTCGGGCCCGCCGGCTACGGGCTTCCGCTCGTCCCTGCGGCAGAGGTCGGAGAGCGCGAGCTCGCGCTGATGGTGCTCAAGCGCGCCGACGAGCCGGAGGCACGCGCCGGCATCGCCGGGATGCGCTCGATCGTGCGGGCCCTGATCGCGGCGGACATGCCGCTCGTCTTCGGGCCCGGCGCGATCCACCTCCCCACCGTCCCGGACCATCGCAAGTGGAACCGCATCGACCTGGGAACCGCCGACAAGGTCGCGAGCGCGGCGCTCGGCATCGTCGACCAGGCGGAGCGCCTCGGGATCCCGTACGAGGAGACGCGGTTCGTGCTGCTCGAGCTCGGTGGCGGGTTCAGCGCGGCGCTGGCCGTCGACGCCGGGCAGATCGTCGACGGGCTCGGCGGCTCGGCCGGTCCCATCGGCGCGATCGCGTGCGGTGCGCTCGACGCGGAAGCGGCGTACCTCATCGGCGGCGAGCTCTCGAAGCGAACCGTGTTCAGCGGCGGGGCGCTCGATCCCGACCGGCAGCTCGACCTCAGGACGCCCGCTGCGCTGGCGCGGCTGCGCGCGGACCCGAGCGCTCGCGACGGTTGGCTCGCGCTCGAGGAGGGAGCGGCCAAGGCCGTGCTCGCGCTGACCGTGTCGGCGCCGGCGCCGCGGGAGGTGCTCGTGGCCGGTCGCCTGTCCTCGACGCCGCAGCTCCTCGAGGGCCTCGCCGAGCGCCTGCACGGCGTGGCGCCCGTCCGCCCCGCCCTCGCAGTCAAGAGCGCGGCGCGGGGAGCCGCGCTCCTGGCGGACGGTCTCGCGGGCGGGAGCTATGCGCCGCTCGCCGCTCGCCTGCGCCTGCGCGAGGCGCAGGGCGGCGTGCTCGACCACCTGCGGATGTACGGCGCGGAGCGGATCGAGCTCGGCTAGAGCGTCCGCTCGGAACTCGCGGCGGAACTCGCCCAACAGCCCGGCGCGCTCGGCGATGAGGTCATGACTGCGGATCGTCTCGGTCGTCTGCTGCGCAGCGGAGACGACCGCCCCGTCGGGCGCCTCCGCGAAGCGCTCGACGACGCCGGCGATCATCGCGCGCACGCAGTCGTCGACCGCGCGCGGCCGCCAGTGCGCCCGCTCGACCACAGTCCCCTCGTCGCTGCGCTTCATGAGCTCGAAGATCTCGCTCGACATGGCGTCCTCGACGATGGCGTGCAGCGCCGCGACGTCGAACTCGAGCGCGCAGTCCTCCGGGTAGCCGACGTGCAGCGTGCCCACGGCGATCTGGTCGTGGGTGGCGACCGGAACCCGTTCCAGCACGCGAGCGATCTTCGACTCGGAGAAGCCGTCGCCCGCGAGGCGCTCGCGCGAGCGCGCGGCGACCACGGCCTGGGCGTGCGGAGCCGTTGTGATGCCCTGCACCGAGACGCCCACCATCCGCCGTGTGCCCTGTCCGGAGGCCACCGCCCGGGCGTGGAGCGTGGAGATCTCCTGCGTCAGGATGCCGGACGCCGGCGCCGGGCGCCATTCGGGGAAGCGGGCGGCGATCGTCACCTGCACGCGCCGCGCGTGCGCGCGCTCGCGCACCCGCTCCGCGACCTCCTGGGCGAGCCGTTCGGCGCGCCAGCCCGCGGCGCCGACGACGGCATCGCGGACCACGTCGCGGACGACCTCCTCGAAGCGCGGCGTGTGCGCGGACGACCCGGAGTCAGGCTCGACGACGCAGTCGATGCGGGCCGGGAACGGCTGCGCCGAGCTCTCGTCCACGCCGAGGCGGACGATCGTCTCCACGCCCGTGAGCCCGACGCGGGACGGCGACACCGCCTTGGGGTCCACCGCTCGCCGCGCGCCCTAGGCCGTCTTCGCGCTGGTGTCGAGCAGCTTCGCGATCCTCAGCCGGCGGCGGCACCTGGGCGCGACGGCCTCGGAGATCTCGGCGGGGACGGCGTCGCCCCAGGCCCCGGCGGCGTCCGTGGCCGACGCCAGCACCTCGTCGATGAGCTCCGGTGAGGGCTGGGCGTCGATCAGGCAGCGCAGGCCGAACCCGATGTGCCAGCGCTCGTCGCGCTCGACCCGGTCGATGGCCTCGCGCACCCCGGGCAGCGCGCCATCCTCGTCCAGGTCCGCGAGCAGCGCGTGTTGCCCGGCGAGGAGGACGATCCCCTCGAGGACCATGTGGTAGAGGCCGATGCCGGCGTCCACGCCGGCGCGGCCCGAGGCGAGCTCGCCGGCCATGGCCGGCAGCCGCTCCTCGAAGAGCTCGAGCACCCCGGCCGGGGTGTACTCGCGGGCCGCGTCGCGGCGCTCGTCCGGCGTGTCTCCGGGGAGCCCGAGCACCTCGGCGGCGATGCGATCGAACATCCTCGCGTGGCGCTGCTCGTCGCGGCGCTGCAGATAGAAGACCCAGGCCACCAGGGAGTTGTTGGCCGCGTCGCCGAACGGCGCGAGATGCTCGGCGACGGCGTCCTCCGCCACACGGAAGCCGGCGAGGAGCGTGGTGAGGCGCTCGCGGCGCTCGTCCGCGAGCTCGGGCCATGCGCGGGCGTCGGGAGCGAGGTCGATGGCGTTCGCATCCCACTGCAGACGGGCCACGAGCCGCGAGAAGAAGGATGGCCATTTGCCGGAGGGGAGCACGCCGCCCGTTCCCGGCGTCCTGCTGAGGGATTCGTAGCCCTGTCGCGGGATCGAAGACGAGATCCCACGCCTGCCGATCAGCCATGGCGCCAAGATACCCCGATTTCGGGCGTCAGGATCTCCGTGACCGTGCACATCGCCATCGACATCGACTCGACGCTGCACCATCACTGGCCCCTGGTTGCCGCCGCGGCCAAGCGCCGCTTCGACGTGGAGCTGCCCTACGAGGAGCAGTTCCCGTGGGCGACCCGCCGGCTCGACGAAGAGCAGTTGCGCGTGTGCATCGAGGACACGCACTCCGACGCGGCGATCGCGGGCGCACGCCCGTATCCGCACGCAGTCGAGATCGTCAATCGCTGGTACGCCTCTGGGCACTCGATTCACATCGTCAGCCAGCGTGCCGAGCGGTCCCTGGCCGCCACGCGGCGCTGGCTGGACGACATCGGCCTGTGCCGGCACGAGCTGTGGTGCGGCCCCGACAAGGTGGCGCACTGCCGCGCGATCGGCATCGACCTGCTCATCGACGACAGCCCGGAGAACCTGCTCCGCGCCGTCGATGCCGGCATTTGCGCAGCCACGCTCCGCCACCCCTGGAACGAGCACTTGTGCCGCGCGCCGCACATCGCCTGCGCCGCCGACTGGCGGCAGCTCGCCCGCGTCCTCGGGCCGGTCCTCGCGCAGACATAGACTGCGGGCGGACATGGACCTCGTCGGCCCACTGCGGCGTCTCCTGCGCCGCGTCGCGCTCGCGGTCGTCGCCGCGCAGGCCGCGACGGCCGGCGCGCTGATCGCCGTCGACTCGTGGCGCAAGCGCATGCGCCCGCTCGAGGCGACGTTCCCGCACACCGAGGCCGTCGATCTCCCACTCGGCGAGTCGACCACCACCGTCTACACCTACGGCACCGCCCTCTACGACGACATGCTCGCGGCCATCGAGGGCGCGCGCGAGCGCGTGCTGTTCGAGTCGTTCATCGTCAAGGACGACGAGGTCGGGCAGCGCTTCAAGGCGGCGTTGATCGCCGCCGCCGAGCGTGGAGTCGAGGTCTTCGTGATCTACGACGTGTTCGCGAACCTCGTCGTCAGGCGCGCCTTCTTCGACTTCCCGCCGCCGGTGAACGTCGTGCGCTACCCGGCCCTGAAGCCCGGGATGCTGCTCCTGGACGTGCGCAAGTCCGGGCGCGACCACCGCAAGCTGCTGGTCGTCGACGGCGAGATCGGCTTCGTCGGCGGATACAACGTCGGCAGCGCGTACGCCACGCAGTGGCGCGACACCCATCTGCGCGTCCGCGGGCCCTCGGCGTGGGAGCTCGAGAACGCGTTCGTCGACTTCTGGAACCAGCACCGCGCACCGGAGCAGCCCGGGCTGCCCGAGCAAGGCTCGACGCTGTGGGAGCCGAGCCTGCGCGTGCACCGCAACGTGCCCTCGCAGCTGATCTACCCGATCCGCGGCATGTACCTCGAGGCGATCGACCGCGCGTCCGAGCACATCTCGATCACCCAGCCGTACTTCATCCCCGACCGGACGATGGTGCGTGCGCTGCTGGCCGCGGCCCGGCGAGGCGTCGACGTGCGCGTGCTCGTGCCCGCCGCCTCCAACCACGTGATCACGGACTGGCTCTCACGTGGCTTCTACGCGGCGTTCCTCCGGGGTGGAGTGACCATCTGGAGGTTCGAGCACGCGATGATCCACGCCAAGACGATGACCGTCGACGGGCGGTGGAGCACGATCGGCACCGCGAACATCGATCGCCTGAGCCTGACCGGCAACTACGAGGTCAACGTCGAGATCTTCGATCGCGGAGTGGCGCAGCACCTCGAGCGGGTGTTCGCCACCGACCTCTCGAACTCGACGCAGCTCACCATGGCCGAGTGGGAGCAGCGCGGCACGCTCGCGAGGCTGACCGAGCTGCTGCTCGCCCCTCTGCGCCCGCTGTTGTGAGATCCGACCCTCTTACCGCCGCCGGATGGCGTACTTCTCGGCGGCTCCTAGCGCGGATCCGGCAGGGCGACGTCGGCGGTGGCCGCCCAGCTGCCCAGCAGGTTCAGCGCCTCCTCAGAGCGGGAGCCGGGCTCGGCGGCGTAGGTGTAGAGCGTCAGCCCGTGGTCGGCGGCGATGTCCAGCCGGTTGAAGCTGAGGCAGAGCTCGCCGACGACGGGGTGGTGGAAGTGCTTGACCGCGGTGGCGTGGAAGCGCACGTTGTGGGCGGCCCAGTGGGTGCGGAACGCCTCGCTCTGTGTGGCGAGCTCGCCGACGAGGTCTGACAGGTCGCGATCGTGCGGGTCGCGACCGGCGGCTGCGCGGAGGATCGCGGCGGTGTCGCGCGCGGCGCGGACCCAATCGGCGTAGAACGTCTCGGCGCGCGGGTCGAGGAAGACGAACCGGGCGAAGTTGGGCGGCCGGGTGGCCGCGGCGTACAGCTCGGAGAACAGCGCTCGCCCGAGCTGGTTGGTGGCGAGGATGTCCAGGCGGTCGTTGCCGACGTACGCGGCGGCGCCGGTGATCGCGTCGAGCGTCCACTGGACGTCCGGGCGGATGCGCGGCTTGGCAGAACGCCGGCGCGGCGGCGCCGCGGTCGGCTGGGCGGCGCGGGCGAGGTCGAAGAGGTGGGCGCGCTCGGGCGCGTCCAGCTGGAGCGCACGGGCGAGCGCCTCCAGCACTCCGTCGGAGGCGCCGCTCACGTCTCCGCGCTCGAGGCGGGTGTGGTACGGGACGCTGACGCCGGCGAGCACGGCGACCTCTTCGCGGCCGAGCAGATGGATCAGCAGCTCGCGACGACGCTCGTCGGCCCGATGAACGTCACGCGCGCGGTCCTACCGGTGATGCGCAGGCAGCGCTCCGGGCACGTCGTGACCATCTCCTCCTCCGCGGGCCTTGCGGGCTTCGAGTTCTGCACCGCCTACTCGGCCTCCAAGTACGGCGTGGAGGGCTTCATGGAGGCGCTCGCGCCCGAGGTCGAGCCGTTCGGCATCCACACGACGATCGTCAACCCCGGCTTCTTCCGCACCGAGCTGCTGAGCAAGGAGTCGACCAGCTTCGCCGAGCCGTCGGTCGAGGACTACGCCGAGCGCGGCGCCGCTCAGCGCGAGTTCTGGACGGGCCAGAACGGACAGCAGGGCGGCGACCCGGCCAAGCTCGCCCAGGCCCTGCTGACCATCACCGGCGAGGAGCCTCCCCCGCGGCGCTTCATCGCCGGCGGGACCTAACTCATCAAACGAGATTGATGTATTGTCTGCGGCAGGGTGATCACCACGGCTCCGACACCGCGGTTCCTGCGGTTGGCCGGCCACCCTCTGCGGTGGCGGCTGATGAGCGAGCTGGCGCGCAGCGACAGGCGGGTCGGCGAGCTGTGCGAGCTCGCCGGGCAGCGCCAGAGCCTCGTCTCGTACCACCTGCGCCGGCTGCGCGACGACGGGGTCGTGTCGGCCCGCCGCAGCCTCGCCGACGGCCGCGACACGTACTACGTGCTCGAGCTGGCTCGTTGCGGCGAGCTGCTCGTCAGCGCCGGCGCGTCGCTGCACCCGGGGCTGGTGCCGACTCAGGGCTCACGCGCCGCGCGCGGCTCGGCGCGGGCGAGCGTGCTGTTCCTGTGCACGGGCAACAGCGCGCGCTCGCAGATGGCCGAGGCGCTCGCCGAGCAGCTGTCCGACGGTGCGGTGCGCGCGGTCAGCGCCGGGAGCCATCCCAAGCCGCTGCACCCCAACGCGGTTCGGGTGATGCGCGAGCGGGGGATCGACCTCACCGACCGCCGCTCCAAGCATCTCGGCGAGTTCACCGGCCGGCGCTTCGACTACGTGATCAGCCTCTGCGATCGCGTGCGCGAGGTCTGCCCCGAGTTCCCCGGCACTCCGCAGGCGATCCACTGGAGCGTCCGCGACCCGGCGCGCGAGCCGGGGAACGACGAATCGACTCTGCCGGCGTTCGAGCGCACGGCCGCAGAGCTCGAGACGCGCATCGGCTTCCTGCTCCAGGCGATCGAACACACCACCGAGGAGGACATCGAGCATGTCTGACGAGCTCGTCAACGTCCGCTACATGGTCGACGACGTCGAGAAGGCCGTCGCCTTCTACACCACCCACTTCGGCTTCGAGCTGCGCATGAGCGCCGCACCCGCGTTCGCCGACGTCACCCGGGGCCACCTGCGCCTGTTGCTGAGCGGCCCCAAGAGCTCGGCCGGACGACCGATGCCCGACGGGCGCACACCCGCGCCGGGCGGCTGGAACCGCATCCACCTGATCGTCGATGACCTCGCCGCCGAGGTCGAGCGACTGCGCGCCGCGGGGCTCGCCTTCCGCAACGACGTCGTCAGCGGTCCGGGCGGGCAGCAGATCCTCGTCGACGATCCCGCCGGCAACCCGATCGAGCTCTTCCAGCCCGCCGGCTAGCAGTCGATCGGCGCGAGCGACTGCTCGAAGCTCGTCGCGAGCGATTGCAGCGCGGTCCCGATCTGCGCCTGCGCGTCGGACGCCGAGAGGCTCGTGCCCAGTTGCCGGGTGACGTCGGAGACCTGGGACTTGAACGACTCGGTGGCCTTCTGCACTTCCGCCTTGCGATCGCCCTTCAGGTCGCCCTGGGCGTCGGCCATCTTCCCGAGGTCGTCGCGGATCGCCTTCAGATTGGTCCGCACGCCGTCGAGCGTGGCCGTGGTGACCGTCATGCCCTTGAGCTCGTCGGTCTGCTTCTTGATGTCCGCGCGGGCCGAGCACACGGAGGCCTGCGCCTTGTCCTCCGCCGACTCGCCACAGGCGGACACCCCGAGGCAGAGGACGAGAGCGACGATCGCGGCTGTGCGGGCCATGACGACGACGATCCCACCGCGGCCGGCGCTCGGCAATGGCGCGTACCGGCCCAACCACCGGCGTGCCTGCACCCGATCCGACTTGTCCGCAGGGTCGACATCCGGCGAAGATGAGCCAGAGCGGCGCGGCGCCGAACCGAACCCGACACGCGCGCGTACCGCCTGCACTGCCGCGATGCCCTACCAAGCCGAGGGACAGCCCTGCCCGACGACGCGCACGCATATTGGCTGAGCGCCCCCGGGCACGGTGAGATCCGGCCGGTCGCGCTGCCGGAGCCGGGGCGGGACGACGTGGTGGTCCGCACGCTGCGCTCCGGCGTGAGCCGCGGCACCGAGACGCTCGTGTTCCGGGGCGGCGTGCCGCCGAGCCAGTACGCGGCGATGCGCGCGCCGTTCCAGGAGGGGGAGTTCCCGGGGCCGGTCAAGTACGGCTACCTCAGCGTCGGCGCCGTCGAGGAGGGGCCGCCGGAGCTGCGCGGCCGCACTGTCTTCTGCCTGTACCCGCACCAGACGGCGTACGTGGTGCCGGCCGGTGCGGTCACCGTCGTGCCCGACGACGTGCCGCCCGCGCGCGCCGTGCTCGCCGGCACCGTCGAGACCGCCGTCAACGCCCTGTGGGACGCGCCCCCGCTGGTCGGCGACCGCGTCGCCGTCGTCGGAGCCGGGATGGTGGGCTGCTGCGTCGCCCGCCTGCTCGCCCGCTTCCCGGCGGTCGAGGTGACGCTCGTCGACGTCGACGGGTCGCGCGCGGCCGTCGCGGCCGCGCTCGGAGCCGGCTTCGCGCAGCCGGAGCACGCCGTCGCGGGATGCGACCTGGTCGTGCACACGAGCGCGACGTCCGCCGGTCTGCAGTGTTCGCTCGACCTGCTCGCGCCCGAGGCCACGGTGCTCGACCTCAGCTGGTACGGCGACGCCGAGGTGCGCCTCTCGCTGGGCGGCGCGTTCCACGCCGGCCGCCTCGGGCTGCGCGCCAGCCAGGTCGGGACGGTGTCCCCGGCGCGGAGCGCGCGCCGCACGACGGCCGACCGGCTGGCCCTCGCGCTCGACCTGCTCCGCGACCCCGCCTTCGACGTGCTCGTCACCGGGGAGTCGCGCTTCGAAGAGCTGCCCGGCGTGATGGCGCGCCTGGCCTCGGGGAGCCTGCCGGCGCTCTGCCACACCATCACCTACGACGGGGCGTAGCGCATGTTCAGCGTGACCGTACGCGACCACATGATGATCGCCCACAGCTTCCGCGGCGACGTGTTCGGCCCCGCGCAGCGCCTGCATGGCGCGACGTACGTCGTCGACGCCACATTCCGCCGCGCGGACCTCGACGCCGACGGCATCGTGATCGACATCGGCCGTGCCACGGACGCGCTGCGCGCGGTGCTGGCCGGGCTCGGCTACCGCAACCTCGACGAGGAGCCCGAGTTCGCAGGGACCAACACGACGACCGAGGTCCTCGCCCGGGTGGTCGCGGATCGGCTCGCCGACGCGCTGGGCGATTCGGGCCTGGATGGAATAACCGTGACGCTTGCGGAGTCCCACGTGGCATGGGCGAGCTACGAGCGGACGCTGTGACGCAGGTCCACTTCATCGTCCCGGAGGGGATCGACGACCCTGCGCGGCCGAGCGGCGGCAACACGTACGACCGCCGGGTCCGCGAAGGGCTCGCCGCGCTCGGCTGGACGGTGCGCGAGCACGCCGTGCCGCAGACGGGGCATCCCGCCCTCGAGCGGATCCCGGACGACGCCGTGGTGCTGCTCGACGGGCTGATCGCGTCCCCCGCCCCGGAGGCGCTCGTCCCCCACGCACGCCGCCTGCGGCAGGTCGTGCTGGTGCACATGCCGCTGGACGACGAGCGCGAGCGCGCGGTCCTCGAGGCGGCTGCCGCCGTCGTCACGACCAGCGCCTGGACCCGGCAGCGGCTGACGGAGCTGTACGACCTGCCGGCCGACCGCATGCACGTGGCGGAGCCGGGCGTCGACGCCGCCGGCCTCGCCCCCGGGACCGCGGCCGGGGACGCGCTGCTGTGCGTCGCGGCGGTCACGCCCGGCAAGGGGCACGACGTGCTGCTCGACGGGCTCGCGACGGCGACCGACTTGTCCTGGAGCTGCGCCTGCGTCGGCAGCCTGGACCGCGACCCGGCGTTCGCCGACGGCGTGCGCCGCCGCGCGCGTGACGACGGGCTGCGCGACCGGGTGCACTTCCCGGGCCCGCGCACGGGACCGGAGCTCGATCGCGCCTACGCGTCGGCGGACCTGCTCGTGCTCCCCTCCCGTGCCGAGACGTACGGCATGGTCGTCACCGAGGCCCTCGCCCGGGGAGTCCCGGTTCTCGCCGCCGAGGTCGGCGGGGTCGCCGAGGCGCTCGGGCACGGCGCCGACGGCGCGCGGCCGGGACTGCTGATCCCGCCCGGCGACCCGGCGGCGCTCGGTGCCGCGCTGCGCCGCTGGCTCGGGGAGGCCGAGCTGCGCGACCGTCTCCGGCGGGCCGCCCGGGAGCGGCGCGCCTCGCTGCGCGGGTGGCCGGCCACCACGTCCGTCCTCGCCGGCGTCCTCGCAGGAGCGGCGTCGTGACCACGCAAGTCGCACCGGAGTGGCTGGATCTGCGCGTGCCCGCCGACGCGGCGGCCCGCTCGGCCGAGCTCGCCGAGCGCCTCGCGCTGTACCTCCCCGCCGGTCCGCTCGAGATCCACGACCTCGGCGGCGGCAGCGGCGCAATGGGCCGCTGGCTCTCGCCACGGCTGCACGGGCCGCAGCACTGGGTGGTGCACGACCGCGACGACGCGCTGCTGCAGCTCGCACCGGCCGGCTTCGAGACACGGCGATCGGACGTGACGCGGCTGGCATCGGAGGATCTCGCCGGCGCGAGCCTGGTCACCGCCTCGGCGCTGCTCGACCTGCTGACGAGCGACGAGCTGGAGCGGATGCTCGGCGCCTGCGCCGGGCTTCCCGTCCTGCTCGCGCTCACCGTCGTCGGGCGCGTGACGCTCACCCCGGCGGATCCCCTCGACGCGCGCATCGCCGCCGCCTTCGACGCCCACCAGCGCCGCGGCGGGCGGCTCGGCCCGGATGCGGTCGACGTGGCCGCCACGATCCTGCGCGGCACGGGCGCGGACGTCCTCGTGCGGCCCAGCCCCTGGCACCTCGATGCGGCGCACGCCGACCTGACCGCCGAGTGGCTCGACGGGTGGGTGGCGGCCGCCTGCGAGCAGGAGCACGCCCTCGACGCCGCCGCCTACCGGGACCGCCGGCTGGCGCAGGCGGCCGCCGGCGGGCTCTCGGTCACCGTCGGCCACGCCGACCTCCTGGTGCTCCCGTGACGAGCCGCTGGGCCCGCCCCCTCGCCGCCGCCGGGACGCTCGCCGTTCTGGTCTGGCTCGTGGGCACGGGCCCTTTCCTCGACGGCCTGCGCGCGGTCGACGGCGCCGCGCTGGCGGCCGCGTCCGGCCTCGCCGTGCTGACCACCGTGTGCTGCGCCTGGCGCTGGAAGGTGGTGGCGCGCGGGCTCGGCGTCGACCTGCCGCTGGGTGCGGCGGTGGCCGCGTACTACCGCTCGCTGTTCCTCAACGTCACGCTGCCCGGCGGCGTGGTGGGCGACGTCCACCGCGGGATCACCCACGGCCGCGAGACGAGCGACGTCGGCCGCGGACTCCGTGCCGTGGCGTGGGAGCGGGTGGCCGGGCAGGTCGTCCAGATCGTGCTGACCGTCGCCGCGCTCCTCGTCCTGCCCTCGCCGGTGCAGGCGGTGGCACCGGTCGCCGCGCTCGCGCTCGTGGCGGCGGCGGTCGCGATCGCGATCGTGCTGCGCATCCGGCCCGCACGCGACGTGCGTGCCGGGCTGCTCGCCCGGCGGGCGTGGCCGGCCGTCGCGCTCGCGTCGGCGCTCGTCGTCGCCGGCCATGCGCTCACGTTCGTCATCGCCGCGCGGACCGCGGGCGTGACCGCGCCGCCGTCGGAGCTGGTGCCGCTGGCGCTGCTCGTGCTGCTGGGCGCGGCGCTGCCCAACGTCGGCGGCTGGGGGCCGCGCGAGGGTGTGACCGCGTGGGCGTTCGCCGCCGCCGGCCTGGGTGCGTCCCAGGGCGTCGCCACCGCGGTCGTCTATGGCGTGATGGTGTTCGCCGCCTGTCTGCCGGGCGCCGCCGTCCTCGTGGCCGGCTGGCTGCTCGCGCGCCCGTACGGAGCCGCGCATGCCTGACCGCCCGTACACGATGCTGAGCTGCAGCGTGTCGCTCGACGGCTACCTCGGCGACCTGACGCCGCGGCTTGCGCTGTCCAACGACGCCGACTTCGACCGCGTCGACGAGGTGCGCGCGTCGTGTGACGCGATCATGGTCGGCGCGGTCACCGTGCGCACGGACAACCCGCGACTGCTCGTGCGCTCGCAGGCCAGGCGCGACGAGCGCACGGCCCGCGGGCTCCCCTCGTCTCCGATGAAGATCACCGTGACCGAGCGCGCGGACCTCGACGCGCACTCGAACTTCTTCACGACCGGCGAGAACGAGAAGCTCGTCTACACCTCGAGCCCGCGGGTGGCCGACGCCCGCAGACGGCTCGGGCCGGTGGCGACGATCGTGGACGGGGGGCGGCGCGTGCGGATGCGCAGGCTCAGCGCGGACCTCGCCGACCGCGGCGTGGAGCGGCTGATGGTCGAGGGCGGCGGCGTCGTGCACACCCAGTTCCTGGCCGACGACCTCGTCGACGAGCTGCAGTTGGTCGTCGCGCCGTTCTTCGTCGGCGACTCGAGCGCCCCGCGCTTCGTCAGCGACGCGCGCTTCCCGTGGAACCCCGGCCGGCGCGCGACGCTCGCCGAGACGCGCCAGATCGGTGACGTGGTGCTGCTGCGCTACGCGCTCTCGCCCCGGTTCCGGGACGAATGAGCACGGTCACGCGCAGGCGGCGGCTGGGGCCGGCGTCGCGGGTGACGCTCGCGAGGGCGATGCTTGCCGCCGGGGTCGCCGTGCTGGCCGTGGACTCGTTCGCGCACGAGACGCCCGTCGCGCTGCTCGTGGCGCTCGCCGCCGTCGCGCTCGTGCTCGACGCGGTCGACGGGCCGGTGGCGCGGCGCACCGGAACGGCGACTGCGATGGGCGCGCGCTTCGACGGCGAGGTCGACGCGTTCCTGATCGCCGCCCTCAGCGTCTACGTCGCCCCTGAGTACGGCGCGTGGGTGCTGGCGATCGGGGCCGCGCGGTACGTGTTCATGGCCGGCGAATGGCTGCTGCCGTGGATGCGCGCGCCGCTGCCGCCACGCCGCTGGCGCAGGGTCGTCGCAGCGATCCAGGGGATCGTGCTGACGGTCGCGGCCGCCGGGGTACTGCCCCACACGCTCATGCAGGCGCTCCTGGCCGGTGCGCTCGTCCTGCTCGCGGCGTCGATGGGCGAGTGCGCGTGGTGGCTGTGGCGCCGCCGCGGGCCCGAGCCCACGCGCATCGGCGCGGCGCTCACGGTCCTCGCCCTGCTGTGCGTGTGGGCCGCGCTCGTCGTCCCGAACCGGATCAGTGAGCTGGACGCCGGCGCGTTCGCGCGGCTGCCGCTCGAGCTCCTCGCCGTCGTCGCGCTGGCCGCCCTGCTGCCCGTCATCCCGCGCCGCGCGCTGGCCGTGGTCGCCGGGGCGCTGCTGGGCGTCCTCGTGCTCGTGAAGGTCCTCGACATGGGGTTCTTCACGGCGTTCGACCGGCCGTTCGATCCCGTCTCCGATTCGTCGTACGCGGGGATCGGCGTCGAGACGCTCGGCGACGCGATCGGCAGCTCGGGCGCGCACGTCGCCGCCGCCGTCATCGTCGTGCTCGTGGTCGGGCTCCTCGCCCTCCCGGTGCTGGCGCTGCTGCGCCTCACGCGCGTCGCGGCCGGCCACCGCGCCTGGACGCTCCGGGCCGCCGCCGTGCTCGGGGTCGTGTGGGTCGCCCTGCACGTCGCCGGCGCGCCCACCGCCTCCACGAGCACCGCCGCCCTCGCCGTCGACGAGGTGCAGGCGATCCGGAGCGGTCTGCACGCTCACGAGGTCCTTGCGCGCGAGATCCCTCGCGATCGGTTCCGCACCACGCCCGCCGACCGGCTGCTGACCGACCTGCGCGGCAAGGACGTCCTCCTCGTGTTCGTCGAGAGCTACGGCAGGGTCGCGGTCGAGAGCTCGCCAGGGGTCCCCGCGGTGCTCGACCGGGGCACGGCGGAGCTGCGGGCCGGCGGCTTCTCCTCGCGCAGCGCGTTCCTCACCTCGTCGACCTTCGGCGGGCTCAGCTGGCTGGCGCACTCCACCCTGCAGTCGGGGATCCGGATCGGCACGCAGCGCGGCTACAACCAGCTCGTCAAGAGCGACCGCCTCACCCTCACCGGCGCGTTCAAGCGCGCCGGGTGGCGCGCGGTCGGCGCGATGCCGGCCAACAAGCGGCGGTGGCCGGAGGGCTCGTCCTTCTACGGCTACGACAAGGTCTACGACCGCCGCAACGTCGGCTACCGCGGTCCGGGCTTCGGCGTGCCTTCGATGCCCGACCAGTACACCCTCGAGGCGCTGCACCGCCTCGAGCTCGCCGGGCGCGACCGGCCGCCGCTGTTCGCCGAGGTCGACCTGCTCTCCAGCCACGCGCCGTGGACGCGCATCCCCCGGCTGGTCCCCTGGGACGACGTCGGCAACGGCTCGATCTTCGACCGCATCCCGGCGGAGGAGTCCACGCGCGCCTCGCTCTTCGGCGACTCCGACCGGGCTCGCGCCGCCTACGCGCACTCGATCGAGTACTCCATGAGCACGCTCGTCTCGTTCGTGCGGCGCTACGGCGACGACAAGCTCGTGGTCGTCCTCCTCGGCGACCATCAGCCGGCGACGATCGTCACGGGCGAGGGCGCGAGCCACGACGTGCCGATCTCGGTGATCGCGCACGACCCGAAGGTGATGCGCCGGATCGCCGGATGGGGCTGGCAGGACGGCCTGCGGCCGAGCCCGCGCGCGCCGGTCTGGCCGATGGGAGCGTTCCGCGACCGCTTCCTCACCGCGTTCGGCTCGTCGCCATGAAGCAGGACGTGCGCACGCCGTTCGACCGGGCGCTGCAGCGGGCGCGCGTGTCGGCCTATCCACCCGGCGACTTCGCCGGGCAGGAGGGCTTCATGACCGCCGGCGAGATCCGCACGCTCGCCGCGCGGGCCGGGATCGGGCGCGGGGTCGCGGTGCTCGACCTGTGCTGCGGCATCGGCGGGCCCGGCTGTCTCCTCACGCGAGAGCTCGGCTGCGACTACGTGGGCGTGGACTTCAGCGAGAGCGCCGTCGCCCTCGCGCGCGAGCGCGCCGGCGACCTGCCGTGCCGCTTCGAGGTCGGCCGCGTCCCGCCGCTTCCCGACGGCGCCTTCGACGTCGTGCTCCTGCTCGAGGCGATGCTCGCCGTCGAGGACAAGGACGCGCTGGTGCGCGGGGTCGCCGGCGCGCTCAAGCCCGGCGGCCGCTTCGCCTTCACGCTCGAGGAGGGTGCCCCGCTCACCGGGGCCGAGCGGGCGGAGATGCCCGACCCCGACACGGTCTGGCTCACCCCCCTCGACGAGCTCGTCGCGATCCTGGAGCGAGCCGGGCTCGCCGTCACCTGGCAGGCGGACCACAGCCGCGCGCACCGCGTGACGGCGCAGGCGCTGACGGACGCGTACGCCGCCGACGCCGCGCACATCTCCGCCCGGATCGGCCGCCGGGCGCTGGACGACATCCTCGCCGCCCACCGGCTGTGGGTCGAGTGGCTCGACGCCGGGCGGGTGCGGAAGCTCGCGCTGGTGGCGGAACGTCAGCCGGGGATGTAGCGGGTGGCGATCACCCGGCGGGCGGTGCGGTCCGTGCGCGCCCAGCGCAAGAACCGCCGGAGCGGACGATCCGGGCGCCCGCGGGTGACGATCCCGAGCGGCCGCCGGGCCGGGTAGGCACCGGAGCGGATGCTCTTCCGGGTGCAGCCGACGCCCTCGTAGGCGATCACGTGCAGCGGCCCGGTGAGCGCCTGGTCGACGTAGCCGAGCGCCGCCGGGTCCTGCACGATGTAGTCGCGCGCCTGGGCGCTGGACTGCAACGTCACGGGGCGCCAGTCCAGCGGGGTCGCGTCGTCGACGAACACCGACTCGAACACGCGGCCCGTGCCGGTCGTCGAATCCAGGTGGACCGGGACGATCGGGCCGGCGCGGACCGCCCCGGGGATCTGCTCCCAGCGGGTGGCGCGACCGGCTACGACCTCCTGCATGGTGGCGCGGGTCAGCCCCGGAAGCGGGTTGGCCTTATTCGACACCAGGCACACGCCGCTCGTCGCCAGCGAGGTGAGTCGCAGCCCGGGCGGGTCGCCGGCCTCGAGGTCCCGGGCCACCATGGCGGCGTCGGTGATGCCGCGGGCGACGTCGGCGATCCCCGCGTCGGTGCCCCCACCGGAGAAGGAGAACCTCGGCGGGCGGCGGGTCTCGTGACGGTAGAAGTAGGCCAGGTCGGCGACCAGCGCCTGCGTGACCGGCGCGCCGCTCATCGTGATGGTCGGCGCGGCGCGGGCCGGCGCGGCGAGGATCAGCGTCGCGGCCAGCGCCGCGGCGGCCGCGAGCTTCATGTGCCGACGCCGCCTCCGGTCCCGACGTCGCGCTTGCCCTTGCGCAGCCGGCTGACCTTGCGCCGAGCGGTCGCGACGCGATCCCCGGCGGAGTCGAGCGCCTGCACGCGGACACGGGAGCCCCGGCGGCGGACGGTGACCGTGAACAGCCGCCCGCGCGGCCTTGAGCTGGGCGACCGCGCGCTTGCCGAGGTACACCCGGTAGCGGCGGATGGCGGCGGTGGAGCCGAGCGTGACGACCTGGAGGCGGGTGCGGGCGCCCGTGCGGGTGGCGGAGAGGATCTTGATCCGGGGCGCCACAGTGGTGTCGTAACCGACGGAGAAGCTGGCGGCGAGCACGCTGTGGAGGGCGTCGATGTAGCCCGCGGCGACCGGCAGGCGCGACCGGGTCGCGTTCTGCAGCAGCACCGAGCGCAGGTCCACCGCCGACAGGCTCGGGTTCACGCCGGCGGCCAGGGCGGCGACCCCTGTGACCATCGGAGCGGCCATCGAGGTACCGCTCTTGAGCTCGTAGGCTCCGTCGTGGCTGGAGGAGAGGACGCCGGCCCCGGGCGCGGCGACCTGCACGGTGAGCCGGCCGAAGTTGGAGAACTCGCTGATGTCGCGGCCCGTCGAGGGGTCGGTGGAGGCGACCGCGACGAGGTTGGCGGCCGGGATCGCCGCGGGATAGGAGGGCCGCTTGTCGATGTCGCGGCCGTTGTTGCCGGCGGAGGCGACGACGAGCACGTTGGCGTCGGCGGCCGCCTTGACCGCGTCGGTGAGCTTCCGGTCGGGTGCGTCGCCGCCGAGCGAGAGGTTGATCACGCGGGCGCCGTTCGCGGCCGCGTAGCGGATCCCCTCCGCGACGGCGCCCGTGCTGCCGGCCGCGTTGTCGTCGAGCACCTTGACGATCATCAGCTTGGCCTGCGGAGCGACGCCGACGACGCCGCGGCCGTTCGCCGCGGCGGCGACGATCCCGGCGACGTGCGTCCCGTGCCCGTTGCCGTCGCGCAGGTTCTGGCCGCGCTGCTTGGATGTCAGGTCGATGCCGTGGACGTCGTCGACGAAGCCGTTGTGGTCGTCATCGACCCCGTTGCCGGGGGTCTCGTCGAAGTTTGTCCAGATGTTGCGGCCCAGGTCGGCGTGGTCCAGGCGGGCGCCGGAGTCGACGATCGCGACGGTGACGCCGGCGCCGCGCGTGATCTGCCACGCGGCGGGCAGGTCGAGCACGCTGTCCGGCGCCGTCGCCCACTGCTCGCCCTGGAGCGGGTCGGCGGCTGCACGTGCCCGGGCGGCCGCGGGCGCCCAGTAGCGCTTGAGATGGCTCAGCGTGCGGACGCCGAGAGAGCCGGCGACATCGCGCTTCATCGCGAACGCGTTGCGGTCCTGGGCGGGTGAGCGACGCAGCGGGCGGGCGCCGATCCGGCGGAGCGCGGCCTTGAGCGAGCGGCCGCCGAGATAGCCGAGCAGCGACCCCGAGTAGCCGGGCCACATGTCGATCCGCCCTCGGCGCAGCGCGGCGACCGTCTGCGGGCGCAGACCGGTGGCCCGCACGCGCACGCGAAACCCGTTTCCCCGCAGCGCCTCGGCGTAGAGGTGGGCGAGCGTCTGGTTCTCGTCGAACGCCTGGTAGCCGATGCGGATCACAGGCCCGCTGCGGCGGCGGTGGGGGCCGCCGAGCCCGTTGGCGTCGGCGAACTCGCCGCCGACCGCCTCAGGGAGGCGGCCGTCGATGACCTGCTGGTTGAGCCCGCGCAACTCCAGCGTGGACAGCAGCCGCGACACGGTGTTCAGCCGGCGGCGCAGCGGCGCCCCGTACCGATCGAGCATCGCCTTGCTGACGACGGGGACGACGTGGTCGCTGGTGACCATGCGCTTGTCGTCGCGGAGCGTGAGGATGTCGGGACGGGAGAGCTGCGGGTTCGACGTGAACGCGACGGCGACCTCCGCGACCCCGTCGTCGAGCGCGCCGATGCCGGCGTCGGCGATCTTCAAGGGAGAGAACAGCGGCGTCGGGTCCATGCCGTAGACCCGTTTCAAGCCGGGGATGCAGTTGACGTTGCGGGGGCAATCCCCCGCAGCCGCCAACCGCACCTGGGGAGTCTGCGCGGCGGCGTCGTTCGCGCACATGACCAGCAACGCCGCGGCAGCGATCGAGGGGACGTTTCTAACCCTCACGGAGGACGACGGTACGCCTGTGTTCGCTTGACCGCAAGGCAGGCCCTGCCTGTCCTACCCAGGCGACTGATCGCCTGCCTGCCGGTGTATCGCTCAGATCGGCTGTTCGCGCGGCAGGATCACGAGGTCCCGGATCGTCACGTGCCGTGGACGGGTGAGCATGTAGGCCGCGGCATCGGCGACGTCCTCGGACCGGATCCCCTCGCCGCGTGCGACCTTCTCCTCGATCTCGGCGGGATCCACGACGCCCCACAGATCGTTGAGCACGATTCCGGGCGCGATGGCGCCGATGCGGACGCCGGTCCCGATCAGCTGCCTGCGCATGCCGTGGACGAATGCCTGCAGCGCGTGCTTGGAGGCCGAATAGACCGGCTCCCAGTGGATCGCCTGATGGCCTGACACGGAGCTCGTCACCAGGATGTCGCCCTCCCCGCGCTCGAGGAGGTGCGGCAGGACGGCACGGACCGTGCGGACGACGCCGTTGACGTTGGTCGTCAGCAGACGGTCGAGGGCCTCGGGATCGCTCTCCCAGAGGTCGCCCCCGACGTACACGCCCGCGTTCGCCACCAGGATGTCGATGCCGCCGTGCGACCCGATGGTTCCGTCGACGAGCCGCGCGACGTCCTCGGCGCGGGTGACGTCCGCCACCACGGAGGTGCAGCCGAGCGCGGCGGCGGCCTCCTCGACGCGCTCGCGAGACCGCGCGGCGATCACCACGCGCGCGCCGCTCCGCACGAGCTCCTGCGCCACGGAGCGCCCGATGCCTGTGCTCGCGCCGGTGACGACCGCCACCTTGCCGCCGAGATCGTCAGACATCCCTCGCCTCCCCGGCGCGGGCGAGCGCCGCGCGCCTGTAGTGCTCGTCCGGCCGCGACTCGATCCGGTTCGCCTGCGCGTCGGTCAGCGCCCGCGCGCCGCCCACCGCGAGCGCCCCGGCGAGCACCCGGCTCGCCTTCACCGCCATCGCGGTGATCTGCAGCACGTGTTCGGGTGTCCGCCCGAGGGCGAACAGCCCGTGGTTCCCGAGGTAGATCGCCTTCGGCGGTTCCCCGTGCCTGGTCACGTGCCGCGCGAGGTCGTCGCGCACGCGGCGCGCCAGCGCGAGGCCCGGATCGACGTACGGCACGAACAACGGCCGGCGGCCCATGACCACGATCTGGTCCGGGAAGAGCATCTCTGTGGCCAGCGACTCCGCGTGTCGCGAACACAGGAGCGAGAGCACCGGCACGGGATGGGTGTGGCCGACGGCCACGGCGCCCCCGGGCTCGAGGCAGACCGCGTGGAGCATCGCCTCGACAGACGGCCGCCGCCCCGTGCGCTCCTCGACCGGGGCGAAGGCCCGCGACACGGCGGCGTCGTCACCGGCGGGATCGTCGAGCAGCGCGGTCAGCGGCGCCGTCTCCATCTCGACGAAGTCCGCGGCCGTCACCGTGCCCAGCGAGGCTCCGCTGGCCTTGACCAGCATCGTCCCGTCGCCGGTGCGCAGCGACGTGTTCCCTTCGCCCAGGATCGCGAGGTCCAGAGCGGGATCCCCCAGCGCCCGGGAGAGCGCGACGATCTGCTCGAGCGGGGCGGACATCACACGGCCGTGTAGGCGCCGTCGATGACGATGCTCTGGCCCACGATGTATGACGAGGCGTCGGAGCAGAGGAACGCCACGATGCCGTCGAGGTCCTGCGGCTCGCCCATGCGCCCGACGGGGATCATCCCGCGCCAGCGCTCCGCCAGCTCCGGGTTGGCCTCGGTGAACTGGCGGGTCATGTCCGACAGGAAGTAGCCGGGCGCCACGGCGTTGACGCGGACCCCGAGCTCGGCCCACTCCACGGCGAGCGACCTGGTGAGCTGATCGACCGCGGCCTTTGAGGCGTTGTAGGAGGTCTGGTGCTGGGGGACGTTGACGACCCGGCCCGACATCGACGAGACGTTCACGATCGCCCCGCGGCTTCCCGCGTCGCGGCACGCACGGCCGAGCGCCTGGCAGCACAGGAACGTGCCGGTGAGGTTGATGTCGATCACCCGGCGCCACGACTCGGCCGTGGCGTCGAGGCTGTCCTCCCACACCGTGATCCCGGCGGCGTTGACGAGCAGCGTCGGGCTTCCGAGCCGCTCGGTGACCTGCGCGAACGCCGCCGCCACGTCGTCGGCCGACGTCACGTCGGCCGTCGCGCCGGCGGTCTCCACGCCGAGGTCCTCCGCGAGCGCCTCTGCGCCGGCGTGGACGTCGTCGAGCATGTCGACGAGGCCGATCCGGACGCCGTGACGCCCCAGCGCCCGGCCCATGGAGAGCCCGAGGCCGCGCGCTCCCCCCGTGACCACCGCGACCTGCCCTGCCAGATCCTCGAACACGCTCGCCTCCTGGTTCACCAGGAGGCGAGCCTAATGCCCGGCGGCGCCGAGGTCGGCGCCGCCGGGCCTCCAGGAGCTAGCCGAGCCGGACGGTCTTGGTCGACCGCCAGCCGTTGCCCCGCTTGTCCTTCGACTGGATCTGCACCTTCACGCGGTCACCGTCGTCGAGGACGCGGCGTCCGCGCTTGTTGAGCGCGACCACGATCGTGCGGGTCTTGCCCTTCTTGAGCGAGACCTTCTCGCGGCCGAGCACCTTGCCGTTGCGCTTGAGCGTCACGACGCTCTTGCACTTCTCGGTCCCGACGCACTTGACGCGCATGAGGACGTGGTTGCGGACGAGCTGCGGCTTGCGCTTGATCGCGACGCGCGGGTGACCGCCGAGCACGATGTCGCACTGGCGCAGGAAGTCGCGCCGGTCGACGATCGCCAGGTCGACGCCCTTGTCGCAGGACAGCAGGTCCTCGGCCTTGTCCCGGGTGTTGGCGGTGTCGTTGCCGTTGCCGAGGTTGATCCGGTCGACCGCGTCGGTGCCCCTGACGAAGTCGTTGCCGTTGCCCGCGTTCAGCACCGTGCTGATGCGGCCGGCGACGCCCTTGGCGCCACGGATCAGGTCGTTGCCGTCGTTGGCCTCGAGCTGGAGCGTCTCGGTCGTCCCGATGTCGACGTTGAACGCGCCGGGGCCCGGGGTGGCGCGCCGGTCGAACAGCACGCGACCGGCCGTCGGGGACGGCTTGATCGAGAACCGCTCGGCGACGTTCGCGCCGTTGACCAGGGAGGTGTCGTTGCCGGCGCCGCCCTCGTTGAGGTCGTCGTCGTCACCGCCGTTCCACTGAATCGTGTCGTCGCCATCGCCGCCGCGCGCGTCGTCGCGCGTGCCGGCCGGGTTGTCGTCGGGCGTGATCCGGTCGTTGCCGGTACCGCCGTCCAGCACGTCGGCGGCGTCCGAGCCGTCGATGATGTCGTTGCCGTCGCCGCCCTCGACGTCGGCGAGGAGGCCGAGCGCCGCGATCGCGCCGTCGGAGCCGAACGTGTCGTCGCCGGCGTTGGCGTTCAGGTCGAGCACCTCGGAGGCGACGATGTCGATGTTGAACGGGCCGGGGCCGGGCGTCGCCGCGCGGTCGAACGTCGCGTGACCCGCGATCGCCGCCGCGTTCAGGGTGAACGCCTCCGGCGCGGCCGCACCGTTGACGGTGACCTTGTCGTTGCCGGCGCCGCCGTCGTTGACGTCGTCGTCGTCACCGCCGTTCCAGGTCATCGTGTCGTCGCCGTCGCCGCCCAGCGCCACGTCGCGCGTGTTCAGCGGGTTGTCGTCGAGCTGGATCGCGTCGTTGCCGCCCTCGCCCGCGATCGTGTCGGCGCCGTCGCCGCCGTCGAGGTTGTCGTTGCCGTCGCCGCCGTGGATGTCGAGCTTGAAGCCCAGGGCGTCGAGGCCCGCGTCGGAGACGAGCGAGTCGTCGCCGCCGTTGGCGAGCAGCTCGAGCCGCTCGGACGTGCCGATGTCGAGGTTGAACGGGCCGGGACCGGGAGCCGCGAGACGATCGAAGCTGACGCGGCCGGGCGTCCCTGGCTTGACGGTGAAGGCCTCGGCCACACCCGCGCCGTTGACCTGGATGGAGTCGGCGCCATTGCCGCCGTTCATCGTGTCGTCGTCCTCGCCGCCGCGCCAGATGAGGAGGTCGTCGCCGTCCTCGCCCTCGAACACGTCGCGGGTGCCGACCGGGTTGTCGTCGCCGATGATCTGGTCGTTGCCGTTGCCGCCGTGCATCTCGTCGACGAGCTCGGAGCCGAAGATCTGGTCGTCGCCGTCGCCGGCGTTGATCGTCGTCTGGGTGAGCGCCGTGAACGCTGCAGCGTTCACGTCGGTGAGCGTGATCACGTTGGCGCCGGTGCCGCCCGTCACGTTGATCGCCGTGATCGTGTTGCACGCCGTCGCCGGCAGTGCGGCGTTCGCGACCACGACGTTCCCGGCGCCGTCGCAGGAGATGGTGATCGCGTCAGTGCCTTGGCCGGTCACGTTCAACACGCCGCCGGCGGCGACGTTCGCGGTGACCGCGGCACTTGCGATGCCCGGAAACGCCAACACGGCCGCAACGGCGGCACCGGCGATCGGGATCGAGCTCTTCCACTTCGCAGACACTGGTCCTCCTGGAGCGTTGGGGATGTCCGGGAGGACGACGTGCCGGGGGATTTATTCCAAACTGATCTTCGGAGGCCTCAGAACTCCTGGTCGCCGACGTCGACGTGGCCGTTGGCGACCAGCCAGCGGAGCGACTCGTGGAGGGCGTCCAGCGAGGTGAAGCGCGGCCGGTAACCGAGCACCTCGCGCGCCCGGTCGATGCTGGCGGCGATCCCGCGGGCGATGTGCTCGCGGGTCGCCTCGGCGTGGTCGGCGCCGGCGCGCCGCTCGAACTCGGGCCAGTCGACGAGCTCGATCGCCGGCTCGCGGCCGAACCACCCCGCCACTCCCTCGGCGAGCCCGCGCAAGGTCATGGCCTGCTCGGAGACCACGTGGAAGCTCGAGCCGATGGCGGCGGGGCGCGTGAGCGCGCGCTCGAAGGCCTGCGCGACGTCGTCGGCGTGCACGTGGTGCAGCACGCCGAGCCCGAGGTCCGGGAGGGGGAGCGGCTCGCCGAGGGCGAGTCGCCGCCAGACGTCGGGGTCCAGGTTGCCCGCCGGGTTGATGGCCGACCACGGCCCGCTGATGTGGCCCGGGTGCAGCGCCACGCTCGGGACCCCGCCGGCGATCGTCTCGCGGTGCAGCAGCGCCTCGATCGCCGCCTTGCCGGTGCCGTACTCGCCGTAGGGGGTGCGCGGCTCGTCCTCGGTGACCGGCACCCGCGCGGCCGGGCCGTGGACCCAGATCGTGCCGCAGTGCAGCAGCAGCGGCCGCGACGGCCGCAGCGCGTCGACGAGCTGCCGAGCCGACTCGGGCGTGAAGCAGACCATGTCGACGACCGCGTCGGGCGCGAGCGCGGCGATCCGCTCGCCGAACGTCCCCGCCGCGTCCTCGGCGTCGCGGTCGGCGGTGACCCGCTCGACGCGGCGCCACTCCGGCGCCGGCACGTAGGGCTCGCGCTGCCCGCGGCTGATCGCCACGACCTGATGGCCGGCGCGGACCAGACGGGGCACGAGGTAGGTGCCGACGTGCCCGGTGGCGCCGATGACGACGATGCGGCTCATCGCGCGACCCTAGCGGTCGCGCCAGTCCTCGATCCCGACGCGCACGTGCGCGAGCTCGAGCCGCGGGTCGCCGTTGTCGACGGCGGTCGCGGCCGCGACGTCCAGCGCCGCCAGCACGTGGCGGATGCTCCCGTGGCGCTCGGCGTAGAACGCGGCGAGCTCCCCCATCGCCTCGGGCGCCACGACGTCCTCGACACGGGCGTCGAAGCTCGAAGAACTCGAGCCGCCGGGCGAGGATCGTCGTGAGGCTCTCCTCGACGCCGTCCACGAGCAGCGGCACCGAGACCTCGAGCACGTGCGGCCGGAGCTGCGTGTACGCGTCGAGCTCGGCGTAGCGGCTCTGCACCGCCACGACGGTCGGCGTGTCGACCTCGCGCACCAGCAGCATCAGGCTGTGGGTGAAGAAGCGGTCGCGGGCGTCGTCGTCGGCGCCGCTGCCGAGCGCGGCCTCGGTGTCCTCGAGGACGAACACCGGGATCAGCCCGTGGTGGCCGAAGATCCCGAGCAGCCGGTCGAAGCCGTGGAGCCGGTCGATCGGCTGCACGCCGCGCGCGTACTCGCGCTCCAGCGAGGACAGCTCGGCGGACACCTCGGCCGGGACCGGGCCGCCGCCGAGCTTGCCGCCGGCCTTCCCGCCGCGCCGGCGCCGGAGGACGTCGTCGGCGCGCGACTCCTCGACGCGGACCCGCTGGTCCTCCCCCAGCCCGACGTCGCCCGCCCGCGCGGCCTCGAGCGCCGCGCCGAGCGCGACGCTGCCGAGCACGGAGGGATCCGACGGGTCGTCCATGCCGACCACCGGGACGCGGATCGGGATGTGGTCGTCGGGCAGGTGGCGGCACAGCCAGGCGAGCACGCTGGACTTGCCGCCCCCGCGCGCCCCGACGACGGCGGCGCTCGACCCCTCGCCGACGGCGGCCAGGAGCGGACCCTCCACGCCCTCGGAGCCGGTCAGCTCGTCGAACGGCACGTGCTCGAGCCCGAGGTCGGCGAACTGCGGCTCGCGGAACGTGCCCCGCACGCGGATGTCGCCCAGCACCGTCACCCCGCCGACGGTACGGCTCAGCCCGGCGGCTCGGCCGGCCGGAACACCCGGCGCGGCCGCCCGCCGTTCGGCGAGCGCTCGTCGGAGGCGACCACGAGCCCGTGCTCGGCCAGCTCGCCGAGCACCTGCACGGCGCGCGGGCGCGTCCAGCCGAGGCGGCGCAGGAACTCCTCGTCGGAGGCGCTCGCGCCGCCGAGGTCCTCGAGCTCGGCCAGCGCCATCGTCTGCGGGCGCCCGAGCGCCGCCACCTGCTCGCGCCGCCACAACCGCGCGGCCAGCGGGTCGTGGCCGTTGGAGCTGGTCAGCGCGTCGCGCGCGTCCTGGAGCGCGATCCTCGGCGTCGGCGCCGACGCGGCGATCGCCTCCAGCCGCGGCTCGGGCAGGGCCGCCCCGCGCGCCCGCAGCACGCGCTCGATGCCCTCGCCGGTCGAGCGCGAGCGCGACGACCTGGTCGAAGAACGCGTCGGCGGGCGGCGCGAGCAGGGTCGAGCGCTCCGCGTCGTCGACGGCGACGACCCACCGGTGCTCGAGCTGCCACAGCTCGTCCCGGAGGCGCCCGAACAGCGCGTGCGCGGCCCCCGCGGCGTGCGAGGCGTCGAGCAGGATCACCGTCGGCGGCAGCTCGCCGAGCGCGCGCACGCGCTGGACGAGCCGGAGGGAGTCGCCCCCCGCCCGGCCCGCGGCGGCCGCGCCGGCTTCGACCCCGAGCTCCCGCTCGAGGGCCTCGACGAGCTCGCCGACGTCCGACGCCCCGGTCGCGTCGGCGTAGGCGACCGCCGTCCCCTCGGCGCGCAGGCGCCGCTGGAGCTGACGCAGCGCGGTCGTCTTCCCCGCGCCCCGATCGCCCACCACGGCCACGTTGAAGCGGTGGCCGACCGCCGAGACGAGCCGGTCCCAGCCCAGCGGCTCGACGAAGTAGCGCTCGTCGGCGCCGGTGTCGTAGAGAGGTCTCGCCTGCAGCACCTGACACAGCTTACAGTAAGAAGCGTTAGGCGGCTTCGAGCGCCACCTCCGGCACCGTAGCGCCGCGCCGGCCGCGGATCAGCAGACCGGTGGCGGCGGCGGCCGCGCCGGCCAGCACCGCGCCGACCCACAGCGCGTCGTGCAGCCCGTCGACGTACGCGGCCGGCGACCCGCCGCCGAGCGCGGCGCCGGCGGGCACGAGCGCCCCGAGGCCGGCGACGCCGACCGCGATGCCGGCCTGGCGGAACATGTCGTTGACGCCGGCGGCAAGGCCGCTGCGCTCGGGCGGCAGCGAGCTCAGCGCGACCTGGCTCACCGACGGGTTGACCATGCCGGTGCCGACCATCGCGACGAGCAGGCCGGGCAGGAACAGCCACCACGACGAATCGGCCTCGACGATCGTGAGCAGCGCCATGCCGCCGGCGATCAGCGCCAGGCCGGCCGACACGAGCACCCGCGCGGAGACCTTCTGCCCCACGTTCGCGGTCGCCCCGGCGACGACGAAGTTCACGAGCGTGCCGGGCAGGTAGACGAGCCCGGCCTCGATCGCCGACAGCCCGAGGATCTGCTGCAGGTAGAGCGTCATGTACAGCCACATGGCGAACAGCGACGCCGAGATGCCGAACGCCCCGACCTGCGCGCCCGTGAACGACGGGTCGCGGAAGAAGCGCAGCGGGAGCATCGGGTGCGCGACGCGCGCCTCGACCGCCACGAAGGCGCACAGCAGCGCCGCGGCGCCCGAGAAGGAGGCGACGATCTCCGCGCTCCCCCAGCCCGCGTCGTTGCCGCGCAGCAGCGCGAACACGAGCAGGAACAGCCCGCCGGTGAGCGTGACCAGGCCGGGCCGGTCGATCCGCGGCGCGCGCGGGTCCAGCGACTCGGCGACGTAGCGGCGGACGATCCACACGCACATCAGCCCGAGCGGGAGGTTGATCAGGAAGATCCAGCGCCAGCCGAGGCCGGAGGTCAGGGCGCCGCCGACGAGCGGGCCGACCGAGAACGAGCCGGCCATCGTCGCGCCGTAGGCGGCGAGCGCCTTCACCCGCTCCTCCATCCGCGGGAAGGCGTTGGAGAGCACCGCCAGCGAGACGGCGAACATCAGCGCGGCGCCCAGGCCCTGGGCGGCGCGCGAGGCGTTGAGCATCGCGATCGACTGGGCTCCCGCGCACAACAGCGAGGTCGCGGTGAAGATGGCAAGACCGGCGACGAACAGCCGGCGGCGGCCGAAGCGGTCGGCGAGCGAGCCCGCCGTGATGACCGTCGCGGCCAGCGTGAGCGTGTAGGCGTCGACGATCCACTGCAGGCCGGAGAGGCCGGTGTCGAGGTCGGCGG
Organism: uncultured Solirubrobacteraceae bacterium; assembly: GCA_963723395.1. Taxonomy (GTDB): domain Bacteria; phylum Actinomycetota; class Thermoleophilia; order Solirubrobacterales; family Solirubrobacteraceae; genus DATFQI01. The sequence goes on along the minus strand of CAVRQL010000010.1, from coordinate 23,539 downwards.
CGATCGCCGACAGCGCGGTGTTCACGACCGCGATGTCGAGCATCAGCATCGCCGTGGCGGCGCAGACGACGCTGAGCGTCCAGCGCTGGATGGGGGTCATCGGTCAGGACTCCAAGATCGGATAACTGTGGTCCACAGCTTTATAACTGTGATCCATAGCTAATGTCAAGCCGCCATAGTGGAACGGGTGCACGACATCGAGACTCGAGCCGACTGCGAGCGCCTGGTCCGCGCCTTCTACGCGCGGGCGATGAGCGATCCGATGATCGGGTTCCTGTTCGTCGACGTGGCGAAGCTGGACCTCGAGGCGCACGTCCCGCAGATCACGTCGTTCTGGGAGACGATCCTGCTCGGCGCGCGCTCCTACGGCGGCGGCGCGTTCGCGCCGCACGCGCGGCTGCACGCGAAGGCGCGCCTGCGCGGCGGCCACTTCGCGCGCTGGCTCGAGCTGTGGACGGCGACCGTCGACGAGCTGTTCGCGGGCGAGCGGGCGGAGCTGGCCAAGGCGCACGCGCAGCGCGTGGCGCGCGCCTTCCACGCCCGGCTGCAGGGCTACACGCCGCCGCCGCCGGACGCGCCGGCGGGGCTCAGCGTGACTGTGCGGCGGCCCGGCGGCTGACGACGTCGCCGAGCCAGATCGCGACGCAGGGCACGACGGTGCCGACGGCGGCGGAGATGAGGACGATCATGTTCATGCCCTTCCAGACGGCGCGGGGCGCCGTTCTATTCCGTCGCCCGTGACCGGCGACGTCGAGCAGGCGATCGCGGCGCTGCCGCCCGGCCGGCGGATCGTCGCGATCGACGGCCGCGACGGCGCGGGCAAGACCACGTTCGCCGACGCGCTCGCGCCGCGTGTCGGACGCGCCACGGTGCGGGCGTCGGCGGACGACTTCCTGAACCCGCGCGAGCGGCGGTACACGGAGGGGATGCGGATGTACTTCGCGGAGTGCGACCCGCGCGCGCACGCCACGCTGGTGCTCGACTGGGGCTAGGCTGCGCCCCGTGTTGGACTCGCACGCCGCGCGGGAGGCGTACCTCCGCGAGCACGCGGACGAGTTGCACCTGGAGCTGACCGACGGGCGCACCCGGCCCGTCCGGCTGGAGGAGCTGCTCGCCGGCGCGGCCGTCCGCGTGCCGGGACTGGTCCCGGACGAGGCGACCCTCGAGGAGGAGGCCGGGCGCCGGCTCGCCGACAAGCACGGACACGAGATCGCGCAGGGGCTGTTCCTCTCCCACGTGCTCGCCCACCCGGAGGCGGGCGCGCATCTCGTGTGGTCGATGCTGCGGCCGCTCCCCGAGTCGCTCGAGCGCCTGGACGCGTTCCGCGCCACCGGCGAGGCGGACCTCGGCCCCGCCCACCTGCGCCGCGAGGGCCGCGCCGCCTACCTGGAGCTGCGCAACCCCCGCCACCTCAACGCCGAGGACGACACGACGCTGCGCGCCACCGAGATCGCCGTCGACCTCGCGCTGCTCGATCCGGACACCGAGGTCGGCGTGTTCCGCGGCGGCGTGGTCGAGCACCCGCGCTATGCGGGCAGGCGCATCTTCGGCGCCGGGATCAACCTCACGCACCTCTACATGGGGCGGATCTCGTTCCTCTTCTACGTCGTGCGCGACCTGGGCTACGTGAACAAGCTCTTCCGCGGCCTCAGCAGCGACGTCCACCGCCCCGACGAGCCGGAGCAGACGCTGGAGAAGCTGTGGGTCGCGGCGGTCGAGACGTACGCGATCGGCGGCGCCTGCCAGCTGCTGCACGTGATGGACCACGTGATCGCCGAGCGCGGCGCGCGGCTGTTCCTGCCCGCCCGCAAGGAGGGCATCATCCCCGGCGCCAGCAACCTGCGCCTGCCGCGCTCGGTCGGCGACCGCCTCGCGCGCCAGGCGATCCTGTCCGGGCGGGAGTTCGTCGCCGGCACGCGGGAGGGCGACCTGCTGTGCGACGAGACCGTCGACGCCGGCGCGGTCGACGAGGCGCTCGCGGCGCGTGTCGAGGCGCTCACCAGCTCGGGCCTCGTGAACGCCGCCGCCAACCGCCGCGCGCTGCGCGTCGGCGAGGAGCCGCTCGACACGTTCCGGGCCTACATGGCCATGTACTGCAGGGAGCAGGCGCTGTGCCACCTGAGCCCGGCGCTCGTCGCCAACCTCGAGCGCAACTGGAACGCCAAGGAGCGCAAGCTGTGACCTCCGATCCCGAGCGCCTCGGCCGCGACGAGCTGTACGAGCTCCAGCTCGCGCGGCTGCGCGAGACCGTCGGGCGCGTGCTCGCGGCCGCCACCCCGCTGAGCGCGCGGCTGCGCGACGCCGGCGTCGAGTCGCCGGAGGACGTCGCGAGCCTCGCCGACCTCGCCCGCCTCCCGTTCACCGAGAAGTCCGACCTGCGCGAGCACTACCCGTTCGGGCTCCTGTCGGTCCCCCGCGAGCGGCTCGCGCGGATCCACGCGTCCAGCGGCACCGGCGGCAAGCCCACGATCGTCGGCTACACGGCGGCCGACCTCGACACGTGGGCGGAGGTGATGGCGCGCAGCATGCGCACCGCGGGCGTGCGGCCGGGGATGCTCGTCCACAACGCCAACGGCTACGGGCTGTTCACGGGCGGGCTCGGCTTCCACAGCGGCGCCGAGCGGCTGGGCGCGACGATCGTGCCGGTCTCGACCGGCCGCACCCGGCGCCAGGTGATGCTGCTGCGCGACCTCCAGCCGCAGGTGATCACCTCCACGCCGTCCTATGCGATCACGATCGCGGAGGCGCTCGCGGACGAAGGCATCGGCCCCGAGGAACTCTCGCTCGAGGTCGGGCTGTTCGGCGGCGAGCCGTGGTCGGAGCCGATGCGCGAGCAGCTGGACCGCCGCCTCGGGCTGAGCGCCCGGAACTTCTACGGGCTGTCGGAGATCATCGGCCCCGGCGTGGCGGCGGAGTGCGAGGCGCGCGCCGGCTCGCACCTCAACGAGGACCACTTCCTCGTCGAGACGCTCGACGGCGAGCTCGTGATCACGACGCTCACCAAGGAGGCGATGCCGCTGATCCGCTACCGCACCGGCGACATCGCCGACGTCGACGAGACGCCCTGCTCGTGCGGCCGCACGCTCGCGCGCATGGGCCCCGTCAAGGGCCGCCGCGACGACATGCTGATCCTGCGCGGGGTCAACGTCTACCCGTCGGAGATCGAGCACGTCCTGCTCGGCATCGAAGGCGTGGAGCCTCAGTACGAGTTGACCGTCGAGCGCCCCGGCGCCTCTGACGAGGTGCGCGTCCGCTGCGAGGGCGACCCGGCGCTCGCCGGGCGCGTCCACGCCGCGCTGCGGGAGCACACCGGAATCGGGATCGACGTCGAGCTCGTCGCACCCGGCACCCTGCCCCGCAGCGAGGGCAAGGCCGCCCGCGTGATCGATCTGCGCTGACCCACTGGTACGGTTGGAGGCCACGGAGCACGGTCACCGGCCGCGCTCGATACCAGGGGATCGTCCGACGGGGATGGGCGTATCCAGAAGGGACGCCATGAGCAAGCCCAGCAAGGAGCCGCTCCGAGGCGACGCTGCGTGGAGGGCCGCCAAGAAGGCGGTCTCCGACCGCAACGAGGCTGCCTACGCCCACGGCCGCGAGGAACGCGCCGCCCGCAACGCCCAGTTCGCCGCCCGGCGCCGCGCCGAGGAGATCCAGGACCGCGGCAACCTTCCCCAGCAGCCGCACTAGCCGGCCGCCGGTTGCTCGCCGCGCGAAGGCCGCGGCGAGCGCCCGTCACTCGAGCTCGTCGACCAGCTCGGCGACCGACTGCACCACGCGCGAGGCGCGGTAGGAGAACCGCTCGGTCTCGGCCGGCGTCGTCACGCCGGTCAGCACGAGCACCGTCTGCATGCCCGCCTCGAGCCCGGCGACGATGTCGGTGTCCATCCGGTCGCCGATCATCGCCGTCGTCTCGGAGTGCGCGTCGATCGCGTTCAGCGCCGAGCGCATCATCAGCGGGTTGGGCTTGCCGACGAAGTACGGATCGACGCCGGTGGCGCGGCTGATCAGCGCCGCGACCGAGCCGGTGGCCGGCAGCGGGCCGTCCGGGCTCGGGCCGGTCGGGTCCGGGTTGGTGGCGATGAAGCGCGCCCCGTTGACGATCAGCCGGATCGCCCGCGCGATCCGCTCGAACGAGTACGTGCGCGTCTCCCCCAGCACGACGTAGTCCGGCTCGCGGTCGGTCAGCGTGTAGCCGGCGTCGTGCAGCGCGGTCGTCACGCCCGCCTCGCCGACCACGAACGCGGAGCCGCCGGGGCGCTGCTGGTCCAGGAAGCGGGCGGTGGCGAGCGCCGACGTCCAGATCGCCGTCTCCGGCACCACGATCCCGCTGCGGTGCAGCCGCGCCGCGAGGTCACGCGGCGTGTAGATCGAGTTGTTGGTGAGCAGCATGAACGGCCGCTCGAGCTCGGTGAGGCGCGCGAGGAAGCGGTCGGCGCCCTCGATCGCGTTCTCCTCATGGACGAGCACGCCGTCCATGTCCATCAGCCACGCCTCGGGCTGCCGTGTCGTCACGGCACGGAGGCTAGCGGCGCGTGAGGTACCGCTTGCTGCGCGAGACGTTGCCCGCGCGGTCCTCGGCGCGGACCGTCAGGCGGTGCTTGCCGGGCCCGCCGAGCGAGACCCTCGTGCGCCACAGCCCGTCCGCCCTGCGCGAGCGCAGCCGGCGGCCGTCGACGTACAGGGTCGCCTTGCGCAGGCCGGCGGCGCCGCGGTCCACGATCTCGATGGCGATCCGGACGCGCGCCCCCGCCCGCCGCGGCACCGAGCGCCAGCGGATCTTCGGGGCGGCGCCGTCGCCGAACGAGCTCGGCGTCACCTTGCGAACGGTGAGCCGGCGCTCGGAGGCGTTGCCGGCCTGGTCGAGCGCGCGCAGCACCACGCCGTGGTCGCCGTAGCCGATCGAGCGGAAGCCGAACCAGGAGGAGTTGATGCGGCCGCCGCCCCACGTGCGCACGCGCCTGCCGTCGACGTAGAGCTCGACGCGGCGCATGCCCACGCCGCCGCTGTTGTCGCGCGCCCGCACGCGGACGGGCATGTTCTCGCCGTCGGTGAGCACGGCGCCCTCGGTCGGCCTGCCGACGGCGATGCCGGGCGCGACGCGGTCCGAGCGCCCGCCGCAGCGCGCGGGCTTGACCCCGCGGCCGTTGCGCAGCCCGCGCATCGCCTTGAAGGCGGGCTTGCGCTTGCCGCCGGGCCGGATCAGCCCGAGGTGGTCGCCGTAGCCGGCGCCCTTGCCGACGTCCTGCAGCGAGAACCACAGCGCGACCTGCACGTAGGGGTCGGCCTCCAGGCACCGGTAGGCGAGCTTGAGGAACTTCGCCTGGGTCTTCTCGGTCACGCCCTCGGCGCGCGTGCCCGCGACGGCGCCGTCGCGGCAGGAGCCTGGCCCTGCGCGAGCCGGTGTTCCAGCCGATCTCCGTCATCCAGATGCGCTTGCCGCCGTCGCCGTTGGCGGTCATCACGTCGTGGACCTCGCGGTAGCCCGTGAACGAGAAGCGCCCGACGCGGCCGTTGGGCTCGCGGTAGTACTCGGCCGGCGAGGTGAGCAGGCAGGCGGTGTCGGTGTGCACGCCCACCGCGTCGAACGACCCGCCGCCGCCGTCGGCGTAGACGTCCGACAGGAAGCTCGTAGTTGTTGCCCACCATGCCGGCCGGTGACGACGGTGACGTCCGGGTTGGCGGCCTTGATCTGCGGATAGGCGGCGCGCAGCAGCGAGGCGTAGGCACCCGCCTCCGGCGCGCCGCGCCAGAACGTCGCCCTCGTCCGCCTCGTTCCAGATCTCGATCGCGCCGAGGCCGGGCACCGTGCGGGCGAGGTGGGCGGCGAAGCGCCCGTAGGCGTCGGGGTCGCCCGGCGCGGCGAGCCCGGCGCCGTGCGGGCCGGCCGCCCAGGACGGGCGTGACGAAGACGACGAGCAGCGGTCTTGATGCCGCGGTTGGCGAACCCCTTGACCGCGCCGCGCACGTTGTTGAGGTAGTACTCGTCGTACTGGCCGGGACGCGGCTCGGCCAGCCTCCCAGCTCACGAACTCGCGCGCCCAGCCGACGCGGGCGGCCTTGGCGGCGGCCGGCGCCGTCGATCGTTCTGGTTGATCGCGATGTTGACGCCCGGTCTCCGCGGCCGGGGCGGACGCCGGCAGGGCGAGCATGCCGGCCAGGACGAATGCCAGGGGTGAGGAATCTCACCCGTCGTCTCATCACCGATTCAGTACCCGCAGCGGCCGACAACGACCCGGTCGCCTACCGGTCAGGATGCGAGCTGGCGCGCCGGCACGGCGACCTCCGGCGGCTCGCCGTACCGGTGCCAGTCGCACGGCGACTGGTGCGTCGCCTCCTCGGGCACCCCCACGAACTGGCCGCCGGGGCAGCCCTCGGCCTCCACCACGCGCCGCGGGTTGCGGATCCCGACCAGCCCGAGCACGCCGCCGAGGGCGACGAGGACGGCCGCGATGCCGACGCCGAAGCTGGAACGAATCGACCGACGCCTCGCGCTGCGCGTCCATCACCTGCCGTGTGAGCCCGGCGTCAAGCCCGCGCGGCGCCTCGACCGCGAACGGCCGGTCGCGCAGCTCCTCCATCGCCGCGGCGACCGCCGGCTGCGCGTGCGACGGCGCCGAGCGCGTCGTCGAGGCGGCCGTCGTACTGGGCGGCCACGAGCGCGCCGATCGCCGCGATCGCGATCAGCCCGGCCACCCTGGCGATCGCGTTGTTGAGCGCGGACGCGATGCCGGCGTTGTGGTCGTCGGCGTCGGCCAGCACCGTCGCGGTGAGCGGCGCGACGGTCATCGACAGCCCGAGCGCGAACACCAGCAGGGCCGGCAGCAGGTCGGTGAAGTAGTCGACCGAGGCGTCGAGCCGCATCATCAGCACCAGGCCCGCCGCGCTGACCAGCGGGCCGAGCCCCATGAACAGCCGCGGGCCGTGCTGGTCGGCGAGCCGGCCGAACCGCGCGGCCAGGGCGAACATCACGAGCGTCACGGGAACGCTCGCGCTGCCGGCCTCCAGCGCCGAGAAGCCCGCCACGCCCTGGAGGAACAGCACGAGCAGGAAGAACACGACGCCGAGCCCGCCGTACATCGCGAACGTCTCGATGTTGCCGACGGAGAAGTTGCGCCGCGAGAACAGCCCGAGCGGGAGCATGGCGGCGGGCGCCCGGCGCTCGTAGGCGACGAACGCCGCCAGCAGCGCGAAGCCGCCGAACAGCGGGACGGCGACCAGCGGGTCGGCGAACCCGCGCATCGGCTGCTCGATCAGCCCGAGCGTGATGCCCGCGAGCCCGAACGCGGCGAGGCCTGCGCCGGCGAAGTCGATCTTCGCGCCCTCGCGGCGCGGCGCGTCGGCCGGGATCGCGCGGGCGACCAGCAGCAGCGTCCCGACCACCAGCGGGACGTTGATGGCGAAGATCCAGCGCCACGACGCGGCGTCGACCAGCTGGCCGCCGACGACCGGCCCGAGCACGGTCCCGATCCCGCCCCACGCGGTCCACGCGCCGACCGCCTGGCCGCGCTCGGACTCGGAGAACGTCCGGACGATCACCGCCAGCGCGGCCGGCGTGAGGAACGCGCCGGAGACGCCCTGCAGCGCGCGGGCGGCGACGAGCGTGCCGATCGTCGGCGCCAGCGCGCAGAAGATCGAGGTCAGGCCGAAGCCCGCGACGCCGGCGATGAACACGCGCCGCTCGCCGAGCACGTCGCCGAGCGAGCCGCCGATCAGCAGCAGCGAGGCGAGCGTGACGAGGTAGGCGTTGGCCGTCCACTGCTGCCCCGCGAGCCCGCCGCCGAGGTCCTCCGCGATCGCCGGCAGCGCCACGTTGACCGCCGTGCTGTCGACGGTGACCACCGTCGTCCCGAGGATGCAGGCGACCAGCACGAGCCGCTTGTTCTTCGTCACCCCGCTGATCTTCTCAGGTCGCAGGTTCCGGCCAGAGCGGCGCGCGGGGAGATACTGGAGACATGCGACAGCTCACCAGCCTCGACGCCCAGTTCCTGGCGGTCGAGTCCGCGCGCACCTACGGACACGTGGGCGGCCTCGCGGTCTACGACCCCGACACGGCGCCCGGCGGCATGGTGGAGATGGCCGACATCTGCCGCCTGATCAGCGAGCGCATCCACATGCTGCCGCCGTTCCGCTGGCGGCTCGTCGTCCGTCCCGCTCGGCCTCGACCACCCGTACTGGATCGAGGACCCCGACTTCGACCTGGACTTCCACATCCGCGACTCCGCGGTGCCGCCGCCCGGCGACGAGCGCCAGCTCGCGGAGACCGTCGCGCGCATCTTCGCCCGCCCGCTGGACCGCAACCGCCCGCTGTGGGAGCTGTACCTGATCCACGGGCTCCAGGGCGGCCGCGTGGCGCTGCTGACCAAGGTCCACCACTCCGTCGTGGACGGCGTGTCCGGCAACGAGATCCTCAGCGTGCTGCTCGACCCGAGCCCGGAGGGTCGCGAGATCCCGAAGCCCGGGGCGCCGCACTACGACCGCGTGCCCGGCGAGCTGGAGATGCTCGGCCGCGGCCTGATGGGCCTGCCCAAGCAGCCGTTGCGCGCGCTGCGCTCGGTGCCGACCGCGGTGCCCAACCTCACCTCGCTCCCCGGCGCCAACGCGTTCCCGGGCGTGCCCACGCTCGGCCGCGGCATCGCCGGGGTGCGCCGCCGGCTCGGCCTCGAGTCACACGATCCGGCGGTCCTCGAGGCGACGACCGCGAGGCCGCCGAAGACGTCGTTCAACGGGCCGATCTCGGGCCACCGCCGGTTCTCCTTCGGCCAGCTCTCGCTCGACACGGTCAAGGAGATCAAGAACGAGGCCGGGGTCAGCGTCAACGACGTCGTGGTGTCGCTGTGCGCGGGCGCGCTGCGCGACTGGATGAAGGACCGCGACGAGCTGCCGCGCAAGCCGCTCGTCGCGATGGTGCCGGTGTCGGTGCGGACCGAGGACGAGATGGGCGCGTTCGGCAACCGGATCTCGATGATGATCGTCCCGATCGCCACCGACGAGGCCGACCCCAAGCGGCGGCTGCGCCGCACCCACGAGCTGCTGAGCGGCGCCAAGGAGCGCCACCGCGCGACGCCCGCGAACCTGCTCACCGACGCGACGAGCTTCATCCCGCCCGCGGTCGCCTCGCTCGCGGCGCGCATGACGGTCGAGGTGATGGGCCGCACGCGGCCGCCGCTGAACGTCGTGATCTCCAACGTGCCCGGCCCGCGCAGCCCGCTGTTCCTGGCCGGCGCCAAGCTCGAGGCGCACTACCCCGTCTCGGTGGTGATCGACGGCGTCGGCCTGAACATCACGGTGATGAGCTACCTCGACCACCTGGACTTCGGCATCGTCGCCGACCGCGACCAGGTCGACGACGTGTGGACGCTGATCGACCGCTGTCGTCCGCGCTCGACGAGCTCACCCGCGTGCTCGGCAAGGCCGCCGTGCGGCGGACCAAGCGCGCCGTCGCGCTAGCCGGCGACGAGCTCCAGCCGCGGGCGCCGCGACTCGTAGCGCTCCGCCACGCCCTTGAGGACCTCGAGCATGGCGGCCGTCGCGGGCGTGCGGTAGCCGCCGGCCGCGGCCGCGTAGATCCTGCGGATGGGCGCGTCGCGCCCGATGTCGCGGATGACGATGTCGTCGCGCGTGGTGGTCAGCCCGAGCTCGGCGATCAGCGACACGCCGACGCCGGCGGCCACGAAGCCCTGCACCGCGGCGTAGTCGTCGGTCTCGAACGCCATCCGCGGGTCGAACCCGGACGGTCACGCAGGCGTTGTAGATCAGCCGGTTGCACTCGCAGCTCGGGCGCCCGCCGATCCACGCGTCCTCGGCGAAGTCCGACAGCCGGAGGTTGCGCTTGGCCGCGAGCGGGTGGTCGCGCGGCATCACGAGGAACATCGGGTCCTCGAGCAGCGGCACGCGCTCGATCCCGTCCTCGTGCTCCAGCCGCGAGCCGAAGCCGAGCACGACGTCGAGCTCGCCGCTCTTGAGCAGCGGCTCGGTCTCCTCGGGCTCGCCCATCGTCATCGACAGCTCGATGCCGGGATGGCTGGAGGCGAACTCGCTGATCGCGAGCGGCATCAGCGTCGCGCCGGCCGACTCGAACGCCGCCATGCGCAGGCGCCCGCCGCGCAGGCCGGCGATCGCCTCCAGCTCGGCCTCCGCCTCGGACAGGCGGGCGAGGATCGTGTCGGTGTGGCGGACGACGACCTCGCCGGCCTCCGTGAGGCGCACGCCGCGCGCGCTGCGCTCGACGAGGACGGTCCCGGCCTCGCGCTCGAGCGCGGCGATCTGCTGGGAGACGGCGGACTGGGTGAAGGAGAGGGCCTCGGCGGCGGCGGAGAAGGAGCCCTGGAGCGCGACCTCGCGGAGGACGCGCATGCGGCGGATGTCGAGCATCAGTCGAGCTTATAGGAGCGGGCGGGAAATGTCATTTGCGCTGATGGAATAACTGGTCCACAGTTTCGTCTCACACCGCACAACCCACCCCCGTTCAAAGGTCACCAAATGTCCGCCACCCACACCGCCCCTTCAGTCCTCATCCGCGCCGCCCGAGGCTCCGACGGGCCTCGCCCTCGAGGCGCTCGCCGAGCTCGACTCCTCGATCGTCCCCGCCGGCCAGCTGCTGGTGGCGGAGTCCGACGGCGAGCTCGTCGCCGCGCTGGCGCCCCGCAGCGGTGACCGCATCGCGAACCCGTTCCGGCCCACGGCCGACGTGGTCGCGCTGCTCGAGCTCCGGGCCGGCCGCACCCGCGCGCCCCGGTCCCGCCGCTCGTTCACCGGGCGGCTCGGGCTGCGGCCGGTGCCGCGGACCCGGACCGCGTGACGCTCACCTCCACCTCCCCTCCAGGAACCCCGCCGGCCGGCGCGACCCCCGACGCGCCGGCCGGCGCTCCTTCGTGGCAGGTCTGGACCTGCCTGTGGATCGTCTACGTCATCTGGGGCTCGACCTACCTGGCGATCCGGATCATGGTCGAGACCGTGCCCCCGCTGCTGGGGGCGAGCGCCCGCTTCACGATCGCGGGCCTCGTCATGCTCGGCGTGCTCGCGCTGCGGCGCGGCTGGAGCGTGCTCCGCCCCACGCGTGAGCAGCTGCTCGGCGCCGGCCTCGTCGGCCTCCTGCTGCCCGGCGCCAACGCCGTCGTCAGCGTCGCCGAGCAGGAGGTGCCGTCGAGCATCGCCGCGCTGCTGATCGCCTCCGTGCCGCTGTGGGTGATCATCATGCGCACGCTCGCCCGCGACGGCGTGTCGCGCAACAGCGTCGCCGCCACGCTCGTCGGGTTCGGCGGCGTCGCGCTGCTCGTGCACCCGGGCTCGGCCACCGGCGACGCCACCATCGTCGGCCTGCTCGCCTGCGTCGGCGCCGCGCTGATGTGGGCGTCCGGCTCGTTCGCCTCGCCGCGCGTCGCGCTCCCCGGCGACCCGCTCGTGTCGGTGAGCTGGCAGATGCTGCTCGGCGGGCTCGCGATCCTCGTGGTCGGCCTGCTGGCCGGCGAGGCCTCCGAGGTCCGCCCCGAGGCGTTCTCCACCCGCTCGGTCCTCGCCGTCGCCTACCTGATCGTGTTCGGCTCCTGGGTCGCCTACTCCGCCTACGGGTGGCTGCTGCAGAACGCGCCGATCTCGCGCGTCGCCACCTACGCGTACGTGAACCCGGTCGTCGCCATCGTGCTCGGCTGGCTCGTGCTCGACGAGGTCGTCACCGGGACGACGCTGGCGGGCGCCGCGATCATCATCGCCTCGGTCGCGCTGGTCATCCGGATCGAGTCGCCGCGCCGCCGCCGGTAGCGTTCCGGCCATGTCGCTCACCGCCGGGTCCGGCCCCTTCGGCGAGCGCCCCGCGGGGCGCTTCAACGTCCCGGTGCCCTCGCGATTGCTCTTCATCGAGGGCGTCTGGCCGCGGATCCGCGGGATCGCCGAGGGCGAGACGGTCGTCGACAGCCCCGGCGCGCAGCTGCTGCACGAGACGGGACGGCTGCCCGTCTACCACTTCCCGCTCGGCGAGGTGCGCATGGACCTGCTGTCCGAGACCGGCGAGCGCGAGGACAGCGCGCGCGGGCCGATGGCCTGGCACGACCTCACGATCGGCGCGCGGTTCGAGCCGCGGGCGGCGTGGACGTACCCGGAGCCGGCCGCCGACTTCCTCGAGGGCCTCGTCGCCTTCCGCTGGAACGCGCTCGACGAGTGGTTCGCGGAGGCCGAGCAGCTGTTCGGCCACCCGCGCGATCCGTACTCGCGGATCGACGTCTGCCGCACCACGCGCCGCGTCCGCGTGCTGCTCGACGGCGAGGTGCTCGCCGACTCCCGGCGGGCGCGCGTGCTCTACGAGGCCGCCCTCCCGCCGCGCTGGTACCTGCCGGCCGAGGACGTCCGCACGGAGCTGCTGATCCCCTCCGGCTCGTCGTCGCGCTGCGCGTACAAGGGCGCGGCCTCCTACTGGCACGTGCGCGTCGGCGACCGCGTCGTCGAGGACCTCGTGTGGAGCTACCCGGACCCGGCGCACGACGCCGAGCCCGTGCGCGACATGCTCTGCTTCTTCGGCGAGAAGGTGGACATCGAGCTCGACGGGGTGGTCGGCGACCGGCCGGCGACGCAGTGGTCGCCCTCGGAGGGCGTGTCAGGCGCCGCCGCGCTGCGCGGGCTGATGGGCCGACCGCACGCCTAGCGCGCGGCGAGCGTCGTGAGCGCGTCGGCGGTCGCGCGGGCGGCCCGCGCGGCGAGGTCCGCGTCGACGTTGCCGATCCCGTCGCAGCCGCGGTGGTAGCACTTGTCCAGCCCCGTGAAGAGGCCGCCGACGGGGATCCCGGCGCGGGCGAAGGACGCGTGGTCGGAGGAGCCGCCGAGGTCCTCGCCGGGCGCGTCGTCAGGCAGGTCCTTGCGCAGCGCGTCCTCGATCGCGCGGCCCTTCCCCTCGCCCTCGTAGACGGCCAGCTCGCCCTTCGGTGAGCCGACCATGTCGAGGTTCACGTACGCGGCGATCCGGTCGCGCTCGCTCGTCGTCGAGCCTGGTCACGTAGCGCCGCGAGCCGACCAGGCCGATCTCCTCGGCGGCCCAGAAGCCGACGCGCACCGCGGCGCCCGTCGGGCGGGCGCGGGGCGAGCTGCTCGGCCACCTCGAGCACCGCGGCGACGCCCGAGCCGTCGTCGTTGAGCCCCGGCCCCGCGACGACGGAGTCCAGGTGCGCGCCGGCCATGACCACGCGGTCCGCGTCGCGCGGGCCGATCTCGCCGATCACGTTGCGGGTCATGCGCTTCCCCGACTCGGCGTCGACCTGGAGGCGAACGCGGTCTCCGAGCTCCGGCCCCGCCGCGGTGCTCACCGCCAGCACCGGGATGCGGACGCCCGGCCCGATCAGCGAGCCCGTGAACGGCGCGCCGCTGTCGTTGATCACGAGCAGCGCAGCGGCGCCCGCGCGCTGGGCGAGCTGCGCCTTGCGCGAGAAGGTGCACACGCCGCGGTCGGCGACCGCGACCTCGCCGCGGCGCAGCTGTCGTGGGGGTGCTGCAGCCGAGGCCGACGCGCCGCACGCGGCCGGACACCTTGCCGGAGCCGGAGAACGTCAGCGTCAGGAAGTCGCGCCCGCGGCGCAGCCCGGCGATCGTCGGCGGCTTGCGCTCGCGGAACAGCGGCACGCGGAACGCCTGCTCGGTGACGCGGTAGCCGGCGGCGCGCAGCCGGCCGGCGATGTAGCGGGCGGTCGCGGCGTCGCCGTCGCTGCCGGCGGCGCGGGTGCGCTCGGGGCCGGCCGCGTCGCGCAGCGCGCGCAGGTGCTCGGTGATGCCCTCCGGCTCGATCGAGGACTGGGGGGCGGTGGTCGGCGTGGGCGTCGGGGTCGACGCGTCGCGCCGCGATGCTCTTCCCCGTCGGAGCTGGCCACGATCGCGACGACCACCGCGAGGATCACGATCAGCACGACGATCAGCCCTAGACGAGGCATGAGTCTCAGGGTGCCCCGCGTGTGTTGGGGATGCGTAAAGGTTGGTGTCGGTGTTGCAGGCGCTGGTGAGGTAGCAGGCGGGTTCGGACGCCGTAACGGCATTGCTCGTGCGGGGAGGGGGGTTTGTCCCGGGTGGGCCCTGGACCGGATCCGCATCAGCGAGCGACGATCATCAGGCCCAGCGACCCGCTGGGCCCGATGGGCGTCTGACGCCCCTAGAAGGCCCACCCCGCCCGGAAACGCCAACCCCTTCCCCTCAGTGCAATGCCGTTACGGCGCGACGCACCACCCGCAACGCCACCGGCGCCTGCGACACCTACGAAGCCGGAGGCTCCTCGAACGGCCGCTCGAACAACGTCGACAGCACGATCTGCGTCTGCGTGCGCGTCACGCCGGGGTGGTCGCGGATCCGCTCGAGCGTCTCCTCCAGGTGGGCGGTGTCCCGCGCGCGCACGCGCAGGATCGCGCTCGCCTCGCCGGCGACGGTGTACGCGGCCTCGACCTCCGGGTGGCGCTCGACGGCCTCGCGCACCTCCGCGGCGGGCATCCGGCCCTCGCAGGAGAGCTCGACGAACGCGTGCGTCCCCCAGCCGAAGCGGCCCGGGTCGACGGCCGCCGTGTAGCCGCGCACGACGCCCGCCGCCTCGAGCCGGTCGACCCGCCGCTTGACGGCGGGAGCCGAGAGCGAGACGCGGAGTCCGATGCTCTGGAACGAGCGCCTCGCGTCCTGGCGGAGCAGCGCAACGATCTGCCGGTCGATGTCGTCCATTTGTCGCAATCATGGCACTGTTACGCAACAAATGCGCCTTGTCTCGACCCCCTGACCAGCGCAATCATGCAGGGACGAACTTCGAGAGGAAGGTCCCGACACCGTGAGCACCCAGCCCGTCGTCGCACCGAAGGCCGCCGGCACCGAGGACTTCATGCCGCTCCACGGCATCGACCACGTGGAGCTGTACGTCGGCAACGCCGTCCAGGCCGCCTACTACTACGTCCACGCGCTCGGCTTCCGCGAGGTCGCCTATGCCGGCCTGGAGACCGGGCTGCGCGACCGCGCGTCGCACGTCGTCGAGCAGGGCCGCATCCGGCTCGTGCTCACCGGCGCGCTCGTCCCCGGCCACGACATCGGCCGCCACCACGCCGAGCACGGCGACGGCGCGAAGGTGATCGCGCTGTCGGTCCCGGACGTCGACCACGCGTACCGCGAGGCGACCACCCGCGGGGCCAAGGGCGTGCGCGAGCCGTGGGAGGAGACCGACGAGCACGGCACGATCCGCTTCGCCCAGATCGCCACCTACGGCGAGACGCTGCACACGTTCGTGGACCGCGCGGACTACCGCGGCCCGTTCGCCCCCGGCTACGTCGCGCGCGACCGCTCCGACGGCGACGCCGGCCTGCTCGCGATCGACCACGTCGTCGGCAACGTCGAGCTCGGCGCCATGCAGACGTGGGTGAAGTTCTACGAGGACGTCTTCGGCATGACCGAGATGCTCCACTTCACCGACGAGGCGATCTCCACCGAGTACTCCGCGCTGATGTCGAAGGTCGTCACCAACGGCAACGGCCGCGTGAAGTTCCCGATCAACGAGCCCGCCGAGGGCAAGCGCAAGTCGCAGATCGACGAGTACCTCGAGTTCTACGGCAGCGCCGGAGCGCAGCACATCGCGGTTGCCACCCGTGACATCGTGAAGACCGTGACCGAGCTGCGCGAGCGCGGCATCCAGTTCCTCACCGTGCCCGAGACGTACTACGACGACGTCCCGGAGCGGATCGGCGAGATCGAGGAGAGCCTCGAGGACCTGCGCCGGCTCGGCATCCTCGTCGACCGCGACGACGAGGGCTACATGCTGCAGATCTTCACCAAGCCCGTCGGCGACCGCCCGACGATGTTCTTCGAGGTGATCGAGCGCCACGGCGCCCGCGGGTTCGGCGAGGGCAACTTCAAGGCGCTCTTCGAGGCGATCGAGCGCGAGCAGGAGCTGAGGGGGAACCTCTAGACATGCGCTACCACAGCCTGGGCGCCGTCCCGCAGAAGCGCCACGTCCAGTTCCGCGACCCGGAGGCGTCGTCGGCGAACGGCGACGCTCCGCTCCTGGTGGAGGAGGTGCTGGGCTTCGAGGGCTTCTCGGGCAACGAGTCGATCCTCTACCACCTGTGGTCGCCCTGCCGGGTCAAGGACGTCGGCGAGTTCACGCCGATCGAGATCGAGGAGTGGGTGCCCGACACCCACGTCCACAGGCTGACGAACACGCAGGGCCTGGAGGCGATGGGCGACAGCGTGCTCGGCCGGCGCGTCCTGCAGTACAACGGCGACGTCGAGATCGGGCTCTGCATCCCGGAGGCCGAGGCGGAGTACTTCTTCCGCGACGGCGAGGGCGACGAGGTCATCTTCGTCCACGAGGGCGAGGGCGTCGTCGAGACGATCTTCGGCACGCTCCCGTACAGCAAGCACGACTACGTCGTCATCCCGCGCGGGACGACCTACCGCTTCAAGTTCGACGGCCCGCAGCGGTGGCTGACCTTCTACACGCCGGGCGAGATCGAGACGCCGAACCGCTACCGCAACCGCTACGGGCAGCTGCTCGAGCACGCGCCGTTCTCGCAGCGCGACTTCCGGCCGCCGGCGACGCTCGCCACCCATCGCGAGCGCGGCGAGTACGTGGTCAAGGTCCGCGTGCGCGGCGGCTACCAGGACTACATCACCGACTACCACCCGCTCGACGTCGTCGGGTGGGACGGCTACGTCTACCCGTACACGTTCAACATCGCCGACTTCGAGCCCAAGGCCGGGCGCCTGCACCAGCCGCCGCCCGCGCACCAGAACTTCCAGGGCCCGAACTTCGTGATCTGCTCGTTCTGCCCGCGGATGCTCGACTGGGACCCGATGGCGGTGCCGATCCCGTACCACCACTCCAACGTGCAGTCGGAGGAGATGATCTATTACGTCGACGGGCAGTTCGGCTCGCGCAAGGGCGTCGACATCGGGGCGATCACGCTGCACCCGTCCGGCCTCCCGCACGGCCCGCAGCCCGGGCTGGTCGAGAAGTCGCTCGGCGCGACGCGCACCGAGGAGCTGGCGGTGATGTGCGACACGTTCCGCCCGCTGAAGCTCACCACGCTCGCGCGCGACCTGGACGACCCGAGCTACGCCCTGTCCTGGTACGAGGAGGACAGCCCGGTCGCGCAGCACCGCGTGATATCCCCACGCCCATGAGCTTCACCTGGCAGGACGGCGAGCGCCTCGTGCGCTTCGGGCGCGGCCTCGCCGAGGAGGCCGTGGGCACCCTCGGCGGGCCCGGGCTACACGCTGCTGGCCACGCCGCGCACGATGGCGATCCTGCCGGAGGTGGTCGACTGCGCCGGCGCGGTGCACGAGGTCGGCCCGGGCCGCGTCGACGAGCTGGCCGGCGAGCTGCTCGGCGAGGTCGAGGGCGACCGCATCGTGGCGCTCGGCGGCGGGCGGCTGGTCGACACCGCCAAGGCGCTCGCCGCGGCGTCGCTGGGCTCAGCGCGGGCGATGGCGATCCCGACCACGCTGTCGGGCGCCGAGATGACGCAAGATCCACCGGCAGGCGGTCGGCGCGCCCGAGGGCGTCGAGAACGTCCGCCCCGCGGTGGTCCTCAACGACCCCGCGCTGTCGGCCTCCCAGCCGGAGGCCGAGCTGGCCGCCAGCGCGCTCAACGCGCTCGGCCACGCGGCCGAGGGCCCGTGCACGGCGCGCGCCAACCCGGTCGCCACGCTCGCCGCGCTGGAGGCGGCGAGGCTGCTGAGCGGCGCGTTCCGGCGCCCGGGGCAGCCGGACCGCGACGCGCTCGCGCTCGGCGCGCTGCTGGGCGGCTACACGATCGACTCGACGATCTACGGCCTGCACCACGTGCTCGCCCAGTCGCTCGTGCGCTTCGCCGGCGCCGCGCACGGCCCGGCCAACGCGATCCTGCTCCCCCACACCCTCAGCGCGCTCGAGTGGCGCTTCCCGGACTGGTACACGCGGCTGGGCGAGGCGATGGGCGGCGACCCCGCCGAGATCGCCGGGCGCCTGTGCACGCTGACCGGCGCCACGACGCTGGGCGCCCTCGGGATCGCGCCCGCCGTGCTCGACGAGTGCGCGGACGCCGCGTCCGAGCGCGCCGAGCTGGAGCTGACGCCGCCCCGGGCGGACCGCGCCGAGCTGCGCGCGATCTACGACACCGCGTACGGCTAGGGCACTAGATCTTCAGGAGGACGATCGTGTTCACGACGAACAGGATCGCGAAGAGGATCGTCCAGCGATCCAGGTTGCGCTCCATCAGCGAGCCGCCGGTGGAGCCGCCCGCGCCGCCGCCGACGCCGAACGCGCCGGACATCCCCGCGTCCTTCCCCGAGTGGAGGAGGATCAGGAAGATCAGGACGATCGAGATGAAGACCTGCGCGACGGAGAGGACCGTGTCCATGGGCCGCCATTCTAGTGAGCGCTGCCGCCCGGCCCCGCGTGGGGACCGGGCGGGCGCTCATTCCCTGCCCGGGGCCTGAAGTCTTCCCCTCCTTCATCGGCCGCAGAGCCCGGCTCCTCGACCCGAACCTTGTCCAGCGCCGCCGCGCCGGTTAGGTTCCACCGGTGGAACCCGCAGCGGGAAGCCGTCCCGGCACCCGAGGTTGCTGCTCCCGCCGCGACGCCGGCGGCCGCCTCCGCGGCGCCGATGGGGTTCTCGCCCGGCGGCGCGGGCGGCTTCTCGCCCCAGTCGATGACGCCCGCGGCAGTGCTCGCGCTCCAGCGCAGCGCGGGCAACAGCGCCGTCAGCTCGATGCTGATGCGCGTCGACAAGACGCCGGTCGCCGGCGCGGCCGACTTCGGGATCTCGGGCGGCGAGCCGCAGAGCTCCGGCACCGTGACGGCGAAGCCCGTCGACGGCGAGATGGTCCGCGCCGAGTCGCCCGACGTGAAGTTCGCGCAGGCCAAGGTGTGGCTGCAGGACGACAAGACGCTCGAGGGCTCCCAGAACTTCGGCTTCATCCAGAACCTCGTGTCCTCCAACCGCGGCACCGTCTACCGCCGCGGCGGCGACCCGGCCGGCGACTTCGTCGCCGAGCTGCACGACGGCCACGGCAAGGCGTGGGACGCCGTCAGCGACCCGAAGGACGACTCCAAGACGAACAAGGGCGTGTTCGCGCCCTTCTACTGGCCGCCGAGCACGATCACCGACGACAACGTGTCGGGCGACCCGGCCACGACCGATCCGAACGCCCACGACCAGCCCGGCTTCAGCATGCCCACCGAGCACGAGGGCGGGCGGATCACCGAGTTCAAGGGCGAGGACAAGTTCAAGCTCGGCGTCGGGGTCAAGAAGGGCGACGCGACCCACATGCTCAAGGCCCACGACTGGTCGGTCCCGTGGGCCATCCAGGTCGGCAAGGACCTCAACGGCGCCGGCAAGGCGATCGCGAGCTCGCAGGTGCAGGACCCCCTGCGCGACGGGCCCGACGCGAGCCTGAAGAACTGGAGCCTCGAGAAGGGCAGCGGCCAGGTGTGGGAGGGCTTCGCCACCCAGGAGGAGGCGATGCAGCGGAGCGCGAGCCAGCTGATGGACTGGCTGCTCATCGCCAAGGACCACGATGCCGTCTCCTACGGGAACATCTGCGCCGCGCTCGACGCCAAGGCCCCCAGCATCAGCGTGAAGATCAACTGCGACACGACGGACTCGAACTTCACCGACGACGTGCTGAGCGCCTCGGTCCTTCGCGACGGCGCACTCGTCAAGTCCGAGGGCGGCATCAAGATGAACAACGGCAACGACCACACGGTGTCGGTCGGCTGGGCCGAGGCGTTCGGGTCGGCCGCCAACATCAAGGGCGGGATGGTGCTCAAGGTCGAGCTGTACGTCACCGCCGAGAGCTTCGAGGTCGGCCACGGCTTCATGCCGCCGTTCAAGGGCACGTCGCCGATGCTGACGCCCCGCGACGGGCGCTACACCATCTCCGTCTCGTACTAGAGGTCGTCGAGGCGCCGCAGGATCTCGACCGCCTCGGCGCGCAGCCCGCGGTCCTGCGCGCGCCAGTCGGCCTCGGACAGCTTGCCGGTGCGCATGTCCATCTCCGCGTCGCGGATCTCGCGGTACTTCGCCTCGCGCGCCGCCTCGAGGTCGGCGCGCTCCGCGTCCTCCTCCGCCTCGATCGCCCCGCGCTTGCGCAGCGGCCCGCTGACGATGAACACGATCGCCGCGAGGACGAGGACGATCAGGATAAGATCCACTAGGCCGGGATGCGCACTTCACGCCCGACGCGGGCCGCGTAGGTCGAGCGGGCGCGGCGGGTGGCGCCGCCGGGCGGCGGCCACAGGGCGATCAGGCCGCCGAGGAACGCGATCAGGGCGCCGACCCAGATCCACGTGACCATCGGCGAGACGAGCATCCGGAACGTCGCCGGCGGCGGGTCGTTCGCGTAGGAGCGGGTGAGCCCGCCGAGCGCCTGGCCGAGGAACGCGTCGCGCTGCTCGGGCGTCAGCTTCGCGCCGCTGAACACCTTGTCGCCCTCCTGGATGCGCGGGCGCAGCGAGTCGATGTCGGGCGCGATCGCCATCCAGATGTCGCGGCGCCAGCCGGCCTTGAGGGCGACCTCGCTGGTCGCCTCGCCCTCGAAGAAGCGCGAGATCGGCCCGAACATCGGCGCGACCGACGGGAAGTAGGACTTGACGGTGCTCATCGTCGCCACGGGCTTGCCGTCCTGCGTGACCTTCAGCCGCGCGCCCAGGTCGATCCGCTCCAGCCGGCCGTTGGTGGCCGCCTGCAGCTTCGCGGTCGGCTTGACGTAGGTGACCTCGTAGGCCCCGACCCGGGTGCTGTCGCCGGGTGAGAGCTGGACCTCGCGCTCGTCCTGGAAGCTCGATGACGCCGCCACGCCCGACGAACAGCACGGCGACGCCGGCGTGGACCAGGTAGCCGCCGTAGCGGCGCCGGTTGCGCCGCACGAGCGAGACCAGCGCGAGCGGCACCGCCTCGCCGGACATCGCGCGCCGCGCCCGCACGCCGCGGAAGAGCTCCTGGGAGACCGCCGCCAGCACGAATCCGGCGAGGCCGAACATGAGCAGCGCCTTCGGCTCGTCGAACGCGCCCAGCGCGCCGATCACCAGCAGCGCGCCGACGCCCGCGAGCACCGGCTTGAGCAGGTTGCGGCGCAGGTTGGAGGCGGTCGCGCGCCGCCACGCGATCACCGGCCCGATCCCCGACAGCAGCACCAGCATCAGCGCCAGCGGCACCGTGTAGCGGTCGAACATCGGCGGGCCGAACGAGCGCTGGGTGCCCGTGAGCGCCTCGGAGATCAGCGGGAAGAAGGTGCCCCAGAAGATCACCAGGCACAGCGCGACGAGCACGAGGTTGTTGAGCAGGAACACCGACTCGCGCGAGAGCAGCGAGTCCAGCTTGTGCTCGGAGCGCAGGTCGGACGCGCGCGCGGCCACGAGCGCGATCGAGCCGGCCACCATCGCCACGATCAGGACCAGGAACGGGATCCCGAGCGTGGAGGCGCCGAACGCGTGGATCGACTCGAGGATCCCCGAGCGCACGAGGAACGTGCCGAGGATCGCCAGCACGCCGGTCGCCAGCACCAGCGAGACGTTCCACACCTTCAGCATCCCGCGCCGCTCCTGGATCATCACCGAGTGCAGGAACGCGGTGCCGGTCAGCCACGGCATCAGCGAGGCGTTCTCGACCGGGTCCCAGGCCCAGTAGCCGCCCCAGCCCAGCTCGGAGTACGACCAGCGGGCGCCGAGCACGATCCCGATGCCCAGGAACGTCCAGGCGGCGAGCGTGAACGGCCGCGTGGAGCGGATCCAGTCGGCGTTCAGGCGCCGCGTGATCAGGGCCCCCACCGCGAACGCGAACGGCACCGCGAACAGCGTGTAGCCCGAATAGAGCATCGGGGGGTGGATCATCATGCTCGGGTGCCGCAGCAGCGGGTTGAGCCCCGCGCCCTCGGCCGGCACCGACGCCAGCTGGGAGAACGGCGTCTCCAGGAACACGAGCAGCGACGCGAAGAACGCCCCGAAGCCGAGCAGGACCGCCGTGGCGTAGGGCGCGATCTCCCGCAGCTTCCTCCGCGTCAGCCAAAGTATAAGGCTCGACCAGAGGGTGAGAAGCAGCAGCCAGAGCAGCAGCGAACCCTCCTGGGAGGACCACACGGCCGTCGCGCGGTAGAAGGTCGGCGTCGTGGTCGACGAGTGCGACGCGACGAGCGCGAACGAGAAGTCAGAGCGCAGGAACGCGGCCTGCAGGATCACGAAGGCGACCGCCACCGTCCCGGCCAGCGCGTAGACGGCTCTGCGGCCGGAGGCCACGAACTCGCGGCGCCCCGAGCGTGCGCCGTACAGCGAGGCCGCGATCCCGTAGAGGCATACCCCGAGCGCCAGGATCAGGCAGGCCTTGCCGGCGATCAGCACCGCGTCAGCTCTTGGACTCGTCGGCGGAGAACTTCGAGGGGCACTTGGTGATCAGCGAGCCGTGCTCCCCGACCCATGCGTCGCCCTGCTTGCGCACCGTCACGATCACCTCGCGGCCGGCCCGGAACGGGTCCGGCAGCGCGCCGTCGTAGCTGACGGGCACCGACTTCGAGCCGGCGCGGTCCCGCACCCGGAAGTGCGTTGTCGTCCCGTCACGCTTGTAACCGGGCTCGACCTTGCCCGTGAGCTTGTACACCTCGCCCGCCGCGGAGGCGGTCAGCAGCTGGCTGGGCGTCCGCGCCTCGCTGGAGGCAGAGAAGCTCGTGTACACGAGGGCGCCTGCCAGCAGCACGGCGACGCTGAGCGCCACCACGAAGCGGACCTTGCGCTTGCGGCTTGGATCCATCGCCTCCGATTATGGCGTGCGGGTCTGCGGCGAGGCCGCCACATCTCATACGTCCGCCTAACACGCCCTAAAGGGATGCGTCCGGATTCCGAGAAACCTCGTAGGTACTCAGGAGTTACCTCCTGTACACGCTGATGCAGCTCACCCGCCCCAAGAATCCCCGCCGCCTCCGCCAGGCCTCCCGCCGCGCCCCCGAGCCGCGGCCCCGCCCCGTGACGCTCTCCGTCTCGCAGGTCCGCGCCCGCCGCACCCCGGCCTCGCAGGACCGCGCGCTGTACTCGTGCCACTGCGGGTTCGCCTGGACCGGCGAGGTCACCGCCTCGCCCGGCTGCCCGCACTGCGGCACGCCGCAGGCCTGGTAGCCCGCCCTACTCGTCGAACGGCTTCGCGATGAAGATCTTCTTGACCCGGTTCTTCCGGTTCAGGAGGAACGTGGTCGAGACCCGGTGCGCCTTGCCGGAGCCGACCAGGCAGAACGCGTACGACTTGTCGTAGCGCCGGCACCACTCGCCCTTGAGCGCCTTCTTGACGGCCCGGCGCGTCGACCCGATGCCGATCCCCTCGGCCGTCCGCTGGCCGCGGTCCGCGTAGACCTCGACCGCGAACGCGATGTTCACGGTGTTGGCGTTGTTCGGGATGAAGCGGACCCGCATCCCGCGCTTGAGGTAGGAGTACGTCGTGATCGGCGTCTCGCCCCCGCCGCCGCCGAGCCGGGTGATCGTCTTGGCGGGGTCGCCGAGGACGTCGAGCACCTTCTCCTGGCTCATGTTGATCTTCACGCCCTGGATGTTGTCCTGGGGGACGATCATCGCTCC
>CAVRQL010000009.1:0-37189 GCA_963723395.1 uncultured Solirubrobacteraceae bacterium | reverse complement strand
GCGAGCTCGAACCCGGCCGCCGCGAGGTTTCGCGCCATCGGGCCGCCCATGGCGCCGAGGCCGATGAAGCCGAGGCGCTTCATCGCTGCCCCCAGCCCAACAGCGCCAGCTTGGCATCGACCACGTCCGCCACCGCCTCGATCAACGCTTCCCCCAGTCCTCGCAGATCCAGCGCCTCCGCCCGCGTCGCGACGCCCTGACCCCAGGACGCCGAAGTAGGCCGCGCGCAGTTCGGTGTTCACGTTGACCTTGCGGATGCCGAGCTTGACGGCCTGTCGCACGTCTTCGTCCGGCGCCGGACGCCCCGTGCAACGCCAGCGGCGCGCCGCGCCGCGCAGCCGTTCCAGTCGCTCCCGTCGAGTGCGGGCTTGCTCGCGTAGTGGCCATGCACGTTGCCGATGCAGACCGCCAGGACCCGCCCCCCTCGTGCGCACGAAGTCCTCGGCCTCTCCGGATCGGTCAGCGCCCCCCCGGCCGCCTTCGTCGAGGTCCTGCCCCCGCGACGTGACCGAGCCGGCCTCGACCGCGTCCGATCGGACGGAGCTCCTCACCACGGCCGCCGAGAACTCCAGGTTCTCCTCGTCGGGCAGCCGCGAGCCGTCGGCCAGCACCCACCCCCGCGGCGGCGGCGCGCGGGATCATCTCGCGGTCGGCGGCGTGGTCGAGCTGGATGAGCACCGGCACCGCGCCTGCGCGGCGGCGGCCCGGAATGCGGCGAGCAGGCGCTCGCCGCCCGCGCGCGGCGAACGAGCCGGTGCCGACCAGGACGATCACCGGCGCGGCGCGCGCCTCGCCGCCCGCACGACGGCCTCGAAGCCGAGCAGGTCGTAGCACGTGAACGCGCCCACGGCTTGACCCGCGGCCGCGGCGTCGGCAAGAACCGATCCGAAGCGCGTCCGGCTCATTCGCGAGCCGCTCGATCACCTCGGCGAGCGTCTCGGGCTGACCGACGTTGCCGGGGAAGATCACGTAGGGCAGCCCGGGGAAGGCGGAGTCGTCGGGGAGGATCCAGACCGAGATCGTCCCCGGCAGCATCTGGCCGGCGACCTCGGCGCGGCGGACCCCGAAGCCGCGCGTCCCGACGTCGCTCGAGGTGATCCCGCCCTTGGCGACGCAGAACGCCAGCGGCAGCCGGGGGTCGAGCCGCTGCACCAGCTCGACCAGCGCGTCGGAGACCGAGCGCCCGACGTCGAGGGCGTGATCGGAGCCCTCGGCGCGGGCGAGCTCCCGGCTCGTGTAGAGGATCACCTCGCGCTCGGGCAGGTGGCGCTCGATGTCGGCCAGCGCGCCGGCGATCTCCTCCTCGCGCGTGTCGGCATCGAGCAGCCGCTCGACCGACAGCTCCCTGCCGTGCACGCCGTCGAGGGCGAGGGCGTGCTCGAGCTGGCGCGTCGTCGTGTCCACGTGCGAACCGACCAGCACGAGCCCGTGGCCGTCGTGCGCGCGCCGGGCGTACAGCGCCTCGGAGGAGAGCGGCGGCGCCGGCTCGATCCCGCCGCGTACGCGCACGAAGGACGGGCCGCAGCGATAGACGAAGGTCTGTCCGTCCGCCTCGGCGTCGAGCAGCCCGAGCACCACCACCTCGAGGTCCGCGTACTCCGTCGCGTTGACCACCACGGGCCGGCGCGCCTCCGCCCCCGCCAGGATCTCGCGCACGCGCTCGGGGCCGCCGCCGCGGATGTCCTCGAGCCCGAGGCTGAGCACGTCGGCGGCGCGCACCGCGCCGTGCGTCTTCTCCTCGACCCAATCCCTGAGGTTCGAGGCGGAGTACCCGAAGGAGCGGTCGGTGGCGTACGTGGTCTCCGCGCTCGGGACGAGCTGGTCGTCCTGCGCCACCCACTGGACGTCGTCGACGGTGAGGCGCCCGGCCTCGAGGAAGCAGGGGCAGAGCAGGAGCCCGTCGACGGCCCGCCCGAGCGCGTCGGCGACCGCGTCTGGCTCGTGCGGGAAGTGGCCGCGCATCGTCGAGTCGCTGCGGCTCGCCACGGCGAGCTCGAAGCCCTCCTCAGCGGCGATCGCCGCCGCGCGCTCGGTGATCTCCGCGCTCACCGCGACCGCCTCGCGCTCCGGCATCGAGCGCGAGTTGGTGAGCACGAACACGGTGCCGGCGTCCCGCAGGGCGCCGGCGAGGTCCTCCCGCGACCATGCGGTGAGGACGGGCACGCCGTGCACGGACTGCGTGCCCGTGGGGTCGTCGTCGATCACCAGCAGGCGCCCGCGCGGCTCGATGCGATCGCGGATCTCGGCGAGCGCTCCGGCGCGCTCCAACACCGGTGGCTGCGCGGCCAGCAGATCAGCCGCGAGGACCGCCGTCACGACCCGGCGACGGCGACGAGCTCCGTCAGCTCCTCGGCAGCCGGGGAGCGCTCGCCGCGTTCCATGGCATGCACGAGCTCGACGACCCGGTCGTTGAAGGGCGTCGCGATCTCGTACTCCCGGCCGCGCTGCGCGACGCCGCCGTTGACCACGTCGACCTCCGTGGCGCGGCCCTGCTCGAGGTCCTGCAGCATCGAAGGCTTGGTGTTGCCCGCGACCTCCATCATCCGCGCCAGCGCGGCGTCGTCGCGGTCGACGAGCGCCTGCGGCTCGACGTCGAACACCTGATCGAGCGCCAATCCCTGGGCTTCCCCGATCGCGGCGCCCTCGGCCCAGATCGCGTAGGCGGCGACCCGCCCGTCCGGATGGTCGGCGACCTCGCCGTAGCGCAGGCCCGAGACGGCGGAGAGCCCGGTGAAGGCGGAGTTCACGAGGAGCTTGGACCAGATCTGGCCGCGCAGGTTGCGCGTCACGCGGACGTCGCCGACCGCCTCGAGGCATCGCGCGAGAACCCGAATGCGCTCGCTCTCGGAGCCGTCGAGCTCCCCGACCACCATCGGCGCGATGGTGTCGCGCACCACGCGCCCCGGCCCGAGGTTCGTCCCACCCCACTCGACGATGCACGAGAACAGCCGGTCGGCCCCGACGATCTCGGCCATCCGGTCCTGGATCAGCCCGTTGCCGAGCGAGACGAACGCCTCGATCTTGCCGGTCGCGACGAGCGGCTCCAGGGCCGCGCGGTGGAAGGGCGACTTGACCGCGATCAGCGCGAAGTCGAAGTCGCCGTCGAGCTCCGCGGCGGAGGTGACCGCCTCGAGCGCGACGGTGTGCTCGGCGCCGCTCTCCTCGTACGTGAGGCCCGGCTCGCGGAGCCGCTCGACGTGGGCGTCGTTCGTGTCGAGCACGACGACGCGCCGGGTCGATTCGGTGAGCTTGGCGGCGGTGATGCCGCCGATCGCCCCACCGCCGACGACGAGGACGCTCGCGTCGATCATGGGCGGCGGAGCTCCATGGGTCGCGGGTCCCCCGCGCATGCTGGTCTGAAACGACGCGCGACGTGGAAGGATGCCGGGGGTGACGGCCGTGCTCATCGCCAGCCCGCTCGACGACGAGCTCGCGAGCCGCATCGCCCGGGAGGACGAGCGCATCGAGCTGCTCTACGACCCCGCCGTGGTCCCGGCGTCGCGCTACATGGGGGACATCGTGGGCGACTTCGCGCCCGATCCGTCTCGCTGGGAGCGAGCTGCTCGGGCGAGCCGAGGTCCTGTTCGGCATCCCCGGCTCGTCCCCGCAGGGCCTCGTCGACGCGGTGCATGGCGGCCCGGCGCTGCGCTGGGTGCAGGCGCGGAACGCCGGCGCCGGACAGCAGGTGGCCCAGGCCCTCGAGCTCGACCGGGAAGCGGTCGAGCGCGTGGCGGTCACGACGGCGAGCGGCGTGCACGCCGGACCGCTGGCCGAGTTCACGCTCATGGGCCTGCTGGCCTTCGCCAAGCGCCTGCCGCGGATGCAGCGCGACAAGGCGCGGCGCTACTGGCCGCCGCAGGAACAGCCGAGCGGCGAGTTGCGCGGGCAGACCCTCCTGGTCGTGGGCGCCGGGGCCATCGGAACCGAGATCGCGCGGCTCGCCAAGGCGTTCGGGATGGCGGTGCTGGCCGTGAAGCGCGACGTGAGCGAGCCGGTCGAGCACGTGGACGAGCTCCATCCGATCGAGCGGCTCCACGAGCTCGCCGGCCGCGCGGATGCGATCGTCTCCGTGCTGCCCGGGACCGACGCGACCCGCGGGCTCATCGACGCCGGGGTGTTCGCCGCCGCCAGGCCGGGGGCCGTGTTCGTGAACGTCGGCCGGGGCACCGCCGTCGACGAGGCCGCGCTCGTCGACGCGCTGCGCGACGGCACGCTCGCAGGGGCCGCGCTCGACGTCTTCGAGCAGGAGCCGCTCCCGTCCGAGAGCCCGCTGTGGGAGCTCGAGAACGTCATCCTCTCCCCGCACGACACCGCGCGGGTGCCCGACGAGGAAGCGCGCCAGGTCGAGCTCTTCTGCGACAACCTGCGCCGCCACCTGGCGGGGGAAGCGCTGCGCAACCGCGTCGACCTCGAGCTCCTGTACTGACGGCGAACCTGCCTGAGGACCGGGAGCGGCGGATCTTCGGCGCCGCGCTCATCCTCGTCACGGCCGTGGTCATCGGCCTCGGGCTGGGCGCCGCCTTCTCGCCGGGCTCACCCCGCGCCCTCGCCGTGCCGGCCCTCGGCCTGCAGACGCTGCTCACGGTCGGGGCCCTGCCCCGGCGGGAGCGCTCGGTCGGGCTGCGCCCCGGGCTGACCCTGCTCGGCCTGCACCTGCGTGCTCGGCTCGCTGCCCCTGGCGGTCGTCGCGCTCGCCATCGGGCTCGACGAGCCGCTCGGCTTCGGCCTGTTCCTGATCGCTGCCGCGCCGCCCGCGGCGCTCATCCCGGCATACGCCGACGTCGCCGAGGTGCCAGGGGGAGACCTGCTCGCCTTCGTGCTGATCGCCTACGGCCTCGCGCTGGTGGTCACCCCCGCGCTCGTCTACCTCGCGGCGGGGGAGCTGGTCGGGCTGGGCCCGATCGCGCTCACGCTCGGCGCGGGCCTCGTGGCGCCCGGCCGTGCTCGCGCGGATGCTGCACCCCCAGATCGCCCGCATCCCCCAGCGGGTCCGCCGCGGGATGGTCAACTGCACCGTGGTGGTCATCTGCTTCGGCCTCGGCGGGGGCCTGTTCAAGGGGCTGGGCTCCGTCGACGCCGCCGGGCTGACGCTCGGCGTGGTGGTGGTCGCGCTGCTCGCGCGGTCGGCGGTCGGATCGGCCGTCGCCAGGCGGATCGCGCCTCCGGAGCTCAGGACCGAGGCGCCCTTCGCCGTGGCCTTCAAGAACGTCGCGCTGGCCGCCGCCGTGGGCGGGTCCCTCGTCGGGGCGGTCGCCGCGCTCCCCGGCCTCGTGGCGTTCCCGGTCGAGATCTTCTACTTCCTCTTCCTGGCGCGACGTCAGGCGCGGCGGTCCGCGCACCCCGTGCGGTGAGCGTCAGACCTCGCGTTTGCCGAGCGGTCGGCAGGGAACATGGGGGAGGACCGGCCTGAACGGCCGGCCCCCAACCGGGAGGAGGGGTGGGCATGGCGGATGTACTGACGCCGAATCGTTCGACGGCCGCCGACGGAGAGGGGCATTACGCCCCTGAGCCACCGAGCCACCATCTGCCGCCGATGGAGTACGGCGACATGCCGGAGCCGCTGCCGCTCCGCAAGATCCTCGGGCCGAGCGTCATCTTGGCGGGCGTGGGCGTGGGCTCGGGCGAGTACATCCTCTGGCCCTACATCACCACGAACGTCGGCCTGGGCTTCCTCTGGGCGGCCGTCGTCGGCGTCACGGTCCAGTACTTCCTCAACATGGAGATCGAGCGCTACACCCTGGCCACCGGCGAGACCGCGGTGGCCGGCTTCGCGCGCTTCTGGAAGCCCTGGGGCATCCTCTTCTGCATCTTCACGATCGTGCCCAACATGTGGCCCGGCTGGGGGGTCGCGGGGGCCACGATCTTCACCTACCTGGTAGGCGGTGACGCCAACGTCATCGCGATCATCCTGCTGATCTCGATCGGCGTCGCGCTCACCGCGTCGCCCGTCGTCTACCAGTCGCTGGAGAAGGCCGAGTTCTTCAAGGTCGGGCTGACGATCGTCTTCCTGATCATCGCCATCTTCGCGGCCATCAAGGCCTCGGCGTGGGCCGACCTGCCCGACGCGGTCTCGAACTTCGGCCAGATCCCGAGCGACGAGGTCGCGATCGCCACCATCCTCGCCGGGCTCGTGTTCGCGGGCGCGGGCGGGGCCAACAACCTCGTCCAGAGCAACTGGATCCGCGACAAGGGATTCGGGATGGGAGCGTACGTCCCGAAGATCGTCTCACCGATCACCGGCGAGGACCAGGCGGCCCCGTCCACGGGCACGATGGTGCGCCAGGACGAGGAGAACGTCTCGCGCTTCAACGGCTGGTTCAAGCAGGCCTCCAAGGAGCAGCTCGTCTCGTTCTGGTTCATCTGCCTGGCCTCGATCATCGTCTTCTCCGTGCTGGCCTACTCGACCGTCTTCGGCCAGAACCTCTCCGAGGAGGCGGACTTCGACTTCATCAAGGGCGAGGGCGAGGTCCTCAAGGATGTCGTGGCGCCCTGGTTCGGGACGCTGTTCTGGATCTTCGGCTCGCTGTCGCTGGCCCTCGTGGCCCTCGGCGTGGTCGACTACGTCTCGCGACTCGTCGCCGACGTCGTCAAGACCCTGTACACGCCGGAGAACCAGCGCTGGAGCGAGAGCAGGCTCTACTTCCTCGTCGTGTGGAGCATGGTCAGCTTCGGCATCCTCATCCTGCTCTCGGGCTTCGACCAGCCGCTCGTGCTGCTCGTGCTCGCCGCGTGCCTGAACGGCATCGTGATGTTCATCTACTCGATCCTGCTCATCGTCCTCAACCGCCGGTCGCTGCCGCCGGCGATCCGGGTGTCGGGCCTGCGGCTCGGGGCCCTGTTCTTCGCGGTGCTGTTCTACGGCTTCTTCGCGGGCTGGCTCGTCATCGTCCAGGTCGGCGACCTCTTCTAGGCCCCGGATGGCGCGCAAGGTCTTCGCCCGCTTCGTGGTCTTCATGGTCACGTTCGCGGTGCTCTACGCGGCCGCGGCGGCGCTCGGGCTGTTGTCCAAGTAGCTGTCGCGCGCCGCGTGCGTGCAGGGCCGGGGCTACACGGCGGGCTCGGTCCCGGCCCCGAGGACGCGGCTGCGGACGTCGCCGCCGCGCGCGGCGATCTCGCCGATCTCGTACAGGAAGTCGAACCAGCGGTGGTCCGGCGCGCCGAGCTCGCGCCCGCATGCCCAGCCGGGGCCCCGCAGCGCCCTCGCGTGCCGCGTCACGCGCGCGACGAGGTCGTCCGCGGCCTCCTGCAGCGTGGCGCCCTCACCCCATGCGTCGCCGGCCAGCGTGAGGCGACAGCGACCACCGTGCTCGCGCACCGTCAGCGACGGCGTCCAGGGCTGGCTCATCAGTGCCTGGATTCCCCGACGACCCGCGGAGGAATCCCCGCAAGCCGCCGAGCGGACTCGAACCGCTGACCCCTTCATTACGAGTGAAGTGCTCTACCAGCTGAGCTACGGCGGCGGGGCGGCCCCAGGATAGCTCGCGCGCGGCCCGCCAGACTGCATGCGTGGAGCTCGTCCGGATCCCCCTCGGCAGCGGCCTCGGACTCGCGGACGCGCTGCGGGCGGTGCGCGACGATGCGCGCCCGTTCGCGCTCTCCGGGCGCTGGGCAGGCTCGCGCGCGATCGTCGGCTCGGAGCCGCTGCGGGTGGTGGAGGGAGCCGCCGCGCTGGACGTGCTCGACGTGGCGCCGCGCGCCGGCGCGGACGGGCCGGTCGGCGGCGGCTGGTTCGGCTACCTGGGCTTCGGGCTCGGCGCGGCGATCGAGCGGCTGCCGCCTCCCCCACCGCGGCCACAGCCGCTTCCGCTCGCGTCGCTCGGCTACTACGACCACGTCCTGCGCCAGGACGCCGACGGGGCGTGGTGGTTCGAGGCGCTCTCCGAGGAGGCCGCGGAGCGCCGGCTGGGCGTGCTGCGCGAGCGCCTCGCCCGGCCCGTGCCGCCTCGCCCCTTCCGGCTCGGACCGCTCGCACCGGCGCCCGGCGCCGCGGGTCGCCACCTGGCGGCGGTGGCGGAGTGCGTCGAGCGGATCGCGGCCGGCGAGCTGTTCCAGGCCAACGTCACCCTGCGGCTCGAAGGCGGGTTCGAGGGGAGCGCCGCCGACGCCTTCCTCGCCGCCGCCGGCGAGCTGGACCCACCGTACGGCGCGTTCCTCGGCCTGCCCGGCGCCGCCGTCGTCAGCCTCTCGCCCGAGCGGTTCCTGCGCCGCGCCGGGGACGACGTCGTGACCTCGCCGATCAAGGGCACCGCCCCGCGCGGGGCGGGCGCGGACGCGCTGCTCGCCTCCGCCAAGGACGCGGCCGAGCACGTGATGATCGTCGACCTCTCGCGCAACGACCTCGGGCGCGTCGCGCGCTACGGCTCGGTCGCCGCCGCGGAGCGCCGGGCCGAGCCGCACCCCGGCGTGTGGCATCTCGTCACGGACGTGTCCGCGCGCGTGCGCGAGGGCGCGACCGACGCGGACGTGGTGCGCGCCGCCTTCCCGCCCGGCTCGGTCACCGGCGCGCCGAAGGTCCAGGCGCTGAAGGCGATCGCGTCGCTGGAGGGCACCCAGCGCGAGGTCTACACGGGCGCGATCGGCTACGCGAGCCCGGCGGCCGGTCTCGAGCTCAACGTGGTCGATCCGGACGCTCGAGGTGCGCGGCGACCACGCGTGGCTGGGCTGCGGGGGCGGGATCGTGGCGGACTCGGACCCGGCGTCCGAGCTGCGCGAGGCGTACGGGAAGGCCGCGCCGATCGCGGCCGCCCTGGGCTCGCGCGTCATCGCCGACGTGCCGGGCGAAGTCCCACCGAGCACGCTCCCGGCGTGGCCCGACCGCCCCGACCCCGCCGCCGGCCTGCTCGAGACGATCGCCGTGCGCGACGGCCGGGCGGTCGATGCGGACGCCCATCTCGCCCGGCTCGCGGCGAGCGCGCGCGAGCTCTACGGGCTCGAGCTGCCCGAGATCGTCCTCGCGCCCGCACGCGCCGACGGACGATTGCGCGTGCTCGCCCGGCCCCGGGACGGCGCGCTCGCCGTGGAGGTCGAGGAGCACCCGCTCGGCGAGCCCCCGGCGCCGGTCACGCTCGAGCCGCGCGTGCTGGCCGGCGGGCTCGGCCGGCACAAGTGGCTGGACCGGCGGCAGGATCCCGCCTGGCTCGCGGTGGACCTGGACGGGAGCGTGCTGGAGGGCGCCTGGGCCAACGTGTGGGCGCTGCTCGACGGGAGCCTCCTGACACCGCCCGACGACGGCCGCCTCCTCCCCGGCGTCACCCGCGCGCGGCTCTTGCGGCGCCCGGACGCCCGCGAGGCGCCGCTCACGCTCGCCGACCTCGCCCGCGCGGAGGCGATCGTCCTCACTTCGTCGGTCCGCCTCGCCACCCCCGCCGGGCTGTCGGGGCCTCCGTCACCCCGCGCGGTCGAGCTGGCCGCCGAGCTGCGCCGCGATCCCGCTCTGTGGGCCGAAAGTCATCTCGTACATTCGCCGATTCGACGAAGGCCCGATTGCTCCCCTTAACAACCGGAGCCTAGGCTCCGTTCGAACGGCCGGCGTCGGATGCGCGGCCAACCAGCCAAAAGGACGGAAATTGCGGCAGCGGAGACCATGGAGGGTCGACCGCCCGGGGATCCCGGGTAGGTCGTGCCACCGTGCGCCTGCGATCCGCAGGCGGGAGGCCACGTGCCTGACCGCTTCGTCACATCATCCGAGAGGTTGCGGCGCGAGAGCTCGACGGACCGGGCCTCGCTGCTGCCCACGATCCTGTTCGCGGACGCCAGCGCGGACTACCGCGCGATGGCCAAGGACGCACTGCTGGAGGGCCGCAGCCCGAGCGACCTGCGCTTCGCGACCGACGGCCAGGACCTCCTCGACTACCTGGCCCGCCGCGGCCCGCACACGGACCCGATCGTCTCCCCGCGGCCCGCGCTGATCGTGCTCGACCTGAGCCTGCCCAAGCTCGGCGGCATCGAAGCCGTCCGGTCGATCAAGTCAAATCCTGAGCTTCGACGCATCCCGATCGTGGCGCTGACCGACGACACCGCACCCGCGGCCGTCGCCGCCGCCTACGAAGCGGGAGTCAACACCTACCTCGCCAAGCCGGTCACGTTCCTCGCCCTCGTCAAGCTCATGAAGGTCTTCACCGCCTACTGGCTGGACACCGCGGTCCTGCCCCCCGCGAAGGACGCCGCGTGAGCGAGCGCCCGACACTCCTGGTCGTCCAGGCCGGCGAGGCGGCGCACGCCCCCGTGCGCGCCGCGCTGCGGCCGGTCGCCGAGATCCACTGGGTCACGTCGCCGGACGCCGCGCTCGCCGCGCTGGAGGAGCACCCGCACGACGCGTTCGTGATCGACCGCGACCTCGGCGACCCGGAGCGGTCCGGGCTCGACGTCGCGCGCATCGTCCTCCAGCACACGCCGTACGCGCCCGTGCTCGTGCTCGACACGTCGGCCGACCGCGACACCGACCTCGCCGCCGCCGACGCCGGCGTCTCCGACTACCTGGTGAACCCGACGGCGGAGACGCTGGAGCGCAGCCTGCGCTACGCGATCACCCACCAGCGCGCGCTCAAGCGCCTGGCCGAGTCCGAGGAGCGCCACGCGCTCGCGCTGCAGGGCGCCAACGACGGCCTGTGGGACTGGGACGTGCGCGCCGACCGGCTGTACTTCTCCCCGCGCTGGAAGGCGATGATCGGCTACCCGGAGGCCGACATCGGCGACGCGCCCGGGGAGTGGCTGGGCCGCGTGCACCCCGACGACCGCGCGGGCCTGACCCAGGCGCTCGAGGGCCACCTCAACGGCGCCACCCAGCACTTCGAGTCCGAGCACCGGATCCAGCATCGCGACGGCTCGTACAAGTGGATGCTCGCCCGCGGCATCGCGGTGCGCGACCACAACGGCCGCGCCACGCGCGTCGTCGGCTCCCAGACCGACGTCACGGACCGCCGCCAGGCCGAGCAGCGCCTCCAGCACGACGCGCTGCACGACGACCTGACCGGGCTGCCCAACCGCGTGCTGTTCCTGGACCGCCTGGACCAGGCGATCCGCCGCGGCCAGCGCCGCCAGCCGGCCACCTGCGCCGCCGTGCTGTTCCTGGACCTGGACCGCTTCAAGCTCGTCAACGACTCGCTCGGCCACCACGTCGGCGACCGGCTGCTGATCGCGGTCGCCCGCCGGCTGGAGTCGGCCCTCCGCCCCGGCGACACCGTCGCGCGCCTCGGCGGCGACGAGTTCACGATCCTGCTCGAGGACGTGTGCGACCCGCGCGAGGCGACCGTGATCGCCGAGCGCGTCCAGCAGACGCTCCAGGACCCGTTCCACCTCGACGGGCGCGAGCTGGTGGTGGCCGCCTCGATCGGCATCGCGCTCGCCGACCCCGACGCCGCGCCCGCCGACGTGATGCGCGACGCCGACGTCGCCATGTACCGCGCGAAGGCCGACGGCAAGGGCCGCCACGCGGTGTTCGACGCCCGCATGCACGAGCTCGTGATGCGCCGGCTCGACATGGAGAGCGACCTGCGCCACGCGATCGAGGACGACGAGCTGGAGGTCTTCTACCAGCCGATCGTGCAGGCGGCGACGGGCCGGATCGTCGGCTTCGAGGCGCTGTGCCGCTGGCCCGGCGCCGACGGCAACTCGATCGAGCCGGCCGAGTTCGTCCCGATCGCCGACGAGACGGGGCTGATCGTCCCGCTCGGCCGGCGGGTGCTCGAGGTCGCCTGCCGCGACCTCGCCGAGTGGCGCGAGCTGCCCGGCGGCGCGGGGCTGACGATCGGCGTCAACGTCTCGCACCGGCAGCTGTCGGAGCCGAGCTTCGCGGCCGAGCTGGGCGCGGCGCTGGAGAGCACCGGGCTGGATCCGCGGGCGCTGCGCCTGGAGGTCCGCGAGAGCGACCTCGCGCGCGAGCCGGAGTCCACGCGGCGCACGCTCGCCCACGTGCTGGAGACGCTCGGCGTGCGCTGGCAGATCGACGACTTCGGCACGGGCGCCTCGTCGCTGCACCTGCTGCACCGCTTCCCGGGCGACGCGATCAAGATCTTCGGGCCGCTCGTGAGCGGCATGGGCCACGACGGCGGCTCGTTCGAGATCGTCAAGGCGATCGTCGAGCTGGCGCACAACCTCGGGCTCGAGGTGATCGCCGAGGGCGTCGAGACCGCCGGGCAGCTCGAGCACCTGCGCGTCCTGGGCTGCGAGTTCGCCCAGGGCTTCCACATGTCCGCCCCGCTGGCGGCGGCGGACGCGCGCGCCCTGCTCGGGCAGGGCGCGCTGGTCCTCTAGCCGGTCCTACGCGCGGCGCGAGCCGGGCGAGTCGGCCGGCTGGTCGGCGGCCGTGCCGTTGCGGTCGAAGCGCCCTTCGCGCTCCTCCTCGTGGCCGACCTCGCGGCCCTGCTCGAACTCGCTGTCCGAGCGGGTGCCGCGCGTGTCGCGGGCCTCGCCGGCGGGCGTATCCGCGGTGCCGGTGGTGGTCCCGCCGGTGTCGGCGGACGTACCCGCGAACTTGTCGCGCTCGTGCTCGTCGATCAGCTCGTGATCGGCGTCGCCGCGCTCGGTCATGGTGGCGCGCTCCTTGTGGAGCTCGGCCTCGGCGCGCTGCTTCTCGGCCTGCTTCTGGGCCATCCGCGCCTCGCGTTCGGCCTTGTCGGCCTCGCTCTCACGGGTCTCTGCAACCTGGCGATGCTGGCCGGCGGCGGCGTCGCGGCGCTGCCCGAGCTCACGCTCGCGCTTCTTCATTTCAGCCTGGCGGCGCATGCGCGGCAGCAGCACGAGCAGACCGATGAGGATGAGCGCGATCACGACGATCGCGATGATCAATCCGGTTGACACGGAGTTCCTCCCGTCACTTGCGGTTGCGTCCAGAGCCTTCCCGGTCACGTGGCGCGGGCAAACTCGTACGCTGCGCCTCCATGCCGCGACCGACGTTCGATCTCCAGGCCCATTCCGTGCACTCCGACGGGTCGCTGCCGGCCGCAGAGGTCGTCGAGCTGGCCGCAGCGGCGGGCGTGGAGGTGTTCGCGCTCACCGACCACGACACGGTCGACGGCGTCCCGGAGGCGGCCGCGAAGGCCCGTCAATTGGGTTTGACGCTCTCACCTGCCGCCGAGCTGTCGGCCGTCCACGGCGGTCACGAGGACCTGCACGTGCTGGGCTACGAGCTCGACGTCGCCGACGCCGACCTGATCGCGATCCTGGAGGACTTCCGCGCCGACCGGGCGCGCCGGATCGAGGCGATGGCCGACCGGCTGCGCGAGCTCGGCTTCGAGCTCGACGACTCGCCGCTGCGCGCGCGCCGCGAGGCCGGCAAGCCGATCGGGCGCCCGCACCTCGCCGACGCCGTGCTCGCCCACCCCGCCAACGCGGCACGGCTGCGCGAGGAGGGCATCGAGGGCAAGAACGAGCTGTTCCCGCCCTACCTCGTTCCCGGGGCCAAGGCCTACGTCGCGCGCAGCCGGCCGACCGTGGCGCAGGCGATCGAGGTCATCCACGCCGCCGGCGGCGTCGCCGTGTGGGCGCATCCGTTCTGGGACGTCGACGCGCCCGACGAGGCGCTCGGCACGCTGGAGGAGTTCGCACGCGCGGGGCTGGACGGCGTCGAGTGCTTCTACGCCACCCACACCGAGGAGCAGACGCGGCTGCTGCACGAGGCCGCCGAGCGCATGGGCCTGCTGACCACCGGATCCACCGACTTCCACGGCCCCGATCACGACCGATTTTCCGCGTTTCGCGGGTTCGAGGTTCACGGTCTGACCGTGAATCTGGGCCCGATCGGGGTACGAGCGAACGCATGAAACGCCGAGAGCTGATCGTCTCAGGGCCCGCTGGGGACCCGCGCGTGTCCGAGCAGGTGGAGGCGCTGCGCGCTGATCCCGACGGCGCCCGCGGAACGGGAGCTCGAGGTACTTCGAGCGCGAGGGGCACGACTTCCAGGTCGAGCTGACGGGCAAGGACGGCGGCGTCAAGGCCCGCTGGGACAACCTCGTCGGCGTCAGCGAGCTGTGGGCGCGGATCGACGCGATGCCCGCCCGCCGCCGCGCGCTCAAGCAGGCCGCCGCCTCCGGCGATCAGCCCGCGCGGCCGCTGTAGGTGTAGACGTTCACGCGCCCGCCGCGGGCGAACCCGCACAGGGTCATCCCGCGGTCGTCGGCGAGCCGGACCGCCAGCGAGCTCGGCGCGCCGACGCCGACGAGGATCGGCGCGCCCGCCACCGCGGCCTTCTGGACCAGCTCGAACGAGAGCCGGCCGGAGACGCACAGCACGCGCGGGTGCAGCGGCATCGAGCCCCTCGCGCAGCGCCCAGCCGATCGCCTTGTCCATCGCGTTGTGGCGCCCGACGTCCTCGCGCACGCACAGCAGCTCGCCGTCGGGTGAGAACAACCCGGTGGCGTGCAGCCCGCCCGTGCGCGCGAAGGTCGGCTGGCGCAGCCGCTCCGGGAGATCGGCGAGCAGCGCGCGAGCGATGACCGGGCCGTCGGGCAGCGGCTCGGCGTGCACCGCGACCTCCTCCAGCGCGCCCTTCCCGCACACCCCGCACGAGGAGGTCGTGTAGAAGGAGCGCGACGACGGCTCGCGCAGCAGCGGGCCGGCCACCTCGACGGTGTTGCCGGCGAGGTCGCCCGGCGGGCCGGCGTCCCGCGGGCCGTCGATCAGGCCCTCCCCGTGCAGGAAGCCGAGCGCGAGCTCCTCGTCGTGGCCCGGCGTGCGCATCGTCACCGCCAGCGGGCGCCCGTCGACGCGGATCTCCAGCGGCTCCTCGACCGCGACCTCGTCCTCGAAGCCGTCGTTGACGACCGTGGCGTGAGCGCCGCGGATGCGGACGTCGGTCATGGGCGGCGCGGGGCGAGGATCTGCTCGCGGATCGCCTCGAACGCCGGGTGCGCCTCCTCGAGCAGGTCGGTGACCGGGACGTCGACCGCGCCGCGCTCCTCCAGCGCCCGCGCGCGCGTCTCGTCGAGGTGCGCCATGTGGAGCGAGTGGGCCGCCTCGGCGGCGGACGCGTCGCCCGCCTCGATCGCCTCGTAGATCGCGCGGTGCTGGGCGGCGATCACCGGCACGCTCAGGTACGGCATCAGCATCGTGTTCGAGAACGGCCGCACGAGGTGGATGGCGCTCATCGCCAGCTCGAGCGCCGCGTTGTGCGCCGCCCGCGAGACCGCGACGTGGAAGCGGAGGTCGATCTCCAGCATCGGCTCGAGCTCGACGCCGGGCTCCTCCATCGACTCGACGGTGGCGCGGATCGCGGCGAGGTCCTCGTCGGTGCGCGCGCCGGCCGCGAAGCGGACGCAGCCGAGCTCGATCCACACGCGCGCGTCGTTGATCTCCTTCAGCGTCGTCGACCCGGCGCTGAACCACAGCGCCACCGCGTCGCCGAGCGTCGCCGCGACGCGGCCCGGCTCGGGCACGCGCACGAACGTCCCGCCGCCCGCCCCGCGCGAGGACTCCACGAGCTGGGAGGCGGACAGAAGCTTCATCGTCTCGCGGATCGTGCCGCGGCTGACGGAGTACTCGGCGGCCATGTCGGCCTCGGACGGGAGCCGGTCCCCGGGCCGCAGCTGGCCGCGCAGGATCCCGACGCGGAGCTGCTCGGCGATCTGCTGCGCCGCGCCCGCGGTCTGGATCGGGTGTGGGACGAACTCGTTGCCGCCGCCGTCGTGGGACACGGTGGCTGAGAGTACTCCGGATCCTGAACACCCGACATTTGAATATTTGGTATTAGTCGCGCTGCAGACCAACGGGGGAAGGACGGTCGGGTTGCGGATCAACTCAGACATCGGAGAGGCCTACGGCGCCTGGGCGCTGGCCGACGACGACGCGATCATGGCCCACCTCGAGCTGGCCAACGTCGCCTGCGGCTTCCACGCGGGCGACCCGACGGTCATGGCCTCGACCGTGCGCCTGGCGAAGAAGTACGGCGTCGAGGTCGGCGCCCACCCGAGCTACCCGGACCTGCAGGGCTTCGGCCGGCGCGCGATGAAGATGGACCCCGACGAGCTGACGGCGACCGTCGTCTACCAGTGCGGCGCGCTGAAGGGCTTCCTCGAGGCCGAGGGCATGTCGCTCACCTACGTCAAGCCGCACGGCGCGCTGTACGGCGCCGGCGCGCGCGACGAGACCGTGGCGCGCGCGGTGGCGGACGCGGCCGCCGCGTTCGGCGTGCCGATCATGGGCATGGCCGGCACCGCGCACGAGTCCTCCGCGAAGGCGGCCGGGGTCGGCTTCATGGCCGAGTACTACGCCGACCTCGAGTACGACGACGACGGCTTCCTGATCATCACCCGCAAGCACGTCGCCTACGACCCGGACGTCGTCGTGCGGCGCGTGCGGCGCGTGATCGAGGAGGGCGTCGCCGAGACCGCCTCCGGCGGCGCGATCCCGATGCGCGCGGAGACCGTGTGCGTGCACTCCGACACCCCCGGTGCCCCCGAGCTGGTGGCGACGCTCGCCGCCGCGCTCGGCGCCACCCCGTCCCGATCCTGAGGAGCCCATGGCCAGACACGAGGTTCAGACCCCGATCCCCGGCGTGTTCTACCGCCGCCCCAGCCCCGACGAGGACGAGTTCGCGCAGGAGGGCGACGACGTCGAGTCCGGCGCGACGATCGGCCTCGTGGAGATCATGAAGAACTTCGAGGCTGTCGAGACCGAGGTGTCCGGCAAGCTCGTCGAGTTCCTGGTCTCCAACGAGGACGAGGTCACCGCCGGGCAGGCGGTCGCCGTCGTCGACGACGGCGGATGAGCCGCGTCCTCGTCGCCAACCGCGGGGAGATCGCCCTGCGGGTGATCCGCGCCGCGCACGACCTCGGGATGGAGGCGGTGGCGGTGCACAGCGCCGTCGACGAGTCCGCCCCGCACGTGCGCGAGGCGGACTCCGCGATCGCCATCGGCCCGTCCCCGGCGGGGAAGAGCTACCTGAGCATCGACGCGCTGATCGGCGCCGCGAAGGAGTCGAAGGCCGACATCGTCCACCCCGGCTACGGGTTCCTCTCCGAGCGCGCGGAGTTCGCGGCCGCCGTCGAGGACGCGGGGCTGACGTTCGCGGGCCCGAAGTCCGAGCACATCGCGCTGATGGGCGACAAGGCGCGGGCGCGCGAGGCCGCCGGCGACGCCGGCGTGCCGACGATCCCCGGCTCCGAGGGCGCGGTCGACGACGTCGACGGCGCCGCCGCGGCGGCCGAGGAGGCCGGCTACCCGGTCGCGCTGAAGGCGGCCGGCGGCGGTGGCGGGCGCGGCATCCGGATCGCCGACGACGAGGAGGCGCTGCGCAAGCAGTACGCGGCCGCGTCGCGCGAGGCACAGGGCGCGTTCGACGACCCCCGCATCTACGTCGAGCGGTTCGTCTCCCCGGCCCGCCACGTCGAGGTGCAGGTGATCGGCGACGGCGAGCGGGCGATCCACCTCTACGAGCGCGAGTGCTCGCTGCAGCGGCGGCGCCAGAAGATCCTCGAGGAGACGCCCGCGCCGGGCCTCGCCGAGGAGGTCCGCACCGGGCTGTGCGAGGCGGCCGTGGCGCTGTGCGACGCGATCGGCTACCGCAGCGCCGGCACGGCCGAGTTCCTCGTCGACGCCGAGTCGGGCGAGTTCTTCTTCATCGAGATGAACACGCGCATCCAGGTCGAGCATGCGATCACCGAGGTCGTGTGCGGTATCGACCTCGTCGCGGAGCAGCTGCGGATCGCCCAGGGCGAGCCGCTGTCGATCGCCCAGGAGGACGTCACGCCACGCGGGGCCGCGATCGAGTTCCGGCTCAACGCCGAGAACCCCGACAAGGGGTTCCTGCCCAGCCCGGGCAAGGTGGAGGGCGTGCGGCTGCCGTCGGGGCCGTGGGTGCGCGTCGACGCGTGGCTCGAGCCCGGCGGCGAGGTGCCGCCGTTCTACGACTCGCTGATCGGCAAGGTGATCGTGTGGGGCGACGACCGCGAGACGGTGCTGCGGCGCTCCCGCCGGGCGCTCGGCGAGGTCGCCATCGAGGGCATCGAGACGACCGCCCCGCTGCTCGCCGAGATCCTCGGCGAGGACTGGTTCACGCAAGGGGACTTCCACACCGCCACGCTCGAGGCGTGGCTGAAGGAGAGGGAATGAGCGCTCGCTACAGCTGGGGCGGCGACGAGCACCTGTTCGTCGAGGTCGCCGAGGAGATGAGCCTGGAGGCGTACTTCCGCTCCACCGCCAGCGTGGCCGCGCTGCGCGAGCGCCGGCCGGACGGCGTGCTCGACATCTGCCCCGCCAACGCCGCCTATCAGGTCCGCTTCGACCCGGACGTGCTGGAGCCGCAGAAGCTGCTCGACCTCGCGAAGGAGGTCGAGGCCGACGTCGGCGACGCCCACGACTTCGACCTCAACACGCGGATCATCGAGATCCCCGTCCTCTACGGCGACCCGTGGACGCACGAGACGCTGATGAAGTTCCGCGACCGCCATCAGGACCCCGACGCGACCGACCTCGAGTACGCCGCGCGGGTCAACGACCTGGACTCGGTGGAGGCGTTCGTCGAGGCCCACTCCTCCGCGCCGTGGCTCGCCTCGATGGTCGGCTTCGTCGCCGGGCTCCCGTTCCTCTACCAGCTGGTCCCGCGCGAGCGCCAGCTCGAGGTGCCCAAGTACGTGCGCCCGCGCACCGACACGCCGAAGCAGACGGTCGGCCACGGCGGCTGCTTCGGCTGCATCTACTCCGTGCGCGGCGCGGGCGGCTACCAGATGTTCGGGATCACCCCGATGCCGATCTACGACCCCGGCCAGTCGCTGCCCGGACTTCAAGGACTTCGTCTGCTTCTTCGAGCCGGGCGACATCGTCAAGTTCGAGCCGATCGACCGCGAGCGCTACGACGCGCTCGTCAAGGAGGCGGAGGACGGCACGATCGCGATCCGCCGCCGCGACGTGACGTTCAACCTCGAGGAGTTCCTCGAGGACGGCGACGCCTACAACGCCCGCCTGCTGGAGGTGCTCCATGCCGATTGAGGTGCGCAAGCCCGGCCTCGCCACCTCGGTCCAGGACCGGGGCCGCGAGGGCTACTACCACGTGGGCGTCCCACCGTCGGGCGCGCTGGACCAGTTCTCGCTGGTGGCGGCCAACCTGCTGGTCGGCAACGACGCGGGCGCCGCGGGGCTGGAGTGCGCCTACCAGGGGCCGGAGCTCGTGTTCGGCGAGGACGCCGTGGTCGCGGTGTGCGGCGCGGAGCTGACGCCGAAGGTCGACGGCGAGGAGCGCGAGACCGTGGACGTCGTTCGACGTGCCGGCCGGCGCGACGCTCACGTTCGGCCACCTCGGCGCCGGCGCGCGCGGCTACATCGCGGTGTCGGGCGGGATCGACGTCGAGGAGAAGCTCGGCAGCCGGTCGACGTACGCGCTCGGCGGCCTCGGCGGGTTCGAGGGACGCCCGCTGGCCAAGGGCGACGAGCTGCCGGTGGGCAGCGCGAACGGCGCGTCCGCCGGCCGCACGGTCCCGGAGGAGCTGCGCCCCGACCTCCCCCGCGAGCTCGAGGTGCGGGTGATGATGGGCCTCTACGACCACCTGCTCACCGACGAGGGCCGCGCGACGTTCCTCGAGTCGACGTGGGCGCTGACCCCGGTCGCCGACCGCGTCGGCTTCCGCTACAAGGGCCCCGAGCTGGCGATGCTCGAGCGCGAGCAGCCGTTCGGGGCGGGCTCCAACCCGTCGAACATCGTCGACGCGCCGTACCCGATCGGGTCGATCCAGGTGCCCGGCGGCGTCGAGCCGATCATCCTGCACCGCGACGCGGTGTCGGGCGGCGGCTACGCGATGATCGCCACGGTGATCTCCGCCGACCTCGACGCCGTCGGCCAGAGCGCGCCGGGGTCGAAGACCCGGTTCGTGGCGGTCGACCTCGACGGCGCCCTCGCGGCGCGCGCCGAGCGGGCGAAGCGCGTCGCGAAGCTCGAGGAGGTGCTCGGATGAGCGAGCCACGGGGAGTGCCGATCGCGGCCGCGCCCTCCGAGCCGGAGGTGCCCGGCATCGCCTCGCGCGCGGTCGACGTGGACGGCGTGCGCTGGGCGCTCGTCGAGTACGAGCCGGGCGTGCTGCGGGAGGAGTTCTGCGACGTCGGCCACTCCGGCTACGTGCTGCGCGGCGAGGTCACCTACGAGTTCGCCGACGGCGGCGAGCCGCTGCGCGTGCGGGCGGGCGACGGGCTCGTCCTGCCCGGCGCGCGCGAGCACCGCGGCCGCGCCGGCGACGAGGGCGTGACGCTGTTCCTGATCGACTCGGAGGTCGGGCACGGCGGCTGACGCCGCAGGTCACGCGAGCAGGCGCTCGAGGCGGTAGGCGAGCGCCTCGAAGGAGAGCTGCGGGTCGACGTTCAGCGCGAGCCGCGAGCGGGCGTCGTCGACGAGCTCGACCGCCTCGCGCAGCTGCGCGGGGCTGCGCCCCTCGGCGTCCTCCTGGAGCGCGGGCAGGCGGTCGGAGTGGTGGGCGAGCTCGGGCGCCCCGGCCGCGACGCACGCGAGGTCGCGGTACCAGAGCCCGACGAGCTGGAGCGCCTGGTCGAGCGCGGCGGTCTCCGCCCGGCGCCCGGCGCGCCGCGCCCGCTCGCCGAACTCGGTCTCGCGCTTGCGGTGCTCCTTCTTGGGCAGGAACGCCAGCTCCTCGGCGAGCGCCGCCTCGACGCCCTCGCGCGCGCGGCCGCCGCGTTCGCGCGCGGTGTTCAGCAACGCGGTCCACGGCTGCCGGGAGGTGGTCCGCGCGATCGGCGCGCGGGCGACCGCCTCGGCGTTGGCGCGCAGCGCGGGGCCCTCGTCGATCCCGAGCGCGAGCGCCTTCTCGCCGTCGCCGAGCGCGAGCCGGGCGCAGGCCAGCGCGGCGGCGGGCTCGACGCCTTGCCGCTGCAGCCGCTCGGCGATCG
The DNA here is from genome assembly GCA_963723395.1 of uncultured Solirubrobacteraceae bacterium. GTDB lineage: Bacteria > Actinomycetota > Thermoleophilia > Solirubrobacterales > Solirubrobacteraceae > DATFQI01. The sequence goes on along the minus strand of CAVRQL010000009.1, from coordinate 16,366 downwards.
CCTCGGGCCCCAGCGCGTCGAAGCGCACGGCCTGGCAGCGGGACGCGATCGTCGGCAGCACCTGCGAGATGCGGTCGGTGAGCAGCAGGAGCACGACGTACGGCGGCGGCTCCTCGAGCGTCTTGAGCAGCGCGTTGGCCGCCTCGTCGTTCATGGTGTCGGCGCGCTCGAGCACGAACACGCGCCAGCGCGACTCGAACGGCGTGTGCGCGGCCGCGGACACCACCGCCTCGTCGACGTCGCGGCGCAGCATCTCGTGGGCGCCGCTCGGCACCACCCACGTCAGGTCGGGGTGCGAGCCGTGCTGCACGCGCAGCCGCGCGTTCTCCGGGTCGGGGGCCTCGCGGGAGAGCAGCTCGGCCGCGAACTCGCGCGCGGCCTCGCGCTTGCCGGTGCCGGCGGGGCCGTGCAGCAGGTAGGCGTGCGCGGGTCCGCGCTCCGGCGTGAGGGCCGCACCGAGCACGGCGGCGGCGTGCGGGTGGGGTTCCAGCGCGAGCACGGCCGATGACTCTAGATGGCAGGATGGCCGGAATGCTCATCACCGTCGAGGGGATCGACGGCGCCGGCAAGACGACGCTGGTGTCCGGACTGGCGGCAGCGCTCGGCGACGTCGAGGTGCTGCGCGAGCCCGGCGGCGTGGAGCTGTCCGAGCGGCTGCGGGCGCTGGTCAAGGACCCGGCGCTGACGGTCGGAGCCCGCGCCGAGGCGCTGGTCTACGCGGCCGCCCGTGCCCAGCTCGTCGAGGAGCGGCTGCGCCCGCTGCTGGCCTCCGGGCGGCGCGTGCTGCTCGACCGCTTCGTCGACTCCTCGCTCGCCTACCAGGGCGCCGGGCGCGGGCTCGGGATCGACGCCGTGCGCGAGCTCAACGCGTTCGCCACCGGCGGGCTCGCGCCCGACCGGACGCTGCTCCTGCGCATCGACCCGCGGCTCGCGCTGGAGCGCATGGGCGGGCGCGGCGAGGCGGAAGATCGCATCGAGCGCGAGCGCGAGGCGTTCTGGACCGCATGCGCCCGCGCCTACGACGAGCTGGCGGCCGCCGAGCCGGAGCGGTGGGTCGTGCTCGACGCGACGCAGCCGCCCGACGCGCTGCTTCAGGCCGCGCTGGCCGCCCTGCCGTAGCCGTCGGGGCGCGCCTGGCGCCACGCCCACGCGTCGGCGATCATCGTCTCGAGGTCCTTCTCGGGCTCCCACCCGAGCTCGGTGCGGATCTTCTCGCTGGAGGCGACGAGCTGCGCGGGATCGCCGGGGCGGCGCGGCTCCTCCTTGACGGGGATGTCGCGGCCGGTGACCTTGCGGGCGGCCTCGATCACCTGGCGCACGGAGAAGCCGAGGCCGTTGCCGAGGTTGTAGATCGTGTGCTTGCCGTGCTCGAGCGCGTCCATCGCGAGCAGGTGCGCGCGGCCGAGGTCCTCGACGTGGATGTAGTCGCGGACCGCGGTGCCGTCCTCGGTCGGGTAGTCCGTGCCGAACACCGAGACGTGCTCGCGCGTGCCGGCGGCGGCCTGCAGCACCAGCGGGATCAGGTGGGTCTCGGGGTAGTGGTCCTCCCCGTACGGGCCGCTGGCGCCGGCCACGTTGAAGTAGCGCAGGGAGATCGCGCCGAGCCCGTGGGCGCGGCACTCGTCGCCGATCATGCGGTCCACGGCGAGCTTGGAGTTGCCGTAGGAGTTGACCGGGTTGGTCGGCAGCGTCTCCGGCATCGGCACGACCTCGGGCTCGCCGTAGGTCGCGCAGGTCGAGGAGAACACCAGGCGCTTGACGTCGTGCTCGCGCATCGCGTCGAGCAGGTTCAGCGTGCCGACGAAGTTGCCACGGTGGTAGCGCTCGGGGAACTCGACCGACTCGGCGACGAGCGCCAGCGCGGCGAAGTGCAGCACGCCGTCGAAGCCCTCCGCGAGCGCGTCCTTGGTGCCCTCGGCGTCGGCGAGGCCGACCTCGAGGTGACGGGCGCCGTCGGGGATCGCGCCGCGATGGCCGCGCGAGAGGTCGTCGAGCACCGCGACTTCGTGGCCGCGCTCGAGCAGCTGGTTGGCCACGACGGACCCGATGTAGCCCGCCCCACCGGTGACGAGGAGCTTCATGCCGCCCGTTCTAGCAGCGTCCCCCCTGTCGATCGGCGGCGGGCGTGCACGAGCGCGGCGCGGCCCAGGACGCGCGGCGAGAGCAGCTCGCGCGGCTGGATCGAGCGCGACGCGAAGCTCGCCGATCCGCTCCGCGATCCGCTCGTCGTGGACCGCGGCGGAGAACAGCAGCCGCAGCGGCGGGGCCATCGGCCTGGCGAGCGAGTTGGCGGCGGCGACCTTGGAGTGCGCGTGGAGCTCGCGCCGGTGCCGGCGCCGGTAGGCCGCCAGCGCGCGGTCCGGGCCTCGGCTCGGCGACCAGCGCCTCCGCGAGCCACTCGGCCGACTGCAGCGCCCACCCGCAGCCGATCGCGCCGACGGGATCGGCGGCGAGCGCGGCATCGCCCACCAGCGCCAGGCGGCGACCGGTGGCGGGCCGCCACTCGTTCGTGAGGTCCAGCTTGCCGACCATCGGCCCGACGCGGTCGGACTCGCCGATCGGCGGCGCGTCGGGCAGCGCGCCGACGAAGGAGCGCAGCGAGCCCTCGAGGTCGCGCTTGAACTCGGGCGCGCGCTCGAGCCGCGGGAACGCGACGTAGAGCGTCAGGCCGCCGTCGGTCGGCGTGGCGATGCCGACGTCGCCGTTGTCGAGCATCCACAGGTGCACGCTCGCGCCGGTGCCGAGCGGCGGGCCCTGGAAGTAGCCCCAGTAGGCGAAGCGCGCGTTGGGCCGCGTCGTGGTCGTCGAGGCCCGCGAGCTTCGCGGTGTGCGAGCCCCGGCCGTCGGCGCCGATCACGACGTCCGCGGTCAGCGTCCTGGAGCCGGTGGTCACGCGGCCGGGCTCCACGCCGTCGACGGTGTTCCCGAGCAGCAGCTCGACGCCCGGCGTCTCGGCCGCCGTGCGGCGCAGCAGCGGGTCGAGGACCTCGCGACGGACGCTGATCGAGCCGGCGCCGGGCGTGCGGCCCTCGAACCATCCGTAGCGCGTCCAGACGCGCGCGTGCCCGCGCGGCGCGTCCTCCAGCGCGCCCAGCAGGCCGAGCCGCTCGAGGCACGGGGCGGCGCTCGCCTGGATGAAGTGCCCGCACACACGCTTGAAGGCGTCCGGGTCGGGCCGGCGCTCGACGAGCGCCACACGCCGTCCGGCGCGGCCCAGGTGCACGGCGGTCGCGCTCCCCGCGAGCGAGGCGCCGACGATCACGGCATCGAAGTCCGGCATGACCTCTCCGTTCTTTCCGTACGGTACAAGATGTACTGTACGCCTCCTCGTGCCTCCGAGCAAGGAGATCCGCCTCACCTCGACGTCGTACGTCCTGCTCGGGATGCTCGACTGGCTCGGGCCGTCGACCCCGTACCGGCTCAAGCGGGTGATGGCGGAGTCGGTCGAGGACTTCTTCCCGGTCCCCCACACGAGCTTCTACGCCGAGCCCGCGCGGCTGGCGGCGGCCGGCTACGTGGACGAGCACGTGGAGCGCGGCGGGCGGCGGCGGCGGACCTACTCGCTGAGCGCGCGCGGGCGCGAGGCGCTGGCGGCGTGGCTGGCCGAGCCGGAGACGCGCTTCGGCGAGTTCCGCTTCCCCGGGATGCTGAAGATCTTCTTCGGCGGCGATCCGGCGGGCTTCGCGGGGGCGCAGGCGGCGCACCACGCGCAGCTGGCGGAGCGCTTCGAGACGGTGCGCGAGCGTGCCGACCGCGGCGACATCGAGCTGGCCGAGCCGCGGCGCAGGGTGCTCGAGACGGGCATCCGCCTGCATCGCTGGTGGGAGGCGCGCTGGACCGAGCTCGAGGGCGGCTCGCTTCTAGAATGAGGTGGGCATGCGCGCCCGCCTGACAGCCGTCGCGACGCTCGCGGCGCTGACGCTCTCGGCGCCGCCCGCGCTCGCACAGACGCCGCTCCCGACCCCGACGCCCACACCGCCGCCGGCGGTGACGCCAACGCCTACCCCGACGCCGACTGCCCACGCCGTCGCCCGAGGACCTGCGCGACGAGCGCGATCGCAACTCCAAGTCGGTCAAGCGCATCTACCGCGACTTCGAGAGCGACGGGCGGATCGACGACTGCGACCACACGGAGAAGGCGCTCAAGAAGGCGCGGCGCTCGATCGAGGCGTCCTACGCCGAGGAGTACCCGGACTTCCGCGACGCGCTGACCGCCGCGCTCCAGCGCCATCGCGACGGCAAGTGCGTCGAGCCGACGCCGACCCCGACGGCCACGCCGACCCCCGCCCCCGGCGGCACGGCGCCCGCGCCGCCCCCGGCGGCGACGCCGGCGCCGGCCCCCGCGCCCGCTCCCACGAGCCCGCCCGAGTCCGGCGACCTGCCCGATTTCGGGAGCGGCAGCGGCGGCTCGAAGGACGGCGGGTCCAAGGGCGGCTCGGACGGCGGGACGATCACGCCGCCGGGCGAGGGCGACATCCCGGAGGGCGTCATCCCCACCCCCACCCCGACCGCCACGCCGCAGGCGCTCCCGCCCAAGCTCGTCGTCACGCGCGCGGGCACGGCACCGAACCTGATGGCCCCCGGCGTGATGTTCGCGATCGCGCTGCTCGGCCTGCTGATCGCGGCGCTGACGGCGCTGTTCGCGAAGCGCACGGGCCGCCTCGCCGGCGTCGGGCACGCCTGGCGCGAGGCCACCTGGCGGGCGTCCGGCACGTGGAGCGAGTTCACGGATTGGCTGCGGACGGGGCGTTAATCCGCAGGGTGCGGGAAGGCCCCGCTTTCCGTCCGACCCGAGGCGGAGCATGCCATCCCCGCATCACAGTCTTTCGCGTCGCCGACGAGGGGCGACACACTTAGGAGGCAGCACCATGGAGCACACGCCGCAGACCACCATCGCCAGCCCGCCGCGTCGCGGCGAGGCTCTGTCCGTGCGGCGGATGTTCACGAAGCCCGGCGTCCATCCGTTCGACGAGATCGAGTGGGAGATCCGGGACGCGCGGATCGGACATGGCGACAAGGTGGCCTTCGAGCAGAAGGACGTCGAGTTCCCCAAGAGCTGGTCGCAGAACTCGACCAACATCGTCTCCCAGAAGTACTTCCGCGGGCAGATGGACTCCCCGGCGCGCGAGCGCTCGGTCAAGCAGATGGTCGGCCGCGTCTCCGGCACGATCGCCGACTGGGGCCGCGAGCGCGGCTACTTCGCCTCCGCCGAGGACGGCGACGCCTTCGAGGCCGAGCTGACCTACATCCTCGTCAACCAGCTCGCCGCCTTCAACTCGCCGGTCTGGTTCAACGTCGGCTTCGAGGAGCAGCCGCAGTGCTCCGCCTGCTTCATCCTCTCCGTCGAGGACGAGATGGAGTCGATCCTGGACTGGAACACGCGCGAGGGACGCATCTTCCGCGGCGGCTCCGGCTCGGGCATCAACCTCTCCAAGATCCGCGGTTCTGTGGAGCCCCTGTCCAAGGGCGGCACCGCATCCGGCCCCGTCTCGTTCATGCGCGGCGCCGACGCCTGGGCGGGCACGATCAAGTCGGGCGGCAAGACCCGCCGCGCGGCGAAGATGGTCGTGCTGGACGTCGACCACCCGGACATCCGCGACTTCATCTGGTGCAAGGCCAAGGAAGAGGACAAGGCGGCCGCGCTGCGCGACGCCGGGTTCGACATGTCGATCGACGGGTCGGGCTTCCAGTCGATCCAGTACCAGAACGCCAACAACTCGGTCCGCGTCACCGACGAGTTCATGCGCGCCGTCGAGAACGACGACCAGTGGCAGCTGCTCGCGCGGACGACCGGCGAGCCGACCGCGGAGGTCAGCGCCCGCGAGCTGATGCGCGAGATCTCGGAGGCGGCCTGGCGCTGCGCCGATCCGGGCGTCCAGTACGACACCACGATCAACCAGTGGCACACGTCGCCGAACTCGGGCCGCATCAACGCGTCCAACCCGTGCTCGGAGTACATGCACGTGGACGACAGCGCGTGCAACCTCGCGTCGCTGAACCTCATGAAGTTCCGCCGGCCGGACGGCAGCTTCGACACCGACAAGTTCTCCCACGCGGTGGACATCGTGTTCCTCGCGCAGGAGATCGTGGTCGGCCCGTCGAGCTACCCGACCAAGGAGATCGGCGACAACGCCCGCGCGTTCCGCCAGCTCGGGCTCGGCTACGCCAACCTCGGCGCCTTCCTGATGGCCAACGGCTTCGCCTACGACTCCGACGAGGGTCGCGGCGCGGCGGCGGCGATCACGGCGCTGATGACGGGGCGCGGCTACCTGCAGTCGGCCAAGGTCGCCGCGGCGATCGGGCCGTACGACAAGTACGCCGAGAACCGCGAGGCGCACAACAACGTGATGCGCATGCACCGCGACGCGTCGTACGCGATCCCGGACGGCGTGTGCGTGGACAAGGACCTGCTCGCCGCCTCGCGTGAGACGTGGAACGAGGCGGTCGCGGCCGGCGAGATCTACGGCTACCGCAACGCCCAGGCCACGGTGCTGGCCCCGACGGGGACGATCTCGTTCCTGATGGACTGCGACACGACCGGCATCGAGCCGGACTTCTCGCTGGTCAAGTACAAGGAGCTGGTGGGCGGCGGCACGATGACGATCGCCAACCGCACGGTGCCGATGGCGCTGCGCACGCTCGGCTACGACGAGCAGCAGGTCGCGGCGATCGAGGAGCACATCACCGAGCACGGCACGATCGTGGACGCCCCGGGCCTGAAGGCCGAGCACCTCCCGGTGTTCGACGTCGCGGTCGGCGAGCGCGCGATCTCGCACGCGGGCCACATCAAGATGATGGGCGCGGTCCAGCCGTTCCTCTCGGGCGCGATCTCCAAGACCGTGAACATGCCCCAGACGGCGACGGTCGAGGACATCGCCGAGGCGTACGTGCAGGCGTGGAAGCTCGGCGTCAAGGCGCTGGCCATCTACCGCGACGGCTCGAAGACCGCCCAGGCGCTGCGCACCGACGCGCAGGAGGCCAAGTCGGTCGCCGCCGCGATCGCGGGCGAGGAGATGTTCACCGAGGCCGAGGTCGAGGCTCGCGTCGCCGCTGCCGTCGACGACGCGGTGGCCGGCGCGATCGCGCAGGTCAAGGCCACGACCGGCCCGGCGCGCAACAAGATGCCGCGCGAGCGCCAGTCGATCACGCACAAGTTCTCGCTCGGCGGGCACGAGGGCTACATCACGGCCGGCATGTACGAGGACGGCACGGTCGGGGAGATCTTCCTGACCGACATCGGCAAGGAGGGCTCGACCCTCCGCGGGATGATGAACTCGTTCGCGACCGCGATCTCGATCGCGCTCCAGTACGGCGTCCCGCTCGACACGCTGGTGCGCAAGTTCGCGTACATGCGCTTCGAGCCGGAGGGGATCACCACCAACCCGGAGATCCCGTTCGCGAAGTCGATGCCCGACTACATCATGCGCTGGCTCGCGTCGCGGTTCCTGGACGCGGACACGCAGGAGGAGCTCGGGATCCTCACCCCGGCGGTCCGGTCCAAGAAGGCCGGCGAGGACGCCTCGATCGGCAGCGACGGCGGCGGCACGTCGCGTCCGGCCAACGGCGGCGCGGCCGTGAAGCCGCCCACCGGCAGCGCCCCGGGCACGACGTCCCCGGCGCCCCCGGCCGACCCGGTTCCGACGGCCCAGGCGCCGACCTCGGCGATGACCTCCACGCCGCCGGTCGTCCCGGCGCGCATGATGGGCCTGGACCTCGGCCCGGCCTGCCAGCAGTGCGGCGGCATGATGCAGCGCACGGGCTCGTGCTACACGTGCTCGAGCTGCGGCAACAACACCGGCTGCGGCTGAGCCGGCGCCGCATATGACGTGACCGGAGGGCGCCCGAGCGGCGCCCTCCGTCGTTCAGGGGCGGAGCGAGCGCAGCCGCTCGGCGCCGCGGCGCAGCAGGCCCGTGAGCCGCCAGGAGCGGGAGCCGACGACGGTCGCGTGCGCCTCCTGTAGCGCGGCGGCGGCCTCACGCTCGCGGGCCAGCACGGCCTCGAGCTCGGCGATCCGCGCGAGGAGGCTCGTCCTCTCGGCCTTGTGCGTCTCCAGCTCCCCCCACACCCTGTCGAGGCGGTCGCCGCGGTCGGCCAGCTCGGCGTCGCGCCACGCGACCTCGGCGTCGAGCCGGTCGCGGGTGGCGATCAGCTCGGCGTGGTCGGCGAGCAGCTCGGCGACCTCCGGCCCGGCGGCCTCCTCCCCCGAGGACGCCGCGCGCGTCCTTGCCGAGAGCTGGTCGACGAGCTCGCGCTCGGCCTCGCGGCGGCGGGCGATCGAGAGCTGCGTCCCCTGTCGCAGAGCGGCGCGCAGCTCGTCGGGCCGGAGGAGCGCGGCGGCGATCGCGGCCGCGGCCTCGTCCGGGCGTGCCTGCGCGCGCACGGTGAACGCCGGCGGCAGGCCGAAGTCGGCGGCCAGCCCGGCCGCCTTCTGCTCGTAGTACGGCGTGCCGGCCATCAGCACGGCGGGCACGCCGAGCAGGTCGGAGGTCAGCGCCACGTGGTACGACGAGCTGACGGTCAGCGCCGCGTCCGCGAGCACGCCGAGCGAGGCCTCGAGGTCGCCGGGGCGCAGCACGAGCGGCGCGCCGGCCACGCGCGAGCCGATGCGGCCGTGCGCGGCGAGCCGCTCGACGAGCGGCCGCTCGGAGAGCCGCCGGTCGTCGTAGGCGACCACGGGCCGGATCTCGAGCCGCGCGCCGGCCGCCTGCTCGAGCGCCTCGAGCATCGCCGCGACGAGCTCGAAGTGGGCGTCGCCGTCGCCGGTCACCCAGTCCGCGTCCTGGAGGTGCACGTTGATGCGCAGCGAGTCCGCCGCGGCCGACCCGTTCGGCGAGATGTGGCGCGCCAGGACGCCGACCGCGTCGTCGCCGGTGAGCAGGGAGCCGTTGAACATCGATCGCTCGTCGCGCACGCCGAGCGGAGCGAGCGCGCCCAAGAGGTCGGCGTCGCGGCCGGCCAGCCCCTCGGCCCACCCGACGTCGAGCTGCACGCCCGAGGAGAACGGGCGCAGCGGCGCGCGCCCCGCTGCCCGGATGGCCGCCTCCGCCGCACGCGCCATCTCGAGCTTGCGCGGGCCCCACCACGCGTTCAGGTAGCCGCCGCCGTACAGGTAGACCCCGCCGAAGGCGAGCTCGGGCGGCAGCTGCAGGCGCCGCAGGCCCGCGGGCGGCGGCTCGATCCCGCTGTCGATGAAGCACACGGGGTGCGCGCCCAGAGCGGGCGACGCCGCCGCGAGCTCGGCGTGGCTCTCGCGGAAGCCCAGCTCGATCACGGGGATCGGCGTGACGGCTGGGGCGAGCGGCTCGAGCAGCTCGAGCGCCGCCTGCAGCAGCAGCATGTCGCCGTAGTTGCCGGATCCGTCGTAGCCGCCGACGAGGAAGATCGCGCCGGAGGCAGGCGCCGGCGGTCGCCGCGGGTCGACGAGCAGTCGCGAAGCGCTCGTCAGTGGGGCCACGGGGCAGACCCTACCCAGTGCCGAGTAGCGCGTCACGAGTGATATTTCCCCCGCGCGCGGCGGGTGCGGATAGCGTCAAGGCGCATGGACGGACACAGCGCCGCGGTGCGGATCGGACACCCGGTCGCCGAGCGGCGCGGGGGCGAGCACGTCGTCACGGCGGACGTCGACGGCGAGGCCGTGTGGTTCAGCTCGCCGGACCTCCAGCCGGCGCGCCGCGGCCGAGGCGTTCGGCACCGCGCTGCTGATTCCCGCGCTGCATGCGGGCGGAGGGCTGCGCATCGCCGGGCGGGCGGACCGCCGCTGGCGCGCGAACGTCGCGGAGGCCGCGCGGATGGTCTCCGGCTGGTGGGGCTACGAGGCCGCGCCGGTCGGCGTCGCCGCCCGGTGGCGGCCCCGGCCGCGCCGCGCCCCCGTCGCGCTGTGCTTCACCGGCGGCGTCGACTCGTTCCACTCGCTGCGGCGACTGCGGCCCGGAGTGCTCGTCTACGTGTGCGGCTACGACGTCGCGCTCGAGGACGACGACCGCGTGCGGCGTGTCGAGCAACTCGTGCGCGACGTGGCGCGGGAGACCGGCGCGAGGCCGGTGATCCTCCGCACCAACCTGCGCGAGCACCCGCTCGTCGGCGGGCGTGAACTGGGAGCGCTCGCACGGCGGCGCGATCGCATCCGCCGGCCACCTGATCGACCGCGTCGCGGGCACGCTCGCCATCTCCTCCGGCGTCAACCGCGAGCGGGCGCACCCGTGGGGCTCGCACTGGCAGCTCGACCCGCTGTGGTCGTCGTCGGCGCTCTGCGTGCGCCACGTGGCCGACGACATCTGGCACAACGCCAAGCTGCGGAGGCTCGCCGCGGACCCGCTCGCCCAGCGCCACCTGCGGGTGTGCTGGGAGCACCGCACCGGCGAGCTGAACTGCTCGCGCTGCGAGAAGTGCCTGATCACGATGACCGTGCTCGCCGACACCGGCCGGCTCGGGCGCTTCGCCAACTTCGACGGGCCGGAGACGCTGCCGGAGCGCATCGCGGCGCTGCACTCCACCCGCTACCTCTACGGGTGGGGCCGCGTGCTCGACGAGGGCCTCGACCCGGCGCTGGCCGAGGAGGTCGCGCTCCTGCTCGAGCGGAGCCGGCCGTCGGTGAGTCAGACCAGCGCCTGAGGGCCGATCGGGAGGTTGCCCTCGAAGACGCCGTCCGGGTCGTAGGTGGCCTTCAGCCGCCGCAGCCGCACCAGCGTCTCGCCGGGGAACGCCTCCTCGACGCGCTCGGGCCGCGGGTCGGTGTTGAAGCTCGCGTAGAGCCCGCGTGTGAACGGCGCGACCCCCGCGTCCCAGGCCGGGCTGAGCCGGCCGAGGCTCATGCCCACCGCGCTCGCCACGAACTCCGACGACCGGTGCGCGAACGCGGTCGCCATCGGGTCCACGTCGTGGACGGCGCCGCCGATCGGCCGCAGCTGCATCATCGGCGCGTCCCCGGACTCGACGAGCGCCATCAGCGCGGCGGCCGACTCGGGCGTCACGTGGTCGAGCAGCCCGGCCCGGAAGGCCGGCGCCGCGCCGCCGACGTGCGGGCCGCCGTGCGGCGGCACGACCGCGTGGTAGGGCACGAGCTGCGCCTGCTGGTCGAGCAGCGCGCCGGCGCCGAGCAGCGGGCGTCAGCGCCGCGATCGCGGCGTCGGTGTCGTCGCCGGCGTAGACGGAGTAGGCCTGGGCGATCGGCCCGGCGCCGCGCTGCGGGAACACGGTGAGGAAGCTGGTCAGCTCGCGCGGCGCCGCCTCGACCGCCTGGCCCCAGCGCTCGAGCATGCCCGGCGTCGGCCTGCCAGGCCATCGTCGAGAACACGACGTCGCCGAGCTCGTAGGCCTCCAGCTCCAGGGCGGTCACGATCCCGAAGCTCGCGCCCGCGCCGCGCACCGCCCACAGCAGGTCCGGGTGGCTCTCGGCGTCGGCGCGCACGAAGGTGCCGTCGGCGAGCACGAGCTCGGCGGCGACCACGTGGTCGATGGTCAGCCCGAACCGCCGCACGAGGAAGCCGACGCCGCCGGCCGTGGCGAGCCCGCCGACGCCGACGTCGCCGTAGTCGCCCGAGCTCATCGCCAGGCCGTGCGGGGCCAGCGCCGGGCGACGTCGCCCCAGCGGGCGCCGGGGCCGAGCCGCACGCGGCCGCTCGCGCGGTCGAGCACCTCGACCTCGTCCAGCGCGCCGAGGTCGATGACGATCCCGCCGTCGTTGGTCGAGCGCCCGCTGATGCCGTGGCCGCCGCTGCGCACCGCGAGCGGGACGTCCTGCTCGCGCGCGAAGGCGAGCGCCGCGCGGACCTCCTCGGCGTCGCCGGGGCGCAGCACGAGCCCCGGCGAGCCGGAGCGGATGTAGGTCGAGCGGACCTTGCCGTAGTCGCGGTCGCCCGGCTCGACCGCCGCGGCGGCCAGCGCCTCGGGCAGCGCGTCGTAGTCGATGCCGTCGCGGCGCGCCGCCAGCACCTGCGGGCCGCGGACGCGGCCCGTCGGCGTGCCCGCCGACGCGCGCTCGCGCGCCACCGCCTCGCGCAGCGCGGGCGCGACCTCGCCGCCGAACGCCTCGATCGTGCCCGGGTCGTCGCCCATCGACGATGAACGTGCTGAAGCCGTGCTCGAGCACGAGCGCGAGCAGCTCCTCGACCCACTGCTCCGGCGGGCCCTCAGGAACCCGCCGCCGGTGCCGAACGTGCCCTGGATGTTGAGCAGCCGGCGGACCTCGCGCGGATCGCGGCCGGCGGCCTCGGCCGCCTCGTCGATCGCGCGCGTTGGCGGCGCGCGAACTGCGACGGGTCCATGTAGGCGAGCGAGGGCAGCCAGCCGTCGGCCTTGCTCGCCGGTCAGGCGCAGCATGCGCGGCTTGTAGGCGCCGAGCCACAGCCCGATGTCGTGCGCCGGCTCCGGGCCGCGCTTGGCGCCGTCGACACGGTGGTGCTCGCCGTCGACGCGCACGCCGCGGCGCGTCGAGACGTCCCAGATCCCGCGGATGACGTCGATCGCCTCGCTCAGCGCGTCGACGCTCTGGCCGGGCGTGAGCCGCTCGCCGCCCATCGCCTCGATGCCGTCCCAGAACGCGCCGGCGCCGAGCCCGAGCTCCACCCGGCCGCCGGACAGCAGGTCCAGGCTCGCCGCGGCGCGGGCCATCACGGCCGGCTGGCGGAGCGGGAGGTTGAGCACGTTCGGCGCGACGCGCAGCGTCTCGGTCTGCGCGGCGACCCAGGACAGCAGCGTCCAGGTGTCGAGGAAGGCCGGCTGGTACGGGTGGTCCTGGAAGGTCGCGAGCTCCAGGCCGGCGCGCTCGGTCAGCTGCGCCAGCGCGACGGCGTCCTGCGGGCGCTGCGCCTGCGGGGTGATGAAGGTGCCGAAGGTGAGGTCGTGGCCGTAGTCGGGCATCGCTTCGAAAATGATAGCGACTCGTATTTCGCTAGCATGTGCGTCGATGGCGATCAGCCACGACATGTGCGTGCCGGCCGCCGACGCGCTCGGCCGCGCCTTCAAGTTCCTCGGCAAGCGCTGGAACGCCGTCGTGCTCGGCCATCTCAGCGCGGGCCCGGCCGGGCTTTCGCGAGCTCTCTCGCGCGATCCCGGGGATCAGCGACTCCGTCCTCTCGGACCGGCTGTCCGGCCTGGCCGACGGCGGGCTGATCGTCCGCCGCGTCGAGCGAGGGGCCGCCCGTGGCGGTCTCCTACGAGCTCACCGAGCGCGGGCGCGCGCTGATGCCCGCGCTCGAGCAGATCGCGCTCTGGGCGCAGGCCAACCTGGACTAGCGGGCGGCGTTCTCGTTGTCGAGCTCGACGCGCATGGCGCGGGCGAGCCCGCCGCCGAGCGTGTGCAGCGTGCCGCCGAAGCGGACGGTCAGCGGCCCGCCGAACGGCTGGCGGTCGACGACCTCCAGCTCGTCGCCGAGGCGCACGCCGCGCTCGTCGAGGTAGCGGAGCATCTCCGGGTCCTCGTCGGAGACGCGCACGAAGCGGCCGGTCGCGCCGGCGTCCAGCGCCTCCAGCGCGTGCGAGACGCCCTCGTCGATCCGCAGGTCGGCGGACGGGATCGGATCGCCGTGCGGGTCGTGGGTCGGCTCGCCGAGCTTGGCGGCGATCCGCGCCTCCAGGTCCTCGGAGATCACGTGCTCCAGCGCCTCGGCCTCCTCGTGCACGCGGTCCCACGGCACGCCGAGGTGCTCGGCCAGGTAGAGCTCGAGCAGCCGGTGGTGGCGCATGACCTCCAGCGCCACGCGGCGCCCCTCGCCGGTCAGCAGCACGCCCTTGTAGGGGACGTGCTCGACCAGCCCGCGCTCGGCGAGCTTCTTGAGCATCGCGCTCACCGACGCGGGCGTGACGCCCAGGCGCTCGGCGAGGTCGTTGGTGGCGACCGGCCCGTCGGCGCGCCGCTGCAGGGCGTAGATCGCCTTCGCGTAGTCCTGGATGGCCTCGCTGGGGCGCGCGGCCGCGTTCACACGGTCACCAGCAGCCCGGTCGCGAACATGATCGCCATGCCGCCCAGGATGCCGGAGACCGCGGCGGGATGCAGCGCCCGGCCGTCGTCGTCGCGCAACGTCGGGGCCAGCTGGACGATCACCTGGACGATCGCCCCCGCGCCGAAGCCGAACAGGAACGCGGCCAGGCTGGAGTTGAACGCGGCCGCCCCGATCCACGCCCCGAGCACCGCCGGGGCGCCCGCGATGAGCCCGAGCAGCGCGAGCCGCGCGATCGTCGGGCGCAGCGTCGCCAGCGGCGCGACGATCGCCAGCCCCTCGGTCGTGTTGTGCAGCGCGAACCCCACCACGAGGAAAGCGCCCAGCGCCAGCGCGCCGGCCGCGTAGGCGGAGCCGATCGCCACGCCCTCGCCCGAGGTTGTGCAGCCCGATGCCGATCGCGATCAGCAGCGACAGCGAGTACCCGGACGTGCCCTGCCGGCGCCCGCGCAGCCACTCGGAGACGCCGGTCAGCGCCAGGAACGCGACGCCGAAGCCCACGAACACCAGCGCCGCGCCGCCGAACGCCTGCGATCCCTCGCCGGCCAGCTCGAGCCCCTCGAGCGTCGCGTCGACGGCCAGGAACGCGAGCAGCCCGATCGTCAGCGCCATCACCACCCGCAGCCACGTCGCGGGGATCCGGCGCACCCACGGCAGCCACAGCATCCCGAGCGCGATCGGGATGACGCCGACGTAGATGCCGAGCAGCGCCATCAGCCCGAAGAAGGACAACCCGCCGTCCGGCGTCTCGACGGCGACCGGGATCTCGTGCACGATCGTCCCGCCGGCCGAGGTGAGCAGCGAGACCTCGTAGGCCTCGCCCTCGACCCACGGCTGCTCGACGGTCAGCTTCGCCGTCTCGAGTCGGCCGATCGGGCCGTCGGCGCCGCTGAACGCCGCGAACGCGTCGTTGACAGCGGCCTGGGCGATCGTGACGGCGTCGGGCCCGTCGTTGCGGACGGTCAGCTCGATCTCGCCGGGGTGCAGCACCGTACGCTCGACGGCCAGCTCCTCGGCGGGCGGGCCGCGGCGGTCGCCGAGCCCGGGCCCGCCGAGCGCCACGAACAGCCCGACCGCCACGAGCACCAGCACGCAGCGGGCCGAGGCCCCGCAGCAGCATCACGACACCTCGAAGAAGCCCTGCCAGCCGAGCTCGGTGAACTCGGACTGGTGCGCGTGGAACATGAACCGGCCCGGGTGCTCGAAGCGCAGCTCGGCGATCCCGCGCTGCCCCTGGCAGAGCATCACCGTGTCGGTGAACTCGCTCGCCTTGCGCGACGTCCCCGTCGGATACCAGTCGAAGAAGTTCGCGTGCGTGTGGAACGAGTTGATGAGGTCGTACTCGAGGATGTTCACCACGTAGGCCCGCACGAGGTCGCCGCGCCGGACGGCGACCGGGCGGTCCATGTAGGCGAACGGGATCGTGTTGACCGCGTACAGCTCGTTCGCGCGGTCGAAGTTCGTGTCGAACCCGTTCATGACCATCACGAGCTCGTCGGCCTCCTCGCGGGCGTCGGCCGGATCGACGATGAACGCGCCGTACATGCCCTTGGCGATGTGCTCGGCCAGCGGGCGGACGTGGCAGTGGTAGAGGTGCAGCCCCGCCGGCAGGGCGTCGAACTCGTAGACCGTCCGCCCGCCCGGCGCGATCGTGCCGGGCCCGATGCCCGGGACGCCGTCCATCTCGGACGGGTGGATGCCGTGGAAGTGGATCGTGTGCGGGTGGGCGGAGCCGTTGACGAACGTGATCCGCAGCAGCTCGCCCTCGTTGCAGCGCAGCGTCGGCCCGGGGATGCGGCCGTTGTAGGTCCAGGCGGCGAAGCGCACGCCCGGGGCGACCTCGATCTCGCGGTCCAGCGCGACCAGCTCCCACTCGCGGATGACGCGGCCGCTCGCCATCCGGCGCGTGCTGCCCCAGTCGAAGTCGCGAAGGATCTCGTGCGGGTCGAACCCGTTGCCCGCGTGGTCGACCGTGCCGCGGATGCCCGCGTGCTCGGAATGGCCGGCGTGCGACGGCGTTGCAGCCGGAGCCGGTTGACCCTGGGCTCGCATGACGGTCACGGCGGCGCCCGCGAGCGGCGCGCCTACGAGCAGGGTGCGTCGCGTGAGACGTGCCACGTTGATGATTGTGGCATATCTAAATCTCGTCTGCTGGGTAGGACCGCCCAATGAGCGAGAAAGGCGAATGGGCCAAGACGGCTGACGAGGGCATCGCCCCGCGCGAGGACGGCGGGGACGACCCGGAGCTCGGCAGCGAGGTCGCCGGGCGCACCACGGGCTCCGAGGAGCCGGCGACCGAGGCGGGCATCGACCGCGAGGCGGGCGACGATGCCGACGCGACCACCGACGGCGGCAACGAGCCGCCGGCCGGCGCGGAGCCGGACCTCAAGGACGTCGCGGCGGCGGCTCGCGAGCGCGAGCAGGGCTA
>CAVRQL010000008.1:0-259305 GCA_963723395.1 uncultured Solirubrobacteraceae bacterium | reverse complement strand
TCCTTCACTTGGAACGGCGGGCGTTTTGCCTTATTCCGACGCTCGGTAGCGTGCTACTCGGGCCTCTGAGGCCGAGCGGCCGTTTGAACGATTTCCAGAGAGCGGAAGGAGCGCATCCCGTGTCCGCATCCAGACCTCCTCCGGCCGACTTGATCTTGCGCGGTGTCTCATGCTCGCCGCCGTCGCTGCCGGCGCCGTGGGCGCCGCCGTGGTGCTGCATGCCCTCCCCGTTTCCGCACAGCAGGCCAAGGGGCCCACGGAGGTCCCGGTCGAAGAGCTGATGAAGCCGCGGCCTGCCCGACCTGGCCCTCGGCCAGGCCGACGCCCCCGTGACGATCGTCGAGTACGCCTCGCTGACGTGCAGCCATTGCGCCAGCTTCCACAACAACGTCTTTCCGGCGCTCAAGGAGAAGTACATCGACACCGGCAAGGTGCGGTTCATCTTCCGCGAGTTCCCGCTCGACAACCTCGCGGCCGGCGCGCGATGCTGGCGCGGTGCGCCGGCGGCGACAAAGCCTTCCCGCTGCTCGAGGCGCTCTTCGAGACGCAGGAGAAATGGGCGTTCGTGCGCGGGCAGCCCGGTGCCGGAGCTGTTCAAGGTCGCGAAGCAGGCCGGCTTCACGCAGGAGCGTTCGACACCTGCCTCAACGACAAGAAGACGCTCGAGAGATCACCGCCGCCGCACGGGCGCCCAGAGGAGTTCGGCGTGAACTCGACGCCGACGTTCTTCATCAACGGCAAGCGGCTCAAGGGAACGCACGCTCGAGAAGTTCGATCAGGCCTCGCACCGCTGTTGAATGGCTGACGCCAGGTGGCGCAGATCGGCGGCCGGATCGGCTGGGTGCAGCCGACGCTGGGTCGTGGGCATGCTCGCGCCGCGCGCTTGCCGGGCGACGGCGCTCGTGACGCCATGATCTCGCTCGATCCGACGCGCCGCCGGCGCCGGGCCTATCGCTCGGCGGAGGGCACGGCCGCGAGCCCGCGGAGCCCTTCGATCCCTTCTCCGATCCGTCGACCGACCGGCCGGCGGCCGGAGGTCATCGAGAACCCGTCGCTCGCCGAGGTCATGCGGACCGGGCCGCTGCCGGAGTTCTCGATCGGCCGCCGGACGCGCCCGTCACCATCATCGAATACGCCTCGCTGACGTGCCCGTATTGCGCAACTTCCAGGCGCGACGTTTTCCGCAGTTCAAGAACGCGCCTACATCGACACCGGCAAGGTGCGGTTCATCTTCCGCGAGTTCCCGATCGGCAAGACAGCGGCACGGCGACCATCGCCCTGCGCTGCGCCGCCGGAGAAGTATTTCGACGCTGTTACGGCAAGTTCATGGCCAGCAGGCCCTGGGTGGCGCAGGA
Source organism: uncultured Solirubrobacteraceae bacterium (assembly GCA_963723395.1). GTDB lineage: Bacteria > Actinomycetota > Thermoleophilia > Solirubrobacterales > Solirubrobacteraceae > DATFQI01. The sequence goes on along the minus strand of CAVRQL010000008.1, from coordinate 257,950 downwards.
GGTGCGCCGAGCCGATCTTCAAGGTTGCAGCACAGGTGGGGTTGACGCGGAGCAGTTTGACAGCTGTCGGGAGAATCAGGGCATGATGGATGGGCTGAATCAGGTCAAGGAGCGCGGGCGCGAGCTCGGCGTCATGGTACGCCGAACTTCTTCATCATGGCAGCACGTAAGAAGGCGCTGGGCTCGAGGAGATGGCGCGATGATCGATCCGCTGATCGCGGGCCGCGCCACGGCGTCGGCGGAAGCGCCGCGCTGACCTAGCCCGGCGCCCGCTTGCCGCACGCGCGCCGACATCGCTTCGTGAGGAATTGCAATGCAGATCACGCGCCTTCGGCTGCTGGGCTTCAAGTCCTTCGTCGAGCCGACCGAGCTCGTCATCGAGCCGGGCCTGACCGGCGTCGTCGGCCCGAACGGCTGCGGCAAGTCCAACCTCCTCGAAGCGCTGCGCTGGGTGATGGGCGAGACCTCGTACAAGTACATGCGCGCCGCCGCCATGGACGACGTGATCTTCGCCGGCACCGACGACCCGCCCGGCGCGCAACATGGCCGAAGTGACGATCTTCCATCGACAACACGCGAGCGCACGGCGCCGGCCGCTTCAACGACACCGACGTGCTCGAGATCTCGCGCCGCATCGAGCGCGAGGCCGGCTCGACCTACCGGATCAACGGCCGGGAGGTGCGCGCCCGCGACGTGCAGCTCCTGTTCGCCGACGCCGCGACCGGCGCGCGCTCGCCGGCGCTGGTGCGCCAGGGCCAGATCAGCGAGATCATCAACGCCAAGCCCGAGCAGCGCCGCCGCATCCTCGAGGATGCCGCCGGCATCGCCGGCCTGCACAGCCGCCGCCACGAGGCCGAGCTGCGGCTGAAGGCCGCCGAAGCCAACCTCGCGCGCCTCGACGACGTGATCGGCCAGCTCGACGGCCAGATCGAGAGCCTGAAGCGGCAGGCGCGGCAGGCGCCGCGCTACAAGAACATCTCCGCCGAGATCCGCACGTGCCGAGGCGCTGCTGCTGCACCTGCGCTGGACCGAGCGCGCAGGGCGCAGGTCGACGGCCGAGGAGGCGCAATCTGCGCGACGCCTCGGCGCGCTCGGCGACGGCGACGCGAGGCGAGATCGCAGGCCGCTCACGCGCCGAGGCGCAGCCGCGCCGAAGCGCATGCGAGCCGCTGCGCGAGGAGGAAGCGCGGCGCGGCCGCCGTCCTCCAGCGCCTACGCATCGAGCAGGACGAGCTCGAGGAGCGAGGCGGCGCGCGCCGCCGAGCGCGAGCGCGAGCTGCGCGCCGCGCCGAGCAGCTCGACGCGACATCGCGCGCGAGGCAGCAGCTGATCGGCGAAGCCGCGCGCAGATCCTGACCGGCTCGGCGCCGAGATCGAGGCGCTGCGCTCGAGCGCGGCCGACGGCCGGCGACGGCCGAGCGCGAGGCGCGCGGCGCGCCGTCGACAGCGCGCCAGGCGGCGCTGCGCGACGCCGAAGCGACGCTCGGCCGAGCTGACCGGCGAGCGTCGCCGAGCGCCGCGCCCGCGCGCAGCGCTCGAAGCGCGCCGTCGCGCGAGCGCCAGAGCGCAGCGTCGCCAGGCTCGACGCGGCAGCTCGCCGACGCTCGAGCGCGCAGGCGCGCGAGATCGCCGGCCGTGCACCGCGACGCCGAGAAGCTGCGCCGATCGCCGAGGCGCGGCCAGCAGCTCGCCGACGCAGATCGCCGAGCTCGAGGCGCAGGCCGCTCGCCGCCGAGGAGACGCGCGCGCTCGACCGTGCGCGGCCGACACCGCGCGCGCCGGCAAGCGGCCAAGGCGCGGCTGCGGCCGGCATCGCAGACCGAGGCGCGCGACGCTGGCGAAGCTGCTGATCGCCGCGCGCGGCGACCGGCTTCCCGCCGTCCTCGACGCAGCTCACGGTCGAGCCGGGCTACGAGGCGGCGCTCGGCGCGGCGCTCGGCGACGACCTCGACGCCCCGCTCGACCGAGGCCGCCGCGCGCACTGGCGCCGCGTCGACGCGCCGCGCCGGCGATCCGGCGCTGCCGGCCGGCGTCGAGCCGCTGGCCGCGCATCGTCGAGGCGCCGCCGGAGCTCGCGCGCCGCCTGCGCCAGATCGGCGTCGTCGCCGACGCGAGCAGGCGCGCGCGCTGCAGCCAGCGCTTGAAGCCCGGCCAGCGGCTGGTCACGCCGCGAAGGCGACCTGTGGCGCTGGGACGGCTTCACGGCCGCGCGCCGACGCGCCGACGCGCCGCCGCGCAGCGGCTCGCGGAGCGCAACCGGCTGCGGCGAACTGGAGCGCGAAGCGCGGCGCCGCCGAGCCGCCGACGGCGCGCGCACGCCGAGCGCGCAGGCGCGCCGAAGCGCTGCACCGCAGCGCGCGCCGAGGACGCAGCGCGCTGCGCAAGCTCGGCGCGAGGCGCAGGCATGCTGGCGCAAGACGCGCGAGGCGCTGCACCGCGATCGAGCGGCCGGCGCGCGAGACCGAGCAGCAAGCTCGCGCGCCGTTGCCGGAAGCGCGGGCCGCGCGCCGAGGACGAGCTCGTCGAGGCCAGCGAGCGCTGCGCAGGAGGCCGAGCAGGCGCTGGCGGCGCTCGCCGCGGCCGACGGACCTGCGAGCCGCGCTCGCCGCCGCCGAGCCGAGGCCGAGCGCGGCGCGCGCGGCGCTCGCCGAGGCGCGCGCCGCGCTGACGCGCTGCGAGCGCGAGCGCCGCGCGCGCGCCGAGCGCGGCTGCGGCGATCGGCGTCGAGAGCGAGCGCTGGACGTCGCGCGCGCGCCGGCGCCGAGCAGCAGATCGCAGCGCTTGAGCGCGCGCCGCGACCGAGGCGCAGCGCGAGCTCGCAGCGCTCGCCGACGCGCCCGACGCAGATCGACGAAGCGCGCGCCGAGCTGCTGAGCGCAGCTGGCCGAGGCCGAGCGCGCCGCGCAAGGCGCCGCCGACGGCTCGCCGAGGCCGACACCGCGCTCGCAGGCCGGCGCGCAGGCGCTGCGCGCCGCGCAAGGCGCCGTCGCCGAGGCGCGCGAAGGCCGCGCGCCGCACCGAGGCGCGGCTGGAAGGCGCCGCGACGCGCCGCGCAGGACGAGTCGCGCGCAGCATCCGCGAGACGCTCGGATGCGCGCCGGAAGGCTGCCTGGCGCTCGCCGAGATCGCAGCCCGATGCCGCGCTGCCGCCGCTCGCCGATGTCGAGCGCACAGCTGCAGCGCCTCAAGACCGACCGCGAGCGGCTCGGCGCCGTCAACCTGCGCGCCGAGGAGGAGCTGCAGCGAGCTCGCGACCAGGCTCGACGGCCATCGACACCGAGCGCGACGACCTCGACGAGGCCATCGCCAAGCTGCGCGGCGCCATCGGCAGCCTCAACCGCGAGGGCCGCGAGCGGCTGCTCGCCGCCTTCGACGCGGTCAACGGCACTTCCAGCGCTGTTCACGCACCCTGTTCGGCGGCGGCCAGGCCGAGCTCGAAACTGATCGAGAGCGAGGACCCGCTCGAAGCCGGCCTCGAAATCCTCGCCCGCCCGCCGGGCAAGAAGCCGGCGACGCTGACGCTGCTGTCCGGCGGCGAGCAGGCGCTGACCGCCATGGCGCTGATCTTCGCCGTGTTCCTCACCAATCCCGTCGCCGATCTGCGTGCTCGACGAGGTCGACGCGCCGCTCGACGACGCCAACGTCGACCGCTTCTGCAACCTGCTGGACGACGATGGCGCGGACGACCGAGACGCGCTTCCTCGTCATCACCCACAACCCGATCACCATGGCGCGCATGGACCGCCTGTTCGGCGTCACCATGGCCGAGCGGGGCGTCTCGCAGCTGGTCTCGGTCGACCTGCAGACCGCCGAGCGCTTCCGCGAAGCCGGCTAGAGGCGGTCGCGGCGCGCCGGGTTTGCCGACGGCACGAGCTGGCGCAATCGGCGCGCCTTGGCCGGCGGCCGATGGGCGCCACCAACTCCTTGCTCGCTTCGACGATCAACACGCCGGAAAACGCCGGCGAGATGGACGCACCGACGCGCTCCCAGGCCGTCGACGAGCGCAGAAGTATCTGGCGGCCGAGCGGGGAAAGCAGCGCGCTGCCCCAAATCGAGCGGCGTGAACATCGCACCTCACCAAGAGCTCATCGAGCTGGCGGCGGCTGTACGGGCGCCCGTGGCCGAACGGCGTCTTGTCGAGCCGCGCCCACACGCCGCGCCGATTGGGAACCACGAGGAGGATACGCCCCTCAGGCGCCAGCACGCGCCACATCTCGCGCAGCAGCAACCCGCGTGCTATCGGCGACCTCGAGACAGTGCACGGCGAGCAGCCGGTCGACGGATTCATCAGCGAGCGGCAAGCGGTCGTCGTTGACCAGCACGCTGTGCGAAGCTCCATCGCGCGGCCAGCGTAGGGCGCCCTGGCTGTCGGGCATCAGCGCGCCAAGCCGCAGCGCCTCGCCGCGGAAGGCGCCGAGATACGGCGCGGCATAGCCTAGCCCGATCAGCGTCGAACGATGCAGCCCGCGCCAGCGCGCGCGAATGCGATGCGCGTCAGCAGCCGGCGCACCGTCTGCCCGAGTGGCGTCGCGTAAAAATCGCGAAGATCGTCGACGTCGAGCTGCATGGACAAGGCTGTCCTGTTACTTCGCCCGCCAATCTGACCGCTTCGCGCGGCATTTCAAGTCCCAGTGTCCCGATTCCGAAGTTCGCCAGAGCTCGCTGCCGGGACGGGAGCGAAGTTCGGAATCACAAGGGACACTGGAAATATGGGCTTGCTAGTGCGATTCAGATCGAGAAATTCGCTCGATACCTCGCCGCTGATGGTTAGCGGATTTTTCGATCATCACATTAGCCGCGTTGGCGCGTTGTCATTGGCCGAGCGCGCCGTTACGCTCGCGCGTCGCCGTCGATCTCCGAGAAACAGAGCCGATACGCATGCCGAAGCTCGAAATCGAGCAGTTTGCTTGCCTTTCCGACAACTACGCGGTGCTCATCCACGACCCGGAGGCGGGCGTCACGGCGTCGATCGACGCGCCGGACGCCAAGGCGATCCTGGCGCGCCTCAAGGCGAAGGAATGGAAGCTCACGCATCTTCTCGTCACGCATCATCATGGCGACCACACCGGCGGCAACTTAGCGCTCAAGGAAGAGACGGGTTGCACGGTCATCGGCCCGGCAGCGGAGGCCGACCGCATCCCCGGAATCGACCGCGAAGTTTCGGATGGAGACGTCATCGAGTTCGGCAACTTCGCGATCAACGTGCTCGAGACACCCGGCCACACGCTGGGCCACGTCAGCTATTTCATACCGGCGGCCAAGGTCGCCTTCGTCGGCGACACGCTGTTTGCCATGGGCGCGGGGCGCATCTTCGAAGGCAACGCCGAGATGATGTGGAAGTCACTGCAGAAGATCATGCGGCTGCCGATGGACACGAGATCTACTGCGGACACGAGTACACCGAATCGAACGCCCGCTTTGCGCTGACGCTGGAGCCGAACAACCAGGCGCTGGTCAACCGCGCCCAGGACGTCGACCGCTTACGCCGGGAGAACAAGCCGACGCTGCCGACGCGGCTCGATCGCGAGTTGGAGACCAACCCCTTCCTGCGCCCCCACGTCACCGCGATCAGGGCCAAGCTCGGCATGCTGTATGCGCCCGATTGGCATGTGTTCGCGGCCATCCGCGAGCGCAAGAACAAGAGCTAAGAATGCGGGGGGAAAATTTAATTTTTTTCGCAATTCGTCGGGACACTAGTGCGATGAGCGACCTCACCGCCGCGGACGTCATACGCATCCTCGCCCTGCAGCCGCATCCCGAGGGCGGACACTATCGCGAGACGTTCCGCGACCAACGCGGCGAGGGAACGCGCGCCGCTTCGACGGCGATCTACTTCCTGCTCGCCGCCGGCGAGGTCTCGCGCTGGCATCGCGTCGATGCCGCCGAGGTCTGGCACTGGTACGCGGGCGCGCCGCTGGCGCTGTCCATCGCGCCGCCCGACGGCAATGCCGCCGACATCCGCCTCGGCGCCGATCTCGCCGCCGGCGAGCGCCCGCAGGGCGTCGTGCCCCCCGGCTATTGGCAAGCGCCCTCGCCTGGGCGCCTGGACGCTGGTCGGCTGCACCGTGGCGCCGGGCTTCGAGTTCGCACAATTCGAAATGGCCGAAGAAGGATTTTCTCCGCCGCGCCGCTGAGGTGTTGCCGCGCCTTCGACCTACGCTGTTGCGCATAAGGCTCACAAACGCGTTTTCCACTGTTTATCTGCCGAGACATACTGCGCTAAGCGCCCGTCAGCACACAGTTTTCCCCTTGCTATGCCCACGCCGAGGTTGCCGCCAAAGGGCACTCACCAAAAAGTCTCCGCAATCTAATTTCACGGCCACGCGGGGGGATGCCGGTTATGAAGCGCGAGTTGTCAGGATGGCGTGGGGGAAACACCTCTTCCCATTCCGAACAGAGCAGTTAAGCCCCACAGCGCCGATGGTACTTGGCCTTCACGGGCCTGGGAGAGTAGGTCGCCGCCGGTTCTTTCTCACGAGCCGCCCTCCCAGGGCGGCTCGTCGTCGTTAATCGACCACAAGAGGAGAGTGCGATGGTCCCCGAGGCGCCGCTCGAGCAGCAGGAGATGGGCTTGACGCCCGCCGGCGAGGGCTGGTTCGTCGTCAGCGTCCCCGAGGCCGCGTGGGTGACCAGCGAGACCGGCGGCGCGGCGTGCGTCTTCGAGGGCGACGCCGAGTTCCCGCAGATCGGCTTCACGATCGCGGTGATGCAGCCCGGACAGGCGGGCGGCTACTACCACCGGGAGGCCAACCAGGAGAACTTCCTCGTGCTCTCGGGTGAGTGCGTGCTGGTGATCGAGGGCCAGGAGCGCCGGCTGAAGGCGTGGGACTTCGTCCACTGCCCGCCGAACACCGAGCACGCCTTCGTCGGCGCCGGCGACGGCCCGTGCGTGATCTTCATGGCCGGCGCGCGCGAGACGTGGCCGGAGAAGGGCATCTTCTACCCGCGCTCGGAGCTCGCGCTGCGCCACCGGGCCGGTGTCGAGCAGGAGACGCCGCATCCCAAGGAGGCCTACGCGGACTGGGCGCCGTGGAAGCCCGGCCCTCCCGACAGCTATGCCGGGACGCCGTGGGCGTGACCACGCACGGCTACAGCTCCCGCGTCACCTGGGCCGGCAACACCGCCGAGGGCTACGACCACTACTCGCGCGCGCACGCGGCGGAGGCGGCGCCCGCCACCGCCGGGCTGGAGCTGAGCTCCGACCCGGCCTTCCTGGGCGATCCGTCGGCGCTCAACCCGGAGCAGCTGCTGCTCGTCGCCGCCAGCTCCTGCCAGCTGCTGTCGTTCCTGGCGCGCGCGGCGCGGATGCGCCTCGAGGTCACGGGCTACGAGGACCGCGCGGAGGCCGAGATGGACATGGAGGATCCGCCCCAGCGGATCACCCGCATCGTGCTGCGCCCGCGGATCGAAGTCGCGGCCGGAACCGACGAGGCGAGGGTCCGAAAGGCCGTCGAGCGCGCGCACGGGGACTGCTTCATCGCCAACACCCTCACGAGCGAGATGACGATCGAGCCGACGGTCGTCGTGAGATCCCGTGTCGAGGGGGAGGTCGCGGGGGACTAGGTCGTTCGGATGAGGGACACGGCGGGGGAGACCTACATGCGCGACGGGGACACGGAGCACCTCTTGCTCCAGCGCTGGCGCCGCGATCACGCCGCCGGCCTGGCCGACGTCAACGCGTCGCCGGAGGTGATGCGCTTCCTCAACGGCGGCACGCCGCTGACCCGCGTCGAGTCGACGATGGTCTCCGATCGCGTGCTCCGCCACTGGGACGACTACCGCTTCGGCTTGTGGGCGGTCGTCGAGAAGGAGCCGGGTCGCATGGTGGGCTTCGCCGGCATCTGCCATCCGCTCTGGTTCCCCGCGTGGGCCAAGGGCGTCGAGGTCGGCTGGCGCCTGCACGTCGACGCCTGGGGGCGCGGCTACGCGACCGAGGCCGGCCGCGAGGCGCTGCGCGCGGGCTTCGAGGAGCGCGGGCTGAAGGAGATCGTCGCGTTCGTGCACCCGGACAACCACCGCTCGGCCGCCGTCGCGGAGCGGCTGGGGATGAAGCACGAGGACCGCGTCCCGCACCCGGACCGCCCGCACGACCTCGACGTGTACATCGCCCGCTCCGGCTGACGCGCGCCGCGCCGCGCCGGGTGACGCCGGGTGACGCCGGCGCACGTCAACTGCGGCTGGGTAGGGGGTGGGGGAGCGGTTCGCGCGACGGAAACGTCGGGAACGGCGACGCGAGAGGCGGGCCGCGCGACGTTTGCGTCGCATATCGACGCGAACGTTGCAACGGAGCCGCTTCGCGAGCGCTGCTCACGACGTTTGCGTCGCCAACGTCGTGAGCGGGTCGCCATCGGCGCGCCCGCACGACGTTGTGTCCCATATAGGGCCACAACGTCGTGACCCCGCCCGCCGACCGCCGCGCACGACGTTGACGACACGGCCGGCCCCGGCACCTCCCTACCCAGCCGCAGTTGACGTTCGCAGTTGACGTCCGCCAACACCACGACCAGGCCCCAAACGACTCTCGGGCCGCACGAAGGCGGCCCGAGGGTGTTGGAAGCTCGGGCGCTCGCCCGGCCGGCACAGGGGAGGCCTCCCAGGGCACTCCCCGCCGGCGGGCGGCGACCTAGGAGGCCGGCCGGGGGTGTTGCGGCCGACTCTCTGTGAGCCTGCGGCGTGCCGGGCGATGGACCGGCGTGACGCAGACCTGCGCGCGGGGCTGCACCCTTCCTGGGCGCTGGCGGTGCGCGATGCGACCGACCTGCCGGCGATGCGGGTGCTCGGACGTGGGGGCGGTGGCCGGCCGCCGCGGGGGAGCGGCGGAGGCCGATGACGCAGCGGTCTCTCCAACGAAGCCGTACGTCGTTGCCTCACCCAGTGTCGCGAACTCCAGCGCCGTGTCCACGGCTTCACGTGCCGAGGACACGGCGTTGCGCACCATGGCTCCGAAGGAGCGCTTTTCCGGGCGGCGAGATGCGGTCAGCGGGGGGAACATGTGTTCGTGAATCTACGATCGCCGTCGGACGGAAAGCCGCAACGAGCGGGATCGAAATGAGGGCCGGCGGAGCGATTTGGCTCTACGCCGGGGATCGCTCGCGGCGCTCCTGCAACGCATCTTGCAGAGACCCGCGAACGGGTCGGCGAGCTCCTAGCGGGAGCCCAGCGACGACCAGATGTCGACCTTGGTGCGGACCTTCTCGACGACCGAGTCGGTGAACTCGGAGGTCGTCGCGTGGCCGCCCAGGTCGATCGTCTTGACGCCCCCGGCGACCGTCTCCAGCACGCCTTCGTAGATCGCGCGCGAGGCGCGCTCGGCGCCCGCAAACCCGCGCCCCGCCCCATATTGGAGCAGCGCGCCGCAGGCGAGCAGCATGGCCATCGGGTTGGCGAGGTCCTTGCCCATCAGCGACGGCGCGGTGCCGTGCGGGGCCTCGGCCATCGCGACGTCGACGTTGTAGTCCTCGTCGAAGGCCAGCAGGATCGACTCGGCGCCGGCGATCGAGCCGAACATGGGGAGCACGAGGTCGGAAAGACAGTCGCCGTCGCGGTTCAGAGCCGGGATGACCAGCGGCGTCTCGGTCGCGCCCGTCAGCAGCCCCGCATAGGTCGCGTCGATCAGGACCGGCACGTAGGGGACGTCGGGATGGCGCGCGGCGGCCGCGTCGAGCTCCTCCTTGAGCATCCCCTCGTAGACGGGGGAGACGGTCCACTTGGGCCCGCCGTAGACGCGCGTCTCGCCGCCCATGCGCTCGGCGGTGCGGAAGGCGTATTCGGCGACCGCGCGGCAGGTGGAGCGCGTGACCTTCTCGGTCCGGAACGCCTGCTCGTCGTCGGCGCCCTCCTCGCCCTCGCGCCACTGCTTGGCGCCGTAGGCGTCCTCGACGGCCATGCGGACGACCGAGATCGGGTGGTGCACGCCCGATACGGGCCCGACGACGCCCGGGATCCGCCGGCCCACGCGCACGATGACCTTGCCGTCGACCTCCTCGCGCAGGATCCGGTTGGGGGAGCCGACGTCGTCCTTGCCCTCGGGAGTGATCGTCGCGGCCTTCAGCCCGAAGCCCGCCTCGCGCATCGCGCGCGCGGCCTCGTGGACGATCTCGTTGCCGGTCTCGCGCCGCTTCTCCAGCGAGAGGTCGTACGTGTCGAGCTCGAGCTCCACGCCGAGGATCGACGAGTCCAGGATCCGGACGGACTGCTCGAGCAGCTCCTGGCCGGTCTCGTCGCCCTCGAGGACGATGATCTTCAGGGGGTCGGCCATATGGCGCCGCAGTCTATCGTCAGGGGCACTGCGGCAGCGACTTCCGACGCGCACGCGCCGGGAGTCAGCGAGTCCGGGTGCTCGGCGGGGAAGTCGTGGATGTCGTGCCGGGCGGCCGTGGTGCCCTGCATGAAGTCGATCAGCGACTGCAGGCCCTCGTTGCCGTTGCGGCCGGGGCCGCTGCCGAGGTAGAGGTTGTAGAGCGTCTGCTCGGGCGTCGTGGAGGCGGCCAGCTCGTAGGCGTCGTTGAAGTAGGAGTTGACGCCGTACGGGTCCCCGCCGTTGGGGTACTCCTCCATGATGTCGCGGAGCTGGTCCTCGGAGACCTCGTTGCCGCTCTGCTCCATCTCGTGCATGACCTGCTCGAAGGCCTGGTCCTGGATCGTCTCGAAGTCCTCGGGCGTGAAGTCGAACCGGACGTTGCCGCCGTCGCCGTGGGGCAGCTGCTTGCCGGTCATGTGCTCGTAGGTGTCGATCATGTTGTCGTCGACGTTCTCGAGCAGGAGCGAGTAGCGGGTCACCTCGGGCTCGCCGCCGGGATCGGTGTGCGAGGTGATCGCGATGCCGGCGTCGTTGAAGTGGGCGACGACCGAGGTGTCGACGCTGCCGTCGGGATGGTGGGTCTCGACGCCGTTGGCGCCCGACTCGGCGAGCACGCCGCCGATGCTGAGGTTGCCGAGCTTGGCCTTGATCCCGGTCTGGTCCTTGAAGTCCACGACGTCGGAGGTGGCCGGCGCGCTGGTGCCCGGCGTGCCGTCCTTGGGGATGCGCCCGGAGGTGAGGAACGACTGGTAGGCGTCCCAGCCGGCCTGGGTGGAGATGTCGACGTCGAGCTGGCGCAGCTTGCCCTCGGCCAGCTCGCCGCCGGAGGCCAGCGCGACGCCCAGCGAGTCGTTGCCGATGCCGACGCTCAGCGCGTCGCGTACGAAGTCCTTGTCGCCGACCGAGATGCGCACGGTGCTCGGGCTGACCCGCTGCACGCCGGCGCTGAGCCTGCGGCCCTCCTCGAAGCCCATCTCCACCTGCAGCGCGCGGTAGCTCGCGCTGAGCTTCTCGCCCGCGTAGAACTCCTGCGAGAGCTCGACGGACTCACCGGCGCGGATCGTGCGCGGATCGACCGGGTTGGGCACCGAGCGGTCGCCGTTCTCCAGCGCCTCGGCCTCGTCGGGCGGCATGGTCACCGAGTAGCTCGTCGACTCGCCGAGGATCTCGGTCAGCGCGCCGCCGGCCGTCGGGCTCTCGCCCGCGACCTTGGTCTGGATCTCCAGCGTCCCCTTGACGCCCAGCGTCTGGGTCGGGCAGCCCTCGCCGTCGAGCGTGGTGGGCGAGCGCTCGACGCTGAACTTGCCCTCTGCGCCGACCGACACGCCCGAGCCAGACCCCGGCTGGCACATGCCGGGGCTGTTCGTGGCATAGGTGCAGGAGACCTCGACCGACCCCGGGAACGGCAGCACCGGGAACGGGAGGTCGAAGTTCACGGGGGCGGGCGGCTCGTCGGCCGTCGGGGCGGCGGGCTCCTCCTCGCCGGCCGGCTCCGACCCGCACTCGCCGCCGAGGATCCGGCAGACGGCGGGCCCCACCGTGGTCTTGACCTTCGCCGGGACATCGGTCGCGAACAGGCCGCCGAAGATGACCGCGACGATCGCCAGCGCGCCCGCGTACTCCACCGAACCCTGCCCCGATTGACCCCGTAGGAACACGCCATTGAACGTACGTGCGCCATCGCCCGTGTTCCATGGGGCGGCGGGCTCAACTTCGCCGCGGGCCGGGTCCTAGGACGGGCAGTTGATGGGGGCGCTGCCGGGCAGCAGCGCGTCCGGGTGCAAGGAGACGAGGTCGCCCCGCTCGGCGCCCTGGGCGGTCGCCGTGCGGTTCTGGAAGTCCAGCAGGCCGTCCAGCGCCTGGTTGGGGTCGCGGTTGGCCCCGCTGCCCAGGTAGAGCTGGGTGAGGATCTCGTCGTCGCGTCGCCGCCGTCGCGATCTCGTAGGCGTTGTCGTTGGTCGTTGTTGAGCCCGAAGCCGTTGCCCTCGGGTCCTTCTCCATGAGCCCGCGGACCTCCGCCTCGCTGAGGTCCTCGCCGTCCTGCTGCGCCTGGTGCATGACCTGGTCGAACGCCTGCTGGCGCATCTTGCCGAAGTCCGCGGCCGAGAAGTCGAAGCGGAGGCTGCCGTCCTTGCCCGCGCGCGAGCTTGCGGCCCGTGTCGGACTCGTAGCGCTCGATCGTGCCGGGATCGGGGTTCTCGAGCGTCAGGGAGTACTGCTTGGGCGTGGTGTTGCCGGCGGCGTCCGTCTCGGTGACGACGACCACGCCGACGTCGCCGGTGTGGCCGACGAAGGAGTTGGTGACGGTGCCGTCGGCGTTGCGGGTCTCGATGCCGGTGGCGCCCGACTCGGCCAGGATCCCGCCGATGCTGCGCTTGCCGAGCGTGACCTTCGCCGCGGTGGAGTCCTTGTACTCCACGACCCGGGACCGCGCGGGGTTGGTCGTGCCCGTGGCGCCGTCCTTGGGAAGCCGGCCCGTGGTGATGAAGCGCTGGTAGTTCTTCCAGCCCGCCTGCGTGGAGATGTCGATGTCGACCTGGCGCAGCCCGCCGTCGCTCATCTCGCCGCCCATCGCGAGCGCGACGCTGGCGGGCCCGGCGCCGACGCCGAGGCTGAGCGAGTCGCGGACGAAGTCCTTGTCGCCGACGGTGACGCGCACCGTGCTGTCGTTGACGCGCTGGACGCCGGCGCTGACCTTGCGGCCCTTGTCGTAGCCCATCTCGGCCTGCAGCGCGTGGTACTGCGCCTGCATGCGGCGCGCCGTAATAGAACTCCTGCGAGAGCTCGACCGACTCGCCGCCCTTGATCGAGCGCGGGTCGACGGGGTTGGGCGCGGAGCGCGTGCCGTCGGAGATCGCGTCGACCTGGTCCGGCGGGACGGAGACCGAGTAGCCGGTCGCGGTGCCGGCGACGGCCTGCAGCCCTCCGCCCACCTTGGCGACCTCGCCCTTGCCGCCGACGGTGACCTCGACGGTGCCCTTGATCCCGAGCGTCTGGCTCGGGCAGCCGTTGCCGTCGAGCGTGGTGGGCGAGCGGTCGACGCTGTAGCCGCGCTTGATGCCCGCCGACACGCCGTTCTTGGTGCCGCAGCCGCCGCGGTTGTTCGTGCTGTACGTGCACGACACCTCGTAGGAGCCCGGGAACGGCAGGACGGGGAACGGCGTGTTGAGGTCGATCGGGACGGGCGGCTCCTCCGCCGCGGCTTGGCGGGCCGGCGCCGCGGCCGCGGCGTCGTCGCTGCCGCAGTCGGCGCCGACGATGCGGCAGACGGCGGGGCCGACGGTGCCCGTGACCTTCGAGGGGATGTCGGTGGCGGTGAGCGCGCCGAAGATGACCGCGATCAGTGCGAGGGCCCCGGCGTACTCGACGGCACCCTGGCCGGACTCGTCGCGGAATCGCACGCCCGGCAAGGTAGGCGCGGAGACGCTCGGCGTCCATGGGCCGCCCGCCTCATCTTCGGCGTGGGACCTCCCCGGGATGAGCGCCCGAGCGCCACGACCGTGATCCACCCCGCCCGTGGCCGCGCAGCACCCCATGACCGTCCCCACGAGCAGGGAGGACCCTTGTCAGACGTCATCAGCGTCGAGCTCGCCGATTCGCACGATCCCGTGCGTCGCGCGCTCGACGAGTCAGAGCCCGCAACACGATCTGACTTCTTCAAGAAGGCCATCACCGGCGGCGGCGCGCTCGCCGTTGGCGGCCTCACCATCGGCGGTCTTCCGAGCCTCGCGCTCGGCAAGCCCTCCGCCAAGCAGGACGTCGCGATCCTCAACTTCGCGCTGCTCCTCGAGTACCTCGAGTCCGAGTTCTACGTGCAGGCCGTCGACAACGGCGCCCTCACCCAGAAGCTGGCCGCGTTCGCGACCACCGTGCGCGACCACGAGCTGGCGCACGTCAAGGCGCTGAAGGCCGCGCTGGGCTCCAAGGCCGGCAAGAAGCCGGCGTTCGACTTCGGCGACACCGTCAAGGACCCGGCGAAGTTCGCCGCGACCTCGATCGTCCTCGAGGACACCGGCGTCGCGGCCTACAACGGCCAGGGAACACGCCTGCGGCGCAAGACGCTCCCCGCGGCGGCGTCCATCGTCTCCGTCGAGGCGCGCCACGCCGCGTGGATCCGCTACCTGGCGGGCTCGCCCTCCTACGGCGGGGCACGCAAGAACTACCCGGCGCCGGGGGTTCTCGACGCGCCGCTGACCAAGAAGCAGGTCGAGAAGGCCGTGGCCTCGACCGGCTTCATCAAGGGCTAGGAGAACCTATGACCAACGAGATCCTGACCCTCGAGGAGATCGACGCCGACGGCGCGATCCGCGAGACCGCGGCCGACGCCGCGGGAGACACGCGCGCGGGCTTCCTGGCCAAGGCCGGGCTGCTGGGCGCGGGAGCCATCGGCTCCAGCGCCCTGATCGGCGCGGATGCGGCGTTCGGCGCCACCAAGCGCGATGTCGCGATCCTCAACTACGCGCTCACCCTCGAGTACCTCGAGGCGGCCTTCTACACGAAGGCCTTCAAGAGCGGGGTGCTCACGGGCGAGCTGGCGCTGTTCGCCAAGGTCGTCGGCGAGCACGAGCGGGCGCACGTCGCCGCGCTCAAGAAGGCGCTCGGGTCCAAGGCCGTCAAGAAGCCGAAGTTCGACTTCAAGGGCACGACCCAGAACGAGAAGAAGTTCCTCGCGACGGCCCTCGTCCTGGAGACGACGGGCGTGTCGGCCTACGCCGGGCAGGCCCCGCGCGTGAAGTCCGACAAGGTCCTCGCCTCGGCGCTGGCCATCCACACCGTCGAGGCGCGGCATGCCTCCTGGGCCCGGCAGATGTCGGGCGCCAAGGGCGCGCCGGACGCGTTCGACAAGCCGCTGAGCATGAAGCAGGTCCTGAAGGCCGTCGGCAAGACGGGCTTCATCAAGGCCTAGTTCTCGGGAGCTCCGGCGGGCTCGGCGCCATCGAGCGCCAGCTCGCCGGAGCGCTCCTCCAGCGCGGCGATCACGAACGCGACGTGCTCGTCGAAGTCGACGCCGAGCTCCTCGGCGCCGTGGCGCAGCTCGTCGCGGTCGATGGCGGCCGCGAAGGCGGGCGTCTTCATCTTCTTCTTGACCGACTTGGGCGTCATGCCGTGGATGCCCTGCGGGCGCACGTAGGCGCACGCCATCAGGAACCCGCACAGCTCGTCGACGGCGAACAGCGTCTTCTCCATCGGGCTGTCGCGCGAGACGCCGAGGAAGTCGGCGTGGGAGGCGACCGCGCGGACGAGCTCGGGTGAGAAGCCCCGGCGCTCGAGCTCCTCGAGCGCGATCCGGGGATGGCCAGTCTCCAGGTCGGGGTGGCGTTCGTAGTCGAGGTCGTGCAGGAGGCCGACGAGTCCCCACTGCTCGACGTCGCCGTCCAGCTTCCCCGCGTACGCGCGCATGGCCGCCTCCACGGCGAGCATGTGCCGCCGCAGCGATTCCGAGGCGGTCCACTCGCGCACGAGATCCCAGGCCTGCTCGCGATTCAGGGGCTCCGACACGGCTGTTAGCGTAGCCGCGCCGATGGAGAAATTCGTGATCGAAGGCGGTGTGCCGCTCTCCGGCACGATCGTGCCCGCCGGCAACAAGAACGCCGCCCTGCCGCTGCTCGCGTGCAGCCTGCTGACCTCCGAGGAGGTCGTGCTCCACAACGTCCCGGCGATCCGGGACGTGGAGGCGATGCTGGAGCTGCTCGCCCACCTCGGCGTCAAGGTCGGCCGGCGCGACGAGAACACCGTCTCGCTGCAGGCGGACGACGTGGCCACCACCACCGTCGACGCCGCGCTGGCCGAGCGGATCCGGGCCTCGTTCCTGACCGCCGGACCGCTGCTGACGCGCTTCGGCCGCACGCTGATGCCCCCGCCCGGCGGCGACGTGATCGGCCGCCGGCGCCTGGATCCGCACCTCGACGCCTTCCGGGCGCTCGGGGCGACCGTCGAGCACGGCCGCGACATCGACATCCAGGCCCCCGAGGGCGGCCTGCAGGCGTGCGACTTCTTCATGGACGAGCCGTCCGTGATGGGCACCGAGAACGCGCTGATGGCCGCCGCGCTGATCGACGGCACGACCGTGATCCGCAACGCGGCGTCCGAGCCGCACGTCCAGGACCTCGCGCGCATGCTCGTGAAGATGGGCGCCGCGGTGGAGGGCATCGGCTCCAACGTGATGACCGTCCACGGGCTCGCCGAGCTGGGCGGCTGCGAGCACTCGGTCTCGCCGGACCACATCGAGATCGCCTCCTTCATGGCGCTCGCGGGCGTGACGGGCGGCGAGCTGACGATCAAGAACTGCGTCGCCGACGACCTGCGGATGATCCGCCTGGCCTTCGGGCGGCTCGGCCTGCGCACGGAGATGACCAACGGCGACTGCCGCGTCCCCGGCGGCCAGGAGCTGCGCGTGGAGCGCGACGCCGGCGACTACCAGTCCAAGATCGAGGACGGGCCGTGGCCGGCCTTCCCCGCCGACCTCACGAGCATCGCGGTGGCGCTCGCCACGCAGGCGGACGGGTCGGTGCTGATCTTCGAGAAGATGTTCGAGAACCGGCTGTTCTTCGTGGACAAGCTGATCACGATGGGCGCCGAGATCACGATCTGCGACCCGCACCGGGCGATCGTGATCGGCCCGCGACGGCTGCGCGGCCAGCGGCTCTCCTCGCCCGACATCCGCGCCGGCATGGCGATGCTGATCGCCGCGCTGTGCGCCGACGGGACCAGCGAGATCCACAACGTCGAGCAGATCGACCGCGGCTACGAGCGCATCGACGAGCGCCTGCGAGAGCTGGGCGCGACGATCGAGCGCGTCCCGACGTGATCCACCCGATCCCCTCGGGCACGCGCGACGTCCTCCCGGACGAGATGCGCGAGCTGAGGGCGATCACGGCCGCCATCAACGGCGTCTTCGAGCGCCGTGGCTACGGCGAGCTCGCCACCCCGGCGCTGGAGTACGAGACGACGCTGGTGCGCGGCGACGCCGCGGCCGCCGACCCCGCCTACAAGCTGTTCGACGAGCGCGGCAACGTGCTCGTCCTGCGCTCGGACATGACGATCCCGATCGCCCGCGTGGTCGCCACCCGCTACCCGAGCGCCGAGCCGCCGCTGCGCTTCTGCTACTTCGCGTCGGCCTACCGGAGCGTCCAGACCGGGCGCGGCGAGCCGCGCGAGGTGCTCCAGGCGGGCATCGAGCTGGTCGGCGCGCCTGGGCCGGAGGGGACCGCCGAGGCGCTCGCCGTGCTGTGCGAGTCGCTGCAGGCGGCGGGGCTGGAGAACTGGCGGATCGGCATCGGCGACGCGTCGCTGTACCCGCGGCTGATGGACCGCCTCGGCGTGCCGGACGGCGCGCGGGCGCAGATCCTGCACGAGCTGGTCACCCGCGACTACGTCGGCCTGGCGCGCGAGGTCGAGCGCTTCGACGCCCCCGAGCTGCTCGAGGTGCCCCAGCGCCGCGGCGGGCCGGAGATCCTCGACATGCCGGAGACCGAGCCGCTGGCCGCCGTGCACGGGCTGCTGCCCGAGGAGATCGCCGGGCGGCTGATCTTCGACCTCGGCCTGACGCGCCACCTCGGCTACTACACGGGCGCGGTGGTGGAGGTCTACGACGCCGCGCTGGGCACGCCGCTGGGCGGCGGCGGGCGCTACGACGACCTGCTGGGGCGCTTCGGGCGCGACCTGCCGGCGTTCGGCTGGGCGCTCGACGTCGAGCGGCTGCACGCGGCGCGGGTGGGGGAGGGCCGGTGAGCGGGCTCACGATCGCCGTTCCCCGTGGCGCGCTGCTGGGCGAGACGCTGGACCTGCTCGACGGGCTCGGGTTCGACACCGGCGAGGTGCGCTCCAACGACCGCAAGCTGCTCTTCGAGGAAGCCGGGCTGGTCACGATGCGGCCCTCCGACGTGCCGATCTACGTCGAGGCGGGCGCCGCCGACCTGGGGATCACCGGCAAGGACGTGCTCTCCGAGCACCCCGAGCGCGACGTCTACGAGCTGCTCGACCTCGGGTTCGGCCCCTGCCGGATGGTGTTCGCCACCGTCGACGGCGAGGACCGCGCCGCCGAGGCGCTGCGCCGGCTGGGCGTGATGCGCGTGGCCACCAAGTACCCGCGGATCGCGGCCGCCTACTTCGAGCGCACGGGCCGGCAGGCCGAGATCGTCGAGGTCAAGGGCTCGGTCGAGCTCGCGCCGCTGACCGGGCTCGTGCACGGGATCGTCGACCTCACCGCCACCGGCACGACGCTGCGCGAGAACGGGCTCGTGATCCGCGAGGAGATCGCCGCCTCGACCGCGCGGCTGATCGCCAACCCGGTCGCGCACAAGCTCAAGGCCGCGGCGATCGACGACGTCGTGGCGCGGATCCGAAGCGCGGCGCCGGCCTCCGGCGAGCCGATCCGCGGTGGCGGCTGAGCGCCTGACCTGCACCGCGGCCACGGCCGCGGAGGTCGCCGCGCGCGTGCGCGCGGGCGTCCCGCCGGGCGCGTCGGTGGCCGACGACGTGCGCGAGATCGTCGCGGCCGTGCGCGCGGGCGGCGACGAGGCGCTGATCGGCTACGAGCGGCGCTTCGGAGGCGAGCGAAGCGGTGATGAGGGCTCTGCCCGAGGCAGGGGCGAACTGCGCGTGTCGGACCCCGAGCTGCGCGCCGCGCTCGAGGGCCTGGACCCCGACGTGCGCGCGGGGCTCGAGGTCGCGATCGCCAACGTGCGGGCGGTCGCCGAGGCGGGGATCGACGCCGAGTCGTCGGTGACCCTGCCGCAGGGCCACACCGTGAAGCTGCGCGAGCAGCCGGTGGGGCGCGCCGCGATCTACGTCCCCGCGGGCCGCAACCCGTATCCGTCGACCGTGGTGATGGGCGCCGTGACGGCCCGCGCCGCCGGCGTCGACGAGGTCGTTCTCGCCGCGGGCGACCACCCGGCGATCCTCGCGGCAGCCGCGCTGTGTGAGGTCGACGCCGTGTTCCGGATGGGCGGCGCGCAGGCGATCGCCGCGCTCGCCTACGGCACCGAGACCGTCCCGGCCGCCGACGTGATCGTCGGCCCCGGCAGCCTGTGGGTGCAGGAGGCCAAGCGCCAGGTGTCGGGCGACGTCGGGATCGACGGCTTCGCCGGCCCGAGCGACCTCACGGTGATCCTGTCCGCGGGCGCGCGACGCCGCCGCGATGGCGCTCGATCTGGAGGCGCAGGCCGAGCATGGGGAGGGCTCGCTCGTGGTGGCCGTGAGCGACGACGCCGCGCTGCTCGACGGCCTGCCCGCGACCACGGTGCACGCCGACTCGATGGACGCCGCTCTGGCCTTCGCCGAGGCGCTGGCGCCCGAGCACCTGCAGCTGGCCGGCGAGGCGGCGGAGGCGCTGGCGCCGCGCGTGCGGCGCGCCGGCTGCCTGTTCGTCGGCTCCGAGACGGGCACGGCGTTCGGCGACTACGTGGCCGGCTCCAACCACACGCTCCCCACCGGCGGCGCCGCGCGCTTCGCCTCGGGGCTCAACGTCCGCCACTTCCGGCGCCGCATGGCCGAGGTCCGCCTGGGGGCCGCCGCGGCCGAGCTGGCGCGCGCCGGGGCGCCGATCGCGCGCGCCGAGGGCTTCGAGCGGCACGCCGCCTCGATGGACGCTCGCTGCGACAATCCCCGCCCGTGAGCGACCGTACAGCGCAGATCGAACGCCGCACCGGCGAGACCGACGTCACCCTGACCCTCGGCCTGGACGGCACCGGCGCCGGCACCCGGCAGACCGGGCTCGGCTTCCTGGACCACATGCTCGACCTGCTGGCCCGCCATGGCCGCCTGGACCTCGAGGTCCAGGTCACGGGCGACCTCCAGACGGGCGCGCACCACACCGCCGAGGACACGGGGATCGTGCTCGGCCAGGCGCTGGACCGCGCGCTCGGCGACCGCCGCGGCATCGTCCGCTACGGGCACGCCGTGATCCCGATGGACGAGGCGCGGGCGTCCTGCGCGATCGACGTCTCCGGGCGCCCGTTCGCCCTCATCGAGGGCTTCGACCGGCTGCCGGCGGGCGACATCGCGGGCTTCGAGCACGAGGTCGCGGAGGAGTTCTTCCGCGCGGTGGCCTCCGCCGCCCGGCTCACGCTGCACATCGACCTGCAGGCCGGCACCAACGCCCACCACATGATCGAGGCCTGCTTCAAGGCGCTCGCTCGCGCGCTGCGCGCCGCCGTGGCCGTCGACCCGACCGAGACCGGCGTGCCGTCGACCAAGGGCGTCCTGTGATCGCGATCTGCGATTACGGGATGGGCAACCGCCGCAGCGTCGAGAAGGCGCTCGAGCACGTCGGCGTGGAGCCCGTCATCACGTCGGATCCCGACGTGCTGCGCTCCGCCGACGGCGTGATCCTGCCCGGCGTCGGCGCGTTCCCGGAGGCGATGCGCAACGTCCGCACGCTGGGGCTCGAGGACGTGCTGCGCGGCCTGACCGCGCCGCTGCTCGGCGTCTGCCTCGGCATGCAGCTGCTGTTCGAGCGCTCGGCCGAGTTCGAGGGCGCGACGGGCCTCGGCCTGCTGCCCGGCGAGGTGACGCCGCTGCGGGCGCCCAAGCTGCCGCACATCGGCTGGAACCTCGTCACCTTCCGGCGCGGGTCGGCGCTCACCGAGGGCCTCGGCGCGGCGGCCGCCTTCTACCACGTGCACTCCTTCGCCTGCCGTCCCTCGGAGCCGTCCGACGTCGTCGGCACCGGCGAGTACGGCGAGCCGTTCGCCTCGATCGTCGAGCGCGGCTCCGTCTACGGCGTGCAGTTCCACCCCGAGAAGTCCTCGCGCGACGGGCTGGCGCTGCTCGCGAACTTCGCGAACGTGTGCGCGAGGGTCGCGGCGTGATCCTCTACCCGGCGATCGACATCCTCGACGGGAACGCGGTCCGGCTCGTCCAGGGCCGCTTCGAGGACAAGACCGTCTACAACGACGACCCGGCCACCGCCGCCCAGAGCTGGGTCGACGCGGGTGCGCGCTTCCTGCACGTCGTCGACCTCGACGGGGCGCGCTCGGGCGAGCCGAAGTCGATCGAGCACCTGCGCCGCATCACGACCCAGACCGGGGTGCCGGTCCAGTACGGCGGCGGGCTGCGCACGCTGGCCGCCGTGCGCGACGCGCTGCGCGCCGGCGCCGAGCGCGCCATCGTGGGCACCGCGGCGTTCCGCGACGTCGACTTCCTCGACGACATCCTGCGCGCGTTCGGGCCGCGGATCGTCGTCTCCGTCGACGTGCGCGACGGGCTGATCTCCACCTCGGGCTGGACGCAGACCACGCAGATGCCCGCCGCCGACGCGATCCGCAGGCTTGCCGACCGCGGCGTGCGCTCGTTCGTCTACACCAACGTCGATCGCGACGGCAAGCTCGAGGGGCCGGACCTCGACGAGGTCGCCGCCGTGGCCGAGGCCGTGCGCGGGCGCTTCCTGTACTCCGGCGGCATCGGGCAGCTCGACGACCTGCGCGGGCTCGCGGCGCTGCGGCAGGTCAACCTCGCCGGGGTGATCGTCGGCAAGGCGCTCTACGAGGGGCGCTTCACGATCGCCGAGGGCCAGGCGGCGCTCGACGGCGCGTGAGGATCCGTCCCGGCACGCCGGCCGACGCGGAGGCCGTGATCGCGCTGTTCGACGAGGCGGTCGCCTGGATGGTGGCGCGCGGGCAGACCGGCCAGTGGGGCGAGCGGCCGATGTCCGAGAACCAGCGCATGGTCGCGCGGGTGCACGAGTGGGCGGAGGGCGACGGGCTGTGGATGGCCGAGCAGGACGGGCGCGTCGCGGGGGCGCTGGTCGTCGGCGAGCGCCCCGAGCACGTGCACCCGGTCCCGGAACCGGAGCTCTACGTCGAGCTGCTGCTGAGCTCGCGCGCGCTGGCGGGCAACCGGATCGGCGCGCGGCTGGCCGAGCACGCCGTCGGGCTGGCGCGAGAGGCCGGTGTGGACCTGCTGCGCGTGGACTGCTGGGCCGGCGCCCCGAAGCTCGTCGGCTTCTACGAGGACCAGGGCTTCGTCAAGGACGGGACCTTCGACGTGAAGGGCTGGCCCGGTCAGGTCTTCTCGATGCGCCTCGGCAGCCAGCCCGGCACGCTGCGCCGGTAGCGCTCGTACTCGTCCCCGAATTGGTCGGCGAGGGCGGGCTCCTCGTACCCGCTCGCGAACGCCCACATCGCCGCGCCCGCGACGGCGCCCCAGACCAGCAGGATCGGGCGGCCGAGCAGCGCCGCCTGGCCGAGCACCGTGGCCACGACGGCCAGGTACATCGGGTTGCGCACGTAGCGGTACAGGCCGCCGACCACGAGGTGCTCGGTGGGGGCGACCGGGGCGGGCGTCCCGATCCCCTCGATCACGAAGCGCCCGAACGAGTGCAGCAGCACCGGGACGCCGGCCGCGATCAGCGCGCCGCCCGCGATGCGCAGCGCGAGCGGGGCGTCGTGCGCCTCCCAGCCGGTCAGCCAGTACGGGATCACGCCGGCCACCATGCCCGGCGCGATCGCGAGGAAGAGGCCGCTGCCGGCGGCGGCCTGCGCGCGATTCCGGCTCATGCCGGCACCGCCACGCGGGATGTGGGCCGCCGCGTCGCCGGCGCGGCGATGTCGTCCCGCCCGCCCCGGCGCCGCGCGAGCACGATCAAGACCACTCCCGCCACCGCCCAGGCGGTCAGGACGAGCAGCGGCTGCACGAGGGCGGACGCGTCGAAGTACGCGGTGGTCCGCAGCGCCTGTCCGCCGGCGCCCGGCGGGAGCAGGGGACCGACCGCGCGCCAGAAGCCGGGCAGCAGCTCGGGCGCGGTGGCGTTGCCCGAGCCGGGGTTGCCGATGGCGACGAACAGCAGCGCGCCGATCCCTGCGCCGCGCGGCCCGAGCAGCCGCACGAGGCCGGCCACCGGCAGGGCGACGGCGAGCACGGCCAGCGCCGCCACGGCCGACAGCGCGAGATAGCTGCCGGGCAGCGCGTCCATGGCGCCCGAGACGAGCGCGATCGACAGCAGGCCGCTGGCGGCGGCGAACGCCGTCAGCGCGCCCAGCAGCCGGGCGCGGGGGAGGCCCATGAGCACGATCGCGAGCGGGATCGTCACGACCATCAGCGGCAGGAACGCGAGGTTGATCGTGGCGCCGCGCGGATCGGCCTCGGCGGTCGGGACGACGTCGCGGACCTCGGTGGCGGGAGCCGCCTCGCGCAGCATCTGCGCGACCGACGGGCTGGCCGCCGAGGCCACGAGCAGCGTCCGGCCTGCGACCGCGCCGTAGACCTCGCGCTCCTCGATCGCCTCGCGCGCCGCCGACTCCGTGGCGTAGCGGTGCGTCTCCATCGGCGCCGGGAGCGTGGCCGCGCCCACGACGCCGACCGGGAGGTCGTGCGGCTTCGGGTCGTGGCCGGGGAGCACGAACAGCGCGATGAGCACGAGCTGGAGGGCGAGCAGGCCGGCGATGAGTCGGACGGGCATGGGCGGCTCCTGAAGAATTCAACGGCTGATGAGAAGGACCGTACAGGCCCGTGGCGTATATTTCAACCGTGAGTGAAATCAAGCGAGGGCGCCGGCCCGGGGCGAGCACGACGCGCGAGGCGATCCTCGCGGCGGCGCGCGAGGCGTTCAGCGCCCGCGGCTACGACCGCACGCGGCTGCGCGACGTGGCCGAGGCGGCGGGCGTCGACGTCGCGCTCGTCTCGTACCACTTCAAGTCCAAGGACGGGCTGTTCGCGGCGGCTCTGGAGATGCCCGTGTCGATGGCCGAGCTGATGGCCGACGTGCTCGACGAGGGCGAGCTGGACGACTTCGCCGCCCGGCTCCTGCGCCGGGTCCTCGAGGTGTGGGACGACGAGCGCTTCGGCGTCGCGCTGGTGGCGATGGTCCGCTCGGCGATGATCCACGAGCCCGCGGCGGTGGCCCTGCGGGGCTTCGTCCGCACCGAGCTGCTGGACCGCATCGCGCGGCGCCTCGACGCTCCCGGACGCGCAGGAGCGCTCGGCGCTGTTCGGCTCCCAGCTGCTGGGGCTGCTGATGTACCGGCACGTGCTCGAGGTCGAGCCGATCGCCTCGATGGAGCCCGAGGCGATCGTCGCCCGGATGGCGCCCGGGATGCAGGAGTACCTCACCGGTCACACTGGGTGACCGTGCACTACAAGCGCGTCATCCCCTGCATGGACGTCGATGCGGGCCGGGTCGTCAAGGGCACCCGGTTCATCGACATCCGCGACGCCGGCGACCCGGTGGAGCTGGCCGCGCACTACGACGCCGAGGGCGCAGACGAGCTGGTCTTCCTCGACATCACTGCCACGTCGGACAAGCGCTCCACGGTGGTCGAGCTCGCGCGGCGGGCGGCCGACGACGTGTTCGTCCCGTTCACGATCGGCGGCGGGGTGCGCGAGGTCGCGGACGCCCACGCGGTGCTCGACGCGGGCGCCGACAAGGTGTCGATCAACTCCGCGGCGGTGGCGCGGCCGGCGCTGCTCGACGAGCTGGCCCAGGTGTTCGGCGCCCAGTGCGTGGTGCTGGCGATCGACGCCAAGCGCGGGGAGAGCGGCTGGGAGGTGTTCGTGGCCGGCGGGCGCACGCCGACCGGCGTCGACGCCGTCACCTGGGCGCGGGAGGGCGTCGAGCGCGGCGCCGGTGAGATCCTGCTCACCTCGATGGACCGCGACGGCACCCAGGACGGCTACGACACCGAGTTGCTGCGGGCGATCACCGGCGCCGTCGACGTGCCCGTGATCGCCTCGGGCGGGGCGGGGGAGCCCGAGCACCTCCTCGACGGCCTGCAGGCGGGCGCGGATGCGGTGCTGTGCGCCTCGATCTTCCACTACGGCCGCTACCGGATCGGCGAGGTCAAGGACCACCTGGAGGCGGCGGGCGTGCCCGTGAGGCCGCGGTGAAGCGGGCCATCTTCGTCGCGTTGTTCGGCGAGCTGTCCGACCCGGCGCTCGCGGCCGAGCTGGCCGCCGAGAGCGAGGCGGCGGGCTGGGACGGGTTCTTCGTCTGGGACCACGTCGTCTACGCCGAGGTCCGCGACGTCGCCGACCCGTGGATCGCGCTCGCCGCGATCGCGATGCGGACCGAGCGCGTGACGATCGGCCCGATGGTCACGCCGGTCGCGAGGCGGCGCCCGCACAAGCTCGCCCGCGAGACGGCGACGCTGCAGCGCCTGAGCGGCGGCCGGCTCGTGCTGGGGGTCGGCCTCGGCGGCGACCGCCACGGCGAGTTCGCGTTCCCGGGCGAGGAGCAGGACCCGCGCGAGCGCGCGCGCCTTCTCGACGACGGCCTGGACCGGCTCCAGGCGTACTGGGGCGGCGAGCTGCAGCCGCCGGCGCGCGTCCCGGTATGGGTCGCGGGCCGCTATCCGAACCGGCGCCCGGTGCGCCGCGCGGCCCGCTACGACGGCTACTTCCCGATCGACCTCCCCGGACCCGACGCCCTGGCCGAGGTGGTCGCCGAGCTGCCCGACGGGCACGACGTCGTGGTCGCGATCGAGCCCGGCGAGGACCCGGCGCCGTGGGAGCGCGCGGGCGCGACCTGGGCGCTCACCGGCTTCGGGCGGGACCCGAAGGCCGCCGACGTGCGCGCCGCGATCGCCTGAACCTCGCCTTCCGGCTAGGCCCAGCTGTTGCACCGGTTTCTCGACCTGCCCTAGTGTCGCGCCATGCGCGGCTTGGCGGGGTTGGCCGGGACGGTCCTTGTGCTCCTGGCGCTGTGCGCCCAGCCGGCCGCGGCCGAGGTCATCAGCATCAACCCCGCCAACGAGAGCGGCGATCCGGTCGAGCAGTTCAACGACCAGGAGGCGATCTGGGCGTACGTGAAGGCGGGCTTCTCCGGCGGGATCCTGTGCGTCGTCGAGGCGGTCCCCGGCCCGGCGCCGACGCCGACCTGCGACCACCCGGCGATGGGCACTCGGAGGATCGTCGGGTTCAGCGCCTTCCAGCACGTCCCGATCGTGGCGCCGGCGCTGATCCCCGGCGACTACTGGATCGTCGGCGACAACGGCGACGACAGCACGGTGGTCTCGGAGACCATCACGGTCACGGAGTGCGAGGACTGCCCGCCGGAGTTCCTGCAGAGCGCCGTGGCCGGGTTCAAGAGCGGCATGCGCGTGATCGGCGACACCCTGACCGTGACGTGCGCGCTGCTCGAGCTCTACGAGGCGGGCACGAGGATCAAGGATTCCGCGCAGCTCGGCCTCACCATGGGCGCGACGGCCGTCGCCGCCGGCCGGATGGCGGCGATCCTCCCGGCCGGCGAGGCGCTGTACCTCGACATCGCCGTCCAGCAGCAGGCGCGCGAGATCCTCGTCTCCTTCGTCGAAGAAGACGTTCTTCTCCAAGGAGGCGCTCGCGCAGATGATCCTCAAGGAGGGCGTCTGCATCAACGGGAAGATCAGCTCGCGGATCGCCGACGACCCGCCCGACCCCGAACTTCCAGACGGTGACGCCGCCGCCGGTGCTCGGGCTGCCGGAGATCGCGGAGCAGCCGCAGGCCGACGCGCTGGTGCGCACCTCCGAGGCCTCCTACGGCCACGCGGCGGCGCTGCTGCACGCCTACGAGCGCTTCCAGGGCGCCGAGGAGGCCGGCAGCGACGAGTTCGTCCGCCTCCAGGCCGGCGCGGTCGCCGACCAGGGCTACGCGCTGCTCGGCTCGCTGGAGACGCAGGTGAGCGACCTGCGCGCGTTCTCCTCCGCCATGGAGACGCTCGGGGACACCCGGTTCACGGCGCCGGCCGTGACGAGCCAGGCCAACCTCGACCGCATGCAGGCCGAGCGCGACGACATCCGCGTCAACGGCTTCACCGCCGACGAGACACAGCGCATGCGCGACGCGGGCCTCACCGACGAGCAGATCGACGTGGTGCGGGACGACCTCGGGTCCGATCGCTCCGACACGCCGCTCAACGTGTCCGCGGTGGAGTCGATGCGAGCGTCCGCCGACGCCATCGAGGCCCACCTCGAGGACGTCGAGCTGTTCGCGCGCAACGCCCGCGTCGTCGAGCGCCGCCTCACCCCGGATCCCGGCGGGAACCAGCCGCCGGTGGCCCACGCGGGCCCGGACCTCGAGGCGTTCGAGAACAGCTCCGTCACCTTCGACGCGAGCGGATCGTCCGATCCCGACGGCCAGATCGCGAGCTACAGGTGGGACTTCGGCGACGGCACGGCGCCCGAGACCACGACCGGGCCGTACATCGGTCACAGCTACGGACAACCCGGGACGTACACCGCCGAGCTGACCGTGACCGACGACGACGGCGCCACGGCGGTCGACACCGCGACCGTCCAGGTCGCCAACGTCCCGCCCGGGCTCTCGGCGCCCGCCTACCCGCGCGCTCCGGTCGGCACGCACGCGCACGTACCGGGTGACGCTCTACACCGGCGCGACCGAGCAGACCACGGTGGGCGTCGACTTCGGCGACGGCAGCGCGGGCCAGACGCAGGACTCGACCGGTGGCGGCACGCTGGAGTTCACGCACGCCTACGCCGACGCCGGCGACTACACGCTGACCTTCACCGCGACCGACCCGTCGGGCGACACGTCGACGGCGACGGGCACGGTGACCGTGGCGGATGCCGAGGCGCACGCCGGCCCCGACCGGGCCACCGCCGAGGGCGGCACGGTCCAGCTCGGCGGGCCGAGCACGCCGCCCGACGAGTTCACCACCGTCACGTGGGACTTCGGCGACGGCAGCGATCCGCGCGACGGGCGTCGAGCAGGAGCACGTCTATCGCAACGACGGCGAGTTCACCGCCACCGTCAGCGTCACGGACGACAAGGGCACCGTCTCGGACACCGCGAAGGTGACCGTGACCAACGTCGCGCCGGAGGCCGACGTCGTGGCGCCCGTGTCGGCGGCCGTCGGCGAGACGGTGGCGATGCGCGGCATCGCCCGCGATCCAGGCGCCGACGTCCACGCGTTCGCCTGGACGTTCGGGGACGGCACGACAGGGTCCGGGAAGAAGGTCGAGCACGCCTTCGCGGCGCCGGGCACCTACACCGTCGGGCTGGGCGTCGATGACGGCGACGGCGGGGTCGACACCGCCACGGCGCAGATCGTCGTCGGAGGCCAGCCCGGCCTGCGCGACAGCCGCGGTCGCGACTTCTGGCTCGCCTTCCCGACCAACTACAACGAGCCGCCGACGCTGACCCTGTTCATCGCGGGCGACACCGCGACCTCGGGCAAGGTGCAGGTCCCCGGGCTCGAGTTCAGCACGCCGTTCACGGTCACGCCGGGGCAGGCGACGTCCGTGTCGATCCCGTCCGCCGCCCAGCTGGCACCTCCGCGAACACCCAGGACCGGGGCATCCACGTGACGGCCGGCGCGGACGTGAGCGTCTACGGCCTCAACCGCATCAAGTTCACCACCGACGCCTTCCTGGGCCTCCCGACCGACGCGCTCGGCACCGAGTACCGCGTGATCTCCTACGACGCGCTGGACGCCCCCGAGGCCGCCGTCGTGGCGACGGCGGAGCACACGACGGTGACGATCACGCCGTCGGTGCCGCTCGAGGGCGAGCATCCGGCGGGGGAGCCGTTCACGGTCGCCCTCGGCATGGGCGAGGCCTACCAGCTCCGCTCCGCCGAGGACGTCACCGGCACGCTGATCACCTCGAACCGGCCGGTGGCGGCGTTCGGCGGCCACGTGTGCGCGAACGTCCCGCGCTCGGCGTCGTACTGCGACCACCTGGTCGAGCAGCTCACCCCGGTCGAGACGTGGGGCCGGCGCTTCGTGACGATGCCGCTGGCGACGCGGACGGGTGGCGACACCTTCCGGGTCCTCGCGGCCCAGGACGGCACCAAGGTCAAGGTCGACGGCGTGACGGTGGCGACGCTCGACGCCGGTCGCTTCCACGAGCGGCTGATCGACGGTGCCTCGGTGGTCGAGGCCGACAAGCCCGTGCTGCTGGTCCAGTACTCGAACGGGACGACGTTCGACACCCAGGTGTCGGACCCGTTCATGGTCATCGTGCCGCCCTACGAGCAGTTCCAGGACTCCTACACGGTCAGCACGCCGTCGACCGGGTTCGCGAGCAACTTCCTGAACCTCGTCGTGCCCGCCTCCGCGGCCGCAGGGGTGCGCCTCGACGGACAACCGCTGCCGCCGTCCACCTTCACGGCGATCGCGAGCTCCGGCTTCGTGGGCGCGCAAGTGCCGGTCGAGCTCGGCAGCCACCACGTGGAAGGCCCGGCGCCCTTCGGCGTGACCGTGTACGGGTTCGACGAGTTCGACTCCTACGGCTACAGCGGCGGGCTGGCGCTCGCCGGCATCGCCACGGTCGGGCAGCTGGCGCTCACCCCCGCGAGCGAGGACGTCCTCGTCGGGAGGACCGCCTGCGTCGACGCGAAGCTCACCACCGGTGCTGGGGCGCCGGTCCGCGACGTCCGCGTCGACTTCGGCGTCACGGGCAAGCATCCGGGCGGTGACTTCCTCACCACCGGCGCCGACGGCGTCGCCCGGTACTGCTACCGGGGAGCGATGGTCGGCGACGACACGATCACCGCCTCGGTCGGCGCCTTGACGAGGACCGGCGTCAAGCATTGGCGCAACCCCGCCCCGCCACCGGAGACCGGCGGCACGCGGCCCGAGGACCCCCCGCCCGACCGGGGCGAGGTCAAGGGGGAGGAGACGGGTGCCTCCGACCTCGTGCTCGCCTGCACCGAGCGGCTCGTCGTGCTCGAGGACGTCGTCCCGGTCGGCAACCGCGTCCGGCTGGTCGGCGTGGCCGACCGCCGGTTCGCGGGCCGGAAGGTGTCGATCGTCTTCGCCCCCACGGGCAAGGCGGTCGCGAGCCCGGTGGTGGCCGCCGACGGCTCGTTCTCGGCGACCGCGCCGCTCCCGCCGAAGCGACTGCGCGGGTCCAACGCCGCGCGCTACGAGGCGCGCATCGGAAGCAACCGGTCGCTCAAGCTCAAGCTCGCGCGGCGCATGCGGATCACGGCGATGAGCGCGGCCGGTGGCAAGGTCACGATCGCGGGGCGGGTCTCCGGGCCGTTCGCGTTGCGCAAAGCCGACCGCATGGTCGAGCTCCAGCGGCGGGTCGGCTGCACGAAGACCGTGTTCGTGGCGAAGGTCATGCCCAAGCCGGACGGGTCGTTCCGGCTGACCGTCAAGGCGCCGAAGGGCGAGACGGCCGCCGTCTACCGGCTGCGCACCAAGGTCCGGTCCAGCCCGAAGTCCAAGCGGCCGCTCAACACCTTCACGCTGCCGCGCGGGATCGACTTCTAGCCGCTCGTGTCCATCACCTTGCGCGGCGCCTTGCCGTCGACGGCGTCCTGCAGCTGCGGGACGAGGCGATCCAGCGCGTACTCGAGGCTGAGCGGGGTCATGAAGTACAGGGCGCCCGCCAGCGTGCCGTCCGTGTAGACCGACCGGTTCTCCGTCACCGCCCTGAGGTCCTTGAAGGTCGGGACCTTCTCGAGCGCCTTGACGTCGCCGGGCTTCTCCGTGGCGAACACGATCACGTCGGCGTCCAGCGTGTCCAGGCGCTCCTCGGAGATGCCGACCTGCTCGCCGATCCGGTCGGCCAGCGCGGTGATCTTGGGGTTCATCTTGAAGCCGAGGTAGGTGAGGAACTCCGTGTTCAGGCCGTCCGGGTAGACGTAGATGAGCCCGTTGTAGAAGGCGTTCTGGCTGAACGTCGCGGTCTTGCCCTTGAAGTCGGGGTGCTCCGCCGCGGCGTCGGCGTAGGCCTTCTTGACGTCCGCGACCAGCTGCTTGCCCTCCTCGGGCTTGCCGAGCGCCTGCCCGATCATCTCGACCTGGACGTCCCACGGCGAGAAGTACCGCGCCTCGCCCTTCGGCCCCGCGACCGTCGGCGCGAGCTGGGAGAGCTTGTCGTAGTCCTTCTTCTTCATCCCGGAGTTGACGCCGATGATCAGGTCCGGTTTCAGGCCCGGCGATCTTCTCGAACGGGAAGCCGTCGGTGGCCTTCAGCACGGTCGGCTTCGCGTCGCCCAGCGCCTCCTGGGCCCACGGCCACACCGCGGAGGGCTGGTCGCCGTACCACTCCGTCGTGGCGATCGGCTTGTAGCCCAGCTGGAGCACGACGTCCTGCTCGGTGAGGCCGACGACGACGATGCGCTCGGGCTTGGCCTCCACCGTGGTGGTGCCGAACTCGTGTTCCACGGAGGCGGGGAACGCTCGGTCGCCCGCCGCCGCGGGGGCGGCGGCCCCCGCTCCGACTCCTCCTCGTCCGAGCCGCAGCCGGCGAGGACGAGGGCGACCAGCAGGGCGAGCAGGGCACAGCGGAGGGGCATCGGCACTCCGGGAAGTTAGGGTTCCCTAACTCTAGAGAGCGAAGACGCGTCGGGCGTTGCCGCCCAGGAACAGCTCGCGGACCTCGTCGTCGAGGCCATGGGCGTCGAGGTCCTCGAGCGCCTTCTCGGGCGGGATCATCGGCCAGTTGGTGCCGAACAGGACCTTGCGGCGCCCGCCGCGGCCCTGCATGTAGGCGACGAGCTCCGGCGGGTAGCGGCGCGCCGTGTACGCCGAGGTGTCGATGTAGACGTTCTCGTGCTTGCGGGCGACGGCGACCATCTCCTCCGTCCACGGGTAGCCGATGTGCCCGCCGACGATCACCAGCTCCGGGAAGTCGATCGCCACCTGGTCGATGTAGGGGATCGGGCGGCCGGTCTCGGACGGCATCAGCGGGCCGGTGTGGCCGACCTGCGTGCAGAACGGCACGCCGAGCTCCACGCACGCGGCGTACAGCGGGTAGTAGCGGCGGTCGGTCGGCGGCGCCTCCCACAGCCACGGGATCACGCGCAGCGCCTTGAAGCCGAGCTCGGTGACGCAGCGGCGCAGCTCGCGCACCGCCTCCATCGGCCTGGCGAGGTTCACCGCCGCGACGCCGGCGAGGCGGTCCGGGTGGGCGGCGACCCACTCGGCGACCTGGTCGTTTCCGATCAGCGGGCCCTGCGGCGCGTGCCAGGCGCTCAGCAGCCCGAAGCCCACGCCGCCGGCGTCCATCGCGGCGATCGTGGCGTCGATCGGGATCGGCTCGGTGGGCATCTCGCCGCCGGTCCAGCGCCGCAGCGAGGCGAACATGTCGTGCCCGAGGAACGTCGGCGTCGGGTGCTGGAGCCAGGCGTCGACGATCATCCGGCGACCACCCAGACGGCGCGGCCGCGGACGATCTCCTTGTCGCCGACGACGAGCGAGCAGTCGGCGAACGACAGGGTGCCGCCGACGCGCTCCACGCGCGTGTGCGCCTCGACCCAGTCGCCGGGCTGGGCGGGCTTGAGGTAGTCGACGGTCAGGCTCACGGTGGCGCGGTCCTTGCCGTCCTCGGCGTCGGACTCGATCGCGCGGCCCATCGCGAAGTCCACGAAGGTCGAGAGCAGCCCGCCCTGGATCGTGCCCCGGTGGTTGGTGTGGCTGGTCGGAGACGAGCAGCCCGAAGGTGCCGTCGCGCTCGAGGATCGGGCCGACGTGCTCGAGGAACGGGCCCTGCATCTCGAACGGGGCGAAGCCCTCGGGGATCTCCATGGCGCGCGAACCTAGCGGACGTTCAGCTCGATCGAGCCCGCTCGCGCGAGCAGCATCGTCACCCCGGTGCGGGGATCGCGCGGCGAGGCGCGCTGCTCGCGGAGCACGATCGCCGACAGCGGGCGGCCGGCGTCGAGCTCGCCCGCCAGCTCGGCGGCGAGCTCGCGCGGCACCCAGCCGAGCTGCGCGCCGCCTGGGACGTGGACCGCGATCGCGTTCGGGTCGTGCTCGTTGGCGGCGTCGCGCCGCAAGGTCGAGTGGGCGGCCCGGCGCCACGTCGTCGGACTCCAGCACGTCCTGGTTGAAGCGCGCGCCCGCCACGCCGCTGGTGCGCAGCCCGGCGGCGAGGAGCTCCGGCGCGTCGCGCGCGAGGAAGCGGCCGTCGGCGGCAACCGGCTGGTAGCCGGCCAGCCACACGATCCCGCCGTCGTCGGGGTACCAGTAGCGCTCCTCGGCCTCGACGTCGACGAGCATGCCGCGAGGCTACCCTGGCGCGATGCTCAGGGGTCTGATGTGCGCGGTCGCCGCGCTGCTGGTGCTCGCTCCCGCCGCCCAGGCGGTCCACCGCGCGCCCTGCGTCGCGGGCGCCAAGCGGCCCGTGTGCACGTTCTGGGACGCCAAGGTCAAGTTCATCGCCGACGGCGACACGATCCGCGCCGACGTCGAGGCCGACGGCACGCACGCCGTCAAGACGATCCGCTTCACCGGCATCAACGCGATGGAGCTGAGCCGCTACAGCAAGTACCCGAGCCGCCGCCGCGGCGCCTGCCACGGGCTGGCGGCGACCTCGCTGGTCGAGCGCTACATCCGCGGCTCCAAGTGGCGCGTCCGGGTGGCCGCCCAGAAGGCGAGCAGCCACTCCAACAAGCGCCAGCGCCGCTCCGTCTGGGTCAAGGTGCGCGGCCGCTGGCGCGACCTGGCCAAGCTCGAGCTGCAGCAGGGGCTGGCGCTGTGGCTGCCCAACCCGGTGGAGAACGCCCACAACCGCGAGTACGGCGTGATCGCCCAGCGGATGCGCGCCGATCGGCGCGCGCTGTATGACCCGGCGGCATGCGGCTCCGGCCCCGACCAGGACATCCCGATCACGGTGACGGTCAACTGGGACGCCGACGGCGACGACGCCGGCAACCTCAACGGCGAGTGGGTCGACGTGCACAACGGCGGCTCGCGTGCGCTGCCGGTGGGCGGCTGGTGGATCCGCGACTCGTTCCTGCGCTTCGGCGCGGGCCACGTGCCGGGCTACCGGCTCCCCGCGGGGACGGCCATCGCGCCCGGGCGACACGCTGCGGCTGCGGGTCGGCTGCGGGAACGACGGGCTGCACTGGTGCCTGAAGGAGAGCGCGTTCGAGAACGACGGCGACGGCGCATACCTGTTCGACCCCGACGGCGACCTGCGCGCCTCGGCGATCTACCCCTGCCGGGTCGCGTGCAGCGACCCGCTGGCCGGCAAGGTGCGCGTCTCCGCGCACCCGTCCCGGCCGGAGTCGGTGACGATCGCCAACACGACCGGCGACCCGGTGGACCTCGGCGGTCACGTGCTCAAGCTGCACCTGAGCGGGCGGCCGGACCGGTTCGTCTTCGGCTATCCGTTCCGGTTCGGCACCGTGATCCCGCCGGGCGGCGAGCTGACGTTGGACCCCGGCGGCTCGCCCGGCGACGACACGGCGCTCGTCAAGCACGCGGGCCGCGGCGAGTTCGTGCTCGCCGACGGCAAGGGCACGGTGAGCCTGCGGACGTTCGACGACCTGGTGACGGCCTGCGAGACGTGGGGAGGCGGAAGGTGCTGAGAGAGCAGCTGGAGGCCGGCGGGCCGGTGATCGGCCTGTGGCTGATGGTCCCGTCGTCGCTGACCGCGGAGGCGGCCTCGCGGTGCGGCCCGGGCTACGTGGTGATCGACCAGCAGCACGGCGCGGTCTCGCCGGAGGCGATGGCCTCGATGCTGCAGGCGATCGAGGTGCCCTCGCTGGTGCGCGTGGCGCGCAACGAGGCGCACACGATCGGGCAGGCGCTGGACCTCGGCGCCCACGGCGTGATCGTGCCGATGGTCGAGGACGGCGAGCAGGCGGCGGCCGCCGTCGGAGCGTGCCGTTACGCGCCGACCGGCTTCCGCTCGACCGGGGCGCTGCGGGCCCGCGAGCGGCGAGCCGCTGTGCCTGGTGATGATCGAGACGCGCGCAGGTGTCGAGCGCGCGGAGGAGATCGCGGCCACGCCGGGGCTGGACGGGATCTACGTCGGCCCGTCGGACCTCGCGCTCACCTACGGGCTGCAGCCGACCGTCCGGCTCGAGCACCCGCCGGTGCTGGAGGCGCTGGACCGCGTGCGCGAGGCGTGCGCGGCGGCGGGCGTGATCGCGGGCGTGCACTGCCTGGCCGCGGAGGACGTCCCGCTCTACTCCGGGCGCTTCGCGATGCTCACGGCGGCCACCGACATGCCGGTGATGGCCGCCGGGCTCGCGGCGGCGCTCGCCACCGCGCGCGCCTGACCGGGTCCGCATGGACGGCCCGTAGGCTGCCGTCCGTGAGCGAGCTCCTCGCGACCATGTGGCGGGCGCCGGGCGCCGAGCCGGCGCTCGAGGCGCTGGCCGGCGAGCCGGGGCTCTACGTGGTCGGGGGTGCGGTGCGCGACGCGCTGCTCGGCCGCGTGCCGCGCGAGCTGGACTTCGTGGTGGAGGGCGACGCCGTGCCGGTGGCGCGCCACGCGGCCGCGCGGCTGAGCGGCGACGTCGTCGTCCACGAGCGCTTCGGCACCGCGACGGTGCGCTCGGGCACGGCGGTGTTCGACGTCGTCTCGGCGCGCACCGAGACGCTACGAGCGCCCGGGCGCGCTGCCCGACGTGCGCCCCGGCGCGAGCATCGAGGACGACCTGCGGCGGCGCGACTTCAGCGTCAACGCGATCGCGCTGCGCGTGGCGGACGGCGCGCTCGTAGAGCACCCCGGCGCCCGCGAGGACCTGGAGGCCGGCGTGCTGCGGGTGCTCCACGACGCCTCGTTCGCCGACGACCCGACGCGGCTGCTGCGCATGGCCCGCTACGCCGCCCGGCTCGGCTTCGAGCCCGACGAGCACACGGACGCGCTGGCCGCCGCGGCGACCGTCGACACCGTCAGCGGCGCGCGGCTGGGATCGGAGCTGCGGCTGCTGCTGCGCGAGCCGCAGCCGGATGCGCTGCTGTGGCTGGAGCGGTACGGGCTGGGCGCGCAGGTGCTCGGGACGTTCTCGGCCGACGGCGCGCTGATCGAGGCTGCTAGCGAGCTGTGCCCGCCGGACGCGCGCGAGGACCTGGCGATGCTGGCGATCTGCGTGCTCGGCGCGGGCGGGCTCGCGGAGCGGCTCGACGCGCTCGAGTTCACCGCCCAGGAGCGCCAGGCCGTCGTGGCGGCGGCCGCCGCCGAGCCGCTCCCCGAAGGCCTTGACGATGCGGAGCTGTGGCGCCTGCTGCGGCGCGAGCGGCCGGAGGCGGTCGCCGTGGCCGGTGCGCTCGGGGATCGCGGTGCCGCCGAGCGGTGGCTCACGGACGTGCGTCACCGGCGCCTGGAGATCAACGGCGACGACCTCGTCGCCGCGGGCCTGGAGGGGCCGGCGGTCGGCGCCGGGCTCGACGCGGCGCAGGTGGCGATGCTCGAGGGCCGGGCCGGCGGCCGCGACGAGCAGCTGGCCGTCGCCCTGGGCTCGTAGGATCGATCGGCATGGACCGACCGGAGCTCCCCGCGCCGTTCCGCTGGGACGGCGAGCACGTCGCCGCCTCGCTGCCGGGCGGCCGCGTGCTGTTCTCCTCGCGCCGCGGGGGCGTGTCCGCGGAGCCGTTCGACTCGCTCAACCTCGGGCGGCTGACCGACGACGACGGCGCCAACGTGGACGCCAACCGGGACCGGCTGGCGGCGGCGGTGGGCGTGCCGCGGGAGCGGTTCCTGTACGGCCGCCAGGTGCACGGGACGACGGTCCGCCGCGCGACCGAGCCGCCCGGCGAGGCCCGGCCCTCCGCCGAGGAGGACGGCCAGGCCACCGTGCTCGACGACGTCGCGGCGCTGGTGTTCGTGGCCGACTGCATGCCGGTGCTGCTGGCCGCCGAGGGCGGCGTGGCGGCGCTGCACGTCGGCTACCGGCCGCTGGCGGGGCGGATCATCGCCGAGGGCGTCGCCGCGCTGCGCGAGCTGGGCGTGGAGGGCCCGATCCAGGCCGCGATCGGCCCGGGCGCGCGCGGCTGCTGCTACGAGGTCGGCGAGGAGGTCCACGCGATGATCCCCGGCCACAGGGTGGGGGAGCGCAACCTGGACATGCCGGGCGCCGCCCGCGCACAGCTCGAGGAGGCCGGCGTCGAGGCCGTCCACGACGCGGGCCTGTGCACGATGTGCCGCAACGACCTGTTCTTCTCCCACCGCGCCGACGGCGGGAAGACGGGGCGCCAGGCGGGGGTCGTATGGCGCGCCTGATCACCGGGATCGACGCCTCCCGGGTGCGCGAGAACGCGGAGCGCATCCGCGAGCAGATCGGCGACGCCGAGCTGCTGGCCGCCGTCAAGTACGTCCCGCTCGAGGAGCTCGAGGTGCTGGCGGAGGCGGGCGTGACGCTGCTCGGCGAGAACCGCGCCCAGGACCTCGCCGCCAAGGCCGACGCGCACCCGGGCGTGTTCCGCTGGCACTTCATCGGCCAGCTCCAGAGCCGCAAGGTCAAGGACATCCTCCCGTACGTGGAGCTGATCCACTCGGTGGCGTCTGACTCGGCCCTGCGCAAGCTCGACCAGTACGGGACCCCGGAGACCGAGGTGCTCGTCGAGGTCAACGTGGCCGGCGACGACGACAAGGCCGGCATCGCCCCGGCCGAGCTGGGCGCCTTCATCGAGCGCTGCCCGGTGTCCGTCGTGGGGCTGATGACGATGCCGCCGTTCGCCGAGGACCCCGAGGACAGCCGCCCGCACTTCGCCCGCCTACGCGAGCTCGCAAGCGAGCACGGGCTGCGCCACCTCTCGATGGGCACCTCCCAGGACTACGCGGTCGCCGCGCAGGAGGGAGCGACGATCGTGCGGGTCGGCTCCAGCCTCTACGCCTGAGCCTCGACGGCCGCGGTCTCCGCCGCGTGGATGCCGGTGACGGCCTCGGCGAGCGACTCGAACGACACCTCGTAAGTGGCGTCCAGCCGCGCCTGCAGCGCCCAGCGCTCCTCGTCGCGCCCGGACTCGATGGCCACCCGCAGCTCGCTGCCCGGCGGGAGCGCCACGTCGACGAGGCGCTCCCACGCCGTAGCCGCCTCCCGCCACGCCGCCGCCGCGGCGCGGAGATCGCGGCCGGCCAACGGGCCCGCTTCGTCGAGGAAGTCGGCGTACAGCCCGCGCAGGTGGCGGCCCTGGGCTGCGTCGGCGTGGATCGAGGCCATCGCGCTGGCCAGGCCGCGCCCGTCGGCGAACACCGTCGGCCACGCCTTGGCGGCACGGCCCGTGAGCATCCGCGCCCACTTGGCCCACGCGGGCAGCCCGAACGAGTCCGAGCGGGAGCGCAGGTGCTCGACCTGGAGCGCCAGCCCCTCCTCGACCGCGGCGCGCAGGCGCTCGCCGTCGATCTCCACCAACTCCGGGTCGATCTCGATCAGGCGGCGCTTGTAGGAGACCACGCGCGCCCGAGCGTCGGCCAAGCGCTCCGCCGGGATCGCGATGCGGGTCGTCGAGCGGTCGTCGATCAGCACGCCGCCGCCGTCGCGGCCGTAGGCGACGACGGGCCCGCCGCCGTACCCGTCGAGCCAGTCGGGCAGATGGCGGTGGCCGAGGCGGTACGGGTCGATCCACAAGATCGCCGGCAGGCCCCGATCCAGGGCGGCGGCGAGGTCGCGCTCCGCCGCGCGCGCCCCGCCGGTCTCGCGCAGCTCGGCGTGGAGACCCAGCCGGTCCGCGGTCTCGGCGGCCCACCGCGCCGGGTACTGCCACAGCCGGCGGTGGCCGAGTACGAGGACGCGCTTGCGCGTTTCGTGGGCGGCGAACTCCCACAGGATGTAGCCCGCGCCGAGGCCGCCGCCGACCCCGAGGATCATCGCCTCGGTCAGCGGCTCGCCGGTGTGCGGCGCGACGATCCCGGTGTTGGCGAGGACGTTGGCGAACGCCGCGGTGTCGTCGTGGACGCCGCCGCGCAGTTCCCACGTGCCCTCGGCCGGCGCATCGCCCGCGACGTGGGCGCGGGCGACGCTGTAGCGCTCGCCGGTCTGGCGCATGCGCTCGCGCACGAGCGCCTTGAAGTGCTTGCGAGTGGTCATGGTCCCTCCACCGGCAGGAGCTCCGCCTCCACGCGCGCGACGCCCCTCCGGAGCAGGCTGACCGGTCGTGCCACTCGTCCCGAGGACATCGATCCCCTTTCCCTCCGCGCGGCCGGATGGCGTGGACATCCGGTCAGGAGGTCGGGCGCGGGACGCGCCGATGGCCGGAAGGCTAACGCCTAGACTGGCTGGTTGCAGGGAACTCCTGCTCGACCCCGAACCTCCACGCGACATGGGCTTCAGCGACACCTGGCACCGCACGCTCGTCTACTTCGGCCTCGCCGAGGACCGCGAGGCTGGCTACGACGAGCACGAAGAAGAGCCCGACCCTCGGGAGCACGAGGCGGAGCTCGAGAACCGCTACCGCGAGCGGCCCAACGTCCGCCGGCTGCAGTCCCGCCGCCGCCGCGACGAGATCGACGACATCTTCGCCGACGACGCTCCCTCCGAGCGGCGCACCAGCGTGCTGCGCTCCGTGGGCAGCGGCGGCTCCGCGGCCGCCGGCCGCACGAACGGGAAGGACGTCCGCGTGCACCTGGTCATCCCGAAGTCCTTCAACGACGCCCAGGACGTCGCGGACAAGTTCAAGGACTCGATCCCCGTGATCCTGAACCTGCAGGGCTCCGACGCCGACCTCTCCAAGCGCCTGATCGACTTCGCGTCCGGCCTCACCTACGCGCTGGACGGCGGGATGCAGCGGATCGCCGACAAGGTGTTCCTGCTCACGCCGCGCAACGTCGAGGTCTCGGCGGAAGAGCGCGCCCGGCTGATCGAGAAGGGCTTCTTCAATCAATCGTGAGCTGCGGCTCGTAAGCTGCGGCGCATGAAGGTCGGGTTCATCGGGTCGGGCAACATGGCCTCCGCGCTGGCGCGCGGATGGCGCGAGCCGATCCTGTGCACCGATTCGGGGTCCGGCCGCGCCGCCGCGCTGGCCGCGGCGGTCGGCGGCGAGGCCGTCGCCTCCAACCGCGAGCTGGCCGAGCGGGCCGACCTGGTCATCCTCGCCCACAAGCCGAAGCAGCTCACCGACGTGGCGGCCGAGATCGGTGATGCCGCCAACGTCGTCGTGTCGATCCTCGGCGACGTCACGCAGGCCGACGTCCGCGCCGCCTACCCCGACACCCCCGTCTTCCGCGTGGAGCCGAACACCCCCGCCGAGGTCGAGCGCGGCGTGTTCGCGTTCGCCGAGCCCGACGAGCCGGTCGACGAGAGGCAGCTTGCGGCGGTGCGCGAGCTGTTCGGGCGCATCGGCGCCGTCGTCGACGTTCCCGAGCCGCTGATGGAGGTCGCCGGGGCCTGCTCCGGCGTCGCCCCTGCCTACTGGGCGGTGTTCGTGGAGGCGTGGGTGGACGCCGCCGTGGCGCGCGGGATGAAGCCCGCCGCGGCCGCCGAGCTCGTGACCGGGGGCATGGCGGGCACCGCCGAGTTGCTGAGCAGGCGCTACGACGGCGACACGCTCGCGCTGCGGCGCGCGGTGGCCTCGCCGGGCGGCGGGACCGCCCGCGGCCTGGCAGCGCTGGAGCGGGGCGGCGTGCGCGCCGCGCTCGCCGCCGCGATGGACGACGTGGTGGGCGCCTGATGGAGGCCCGCCAGGAGATCGCCGACTTCGTCGCCGCGCTGTTCGGCGTCTACTCGATCTGCATCATCGGCTGGGTCGTCGTGTCGTTCGTGTTCTCGCTCGGCGTCCGCGTGCCCTACAACCGCGTCGTCAACGCGCTGCTGGACTTCCTGCGCGACGTCTCCGAGCCGTTCCTGCGCATCTTCCGCCGCCTCGGGCTGCGCGTCGGCCCGCTCGACCTCAGCCCGATCGTGGCGCTGATCGCCCTCAGCATCGGCGGGCGCATCATCGTCGGCCTGATCGCCCCGTGAACCGCCGCGCGGCGTTCCTGCGCGCCGCCGCCGTGGCGGCGGGCGTGCTGGCGCTCGACCAGGCGACGAAGGCGATCGTCCGCGGCTCGATCGCCCGTGGCGACAAGGTCGACGTGATCCCCGGCGTCGACCTGATCAACACGCGCAACAGCGGCGTGGCGTTCGGGCTGTTCAGCGGTGGCGGCGCGCTGGTGGCGATCGTCGCCGGGCTGGCGCTGATCGCCCTGTTGGCGTTCTTCTTCACGCACCTGGCGAGGCCGCTGGTGTGGCTGCCGACCGGGCTGCTGATCGGCGGCGCGGCCGGCAACCTGCTCGACCGCGCTGTCGAGGGGTCGGTGACCGACTTCGTCGACCTCCCGCTGTGGCCGGCGTTCAACGTCGCCGACGCCGCGATCACGATCGGGGTGGTCACCCTCCTCTATGTCCTCGAAGGACCGCCGAGCCGTGGAGCTGACGGTCGCACCTGAGCACGCCGGCGAGCGGCTGGACGTCTTCCTCGCCCGCACGGCGGGCTCCCGCGCCGCCGCGCAGAAGCTGATCGAGGGAGGCGTGGTGCTCGTCGACGGCGAGCCGCGCCCGAAGCGCCACGCGGTCAAGCCCGGCGAGGTCGTCTCGGTCGGCGAGCTGGCGGAGGAGGACGAGCCCGAGGCCCCGCCCGCCACCTTCGGCATCGCGTACGAGGACGAGCACCTGATCGTCGTCGACAAGCCGCCGGGCGTCGTCGTGCACCCGGGAGCGGGCCACCGCTCCGGGACGCTCGTGCAGGCGCTGGCCGGGCGGGTGGCCGGCGGGCCGGACCCGGAGCGCCCCGGCGTCGTGCACCGGCTGGACCGCGACACCTCAGGGCTGCTCGTGATGGCGCGGGCCGACGAGGTCCACGCGGAGCTGGTGGCCGCCCTGCAGCGCCGGGAGATCGTGCGCGAGTACCTCGCGCTCGTCGAGGGACGGCCCGCCGCCCGGCGCGGGACGATCGACGCGCCGCTGGGACGCGACCGCCGCGTCCGCACGCGCATCAGCACGGAGACCGACGAGCCGCGCGAGGCGATCACCCACTTCGAGGTCGCGCGCCACGTCGGACCGGACACGCTGCTGCGCGTGCGGCTCGAGACGG
The DNA here is from genome assembly GCA_963723395.1 of uncultured Solirubrobacteraceae bacterium. Classification (GTDB taxonomy): domain Bacteria; phylum Actinomycetota; class Thermoleophilia; order Solirubrobacterales; family Solirubrobacteraceae; genus DATFQI01. The sequence goes on along the minus strand of CAVRQL010000008.1, from coordinate 216,019 downwards.
GGCGCACCCACCAGATCCGCGCGCACCTGAAGGCGATCGGCCATCCGGTGCTCGGCGACCCGGAGTACGGCCGTCCGCGCGCTCCGCTGCGCCGCCAGTTCCTCCACGCCGCCCGGCTGGCCTTCACGCACCCCGTCACGGGCGAGGCGATCGACCTCGAATCGCCCCTCCCGGAGGAGTTGCAGCAGCTGCTTTAACGCACGGCGGGGCGGTCCGAAGACCGCCCCGCCGGCCAGGAAAGCGAACCGATCCCACCGGAGGTAGGGGAAGGGAGGGCCGACTCGCTGCGGGCTGCAACGAGGGGCCTCGCGGGAACTTGCCTAAACTGTTCGTGGAAAGTCATCACTCCGACCCCGGGCGGCGGCAAAGACGCCACCGGAGCAAGCGGACCCTGCCCGGCACAAAGCCGGGTCCCGCCACCGCTCTTCGCCCGGGCTGCATCACCACAACCGACAAGGGAGCAACACCGTGGCTCAGGTAGGAATCCGCGAGCTGCTGGAGGCCGGCGTGCACTTCGGCCACCAGACTCGCCGCTGGAACCCCAAGATGCGCCGTTTCATCCATGGCGAGAACGGCGGCATCTACATCATCGACCTGCTGAAGACCGAGGCCCTGCTCTCGCAGGCCCAGAACTTCGCGGGCGAGATCGCCCACCGCGGCGGCACCGTGCTGTTCGTGGGCACCAAGAAGCAGGCGCGCGACTCCGTGAAGGAGATCGCCGAGGCGGCCGGTCAACCGTACGTCAACCACCGCTGGCTCGGTGGCCTGCTGACGAACTTCCAGACCATCTCGAACCGCATCCGGCGCCTGCACGACCTCGAGCGCTACGAGGCCGAGGGCCAGCTGCAGCTGCTGCCGACCCGCGAGCGCCTCGCCGCGCAGGCCGACCTCGAGAAGCTGCAGGCCAACCTGGGCGGCGTGAAGAACATGCAGCGCCCGCCCGACGCGATGTTCGTGGTCGACCTCAAGACCGAGGTGATCGCGGTCCGCGAGGCCCAGCGCCTGCGCATCCCGATCATCGGCCTGGTCGACACCAACTGCGACCCGGACGGGATCGACTACGTGATCCCGGGCAACGACGACGCGATCCGCTCGTGCGCGCTGATCACGCGCGCCATCGGCGACGTGGTCAACGAGGGCCGCTCGGTCTTCCGCGCGCAGGAGGAGCAGGCGCGCCGCGAGGCCGAGGAGCAGGCCCGCCGCGAGCAGGAGGAGAAGGCCCGCCGCGAGCAGGAGGAGAAGGAGCGCGCCGAGGCGCAGGAGCGCGAGCGCGCCGCCGCCGAGGCCGCACTGACCCAGGGCGGCGAGGCGCAGACGCGCGACGCGGCCGAGGCCGTGGTGGCCGAGGCCGTCCAGGAGGCCCCGCCGCAGGCGACGGGCACCGCGGACGCGGAGGCTGCCGCGGCGGCCACCGCCGCCGCCGAGCCCGCCGTGGCGAGCGCCCCGGCGGCCGCCGACGTGCCGGCCACCGCCGAGACGCCGGCCGCGGACGCCCCGGCGGCGGAGGCCCCGGCCGAGCCCGTCGCGGAGGCGCCGGCCGAGCCCGCCGCGGAGGCGCCGGCCGAGCCCGCCGCGGAGGCGCCGGCCGAGCCCGCCGCCGAGGAGAAGCCGGCCGCGGAGGCGAAGCCCGCCGCGAAGCCGAAGCGCAGCCGCAAGCCGAAGGAGGAGGCGCCCGCCGCCGCCACCGAGGCGCCCACCGAGGTCGCGGAGGAGGCGAAGGCGGCCGAGCCGCCCGCCGAGCCCGAGGCCGCGGCCCCCGCCGAGCCGGAGGCCGCCGAGGAGAAGCCCAAGAAGAAGACGTCGAAGAAGAAGGACGAGGCATCCAAGTGAGCACCACGATCACCGCTTCGCAGGTCAAGGAGCTGCGCGACCGCACCGGCGCGGGCATGATGGACTGCAAGAAGGCGCTGGGAGAGACCGACGGCGACATCGACGCGGCGGCCGAGCTGCTGCGCGTCCGCCTCGGCGACAAGGCGCTCAAGATGGGCGGCCGCGAGGCCACCGAGGGCACCGTGCAGGCCTACATCCACGCCAACAACAAGGTCGGCGTGCTGATCGAGGTCGACTGCAACACGGACTTCGTGGCCCGCAACGACGACTTCATCGCGTTCGCGAGGGAGATCGCCCTGCACATCGCCGCCTCGCCCACGACGCTGTACGTCTCCGAGGACGAGATCCCCGAGGAGGCCAAGCAGGCCGAGCTGCGCGTGTTCGAGCAGCAGGCCGCCGACAAGCCGGAGAACGTCCGCGGCAAGATCGCCGAGGGCAAGCTGCGCAAGTGGATGGAGGAGACCGTCCTCCTCAACCAGGTGCACGTCAACGGCGACAAGTACGAGGGCAAGACCATCGAGCAGCTGCGCTCGGAGCTGTCCGGCACGACCGGGGAGAACGTCGTCATCCGGCGCTTCGCGCGCTTCGCCGTCGGGGCCTAATCGCCCCGATGGCCGAGCCGGTCTTCAAGCGGATCCTGCTCAAGCTGTCCGGGGAGGCCCTGATGGGCGACCTGGACTACGGGACCGACCCCGAGGTCGTCCGGGCCATCGCCCGGCAGATCAAGGGCCTGCACGACCGTGGCGTGGAGGTCGCGGTCGTGCTCGGCGCGGGCAACATCTACCGCGGCGTCTCCGCCGCGGCGGAGGACATGGACCGTGCCACCGCGGACTACATGGGCATGCTCGCGATCGTCCTCAACGCGCTGACGCTGCAGGACGCGCTGGAGAAGCTCGACGTCCACACCCGCGTGCAGTCGGCGATCACGATCTCCGAGGTCGCCGAGCCCTACATCCGGCGCCGCGCCATGCGCCACCTGGAGAAGGGCCGCGTCGTGATCTTCGCCGCCGGCACCGGCAACCCGTTCTTCACCTCCGACACGGCCGCCGCCCTGCGCGCCCTGGAGATCCACGCGGAGATCATCCTGATGGCCAAGAACGGCACCGAGGGGATCTACACGGCCGACCCCAACTCGGACCCCAACGCCGAGTTCATCCCGGAGATCGCGGCGCGCGAGGCGCTCCAGCGGGGGCTGAAGGTCATGGACTCCACGGCGCTGTCGCTGTGCATGGACAACCACGTCCCGATCTGCGTGTTCAACATGGGCGACGAGCGGAATATCGACCGGATAGTCTCCGGCGAACGGGTGGGGACACTGGTGACGACATGACCATCATCGACGACTTCCTCAAGGACGCGCGCGAGCACATGGACAAGTCCGTGGACGCGACGCGCGGCAAGTTCGGCTCGGTCCGCACGGGGCGCGCTTCGCCCGCGCTGCTGGACCGCATCGTGGTCGACTACTACGGCGCCATGACGCCGCTCAAGCAGCTCGCGACCGTCTCGGCGCCCGAGGCGCGCCTGCTCACCGTGCAGCCCTACGACAAGGGCTCCGTGAAGGCGATCGAGCGGGCGATCCTGGAGTCCGACATCGGGCTGACGCCGAACAACGACGGCAACATCATCCGCCTGCAGATCCCCGAGCTCACCGAGGAGCGCCGCCGCGAGCTGGTCAAGGTCGTGCGCAACCTCGCCGAGGAGGGCAAGGTCGCGATCCGCAACATCCGCCGCGACACGATGCACGACCTCCGTGAGCTGCGCGACGCGGGCGAGGCCGGCTCAGACGACGAGCACCGCGCCGAGGACGCGCTGCAGAAGCTCACCGACGAGAAGGTCAAGGAGCTCGACGCCCTCGTCAAGAGCAAGGAAGACGAGATCCTCGAGGTGTGACCCCGTCCTACGTCGCCATCATCACCGATGGCAACGGCCGGTGGGCGCAGCAACGAGGCCTGCCGGTGGCCGATGGGCACCAGGCCGGGGCGGACACGGTCAAGGCGCGGCTGCGTGACGCGGTCGACCTGGGCGTGCGCGAGCTGACGGTCTACTCGTTCTCCACCGAGAACTGGTCGCGCGACCCCGAGGAGATCGCCGGGCTGATGGAGATGTTCTCCGAGCGCATCCTCGGGGAGACGCCCGAGCTGCACGAGGAGGGCGTGCGCATGCGCTTCATCGGCCGTCGCGAGGGCGTCGCGCCCGAGCTGGTCGAGCAGATGGCATGGGCGGAGGAGACGACCGCGGTCAACGAGCGGATCACGCTCTTCATCGCCTTCAACTACGGCGGCCGGGCCGAGATCGTGGACGCCGCGCGGCGCTTCGAGGGAGGCGACGAGGAGGACTTCGCGAAGCTCCTCTACGCCCCCGAGATGCACGACCCGGACCTGGTGATCCGCACGAGCGGCGAGATGCGGCTCTCGAACTACCTGCTGTGGCAGTCGGCGTACTCCGAGCTGCACTTCACCGACGTGCTGTGGCCGGACTTCTCGCGAGCGGACCTGGAAGCCGCCCTGGAGGCCTACGGGAGCCGGGGCCGCCGGTTCGGCGGGCGCTGATGGCGTCGCGCTCGCGCTCCAAGCGCCGCCCCTCGCGCGGCTCGTCGGACCTGCCGGCGCGCGTGATCGTGGCGCTGCCGCTGATCGCGTTCGCGATCTTCATCATCGTCTACGGCGACTGGGTGTTCGCCGGCGGGGCGTTCGTGCTCGGCGTGATGTGCCTGCACGAGCTGTTCCGCATGTACGAGGGGCTGCGGCCGGTCAAGCTCGTCGGCTTCCTCGCACTCGCCGGCCTCACGGTGGCGGCCCAGCTCGGGGACGAGCGCCAGGTGCTGCTGGCCGTGGTCGCGTTCGTGCCGCTGATGTTCCTGCTGGCGGTGGCGATGCCGCTGCGCGAGGGGCAGACCGTCACCGCGAGCATGGCCTTCACGGTGTTCGGCGTCTTCTGGGTGGGGATGGCGATCGCCCATGCCGTGCTGCTGCGCGGCACCCCGCACGGCGACGGGATCATCATCGACATCCTCGTCGGGACGTTCATCGGCGACTCGGGGGCCTACTTCGGCGGGCGCTACTTCGGCACGAGGCGGCTGGCGCCTCGGATCTCGCCCAACAAGACGGTGGAGGGGCTCGTGATCGGGTTCCTCACCGCGGTGCTGGCGACGTGGTGCGCGGGGCTCTACCAGGACTGGCTGGGCGGCTGGGACGCGGTGCTGCTGGGCGTCGCGGTCGGCATGGCGGCCCCGCTCGGCGACCTGTTCGAGTCCCAGGTCAAGCGCGACGCGGGAACGAAGGACACGGGCAAGGCGTTCGGCGCCCACGGCGGCGCGCTGGACCGCCTCGACGCGGCGTTCTTCACGCTCGTCGCCGGCTACTACGTCTGGCTGGCCCTCCTTTAGAGTCGGAGGGCGATGGCCGCGGACGATCGCAGTCCCGAGGAGTACAAGCGCGATCGCCAGATGATCGAGCTGCTCAACGAGCTGCGCGTGGCGTTGCCGGGGGTGCAGATCCTGTTCGCGTTCCTGCTCACGGTCCCGTTCGCGCAGGGCTTTGAGCGCACCACGTCGTTCCAGCGCGACCTCTTCTACGGCGTGCTGATCGCCACGGCCGTCTCGACGACCTGCCTGATCGCGCCCACCGCCACCCACCGGCTGCGGTTCCACCAGAACGACCGCGACTACATCATCGAGTCGGCCAACCGGCTGCTGATCGCGGGGCTCGTCGCGCTCGCGGTCGCGATCCTCGGGGCGGTCGTCCTGATCACCGACTTCCTCTTCGACGGCGCGGCCGTGTGGGTCTTCCCGGGCGCCGTGGCCGCGCTGCTGGTGGTCCTGTGGTTCGTGCTGCCGCTGCTGAGGTACCGATGAGCTACCGCGAGCTCCCCGCACCGGGCCTCGAGTGCCTGTGGACGCGGACGGTGGGGGAGGAGCCCACCGTCACGCCGGTGCTGCCCGACGCCTGCAGCGACCTGATCTGGCAGTCGGGGCGCGGCGCGTTCGTCGCCGGGCCCGACACCGGGCCGGCGCCGGTGCGCCACACGCCCGGGGCCGTGTACGCGGGGGCGCGCTTCGGCCCAGGGGCCGGCGCGGTGCTCGGGCTGCCGCTGGCCGAGCTGCGCGACGTGCGCGTGGACCTGGCCGAGCTGCGCCCCGACCTGGCCGAGCGGCTGCCCGGGGACCTGGACCCGCGCGAGGCGGCGCGGCGCGTGGCGGCGATCGCGGCCGAGCTGCTCGCCGCCGCCCCGCCGGACCGCGCCGTGCAGGCCGCGGCGCGGCGGCTCGCCGACCCGCGCGCCCGCGTCGAGGCGCTGGCCGAGGAGCTCGGGCTCAGCGAGCGCCAGCTCCGCCGCCGCTGCGCGGCGGCCGCCGGTTACGGGCCGAAGACGCTCCACCGGGTGCTGCGCTTCCGCCGCTTCCTCGCCCTCGGGGACGCCGGCGACCTGGCGCGCCGTGCGCTGGACGCCGGCTACGCGGACCAGCCGCACCTCACGCGCGAGTGCGTGCGGCTGTCCGGGCGCACGCCCGCCATGTTGTTGCGCTGAATTCAAGTCGCGCCGGCGGGCGGCCGAGGACTGGGCTATGTCCGCCCGCCTGTCGGCGCCATTCACCGCGTTGCGGCACTGGCTCCCGCAGGGCCAGCTGCTCGACGAGCACGTCTGGCGCCGCCGTCACCACATGGTGGTGACGCTGCTCTGGCTCCACGCCGCCGGTCTGGCGCATCTTCGCGCTCGTCCAGGGCCTCGGCATCGTGCACGCCGGGATCGAGGGCGGCCTGATCGCGATGGCCGCCGTCGCCGCCTCCACCGAGGGCGTGAGCCCTCGCGTGCGCTCGGCGTGCGCGTCCTTCGGGCTGATCGCCTCATCCGCGGTGCTCGTGCACCTGTGGAACGGCGCGATCGAGGCCCACTTCCACTTCTTCGTGATGATCGCCGTGCTGGCGCTCTACCAGGACTGGCTCCCGTTCGGGATGGCGCTGGCGATGGTCGTGCTGCACCACGGGCTGGCCAGCGTGTTCGGCGCCCAGCACGTCTACAACCACCCCGACGCGATCGCCCACCCGTGGCGCTGGTCGCTGATCCACGGCGGCTTCGTGCTCGCCGCCAGCCTCGCCCACGTCGTCGCCTGGCGCGCCAACGAGACGCAGCTGCTGCGCGACCCGCTGACCGACCTGCCGAGCCGGCTGATGTTCAGCCACCGGCTCGAGAGCGCGCTCGAGCGCCTCAACCGCCATCCCGGCGCGGTGGCGGTGCTGTTCCTCGACCTGGACCGCTTCAAGCTCGTCAACGACTCGCTCGGCCACGGCGCCGGCGACAAGCTGCTCTCCGCGACCGCCCAGCGGCTGTGCTCCGTGGTGCGCCGGCACGAGCTGGTGGCGCGCTTCGGCGGCGACGAGTTCGCGATCCTGTGCGAGGACCTGGGCGACGAGCAGGACGCGCTGGCCGTCGCCGAGCGCGTGCTCAAGGCGCTGGGGCGGCCGTTCCAGCTCGGCTCCGGCCAGGTGTTCTCGACGGCCAGCATCGGCATCGCGCTCGCCACCGGCCCCGGCCGCTCGGCCGACGAGCTGATCCGCGACGCCGACGCCGCCATGTACCGCGCCAAGCAGAACGGCGGCGGGCGCTCGGCGCTGTTCGACGACGTGATGCGCCAGCGCTCCGTCGCCCGCCTGAGCCTGGAGAGCGACCTCCGCCAGGCGCTCGCGCTGAGCCAGCTGACCCTGCACTTCCAGCCCGAGGTCTCGATGATGGGCGAGCTGGTCGGCATGGAGGCGCTCGTGCGCTGGCAGCACCCGCAGCGCGGGCTGCTCGGCCCTGGCGACTTCATCTCGCTCGCCGAGGAGACCGGGCTGATCGTCCCGATCGGCGCCTGGGTGCTCGAGGAGTCCTGCCGCCGCGCCCAGGAGTGGCGCGCGGCCGGGGTGATCGGCCCCGACGTGCTGATGCGCGTCAACGTCTCCGCCCGCCAGCTGTCGGCCGGCGACGCGGTGACCAGCGTCCTCGCGGGCGTGCTCGACTCGACCGGCATGGATCCCGCCGCGCTGTGCCTCGAGGTGACCGAGAGCGTGCTGGCCGAGGACGCGGAGGGCTCGATCGAGGTGCTGCGCGAGCTCAAGGCGCTCGGCGTGCAGATCGCCGTCGACGACTTCGGCACCGGCTACTCGTCGCTGCGCTACCTGCGCCAGTTCCCGCTCGACTGCGTGAAGATCGACCGCTCGTTCGTGCGCGGGCTCCCCGCCAGCGGCGAGGACGCGGCCATCGTGGCCGCCGTGATCGAGCTCGGCCACTCGCTCGGGCTGTCGGTGACCGCCGAGGGCGTGGAGACCGACGACCAGCTCGCGCACCTGACCGCGGCGGGCTGCGACACCGCCCAGGGCTTCCTCTTCAGCCGCCCGCAGAGCGTCGAGGCGCTGACCGCGCTGCTCGCCGATCCGGACGCGTTCCGGCGCCCGGCCCTTACGTAGCCCTGAGAAACCCCCTGCCACAATGGGCCGCCGTGAAGCGGTTGCTCATCCTGGGCTCGACCGGCTCGATCGGCACGCAGGCACTCGACGTGGTGCAGCGCGCGGCCGGTGAGTTCGAGATCGTCGGCCTGTCCGCCGGCCGCGCCCATGAGGCGCTGGTCGCGCAGGCGCGCGAGCACGGCGTCGGGCGGATCGCGCTCTCCGACGCCGACGCGGCGGCCCGCGCCGCCGAGGCGTGGACCGAGGGCGAGGTGCTGGCCGGGCCCGAGGGCCTGGTGCGGCTCGTCGCCGAGTCCGACGCCGACCTGGTGCTCAACGCGATCGTCGGCTCGGCCGGGCTCGGCCCCACGATCGTCGCGCTCACCGAGGGCGTCGACGTCGCGCTGGCCAACAAGGAGTCGCTGGTGGTGGGCGGCGAGCTCGTGACCGCGCTGGCCGAGGCCACCGGGGCGCAGCTGATCCCCGTCGACTCCGAGCACTCCGCGCTGCACCAGCTGATCGCCGGCGAGCGCGCCGGCACCGTCGACCGCCTGACCATCACCGCCTCCGGCGGCCCGTTCCGCGGCCGCTCGCGCGCCGAGATGGAGGACGTCACGGTCGAGCAGGCGCTCAAGCACCCCACGTGGGCGATGGGCGGCAAGATCACGATCGACTCGGCGACGCTGATGAACAAGGGGCTCGAGGTGATCGAGGCCCACCACCTCTTCGGCACGCCCTACGACCGGATCGACGTCGTGGTGCACCCGCAGTCGATCGTCCACGCGATGGTCGCCATGTGCGACGGCGCGACGCTCGCGCACCTCGGGCACCCCGACATGCGGGTCCCGATCGCCTACGCGCTGCACCATCCCGAGCGCGTCGACGTGCCGGTGCCCAGGCTCGACCTCGCCGAGGTCGGCGCCCTGACCTTCGAGCCGCCGGACGTGGACGCGTTCCCGTGCCTGCGGCTCTCGCGCGAGGCGGCCGAGGCCGGCGGCACGGGGCCGTGCGTGCTCAACGCCGCCAACGAGGTGGCCGTGCACGCGTTCCTCAACGGGCGCCTGCCGTTCATGGGCATCGCCGCGGTGATCGAGCAGACGCTGGAGCGCGTCGGCGCGATGCGCGTGCACGCCTTCGAGACCCTCTACGTGGCCGACGGCGAGGCGCGCGAGGTGGCCGGCGAGCTGATCGGGGCCCTGGCCGCATGAGCTGGATCCTCGCGTTCCTGGGCTTCGCGGCCCTGATCATCCTGCACGAGGCGGGGCACTTCGCGGCCGCCAAGGCCGTCGGCATGCGCGTGGAGCGCTTCGCGCTGTTCTTCCCGCCGCTGATCGCGCGCAAGCGGCGCGGCGAGACCGAGTACGCGATCGGGGCGATCCCGCTCGGCGGCTACGTGAAGATCACCGGGATGAACCCGGAGGAGGACGTGCCTCCGGAGGTCGTCCACCGCGCCTACTACCGCCAGCCGGTGTGGAAGCGCATCGTCGTGATCGGCGCCGGCCCGGCGGTCAACATCGTGCTGGCGTTCCTGATCCTGGCCGGCATCTACTGGGCCAACGGCACGAGCGAGCCGCCGCCGCGGGTCGCCGACGATCAGGGCGGGCTCGCCGGCCGCCGGGATCCTCGAGAAGGGCGACGTGCTGATCTCCGTCGACGGCAAGAAGCCGCAGGCCGGCGACGACCCTGCGCGAGCAGAACCAGGCGATCTCCAGCCAGATCGCCACCCACAAGTGCGCCGAGAACGGCACGGGCTGCAAGGCCACCGAGCCCGTGACGCTGGTCGTGCGCCGCGACGGGCAGATCAAGACGCTGACCGCCACGCCCGTCTACGACGATGCGGTGAAGCGGCCGCTGCTCGGCTTCTCCTTCGGCGGCACCGACCACCCCGCCGGGCCGGTGCGCGCCTCCGGGCTGGCCGTGGAGCAGATGTGGCTGGTCACGAGCGCCACCGTCGACACGATCGCGGGCATCTTCCAGGCCGAGAAGCGCAAGCAGATCTCCGGCGTGGTCGGCTCCTACGAGGTCACGCGGCAGTCGATCTCGGTCAGCGCGACCCAGGCCCTGTTCCTGCTGGCGATCATCTCCCTGTCGCTCGGCGTCATCAACCTGTTCCCGTTCCTGCCCCTCGACGGCGGCCACATCTTCTGGGCGCTGGCCGAGAAGGTGCGCGGCAAGCCGATCCCGTTCGCGACGATGGAGCGGGCCGGCTTCATCGGCTTCGCGCTGGTGATCGGGCTGGCGGTGATCGGGCTCACGAACGACATCGGGCGCCTGACCGGAGAAGGCTTCAACGTGCGTTAACGCGGCGAGGTAGGGTCGGCTCCATGAGCGCCCCACCTGCCGCCGCCGGTTCGCGCGCCGTCGGCGCCGCCACCATCGCCGAGGCCTTCCGGATCACCGCGGAGGACCACCCGGACCGCGTCGCCGTCCGCACCAAGGACGACGAGGTATCGCTGACGTGGGCCGAGCTGCGCGACCGCGTCGACGCGCTCGCGCGCGGGCTGCACGAGCTGGGCGTCGGCCGTGGCGACACCGTCGCGATCATGCTCGCCAACCGGCCCGAGTTCCACATCGCCGACCTGGCGGTCATGTCGCTGGGCGCGACGCCGTTCTCGATCTACGCGACCTCCTCGCCGGAGCAGATCGCCTACGTGGTCGGCGACGCCAAGGCCAAGGTGGCGATCGTCGAGGAGATCTTCGGGGAGCGCTTCGCGCCGATCCGCCCGCAGCTGCCCGACCTGGCGCACATCGTCGTGGTGGAGGGCGCCGTCCGCGAGGGCGACCTGTCGTGGGCGGAGGTGGAGGCCACCGAGTCCTCCTTCGACGTCGACGCCGCGTGGCGCGCGGTCGAGCCCGAGGACACGATCACGCTGATCTACACGTCGGGCACCACGGGGCCGCCGAAGGGCGTCCAGCTCGTGCACCGCAACCTGATGGCCGCCACCAAGGGCGTCGAGCAGCTGATCCGCTTCCCCGACGGCTCGAAGGTCATCTCCTGGCTGCCCGCGGCCCACATCGCCGAGCGGATGGCCCACCACTACCTGCCGATCGTCTACGCGATGACGATCACGACGTGCCCGAACCCGCGCGAGATCGTGGCGTACCTGCCGGCCGTCAAGCCGACGTGGTTCTTCGCCGTGCCGCGGATCTGGGAGAAGCTCAAGGCCGGCATGGAGGCCTACCTGGCCTCGGGAGAGGGCGCCGAGCAGAAGCGCGCGTGGCTGGACGCCGCGATGCGCAAGGTGGAGCTCGAGCAGGCGGGCGAGGACGTCCCCGAGGACCTCGCGGCCACCGTCGCGGAGGCCGACGCGCAGCTGTTCTCCGCGATCCGGGCGATGCTCGGCTTCGACGAGATCGCCGCCGTCAACGTCGGCGCGGCGCCGACGCCGCGCGAGGTGCTCGGTGTTCTTCCACGCCATCGGCGTCCCGGTCGCCGAGCTGTGGGGCATGTCGGAGACCTGCGGCGCCGGCGCGTGCAACCCGCCGGAGAAGATCAAGATCGGCACCGTCGGCCCGCCCACGCCGGGCGTCGAGGCCCGGCTCGCGGAGGACGGCGAGCTGCTCGTCCGCTCCGACGTCGTGATGACGGGCTACCGCAACCTGCCCGACCGCACGGCCGAGGCCCTGGATGCCGACGGCTGGCTGCACACCGGCGACATCGCGACGATCGACGACGACGGCTACATCAAGATCGTGGACCGCAAGAAGGAGCTGATCATCAGCGCGGCCGGCAAGAACATGTCGCCGGCCAACATCGAGTCCGAGCTGAAGGGCGCGAGCCCGCTGATCGGGCAGGCGTGCGTGATCGGCGACGCGCGCTCCTACAACACCGCGCTGATCGTGCTCGACGCCGACTTCGCGCCCGCCTTCGCCGCCCAGAACGGGATGGAGGGCTCGTCGCTCGAGGAGCTGGCGGGCGTGGACGCGATCCGCGCCGCGGTCCAGCAGGGCGTCGACAAGGCCAACGACCGGCTCTCGCGCGTCGAGCAGATCAAGAAGTTCACGATCCTCGAGGGCGACTGGATGCCCGGCGGCGAGGAGCTGACGCCGACGATGAAGCTCAAGCGGCGCCCGATCGCCGAGAAGTACGCCTCCGTGATCGAGTCGATGTACGCGAAGTAGCTGCGAGCGACTCCACCTCGGCCCGGCCGCGCGGGACCCGGAAGCGGGCCAGCGTGACCGGGGGCGAGGTGGGCTGCTGCGTGGTGCCGACGCCCTTGTAGGTGACCAGCAGCTCGTCCGGGCGCGCCTCCAGCACGGCGTAGCCCTTGGAGCTCTGGTTGGCGTAGGCGAAGTGCGGGTTGTTGGCGCGCAGCGTGGCGTCGGCCGGGATCGTGCCGATCTCGCGCCCGCCCTCGCCGGTGGCGGTGTCCGCCACGCCCTTGGAGGTGATCGAGCCGCCCACGAACTCGGTCGCGACGGGAGCCGGCTGGCCGACGCCCTGGCGGCCGGACGGCGTGACGCGCCCGGCGAAGAACGTGTGGATGTCGCCGGTCACGAAGGTGATGTCCTTCACGGCGCTGACGCGCTCGAGGATCTCGCGCCGCTCGGCGGCGTAGCCGTCCCACTGGTCGGGGTTGATCGCGTTGCCGGCGGGCAGGTCGAGCGACATCACCATCACCTGGTTGCCGACGATCTTCCAGGTCGCCTTCGAGGCGGCCAGCGAGCGCACCAGCCACTCCTTCTGGGCGCCGCCGAGCAGCGTGCGACCCGGCGCGGATCCGTCGGCGCACGGCGCGAACAGCTGGTCGCCGCACGGCTGATCGTCGCGGTAGGAGCGCTGGTCGAGCAGGAAGACCTCGGCGTTGGCCCCGAACCGCTGGGAGCCGTAGATGCGGTCACGGTCGCCGGCCACCCGCATCCGCGGATGGTGCTCGAAGAACGCCTTGAAGCCGCTGGCGCGGCGCTCGAGGAACGGCACGCGCGGGTTGTCGGTGGCGCTGCCGGGCTGATCGCGCGCCCAGTTGTCCTCGACCTCGTGGTCGTCCCAGATGACGAGCATCGGGTGGGCGGCTCGGACCGCGCGGAGGTTGGCGTCGGAGTGGTAGAGCGCGTACTTGTCGCGGTACTCCGGCAGGGTCTGGACCTCGGCGTCCCGGTTGGCTCCCGTGGAGTCCTTGCGCACCGCGGCGTCGTCGTAGTGCTTCTCGTAGATGTAGTCGCCGAGGCAGATCGTGAAATCGACGTCGGGCTCCCTCGCCAGCGCGGCGTGGGCGGTGTAGTAGCCCGACTCGTAGTCCTGGCAGGAGAAGAACGCGATCCGCACGGGCTCGCGGGAGTCGGCCGGCCGGGCGGTCTGGAAGCGGCCGACAGGGCCGTCGACCGTGCAGGTGACGAAGCGATAGAAGTAACGCTCGCCGGGCCTGAGCACCTTGTGCTCGGCGCGATGGTGGACCGTATGGCCGGTCGAGGCCCGCGCCGTGGCGGACTTGCGGTAGATGACGCGGCGGAAGTCCTCGTCGGGCGAGATCTCGACCTGCAGGCGGGCGTCGCGCGTGAGCCCGTCGAGCTTCGTCCACAGCGTGATGCCGCTGGTGGCGGGCTGGCCGGAGGCGACGCCCTGGGCGAAGGCGACGTCCCTGGCCAGCGGGAGCTGGAGGCGGCGGCTGAACGCGGGGGTGGGGAGCAGCAGCGCGCCGGTCCCGGCGGCGGCACCGGCCAGGAACGTGCGTCGATTCACAGGCTGGTTGCGCATGCGCGGCGCAGTTTGCCGGATACTGGACCGCGGATGCTGCGGTTCCTGTTACTGCTCGCCGCGCTGGCGGCGTCGCTCGCCCTCGCGCCGACCGCGAGCGCCCAGGACGTCTGCCCATCGCAGGTCGACCCGCGCGAGCGCTGCGACGACAGCGCGGTGGCGTGCGCGGCGACCTCCGGCTTCAAGTCGGTCTCGGTGCGGGCGCGGGGCCGCGGGCTGCGGCTGGGCTTCAGGCGCGCGCGGGCGCGGCGGGTGGCGATCGACGTCTTCCAGCACTCGTCCGGGCGCCGGGTGCTCGGCAACCGGCGCGTGGCGCGCTTCAAGCGGGCCGTGCTGTGGAACGGCCGGCGGGGCGGTGACGGGCTGTACTCCGTGCGCTTCACGATGAAGCTGCCGCGCGGGCTGCGCGACGTGCGGCGGGTGGCGCTCGTGCGGCGCGGCGGGCGGTTCTCGAAGCGGCCGGCGTTCTACCGGCGCGAGTCGTGCGGGGCGCTGAGCTCGTTCAAGCTCGAGCGCCCGGCGTTCGGGCGGCGCGGGCTCGGGGTCGCGTTCCGGCTCGGATCGCCCGCACGGGTGACCGTCGACGTGCGGCGCGGCGGTACCCGCGTGAAGCGGTTCGTCGTGAAGTCCGGCGTCGCGGAGCGCACCTACCGGCTGCGGCTGAAGGCGCGGCGCCGCGGCGACTACGTGGTGCGGCTGTCCGCGCGGCTCGCGTCCGGCCGCGTGGTGCGGGCGCGGCTCACGTCGAGGCGCCTGTGAGGGCACTCCTGCTCGGGGTGCTGGGGCTCGCGCTGCTGGCCCCGGCGGCCGGCGCGCAGGCGCCGGCGGACCCGGGCGGGCCGCTCGTCTACGTGTTCGTGCTCGACGCCCTCGACGGCGACGAGGTCGACGCGGGGCGGGCGCCGTTCCTGAGCTCGCTGCTCGCCGGCCAGGGCGCGCGATCGACCTACTACCGCGAGTCGCGCTCGATCATGGTCGCCGAGACCAACCCGAACCACACGGCGATGGCGACGGGCGCGTTCGGTGACCGCTCTGGCATCCCGGGGAACGCGTTCGCCGTCTACGGCCGCTCCGGCTGCCCGGGCGACGAGGCGGCCGCGCCCAACGCGCCCGTCGAGACCGACGGCCAGGCGGCCGGCTGCGTGATCGCCGAGAACTTCTTCACCGCGGCGCGGCGGCAGGCGGGCGCGGACACGATCACCACCGCGGGGATCTTCGGCAAGCCGAAGCTCGCGCGGCTGTTCTCCACCCGGCGGGCGGTCGCAGCCCCGGCGTTCGACGCGGACTACCTGTGGACTCCGTGCGAGGACCCCGGCGACGACACGCCCTACTGCCGGGACGTAGCCGTCAACCCGGCGACCGGCTACGCGGCGTCGGACACGATCGTCATGGACGAGGTGCTGCGCTCGGTGCGCGAGGGCGTCCCGGCCGACGGCGCCGTCAAGCGGCCCAACCTGTCGTTCGTCAACTTCCCGCAGATCGACTCCGCGGGCCACGCCACGGGGGCGGGCGCCGCGTACGAGGCGGCGATCGGGATGGCCGACGAGGAGCTGCGGCGGTTCGTGGATCAGCAGCGCTCGCTCGGGCTTGTGGGGGCGGACGGTGATGCTCGTCGTCTCCGACCACTCGATGGACACGACGCCCGACCGGACGTCGCTGGACCTCCGGTTCCGCGCGGCGGGGCTCTCCTCCGACGACTACCTGATCGTGCAGAACGGGTCCGTCGACATGGTCTATCTGAAGGATCGCGGCCGGGCGGATCGCGAGGCGGTGCTCGCGCGGATGCGCGCGGCGGCGCTGCCGGCCGCGGACGAGGCGCTCTACCGGGTGCCGAACGCCGCGGACGGCGGCGCGGCGCACACGCTGGCCGAGGCCCACCCGGGCTGGCGCATCGCGGGTGAGCGGACCGGCGACCTGTTCGTGACGCGCGGAGAGGGCGCCGCGTGGTCGGACCCCGTGAACCCGTTGACCGGCAACCATGGCGGGCCGCAGACGACCGACAACACGTTCGCGGTGATCTCCGGAGGCGACCTCGTGCGCCAGCAGGCGGTGGGCGGGGTCGTGGGGCCGCGGTTCGACGACACGCTCGCGAACCCGGGCTCGGCCCAGAACGTCGACGTCGCGCCGACGGTGCTGGCGCTGCTCGGCCGCCGCGCGCCCGCCGACAGCGAGGGGCGCGTGCTGAGCGAGGCGTTCTCGCCGGGCGTGCTGCCCGTCGTGGGCTCCGGCGCGGACCCGGCGGCGTGCGCGGCCCGCGCGGGCGTGTCGCGCGTGCAGGTGCGCGGCGCGGGGCGCGGGCTGCGGATCGGCTTCGTGCCGGCGGCCGGGCGCCGCGTGTCGGTGTCGATCGTGCGGGCCTCGGGCGGATCGGCGCGTGGTGGCGCGGTTCCCGCGGCGGACGAAGGGCTTCGTCTGGCGGGCGCGCGGCGTGGGGCGCGGGATCTTCGTCGTGCGGTTCCGGGTGCGCGACGCCGCAGGTGAGCTGGCGACGCGTCGGGTCGTCGTGTCGCGGGGCGCGCGGCGGTTCACGCGCCGGGGCGCGGTCGAGCGGTCCACGCGCTGCGGCGTGCTGCGGTTCGTGCGGCTGTCCCGGCCGGTGTTCACGCGGCGGGCGCTGGTGACCTACGCGCTGCGCCGCGGGGCGCGGGTGTCGGCCGTCGTGACGCGCGGCGGGCGCGTGGTCCGTCGCGTCAAGGTCCGCTCTCGGACCGCGGGCGTGCATCGCATCCGGATCTCCGGGCGCACACTCCGCCGCGGCGACCACCGGGTCGTGTTGCGCGTCGGAGGCAAGCGCTACGCGGTGGTCGCCCGGCGCCTCTAGCGCCCGTTCGGGCGAACCAGTGGGCAGACGTGCGCGCTGCCCCTCGACGGTTGCGAACGTGCCAGGTACGGTCGCTGCATGGATCGCCTCCAGCGTGAGCGCGAGGAAGAGGCCGTCGAGCTCCACGGGGAGGAGCGGCCAGCTCCCGCGCCCGTGCAGGCCGGCTCCCTCGCGTGGGCTTCGGCCGTAGGCAACCAGGCGGTGCAGCGCCTCGCGCGCGAGGCGATGCCCGAGACGGAGCTGGACGAGGCGGAGGCCGAAGAGGCCCCGCCGCCCGAGGTCCAGGCCATGGAGGACGCCGGCATCGGCGCCCAAGAGGTGGCGGGCCTCGAAGCCGTCGACGACCTGGCGGAGGACGAGCTCCCGGGCTAGATGGCCGTCGCACGGGAGCGCGAGCAGGACGAGCAGGCGCAGGCGACCGCGGCACCTGAGACGGTGCCTGAGGGGCCGGCGGCGGTCCCGACCGGTCCGATGAGCCCGGCGGGCGTGATGGCGCTCCAGCGACTGGTGGGCAACTCCGCCGTCGCGGGCATGCTCGACGAGCGGCGCACGCCCGACGGCGCCCCGCCAGAGGCCTCGTCCGCCGCCCCGCCTGAGACCTCGTCCGCCGGCCCGGCGCCCGCACCGCCCGCTCCCGCTCAGGACTCGCCGGGCACCGCGACGGACCAGCCGCAGACCCCGGGCGGCGTGCTCGGTGCGTTCGAGGCGATCGTGCGCGGCAGCGCAGCCGAGCAGACGCCGCAGGAGGGAGCGGGGACCGCCGGCGTGCTCGCCGGGATGCTCCCGGGGTTCCTGGGGCAGCACCTTCCGCAGGGCGTGCCGGTTCCGCCAGGCGCAGCCCCCGGGACGGTCGGAGCGGTCGCCGGCGCCGCGGGCGCGGCCGCTCTCGGCGCGGGGGCCGGTGCCGCGGGCGCCGCCGCGCTCGGCGCAGGCGCTGCCGCGGCCGCTGCCGGACCGAACGCTGCCGGCGCGACGGCGGCGAGTGCAAAGGGTGGCGCCGCGGCCGGAGCCGCACCGGCCGGTGCGGCACCGGCGGGCGCCACGGCGGGCGGCGGTGGTGGGGGTGGGGCCGCCGCGGCTCCCGCCCAGCAGGCCCCGGCCGGCGGCGGCGCGGCCGCTCCCGCCGCGGCTTCGGGCGGCGCCGCCGGCGCGGCCGCCGCGCCTGCGGAGGCCGCGCCCAAGCGGGAGCCCTCGGACGACCCGAACTTCCAGGCCATGAAGGGCAAGTCCGGCGCCGCGGGGGAGAAGGCCAAGGCCCATCAGCCCGCCGCCGCGGGCGCTTCCGCCGCCCAGGCCGCCGCCCAGCCGCCCGGCAACGAGGTCGCCAGCCAGGCCCAGGGCGCCCAGGTCGAGGAGATGGGCAAGCAGCAGCCGGGCGTCTTCGACCGCAAGGCGTTCATCGCCGCCGTCAAGAAGGCGATCGACGCGGCCGCGCCCAAGAACCTCGAGGAGGCCGACGACTTCAAGGGCTCGGGCAAGGTCGGCGAGGCCAAGGAGCAGGTCGGGGCGCTCGTCAAGGGCGGCAAGAAGGACGCGGAGAAGGACATCAAGGGCGCTACCGAGGCGCCCCCGGACACGTCAAAGGGCCGCCCCAAGCAGGTCGTCCCGCTCCAGCCCGACGACCCGGGCACCGCCACCGCGTCGGTCGGCGCCGCCGGAGCGATGCCCGGCCCGCGGCCGGCCGAGGACACCGACCTGTCCGAGGGCCCCGCCGAGGTCGAGCAGCAGATGGTCGACGCCGAGGTCACCGAGACCCAGCTTCAGAACGCCAACGAGCCGGAGTTCAACGCCGCCCTCGACGCCAAGCAGGAGGCCAAGCAGCACGCCACCACCGCTCCCGCCGAGTACCGCGCCCAGGAGGAGGGGATCCTGGCCCAGGGCCGCGAGGAGGCCGCCGGCGTCGAGGCCAACCAGCTCAAGGGCATGCAGGGCTCCAAGGTCGACGCGATCGCCAAGATCGCCGGCCACAAGGGCGAGACCAAGACCGAGGACGAGACCAAGCGGAGCAAGGTCGCCACCGACATCCAGGCGATCTACGCCAAGACGAAGACCGAGGTCACCGGCATCCTCGAAGCGCTCGACGGCAAGGTCGAGGCCACCTTCACCCGCGGCGAGGCGAGCGCGCGCACACAGTTCGAGAACCACGTCGGCGCGCGGATGGACGCCTACAAGGACGACCGCTACAGCGGCTTCTTCGGCGGCGCCCGGTGGCTCAAGGACAAGTTGTTCGGCATGCCGAGCGAGGTCAACGTCTTCTACTCGGAGGGCCGCGACGGCTACATGACGGCGATGGACGGCGTGATCGGCGAGGTCGCCGACCTCGTCGGCAACGAGCTCAACGCGGCGCGCATGAAGATCGCCGCCGGCCGCGCCGAGGTCCACGACTACGTCACGCAGCTCCCGCAGGACCTGCAGAAGGTCGGCAAGGACGCCGAGGCCAAGCTCGACCAGCAGTGGGACGACCTCTCCAGCGACGTCGACAACAAGCAGGACGCGATGGTCGACCAGCTCGCGCAGAAGTACGTCGCCTCGCGAGACGCGCTCGACGAGCGGATCGAGGAGCTCAAGGCCGCCAACAAGGGCCTCGTCGCCAAGGCGATCGACGCCGTCGTCGGCGTCATCAAGACGATCCTGAAGCTCAAGGACATGCTGTTCAACGTCCTCGCGAAGGCCGCGAGCGTGATCGGCGACATCATCAGCGACCCGATCGGCTTCCTCAGCAACCTGGTCGACGGGATCAAGCAGGGCCTGACCGGGTTCATGGACCGGATCGGGACCCACCTCGAGAACGGGCTGATGGGCTGGCTGTTCGGCGCGCTCGGCGACGCCGGCATCAAGATGCCGAAGTCGTTCGACCTGGCCGGGATCTTCGAGCTCGTGATGGACGTGCTCGGCCTGACCTACCGCAGCATCCGCGGCCGCGTGGCCAAGATCGTCGGCGAGCCGGTCGTCGAGAAGATGGAGTCGACGGTCGACGTCTTCAAGAAGCTCGCCACCGAGGGCATCGCCGGCGTGTGGGAGTGGATCAAGGAGAAGGTCGGCGACTTCAAGGACCTGGTCCTGGGCGGGATCAAGGACTTCATCATCGAGCGCGTGATCAAGGGCGGGATCACGTGGATCCTCTCGCTCCTGAACCCCGCCGCCGCCTTCATCAAGGCGTGCAAGGCGATCTACGACATCGTCATGTTCATCGTCGAGCGCGGCCAGCAGATCATGGAGTTCGTCAACTCCGTGATCGACTCGATCGGCGCCATCGCCCGCGGCAACCTCTCCGAGGCCGCCCAGAAGGTCGAGGGCGCCCTCGCCAAGGCCCTCCCGCTCGCCATCTCCTTCCTCGCCAGCCTCCTCGGCCTCGGCGGCATCACCGACAAGATCAAGGAGGGGATCGACAAGGTCCGCAAGCCCATCGAGAAGGCCGTCGACTTCGTCGTCCTCGGCGCCGTCAAGGGCTTCAAGAAGGTCTTCGGAGGCGCTATCGGCTGGGTGAAGGGCAAGGCCGAGAAGGGCAAGCAGTGGGCCACCGCCAAGGTCGAGGCGCGGCAAGGACCTGGGTCAAGGGCAAGGCCGCAGGGGATCAAGGACCGCTTCACCGGCGGCGACAAGGACGAGGGGCCGAGGGCGGGCCCGAGGGCGAGGCCGCGCAGAAGGCACCGCCAGGGCGTCATCGCCGAGGAGGAAGTCGACGCGGCCCCGGATGATCAGCACACGCTCAAGGCGGAGGTCGACGAGAGCCGGCAGAGGTCCAGCTCGTCGTCCACAGCGTGCCGCAACTCGTGCCGGACCTTCTCCGCTACTTCGAGCCGCGGGTCGGACGAGCTGCCGGAGCGTGCCCCGCGCTCGACGCTGCCACCGAGGCGGCAAGCCTGGCGAGCAGCCGGCCAGATCAGGCGCATCCGGCCGATCGCGGAGATCAACGGCGCCAGGGCCACGTCAAGCTGCCACGATGCAGCGGGGCATCGACGCCCGTCGGCGCTGCACAGACCGCGTCGGGAGTGGCGGGCTGCGTACAAGCGGGATCCGGATCGTCACCGCGGCGCTCAGCACCGTTGGGGCACGAGATCAAGCGACCTCCTGCAGCCTGTTCCACGTCTACGGCGGCAGGAGTTCGAGCTCAGAGGACGACGAGCCGGCGTATCGGCGGGCGCAGAAGATGACCGCACGGCATCACCGTCTCTGCGACGCCCGGGGGAGAGGACACTGCCTCAAGACGAAGGGCGAGCTGAGCGGGCACGGAGCTCCACTGCCAGCGGGGACCTCGACGATCCGCAGTGCACCTGGCTGAAGACCCCAAGCTCGTCCAGTACGGCCGCAAGCGCTCCCGTGGCGTCCTGCACGCCGATGCCGAGGGGCAGGAGGAGCTCAAGGGCGCCGACGCGATCGAGGACGAGGTGTTCGTCCGTACGTGGGCGTACCGGCGGCACGCCCGACACCGGCTCGAACGAGAGCCACACCGAGGCGCAGTTCTACAGCTGGTTCGAGAGCCAGGGCGAGGACTGGCACAAGCGCGTCGTGGCCGTCGAGCTCCGCAGCGTGCTCAGCATGTGCGGCGATTGCACGAAGTCGCTCGGAGGGATCTCGCCGGCTGACCGCCCGACGCGGCGACGACGTGCCGCCGGCCACCAAGGTCGTGTTCTGGGACGTCGCTGTGGGCGGCAGCCGAAGAAGCCGCCGTCAGGATGACCCGCTCAAGAAGCCGAAGAAGGAGAAGCCGCCGGCCGCGCACACGACTCAGAAGTTCGTCGAGGACTGGGCCTGGCAACGGCTGGATCGTGCACGGGCCCGCGCCGCAACGTGCTAGCCGCTGAGGGGCCCCTCCTAGACTGGAGGCCATGGCCTCCAAGCGACACGTCATGGTCGGCGGCGTCCAGGTCGGCGGCGGCGCGCCCGTCGCCGTCCAGACGATGACGAAGACCGAGACGGCGAACCTGTCCGCCACGATGGACCAGATCCGCACGGTCGCCGAGGCCGGCGCGGACATCGTGCGCGTGGCCGTGCCGCGTGAGAAGGACGTCGAGGCGCTGAAGACGATCGTGGTCGAGTCGCCGATCCCGATCATCGCGGACATCCACTTCAACCACACGCTGGCGCTGAAGTCGATCGACGCCGGGGCGCACTGCATCCGCCTGAACCCGGGCAACATCGGCGGGCCGGAGAAGGTCGCCGAGGTCGCCGACAAGGCCCGCGCGGCGAAGACGCCGATGCGCATCGGGGTCAACTCGGGCAGCCTGCCCAAGCACCTGCACGCGCTGGAGCGCGAGAACCCCGTCGAGGCGCTGGTGACCGCCGGCGTGGAGTTCGTGCAGCTGATGGAGCGGCTGGACTTCGACGACTTCAAGGTCTCGATCAAGTCGACCAACGTGCCGAACACGATCGCGGCCAACCGCCTGCTGAGCGAGAAGATCGACTACCCGCTGCACCTCGGGATCACCGAGGCGGGCACGAAGTGGTCGGGCAGCCTGAAGTCCGCCGTCGGCCTGGGCACGCTGCTCGCCGACGGCATCGGCGACACGATCCGGATCTCGCTCTCCACCTTCCACGCGGAGGAGGAGGTCAAGGTCGCCTGGGAGATCCTCAAGGCGCTCAAGCTGCGCGAGAAGGGCCCGGTGCTGATCGCCTGCCCGACCTGCGGGCGCCTGCAGTTCGACATGGACACCGTCGTCGCCGACATCGAGGAGCGCCTGCGCGCCTACGAGGACCCGGTCGAGGTCGCCGTGCTCGGCTGCGCGGTCAACGGCATCGGCGAGGCCAGCCATGCGGACTTCGGCATCACCGGCGCCAAGAACGAGGGCCTGATCTTCTCCCGCGGCAAGGCGCTCAAGAAGGTCCCGCAGGACCAGCTCGTCGACGCGCTGTTCGCCGAGATCGACAAGTACGCGAAGACCAAGCGGATCGACGTCGACGCCGCCGAGCAGCAGGCCGGCGCCGCGTGGCTGGAGCGCATCGAGGAGGAGAACGCCGGCGAGCTGACGCCCGAGCGCCTCGCCAAGCTCGAGGCCGAGTCGGCCCGCGCCGACGCCGACGCGATGGACGAGGTGCTCAAGCCGCGCCTCGACGAGGACGCCTCGCCCACAGAGGGCCGGCGCTTCACCCGCGCCTAGCAGCAACTGGACCTCGCCGGCGGCAGGGAATTGGACCTGTCGCCCGGACCGGTTCCCGCGTAGCGTCGTCGGCATGAGGACCGGATCGCTGCTCGCCGTGCTGGCGTTCGTCGCCGTCGGCTCGTCGGTGGCGGCGGCCGAGGAGCTGGTCGACTACCCGATCGCGGGCGGCCAGGCGGCGCGCTACGCCGTCGCGGCCGTCGTGCTGCTGGCGCTCGTGCGCGGGCGGCTGAAGCGCCCGTCGCCCCGCCAGCTCGTACAGCTCACCGCGCTGTCGGCGACCGGGCTCGTGCTCTTCAACATCCTGCTGCTGGAGGCCGTCCGCCGCGCCGACGCGGGCAGCGTCGGCGTGATCGTGGGCGCCGTGCCGGTGGTGCTCGTCGTCGTGGCGCCGCTCCTGGCGCGCGAGCGCATCCGCCCGATGCTGCTCGTCGCCGCCTTCGCCGTCGCGCTCGGCGCCGCGCTGGTGCAGTCCGCGGGCGGGCGCCTGCCGGCCGACGCGCTGGCGCTCTCGCTGGGCGTGCTGGCGTGCGAGGCCTGCTTCGGCCTGCTGGCGCGGCCGCTGATCCCCGACTTCGGGCCGGCCGGCGTCTCGACGTGGATCGTGCTGCTGGCGGTGCCGATGCTGGTGGCGATCGGGCTCGCGGCTGACGGCTCGCACATGCTCGCGGCCCCGACGGGGCGCGAGGCGCTCGCGCTCGCCTACATGGCCGCGGTGGTCACCGCCGGCGGGTTCGTGGCCTGGTACGGCGCGATCGCGCGGCTCGGCGTCGAGCGCGCCGGGCTGTTCTCCGGCGTGCTGCCCGTGACCGCGCTGTTCACGGGCGCGCTGCTCGGGCACGGCGACGTCACCCTCGCGCGGATCGCGGGCATCGCCGTCGTCGCCGCCGGCATCACCGCCGGGCTGCTGGTCGCCCGCAGGCCGAGCCCGGCGCCCGTCCCCGTGTAGCGTCCGCCGCCATGACGGCGAAGGAGATGCTCGCGGCCTACGGGGCCGGAACGCTGTCCCCGGCCGAGGTCGTCGCCGACCTGGCGCCGAGGGTGGAGGAGGACCCGTGCGGCGCGTTCTGGGCGCTGTGCCTGGACCGCGCGGCCGAGGAGGCGGAGGCGTCGGCCGCCCGCTGGCGCGACGGCACGGCCAGGCCGCTGGAGGGCGTCCCGCTGGCGGTCAAGGACCTGTTCGACACCGAGGGCGTCGAGACGACCTACGGCAGCGCGATGTTCCGCGGCCACGTGCCCGACCGCGACGCGGAGGCGGTGCGCCGGTGTCGCGACGCGGGCGCGATCCTGCTCGGCAAGACCGCCACGCACGAGTTCGCCTGGGGCTACAGCTCGATCAACGACGCGATGGGCACCGTGCGCAACCCGCGCGACCCCGAGCGGGTGGCCGGCGGCTCCAGCGGCGGGTCGGCGGTGGCGCTGGCCACCGGCCTGGCGCCGCTCGCGCTCGGGACGGACACCGGCGGCTCGATCCGCGTCCCGGCTTCGTTCTGCGGCGTCCACGGCCTGAAGCCGACGTTCGGCCGCGTGAGCCTGGAGGGCGTGTGGCCGCTCGCGCGCACGCTCGACCACGCCGGCCCGATGGCCACGTCGGTCGAGGACCTCGCGCTGCTCTACGCCGTGCTCGCCGGGCCGCTCGAGGCCCGCGCGCCGCGCCGGATCGGGACCTGCCCCGACCTGCACTTCGTCCCGTTCGAGCCGCACATCGAGGCGGCGCTCGAGGCCGCGACCGAGGGTGCGATCGAGGTCGCGCTGCCGGAGGCGGGGCTGATCCTCGACGCGTTCCGCACGATCCAGTTCGCCGAGGGCCACGCCACCCACAGCGCGGCCGGCCTGTACCCGGCGCGCGCCGACGAGTACGGCGCCGACGTGCGCGGCCGGATCGAGACGGGCGCGGAGGTGACGCTCGAGCGCCTGCTGGCGGCCAACGCCGCGCGCGAGACGGTGCGGGCCGGCTTCACCCGCGTGTTCGACGAGGTGGACGTCCTGATCACGCCGGCGGTCTCCACGGTGCCGCCGCTGATCGACGAAGAGCGCGCCACCCAAGGGCTGCGGACGTCGACCGGGCCGTGCACCATCCCGCAGGACTTCGTGGGGCTGCCGGCCTGCTCGCTCCCGAGCGGGCTGCAGGTCACCGGCCCGCCCGGCGGCGAGGCGATGGTCCTGGCCGCCGCGGCCCGGCTCGCCTAGCCGACCCGGACGCGGACCGCGCGCGAGGTGCCCGTCGCGTACGGATAGCCCGCGTCGGCGCGGGCCACGGCGCGGATCGGGAACGTTCCGCGCGCGCCGGACGAGAAGCGGTAGCGCGCCGTGAACCGTCCGCCGCGGCGGGTCCGGGCGCTCTTGAAGTCCCGCCAGCGGCCGCGCTCGCGGGCCTGCAGCGTGATCACCTTCCCGAGCCGCGTCGACGGCGCGGCGAGCAGCCGGCCCCGCAGGCGGATCGAGCGCCCCGGCGCGACGCGCCGCGGCCGCACGCGCAGCGAGACGCCCGCGCGCACGTCGAGGCGCACGCGCGCCGCAGCCGCGACCGGGGCGTCGCCCTGCGTCGCGCGGTACTGCACGATCACCCGCCGCGACGGGCCGGCTCCGAGCCGCACCAGTGCCCGCCCGTCGGCCCCGGTCGTGACCGGCGGCCCGACCCGCCAGTCCGAGCCGGTGCGGACCTCGCGCGTGAGCACCTGCAGGACCGCTCCCACCACCGGGCGCCCGCCGGCGTCCGCGAGCGCGACGCGCACGGCCGCGCCGCGGCCGAACGACACGGTGCGGCGCGTGCGGTTGCCGGCCAGGCGCGCCGACAGCCGCGCGTCTGGAGCGGCCGGGCTGCCGTTCGGCACTGGGGCGGGGGGAGGCGGGGCGGCGACCGGGTCGCACCCGCTCTCGCCGAGGCGGGGCAGACGCGCATCGAGGAGGAGCGGTTGTTCATCGCGCCGAGGTCGGCGAACAGCCCGTCGGCGGCGGCCGGCGCGCACAGCAGGCCGGTCGCCTCGCCGGTGAAGCTCTTGCCGTCGAACAGCCGTACGCACGTGTCGGGGGCCACCGCCATCGAGTCGCGCGTGTCGTCGATGTCGAACACCGACCCCTCGTAGTTGGTGAAGGCGGCGAAGTCCGGCCGGTCGCCGCTGCCCTCGAAGCCGATGCTCACCGCCGCGCCGGAGCACGCCCCGTCCTTGAACAGCTGGACGCGCGCGTAGCTCGCCCGGGCGTCGGCCGCGCACGCGTCGGCCCTGGCGGCGGGAGCGGCCGTTCCGGCCAGGACGGCGGCCAGCACAGCCGCTGCGATCCACATGCTCCCGCGCACAGGGTCATCCAAGCACGCCGCCTAGTGGATCGCCTCCTCGCGGGCGCCCGTTGGCAGAAGGAAGACAAGTCAGGTGATGAACAGCGTTCGCGAAGTACGAACAGTGTTCTAGTTCATAGAATGGTGTTCGTGTCGAGCGAGATGCCCACACCTCCTCGCCGCGGCCGCGCCGCCAAGCCCGTCCGGGTCGCGCTCACCCGCGAGCGGATCGTCGACGCGGCGCTGTCGATCGTCGACGCCGGCGGGCTCGACGCCGTGAGCATGCGCAGCGTCGCCGAGGCCCTCGGCACCGGGCCCGCGTCGCTCTACGCCCACGTGTCGGGCAAGGACGAGCTGCTGTCGCTGATGATCGAGCGCCTGGCGGGCGAGATGGAGCTTCCTGAGCCCGACCCCGAGCGCTGGCAGGACCAGATCAAGCAGATCGTGCGCGAGATGCACTACAAGCTGCTCGAGCACCGCGACCTCGCCCGCGCCGGCCTCGGGAACATCCCGGTCAGCGAGGGCGCGCTGCAGGTCTCCGAGCGCATGATCGAGGTCCTCGAGCTCGGCGGGCTGCCGCGCCAGGTGATCGCCTACGCGGTCGACCTGCTCCCGCTGTACGCCGTCTCGACCGCCTTCGAGCAGTCGCTGTTCGCCGAGCGCACGGCGACCGAGGACGGCGCCCGCTACCTCGAGGAGGTCGACGAGTACTTCGCCTCGCTGCCGCCCGACCGCTTCCCGCAGATGACCTCACTGGCCAAGGAGCTCGCCGTCGGCACGGAGGGGGAGCGCTTCGAGTTCGGCCTCGACGTGCTCGTCGCGGGCCTGGCCGCCTACGGGCGGCGCGCCAGCACGGCGTAGTGCACGGTGAACAGCGTCTCCGCCGTACGCGGGAACACCCGGTGGACCGACTTGCGGACCGCCCACTTGGCCGTCGCCTTGGCCCGCGGCGCGCGGAAGGCGTGGTGCTCGTAGGGGAGGGGGTCGGTCAGCTCGGCCTCGACGATCAGGCCCGCGTCGGCGATCAGCGCGCGGACGTCGGAGCGCTCGAACAGGTGCAGGTGGCCGATCCGCTCGGACTCGGCCAGGTTGGCCGGCCGCCGCCCTGAGCGGTTGTCCTCGAGCGGCACCTCGACGAGCACCTCGTGGGCGACCCGCGCCGCCTCGGCGAGCAGCGGCACCGGCCGCTCGACGTGCTCGATCACGTGGGAGAGGATCGCGAGGTCGTACTCGGAGTCCTCGGCCGGCACGGTCTCGCCGTCGTAGACCTCGATCCGGCGCGCGTCCGGCACCGCCGTGCGCGCCAGCTCGGCGGCCGGGGCGGAGAGCTCGAACCCGTCGAGCACCGGCGCGAGCCCGCGCAGCTGCGCCAGCAGCGCGCCGTCACCGCAGCCGATCTCGGCGACCGAGCGCGGCTTGAGGCCGGTCTCCGCGCACAGCCGCCGCACGTGCGCGGCCTTCGAGCGCGCGCCGATCGCGCGCCAGCGGCCGAGGCGGAGCGCCTCGGCCGCGTCGGGCTGGGTGTAGCCCGCCTCGTAGAACGCCTTGGCGTCGGTCAGCCCGGGAGCCCCTCGGCGACCTTCGACCAGTTGACGACGTTCCACCACGCGTCGATGTAGTCGGGGCGCTTGTTCTGGTACTTCAGGTAGTAGGCGTGCTCCCAGACGTCGATGCCGAGCAGCGGCGTCTGGCCGCTCGAGATCGGGTTGTCCTGGTTGGGCGTGCCGACCACGGCCAGGCCGGAGCCGTCGTGCACGAGCCACGACCAGCCCGAGCCGAACTGGTTGACGCCCGTCTCCTTGAACTTCGTCTTGAAGTCGTCGAAGGAGCCGAAGGCGCTGTTGATCGCCTCGGCGAGCGCGCCGTCGGGCTCGCCGCCGCCGTCCGGGCTCATCCACTCCCAGAACAGCGAGTGGTTGTAGTGGCCGCCGCCGTTGTTGCGGACCGGCTTCTGCTTGTCCGACGGGAGGGAGTCCAGGTTCTTGAGGACCTCCTCGATCGGCTTGCCGTCCCAATCCGTGCCCTCGAGCGCGGCGTTGACCTTGTCCACGTACGCCTGGTGATGCTTGTCGTGGTGGACCTTCATCGTCGCCTCGTCGATGTGCGGCTCGAGAGCGGCGTAGTCGTAGGGGAGCGGCGGAACTTCGTAAGCCATGCGATTCCTCCGGTCTGAAGATTCGTTCGGGGTTCTATCACTAGGCTCTTCCCGGCTCATGACGCGCCTATCCACCTACTTGCTGCCCACCGAGAAGCAGGCCCCTGCCGACGCCGAGCAGTTGTCGCACAAGCTGATGGTCCGCGCGGGGCTCGTGCGCCAGCTCGGCGCCGGGCTGTGGACGTTCCTCCCGGCCGGCTGGCGCGCCCACCAGAACGCCGTCCAGATCATCCGCGAGGAGATGAACGCGGCGGGCGGGCAGGAGATCCTGATGCCCCTCCTGCAGCCCGCGGAGCTGTGGCAGCGGAGCGGGCGCTACGGCATCCCGGAGCTGTTCAAGCTCAAGGACCGAAAGGGCGCCGACCTCGTGCTGGCCATGACGCACGAGGAGGCGGTCACGATCCACGTCGCGCAGGTCGTGCGCTCCTACCGCGACCTGCCCTTCAGCCTCTACCACTTCCAGATCAAGGAGCGCGACGAGCCACGTCCGCGCGCCGGGCTGCTGCGTACTAGAGAGTTCATCATGAAGGACGCCTACACCTTCGACCGCGACCGCGAGGGGCTCGACGAGCACTACGAGCGCTACCGCGTGGCGTACGACCGCGTGATGGACCGCTGCGGCCTCGAGTGGTACCGCGTCGAGTCCGACGTCGGGATGATGGGCGGCGTCGGCGCGCACGAGTACATGGCGCCCTCGCCCGCGGGGGAGAACGACGTCGCGCTCGCGCCCGGCTACGCCGCCAACGTCGAGGTGGCGAGCGCCGACGCGCAGCCCGTCGAGCTGCCGGCCGGCATCGACGCGCCGACGATCGAGGAGACGCCCGGCCTGGTGACGGTCGCAGAGGTGGCAGGCCGCCTCGGCGTCCCCGCCGGCTCGCTGCTGAAGGCCTATCCCGTGATGGTCGAGGGCAAGGGCCTGACGCTGGTCATGGTCCGCGGCGACCACCGTGTCAACGAGATCAAGCTCCAGAACGCGCTCGGCGCCGAGTTCCGCCCGGCGCGCGAGGAGGAGTTCGCCCAGCGCATCGGCCCGGCCGGCTACATCGGCCCCGTCGGCGCCGACGTGCCGATCCTGCTCGACGACGCGGTCGAGCCGGGCGCCTACGTCACCGGCGCCAACCGCGACAACGCGCACCTGCGCGGCGTCGAGCCGGGCCGCGACTTCCCGTTCAAGCGCGCCGACGTGCGCACCGTCGAGGTCGGCGACACCGTCGGCGGCCACCCGATCCGCATCGAGCCGGCGATCGAGGTCGGCAACATCTTCAAGCTCGGCACGCGCTTCTCCGAGCCGCTCGGCGCGAACTACCTCGACGAGTCGGGCACGTCGCGGCCGATCTGGATGGGCTCCTACGGGCTCGGTCCGGCCCGCATCATCTCCGCCGCGGTCGAGCAGTACGCCGACGAGCAGGGCATCTCGTGGCCGCGCTCGCTGTCGCCGTTCGACATCGAGCTGGTCGGCCTCGGGCGCGAGGGCACCGAGGAGCGCGAGCTGGCCGAGCGGCTGTACGTCGAGCTGCAGGAGCAGGGCCTCGACGTCATCTTCGACGACCGCGACGCCGGTCCCGGCGAGAAGTTCGCCGACGCCGAGCTGCTCGGCGTCCCGCTGCGGCTCACCGTCGGCAAGCGCACGCTGGCCGCCGGCGAGATCGAGGCGCAGGTCCGCCGCGGCCAGGAGTCGCGCTCCATCCCGCTGGAGGGCGCCGCCCAAGCGGCGGCGGAGCTGTGGCGCAGCCTCCCGTAAACGACGGCACCGGCCGGCGGACACCCCGCGAGGTCGGCCAGGAGGCCGCCGCCCGCGCGCAGGAGACCGCCGAGAAGGCCCGGCTGACGTTCCGGCGGCTGTCCGGGCTGGACCGCTCCGGCCCGCCGCCGCCGCAGACGCTCGCCGGCCAGCCGCTGAACGTGTGGACGATCCCGAACGCGATCGGCTTCGTCCGGCTCGCGCTGCTGCCGGTGTTCCTCGCCTTCGCGTTCTCCTCCGGCGACGGCGTCAGCCGCACGGCGGTGATCATCTTCGCGATCGTCGCGGGCAGCGACTACCTGGACGGGATCGCCGCGCGCGTCACGGGCCAGTACTCGCGCTTCGGGGCGCTGCTCGACCCCACCGTCGACCGGCTGCTGGTGCTCTCCGGCGTGGCCGTGTGCTGGCACTTCGAGCTGCTCCCGCGCTGGGCGCTCGCCGTGCTCGTCGCCCGCGAGCTGTTCGTGATCGGGCTCGTGCGCTGGGGGCTGCGGCGACGGCTGGACGCGAAGGTCAACTGGCTCGGGCGCGCCGGCGTGTGGCCGGTGATGGGCGCCCTCTTCTTCGGCATGGCCGGACTGAGTACGGTGGGGGAGATCTGCCTGTACGTGGGGCTCGTACTCGTGCTGGGCTCGACCGCTCAGTACGTCCGCGAGGCCGCTCGGATGAGCCGGTCCTCGCAAGGCTCAAGCTCAGCTTGACATTGCTATGGTCCCGAACATCACGACTGGAGAGGACACGACGACGATGGACACCTTCCCCGACCTGGGGTCGCTCTCCGACCAGGAGCTCAAGGACCTCATCCAGCAGCTCACGGACGAGGAGCAGGAGGTGTCCTACCGGCGCCGCATCCTGCACGGCAAGATCGACATCCTCCGCGCCGAGCTGGTCAACCGCCTGCGCAAGAAGCACGAGGGTGGCGAAGAGGTCATCTCCGGCGCCGACGTCCAGCGCCTGACCGACATCCTCGCCGGCCGAGCTTCGGGCGAAGGCGGAGAGCTCTAGCTCCCGCCGCGCGCGCGTGGCCCGTCACTGCCCAGAGTGCGGATTCGTCGTCTCCGAGGGGGCGAACTACTGCCCCAAGTGCGGTGCGTTCCAGGGCACCCATGAGCCGACGCGCGACGACGCGACGACCGCGACCTACATCATCGACGAGCAGACGGGCGAGCTGCGGCCCGTCGACGTCGGCGACGTCGCGGCCGAGAGCGGCGCGCTGGTCATCCGCTCGGGCGGCGGCCGCGTCGGCCAGTCGTTCCCGATGCGCGGCGAGCGCCTGGCGATCGGGCGCACGCCGGACGCCGAGATCTTCCTCGACGACGTGACGGTCTCGCGCGACCACGCGGTGCTCGTGCGCCGCTCGGGCGACTGGTACCTGGACGACTCGGGCTCGCTCAACGGCACCTACGTCAACCGGCGCCGCATCGACTCGCACCGGCTCGAGGACGGCGACGAGCTGCAGGTGGGCAAGTACAAGCTGACGTACCTGGCCCGCTAGCGGACTCGCCGTGGCCGACCCCACCAGCACCCAGTCCGAGGGCGACACAGACCGCCCGCCCCAGGGCCCGCCCCCCGGCGGCGGCAAGTCGCTGACCATCGGGGCCGTCTGCAAGGCGCTCTCGCAGGAGTTCCCGGACATCTCGATCTCCAAGATCCGCTACCTGGAGGACCAGAAGCTGCTGCAGCCGCGGCGCACGCCCGGCGGCTACCGGCTCTACTCCTCCACCGACGTCTCGCGCCTGCGCACGATCCTGCGCATGCAGCGCGACGAGTTCCTGCCGCTGCGGGTGATCCGCCAGGAGCTCGCCGCGGGCCGCTCGAGCGACGACGAGGTGCCCGCGCCCGCCGCGGCCGCCGGTGACGCGCGACCGGGCGCGGCGCTGCGCAGGCTGACGTTCTCGATCAGCTCCGGCGGCGCGCTGTACACGCTCGAGGACGTCGTCGACGAGACCGGCGCCGACCCGAGGCTGGTGTCCGAGCTGGAGGACTACGGGATCGTCAAGGGCGAGCAGCGCGGGGGACCGGGCAGCCCGAAGTACTACGACGAGACCGAGCGCGAGATCGTCCGCGCGGTCACCGAGCTTTCGCGCTACGGCGTGGCGGGGCGCAACCTGCGCGTGTTCCGCACCAGCGCCGAGCGCGAGGCCGCGCTGCTGCAGCAGATCCTCGCCCCGGCGCTGCGCTCGCGCAATCCCGAGCGGCGCAAGGAGGCCGTCGAGGCGCTGGAGAACCTGGCCGCCGTCGCGTCGCACCTCAAGCACCTGCTGCTCGTGCGCGACCTGCGCCGGATCGCCAAGTGAGCGAGGCGTCGCTGCGGGAGCACATCCGCGACATCCCCGACTTCCCCAAGCCCGGGATCGTCTTCAAGGACATCACCCCGCTGCTGCTGGACCCGGCGGCGCTCGACGAGGCGGTGCAGCAGCTCGCCGACTGGGCGCGTCCGAGGGAGATCGACCTCGTGCTGGCGGCCGAGGCGCGCGGGTTCATCCTCGGCGCGGCGCTGGCGCGGGAGCTCGGCGTCGGCTTCGTCCCGGCGCGCAAGCCCGGCAAGCTCCCGCACGACACGGTGTCGGCCGAGTACATCCTCGAGTACGGCGTCGACGCGCTGGAGATGCACGCCGACGCGCTGGCCGACGGCGCGCGCGTGCTGCTGCACGACGACCTGCTCGCGACGGGCGGGACGGCGCGCGCGCTGGCCGAGCTCGCCGAGGGCGCGGGCGCGGTGATCGCGGGCTGCGCGTTCCTGGTCGAGCTGGCGTTCCTCGACGGGCGTGAGAAGCTCGCCGGGTACGACGTGCACGCGCTGATCGCCTACGACGCAGAGTGATCGTCTCCGGAGATCGCGGACGGTGACGGCACCTCCCGAGGCCGTCTGGGCCGTGGTCGGCGACCCGTTCATGCTGCCGCGCTGGTGGCCGCTGACCGAGCGCGTGGAGTCGGTCGACGAGGACGCGTGGACCTCGGTGCTGCGCAGCGACCGCGGCCGCGCCGTGCGGGCCGACTACCGCGTCGAGGCCCA
The DNA here is from genome assembly GCA_963723395.1 of uncultured Solirubrobacteraceae bacterium. Lineage (GTDB taxonomy): Bacteria > Actinomycetota > Thermoleophilia > Solirubrobacterales > Solirubrobacteraceae > DATFQI01. The sequence goes on along the minus strand of CAVRQL010000008.1, from coordinate 182,964 downwards.
CGAGCCGCCGCGGCGGCGCGCCTGGGCGCAGCAGCTCGCCGGGACGCCGTTCGAGCGCGTGTTCCGCGAGATACGGACCGAGGTGGCGCTGGCCGAGGCCGGCGCGGACACCGAGGTCACGCTGACCGTCGAGCAGCGGGCGCGCGGCACGGCGAAGCTGGGCGGGCTGATGGTGCGCCGCGCGACCGCGCGCCGGCTCGACGAGGCGCTGTCCGGCCTGGAGGCGGTGCTGTAGATGCGCGAGCAGGTCTTCTGGGGCTGGGGCGAGCCGGGGTCCGGTCCCACGCTGCCCGCCCACGCCGCCGAGTTCCTGAGCGAGGCGCTGGGCGTGCCCGGCGGCGTGGTCGAGGCGCCGGTGTCGCTCGAGGACGTCGTGCTGCCCGATCCGGCGCTCCCGGAGGCGCTGCGGCGGGAGCTGGAGGCGATCGGCGTCGAGGTCGCCGACGACCGCGCGGCGCGCGTGCTGCGCTGCCGCGGCAAGAGCTACCTCGACCTGCTGGCCCAGCGCGCGGGGCACTGCGAGTCGGCGCCCGACGCCGTCGTGCGCCCCGCCACCCACGAGCAGGTCCAGGCCGTGCTGCGCGCCTGCGCCGAGGCGGACGTGGCGGTGGTGCCGTTCGGCGGCGGGACCAGCGTGGTCGGCGGCCTGGAGGCGGCGCGCGACGGCTTCGCGGGCGTGATCTCGCTCGACCTCGGGCGGATGGACCGGCTGGTCTCCGTCGACGCCCGCTCGCTGACCGCGGTGCTCGAGCCCGGGCATCCGCCTGCCGGAGGCCGACCGGGCGCTGGCCGAGCACGGGCTCACGCTCGCGCACGTCCCGCAGAGCTACGAGTGGGCGACGGTCGGCGGCTGCGTCGCGACCCGCTCCGCCGGGCAGTCCTCGACCGGCAACGGGCGGATCGACGAGAACGTCGTCGCGCTGCGCTGCGCGACCCCGGCCGGCGACGTCGCCACGCTCGGCGTGCCCGCGACCGCCGCCGGGCCGTCGCTGCGCGAGCTGATGATCGGCTCCGAGGGCGCGCTCGGCGTCATCACCCAGGTGGCGATGCACGTCCGCGCGCTGCCCGAGTCGCGCCGCTACGAGGGCTGGTTCGCGCGCTCGTTCGAGGAGGGCTGCGAGCTGCTGCGCGCGCTGGAGCAGTCCGGGCTCTCGCCCGACGTGGCGCGGCTGTCCGACGAGACCGAGACGCGGATCGGGCTGGCGATGGCCGGGCCGGGAGGCGTCGCGCGCCGCGCCGGGGTGGCCGCCACCCGCGCGCTCGGCTACGGCGAGGGCTGCCTGATCGTGCTCGGCTGGGAGGGCGAGGAGAAGACCATCGCCGCCCGCCGGCGCCCCGCCGCCAACCTGCTGCGCCGCGAGGGCGGGCTTGCCCGCCGGGCGCAGCGCGGGGGAGGGGTGGGCGCGCACGCGCTTCGCCGGCCCGCACCTGCGCGACGACCTGCTGGACCGCGGCGTGCTGGTCGAGACGCTCGAGACCGCCGCGAGCTGGACGGACCTGACCCGCGTCCGCGACTCCGTGGCCGGTGCGCTGCGCGGCGCGCTCGCGAGCCCGGTCGTGGGCTGCCACGTCTCGCACCTGTACGCGACCGGCGCCTCGCTGTACTTCACCGTGCTCGCCGCCCGCGACCCGGAGGACCCGGTCGCCCAGTGGCAGCACGCGAAGGCCGCCGCGGGCGACGCGATCGCCGCCTGCGGCGCGACGATCACCCACCACCACGCCGTCGGGCGCGACCACGCGCCGTGGATGGAGGCCGAGCACGGCCCGCTCGGCGTCGAGCTGCTGCGCTCGCTCAAGGACCGCTGCGACCCCGCCGGGATCATGAACCCGGGTGTGCTGATCTGAGCCCGCGGATGTCGGGCACGGCCATGATCGCCGCCGTCGAGGCGAGCATGATCCCCGAGGCCAGCAGGAGGGCCGGCTCGATGCCCAGCACGGCGGCGATCGGCCCCCAGATGGCCGCGCCGATCGGCTGGAAGGCCAGCGAGCCGAACCAGTCGTAGGCGCTCACGCGCGACAGCGACTCGATCGGCACGTGGCGCTGCAGCGTCGCCTCCCACACCGAGTTGCCGAACATCAGCGCGAAGCCGGCCAGCAGCGAGCCGAGCGCGATCACCGCGACCGGCGCCCCGATGGCGAGGAACAGCAGCGCCGGCACGTTGAGGAACCCCGTGGCCGCCACCGCGAGCATCGGCCGCTCCAGCGTGCCGCGGATCGCCGCCAGCGCGCCGATCATGCGCGCCCACCCCGAGCGCGCCGAGGATCACGCCCCACGTGGCCGCCCCGCCGAGGTCGCGGTCGGCGATGACCGGGCCGAGCACGCCCCACGCTCCCCACACCAGGTTCGCGACCGCCGCCCAGCAGACGAAGGTCCACACCCACGTCCGGGAGCGGAACGCCTGCCAGCCGTCGCGCAGGTCGGTGAGGAACGAGGTGGCGGCGCGCTCGACGCGCGGCGGCAGGCGCAGGAGCGCGAGGAACGCGGCGCTGACCGCGAACGTCGCCGGCGTCGATGCCCAGCGCCCAGCCGGCGCCGAACGCGGCCACGAGCAGTCCCGCCAGCACAGGTCCTGCGATCTCGCTCACCGAGTAGACGGTCGCCCGGATCCCGTTGGCCTGCTGGAGGTGCTCCGGCGACACGATCCCCGGCAGCAGCCCGACGGCCGCCGGGTTGAAGAACCCGCCCGCCGCTCCCGTGATGCCCGACAGCACGGCGAGCATCCAGATCTCGGCGGAGCCGGAGATCAGCAGCCCGGCGAGCAGGCCCTGGCTCGCGAGCCGCACGAGGTCGGACGCGACCATGACGCCGCGCCGCGACGCCCGGTCGGCCACGACGCCGCCGAGCAGCAGGCAGGCCACCAGCGGGAGCGTGCGCGCGGCGAGCACGAGGCCGACCTCGGTCGGCGAGCCGTCCAGCTCGAGGACGGCGAACGCCAGCGCGATGGCGACCATCCGGTCGCCGAACATCGAGACGCCCTGGGCGCCCAGCAGCAGTCGGAACCCCCGGTCCCGGAGGACCTCCATCCCGGCGCGGTTAGCTCTGGCCGCCCGGCAGCGTGCCCGAGAGCACGACCTGTCCCGGCTTCTTCGCGGACGCGGCGTCGGCGGAGGCCCGCGCGACGATGACCGTGTCGTAGTCGGCCAGCCACTTCGCGAAGTCGGTCTCCTGCCCGGACTGCGGCCCGCCCGTCGTGAACACGTTGTCGTCGCCGACCTGGGTCTGGGCGAACCCGAGGTTGCGCGGCGCGGCGCCCTTCTTGGTGAACCACACCGCGTACACCTCCTGGGCCTTGTTCTTGGGCATCTTGTCGGCCGCGAGCGCGAACACGAGCTTGCCGTCCTGCTCGCGCTGGAAGACGCGCATCAGGCCCTGGGCCTTGTTGCCGACGCCCTTCATCGGGATCTCGTTGACCACCTTCGGGGTGGCGGTCGCGGTGGCGGTGGGCGTCGCCTTGCCGCTCGCGGTCTGCGTGCCGTCGTCGTCGTCGCGGGTGAGGAACCAGACGAGGAAGACGCCGACGACGAGGACCAGCGCGCCGATCACCAGCGCGCCGCCGAGGCGCGACGAGCGGGGGGAGAGGCCGCCGGCGGCCACGGGGGAGGCGGCGCCGGACTCGGCCGCCTCGCGGCCGGACTCGGGCTCGGGCTCGGGCGTGGCGGCCGCGCGGTCGCGCACGGGGCGCGGGCGGGCCTTGGGAGCGGCGGCGGGCTTGGCGGCGTCGCGCACCGGGCGGGGCCGGCGGGCGGGCTTGGGGGCCGGGGCGTCGCCCTCGGGCTCGGGGATCTCGGGCAGCTCGGCGCCGTCGACCTCCGAGAGCCGGTCGGTCACCTCGGAGGCCCACGCGTGCCAGGCCGGCATGCGGGCCACCGACTCGGCCGTGCGGCCGGCCTCGGCGTCGTCCTGCTGGCCGAGGATCCAGTCGGCGACCGCGCCGTCCTCGCCGACCGGCGCGACGCGCTCAGGGGCGAGCGCGGCCAGCGCGGCGTGGGCGCGGTCGCGCACCCCGGCCTCCGGGAGCCCGAGCATCTCGGACAGCTCCTCGTAGCTGCGGCCCTGCCGGAGCAGCAGCTCCAGCACGGCGCGCTGGTCGGGGGCAAGGGCTCTGAGCGGGCTCATCGGCAGCGAGAGGGTAGTGCGTTGATCTAAGAACCGCGCAAGATGCAGGGCGTCTATCGTGGCGGCCGCGATGGCGCCCTACGAAGCCCTGATCGGCCTCCAGGTCGACGCAGCGACGCCGGAGGAGGCGCGCGGGCGCGTGGCCGCCGTCAACGCGGTCAAGCAGCCGGCCGGGCTGGTGCACGGCGGCATCTACCCGTCGATGGCCGAGTCGCTCGCCACGCGCGCGATGGCGGAGGCGGTCGCGCCGGCCGTCGCCGTCGGCATCTCCAGCCAGACGAGCTTCCTGCGCCCGGTGCTCGAGGGCACCGCCCACGCCAGCGGCCGCCCGCGCCACCGCGGCCGCACCACCTGGGTGTGGGAGTTCGACGTCACCGACGACGAGGGCCGCCTGTGCGCCCTCGTGCGGATGACGGTCGGGGTCGTGTCAGGCGCCGACGCCTAGCCAGGCGTCGGCGAACTCCCGCAGCGCGGGGTCCGACGGGTCGCTCACCCGCAGCAGCCGCCGCCACGCGGCGGCGATCACGCCGTCGGTCCCGGGACGGCGGGCGAGGATGACCTGCTGGCCGGCGGCCGCCACCTCGGCGTCGAACGGCCCGCTGACGTCCTCCTGGAGCCGCTTCAGCGCGTCCGGGGGCCGCGTGCTCCCGTAGAAGAGGATCACGTCGCCGAGCTCCAGCGCGTGGATGATCTCGTTCGGGTCCAGCGTGCCCTCGCGGGTGACCAGCCGCTCGTGGTGCGCGCCGCTGGTCGGCGGGTCGGTGAGGCCCTCGAGCGGGACGTGCTCGCCCGCCGGGAGGTGCTTCGCGCCGCGGTCCGGCTGCAGCTCGCCGGGCCCCGACGGCGTGGCGCCCGAGCCGACGCCGGCGTCGTCGCGCGAGTTGGCGAACAGCACCCAGCCGCCGATGGCGGCGACCACCAGGACCACGCCGGCCAGAACCGCCAGGAGCCGGCTCACCTAGGACGTGGTCGCCTTGCGCCGGGCTCGCGGGCCGGCGCCGCTTGGAGCCGGTCCGGGCCACGCCCGCCGCGCGTGCCAGCTCGGCGATCGCGGCGTCGATGTCGGCGGCCACGTCCTCCAGCTCCGGCAGCGCGTCGTAGTCGCCGAGCAGGCCGAAGCCGAGCCGCCCGTCGTAGGACATGATCGCGATCCCGAGCGCGGTGTTGAGCGTCAGCGGCACCTGCGGGTAGAAGCGGCTCAGCTTGCGGCCGAGCAGGTAGAGCGGGAACTGCGGGCCGGGCACGTTCGTGACGACGAGGTTGAAGAAGCGCTGGCGGGTCTGCAGCCGCGCCGCCTGGTCGAGGATCGTCGGCGCGGCGAAGCCGGCCAGCCGCGTGAGCACCTCGGCGCCGACGGCCTGGCCGGACTCCTTCAGGCCGCCCATCGCCTCGTGGACGATCTTGAAGCGCTGCGCGGCGTCGGGCTCGTAGACCGGCAGCGGCGCGTACATGGCGGCGACGCGGTTGCCGAGCGCGCCGCGCTCCTCCTGCGCGCGCACGGAGACCGGCACCATGGCGCGCAGCTCGACCCCTTCCGGGTCGCGCCCGCGGCGGATCACGAACGCGCGCAGCGCTCCGGCGACGGCGGCGAGCACGACGTCGTTGACGGTGCCGCCGAGCGCGGACTTGATCGCCTTGAACTGCTCGAGGTCACCGTCCACCCACGCGAAGCGGCGATGCGGGCCGATGCGGACGTTGAGCGGGCTCTGGGGCGCGCCGGCCACCCCCGCACGGGCCATCGCGGCGAGCCCGCCGACGGCGCGCCCGGTGCGCTCGGGATGGCGCGCGGTCTCCAGCATCCCGCGCGCGGTCTCCATCGGCGCCGTCGCCCGCTCGGCGACCGACGCCGCCAGCAGCGCGGCGCCGCTCGGCTCGGGCCGCGGGAACCACGGCGGCGGCGGGTCGGGCTCCGGCGGGTCGGGCTCGAGGTCGAACAGGACCGTCGAGATGTCCACGCCCGACACGCCGTCGACGAGCGCGTGGTGGGTCTTGGAGACGATCGCGAAGCGGTCCTCGCCGACCTTGTCGACCAGCCACAGCTCCCACAGCGGCTTGGAGCGGTCCAGGGCCTGGGCGAACACGCGGCCGGCGAGGCGCTTGAGCTCCTCCTCGCCCGCCGGGGCCGGCAGCGCCGTGTGGCGCACGTGGTAGCCGGCGTTGAAGTGCGGGTCGTCGATCCACACGGGGCGCGCCTGCACGAGCGGCGGGAAGGCGAGCTTCTGGCGGTACCGGGGCACGAGGTGCAGCCGGTTGACGATCGCCGCCACGAGGTCCTCGTACGGCGGCGCCTCGCCCTCGAAGACGAGCACGGAGCCCACGTGCATGTGGGCGCCGCTGCGCTCCAGCGACAGGAAGGACGCGTCGAGGCCGCTGAGGCGGTCGGGGTTCGCCATCGGCGCGGATTGTCGCGGGTCGGGCCATGTTTGCAAACCTTCAACACTGTGTAGAATGTTGTTCAACATGACCGAGCAACATCGACCTCCGGGATCCGGCCGGCTTCGAGCGGGCCTACGACGAGCATTCACGCGGCGTCTACGCGGCCGCGTTCCGCGTCCTCGGCAACGGGGCGCAGGCACAGGACGTGGTGCAGGACGTGTTCCTGAAGCTGTGGCGGCGGCCGCACACGTTCGACGCGCGCCGCGGCGAGCTGGGCTCCTACCTGCGGATGATGGCCCGCTCGCGGGCGCTCGACCTGTGGCGCGAGGCCCAGGCCGCCGGGCGCGCGACCGACCGCATGAAGATCGTCATCGCCGACGACGAGCCGCGCGTTGACGTGAGCCCCGCCGCGATGGCCGAGCGGGCGGACGAGGGGGAGATCGTGCGCGCGGCGATCGGCCGTCTCCCGTTCCCCCAGCGCGAGGCGCTCGTGCTCGCCTACTGGGGCGGGCTGACCGCCGACGAGGTCGCGCGCCGCACGGAGATCCCGCTCGGAACGGCCAAGAGCCGCATCCGGCTCGGGCTCGAGAAGCTCCGCTCCGAGTGCCCTGGGTTACGAAATACCCCTGCACTCGTGTGACTTCAGCCACTTGAGGCCCGGAGTGGGCTGCTAGCGTCGAACACCAGTTCGGCCACGCCGAGCCGCGATGACACGAGGTCGTCGCGGGCGGAGCGTTGTTCGTGAGGTCCACATCGAGGTGGACCGCGCGCCCCGCAGGCAGACGCGGCCGATTCAACCGAGGAGGTGCCTCGCTTGAGGCTTTCCCCCCCGCTGCGCCGCGGGCTGTTCGCCGCTGCGCTTTCAACGATGATGACCAGCGCCGTGGCCGTGCCCGCCATGGCGCAGGATGACTCCCAGGGCACGACCCCGACCGCGACCATCGCGAACGTCGGGATCGACAAGAGGAAGATCAACGTCAAGGCCGGCCGCAAGGCCGTCGTGACCGGCACCGTCGACCCGGCGCGCGCGGGGCTCATCGCCTCGCTGCAGGTCCGCAAGGGCAACCGCTGGGTGACGATCGACCGCGACCGCACCGGCACGTCCGGGCGCTATCGCCTGCACGACAAGCGCACGGCGCCGATGAGCGCCATGACGCGCGTGCACATCCGCGGCGGCGGCGACACGGCCAAGCGCCGGGTCGGCCGCATGAACGTCTACCGGACGGCGCTGGCGTCGTGGTACGGACCCGGCTTCTACGGCCGGCAGACCGGCTGCGGCGGCACCCTGGGCGCCGGCCAGCTCGGCGTCGCCCACAAGACGCTCCCGTGCGGGACGAAGATCACGCTGCGCCACAACGGCCGGCGCGTCCGCGTCCCGGTGATCGACCGCGGCCCCTACTCGGGCGCCCGCGAGTACGACCTCACGGCCGCCACCGCCCAGAAGCTCGGCTTCAAGGGCCACGGCGGGATCCTGACCACCCGCTAACGCGGGGGTCAGATCTTGCATTCGAGCATTCGCCCTCGCCGCCCGGGGTTCACCCGGTGCGGCCGGGGCGAAATGCGCGAATGCAAGATCTGACCCCATCCGTGGCTCGCCGTACATTTGGCGGTCGTGTCCAAGCGCGTGATCGCCCATCTCGACTGCGACGCGTTCTACGCGACCGTCGAGCTGATCCGGCGGCCCGAGCTGAAGGGCAAGCCGGTGATCGTGGCCGGGTCCGGCCCGCGCGCGGTGGTCACGACCGCGTCGTACGAGGCGCGCAAGTTCGGCGTCGGCTCGGCGATGCCGGCCTCCCGCGCGCGGCGCATGTGTCCCGACGCGGTGGTGATCCCGCCCGACTTCGCGAACTACCGCGAGACGTCCAAGAAGGTGTGGGCGATCGTCGGCGACCGACTGGACCGCCTGCAGCCGATGGGGCTCGACGAGGCGTACGCGGACCTGACCGGCGTGCCGAAGCCGCTGCGCGTGCTCCGCGAGCTGATCGAGGAGGTGCGCGAGGCGACCGGCATCACGATCTCCGCCGGCGTCGGCCCTTCGCGGCTCGTGGCGAAGTGCTGCAGCGACCACGGCAAGCCCAACGGGCTCGTCGCGATGGGGCGCGAGGAGGCGTGCGAGCGGTTCTCCACCGCGCCGACCAGCCGCGTGCCCGGCATCGGCCCCAAGACCGCCGACCGGCTCGCCGAGCTGGGGCTGCGCACGCTCGGCCAGCTCCAGCGCGCCGACGAGGCGGAGCTGGCCGCCCGCTTCGGCACGCGCACCGCCGGGTTCCTGAAGGCGCGCGCCGAGTTCCGCGACGACTCGCCGGTGGAGACCGAGCGCGGCGCCGCCAAGTCGCGCTCCAGCGAGACGACCTTCGACACCGACATCGGCGACCTGGCCGAGCTCGAGGCGGTGCTCAAGCGGCTCTCGGGTGAGCTGTGCGAAGGGCTGGTGGCGCGCGGGCGGCGCGGCCGCACGATCGCCATCAAGGTCCGCCTGAACGACTGGACGACCGTCACGCGCGCGCGCTCCGTCGAAGCGCCGACCAACGACTCCGCGCTGGTGACGGAGACCGCGCTGGAGCTGCTGCGCGCCTACGACCCGCCCAAGCCGGTGCGGCTGCTCGGCGTGCGCATGGCGAGCTTCGAGGACGTCGTGGAGCCGCCGCGCCCCGCGGCGCCGCCGGCGACCGGCCAGCTCGCGCTGCCCGTCTAGTAGAGCGCCGAAGCGAGCTTGCGGCGCGACTCGCGCGCCAGCGGGTGCTCGACCCCGAGCTCGTCGAGCACGCCGACGACCGAGCGGCGCAGATCGTCGCGGCGGTCCGCGTCGTCGGCTGTGGGGATGGCGGCGATCAGGCCGTCCAGCCCGGTCTCGAAGTCACCGGCGTCGAGCGCGGCGAACGCCGCCCGCAGCGCCTCGTCGTCCTCCAGGCGCAGGCGCGCGGCGAGGCCCTCGGCGGCGAAGGAGCCGGGCACGTCGGCGAGCAGGGCGAGTGCGCCGTCGCGATCGCCGCGGCCGGCCAGCAGGCGGGCGAGCGGCACGGCGGCGTCGGCGCGGCCGGGCTCGAGCTCGAGCGCGCGGCGCAGGTCCTCCTCGGTGCCGGAGGCGACCAGCGCGTCGGCCTCGGAGGGCACCAGCCCGTCGAGGAAGCGCTCGACGTTGGCGGCCGGCTGCGCGCCGGTGAACTCGTCGACCACCCGGCCGTCCTTGAACGCCTTCACGGCGGGGATGCTCTGGATCCGGAACTGCTGCGAGGTGCGCGGGTTGGCGTCCGTGTCGAGCTTGGCCAGCGCCACGGCGTCGCCGCGCGCGCCGACGGCCTTCTCGAGCACCGGCGTCAGCATCCGGCACGGCCCGCACCACTCGGCCCAGAAGTCCACGATCACGGGGATCTCCCGCGAGCGCGCGATGACGTCGCGCTCGAAGGTCTCGTCTGTCACGTCGAAGATCACGTTCTTGAGTCTAGGCTCCTCGGGATGGCGGACTTCTCTGCGCGATCGGGCGAGGTGGTGCTCTCGGGCGACGATGCCGGGGAGGGCACGCCCGTGGTGCTGCTGCACGGCCTGACGGCGACCCGCCGGTACGTCGTGATGGGCTCGCGCGCGCTCGAGCGCGACGGCCATCGCGTCGTCGCCTACGACGCCCGCGGGCACGGGCAGGTCCTCACCGGCGCCTGCCCCCGACGACTACGGCTACGGCGCGCTGGCCGGCGACCTGCTCGCCGTGCTCGACGACCGCGGGATCGACCGCGCGCTGCTCGCCGGCGCCTCGATGGGAGCCCACACCCTGGTGCGCTTCGCGCTCGACCACGGCGATCGCGTGGCGGGCATCGTCGTCATCACCCCGGCCTACGAGCCGGACGGCGACGACGAGCCCGCGCGCCTGGAGCGCTGGGACCGGCTCTCGGCGGGCCTGCGCGACGGTGGGGTGGAGGGCTTCGTCGAGGCCTACGGCGAGCCCAAGGTTCCCGAGAGCTACCGCGAGACCGTCTTCAAGGTGCTGCGCCAGCGGCTCTCCCTGCACGAGCACCCCGAAGCCGCTTGCCGACGCGCTGCGCGCCACGCCGCGCTCGCGGCCGTTCGAGTCCTGGGCCGAGCTGGCCGAGCTGGACCTCCCGGCGATCGTGGTCGCGAGCCGCGACGAGGCGGACCCCGAGCACCCGTACGAGGTGGGGGAGCGCTACGCGGAGGCGATCCCGGGCGCCGAGCTGCTCTCCGAGGAGCCCGGGTCCTCGCCGATGGCCTGGCAGGGCAGCCAGCTGTCCAAGGTCATCGCGGGGCTGGGCGCCAGGCTCTAGACCGACAGCGACGGCATCCGCGCCATCAGCACCACCGCGCACTCGACCACGGTCTCGCGGTCGTAGGAGGTGGCGAAGCGCCAGCTGCCGTCCTCCTGCTGCTTGGCGACGAAGCAGACGCCGTAGCCCGGGCCGAGGGCGACCTCGGTCCAGGTGCCGCGCAGCGGGTCGCCCTCGGCGAGCGGGCCGCCGCGGATCGCGCCGTCGGCGGCCGCCGCCGCGCCGCCGCCCAGCACCGCCACGAAGCCGATGCTGCCTCGGCGAGCGCCGCGTAGCGCTCCATCTGGCCGTCGGGGAGGACGCCGTCGTCGGGCACCGACACCAGCAGCATCCCGGTGCTCCCGAGCGCGGCGGCCTGGTTGGTGGCAAGGCTCGCCGCGTGCTCGGCCAGCTCCAGCGAACCCTGCGCCGGCCGCCGCCAGTTGGTCACACGCTGGTAGGGGATGGCGTCGGCGGGCGCGCCGCCCGAGCTGGTCAGGCGCAGCGCGCGCCCGGGCTTCGGCAGCACTTCGGGCAGCGGGGCCGGCTCGCCGAGCAGGAAGCCCTGGCCGAGCGTCGCGCCGACGGCACGGGCCATCGCGAGCTGCTCGTCCGAGTCGATGCCCTCGGCGAGCACGGTCGCGAGCCGCTGCTCGGCCTCGGCGCCGACGGCCGTGACGATGCGCGCGATGTCGTGCGGCTCGCGGTCGCGCAGCAGCCGCAGGTCCAGCTTGATCACGTCGGGATAGAGGACCGGCATCAGCGCCAGCGAGCGCGAGTCGCCGCCGACGTCGTCGAGCGCCACGCCCCAGCCGCGGCGGCGCAGCTCGGTCAGCGCGCGCAGGAGCGGCTCGGGCCGCTCGGTCAGCGAGCTCTCCGAGACCTCCATGACCATCGTGAAGCCGGCCAGCGGGGTGCCGGGCACGTCGTCCTCGAGCGCGCCGGCGTCGGCGTTGATGAACAGGCAGAAGGGGGCGCCGAGGCCGGCCGCCTGGGCGCTCGCGAGTGCGGCCTCGCGACACGCGCGGTCCAGCTCGCCCACCTTGCCGAGCTCACGGGCCGCGGCGAACAGCTCGCTCGGCGACGACGGGCCGTCACCGTTGCGGCCGCGGGCGAGCGCCTCGTAGCCGACGACGCTCCCGTCTCGAAGGTCGACGATCGGCTGGAAGACGGGCTCGATGTTCGCAGCGTCGAAATCCATCTCAGTACACCATCTTCCGGTTTCCCACTGACAAATATTAAAGCGGTCTCGGGCCGCGATACCACGAGAGCCATTACCGTCTGCGCACATGTCCGGCTATTCGGGCACGCCGCTCCCGCGAAAGCTGGGCATCAAGGCCGGCCACCGGGTGCTGCTGCTGCGAGCCCCGGAGGGCTTCGAGCTCGACGGCGTGCCGGACGGCGTCAGGATGGTGCGCCGGGCGTCCGGGACCGCCGACGTGATCGTCTCCTTCCACGACCGGCGTGCCGAGCTGACCCGGCGGATGCCCGCGCTGCGCGCGCTGATGGAGCAGAACGCGGGGCTGTGGATCGCGTGGCCCAAGCGCGCGTCCGGCGTGCCGACGGACCTCACCGAGGACGTGGTGCGCGAGCTGGCGCTGGAGAACCGGCTCGTCGACAACAAGGTGTGCGCGATCGACGAGACGTGGAGCGGGCTGCGCTTGGTGATCCGTTTAAGTGACCGAGTACCTTCCGGTCCATGACGGAGCCGCTTCCCGAGGACCAGCGCCTGAAGGAGATCTCTTCCAAGGCGTACGAGCACCCGGCCGACCGCGCCGCCACCGCGGCGCTGCAGAGCATCCCGATGCTCGACCAGGTGGTGCGCAAGCTGATCGAGTACGGCTACGAGCGGGCGCTGCGCCAGGTGTTCATGGCCGGCTCGGTGAAGCTCGGCTCCGACCAGCTGCCGGAGATCTGGGCCGCCCACCGCGCCGCGATCGCGCGCCTGGACATGACCGAGGTCCCCGACCTGTACCTCACGCAGTTCCCGGTCGCCAACGCGGCCGCGATCGGCTCGGGGCGCCCGATGGTGGTGGTCAACTCCGGCCTGGTCAACCTCCTCGACGAGCACGAGATGCGCACGGTCCTCGGCCACGAGGCGGCGCACATCCTGTCCGACCACGTGCTCTACCGCACGGCGCTGATGATCCTGCTGTCCGCCAGCGGGCTGGCCCGCATGCCGTTCTTCGCCGGCCTGCCGCTGATCGCCGTGCGGATGGCGCTGCTGGAGTGGTTCCGGGCCGCCGAGCTGTCCGCCGACCGGGCGGGCACGCTGGTCAACCGCGACCCGCTCGTGACCTGCCGGACGCTGATGGTGCTGGCCGGCGGGACCGCGTCGCGCAAGCTCGACCTCGACGCCTTCATCCGCCAGGCCTCCGCCTACGAGGAATGGGAGCCCGGCTGGGACAAGCTCGCGCGCATGCGGATCGAGACGGGCCAGACGCACGCCTTCCCGGTCAAGCGCGTCTCGGAGCTGATGCGCTGGGTGCGCGGCGGCGACTACGACCGCATCGTCGGCGGCGCCTACCCGCGGCGCGGCGACCCGGTCGACGTCCGCGCCGAGGCGGGCGACGCCTTCGACTTCTACTCCGAGCGCTTCCGCGCGATCTTCCGCGACGCCGGCGCCGGGATCGAGAAGGCCGGCGACAAGGCGGCCGACGCCGCCGCGCGCGTCAGCGACTGGCTGCGCTCTAGCGGGCGGTGATGCGGCGCGTGCGCTTGACGCCGCCGCCGCTCACCGACAGCCGGTAGCGCCCCGCCACGGGCGGGCGCACGATCGTCTTGAACGCGCCGTTGCGCACGGCGATCCGCTTGCGCTGGACCTTCACCCAGCGGCGGCCGACGCGGCGCTCGAACACCACCGTCACGCGCGCGGAGGCCGGGCTCATCGATCCCTTCACCTTGACCGCGCGGCGTCGCCGCGGGCGGGCGTTGGAGATCGAGATCTTCACGCTCGGGACGACGCGGACGAGGATCGCGCCCGACTCCATGCGCGGCCGCGAGGCGTCGCCGGCGAACACGGCGCGGATGCGGGCGCTGTGCGGGAGCGAGACGCTGGACACCCACGCGCCGTTGGGCGCCACGACGGCGCCGGCGACGCGCGTGTAGGCCGATCCGGCGGCCTGGATCTCGACGTCGATCGGCAGGCCGGCCACGGCGGCACCGTCGGAGAAGCGCAGCTCGCCCGCCACCTCGGAGGGCTTGACGCCGCGGACGGTCTTCGACGTGTGCATGGTGAGCGCCGACACCGGGCTCGCGTAGCGCTGCGCGCGGGCGCGCAGGTCGGCGAGCTGGCCGTAGAGGACCTCGCCCGGGCACGACGTGGAGTCGCCGTCGCGGTGGCCGGAGATGCGCTCCAGCGTCACCGGCGTGCCGGTGCGGTAGCGGTTGCTCTCCCCGCCGGCCGAGGTGACGACGACGGTGCCCTGCACCGGGATGCCGTGCAGGGTGAGCTTCCAGCCGATCAGCCGCGCCAGCGCGTCGAGACCGGCCTCGGTCTGGGCGACCTCCTCGTGCGTCCCGAGGCAGGCGACGCCGGTCGAGACGGAGTTGTAGCCCTGCGCCTGGGCGCCGATCACGGGCGCCTCGATCCCGCCCGCGCGGCCCTCGAACACCTGGCCGTACTTGTCGACGAGGAAGTTGTAACCGATGTCGTTCCAGCCGTTGGAGTTGCGGTGGTAGCGGGCGATCCCCAGCACGATCGCGGCCGAGTCCTCGGGCGCGTAGTCGTTGGCGGTCACCGTGTGGTGGACGAACGCGCACTCGACGGCGCCGAACGCCGGGTCGCTGCGCGGCGGGACGGAGTCGCCGCCCCACTCGGTCCTGGTGATCACCCGCACCGACGGACCGGTGGTCTGCTTGCGCGCGGAGGCGCGGGCGCGGCGGCGCAGGCGCTCGCCGACGCGGCGGGCGACGGTGGCGGTCGGGAGCGCGCGCACGAAGCGGGCGCGCAGCCGGCGCGGGTCGCCCTTGATGCGCAGCTGCAGCTCGTCGGCGGTGCCGACGAAGGCGGGGTCGGTGCCCGCGGGCGCCCGCTCGCCGTCCGGGCCGTGGTCGCCGGCCGGGTGCAGCGCGGCCCACCGCGTCCACGTGCCACCGCGCCGGCGGGCGCGGACCTGGGCCTCGGCGCGGGCGCCGCGCGCCCACACGAGTCCCACGAGGTCGAAGCGGCGGGGCGCGCGCAGGACGCGCGTGGTGCGCCAGCCGCCGGACGAGGCGGAGGCGGCGTGCTCGAGCTCGAGGTCGAGCTCGAAGACGGAGGGACGGGCGAGGGCGGAGGCGGGGGAGCGGAGCACTCCCGCGGCGACCGCGGCGGCTCCCAGGCCGAGGGCCTGGCGACGGGTCTGACGGTACGGCACGATCACACCAACACTGTCGCGCCGGAAAAGGACCGTTCTGCAGGATTCAGTGCGCGGCGCACTCCGGGCACTCGCCGTGGAGCACGACGTCATGCGCGCCGACGTCGTAGCCGAGCCGCTCGCCGAGCCCGTGGATGAGCTTCTCCAGCTCAGGGTCGGTGAACGCGTCCTTCTTGCCGCAGCTGTCGCAGATCGCGTGGTGGTGGTGATCGCCGCTCGGATCGGCGGGCTCGAAGCAGGCAACGCCGCTGACGTCGATGCGATGCACGAGGCGCAGCTGGGCCAGCGCGTCGAGCGCGCGGTAGACGCTGGCCAGCCCGACGGCGCGGCCCTCCGCGCGCAGGCGATCGTGGATCTCCTGGGCGCTGAGGCAGCAGCGCTGGCGGCCGAGCAGCTCGAGCACCTCGCCGCGGGCCCCGCCGGCGCGGTGCCCCGCGCGGGCCAGCTCGCGCTGCGCATGGTCGGTCCAGTCGCTCATCGCACTCAATGGTAACGAGAATCGTTTTCAGTAGCATCGTGCCGCAATGCGCGTCCCGATCCTGTTCCTCGTGGTGGCCGTCGCCGCCCTGACCGCCGGGTTCGGCGGCGGGGGAGAGCGCAGCGGCCGCGTCGAGGTCGTGGCCACCACCACCGAGGCCGCCGACCTGGCCCGCAACGTCGCGGGCGACCGCGCCGAGGTGCACGGCGTGCTGGCGCCCAACAGCGACCCGCACGACTACGAGCCGCGGCCCGGGGACATCCGCGCGCTGTCGGCCGCCGACGTCGTCGTCCGCTCGGGCGGCGACGTCGACGAGTGGCTCGACGGCGCGATCGACAGCGCGGGCACCTCCGCTCCGGTGCTGGACCTGCTCGACCGTGTCGGCCCCGAGGGCGACGACCCGCACTGGTGGCAGGACCCGCGCCGCGCCGAGCGCGCGGTCGGCGAGATCGAGGCGGCGCTCTCGCGGGCCGACCCGGACGGGGCGCCCGGCTACGAGCGCCGCGCCGCCGCCTACCGCGCGTCGCTGCGCGCGCTCGACGCGTCGGTCGCCGCGTGCATCGACCGCATCCCGCCGGAGCGGCGCAAGCTCGTCACGACCCACGACGCGCTGGGCTACTACGCGAGCCGCTACGGCCTCGAGGTGATCGGGACGGTGATCCCGGGCCTCACCACCCAGGCGCAGGCGTCGGCCGGCGACCTCGCGGAGCTGACGGACACGATCCGGCGCGAGCGCGTGCCGGCGATCTTCGCCGAGACGTCCGTGAACCCGAAGGTCGAGGCGGCGATCGCACGCGAGACCGGCGCGCGCGTGGGGCGGCCGCTGTGGGCCGACTCGCTCGGGCCGCGCGGCTCGGACGGCGCCACCTACGCCGACTCGATCCGCGCCAATACGAACGCGATCTCCGAAGGCCTCACGGGGAAGCCGTGCTAGGCCTCGACGCCCCGTACCTGCAGCGCGCGCTGGTCGAGGTGCTGTTGCTGGCCGCGCTGGCCGGGACGCTCGGCGCCTGGATCGTGCTGCGGCGGCTCGCGTTCTACTCCCACGCGGTCGGCACCGCCACCTTCCCGGGGCTCGTGCTCGCGGGGCCGCTGGCCGTCGCACCGCAGCTGCCCGCGCTGGCCGCCGCGCTCGGGTTCGGCGCGGCGCTCGAGCGGCTCTCCCGCGGGCGCCGGATGGACGCCGGCGCGGCCACCGGGCTGCTGCTGGTGGCGGCGCTGGCCGTCGGCGTCGTGCTCGCGTCCGATGTGTACGAGTCCGGCGCGGGGGTCGACCGGTTGCTGTTCGGCAGCCTCGTCGGGCTGACCGATCGCGACCTGTGGTTCACGGCCGCCGCGGTGGCGGCGGCGATCGCGCTGCACGCGGCGCTGCACCGCTCCTGGCTGGCCACCGGGTTCGATCCCGGCGGCGCCCGCGCGCTCGGCGTGCGCACCGCGCTCGCCGACCGGCTGCTGCTCGCGGCCGTCGCGGTGGCGGTAGTCGTGTCGCTCGACGCGGTCGGCGCGCTGCTGGTCGCGGTCGTGCTCGTCGTGCCGGCCGCCACCGTGCGGCTGGTCGCGCGCGACGTCGGCTCCCTGCAGTCCTGGCACCGCGCTGCTGGCTGCCGCCGAGGGCGCGGTGGCGCTGCTCGCCGCCGACGCGCTCGACGTCGGCCCGGGGCCGGTGATGGCGGTGCTCGGCGTCCCTCGTGTTCGCCGCCGTGGCGGTGACGCGATGACGCTCGTGAGCACGGACGGCCTGTCGGGCGGCTATCTCGCCGGGCGCGATGCGCTGGAGGATGTGACGTTCTCGCTCGAGCCCGGGCAGATCGCCGGCGCGCTCGGGCCCAACGGCGGCGGGAAGACGACGCTGTTCCGCGCCCTGCTCGGGGAGCTGCCCTACCGGCGCGGGACGGTGGAGCTGTCCGGGCGCCCCGCCTACGTCCCGCAGACCGATCGCGCTCGGCTGGACTTCCCGGTCAACGCGTTCGACGTCGCGCTGATGGGCGCCTACGGGCGCACGCCGTTCTACCGGCGCATCGGCCGCGCCGACCACGCCGCGGCGGAGGCGGCGCTCGACCGGGTCGGGCTCGCCGACCGCGCCGGCGCGGGCTTCGGGAGCCTCTCGGGCGGTCAGCGCCAGCGCGTGCTGATCGCCAGGGCGCTCGTGCAGGACGCGCGCGTGCTGCTGCTCGACGAGCCGCTGACCGGGGTCGACGCGCCGAGCGCGACCCGGATCGAGGCCGTCCTGCGCGAGCTGCGCGAGGAGGGGAGGGCGCTGCTGGTCGCCACCCACGACGTCGAGCAGGCGCGCCGGTTCGACCGCGTGCTGTGCCTCCACCGGCGCCAGGTCGCGTTCGGGCCGCCCGCCGAGACGCTGACCTCGGCCGTGCTCCAGGCGACGTACGGCGACGAGCTGGTGGTCCTCGACGGCGGTCGCACGGCCGTCAACATCGGCCACCACGAGCACTGATGGGCTGGCTCACGGACCCGTTCCAGGCGGAGTTCATGCGGCGCGCGCTCGCCGAGGTGCTCGTCCTCGGGGTGGCATGCGGCCCGCTCGGCGCCTGGATCCTGCTGTACCGGCAGAGCTACGCCGCCGAGTCGATCGCGCACGGGATGCTGCCCGGGCTGGTGCTGGCCGCTCTGGCGGGCGCGCCGCTCGTCGCCGGCGCGGCGGGCGGCGTGGTCGTCGCCGCGGGCGCGATCGCGCTGGCGGGGCGCGACCACCGGGTCGGCGCCGACACGGGCGTCGCCGTGGCGGTCTCGGGCCTGTTCGGGCTCGGCGCCCTGCTCGCGCTCTCGCCCGACGCGCCGCCGCGCCTGCAGGAGCTGCTGTTCGGGGACCTGCTGGGCGCCACGCGCACGGACCTCGTGGCGGCGGGGATCCTCGCCGCCGGGGTCGCGGTCGCGCTGGGGCTCGCGCACCGCCGGCTGAGCCTGAGCGGGTTCGACCCCGGCGCCGCGCCGTCGCTGGGCGCCTCGCCGTGGCGCTGGGAGCTCGCGCTGCTCGTGCTGCTGGCGGTCGCGACCGTGGCCGCGGCGCCGGGGCTCGGGAGCCTCCTGCTCGTCGCGCTGATCCTCGCGCCGGGGGCCGCCGCGCTGCGCCTGGCGCGGCGGATGCCGGCGGTGCTGGGGCTGGCCGCGGCGATCGGCGCGCTGTCGGGCTTCGCCGGGCTGATCCTCTCGTTCCACGCGGGGATCGCGACGGGAGCGGCGGTCGCGCTGTGCGCGGTCGCCGCGGTGGCGTTGAGCTTCGCCGCTCCCGCGCCGATACGTCCCTGAGAACCCATGGGCGAGACCAAGCTCCACCTGCCGGCCGCCTTCGAGGGCGCCGATGACGAGATGCTGCGCGTGCTGGCCACGCTCGCGTACGAGGACGCGCTCACCGGCCTCGCGAACCGCCGCGCGCTCGAGGAGCGCCTCGAGCGGGCGTTCGCGGACGCGCTGGAGCGCGGGGGAGAGCTGTCGCTGCTGTTCTGCGACCTCGACGCGCTGAAGGAGCTCAACGACGCCGACGGCCACGAGGCCGGCGACCGCGCGCTGGTGCGGGTCGCCGAGGCGCTGACGGCCGCCGCCGCCGAGCACCCGGCCGCGTTCATCGCCCGGATCGGCGGCGACGAGTTCTGCGTGCTGCTCGAGGGCGAGGGCGCCGGCGCCGCGCGCGAGCTGGCGCTGGTGGCCGAGAAGCTGCTGGCCGCGGGGACGCGCCCGCTCAGCGTGTCCTCGCGGCGCCGCCGAGCTGCAGGGCCCCGGCCAGCGCCCCGCCGACCTCTTCCGCGCGGCCGACGCCGCTCAGTACGTGGCCAAGCGCGCGGGTCGCGGCCGCGTGTACGTCGCGGAGTCCGGCGCCATGTCACGCGGCCCGCGCCGCCGGGCGCTGCGCGACGCCGACCGGCGCCCCAGCCTCGCCGCGCACGTGCTCTCGATGCTCGACAACGAGCTCGCCGGCGCCTCGGCGGCCGACCGGATCGAGGGCGTCGCGGTGGCGTTCGCCGACGCCTTCGACGCGAGCGGCTGGGCGATCTCCCTGCTCCCCGCGGGCGATCACACGGTCTCGACCGTCTACGAGGGCGGGCGCCGCGCGCACCGCGTCTCCGGCGTGCCGTCGCTGCGCTTCATGGGCACCAACGACGCCTACCGCGTCGACGAGTACCCGGCCACCGCGGCGATCATGACCCGCGGCGGGACGTTCGCGGTGAGCGCCGACGACCCCGCCGGCGACCCGGCCGAGCAGGCGCTCCTGCGCCACGCCGGCCACCACGGGCTGGTGGCCGCCGCCAGCGTGCACGAGGGCGCCGGCTGGCTGCTGGAGCTCTACTGGGATGCGCGCACGGGTCCGATCGAGAGCGTGATGGCGGAGCTGCGGTTGCTGATCGCGGAGGCCCTGCGCGGAGCAGGATGTCCGCCATCGGTCCACCCCGGTTGACGGGCCACGTGGCATACGCCACCATCGCCGCGTGAGCGCTGCCGTGGAACGCCTACCTCCACGCCGTCACGGACTGCGGCTGTGGACGATGCGGCTGCTGGGCGTCATCGCCACCGGCGCCCTGCTGGCCGTCGGCGCGACGATCGCGATGACGGTCGCGCCCGACCGCTCCGACGAGGCCTCGATCACCCCGGAGGCGCCCGCCGCCACCCCGCAGGCGACGAAGAAGAAGGCCAAGAAGAAGCCGGCCAAGCCGAAGCTGACCAAGACGCAGCGCGCGCAGCGCGCCGCCGCCGTGACCGCGCTGCGCGAGCAGGGCTACCGGCCCGTCGGCCTGGCCGACTACCGGCCCGACGCCGTGCTGCGGGTGCTGATCGGCCGCGGCGACGGCGGCCAGCGCGCGTTCTTCTTCGCGGGTGCGCAGTACCTCGGCAACGACGCCGCAGACGACAGCGAGGCGGTCCGGGTCTCGCGCGCCGGCAACAAGTCCGTGGCGCTCACCTACACCACCTTCGAGAACGGCAAGCGCGGCAAGACCCGCGTGCTGTTCCGGTGGGACGGCAAGGACCTCGCGCCGCAGACGACGATCCCGTCGTCCGCGCCTGCGCCACAAGCCCGTCGCGTAGCTCAGCGCTCAGGCGTCTGCATCAGGACCCAGCCGTTGCCGTCCGGGTCGACGAACGACGCGGACGTGCCCCAGGGGTCCTCGCGCACGTCGCCGGTGAACTCGACGCCCTTCCCGCGCAGGGCCTCGAAGGCCGCCTTGGCGTCCGGCGTGTCGAGCACGAGGCCGGTCACGCTGCCGGGCGGCATCTGCTCGAACCAGGTCACCAGCGCGATCGTCGCCTGCGAGCCGGGCGGCGCCAGCTCGACCCACCGCATCCCCTCGCCGAACGGCCCGTCGAAGCGCTCCTCGAAGCCGAGGGTGTCGACGTAGAAGGCCTTGGCGCGATCGACGTCGGCGACGGGGATCGAGACCAGGCGGAGATGCGTGATGTGGTCGGCCACGGATGTAGGCTCCTCGCGAGGGAAGGAGATCGGGATGCCGCCATCCTATGTCCACGGTGCCTCGGCGACGCCGCTGCTGGGCCGCACGATCGGTGAGGACTTCGACCGCACGGTGGAGCGCTTCGGCGACCGCGACGCGCTCGTCTCCTGCCACCAGGGCCTGCGCTACACGTACGCCGAGCTGGGGGAGGCCGTCGACCGCCTGGCCCGCTCGCTCGTGGCTGCGGGGCTCGAGCCGGGCGACCGGCTCGGCATCTGGAGCCCGAACTGCGCCGAGTGGGTGCTCGTCCAGTACGCCACCGCCAAGGCCGGCGTCGTGCTGGTCAACGTCAACCCGGCCTACCGGACGAGCGAGCTCGAGTACGCGCTGCGCCAGTCCGGCTGCCGCTGGCTGATCGCAGCGGAGAGCTTCAAGACCTCCGACTACGCGGCGATGATCGAGTCGGTCCGCGGCGGCCTCGACGACCTCGAGCGCGTGGTCCTCCTCGGCTCTCCGGAGTGGGACGAGCTGGCGGCCGGCGCCGAGGCCGAGCTGCCGCTCTGCCAGTTCGACGACCCGATCAACATCCAGTACACGAGCGGCACCACGGGCTTCCCCAAGGGCGCCACGCTCAGCCACCACAACATCCTCAACAACGGCTACTTCGTGGCCGAGGGCTGCCGCCACACGGAGCAGGACCGGGTCTGCATCCCCGTGCCCTTCTACCACTGCTTCGGCATGGTCATGGGCAACCTCGGCTGCACCTCGCACGGCTCGTGCATGGTCATCCCCGACGCGGCCTTCGACCCGGAGGCGACGCTGCGCGCGGTGCAGGAGGAGCGCTGCACGTCGTTGTTCGGCGTGCCGACGATGTTCATCGCCCAGCTCGAGCATCCCAGCTTCTCCGAGCACGACCTGTCGTCGCTGCGCACGGGGATCATGGCCGGCTCGCCATGCCCGATCGAGACGATGCGCCGCGTGGTCAGCGAGATGCACATGGAGGAGGTGACCATCTGCTACGGCATGACCGAGACCTCGCCGGTGTCGACGCAGACGGGCGCCGACGACCCGCTGGAGAAGCGCGTCGGGACCGTGGGGCGGATCCACCCGCACCTGGAGATCAAGGTCGTGGATCCCGAAACCGGCGCCGTGGTGGGGCGTGAGGAGACCGGGGAGCTGTGCACCCGCGGCTACAGCGTGATGCTCGGATACTGGGACGAGCCGGAGAAGACCGACGAGGTGCTCGACCGCGCGCGCTGGATGCACACCGGCGACCTCGCGGTGATGGACGACGAGGGCTACCTGCGGATCGTCGGGCGCATCAAGGACATGGTCATCCGCGGCGGCGAGAACCTCTACCCGCGCGAGGTCGAGGAGTTCCTCTACGGCCACCCGGACATCGCCGACGTGCAGGTCGTGGGCGTCCCGGACGCGCGCTACGGCGAGGAGCTGATGGCGTGGATCGTGCCGCGGGCGGGCGCTTCGCTCGACCGCGACGCGATCGCCGAGTACTGCGACGGGAAGATCGCCCGCCACAAGGTCCCGCGCTACGTCGAGACCCTCGAGGAGTTCCCGATGACCGTCACCGGCAAGGTGCAGAAGTACAAGCTGCGCGAGCTCGCGATCGAGCAGCTCGGGCTGGAGGACGCCGCCGCGATCAAGACCGCCTAGCCTCTGTGGCATGTGCGGGCGCTACACGTTGACGACGCCGGCCGGCATGGGATTGCCGGACCGCTTCGGCGTGCCCGACGACCCCGAAGAGGCGACGCTCGAGCGCTACAACGTCTGCCCGACCGAGCAGATCGCGGTCGTCAGCCGCAAGGAGGGCGAGCGGAAGATGCGCTCCGTGCGCTGGGGGCTCGTGCCGAGCTGGGCCAAGGAGCTGGGCAAGGGCCGCGAGCCGATCAACGCGCGCTCGGAGACGGTCGCCGAGACCAAGACCTTCGCCGGGCTCTACGCGCGCGCCGACCGGCGCTGCCTGGTCCTCGCCGACGGCTGGTACGAGTGGCTGCGCTCCGAGAACCCCAAGCAGCCGCGGATCCCGTTCCGCTACACGGTCGACGGGGGCGAGCCGTTCGCGTTCGCCGGGCTGTTCGGCTACGCGAAGCTCGGCGAGGACTGGATCACGTCCGCGACGATCCTCACCACCCGCGCCAACGGCGTCTGCGCGCCGGTGCACGACCGCATGCCGGTGGTGCTCGCCGGCCCCGACGAGGAGGCCGCGTGGCTGGAGGGGGTCGACGATCCCGACCTGTTCCTCCCGCTCGCCGACGCGCGTACTGTCGCGCGGCCGGCCAACCCGGCGGTCAACCGCGCGGGAGTGGAGGGGCCGGAGCTGATCGAGCCGCCTCCCGAGCAGGAGCCCGCTCAGCAGCAGCTGCAGCTGTAAGGAACGCGTCGAACAGGCGACGCCCGATCGCCATCCACTCGGGGAGTCGCTCGGCGGCGAGCGCGATGTGCGCCTCCGGGTCGAAGTCCATGGCGATCGCGTCGGGGTCGCTCTCGAAGTCGTGCGCCCAGAACTCGACGATGCCGGGCGTGACCTCGGGATGGAACTGGACGGCCCAGGCGGCGTCGCCGATCCGGAAGGCCTGAGAGCAGATCTCGCTGCGGGCCAGCTCGGTGGCGCCCGCCGGCAGCTCGAACGTGTACGAGTGCCACTCGTAGGCGAGGAAGCGCTCCGGCAGCGCGTCGAGGACGGGATCGGGCGCCGTGCGCTCGACCTCGAACCAGCCGATCTCGGGAGCGGAGCTGCGCCGCACCTCGGCGCCGGCGGCGGCCGCGAGGATCTGGGCGCCGAGGCAGATCCCGAGCGCCGGGACGCGCCGCTGGAGCGCCTCGCGCAGCAGCTCGACCTCGCCGCGGAGCCACGGCATCCGGTCGGCGTCGCGCACGTTCATCCCGCCGCCGAACACGACGATCGCGTCGAGCTCGCCCGGCTGGGCGGGGATCGGCTCCGCATCGCCGGGCGTCCACTCGAGCAACTCGTGCCCGGCGGCCTCGGCGCGCTCCGCCAGCAGCCCGCTGCTGCCGCCACCGGGGTGCAGGACGCCGAGAACTCTCATCTTCCGCTGAGTCTGGCAGGGTGAGGGGCTTGCACGAGGGTCAGCTGCTCCTGTTCACCGGCCTGCTGTTGGCGGCCGGGCTCGCCGCGTCCCTCGCCGCCGGCCGGCTTCGCCTGCCCGGTCTGGTGCTGGTGCTCGGGCTGGGGATGCTGATCGGCTCCGACGGCCTCGGCTGGATCGCGTTCGACGACTTCGAGCTCGCCCGCCAGGCCGGTATCGTCGCCGTCGCGCTGATCCTGTTCGAGGGCGGCCTGTCGTCGGGCTTCGACGAGATCCGGCCCGTGCTGAAGACGTCGATCGCGCTCGCCACGCTCGGCACGCTGGGGACCGCCGCGCTGACGGCCGTGGCGGCCGCGCTGATCCTCGACCTCGAGCCGCTCCCGGCGCTGTTGCTGGGCTCGACCGTGGCGGCGACGGACGCCGCCGCGGTGTTCGCGGTCCTGCGCGGGTCGACGCTGCGGCGGCGCCTGGCGCGGACGCTGGAGGGCGAGTCGGGCATCAACGACCCGGTCGCGATCCTGCTCGTGATCGGCTGCATCGAGGCGATCCAGAACCCGGATTACGGGATCCTCGACGCCGTGCTGCTGGCCGTGCAGGAGCTCGGGATCGGCTTCTTCGTCGGGCTCGGCATCGGCCTGCTGAGCGTCCAGTGGCTGCGGCGCACGACGCTGCCCTCGGCGGGCCTGTACCCCGTCGCCTCGGTGGCGGTCGCGGCGCTGGCCTACGGCGCCGCCGACACGTTGCACGGCTCAGGATTCCTGTCGGTCTACCTCGCCGGGCTCGTGCTCGGCACCGCCTCGACGCCCGCGCGGCGGACGATCGTCACCTTCCACGACGGCCTGGCCTGGGTGGCCCAGCTGACGCTGTTCCTGATCCTCGGACTGCTGGTGTTCCCGGAGGACCTCGGCGACATCTGGCTCGAGGGCACCGCGATCGCCGTCGCCACGGCGGTGTTCGCGCGCCCGATCGCCACGATGTTCGTGACGATCGGCCAGGGGTTCAGCACCGGGGAGAAGCTCGTCCTCGGCTGGGCCGGCCTGCGCGGCGCGGTCCCGGTGGTGTTCGCCACCTTCGCCGTCACCGAGGGGATCGAGGGCGGACTGGACTTCTTCAACATCACGTTCTTCGTCGTGCTGCTCTCGACGGTGCTCCAGGGCACGACGATCGAGCCCCTGGCGCGCCTGCTGGGCGTGCGGTCGGACGAGGCGGCGATCCCCGCCCCGCTGGTGGAGCCCGTGCTGCTCAACCGACTCGGCGCCGAGGTCGTCCAGTTCCCGGTGCGCCCGGGGGACGCGATCGTCGGCCACGCGGTGCGCGAGATCGGCCTTCCGCGTGAGGCGCTGCTCAACGTCATGGTCCGCGGGGAGCGCGCGATCCCGCCGCGAGGCTCGACGGTCGTCGAGGCGGGGGACCAGCTCCACGTGATCGTGCGCCAGGAGGCGGCGGTCGAGTTCCGCGAGCTGCTGCGGCGCTGGCGCGACGGCCCGCTCGGCGTGCGCGAGCGGCCGCGGCCGGAGCCGCGCTCCCGGCCGTCGGTGACGACGATCCGGCCGTGGGAGGAGGGCGACGGCGATCCGTCGCGCCCGACGGCCGTGCGCGGTCGCGTGGTCGTCGACCAGCTGCGCACGCGCCGCGACGAGCCGGGCGCCCTCGTGCTGCTCGACGACGGCCGCTACGCGATCACGGGTCCGCTCGTCGCGGTCGGGCCGGCCGGGGAGCTGCAGCAGTTCGTGCGCCGGCGGCTGACGCGTGCCGAGACGTCGGGCGAGCGGGCCTGGTGGCGGGAGGTGTCGGGCGCGATCGCGCGCTGATCGCGTTTCCGCCGGAGGCGATGCGAACATACGTTCGTGTCGATCAACCGCCCTCCGGAAGCCGCGATCCTCCACGCGGACGCCGACTGCTTCTTCGCCTCGGTCGAGCAGCGCGACAACCCGAGGCTGCGCGGCAAGCCGGTGATCGTCGGCGGCGGGGTGGTGCTCGCCGCGAGCTACGAGGCGCGGGCGTTCGGCGTCAAGGGCGCGATGGGCGGGGCGACCGCGCGGCGGCTGTGCCCGCACGCGATCGTCGTCAACGCTCGCATGGAGGCCTACAGCGCGGCGAGCAAGGAGATGTTCGCGGTCTTCAACGACACGTCGCCCGCCGTCGAGGGCCTGTCGATCGACGAGGCGTTCATCGACGTGCGCGGCATGCGGCGGATCGCCGGGTCGCCGCCGGAGATCGCGGCGCGGCTGCGGCGCGAGATGCGCGAGAAGGTCGGGATCCCGATCACGATCGGCGTCGCGCGCACGAAGTTCCTCGCCAAGGTCGCCAGCGGCGTCGCCAAGCCGGACGGGCTGCTCGTCGTCCCGCCGGGCGGCGAGCTCGCGTTCCTGCACCCGCTGCCGGTGGAGGCGTTATGGGGCGTCGGGCCGGTGACCGCCGGGAAGCTGCACGCGCGCGGGATCCGGACGGTGGGGGAGGTGGCGCGGCTCGGCGAGCCGGCGCTCGTCTCATTGGTCGGCCGCGCGTCCGGCCGCCAACTGCACGCGCTCGCGCACAACCGCGACCCGCGGCGGGTCCAGACGCGCCGGCGGCGGCGCTCGATCGGCTCGCAGCGGGCGCTCGGGCGCGCGGCCGCGCCCGCCCGCCGCGCTGGACGCGACGCTGGTCGCGATCGTGGACCGGCTGGGCAAGCGGCTGCGCGACGCCCACCGCGTCTGCCGCACGGTCGTCCTGCGGCTGCGCTTCGGCGACTTCTCGCGCGCCACGCGGTCGCACACGATCGCCGAGGCGACCGACCGCACGCCGGTCCTCCTCGCCGTCGCGCGCGACCTGTTCGCCGCCGCGCGGCCGCTGATCGAGCGCGAGGGGCTGACGCTGATCGGGCTCAGCCTGACCAACCTCGAGGACGCCGAGGCGGTGCAGCTCGCGTTGCCGCTCGAGCGGCGGCCCGTCGCCGCGCTCGACGCCGCGCTGGACGACGTCCGCGACCGCTTCGGCTCCGCCGCCATCACCCGGGCCGTGCTGGTCGGCCGCGACCCGGGGGTCTCGATGCCGCTCCTCCCCGACTGATGTCCGTCCGCGCGCTAGGAGAGCGGCAGCAGCGCCACCGCCTGCGTCCCGCGCGCGCCGTCGCTGCGCGCGCTCACGCGCAGCCGGCCGCCGATCGCCTCAGCGCGCTCGCGGCTCGACGCCAGGCCGATGTGGCCCTGCCCCAGCGCCTCGCCGAGCCGGCCCGGCGCTACGCCCATGCCGTCGTCGGTCACCGCGAGCACCACGCCTTCGGCGATGCGCGTGACGCGCACGCGGACCTTGCTGGCCTCGGCGTGCTTGGCCACGTTGCGCAGCAGCTCACGCGCGAGCGCCAGCACCAGCTCGTCGCGCTCACCCGCCGCCGCCGGGTCGATCTCGACGTCACAGCGGTACCCGTGGAAGCGGCTGTGGTGCGTGCAGATCGCCCCCAGCGCGGACTGCAGGCCGCCGACCTGCAGCACGACGGGGTGGAGGTCCAGCATCGACTCGCGCACGAGGTCGACCGTGCGCGACAGCCCGTTCCTGAGGCGCTCGAGGTGCACGTCGTCGCCGTCGGCGGCCGGCTTCAGCCGGGAGATCTCGTGCCCGAGCGCGAGCAGGTCCTGGAGCGGCCCGTCGTGGAGCGCCTCGGAGATCGCGCGGCGCGTGCGGTCCTCGGCGTCGAGCGCCTGGGCGACGAGCCGCCCGCGGGCCGCCGAGTGCGCGGCCACCTGCTCCTCGACGCGCAGCCGCTCGGTGGCGCTGGCGACCACGTTGGCGATCGTCGCCATGAACGCGACGTCGTCGTCGCTGACCCGGTGCGGCTCGAGCGCGTGGCCGGAGAGCACGCCGATCGGGGCGTCGGGCGGCCCGATCGGGACCGCCGCGCTGCTGCGCACGCCGTAGCGGATGAGCAGCGGCGCCGGCTCCACGCGCCGCTCGTGCCGCCAGTCGGGCACCACCATCGGCGTGCCGTGGCGCAGCGTGTAGCCGAGCAGCGAGTCCGGGCCGACGACGATCTCGCGGCCGCCCAGGATCGGCTCGTTGCCGCCGCTGACGGCGCGCAGCACCAGATCGGTGCCACCCGGGAGCGCATCGGCGACGGCGGCGTGGTCGAGCCCGAGCTCGTCGGCGACCGTGTCAGCCGCCCGCCGCAGCAGCGCGTCGATCGGCATCCCGGACAGCGCCAGGCGCCCGAGCGCGGCGACCGCCGCCTGCTGTGCCTCGGCGCGGGCGAGGTCGGTGACGTCCTGGGCGAAGCCGTCGACGCGTACGACGCGGCCGTCGTCGCCGCGCCTCGGGACGCCGCGGCCCCGGATCCGCCGCCGTGTGCCGTCGGGGCGCTCGAGCAAGAAGGAGAGCTCGCCGGGCTCACCGCTCCGCAGCAGGTCGGTGGCGGTCTTGAGCAGCGCGCCGCGGTCCTCGCCGGGCACGGCGGCAACCAGGGCGCCCAGGTCGGGCGCCTCGCCCGGCGCGAGGCCCGTGAGCCGGAAGAGCTCGTCCGACCAGGACCAGCGGTTGGCCTCGACGTCCCAGCGCCAGCTCCCGACGTGGGCCATCCGCTGCGCGGTCTCGAGCAGCTCGCGGCTGCGGCGCAGCCGCTCCCGCGCCCGCGTGCTCTCCGTGACGTCGAGCGCCAGCACCGCGAGCAGCCGGCGGCCCCGATAGGGGAGGGGGTAGACGCTGATCAGCCAGCCGCGCTCGCTGCCCGGGTCGGCGGGCTCCGTGCCGATCAGCGGCTCGCCCGTCGCAGCCACGTGTTGCAGCGTGGCCTCGGCCAGCGCTCCGGCTTCGCCCGGCAGCGTCTCGGACAGCCGGCGCCCGAGCTGGTCCTCGGCCGGCACGCCCGCCCAGGCGGCCAGCGAGGGGGAGATGAGGAGCAACCGGAGGTCCTCGTCGTGGACCGCGACGCCGATGCTCGACCCGGGCGCCAGCGCGTCGATCAGCGCGCAGGCGACGTCGGGGCCCGCGTTCACTCCACCGACCACCCGACCCGGCCCTCGGCCGCCGCGAGCAGCTGTGCGGCGATCGTGCCGGGCGGCGTCTCCTTGCCGAGCAGCGCGACGGCGCCGGCCTCGGCGGCCTGGGTGCTCAGCACGGGGTCCGGCGTGCCCGTGATCAGCACGACGCGGGCGCCAGGGGCCGAGCCGTCCGCCTGCAGGCGCCGGCACACCTCGATCCCGCTCAGGCCAGGCATCCGCACGTCCAGCAGCGCGACGTCGGGCTGGCATTCGATGATGCCCGCGAGCGCCTGGAGGCCGTCGGCGGCCTCGCCTACGACCTCGAGCGCGGGGTGCTCGCCGACCAGCCGCGCGACGCCCGAGCGGTACCCGTCATGGTCGTCGGCGATGAAGACCTTGCGGACGCTGGTTGCCTGGCCGTTGAGCACACATCCATCATTCCCGATCCGGCGGATCCTCATGAGCCGGAACCCTCACCCATCGTTCAGGCACCGGTTCCTCTGCCGGGGCGCGCGCGTGGACCCGCAGCCCGCCGAGCTCGCCGGGCTCCAGCGACAGGGAGCCGCCCACCGCCTCCATCCGCTCCCGGCACGACGCGAGCCCCACCTTGCCCTCCGCGATGGCGACCTCGAGGCGGTTCGGCGGCAGGCCCGCGCCGTCGTCGCTGACGTCGAGCACGAGGTCGCCGTTCTCGCGCCGCACCGCCACATCGGCGCGGGTGGCGTGCGCGTGGCGGGCCACGTTGTCGAGCAGCTCGCGGGCGACGGAGAGCAGCAGCGGATCGCGCGACCCTGTGGCCTGGGGCTCGACCGTGACGTGCGCCTCGAAGCCGCCCGCGCCGCCCTGCTCGTCGGCCACCGCGAGCAGCGCCGCCTCGAGCCCCCCGTACTGCAGGACGGTCGGGTGCAGGGCGCTCATGACCTCGCGAAGGCGCCGGATGATGGCGCCGAGGCGCTCCTGGGCGGCGTCGATCGCGGCGTCGTCCCCGCCGCGGCCGCTGAGCGCGTACAGGTCGACGCGCGCGGCGAGCAGCTCCTGGAGCGCTCCGTCGTGCAGCGTCTCGGAGATCCGCCGACGGGCGCCCTCCTCGGCGTCGAGCGCCTGCCCGACGAGGCGCCCGCGTGCGGCGGACAGCTCGGCGACCTCGGCCTCCGCGGTGCGGCGCTCGACCGCGTCGGCGATCACGTTGGCCAGGGCCTGGAGGTAGCTCGCGTCCTCGACGGCGAACACGCCCGGGCGGCGGGACATCGCGCTGAGCACCCCGAACGGGCGCCCGCGTCCGCCGATCGCCACGACGCCGGCGCTGCGCGCGCCGAAGCGGTGGCGCGAGTCGCCGCGGAAGTAGACGTCGTGGTGCTCGAAGTCGTCGACGATCACCGGCTGGCGGCTCCGCAGCGCCTGCTCGCTCGGCATGTCGGGGGCGCGCGCGACGGTCCTCGGCCCCTCGTAGCCCGCCGGTGCCACCGCACACAGCTCGAGGTGCTGCTCGTCGGCGCTGAGCTGCAGGACGGCCGCGCCGTCGATGCCGGACTCCTCGTAGGTGGCGTCGACCGCCCGTTGCAGCAGCTCCTCGACCGGGACACCCGCGAGCGCGGCCCGGCCGAGGTCGGCGACCATCCGCTGGCGGCGCTCCGCCCTGGCGAGGTCGGTGATGTCCTGGACGAAGCCCCACAGCCCGGTCGGGCGGCCATCCTCGTCGTAGACGGGCTCGGCGCGCGCGGACAGCAGCGCGCACCTCGCCGTCGGCGCGCCGCACCCGGACGCGACTCACCCACGGGCGGTCGCGCTCGATCGCCTCACGCGCCTCGCGGCGGACGCGGTGCAGCTCGTCGGGATCGGCGATCTGCAGCTGGTCGTGCGTCTGGGGGATGCCGCCGAGCGCCGGGTCGCGGCCCAGGAGCGCGAGCAGCTCGGGCGCGTAGGTGACGGTCTCGGGGTCGGCGTTCCACGTCCACCAGCCGAGCGCCGCCATCTTCTGCGCGCCGGAGAGCAGCTGCTCGCTCTCGCGCAGCTCGACTTCGGCGGCCCGGCGCTCGGTGACGTCGACGATCACCGCGCCGACCATCCGCTGCTCGCCGAGGCGCATCGGGTAGTAGCTGGCCAGCCAGGTGCGGCGCTCGCCCGGCCGGGCCTCGGTCGTGCCGTCGAACTCCAGGCCGGTCATGGCCTCGCCGGTGTCGCGCACGCCGGCGATCACCGCGTCGATCTCGGCGGCCAGCTCCGGGTCGAGGACCTCCGCCAGCCGGCGCCCCAGGTGCTCGCGCGCGGGGCGGCCGTTGATGGTGGCCAGCGAGTTGGAGACGAGCACGAAGCGCAGCTGCTCGTCGTGGACCGAGAAGCCGATCGGCGCGTCCGCCTGCAGCGCCTCGACGAGCGCCGCGGCGGCGACCGTCTGCTCCTGGCGGCTCACACCCACGTCGCGACTCTAGTGGCCGCCTCGGCCGCCGTGGGCGGGCCGGCGGCGCGCTACCGGGCGGGCTCGGCACAATGCGGGGGTGGATCCGTTCTCCGTGCTGGGAGTGCCCGAGACCGCCTCGGAGGCGGAGCTGGCCACCGCCTACCGCGAGCTCGCGAAGGAGTGGCACCCGGACCGGCGCGGCGCCGACGGCGTGCACCGGATGGCGGAGATCAACGCCGCCTACGAGCTGCTGCGCGCGGGCGCCCAGCAGGAGCGCAACGGGCCCCGCCCGGCGCCCGAGGCTCCCTCGCGCGGCAAGGGCGGGCGCCTGTCGGACGCGGTGCGGCGGGCGCTGGGGCCCGAGCTGGTCGACGCGTTGAGCCCGGGCGAGTCTGTCCGGCTGGTGACCCCGGCCAGCACGTGGGCCAGCCCGCGGACGATCCTCGCCGTCACCGACCGCCGCCTGCTGTGGCTGCTCGACGACGCGCCGGTGGCGCGCGTGCGGACGGTCGCGCTGCGCGACGTCGTCGACGTCGAGCAGCCGCGTCCGGCGGCCGCGCAAGCGCGTGGCGACCGTGCGGCTGCGGACGACCAGCGGCCGCCGCCAGTCGTTCGCCGAGCTGCGCCCGCTGACCGCCGCCGCGATCGAGCGCCACGTGCTCGACGCTCGCAGCGTCTAGAGGTCCACGACGTCCAGGTCCGGCCGGCGCCTGCGCAGCGCCTCGGCGATGACGCGCCGGTGACAGCCGGCCGGATCGGCCTCCAGGCACATCAGCGCCGTGGGGGCAGCGGCGTCCAGCTCGCGCGCCAGCGCGTCGAGCTCCTCCGCGGCGGTCGCCTCGACGTGCTCGAGGAACGCCGCGCGGCCCTCGTCGTTGCGCCCCGCCTTGAACAGCCAGCGGATGTCGGGCGGCGTGCCGAGCGCCTTGCGGTGCTCGTAGGCGATCCGGTGGTCGCCGAGCATCTCCCCGAGCCGGGTCTTGGACATCCCCGGGCGGCGCGACTGCGGGCGGTAGCGGACGTCGAGCAGCCGCCGGACGCCGGCCAGCTCGAGCTCGTTGACGAGCTCGGGCGGCAGCAGGCGCTCGTAGCCGATCGTGTAGAGCGTGGGCACCCGGCTCAGCCTACGCGGCGGCCGGCGCCCTCCCAGTGCGGATCGCGCAGCGTGTTCTTGAGCACCTTGCCGGCGCCGGACTTCGGCAGCGGCTCGTCGCGCAGCTCGATCGAGCGCGGCACCTTGAAGCCGGCGATCCGCTCGCGGCAGTGCTCCGCCAGCGCGTCGGCGTCGGGCCGCTCGCCGTCCCGGACGGTGACGACGGCGTGGACAGCCTCGCCCCAGCGAGCATCGGGGATCGCGAACACCGCCGCCTCGACCACGGCCGGGTGGTCGGCGAGGACGGCCTCGACCTCGATCGAGTACACGTTCTCGCCGCCGGTGATGATCATGTCCTTTGCGCGGTCGACCATGAACAGGTAGCCGCGCTCGTCGGCGTAGGCGACGTCGCCCGACCGGTACCAGCCGTCCACCAGCGCCTCGGCCGTCGCGTCGGGGCGGTTCCAGTAGCCGAGCATCACGTTCGGCCCGCGGATCCACAGCTCGCCGATCTCGCCGGCCGGCAGCGCGTCGCCGAGCGGATCGCGGACCTCGACCTGCACGCCCGGCACCGGAGCGCCCATCGAGCGCAGCCGCTCGCCGGAACGGTGGTCCTCCGGCGTGAGATGGGTGACGGTCGGCGCCGCCTCGGTCATCCCGTAGAACTGCGCGACGTCGCGCGGGAAGCGCTCCAGCACGCGGGCCTGCAGCTCCGGCGAGATGGGGGAGGCGGCGTACTGGATGTGCTCGACACCGGAGAGGTCCGCGCCCGCGGACTCCGGCGCGTCGAGCAGCATCGCGAGCATCGTCGGCACGAACACCATGTGGGTGATCCGGTCGCGCTCGATCGCGGCGAGCACCGAGGCCGGGTCGAAGCGGGGGAGGACGACCTGGCGCGCACCGACCCACGTGCACGCGAACACGTTCGCCGTGCCCGCCACGTGGAACATCGGGCAGAAGTGCAGCCAGCGGTGCGCCGTCCGGTGGCCGGTCGCGATCAGGTTGTGCTTGGCGTTGGCGAGCAGGTTGCCGTGGCTGAGCATCACGCCCTTCGGCCGCCCGGTCGTGCCGCCGGTGTAGGAGATCGCGGCGAGCGCGGAGGCGTCGACCCCCGGTGCCGACGCCGGCGGCCCGGACGCGAGCGCCTCCCATTCGTCGAGCGCAACCACGCGCGGGCAGATCCGCCGCGCCACGTCGATGCGCTCGTCGTCGGCGATCAGCACCTCGATCCCTGCGTCCTCGGCCATGAACGCCAGTTCGTCGGGCGCCAACCGGTAGTTGAGGTCCACGAGCACGCGGCCGGACGCGGGCACGGCGAGCCAGCACTCGAGGTGGGCGAGGGAGTTCGCGCCCAGGTAGCCGACCCGGGCGCCGGGCGCGACGTCGAGCGCCGCGCCGATCGCGCCGACACGGCGGGCCAGCTCGGCGTAGGTCACCGACCGCCCGCCGTCGATCACGGCGACCTCGCCGCCGTGCAGGCGCGCCGCGCGCTCCAGCGGCCAGCCGAGGTCGCCGGTCACGGCCGCAGCCCCAGCAGCCGGGCCGCGTTCTCCTTGAGCACCTTGGGGCGCACCTCGTCGCGGATCGGGAGCTTCTCGAAGTCCGCCAGCCAGCGGTCGGGCGTGATCAGCGGGTAGTCCGAGCCGAACAGCATCTTGTCCTTGAGCAGCGTGTTCGTGTAGCGCACGAGGATGTCCGGGAAGTACTTCGGCGACCAGCCGGACAGGTCGATGTACACGTTCGGCTTGTGCGTGGCGACCGCCAGCGCCTCCTCCTGCCACGGGAAGGAGGGGTGGGCGAGGATGATGTCCATGCCCGGGAAGTCGGCGGCCACGTCGTCGACCGCCATCGGGTTGGAGTACTTCAGCCGCACCCCGCCGCCGCCCGGCATGCCGGCCCCGATGCCGGTCTGCCCGGTGTGGAACAGCGAGATCAGCCCGGCCGCCTCGATCACCTCGTAGAGCGGGTACGCCTCGCGATCGTTGGGCCAGAACGCCTGCGTGTTGGGGTGGAACTTGAACCCGCGGACGCCCTCGCCGATCAGCCGCTCCGCCTCGCGCACGCCCAGCTTGCCCTTGTGCGGGTCGATGATGGCGAACGGGATCAGGACGTCCGGGTTGGCGCGCGCGGCCTCGAGCACCTCGTCGTTGCCGAGCCGGTTGCGGCCCATCCCGGCCTCGTCGTCGACGGTGAAGATCACCGCCGCCATCTTGCGCTCGCGGTAGTGGTCGGCGACCTCCTGGGCCGTCGGCTGGGGAGGGGAGCCGCCGAAGTAGCGCGCGGCCGCCTCGAGCACCTCGCCGGTGACGGGGTCCTGCGCCTCGCCGGCATTGCGCTCGGCGTGCGTATGGACGTCGATCGCGACGAGCTCGTCGACGTTCACGGGCGCGCTTCCAGGTCCAGCGGCGGCAGCGTGACGCCATAGGTCTGCTCCGCCGCGCCGACCGTCGCCGTCCAGTTCTCGGCGATCTGCTCGGGAGTCCAGCCGCCCTCGCTGAACGCCGCCGCGACCTCCTCGGGGTGCGACCACATGCTCAGGCGGTCGCCGCCGATCCCGATCGCCTGCCCGGTGACCGCCGCGCCGGCGTCGGAGGCCAGGAACACGACGAGCGCGGCGCTGTCCTCCGGCATGCCGATGGCGTGGGCCTGCCGGACCTCGCGCGGGAGCGGCTCCCCGGCCTCGACGCGCTCCACGAGCGGCTCGTACACCGGGATGCTCGCCGTCATCCGCGTCCACGCGGTCGGCACGATCGCGTTGACCGTGATGTCGCTGCGGGCCAGCTCCATCGCCCACGTGCGGGCGAACGCCACGATCCCGGCCTTGGCGGCGGCGTAGTTGGTCTGGCCGAAGTTGCCGCGCTGGCCGGCGGGGGAGCCGACCACCACGATCCGGCCGCCCTCCTCCTGCGCGCGCATCCGCACGGCGGCGGCGCGGGCACACGTGAACGTCCCGCGCAGGTGGGTGGAGACGACGTCGTCGAAGTCCTCGTCGGTCATCTTCCACAGCACCCGGTCGCGCAGCAGCCCCGCGTTGGTGACCATCACGTCGAGCCTGCCGTACTCGGCCACGGCGCGCTCCACCAAGGCCTCGGCGGCGTCGGAGTCGCCGACCGCGCGGACCTCGGCGACGGCGCGGCCGCCGATCGCCTCGCACCGTCTCGGTGGCTGCCGCCTCGTCCACGTCGTTGACGACGACCGACGCGCCGGCGGCGGCCAGCGCGATCGCGTAGGCGCGGCCGAGCCCGCGCCCGGCTCCGGTCACCACGGCCACCCTGCCCTCCAGCGTGATCTCCATCAGCTGCCTCCGATCTCGTAGGACTCCGCCTCCGGCGCGGTCGCCGGCTCGCCCAGCGACTCCAGGCCGCCCGGCGCGTCCTTGCTCACCTTGGCGAAGTACACGAGCCGCGATGGCGGCTGGGCGGGGTCGGTGAAGTCGAGCGAGCCGGCCACGGTGCCGCCCGTGTCGAGCGCGTCGAGCGAGCGCAGCGCGTCGAGCACGCCCTTGCGCGTGAGGTCCTTGTTCTCGCACGCCTTGGTCAGCGCCGCGTCGGCGATCTGCGCGCCCGCATACGCGTACAGCGACCCGTTCGAGGACGGCGTCCCCTTCGGGTACTTCGCCTCGTAGGCCGACAGGAACTCCTGCACGCCCTTGCCCTGCACCGACAGCGGCGCCATCGACGACACCACGTAGTAGTTGGCGGCCAGCGCCTTGGCGGCCGGGGTCGTGAGCAGCTGCGGCGTCCAGCCCGGGCCGTTGGCCACGATCGGCACGTCGAGCTTCTGCGACGGCGGCGACGCCGGCCAGCGAGGCGGCCTGCGGCGGGGCGGCCGAGAACAGGATCGCCTTCACGCCCGCGCGCCGGAACGCGGCGACCTGGCCGGTCATGTCGGTGTCGGCGGGCGTGATCTTCTGCTCGACGATCTTCAGGTCGTGCTCGCCGGCGGCGAACTTGGAGCCCGCCAGCGCGTTCTCGCCGTAGTCGCCCTCGAAGTAGAGATGGCCGATCGCGTCGCCCGCCTTGACGCCCTTCTCCTTCATGAGGAAGTCGACCGCGTTGATCGCCTCGACGTCGTAGGTGGTGCCGGCGATCGCGACGTTCTCGTTCGGCAGGATGTCCGACGTCCAGCCGGCGAAGTTGAGGAACATGCCGTCCTGCTCGACGGAAGGCAGCAGCGCCGAGGTGATCGAGGAGCCCGAGCACCAGCCCGAGCCCGATCACGTCGCCGGACATCTGGCGGTAGGCGGCGACCGCCTTCTGCGGGTCGTAGCCGGTGTCCTGGACCGTCACCTCGACCTTGCGCCCGCAGATCCCGCCGTCCTTGTTCTTGGCGTCCCAGTACAGGTTCGCGCCCTCCATCATCGACTTGCCGTTGGGCGCGAACACGCCGGAGAGGTCGGGCAGGTAGCCGAGCGTGATCGTGTCGGCGGTCGCGCCCGGGCCGGTCTTCACGCCGCCGGACCCGCCGCCTCCACCGCTGTCGTCGCCGCCCTTCCCGCACGCGCCCACCGCGAGCGCGAGCGCCACGGCCGTGATCGAGGCAAGTCGTCTGCTCATGTGGCTCTCTCCTTCGTGGCGGGGGAACGGAAGCGGCGGACGAGCCCCGCGAGCCCGTCGCGCGCGAACAGCAGGACGGCGACGATCGCCGCGCCGTAGAGGAAGCGGGAGAGCTCGGACGCGCCGATGCCGCCGCTTCCCGGCTCGGCCAGCAGCGGCAGCGAGCCGCTGTAGTGGTTGAGGACCAGCGGCAGCGCGGTGACGAACACCGCGCCGGCGGCCGCGCCGCCGACCGACCCGGCGCCGCCGATCACGATCATCACCAGGAAGTCGACGGACAGCAGGAAGCCGAACGACTCCGGGACGATCCGCCCGAAGGCGAGCGCGTAGAGCACGCCGCCGAGCCCGGCGTACATCGAGGAGACGGTGAACGCGGCCGCCTTGTAGCGGACGACGTCGACGCCCATCACCGCGGCGGCGACCTCGCT
Organism: uncultured Solirubrobacteraceae bacterium; assembly: GCA_963723395.1. Classification (GTDB taxonomy): domain Bacteria; phylum Actinomycetota; class Thermoleophilia; order Solirubrobacterales; family Solirubrobacteraceae; genus DATFQI01. Next base: position 145,491 of record CAVRQL010000008.1, on the reverse strand, counting down.
GTCGCGCACCGTCCCGAGCGCCCGGCCCGGCCGGCTGCGCACCAGGTTGCGCCCGTACCAGACCGACGCGGCGACGAGCACGAGGCCGACGTACCAGAGCCGCTCCAGCTGGCCGTACGGGACGCCGAGGATCACCAGGTCGTCCGGGCTCGTGTTGGAGAACGAGAAGCCGAACAGGCTGAACGGCGGCGACGGCGACGCCCTCGTAGCCGCCGGTGATCCCGGTCGCGTTCTGGAGGATGTGCTGGCCCAGGAACACCAGCCCGAGCGAGGCGAGCCCGAGGTAGATGCCGCGCACGCGGCCGGAGATCGGGCTGAACAGCGCGCCGGCCAGCCCGGCCAGCGCGACCGCGCCGACCAGCGCGAGCAGCGGCGGGAGCCCGAGCCCGGCCGGCGCGTCGGCTCCCGGCACGTCCTCGCCGGCCAGGAACGTGTAGCCGTAGGCGCCGACGGCGACGAAGAACGCGTGGCCGAGCGACAGCTGGCCGGCCAGGCCGACGAGCAGCGTCAGCCCGATCGCCGCGACGATCGCCGCCATCGCGAACAGCCCGGTCTGCAGCCAGAAGGACTCGAGGTAGATCGGCAGCGCGGCCAGCACGACCGCCACCACCGCGCCGATGACGAGCCGCTTAGACACGGGTGATCTCCCGCGTGCCGAACAGCCCGGACGGGCGCACCAGCAGCACCAGCAGCATCACCACGTACGGCGCGACCGCGCCGAAGCCGCGGCCGAGGAACGACAGCTCGTCCTGGTAGCCGGAGCACAGCACCGACACGACGCCGATGACCAGCCCGCCGACCACCGCGCCGGCCGGCGAGTCGAAGCCGCCGAGCACCACGGCCGGGATCGCCGCCAGCGCCACCAGCCCGGCCCCGCCCGTCACGCCCGCGGCCGGGAACGAGGTCAGGAACAGCCCGCCGACCGCGGCCAGCCCGCCCGCCAGCGCCCATGCGCCGGCGGCGACGCGGTTGAGCCGGATGCCCATCAGCGCCGCCGTCTCGCCGTCCTCGGCCGCCGCGCGCATCGCGACGCCCCAGTCGGTGAGCTTCACGGCGGCGGCGAGCGCGCCCACCAGCACCAGCGCCACGCCGCCCGCGATCACGCGCGAGGCGGCGACGCGGATGCCCGGCCAGCTCGACCACGTCGGCGCCCCACGGCGCGCCGATGCTCACCACGTCGGTGCCGATCTCGCGCGTCAGCTCGGTGAGCAGCAGGATGTCGACGCCCAGCGTGAGGATCGCCAGCGTGCCGAGGTCGGCGTCGCGCATGCGGCGGATCAGCAGGACGTCGATCAGCACGGACGACGAGCGCCGCGGCGGCGATCCCGGCCACCACCGCGGGCCAGAAGCCGATCGTGTCGTGCAGGCGCCCGATCACGTAGGCGCCCAGCAGCAGCACCGAGCCCTGGGCGAAGTTGATCACGCCCGTGGCGCGGAAGATCGTCACGAACCCGAGCGCCACGAGCGCGTAGATCGCGCCCAGGAACACGCCCGCCGACGAGCAGCGTGACGAACTGGTTCACGCCGCCGCCACCCCCAGGTAGGCGCGCAGCACCTCGGGGTCCCGCTGGACCTCGTCGGGCGTCCCGTCGGCGATCCGGCGGCCGAAGTCGAGCACCGTGACGCGGTCGGCGATGCCCATCACGAAGGCCATGTCGTGCTCGACGACCAGGACCGAGATCCCGAGCTCCTCGCGCGCGGCGCCGACCGCGCGAGCCATCGCGGCCGACTCGTCGTCGTTCATCCCGGCGACCGGCTCGTCGAGCAGCAGCAGCCCCGGCTCCGCGCACAGCGCCCGCGCCAGCTCGACCCGCTTGCGGGTGCCGTAGGACAGCTCGCCGACCGGGCCGGCGCGACGACCTCCTCGAGGTCGAGCAGCGCGGCGATCTCGCGCACGCGCTGCTCGTGCCGCGCGCGCTCGCGGCGGGCGCCGCGGGCAGGCGCAGGCCCGCCGCTCGACGAACCCCTCGCGCATCAAGCGGTGGCGCGCGACGAGCAGGTTCTCGAGCACGCTCGCGGCCGGGGAGAGGGAGATGTTCTGGAAGGTCCGCGACACGCCGAGGGCGGCGACGCGGTGCGGACGCAGCCGCGTCAGCTCCCGGCCGCCGTAGCGGACCGAGCCGGCGGCGGCGGGGTAGACGCCGGAGAGGACGTTGAGGCAGGTCGACTTGCCGGCGCCGTTCGGCCCGATCAGCGCGTGCGTGCTGCCGGGCTCGACGAGAAGGACACGTCGTCGAGCGCGGTGATGCCGCCGAAGCGCACGGTCAGGCCCTCGACCGTGAGCTCCTCGACCCGCGCCGCGGCGCCGCGGCGCGCGGCGTCGCGGGGGCCGCGGCGACGGGCGGCGCCCAGGTAGCGGTCGCGCACGCCGTCGGTCTCGGCCAGCTCCTCGGCGGTCCCCTCGAGCGACACGCGGCCGACCTCGAGCACGAGCGCGCGGTCGGCCACCTCGAGCGCCATCGCGGCGTTCTGCTCGACCAGCACGACGGTCACGCCGCTGCGGTTGATCTCGCGGATCACCTCGCCGACCTGGCCGACGATCCGCGGGGCGAGCCCGAGCGAGGGCTCGTCGAGCAGCAGCACGCGCGGCGAGGCCATCAGCGCCCGCCCGATCGCGAGCATCTGCTGCTCGCCGCCCGACAGCAGCCCGGCGCGCTGGCGGGCGCGCTCCGCGAGGATCGGGAACAGCTCGAGCACGCGCTCGCGCGCCTGCTCGCGGGCGCGCCTGTCGCGCGCCGCCATCCCGCCGGCGCGCAGGTTCTCGGCCACGGTCAGGTTGCCGAAGACGCGGCGGCCCTCCGGGACCTGGACCAGGCCGCCGCGGGCGACGCCGGCCGGGTCGAGGCCGATCAGGCTGCGGCCGCCGAGCTCGATCGATGCCGCCGGTGATCGCCCCGCGCCGACGGCCCAGCGTCCCCGAGATGGCCCGCAGCAGGGTGCTCTTGCCGGCGCCGTTGGCGCCCAGCACCGAGACGACGGCGCCCTCGTGCACGGCGAGCGACACCCCCGCCAGCGCCCGTACGGCGCCCGCGTAGCCGACGTGGAGATCCCGGACGTCCAGCAGGACGCCGTCTGCAGCTCCCAGGGCAACCCCTCCTCGGTCGCGAATGTATCAGGTTGCCTGATGCACGACAACCCGGTCCGGGTCAGCGGGGGGCGAACCCCGCGCCGAGCCGGTGCACGCAGCCCATGAGGGCCTCGAGGAGTCGCTCGCGCTCCGCTTCGTCGAGGTCGGCGAGCATCGCGTTCTCCATGTGGGTGACGGCCCGGTCGCAGTCGGCGAGCAACTGGTGGCCGTGCTCGCTCAGCGCCAGCTCGACCACGCGGCCGTGGTTGGCGGCGGGCGAGCGGACCACCAGCCCTTCGGCCTCCAGCGCGGCGAGCACCTCGTTCATGGACTGCGGCGTGACCATCGAGCGGCGCGCCATCTGGGCGTTGGAGAGCCCGGGCCGGTCGCGCAGGATCGAGAGCGCGGTGTACTTCGGCACGGTCAGGCCGAACGGCGCGACCAGCGCGCCGATCTCGCGGCGCAGGGCACGGTCCAGCCGGCCGACGACATAGCTGAGCCGGGGTTCGACCCCGTGCCGGGGGGAGGGCGGTGCCACGCTGCGGAACGTATCAGGTGTCCTGCGATCTCAACCATGGGTCCAGGGTTGCCCCCGTCGCTCCAGGCTGATCGAGGGCCTGTCGATGAGAGCAACATGGACGCAGCGTTCATTGCCAACCTCCAGGTGCAGGCGATGCTCCTGGGCACCGCCCGCGAGCGGATCGCGCAGAACCAGCAGCAGCCCGTGCCCGCCTCGGCGCCGGCGTCGGACCAGGCCGAGGTCATCCTCGAGCTGTCCTCCGCCGCGCAGAGTTTCCTGACGCGCTGACTCTCCGGGAATAACAGGACGGCGCAGGCCGTCTGTTGCGTGGATCGCTCCCGACCTCCGGAGGTCCCGCATGACTCCCCGCACCGTCCTGCTCCCGATGGCCACCGCGCTCGCCGTGCTCGGCGCCGCCGCGTCGGCCCAGGCGTCCGGGCCGGTCTCGCTCGAGCGCGGCGTGCTCACGGTCAACGGCAGCGCCGACGCCGACCGGATCGCGCTCACGGGCGGTCATCGCATCCGCGTCGAGGTCGGCGACGCCGAGTACGCGTTCCGCCGCTCGCTGGTGCGACAGGTGGTCGTGGAGGCGGGCGAAGGCGACGACCACGTCCGCCTCGACGACGTCGAGGCGCGGGTCGAGGGCGGCGAGGGGCTCGACGCGCTGGCCGTCACCGGCACGGAGTACGACGACCGGTTGGTCGTCAAGGCGGCCGGGGAGCGCGTCCGCATCCGCGGCGACGCGAGGGCCTCCGCGGCGACGCTCGAGCGCCTCGAGCTCGAGACGCTCGGGGGCGACGACGCGCTGGACGTCCGCGACGTCACCGGCACGCCGGTCAACGACATCGACGCCGCCATGGGCGCCGGTGAGGACAGCGTGGACGTCCACGGCACCCCCGGATCGGACTTCACCGACACGTTCGACGGCGCCGACGGCCTGTTCGTGTTCGGCGTGCCCGCGATGGTGCTCGCCCGCGACACGGAGGACGTGGCCGTGCGCGGCGACGGCGGCGACGACCGCCTGTCGGCGTCATCCGCGACGCCGCTGGTGCTCGACGGCGGCGAGGGCGACGACGACCTGTCCGGCGGCTCGGGCGACGACCTCCTGCTCGGCGGGAAGGGCTCGGACTTCGTGGCCGGCAAGGGCGGCGCCGACCGCGCGCTGCTCGGCAGCGACTTCGACATCTTCCTGTGGGATCCGGGCGAGGGCAGCGACTCCGTCGAGGGCGGCGCCGGCAGCGACGTGATGCTGTTCCGCGGCTCCGGCGACGCCGAGCGCTTCGAGCTGTCCGCCGACGGCCGCCGCACGCGGCTGTTGCGCGACGTCGGCTCGATCGCGATGGACTTCGACGGGATGGAGAAGGTCGAGGTCGGCCTGCGCGCCGGCGCCGACCGCTTCGACGTCGGCGACCTCGGCCGCACCGACGTGAGCTGGGTCGTCGCCGAGCTGGCGTCCGGGATCGCCGGTCAGTCGCTCGACCAGGCGGCCGACGCGATCCACGTGGCCGGCACGAGGCGCGCCGACGCGATCGCGGTCGCCGACACGATCGGCGGCGTCCGCGTGACCGGGCTGCCGGCGATGGTCGACGTGCTGCGTCCCGAGCCCGCGTTCGACACGCTCACGCTCGCCACCGGCGGGGGCGAGGACACGGTCGACACCGGCGGGCTGACGCCCGGCGCGATCGGGCTGGCCGTGGAGTGATCTCTTGAACGCTCGATAACGGTGCTTATGTAACTCCTTCGGGCTGATCGTCGCCGCACAGGCCGAGCACTCGCTCCCGCTGCTGCTGGTCGCGACGGCGCTCGCCGGCGTGACGATGTCGCTCGGCTATCGCGGGAGCCTCCAGATCGTCAACGAGATCGCCCCCGACGAGCGGCGAGCGGAAGTCGTCTCCAGCTACCTCGTGGCGTGCTTCGTCGGCAACGCGCTGCCCGTCATCGGCATCGGCGTCCTCACCGCGCTCACGGGCCGGCTCACCGCGAGCATCGCCTTCGCCGGCGTGGTCGCCGCACTGGCCGTTGCGGCGCTGACGTTGCATCGGCTCGACCCGGCCCGGGCACTCGCCTGACCGGCTGCCGGCTCCGCGGCTAGGACTTATGTCACCCGGACGGCCGCGTGCTCGTGCACGAAGCGGACGACGGTGGCGCCCTCGCCGATCGCCGTCGCGCAGCGCTTGGTCGACCCTGAGCGGACGTCGCCGGCGGCGTAGATGCCGGGCACGCTCGTCTCGAGCAGGCCCACCGCGCCCGCCTCGGCGCCGGTGACGACGAAGCCCTTCTCGTCGCGCGCGACGGCGTCGCCGAGCCAGTCCGTGCACGGCGCTGCGCCGAGGAAGAGGAACAGGAACGAGAGCGGGAGCCGCGTGCCGTCGGTCAGCGTCACGCCCTCGAGCTCGCCGTCGTCGCCGTGCAGCTCGGCGACCTCGCTCCGGGCGCGCACCGCGATCCCGTAGCGCTCGAGGTCCTCGATCAGGTAGTTCGACATCGTCTCGCGCAGGTCGGCCCGGCGGTGCAGGAGCGTGACCAGCGCGCCGCCGCGGGCCAGCCAGATCGCGGCCTGCGCCGCCGAGTTGCCGCCGCCCACGACACCCACGCGCTGGGCGCCGCAGCGCTCCGCCTCCGGCGGGCCGGCGGCGTAGAAGACCGTGATGCCCTCGTACTCGTGCAGGTCGTCCACCGGGAGCCGCCGGTACTCGGCGCCCGTGGCCAGCACGACGCTGCGGGCGACGATCTCCTCGCCGCCCTCCAGGCGCACGACGTGCCGGTCCTCGCCGGGCTCCAGCGCGACCGCCCGGTACGGCGTCGCGGTGCGGGCGCGGAACTTGCGCGCCTGGGTGACGGCGCGGCTCGTGAGCTCGGTGCCGCTGATGCCGCCCGGGAAGCCGAGGTAGTTCTCGATCCGGCGCGAGGTGCCCGCCTGGCCGCCGAGCGCCGTGCCCTCGACGACCAGCGTGTCGAGCCCCTCGGAGGCGCCGTAGACCGCCGCGCCGAGGCCGGCCGGGCCGCCGCCGACCACCACGAGGTCGACCTCCTCGCGGGGCGCGAGCTCGAGCCCGACCCCGATCGCGCGGGACACCTGCCCGTTGCTGGGCCCGTGCAGCTCCTGTCCGCCGGGCAGGCGCACGAGCGGGAGCTCGCCCTCGACGTCGTCGGCCTGGATCCACTCGTGCGGCAGCCGGTTGCGGCGCGCCCACTCGACGACCCGCCGGGTCTCGTCGGACGAGCGCGGCCCGACGATCTGGATCCCGATGCCGTGGACCTGCTGGAGCGCCTCGCGGCGGCGCGCGAACGTCGACAGCAGGAGCTCCGACAGCGCGCCGTCGTCGAACAGCAGCCGGCGGAACGTGTCGCGCTCGACCGACACGTAGCGCATCGGCGCGGTCACGACAGCGGTCAGGTACACCGTCTGCCCGGACATCAGGTTCATCTCGCCCAGGAACCCGCCGCTGCCGTGGCGGACGATCTCGTGGCCCGCCGGGTCCAGGATCGCGGCCTCCCCCTCGCGGATCGCGATGAACGGGTACGTCCGGTCGCCGACCTGGAAGAGCGTCTCCCCCACCTCGGCCGTGCCCTCCACGCCATGGCCCGCGAGCATGTCGAGCTGGGAGGCTGTGAGGAGCGAGGTGACAGCCGGGGCAGCCATCGGCTGAGCGTACCGACCGGCAGGAGTGGCGCCTAAATCGCCGAACGCGGAGCGTGATGGCCGGACGTGGCGAGACGCTGTCGATGTTCGTGGTCCAGCGCACGTTCCGGACGGTGCGCCGCGGCTACGACCCCGACGAGGTCGACGAGCATCTCGAGCGCGTGAGCCGCTGGTTCACCGCGACCGACGCGGCGAAGGCGCTGCGCGAGGAGCGCGAGCGGCTCGAGGAGAGCGGGCGCGACGCCGAGCGCTCGGTCGAGGGCGCTCGGCTGGAGGCCGAGGCGACACTGGAGGGCGCCCGCCGCCGTGCGCGCGCCGACGAGGATGCCGCGGCCGCCGATCGCGAGCGGGCCGCCGCCGAGCTGGCCGCCGCGCGTGAGGAGGCCGCCGCCGTGCTCGCGTCAGCCAAGAGCCGACGCGGCGCAGCAGCAAGAGCGCGCCGAAGCCGACGCCGCGGCCGTGCGCGAGGCCGCGCGCATGCCGAGAGCGAGGAGCTGGTGAGCGCCGCCCGGCTCGAGGCCGAGGCCGCCGAGATCGTCCGCGCCGCGGAGGAGCGCGCCTCGACCGCCACGGTCGACGCCGAGCGCCTGATCGCGGAGGCCGAGGAGCGCGCCGCGGCCGTGGTCGCCGAGGCGGAGGCCCAGGCCGCCGGGCTGGTGGCCGCCGCCGAGGACCGCGCCGACCGCCTCCCCCGCGACGCCGAGCTCGAGGCGCGCCGGATCGTCCGCGACGCCGAGGACCTCGCCGAGCGCGAGCTCGCCACGGCGCGCAGGGTCTCCGAGCAGGCCCTCGCCGCCGTCCGCGCGGAGGCCGCCGACGAGAGCCGGCGGCTGCGCGAGGAGGCCGACGAGGAGCTGCGCGGCTACGTGGAGCGGCGCCGCCGCGAGGCCGACCGCCTCGTCGAGCGCCGGCGCACCCGCCCGGGCTGACTCAGCGCCGCGCGTAGATGTGGTGCAGGTCCAGGGCGTTGCCGCCCGGGTCCTTGAAGATGGCCTGGTGGCAGGTCCCAGAGTCGATGATGTCGCCGGCGAACTCCACGCCCTTGGCCTCGAGCTCCGCCTTGGCGGCGGCCACGTCGTCGACCTGGAAGGCGACGGGCAGCGAGTGGGGCTTGAACTCCTGGCCGAAGAAGGTCGACTCCATGATCGCCAGCGTGAGGTTGCCGGCCTGGAACTCCATGCCTGGGTGCTCGCCCCACTGCTTGCCGCGCGGCAGGCCGAGCGTCTCCTCGTAGAACTTCACCGAGGCCTCGAAGTCGTCGGTGGGCATGCAGATGAAGTCGACGCCAGTGATGTTCATCGGAGGCTCCTGGTTGGGTTGAGCAGCTCGGCCAGGCGGTCGAGCCCGCTGCGGAAGCCGGCCGCCGGCGCGGCCGGTCATCTCGGTGGAGCTGTTGAACCGCATCTCCGTGCGGCCGTCCCCGAGGTCGGTGAAGGTGACGACGCTGGTGGCGCCCTCCGGCGGCCCGAACGCGAGCCGCTCGGGCTCGACGACCTCGTGCCAGACGCCGGAGTTGATCATCTCGAGGCCGGCGTCGGAGACGCTGACGATGCGCAGCTCTCCGCCGGGCCGCACGTCGAGCACGAGCGAGTCGCGCTGGGCGGTCCAGCCGCGCTTGCCCCACCAGCGGACGATCTCGTCCGGGTCGGTCCAGGCGCGCCACAGGCGCTCGCGCGGGGCGTCGAAGACGCGGACGATCTCAGTCACCGACGTGCTCCTCGAGCCTGTCGAAGCTCTCCTCCCAGAACCCGCGGTACTCCGACAACCAGTCGGAGGCGTCCTTGAGCGCCGGGCCGTGGATCCTCGACGGCCGCAGCTGCGCGGTGCGCCCGCGCGTGATCAGCCCGGCCCGCTCGAGCACCTTGATGTGCTTGGAGACCGCTTGCAGGGTGAGTGGGAACGGCTCCGCGATCTCGTTGACGGTCGCCTCGCCGTCGGCCAGCCGCGCGAGGATCGCCCGCCGGGTGGGATCCGCGAGGGCGGAGAAGGTCGCGTCGAGCGTCGTCATCCCGACGGTTTATAAACCACTTGGTTGAGCAGGTCAAGCGCGGGCGGCGTGACGGGCCACCCGCGCCCGCGTGCCGCAGTGGTTGGAGCACCACTTCTGGTTGGCTCGATCGGAGGCGAAGAACTGCCCGCAGCCGGGCGCGTCGCAGAAGCCGATGCCGTGTTCCGCGAGCTCCATGGCCGATACCGCGACCCGCGCGAGCAGTTCGCCGAGCGGGTCGGCGTCCTCCACCGGCTCGAGCACGACCTGCCCGCCGCGGAGCTGGGCGACGAGCGGCACGGCCCGGGCGGCGGCGTTGACCCGCGCGATCGCCGTGGCCGGCCGGCCGTGGCCCGCCACCGCCGCGTACAGCACCCGCTTGACCGCCGCGCGCAGGGCGAGCACCTCGTCCAGCGCGACGTCCTCCGACACGAGCGGCACGCGGCCGTGCTGCCGCCGGGCCCACTCGGCGAGGTCGGCGCCCGAGCGCAGGTACTCGCGCTCCTCCATCCCGCGGCGCTTGGTGGTGTTCGCGAAATCTGCGGCGAGCGGTTCGCCGAGCCAGTCCCACATCGCGTGTTTGCCTACCCGGCTTCGTGGGTCTAACTAACGGGAATGGATCGTAGAACCGTTAGCAACGCGGGGATCGCGCTGCTCTGCGTCGCGCAGTTCGTGGTCGTCCTCGATGTGACGATCGTGGCGGTGGCGCTGCCGGCCATCCGCGACGACCTGGGCTTCTCGGCGACGAGCCTGCAGTGGGTGATCAGCGGCTACGGGCTGGTGTTCGGCGGGCTGCTCATGCTCCTCGGCCGGGCGGCGGATCTCGTGGGACGCCGCCGCGTGTTGATGTTCGGGTTCGCGCTGTTCGGCGGCGCGTCGCTGGCCTGCGGGCTGGCGCATAGCCCGGCGGCGCTGCTCGCCGCCCGCGCGGTGCAGGGGCTCGGTGCCGCCGCCGTGAGCCCGGCCGCGCTCGCCCTGCTCACCGCCGGGGTGGCGGAGGGCCCCCGGCGCACGAAGGCGCTCGGAGTCTGGACGGCCGCCGCGGCCGGCGGCGGCGCGCTCGGCTGGGTGCTCGGCGGCGTGCTGACCGAGCAGGCGGGCTGGGAGTGGGTGTTCCTCGTCAACGTCGCGCCGTGCCTGCTCGGGCTGCTGCTGGCTCCCCGCCTGCTCCCGGAGAGCCGCGGCCCGCGCCACGGGCGCCTCGATTTCCCGGGCGCGCTGACGGTCACGGCGGGGCTCGCCCTGCTCGTGCTCGGCCTCACGCGCGCCGAGCAGGCGGGCATCGCCGCCGCGAGCACGTGGGGCTCGCTGCTGGCAGCCGCGCTCCTCCTGGGCGCCTTCGCGCGCATCGAGCGCCGCGCCGAGCACCCGCTGCTCCCGCCCGGCACGCTCGCCGACCGCCGGCTGAGCGGCGCGCTGGTGGCCGCGGTCGTCATCACGGCCGCCAGCACCGGCCCGCTGTTCCTCGTCGTGCTCCACCTCCAGGACGACCTCGGCCTCGCGCCGACCGAGGCGGGCCTGCTGTTCACGCCGGTCAACCTCGCGGTGATCGGCGGCTCGATGGCCGGCGCGCGTGCGCTGGAGCGGCGCGGCGCCCCGTTCATGCTCACCGCCGGCCTGGCGCTGCTGGGCGGCGGCGTGCTGGCGCTGCTCGGGCCGCTGCCGCTCCCGGTGGCGCTGATCGCGATCGGCGCGGGGATCGGCGCGGCGTCGCTGGCCTCGACGGAGGCGGGCACCGCGGCGGCGGGCGACGAGCGTCAGGGCCTCGCGTCCGGGCTGCTCAACACCGCGGCGCAACTTGGGAACGCGCTCGGGCTCGCGGTCTTCGTCCTGCTGGCCGCCGCCACCGCCCCCGAGGTCTCCTATCTCGCCGCCGCGGCCGCCGTGGCGGTGGCCGCCGTCGCGCTCCGGATACCGTGGCGGGCATGGAGTCGATCCCGGTCACCGGCGTGAGCGAGTTGGTGCTCGAGGTCGTGGACCTCGAGGCGTCCGAGCGCTTCTACTCCGGCGTGCTCGGCTTCCCCGTGGTCGACCGCTGGCCGAAGCGCGAGGCGATCTGGGTGATGGCCGGCGACCGGACGCGGATCGGGCTGTGGCGCCCGCAGGTCGGCGTGGCCGGCGGCCGCGGCGGCATCCACGTCCACTTCGCGATGAAGATCGCCGAGGACGACTTCGAAGCGGCGGTGTCGCTGCTGCGCGATCGCGGGCAGGACGTGGAGGAGATGACCTTCGGAGAGCACCACGGCCGCGCGGCGTACGTCGACGATCCCGACGGCAACGTCGTCGAGCTGTGGACATGGGACGTGGGGAACCACCTGCGATGAGCGACCCCAACACCTTCACGGGCGCGGTGCTGGACCGCGCGGGCGAGCACCGGACCGACGAGCACTGGCTCGGCGCCCAGCTCGAGCACCCGCGCGCCCGCGCCGTTGTCGCGGGCAGCCGCGGCGTCCGGGTCGCCGGCGGTCGGCTGGACCTCGTCCCGCTGCGAGAGGCCGCGCCGGAGGAGCCGCTGCTACTGGGGCTCGACGACGACGGACCGATCTTCGCCGCCGAGGCCGACGGCGCACCCGAGCTGCTCGGCCTCCGCGAGGCTGCCGCCACCCTCCCCCAGTCCGACTCCGGCCTCGCCGCCTACGCCGCCGCATTGCTCGGCTGGCATCGCAAGCACCGCTTCTGCGCCAACTGCGGCAACCCGACCGAGCTCCGCGAGGCCGGCCACGTCCGCCACTGCCCCGTGTGCGGGACCGACCACCATCCACGCACGGACCCCGTCGTGATCATGCTCGTGATCCGCGGCGAGGACGTGCTGCTCGGGCGCCAGGCGGCGTGGCCGCCCGGCCGCTACTCGGCGCTGGCCGGGTTCGTGGAGCCGGGCGAGAGCCTCGAGGAGGCGGTGGCGCGCGAGATCCAGGAGGAGTCCGGCGTCCTGATCGGCGAGCCGCGCTACGTCTCCTCCCAGCCGTGGCCGTTCCCGGCCTCGCTGATGCTCGGCTTCATCGCGCCGTGGGAGTCCGGCGAGCCCGTGGTCAACGACCACGAGCTCGAGGACACGCGCTGGTTCACACGCGCCGAGGTGCGTGCGGCCGCCGAGAGCGACGACGGAGCCCTCAAGCTCCCGCCCCGTCTCGCGATCGCGCGGCGGCTGATCGAGCACTGGCTTGCCGGGAGTGATTGACCCCTCAACCCGACCGGCCTAATCTGCGTAGAGCAGTGACCTTGGAGGGGTGGATCTTCATGGTGGGCCTGCGCGTCTTCGACGTCGGCGCGCTTGTCGTCTGGCTGGTCTGGTTCTTCCGGCTGCGCGACGACGAGGACGACGACGGGGACGACCCCGGCGGCGGCAACGACGACGCGCCCGAGCCCGATCCCTCGGGCCCCGGCGGCCTCAGGCTCCCGCTGCCAGACGCCGCGCCATGGCCCGTCCGTCGCCGCGACCACCTCGGCGGCGTCGAGCCCCGCGGTGAGCCGCAGCGCCGCCGTGGCGTCCCCGCGCCGGTCCCGGCGCGGGCTCCCGTCAAGCGGCGCTAGTCGTTGGTGTCGCAGGCGCCGGTGGCGTCTTTGTGGGCGCCGGCGCCGTAACGGCGTGGGCATGTAGGGGGAGGGGTTTGTTGCTGGCGACACGAACCTCCCCGCAAAACCGTCCACTCGCGGGCAACGACCGCGATCGCCTCGACGTGGACGGAAACGCGCAACCCCCTCCCCCACGTGCCCATGCCGTTACGGCGCCGGCACCACCCGCCACCTCACCGGCGCCTGCAACAGAGCGACTACAAGTCGTCGGCCGTCAGCTGGTTCTCGTACGGCGCCCGGCCGGCGAGCTTCCATGCCCCCGCTCGGGCGGCGAGGTCGAGCGCGCCCTGCAGGCCCCGGCCGTCGCCGAGGCCGAACGCGACCGTGGCCGCGAACGAGTCCCCGGCGCCGTAGCTGTCGCCCACCGGGCCGGGCAGCTCCGCGGCATCCCAGCGGCCGCGCTCGCCGTTCGCGAGCACCCACTCGCCGCCGCGCCCGCTCTCGGTCGAGACGACCGCGTCGGGCGGCGGATCCATGCGCGCCGGGTCGAGCTGCTCGCCGGCGTCGTTGGCGCTGCGCACGAGCGCGTCGATCCGCACGCCGCCCGCGATCAGCGCCGCGTCGGCGCGGGGCGTGGCGACCAAGGAGCCCGCACGCCGGGAGTGGCGTAGCGCCTCGACGTCGCCGCCGGTGAAGTACACGCCGTCGACGTCGTCGAGCATCTCCCACGGGAGATCGTCGGCACCGTGCGGGACGATCCGCTCGCCGATCACGGTGATCGTGCGCTCGCCCGCTGCGTCGATGTGCGTGAACCCGCGGCGCTGCACGCCCGGCCGGGGAGCGGCGTGGACCGTGACGCCGAGCTCCCCCAGTCGCTCGAAAGCGCGGCGGCCGATCTCGTCGCCCGCCAGCGCCGTGAAGAAGTCGCAGGAGCCGGCCAGCTTGGCGAGCTGCACGGCGGCCACCGCGCCGCCGCCGCCGGGCTCTTCCCACACCTCCGAGGCGTGCACGATCTCCCCGGAGGCCGGGAGGTTCGGCACGCGGGCGAACTCGATCCACTCGACGTGGCCGACGACGGCGACGCGGGTCATGCGCGCAGCGGCGCGGTGGCGAACTCGCGCATCCCAGCCTCGAAGTCCTCGCCGGCCGTGAAGCCGAGCCGCTCGGCGGCCAGTTCGGCGGAGGCGAACACGTGGCGGACGTCGCCGCCACGCCACTGGCCCGTGACCTCGGGCTCCAGGTCCCCGAACGCCCGCGCCAGCGCCGCCGCCATGTCGAGCACCGTCCGCGGGGTGCCGCTGGCGACGTTGAACGCGCCGGGCACGGGCTCGGCCGCCGTCAGCGCCAGCACGTTGGCGCGGGCGACGTCGCGCACGTGGACGAAGTCGCGGCGCTGGCCGCCGTCCTCGAACACCCGCGGCGCCTCGCCGCCCGCCAGCGAGGAGCGGAAGATGCTCGCCACCCCGGCGTAGGGCGTGTCGCGGGGCATCCTCGGCCCGTAGACGTTGTGGTAGCGCAGGGCGGTGACCGGCACGCCGGTCTCTCGCGAGAAGGACGCGCACAGGTGCTCCTGCGCGACCTTGGTGGCGGCGTAGACGTTGCGGGGATCCAGCGGCGCGTCCTCGGGCACCACGCGCGGCTCCAGCGCGCGCCCGCAGACCGGGCACGGCGGCTCGAACTCGCCGGCGTCGAGCGCCGACGCGGAGCGCGGGCCGGGGCGCACGACCCCGTGCTCCGGGCACGCGTAGCGGCCCTCGCCGTAGACGACCATGCTCGAGGCGAGCGCGATCCGCCCGTCGAAGCCCTCGGCGGCCAGGGCGCCCAGCAACCGCGCGGTGCCGAGGTCGTTGTGGCCGACGTAGTCGGCGATGTCGGCGATGTCGACGCCCAGGCCCACCATCGAGGCCTGGTGGGAAACGGCGGTAACCCCGGCGACCGCCTCGCGCGCCACAGCCTCGTCGCGGAGGTCGCCCTCCAGGAACTCCGCGCGCGGATCCAGGTAGTCGGGCCGCTCGCGATGGGCGGCGGGGAGCAGAGCGTCGACGACGCGCACGGCGTGGCCCTCGTCGAGCAGCGCGTCGACGACGTGGGAGCCGATGAAGCCGGCGCCGCCGGTCACGAGAATGGATCTGCCCACGGCGGGGCAGCGTACCCATGGAGATGCCGGACGTCGTCCTGCCAGTGCTCGACGAGCGCGAAGCGTTGCCCTGGGTGCTCGAGCGCATGCCGCCCGGCTACGACCCGATCGTGGTCGACAACGGCTCCACCGACGGCTCCGGGGAGCTCGCCGCGCGGCTCGGCGCCCGCGTGGTGCACGAGCCACAGCCCGGTTTCGGGGCGGCGTGCTTCGCCGGGCTGACCGCGGCGACCTCCGAGCTCGTGTGCTTCATGGACTGCGACGCGTCGTTCGACCCGCGCGAGCTGCCGCTGGTCGCCGACCCGGTCGCGCAGGGCGCCGCGGACCTCGTCCTGGGGGCTCGCAACCGCGTCCCGGGCGCCGTCTGGCCGCTCCACGCCCGCGCCGCCAACGCCGTGCTGGCGTTCGAGCTGCGGCGCCGGACGCGGGTCCGGCTCACCGACCTCGGCCCGATGCGCGCGGCGCGGCGCGAGGACCTGCTCGCGCTCGGCATCGAGGACCGCCGGTTCGGGTGGCCGCTGGAGATGGTGCTGCGCGCGTCGGCGGCGGGCTGGCGCCTCCGCGAGGTGCCGGTCTCCTACCTGGCCCGCGAGGGTCGCTCGAAGATCACGGGGACGATCCGGGGCACCGTCCGCACGGTGCACGACATGAGTTCCGTCCTGCGGTGAACCACAAGGCGTCCTGGCGCGCATACGTCACATGGCCCCCTCCCTCCTGGTCATCGCCAAGGAGCCCGTCCCCGGCCGCGCCAAGACGCGGCTGACCCCGCCCTGCACGCCCGAGCAGGCGGCCGAGCTGGCCGCCGCCGCGCTCGGCGACACGCTCACGGCCGCCCTGGCCGCCCGGCACGCCGGCCGCCGCATCCTCGTCTTCGAAGGAGAGCCCGCCCCGTGGGCCGCCCGCGGGTTCGAGGTCTTCGCCCAGCGCGGCGACGGCCTCGAGGAGCGGCTCGCCGCCGCCTTCGAGGACGCCGCCGGCCCGGCCCTCCTCGTCGGCATGGACACGCCCCAGCTCACGCCCGAGCTGCTCGACGCTGGGCTGGAAGCGCTGGAGAGCCACGACGCGGTCTTCGGCCCGGCCCTCGACGGCGGCTACTGGGCGATCGGCCTGCGCCGCCCCGACCCGGCGGTGTTCGACGGCGTGCCGATGAGCGAGGACCACACGGGCGCCTTCCAGCGCGTGCGCCTGGCGACACTCGGACTGTCGGTCGCGAGCCTGCCGCCGCTGCTCGACGTCGACACCATCGCCGACGCCCGCGCCGTCGCCGCCACCGCGCCCTCGACCGACTTCGCGACCACGCTGCGCGGCTTCGGGATGGAGGCGCTCGCGGCATGATCGTCCCCGCCGACCAGCTCTACGGCCAGCTGCTCGCGGAGCCGACGCCGCGACGCCGCGTTGCGGCGCGCCGACGGCACCGTGGTCCCGCTCCCGCTGCACCGCTGGCTGGGCCAGATCGACGACGCCGACGCCGAGCTGCTCGAGCGCGTCGAGGGCCCCGTGCTCGACATCGGCTGCGGCCCCGGCCGCCACGTGGCGGCGCTGCGCGACGCCGTCGGGATCGACATCTCGCCCGAGGCGGTGTCGCTGACCCGCGAGCGCGGCGCGTCCGCGATGCTGGGCTCCGTGTTCGACCATGTCCCCGGCACGGGCACCTGGCGCACCGCGCTGCTGCTGGACGGCAACGTCGGGATCGGCGGCAAGCCGGCCGTCGTGCTGGCCCGCGCGGCGGAGCTGCTCGCCCCCGGCGGCCGCGTGGTCGCCGAGCTCGACGCCCCCGGCACCGGCACCTACGCCACGCGCGTGCGGCTCGAGGTGCCCGGCGTGGCCAGCGAGTGGTTCCCCTGGGCGCACGTCGGCGCGGACTCCGTCGACGATGTGGCCGAGGAGGCCGGGCTCGCCGTCGACTGGACGCTGCACGCCGGCGGCCGCTGGTTCGCGGGGCTCGTGCAGGCCGTGACGCCCCCGGGCCCGTTCCGGCCGGCGTTCTGGCGCTCGCCGCTCCGGGGCCCGTGGCTGACCGCGGCGATCGGCTCGATCCTGCTCGTCCTGGTGACGATCGTCGCCGTGACCGGCTTCCTGTCGCACGTCGCCTACCAGCCGGACCTCGACGGCAACGCGATCGTGGACCGCACGCGAGACCTGCCGCTGAACTTCTCCTGGCCGTCCGGCCCGGCGTACCTGTACGCGATCAACCAGGGGCTGCACGTCAACGTCGGCCTGATCACGATCCCGTTCCTGCTCGCGAAGCTGTGGTCGGTGATCCCGCGGCTGTTCGTGTGGCCGCCCGTCACCTCGGCCGCGCAAGGGATCGAGCGGCTCTCGATCGCCCTGCTCGTCTCCAGCGCGATCTTCCAGCTCGTCACGGGCGTGCTCAACATCCAGTACTGGTACGCGTTCAAGTTCAACTTCGTGGTCGCGCACTACTACGGCGCGATCGTGTTCGTGGCCTCGCTGGTGCTGCACGTGGTGGTCAAGGCCCCGCTGATCCTGCGCGCGTGGCGGACCGGGCTGCGAGCCGCTGCGCCACACGCGCCCCGAGCCCCCGGGCGAGGGCGGCCTCGCGCCCGTCGCCCCCGCCGCGCCGACCATGAGCCGCCGCGGGCTGTTCGCGTTCACCGGCGCGGGAGCGCTGGCGCTGCTGGTCGCCAACGTCGGCGAGACGATCGGCGGCCCGCTGCGCAAGACGGCGCTGCTCGCCCCGCGGCGCCAGGTGGGCCCCGGCGACTTCCCGGTCAACAAGTCGGCGGTGGGCGCGGGGATCACGAAGGAGATGACCGGCCCGTCGTACGCGCTGACGCTGCGCGTCGACGGCCGCGAGGTCCTGCTCAGCCGCGACGACCTGCTCGCCATGCCCCAGCACACCGCGACGCTCCCGATCGCGTGCGTGGAGGGCTGGACGACCACCCAGGAGTGGACCGGCGTGCGGCTCGCCGAGCTCGCGCGGACGGCGGGGCTCCCGGAGCCCGGCACGGCGTTCGTCCGCTCGCTGCAGCCGCGCGGCGTCCTCAACAAGGCTTCGCTCAACGGCGGCCAGGTGCTCGCCGACGACGCGCTGCTGGCGCTCAAGGTCAACGGCGAGGACCTCTCGCCCGACCACGGCTACCCGGCGCGGATCATCGTCCCTGCGCTGCCGGGCGTGCACAACACGAAGTGGGTGGCGTCGATCGAGTTCCGCGCATGAAGGTCCTCGCGCACCTCGTGACGCTGCCGCTGGCCGCCTTCGCGCTGCTGCAGATCGCGCGCTCGGGCACGCCCGTGGCGATCGTCGTCTGGCTGGCGGCCGCCGCCGTGCTCCACGACCTCCTGCTGCTGCCGTTCTACTCCGTGCTCGACCGGGTCAGCCAGCGCGCCGTGGGCCCGGCGGTCAACTTCATCCGCGTGCCGGCCGGGATCTCGCTGCTGCTCCTGCTCGTCTTCTACCCGGCCATCTCCGGGAAGGGCAACGGCGCCTTCCACGGCGTCAGCGGGCTGGACTACGAGGGCTACTTCGCCCGCTGGCTGCTCATCACCGCCGGCCTGTTCGCCGTGTCGGCGGTCATCTACGCGCGTCGAGCGACCTGGATCTCGTCGCCGTTCGTGACGAGCACGCGGTCGCCGGCGACGGACACGTGGTCGGGCCCCCGGATGGACGGGAAGCGATCGAGCACGCGATGCGCGCCCCTGCCCGCATCTCGATCGACCTCGTTGGCCTCGCTCAGCACCGCCCAGATCCGCCGGTCGCTTCTCGTCGAAGTCGATCGCGGTCGGCCCGCCGGGCAGCGCGTAGCGGCGGATCAGCCGCAGCTCGGGCCGCGCGCGGAACACCAGCACCGCGCCGAGCTTGACGTCGGTGACGTAGAGGTAGTTCTCGCCGTCGGAGGCGATGGCGTACGGGCCGACCCCGGCGGCGGCGCGCTCGCCGCCGAGCTCGACGACGCGGCGGCGGGGGTCGAGCGTCGCGATCGCACCGTCGACGCGCGCCTCGCGGCCGGCGCGCGGGTCCTCGACGATCTGCAACTCCGGCTCGGCCACGCCGAACCCGTCGCCGGTCGCCGAACGACGCTCGCCCGCCGGGGGCTGCCGTCGGCAGCGCCGCGGCGGGGCCGGGCGTGGCGGCCGGCGGAAGCTCGGATTCGGGGCGCGAGCCGCACGCCACGAGGGCCAGGGCGAGGGCCAGCGGTGCGAGGCGGCGGGCGATGCCGCCAGGATGGCAGCCGCATGACCGCCCGGCTCCCCCACATCGCGTTCGCCGTCGGCGCCGTCACGGTCGTCGCCGGGATCCTGATGCGCCGCGTCTTCGACGTCACGCTCGGCGCCCCGTGGCCGCCGTCGCTGGGCAACCTCGAGCCGGGCGCGACGCCGTGGCTGGTCCTGTCCGTCGCGTGCTTCGCGGCGGCGGTGTGGCTCGCGCCGCGGCTGCTGCGCACGCGGCCGGCCGTGTTCGCCGGCGGCGCTGCTGGTCGGGCACGCTGGTGCTGCGCCTCGTGCTGGCCGCCGGGCGCGGCGGCACGGCGCAGTGGGACCGGGTGTTCGACGTCGGCCGCTACTTCGAGGCCAGCAACGAGTACCTGCCGGCGCTGCCCGCGTTCGACTACGGCCCCGGCTTCCTCCTGGACCGCTTCGCCGAGCTCGTGCCGTCGTTCCCCGTGCACGTCGCCGGGCATCCGCCCGGGCTGCTGCTCGTGATGCACGCGCTCGGGATCGACACGGCGGCGGGCCTGGCGGCGCTGTGCATCGCCGTCGGGGTGCTGAGCGCGCCGCTCACCTACGGGCTGGCGCGCGAGCTGCTCGACGAGCGCGCGGCGCGGCTGGCCGGGCTGCTGATGGCGCTCTCCCCGGCGGCGCTGATGTTCGGCGTCACCTCGGCCGACGCGGTGTACCTGACGGTCGGGCTGCTGGCCGCGTGGCCGCTGGCGCGCGGATGGCGGGTGACCGGCGCGGTCGCGCTGGCGGTGGCGTCGATGTTCGCGTGGTCGCTGCTGGCGATCGGCGCCTGGGCGGCGATCCTCGAGCTGCGCCGCGCACGGCTGGCGCAGCGCGTTCGTGCTCGCCGCGGTGTGCGGCGTGGTGCTGGTGGCGCTGCACGCCGCGTTCTCCGCGCTGACCGGGTTCGACCCGATCGGCACGGTGCGCGCGACGGAGATCGTCTACCGCGAGGGCGTGGCCTCGATGCGGCCCTACTGGTACTGGGTGCTCGGCTCGCCGGTCGGCTTCCTGCTCGTGCTCGGGCTCCCGATCTCGTGGCTGGCGCTGCGCGAGCTGGCCGCACCGCTCACCGGAGGCGGTCGCCATCTTCACCGTGCTCGCGATCGCCGCCGTGATGGGCTTCACGAAGGCCGAGACCGAGCGCATCTGGCTGTTCTTCGCCCCGTTCGTGTGCCTGCCCGCCGCCCGCGCGCTGGCCGCCCGGCCCGCGGCGATCACGCCGGTGCTGGCCGCGCTCGCCGCCCAGGCGCTGCTTCACGAGCTGGTCTTCGACACCGTCTGGTGAGACAGCGGCAGCACGCGCGTCGCCGCGGCCTTCCACGACGCCACCGCGCGCGAGCCCGGCGCCAGCCCCAGCTCGTGCACCGAGGCGTCGGAGATCTCGGCGGTCAGCGGCTGCGGCGCGGCGAGCCCGACCCGCACGCGGTTGCCGACCGTCGTCACCGACACGACGTCGACGAGCAGGTGGTTGCGCGAGGAGCCGGGGTCGTGCGACTCCGCGGGCGCGAGCGCGATCTCCCACGGGTACACGCTCACCGCCACCGGGCCGGTGGCGCGGTCCAGCGCCGTCACGCGCCCGCCGCCGTCCAGCTCGACGACGGTCACGTCGCCGGCCGCCGGGTGCGCGAACCCGGTCAGCACGACGGCGCCGGTGAAGTCGGCCACGAACGCCGACGCGGGCTCGGCCGCGAGCCGGGACGCGGCGCCGCGCTGCACGATCCGCCCGCCGTCGAGGACCGCGACCTCGTCGCCGAGCAGCGCCGCCTCCGTGAAGTCGTGCGTGACCAGCAGCGCCGGCACGCCCGCCTCCGCCAGCACCCCGGCCAGCTCGCGGCTCGCCGCCGCGCGGGTGCGGGCGTCGAGCGCCGACAGCGGCTCGTCGAGCAGCAGCGCGCGCGGCTCGCGCGCCAGCGCCCTGGCCAGCGCGACGCGCTGGCGCTCCCCGCCCGACAGCGTCCGCGGCCGCGCGCCGGCCAGCTCGCCGACGCCGAAGCGCTCCAGCAGGTCCCGCGCGCGCGTCCGCCGCTCCCCGCGCGGCAGGCCGCGCAGCGGGTAGGCGACGTTCTGCAGGGCGGTCATGTGCCCGAACAGCGCGTAGTCCTGGAAGACGTAGCCGCAGCCGCGGCCCTCGGGCTCGCGGTCGATCCCGCGCGCGGTGTCGAGCCACACCGCCTCGCCGCAGCTCACCCGCCCGTGCTCGGGCCGCAGCAGCCCGGCCGCGATCCGCAGCACCGACGTCTTGCCCGCTCCCGACGGGCCGGCCAGGGCGAGGCAGCGGCCCGGCGCGACGTCGAGCGCGACGTCGAGGCTCAGCGCCCCGAGCCGCGCCCGCGCCTCAACGTGCAGCACCGCCGAGCCATTCCGCGCCGCTGAGCAGCTTCACCGAGGCCAGCAGCGCCGCCGACACCGCCACCAGCACCGCCGAGAGCGCCAGCGCGCTCGTGAAGTCGGTCCCGAAGCGCTCGTAGATGGCCAGCGGCACGGTCTGCGTGACGCCGCGGAACGAGCCGGCGAACATCAGCGTCGCGCCGAACTCGCCCAGCGCGCGGCCCCAGGCGAGCGCGAAGCCGGCCAGCAGGCCGGATCCGGCGGCGGGGATCGCCACGCGCACGAACGTCCGCGCCTCGCCGGCGCCGAGCGTGCGCGACGCGTCCAGCCACGTCCGGTCGACCGCCTCGAACGACGCCTGCGCCTGGCGCAGGTAGAACGGCGCGGACACGAACGTCAGCGCGCAGATGACCCCGGCGGTGGTCAGCACCAGGCGGTCGCCGATCGCCCCGCCGAACACGCCCTGCGGGCCGAGCGCGGCCAGCAGCCCGATCCCGGCCACGGCCGGCGGCAGCACCAGCGGCAGCTCGATCAGCGTCACGACCGCGGCGCGCCCGCGGAACGAGCGGGTGGCCAGCAGCCACGCCGCCGGGCGTTCCGAGCACGACGATGATGGCCAGCGCGGCGGCCGAGCAGACGAGGCTGAGGCGCAGCGCCTCGAGCGCGCCCTCCTCGCCCAGGCTGTCGAGCAGGGCGGCCGGCGACGTGTCGAGGAAGATCGCCAGCACCGGCAGCGTCAGGAAGAGCAGCAGCGCGGCCAGCGAGGCCGCGATCCCGACGCGGAACGCGCGGCTCACTGGGCCGGCGGCAGCTCGAAGCCGGCGTCCGTCAGCGCCTTCTGCCCCTTCTCGTCGAGCAGCCCGTCCACGAACGACTGCGCGGCGTCGGCGTGCTTGGTGCCCTTGACGACCGCCACGCCGTAGGCCACCGACGGCTGCAGCGAGTCGGGCAGCTCGATCGCCTTCAGCTTCCCGCCCGCGCCGCGGACGTCGGAGATGTAGACGAAGCCGGCGTCGACCGCGCCCTGCGTGAGCTTGCCGACGATCCCGGCCACGTCGGGCTCCTCCGAGCGGACGTTGCCCAGGATCGCCGAGGCCTTCTCCTCGGGCAGCTTGCTGAGCACGGTGCGGGTGTAGGAGCCGATCGGCACGCTCTCCGAGCCGATCGCCAGCGTCGTGCCCTTGCGCTCGATGTCGTCGAGGGAGCTCACGTCGCCGCCGCTCGCGGGCACCGCGAGCACGAGCCGGTTGCGCGCGAACGTCGACCGGCTTCTCGACCAGCCCGTCGGCGTACAGCTCGTCGGGGAGCTTGGTGTTGGCGGAGGCGAACACGTCCGGCTTGGCGCCCTTGCGGATCTGCGCCGCCAGCTCGTCCGAGCCGGCGAACGAGTAGCCGCGCGTCGGAGTCGTAGGCGCTCAGCGCCTTCTTGAGCGAAGCGGCGGCCGACACCTTGATCGCGTCGTCGCCTCCTCGCTCCCCGCCGCAGCCGGCGAGCACCACCAGCGCGAGCAGCGCCGTCGCGAGACACCTCATCTGCCTAAGTCTTACATAGGCACTCGAGGTCCTACTTGGCGAGGTAGCGCTTCCCCGCCTTGACGGTGATGGTCTTCTTCTTGCGGAAGTCGCGGACCTTGACCTTGCCCCGGCTCACGCGCGTCAGCGTGCCCTTGCAGGTGTCCTCGACGAGCCACCTGGTGCCCGACACCGTCGCCGCGCTGCGGCGGCCGCTGGTGCGGAAGTTGCCCTTGCCGTCGCCCCACAGGCGCCGCTTGCGCTTCTTCTTCGCGCTCGACTTCGCCTTCTTGGAGCCTTCTTCTTCGGGCACTTGGCGAGCTTCTCGTTGAGCTTCAGGTTCGTGAGCGGCTTCTTGCCCCTGGTCTGGGTGACCTTGAAGAGGCCGTCGAAGAAGTTGGCCTTCTGCAGCTTGCCGCCGGCGCCCGTCGACGTGAGCGCGACGGTGCCGTTGCGCGTGTCGATGGTCGAGCCGGTCGGGATCTGCGAAGCGTCGCCGAGCGAGCACGAACTTGCCGCCGGGCCGCCTGATCCTGACCTTGCCCTTGACGACCGCGACGTTGACGGCCTTGCCGGTCACGGGCGGCGGCGGCCCCTCGTCGACCGGCGGAGGCGGCTGCGCGACGGTGAACGTGATCGGCGCGCTCGACTCCGACGTTGCCGGCGGCGTCGGACTGCGAGGCGATCGCGGTGTAGGTGCCGGGCGCCAGTGCGCCGCCCGGCCACCGACCACGCGCCGCCGGCGGGCGTCGCGGTCAGCGACTGCACCGGAGCTCCGGCGGCGGCAGAGCCCGCGAAGGTCTGCACGGTGACCGGCGACCCATGCGCGTCCCCGCGCGCCCGAGTACACCGGCGCGGCGGTGATCGTGCTCCCGTTGCCCGGCGAGGTGAGCGTCACGGCCGGGGGCGTCACGTCGACCACCGCGGCCCCCGCGCTGGCACGTCGCCGCCTGCGAGCCGCAGCGCGTCGAGGAACACCGTCGAGTCGTAGCCCGAGTCGCCCTGGTCGAAGATCGACAGGTAGATCGAATGCGGGCCGGGCGTGATCGGCGTCGCGGCGCGGAGGAGCGGAGTCGCGCCGTCATAGGTGGTCCCGGCCGCCTCTGCCGCGCTGAAGTCGGCCGTGTTGACGCTGATCAGGTTGCCGCCGCCGTCGAACGCGAAGTTCCCCGGGGCGTTCACGGCGTCGCCGTCGCCGCTGAGCTCGTTGTCGTCGAGCTCGCGCCACGAACGCGTCGTTGACATCCCCGCCGACGAACTCCGCGAACTCCTCCGACAGGAACCGGAAGTCCACGGTCAGGCAGCTCTGCGCCCTGCGGCACGGCGAGGTCGATCCGGAGCCGTGACGAGGTCCTGGATGGTGCCCGTCGTCGCCGCGACGGTGTCGGTGCTGGTGTCGTCCGCGCTGTTGGGGTCGTCGGCCAGCGTCGCGTCACCCGAGCTCAAGAGCCCGTAGGTCGCGCCGCTCGTGGCGAAGCCGCGCGAGGCCGGGAGCCGAGCCGATCGCGGCGGCGTTGCCGCCCGGCGCGCTGTCCCAGGCTGGCGCCGAAGGAGCCGGCGGGAAGCGGATCGGCAATCGCACCGGCGACGCCCGCGGCGTCCGTGCTCGGCGTGATGGCGGCGCTCGCCGGGGCGGCGAGCGCGAGTGAACAGGCGAGAGCAGCGAGGAGCGCGACCTTCCGTGGCATCGGCGGATCCTCCAGGGGCGAGGGGCCGCCGTCAACCCGCTCACACCGCCGGGCGCGGCGGCGGTACGCTCGCGCCGGTGCGCTGGGCCTCTCGCAACCGCTTCGCCCCGGTCGCATCGGTGCTCGTCGCCGTGCTCACCGCCGGCGCTGTGGATCGGGCTCCACGCAGGCGGCGCGATGACGGTGCTGGAGCTCGACACCGTCGATGCCCGCTTCCCCGCGCGGCCGGACCGGCCCGCCGAACGACGTCGCGGTGGTGGCGGTCGACGACGTGACGTTCAACGAGCTGCGCGCCCAGTGGCCGTTCCGCCGCTCGCTGCACGCGCGGGTGATCGACCGGCTGCGCAAGGCCGGGGCGAAGGTGATCGCCGTCGACGTCCAGTTCACCGAGCCGACCAAGCTCGCGGAGGACAACGCGCTGATCGACGCGGTCGACCGCGCGCCGCGGATCGTGCTCGCCACCACGGAGGTCGACAAGAAGGGCCGCAGCAACGTGCTCGGCGGCGAGGAGCTGCTCAAGGAGATCGGCGCGCGCTCGGCCAACGCGATCCTCAACCAGGACCAGGGCGGCGTGCAGCGCCGGATCCCGTACTCCTTCGACGGGCTGGAGAGCTTCGCGCGTCGCGGCCTCGGAGCTGGCCACCGGCCGCCAGGTCGACGCAGGCGCCGTTCGGCGGCGAGGACGCGTGGATCGACTACCTCGGGCCGCCCGGCACCGATCCCGACCTACTCGTACTCGCGCGTGCTCGAACGGCCGCTTCCCGGCCGACGCGTTCAAGGGCCGCGTGGTGGTCGTGGGCGCCGCCGCGCCGCGGCTGCAGGACGTCCACCCCGTCCCGACCAGCGGCGACGAGCTGATGGCGGGCCGCGAGGTCCAGGCCAACGCGATCTCGACCGTCCTGCGCGGGCTGCCGCTCGACACCTCCAGCGAGTGGCGTCGACGTCGCGATCATCGTCGCTGCTCTCGATCCTGGCGCCCGCTGATCGGGCTGCGCTGGGGCGTGAAGTGGATGCTCCCGGTGATGGCGCTGGTGGCCGTCGCGTACGTCGGCGGTCGTCGCGCTCGCGTTCCGCGACGGGCTGATCCTGCCCGCTCGTGCACCCGCTCGGCGCGCTGCTCACCGGCGTGGTCGGCACGCTCGGCGTCGCGCTGATGCTCGGCACGCTGGAGCGCCAGCGGGTGCGCGACGCGTTCGCCCGCTTCGTCCCCGAGGCCGTGGTCGGCGACGTGCTCCAGCGCACGGGCGACGACCTGCGCCTCGGCGGCACCCGCCGCGAGGCGACGGTCCTGTTCTCCGACCTGCGCGGCTTCACCGCGTTCGCCGAGACGCTCGCGCCCGACGGGGTGATCGAGGTGCTCAACCGCTACCTGGAGTCGATGAGCGACGCGATCCTCGACAACGGCGGCACGCTCGTCGCCTACATGGGCGACGGGATCATGGCCGTGTTCGGCGCCCCGCTCGAGCAGCCCGACCACGCCGACCGGGCGCTGGCCGCCGCGCGGGAGATGGCCGGGCGAGCGGCTCGCCCGCTTCAACGCCTGGATGGCCGAGCAGGAGCCGCGGCGACGCGTTCGCGATGGGCATCGGGATCAACACCGGCCACGTGATGTCCGGCAACGTCGGCTCCAAGCGCCGGCTCGAGTACACCGCGATCGGCGACACCACCAACACCGCCGCGCGGCTGGAGGGCATGACCAAGGGCACCCCGCACCAGGTGTTCCTCTCAGAGGCCACGCGCGAGCGGCTGGCCGCCTCGCCGGAGGACCTCGCAGCAGGTCGGCGAGCTGGAGATCCGCGGCCGCGAGCAGAAGCTGGTCGTGTGGGCGCTCACCGGCGTCGACAAGCCGGCGGCGCCGCGCGACGCGGAGCCCTCCGAGCAGCAGCTATGAGGACAGCGGCGGGAGCGTGCCCTCGACGCGGCGGCGGTCCGCCCCGTCGACCTCGACCTTCCAGATCGGCGCCTCGGCCTTGACCCGGTCGATCAGCGCGCGGGCGCCGGCGAACGCCTCGCCGCGATGGGGCGCGGAGGCCGCGACGATCACGCTCGGCTCGCCCAGCGGGCACGGTGCCGGTGCGGTGCTCGAGCGCGACGGCGCACAGCCCGTGGCGCTCGGCCTCCTCCTCGCCGATCGCGCGCAGCTTCTCGGCCGCCATCTCCGCGTACGCCTCGTAGTCCAGCTCGGGCACCTCGCGGGTCACGCCCTCGAAGACCACGACCGCTCCCGCGCGCGGGTCGCGCACGGCGGCCGACAGCGCCGCGACGTCCAGCGGCTCGCCCGTGACGCGCACCGAGCGCACCGGCCCGGCACCGCCGCTGACCGGCGGGATCAGCGCGATCTCGTCCTCGGCGCGCACCTCGGCCGAGACCGGCGCGTACTCGCGGTTGATCGCCACCACGCACTGCCCGGGCGCGATCGCGCCGACCGGCGTCGAGGCCATGGCGGCCAGCAGGTCGCCGACCAGCGCGCCGTCCGGCAGCTCGACCTCTATGTGCTGGCCGCCCGCCCGCTCACGCAGGCCGGCGAACAGCCGGACGGACACCTTCATGGGAAGCGAGGTTAGCCTCGAAGCTCCG
The DNA here is from genome assembly GCA_963723395.1 of uncultured Solirubrobacteraceae bacterium. GTDB lineage: Bacteria > Actinomycetota > Thermoleophilia > Solirubrobacterales > Solirubrobacteraceae > DATFQI01. Next base: position 118,334 of record CAVRQL010000008.1, on the reverse strand, counting down.
GCTCGTCGACCAGCGACGCCTCCAGGCCCGCCGACGGCCGCCGGGCACAGCGCGGTGCCGCTCATCCCGCGCACGATCCCCAGCGCCTTCTCGATCGGCATCGCCTCGCGGTAGGGCCGGTCGGCGGTCAGCGCCTCGAAGACGTCGGCGACGGCGAGGATGCGCGCGGAGCGGGAGAGGTCGAAGGCGGCCAGGCCGAGGTGGTAGCCGCTGCCGTCGAGCCGCTCGTGGTGCGCGGCGGCCATCGAGGCCAGCGGGCGGAAGCACGCCACGCGCTCGAGGATCCGCAGCGTGAAGGCCGGGTGCGCCTTCATCGCGGTGAACTCCTCGTCGGTGAGCTTGCCCGGCTTGTCGAGGATCCGCGAGGAGACCGCCAGCTTGCCGATGTCGTGCAGCAGGCCCGCGCGGCGCAGGTCGCGCTGGGCGTCGGCGCCCATCCCCATCGTCTCGGCGATCGCCACCGCGTAGGCGGCGACGCCGGCCGAGTGGCGCGCCGTGAACGGCGACTTGGCGTCGATCACGCGGCCGAACGCCTCCGCCACGTTGTCCAGCTGCGCCTCGTCGGCGTGCAGCATCCGGTCGCGCGGCTCCCAGCGCGCCACGGGCGGCACCGCGCGCGCGTCCTCGAGCGGGCCCCAGAACGCGGCGTCGTCGCGGAAGCCGAGCATCGCGTCGACCAGCGCGGGGTCGAACCAGCGGCCGCGGCGCTTGAGCGCCATCCCGTAGGCGCCGCGGGCGCCCATCGTGCGGACGAACACCTCGACGGTCTGCGACAGGCACAGGATGCGGCCCAGCAGCGGGATCTCCTCGCCGACGCAGCCCGCGCGGGTGCCCGCTGCCGTCCCAGTGCTCGTCGAGCGCGCGGATCGCCTCCGCGGTCGGCTCGGGCAGCTCGAGCATCCGGGCGATCTCGGCGCCGCGCTCGCAGCGCGTGCCGATCATCTCGCGCGTGACCTCCTCCTCCTGGGTGATCGCGCGCATGCGGCGGGCCTTGGCCAGCGGGGAGCGGCCGGGCTCGATCGCCCGCCAGGTGTACATCGCCAGCGATCCCGAGTTCGGCTCCAGTCGGTGCGCTTCATCGCCTGCTTGGCGGTGTGGTCGTCGGCGGCGAACAGCGACGACAGGCGCGAGGCGTTGCTCGAGCAGCCGGCGTCCTTGAGCAGCAGCGCGTAGAACAGCGCCGAGCGGACGTCGTCGGGGAGCCGGAGCTGCTCGGCCAGGCGCATCCCGATCGCCATCGTGCGCACGGCGTGGCCGGGCGGCTCGCCCTCGGTGATGTCGAGCGCGTAGGAGAGCGCCGCCGAGGACCTCGGAGAGCGGGAACGCGAGCGGCTCGGCGCCGTTCACGGCGCGCAGCTCCGCTGCGGCCACCGGGCGCCCGAGGTGGAAGCCCTGCGCGTAGCTGCAGCCGAGCTCGATCAGCCGCGTCAGCTGCCCCTCGGTCTCCACGCCCTCGGGGATCACGTGCAGGCCCAGCGCCTTCGCCATGCCGATGATCGCCTGGACGATCGCGGCGTCGCCGAGGCCGTCCTCGCCGAGGTCGTGCACGAACGAGCGGTCGATCTTGAGCGCGTCGATCGGATAGCGGCGCAGGTAGCCCAGCGACGAGTAGCCCGTGCCGAAGTCGTCGAGCATCAGCCGCACGCCCAGCCGCCGCAGCGCCTGCAGGGTCTCGATCGTCGCCGGCGTCTCCTCGAGCAGCAGGCCCTCGGTGATCTCCAGGGCGAGCCGGTCCGCCTCCAGGCCGGTGTCGCGCAGCACGGCGCCGACGGTGCCCGGCATGCCGGTGAGCGCCATCTGGCGCGCCGAGACGTTGACGGTGAGCCGCAGCCCTTCGCCCCATTCGGCGACCTGCGTGCAGGCGGTGCGCAGCACCCACTCCCCCAGCTCGACGATCAGCCCGGAGTCCTCGGCGACCGCGATGAAGTCGCCGGGCGGGATCAGGCCGCGTTGCGGGTGCGTCCAGCGCAGCAGCGCCTCGACGCTCGCCACGGAGCGGTCGCGGCAGGCGGACGATCGGCTGGTAGGCGATCCACAGCTGGTCGCCGGAGTCGAGCGCGCGGCGCAGGTCGTCCTCGATCCGCAGCCGGGTCGTGATCCGGTCGCGCATCCCGGCGTCGAACACCTCGTGGCGCCCGCGGCCGCGCTCCTTGGCGCGGTAGAGGGCGGCGTCGGCGTCGGAGAGCAGCTCCTCGGCGCCGCGCGTGCCGTGCGGGTCGGTGACCACCACGCCGACGCTGATCGAGCAGAACCGCGGCTCGCCGCACACCTCGAACGGCTGGGCGAACGCGCGCACGAGCCGCTCGGCGACGCGCAGGCCCTGCGCCTCGTCGGCGATCTCGTCGCACAGGACGGCGAACTCGTCTCCGCCGAAGCGGGCGATCATGTCGCCGGGGCGCAGCACCGAGCGCAGGCGCGGCCCGATCTCGCGCAGGAGCTCGTCGCCCGCGTGGTGCCCGAGCGAGTCGTTGAGCACCTTCAGGTGGTCGACGTCGAGGAAGTAGAGGGCGAGCTGGCGGCCCTCGCCGTCGGCGCGGCGGACCGCGTCGGTCAGGCGCTCGAGCAGCAGCGTCCGGTTGGGGAGCCCGGTGAGCGCGTCGTGGAGGGCGTCGTGGCGGATCTGGCGCTCCACCTCCAGCGAGCGCATCGCGCCGTTGAGCACGTGCGCGACGGCGCTCAGGAAGTCCAGGTCGCGACCGCCGAACGACCGCCGGGAGCGGCTCTGGGCGCCGAGCAGGCCGGTGGGGGCGTCGGCCGGCCCGACCAGCACCATGGCGCTCGAGACGAAGCCGCGCTCGCGCAGCGGGCGGGCGCGCCACGCCGGGTCGTTGGGGAGGTCGTCGATGACGACCGGCCCGCTGGCGTAGCGCTCGCGGCGCTCGTCGGCGAGCGACTCCATGTGGAACTCCGTGCCCACGAAGTCCTCGCCCCAGCCGTGGGCGGCCCGTACATGGACCAGGCCGTCGGGTCCGGCGATCTCGAACATCTGGGCGGCGTCGGTGCCGAGACCTTCGGCGACGGCCACGCAGGCGGCGTCCACGAGCACGTCGAGCTGCGGGCGCCGCAGCGCCAGCTCGCCGAGGCGGGCGACCGCGGACTGCTGCGACAGGCGGCGGGCCAGCTCGGCGGCTGCCGCACGCTCGTCTTGCAGCGCCTGGTCCTCGCTGAACGCCATCGCCAGGGCGCCGGCGATCTCGCCCGAGTCGTCGAGCACCGGGGCGATCGTGCAGCGGTACGTGGTGTGGGTGACGATCTCGAAGCGCCGGGTCTGGCCCTTCAGCGCCGCCTCGAAGTGGTGCTGGATCCCTGCGGCGATGTGCTTGGGCACCATCTCGTCGAGCGTGTTCCCCCGCACGGTCGTGAGCTCGCTCGGGGTCCGGCCCCACAGCGAGCCGACCGCGGTGCGGACGCGCAGCGACGAATCCATGAGCAGCCCCGCGCTCCCCGGCATGTCGGAGACGAGCGAAAGCCACAGGCCTTCCATACGGGCGAGGGCAGCATCGAGCACGGCGGGCGGCGTCACACCGGGTGGATCGGCCCGCGACGCCGGATCCTGAAGCAGCCGCACCACTACCATCCGTTGCGATGGAGAAGGCCGCGCTCACCCACCTCGACGCCGCCGGGCGTGCCCGCATGGTCGACGTGTCGGCCAAGCGGGAGACCGATCGCTACGCCCGCGCCCGCGCCGTGGTGCGCATGTCGCCCTCCGCCGCGGCCCGCGTGGCCGCCGGGGACGCGCCGAAGGGGGACGTCGCGGCCGTCGCCCGGATCGCCGGGATCCAGGCCGCCAAGCGCACCGACGAGCTGATCCCGCTGGCCCATTCGCTGCCGCTGACCAAGGTCGGCGCCGACATCGACGTGGATGCCGAAGCTGGCACCGTGACGGTCGTCGCCGAGGCCAGGACCACCGCTCGCACCGGCGTCGAGATGGAGGCGCTGGTCGCCTGCTCGGTGGCCGCGCTGACCGTCTACGACATGGTCAAGGGGATCGAGCCCGGCGTGGTGATCGAGCGCGTCGAGCTGCTCGACAAGACCGGCGGGAAGGCGGACTTCCACCGATGAAGCTCGAACCCCTCGTCGACGGTCACGGCCGCCCGATCGGAGACGTGCGCGTCTCGGTCACCGACCGCTGCAACTTCCGCTGCCAGTACTGCATGCCGGCCGAGGGCCTCCCCTGGCTGAACCGCGATGCGCTGCTCACCTACGAGGAGATCGAGCGGCTGGTCCGGCTGCTCAGCGCGATGGGCGTCCACGACGTGCGCCTCACCGGCGGCGAGCCGCTCGTGCGCAAGGAGCTGTGGCGGCTCGTCGAGAAGCTGTCGGCGATCGAGGACGTCCACGACCTCTCGCTGACCACCAACGGCTACCTGCTCGAGCGCCAGGTCGGCGACCTCGTGCGCGCCGGGCTGCGCCGCGTCAACGTGTCGCTCGACGCGCTGGCGCCCGACCGCTTCTTCCAGCTCACCCGCCGCGACTCGCTGCACCAGGTCCTCGAAGGCCTGGCCGCCGCCCAGGCGCACCCGGAGCTGCGCCCGATCAAGGTCAACGTCGTCGCGCTGCGCGACTTCACCGAGGCCGAGGTCGTCCGCTTCGCCGAGTTCGCCCGCACCGAGCCCTACGTCATCCGCTTCATCGAGTTCATGCCGCTCGACGCCGACCGCACGTGGAGCCGGGACCGCGTGCTGCCCAACGAGGAGGTGCGCGCGATGATCGACGCCGTGTACCCGCTCGAGGCGGTCGGCCGCGAGCGCCACGGGACGTCGCGCCGCTGGCGCTTCGCCGACGGCAAGGGCGAGATCGGCTTCATCTCCCCCGTCACCGAGCCGTTCTGCGGCGACTGCAACCGCATCCGGCTCACCGCCGAGGGCGAGCTGCGCACCTGCCTGTTCTCGATGACGGAGACCGACCTGCGCGAGCCGCTGCGCGCTGGGGCGACCGACGCCGAGATCGAGGCCATCATCCGCGACGCCGTCTGGCGCAAGGAGCTCAAGCACCACGTCAACGACGCGGGCTTCGTGCAGCCGGAGCGGACGATGTCCCGCATCGGCGGATGAACACGATCGAGCAGGCGCTGGCCGCGATCCTCGACGGGATCGAGCCGCTGGAGGTCCGAGTGGGCGCCGCTGGCCGACGCCGCGGGGCGGGTCGCCGCCCAGGACGCCGGCGCGGCCGTCGACCTGCCGCCGTTCGACCGCTCGGCGATGGACGGCTACGCCGTCCGCTCCGCCGACACGGCGCCCGGCGTCGCGCTGCGCCTCGAGGGCGGCGTGGCCGCCGGCGAGGTCGCCACCGCCGAGCTGGCGCCGGGAACCGCCGCGGCGATCTCCACCGGCGCCGCGGTCCCGCCCGGCGCCGACGCGATCCTGCAGTCCGAGCTCGCCGAGGTCGCCGACGGCCACGTGACACCCGAGCGCGCGCTCGAGCCCGGCACGCACGTACGCGTGCGCGGGGAGGATCTGCGGGCCGGCGACGTGCTCGTCCGCGCCGGCGAGCGGCTGACGGTCCCGCGGCTGTCCGCGCTGGCCTCCGCCGGGGTCGGCGAGGTCGCCGTGCACCGCCGCCCGCGGCTGCATCTCGCCGTCACCGGCTCGGAGCTGCTCCCGCTCGGCGCGCCGCCGGAGCCGGGCCGCATCCACGAGTCCAACGGGCTGATGGTCGGGCTGCTGGCCCGCCGGGCCGGCGCCGACGTGATCGACCAGGGCGTGATCCCCGACGACCGCGCCGCCACGCAGACCGCCGTCGAGCACGGCCTGCAGGGTGACGTGCTGGTGGTCTCCGGCGGCGTCTCGGTCGGCCCGCACGACCACGTGAAGCCCGCCTTCGAGGCCGCCGGCGTCGAGGAGGTCCTCTGGCGCGTGCAGATCAAGCCCGGCAAGCCGCTGTGGTTCGGCCGCCGTACCCAGCCGACTTCGTCGGCGGGCACAGGCGGCCGCAATACGCTGGTGTTCGGGCTCCCCGGCAACCCGCTGTCGAGCATCGTCTGCTTCGCGGTGTTCATCGAGCCGGCGCTGCGCCGCCTGCAGGGCGAGCGCGACGCGCGCCCGACGCTGATGCGCGGCCGTCTCGCGGTGCCCGCCGGGCCGTCCGACAACCGCACCACGTTCCTCACGTCGAAGATCGTCACGGGCGCCGACGGCGTGCTCGAGGCGACCCCGACCGAGCGCCAGGGCTCGCACATGACCGGCGCGCTCGGCGAGAGCGACGGCTTCGCGGTGGCGCCGCACGACTCCGGCCCGCTCGAGGCGGGGGCCGCGGTCGACCTTCTGCTGCTGCCTTGATCCGCGAGGGTGCGCGCCGTTACGGCGCGCTGCTGTCGCTGCCCGGCGCGAAGCTCCCCGTCATCGCCTCCTCGCTCGGCTCGCTGCCGATCGGGATGTTCGGGCTGGCGATCCTGCTGCTGGGGCGCGAGGCGACCGGCTCGTTCGCCGTCGCGGGCCGGATCGTCGGGGTGTTCGCGCTGGGCAACGCGTTCGGCGCGGTCGCGCAGGGCCGCCTGATGGACCGCATCGGCCAGCCGCGGGTGCTGCGCCCGGCGGCGGTCGCGCACGTCGTGTCGCTGGCCGCGCTCGTCGTGGCCGCCGAGGAGGACGCGCCCGCGTGGGTGCTGACGGTGTGCGCCGCGGCCGGCGGGCTGTTCCTCCCCCAGCTCCCGGCGGCCATGCGGTCGCTGTGGGGCACGCTCGTGCGCAACGCGCAGCAGCGCGAGACCGCGTACGCGATGGTCACGATCGCCTTCGAGGTGACGGTGATGACCGCCCCGGCGCTCACCGCGCTGGTGATCGCGCTCGCGTCGCCGTCGGCCGCCGTGCTGCTCGGCGCGGCGATCGCCACCGTGTCCGCGCTCGCCTTCAGCGCGACGGACGGCTCGCGGCGGTGGCGTGGCGAGCGCCACGACGTCGGCTGGGTCGGGCCGCTCGCGGCGTCCGGGATGCGCACGCTGGCCGGGGTCCTGCTCGCGTTCGGCGCGGCGATCGGGATCGTGCAGGTGCTGCTGCCCGCGTTCGCCGACGAGCGCGGGTCGGCCGAGACCGGCGGGCTGCTGCTCGCGCTGCTCTCCGGCGGGAGCCTGATCGGCGGCGTCGTGTACGGGGCGCGCTCGTGGCCGGGACCGCCGCGCAGGCGGCTCGCGACGCTGATGCTCGCGCTGGCGGTCGGGTGGGCGGTGCTGTCCCTGGCGGGCACGATGGCGGTGATCGCCGTGCTGCTGGTCGGCTGCGGGTGCCTGCTCGCCCCGACCGCCACCACGTCCTCGACGCTGATCGACACCGTCGCCCCGCCCGGCACCGTGACCGAGGCGTTCACCGTGATGGTGATGTCGATCGTGGCCGGAACCGCGGTCGGGAACGCGCTGGGCGGCGCGCTCGTCGACGGGGCGTCCTACGAGGTGGGCGCCCTGACGGCGGCCGGGATCGCCGCGCTCGGGGCGGCGTTCGCCGCGGCGCGGCGTCAGACCTTGGCGGCGTAGTCCTCGACGATCCGGCGCTGCACGCCGGTGAGCGGCGGCGTCTCGCCGCGCTCCAGCGCGGCCGCCGCCTGGTCGAGCGTGAGGCCGGTGCCCGTCAGGACCCGCCCGATCAGGGGCGGAGCCTCGCTCCCGCAGACGCCGGTGTCGCAGCCGTCGGCCATCCCTTCGAGGATAGTGCGACTCCGCTCAAGGTTCCTCCGCGAAGGCCGATGCCACGGATTATGGGTGGTTCATCGTGGCTCTTTCCGGACGGCGTCGACCGTGCGCGGATGCTCGACATGGACCGCCGCCTGCGCCCCGTGCGCCGCGCCGCCTTCGGCGTCCTCGCCCTGACGCTGCTCGCCAGCGGACCGTGGCTCGGCTTCTGGACGGTCGTGCCGCTCGCCGTCGCCGCGCTGCTGTTCCGCGTGGCCGACACGCGCATCGACGGCGCCGCGCGGCCTGAGTTCCCGCTGTTCGCGGCGTGGGCAGCCTCGCAGGTGATCATCGCCGTCAGCGTCGCTCTCACCGGCGGCCCCCACGCCGCCGCGATGTCGTGGTTCGCGCTCCCGCTCGTCACGCTCGGCGCCCGCTTCTCCGAGCGCGGGATGGCGGTCGGCGTGGCGATCACGATCGCGCTCATGTTCGCCGTCGGCTTCGGCGTCGATGCCGCGGCGATCATCGACGACCCCACCAAGCTGATGATGCCGGTGGCGCTGGTGATCGCCCTGGCGATGATGCAGTCGGTGATCATGCGCTCGGACGTCGACGTGCGCGCGGAGGCCGTGATCGATCCGCTCACCGGCATGCTCAACCGCAAGGCCCTGCACGTCCGCGTCGAGGAGCTGCGCCAGCAGTCGGCCATCACAGGCGAGCCCGTCGGCCTGATCGTCGCCGACCTGGACCACTTCAAGGCCATCAACGACACCTACGGGCATGCCGCCGGCGACGCCGTCCTCAAGGACGTCGCGTACGCGCTGCGCAAGAACCTGCGCGCCTTCGACCTCGTCTACCGCATCGGCGGCGAGGAGTTCCTGGTGCTGCTCCCGGGCGCCCAGCTGCACAACACCACCCGGCTCGCCGAGGACCTGCGCGAGGCGGTGCGCGCGACCACGATGGGCGACGGCCACGAGGTGACCATGAGCGTCGGCGTCAGCGCCACGCTGCCGGGCAGCGCGTGGGAGTACGAGCCGCTGTTCGCCACGGCCGACGCCGAGCTGTACCGCGCGAAGGCCGAGGGGCGCGACCGCGTCTGCGGCGCCGCGCTACTCGAGCCGGCCTAGCGCCTCCGGCGTGTCGACGTCGACGGGGTCGGCGAGGCCGCCGATCTCGACGTCCCGCACGCCCTCGAGCAGGTCGCGGAACCCCGTGTCACCGCGCAGCTCGCCGGCGCGGTCCAGCAGCGCGCGGTCCAGCAGGACCGGGTGGCCCGGCTTCCCGCCGTAGGCGGCGCGGGCCGGCGGGGGCGCGGCGGCCACGGCGGCGACCGCCTCGCGCGTGATCCGCGGCTGGTCGCCCAGGACCACGACGGCGGCGTCGACGTCGCCGAGCGCCTCGACGCCGCGGCGCAGCGAGGCCGACTGCCCCTCGGCCCAGTCCTCGCACACGACCGGCTCGGCGCCATGCAGGTCCACGGCGGCGAGGATCTCGTCGGCCGCGTGGCCGAGCACGACGACGCGCGGCGTCAGGCCCGCGACCGCCGCGAGCGCGTGCTCGAGCAGCGGGCGGCCGTCGAGGAGGGCGAGCTGCTTGACCGATCCGAAGCGCGAGCCCTCGCCCGCGGCCAGCACCAGCCCGCCGACCCTCAGACCCCCACCTCGTGGATGCGGCCCTTGGCGTGCGCCAGCCGGCCGCCCTCGCGGCCGTAGCGCATGGCGACGATCTCGGACATGATCGAGAGCGCGGTCTCCTCGGCGGTCAGCGCGCCCAGGTCGAGCCCGATCGGTGCGGAGATGCGCTGCAGCTCGGACTCCTCGACGCCCTTGGCGACCAGCCGCTCGCGGCGGCTCTCCTGTGCGCGGCGGGAGCCCATCGCCCCGATGTAGGCGGCCTGGGAGCGCAGCGCGATGATCAGCGCCGCGTCGTCGAGCTTCGGGTCGTGCGTGAGGACGGCGATCGCGGTCGCGCGGTCCACGCCGCCGAGGCGTTCGAACGCCTCCTCCGGCCATGCCGCGACGACCTGCTCGGCGTCCGGGAAGCGCTGCGGCTGGGCGAAGCGCGCGCGGGGATCGACGACGAACGGCCGCCAGCCGGCCGCGCGGGCAAGCCGGCTCAGCGCGGCCGCGAAGTCGACGGCGCCGAAGATGAACAGCCGCGGCGGCGGGAACGTGACGTCGATGAACAGCGTCGAGTCGCCCTCCTCGCGGCGGTCGGCCCGCTCGATCCACATCAGCTCGTCGGCGTGGCGGGCGGCGGCGTCCTCGAGCACCTGGTCGCCCAGCGAGCCCTCGGTGGTGCCGTCGGGCAGCACGAGCAGCTTGGCGCCCGCGGTGGGACCGATCAGCACCGTGACGAGGGCGCCCCGCCCGCCCGTGCGGGCGAGCTCGGTGAACGCGGCGGTCGCGCTCACGGCTCGTAGCGCTCCACGTAGACCTCGATCTCGCCGCCGCACGGCAGCCCGACGTCCCACGCCTCCTCGTCGGCGATCCCGAAGTGCAGCAGCTGCGGCTGCCCGCCGCTCAGCACCTGCTCGGCGACCTCGACGACGGCGCCCTCCACGCAGCCGCCGGACACGGCGCCGGAGATCTCGCCGTGTTCGTTGACCGCCATCTTCGAGCCGGGCGGCCGCGGGGCCGAGCGCTTGACCGAGATGACCGTGGCCAGCGCGACGGCGTCACCGCGGCCGGTCCACAGGTCGACGTCCTTGAGCACGTCCTTCATGACAGTCCATCCTCCATGAGCTCTGCGAGCGATTCCAGCGAGGCGATCGAGTTTCCGGGCAACAGGTGGTCGACGTGCGGGAGCGCGGCGCGCATGCCGCGGGTCAGCGGCTCGTAGCGCGGGTCGGCGGCGAGCGGGTTGAGCCACAGCAGCCGGTGGGCGGTGCGGCGCAGGCGCGCCATCTCGACGGAGAGCTCCTCCGGCTCGCCGCGGTCCCAGCCGTCGGAGAGGATCACGACGACCGCCCCGCGGCCGATGCGGCGGCCGTGCTCGCGGTTGAGCTCGGCCAGCGCGGCGCCGATGCGGGTGCCGCCGGACCAGTCGGTGACGCGCTCGGACGGCGCGGCGCAGCGCGCGGTCCGGATCGCGCCCCTCGAGGTCGCGCGTCACGCGCGTGAGCCGGGTGCCGAACACGAACGCCTCGACGCGGGTGCGCGCCGCGACCGACGCCTGCAGGTACTGGAGCAGCATCCGCGCGTACGGGGCCATCGAGCCCGAGACGTCGCACACGAGCACGACGCGGCGCGGGCGCTGCCCGGTCTCGCGGTAGCGCCGCTCGACCATCTCTCCGCCGTGGCGCAGCGAGGCCCGCACGGTCGCGCGCAGGTCGTGGACCTCGCGGCGGCGGCGCGTCGGGCGGGTGCGGCGGCTCATGCGCTGCGGCGCGCGGGCGGCGATGCGCGTCAGCAGCCGGCGGGCGGCCGCCCGCTCGGCGTCGCTGTAGTCGGCGAAGTCCTTGTGGCGCAGGAGCTCCTCACCGCTGTAGGCCGCCGGGACCGGCCGGTCGACCTCGGCAGGCCCCTCCTCCCCCTCCAGCGGCATCGACGCGCGCGGCGTGGCGGCGCGGCGGATCTGCCCGAGCTCGTCGAGCGGGTCGTCCAGCGGGTCGCCGGGCGTCATGAACACCAACGAGAACGCCTCCGCGAACACGTCGAGCTCGGCGCGGGTCGAGCACATCGCCGCGCGCAGGGCGTAGAACGCGTCGTCGCGGTCGGAGGGGTCGACGGCGGCCAGCGCGCGGTGGGCGGTCAGGACCTCGCCGACGCCGACGCGCGCTCCGCAGGCCCGCATGGCGCCGGCCAGCTCCGAGACGCGCAGCGTGACGCCCTCAGGCCCCACTGAGCAGCCCTCGCTCGCGGACGCGGTCGATGTCCTCCCGCACCTTCAGCGCGACCCCGAGCGTCGCCTCCAGGTCGGCGGCGTCGCCGTCGAGCGCCAGCAGCGCCCGCGCCCAGGTGATCGTCTCCCCCACGCCGGGCAGCTTGTAGAGCTCCTCCCCGCGCAGGCGGGCGACGGCGGCGCACACGCGCAGCGCGACGTCCTCGGGCACGCCGGGCAGGCGGGCGCGGACGATCTCCGCCTCGCGCTCACGCGACGGGTAGTCGATCCAGTGGTACAGGCAGCGGCGCTTGAGCGCGTCGTGCAGCTCGCGCGTGCGGTTGGAGGTGAGGATCACCAGCGGCCGGTGCACAGCGGTGACGGTGCCCAGCTCGGGGATGGTGATCGCGAAGTCGGCCAGGAACTCGAGCAGGAACGCCTCGAACTCGTCGTCGGCGCGGTCCACCTCGTCGATCAGCAGCACCGCGGGGCCGTCGTGCTCGAGCGCCTGCAGCAAGGGGCGGGTGAGCAGGAACTCGCGGCCGAACAGCTCGCGCGCGTCGGAGCCGGCCTCGGCGGCGCGGATGGCGAGCAGCTGGCGCTGGTAGTCCCAGTCGTAGACCGCGTGGTGGAGGTCGATGCCCTCGTGGCACTGCAGCCGGATCAGCCGCGCGTCCCGCGCCGTCGCGAGCGCACGGGCGATCTCCGTCTTCCCCACGCCGGCCTCGCCCTCCAACAGCAGGGGCTGCTCGAGCGTGGCGGCCAGGTAGACGCTCGTCGCGAGCGCCCTGTCGGCGAGATAGCCCTCGCCGGCGAGCGCGGCTGCGACGTCCTCAGTCGTGCTGAATTGCACGTGCAACATTGTGACGCATGGGCGACGCACCGCCGCGCGGTCAGACGCGGTCGATCCAGTCCAGGATGCTCTCGCCGCTCAGCTTGTCGGCCGGGAACTCGTTGCCGCCGGGGATGCGGGCTCCGGTCGTCGCGTCGCGCGAGCCGTACAGCCTCCCGATCACGTCGAACATGGCTCGCTCGATCTTGAAGTCGGAGGCCTGCAGCGCGCGCCGGATGTCGGCCTCCGGCAGGCGGTGGTTCCACCACTGGTTCGCTTGGAGCACGAACGGCTCGTACATGGCGGGGTCGGCTCGGCTCTCGAGCATCAGCGCCATCAGCGAGATCTCGTTGAGCAGCACGCCGATCTGCCGCACGGCGGCCGGGCGGACGAACATGCTCATCCCGCCCAGCTCCTGCAGCTGGTAGCGGGCGCCCGCGCGGTAGGCCTCCATCTCGGACCGCTCGCGGTCGAGGGTCTGCACCTGCGCCCCGGTCACGCCCGCGTCCTGGCCGGCATGCGTGAGCTCGTGGATCACGACCGACCGGTGGCCGACGTCGTTGATGTCCAGCGCGGCGGGCACCATCACCGTGTCGCCCTTGGTGCCGCCGGCTCCGGCCGTCGCGCGGTAGCCCGCGAACTCGCCTCGGGCAATCGACGCCACCTGGTCGACCTGGATCTTGCCCGTGCGCAGCATCGGGGCCATCGGGTGGCCCGCCGACGGCGGCGACCGCGTAGACGATCGCGGCCATCGCGCGGTCGCCCGGCGTGTCGTCGGACGCGGCGGCGAGCATCGCCTCGAGGATCTCGTCCAGCGCGACCTTGCCGACCGCGAACCCGAACGCGTCGAGCGCCTTCTGCTGCCACCGGGCGCCCGTCAGGGCGACGACCTGCCCGAAGATCGCGCGGAGCGCCTGGTTCTCGTGCCCCATCCAGCCGGCCCAGTCGTTTGCCGCCTTGGCGGCGTCCGCCGTGGCGTGCTCCGCGGCGATCGCGGGGTCCTTAGCCGCCTGATCGAGGTCGCGGGCGTGCGCCATGTTCGGCTCGATCGTCGAGCGGGCGAAGGTGAGCGTCGTGCCCGTGGCCAGCGTCGCGGCGGCGAGCGTGCGCGCGTTGGCCGCGTCGAGCAGCCCGGCCAGGAACATCCGCTCGTTGTCGTCGATCGTGTCGTCGCCGAGCGCCAGCGTGCGCAGCGTGTGCAGGTCCGCGTCCGTGATGCCGCCCGGGGCGAGCTGCTGCGCCTTCTGCGCCAACGCGAGCGGGACCTCCTTGTCGAGCGTGAATCGAACCTGGTCGTCCGCCGGGCCGGGGCCGTTCTTGACGATCGCGCGCGAAACGGCGGCGTTGCCCGCCGCCTGCTGGAGCTGGAGGATCGGGTGCAGCGCCATCGCGCCCTGCGGCGCCGCCATCGGGGCGGGGCCGGGGCCCTCGAGCCGGGTGCGTGCCGGGCCGGTCACGGGCGCGAGCCTCCCACACGCATGCCACATTGTCAGTCGTGTCACCTCCCGTGCACGCGCGAGCCGCCGCCTTCGACGCCGCCGCCGAGGCCTACGAGCGCGGCCGGCCCGGCTGGTCGGGCGAGGCGATCGACCTCGCGGTCTCGCGCCTGGGACTCACGCCCGGGTCAGCGGTCCTGGACCTCGCGGCGGGCACGGGCAAGCTCACCCGCGAGCTGGTGGGCCGCTTCGCGACGGTCACGGCGGTCGAGCCGCTCGACGGCATGCGCGCGGTGCTCTCGCGCGTGGCGCCGGCCGCGCACGCGTTCCCCGGCACCGCCGAGTCGATCCCCCTGCCGGACGGCGCGGTCGACGCGGTGTTCGTCGCCGAGGCGTTCCACTGGTTCGACCCCGTCCCCGCCGTCGCCGAGATCGCGCGCGTCCTGCGCCCCGGCGGGGGCGTCGCGATCCTCTACAACCGGCGCGACCACCATGCCTCGCCGATGGAGTGGGAGCGCGAGTCCCACGAGGTCTTCGAGGCACACAGGCTCCCGCCCGACGACGTCGACCCGCACGACGAGACGGCGTGGCGGGCGGCGCTGGCCACCGGCATCGGGCCGCTCCGCGAGGACTCCGTCGAGACCGTGCAGCACACGGACCGCGCCGGGATCGAGGCGGCCTACGCCTCCTTCAGCGGGATCGCCGGCCTCCCACCCGACCGCCGCGAGGCCGCGCTCGCCGCCATCCGCGACGTGCTCGCGCGCCACGACGTCGGTCAGGTCGAGATCGGCCTCACCACGACGATCGTCACCGGCACCGCACGAGCGGCGCCGGTGACGTAACGGTCCTCAGGCCACGGCGTCGGTGAGCGCGCGCCTGGTGAGCACGCGCGCGAGGTGCCGCTTGTAGTCGGCGGAGGCGTTGAGGTCGGTCGGGGGCTCGGTGCCCTCGGCGGCGTTCTCGGCGGCGGCCGCGATCGAGTTGGCGTCGAGCGGCTGCCCGCGCAGGGCCTCCTCCACGGCGGTCGCCCGCAGCGGCACGGAGCTCATGTGGGTCAGGCCGACGCGCACGTCCTCGCAGGTCCCGTCGCCCGCCTTCTTGACCAGCGCGGAGACGCCCACCATCGCCCAGTCCTCCTGGCGGCGGTTGAACTTCTGGTAGCCGAACCCGTAGCCGTCCATCGCCGGCAGGCGGATCTCGGTCAGCACCTCGCCGTCGGCCACCGCGGTCTCGAGGTAGTCGAGGAACAGCTCGGCGGCGGGGATCTCCCGCTCGCCGTTCTCGCCGCGCACGACCACCGACGCCTCGTAGGCGAGCATGATCGCCGGCTGGTCGGAGGCCGGGTCGCCGTGGGCGAGCGAGCCGCCGAGCGTCCCGCAGTGGCGGACCTGCGGGTCGGCGATCGTGCTGTGCCACGACCGAGGCCAGGCCGAGGTCGCGCTCGCGCACCATCTCGACGTGGCGGGTCATCGCGCCGATCCGCCAGCCGCCGTTGGCGCGCTCGATGCCCTTCAGCCCCGGCACGCCGCCGAGGTCGACGAGCAGCGCCGGCGCTGCCAGGCGGAGCTTCATCAGCGGGAGCAGCGAGTGCCCGCCGGCGAGCAGCTTCGCGTCCTCGCCGCCCTCGCGCAGCGCGCTCAGCGCCTCGTCGAGCGACGCCGGGCGGACGTAGTCGAACTCGGGCGGGATCACTGCGCACCTCCTTCGCTCGGGCTGGTCGGTCCGGAGCCGGCGCTGCCGCTCCCGTGCTCGCCCCACGAGCCGCCCTGCTTGCCCGGGTCGGCCGGGACGTCGCGGCCCTGGGCGAGCTGGATCTGCGCCCACACGGCCTGCGGGCTGAGCGGCATGTCGATGTAGTCGACGCCGAGCGGGCGGAGCGCGTCGATCACCGAGTTGACGATCGCGGGGCTGGCGGCGATCGTGCCCGCCTCCCCCACGCCCTTGACCCCGAGCGAGTTGACCGGCGACGGGGTCTCCGTGCGGTCGGTCTCGAAGCTCGGGACGTCGGCGGCGCTCGGCAGCGCGTAGTCGACGAACGTGCCCGTCACCAGGTTGCCGTCGTCGTCGTAGTGGATGCGCTCGTAGAGCGCCTGCCCGATGGCGTGCGCGATGCCGCCATGGATCTGCCCGTCGATCAGCTTCGGGTTGATCGCCGGGCCGCAGTCGTCGACCGAGACGTAGCGGACGATGTCGATCTTCCCGGTCTCCACGTCCACGTCGACGATGCACGCGTGCGCGCCGAACGGGAACACGAAGTTCTCCGGGTCGTAGAACGTCGACTCCTCCAGGCCGGGCTCCATGCCCTCGGGCATGTCCATCGTCACGTAGGCGGCGCCGGCCACCTCGGCCAGCGTCAGGCCCTTGTCGGGCGAGCCCTTGACGGAGAACTTCCCGTCGGTGAGCTCGATGTCCTCGGGCGCCGCCTCGAGGTTGTGGGCGGCGATCGCCTTGACCTTGTCGACCACCTTGTTCGCCGAGCGGGCGATCGACTCGCCGCCCACGGCCAGCGAGCGCGAGCCGTAGGTGCCGAGGCCGAACGGGCCCGTGCCCGTGTCGCCGTGCACGACGTCGACCATGTCCGGCGTGATGCCGAGCTTGTCGGCGACGATCTGGGCGAACGAGGTGTCCAGCCCCTGGCCGTGCGGCGCGGTGCCCGAGTAGACGGTCGCCGAGCCGGTGGCGTGCACCCGCACCTGGGAGGACTCGTAGAAGCCCGCCTGCAGGCCGACGCCGGCCGGGCCGACGACGCGCGAGGGCGCCAGGCCGCAGATCTCCATCCAGGTCGAGAAGCCGATGCCGCGGTAGATGCCCTTCTCGCGCAGCTCGGCCTGCTCGCGCCGGAACGCCTCGACGTCCACGTGCGTGAGCAGCTTGTCGAGCGAGCCGTGGTAGTCGCCGGAGTCGTAGACGATGCCGATCGCGACCTCGGCCGGGAAGTCCTCCTTCGGGATGAAGTTCTTCCGGCGCAGCTCGAGCGAGTCCATCCCCAGCTCGTGGGCCAGCTGCTCGATCATCACCTCGATCAGGTGCGTGGCCTCGGGCCGGCCGGCGCCGCGGGTGGCGTCGGTGGCCATCTTGTTCGTGAACACGCCCCGCGCCGTGAACTTGAGGTTCGGGATCTTGTAACAGCCGCTGATCACGAACCCGGTGAACGACGGGATGAACGGCGTGAGCATCGTGTAGTAGGCGCCGAAGTCCGCGAGCGCGAGGCACTCGAGGCCGACGATCGTGCCGTCGCGCTTGGCCCCGACCTTCACGAAGTCGATCTGGTCGCGCCCGTGGATCGAGGAGCTCAGGTGCTCCGAGCGGGTCTCGGTCCACTTGATCGCGCGGTTGAGCTTGCGCGAGGCCCAGGAGGCGAGGATCTCCTCCGGGTACTCGGTGATCTTCACGCCGAAGCCGCCGCCGACGTCGGGCGCGATCACGCGCACGTTGTCCTCGGAGAGCTCCATCTGGCCCGCCATGAACAGGCGGATCAGGTGCGGGTTCTGGCTGGTCAGGTGCAGCGTGAGCGACCCGCCGCGGTAGTCGGCGATCACCACGCGCGGCTCGATCGGGCTGCCGGCCGTGCGGTGGTTGACGATCCGGCGCTCGATGATGACGTCGGACTCGGCCCACGCCTCGTCCATGTCGCCGCCGGCGATCGTCCACTCGTGCGTCTGGTTGGTGCCGATGTCCTCGTGGACGAGCGGCGAGCCGGCCTCGAGCGCCTTCTCGGGGTCGATGACGACCGGGAGCGGGTCGTAGTCGACGATCACCTGCTCGGCGGCGTCGACGACCGCGTACTTGTCGTCGCCGAGCACGATCGCGATGCCCTGGCCGACGTACTTGACCTCACCGCGGGCGAGCGGCCAGTGCTCGGCCGTCTTGATCTCGACGCCGGGAGGGACCCAGGCCATCGGCAGCGCGGCCGGGATGTCGAGGTCCTCGCCGGTGAAGACGCCGTAGATGCCGGGGAGCGCGAGCGCGCCCTCCTTGTCGATCGAGGTGATCTTGGCGTGGGCGAACTGGGAGCGGACGACGGCCATGAAGAGCATGCCCGGGATGACCATGTCGTCCACGTAGCGGCCCCGGCCGGTGATCATCCGCGGGTCTTCCTTGCGCCTGAGCGCCTGGCCGACCCACTTCTGGGCGCTGGGGGCGGGCTCGACGGCGGTCATGCCGACACCCCCGACTTGGACGCCGACATCACGGCCTTGACGATGTTGTGGTAGCCCGTACAGCGGCACAGGTTGCCCGCGAGCGCCTCGCGGACCTCCTGCCTCGCTCGGGTCCGGGTTCTTGGCGAGCAGGTCGGCGCCGGCCATGATCATGCCGGGCGTGCAGTAGCCGCACTGCAGGCCGTGGTGCTCCCAGAAGCCCTCCTGCACCGGGTGCAGCGTCGCCCTCGGAGCCGAGCCCCTCGATCGTCTTGACCTCCGCGCCGTCGGCCTGGGCCGCCAGCAGCGTGCACGACTTCACGGCGTCGCCGTTGAGGTGGACGGTGCAGGCGCCGCAGTTGGAGGTGTCGCAGCCGACGTGCGTACCCGTCAGCCCGAGATGGTCTCGCAGGTAGTGAACGAGCAGCAGCCGAGGCTCCACCTCGGCGGTCTTCTCCACTCCGTTCACGGTCATCGTGACCCGGACAGGGGTTGCCATGCGACGGTTCTCCTCCCAGTCGGAAACGGCCCTTTGGCGGAGCCTATTGCTTCCGTGCTTGCGCGGCCAACCAGATGCTTACTGACGGCGCGCCCGGATCCGCATCGGCAGCCCCTCGTGCGGGCCGAGCGTCGGCGTCTGGCGGATCTCGACCTCGTGGCCGGGCAGCCGCTCGAGCGTGAAGCGCTCGCGGATCGCGGCGGCGATGATCTTGATCTCGAGCTGGCCGAAGCGCATGCCGAGGCAGATGCGCGAGCCGCCGCCGAACGGCACGTAGGCGCCGCGCGGGATCTTCTCCCTCTCGCCCGGGAGGAAGCGCTCCGGCTTGAACGCGTGCGGGTCCTCCCACACGTCGGGCAGCCGGTGCGACGCCCACGAGGAGTAGTTGACCGGCACGCCGGCCGGGACACGGTGGCCGTGCAGCTCGAAGTCGGAGACGGCGCGGCGCGGGCCGATCCACGCCGGCGGGTACAGCCGCAGCGTCTCGTCGAGCGGCGGAGTCCAGGTCGTCCCAGTCCGGGCGCTCGCGCCAGCTCCCAGAACAGGAACGAGATCGTCGCGGTGGTGGTGTCGTGCCCGGCGAACAGCAGCGTCATCACCTCGTCGCGGACGTGGCGGTCGTCGAGCTCGGTGTCGAGCAGCAGCGACAGCACGTCCTCGCCGCGCTCGCCGGAGGCGCGGCGGCGGGCGATCTCGGCGTACACCAGCTCGTCGAGCCGGCGGCGGGCGGAGATCAGCCGCGCGTACGGGGTGCGCGGGCCGCGCAGCACCTGCAGCCAGTAGTCCTCGCCGTAGTAGGAGAGCGCGCGCTCGAACTCGCGCGCCGGGCGCCTGCGCGTCGCCCTCGAAGCCGAACAGCGCCCGCATCGCCACGCGCAGCGCGACGCGGCGCGCCCAGCCGTAGACGTCGAGCACCTCGCCGTCGCGCCAGCCCTCGAGGCCGCGCGCCGCCTCGCGCTCCATCGTCTCGCGGTAGCCGGCGATCCGCTCGCGGTGGAAGGCCGGCAGCATCGCCCGCCGGTCTCGCCGGTGCCAGTCGCCGTCGACGGTCAGCAGCCCGTCGCCGAGCAGCGGGATCAGGTCGCCGAACCCGCCGTCGCGCCAGGTGAAGTTGCGCGCGCCGGAGACGAGCACGAAGTGGTTGGCCTCCGGCCCGAGCACGAACACGTTGCAGGCGTGCAGCACGCGCAGCGTGAACACCGGCCCGTGGCGCTCGTAGAGCGTCCAGCAGCAGCCCGAGCGGGTTGCGGATCATCGCCCGCGTGCGGGCGACGCTCGGGACGGTGTCGCCGGGCGGGAGCCCGCCCGAGCGGCGCTCGGCGCGCAGCTCGAACGCGACCCGCTTGAGCGGGTTGGCGGAGACCGGAGGCGGCGGGCTGATGGCCACGCCGCGGGACGCTACCGGTAGTAGGCGAGCGCGATCTGCTGCAGGAGGACGACCGAGCCGGCTCGATCCGCGTGAAGCGCAGCGAGATGTCCTCGTCGGTGACGCGGACGGCCTCGGCCTCGGCCTCGATGCGCAGGTTGGCCTGCGCGGCCGCGATCACGACCTCGACGAGGTCGCCGCGCTCGCACGCGAAGCCGGCGCGCGCGAGGCGCAGCCCGCCGCCGCTGATGTCGCGGGTGGCGGTCTCGGTGGTCGGCGCCGTCGGGGACCATGCGCACGGTCGCGGGCAGCGCGATCGGCGCCCGCGAGTAGCGGCGGCGCTGGCCGAGCTGGAACTCGTCGACGATCGCCACGACGATCTCGCGGCCCGCCACGACCTCGCGGATCTGGGCGCGCAGCGCCTGGACCTGGCCGCCCTCCTCGACGATCACGTAGGCGCCGCGGCCGACCTCCAGCTCCTCGGGCAGCTCCTCGGACCTGCGTGCGTCGAGCACGACGCTCGACGCCGCCGAAGCCGATCACGCGGCAGCCGAGCAGGTCGGTCTTCACGCCGAGGTCGAGCTCGACGCGCTGCCCTTCGGAGAGGACGTTGGCGGTCAGGGTGGACACCTCCACCTTCATATCGGCCGGAAGCGCCCGGGTTTGACACGCCGGGCGCTCTCCGCTCACAGCCGGTCGCGCCAGCGCACCGCGGCAGAGGCGAGCTCGCCCAGCGCCGCGGCCAGCCCGGTGCGGTCGCCCGTGGCCCGGGCGCGGCCGAGCGCCTTCAGCGCCGAGGCCACCACCGCCGGCCCGGACGGGCCGCCGTCGCGCAGCTCGGCCAGCTCGGCCGCGGTCAGGCGCCGCTGCTCGCCGCACACCAGCGACGCCCAGCTCGCGGGCGCGCCGCTCGGCCTCCGCCGCGCGGGCCTCCGCCTCGCGGGTCGCCGCCCACGCCGCCGTCGTGCCGGCGCTGGAGAGCTCGGCCTGCGGCCGCGCGACCAGCCGCTCCGCCGCACCGGCACGCGCCTCCGCATCGACCGCGCGGGTCTCGGCGGCGCGCGCGTGGCGGCGCGCCTCGTAGGCATCGCGGGCGGCGGCCTCCGCCTGGTCCTCCGACGCGCGGACGCGCGCCTCGGACTCGACGGCCAGCAGCTCGACACGCTCCACCGACAGCTCGCGGGTCTCGCGGGCGGTCGCCCGCGTGCGCTCGCGCGCGCGGCGGGCCCTTCCGGCCTGCTCGCTCGCGCGGCGCGCGCGACGGCGCGCGTCGCTCGACCTTGTCCTCGGCACGCTCGGCACGGCGCTCCGCGGCGGCCAGCCTCCGCTCCAGGGCGGCGGCGTGCGCCTCGGCGAGCCGTGCCCGCTCGTCGGCGGCCAGCAGCTCGTCGGCCAGCGCGCGCGGGAGCCACCGGACCCGCGCTGCTCCACCGTCGGGCGCGCCTCGCCGGGCAGGCGGCGGCGCGGGCCGGGGCGGTGCGGCTCCAGTCCGGCGGCCCGCACGGCGGCGTCGAAGCTGCCGTCGAACGGACGCTTGGCTGCGTTGGTGGAGGGCCAGACCCCCTCGCGGTACCGCTCGGCACGCCACTCCTGGGCGCGCCAGCGGGCCAGCGAAGGGTTCCAGTCGGCCGAGCACGGCGGCTCGCCGTACCGGTCGTTCCACTCGCGGATCTTCTCGATGATGAGTTCGCGGGTCCAGCGCGTCACACGACGCCCTCCGCCCGCGTTGCTCGCGGACGGGGTCATGTGAGGCTCCGTCCGCTAGCTGCCGCTGCGCGGGTCGAGATTCATCGTGCCGACCTGCGCGCGCACGAGAAACTGCCCGCCGGCGGGGGCGGTCGCGATCTGGATCGCGGTGTTCTTGTAGGCGCAAGTCATGCCGCGTTCCAAGGTACCGGACGATCCGGGATCCGTCCAATCGCCGCGGGGTGGGGTTCGAACCGGGTTCGAACCCGGTTCGCTCAGCGGGTCTCTTCGCGCCGGATCGTGAACCAGGTGCTGCGCAGCTCGAGCAGCCGGCGGATCTCGGCGCCGCTCACCGGCACCGTCGCGTCCGAGCCGATCACGTCCACCGTCGACACGCGCCCGGTCGGCGTCGTGGCCGACACCTCGAGCCCGTCGAGGTCGCCCTCGCGCACCGAGGCGAGCTTGCGCTGCGCCTCGCGGTCGTCGAGCGTGACCGTCCACGTGTGGTAGGGCGACAGCGTGTCGTAGGGGTCCTCGACGGGCCGCAGGTACGGGATCGGGACGCCGCCGCCGAAGCCCTCCTCGTTGCCGGCCGTGCGCCCGCCCGAGGTGGAGTGGAAGAACGTCTGGGCGACCTCGCCGCCGAAGAGGACGGCCAGCGCGCGGGTGGCGCGCACCGCGGCTGTCGACGTCGCGACCTCGCCGGTGACGCCCCTGTACACCTGCGAGCGGGTGTCGGCGTAGACGTCGAAGCGCTCGCCGGGCGGCGGCTGCGCAGCGCGTAGGAGCGGGCGACGACGGCCTGGGCCTTGAGCGCCTCGGCGGGCCAGGTGGCCGGCATCTCCGCGGGGACGACGCCCTGCAGGTAGGACTCGAGCGAGAGGTCGTTGACGACGAGGCTCGCGCCGCGGTCGCGGTGCAGGCGGAGCATGCCGCGGTAGCTGCCGCCCTTGACGCCGTTCTCGGCCATGCCGCGGAGGCAGACGCTCGCGCCGCCGGTGACCCGCACCGGGCCGCGCACGCGCGCGCGGCGGTGGCCGTTGGAGGTGTCGACGACCTTCAGGCCGCCGGCGCCCCACGGCGAGAGCTTGTAGACGCGCGTGTCGCGCAGCCGGACCTTGCGACCGGCCCGCGTCGCGCAGCAGCGTGGCGCCGCACACCTTGGGCTCGCGGGCGCGGCGCAGCAGCACCCGGATCCGCGAGGCCGCGACCCGGCCGACGGTCGTCCCCGTGTAGTAGTGGCCGAGGATGAAGCGGAAGTCGCGGGCCTCGTTGAGCGCGTAGCCGTAGGCGCCGTACTGCGACATCCCGACGCCGTGGCCCCAGCCGCGCCCCTCGATCACGTAGTCGGCGCGGGCCGGCGCCGCGACGGCGGCGGCCAGCACGAGGGCGAGGGTCAGGGTGCGGCGCATCCCTGGCTCCAACTCACCTCCCCGGCCCGGGTTGCGGTCGCGGGGTCATGAACGCCACCGCGGTGGTCAGGCCTGCCTGGCGACTCACGGTCGCGATCCGCCGCCCGGGCTGCACCGCGTCGCGCGGCTCGCCCACCAGCGGCCCGAGGCCGTCGAGGTCGTCGACCACGAACACCACGCCCCACAGCGCCGGGGCCGGCCCGCGCTCCACCAGCTCGAGGATGCACTCGCCGAAGCGGAAGAACGCCATCGGGCCGGCGACGCGCCGCAGCTCGAACCCCGCGTCCTCGAGCGCCTCCGTGGTGCGCGGCAGCGCGTCGGTCAGCGCCACGACGTGGTCGACCACCCGCGCCCCGTTGGGATGCGACGACCGGCGATCGCGCGTCGCCGTCCGCCGGTCGACGATCGGCAGCCCGTCGGGCCGCTCGGCGGCGAGGCCCTCGGCGCCCACGGCGAGCTCTCCGGCGCCGGGCACGATGCGGATGCCGCCGACCGCGAAGTCGTCGGTGTCGAAGCCGAGCGCCGACCATGCGGGAGCCGGTTCGGGCACGGAGATGTGGCGGGCGTGCACCGGCACGTCCGCCATCATGACCGGCATCGCCACCCCGACTCCCACGTCCGAGCGCGAAGCCCTGCCGCCACCCGCCCCGCCCGAGCCGGGCCGCCGCCGCGGCTACGCGTCGTGGGTCGGCGCCGGCATCTCGCTGGTCGCGGTGGCCGGCGTCGTGTGGTGGGCCTCCCACCAGCCCGCACCCCGCCTCCCGCACAACCCGGGCGAGTGGCTGGCCGCGCTCGGCGCGGTGCTCCTCTACGGGCTCGCGACCCTCGTCCGCGGCGAGCGCTGGTATCGCCTGCTCGTCGACGAGGGGGCGCATCCCACCCGCCGCGACACCCAAGAGCTCAACGTCATCGGCTACATGGGCAACAACCTCCTCCCCGCGCGCGCCGGCGACGCGATCCGCGTCGTCCTGATGGCGCCGCGCGCCGGAACCAGCATGCGCACCGTCGTCGGCACGCTGCTCGCCGAGCGGCTGCTCGACATCGGCCTGCTCGTGGCGATCTTCGTCGTCGTCGGCTACGGGCTGCTCGGCGAGGTCGGCGCCGACTCGGTGGAGATCGTGCTGCTGGCCGCGGCGGGGATCGCCGTCGCGGTCACCGTCGGGTACTTCGTGGTGCGCCGCAGCGAGCGGATCATGGCCTTCATCGCGCCGATCGCCTCGGCCACGCTCGGGCTCCGGCGCGGCCACCACGGGCTGCGCCTGCTCGGCATCACGATGGTCATCTGGGCGCTCGAGGCGTCCGTGTGGATGGCCACGGGCGCGGCCGTCGGCTTCGGCATGACGCCGATCGAGGGCCTCTACATCGTGTCGCTGTCCAGCATCTTCGCCATGATCCCCTCCGGCCCCGCGTACGCGGGAACCCAGGACGCGGCCGCGATCATCGGGATCAAGGCGCTCGGGGGGACCGGTGCGCAGGCCGTCGCCTACGTCGTGATGCTCCGTTTCGTCATCGTCGTGCCGATCACCGTCGTCGGACTCGCGCTGCTCATGACCCGCTACGGCGGGCTCGGCAAGCTGCGCGCGGCGCGTGGCTGACACCGCCGTCGCGCCGGCCGCGCGACGGTTCGACTCGCTGCGCGCCCGCCCCCGCGGCGAGCTGATCGCCTGGGGCGTGCTGGTGGCGCTCGCCGTGCTGTTCCGCCTCTGGGACCTGGGCGACCGCCCGTTCCACCACGACGAGAGCCAGGACGCCTACTTCTCGTGGCTGTTCCGCACCTCGGGCGACTACGAGTACGACCCGCTGCTGCACGGGCCGCTGCGCTTCTACATGACCGCCGCCGCCTACCTGCTGTTCGGCGACTCGGACTTCACCGCCCGGCTCGCCCCGGCGGCGATGGGGATCGCGATGGTCCCGATGCCGTACCTGCTGCGCGAGCAGCTCGGCCGCGTGGCGGCGTTCACCGCCGGCGCGCTGCTCGCGTTCGGGCCCTCCTACCTGTACTTCAGCCGCTTCGCCCGCGAGGACATCTACATCGCGTGCGTGACGCTGGCGATGCTGGTGGTGGTCTTCCGCTTCTTCGACCACCCGAAGCGCCATCACCCGGCGGCGTTCGGCGCCCTGCTCGCGCTGCTCGTTCGCGATCAAGGAGACGACGTTCATCACGATCTTCGTGGCGGGCTCGTTCTTCCTGCTGGCGATCGCGGTGCAGGCGCGGCGCGAGGGCTCGCTGCGCGAGGCGCCGATCGTGCAGGACGCTGCTCGGCGTGCGCTGGGACGACTGGGCGTGGGGCGCGATCGTGTTCCTGGGCGTCTACACCGCCACCTTCACGACGTTCTTCACGAACCCGAAGGGCATCTACGGCCTGTGGACGGGGCTCGACTACTGGCTCGGCCAGCACGGCGTCGGCCGCGGCGGGGAGCCCGAGTACTTCTACGCCGTCCTCCTGTTCGCCGACGAGTGGCCGGTGCTGCTGCTCGGCGCCGTGGGCGCGGTGGTCGCGTTCAAGCGCCCGACGCTGCTGCGGCTGTTCCTGGTGTGGGCGTTCGTGGTCTCGCTGGCCGTCTACTCGTGGGCGGGCGAGAAGTTCGCGTGGCTGATCCTGCATCCGCTGCTGCCGCTGATCCTGCTCGCCGGCGTCGGCCTGCAGGCGATCTGGGAGTCGCGGCGCAGCGTGATCGGCAAGCTCGGCCTCGCCGCCGCGGTGCTCGCGCTCGCCTACTCCGCCTACGCGTCGTTCCTCGTCAACGCCGTCCACCGCGCCGACCCGCGCGAGTTCCTGGTCTCCACCCAGTCCTCCGAGGAGGTCGCGCGCACGGCGCACGAGGTGCTCGACCTCGCCGAGCAGCGCGGCGGCAAGCTGAAGGTGACGATCGACTCCGCGGAGGGCGCGACGTTCCCGTGGGCGTGGTACTTCCGCCACCTCGACGTCGGCTACATCGACCTCTCGACGGCCGGCGAGCCGCCTGCGGAGAGCGACGTGATGATCCTCACCCAGGCCAGCCAGGCCCGGCTGCAGCAGAGCCTGACCGGCTACGACGGGCGCCAGATCCCGTTCCGGGTGTGGTGGGTGCGCGACTACGACAAGGCGCTCGACCCGGGCGCGTGGTGGCACTGGTTCACCGAGCGCAAGCCGTGGAACCCCACCGGCGGCATGCCGGAGTGGGTCTACACCCGCCGCGCCGCGCTACCCCAGTAGCCACACCGTGGTGCCGTCGCGGTCGAACACGCGGCGGCCGAGGTCGTCCCACTTGGCCACCCCGGCCTCGCCGTAGTCGGCGCGCTCGATCGGCCCGACGACGACGTACTCCACGCCGTAGCGGTCCAGCAGCGGCCGCACCGCCGCCGGGTCGGTGGACGTGTACATCGTCTTGACGTCGGCCTCGCGCGTGCCCGGGTCGTGCTTCCACTGGACCTCGTGGCCGGCCCATCCGAGGACCGTCGGGCGGCCGGTGAACGTGGACATCCGCGCGTGGCCGAAGCCCGAGTAGTCCGGCCCGACCGCCTCGAGCAGGACCGCGTCGTCGGGCGCGTTGTCGCGCAGCCAGGCGATCGCCTCGACGTCGCCGGGCGCGCTCTCGCGCAGCCAGCCGAGGCCGTCGAGCGTCGGCGTGCGCGAGAAGCCCTCGCGGCGGGCGTAGTTGCCCGCGTAGGGGAACACGAGGCCGAGCAGCACGAGGATCGTCGTCACGGTCGCCCAGCCCGGCCCACGCGCGGCGGGGCAGCCAGCGCCCGGCCCACGGGATCGCGCAGGCCCCGGCGATCCCCAGCAGCAGGTAGGCCTGGTAGCCCATCTTGAAGACGGTGTTCATGCGGTACAGGTCGCTGCCGTCGAACTCGTCGCGGACGTAGATCAGCTCGGGGAGCAGCAAGCAGCCGGCCGCGCCCGCCAGCAGCACCCACAGGAAGCGCTCGGCGGCGACGAGGCGCGTCGAGAGCAGCGCGTGGATCGCCACCGCGACGAGCGCCAGCAGCAGCGCGATCCCCGACAGCTCGACGGGCGCCAGCAGCGAGAGCACGAACGCGGCCGCCACCGCGCTCCACAGCGCCGTGCGCAGCGGCCGCGAGGTGGCGAGCACGCGGCTCGCGTAGGCCGCGACCGCCAGCCAGGCGACGATGCCGTAGATCAGCGCCTGGTCGCCGGCCCAGTGCGCGAACGAGTCGTGCTCGGTGACGCGGCCGATGCCGCGCGCCGCGGCGTCGAAGTTCAGCCAGAACGGCAGCGTCAGCACGATCCCGCCCAGCACCACGAGCATCGGTCCACAGGACCCCGTAGGCGCGGCGACCCGCCGACGTCGGCTCGCGCATCCACACCACCACGGCGGCCACCAGCAGGCCGGCCACGACGGGATACGACCACGAGTTGATCGCGTACATCACGCCGACGGAGAGCCCGGCGGCGAGCGCCTCGGCCACCGAGCGCCAGGCGACGTCCCCGCGCGGACCCGCGATCGCGACCTGCAGCGCGAAGGCCAGCGCCAGCGCCGTGAACGGGATCGCCAGCACGTGGGCGTGGAGGTCGCCGAGCGTGAACGAGAACGACGGGATCTCGTTGATCGTGTCCTTGATCACGCGCGAGGCGCCGAACCAGTCGTAGTCGCCGGGCGGGTCCTTCGCGTCGCAGCCACTCGCGGACCCCGGCCAGGTTCCCGAGCACGATCGTGAGCCCGACGGCGGCCAGCCCGGCCCCCACCGGCCCGCCCGTGGAGCGGATCCCGCGCGGCCGCCCACAGCGTGCCCGAGAGCGTGAACAGCGCCGAGGCGCGAGAGCGCGAACAGCCCCGCCACCGCGAGGTTGTAGCCGACCGACGGCTCCAGCCCGAGCACGTGCGCGGGCGCCGCCAGGAGCAGGTGGCCGAGGTAGTAGTAGTTGAGCGTCTCCCCCGCCATCCACGGGTCGTGCGGCGGGAAGCTCGGCGACACCTGGATGGCGTTCATGATCGCCATGTCCATGGGCTTCTCGGTGTTCCAGACGTCCGGCGCGTAGGCGACGAGCAGCGCCATCGCGGCGAACGAGACGACCGCCACGAGCTCCGAGCCGAGCCACAGCCGCCACCGCGCCGGGTCGTCCTCCGGGAGCACCCGCGCGGCGAGCCGCTCGCGGCGCCAGCTCCGGAGCCGGCCCGCCGCCCTCCTCGATCACGCGGCGGCCCAGCCGGCGCTGGCGCAGCCCGGCGGCCGCACCCGCCACGGCCACCACCGCGAACGCGCCGAGCAGCGTCCCGCGCCCGTACGGCGCGACGCCGATGCTCGCCGCCATCCAGGCGAGCCAGCCGACGAGCAGGACGCCGAGCACCTTGGAGAGCCCGAGCCCGGAGCCGGGCAGGCGCCCGAGGACGAGCACGGCCAGCGGCGCGGCGGCCAGCCCGGCCGCCTCCAGCAGCGCGAAGAAGCCGAGGGCCTCGAGCACGCGCGTGAGGCTATTGCCCGCTCCGGCGTAGGCTCCCGCCGATGAGCACCTACGAGCGCGTCGCCGACCTGCCGCTGGAGATCGAGGGCTACTCGCTGGAAGGGCTCGCCAAGACCGTGTCGAGCGGCTTCGAGCGCCAGACGACCGTGATCAGGCTGCACCGGCGGCGGCGAGGAGGGCCACGGCGAGGACGTCACCTACGACGGCGAGTTGCAGACCGCCCAGCAGGAGCACGGGCCGACGCTCCCGCTGGCGGGCTCGTGGACGTTCGACTCGTTCGCGCGGATGCTCGACGAGACCGACACGTTCCCGGCGGGCGACCCCGGCCGCCAGGTGTTCCGCAACTACCGCCAGTGGGCGTTCGAGAGCGCGGCGCTGGACCTCGCGCTGCGCCAGAACGGCCGCTCGCTGGCCGACGCCGTCGGGCGCGACCCGCGGCCCGATCTCCTTCGTGGTCTCCTCCCGGATGGGCGACCCGCCGACGATCGCGCCCGTCACGCGGCGGCTCGCCGCCTACCCGGACCTGCGCTTCAAGCTCGACGGCACGCCCGACTGGACCGACGACCTGATCGACGAGCTGGTGGCGCTCGGCGCCGTCGACTCGATCGACTTCAAGGGCGCCTACAAGGGCACGCCGGTCGACACGCCGACCTCACCGGACTTCTACCGCGCGGATCGCCGAGGCGTTCCCGGACGCGTGGCTCGAGGACCCCGACCTCGAGGAGGAGCCCGCGCGCGAGGCGCTGCGCCCGTTCGAGGACCGCATCACCTGGGACGCGCCGATCCACTCGATCGACGACATCCTCGCCGCGCCGGTGCTCCCGAAGACGGTCAACCTCAAGCCGTCGCGGTTCGGCAGCGTGCGCTCGCTGTTCGCCGCCTACGACTTCTGCGAGGAGCGCGGCATGGGCGCCTACGGAGGCGGCCAGTACGAGCTCGGCGTGGGCCGCGGGCAGATCCAGTACCTGGCGGCGCTCTTCCATCCCGACGCGCCCAACGACATCGCTCCGGCCGGCTACGACGCGCTCGACCCGGAGCCCGGGCTCCCGCCCTCGCCGCTCGAGCCCGAACTCGACGCCACCGGGTTCCGCCGGCGGATCTAGACTGGTCGGTATGCCTCCGAAGCAGCGTCAGATCCGGGTCGAATCCAAGTCCGCGCTCGGCGCGATGCAGAAGCTCGAGTCGCGCAGCGACGAGGAGCTGGAGGCCGAGACGAAGTACCGCGCCGCGGCGCAGGCGCTGCTGGGCGCCCGCGCGGCCGAGCGCATGGACGCCAAGCGCGCGCGGGAGCACTTCCGCGTCGCGATCGCCTCCGCGCGGCCGCAGGAGCGCCTCCAGCTGCGGCGGATGGCCGAGGCGTCGCTGGCGCTCGCCGAGCGCCGCGCGGGCGACCTCAAGGTGGCGGCCGAGAAGCTCGGCCAGACGCCGCCGAGCAGCCGCCAGCTGCTGCTCCTGCGCTTCATGGGCATCATCGCCCCGCCCCCGGGCTCCAACCCGCTGCTGCGCATCCGCGGCGTCCTGCTGGTGATCCTGCTGATCGTCGCCGTGCTGGCGCTCGGCTGGGGCCTCGTCCAGCTCGTCGCGCTCCCGTTCGGCGGGCTCGACCCGGCGATCTCGGTCTTCTGGGGCCTGCT
Source organism: uncultured Solirubrobacteraceae bacterium (assembly GCA_963723395.1). Lineage (GTDB taxonomy): Bacteria > Actinomycetota > Thermoleophilia > Solirubrobacterales > Solirubrobacteraceae > DATFQI01. The sequence goes on along the minus strand of CAVRQL010000008.1, from coordinate 88,500 downwards.
GCTGGTGCTGATCGTGCTCGGGGTGCTGTTCTTCGTCGGGCGCCGCCGGCAGTCGGCGGCGAGGGCGAAGGCGGCCGAGCAGCGGGCCAACCAGCTCGGGACCGGGCGCGCCGCGCGCCGCTCGTCCGGCAAGGGCTGAACTCACACGGGCGGGGCCGGCTCCGTTGTAGGAGGCATGAAGGCCCTTCCCCCGTTCTGGAGCCTGGTCGAGGCCCACGGCGACGAGCTGCTCGCGCACGCCCGCCGCCTGGCCGGGCCCGACCACGCCGAGGACGTCCTCCAGGACGCCTTCCTGCGCGCGCTGCGCGCCTACCCGCGGCTGCGCCACGGCGACCACCTGCGCGCCTGGCTCTACCGCGTCACCACCACGGCCGCGATCGACGCCCACCGGGCCCGCCCGCGCGAGCACCCCGTCGCCGAGCCGCCCGCCGTGGTCGTCGAGGACACCTACGACGCCGGCGCCTTCGAGGCGCTCATCTCACCCTTGCCCGAGGCCGCCCGCGAGCCGCTGCGCCTGCGCTTCGTCGAGGACCTCGACTACGAGGGGATCGCCGGCCGCCTCGGCGTCTCCCCCGCCGCCGCCCGCCAGCGGGTCTCCACAGCCGTCCGCACCCTCCGAGAGAGGCACGCCGCATGACCCCCCTCCCCGAATCCCTGCTCGAGTCCGTCGCCGCCGCCGCCGTCCGCGAGGGCCTCGCCGACGCCGTCTTCACCCGCCTGTCCACCCCGATCGGCCGCCTGCTCGTCGTCACCGGCCCGCGCGGCGTCGTGCGGGTCGGCTTCGAGGAGGAGCCCGAGGACCACGTGCTCGCCGAGGTGGCGGGCGCCCTCGGCCCCCGCGTGATCGGCTCCGACCGCGAGATGTCCGACGTCCGCGACGCGCTGTCGGCGTACCTCGAGGGCGACACGACCGACCTCTCCATGCCGGTCGACCTCGAGCTCGTCCACGCCCCGTTCCGCCGGGCGGTGCTCGAGACGCTCCACGACACCGTGGCCCGCGGCCAGGTCGTCACCTACGGCGCGCTCGCCGAGCGCTCCGGCCGCCCGCGCGCCTTCCGCGCCGCGGCGACGGCCTGCGCCCGCAACCCGGTCCCGATCGTCGTCCCCTGCCACCGCGTCCTCCCGGGCTCCGGCGGGATCGGCAACTACGGCGGCGGCGTCGAGCGCAAGCGCGTCCTGCTCACCCTCGAAGGCGCCCTCTAGCGGCACGTTTCGCGGAGCGCTGCGTCACGCCGTCGCAGCGCTCCGCGTTTGCGCGCCGCCTCACGTACGCAACGCAGGAAGCGAGCGTCGCGATCGACCCGTTCGGGCTCGCGTGGTGAGCTGGCGCCACGTGATCGCGTAGCACCCGGTAGCCGGCCGCGAGCAGCGCGGCGTCACGCGCGCGGTCGCGCTCGAACGCGGCGCGGCTGCCGTGGAACGCGTAGCCGTCGACCTCGACGACGAGTCGCTGCTGCGGCCACAGGAAGTCCACCTCGTACCCAGCGACGCGTGACGTTCGTCCGCGGCCGCGGCAGGCCGGCGGCGCGGACCAGCTCGAGCAGCCGGCGCTCGGCCTCCGAGCGGGTGAGTCGAGGGCTCTTCGGCATCTGAGGAGGATGGCCCTGAGCCGCCGGATGCCGGGACGGCCTCGGGATCGCTCCGCGGTGGCGAGGAGCTCGCCCGGCGTCACGAGACCTCGCAGCTGCGCCTCCTCGATGAGCCGTTCGAGCTCGCGGCGCGGCGTCGCGGCCGCAAGATCCATGATCGTGCGCGCCGGCGTCGTGACGCGCATCCCGTGGCGGTCGACGATGTCGCCGTCCGGCACGCTCGCGCCGATGCGCGCACCCCGCCGGTGAACGCCCGCCGCCGGGGACCACCACCTCGACCTGCCCGCCGCGGTCCATCAGTTCCCACACGTGCAGCGACGCTGCCGCGTGCCAGCGCCGACCCGCGGACCGCACGCCAGCAGCGCCGCCATCTCGGCGCCGAACGGCCCGGCGAACGGGCCGACCCGGTACACGCCGTGGAACACGCGCGTCAGCCAGCCCGCCGCGACGCCGCCGCGCGATCGTCCGCCCGTCGAACCCGGCGGCGAGCAGCTGCGCGCGGCTCACCATGCCCTGCTGGCGCGCGGCGAGCGCCACGACCGCGGCCTCGTCCTCGAGCCGTCCGTCACGGGCGCTCTTCGCGGAACGCGATGACGGGCACGAGGACGCGTTCCTCGTTGCCGCGCTGTGCCACGCCTACAAGGAGGCGTGCGGCGGGGAAGTTAGCCCGCTAGGCCGGTGACCTTGATGGAGCGGATGACGATCGGCTCGGCCGGCTCGTCGTTGGCGACCGTGGGCACGACGCCGATCTTGTCCACGACGTCCTGGCCCTTGGTGACCTTGCCGAGCAGCGCGTAGTCGGGCGGGAGCTGGGCGTCCTCGGCGGTCACGACGAAGAACTGGCTGCCCGAGGTGCCGGGGCGCTCGGTCTCCGTCTTGGCCATCGCGACGACGCCCTTGGTGTAGGTGAGGTCGCCCGGGGGCGCCTCGACGACGGAGTAGCCCGGGCCGCCCGAGCCGTTCCCCTGCGGGTCGCCGCCCTGGGCCACGAAGCCGGGGACGACGCGGTGGAAGGTCAGCCCGTCGTAGAAGCCCTTGTCGGCGAGGTACTTGAACGAGCCGCCGGTGCGCGGGGCGCGCTTGGCGTCGAGCGTGATCTCGAAGTCGCCGCAGCTCGTGACGACCTTCGCGACGTACGTCTTGCCCGCCGCGAGCTTCTCCTTGGGCTTCGGGACGTCGGCGTTCTCCTTGGGCTTCGGGGCTTCGACCGTCTCGCACCCGGCGGCCTCGGCGGGCGAGGGCGGCGGCGTGGAGGTCGGCGTCGACGGCCTTCTCCTCGTCCGACCCGCACCCGGCGAGAACGAGCGCCGCGAGGAGGGCCACGAGGAGCAGAGGAAGCCGGGACATCGCGCGGCGATGATAGACAGGCGGCGTGGCCATCAGCCCAAGACTCAAGCGCTACGACCAGGTGCTGCTCGACCTCGACGGCACGGTGTGGCTCGGCGACGAGCCGATCGAGGGCGCTCCGGAGGCCGTCGCGGCGCTGCGCGAGGCGGGCAAGGCGGTCGCGTTCCTCACCAACGACGTGCGCCACGCCCCGGAGGAGTTCGTGCGCCGGCTTGTGGGGGTTCGGGGTCCAGGCCGCGCTCAGCGAGGTCGTGAGCGTCGGGGCCGCGGTGCAGTTCGCGCTCTCCCAGCGCGGCGGCGGCGCCGCGTACGTGGTCGGCTCGCAGGCGCTGGTCGACCACGTCGCCGAGGCCGGCATGCGGATCGTCAACCGGACCGAGTTCGCGACCCGCGCCGACGTGGTGGTGGTCGGCGGCCACGACGGCCTCACGTTCGAGGAGCTGCGGATCGCCAGCCAGGCGGTCGCCCGCGGCGCCGAGCTGGTCGGCGCGACGCGCGACGCCACGTTCCCGATGCCCGACGGCCCGTGGCCGGGCACCGGCGCGATCCTGGCGGCGATCGAGACCGCCGCCGGCCGCAAGGCCGACCGCGTGATCGGCAAGCCCGAGCCGCCGATGTACGAGGCGGTGCGCGACCGTCTCGGCGAGGGCAAGCTGCCTCGGCGTCGGCGACCGGCTCGACGTCGACGTGGCGGGCGCGCGGCACGCCGGGATGGACTCCGCGCTGGTGCTGACGGGCTCGACGTCGCGCGCCGAGGCGAACGCCGCCGACCCGAAGCCCACGCACGTCGCGGACTCGCTCGCGGCGCTCGTGCTGGGATGAGAGGGCCCTCATGGACCTGTGCGTGATCGTCAACCCCACCGCCGGAGCGGGCCGCGCCGCCCGGCTGCTGCCCGACGTCGAGGCCGAGCTGCGCTCCCGCGGGCTGCGCTTCCGGGTCGAGCGCACGACCTCGATGGAGCACGCGCGCGAGCTGGCGCGCGGCGCCGCCGCTGCGGGCGAGGTGGCGGTCGCGATGGGCGGCGACGGGCTGACCGGCGCCGTGGCCGGCGAGCTGCGCGACGGCGCGGGCGTCCTGGGCCTGCTCCCCGGCGGCCGCGGCAACGACTTCGCGCGCAAGCTCGGGATCACCCACGACCCGGTGAAGGCCTGCGAGCACATCGCCGCGGGGGTCGAGCGCCGGATCGACCTCGGCGGAGGTCGGCGGCGCGACGTACCTGGGGATCCTCAGCGCGGGCCTGGACTCCGACGCCAACGCGATCGCCAACGCGACGAAGCTCAAGCTCGGCACCGGCGTGTACGCCTACGCCGCCCTGCGCGCGCTCAAGCGCTGGCGCCCCGCCGAGTGGACCGTCACGGTCGACGGCGAGTCGCGCACGCTTCGCCGGGTACTCCGTGGCCGTGGCCAACTCGGGCGTCTACGGAAGCGGCATGTTCCTGGTGCCGGACGCGTCGCTCGACGACGGGATGCTCGACGTCGTGCTGTGCGAGGACATCCCCAAGCGGACCTACCTGGCCAACGTCCCGAAGGTCTTCAAGGGCACCCACGTCGGCGCGCCCGGCCTGCACTTCATGCGCGGCCGCAGCGTCTCCTTCCACGCCGACCGGCCGTTCACGGCCTACGCGGACGGCGACCCGATCGCCGAGCTCCCGGCCGCGATCAGCATCCTCCCGGGCACGCTGCGCGTGCTGGCGCCGTGATCCGGCTCTCGGCAGGGCTGGCGGCCGCGCGGGCGGTCGGCGGGCTCGCGCGCGCCACCGGGCGCGGCGGCGGGACGTCGCTGCCCGGCAAGGTGCTCACGCGCATGGAGCCGCACGCGATCGAGCGGCTCGCCTCCCGCCTGGAGCGCGGGAGCGTGGTCATCAGCGCCACCAACGGCAAGACGACGACCGCCGCGATGGTCTCGACGGTGCTCGAGGGCATGGGCGCCCGGCTCGTGCACAACCGCGCCGGGGCGAACATGGTCGGCGGCGTGGCGAGCGCCCTCGCCGCCGCGGCCCGCCGCGGCGGGCGCAGCGTGGACGGCGACCTCGGGCTGTTCGAGGTCGACGAGTTCTGGCTCGCCCCGGTCGTCGAGGAGCTCGAGCCGCGCGCGATCCTGCTCTCCAACCTGTTCCGCGACCAGCTCGACCGCTACGGCGAGCTGGACACGATCGCCGACCGCTGGGCCGAGCTGGTCGCCCGCCGCGCCGGCCGCTCCCAGCTGGTGCTCAACGCCGACGACCCGCTGGTCGCCGACCTCGGCCGCGGCGGCGACGCGCTGTACTTCGGCGTCGAGGACCCCTCGCTGGCGCTGCCCGGAGCTCCAGCACGCCAGCGACTCCAAGCACTGCCGCCGCTGCGGGCACGCCTACGTCTACGACGTCGTCTACCTCGCCCACCTCGGCAAGTACCACTGCCCCAACTGCGGCCAGACGCGGCCCGAGCCCCAGGTGGTCGCCCGCGACGTCGAGCTGCACGGGATCCGCAGCGCCTCGTTCACGCTGATCACCCCGGGCGCCGAGCGCCGCGTCGAGCTGCCGCTGCCCGGGCTCTACAACGTCTACAACGCGCTCGGCGCCGCGGCGCTGTGCCTGACGCTGCAGGTGCCCGCGAAGGAGATCGCGAGCTCGCTCGGCCGCGTCGCGCCCGCGTTCGGCCGCGCCGAGACGATCGACCTCGGCGGGCGCCCGACCTCGATCCTGCTCGTCAAGAACCCCGCGGGGGCCAACGAGGTCCTGCGCACGCTCACGCTGGAGGGCGCGCAGCTCGACGTCTTCGGGGTGCTCAACGACCGCACGGCCGACGGCCGCGACGTCTCGTGGGTGTGGGACGCCGACTGGGAGGTGCTGGCGCCGCGCGTGCGGCGGATGACCTGCTCGGGCACCCGCGCCGCCGAGCTGGCGCTGCGCATGAAGTACGCCGGCGTCGACGCGGAGCGCCTGCACGTCGTCGAGAGCCTCGAGGCGGGGCTCGACGCAGGCGCTGGCCGACGGCGAGGGCCCGCTGTACGCCCTCCCCACCTACACCGCGCTGCTGGAGCTGCGCGAGCTGCTCGCCCGCCGCGGCCAGGCCAAGGAGTACTGGCGATGAGCGTCTCCGCCAAGGTCGCCTGGCACGACGTGGAGTGCGGCGGCTACACCGCCGACCTGAGCCTGTGGGGCAAGCTCGCCCGCGCCGAGGGCGGCCCGGTGCTCGACGTCGGCGCCGGGACCGGCCGCGTCGCGCTGCGCCTGGCGGCCGCCGGGCACGACGTCACCGCGCTGGACCGCGACGGCGAGCTGCTGGAGGAGCTGGAGAGCCGCGCGGCCGCCGGCGGCGACGGCGGTCGAGACCGTGCTCGAGGACGCCGCCGACTTCGCCCTCCCCCGCCGCTTCGCGCTGATCGCGGTGCCGATGCAGACGATCCAGCTGCTGCCCGACGAGGACGCCCGGGCCGGGTTCTTCGCGAGCGCGGCGGCCGCGCTGCTCCCCGGCGGCCTCGTGGCGATCGCGATCGCCGACGCGCTGGAGGCCTTCGACGAGCAGGCCGCTGCTCCCGCTCCCGGACCTCGGGGAGCGCGACGGCCTGCGCTACGTCTCCCAGCCGGTCGCCGTGCGCGAGAGCCCCGGCGCGGTGCGGATCGAGCGCGTCCGCCAGATCCTCGCCCCCGGCGGCCACCGCTCCAGCGAGGACGACGTGATCGTGCTGCGCACCATCGACGCGCAGCGGCTCGCCGACGAGGCCGCCGCCCACGGCCTGACGGCCGAGGAGCCGCTCGTGATCCCCGCCACCGACGAGCACGTCGGCTCCACCGTGGTGATGCTCCGTGGATAGGCCCCTCCGCGTCCTCGCGCTGTATCCGGACCTGATGAACATCTACGCCGACCGCGGCAACCTGCTGCTGCTCGAGCGGCGCTGCGAGTGGCGCGGGCATCGGCTTCGAGCTGACCGGCGCAGGGCTGGGCGAGCAGGTCGACCCCGACGCGCACGATCTCTTCTACCTCGGCGGCGGGCAGGATCGCGACCAGGCGCTGTGCGCCCAGGACCTCGCCACCGTCAAGCGCGACGCGCTGCACGCCGCCGCCGGCGCGCGGAGCGGTGCTGTTCGGCGTCTGCGGCGGCTTCCAGCTGCTCGGCCACGGCTACGAGATGGGCGACGAGCGGCTGCCGGGGATCGGGCTCGTGGACCTGGAGACCGTGCGCGAGGACGGCCCGCGGCTGATCGGCAACGTCGCCATCGAGATCGACGGCCGCGTGCTGGCCGGGTTCGAGAACCACGGCGGGCGGACGCGGCTCGGCCCGGGCGCCCAGCCGCTCGGCAAGGTCCTCAACGGCCACGGCAACGACGGGCGCAGCGGCTACGAGGGCGTCCGCGGCGGCGCGCACGGCACGGTGGTGGGCACGTACCTCCACGGGCCGTTGCTTCCCAAGAACGCCTGGTTCGCCGACTGGCTGACCGCTACCGCGCTGGACCTCGCAGCCGGCGAGCTGCCGCCGCTCGACGACGCTCTGGAGGACGCCGCACACGCGGCCGCGCGCCGCGCCGCAGGGGTCTGAGCCGCCGCGGCAGCCGGTAGGATCCGGCCCTCCTCCCCGACCGTCGGGCGAGGCTTCGCTCCTATGACGATCCTGCGACTGCTGTTGGTGCTGCTCGCGCTCGCCCTCCCCGGCGGGCTGCTCGCCGCGTGCGGCGGCGGGTCCGACGACGAGGCCGACGGCGAGGGCACCGCGACCCCCGCCCAGTCGGCCGGCGTCACGCCGATCGCGCACGACGAGGACAACGCCAAGGTCACGCTGACGATCGGCTCGAAGAACTTCACCGAGCAGAAGGTGCTCGGCGAGATCTTCGCCCAGGGCCTGGAGGCCGCCGGCTACAAGGTGCGCAAGCGCCTGGACCTCGGCGACGAGCGCGTGGCGCTCGAGGCCATGGAGAATGGCGAGATCGACGCGTATCCGGAGTACACGGGCACCGCGCTGCTGTCGTTCTTCGGCAAGCAGCCCGACGAGCTCCCGAAGGACCCGCAGGAGGCCTACGCCGAGGCCAAGAAGGGCTTCGCCGAGCGCGGCATGGTCGCGTTCCCGCCCACGCCCTTCACCTCCAGCAACGAGGTTGCGGTCACCAAGGAGACAGCCGCGAGGCTCTCGCTGCAGAAGATCTCCGACCTCAAGGGCCAGGAGGACGAGCTCACCCTCGCCGGCGCTCCCGAGTGCCGCGAGCGGCTGGACTGCCTGCTCGGCCTGGAGCGCGTGTACAAGCTCCATTTCAAGCGCTTCACCCCCACGCCGATCCCCGACCGGCACGAGGTACTCACCTCCGGGAAAGCCGACGTCTCGATCGTGTTCACGACCGATCCGCAGATCCAGAGGGAGTCCGAGGTGCTGCTCGAGGACGACCGCAGCATGTTCCCGCCCTACAACTCCTCCCTCGTGGTGCGCAAGTCCGTGGCAGACGCAGGCGGGGCCCGACCTGCCCAAGACGCTGGAGATGATCCAGGCGAGGCTGACGGACGAGAACATGCAGGAGCTCAATGCGAGGGTCGACCTCGACGGTCAGGAACCCGGGGCGGTTGCGAAGGCGTACCTGACCGAGAACGGTTTGCTCGCCACGGGCTAACGGGCGTACTGCCGCCTGGCCTGAGGTTAGGATCGGCGGCCCTTCAGATGGGAGAGAAGAGCTTGTCAACGGAAAGCCAGGAACAGCACGGCGCGGCGCCGCTCGAGCTCCGTGACGTCGTGAAGCAGTACCCCGGCGCCGAGAAGCCCGCCGTGGACCACCTCTCGCTCGAGGTCCCCGCGGGTGAGATCTGCGTCCTGGTCGGCCCGTCCGGCTGCGGCAAGACCACCGCCATGCGGATGGTCAACCGGATGATCGACATCACCGACGGCGACATCCTGATCGGCGGCGAGAGCGTCAAGAGCCGGCGTCCCGCCGAGCTGCGCCGCACGATCGGCTACGTCATCCAGCAGATCGGCCTGTTCCCGCACCGCACGATCGGCGAGAACATCGCCACCGTGCCCCACCTGCTGGGCTGGGACAAGAAGCGCACCAACGCCCGCGTCGAGGAGCTGCTGGACGTCATCGGCCTCCCCCAGGAGTTCGCGCGCCGCTACCCCGCGCAGCTCTCCGGCGGCCAGCGCCAGCGCGTCGGCGTGGCCCGCGCCCTCGCGGTCGACCCGCCGCTGATGCTGATGGACGAGCCCTTCGGCGCCATCGACCCGATCAACCGCGAGCGCCTGCAGAACGAGTTCCTGCGCCTCCAGGCCGACCTGCGCAAGACGATCGTCTTCGTCACCCACGACATCGACGAGGCGATCAAGATGGGCGACCGGATCGCGATCCTCAAGGAGGGCGGGATCCTGGCCCAGTACGCCACCCCCGCCGAGCTCCTGATGTACCCGTCGGAGCCGTTCGTCGAGGACTTCGTGGGCTCCGATCGCGCGCTCAAGCGCCTCGCGCTCCAGCGGGTCCGCGACATCGACCTCTGGAAGGCCCCCATCGTCCGTCTCGGCGAGCCGGTCTCCGAGGTCCGCGGCAAGCTGTCCGAGGCCGACCTCGACATCCCGCTCGTGGTCGACGACGACGGCAAGCCGCTGGGCTGGTTGTCAGAGCGCGGACTCCAGGGTGAGCGCGTCCGCGACGACTACCGCTCCGCCGCCGAGCCGATCGTCGAGCTCGACGACATCCTGCGCGACGCCCTGTCGGACCTGCTGTCCGCCGACAGCCGCTACGGGCCGGTGGTGGACGCCGAGGGCCGCGTCGCCGGCGTCCTGTCGATGGAGGCCCTGTCGCACGCGCTGGCCGTTCCCGCGAAGCACCTCCCGAGCGCCACGGAGCTCGCGCAGACCGCGGCCGTAGACGAGGCGGGGGCCGAGGAGCCCGCCGAGGAACGGGCCTGACGCACATGTCCCTGCTCGCCAACGCGCCGCTCTTCGCCCAGCTGGGCGACGACTTCTTCGGCAACCGCGAGGGTGCGACCGAGAAGTGCCCCGGCAACAACGGGCTGTGCCCGGGGTTCATCCTCGACCACTTCGACCAGTACTGGCACCCGCTGTGGGAGCACGTGCTCCTGAGCGTCGTCCCGCTGGCCATCGGGTTCGTGCTGGCCACGGGCCTCGCGCTGCTCGCGCATCGTTATTCCGCGCTTAACCCGATCTTCCTCGCGTTCGTGAGCGTGTTGTTCACGATCCCCTCCATCGCCTTCTACCTGATCCTGCTCAACGTCACGGGGCGCGGCTTCTCGACCGCCGTGATCGTGCTGACGGCCTACACGCAGGTCCTGATCTACCGCAACGTCGCGACGGGCTTGCAAGAGGTGCCACGCGAGATGGTCGACGTCGCGGAGGGCATGGGGCTCTCGCGCCGCCAGATCCTGTTCGGGGTCGAGCTGCCGATCGCGCTGCCCACGATCTTCGCGGGGCTGCGGATCGCCGCCTCCTCGACGGTCGGCATCGCCGGGTTCGCGTTCTTCGCGGGCGCCGGCGGCCTGGGCGGCGAGATCTTCGCCGACCCGACCTTCCAGGGGAACGTCGTCGCGGCTTCGATCCTGATGATCCTGCTCGCGACGGTGCTCGAGCTCGGGGTGCTGCTGATCCAGCGAATGGCCACCCCGTGGGAGAGGGCGGTGTCGCGATGATCACGATGTCCGCCCTCGGCCCGTTCGGCGACGCGATCGACTTCATCTTCCACGAGCGCCAGTCCGAGGCCGGCACGGTCCGGATCGGCGGCCTCGGCGAGATGTGGGAGCTGACCTGGACGCACCTGCAGCTGTCGCTGGCCGCGACGCTGGTCGCCACCCTGCTCGCGATGCCGGTCGGCCTCTACCTGGGCCACATCGGCCGCTACCAGTTCCTCGCCACCAGCACGTCGAACATCGGCCGGGCGGTTCCCGCGCTCGGCCTGATCGTGTTCTTCATCGCCTTCCTGGGCGTGGGCTTCCTCAACGTGATGGTCGCGCTGGTGCTGCTCGCGATCCCGCCGATCATCACGAACACCTACGTCGGCATGCGGGGCGTGGACAACGACACCGTCGACGCGGCGAGGGGCAACGGGCTCACCGGCAGCCAGATCGTCCGCCAGGTGGAGATCCCGATGGCGCTCCCGACGATCATGGCCGGGATCCGGATCTCGCTCGTGTCGGTCATCGCCACGGCGACGATCGCGCCGCTGGCCAACGTCGACACCCTCGGGCGCCCGATCATCAGCCCCAACGTCTACGGCACCGCGGGCCAGCTGGCGGCGTGCATCGTCGTCGCGCTGGTGACGTTCGCCGCCGACTTCCTGTTCGCCGCGCTCCAGCGTGCCGTCACGCCGCGCGGAATCAAGCTGCAGACGGCAGGCACGTCACGCGGCGGCCGTCTGCCCATCCTGTTAACCAAGAGGAGCGTCCAGTCAACGTGAAACGCACCAATCCCATCCTGGCCCTGCTGGCCGTGTTGTGCCTCGGGCTCGCGTTCGCGGCCTGCGGGGGCGACGACGAGTCGTCCTCGGGCGGCGGCGGCGGCGGAGGCTCCAGCTCCGGCGGCGAGTCCGCCGGCAACGAGATCAAGCCGATCGACGGCGCGGACGGCAAGACGATCACCATCGGCTCGAAGAACTTCACCGAGCAGTTCATCCTCGGTGAGATCTACTCGCAGGCCCTCGAGGCGGCCGGCTTCACGGTCAAGAAGCAGCTCAACCTCGGCTCCGAGCTGATCGCCCACAAGGCGCTCCAGTCCGGCAAGATCGACGCCTACCCGGAGTACACCGGCACGGCGCTGACCTCGTTCTTCAAGGTCAAGACCACCGACGTCCCGCGCGACGCCGACGAGGCGTACGAGAAGACGAAGGAGGGCTTCGCCAAGGAGGACATCACGGCGCTGCCCCAGACCCCGTTCGAGAACACGTTCCGCCTCGGCATGACCAAGGAGACGAACGAGAAGCTCGGCAACATCAAGACCACGAGCGAGCTGAAGGGCAAGGAGAAGGATCTCTCCATCTCCGGCTTCCCCGAGTGCAAGCAGCGCAACGACTGCCTGATCGGGGTCGAGGAGACCTACGGCCTCAAGTTCGGCAAGTTCGTCGCGAGCGAGCAGAAGTACCAGGTGCTCGACTCCGGCGACGCCGACATCGCGTTCGTCTTCACCACCGACGGCGACCTCGCCTCCGGCAAGTACGTGACGATCGACGACGACAAGAAGTTCTTCCCGCCGTACAACATCACGTTCGCCATCCGCAACGAGGCGCTCGAGACCATCGGCCCCGAGGGCCAGAAGGTCATCGAGGCCGTGCAGAAGCCCCTGACCGAGAAGGTCATGCAGGAGCTCAACGCGCGCGTCGACGTGGACAAGCAGAAGCCCGAGGAGGCCGCTCGCGGCTACCTCGAGTCCGCCGGCTTCACCAGCGGCAGCTAGCCGATCTTCCGCGGGGCCCGGTCCGGCCGGGCCCCGCGGTAGGTTCGCGGGGATGGAGGTCTCGCTCCTACACCCCGATGCCCGTGCGCCCGAGCGCACGCGGGCGGGCGACGCCGCGTACGACCTGCGGGCCGTCGAGGCCTTCGCGCTGGCGCCCGGCGAGCGGGCGGTCGTGCCGACGGGCGTCGCGGTGGCGATCCCGGAGGGCGCGGCGGGCCTGGTCGTGCCCCGCTCCGGCCTGGCCGCCAAGCACGGCCTGTCGGTCGTCAACGGCCCCGGCCTGATCGACCCGACCTACCGCGGCGAGGTGAAGGTCGTGCTGGTCAACCTCGGCCAGGAGCCCTACGAGGGCGAGGCGGGCGACCGGATCGCCCAGCTGCTGCTGGTGCCGTGCCTCACCCCGGAGGTGCGCACGGTCGACGAGCTGCCGCCCAGCGCCGACGGGCGCGGCGACGCGGGCTTCGGCTCCTCAGGTCGCTGAGCTGCCGTTGCCGTTGACCGCGTAGCGGTCGTAGCGGTCGGCCACCACGGCCGGGATGCGGGCGGTGACGAGCACGCCCTCGGCGGTGTCGGTGCGCGACAGCTCGCCCGCGACGTGTGGAGGTCGGAGAGCGTCCCGCCCTCGCTGTAGGGCACGAGCAGCGCCACGTCGCGCAGCGTGCGCTCGAACTCGGCGGACACGCGCTCGCGCAGGTCCTCGAGCCCCTCCCCCGTCATCGCGCTCACGAGCACGGCGTCGGGATGGCGGAACGCCAGCGCGGCGCGGCGCTCCTCGGTCAGCGCGTCGGCCTTGTTGAGCACCAGCACGCGCGGCGAGTCGGCCGCGTGGATCTCCTCGAGCACGTCCTCGACGGCGCGCGCCATCTCCTCGAGCTCCTCCTCCGGCTCGGACGCGTCGACGACGTGCAGCACGAGGTCGGCGAGCGCCGTCTCCTCGAGCGTCGCGGCGAACGCGTCGACGAGCTGATGCGGCAGCTTGCGGATGAAGCCGACGGTGTCGGTCATCAGGAACGTGCGGCCGTGCAGCAGCAGGGTGCGCGTCGTCGGGTCCAGCGTGTGGAACAGCCGGTCGCGGACGCCCACGGTGGAGCCGGTGAGCGCGTTGAGCAGCGTCGACTTGCCGGCGTTGGTGTAGCCGGCCAGCGCGACGCTCGGCAGGTGCGCGCGCTCGCGCTCGGCGCGCTGCACGGCGCGGGTGGAGCGCACGTGGTCCAGCCGGCGCTTGAGCGCGGTGATGCGGTCGCGCGCGAGGCGGCGGTCCGTCTCGATCTGCGACTCGCCGGGGCCTCGGGTGCCGATGCCGCCCACGCCGCGGCCGGCGCCGAGACGCTCGAGGTGCGTCCACAGGCCCCGCATGCGGGCCATGTTGTACTCGAGCTGCGCGAGCTCGACCTGGAGCTTGCCCTCGGCGGTGTGGGCGTGGCTGGCGAAGATGTCGAGGATCACCGCCGTGCGGTCGATCACCGGCTTGTCGAGCGCCTTCTCGAGGTTGCGCTCCTGGCGCGGGCGTCAGCTCGTCGTCGGCGACGACCAGGTTCGCGTCGGCCGGGCCCAGCAGCGCCTTCAGCTCCTCGACCTTGCCCTGCCCGAGGTAGTGGTTCGGGTGCGGGGAGTCGCGGTGCTGGACGAGCTCGCCGACCACGGCGACGCCCGCCGTGCGCAGGAGCTCCTTGATCTCGGAGAGGTCGTCGCCCTCCATCGCGGCGACGACGTACGCGCGCTGGCGGGCGCGTCCTTCAGGCTGAGTTGGGGGCTGGCGGCGTTGCATCCTCACCCCCCAGTTTAGGCGGCCTCGAGGACCGTGCCGGCGGCGAGGGGAGTTACGCCAAGACCGCGCGGGCGGGCGGCGGCAGCTTGTCGTAGCGCTGGCGCAGCTCCAGCGCCGGGAGCACGATCACGCCCTCCTCGGCGTGCCCGACCCAGCTCCCGATGCCGGCCGCCAGCCCGTAGGCGGCGTAGGCGGCGGCGCAGGCGTCCAGCTCGTCGAGCGTGCGGCGCCACAGGCCGCCGTCCTCGTCGACGATCCCCTTGAGCTTGAGCGCGGCGATCCGCTCCTGCAGCCCGGACGGCGTGCGCTTGGCGCCGGGGCGGTGGCCGAGCAGGGCGCAGAAGATCGCGTCCGGGTAGGTCTCGCACAGGCGCCCGTCGGTGAGCGCCGTGCTCCCGACCGGGCCCTCGAAGCCGTTCTGGGCCGGCCGGTAGAGGCGCAGGTCCGCGAGCGCGGTGAACAGCTCGAAGCCGACGCGCATCCAGTCCTGCCAGGCGTGCTGGGGCTGGCCGGCCGACGGGACCGGGTAGAGCGGCAGCCCGCGGCGGAACAGCAGCGTGTCGCAGACCCGCATCCGCTCGTAGCGCCCGTCGGGCAGCTCGAGCGCGGCCCGGATCTCCGAGTCCGGCCCGAGCAGGTCCAGCCGGTGGCCCGACGGCGCGTCGATCGCCACCACGGCCTGCCCCAGCCCGAAGCCCTGCACCGTGCGGGCGATCTGCTCGACAGTGCCGGGCTCGTAGAACGTGGCCACGAGCTCCAGCCCGTCGACGGACCGCCGCTCGTGCAGGGTGCAGAGCTGCTGGTTGGCGGCCTTGGCCGAGACGTCGATTCCGCAATAGCGCAGGCCGATATCGTGGCAGCCCGTGGCGGCGGAGATCGGCGACGGTGAGCTCGGGGAGCGCCTGGCGGCACGGACGCTGGAGCTGGTCGACATCCCCTCGGAGTCGCACGGCGAGGGGCCGATCGCGGCCCACGTGATGAACCTGCTGGGCGCGCGGGACCTCGGCGACACGTGCGTGCTGGCCGGCTCGGGCGCCCCGGTGCTGCTCGCCGGCCACCTCGACACCGTGCCCGCACAGGGCAACCGTGCCCGGGAGCCGCGACGCCGAGCGCGTCCACGGCCTCGGCGCGTCGGACATGAAGGGCGCCGTCGCCGTGATGATCGAGCTGGCGCTCGCGGGCGCGGAGTTCGACTACCTGTTCTTCGGGCGCGAGGAGCTGCCGGCGAAGGACAGCGCGCTGACGCCGCTGCTCGCCCGCGAGCGCGCTCGACCACGAGCTCGTCGTGATGATGGAGCCGACCGACAACGCGATCCACGCCGGCTGCCTGGGCAACATCAACGCGACCTGGACGTTCACCGGCCGGGCCGGGCACTCCGCCCGCCCGTGGCACGCCGACAACGCGATCCACAAGGCCGCGCGGGCGATCGCCGCGTTCTCCGAGCACGAGCCCGAGGAGCACGAGTTCGACGGGCTGAAGTTCTACGAGGTGGCCTCGGTGACGATGATCTCCGGCGGCATCGCCACCAACGTGATCCCGGGCACCGCCTCCTGCGAGGTCAACTTCCGCTACGCGCCGGGCCGCTCGCCCGAGGAGGCCGAGGCGCGGCTCGCGGAGCTGTGCCCGGGCGAGCTGGTCGTGACCTCCAACTCGCCCTCGGGGCCGGTGCCGATGGGCAACGCGCACGTCGACCGGCTGCGCTCGCGGCTGGAGTGGGCGCCCAAGCAGGCGTGGACCCCGGTGGCCGAGTTCGGCCGCGCGGGGATCGACGCGATCAACTTCGGCCCCGGCGAGCCCGCCCAGGCGCACCAGGCGGCCGAGTCCGTGCGGGTCGGCGCGCTCATCGAGGCCTACCGCGTGCTGGAGGCGTTCGCGGCGTGAGGCTCTCCCCCGTCCTCGCCGGGCTGCGCACGTACCCGTTCCTGCGCCTCAACGAGGCCAAGCGCGAGCTGACCGCCCGCGGCGTGGACTTCGTGGACTTCGGGATCGGCGAGCCGCGCGAGGAGACGCCGGTCTTCATCCGCGAGGCGCTGGCGGCGGCGATCGAGCCGATGTCGGGCTATCCGTCGGCCGACGGGCTCCCGGAGCTGCGCGCCGCGATCGCCGGCTGGGCGGGGCGCCGCTTCGGCGTCGCGCTGGACCCGGACACCGAGATCGTGCCGACGCTCGGCTCCAAGGAGGCGATCTTCCACCTCGCCCAGGTCGTCGGCGGCGACCTCGTCGCGGTCCCCACGCCGTCCTATCCGGTCTACGAGCGCGGCGCGGTGTTCGCCGGCAAGGAGCTGCTGGAGCTGCCGCTGCTGGCGGCGAACGGCTTCCTGCCCGACCTCGACGCGGTCGACGCCGCGACGTGGGCGCGGGTGGCCGTGCTGTGGCTGAACTACCCCAACAACCCGACCGCCGCCACCGCCACGCCGGAGTTCTACGAGCGCGCCGCCGCGCTGGCCCGCGAGCACGACTTCGTGCTGGCCAGCGACGAGGCCTACTCGGAGCTGTACTTCGGCGCCGACGCGCCGGTGTCGGCGCTGCAGGTCGCCGACCGCACCAACGTGCTCGTCTTCAACACGCTCTCCAAGCGCTCCTCGATGCCGGGCTACCGCACGGGGTTCGCCGCCGGCGACCCGGAGGTGGTCGGCGCGCTGCGCAAGTACCGGCCCAACGTCGGCGTGGCGCCGCTGGAGATGGTCCAGCGCGCGGCGGCCGTCGCGTGGGGCGACGAGGCGCACGTGGACGCCGTCCGCGACACCTACCGCGCCAAGCGCGACGTCGTGCTGCCGGAGCTGGAGCGGCTGGGCTTCCGCAACGCGGGCGGCGACGCGACGTTCTTCCTGTGGCTCGAGGGCGACGAGGCGCTCGCCGCGCGGCTGCTGGAGGCCGGCGTCGTGGTCGCGCCCGGCTCGTACTTCGGCGAGGCGGGCGAGGGGTTCGTCCGGCTCGCGCTCGTGCCCTCGCTGGCCGACTGCGAGCGCGCCGCGGAGATGCTCGCTCGCCTCTAGTTGGCGTGCAGGGCCGCGTTGAGGCCCGCCCACTTGCCCGAGCTGGGCAGCACCTCGACCGCGCCGGTCTGCGAGTTGCGGCGGAACAGCAGCCCGTCGGCGCCGCTCAGCTCTCCCGCCTTGACGACCTCGCCGTCGGGCGTCGTGACCTTGGTCCCGGCCGTCACGTACAGGCCCGCCTCGATCGTGCAGTCGTCGCCGAGCGAGATGCCCAGGCCCGAGTTGGCGCCCAGCAGGCAGCGCTCGCCGACCGAGATCACGTCGGTGCCGCCGCCGGACAGCGTGCCCATGATCGAGGCGCTGCCGCCGACGTCCGAGCCGTCGCCGACCACCACGCCCGCGCTGATGCGGCCCTCGACCATCGAGGAGCCGAGCGTCCCGGCGTTGAAGTTGACGAACCCCTCGTGCATGACGGTCGTGCCCTCGGCGAGGTGGGCGCCGAGGCGGACGCGGTCGGCGTCGGCGATCCGCACGCCCGCCGGGACGACGTAGTCGACCATCCGCGGGAACTTGTCCACGCTGGTCGTCGCGAGCGGCTGCCCGGCGGCGCGGAAGCGCAGGCGGACGTCGTCGAGCCGCGCCGGGTCGACCGGGCCCGGCGCTCGTCCAGGCGACGTTGGGCAGCACGCCGAAGATCCCGTCCATGTTCGCGCCGTGCGGCTTGATCAGCCGGTGCGAGAGCAGGTGCAGGCGCAGGTAGGCGTCCGCGGCGTCGGCGGGCGGCTCGGCGAGGTCGGCGATCACGGTCACGATCGGCGCGGAGCGGGTGCCGCGCAGCTTGTCCTCGCGCGCGGCGCCCGCGAAGTCGCCGGCCTCGGCGCCCAGCACCTCGCGGGTGCCGGGCTCCTCCGGCGCGTCGTCGAGGCCGAGGCGCGGCTTCGGGAACCACGCGTCGAGCAGGTTGTCGCCGGCGAACGTGGCCAGCCCGAGTCCCCAGGCTCCCTGAGTCATGCCTTCAACCTAGCCGAGCAGGTCGGGGCTCAGCTCGCCGCTGTAGATGGGCTCGGCCCAGCCCGTCAGGTCGACGTGCAGCGACTCGTCGACCTCGACCTCCAGCTCGCCGCCGTCGAGCTGGACGGTGACCGGCGAGTCGCCGCCGCGCAGCACGTGCGCGACCGCCGCGCCGGAGGCGCCGGTGCCCGAGGAGAGCGTCTCGCCGACGCCGCGCTCGAAGATGCGGGCGCGGATGCTGTCCGGCGAGAGCTCGCACCAGAACGACGTGTTGGTGCGGTTGGGGAACTGCGGGTCGTTCTGGATGCCGGGGCCGATGGCGTCCAGGTCCAGCGCCGTCGAGCTCCTCGCGGCTCTCGAGCCGGATCGCGCACTGCGGGTTGCCGATCGAGACGTGCTGGAAGCGCCAGCGTGCGGCCCGCCGACTCGACGGTCCCGAGGCCGTCGGCGCGGGCCGCCGGGGAAGTCCTTGGAGGTCAGGTGGGCGCGGCCCATGTCGACGCGGCAGGTGGTCTCCCCCGTGATCGTCGGGCGGATCTCGCCGGCCGCGGTCTCGATGCTGAAGGTGTCGGCGCCGGTCCAGCCGCTGCGGCGGAGGTACATGATCGCCTCGCGGGCGCCGTTGCCCGACAGCTCGGCCTCCGAGCCGTCGGGGTTGAAGATCCGCAGGCGCGCGACGAAGCCCGGGCTGTCGGGCGGCGAGAGCTCGAGGATGCCGTCGCCGCCGGGGCCGAAGTGCGGGTCGCACAGGAGCTGGACGCGCTCGGGCGTGAGCTCCCACGGGAGGTCGCTCGTGCTCCACGATCAGGTAGTCGTTGCCGAGGGCCTGCCACTTCTCGAAGCGCATGTCAGGGCAGTATCTCGGCCGCGACGTCCTCGGGCGCCGCGTCCCGTCACGTCGATCGCCGTGACGCCGGGGAGCTTGCGCATCCAGGTGAGCTGGCGCTTGGCGTAGCGGCGGGTCTGGGTCTTCATGGCCTCGACGTCGCCGTCGAGCAGCTGCTCGAAGCCGAGCGCCTGGCGGGCGCCGCGCGAGGCGCCGGCGGCGTCGGCGGCGCGGACCTCCTCGATGGCGCCGGCGGCGACCATCGCGTCGACGCGCCGCTCGATCCGCGCGACCAGCTCGGCGCGCTCCATCGTGAGGCCGGCGAGCAGCGTCGGGTGGCGCAGGTCCGCGGTCCACAGCCGCTCGCCGGGCGGCTCGTGGCCGGCGTCGAGCAGCTCCAGCGCGCGGGTGACGCGCTGGCCGTCGGTCGGGCGGATGGCGGCGGCCGCCTGCGGCGCCCGTGTGGCCAGCTCGGCGTGCAGCGCGGGCGCCCCGCGCTCGGCGAGCTCCGCGCGGCGGCGCTCGCGGATCGCGGGGTCGACGGGCGGGCGCAGGTCGAGCTCGGCGAGCGCGGCGCGCAGGTACAGGCCGGTGCCGCCGACGACGATCGGGCGGCGGCCCGGCCGCGAGCAGCGGCGTCGATCTCGGCGTGCGCCGCGCGGGCGAACGCGCCCGCGGTGGAGGTGGCGGTGATCGGCAGCACGCCGAGCAGGCGGTGCTCGAGCGCGGCCCGCTCGGCGGCGCTGGGCGCGCCGGTGAGGATCTCGAGCCCGCGGTAGAGCTGCAGCGCGTCGGCGGACACGGCGACGGGGTCCTCGCCCCGGGCGCGCAGCCGCTCGGCGAGCGCGACCGCCACCGCCGTCTTGCCCACGCCGGTCGGCCCGAAGATCGCGATCACCCGCACGGCGCGGAGTATCGTCGTTGGCCAATGTCCGTCCGCATCGGCACCGGTCTCTCGACCGTCCCCGACGCCCGCGAGGGCGCGCTCGAGGCGGGCGCGGCGGCGCGGATCGCGCTCGGCGGCCTGGAGTGCGACCTGGCGGTGATCTTCGCGTCCGGAGCGCACCTCGCCGCGCCCGAGGCGACGCTCGAGGCCGTCCACGAGGCGCTCGCCCCCGGCGCGCTGATCGGCTGCGGCGCCGGCGGCGTGATCGGCGCCGACCGGGAGGTCGAGAGCGGCACCGCGATCTCCGTCTGGGCCGCGCACCTCGGCGAGGACGGCATCGCCGCGCACGTTCCACGCCGCGGTCGAGGAGCTCGAGGAGGGCGCCGGCGCCCTGACCGGCATGCCCGACCTGGTGGGCGCCGCGGGCGCGATCGTCTTCGCCGACCCGGCCACCTTCCCCACCGACGCGGTGCTGCGCTTCCTGTCGGACTCCACGCCGATGCTCCCGCTGCTCGGCGGGCTCGCCTCCGGCCGCTCGGCCGACGACGGCGCGGTGCTGTTCATCGGCGACGAGGTGCTCGAGGAGGGCGCGGTCGGCGTGCGGCTCGACGGCGTCGAGGTGCTCCCGTGCGTCTCGCAGGGCGCCGACGCCGCTCGGGCCCGGAGCTGACGATCACCGCCGCCGAGGGCAACGTGATCGACGAGCTGGCCGGCGTGCCCGCGCTGGAGAAGCTGCGCGAGACGATCGAGAGCCTCCCGGCCTCCGACCTCGAGCTGGTGCAGGGCGGGCTGCTGATGGGGATCGTGGTCGACGCCAACAAGCCCGACTACGTGCAGGGCGACTTCCTGGTGCGCGGCCTCGTGGGCGCCGACCCCGCCACGGGCAAGGTCGCGGTCGCGGCCGACGTGCACCCCGGCCAGGTGGTGCGGCTGCACGCCCGCGACGCCGCCAGCGCCGACCGCGACCTGCGCGACGCGCTGGGCATCCGGATGGAGGCGCTCGGCGGGCGCGCCCCGGCGGGCGCGCTCGTGTTCGCCTGCAACGGGCGCGGCGAGGCGATGTTCGAGGCCCCCCACCACGACGTCGACGACGGTCGCCGAGGAGCTCGGCGGCGCGCCGGCGGCGGGGTTCTTCGCCGCCGGCGAGATCGGCCCGGTGGGCGGCGAGCACTTCCTGCACAGCTTCACCGCCACCGTCGCCGTCTTCGCCTGACGCCGCGGCCGCGGCGTCCTGGTAGCTTCGCCGCGCGCATGGACCTCCGCGGCCGCACCGTCCTCCTCACCGGCGCCACCGGCGGCATCGGCCACGCGATCGCCCGGGCGGCGGCCGCGCGCGGCGGATCGCTCGTCCTGACGGGCCGGCGGGCCGAGGTGCTCGAGCCGCTGGCGGCCGAGACCGGCGGCCGCGCCGTGGCGTGCGACCTCGCCGGCGCGACGAGCTGGCGCGGCTGCTCGACGAGGCCGGCGACGTCGACGTCCTGATCGCCAACGCGGCGCTGCCGGGCAGCGGGCTGCTGCCGACCTTCTCCGAGGAGGAGCTCGACGCCGCGCTGGACGTCAACCTGCGCGCGCCGATGATCCTCGCGCGGCGGCTCGTGGAGCCGATGACCGCGCGCGGCGCCGGGCACCTGGTGTTCGTGTCCTCGCTGGCCGGCAAGGCCGCCAGCGGCGGCGGCGCGGTCTACTCGGCGACCAAGTTCGGGCTGCGCGGCTTCGCGCTGGCGCTGCGCGAGGACCTGCACGGCAGCGGCGTCGGCGTCTCGGTCGTGTTCCCGGGCTTCATCCGCGACGGCGGCATGTTCCACGACTCCGGGGTCACGCTCCCGCGCTTCGTCGGCACCAAGACGCCCGAGCAGGTCGCGGCGGGCGTGCTGAGCGCGATCGAGCGCAACCGGCCCGAGGTCGACGTCGCGCCGCTCGGGATGCGGGCGGGCGCGATCTTCGCGGGCGTCGCGCCGGGCGTGTCCGCCGCGCTGCAGCGCCGCCTGGGCGCCGAGCAGATCGCGGAGGACATGGCCGAGGGGCAGCGCGACAAGCGCACCTAGCGCGGCGGCGCCCGCCGGCAGCGCGTCACGCGCGGCCGTTGTGCGCGGCCACCTCGTGATCGTCGTCGTTCGTGATCGCGGCCACGGCCGCCAGGACCTCGTCGGCCAGGCGCGGGCCGTCGGCCTCGGACTCGGGCGTCGCGGTGATGCGGACGACGACCTCGTCGGAGTCGATCTCCTCCAGCGAGATGCGCGGCTCGCCGCGGACGGGCGTGTGGACGCTGTCCTCCAGCAGGGCCTGGATGTCGCTGGGCTTGACGTCGGGGCGCAGCCGCGCGCGCAGGTCGACGGCGGCGGGCTCGCGCAGCGGCACGACCGCGGCGCCGAGCACGACGTTGTTGGGGACCATGATCGAGTCCTGGCCCTGCGCGAAGGTCGTGTAGAGCAGCCCGAGCGACGCGACGACGCCCTCGATCTGCCCGGCCACGGCGCCGGCCTGCAGGCGGACGCGGTCGCCGACGCGGAACGGGCGCGCCGCGATCAGGACCATGCCGGAGATCAGGTTGCCGAGCGTCTGCTGGGCCGCGAGACCGATGACCACCGCGGTGATGGCACCGCCGACGGCCAGTGTGGCCGGATCCAGGCCGGCGACGCGCAGCGCGAGCAGCGCCGCCACCGCGATCATCACGAGCCGGATCAGGAAGCTGACCGTGCCGGCGGTCGCCGGGTCCATGCGCTTGAACAGCGCCGGCGCGGCGAAGCGGCCGATGTCGCGCGCGAGCACCCACCCGAGGATCACCATCAGCGCGGAGGCGCCGATCCGCACGGGCTCGTCGACGCCGAGCAGCTCCTGGCGGCGCAGGTAGACGAACACGGTCGCCGCCAGCAGCGGCACCACGACCACCAGCTCGAGCTTGGCCTGCTTGGCCTTCTGGGCGGTCTGGACGGTGAGGCTCCGCGCCTCGCGCGGCGGACGCCATGGTCGGGACGTTCGGCTTGTGGAATCTCGGCATACACCCAAGGCAACACGCTTCCGGTGGCCAGGTTTCAGGACGCTGTGCCCGCCGTCACACGCTCGGCTGACGCTGGGAAATCGCCTGCAAATCCCGCAAACCGCGCGCCGGCGCGGCACGCCGCTAGAACAGCGCCTGCTGGACGCCCTCCTCCCTGCGGCGCAGCGCCGCCTCGATCGCCCGCTGGTGCTCGGCCTCCGCCCGCTCGCGCAGCCGCTGGCCGGCCCGGTGGCGGAACCGGTCCACCCGCGGACGCCCGGCCCACGGAGCCCCGGCCGCCTGCTCGATCTCCCGCCGGTCGGCGTCCGAGACCCGCGAGCGGTTGCGGTACAGCCGCTCGTAGCGCGGCAGCAGGTCCGGCCGGTGCTCGCGCAGCCAGTCGAAGTAGATCTCCCGCACCGAGCCCTGCAGGAACAGCACCTGCCCGCCGATGCTCGTCGCCCCCGCCTCGGTCGCCAGCCGCACGATCTCCGCCACCTGCTCCGGCGCGTCGTTGACGCCGGGCATCAGCGGCGCGATCAGGATCCCGGTCGGGATCCCCGCCTCGTTGAGCTTGCGCACCGCCTCCAGCCGCGCCCGCGGGCTCGGCGTGTGCGGCTCGGTCGCCCGCCACGCCTTCTCCTCGAGCGTCGGCACCGACAGGCACGCGCTCGACCTCCGTGACCTCCGCGATCTCCTGCAGCAGGTCCAGGTCGCGCAGCAGCAGCGGCGACTTCGTGAGGATCGAGCACGGGTTGCGCGCGTCGCGCAGCGCCTCCCAGACGCCGCGCATCAGCTTGTAGCGCCCCTCGACCCACTGGTACGGGTCCGTGTTCGTGCCCAGCGCCACCGTCTCGCCCTTCCACGACGGCCGCGCCAGCTCCGCCCGCAGCACCTCGGGCACGTTGACCTTGACGACGATCTCCCGCTCGAAGTCCTCCCGCGCGTTGAGGTCCAGGTACTCGTGCGTCGGCCTCGCGAAGCAGTAGACGCAACTATGACTGCAGCCTCTGTACGGGTTGACGGTCCAGTTGAACGGGAGGCGCGTTCCGCCCGGGACCTTGCTCAGCGCGGACTTGGCGTGGACCTCGTGGAAGCGGGTGTCGAGTGCCTCCGGTGCGTCGAAGCGGCGTATGACCGCCTCCTGGTAGCCCGGGAGGCGCCCCTGCTGATCCTGCTCGACCGACTGCGAATCCCACCTCATACGAACGTATGTTCGCATACGAGGCGGATGGACTGAAGCGGCGCTACGCGAGGGCGCGGGCGAGCAGGGATTCCTCGCCCATGAGCGTCTGGCTGCGTGGCAGACGTGATCGCGACCGGGACGATCTCGCCCGGCTGTGCGAGGCCGTCGAAGTTGACGGCCTTGTTGTGCCGCGTGCGGCCGCGGACGCGGCTGGCGTCGGTGCGGGAGGTGCCCTCGACGAGCACGTCGAGCGTGCGGCCGACGAAGCGCTGGGCGCGCTCGCGGGCGCGGCGCTGGATGACCTCGACGAGGCGCTCCATGCGCTCCACGCAGACCTCGTGCGGGAGGAAGTCGTCGGTGAAGTCGGCTGCCTCGGTGCCGCGGCGCGGCGAGTAGATGAACGTGAAGGCGCCGTCGAAGCCGACCTCCTCGGCGACCTCGAGCGTCTCCTCGAACTCCGCGTCGGTCTCCCCCGGGAAGCCGACGATGATGTCGGTGGTGATCGAGCAGTCCGGGACGTGCTCGCGGATCAGGGCGACGCGGTCCAGGAAGCGCTCGCGCGTGTAGGTCCGCCGCATCGTCTTGAGCACCCGCGAGGAGCCGGCCTGCAGCGGGAGGTGGATGTGCTCGCAGAGGCTGTCCAGCTCCGCGTGGGCGCGGATCACGTCCTCCTTCATGTCGGAGGGGTGCGGGCTCGTGTAGCGGATCCGGTCCAGGCCGTCGATCCCGTCGAGCTCGTACAGCAGCTCTGCGAACGACGCGCGCGGGCGCAGGCTGCGGCCGTAGGAGTTGACGTTCTGGCCCAGCAGCGTGACCTCGCGGACGCCGTCGGCGGCGAGGCGGCGGACCTCCTCGACGAGCTCGCCCATCGGCCGCGAGACCTCGCGGCCGCGGGTGGAGGGCACGATGCAGTACGAGCAGACCATGTTGCAGCCGGCCGAGATCTGCACCCAGCCCTGGAAGTCGCGGCCGCGCTTGGCCGGCAGGTGGCCGGTGAAGCCCTCGAACTCGAAGAAGCCCTGCGCGACCAGCGAGTCGCTGGTGAGGAACTCGGCGAGCTTGTGGACCTGCCCGGGGCCGAACGCGACGTCGACGAACGGGAACTGGCGGAACACCTGGTCCTTGACCGACTGCGCCCAGCAGCCGCCGACGCCGATCACGCGCTCCGGGTCGCGCGCCTTGAGGATCTTGGCCTCGTGCAGGTGGGCGACGAAGCGCGAGTCGGCCTTCTCGCGGATCGAGCAGGTGTTGAAGAGGATCAGGTCGGCGTCAGCCCGGTCGGCGACCTCCGAGTAGCCGATCGACTCGAGCATGCCCTTCATGCGCTCCGAGTCGTGCTCGTTCATCTGGCACCCGAAGGTGGTGACGTGGAAGCGCTTCACCACGGCTCAGGTTACGCCGGGCGGCGACGGGCCGCCGGAGCCGCCGCCCTCCAGCCCCGTGAAGGCGCCGCGCTGGGCCTTCAGCGGGCGCCCGTCGAACCCGGTGCGGCCGGTGTACGGCACGTCCTCCGGCTCGGCGTCGGGCGTGCGCGGCTCGGAGGCGGCCGGGCGGGCCGCCGAGCGGCGCTCCAGGCCGGCGCTCCACTCGTCCATCGCGTCGCGGCGCCCGAACAGCCGGCGGAGCAGGCTCATCGCGCGTAGTCGGTGGCCCGTCGACTCGCGGATGACGGTGACCTTGATCTGGCCGGGGTACTCGAGCTCCTGCTCGATCTCGCGGGCGATCTCGTGCGAGAGCAGCACCGCGCCGTCGTCGTCGAGCGCGCCCGGGACGACCATCACGCGGATCTCGCGGCCGGCCTGCATCGCGTAGACCTTGTCCACGCCCTCGTGGCGGGTGGCGATGCCCTCGAGGTCGCGCAGGCGCTTGACGTACTGCTCGAGCGACTCGCCGCGGGCGCCGGGGCGGGCGCCCGACAGGGCGTCGGCCGACTGGACGAGCACGGCCTCGACGGTCTGCGGCTCGACCTCGTTGTGGTGGGCCTCCATCGCGTGCGCGACCGCCTCGGACTCGCCGTGGCGGCGCACCAGGTCGCCGCCGACGAGCGCGTGCGGGCCCTCGATCTCGTGCGAGACGGCCTTGCCGATGTCGTGCAGCAGCGCGGCGCGGCGCGCGGTCTTGGGCGACGCGCCGAGCTCCTCGGCCATCATCGCGGCCAGGTGCGCGCACTCGACCGAGTGCGCGAGCACGTTCTGGCCGTAGCTGGTGCGGTACTTCAGGCGGCCGAGGATCTTGATCAGCTCCGGGTCCAGGCTGCCGACGTTGGCCTCGTAGGCCGCCTGCTCGCCGGACTCGATGATGTGGGCCTCGAGCTCGGACTTGGCCTGGTAGTAGGTCTCCTCGATCCGGGCCGGGTGGATGCGGCCGTCCTGCAGGAGCTTCTCGAGCGTCATGCGCGCGATCTCGCGGCGCACGCCGTCGAAGCCGGAGAGGATCACGGCGTTCGGCGTGTCGTCGATGATGAAGTCGACGCCGGTGAGGTGCTCGAGCGCGCGGATGTTCCGGCCCTCGCGGCCGATGATGCGGCCCTTCATGTCGTCGGCGGGGAGCTGGACGACGGACACGGTGGTCTCGGCGGCGTGGCCCGCGGCGAGCCGCTGCATCACGACGCTGAGGATGTTCCGGACGCGGCGGTCGGCGTCGCGCTTGGTCTCCTCCTCGACCTTGCGCAGCAGCTTGGCCGACTCGTGGCGGATCTGGTCCTCGAGCTCCTTGAGCAGGTGGTGCTTGGCCTGCGAGGCCGACATCCCCGACGCCCGCTCGAGCTCGAGCACGAGCCGATCGCGTTGGGCGGAGATCGTCCTCCTCGCGGCTGGCGAGCGCCTGCTCGCGGCGCTCGAGCTGGGCGATCCGCGTCTCGAGCGCCTCCTCGCGGCCGACGAGCCGCTCCTCCTGACGCCCGATCTCCGCGCTGCGGGCGAGCGCGTCGTCGTCGCCGCGCGACGTCGCCTTGGCGGCGGGCTTCGCGGCGGCCGGCGCCGCCGAGGCGACTCCCACGACCCCCGGCGCGCGCTTGGCGAGCACCTGTGCGGCGACCACCAGGCCAACGCCGAGCCCCAAGGCCACGACGACAGCCGCGATCACGATTTCCATTTCCGTTTCCTCTCCCCCGCCTGGCGACGCCAGGTGAGAGTCCGTGGTCCCTCGTTGGCAAGCGGCAGACCGAGCCGTGCCTGGCACGAGCGGAGGAAACGCAGGAAGGTGGCCGGGGCCACCCGTCAGTTGGCGGCTATGGGATGCGCGGTTGGGTTGTTGCGCCTGGACGCGCTGGTCCAGGTCTCGAGCGTGCTCGCCCGAATCGGTCGTCGATGTTCGCCGTCACGTCTGAAGCTGCTGAATTCCGCTAGAAAAAATGCTGATTTGCTGGTGTTTCAAGGCCGTTCACGGCCGGGTCTGTCGCTTGCGCTGGATCGTAGTACCGCGAGGCCCCCCGCGCAAACCGCGCAAGCCGAACGTCAATCCAGAGGCTCGTCGTGGACGCCCGCGTGGCGGCGCAGCGCGTCGTGCGCGAGCTCCAGCCCGTAGCCCTTGCGCACGAGCATCCCGAGCGCGCGATCGCGGTCGCGCAGCGTCTCCGGCGGCTGCGGGAAGCGGCGGGCCAGCAGCTCCAGCGCCGCGCCCAGCTCGCCCTCGTGGTCCTGCTCGCCGACGGCGGCGGCCACGAGGTCGCGGTCCACGCCCAGCGACATGAGCTTGCGCTCGATCCGCTCGGCGCCCCAGTCGTCCAGCCGCCGGCGGTCCTCGGCGAAGCGGCGGGCGTAGCTCTCGTCGTCCAGGTAGCCCTGCTCGCGCAGCTCGCCCACCACTGCGTCGATGGCCGACGGCTCCACGCGCTTGGCCGCGAGCAGCCGGGCCATCTCGGCCACGGTCCGCTCGCGGCGGTTGAGCGCCTTCCACGCCAGGTCGCGGGCGTGCTGGAGCCGCAGCTCGGGATCTTCGAGCCGCACCGTCACCTGCAGAACCCTCCTACGCCGCCGCGATCTCCGGGACCGTGGCGTCCTCGTCGTGCTCGATCGGGGCCACGAGATCCTGCGAAGCGCCCAGGCCCAGCGCGTCGTAGACCTTGCCCTCGATCTCCTTGGCGACCTCCTGGTGCTCGTCCAGGTAGGCCTTGGCGTTGTTGCGGCCCTGGCCCAGCCGCTCGTCCCCGTAGGAGAAGAACGAGCCGGACTTGGTGACCACGTTGTGCTC
Source organism: uncultured Solirubrobacteraceae bacterium (assembly GCA_963723395.1). Taxonomy (GTDB): domain Bacteria; phylum Actinomycetota; class Thermoleophilia; order Solirubrobacterales; family Solirubrobacteraceae; genus DATFQI01. The sequence continues at coordinate 60,429 of CAVRQL010000008.1, read as the reverse complement.
GATCCCCAGGTCCAGGATGCAGCCGGCCGTCGAGATGCCCTTGCCGAACTCGATGTCGAACTCGGCCTGGCGGAACGGCGCCGCCACCTTGTTCTTGACGACCTTCACGCGGACGCGGTTGCCGACCGCCTCCGTGCCGTCCTTCAGCGTCTCGATGCGGCGGATGTCCAGGCGCTGCGACGAGTAGAACTTCAGCGCGCGGCCGCCCGGCTGGGTCTCCGGCGAGCCGAACATGACGCCGACCTTCTCGCGGATCTGGTTCACGAACACGCACAGCGTCTGCGTGCGGTTCAGGTTGCCGGCGAGCTTGCGCATCGCCTGCGACATCATCCGCGCCTGCACGCCGACCGTCTGGTCGCCCATCTGGCCCTCGAGCTCGGCCCGCGGGGTCAGCGCCGCGACGGAGTCCACCGCCACGACGTCGACCGCGCCGGAGCGCACGAGCATGTCGGCGATCTCCAGCGCCTGCTCGCCGTAGTCGGGCTGCGAGACCAGCAGCTCGTCGATGTTCACGCCGAGCCGCGACGCGTACAGCGGGTCCATGGCGTGCTCCGCGTCGATGAACGCGCACACGCCGCCGAGCTTCTGCGCCTCGGCGATGATGTGGTAGACGAGCGTCGTCTTACCGGAGGACTCCGGGCCGAAGATCTCCACGATCCGGCCGCGCGGGACGCCGCCGATGCCGAGCGCGAGGTCCAGCGACAGGGCGCCGGTGGGGATCGCGTTGACCTTGACCTGGGCGCCCTCGTCGCCCATCCGCATGACGGTGCCCTTCCCGAACTGGCGCTCGATCTGGGACAGCGCGCCTGCAAGCGCGGTCTCGCGGGCCTTTGTGCCGTGCGCGGCTTCCTGCGTGCTCATCGGGCTGCTCCTCTGAAGTCTTGTCGTCGGTGATCCCGCCAAGTCTGGGGGCGGGATCGGACGGAACACCTTTCAGTGAGCGGGTGACGGAACCAGACGCGGATGTGACGACTTGCGCGCAAGGGGCGCGAAGATGTCCGCGGCGGCCGAGCCGGACGCGGAGGCGAAGCTCGCGATCCCGCTCACCCGCGCGTTGACGCGGCGGCCGCCGAGGCGCCCGCGCAGCCGCCCGCCGCGGCGCAGCGTGACCCGGCCGCGGGCGGCGGCGCGCCCGCCGACCCGCAGGCGCAGCACCCCGTTGCGCGCCGAGCCGGAGATCCACACGCCGCGGACCGCCGAGAAGCGCTTCATCACGACGCTCTGGGCGCGCACCGCGAAGCTCCCGCCGCGCAGCCCGCCGCCCGAGTAGGCCAGGAAGGCCGGCGAGAGCGAGAACACGAGGTCGTCGACGGTCACGCCGATCGCGGCGGCCGTGCGCCCCACCCGGCCCCGCGTCCCGCGCAGCGGCCGTACGGCGCGCAGGCGCGCGGGCGGGAGCGCCAGGGCGGGCACGCCGGTGCCGACCCGCGGGCAGTCGCCGCCCGCCGGGCGGCCCTCGACGAAGCGCTTCAGCGCGCGCACGCCGCAGCCGCTCGGGTCGCCGCCCACCACGGCGTGCCCGACGCCGGGCACGACGACGCGCTGGGAGCCGGGGATGTCGAGCGCGACGTCGGCGGAGCCCTCGGGCGGCGTGCGCAGGTCCTCGCCGCCCTGCAGGATCAGCGTCGGAACGGCGGGATACGGCGCCTCGGGCGCGGCGACGCGGCCCGACGGCACGCCCGGCCAGCCGAGGCAGAGCCCGATCTCGTCCGCCGCCGCGGTACGCAGGTCGAACGGCGCGAACGCCGCCGGCCCCAGCTCGGTGGCGCGCCGCGTGGCCTCCGCGAGCCGGCCCTCGAACGGCGTCGCGGCGTCCCACGGCAGCGGCGTCTCCTCGCACACGGTCGCGTAGCGGGCGCTGGAGAACGACTTCGGCGACGGGAGGTCGGCCAGGCCGTCGCCCTCGGCGCTGAGCCGCACCAGCGGCGCGGCGTCGCCGGCCAGCGCGGCGCGGACCGCGGCCGGCATCGCGGCGCGCAGCGGCGGGTTGTAGTCGGAGTCGTAGAGGAGGTCGGCGATCGCGGTCGGCCCGACCGAGCGGCGGTGGCCCTTCCCGCGACGGTCGTAGGCCCGCCCGCGCAGATCGCGGGTCCGCAGCCGCGCGGCCAGCTTGGCGACGTCGGCGAGCGGGTCGCGGCTGACGCCCCGGCAGCGGCCAGGGCACAGCCCGGTGAGCGAGGGCGCCATGGCGCGGAAGCCGGCCAGCCCGAACGGGTCGCGGTCGTCGGGGTCCACGACCGAGTCGAGGATCATCCGGTCGACGTGGTCGGGATGGGCGCGCGCGTAGGCGAGCGCCAGCTCGGTGCCGTAGGAGATCCCGAACAGCGTCAGCCGCTCCACGCCAAGCTCGACGCGGATGGCCTCGAGGTCCTCGACGGAGTCCGGCGTCGTGTACTTCGTCCGCGCTGCGCCCAGGCGCCGTGCGCAGTCGGCGCCGGCAGAGGGGCTGCGCAGCCGGACGTCGCGCTCGAGCTTCGGGCAGCGCAGCAGCCCGGAGCCGCCGGTGCCGCGCTGGTCGAAGCCCACGACGCGGTAGCGGTCGGTGAGGACCGGCGCGAGCGGCATGACGGCGAGCATCTCCTCGATGCCCGCGCCGCCAGGCCCGCCGGAGAGGTAGACGAGCGTCGGGAGCGCGGTGTCGGAGCTGAGCCGGGCGAGCTTGAGCGGGACCACGCCGGGGAGCGCGCCGGTGCGGTCGAGCGGCACCTTCAGGGTTGCGCACTTCGTCTCGGGCATCTCGCCGCGGCAGTGGCGCCAGGTCGCGGCCGTCGAGCCCGCCGGGAGGCCGAGCGAGGCCAGCACGGCGAGGACGGCCGCCGTAAGAAGTGAGCGAGTGGCCATCCGCGAGCAACGATAAAGCGGCTGTAGCCAACCGCAAGATCGCTGGACGACCCTACGAGAGCGGCACGCGAACCAGCGCCTCGTACAGCGCCCCTCCGCGCTGCGGGCGCGAGCGGAACAGCGTCACGGCCTCGCCCTCGAAGGCCACGCGTTCCGGGCCATCGGTCTGCGCCGCCCGCGGCGAGCGGGCGCCGGAGCGCAGGCGGGCCACCGTCGCGTGCGGGCGGAACGGGCGGGTCTCCGGCTCGTACACGCCGGCCGACGCCAGCCCCGCGCTCACCCGCCCCTGCAGCGCGGCGAGCTCGCCGTCGAGGTCCTCGACCGTCGCGCACAGCACCCGCGCCCGCCGCGGAGGCAGCAGCAGCGCAGGCCCCAGCCGCAGCGACGGAGCCGACCCCGCGGCCGCCTCCAGGACAGGTCCGACCAGCTCGACGTCCTCCTCGGGCCGCGCGCCGAGGAACGCCAGCGTCAGGTGCAGCGCCTCGTCGCGCACGGGCCGCCACTCGTCCGCGGCCTCCGCGTCCCGGAACGCCGCCAGCGCCGCCACGGCGGCGGCGGGCAGCTCCAGCGCGACGAACAGCCGGAGTCTGGCTCCGCCGATCATCGTGGACGGCTCGGCGTCGTGGGCCGAGTCAGAGTCGGTCGGCCGCGATCTCATGTGGTGGGCCACCTGGTTCTCGGCCGACCGGCTCTGGCGAACGGCCACGGTGGCGAGACGCCGCGAGAATCGGTGGAGCCGGACTCCTGATCACAACAAGCGACGCAGCAGATGCATCGCGACGGTCGTCGTCCGCTCGCGCACCATCGCGCGGCCGCCGGGCAGCTGCACCGTCCGCTCGATCCGCTCGCCGCCGAGGACCAGGCACAGGCACACGGTCCCGACCGGCTTCTCCTCGGTTCCCCCGCCCGGGCCGGCGATGCCGGTGATGCCGATGCCCGACGTCGGCGCCGAACGCGGCCACCGCGCCGTCGGCCAGCGCGGACGCCACCTCCGGCGACACGGCACCATGGCGCTCGATCAGCGCCGGATCGACGCCCGCCAGCTTCACCTTGGCCTCGTTCGAGTACGCCGTGATCCCGCCCAGCGCGTATGCAGACGAGCCGCCGCGGTCGGTGAGCCGCGCCGCCATCAGCCCACCCGTGCAGGACTCGGCCGTCGCGATGGTCCGGCCGGCCAGCGCCGCGATCACGATGTCGTCGATCGTCTCGCCGTTCCGGGCGAACAGCCGCTCGCCGTACTCCTCGGCGACGACCGTCTCGAAGGCCGCGTAGTCCTCGGCGGCCTCGGGGTCGAACACCGTCGCGATCTCGATCTCGCCCCGCCGCAGGCAGGTGGTGATCTCCAGACGCTCCAGCGGCACGCCGGACGCCTCGGCGCGTCGCAGGGTCTGGGCGATCTCGGACTCCGGCGGGCCGAACAGGCGCATGATCCGCTGCTCGAGCCGTCCGGCGCGGGCGAGCACCTCGCTCACGGGGCCGGCCTCCAGCGCCGCCTCCCACATCGATCTGCAGCTCGCCGGGCGGGCCCGGGAGCACGACGATCACCGGCGCGCCGGGCACGACGAGGCCCGGGGCGGTGCCGACCGGCTCGAGCACCTCGGCGCCCGACCGGCACCATCGCCTGCTTGCGGTTGCCGGCGCGCATCGCCTCCTCGTCGATCCCGCCGCGCCAGCGCGCCCGGAGGCGCTCGAGGATCACGGCGATCCGCCCCTCAAGAGCCTCGTCGAGCTCCATCCGCAGCCCGGCGAAGTCCGCGACGATCTCAGCCGTCAGGTCGTCGGCGGTCGGCCCGAGGCCGCCGCTGGTGATCACGAGGTCCATGCCCTCGGCCGCCAGGAAGTCGAGCGCGGCGCGCAGGTCGGCGGGCCGGTCGCCGACGATCATCACGTGCGCGAGGTCGACGCCCCGGGTGCGGAGCCGCTCCGACAGCCAGGGCCCGTTGCGGTCGGCGATGATCCCCGACAGGACCTCGGTGCCGGTGACGACGATGCCCGCGCGCGCGGTCACGTGCAGGTCGCGAGCCCGCTGGTGATGCGGCGCGGCTTGCGCCCGGACCGCAGCTCGTAGCCGACCGGGTCCTGGCTCGTCGCCACGCCGTAGGACTTGCCGTTCACGCGCATCCGCGCCGCCGCGGTCCCGAACGTGACCTTGAAGCGGCGCCCGGTGAACGTGCGCGTCGACTCGCCCTGGTCGAGCGTCTGCTTGTCCACCACGGCGCGTCCGCGCGAGTCCTCCATGCAGACGTAGACCTGCCCCGTCGCGGAGATGCGCACCCGCATCGGCTTGCTCGAGGGGTTCGAGGACGCGTTCTGCTTGTTGGAGCGCTTCTTCTTGGCCTTCTTCGGCGTCGCGGTCGGCGTGGCCTCGAGGTTCGTCGCGGGCGTCTTGGCGTCCTCCTCGCCGAACTTCCCGAGCGCGTACAGCACGCCGAGCAGCACGATGATGCCCACCACGACGATCACGCCCGGCCCGATCCGCGGCGCGACGCGCCTGCGGCGCCGCTGGCTGCGCAGGTTCAGCGGCGTCAGCTCCATGCCGGCCGGGCGCTCGAAGCGCTGCTTGTACTCCTCCACCAGCAGCCGGGAGTCCAGCTCGAGGTAGTCCGCGTAGGTGCGCAGGAACGTCTTGACGAAGGTGGGGCCCGGGAGCAGCTCCCACTCCTCGCTCTCCAGCGCGCGCAGGTACTTCGCACGGATCTTCGTGGCGGCCTCGACCTCCGCCATGTCGATCCGGCGGCGCATCCGCGCCTCGCGGAGGGTCTCACCGATCTCGGGCATCAGCCCACGAGAGGCTAGTCGCCGTCTTCAGGAACGACGACCGCCTCGGCCGCCGGGTCCAGCGACGCGAGCACGCGAGGCAGGTCGGACTCCGTGACGAGCACCTGGCGGGGCTTGGACCCCTCGTAGCCGGAGATGACGCCGCGGCGCTCCAGCATGTCGATCAGGCGGCCGGCGCGCGTGTAGCCCAGGCGCAGCCGGCGCTGGAGCATCGAGGTCGACGCGGTCTGCATCTCGGCCACCAGCCGGATGGCGTCGCCGAGCAGCGGATCCTCGTCGGGATCGAAGCCGTCGTCGGAGCCACCGGACTCCTCCGGCACCTCCTCGACCTCCTCGAGCAGCTCCTCGCGGAACTCCGGCTCGCCCTGCTTGCGCCAGGCCTCGGTGAGCTTCTCGATCTCGCTCTCGTCGATGAACGCGCCCTGGATCCGCTGCAGGCGCGAGGAGCCGACGGGCGAGAAGAGCATGTCGCCCATGCCCAGCAGCGACTCGGCGCCGTTCTGGTCGAGGATCACGCGCGAGTCGGTCTGGCTCGACACGGCGAAGGCGATCCGCGACGGGACGTTGGCCTTGATCATGCCGGTGATGACGTCCACCCGCGGGGACTGCGTGGCGAGCACGAGGTGGATGCCGACCGCGCGCGCCTTCTGCGCGATGCGGATGATCGAGTCCTCGACGTCGGCGGGCGCGACCATCATCAGGTCGGCGAGCTCGTCGATCACGCACAGCACGTAGGGCAGCGGCGGCTCGCCGCGCTTCTCGCGGACCTTGTTGAGCTCGATCAGCGAGCGCGTGCGCGCGAGCGACATGTACGAGTAGCGCTGCTCCATCTCGCGCACGAGGTTCTGCAGCGCGGTGGCGGCCTGGCGCGGCGACGTGATGACCGGCGTCAGCAGGTGCGGGATCGAGTCGTAGTGGTTGAGCTCGACCTGCTTGGGGTCCACGAGCACCATCCGGACCTCGTGCGGCGTGGCCCGCAGCAGGATCGAGGAGAGCATCGCGTTGACGGCGCCGGACTTGCCCGCGCCGGTGGTGCCCGCGACCAGCAGGTGGGGCATCTTGGCCAGGTCGGCGCCGATCGCCCGGCCCGCGACGTCCTTGCCGAGCCAGACGGTGAGCGGCGACCAGTCGCCGGGCGGCTCCTGGAAGACGTCGCCGAGGTGCACGGTGCGGCGGCGCGCGTTGGGGACCTCGACGCCGACGGCCTGCTTGCCGGGGATCGGGGCGAGGATGCGGATGTCGGCGGCGGCCAGCGCGTAGGCGAGGTCGTCCTTGAGCTGGGCGACCTTGCCGACCTTGATGCCGGGCGCCAGGCGCAGCTCGTAGCGGGTGATGTGCGGGCCGGCGACCATCCCGATCACCTTCGCCTGGACCTTGAAGTGGTCGAGCGCCTCGATCAGCTGCGCGGCCGTCTTCTCCTGGCCCGCGGTGTCGGGGCGCAGCGCCTCGCCCGACGAGCGCTTGAGGAAGCGCGGGTCCGGGACGGTCCACTGGAAGTCGGGTGACTCGGTGACGGAAGCGCGGTAGCGGCCCTGCGGCGTCAAGTCCGCCGGGTCGGTCGAGCGCGTGACGCCCTCCTCGTCCTTCTCGGGATCCTCGGCGAGGCTCGGCTCCTCGTCGGGCTCCGGCAGCTCCATCTGCGGCTCGGGCTCGGGCTCGGGCTCGGGAGGGGCCTCGTCCGCCGTACAGGTCGGGGTAGCGATCGGGCCCGGACCAGAACTCGGTCGGATCCTCCTCCGGCTTCGGCGTCTCGGGCTCGAACTCGGGCGGGTCGGCGATCGACACGCGCCCCTCCCCCGTCTCCAGCTCGCGCAGCTCCTCGGCCGCCGCGCGGCGGCGCGTCACGACCTGCGTGCTCTCGCGCACGACGCGCGCGGTGGAGTCGCTCGTCGCCTTGATCACGCCCGCGATGGAGGCGCCCGTGAGCAGCAGCACGCCCGCCAGGAAGAGGAAGACCGCGAGGATGTGGGCGCCGACCCCGCCGAGCAGCGTCGAGGAGCCCCAGAAGAGCCCTTCGCCGACCATCCCCCCGCGCGTGCGGACCCACTCCGGGTCCCAGAAGCCGGGACGCGCGCCCTCGGGGCCGAGCCCCAAGGTGCCGGCGGCCAGCCCGAGGCAGAGCGCGGCGAACAGGCACACCGCGCCCGCGCGGAACGGCCGCACGGCGGGCAGCGCCGGGCGCATGACGAGGATCGCGCCGCCCGCCAGCAGCGCGACCGGCACGGCGTAGTGGACGGCGCCCAGCAGCCAGCGCAGCGAGTCGACGGTCCAGCTGCCGGCCTCGCCGCCGTCGGTCTGGAAGTAGACGAGGAACGCGAAGAAGACGGCGAGCGCGATCAACCCGAGGCCGATCAGGTCGAGCTGGCGCTGCTCGAACTCGGGCAGGCGTGGCCAGGCCGGGCGCGGCGCAGCGCGCCTCGCGCGGGGCTTGCCTCGGCGGGCGGGGGCTTTGCGGGCTGGCATCAGGCTCCGCCTCCTTCGACGGGCGCGCCCCGCATCCTTCCGAGCGGGCGGGGTATCAATGCGCCCTGATGGACTACTTCCCGTACGTGTTCGCCGCCGTCGGCGCGTTCGTGGCGCTGTCGGGCGTCCGCCGCCTGATCGCCACGCGCCGCTTCGAGGCCCGCGCGGAGCGCGCCGCCGCGGAGATCCTGGACGTGCGTGAGGAGTGGGTCTCGGGCAGCAGGGGCCAGACCAAGGTGTCGACCCCCGTGGTGCGCTTCACGACCGCGGACGGTCGCACCGTGGAGGCCGAGACGACATCGCACCGCGGGCTCTTCGGCCGCCCGCAGGCCGGCGATCCGCTCGACGTGCTCTACGACCCGTCCAACCCCGCTGACGTCCGCATGCGGACAGGCGCCGGCGGGCTGCTGTCCGGCGTCGGCAGCATCGCGGTGGGCGTCCTGTTCGCGGTGATCGCCCTGACATTCTTCTCGCGATGATGGGCACCGTCATCGTCGTCGGGCTGGTCTTCATCGTCTTCGGCGTGCTGTTCGCCGGCGTCGGGATCGGGATGCGCCGTTCGCAGGGCGGCTTCGACGCACGCGCCGCGCGCGCCTCCGGGGTCGTCACCGACGTCCGCTCGCGCTCGGCGGGGCGGCAGAGCAGCGGGCTGATCTGGGTGCCCGTGGTCAAGTTCACGACCGCCGACGGCCGCGAGGTCGAGGCGGAGACCGGCGGCGGCACGAACATCAAGCGCCACCAGCCGGGGCAGCCGATCGAGGTCGATTACGACCCGGCGAACCCGTCCGACGTCCGGGTCCCCGGGTCGGGCGTCGGGTTCATCCACGGCGCGTTCGTGGCCCTCGGGACCGTCTTCGCGGTGATCGGCCTGGGGATCATCGCGATCGCCGTCGCCGTCGGCTGATGGGCTACACGCTGCGCGCCCCCAGGGCCACCGCCCTGGTCCCGCTGATCGCCATCCCGGTGGCGCTGTTCGCCGCCGACCGGCTCGGGCTCCCCGGCTTCCCGCTGTTCTTCATCGTCGCGTTCGGGCTGATCGTCCTCTACCAGGCGTGGCAGCGCTCGCTGGTGCTCCAGGTCGACGCCGAGGGCGTCAAGCTCGGCCGCGGCGTGCGCTACGAGTACGGCGACCAGCGGACGATGATCACCGCCGTCCCGTGGAGCTCGATCCGCGACGTGGTGGTCAGCTCCCCCGGGCCGATCGGCGGCGAGGGCGGGACCGAGGTCGGCGTCCGCCTGCGGCCCGGTGCGCCGCTCCCGCAGGGCGCCCGCGCGATGATCTCGGACCCTCGCAACCCGGACGCCGTGCAGCCCGACATGTGCACCGGGGTGCCCGGGCGCTTCGACCGGAAGCGCCTCGCGGAGGCCGTCGCGGCCAACGGCGCGAGGGTCGTCGAGATAAACCGCGGCTGAACATCTCCCGGCAAAGTCCGGAATCGACCTAACATCACAGGGGATGGACACTGCCACCCGCCCCGTCCGCATCCTGGTCGTCGAGGACGACGACGAGATCGCGCAGGTCCTGCAGCGCTCGCTGCGGATGGAGGGCTATGAGGTCAAGCTGGCCGGCGACGGCGTGCAGGCGCTCGAGGAATCTCATGCGTTCCTGCCGGATCTGATCGTGCTGGATCTCGGGCTGCCGCGCCTGGACGGCGTTGACGTCGCCAAGCGGCTGCGCGACGACGGCGACGAGGTGCCGATCCTGATGCTGACCGCGCGCGACGCGTTGGAGTCCCGCGTGGAGGGCCTGGACGTCGGCGCCGACGATTACCTGGTCAAGCCGTTCGAGCGCCAGGAGCTGCTGGCGCGCATGCGCGCGCTGCTGCGCCGCCGCCCGCCGCGTGGCATGGCGCCGCTGCGGGTCGCCGACCTGATGCTCAACCCCGATACCCACGAGGTCTCGCGCGGGGACCGGCGGATCGAGCTCACCCAGCGCGAGTTCGAGCTGCTCGAGTACCTGATGCGCAACGAGCGGCTGGTGATCTCTCGCCAGAAGCTGCTCGACGAGGTGTGGGGCTACGACCCGTTCTCGATCACGAACACCATCGAGGTGTTCGTGTCCAACCTGCGACGGAAGCTCGAAGCCGATGGCGAGCCTCGGCTCCTCCATACGGTCCGCGGCGCGGGCTACGTCCTCCGCGTATAAGCGCCTCCCGATCCGCTGGCGCCTGGCCGGCGGATCCGCTGCGCTGACGCTGGTCATCCTCTGCGGCTTCGCCGCGATCGTTGGCGTTCTGACCACACGCCGCATCCAGTCGGACTTCAGCCGCCAGGTGGCCGACGCCGCCGACGAGCTGAGCCGCGAGGTCAAGCTCCGCTACGGCCAGCGCGACGACGGCACCACCTACCTGCGCAAGATCCGCGGCCCGAACCTCGACGACTACGCGTCCGGCCAGAACGCCGCCGTGCGGATCATCACCCCGGGCGGCGACTACGTGACCGGCAGCCGCGGGGCGCCCAGCTTCGGCCCGTACATCACTTCCAGCGTCAACGTCGACGGCTGGCGCGTCGAGTCGCGGCGCGTCGAGGTCATCAACTACGTCGACCCGGTCGTGATCCAGTACGCGAGACGGCTCTCGGAGGTGCAGGCGACCGCCAACCGCGTGAAGGTGTTCCTGGCCTTCGGCGTGCTCGGCGGCGCCCTGCTGGCGCTGCTCGCCGGCCTCGCCACCGCGCGGCGGGCGATGGAGCCGATCACCGAGCTGACCGCAGCCGCGCGCGAGGTCGAGCGCTCCCGCAACCCGTCGGTGACGATCCCGCGCTCGGACGCCGAGGACGAGGTCGCCGAGCTGGGGCGCACGCTGGAGTCGATGCTCGCGGCGCTCAGCGACGCCCGCACCGAGACGGAGGGAGCGCTGGTGCGCCAGCGCGAGTTCGTCGCCGACGCCTCGCACGAGCTGCGCACGCCGCTGACCTCCGTGCTCGCCAACCTCGAGCTGCTGGAGGAGACGCTCGACGGCGAGCAGCGCGAGGCCGCCGCGTCGGCCCTGCGCTCCTCGCACCGGATGCGCCGCCTGGTCGCCGATCTGCTGCTGCTCGCCCGCGCCGACACCGGCCGCGTCGCCCCGCACGAGCCGGTCGACCTCGCCTCGGTCGTCACCGACGTGGCCGCCGAGCTGGAGCCCGTGGCCGGCGGCCACGAGCTCTCGATCTCCGCTCCGGCGGGGATGACGATCCTCGGCGCGCGCGACGAGCTGCACCGCCTGATCCTCAACCTGATGGAGAACGCGCTCCGCCACACCGATCCGGGGACGGCCGTCGAGGCCCAGCTGGAGCGCGAGGACGGCACCGTGGTGCTCGCCGTGGAGGACGACGGGCCGGGCATACCGGACGATCTGTCCGAGAAGGTCTTCGAGCGCTTCTTCCGCGGATCCAGCGACCGCGGAGGCTCCAGCGGGCTCGGTCTCTCGATCGTCCGCGCGGTCGCGGAGTCACATGAGGGCAGCGTCGCGCTGGTGCCCCCGCGCGACGGCCGCGGCGCCCGCTTCGAGGTGCGCTTCCCGGCCGCCGCTCGCGAGCCGGCCGACCGCACCGCTGTCGCCTAGCGCAGCCTCAAGGGCGGGCCCCTGCGGCCGATTCACTCGTACGACCTTCCCTCCCTCCAGGAGCCCTCCCGCATGTCCGACACAACCCCGAAGCAGCTCGTCGTCTTCTCGCTCGGCGCGGAGGAGTACGCCCTCCCCATCGGTTCGGTGCACGAGATCATCCGCTACACCGAGCCCCGCTCGGTCGCGTCCGACGCGAAGTGGATCCGCGGTGTGATCGGCCTCCGCGGCAAGATCATCCCGATCTTCGACCTCGCCGCCCGCATGGGCGTCCCGATGGCCGCGGACGCTCGAGCCGGGCAAGATCGTGATCGTCGAGACCGGCGCCTCGCAGGTCGGCGTCATGGTCGACCAGGTCGACGAGGTGCTCACCGTCGACGCCGAGCAGCTCGAGGACGTCCCCACGGCCAGCCGCGAGTCGATCGAGGCCATCGCCAAGATCGGCGACCGCCTCGTCGTGCTCCTGAACGCCGAGGGCCTGTTCGCCGAAGAGGCCGCCGAGGAGCTCGCCGCGCAGGCGGCGTAGCTCCGCGGCTGAGAACCAGGGCAGCTGGTGCTCGCACGCTCCAAGCAGCGCGTCGTCGTGGCCGACGACTCCCGCCTGATGCGGCGGATGCTCTCCGACGCGCTGGGGCGGCAGGGCTTCGAGGTCGTGGCCACCGCCGCCGACGGCGACGAGGCGCTGGCCGCGTGCCGCGACCACCGTCCGGACGCGATGACGCTGGACCTCGCGATGCCGGGCCTGGACGGCATCGGCGTGCTGCGCGCGCTGCGCGACGGCCGTGCGGCCAAGGTCCCGGTCGTCGTCGTCTCCGCCTTCTCCCCCGCCCACGGCGCCCGCGCCGTCGACGCCCTCGCCGAGGGCGCCTTCGACCTGGTGGCCAAGCCGTCCGTCGGCGAGAGCATGGGCACGTTCACCGACGAGCTCGGCCGCAAGGTCGACGCCGCCGCCCACAGCGGCCGCGTCCGCCGCCCCGCCCCTGCTCGCTGCGCCCCGCGCCGCGCCTCGCACCCGGCTCCCCGCCGTCGCGGCGGCTCCCCCGTCGTCGTCATCGCCTCCTCGACGGGCGGCCCCAAGGCGCTCGCCGAGCTGGTCCCCGCGCTGCCCCGCACCCTGGGCGCCGGCGTGCTGATGGTCCAGCACATGCCGCCCGGCTTCACCGCCTCGCTCGCCGCCCGGCTGGACGCCGCCAGCGCCCTCACCGTCCGCGAGGCCACCGGCGGCGAGACCCTCTCCCCCGGCGTCGCGCTGATGGCGCCCGGCGGCTCGCACCTGCGCCTCGGCATCGACCGCCGCCCGCGCCTGTCCGACGAGGAGCCGATCGGCGGCCTGCGCCCGCGCGCCGACCTCACGATCGCCGACGTCGCCGAGCTCTACGGCCCGCGCACCGTGCTGGTGGTCCTCACCGGGATGGGCCGCGACGGCCTCGAGGGCGCCAAGGCCGTCCGCGCCGCCGGCGGCCGCGTGCTGGCCGAGGCCGAGTCCACCTGCACCGTCTACGGAATGCCACGCGCCGTCGCGGAGGCGGGCCTCGCCGACGAGGTCCTCCCGCTCGACGAGCTCGCCGGCGCCATCGCCAGAGAGGCCGCATGACCCCCTCCTCCCGCCCTGCGGTCCCGACCCGCCCCGCCCCCGCCGCCGTCGCCTTCCAGGCCACCCTCGGCAGCGACGACTTCACCGGCCTGTGCGAGAAGGTCCGCCAGCTCTGCGGCGTCGACCTGCTCCAGTACAAGCGCGGCCAGATGGAGCGCCGCGTGCGCACCTGGGTCCAGCGCCGCGGCGCCGTCAGCCTGCCCGTCTACGGCGACCTGCTGCGCCGCGACCCCGACGAGCTCGACGCCTTCCTGGACCGCGTGACGATCAACGTCTCGCACCTGTGGCGCCACGAGGAGCAGTGGGAGGCCCTGCGCAAGGACATCCTCCCCGGCGTCGCCGCCGCATCCGGCCGCATCCGCGCCTGGAGCGCCGGCTCGTCCTACGGCGCCGAGGCGTACACGCTGGCCGCGATCTGCAAGGAGGCCGCCCCGAAGGCGAGCGTCTCGATCGTCGGCACCGACCTGGACCGTCGCATGGTGGCCCGCGCGCGCACCGGCATGTTCACCGCCGAGGACGCCCGCGTCGCCCCGCAGCCCCTCCTGCGCAGGCACTTCGAGGCCCAGGAGGGCGGCGGCTGGCAGGCCTCCCAGGCGCTGCGCGGCATGGTCCGCTTCGAGCAGGGCGACCTGCTCCGCATGCCGGTCGCCCGCGAGCGCTACGACCTGGTCATGTGCCGCAACACGGTCATCTACTTCACCGAGGAGGTGCGCGACCAGCTGCACCGCCGCCTCGTCGAGTCGCTCGCCCCCGGCGGCCACCTCGTCGTCGGCACCTCCGAGCGCGTCGCCAACTCCCGCGACCTCGGCCTGGAGTCCACCCACCACTTCATCTACAGGAAGAGCGCCTGATGGAGACCTCCGAATACCTCCCGATGTTCCTTGCGGAGGGCCGTGAGCATCTCCAGGAGCTGAACCTCGCGGTCGTCCGCATCGAGGAGCAGCCCGACGACCAGGCCACGGTCGACGAGATCTTCCGGATCGCGCACTCGATGAAGGGCATGAGCGCGACGATGGGCTTCGCCGGCATGGCCGCGCTGACCCATGAGATGGAGAACGTCTTCGAGCTGCTGCGCCAGCGCACCGACGGCCTCGGCCGCGAGGCGGTCGACGTGCTGCTCGTGTGCCTGGACGCCCTCGAGGCCGCCGTCGACGCGATCGACGCCACCGGCGCCGAGCAGATCGTCCCCGAGCCGCTGATCGAGCGCCTCCAGGGCCTCGTCCGCGACCGCACGCCGGAGCAGGCCGCCGAGCGCGAGGGCACCTCCGAGACCCCCGACGACCTCGAGGCCCTGGCCGCCGGCCGCCGCGTCGTGCACGTCAGCGCCGTCCTCGCCGACGACGCCCAGATGCCCGCCGTCCGCGCCTACATGGTCATCTCGGCGCTCGGCGAGATGGGCGAGCTGCTGTCCTGCAGCCCCGCCGAGGACGCCGTCGACTCGTTCGCCGGCACCCGGATCGACCTGTGGCTGGCCACGGACGCCGAGGAGTCGACGCTGTCGGCCACGGCGGCCACCGTGCCGGACGTCGCGGACGCGTTCGCCGTGCTGGTCGGCGGCGAGGAGGCCCCGGTGGCCGATCCCGCGGTGGTCGCGCAGGCGATCGCGGACGTGGGCACGCCTGTCGCGCCGAAGGCGGCCGCGCCCGCGGCCGCGAAGCCGAAGGCCGCCTCGACGGTCCGCGTCGACGCCGAGCGCCTGGACCAGCTCATGCACTACATGGGCGAGCTCGTCCTGCACCGCACCGAGGTCGAGGCGCTGGCCGCCGGCGCCGACGTGCCGGGCCTCTCGCAGGCGATGCAGAGCCTCACCCGCACCTCGCACGCCCTCCAGGCGATGGTCATGCAGGTCCGCATGATCCCCGTCGAGGCCGTGTTCCTCCGCTTCCCGCGCCTGGTCCGCGACCTGCAGACCAAGCTCGGCAAGGACGTCCACCTCGAGCTGGTCGGCCAGGACACCGAGCTCGACCGCACCGTGGTCGACGCCCTCGGCGACCCGCTCGTGCACCTCGTGCGCAACTCGCTCGACCACGGCCTCGAGCCGCCGGAGGAGCGCGCCGCCGCCGGCAAGCCGACCACCGGCACGCTGGAGATCTCCGCCCGCCACGCCGGCGGCAACGTGGTCATCACGGTGCGCGACGACGGCCGCGGCATCGACCCCGAGAAGGTGGGCCGCAAGGCCGCCGAGCGCGGGCTGATCACCGAGGACGCGATCGCGTCGATCGACGCCGGGCGCGCCGCCGAGCTGCTCTTCCATCCCGGCTTCTCGACCGCCGAGGTCACCAGCGACATCTCCGGCCGCGGCGTCGGCATGGACGCCGTCCGCACGTCGATCCGCGAGCTCGGCGGCGAGGTCACCCTGACCTCCGAGCAGGGCGAGGGCACCACCGCCCAGATCCGCCTGCCGCTGACGCTGGCCATCATGGCCGCGCTGCTCGTCAACGTCTCCGGCGACCCGTTCGCCATCCCGATCGACCGCATCGAGCGCACGCTGCGCCTCGCCGACCACGCCGTGCGCTCCGCGGCCGGCAGCAAGATGCTGCTCATGGACGACGGCGTGCTGCCGATCGTCGATGCCTCCGCCCGGTTCTCCGGCTCCCCGGCGCCGGACGCCACCCACGCCGTGATCGTCCGCGGCACCGCGGGGCGCTTCGCGCTCACCGTGGACCACCTCGTCGGCCAGCGCGAGCTGGTCACCCGCCCGCTGCCCCCGGAGGTCGCCGACGGCGGGCTCACCGGCGCCGCGGTCCTCTCCGATGGTCAGATCGCCCTGATCATCGACTGCGACGCCATCAACCCGACCCAGGAAGGACGCTCGTGAGCATCCAGTACACGGAAATGCAGCTCGACGCACTGCGCGAGCTGGCCAACATCGGCTCGGGCACCGCCAGCACCGCGCTCTCGAGCATGCTCGGCCGCTCGGTCGACATCACCGTCCCCAGCGCCCGCGCGCTCGCCTTCGCCGACGCCATCGACGCCGCCGGCGACCCGGAGTCCGAGATCACGGCCATCGTGCTCGGCATCGTCGGCGACCTCGAGGGCACCGTGCTCCTGCTCGTCACCCCCTCGGAGGCCGACGCGCTGTGCGGGATCCTCGGCCTGGAGCCCGGCAGCGAGTTCATCCCGTCCGCGCTGGGCGAGATCGGCAACATCGTCGGCACCTCCTACATCAACGCGCTGTGCCAGATGACCGGCATGGAGATGGAGCCCACCCCGCCGGCGACCGCGACCGACATGCTCGGCGCGCTCGTGGCGACCGTGCTCGCCGGCCAGGCCGACGCCTCGGACGTGGCCCTGATGCTGGACTCGCAGCTCCAGGTCGAGGGCGAGGACTGCGCGGTGTCGTTCATGCTCGTCCCGACGCAGGACGGCGTCGGCGAGCTGCTGTCGCGCCTCGGTCTCGCGTAATGCAGACGATGGTCCGCATGGGAGAGCTGGCGGTGTCGGCCGAGGCCGGCCACACGCTGATCTCCCTCGGGCTGGGCTCGTGCATCGGGCTGGCGCTGATGGACCGGCGCGGCGGGATCGCCGGGCTGGCGCACATCGTGCTGCCGACGAGCACCGGGCACGTCCCGGGCCCGGCGGCGCACAAGTTCGCCGACCACGCCGTCCCGGCGCTGATCGACGAGCTCGCCGCTGTGGGCACCCCGCGTGTGCGGCTGCAGGCGATGCTGGTGGGCGGCGCGAGCATGTTCGGCGCGCCCGGCTCGAGCACGCTCGAGGTCGGCTCGCGCAACGCGATCGCCGTGCGCGAGCTGCTCGCTCGCACAGCGGATCCCGATCGTCGCGGAGGCCGTCGGAGGCTCGCGCGGGCGCACGATCAAGGTCGATGTGGCGACCGGTGAGGTCACTGTTCGCGAAGCCGGGGGCAAGGACGAGCGACTTCTGCCGAATACAAAGGGCATGGCGGTAGCCGCATGAACCCAGGCGAGGTCCTGAGCCCCGACGCGATCGCTGCGCTCGTCGACGCGGCGCGCGAAGGCAAGCTCCCCGACGAGCCTCAGACGCAGGTGCGCCGGCGTCGCCGCGTGCACGCGGTCGACTTCTCGCGCCCGACGAAGTTCACCTCCGACCAGGAGCGCCGGATCAAGCGCGGCATGGAGGCGTTCTGCCGTACCGCGACGTCGCGCATGTCGGCCGAGCTGCGGGCGCCGCTTGGAGCTCGAGGTCATCAACACCAGCCAGCTCACGTGGGCCAACGCGCACGCGGCGGTGCCCGACGGCGCGCTGACCTCGATGGTCGAGATCAAGCAGGTCGGCACGAACATGATGCTCTCCGGCGAGGAGTCGCTGCTGCTGGGCGCCATCGAGCTGCTCTCCGGCGGCTCGGACCCCGGCGCGGCCCGCCAGCGCCGCCTGACCGACATCGACTGGGTGCTGGCCTCCTACTTCTTCGACCGCCTCGTGACCCAGATGTCGGTGATCTGGCAGGACATGTTCGAGCTCGAGCTCGGCGGCGGCGCGATCGACGCCCACATGGAGACGGCGCAGGCCGCCGGCGTGTCCGAGCCGACGCTGACCATGACGATCGAGGCCCGCCTCGACGGCGTCTCCTCCACGCTCTCCCTGCTCGTCCCCTGGCAGGCCATCGCGCCGGTCATCGACCGCTTCAGCGGCCGTGACGAGCAGCCGACGACCGACGCCGAGGAGGCGCTGTCCGTGCGGCGCGCGATCGGCGGCGTCCAGGTCCCCGTGCGGGCCGAGGTCGCCAGCGTGCACCTCCCGATCGAGGCCGTGCTCGCGCTCAAGCCGGGCGACGTCCTCAACCTCCAGACCCCCACCGACTCCGGCGTGACGCTGTTCGCCGACAAGGTCCCCGTCCACCAGGGCCGCCCGGGCCGCTCCGGCGCCCGCCGTGCCGTCCAGGTCACCGGTCCCGCGAGAGGAGTGCGCCGATGAGCTCTGAAGACGCGCTGATCCGGCTGGCGCAGTCCAGCTCCGAGGCCGCCATGGGCGTCCTCGAGATGTTCGCCCCCGGGCAGGTCCAGGCCGGCGACATCGCCGTCCTCGACGCCGGCGTCGAGCCGCTGTCCGGGCCTCCCCTTCCCGGCCATCGCCACGAACGTCGCCTACGTCGACGGCGTCACGGGCGGCAACGTGTTCGTCATGACGTTCGAGGGCGCCCGGCGCCTGGCGGGCGCGATGATGGGCCAGACCGAGATCGAGCCCTCGGACGCGACCGAGCTGACCGAGCTCGAGCTGTCCGCGGTGTCCGAGGCCGGCAACCAGATGATGGCCACGGCCGCCGCCGCGATCTCCTCGGTCCTCGAGACCGAGGTGGAGATCGGCGTGCCCGAGACCCGCTTCTTCGAGTCCGCCGCCGACGCCGCCGACGCCTACGGCTCCTCGCCGCACGTCGTGCGCGCGGCCTTCTCCGTCTGCGGCGAGCCGTGCCGGCTCGTCCAGCTGGTCCCGAACGCCTTCGTGGTGCGGATGGACCGCGCGCTCGACGATCTGACCACCGAGCACGTGACCGACCCGGGCGCGGGCGGCGCCGCGGCCGGCGCTGCCGGCCGGCAACGGCAAGCCCTCGCTGTCCGGGATCCCGGTGCGCGTGTGGGCCGAGCTGGGCCGCACGTACATGCCCTCGGCCGACGTCGTCGAGCTCCCCGGCGGCGCCGTCGTCGAGCTCAACGAGAACGCCGACGACCCGATCGACCTGTACGTCAACGGACGCCGGTTCGCGACCGGCCGCCTGATGGTGGCCGAGAACAACGAGTGGGCCGTCCGGATCGAAACCGTGCTCGACCCTTCGAACGAGACCCCTGAGAACGACATGGAGGTGGCCCGATGGCCCGTGTCCTGGTAGTCGACGATGCCGCTTTCATGCGGAAGATGGTGAGCGACGTGCTCACGAAGGGCGGCCATGAAGTCGTCGGAGAGGCCGGCAACGGCGAGGAGGCCGTGGTGCGCTTCCAGGAGCTCAAGCCCGAGGTCACCACCCTCGACATCACCATGCCCGAGAAGGACGGCCTCGCCGCCCTCAAGGAGATCATCGCCCTCGACCCCGCCGCCCGCGTGATCATGTGCTCGGCCCTCGGTCAGGAGACCAAGGTCCTCGAGTCGATCAAGGCCGGCGCCAAGGACTTCGTCGTCAAGCCCTTCCAGGCGGACCGCGTCATCGACGCCGTCGGCAAGGCGCTCGCCTAGCCCTCTCTTCCGCTCTTCGCTTCTTTCGAGCGCCCCGTCGGCCCTGTGGTGGCCGGCGGGGCGTTTGTCGTTCTGGGCGCTGGTGTTGCAGGCGCTGGTGAGGCCGGCGGCGGCGCGGGGCGCCGTAACGGCCTTGCACCGAGGGGCAGGGGGTGTTGTTGCCGGCGACGCCAACGTCGTGAGCGGTCGCCGGTACGCGCTGGTACCCGACGTTGTCGCCATATATATGGACGCCAACGTCGTGAGCGGGCGCCGCGGACGGTGGGCTCACGACGTTGTCGACGCGCCCAGGAGCTCGCGCTCCTCTCATCGGGCCGGCGTACTGTCGAGCCCGAAGGGCGCCCTTATCGGCGCGTCCAAGGCTCGTCTGGACACAACTGGACGAACGTCCGATCCGGTGACAGCAAGGTTCCGCACGCGGCTTCGTTCAAGCACTCGAAACCGGTCAACCACGCAGTAGAGCCAAACGGCCGCGCCCTTACAGGATCAGCGACCGCCGGCGCAAGAGAAACGGACCACTTCCTGGTCGGAGGTGGCCCGTCGTTGGACGCATGTTCGATAACGCCCAACCGACCCCCGTACCTATCTTTCGCTTCGTCAGGAATGCGAATCGACTCCCGGAGCGGTTGCAGCCGCAGAGGGAGCAGGACAGGTAGGGGGCTGAACATGGGTTACAAGCACTAGATCGTCGAAACGTGAACGTAACTTGAGAAGAGCGCCTCACGGGCGCTCTTTCTCGTTCAAGGCCTGTCTCGATTCGGCGCATCGAGCGTCGCGGGCTGAATCGAACACGCTGTCTACTAGGCGACGGCGCTGCGCGGGCGCGCGTAGTCCGCGACTCGGCGATCGAACGCGAGCTCCAGCTCGAAGTCCGACTCGTCCGCGTGATGGAAGGCGATACGCGCGCTCGAGCGATCATCTCTACGAACGTCGTCCACGACGATCGGGATCGAGCTGGCTGCCGGCGACCCGACGGAGCTCGGCGAGCGCCGCCTCGGAGCTCACCGGGCGGCGGTAGGAGTCGCGCGAGGTCATGACGTCGTACGTGTCCGCCGCCGCGATGATGCGCGAGCCGAGCGGGATGTCCTCGAGCGGCACCTTGTAGTAGCCGTTGCCGTCGTAGCGCTCGTGATGGCAGTAGATGATGTCGGCGACGGGGCCGTACCCCTCGATGCGACGGACGAGCTTCGCGCCCTGCTCCGGGTGGAGCTTGACGGTCTCCCACTCCTCGTCGGTGAGCTTGCGCTCGGCGAAGAGGATCGAGTCGGGGAAGATGAACTTGCCGATGTCGTGGAGCAGGCCGGCCGTGTGGATGAGGTCCTGCTCGCGCTCGTCGACGACCGATCATGCTTGGCGACCTCGCGGCGTAGCGCGCGACCGCCGCGGAGTGGCGCGCCGTCATCGCGTCGCGCATCGACAAGCGTCTGCAGCACCGTGCGTCAGGAGGCCGACCTGCAGCGAGGCCAGCTCGCGGGTCCGCTTCTCGAGTTCCTCGCCGCGCTCGATGCGCCTCGATGCACGGTGCGGATGAGGTACTGGAAGATGAAGAGCACGACAGCGAGCAGGCCGACGGCGCCAACACCGATCTGGCCGTAGCTGAAGGCCACGCCGGCGGTGAGCAGCCCCGTCGCGAACTCGGACGGGAGCATCTTGAGGTAGATCGTCCGCACGCCTCGCAGAACGAGAGGCCCTTGCGTCGAGCGTTGAGGAGCCGGCGACCATCGACGAAGTTCAGGGAGTTCGTGACCATGAAGACCAGCAGGACGAGCGCGGCGAAAGCCGAGCGCGTCCGCCTCGCCGGCGTGACGTCCGACCTGGCCACGAGCTGGATCAGCGCGCCACCGACGAGCGGGAAGATCGCGTAGTTCGCGACGTTGCTGAGCGCCTGGTCGAGAGGTCGCCGCGCGAGTCGACGAGCGCATCGACCAGCGACGAGCCGACACCGATGGCGGCAGCCGGAGCGGGCCCGAGCAGCGCCATGGCCAGGACGATGGCGAGGAACGAGCCGGACATCCGCACGCCGCGAACCTCGACGGTCAGCACCTCGCTGCCGACGGCCAGCACGAGGAGCAGCGCCGACGAGCTCGATCGGCTGCCAGTCCGAAGCGCTCGGACGGCGACCGCCGCGATCAGCTGCACGGCGACCAGCAGCGACGACCTGCACGTCCAAAATGAGCGCCCGTACGTCTCGTCACGACACCTTGGTAGTCGGCACCCGAGGTAAGCGACTTGACAGCGAAACTGCGCTCTAGCGCGTGTTTTGGCCAGACATTCGTCCAGTTACGGGCGTGCCGGCCTAACAGATAGGATTGCGCTGGTGATGGGGAGGCGTTCGGCTCCGCTCGGCGTACGGCCGTTCGGCCGTTTGCTTGCGTCCTATACGGTCAACGAGATCGGCGACTCGGTCGGGGTCGTCGCGCTGGCCGTGCTGGTGTACGACCGCACGCAGGATGTCGCTGCAACCGCGGCATTTTTCATCGCCGCCAAGTTCCTTCCGGCTCTGCTCGCGCCGGCGCTGACGGCTCGGCTCGATCAGCTCCCGCTCCGTCGCTGTCTGCCGGTGATCTACGTGTTGGAGGCCCTCGTGTTCGCGGCCCTCGGGCTGCTTGCCGAGGGCGACCTCATCCTCGTGCTCGTTCTGGCCCTCGCGCTCCTCGACGGCAGCCTCGCCATCACGGGTCGGGGACTCACTCGCGGGGCCGTCGCCGCGGTGTTGCAGCCGGCAGGGCTGCTCCGCGAGGGCAATGCGCTCATGAACGTCGGGTTCGCGCTCGCGTCGGTCGGCGGTGCCGCGCTGGCGGGCCTGCTGATCGCCGAGCTGGGCATAGCCGCGGCCCTCTACGTCGACGCGGCCTCGTTCCTGATCATCGCCGTCGTGCTCGCGGCCACGCGTGACCTGCCTCAGGGCGACGGCGGCGAGCGGGAGCTCTTCGGGGAGCGATTCCGCTCTGGACTGCGCTATGCGCGGGAGAACGTCGCCGTGCGGGTGCTGCTCGTCGGCCAGTCGGTGGCGCTCATCCTCTTCACGCTGATCATCCCGATCGAGGTGATCTACGCGAAGGAGAGCCTCGGGACGACTTCCGCGGGCTACGGCGTCCTGCTGGCCGCCTGGGGCGCCGGCATCGTCATCGGGAGCCTCGTCTACTTCCAGATCAAGCACTGGTCGGCCTTCGGCCTCGTCGTGATCTCCACGCTCGCGATCGGGATCGGCTACCTCGGGCTGGCGGCCGCCGACACGCTGCTCGTGGCCTGCCTCATCTCGCTCGTCGGCGGCGCGGGCAACGGCGTCCAGTGGATCGCCGTGATGACCGCGCTGCAGGAGCGCACCCCGACCGCGTACCAGGCGCGAATCACAGGGCTGATGGAGTCGATCGGCGCGGCGATGCCGGGTGTCGGCTACCTGCTGGGCGGCGCGATCGTGGCGCTGTTCGATCCCCGCGTGGCGTATGCCGTCGCGGGTGGCGGCACGCTGTTGCTGATCCTCGCCGCGATCCCGTTCCGGTCCCGGATCGACGGTGGGCCGGTCTCGCCTCCGCCGACGAACGGGGCGACGGCGGTCGGGTTGGACGGCGCCCCTGACGCGCTGTCGAAGGTCGGAGTGCAGGCCGGTCGCGGCTCTGAGTGACGCTCCGGGTCCCGGGACGGGCCCACGAGCAAGTTGAGTCTCCGGAATCTGGCCGGTCGACCCTGGCGGGCCTAGCGTGCCTTCATGCCGCCGCGCGCCCTCGCCGCCTCCCTCGTCGCCGTCCTCGTCCCGTTGGGCGCCGGCTGCGGCGTGGGCGGCGGCGGCATTGAAGATGACGTCCGTGCCGTCGTGAAGAGCTACATCGGCGCCTCGCTGGACGGGAACGGCCGGCAGGCGTGCGCGTTCTACACCCGGGAGCTCCGGGCCGCCGTGCGGACGAAGAGCCGGCATGCGTGCCCTCGGGTGGTCGGCCGGGACACGCGGACGCGGCTGGCGCAGCTGCCGTTCGACGTCCGTGACGACGTCGAGGAGACGTACGACAACCCGGACGAGATCGATGTCGACGTCACCGGGGACGCCAAGGCCACCGCGCGCCTGGAGACGCCGCACGGCGTGATGCCCGACACGCGGCTGCACCTGGTCCGCACGCCCGCGGGCTGGCGGATCGACCGCCTGGGCTAGACCTCGACGACGACCGGCAGGATCATCGGCCGGCGCTTGAGCCGGTTGTAGACGAACGCCGCGATGTCGTCGTGGAGCATCGACTCGAGCACGTCGATCTCGGTGACGCGCTGCTCCGCCGCTCGGTCCAGGGAGTCCTCGACGGCGTCGCGGAGCTCCTCGATGATCTTGCCGCCGGAGTCCAGGAACGGGACGCCTCGGGCGAGGACCTCGGGCGCCACGACCGAGGAGCCGTCCTGCTCGGAGATGGTCGCGACGATGATGAAGATGCCGTCGGCCGAGAGCATCCGGCGGTCTCGCAGGGCGACGTCCGCGACGTCGCCGATGTCGACGCCGTCGACGAAGATCATGCCGGCGGTCTCGGGCTCCCCCAGCCGCGCGCCGTCGGCGTCGATCTCCAGCGGCACGCCGTTCTCGAGGCTGAAGATGTTCTCCGCCGGGACGCCGACCGCCTTGGCGAGCTCGCCGTGCAGCAGCATCCGCTTGAAGTCGCCGTGCACCGGCATCACGTACTTCGGCCGGGTCAGGTTGAGCATCATCTTGAGCTCCTCCTGGTACCCGTGCCCGGAGGCGTGGATCGGGGCGTCGCGGGCCGTCACGACGTCGCAGCCGATGTGGTACAGCCGGTCGATCGTCTCGTTGACCGAGCGCTCGTTGCCGGGGATCGGCGTGGCGGAGAAGACGACGGTGTCGCCGCTCTTGAGCTCCACCTGCGGGTGGTCGCGATAGGCCATCCGGCGCAGGGCGCTCAGCGGCTCGCCCTGGGAGCCGGTCGAGATGACCACCAGCCGGGAGTCCGGGAACTGGTCGACCTCGCGCGGCTGGACGAGCATGCCCTCGGGCACGTCGATGTGGCCCAGCGAGCGGCCGATGTTGACGTTCTTGCGCATCGAGCGGCCCACCAGCGCGACCTTGCGGTCGTTGGCGGCCGCCGCGTCGACGACCTGCTGCACGCGGTGGATGTTCGAGGCGAAGCAGGTGACGACGATCCGGCCCTTGCAGTGATGGAAGACGCGCTCGAGGTTCGGCCCCACGAGCGACTCGGAGCCCGACACGCCGGGGCGGTCGGCGTTCGTGGAGTCGCCGCAGAGCAGCAGCAGGCCCTCGCGCCCCATCTCCGCCAGCCGCGCCATGTCGGCGGGAGCGCCGCCGACCGGCGTCTGGTCGAACTTGTAGTCGCCGGTGAAGAGCACGGTCCCGAGCGGGGTCGTGATGGCGACGCCGCCGGAGTCCGGGATCGAGTGCGTGAGGTGGATGCGCTCGAGCCCGAACGGCCCCGCCTGCACCGTCGTGCCGATCGGGAGCACCTCGAGGTTGACGTCGCGCAGCTTGTGCTCGTCCAGCTTGGAGCGCGCCATCGCGACCGTCAGCTGGCCGCCGTAGACGACCGGCACGCTGGTCTGGCCGATGTCGCGCAGCACCCACGGGAGCGCGCCGAGGTGGTCCTCGTGGCCGTGGGTGATCACGATCGCCTCGATCGCGTCGACGTGGTCGCGCAGGTACGTGAAGTCGGGCAGGACGAGGTCGATGCCCATCATCTCGGCGGTCGGGAACCGCAGCCCGCAGTCGATCACGACGATCCGGCCGTCGTACTCGACGACGGTCATGTTCTTCCCGATCTCGCCGACGCCTCCGAGCGGGAGGACGCGCAGGGTCCCACTCACGCCGTGGCGCGTGGAGGCTGGGGCGGCGAGCAGGCAGATCATGGCGCTCCAGCATCGCCTGGACGCGGGCGCGCTCCTCGTCCGAGGCCTCGACGAGCGGGAGCCGCAGCGGCCCGACGTCGTGGCCGAGCATGTTGAGCGCGGCCTTGACCGGGATCGGGCTGGCCGTGCAGAAGAGCGTCTCGTAGACGTCCTGGAGCCGCGCGTCGATCTCCGCGCGCTGCTCGGGCTCGTCGAACATCCGGCGCATCTCAGGGCCGGCGACGTGCGCGGCCACGCTGATGAGGCCGTTGCAGCCCAGCTCCAGCGCGCGCAGGTAGTCCTCGTCGTTGCCCGTGAGCACGCTCAGCCCGTCGATCAGGCCAAGCTCGGCGCCGTTGGACTGCTTCACGGCCTCGATCCCCTCGATCTGCGCGAGCTCGGCGAGCAGGTCCGGCGGCATGTTGAGCGCCGTGCGCGACGGGATGTTGTAGAGGATCACGGGCCGGCCGCCGGCGGCGCGGGCGACCTCGCCGAAGTGCGCCAGGAGCCCGCGGCGATTGGGCTTGTTGTAGTACGGCGTGACCGACAGGACGGCCTGCGCGCCCGCCTCGACGACGGCCTCGGTGAGGTGCGTCGCGTGCCGCGTGTCGTTGGAGCCGGCGCCGGCGAAGATCGGCGCCTCGTCCCCGAGCTCGGAGGCGATCGTGCGCACGAAGCCGACGTGCTCCTCGTCGGTCATGGTGCTGGCCTCGCCGGTCGTGCCGCACACGACGAGCCCGTGCGAGCCCTGCTCGAGCAGGTGGCGCGCGAGCGCGACGCCGGCCTCGTCGTTGACGCTGCCATCGGCGCGGAACGGCGTGACCATGGCCGTGAAGAGTCCGCGGATCTCGTCCATGGACTCAGAGGATGGCACGAAGCGCGGCATCAGCCGAACAGCGGATCCCCGGAGGAGAGCTTCGGCGGCGCGTACTCGTCCCCCTCGGCGGCGGGCTGCGCGGGCGCCGGCGGTGCCGGAGGCGCGGGAGCAGCGGGCGGAGCCGGAGCCGCGGAGCAGGCGGCGGCACCGAGGCCTCCGGCGCCGGAGGCGCCGGCGGCGCGGGCGGAGGCGGCGGAGGCGGAGCGGCGGCGAGCGGCGCCGTCTCGTCGAGCGAGCCCGGAGGCGGCGGCGGGGGCGGCGTCCCGGCGCCCATCGGCGCGGCCGGCGGCGCCGGCTCAGAGGGCGGGATCGGGCGCCCGTGCTTGTCGTACTCGGTGACGGGTCCCGAAGGCTGCTGCGCGCCCTGGCCGGCGTTGAACTGCTTCTGGGCCTCGTCCAGCTTGGTCTGTGCCTGCTCGGCCATCTTCTTGGCCTTGTCCATGAACCCCATACGTGGAGGCTATCCCGAGAGGGTGCCCGCGTGGCGCGCGATGTCAGCCCACGGGTCGCCCTTCGACGACAGCCGCTCGGGCATCGTCTTCATCGTCCACGACTGCGGCGTCAGCTTCGGGTCCTCGACCTCGTCCCAGGTCAGCGGCGTGGCCACCGGCGCGCCCGGCAGCGCGCGCACGGCGTACGGGGCGACGACCGTCTGCCCGTAGGTGTTGCGCGCCGTGTCGACCAGGATCCGGCCCTCGCGCTTGTTCTTGCGCCACTCGGTGGTCAGCGACGGGTGCTCGGCGGCGATCTCCGCCCCCAGCTCCCCCGCCCGCTCGCGCACCCAGCGCGACTCGCGGGTGCGCTTCAGCGGCGCCACCACGTGGATGCCCTTGGAGCCGGAGACCATCGCGAACGGCTCCAGGCCCTCGTCGCGCAGGCGGGCCGCCACGGCCAGCGCCGCCTCGCGCACGAGCTCGAAGTCGCTGCCCTCCTCCGGATCGAGGTCGAAGACGAGCCGGTCGGGCTTGTCCAGGTTGTCCTGGCGCGCCGTCCAGATGTGCGGCGTGATGCAGTTCTGGTTGGACAGCCACCGCAGCGTGTCGGCGTCCTGGCAGATCATGTGCGTGTTCGTGCCGCCCTGCCGGCGCGGCGTCTCGACCCGGTCGACCCAGTCCGGCGCGCCCTTGGGGATGTCCTGCTGGACGACCCGCTGGCCCTCGATGCCCGCGTTCCAGCGCCACAGGTTCATCGGGCGGTCGTGCATGTGCGGGAGCATCGCGTCGGACGACCGCCGCGTAGTAGTCGGCCAGGTCGGCCTTGGTCAGCCCGGCGTCCGGGAACAGGACCTTGTCCGGATGACTCAGCTTGACCTTGCTCACGACAGCTCTCGCTCCACCTCATCCAGCCATTCGAGGTGGACGTCGAGCATCCTCCGGCTGAGCCGGTGCGCGAGCATCAGATATCGCTCGCGATGCGGGAGCGTGGCGGCCATCGCCTCGGCCTCGTCGAGCTTGCCCGAGAGCTCCGCGATGTCGTCGCGCAGCGTCGCCAGGCTCTCGCGGACGTCGTGCTCGTCGACCAGGTCGGCGACGAGGAGCCGGATCAGCGCCTCGTGCTGCAGCCGCGGGAAGTGCACCGGGGTGCGCGACCACTCGCGCAGCGCCTCGTGCCCCTTGTCGGTCAGCGTGTAGACCGTCCGCTCGCGGGTGCGCCCCGGCTCCTTGCGGGCCTCCAGGTAGCCGAGCTTGGCGAGCCGCTTGGGCTCCACGTAGTACTGGCTCTCCCCCGCCCAGTCGTAGATCCGGCCCTGCTGGACCATGCGCCGGAGGTCGTACGGGCCGGCCCCGCCGCGGCCGACGAGGCCGAGCAGCATGTAGGAGAAGAGGTTCAGGTCGCTTGACATTGCTATGCATCACAGTCTACAAACTGTGGATCACACTATCTGTCTCGAGGCCTTCCATGTACGACGCCATCATCGTCGGCGCCCGCGCGGCCGGCGCGCCGACCGCCATGCTCCTCGCCCGCACCGGGCGCCGCGTCCTCCTCCTCGATCGCGCGACGTTCCCCAGCGACACGCTGTCGACGCACTACATCCACCAGCCCGGCGTGGCCGCCCTGCGCCGCTGGGGCCTGCTCGACAAGGTCGCGGCCTCCGGCTGCCCGCCGATCCGCGAGTACACGCTGGACGTCGGGCCGTTCGCCGTCCACGGGGCGCCGCCGCCGATCGACGGCGTCGAGCTCGCCTACTCGCCCCGCCGCCACGTGCTCGACCGCATCCTCGTGACCGCGGCCGCGCGCGCCGGAGCCGAGGTCCGCGAGCGCTACTCCGTCGACGGCGTCCTGTTCGAGAACGGCCGCGCGGTCGGCGTCTGCACCCGCGACGGCCAGGTCGAGCGGGCGAAGCTGGTGATCGGCGCCGACGGCCGCCACTCGATGATCGCCCGCGCCGTGCACGCCCCGGAGTACGACGAGGCCCCGCCGCTCACCTGCTCGTACTACTCCTACTGGAGCGGCGTCGACATGAAGGGCGCCGAGCTCTACCCGCGCGACGGGATGATGATCGTCGCCTCCCCCACCCACGACGGCCGCGTCGTGGTGATCGCGTTCTGGCCGCGCGAGCGCTTCGACGAGGTACGCAAGCACGTCGAGCGCAGCTTCGAGGAGGCGCTGCAGCACGCCCCCGGGCTGGCCGAGCGGCTGCGCGGCGGCAAGCGCGAGGAGCGCTTCCGCGGCACGCTGCAGGCGCCGAACCGGTTCCGCAAGCCGTACGGGCCGGGCTGGGCGCTGGTCGGCGACGCCGGCTTCCACAAGGACCCGATCCTCGCCAACGGCATCACCGACGCCTTCCGCGACGCGGAGCTGCTGGCCGAGGCCGTCCTCGAGGACGACTTCGAGGGCTACGAGCGCCGGCGCAACGAGATGGCCGGCGCGGGCTACGCGACCGCGCTGCAGTTCGCGGGCCTGCAGCCGCCGCCCGAGATCCGTCAGCTGTGGGAGGCGATGCGGGGCAACCGCGAGCTGACCGACGGCTTCTTCGGCACGCTCGCGGGGACGGTCTCGCCCGAGGCGTTCATGTCCGCCGCCGGAGCGCGTCGGTGAACTGGCGCGGCACGGCGGCTTCCTCGCCCTCCTCGTACAGCGTGACGACGATCAGCTCGCCGCGGGGCCTGTCCTCCATGCAGACGTAGACGAGGGCCGGGCGCTGCACGTCACGCACCAGCACCGCGCCGCGCTCGCCGGGCTCGCTGCGCCCGGCGGCGAGCGCCCGGCCCACCCTGGCGGCGATCTCCGTGCGCGGGTCCAGCGTCCCGCGGACCCGCTCCCCGTAGCGCTCGACGGCGTGGTCGGTGACCGCTACGAGCGCCACAGCATGTGCTCGAGCCCGATCGTCGGGGACTCGGGCAGGTCCGCGACGCCGCGGATGGCGAGCAGCACGCCGGGCATGAAGCTCGTCCGGTCGGTGGTCACGTGGCGGATCGAGAGCGTCTGCGCGACGTCGCCGAGGATGACCTCCTGGTCGGCGACCAGGCCCGGGCAGGCGCACGGAATGGATCGGCACGTCGCCTTCCATCATCTCGGCGGTCCGCGCGGCGGTGCCGGAGGGCGCGTCGAGCTTGCCGGGATGGTGCAGCTCGATGATCTCGGCGCGGTCCATGATCTTCGACGCCTCGGCGGCGAAGCGCATCATCAGCACGGCGCCGATCGCGAAGTTGGGGGCGAAGAACGCCTTCGCCTCCGACGACGCGGCCGCCTCGCGCAGCCCGTCCTGGTCGAACCCGGAGGTCCCGATCACGACGTGCACGCCGGCGGCGAGCGCCTCGCGCGCGTTGCCGAGCGCCTGGTCGGGCTGGGTGAAGTCCACGAGGACGTCGGCGTCGCCCAGCACGTCGGCGACCGCCACGCCGAGCGCGGGGTCGGCGCGGCCGGTGAGCTCCATGTCCTCGGCGCCCTCGACCGCCTCGCAGACGGTCTTCCCCATCCGGCCGGCGGCGCCGGCCACGGCGACGCGGATCACGCCGGCCACCTGCGCGGCGGGGGTCACCTCCGCGACCGCGGAGCGGAACACGTCCTCGTCGGGGCCGATGCCGGCCGCCGAGAGGCGCTCCGGCGCCCACAGCTCGTCGGTGAGCGCGCGCAGGTCGTCGAGCGACACGGCGTCGATCTTCTCCATGATCTCGTCCGGCTCCAGCAGCGGCAGGCCGTACATGAGCGAGGCGCCGAGCCGGTTCATGCGCGCGCCGGTCGACTCCATCGAGAGGATCACGCGCGCCTTGACGTTCTCGCGCGCCCGGTCCAGCTCCTCCTGGGAGGCCGGGTTCTCGCGCATGCGCTGGAGCTCGTCGCGGACGACGCCCATCGCCTCGGAGACCTTGTCCGGCCGCGTGCCGAGGTACAGGCCGATCTGGCCCGTGTCGGAGAACTGGCCGTTGAAGGAGTAGACCGAGTAGGCGAGCCCGCGCTCCTCGCGCACCGACTGGAACAGCCGCGAGGAGGACAGCCCGCCGAAGATCGCGTCCAGGACGCGGATCGCGAAGCGGCGGTCGTCACCGCGCTGGAGACCCGCGGCGCCGAGGCACACGTGGCACTGCTCGGTGTCCTTGCGCTGGAAGCGCACCGTCGAGCGCAGCTCGGCCGGGGCGGGCTCGGGCAGCGGCCCGGTCTCCCCCGTGCGGTCGCCGTTGAGCGTCCGCTCGGCGAGCTCGACGATCTGGTCGTGGTCCACGCTGCCGGCCGCCGCGACCACCACCGAGCCCGGCACGTAGCGCCGGGCGTGGAAGGCGGAGATGACGTCGACCGGCGTGTCCCGGATCACGGGAGCGCGGCCGATGATCGGCCACCCGAGCGGGTGCTCGCCGAACACGGCCTCCCCCAGGACGTCGAACACCGTGTCCTGCGGGTCGTCCTCGTACATCGCGATCTCCTCGAGCACGACGTCGCGCTCGGGATCGACCTCGCGGAAGGCCGGCCGCCAGACCATGTCGGCCATCACCTCGAAGGCGCGCGGCATGTGCTGGTCGAGCATCCGCGCGTAGACGGTGGTGCTCTCCTTGTCCGTGCCGGCGTTGAGCTCGGCGCCCATCGCGTCGAACAGCTGGTCGATCTCCGCGGACGCGAAGCGGTCCGTGCCGCGGAACAGCAGGTGCTCGAGGAAGTGCGAGAGCCCGGACTCGTCGGCCGTCTCGCCACGCGAGCCCGTGGCGACGAAGAAGCCGAGGGCCGCGGACCGGACGGAGCTCATGTGCTCCGTCGCGACCCGCAGCCCGCTGTCCAGCTGGGTGATCCGGTGGTCGGGCAGGGCGCTAGCTGCGCTCGGGGTCCCTGTCGCCGCGCGGGCGACGCGGGCCGCGATCGCGGTCGCGGCCGCCGCGGCCGCCGCCGTTGCGGTCGCCGCCGCGGCCACGCGGGCCGCGGTCGCCGCCGCCACCGCCGCCGCCGCGCTGACCGTGGCCAGCTCCTCGACGGACTTGCCGGCGATGTCGGGGTCCTCGGCGAGGCGCAGGCCGATGCGGCCGCGCTCGCGGTCGACCTCGACCACGCGGACGGCGATCTCGTCGCCCTTGTTGAGCACGTCCTCGACGGTGTCGACCCGCTGGCCGGGCGACACGTTGGAGATGTGCAGCAGGCCGTCGGTGCCCTTGGCGAGCTCGACGAACGCGCCGAACGTGGTCGTCTTGACGACCTTGCCCTGGAACGAGTCGCCGACCTCGACCTCCTTGGTCATCGAGCGGATCCGGTCGATCAGGGCGTCGCCCTGCTGGCCGGTCTGCGCGTAGACGAGGACGTTGCCGTCGTCGTCGACGTCGATCTGCGCGTCGAACTCCTCGCACAGGCCGCGGATGGTCTCGCCACCCTTGCCGATGAGCAGGCCGATCTTGTCCGGAGTCGATCTTGATCGTCGAGATGCGCGGGGCGAACTGGGAGAGCTCGCTGCGCGGCCCCTCGATGACCTCGGCCATCTTGCCGAGGATGAAGGTGCGCCCCTCCTTGGCCTGCGAGAGCGCGTCGCGCAGGATGTCGAAGGTCACGCCCGTGATCTTGATGTCCATCTGGAGCGCGGTGATGCCCCGCTCCGTGCCGGCGACCTTGAAGTCCATGTCGCCGAGGTGATCCTCGACGCCGGCGATGTCGGAGAGCACGACGTAGTCGTCGCCCTCCTTGATGAGGCCCATCGCGATGCCGGCGACCGGCCGCTTGATCGGCACGCCCGCGTCCATCAGCGACAGCGAGGAGCCGCACACCGAGGCCATCGACGAGGAGCCGTTGGACTCGAGGATGTCCGACACGACGCGGATCGTGTAGGGGAACTCCTCCGCCGACGGGATCATCGGGACCAGCGCGCGCTCGGCGAGCGCGCCGTGGCCGATGTCACGGCGCTTGGGGCCGCGCATGAAGCCGGCCTCGCCCACCGAGAAGGGCGGGAAGTTGTAGTGGTGCCAGTAGCGCTTGGACGTCTCCAGCCCGAGGCCGTCGACGCGCATCTCCTCGCGCGTCGTGCCCAGCGAGGCCACGGAGAGCGCCTGCGTCTGGCCGCGGGTGAACACGGCGGAGCCGTGGGCGCGCGGCAGCACGCCGGCCTCGATCCAGATGTCGCGGATCTCGTCCGTGCCACGGCCGTCCGGGCGCTTCTTCTGGACGGCGATGCGCTGGCGGATGATGCGTCTTCTCGAGCTTGTCGAACGCGAGCTGCGCCTTCTGGCCAGGTACTCGGCGTACGTCTCGGGGGCCGTCGGGTCGCCCGAGTACTGCCTCGAGCACGGCCTCCTCGACGGCCTTGGTGGCGTCCTGGCGGGCGAGCTTGTCCTCGACCGAGGTGGCCTCGTCGAGCTGCTGGCCGTGGGAGCCCTGGATCTGGTCGTAGAGGTCCTCGTCGACCTGCGGGACCTCGACCTCGGCCTTCTCCTTGCCGGCCTTCTCGCGCAGCTCGTGCTGAGCGGCGACGATGGTCTTGATCGCGCCGTGGGCGATGTCGAGCGCGTCGAGGATCTCGGCCTCGGGCACCTCGCTGGCGCCGCACTCGACCATCAGGATCGCCTCTTCGGTGCCGGAGACGACGAGGTCCATCTCGGCCTCCTGCATCGCCTCCTCGCCCGGGTTGACGACGAAGTTGCCGTCGATCTTGCCGATCCGCACCGCGCCGACGGGCTGCGGGAACGGGATGTCGGAGATCATCAGGGCGGCGGAGGCGCCGTTCATCGCGAGGATGTCGTACGGCGCGTCGTGGTCGACCGACAGCGGCATGTTCACCAGCTGGGTCTCACGGCGCCAGCCCTTGGGGAACAGCGGGCGGAGGGGGCGGTCGATCATGCGGGCGACGAGCGTGCCCTTCTCGCCCGCGCGGCCCTCGCGCTTGAAGAATGAGCCGGGGATCTTGCCCGCGGCGTACATGCGCTCCTCGACATCCACCGTCAGCGGGAGGAAGTCGACGTCGCGCAGGTTGCCGGCCGTCGCGGTGGAGAGCACGCGCGTGTCGGCCGACGAAACAACAACGGAGCCGGAGGCCTGCTTGGCCAGCTTGCCCGTCTCGAAGGCGATCTCGCGGCCGCCGACCTCGACGGTCACGGTCACCGGAGAAACTTCTGCCATGTGGTCCTTTCTGCGCCCGCTCCTCGTGAGCGAGCCCTCTGCATCTCTTGACGCTTCGGTAGTCGTTGGATGCATTCTAGCTGGCGGAATGGCGTACCGGCTCCGCTGGCCGCCATGGCCGCGCGGATCGTCGTCTTCGGAGCCACCGGGTACACCGGGCGCCTCGTCGCGGAGCGGCTCGCGGCCCAGGGCGAGCGGCCCGTGCTGGCCGGCCGCTCGACCAGGAGCGCCTGGACGAGCTCGCCGAGCGCCTCGGCGGCCTGGAGACCGTCAAGCGCCGACGCGATGCGCCGCAACTCGGTGTTCGCCGCCGTCGAGCGCGGCGACGTCGCTCGATCTCCACCGTCGGGCCGTTCGCGAAGTGGGGCGACGCCGGCGGTGCGGGCCGCGATCGCCGCCGGCGCGCACCTACCTGGACTCGACGGGCGAGCCGGCCTTCATCCGCCGCGTGTTCGAGGAGTTCGGCGGCGCCCGCGGCGCGCAACGGCGCGGCGCTGATGACCGCGATGGGCTACGACTTCGTGCCCGGCGCGCTGGCCGGGCGCGCTGGCGCTGCGCGAGGCCGGCGAGCGCGCCGTGCGGGTCGACGTCGGCTACTACGTCGCTCGGCATGGGCGCCGGCGCGGCCAGCGCCGGCACGCGCGAGTCGCTCGTCGGGCGCGACGCTCAACGACAGCCACGCCTTCCGCGACGGGCGCATCCGGCGCGTGCGCGCCCGCCGAGCGGGTGCGCGCCTTCCACGTCAAGGGCAAGGACGCGCGCGGCGATCTCCGTCGGCGGCGCCGAGCACTTCGGCCTGCCCGCCGCGCTTCCCGCAGCTGCGCGAGGTCAACGTCTACCTCGGCTGGTTCGGCCCGCTCGCCCGCCCGCTGCAGGCCGCGCACGCTGGCCGGCTCGGTGCGCGCTGCAAGCGTGCCCGGGCGTGCGCGGCGGTGCTGCAGGCGGCGGGCGAGCGCCTGGTCGCGCTGGCCGGCGCGCCCGAGGCGGGCACGACGCCGCGACACGCTGTCCTGGATCCCGGCGATCGCCTACGACGCGGCCGGCGAGCCGCTCGCCGAGGTCCACCTCACGGGCGCCGACGCGTACGACTTCACCGCCTCGTTCCTGGCCTGGGCCGCGCGCCGCGCCGCCGGCGCAGGGCGTCGACGGCACCGGCGCGCTCGGGCCCGGTCGAGGCGTTCGGGCTCGACGCGCTCGAGCAGGGCTGCGCCGAGGCCGGCCTCAGCCGCCTGCGAGCGCCGAGCCGCAGCAGCGCCCGCGCCAGCGGCCCCGTCGGGCGCAGCTCGCCGCTGTCGGAGAGCTCCAGCGGCGGCTTGGCCGGCCGGTGGAAGAGCTTCCAGCGCACGCGGTCCAGCACGCGCGCGGCGGCGAACGCCTTCGGCTCCGGCGGCCGCCACACCTCGCAGCGCCGGGCGTTCGAGCCCGTCGCGTCGAGGATCCCGTTGACCGCGCGGCGGGCCGCCTCGTTGGCCGCCTCCATCGTCGCCAGGTCGGTGTGGGTGCGGACGTAGTCGGAGGCCAGGAACAGGTTCCGGATCCGCGTCACGGCGTCGGGCCGGTCGGCCCACGAGCCGGCGGTGTTGACCAGCAGCGGCTCCAGGTTGGCGGCGCCGGTCGGGTTCGGGAACACGATCGCCGGGTCCAGGAAGCGATCGATCACGGTGACGCCGTCGAGCGCGCCGTCGAGGTGGTCCTCGAGCTGCCCCCACACCTCGGTGAAGATCTCCTCCGGCGTGCACAGCTGGGCGACCTTGCCGGTCCGCCGGCCCGGCCGCTGCCACTCCGAGACGTCGACCGAGAGGACGCCGCGGACGCGCCCGTCGCCGCGCCGCGCGAGGTCCACCCGCGGCCAGAACTGCTTCTGCGAGATCGAGGTCAGCGCCCACTCGGAGTCGATGTAGATCGCGTGGCCGTTGACGAGCGGCACGTCGCGGTCCAGGTAGAAGAGGACGCCGTTCATCCAGCGGGTGACCAGGCGGTCGAGCCCCTTCAGCCGCGGCTCGGCGGCGCGCAGCGGCGGGGAGGCGAGCAGGCGCATGACCTCGACCGGGAGGGCGGCGACGTAGTGGTCGGCCTCGATCCTGGAGCCCGCGACGGTCGCCCCCGCGAGCCGCCCGCCGGCCAGGTGCAGCGCCTCGACGGGCGAGCCGAGCTGCACGTCGACGCCGCGGCCGCGCAGGTGCGCCACCCACGGGTCGATCCACACCTCGCTGGTCGGGGCGTCGAGCACCCGGTCGGCGCGGCCGCCGATGCGCGCGAGGTCCTGCAGCAGCTGCACGAGGATCATCCCGCCGGTGCGGGCGCTCATCTCGCGGCCGCGGGCGGCGACGAGCGTGCGGGTGAGGCCGTCGGCGAGGAAGCGCTGGAACGCGGGGCTGCGGCGCTCGGCGCCGGTGTAGTCCCACCAGCTCTGCAGCTCCCACTGCTCGAAGCGGCGCTCGTCGCAGCTCGTGAGCAGCGTCAGCAGGCGCTCGACGAGCACGGCGTACTCGTGGACGGGGACGCCGACCTGGAGGGACGCGTCGCGCAGGAACCGCGCCAGCACCGCGAAGTCCTCGGCGGACTCGGGCAGGTGCGCCGGCGCGATGATCTCGTTCGGGCCGCCCGCCTGGGCGAACAGGATCCGCGTCGCGCCGACCAGGTGGTCGCGGACGGTGCGCCCGCCCGACGGGATCCTGGCCATCGTGTCCGGCAGGTGCCGGTAGAAGCCCGGGAAGAAGCGGAAGCCGTGCTCGCCCGGCAGGTCGGCCCGCCCGTCGGTCCCCGACCCGGCCACCGGGATGCTGCGCGCCTTGCCGCCCGGCGCGTCGCGCTGCTCGTAGACGGTCACCTCGAACCCGCGGTCCGCCAGCTCGTGGGCGGCGCTGAGGCCCGCCACTCCACCGCCCAGCACCGCGACGGTCGTCATGGCACGACGCTACTCCGTCTCTAGCGCACCCGCACGGTCAGATCGTCGGCGCCGCGCACCTTCACGGTGCGCTCCTCGCCAGGGGCCAGCTCCAGGTAGTTGTCCTCGAACCAGGCGTCCTCGTCCGGACACGAGAGGTGCACGAAGTACGCATAGGTCTCCGCACGCAGGTGCACCGCCCCGTCCTCGATGCGGTGCTCGAGGCGTCCGGGCTCGCGCCGCAGG
The DNA here is from genome assembly GCA_963723395.1 of uncultured Solirubrobacteraceae bacterium. GTDB lineage: Bacteria > Actinomycetota > Thermoleophilia > Solirubrobacterales > Solirubrobacteraceae > DATFQI01. The sequence continues at coordinate 23,695 of CAVRQL010000008.1, read as the reverse complement.
TCCTTGATCGCCGCGAAGAAGTGGCGGTTGCGCGGGGAACGTGCTCCCGCGCACGGTCGCGTAGCGGTCCGGCCCGCCGTCGACCGCGAAGCGGTGCACGAGCCGGCTCTCGTGAGGTCCGACCTCGAACGTCACCTCCTCGGCGGAGACCTCCTCCCCCGCGAACGTGCCGACGCGCAGCCGGGCGGTGTCGCGCACGGGCTTGCCGGTGTCGTTGACGATCCACAGCTCCAGCCCGTCGGCGACCGTCGGCCTTCAGCGAGGCCAACACGGGCGCGAACGCCCTGCGGACGGCGTAGTAGGCCGCCTTGCCGAACCCGTGGTAGTCGAGCAGCGCCCAGCTCAGCACCGGCCAGCAGTCGTTGAGCTGCCACACCAGCGAGCCCGAGCAGTGCGGCTTGCGCCGCCGGAAGTGCTCGATGCCGAACTTCAGCGCCTCGGCCTGGGCGATCATCGAGAAGTCGACGAACTCGTCCAGGTCGCCGGCCACGCCGGTGACCGACTCGAGCAGCATGTCGACCTTGTTCTTCGGCGTGTCCTTGGTGTGGTGGTCCATCGCCTCGCTGTGGTGGAACAGCTCGCCGGCGGGGATCCACCGCCGCAGCGTCTCGCGGTCGGGCGCGGCCAGCACGCCGAACTCGCTCACGAAGCGCCCGTCGTCCTCCGCGTAGCGGTCGAAGCGCACGGTCTCCGGGGTGATCTCATGATCGGACGGCTCCCCGAACCGCCGCCGCGACTGGCCGTGCCACACCTCCCAGTTGTGCACGTTGCCCTGGGCGCGGTCGCTGTGGTCGTTGCCGCCGAACGGCGAGCCCGGCCAGTAGGGGGTGCGCCCGTCGACCTCGGCGACGGCGCGCGGGAGGATCTCGTCGTAGAACAGCGCCCCCGGGACACGCGTGCCGTACCCGCGCGGGTGGTTGCGGTCGTGGATCCACTGGTTCTCGTTGCAGCCGCACCACAGCGCCAGGCACGGGTGGCTGCGCAGCCGCGCGACCTGCGCGCGCGCCTCCAGGTCGACCTCCTCGGCCAGCTCGGCCTCCGGGTAGGTGGCGCAGGCGAACATGAAGTCCTGCCAGACGAGCAGCCCCCGCTCGTCGCAGCCCGCGTAGAAGCGATCGGACTCGTAGATCCCGCCGCCCCACACGCGCAGCATGTTCATGTTCGCCTCGCGGGCGGCGTCCAGCAGCCGCGCGTAGCGGGCGGGCTCGACCGCGCCGGGGAACGACTCGGCGGGGATCCAGTTCGCGCCGCGGGCGTAGATCGGCTGGCCGTTGAGCACGAAGCGGAAGAACCGCGTGCCCGGCTCCCCCGGGTCGGGCGACTGGTCGAGCTCGATCGTGCGCACGCCGACGTGCCGCTCGTCGGTGTCGACGGGCTCGTCGCCGTCACGCAGCACGACACGCAGGTCGTGCAGCGCGGGCTCGCCGAGGTCGTGCGTCCACCACAGCGGCGGGTCGTCGAGCGCGAGATACGCGGTCCCGGCGCCGTCGCGCAGCGTGACGCCGCCGGTCGTGAGCGTGCCGTCGGGCGCGCGCAGCTCGACGTCGGCGGCCAGCTCCCCGCGGGCGGCGAACGCCTCCGCCTCGACACGCACCGAGACCAGCGCGTCCGGACCGAGCGCCAGCGTCGAGAACGCCACACCCGTGATGACCGCGCGCCGCTCGCGGCGCACCGACATGGGGCGCCAGATGCCGATCGTGGGTAGCCGCGGCCCCCAGTCCCAGCCGTAGCCGTACTGGGCCTTGCGCATCCACACCCGCTCCTCCGGGGTGTTGGCCCACTGCTCGGGCATCGGCGGTCCGATGTGCGCGAGCGGCGGGTCGAAGCGGATCGCCACCAGGTGCTCGCCCGGGCCGATCTCGAACGCCGCCGGGCGGAACATGTTCGCGTGCGAGCCCACCTCCTCGCCGTCCACGTAGACGGTGGCGTACGTGTCGAGCCCCTCGAACACGAGCCGCAGGCGCTCGCCGTCGCCCACCTCCGGCGCCGTGACCGGCAGCCGGTACCACCACTCGCGCTCCTCCATCCACGCGCAGGCGTCCTCGTTGCGGTCGTAGTAGGGGTGCTCGATGCGCCCCGCGTCGATCAGCGCGCTGTGCACGTCGCCGGGCACCGGCACGTCGATCCACTCCCCCGCCGGCTCCTGCGCCCCCGCGGCGCCCGCCGCCAGGCCCTCGCCCGGCACGTAGTCCAGGACCCTCCCCCGCATCACTTGACCCCTCCCGTCGTCAGGCCGCGCACGATGTAGCGCTGGAGCGCGAGGAAAGCCACCACCACGGGCAGGCTCACCACGATCGCGGCCGCCATCAGCTGGTTCCAGTACACGTTGCTCTGCGACGCGTAGTTGCGCAGGCCGATGGCCAGCGTCCGCGTCTCGTCGGTCGTGAGCACCGAGGCGAACAGCACCTCGCCCCACGCGGTGATGAACGCGAAGATCGCCACCGCCACGATCCCCGGCCGGCTGACCGGCAGCAGGATCCGGAACAGCGCCCCGAGCGGCGTCGCGCCCTCGGTCATCGCCGCCTCCTCGAGCTCCTTCGGGATCGCGTTGAAGTACCCGACGAGCATCCAGATCGAGAACGGCAGCGAGAACGTCAGGTAGGTCACGATCAGCCCCAGCCGCGTCCCGTACAGGGTCACGCCCGTGATCCGCTCGATGTTCACGAAGATCACGAACAGCGGCAGCAGGAACAGGATCCCGGGGAACATCTGCGTGGCGAGGACGGTCACGTTGAACGCGCCGCGCCCGCGGAAGCGGTAGCGGGAGATCGCGTAGGCCGCGAAGATCGCGATCGTCACCGACGCCACCGTCGCGCACAGCGAGACGACCAGCGAGTTCACGAAGAACCGCCCCAGCGGGATCGTGTCCCAGATGTCCACGTAGGGCCGGAAGGTGATCTCCGACGGGATCCAGTGGAAGTCGCCGCGCACGTCCTTGAGCGGCTTGATCGACGAGATCACCACCGTGTAGAGCGGGAAGATGACGACGAACGAGAGGATCGCCAGCCCCGCCACGCGCGTCAGGCGCGCCCCGAGCGAATCACGCAACGCGCTCACCTCCCACGCGGAAGATCCGGAGGTAGGCGACCGTCGTGATCAGCAGGAACAGCAGCAGCAGCACGGACATCGCCGAGCCGAGGCCGAAGTTCAGGTTCCCGAACGAGTTGACGTAGATGTGCAGCGAGATCAGGTCCGCCGACTGCGGCGGGGCCCGGCCGAACAGCACGAACGGCGCGTCGAACTGGTTGAAGGTCCAGAGGAACAGGATGATCAGCAGCACCGCGGTGACCGGGCGCAGCAGCGGCAGCGTGATGTGGCGCCACTGGCGCACGCGGCCGGCGCCGTCGACCGCCGCCGCCTCGTAGAGCTCGTCGGGGATGTTCTGCAGCCCGGCGAGCGTCATCAGGAACGCGAACGGCCACAGCCGCCACACGACGGTGGCGACCAGGCTCCAGAACGCGTTCCCGCCGATCAGCCAGAACGGCGGGTCGCCGACCAGGTGCAGGTCGCCGAGCAGCGCGTTGAACGAGCCGTTCTCCTGGTCGAGCATGAAGCTCCACGCGATCACGCCGACGTAGACCGGCAGCGCGTACGGGACGAGGAACAGCGTGCGGAACCAGCGCTGGCCGCGGAACTCGGAGTTCACGAGCAGCGCCGCGCACATCCCCATCCCCCACGCGATGCCGACCACCAGCACGGTGAAGCCGAGCGTGATCAGGAACGAGTGCAGCAGCTCCTTGCCGATCGGGCCGCCCAGCTCGAGCGCGACCTGGTAGTTGCCGAATCCCTCGAACGGCGCCGCCGACCAGTTGCGGATGAAGAACTGGTTCAGCCCCAGGAACGAGATCCCGACGCCGGTCAGCAGCGGGATGAGGTGGACCAGCAGCTCGAAGCAGATCGCCGGGAGGATCAGCAGGTAGGGCAGCCGGCCCTTCTCGAGCCAGCGGGAGGAGCCCCGGCGCGGGCGTGCGGCCCGCGCCGGGCGCTCTTCGGCGACGTCCATCGGCTCAGCCGCCGCCCGCGGCCGCCATCTTCTCGTTGGCCCCCTTCAGCGCTTCGCGGACCTGCTCGTCGCTGACCGGGCCCTTGGTGGCCGAGTCGGCGATCAGCTGCTTCATCGCGTCGCCGATGATCGTCTCCATCTGACCCTCCTCGGTGATCAGCGGCATCGGCTCGGCGTGGTCGGCGAGGATCCCGTTGAACGTCTCGAGGTTCTTGTTGGAGGTGAACGCCTCGTCCTGCTGGGCGCCCTTGACGACCGGCAGGCTCCCGAACGACTGGTTGAGCTGCACCTGCTCGGGGTCGGAGGTCATGAACTTCACGAACTCCATCGCCGCCTCCTTGTTGTCGGAGTTGGCGAAGATCGACATGTTGATCCCGGCGACGTGGGACATGATCGGGGTGCTCGAGCCGTCGGCCACCGGCACCTCGGCGACGCCGTACATGTCCGGCTTGACGCCGTTGGACTTGAGGTTGTTCTCGGCGTTGTTCTGGTAGATGAACATGCCGGTCTTGCCCTCCGCGAACTGCGCCGGGACGCGCGTGCCGTCCTCGTACTGCGCGTTGGACGGGTTGACGACCTTGTCGCGGCCGATCAGGTTCACGTAGTCGCTGACGCCCTTGACGATGGGGTCGGAGTCGAACGTCGGCTTGTTGCCGTCGAACAGCTCGCCGCCGTTCTGGCGGCCGAGGATGAACGCGAAGTGGGCGCTCTCGGTGATGCTCGCGCCCTCGATGGCGGCGCCCCACTGGTCGATCTTGCCGTCGCCGTTGGTGTCCTTGGTCAGCTTCTTGGCGGTGGAGACGAACTCGGACCAGGTCTTGGGCGGCTGCACGCCCGCCTTCTCGAAGATCTTCTTGTTGTAGAAGAGGCCGTAGGTGAGGCCGTAGAGCGGAACGGAGGTCGGCGTCTCACCCTCGGCGCCGCTGGCCGCCCACGAGGAGTCCAGGAAGCGCGAGCGCCCGCCGAGGTCCTTGACGGCGTCGTCGTCGAACTTCTCGAACGCGCCCGTCGCCTGCAGCGAGACCGACCACGTGTTGCCGATGTTCAGGACGTCGGGGCCCTTGCCGCTGGTGGTCGCCGTCGTGATGTTGTTCCACAGGTCCGACCACGGGATCACCTTGAAGTCGACCTCGACGCCCGTCTTGTCGGTGAAGCGCTTGATCGCCTTGTCGAGGACCTCCTTGTCCTGGTCGATCGTGGCGCCCTGGTTGGACGCCCAGTAGGTGATCTTCCCGCTCGCCTTCCCGCCGGAGGACGAGTCGTCGCTCCCCCCGCAGGCGACCACCGTCAGTGCGGCTGCGGCCAAACCCGCGGCCAGCGCGATCCTGATCCTCGTACCCATCGCGTTGCTCCTCCCCTGGTGGTTCATGCGGCTCGCTCCCCGGACAGCCCGGCGAGGCTGAGCTTGTGCGCCGTCGGCGCGTAGAGGTCGTGCAGCACGAGCGTCGCCGCCCCGACGACGCCCGCCTCCGAGCCCGTCTCGGAGAGCTCGACCTCCGGTGGTGGCGCGCCCGGCTCGTCGAGGCGCTCGAGCGCGTGCCCGATGGCCTCGGCGAACGGCGGCCCCACGACTTCAACGAGCGGCCCGCCGAGCACGATCAGCTCGGGATCGACGAGCCGGCAGCAGTCCGCGACCACGCGGGCGAGGTGCCCGCCGGCCCGCGCGACGACCTCCCGCAGGCGCGGGTCCTCGTGCGCGACAAGCGCCTCGACGGTGTCGGGCACGGCCGCGAGCGGCCGGCTCGGCGGCGCCTCCAGCGCGGCGCGGCGCGCCTCGCGCAGCAGCCCGTCCGGGTTCACGTAGAGAGCCAGGCACCCGCGGCTTCCGCAGTCGCACGGCGGCCCTGCCGGGTCGACCTGGATGTGCGAGAGCTCGGCGGCGTTGCCGCGCCGCCCGTGGTGGGCGCCGCCACCGAGCACGAGGCCGGCGCCGAACCCCGCCCCCAGGTACAGGTAGACGAAGCTGTCGGCGCGCCGGCCCGCGCCGCGCCAGCGCTCGCCCAGCGCGGCGGCGGTGGCGTCGTTGTCCAGGATCACCGGCAGGCCGAGCACGCGCTCGACCGCGTCGCGGACGCCGAAGTGGCTCCAGGACGGCGGGTTGAGGACGTTGAGCGTGGTGCCGAGCCGCAGATCCAGCGGCCCCGGCGTGCCGATGCCGGCGCCCAGGACCAGCTCGCGCCCGACGCCGGCCTCGGCCAGCGCGGCGTCGACGAGGGCCGGCAGCCCGTCGATGATCGTCTCGGGCGCCTCGCCGCCGATGGCGACCGAGGCGGAGCCGCGGATCGTGCCCGCCAGGTCGACGACCCCGAGCGCCAGCTCGGTGCGCACGAGCTGGATCCCGAGCGCGAACGCGGCGTCGGGGTTGACGCGCAGCAGCCGCCGCGAGCGCCCCTCCCCCGCCTCCTCCAGCACGGCGCCCGCGGCCAGCAGGCGGCGGGCGATGTTGGAGACGGTCTGCAGCGTCAGGCCGGTGGCGGTGGCGATGGCGGGACGCGCGATCGGGCCCCCGGCACGGACGATCTCGAGGACGGCGACCTCGTTGTAGTCCTTGACCCGGGCAAGGTTGGTCCCCCAGCCGCCCGCGACTCCCCCTCGCAGCGCCACGCCGCGGATCGTAGCGCCGAAGCCAAATGAATTGGGTTAGCTGCCTGACAATCGCTGCAACGCGCCGAGGTGAGCACGGTTTGCCCATTCTGGACGAACCTCATTTTCGTGATCGGCACCCGCGCCACGGCCGTATCCCGGTCGTGTTCGGTCATCGCGTCCTGCGCCGCGAGCAGCGGCTCCCCGGCCCGCCCGCCGAGGTCTTCCCGTTCTTCGCGGACGCCGGGAACCTCGAGGCGATCACCCCCGACTGGCTGGGGTTCCGGATCGTCACGCCGCGCCCGATCGAGATGCGGGTCGGCGCGCTGATCGAGTACCGGCTGCGCCTGCACGGCGTGCCGGTGTCGTGGCTGACGCGGATCGAGGAGTGGGAGCCCGGCGTGCGGTTCGTCGACATGCAGCTGTCGGGGCCCTACAAGCTCTGGCACCACACCCACGAGTTCGCCCCCGACGGCGCCGGCGGCACCGTCATGCGCGACACCGTGCGCTACGCGCTCCCCCTCGGGCCGCTCGGCGAGGCCGCGCGCCGGCTGTTCGTGGCCCGCGACCTCGAGGCGATCTTCGACCACCGCACGCAGCGGGTGGCCGAGCTGCTCACTTGACGGTGAGCGTGCCCTCCATGCCGGCCTCCCGGTGGCCGGGGACGGGGCAGTAGAACTCGTATGTCCCGGGCTTGAGGTCCACGGTCAGCGATGCCTTGTCGTCGGTGACCTCGTCCGTCTCCTCCTCGACTCCGTTGCCCTCGACCTCGACGGCATGGGGCACGCTCGCCGGGTTGTCGAAGTTGATCGTGACCTTCGCCCGCCTTGGCGTCGAGCGCCGTCTTGTCGAACTTCAGCGCGCCGTCTGCGGGCGCGGCCAGCGCGAGCTGCTGCCCGCCGCCACCGGACGACGGGGTCGGGGACGACGAGGAGGAGCCCGACGATCCGCCACCCCCGCCGCCGGCGTTCTTGTCGCTCCCGCCGCAGCCGGCCACCGCGAGCACCAGTCCGAGGGCGAGCGGGATGAGGATGCGCATGGCTGGGCTCCTAGTTCAGGGTGGCGGTCAGGACGTCGTACTCGCGCTGCTTGTGGCGGCGGACGACGCGGATGGCGTCGTACTCGCCGCGGCGCGCGGCGGTGGTGAGGTCCACGTAGGCGTGGCCCTTGGCGTCGGCGCGGAAGGTGCCGGCGCTCTCGGTGCCCTTGGGGCCGTCGCACTCGACCTCGTAGACCGTGTCGGGGTCGGGCGGCAGGCCCTGGATGGCCAGCTTGAGCGAGGTGCCTCCCAGAGACGCTGTCCAGTGCGGCGCTGCCGCGCGCAGCCGAGCCGGGGGTCGGTCGCAGCTGGACCTGGTAGGCCGGCGCCGGCGCCTGCTCCTCGCCTCCGGTGAGCGCGATGGCGGCCACGATGAGCGCGACCGCGGCGAGCCCGGCGGGTACGAGGACGCGCGGAGACCAGTTCCTCCCGCCGAGCTTCAGGCTCCGGCGGCGCGACGGGCCGCGCTCGCGGGCGATGGCGTCGAGCACGCGCTCCTCCACGGCCGGCGCCGGGCCGGGCGCGTCCTCGAGCCGGCCGGCGAGCGACAGCAGCGCGGGCAGGCCGGCGAGGCGCGCGTGCTCGGCCGAGCAGTCGGCGCAGGTGGCGAGGTGCTCGCGGACGGCGGCCTCCTCGGCCGGCTCGAGGCCGCCGAGCACGTACCCGCCGAGGTCGGGACGGACGTGGTCGCAGGCGGTCATCGGACCCCCATCTCCTCTAGCACCAGCCGCAGCGATCGCAGCGCGTACCAGGTTCGGCTCTTGACGGTCCCGACCGGGAGGTCGCAGCGCTCGGCGATCTCGCGCATGCTCAGCCCCTGGAAGTGGGCGAGGCGGATGACCTGCCGGTGCTCCGGGCTGAGGCGCTCGAGCGCGCTGACGACCTGCCAGCCGAGCATCGCCTGCTCGATCGTCGGCGCGACGGGCTCCGTGTCGCTCTCGGAGGGCTCGTGCAGCGCGAGGCCGGGACGGACGGACGCGCGGCGGCGCGCGTCGATGATCACGTTGCGGGCGATCTGGTAGAGCCAGGTGCGGACGCTGCCGCGGCTCTGGTCGTAGCTGCCCGCGTGCCGCCAGGCGCGGGTGAAGACCTCCTGGACGATCTCCTCGGCCTGCCCGCGGTCGCCCAGCGAGTTCAGCGCGAAGCCGAACAGCTCGCCCGAGTACGTGCGGTACAGCGCGCGCACCGCCTCGCCGGTGTGGTCACCGCGCATGCGCTCGATCAGCTGTGCGTCACCGCCGGTCATGGCCGCCTCGGTATACGGCATCGCGGCGGTCAGGGTTCGAGGGCGGCCCACAACGCGGCGTCGGGACGCCCGGCGTGCCGGCCTCCGTCGAAGAACAGCGTCGGCGTCGTGGCCACCCCGGCGCGGATCCCGGAGCGGAAGTCCTCCCGCACGAAGCCGGCGACCTCGTCCGAGCGGCGGTCGGCGTCGAAGCGGCCGACGTCGAGCCCGAGCGCCTCGGCGCGCGCCCACAGGTGCGGGTCCTCCAGGCGGCCCTGGTCGGCGAACAGCGCGTCGTGGAACGGCCAGAACGCCCCCTGCAGCGCGGCCGCCTCGGCGGCCTGCGCGGCGGCCTGGGCGCGCGGGTGGCTCGAGCGCACCGGGAAGTGCCGGAACGACACCCGCAGCTCCCGATCGTGCAGCCCGGCCTCGACCGCGGCGCAGAACGGGCACTCGTAGTCGCCGTAGACGATCACCGTCCGCACGCCCTCCGGCCCGCGCACGTGGCGGCCCGGCTCAGGCGGTGCGGAGCCGAGGTCGCGTCAGACCGCGGCCGCGTCGAGCGCGTCGAAGATCAGGTTGACGCCGGGGATGTCCCCCGGGCGAGTCGGCGACGTAGCTCCACAGCACGGCGCCGTCGGGGCCGGTCATCACGAGCGCGCGGTCGGAGAACCCGGCCGCGTGGTAGGCGCCGAAGGCGCGCGACACCTCGCCCTTGGGCTCGAAGTCCGACAGCTGCTCGATCGTGATGCCGAGCTTGTCGCGGAAGGCGTCCTGCGCCCACACGTTGTCGCACGACACGCCGTACATCGTCACGCCGCGCTCCGCGAGGTCGCCGAGGACCTCCTGGTAGACGCTCAGCTGGTCCGTGCAGACCGGCGAGAACGCGTTCGGGTAGAAGACGAGGACCGTGATGCGGCCCTTGAGGTCCTCGTTCGTGAACGGGTCGCCGTGGTACGTCGCGAGCGAGAACTCGGGCGCAGGCTGCCCGGCCTCGATGATGGCCACTGCTAGCGGCGCAGGCCGAGTTCGCGGATCAAGGAGCGGTAGCCCTCGAGATCCTTCTTCTGCAGATAGTTCAGGAAGCGGCGGCGGCGACCGACGAGCATCAGCAGTCCACGACGCGAGTGGTGGTCGTGCTTGTGCGTGCGAAGGTGCTCCGTGAGGTGGTTGATCCGACGCGTGAGCATCGCGATCTGGACCTCGGTCGCACCGGTGTCGGTCTCGCCCTTTCCGAACTGGGTGACGAGCTCTCGCTTTTCCTCTGCAGTCAACGTCATACGCGGCGGTGCAGGCTAGCAGGCGCGCCGCACGTGCGATCGCGCCCGAGCCGCTTCGCCTCGTACAGCGCCACGTCCGCGCGCCGCAGGAGCTCCTGGGCCGTCTCGCCTTCCCAGGCGGCCCAGCCGATGCTCACCGTCACGGCCAGCTCGTGGCCCTCGTGGCACACGCGCTCGGCGGCGACCTCGGCGCGCAGCTTCTCGGTGGCGGCCTCGGCGGCCGCGGCGTCGGCGTCGGGCAGCAGCGCCAGGAACTCCTCTCCGCCGAGGCGGCCGAGCTGGTCCTCCACCCGCAGGTGCAGCCGCATCACGTCGGCGACCGCGGAGAGCACCTCGTCGCCGGCCGCGTGGCCGTGCTGGTCGTTGAACGCCTTGAAGTGGTCGACGTCGATCATCGCCACCGCGAGCGGGTGCTCGTGGCGCCGCGCGCCGCTGACCAGCCCGCCCAGCTGGGTGAGGATGAACCGCCGGTTGAACAGCCGCGTGAGCGGGTCCTCGAAGATCATCGCCTCCAGCCGGCGCGACTGCTCCACGAGCTCCTGCTGGAGCCCCTTGGTCCGGCCCGCGGCGCGCACCCGCGCCACCAGCTCCGCGTCGCCGGCGGGCTCGACCAGGAAGTCCTGGACGCCGCGCTCGAGCGCGCTGACGGCGGTGGCCAGGTTCAGCCCGGGCTGCTCGACGAGCACGATCGCCGCGCGGTAGGCGTCGGCGTCGCCCTTGAGGTCCTCGAGCAGGCCTTCGGCGTCGCCGCACAGCGACTCGTCGAGCACGATCACGTCGGGCACCTTCTCGCGCGACAGCTCCAGCGCCTCGCCGGCCTCCGCGGCCGTCGTGACGGCGTGTCCGGCCTCCTCCAGCACGTCCGAGAACCGCTCGCGCGTCTCGGGGGACGCGTGGGCAACCACCACCTTCATCGTCCGCTCCGTACCCCTGAACGTCGTTCAGGATTCAGCCTGATCGTCCACTTTGTAAGCAGGGGAACGGTTCAGTGCGCCGCAATCCGGCGTGCGTCGTCCACATCGCGGTGCATCTGCTCCACCAGCGCCTCGACGGTGTCGAAGCGGCGCTCGCCGCGGAGGCGCTCGAGGAAGTCCAGCCGCAGCTCCTTGCCGTACAGATCGCCGTCGAAGTCCAGCAGGAAGGCCTCCACCAGCAGCCCGCGGCCGGTCTTGAACGTGGGCCGCACGCCGACGTTGACCGCCGCCAGGCGGTTCTCGCCGCCGACCTGGGCGCGGCAGGCGTAGATGCCGTGGTCGGGGACCACGAGCGCGGAGTCGGGCACCAGGTTGGCGGTCGGGAAGCCGAGCGTGCGGCCGCGCTTGTCGCCGTGGGCGACGGTCCCGCGCATCTGGAACGGGGCGCCCAGGAAGCGCCGCGCCGTCCCCACGTCCCCGGAGCCGACGAGCCCGCGGATGTGCGTGGAGGACACGATCTCGCCGTCCAGCTCGACCAGCTCCACGACGCGGGTCTCGAACGCGCTCTGGGAGCGCAGCAGCTCGGCGTCGCCCTTGGCGCGGTGGCCGAAGCGGAAGTTCTCCCCCACGCTGACCGTCCGCGCGCCGAGCCGCTCGACCAGCTCCTGGTCGATGAAGTCCTGCGCGCTCTGCTGCGAGCGCGTGCCGTCGAACGGGATCACGACCAGCTCCGACACCTCGAGCTCGGCGATCAGGTCGGCCTTGACCGCCAGCGAGGTGAGCAGCTTCGGCGCCGACTCGGGCGCCACCACCGTGCGCGGGTGCGGCTCGAAGGTCAGCACCGTGTCCGCCCCGCGGATCACCTCGCGGTGGCCGACGTGCACGCCGTCGAACTCGCCGACGGCGACGTGACGCTCGCGCGGCCGCGCGTCGGGGAGCCAGGTGATCTGCATCAGCCGCGAAAGCCTACGACGGGCTTCAGGTCGCCGCTCTCGCGGGGCTCGGCGATGGCGATCAGCCCGTCGTCGTCGGTGAGCCGGACGAAGCCCTCCGCAGCGCCGTCGACGGCCACCCCGTGCCCCGCCCGGCGGGCGTCGTCGGGCCCCAGCCGGACCTCGGGCAGGAACCCCAGCGCGTCGCCCAGCGGGACGATCCGCTCCTCGTCGGCGTCGGCGACGTCGAACGCCCCGATCGCGGTCCGGCGGAGCTCCAGGCAGTAGGCGTCGCCGAGATCGGCCACGAGGCTGCGCACGTAGGTGCCCGACGAGCAGTCGATCGCCAGCCCGGCGCGGTCGCCGTCGCGCCACAGCTCCTCGAAGCGCGTCACCTCGACCTCGCGCTCTGCCGTCTCGACCGTCTCGCCGCGGCGGGCCTTGGCGTACGCGCGCTCCCCGCCGATCTTCACCGCCGAGTAGGCGGGCGGGCGCTGGCGGATGCGCCCCGTCGGCAGCACGAGCGGGTCGGGCGGCGTCGCGCCCGGCGCCAGCTCGCCCTCCGGGTCGCCGGTGGTCGAGGTCCAGCCGAGCCGGGCGACCGTCTCGTAGCGCTTGGGGAGCGCCATCAGGAACCGCTGCACGCGCGTCGCGCGCCCCACCAGGATCAGCAGGAGCCCGGTCGCGAACGGGTCCAGCGTGCCGGCGTGGCCGACCTTGACGCCGCGTCCCAGCCGCCGCCGTGTCGCGGCCACCACATCGTGGGAGGTCACGCCCGCGGGCTTGTCGGCGAGGATGACGCCGTCGGTGACCCCGTCGCTCAAAGCTGCAGCGCGAGCTGCTCGCGCAGGACCTCGACGAGCTCGGGGAAGTCGAGGTCGGTCGAGAAGCCGGCGGCGCGGCGGTGTCCCCCGCCGCCCAGCGCCCGGGCGATCCGCGAGACGTCGACGCGGTCGTCGGTGGCGCGCAGCGACACCTTGCGGGCGGGCGTCTCGTCCCCCAGCTGGTCGCGCACGAGCCCGGCCACCACGGTGCCCTCGACGGAGCGCAGGTGGTCCACGACGCCCTCCGAGTAGCTCTCGTCGGCCCCGGTGGAGCGGTAGTCCTCGAGCGTGAGGTGGGTGACCGTCAGCAGCCCGCCGTCGTAGCGCTCGACGTGGCTGAGCCCGCGCGCCAGCAGCTCGAGCTTGCCCTGCGGGATGCCCTCGTAGAGCCGCCGGTAGATGGCGTGCGCGTCGACGCCCTGGCGCATCAGCTCGGAGGCCATCTCGTGCGCGCGCGGGCCGGTGTTCTCGTACATGAAGCGGCCGGTGTCGGTGACCAGCCCGACGTACAGCGCCTCGGCGATGTCCAGCGTCGGCTCCACGCCGAGGCCGTGCATGAGGTCCCACACCATCTCCGCCGTGCACGACGCGCCCGGGTCGACGTGGTTGACCGTCCCGAACCGCGTGTTGTCGTGGTGGTGGTCGATGTTGAGGATCCGGTGGTCCTCGTGCTTGAGGTCGTCCGCCCGCGTGCGGTCGATGTTGCCGCAGTCGAGGAACACCAGCACCCGCGAGCAGAGGTCGTCGGGCGGCTCGCTGACCAGCCCCTCGAGCCGGATGAAGCGGTACTCGTAGGGCAGCGGGAACTCGTCGGCCGCCACGAAGGCGAGCGCGTCCTTGCCCAGCGCGGCCAGCACCTGCTGCATCGCGGCGAGCGAGCCGACGGCGTCGCCGTCCGGGCGCTCATGCGTCGTCAGCAGGAACTTCTCGTGGCCGCGCAGCTCGTCGAGCAGGAGCTTGCGCGACGCGGCGGCGCCGTTCTCCCCGCTCACGAGCCCTCCTCCTCGAGGATCTCGTTGATCCGCAGCCCCCGGTCCAGCGACTCGTCGTAGAGGAACTGGAGCGTCGGCGTGTTCTTCATCCGCAGCTCGCCGGCCACGCGCTTCTGCAGGTAGCCGCGGGCGGACTCCAGCCCGGCCATCGAGCGCTTGCGCACGGGCTCGTTCCCGAGCACGGACACGTACACGCGCGCATGGCGGAGGTCGGCTGATGTCTCGACAGAAGTCACGGTGACGAACCCGACGCGCGGGTCTTTGATCTCCGACGTGATGGCGTCCGACAAGACCTCCCTCATGGCCTCGTCGACCCTGCGCATCCGGTCGGCGCTCATCCTAGTTCCTCCCAGGAGCCGATACGGCGCTCGACACGGGCCCCCTGGGGGTAGCGCGCGTCGAGCATCCGCTGTACCCGGTCGGCCGCCTCCTCGCACCGCCCGGGGCTCGCCTCGGCGAACGCCACGGCCAGCGTCGTGCGTTGCCAGGTGTCCTGGTGGGCGACCTCGGCGACCGACGCGCCCATCCGGTTGCGCAGATGGGCCTTGACGCGGTTCAGCTCAGCCCGCTTCGCCTTCAGCGAGCCGGACTCGGGGAAATGCAGGTGGACGCGCATGAGCACCACGAACGCGGGCTCGTCCACTGACTAGGAAAGCGTCCGCTCGACCTGGCGGGTCTCGTAGGCCTCGATGATGTCGCCTTCCTTCACGTCCGCGTAGTTCTCGAGCACGATGCCGCACTCGAACCCGGCCAGCACCTCGCGGGCGTCGTCGCTGCCGCGGCGCAGCGAGGCGATCTCGCCGGAGTAGACGATCGTGCCGTCGCGCACCAGGCGGACCTTGGCGCCGCGGGTGATGCGGCCGTCGGTGACCATCGAGCCGGCGATCGTGCCGATGCGCGAGGCGCGGAAGATCGCGCGGACCTCGGCGGCGCCGACGGTCTCCTCGACCTCCTCGGGCGCGAGCATGCCCTGCATGGCATCGCGGAGCTCGTCGATCGCGCGGTAGATCACCGAGTAGCTGCGGATCTCGACGCCCTCGCGGTCGGCCAGCTGGGCGGCCTCGCCGACGGGCCGGACGTTGAAGCCGAGCACGACCGCGTTGGACGCGGCGGCCAGGTTGACGTCGGACTCGGTGATGCCGCCGACCCCGGTGCGGACCACGTTGATCGTGATCTCGTTCTGCGGGAGCTTGGCGATCTCGTCCTCGAAGGCCTCCAGCGAGCCGGACACGTCCGCCTTGAGCACCAGCGCCAGCTCGGTGACGAGCGCGCCGCGCTGCTGGTCGAAGATCGTCTCCAGCGAGAACTTCTTGCCGCCGCGGCGGGCCTGCTGCTCGAGCTTGAGCCGCGTCGCGCGCTCGCCGGCGATCTGGCGTGCCTTGCGGTCGTTCTCGACGACGCGCACGAACTCGCCCGCCTCGGGGACGGTGTCGAAGCCGAGCACCTCGACCGGCTCGGACGGGCCGGCCTCCTTGACGCGGGTGCCCTTGAAGTCGTGCATGGCGCGGACGCGGCCCCAGTGGGCGCCGGCCACCACCGCGTCGCCGATGCGCATCGTGCCGCGCTGGACGAGCACGGTCACGACGGCGCCGCGGCCCGGGTCCAGCTTGGACTCGATGACCTGGCCCGACGCGTCGGCGTCCGGGTTGGCCTTGAGCTCCTCCACCTCGGCGACGAGCAGGATCGACTCGATCAGGTCGTCGAGGTTCTGCCGGGTCTTGGCCGAGACGTCGACGAACATCGTCTCGCCGCCCCACTCCTCCGGCTGCAGGCCGAGGTTGGTCATCTCGGTGCGGACGCGGTCGGGCTGCCGCGCCCTCCTTGTCGATCTTGTTGACGGCGACCAGCATCGGGACCTCGGCGGCCTTCGCGTGGTCGATCGCCTCGCGGGTCTGCGGCATCACGCCGTCGTCGGCCGCGACCACGATGACGGCGATGTCGGCGACCTGGCCGCCGCGGGCGCGCATGGCGGTGAACGCCTCGTGGCCCGGGGTGTCCAGGAAGGTGATCGTCTTGCCGTCGTGGTTGACCTGGTAGGCGCCGATGTGCTGGGTGATGCCGCCGGCCTCGCCCTCGGCCACCTCGGTCTCGCGCACGGCGTCCAGCAGCGAGGTCTTGCCGTGGTCGACGTGGCCCATGATCGTCACGACGGGCGCGCGAGCCTGCAGCTCGTCGGCGGTGTCGTCGAACTCGGGCTCGGCGTCGGCCTCCTCGGAGGCGTGGACGATCTCGATCTCCTTGTCGAACTCGTCCGCGATGACCTGGATCGCGTCGTCGGAGAGCGTCTGGGTGAGCGTGGCCATCTCGCCCAGGCTCATGAGCTTCTTGATGATCTCGGGGACCGCGACGCCGAGGTACTCGGCGACGTCCTTGACCGTCGAGCCGGAGTTGATCCGGATCGTGTCGGCCTTCAGCGCCGAGACGTCCTGCGGCATCGGCTCCGTGTAGGTGCCGCGGCGCCGGCGTCCACCGCGGCGCGGCGGGCGGCGCGGGGGGCCTCCGCCGGGGCCGCCGGGACCGCCGCCGGGGCCCGTGCGACGGGCGGCCTGCGAGTCGATGACGACGCGGCGGACACCGCCACCCGAGCCGGGGGCGCGCTCGCCCTGCAGCGAGGAGCGCGTGGGGCGCTTGTTGGCGCCGTCCTTCGCGCCGTCGGCCGGCTTCTGGTCGGCGGGAGCGTCGGCGTTGGCGGCCGGCCGCGGCGCGCGGGGCGCCGGGCGGTCGAAGCCGACGCCGGTGTGCGCGGGCGGCTGCGGCGCCGCCTTCTTCTTGCCGTTGGCGGACGCCTGCTTGGGCTTCGGCTTGCCGGTGAGAGCGGCGTCGGCCAGCTCCGTGTCGACGGCCGTCGCGGCAGCCTTGACGTCCAGGCCATAGGCCTGCAGGCGCTTCATGACCTCGCTCGAGGGCATGTCGTACTGCTTGGCTAGTTCGTGGACGCGCTTCTTGGCCATGTGGAGATGAAGTCTACGGTTCTTTCAGGGATGTTCACGGGCGCCTTGAAGGCGCGTTGGAAGCCTCGGCGTGCCACCGCTGCCTCCCAGCAATCGAGTCGTTCGTGCAACCAGGCACCTCGGCCCGGCGCACGCGCCTCGGGGTCTGGCACGACCTCGCCCTTCACGGTAGCGAAGCGGCGAAGTTCCTCACGCGGGGCGCGCTCGCCGCACCCCGCGCAACGGCGAGACCGGCTTATGCCTGTCCGACGACGTCGGTGTCCTGATTCGCGAGCGCCTGGTGGCTGTCGAGCCCGCAGTAGCGCGAGTCCGGCAGGGCGGCGTTCGGGCAGCGGCGCCCGTTGCCGAGGATGGCGGCGCAGCGGCCGCCGACCTCCTCCTCCTCGTATCCGCCGTCGGTCTCCTCCTTGGCGAACTCGGTCTCGGAGCGGATGTCCACGCGCCACCCGGTCAGCCGCGCGGCGAGCCGCGCGTTCTGGCCCTCGCGGCCGATCGCCAGCGACAGCTGGTCGTCGGGCACGATCACCGTCGCCTGCTTGTTCTCGTCGTTGACGAGCACCTCGCGGACGCGGGCGGGGCTGAGCGCCTTCGCGACGAACCGGGCCGGCTCGTCGTTGTAGGGGATGATGTCGATCTTCTCGCCGCGCAGCTCGGAGACGACCATGCGCACGCGGGAGCCTCGAGGACCGACGCAGGCGCCGACCGGGTCGACGCCGTCGGCGTGCGAGACGACGGCGATCTTCGAGCGGTAGCCGGGCTCGCGGGCGACGTTGGTGATCTCCACCAGGCCGTCGGCGATCTCGGGCACCTCGAGCTCGAACAGGCTCTTGATCAGCTCCGGGTCGCGGCGGGAGACGATGATGCTCGGCCCGCGCGTCGAGGAGGAGACCTCCTTGATCACGGCCTTGATCCGCTGCGAGTGGTCGTAGCGCTCGCCGTCGACCTGCTCGGACTTGGGCAGCAGCGCCTCGACGCGCTCGCGCAGCTGCACGAGCGTGTAGCGGGAGTCGGACTGCTGGACGATGCCGGTGATCAGCTCGCCCACGCGGTCGCGGTACTCCTCGAACATCATGTCGCGCTCCGCCTCGCGGATCCGCTGCAGGATGACCTGCTTGGCGGTCTGCGCGGCGATGCGGCCGAAGTCGTGCGGCGTGACGTCGCGGGTCTCGATCTGGTCGGCGAACTCGGCCAGGCGCTCGGGGGCGATCTCCGGGGCCTCCGGGATGATCACCTCGCCCGTCTCCGGGTCCACGCGGCGCTCGAGCTCGCCTGACGCGAGCTCCTCCGCCTCGTCGAGCAGCTGGTCCTCGAGGTCCTCGGGGAGCAGCAGCTCCTCGACGCGGTACTCGCCCAGCTCCGGATCCATGGTCACCCGCGCGTAGCGCGCGGCGCCCGGCTGCTTCTTGTAGGCCGACAGCAGCGCGTCCTCGAGGGCATGCAGGAGCTTGTCCTCGGAGATGCCCTTCTCGCGCGCCAGGCTGCGCACGGCCTCGACGATCTCTTGTGACATCGGCTTCAGTCCCCCAGGAGGTTCGAACGGTGGATGTCGGCGTAGGCGATGGACACCACGCCGGTATCGGCGGCGACGGTGACCTCGTGGTCCGTCGCGCCCAGCAGCTCGCCCGTGAAGGAACGTAGTCCGTCGTGATCGCCCCGCGTGCGCACCTTCGCGCGGCGGCCGACGTAACGGCGGAAGTGCTCGGGCTTGGACAGCGGCCGCTCGGTCCCGGGCGAGGAGACCTCGAGCGCGTACTTCTCGCGCACGGCCGGCAGATGCTTGGTGACGCGCTCGCACAGTTCGAGCGAGACGCCGGAGGGGTGGTCGATGAAGAGGCGCACGAGCTTGCCCCCCACGACCTCCGCGAGCAGAACTTCGACTTCGGGCTCCGCCTCGGCAAGGCGGGCCTCGATGTCGGCCTGGATCGCGCTCATGTTCACCCCTCTCTCTTCATGAAAAAAGCGGGCGAGAGCCCGCTTTCCGAAACACATCGGCCCTGCGGCCGAATCGAAAGCTGTGCGTCCAGATTAGCACCGCTGAGCGGCTTGAACAGGCCTTTAGATCGCCTTGGCGGCACGCTCCCGGTAGAGCCGGTAGTCGCGCCGCTCGGGTCGCAGCTGAGCCGCCAGCGCAAGCGGCTTGCGCGCCTCCTTGTGGCGCCCGAGCAGCATCAGCGAGCGCCCCAGGCAGAACAGCGCGAAGTCGTTCGTGGGGGCGCGCTCGACCACCGCCTCGAACTCGGTGCGGGCCGCCTCGTACTGCTGGGAGCGGAAGTACGCGCGGCCGAGCGCCTCGCGGATCGAGGTCTTCTCCGGCTCCAGGTCGCGCGCCTTGGACAGGGGCACGGTGGCCGAGTTGAAGTCGCCCGCCTCGAGAAGTGCCGTACCGCGCTGGAAGAGGTCGTAGACGTCATCCATCGCGCCTTCAGTGTAGGCCGCGCGGCGGGAGCGCCCACCATGCGCGGAGCCTCCCGGCCAGGCCGCCCCCGCGCCCCAGCTCGCTGCGCAGCGCCCGGCGGCCGGAGGCGGGCGGCGGGTCGCCGCGCCCTCCGTACCGCTGGTCGCGCAGCGCGCGCACGTAGGACGCGGCGTCCGGGCTGCGGGCGAACGCGGACTCGAGCTTGGCGAGCGTGGCGGCCGGGCCGGGCCCGCGGCGGGCGCGGACCAGCGCGCGCTCGAGCTCGGCCAGCGGCCCCCAGCCGGCGGCCACGCGGCGGCGGTGGCGGCGCACGAGCCAGGCCGCGAGGCCCAGGAGCAGCACGGCGGCCGCGGCGCCGAAGCCGATCAGCGTCCACGGCGGGCCCTCCTCGGCGACCGCCACCTGGCGGCTCGGGTCGCTGCGGATGTCGCCGCCGAGGTCCGGGGCGCCCGGGAGCGAGGAGGCGCCGGCGCCGCCGCCGTCCTCGTCGGGCTGCGAGCGGGCCGGCGAGGCGGCGGGCGTCGGGTCGAACGTCACCCAGCCGATGCCCGGGTACCAGACCTCGACCCACGAGTGCGCGTCGACGTCGCGCACCACGTACTCGCGCGCCTTGCGGTCGTAGGAGCCCGACGTGAAGCCGGTCGACACGCGCGAGGGCACGCCGCCCATGCGCATCAGCAGCGCCATCGCGCCGGAGTACTGCTGGCAGTAGCCGCTCTTGGCGTCGAACAGGAAGCCGTCCAGGCTCTGCGCGCTCGGGGGCGGCGACTCGGTGTAGGTGAAGTCGTCGCCGCCGAGGTAGCGCAGCACCGCCTCGATGTAGTCCTCGCGCGTCTCGGACTGGGCCTGCAGGCGCTGGGCGAGCCGCCAGGTGCGCGCGTAGCGGCTGCCGGAGAGCAGCGCGCGCCCGGACGTCGGCTCCTCACCCGGCTCGGCGAGCGCATGCTTCAGCGGCGGGCCATCCTGCCCCCACAGCGGGAAATCGACGACGTCGCCGAGCGACTCGGCCCCCTCGACGGACGCGGGGTTGAACGCCGGCAGCTCGATGCTCGTGAAGCGGTTGAGGAAGGGCGGCACGTCGTCGCCGGCCGCGCGGCGCTCGCGCTCGGTCGGCGCGGGCGCGTAGACCAGCGCGCGGTAGGCGTCGCCGCGGCGCAGTGATCGCGTGGCCATCACGTAGGTGCCGTCCCCGAGCGGGATGCGCGGCAGCCGCAGCCCGTCGACCGTGCACGCGATGCCCGCGGTCACGAACGTCTGCGACCGGAGGTTCCGCACCGACACCGAGATGCGCTGCAGCCAGCGGCGGTCCGGGAGCCCCTCGCAGGCGTCGAGGTTGTCCGAGCCGCGGTCGCGCATCCAGCGCTCGCCGTCGAAGAACTCGAGGTTCATCGCCTTCCAGTAGGCGGGCCGCGCGCGCCTTCACGCGCAGCAGCTCGCGCCCGTCGCGCGGCCAGTCCAGCGGCCCGTAGGTGTGCTCCCAGGAGAACGTCGTCGACTTCGCGGACGCGTTGGAGAGCGCCCATGTCTCGTAGTCGAACCACGGCTCGTCGGTGTCCAGCGCGGGCGCCGCGGCCATGCCGAGGATCGCCACGCCGACCGCGAGGATCCCGGCCGCGGCGGCGTCGCCGATCCGCAGCCGCTCGAGCCTCAGGAACGCGACGACGAGGATGGCCAGCAGCGCGCCGCTGAGGAACTCGGCGCCGAGGTCGAGCGCGATGGCCGGGACCGCGTAGAGGACCATCAGCAGCACGAGCGCGACGTTGCGCGCGCCGAGCCCGCGGTCGCGCGGCCAGAACGCGACGATCGCGGCGAGCACCGAGAGCACGGTTCCGCCGAGGGTGATCACGATCCGCGTCCACTCGTCCAGCCCGCGGTACGGGACGCGCGCGCCGGGCAGCGCGGACAGCCCGCGCCCGATCGCCGCGGCGAGGTCGCCCCAGCGGTCGGGCCGCAGGTACTCCTCGGGCACGCCGCCGCTGAGCAGCGCGAGCGCGAACCCGCCGGCGGCCGCGGCCACGGCGGCGGCGGTGCGCAGGCGGCCGTGCAGCAGCCCGGCGGCGAGCAGCGCGACCATCGTCGCCGCCGCGCTCAGCACCGCGGAGCCGGCGCGGCCGCTCGCCACCGGCTCGAGCATCTGCATCCACGTGATGGCGCCGAACCCGCACAGCGCCAGGAACGTCACCCCGCGCGCGGCGGGCAGGGCGAGCGTCGAGCCGCTCGCCTCCGAGCTCACCCGGCTCCGCTTCCGACGGCCGCGATCGCGGCGGCCCCGCCGGTGCGCCCGCTGACGTAGCCCTGGCAGCCGGCGACCTCGAGCACGGCGCGGCGCCCGGGCAGCGCGCCGGGCGTCACGAGCAGGCAGCCGCCGGGCGTGCGGCCGAGCCCGCGCGGCGGGCGGTCGACCGGGCGGGCGGAGACGAACACCACGAGCCCGCGGCGGTTCTGCGCAGCCGTGAGCGCCGGGCCGGTGCGCTCGTCGAGCAGCGCGAGCCGCACGTGCGCGGCCGGCCAGGCCAGCAGGTCGGGCTCGACCAGCACGGCGCGCCGGTCGCCCGGCAGCAGCAGCGCGCACCCGCCGCGCCTGGCGAAGTGCAGCAGCAGCGAGCCGGTCGCGCGCACCGCGGCGTCGAGCGCGTCCTGCGAGGACGGCGCGCGGGGATCGAGCACCACGAGCGGGCGCGAGTCGGCCTCCGAGATCAGCTTGCGCTCCATCAGCCCGTGGCCGCGGGCGACCGACGGCCAGTGGATGCGCGACGCCGGCGAGCCCTCGCGGAACTGGCGCAGCCCGTCGATCTCCGTCTCGGCGGCGGCGATCAGCGACGCGCGGGCGTGCGCGGGCGTCGCCTCTCCCCCGCCGGCGGAGACGTTGACGGGGAAGGTGCGCGGCAGCACCAGGATCTCGTCCTCGTGGTCGCCGTGCACGACGCGCTGGGCGAGCCCGAACGGGTCGCGCAGCACGAGCGCGGGCGGCGCGAGCCGGCGGCGCCCGCGGCGGCCGAAGCGGATCTCCACCCGCACGCGGGTGCTGCGGCGGCCGGTCTGGAAGCGCACCGGCTCGGGCAGCAGCGGCTCGTCGATCCAGCCGGGCGGGAGCGGGAGCAGCCCGGACCCGGCGTCGATCGTGACGGCCAGCGGCTGCTCCTCGAGCACGCTGCGCTTGCCGATCTCGCGATGGATGTGCGCGCCCCACGCGCCGGCGCCGATCCAGCCGGCGGCGCCCAGGCCGAGCAGCGCGAGCGCGGAGCCGGTGACGTACAGCGGCTCCGCGTCGAAGGTCCCGGCGACGAGCAGGAGCAGGAGCCCCAGTGCGGCGCAGCCGAAGGCGGAGCGCATGCCCCGCATTCTCCTACAGCGCCGGGGTGGCGGCGATCGCGTCGCCGACGATCGCGGACTTCTCGACGCCCGCCGCCTCGGGGACGAGCATGATCCGGTGGGTCAGCACCGAGTCCGCGAGCGCCTGCACGTCGTCGGGCAGCGCGTGGTCGCGGCCCTCGATCAGCGCCCGCGCCTTGGCCGCGCGCAGCAGCAGCAGGCCGGCGCGCGGTGACGCACCGAGCTCCACGCGGCCGTCCGCGCGGGTGTGGCGGATCAAGGCGACGATGTAGTCGCGCAGCGCGCGCGACGCGTGCACGAGATGCGCGCTGTCGATGATCTCGAGCAGCTCCGTGCGGTCGGTCACCGGCTGCAGGTCGAGCACCCGGTCGCCCGCCTCGTGGCCCGCGAGCATGCCGGACTCGTCCGCGGCGTCGGGGTAGCCGAGCGAGAGGCGGACCATGAAGCGGTCCACCTGCGCCTCGGGCAGCGGGTAGGTGCCCTCGTACTCGACGGGGTTCTGCGTCGCGAAGACCATGAACGGGCGCGCCAGCTCGTGCGACGTCGCGTCGACGGTGACGTGGCGCTCCTGCATGCACTCGAGCAGGCCGGACTGCGTCTTCGGGCTCGCGCGGTTGACCTCGTCGACGATCACCACGTTGGCGAAGATCGGCCCGGGCCGGAACTCGAAGCGGCCCTCGCGCTGGTTGTAGACGTTGGTGCCGACGATGTCGGCGGGCAGCAGGTCGGCGGTGCACTGCACGCGCGCGAACTGGCACTCGATCGAGCGCGAGAGCGCCCGCGCCAGCGCCGTCTTGCCGACGCCGGGGTAGTCCTCCACGAGGATGTGCCCCTCGGCCAGCAGCGCGACGATCGTGTGCGTGAGCTGCTCGTCGCGGACCTTGACGGCGCGGCGGATGTTCTCGCGGATGCGATCCGCCATCGAGACCGCCGCCGCGATCTTGGCGGGGGCGAGCTTCTGCTCGGCCTCGGATGAATCGTCGACGGGTTCCATCAGCGCGGCACCTTGACCTTCGTAGATGAACGATCGCTCAAGAGCATGTCCAAGATCGCGCCGGCGATGTCGGACTTGGACGCACGTGGCACGTGCGCATCACCCTCGGCGGTCACGACGACCACCTCGTTGTCCTGCGAGTCGAAGCCGATCCCGGGATCCGAGACATCGTTGAGGACTACCGCGTCGAGCCGCTTCCGGTTCAGCTT
>CAVRQL010000007.1:0-258642 GCA_963723395.1 uncultured Solirubrobacteraceae bacterium | reverse complement strand
TCCTGCAGCACGTGCAGGGGATCGTCGAGGCGCTCGGGCTCCACGCGCTCGTCCGCGACCTCTGCCAGGTCACGCACGCCGTCGCCGTGACGCTCCGCCACGAGGGGAACGCCGCCGGCGCCGAGGACGTGCTCGCGTGGCAGACCGGCTACCCGTCGGCCGTGAGCTTCGCCGGCGGGCGCCCGCGCTCGAGCCCGGGCGAGCTGAGCGCGGCGGCGGTGCTCGAGCGCGGTGACGCCGACGCGGCGCTCGTCGTCGGCTCCGATCCCCTCGAGCATCTGCCGGAGCGGGCCGCCGAGCGCCTGCGCGCGATCCCCGTCGTGTCGGTCGACGCCCGCGACACCACCACGGCCGGCGCGGCGCGCGTCGCGTTCACGACCGCCGCGGCCGGCGTGCACCGGCCCGGCGTCGCGCACCGGCTCGACGGCGTGCCGCTCCCGCTCCGCGAGCTGCTCGCGTCCTCGCGGCCGAGCGACGCCGACGTCCTCGAGGCGATCGCGGGGCGGCTCGCATGAGCACCCTCCGCATCGAAGGCGGGCGGGTGTACGACCCGGCCAACGGCGTGGCGGGCGACGTGCGCGACGTCTGCCTCAGCGACGGCAAGGTGGTCGACGACCTGCCGGCGGACGCCCCGCGGATCGATGCGCGCGGCATGGTGGTGATGCCGGGCGGCGTCGACATCCACGCCCACATCGCCGGGCCGAAGGTCAACGCCGCGCGCCGGCTGACGCCCGACGAGCACCGCGAGGACGTCGTCGAGCGCTCCGAGCTCATGCGCTCGGGCACGGGCGGCACCGTGCCGTCGACGTTCGTCACCGGCTACCGCTACGCGCTGCTCGGCTACACGACGGTGGTCGAGGCGGCGACGCCGCCGCTCGCCGCGCGCCACGTGCTCGCCGAGCTTCGCGACACGCCGATGATCGACGCGGCCTTCCTCGTGCTGATGGGCAACAACGCCGCGCTGTTCGACCTGATCCGCCGCGACCCGGCGCGCGTGCGCGACGCGGTCGCCTGGTGGCTGGAGGCGACGGGCGGCTACGGGGTCAAGCTCGTCAACCCCGGCGGCGTCGAGCGCTGGAAGCGCGGCGAGGGGAACGTCAGCTCGCTCGACGACGAGGTCGCCGGCGTGACGCCCAGGGAGGTGCTGGAGGCGATCGGCGGCGCGGTGCACGACCTGGGGCTTCCGCATCCCGTCCACGTCCACTGCAACAACCTCGGCGTCGGCGGCAACTGGAAGACGACCCTCGACACGCTGGACACGATGGAGGGCCGGCGCGCGCATCTCGCGCACCTCCAGTTCCACGCCTACGGCGGCAAGCCCGGCGGGCGTCTGCGCTCCCGCGCGCCGGAGATCGCCGAGTACCTGGGCGACCATCCCGAGTTCAGCGCCGACGTCGGGCAGGTGATGTTCGGGGACGCGATGACGATGACCGCCGACGCGCCCGTGTCCGAGCGGCTGCGGGACATCACGGGCGGCAAGTGGGTGAACGCCGACACGGAGGTCGAGACCGGCTGCGGGATCGTGCCGTTCACCTACAAGGAGAAGAACTACGTGCACGCCCTCCAGTGGGGGATCGGGCTCGAGCTGTTCCTCCTCAGCCGCGACCCGTGGCGGCTCGTGCTCTCGACCGATCACCCGAACGGCGGCTCGTTCCTCAGCTACCCGCGGCTGATCCGCCTGCTGATGGACCGCGACTTCCGCAACGAGCAGCTGCGCCGGGCGAACAAGCGCGCCATCCAGCGCACCGTGCTGCTCGACGACCTCGATCGCGAGTACTCGCTCGAGGAGATCGCGATCATCACGCGCGCCGGGCCCGCGCGGCTGCTGGGCCTGCGCGACAAGGGCCACCTCGGCGCCGGCGCCGATGCCGACGTGACGCTCTACGACGACCTCGCCGACCGCGAGGAGATGTTCGCCACGCCGCGCTACGTGATCAAGGGCGGCCGCGTGGTGGTGCGCGACGGCGAGCTGGTCGAGGCGCTCGCGGGCGACCTGCTGCGCGTCGCGGCGCCGCACGACCCCGACGTCGAGGACGTCCTGCGGGACCAGTTCGAGGAGCGCTACACGGTGCAGTTCGACAGCTATCCGGTGAGCGAGCCGTGGCTGCTCGAGCCCGCCCGGCGGGTCGACGCGGGGCCGCCGGCATGATGCGGCTCCACGACGCCGAGGTCGAGGACACGTTCGCCGAGGCGTTCGGGATGTGGGGCGCGCGGATCGTGGTCACCGCCGACACGCCCGGCTGGGCGGAGCACGCGGCGCGCTCGCTGACGGGCTTCGCCACGTCGGTGATCGGGTGCAAGTGCGAGGCGGGGGTGGAGCGCGAGCTCGAAGCGGGGGAGACCCCCGACGGGCGCCCCGGCGTCGCCGTGCTGCTGTTCGCGCCCGACGAGGAGGGATTGGGCAAGCGGCTCGTCGAGCGCGTCGGCATGACCGTGCTCACGTGCCCCACGACCGCGTGCTTCAACGGCCTGGACGCCGAGGACGACGTCGACGTCGGCGGCAAGCTGCGCTACTTCGGCGACGGCTGGCAGGCGAGCAAGGTGCTCGACGGGAAGCGCTACTGGCGGATCCCCGTGATGGAGGGCGAGTTCCTCGTCGAGGAGCGCTTCGGGATGGTGGAGGGCGTGGCCGGCGGGAACCTGATCATGCTGGCCGAGGACGCGGCGACGGCGCTGGGCGCGGCGGAGGCGGCGGCCGCCGCGATGCGGGCGGTGGAGGGCGTGATCCTGCCGTTCCCGGGCGGCATCGCGCGCAGCGGCAGCAAGGTCGGCTCGCGCTACTCGGGCCAGATGGCGTCGACGAACCACGAGCTGTGCCCGACGCTGCGGGCGCAGGTCGACGACAGCCAGGTCCCGGACGGCGTCGGATCGGTCTACGAGATCGTGATCGACGGGCTGGCGCCCGAGCCGGTGCGCGAGGCGATGCGGGTCGGGCTCGACGCGGCGGCGCGCTCGGGCGCGCTGCGGATCACCGCCGGCAACTACGGGGGCGACCTCGGCGAGCACCACTTCCACCTGAAGGAGCTCGTGCCGTGACGCTCACGCTGACCCTGCGCGAGCCGCCGGCGGCGCCGCTGGACGCCGCGGTGCTGAGCCCCGACCGGCTCGCCGGCCTGAGCCGGGCCGAGATCGAGGCGCTCGAGCTCTGGCACGGCAACCGCCGCGCGACGGTGGGGGAGCTGTTCGACGTCTCCGGCGCGGGCGAGGACGACGTCCGCGTGGCGGGCGACCTGGCGCGCGTCGCGGGCCTGGGGACGGGCATGACCGGCGGGCGCCTGACGCTCGCGGGCGACGCGGGACCGCACGTCGGCGCGAGGATGGAGGACGGCGAGCTCGTCGTCGAGGGCGACGTCGGGCGACTGGGCCGGCGCCGAGATGCAGGGCGGGCGGCTGACCGTGCGCGGCTCCGCCGGCCGCCGGCTCGGCGGCGCCTACGCCGGGACGGCCGCCGGCATGCGCGGCGGCGAGATCCTCGTCCACGGCGACGCCGGCGAGGAGGCGGGCGCCGGGCTGCGGCGCGGGCTGATCGCCGTCGCCGGGCGGGTCGGCGCGGCGGCCGGCTTGAACGCGCTCGCCGGGACGATCGTCGCGTTCGGGGCGGTTGGGGCCCACCCGGGCGCGGGTATGCGCCGCGCCAGCATCGTCGCCATGACCTCGGCCTCGCCCCTGCCCACCTACGCGCCGGCCTGCACGTACCGCCCGCCGTTCCTGCGGCTGTGCCTGCGGCGGCTGCGCGCGCTCGGCCTGCCCGTCACCGACGAGCAGATCGACGGCGCCTACACGCGCTGGTCGGGTGACAGCGTCGAGCTCACGCGCGGTGAGATCCTGATCCTGGAGGCGCCCCGATGACCCTTTCGCTCAACCAGCGCGCACACGAGCTCGCCGACCGCCTCGCCGCCGACGCCGACGCGTTGCGCGTCGCCGTGAGCACGCTGCCGGGCGGGACACGGGTGATCGACTGCGGCAGCGCCGTTCCCGGCGGGCTCGAGGCGGGGCGCCGGTTCGCGGAGATCACGATGGGCGGCCTCGGCTCGGTGAGCTTCGCGCCGCTCGTCCTCGACGGCCGCTGGATGCCCGGGCTCACGGTCGTCACCGACCATCCCGCGCTCGCCTGCCTGGGATCCCAGTACGCGGGCTGGAAGCTGGACCGCGACGACTACTTCGCGATGGCCAGCGGGCCGGGCCGCGCGCTGATCCGCGCCGAGGAGCTCTACGACGACCTCGACGTCGACGAGCACGCGAGCGCCGCGGTCCTCACGCTCGAGACCGGCGACGAGCCGCCGGACGCGCTCGCCGCGTACGTGGCCGAGCGCGCCGGCGTGGCGCCGGGCGACCTCACGCTGCTGTTCGCGCCGACGGCGAGCCTCGCCGGCGGAGCCCAGATCGCCGCCCGGATCGTCGAGACCGCGCTGCACAAGCTGCACGAGCTCGACTTCGACGTGCGGCGCGTCGTGAGCGGCTTCGGGACCTGTCCGCTGCCGCCGGTGGCGAAGTCCGATCCGGACGCGATCGGGCGCACGAACGACGCGATCCTCTACGGCGGCCAGGTGGAGCTCACCGTCGACGGTCCCGACGACGAGCTCGAGGCGCTCGTCGAGCGCATGCCCTCCTCCGCGTCGAAGGACCATGGCGAGCCGTTCGGCAAGCTCCTCAAGGAGGCCGACTGGGACTTCTACGCGATCGACCCGCTGCTGTTCAGCCCTGCCGAGGTCAGCCTCGTGAGCGTCGAGAGCGGACGGTCCTTCCACGCCGGGAGCGTGCAGCTCGACGTGCTCGAGCGGTCCTTCCGGGGATGATCGTCGAGACGGTCACGACGACGATCAATCCCGACGGCACCGTCAACTGCGCCGCGATGGGCGTGGAGTGGGGCGACGACGCGATCGTCATCAAGCCCTTTCGCTCGACGCGGACGCTGCGGCAACCTGCAGGCCCGCGGCGCGGCGGTCGTCAACCTCACCGACGACATCCTGCTGTTCACGCAGGCCGCGCTCGGGGATCCGCACCCGCCGACGCGGCCGGCGGCCGCCGTCGACGGCGCCGTGCTCGCCGACGCCTGCTCGTGGCGCGAGGTCACGGTCGACGACATCGACGCGAGCGGGGTGCGGGCACGGGTGACGACGCGCGTCGTCGGCCGCGGGACCGGGCGCGAGTTCGTCGGCTTCAACCGGGCGTCCCACGCGGTGCTCGAGGCCTCGATCCTCGCCTCGCGCGTCCGCCGGCTGCCGGCGGAGGAGATCCGCGCCGAGCTGGCGCGCCTCACCGTCGTGGTGGACAAGACGGCCGGCCCGCGCGAGCGGGCGGCGATGGACTGCGTGCTGGCGAAGGTGCGCGCCGCGATCGGCGACGGATGACGACGGTCCGCGTCGAGGCGCCGGCGCGCCTGCACATGGGCATGCTCGACGCCTCCGGCGACGGACCCCGCCGGTTCGGCGGCCTGGGCGTGGCGGTGAGCCGGCCGGCGGTGGTCGTCGAGGCGAGCGCGAGCGACGAGCTCACCGCCGAAGGGCCGGACGCCGAGCGCGCGCTCGCCGTGGCGCAGCGCTGCCGCGATGCGCTCGGCCTGGCGTCGGGAGCGCGCGTCGCGCGTGCTCGAGGCCATCCCCGCGCACGCCGGCCTCGGCTCGGGCACGAAGCTGGCGCTCGCCGTGACGGCGGCGCTGTCCGCGCTGGCGGGGCAGTCGCCGGATCCGGCGGCGATGGCGCGCACGGCCGGGCGCGGCGCCCGCTCGGCGGTGGGCCTGTGGACCTTCGCGCTCGGCGGCTTCGTCGTGGAGGGCGGCCGCCGCCCCGGGGTGGACAGGCCCGCACCGCTGCTGACGCGCCATGCGATGCCGGACGAGTGGCGCTGCGTGCTCGCGATCCCCGCGGCGGAGCCGGGCATCTCGGGCGGGCCCGGAGGAGGCGGCGTTCGCGGACCTGCGATCGCGATCCCGAGCGGTCGGCGGAGATCGCGCAGATCGTGCTCACCGCCCTGCTCCCGGCGCTCGTCGAGCGCGACCTCGCCGAGTTCGGTGCGGCG
The DNA here is from genome assembly GCA_963723395.1 of uncultured Solirubrobacteraceae bacterium. GTDB lineage: Bacteria > Actinomycetota > Thermoleophilia > Solirubrobacterales > Solirubrobacteraceae > DATFQI01. Next base: position 252,623 of record CAVRQL010000007.1, on the reverse strand, counting down.
CTGACCCGGCTCCAGCGGCTGGTGGGCGACGCGTTCGCGCCGGTCCAGGGCGGGACGTTCCATCCGCAGTCCGGCCCGCTCGTGGACGGGCTGCTGCGGCTCGGGGCGGCGGGCGCCGGCCAGAGCTCCTGGGGACCCGCCGTCTACGGGATCGTCGGGAGCCAGCAGCAGGGGGAGGAGATCGTGCGCGAGCTCGGAGCTCGGCGCGGCGGGCGGAGGTCGTGCGCTTCGACAACGGCGGCGCGCGGGTGGAGGTCACATGAAGCTGCTGGTGAGCGTGATCGACGCCGCCGAGGCGCGCCTGGCCGTCGCCGGCGGCGTCGACGTCGTCGACGCCAAGAACCCCGCCGAGGGGTCGCTGGGCGCCCCGGCCCCGGGAGTGATCGCGCAGGTGCGCGACGCGGTCCCGGCGGAGCGGCCGCTGAGCGTGGCGATCGGCGACCTGCCCTGCCTTCCGGGCACCGCCGCGCTCGCCGCGGTCGGCGCGGCCCGGTCGGGAGCGGCGTACGTCAAGCTCGGCCTCTGGGGCGGCGCCGGCACGGAGGACTACGCCGCGGTCCTGCGCGCCGCGCAGGCCGCGGTCGACGGCGAGGCGGCGGTGATCGCCGTCGCCTACGCCGACGCCGCGCGCGTGCCGAGCGGGCCGCTCGCGCCGTCGGAGCTGGTGACGGTGGCGCGGGAGGCCGGCGTGAGCGGGTGCCTGATCGACACCGCGATCAAGGACGGCCGCGGGCTGCTGTCGTGGCTCGGAGCCGACGCGCTCGCCGACCTGGTCGCCGAGGCGCACGGCGCCGGGCTCGAGATCGCGCTGGCCGGCGAGCTGCGCGCGGAGGACCTTCCCACCGTCCGCGACACCGGCGCCGACATCGCCGGCGTGCGCTCCGCGGCCTGCCGCGACGGGCGGCGCACCGCGGCGATCGACCCGCAGCGCATCGCGGGGCTGCGGGCGGTCTGCGCCTAGGGCGCTGTCACGAGCGTCCCGGTCGTGCGGCCCTCGTCGAGCAGCTCGGCGAGCCGCGCCGGCTCGCGGCCGGAGATCACCCACGTCTCGACGCCGGCGGCCCGCAGCGCGGCGGGCAGATGCTCGTCGACCCCCGCGGGCCGCAGCGCGGCGAGCTCGTCGACGGTGAGCCGCGCGATCGGCTCGCCGGCCGGCGGCCAGTCGCGGTAGAGGCCGTCGACCGGCTTCAGCAGGACGAGGCGCCCGGCGCCGGCGGCGCCGGCCACCCAGGCGGCGATCGAGTCCGAGGTGACGGCCCACGACTCGGGGAGGGGGTCGCGCTCCGCCAGCAGCGCGGCCGGCAGCAGGACCGAGACGCGCCGTCGCGCGGGGGCCCGAGCGTCCACGCACCGCTCCGCGCCCGGGATCAGGTCGGCGAGCGCCCAGCCGAACTGGTCCATCGCCAGGATCGCCATCCGGTGCGCGGCCTGCGGCCGCAGGCCGAAGCGGCGGTCGTGCTCGCGGACCGCGTCCGCGAACTCCGCGCCGCCGGGCACGACGAGCAGCGGATGGCGCGCGCCCACCTCCGCGATCGCCGCGCACAGGCGCGCGCAGCGCGTCGCCGCCGGCCTCGCGCCCGAGCCCGCCGCCGACCTTGACGACGGTCAGCACAGGCGCGGCGGCCGCGAGGTCGGCGAGCGCGGCCGCGGGCGCCGCGTCGCGCTGCGCCGCGCTCCATGGCATCTCGAGGCGACGGGCCGGCCGAGGCGCTCCGCCACCGCGCGGGCGAGGAACGCCCCGACGCCGAGCGCCACGACCGGCGCCGCGCCCGCGCGCTCACCTGCCGCGCCGCCGCCTCGATCTGGCCGACCTGCGCGGCGTGGAGGTGGGCGGCGATCGCGTCGATCTCGGCGGGCTCGAGCTGCTCCGTGTCGGCGCAGACGAGCCGCGCGACGCGCTCGCGCGCGCACTCGACGGTCGCGGCCCGCCCGTCCGGCGTCGGGCACGTGTAGGCCTCGGGCTCGATGTGCCCGAGGATCAGGTGCGCGTCGGCGCTGATCGCGAACAGCTCCGAGGCGACCGGGCACCAGCGCCCGCGGACGGGGACGCGCGCGGCGATCGTCGCCAGGTTGGTGCGCAGCGCGCCGGTGTAGACGAGCTCGCCCGCGATCAGCCGGTCGAGGTCGTTGCGACCTGCGGCGGCGACGCGGCCGCCCGCGATCGGGATCACGTCGGCGGTCGTGCTGCCGACGTCGAGCATCAGTGCGTCCGCGATGCAGCGCGGCGACCGCGAGGGCGCTCGCCACCCAGTTGGCGGCGGCGACGTCGAGCGGCCGCGCCCGCGCCTCGGCGAGGCTCACGAGCTCGCCCGCGGTCGTGAAGACCAGCACGGGCCCGGGGACGGCGGCCTCGACCGCGTCGAGCACGAAGCCGACGCCCTCGCGCTTCGTCCGGAACTCGTCGGAGAGCTCCGCCGTCATCGTCAGCGCCACGAGCTCCGGCGGCTCGCCGCCAGCTCGGCGACGACGTCGCGCACGACGGCCGCCAGCGCCTCCCGGTCGCGGATCACGTCGTAGGGGCGCAGGACCGTGCGCAGCGCGTCGCCGTCGCGCCACACGGCCTTGGTGTTGACGCCCCCGATGTCGAGGCCGATCACGCCGCGCATTGGCGATAGTTCCCGTTCATGCGAGTGATCCCGGTCATCGATCTCCAGCGCGGAGTCGCGGTGCACGCGGTGCGCGGGGAGCGCGAACGGTATCGCCCGCTCCAGAGCCGGATCGCCGAGGGGTCGGACCCGGTGCGGCTGACGCGCGCGGTGCGCGACCGCTTCGGTCTCGACGAGCTCTACGTCGCCGACCTCGACGCGATCGGGGGAGGGCACGGGAAACCCGGGCGTCGTCGCGGCGCTGGCGCGGGAGGCGCGGGTCATGGCGGATGCCGGCACCGCGACGGCGGCGGCGGTCGCGGCGCTGCTCGAGCTGGGCGTCGCCCGCGTCGTGATCGGCACCGAGTCCCTTCCGGGCGTGGAGGCGTTCCGGCGGCTCCGGGCCGAGCTGCCGGATGCGCCGCTCGTGCTCAGCCTCGACCTGCGGGGCGGGCGCCTGCTCTCGCCCGACCCGGAGCTGGAGGGCATCGGCGCCTCCGACGCACTGGCGCGCTTCGCGGAGGCCGGCGCGGGGGAGGCGATCGTCCTCGACCTGATGCGGGTCGGCTCCGGCGAGGGACCGGGGGTGTCGCTCCTGGGCGAGCTGCACGCCGGCTTCCCGGACGTCGCAGCTGCTCGCGGGCGGCGGCGTCCGCCACGCCGCCGACCTCCACGCGCTGGCCGGCGCCGGAGTGTCCGGGGCGCTGGTCGCGACCGCCCTGCACGGCGGCGCCATCGCACCCGGCGAGCTGGTCAGGCGCTGAGCTCCAGGTGCTCGACGAGCGCGGCCGCCACGTCGACGCCCGTCTCCCGCTCGACGCCCCGCCAGCCCGGGATGCCGTTGACCTCGATCACGTAGTCGCGCCCGTCGGCGGCGCGCAGCAGGTCGACGCCGGCGTAGTCGGCGCCGAGCGTCGCGGCGGCCTGCACGCACACGGCCGCGCGTTGCTCGTCGAGCGCGATCGGCCGGGCGCTCGCGCCGCGTGCGAGGTTCGCCCGCCAGCCCGTGCCGACGCGTTCGATCGCGCCGACCACGCGGTCGCCGACGACCATCGCGCGGATGTCGACGCCGTCGTGCGGCAGCGTCTCCTGGAGGTAGTAGACCGCCCGCTCGATCTCGAGCGCGCGGAACACGCGCTGGGCGACGTCGCGGTCCTCGACCCGCGCCATCCCGAATCCCATCGAGCCGAAGAGCGGCTTGACGATGACGTCGGAGCCGAGCTCGTCGAACGCCTCGAGCGCGTCGTCGGCGCGCTCGCAGGCGACGGTCCGCGGCGTGGGCACTCCGGCGGCGGCGAGCAGCGCCGAGGCGAGGAACTTGTCGATCGTGTGCTCGATCGCGAGCGCGGCGTTGACGGCGCGCACGCCGACGGCGGCCAGCGCGTGCAGCGTGTCGACGCGGTAGACGATCTGCTGGAGCGAGCCGCGCGGGATCGCGCGCACGATCACGACGTCGCACGCATCGAGCGCGACCTCGCGCGAGCGGACCGCGAAGCCGCCGTCGATCCGGCCCACCATCCGCGTCACGGGCGCGAAGTCGCAGTCGTGCCCGCGGGTGGTCAGCGCGCGCTCCAGCTGCTCGGCGTGCCAGCCTCCGGTCGAGCCGATGACGGCGACGCGCATCCGTACGCGATCCTATATCGGGGCTGAGGCTCGCGGATGCGCACGCTGCTGATCGACAACTACGACTCCTACACGTTCAACCTCTTCCACCTGCTCGGCGAGGTCAACGGAGAGGAGCCGATCGTCGTGCGCAACGACGAGCTGTCGTGGGACGAGCTCGTCGGCCTCGCTCCCGACAACGTGGTCATCTCACCCGGGCCCGGACGGCCCGAGCGCGCGCGCGACGCCGGCGTCTCGCTCGAGGTCCTGCGCCGCGCCGAGGTGCCGGTGCTCGGCGTGTGCCTCGGCCATCAGGCGCTCGCGTACGCCTCGGGCGGCACGATCGAGCACGCCCGCGAGGTCATGCACGGCCGCCTGAGCCCGATCCACCACGATGCGCGCACGCTGTTCGCGGGCATCCCGCAGGACTTCCTCGCCGTCCGCTACCACTCGCTCGTCGTCGGCACCGTGCCGGCCGAGCTGCGCGTCACCGCGTGGACGCCGGACGGCGTGATCATGGCGCTCGAGCATCGCGCCCGCCCGCTGTTCGGCGTGCAGTTCCATCCCGAGTCGGTGAGCACGAGGCACGGCCGCGCGCTGCTCGAGAACTTCCGCGACCTCACGCCTCGCCGCCGCCCGGCCTCCAAGCCGGCGGCCGCGCCGGCGCGTCGCAGTCCGGCACGATCGGGCGAGAACATCGAGCTGCGCCGCCGGCGCCTCGAGGCGTGGTGCGAGCCCGAGGCCGTCTTCGCCGCGCTGTACGCCGACCACGCCCACGCGATCTGGCTCGACAGCTCGCGCGCCGGTGCGGGCGTCGCACGGTTCTCCTACATCGGCGCGCCGGACGGGCCGCTGGGCCAGGTCGTCTCCTATGACGTCGGCGTCGGCGAGAGCGTGTTCGACCACTGCCGCCGCGAGCTCGACCGCCTGCGCGTCGATGCGCCCGAGCTGCCGTTCGACTTCATCGGCGGGTTCGCGGGCTACTTCGGCTTCGAGCTCAAGGCCGAGTGCGGCGGCCGGGCCGCGCACACCTCGCCGCTGCCCGATGCCGGCCTGCTCCTGTGCGACCGGGTGATCGCCTTCGACCACCGCGAGCGCCGCGTCCACCTGCTCGCGCTGACCGATGCCGGCGGCGGCGGGGACGCCGACGCCTGGCTCGCCGCGACCGAGCAGCGGCTGCGCGCGCTCGCCCGCGAGCCGCCGCCGCTGCCCGCCGCCGCCCGCCGCGCCCGGCAGCCTGCGGTTCGCGCTCCGCGACCCGGCGGACGCCTACCTGGAGAACATCGCCGCCTGCCGGCGGGAGATCCTCGAGGGCGAGAGCTACGAGATCTGCCTCACGACGGAGCTGCGGAGCGAGGGAACGCTCGATCCGCTGCCGGCCTATCGGACGCTGCGCGCCCGCAACCCCGCCCCGTTCGCCGCGCTCCTGCGACTCGGCGAGCTGTCCGTGCTCAGCTCCTCCCCCGAGCGGTTCCTGCGCGTCGACCGCGAGCGCATCGTCGAATCGCGGCCGATGAAGGGCACGGCGGCCAGGCTGGCCGAGCCGATCGGGGACGCCTACCGCGCGGCCGAGCTGCGGCGGGACGAGAAGACCCGTGCCGAGAACCTCATGATCGCCGACCTCGTCCGCAACGACCTCGGCCGCGTCTCGCGCCTGGGCACGGTGGAGGTCCCGAGGCTGATGGCCGTCGAGTCCCACGCCACCGTCCACCAGATGGTGACCGTGGTGCGCGGGCATCTGCGCGAGGACGCCGACGCGATCGACTGCATCCGCGCGGCGTTTCCCGCCGGCTCGATGACGGGGGCGCCGAAGCTGCGCACGCTCGAGATCATCGATCGCCTGGAGCAGCGCCCGCGCGGCGTCTACTCCGGTGCGCTGGGATTCCTCGCCGTCAACGGCACCGCCGACCTGAACGTCATGATCCGCACGCTGGTGGCGTCACCGGAGGGGCTCACGATCGGCGCGGGCGGCGCGATCGTCGCCGGCTCCGTGCCCGAGGCCGAGCTGGAGGAGATGCTGCTCAAGGCGCGCCCGTTGCTCGAGGCGGTCGGCGGCACGCTCGACAGCCGACCGTCGCGGCGCCCTCAGCGGCAGCTGATCGCGAACGAACGGCGCCCCTCGTCCAGCGAACGGCACCTCTCATGGAATTCAGTGCGATCGCGCCTTCACAGGAATACGATCGCCGGAGGGAACGGGAGCAGGCGGCCGGAGTGAGGCCGCCAGGTTGCCGCGTTGAGCAATCGACACGAGAGGAGAGGAGCCTTCGTGAGCGAGGACGCCTTCGACGTAGAGAGCCTGAACCGTCAGAACGGGATCGCGCTCGGCCGGGTGCTGGGAAGCGGGAAGGTCCGGGAAGCCGAGGTGGGGTCGGACGGCAAGATGACCGGCACGATCCGCATCCCGGAGGACGAGCTGGTCTACGAGCCAGGAGTTCTCGTCATGCCCCACGGGGGCACGATCGAGCTCACGATCATCAACGACGACAAGAACACGCACTGCGCCGTCATGCCGAGCAACGGCGACACGCAGTTCCTGTGGCTGGTGAACCACTCGAAGGGCACCGCCACGCTCGAGCTCGACGGGCCGGGCTACTACTGGTACGGCTCCACGACCGGCAACGACGAGGGCCGCGGCCTGACCGGGGCGATCGTCGTCGGCGGCGACGTGCCGGCCGAGGCACGACTCGACCGCCCGCCACAACCGCGCCCGACGGTCTGAAAGGAGCACGAAAATGGCTACCGAGTACGTCGACGCAGGGGCGGCACTCCCTTACGCGACCCTGAGCATGTCGGCCGGCAAGGCGCCGGCCGTGGTCAAGGGCCTCTCACACGAGCGGATCCTCAATGCCCGTGACGAGTCACACAACTGGCTGACCTACTACGGCACGTACGACGGCCAGCGCTACAGCACGCTGGACCAGATCAATGTGGACACCGTCGGGAAGCTCGTCCCGCAGTGGGTGTTCCAGGCCGGCTCGATGGGCCTGCACTCCGGCGCGTCGACGTACGCGTGGGAGGCCTCGCCGATCATCGTCGACGGCGTCGCCTTCGTCTCCGGCTGGGACGGCCAGCTGTGGGCGCTCGACGCCAGGAACGGCAAGGAGCTGTGGCGCTACAAGCACGCCTCCCCGTTCGACGTGTCGCTGTGCTGCGGCAACGTCAACCGCGGCGTCGCCGTGGCCGAGGGGCTGGTCTTCATGACCACCCTGAACGCGCACATCATCGCTCTGGACGCCGAGACCGGCAAGAAGGTCTGGGACCAGACGTACGGCGACGTGCGGGCCGGCGAGAGCGCGACGGTCGCACCGCTTGTCGTCAAGGACATGGTCATCGTCGGCAGCTCCGGCGGCGAGTTCGGCTCGCGCGGCCACACCGATGCGTTCAAGCTCGAGACGGGCGAGCGCGTGTGGCGCTGCTACATGATCCCCAAGCCGGGCGAGCCCGGCTCGGAGACGTGGCCGGAAGGCGATGCGTGGCAGCGCGGTGGCGCGAACTGCTGGGTGACCCCCACGTACGACCCGGAGCTGAACCTCCTGTACTACGGGACCGGCAACCCCTGCCCCGACTTCGACGGCGCCGTCCGCGAGGGCGACAACCTCTACACCGACTCCGGCGTCGCGGTCGACGCCGACACCGGCACGATCAAGTCGCACTTCCAGTACACCCCGCACGACCTGTGGGACTACGACTCCACGATGGAGCACATCCTGTTCGACCTCGATGGGCAGAAGCTGGCCGCCCACTTCGACAAGAACGGGTTCCTCTACATCCTGGACCGCACCGACATGTCGCCGGTCCGCGTGGCCCCGTTCGTCGACCGCATCGACTGGGGCGAGGTGGACGAGAAGGGCAACGTGACGCCCCTTCGCTACCCCGACAAGGAGGGCGACCCGGTCCACTTCTGGCCCGGCCCCGCCGGCGCCAAGGAGTGGACGCACGCGGCGTACAGCCCGCAGACCGAGCTCCTCTACTGCCCGGTGCAGGACGTCGGCGCCACGGCCACGCGCCGGCGCCGGGAGTTCATCGAGAGCATCCCGTACTGGGGCGCGGGGGTCGCGGTTGACGCCGACGACATCGCGGGCTCCATCAGCGCCTTCGACCCGCGCACCGGCGCGGAGAAGTGGCGCTGGAGCCGGGACCTGCCGATGTGCGCGTCGCTGCTGGCAACGGGCGGCAACCTCGTGTTCGGCGGCGAGCCGAGCGGCGAGTTCAACGCGCTGAACGCGGAGACCGGCGAGCACCTGTGGGCGTTCCAGTGCGGAAGCGGCCACCACTCCAGCCCGTCGACCTACAGCGTCGACGGCAAGCAGTACATCATCGCGCCGAGCGGCTGGGGCGGCTGGGCCGAGGGGTTCCTGCCGAAGATGCTCGGCTCCTCGCACGGGAGCGCGCTGTTCGCCTTCGCGCTGCCAGACTGAAACTGACCACGAACCCGAAAGAGAGTGAGAAGACACATGACATGGGTCAAGCCAGAGTTTGAGGTCGTCGACCTCTGTTCGGAGGTCACGTCCTACCTGTACACCCGGTAGGGAGACGGACGTCGGCAGCCGGCGTGGCCCCGGTGCGCAACCGGGGCCGCGCAGCGCCATGACGCCCGCGGGCGAGGCGCACCCTTGGACCGCGGACGAGTTCGTCGAGCGACTGCGCGCGCAGGGCACGCGCTACCACAACCTGCATCCGTTCCACGTGCGGATGGACGCGGGCGAGCTGACGCGCGAGGAGCTCCAGCGCTGGGTCGCCAATCGCTTCTACTACCAGGAGTGCATCCCGCTCAAGGACGCGGCGATCCTGTCCAACTGCCCCGAGGTCGCGGTGCGCCGCGACTGGATCCAGCGGATCGTCGACCACGACGGCACCGCGGAGGGGACGGGCGGGATCGAGTCGTGGCTGCGCCTCGGCGAGGCGCTCGGGGTGACGCGCGAGGAGCTCGTCTCCGAGCGGCACGTGGTGCCGGGCGTGCGCTTTGCCGTCGACGCCTACGTGGACTTCGCGCGCCGGCGGCCGTGGATCGAGGCGGTGGCGTCGTCGCTCACGGAGCTGTTCGGCCCGGGCGCGATCAAGGTGCGGGTCGCGGCGCTCGAGCGCCACTACCCGTGGATCGACCCCGCCGGCCTCCAGTACTTCCGCGACCGGCTGGTGCAGGCGCCGCGCGACGCGGAGTACGCGCTCCGGCTCGTCGTCGAGCGCTGCCTCACCCGCGAGCGCCAGGAGGCCGCCGTGGCGGCGCTGCGCTTCAAGACCGAGGTGCTGTGGGCGCAGCTCGAGGCGATCGAGCGCGGCGACACCCAGCCGGAGGCCCCCGCGTGAACCGGCCCCGGCTCGTCGCCGGCGGCCGGCTGCAGTACGACGACGTGCGCGAGGAGCACCTGCTCCTGATCCCGGAGGGCGCGGTCCGCCTCAATGCGACGGCCGCGCAGGTGCTCGAGCTGTGCGACGGCGAGCGCACCGTCGAGCAGATCGCCTCGGCGCTCTCGCAGCGCTACGGCGGCGCCGACCTGGCCGGCGACGTGCGCGAGCTGCTCGACGGCATGGCCGAGCGGGGACTGGTGCTCGATGCCGGCGGCTAGGCCGTACACGCTCGTCGCCGAGCTCACCTACCAGTGCCCGCTGCACTGCCCCTACTGCTCGAACCCGGTCGACATCGGCTCTGAGCGCTGGCGCGCGCAGCTCGAGACCGAGCACTGGACCCGGGTCTTCCGCGAGGCGCGGGCGCTGGGCGTCCTGCAGCTCGCCCTGACCGGCGGCGAGCCGATGCTCCGTCCCGACCTCGACGAGCTCACCGCCGCCGCGCGCGAGGCGGGGCTGTACTCGACGCTCGTCACCGCCGGCACGCGCTTCACGCGCGAGCGCGCGGAGCAGCTGAAGGCGGCGGGCCTCGACCACGTCCAGGTCTCGATCCAGAGCCCCGATCCCGCGGAGAACGACCGGATCGCCGGGATCCGCTCGTTCGAGAAGAAGATCGCGGCCGCGCGCGCCGCGCGCGAGCTCGGCTTCCCGCTCACGATCAACTGCGTCCTGCACCGCCAGAACCTCGATCGCATCGAGGAGATCCTCGCCCTCGCCGAGGAGCTCGGCGCCCAGCGCCTGGAGCTCGCCAACACGCAGTACTACGGGTGGGCGGTCGTGAACGAGCAGGCGCTGATGCCGACGCGGGAGCAGCTCGAGCGGGGAGAGGAGGCGGTACAGCGCTTCCGCGAGCGGGTCGGCCCGCGGATCACGGTCCTCTGGGTGCTCCCGGACATGTTCGAGGACCTGCCGAAGCCGTGCATGGGGGGCTGGGGGACGACGACCATGATCGTCGCGCCCAACGGCGAGGCGCTCCCGTGCCAGGCCGCGGCGACGATCCCCGGCCTCGAGTTCGCCAACGTGAAGGATCGCTCGCTGGAGTGGATCTGGCACGAGTCGGACGCGTTCACGCGCTTCCGCGGCACGGACTGGATGCAGGAGCCCTGCCGCAGCTGCCCGCTCGGTCGCCAGGAGGAGGACTTCGGAGGCTGCCGCTGCCAGGCGCTGCGGCTCACGGGCGACGCGGCGGCCACGGACCCGGTCTGCCGGTTCTCGCCCCACCACGACCTCGTCGTCGGGGCCCGCGAGCCGGTGCCGACGGACGAGCTCGTCTACCGCACGATGAAGCGCCCGCGGGTCGCCGAGCGCTTAGAGACCGAGGGCGCGCTTCACGGCGGGCACGTTGCGGCGGGACACGGGCACGGCCTCGCGCGTCGTCGTGTCCATGATCAACTGCAGCTCGCCCCGCGTCTCCGCGGTCGATCGCCCTCACGCAGCTCAGGTTCACGAGGAAGCGCCGGTGGACGCGCAGGAACTCGCTGCCCGCCAGCTCGTCCTCGAGCTTGTCGATGCCGTGGACCGACGCCTGCAGGCGACCCTCGTCGGTGTCGAGCCACACGTCGCTGCCGTCGGCCTCGGCGAAGCGCACCTCGCGCCGGTGCAGCAGGACCAGGCGATCGCCGCTGACGCCCACGATGCGCGACGCCGGGCTCATCACGCGCTCGGGCGCCTCGCTCTCGACGTGGTCCCCGTCCTCGGATCCGAACACGGCGAGCATCCCGATGGGCTGGTCGGCGAGGAACACCGGGCGCAGCGTGAGCCGCCGCGGCTCGGCGCTGAGGCCGGTCGCGATGGCCGTCGAGCCGACCCAGCCGTGGTCGAGACGCGCCTGCTTGGTGGCGTGACGGGTCAGTCTCCCGAGCTCGAGCGCGGGATGCCAGCGCACCGTGGGATCGAGCGCCGGCACGCGCGTGGGGACGCCGAGGAGGAGGCTGGCCTCCTCGTCGGCGATGACGACCTTGCCGCTCGCGTCCAGCGCGGCGAGCGCCTGGCCGGAGCGCGCGCTCGCGTGGGCGAATGCCGCGGCCAGCTCCATGCCGCTGTCGCGAGCGCGCTGACGCAGGACCGCACGCGCGCCGCTCACCGCCTCGGACAACCAGCCTGCCGCCTGCGAGGGCAGGTTGTGGCGCCACGTCGAGACGTCGAGGACCGCGATGGGGTCGGCGGTGACGGGGTCGCGCACGGCCACGCCGGCGCAGATCCACTCGTCGAATCCGGTGCACCAGTGCTCGGGCCCGCTGATCAGCACCGGTCCTGGAGCCTCGAGCGCGGTGCCCATCCCGTTGGTACCGGTCGCCCACTCCGACCAGCACGACCACGGCGCCATGTTGCTCTCCCGGGCACGACGGAGCGTGGTCGCGTCGCCCTCGATGGCCAGGATCCGGCCTGCGCCGTCGGTGACCGTGACGACGCCACCGAGGCTCTCGACCTCGGGTGCGACCGTCGCGGCGGCGCCGCCGAGGTGGGCGAACACGACCGCGTGCTCGAACGTCTGCTCGGCCGAGGACTCGTCGTGGCCGGACGCGGGCGGTGCTCGATCCAGCGCCGGGTCGACGTGGTACTGCTCGCGGCAGCGGTACCAGGAGGTCGCCACCTCGGGCCGGACTCCGCGCACCCGGTCGTCCCCGGCGAGAAAGCGCTCGCGCGCGGCGGTCACCGCTCGGTAACGCTCCGCGTCATCGAGGCGATGACGCTTGGCAACCTGACTCACAGCCACCGGGAGTCTACGGCTGCTCGACACCGACTCGCGACCGGGCGTCAGCGTTCCGTCACCGCCGGGCGCGCAACCGCTCAGTCGTCGTCGTCCTCCTGCTTGCGCCTGAACGACCGCATGCTCCGGTCCCCGGGCTGCTCGCGCCGCCTCCTGCGCCCCGCGGCGCAGCGCGGCGGCCATGCGCGAGGCGACCTCGACGAGCATGCGCACGCCGTAGCCGCTCGCGCCGGCGCCGATCGCGTCGCCGCGATCGTCGTCGAGCAGCGCCGGCCCGAGCATGTCCACGTGTGCCCAGGGACCGTCGCCGGCGAAGTACTCGATGAAGGTGGCGGCGGTGATCGGGTATCCGTACGGCCGGCCCGAGGTGTTGCGCAGGTCGGCGACACGCGACTCCAGCAGGCGCTTGTAGCGGGGGTGCAGCGGCCACGCCCACGCCAGGTCGCCGACCGCGTTGCCGGCGTCCACGACCGCCTCGCTCCAGGTCTTGTCGTTGGCGAACACGCCGCCGTAGAGGTCGCCCATCCCGGCTCGCATGGCACCCGTCAGCGTCGCGAGGTCGATCACGTGCGTCGCGCCCTCGCGGCGCGTGTACCAGAGCGCGTCGGCCAGGATCAGCCGTCCCTCGGCGTCCGGGTTCGTCACCTCGACGGTGAGGCCCGAAGCCGTCGTGACCACGTCCGACGGCCGGATCGCGTCGGCGCCCACCATGTTCTCGCAGGCGGGGATGACGCCGATCACGGCGACCGGCAGCTCGAGCTCGGCGATGGCGCCGATCGCGGCGAGCACCGCCGCCCCGCCGGCCATGTCGCCCTTCTGGCGCACGATGTCCGACTGCGGCTTGAGGAAGTAGCCGCCGGCGTCGAACGTGACGGCCTTGCCCACGAACCCCAGCAGCGGCCGCTCGGGGGCGCCGGCGGGCGTGTACCGCAGGACGATCAGGTTCGGCGGCTGCGCGCTCGACCCGCCCACCGCCGACAGCGCCCGGAGCCCGGCGGCGGCGGGATCGATCACCTCGACGCTCACACCGGGGAGCGCGGCTGCACGCTCGGCCAGGCCCGCGGGCGTCACGACGTTGGGCGGCCCGTCGACGAGCTCGCGCGCGACGTTCGTCCAACGGGCGGTCAGCTCGGCGTGCCGCGCGAGGTCGCGCAGCCTGTGCTCGTCCTCGTCGGCGCCGCACACGACGAAGCGATCGAGTCCTGGGCCGGGCGCGCTGCTCTTCCAGCGGCCGGCGTCATAGCTCCCCAGGACGGCGCCTTCGACGATCGGCGCCACCTGCCGGTGCAGCGCGACCGGCAGCGTGTCGTCGAGCGCCCACGCGAGCGTCCCGCCGCCACGATGCGCGCGCACCGCACGGGCCGCCGCGAGCTGGAGGTCTCCGGTCTCGGACGCATCGAGCGCGACCAGGGCGATGTTGCGCGCGCGCACCTCGCGCGTCACCGGCATCATCGCCACCGGATCCGCGGTGGCCGCCGCGCGGGCGAGCCGTCCCTCGAAGAGCGAATCGAGCCTGCGCACCCCCAGGCCGCTCGCGGCCATGGCGAGCGTGTCCGCCTCCACCTCGGCCGGATTGGTCGCGGTCAGCTCGACGTCCATCGCCAGTTTCTATCATCGCCCGGTGCGCGTTCGGATTCTCGGTTCGGCGGCCGGCGGCGGCTTCCCGCAGTGGAACTGCCACTGCCCGACGTGCAGGCCGCCCGCACGGGCACCGCGGCCCGCCCGCGGACGCAGTCGTCGCTCGCGATCCGCGGCGCGGAGGGCCCGTGGTTCCTGGCCAACGCCTCGCCGGATCTGCGCCAGCAGCTCGAGGCGCTCGGCGCAGGGGGCGTGAGCGACGTCCGCGCCGCGCCCGTGGCCGGGGTCCTGCTCACCGATGCGGAGATCGACCATTCGGCGGGCCTGCTGCTGCTGCGCGAGTCCTCGACGGCGATCCGGGTGTACGGCAGCGACCAGGTCCGCCGGGCGCTGACCGACGGCTATCCCGTGCTGCGGATGCTGGCGGGCTACAGCGGCGTCGAGTGGCGGACGCTCGAGCCCGCGAGCTCGCTCGTCCTCGACGGATCCTCGCTCGAGGTCGAGTCGTTCCCGACGGGTGGCGACGCCCCGCGCTACCTCGACGGGACCGGCGCCGAGGTCGAGGCCGCGGGGCTCGTCTTCCGCGACCGCTCGACGGGCGGCGTGCTCACGTACGTGCCGGGGCTCGCGCGGCTGGACGACGACGTGCTCGGCCGCTTCGCCGCGAGCGACGTCGTGCTCGTCGACGGCACGTTCTGGCGTCGACGACGAGCTCGCGCGCCTCGGCATCTCCGATCGCACGCGCGAGCCAGATGGGCCATGTGCCGCTCTCCGGCCCGGGAGGGTCGCTGGAGGCGCTCGCACGGCTCGAGCGCCCGCGGGTGGTCCTCGTCCACATCAACAACACGAACCCGATGCTGCTCGAGCGCTCGCCCGAGCGCGACGCGGTGCTCCGTGCCGGTGTCGAGATCGGGGACGACGGGCTCGAGATCGAGCTGTGATCGCCGCCGTCGCCGCGCGGCTCGCGACGAGCGAGGGAACGGAGCGCGCGGTGCGCGCCGTCCCCGGAGCGGCGCGCGTCGCCTATCGGCTCGCCAGTCCCTACGTCGCCGGTCGCCGGCCGGAGGACGCCCTAGCCTGCGCGCACCGGCTCGCGGCGGCGGGGTGTGCGAGCTCGATCGACTTCTTCGGCGAGAACGTCTCCGATCCGGTCGAGGCGGACCGTGTCACCGACGCCTACGTCGCCCTCGCGCAATCGCTCGGCGAGCGCATGTTCCTGTCGATCGATCTCTCGCACATCGGCCTCGACCAGCCCGGGGAGGCAGTCGAGTGGCGCCTCGAGCGGATCGCCGCCGCGCTTCCCGGCGGGCCGCCGGATCCAGGTGGGCGCGGAGCAGGCGCACCGCATCGACCGCATCCTGGCCGCGGTCTCGGCCGTCGCGCGCACGGGCGGTGCGGTGTCGGCGACGATCCAGGCGAATCTGAAGCGCAGCCCGTCGGATGCCCGGGCGCTCGCCGAGGGCGGCGTGCCGATCCGGCTCGTCAAGGGCGCATACGAGGAGGACCCGCGGGTCGCGCTGCCCCGCGGTGAAGCGAACGACCTGGCCTTCCTCGAGCTCGCCCACGCGCTGCATGCCGACGGCGCTGAGGTCGCCATCGCCACCCACGACGCCGTCCTGCGGGAGGCGCTCGTGCGCGCCCTGCCGGGCATCGGCGTGGAGATGCTGCTCGGCGTGCGCAGCGTGGACGCGAGGGCCCTCGCCGGCCGCGGCGTGCCGGTCAGGATCTACGTGCCCTACGGGCACGACTGGTTCCGGTACGCGGCGCGCCGATGGGCCGAATCGACGCGCCGGTGAGCCGTCCGGCTACTCGTTCTGGTTCGGATCGCTGTCGGGCGGGCTCTTCGGGAAACCGCCCACGGTCTCGGTGTCTTCCTCGCCCGGCGTCTGAGCGTCGTCGTCCGTCTCGTCGGGCGCGTCTTCGGGCTGCTTGGGTGCTTCGCTCATGGGGTCTCCTCGGTTGGGGCAGTGCTCCGGTGCTACCCGGCCGGGCCGGTAGTGACGCACTGCGGTCGTCAGTCGTCGATGGGAGCGCCGCCGTAGACGGCGAAGCTGATGATCCAGTAGGCGACGTAGAGCCCGAGCAGCACGTAGCCGTGCCAGCGCTGGAGCCGTCCGGTGGAGAGGAAGTAGGCGGCGAGCGCGGTCATGCCCACGAGCACCGGGCAGGTGCCAGCGCAGGGTGCTGGAGCCGATCGCGATGGTCCCGCCGGCGAGCACGACGATGCCGAGCTTGCCGGTGACCGAGAACACGAGGCTGCCGATGACGTTGCCGATGCCGATCTCGGGCACGCCCTTGCGGATCGGCTGGACGGTGAGGAAGAGATCCTCGATGCACAGCACGGCGGTGACGATCGTGGCGCCGAACACGGTGCCTTCGATGCCGTAGCGGTCGAGGATCTCCTCGGTGCCCTCGCTCACGGTGGCGGCGCCGATGATGATCCCGCAGAGCGCCAGCACGGCGATGCCGAGGTTGAGCCAGCCCGAGAAGCGGCCCTCCGCGCTGAATGGGCTCATCGTCGAGACGGCCTGCGCTCGCGCCGGATCGGCGTCCTCCTCGTCGGCCTCCTCGAGCTTCCTCGACGATCTCGAGGTTGCGGAACGTCGCCGTCTCCCGCCGCTTCTCCCGGTAGGCGACGTACGCGATCCACGCGACGAACAGGGCGAGCAGCACGACGGCGTCGGCGGTGGTGACCTCCTCGCGCAGGGCGAACACGAGCATGATCAGCGGAGAGACCGCGAAGATGACGATGTACTCGCGCGGGATGGTGAACCGGGTCGGTGTGAGGATCGCGCCGAGGGCGAGCACGATGCCGGTGAACGAGACCGCGGTCCCGAGGACGAGGCCGAGCGCGACCTCCTGCTCGTCCTCGAGGTTCAGCGCCACGCCGAGGACGATGTCGTCGAACTCGATCCCGGTGAAGATGATCGCGAGCAGGAAGACCGAGATCCGCAGCCCGCGCGACACGCCGACGAGCGAGCTGATCAGCCGCTCGGCGCTGTAGACCAGCAGCGTCGCGCCCGAGATGAAGATGAAGATCGACGTCATCCCGCGGCTCCTCCGAGCTCGGCGACTTGACCGCGCGCATCCTAGGGATCCGGCGCACCCTTTTCCGGGTTCTATCCGGGACGTATCAGCCGTTGCGCGACGGGCGCAACGCGCGTGTCAGAGGCGGCGGGAAAGCGACAGCGCGACGCGTCCGGCGACGGCGATCGCGAGCCCGATCGCCGCGACGGCGACCGTGATGCGGGCCGCCCCGGCGCTGAGCGGGTCGACGCCGAGCGTGGCCCCGGCCGAGGTGAGGGACAGCACCGCCGCGCTGGCGACGGCGACCAGCGCCCACGCCGGGAACGCGACGTTGCGCCGCAACGGCAGACCCGGCCGGGCGCGCAGGGTCCACGCGATCGCCACGTTCGCGACGAGCCACCCGGCCACCGCGGCCGCGATCGCCATGTCGGTGCCCCACCGCTCCTCGACGATGAGGAACGTGGGGAGCACGGCGGCCGTGAGCGCGACGGCCGTGAGCACGATGGAGGACAGCTGCGTGCCGTCGAGGAACCGGCGCGCGGGATCGCGCGGGGGATGGTCCATCGCACCCGGCGCCGGCGGCTCGGAGACGAACGCCACCGACGCGCCGACGTCCATGAACAGCTCCAGGATGACGATGTGGACCGGGTGGAACGGGGCGGGCAGCCCCAGCGCCAGCGGCACGGCGATGACCGCGACGAGCGCGATCTTGGCCCCGAGGTAGAAGGCGACCGCGCGCCGCAGCTGGGAGGCCAGCCCGCGCCCGCCCGCCACGGCGCCGACGATCGTCGGGTAGGCGTCGTCGACGAGCACGAGATCGGACGCCTCGCGGGCCAGATCGGTCCCGCGCGCGCCCATCGCGATGCCGACGTTCGCCGCGGCGAGGGCCGGCGCGTCGTTGACGCCGTCGCCGGTGACGGCGACCACCTCGCCCCGCTCCTGGAGGACCCGCACGAGCCGCAGCTTGTCCTCGGGGGTGGCGCGGGCGATGACGGCCTGGCCGCGCAGCCGCTCGGCGAGCTCGTCGTCGTCGAGCGCGTCGAGCGCCGCGCCACCGTGCAGCACCTCGGGTCCGACGACCCCGGCCTCGCGGGCGGCCGCGGCGACCGTGGCGGGGTGGTCGCCGCTCACGACGATCGTCCGCACGCCCGCGTGGGCGAGCTCGGCCACGGCATCGCGCACGCCGGCGCGCAGCGGATCGCGGAACGCGGCCAACCCCACGAGCGTGAGCTCGCTCTCGGCGTGCGCGGCATCCCGCGGCACCCCGGCGTCGTGACGCTCGGCCACGGCGATGACCCGCAGCCCGTCCTCCGCGAGCTGCGCGACGTGCGCGAGCACGGACGCGCGCTCCGTCTCGGTCATGGCGCACGCGTCGAGCACCGCCTCCGGCGCCCCCTTCGCGGCCACCCACACGCCGTCGGGATCGCGCCACACCGCGCTCTCGCGCTTGCGCACCGGATCGAACGGATACCGGCCCAGGCGCTCGCTCGGTGCTCGCTCACCGGCGGCCTCCGCCAGCGCGCGATCGACCGGGTCCTGCGCGGCCGCCGCCCCGTGGGCCGCGGCCGCCACGGTCAGCACGCGCTCGCGCTCGCCGTCGATGTGCTCGATCTCGAGCCGGTTCTCGGTCAGCGTCCCGGTCTTGTCGGCGAGCAGCACGGTCATCGCTCCAACGGCCTCGGCCGCCCGCAGCCGGCGGAGGAGCACGCCGTGCTGCGCCAGGCGCAGACCGCCGATCGCCACGAGCACGGTCACGAGGATCGGCAGCTCCTCGGGGATCGTGGCGAACGCGAGCGTCAGCCCGTCGAGCAGCATCTCGCGCGCGGGCTGGCCGCGGAGCACGCCGATGAGCGGCACGACGACGCACGCCGTCACCGCCACGATGAGGGCCGCGCGCGCCAGCTCGGCCATGGCGAGCTGGAGCGGCGTCGGCGGCTCCCGGGCCTCCGCGACGAGCCGGCCGAGGCGGCCGATCTCGGTCTCGGCGCCGACCGCGACGACGACGCCCTCGCCGACGCCCGCCACCACGGCGCTGCCGGCGTGGACCAGCGAGGACCGCTCGGCGAGCGGCGCGTCGGCGTCGACCGGCTCGGGCCCCTTGGCGGCCGCCACGGGCTCGCCCGTCAGCCTGGACTCGTCGGTGGCCAGGCCGTCGGCCTCGACGACGCGGGCGTCGGCGGCGACGACGGTGCCGGCCTCGACGAGCAGCACGTCGCCGATGACGAGCGTGTCGACCGGGACTGCGGCCACGGCGCCCTCCCGCCGGACGAGCGCGTTCGGGGCGCTCAGGTTGCGCAACGCCCGCAGCGCGCGCTTCGCCCGGACCTCGGAGATCGCCTCGACGGCGCTGACCAGCGCGATGACCGCGAAGATCGCGATCGCGTCGCGCAGCTCCCCGAAGATCGCCGAGAGCACGCCGACCGCGACCAGCAGCAGCTGAAGCGGCTCCACGACCGACTCGACCAGCTCCTCGAGCACCGCCTTGGTCTGGCTCTCCTCGGTGCGCACGGCCGCCGTGCCGCGCCGCTGCTCGACCTCCTCGGCCGTCAGGCCGCCCGGGCGACTGCCGGTCCGCTCCCACAGGACCGCGAGCGGCTCTGCATGGGCCGGAGCGACCGGCGCCCGGTCGGCGTCCCGCGACGCCGGCGTTGCGCTCGCCATGCAACGGATGATACGTCTCCGGTGGAACTCGGAGACGCGGTCGCGCGTCTGGGATCATGGTCGCCCGTGGCGCGTGACTGGTTGCTGATCACCGTCTCCACCCCGGGCGGGGGCTCCTCGACGCTGCGCGTCTACGCGTGGCGCAACCTGCGCAGCCTCGGCGCCCACTACCTGCAGCAGTCCGTGTGCCTGCTGCCCGCGACGCCGAAGACCACCCGCGCCGTGACACGGCTCGTGACGCGGCTGCGCGCCGAGGGTGGCCATGGCGAGATGCTTCGCATCAGCCTGACGGACTCCAGGCAGGAGGCGGCGGTCATCGACGCCATGCAGCGCGAGCGGACCGACGAGTACCGCGAGGTGGTCGGGAGCACGCAGCAGTTCCACGAGGAGCTGCGGTTCGAGCGCCGCCGCGGCCGGGCCATGTACACCGAGCTCGAGGAATCCGACGCCGACCTCGCCCGCCATCAGAAATGGCTCGCCGCGATCCGCGCCCGCGACTACTTCGACGCGCCCGGAGGCGAGGAGGCCGTCGCGGCCGTCGCGTCGTGCGAGGAGGCGCTCGCCCGATTCGAGAGCGAAGCGCTGGCCGCCGAGCTCGACGGACCCGAGTCGGACGCCCGGCCCGGCCTGCGCGCCGTCGACGGCGCCGACGGCTGACACCACCCGAGAGCCACCGCCGCACGCCACCGACCCGGAACACGAAAGGCCCCGCCGAGCGGGGCCTTTCGAGAGTGCGCCGAAGAGGACTCGAACCTCCACCCGGTTATCCCGGACCAGGCCCTCAACCTGGCGCGTCTACCAATTCCGCCATCGGCGCAGGGGCGACGGCGAGTATAGCCCCGGTTGAGTCCGTCCATGGGCCGGGGTACAGTGTCGAACACATGTTCGCTTCACGCAATCGACCCGCCCCGAAGGCGACCTGAGGAGGCCAACCCCATGGACCTTGGGAAGGACCTGACGAAGCGCCAACAGGAGATCTTCGACTTCATCAAGAAGTACTCGGCGAAGTACGGCTATCCGCCGACGGTGCGCGACATCGGCAAGGCGGTCGGGCTCGCCTCGTCGTCGACGGTGCACGCGCACCTGGCCAACCTGGAGAAGGTCGGCCTCCTGCGGCGCGATCCCTCGAAGCCGCGCGCGATCGAGCTGCTGGACAAGGCGGTCGGCGCGGTGAAGGACGCCGTGACGCCGACCGGGCTCCCGCTCATCGGCCACGTCGCCGCCGGCCAGCCGATCCTGGCCGAGGAGAACATCGAGGACTACGTGACGGTGCCCGAGATCGCGGGCGGCGAGGAGGGGGAGTACATCCTCCGCGTCCGCGGCGACTCGATGATCAAGGCCGGCATCCTCGAGGACGACTTCGTGGTCGTCCGCCCGCAGGACACGGCGGGCGACGGCGAGATCGTGGTCGCCCTGGTGGGGGAGGAGGCGACCGTCAAGCGCTTCTTCCGCGAGGACGACCACGTGCGGCTGCAGCCCGAGAACGACTCCTATGAGCCGATCCGCTCGCGTGACGCGCGGGTGCTGGGAAGGGTCGTCGGCGTCTTCCGGAGGGTGGCATGAGCGCGCTGCTGACGCCGCGCCGCCCGCGCAAGGCCGCGCGCCGCGAGAAGCCGCGCGAGCAGGAGTCGCTGTTCGGCGCCGCCGCGCCGGTCGCGCCCGCGCGTGAGACGCCGCCGATCGCGACGCCTGCGCACGAAGCCGTCGAGGTGCCGGCCCCGGCGCCTGACACCACCGCGAGCGCGCGCCGCGAGGGGCCGACGCTGGACGACCTGGTCGCCGGCGCCTGGGAGGGCCTCCTGGCGGGCGCGCCCGCGAGCTGTGTCGTGTGCGGCACGACGATGCACCCGCGCTACTCCGGCGGGCACGCTCCCGTGGGCGGCCGCTGCACCGGCTGCGGCACGACGCTCGGCTAGACGCGCGCCGCGCCGCGGCGCGGCGCGCCCGCGGCGCGCGTCCATTAGCCTGCGGCCCATGAGCGCCGAGGAGGACCGCGTCGAGCTCGCCCGCCTGCAGGAGGCGTGGATGCAGGCCGTCGAGGACCGCGACATGGAGGCGCTCGAGCGCATCGTGGCGCCCGAGTTCCGCTTCATGGCGATCCACCTGTACCCCGAGCCGATGACGCGCGCGCAGTGGATGGACGCCGCGCGCGAGGGCTACACGATCGTCTCGTTCGCCTTCGAGACGATGGACATCGACGTCTCGGGCGACACCGGGATCGTCCACTCGCGCTACAGCCAGGTCGCGAGCTACCAGACCGTGAGCCTGTCCAACGTCTTCCGCCTCACCGACGTGTGGACGCGCGCGGACGGCACGTGGCGCGTGATGGCGCGCCACTCGTTCGATCCTGGGCTGACTACTTCTTCTTCGAGTAGTCGTAGAAGCCGCGGCCGGTCTTGCGGCCCAGCAGGCCCGCCTCGACCATCCGGTTGAGCAGCGCCGGCGCGACCGAGGACGGGTCGCGGAACTCCTCGTAGAGCGACTCGCTGACGGCCAGCAGCGTGTCGAGCCCGATCAGGTCCGACAGCGCGAGCGGTCCCATCGGGTGCGCGCACCCGAGGACCATGCCGTGGTCGATGTCCTCCTTGGAGGCGAACCCGGACTCGTACATCCGGATCGCCGACAGCAGGTACGGGATCAGCAGCGCGTTGACGACGAAGCCGGCCCGGTCCTGCGAGTCGATCGCCTGCTTGCCGAGCGTCCCCTCGGCGAACTCGCGCGCGGTCTCGACGGTGTCGGGCGTGGTCATGATCGAGGTGACGATCTCGACCAGCGGCAGCACCGGCACCGGGTTGAAGAAGTGCAGCCCGAGCACGCGGTGCGGCTGCTTGGTCCCCGCGCCGAGCTTCATGATCGGCACCGAGGACGTGTTGGAGGCGAGGAACTGCGCGTCGGGGAGCACGTCGTCGAGCCGCTTGAACAGCTCGCGCTTGGCGGTCTCGTCCTCGACGATCGCCTCGATCGCCGCGTCGGAGCCCTCGGCGTCGTCCAGCGTCGTCGTGAAGGCGAGCCGCTCGAGCGCCTCGTCGCGCGCCGCCTGCTCGAGCTTGCCCGGCCCGCACGCCGCGGTCCAGCGAGCGTCTCGATCGCCTCGCGCGAGTGCTCCGCCCGCGCGTCGTCGGCCTCGATGACCGTGACGTCGACGCCCGAGCGCGCGCACACCTCCGCGATGCCCGAGCCCATCAGGCCCCCTCCTACGACAGCGATCCGCATGCCCCGCACGCTAGCGGAGCGCGTGGAGCCACCGCCCGCCGCCAGGCGGGCGCTCACGGCCGAGGGCCGGAGTGCGCTACGCCGCTTCGGCGGGCGCTTGCACGGGTACGACGCAGACGCAGTTGGGCAGCTTCGTCGACCCCGGGAGGACCATTCGGCCCACACCGCGCTCGGCAGCAGCCTGCCGTGCGAGGTCGGCCGCGTCCTTGCGGTCGTCGAGGTGCTGCGCCACCGGCGTCTCGCCTCCGTGCGCGTCGATGTAGATCACGTCGTACATAACTTCAGTCTGTCCGTGTTATCGGACGTCGTCCTTGGTTCGTTGACCATACCTTTGGAACCGGTACCGTTCTAGGGGCAGACCAAGCAGTGCGCGGAGGTTTGCCCTTCGAGGAAAGTCCGGACATCACAGGGCAGGGTGGTCGGTAACGCCGACCCGGGGAAACCCGCGGGACAGTGCCACAGAAAACACACCGCCCAAGACCGCGGCCCGCACGTGAGGCCGCGGGACGGCAAGGTTGAAAAGGTGCGGTAAGAGCGCACCGGCGCCGTGGTGACGCGGCGGCCCGGCAAACCCCACCCGATGCAAGGCCAAGCAGGACCGTTCGCAGGTTGCCCGCCGAGGTCCAGGTCGGCCGCTTAGATGGATGGCTGCTCATGACAGAATCCGGCTTACAGGTCTGCTGACGGAAGGGCCCTCGGAGACGGGGGCCCTTCCTATAGCTCCCCTGGGTACCCGCTTCGCCCCACCTCGCACGGGAAGCGGACCTATTGGTACGCACTCCGAACCAAAGTCCGGAAGGTGACCGCCGTCAAACGGGGGTCAGGCGGCCGCCGCGGTGGGCTCCGGCGCCTCCTCGTCGGCCTCCAGATCGATCGAGAGTCCGAGGAACAGCTCGACGAGCCGCGGATCGAAGTGCCGGCCGCTCTGGGCGCGGATCTCGTCCAGCGCCTCGCCGACGGTCCAGGGCGGCTTGTAGGGGCGCGACGACACGAGCGCGTCGAACACGTCGCAGATCGCGCAGATGCGCCCCGCGAGCGGGATGTCCTCGCCTGACAGCCCGGCGGGGTAGCCGGAGCCGTCCCAGCGCTCGTGGTGGGTGCGGGCGATCACCTCGCCGAGCTGGACGAGGTCGGACCGGGAGCCCGCCAGCAGCTCGGCGCCCTTCTCGGCGTGGCGCTCCATGATCCGCCGCTCCTCGGGCGTCAGCGGGCCGGGCTTGCGCAGGATCTTGTCCGGGATCGCGATCTTGCCGACGTCGTGCATCGCGCTCGCCCGCCGCAGCAGCTCGGCCTCGTCGGCGGTCAGCCCGGCCGCCAGGCCGAGCCGGTGCGACAGCGACGAGATCCGCTCGATGTGGTCGCCGGTCTCCGAGTCGCGCGACTCGACCGCCTGCCCGAGGCGCTGGACGATCTCGAGCTCGGTGGCGCGCAGCGCGGCGGTGCGGGCGCGCACCTGCTCCTCGAGCACGTCGTTGATCTCCTCGACGCGGTGCTTCTCGACCGACTCGAGCAGGTGCGATGCGGCGACGGTCGCGACCGAGGCCAGCGCCAGCGCGGCGAGCGGCCCCGCCTGGGCGAGCACGGTGCCGTGCTCGAACGCCAGCTGGGCCACGGCGACGTAGCCGATCCCCGATACGGGCGCGGCGAGCGCGGCCACCACCGTCCGCGCGCGCAGGGCCAGCAGCGGCACGGCGAGCGCGGCCGCCAGGATCGCCAGCGCGTCGAGCCAGCCGGGAGCCTCGGAGAGCGGGAACCCGTGCAGCGCGGTCCAGATCGCGTTCGCCTGGACCTCCGGCCCCGACATCAGCCCGCCGCCCTCCGGCGTCGCGTGCATGTCGTGCAGCGTCGGCGCGGTCGCGCCCAGCACGACGACGCGCCCGCGCAGCACCGCCGGATCGACCTTGTCGTTGAGCAGGTCGGAGAAGGAGACGGTCGGGATCGTGCCCGGCTTGCCGCGGTAGTCGATCAGCGCGCCGCGCGGGCCGAGGTCGCCGACCTGGTGGCCGAGCCGCCGCGCCACGGTCACCGCGATCGTGGGGAGGCCCTCGATCTCCTTCGGGAAGCGCCGGATCACGCTGTTGGACTCGTCGGTCAGGTTGGCGGCGGCGGCGCGCGAGTCGATCGCCCGCAGGTTCTCGTCGCCGCCGAGCACGCGCGTCCTGCCGTTGTCGCTCTCCGACGTCGCGAGCACCGCGCCGCCCGCGCGGCCGATCGAGTCGTAGAGCGCGAGGTCCTCCTTGTCGGTGGTCGGCTCGGTGAACTGGACGTCGACGACGATCTCCCGGGCTCCCGCCTTGTGGAGCCGCTCCACCGCTTGGCCCATCATCGAGCGCGGGAACGGCCACTGGCGCTTGAGGTCCGAGAACGTGACGTCGTCGATGGCCACGATCGCGACGTCCCGCGGCGGCTGCGCGTCGCGCCGCTGGAACATCGCGTCGAGCGCCGTGTCCTCCACGGGATCGAGCACCCCGCTCCACGTCGCGACCCCGGCGACGGCGGCGGCGAGCAGCCCCGCCGTCAGCAGCATCCGCAGGCGCGGTCCTCATCGCGCGAGGTACTTCTGGCCGGCGCGGACGAGCACGGTGCGCCTGGCCCGCCGGTCGCGCACGGACACCGCGTCCTTGAAGACGCGCGTGAGCGTTCCGGCGCAGGTGTCGCGGGTCAGCCACAAGGTGCCGCGCGCGGTGGCGACGCTGTTGTGGCCGTGGGTGCGGAAGCGGCCGCCCTTGTCGCGCGCCCACAGCGAGCGGACCGGGCGCTTGCGCTTGCCGGCGGCGCTCGCGAGCTTGCCGCCCTTGCGCTTGCAGGACGAGAAGTCGCCGCCGTGCAGCTTGAGCGTGGTCATGCCGCGGCTCCTGGCCCCCTGGGCGATCTTGAAGCGCCCGCCCCAGAAGCGCCCCTGCTGGGTGCGGCCGGAGCGATCGAGCGCGGTGACGAGCGTGATGCGCCCGGCGGTGGCGTCGACCACCGTGCCGACCGGGAGCTGCTGCGGTCCGTCGAGGTCCTTGAAGCGGCCGCCCGGGACCCGCACCCGGACGCGGCCGGTGGCGGGGGAGACGACCACGGAGGAGCCGAGCTTCGCGGTGGCGACGGCCGGCTCCGGGGTCAGCACGGGCGCGGGAGCGGGCGCCGGGGTCGTGGTGGACGTGTCCTGGGTGAGGATCGGCGGGGCTCCCAGCAGGCAGCACTCGTAGGCGCCGATGTCCGGCACGGCGCGCTCGCGGCCGTCGGGATCGGCGGCCGACGTCAGGTCGTCCGCGTGTGCCGGCGTCGACCGTCGGGGAAGCGGCCATCGGCCGGACGCCGCCGGAGATGAAGAGCGGCTCGCCGGCCTGGATGCCCGCGCCGAGGGCGACGTTCGCGCGGGCGGGGCGCAGGTTCGAGTAGGCGGCGCTGCAGCCGGAGCCGCCGTTCGCGTTGACGTCCTTCGGCCCGCGGGCGATGACGTTGACCAGCGTGCCGCGGCCGAGGACGAGGTCGCAGCGGATCGCGTCGCCGCGCGGAGGAGAGCGCGGTGACGTTGCGCAGGGCGACGTCGCCGGGGCCGGGGGCGAGCAGCCCGACGACCGACTCGACGATCCCGCCGTCGGTCATGCGGACGCCGGGGCCCGAGACCGACTGCGCGACGCTGTCGCGCAGGAGCGTGACGTCGTCGGCGTTGCCGACGAGCTTGAAGGCGTTCTGGTCGGCGACCGCCGCGAGGTCCTCGCCGAGTCCGCCCGTCAGCTTGACCGCCGTCTGTCCCGAGGCCAGGCTGCGGAAGTCGAGATGCCGGACCGTGCCGGCGCTCTTGAGGATCTCGTCGTCGAGGTCCTCGTCGGCGACCAGCAGCGGCGCGGGATCCCCGGGATCGCCCTGCATGGTCGCGCCGGAGTGGAGCTCGAGATCGTGGTCGACGACGTAGGTGCCCTTCGCCACGTGGACGACATCGCCCCTGCACGCGTGGTCGACCGCCTCGCGGAGGCCGCAGGGGTCCTGCGATCGAGCACGAGCCGCCGCCGGAGGCGGTCGGGGTCGTGTAGCGCGATCCGGAGGCGGAAGCTGCGGCAGGGGTCGCCAGCACGAGGGCGGCGGCGACGAACGCGATCAGGCGGGCCATCGATGATCTACTCGGCGGCGCGCCAGGACACAGAGAGGTTCGCTCGACAACCGTTCGATCGAGTGCGAACATGTGTTCGCCTTGATCGTCTGCACCCTCATCCCCCGTTTCGAGCTCGCCGTCGCTGCCGGAGGCCGCGAGGCGCTGGCCGCCGGGCCGGTCGCGCTGGCCCCCGAGTCGGGGCGCGAGCAGCTGATCGGGGAGGTCTCGGCGGCCGCCGAGGCGCACGGCGTCCGCGCCGGCCTGCGGCTCGGCGAGGCGCTCGCCCGCTGCCCCACGCTGCGCCTCGTCCCGCCCGATCCCGCCGGGGTGGCCGACGAGTGGGAGCGGCTGACGATCACCCTCGAGGGCATCGGCGCCGCCGTCGAGCCCGGCCGCGCCGGCCTCGCGTGGTTCGACGCCCAGGGGCTGCGGACCATCCACGGCGGCAACCTGGAGGGGGTGATCGCCGCCGCGCGCCGCGCGCTCTCCGTGCCGGTGCGGATCGGCGCCGCACCATCGCGCTTCGCCGCCCTGGCGGCGGCCAGCGCCGCCCGCGCGCGCCGGTCGGAGATCGCGCCATCCGGCACCGCGGCGCTGCGCGCCTACCTGGCCCCGCTCCCCGTCCGGCTGCTGGTCCTGCGCGAGGACACCGCCGCGCTGCCGGACGTGCTGGAGCGCTTCGGCGTCCGCACGCTGGGCGAGCTGGCGGCGCTTCCGCGCGCCTCGCTGGCCGACCGGTTCGGCGAGGCGGGCGTCCTGGCGCGCGACCTGGCGCGCGGCCGCGACGGCCCGCTGCGCCCACGGACGGCCGCCGAGCGCCTCGAGGAGCGCCTGGAGCTGCCCGAGTCGGCCTCCGGCGCGCAGCTGGAGCGCGCGCTGGGCCTGCTGATCGACCGCATGCTCGCCCGCCGCGAGCGGCGCGGGCGCACGATGCGCGCCGCCGTGCTCTCGGCGAAGCTCGTCGAGGGCGGCACGTGGCGCACGCGGGTGACGTTCCGCGAGGCGCTGGCCGACCCGCGCCGCATGCGCCTGGTGCTCGGGCCGCGGCTGGCCGAGCTCCCCGCTCCCGCCGAGGCGCTGCGCCTGCGCGCCGAAGGGCTCGGCCCGGCGGCCGGCGACCAGCGCTCGCTGCTCGCCCAGCCCGCCGCGGTGCGGGCGGCGCGGCTGCGCGAGGCCGTCCGCCAGGCCCGCGCGGTGGCCGGCCCGGAGGCCGCGCTGCGGATCCTCGCCGTGGACCCGGACTCCCGCGTGCCCGAGCGCCGCCTCGCCCTGACCCCCTGGGAGCCGTGAAACGGCTCTCGCAGCCCAAGCAGGTGCGGGTGCTGGCCGGCGAGCGGCGGCCGCCCGGAGGCGATCGGCGGCCGGGAGGTCGAGGCGGTGCGCGAGTCCTGGCTGGTCGAGGACCGCTGGTGGACGCCCGAGCCCGTGCGCCGGCGCTACTGGGAGGTCGTGACCACCTGCGGGCGCAACCTCGTCGTCTACCGCGACCTCGTGGCCGGCGGCTGGTTCAGCCAGCGCTGAGGAGCGCGTCGGCGGCGTCGCCGCCGAGCCGCACGGCGTAGTTGGTGCCGCGGTCCTCGGGATAGATCTGGGTGGTGTTGGCGAGCACCAGGTTCGGGACGCCGGTCTGCAGCGGCGGGATCCGCTGCCCGTAGCCGACGGTGACGATCGGCTGGGCGGCCGGCTCGCGGTGCAGCCAGCGCTCCTTGATCCACGAGCGGTCGAAGGCGGGGTTGATCCGGCGCAGCCCCGGCTCGTAGCGCGCGATCAGCGCCTCGGGGTCGAGCGAGAGCAGCTCGTCGCCCGGCGCGAGGTAGTTGGCGACGTACAGGAACCGCCGCCCGTCGTAGCGCTCGGGCTCGATCAGGTTCGTGTGCTCGATCACGCCGACGAACGGCAATTCGGGATCGGCGATGTTGGTCCAGTAGTAAGGGGTAAAGCTCTGGTTCAGCTCGAGGGTAAGGCAGAGCGCGGTGTGGTACTCGATCGCGTCGAGCCTCGCCAGGTAGCCGGGATCCAGCTCCAGGTCGAGCATCTGGCGGAACACGTCGTTGGGCACGGTCGCCACCACGGCGTCGTAGCGCTCGGTGCCGGCGGCCTCGAACGCCCGCGGGTCGTGGCCGGAGCGGAACGAGCCCGGCGCGCCGGCCTCGATCTCGAAGCCCGCCGAGAGCCGCTTCACCGGGCGGTCGATCAGCACGCGCCCGCCGCCCGCCTCGATCGAGTCGCGCAGCGCGCCGAACAGCGGCTCCCACGAGCGGCGCGGGTAGCCGAGCAGCTCCTGGCGCGACTCCTTGCCCTGCAGCTTGCGGCGCATCGTGAGCTTGCCCCACAGCCACGCCATCGAGATGTCGTCGGCGCGGTCGCCGAACTTGCCGCGCAGCAGCGGGCCCCAGACCTTCTCGTAGGCCTCCGCTCCCATCGCGCGGCCGATCCAGTCGCGCGCGGTCATGCGCTCGAACGGGGCGACGTCGCTCCCGCCGCGCTGGAGCCGCAGCACCGCGACCCCCATCCGGATCCGCGAACGAAGCGTAAGCGGCCGGAAGCGCAGCAGGTCGAGCGGCGAGGTGAACGGCCACGAGCGCCCCTCGAGGAAGAACGCCACCGACGACGGCCGCCATTCCAGCTCGTCCGGCATCCCGAGCTCCTCGTAGAGCGCGGCGATGTGGCGGTCGCTGGTGAACAGGTGGTGGTAGTAGCGCTCGAGCAGGTGCCCGCCGCCGATGTCGATCGTGGCGGCCTGGCCGCCGAGGCCGGGCCAGCGCTCGTAGACGTCGCACACGTGGCCCTTCTGCGTGAGCCGGTGCGCGCAGGTGAGCCCCGCGACGCCGGCGCCGATGACGGCGATCCTCACCGGTGCTGCTCGGCGACCTCGTGGGCCCCCGCGTCGCGGTCCACGTTCTCCGAGCGCGCCACCACGTACAGGGGCCGCTGCTTGACCTCGTCGTAGATGCGCCCGAGGTACTCGCCGATCATCCCGAGCGCGATCAGCTGGATCCCGCCGATCAGGAGGACCGCGAACATCAGCGAGGGAACGCCGCGCTCGTAGATCCCGGTGTAGCGGGCGACGATCGTGAGCGGCAGCAGGAGGAGGGCGAAGGCGGCGAACGCGAACCCGGCGAGCGCCGAGATCTGCAGCGGGAAGTTCGAGAACGAGGTCAGCCCGTCGAGCCCGAAGCGGATCATCCGGCCGAGCGGGAACTTCGTCCGCCCGGCGCTGCGCGCGGCGCGGTCGTACTCCACGACGTCGCGCCGGAACCCGACCCAGGAGCTCATGCCGCGCAGGAACCGCGACCGCTCGCGGAGCCGCAGCATCGCGTCCAGCGGCGCGCGGTCGAACAGCCGGAAGTCGCCGGCGTTGGGCTCGAGGTCGATCTGCGCGAGGCGCCCGATCACCGCGTAGAACCAGCGCGCGGTGGCGAGCTTCATGCGCGTCTCGCCTGGCCGCTCACGGCGCCGCGCGACGACGATGTCGGCTCCCTCGCGCCAGCGCGCGATCAGGTCGGGGATGACCTCCGGAGGGTCCTGGAGGTCGCCGTCGATGGTCACCGCGGCGTCGCCGAGCGCGTGGTCGAGCCCCGCGGTGATCGCCATCTGGTGCCCGAACGGGCGCGACAGGTGCAGCACGCGCACGCGCTGGTCGGCGGCCGCGACCTCGTCGAGGATCGCCGCCGTGCCGTCGGTGGAGCCGTCGTCGACGACGATCAGCTCGTACGGGATGTCCGCCAGCGCGCTCGCGACGCGCTCGCAGAACTCGCGCGCGAGGTCCTCCTCGTCGAGCATCGGTGCCACCACGCTGAGGAGCCGGAGGTCGCGCATCCGGGAGGTGAGTCTATGGCCGCCACATGCGCCACAGCGGCGGCCCGCCGAACGGCAGGCGCAACTCCGAGGTCACGTGGAAGCCGTGGCGGAGGTACAGGTCGCGGCTGCGGGGCGTGCTCGCGTTGAGGTAGGCGGGGCGCCGCTCGGCGTGCGAGAGGAGCGCCGAGCCGACGCCGCCGCCCGGCGTCTCGGCGGCGATGAAGTCCAGGTACCAGTGCGGCTCGTGCGGGTGGTGGCGCTCGACCGCGCGCTGGGCGCCGAGCGCACGGCGCAGGTGGGGGCCGAACACGCGCAGCCCGGCCGGGAAGGTGCGGATCTGCTCGGCGGTCGTCAGCGGGTAGCGGCCCGGCGGGAGCCACAGCGCGACGCCGAACGGCGCCTCGCACACCCACGCCTCGTACTGCGGCACGATCGCCCCGAAGTGCACGCGCAGCCGCTCCTCCGTGCGCTCGGGCACGAGGAAGCGCAGCGGCGGGTCGGTGGCGAAGGCGGCCGCGAGCGTGGCGACCATCCGGGGATGGTCGGCCGGGGTGGCGGGGCGGACGATCACCGCGGGCGCAGGCCGCGCAGCAGCTGCTCGACAGCGTCGTCGACCAGCGGGTCGAGCGGCACGTCGCCGAGCATGCCGTTGTTGGCCATCGCCGCGATCCCGTGGAACGTGGACCAGGTGACCATGCCGACCTGAAGCGCGTCGGCGGCGACGATCTCGCCCTTGGCGGCGGCTTCGTCGACGAGGCGGAGCGGCGCCTCGAACGCGCGATCCGCCGCCTCGCGGAGGCCCTCGGCGCCGGGGCGGTGCTTGCCGGCGTACATGAGGTCCAGCAGTGGCGCGTGGTCGGTGGCGAAGCCGATGTAGGTGTGCGCCAGCGCCTTCAGCCGCGGCTCGAGGTCGTCGCCGGCGGCGTCGATCGCGGCGGTCAGCTGCTGCCCGAGGCGCTCGTAGCCGTCCTCGGCGAGCGCGTCGAGCAGCGCCTGCTTGCCGGCGAAGTGGCGGCGGGGAGCGGCGTGGCTGACGCCGATCTCGCGCGCCAGCTCGCGCAGCGAGAGTGCCTGGACGCCGCCGCGGTCCAGCGCGCGCTCGGCCGCCTCGAGCAGCGCGGGGCGGAGGCTCCCGTGGTGGTAGGGGCGGGCCGTGACGGTCACGGAGCGGAGCCTAGCGTGCCGAGTTGACGGTGACAGCATTGTTGTCGTTGACATCTTTGTATCCAGTGACTACATTGGTGGCATGAGCACTTCGAAATGGACTCCCGCCGACCTGCCCGACCTCTCCGGACGGACGGTCGTGATCACCGGCTCCACCAGCGGCATCGGCCGCGCCGCCGCCACCGAGCTCGCGCACGCGGGCGCCCGCGTCGTGATGGCCGTCCGCAACACCGAGCGCGGCGAGAGCGTGGCCGCCGAGATCGGCGGCGACGTCGAGGTCCGCCACCTCGACCTCACCGACCTGGGTTCCGTGCGCGAGTTCGCCTCCGGGTGGGAGGGCGACATCGACGTCCTGATCGACAACGCGGGCGTGATGGCGGTGCCCGAGGGCCGCACCGCCGACGGGTTCGAGACCCAGATCGGCACCAACCACCTCGGCCACTTCGCGCTCGCCGGCCTCCTCATCGGCCACGTCACCGACCGCGTGGTGACGCTCGCCTCCGGCGCGCACCGCATGGGCAAGATCGACCTCGACGACCTCAACTGGGAGCGCCGCTCCTACAAGCGCTGGCCCGCCTACGGCCAGTCCAAGCTCGCCAACCTGCAGTTCATGTTCGAGCTCCAGCGGCGCCTGGTCGCGGCCGGCTCGCCGGTCCGCTCGGTGGCCGCCCACCCGGGCTACGCCTCGACCGAGCTGCAGAGCCGCACCGGCAACGTGTTCCAGAACGCCTTCATGGCGATCGGCAACCGCGTGGTCGCCCAGAGCGGCGCGCAGGGCGCCTGGCCGACGCTCTACGCGGCGACCCAGGACATCCCGGGCGGCTCGTACGTCGGCCCCGACGGCCGCGGTGAGATCCGCGGTCACCCGACGCTCGTCGCGCCCAACGGCGCCGCGCAGGACGAGGACGTCGCCCGCGGCCTGTGGGAGCTCTCCGAGCGCCTCACCGGCGTGAAGTTCGAGATCCCCAGCGTGGCCGTGGCGTAGCTCGTCTGTCGGCTCGGCGTGCGAACATGTGTTCGTGTCGTACGCCGAGCTCCACGCCCACTCAGCCTTCTCGTTCCTGGACGGCGCGTCGCTGCCGGACGAGCTGGCGGCGGCGGCGTCGCAGCTGGGCTACGGCGCCATGGCCCTGACCGACCACAACTCGGTCTCGGGCTCGATGGAGTTCGCCCAGGCGGCCGGCGCGCTGGGCCTGCGCGCCATCCACGGCGCGGAGGTGGACCTCGAGTGCGGGCGGCACCTCACGCTGCTGGTCGAGGATGCGCAGGGCTGGCGCAACCTGTGCCGGATCCTCACGCGGGCGCACGCGCGGTCGCGTGATCCGGACGAGCCTCCGCCGGCCGTGCCGCTGGAGTGCGTGGAGGAGTTCTCCGACGGGCTGGTGTGCCTGAGCGGCTGCGCGGTCCACGGCGTGCGCGACGAGCCGACGATGCGCCGGCTGCTGGGCGCCTTCGGGCGCGAGCGCCTGCGCGTGGAGCTCCAGCGCCCGTTCCAGCGCCACGACCGCGCGCTCAACCGCGGCCTGTCGGCGATGGCGCGGCGGCTGGACCTGAGGTGCGTGGCGACCGGCGACGTCCATGCACACGCGCGCTCGCGCGCGCCGCTGCAGGACGCGTTCGTGGCGCTGCGCCATCACACGACCCTCGATGCCTCGGAGCCCGTGCGGCGTGGGAGCTTCTCCCACGTCCTGGCTTCACCGGCGGCCATGGCCGCCCGGTTCGAGGACCACCCGGACGCGGTGGCCGAGACGATCGCGTTGGCGGACCGGTTGCGGTTCGACCTGGGCGCGGACCTCGGCTACCGCTATCCGGGATCGGAGGACCCCGACGCCCTGCGCAAGCTCGGCGAGCTGTGCTGGGCGCGGATGGACGAGCGCTATCCGCCCGGCTCGGTCCACCATGCCGATTCGCACGCGCGCCTGAACGAGGAGCTGCGGGTGATCGACGCGCTGGGCCTGTCGGGCTTCTTCATCCTGCACCGCGACCTGCTGGAGCTCGCGCGCGAGGTGGCGGTCGAGGTGCGCGGGCCGGACACGGCGCGGGCGCTGCTGCCGCCGGGCCGCGGCCGCGGGTCCTCGGTGTCCTCGATCGTCTGTTACCTCACCGGCCTCTCGCACATCGACCCGGTGTCCAACGACCTGTTCCTGGGCCGCTTCCTCAACGAGGAGCTGACGGCGCTGCCGGACATCGACCTGGACTTCCCGCGCGACGTGCGCGAGAAGCTGATCCCGCGCGTGCACGAGCGCTACGGGCGCGAGCGCTCGGCGCTGGTGGCGGCGTTCCCGACCTTCCGCTCGCGCGGCGCGATCCGGGAGCTCGGGAAGGTGCTCGGGCTGCCGCCGGGCGAGCTGGAGCGCGCCGCCCGCGGGGCCGAGCCGTGGGCGGTGAAGGGCGTCACGCGCGACGTGGAGAGCGCGCTGGGGCTGGAGCCGGGCGGTCCGCCGCCACCCGTCTACGACCCGGACCCGCGGATGGCCACGCCGTTCGCCATGACCACCGCCGAGTGGCAGGCGATGGCGGTAGGTGCCAAGGACGCCGACCACGAGCACGCGACCGAGGAGCGCTACGCCGCGCTGCCGGGGCGCTGGCAGTGGCTGGCGCGGCTGTGCGACGAGGCGTACGGGCTCCCGCGCCACCTCTCGCAGCATTCGGGCGGGATGATCGTCTCCACCCGCCCGCTGATCGACTGCTGCCCCGTGCTGCCGGCGGCGATGGAGGGCCGCCAGCTGTGCCAGTGGGACAAGGACTCCTGCGCCGACGCGGGCTTCCTGAAGATCGACCTGCTGGGGCTCGGGATGCTCTCGGCGGTCGAGCGCTGCGTGGAGTCGATCGCGAAGGCGCGCGGCGAGCGGGTGGACCTCTCGCGGATCCCGTTCGACGACGCGGAGACCTACACGGCGATCCAGGCCGCCGACACGATGGGCGTCTTCCAGATCGAGAGCCGGGCGCAGATGCAGTCGCTCTACCGCACCCGCCCGGAGTCGCTGGACGACCTGACGATCCAGGTCGCGATCGTCCGCCCGGGGCCGATCCTCGGCGGCGCGGTCAACCCGTACATCTCGCGGCGCCAGCGGATGCGCACCGACCCGGACTACGTCGTGCCCTACGACCACCCGTCGCTGGAGCCGGTGCTGAAGGACACGCTGGGCACGATCATCTTCCAGGACCAGGTGATCGAGTGTGCGATGGCCTTCGCGGGCTTCTCGCCGGGCGAGGCCGAGGGGCTGCGCAGGGCGATGAGCCGCAAGCGCTCCGCCGCCGCCATCGAGGCCTACCACGCGCGGTTCGTCGAGGGCGCGGCCAGCACCCACGGCGTGGACGAGGAGACCGCCGAGCGCGTGTACTCGATGATCGTCGGCTTCTCCGGCTTCGGCTTCCCCAAGGCCCACGGCGCGGCGTTCGGCCTGCTCGCCTACCAGTCGACCTGGTTGCGCGTGCACTACGGCCCCGAGTTCCTGTGTGCCCTGCTCAACGAGCAGCCGATGGGCTTCTACGCCTCCGACACCCTCGTCCACGAGGCCCAGCGGCGCGGGATCGAGCTCCTGCCCGCCGACGTGAACGAGAGCGCCGCCGAGTGCACGGTGGCCCGTGCGGACGCCGAGGGCGGCGCGGTCCGGGTGGGGCTGGGCTACGTCTCGGGCGTCCGTGGCGACGAGGTCGCGGCGCTCGTCGCCACCCGCGAGGAGGGCGGGCGCTTCCGCTCGCTGGCCGACCTCGCGTCGCGCGCGGGCGCCGGGCGCCCGTCGCTGGAGAAGCTCGCGTGGGCGGGGGCGTGCGACCCGCTGGCGGGCATCGACCTCTCGGACGCGGCGGCGGCCGGCCGCGCGCGCCGGGCCGCGCTGTGGCAGCTCGGCGTCGCCGCGCCCGGCGACGAGCTGCCCGACGGGACGCAGCTCGCGCTGCCGCTGGACGTCCCGGCGCCGCCGCGGCTGCGCAAGCTGGAGCCGTGGGAGGCGATGGTGGCCGACTACGCGACCACCGGCCTCACCCTCGGCCGCCACCCGATGGCGCTGCTGCGCGACGGGCTGCCCGCGGGCACCGTCACCTGCCGCGACCTGGAGACCCTGCGCCACGAGACGCCGGTGCGCATCGGCGGCCTCGTCGTCGCCCGCCAGCGGCCCGGCACCGCCAAGGGGATCGTGTTCCTCCTGCTCGAGGACGAGTACGGGACGATCAACCTGATCGTCCCGCCCGACGTCTACGAGCGCCACCGCCTCACCGTTCGCACCGAGCCGCTGGTGATCGCGCGCGGGCGGCTGGAGAAGCTGCCCCAGGCCGGCGGGGCGCTGAACGTGTACGTCAAGCACCTGGAGCCGCTGGTCACGCCCGACGAGGACATTGCGGGAGTGGTCGAGCTGGCCGAGCGCCGGGCGGCGGCGGCCGCCGTCGAGGCGCCGGCCGCGCGCGCCGCCGAAGCGGCGGATCCGAGCGCCCTGCTGGCGGACTTCCGCGGCGTCGCTCCCGCCGTGCAGAGCTTCGCGTCCGGGAGGCGGCGGTGAGCCGCGCCGCCCCATGAACAAGTAGTCTGCGCGCCCAATGTCGACGCTTATCTTCGTCCTCATCTGGGTCGGCCTCGGCCTCGGGTTGCTCCTGATCGCCCTCAGCGGCGGTCCCGGCGGCGCCCTCCAGCGGCTGCAGTCGCAGTCGCGCGGCGGCCGCCGCTTCGCGGTCGTCGTCTTCGTGGTGTCGCTGATCGTGCTCGGCGCCGGCGTCCCGTACCTGGTGATCAAGTCCGTGGACTCGAGCAACGACATCCCCGAGGCGAACGTGACGAACCTCACGGCCGCCGAGGAGACGGGCCGCGAGCTGTTCGCGCAGCGCTGCACCCAGTGCCACACGCTCAAGGCGTCCAACTCGGTCGCGGAGGTGGGTCCGAACCTGGACGACCTGCGCCCGCCGAAGGAGCTCGTGCTCGACGCGATCCACAACGGCCGCTCGCGCGGAAACGGGCAGATGGCGGCCGGGCTCTACACCGGTCAGGACGCCGAGGACGTCGCCGCTTACGTCGCGAAGGCGACCGGTCAGACCGAAGCGCAGGCGTCCGCCGCCGGCGGCGGCTGAAGCTCCGCTCACCTCCGCCTCACCCCGGCGGCGGTGTTTGTCGCAAACACCGCAAAGTGCCTTTGAGCAGGGCTTTTCTCAGCTGTTACGATGCGCGCTCGCCATCCGCTGAGTTCCTGCCCGGACCGTCGGAGAAACCGCTGGAAAGGCGCTGGAAGCGGGGGACCCAAGTAGTTGGGGCGAGTCGACGTCCGGTCCGTCCGGTAGTCGTTGCGCCGCTGGAATTTCGGCGCAAGCCCGTCAGCTAACCCCGTCAGCCGAGGAAGAGGACGGACATGTCAGACCACCACACCCGCTTCGAGCGGGACGTCTACGACCACGAGCACGAGGAGCCCAGGCCCGGCGGCCGGCGACGGCGCCCGGTGGCCGACTGGGGCGTCGGCGAGGACATGTTCGAGCACATGCCCCGCAACCGCTTCTCCCGTACGGCCGAGGCGCCCCCGCGCGAGCGGCGCTTCTCCGGCGAGCACCGCCGTCCCGCCGAGCGACGAGGTCGCCGAGGAGCAGCACGAGTTCGGCGTCCGCTCCGAGCTGCGCGACCTGGACGAGCCCGCCGAGCCGGTGTTCGAGCGCGAGCCCGCCGAGGCGCCCGACCCCCACGAGGCCGACGTGCCGCGCGGCCGCGTCGACGGCCGGCGCACGATCCCGATCGGCAAGCCGGAGGACGTCCCGAGCGAGATCGCCGCGGTGACGGCCGATCGCGACCTGGGCGAGGTCGAGGAGCCGGCCGCGCCCGAGCGGCGCACCGTCAAGATCGGCGGCCGGCCCGAGGGCTCGCTCGAGGCGGCGCGCTACCAGCGCGACCGCTCGCGCCGCCCGCCGCGCACGGCGCACGAGCGCATCGGCGCCCGTCCGGACCGTCTGGCCATGTGGGCCGTCGCGCTCGGCATCCTGCTGATCCTGATCGCCGTCCTCTCCGCGCTCTAGCCCCTTGCCGGGCGGGCGTCCGGGAAGTAGACTTACGGAACGTAAGAAGTGGCGGGGCTTTCCGCCCCAGGCAGCGGCTCCCCGGCCTTCGAGCATCCCTCCCCGGACTCCTGGCGGTAGCCATGCCCAAGAAGACTCAGATGAGCCGCTTCCACATCCACGACGACCTCACGGCGCCAGAGGAATCGCTGCCGATCCTCAAGGGCATGCAGTCGTCGGCGGGGCAGCTCCCCAACTTCCTCGGCGCGCTCGCGGGCTCCGCGGTCGCCCTGCGCGGCTACGTCCGCTTCCGAGGCGAACTGCGTCGCGGCGCGCTCCCTGCCGCGACCAAGGAGCGGATCGGCCTCGCGGTCGCCACGCACCTGAAGTCCAAGTGCAACCTCGCGCTGCACACCCGGACCGCGCGCCGCGCGGGCCTGGGCCTCGACGAGATCGCGGCGGCCGGCAAGTGGCACTCCGCCGACGCCCGCGAGGCCGCCATGCTGCGCTACCTGCGTCCGCTGGCCGAGCAGCGCAACGACCATCCCGTGTACCTGCACGAGGAGGCGCGCGAGGCCGGATGGACCGACGAGCAGCTGCTGGAGGCGATCGCTCTGGTCTCCCTGGAATCCTTCACGGCGATGGTCAACCTCGCCGGCGAGATCCCCGTGGACGGCTCCGTGGAGGAGACGCGGGTGCTACGCGCCGCATGATCCGATGAGTCCGCGGCGCAGCAGCCGGCCGGAGGTGCGGGGCGCGGGCCCCGCGCTCGCCACCGAGATCCCGAAGCCGCGGGCCGCGACCGCGACCCTCGAGCAACCGCCCGAGGCGGCGTGTGCCGCAGCGGCGGCGAAGTGCTGCCCGCGCCTGCACGAGGCGGTCGAGCTCGTCGGCAAGCGCTGGACCGGCGCGATCCTCGCCGTGATGCTGCAGGGCGGGCCGATGCGCTTCTCGGAGATCGCCCAGGCCGTGCCCGCGCTGTCCGACCGGCTCCTGTCGGAGCGGATGAAGGAGCTCGAGGCGCGCGGGATGGTCGAGCGGCGCGTCGGCGGCGCGTCACCCGCCCGGGTCGAGTACGAGCTGACGCCGATGGGCCGCGACCTGGCCCCGGCGCTGAGCGAGTTGGAGGCGTGGGCGCACCGCTGGCTGGACTGACCGTTTCGTAGGCTTCCGGGATGACTCCTCCCCAAGAAGGCCGGCCGCAGACGCCTGCAGACGTCAAGGCGCTCGTGGAGGAGCGGGGCATCCGCTTCATCCGGCTGTGGTTCACCGACATCCTCGGCCAGCTGAAGTCGTTCTCGATCCACTCGGAGCAGCTCGACGACGCGTTCGAGGGCGGGATGGGCTTCGACGGCTCCTCGATCACGGGCTTCAACGCCATCGAGGAGTCCGACATGATCGCCATCCCGGATCCGAGCACGTTCGCCGTGCTCCCGTGGCGCCCGGAGGACGAGGGCGGCGGCGTTGCGCGCATGTTCGCCGACATCCAGACGCCCGAGCGCGAGCCCTACGAGGGCGACCCGCGCCACGTGCTGCGCCGCGCCGTCGAGCGCGCCAACTCGATGGGCTTCGACCACTTCTACGTCGGCCCGGAGCTGGAGTACTTCCTGTTCCGCGACAACAAGGGCACCGAGGTGCTCGACGAGGGCGGCTACTTCGACCTCACGACGCTCGACGCCGGCTCCGACGTCCGCCGCGACACCGTGCTCGCGCTGGAGAAGTTCGGCATCCAGGTGGAGTACTCCCACCACGAGGTCGGCCCCAGCCAGCACGAGATCGACATGCGCTACGCAGACGCGATGAAGATGGCCGACGACTGCATGACCTACCGGATCACGGTCAAGGAGATCGCGCTCAAGTACGGCTGGCACGCGACCTTCATGCCCAAGCCGCTGTTCGGCGAGAACGGCTCCGGCATGCACACCCACCAGTCGCTGTTCAAGGACGGGTCCAACGCCTTCTACGACGCGGACGACCGGTACTTCCTCAGCGACGTCGGCAAGGCGTTCATCGCCGGCCAGCTGCGCCACGCGCGCGAGCTGAGCGCGATCTTCGCCCAGTGGGTGAACTCCTACAAGCGGCTCGTGCCCGGCTTCGAGGCGCCCACCTACGTCGCCTGGTCGCGCCGCAACCGCAGCGCGCTCGTGCGCGTGCCGCTCTACCACCCCGGCAAGGAGGAGTCCACGCGCATGGAGCTGCGCTGTCCGGACCCCGCCTGCAACCCGTACCTGACCTTCGCGGCGCTGCTGCAGGCCGGGCTCGAGGGGATCGAGCGCGGCTACGAGCTGCCCGAGCCGATGGAGAAGAACCTCTACCACCTGTCGCCCGACGAGCGGCGGCGGCTGGGCATCGAGCAGCTCCCGGAGACGCTCGGCGAGGCGATCGAGCTCACGGCCGAGTCAGAGCTCGTGCTCCGCACGCTCGGCGAGCACATCTTCAACCGCTACATCGAGATCAAGCGCCAGGAGTGGGAGGACTACCGCGTCCAGGTCACCCCCTGGGAGCTCGAGCGCTACCTCGGCATCCTGTGAGGGCGGCGACGACCGCCGACCTGTGCCGGCCCTAGTTCGGGGCGGCGCCGCAGCTGGTGGTCGCGGCGCCGGTGAGCGAGCCGTCGGCGTTGACCAGCGAGACGCCGAACTGCGACAGCGCCTTGGTGATCCGGGTGCCGGCCAGCGTGCTGCCCGGGTAGGCGCCGGTGTCCACGATCAGGTGCGTGAAGTCGCCGACCGCCTGGCCGCCGGGGCCGGTCACGACCGCGCTGCCCGAGTCGCCGGGGGCGCCGAAGCCGGTCCAGCCGTAGCCGTCGTCGTACACGTTCGTGGCCAGGCCGCCCTCGAGCTTGCCCGGGCCGACCGCCACGCCGTAGCCGTGGCCGTAGTGGGCGACGGGCGTCGGGCCGCACCCGGTGTAGATCCCCTGCGGACCGCCGACGACCGGGATCGCCGGGTTGACGCCCCACTTGGAGGCGACGGCCGGGTCGATCCTGATCAGCGCCCAGTCGTTGCCCGGCACGCCCTCGCCGGAGGTCATGTGCGAGACGGTCCCGACCACGCCGATCGTCGTCGTGTCGAGCTGCATCGTGACCTCCTGCCCGATCCGCTCGGTGCAGTGGCGCGCGGTGCCGACGTACTGGTTCCCGCCGCCGGCGAAGATGAAGTTCGCCGTGCAGCCGGCCGGCGCGATGATGCACCCGGCGGCCGAGACGCCGGCGGACTGCACGCCCGGGCACTCCGTGTTGAGCGCCTCCGCCGGGACCGTGGCGGTGCCCTTGGTGGCGAGCTGCGTCTTGACGATCGGCGTGAGGAGCGTGGACGGCGCGCGCACCGGCCCGCTGGCCGAGGCCGAGCCGGTCACGGCAAGCGTGAGTGCGCAGGCGAACGCCGCGCTGAGGCTGAAGCGCAAGTGAACCTCCAGAGGTGTGAGCGCGCCCCGCAGCGCGCCCGCTATTGAGAGAGGGGCGCGCGCGGACCCGCCACGCCACCCATTGCACCGAAAGATGCCCCGAGCGGGGCGGCGCCAAACTGGATCGTTCAGCCGGCCGCGACCGGCTCTGCCTCTTCGGGCCGATGCGCGCCGTCGGTGACCGCGAGCTTCGACGGCCACCAGATCTTCTGCCCGATGTCGAGCACCAGCGCGGGCACCAGCACCGATCGCACGAGGAACGTGTCGAGCAGCACGCCGAAGGCGACGACGAATCCGATCTGGGTCAGGAACACCAGCGGCAGCACGCCGAGCACGGAGAACGTCCCGGCCAGCACGATCCCCGCCGAGGTGATCACCGCGCCGGTCACGGCGAGGCCGCGGATCATGCCCACGCGCGTGCCGTGGCGCTGCGTCTCCTCACGCACGCGCGCCATCAGGAAGATGTTGTAGTCGATGCCCAGCGCCACCAGGAACACGAACGCGTACAGCGGCAGCGACGCGTCCGAGCCCGGGAACCCGAAGATCACGTCGTAGACCACGACGCTGACGCCGAGCGCCGCGCCGAAGGACAGGATCACGGTCCCGATCAGCAGCAGCGGCGCCAGCACGGCGCGCAGCAGGGCCATCAGGATCACGAACACGATGAACAGCGCGATCGGGACGATCAGCAGCGTGTCGCGCATCGCCGCCTCGCGGCCGTCGAGCTGGATCGCGGTCTGCCCGCCGACCAGGACGTCGTCCCCGCCCGCCTCGCGGGCGGCCGCTCGGATCGGGTCGATCGCGTCCTCCGCCACAGCCGAATACGGATCGACGGTCAGGATCGCGTTGAGCAGCACGCCGCCCTCGCCCTCGCCGGCGGGGCGCACGGTGTCCACGTTCTTCACGTCGCTCACGGCGGCGGCCACGGCCTCCGCCTTCGACGCGTCGGGCACGACGATGTCGGTGGGGATCGCGTCGCCCTGCGGGAACGCCTTGGCCAGCAGCTCCTGGCCCTCGACCGACTCGACCTTGCCGACG
Organism: uncultured Solirubrobacteraceae bacterium; assembly: GCA_963723395.1. GTDB lineage: Bacteria > Actinomycetota > Thermoleophilia > Solirubrobacterales > Solirubrobacteraceae > DATFQI01. The sequence goes on along the minus strand of CAVRQL010000007.1, from coordinate 210,445 downwards.
TAGCCGTTGCCGCCGTTGAGCCCGGTGGAGAAGTTGAGGATGCCGAAGCAGCAGACGATCAGGATCGCCGTGGTGGTGATCCAGATCCGCCGCGGGGAGCGCGCCACGCGCTCGCCGACCCGCCGCCACGTGCCGTGGGTCTCGTCGGCGCCCTCGTCGCCGACGTGCGGCACGCCGTTGTCCATGCCGAAGATCGCGGGGCGCCAGAACGCGCGGCGACCGGTGATGGCGAGCAGGGCCGGCAGGAAGGTGAGCATCGAGAGCATCGCCACGGCGATGCCCATCGCCCCGATCGGGCCCATGCCGGAGGTCGCGTTGACCTCGGCGATCGAGAGGGCGAGCAGCGCCGCGATCACCGTGCAGCCGGAGGCGAAGATCGCCGGCCCGGCGGTGCGCAGCGCCATCCTCAGCGCCTCGTGCTTGTCGTCGTGCTTGCGCAGCTCCTCCCGGTATCTGGAGACGAGCAGCAGCGCGTAGTCGGTGCCCGCGCCGAGCACGAGGACGGAGAGGATCGACGAGGACTGCCCGTTCACGGTGACGCCGAGCTCGGTCAGCCCGTAGCCGAGGCCCTGCACCGTGATCTCGGCGAACACCACCGCGGTGAGCGGGATCAGCCAGAAGATCGGGCTGCGGTAGATCAGGATCAGCAGGATGATCACGAGCGAGACGGCCGCCAGCAGCAGCGTGCCGTTGATGCCCTCGAAGACCTTGATCGCGTCGGCCGCGTAGCCGGCCGGCCCGGTGACCTTGGCCTGCAGTCCGTTGCCGGGGTCGGAGACCTCGTCGCGCAACTGGTCGACGGGGTCGAGGATCGTGTCGCTCTGGCCGTCGCCGGTGATGACCGCGCTCATCAGCGCGGTCGTGCCGTCGCGGGACGGGATCGGCGCCGACAGCGGCTGGGTGGCGCGCGGGAGGTCGGCGTTGAAGTTCTTGCGGTCCTCGGCCATCACCGCGCGGTCGGCGGCGGTCAGGCCGCTCTCGCGCTGGTAGACGGCGACCGCCGCGGCGGTCTCGCCGCCCTGGAGGTCCTCGACGGCCTGCAGCGCCTTCGTCGACTCGGCGTCACCCGGCAGGAACGACGTCGATTCGTTCTCCTGCGCGTCGGTGTACTTGGCCGGCAGCCCGGCGGCGTTGACGCCCAGGAAGATGAGCAGCCAGACGACAGCGACGATCCACTTCGTGCGCCGACCCGACGCGAGGGTGAGGAGCTTCGACACGGGGGCCTCCGAGGGGGTTCATCCGCAAGTCAACCGGAACTCATGTTCCGGCGAGGTACGGCTGCCCGTACTCCCGAGATCAGGCTGTCAGCAGCTCGTGCAGCTCGGCCGGCTCGGTGACCGGGCGCAGGCACGCGAAGCGCTCGCACACGTAGGCCGCGGCGCGGCCTTCGACGGGCGTGCGGCCCTCCAGCAGCGGGACGTCGCCCTCGCCGCCCGCGAGCACGATGTGCGGCCGGAACTCGGCGCGTACGACACGCTCGAGCGCTGCGGTGTCCTCGCCGACGAGCGCGACCTCCTTGACCGCGGAGACGTGGAAGTCGATCGCCTGCAGCAGGTGGCCGAACGCGCCCGCGTGCTCCGGCGCGATCGCGTGCAGCAGCGCGATCTGCGACACCGCCGCGTCCTCGTAGCGGGCCTCGCCCGTCAGCGCGGCGAGGCGCAGCAGCCCGAAGGTGGCCGCCGACGCGCCGGACGGGATCGGCGTGTCGTCGAGCTCCTTGCGGCGCGCGATCAGCGCCGTGTCGGCGGCGACCGAGAAGAAGCCGCCGCGCTCGGGGTCGGCGAAGCGCTCGAGGATCGTGTCGGCCAGCGCGCGCGCCTCGTCGAACCAGCGCGTCTCGAAGGTGGACTCGTAGAGCGTGAGCAGCGCCTCGAGCAGGTAGCCGTGGTCCTCGAGGTAGGCGTCGATCTTGCCCTGGCCGCGGTTGTAGGTGCGCAGGAGCCGGCCGTCGGGGCCGCGCAGGTCGCGCAGCACGAACTCGGCGGCGGCGGTCGCGGCGGCCAGGTAGTCCTCGCGCTCGAGCACCGCGCCGGCGTCGGCCAGCGCCGCGATCATCAGCGCGTTCCAGGCGGTCAGCCGCTTGTCGTCGAGGCCCGGGCGGATGCGCTGCTCGCGCGCCGCCAGCAGGCCGGCCTTGATCTCGGCGAGCTCCGGCGGATCGGTCGTGGCGCGGACCGGGATGTTCGCGCCCTCGAAGTTGCCGCCCTCGGACATGCCGAAGTGCCGGATCGCGGTCTCGGCCAGCTCGGCGGGCAGCGCGGCGCGGACCTCGTCGAGCGTCCACACGTAGAACTTGCCCTCGACGCCCTCCGAGTCGGCGTCCAGCGCGGAGGCGAAGCCGCCCTCCTCCTGGCGCAGCTCGCGCAGCGCCCAGTCGAGCGTCTCGGTCGCGACGCGCCGGAACAGCGGCTCGCCAGACACCTGGAACCCGCGCAGGTACGCGCGTGCGAGCAGCGCGTTGTCGTAGAGCATCTTCTCGAAGTGCGGGACGATCCAGCGCTCGTCGACGCTGTAGCGCGAGAAGCCGCCGCCGACCTGGTCGTACATGCCGCCCGTCGCCATCCGGCGCAGCGTGTGCAGCGCCATCTCCCGCTCGCCGCGGGCCAGCAGGAACACGATCACCGACGAGAGCGGGAACTTCGGCGCGACGCCCCAGCCGCCGTGCTCGGCGTCGTAGGAGCGGCGCAGCGAGGCGACGGCCTGGTCCAGCGAGGCCGGGTCGACCGGGTCCTCGGAGGCCTCCATCCCGGCCGCGCCCTTCAGCCGCGGCAGGATCGTCCGCGACGCCTCGGCGATCTCCTCGCGCTGCTCGCGCCACGCCTGCGCGACGCCCTCGAGCACCTGGCGCCAGCTCGGCATGCCCTGGCGCGGCTGCGGCGGGTAGTAGGTGCCGGCGTAGAACGGGACGCCGTCGGGCGCGAGGAAGGCGTTGAGCGGCCAGCCGCCGCTGCCGGTCATCGCCTGCAGCGCCTCCATGTAGATCGCGTCGACGTCGGGGCGCTCCTCCCGGTCGACCTTCACGCACACGTACCGCTCGTTCATGAGCGCGGCGGTCTCGGGGTCCTCGAAGGACTCGCGCTCCATCACGTGGCACCAGTGGCAGGCCGAGTAGCCGATCGAGACGAGCAGCGGCTTGTCCTCGTCACGCGCCCGCTGGAGCGCCTCGTCGCCCCACGGGTACCAGTCGACGGGGTTCTCCGCGTGCTGGAGGAGGTAGGGAGAGGTCTCTTGGGCTAGTCGGTTTGGCATGGTGCAGCTATGTCCCACCATAGGAAGGTCGTGAACGCGGACCCCGGTCCGCCCGCCGCCGGACCGTACTCCCATGCCGTCGTGTCCAACGGCCTGGTGTTCTGCTCCGGCCAGACGCCCGTCGATCCCGAGACCGGCAAGCTCGTCGAGGGAGGCATCGCCGACCAGACGCGGCGCTGCCTCGACAACCTCGCGATCGTCGGCGAGGCGGCGGGCGCGTCGCTCGCCGACGCGGTGCGCATGGGCATCTACGTCACGGACATCTCGGTGTTCGCGGACGTCAACGAGGCCTACCAGGCGTACTTCCAGACCGACCCGCCCGCGCGCACGACGATCGGCGTCGCCTCGCTCCCGCTCGGTGCCGAGGTCGAGATCGACGCGATCCTTGCGCTCCCCGACTGAGGCGGACGTCAAGGCCGCGCGTGCGGCCGTGCAGGAGATCGCGCGGCGCACGCCGATGCTGTCGACGCGCACGATCTCCGAGCGCGCCGGCGGCGAGGTGGTGCTGAAGGCCGAGAACCTGCAGAGCACGGGGTCGTTCAAGGTCCGCGGGGTGGCGGCGAAGCTCGCCGCCCTGGGGGAGGAGGGCTGCCGCAACGGGGTCGTCGGCGCGTCGGCGGGCAACCACGCGCAGGCGCTGGCCGCCGCCGCGCGGCTGCGCGGCGTCCGCTGCGAGGTGTTCGTGCCCGACGACGCGCCGATCGCCAAGGTCGAGGCGGCGCGCGGCCAGGGCGCGACGATCCACGTCGGCGGCGCCTCGGTCGACGACTGCCTGCACGCCGCGCTGGAGCGCTCGGAGGAGGGCGGGCTGGCGTTCGTGCACCCGTTCGACGACCCCGACGTGGTCGCCGGCCAGGGCTCGCTCGGCCTCGAGTTGCTCGAGGACGTGCCCGACCTCGCGCGCGTGGTGATCCCGGTGGGCGGCGGCGGGCTGTGCGCCGGCGTGGCGATCGCCGTCAAGTCGGCGCGGCCCGAGGTCGAGGTGATCGGCGTCCAGGTCGCGGCCTGCGCGCCCTACCCGGAGTCGCTCAAGCGCGGCGAGCCGATCCCGGCCGCGTCGGCGCTGACGATCGCCGACGGGATCGCGGTCAAGCGGCCCGGCGACCTCACCCTCGGGCTGCTGCGCGAGTGGGCCGACGACATCGTCGTCGTCGGCGAGGACGAGACCGCCGAGGCGATGGTGCTGCTGATGGAGCGGGCCAAGCTCGTGGTCGAGGGCGCGGGCGCGGTCGGCGTCGCGGCGCTGCTCGGCGGCGAGGTCTCGGCCTCGCCGAAGGGCAAGACGGTCGCCGTGCTCTCCGGCGGGAACGTCGACCCGGGGCTGCTCGCCTCGATCGCGCGGCGCCACGAGACCGAGGCCGGCCGGCGCGCGGTGCTGTTCACCCGCCTGCCCGACCGCCCGGGCAACCTCGCCCGCCTGCTGGACTGCGTGGCGGAGCAGGGCGCGAACATCGTCGACGTCTCGCACGTGCGCGAGGGCGTCGACCTCCACGTGCGCGAGACCGCGGTGGAGCTCGTGATCGAGACCCGCGGGCACGACCACGCGTCGTCGGTCGTGGAGGCGCTCGACGGCGCGGGCTACGAGACGCGCGTCGTCACGTAACTGTCAGGCGTTTGCCTGCGCACGCGGGCGGGGACCCGGCTCGGTGGAGGAGCCCATCCTGGGGAGGAGAGCCCGTGAGGACACAGTCCCGCACGCGCAGCATCGTCATCTGGACCGCGGTCGCCCTGATCGGCGCGGTCTCCTGGGGCGTCGTCGCCCTGGTGAGGGGAGAGCAGATATCGGCCGCGTGGCTGATCGCCGCGGCGGTCGGCTCGTACGCCATCGCCTACCGCTTCTACGCACGCTTCATCGCGAAGACGGTGCTCGGCGTCAACCGCAAGCGGGCCACGCCCGCCGAGCGGCTCGAGGACGACGTCGACTTCCAGCCGACGGACCGCCGCGTCCTGTTCGGCCACCACTTCGCCGCGATCGCCGGCGCCGGCCCGCTCGTCGGCCCCGTGCTCGCCGCCCAGATGGGCTACCTGCCGGGGACGATCTGGATCGTCGTCGGCGTGATCTTCGCCGGCGCCGTGCAGGACATGGTCACGCTGTTCTTCTCGATGCGCCGCGACGGCAAGTCGCTCGGGCAGATGGCGCGCGACGAGATCGGGCCGGTCGGCGGCATCGCGGCGCTGATCGCGGTCTTCTCGATCATGATCATCCTGCTCGCGGTCCTCGCGCTGGTCGTCGTCAACGCGCTGGCGGCCTCGCCGTGGGGCATGTTCTCGATCACGATGACGATCCCCATCGCGTTCTTCATGGGGTTCTACATGCGGGTGCTGCGGCCGGGCCGCGTGCTCGAGACGACCGGCATCGGCGTCGCGCTGCTGCTGCTCGCGATCGCCGCCGGCGGCTGGGTCCAGGAGGCCGGCGGCGGGCTGGCGGACTTCTTCACGATGGAGCCGACGACGATCGTCTGGTGCCTCCTCGGCTACGGCTTCCTGGCCTCCGTGCTGCCGGTGTGGATGCTGCTCGCGCCGCGCGACTACCTGTCGACGTTCATGAAGATCGGGACGATCGTCCTGCTGGCGATCGGCATCCTCGTGACGCTGCCGGTGATGGAGAACGAGCCGGTCACCAAGTTCGCCTCCAACGGCGAGGGGCCGGTGTTCGCGGGCGCGCTGTTCCCGTTCGTGTTCATCACCATCGCGTGCGGCGCGCTGTCGGGCTTCCACTCCCTGATCGCCTCCGGCACCACGCCGAAGATGATCGAGTCCGAGCCGCAGGTGCGGTTCATCGGCTATGGCGCGATGCTGATGGAGTCCTTCGTGGCCGTGATGGCGATCATCGCCGCCTCGATCATCGACCCGGGCCTCTACTACGCGATGAACGCGCCCGCCGCGGTGGTCGGCGACACCGTCCAGTCGGCGTCGCAGGCCGTCAACGGCCTCGGCTTCGCGATCTCGCCGGGTGAGCTCCAGGCGGCGGCGACCGCGGTCGAGGAGCCGTCGCTGATCGCGCGCACGGGCGGGGCGCCGACGCTGGCCATCGGCATGTCGCAGATCTTCTCCGGAGCGACGGGAGAGGGCCTGCGGGCCTTCTGGTACCACTTCGCGATCATGTTCGAGGCCCTGTTCATCCTCACCACGGTGGACGCGGGCACGCGGGTCGGGCGCTTCATGCTCCAGGACACCCTGGGCAACGTCTGGAAGCCGATCGGCCGGGTCTCCTGGAAGCCGGGCCTGTGGGCGACGAGCGCGATCGTCGTCGGCGCGTGGGGCTACTTCCTCTACGCCGGCGTGACCAACCCGCTCGGCGGGATCAACCAGCTGTTCCCGCTGTTCGGCATCGCGAACCAGCTGCTGGCGGCCGTCGCGCTGACGGTCTGCACGACGCTGCTGATCAAGTCGGGGCGGCTGAAGTGGGCGTGGGTCACGGGCATCCCGCTGGCGTGGGACGCGGCCGTCACGCTCACCGCGAGCTACCAGAAGGTGTTCTCCGACAACCCCAAGCTGGGCTTCTTCGCGCAGCGCGACACGTTCCAGGATGCGATCGACGCGGGCAAGGTGCTGCCGCCGGCCAAGTCGGCGGACCAGATGCAGTCGGTGGTCACGAACTCGACCGTCGACGGCATCCTCGCCGCGCTGTTCGCGGTGCTGATCATCATCGTGATCGTCGACGCCGCCCGCGTGTGGGTGAAGGTGATCAGGGGCGGCACGGTGGAGAGCTCCGAGGCACCCGAGGTCGAGTCCCGGATCGTCGCCCCGGCGGGCCTGTTCTGGACGCCGGAGGAGAAGACGGTGCTGGCCGGCGCGGGCGCCAACGGCGGGGGCGGCGGCCGGTTCGAGCGCGAAGAGGCCGGCACCACGACCGGATCGAGGTCGCCATGACCCTCAAGGAGGCGGTCGGCGGCGTCCGCTGGTACCTCCGCGAGGTCAGCGGCGAGTCGGCCTACGACCGCTACGTCGAGCACATGCGGCGCGACCACCCCGACCAGGTGGTGATGTCGCGCCGCGAGTACGAGCGCCAGCGGATGCGGATGCGCGACGAGAACCCGCGCGCCCGCTGCTGCTGAGGCGCGTCAACAGATCGCCGCGAGGTCGAACGGGGCGTCGACCGGCACCGGGCGCTTGAGGTCGTAATCCGGCTTCGCCGTCGCGATGACCAGCGTGCCGGGACTCGCGCCCCGCATCGTGACGACCGTGACGTCCTGTCCGGTGCCGACCGAGGAGATCCCTCCGACCCGCGGCGTCGCGACGACGGCGCAGTCGTCCAGCCAGCGGGGGTTCCTCGGCGTCGCCACCGGGTCGGCCATCGCGGCGTGGTCGAACCTGACGAAGTACTCCCCGATCCCGATCCGGCTCGCGGTTCCGTCGCCGGGGTCGCCGAACAGCCCCCCGTCGGCACGGACGCGCAACCGCAGGCTCGGATGCTGCTCATCGGTTCTGGCGACGCTGTGCGACTTGATATGGCCGCCGTCGATCACGTCACGTGCGACCTGGTCGCTGCGCGTGATCAGCTCACCCGCGGCGACGGCCGTGCCGCCGGTGGCGGCGATGACTCCCGCCATTACGGCGAGGATCGAGATCCGTCGGTGCATGCTGCCGTCTCCTCACTGAACGTTTCCAGCACTCAAGACGTGCACACCGACGACGTATTCCGTCAGCGGTCGCTTCTGGTCAGAACCCCTAAGGGGTCTGACCCTTTACTTCACTTCACCGACATAAGGGGTCAGACCCTTTGAGGAACGGCGGCGCTCGTCGCGGCGGGACCGCGGGATCAGGTCCCGGGCCCGGAGTACCGCGGCGAGGAGCACGACGGCGTTCACGCCGAGCACGATCAGCGCGTTCACGGGCTCGCCGGTCGCGACCCAGTACACGGCGGCGATCGGCGCGAGGATGATCACCACGAGCATCCCTGCGCCGGTGATCAGCCGGTCGAGCCATCCGAGCGAGCGCATGGCGGGTCTGTTACCCGCTCGACGTCCCGCACGCTCGATCGCAGATGATGGATGAAGCCCATGTCGCTCGAGATCAGATCAGCCGTACCGGCGGAGTTCGACGCGGTCGCCGACCTGTGCGAGGCGGCGTACGCGCCGTTGATGGCCGGCGACGGCCACTACCGCGCCACCCTGCGCGACGTCGCGCCGCGCGCCGCCGCGGCGCAGCTCCTGGTCGCCGCCGACGGCGACCGGGTGCTCGGCACCGTGACGTTCGTGCCCGACGGCGGGCCGCTGGGCGAGATCGCTCGCGCCGACGAGAGCGAGTTCCGCATGCTCGCCGTCGACCCTGCGCGCGCAGGGCCGCGGCGTGGGCTCGGCGCTGCTGGGGCGCGTGCTCGACGACAGCGCCGGGAAGGCCGGCGTCGTCTGCTCGAGCCTCCCCACCATGCTCGCCGCGCACCGGATCTACGAGCGCGCGGGGTTCCGCCGCATCCCCGATCGCGACTGGTCGCCGGTGCCCGGCGTCGAGCTGATCGCGTTCGAGATCCGTCAGCCGTTCGGCACGCGGTAGTCGAAGCGGATCGTCGTCTTGCCCTTGCGGCCGCGCTCGTTGTAGGTCTGCGCCGCGGTGGGGGCGAGGGTCTTGAACGTGAAGCCCTCGACCTCCTTGGGGATCACGAGCTTGCCGCGCTTGCGGATGTTGGTCTCGAACTCGTCCATCCACGCCTTGGCGACCCGGTGGGCGGTCCTGCACTTCCCGCCGGTGACGCGCAGGCGGAAGACCCCGAAGTCGTTCGGGAGTCCCTCGTCGAACGCGTAGCGGAGGTCGGCCGACTTGCAGCGGTGCGTGGTCTTGGCGTCGGCGGCCGCCGCGGGCAGGAGCAGCGCGGCGGCGAGGAGGGCGATGGGGAGGCGGCGCATAGCCGCGATCGTAATCAGCGCGAGACGGCCTTGAGAAGGGCGTCCCGGAGCGTGGACGCGACCGGCCGCCAGTCGTGGCGCGTGCCCAGGGTCAGGTCGGCGAGGTGGGCCTGGAACGTCGTCAGCAGGACCGTGTCCCCGTGCCCCGCGGTGGTTCCGCCGGTCGGCGGCCCGCCGGGGTAGGCCGGACGGGACGTCAGCGCGCCCGGGACATCCGTGGCGCCGGAGGCCGTGACGAGCTGCCCGCCCCAGACGCTCCGGGCGCCCGTGAGCGGTGTCAGCCGCAGGACCTGCGCCATCGTGACGTCGCCCGCGGGGAGGTGAGCGTGGATCCCGTCGCGGGCGGGCTGGTTCCACAGATCGCCCGGGCCGAGGTACACGGCGTCGGCCTCGTCGAGCAGCGAGCCGGCGATCGCCGCGGCCAGCGTCGAGTCGCCGCCGCGTGAGGACAGCGGGCGATCGAGGCGGCCGACGATCTCGGCCTCCAGCTCAGCCTGGCCGGGCGCGGTGAACGGCTGCTCGCCCGCGACGTCCACGAGCCGCAGCGCGACGTGGTCGTCGTGGAGGTCGGCCACGCCGACCTGGCCGCCGAACGCCCACGGCTGCAGGAACGGGACGCCGGCGAGCTCGCCCGCGAAGCACTGGAGCGTGTGGCCGCCCAGCACGAGGTCGACGGCGCCGCGCAGCCCGGCGCACAGCGACTCCATCCGGCCGGTCGCGCCCGGGGCGTCGACGCCGTCGTGCACAGCGAGCACGACGTGCCGGGCGCCGTCCGAGCGCAGATCGGCGGCGATGCCCCGGACGTCGACCGGCTCCGTGGAGACGCCCGGGTGCATCACGTCCATCGCCGGCAGCGTGAGCCCGATGACCGCGGTGTCGCCGAACCGCTGCGTCGCGGGAAACCCGGGCAGGTTGGCGGCGAGCAGCTCGAACGGCAGCTCGGCCGAGCGCCGCCGGAGATCGTCCATGCCCCAGTCGAGCTCGTGGTTGCCGACCACGGAGACGTCGATGGGCAGCCGCCGCAGCGCCTCGAACGGCCATGCCCCGTCCGTCACCGCCCCGAGCGCGCTGCCCTGCGCCAGGTCGCCCGTGTCGACCCAGATCCCCTCCAGCGCCTCGACCGTGGAGACCAGCGCGGTCGCGCCCGGGAGCCGGCCGTAGCTCGTGGCCTGCGGGAAGAAGGAGCCGACGAAGTCGTTGGTGGTGACGACGCGCACGCTAGGTGGGTGCGGCCTCGCGGACGTCGTAGGCCGCGAGCGCCGGGAAGGCGACGAGGATCACCCCGACCGCGGCGAGGCAGGCCAGGCCCCCCGACGTCACCGCGAAGGCGGCCGAGCTCAGCGACGCGACGACGCCCGCCTCGAGGTCGCCGAGCCGCGGCCCGGAGGTGACGACGAGCATGAACACGGAGGACATCCGCCCGCGCATCGCCTCGGGCGTGACGGTCTGGTTGATCGTCGAGCGGCAGACCGCGCTGACCGAGTCGGCGGCGCCCGCCACCGCCAGCAGCCCCGCGGCGATCCACAGCGACGGCACGAGCCCCGCGGCGGCGATCGCCAGGCCCCACACGCACACCGCGCCGATGACGATCCGCCCGAGGCGGTTCGCGTGCTCCAGCCAACCGGTGGTCAGCGCCGCCACCGTCGCTCCCGCCGACACCGACGCGTAGAGCAGGCCGGTGCCGGCCGCGCCCGCGTCGTAGACGGTCAGCGAGAGCACGGCGAACAGCGCGCGCGGCATCCCGAAGGTCATCGCCGCGAGGTCGATCGCGAACGAGCCGACCAGCGCGCGGTTGCCGCGCACGAAGCGCAGGCCCTCCCCGATCGACTGCACGACGGGCAGCGCCGGCCCGTCGAGGTGCAGCGCCGGCATCGGGTTCAGCAGCGCCGTGATGAACAGCGTGATGACGAACCCGGCCGTCAGGACGAGGTACGCGGAGCCGACGCCCGTCGCCGCGATCAGCAGGCCGCCGACGCCCGGGCCGACCACCGCGCAGACCTGGTTGAGGCCGAAGGTGATCGAGAGCGCCGAGCGCAATCGCAGCGCCCCCGCCAGCGCCGGCACGACCGCCGTGCGCGTGACGTTGTCGACCGCGGAGGCGCCCGCCAGCGCGCCGGCGAGCACGAAGATCAGCGGGACCGAGGTGTCGCCGAGCAGCGCCGTCAGCGCGAGCAGGCCCGCGACCATGGCGACCACGGCCTGTGCGCCGAGCAGTATCCGCCGCCGGTCCACGCGGTCGGCGGCCGCGCCGCCCAGCAGCGAGGCGGCGATCAGCGGGCCGAGCTCGACGATCCCCAGCAGCCCGACGAGCGCCGCCGAGTGGGTGAGCGTGTAGACCTGGTAGGGGATCGCGACCAGCGCCGCCTGGGTGCCGAGCCCCGAGATCGCCTCGCCGATCACCACGAGGCGCAGGTCGCGCGACTCGCGGAGGACGGTGATGTCGACGGTCACCCTGCGGCGCACGCGCACCCAGTCAAGCAGCGCTCAGGCGCCGAACGTGATGCGGGCGCGCCCGGGTACCGGATCGAACGCCTGGAGCACGCGGCCGCCGATGGCCCCGTCCTCGGCGATCGTGATCTGCACGGCGTGGAAGAGCGCGCCCCGGTCCTCCGGCCGTCCGTCGCCCGCGGCGCACACGCCGCGGTAGTGCGAGCACAGGCCGCTGCCGCCGCCGCCCGAGACGACGAACCGCGTGCCGCGGTGGACGAACTGGTCGAAGAACAGCGCATGGGCGCAGCAGACCAGGCCCACGCCGTGACGCTCGACGATGTCGAGGAACTCCCGCTCGCGGACGGTGAAGCCCCACTCGGGATGCGGCTCGAAGCGCCCGCCGAACGCCGGCGGGCAGTGCGTGAGGACGACGCGGTGCGGCTCGGACGCGGCCGACAGCGACGCCTCGAGGAACTCCAGCGCCTCCTCGCGCGGGCCCTCCACGGCGGACACGTCGATGTCCACCTCGCCGAGCTCTCCCGGCGCGCCGTCGAGCACGACGAACCGCGTGTGCCCGTGGGCGAACTCGTAGTTGACCGGGCCGTGCACCCGCGACCAGGCGTCCCGGCCGCCGGGATCGTCGAGGTCGTGGTTGCCGACGACGCAGATGTTCGGCAGCCCGAGCGGCTCCACGAGCCGCAGCCAGTCCTCGTGCCGCTCCACCGTCCCGGGCCCGGCGAAGTCGCCGAGGGCGGCGTAGAACAGCGGGGCGGGATCGAGCGCCGCCGTCTGCGCGATCAGCGAGGAGACGATCGCGTCGGCCGTCGGGTCCGGCCACGCCCCGCTGTCGCCCGCGAAGACGAACGAGAGCGGGTAGCGCACCGGCGTCGCGGCGATCCGCCGCGCCATCAGCAGGTTCCGCTCCAGCGGGAGCGTCATGTACGCGCTCCGCGGGCTCGGCTCGTACGGCTCGAACGCCGCGCACGGCTCGAAGCCGGCGCGCGCGTACAGCGCCCGCGCGGGGGCGAACGCCTCGCCCGCGCCCGTCTCCAGGCTCACGCGGCGGAACCCGCGGTCGACCGCCACGCCGACCAGGTGCTCGACCATCGCCCGCGCGACGCCGCGGCCGCGCGCCTCCTGGGCCGTGTGCATCGACTTGATCTCGGCGTGCTCCGCGGAGAGCCGCTTGAGCGCGCCGACGCCGAGCACCGCGCCGCCCTCACGAGAACTGAAGAACTCGATGCCGGGTCCGGTCAGCCCGTCGACGTCCATGGCGAACACGTCCTCCGGCGGCGTCGTCGCCCGCGCGAACGCGAGGTGGCGCTCGAGCAGCGCCCGCACGTCCGGCGCGCGCGGGTCGTCGGGGTTGACCTGGCTCACCCGCTACAAGATGACTGACGGACAACTAGCCTTGTCGCGATGGCCACGCTCCTTCTCTACGGCGACACGCTCCGCTACCCGTCCCTTCGGCACGAGGTGCCGCTCGAGATCATGGACCCGTTCCTGTTCGTCGAGCGCGACGGGGCGAAGTACGTCTTGACCAGCTCGCTCGAGGCCGACCGCATCGGCGAGGCCCTCCCGAGCGCCGAGATCGTGAACATGGGCGAGCTCGGCTTCTACGACCTCGTGGACGGGCAGATGCCGCGCGACGAGGCCGAGATCGAGGTCGTCGTGCGCGCGCTGCGCGCATGGGGCGTCGAGGACGCGGTCGTCGGGCCCGACCTTCCGATCGCGGTGGCCGACGCCGTCCGCGCCGCCGGCATCACGCTGACGGTCGACGCGAGCGCCGTCGAGGGCCGCCGCCGGGTCAAGACGGAGGCCGAGCTGGACGGGATCCGCCGCGCCCAGGTCGCCGCCGAGGCGGGAATGGCGGTGGGAGAGCGGCTGATCCGCGACGCCGAGCGCCGCGACGGCCGCCTCTACCGCGACGGCGAGCTGCTGCTCGCCGAGGACGTCCGCGCCGCGATCCGCGAGGCCTGCGCCGACGCCGGCGCGCCCGCGCCGCCCGGGATCATGGTCGTGTCGGCCCTGACCGCCGGCGGCGGGCACGACCCCGGCTTCGGCCCGCTGCCGGCCGACCTGCCGATCACGATCGACCTGTGGCCGCGCGACGAGGCGAGCGGGTGCTGGGCCGACATGACGCGCACCTTCGTGAACGGGACCATCACCGAGGAGGTCGAGGCGCTGCGCGTCATCGTGCGCGACGCGATCGAGGCGGTCCGCGAGGCCGCCCGCCCCGGGATCGGCGGGCGCGAGCTCTACGACATCGCCGCGGGCGTCGTCGAGAGCGCCGGCCATCCCACCCAGCGCACGCGCGAGCCCGGCCAGACGCTCGCCCACGGCTTCTACTTCGGGCTCGGCCACGGCGTCGGCCTGGAGGTGCACGAGTCGCCCGGCCTCGGGCTCGCCGCGGGCGACACGCTCGTGCCGGGCGACGTGATCGCGATCGAGCCGGGGATCGAGGGCATCGACGGGATCGGCGGCGTCCGCCTCGAGGACCTCCTGCTGATCACCCAGGACGGCTCCGAGACCCTCACCGACTACCCCTACGACCTGTAGGGGTGTTCACGCCGCTCCATCGCGGCGGGGAAGGCTCGCCGCTGGTCCTGCTGCACGGCTTCACCGACACGTGGCGGACCTGGGAGCTCGTGCTGCCCGCGCTCGAGCGCGCGCATGACGTCCTCGCGCCGACGCTGGCGGGCCACGCCGGCGGCCCGCCCGTGACCGACCTCCACGCCGGCACGATCGCCGACGGCGTCGAGCGCGCGATGGACGAGGCGGGCTTCGAGACCGCGCACGTCGCGGGCAACTCGCTGGGCGGGAACGTCGCGCTCCAGCTGGCGGCGCGCGGCCGCGCGCGCAGCGTGGTGGCGCTGGCGCCCGCCGGCGGGTGGGCGGAGGGCGACGACTCGTGGCGCGACGCGCTGCAGTACTTCCGCGGAATGCACGCGCTGGTGCGCCAGGCCGCCCCGTACGCCGCCGCGATCATGGCTACCGCGGAGGGCCGGCGGCGCTCCGCGAGCTACGTCGCCGAGCGGTGGGAGCACATCCCCGCCGAATTGCTCGCCCACCAGCTCGTCGGGGCCGCCGGCTGCGACGCCGCGCTCGCCATGATCGAGCTGGCCGAGCGCGAGGGGTGGCCGCTCGACGCGGAGCGGATCGACTGCCCGGTCCGGGTGGTGTGGGGCACCGCCGACCGCATCCTCGCGTGGCCGTCGGCCGCCGCCCGCTACCGCCGCGCGCTGAACGCGGACTGGGTCGAGCTGGACGGCGTCGGGCACTGCCCGCAGCTCGACGTGCCGCTGGAGACCGCGCAGCTGATCCTCGGCTGGACGGCGCCGTGACCGACGTCGGCGTCGTCGGCGCGGGGATCGCGGGCCTGTCGACCGCGTACGCGCTGCTCCAGCGGGGCGCGACTGTCACGGTCTACGAGCGCGGCGTGCCGGGCAACGGGCAGTCGGGCGGCGAGTCGCGGATCTTCCGCCACGTCCACGACGACCCGCGGCTCATCGCCCTCGCTGCCGAGTCGCGCGACGCCTGGCGCGAGTGGGAGGACGAGATGGGCCGCGAGCTGCTCGTGGCCGACGGGGTGCTCGCCATCGGGCCGTCGGCGCCGCGCCGGCTGGCGCGACTCACCGAGGCCGGCCTGCGCGCCCGCGAGGCCGGTGCGAGCGAGCTTCCCCTGCTGGCGCCGCACGACGGCGACGCGATCCTCGACGAGGACGGCGGCGTCATCCGCGCCCGCGACGCCGATCGCCGCGCTGACGGACGCGCTGCGCGACTCGATCGTGGCCGACGAGGTCCTCTCCGTCCGCCGCACCGGCGAGGTCCGCGCCGGCGGCGTCGATCGCGCACCACGACCGCGTCGTGGTGTGCGCCGGCCGCGGGACGCCGGCGCTCGCCCGCGGCGCCGGCCTGGCGCTC
Organism: uncultured Solirubrobacteraceae bacterium; assembly: GCA_963723395.1. GTDB lineage: Bacteria > Actinomycetota > Thermoleophilia > Solirubrobacterales > Solirubrobacteraceae > DATFQI01. Next base: position 194,996 of record CAVRQL010000007.1, on the reverse strand, counting down.
CCGGTCCAGCAGTCCGCGCACGTCCGGCTCACCTTCCGCGTGCGCGGCGAGCCGCCCGCCCGGCTGCCGTGCCTGCTCGACAGCGAGGCCGGCGCCTACGGCGACCCGCTCCCCGGCAACGCCGCCTACGCGATCGGGATCGGCGAGACGCCGGTGCACGAGGACGGCGGCGTGCTCGAGCCCGCCGAGCTGACCACCGAGACGGAGCGCATCATCGCCTACGTGCGCGAGCGCCTCCCCGGCCTCGACCCGGCGCCGGTCGACGTCCGCCACTGCTGGGTCACCGAGCTGCCGTGGAGCCACGACGGCCTCGCCGTGTGGGAGCGCGACGCGCTGCTCGTGCTGGCCGGCAACAACCTCTTCAAGCACGCGCCCGCGCTCGGCCGCCTGATCGCCCGCGCCGCGCTCGGCGAGGAGCTGGACCCGCGGCTGCGCACGGTCGCGCGGCTCGGCTACGTCGCGTAGTAGACGTCGGGATCGTCGTCGCCGCCGATCACGGCGGCGACGTAGTCGCGCACGTGGCGGCGCTCCTCGACCCCGTCGAGGATCATCATCTCCATCACCGGGATCATCCCCGGGGCGAGCGCGCGGAGCTCCTTGACGACCTGGCGCTGGTAGCGCGTCGACCGCGGGTCCATGACGAACGCGAACAGCTCGTCCGTCAGCGTCTCCTGGTCAATCGCGAGCCGGAAGATCGGCGGCACAGCTGTTCAGGCTACTCGGGCTCGGTGCCGGCGACTTGGGGGAGTCGATGAAGGTGTCGTGCTCGACGCGGGCCATCCTCAGCGGCGTCTCGGTGACCGTGGGCGTCCTCATATCCCCTTGGACGCCGCCGTGCGCTCGTTATTCCGCCAGCTCCCGGATCGCGGCGACGTAGGCGTCCGGCGCCTCGAGCGGGGAGAAGTGCCCCGCTCCCGCCAGGTCGGTGATGGTCGACGTCGGCGAAGAACTCGCCGACGCGGTCGCCCCACTCGCGCGGGAACAGCGGATCGTGCTCCGGCCACAGGACGCGCGTGGGCTGGGTGATCCGGTGCTCCGGCGGCCGCTCGGCGAGCGCCACCGCGACCGTCCCCGAGCCGACGCGGTACCACTCGATCGAGGCGGTGAAGGCGCCGGGCGGGGAGTACGCGTCGGCCAGGCGGTCCAGGAGCTCGTCGGAGGGCTCGAAGTCCGGGCCCGACCAGTGCGACCAGAAGTGGCGCAGGTAGGTGCGGATCGCGTCGCGGTTGCCGTCGAGCAACTCCTCGGACAGCGGCAGGCGGTGGAACGGCTGGTACCAGAACTCGCGCATCGGCCCCTCGCCGAGGATCCGCTCGCCGACGCCCGGCAGCGGCGGCGCGATCACCAGCGCGCGCACGCGGTCGGGCGCGTCGCGCGCCATCGCCTGGGCGATCCGGCTGCCGATGTCGTAGCCCACCACGACCGCCGGCCCGAGGCCCAGCTCGTCGAGCAGCCCGACCACGCTGCGGGCCTGGGCGGGCGCCGCGAAGTCGCCGTCGAGGTGCTTGTCGGACTCCCCGAAGCCGCGCAGGTCGGGGACGACCACCTCGAAGCCGTCCAGCAGTGGCGCCAGCGCCGCGTAGTCACCGCGCGTGCCCGGCCAGCCGTGCAGGAGCACCACGGGCGGACCGGATCCGGTGCGGTCGTACGCGAGCGAGAAGCCGTCGACGGGAGCGGAGCGGTTCATGGCGTGATCACGTTCTCCGGGTTCGGGCGCCGCTCCGGCGGCGCCTGGCCGTAGTCGCCGAACGGCCCGTCGCGCTCCGCGACCACGGCGCCTACCCCCTCGCGCTCGGCGCGCTCGATGAAGGCCAGCGCGTCCGGCGTGTTGCGCATCAGCCCGTCGAGGATCGGCCCGAGCGTCTGCGTGGCGCCCAGGCCCATGTTCTCGTAGGCCTGGTTGACGACGAGCTTCATCGCCGCCAGCTGGGAGGACGGGATGCGGGCCAGCTCGGCGGCGCGCTCCGCGACGGTCGCCTCGAGCTCGGCGAACGGCACCGCGGCGTTGATCAGCTCGCACTCCGCAGCCTCGATGCCGGTCATCGGACGGCCGGTCAGCGCGTGCTCCTTGGCCTTGGCCAGCCCGAGCCGGTAGATCCACATGCCCGACAGGTAGCGCGCCCCACATGCGCGAGTAGGGCGTGCCGATCACCGCGTCCTCGCTCGCCACCACGAGGTCCGCGCACAGCGCGAAGTCGCTCCCGCCGCCCACGCACCAGCCGTGCACCTGGGCGATGACCGGCTTCGGGCAGCGCCAGATGCTGGCGAACTTCTGCGTGGGGGAGAGCGCCGGCGCGGTCGCCATCACGAAGTCCTTGCCGGGATCCCACTTCCCGTCGGTGGTCATGGCGTCGCCCCAGTGCTCGAAGCCGCCGCCGAAGTCGTAGCCGGCGCAGAACGCGCGCCCGGCGCCGCGCACCACGATCACCTTCACCGCCTCGTCGCGCGTCGCGTGCGTGACCGCCGCCTCGACCTCGTCGGGCATCGGCGGCACGATCGTGTTCAGCCGCTCCGGCCGGTTCAGCGTGATCGTCGCGACCGGGCCGTCGACCGCGTAGAGGATCGTCTCGAAGTCGCTCATCCCGGTAGGCATACCGGGTCCGCGCTCAGTGCGCGTGGCTGTGCATCACGCCGGCGTTGCGGTCGCGCACCGACCGCTCGAGCGCCTCGGGGTGCTGGGAGCACCACTCGTAGACGATGTCGTACCACCAGTTGTTCTCGTACGGGTGGTTGAACACCATGCGGATCGTGTTGACGATCGGCTCGGTCGCCTCCTCCAGGCGGTCCATCGCCGACGGTGTCGTCGGCCGCGACGGCGTTCTCGCCGCGGTTGGCCTGCAGCGCGTCGAGCTGGGACTTGAAGGCGGTCTCGTTGCGCCCGCCGTGCCCGTGGCCGTCCTCGTCGTGCTCCTTGGGATGGTGGGAGTCGAAGTCGTGCTCGTCGCCGTGCTCGTCGGTGCTGACGACGCCGATCGCGCGCGCCGCCCCGCCGATCGCCTTGTCGACCGTGGCCATGATCGCGTCGTCGAACTCGCCGCTGCGGGCCGCCTCCTCCCAGCGCTCTCGGGTCGCCGCGAGCTCGGCCTCGAGCTCTTCGTAGTCCTCGCTGTGGCGCAGGGTCCAGGCGAGCCCGGACAGCACCGGGTCGAGCACCGGGTGGTTCTCGATGATCGCCTCGAGGCCCTCGGCGACCGCGACCAGCTTGGGGCCGACGTCCTGCGTCGGCGCGATCCCGTTCTCGACCACGAACTCGCCCGCCTCGCGGGTCTCCAGCGCCTTCTTGCGGCGGGCGTCCTCGGCCTCGTTGCCGGTCGACTCGCTGCCGAAGTCCTCCTCCATCCCGGCGCCGGGGCCGATGAACCCCTGATCCATCCACGCCGCCTGAAGGTCGGTCAGCACGAGCTGGTCGGCCGCGTTGGCGCACGTGAAGGCGACGCCGAAGAACGCCGCGTCGTCGTGGTCCTTCGCGACCTGGGAGTGCGACGCGCCCGCCTTCGCCCACGGCGGCACGTTGCCGAGCTGCTCGAGCGTGTGCGCGGTGTCGGCCATCTTCCCGGCGGCGGCCTCCAGCCGCGCCTTCGCGCTGGCGTCGGCGACCAGCCCGGCGAGGATCTGCTGGTACGCGTCGGACATCGCGAACGCCGCCACGTCCTCCTGGCTCATGCCCTTGATCGTCGCCGCGACCTTCGCGCCCTCCTCGCCGCCGACCTCGGTCAGTGTCGCGGCCATCTTCGTCTTGAGCGCCTCGAGCTCGGTCTTGAGGTGCTCCTCCTTGACGCCGACGTTGGTCTCGGCGGCGTCGGTGGCGACGCTGATGCCCTCGACCTGGTCGACGAGGATCTCCACCGCGCGGCCGTAGGCGGCGTTGGCGAGCGCACGGAGGCGCTTCTTGAACTCCCGCTCGGCGGCCACGAGCTTGGGGAGGATCAGCTCCTTGATCGCCGTCGGCAGCTCCTTGACCCCGTCCTTGAGGCTCGTCCACGCCTCGGAGATCTGGTTGACGCCGCCCTTCAGGTACACGGCGATCTCGGCCAGGCTGATGACGCCGCCGAGCTTGTTGGTGCCGGCTGCGATGGCGTCCTTGAGGCCGGACTTCCACGCGTCGCCGACCAGCTCGGAGGCGCCCTCGACGATCTCGCCGAAGATCCCGCCCTCGGCCATCGCCGTGCCCGCGAGGTTGGAGACGGCCTGCTCGAGCACCGCGGTGAAGATGTCGCCGAGGCTGCCGTCGTCGGCCGACGCCTCGGCCCGCTTGAGGACCTCGATCGCGAAGTCGTACATCTCGCCCCCGCCGCCGTCCTCCTTGAACGGCTCGCGGTCGCGAAGCAGGTTCTGGAGCTCGGCCTTGACCGAGATCAGCGTGTCGTTGCCTGCGCCGCCGCCGGAGAACGTGCCGGTCGAGAGGATCGGGCGGATCTCGCCCGCCGAGTTGCGCACGTCGGCGGCGTAGTTCTCGATCGGCGGCTTGTTCTCGTCGATCCGCTTCTGGACCTCGTCGTGCGTCTCGCCCGGCGGGATCAGGTCGGGGTGCTCGGACACGACGCGCCCGACAGCGATCTCGATCCAGTTCCCGTGCGCGAACAGGTCCTCGACGATGTGGGAGAACGTGCCCACGTGCATCATGCCCTCGGGCGTGCGGCCGGCGTCGATCGCGAGGATCGCCTCCTCCTCGGCCAGCTGGCGCGATGCCTCCATGTAGGCGGGGACGCCGCCGGCGCTGACCTTGAACGACTCGGCGATGTTCTCGGGGGCCAGCGCGTCCGCGTCCTGCGGGCCGGCGGCGTGGCTGTCGGGGCCGTAGCCCTTGATGTCGACGCCGCCGGGGAGCACGTCGCGGTCGGTGGTCCCGGCCGGGTTGTCGATGTGCTGGCGCGGGTCGTAGGTGCCGAGCTGGGCCGGGGTCACCCCGTGCCCGAACTTGTGCATCGCCAGCAGGTTCACCAGCTGGAAGGCGGCCTGGGGGCCGATCGTGGCGGCCGCCATCGGCACCAGCGCCTGCGAGAGGTCGCGGCACCAGTTGCCGAAGTAGGCGGCCTGCCCCTCCTGGTCGGAGAACCCGAGGCTCTTCATCGCCCCGGTCAGCGAAGCCTGGTGCCACTTGGCCTCGAAGTACAGCGGCCCCTCGGCGGCGCTCAGCGCCGGGATCGGCGCCCCGATCGACGCGGCGACCGCCGCCTGATCCGCCTGCGCCTCGGCCGCCTCGCGGGAGACGGACGGGCCCGGCGGCGCTCTGCTGGCGGACGTGCACCGCCTCGTGCGCGAGCAGGAGCATGCCGGCGGGGCTGTCGAGCGCCGGGGCCGAGCGGCCGAGGAAGATGTCGGCGCCCTCGGTGGCGGCGATCGCATCGGGCCGCCCCGCGAGCTTGGCGTCCGCGGCCGCGCCGCTGTGCAGGCGCACGTCGGCCGACTGCGCGCCGAGTGCTCGCAACGCGCCGTGGGCGTTGGAGGGGAGGCCGACGCCGAGGCCCGACCCTGCGGCGGCGCGGGCGATCGCCGCGTTGCTCATCCCGACGGGCATCGCGGGCATCGCGGCCGGCATCGACACGCCGGCGGGTGCCTGCGGCGCGGGTGCCTCTACCTGGTGCTCGGCGGCATCGTGCTCCTGAGGCACTCAGCGAAAGTACCGGCGCCCCTCATGCTGCACCAGTGCCGTCCGGGCAGCGAAACGGGCGAACTAGGCGAGTGCGCGGCGCGCGGCCTCGCGGCGCTGCACCTCGACCTGGTCACGCTGGCGCTCCGCGCGCACGATCAGCTCCTGCAGGCGCTCGCGCCCGAGGCGCTCGGCGATCGGCTCGGTCTCGAGCAGGGAGATCCACAGCAGGCGCTTGCCCTCGATGCCCAGGGAGAGACCCTCGAGCTCGATCAGCGGGCTCAGCGGGGAGGGCTCGCGCAGCTCGCCGTTGAGCTTTAGCCGGCCGACCTTCTCGCTGATCCAGCCCATCGCGACCTTCGCCTGGTCGGTCGAGGCCCCCAGCGTGCGCATGAACTCGAGCAGCGTCTCGCGGTCCTGCTGGATCTCGCTCGTCAGCCGCTCCGCCAGTGCGCCGATCTCGTCGCCCTGGTGCTGCTTGGCGATCCGGGCCACCATCTCGACGCCGGTGGTCGATCCCCCGAGGTGGTCGTTGAGGTAGATCGGGAGGTACTTGGAGCTGATTGGCGCGGCGGCGTTCATGTGACGAGTCTCGCCGTCGCGGCGCGCCGAGAAACCTGGCGCACCGCCGTGTCACATGTTCAGCCCGCTGACGTGATGTCCCGAGCGAACATCTCGAAGACCTCGAGGTAGCGCTTCAGGTCCGCGTCGGTGTGCAGCACCGACAGCGTCCACTCCTCGTCCTCGCCCGGCGTCATGAAGATGCCGTTGTTCATGTGGTAGAGCCACGCGAGGTTGGTCAGGTCGTGATGGATCTTCGTGAGGTAGTCGCGGTACTCGCGGATCGGCTCGCTGGAGAACACGACGCAGCCCTTGGAGCCCATGCCGACCGTGTGGGCGGGGAGCCCGTACTCGGCGATGATCCGCTCGCAGCCGGCCATCAGGTCCTCGTTGAGCTTGTGCAGGTGGGCGTAGCCCTCGTCGGTGAGGACCTGCGTCAGGGTCGCCTCGGCGGCCGCCATCACGAGCGGGTTGCCGTTGAACGTGCCCTGCTGGCGGACCTGGCCCGAGGCGACCAGCGCGCCCAGCTCGTCGGTCATGCCGACCGCGCCGCCGGGGAGGCCGCCGCAGATCGCCTTGGCGAGGCACACCACGTCGGGCGTGACGCCGTAGAGCTCGGTGGCGCCGCCGGGGGCGACGGCCGCGCCGGTCTTGACCTCGTCGAAGATCAGGACGGCGCCGTGGTCGCGCGTGAGCTCGCGCACGCGCTCGAGGTAGCCGGCGACCGGCGGGACGATGTTGATGTTCATCATCGCCGGCTCGAGGATCACGCCGGCCACCTGGCCGCGGAGCTCCTCGAGCAGGGACGCGAGCGCGTCGGCGTCGTTGAACGGGACGACGCGCGTGAGGTCCGGCGTGTTGGCGGGGTAGCCGAGCCCGTAGGCGATCGACGTGGGCCGCTCGCGCGGGCCCATCAGGGCGGCGGGCGGCTTGACGGAGACCATCACGGCGTCATGGTGGCCGTGGTAGGTGCCCTCGATCTTGATGATCAGCTCGCGGCCGGTGGAGCCGCGGGCCATGTGGATGGCGTCCATCGTGGACTCGGTGCCGGAGTTCGTGAAGCGCCACTGCGGCAGGCCCCAGCGCCGGCGCAGCTCCTGGGCGACCGTGATCGAGCCCTCGGTGGGGGCGGCGAAGTGCGTGCCCTCGTCCATCCGCGCCTTGACGGCGGCCGAGATCACCGGGTTGGCGTGGCCGACGCACATCACGCCGAAGCCGTTGTGGAAGTCCAGGTACTCGTTGCCGTCGACGTCCCAGACCTTCGCGCCCTGGCCGCGCTCGATGTACACGGGCCACGGGTCGTTCTTCTGGAACTGGGAGGGAACGCCGCCCGGCATGACGCCGCTCGCGCGCTCGAAGGTCTCGCCCGAGCGGGCGGTGCGGTCTCGATACCGCGCACGCTCCTTCTCGGTGAGGGCGATCACACGGTCGCGGTCGATCGAGAGGGGGTTGGGTGCGGTGGCGCTCATGGGGAGCGAGGCTACTCGTGCCAGCCCCCTTGACAGGTGCGGTTAACCCGCCCGTGTCCCGTTGCGCGCCGTTGCAGGCGCTGGTGGCGTTGGCGGGCGGGATCGGCGCCTTAACGGCATGGCTGGGTAGGGGGAGGGGGAGGATCGAGCTCCGTGAAACCGCCCCTCAGCCGTACCTTTCGGGGAACTCGGTGGCGCCGCCGAATCGAGCTCCTTGAAACCGCCCTTCAGCGGCACCTTTCGAGGAGCGGACCGCAAACCCCCTCCCCTACCCAGCCATGCCGTTACGGCGCCGATCCCGCCCGCCAACGCCACCAGCGCCTGCAACACCTACCCCTCCCGCAACTGCCGCCCGGCGCACCTTGCCGCTGTTCGTGCGCGGCAGCTCGTCGGCGAACTCGACGATCCGCGGGTACTTGTACGGCGCCGTCTCGGCCTTCACGTGGTCCTGCAGCTCGCGCTTGAGCTCGTCGCTCGGGTCGTGGCCGTCGTGGAGCACGACGATCGCCCGCACGACGCTGCCGCGCTCCTGGTCGGGCGCGGCGACCGCGGCGGCGTCGGCCACCGCGGGGTGGGCGGCCAGCGCGGACTCGACCTCGAACGGGCCGATCCGGTAGCCGGCCGAGACGATCACGTCGTCGGAGCGGCCCTCGAAGAACAGGAAGCCGTCCTCGTCCTGGGTCACGAGGTCGCCGGTGTGCCAGGCGCCGTCGTGGGGCTCGTCGCCCAGGTAATGGAGGAAGAAGGTCGGGTCGGTGGCGGGGTCGAGCACCAGCTCGCCCTCCACGACGCTCAGCCCGACGCCGGGGAGCGGGCGGCCCATCGAGCCGGGGCGTGGCGTCTCGCCCGGCGGGTTGCCGGTGAGCTGACCGGTCTCGGTCTGCCCGTAGCCGTCGCGGATCCACAGGCCGGTCGCCTCGTGCCACGTGGCGAGCACGCCGGGGTCCAGCGCCTCGCCGGCCGCCACGAGCCCGCGCAGCGCGGGCAGGCGGCGCGGCTCGGCGCGGTTGGCGATCACCCGGTACTCCGTCGGCGCCATGCAGAGGACGTTCACGCCCTCGCGCTCGGCGATGTCCAGCCGCTCGGCGGGGTCGAAGCGGGCGTCGTGCAGCAGCGCGGCGGCGCCGCGGAGCCACGGGCGCGATGAAGGCGTTGCGGGCGGACTTCGACCAGCCGGAGGCGGCCGTGCACCACACCAGGTCGCCCGGCTCCGCGGCGAGCCAGTGCTCGGCCTGCAGCTTCTGGCCGGGCAGGTAGCGCTGGCCGTGCACGACGGCCTTCGGCTCGCCCGAGGTGCCGGAGGTGAAGGTCAGCAGGCACGCGTCCTCGGGCGCCAGTTCCGCGTGGGAAGGCGCTTCGTCGCCCAGATCGCCCCACGGCGCCCAGACGGTGTCGCCGTGCCAGCCGGCGGCCTCGAGCACGTCGCGGTTGCGCTCGTCGGCGATCACCAGCGCGGGCTGTGTGACCGTCAACCTGAGGGTGAGATCCTTGGCGCGGAGCTGCTCTGTGCAGGGGAGGACGGCGTATCCCTGCCGGAAGCAGGCCGTCATCGCGATCACCCACTCCGGCCGGTTGCCGAGCAGCGTGAGCACGACGTCCCCCGGCTCGAGCCCGGTGCGGGCGAGCCGCCCCGCCAGCGCGCCGGCGGCGGCGGAGACCTCGCCGAAGCTCCACTCGTGGCGCCGGCCGTCCCTGGCCAGCTCCACGATCGCGAGCCGCTCCGGCGGCGCCGCGTCGACCACGTCCCTGGTGAAGTTCATCGGCACGCCGGGCAGCCTACTTAGGGGAGGTTCATAACCATTTCAGGGTGAACTTCCTGACCCCTCGATCCCGCATTCCAGCGCGGCTCGCGCATTCATTGGCAATCTGGCTGTTCGGGGGGCGTAAAGCGCCGAGCGGGCACCTACGATGATCGCTCTTTGAAGCACCATTTCCTCCCCCTCTCCCTCGCCGCGGTGGTGGTCGTCGCCGCGCTGCTCACCCTTGTCCTGCTCCAGGGAGGCGGTCAGGAGCCGCAGGAGTACCGCTCGCCACCGGCCGGCGAGGCCATCCTCCATCTGCAGACCGAGCGGGGCGGGGTGGCGGGAGAGCAGGCCAGCTCCAAGCAGGCCAGGAAGGCGCGCACCAAGGCCAAGCAGCGGCGCGACGCCGCGCGCAGGAGGCAGAGCGCGGCCGTGAAGAAGCGCCGCGCCGCCAAGCGCCGCCGCCAGCGCTCCAGGCGCCAGGGCGCCGGCGTCGGGCGGGACAAGCCCGTCGCCTTCCAGGCACGGCGGCCCGCGGTGGTCCACCGTGCGACCGCTCCCGCTCCCGCCGCACCGGCGCCGCGGGCCAAGCCGCGGCGGAGCGGCTACCGCGCCCGCGCGGGTTTCGACAGCATCGGCTAACCACCACGCCGGTATCCTCGGCGGCCCCTAACGACCGCACTCGAGGTACTCAGAACCCATGGCCGTAGCGACTCAGCCGTTCTACGAGAAGACCGACGAGCAGAAGGCGATCATCGAGATGGTCCGGCAGTTCGTCGACGAGCAGATCCTGCCGAAGGCCGAGCATTACGACGCCGCGGACGAGTTCCCGGCGCCGATCGTCGACCAGATGAAGGAGCTCGGCCTGTTCGGGGTCACGATCCCCGAGGAGTACGGCGGGATGGGGCTCGACCTGACGACGTACACGATGATCGTCGAGGAGCTCAGCCGCGGCTGGATCTCGATCTCCGGCGTCGTCAACACCCACTTCATCGGCTCCTATCTGCTGATGAAGTTCGGCACGGACGAGCAGAAGGAGCGCCTGCTCCCGAAGATGGCCACGGGCGAGATCCGCGCCGCCTTCTCGCTGAGCGAGCCCGAGCTGGGCTCCGACGTCCAGGCGATCAAGACCTCCGCCGTCAAGAGCGGCGAGGACTACGAGATCAACGGCCAGAAGATGTGGGTCACCAACGGCCTCATGTCCGGCGTCGTCTTCGTGCTCGCCAAGACCGACCGCGACGCCGACCCGCCGTACAAGGGCATGACCTGCTTCATCTGCGAGAAGGAGCCGGGCGCGCCCGAGAACCCGGGCCTCACCGTCCCGCCCAAGATCAAGAAGATGGGCTACAAGGGCGTCGAGTCGACCGAGCTGGTCTTCGACGGCTACAAGTGCCCCGCCTCGATGGTCCTCGGCGGCGAGGAGGCCGGGCCTTGGCAAGGGCTTCTCGCAGATGATGGATGCGCTCGAGGTCGGCCGCGTCAACGTCGCCGCCCGCGGCGTCGGCATCGCCCAGCGCGCGCTGGAGCTGGGCCTGCGCTACAGCCAGGAGCGCAAGACGTTCGGCAAGCAGATCGCCCAGCACCAGGCGATCCAGTTCAAGCTCGCCGACATGGCCACCAAGGTCGAGGCCGCGCGGCTGCTCACGCTCAAGGCCGCCCGCATGAAGGACGCCGGCGAGCGCTCCGATCTCGAGGCCGGGATGGCGAAGCTGTTCGCGTCGGAGACCGGCAAGGAGGTCGTCGAGGACTCCTTCCGCATCCACGGCGGCTACGGCTACTCGAAGGAGTACGAGATCGAGCGGCTGTACCGCGACGCGCCGCTGCTGTTGATCGGCGAGGGCACCTCCGAGATCCAGCGCATGGTGATCGGCCGCAAGCTGTTGCAGCGTCACAAGATCTGACACGCCATCCCGTCCGTTCGGGGGGCTCAATAGAGCCCTCCTGCGGGTAGGGTCATAGATGCCGATGCCGGATCAGCTCGATGTGGCGGTGGTGGGGGCCGGCCCGTTCGGGCTCTCGGTGGCAGCGCATCTCGCCCACCGCCGCGTACGCGCGTTCGGGCAGCCCATGCAGACGTGGCGCACGAGGATGCCCCCCGACATGCGGCTCCGCTCGGACTGGGAGGAGACGTCGCTGTCGGCCCCGGGCGACCGGGGCTCGATCAGCGTGTGGTCGCGCGCCTCGCGGCGAGCCGCGACAGGAGCCGATCCCGCTGCCGATGTTCCTGCGCTACGCGGACTGGTTCCGGGACACGTTCGTCCCGGACTCGGATCCGGCGGACGTCGCCCGGCTCGACCGCGCCGCCGGCAGGTTCCGGATCACGACGACGGCGGGCGACGAGTCCGACGCGCGCACCGTCGTCGTGGCGGTCGGGGTCACGCCGTTCCCGCATGCACCGCCCCCGTTCGACGCGGTGATGGGCGATCCCGACGTGGGCTTCGCGATCGAGCGTCAGGACTACAGCCAATACGACGGCGGTCGGGTGATCGTCGTCGGCGGCGGCCAGGGCGGGCTGGAGTCGGCGGCGCTGGCCCGGCGGGCCGGGGCCGACGTCGAGGTGGTCGTCCGCTCGCACCTGCGGTGGTTCACCGATCACGAGCCCTACCGGCCGCGCGGCCGGCTGCAGCAGCGCGTCTACCGGCTCGCCTATCCCGTGGTGGGCTACGGCCCGCCGCCGCTGAACCGCCTTGCGCTGCATCCCGACGCGTTCGCGGCGCTACCGGTGGCGGCGCGCCGCCGGGTGGCCGGGCGCATCCTGCGCGCCGGCGGGTCCCCGTGGGTGCGCGACGAGATCGAGGGCCGCGTCGCGGTCACGGAGGGCGTCGCGGTGCGGCGGCTCGAGCGGCGCGGCGAGTCCCTGCACCTGCAGCTCAGCGACGGCAGCGAGCGGGAGGCCGACGCGGTGGTGATATCGGCGGGATTCCGCTTCGCGCTCGACCGCATGGCGTTCCTCTCGCCGACCGTGCGGGCGGCCGTCGCCGTCCGTGACGGCTGGCCCATCCTCGACCGCGAGTTCCGCTCCACGGACCCCGACCTGCTGTTCGTCGGCTTCGCCGCCGAGCGTCAGTTCGGGCCGATCGCGCGCTTCGTCTCCGGCAGCAGGTTCACCGCCCACCGCGTGCGGCGAGCACTCGATCGGTAGCGCGCCGCACCGGCGCGAGGTCCTCGAAGTACAACTTGCGCAGCCGCGGCGACTGCTTCAGGCGCAGCCGGGTGCGGATCGTGGCGAGCTGCGCGGCCGCGTAGGCGCGCCCGCGGACCCCGGAGGCCATCCCGAAGCCGTGGAAGAGCGGCTCGGTGCGGTCGGCGAGCTCGATCTTGTACCGCTCGCCCCCTCCGAGGAACTCGACGCGTGTCATCCCCTCGTCGGCCGCGGCCTCGAGCGCGTCGAGCGTGTTCACCAGGCCCGGGCGAGCAACGCGACAGCTCGGGATCGAAGGCGAGGCGGTGGACGTACATGCGGCCCTCGAGCGCGAACCAGTAGTGGAACGCGATCGCCCGGCCGTCGATCCTCAGCGTCGTGATCCGCGGGATGCCCTGCTCCGCCAGCCGCCGCGTACCCGCGCGCTGGAAGCGGGCGCCGTTCTCGCTCGCGAAGTCCGACCCGTCGGGTCGGCCGTCCCAGCGGAGGTTGTGGAGCCGGAACGCCTCCTCGAGGGCGGGCTCGAGCTCGTCGGGCTCGCGCGCGGTGTCGACCGTGAGCGTCCCCAGCTCGCCGAGCTGCCGACGCCGGCGTCGGTGCAGGTTGCGCTTCTTGGCGTTGGTCTTGGCGCGATAGACGGCTTCCCAGCCGCCTCCGAGATCCAGGACCGGCGCCTCGATGCGCTCGATCAGTCCCGAGTCGCGGGCCGAGCGCGTCCGCGATGCGGCTGCCACGCGGCAGACCGTGGAAGTCGGCGACGTCGGCGTCGACCCGCGTGGTGAGCTCGGCCGCGACGTGCGAAGGGGCGTCCGGCGCGATCAGGAGATCGGGCAGCACGGCGGTGCGCCCGCCCATGAACACCGCGATGCGCAGCCCCGCGCGACGCCGTACGACGACCGGCAGTGCGGCGACGAGCCGACCGTCGCGGCGTGCCACCTGCACGGCGAGGTCGAGTCCGTCGCAGTAGTGGCGCCACCACTCGGAGAGCCAGCCATGGAGCAGGAAGGGGCTCGGCCGCGGCATCGCGCGCACGAGCTCGTCCCATTCGCCTGCCAGCCCGTCGAAGGCCGTGGCCGTGGTGATCGTCTCGATCGTGGTCGTCGACGTCGGGCTGACGAGCGCCATGCCTTACCCCTCCCTGGCCGAGGAGAGGTGCCGCCGGCTGACCTGCTCGGCGCCGGCGGCGATACCTCGGTAGTCGTTGTCGTGGATCACGTTGTCCCTGCCGCGGTAATCGCCGACGGCCGCAAACCGCTGGCCCGCGAACGAGCTGTTCCGAACGGTCGTGCGCGTGGTGCCCTCGTCGAAGTAGACGCCGACGAGGCGGCTCTCGAAATGGCTGTCCTCGATGACGTTGCCCACGCTGGCCGGCTTGCGGCCCCACGCCGGCGCGGCCCACTCGGCGTTCAATCCGATGCGGACGTCGGGTCCCACCCGCAGGCCCGTGAACGTGCTGTCGTACGTGAAGTGCTCGAGGTAGACGCCGGTCCGGGTGCCGTTCACGTCGACGCGCTCGAAGCGCGATCCGCGGGCTGCCGTGCCGGTCCACAGGCCCGTCCACGCACACGAGCGGAGGCGCGCACGCCGGACGATGCCGCTGTCGCCCACCCAGAGGCATGCCTCGGCGCGGCCGTCCGAGGAGCCCGGAACCGGGCGGCTCACGTCGGCCACGTCGACGTCCTCGATCACGAAGCGATCCGCGGGTGTCGAGCGCATCGGCTCGTTGGCGTCGGCGAGCACGCCGAAGTCGGTGAAGCCGCGCACGGTCAGCCGGCTGATCCGCATGCCGTCGGGCCGCCGAGCCTCGACTCCGGCGGTGAGGATCGAGTGGCCGCGGAGCGTCGTGTCGAGGATCCGCGAGTCGCGTCCCCTGCCCCACACGGCGATGGCCGCGCCGCCGAACGGTGCGGCGCGGGTCGTCGACGTCGATCACCACGCCGCGGACGAGGCCGCCGCCGCGGCCGGCGTTGCCGCCGAGGCTCAGCCCGGCCTTGAGCACCGCCCTCCCGAGCTTCGCGGCGTACAGGCGGTGCCCGTGCGCGTCGACGAACGGCCGGCGGCTCCGGTACGTGCCGCTCGCGAGCACGATCGAGCTGCGCGTGCGCCGCGAGAGCGCCGCGTGCAGCTGACCGCTGGTCGATACGCGGATCGCGCCGCGCGGGACCCGGTAAGCGGACGGCGCCGCCGGCCGGACCTTCGGGGCCGCCGGGACGGCGCTCGCCGTGGCCGGAGCGTCCGGGCGTGAGTCGCCGCCCTGGCCGGCCGCGACGGCGATCAGCGCTATCACGGCGGCGAGGGCGAGGATCAGCTTCACCTCTCCGTGCCCTCGACGGGTCTGCGCCACCGGTCGAGCAGCCGCCGGGGGCTCAGCGATCTCCAGCACCTGCCACAGCGTCCTCACGCAGACCGCGATGTCGACGGCCAGCGAGCCGTGGCGCATGTACCAGAAGTCGTAGGAGAGCTTCTCTGCTGAGGTCGCGCAGTCCGAGGCGTAGCCGCAGCGCACCTGGGCCCAGCCCGTCACGCCCGGCTTCATCAGGAGTCGCCGGCTCCAGAAGGGGATGTCCGCCTCGAGCATGCTCACGAACTCGGGGCGCTCAGGGCGCGGGCCGACGATCGACATGTCGCCTCGAAGGACGTTCCACAGCTGCGGCAGCTCGTCGAGGTGCGTGCGCCTGAGGAACCGCCCGGCGGTCGTCGCGCGCGGGTCGTGCGTCTGGGCGAAGATCGGCTCGCCAGGGCGCTCGGCCGTGGTGGGCATCGTGCGGAACTTGAAGATCGTGAAGCGCCGGCCGCCTTCGCCGAGTCGCGTCTGCCGGTAGATCACGGGGCCCGGCGTCGACTTCACGAGCAGCGCGATCAGCGGCAGCAGCGGTGCGGTGAGCAGCAGGCCGACGCAGGCGACCACGACGTCGAACAGCCGCTTCGAGGGCCGCCGCCCGGAGCGCTGGCGCAGGTGCAGCAGGCTGAGGAACCACATCGGCGTCAGGTGGTTCAACGGGAGCCAGCCGAAGGCGTACTCGTAGAAGCTGGTCAGCCCGGCCACCCGGAAGCGGCGGTCGGTCATGTCGAGCAGCCGCTCGAGCGCGTCGGAGCACGAGCCCTCGTCGGTCAGCACGATCACGTCCGGCTGCTGCGCGGCCACGATGTCGCTCAGCGCAGCGAGGTCCTCGCGATCGAGGCCGGGCGCCGGCGGCCCGCCGGTGGGGGCGGCGGCGCCGACGATCTCGAAGGGCAGTCTGCGCCGGCCGTTGGCAGCCGCCGTGACGTCGGCCACGGCGGCGGTGCCGATCACCAGCACGCGCCGGGGTGCGGTCCGCTCGAGCACGGCGTCCCATGTGCCCGCCGACAGGAAGACGCCCAGCGCGATCGCGAGGAGCGCGGCGAGCGAGAGGTCGATCCCCGGGAGGTAGGCGTTGACCGCGGCCACGCAGACGAGGCCCGACACCGCGCCCATGGCGGCGGGCACCCAGGGCCCGAGGGCGAACGGCGCGCTCGCGGAGGCCATCCTCAGGCAGACCAGCCAGATCCCCGCCGAAGTGGTGACGGCCACGAGACCGGGAAGCCCGAGCGGGTGCCCCGTGGCGGCGATCACGCCCACCGCGAGCCACACGATCATCGCGCGCCCGCAGGCCGCGATGACCGGGCGCCCGAGGCGGGCGGCGCTCACCGGCAGCTCGCGCTCGCGGTCGCGCTGCGGCGGGCCTTCGACGAGCAGACGCGCCAGCTCCCGCGGTGCTTCGCCGTGAGGATCGTCTGCGCCGTGGTGGAGTTCTTGAACCGGGCGACAGTGAGCCCGCGGGTGTCCAGGAACGTTCCGTACGTCTTGGTCACGGAGCCGCCCCGGCGGCATTCGATGGTCGGGCGGCCGCCGCGTCGAGTGACCTGGCACCCGAGCGGAGCGCCGTCGACGCGGAACGAGTCACCGACTCCGAGCACGACCTGCTGGAGATCAGGCACCTGCGGCGCGGGCACGGGCACGGGCACTTGGGCGGACGCTCCGTCGGATCGCCCGAGGACGACGACCGCGATGGCCGCGGCGAGGCAGAGCATCGACATGGGCAGGATTGCTCGGCTCACGGTGCGCTCCTTGCGAGATCGAGTGTCGAACGAGCGTCTCGCCGCCGGGACGAACCGGTTCCGTACGTCGCTCGTTCGGGTTAGACTCCTTCCATGGGACGCGCCGAAGGTGATGCGGCGGCGACGGCCGCGGCCCCCCGCACGGTGAACCTGACCGACGCGCAGGGCCGGGTCACCGACGACCCGGCGTCCGCGGTCCGCGGTGAGATCGTCGA
This sequence comes from uncultured Solirubrobacteraceae bacterium, assembly GCA_963723395.1. Taxonomy (GTDB): domain Bacteria; phylum Actinomycetota; class Thermoleophilia; order Solirubrobacterales; family Solirubrobacteraceae; genus DATFQI01. The sequence goes on along the minus strand of CAVRQL010000007.1, from coordinate 178,197 downwards.
CCGGGACGATCACGGGCGCCCTCGGCGGCGCGTGTCGTTCTTCCTGTCCGAGCGCGAGCTGCCCTGGCTGCCCGTTCAGCGAGGCCGCGTTCCTGCTCTGGGTGCTCGCGGTCCTCATGCTCGTCTGGATCGGTGTCGGGCTTCTTCTCGTCATCACCTAGGCCACTCAGTCCTTGAGCGCGGCCCGCCCGCGGGTCGCCCAGAACCAGACGGCCAGGAAGCCCAGGTAGGCGAACCCGAGCAGCATCCCGATCTGCACCATCAGGCGGCTGTCGCCCAGCGAGTCCTCCGACTGCTCCGTGGTGCTCTTGATCGCACGCTCGATCCCGCCGCGGATGTCCGCCATCGAGTCGGCGGCGGTGCCGCGGACACGGCTGGAGATCTCGCCGGCCGACTCGGCGAAGCGGCCGCGCACGCCGCCGCGGTCGCCGATCGCGTCGGTCGTGTCGAGCGCAGCGGCGGCGCTCCCGCCGCCTCCCGTGTTCCGGATCGCGGTCGTGATCATCGAGACCTGCTGCTCCAGCCCGGCCTTCACGACGCACGGCAGCAGGCGCACGTTCGAGAACGCCATCCGGGCGTCCTGCCCGAGCCCACCGCCCTGAGCGCCGAGCACGGCGGCCCCGGCCATCGCGACGACCGCGGCCGAGACGATCAGGCGCGCGTCGGGCGCGGCCATGGCGATCGCCCCGAGCGGGCCGTCGTCGCCGAGCAGCGCCTCCACCGGGTTCCCGCCGGCCGCCGGAGTCGCGGCGTCGGTGGTCATCACCGGCGACAGCCCGCCCTGGTCGGGCACCCCGCCCAGCCCGTCGACGGTCCCCAGTCCGTCGACGGGCGCGGACCCGGGCGACCCCATCGGCTCTGGGAGCGTCGAGGGGCCGATCACCGGATCGGCGGGGGTGGCGAGTGGCAGCGGGTGCGCGAGCGCGTTCGGGTCGCCGCCGGCGGCCACCGGCGTCGCGCTGACCGCCGCGTTGTCGATGATCGGGTGGTGAGCGGCGGGCGCCGCCTCGCCACCGTCGACACCGGCCGGACCCGCGGAGCCCTCCCCGGCGTCCACGGGCTGCCCCCCGGCCGGCGCAAGGGCGGGAACGTCGACCACGAGCGGAGACGCCGAGCTGCTGCCGAGGCCGACCACCGGCAGGTCCGGGACCTGGATCGAGGTCACGAGCGGCGAGCCCACCTCGCCGATCGGCGCCGCGATCTGCGGGACGACGGCGTCCACCGTCGTCGTGAGCGGCGTCACCGCGGAGTCGACGGTGCTCGCGATCGGGGCGGCGAGGTGGTCGACGGAGTCGGTGACGGGCGCGGTCGCGCTGCTCACGGTGTCCGTGATCGGCGCGGTGACGCTGTTGACGGTGTCGGCCACGGGCGCGGTCGCGCTGCTCACGGTGTCCGTGATCGGAGCGGTGACGCTGTTCGACGGTGTCGGCCACGGGCGCGGTCGCGCTGCTGACGGTGTCCGTGATCGGGCGCGGTGACGCTGTCGACGGTGTCGGTCACCGGCGCGGTCGCGCTGCTGACGGTGTCCGTGATCGGCGCGGTGACGCTGTTGACCGTGGCGGTCACGGGCGCGGTGGCGCTGCTGACGGTGTCGGTGATCGGCGCCGTGACGTGCTCGATGACCGGTGCGGTGGCGCTGCTGACGGTGTCGGTGATCGGCGCGGTGACGCTGCTGACGGTGTCGGCCACGGGCGCGGTCGCGCTGCTGACGGTGTCCGTGATCGGCGCCGTGACGCTGCTCGACGGTGTCGGTCACCGGCGCGGTCGCGCTGCTCACGGTGTCCGTGATCGGCGCCGTGACGCTGCTCGACGGTGTCGGCCACCGGCGCGGTCGCGCTGCTGACGGTGTCCGTGATCGGCGCCGTGACGCTGTCGACCGTGTCGGTCACGGGCGCGGTGGCGCTGCTGACGGTGTCGGTGATCGGCGCCGTGACGGGCTTCGACCACCGGTGCGGTGGCGCTGCTGACGGTGTCGGTGATCGGCGCCGTGACGCTGTTGACCGTGTCGGTGACGGGCGCGGTGGCGCTGCTGACGGTGTCGGTGATCGGCGCCGTGACGGGCTCGACGGACCGGTGCGGTGGCGCTGCTGACGGTGTCGGTGATCGGCGCCGTGACGGGCTCGACGACCGGTGCGGTGGCGCTGCTGACGGTGTCGGTGATCGGCGCCGTGACGGGCTCGACGACCGGTGCGGTGGCGCTGCTGACGGTGTCGGTGATCGGTGCCGTGATCGGCTCGACGACCGGTGCGGTGGCGCTGCTCACTGTGTCGGTCACAGGAGCGGTAACGGGCTCGACGACCGGGGCCGTCGCGCTGCTGACGGTGTCGGTGATCGGCGCCGTGGCGCTGCTGACCGTGTCCGTGACGGGATCGGCGGCCGCGGTCGACGGGGTGTCGGCGACCGCCGGTGCCGGGTCGGTGGCGACGTGCCCGACGGTGTTGGTGACCGGCGCGGTGGCGTGGTCGACGGTGTCGGTGACGGGCGCGGTGGCGCTGTGGCGCTCGTGACCGTGTCGGCGACCGACGCCGAGCCGTTGTCGTCCCCGCCGAGCGCGGGCAGGTTGGTGTCCGGGACGGGATCGTTGGCCGCGGTGGGTTCGGGCCGCCGCGTGCGGCTGGGCGGGTTCGGGCGTGGCCGGCGCCGATTGGCTGAGTCGGATGCGGCGACAGGCTCCGGGTCAGGCGCGGGCTCCGGGTCAGGCGCGGGAGCTGCAGCAGCCGGCTCGGGGGCCGGGGCCGGGCTCGGGCGCCGGTGCCGGTACCTCGGCCGCGGGCGGCTCGGGGACCGGGGGCGCGGCCGGCGGCTCGGGCGCCGGCGCCGGCGGGGCTCGGGAGCGGGCGCGGGCGGCGCCACGGGCTCCGGCCGGCGGTGGTGTCGCCGTGGCTGCGGCTGTCACCGCGGTGACCGGTTCCTCGACCGCCGTGGCTGCCCCGGCTGCGGTGCCGGTGGCGGCGGGCAGCGCCTGTGTCAGGTCGCCCATCGTCCTGCCTCCCAGTGGCTCGAGCGAGTGTGTATCCGTCCTCGCTGCTCCTCCAGAAGTACCCAACGGCACTTCGAAGCACAGTCCGTCGAAAGGACTGTCTTTTTCCGGTTCGCCCTAGGTAGATCGACCGACTCGTCACCGTAAGCTGGACTTTTGCCCAGTGCATCGCTTGGATTTCGGCGGAGAATGACCGTGGACATGGAAGCCGCGGGCGACATCGTCCTGATCGCCGACGCCGACGAGACCGCGCGGGCGACTTTGGCGCGAGCACTGCGCACGGCGGGCTATCAGGTGCTGCAGTCGGACACGGGCGAAGGCGCCATCAAGCTGGCGCGAGCCAACACGCCCGCCGCCGTGATCCTCGAGGTCCCGCTCCCGGGTCTGTCCGGATACGAGGTCTGCACCACGTTGCGATCGGACTTCGGGAGCGCGCTGCCGGTCATGTTTCTGTCCGGGGTGCGCACCGAATGGTACGACCGCATCGCCGGTCTGCTGCTCGGTGCCGACGACTACCTGACCAAGCCGTTCGCGCCCGGCGAGCTTGTCGCCCGGCTGAGCAACCTGATGCGGCGCGCCAAGGCCCGCGCCCCGCGTGCGGTACACGACCTGACCAGGCGCGAGCTCGAGGTGCTGAACCTGATGGGCGAGGGTCTCCGCCAGGAGCAGATCGCCCGCCGGCTGTTCATCAGCCCGAAGACGGTCGCGACGCACGTGGAGCACATCCTCCGCAAGCTCGCCGTGCGCAGCAGCACGGAGGCCGTCGTCGTCGCCTACCGGGAGGAGATCCTCCGCCCGGACGCGCCGATCATGGCCGTCTCCGACGAGTAGCGCCCGCGGCTAGCCGGGCCGTCGCCTGGCGAACGGCTTGCCGAGCGCGCGCAGCAGGGCAAGGTCGCCGCGCTCGGGCACGATCAGGGCCCGCACCGGGAAGGCGGCGTGCCGGCGGAACAGGACGAGCGCCACGAGCCCGCCGGTCAACAGCCCGGTGCTCGCCGCCACCGACGCCCCCGTCGCTCCGTGGCGGGGGATGAGGATCACGTCGAGCGCGATGCCGAGCACGAGCGACACCAGCGGCCCGACCGAGGAGGCGCTCGGCCGCGACGACGCGACGAGCGCGTTGGAGAAGATCGCCAGCGCGACGAACCCCAGTGCGCCGGGCAGCAACCACAGGAACGGCGTCCGCGACGGGTCGAACGCGGAGCCGAAGGCGAGCGGGATCAACAGCGGCCCGACGAGCGCGGCGACGACGATCCCGGCCAGGGTGAGCATCGCGACCGACCGGAACGCCGAGAGCACCCGCAAGCCGCGGTCGTCCGCCGCGGCACGCGCGGCCAGCGGGAGGATCGCCGTGGCCGCCGCCCCGGCCGGGTAGAGCAGCACCTCGTACGCGTTGACCGCGACCGCGTAGACGCCGAGCACGGCCTCGGACGCCAGCAGCGCCACGAAGATCTGGTCGACCCGATCGTTGAACGCCGTGGCGAGGGTCCCGATCCACGCCCGCAGCCCGAACGAGACCGACTCCCGCAGCAGGCCGAGGTCCATCCGGCCGAGGTGCTCGGCGCGGATCGAGGCGACGATCAGCACCGCCGCCTTCGCTCCCTGCACGCCCACCCACACGAGCGCGGCCGAGAGCGGCGTCAGCCCGGCGACCAGGTCGGTGATCGCGATCGCGCCGGCGTAGAGCCACGCCGACGAGATCGTGATCGCCGCGTGGAACCGGAACCGCGAGCAGCCGAGCACGAACATGTACCCGGCGTCCGCGAGCCCGGACGCGATCATGGCCAGCGCCAGCGCGAGGAGCTCGGGATCCCCGATACCCGGCGGGCGCAGCCTGGTGGCGAGCTCGAGCGTCCCGCACACGACGAGCGCGGCGACCGTCGCCGAGAGCGCCACGAACACGAGCAGGTTCGTGAGCAGCACCGACCGCTGCGGCGGTCGCTGGGCGCTGAAGACCGTCGTGGCGTCGGTCACGCCGAAGCGGGCCAGGGTGGCGGCGACGATCGCGGTGACGGTGATGAACGCGACGGTCCCGCGGCCCTCCGGCCCCAGCGCACGCGAGATGAGCACGAGCGCGAGGAACAGGCCGGCGTTCCCGAGGATCTGCGCCCACAGGAGGGGCGCGGATCCGCCGGCGATCGACTCCGGGGCCGGGTCGGGCGTCGCCTCCGGGGGCTCAGCCGCCACGCGGCCCGTCGATCAGGCGCAGGAGGACGTCCGGCGACCGGCGATGGACATCGCTGAGGCGCCGGCCGTTGGCCCCGAACGTCTCACGCAACGCCGCATACCCCTCCGCGAGCGCGAGCAGCGCGCGCGCCAGCCCTTCGGCGTCGCGGGGCTCGACGCAGCAGGCGGCCAGCTCGCCGTCGCCGTAGTACCGCGGGGCGTCGCCCACGCGGGTCGACACGACCGGGATCCCCCGCGCGAGCGCTTCGAGCACCGCCACCTGGACGTTGTCCCACACGGACGTCGAGAGGCAGACGTGGGCGCGCTCCTGCGCCTCCAGGATCTCCGGCCACGGGCGTTCCCCGTGCAGGACGAGCCACGGGCGCCCGGCGGCGAGCGCCGCGAGCTCCGGCCTGAGCGGGCCGTCGCCGTAGACGTCGAGCCTGCCGGGCCGGTGCTCCAGCAGCCGCTCGACCGCGCGCACGGCGGTCACGGGGTCCTTCTCCGCCGCGAGCCGGCCGACCCACGCGACGCGCAGCGGCTCGCCCGGCTCGGGCGGCGGCTGCGGAGCGGCCGCCGGCAGCTCGCGGAGCGGATAGGGGAGATAGGCGCGCCGGGACGCCGTGGAGACGCTCGATCCCCTCGAGCCCCGCCATCGACACCGAGACCGGCACCGATCTCCGCACCGCCGGCCGCGCGACGAGCCGCCGGAACGCCTCACGCGCCAGATGCTGCGTCCCGTTGCCGGGTCGGCCATGCGCCACGCCGGAGCCGTGGATCACGAACATCGGGGTCACGCGACGAAGGCGCGCCGCGAACACGGCGAGCGCCGGCAGCGGGTACAGCGAGACGTTGGCGACCACCGCATCGGCCCAGCCCACCTCGCGCCAGAGGGTCCGCGCCCCGCCGATCGGCAGCGGCCAGCCCACGGGAGGCAGCAGCCGAGCCGGCACGAGCGCGTCCGCCGAGCTGGAGTCGGCGCCCGGCAGGCGGCACGCGAGCACCCGGACCTCGCACCCATGCTCCTCGAGAAGGCTGCGGATGGTCGCCACGAACTGCTCGACGCCGCCGGCATGCGGCAGCACGAAGCTCGACACGAGGAGGATTCGCAAAGGTCGGTAGTTCTCCCTAGGTGTTGTTCCCGAGTCGGGTTACAGCGGTGAGATCCCGCGTTATCTTCGGTCCATGGGGACGCCGAACGGGGTCGCCGCAGCGTCGCAGACGCGGGCTGGGCGAGACCCCGATGACCAGTGGGGAGACACGCCGAGATACGTGATCGCCCTGCGCCGCGGCGCCTGGTTGATGGCGCTGATCGTGGTCCCGCTCACGCTCACCGTGCTGCTCCTCTCGCTGGCGCTTCCGAAGACGTATACGGCCACGACGCGACTTGTGCTCGAAGAGCCGGCCGGGACGCTCGACACCCCGTCGGCGGAGACGTCGGCGCGCCGTCTGGAGACGATCCGCGCCCTGCTCGGGTCTCGCGACGTGCGCGAGCGCACCGCCGCCGACCTCGGCGGCGAGAGCGCGAAGACGCTCGAGAAGAAGCTCACGATCACGACCGGCGACGCTTCGGACATCATCGAGATCCAGGCGCGCGACGGAGACGCCCAGGGTGCGGCGGCGATCGCGAACGGCACCGCCCAGACGTTCATCGACGGCCGCCGCGACGCCGAGCGCCGGCGCCTCGCACAGGGACGCCGCGAGATCGAGCGTGCGCTCGCCCGGCTGCAGGCGAGCGGCGCCTCGGCCTCCGAGCTCGACGCGCTGCGTGCCCGCCGCAACGAGCTCAGCGTCAGCGAGGCCGGCGCGGGCGCGGGCATCGAGGTCGCCGAACGGGCGCAGGCCCCCGAGTCGCCGTCGTCGCCGAAGCCCGTGCAGAACACGTTGTTCGCGCTCTTCGCGGCGCTGTTCGTCGCCGTCCTCGCCGCGCTCGGACGAGAGCTGATGCAACCGCGGGTCAGCGGTCCGCGCCAGCTGGCCTCGCTGACCGGGCTCTCGCCGCTCGTCGTGATGCCCGCCGGCCGTCGCCGTCGCCGGGCGCAGCAGGAGGGGGAGGCCTACCAGGCGCTCGCCGCCTCGCTGCGGCTCGAGCTCTCGGACGAGCAGCGGATCGTGCTCGTGACCAGCCCGCATCGCGGTCCGGAGCGGGCCGCCGTGGTGGCCGGGCTCGGCCGCGCGCTGGCGGCGAGCGGGCTCCCGACGCTGCTCGTGTCGGCGGACCTCCGCCATCCCGCGCTGCACCGCCAGCTGGACGTCGCTCCCGCGCCGGGACTCGGCGAGGTGCTGGGCACGCTCGAGGAGCACCCGGGCCAGAGCACGTCGAAGCTCGTCCGCGACGCGACCCGCTCGAGCGAGCGGCCGACGCGTGGCGAGCTGCGGGCGCTGGTGAGCGGGACCAACGCTCAGCCTCCCGCCGCGCTGCTCTCCGGCGACTCCCTCGGCACGGTGTTCGAGCACCTGGCGGAGTCCGAGTACCGCTACGTGATCGTCGAAGGCCCGACGCTGCTCGGCCCGATCGACGGGCAGCTCGTCGCGCGCTGGGCAGACGCCGTGCTCGTCGTCTGCCGGCTCGACGCCGTGTCGCCCGACGACGCGGTCGAGCTCGGCGATGCTCTCGGCCGGCTTCGCGCGCCCGTGCTCGGCTCGGTCGTCATCGGCGGCACGCGCGTGCGCTACTCGCTCCCGTCGTGGACGCCGGTGCGCGAGGGCGAGCTCACCCAGGGCGTCTAGGGCGCAGCATCGCGCCCGCCCAGATCAGGGCCGCCAGCACCCACAGGTGCCGCCAGTGCAGCGTGTCGATGAACGCGCTGTTGGCGAGGAGCCCGCACCAGGCGGCGAGCAGGGCCGCGGCCCCGATGCCGTACGTGTCGCGTCCCCGCATCGCGTTGCGCGCGCCGATCACGAGTGTCGCCCCGAGGATCCCGAGCAGCACGATCAGCCCGGGGAACCCCTGCTCGCCGAGGCTGCGCGCGTACGTGCTGTGGGCGGAGATGTGGGCGATCGACTCGAACTGCCCGGGACCGGCGCCCAGCGGGTACTCCTCGGCCGGCGCGATCCCGGCGCGCTGGCCGCCGAACCGCTCCGTGTCGTAGGTCTGCGGGCGCGCCCGCTCGAGCAGGAAGGACGAGGAGCCGGTCGCCACGACGGCTCCGGCGACGACCACGGTCACCGCGACCGTGACGCCGGCGAGCGCGAGCGCCTGTCGCGCGTCGCCGCGCAGTGCCAGCATCACGCCGAGCACGCCGAAGCCGAGCACCGCGTTGAGCCACGCGCCACGCGAGTACGAGAACAGCACGCCGACGAGCAGCACGGCCAGCACGGCGGCCTTCGTGACCCGCCGCCAGGGGAGCAGCCGCGGCCGGACGATGTCCTCGGCGAGGATCAGCGCCGGCGGGACGAGGAACGGACCGAACACGTTCGGGTCCTGGAACAGCGCCCGCGCGCGATCGCTCTCGGTCAGCACCGCGGCGCCGGGGATGAGGCCGAGGAGCGCGAGCACGCCGACGGCCGTCGACGCGACCGCCGCGACGATGTAGGCGCTGACGATCAGCCGCGCGCGGCGCTGCGAGTCGACGTAGCTCGGGAGCCACAGCGCGAACAGCGCCAGGTACAGGGTCGTGCCGAAGAACAGGACGGCGCGGCCAGGGTCGCCGACCTGGATCGCGGACATCAGGCTCAGCGCCGCGTAGCCGGCCAGGATCGCGACGATCCCGCGCGGCACGGCTCGCAGGGTGACGCGGGCGGTCAGCAGCGTCACGACCATCACGACGAGGAACACCGCGTCGGACGGCGCAGGGTCGACGAGGACCACGCCGAGCAGCGCGAACCCGAGGGCGACCGCCGCATGGACCCGCACGAGCGCCAGCGCGAGCACGGCGACGAGCCCGACGCCCGCCGCGATGACGAGCGCCGCCGGCGCCGGGAAGCTGGACAGCAGGAGCGCGAGGACGACGCCCAGCGTCGCCGCGCCGAGCGCCGCGAGCAGCGCCGAGCCTGCGGCCGAGGTCGTCCCGCCGGGGTCCGGAGAGGGTCAGCGCGGTCTATCGCGGCGGCCCGGGGCAGGAGATGCCCATGCCGAGCACCGGGCGGCAGTCGATCGGCCGCCGTCCGAGCGGCGCGTGCACGGCATCGTCGTCGAGTCTCGCCGCGACGTCCGATGGCGGGTCGGCGCCTTCGCGCGCGGCGGCGAGCGCCGCGGGGATGACCGGCTCGAGCGGGTTGAGCCGCGCGGCCAGCCGCAGGCGCTCGATCGCGGCGGCGCGACGCCCGCCCGCGAGCTCGGCGAGGGCGAGCTGCGTCTGCGCGTACCAGTCGCCGGGCTCCCGCTCGACCGCGCGGGCGAACGCCGCTCGCGCGGCCCCCGGGTCGCCGGTCGCGCAGGGCGAGCACGCCGGCGACGAGGTCCGGCGTCTCGGAGAGCGGGTTGAGCCGCCTCGCGCTGTCCAGCCGGCCGGCGTCGCCGTCGCGGACCGCGAGCTCGACATCGCGGGCGGCGAGCGCCGGCAGCGCGTACGAGGCGGCGGCGACCGCCGCCACGGCGGCGAGCGCGACACCCCACGCAGCAGGCACGCGCACGGAGGCCGTGCGGTCGCGACCGAGCGCGGCGGCGACCCCCAGCATCGCGATCGCCGGTGCGGTCACGGCCGGCAGCTCCCACAGCCAGTCGATCGACGCCTGGGCCAGCCACGCGGCCGCGCCCGCGAGCGCAGCGGCGGCGATCGCCCGCTGCGCCTCGCCCCCTCTGAAGCCGGAGCCGAAGCCGGCGACGAAGAACCCGGAGAGCAGGACAGCGCCCACAAGTCCAGTTTGCCCCAGAGTGCCCCATATGACGCTATGGGGATACAGCGGCTGCTCCCGGCCGTCCCGCTCGCGGGCGTAGTCGTGCGCGAAGTTGCCGGCTCCGGCGCCCTGCAACGGGTGCTCGAGCAGCTGCCCGGCCGACACCTGCCAGAAGTCGTAGCGGCCCGTGCCGGCGCCCTCCGAGAGACGCGTGTCGAGGCTCGCGCCCCACAGCGCCGCGCCGAGCGCGACGACCACGCCCAGCACGATCCAGCGGCGCCCGGGCCGGCGGCCCGCGCCCTCGCGGAACCTCGCTGTCCAGCCGCGCCGAGGCGATCCCGGCGGCGAGCAGCAGCGCCGCCGCGGCGGCGATGGCCACGGCGGCGGCGACCAGCGGCCCGGCCCGGCCGTCGGGCCCGGTCACGTACACCCGCGCCAGCACCGGCAGGCCCGCCGCGGTCACGGCGGCGACGGCGCCGAGCGCGGCGAGCAGCCTCCCGCGCTCCGGCGTCAGGACGATCGCCGCCACCGCCCCGGCGATCGCCGCCACCAGCGAGCCGCGGCTCTGGGTGAGCACGATCAGGGCGGCCAGGACCCCGCTCGCGGCGAGCAGCAGCCCGCGCGCCCAAGGCGGCGCGGACCGGCGCGCCGCGAGGACCAGCGCCGGCCAGAAGGCCGTCGCGAACAGCGCGGCGCTGGCGTTCTCGTAGCCGATCGGCCCGGCGAGCCGGCCGCTCCGGAACGCCGCTTCGTTCCCGCCGCCGATCGCCTCGCCCAGGGTGACGACGCCCGCGATGACGGTTGCGAGCACGAAGGCGCTCGAGCAGCACGGCAGCGTCGCGACGTCCCCACGGCAGGACGGCGAACAGCGCGAACACGGTCGTGTAGAGCAGGGCCCGGTTCGCCGCGTCCCACGCGTCGCCGCGCGCGCCGGCCCACAGCAGCGAGGCGAAGCTCCACGCGGCGAACGCGCGCCAGCGCGGCCAGTGCCCACCGCCCGCCGCGCGTGGGTGGGACCGCGCCTCCGCCCGCGACCACCACCGCCAGCGTCGCCAGCACCAGCAGCGCCGCCGGGTACCACGCTCCCGGCGCGGCACCGCCCTCCTCGAAGGCGAGGACCGTGAACAGGGCGATCATCGGCACGCCGACCGCAGTGCACCGGGTCATCGGACGCGGGCCCGTTTCGGTCTACGCTGTGCGCGCGGAACGGAGTCCGGATGCCGAGGGTCCTGATCCTCATCACGCTCGCCGAGCCCGGCGGAGCGCAGACCTACGTGGCCGACCTGCTGCCGGCACTGGCCGCCCGCTTCGACGTCGTCGTCGCCGCTCACGGCGACGGCCCCTTGAGAACGGCCGCCCGGGACGCCGGCGCGCGGTTCGTCGGGCTGCGCCACGTGCGGCGACCGCTGCACGCGGTCCGCGATCCGCTCGGGCTGCTCGAGCTCGTCGTGCTGATGCGGCGCCTCCGGCCCGACATCGTGCACGCCAACAGCTCCAAGGCCGGCGTGCTGGGACGGCTGGCCGCCGTCGCTCGCCGGTGTGCCGATCCGGATCTTCACCGTCCACGGCTGGGCGTTCTCGGCGTACTCCGGCCGCGTGTCGTGGCTGTACCGCCAGGCCGACCGCCTGATGGCCCGCCTGACCACCGTGACGATCTGCGTGGCCGAGGGCGAGCGGGTCGCCGGCCTGGCCGCCGGGACCTGCCGGCCCGGGAGCACGGTCGTGATCCCGAACGCGGTCGACGTCGAGACGGCCCGCCGCGCCCGCCCCGGCGACGAGCCGCCGCAGATCGTCTCGGTGGGGCGGCTCGCGTATCCGAAGGATCCGCTGACGCTCGTGCACGCGCTCGGCCGCCTGCGCCACCGGCCGGTCCGCGCGCTGCTCGTGGGCGGCGGTCCCGAGCGGCCCGCCGTCGAGGCCGCGGTGCGCACGCTCGGGCTCGAGCGCGAGGTGCGACTGGCCGGCGACCGCCTCGACGTCCCGGAGCTCCTGGCCGGCGTCGAGCGTCTTCGTGCTCGCGAGCCGCTCGGAGGGCGCGCCGATCTCGATCCTCGAGGCGATGGCGGCCGGGCTGCCCGTCATCGCCTCCGATGTGGGCGGCGTCGCCGAGCTGGTCGTCGACGGCGTGACCGGCCGGCTGGTTCCGCCGGGCGATCCCGCTGCCCTCGCCGCGGCGCTCGACGACCTGCTCGCCGACGCCGGATCTGCGCGAGTCGATGGGCGCGGCAGGCCTCGAGCGAGCACGGGAGCGCTTCGACGTGCGCCGGTCCCGCGACGCGCACCTCGGCGTCTACCTGGCCGAGCTCGAGCGCCAGGGTCCGGAGGCGCCGGGCCGCATCCCGTAGCGCAGCCGGCGGTAGGTGTCGCGCAGGGGCAGCGAGGTGTCGTGGCCGCCGCGCACCTTCGCGGTGAAGTCGACCATGCCGGTCGCGCCGGTCGATCTGCCGGCGGCGGAGCGCGAAGCGGTCGGTGCTCGGCCACGTTGACCCCCGGCTCGCACGAGACGGCCGCGAGATAGCCCGCCTCCTCGGCCAGGCGCTGCTCGCGCTCCCCGAACAGGCCTGCGGGGTAGGCGAACGCCGTGACCGGCCGGCCCAGACGCTCGGTCAGCTCGACGCGGGAGTCGCGGATCTCGGCGCGCGCCGACTCCTCGTCGAGGATGAGCAGGCTCGGGTGGGTGACCGTATGCGCCTCGAACTTCAGCGTGCCCTCCCGGTCCAGCGCGGCGATGTCGTCCCATCCGAGCACCGGCGGCTGCGGACCGGTGTACCAGGGGAAGGGCACGCGCCCGTCGGTCACGCCCGTGGTGATGAACACCGTCGCGCCGAATCCGTGGCGCTCGAGGATCGGCAGCGCCTCGTCGCGCACGTCGGCGAAGCCGTCGTCGAACGTGAGGCCGACCGTGCGCTCCGGCAGGTCGCCGGTCTGGAGCAGCGAGAGCGCCTCCATCAGCCCGAGCGCCCGGTAGCCGTCCGCGGCCAGCTTCGCCATCTGGCCGGCGAACCGGCGCGTCGGCACCGCGAGCGGATCGTCGTCGTCGGCGACCCGGTGGTAGAGCAGGACCCGCAGGCCGGTGGCCTTCGCGCGGCCGCCCGTGCGCGCCATCCATGCCGCCGAGCGCGCGTACGTCACTCCGGCCTTGACCGCATATGGAAGTGACGGTCCGACCCCCGGGATCCCCGGCGGCGTCGGACCCGGGCGTACGACGTCTTTCGGCTCGTCCATGACCTCGTCCAGATCTGGGCGTGACGCTACTGCGCCGCCGCTGCGCGGGCAAGCCGAGCGGCTTCGATCCGCGCCGAGTCGGGCATGCTCCGGGGATATGAGTCAGGAAACGATCTTCACCCTCGAGGCCACGCCCGATCAAGTTCGGCGCCCGGTGCGGCCGCCGACGCGGGCTGGGAGCTCAAGCGGCTCGGGGTGAAGCGCGCGCTGCTCGTGACCGACCCGGGCGTGGCGGCGACGGGGCACCCCGACGCGGTGCAAGCGCTCGATCGAGGCCGAGGGCATCGAGGTCGTGGTCTACGACCAGGCGCGCGTGGAGCCGACCATCGAGTCGCTCCAGCACGCCGCCGACTTCGCGCTCGAGGCGAAGGTCGACGGCTTCGTGTCGGTCGGCGGCGGCTCGGCGATGGACACGGCCAAGGTCGCGGACCTGATCGTCACCCACCCGGCGCCGGTGATGGACTACGTCAACCCGCCGGTCGGCGAGGGCAAGAAGCCGCCGGCGCCGCTGCAGCCGCACCTCGCGATCCCCACCACGTCCGGGACGGGCAGCGAGGCGACGACCGTCGCCGTGCTCGACATCCCGGACCTCAAGCTCAAGACCGGCATCAGCCACCGCTACCTGCGACCGACCCAGGCGATCGTGGACCCGGACCTGACGCGGACGCTCGGGCCCCGAGGTGACGGCGAGCGCCGGCCTCGACGTCGTCTGCCACGCGGCCGAGTCCTACATCTCCAAGCCGTTCGACTCGCGGCCGCGCCCGGACTCGCCCGACGACCGCCCGCCCTACCAGGGCTCCAACCCGGTCGCCGACGTGTGGTCGGCGAAGGCGCTCGAGTACGGCGGCGAGTTCCTGCGCCGCGCGGTCGCCGACCCCGAGGACGTCGAGGCGCGCGGGCGGATGATGCTCGCCGCGTCGATGGCGGGCGTCGGCTTCGGCTCGGCGGGCGTGCACATCCCGCACGCGTGCGCGTATCCGATCGCGGGCCTCAAGCACGAGTACCAGCCGCCCGGCTACCCCGACGACCACCCGTTCGTCCCCCACGGGCACTCGGTGATCGTCACCGCGCCCGCGGCGTTCCGCTTCACCTACGACGCCGACCCCGAGCGCCACCATCGCGTCGCCGAGCTGCTCGCCGGCCACCCGCTCGAGGACCCCGGCCCGGACAGCCTGCCCGACGAGCTGCGCCGCCTGATGCGCGACGTCGGCGCGCCCAGCGGGATCGCCGAGCTCGGCTACACCGAGGACGACGTCGAGGCGCTCGCCGAGGGCGCGATGAAGCAGCAGCGGCTGCTCGCCGTCGCGCCCAAGGATGCTCGAATGCAAGATCTGACCCTCATCCTGCGGGCCTCGATGTAGCTACTCCTTGACGACCGGCGTCGTGTAGGCGCTGGTCAGCCCGCCGTCGACGAGGAAGGTCGAGGCGGTGATGTAGGAGGACTCGTCGGAGGCGAGGAAGAGCGCCGCGTTGGCGATCTCGACGGCCTCGGCGAACCGGCCCATCGGCAGGTGCACGAGCCGCCGGGCCGCCTTGGCGGGATCCGAGGCGAACAGCTCCTCGAGCAGCGGCGTGTTGACCGGGCCGGGGCACAACGCGTTGACGCGCACGCCGCGGCGCGCGAACTCCACGCCCAGCTCGCGCGAGAGCGAGAGCACGGCGCCCTTGGAGGCCGTGTAGGCGATCTGCGAGGTGGCGGCGCCCATCGTCGGCCACGAACGAGGCGGTGTTGATGACCGAGCCGCCGCCGGTCTCCAGCAGGTGGGGGATGCCGTGCTTGCAGCACAGGAACACCGACCGCACGTTGACGGCCTGGACCTTCTCCCACACGTCGAGCGACGTGTCCAGCACCGAGGCGTCCTCGGGCGGCGAGATGCCCGGCGTTGTTGAACAGCACGTCGATCCGGCCGTACTCGGCGCGGACGGCGGCGAACGTCTCGCGGACCGCGTCGTCGTCGGCGACGTCGCAGGCCAGCGCGAGGTCCACGCCGGGGGAGTCGGGCCGCAGGTCGACGCCGACCACCGTGGCGCCCTCCTCCTTGAAGCGGCGCACGGTCTCGGCGCCGATCCCGCTCGCGGCGCCGGTGATGACGCAGATCTTGTCGTCCAGGCGGCCCATCAGGACCCCGTGGCGTAGTAGACGGTCTTGAGCTCGGTGTAGGCGTCCAGCGCGTGCGGCCCCAGCTCGCGGCCGTAGCCGGACTGCTTGAAGCCGCCGAACGGGGTGGAGACGCGCACCGACGTGTTCGAGTTGATCGAGATCACGCCCGTCTCGATCGCGCGGGCCGCGCGCAGCGCCTTGGCGCCGTCGCGAGTCCAGATCGAGCCGGAGAGCCCGTAGATCGTGTCGTTGGCGAGCGCGACCGCCTCGGCCTCGTCGCGGAACGGCACCACGACGGCGACCGGGCCGAAGATCTCCTCGCGCACCGCGCGGTCGCCCGGGTCGACCGGGCACAGCACGGTGGGCGGGAACCAGTAGCCGGCGCCCTCGGGCACGGAGCCCTGGATCGCGACCGGCGCGCCGTCGGGCACGAACGAGGAGACCGTCTCGCGCTGGCCGGCGGAGATCAGCGGGCCCATCTCGGTCGCCTCGTCGAGCGGGTCGCCGACGCGGATCGCCTCGACGTGCTCCTCCAGCGCGTCCATGAAGGCGTCGAGCGCCGGGCGCTCGACGAGGATCCGCGAGCGCGCGCAGCAGTCCTGCCCCGCGTTGCCGAACACCGCCGGGGCGGCCGCCGCCGCCGCGGCCGCGATGTCGGCGTCGGCGAACACGACGTTGGCCGACTTGCCGCCCAGCTCCAGCGTCACGCGCTTGATCGTCTGCGCGGCGGCCGCGGCGATCGAGCGCCCGACCTCGGTCGAGCCGGTGAACGCGACCTTGGCGACGTCGGGGTGCTCGACGAGCCGCGCGCCGACCGTCGAGCCCGGCCCGACGACCACGTTGACCACGCCCTCGGGGATCCCGGCCTCGAGCGCGATCCGCTCGAACTGCAGCGCGGTCAGCGGCGTCAGCTCCGCCGGCTTGAGCACGACCGTGTTGCCCGCCGCCAGCGCCGGCGCGAGCTTCCACGAGGCGATCGTGAGCGGGAAGTTCCACGGCGTGATCAGCGCGACCACGCCGACCGGCTCCCGGAACGTCATCCCCACGCCGCCCGCCACCGGGATCGTGTCGCCCAGCGTGCGCTCGGGCGCGCCCGCGTAGAAGCGGAAGGTGTCGACGACCATGCCCATCTCGCCGCGCGCGTCGCCGATCGGCTTGCCGGCGTTGCGGGCCTCGAGCACCGCCAGGTCCCCCTGGGCGGCGGCGAGCGCGTCGGCGAGGCGGTGCAGCAGCTTGGAGCGGTCGGCCGGCGCCACCGCGCGCCACGCCGGCAGCGCGGCCTTCGCGCGGGCGACCGCCTCGTCGGCCTCGTCCGCGCCGGCGCGCTCGATCTGCGCGAGCACCTCCTCGGTGGCGGGCTCGAGCACGGTCAGGGTCATCGGGAGGCCTCCACGAGCGCGGCGATCATCGGTGATTCCTCGTCGGCCTCCGGGTGCCACTGGACGCCGAGCGCGAACTTCTTCGACGGGTCCTCGATCGCCTCGGGGAGGTCGTCGACGGTCGCCCAGCCGGTGACCTCCAGCCCCTCGCCGACCGCGTCGACGCCCTGGTGGTGGTGCGACTTGGTCGAGTGGATCCCCTCGCGCGCGACCCGCCGGGCGAGCGAGCCGTCGGCCAGGCGCACGTCGTGGTCGCCGAACGCGCCCGGCGTCAGCCGGTGGTCCTCGTGGCCGACCTTGTCGGGCAGGTGCTCGATCAGCGTCCCGCCGCGGGCGACGTTCATCACCTGCATGCCGCGGCAGACGCCGAGCACGGGCAGGTCGGCCTCCAGCGCGAGCCGCGCCAGCTCCAGCTCGAAGGCGTCGCGCTCCGGGGCGTCGCCGATGTCGGCGCCGCCGGTGAGCAGCACGCCGTCGAGCACGCGCAGCACCTCGCCGGGCTCCGGGTCGGGCGGGAGCACGACGGCGATCCCGCCCGCCTCGTGCACCTGGCGGACGTAGTTCATCGAGATGACCGCCGCCTCCTCGTCCCAGTACGTCCAGCGCGCGCGCTCCACCGACGCGCAGATCCCGATCACCGGCCTGCTCACAGCCGCTCGAAGCCTCTGAAGCGCTCCCAGTCGGTGACCGCCGCGCCGAAGGCGCGCAGCTCGACGTCCGCGTTGTTGAGGTAGTGGTCGACGACGTCCTGGCCGAACGCCTCGCGCGCCACCGTCGCTGGCGGCGAACAGGTCGCGCGCGTCCTGCAGCGTGGACGGGACGTGCGGCTTGTCGGAGGTGTACGCGTTGCCCTCCAGCGCCGGCTCGAGCTCCAGCTCGTTGTCGATCCCGTGCAGCCCGGCCGCGATCATCGCGGCGATCGCCAGGTACGGGTTGACGTCGCCGCCCGCGAGCCGGCTCTCCACCCGCAGCGACTGGCCGGAGCCGATCACGCGCATCGAGCACGTGCGGTTGTCGCGGCCCCAGGCGACCGCGGTGGGGGCGAACGAGCCCTCGGCGAAGCGCTTGTAGGAGTTGACGTTGGGCGCCTTGAACAGCGTCAGCTCGCGCAGGCACGCGAGCTGGCCGGCCAGGAAGCGGTCGAACAGCTCCGGCTGCTCGGCGAACACCGGCGTGCCGTCCTCGCCGCGCACGGAGAGGTGGATGTGGCACGAGTTGCCCTCGCGCTCGTCGTACTTGGCCATGAAGGTGATCGCCATGCCCTCCTGGGAGGCGATCTCCTTGGCGCCGTTCTTGTAGATCGTGTGCGTGTCGGCCGCGTGCAGCGCGCCCTCGTACGTGAAGTTGATCTCGTGCTGGCCGAAGTTGCACTCGCCCTTGGAGTTCTCCACCTCCAGGCCGGCGCGGGCCATCTCGCGCCGGATCCGGCCGATCAGCGGCTCGACCCGCGAGGTGCCGAGCATCGAGTAGTCGACGTTGTAGAGGTTGGCCGGCTCGAGGCCCTGGTAGCGCTTGTGGAACGCCTGCTCGTAGGTGTCGCGGAAGACGATGAACTCGAGCTCGGTCGCCGCCAGCGCCGTCCAGCCGCGCTCGTTGAGGCGGTCGAGCTGCTTGCGGAGGATCTGCCGCGGCGAGGCGCTGACCGGCTCGTCGCCGTGCCACTGCAGGTCGGCCATGCACATCGCCGTGCCCTCGTGCCACGGCACGAGGCGCAGCGTGTCGAAGTCCGGCTTCATCTCGAAGTCGCCGTAGCCGGTCTCCCACGAGGACATCGTGTAGCCCTCGACCGTGTTCATGTCGACGTCGACGGCGAGCAGGTAGTTGCACGCCTCCGCCCCGTGGGAGACCACCTCCTCGAGGAAGTGGTGGGCCACGAGGCGCTTGCCCTGGAAGCGCCCCTGCATGTCGGCGAAGCCGAGGAGGACGGTGTCGATGGATCCGTCCTTGACGGCCTTCTTGAGCTCGTCGAGCGTCATCCGGCGAGCTCGGCTTCGGCCTTGCTGATGGAGTCGAACTCCTCCTCGGGGGCGCTCGCCACCAGGTGATGGCGGGAGTAGAGGCCGAAGTAGAGCGCGGCGGCCGCGTAGACGGCGAGCGTGATGAACGCGGCGGTGGTGTCGACCAGGAAGGTCGCCACCACGGCGGCGATCGCCAGCACCAGCGCGACGCCCGTGGTGAGCGTGCCGCCCGGCGTCCGGTACGGGCGCTCGAGGTCGGGCTCGCGGGAGCGCAGCACGATGTGGGAGAGCATCATCAGCACGTAGGAGACCGCGGCGCCGAACACCGCGACGTTGAGCATCGTCGCGCCGTCCTCGGTGACCGCCGCCAGCAGGAAGCCGACCGCGGCGGGGACCAGCAGCGCGATCCACGGCACCTTGCGGGAGTTCGTCACCGACAGCGCCTTGGGCAGGTAGCCGGCGCGCGACAGCGCGAACAGCTGGCGCGAGTAGCCGAAGATGATCGAGAAGAAGCTGGCGATCAGGCCGGCCAGCCCGATGTAGTTGACGAAGTCGCCGAGGAACGCCCCGTCGCCCTTGGCCTGGTCGATCGCGGCCGGCAGCGGGTTGTCGGACTCCATGATCGTCTCGGCGCCGCCGGAGCCCGGCGCGATGGTCAGCATCAGCGCGGCGAACACCAGCAGGATGCCCATGCCGGCGATCAGGCCGCGCGGCATGTCGCGCTTGGGGTTGTCGGTCTCCTCGGCGGCGAGCGGCACGCCCTCGATGGCCAGGAAGAACCAGATCGCGAACGGGAACGCGGCCCAGATGCCGGCGTAGCCGAACGGCAGGAAGTCGCTCGAGCCGGCCGCGCCGTTGTCGGGCGCGATGTTCGTCAGGTTCGACGCGTCGAACTCGCCGACCATGCCGAACACGAACGCCAGCAGGCCGACGACGGCGATCGCCGTGATGACGAACGTGACCTTCAGCGCCTCGCCGACGCCGACCAGGTGGATGCCGACGAAGATCGCGTAGAAGGCGAGGTACACCGGCCAGCCGGCCGTGATGCCGAACAGGTCGAGCGACTCGACATAGCCGCCGATGAAGCAGACGATCGCCGCCGGGGCGATCGCGTACTCGATCAGGATCGCCGTGCCGGTCAGGAAGCCGCCCCACGGCCCGAGCGCGCGGCGCGCGAAGCCGTACCCGCCGCCCGCCGTCGAGATCGTCGAGGACAGCTCGGCGAGCCCGAAGACCATGCAGGTGTACATCGTCGCCATCAGGATCGTGGCGATCAGCAGGCCGCCCCAGCCGCCCTCGGCGAGGCCGAAGTTCCAGCCCGCGAAGTCGCCCGAGATCACGTAGGCGACGCCGAGCCCAGCCAGCAGCACCCACCCGGCCGCGCCTCGGTTCAGCTGGCGCTTGTCCATGTAGTCGTCGCCGACCTGCTCGTACCCGACGCCGCGTCGCTCGGCCATCGTCCCTCTCCCCAGTAAAGGTATGGCCTTCCGGCCTTTACGGGACGAGAAGCTATGCGCCGCGCCGGACGGCGTCAAGTGGCCCGGCGGCTAGACCGGACGGGTACGGTCCGAGTAGGCCCGGAAGTCGCGCTCGAAGTCGGGCCACCACGGGGGATCGGGGTCGTCGTCGGAGCCGCCGCCGTGATCGTCGTCGCCCGGTGGGCGGCGCAGCAGCGGCGCGGCGAGCAGCGTCACCGTGAGCGTGAGCAGTGCGCAACCGCCGAAGAACCAGGGCGCGACGCCCAGGAGCAGCCACCCGAGGGTCCCCAGTGCGAGGTGGCCGGCAGAAACCGAGGCTCCCCACACGCGCATGCGTGAAGCGGCGGACACCCTTCCCAGGGTAGGACGTCCAGATGTTCAGGGCATGAGCCCTGCGAGCACGCTCTCGGTGCCGCGCAGGTGATCGCGGACGAGCCGGACGGCCCGCTCGGCGTCGCCCCGCTCGAGCAGCGTGATCAGCTTCCCGTGCTGGGCGTTGGAGCGCTCGAGCACCTCGGGCGGATGCGCGATGTGGCCGATCAGCTCGCTCATCGCGCCCTGCACCTCGGTCATCGCCGCGACGAGCCGGGGTGAGCCCGCCGCCTCCGCGAGGCCGAGGTGGAAGAACACGTCGCCCTGGCGGAAGGCGGCGAAGTCCTCGACCTCGCGCATCGTCACGACGTGGTCGCTGAGCCTCGCCAGGTCGTCCTGCTGCGCGCGCTCGCACGCGAGCACCACGGCGCCGGCCTCGATCGCCACGCGGTAGTCGAGCAGCTCGCGCCAGTCGGCGAGGTCGACGTGCTCGGCCTGCTCGCGCGGCGGGACGTCGGCCACGAACCAGCCGCCGCCGCGGCCGCGGACCGCCACCAGGTGCCCGCTCTGCGTCAGCGCGGTGAGCGCCTGGCGCAGGGTCGAGCGCGAGATGCCCATCTGCTCGGCCAGCTCGCGCTCCGGCGGCAGCTGCGAGGCGGGCGGCAGCAGCCCGAGCCGGATGCCCGTCCCGAGACGCTCCACGGTCTCCTCGAACGTCGTGACGGCCTGGACCGGGTCGAAGACCGCGGCGACCGCGGGTGTCGAGGGGTGCATCGCGCAGAAAAGCTACCGGCTGTTTCCGCCGCTGCGGATAAGATCGCCCACCGATATGTCGACCGCTGACACCAAGGCGCTCATCGAGGAGGCCGTCGCCGGGATCCAGAAGGAGGTGCCGGCGCTGGAGCGCCTCAAGCTCGTCGTCGAGCTCGAGCTGCGCGGTCGCGGCGACATCCAGCTCTTCCGGGTCCAGGTGCCGGGCCCGAAGATCACGCGCGACATCGCCTCCGACGCCAAGGTCCGCCTCTCCGTGCCGCGCTCGCACTTCAACGAGCTGGCCAAGGAGGGCAAGATCCGCCATTGGCGCGAGGCGTTCGAGTCGGGCCACGTCAAGGCGACGGGGCCGGTCGAGATCCTGAAGCTCATCCAGAGCGTCGTCGAGCGCCAGGAAGAGCGCTCGCGGACCCGCAAGCTGCGGACGAAGTAGCGGCTCTCAGGCCAGCTCTTCGGCGGGCGTCCAGGCGAAGACCTTGCGGACGCCGGCGATCTCGAGCGTGCGCTCGAGGCCGCGGTGGCCGGCGACGAGCGAGAAGTCCGCGCCCGCCTCCTCGGCACGCTTGCGCGCGGTGAGCAGGGTGCGCAGGCCGCTGGAGTCGATGAACTCGAGCTCGCGCAGGTCGAGCACCACCCGGCCGGAGCCGGCCTGGTCGAACGCGCGCGAGAGCGCGGCCTCCAGCGCCGGGGCGGTCGCGAGGTCCAGCTCGCCGGTCGGGATCACGACCGACGCGCCGCCGCGCTGCTCGTTGCGGACCGTGAAGGCCTCGGGGATCGGCATGTCGCTCATGCTCGCGGATCGGTCTCCTTGGCTATGGCGCTGGCGGGTTCCAGCTTCCTGACCACCGCGTAGCGCTCGTGGCGCGCGACCACGGACTCCACGGAGGGGTACTCGTGACCGTGAACGATCGCGAACTGGGAAGGGTTGCGGCGGATCTCCTCGTATTCGCGAGAAGTCAGCTCGATCAGCCGGGCGCAGTCCGCCGAGCCGCACTCGCAGACGAAGCCGATCAACGTCGCGTCATCGTCGGCGTCCCGACCGCGTTCGATGTTCTCGTTGATCCGGCGAAAGGTCGCCTCGTTGCGGGCGATCCGCTCCTGCATGTCCGTGGACACCCCGGGCATTCTATTGGCCGTCCGGCGGGGCCGCGCCGAGAGCCAGCAGGGCGAGGTCGTCGCGGAGCTCGCCGCCGCTGAGCACGAGCGCCTGATGCTCGACCCGCTCGACCAGCTCCGGGACCGGCCGGCCGGCCGATGCGAGGAGCGTGTCGCGCAGCACGGTCTCCCCCCGCCAGGGGTCCTCGCCGCGCAGCTCGGTGGCGCCGTCGGTGTAGAGCAGCAGCGCGTCGCCGAGGCCGAGATGGACCACGGCCTCGCCGAACGTCGGCGTGGGGGAGACCCCGAGCAGCGTGCCCTCGATCTCGACCGACTCCACGGCGCCCTCCCGCCGCACCACGAGCGGCGGCGGGTGCCCCGCCGCGAGCAGGCGGACGGTGACGCCGTCGGGGTCCGCCCGCATGCGGCCGTGGATCGCCGAGCAGAACTGCACCATCGGCCGCCGCCGGAGTGCCTCGTCGACCAGCCCGAGCGCAGCCGCGCCGTCGTCGCCGCGCAGGACCGCCGCCTGCAGCGTGGCCCGCACGAGCGAGGTGATGGCGGCGGCCTCTGCGCCCTTGCCCACCACGTCGCCGATCACCAGCGCCCACTCGCCGCCGCCGGCGTCGAAGACGTCGTAGAAGTCGCCGCCGACCTGGTTGCTGCGGCCGGACGCGCGGTAGCGGGCCGCCAGCTCCACCCCGGGCACGTGCGGGAGCTCGGAGGGGAGCAGCGTGCTCTGCAGCGCGCGGGCGACCTCGGTCTGCTCGGAGAACAGGCGGGCGTTGTCGAGCGCCAGGGCCGCGCCGGAGGCGAGGCTCTCGGCCATCTCCTCCAGGTCGGGGCCGTAGCTGCGGCCGGAGGCGCCCATCGCGAGGGTGATCGCGCCCAGCACCTGGCCGCGCGCCGTCAGCGGCAGGATCGCCGCGGCGCGGGCGCCGAGGCGGTCGAGCAGGTCCTGCCCGCCCGCGCCGGCGGCGGCGGTCGGCGTGTCGGTGACGATCCGCTGCCCGGTGCGGATCACCTCGACGGGGCCCTCGCGGCCCTCCGACTGGCGCTCGCCCAGCTCCCGCGCGACGGCCTCGAGCTGCGGATCGGCGTGCGCCGCCGCGATCAGGCCGATCTCGCCGCCGGGCGTCACCAGGTGGATCGTGCAGAAGTCGGCGATCGTCGGCACGACCGCCCGCACGAGCTCGGCGAGCACGCGGTCGGGGCGCATCGAGGAGGTGAGCGCGGTGCTCGCCCTGGCCAGCGCCTCGGCGCGTGCGCGGGCGGCACGCTCCGCCGCCTCGACGGCCTTGCGGCCCGTGACGTCGACGACGATGCCACCGACGCCCGAGGCGGAGGGCACCGGGAAGAAGCTGGCCAGCCAGTACCGGGTGGAGCCCATCTCGGCGGTCAGCTCGACGTCGACGACGGGGGCGCCCGTGTCCAGGACCTGCCGGATGAGGGCCTCGATGGGCTCGCCGGCCGCGCCGAGGATCTCCGAGGGCGTGCGGCCGATGTGCTCGGCGGCCGTGGCGCCGTCGATCTCGGCCTGCCGCGGGTTGACGCGGCGGTAGCGCAGCTCCGGGTCCCAGTAGGCCAGGCCGGCGGGCGCGCCGGTGAAGAGGGCCTCGAGTACCGCTGCGGCTTCGGTGCCCTCCATGAGGGCGGGAAGAGTAGTGCCGGCGCCGCGGCCAGGGGCCGCGACGCCGGACACGAGGGTGCTAGCGGCGCATCATCGGATCGACGTACACGTCGTCGATCTGCCACGAGCCGAGCAGCGGGGTGAACCGGAAGCGCACGGGGGTGCGCTCCGACCGCGACAGCGGCAGGATGTTGGCCAGCAGCGGCATCGGCAGGGTGGGGTGCCACGAGCTGCCGCCCAGGTCGCCCGGCAGCACCGGGAGCCAGAGGGAGAGGCCGAGGGTGGTCTGGACCTGGATCTCGACGTTCATGGTCGAGATGAGGCCGAGCAGGGCGCTGTTGCGCTTGGCGAAGAGCCGCAGCGTGGGCTCGGCGAGGCCGACGCACGTCAACGGCGAGACCGCGCGGCTGCCCGAGGGCATCTTCAGCGACTTGCCGTGGCCGGAGCCGCCCACGTTGTAGGACTCGTTGCCAGAGACGACGGCGGCGCCTCCGCTCAGGGTCCAGCCGGAGGCGTTGGTCTCGAACGACCCGCCCGGCACGAGCTTGTAGTTGGCGCGATCCCCGAAGCGCGAGAACGGCTGCGTGATCGCTCCGTCGTCGCAGGATTCCGCTGTCTTGGTCAGCAGCGCTGCGGAGGCGGTGGAGCTGAAGGCCGCGGAGGTGATCGCGGCGATGAAGAGGGCGGCTGCCGTGCGGCCCAGCTTGCGGTGCATGTGAGGTGAGTCCCTTCGTCCGTGACGACTCTTGATGCTCCTCAAGTCGGCAGGCTGCGAAGCCGAGTAGATAAGACATGCGTTGAAAAACGGCGCATTCTGCACGGATGTCCGAGAACCCCACCAAAATGGACGCCGGGGCCGAGCGCTTGTTGGAGGAGTCGCTCGAGCGCCAGGGGCGCAAGCAGAACCGGCGCGAGCGCGCCGGCAATCTGTGCTTCGCCGCCGCGTTCCTGGTCGCCTCAGTGGCGATGGCGGTGCTCTGCGACGCCTCCCGCGACCTGAACCCGCTCCACGCCGTCGCCTTCGTGATCGCCCTCGCGGTCGTCGCGCGCGTGGAGGTATGGGGCGGCTCCGGCTACTACGTCCCCACGCAGATCGTCTTCGTGCCGATGCTGCTGCTGCTCCCGACCCCGCTCGTGCCGCTGCTCGTGGCTGCGGGCCTCGTGCTCGCGCGCGCGTCGCAGGCCGTGCGCGGGCGCGCCGACCTCGGCCGCAGCATCTTCGCGATCACCGACGCCTGGTTCGCCGTCGGCCCGGCCGCCGTCCTGATCGCCGCTCGGCGCGCAGCTCCCCGACCTCTCGCACTGGCCCGCCTACGCGGGCGCGCTCGCCGCGCACGTGATCACCGACGGGGCGATCTTCGTCGCCTGGGCGTGGGTCTGCCAGCGGGTCTCCCCGAAGGACGTCCTCGCCGACCTCCGCAGCGCCTACCGCATCGACGGTCCTGCTCGCGCCCGTCGGCCTGCTGGCCGCCCTGGCGGCCGCCCAGCACCCCCTCAGCGCGCTCCTCGTGCTCCCGCTGGCCTACCTCCTGCTCACCTTCTCGCGCGAGCGTGAGAACCGCATGCGCCAGTCGCTGGAGCTGAGCCGCGCCTACCGCGGCACCGCGCTGCTCCTGCGCGACCTGCTCGAGGAGGACGACGAGTACACCGGGCGCCACACCGAGGACGTCGTGGGGCTCACCGTGAAGGTCGCCGAGCAGATGCAGCTCGACGAGGACACCTGCCGCGCCGCCGAGATGGGCGCGCTGCTCCACGACATCGGCAAGATCGCCGTGCCCGACGAGATCATCAACAAGCCCGGCCCGCTGAACGACGAGGAGTGGGCGATCATGAAGACCCACACCGTCGAGGGCGAGCGCATGCTCAAGCAGGTCGGCGGGCTCCTGGCCGACGTCGGCCTCGTCGTGCGCGCCTCGCACGAGCGCTGGGACGGCGGCGGCTACCCCGACGGCCTCGTGGGCGAGGCGATCCCGGTCGCCGCGCGCATCGTGTCCGCCTGCGACGCCTTCAACGCCATGACGACGGACCGCTCGTACCGCAAGGCGCTCCCGCTGGCCACCGCGGTCGGCGAGCTGCGCCGCTGCTCGGGCACGCAGTTCGACCCGGCGGTCGTGGACGCGCTGGTCTCCCTCGTGGACGAGCCGGAGGCGCCCGCCTGGGAGCTCTCCGTGGCCCAGGACGCGGCTCCCGCCGCTGCCCCGCAGCTCCCCGCGCCCCGCAAGGCCTGAGCCGCCCCCCGCGGCCACCGCAGCGGAGCCGCTCACGCGGCCCCAGCGGCCCCTCCCCGCACCGCCCCTCACTTCATTCCACTGCCATAAGGGGTCAGACCCTTTATGTCGGTGGAATGAAGTAAAGGGTCAGACCCTTTATGCTGGGGCTGGACCGTCTCGGGCAGCGGCCGGGCGGGCGGGCGGCGCAGCCGGGCCGGCGCGCGGTGCGGGCTGCCGAGCATGCAGTCGCCCCTCCGGCGCCGCGCCGCCGGGGAGGCAGGGCGGACCAGCGGCTCCGGCAGGGCGTGGGCCCTGGCGGCGTGGCGGGCGGCGGCAGCGTCCGGATGCGGCATGGCGCGCATCCTTCGCGGAGCCGCCGATGTGGCGGTAATGCGCCGGTAAAGCGGAGAGGACTACTCGCCCTGGTGGGCGTGCGACGCGCTCTTGGTGACCTTCAGCGAGAACCTGGAGGGCGCCTCGCGCACCTCGGGGTTGTCGATGTCGCCGAGGCGGTCGATGAGCTTGATCCACTGCTTGGGCTTGAGGATCGCGTCGATGCGGCGGGCGGCCTTGGCGCTCTGGCCGTACAGCGGGCGCCAGCCGACGTGGATGTGGTCCGCGTGGTCGCCCATCGCGAAGGTGTTGTCGACGCCGTCGAAGGTCATCAGGGAGATGATCTGGTGGGGCTTCATCGTGCCCTGGAGCGTCAGGAGGCGCTGGATCGTGATGTCGGCGATCGAGCCGGCGCCCTGGTGGCCCATGATCGAGACGCCGTTGATCGCGGCGATGTCCATCGCGGTGCCGGTGGAGTGCTCGGAGACGTTGCCGGAGGACGTCATCAGCCCGTGGCCGCAGCGCAGCGAGCTGACGGTCGGCTTGCAGGCCGGAGGAGGCGAGGTACTCGAGCGTGGCGAGCACGCGGCGGTCGATCTGGCCGGAGCGGATGTCCGCCTTGCCGCAGCCGTAGATCTGGATGCGCGGGTTGGAGATGACGCGCTGGATCAGCGTGTCCTTGCTCATCAGCAGGATCTGGCCGATCGAGGGGTTGCGCGCGTCCTCGCCGACGAACGGGTTCTTCTTGGCGGCGCGGTAGATCGCGGTCGACTCGAGCAGCTTCCAGCCGTCGAGGATCGGCTTCGGGTCGACGCGCGGGGCGCCGCGGCCGGCCGGGCGGATCTCGAAGAGCATGTGGGAGGCCGTCTCGGGCGAGCCCTTGGCGATGCGGCCGAGCACGGTGCCGCCGATCACGCGGGCGCCCTCGCGCAGCGGCTTGGTGACGAAGTCGCGCTTGTCGAAGCCGATCGGGGCGATCTCGGCGGGCGTGGCGGGCTCGCCGAGCTGGGCGGAGCCGCCGGACACGCGGGCGTTCGGGCGCTCGGGGTGGGCGAAGAGGCGCTCCTTGGCGGCGGCCGGGGCCGGGGCGGCGGTGCCGCGGGCCGACAGGCGCTCCTTGGCGGGCGCGGGGGCCTTCTTGGGGGCGACGACGCGCTTGACGGCGCGCTTGCGCGCGGGCGCCGTGGTCGCGGAGGCGGCCTTCTTCGGCTTCGGCGTCTTGTCCAGGTCCAGCTCGCGGCGGATCTCGGAGCGCTTGGCGACGCGCTTCTTGGGCGCCGGGTAGGTCTTGGCGACCTTGCCGAGCTGCCCGTAGGTGTAGGTGTTGCCGTAGACGTCGAGCAGCTTCACGTAGCGGCCGAGGCGCTTGGACTTGCCGATCGAGATGATCCGGCCGTCGTTGACGGCGATGGCGGGGGCGCCCTTGCGGGCGAAGATGTCGATCCCCTGGCGGTGCTCGTCGGACTCCACGACCACGGCGGCGTTGGCGCCCTCGCGGATCTTGCGCTTCCGGTCGGCCTTCTTGAGCGAGCCGGCGTAGGTCGCCTTCGCGTGCACGGGGAAGCGGCCCTGGGTGAGCCCGGTCAGCGAGCCCACGAGGTCGCTCGGCAGGCCGCCGATGACGCGCGCCCGCAGCAGCACGGAGTCGACGTACCAGTCGGCGTGGTTGTAGGCGAAGATCGCGCGGCGCAGGTCCTTGTCCGCGCCGGCGGCGCGGAGGTAGCGCGCGGCCGCGAAGATCGCGTCCACCGGGTTGTACGGGTCCTTCTCGCCGTCCCGGTTGGCGTCGACGCCGTACATCTTCCAGGTGGCGGGCATGAACTGCATCCACCCGAGCGCACCGGCGTAGGAGACGTTGAGGTTGCGGCCGTAGTCGGTCTCGATCTCGTTGATCGCGGCCAGCACCTCCCAGCGCACGCCGTACTGCATTCCGGCGGCCTGGTAGATGGAGAGGAGGAAGGGCGGGATCCGGAACTTGTCGATGAAGAAGTTCGGCACGCCGATCGGAGCCGGCCCCGGAGTGGAGAACGCGAAGGTCGGGTTCGAGGGGGCGGGGGCGCCGGTCGAGGTCGTGAGCTTCGGCGTCTCGACCTTGACCTTCTTCTCGGCGACGGGCTTCTTCTTCTTCTTCTATCACCCTTGACCTTACGTCGAGACTTCTTGACCTTGACCTCGGCGTCCTCGGTGTTCGCCTTCTTGGTCTTCGTCTTGGGGGCGACGCCCTTGGCCGGCGCGGTGGCGGTCGCGCCCGGGGTCGCGGTCTCGGTGACGGCGGGCGCGGCGGCCTGGGGCGTGCCGGCGGCGGCGGTGGGCGCCGGCGTGGCGTCCTCGGGCGTGACGGGCGTGGCCTCGCTGGTCGGCGCCTGCGTGGGCGTCTCGACGGGAGTCTCGATGGGGTCGGCGGAGGCGACCGGCTCGGCGCTCTCCACCGGCGCGGTCTCAGAGACCGCGGGAGTCTCCGTGGGCGTGCCCGTGGGAGAAGGGTCCTGCGCGGGGGAGACCGTGCCGAGGATGGCGGCGAAAACGGCCGCCGCGGCAAGGGCGATGACGAAGATGCGGCGGGTCACGTCCTTCAAGGGGTCGGCATCCAGGGGGTCGCTTCTTGAGCAATCGCGGCTTTCGACCACTCGGGTCCAGACCCCATCTGCACATATCTAACCTTCAATCACAGGGTTAGATACGGTCGATATGGGATCATTTGACGATGCTGGAGCTACGGCGGGCGACGATCGACGACGCCGACGAGATCGCCGAGACGCTCCGCCAGGGATTCGACTCCTACAGAGCCTGGGCGGGACCCACCTACACCCCTCCGCCGTCGGCGACGGAGGCCGAGCGGCTGCGCGAGGGCCTCGCGCGGCCCGACGCATGGGCCGTGATCGCCGTCGAGGAGGGCCGGACCGCCGGCCACGTCTCGCTCAGCCAGGCCCGCGACGGCCGCGACGGCCCGCCGATCCCCGGGGTCGGCTACCTGTGGCAGCTGTTCGTGCGCGAGCCGTGGTGGGGCAGCGGCGTCGCCGCGCGCCTGCACGCGCTCGTCATCGAAGAGGCGGCGCGGCAGGGCTACGGCTCGATGCGCCTCTTGACCCCGCGCGGGCAGGCGCGCGCGCGAGGCTTCTACGAGCGCGAGGGCTGGAGCACGGACGGCGTGCCGATCTTCGAGCCCCTGCTGGGCATCGACCTCCTGCTCTACACCCGCGGCCTGCCAGGATCCACAGGCCGTGCTGCGCCGCCGTGACGAAGACGCGCCGAAGCTCACCGATCGCGCCGCTCCGCTGATCGAGGAGGCGGCCGAGCGGTCCCGGACCTCGATGCGGACCCGGGTCGAGCGCCTGCGGCTCGCCTGGCGCTCGATCTTCCAGGTCGCGGTGTCCGCCGCGCTGGCCTACCTGATCGCGAGCGAGGTCTTCGGCCACCCGCAGCCGTTCTTCGCCGCCGTCTCGGCGATCATCACGCTGGGCTTCACGGTCGGCCAGCGGGGACGCCGGGCCGTGGAGATCGCCTTCGGCGTCGCGCTCGGGATCGCGGTCGCCGACCTGCTGGTGCTCGAGATCGGCACGGGGCCGGCGCAGCTGGGGGTGGTCGTGCTGCTCGCGACGTCGGTGGCCATCTTCCTGGGCAGCGGGACGCTGCTCGCCACGCAGGCCGCCGTGTCGGCCGCCCTGGTGGCCACTCTGCAGCCGCCCACGGGCGCCTTCAACTTCTCCCGCTCGCTCGACGCGCTGATCGGCGCCGCGGTGGCGCTGCTCGTCAACGCGGTCGTGCTGCCCGCCCACCCGGTCGAGATGGTGCGGCGCGCGGGGCGGCCGGTGCTCGAGGAGCTCGCGGCGACCCTCGAGGACATCGCGAACGGGCTCGAGCACCGCGACGAGGAGCTCGCCGAGAAGGCGCTCGTGCGCGCCCGCTCGATCGACGAGCTCGGAGCGCAGTTCGCCGAGGCGGTCGAGGTGAGCCGCGAGACGACCCGCTACGCCCCGCCCCGGCGCCGCTCACGCGGCATGGTCGAGACCTACGCCGACGCCGCCGAGCACGTCGACCTGGCCGTCCGCAACGTCCGCGTGCTGGCGCGCGGCACGATCCGGGCGCTCAGCCTGGAGGAGAACGTCCCGCCCGAGGTGGCCGAGGCGCTGCGCCACCTGGCCGAGGCCGTGCGCGCGCTCGACGGGGCGCTGCAGGACCGCGGCCGCGCCGACGAGGTACGCGAGCCTGCGCTGCAGGCGGCCGTCGAGGCCACGCTCGTCCTCGAGAGCACCGGCAACATGTCGGTCAGCGTGATCGTCGGGCAGGTCCGCTCGACCGCCGTCGACCTGCTCTCGGCCATGGGCTCGAGCTACGAGGACGGCACGGAGGCGCTGCGCGCCGCCGTGCGCGAGGCGCAAGACCAAGCCTGACGGAGCTCACCTGGTCGCGAACGTGACGGTCAGGCGCACCGTCTGCCCGCGCGGGATCGGGCATTCGCGGCGCGTCGTCCGCTTGCCGCCGCGGCGGTGGGTGACCCGGCCGCACCAGCGGCCGGTGCCGAAGCGGCCGGCGTCCGGGTCCCAGTAGCCGTAGGGGCTGGTGTCGCGGCTGACGCCGAGCGGCCCGTCCAGGCGCAGCCCGGCGGCGCGGGCCATCGCCGCGGCCTCCCAGCGCGCGACGCCGACGGCCTCGGGGTACGCGGCGCGGCGGGCGGCCCGCACCGCGCGCTCGATCGTCGCGTCGCTGCGGTGCGCGGGCGTGCGGATGTGCAGCCGCGCGGCCCCGTGCGCGACCACCGTCTCGACGCCTGGCGCCGCCTCCGGGGTCGGCGGCGGCCCGCCGCCGGCGAGGGCGATGGCGGCGAGTCCGCCGGCGGTGGCCAGCGCGACGACGATGAAGGCGGCGAAGAGGCGCATGCCCCTTCTACGGGCGCGCCGTGCCGTGAAGTCCCTAGGTCTGGTCGACCGGGCACCAGAACGTGGTGCGCCCGCCGATCGTGTCGCGCTCCAGCGGGCTGCCGCAGTTCGGGCAGTGGCCGCCGCGCTCGCGGTAGGGCATGAAGCGCCCCGTGTGGACGCCGCCGTTGCGGATCGCGTCGCGCGTGGCGGCGCGCAGCTCGCGCCGCAGGCGGTCGAGCTCCTCCTCGCTCAGCTCGCCGGCGATCCGCCGCGGGGAGAGCCGGGCGCGCCACAGCGTCTCGTCGGCCAGCAGGTTGCCGACGCCGGCGATCGCGCCCTGGTCGAGCAGCTTGGCCTTGATCGGGAGCTTCCCGCGCCCGATGCGCTCGCGGAACACGTCGCGCGAGACCTCGGCGGCGTCGGGGCCGATGTGGTCGAAGTCGGGCTCCAGGATCGCGCGGCCGAGGCGGCGCTTGTCGCGCAGCGCCAGCCGGCCGCCGTCGGCGAAGTCGAGCACGAAGCGGTCCCAGTGGTTCGGCGCGGGCTCCTCGTCGACCGAGATGTGCCCCGCCATGCCGAGGTGCAGCCCGAGGTCCGGGCCGCCGTCGGTCTCCACCCACAGGAACTTGCCGCGCCGGTGGGCCTTGGTGAGCTTGCGGCCCACCAGCGCCGAGGCGATCTCGCCCGGCGCGTGCGGGCGGGAGACGTACGTGTCGGTGTCGTCGACGGCGACGATCTCGCGGCCGAGCGCGCGCTCGATCTGCTGGCGGGCGCGCTCGGCTTCGGGCAGCTCAGGCATGCGCTACAGCGTGGCACCGCCGTCGTACTTCTTCCGCACCGTCACGGAACCTGGCGGCGCGGCGTCTATGCACAGGCGGCACAGCACGCACTCGTCGAGGTTGTCCTCGACGATCTCGCAGCGAGCCGTCCGCGCCGGTGGCGTAGATGTCGACGGGGCAGACCTCGGCCAGCTTCGCGGCGAGCTTCGTGTCGGAGGCCACCTCCGGGGTGACCTCGACCTCGATGAAGAGGTTGCTCATACGGCGGCTCCTTTCCGCTCGGCGATCCCCTGCTTGACGAGATCGGGGATGTCCTCGATGCGCTCGGCGACGGTGATCCCGGCGGCGCCGAGCCGCGCGATCTTCTCCGTCGCCGTGTCCTCCTTGCCCTCGACGATCGTGCCGGCGTGCCCGAAGGACATGCCCGGCATCTCGTCCATGAAGCGGCCCGCCATGAAGGCGACGATCGGCAGGCGCGACTTGTGCTCCTGCGTCCAGGCGGCGAGCTGGGCCTCCATCCGGCCGCCCGGCTCCGTGTAGATGACGATCGCCTCGGTCTCGGCGTCCGCCTCGAAGTGCGGCATCAGCTCGGCGTAGGTGGTGCCGATGATCGCGTCGCCGCCGATCGAGACGGCGGTCGACTGGCCCAGCCCCGCGGCGCTCAGCGTCGAGGACATCTCGGTCGTCATGCCGCCGGAGCGGGAGATGACGCCGACGGGGCCTGGGGAGTAGGCCTGCGCCGCGTTGCGCGCCGGGCCGCCGATCCCGCCCATCTTGATGACGTCCGGGACGATGATCCCGAGGCAGTTGGGGCCGATGATCCGCGCGCCGTGGAGGTCGGCGAACTCGACCATCTGGGCGACGTCGCGGCGCGGGATGCGCTCCGTGACGATCACGACCAGCTTGATCCCGTTGGCGACCGCCTCGAGCACCGCGTCCTTGGTGAAGGCGGGCGGGACGGTGACGACCGAGCCGTCGATCGGCGCGCCGTGGTGCTCGACGGCCTGCGCGACGGTGTCGAACACCGGCACGCCGTGGACGTCGCGGCCGAGCCGGCCGGGCGTGACGCCGCCGACGACCTTGGCGCCGGCGCCGTAGTCGAGGCACTCGCGGGTGAGGTTGACGGCCTCGCGCCCGGTGATGCCCTGGACGATGAACGTGGTCTCCGCGTTGATGAGGATGCTCATGCCGCCGCCCTCCTGGCCGCCTCGTTGAGCGAGACGGAGCGGTCGGCGTACGGGACGCCGTAGGCCTCGAGGATCTTGAAGCCCTCCTCCTCCCAGGCGCCGGGGATGCGGAAGATCGCGATCTTCTCCGCCGGGTCGTAGCCCAGCTCCACGCACGCCTTGATCACGCCGCGGGCGACGATGTCGACCCGGGTGTTGGAGACGATCGACATCATCACCGCGATCTTGTCCACGCCCGGCTTCTGCAGCACGAGCTTGGCCAGGCCGCATGCCTTCGCGACCGACGGGTTGCCGCCGATCTCGCAGTAGTTGGCGGGCTTGCCGCCGTGGGCGCGGACCGCGTCGAACAGCGTCAGCGAGCCGCCGCCGGCGCCGATCACCAGGCCGAGGTCGCCGTCGAACTCGGTCACGTTGCCGGCCACGCCGCGGTGGTCGGTGGCGTCGACCGCCTCGCCGGCCAGCTCGAACGGCGTCGCCTCGCGGGCCTGGCGGGTCTCCTCGTCGCCGACGCCGAGCTCGGCGAGCAGCGCCTTCTGGCGCGGCCGGGCCTCGTTCTCCATGTCCATGTGGGCGTCGACGGCCACGAAGGTGCCGTCCTCGAGCTCGGCCAGCGGGTTGATCTCGGCCAGCGTCATGTCGTAGTCGGAGAACAGCCGGGCGAGGCGGGCCATGATCGGCGTGCAGCGCTGCAGCGCCTTGCCGGTCACGCCGGTGGAGGCGATGACCTCCTTGGCCTCGAAGTCCGCCGCCTCGCGCAGGTTGGAGAGGTGGCGGCGGCCGACCTTGTCCGGATGGGTCTCGGCCACCTCCTCGATGTCGATCCCGCCCATCGGGGAGAAGATCATCACCGGGCGCTTGCGGGTGCCGTCCCACGTGACGCCGGCGTAGTACTCCTGCTTGACCGCTACGCGGGAGTCGACCAGCACGCCGCGCGGCATGTGGCCGTTGATCTCCAGCTCGAGGATCTCGGCGGCGTGCTCTGCCGCCTCCTCGGGCGTGTCGGCGAACTTGACGCCGCCGGCCTTCATGCGGCCGCCGGTGAGCACCTGCGACTTGATGACGGTGGGCGCGCCGATGTCCTCCGCGATGCGCCTGGCCTCCTCGGCAGAGGTGGCGAAACCGTGCGGCGATGTCGGGATGCCCGCCTTGGCGACGATCTTCCGGGATTCGTATTCGAAGAACCTCATGGGAGGCGGGAGCCTATCCTGGGCCTGAATGCGCCTCGTCACACTTCTCCTCGGTGCACTGCTCCTAGTGCCCGCCACCGCCTCCGCCGCCGACGTCTCCATCTCCCTGGAATCCGGAGCGGGGGTGCAATACGGGAGCGCCCACGAGGTCCGCGGTCGCCTCGCCGAGGGCACCGCTCCGCTGGCCGGCCAGGCGATCGAGCTGCGCGGCCGCGCCTACCCCTACGACGGCGACTTCTCGACCCTGGCGACCACCGTCACCGACGGCGCCGGCGCCTTCGGGTTCGACCGGAAGTTCGACCGCAACATGCAGCTCCAGGTCGTCGCGCCGCCCCAGGGCGCCTTCAGCAAGGTCGTCCGCGCCTACGTCTTCCCGCGGCCGAAGTCGACCTTCAAGGCGCTCGCCGGCGGCCGGCTCCGGATCACGCAGATCCTCCGCACGCCGGCCAACATCAAGCTCAGCGCCAAGACGAACTTCTACCTGGGCCCGAAGAAGGCCAAGTCGGCCGCGCGGGTCGCGACCGCCAAGCCGAAGAAGATCGGCGACGGGCCGCTTCAAGGCCACCGCGGTCGTCAAGCTCCCCTCCGCGTGGAAGGGCAGCTTCCGCTACGGCAGCTGCTTCCGGTACTCCGAGGGGAGCGGGCTCGGCGACCCCGGCGCCAGCTGCCCCAAGAAGTACCGCTTCTAGGGGAGCGCCCGCGCGATCTGGGCGATCACGAGCGCCGGCTCGTCGATCGCCTGCAGCGCGGTGAACCGGCGCAGGTCGTACCGGTTGGCGCGGAGCCACTGCTCCTTGCGGTGGTCGCGGTCGTGGGCCCAGGGGGAGGAGTGGGCGGCGTAGCCGTTGACCTCGACGGCGAGGCGTCGCGACAGAGCGCATCCACTCGCCAGGGTCCAACTTCGGCATTGAAGGAGACAGGGTGCAAGCCGGCTTGGCGGACCCAGTGGCGGAGTGAGCGCTCGGCCTTGGAGCGGAGGTCGTCGACGCCGAGTTCGAGCATGCGGTTGAGGCGGGCGGTCCGCGGCCGCCGCGGTGGCGGTCGAGCGCCTGCTCGAGTTGCCGCGCGTTCGTCAGGCGCTTCGCGAAGGCCTCCTGGACGGCGCGCTCGAAGGGGAGTCTCGCCGAGCACGCGGGCCAGGTGGACGATCGTGACGTCGGGCGTGGTCACGAGCAGGCCGTCGCGGCGCATCACGTCGTGACGGGTGAGCTCGATGCGGTGGATGCGGACGCCTCGCCGGCTGCCGTGGCGGTCCGGAGGGACGATCACGCTGAGCGGCGGGGTGGCGATCGGCGCGATCCGGTGCAGCTGCCCTGCGACCTCGAAGCCCAGGGCGCCAGGGACGGCCTTCAGCCGCGGCGCGGGCCTCGGTGAGGTCGTCTGTGATCGGGGCCGACGAGGTAGACGCCTCGGCCCCAGCGGGTCAGGTGTCCGCTCTCGCACCGCCCTGGTGATCGCGTCCTTCGAAAACCCGCATGTACGGAGCTCGGAGGTGGTGAGGACTCCGCCCTCCCGCCGGGCCAGCGGCGTGCATTTCCGTCCAGTGCGGCCCTTCGTGAACCGACTGGACGGAAAGTCGCGCTCACCGCGAGTTTCGGTCCAGTTGGCCTGGGGGAGGCGTGGAGTGGACACTTCTGCAGCGAATCACGGACTTCGCGGCGCCTCGCGAACCGGCACAGCCTTTCCACACTCCCGTACAAGCGCCGTTGCAGTTCAGAGCTGGTAGGCCTCACGAAGCTCGGGGTCCTTCTCGGCCAGCATCTCGGCCAGGTCGACCATCACGCGGCACTGCTTCCACGTGGCGTCGTCCTGCATCTTGCCGTCGATCATGTGCACGCCCCGCCCGTCCGGGATCGCCTCGATCACCTTGCGCGCGAAGGCGACCTCGTCCGGGTCGGGGGAGAAGACCTTCTTGGCGATGTCGATCTGGACCGGGTGCAGTGACCAGGCGCCGACGCAGCCCATCAGGAACGCGGCGCGGAACTGGGCCTCGCAGCCCTCGACGTCCTTGATGTCGCCGAACGGCCCGTAGTACGGCAGAGCGCCGACGGCCGTGCACGCGTCGACCATGCGGCCGATCGAGTAGTGCCAGAGGTCCTGCTGGGCGCTCGCCCGCGCGGCGCCTTCCTCGCCCGGGTCGGCGATGACGCGGTAGCCGGGGTGGCCTCCGCCGACGCGGGTGGTCTTCATCCGGCGGGAGGCGGCGAGGTCGGCCGGGCCGAAGCTCATGCCCTGCATGCGCGGGGAGGCGGTGGCGATCTCCTCGAGGTTGGCCACGCCCTGCGCGGTCTCGAGGATCGCGTGGATGAGGATCGGGCGGTCCAGGCCGGCGCGGGCCTCGAGCTGGGCGAGGAGCCGGTCCACGTAGTGGATGTCCCACGGCCCCTCGACCTTCGGGACCATCACGACCTCGATCTTGTCGCCGATCTCGCCGACGATCTGCGTCAGGTCGTCGAGCACCCACGGCGACTCGAGCGAGTTGACCCGGGTCCACAGCGCCGTCGCGCCGAGGTCCATGTCGCGCCCGACCCGGATCAGGCCCTCCCGCGCGGCCTCCTTGCGATCCACCGGCACCGCGTCCTCGAGGTTGCCGAGCAGCACGTCGGTCTTGGTCGCGATGTCGGCGGCCTTGGCGACCATCTTCTCGTTCGAGAAGTCCAGGAAATGGATCATCCGGGACGGCTTGAAGGGGATCTCGGCGATGGGTTCGGGAGCCCCGATGGCGAGGGGCTTGAAGAAATCACGGGGATTGCGCATTGGCCGGGATCGTAGAGTTCCGCCCCCATGAGCACGCCAAACAGCAGCGTCGAAACCGAGCAGGCCGCCCGGGAGGCCACGGGCGCGCACCCCTACGGCCGCTACCTCGAGGAGTTCGAGGTCGGGGCCGTCTACAAGCACTGGCCCGCGAAGACCGTGACCGAGGCGGACGACCACCTCTTCTGCCTGATCACGATGAACCACCACCCCCTGCACATCAACGACGTCTACGCCAAGAACTCCCAGCAAGGGCGCAACGTCGTCGTCGGCCCGCTGGTCTACTCGCTCGCCCTCGGGATGAGCGTCAGCGACGTCTCCGGCAAGGCGATCGCCAACCTCGCCACCGAGGAGCTCAAGCACCCGGCGCCCGTGTTCCACGGGGACACGCTGTTCTGCGAGTCCGAGGTGCTCGAGGTCAAGGAGTCGCGCTCCAAGCAGGATCGCGGGACCGTGCGGGTGCACACCCGCGTGCTCAACCAGGACGGCGTCCTGGTCGCCGAGTTCAAGCGCCTGGTGCTGGTCCCGCGGCGCGACGCGGGCGCCACGCCGGCCGAGGGCGACGTCGAGTAGTCAGCGGATCTGCAGGGGCGTCCCGACCGGCATCAGCCGGTCGAGGCGCCGGATGTCCGCGTTGCGGAACCGGATGCAGCCGTGGCTCACGCGGCCGGGGATCAGCTCCGGGCGGTCGGTCCCGTGGAGCCCGACGAACCCGCCGCCCGGCCAGTCCGTGACGGTCGCGCTGCGGGCGCTCGTCCCGAACGCGACCGGGCCGTACGTCGCGCTGCGGTAGCGCGTGAGCCGGTTGCGGACGATGAACTCGCCGGCCGGCGTCGGCGCGTCCGCGCGTCCCACCGCCACCGGGACCCGCAGGACGGAGCGCCCGTCCCGGAGGAGCGTCGCCGTCAGCCGCTCGCGATCCACTACGAGCCGCGTGTGCGCGACGCCGTAACCGCCGAGCGCGGCGCGCGGGACCCAGCCGGTGCGGCCGTTGGGCAGCTCCGGCAGGCGGACGCGGACCCACAGCCGCCCCTGGTCGTCCTCCGCGCGGGCGAGCGTCGGGACGAGGTGGGAGGTGCCCTCGGGCGTGCGCGACTCGAGCCTGCCGGCCGCCGCCGAGTCCGCGGCGGGCCGGGCGCGCGCCTCGACGGCGCGGCCGACGACGGCCCAGCGCGTCTCGTCGCGCCCCTCGCCGAGCGGGATCGGGTCGCCGATGGCGATCGAGGTGCGGGGCGTCGCCGGCAGCGAAGGGAGCTTCACGCCGGCGTCGGGCTCCTCCGGGGCGCCGCGGAGCGCGAGGACGCCGGCCAGCACCGCGAGCCCGGCGACCAGCGCCAGCGCACGGGGGATCAGCCTGTGAATTTCGGCTTTCTCCGCGAGTTGGTGCTGACCGTGAAGTTCGTCCGGTCCACGATCCGCAGTGTGCTCGCCTTCGAGCGCGGTTCGTCGAACGGGGTCGCCGCCGGCTGGATCCCGGCCAGGCGCCGGATCCACGCGGCGTGGCGGGCCTCCACCGAGTGGATGCCGAGCACGGCGACCAGGTAGCCGCGCTCCTGGACGGCGCCGACCTGGCCCTTGTAGGCGGCGACGGCGAGGTCCTCGAACGCCACCGCGGTGCGGCGGAAGCGCGCGGCTGCTCTCGGTCGCGCCGCGGAAGTCGAACCTCGGCCGGGGCGCGGCGCGCGATCCGAGCGTCGCGCGCAGTGCCTTGACGTGGGCGCGCTCGTGGGCGCCCACCGTGCGCGCCTGCTCCGCGAGCCCGCCCCGCAGCACCCCCATCCGCTCGACCTCGCTGTAGAAGGCGTCCTGCACGTACTCGAGCGCGAGC
Source organism: uncultured Solirubrobacteraceae bacterium (assembly GCA_963723395.1). Classification (GTDB taxonomy): domain Bacteria; phylum Actinomycetota; class Thermoleophilia; order Solirubrobacterales; family Solirubrobacteraceae; genus DATFQI01. The sequence goes on along the minus strand of CAVRQL010000007.1, from coordinate 139,186 downwards.
GCGTAGTTGAGGATGTCGACGTCCCGCCGCCGCCCGGCGGCGGAGGCCGGCGAGGCGCCGGCGAGCAGGAGCGCGGCGCCGCCCAGCACCGCGCCGTGCAGGAGCTCGGCGCGGGTCGGCCCGAACGCGCGCGCGGCGGCGTCGCCGAGCATGCCGTCGCTGTCGACGTCGCCGATCGTGAGCTCGCGGCTCATCCGACGTACCCGCTGCCGCGCAGCGTCTCGATCACGCGCTTGGGCGTGATGCTCGGCTCGGACGCCTCGGGCGCCGGGTTCTCGCCCGCGATCCCGCGGATCCACGAGGCGTGGCGCCCCTCGACCGAGACGATCCTGGCCGCCTGCTCGAGCGCGCGGCGGCTGAGGTTGGGCGCCTGGCTGTTGTACGCCGCGACGCCGAGGTCCTCGAGCTTGAGCGCGCTGTCGGTGAACGCCTCCTCGCTCGCCGTGTCGTCGCCGAAGTCGAGCTTCGGCCGCTTCCGCGCCCCGCTGCCGAGCGCGCGGCGGAGGGCGGCGATGTGCGCCTGCTCGTGCGCGCCGACCACCTGCGCGAAGTCGCGGAGCTCACCGCGAAGCACGTTCCGCGACAGCGTCTCGGCGTAGAAGCTCGACTGCACGTACTCGAGCAGCAGCGCGAAGTTGAGGATCTCGGCGTCGCGCTTCGGCGACGTCCCTGGGCGCGCCGTGTCCGGCCAGGCGGCCAGCAGCACGCCGCCTGCGACCGTGCCCGCGGTCGCGAGCGCGACCCCTCCGAACAGCTCCGCGCGGGTGGCTCCTTGCCCCTCATGCATGGCGTTCCTCCGTGACTCGTCCTGGTTCGACGTCGATGTGATCCGGCGGCTCGTGCTCGGCGGTCCAGTTGAAGCGGTGCGCGTACCACGGGCCGACCTTGCCCGCCGGGACCCATCCGGCCTCGGCGATGGCGGCGGTCAGCGCTCGATGGGCCTCGCGCAGCTCCGGGCTGGGCGGCTGCGGGTTGCTCATGGCCGGCCATGAGACCTGGGGCGACTCCGCGATGGGCTTGCCCCGGCGCCCGCCGGGCGGGCTGGCGACGGCGCGGAACCGCGAGTGGAAGTAGCCCGGCTTCCACTCGATCTCGCAGGTCCACCGCGCGATCGATGGCGGCGGTTCCACGTCTATGTGGTCGGGTGGGTCCTGCTCGCCCGGCCAGCTGTACCGGTGCTCGTACCACTCGAGGCCCTTCGCGGCCGGGATCCATCCGGCGTCCGCGAGCGCCCCGGACAGCGTCTGCACGGCCTCGCGAAGCTCTTCGGACGGCGGGTACGGGTCGCTCATCGAAGGCCAGGCGAGGCGGACGGACTCGGCGACCGTCTTGCCGCGGCGACCGCCGGGCGGGGTGGCGACGGCGCGGAAGCGAGACCGGAAGTAGCCGGGCTTCCACTCGATCGTGCACGACCATCCGGGCGGGAGGTCCGCGACCGGCGCGGCGGGCGCGACCGGCGGAGCCGCAGCCGGGCGCGGCTCAGGCGCCGGTTGCGGCCGGCGCGCCGGTGTGGGCTTCGGCGCCGGCGTGGGCTTGGGTGCCGGTGTGGGCTTGGGCGCCGGCGTGGGCTCGGGCGCCGGTGTGGGCTTGGGCGCCGGCGTGGGCTTCGGCGGTCGGCGTGGGCTTGGGCGCCGGCGTGGGCTTGAGTGCCTTGGCGGGCTTGCGCGCTGCTTTGGGCTTGGCCGCCGGTGCACGTTCGGGCGCCGGCGTGGGCTTGGCCGCCTTCGTGCGTCTGGGTGCCTTCGTGGGCTTGGGCGCTGCCCTGGGCTTGGCGTCCGCTTTGGACTTGGCTGCCCGTGCGCGCTTGGGCGCCGCTTTGGGCTTGGCCGCCGGTGTGGGCTCGGGCGCCACGGTGATCGTGACCACCCGTGGGGGATCGGGCGCCGCCGTGGACGTGGCCGTCCGTGTGGGCTCGGGCGCCGCTTTGAGCGTGACCGCCCGTGCGGGCTTCGGGGCCGATCGTCGGCGTGGGCGCGGGCTCGGCCGAAGCCGCGGCGGTCGGCGCCTCCGCGCGGGATCGGCGTGTGCGCAGAGCGCCGATCGCGACGCCGCCCCCGAACGCCACGAGCGCGCCGAGCCAGAGCAGCGTCGACCCGAACACGGAGCCGTCGTCGGACTCGGCCGGGGGCGCGGCCGCGGTCCGGGCCGGCGCCGGCGCCGCGCTCGCTCGCTGCGCTCCGGGGTGGGGCTCGCGTCGCCCTCCGTATCGAGCGGGTACTGCCGCCAGAGCTCCTCGGGGCTCGGATCCTCGCGCTGACCGACGGCCGTCGAGGTGACCGACCACATCACGCCGAAGACGGCGAGAACAACGAAAGCCCCGCGGGCGAGGCGTCGCACCGAGCCGACGCTCTCCATCCCTGACCAGTGTCAACGACTGGCCGCCGCGGACAACTGGCCGATCGGGGAGGTCGCCCGAGTTGGCACGGCTACCGCCGCAGTTCGCACCTCTTCAGCCGGTCGGCCTTGTCGCGGGTGACGACGGTGTCGCGCCCGCGGCCGCAGTCGATCGTGTCGCGCTTGCCGTCCTTCGCGTAGATACGGTCGCGGCCGGAGCCGCCCTTGATCCGGTCGCGCCCCTTGCCACCGGTGATCCGGTCGTTGCCGGAGTTGCCCTCGAGGGTGTCGTCGCCGCTGCCGCCGTAGAGGCGGTCGCGGCCGGTGCCGCCCCGGATGCAGTCGGCGCCGCCGCGCCCGTCGATGCGGTCGTTGCCGCCCAGCCCGGAGATCCGGTCGCTGCGCGAGGTGCCGCGCAGCCGGTTGGCCTTGCCCGTGCCGCGGATCGCGTTCGCGCAGCGCCCGGCGGGCGGCGTCGGCCCGCCACCGCCACCGCCACCGCCGCCCCCGGGCGGCCCGGGCTCGCCGGGCGCCAGATCGAGGGCCTGCACCTGGTCCTGCGGCGTCTCGAAGGACACCAGCACGCGCTCCGCCGCCGGCATCGAGACGCGGGTCACGCCGTTGCCGAGCGCAACGGTCCTCGAGCCCTTCAGCCGCCCGCCCATGTCCGTCCAGTCCGGCACGTCGCCGTCCGAGGCCGAGCACGCCGACAGGCCGTAGTCGGGCGGCGGGTTGCCCGCCGGGTCGCAGCTGGTCTTGAACACCGGGATGTAGCCGACCTCGCCCGACCATGAGTACAGCCGCGCCGTACCTGGCCCGTTCGCGGTCAGCGAGACGTCGATCGAGCCGCCCGAGCGGGTCGCCTTCGCCGCGGTGATGCGGTGACCCGGCGGCGCCGGGACGCGCCCGGAGATCGGCACGCCGTCGCGCGCCGACTGGGCGATCGTCTGCGGCGACTCGGCGCCGTTGAGGTTCGGGCTCGACACGTTCGGGTCGGCCGGCTCCGTCGGCTGCCCGGCCGGCGGCGTGTAGCCCGGCATCGTCGCGTGACCCCAGCGATACGGGTCCGACTGCACGCTGCCGAACGTCGACCACGCGAGGCGCGTGCTCATGTCCGTATGGCGCAGCACGGTCGAACCCGTCCCCGCCGTGTTGTCGTCGTTGTCGTAGGGCGTGATGTTCAGCCCGATCCGGTCCGGGTCGACCGCCGCGGGGAGGTCGGCCATCGGGATCTTGACCTCGATCGTGTAGCCGCCGCCCGCGTAGGAGTGGTCGACGGAGGTGTCGTTGGAGCCCACCCACGTCGCGTCGGTCGCGACCTCCACGCCCGGGGCGTTCGGCGCGTCGCTGACCGTGTCCGCCAGCGGCCCGGTCGAGTAGCCCTGGTGGTTGTCGGCGTCGCGCGACCAGCACGGCCCGTTGGGCCCGTTGCCGTTGGAGCCGGACGGATCGTTCGTGTACGGGAACACGCCGAGCTTGAAGGTCGACGCCGTGTCGCGGTTCTGCTCGGAGGCGTTGCCGCGCGGGTCGATCAGCAGCTCGACGGAGTCCGCCTGCCAATGCCCGACGCACTCGGCGGGCTTGACGGCGTAGCTCTGGAAGTCGTCCTGGACCTGGACGAGGAAGTACAGATCGTCGCCGAAGCGGCTGACCTTCGCGATGCTGCCCGCGCCACAGTCCACACCCTGGGGGTCGCAGTTGCGGGTGGAGCCGCCCGGCTCCCACTTGCGCCCGATGTCGAGCTCCTCGCCCGTGTACTCGCCGGAGCCCTCCGAGCCGTCGACGTCCGGCGCGGCGGTCTCCTCCTCGATCTCGGTCGTCGGGACGATCGACATCGTGAGGTCCTCGGTGCTGTCGGTCGCGCCGTGGCTGGTCGTGATCGGGATCGTCACGTTGGTCGCCTGGGCGTCGTCGCCGCCGGCGCCCGGCAGCGTCGCGTTGGTGAACGAGTTCGAGACCTCGAACTCGACGGTGGTGTCCGCGCCCGCCGGCAGCGGCCCGTACGGCTTGCTCGCGTCGGGGGACGCCATGCCGGTCGGCAGATCCAGGCTCACGTCGCCCGACTGGGACGACAGCGACCAGTTGTGGACGTCGACCGGGACGGTGATGGTCTCCCCGGCGCCCATCGACTGGATCGCCGCCGAGCGCCCGAGCCGCCGCGCCTGCGGCGCCGTCTCGTCGAGCCACGAGTCGTACTCGGCCCACTTGCCCCACCGCTGGAAGCGGCCCTCCGCGGGCGGGACCACGCGGACCACGTCGTCGGTGTAGCCCGACGCGTCGCCCGTCTCGTACTCGGCGGAGATCTTGAAGTTGGTGTTCACCGCGGCCGAGGCGTCCGGCGTGACGGTGAAGTCGACCGTCGTCTCCCCACCGGGACCCACCGCCCCGACGGCCTGCGAAGCGGGCGTGACCTCCCAGTCCTCCGGCACGTTCAGCGTCGCGGTGCCCGGGTCGCAGCGTGCCGGAGCCGGAGCGCAGGTGCAGCGTGACCTCGAACGGCGCGTCCGGCGCGTTGTAGAAGCGCGAGAACGTCAGGTACTCGAGCGTGCCCTTGGGCAGCCCGCCCGGGTCCTTGACGACGGCGCCGTAGAGGATCGCCTCGTCCTGGCCCGCGGCGGCGGTCCCGTTCGGCTGGAACGGGACGAACGAGTCGGTCATCCCGAACCGCGAGCAGCCCGGAGGGAAGACGTCCTTGAACATCGGGCGGCTCTGCGTCGGATAGGCGAACGTCCCCTCACGCGCGACCTGCGCCCAGGTCTTGGGCGAGCCGGGCAGCTTGCCCTGGACGTTGCCCTCGGGCCAGCGGTAGGGCGAGTCGTAGCCCGTCCAGGTGCCGGCGACGGTGTCGAGGCCCGCCGGGCATGAAGCCGGTGTTGCAGTCCGGCGACGTGGTCGTGCCGCCGGTGCCGCCGGTCGCGCCGCCCGAGAAGACCTTCTTGACCTGCCAGGTGCTGAGGGCGTTCGGGCCCTGCAGCTGCTCCGGGAACATGGCCGGGTCGGCCGCCGCGAGGACGCCCTCCCAGATGTAGCGGCCGGCCTGCTGATGGTTGCCGTGGCCGGCGTCGAGCGTCGGGGGCAAGCCGATGTAGATCTCCGGCTGCGTCATGCGGATGATCCGCGTGACGCGGCGCAGCGTCTCGTCCTGCCCCCAGAAGGCCTGGGTCAGCGGCGCGCTCTGGTTGTAGAAGAAGTCGACGCGGTCGAGGTTGAAGATGTCGACGGTGCCGGAGCGGAAGTGCGCGACCCGGTCCTCGTTCTCGCGCCGCAGCCCGAGGGCCGGGCCGATCTCGGTGCCGACGGCGTTGCCGCCGCCCTCGCCGCGGGTGACCATGATGCTCCCGCACTTGGTGCCGTAGCGCTGATGCCACACGCCGCACGGCCCGATGATGCTCGTGTCGTCGTCGGGGTGCGCCCATTCGCTGAGCACGTCGAGCTTGACCGCGCCCAGACGCCGTGTACCCGTCGGCCGCCATCGCCGGCGTCGCCAAGAGCATCGCGGCCACGACCGCGATCGGAACCAGCAGAACCCGCTTCAAGACCCGCCTCCCGTGAACAGACTCGAACAATTTCACCCTAAGGCGGGTGTCAAGCCGAACATTCCCGAACAGCGAGCCTGTATGTTCTCGCCGAATGCTGCGGGCCCAGCGCCGACAGGAGATCCTCAACGCGGTTCGCTCGGGCACCGCCCAGGTCACCGACCTGGCGGCCGCCTTCGGCGTCTCCGAGATGACGGTCCGCCGCGACCTGCGCGACCTCGAGGACGAGGGCAAGCTGACCCGGGTCCACGGCGGCGCGGTCGCCGCCGACGAGCCGTCGTTCGCGGAGGTCGTGGTCGAGCGCCTGGACCGCAAGGGGCGGATCGGCGCGGCCGCCGCTGAGCTCGTCCAGGACGGGCAGACGATCATGCTCGACATCGGGACGACGACGCTCCAGCTCGCGCGCCACCTCCGCGGCCGCTCGGTCACGGTGATCACCAGCAACCTCGCCGCCTACGAGGAGCTGCTGCCCGAGACGTCGATCGAGCTGGTCCTGCTCGGCGGGGTGGTCCGGCGCAACTACCGCTCGCTGGTCGGCGTGCTCGCCGAGGACGCGCTGCGCCAGCTTCGGGCCGACGTGGCGTTCCTGGGCGCGTCCGGCCTGGAGAGCGACTGCTCGGTCGTCGACTCGACGATGGTCGAGGTGCCGATCAAGCGCGCCATGCTGGCCGCCGCCACCCGCAGCGTCCTGCTGGCCGACTCCGCCAAGTTCGGCATGCGCGGGGTCGTGCGCGTGTGCGGGCCGGAGGAGCTCGACGTGCTGATAACCGACGACGAGGCCCCGGAAGCCGCGTGCGCGGAGCTCAGGCGCGCCGGCGTGGAGGTGATCACGGCATGAAGCTCACGATCGTCGGGGGCGGCGGATTCCGTGTCCCGCTCGTGTACGGCGCGCTGCTGCGGGCGGGGCTGTTCGACGAGGTCGTACTGCACGACGTCGACGAGTCGCGCCTGGCCCGGATCTCGGCCGTCCTGGACGGACTCGCCGCCGAGCACGGTGAGCAGCTTCCCTTCCGGGCCGTGACGGACCTCGACGATGCCGTCGAAGGCGCCGACTTCGTGTTCAGCGCCGTCCGAGTGGGCGAGCTGCAGGGCCGCGTCGTGGACGAGACGGTGCCGCTCTCCTACGGCGTCCTCGGCCAGGAGACGACCGGGCCGGGCGGCATCTGCTTCGCGCTGCGGACGATCCCGATCATGGTCGAGCTGGCGGAGGTGATGGCCGAGCGCGCGCCGGAGGCGTGGCTGATCAACTTCACCAACCCCGCGGGCATGGTCACCGAGGCGGCCCAGCAGGTGCTGGGCGAGCGCGCCGTCGGCATCTGCGACTCGCCGTCCGGGCTGTGCCGCCGCGTCGCCGCCGCCCTCGGCCGCGACCCGGCCGAGCTGTGGTTCGACTACTTCGGCCTCAACCACCTCGGCTGGCTGCGCGGCGTGCGCGACAGCCACGGCGACCTGCTCCCCGGGCTGCTCGCCGACGACGACGCGCTGGCGACCTTCGAGGAGGGCACGCTGTTCGGCGGCGAGTGGCTGCGGACGCTGGGGATGGTGCCCAACGAGTACCTCTACTACTTCTATTACGCCGCCGACACGGTGGACGCGATCCGCGAGAGCCCGGCGTCGCGAGGCGCCTACCTGCTCGAGCAGCAGGCCCGCTTCTACGAGCTCAACGGCCAGCCGCCGGCCGACGCGCTGGCCGCCTGGCGGGAGACCCGCCACGAGCGCGAGCGCACCTACATGGCCGAGGCGCGCGGCGCGGCCGGCGTCGAGGGCGACCACCAGCAGGACGCCGACAACGGCGGCTACGAGGGCGAGGCGATGGCGGTGGTCGAGGCGATCGCCCGCAACACCCGCTCGACGCTGATCTGCAACACCGCCAACCGCTCGGCGCTGCCGTTCCTGGACCCCGAGGCCGTCGTCGAGGTGCCGGCGCTGGTCGGCCGCGCCGGGCCGCAGCCCGTGGCGGTCGGGCCGGTGCCCGACCACGCGCAGGCGCTCGTGCAGTCGATCAAGGCAGTCGAGCGCGCGACGATCGAGGCGGCGCTCAGCGGCTCGCCCTCCCTGGCGGTCAAGGCGCTCGCGCTGCACCCGCTGGTGCCGTCGGTCAACACGGCGCGCGCGATCTTCGACGGCTACCGGGAGCGGCTGCCGGAGCTGCAGGAGCGCTTCGGGTGATCGACCTCGCGGTGGCCACGACGCCGTTCCTGGACCTGACGTTCGAAGGGCTCGAGGCGCTCCCCGGCCCGGGTGAGGAGCGCTACGCGGGCGCGCTGCACCGCTCGCCGGGCGGCGGCGCGATCACTGCGGTGGGCGCCGCCCGGCTCGGCCTGTCCACGGCGCTCGCCGGCCCGCTGGGCCAGGACCCCGAGGGCGCCGAGCTGCGGGTCGCGCTCGAGCGCGAGGGCCTCGAGCTCGTACCGGCACACCCGGGCCGCACCGCGACGACAGTGGTCATGCCCACCAACGGCGAGCGGGCGCTCGCGACCTTCGACCCCGGCGTGCGCACCCGCGGCGAGGACCTCGCCGCGCTGGACCCGCGCGCCGTCGTGTGCGGGCTGGACGAGCTCGGGCTGGTGCCGGACGGCGCCGCCGCCTACGTGAGCTTCGGGGACGAGGAGGCGCGCGCGATGGCCGGCCGCCCGTCCGCAGCGCTCGGCGCAGCGCACGCGCTGCTCGTCAACGAGTCCGAGGCGAGGCTGCTGACCGGCGCGGGCAGCGCCGCCGAAGCGGCGGCGGCGCTGGCGGCGCTCGTCCCTGCCGCCATCGTCACGCGCGGGCGCGACGGCGCGGTCGGCGTCATCGACGGGCGCGAGGTCGCGGCGGAGGGCGTGGACGCCGGCCCGGCGGTCGACACCACGGGCGCCGGAGACCTGTTCATGGCCGCGTACGTGTGGGCAGAGCTGCGCGGAGCGGCCCCGGAGGAGAGACTGCGCTGGGCGGTGCTCTACGCCGCCATGTCGGTGACCGTGCCGACAGGGCTCGGAGGCGCCGCGACGCGCGACAGGCTGATCACTGAGGGGACACGGCTCGGGCTGCCGGCACCGGCGGCCTCCGTGTCAGGTTCGTCATCGAAGGAGGGTTAGAGGAATGTCCATCGTCCGACGGCCGCTGAGGGTGGCGCTGCTGTGCGCCGCGCTGGCGGCGCTCATGGCCGGCTGCGGCGCATCGCCGGGCGGCAGCGGCGGCGACAACGCCGAGAAGGCCGACGAGGCCCGCGAGAGCTCCAAGGCGGTCGACGTCTCCAAGGCCGGCGACGTCACGCTGACCGTCTGGGACCAGGAGGTCCGCGGCGGCCAGAACAAGCAGATCAAGCAGCTCAACCAGCAGTTCCAGGACAAGTACCCGAACGTCACGATCAAGCGGGTCGCGAAGTCCTTCGACGACCTCAACACGACGCTCAAGCTCGCCGTCTCCGGCGACAAGGCGCCCGACGTGGTGCAGGCCAACCAGGGCCGCCAGGTCATGGGCCAGCTCGTCAAGGGCGGCCTGCTGCGCCCGCTCGACGCCTACGCGGACTCCTACAAGTGGGGCGACCGGTGGTCGGCGACGCTGCTGGACCTCAACAAGTTCTCCGACGACGGCAAGGAGTTCGGCACCGGCAGCCTGTACGGCGTCTCGCAGATGGGCGAGATCGTCGGCGTCTACTACAACAAGGACAAGGTCTCCTCGCCGCCCGCGACCTTCGCCGACTTCGAGAAGCAGCTCGGCGAGGCCAAGTCCGACGGCGACGTCCCGATCTCCTTCGGCAACCTCGACCCGTTCGCGGGCATCCACGAGTTCCAGACGGTCCAGAACCGGTACGCCGACAAGGCGGCGATCCGGGACTTCGTGTTCGCCAAGGACGGCGCGTCGTTCGCCACCCCGGAGAACGAGGAGGCCGCCACCAAGCTCCAGGAATGGGCGAAGAAGGGCTACTTCACGCCCGACTTCAACGGCACCGGCTACGACCCCGCCTGGCAGCAGTTCGCCAAGGGCAAGGGCCCCTTCCTGATCGCCGGCACGTGGCTGACCTCCGACCTCGCCGACAACATGGGCGACAAGGTCGGCTTCATGCTGATGCCGCCGACGGAGGAGGGCGGCGCGCCGGTCTCGCTGGGCGGCGAGAGCCTGCCGTTCGCGGTCACCTCGAAGTCCAAGAACCCGGACGTCGCGGCCGCCTACATCGACTTCCTCACCACCGCGGAGGCCGGCCAGGTGCTGGTCGACACCAACAACCTCCCGGCCATGAAGACCGACGCGCAGCCGTCCGGCGGCGTCTCGCAGGAAGTCGCCGAGGCGTGGAAGACGCTCAACGACGAGGAGGGCCTGGTGCCGTACATCGACTACGCGACGCCGACCTTCTACGACGACATCTCCGGCGCGATCCAGAAGCTGCTCGCCGACAAGCAGCAGCCGGGCGCGTTCACCGAGGGCGTCGAGAAGAAGTACTCGAAGTACACGGGGTCGCTCTGATGAGCACCCCGGCCGCGACCCTGCCCGCGCTCGCCTCGCGGCGCGCGCGGGCGGGAGAGCGGCCACCCGGCGAGCCCCGGCGGGTCGCCTACCTCTACGTCCTGCCGGGTCTCGCCGTCTTCGTGGCGTTCGTGCTGCTCCCGCTGATCCACGCGGGCTGGATCTCGCTGTTCGCCTGGGACGGCGTCACCCCGGGCGAGTGGGTCGCGCTGGACAACTACAAGGCCGTGTTCACCGATCCCGAGTTGCGCTCGGCGTTCGTGCACGCGCTGGTCCTGCTGCTCTTCTACTCGGGGCTGCCGATCGTGATCGGCCTGGTCCTGGCGGCGGCGATGTCGCGCGCCCCGGTGCGCGGGCTGACCGCCTTCCGCACCATCCTCTTCCTCCCGCAGGTGATCGCGCTGGTCGTGGTGGCCGTGATGTGGCGGATGATCTACGCGCCCGACGGCGGCCTGATCAACGCGAGCCTGGAGGCGATCGGGCTCGGCGCGCTGGCCCAGAACTGGCTCGGCGACTTCAACATCGCGCTCCCGGCGGTCGGGCTGATCGGGACGTGGGTGATGTACGGCCTGGCGATGGTGCTGTTCACCGCCGGGGTGCAGAAGATCCCGCGCTCGCTCTACGACGCTGCTCGCGTGGACGGCGCCGGCCCGGTGCGGGAGTTCTTCGCCGTCACGCTCCCCGGCCTGCGCGCCGAGCTGGCGGTGGCGATGACGCTGACCACGATCGCCGCGCTGCGCAACTTCGACCTCGTGTACATCACCACGGGCGGCGGGCCGGGCGGCGCCACCTCGGTGCCGGCCTACGAGGTCTACGACCGCGCCTTCCAGAGCGGCGAGGTGGGCGGCGCCTCGGCGGTCGGCGTGTGCCTGGCGGCCGTGATCTTCGTGCTCGCCTTCGCGATCAACCGCTTCGCCGAGCGGGGCGCGCGATGATCGCCCGCCGCGAGCAGTACATGACCTACCTGCTGCTGGGCGTGTTCTCGGTGATCGCGCTCGTGCCGATCGTGGGGATCGTCTTCACCGCGCTGCAGGAGCAGGGCTCGCTGTCGTCGTTCGGGGTGCCGGCGGGCATCCACCCGGGCAACTTCGCCGACGCCTGGCGGGAGGGGAACTTCTCCAACTACCTGGTGTCGAGCGCGATCGTGGTGGTGGCCGTCGTCACGCTCTCCACGCTCTTCTCGGTCATGGCCGGCTACGCGTTCGGGATGATGCGCTTCCGGGGCCAGTCGGTGCTGTTCTACGTGCTGCTGCTGGGCCTGATGGTGCCGCTCGAGGCGACGATCGTCCCGCTCTACTACGACCTGCGCGACCTCGGCCTCACCGACACCTACTGGTCGCTGATCTTCCCGCAGGTGGGCGTCTCGGTGGCGTTCGGGACGTTCTGGATGCGCGCGTTCTTCCAGTCCGTGCCGCGTTCGCTGGTGGAGGCCGCCCGCCTCGACGGCTCGAACAGCTGGCACACGCTGTGGCGCGTCGTGCTGCCGGTCGGGCGGCCCGCGGTCCTGACGATGATGGTGCTGATCTTCATGTGGACCTGGAACGAGTTCCTGCTCGCGCTCGTGATGGTCTCCGACGAGGACCTGCGCACCGCGCCGCTCGGCCTCGCCTTCTTCCAGGGCCGCAACACGACCGACTTCGCGCTGCTGGCCGCCGGGGCCGTGATCGTCGCCACCCCGGTGGTGCTGGTCTACGTGTTCCTGCAGCGCCACTTCATCCGGGGCATGCTCAGCGGCGCGGTGAAGGGCTAGATGACGGCGGGCGTCACCTTCGAGGCCGTCGGCAAGCGCTTCGGCTCGGTCGAGGCGGTCCGCGAGCTGTCGCTGGACATCGCGAACGGCGAGTTCATGGTCCTCGTCGGCCCCTCCGGCTCGGGCAAGACGACCGCGCTGCGGATGCTGGCCGGGCTGGAGGCGATCTCCGAGGGGCGGATCCTGATCGGCGAGCGCGAGGTCAACCGCGTCTCCCCGCGCGACCGCGACATCGCCATGGTCTTCCAGGACTACGCGCTGTATCCGCAGATGACGGTGCGCGACAACCTCGCCTTCGGGCTGCGCAGGCGGCGCACCGCGAAGGATGAGATCGACTCGCGGGTGCGTCGCGCCGCCGAGGCGCTGGAGCTGGACCAGCTGCTGGGCCGCCGGCCCCGCGAGCTCTCCGGCGGCCAGCAGCAGCGCGTGGCGCTGGGCCGTGCCCTGGTGCGCGACCCGCAGGTGTTCCTGATGGACGAGCCGCTCTCCAACCTCGACGCCAAGCTGCGCGTCCAGACGCGGGGCGAGATCAAGCGCCTGCAGAAGGAGATCGGCACCACCACCGTCTACGTCACGCACGACCAGGTCGAGGCGATGACGATGGGCGACCGGATCGCGGTCATGAACCACGGCCGCCTCGAGCAGGTCGGCACCCCTGAGGAGCTCTACGACCACCCGGCCAACCGGTTCGTGGCGGGCTTCATCGGCTCGCCCGCGATGAGCTTCACGCCGGTGGTGGTGGAGGGCGGCGAGCTCCGCGGGGACGGGTTCGCCGTCCCGGCGGGCGGCGCGCAGGGCGAGCTGGTGCTCGGCGTGCGGCCGGAGTTCGTGCGGCCGTGGCGCGCCGACGCGGGGCTTGTCGGCCCGGTCGACGGCACGGTGGCGTACGTCGAGGCGCTGGGGCGGGAGACCTTCCTGGGTGTGGACACGGCCGGCGGCGAGCGCTTCGTGGTGTGCGTCGACGGGCGGGCCTCCGAGCAGCCCGGCGACGTCATGCGCTTCGGCCTGGCGCCGAACGGCGTGCGGCTGTTCGACGCCGAGAACGGCGACGCCGTGGCCGCCGCGCGCCCCGCCGCTTGAGCAAGGTCACAGAGCCGGACCGGCCAGTCGACCAGCCTCAGCGTTGTGCCCCGGGGTTAGGCCGGGTATGACAAAGTGCCCTCCTTTCTCCTCCCCTCATGAAATCAAGCGAGGTTGAACCTGCCGTGACGATCGAGACGACGAGCGCCCTGACGACCAACAAGAAGCTTCTGGACTGGGTGGAGGAACTCGCCGCTCTCACGGAGCCCGACGCCATCCACTGGTGCGACGGCTCCGCCGAGGAGTACGACCGGATGGCCCAGGAGATGGTCGACGTAGGGACGTTCGAGCGGCTCTCGGACGCCAAGCGGCCGAACTCCTACCTCGCGCTCTCGGATCCCGGCGACGTCGCTCGTGTCGAGGACCGCACGTTCATCTGCTCCAAGACGGTCGAGGAGGCCGGCCCGACGAACAACTGGCAGGACCCCGAGGAGATGCGGGAGATCCTCCAGCACAAGTTCAAGGGGGTCATGAAGGGCCGCACGATGTACGTCGTGCCGTTCTCGATGGGGCCGCTGGGCTCCCCGATCGCCGAGATCGGGGTGCAGGTGACCGATTCCGCCTACGCCGCGGTGTCGATGCGGATCATGACCCGCATGGGCAAGCCGGCGCTGGACTGCCTCGGCGACGAGGGGACCTTCGTGCCGTGTGTGCACTCGGTCGGAGCCCCCGGCAGCGACTCCGCGTGGCCGTGCGACGAGGAGAAGTACATCGTCCACTTCCCCGAGACCCGCGAGATCTGGTCCTACGGCTCGGGCTACGGCGGCAACGCCCTGCTCGGCAAGAAGTGCTTCGCGCTGCGGATCGCCTCGGTGATGGCCCGCGACGAGGGCTGGCTCGCCGAGCACATGCTGATCCTCAAGCTGACCTCGCCCGAGGGGGAGGTCAAGTTCATCACCGGCGCCTTCCCGAGCGCCTGCGGCAAGACCAACCTCGCGATGCTGATCCCGTCGCTGGAGGGCTGGAAGGTCGAGACGGTCGGCGACGACATCGCGTGGATGAAGTTCGGCGACGACGGCCGGCTCTACGCCGTCAACCCCGAGGCCGGCTTCTTCGGCGTGGCGCCCGGCACCGGCGAGGAGACCAACCCGAACGCCATGAAGGCCGTCGAGGCGAACACGATCTTCACCAACTGCGCCAAGACCGACGACGGCGACGTGTGGTGGGAGGGCATGACGGAGGAGCCGCCCGCCCACGCGATCGACTGGCACGGCAACGAGTGGACGCCGGACTCGGACGAGCCGGCCGCGCACCCCAACGCCCGCTTCACCGTGCCCGCCTCCCAGGCCCCGACGATGGCCGACGAGTGGGAGGACCCCAAGGGCGTGCCGATCGACGCGTTCCTGTTCGGCGGCCGCCGCTCGACCGTCGTCCCGCTCGTGCGCGAGGCGTTCGACTGGGAGCACGCCGTCTTCATGGGCGCGACGATGAGCTCGGAGACCACCGCGGCGGCGTCCGGGGCGGTCGGCGCGCTGCGCTTCGACCCGTTCGCGATGCTCCCGTTCTGCGGCTACAACATGGCCCACTACTTCGAGCACTGGCTCGAGATCGGCCGCAAGGAGGGCGCCGACCTCCCGCGCGTGTTCTACGTCAACTGGTTCCGCAAGGACGGTGACGGCAAGTACATCTGGCCCGGCTTCGGCGAGAACTCGCGCGTGCTGGCGTGGATCTTCCGCCGCTGCGAGGGCAAGGGCGAGGTCGAGGAGACGCCGATCGGGCTCGTCCCGAAGGCCGAGGACATCCCGACCGACGGGCTCGACCTCTCCGACGAGGACCTGCAGACGCTGCTGACCGTCGATCAGGACAAGCTCAAGTCCGAGATCGAGCAGGTCAAGGAGCACCTGGCGAAGTTCGGCGACGACCTCCCGGAGGAGGTCGCCGCCCAGCTGCAGAAGCTCGAGTCGCGCCTGAGTTAGGCGCGAGCCTCGAGCACGAGGTTGAACGGGGTCTCGGCGGCCCGGCGGACCTCGCCGAACCCGCCGGCCTGGAGCACCTCGCGCAGCTTCCCCTCGCCGGCCTGGGTGCCGAGCGCGAGGTCGCCCTGGTCGAGCGCCCCCGGCGTGCACAGCAGCGTGGAGTAGCCGTAGTAGACGCGCCCGACCGGGTTGAGGTTGTCCTCGATCCGGTCGTTCGCGAACGGCTCGACGAGCATGCACGTGCCGCCCTCCGCCAGCGCCGCGCGGGCGTGGCGGGCGGCCGACACCGGGTCGCCCATGTCGTGCAGCGCGTCGAAGAACGCCACGAGGTCGTAGCGCTCGTCGCCGAGGCCCTCCACGGTGGCGATCTCGAACCGCACGCGGTCGGAGACGCCCGCCTCCGCCGCCCGCTCGCGGGCGACCGCGATCGATTCTGCGTGGTAGTCGTAGCCGACGAACGTGGCGTTCGGGTAGGCCTGGGCCATCAGGATCGTCGAGGCGCCGTGCCCGCAGCCGATGTCGGCCACGCGAGCGCCGCGCTCGAGCTTCTCGACGACGCCGTCCAGCGCCGGCAGCCACTCGGAGACCAGGCTGGCGCGGTAGTTGGCGGCGAACGCGCGCTCCACGCCGTGGAACAGGTCGTGGGAGTGCTCGTGCCAGCCGACGCCGCCGCCGGCGACGAAGCGCTCGGCCACGCGGTGGCGGCCCTCGATCACCGCCGTGGCGGACTGGAACATGCCGGCCAGGGCCAGCGGGCTCTGCTCGTCGGCGAGCACGAAGGCGTGCTCGGGCGGGAGCGTGTAGCTGTCCTGCTCGGGGTCGTAGGTCACGTAGCCGCCGGCCGCCTGGGCGTTGAGCCACTCGCGGATGTAGCGCTCCTGCGTGCCGGTGCGGTCGGCGAGGTCGGCGGCGGAGACGGGCTGGCCGTCGGCCATGGCGCGGTACAGGCCGAGCCGGTCGCCGACGGTGACCAGTGCGGCGCCGAGGGCGGCGCCGATGTCGGATGCGATCTGTCCGACGAAGGCCTCGATCTTGGCCTCGTCGATGGTGGGGAGGATGCTCATGGGGGCATCTTCAGGGCCGACGGCCCCCGCTCCCTGAGGTGTCCCTGAGGCCTAGCTGAGGCGGGTCAGCCGGTAGCCCGCGCCGCGCACGGTCTGCAGCGCCTTGGCGTCGGGCCCGAGCTTGCGCCGCAGCGTGCTCACGACCGCCTCGAGCGCGTTGCCGTCACCCATGTGGTCGGTGCCCCACACCTCGCGGAACAGCTCCGCGCGGGCGATCGTGCGGCCCTCGTTGGCGCGCAGGTGGCCGAGCACGCCGCGCTCCAGGCGCGTGAGGTCGAGCCCGGCGAGCGGGTCGCCGGTGTCCAGGTGCAGCTCGCGGGCGCCGAGGTCGGCCAGCCAGCCGTCGACCGATCCGGGCCCGAAGTCGGCCGCCAGCCCGCTGACCGTGAGCTCGCCGAGGCGGGCGTCGTGCCCTGCGAGCGCGAGGAAGCCGAGCGGGGCGAGCTCCTCGGCGCCGGTCGAGTCGGCCGGCACGCCGAGGTACACCCGTGCGAGCGCGGGGCGCAGCTCGAGGTAGGTGCGCTTGATGTCGAGGCAGATGCTCGGCTCGCCGGCGACCGTGGCCATGCCGCCGGCCAGCGTGCCCCAGTGGCGGATGAACAGCGGGATCTGGCCGTGGGGCAGCGGGTCGCGGCGCAGGTGGTCGCGCCACGCGCTGGCCACGGGATCGGCGTCGAGCACGCGCGGGCTGACGTCGCGCGGCACGAAGGTGAAGTAGTAGCCGCGCACGGTGCCGTCGGCGTCGCGGGCGACGAGGAACCGCGAGGGGATGTGCTCCCAGTAGCGGCGGATCACCGCGAGCGCCTCCGGCGGCTCGTGGGCGCGCAGGATCGCCGCGATGCCGTCCCAGTCCTCCGGGCGCGCGGCCTCGTAGGCGTGGACCAGCGGCGTGGTCGGGAAGTAGATGGCGCGCACCGCCGGGTTCTCGACCAGGTAGAGCATGTCGGCCGTGTACCGCCACAGGCGGTCCGGCGGGGCGTCGCGCATCTCGGCGCGCAGGTGGTGCCAGGCGGTGACCTGCAGCCGGCGGTGGGCGGCCGGGTCGCCGGCGCGCAGCAGCGCCGCCGCGGTCTCGCGCACGGTGTCCTGGACCACCAGGCCGTCCGCGCCGAGCTCGACGAACGGCAGCGCGCGCAGGCGCTCGAACGCCTCGTGGGGCACGTCGCCGGGGAGCAGCGCCCCGAGGAGCGACAGCGTGACGCGGCGCGTGACGCTGGCGGCCTCGAGCGCCCGGCGGGTGTCCGCGTCGAGCCCTTCGAGGTAGAGCTGGGCGAGCGTGTCGACGACGCTCGGCAGGGCGGGCGCGCCGGCCGCCAGCACGAGCGACAGCGGGTGGCCGTGGGCGAAGCGGTTGAAGCTGACGTCCGCCCCGGAACGGCGCAGCAGCTCCTCGGCCGCGGCGGGTGCCAGCGGCCCGAGCGCGATCGTGTGCAGCAACGGCCCGAAGTCGGTCGCCCAGGCGGCCATCGGCGCCTCGCGTGAGGCGATGACGATCCGCGCGCCGGCGGGCAGCTCGGGCAGGAAGGTCGTGCGCATCCAGCTGTCGAGCAGCCCGAGGGAGTGGAAGCCGTCGACGATCAGCAGCTCGGGCTCGCGGTCGCCGAGGGCGGCGCGGAAGCCGTGCTCCGTGGGCTCGACGGTGCGGCAGTCGATCCACGTCGCGCGCTCGTCGGCGAACGCGCGCAGCAGCGCGGTCTTGCCGGATCCGGCGATGCCGTGCACCCAGGTGATCGGCGCGGGATCGTCACGCAGGAGTGACAGCTCGCGCTCCCGGCCGACGAGGGCCTTGGCCTGCTGTCGGAGTGCCGCGGCGAGTGTCATCGGGGGCCGACTGTACGGACGAGCAGGGGCGTCGTCTGTCGTGCTGCCTCTAGTTGCGGCATGATGGGTTGCCGTGAGCCTCGCGGAGGAGGAGAAGGACGCGGGTCACGAGCGGCCGGAAGAGCGCCTGCTCGAACTGATCGACGAGCAAGTGAGCCCGCCCGATGCCGCGCGGGCGCTGCGCGGCTTCGCGCGCGCCTACCTGCGGCGGCTCGGCTCCGACGGCTCCCGGGGCATCGCGCCCGAGGATCTGCTGGGCGAGGTCCGGACGCTGTTCGACTTCGCGTGCCGGCGCGACGGCGAGGCGCAGGCCGTGCGCGCGTTCAACCCGACCCGCGAGGAGAACGGCTACGAGCCGCTCGGCTCCGTGCTGGAGACGAACACCGACGACCTGCCGTTCCTGGTGGACTCGGTGAGCGGCGAGCTGGAGTCGCGCGGGATCGGCGTGACGCGCCTGCTGCACCCGATCATGGCCACCGAGCGCGAGGGGAGCGGCCAGATCCGCTCCGTGCGCGATCCGCGTGGCGCCCCGCACCGCGAGTCGGTCATGCACTTCGAGCTGGACCGGCGACTCAGCGACGACGAGCTGGGTGAGCTCGAGCAGGCGGTCGACCGCACGCTGACCAGCGTCCGCGCCGTGGTGCGGGACTTCCCCGCGATGCTCGAGCGGGTGTCGGCGATGGCGCGCCTGGCCAGGGCCGGCGGCGCCCGCTACGAGGTCGACGAGGTCGAGGAGGTCGTCGACTTCCTCGCCTGGCTGCAGCGCGGCGAGTTCGTCTTCCTCGGCGCGCGCGAGTACGAGTTCAGCGACGAGGGGATCTCGCTCGTCTCCGGGTCCGGGCTGGGGATCCTCGCCGACGAGGACAAGTCCGCCTTCGCGCGGCCCGGTGGGGTGCCGTTCTCCGAGCTGCCCGAGTACGTGCGCCGCAGCACGCTGGACGGCGATCTGCTGGTCGTCGACAAGACCAACGCGCTGGCGCCCGTGCACCGCCGCGAGCGGATGGACTCGGTCGGCGTGCGCAAGCTCGGCGAGGACGGCCGGATCGTCGGCATGTCGCGCCTGATCGGCGTGTTCACGACCAAGGCGTACGCGGAGCCGGCTTCCGAGACGCCGCTGCTGGGCCGCAAGCTGCGCCAGTGCGTCGAAGGGCTCGGGCTGATCGAGGGCTCGCACGACTACAAGGCCGCCGTCGCGCTGTTCGACACCTTCCCGAAGGACGAGCTGTTCGCGGCGCCCGTCGAGGACCTCGCGGGCGCGGTCCGCTCGCTGATGGCGCTCGAGGGCACGCGCAAGGTACGGCTGCTGGGGCGGCGAGACCAGGACGGGCGCAACGCGTCGCTGATCTTCACGATGCCGCGGGCCCGCTACGACGCCTCCCTGATCGAGCGCGTGCGCGGCCTCCTGCGGCGCCGGTTCGGGACCTCCAAGGTCGAGACCCACCACGTCGTCGACGAGACCGGGCGCGCGCGGGTGCACTTCCTCGTCCACGCCCCGGGCGAGCTCCCGGAGCTGGCGCTGCGGGCGCTCGAGGGCGAGGTCATCGCGCTGGCCCGGACCTGGGACGACGAGCTGCGCGACACGCTGATCGCCCAGAACGGCCCCGTGGCCGGCCGCCGGCTCGCCGAGGCGTGGCAGGACCGCTTCCCCGAGCACTACAAGGGCTACACCGCGGTCGCCTCGGCCGCCTACGACATCGCCTGCTTCGCGCGGCTCTCCGAGGGCGAGCACCACGTCGTCGGCATCCAGGCGCTCGACGAGTTCACCCGCGTGTGCCTGTACAAGCGCGGCGAGAAGGTGCTGCTCTCGCAGGCGATGCCGATGCTCGAGGACCTCGGCCTGAAGGTCTCCGAGGAGCTCTCGACGCGGCTCTCGGGCGAGGAGGACGAGGTCTGGGTCCAGGAGTTCCGGGTGCTGGGCCCCTCTGGCGAGCCGCTCGACGTCGAGTCGCGCGGCGCGGGGGTCGCGGAGGCGATCGCCGCCGTCTGGCGCGGCGACGCGGAGAGCGACTCGCTGAACCGGCTCGTGGTGACCGCCGGCCTGGACCGGCACCAGCTCGCCGTGCTGCGGGCGTACCGCAAGTACCGCCAGCGCGTCGGCTCGCGCTTCACCGAGGGCTACCAGAACGAGGTGCTGGTGGCCAACTCCGAGGTGACCGCGAAGCTCGTGCGCTACTTCGAGGCCCGCTTCGACCCGTCGCGCGAGCGCGACGAGGAGGGCGAGCGCGCGCTGCGCGAGGAGATCCTCGGCGACCTCGAGGACGTCGTCTCGCTCGACCACGACCGGATCCTGCGCAACCAGCTCTCGCTGATCGACGCGACGCTGCGGACGTCGGCGTACCGCGAGGACGCGGAGGCGATGGCGTTCAAGCTGCGCTCGGCCGACGTGCCGGCGATGCCGAAGCCCTCCCCGGTCTACGAGATCTACGTCTACGGGCCCGGGATGGAGGGCATCCACCTGCGCGGCGGGCGGATCGCGCGCGGCGGCATCCGCTGGAGCGACCGGATGGACTACCGCACCGAGGTCTACGGGCTCATGCGCGCCCAGCTGACGAAGAACGCGATCATCGTGCCGGCGGGCGCCAAGGGCGGGTTCATCCTCAAGCACGTGCCGGCCGCGCGGGACGAGCTGCTGGCCGAGGTGGAGAAGCAGTACTCCGTCTACGTCCGCGCGCTGCTCGACGTCACCGACAACCTCGTCGACGGCGAGATCGTGCACCCGCCCGGCGTGCGGGTGCTCGACGAGGACGACAACTACCTGGTGGTGGCGGCCGACAAGGGCACCGCGACGCTGAGCGACGTCGCCAACCGCATCTCGCGCGAGTACGGCTTCTGGCTCGACGACGCGTTCGCCTCCGGTGGCTCGGCCGGCTATGACCACAAGAAGCTCGGCATCACCGCGCGCGGCGCCTGGGAGTCGGTCAAGCGCCACTTCCACGAGATGGACATGGACCCGGCGGTGGACGAGTTCACCGTGGTCGGGATCGGCGACATGTCGGGCGACGTGTTCGGCAACGGGATGCTGCTCAGCGACAAGCTCCGGCTCGTCGCCGCCTACGACCACCGGCACATCTTCATCGACCCCTCGCCCGACGCGGCGGCCTCGTTCGCCGAGCGCAAGCGGCTGTTCGAGAAGCCGGGCTCCTCGTGGGACGACTACGACCGGTCGCTGATCTCCGAGGGCGGCGGGGTGTGGCCGCGCATGGCGAAGGCGATCCCGCTGTCACCGGAGGCGCGCTCGGCCTTGGCGACCGACGAGGAGCGCCCGGCGCCCACCGACGTGATCCGCGCGATCCTGCGCGCGCCGGTGGACCTGCTGTGGAACGGCGGCATCGGGACCGTGGTCAAGGCATCCTCGGAGACCGACGCCGACGCGCACGACCGCTCCTCGGACGCGATCCGCGTCGACGCCCGCGACCTGCGCGCGCGGGTCGTGGGGGAGGGCGGCAACCTCGGCTTCACCCGGCGCGCGCGGGTCGAGTTCTCCGAGCGCGGCGGGCGCATCAACGCGGACTTCATCGACAACTCGGCCGGCGTCGACTGCTCCGACCACGAGGTGAACCTGAAGATCCTGCTCGGCCTGGCCGAGCGGCGCGGCGAGATGACGCGCCCGGAACGCGACGAGCTCCTGGAGGCCGTGACCGAGGACGTCGTCGCGCACGTGCTCTACGACTCCTTCCTGCAGGCGCAGATCATCGGCCAGGAGGTCGAGCGCTCCGCCGCGCGGCTGTACGCCTACGAGGACCTGATGGGCCTGCTCGAGGAGCAGGGCATGCTCGACCGCGCGTCGGAGAACCTGCCCGACGCCGAGGAGATCGCCGACCGCCGGCGCGGGGGGCGGGGGATGGAGCGACCCGAGCTCGCGGTGCTGGTGGCGTACGCCAAGCGCTGGATCGCGCGGGCGCTGGAGAAGTCCAAGTTCATCGACGACGCGTGGCTGGAGCGCGATCTGCGGGCCTACTTCCCGCCCGCCGTCATCGAGCGCTGCGGCCACCTGCTGGGCGAGCACCCGCTGCGCCGGCAGCTGCTGTGCATGGCCTCCTCGAACTCGGTCGTCAACGCGCTGGGGCCGACGTTCGCCTCCCAGCTCGTCGCCGAGCGCGGCTGCGACCCGGCCGAGGTCGTGCGCGCCTACCGCATCGCCCGCGCGGTGACCGGCGCGGCGGCGCGCTGGGACGCCGTCGAGCGGCTCGACGCTGTCGAGCCCGAGATCCACTCGGAGCTGATGGGCGGCGTGGACATGATCGTCGACACCGCGACCCGCTGGTACCTCGAGCGCGAGCCCGAAGGGTCGATGGAGGCGGTCATCTCCGCCGGCCGCGACGGCATCGAGAAGCTCACCGAGGCCCTGCCCTCGCTCGGCTCCGACGAGCGCCGCGCACGGCGCGACAGCGTGGCCGAGCGGCTCGTGGCCGCCGGCGTGCCGGCCGAGGTCGCGAGCGCCTACGCGCTGAGCCCGGAGCTCGCGCTTGCCCCGGACCTGGTCGCGGTCGCCTCTGTGACCGGCCGAGACCTCGAGGACGTCGCCAAGGTCACCTTCGCCCTCGGCGCCGAGCTGCGCATCGATTGGCTCGAGACCCAGCTCGACAACGTCCGCGCGCGGAGCCGCATGCAGCGCTGGGCTTTGCAAGCCGTCCGCGAGGACGCCGCGCAGGCCCGCCGCGAGCTCACCCAGAAGGCGCTCGAGGACTCGCCGTCGCGCTCGGCGATCGAGGCCGTCGAGCGCTTCCTGCACTCCCGCTCGGAGGCCGTCCGCCGGCTCACCTCCTTCCTCCGCGCCCTGTCGCGCGAGGGCGAGCCCGACATCGCGGGGCTGACGCTCGCGGTGCGGCAGCTCCGCACGCTCGTCTGAGTTCGGGAATACCCCGGCGGGCAAGTCCGTCTTGCCGGGCATGCGCTCAACCTCACCGGCTCCCGGTCTGCCTCTCGCCCTCTTGGTCCTGGCGGTGGTGGTGCCCAGGGCGGGGGCGGCGACTCTGGAGTGGGAGGCCTGCCACGAGGGGTTCGAGTGCACGACTGCATCGGTGCCGCGCGACTACGCGCGCCCGGGCGGGGAGCAGATCTCGCTGGCGATGATCCGCAAGCCGGCCGCCGATCCGTCGCGGCGGCTGGGGTCGCTGTTCTTCAACCCGGGCGGGCCGGGCGGCTCGGGCGTCGACTTCGTCCGCTTCGCCCCGCCGCCGGCGCTGGCGCGGTTCAGCGAGCGCTACGACCTCGTCGGGTTCGATCCGCGGGGCGTGGGGGCGAGCACGCCCGCCGTGCGCGACTGCTCCCCGTCGTACGGAGATCGCTTCATCCGCCCGGAGACGCTCGACCGGCTCCGCGCTGCACCGGAGCGCGCGCGACCACGTGCAGCGCTGTGTCAGCGCGAACGGCTCGATCCTGCGCTGGCTCACGACCGCGAACGTCGCACGAGACCTCGATCGCCTGCGAGCGGCGGTCGGCGACCCGAAGCTCAACTTCTACGGCGCGTCCTACGGCGGGCTCATCGGCGAGACCTACACGACCCTGTTCCCCGGCCGCACGGGCGCGATGGTCATCGACTCGCCGACCGACGGCGAGGCGTGGATCAAGCAGCCCCTGGAGGGCGTCCGCGAGCAGGAGGCGAGCTTCGAGCGCTCCCTCGACCGCTTCATCCACTGGTGCTCGGTGCGCTTCGCCGGCTGCGCGCTCGGCGCCGATGACCCGTCCGGAGACTTCGACGCGCTCGTCGAGCGGCTGAACGAGACCCCGGCCCCGGTGAGCGAGGGCGATCCCGTGTCCGGCGACGACGTCCTCGTCGCGGCGGAGGAGTCCCTGTACACCCGCTTCGCCTGGTCACCGCTCGCGGCGGCGCTCGCCAGTGTCGCGGCGGGCGACGGCGACGGCATCCGAGCGCTGGCAGGCGATGGGGCGGGCTCCGTCGGCTCCGCCTATCCCGCGTACATGATGAACGAGGGCCGCTACCCCCGCCGCTTCGAGCCCTTCCTCCGCGCCAACGAGCACGCCTACGGGCTCTCGCCCCACTTCTGGTGGGTCCGCGGCTACGAGTGGGCCGGAGTCAGCCTCTACCCGCTCTCACCCCGAGGCGTCTACCGAGGCCCGTTCACGCACGCCCCGGGAGCACGCAGCGTCCTCGTCATCGGAGGCACGCACGACCCGGCCGCGCCGTACATCTGGGCCCGCCGCTACGACCGCCGACCTCGGCAACGCCCGGCTCCTGACCTACGAGAGCGACGGCCACGGGGCCGTCACCGACCTCAACCCCTGCATCATCGGAAACGTCCTCGCCTACCTCGAGGACGAGTGCTGCCGCCCGCCGGCGCGCGCTGCAAGCAGGACGTCCCGGACGCGGCGGCGGCCCTGCGGGTCACGCGCGACGACGCCCGGCGCGAGGAGTGGAAGGCGATGGTCCGCTGACACGGCCGCCGAGTTGCGCGACGCCGAACACCGGGTTCGGGACGGCTGCGGCTCACCGCGATTCACGGCCCGTACGGCTGCGGCGCGGCGCCGCGGCCGCGACAGAAGCGCATCGGACCGGTGACTGCCGGCGAACGCGGCCTAAGAGGCATGCCTCGTCACGGCTCTCGCGCACGCGGCCTCCCCTCAGTCTCGCGTCGCCGCGAGTGGCGCGATGCGCCGATAAGCAGCAGCCTCCGCCGGCGCTGAGCGCGACTACCGGAGGTTCGACAGGACGGGCGACGAGGTGTGCCTCCTTGGCCTATCGGCGGCGCGCGGTCTTGGGAGCCGTTGGCTTGAGCCGCACCCACAGCTGG
This sequence comes from uncultured Solirubrobacteraceae bacterium, assembly GCA_963723395.1. Taxonomy (GTDB): domain Bacteria; phylum Actinomycetota; class Thermoleophilia; order Solirubrobacterales; family Solirubrobacteraceae; genus DATFQI01. The sequence continues at coordinate 114,487 of CAVRQL010000007.1, read as the reverse complement.
CTCAACCCGGTCGGGCCGGGCACGTCCTTCACATCGACGTAGGGCTCGGCGCGGACCAGCTCGCCGAGCTTGGCGTGGCCGTAGTCGCGGGGATCGAACGCGGCATGGCTCTTGATCAGGTAGGACCCGACCTCGCCGAGGTTGGACCAGCCGTCGTCCTTGGACGTGCCGCTGATCGCCGTCGACAGGATCCGCTTCAGGTTGGCCCGCGGGGCTGCCGGCTCCCCGTCCTGTGACGCCGGCTGCGCCGGCTCCTGCGGCTCCTGGCTCAGAAGGTCGAGGTAGATGAACCGGTCGCAGGCGGCGACGAACGGCGCGGGCGTGTTGCGGCGCCCGAGCCCGTACACCGTCATCCCCGATTCGCGCAGACGTGTCGCCAGCCGGGTGAAGTCGCTGTCGCTCGAGACGATGACGAAGCCCTCGAGGTTCCCGGCGTAGAGCAGGTCCATCGCGTCGATGATCAGCGCCGAGTCGGTGGAGTTCTTCCCGCGCGTGTAGGCGAACTGCTGCACCGGCTGGATCGCGTGGCGCAGCAGCTCCTCCTTCCAGCCGACGAGCTGCTGCGTGGTCCAGTCGCCGTAGGCGCGCTTGATCGTCGGCGTTCCGTACTTGGCGATCTCCTCGAGCAGCTCGGTGGTGAGGCTCGCGGTCGTGTTGTCCGAGTCGATGAGCACGGCGAGTCGGGTGGCGTCGGTGGAGGGCACGAGAACATCCTCGCGCAGGAGGTCCCCCGACGCGGCGGCGCCGCGCGTGATGCGCGGCGCCGCCCGCCGGCGGGCGGGCTACCGGTCGAGCGCCCAGTCGAGGAGCGCGATGCTGTCGGTGAACCGGTCCTCGGGCGTGCTCGCGTCGTCGTCGGAGCCGAGGACGACGGCGATGACGTCTTCGGTGTCCGGGGCGGTGTTCTTGGCGGCCGAGACGAGGTTCTCGCGGGCCATGTCCGTCGTCCCGGTCTTCACGCCGTACGCGCCGGTGTAGGCCAGCGGCTCGCCGGGGAGCAGCTGGTTGGTGCTGTCGAGGGTGTAGTCGCGCACGGCGCCGCTCGGCGCTGCGCCAGGTGGTGGTCCGGTAGCTGTTGCGCCCCACGATCGTGGCGAACTTCGGCTCGTCGAGCGCCACCCGCGCGAGCGCCGCGAGGTCCCGGGCGGTCGAGTAGTGGCCGCAGGGCGGGTTGTTGAACTCGTTCCCGTCGCAGCCCACCTGCGTGGGCCAGTAGCCGTAGCCCGGTGCGGTGGGGTCGGCGTGCTCGCGCCCGAGGTCCTCCGGATCCCGTCCGGCGATGCTGATGTAGCGCGTGTTGGTGAGCCCGATCTCGTCGGCGCGGTCGTTCATGGCCTGCACGAACGCGGCGCGGCCCATCCAGCTCGGGTCGTTCCCGCCTTGGCTGCCGACGTAGGTGCCGACTGCCGCTGCCGCGTCGTTCTGGGACTCGATCAGCGCCATGTTGAGAAGGTCGCGCAGCGAGATCGTGTCACCGGGGTTGAGACCGATCGCGCCGCCGCCCTCGATGTTGACGTCGGGCTGGATGGTGACCGTGTCGTTGAGTGAGACGGTGCCGTCGTTGATCGCCTCGACGGCCAGGAGCCCGGTCATCATCTTGGTCGTGCTGGCCGGCGCCCAGCGCATGTCCGGGCTCTTCGAGCCCAGCAGATCACCCGTGGCCCGATCCACGACGACGTTCGCCGCCGCCGTCGTGCTGGGGAAGCCGGAAGGCGTTGAAAGGGAGCGTGTGGACGTCGGTCGGGCTGGAGGCCGCCCTGGTTCCTGGGCGGCGGGTCGGCGGCCTCGAAGGTGGGGCCGCCGAGGCCGCCGCTCGGCGTATGTTGAGCCGAGGCGGTCGCCGGGGCGATCGACGCGGCGAGCGCGACGGCGATCGCTGCGTGCATGGTCATTCGGCGCCACCGCGGGGCGGTGGTCGAGTGCTGCGGGTGCATCGTGTACTCCTTGGTGGTCTCGGTGGCCAGTGGCCTGGCCCGATGACCGAAGGACGCCTCCTCGCCCGCGATATTCCGCGGTTGTAGGCTCGGTTCGTGGAGCAGCACGTTCGCTTCTGCACGGCTGGTGACGGCGTACGGCTGGCGCTGGCGATCCACGGCAGGGGGCCGCCGCTCGTGCGGGTGGCGACGTGGCTGACGCATCTGGACTTCGACTGGGAGAGCCCGGTGTGGCGTCACTGGCTGGCCGAGTTGGGAGCGAGCCACACGGTGGTCCGGTATGACGAGCGCGGCTGCGGGCTCTCCGATCGCGAGCCGGGGCGGCTCGACGTCGACACCTGGGTCGGCGATCTGGAGGCCGTCATCGAGGCGGCAGGCATCGATCAGCTTCGCCTTGCTCGGCGTCTCGCAGGGCGCAGCGATCGCGATGGCCTACGCGGCTCGTCATCCCGAGCGGGTCACCCGCCTCGTGCTGTACGGGGGATATGCGCGCGGCAGGATGCGTCGCGGCGATGCGGAGCGCCGGCACGCAGACGCGATGGCCGCGGCGATCCGCGCCGGCTGGGAGGCGCCGGATCCCTCGTTCCGCCGCGTGTTCAGCATGCGGTTCCTCCCGCACGGCACGGCGGAGCAGATGGCGTGGTACGACGAGCTCCAGCGGCGATCGACCTCGGCCGCGGTCGCCCTGCGGCTCTATGAGGCGCGCAACGACATCGACGTGCTCGACCTCGCATCGCAAGTGACGACGCCGACGCTCGTCGCCCACGCCCGCGGTGACCTGGCCGTCCCCGTCGAGGAGGGGCGCATGCTCTCCGCTCGCATCCCGGGAGCCCGCCTCGTCCTGCTCGAGTCGGCGAACCACATCCTGCTGGCCGACGAGCCGGCCTGGCACACGTTCGTGGACGAGCTCCGGGCCTTCCTCGGCGCGGAGCCCTCACCCGCGGCAGACGAGGTCGCCGACCTGAGCCCGCGTGAGCTCGACGTCCTCGAGCTGGTGGCGGCGGGGCTGACCAACGAGGCGATCGCGGAGCGCCTGTGCCTGAGCGTGCGCACGGTGGAGCGCCACCTCTCCAACGTCTACGTGAAGATGCGGGTGTCCGGCAAGGCCGGCCGCGCAGCCGCCGCGGTGCGGTTCTCCGAGACGCTGCGTGCACGCCGCCAACCGTCGCCTGAGGACTTGCGTGTTGGCGCCGATGCCAGCCGCGCCGACCGCCCGTAGCGTCGCGAGCGAACTGCTAACGACGAACCCCGCTCGAGCGAGCGGAGGAGGCACGGAGATGGAGACGCACGATGTCCGCGGTGGCGGGACGCTCAGGTTGCACGTCGAGGAGTGGGGTGACCCCGACGGGCGCGCGATCGTCTTCGTGCACGGCTGGTCGCAATCCCAGCTGTGCTGGTCGCGACAGATGACCGGGGCCCTGCCCGAGGGCTTCAGGCTGGTGACCTTCGACCTCCGGGGCCACGGCATGTCGGACAAGCCGCTGGACGCCGGCCAGTACGTCGACCCGCAGCTGTGGGCGGAGGACCTCAACGCCGTCATCACCCAGCTCGAGCTGGACCGACCCGTCGTCGTCGCGTGGTCATACGGCGGCTTCGTCGTGACCGACTACCTGCGCGTGTACGGCGAGGAGTCGATCGCCGGGGTCAACCTCGTCGGCGGCGCCGTGCTGCGCACGCCTGCCTTCGACCACATCGGTCCCGCCCTCCTCGACAACGCCGGCGACGCGTGCGGCCCCGACCTGCGGGTGAACATCGCCGCGATGCGGCGCTTCCTGCGCGGCTGCACGGCTCAGCCACTCGGTCCGGAGGAATGGAGCACGGCACTGGGCTGGAACATGGTCGTGGCCCCCGAGGTGAGGGGAGCGCTGTTCGCGCGCGAGATCGACGCCGACGACGTCCTCTCCCGGCTGTCCGTGCCCGTGCTGGTCACACACGGGCTGGCTGACACCGTCGTGCTGCCCGCGATGGGGCAGCACGTGCTCGACGTCTGCCCGACGGCTACCGCCTCCTGGTACGAGGGCATCGGACACTGCCCGTTCCTCGAGGCCCCGGCCAGGTTCGACCGCGAGCTCGGCGACTTCGCCGTCGAGGCGGCGGATCGGCTCGCGCCCGCGGCGTGATAATCCGGCGCCATGCGCCTGGGCATCGCCGACCACCTCGGCTGGGCCGTCGCGGTCACCGCATCGGCCGACCACGAGGTCGTGGACCGCCGGCGGATCGAGCTGATCGAGCCCGGGGTGTCGGCGGCGCCGATCCACTACGAGAGCTCGCGTCTGGATGTCGCCGAGACGGCTGCGCTGGTCGCGGAGGCGCGAGCGTCGGTCGCCCGGGCGGCGTCAGCTGCGTTGGACGAGCTTCCGGCGCGCTACCGGTCGTCTCGATCTCACTCCGGGCGTGGCCGCTGCGACTTCCCAGAGGACATCGCCGTCCAGCGCCGCGTGCCGTGGGAGTCCCGGGCCGACGCGATCATGTACCGCCAGGAGCTCGCCGAGCTCGCGCAGGCTCGCGGCTGGAAGGTCCACCTCTATGACGCGAAGGCGATCGAGGCCCAGGCGGCCGGCCTGCTGGACGGGCGGGCCGAGGAGGTCCTGCACGGACCGCGGGCGACCTTGGGGCCGCCGTGGACGAAGGACCACCGGACCGCGCTCGCCGCGACGATCGTGGCTCAGGCGTAACGCGCGTCGTCGAGGATCGGGGACGGCCTGAAGCCCTTGACGATGGTGAAGATCGTGATCGAGAACTCGAAGATGATCTCCGGGATCGAGAACACGAAGTGCAGCCCGTCCTGCTCGTAGGCGCCGAACAGCACGGCGATCGCCGAGGCGAAGATCAGCGGGCCGCCGACGAGGCCGAACATCGCCATCCACCGCGGCACGAGCCCTGATTTGTAGAACAGGTAGCCGAGCAGGAGCCCGTTCACGCCGACGCAGAAGCCGGGCCCGAAAAGGAAGGTCCAGTCGTGGATGGCGACGAGCGACTGGCCGGCGAGGGTGAGTGAGCCGGCGTCCGCGCCGGCTCCCGCGAAGTCCTCCCGCAGCGTCACGACCGACAGCAGGCTGATGACGCCGACGAGGATGACGATGGATTCGACGACGCGGCTGGCGACGTAGCCGAGCGCGGCCGACTCGCTCTGGCGCCTGGCGATGGGGAACAGCACGACGGCGGTGCCGATGTTCGTGATGGCGAGGAAGATCTCGCAGAGCGCGCCGAGCTGGACGCGCGTGTCGGCCCCGGTGCCGAGGATGTAGTCGGCGTCGTTGAGAACGGGGTCGTAGAGGAGCAGGCCCGCGATCGAGGTCACGAAGGTCAGGGCGAACAGGACCCCGAAGATCCGCGCGCGTTGTTGCTGCTCTGGCGAGGGCGCCGGCATGCGGCGAGCTTCGCGGCACCACGGCGGCGGGTCAAGCGCCGGGTGGGAAGATCCAGACGTGGTGGACAAGCGCCGGATCAGCACGGGCCTTGCGACACGGGTCGTCAACCCGCTCGTCCGCTGGGCGGTGCGGCACGATCTCGCGCCGGGCAGCTACGCGATCCTCGAGACGACCGGCCGGCGCAGCGGCGAGCCGCGCCGGACACCGGTCGGGCACGTCGTCGACGGCGACACCGTCTGGATCGTCGCCGAGCACGGAGCCCGAGCGAACTACGTCCGCAACATCCGCGCGAACCCGCGCGTCCGCATCAAGCTGCGTGACGGCTGGCGCGGCGGCACGGCGCAGGTCCTCGACGAGGACGATCCGAAGGCGCGGCTACGCCGGATGGGATTGCGGCTCAACGCGCTCGTCGTCCGCCTGATGGGCACCGAGCTGTTGACGGTGCGCATCGATCTCGCGTGTCACAAACGGGACGGCTGCTCCGAAGGTATGGAGTGAACCCCGGGCCCAGGAGGCCGCACATGTTCAAGTCAGCCAGGCGCGAGAGCGCCGCAGCGCCGTCCGCCGGGCTTGTCGGCGACCACGCCGACAAGCTGAGCCGAATCCGGCCGATCGTCGCCGACGACGACGAGCGGCCCAGCCGCGAGGACCGCGACTACGGGCAGACCATCTTCACGCGCGGCACGGTGCCGCTCCCACGCTTCCTGACCGGGAAGAAGAAGAGAGTAGGCGCGGGTCAACGCACGGCGGTCGCGCGGTCGGGCTCGGGAAGCGGCCGCAGGACGCCGGAGATCAGGAGCCCGAGTGCGACGAGCCCGCCGGTGACGGTGAGCGCGCGGAGCGTCCCGGTGTGCTCGCCGAGGAAGCCGATCAGCGGCGGCCCGGCGAGGAAGGCGATGTAGCCGATCGTCGCCACCACGCTCACCCGGGCGGCGGCGTGCGCCGGATCGTCGCCGGCCGCGCTCATCCCGACCGGGAAGCCGAGCGCCGTGCCGAGGCCCCACAGCGCCGCACCCGCCATGGCCACCGGCAGCGCCGAGCCCCACACCACGAGGGCGAGCCCGACGAGCGCGATCGCGGCGAAGGCGCGCACGGTGAGCACGCGGCCGTGGCGGTCGATCAGGCCCGGGCCGAACCAGCGGCCGAGCGTCATCGCGCCGAGGAAGACCGCGAACGTCAGGGCGCCCAGCGCGGCGTCCGCGCCGTAGCCGTCGATCATCGCGACGCCGAGCCAGTCGTTGCCCGTCCCCTCGGTGAACGCCGCGGCGAACACGAACACGCCGATCAGCACCGTGCGCGGCTCGGTCCACGCCCGCAGCGGGTTGCGGCGCTCGCCCTCCTCCTCCGGCGCACTGCTGTCCGGCAGGAACGCGCGCACCGCGTACGGGCCGCCGACGGCCACGATGAGCGCGACCCCGAGGAGGTGGACCATGGCCGAGACGCCGAACGCCACCATCGCCGCGCCGACGAGCGCGCCCGCCACGGTGCCGATGCTGAACCCCGCGTGCAGGCGCGGCATGATCGCCCGCCCGAGCTCCCGCTCGACCGCCGAGCCCTCGACGTTCATCGCCACGTCCCACGTCCCGTTGCCGACGCCGAGCGCGAACAGCCCGATCACGACCGGCAGCACGCCGACGCGATAGCCGAGCCCGGCGATGACCAGCCCGGCGGCCGCCACCAGGGCCATCACGGCGATCGTGCGCGCCGTCCCGAGCCGCGCGACGACCAGGCCGGACAACGGCATCGAGGTCACCGACCCGATCGCGATCGCCAGCAGAACGAGCCCGAGCGTCCGCGGCGTGAGGTCGAGGGCGTCGCGGATCTGCGGGATCCGCGACGCCCAGCTCGCGAACGCGAAGCCGCTCAGGATGAAGACGGCATAGACCGCGGCCGTGGCGCGGCGCAAGGCGTTGTCGGCCGTGCTCATGCGGTCACGGCCGCTCGCGGCGCGTCCGTGACGAGCACATCCACGCCGCCCAGCTTATTGACCCGCCGCAGAGGGCTACGCGGGGTCGCAGTTCTCCTTCAGCACGGCGTTGTGCTGGTCGATCGCCGAGTTGAAGGCGTCCACGAGCTTGTTCTCGCGCTTGCCGAGAGCGCGGTAGCGATCGACGACCTTCCCGGGAGCCTCTCCACTGGGGTAGCGAGCCTCGATGGCGTCGATGCGCTTCTTCACCCGGCGAAGGGTGATCTTGACCCGGCCCGCATGGATGTCGATCGGCTCGAGCTTCGCCTCGGTCCCGTCGGGGCACGAGTACGACTTGCCGTTCGACCCGCCGATCTGCACCGACTCCTTGTGTCCCTTCTTGTCTGTGACGGTCACCGTGGCGTTGCCACCGTCGTCATACGTGACGGCTCCCACGCCGCCCACGAGTCCGAGGCCGACAACGCCGGCCGCAGCCTGCTTCAACATCTACATCCCTCCGTGGATTTCAACAGCGATCACATATCGGCCGCCGCGTAGCTGAGGTTGAGGACGCCCGACTTGAACGTCTGCGCGCTGACGAGCTTGAGCGGGAGGCTCGGCTCACCGGCCGGAAACAGCCGCCCGAGCCCGCCGCCGACCACGATCGGATGCACGAGCAGATGGAGCTCGTCGAGCAGTCCCTCGCGCAGCAGCCAGCGCGAGGTGGTGCCGCTGCCGGACATCGTGATGTCGCCGCCGTCCTGGGCCTTGATGTCCGCCAACCGCGCCTGCGACGTCGCCTCCGACGACCTCGGAGTTGTTCCAGTCCGCCGACTGCAGGCTGCCCGAGACGACGTACTTCTTCATCCCGTTCATGACGTCGCCGAACGGCTCGTCGGCGTGCTCGGGCCAGTAGGCGGCCCACTCGTCGTAGAGGACGCGGCCCATGAGCATCGCGTCGGCGGTGGCGAAGCCGGCGCCGACCGCCTCGCCCATCTCGTCGTCGAAGTACGGGAAGTGCCACTTGTCGGGTGACTCCACGACGCCGTCGAGTGAGATGAAGAAGTAGGACGTGATCTTGCGCACCGCACTGCCTCCTGACTTGGTTACGTGAGGAGCGCGTCCATCTGGGCGACGGACTGGGGGAAGACGTCGAACGCGCCCCAGCGCTCCAGTTGCTCCATGCGCTCGACGGAGCCGAAGGTGAAGCGGAGCTCCATCCGTGTGACGCCGTCCCGCTCGGTGAGCCGCACCTGCACCTCGGTGGTCGGCATGTCGTCCGTCGCGGCGAATCCGTCGGTGAACTCGAGCGACCAGGGTGCGTCGACGGACTTCACCCGCCACCACCCTCCGGACTTCTCACCCGCCGGGCCGGTCATGGTGTAGGTGACCTCGCCGCCGGGGGTCAGGTCGTGCCGGTCCACGATCGAAGGGTGGGTGGGCGGCCCCCACCAGCGCTCCAGCTTCTGCGGATCGGCCCACAGCTCCCACACGCGCTCGATCGGGGCGTCGAACTCGGCCACCAGGACGAGGCTCAGGCGCTCCAGGTCCTTCTCGACGCTGACGACGGTCATGGCGACGCGAGCAGGTCGGCCATCCGCGTCCACGCGCCCGCGCCATGCCGTCTCGAGCTCGTCGAGGACCCGCCGCGCGCGGGCCACCGCGTCGCCGTCGGTGCGCACGAGCTGCTCCCGGCCGCGGCGCTCCTTGGCGACGAGGCCGGCCCGCTCCAGCACCGCGACGTGCTTCTGCACCGCGGCGAAGCTCATCGAGTAGCCGTCGGCGAGGCGCGACACCGACGGCTCGCCCTCGGTGCAGCGGTGGAGGATGTCGCGGCGCGTGGCGTCCGCCAGCGCGTGGAAGAGGCGGTCCACCTCCGCGTCGCTCGTCTCTCCTACAACCATTCGGTTGTACGTTACAGGTCAGGTGGTGGGCGCGCACGATCTCGGGCGATCGCCCGATGTGTGCGCGGACCGGCGGACGTAGCGTCGGCCACCGCATCCTGAAAGGGGGCTGCAAATGCCCAACGAGTACGCGAACGTCAAAGCGGCGCTCGCCCTTCTCGCCGCCCTGATGGCGGCGACCATCTGCTTGCTGTTCGGCCCGGGGTCCGCCCGTGCCGCCGTCACGATCGGCAGCGACCTCACCAGTTCCGACGAGGTGCTCCTCGGCTGCCCGACCGCGGAGCCGTGCACCGGCATCCAGACCGCGCTGGCCGGCCGCCAGCTCACATCGCCGATCGACGGCGTGGTCGTGCGCTGGCGGGTCGGCGACGGCGTCGGGCCGCTGGCGCTGCGAGTGGTCCGTGACGCCGGCGGAGGCTCGTTCACCGGCGTCGGCCGGAGCGAGACCGTGACCCCGAGCATCCCACCCTCCGACGTGGGACAACCGCCGACTGTGTCGACCTTCTCGACGCGGATTCCGATCCGCGCCGGGGACTACGGCGGGCTCGACCTGACCCCGGACAGCGCGATCGGTCAGCGGTCGATCGGGGGCGCAACGATCGTCGCCTTCGTGCCGCTCCTCGGCGACAACGAGACACGAGCGGCACAGGGCGCGTCGGTGGACACGGAGGCCCTGGTCAACGCCGACATCGAGCCGGACGCAGACCGCGACGGCTTCGGCGACGAGACGCAAGACCTCTGCGCCAAGGACGCCGCCACCCAAGGGCTGTGCGGCGGTCCGTGCTCCAACGACCGCGCCGGCACGGAGGCCAACGACGCCCTGAGCGGGACGGAAGCCGGAGACAACATCAACGCGCTCGGCGGCGACGACGTCGTCAGCTCGCTCGGTGGTGACGATTGCGCGTTCGGCGGATTCGGCGGCGATCGGCTCATCGGAGACGCCGGCAATGACCGTCTGGCGGGCGAGGCCGGCGCCGACAACCTCATCGGCGGGCTCGGAGACGACCGGGTGAACGGCGGCCCCGACGACGATCTCGCCACCGGCGATGACGGGACCGACGAGGTCCTCGGCGAGGCCGGCGACGACGGCCTCGACGGCGGCGCGGGCGACGACGGCCTGAAGGGCGGGGCGGGCGACGACCGCCTGAAGGGCGCCGCGGGCGACGATCGCCTCAGCGGCGGGAGCGGGCGCGACGCCGTCGCCGGTGGCCCGGACGACGACGTGCTGACCGGCGCGTCGGGCAACGACTCCATCCGCGGTGACGCCGGCAACGATCGGCTCGACGGCGGAAGCGGCAATGACCGCATCGACGTCGGCAAGGGCCGCAACCGCGTCTCAGGTGGGCCCGGCCGCGACCGGATCAAGGCCGCGAACGGCAAGCGGGACCGGATCTCCTGCGGCAGCGGCCGTGACCGCGTCGTCGCGGACCGCAAGGATCGCGTCAAGCGCAACTGCGAGCGCGTCAAGGTGAAGCGCCGCTGATCGCGGACTCGAGGAGGGCGGCGAAAGCCGCCCTCCAACCGCGTGCGTACGGGTTCGTCTGAAAACCTGTCGCGCGTGAACTCCCCAAGACTCCCTTCAGCCCTTCGGCGCGCCGTCGTGCCCCGCGTCGACGACTTCGTCATCCGCCGCTACCGGACCCTGTCCGCGCGCCGCAAGCCCGGTGACGCCGTGGACGCGGCGACCCTCCGCGCGGTCCGCCGCCTCGCCAAGCGCACGGTCAAGGACGAGCGGCCGTGGGACGCCGCCGACGAGACGGTGGCGAAGGCGTTCCGCGCCTTCGCCAACGCGGACGTCTCCGGAAAGCGCCCGTCGCCCCGGATCCGCCGCGCGCTCGTCGAGCAGTTCCACCGGCTCTACTACCACTCGGCCAAGCAGACCTGGCAGAACACGCACTTCCTCGGCGCGCGGGTCTGGAAGAACCCGATGGACCTCTGGCTCTACCAGGAGATGATCCACGAGCTGCGCCCGGACTTCATCGTCGAGGCCGGGACGAAGTTCGGCGGGAGCGCGTACTACTTCGCGCGGCTGTTCGACCTGATCGGGCACGGCCAGGTGATCACGATCGACATCGAGGAGCAGCCCGGCCGCCCCGAGCACCCGCGCATCACCTACCTCAGCGGCTCCTCGGCGGACCCGGCGATCGCGGCGTCCGTCGACGAGCGGGTCGGCGACGGCAAGGCGCTGATCGTGCTCGACTCCTCGCACCGCCGCGACCACGTCCTCGAGGAGCTGCGGCTGTGGGGCCCGCGCGTGCCGATGGGATGGCCGATCGTCGTCGAGGACACCCACGCCGACGGCCACCCGATCACCACCCGCTTCGGCCGCGGCCCGTGGGATGCCGTCGAGGCCTTCCTCTCCGAGAACGACTCGTTCGTCGTCGACGAGGACATGCACAAGTTCTTCTTCACCTTCAACCCGCGGGGCTACCTCAAGCGGGTGCGCTGACCTCCACGGGGTGCCGGACGACGGCTCCGAACAGGTACCCGCTGTCGTTGAAGGGCACGGTGTCGGGCTGCCGGCGGTGGCGCTCGTCGGTCGCGCGCGCCCTGAGCTCGTAGCTCCCGGCGGCGCGCGGCGCGAAGTCGAAGCTCCAGCGCACCCACGCGCCGGGAAGGTTCGGGCCGTGCAGCCGGGCGCGCTGGTACGTGCGGCCGCCGTCGGCGCTGATCCCGACGCTCCGGATCGGCGCCTTGCCCGACCACGAGCGGCCGGTCAGCACGTGCCGGCGGCGCGGCCGCAGGCGCGCGCCGAACGGCAGCTCGAACGCGCTCTTGACCGTCTGCTCGGCGAGCGGCGGCGAGTCCGCGGGATACGACGGACCGGTCATCCGGTACTGGGTCGTGTTCCACGCCGAGTACAGCGGGTGGTCGGCGACCTCGATGCGCCCGAGCCACTTGATGCTCGCGATGCCGACCCAGCCCGGGACGACGAGGCGCACCGGCGCGCCGTGGTCGGGAGGCAGCGGCTCGCCGTTCATCTCGTAGGCGACCAGCACGTCGTCGAGCGCCTTCCCGACCGGCAGCGGGCGGCGCACGTGGCCCTGGGTGGTCACCTCGGCGTCCAGCCCTTCCGGCATCACGTCGACGGCACGCCGCGAGATGCCCGCCCGCTCGAGCACCTCGCCCAGCGGCACGCCGCGCCAGCGGGCGACGCCGATCGCGCCGAGGCTCCATTGCGTGCCGGCGGCCGGCGTCCCCTGCTGGTCGGCGAAGAAGCGGCGGCCGTTGCCGGCGCACTCGATGAAGGCGGTGACGCTGCGCGACGGCAGGCGGCGCAGGTCGCGCAGCGAGAACTCGCGGCCCTCGGGCCGGCGCAGGCCGCTGCCGAACACGTTCAGCCGCCAGGTCGCGGGGTCGATCGCCGGCGTCGCGGTGTGGTTGCGCACGAAGAAGCGCTCGTTGGGGATGCGGTAGCCGAGCCCGGCTACCGCGTCCCAGCGCATCTCCGCGTTGGTGCCGAGGGGGATGAACCACTCGGGCGGGAGCGGCTTGACGATCGTGGATGCGGCCGCCGCGGGAGCGGGCCACGCGAGCCGGCCGGCGGCCGCGACGGCGGGGACGCTGGCAGCGGCCAGCGCGAGCAGCCGCCTGCGCGACAGGCCGTGCTCCGACTCCAGCTCCCGCCACCGGCGCTCGCGGCGATCCTCGAAGTAGTCCCGCTCGTCCATCAGCGTCTCCTAGATCATCTCGATCGGTTTAGTGCAGTATGTACAGCATGCCGAACCGCCCGCGCGTACTGCTCGTCGGCGCCTACGAGCGCGACAACTTCGGCGACCTCCTGTTCCTGCTCGTCACCGAGCGGTACCTGCGAGGACGCCGACGTCGTCGCCGCGGCGCCGTTCGCCGCCGACATGCGCGCGCTGCTCGACCGCGAGATCCCCGCGTACGGCCCGCTGCTGCAGCACGGAGCGCTTCGACGCGATCTGGACCGTCGGCGGGCAGGTCGGCCGCGTCGACCTGCGCCGGGCGTACAAGATGTCGGCGAGCCCGGCCGAGTGGCGGCGCTTCGTCGCGAGCCCGCCGGCGAGACGCGGTCGCGATCCTCCGCGAGGCGACCGGCGGCCCGCCTCCCGTGTCGCCGTACATCCCGCTGCCGTTCGCGTTTCCGCTCAACGCCGGGGCGGTGACCGTGCTCAACTCGGTCGGGATCGCGGGCGCCCGCACCGTCGAGTCGCCGCGGCGGGAGGCGATCGTCGCCGCGCTGCGCGGCGCGAACAGCGTCACCGTGCGCGACCGCCCGTCCAGCGCCCTGCTCACCGACCTCGGGGTCGAGCACGCGCTCGCGCCCGACGCCGTCCACGCGCTCGGGGTCCTGCGACCCGGGCCGCCTGGACGACGACGGGACGCGCGATCGTGCAGATCTCGAGCGGGCGGTTGCGGATGCTCGGGCACGCGCGGGTGGGGGAGGCGCTGGCGCGCAGCCCGCAGCTCGCGGGCCGGCCGGTGCGGCTCCTGCTCGCCGGCACCGCGACCGGCCACGACGCGACCCGCGACTACGAGGCGGTGATGCGCGCGCGCCCGCGGCGCCGACATCGCGATCCTCGACGAGCGCCGCCCGCTGGACATCGTCGACCGCATCCGGCGTGCGCGCGTGGTCGTCGGCACGTCGCTGCACGTGCGGATCGTCGCCGCCGCCTACGGGGTGCCGCGGGTCTCGCTCGCCAAGCCGAAGCCGACCCGCTACGCCGCGCTCTGGGACCCCGACATGCCGTTCGACGTCGCCCCGGAGGACCTCGACGCGGCGGTCGAGGCTGCGCTGACCAGGCCGCTCGTCCCGAGGCCGCCGCCCACGCGGAGGGCCTCGCCGTCGACGCCGACGAGCGGCTCCGGGAGCTCGCGCGCCTCGTCACCACCGCGTCCGCCGACACGGGCCTCCGCGTCGCCGCCCGCCACCGCGACCAGCTCGGCGCATTGGCCGCCATGCGCGCCGCCCAGGAGGCCGAGATCGCCTCGCTGCTGGAGGGCCCGAAGCCCCATGGCAAGCGGTCTTGGGCATATTCTCGACTAAATCGGTTGACAAAGTCCAGATAGTGCGACAGGGTTGGTATCCGATGCCCGCCCGAGCTCTCAAGATCAGCGTGATCGTCCCGGTCTACAACCCCGGCCGGAACATCGACGAGTGCCTGGATTCCCTGCTCGGCCAGACGATGCCGGCGGCCGAGCACGAGCTGATCTTCGTCGACGACGGGTCCACCGACGGCACCCCCGCGCGCCTGGCCGCGCTGGCCGCCGAGCACCCGCACGTGCGCGTCGAGCGGATCCCCAACTCCGGCTGGCCGGGGCGCCCGCGCAACGTGGCATGGACCTCGCCCGCGGCGAGTTCGTCTACTTCGTCGACAACGACGACTGGCTCGAGCGCGACGCGCTGGCCAACCTGTACGAGCGCGCCGTCGAGGACGCCGCGGACGTCGTGATCGGCAAGGTCGTCGCCCACGGCAAGACGCGTGCCGCGCGAGCTGTTCCGGGAGAACCTGCGCGCCGTCGCGTTCGACGACGCGAAGCTCCTCGGGCTGCTCACGCCGCACAAGCTGTTCCGGCGCGGCGATGCTCGTCGAGCACGGGATCCGCTTCCCCGAGGGCCGCCGGCGGCTCGAGGACCACCTGTTCGTCGTGCACGCCTACTTCCACGCGAACGGCATCTCCGTGCTGGCCGACCGCCCTTGCTACCACTGGGCGCTCCGCGACCCCGCCACGCACGCGTCCTACCAGCGCTTCGAGCCGGAGGACTACTTCGGCAACGTCCGCGAGGTGCTCGACCTCGTGGTCGAGCACACCGAGCCCGGCCCGCTCCGCGACCGCCTGCTCACCCACTGGTACCGCGGCAAGATGCTCGGGCGCCTCGGCGGCGGGCCGTTCGCGCGCCGTGGCGAGGAGTACAACCGGCGCCTGGTCGCGACGATCCGCGCGCTCGCCCTCGAGCGCTACGACGGCGGCGTCCACGAGCGGCTGGCGTTCAACCTGCGGATCCGCTCGGCGCTGCTGCGCGGCGGCACCTACGAGTCGCTCCGCGAGCTCTCCCTGTTCGAGCGCGACCTGCGGTCGCGCGTCCGCGGCAGGGTGGAGCGCGCCGGCGATCGCGTCGACGCTCCGCGTCGAAGCCGCTCTCGGCGAGCTCGAGTTCGAGCGCCGCGGCGACCGCGTGCTCTGGCGCGCGCCCGAGTCGCTGCGGGGAGCGCTGCCCGCCGGCGACCTCGACGCCACGGACGCGCTCGCGGCGAGCCGCGTGCAGCTGTTCCTCCATTCGCTGCGGGACGGCAGCGAGTACCTGCTCCCGGTCGACACCGAGGTGGTGCTCGACGGGGGCCGCGCCGTGCTGAGGTCGCGCGCCGAGATCGACGCCGCGTCCGCCGCGGGCGGCGGGCGGCTCCCCGAGGGCGAGTGGGAGGTGCGCGCGGTGGTGACCGTCGCGGGCTTCTCGCACGCGCGCTCGGTGCGCCGCCACGGCGTCCCGATCGTGCTCAGGACGTCGGGCGCGGCCCGGGTGGCGGCCCGGCGCCGCGAGGCGCTGCTGGGGCGGGCGCCGGTCCGCCTGGCCTCGCGGCTGCGCGCGGTCGCCTGACGTCGAGCCCGAGCGCCCGGGCGCGCTCGCGCGCCGGGCCGGGGTCGTACGGGGCGCGGAGCCAGGTCGCGACGCTCGCGTCGAGGTCGAGCAGGAGCCAGTACGCGCCGTCGGCGGCCTGGGCGTCGAGCCCGTCCCACCAGCCCTGGCGCGGGGAGGGGACCGGCGCGCCGACCGCTCCCGGGTTGAGCAGCCACTTGCCGCCCGCGAGGTCCAGCGGCTCGCCGACGCGGATCCGGGTCGCCTTCGCGGCGCCGCGCTCCGCCGCCCGCCACGCCGCGGGGACGTGCGTGTGGCCGACCAGCCCGAGCGGCCCGCGCTGCGCGGCCAGGCAGGCGCCGGCGTTGGACGCGCCGACGTACTCGTGCACGGGGTTGCGCGGGCCGCCGTGCCAGCAGCGCACGTCGCCGCGGCGCGCCGCCGGCTTGAGCCGCCGCATCCACGCCACGGCGTCGTCGTCCAGCCGCTCCAGCGCGAGCTCGATCGACAGCACGGCCTGCGATCCCGGGTCGCCGAAGCGGCTCGGCTCGGCCGAGCCCGTCGCCCCGTAGTCGTGGTTGCCCATCAGCGTCGACCGCGCAGCGCTCGCGCGTGCAGAGGACGACGTGCTCGGGGTCCGGGCCGCCGCCGACCATGTCGCCGAGCGACCACAGCGCCTCCGCGCCGCTCGCCTCGGCGGCGGCGAGCACCGCGTCGAGCGCCTCCGCGTGCGCGTGCGCATCGGCGAAGACCGCGACGAGGCCCACGGCCTAGGGCGACTGCGGCAGCTTCGCGGCGCCGCGGGGCAGCGCGGGGGCGGACGGGGGCGGCACGACGGGGCCGATGTCGCCGTCGGGCGCCTCGTCGAGGTCGACGATCACCGGCGCGTGGTCGCTCGGGCCCTTGCCCTTGCGGGCCTGCCGGTCGATCCACGCCGCCTTCACGCGCTCGGCGACCGGCCCGCCCGCGAGCACGAGGTCGATCCGCATCCCGAGGTCCTTGTGGAACATCCCCGCGCGGTAGTCCCAGTAGCTGAACACGCGCTCGTCCGGCCAGCGGTCGCGGACGACGTCGTGGAGCCCGACCTGCTGCAGCGCGGCGAGCGCCTCCCGCTCGGGCGGCGTGACGTGGGTCTGGCCCTCGTAGGCGCCCGGGTCGAAGACGTCCTCGTCGGTGGGCGCGATGTTCATGTCGCCGCACACGACGGTCGCGTCCGGGCCGGCGGCGACGACGTCGCGCAGCGCGGCCAGCCAGGCGAGCTTGTACTCGTAGTGCTCGGAGCCGGGCGTGCGCCCGTTGGGCACGTACACCGACACGACGCGGATGCCGCCGCAGGTCGCCGCGACCGCGCGCGCCTCGGGATGGGGGAAGCCCGGCGCGCCCTCCAGCCCGGTGACGACGTCCTCGAGCCCGGCGCGCGAGAGGATCGCCACGCCGTTCCAGGCGGGCTCCCCGTAGACCGCCACCTCGTAGCCGCGCTCGGCGAGCTCGTCGTGGAGGAGCTCGGTGAACGCGTCGTCGGTGAGCTTGGTCTCCTGCAGGCAGACGACGTCGGGCTTGCGCTCGTCCAGCCACGGCAGCAGCCGCGGCAGGCGCTGCTTGACCGAGTTGACGTTCCAGGTCGCGATCCGCACCTCTCCACCGTACCCCGCGTGCCGGGTCAGCCGGCGCGTCGAGCAGGAGCGTGTCCAGCCCGCGGGTGAGGCCGACCAGCCCGGGCGCCCTGCGCACGGCCAGCAGCGTCCCCTCGACGTAGGGCTCCGGCGTGGAGCCGGCGTCGTGGCGGATCGTCAGGCGCTCGTCCTGCATGCCGAAGACGACCTCGGTCGAGACGACGAAGCTCGGCACGCGGACCGAGTGGACCTGCGTCCCGTCGACGGTGCGCGCCGCGCGCCTCCTGCGGCCCGTGGAGGTCCTCGATCGGATGGCCCAGCTCGGGCCGGCGGACCTGCCCGAGCCTCTCGGCCAGCTCGCGCGCCGTGCCGCTCGGGACGTCGGGCTTGGCCGCGCCCGCGTAGTCGATGACCTCCCAGTGCGGCAGGTGGCGGGCGGCGAGCAGCGCGGCGGCCTGGCACATCGCGGCGGTGAGCGAGAAGTTGCCCGGAGGCGACGACGCCGACGGAGCGCTCGCGGGCCGCGCGGTCGAGCTCCGCGAAGTCCTCGCCGGTCAGCCCCGACGTGCCGATCACGACCGCCACGCCCGCCTCGATCGCCGCCAGCGCGTTCGGCTTCACCGCCGTGGCCGACGTGTAGTCGATCAGGACGTCGATCCCGTCGAGCGCCTCGCCCACGGCGCCATGGACGGGGACGCCCAGCGCCTCGCGACCGAGCGCCTCGCCCAGGTCGCGGCCGGCCGCGGAGCGGCTCACGGCCGAGCCGAGCTCCAGGTCGGGCGCGTCCAGCACGCCCTGCACGAGCGCCCGCCCGGTCCAGCCGGTGGCTCCGGCGATGCACACGTTCAGCTTCGTCATGGCTGGCCGGGAGGGTACGGCCGCTCGTGCGGGCGGCGCAAGGCGGTTATCGTCGGACGTGAGATCCCCGGCTTGGAACGCATACGGCGGCCGGAACCCAGGCGCGACCAGCAGGCCGTGCCCCTGCCACCCGCGCCCGAGCCGAGCCCGCTCGACGACCTCGTGTCCGCGGTCGGCAACCGCGCCTTCTCGGCGTCGGTGTCGCCGGTGCCGCATCCCGCGCTGGACCCCGCGACTCCGGCGTGGGCCGAGCACGGCGAGGTGGTGCTCGGGCCGCCCTCCCTGCTGCTCTCGCCAGAGGAGCGCGCGGGCGTGATCCGCCACGAGGCGGTCCACGTGCTCCAGCAGCGGATGGCGCCGGCCGACGAGAGCGGCCTCGCGCGAGATCGCGTCCGAGCGGCTCGCGGAGACCGCGCCGGCCGTCCGGGCGCGAGCTCCTCGCGCCCGCGCCGAGCCTGCTGGCCGCGCCGGTCGCGGGCAAGGCGGCGACCGGGTTCGACCACCTGTACGCCGGCGACCGGGCGAGATCGTCGGCGAGGTCACCGAGTCGGGCGTGACCGTGCGCGCGCGCCGCAGCTACGCCGACCTGAAGATCGCGGCGCCGGAGGACCCGGGCAGCACCTTCGGGACCTCCTCGATGACCGATCTGCAGTACCTCGCCTGCGGCAACCGCGCGTTCCCCGTCCTGGAGGCGCTGGCCAAGAAGCTCCGCTCGGTCGCCAAGGCCGTGGCGGGCATCAACGCGCTCGATCGCGGCCGGGTCGCCGTGGCGGGTGGAGTCGGTCTACGTGGTCACCGAGGCGAGCCGGCTGCACTTCGCCGACGGCAAGGCGCTGATCACGCTCGCGCCCGACGACTTCGAGAACGCGGGCGTGGAGACGGCGATGCACGAGGCCTCCCACGCCGTGTTCGAGAGCCACAGCCACCCGGACGCCAAGCACCCCGAGGCGCTGGCGCCCGACACGTTCGCGCTGCGCTTCACCGACCTCTACCTGCGGCTCGCGAAGACCAAGGCGGTGGCGGTGCCGGAGAAGCCCTTCCGCAAGAAGAAGCCCGCCTTCGACCTCAAGGGCGACGACGCCGGGCGCCCGGCGGGGTACGTGATGGTCACCGACGGGCTGTGGAGCGGCGGCGCGGCGACCGACGGCCACCCCTGGGACGGGCCGGACGAGTTCTTCGCCAGCGCCTACGGGGCCTACGTGCACGACGAGAAGCTGCTCGGCGAGCTGATCGCCCACTACGGCGCCGCCGACGGGCAGGTCAAGGCCGGCGGAGCCGAGCTGCTCACGCTGCTCAAGTCGCTCAAGGACCCGAAGGCGCTCGCGTCGATGAAGGGCCTCGCGACCGCCGCGGACACGCAGGCGGCCACGGCCTCGATCAAGTCCCGCGAGTCGGGCGCCTCGACGATCAAGGACCGCCTCGGCAACGTCCTGGATCCCGCGAAGATCCCGCCGGCGAGCGTCACCTGCCCCGCTCCGGCGAAGAAGCCGTAGCCGTGTTCGCGATCCTGATCACCGGGCCGCCGGGCGCGGGAAAGACCGCGACGCTGATCGCGCTCAGCGACGCGCTGGCCGACGACGAGGTCGCCCACGCCGCCGTCGACGTGGACGATCTCGCCTGGACGTATCCGCACCCGGACCTCGACGAGCGCGCGGAGCGCCTCGCGCGGTGGCTCCCGCTCATCGAGAAGGACCTGGTGCTCGTGGCCGAGGTGATCGAGTCGCCCGAGCACCTGGAGCGCGTGCTCGCGGCCATCGCCGCCGACGATCGGCTCGTCGTGCGCCTCGACGCGGCCGAGGAGACGCTGCGCGCGCGGATCGTGGCCCGCGAGCCGCCCGGCTGGTCGGAGTTGGGCGACCTCCTCGAGTCCACGGCCGGCCGCCTGCGCGCCGTGACGACGGACGCCGACCTGACGATCGATACCGAGGCGTGCTCGCCGGACGAGGCCGCCGCGCGGATCCGCGCGGCGCTCAGCGCCTAGACTGCGGCCCGTGCTCCGTGTCGTCGCGCTCCCGGCGCTGCTGCTCGCGCTCGCGTTCGCCTCGTCGTCGTACGCGGCGACGGTGCAGCCGCTGTCGGCCTCGCAGAAGTCGCAGCTCAAGCAGCGCGGGTTCTGGCACAAGGGCTGCCCGGTGCCGCTGTCCGGGCTCCGGCTCGTGACCGTCACCTACCGCGGGTTCGACCGCCGCGACCACACCGGCCAGCTGGTCACCAGCCGGCGCTTCGCGGAGCAGATCGGGGGCGTGTTCGAGCGCCTGCACGACCTGAAGTTCCCGATCCGCCACATGCGCTTCGCCGACTACTACGGCCCGAAGAGCGGCCGCCCGGCCGACGGCGACGTGACGCAGAGCTTCGAGTGCCGCCAGGCCGCCGCCTCGCCGTGCACCGGCGGTCGCACCGGCACGTGGTCGATGCACGCCTACGGGCTCGCCGTCGACCTCAACCCGCGCGAGAACCCCTACGTCGGCTGCGGGCAGAGCAGCGACCCGACGGCCAGGTCCTATCGCGACCGCTCGCGCCGCCGCCCCGGGATGATCGGCGGCCGTGTCGTGCGCGCCTTCCAGTCGGTCGGCTGGAGCTGGGCGGGCGCGTGGGCGGGGGACACGAAGGACTACATGCACTTCTCCTCCAACGGCCACTGAGTGCACCTCGAGCGCGTCGCGGTCATCGTCGAGGACTACGACCGCGGCGATCGAGTTCTTCGTCGGCGCGCTCGGGTTCGAGCTCGTCGAGGACTCGCCGGCGACCACCAACGACGGCCGCCCCAAGCGCTGGGTCGTCGTCCGCCCGCCCGGGACGCGCACCGGGCTCCTGCTCGCGCGCGCCGACGGTGAGGAGCAGGCCCGCGCGGTCGGCGGCCAGTTCGCCGGGCCGGGTCGGCTTCTTCCTGCGGGTGGAGAACTTCGCCGCGGCCCACGCGCGCATGACCGCCGCCGGGGTCGAGTTCGTCACCGAGCCGCGGAGCGAGCCCTACGGCCGCGTGGCCGTGTTCCTGGACATCTCCGGGAACCGCTGGGACCTGATCGGCCCGGGCTAGACGCCCATCTCGATGCCGTGGCGCTCGGCCAGCGCGAGCACGGCCTCGGGCGTCGGCTCGCCGAGCGCCCCGGCCGCGCGGATGAACGCCTCCATCTCGGCGCCCGGCGCGAACGCGACGTGCGCCTCCGCGGGCGCGCCCGACTCGTTGCGGATCGTGTGGGCCCGGCCGCCGGGGATGTGGACGACGTCGCCCGGCCCGGTCACGATCCGCTCCACCTCGCCCGCGTCGTCCTCGCGGTAGATGACGAGCTCGCCGCGCTCCAGCCGGTACACCTCCTCCGGCGCGTGCCGGTGCAGCGCCGGCGGGCCGCCGCCCGCCGGGAGTGTCACATCGGCCACCAGCAGCGCGGCGCTCGTGACGCGCAGTGTGATCTCGTCGGAGCCGACTCGAATTGGACAAGTTGCTTGTCTGTTCATGGCGCTAGGATAGACAAGCACCTTGTCCAGATCAAGCCTCCCCGACACGAGCGCACGGGCCCGCCCCGAGAACCTCGCGATCCTGTTGCGCGAGCCGTTCCGGGCCATGGACGAGGAGCTGCTCGCGCGGCTCGCCGAGCGCGGTCACCCGGAGGTGCGGTCCGCCCACGGCAACGTCTTCCAGTACCTCGACGACGACGGGACGCGCGTCGGCGTGCTCGCCGAGCGGGCGCGGGTCAGCAAGCAGGCGATGGCCCAGCTCGTCGCACACCTGGAGGCGCACGGCTACCTGGAGCGGGTGCCCGATCCGGCCGACGGGCGGGCCAAGCTGGTCCGCTCGACCGCCAGGGGCCGTGAGGTCTTCGCGATCGCCCGCGAGCTGATGGCGGACATCGACGCGCGGATCGGCAAACGGCTCGGCGAGGCCAAGCAGCGCCGGCTGCGCGAGCTGCTCGAGGAGCTCGGCGCCGCGCTCTGACACCGGTACGGCATGCGAATACGGTGATTTCGCTCATGCAACCCGGACCCCGTGGGCGTACGGTCGCTTCAACACCGAACGCGGGGCCCGCGCCCCGAGAAGGAGACCCCTATGCAGCTCTACGGAATCCGCCGCCGCAACGCCTGGCCGACGCCGGGCGACCTCGAGGCGACCGCCGCCCGCTCGACCGAAGAGGGCGACAAGGAAGGGTCCGGCGTCCGCTGGATCCGCAGCTACGTCGTGTCCGAGGACGACGGCACGCTCGGCACGTTCTGCATCTACGAGGCGGACAGCCCCGAGACGATCCGCGCGCATGCCGAGCGCAGCGGGATGCCGGCGGACGAGATCACGCCGGTCGCCGACACCGTCGTCGTGCGCCCGGATCCGGCCCCGGTGGCCGGCTGAGGCATGGACGTGAGAAGCGCGCTCGTCGGTCGTGAGGCCGAGGGCGCGCGGCTCGCGGCCGCGATCCGGCGCGCGTGGTCGGGCGCCGGCTCGCTGCTGCTCGTCTCCGGCGAGGCCGGGATCGGCAAGACCCGGCTGACCGAGGAGGCCGGCGCCGGGCGTGTCCTGCGTGGCGCGGCCACGAGCGGCAGCTCGACGCCATACGGCCCCATCGCCGCCGCGCTCCGCTCGCACCTGCGCACGGACCCGGAAGCGCTGTCGGGACTCGGCGGCCTCACGGCGCACCTCGCCGTGATCCTGCCCGAGCTCGGCGAGCCGGCGCCCGCCAGCGATCGCGCGACGATCGTCGAGGCGGTCCGGCGCGCGCTGGAGGAGATCGGCCCGGCGCTGGTCGTCCTCGACGACCTGCAGTGGTCCGACGAGGCGACGCTCGGCGTGCTCGCCGGCCTCGCGCCAGCGCTGCCGGAGATGCCCGTCCTGGTCGTGGCGGCCTACCGGTCCGACGGCCTGCCGCGCGACCACATGCTCCGCTGGCTGCGCAACGAGCTGCGCCGCGGCGGCCGGCTCGACGAGCTGCAGCTCGGGCCGCTGGACCGCGAGACCGCCGCCGCGCTGATCGAGGCCGAGCTCGGCGAGCGCCCGTCGCCCGCCCTCGCCCGCGCGCTGCACGACCGCACGCAGGGCGTCCCGTTCTTCGTCGAGGAGCTGGCCCGCGCGCTCCGCGCCGCCGCCCGCCTGCAGCCCGGCCCGAAGGGCCTGGAGCTCGCCGGCGACGGCGAGGTCCCGGTCCCGGACACCGTGCGCGACGCCGTCCTGCTGGGCGCCTCGCAGCTCTCCGACGAGGCGCGCGAGGCGGCCGAGGCCGCCGCCGTCGCCGGCCACGCCTTCGACCTCGAGCTCGTCGGGCGCCTGGCCACCGAGGACGGGCTCGCCGAGCTGCTGCGCCACGGCGTCGTGCGCGAGGACGGCGACGGTCGCGCCGCCTTCCGGCACGCGCTCGCACGCGAGGCCTTCTACGCCGACGTGCCATGGCTGCGCCGCCGCGCGCTGCACCGTCGGTTGGCCGAGGCGCTCGACGGCCCGAGCCTGGAGGTCGCCGCCCACTGGCTCGGAGCGCGCGAGTCGGCGAAGGCCCGCGAGGCGCTGGTCCGGGCCGCGCGCGAGTCGGAGGCCGTGTACGCCTACCGCGACGCCACCGGCGCCGGCCGCCAGGCGCTGGAGCTGTGGCCGGGCGACGACGACCCCGAGACCCGGATCGAGGTGCTCGAGCGCTACGCCCGTTGCGCCGAGCTGGCCGGGGAGCTGGCCGAGGCCGTCAGGGCGTGGCGCGAGCTCTCCGAGTGCAGCGACGACGTGGTGGCCCGCGCGGGCGCGCAGCGGCGCCTGGCCGGCGTCTACGAGCTCAAGGGCGAGCGGGAGTCCGCGTTCGCGGCCCGCCGCGTGGCCGCCGAGGCGTTCGCCGCCGCCGGCCGCCACGCAGATGCCGCCGTCGAGCGTCTGGCGATGGCCAACCACCGCCGCACGGGCGCCGACTACGGCGAGGCGATCGCGCTCGCCGTCCTGGCGGCCGACGAGGCGGCGCTCGCCGAGCGCCCTGACCTCCGCGCCCGTGCGATGGGCCTCCACGGCGTGTCGCGCGCCAAGCGCGGCGAGTTCGACGCCGGTCTCGAGACGGTCCGCGGCGGCCTCGCGCTCGCGCTCGAGCACGACCACACCGCGGTCGCCGCCGAGCTCTACCAGCGCCTCGGCCTCGTGCTCTACGACTCCGCCGACTACCGCCGCGCCGAGCAGGCGCTGGACTCGGCGCTGAACCTGTGCCGCATCGACGGCGACGCGAGCACCGAGCTGGCGTGCGTCACCTGCCTCGTCTACGTCCTGCGCGAGCGCGGCGAGTGGACCGCGCGCCACCGACCTGGGCCGCGAGCTGCTGGCCGACGGCAACGACCCGTGGGTGATCGACGGGATCCTCGGAGCGATCGAAGGCTTCCAGGGGCGGCTGACCTCGGCGCGCCGCATGCTCGCCTCCTCGCTCGCCACCAGCGGCCCGGTCGGCCACTACCACATGGCGATCGACTCGACCGCAGCCCTGGCGTACGTCGCCGCGGCCGAGGGCGCGCACGACGAGGCGGCCGAGCACTGCCGCGCGCTGCTCGCCCGCTGGGACGCCAGCGAGGACCACCACTACTGCATCTGGGGCCTGCACTGGGCGGCCGCGTACCTCTCCCGCCGCGGCGACCGCGCCGGCGCCCACACCTGCGCCGAGGCGCTCACCCGGATCGCGTCCACGACCGGCCACGCCTACGCGCACGCCGCGCTCGCCCACGCGATCGGCGAGACCGCCCTGCTCGAGGGCGACGCCGACACCGCCGCCGACCAGCTGCTGCGCGCGGTCGAGCTGCACCGCGCGATCGACGTCCCGTTCGAGCGCGCGCAGGTCGAGCTGCGCGCCGGCGTCGCGCTCGCCGCGGCCGGCGAGCGCGAGCCGGCGCTGGAGCGCCTCGGCGACGCCTACCGCACCGCCCGCAAGCTCGGGGCGCGCCCGCTCGCCTCCGAGGCGGCGGCCGAGATCGCCAACCTGGGCGAGTCGGTGGGCAGCCGCCGCCTCTCGCCGGAAGCGGAGGGTGCCGGCCTCACCCGCCGCGAGCTCGACGTCGTGCGCCGCATCGCCGTCGGGCGAACCAACCGCGACGTCGCGCAGGAGCTGTTCCTCAGCCCGCGCACCGTCGACATGCACGTCCGCAACATCCTGCGCAAGCTCGACTGCCGCTCACGCGTGGAGGCGGCCTACCGAGCCGGAGAGCTCGGCCTACTCGGCTAGCCGTTTCACCTCCTGGACGAGCCACGTGTTGCCGTCCGGGTCCTTGAAGGACAGGTACGTGCCGTAGCTCGCGCGCTCCGGGTGCAGGCCGGTCGTCTGCCCCTCGGCGCCGAAGTGGAAGAAGTCGCCCGCGTCGACGCCGCGGCCGTCGAGGTCCTGCTTGGCCGCCTCGATGTCCTCGACGATCAGGTGCATCCCCGCGTAGGAGCCGGGCGGGGAGGAGGAGAGCCCGTTGCCGAACGTGACCGAGGACGGCGACCCAGGCGGCGTGAGCTGCACGACGCGGAACTCCTCGCCGGCCTGGTGGTCGACGTCGAGGTTCCAGCCCAGCGTCCCCGCGTAGAACTCCTTCGCCCTGTCCACGTCGGAGACGGGGATGACGGTCACCTCGTAGCGGTACTCCATGAGGCCACTGTCTCAGAGATGATGTGCGCGATGGAGCCGGCGATCATCCTGCTCGGGCCCGCCAGGGAGCGGCAAGGGCACGCAGGCCGAGCGGCTCCACGCGACGACGCTCTCGATGGGCGACCTCCTGCGCGAGGCGCGGGAGACCGACGGCGAGCTGGAGTCCTACCTGCAGCGCGGCGAGCTCGTCCCCGACGACGTCGTCATGCGGGTGTTCGGCGACGCGCTCGACTCCGCCGGCGACGGCACCGTCGTGCTCGACGGGTTCCCGCGCACGGTCGGGCAGGCCGAGGCGCTCGAGAAGCTGCTCTCCGAGCGCGGGTCCGAGGCCAAGGCGGCGGTCCTGCTCGACATCCCCGACGACGAGGTGGTCGAGCGCATCAGCAACCGCGACCAGGGACGCTCCGATGACACGCCGGAGACGGCCCGCCACCGGCTCGGGGTCTACCACGAGCAGACGGAGCCGCTGGTGCGCTTCTACGAGGACCGCGGGCTGCTGCGCCGCGTCGACGGCGAGGGCGACCCCGACGACGTCGAGGCGCGGGTCCAGTCGGCGATCGCCTGAATCATCCGGTCCCAGTCGCGCTCGTGCAGCTCATGGCCGCCGCCCTCGATGGGGACGAGCGTGCCGCCGAACGCCTCGCCATGGGCGATCGGGAACAGCGGGTCCGAGGTGCCGTGGATGACCAGCACCGGCGCGGCGATCTCGCCCGCCGGCGTCTCGCCACCCTCCACGAGCATGTGGTTGCGCAGGCTCTCGGGCCGCCGCGCGCGCTCGAGGTCGCGCCGGACCGCCGCCCGCGTCGCGTCCTCGTCGAAGCCGTGGCGCGTGCCCGCCAGCGCGCGCGACTCGCCGACGATCATCTCGGCGATCGACTCGCGGTCGCTCCAGTCGACCTCGCCCGCCCCGCTCGCGTACTCCAGGTAGGCCGGATCCGGGCCGGGCAGGTCGCCGCCGCCGCCCGTGATCGGTGACGTCGAGATCAGCGTGAGCGTCGCGACGCGGTCGGGGTGCGCGAGCGCGAGCCACTGCGCGATCGCGCCGCCCATCGACATCCCGGCGACGTGCGCGCGTGTCAGGCCGTAGGCGTCGAGGACCGCGATCGCGTCGCCGGCCATGTCCTCGAACGAGTAGCTCGGCGCGCCCGGCTCGTAGGCGGTCGAGAGCCCGGTGTCGCGGTGGTCGAAGCGCAGCACGTACCGGCCGGCGCGCGGCCAGGCGCTCGCAGAACGCGTCCGGCCACCACAGCATCGAGGCCATCTGGCCCATCACCAGCAGCACCGCCGGATCGGCGGGGTCGCCGAACGCCTCGGCGCAGATCTCGGCGTCGCCGGACGGGATGAGGCTCATGGGTCGAGCGCGGCGCGCAGGTAGCGCTCGGGCGCCTCCAGGAAGCCGCGCGTGAGGCGGACGGTATCGAGGTCGTCGTACGCGCACGGCGCGATGCCGCGCTCGTCGAGCTCGTAGATCCGCGCGCCCGGGCAGGCGAGCAGGATCGGCGAGTGCGTGGCGATCACGAACTGCGCGCCCGCCTCCGCGGCGCGCACGATCACCGCGATCAGCGCGAGCGCGCCGCTGACCGACAGCGCGGCCTCCGGCTCGTCGAGGACGTAGATGCCCTCGCCGGCGAAGCGGTTGGTCGCCAGCGCGAGGAACGACTGGCCGTGCGACTGCTGGTGCAGCGGGACGTCGCCGTAGAGCGAGAGGTCCGGCGCGAACTCCGACCCGCCGTCGATGTACTGCGCGATGTTGAAGAAGCTCTCCGCCCGCAGGAAGTAGCCGGTGCGCGGCTTGGTGCGGGCCAGCACCGGCTCCAGCGCGCCGCCGAGCACGGCCCGCGGCACCGCGGGCAGCTCGCCGGCGCGCTCCAGCTCGCCGCCCTCGGACGCGAAGCCGATCGCCTCCGCGATCGCCTCGACCAGCGTCGACTTGCCGGTGCCGTTGTCGCCGGCGAGCAGCGTCACCGGGACGTCCAGGTCCAGCGAGGAG
Organism: uncultured Solirubrobacteraceae bacterium; assembly: GCA_963723395.1. Lineage (GTDB taxonomy): Bacteria > Actinomycetota > Thermoleophilia > Solirubrobacterales > Solirubrobacteraceae > DATFQI01. Next base: position 86,808 of record CAVRQL010000007.1, on the reverse strand, counting down.
ACCTGGTCGACGGCCGGGACGTCGAACGGGAAGCCCTCGCCCCAGAAGCGCGGGTCCGGCTTGAGCGCGTGCACGTAGGGGCCCGGCCCGAAGCGGCGGGTGTCGCGTCGGCGAGGCACGATGCGCAAGGTACTCCGCTTGACAGATTCCCATATAGGCATATGATGCTCGCCATGGCACGAGCGGCGACCACGGCGGACGCGTTCAACGCCGTCGCGGAGCCCCGCCGGCGGCAGATCCTCGACGTGCTGGCCGGCGGCGAGCGACCCGTCAACGACGTCGTCGCCGAGCTCGGCCTCGCCCAGCCCCAGGTCTCCAAGCACCTCAAGGTGCTGCGCGAGGTGGGGCTCGTCCGCGTGCGCGACGAGGGGCGGCAGCGCATGTACCGGCTCGACGGGAGCCGGCTCAAGCCCATCCACGACTGGGTCAAGACCTACGAGCGGACGTGGACCGAGCGCTTCGAGGCGCTCGACGACCTGCTCGGCGAACTCAAGGAGGACCGAGGTGACGACGATGCCGAGTAGCGGTTCGGCGGTGGTGACGCTCCCCACGGACACGCAGATCCTGATCGTGCGCGAGTTCGACGCGCCCAGATCGCTCGTCTGGAAGGCCTGGACGACACCTGAGCTGGTGATGCGGTGGTGGGCCGGCCGGCGCGGCACGATGAAGGTCGCGGAGATCGACCTTCGGGTCGGCGGCGCCTGGCGCTACGCGATGGAGGCCACGGGCGGCTTCGAGGTCGCCTTCAACGGCGAGTACCGCGAGATCGTCCCGGAGGAGCGGATCGTCAACACCGAGGCGTTCGAGGGCGCGCCCGGCGCCCCGCCGGCGCTCGTGACGAACGTCTTCACGGAGCGCGACGGCCGAACCCGGCTGGAGCTGCTCACCGAGGTCTCCGACCGGGAGACCCGCGACATGATCATCGACTCCGGCATGGAGGACGGCATGCAGGAGCACATGGACCTCCTCGAGGAGGTCGCGCGCTCACTCCGGTAGGCCGAGCCGCAGCTTCCGCAGCAGCTCGGCGAGCTTGCGCTGCTCGGCGTCCGACAGGGCGGCGAGCAGCCGGCGCTCGTTCTCCAGGTGGGCGGCGGTCACGCCGTCGATCAGCTCGCGGCCGCGCTCCGTCAGCGCGATCAGCACGCCGCGCCGGTCGCCGGGATCGGGCCGCCGCTCGATCAGCCCGGCGCCCTCGAGCTTGTCGAGCCGCTTCGTCGTCCCGCTCGAGGTGAGCATCATCGAGCCGGTCAGGTCGGTCGGGCGCATCGGCGCCGCGGTGCGCCGCAGGGTGGCGAGCAGGTCGTGCCAGCCGGGTTCGAGCCCGTGCTCGCGGTACACCGGCTCCAGCCGCGCCTCCAGCTCGCGCGCGAGGCGCGACGTGCGCCCCACGATGCCGATCGGCGAAGGGTCGAGGTCGGGCCGCTCGCGCCGCCACTGGTCGAGGATGTCGTCGACGTCGTCGCGCATGGGGAGCAATCTATCGTCTTGAGAAGTTGCGTCCTAGGAAGATATGTACTAGGATGCAAACCATGCTCCCTCAACTGATCCGCCGCCGGCGCCGCCGGCCGCGCAACTCCACCGCCCGTCCCCGCACGGTGCCGCCCGTCCGTCGCGAGCCGGAGCCCATGCCCCGGATGCGCTGGTACTGACGCATCGGATAGCGTCGCCGGATGCGAGCGGCGGTGTTGCGATGCGGCGAGCCCGGGAGGGTCGGGCACGACGACTACGAGCCGATGCCGCGCTTCTCCTCGGGTCGCGACCGGAAGGTCCGCGTGACCGGCGTGATGCTCCCGCCGGGGGTGCGGGCGGCGGCGGTCGGGCGCCGTGCGCTCCCCGGGCTGGGCGACGCGTTCACCATCGACGTGCGGATGCCGGGCTGGGCGATGGTCGTGCTCGCCAACGCCGGCAACGAGCGCCTGTTCGACGGTAACGAGATCCCCGGGCCGATGGACGTCCCGATGCTCGGCTACGGCGAGCTCGACGTGCCCGGCACGGTCGCGGAGCTGGAGCCGTGGCGCGACGCCGCGCTGCAGATCTGGAAGCGCGAGGAGGGCTGGCTGCGCACGCCGCGGGCCGTCATCGGCGCTCCGAAGTCCGCATTCCACTTCGCCCGCTCGATGGGCACCGACTGGAAGGGCGCGCTCGGTGAGCTGCGCACGAGCCATCCGGGGCCAGAGGGCGGCGGGCAGCCCGACGACGCGTCGCACCCGCCGATCGAGGGCGTGTCCTACGACACGTGGGTCGAGGTGCGCGGCGGCCTGCGCAAGGACACGGTGCACCCGATCCACGTCGAGCTCTACGCCACCCACCGCGGCGTGCCGCCGGGGCGCTGGGAGGCCGTGGACGCCGCGTGGCGGCAGCGCGCCGCAGCCGACCCGCGCCTGAAGGCGTGGGCCGACTGGGACGCGCGGCCCTAGGCGGAGACGCCTCGCGAGCTCGCGCTGCTCGGCGGGCCGGTCCGGCTCGGAGGCGGGCTCCTTCGCGAGCTCGATGCCGCTGCGGCGGCCGAGCGGGACCTCCTTGAGCATCGAGATGGCGATGAAGGCGACGAGCCCGAGCGGGGCGGCGACGAGGAACAGCTCGGCGATCCCGGCGGCGTAGGCCGCCTCGATCACCTCGCGCAGCGGGCCGGGCAGCGTGTTGACGTCCGGCAGCGTGCCGCCGGTGCCCGCCGGGGCCTTGATCCCGCGCTCGGCGAGCTGCTGCGAGATCTCCGACGCCACGCGCGTGGCGAGCAGCGAGCCGAGCGCCGCGACGCCGGTGGCGCCGCCGAGCGTCCGGAAGAACGCGATCAGCGAGCTCCCGGCGCCCATGTCGCTCGTCTGCACCGAGTTCTGGACGACCAGCACGAGGTTCTGCATGACCATGCCGACGCCGGCGCCGAGGATCGCCATGAAGACGGCGAGCTCGACCAGCGAGGTGTGCTCGTCGAGCGTGCCCATCAGCGCGCAGCCCGTGGTGAGCAGCGCCGCGCCGAGCATCATGTAGCGCTTGTAGCGGCCCGTGCGGGAGATGATCTGGCCGACGATCGTGCTCGAGACCAGGAGGCCGACGACCATCGGGATCGTCAGCAGGCCGGACTCCGTCGGCGACTTGCCGCGGGCGATCTGCATGTACTGGCTGAGGAACACCGAGGTGCCGAACAGCGCGACGCCGACGGCGATGCTCGCGATCACGGCGAGCACGAGCGAGCGGTTCTCGAACAGCCGCAGCGGGATCATCGGCTCCGCGGCGCGGCGCTCGACGAGCACCGCCGGGATCAGCAGCCCGAACGCGCCGATCACCAGCGCGGCGGTCTGCCATGACGCCCACTCGATCTGGTGGCCCGCCATCGAGATCCAGATCAGCAGCACCGAGATGCCCGCCGACACCAGGAACGCGCCGGCGTAGTCGAACTGGACCTTGCGCTTCGGCCGCGGGGGCAGGTGAAGCGTCTTCTGCAGGACGATGACGGCGGCGATCGCGACGGGGACCGCGACGAAGAAGTTCCAGCGCCAGCCGATGCCGTCGGTGATGACGCCGCCCAGCAGGGGGCCGCCGACCGTGCCGATGCCCATCACGCCGCCGAGCAGGCCCATGTAGCGGCCGCGTTCACGCGGGGAGACGAGGTCGGAGAGCACGACCTGGACCAGCGCCAACAGGCCGCCGGCGCCCAGGCCCTGGACGACGCGGCAGGCGATCAGCCAGCTGGTCGACTGGGCGAAGCCGGCCACGACGGAGCCGACGGTGAAGATCAGCAGCGCGAGCTGGACCAGCGTCTTGCGCGAGACGAGGTCGGCGAGCTTGCCCCAGATCGGCGTGCTGACCGTGGTGGCGAGCAGGGTCGAGGTGACGACCCAGGTGAAGGACGACTGGCCGCCGCCGAGGTCGCTGATGATGCGCGGCAGCGACGTCGAGACGACCGTGCTCGAGAGGATCGCGACGAGCATCCCCAGCAGCAGTCCGGAGAGGGCGGTGACGACCTCCCGGTGGCTCATCTCTCCCGGCTTGCTCATCGGGAGGCCCCCGCGAGCTCCGGGGCGGCGGCGCGGATGAAGTCCTCGCGCAGGCGCGCCAGCGCGGTCGTGAGCGCGAGCACGTCCGGCTCGCTCCAGTCGTCGAGTACGTGTGAGTAGGCGTCCACCATGCGTGATCGGGTGTCCTCCAAGATGGTCTGCCCCGCCTCCGTGACGCGCAGTCGCTGCGCGCGGCGGTCGACCGGGGTCGGGTTCGCGGGCCACCCACCCGGCGCTCTCGAGGGCGCTGATCTGCCGGCTGGCGACCGAAAGGTCGATGCGCAGGCGATCGGCGACCTCGCTGACCCGCGTGGCGTCGGTGCGCGCCAGGACCGCGAGGGCCTGCAGGCCGGCGGGCGCGTGCTCGGGCACGGCGCGGCGCTGGACCTCGCGGTTGACGGCGCCCATCACGTAGATCTCGCGGACGAGTGCGTCGAGGGTGTCCCTGTGGCTAGAATGCATGTTGCAAGCAACTATATCGGCCGCAGCCAGGAAGTATTGAGATGGACGGCACATATCGCCACATCGTCGTCGCGCTCGACGGGTCCCCGGGAGCCCGCTGCGCCCTCCGTCATGCCATCGGCCTCGCGCGCCTGTCACGCGCGCGTCTCAGCGTCGTGTCGGTGGCCCACGCGTCACCGACGCTGGCCGAGTCGCTGGCCGCCGGCGCCGGGCTCGCGGCGCAGCCCGAGGCGGGCTGGCTGCAGGACGAGCTCCGCCACGCGGTCGCCGAGCTGCCGGCCGACCAGCCCGTCACCAGCTACCTGCGCTTCGGCGCCCCGGCCGAGGAGATCCTCCACGCCGCCGACGAGCTGCAGGCGGATCTGATCGTGATGGGGTCGCGGCAGCACTCGCCGCTCACCAGCGTCTCGCACAAGGTGCTGCGCGCGAGCCGCGTGCCCGTGCTGGTGGTACAGGCCGAGCCGGTGGCGGCAGAGGCGGAGGCCGCGGCCGCCTAGTGCGGGTGCTCGCCGCCGCCGGTGGTGGCGGGCGGGCGGGACTCCTCGGCCAGCGAGGTGATGCTGAGGTTGCCGCGGGCGGCCTCCTCGAGCACGCCGGTGGCCTCCTCGGCCGAGCGCGCGTAGAGCTCGACGAGCAGGTGGACGACGATCTGGTCGTCGTCGTGCTTGTGGAAGCGCACGTGGGTGAAGAACTCGCGCGTCCCGTGGTCGCCGAAGGCGGCGTACGCGAGCGAGTCGGCGGCCTCAGGCCCCGAGCAGGTCTCGACGGCGTCCGCGTCGACCGTGACGGTGCAGGACGCCACCCATGGCGTGCCGGCCACCATCCGCTCCCAGCGGTCCTCGATCGGCTCGATGCGGCCGTTGTGGAACCCCAGGTGCGGCTGGTCGTGCATGCAGTCCAGGCACTGCACGACGGCCTCCTGGATCTCGTCCACTACCTCGGCGCGCTCCCCTGTGACCGCGTCGATCCGGTGGATGCCCTCGTAGTGGACCTGCACCTCCAGCTCCTGCGACCAGCACCGGTAACAGCGCAGCCAGGAACCGATGGGCGTGGTGTTCGACCCCTCCATCCAGCTCATTCTATGCTCCGGCCCGTGAGCGACACCGTGGCCTACGAGCTCGACGGGGCCGTCGCCACGCTCACGCTGGATCGCCCGGAGCGCCTGAACGCGATCGTCCCTGAGCTGGTCGACGACCTCGAGGCCGCGCTGGACCGCGCCGAGGCGGACGACGCGGTCCGCGTGATGCGCCTGCGCGGCGCCGGCCGGGCGTTCTGCGCCGGCTACGACATCGAGTGGGGCGCGGCTGCGATGGAGGGCGAGGGCGAGGTCTGGGACCCGATGGCCGACCAGCGGATGATGTCGCGCTTCGTGCGCGCGTACATGCGGTTGTGGCGCTCTCCCAAGCCCGTGATCGCGCAGGTGCACGGCTACTGCGTGGGCGGCGGGACCGACTTCGCGCTCTGCTCGGACCTGATCGTGTGCGCCGACGACTGCCGCATCGGCTACCCGCCGGCGCGCGTGTGGGGGTCGCCGACGACGGCGATGTGGGTCTACCGGCTCGGTCTGGAGCGCGCCAAGCGGCTGCTGCTCACCGGCGACCCGCTCGACGGCACAACCGCAGTCGCGTGGGGCCTGGCCTCGGAGTCTCACCCTGAAGTAGAGCTTGATGGTGCGGCGATGGCGCTGGCCCAGCGCGTCGCGCAGCTGCCCGCCAACCAGCTGCAGATGATGAAGCTGCTGGTCAACCAGGCCTACGAGCAGATGGGGCTCGGCACGACCCAGCTGATCGGCACGCTGCTCGACGGCGCGGCCCGCCACACGCCAGAGGGTGTCGCCTTCACGCGCGCGGCCGCCGAGGACGTGCGCGCCGCGGTGGCCGCGCGCGACGCCCCGTTCGGCGACTACGGGCAGGAGCCGCGGTGAGGCGCCTCGCGCTGGTGCTGGTGTGCGCGGCGGTGGCCGGCTGCGGAGACTCCGGCCCGTCGGACACCGAGCAGGTGCGCGCGACGCTCAACGAGTTCGGCCGGGCGACCTCGGCGAAGGACTACCAGGCGCTGTGCGACAAGGTGTTCGCCAAGCAGCTCACCGACAAGCTCTCCCAGGTCGGGCTCCCGTGCGAGGTCGCGATGCAGCAGAGCTTCGAGGACGTCGAGGACCCGCGGCTGACGATCGGCAAGATCACCGTCGACGACGACACCGCGAAGGCCGAGGTGCGGACCTCGGCGAAGGGCCAGGCGCCCTCCGCGGACACCGTCGAGCTGCGCCGCATCGAGGACGAGTGGCGTATCTCATCGCTCGGCTGAGCGTCTAGGGATATCCGCACCGCGGATGTGGTGGCGCCACACCGGTTCCGGGTTTCTCATCCCGGGACCATGCGCCATCCCCTCCCCAGGATCTAAGGAGTACAAGCGAATGAGAGTCAGGACGGCTCTGCTCGCGGCGACCGCCGCGGCGCTGTTGGTACCGGCCGCCTCGCAGGCGGCCACGCTGGGCATGGAAGGCAACACCCTCGTCTACCGCGGCGAGGGCAGCGAGGGCAACAACCTCCTGCTGACCGACTACTCGGACTGGGAGACCGGCACGACGTTCCTGAGCTTCTACGACTCGGGCACTGATCACGTGCAGATCAACACCAGCCTCTGTCAGGACCACGAGTACGGCGGCATCATCTGCGAGCGCGACCTCAACCGGCCGATCCGGATCGAGGGCTCGAACGCCAAGGACAGCCTGTCGATCTTCGACAACGAAAGCGTCCCGGACTCGATCCCGATCACGATCAACGGCAACGGCGGCGACGACCGCATCCAGGACGCCTACGACGGCAGCGCCGGCCGCGTGCTCAACGGCGGCGCCGGCATCGACGAGATCAACGGCTACGCCGGCAACGACGTCATGGACGGCGGCGACGGCAACGACAACCTCGACGGTGGCGAGGGCGACGACGCAGTGCACGGCGGCGCGGGCGACGACCAGGTCGACGGCGACGGCTACAAGACGCCGGGCGCCGACCTCGTCGACGGCGGCCCGGGCTACGACTACGTCGACGGCTGGGGCGACCCGCAGCAGTTGCAGCGCCAGCCCACCGTGAACATCACGCTCGACGGCGTGGCCAACGACGGCCGCCCCGGTGAGGGCGACAACGTGGTCGGGGTCGAGGACTTCGAGATGTACGTCGTCGGCTCGTTCACCGGCACCGACGGCCCCGAGAAGATCGTGATCGCCAACCCGGGCAACTCCGGCCCGTCGACCCTGATCGGGCGCGGCGGCGACGACGAGCTCGTCGGCCACGACTTCAACGACAACGTCGACGGCGGCAACGGGAACGACCACGTCGAGGGCGGCCTCGGCAACGACACCGTCACCGGCGGTCCCGGCCAGGACACGATCTACGGCGACGCGACGGCTGCTCGCTGCACGATCTACGCCTGCAAGATCTCCTTCGGCAACGACGTCATCAACGCCCGCGACGGCGAGATGGACAACATCGACTGCGGCGTCGGCCAGGACAAGGCGATCGTCGACTCGATCGACGTCGTCGCCAACTGCGAGACCGTTGACGGCTCCGGTCCCGGCGGCGGCAACGGCGGCGGGGGCAAGAACGCCTTCCGCTTCCGCATCGGCGCGGCGAAGCTCTCCAAGATCGCCTCGCGCGGCCTGACGCTGAAGGTGCCCTGCGCGACGGCGTGCTCCGTGAAGGGCACGATGAACGCCGACCGGGCGACGGCGCGCAAGCTGGGCGCCAAGAAGGTCGCGGCCGGCAAGGGCAAGGCCCGCAAGGCCGGGACCGCGAAGGTCACGCTGAAGACCTCCCGCTCGATGGCCCGCAAGCTCAAGCGGCTCAAGTCGGCGAAGGTGACGATCAAGGTCACCGTGACGCCGAAGGGCGGTGCGAAGCAGAGCGCCTCGCGCAAGCTCACCCTCAAGCGGTAGCGCCTCCGGGTTGACAGTGGTCCTCCGGCTCCGTGAGAGTCGGAGGACCACCAACTTCGGAGGTTTGCCGTGCCAAGCAGGATGCTGATGGCGGCCGTACCCCTCCTGGCGGCGCTGGCCGCCCCGTCGATCGCGCTGGGCGCCACGGAAGTCCGCGTGGACGTGAACGCCCAAGGCCAGAAGATCGTCACGATCATCAACGACGACGCCGGCGAGACGATCGACGCACAGCTGTTCGCGGCGGGCGTCGAGGTCGTCGCGCAGAACGGCGCCTTGCCCGGCGCCAACTGCAATCAGGGCACCGACGACACGAGGGTCGAGTGCCCGGGCACGTTCGACGCGATCGTCGCGTTCGGCAACGGGGGCAACGACGACATCGAGTTCCGCATGGTCGCCTCTGGCGTGCCGCCGCTGCCGGGCGGGATGCGCGGCGGTGCGGGCAACGACACGCTGAAGGCGCCGCCGCTCAACGGCGACGCGCAACCGCAGACCTTGCTGCAGGGCGACGAGGGCGACGACGTGATCTCCGGCGGCTTCGGCGACGACGAGGTCCACGGTGACGCCGGCAACGACTCCGTCAGCGGCGGCACGACCGGGGCCGACATCGTCGACGGCGGCCCCGGGTTCGACTCGATCCCCGACGGCGGCGGCGACTACAGCCGCGCGTTCGGCGACCACACGCTGTCGATATCGCTCGACGGCCTGGCCAACGACGGCGAGGCCGGAGAGGGCGACAACGTGTTCGCCGTGGAGAAGCTCTCCGCTCGCGCGGACGTCGTGACGCTGATCGGCGACAACGGGCCGAACGACCTGTTCGTGGAGGCCGGCGCCGCCACGCTGCGCGGCCTCGGCGGCGACGACCGGCTCGTCACCCACGACGGCAACGACGTCATCGAGGGCGGCGACGGGAACGACTTCCTCGAGGCCGGCTTCGGCAACGACGTGCTCGACGGCGGCGCGGGGGTCGACCAGTTCTCCGGCGACCGCACGGAGAGCAACGTGTTCGCGGTCGGCAACGACGAGATCCGCGCGCGCGACGGCAACGCCGAGCAGATCGGCTGTGGCATCGGCGGCGGAGACAGGGCGATCGTCGACTTCGGCGACGTCGTGGCGAGCGACTGCGAGTCGGTCGACCGCTCGAAGGGGCCGGAGGAGAACCTCAAGCCGGGCAAGCCGAAGCTCCTCGGCAAGCTCTCGATCAAGTCGATCGCGCAGGAAGGGCCTCCGGTTCCAGATCACCTGCCCGGCGGCGTGCGCCGTCGACGCGGTCAGCTCCGGGTCGACAAGAAGACCGCCAAGAAGCTCAAGCTCGGCAAGTCGCGCACGCTGGCGAAGGGCAAGAAGTCGATCAAGGCCGCCGGCAAGGCGAAGGTGACGCTGAAGGTGGTCAAGAAGGCGCGCAAGCGGTTCAAGAAGCTGAAGAAGGCCAAGGTGACGCTGGTGACGAGGACGACGATGGCCGGGAAGACCACGCCGGCCAAGCGCAAGCTCACGCTGAAGCGCTGAGTTCCTCGAGCGCCGAGAGCAGCGCGGGCTGGTCGAGCCCGGGATCCATATCGGCGAGCCGCCGCTCGGCGCTGCGGCGGCCGCCGAGGTTGCGCAGGCCGCGCTCCCCGTGCTCGGCGATGAAGTCGGCGAGCGCGCCGAGCCGCCGCGCGCGGGTGCGCGTGGCGGGCAGGTCGAGCGTGGCGCGGTGGGCGTCGAGCGCGTCGGCGAGCTCCTCGATTCCGCTGGGCGGCGGGACGCTGCTCACGGCGACGACCGGCGTGCCCCGCTCGCCGAGCGCGCGCAGCGCGGCGTTGAGGTCGCGGCGGGCGCTGAGCGCCACCTGGCCGAGATCGGCCTTGGTCACGACCAGCACGTCGGGGATCTCCATGATCCCCGACTTGATGAACTGCAGCGCGTCGCCGGAGCCGGGCTGGACGACGACGGCGACGGTGTCGGCCGCCTCCGCCACGTCGGTCTCTGACTGGCCGACGCCGACGGTCTCGATCACCACGACGTCGAACGCGGCCGCCAGCGCCTGGGCGGCGGCGCGGGTGGCGGGGGCGAGGCCGCCGAGCCGCTCCCCCGCCGCGGTGGAGCGGATGAACAGCCCGCGGTCTCTCGGGTCGGAGTCGATCCGGGCGCGGTCGCCGAGCAGCGCGCCGCCGGAGCGCTTGGACGTGGGGTCGACGGCGAGCACGGCGACGGTGCGGTCCCGCGCGCGCCACGTGCGCGCGAGCGCGCTCAGCAGCGTCGACTTGCCGGCGCCGGGCGGGCCGGTCACGCCGACCACGTGGGCGGGCGCCTCGCCGCCGAGCCGCTGGGGCGACACCTCGGCCAGCAGCGCCGCGATCTCCTCCCGCCTGGCCGGCGAGCGGTTCTCGACGAGGTTGAGCGCGGCGGGCGCGGCGGTCAGGTCGCGCTCGCGCAGCCGCGCGCCCAGTTCGGCGCCGGTCACAGCCCGCGGGTGACGATCCGCCCGCGGGTGCCCCAGGCGGCGCGCGTCGCGTCGAGGTCGAGCGCGCCCGCGCGCGGGCGGCGGGTGGTGAACGTGGCCAGCCGGCGGGTGCTGCCGTTGGCGATCCGCCGCAGCAGCAGGCGCGAGCCGCGCTGGTAGAGGACCTTCCCGTTCGCGAGGGCGACGCCGCGCGGGGCGACGCCGCGAGCGAGCGTGCGGGTCGTCACGCGCGAGACCGACGTCCAGCCCAGCCGGTACTCGCGCGGATGGCGGCGGAGGCCGTAGGTGAGGGCGAAGCGCCCGGAGGCGTCGATGTCGAAGTCGGGGATCGTCGCGATCTCCAGCCGGGTGACCTCGGTGCCGGCCCGGTCGGCGTCGGCCACCACGAGCTTGTCGCGCTTGCCGTCGAGGATGAAGGCGATGTAGCGGCCGGCGAGCCGCATCCGCGTGATGGGCGCGCTGGTGCGGACGCGGATCTTCACGCGCTCGGCGCCGTCGAGGATCGTGATGTCGTGGGCGAGCACGCCGCGACCGCACTCGCCGTCGCGCTGCGCGATGGCGATCCGCGCGCCGTCGACGGCCACCGACTCGGGGTCGTGGATCGACTCCTCGCACGAGCCGTCGCCGCGCGGCGGGACGTCGCCGTCCAGCAGCGAGGTGGAGCCGATCGCGCCGCCGATCACGCCGAAGCGCGACAGTGCGCTGGGCCCGAATTCGGGGTCGTCGACGGGGGTGGTCGTCCGCACGAGCGCGGCGACGTGGGTGGGCGACGCCGCCAGCGCCCAGGGCGCGCGCACGATCGCGCGCGTGGTGCCGGGCTCGGTGGCCGGCGGCACGCGGATCAGCTCCCGCGGCGCCTCCCCGGGCGCGGCGTCGAACACCTGCCCGCCGGACTGGGCCCAGACGACCCGGTCGCCGGCCAGCACCGGGCCCGACACGGGCGTGACACGACTCACCGTGCCCGCGGTGGCCGGCGAGGCCAGCACCGCGGTGGCGAGGAGCGTGGCGCCGGCGAGCCTCACGCGGCGGCGGCTTCGACCCCGTTGCGCTCCGCGACGAGGTGCACGACGTCGCCCATGATGCGGGTCAGCTCGAAGTCCTTCGGCGTGTAGACGGCGGCGACGCCGACGGCCTTCAGCGGCTCGACGTCGGCCTCGGGGATGATGCCGCCGACCACGACCGGGATGTCCTCGCCGCCGACCTCGCGCAGCGCGTCCATCACGTCGGGGATCAGGCTGCGGTGCGAGCCGGAGAGGATGCTCAGGCCGATCACGTGGACGCCCTCGTCCACGGCGGAGCGGGCGATCTGGGCGGGGGTGAGGCGGATGCCCTCGTAGACGACGTCCATGCCGATGTCGCGGGCGCGGACGGCGATCTGCTCGGCGCCGTTGGAGTGGCCGTCGAGGCCGGGCTTGCCGACGAGGATCTTCGGCGTGCGGCCGATCGCCTCGCCGACGCGGGCGACCTCGTCGCGCAGGTCGGCGACCTCGGTGGTCGGCACGGGCGCGGCGGCCTCGCCGACGCCGGTCGGCGCGCGGTAGGAGCCGAACGCGTCCCGGAGCGCTTGCGCCCACTCGCCGGTGGTGGCGCCGGCGCGGGCGGCGGCGATCGTCGCCTCCATCACGTTCTCGTCGGAAGCCGCCACCTCGCACAGCCGGGCGAGCGCGGTCTCCACGGCGCCGGCGTCGCGCTGCGCGCGCCAGTCGTCCAGCGCCGCCTTCTGCTGCTCCTCGGTGGCGGGGTCGACGGTCATGATCCCGCCCTCGGCGTCGGCGGTCAGCGGGCTCGGCTCGGTCTCCTGGTAGCGGTTGACGCCGACCAGGACCTGCTCGCCCGACTCGATCCGGCCCAGCCGCTCGCGGTGCGAGTCGACCAGCGCGGCCTTCATGTACGCCACGGCCTCCACGGCGCCGCCGTGCTCGGCGACGCGCGCCATCTCCTCTTGGGCGCTCTGCTTGAGCTCTTGGACCAGGCCCTCCATGACGGTCGAGCCCTCGAAGATGTCGGGGTACTCGAGCAGGTCGGTCTCGTAGGCGAGCACCTGCTGGATGCGCAGCGACCACTGCTGGTCCCACGGGCGGGGAAGTCCGAGCGCCTCGTTCCAGGCGGGGAGCTGGATCGCGCGGGCACGGGCGTTGCGGCCGAGCGTGACGGCGAGCGCCTCGAGCACGATGCGCTGGACGTTGTTCTCCGGCTGGGACTCCGTGAGCCCGAGGCTGTTGACCTGGACGCCGTAGCGGAAGCGGCGGTGCTTCTCGTCCTGGACGCCGTAGCGCTCGCGGCCGAGCTCGTCCCACAGCTCGCTCATCGCGCGCAGCTTCGCGTGCTCCTCGACGAAGCGGACGCCGGCGTTGACGAAGAAGCTGATGCGGCCGAACACCGCGCCCATGCGGTCCTGCGGCACGCGCTTCTGCACCTCGTCCAGGACCGCGATCGCGGTCGACATCGCGTACGCGATCTCCTGCGTCGGCGTGGCCCCGGCCTCCTGCAGGTGGTAGCTGCAGATGTTGATCGGGTTCCACTTGGGGACGTGCTCGACCGTGTAGGCGACCATGTCGGCGATCAGGCGCAGGCTCGGGCCGGGCGGAAAGGCGTAGGTGCCGCGGCTCAGGTACTCCTTGATGATGTCGTTCTGGGTGGTGCCCTGGAGGACGTTCTGGTCGATCCCGTTCTCCTCGCCGGTGACGATGTAGAGCGCCAGCAGCCACGCCGCCGTCGCGTTGATCGTCATCGACGTGTTCATCTGGTCCAGCGGGATCCCGTCGAGCAGGGCGTGCATGTCGCCCTTGTGCGCCACCGGCACCCCGACCTTCCCGACCTCGCCCCGCGCGAGCTCGTGGTCGGCGTCGTAGCCGGTCTGGGTCGGCAGGTCGAAGGCGATGCTGAGCCCGGTCTGGCCCTTGGCCAGATTGCGCCGGTACAGCTCATTGGACTTCTTCGCGGTCGAGTGGCCCGCGTACGTCCGCATCATCCACGGCTTGTCGGGCCGCTCCAGACGGTGATCCATACGTCGCAAGTATGACCAAGGGGGCGAAACCCGCGCGCTGGGTCCTCTTGTGTCGCGCTTGCGGACCACGATCCAGCCCACCCCAGCCGGACCGCGGTGATCTCCGTCGCTCGCGGCCGGCCAGCACGGGGTCGTCGCGCGCCGCCAGCTGCTCGCCGCCGGCGTGAGCGAGCGGCGCGATCAAGCGTCGCGTCCGCGATCGGCGCCTCCACCCCCTACATGCGGGTGTTTACGCCGTGGGCCACCGCGCACCTCACCGCGGAGGGCCGATGGATGGCGGCGGTGCTCGCCTGCGGACCCGGCAGCCGCGCTGAGCCACCGCGCCGGCAGCGGCGTGCCACGGGCTGCGCCCGGCTTGGCGCGACTTCTGTGAGGTCAGCGCGCCGCGGTCGGTCAAGGGGCCGCGCGGGGTGATCGTGCACCGGCCCCGCGAGCGACCCGAGCGGACCTAGGTGCGGGGCGATCCCGGTCACGACCGTGGCGCGCACGATCGTCGACCTCGCCGACGTGGTCGGGCCGATCGGGCGCTGCGGGCGGTGCTCGAGCAGGCGGAGATCCTGCGGCTCGATGCGCACATCGTGCCGATCCCCGGGCGGCGCGGGCATCGGCCGGTTGCTGCGCGGCGCTGGCCGCTCATGGTCCTTCGGTCGTGCGTACCCGCTCGGACCTGGAGATCGATTTCCTCGAGCTGATGCCGGGGTGCGGGGCTGCCCGCTCCGGACGTCAACACCTGCATTGAGGGGATGGAGGTGGACTTCGCGTGGCCGGCCGTCCGTCTGGCCGTGGAGGTGGACGGGTGGGAGACGCACGGCACGCGGACCGCGTTCCAGCGTGACCGGCGGCGGTGCGGCGCGCTCTGGCGGTCGCGGGCTGGACGCTGCTGCGGTTCACGCATGAAGACGTGGTTCGCGACCCGGCGTACGTCATCGCGACGCTGGGCCGTTTCTGGGTCGGCATAGACGACCCACGATCCAGCCCAGGCCTCTAGTGTGCGCGGCCGTGCGGGTGATCGACGTGCATCACATGGGGCGGGACCGGGTGACGTGCTGCTGGCAGGTCGGCGACGTGCTGATCGACCCCGGGCCGGAGGTGTCGCACAAGACGGTGCTGAAGGCGCTCGACGGAGAGGTTCCGCGGGCGATCCTGCTGACGCACATCCATCTCGACCACGCGGGCGCGACCGGGTCGCTGCTGGAGTTGTGGCGCGACGTCCCCGTGTACGTGCACGAGAAGGGCGCGCCGCACCTGATCGACCCGTCGCGGCTGGTCGCGAGCGCCGGCCAGCTGTGGGACGACATGGACGAGCGCTGGGGCCACACGGTCCCGGTGCCGGAGAGCGCGATCAACCTGGTCGGCGAGGGCGACGAGGTGCTGGGCTTCAAGGTCGCGTACACGCCAGGGCACGCCGTGCACCACGTGAGCTACCTCCACGAGGAGAGCGGCTGGGCGTTCGTGGGCGACGTCGCGGGCGTGCGCGTGGACCCCGAGCGGCACACGCTGATGCCGACGCCGCCGCCCGACATCGACGTCGAGGCGTGGATGGAGTCGCTCGACAAGGTCGAGGCCTGGCAGCCCGAGGGGATCGGCGTGACGCACTTCGGCGGGCACGAGGACGTGGGCGTGGTCCTGGCCGACGCCCGCGAGGAGCTGGAGCGATGGACGCAACTCGCCCGCGAGCTCGACGAGGACGAGTTCTTCGAGCGCCTCGAGGCCGACACCGCGGAGAAGGTCCGCGACAAGGCGATCCGCGACTCGATGCGCCAGGCGAACGACCCCCGACTTGCATACCCCGGGCTCGAGCGCTACTGGCGCAAGCTCGGCAACGAGCGCCGCGGAACCTGACCCCGGAAATCCGGGTACCCGTGGAAACGTAGGTCGACCTGGAGGTGGAGTGCCGTGAACTGGAAGCCGACCACGGATCCCGTGGTGATCACCTGTGCCCTGACGGGCGGAATCCACGGCAAGGAGGCCAACGAGAACCTCCCCGAGCAGCCCGACGAGATCGTCGAGCAGGGCATCGCCGCCGCCGAGGCCGGCGCCGCGATCCTGCACGTGCACGCGCGCAACCCCGACGGCTCGAACACGATGAGCGAGGAGATCTACGGCGAGTTGCACGAGCGACTGTGCGCCGGGACCGACGCGATCGTGCAGCTGACCACGGGTGGAAGCCCGGTGCTCACGCCCGAGGAGCGCATCAACACCGTGAAGCTCGCCCCTGAGATGTGCTCGTTGAACATGGGGCTGCTCAACTTCTACATCCGTGGCGAGCGGGCGTTCTTCGCCAACCACCGTGAGGACATCGAGCGGTTCGCGTCGGAGATGCGCGCCCGCGGCGTCAGGCCCGAGTTCGAGATCTACAGCGCGGCGATGCTCGAGGAGGTCGCCCATCTGCTGGAGACCGAGATCTTCGAGCCGCCGTACGCGCTGAACTTCGTGCTTCACACGCCGACGCAGGGCGGCTCACGTGGGACGCCGCAGAACCTGATGGACATGCTCGCCCGCAGCGCCGACCTGCCCGCCGCGCGGGAGGACCTGCGGATCACGGTCACGTCGATGGGCGCCACCCAGCTCCCGATCACGGCGATGGGCATCGCGATGGGGCTCAACGTCCGCACCGGCATGGAGGACAACGTGTTCTTCCGGCGCGGCGAGCTGCTCGAGAACAACGCGCAGCTGGTCGAGCGGACGGTGCGGATCGCCCGCGAGCTGGACCGGCGGCCGGCGACGCCCGACGAGGCGCGCGAGCTGCTCGGCACGCGCGGGCGCACGGCCGGCGCGGTGCCGGACGCCGCCGTCCGGTGAACCGGCACGCGGCGCTGCTGGCCCGCGAGGCGGAGGGCCGGCCCATCCGGGTCGGCCTGATCGGCGCGGGCGCGTTCGGCGGCATGTACGCCGCGCAGGCGCTGCGGACCCCGGGCGTGGAGCTGGCGATCGTCGCGGATCTCGATCCTGAGAAGGCGGCCGCGCGGCTGCGGTCGGCCGGGTGGGAGACGCTCCCGCACATCACCACCGATGCCGGCGAGGTCATGGGGCTCGAGGTGGTGATCGAGGCGACCGGCAGCCCGGCGGCGGGCATCGCGCACGCGCGGGCGGCGATCGACGCCGGCTCGCACGTCGTGATGGTCAACGTCGAGGCCGACGTGCTGGAGGGCGTGGAGCTCGCCGCGCGGGCGCGCGAGGCGGGCGTCGTCTACTCGCTCGCCTACGGCGACCAGCCGGCGCTGATCTGCGAGCTGGTCGACTGGGCGCGGACAGCGGGCTTCGAGGTGGTGGCCGCCGGCAAGGGCACGAAGTACCTGCCCGCCTACCACGCGGTCACGCCCGACGGCGTGTGGGAGCACTACGGGATGAGCGAGGACCGGGTCCGCGACGCCGGGCTCAACGCGCGGATGTTCACCTCGTTCCTCGACGGCACGAAGTCCTCGATCGAGATGGCGGCGGTCGCCAACGCCACCGGCCTCGGCGTCCCGGCCGGCGGGCTGGCGTTCCCGCCCGCGGGCGCCGACGAGCTGGCCACGGTGCTGGCCGACGCGGGTGGCGTGGTGGAGGTCGTGGCCAGCGAGCGGCGCGACGGGAGCCCGGTCGACCGCGACCTGCGCTGGGGCGTCTACGTGGTGGTCGAGGCGGCCGACGAGTACGTCGCCGCGCGGTTCGCCGACTACGGGCTGTCGACGGACCCGACGGGGCGCTTCGCGGCGCTCTACCGCCCGTACCACCTGATCGGGCTGGAGCTGGGGATCAGCGTCGCGGCCGTGGCGCTCGAAGGCCAGCCGACGGGCGCGCCGCGGGAGTCGCGCGCGAAGGTGGTCGCCGTCGCGAAGCGCGACCTGGCGGCCGGCGAGGAGCTCGACGGCGAAGGCGGCTACACGGTCTGGGGCCGGCTCGCTCCGGCGGACGATGCCGACGCGGCGCTGCAGATCGGCCACGCCCACGGCACGCGGTTGCGCGAGCCGGTGGCGGCCGGCGACGCCGTGCCGCTGTCGGCGGTGGACCGCGCCGAGGTGCGCGCGTGACCACGGTCGGGGTCATCGGGCTGGGCCGGATGGGCCGCCCGATGGCAGAGCGGCTGCTCGCGGCTGGGTTCGACGTGACGGTCCACAACCGCTCGCCCGGGCCGGTCGACGCGCTCGCCGAGCTCGGCGCGCGCGCCGCGTCCTCGCCTGCCGAGGTCGAGTCCGAGATCGTGATCACGCTCCTGCCCGACCCAGAGACCGTCGAGGCGATCGCCCTCGAGGTCGCACGGCCGGGCGTGCTCCTGGTCGACATGTCGACCAGCCCGCCGGCGCTCGCCATCCGTCTGCACGAGGCGCTGCGCGACCGCGGCGGAGCGGCGATCGACGCGCCGGTCTCCGGCGGCGTGACCGGCGCGCGCGACGGCACGCTGACGATCATGGCCGGCGGCGAGGAGGCCGATGTGGAGCGCGCCCGGCCGGTGCTGGAGGCGCTCGGCTCCAAGATCACCCACGTCGGCGGTCCCGGGGCGGGGCAGATCGCCAAGGCCGCCAACCAGCTCGTGGTGGCGCTGAACATCCAGGCCGTCGCCGAGGCGCTGTCGCTGGCGCGCTCCGCCGGCGTGGACCCCGCCGTCGTCCGCGAGGCGCTGCTGGGCGGCTTCGCCGACAGCCGCGTGCTGCAGGAGCACGGCGCGCGCATGCTGGCGCGCGACTTCGAGCCCGGCGGCGCGCTGCGGTTGCACCTCAAGGACCTCCGGATCGCGCTGGAGCTGGCCGAGCAGCACGGCGCCGCGATGCCCGCGGGCGAGGGCGTCGCCGACGCGGTACGCGCGCTGGTCGACGCCGGCCACGGCGAGCTCGACCACTCCGCGCTGCTCCTGGGCTACGAGCCGTCGTCGGATCCGTGACGCGGTGATTGACAGCGAGGGTCAAGTGGGTATGGTCTGACCTTAGAAAGGTCGCCCTTGTCCACCTTCGCCGACAGCCCGTTCCGCCCCGTCGCGCACCGCCGCGCGTTCGAGGACGTGATCTTCCAGGTGGAGGAGGCGATCGCCGACGGGCGCCTGCAGCCCGGCGACCGGCTGCCGCCGGAGCGCGAGCTCGCCCAGCAGCTCGAGGTGTCGCGCGCGTCCGTGCGCGAGGCGCTGCGCGTGCTCGAGGCGTTCGGGATCGTCTCCGCCCGCCGCGGGCGGGGCGCCGACGCCGGCAGCGTCGTCACCACCGGTGAGCACTCCGGCCTGGCCGGCGTGCTGCGGATCTCGGCGAGCCTGCTGCGGATCCCGCTGTCGGACCTGCTCGAGGTGCGCGTCGCCATCGAGGCGATGACCGCGCGCGCGGCCGCCGAGCGCGGCGCCGCCGACGAGCTGACCGAGATCGCCAAGGCGATGCGGGACGTCGAGGACCGCGACGAGTTCCTCGGTCTGGACACCAGCTTCCACGTCGAGCTCGCGCGCGTGTCGGGCAACGCGCTCGCGCCGATGCTGATGGAGGCGCTGCGCGAGGCGATCGCCCGCCAGATGCGCTCCGCCTTCGAGGACGTCGCCGACTGGGACGACACCCGCGAGGGCATCGTGAGCGACCACCAGGCGATCGCCGACGCGATCGCCGCGCGCGACCCGGAGGCCGCCGAGGCCGCCGTGGTCGCCCACATCCGCAACTTCTACGAGCTGTTGCACGAGGGAGGAGACACGAATGGCCGATGAGCCCATCCGGATTCTGCTGGCCAAGGTCGGGCTCGACGGCCACGACCGCGGCGTGAAGGTGGTGGCGCGCGCGCTGCGCGACGCCGGCATGGAGGTCGTCTACACGGGCCTGCACCGCAGCCCCGAGGAGGTCGTCGCGGCGGCCACGCAGGAGGACGTGGACGTGATCGGCGTGAGCCTGCTCTCCGGCGCCCACATGGCGCTGTTCCCGCGCATCATCGACCTGATGAAGGAGCGGGAGATCTTCGGCGACCACCTGCTGCTCGGCGGTGGCGTGATCCCCGACGAGGACGTCGAGGAGCTCAAGAAGATGGGCGTCGACGAGATCATGGGCCAGGACACCCCGCCCAACGACATCGTCGACCTCGTCCGGAACATGGTCGCGCAAAGGGGCGACCGATAGTGCTCCCAAGACATGAAAGAGAGAGAGGAACCACTAGTGGAGGACTGGAGCTTCCCTCCCCGCTACGACGAGAGCTACCGCCCGCCGCCGGACCAGCCGTACTGGTTCCCCGAGCGGGAGACGATGGACCCGCAGGAGCGCGACGCGCTGATCCTCGAGCGGCTGCGCGAGGTGTGCGCCTACGCCTACGAGAACTCGCCGTTCTACCGCGCGAAGTGGGGCGACTTCGACGCGCGGACCGACCTCAAGAGCTTCGAGGACTTCGAGCGGCTGCCGGTGATCCGCAAGGACGAGCTTCGCGCCGACCAGGCCGAGCACCCGCCGTTCGGCTCCTATACCTGCATCGACCCCGCCGACGTCGTCCGCGTCCACGGCACGAGCGGCACGACCGGGCGCCCGACGGCGTTCGGCATCGGCGCCGAGGACTGGCGCGCGATCGCCAACGCGCACGCGCGGATCATGTGGGGGATGGGCATCCGGCCCGCCGACACCGTGTTCATCGGGAGCGTCTTCTCGCTCTACATGGGCTCGTGGGCGACGCTGTCCGGCACCGAGCGTCTCGGCGCCGCCGCGTTCCCGTTCGGCGCGGGCGTGGCCGGCCAGAGCGTCCGCGCGGTCAACTGGATGGCGCAGATGAAGCCCGCCGCCTTCTACGGCACGCCGTCCTACGCGCTGCGTCTGGCGGAGATCGCCGCCGAGGAGGGCATCGACCCGCGCGACTTCGGCGTCCGCATCCTGTTCTTCTCCGGCGAGCCCGGCGCTTCGATCCCCACGATCCGCAACCGGATCGAGGAGCTCTACGGCGGCAAGGTGTTCGACTGCGGCTCGATGGCCGAGATGACGCCGTGGATGAACCTCGGCGAGTCCAGCGCCCAGGCCGGGATGCTGTGCTGGCAGGACGTCGTCTACACCGAGGTGTGCGATCCCGAGACCAACCGGCGGCTGCCGTTCGGGAGCGAGGGCACGCCCGTCTACACGCACCTGGAGCGCACCAGCCAGCCGATGATCCGCCTGCAGTCCGGCGACCTGACCCGCTGGGAGTCGGGCCCGAGCCCGTGCGGCCGGACCTATCCGATCCTCCCGAGGGGGATCTACGGCCGCATCGACGACATGTTCACGATCCGCGGCGAGAACGTGTACCCCGCGGCGATCGACGAGGTCCTCTCCGGGATGGCCGACTACGGCGGCGAGCACCGCATCCTGATCTCCCGCCAGGAGACGATGGACAAGCTCGCGGTGCGCGTCGAGCACCGCGACGGCGTCGACGTCGAGGCGTTCGCGGCCCGCGCCGGCGAGGCGCTGCGCACCATGCTCGGCGTCTCCACCGCGGTCGTGCCCGTCCCGCCCGGCACGTTCGAGCGCACCGAGTTCAAGGCCCGCCGCGTGATCGACGAGCGCGCGCTGTTCCACGAGACCGTCGATGCGTAGCCCCGAGGAGCTCATCGAGCGAGCGCTGGAGGGTCACGTGCCCTCGGTGGCGCGGCTGATCAGCCGGCTCGAGCGCCAGGGGGCTGAGGGCGACGCGATCCTCAACCGCCTGCACGCCGAGGGCGGCAAGGCGCACATCATCGGCATCACCGGCGCCGCCGGCTCCGGCAAGTCGACGCTCGTCAACGCGTTCGTCACCGAGCTGCGCTCGCGCGGCAAGACCGTGGGCGTCGTCGCCGTCGACCCGAGCAGCTCGATCACCGGCGGCTCGATCCTCGGCGACCGCATCCGGATGACCGAGCACGTGCTCGACGACGGGGTGTTCGTGCGCAGCATGAGCACGCGCGGGTCGCTGGGCGGGCTGAGCCGCGCGACGATCGACGCGGTCACCGTGCTCGACGCGAGCGGCCGCGACATCGTGATCATCGAGACCGTCGGCGTCGGCCAGGACGAGGTCGACGTCGTGCAGGCCGCTCACACGGTCGCCGTGGTCAGCGTCCCCGGCATGGGCGACGACATCCAGGCGATCAAGGCCGGGCTGCTCGAGGTCGCCGACCTGCACGTCGTCAACAAGGCCGACCGCCCGGAGGCCGACCGCACGGTCTCCGAGCTGCGCAACATGCTGAGCCTGCAGCCGTCGGGCGCGTGGGATCCGCCGATCCTGGAGACCGTCGCCCGCACCGGTGCCGGCGTCCCCGAGCTCGCCGACGCCTTCGACCACCACCGCGCGTGGCTGACCGAGTCGGGCGAGCTGGAGCGCCGCGAGCACCGCGCCGCCGCCGCCCGCGTGGCCGCCGTCGCGCAGGACCTGCTGCTGGAGGAGCTGGGCTCGCCGTCGAGCGGCGACGCGTTCGAGCGCGCCGTCGACGACGTCCAGCACCGCCGTACCGATCCCCGCACCGCCGGGCGCAACCTGATTCGAGTCGTCGCCGAAGGAGTCCCCTCATGAGCACCGTCCCCACGACGCCTCTCGCCCCCGAGGAGCTGCGCCGCCGCGTCGCGGAGGAGCTCTCGAGCTGGGAGGCCGACGAGCTCGCGGCGTTCCTGGAGCGCCGCGGCGAGGCCAAGGAGCAGTTCCTGACCGGCGCCCGCAACGAGGTCGACCGCGTGTACGGCCCCGAGCACGTCGCCGACACCAACTGGGAGGACGTCGGCCTGCCCGGCCGCTTCCCCTACACGCGCGGGCCGTACCCGACGATGTACCGCTCGCGCCCGTGGACGATGCGCCAGATCGCCGGCTTCGGCACGCCGCAGGAGACCAACCAGCGCTTCAAGTACCTGATCGCCCAGGGCCAGACCGGCATCAGCGTCGACTTCGACATGCCGACGCTGATGGGCTACGACTCCGACGACCCGAAGTCGATCGGCGAGGTCGGCCGCGAGGGCGTCGCGATCGACGTCCTCGACGACATGGAGGCGCTGTTCGACGAGATCGACCTCGAGCAGATCTCGGTGTCGATGACGATCAACCCGAGCGCCTGGATCCTGCTCGCGATGTACGTCGCGGTGGCCGAGGAGCGCGGGCTGGACTTCGCGAAGCTCGCCGGGACGATCCAGAACGACATCCTCAAGGAGTACATCGCGCAGAAGGAGTGGATCTACCCGCCGCGCGAGTCGATGCGGATCGTGCGCGACACGATCACCTACTCCGCCGAGCACCTGCCCCGGTACAACCCGATCAACATCTCGGGCTACCACATCTCCGAGGCGGGGGCGAGCGCGATCCAGGAGGCCGCCTTCACGATGGCGGTCACCCGCGCGTACGTGCGCGAGGTCACCGAGGCGGGCGTCGACGTCGACACGTTCGCCCCGCGGCTGAGCTTCTTCTTCGTCTCCCAGTCGGACTTCTTCGAGGAGATCGCGAAGTTCCGGGCGCTGCGCCGCGTGTACGCGAAGATGATGCGCGACGAGTTCGGGGCGGAGAAGGCCGAGTCGATGCGCCTGCGCTTCCACACGCAGACCGCGGCGGCGACGCTGACCAAGGCGCAGCCCGTCAACAACGTCGTCCGGACCGCCTTCCAGGCGCTCAGCGCCGTGCTCGGCGGCACCCAGTCGCTGCACACCAACGGGCTCGACGAGGCGTACGCGATCCCGTCGGAGTTCGCGATGAAGACCGCGCTGCGGACGCAGCAGATCATCGCCGACGAGACGCTCGTGACGAACACCATCGACCCGCTGGGCGGGTCCTGGTACGTCGAGTCGCTGACCGACCGCATGGAGGCGGACATCAACGACTACCTGGAGCGCGTCGAGCAGATGGGCGGCACGCTGCGCGCGATCGAGCAGAGCTTCTTCCAGCGCGAGATCGCCGACTTCGCCTACGACATCGCCACGCGCAAGGCGTCCGGCGAGCTGCCCGTGATCGGCGTCAACCGCTACGTCGACGAGGACGAGGACCACAAGGTCGAGGTCCACAAGATCGACCCGGAGACCGAGAAGCGCAAGATCGGGATGCTGCAGGCGGTCAAGGAGGCGCGCGACGAGGACGCCGCCCAGGCCGCGCTCGCCCACCTCGCCGAGGTGGCGCGCGACGAGGACGCGAACCTGATGCCGGCCACCGTCGACGCCGTCAAGAAGAAGGCGACGATGGGGGAGATCGTCAACGCGCTCGAGCAGGTCTTCGGGCGCTACGTCGAGACGCCCGTCTTCTAAGTGGACCGCATAGAGCGCTTCGCCGCCGCCCTCTCCGACGCGGGGATGGCGGCGGCGCTGATCATGAACCCGCCGGACGTGTACTACCTGTCCGGAACCGGCCAGCCGTGCAACCTGCTGGTGCGGCCCGGCGACGAGCCGATCCTGTTCGCCCGGCGCTACATCGACCTGGCCCGGCAAGGCGACGCACGTCGAGCGCGTGCTCGAGGGACCCGGGTTCAGCGCCGTGCGGGAGCACGTGCCCGACGGCCCGTTCGGGATGGAGCTGGACAAGCTCCCGGCGTCGTTGGTGGACCGTGCCCGGCGCTCGTTCGGCGAGATCGTCGACTGCGCGCCGCTCCTGCTCGCCCAGCGGGCGGTCAAGGACGCCGAGGAGATCGCGCTGATGCGCGAGTCGGTGGCGCTGTTCGACGCGGTGCACGCGGCGCTGTGCGAGTTCATCCGGCCCGGCATCGCCGAGCACGAGCTGGCCGGCGAGGTCGACCGCGCGCTGCGGCGCGCCGGCCACGACGGCATCGTCTTCCAGCGCCGCTGGGACGCCAAGCTGGCGATGGAGGGCGGGCTCGCTTCGGGCGAGAACCTCGCCACGATCTCGCGCGGCCCGATCACCGTCACCGGCGTCGGTCTCAGCGAGAGCTTCCCGATGGGCGCCTCGCGCCGCCGGCTGGAGCGCGGGCGACCTCGTCAACATCGACCTCGGGCTCAACCGCGCGGGCTACCACGGCGACATGGCCCGCACCTACGCGGTCGGCGAGCTCCCGGCGGGCGTCGAGGAGCTGGCCGGCAAGTGCCGCGAGCTGCAGGACGTCGCGCTCGGCGCGATCCGCCCCGGCGTGCTCGCGCACGAGGTCTACGACGCGGCCAAGGCGGCGGCCGATCGCCTCGGCCTCGCCGACGTCTTCCAGGGCGGCGGCCCGTACATCGGCCACTCGATCGGGCTCGAGCTCGACGAGCCGCCGGTCCTCGGCCCCGGCATCGAGACGCCGATCGAGGAGGGGATGATCCTCGCCGTCGAGCCGAAGCTGATCTCGCCCGCCTTCGGCGCGGTCAACATCGAGGACGACGTGGTCGTCACCGCCGACGGCTGCGAGGTGCTCGGCGACCTCCCCCGGGCCGTGTTCGTCGTGGGCGAGCAGGGCGAGGTGTCGTGGGTACCCTGAGCGGGTGGGTCAGACCATCGAGAAGCCGCGCGTCAGCGGCCCCGGCTCCGGGCTGGGCGGCAACTGGCGCGTGATCGTCCGCAACGACGACCACAACACCTTCGACCACGTGGCGCGGACCCTCAGCCGCTACATCCCGGGGATCTCGCTCTCGAAGGGCTACTCGATCGCCGACACGATCCACAACAGCGGCCAGGCGATCGTCTGGACCGGGATGAAGGAGACCGCGGAGCTCTACTGGGAGCAGCTCAACGGCGCCGGCCTCACGATGGCGCCGCTCGAGCAGGGCTGACCGCTTCCAGCCCCTCGTCCCAGCGCCACGGGACGTCGTGGCCCTGCAGGTGCACGCCGCCGATCCAGCGGTCCACGCCGCAGATCGTCACGTGGTCGGCCTCGCCCGCGAGCACGGCGCGGCCGGCGTCGGTGAGTCGCAGCGGCTCTCCGGTGACGAGCGGCGCCATGTGCGCGAGCCGGTCGAACGCCCACGTGTCGCCCAGGAACGGGCGCGTCTCGCGCGCCGCGCCCCGCACGAACGCCTCGGCCGGCGTCCGCGCGCCGTCGTGGACCGCCGCCAGCAGCCGCCGCTCGGTCAGCGACAGCCCATCCCGCGTCGAGGGGTACTCGCGGCCGAGCCGGTCGAACGCCTCGCCGAGGAAGCGCAGCTCCGGCGAGCGGGCGGCGGCGATGGCGGCGAGGCCGCTCGGCTCGGGCGCGCGGAAGGCGGCCCAGGCGGCCGCCGCGAGCTCGAAGGCGGCGGCCGTGAGCGGCGCGGGCTCCAGCGCGGCGAGCTGATCGGCGTACAGCTCGCCGAGCCCGCCGAAGCGCGCGATCCCGGGATGCTCGCCGATGCACGCGAGCCGCACGCGCTCGGGCGGCAGGGTCAGCCGGGCGAGGATCTGGACGATCTGCAGCTGGTCGTAGAGGTCGGCCTCGAACCACAGCGTGACCTCCTCGGCGGCGGCCAGCGCTTCGTCGCGCTCGCGCAGCAGCTCCGGCGGGGCGCCCAGGAACCGCGTCCGCAGCTCGCGCAGCTCGTCGTCGGGCACGTCGGGCACCGGCCCCTCGTGCAGCGCGTCGCGCCACGGGATCACCGGCGCGCCGCCGAGGGCGCGGCTCAGCTCCGGGACGGTCGAGTCACCGTTGGTGACGTGCAGCATGCTTCGGGCGCTCGTCGACCGCGAGCGAGAAGACGTCGGGGCGGGCGTAGTGGCCGGCGACGTCGAAGTCGTACTTGCCCTCGGCGATGCGGTCGAGGTCGAGCTCGGCGCGCAGGATCGCCTCGCCGCCGGTCTCCGGCCCCGCGAGCAGCTCGCCCAGCGGGGAGACGATCACCGAGTTGCCGGTGCAGAGCACCTCGTCCGGCTCGGAGACGTCGATCGGGTAGTCGTCGGGGTAGTCGGAGCGCCGCGCGAACTGGTTGGCCGAGAGCACGAAGCAGCGGCCCTCGCAGGCGATGTGGCGCATGCTGGCGACCCACGTCTCGCGCGCGTCGGCCGTGGGCGCGCAGTAGAGCTGGATTCCCTTGGCGTACATCCCCATGCGCATCAGCGGCATGTAGTTCTCCCAGCAGATCACCGCGCCGAGGCGGCCGAGCGGCGTGTCGAACACGGGCATCGTCGAGCCGTCGCCGGTGCCCCACACGAGGCGCTCGGCGCCGGTCGGCATCAGCTTGCGGTGCTTGCCCAGCAGCTCGCCGGCGGGGGAGAGGAACAGCGCCGTGCAGTACAGCGTGCCGCCGTCGCGCTCGATCACCCCGATCACGAGGTGCGAGCCGTGCTCGCGCGCGATCGCCCCGAGCCGCTCCGTGGCGGGGCCGGGGACGTCGATCGAGGCCTCCCAGTAGCGGCGGAACCACGCCCGGCCCTCGTCGGTCCGCGCGCCGACCACCGCGCCGAACGCGATCCCGCGCGGGTAGGCGGAGATGAACGCCTCCGGGAACACCACGAGCTCCGCCTCGCTGTCCGCCGTCAGACGTGCCACCTTGTCCAGGCTGGCCTCGACGTCGAAGCTCACCGGAGCCGCCTGCACGACCGCTGCGCTCACCTTCGTCACGGCCGCGAGGCTACCGGCTACATTGATTGACCGAGCAACCGATGCACGTAGAGATCTGGTCCGACATCGCCTGCCCCTGGTGCTACATCGGCAAGCGCCGCCTCGAGAGCGCGCTGGCCGAGTTCGAGCACCGTGACGAGGTCATCGTCACGTATCGCTCGTTCGAGCTCGACCCGGACGCGCCCGCCGAGCGCGAGGGTGAGCGCGCCGCCTACCTGGCGTCCAAGTACGGCATGCCGATCGAGCAGGCGCGCGCCATGGAGGACCAGATGACCATGCGCGCCGCCGCCGAGGGCCTGCGCTACCGGCTCGACATCGCCCGCGCCGGGAACATGCTCGACGCGCACCGCCTGCTGCACCTCGCCGCCGCCCACGGCGTCCAGCTCGCGGCCAAGGAGCGCCTGATGGCCGCGTACTTCACCGAGGGCGCGCTGATGAGCGACCACGAGACGCTCTTCTCCCTCGCGGTCGAGCTTGGGCTGCCGGAGGACGAGGTCCGCGAGATGCTCGAAGGCGACCGCTTCACCGCCGAGGTGCGCCAGGAGGAGGCCGACGCCCGCCGCTTCGGCATCAACGGCGTGCCGTTCTTCGTGCTCGACCGCCGCTACGGCGTGTCCGGCGCCCAGTCCCCCGAGCTGCTCCTCGGAGCGCTCCGCGAGGCCTGGGACACCCGCTCGCTCGCCGCCTAGCCCAGGTAGCGCTCGACGGTCCCCGGATCGCGCATCTGCGCGTCGTCGGGGTTGCCGCCGGAGTCGCGCAGTGCGCGGCGTTGCCGCAGCAGGTCCCACAGCTGATCGAGCTCGACCTTGATCTCGGCGAGCCGGTCGCTGTCGGCCGCGACCTTGTCGTCGCGCCCGGCCTCGGCGGCCGCCTCCTCGTCGTGGCGGAGGCTGCGCTCCTCGTTCTCGAGAGTGTCGATGCGGGCCTGGATGTGATCGTCGTCCATGCCGGGAACCTTACGCCCGGCTGCCCGCGGCGTCGGTCCGGCTCATCCGCACCGATGCGTCCAGCTTGGCGGCGGCGGTGCCGCGGAAGACGCCCTTGACCGGCGGCACGTCCTGATAGTGGCGCCCGTGGCCGATCTTCACGTAGGTCTCGCCGGCCAGGCAGCGGTTGGTGGGGTCGACGCCGACCCACTGCGGCTCGCCGCCGTCCTCGGTGGGCAGGAGCGCCTCCAGCCACGCGTGCGTCTCGACCTCGGCGGAGTCGGCCGCGTCGTCGCTGTTGGGCGCCGCGAACAGGTAGCCGGAGACGTAGCGGGTGGCGATCCCGTTCCGGCGCAGCAGGACGAGCGCGAGATGCGCGAAGTCCTGGCAGACGCCGGCGCCCGCCTCGAGCAGGTCCATCACGGTGGAGCCGACGTAGGTGACGCCGGTGCGGTACTCGAAGCGGTCCGGGATCACCTGCGCGACGCGCTCCACGGTGGCCAGCGGCGTATCGGCGCGCGCCAGTCCGACCATCTCGTCGATGCGCAGATCGTCGGGCTCGTCGGGCCCGGGGAGCAGGAACTCGATCGCGTTCCCGGAGCGGTAGCGCGGCTGCTCGAGCGTGGCCCACGTCCCGGCCGGAGGCGCGGGCGGGTCGGAGGTCGCCACGCGGGCGCGGACGTCGATCCGGAGATGGTCGTGCGGGCGCGAGATGCCGAACTCGATCACCGTGGTGCCGTAGTAGTCGAGGTGCTGCTGCAGCCGCGTCTGCGGCTCCACGCGGACGCCGAAGTCGTCGACCCGCTGGCTCGTGGTGGTGGCCGGGGTGACGCGCAGCGCGTTGAGGTTGTCGGTCACCGGCCCGTCGTAGGCGTACTCGGTGAGGTAGCGGATCGCGAAGTGCATCAGGCGGTGGCCAGTCTCGCGATCGGGGCGGACGCGCCGCCGAAGTAGCGCAGCGCGATGTCGCCGTCGACGAGCTCGAGCTCGCGCTGGACCGGCCCGAGCGCCCGCGCGAGCGGCCCGGCGCCCTCCACGGAGCGCGAGCGGAAGTCGAGGTCGGCCATCAGGCGCGAGAGCCGCAGCACGGGCGCCGAGCTGCGATAGCTCGAGTCGGCGGCGGTGAGCGCGTCGTGCAGCGCCTGGACGGAATGGGCCACGGAGTCCGGGAACGCGCGCTCGTAGAGCAGGAACGAGCCCACGAGATCGGCCTTGGGCGGCGCCGGGATCGCGCGCCGGAACGCCTGGAAGCCGCCCATCGCCTGCAGCAGCGCGACCGCCTGCCCGTCGCGCGGGTCGGCCTCCGCGAGATCGGTCGTCGCGTCCTCGGGCAGCGCGACGCGGAGCATCCGCAGCACCATGTCGGCCGCCTCGATCGCCGCGCCGGCCTCCAGGAAGGCGCGGGCCTCGTCGCGCAGCATCGTCCGGTCGGTCACGCCCCAGAACAGCGCGCAGCGCTCGCGCACGTAGGCGTACAGCGAGTACGGCCCGGAGCGCAGCGCGGCGGACATGTCGCGGCGCAGGAGGCCGAGGTGGAACGTGTTGATGGCCTCCCACATCTCGGCCGAGAACACGTCGCGCACGCGGCGCGCGCCCTCGCGCGCGTTGGCGACGCAGAACAAGACCGACGCCGGATCGGTCGCGTCGAGCGTGAGCAGGGAGACCACCTCGTCGCGGCCGGCCGGCAGCCCGTTCTCGGACTCCGTGCCCATGATCGCCAGCAGGGCGTCCCACGAGAGGCGGATCTGGCCGCTGTCGGTGGCACGGCCCTGGAGGTCGGCGTGGAAGACGCCGTCGAGCAGCCGCGCGGTGTGCTCGGCGCGCGACAGCGAGCGCCCGACCCAGTACAGCTCGTGTGCGATCCGCGCGAGCATGGGCTATTGCTGCTGCTGCTGTTGCTGCTGGTCGGTCCAGGCGCTGGTGCGCAGGTCGGGCATGCGCGGTCGCGCCCAGGAGCTCGCCACCATCGTGTCGGGCGTGCCGTCGCCGTCGTCCTCGAGCACCCACGTGTCCTTCGAGCCGCCGCCCTGCGAGGAGTTGACGATCATCGAGCCCTCGCGCAGCGCCACGCGCGTGAGCCCGCCGGGGACGATGTGGATCTCGTCGCCGAACACCGCGAACGGGCGCAGGTCCACGTGGCGCGGGGCGAGCGAGCCGTCGGGCGACGCCGTCGGGCAGGTCGACAGCCGCACGAGCTCCTGCGCGATCCAGCGCTCCGGCTCCTGGCGCACGGTCTCGGCCTGCTTGGCGATCTCCTCGTCGGTGGCCGACGGCCCGATGAAGACGCCCTTGCCGCCGGACTCGCTGGTGGGCTTGACCACCATCTCCCCGAGCCGGTCGAGCGCGTACTTGCGCTGCTCGGCGTCGGCCATCAGGTAGGTGCGGACGTTGGAGAGGATCGGCTCCTCGCTGAGGTAGTAGCGGATCATCTCCGGCACGTAGTGGTAGATCGCCTTGTCGTCGGCGACCCCGGTCCCGACCGCGTTGACGATCGCCACCGTCCCGGCCCGGTAGGCGCGCATCAGCCCTGGCACGCCGAGCAGCGAGTCGGGCCGGAACTCGAGCGGGTCCATGAAGTCGTCGTCGATCCGCCGGTAGATCGCGTGGACCCGCTGCAGGCCGTCGGTGGTGCGGATGTAGCAAGCGGCGTCGCGGACGACGAGGTCGGACGCCTCGACCAGCTCGACGCCCATCTGCCGCGCCAGGAAGGTGTGCTCGAAGTAGGCGGAGTTGAACGGGCCCGGCGTCCACACGACGACCGTCGCGTCCTCCTCGCCCTCGGTCGGCGCGACCTGGCGCAGCGCGTTGGCCAGCAGCGCCGGGTAGTGGTCGACCGGCCGCACGCGGTAGTCGCTGAACAGCCGCGGCAGGAGCCGCAGCATCGCGACCCGGTTCTCGAGCACGTAGGAGATGCCGCTCGGCGTGCGGACGTTGTCCTCGAGCACCTTCCAGGTGCCGTCGGCGTCGCGCACGAGGTCGCAGCCGGAGACGTGGCAGTAGACGCCGCCCGGCGGGCGGATGCCGTGGGCCTGGCGTGCGAACGCGGGGCGGGAGACGATCAGCTCCCACGGCACGATGCCGTCGTGGACGATCTCGCGCCCGTGGTAGACGTCGTCGACGAAGCGGTCCAGCGCGCGGATCCGCTGGGCCAGGCCGCGCTTGATCGTCGTCCACTCCGCCGACGGGATCACGCGCGGCACGAGGTCCAGCGGGAACGGCCGGTCGCGGACCGGGCCGTCGACCTCCGGGCCGCCCGCGTCGAACGTGATGCCCTGCTGCATGAAGATGGCGTCGCGCCGGCGCCCGGCGTTGGCCAGCTCGTCGCGGCCCAGCTCGCTCAGGGCATCGGCCAGGGCATCGGTATGCGGCCGTGCCTCTCCCGACGGGGTGTAGACCTCGTCGTAGGAGGGAGCCACGGCCGGTCGACTCAGTCCTGGGCCGCGACAGCCTCGTGGACGGCGATGCCGCCCGACATCACGAGCTCGTTCCAGACGTAGACGACCGGCACCTGGTACCAGCTCGAGTAGTCGGCCCGCCAGGCGACGAAGTCGTCGCCGTACCAGTAGCGCTCGAAGTCCAGCTTCTGCTCGAACGTGGCCATCTGCAGGAACTTGTAGCGGTCGTCCTGGGAGCGGTAGACGCGATAGTCGGTCGCCCCGAAGCGCAGCGCCATCGGCGCGATGATCTCCAGCGCCTGCTCGAACTTGTCGCCCCTGAACACCGTCGCGTACCAGGGAATGTGCACCACACCTGCCGCCATTCAGGCCCCCACTTCCGCCCGGATCGCGCCCGGGCCATCTGCCGTCTTGCCCTGTCCCTCGGCCTCCGCGCCCACGAGGATCGCGATCTTGCCGAGGTGCTCGTTCTTGTACATGAGCTGGTGGGCCTCAGCCACACCGTCGAACCCCAGGGTACGCCACAGGACCGGTCGGATCTTGCCGCTGTCGATCAGCTCGTTGGCCTTCATGCACTCGTAGGCATTCGCGAAGTGCGATCCGAGGATGCGCTTCTGGCGCATCCACAGGTACCGGACGTCGAAGTCCAGCTGGTAGCCGGAGGTCGCGCCGCAGATCACGACGGTGCCGAACGGCTTCACGGCGAGCACCGAGGTGGGGAACGTCGCCTTGCCCACGTGCTCGAAGACGACGTCGGGCTGTCCGCCGAGGTGCTCCGCGACCGCCTTGGAGAAGCGCCGCGACTCCTTGAAGCGGGCCTTCTCCTCCTCTGGCGACTCGCCGCCCTTGCGCATCATGCCGCTGAACTCGTTGCGGTCGATCGTCGCGCACGCGCCGAGCGACTGGCACAGCTCGCCCTTCTCGGCTGAGGAGACCACGCCGACCGAGTCTGCGCCGGTGAGCGCGCACAGCTGGGTGGCGAACACGCCGAGCCCGCCGGCGGCGCCCCAGATCAGGACGCGGTGGCCGGCCTGGATCTTGGCCTGGTCGATCAGCATCCGGTACGCGGTGAAGTAGGTGAGCCCGTAGGAGGCGGCCTCCTCCCAGCTCAGGTGCGCCGGCTTGGGCAGCAGCTGCTGGGCCTGGACCTTGCAGAACTGCGCGAAGGAGCCCCAGGTCGTCTCGTAGCCCCAGATCTTCTGGGAGGGAGCGGCCAGCGGGTCGAGGCCGTGGACCTCGGGATCCTCGTAGGAGGCCTGGTTGCAGTGGATCACGACCTCGTCACCGGGCTGCCAGCGCGTGACCCCCTCGCCGACCTTCCAGACGATGCCGCTGGCGTCCGAGCCGCCGATGTGGTGGTCCTCGTCGTGGGAGCGGAACACCGACACCGGCTGGCCCAGCGCGGCCCAGACGTTGTTGAAGTTCACGCCCGCCGCCATCACGCGTACCGTCACCTCGAAGGCGCCCGGCTCGGGCGTCTCCATCTCCTCCAGCTGGAAGGCCTCGAGCGGCTCCCCCTGGCGCTCTTCGCGGATGACCCATGCGGCCATCGTCGGCGGGAGCGTCGCCCGGTTCGGCTTCGATATTGGCGACCTGGCTGGCGTCAACGGCCACGGTTTGCGGCACCTTCCTTTGATTCGCGAGTCAAGGTTGCGGGATGCTACCTACGCCGGTCAGAACCAGTCGCGGCGCTTGACCCAGAACAGCGTGAGGAGCGCGACGGTCGGGACGAGCAGCCCGCCGACGCCGAAGAGCAGGAAGTCGCCCTTCGTGGTCACGTTGTCGACCAGCCACCCGAAGTTCTGGCCGAAGAAGCCCGTCACGAGCGTCCAGACCAGGAACAGCGTGCCGGCGATCGTGATGCGGGTCGCGACGCGGTTCAGCCGGTCGGCGTTGGCGTTGAAGTAGATGCTGGCCAGCGACAAGAGGTCGTCGTTCTGGCGCTGGAACTCGCCGGTCACCTGGGAGAGGTGGTCGCCGACGTCGCGCAGGTACTCGCGCGCGCCGCGGCTGAGCCCGGCGAGGTTGCGGATCGCCTCCGCGGCGGGCCGGAAGTGGTCGCGCTGGTCGGCCAGCAGCCGGTGGTGCTCGCGGACCTCCTGGCGGAGCCGGTAGATCCGCGCGAGCTGCTCGCGGCGGGCGCGGTCGAGGACGTCGGCCTCGAGTGCATCGACCCGGTTCTCGATCGCCGCGATGACCGGGTACCAGGCGTCGGTGAGCGTGTCGAAGATCCGGTAGACGAGGTAGTCCTCGGCGTCGGTGCCCTCCGCTCTGAGGCCGGTGTGGAGCCGGTCGAGCAGGTCGCATGCCTCGCGCCGCACGGTCACGATGAAGTCGCCCGAGACGTACACGTGGACCTCGATCGGCGCCGCGACCGGCCCGTCGTCGTCGTTCACTCGCGCCGTGTAGAAGACGACGAGGACGTGCTTGTCGTAGACGTCGACCTTGGGGCGCTGGTTGAACTCGCGCGTGTCCTCCATCGCCATCGCGTGCAGCCCGAGCAGCTCGCCGAGGTCCCCGAGATCCTCCTCGGTGGGCTTGTGGAGGTCGAGCCAGAAGAACTCGCCGTGCTCGACGTGGGCGCGGATCGTGTCGTCGTCGAGGCGTGTAAGGACGTCCATGTGCTTAGCCCGGGTTACCGGGAGGAAGGTGTGCCAAACCGAACCTGGAACCGCCTGCACGACCGCTAGCTTGGGGTTTTATGAGTGATGACGCGATCGTCGTCGAGGGCCTGGAGAAGTCGTACGGATCGGTTCGCGCCCTGTGCGGCGTCGACTTCACCGCGCGTACCGGGACCGTCCTCGGCCTGCTCGGACCCAACGGGGCCGGCAAGACCACCGCCGTCCGCATCCTCGCCACGCTGCTCGAGCCCGACGGCGGCTCCGCCCGCGTCGTCGGCCTGGACGTGGTGAAGGACGCCGCGGCGCTCCGCGCGAAGATCGGCCTGGCGGGGCAGTACGCCGCCGTCGACGAGAACCTCACCGGCTTCGAGAACCTGGAGATGGTGGGCCAGCTGTACCACATGCCCCGCAGCGAGGCGAAGAGCCGCGCCAACGAGCTGCTGGAGCGCTTCGAGCTCGTCGAGGCGGCCAAGCGGCCCGCCAAGACCTACTCGGGCGGCATGCGCCGGCGCCTGGACCTCGCCGCCGCGCTCGTGTTCCGCCCGCCGGTGCTGTTCCTCGACGAGCCGACCACCGGCCTGGACCCCCGCAGCCGCCTGTCGATGTGGGAGACCATCGAGGCGCGCACCGCCGCGGGCACGACCGTGCTGCTGACGACGCAGTACCTCGACGAGGCCGACCGCCTCGCCGACACCATCGTCGTCATCGACCACGGCAGCGTGATCGCCGAGGGCACGGCCGACGAGCTGAAGGACCGCGTCGGCGGCGAGCGGCTCGAGGTCCGCCTCGAGGATCCGGCCGACGCCGAGCGCGCGGTCTCCGGGTTGGGCGAGATGGCCGACGAGGCCCCCGTCATCGAGGACGGCCTCGTCCGCGTCAACGTCCGCCGGCGCAGCGGCGCGATCGCCGAGGCGGTGCGCCGGCTCGACACCGCCGGTGTCGGCATCGACGACATCGCGCTGCGCCGCCCCACGCTCGACGACGTGTTCCTCGCGCTCACCGGCCACGCGGCCGAGGAGGCTCCCGAGGAGGCCCTCGAGCCGGAGGAGGTCAGCGCATGAGCTCGCTCGCCATGACCGCGTCCGACACGCTGGTCCTCGCCCGCCGGAACCTCCTGCGGATCCCGCGCCAGCCCGACCTGCTGATCGCCTACACGGTGCAGCCGGTCATGTTCGTGCTGCTGTTCGTCTACGTGTTCGGCGGCGCGATCCAGACGCCGGGCTTCGACTACGTGGACTTCCTGATGCCGGGCATCATCGTCCAGTCGATCGCCTTCGGCGGGTTCGTGACCGCGCTCGGGCTCTCCGAGGACGTCCACAAGGGCCTGATCGACCGCTTCCGCTCGCTGCCGATGTCGCGCGCCGCGGTGCTGCTGGGCCGGACGTTCTCGGACGTCCTGCTCAACTGCCTGTCGCTCACCGTGCTGCTCGCGGTCGGCTTCCTGGCGGGCTTCAACTTCCAGAACACCTCCGCCGGGGAGGTCGTGCTCGGGATCGTGCTGCTGCTGATGCTCGGCTACTCGTTCTCGTGGATCTTCGCGCTCGTCGGGCTGTACTCGTCCACGCCGGAGACGGCCAACGCGATCGGCTTCACGGCGATCTTCCCGCTCACGTTCGCGTCCTCGTGCTTCGTGCCGGTGGAGTCGATGCCCGACGGCCTGCAGCAGTTCGCCAACGCCAACCCGTTCACCACGATCTCCGACGCCGTGCGCTCGCTGTGGCTGGGCACGCCCGCCAACAGCGACGTGTGGATGTCGTTCGTGTGGGTGGTCGTGCTGACCGCCGTGTTCGCGCCGCTGGCGGTCGCCCGCTACCGGAAGGTGTCCGCCAAGTAGCGGTTGCCCGGGCAGTCGCTAGCATTCTGCAAGTGACTGCTCTGGATGCCTATTCGCAGACCGTCACCGGCGTCGTCGAGAAGCTCGCGCCGTCGGTGGCGAACCTGCGCGTGGGGCGGCGCGGAGGTGGCAGCGGCGTGGCGATCACGCCGGACGGCTTCATGCTCACCAACGCGCACGTCGTCGGGACGGGCGGTCGCGTGTCGGCCTCCTTCACCGACGGCCGCGAGCTGTCCGCGGAGGTCGTCGGCACCGACCCGCTCACCGACCTCGCATTGCTGCGGGCACACGACGCGCTCACCCCGGCCGAGCTGGGCGACGCCGCCGAGCTGCGCGTCGGCCAGTTGGTGGTGGCGATCGGCAACCCGCACGGGTTCGCCGGCTCCGTGACCGCCGGCGTCGTGTCGGCGCTCGGCCGCTCGCTGCCGGCCGGCGCCGGCGAAGCGCGGCGCATGATCGACGACGTGATCCAGACCGACGCGGCGCTCAACCCGGGCAACTCGGGCGGCGCGCTCGCCGAGGGCCACGGCCGCGTCGTGGGCATCAACACGGCGGTGGCCGGGGTCGGCCTCGGGCTCGCCGTGCCGATCAACGCGACCACGCGCAAGGTGATCGCCGAGCTGATGCGCTCCGGCCGGGTCCGGCGCGCCTGGATCGGGGTCGCCGCCGGCGCTCGCCCGCTGCCGCCGCGCGTGCGCGCCTCCGTGGGACGCGAGCGGGCCGTCGAGGTCGTCGAGGTGATGGCCGACTCACCCGCCGCGCGGGCCGGGCTGCGCCCGGAAGACCTGATCGTCGCCGTCGACGGCGCGCCCGTCGCCGGCGTCGACGACCTGCACCGGCTGATGGACGGCGACGCGATCGGCCGCGCGTGCACGCTCACCGTCGTCAGGGGCGACGGCGAGCGCGAGGTGCTGCTCACCCCGCGGGAGCTTGATCTCCCCAGGGGTCGCCGGGGCTGACCTGGCGCCGCTCGGCGACCGTGAAGCGGTGCATGGCGTCGCGCCAGCGCACTCGGGACTCGGCGAGCGCGGACGGGCAGCACAGCTCGTCGCCGGGCGCGCGCCGCGCGGTGCGGTAGCGCAGGACCTCGTCGCGGATCCGCGTCTCGGCCCGCTCGAGCTCCTGCGAGCGGAAGACGACCTTCAGCCCGCTGTTCTTCTTGCCGGTGTCGGTGGAGAAGACGTAGAGCGCGATCGCGCCCGTGGCGCCACCGGACTGCACGCGCACGACGGCGTCCGGCTTGTCGTCGCCGGTGAGGTCGCGGAACTTGATCCCCTTGTCGATGAACCCCTGGCCCGTGCGCAGGAGGTCCTTGACCTCGCGCGAGGTCTTCTTGTCGGCCTGCAGGCGGGCGGAGAAGAACTGCTGGCTGGCGTTCTGGGCGGCCGACGCGGGCGCGGCGGCGACCAGCGTGATCAGCGCGGTGAGGAGGAGGGAGCGCCTCACGGCTCCAGCAGATCGTCCTGTGCCGACTTGCGCTTGGCGCCGACCTTGACCGCCGCGGGCTTGACCGCGCCGCTGTTCACGCTGACCGCGTAGTCGCCCTCGCGCAGGTCGACCTTCAACGTGGCCGTGCCACGCGGCTCGATCCGGTCGGTGCTCTGCTTGAGCCCGGGCTGCGAGCCGCCCAGCTCGTCGGTCTCGACCGTCACGGTCTGCGGCTTGCCGGTCTGGTTGGACACGATCATCACGATAGGACCCGCGCCGAAGGTCTTCGGGGAGATCGAGATGCTCTTGTCGTCGATCGCCGCGGTCACGTTGATCGGGGTCGCCGGGCGTGGCTTGTTCGAGTAGTCGGCGCCACCGCTGCCGCAGCCCGCCGTGAACCCTGCGAGCGCCGCGACGATGAGGACGACTCTCCGCACGGCGCTGAATCTAGCCCACGCGTCAGGGGTGTGCGCCGAACGCCCTGCAACGGCCCGTGCGATGCGTCCGGCGCGAGGCGTATGACCCTGGGTCCGCATGCTCGCCACGGACCTCCTGACCCAGCCCCTTGCCACCACCGAGTTCCTGGCGCTCGACACCGAGACGAACGGGCTGGGGCGTGAGCGCTGCGAGCTCACCGAGGTCGGCGCCGTGCTGGTCGGCGGGGGAGAGCTGCACGACCGCTGGGAGTCGCTGGTGGGCGTCAGCGAGCCGCTCGGGCGCGGCATCCAGCGCTTCACCGGGATCACCCAGGACATGGTCGACCTTGCGCCGCCGCCCGAGGCGGCGCTGCCCGAGCTGGCGGCGCTGATGCGCGGCCGCGTGCTGGTGGCCCACAACGCCGCGTTCGACGTGCGGGTGCTGCGGCAGGCGTTCGCCCGCGCCGCGCTGGACTGGCCGAACCCGCCGGTCATCTGCACCGTCGCGCTGGCGCGGCGGTTCGCGCCGCTGCAGCGCCGCCGCGGGCTGGCGCTCGCTCGCCGACGCGCTCGGCATCGAGGTGTCCGCCGTGCACCGCGCGCTGCCCGACGCGGAGACGTGCGCGCGCGTGCTGTGCGCGCTGCTGCCACGGCTCAACGCCGTCGCCTCGACGATCGGCGAGGCGCTGGCGGTCCTGCGGCCCAAGGGCGGCAAGGGCCCGCGGCGGCGCGCGCCCGGCGCCAAGCGCCCGCGCGACCAGCGGCCCGACCTCTCGAAGCTCCCCAACGACCCGGGCGTCTACATCTTCCGTGACTCCGACGGCGATCCGCTGTACGTCGGCAAGTCGGTCTGCCTGCGCACGCGGGCGCGGGCCCACTTCACGACGCCGGTGGCGTGGACGGGACAGGCCGAGCACGTCGACTACCAGCCCACCGAGTCCGAGCTGGGCGCGCTGCTGCTCGAGAACCGGCTGATCAAGCGGCTGCGCCCGCCCGGCAACGTGAACCTCAAGAAGAGCGTGCGACGGCTACGTCTACCTGCGCTGCCGGCTGGACATCCCGTACCCGATCCTCGAGGTGGCGCGCGAGCCGTCGCCGGGGCACGCCGTCTGCGTCGGGCCGGTGCGCGGGCGCGCGGCGGCCGCCGAGCTGGTCGAGCAGCTCAACTCGCTGTTCGGCCTGCGCCATTGCGGGCGCGGGATGCCGCGGCGCCAGTGGCCGTCGGCCTACGGGCAGATGGGCCGCTGCCTGTCGCCGTGCCTCGGCGACCTGGACCCGAACCTCTACCGCGCGCGGCTCGAGGAGGCACTGCGGCTGTTCGAGGTCGACGGGAGCGCAGCGCTGCTCGCGCACGTCGACGGGCAGATCGCCCGCGCGTCGCAGGCGAAGGCCTACGAGCGCGCGGCGTGGCTGCAGCGGCGGCGCAAGCGGCTGGACTCGCTGCTCGGCCGCCTCGGCGGCGCGCTGCGGGCCGCCCACGCCGGGACGCGGCTCGTGTACGCGCCGCACCCGAGCGACCCGGCGCGCTCGGACGCGTTCTGGATCGCGGGCGGGCGCGTGGTCGACTGGGGCCCGGCGCCGTCGGACCCCGACGAGATCGAGGGGCGCACGCGCGTGGCCCTGCGCAGCGCGCCGCGGCCGGGGCTCGGCGGGTGGCTGCCGGCCGAGGAGCTCGACGAGGCGCGGATCGTCGGCCTGTGGCTGGCGAGGAACGACGAGGTGCGCGTGGTGGAGCTGGATCCCGCGTGATCAGCGGGCTCGATCACGTCCAGGTCGCCGCGCCGCCGGGCTGCGAGGCGGCGGCGCGGGCGTTCTACGGCGGGCTGCTCGGGCTGCCCGAGGTGGACAAGCCCGAGTCGCTGCTCGCGGCCGGCGGCGTCTGGTTCCAGGTCGGCGCGCAGCAGCTGCACGTCGGCGTCGCCGATCCGTTCGAGCCCGCGCTCAAGGGCCACCCCGGCCTGGTGGCCGACGACCTGGACGCGCTCGCGGCGCGCCTCGCCGAGGCGGGCGCGCCGGTGCGTTGGGACGATCGCCTCCCGGGCGTGCGGCGCTTCTACACCGACGATCCCTGGGGCAACCGGCTGGAGCTACTTGCCGCCGCCCCAGCCCAGGACCGCGAGCGGCCCGAGCGGTGACGTCTCGTGCTCCGGCGGCGGCCCGTGCGTCGGCTCGGGGCGCATGTCGGTGGCGACCACGTGCGTGACCGGCGCGCCGGTCAGCTTGCCGATCCGCTGCGGGAGGTCGGAGCGGATCCACTTCGAGCTCTGGCCCGGCAGCGTCGAGACGATCACCTCGTCGTGGCGGCGCGGGTCCCAGTTCTCCGCGACGGCGTCCATCGGGTTGGCGTCGCCGCAGATGCCGGCGGCATCGATCCCGGCCTCACGCCAGGAGGCGAGCGCCTCGTCGAGGCGCCCACGGACGGCCTCGCGCCCGGCGAGGCCCGGGCCCTTCCCCGGCATCAGGAGCGTCACGTCGATCGGCCCCTTGGCCGCGCGGGCTTTCAACGCGGAGACGAGGTCGGTGGATGCAGCGGTGACGTTGGCGACGACGAGGACGTGCGCGGCCATGTGCAGCTCCTTCAACGGGTTCTGAACCGAATGTACTCCTCCCGATGAAGGGGGCGTGAGGGCCGGTCAGAAGCCGGTCGCGAGGTCTACGACCTCGGCGGTGGCGTCGCCCGCGGGGAGGGTGTCCCCGGGCTCGGCCTGGCGGCGCACGATGGCCAGCCCGATCGGCCCGTGGACGGGGGAGACGACCGCGCTCGTGACGCGCCCGACCTCCTTCTCGCCGAGCACCAGCGTGGTGCCGGGCTCGACCGGCGCGCTGAGCTTCAGGCCGCGCAGGTGGCGGTTCGGCTTGCCGCGGTAGAAGAGCCGCGCGACGGTCTCCTGGCCGACGTAGCACCCCTTGGTGAACGAGACCGCGCGCTCGTTGAGCCCGGCCTCCTGGGGGATCACGCTGTCGTCGAGGTCGACGCCGTAGCGGGGGCGGCCGTGCTCGACGCGGACGACCTCCGCGGCGGCCTCGCCGCTCTCCACGGCGCCCGCCGCGACCAGCGCGCCGCGCACGCCCTCGGTCCGCTCGGCATCGCAGAAGACGTCGACGCCGACGTCGGTGGCCACGAGGACGACGGGATGGCCGCCGATCTCGGCGCGCACGTTGTCGTGCTCGTCGGGGCCGAGGCCCTCGGCGCCGGCGATCCGGCGCGCGTCGGGGCCGATCAGCGACAGCTCGCCCATCTCCATCGTGCGCTTGTGCAGCTCGACGTCGCTGCCCAGCTTGTAGCGCCGGATCATGTTGAAGAGCTCCTGCAGCGAGGCGCGCTCGCAGCTGAGCAGCAGCTCGTCGCCCAGGTCGATCACGCGCAGGTCGCCGAGCATCTTGCCCTTGTGGGTCAGGAAGGCGGCGTAGGCGCCGTGCCCGGGCTCCAGGGCCTCGATGTCGTTGGTCACCTGGCCCTGCAGGAACTCCTTCGCGTCGGGCCCGGTCAGCGCGAGGCGGCCGCGCCCGGCGCGGTCGACGAGCCCGCAGCCCTCGGTGAGCGCGCGGTACTCGGAGGAGATGTCGGCGATCGTGCTCACCACTCCTGCTCATCGTAGAACCGCCGGGTGCGGAGCAGCCGCCGCTCGACCTCCCGCTGGAGCTCGTCGTGGACCAGCTCGACCGGCACGCCCGCCTCCAGCGCCGAGCGCGCGACGGCGGCCTCCTCCGCGCCCTCGAGCTGCTCGAGCAGCGCCAGCAGCCCGGCGACACCCTGGCCGCGGGCCGGTGCGAGCGGGTCGTCCGTGGGATCCGTCATCTAGGCTCTGCAGCGAATCATGGCGCTCGCCGACGACTTCACGGAGATCATCGACTCGCTCCCGTCGGACTGGACCGACCTGGAGATCGACCTGCGGGTCGACGAGGACCGCTACGTGGACGCCGCGACGCTCGTGGTGACCTGCAACGCGCTGCCCTACTCGCACCACGACTGGCACTTCAAGCTGCTCGTCGCGCACCAGTTCGGCCACGCCGCCGCGGCGCCCGCCGTGCACGGCACGCTGAAGCTGCTCGACGACGCGGGCATCGACGGGGAGCTGAAGCTGCGCGAGTGGCGCACCGGCCGCGTCGAGACGACCCAGATGTGGGGCCGTCCCGAGTCCGTGCGCCAGGAGTTCCGCCGCATCCGAGCGCAGTAGTGGCGCGCGTCGTCGCGCTCTTCGACGACCTGCTGCTGGGATCCAACGTGCTCGGGATGCTCCGCGCGGCGGGGCACGAGGCGGAGCTCGGCGGCGCCGACACGCGCCCCGAGGGCGCGGCGGTGATGATCGTCGACCTCGCATCGGGCGGCTTCGACGGCGTGGCGCTGGTCGAGCGCCTGCGCGCGGAGGGCGAGCTCGAGGGCACGCGCACGCTCGGGGTGTACTCGCACGTCGACATCGACACCAAGCGGCGAGCCGAGGCGGCCGCCTTCGACCTCGTGGTGCCGCGCTCGCGGATGGCCCGCGAGGGTCCGGCGCTGGTGGAGCGCCTCCTCTAGCTGTTGCAGGCGCCGGTGGCGTTGGGCGGCGGGTCGGAGCGCCGTAACGGCATGGCTGGGTGGGGGAGGGGGAGAACGTGTTCCTCCTTTCGGACCGCACAGGGGCACCTTTCGAGGAGCGCTATGGCCCGGTCGCGCCGAGCTCCTCGAAACGATCACCCACCGCACGCTTCGAGGAAGCCGATCAAACCCCTCCCCTACAAGCCCAGGCCGTTACGGCGAACCCGCCCGGGACATCACCAACGCCTGCAACACCACGCCTAGTCGTTGCGCGCGGGGCGGCCGACCAGAGTCGTGTCGAACGCCTCGTCCGGGTCGACGTCCTCGGAGAGGATCCCGAAGCGCTTGTCCCACGCGGCCCACTCCCGCAGCACGCCCGGGCGCAGCTGGCCGTAGGCCTGCGCGCCGGCCGTGAAGGCGGGGGCGACGGCGTCCATCTGCGCCGAGAGGTCGCGCCGGTCGAGGCCGCGGACCTCGTCGACCATCGCGCCGACCGCGCTCGCCGGGTCGGACTGCGCCTCGCCGTAGCCCCGCTGCAGCGCGCGGATCGTCGCGCTCACGAGTGGGCGGCGGTCGTCGAGCGTCTGTCGCGTCACGCACAGGACGAGCTCGGGGTAGGCCGGGGCGCCGTAGTCGTCGACGCGGAACTCCTTGAAGCCGCGTGAGCGCAGCGCGACGCCCTCGACGTTCCAGAACGCCGTCGCCGCGTCGACGCGCTTCGCGAGCAGCGCCTTGACCGCCTGGAAGCCGATCGTGGTCGCCTTCACCGTGTCGGGGTGGCCGCCGTCGCCCTCGACGACCGAGTCGAGCACCGCGTCGTCGGACGGGAGGCCGGTGACCCCGGCGCGCTTGCCGTCCAGCTGCCGCGGGCGGTCGATCTCCGGCTGGGCGAGGACCGCCGCCAGCGGCCGCTGCACGACAGCCATCACGCCGACGAGGTCGCGGCCCTTCTCGCGCGCCAGCCCGAGGTCGTGGATGTCGAGGATGGCCATGTCGACCCGGCCGGCCTCGAGCAGCTTCAGCGAATCGGTGGACGCGCCCGGGCGGCGGATCTTCAGCCGCACGCCCTCGGCGTCGTCGTAGCCGCGGGCGTCGGCCAGGTAGATGCCGGAGTGCACGGCGTTGGGCGAGAAGTCGAGCAGCAGCGTGGCGTCCTCGTTCGGCCGGTCGCCGCCCGAGGCGCCGCCGCAGCCGCACAACATGAGAGCGGCGAGAAGCACGGGGAGCAGGAATCGCACGATGGGTATGGTGGCGGGCAGATGGCCAGACGCGTCACCTTCTCGCGCAACCTGACGCTGTCGCTGTCCCGGACGTGCTCCTCGTACTGCAAGTACTGCGCGTTCGCGACGCACCGTCCCCACCTGCACGAACCGGACGAGGTCGAGCGGATCCTGGACGGCGCGAAGCGCCACCGTGCCAAGGAGCTGCTGGTGCTCACCGGCGAGGCGCCCGACCACCACCCGGGCGTCAAGGAGAAGCTCGCGGAGCTCGGGTTCGAGGACTTCACGGGCTACGTCGTGTGGGCGTGCGAGCGGGCGCTCGAGCGCGGCCTGCTGCCGCACACCAACCTCGGCGCGCTCTCGCGGCCCGATCTCG
Source organism: uncultured Solirubrobacteraceae bacterium (assembly GCA_963723395.1). Taxonomy (GTDB): domain Bacteria; phylum Actinomycetota; class Thermoleophilia; order Solirubrobacterales; family Solirubrobacteraceae; genus DATFQI01. The sequence continues at coordinate 42,884 of CAVRQL010000007.1, read as the reverse complement.
CCCGCCTGCGCGAGGTGACCGCCTCCCAGGGCCTGATGCTCGAGTCGGTCAACCCCGACCTCGTCGCCCACCAGGGCTCGCCGAGCAAGCACCCGGACGTGCGCCTGGCCACCATCCGCGCCGCCGGCGAGCTGAAGATCCCGTTCACGAGCGGGATCCTGGTCGGGATCGGCGAGTCCGAGGAGGACCGGATCGCCTCGCTGGAGGCGCTCGCCGGGTTCGACCACGTCCAGGAGGTCATCCTCCAGAACTTCGTCCCGCACCGCCGCTACTACGGCGAGGAGCCCGCCGACATCGCGACGGATGCCGCCGCCGAGTACTGGCGCACGGGCATCGGCTCCCCGCCCGAGCACGAGGCGCCCCGGTGGGCCAACGAGGTCACGATCGAGGACATGAAGCGCCTCGTCGCCGAGGCGCGGCGGCTGATGCCCGACGTCGGCATCCAGATCCCGCCCAACCTCGCCGACTGGTGGCCCGAGCTGGTCGCGGCGGGCGCCACCGACCTCGGCGGGCTGAGCGCCAACGGCGACCACATCTCGCCCGAGCACCCGTTCCCGTCGCCCGCGCAGGTCCGCAAGCGGCTCGCCGCGGACGGCTACGCGCTGAGCGAGCGGCTGTGCGTGTACCCGCAGTACATCGACGCCGAGTGGCAGTCGCCGCGCGTGCTCGAGGTCATCCGCGACCAGCACCCGTCGTTCTTCCCCCGCCGCCGCGCCGGCACGCTGGACCCGGCGACGATCGAGCGCGCCCGCGACGGCGGAGAGCTGACGCCGGAGGAGCTGACCGCGATGTTCTCCGACACGCGCCCGGAGGTCGTCGAGGACATGCGCCAGGCCGCGGACTCGCTGCGCGCCGAGCTGGCCGGCGATCTCGTGACGTTCGTCGTCAACCGCAACATCAACGTCTCCAACGTCTGCGTCGTCGGCTGCTCGTTCTGCGGCTTCGGCGTCTCCAAGCGCTCGCCCGACGCCTACGAGCACGACCGCGAGGAGTTCGTGCGCCGCATCCACGAGGCGCTCGACTACGGCGCGACGGAGATCTGCATGCAGTCGGGCATCCACCCCGACTGGGAGCTCGAGGACTACCTCGGCTGGCTGCGGCGTCGCCAAGGAGACGGCGCCGCACGTGCACATGCACGCCTACAGCCCGATGGAGATCGCGCACATGTGCGACATCTCGGGCCTGCCGCCCGACGAGGTGTTCGCCCGCCTGCGCGACGCAGGGCTGGACTCGACGCCCGGCACCGCCGCCGAGGTGCTCCACGACGGCGTGCGCAACCGGATCAGCCCCAACAAGCTGCCCGTCTCGCGCTGGGTGGAGATCATCGAGGCCTCCCACCGCAGCGGCCTGCGCTCCACGGTCACCGTCATGTTCGGCCACATCGAGCAGCCCGAGGAGCTCGCCGAGCACATGCGCGTCGTGCGGTCCCTGCAGGACCGCACGGGCGGCTTCACGGAGTTCGTGCCGCTGTCGTTCATCCCGTTCCACACGCAGCTGGGCCGCATGCACGGGGTCACCGAGATCTCGCGCGAGGACAACCTGCGCCACACGGCGGCGTTCCGGCTCGCGCTGGGCCGCATCGATCCGCAACGTGCAGGCGAGCTGGGTGAAGATGGGCGTCGACGCCGCCACCGAGGCGCTGCGCTGGGGCGTCAACGACCTCGGCGGGACGCTGATGGAGGAGTCGATCTCCCGGATGGCGGGCTCCTACCACGGCGTCCGCCTCGACCCGGACGACCTGGTCGCCGCGGCGCATCGCGCCGGCCGCCCCGCCGCCGAGCGCACCACGCTGTACGAGCTGCGCCGCCGCTACGACGTGCAGGTGGCGGCTTAGTGTCGGAGCTGATCCTCGGCCCGCTGCTGCGCTACGCGGGCAAGGAGGACGCGGTGATCTGGGTCGAGACCGACTCGGCCTGCCGCGTCGAGGTCAGGATCGAGGGCGCCGAGGCCTGCTTCCGCCACACGTTCGCCGTCTCCGGGCACCATTACGCGCTGATCCACTGCAAGGACCTGACGCCCGACAGCGCCGCGCCCTACGAGGTGTTCCTCGACGGCGAGCGCGTGTGGCCGCTGGACGACGAGTTCCCGCCCAGCGTGATCACCACCAGCGGCGACGACTCCGACAGGACGCGGATCCTGTTCGGCTCCTGCCGCGTGGCGGCACCGCACGAGCCGCCGCACTCGCTGCCCAAGGACGAGCACCCGGAGGGCCGCGAGGTCGACGCGCTGGTGGCGATCGCGCAGCGGATGATGAAGACCGACCCCGAGACGTGGCCCAACGCGCTGCTGCTGCTCGGCGACCAGGTGTACGCCGACGAGGTGTCGCCCCAGGTCAAGGAGTTCATCCGCTCGCGTCGCGACCCCGAGGTCCCGCCCTACGAGACGGTGGCCGACTTCGAGGAGTACACGCGCCTCTACCGCGAATCGTGGGGCGAGCCGACGATCCGCTGGCTGCTCTCCACCGTGCCGTCGGCGATGATCTTCGACGACCACGACGTCCACGACGACTGGAACACGTCGATCGAGTGGATCCGCACGATGCGCGGCACGGGCTGGTGGGACCGCCGCATCCTCGGCGGCTTCGTGTCGTACCTGATCTACCAGCACTGGGGGAACCTGGCCCCGCGCGATCTCGCCGAGGACGAGATGTTCCAGCTCGCCAAGGACGAGGAGGGCATCGACCTCACCGAAGCGCTGCTGGACTTCGCCTACCACGCCGACCGCGAGGTCGAGGGCACGCGCTGGAGCTTCCACCGCGACATCGGCCCCGCGCGCGTCGTGATGCTCGACTCGCGGGCGGGCCGGGTGCTGGAGCCGGGGAGCCGCTCGATGATCGACCCGCGCGAGATGCGCTGGATCGAGGAGCACGCCCACAGCGGCCAGAAGCACCTGCTGCTCGGGACGTCGCTGCCGCTGTTCCTGACCCCGGCGCTGCACGACCTCGAGGCCTGGAACGAGGCGGTGTGCGACGGCGCCTGGGGCCGGCCGGCCGCGTGGGTGGGGGAGAAGATCCGCCAGGCGGCCGACCTCGAGCACTGGGCGGCGTTCCACGACTCCTTCGAGTGGATGTGCGGGCTGATCCGCGACGTCGGCACCGGCGAAAACGCCCCGGCCACGATCGTCGCGCTCTCGGGCGACGTCCACCACGCGTACCTGGCCGAGGTCGGCTTCGAGAAGGGCACCGGGATGCGCTCGAACGTCTTCCAGGCGGTCTGCTCGCCGTTCCGCAACCCGCTGGACAAGAAGGAGCGGCGGATGATGCGCACCGCCGCCTCGGACCCTCGGGTCGAAGGTCACGCGCGGGCTCGCGCGGCTCGCGGGCGTCGGGCCGCCCTCCGTGCGCTGGCGGTACGCCCACGACGAGGCGTGGTTCGACAACCAGGTCGCCAACCTCGAGCTCGAGGGCTCCCGCGCCAAGTTCACGCTGGAGAAGACCGAGCCTCCGCCCGCCGACGACGGCACGCTGAAGCTCGAGCGGGTGTTCGAGCGCTCGCTGACCTGACGAAGCCCAACCCAGCCTTCTCGCGAACTTAAGACACGCGTCGGCCCCATTCGCCATGATCGGGGTGAGCGAACCTTCTGGAGAGGCGACGCACCGCGTGACCAGAACCGACGCCGAGCTGCTGCAAGCGGCCAGGCAGGACCCGACGGCCTTTCGCGAGTTCTATGACCGCTATGCGGTCTGGCTTCGCGCATGGCTGCTCAGGCAGACCGGTTCTGAGAGCGCAGCGCTGGATCTCACCGCGGAGACCTTCGCTCAGGCCTGGCATGCGTCCAGGCGCTTCAAGGACATGGCCGACGGATCGGGAGCCCCCTGGCTGTTCGGCATCGCAAGGAACCTCGTGCGCCAGTACCACAAGAACAACCGGATCGAGACCGCCGCCCGTCAACGGCTCGGCCTCCCGCTCGCGTTTGCCGAGTGCGAGGACTACGAGCGCGTCGACGAGCGGATCTCCGCCCACGCGATGGGTCCGGCGCTGAGGTTGGCAATGAAGGCGCTGCCGCGGGAGCAGCGTCGCGCGCTTGAGCTGCGCGTGATCCAGCAGCTCGATTACGAGGAGGTGGCCGGAGCACTCGGCTGCAGCCAGAACGCCGCCCGCCTGCGCGTCTCGCGCGGTCTGCGGGCTCTCACCTTGTCAATTAGAGGAGCCGAGGCATGAGCACACCATCGCTGCCCGCCCGCGCCCGCGAGCGGCGTCTCGCCGAGCGCTCGCGGAGCGGCCGGCTGATCCGGGATTCCATCTGCCTACTCAGCTCGAAGTGGGCCGTAGACGTCCTGCTCGCGCTGGGCGACGGGACGCGGCGCTACCACGAGCTGCTGGAGGACCTGTCGCCGATCTCGGAGAAGGTGCTCACGCAGACCCTGCGCGCGATGGAGCGCGACGGGCTGGTCGCCCGGCGCGTCCACGCCGAGGTCCCGCCGCGCGTCGAGTACGCGCTGACGGCGCTGGGCGCGTCCATGGCCCCGCCGCTGAAGGCGCTCGGCTCGTGGTCGCTCGCGCACGGCAAGCAGGTCGAGGAGGCGCGCGACCGCTTCGACGCGCGCGCCGCCCGCAACAAGCGCGCCGCGTAACCCCTCTAGCGGAACAGGTCCGAGGACCAGTCGCGCACGAGGGCGGCGGCGCCGGGGCCGTCCTCGTCGAGCACGTGCCGTTCGAGCCCGCGGGCGCGGACGGCGGGCTCGCGTGAGACCTTGCCGCGGACGAGGTCCGCGGCGGCGGCGACCTCGTCGGCGATCGCCATCACCGACGCGCGCATCTCGCGGCCGTCGGCGTCGGGCCGGCCGCGCCAGTCCTCGGCGGGCGCGAGGCCGGCGCAGCCGATCGCGACCTCGCACTGACCGTGCCGCCAGGCGCGGCCGAACGAGTCGGTGATCACGACCGGGCAGCCGAGCCGCGCGCGCAGCGCCCGCGCCGAGCCGTCCGGGTCGGCGGGCAGCAGCACCAGCGTGTCCGGCGCGCCGGCGTTGGACGCGTCGACGCCCGCGTTGGCGCACACGAAGCCGTGCCGGGTGCGGCAGATCAGCCGCCCGGCGTCGGCGCGCACCAGCTCGGTGGTCTCGGACAGGATCACCTCGACCTGGCGCGGGTCCTTGCCGTGCTCGGCGGCCAGCTCGCGCGCCCGCTCGCCCGGCTCCACGTCGGCGAGCCGGACCACGCGGCCCTCCGCCTTGGAGACGACCTTGTGGGCGACCACGAGCACGTCGGACGCGCGCAGCTCGCCCGCCGCGGCGAGCAGCGCGGCGAGGTCGTCGCCGGGCCGGACCTCGGGGAGGCCCGGGAGCGCCTCCAGCGTGATCACGCGGGCGCGTGCAGCAGGGTCTCGAGCAGCGCGCGCGTGCGGGGCGCGCCGCCGGGCCGCGTGGCCAGCGCCGAGCGCAGCGCCGCGAGGTCGTCCGGGGTGTCGACGTCGAGCCCGAGCGACGGGAGCGCCGCCACCCGGGTGGCGACGCCGGCCTCGCGGGCGCGGGCGGCGTGGCGGGCGAACGAGCCCGGGCCCGAAGGACGGCTCGATGGCGTCCGGCGGCGAGAGCAGCAGCGCGTTCGTCCCCGCGCCGTGACGGTCCGGGACGATCACCACGGCGCAGTCGCGCGCCAGCAGCGACACGACCTCGGCGGGATCCAGGGCGGGGCAGTCGCCCGGCACGAGCAGCACGCGCCGCGCGCCCTGCTCCCGCGCCGCGGCGACGCCGAGCGCGGCGGCCGCCGACTGGCCCGCCTCGCGGCCGTCGTGCACGATCCGGGCGCCCGCGTCGCGCGCCGCGTCGGCGGCGCGCGGCTCCGCCGTCACCGCGATCACGCCGTCCAGCCCGTCGACCGCGCCCAGCGCGTCGAGCACGTCGCCGACCATCGCCTCCGCCAGCTCGCGCCGCCCCGGGGGCTCGACGGCCTCGGAGAGCCGATGCTTGGCACGCGCGAACGTCTTGATCGGCAGAACGGCGACCGTGTCCATCCGCGACGGATCGTATCCGTGACAATGCGGCACATGGGTGCGCTGTACGACCGCATCGGCACCGGCTACACGAAGGTGCGCGGCGAGGACCCCCGGATCGCGGCCGCCATCCACGCCGCGCTGGGCGATGCGCGCACCGTGGTCAACGTCGGCGCGGGCGCGGGCAGCTACGAGCCGCGTGACAGGGAAGTGACCGCGGTCGAGCCGTCCGAGGTGATGATCGCCCAGCGCCCGCCGGGCGCCGCGCCCGTCGTCCAGGCCACCGCCGAGGCGCTCCCGTTCGCCGACGGCGAGTTCGACGCGGCGATGGAGGTGCTCAGCCACCACCACTGGCCCGACGCGGCCGCCGGCCTGCGCGAGATGCGCCGCGTCGCGCGGCGCGCCGTGATCTTCATGTGGGACCCGGCGTGCTCGCTCGGCTGGATCGTCCGCGACTACCTGACGAGCTTCCGGGGGATCGGCCTGACCGCCGCCGAGGTCGCCGACCACGTCGGCGCGCGGCACATCGATCCCGTGCCGATCCCGCATGACTGCCGCGACGGCTTCTTCACCGCCTACTGGCGCCGCCCGCACGCGTACCTCGACCCTGAGGTGCGCGCCGGGATCTCGGTGTTCCGGCTGCTCCCGCCGGAGGAGGTCGACGACGCGATGGCCCGCCTGGCGCGCGATCTCGACTCGGGCGAGTGGCACCGGCGCAACGCGGACATCCTCGAGCCTCGAGGCGCTGGACCTCGGCTACCGGCTGGTCTACTGAAGCGCGTCCGCGAACGCGAGCGTCTCGGCCGCCACGCGGCGGCGTGAGGCTGCGTCGCTCATCTCGACGTCGGTCTCCAGCGTCGGGAGGCCGTCGGCGCGCTGGTCGGCGACCAGGCCGTCGAGCAGGCCCGCGTAGGACGCGACGACGCCGTCGGAGTCCAGCGAGTGGCCCGCGAAGGTCATGAAGGCGTCGGTGGGGCCCTTGAGCACCTGGCCGCGGACGAGCGGGGAGACCGCCACGACCGGCGCCTGGGCGGCGAGCAGCGCGTCGCGGATGCCGGGCACGGCGAGGATCGGGCCGATCGAGATCACCGGGTTCGACGGGCCGATGACGATCGCGCGCGCCTCGCCGATCGCCTCCAGCGCCTCCGGCGTCGCGCGCGCGAAGTCCGCGCCGCGCAGCTCGACGCCCTCGACGGGCCCCTCGCCGCCGCGGCGGATCATGAACTGCTGGAACGGCCACCAGCGGCCGTCGGCGCGGACCTGCGTGCGCACCGGGTCGTCGGTCATCGGCAGCACGCGCCCCGGAACGCCGAGCGCCTCGCGCGCCTCGTCGATCGCCTCGGTGAGGCGCGCGCCCTCGCCGAGCCGCCGCGCGCGGCGCAGGCACAGCGCGAGGTCGCGATCGCCGAGGTTGAACCACACGTCCTCGCCGAGCTCGCGCAGCCCGTCCATGACGTGGAAGGTGTCGTCGCGCAGGCCCCAGCCGCGGTCGTCGATGCGGTCGGCGAGCCAGAACGTGATCAGGTCGGGGTCGGGCGAGACGTGGCCGCCGTGGATCTCGATGTCGTCGCCGGTGTTGGCGATCACCACGAGGTCCTCGCCGACCTCGTCCTGCAGCCCGCGCGCGAGCTTGGCCCCGCCGGTCCCGCCGGCCAGCACGACGACCGGATCGCTCACGAGAGCCCCGTGATCCGGATGCCCGCGTGCGTCTTGTAGCGAGCGTTGACGCCGATCAGCAGCGCGGTCAGCGACTCGGTGGTGCGCGAGTTCTCCAGCCGGCCGCAGTCGACGCAGCGCAGGCCGTCGATCAGCTCGATCAGCTCGATCGCGCGCGCCTTGTCGGCCTTGCGGTCGCCGCACACGAGGATGTCCTCGTCGAGCGTCGGCGTCGGTGTCGCGCAGCAGCGCCGCCGAGACCGTGTGCAGCGCGGAGACGACGCGCACCCCGTCGGGGACCATCTCCGCCGCCTGCTGGGCCGCCGAGCCCTGCCACACGCCGAGCATCCGCGTCGCCCTGCCGGAGACGGCGGCGGCCAGCGGCACGGTCGCGTCGACGACGAGCTGGCCCTCGCGCAGGTGCTCCTTGAGGTTCGTCAGCGTCTCGGACTGGCTGCGGAACGGCACGCACAGGAACACGACCTCGGCCCGCTCGGCCGCCGGGCCGTTGGCGTCGCCCTCGAAGGAGCCCTCCGGAACCGCCTCGCGCAGCTTGTCCGCGGTCTCCCGCGCACGGTCGGCGTCGCGCGAGCCGATCACGATCGGCACGCCCTTCGCGCCGAGGCGCAGCGCCAGCCCGTAGCCCAGGGCGCCGGAGGCGCCGATCACCGTCACCATGTCCGCCATCGGCCGGGAGCCTAACCACGTGTTCCGCATGACGGAGAGTGAGCGTCAGCGCCATGGGGTTCCTGGCGCAGCTGACCGGTGGCATCTACGTCGGTCACGAGCCTGCTGGTGACGGTGCTGCTGGTGGTGTGGGCGATCCTCGACCCCGACTTCGAGTACGTCGAGCCGATCTGGCTGTGGCTGGTGATCACCGCGGTGCTGAGCGGGGTGGCGAGCGTGCTCGGCGCGGAGACGGCGAAGCGCGGTCGCGAGGCGGCGCGGCATCCGGGGACGCCGGTCCGCTACGCCGTCGCGCTGTTCTTCGCCACCCTCGCCTGGCTCGCGTGGTCGTTCGCGGCCAGCGTGTACTTCATCGGCTTCGCGATCGTGGCCGTGGCGTTCCTCGGCGGCTTCGCGCTCGTGTGGCTCGCTGCTCGGGCGGCTGGCGCGAGCGGTCCGAGGAGCCCGTTGAAGAATCCCGCCACGCCCGGCTGCGGCCGTGGACGCTTCGCCGGATCACCACCCGAACCCTCGAAAATCCTAGGAGGATTCCCTTCGGATTCGTGCGGCGCCCGACTCGGTCCACGGCCACCCCGGTCGGGCCGGTCATTCTTCAACGGACTCCTAGACTCCCGCCGGTGAGCACGGGAGTACGGATCCGCGAGGTCGGGCCGCGCGACGGCTTCCAGAACGAGCCGGAGGTCATCGCGACCGCCGACAAGGTGCGCCTGATCGACATGCTCGCCCGCACCGGCCTGAAGCGGCTCGAGGTCACGAGCTTCGTGCGCGCCGACGTGATCCCGCAGCTCGCCGACGCGCGCGAGGTGCTGGAGGGCATCGACGTGCCCGAGGACGTGGCGCTGTCCGTGCTGATCCCGAACGAGCGCGGGCTCGACAACGCGCTCGAGCTGCGCGATCGCTTCCAGGAGATCAACGTCTTCCTGTCGGCCACCGAGTCGCACAACAAGGCCAACGTGAACCGCTCGGTCGAGGAGTCGCTGTCGGCGCTGGAGCGCGTCCTCGGCCGCGCCCGCGAGGCCGGGCTGCGCTGCGAGGGCGTGATCTCCGTGGCCTTCGGCTGCCCCTACGAGGGCCACGTCGATCCCGAGCACGGTGTTCGCGATCGCCCGCCGGCTGGTCGCGGCGGGCGCGCAGGAGATCGGCTTCGGCGACACCACCGGGATGGCCAACCCGGCCCAGGTCCGCTCCTTCTTCCCCGAGGCGCGCGACGCGCTCGGCGAGGACGTCGAGCTGACCGCGCACTTCCACAACACGCGCGGGCAGGGCCTCGCCAACGTGCTGGCCGCGCTCGACGCGGGCGTGCGCTCGTTCGAGTCCTCGCTTCGGCGAGCTCGGCGGCTGCCCGGTCCCGGCCGGCGCGACCGGCAACGTCGCCACCGAGGACGTGCTCTCGATGCTCCACGAGATGGGCATCGAGACCGGCGTCTCGCTGGAGGCGCTGCTGGAGGCCTCGCGCGCGGCGCAGGAGGTGCTCGGCCGGCCGCTCGGCTCGCACCTCCTCACCGCCGGGCCCGTGGTGTGGAACGGCTAGCGCCGCTCACCACCCTCCGGCTCGGCGGTCCCGCGGCCCGGGTGGTCGAGGCCACCACCGAGGGCGAGCTCGCCGAGGCGGTGCGCTCCGCCTACGAGCCGCTGCTCGTCCTCGCCGGCGGCTCCAACGTGGTGATCTCCGACGACGGCTTCCCGGGCACGGTCGTGCGGGTGCTCACCCGCGGGGTCGAGCGCGACGGCCCGCGGATCACCGTCCAGGCCGGCGAGCCGTGGGACGAGCTCGTCGCCGACTGCGTGGCGCGCGGCCTGCAGGGCTTCGAGTGCCTGTCGGGCATCCCGGGCTCCACCGGCGCGACGCCGATCCAGAACGTCGGCGCCTACGGGCAGGAGGTCTCCGAGACCGTCGAGTCGGTGCGCGTGCTCGACCGCGCGAGCGGCCGGATCGAGGAGATGAGCGCGGCGGAGTGCGGCTTCGCGTACCGCACCAGCGTCTTCAAGCACCGCGACCGCCACGTGGTCCTCGCCGTCACGTTCGTGCTGCGCGAGGACGGCCGCTCCGGGCCGATGCGCTACGCGGAGCTGGCGCGCCGGCTGGACGTGCCGGTCGGCGGCACGGCGCCGCTGGACGAGGTGCGCGAGGCCGTGCTCGCCCTGCGCCGCGGCAAGGGCATGGTGATCGACCCGGACGACCCCGACTCGGTGAGCGCCGGCTCGTTCTTCACGAACCCGATCCTGGAGCCCGACGCCTTCGCGCGGCTGCAGGAGCTGGCGGTGCCCGAGTCGCCCGCCCGCCTTCCCGGAGCCCGACGGCCGGATCAAGACGTCGGCCGCATGGCTGATCGAGCGCTCCGGCTTCCCGCGCGGGTACGGGGAGGGCCGCGCCGGGATCTCCACCAAGCACACGCTCGCGCTGGTCAACCGCGGCGGAGCGACGACGGCGGAGCTGATGGCGCTGGCGCACGAGATCGCCGCGGGAGTCCGGGCGCGCTTCGGCGTCCCGATCGCGCCCGAGCCGGTGCTCGTCGGCCACCAGTGGTGAGAAGGGGAGCCCGTCAAGGTAACCGACACGCCCGCTCGGTCGATCCGCGGCGCCGGATCGCCACCCGAGGCATCGCCAATAACACCACTATTGGCTTCCCCCTCGTGCGGCGTCCGGCATCCACGGCTCGGCCGCATCGGACGCCTCGCCCTTCCTTGACGGCTCCTAGCGTCCGCTGAACTCGGCCGGGCGCTTCTCGCGGAACGCCGCGGCGCCCTCGGCGAAGTCCTCCGAGCGGGCGCAGCGCTCCTGGAGCGCGACCTCCAGCTCGAGCGTCGTCGACAGCGCGGGCCGCGCCGAGGCGTCCATGACCCGCTTGGCGAGGCCGACCGCGACCGGCGCGCACGAGAGCAGCTCGCCGACCAGCGCGTCCGTCGCCGCGTCGAGCTCCGCCGCGGGCGCGACGCGGTTGGCGAGCCCGATCCGCTCGGCCTCCTCGCCCCCGATCAGCTTGCCGGTCATGACCAGCTCCTTCGCGCGGCCGAGCCCGACCACCTGAGGCAGCCGCGAGGACCCGCCGACGTCGGGGATCAGGCCGATCCGCGTCTCGGGCATCCCGACCAGCGCGTCGGCGGCGATCACCCGCAGATCGCACGCGAGCGCCAGCTCGAGCGCGCCGCCGATGCACGCGCCGTGGATCTGGCAGATCGTGGGCTTCTCCATCTCCTCGGCGATGTTCCACGCCTCCAGGCAGGCGCGCCGGAACGGGCGCAGGGTCTCGGGCGTGGCCGCCAGGGCGGCCAGCGAGCCGAGGTCCATGCCGGAGGAGAACATCGGGCCCTCGCCGCGCAGCACCACGCAGTGGACGTCCGGGTCGTCGGCGGCCGCGCGCAGCGCCTCGCCGGTGGCGAGCACCAGCTCGTGGTTGAAGGCGTTGCGCTTCTCGGCGCGGTTGAGGACGAGGTGGCGGACGGCGCCGCGATCCTCGGTCAGCACGAGGTCCGTCATGGCAGCGAGCCTATACGCTGGATTCCCCTCGACCCATGGCACGCTCGTGAACAGTGAGCTCCTGCGCCCGCCGGCGCACCGTGGCCCGCTGATCGCGGCCGGAGCAGTCGCGCTCGCGATCGGGCTGGCCCTCGAGGAGCTGCGGCTCGGCGACGAGATCGGCGTCGCGCTGCACCTCGCTGATCCTCGCCGCGGCCACCGCCGCGGTGCTCGGGCTCGGGCTGCAGGCGCGCACCGAGGACGGGCGCCCGCCGGCCTACCAGTCGGTGCTGCTGGTCACGGGCCTGCTGCTGCTCTACGCGGCGCTGCTCCGGCTCGCCGACCTGCTCGGCGCCGAGTTCGGCGGCGGGGACGGCGACTCGCCCGTGTTCGCGGCGCTGCCGGCCGGCACGTTGACGTGGACGTCGCCGCCGTGCTCGCCGGGGTCGCCGGCTGGGTGTCGTGGTCGCGGCGCTCCGCGGCCGCGCTGCTGATCGCCGCGCTGGCGGTGGGCGTCACGGTGCTTTCGGCGATCGGGTGGATCTTCGACGCCTCCTCGCAGGGCGGCTACCGCTTCGTGCTGCTCGGCTTCGCGATGGCCGCCGTGCTGGGCTCGCTGGTCCTGCGCGGCGCCGCGCCGCGGCACGCGGAGCAGCTGATCAACGCCGCCGGGGTGGCGATCCTCGCCATCCCGCTCGTGGCGCTCGGCGCGGGCGCCCTGCAGCTGCTGAGCCTGTTCGGCGGGAGCCCGGAGGACCTGCTGCCCGGGTTCTGGGAGCTGGTGGTCGTCGCCGCGGGCTTCGGGCTGCTGGCCTACGGCGCGGTGGACCGCGTGCCCGGCGCGGCGTACCTCGGGCTCGCCAACCTCGTCGCTGTTCGTGCTCGTCGTCTCGGTCGGCGCCGACGCGACGCTGCTGTGGTGGCCGCTGGTCCTGATCGTGCTCGGGCTCGGGGCGATGGCGACGGGCCTGCGGCCGCGCAGCCCGCTCCCGCCCGAGCCCGACCCCTACCGCGCCGGCGAGCAGCCGCTCGCCGCCCGCGCCGACGAGGAGATCACCCTCCGCGTCCGCGACGACTCGCCGCCGGGCTGACCTCGGCGCGGATCGCGTCGCACCGGGGCGCCGACGCGCTCGAGGAGGGGCGTGACCTCGCCGCCGCGCAGCAGCCCGAGCAGCACGTGCTCGGCGCCGATCTCACGGTCGCCCAGGCGCAGGGCCTCGCGCAGCGAGAGCTCGAGCGCCTTCTTGGCCTCGGGGGTGAACCGGGTGCGGCGCCCGCGGCGCGCGGCCGCGCTCGAGCGCGCCCGGGCCGAACGACGCCTCCGCGCGGCGGCGGATCTCGTCGAGGTCGATGCCCAGCGCGGCGAGCGCCTCGGGGTCCATCGGGCCGCGGCGGCGGCGCGCAGCGCGTCGGGCGTGGCGCCGTGGCGGGCGAGCACCTCCCGGGCCCGCCCGGGGGTGACGGCGATGCCGATCAGCAGCTGCTCGGCGCCGACCTGGCCGTCGCGCCTCGGCGTACGCGGCCGTCACGGCCTGCGCGGGCGCCCTTGGAGAACCGCTCGAACATCAGTGCTCCCTCCTGCCGAGCCGGCGCCGGCCGCCGTGCTTCTTGTGGACCGCCTGCTTGCTGACGCCCAGCGCCGTCCGCGATCTGCTGCCACGACCACCCGCGCTCGCGGGCGTTCTCGACCTGCAGCGACTCGAGCGACTCGAGCAGCTCGCGCAGCGCCGCCACGGCGGGCAGCCCGACGTCTGGGTCGCGGCTCGCCGTGGCGTCCGCCAGCTCCGTGGCCTGGGTCATGTCGTCAACTTACATTGACGAAGCCGAGTTCGTCAACCCTGGTTGACGAAGGTGGCGCGCGTTATCGTCCGGCCCCGCCATGACGGACGCCCAGCACGTGGAGGACGCCTTCGCCCGCGCCTACGCCGGCGGGCCCGAGCGACACCACTCCAAGGCGGCCGAGCAGGGCAAGCTCCCGGTCCGCGAGCGGGTCGCCCGGCTGCTCGACGAGGGCTCGTTCACCGAGGACGCGCTGCTCGCCAACTGGGAGGGCGACGGGCTCGGCGCCGACGGCGTCGTCACCGGCATGGGGACGATCGGCGGCCGCACCGTCGCGCTGATGGCCAACGACCCGACGGTCAAGGCGGGCTCGTGGGGCCCCAAGACGGTCGAGAAGATCCTGCGCATCCAGGAGTCCGCGCTCGCCCACCAGGTGCCGATGGTCTACCTGGTCGACTCGGCGGGCGCGCGCATCACCGAGCAGGTGCAGATGTTCCCCGGCCGCCGCCACGCGGGCCGCATCTTCTTCAACGAGGTCCGCCTGTCGGGCGCGGTGCCGCAGGTGTGCGTCCTGTTCGGCCCCAGCGCCGCCGGCGGCGCCTACATCCCGGCGTTCTGCGACGTCGTGATCATGCGCGACGGCAACGCCTCGATGTACCTCGGCTCGCCGCGGATGGCCGAGATGGTGATCGGCGAGAAGGTCACGCTCGAGGAGATGGGCGGGGCGAAGATGCACACCTCGCAGTCCGGCTGCGGGCACTTCCTGGTCGGCAGCGACGAGGAGGGCATCGACCTCGCCAAGCAGTACCTGTCCTACTTCCCGACGCAGCTTCCGCGAGGAGCCGCCGACCGCGCCGCCCGCCGACGCCGCCGAGCTGGAGACCTCGATCCGCGACCTGATCCCGGTCGACGAGAACAAGTCCTTCGACGTGCACAAGCTGATCGACGGGCTCGTCGACGAGGGGACGTTCCTGGAGGTCCACAAGCGCTGGGCCAAGGAGCTGGTGGTCGGCTACGCGCGGCTCGAGGGCCGCGTGGTGGGGATCGTCGCCAACCAGTCCAAGTTCAAGGGCGGCGTGCTGTTCGTGGACTCCTCCGACAAGGCCGCGCGCTTCATCTGGACCTGCAACGCCTTCAACGTCCCGCTGGTCTTCCTGTCCGACGTGCCCGGCTTCATGATCGGCACCGCGGTCGAGAAGCAGGGGATCATCCGCCACGGCGCCAAGCTGGTCTCGGCGGTGAGCGAGGCGACCGTCCCGAAGATCTGCGTGGTGGTGCGCAAGGCCTACGGCGCCGGGCTGTACGCGATGGCCGGGCCGGCGTTCGACCCCGACTGCACGCTCGCGCTGCCCACCGCCAAGATCGCGGTGATGGGGCCCAGCGCGGCGGTCAACGCCGTCTTCTACAACCAGCTGCAGGCGATCGACGACGCCGACGAGCGCGACGCCAAGCGCAAGGAGCTGATGGACGAGTACGCGGAGGGGGTAGACCTCCTGCATCTCGCGTCGGAGATGGTGGTCGACGCGATCGTCCAGCCCGAGGACCTGCGGAGCGAGCTCGCGCGGCGCTTCGGGCGCTACGGCTCCAAGGTGAGGGAATGGCCGGCCAAGCACAACGCGATCCCACCCGCGTAGGCGGCGCCCGCCGCGCGCTGTTCGAGCGGCTGATCGACCACGCGGTCCTGTTCCCGCCCGCGAGCCTGGGGATGGACGCCGCGCTCGAGGTGGACCGGTGGGCGCGCGCGACGCCCGAGGCGTGGATGCTGCACCGCTTCCTCGTGCCCGCCTCCAAGCTCGCCGACGTGCCGGCCGACCTCGATGTGCCGATCGGCGTGATCGTCGACGCCGACCTGCCGGAGCCGCTCGACCCGCGCGTCGACACGCTCGAGACCCGGCTGGAGCGGGCGCGGCTCGTCGAGGGCAGCCAGGTGCAGGTCTACCTCGAGGTGTGGCCCGGTGACGAGTCCAAGCTGCGCACGGTCGCCGAGCTGGGCGCCGGCGCCAAGGTCCGCTGCGGCGGCGCGACGCCCGACATGTTCCCCTCGCCCGGCGAGCTGGCCGACTTCATGACCGGCTGCCGCGAGCTCGGGCTGCCCTTCAAGGCCACCGCCGGCCTGCACCATCCGATCCGCGACGGGATCGTGCACGGCTTCCTGAACCTGCTCGCCGCCGCCGCGCTCGCCCACGCCGGCGACGCCGGCGAGCGCGAGCTGATCGACGCCCTGCTCGCCGACGAGCCCGACGCCTTCTCGATCACCGACGACGCGTTCCGCGTCGCCGGGCGCGAGATCGGCGCCGAGCAGGTCGGCGCGATGCGTCGAGAGCTGTTCGTGGGCTTCGGCTGCTGCTCGTTCTCCGAGCCGGTCGAGGACCTCAAGAAGCTCTGGATCCTCTAGCTCACGCCGCGCTCATCCGGCGTGCCGGCAGCTCGGCGTCGAGGGCGTCGGCGACGCCCAGCGCGAGGTCCAGCGCGGCGGTCGCGGCAGCCGGGTCAGCGTGCCCGGGCGTGTCGTCGGGCTGGTGCGAGCGGGGCGCGAGCCCGCGTGCGTCGACGCAGGCGATCCGGATCGCGGGGTGGCGGCCGGCGCCGCGGACGGGGCGCGCGCGGCCGGTGCGCGGGAGCTCGAGCGCGGCAGCGGCGAGCTCGGCGGCCCCGTTGAGCTGAGGATGGCGGGCGCGCCACGCCGGCGTCCCGCCGGTGCACGGCCCGATCTCGAGCACGACGGCATCGCGCGGCTGCAGCCGCTCGCGCTTGAGCTGGGCGCGCAGCGCCTGGGGGCCGGAGCCACCGGCGCCGTAGAGGAGCAGGCCCGGGGCCAGCGCCGCCGGCGCCTCGCGGACCAGCTCGTCGTGGACGTCGATCGCCACCGCGGCGGCCGACGCGGTGTCCGCGCCGGGCGAGAACTCCGACAGCGCGATGTCCAGCGCGGCGGCGAGCGTGGCGATCAGGACCACGGTCGGGACGAGCTGGATCGCGCCCAGCCATAGGTCGTCGACCCCCTGCAGGCGCGCGGCCGACGCGCCCGCGATGACCAATGCGCCGAACGCGAGCCAGCCGCGGACGCCGCGCGAGCGCACGCCGAGCGCGCGCCAGCGGTCGTTGAGCAGCAGGCCGCGGCGCGGCGCGTCGTACGGGGCGGCGATCACCAGCATCACGCCGTCGCCCGCCGGCGGCAGCGACACGACGTCCTGGGTGGCGCGGCGGTGGCCCAACCAGCGGAGCGGGCTCTGCCGGCCGGCGGCCTCGAGCGCCAGGCACGCCGCGGCCACCGCGCCGAGGATCACCCCGGCGAGCGGGACGGCCACCGAGAGCAGGCTCCCGGCCACGGCCAGCAGCGACCCGAGCGCGACGGCGGGCGCCCAGCCGGGCCGCACCCAGTGGGTCTCCACCCACGCCTCGTGGCCGCGCCGCTCGAGCTCGGTGGCGAGCGCGCGGGCGGCACGCCGCTCGGCGTCCGTGCAGGCGCCGCGGCCGGGGATCGCGCACAGGTCGTCGAGCAGCACACCCGCATCATCTAGGGTCCACCGGCCATGAGCAGCGACCTCGCCTTCGCAGGGCTCGACGAGCACCTCCGCCTCCTCGCGAGCGGCGAGGTGACCTCGGAGCAGCTGACCGGCCTGTTCCTGGACCGGATCGAGCGCCACGACCCCGCGCTCAACGCGTACCGCGTCGTGTTCGCCGAGCGCGCGCGGGCCGAGGCCATGCAGGCCGACGCGCGCCGCCGCGGCGGCGAGGACCGCCCGCTGCTGGGCGTCCCGATCGCGATCAAGGACGACACCGACATCCAGGGCGAGGTCACCGCCTGGGGCACCGGCGCGATCGAGACCCCGGCCGCCGCGGACTCCGAGCTCGTGCGCCGGCTGCGCACCGCCGGCGCCGTGTTCCTCGGCAAGACCAACGTCCCCGAGCTGATGATCACGCCGTTCACGGAGTCGCCGACGTGGGGCATCACGCGCAACCCGTGGGACCTCCAGCGCAGCGCAGGCGGGTCGAGCGGCGGCTCTGCGGCGGCCGTCGCGGCCGGCCTCGCCTCGGCGGCGGTGGGCTCCGACGGCGGCGGCTCGATCCGGATCCCGGCCGCCGCGTGCGGCCTGTTCGGCCTCAAGCCCGAGCGCGGCCGCGTGTCGACGGCGCCGATGACCGAGCCGTGGCACGGGCTGTCGATCTGGGGTGCGATCTCGCGCCGCGTGATCGACAGCGCCCGCTTCTACGACGCGGTCCGCGACGGCGGCGAGTCGTTCGCGGAGGCGGCGTCGCGCGAGCCCGGCCGCCTGCGGATCGCGGTGTCGCGCAAGCCGCCCCCGCAGGTGCCCGCGCGGCCGGACTCCGAGCAGCTCGGCGCGCTGGAGGGCACCGCCGACGCGCTGCGCTCGCTCGGCCACGACGTGGTCGACCGCGAGCTGGACTGGGGCTCGATGTGGCTCAGCTTCGTCCCGCGCTACCTGCGCGGCATCCACGACGAGGGCGGGACCGTCGAGCACCCGGAGCGCCTGGCGCGGCGCACCCGCGGCTTCATGCGACTCGGCGGCCTGATCCCGCGCGCCGCGCTGGCCCGCGCCCGGGCGAGCGAGGCGGCCGACCGCGCGCGCATCTGCGGCGTGTTCGACGACGGCTTCGACGTCGTGCTCACGCCGTCGTTCATCCACCGCCCGCCGCCGGTGCTCGCCTACGAGGGCCGCTCGGCGTTCTGGACGCTCAACGGCATCGCGCGCTACGCGCCCTACCAGGCGATCTTCAACCACACCGGCCAGCCCGCCGCCGCGGTGCCGGCCGGCTTCGCGGGCGACGGGTTCCCGCTCAGCAGCCAGCTCGTCGGGCCGCCCGGCGGCGAGGGCACGCTGCTCTCGCTGGCCGCGCAGCTGGAGCGCGAGCGGGGCTGGGCCGACCACCGCCCACCGGCCACGCCGTGAGCCTGCGCGAGCTCGCCGAGGAGGTCGCCCGCGAGGCGGGCGCCCAGCTGCTGGAGGCATTCGGCGGCCCGCTCGCGGTCGAGACCAAGAGCACGCCGACCGACCTCGTCTCGGAGGCCGACGAGGCGGCCCAGGCGCTGATCCGCTCGCGGCTGCAGGCCGCCCGGCCCGACGACGGCTTCCTGGGGGAGGAGGGCGGCGACGAGGCCGGCTCGAGCGGGCTGCGCTGGATCGTCGACCCGCTCGACGGGACGATCAACTTCCTGTTCGGGATCCCGCAGTGGGCGGTCTCGATCGCGGTCGAGGACGCCGACGGCGTGCTCGCCGGCGTGGTCTACGACCCGCCGCGCGGGGAGCTGTGGGCTGCCGAGCGCGACGGCCCCGCGACGCTCGACGGCCGGCCCGTGCGTGCCTCGGAGCGCACCGAGCTCGCCACGGCGATGATCGCGACGGGGTTCGGCTACGACGCCGAGGTCCGCCGCGCGCAGGCGGCCCAGATCGCCGCGCTGCTGCCCGACGTCCGCGACATCCGCCGCTTCGGCGCCGCGGCGCTGGACCTCGCGTGGTGCGCCGCCGGACGCTACGACGCCTACTACGAGCGCGGCGTGCACCGCTGGGACGTCGCCGCGGGCAGCCTCATCTGCGAGCGCGCGGGGCTGGCGGTGGAGACGCTCCCCGAGGCGCCGCCGCAGGCCGACGGCATCCTCGTGGCCACGCAGGCGCTGTTTGTCACGCTGCGTGACAGGCTCGCGTGATTCCTCCGCGCACCGGGTAGCTCACCGCCATGGTCATTGCCGCTGTCGCAGGCTTCTGCGTCCTCATCCTCATCCTCGCCTTCCTCGTGCCGCGCCTCTCGCGGCATCCCGAGCGTGGCGGCCAGAAGGTCCTCGGCACGGCCGGCCGGGGCGCCGGCAAGGCGCCCGGCCCCGTCGGCCGCTTCGCCCGCAAGCCGTTCGACTCGTCCCAGAAGGCCGTGTCGAAGAGCGGCACGACCGGCCGCAAGGGCCGGTCGAAGATGCCGCTCTAGCGCCGCGCTAGGTGACGCGACCGGCTGGCCGCGTCGCGTCGAGCCCCGCTCGCAGCTCTCGCACCTTCTCGCGGTAGGCCTTCTCGTCGCCGCCGAGGAGGTGCGAGCCCCACCGGACGCCGTTGTGCACGTGGGGCACCTCGTCGGCCAGCAGGTAGTCGAACACCCGCGCGACCTTGGCCTGCCCAAGCTCGACGAGCACCTTGCGCCGGTGCGAGTGGCGCCACATCGCCTTCTGCTCGCTGGTGCCGTTGAACAGCACGAGCCGGCTCAGCAGGTCCAGCCGGTAGATCGACTTGAAGTAGCCGAAGCCGACCGGGTAGTCGCCCCAGTGGCAGCCCAGCTCGGTCGCCATCAGCTGGTCGTGGACCTCGGCATGGCGGATCTCGTCCCAGCACTGGCGCGCCATGTCGACGTGGAAGTCCCACGGCATCTCGGGGTGCTCGTGCGAGTTGCGGGCCATCAGCTCCGCCGCGCACAGCTCCGCGTCCATCAGCCCGTGGAAGAAGTGCTTCTGCTCCTCGGGGTCGGTCGGCACGTGGTTCTCGTCGCCGTTGACGTACAGCTCGTCGCTCAGGTACGTGTCGCCCGCTTCGGTGACCTCGACGAAGTCGTCGCGGGCGGGCTCGTCGAGCGGCGCCATCACGCGCAGCTCGCGCACCTGGCGCAGGGCGATCGGCAGCGCGCCGATGTCGCCCTCCGGCGGCGCGGCGGCGACTCCGAGCTCGGTGACGTGGCGGTCCTGGCGGTGCAGGATCTGGGTGAGCAGGCGCAGGGACGGCTCGTCGACCAGCGGGTCCAGGCCGTCGAGGTGCACGCGGATGGCGGCGATCAGCGCGGGCTTGAGCTCGCCGTACGCGATCTCCTCGTAGGCGGCCGCGTCGGTCGCCTGGTTGGCGCGGTCCAGCACGGCGGCGAGCTCCTCGCACGGGGCGCCCGGGTAGTCGCTCGGCGTGCGCAGCTCGTACAGCCGGCGCTTGATCTTCGTCAGCGAGCGCGCGTCGTCATGGAGATGGTCGCCGAGCGTGCACTTCACGGTCAGGCGGGGCTCGAGCGGCAACCAGCCGCACGAGAGGTGCACGAGCTCGCGCAGCACGTGGAAGTAGTTCGAGAACCGGACCGCGTTCTCGTCGACGTCATAGCCGGGCGCGACCGGCTCATGGCTCGTGGCCATGCAGGACCTCCTGTTCTTCTTCCTCGGCGAGGAGCCGGCGCTTGTGGCGCCCGATCACGCTCGGCAGCAGTCCGCCGCCGGCGCTCACGTTGATGACAGCTCGGTCCGAGATACGGGTGATCGAGCCGGCATAACGGCCTCCGATGCCGAAGGGGTTGATGTTGAAGCGCTTGAGGCGCATCTGCACGTGGCCGTCCTCGACGGTGGGGAACATCTCCTCCGGGACGGGCAGATACTCCTGCACGATGAAGTCCTCGCGGGCGGCGTGGGACTCGACGATCGCCGCCCACTTCTCCTGGGTCGTCTCCATGCCCAGCGAGACGTTCTGCCCGCCGTAGTCGGAGGCGGGCTTGAGCACCAGGCGCTCGCGGTTGTCGGCGACGAACGGGAGCAGATCGATGCGCCAGTCGCCGTAGTTGGTGTGTCCGGAGCGCAGGATGCGCGTCCACGGGATCGTCGCGTCGATCACCTCGCGCTCGTCGCCCTGGATCAGGTGCGCGAAGCGCGGGTCGCTGAAGAGGGCGAAGAGCTTCTTGTTGTTCGCCACGCGCGCGCGGAACGGGTTGACGACGCACACGCGGCCGTCGCGGGCGGCGGCCACGAGGTCGGACTGGTCGAGCTCCTCGAGCAGCGCCCGGCGGTAGACGAGCTGGACGGGCTCGCCGTGCACGGTCAGCGTCGAGCCGTCGTAGGTGAGGTCGTCGAGCGTGCCGTGGACCGCGTCCAGCCCTGCCGCCTTCGCGGCGGCGCAGGTGATGCGGAACTCGGGCACCGACGGCGAGCCGGCGGCGTCGATCAGCGCGAGCCGCGGGCGCTCGGGCAGGTCGCGGTGGCGCGCGCGGACGTGCGCGTAGGCGTCGAGCAGCGTGCCGAAGAGCTCGGGGAGCATCGGCGTGTAGGCGGTGTCGAACTCCTGCCGCACGCGCGGGAGGTCGATGCTCGTGTTCAGGCCCTGGAACAGGACGTCCGTGTAGCCGATGCCGGCCGGCGAGTCGGCGTTGAACTCCAGGAAGCGGATGTCGTAGCCCATCAGGAACGCGTCGAGCCGGCAGATGCGCATCGGCCGCGGGTAGCCGGGCTCGATGCGGATCAGCGAGTCCTCCTCCGGCGAGACGCCCAGCTCGGCGCGGAGGTCGGCGTCCTCGGGATAGGCGTCGCAGAAGCGGTCCAGCACCTTCGAGAGCCGGCTGACCGCGTGCTTGACGTGGCGCAGCTGGCCGGGCGAGATGAAGTGCGGCATCAGCACGAACGGGATCGTCGAGCCCTGGAAGACCACGTCGTGGTCCTGCAGCCACGCCTCGATGCGCTGCTCCAGGCCCGCACACTCGTCGCCGAGCTTGGACAGCTCGACGAGGTACTGGAGCTTCAGGTTGTTGACGTGGTCGATCAATGCCCGGAGCGGGATTCGAACCCGCACTTGATCGATTTTGAGTCGACTCTCTCTGCCAGTTGGAGTACCCGGGCGGGCCGCACCATGGTACGGCGCGGCCGTGCGGATCAGGCGGGGGCGGGCGAGGCGTCGCCCCGCTCGGCGCGCTCGTCCTCGCGGCCGCGCTCGTCGACGGGCTCCTCGACCTCGACGTTCCAGGCCTGGCGGAAGCCGCTCATCGCGAACGCGATCAGGAGGATCTGCAGCGGCACCATCAGCGCAGTCAGCAGGCCGAGGACGCCCTCGTCGAGCGTCGGGTCCGTGAAGCCGGACTTGTCGCGGTCGAACCAGCCCGGCGTCGAGACGGCCGCGAAGATCAGCATGATGATCGCGAGCGCCGCGGCCACCGGCAGGATGCCGCGGTTCCAGCGCAGCACGAGGAACGCCATCAGCAGGTACAGCGCGATGTAGGCGATCTGCAGCGGCTTGGCCCCCTCGAGGGTGTCCCAGCCGCCCCAGGTGATGATCGCGAGCAGGGCCGCGGAGGCCAGCAGGAGCACCACGATGATCATCTTGGTGACCTTGGAACCGGCCTTCTTGCGGTTCGGATGCTCGATCCTGGTCTCGCGCTCCTCGTCCGCCATATCGCTCGCGACCTTACAATCTCGCGGTCGAGCATGCGCCGGATCGGCGCTGAGCGGGCGTGGCGGAACTGGTAGACGCGCGAGGTTTAGGTCCTCGTGGTGCAAGCCGTGGGGGTTCGAGTCCCTCCGCCCGCATTCCGGGGAGCCGATCGACCCGCGCACCGAGCTCGAGGGCCAGCCGAACTGCCGTCCAATCGTGGGGTGGCGGTTCGTGACCGGGACCGGCTACCAGAGCCGCGCGGTCGACGGTCCGTGGGGATCGCTGTCGATCGTCAACGGTGCCGACTCCGGCGAGTACGTGACCAAGGCGGACGTGCCAGCGCGCGACTTCGACGGGCATCCGGTGAGCGGCGGCGTGAAGATCGCCGGCGCGGTCACCGTGGGGCTCAACCGCGACCAGGCCGACCGCGCCGACCAGAACCGGCTGTGGCTGCAGGGCGGCACGCCCACGGATCCGATGCTCTACAGCGACCCGGAGTTCACCGGCCGCTACGGCTTCGGCGCGCTGCGCTGCGCCATCGACGACCTCAACGGCGACAACGTCGAGACGGTCCAGTTCCCGTCCGGCACGCGACACATGTACTGCTACGCGTACTACGTCACGCCGCCGCCGTCGTCCGGCACGATCGTCATCCGCAAGGAGGTCACGGGCTCGGAGGCGAGCGAGAGCTTCCGCTTCGGCGGCAACGTGTCCTACAACGACGGCGGCGTATTCGACCTGTCCGCCGCCGAGGGCGACCCGGCGTCCACGGAGTTCCTCCGTGCCGAGACCCGTGCCGGGCGACGAGCCGTGGACGGTCACCGAGGACGCTCGCGAGGGCTGGACGCTGACCGGCCTGGCGTGCGCGTCGCAGTCGAGCACGACGACGGCCGACGTCGCGACGCGCACCGTGCGGATCAACCTGGTGGCGGGCGACACCGTCACGTGCACCTACACGAACCGGCTCACGCCGCCGGCCGGCGCGCTCGTGGTGCGCAAGGTCACCCGGAACGGCACCGGGACGTTCCCGTTCCGCATCCTCGACGAGGACGGCGACGTCGTCGCGCGCCGCAACCTCACGACGCGCTCGCGCGGGCGGGGTGGGAGGCGTCGGCGCGATCAAGCTCGATCCCGGCCGCTACCGGATCGCCGAGCGCCGGCCCTCGACCCGGGACGGCGTGTGGCGGCTGTCCGGCGTCAAGTGCAACGGCGAACGCCGGCCTGTGAGGGAGCAGGTGTTCGTGGACATCACCGCCGGCCGGGGCGCGGTCTGCACGTTCACGAACCGCCTCGACCGGCCCGGCCGGATCCGGATCAACGCGGTGTCGATCGGCGGCGTCGACACGGCGCGGTACTCCGTCTCCCCGGCGCTCGTGCCGAAGGACGTGCGCCGCCAGTCCGCCACCACGACCCGTCAGGTCGAGCCCGCGGCCGCATCGGGCCAGCCTACGGACCAGCTCCAGTTCGGCCGCTACGTGCTCCAGCAGAGCGCCGCGTACGCGGACGAAGGCGAGGTGTGGTCGCTGATCGCCGTCACGTGCAACGGGCGCGTCGTGCCGTTCGAGCAGGGCCGCGTGAGCGTGCGCATCTCCGAGGACACGCCGCTGCAGCGCTGCACGTTCATCAACCTGCGCCAGCGCCAGCCCGGGCCGCCTCCTCCCCGACCCCGACGGCCCCGTGCCCGAGCCTGAACCCGGCACGGACCCGGTCCCGGTGCCGGGAGAGGCGACGCCCGACCTCGCGCTCGGCAAGACCCTCGTCGACACCAGCGGCGGTGTGCTGACCTTCCGCCTGCGCGTCACGAACCGCTCCGACGTGACGGCCACGCGCGTGGTCGTCGCCGACCGGCTGTCGCCCGGCACCACGCTGATCAGCGCCCGCCCGAGCCAGGGCAGCTGCACCCCGCGCGGCGAGCGGCTGCTCGTGTGCACGCTCGGCGATCTCGCGCCGGGCGAGTCGGCCACCATCCGGGTCCGCGTCCAGCGCCTCGACGGCCGCGCCGGGGTCAACGCCGCCGTCGTCGGCTCCGGCAGCCCCGAGGACGTGCTTCGCAACAACGTCGCGGCCGCCCGCATCGCGGCGCTCCGGGCGCAGCCCCCGCGTGCCTGCCCGTCGTGGGCGGCCCCGGTCGCGCGCGCCGCCTGCTAGCGCAGCAGGCGCGCGAGCGCCGCGATGGCCGCCAGCAGCACGGCGACCGCGCCGAGCATGATCACGAGCCCGAGGCCGAGCAGGAACGCGATGTCCTCGCCGCACAGGTCCGTCTCGCATTGGCCGTTGGAGCGGTCGATCAGGTAGCCGGCGACGAAGGTCACGGCGAACACGAGGACGGCCGCCGCGGCGAGGCCGAACCCCGCCTTGCGCCAGCCGCCGCCGCACGCGATCAGCACCACGAGCGCGGCCAGCGGGAGGAGCGGCGCGACGAGATCCATGCCCCGTACCCTGCCTGACGTGGGCACGATCACGCTCCACCAGGGCGACATCACCACCGACGCGGACGCCGACGCGATCGTCAACGCCGCCAACTCGTCGCTGCTCGGCGGGGGCGGGGTGGACGGCGCGATCCACCGCGCGGCAGGGCCCGCGCTGCTCGAGGAGTGCCGCGGGCTGGGCGGCTGCTCGACCGGCGACGCAAAGCTCACCGGCGCGGGCGAGCTGCCGGCGCGGCACGTGATCCACGCCGTCGGGCCGGTGTGGCACGGCGGCTCCGAGGGCGAGCCGGAGCTGCTCGCCTCCTGCTACCGCCGCGCGATCGAGCTGGCCGACGAGCACGGCGACAAGCGGGTCGCGTTCCCCGCCATCTCGGCCGGCGTCTACGGCTATCCGCTCGAGCAGGCCGCCGAGGTGGCGATCGGCGCGGTGCGCGAGGCGCTGGACGCCCACCCGGCCGTCGAGGAGGCGCGCTTCTGGCTGTTCGACCAGCGCGCCCACGACGCCTTCGAGGCCGCGCTGGGCTCCGAGGGCGTCTAGAATCGCGTCGACCCGGGGGACTGGTCCAACGGCGAGGATGGCGGTCTCCAAAACCGCAGGTCGGGGTTCGATTCCCTGGTCCCCCGCTCGCTCCGCGCAACACTCCCGGCGCACGTCCGTTTCAGCATGACGTGCTCCTGGACCCGCCGCGGCGGCTGATTCACCAAAGCCATGGGCGACATGCCGGCGGGGAGCGTGTTCGCCGGGCACCTCATCGAGGCGGTCGCCGGACGGGGCGGGATGGGCGTCGTCTACAAGGCCCGCCAGCTGTCGCTGGATCGCACCGTCGCGCTGAAGGTCATCGCACCGGCGCTCACCGCAGGATCCCGCCATCCGGCGCCGGTTCCTGCGCGAGTCGCGGGTCGCCGCTTCGATCGACCACCCTAACGTCATCCCGATCTACTACACGGGCGAGGAGGGGGAGACCGCCTTCATCGCGATGCGCTACGTCGCGGGCGACGACCTCCGCACGCTCGTCCGGCGCGAGACCCGCCTGCGGCCCGCGCGCGCCGCCCGGATCGTGGCCCAGGTCGGCGCCGCGCTCGACGCCGCGCACGCGGCCGGCCTCGTGCACCGCGACGTCAAGCCCGCCAACGTCCTGCTCGGCCCCGACGAGCACGCCTACCTGACCGACTTCGGCCTCACCAAGCACGTGCTGTCCGAGCCCGGGCCGACGCGCAACGGCCACTGGGTCGGGACGCTGGACTTCGTCGCCCCCGAGCAGATCCGCGGCGAGCGGGTCGACGCGCGCGCCGACGTGTACGGGCTCGGCTGCCTGCTGCACTACGCGCTCACCGGCCGCCCGCCGTTCGCCCGCGACACCGACGAGGCGAAGCTGTGGGCGCACCTGTCCGAGCCGCCGCCGCGCCCGAGCGAGGCCGCGCCGGACGTGCCGCCGGAGCTCGACGCGGTCGTCGCCCGCGCGCTCGCCAAGTCGCCCGACGAGCGCTACCCGTCGGCCGGCGACCTCGGCCGCGCCGCGCTGGCCGCCGCCGGCGGCGGCAGGCGGCCGGCCGGCGAGCGGATGGTCGCGGTCGGCGCCGCCGCGCCGGTGGAGGTCGAGACCCGCACCGCGGCGCTGCCCGCCGCGCCGCCGGCTCCCCGCCGCCGGCGCGTGCTGCCCGCGGCCGTCGCGGCGGCGGTCGCGATCGCCGCCGGCGGGCGGCGTCCTCGCGCCTGCGCGACGACGCGCGCGAGCCCGCGGGCGCCTCCAGCGTCCGCGGCGGTCGAAGTCGGTCCGCATCGGCGGCCGCCTCAACGCCATCGCCGCGGCCGGCGGGCGGATCTGGACCGGCGCCTTCCTGCACGGGCGCCTCGACGCCGTCGACCCCGCCACCGCGCGCCGCCTCGAGCACCCCCGCCCGGAGGTCGGCATCGGCCTCAACGGGCTCGCCGCCTCGGGGGACACGCTGTGGGCCGTCGTCTCGCGCGACCGCCGCCTGGTGCGCCTCGGGGCGCGCAACGGGCGGCAGCGCGGCAGGGCGATCACGCTCCCGGCGGCGGTCAACGCGATCGCCGCCGACCCCGACTCGGTGTGGGTCGTGGTCACGCACCGACGCGCGCGCGACGGACGATCTGCTGCGCTACGACGCGGCCACCGGCAAGCTCCGGCAGACGATCCCGGTCACCTGGGGCGTCCGCCGCATGCTGCGCGCCGACGGGGCGCTGTGGCTGCTGGCCGAGCGACCCCGCGCGCGTGGTCAGGATCGACCTGCAGCACGGGCAAGCGGCGCAAGCTGCGGCTGGACGCCGACAGCGGCGGCGACTTCGCGTTCGGCGGCGGCTCGCTGTGGGTGACGCTCCCCGACGCCGACCAGCTCGCCCGGGTGGACGCCGACTCGTTCAACGTGGCCACCGTCGCGGTCGGTCGCTACCCGGTCGGCGTCGCGGTCCGGGGCAGCTCGGTGTGGGTGGCCAACCGCGCCTCGAGCACGGTCAGCCGCGTCGACGCGAGCAGCGGCCGCGTGCGCGACGAGATCGAGGTGCCGCTGAACCCCTACGAGGTCGTGGCGGCCGGCGACGCCGTGTGGGTCGACGAGCCTCGCCGAGGGCCGGCTCACGCCGCATCACAGCTCCCGCCGGCTGATCACGCCGCTGCGCAGCGCCTTCATCGCGAGGCTCGCGCGCTTCTGGTTCTGCGGGAGGTCGTCGACCCCGAACGCCGCGAACAGCGGGCGCAGGTTGCTCTTGACCGCGTCGACGCTGACCACCAGCTCGTCGGCGATCTGCTGGTTGGTCGCGGGCGTCGGCGAACGTGCCCTCGCGGAACGGGCGGCACAGCGCGACGAGCACGCGGCGCTGGGCCGGGGTGAGCAGCTCGGAGACGTGCGGGCCGAGCGAGGTGACGGTCGGCATCGAGGCCTCGCCGGCGGCGGCGCAGAACGCGATCGTCGTGGCGCCGACCGACGATCGACGTCGCCGTCGCGCAGCCGGCGCCGCCCGTTGACCCGCTCCCCGCCCACGTAGGTGCCGTTGTGGGAGAGCCCTTCGTCGACGAGGATCCAGTCGTCGCCCGCGCGCTCGAGCGCCGCGTGCACGCGGGAGACCTCGGAGTCCCAGTCGAGCGCGACCTCGTTGGCGGGTCGCCGCCCGATCGTCACCCGGTCGCCGTCCGAGCGGGAGGATGACCTGCGCGCCGACGCCGTCGCGGTAGAGCAGGAACGCCTCGCCGCGCGCTCGGCGGCGATGCGGTCGCGGAGCTCCTGCGGCGTCGCGGCGTGGACCTCGAGCGGGGACTGGGACACGCCGTGAGCGTAACCGCCTCCGGGGCCCACCAAGGGTGGGAATCGCCTCCCCCTGAGGGTGGTCGCGCGCCGCCCTTTGCCCGATGGGCGCGGGCGCTCCGCGGGCGGAGCGTGGAGGCATGCCCAAGCTCCTCGTCCTCGTCGTCGCCTTCCTCATCCTCGGCAGCGCTCCCGCGCAGGCCCAGGACGAGGGCTACTGGGGGTTCGCCGACCGCATGCAGGTCCGGATCGACCGCTACTGGGACGCGGGCGCCGGGCTGTACTCCGGCTTCAGCGCCGGCGCGCACGCCGACGTGCTGCTCACGCTCTCGGTCGCCGCGAAGCAGGGGCACCAGGGGCCGGCGCGCAACGACGCGCGGGCGCGGCGGCTGGTCGACGCGCTGGTCTCCTCGCCGCCGTTCGTGGACACGCAAGCCGCCGCGCTTCAAGGACGCGCAGTCGCACGCGCCGGGCTGGGTGGCCTCGATGCGCACGCTGCGCTCCAACCAGCACCTCGTGGTCGACAGCGAGGTCGTCGACGGGCTGCGGTACGCGTGGCTCGCGCGGCGCGAGCTCGGGCTCTCCGAGCGGCAGTCGAGCGCGATCGCCGACCGCATCCACCGCACCGCGACGAGCAGGTTCTGGCGCTGGCCGACGATCCGCCTCAACCAGATCAACTGGTACGCGCTGCTGTACGCGGCCGACGCGACCGTGACCGGCAACCCGCGGCTGCTGCGCCACGACCTGCGGCTGCAGATCGAGCGCTTCGTGGCCGGCGCGCGGGGGAGCGGCGGGTCGGCCGGCAACCTCGGCCCGGGGCTGCACTTCAACTACCTGCCGCAGATGCGCGCGGCCGCGCGCATGAACACCGACTCCGCCGAGTACGCGAACATCGTCGCCTCGTTCACGCGCGAGTACGCGCAGGCGCGGCGCGCCGGGATGCGGCCGCCGTCGCCCGCCGCGCGACGGCTGCTCAAGCAGTGGCTGATGCGCGTGCTGGCCGGCTACTGGACCCACGGCGGCTACGTCAACTGGGACACCGGGTTCGGCTTCCGGCGCTGGCACCAGGCGAAGAAGCTCGGGCTCAGCCAGCAGGCGCTGATCGGGATCGCCACCGCTCCCCAGCTCGCGCCGCGGCCGGACGCCCCCGCGTGGGCGAACTGGATGCTCCGCCGCGGCTTCGAGTTCTACGAGCGCCAGCTCGAGCGCTCCGGCGACACGCCGCCCGCGCTGTTCTTCGGCGTGCACGCCGAGCCGCAGCCGGTCGAGAACGCCTACCTCGCGCTGGCGCGGATGTCCTCCAACGCCGCGCGGGCGATCGCCGCCGGGCTCGAGCGCGCGCCGTCGAAGGTGCCGCCGCCGATGTACTCCTTCGACGCCGACACCGGGCGGCTGGCGGTGACGACGCCGGTCTACAACACGGCCGTCGTCCCCAGCAGCCGCGGCGCGTTCCCGTACGGCGGCATCGACCTCGCGCGGCTCTACGACGGGCGCCAGGACGTCGTCGGCGGGATCGGCGGCCGGCCGCCCGCCGCGTTCGGCCTGCTCGTCCGGGACATCTCGGGCCGCCGCGTGTTCGCCTCCCAGCTCCCGGACCAGGGACGGCTGCGGCTGACCGCCGCTCCGCACGGCGTGCGGGCGAGCGCCTCGGCATGGACCGGCCGCGCCTACGCCGGGCCGTTCCAGGACCTGCGGGCCGCGGGCATCGCCCGCTCGCACGGGTGGGTCGCGCGCACCACCCATCGCTTCGTCTACGACTTCGCGCAGACCTCCTGGTCGCTGCGGCGCGCGGGGGCGAGAGGGCGCGCGACGGTCGACGTCCTGTTCCCGAGCTGGGGCGGGCGCGTCGGCGAGCGTGACCGCCGTGCTGCACGACGGATCCTCCGTGCGGGTCGGGCTCGTCGCGGATCCCGCTGCGCCGGATCGCCCACCTGCGCATCGCGAGCCGCTACGCGAGCTACGTCGTGGTCCCGCGCACCCGCCCGCGCGGCGCGACGGTGCATCTGCTGCGCGTCGCCGCGCAGACGTCGGCGCCGCTGCCGGGCCCGTCGCTCGCCGTCCAGCTCGTCCGCGAGGGGCGAGCGACGTCAGCCCGCTTCAGCGCCCGCTTCGCCCCTGTGGAGCTCGGGCGCGCCGCCCCCGCCGCGGCACGCCTGGCTCGATGAGTGGTGGTACGGCCTCCCGCGACCGGCTCAGCGCCGCGGCGGCTCGACGAGCACCAGCTTCCCCCGGTTGAGCATCTGCGCCAGAGCGCAGGCCTTCTCAATCTGCGCGTAGGTGTACTTGACCGGGTTGTACAGGGTCTCGATGTGGACGCCTGGGATCGGCATGAAACGATGATTCCCGGAATGACGATTCCGCTATCGGAGATTTTCGCTCCCGGTCTGCTGCGCGACCGTACGGTGCTCGTCACCGGCGGCGGCTCTGGACTGGGCAAAGCGGCCGCACACGAGCTGGCGCGCTGCGGCGCGACCGTCGTCCTGGCGGGTCGCCGCGAGGACGTACTGGCGGCCGCGGCAGAGGCGATCGGGGATAACGCTCACTTCATCGCCGGCAACGTCAAGCGCGACGCGGACGCGATCGTGGGGGAGTGTGTGGAGCGGTTCGGCCGCCTCGACGTGCTCGTCAACAACGCCGGCGGCCAGTACTTCGTGCCGGCCGAGGCGATCGAGCCGAAGGGCTGGCGGGCGGTCACGGGCCTGAACCTCGGAGGGACGGCGGCGATGACCCGCGCCGCCTACGAGCTCGCGATGCGCGACGCCGGCCGAGGGACGATCGTCAACATCACTTTGTCGCCGCACCACGGGCTGACGGGCATGACGCACTCCAGCGCCGCCCGAGCCGCGGTCGAGGGTTACACGCGGGCGCTCGCGCGCGAGTGGGCGGACGACGGGATCGCCGTGCTCGCCCTTGCCGCCGGCCACTTCGACACCGAGTCGCTGCGCAAGTACCCCGAGCCCGTCTGGCGGGGAGCCGCCCGCACCGTGCCGCTCCAGCGCCTCGGCCGCGAGCAGGAGCACGCCTGGCTCGTCGCCCTCGCCGCCTCCGACCTCGGCCGCGCGCTCTCGGGCTCCGTGATCACGCTCGACGGAGCGCGAGACAACTGGTTCGGCCCCTGGCCGCCACCGACGCTGGTCGACGACGGCGGCGAGGTCCCCACGGAGGAGCGCCGCCCGCGGGCCTGACTATGATCGTCGTGACGCGCGGGCGTGGTGTAAAGGCTGCATGCGAGCCTTCCAAGCTCTCGGTACGGGTTCGATTCCCGTCGCCCGCTCTATGGCTCTGCGTGCGTTCCCGGTGCTCTATGCGAGGGACGTCGAGGCCGTCGCGGCGTTCTACGTCCGCCTCGGCTTCGAGGAGCACGCCCGGCTGCCCGGCCCCGACGGCGCCCCCGGCTTCATCGGGCTCCGCCGCGACGCGGCCGAGCTGGCCATCACGGTCGAGGACTCCCCGCGCATGCTCGCGGGGATCGAGCCCGGCCCCGGCCCGCGCCACGAGCTGTTCGTCTACGTCGACGATGTCGACGCCACCGTCGCCTCGCTGAACGCGACGGTCCTGCGCGCGCCGGCCGACATGCCGTGGGGCGAGCGGGTGGCCTACGTCCAGGATCCCGAGGGCAACGTCGTCACGCTCGCCGCCCCCGGACCGACCTCGTAGACTGGGCCGAGTCACGGGGAGTGGCGCAGTCTGGTAGCGCACCCGGCTGGGGGCCGGGCGGTCGCAGGTTCAAATCCTGTCTCCCCGACTCGGCTAAAGGCCTGGAAACAGGCGGATTTTGAGGCAAGGCAAGGGTCCCGCCCGGAATCTAGTGGCGGGGACAATCTTTGACGCCAGCGCGCCCGCGCGCCGCGCCAGACTGCGGTTGACGGCGTGCGTGCCAGGGACAATCTCGTGCACGTGCAGCTCGCGGCCGACAGCTGCCACGCCGCCGGCGCATCCTGTGTCGGCACCCGGCCATGGGCGGCACTCGGGTCGCGGCACCTAAGGCGATCCGCTCGACCTCTCTCCGGCCTCGCGCCCAAACCGCGCGCGCATGGGACTTCGGGCGTCACCGGCGAGGACGTCGAGCGCCTCGGGCGCTCGCTGCTCCGTCCTCAATCGCGATCTACCTCACACTCGCGATCTGATCGGACAACGCGTGAGGAGCGCTGGTTCGTGATTAGCGGCTGCTGGGTCCGGCGGCCCGGCGACAGTCTCCATCGACGTGCACGATCCGGAGCGCGCGTGCTGCGTCGTAGGCCTCCCCGGGCGCCACGAACAAGGAGCACTCGGCTGGGGTGTCGCAGTCGCAGGTGTTTGCGACTTCGAGCCAGCCCTTCATGGCCCGGGCGCGCGCGAGCGTTTCTTCGACCTCGCTGAGCTTGCGGCGCGACAGCGCGCGGATCTGATCGCCCATGCCGTCGGCGCCGTCGACGGATCGGATCAGCTCCTTGATCTCCTCGAGCTTGAAGCCCGCGCTCTGGGCGACACCGACGAACGCGAGCTTGCCGAGCACCTCGGGTTCGTAGCGCCGCTGGCCATGGAGTCGGTCGGGCTCGGGAAGCAGCCCGATCGACTCGTAGTAGCGGATCGAGGATGGGGCGACGCCGGCCCTACGAGCCACCTCGCCAATGGTGAGTTGCGGCGAGTCGTCCATTTGCTTCAGCTCCGGGCTTGACTTAAAGCCCACTTCAACCGCGATCGTAGTCGCCGACCCGGTCAAACCACAAGCCCCGAGGAGGAACCATGACCGTCGACACAACCACCGCGTTCGACATCGAAGCGTTCAAGCGCGGCTACGAGGAGTGGGATATCGAGGCGCTGCTCGGCCTCTTCGCCGATGACGTCGAGGTCGTGCAGATCGATCGCGACAACCCGCCCAGCGCCCCTCGGCTGCGCCAGGGCAAGGAGGTGCTCAGGGGGATGTTCGAGCACTGCGCCGCGGCCGGGGTCAAGGCGACGGTCGAGAACACGGTCGCCGGCGAGCACCGAGCGGCCGCGACGGTGACTTGCGAGTTCCCGGGCGGCCGGCGAGTCGTGGCCAACGGGATCTTCGACGTCGAGAACGGCCGCATCGTCCGCGAGCGCGACGTCGTGTCGGGCGACCCGAAGTAGATCGAACCCCAAGCCGTGACGCCGTCCTACACATGGACGGGAAAGGAGCAGCAAGATGCCCAAGGCATCCAAGGACACCGCGTCGGAGCACGTCGAGGTGGAGGGCTATGAGGGTCACCTCGAGAAGCTCGAGGGCGGCTACACGGTCGCGTTCGAGCACTACACGGCCGATGCCGACCTCGACGCCGTTCTTCGCCGGGCTGCCGGACGACCGCTGCCAGGCTCCGCACTGGGGCTACGTGATCACCGGCCAGGTGAGCTTCAGGTTCGCCGACCGAGAGGAGACCTACGAGACGGGCGACGCCTACTACGCGCCGCCCGGGCACACGCCGGTGCTGTTCGAGGGCACCGAGATCGTGGAGTTCAGCCCGACGGACGAGCTCGACCGCACGTTTGAGGTCGTGACCCGCAACATGGAGGCGGCCTCTGAGGCCTCCTAAGCGACGTCGGTCAGCGGTCGGAAGGGTCGATCCACCGGGCCGGTGCGAGCATCGACCCGCCATCGACCTCCGACCGCTCCGCCCCAAGAAACAGCGATCCAGCCTCGGCAAGCTGCGTCCCGGCGACTAGCCGGGATGCGTGGACGGGGTCCAATCCGGGGTCCAAATTGAGCGCAACTGAGAGCAACTCAGCACAACTGAAACCGCTCTAGACCGCCGAAGCGCACCGGGTACGCCTGGATCGCTCCGGCTGGGGGCCGGGCGGTCGCAGGTTCAAATCCTGTCTCCCCGATCACCGAAAGCCCTGCTAACGCCGCCTTATGCCGTTCGGCGGCGACACGGACACGGGGACACAACGGGGTCCAATCTCGACGCGACTCGGCGTAGGCCAGGCGCAGAACTTGGCTCTAGCGCGTGGTCCGAATGCTCCGACGCCGCGTGGTGGGCCCCGGTAGTGCGTTGCGCGCGGTCCGGAACCGGGTGGTCGCAGGTTGCGGTGTCTCATGCCCTGTGGGGTCCCGCGATCTGATGATCGGGTCTTGTGTCCGAGCCGTGCCTGCGGGGTGGAGCCGCGTATGGGGCTATCCCCGTCCGCCGGAGGTCGTGCGGTGCGAGCGGGTCGTGCGTGTAGAGCCCGGTGGCGAGGTCCTGGCTGAGTCCGGCCGGGCACTGCGCGTGCTCGAGACGAGCCACCCGCCGACGATCTACGTGCCGCCCGCGGACGTTCGCGCGGAACTGCTGGCGTCGAGCCTGTCGCGCCGCACGGTGTGCGAGTTCAAGGGCGTGGCGCGCTACCTGGACGCGGTGGTCGGCGACCGCCGCGTGGCGGCGGTCGCGTGGAGCTACCTGCAGCCGGCGGCAGGCTACGAGGCGCTGCGCGATCATCTGGCGTTCTTCCCCGGCCGCGTCGACGCGGCCTGGCTTGACGACGAGCGCGTCGCGGGCAGCCGGGCGACTTCTACGGCGGTCGGATCACCGGCGACCTCGTTGGGCCGTTCAAGGGCCCGGCCGGCACGCTGGGCTGGTAGCGCGGGCGCGCCGGCTCACGCCGCGGCAGAGCGGGAGCCGCCGGACGCCCGTACCCGGCCGACCTCATCTCGTTCCCAAGGACCGAGCAATGCGGAGAGTCATCGTCGCGGCCGCGGCCGCGGTCGTCATCTCCGGTCTCGTGGCCGGTCCGGCTGTCGCCAAGCCGAAGTGGTGGAGAGCAGCGCCACCGGCGGGCAGCGTCGTCGACGTCGCCGTCAAGGCCTCCGGCGGCGGGACGCCCGACGCCAACCCGTACGACTACGACCTGCTGGTGCAGGCGGTCACCGCCACCGGCCTGGCGCCGGTGCTCGACGACGAGGGCGCGCGTTTCACCGTGTTCGCGCCGAACGACCGGGCCTTCGTGCGGCTCGTGACCGACCTCACCGGCAGCGCCCCCGCGAGCGAGCAGGCCGCGCTGGAGACGGCCGTGTCCGCGCTTGGCGTCGACGCGATCAAGAACGTCCTGCTCTACCACGTCGTCGCGGGCTGCAAGCTCGGCCCGCTGCAAGTGCTGCTCTCGCGGAGCCTGACGATGGCCAACGGCGGCATCGTCCGCCCGCGCGGCCTCCAGCTGCGCGACGAGACCACCTCGCTGCAGGATCCGCGGCTGGTCCTGTGGGCGATCGACATCCGGGCGACCAACGGCGTGATCCACACGATCGACCGCGTGCTCGTCCCGACGACCGGCACCTAGGCCCCGCAGGAGCGCGCCCGGGATCGAGGCGGCGATCCCGGCGTACGGCCACCTCGGGCGGCACCGCCTGATGAGATGGCGGCATGCGACCCCTTACCATCGCCCAGGCCGCCGCGGCGGCCGTAGTCCTGCGCCGGCTGGGCCGTGGTCGGACCCGGCATCTCCCGTTGAGCCAGCCTGCGGAGCGCTCGCGGCGGACGATCTCCGTGGTCATCCCGGCACGGGACGAAGCCGGGCGGATCGGCCCGTGCCTCCAGGGGCTCGCGAGCGATCCGGACCTCCACGAGGTCCTCGTGGTGGACGACTGCTCCACGGACGCGACCGCCGCGACGGCCCGCGCGCACGGCGCGCGGGTGATCGCGGGAGAAGAGCCGCCGCCCGGCTGGGTCGGGAAGCCGTGGGCGCTGCAGCAGGGGCTCGAGGCCGCGACGGGCGACGTGGTTGTGTCACTGGACGCCGACACGCGGCCGCGACCGGGGCTGGCGCGCGCGATGGCGGCCCTGCTCGACGGGACGACCCCGACCTTTGCCACCGTCGGGACTCGATTCGTCTGCGAGCGCTTCGGCGAGCGGCTCCTGCACCCGGCGATGCTCGCCACGCTCGTCTACCGCTTCGGCCCGCCGGACGCCAAGGGCTTCATCCCAGCGCCCGACCGCGTGATCTCCAACGGCCAGTGCACGGCGGTCGAGCGCCGGCGGCTGCTCGCCGCGGGCGGCTACCGGGCGGCGGCCGGCCACATGACCGATGACGCGGCACTCGCCCGGGCGCTCGCCGCCGACGGCTGGACGATCGTCTTTCGCGACGGCGGCGACCTCGTCGAGGTCGACATGCACGACTCGGCCGCCGAGGTCTGGCGGGAATGGGGCCGCTCGCTCGCCCTCCGGGACGTCACGCCCGCGCGCCGCCAGGCCGAGGACCTCGCGGTCGTGTGGCTGACGCTCGCGCTCCCGCCGCTCCGGCTCCTCGCCCGGAGGGCCGGACCGCTCGACCTCGCGCTGCTCGCCGTCCGGGCCGCCCTGCTCGGCGGCCTCGCCCGCGCGTACACGATCCGCGGCGCCCCGTTCTGGCTGTCGCCGCTCGCGGATCCCGCGGTGGCCGTCCGCTACACGCTCTCGGTCCTACGGCCCGTGCGCCGGTGGCGCGGGCGCAGCTATGCGGCCTGACGCGCCCGTCCGCGGAGCCGGTCCAGCCCGAACAGCGCCCCGATGAGCGTCATCAGCACGCCGGTGGCCATCACATGCGTCACGGGGTCGACGGCCAGTTGCAGCACAGGGAAGGCGAAGATGCCCACCCTGGCGCCCCACTTGAACGACGTCGCGGCGCTGACCGCCACGCACAGGACGAGCGCGGCAGCCCCAGCGGGCGGAGAGAGCGCGATGCCCCCGCCGACGAAGCACATCACGGACTTGCCGCCGCGGAAGCCCGCGGACACGGGGAACGCGTGGCCCACCATTGCCGCGGCGACGCCGGCCCACCCAACCCACCAGCCCCCGAGCACGAGCCCGATCACCGCCGCGAGCGCCGCCTTCGCCGCGTCGCCGACGAACACGGGCCACGCACGCCGCCAGCCGAGTTGCTCGAGTGCGTTCCAGGCGCCCGGATTGCCGTCGCCCGTGCGGCGGAGGTCGACGCCGTAGCGGCGCGCGACGACGAGCGCCACCGGCACGGAGCCGAGGAGATAGCCCATGATGACCGCTACGACGTACTCCACTCGTGCCGCTCGCCTCCTTCCATCTCACCCGCTACCCGCGCGACGCTGCGCCCGAGGCATTGTCGCGGATGGGCCTGGACCGCCCGCACCTCGGGCGGACGCACGGCCTGCGCTTCTGGCGGCTGCTCGGAACGGGCCGGGGGGAGACGATGACGCTTAGCGCCGACCTCAAGCGCTGGGCGCTGTTCGCCGTCTGGGAGGACGAGGCGGCACTCGACGCCTTCCTCGCGGACTCGCCGGTGACGGCCCGCTGGCGCTCGCTCGGCGCCGAGAGCTACACGGTCCGGCTGGACCCGCTGCGCTCCGCGGGCGCCTGGGGCGGGAGTGACCCGATCGCGGCGGGCCGGCCGCGCGAAGGGACACCCGGGACACCGATCGCGATCCTCACCCGCGCGAGGATCCGCCCAGCACGGATTGTGCGCTTCTACCGTGCCATCGAGCCCCCCGCCCGCGAGCTCGGCGAGGCGCGACCGCTGGCCTCCGTCGGAATGGGCGAGTGGCCGCTCGCGCGGCAGGCGACGTTCACGCTCTGGGAGTCGCTGGAGGCGGCGCGTGCTTACGCGTACGGGCGTCCGGCGCACCGCGAGGTGGTCCGCCGCACCCGCGCCGAGCGCTGGTACTCGGAGGAGCTGTTCGCCCGTTTCCGGCCGTTCGGCTCGGAGGGTACGTGGAACGGGCGCGACCCGCTGGCCGGCCTCGGTGCCTGAACTCCGCCCGCACGTGGTGCTCGGCGCGGGGCTGGCCGCGCACGCGCTCGTCCGGGAGGGCGTGCGGGCGCCGATCGTTGTCATCGACCGCCGCCGCGAGCACGCTCGCGATCGCACATGGTGTTGGTGGGACGTCGCACCGACGCCCTACAGGCGCTCGCCCCGCCCGGCGGACGCTGCTCGACGCGTTGTTCCTTCGCGCGCTGCGCGAGCGGCCGGCCGCGTTCCCGCGCTACTTCGAGCTGCTTCTGCGTCGCACACCCGCCGGTGCGTTTTCGCGCTTCATGGGGGATGCGAGCACCCCCGCCGACGAGGCGCGCGTGATCGCGGCGCTGCCGAAGACGCCGTTCCCGGCGGCGGCCGCGAGGGCGGCGGCGAGCCGCTAGGCAGGGCCGATCTCGCCCGCGACGACCCCGGCGCCGAGCGCGACCAGCGGCAGGCCGCCGCCCGGATGCACGCTGCCGCCGACCGCCCACAGCCCGCGCACGCCGCGGACGGCGTTCCCGGGGCGCCGCAGCGTGCCCAGGCGTCCACGCGCGGCGCGGCCGTAGATCGCGCCGCCCGGCGCGCCCGTCTCGCGCTCGAGGTCGCCGGGCGTGCGAAGTGCCCGCGTCACGAGCCGGTCGCGGACGCCGAGGCGATCCACGATCCGCTCCGCGGCGGCGTCCCAGTCGGCGCCGTCCCCGATCGCGGGCGCGTTGACGAGCACGAAGCACGCCTCGGCGTCCGCCGGCGAGGCGCCCGGGTCCGTGACGGAGGGGAGATTGACGTAGATCGTCGGGTCGCGCACCGGGCGGCGGTACACGAAGAGATCGTCGAACTCCGCGTCGTAGTCGCGCGGGAAGGTGATGGCGTGGTGCGCGGCGCCGGGTGTGTGGCCTGACAGCCCGAGCATGAGCGCCAGCCCCGAGGAGGATCGCGGAAGCCCGCGCCGGCGCGCCGGCCGGCCGAGCAGGGTGCCCTGCAGCACATCCGCGTCGACGTTGGCGACGACGGCGTCGGCGCTCACGAGCTCCCCGCCGGCGAGCACCCCCGTGGCGCGCCCGTCCACGACGACGACGCGCCCGACGGGCGTCCCGAGCAGCAGCTCGCCGCCGAGCGCCGACAAGCGGCGGACGAGCGCGTCGACCAGGGCGGCGAGTCCTCCGCGCGGATACCAGGCGCCGAAGGCGTGCTCGACGAACCCCGCGACGGCCAGCGCGGCCGGCGTGCGCCGGGGATC
Source organism: uncultured Solirubrobacteraceae bacterium (assembly GCA_963723395.1). Classification (GTDB taxonomy): domain Bacteria; phylum Actinomycetota; class Thermoleophilia; order Solirubrobacterales; family Solirubrobacteraceae; genus DATFQI01. The sequence goes on along the minus strand of CAVRQL010000007.1, from coordinate 3,683 downwards.
GGCGCCCGCGTAGGTGGCGAACCGCTCGATCACCATGCGCAGTCGCGGATCGCGGGCGTGGGCGTGGGCAAGCTCGCGTAGCGTCCACCACGGTTTCACACGCACCAGGTCCAGCGGGCTGAGCGCCGGCGCCCCCGGCTCCGGCCTGCGTGGCGGCCACGGCGGCGGGCCGGTCAGGAACGGCACCGACGCGCGCCACATCGCCGCGCAGGTGCCCATGAACGCGAGCCAGTCCTCCCCCGAGCCGGGCGACCACGCCTCCAGCGCGGCGATCGCGCGCGGCAGGTCGGCCGACAGCTCGACGCTGCTGCCGTCCGCGAAGGCATAGCGCGTCACGGGCTCGACGCGCAGGAGCTCGAGCTCGTCGGCTAGCGGCGCGCCCGTCTCGGCGAACAGAGCCTCGAAGACCGCCGGCAGAGTCAGCAGCGATGGCCCCGCGTCCCAGGCGAACGGGCCGCGCCGCACCAGCGAGCACTTGCCGCCCGGTGCCACCCCCTGCTCGAGGACCGAGACGCGATGCCCGGCGTGCGCGAGCCGGATCGCGCAGGCCAAGCCGCCGACGCCGGCACCGATGACCGTGACCCTCACAGCCGCGCCCGCTCGAGCAGTGCGGGCACCGCGAACGCGCCCATCGCGAGGCCGCCGGCCGCCGCAGTGACCGGCCGCTGCCACAGCGCGGCGTTCGCGAACGTCTCGCCGATCCAGGTCCAGGCGTACAGCACCAGCGCGCCGTCGTCGCCGGCGTCGGGCTCTCCGCCGGCGTCGAGCGAGAGCCAGGCGGCGTAGACGAGCGTGCCCGTGGCCAGCCAGCCCGCGAAGTTGCTGGCGGGGATGCCCTCGTAGCGCCCGCCCGCGGGCCAGCTCCAGTAGCCCTCGCGGGCCATCCGCGGATCGAGGAAGACGTCCCAGGCGGTCAGCGCGGCCGCCGCGGCGGGGACCCGCAACCACGGTGCGCAGCGGGTCGCGTGCCCGGCCGTCACCCAGGCGGGCCGCGCCATCAGCGCCCACGCCGCGGCTGCCAGCATCGGTACGCCGCCCACGCGCCGCCCGAGCTGATCCGAGTAGCTGTAGTGGCCGAACGGGCGGCCCGTGGCGACGCCCGCGAGCTCGACGAGGAAGCCGATCGCGCCGGCGACCGCGACCGGCACGCCGCCGCGCCGCAGGCCGCGCGACTCGACCGCCTCCGCCGCCGACGCGCTCAGCAGCAGCCAGACCAATCCCCGAGTGGCTGCCGGCGAGCGTCGGCCGGGGAGCCGGCCGTAGACGATCTGGGTAGGGACGAGTGCGGCGAGCAGGGCGCGAGCGGGCGTGACACGCAGGCGGCGGCGCCTCATCGGATCCGCAGCGCCTGGCGCGCCGCGGCCACGACCTTGCGCGGCTTGGACACTACGGCGCGCCCCGGCCGGGCGCCATAGCCCTCGCGCTCGATCTGGCGAAGGATCTCGCGGTACATGCCGGCCGCGGCAGCGACCGCGCGGCGGCCACGCACCAGCTCGGGGATGCCCGCGCCGCCGTGCTCGTAGAGCGCCTCGGCGCGGGCGATCTGGTCGCGCAACAAGTCACGCCGGGCGCCGGGCTGCGGGCCGCCGAGGCGGTCGAGCGTCTCCTGGGCCAGATACATCCGCCCCGCGGCGTGGTCCTCGTCGATGTCTCGCAGGATGTTCGTCCGCTGCATTGCCATGCCGAGCGCGGCCGCCGCCGGGCGCGCGCGTACGGGATCTCGCATCCCGAGGATGCTCGCCATCACGACGCCGACGGTGCCGGCCACGCGATAGCAGTAGCGATCGACGTCGGCCTCGGTGCGAAAGCGCTCGCCGGCCAGATCCGAGCGCATCCCCGCGCAGAAGTCCGTCAACGCGTCGCGCGGGATCGGGTGTCGGCCGGCGAGCTTGCCGAGGATCTCGACCTCGCGCGTGACCTCGGCAGGCTTCTCGTCGGCCCACGCCTCGACCGCCGCCACGCGCCGCTCAGCTCCGGCCTGACCTTCGTCGACGGCGTCGTCGAGCAGGCGGAACACGAGGTAGAGAAGGTAGACGTCGTCGCGGACGTCGGGCGGAAGCAGCCGGCAGGCGAGGGCGAACGTGCGAGCGACGCGCTCCGTGGTCGCGCGTGCCTCGTCGAGCACGGTCTCGCGCGCGACGACGCTCATCGGCGCACCGCTTGCTGGCGCCAGTAGCGCCTCGGGGAAAGGTCAGCGGCGGCCAGGCCGGCTGTGACCTCGGCCCCCATCAGCACGCCCGGGATGCCGGCCCCGGGATGCGTGCCGCCGCCCACGTGGTACAGGCCGGCGAGGCCGCGATCGCGGTTGGGCACTCGGAAGTAGGCCGATTGGTGGAGCGTCGGCTCGATCGCGAACGCGTTGCCGTCGACCGCGCCCAGCTTCGAGGCGAAGTCCGGCGGCGCCATCCGGTGCTCCACCGTGATTGAGGCGTCCAGTCCCTCCAACCCAAAGGTGCGCTCCAGGTCGGCGACCAGCGCGTCGCGCAGCCCGTCGGCCTCGTGCTCCCAGTCGATGCCGGCCCGGAGATTCGGGACGGGCAGCAGCACGGCGATCGAGTCGCCGCCCGGCCGCGCCATGGTCGGCTCGGTGCGCGCGGGCGCGTGCACGTAGGTCGAGTAGGTGCTAGGCAACTCCCTGCCGCGGGTGACGCCGCGGATGAAGTCGCGATAGCCGTGCCCGACGAGCAGGGTGTGGTGGCGCAGCTTCTCGAAGACGCGATCGGTGCCCAGGTAGAGCAGGAAGCACGACATCGTCGGGCGCAGCGGGCGCAGCGGCGCGCGGCGGCCGACGAGCTCGTGCGTGCGCAGCACGTCGGCGTTGGAGATAACGGCGTCCGCGGCGATCCGAGCGCCGCCGGCCATACGCACGCCCGTCACGCGGCCGCCGGCGTGCTCGATCGCCTCCACGGGCTCACCGCAGCGCACGTCGAGCGACCGCGCCATCGCCTCCACCACGGAGTAGACGCCGCCGTCGGCGTACCAGCCGCCGTCCGCGACCTGCAGGGAGATCAGCGCCCCGTAGATCGCCGGCACGCGGTGCGGGTCACCGCCGATGAATAGCGAGTGGAACGAGAACGCCTCGCGTACCCGCGGGTGCTCGAAGTGGCCGGCGACGAAGCGGTGCAGCGGCACGATCGCGCCGAGCCGGAGCATCGCCGGCATCAGCGCCGCGAACGCCGCCGGGGAGCCGAAGGCACGCCTGCCCGCGGCCAGGATGCCCTCCTGGTAGATCGGCTCGAGCGCGTCGAGGAAGCCGCCGACCGCCCGGGCGTCGTGATGGGAGAACTTCGCCGCCTGGCGCGCGAGCTCCTCGCGATCGCCCGCGAAGTCGAAGTGTTCCTGTTCGCCTGCCCAATGGATCCGGTACATAGGGTCGAGCCGGCGCATCGTCAGCTCCGCATGCATGTCCAGGCCGCCCGCGGCGAAGGTCTCCTCGAGCACCCAGGGCATCGTGATCAGCGACGGCCCCATGTCCCACGTGTAGCCCGCGTCCTCGAGCCGATAGGCGCGGCCGCCGGGGCGCTCGCCTGCTCCACGACCACGACCTCATGCCCTTGGCCCTGCAGGCGCAGGGCCGCCCCGAGGCCGCCGAGACCTGCGCCGATGACGACGACACGGCTCACGCCAGGTGCTCCGGGCCGAGGGCTGTCGACGCGGAAGATCCCGCCAGCCAGGTGGCGATG
>CAVRQL010000006.1:0-181709 GCA_963723395.1 uncultured Solirubrobacteraceae bacterium | reverse complement strand
TGTCCGCAAGGGCCGCCAGGCCCCGAAGAAGAAGCTCGCGACCCCGGGCTTGAAGTCCGGCAAGGGCCGCAAGAAGCGCGTGGCCGCTCCTCAGCGCCGCGGCGTGTGCACCCGCGTGTACACGACGACGCCGAAGAAGCCGAACTCTGCGCTGCGCAAGGTGGCCCGCGTGCGGCTCACCAACTCGATGGAGGTCACGGTCTACATCCCGGGCGAGGGCCACAACCTGCAGGAGCACTCCGTCGTGCTCGTGCGCGGTGGCCGCGTCAAGGACCTGCCGGGCGTCCGCTACAAGGTCGTCCGCGGGACGCTCGACGCCGCCGGGGTGTCGGATCGCAAGAAGGCCCGCTCGCAGTACGGCGTGAAGGCCAAGTAATGCCCCGTCGCGCTGCTGCAGCAACCCGGCCGGTCGAAGCCGACTCCGTCCACCGCTCCAAGCTCGTCACTCAGGTGATCAACCGCGTGATGCTGGACGGCAAGAAGTCCACCGCCGAGCGCATCGTCTACGACGCGCTGGCCATCCTTTCTGAGCGCACGGGCAAGGACCCGGTCGAGGCCCTCGAGGTGTCGATCAAGGCGCTCACCCCCGTCCTCGAGGTCCGCTCCCGCCGTGTAGGCGGCGCGACCTACCAGGTGCCCGTCGAGGTGCCGGCGCCCCGCGCCCGCACGCTCGCCGTTCGCTGGCTCGTCGAGTTCGCGCGCAACCGCCGCGAGAAGTCGATGGCGCAGCGGCTCGCCAACGAGCTGCTGGACGCGCAGTCCCAGCAGGGCGGCGCGTACAAGCGCAAGGACGACATCTTCCGCATGGCGCAGGCCAACAAGGCCTTCGCCCACTACCGCTGGTAGCGCGCGGCGCGCCGTAGCGCGGCCCGCTTGACCCCTGCGCAGCTGCCAGCAGGTAACGCGGCTGAGCCCTTCTCGCCAGCATCAGCTGCCGCGGTGCACCATGCTCAGCGGCCATCCGGACGCTCGCGCCTAGCGACTCGCGCAGCACCTCCTCAACATAGAGCATCATGTTCTGCGCGTACCAGAAGTCGACCTCCGGTACTCTCTGACGCGCAGACGCACGACGTCGACCGGCACTAGCCGTGGCCGTCGCACTCGCAACCCGTAATGCAGCCACCGCTCGTTGACATCGTCGACACCGCCCTGGTTCGGCAGTGCAGCGAGAACAGCGCCACGGCGCCAGCGCGACGAGGTCGGCCACGAAGCTCGCCGAGCGCTCGAGCGTAAGTGCTCGACGACCTCGAGCGACATCGCCAGATCGAACCGGCGATCGAGGCCAGCGGCCGCGACAGGTCCGCGGCATGAAAGGCGCGGACCAGACCCGCCGGCGGCTCCGGTCGACGTAGTCGCCGTCCACCGCGAGATGTCCTTCGACACCATCTCCGCAACCACCGACAGCCAGAGCCCGAGCCCGCAGCCGCCATCGACCCCCGACGCAGGCTTGACAAGATCGAGCACGATCGGCAGCGCGAGTTGCGCCAGCGCAGCGAGCCGGCCTGGAGGTGTCGTCGAACTCTCGTCGTACGACGTCTTCGCGAGCGCCGCCCATCAAGCCGATCGTAGACGGGTCGCGGTCTTTTCGCGCGCACGGCCGCGGATAGGGTTCGAGCCATGCGTGCTGTCGCTGTGAAGGACTGGGGCGGCCGCGACCGGATGGAGCTGCTCGATCTCGAGCCGCCTCCCGTCGCGCCCGACGGTGTGCTCGTCCGCGTCCGCGCGGCGGGTTTGAACCCGGTTGACACGAAGGTCCGCGAGGGCCGGCTGGCGGGCATGTTCCCGTCGCACTTCCCGGTCGTGCTCGGCTGGGACGCCGCAGGCGTCGTCGAGAAGGTCGGCCCCGCCGTGACGTGGTTCAAGCCGGGCGACGCCGTCTACGGCTACTGCCGCCGCCACGACCTCCAGTACGGGACCTACGCGGAGTACACCTCGGTGCCGGAGGGCTATCTCGCCCACATGCCGCGCGAGCTCAGCTTCGAGGAGGCAGGCGCGACGCCGCTGGCGGCGCTGACCGCCCACCAGGCGATCGAGCGCAGCGGCCTGCGCCGCGGCGAGACGTTCTTCGTGCCCGGCGGCGCGGGCGCGTCGGCCACTTCGCGATCCAGCTCGCGCGGGAGCGCGACGCGCGGGTGATCGCCTCCGCCTCGCCGCGCCACCACGACTTCCTGCGGGAGCTGGGCGCCGAGCCCGTCGACTACACGCAGGACGACGCGGTCGAGCAGGTCCGCGAGCTGGCCAACGGGGAGGGCGCCGACGCCGCGCTGGACATCTTCGGCGGCGACTCGCGCGAGACCGTGTTCGCGAGCCTGCGCCGCGGCGGGCGGATCGTCTCACTCGCCTCACCGGCCCCCGAGCCCCGCGAGGGCTACGAGGTCCACTACATCTTCGTGCGCCCGAGCGGCTACGACCTCGGCGAGCACATCAGCCCGCTCGTCCACGAGGGCCGCCTGCGGCCGTACATCGAGGAGGCCTACCCGCTCGAGCGCGCCGCCGAGGCGCACGAGCGCCTCGAGGACGGCCACGTGCGCGGCAAGCTGGTCCTGACGATCGGCTAGATCTTGATGACGTGGTCCGCCGCCGGAGCGACGTTGCGCGTGTCGACCACCAGCTTCGCCTGATCCCAGCGCGGGGTGTCCAGGAACTCGCGGTGCTCGGTCAGCATGACCACGCAGTCGGCCTCGCGCACCTCATCCTCGGTCCAGTCGACGCTGGTCTAGCGCTGACCGTCGAGGTCGAGCGCCGGGATGTGCGGGTCGCAGTAGCGCACGTCCCCGCCGCGGGCGACCAGCTGCTTGAAGACCTCGAGGCTCGGTGACTCCCGCGTGTCGGCGACGTCGGCCTTGTAGGCGACGCCGAGGAGCAGGATCCGCGAGCCCTTGATCGGCAGGCCGCCGCCGTTCAGCGCGTCGGACGACCTTCTGGAGCACGAAGTTGGGCATGTGCGCGTTGACCTCGTGCGCGGCGTCGATCAGCTGCGCGCTGTAGCCGTACTCGCGCAGGCGCCAGGCGAGGAAGTGCGGGACCACCGGGATGCAGTCGCCGCCGAGGCCCGGGCCGGGGTAGTGGGCCAGGAAGCCGAACGGCTTGGACTTGGCGGCGTCGATGACCTCCCAGGAGGAGATCCCGAGGCGGTCGCACATCACGCACAGCTCGTTGGCGAGCGCGATGTTCACCGCGCGGAAGGTGTTCTCGTGCAGCTTCGCCGTCTCGGCGACCATCGGGCTCGACACGGGCTGGACCGTGTTGACGATCGTCTCGTAGAGCAGCTTGGTGCGGCGCAGGCACTCGTCGCTGACGCCGCCGACGAGCTTGGGCGTGGTGTCGACGTCCCAGTTCTTGTTGCCCGGGTCCACACGCTCGGGCGCGTAGCCGAGGAAGATGTCCTCGCCGACGATCGCGCCGGCGCGCTCGAGGATCGGGCGGATCACCTGCTCGGTGGTGCCCGGGTAGGTCGTCGACTGCAGGATCACCAGCTGGCCCGGTGAGAGGTGCTCGGCGACCGACTCGGCGGCCGAGACCACGTAGGACAGGTCGGGCGTGCGCGTCTTGGACAGCGGCGTCGGGACGCAGATCGTCAGCGCGTCGAGCGTCGAGACGGCGGAGTACTCGGTGGTCGCCTCGAGCTTGCCGTCGACGCCGTCGTAGCGCTCGGTGGGCACGTCGACGAGGTAGGAGCGCTTGGCGCCGATGGATTCGACGCGCTCGCGGTTGAGGTCGATGCCGAGGACGTCGAAGCCGGCCTCGGCGAACGCCATCGCGAGCGGGAGGCCCGCGTAGCCCAGGCCGACGATGCCGACGCGCGCCGTGCGAGAGGCGATGCGCTCGTCGAAGACGGGAGCGGAGAGGATCGCAGTCATTTCCCGAAAAACGGCGGCGGGCGCCGAGAACTTCCGGAGGGCTAGGGCTCGGTCGAGCGCCGCCGCCGTCGCGCCGTGTCGCGCTCGCGCGACTGCGCGATCTGGCCGCGCAACACCAGCACGCCGCCCGCCAGCAGCCCGAGCGCGCCGGCGAGCTCGACCCAGAAGCCGGGCCCGGGGTGGGCCTTGGCGAGGTCGTACGTCCGGCCGATCAGCCCGGCCTCGTCGAGCGACGGGAAGTCGATGATCAGCACGATGGCGAGCGCCACGGCTCCCAGCGCGGTGACCGCCAGCGCCGCGGGGCGCGAGCCGCCGACCGTGGCGCCGTAGCTCATCGGCAGCGAGGCGATCGCGATCACCGCGAGCGCGTAGCCGTGGTGCGAGCCGCCGGTGGTGCGGCCGCCGGGCGGGACGACGGTGACGGCGACGATCTCGCGCAGCGTCAGGAACTCGGCCACGAGCAGCAGCAGCGCCGCCAGCACCAGCCCCGCCAGGGGGCCGTGGCGGACGATCGCGGCCGACACGGCGGCCGGCGGGCGGGGGAGCGCGATCGAGCGGGCCACGGCGCGCAGCCTAACCGCCCGGCGGCGGCCATTCGTCCACTTCTCGTCAAGAGGGCATGTGCAGGGCCGATGAACCCCGTTAACGCAGGGATTTCCTGCCACAGACCGCTAAGGGCAAACCCGTCGTGAGGCGGGGACGCAAAGCCAGAGGTCTCCTCGGAGATGGCTCAGCCGCCGGACTGCACGGCTCCGAGGAGCCGGTCCAGCCATGCCCAGAGCGCTCCGACACATCCTGGTCCTCACCTTCGCCGCCTTCTTCGCGGCGGGAGTCGGTGCTGCCCAGGCCGCCGACCGGCCCTTCTCGGTGCGCCACGCGGCGACGCTGCACGGGGGCGACATCCTCGCGGTCGGCAACACCTCGCTCTCCTGCCCCGACGTCGATCCCGCGTGCGCGGGCGCGCGCGCACGCAGCGTCGCGCACGACAACGACGACTTCGAGATGGCCTACGTCGACATCGACGGCGACGGCACGACGTTCGACTCCTCGTCGGCGACGGTCGACGTCCCGGCCGGGTCGACGATCAGCTGGGCGGGCCTGTACTGGTCGGGCGACATGTCGGCGGGCGCGGGCGGCTCCGCGGCCCCCGACGCGAACGCCGCCGGGCAGGTGCGGGTCAAGACGACCGGCGGCTACCAGACCGTCAACGCCGGCGAGCTGCTGACCGCGACGGCCGACGCCAACCGCTACCGCGCCTTCGCCGACATCACCTCGCTGCTGGCCGCGAGCGGCACGCAGACGCTGACCGTCGCCGACGTGCAGGCGGGCACGGGCACCGGGCGCTTCGGCGGCTGGGGGCTGATCGTCGCCTACGCGGACCCGACCAAGGCCTACCGGCGGGTCAACGTCTACGACGGCCTGCTGACCGTCCAGACCGGGCAGTCGCTGTCCTCGTCGATCGGGCCGTTCCAGGCGCCGTCGACCGGCACGCCCTACGGCAAGATCGGGCTGGTCGGCTTCGACGGCGACGAGAAGGTCGCCAACGAGACCGCGACGTTCAACGGCTTCAGCGCGGCCGACGGCCTGAACCCGATCAACAACGTCATGAACTCGACGATCACGTCGAACGGCGCCCACCTGACGGCGAAGAACCCGGACTACCGCAACCAGCTCGGCGTCGACATCGACGCGGGCGGCGGCGCCGGCGTGATCACCGCCAACCAGACCGCGGCGACCATGGCCCTCTCCTCGACCACGGACCAGTTCCTGCCGGCCGCGATCTTCCTGGTCTCCGACGAGGGCCCGGCGCGCAACACGGTGGCTCCCGCGGTGTCGGGCACCGCCCGCGACGACCTCACGCTCAGCTCGACGATCGGCACGTGGTCCGGCACCCCGACGATGACCTACGCCCGCCAGTGGCAGCGCTGCGACGCCGCCGGCGCGGCCTGTGCCGACGTCCCGGGCGCGACCGGCGCCACGTACCCGCTGACCGGCGCCGACGTGGGCTCCCGCATGCGCGTGCGGGTCGTCGCCACCAACGACGCCGGCGCCTCCCCGGCCGCCGCCTCCGCGGTGACCGCGGTCGTCGCCGAGGAACCGCCCGCGAGCCTGACGGCTCCGGCCGCCACCGGGGGCACCGTCGACGGCGACACGCTCTCCACCTCGCTCGGCACCTGGGACGGCACCGGCCCGCTCGACTACGTCGTGCGCTGGCAGCGCTGCGATGCCGTCGGCGCCGCGTGCGCCGACGTCGCGACGAGCCCCACCTACGCGCTGACCGCCGCCGACGTGGGCGCGACCGTGCGCAGCGTCGTCACGGCGAGCAACCACGCGGGCAGCGCCGAGCGGGCGTCGGCGGTCTCGGCCGTCGTGCATGCCGCGCCGCCGGTGTCGCAGGACCTCCCCGAGATCTCGGGCACGGCGGTCGACGGCGGCACGCTGACGGCCTCCGACGGCACGTGGGGCGGTACGGCCCCGTTCGGCTTCGCCTACGAGTGGCTCCGCTGTGACGCCCTCGGCGTGGCGTGCGCGCCGATCGCCGGGGAGACCGGCACCACCTACGCGCTGACGGGCGACGACGTCGGCCACACGATCCGGGTCACCGTCACCGCGGACAACGCCGCCGGCAGCGACGACGCGACCTCGGAGGAGACCCTCGTCGTCGTCCCCGCGCTGCCGTCGAACTCGGTGCTGCCGGCCGTGACCGGCACGACCCGCTCGGGCGAGACGCTGTCGGTGAGCGACGGCACGTGGGACGGGACGGCGACGATCACGTACTCGTATTCGTGGGAGCGCTGCGACGCCCCCGGCGTGGGGTGCTCGGCGGTCGGCACCGGCCGACGTACGAGCTGGCCGACGCCGACGCCGGCAAGTTCATGCGGGCGGTCGTGCTCGCCTCCAACGACGCGGGCGCGGTTCCGGCCACCAGCGCCTCCACCGCGGTCGTCGAGGCGCCGCCGGTGTCGGTTGGGGCCCCGGCCGTCTCGGGCACCGCGATCGACGGCGGGACGCTGAGCAGCACCGACGGCGACTGGACCGGCGCGGAACCCCTCGTGCTCGCCCGGCAGTGGCAGCGCTGCGACGCCGACGGCGACGACTGCACGGACGTGGCGGACGCCACCGACGAGGACTTCGAGCTCAGCGCCGACGACGTCGGCTCGACCCTCCGCGTCAGCGTCCTCGCGACCAACCTCTACGGGACCGACACCGCCGTCTCGGCCCCGTCTGACGTCGTGATCGCCGCGCCCGACCCCGAGCCGACGCCCACCCCGACGCCGGAGCCGACCGCGACGCCGACGCCGGAGCCGACCGCGACGCCGACGCCGGAGCCGACGCGACGCCGACGCCCGAGCCGACCGCCGACGCCGACGCCGGAGCCGACCGCGACGCCGACGCCCGAGCCGACCGCCACGGCCACGCCCGAGCCGACCGCACGCCCGAGCCGACCGACGCCGACGCCCGAGCCGACCGCCACGGCCGACGCCCGAGCCGACGGCCACGCCGACGCCGAGCCGACTGCGACGCCGACGCCCGACCGCGATGCCCACGGCCACGCCCGAGCCGGCCGCGACCGCGACGCCGGGCTCCGGCATCGCCGTGGTCGACCCGCCGGCGCCAGGCAACCCGCTCGCGATCACCGCCGACTTCATCTCCGTCCCGGGCAGCCTCGTCGCGCCCGATCGCTGCCAGTCGCTGGCCAAGCCGCGCTCGGGGCGCGCGAAGGTCCCCGGTGTCGGGCGCGTGCAGGTCCGCGTCCATGCCCGCGGCGGCGCCATCCGGGTCAGCGCCCGCGGCGCGCGCCGGGCGCGCAAGGTCGTCTACAAGCTCGACGGGCGCAAGCTGCGCGCGTCGCGCAAGGGCAGCGCGCTGGTGACCCCGAAGCGTCTCGTGCGCACCGGCCCGCACGACCTCCGCGCCATCGTGCGCGGCCGCCGCGGCAAGCGCACGGTCGCGGTCCGCTTCGACACCCGCAACTGCCAGGCGCTGTTCAGCGCCACGCGCCGCAAGGCCAAGCGCGGCCAGGCGCTGCGGCTGCGGGTCGACGCATCGACCTCGCTGCGGACGATCTCCTTCGCGCTCCCGTCCTCGCTGGTGCGCAGGCGCGCCGCCGGAACCGTCCGCGTGCTGGCCGCCGGCAGCCCGCCGCTGACCGTGCCGCTGACGCTGCCCGCGACCGATGGGCCCGCCTCGGCGGCGGCGACGCCGTCCGTGCGCCTCGAGCGCGGCGCGCTGACCTTCACCGGGATGCCCGACCGGGTGGCGGTCGTCGAGGTCACGCTGAACAGCCGCTCGCTGGGCCGCAAGCGCTTCGCCGTGAAGGCGACCGTCACGCGCGACGGCGCGCCGAGCAAGGTGTTCGCGAAGCGCCTGCGCGCGCCCCGCTGACGGCTATTCGTCCAGAAAGCGTCAACGCCCTCCAGCGCGCGCCGATCTAGTACCTGACGCCGAAAATGGCAAACCCGTCGCGAGGCGGGGACGCAAAGCCAGAGGTCTCCTTCTCGGAGATGGCTCAGCCGCCGGACTGCACGGCCACACGGCCGGCCCCACACCATGTCCCGCGCGCTACGCCACATCCTCGTCATCGCGACCGCCATGCTCCTCATGGCCGGCGGCGGCGTGGCGCAGGCCGCCGACAAGGCGTTCTCGGTCCGCTGGGCGCAGACGATGCGCGGCGACGTGCTCGCCGTCGGCAACACCTCGCTCTCCTGCCCCACCGCCGCCGCGAACTGCGCCAACGCGCGCAACCGCGTCGGCGCCTACAACAACAACGACTTCACGATGGCCAACGTCGACATCGACGGCGACGGGTCGACGTTCAACTCCTCGCGGGCGACGGTCGCCCTCCCGGCCGGCGCCACGCTCGCATGGGCCGGCCTGTACTGGGCGGCCGACACGAGCGCCGGCGGGAGCGGGGCGGCCGCTCCGACCGCCGCCAACCGCGGCCAGGTCCGCGTCAAGGTCGGCTCGGGCGCCTACCAGGCGGTCACCTCGACCGAGACGCTGACCTCGACGCCGCAGCCCAGCCGCTACCGCGCCTTACGCCGACATCACGAGCCTGCTCGGCGCATCCGGCTCGCAGGACGTGACGGTGGCCAACATCCAGGCGGGCACCGGCAGCGACCGCTTCGCCGGCTGGTCGCTGATCGTCGCCTATCGCGACGCCACGAAGCCGATCCGTCGCCTCAACGTCTACGACGGCCTCGGCACGGTGGACGCGACCCACACGTTCGAGACGATCATCGCGCCGTTCCAGACGCCGGCCACCGGCACGATCACGTCGCGCGTCGGCCTCGTCTCCTTCGAGGGCGACGACAACCTCCCCACGGAGACCGCCAAGTTCAACGGCGTCGACATGATCGACGCCCTCAACCCGGCCAACAACTCCCAGAACTCGACGATCGAGTCCGACGGCGCGCATCTCACGGCCAAGGCGCCGAACTACCGCAACCAGCTCGGCGTCGACATCGACTCCGGCTCCGCCACCGGCGTGCTGTCGAACTCGCAGAGCTCGGCGCTGATGCGGTTCACCTCGACGCAGGACTACTTCATGCCGTCGGCGTTCTTCCTGACCTCCGACGAGGGCCCGGCGCTCAACACGGGCGCGCCCGAGCGTCTCGGGCACCGCCCGCGACGGCGAGACGCTCACCGCCGGGGCCGGCACGTGGTCGGGCACGCCTTCGATCACCTACACGTACCAGTGGCAGCGCTGCGACTCGGCGGGCGCCAACTGCGCGGACATCCCGGGCGCGACCGGCTCCACCTACACGCTGACCGCCGCCGACGTCGGCTCCACGGTGCGCGTGCAGGTCGTCGCCACCAACGACGCGGGCTCCTCGCCGCCGGCGACCTCGTCGGTCTCCACCGCCGTCGTGAAGATGCCGCCGGTCAACCTCACCGCGCCGCTCGTCACCGGCACCGCGCGCGACGAGGTGCTGCTGACCTCCACGACCGGCACCTGGGACGGCACCGGCCCGCTCGCCTACACGTACCAGTGGCAGCGCTGCGACACCGCGGGCAACAACTGCGTCGCCATCGCCGGCGCCACCGCCTCCACCTACAGGCTCGCCGACGCCGATGTCGGCCACACGGTCCGCAGCACCGTGCGGGCGACCAACGACGTCGGCAACGCCGTCAAGGCCTCCGCCGCCTCCGCCGTCGTGCTGGCCGCCCCGCCGGCGGACAAGACGGCCCCGGTCGTCTCCGGCACGTCCCGCGACGGCCAGGTCCTCACCGCCTCGGCCGGCACGTGGAGCGGCACCGGCCCGTTCACCTACGGCTACGAGTGGCTGCGCTGCGACACGGCCGGCAACAACTGCGTCGTCATCCCGGGCGCCACCGGGAGCACGTACGAGCTGACCGCCGGCGACGTCGGCCACACCGTCCGCACCCGCGTGACGGCCACGAACGGCCTCGGCAGCGACACCTCGACCTCGAGCCCGTCCGCCGTCGTGCAACTCGCCCCGCCGTCCAACGACGCCCGGCCCGCGCTCGCCGGCACGGCGCGCGACGAGCAGACGCTCACCGCCACCACCGGCGGCTGGGACGGCACCGGTCCGCTCGACTACGCCTACCAGTGGCAGCGCTGCGACGCCGGCCCGGCCAACTGCGTCGCGATCGCCGGCGCCACCGGCGCCTCCTACACGCTGACCGACGCCGACGCCGGAAAGGTCGTCCGGGTCGTCGTGACCGCCTCCAACGGCGCCGGCCAGGCGACCGCGACGAGCGTCCCGACCGTGGTCGTCGCCAAGGCCCCGCCCGCCGCGGGCGCCGTCGCCGGGGCTCTCGAGCGCCGGCGGCACGCTGACCGCCGGCACCGGCTCCTGGACCGGCACCGGCCCCTACGACTTCACCTACCAGTGGCAGCGCTGCGACGAGGACGGCAACGAACTGCGTCGCCGTCACCGGCGCCACCGGCGCCACCTACGACCTGTCGGCCGCGGACGTCGGCCACACGGTGCGCGTGGTCGTCACCGCCACCAACCCGGTCGGCAGCGCCTCCGTCGCCTCGGCCCCGTCCGCGGCGGTCGTCCACGACCCGCCCGCAGCGGTGACCGGCGAGCCGCCCGCGATCACGGGCCCGCGCACGGCCGGCCAGGTGCTGACGGCGAGCACGGGCGGCTGGACCGGGGACGACCTCGACTTCGACTACCAGTGGCAGCGCTGCGACGCCGACGGGACGCACTGCACCGACATCGGCGGCGCCACGGGCGAGACCTACGCGACGACCGGCGCCGACGTCGGCCAGGTGGTGCGCGTGGTCGTGACCGCCTCCAACGACACCGGCACGGAGACCCGCACGAGCGAGCCGACGGGCCCGATCGGCGCGGCCCCGGTCGCGATCCCGGCGTCCACGCCCACCGCGACGCCCACCGGCGGCGACCCGAAGGACCCCACAAGCGGCGACGACGACCCCACCGGCGGCGACGACACCGGCATCGAGGGCGTCGCCGACCCCGCCTTCCTCGCCGTGCCCGGCAGCCTCGTCGCGCCGTCGCGCTGCCAGCAGCTGGCCGGCGGCGCCCGCTACCGCCGCGTGAAGGTCCGCGGCATCGGCGACGTCCGCGTGCGCGCCTACACCAGCGGCCCCGGCTCGCCGGTCCAGGTGACCACCGAGGCGGCCGCGCCGGAAGGTGCGCAAGGTCAGCTACACGATCGACGGCCGCCGCCTGCGCTCCGCGCGCACCGGCCGCTTCGGCGCGGTGCTCGGCCCCAAGCAGCTCCGCCGGCTGGGCCGGCACCGCCTCGTGGCCAAGGTCCGCCCCCGCAAGGGCAAGGCGCGCCGGATCGTGCTGCGCATCAAGACCGTGCCCTGCCAGACGCTCTTCACCGCCCAGCGCTGGCGCACGACGGCCGGCCAGGGCCTGCGCGTGCGCGTCGACGCGCTGTCGGCCATCCGCGGCCTCTCGTTCAAGGTGCCCGCCGCGCTGCTGCCGCGCCAGGGCGCCAAGTCGCGCACGATCGGGTTCGCGCGCTTCTTCATCGCCGGCCGCGCCGCTCCCGTGAAGTTCAACCTCAAGCTGCCGCGCAAGGGCCGCCGCACCGTGCTGCTGGCGGCCGCCTCCGGCCGGCCCGGCATCGACTACCGCCGCGGCCGCCTGACGGTGACCGGGTTCCCGGACCGCACCGCGGTGGCCGAGATCACGCATGTACCGCGAGACCAAGCTGGACCTCGCCACCACGCGCAAGCGCTTCCGCCTCAAGGCGACCGTGCTCCGCGACGGCGCCGCCAGGCGCGCGTTCGCGCAGCGCCCCCGCGCCCCGCGCTGAGCGCCCACGCGCTCACGCCCGTTTCACGCGCCGCCGCGTGCGGCGGGCGGTCACGCACGCGCGCAAGGCCCCTCGCAGGCCTGGAACGGCGCGATTCCCTTTGCTATCGTGAATGCCCGTTGCCGCGGTGGATCCGTCCCTGTGGCATGCCCGCACGCCGGGCCAGGACCTTCACATGGAGACCCGCGAGACATAGCCCTCGACCTTCGGGCCTCTCCACGTGCACGACCTGGGCCCGGTAGGGCCCGTTTTTTTGCCCGCACTCATCGGGCACACGCACGAGAAGAAGCTGACGAGAGAAGACACCATGCCGCGCAAGTTCACCCTCGAAAAGACCCGCAACATCGGAATCATGGCCCACATCGACGCGGGCAAGACGACGACGACCGAGCGGATCCTCTACTACACCGGCCGCTCCCACAAGATGGGTGAGGTCCACGAGGGCGCGGCCACGATGGACTGGATGGAGCAGGAGCAGGAGCGCGGCATCACGATCACCTCCGCCGCGACCACCTGCGAGTGGGCCGACCATCGGATCAACATCATCGATACGCCGGGCCACGTCGACTTCACCGTCGAGGTCGAGCGCTCGCTGCGCGTGCTCGACGGCGCCGTCGCGCTGTTCGACTCCGTCGCCGGCGTCGAGCCCCAGTCGGAGACCGTCTGGCGCCAGGCCGACAAGTACAAGGTCCCGCGCATCGCCTACATCAACAAGATGGACCGCATCGGCGCGGACTTCGACCGCGGCGTGCAGACGATGATCGACCGCCTCGGCGCGCACCCCGTGCCGGTCCAGCTGCCGATCGGCGCCGAGTCCGACTTCCTCGGGATCGTCGACCTCATCAACATGAAGGCGATCGTCTACAAGGACGAGCTGGGCAAGGACGTGCTCGATCGAGGACATCCCCGCCCACCTGGCCGACGAGGCCGCCGCCGCGCGCGAGCACCTGCTCGAGGAGGTCTCCCACTACGACGACGCGCTCGTCGAGCTGATCCTCGAGGAGCAGGAGATCCCCAAGGACGTGCTCGTGGCCGCGATCCGCGCCGCGACGCTCTCGACCCAGATCACGCCGGTCCTGTGCGGCTCCTCGTTCAAGAACAAGGGCGTGCAGCCGCTGCTGGACGCCGTCATCGACTTCCTGCCGAGCCCGCTCGACGTCAAGCCCGTCGAGGGCCTGGAGCCCGTCAAGGGCGACGAGGACCGCCCCGCGGTCCGCAACGCCTCCGACGACGAGCCGTTCAGCGCGCTGGCGTTCAAGATCATGGCCGACCCCTACGTCGGCAAGCTCACCTACTTCCGCGTCTACTCCGGCAAGCTCGAGGCCGGCTCGCGCGTGCTCAACGTCACGTCCGGCCGCACCGAGCGGATCGGGCGGATCCTGATGATGCACGCCAACGACCGCGAGGACGTCCAGGAGGTCTACGCGGGCGACATCGCCGCCGCCGTGGGCATCAAGCAGGTCGTCACCGGCGACACGCTGGCCGCGCCCGACAAGCCGATCAAGCTCGAGGCCATCACCTTCGACGACCCCGTCATCTCCGTGGCGATCGAGCCGAAGACGAAGTCCGACCAGGAGAAGATGTCGGTCGCGCTCGGCCGCCTGGCCGAGGAGGACCCGACCTTCCAGGTGCGCACCAACGAGGAGACCGGCCAGACCGAGATCTCCGGGATGGGCGAGCTGCACCTCGAGGTGCTGGTCGACCGGATGATGCGCGAGTACAAGGTCGAGGCCAACGTCGGCCGCCCGCAGGTCTCCTACCGCGAGACCGTCAAGGGCGAGGCCAAGAAGATCGAGGGCCGCTTCGTCCGCCAGACCGGCGGCTCGGGCCAGTACGGCATCGTCTACATCGACATCGAGCCCGCGCCCGGCGAGGGCTTCGACTTCGTCAACAAGGTGCGCGGCGGCTCGATCCCGACCGAGTTCATCCCGGCCGTGGAGAAGGGCGTCGAGGAGGCGCTGGAGACCGGCGTGCGCGCCGGCTTCCCGATGGTCGACGTCCGCGTGACGCTGACCGACGGCAAGTACCACGACACGGACTCCTCGGAGATCGCCTTCAAGATCGCCGGCTCGCTGGCGCTCCAGGAGGCGGCCAAGCGGGCCAAGCCCACGCTGCTGGAGCCCGTCTTCGCCGTCGAGGTCGTCACGCCCGAGGACTACATGGGCGACGTCATCGGCGACCTCAACCGGCGCCGCGGACGGGTGGACAACATGTCCGAGCGCGGCAACGCGAAGGTGATCACCGCACACGTCCCGCTGAGCGAGATGTTCGGCTACGCGACCGACGTGCGCTCGATGTCCCAGGGACGGGCCACCTACACGATGCAGTTCGACAGCTACGAAGAGGTGCCCCCGAACATCGCGGAGAAGGTCGTCGAGGCCCGTACGGGAGATCCTGTCCCGGCCTGATCGCGCTAGTCTGCACGGGTTCGCCCGAGCACTGGATCACAGAGACTTAGAAGAGGAGCGAATACAAAGTGGCGAAGGAGAAGTTCGAGCGGGACAAGCCGCACGTCAACGTCGGCACCATCGGTCACATCGACCATGGCAAGACGACCCTGACCGCGGCGATCACCAAGGTCCTGTCCGAGAAGTACGGCGGCCAGGCTCGGTCGTTCGACGAGATCGACAACGCTCCCGAGGAGAAGGCTCGCGGCATCACGATCGCGACCTCCCACGTCGAGTACGAGACGGAGAACCGTCACTACGCGCACGTGGACTGCCCGGGTCACGCCGACTACGTCAAGAACATGATCACGGGCGCCGCCCAGATGGACGGCGCGATCCTCGTCGTCTCGGCGGCGGACGGCCCGATGCCCCAGACGCGTGAGCACATCCTGCTCGCCCGCCAGGTCGGCGTGCCGTACATCGTCGTGTTCCTCAACAAGGCCGACATGGTCGACGACGAGGAGCTCCTCGAGCTCGTCGAGGTCGAGGTCCGCGATCTGCTCAACGAGTACGACTTCCCGGGCGACGACATCCCGTTCGTCATCGGTTCGGCGCTGAAGGCGCTGGACGGCGACGAGGAGTACGTCCAGAAGATCGTCGATCTCGGCGAGCAGCTGGACACGTACATCCCGGAGCCCGAGCGCGACCTGGACAAGCCGTTCCTGATGCCGGTCGAGGACGTCTTCTCGATCACCGGCCGCGGCACGGTGGCCACGGGCCGCATCGAGCAGGGCATCGTCAACACGGGCGACACCGTGGAGATCGTGGGCATCAAGCCCGAGACCTCCAACACGGTCGTCACCGGTGTCGAGATGTTCCGCAAGATCCTCGACGAGGGCCGCGCCGGCGACAACGTCGGCACGCTCCTGCGAGGCATCAAGCGCGAGGAGATCGAGCGCGGGCAGGTTCTCTGCAAGCCGGGTTCGATCACCCCGCACACCCAGTTCAAGGCCGAGGTCTACGTCCTCAAGAAGGAAGAGGGCGGACGCCACACTCCGTTCTTCAACGGGTACCGGCCGCAGTTCTACTTCCGCACGACCGACGTCACCGGCGTCGCGAAGCTCCCGGAGGGGACCGAGATGGTCATGCCCGGGGACAACGTGCAGATGGAGATCGAGATGATCCAGCCCATCGCCATGGATGCCGGCCTGCGCTTCGCGATTCGCGAGGGCGGCCGCACCGTCGGCTCGGGCGTGGTCACCGAGATCATCAAGTAGCACCCGCGCAGTATCGTCAGATACGACCTCAAGGGCGGGCTCCGATGCCCGGAGCCCGCCCTTAGTGCGCAACCAAGCACCAGTCAAGACTTCACTGAAAGCACCGGACAGAACGAGACCCCAGTGGCCGCAGTAGCCCAGAACAAGATCCGCATCCGCCTCAAGGCCTACGACTCGTCGGCCATCGAGACGGCTGCGAAGGAGATCGTCGAGACGGCGACGCGAACCGGCGCGACCGTGTCGGGGCCCGTGCCGCTGCCCACGGAGAAGAACGTCTACGCGGTGATCAAGTCGCCGTTCAAGGACAAGGACTCCCAGGAGCACTTCGAGATCCGCACGCACAAGCGCCTGATCGACATCCACCAGCCCACGCCGAAGACGGTCGACTCGCTCCAGCGGCTCGACCATCTGCCCGCCGGCGTGGACATCGAGATCCGACTCGCATTCGGCTAGCCCTATGACCGCCATCCTCGCCAAGAAGCTGGGCATGACCCAGCGATTCTCAGAAGACGGACACGTCGAGCGCGTCACCGTGCTCGAGGCCGGCCCCTGTCCCGGTGCTCGCGATCCGGACCCCGGACGCCGACGGCTACGAGGCCGTCCAGCTCGGGTTCGACTCCGTGCGCGAGAAGGCGCTCTCCAAGGGAGAGCTCGGCCACCTCAAGAAGGCCGACGCCCCGCCGCTGCGCACCGTCAAGGAGTTCCGCGACCACGCGGAGGAGCTGACGATCGGCGACATGGTGACCGTCGAGAACTTCGAGGTCGGCCAGAAGGTCAAGATCTCCGGCAAGTCCAAGGGCAAGGGCTTCCAGGGCACGATCAAGCGCCACAACTTCGCCGCCGGTCCCAAGTCCCACGGCTCGCACAACGTGCGCGCCCCGGGCTCGATCGGCGCCTCGGCGACCCCCTCGCGCGTGTTCAAGGGCATCAAGGGCCCTGGCCGCATGGGCGGCGGGCGCGTCACCCAGCTCGGGCTGACCATCGTCGAGCTGATCCCCGACCAGAACCTGATGCTCGTCCGCGGCGCGGTGCCCGGGCCCAAGGGCGGCACCGTGGAGGTGCGCACCGATGGCTGACGCTCCGATCCTCGGCGGCACCAAGAAGCACAAGCTCGACGACGAGGTGTTCGGCGTCGAGTTCAACGGCCCGCTCGTGCACGAGGTCGTGGTGGCCGAGCTGGCCGCCCGCCGTCGCGGCACGCACGCGACCAAGACGCGCGGCATGGTCCGCGGCGGCGGCGCCAAGCCGTGGCGCCAGAAGGGCACCGGCCGCGCTCGCGCCGGCTCGTCGCGCTCGCCGATCTGGACCGGCGGCGGCACCGTCTTCGGCCCGCAGCCGCGCCACTACACCGTCAAGGTCAACCGCAAGGCGCGCCGCGCCGCGCTCCGCTGCGCCCTCTCGGTGCACGCCGCGCGCGGCTCGATCTTCGCCTTCGACCTCGCCGACTTCGCGCGCTCCGTCGACGAAGAAGGCCGCCGAGATGATCGCCGACCGCCGCGGCGGCTCGGTGCTGGTCGTGCTCGGCGCGGAGGAGTCCGACGCCGCGAAGTCGTTCCGCAACCTCGCGGGCGTCAGCGTCATCCCGACCGAGGCCTGCGGCGTCGCCGACCTCGTCGGCAGCGCCACGCTGCTCGTCTCCGAGGTCGCGCTCAACACCCTTACCGAGCGGGCGAAGAAGCCCGTCGTCCGCATCGGCCTCGAGGAGGTGGCCGCCTGATGGACGCGTCCCAGGTGATCATCCGGCCCGTCGTCTCCGAGAAGTCCTACGTTCTCGCGACGGCCGGCAAGTACACGTTCCGCGTCCACCCCGACGCGCACAAGACGCAGATCAAGCAGGCCGTCGAGCAGCTGTTCGACGTCGTCGTGCTCGAGGTGCGCACGTCCAAGGTCCCCTCCAAGCCGAAGCGCCGCGGCTACACCAGCGGCCGCACCCGGTCGTGGAAGAAGGCGATCGTGCAGGTGCGCGAGGGCGACTCCATCCCGATCTTCCAGGGCCTCGAGGCCGAGCTCTAAGCCATGCCGATTCGCAAGCCAAAGCCAACTTCCCCCGGTCGCCGGTTCGTCTCCTACGCGGACTACGCCGAGATCACGAAGACCGAGCCGGAGAAGTCCCTCGTCGAGGGCCTGACCAAGTCCGGCGGCCGCAACGCCAACGGGCGCAAGACCGCGCGCCATCGCGGCGGCGGCGCCAAGCGCCTGTACCGGCGGATCGACTTCAAGCGCACCAAGGACGCCATCCCCGCCCGGGTGGCCGCGATCGAGTACGACCCGAACCGCTCGGCGTACATCGCGCTGCTGCACTACGTGGACGGCCAGAAGGCGTACATCCTCGCCCCGAACCGCCTGCGCGTCGGCATGAACGTGATGTCGGGCATCGGCTCGGACATCACCGTCGGCAACGCGATGCCGCTGGCGGCGATGCCGGTCGGCACGCTCGTGCACAACGTCGAGATGCAGCCCGGCCGCGGCGGGCAGCTCGCCCGCTCCGCCGGCGCCAGCGTCCAGCTGATGGCGAAGGAGGGCGCGATGGCCACGCTGCGCCTGCCCTCCGGCGAGATGCGCATGGTGCGCGCCGAGTGCCGCGCCACCGTCGGCGTGGTCGGCAACGCCGACCACCAGAACGTCACGGTGGGCAAGGCCGGCCGCAAGCGCCACATGGGCGTGCGCCCGCAGACGCGAGGCACCGCCATGAACCCGGTTGACCACCCGCACGGCGGCGGCGAGGGCGCCACCCCGCTCGGCAACCACCCGCAGACGCCCTGGGGCGTGCCGACGATCGGCTACCGCACCCGCAAGAAGGGCAAGCAGTCCGACCGCTACATCGTCCGTGGCCGCCGCCGCGGCAAGAAGGGCAGCCGCTGATGTCTCGCTCATCCAAGAAGGGACCGTGGGTCGAGGACCGTCTGATGGACCGCATCGAGTCCATGAACGCCTCCAACTCGAAGACCATGATCCGCACCTGGTCGCGCGCGTCGACGATCTTCCCCGAGATGGTCGGCCACACCATCGCCGTCCACGACGGGCGCAAGCACGTGCCCGTGTTCGTCGACGAGGCGATGGTCGGCCACAAGCTGGGCGAGTTCGCTCCCACGCGCACCTACCGCGGACACGACTCGAAGGGCCGGGTGCGATGAGCCCCGCCCCAAGAAGCCCGAGAACCCGCGCAGGGCACGCCCGACGAGGGCAAGATCGCCGAGGAGGCCAAGGAGGCCAAGGCGACGCAGGCCGCCGAGGCCGAGGCGCCAGCCCGAGCCCAAGCCCAAGCGCACCCGCGCGAAGAAGGCCGCGCCCGAGGCCGAGGGCCAGGCCGCCGAGGAGACCGGCGTCGACAAGGACGCCGCCGAGGCGACCGAGGCCAAGCCCAAGCGCGCCCGCGTGCCCAAGGCCGAGCGGAACCCGGAGGGCACCAAGCCCGAGGGCGCCGACAAGGCCGCCGCCGCCGGCGCCGAGAAGGACGTCAAGGAGGCCGCCGAGAAGGTGGCCGGGCGCAAGCGCGACCGCCGCCGCACGCCGGAGACCGGCGTGCTGGTGCAGGCCCAGGCGCGCTACGTCCGCACGTCCGCCCGCAAGGCGCGGCTGGTGTGCGATCACATCCGCGGCAAGGACGTCGTCGAGGCGCGGGCCATCCTGGCCTTCACGCCCCGCGCGGCCGCCAAGCCGTGGCTCAAGCTGCTCGAGTCCGCGGTCGCCAACGCGGAGCACAACCACGAGCTGGTCGGGGAGGAGCTGAAGATCGCGTCGGTACACGCCGACGAGGGTCCGACGCTCAAGCGCTTCCGCCCGCGCGCCATGGGCCGCGCGACGCGCATCCGCAAGCGCACCTCGCACCTCTCCATCACGCTGACGCCGAAGGAGCACTAGTGGGTCAGAAAGTTCATCCAGAGGCGATGCGCGTCGGCTACATCCACGACTGGAAGTCGAACTGGTTCTCCGAGAAGAACTTCTCCGACTTCCTGATCGAGGACGTCCGCATCCGCGACCACATCACGGGCAAGCTCGCCCACGCCGGCCTGTCGGACATCACGATCCGCAAGGACGCGGCCGAGGTGGAGGTCAACATCC
Organism: uncultured Solirubrobacteraceae bacterium; assembly: GCA_963723395.1. Classification (GTDB taxonomy): domain Bacteria; phylum Actinomycetota; class Thermoleophilia; order Solirubrobacterales; family Solirubrobacteraceae; genus DATFQI01. The sequence continues at coordinate 161,855 of CAVRQL010000006.1, read as the reverse complement.
ACACGGCGCGCCCGGGCATCGTGATCGGCAAGTCCGGCTCCGAGGTCGACGCGCTGCGCCGCGACCTGCACCGGATCACGGGCAAGTCGATCAAGGTCAACATCCTCGAGATCAAGCGCCCCGAGCTCGACGCGAAGCTCGTCGCGCAGTCGATCGCCGAGCAGCTCGTCAACCGCGTGGCGTTCCGCCGCGCGATGAAGCGCGCGCTCACGAGCGCCATGCGCTCGGGCGCCAAGGGCTGCAAGATCCAGGTCGGCGGCCGCCTCGGCGGCGCCGAGATGGCCCGCTCGGAGAGCTACTCCGACGGCCGCGTCCCGCTGCACACGCTGCGCGCCGACATCGACTACGGCTTCTACGAGGCCAGGACGACGTTCGGCCGCATCGGCGTGAAGTGCTGGATCAACAAGGGCGAGATCATGCCCTCCGGCTTCTCCGGCCAGGACCTCACCTCGCTCGACGAGCCGCAGGGCGGCCCGAGCCAGGACGACGACCGCCGTGGCGGCCGTGGCCGTGACGGCCGCGGGCGTGGCGACGGCCGCGGCGGTGGCCGCGGCGGGCGCGGCGGCGGTCCGGGTGGCCCCGGCGGCCGTGGCGGCGGTCCGGGTGGTCCCGGCGGCCGTGGCGGCGGCGGTGGCGGCTTCGGCGGCGGCGGCGGTGGCCGTGGCGGCGGAGGCGGCCGTGGTGGCGGCGGCGGTCGTGGCGGCGGTGGCCGTGGCGGCCAGCGTCCCGACCTGAGCGGAGGGATCAGCCGGTAATGCTCTCCCCGAAGCGAGTCAAGTTCCGCCGTCAGCACCGCGGTCGCCGCGCGGGCCTCTCACGGGGCCAGCAGCGCGTCGAGTTCGGCGAGTACGGCCTGAAGGCCCTCGAGCAGGGCTGGCTGACCAACCGTCAGATCGAGGCCGCTCGTATCGCCATGACGCGCAAGATCAAGCGTGGCGGCAAGGTCTGGATCAACGTCTTCCCGGACAAGCCCTTCACCAAGAAGCCCGCCGAGACCCGCATGGGCTCCGGCAAGGGCTCCCCGGAGGGCTGGGTCGCCGTCGTCAAGCCCGGGCGCGTCATGTTCGAGCTGTCCGGCGTCGACGAGGGCCTGGCCCGCGAGGCGATGCGCCTGGCCGGCCACAAGCTGCCCGTGAAGACCAAGTTCGTGATGCGAGAGGACGGTCAGTGATGAAGTCCTCAGAGCTTCGAGACATCTCCGACGACAAGCTGCGCGAGCACATCGCGACCGCGCGGCGCGACGTCTTCGGCCTGCGCCTCCAGCACGCCACCGGCGAGCTGGAGAACACGGCGGGCATGCGTTCGGCGAAGCGCGACCTCGCGCGCGCCCTCACCGTGGCCCGTCAGCGCGGCGTCGACCCGACCGTTACGACGACTGCTGAGAGTCGACAATGGCTGAGACCCCCGAGACCCCTGAAGAGACCCCGGAGAACCTCCCGGAGGAGGTCGAGGCCGCCGCGACCGACGGCGACGCGACCACCACCGAGCAGGCTCCTGCCGACGAGGCTCCCGCGGAGGCAGGCCGCTCCGGCCCCTGCCGCGACGACCCGTCGCGAGCGCCTCGACGAGCGCCGCGCCGCGCGCCGCAAGCCGCGCGGTCAGACGTCGCCCGAGGAGCGCCAGGCCGAGCGCGAGGCCAAGCGCGCCGCCAACGCCGCCGAGCGGCGTCGCTACCGCGCGCGCACCAAGGCCAAGCAGGCCGAGCTGCGCAAGAGCCAGCCCGCGCCCGAGCCCGACCACGCGCCCGAGCACGGCCCCGGCAGGGCGAAGGTGCGCCAGGGCATCGTGGTCTCCGACAAGGCCGACAAGACGATCACCGTGCGCATCGACGTGGTGCGGCGCCACAAGCGCTACCACAAGATCATGCGCACCTCGATCAAGCTGCACGCGCACGACGAGCGCAACGACGCCGGCGCCGGCGACACCGTCCGCGATCCAGGAGTGCCGCCCGATGTCGCGCAGCAAGCGCTGGAGGCTCGTCGAAGTGGTGGAGCGCGCTCGATGATCCAGAACGAGACCCGGCTGCGCGTGGCCGACAACACCGGCGCGCGCGAGATCCTCTGCATCCGCGTGCAGGGCGGCTCCCGCCGCCGCTACGCGGGCGTGGGGGACGTCATCACCGCCACCGTCAAGCACGCCAACCCGCAGGGGTCGGTCAAGAAGGGCGAGGTCGTCAAGGCGGTCGTCGTGCGCACGAAGAAGGAGTTCGGGCGCGACGACGGCACCTACATCTCCTTCGACGAGAACGCGGCCGTGATCATCGACGCCCAGAACAACCCGCGCGGGACGCGCATCTTCGGGCCGGTGGCCCGCGAGCTGCGCGACGGCGGCTTCATGAAGATCGTCTCGCTCGCCCCGGAGGTGCTGTGATGAAGATCCGCACCGACGACACCGTGATCGTCATCTCCGGCAAGGACAAGGGCCGCACGGGCAAGGTGCTCCGCACCGAGCCCAAGCGCGACCGCGTCTACGTCGAGGGTGTCAACATGGTCAAGCGCCACCAGCGCCCGATGCCGGGGCGGCCCAATGCCCCGGTGGGCGTGATCGAGAAGGAGGGTCCCGTCCACGTCTCCAACGTGGCCGTGGTGGATCCGAAGGACAACAAGCCGACGCGCGTCGGCGTCCGCCGTGACGAGAACGGCCGGCGCATGCGCGTCACCAAGCGCTCAGGCGCGGAGCTGGACTGACATGGCACGTTTCAAGGACCGATACAACGACGAGATCCGCGCCGCCCTGGTGGGCAAGTTCGGCTACTCCTCCGCCATGCAGGCGCCGCGGCTGACCAAGATCACCCTCAACATGGGCGTCGGCGAGGCCAAGCAGGACTCGAAGATGCTCGAGGCCGCCCTGGCCCAGCTGGCCGACATCGCCGGCCAGAAGCCGAACATCCGCCGCGCGCGCAAGTCCGTGGCGGCGTTCAAGCTGCGCGAGGGGATGCCGGTGGGCCTGACCGTCACGCTGCGCGACGAGCGCGCGTACGAGTTCATGGACCGGCTCGTCTCGGTCGCGATCCCGCGGCTGCGCGACTTCCGCGGGCTCAACCCGCGCTCGTTCGACGGCCGCGGCAACTACTCCATGGGCATCCGGGAGCAGATCATCTTCCCGGAGATCGACTACGACAACATCGACCAGATCCGCGGTCTCGACGTGACGTTCACGACGACCGCCCAGACCGACGCGGAGGCATTCGCCCTCCTCGACGCGCTCGGCATGCCGTTCGCCCGTGACGGGCGCCCGGCAGGCTTCGAGTCGCTCGCGGGCGAGCCGGTCGCCGCTTAGAGGCAAGGAACCAGATGGCGAAGACATCCATGATCGTGCGGGCCAACCGCAAGCCCAAGTACCCCACCCGGGCGCACAGCCGCTGCCGGCGGTGTGGGCGCTCGCGTGCGGTGTACCGCAAGTTCGGGCTGTGCCGCATCTGCCTGCGCGAGCTCGCGCACCAGGGCTTCATCCCCGGCATGACGAAGTCGAGCTGGTGATCGCATGTCGATGACCGACCCCGTCGCCGACTTCCTGACCCGCATCCGCAACGGCATCACCGCCGCGCACGAGGATGTGGAGATCCCCGCCTCCGGCCTGAAGGCCGAGATGGCCCGCATCCTCAAGGAGCAGGGCTACATCGAGGGCTTCGACGTCCGCCCCGCCGACAGCGGCGCCGCGGGCGACAGGATCTACGTGAAGCTCAAGTACACTGAGAACCGCACGTCCGTGATCTCCGGCCTCAAGCGGGTCTCCCGCCCCGGCCGGCGCACGTACGTCGATGCCAAGCACATCCCGAAGGTCCTGGGTGGCATGGGCACGACGATCATTTCGACCTCCCAGGGCGTCATGACCGGCCACGATGCGCGCAAGGCGGGCGTCGGCGGCGAGGTCGTGGCACACGTCTGGTAGCCACTCATGAGCCGCATCGGAAAGAAGCCCATCCCCATCCCCACCGGCGTCAACGTGACGATCGAGGCCGAGGTCGTCCGCGTGGCCGGCCCCCGCGGCGATCTCTCGGAGCGCAAGTCGCGCTCGATCGAGGTCCGCGAGGAGGACGGCACGCTGCTCGTCACGCCGCCCGACCGACCGCGCGGAGCACCGCGCGCTGCACGGCCTGACGCGCTCGCTCGTGGCCAACATGGTCGAGGGCGTCACCAACGGCTTCAGCAAGACCCTGGAGATCCAGGGCGTCGGCTATCGCGCCCAGCTCAAGGGCCGCGACCTGGAGCTCGCGCTCGGCTACTCCCACCCGGTGCCGATCAAGGCGCCCGAGGGGATCGAGTTCGAGGTCCCGCAGCCCACGCGCGTGATCATCAAGGGCAACTCCAAGCAGCAGGTCGGCGAGATCGCCGCCATCATCCGCAAGCAGCGGCCGCCGGAGCCCTACAAGGGCAAGGGCATCCGCTACCAGGGCGAGTACGTCGCCCGGAAGGTGGGCAAGCGCGCATGACCGTCACCCACGCCCCCGCCAAGCGCCTCAAGCGCCGCCGCCGCGTCCGCGCCAAGGTGCACGGCTCGGCCGAGCGCCCGCGCATCAGCGTGTTCCGCTCCAACCGCGGGATCTTCGCCCAGCTCATCGACGACGACGCCGGCGTCACGCTGGCCGCCGTCAACTGGACCGAGGCCGACCTGCGCTCGCTCAAGCCGATGGAGCAGGCCGCCAAGGCCGGCCAGGTCCTGGCCGAGCGCGCGAAGGCCGCCGGCGTCGAGTCCGTCGTGTTCGATCGCGGCGGCTACCAGTACCACGGCCGTGTCAAGGCCCTCGCCGAAGGCGCCCGCGAGGGCGGCCTGGCGTTTTAGGTTCACCGTCTACCCTCGAAGGAGCCATGCCCGCCCCCGATCGTTCCGTATCGTCGTCCAGCCTGGACCTCCAAGAGCGCGTTGTTGAGATCAACCGCGTCGCCAAGGTGGTCAAGGGCGGCCGGCGCTTCTCGTTCACCGCGCTCGTCGTGGTCGGCGACGAGAACGGCATCGTCGGCTACGGCTACGGCAAGGCCAACGAGGTCCCGCTCGCGATCCAGAAGGGCGTCGAGCGCGCGAAGAAGAACCTCTTCCGCGTGCCCCGCCACGGCGCGACGATCACGCACCAGACCACGGGCATCTACGGCTCGGGTCGCGTGTTCCTCAAGCCCGCCTCTCCCGGTACCGGCGTGATCGCCGGCGGCGGCGTGCGCGCGGTGCTCGAGCTCGCCGGGATCCACGACATCCTCTCCAAGTCGCTGGGCTCGCAGAACCCGATCAACCTCGTCAAGGCGACGATCGCCGGTCTCCAGGACCTGCGCCGGCCGGAGGAGATCGCGCAGCTGCGCGGCCTCTCCGTCAACGCCGTGCTCGGCCTGTCCGACGGCGTGAAGGTCGTCGGCGGCGAGGCGGAGACGCCCGCCGAGGCCGAGCCCGAGGCCGAGGCCGAGGCCGAGGCCGCGACCGCAGGCCGAGGAGACTCCCGGCGTGAGCCTCGTCATCACCCAGGTCAAGTCGGCCAACGGCGCCAACGGCAGGCAGCGCGACACGCTGCGCTCGCTCGGCCTGCGCGGGATCAACAAGTCCGTCGAGCGCCCCGACTCCCCGCAGCTGCGCGGGATGGTCCATGCAGTGCGACATCTTGTGACGGTGGAGGAGAAATGACGGACCCCGAAGAGATCGGCCTCCACAACCTGCAGCCCGCCAAGGGCTCCAAGCGCGACCGCAAGCGCGTCGGGCGCGGCCACGGCTCCGGCCACGGCAAGACGTCCGGCCGCGGCCACAAGGGCGCGGGCTCCCGCGCGGGCGCCAAGGACCGCACCCGCTTCGAGGGCGGCCAGAACCCGATCCACATGCGGATGCGCAAGCTGCGCGGCCCGAACAAGAAGATGTCGATGCCGTTCGAGCCGTTCAGGACGTACACGCAGCACGTGAACCTCGACGACCTCGAGCGGCGCTTCGACGACGGCGCGTCCGTCGACCTGGCGGCGCTGAAGTCCTCCGGGCTCGCCACGCAAGCGCGACATCCCGGTCAAGATCCTCGGCCGCGGCGAGCTGTCGAAGAAGCTCACCGTGCACGCCCACAAGTTCTCCAAGACGGCCCGCGAGCGGATCGAATCCGCCGGCGGGACCTGCCAGACCGTCGAGTAGCGAAGGGCGGCCCCTGTGGTCTCCACGATTCTCAACGCCTTCAAGGTCGCGGAGATCCGCAAGAAGCTGGCGTTCACGGCGCTGATGCTCGCGCTGTATCGCCTCGGCTCCTTCATCCCGGTCCCCGGGGTGAACCCGGACGCCCTGGAGCAGATCCAGGAGAACTACGCGGGCTCGAACATCCTCGGGTTCCTCAACCTCTTCACCGGTGGCGGGCTGTCCCGGATCGCGATCTTCGCGCTCGGGATCATGCCCTACATCACGGCCTCGATCATCCTGCAGCTGCTGACGGTCGTCTCGCCGTCGCTGGAGAAGCTGCAGAAGGAGGGCGAGGTCGGGCAGGCGCGCATCACGCAGTACACGCGCTACCTGACCGTCGGCCTGGCCGCCGCCCAGGCGATCGGCTACGTCTTCCTGTTCCGCTCCCAGGGCTCCAGCTCTGGCGCCGAGGTGTTCAACGACTTCTCGCTGGGCGGGATCATCCTGCTCGTCATCTGCCTCACCGCCGGCTGCGTGCTGCTGATGTGGATGGGCGAGCTGATCACCCAGCGCGGCATCGGCAACGGCATCTCGCTGATGATCTTCGCCTCGATCGTCGCCGGCCTGCCCAACGGCGTGCAGGCGTGGTGGACGAACCCGGACCAGGTCTTCAAGGTCATGATGCCGTTCGTCGCGCTCGGCGTGATCGCGGCGATCGTGTTCGTCCAGGAGGGGCAGCGAAGAATCCCGGTCCAGTACGCCAAGCGCGTGATCGGGCGCCGGATGAGCTCCGGCGGCCAGACCTACCTCCCGCTGCGCGTGAACATGGCGGGCGTCATCCCGGTCATCTTCGCGGCCTCGATCATGGCCTTCCCGCCCACGATCGGCCAGCTGATCCCCGGCGCCAACGGCCTCGCGACCTTCTTCAGCCCCAACGGCTGGGCCTACATCGTCGGCGAGACCGTGTTCATCGTGCTCTTCACGTACTTCTACACCGCCGTCACCTTCAACCCGGTCGACCAGGCGGAGAACCTCAAGAAGTACGGCGGCTTCATCCCCGGCGTGCGACCAGGGAGGCCCACGGCCGAGTTCCTGGACCGCATCCTCGCCCGGCTGACCTTCCCCGGCGCGCTGTACCTGGCCGCCGTGGCGGCGTTGCCGACCATCCTGATCAACCAGACCTCCGCGAACTTCTACTTCGGCGGTACCTCGATCCTGATCGTGATCGGCGTCGCACTGGACACCATGAAGCAACTCGAGGCGCAGCTGATGATGCGCAACTACGAGGGCTTCCTCAAATAAGTAGGCTGCCGAACCCGTGAGCGAGCTGAACCTCATCCTCCTCGGGCCTCCCGGGGCCGGCAAGGGCACCCAGGCCTCCCGTCTGACGGAGGACTTCGGGCTGCCCTACATCGGCACCGGCGACCTGCTGCGGGAGCACAAGGACAACGAGACCGACCTCGGCCTGCAGGCCAAGGAGCACATGGACAGCGGCGGGCTCGTTCCCGACGACCTGGTGATCGCGATGATCCTCGAGAAGATCGAGGACGAGGGCGACGACGGGTTCCTGCTCGACGGCTTCCCGCGCACCGTGCCCCAGGCCGACGCGCTGTCCGAGGAGCTGGAGAAGCGCGGCCGCCGGCTGATGGCCGCCCTGCTCATCGAGGCCGCCGACGAGGTCGTCATCAAGCGCCTGTCCGGCCGCCGCCAGTGCTCCGAGGGCCACCTCTACCACGTGGAGTTCGACCCGCCGAAGCACGACGGCAAGTGCGACCAGTGCGGAAAGCCGCTCAAGCAGCGTTCCGACGACGAGCCGGACAAGGTCTCCAAGCGGCTGAAGACGTACCATGAGAAGACCGAGCCGCTGATCGACTACTACGAGGAGCGCGGGCTGCTGCGTCGCTTCGACGGCACGCGCGACAAGGTCGAGGTGCACGACCACATTCGCGCGACGCTCGCGACGCTGCGCCTCGAAGAACGACTCTGAGGTCGTCATGATCGTCAAGAAGTCACCCGCCGAGATCGACAAGATGGCCGCGGCGGGTTCCATCCTCGTCAAGACGATGGACCTGCTGGCCGGCAAGATCAGGCCCGGCGTCACCACGCTGGACCTGGACCGCGCGGCCGAGAAGTTCATCCGCTCCCAGGGCGCCACGCCCGCCTTCAAGGGCTACCGCGGCTTCCCGGGCTCCATCTGCGCTTCGCCCAACGAGATGGTCGTGCACGGCATCCCGGGCAAGTTCAAGCTCAAGCGCGGCGACATCCTGTCGGTCGACATCGGCGTCGTGTTCGACGGCTGGGTCGCCGACGCGGCGCGCACCTTCGCCGTCGGCGAGGTCACGCCGGTGGCGTCCAAGCTGCTCGAGGTCACCGAGGGGTCGCTGTTCAAGGCGGTCGACCAGTGCGTGATCGGCAACCGCCTCGGCGACGTCTCGCACGCCGTCCAGGAGCACGTCGAGGCCAACGGGTTCTCGATCGTGCGCTCCCTGGTGGGGCACGGGATCGGCCGGTCGATGCACGAGGAGCCGCAGATCCCGAACTACGGGCCGCCCGGCAAGGGCGTCCCTCTGGAGGAGGGCATGGTCCTCGCGGTCGAGCCGATGGTCACCGCCGGGCGGCACATGGTGCGCATGGGCGAGGACGGCTGGGCGATCTACTCGACCGACGGCTCGCTGGCCGCGCACTTCGAGTTCACGATCGCCATCACGGCGCAGGGTCCGCGGATCCTCACGCCGTGGCACGAGTCCAAGGCTCGCGCCGCCGCCTAGCGCGCCGGGTGCGCCGGCGCTGATCGCCCGCCACCGGCGTTTCTAACGCGCTGGGCTGTTTTGGCGTCGCGAGAGCGAAGGCTATCCGGCCCAGCGGTGCGGCCGGCTCCCTCTTCCTACCCAGCGCCGTGAGTTCATCGCTTGATATCGATGACATAGCGGATATCGCTCGATGGCCGATGACAAGCCTCTCTTCGTCAGGCTCAAGGCGGCCAGGCGGCCCAGCTGGTCGCGCGTCGCACGAGCTGAACCTCGCCAAGGACCTCGTGAACGCGCAGCGCGGCACGTCACTGCGGGCCAGTTCGGCGAGTGCGCGCGTGGTCGTGGACATGGGCGCCGACAACCTCACGGTGGGCCGGGCCGAGATCCGCCCGGCCGCTCCGTCGGAGGTGCTGACGCTCGAAGGCGCCGCCGAGCTGCTGCAGATCGAGACCGCCCAGGTCGCCGAGCTGGCCGCGGCCGGTGAGCTCCCGGGCCGGCGGATCGGCGAGGACTGGCGCTTCTCGCGCTCGGCGCTGCTGGCCTGGCTGGCGGGCTAGCGCCGGCGGCGGCGGCGCCACCAGAGCGCGCCCGCCACCAGCGGGGCGGCGACGAGCCCGGCGGTCAGCGCCTTCTCGTCGCCGTCGCACGCGCCGACGGTCGTGCACCGGCGGCCCGTGCACGGGTGCGCGGCGCTCGCCCAGGCGTCCGGGTCGTCCCACCGCGCCGGCTGGAACGCCGGGCCGCGCGGGGAGGACTGCTCGAACGGGATCCAGCTCGCCCGGGCGCCGCCCCACGGTGCGCGATCGCGCATCCACGCGGGCGAGTCCGCCGATATCCGGACCACTCGCGGCCGCTGCACGTCCCCACGGCCGTCCGCCTCGTCGTTGGGGTCGGGCCACATGCGGTCGCGCGTCCCGGCGTGGAAGTAGGCGGCGTGCGACCCGTTGGCGACGTAGACGACCGGCCGCCCGTCGCGGCGCTCCACGGCGCCGCACCGCTCGGCGCCGGAGTGCTGCGCGTACACCGCCTCGGAGCCGCGGTACTGGACGACCTCCCAGTCGCCGGCGTGGCGGCCCGTCCGCACGATCCCGCGGTCCTGCGGGTTGGCGTCGTACCAGATCCAGTACTGGCGCCAGCCGCCGGCGACCCGCCCGTAGACCACCGGCGCCCGCCCGGCGTCGGGGCGGGGCACCGACGTGGCCGGGTAGCGCTCGCGGGAGTCGTGGACGAGAACCGGTGCGAGACTGTTCAGGTCGTCGGCGCGGGCCGGCGCGGCGAAGGCGAGCGCGGCGAGGGCGAGCGCGGTTATCAGCGCGACAGGTTCCACAGCTCCACTGCCGGTCAGCTACCTGACGCATCGAGCGGCGTCGAACCCATTTGGTATTCTCCTTCGTCGCGTTCAGACCCGCGAGGGATCCGTGCGCAACGTGCGCTCCGGGGGCATGGTAGCGGTGGCTGAACCGGCCACCAGAGCCACCCCGTCCGGGACATCGTCCGAAAGGGATCATGAAGGTACGACCGTCGGTAAAGCCGATGTGCGAGAAGTGCAAGATCATCCGGCGTCACGGCCGGGTGCTCGTGATCTGCCAGAACCCACGACACAAGCAGCGGCAGGGGTAGAAGAACTTTGGCTCGAATCGCCGGCGTCAACATCCCGCTCAACAAGCGGGTCGAGATCGGACTCACCTACATCTACGGAGTCGGCCAGCCGACCTCGAAGAGGATCCTCACCGACCTCGGCATCAGCGGCAACACCTACGTCCGTGACCTCACGGACGACGAGGTGTCGAAGCTCCGCGACGCGATCGACAACGACTACATCGTCGAAGGCGATCTCCGGCGCGAGCGCTCCCAGGCCATCAAGCGCCTGATGGAGATCGGCTGCTACCGGGGCATCCGCCACCGGCGCGGCCTGCCCGTCCGCGGTCAGAACACCAAGACGAACGCGCGCACGCGTAAGGGTCCCAAGCGCATGTCCATCGCCGGCAAGAAGAAAGCGACCAAGAAGTGAGCCCCGCTCCCCGTCGCCCACAGCGCGGCCGCCGCAAGGTCAAGAAGAACGTCCCGATCGGCCAGGCGCACATCAAGACGTCGTTCAACAACACGATCGTCGCCCTCACCGACCGCGAGGGCAACGTCATCGCGTGGGAGTCCGCCGGCGGCGCCGGCTTCAAGGGCTCGCGCAAGTCGACCCCGTTCGCCGCCCAGGTGACCGCCGACGCGGCCGCCCGCAAGGGCATCGAGCAGGGGATGCAGAAGGTCGAGGTCTTCGTGAAGGGCCCGGGCTCGGGCCGCGAGACCGCGATCCGGTCGCTGCAGGCCGCCGGGCTCGAGGTCACCGGCGTGCGCGACGTCACTCCCCAGGCACACAACGGCTGCCGCCCCCGCAAGCGGCGAAGGGTCTGATCTACACCGAATGGCAAGAGATACTTCCCCACAGTGCAAGCAGTGCCGCCGCGAAGGCCAGAAGCTCTTCCTCAAGGGAGAGCGCTGCCTGACGGACAAGTGCGGCGTCGAGCGCCGCTCGTATCCGCCGGGCGAGCACGGCCGCGGGCGCCAGAAGCAGTCCGAGTACCGCGTCCAGCTGCGTGAGAAGCAGAAGGCGCGCCGGTACTACGGCGTGCTCGAGAAGCAGTTCCGGACGTACTACGCCAAGGCGTCGCGTCAGCCCGGCATCACGGGCGAGAACCTGCTGCGCATCCTCGAGTGCCGCTTCGACAACGTCCTTGTCCGCCTCGGCTTCGCCGCCTCGCGGCGCCAGGCCCGCCAGCTGATCCTCCACGGTCACTGGACGATCAACGGCCGCCGCGTCGACATCCCCAGCTACCAGGTGAGGGAGAACGACGTGATCGCCATCAAGATGGACACCGGTGCCAACCAGGTGATCCGCGACGCCACGGAGCTCGTGGCGCAGGTGCCGGCCTGGCTGCAGGCCGACCACGACCAGCTCACGGCGAAGGTGCTGCGCAAGCCCGAGCGCGCGGAGATCGCCGCGCCGGTGCAAGAGCAGCTCATCGTCGAGCTCTACTCGAAGTAACCCGCTCTTCACAGCCCGGGCGCGCGCACATGACGTGCGTGTGCGCCGGGCCCTCGGCGGTCGCTCCCCCACATAAAGGCCGCCCGCTCCACCCCCCGACGAACGTTAGGACCCTGATGCTCGACTTCCAGATCCCCCGAATCACCGCCGAGTCGGTCGAGGACAACCGCGGCCAGTTCGTGGTTGAGCCGCTCGATCGCGGCTTCGGCTACACGTTCGGGAACTCGCTGCGCCGCGTGCTGCTGGCGTCGCTCGCCGGGGCCGCTGTCACCTCCGTTCGCATCGAGGGCGTCGCCCACGAGTTCTCGACGATCAAGGGCGTCACGGAGGACGTCACCGACATCGTGCTCAACCTCAAGGGCGTCGTCTGCCGCATGCACTCGGACGCGACGGAGATCGAGGCCCCGCTGGTCGTCACCGGCCCGGGCGAGATCACCGCGCGCGACATCGACCTCCCCTCCGGCGTCGAGATCCTGAACCCGGATGCCCACATCGCCACGCTCGAGAAGAAGACCAAGCTCGAGCTCTACCTCACGATCGGCCGCGGGCGCGGCTACCGCCCGGCGGACGAGAACAAGTCGCCCGACCAGCCGATCGGCGTCATCCCGATCGACTCGATCTTCTCGCCGGTGCGCCGCGTGGCGTACTCCGTCGAGCAGGCGCGCGTCGGGCAGCGCACCGACTTCGACAAGCTCACGCTCGACATCGAGACCGACGGGTCGATCGACCCGCAGGCCGCGCTCCGCGAGGCCGCCGAGATCCTGATCTCGTCGCTGTCGATCTTCACCGACGAGGACCGCATCGAGGAGCTGCGCGCGGGCCCGGGCGGCATGACGGCGCTCGACAACGGCGCCGGCGGCGCCGGCGCGGGCGCCCTCGCGGCCGCGGGCGGTCGCCCCGGCGGCGGCCCGATGGACGACATCCTCATCGAGGAGCTCGAGCTCGGCGTCCGGTCCTACAACTGCCTCAAGCGGGCGGGGATCCAGACGGTCGGCGACCTCGTCTCCAAGTCCGAGGGCGAGCTGGCCGCGATCCCGAACTTCGGCAAGAAGTCGATCGACGAGGTCATCGAGACGCTGTCCCAGCGCGGTCTGGGTCTCCGGACCGACTAGTCTGCTCCCGCTGATATGCGCCACCAGAAGACCCGTCACAAGCTCTCGCGCACCACGGCGCACAGGAAGTCGCTGCTGGCGAACCTGTGCGTCGAGGTCATCGACCATGAGCGCATCAAGACCACCGAGGCGAAGGCGAAGGCGGTCAAGCCGGAGCTCGAGAAGCTGATCACCCTCGCCAAGAAGGGCGATCTGCACGCGCGCCGCCAGGCCATCTCGACGCTGCAGCACCCCGACAAGGGCGTGATCTACAAGCTCTTCGAGGAGATCGCCCCGCGCTACACGGAGCGTCCGGGTGGCTACACCCGGATCCTCAAGCTCGGCCCGCGTTCCAGCGACGCGACCGAGATGGTCTACCTCGAGCTGGTGTAATCAAGGTGCTCACCCGAGCTTGCGAGGGTGAGTAAACCGCACTCGATTTCCCGCTGCCCTGGCCTATGACGGCTCCCCCTTCGCGGGGTGGGCCGTCCAGCCGGGCAAGCGGACGGTCGAGGGTGAGCTGGGCGCGGCGCTGGCGACCGTCCTGCGGTCGCCGGTCTCGCTGATCGTCGCGGGCCGCACCGACCGCGGCGTGCACGCGCTCGGCCAGGTCGTCTCCTACGACGGCCCGCTGCCGTACCTGCGCTCGGTCAACGCGGTGCTCCCGCCCGAGATCTCGGTGCTGAGCGGCCTCGGAGGAGCCCGACGGGTTCTCCGCGCGCCACGACGCCGTCAGCCGCAGCTACCGCTACCGCGTGCTGGCCCGCTCGGCCCCGTCGCCGTTCGAGCGCGGGCGGGCGCTCTGGTACCCGTATCCGATCGACGAAGACGCGCTGCGCGCCTGCGCGGCGGCCCTTCCCGGGGTGCACGACTTCACCGCCTTCACTCCCACCGGCGGCTATCACTCGCGCTTCCACCGCGAGGTGCTGCGAGCGGGGTGGGAGCGCGCCGGCGACGTGCTCGAGTTCTCGATCGAGGCGGACGCCTTCATGCGGCAGATGAACCGCGTCCTCGTGGGCACGATGCTCGAGGTCGCAAACGGCAAGCGCAGCGTCGACGATTTCGTCGCGCTGCTCGAGGGACGACCGCGCTCCGAGTCCGGCCGCACCGCGCCGGCGCACGGGCTGTACCTCGAGTCCGTCGCCTACTGACATATCCTCGAAGGGATGCTCAGAGTCCTCCTGACCAACGACGACGGCCTCGGCGCCACCGGGCTGCAGACGCTGCGCCGGGCGCTGCTGGGCGTGAAGGACGTCGAGCTGGCGGTCATCGCGCCCGACTCCAACCGCTCGGCCACCGCGCGGTCGATCACGTTCAGCCGGCCGCTGTGGGTCACCGAGGTGAAGTTCGACGACGGCACGCTCGGCTACGCGTGCGACGGCACGCCGGTGGACTGCGTGCGGCTCGCGTCGCTGGGGCTGATCGAGGGGTTCGAGCCCGACCTGATCGTGGCCGGCATCAACCACGGCTCCAACCTGGGTGACGACATCACGTACTCGGGCACCGTCGCGGCCGCGCTGGAGGGCGTGGTGCTGGGCGTCCCGGGCATCGCGGTGTCCCAGCAGTCGCTGGCCCGCGAGATGGACTTCCGGCTCGGCGAGCGGTTCGACTTCGAGGCCGCGGCGGCGTTCACGGCCAGCATCGTGGACCGGCTCGACGACGTGCCGCTCCCCGAGGGGACGCTGCTCAACATCAACGTCCCGGCCGGGCATCCGGACGGCGTCGAGGTGGCGCGGCTCGGCAAGCGCATCTACAAGGACGAGCTGAAGGTCGTCGAGGAGGAGGACGGCCGCAAGCGCTTCCGCATCTACGGCGACTCGCCCGTGCACGACGACGAGGCGGGGACCGACCTGGCGGCGGTGTCGGCGGGCCGCGTGTCGGTCACGCCGCTGCACTTCGACCTGACCGCCGCACACGGGCTCGACGCGCTGCGCGACTACGACCTGTCCGCGCTGCTCGCGCCCGCCGCCGAGGAGGTCGCCGAGTGAGCGTGGAGGAGCGGGCGGCGGAGCTGCGGGAGCAGCTCGTCCATCACGGCCACCGCTATTACGTCCTGGACGACCCGGAGATCGGCGACGACGCGTACGACGTGCTGCTCGACGAGCTGCGCGCGATCGAGCGCGACCACCCGGAGCTGCTGACGCCCGACTCGCCGACCCAGCGCGTCGGCGCCGAGCCGGTCTCCAACCTGCAGAAGGTCACCCACCTGCGCCCGATGCTCTCGCTCGCCAACGCGCGCTCGGAGGAGGAGCTGCGCGCGTGGGTGCAGCGGATGCGCTCCCACCTCGCGCGCGAGGGGATCGAGGACCCGGACTTCCACTTCGTCGCCGAGCCGAAGATCGACGGGCTGGCGATCTCGCTCGTCTACCGCGACGGGGTGCTGGAGCGCGGCGCCACGCGCGGCAACGGCGAGGTCGGCGAGGACGTCACGCACAACCTGCGCACGATCGGCTCGATCCCGCTCTCCATCCCCGACGCGCCCCCGCTGGTGGAGGTGCGCGGCGAGGTCTACATGTCGCTGCCGGACTTCACGGCGCTCAACGAGCGGCGCGCCGAGCGCGGCCTCTCCACGTTCATGAACCCGCGCAACAGCGCCGCCGGCACGATCCGCCAGCTGGATCCGTCGCTGGCCCGCGACCGCCCGCTGTCGATGTGGTGCTACGGGATCGGCGTCACCGAGGGGCTGGACCTCGGGTCGCACTGGGAGGCGCTGGAGTGGCTGCGCGAGCACGGCTTCCGCGTCAACGGCGACGTCAAGCGCCTGGACACCGAGGACGAGGTCGTGGCCCAGTGCCTGCACTGGCAGGAGCGCCGCGCCCAGCTGGACTTCGAGATCGACGGCGTGGTCGTGAAGGTCGACGACGTCGAGCTGCAGCGCCGCCTCGGCGTGGTCGGGCGCGACCCGCGCTGGGCGATCGCCTGGAAGTTCCCGCCCACCACCGCCGTCACGACCCTGCAGGCGGTCTCCTGGAACGTCGGCAAGTTCGGCGACCTGCACCCGTTCGCCGAGCTGGAGCCGGTCCACGTCGGCGGCGTGACCGTCAAGCGCGCGACGCTGCACAACGAGGAGGACCTCGTCCGCAAGGACGTGCGGCCCGGCGACGAGGTGATCGTGCTGCGCGCCGGCGACGTGATCCCGCAGGTCGTCTCCCCGGCGCCCCACGCCGTCGAGCGCGATGACCGCGGCCCGGTGCCGCTGCCGCCCGAGCGCTGCCCGTTCTGCGACACCCCGACGATCAAGGTCGAGGGCTCGGTCTTCACCAAGTGCCCCAACCGCGAGTGCCCCGAGCGCCGCTGGCAGCTGCTGACCACCTTCGCGGGCGTGATGGACATCGACGGGCTGGGGGAGAAGCAGGTCAAGACCCTGCAGGGCCTCGAGCTGGTCACCACCGCGGGCGACTTCTACCGGATCACGCCCGAGCAGCTGATGGAGCTCGAGGGCTACGGCCAGGTCAGCGCCGACAACCTCGTCCGCAACATCCAGGCCTCCAAGGACCGCCCGTTCGGGGTCGTGCTGTTCGCGATCGGCATCGAGGGCGTCGGCTACGTGACGGGCCGCAACCTCGCCGCCCAGTTCCGCACCGTCGACGCGCTGCTGGACGCCACGCCGGAGCAGATCACCGAGACGCCCGGCATCGGCCCCAAGGTCGGCGAGCTGATCCACTCGCAGCTCGCCGACGACCAGATGCGCGAGCAGATCAAGGACCTCCGCGAGCTGGGGCTGAAGTTCGAGCAGGAGGGCCCGGCGCCCGGCGCGGGGCCGCTGCGCGGGCGCACGTTCGTCCTCACCGGCACGCTGCCCGACCTCACCCGCGAGGAGGCCACCGAGCGCATCCTCGCCCAGGGCGGCAAGGTCACCGGCTCGGTGTCGAAGAAGACGAGCTACGTCGTGGCGGGCGCCTCGCCCGGCTCCAAGCTGGAGAAGGCCGAGCGCTTCGGCGTGCCGGTGCTCGACGAGCCCGCGCTGCTCGAGCTGCTCGAGAACGGGCCTCCGCCCGAGCCCGAAGAGCTCAGCGAGGAGTGAGCTCGTACATCGAGAGCTCGCCCTCGCGGCGGGTCTTGAGCGAGAACATGCCCTTGATGGCGGCGATGAAGTCGGCGCTGTTGCTGCGGCCGGGGTCGGCGAACCACGCCTTCCCGCCCGGGGCGACCAGCCGCGGGAGCAGCCGCATGGCCACGTGCGCGTTCTCCTTCGTGTAGAGCACGTCGGCGCCGAGCACGAGGTCGAACGGCCCGCGCTCGACCAGCGCGTCGCCGTCGGCGGCCCAGTCCGCCGCCGCGACGTCCGCCTCGGTGCCGTTGAGGGCCATCGAGTGCGCCGCGTAGGCGATCGCGTCCGTGGAGCCGTCGGTGGCCAGCACCTCGGCCCCGGCGCGCGCCGCGACGATGCTCGGGAGCCCGAGCCCGCACCCCAGCTCGAGCACGCGCATCCCCGCCGCCGGCGGGTCGGCGTCGAGCTCCTCGGCCATGCCGAACGCGCTCGGCCACGGCCGCGCCCAGAACGGGATCTCGCGGCCGGCGGCGCCCTCCTCGTGGCGCAGCGCCTCCCAGTCGGCCGGCCGCAGGAGCATCACGTCGCCGCCGGGCAGCTCGACCCGGCGCAGCGCCACGTCGAGCAGCGGGCCCGGTAGATCACCGACCTTCACGCCGCGCAGGGCGGCGATCTGCTCGCCAAGGGAGGTGCGCACCGCGACGAGTGCGCCATTGCCGGTCACTGTCACTCCGTCCATTCAAGCAACGTGACGGTCACATCTTTGACGCCGGGACGCGATTCATTGCGGGGCATGAGCTTCCGAGTCCTCCTCGCCGCCGCGGTCGCGGCCCTCATCGCCGCTCCCGCGGCCTCCGCCGAGCCCACCCTGAAGGGCCGGGCGATCCTCCCGCAGACGCGAGCGCGCCCGCGCCGTTCCCCGGCGCGCCCAACGCCGAACCGGTGCCGGCGCCCGGCTCCCGCCAGCCGATCGGGGGCTTCTCGGCGCTGGTCGACGCTCCCGGGCGCGACACGTTCTACGCGATGCCGACAACGGCTTCGGCTCCAAGGCCAACTCGCGCTCGTTCATCCTGCGCGTCTACACCGTCCGCGCGGACTTCGAGACGCGGCGCGGCGGCCGCGGCTCCGTCAAGGTCCTCGACTGGATCTCGCTGCGCGACCCGCACCACAAGGTGCCCTTCCCGCTCGTCTCGCCCGACCGCCTCCTCACGGGCGGCGACTTCGACATCGAGTCCTTCCGCGTCGCGCGCGACGGCACGCTGTGGTTCGGCGACGAGTTCGGCCCGTTCCTGATCCACACGGACAGGACCGGGAAGGTGCTCGAGGCGCCGATCCCGCTGCCCGGCGTGCGCTCGCCCGACAACCCGACGCCCGGCACGCCCGAACCTCGCGTCGTCGAACGGCTTCGAGGGCATGGCGCTCTCCAAGGACGGCCGCCGGCTCTACCCGGCGCTGGAGGGCCCGGTGACCGGTGACGACCCCGCGACGCGCCGGCTGTACACGTTCGACCTGCGCAAGCGGCGCTACGAGCCCGGCTTCCGCACGCTGCGCCTCGAGGACCCGACCTTCCTGGTCTCCGACCTCACGGCGCTCGACGACCGCCGGCTCGTCCAGCTCGAGCGCGACAACACCCAGGGGGCTGCCGCGGCGCACAAGCAGGCGTTCGTGATCGACCTGCGCTCGCTCGCCCGCCGTCAGGTCGCCGACCTCCTGCGGCTGCGCGACCCGTTCCGGATCTCGCTCCCCGGCCGCGAGGGCGACGTCGGCCTCGGCGACCCGTTCGCGATGCCCTACCAGACGATCGAGGCCGTCTTGCCGACCGGCGGCGACCGTCTGGCGATCGTCAACGACACCAACTTCGGCTCGACCGGTCGCAACCCGAACCTGCCGGACTACAGCGACTTCATCGAGATCGAGGTACCGGGCCTGCGCGGGAGGTGAATGGGTACCCTCCCGCGCATGGCCGACGCAGAAGAGCCGCTCGTCGCGATCGTCGAGATCCCCAAGGGGTCCTCGAACAAGTACGAGTGGGACGAGGAGCTCGGGGCGATCAAGCTCGACCGGCTGCTCTTCGCCTCGCTCGGCTACCCGACCGACTACGGGTTCTTCCAGGACACGCTGGCCGCCGACGGCGACCCGCTGGACGTGATGATCGTCGTGTCGGAGCCCACGTTCCCCGGCTGCCGCATCGAGGTCAAGCCGGTCGCCCTGTTCCGGATGCGCGACGAGAAGGCGGAGGACAACAAGATCCTCTGCGTCCCGTTCACGGACCCCAACTGGAGCCACGTCGAGCAGCTCGACGACCTCCCGATGACGCTCCGTGACGAGATCTCGCACTTCTTCTCGATCTACAAGACCCCCGAGTGGAAGGTCGTCCGCGTGGACGGCTGGTACCCCCGCGAGGAGGCCCTGGAGTCGATCGAGCGCGCCCAGAACCGCTGGCGCGAGAAGCACGGCTAGCCCTTCTTACGCTTCTTCTTCTTGGTCGGCACGCACGTCCGGTAGACGCGCGTGTCGCGCAGGACCTTGCCGCGCGTCGTGTGGGCGACGACCTTCACCCGCACCTTCTGGCCGGGGCGCCCGCGGAGGTTCACCCGGGCGCGGATGCGGCCCTTGCGCCGGAACACCTTCACGCGCTTCCCGCCGACCGTCACGCGCGTGCCCTTGAGCTTCAGCCGCCCGCGCTTGGGCTCGTGGAGGCGGATCACGAACGCGCGCCGCGAGAGGCAGCGCCGGGAGCCGGGCAGCACGGCACCCGCGCCGGGCGAGGCGCCGACCGTCGGGAGCTCGAGCCGGGCCTTCGCGATCTGCACCGCTCCGGCGCCGCGCACCGGCCCGTAGACCTGCGAGCCGCCGATGACCTGGAGCACGAGCCGCGAGCTCGGCGACAGGCTGGCCGCGATGCCCTCCAGCGAGCGCTTGACGGTGTGTGAGGCGCCGTCGAGCGTGACCGGGATCGGCGTCACCTGGTTGCCGACCACCACGCCGCGCCCCGTGTCGACGATCTGGGCGAAGACGTGCGTCGAGGTGCCCGTGCCCGAGTAGGTCAGCGAGAGCGTCGGCTCGGCCGCGACCTGCGCGGCGCCGGAGGGCGGCGGAACGGTCACGGAGACGGCGTTGACCGCGGGACCGGCGGCGATCGGGTTGCCCGAGACCGTGTCGGCGGGGTTGACCGCGAGCGTGCCCGAGCCCTCGGCGACGATCGGCTTGCCGGCGGGCAGCGGGTAGTCCGAGCCCGAGCGCCACTTGGCGTCGTCGGCCAGCCACTCGAAGCGCGGGCCGGTGTCGGCGCGCTTGTCGCCGGCGAGGTAGCGCTTCATCCACGCGATCACCGCGCGCTCGAAGTGCCCGGCCTCTCCGGTGCCGGTCAGGCACGTGCCGTGACCGCCGCAGAACCACAGCATCTTCGTGGGCACCCCGTTGCGGCGCAGGATCCCGTAGTTGGTGATCGCCTCGTCGAGCGTGAACAGCGTGTCGGCGGTCCCCTGGATCAGGAACGTGGGCACGCTTGATGCGCTCCACGAGCGTGCTCGGGCCGCGCGAGTCGAACCAGGCGCGGTTCTCGGGCGACAGCCTGCCGGTGCCGGCGCCCTCCGCGAACGCGGAGCTGATGTGGGGGTCGAGGTTGCCGGTCTGCCCGCCCGCGTACAGCGCGGCCGACCAGCCGCCCTTGTTCGTGTCCTCCTTGTAGAGGGAGGTCAGCAGCGAGTGCCACGCGATGTCGGGGGCGATCGCGTCGATGCGCTTGTCGATCGCGGCCGCGACGAGCTCGATGCCGCCCGCGTAGGAGGCGCCGTGCATGCCCGCGCGCGGGTCGCCGGGACCGTCGAGCTGCGCCTCCGGCTGCTTGGCCACGAAGTCGAGCAGCGCCTGGACGTCTCGGCCCTCGTTGCCCTGCCAGTCGACGGTCACGGTGCCGCCGGACTCCCCGAACCCGCGCGAGTCCCACGTGAGCACGTTGAAGCCGGCCCTGCGCAGCGCCGCGGCGCCGACGTTGCCGGTCGATTCGCTGGTGGTGCCGTCGCCGGTGGCGTCGCGTGTGCCGCCCCAGCCGTGCGTCATGAGGATGGTGGGCGCGCGCTTGCCTGCCGCGAGGCCCTGGGCCGGATGGAACGAGGTGACGATCGGCGTGCCGTCGAACGAGACGACGGTGGCATCGCGGGCCTGGGCGGCGGGCGCGGCGAGCACGAGCGCGATCAGCGCGCCGAGCCCGCAGGCGGAACGGAGGAGCGGCATGGCGGCGATGCTACGCCGCTATCCGGAGTAGCGCGCCAGTGCGCCGGTCATCCGGTCCTGCAGCACCTTGGCGCTGCTCGGGTAGACCTCGTTCATCAGGAACGCGAACGCGAGCTGGCCGCCGTCGCGCGTCTGGCAGTAGCCGGCCAGCGCGGAGACGTCGTGCAGCGTGCCGGTCTTGGCGTGGCAGGCGTCGCGCGCCGCCGAGCGCCGCATCCGGCCCGACAGCGTGCCCGTGCGGCCCGCGATCGGCAGCGAGAAGTAGAACGGCTCGAAGTTCTCGCCCTCGTACATGGCGCTGAGCAGCGAGACGACGGCGCGCGGCGAGGTCCGGTTGGAGCGCGAGAGGCCCGAGCCGTCCACCGCCTTGGTCCGGGCTCCCATCTGCGCGGCGGTGCTGCGCACCACCTGCGCGCCGACGGCCGTGGTCCCTGCGCCGCCGAACGTGGCGCCCAGGGA
Source organism: uncultured Solirubrobacteraceae bacterium (assembly GCA_963723395.1). Taxonomy (GTDB): domain Bacteria; phylum Actinomycetota; class Thermoleophilia; order Solirubrobacterales; family Solirubrobacteraceae; genus DATFQI01. The sequence continues at coordinate 140,219 of CAVRQL010000006.1, read as the reverse complement.
CTTGATCAGCGTCTCGGCGATGAAGTTGTCCGACGGCACGTTCATCGAGGCCACCATCCGCGCGATCGTCGGCGAGCCGGTGATGGCCAGCTGCGGGACCTCGGCGGGCGCGACGCCGACGCGCGCGCTGCGCCGGACGCTCACGCCACGCGTGCGCAGCGCCTTCGTGAACGCCTTCGCCGCGGTCAGCGGCGGGTTGCGCTGGAACCGGCGGCCCGTGAGGTTGCGGTTGAAGGTCAGCGCGCTCAGCGGCCCGACCCAGTAGTCGGCGCGGGGGCTGTAGGGGCCGCGCAGGCGGTCGAAGGCGGACTCGTCGCCGTACACGCGGCCCGAGACCTCCGTGATGCCCGTCTGGGAGATCAGCGCGTCGGCCAGACGCCCGGCCGCCGCGGCGTCGAACGTCGGGTCGCCGCCGCCGCGCAGGTAGAGGTTCCCGTCCACGAGCCCGAGCTCGTCGGGGACGACGTCCGCGCTGGCGGCGGTCGTGAGCGTCCCGTCCGAGCCGAAGCGCGTCAGCGCCGCGGAGGAGGTGTAGAGCTTCTCGACCGACGCCGGGATCCTTGGCGCGCCGGAGCGCTTGGAGTACAGCGCCTGGCCCGTCTCCAGGTCGACGACGTAGGCGCCCGAGAACGGGCCGGCCTTGGCCATCTCGCGGGCCAGCGACCGCTTGGTCTGCGCCGCGCCGGCCGCCTGGGCGGCGGTGGGGGCGAGCAGGCACGCCAGGACGGCGAGCAGGCAGGTGATCCTTCCCATCGTCATGGGCAAACCCGCGGGCGCGCCGGAAGTCGCGCAGTCAGGACGTCACGTCGCGCCGGCGCAGCGCCAGGATGCCCGCCACGATGAACACGAGCGCGTAGGCGGCGAGCAGCAGCCCGCCGGGGACCTGGCCCAGCACGTCGCCGGTGTTCTCCGTCTCGAGGTTCCCGAGCGCGTTGGAGGCGCCCGACGGCCCCCACTTCTGGATCGCGTCGCCGATGCCCGCCGGGAGGATGCCGAGCAGCGGCTCGCCGACGAAGGTGAAGATCAGCGCGCCGACGATGGCGCCGACCTGGTTGCGCACCAGCGCGCCGAGCCCCACGCCCAGCGCCGCCCACAGGCCCGTGGCGAGCGTCAGCCCGATCACGATGCTCGCCACTTCTCCTCCGTCGAGGCCCGTATCGATGTCCCGCGCGCCGAACCCGACGAGCACGATCACCGTGGTCAGCCCGGCGGCCAGGAACCCGAGCACGAGCCCGGCGGCGACGTTGGCGATCAGCTTCGCCAGCACGAGCTTCGTCTTGTTCGGCGCGACGATGAGCGTCGGGGTGATCGTGCCGTGACGGAACTCGGTGGTGACGGCGAGGATGCCGAGCACGAGCGCGAACGCCTGGCCGAAGCCGGCGATGCCCAGGCGGTCCTTGGCCACTCCGAAGTTCTCGTCGGCCGGGTCGCCGGTGAGCGTCGCGAGCAGGCCGATCAGCACGATCAGCGCGAGCACCGAGCCGACCAGCGCCAGCGTGGTCCGCGTCGAGCGCAGCTTCAGGAACTCGGCGTTGACGAGGCGGCTCATCCGGGCGTCGTCTCCTCTCCCGTGAGCTCGAAGAAGATCTCCTCCAGCGAGGAGCCGACCGTCGTCAGCTCGGAGATCACGATCCGCTGCTCGGCGATCACCTGGCCGATCTGCTCGCCGCTGCGGTCGTGCACGACGATCGCGTCGTCGCCGGCCTGGTCGACCTGGGCGCCGTGCTCGCGCAGCACGCCGGCCAGCCGCGACACGTCCGGCCCGGCCACCTTCATGCCGCCGGCGCGAGTGGCCAGCAGCTCCTCGAGCGGCGCCTGGGCCACCGAGCGCCCGCGCGCGATCACCACGACCTCGTGGGCGGTCTGCGCGACCTCGGACAGCACGTGGCTGGAGACGAGCACCGCGCGGCCCTCGTCGGCCAGCGAGCGCAGGAAGTCGCGCAGCCAGCGGATGCCCTGGGGATCGAGGCCGTTCGCCGGCTCGTCGAGCACCAGCACCCGCGGGTCCCCGAGCAGCGCCGCGGCGAGCCCGAGCCGCTGGCGCATGCCGAGCGAGTAGCCGCCGGCGCGCCGGTCGGCCGCGTTCTCCAGCCCGACCATCGCCAGCAGCTCGTTCACGCGGCTCTTGGGGATGCCGGCGCTGGCGGCCAGCATCCGCAGGTGCATCCGGCCGGAGCGCCCGGGGTGCAGCATCCCGCCGTCCAGCACCGCGCCCACCGTGTGGGCCGGATCGCTCAGCTCGCCGTAGCGCTTGCCCTCGATCGTCGCCGTGCCGGCGCTCGGGCTGATCAGCCCCAGCAGCGCGCGCAGGGTCGTCGTCTTGCCCGCGCCGTTGGGCCCCAGGAAGCCGACGATCCGCCCTGGATCGACCGTGAACGAAAGGTCGTCCACGGCCAGCGTCGGGCCGTAGCTCTTGCTCAGGCCCGTGATCTCGATCGCTGTCAGCCGAGCTGCATGATGACCGGAGTGACCGCCACGAGGAACCGCTCAAGCCTGACTCGGCCACGGCACCGAGCATCCACGATTCGCTGCTCGCGGCTTACAGCCATGGGCAACGTGGTCAAGCTGGAGACCCCGAAGCGGCGGCGCAAGCCCCGCTCCAAGACGGCCCTCGTCCTCGGCGGGGGCGGTTTCACGGGCGCCGTCTACGAGATCGGGGCGCTGCGCGCGCTCGATCTGCTGTCGGTCAACCGCACCGTCAACGACTTCGACGTCTACGTCGGCACCAGCGCCGGCTCGCTCGTCGCAGCGCTGACCTCCAACGGGATCACGCCCGAGCAGATGATGCGGGTGGTCAACGACCAGGCCCCGCAGCCGTTCCCGAACATCAACCTGGACTCGCTGCTGCGGCCCAACTACCGAGAGTTCGCCGCCAAGGGCGTGAAGTTCCCGCTCCACCTGGCGGGCGTCGTGCGCTCGCTGGCGCGCAACCTGGGCTCCTTCTCGGTCGTCGACCTCGCGATCGCGCTCGCCGACGCGCTGCCGTCCGGCCTCTACACCGGCGCCGGGGTCGAGGAGTGGGTCGACGCGGTCCTCAAGGAGGGCGGGCGCAGCGACGACTTCCGCGAGCTGGCGTGCGAGCTCTACCTGGCCGCGACCGACCTCGACACCTGCGAGCGGATCGTGCTCGGCGCCGAAGGCTGGGACGACGTGCCGATCTCGTCCGCCGTGCGCGCCTCGACCGCGCTGCCGATGGTCTACGAGCCGCACCGGATCAAGGACCGCGAGCTCGTCGACGGCGGCATCGTCTCCACCACCAACCTCGACATCGCCGTCGAGGCCGGAGCGAAGTTCATCGTCGTCGTCAACCCGCTCGTGCCCTACGTGAACGACTTCACGAAGGAGATCCCGACGCTGTTCGGCACCCGCAAGCGGCACGTGTCGGACATGGGCTTCCCGAAGATCGGCTACCAGACGTTCAAGCTGCTCGCCTACCAGCGCCTGCACGAGATGGCCGAGCGCTGGCAGGAGCGCTACCCGGGCGTGGACATCATCCTGATCGAGCCCGAGCCCGACGACGAGCTGATGTTCGAGACGAGCATCCTCAACTACACGTCGCGGATCGCGGTCGCCCGCCACGGCTTCCACTCGGTCACCGCCAAGCTGGCCGAGCGCTACGACGAGTACCGCGACATCGCCGCCCGCCACGGCATCCAGATCTCCGCGACGCGCGTGCGCAAGGTCGTCGAGCACTACTCGGCCGAGCGGGAGAAGACCCGCGCGTGGCGGCGCATCCTCGAGCAGACCACCGGCACGCTGCTGCGCCAGTCGGCCGGCGAGTCGTGACGCAAGTCACAACCTGAGCCAGCGCCGATGTGAGAGGGTCGGCGGCGTGCTGATCCCGACGCGCGAGCACACGATCCCCGGCCCGCGCATGCCGCGCCCGATGCAGGGCGCCAGCTTCCTCGCCGCAGAGGCTCGCTACCTGAGCCGCTGCCGGCGCCGCTACGGCGACGTGTTCGCGCTGGAGGTGTGGCCCTTCCACCCGCTGGTGGTGGTCGGCGACCCGAAGGAGGTCAAGCGCGTCTTCACCGGCGACCCGGCGCAGCTGCACGCGGGGGAGGGCAACGAGGTGCTCGAGCCGCTGGTCGGCGCGCACTCCGTGCTGGTCCTCGACGAGAAGGAGCACCTGCGCACGCGCAAGATGATGCTGCCGCCGTTCCACGGCGAGCGGATGCGCGTCTACGGCGACGTGATGCGCGAGCTCACCGAGGCCGAGGTCGAGCGCTGGCCGGTCGGCGAGCCGTTCCCGCTGCTCCCGTCGATGCAGCGGCTGACGCTGCGGATCATCCTGCGCACCGTCTTCGGGCTCGAGGAGGGCGCGCGGATGGCCGAGCTGGAGGAGGCGATCGTCCGCACGCTGCCGCTGGCCACGCGGATCATGCTCGTGCCGCCGCTGCAGCGCGACGTCGGGCGGCTCAGCCCGGCCGGGCAGTTCGTCGCCGCGCGCGGCGAGGTCGACCGGATGCTGCTGGCCGAGATCGCGCGCCGGCGCGAGCGCGGCGGCGGGGGCGACGACGTGCTCTCGATGCTGCTGGCCTCGGACCCGGACGCCTCGGACGAGACGATGCGCGACCACCTCGTGACGCTGCTCGTCGCCGGCCACGAGACGACCGCCACGCAGCTCTCGTGGACCTTCGAGCGGCTCGTCCGCCATCCCGAGGTGCTCGCCCGCGCCCGCGAGGGCGACCCCGCGTACCTCGACGCGGTCGTGCAGGAGGGCCAGCGCACCCGCCCGGTGCTCACGTTCGCCATGCGCACGCTGAAGGCGCCGATGGAGGTCGGCGGCCACGACGTGCCCGCCGGCGCCACGCTCGGCACGTCGGTGCTGCTGCTGCACAGCCGCCCCGACCTGTTCCCCGATCCCTACGCCTTCCGGCCGGAGCGCTTCGTGGGCGCGAAGCCCGAGACCTACTCGTGGATCCCGTTCGGCGGCGGCGTGCGCCGCTGCCTGGGCGCGTCGTTCGCGCAGTTCGAGATGCGCCAGGTGCTGACCACGGTGCTCGCGCGTCGCGAGCTGCGCGCCGCCGACCAGCAGCCCGAGCGGCGCCGCAGGCGCGGCATCACCCAGGTGCCGGCCCGCGGCGCGCGGGTCGTCGCTCAGCCGTTGTAGAGGGCGTCGAACCGGTCGGCGTACTTCTCGTTGACCACGTTGCGCTTGACCTTCAGCGTCGGGGTCAGCTCGCCGGTCTCCTGCGAGAGGTCGTGGTCGAGGATCGTGAACTTCTTGACCTGCTCGACCTGCGCGTAGTTGCGGTTGACCTCGTCGAGGATCCCCTGGACCTTCTCGTGCACCTTCGGGTCCTCGGCCAGCTTCGCCGGGTCGGCGTCCTCGATGCCCAGCTCCTGGGCCAGCGCGGGCGCCTGCTCGGGATCGAGCGTGAGCAGCACGACCGGGTAGGGCCGGCGGTCGCCGTACATGACCGCCTGCGAGATCCAGCGGTTCTGCTTGAGGTCGTTCTCGATGTTGGCCGGCGTGAGGTTCTTGCCGCCCGCGGTGATGATGATGTCCTTCTTGCGGCCGGTGATCGAGAGGAAGCCGTCCTCGTCGAGCGAGCCGAGGTCGCCGGTGTGCAGCCAGCCGTCCACGATCGTCGCCGAACGACTCGTCCTGCATCTTGTAGTAGCCCTGGAAGATGTGCGGGCCCTTGAGCAGGACCTCGCCGTCCTCGGCGATCCGGATCTCCGAGCCCGGGATCGCGAAGCCGACCGTGCCGAGCCTGAAGCGGTCGCGGGTCTGGGTGGTGGAGACCGTCGAGGTCTCGGTCATCCCGTAGCCCTCGAGCACCGGCACGCCGCACGCGTAGAAGAACTCGAGGATCTCCTTGGCGATCGGCGCCGCGCCCGTGTTGGCCTGCTTGAGGTTGCCGCCGAACGCCTGGCGGACGTTCTTGTACAGCGCCTCCTCGGCGGCGTCGAAGTGCTGCTGGAGCTCGGCCGGGACCTCCTGGCCGGCCGCCTGCAGCTGGCGGACCTTCAGCCCGACCTGCGTCGCGCCCTTGATCTGCGCCGGGTCGCCGTGGGCGGTGACCGCCGTGTAGAGCTTCTCGAAGATCCGCGGCACCGACGGCAGGTAGGAGGGGTGGACCTCGTTGAGCTCGGCGATGATCTGCTGCGGGTCGCCTCCCCAGTAGGCGATCGTCGAGCCGAGGTCGACGGCCAGCAGCTGGATCAGGAGCGCGTAGGCGTGCGCGAGCGGCAGGAAGAGGTAGACGACCTCCTCTGACTCGAGCGCGCCGAGCTCCTCGGACATCGTGAGCACGCTGCGGTAGTTGCCGTGCGTGAGCACGCAGCCCTTCGGCGGACCGGTCGTGCCCGGAGGTGTAGATGAACGTGTACGGGTCCTCGGGCCTGACCGCGGCGGAGCGCTCGGCCACCTCGGCGGCGTCGCGCCCGCGGCCGCGCTCGCGCAGCTCGTCCAGCGCGATCGCGCCCGTCGGCGGGCTCGATGGCGATGACCGCCTCGAGCGCCGGCAGCTCGCCGCGCACCTCGTCGATCTTGGCCGTCTGGGAGGCGTCCTCGCAGACGATGAAGCGGGACTCCGAGTTGCCCGCGACCCACGCGCACTCCGACGGCGAGTTCGTCGGGTAGATCGGCACGACCACGCCGCCGGCGCTCGTGATCGCGAAGTCCGCATAGCTCCACTCGGGGCGGGTGGAGCACAGCAGCGACACGCGGTCGCCGGGCTGCAGACCCAGGTCGATCAGCCCACGGGCGATCTCGGAGACGATCTCCCCGAGCTCGGAGAACGAGACGTCATGCCACGCGCCGTCGCGCTTGTAGCGGACCGCTGCGCGATCGCCGTACCGCTCGGCGGCGAGGCCGAGCATGTCCGCGATCGTCGTTGAACCCGTCGACTGCGACGCGGCTGCCGTGCTCGATTCCATTCTCTACGCCCTCCTCAAGGCTCCTCGGGAGGGCGATTCTATGTCGGCGGCGACCTAGCGGGGCGCCGCAACCGCGTTTATGCGGTGGCTACCTGTGTTGGGGACGTGCTCTGCTCGCTGACGTTGGCGAGGAAGAGGGTCTTGTCGATGCGTCCCTGGAAGATGGGCACGCCCAGCTCCATGCACTTCTCGATGACCTCGCGACGCTCCATGCCGGACTCCCGGGCGAGTTCGGTGGGCGTGAGGTGGATTGCCATCGCTTAACGGCCTCCTGTGCAGTTTGCCACTGTGGGGCAAGGTACTGCCTCATCCGGACGGGCTCAACCGAATTTGCTCAATCTGTCCTAAACAATTCGCTTAGACGGAATTCGGGATGTCCACGAACTCGTGCTCGATCCCGAACCGCTCCGCGAGGATCCCGCCCAGGGCGCGTACGCCGAACGTCTCGGTGGCGTAGTGGCCGGCGGCGATGAAGTGGATCCCCATCTCCCGCGCGTCGGCCATCACGTGCTCGCGGGGCTCGCCCGTCAAGAACGCGTCAAGCCCGGCGGCGACCGCCTCGTCGAGCACGTCGGCGGCGGAGCCCGAGACGACGCCGATGCGGCGGATGCGATCGGGCCCAGAGCCCTGCACGAGCGGCTCGCGCCCGGTCACTTCGCGCACGCGCGTGAAGAGGTCCGCGGCGGCGACCCCGTCGCCGGCGAACGTGCCGGCCCGCCCGACCGGGGTGCCGCGGAAGTCGCCGAAGCCCTCGTGCGACTCGCAGCCCAGCTCGTCGCACAGGATCGCGTTGTTCCCCACCTCGGGGTGCGCGTCGAGTGGCAGGTGGTACGCGGCCAGGCCGATGCCGTGCACGAACAGCGGGCGCAGGCGCTCGGCCAGCACCGGGGACAGCCCCGTCGGCTTGAAGTCCCAGAACAGGCCGTGGTGGACGAGCACCAGCTGCGCACCGAGATCGACCGCCCGGTCGATGAGCTCCTTCTGCGCCGAGACGCCCGTGACCACTTTGGAGACCTCATCGGTGGCGGGCGGAACCTGGAGGCCGTTTGGCCCCAGGTCGCGAAACCGCTCTGGCTCTAGTAATCCGTCAATTGTTGAGACGAGCGCCGAGATCTGGGTCATGTGTCCAGTGAGGTTTGGAATGGTTTGGAAATGGCCATCTGAACGCTAGGGTTTCCCCGTCCGGTTTCAGGGGCCGGCACGCGGGAGTCTGATCCGACCGATGATCACGAACGTAGGTAGGGGTTCATGAGCGCGCTGTTGGAGACGCCTCGGGGCGATCTCGAGCCAGACGGTGCAGCCGGCGACCAGACGCTGGTGGCTTCGGTGCGCCGCGGCGACGACCGCGCGTTCGAGGCGCTCTACGAGCGCTATCAGCGCCGGATCCACGCGTACGTGTTCGGCATGGTCAAGGACCACCAGCGCGCCGAGGACGTCACCCAGGAGGTCTTCGTCTCCGCGCTGCGGCGCATGCGCGCCACCGAGCGCCCGATCGCGTTCAAGCCGTGGGTCTACGAGATCGCGAAGAACGCCTGCATCGACCAGTTCCGCCGCTCCAAGCGCGCGGAGGAGGTCTCCTACAACGCCGACGACGGGCTCGCGCCCTCCGACTACGGCCGGCTGGTGAGCGCTGAGCCGGTGCCCGAGCAGGCGCTGGACTCCAAGCAGCAGCTCGACCACCTGTGCGGCGCGTTCGGCGGCCTGTCGGACGCCCACCACGAGATCCTCGTGCTGCGCGAGCTCGAGGGACTGTCCTACCGCGAGATCGGCGACCGCATGGGCATGAGCCGCCCGGCCGTCGAGAGCACGCTCTTCCGCGCCCGCCGCCGCCTGACCGAGGAGTACGACGAGCTCGCCTCCGGCCAGCGCTGCCTGCGCATCCAGTCGATCATCACCGGCGCCGGAAGCGGCCGCCTCGGGGCGCGCGACACGCGCCGCCTCGCGCGCCACGTCTCCCACTGCCAGCCGTGCCGCCGCCAGGCGCTCGCCGCGGGCGTCGTCGACGCGGCCGCCGTCCAGCGCCGTCCGCTGCGCGACCGCGCGATCGAGAAGGTCGCCGGGCTGTTCCCGATCCCGCTGTTCTTCCGCGGCCGCCGCGGTGGCGGTGGCGACTCGTGGCTCGGCCAGCTGCCGATGGTCTCCGACCACGCCGCCGCCGGCGGCGCCAAGCTCGCGGCTGTCGCCGCCCTCGTGGTGGCCGGCCTGGGCGCGGGCGTCGGGTCGCAGGTCGGCTCGGCGGGCGACGACTCGGGCAAGTCCGCGCGGCCGGCCAAGTCCGAGAGCCGCAAGTCCGCCTCGCAGTCCTCCGGCGCCCCCGCGGCGATCAAGCCGGCCGTGACCGGGCGTAAGACGTCTGCCGAGAAGGCGGCCGCCAAGCGACCCGCGGCGCGCATCCGGAGCGAGAAGCGCAGCAAGGGCGGCTCGGGCACCACGCGCACGACCACGCCGGCCGCCGGCCAGGGCGGCCAGACCCCGTCGGCCTCCGCCCCCACCGGGAGCAGCGGTGCCAAGGCCCCCTCGCAGGTCCAGAAGCCGGTCAAGGACACCACGTCGGGCACCGGCACGACCCCCAAGGCGCCCAAGCTCGAGCTGCCGCGGGTTCCGCTCCCCAGCGGCGACTCCGTCACGCAGACCGTCGATCCCTCCGGGACCGTGGGCGGCGTCGTCGACGGCGTCGACCAGACGGTGCAGCAGGTCCAGGGGGGCGTCGAGCAGACCGTCAACGAGACCGTCCCGCAGGTCACCCAGCCGGTGCAGGACGTGCTCGACGGCCTCGGCGGCTAGCAGTCCGCGTTTTGTAGGCTCGGCGGCGTGCCCGAGCCGATGAACGACGCCTTCCTGGCGTCCCTGATGGACACCGAGCTGTACTCGATCGGTGCGTTCTTCCACGACTCGCATCCGGAGCTGGTCGACGACGTCGTCGACCAGGCCGAGGCGATCGAGCGGCTCGGCCTCCAGACGTGGGCGGGGCGCGAAGGAATCGAACCCGAGGCCGCCTTCCAGACGCTCGTGACCGGCCTCGCCGTGCGGTACTACCGCGCGGTCAACGGCCGACCGGGCTGAGCGAGGGCTGAGCTAGACTCTCGCCCATCGGGGCGTGGCGCAGCCTGGTAGCGCGCGCCGTTCGGGTCGGCGAGGTCCCCGGTTCAAATCCGGGCGCCCCGATAACTCTTCCTCCCGCGAACTGGCACGCGCCCGCGCGGGAGGACGGCCCCGCCCGGCCCGGCGAGGTCCCCGGTTCAAATCCGGGCGCCCCGATAGCACGTTGAAGCCCCGCCTGGAGCGGGGCTTTCGTGTCTTTGGGGAATCGACTCCAGCTACCGGCCTCAGGCGCCGATGACGACCGTAATGGCAGCGGCGCCGAGCGGACGAGACGACGGGTACTCAGAGATCAGCCTGAGGGTGGTGCGCGCGCTGGCCGTCAAGGGCTGGGCCGCCGGCATCGTCATCGCGTGCCTGCTCATGATCCCCGCCCCGCCGACGGCGCAGATCGGCGCGTGGGGCTGGCTCGCCGGCGGCGCCGTACAGGCGCTCAGCCTCGCTGCGCTGATCGTCTTCCGGCGCCGCAAGGCCGCCATCAGCTTCGGCGCCCTGCTCGTCGTCACGTGGTCGCTCCCCGCCGACCTCGCGGTGATGCAGTGGCTGGCAGGCGGCTGGGACGCGCCCTACCACGAGCTCCTGCTCCCCGCGCTCATCCTCGGCTCGGCGGGGCTGCCGCCGCGGCGCTTCGCGCCGTTCGCCTCGTTCGTGGCCGCGATCGCGCTGCTCCCGGCGCTGTATGCCCCGGACCCCGACGGCCTGCTCCACACCGCCACCGAGCTGACGATCTGGATGTTCGTCGCCTCGACGCTGTCGATGGTGATGGCGCGCGTGCGCGGGCAGGCGCGGCTCGCCCGCCTCGACCAGCTCACCCGGCTCGCGAACCGGCGCGCGCTCGACGAGCGCTTCTCCACGCCGAGGACGGGCACGGTGACCCTTGGCATCGGCGACCTCAATGGCTTCAAGGGGATCAACGACCGCCACGGCCACCTGGCCGGCGACGACTGCCTGGCGCGCGTCGGCGCCGTCCTGGAGGCGCACGCCCGCTCCGTCGACCAGGTCTTCAGGTGGGGCGGCGACGAGTTCGCGGTGCTGCTCCCCGACACCACGGAGGCCGACGCCGCCCGCGTGTTCGAGCGTCTCGAAGCCGCGGTGACCGCCGACGTGCGCGATCCCGAAGGGCGGCCCGTCGGCGTGACGTTCGGCTGGGCGGCGGGCGGCCCGGACGTGGGGCTGCAGAGCCTCACCGCGTCGGCCGACGCGGACCTGCTCCGGCGAAAGCCGTCCCGGCAGCGATAATCCGCGGCTCCCAACCGAAGGGGGGCTCTTCATGAGGATCGGAAAGGCGGCGGCGCTGGCCGTCGCGGTGGTGGCGCTCGCGCCGGCGACCGGGCAGGCCGCCAAGCGCGACAGCAGCCTGTGGAAGGCGTACGACCGGACGCTCTCCAAGGCCAGCTACGTGGACCTGACGCACCGGATCACGCCGGACATCCCGGTCTGGAAGGGCTTCGGCTCCTCGACGTTCGAGCCGGCGGTCAACCCGGAGACCAACGAGCCGTACAACTTCGCCAAGGACGGCTTCGAGGCGACCGCCTACCACCTGGCCACCGACCAGCTCGGCACCCAACTCGACCCGCCGGCCCACTGGGACCCGAACTACCCGGCGATCGACGAGCTCCCGGCCAGCTACGCCGTGCGCCCGCTGGTCGTGATCAACACCGCGCCGCAGGTCCGCAAGGACCCGAAGTACTTCCTCCACACCGACGGCGTGAAGGCGTGGGAGAAGAAGCACGGGCGGATCCCCGAGGGCTCCGTCGTGATGGTCCGCTCCGACTGGTCCAAGCGCTGGACGGAGGACCCCGTCAAGGCGAAGGAGCTGGCCGCGGACCCGAACTTCCCCAGCGTCGGCCTCGACGCGCTGAAGTTCCTGCACCGCAAGCGCCACATCCTGTTCCACGGCCATGAGCCGCTCGACACGGACTCGACGCCGACGCTCGAGGGCGAGGCGTGGCTGATGCACCACGGCTACGCGCAGGCCGAGGGCGTGGACAACCTCGGCGCGGTGCCCGCCACCGGCTGCCTGGTCAGCATCGGCTACCCGAAGTTCGCCGGCGGCGTCGGCGGCTACGCCCGCTTCGTGGCGATCTGCCCGCCCTCGGTGAAGGGCCGCAAGATCTCCCGCAAGGACGCTCCGCTGCCGCGGACGGACGCGACCCTCCACTGGGACGAGTCGCGCGGGTTCCGCGTGAGATGAGAGACAGCGCGCGGTGGGATCGCTACGCGGTCCTGCCGCGCGCGTACACTCGCGCGATGCTCGGCCTCCCCGACGGCGTCACGGCGCTGCTGTTCGACCTCGACGGCGTGCTCACGCAAACCGCCGAGGTCCACCAGAAGGCCTGGAAGGAGATGTTCGACGCGTTCCTGCGCGAGCGTGACGGCGAAGACTTCCAGGAGTTCACCAAGAGCGACTACGAGCGCTACGTGGACGGGATGCCGCGCTACGACGGCGTCCGGCGCGTTCCTGGAGTCGCGCGGGATCGAGCCGGAGGAGAAGCTCGTCGTCGAGCTCGGCGACCGCAAGAACGACGCGGTGCAGAAGAAGATCCGCGAGGAGGGCGTCGACGTCTACGAGGGCTCGCGGCGCTACCTCGAGGCGGCGCGCGACGCCGGGCTGCGCCGCGCGGTCGTCTCCTCCTCGGCGAACACGGAGGAGGTCCTGAACGTCACGGGCCTGACGCCGCTGATCGAGGCGCGCGTGGACGGGGTGGTGGCCAAGGAGCGCGGGCTCCCGGGCAAGCCGAAGCCGGACACCTTCCTCGAGGGCGCGCAAGCTGCTCGGCGCCGACGCCCGCCGCAGGCGGCGGTGTTCGAGGACGCGCTGGCCGGCGTCGAGGCCGGGCAGGGCCGGGAACTTCGGCGTCGTGATCGGCGTCGATCGCGTCGGGCAGGCGGAGGCGCTCGCCGAGCACGGCGCCGACCGCGTCGTCCAGGACCTGGACGAGCTGCTGTGAGCGAGCGCCCGATGTTCGCGGCCGAGCCCTGGGCGCTGCGCGAGCCCGAGCTGGACCTCGACCGCCTCGCCCACACCGAGTCGGTGTTCGCGCTCTCCAACGGGCACATCGGCCTGCGCGGCAACCTCGACGAGGGCGAGCCGTTCGGGCTCCCTGGCACCTACCTCAACGGCTTCTACGAGACCCGCCCGCTGCCGTACGCGGAGGCCGCCTACGGCAACCCGGAGGACGGCCAGACGATCGTCGACGTCACCAACGGCAAGCTGATCCGGCTGCTCGTCGACGACGAGCCGTTCGACATCCGCTACGGCGAGCTGTTGCGCCACGAGCGGCGGCTGGACCTGCGGACGGGGCTGCTGACCCGAGAGGTCGAGTGGCGGTCGCCGACCGGCGGCGCGGTGCGCGTGAAGACGACGCGGCTCGTGTCGTTCACCCAGCGCTCGGTCGCCGCGATCCGCTTCGAGGTCGAGCCGCTCGAGGCGCACATGCGCGTCGTCGTGCAGAGCGAGCTGGTGGCCAACGAGCCGGTCCCCGTGACCACCAAGGACCCGCGCGCTGCGGCCGCGCTCGCCGCCCCGCTGGTGGCCGAGGAGCACTCGCACCTACGACATGCGCGCCGTGCTGGTGCACATCACGCGCCGCTCGCGGCTGCGGATGGCGGCGGGCATGGACCACGTCATCCAGGGTCCCGAGGGCTGGGTGTTCGCCACCGAGAGCCGCGACGACCTCGGGCGCGTCACGATCACCGCCGACATCGAGCCCGGGCAGCCGCTGAAGGTCGACAAGCTGCTCGCCTACGGGTGGTCGAGCGTGCGCTCGCTCCCCTCGGTGCGCGACCAGGTCGACGCGGCGCTGGCCGCCGCCGGCAAGTCCGGCTGGGACGGGCTGGCCACGGAGCAGCGCGCCTATCTGGACGAGTTCTGGGAGAACGCGGACGTCGAGCTCGACGGCGACCTGGAGCTCCAGCAGGCGGTCCGCTTCTCGATCTTCCACGCGCTGCAGGCGGGCGCCCGCGCCGAGCAGCGGGCGATCGCGGCCAAGGGGCTGACCGGTCCCGGCTACGACGGGCACTCCTTCTGGGACTCGGAGAGCTTCGTGCTCCCGCTGCTCACCTACACCGTGCCCGACGCGGCGGCCGACGCGCTGCGATGGCGATGGTCGACGCTCGACCTCGCGGTGGAGCGCGCGGCGACGCTGCACCTCGACGGCGCCGCCTTCCCGTGGCGCACGATCCGCGGGCAGGAGTGCTCCGGCTACTGGCCGGCGGGCACGGCGGCCTTCCACATCAACGCCGGCATCGCGGCCGCGGTGATCCGCTACGTGCAGGCGACGGGCGACGAGGAGTTCGAGCGCACCGTCGGGCTCGAGCTGCTGGTCCCGACGGCGCGGCTGTGGCGCTCGCTCGGCCACCACGACGCCGAGGGCGCCTTCCACATCGACGGCGTGACGGGCCCGGACGAGTACACGGCGATCGTCGACGACAACGTCTACACGAACCTGATGGCGCAGTGGAACCTGCGCGCGGCGGCCGAGTGGTGCGGCAGGCACCGCGACGAGGCCGAGGCGCTCGGGGTCGACGTCGAGGAGGAGGCCTCCTGGCGCGACGCCGCCGGCTCGATGGCGATCCCGTACGACGACGCGCTCGACGTGCACCCGCAGAACGAGGACTTCACGCGCAAGGCGCTGTGGAACTTCAACAAGACGCCCGAGGACAAGTACCCGCTCCTGCTGCACTTCCCGTACTTCGACCTCTACCGCCGCCAGGTCGTCAAGCAGCCGGACCTCGTGCTCGCCATGCAGGTGCGCGGCGACGCCTTCACGCCCAACCAGAAGGCGCGCAACTTCGCCTACTACGAGGCCATCACGGTGCGCGACTCGTCGCTGTCGGCGTGCACGCAGGCGGTGATGGCGGCCGAGGTCGGCCACCTCGAGCTGGCCTACGACTACTTCGCCGAGGCCGCGCTGGTGGACATCGCCGACCTCAAGGAGAACACCAAGGACGGGCTGCACATCGCGTCGCTGGCGGGCGCGTGGAGCGCGGTGGTCAACGGGTTCGGCGGCATGCGCGACAACGAGGGCGCGCCTGAGCTTCGCCCCGCGGCTCCCGCCGGCGCTGACGCGGCTGTCGTTCCGCATCAGCTGGCGCGGGCGGCGGCTGTGCGTCGAGGTCGAGGACTCCGAGGTCCTCTACCGGCTGACCGACGGCGAGGCGCTGCAGATCACGCACTACGGCGAGCGCGCGACGGTCGAGCCGGGATCGGGCCTGAAGCTCAAGGTTCCGGCCGCGCCGCAGCGGCCCGAGCCGCACCAGCCGCCCGGGCGCGCGCCCGTGCGCCGCAGGCCGCCGGTCCGGTAGTTAGGGTTTCCGCCATGCGCAAGGGGATCACGACGCTCTACGCCGGTCTCGCGATGCTCGTCGCGACGCTCGTGCTGGTCCAGTTCGTCCTCGCCGGGTTCGGGATCTTCGGAGCCTCGAGCTTCGAGGCCCACGAGACCGTCGGCGGCATCACGCACGGGCTGACGGTGCTGGTGTTCCTGCTGGCGCTCATCGGCCCGCGCACGAAGACGGACATCCTGCTGAGCCTGGCGCTGGCGCTGATCTGCACGCTGCAGATCTCGCTGCCCGAGTTCCGCGACGACGCTCCGGAGGTCGCGGCCTTCCATCCGCTGCTGGCGCTGGCCGTGGGCGGGCTCGCCCACGCGATCGGGCGCCGCTACATCGGTGGGCGCGGGGCCTCGGCGGCCCCGGCGGCCGGCTGAGCCACCGGCCCGTACGCGCGATACAGCGCGACGATCAGCGCGATCGACATCCCGAGCAGCGGCCACAGCGGCCAGAAGTAGCCGGCGCCGGTGGCGGCCCAGATGACGAGGAGTACGGCGGTGACGAGCGGTCCGGCGAAGGTGAGCGCGAGGGCATCACGACGAGCCTGCGCGCGCTCAGCGGCGGGCTCGCGGTCGGTATTTGAGTTCATTGTTCCCTGGTGATTGGCGATTCCCTGACGCTTCACAGGATCGCGTTCACCGGGAGGTCACAACAGAGGAACCTGTACTAGCCCGGCGGTAGGGCAAACCGCACCGCCCCTTCCGGGGGGTCGCCCTGCAGGAGGGCGAGCTTCTGCGGCCGCGTGAGCCGCTTGATCCTCGCCTCGAGGCTGCGGGCGTCGCTGCGGGTGGGGAGCTCCCAGGCCGCCGCCAGAGCCACGGGGCGGCGGGTGGCGGTGTACTTGCTGGCCTTGCCGGTGGCGTGCGTGGCGAGGCGCTTCGGGACGTCCGTGGTCCAGCCGCAGTACAGCGAGCCGTCGGCGCAGCGCAGGAGGTAGACGAAGGCCACCGCCTGGGGATTCTCCGCCATCGGGGGGCGAACCTTCCGGCGGGGCGCCTATCGTCGGTGTGATGAGTACGACGATCGAGACGCGGGCCGAGGAGCTGCTGCAGTCGCTCGCGGGGCCGGAGGCGCGGTTCCGCGAGCACCAGCTCGAGGCGGTGCGCGACCTCGTGGACGACCGCGCGCGCGTGCTGTGCGTGCAGCGCACGGGCTGGGGCAAGTCCGCGGTCTACTTCCTCGCCACCGCGCTGCTGCGTGAGCGCGGGGCCGGCCCGGCGCTGATCGTCTCCCCGCTGCTGGCGCTGATGCGCAACCAGATCGCGGCGGCCGAGCGGCTGGGCATCCGGGCGCGCACGATCAACTCCACGAACCGGGACGAGTGGAACGAGGTGCGCGACCTGCTGGCCGCGGACGCCGTGGACCTGCTGCTGATCTCGCCCGAGCGCCTGAACAACCCGAAGTTCCGCGAGGAGATGCTGCCGCTGTTCGCCTCCCGCGTGGGGCTGGTGGTCGTGGACGAGGCGCACTGCATCAGCGACTGGGGGCACGACTTCCGGCCGGACTACCGGCGGCTGCGCGACATGCTGGCGCAGCTGCCCGAGGGCGTGCCCGTGCTCGGGACCACCGCCACGGCCAACGACCGCGTGGTCGCCGACGTGGTGGAGCAGCTGGGCGGCGACGTGAAGGCCTACCGCGGCGAGCTGGGCCGCTCGAGCCTGCGCTTCGAGGTCGTGGAGCTGCCCGGCCAGGCGGACCGGCTGGCGTGGCTGGCCACGTGGCTGGAGACGCTGCCGGGCTCGGGGATCGTCTACACGCTCACCAAGCGCGACGCCGACGTCGTCGCGGAGTGGCTGACCACCCGCGGCATCCCCGCCGAGGCCTACAGCGGCGAGGTGGAGTCCGAGCGCCGGATCGCGGTCGAGGACCGGCTGCTGCGCAACGAGCTCAAGGCCGTGGTCGCGACCAGCGCGCTCGGGATGGGCTACGACAAGCCGGACCTCGGCTTCGTCGTGCACTACCAGGCGCCCGGCTCCGTGATCGCCTACTACCAGCAGGTCGGCCGTGCCGGCCGCGCGATCGAGCGTGCGGAGGTCGTGCTCCTGCGCGGCGCCGAGGACCGCCGGATCCAGGACTTCTTCATCGAGCAGGCGTTCCCGCGGCGCGAGCTGGTCGAGCGGGTGCTGGAGCGGATCGGCTCCGAGGGCGCCACCACGCCGGAGCTGACCGCCGAGGTCAACCTCGGCCGCGGCCGCATCGAGGCGATGCTCAAGGTGCTCGACGTCGAGGGCGCGGTCGCCCGCGAGGGCACGAAGTGGGTGCGCGAGGGCGGCGACTGGGCCTACGACGCCGAGCGCTACGCCCGCATCACCGAGCTGCGCCGCCGCGAGCAGGCGGCGATGGCCGCCTTCGGCGCCGACGGGCGCTGCCTGATGCGCGCGCTGCGCGAGGAGCTGGACGACCCCCATCCGGCCGACTGCGGCATCTGCGCGGCCTGCGCGGGCCCGAAGTTCGGCGGCGCGCTCGATCCCGCGCTGGTGCGCGAGGCGGCGCTGCTGCTGCGCTCCCGCCCGCTCGTGCTCGAGGTCAAGAAGATGGCCCCGAGCGAGACGGGCGCGATGAAGAAGCTGCCCGACGAGGTCCGGGCCGAGGAGGGCCGCGCGCTGGCGCGGCTCGGCGACGGCGGCTGGGACCCAGAGGTGCGCGCCGGGCTGCGCGAGGGCCGGTTCTCCGACGAGCTGGTGCAGGCCGCCGCCGACCTGGTGCGCGCGTGGGCGATCCCGGCCGACTGGGTCGCCGCCGTCCCCTCGCGCCGCCCGGGCGATCCGGTGACCGACTTCGCGGGCCGCCTCGCCGAGGCGCTGGGCAAGCCGTTCGCGCCCGCGCTGTCGCGCGCCGCCGACCGCCCGCCCCAGCGCGAGATGGCCAACTCCGCCCAGCAGGTCGCCAACGTGCGCGGCGCCTTCGCGGTGTCCGGCGACCTCCCGCCGGGCGCCTGCCTGCTCGTCGACGACGTGCGCTTCAGCGGCTGGACGCTCGCGATGGTCGCCGGCCAGCTCCGCCGCCGCGGCGCCGGGGCCGTGTTCCCGCTCGCGCTCTCGACCGCGTTCTGATCGCGGCGCCGCGCCGCGCGGTCGCGCCGCTACGGTCGTGCGCGTGCGGCGCCGGCTCGCCATCGCGCTCGTGCTCCCCGCCCTCGCCGGCTGCGGTGGCGACGACCCGCCGCGCCAGGCCGGCCCGGCGCCCGTCTACCCGCCGCGCGCGGCCGAGCCCGCCACCTCGCCGAAGCCGGCCGCCAAGCCCGCGGGTCGCGTCGTCCGCGTCGGCGGCAAGCCGGAGGGCGTGGCCTTCGACGCCGAGACGGGGCTCGTCGCCGTCGGCGTCAGCGAGCCACCGTCGCTCGCGCTGCTCGACCGCGACGGCACCCTCCGCAAGCGCGTGCCGCTGCCCGGCCCGCCGCGCCACCTGCAGCTCGCCGCGCCCGGCGGCCCGGTGCTCGTCCCGGCCGAGCCCGCGGACGAGCTGGTCGAGGTCTCCCTGCCCGGCGGCGGCAAGCGCGTCACCCGCGTCGGCGACCAGCCGCACGACGCGGCGGGGCTCGGCGGCCGCGTGTTCGTCGGCGACGAGTTCTCCTCCACGCTGACCGCGCTCCAGGACGGCCGCGTGGTCGGCGACGCGACCGTCGACGCGCAGCCCGGCGGCGTGGTCGCCGCCGGCGGCAAGATCGGCGTGATCTCGGTGCTCGCCTACACGATCGAGCTGTTCGATCCGCGCACGCTGAAGGGGGAGGGGTCGCGCAACGCGGGCATCGGCCCCACCCACGCCGTGGCCGACGCCGCCGGGCGCATCTACATCACCGACACCCGCGGCGACGCGGTGATCGTCTACGCCACGCAGCCGCGCCTGAAGTGGGTCGGCCGGATCGAGCTGCCCGGCTCGCCCTACGGGATCGCCGCCGACCCGACCGGCGACCGCGTGTGGGTCACGCTCACGGCCCGCAACGAGGTCGTCGAGCTCCGCGGCGGCGACCAGCCGGAGCGCCTGCGCAGCTTCCCGACCGTGCGCCAGCCGAACACGGTCGCCGTCGAGCCCGGCTCGCGCCGCGTGTTCGTCGCCTCGCGCACCGACGGCACGCTCCAGCTGATCACGCCCTAGCGCCGCGTCGGCGACTCGGGCAGCGCGATCTCGGCCAGCACGGCGCGGTGGTCGCTGCCCGCGAGCGGGATCACGCGCAGGGAGCGCACCCCGGCGCGCTCGTCGACCAGCACGTGGTCGATCGTCACCGGCGGCGGGAAGCGGCGGTTCGCCGGCCACGTCGCGTGCAGGCCCGCGCCGACGGTGTCGGCGGCGTCCTCGTAGCCGCGCCCGATCACGCGCCGCAGCTCGGCGTGGTCGAGCGTCGCGTTGAAGTCGCCCGCCAGGATCTTCACGGTCTCGTCGGTCGCCGGCGGCAGCGCGCGCAGGTCCGCCTTCCACTCGGCCATGTTCTCCGCCCGGCTCGGCACGCGCGGGTGCACGGCCCACACCTGCGGCGAGGCGGCGCCGCGCACGGTCACCTCGGCCACCGTCACCGCCTGCCCGCGCGGCGCCCTCCGGCGCTCCAGCGGCAGCCGCGAGTACAGCCCGGTCCCGAAGCCGCCCTCGCGCACGTCGATGACGCGGTTGGGCAGCAGGTCGCGCGAGCTCGCGAGCCACGCGCGGCGTCAGCTCCTGCACGCTCACCACGTCCGGCTTCTCGCGCCGCACGATCGCCGCGAGCGACCGCGCCGCGCGCGGCTGCTGGTACACGTTCGCGGTCAGCACCCGCAGCCGCCCCGCGCTCCCGCCCTCCGCCGCGCTCGCGCCGCCGAGCGCGCGCGGAGCGACCAGCGCCGCCAGCCCCACGGCCACGACCACCGCGACCGCCGCCGCGGCCCGCCGCCCCAGCACCGCCGCGATCACCGCCGCCACGACCGCCCCGCCCACCGCCAGCGGCGTGAACGCCAGCAGCGGCACCATCGGATACCCGCGCTCCAGCCCGAACGCCCGCACGACCAGCCACGCGGCACACACCGCCACCAGCGCCCACGAGATCACGGTCCGCACCACCCACCAAGCCAATCACACCAATTTCCGGCGTTGCTTCATTCCACTGCCATAAAGGGTCAGACCCCTTATGTGGGTGGAATGAAGTGGCAGACTCCGCGGGTCGTGAGCGTGCGGGCGTGGACTTGGTTCGGGACGATGTCGGTGCTCTGGGGCGTCTCGTACCTGTTCATCAAGATCGCGGTGGACGACGGGCTGTCGCCGGCGTTCGTGGCGTGGTCGCGGGTGGTGCTGGCGGCGGTGGTGCTGCTGGCGCTGGCGTGGCGGGCGGGGTCGCTGAAGACGCTGAAGGGCCGCGGGAAGTGGCTGGCGCTCTACGCGCTGCTGGAGATCTCGATCCCGTTCCCGCTGATCGCGGCCGGCGAGCAGCACATCGACTCGAGCCTGGCGGCGATCATCATCGCGGCCGTCCCGCTGCTGATCGCGGTGCTGGCGATCCGGTTCGACCCCGCGGAGCGTGCGACCGGCGGCCGGCTGGTGGGGCTGCTGATCGGCTTCAGCGGCGTGGTCGCGCTGGTCGGCATCGACGTGGCGGGGCGCAGCGACGAGCTGCTCGGCGCGCTCGCCGTCCTGCTCGCCGCGGTCGGCTATGCGGCCGGGCCGATGATCCTGCGCAGGACGCTCTCCGACCTCGACGCGGTCGCCGTGATGGCCGTGTCGCTGGCCATCGCCGCGGTGTTCCTGACCCCGCTGACGATCGCCACGCCGCCGACCGAGATGCCGAGCGGCGACGCGATCCTGTCGATCGTGGTGCTCGGGCTGTTCTGCACGGCGGCCGCGTTCGTGGTGTTCGGCCGGCTGATCGCGGAGATCGGCCCCGGCCGCGCGCTGGTCATCACCTACGTGAACCCGCTCGTGGCCGTCGCGGTCGGCATGGCCGTGCTCGGCGAGCGCCCCGGCGCGGGCGCGGTGGTCGGGCTGCTGCTGATCCTCGCCGGCTCGTGGCTGAGCACCGACGGCCGGCTGCCGCCCGGGCTGGGCGGGAGGCTGCGGCGCCGGCCGCCGCCTCAGCCGCGCGAGGCGTAGTCCACGAAGAAGTCGAGCGCCTCGGGGTTGGCCAGCGAGTCGCGGCTCGCCGCCTTCTCGGGATCGCCGCCCTGCAGGATCTTCTTGACCGGCAGCTCGAGCACCTTGCCCGACAGCGTCCGCGGGACCTCCTTGACCGAGACGACCTCGTTGGGCACGTGCCGCGGGGAGCAGTCCTCGCGGATCCGCGTGCGGATCGCCTTCGTGAGGTCCTCGTCGAGGTCCGCGCCGTCGCGCAGCACCACGAACAGCGGCATGAAGTTCTCCTCGCCCTCCTTCGGGATGTCGACGACCAGCGCGTCGGTCACCTCGTCGAGCGCGAGCACGGCGCGGTAGATCTCCGCCGTGCCCATGCGGATCCCGCCGCGGTTGATCGTCGAGTCCGAGCGGCCGGAGATGATCGCCGTCCCGCGCTCGGTGATCTCGATCCAGTCGCCGTGGCGCCAGATGCCGGGGAACATGTCGAAGTAGGACTCGCGGTAGCGCTCGCCGCCCTCGTCGTTCCAGAAGAACAGCGGCATCGAGGGCATCGGCTCGGTGACGACCAGCTCGCCGACCTCGCCGATCAGCGACTCGCCCTCCTCGCTCCAGGACTCGACCTTCGCGCCCAGCGCGCGCGCCTGCAGCTCGCCCTCGTAGACCGGCACGAGCGGGCAGCCGCCCACGAACGCCGTGCACAGGTCGGTGCCGCCGCTGGTCGAGAACAGCCACGTGTCCGAGCCGACGTGCTCGTAGACCCACCGGAAGCCCTCGGGGGAGAGCGGCGAGCCGGTCGAGCCGACCGCCTTCAGCTTCGACAGGTCGCGGCCGTCGCCGGGCTCGACGCTCGGCCTTCATGCAGGCGGCGATGTAGCTCGCGCTGGTGCCGAACGTCGTCACCTCCGCCGACTCGGCGAAGTCCCACAGCACGCCCATGTCCGGGGATCCGGGAGAGCCGTCGTAGAGCACGATCGCGGCGTCGGTGAGCAGGCCGCTGACCAGGAAGTTCCACATCATCCAGCCGGTGGTGGTGAACCAGAAGAAGCGGTCGCCGGCCTGCAGGTCCACGTGGAGGTGGAGCTTCTTGAGGTGCTCGATGAGGATCCCGCCCTGGCCCTGGACGATCGCCTTCGGCAGCCCCGTGGTGCCGGACGAGTAGAGCACCCACAGCGGGTGGTCGAACGGCACGCGCTCGAACTCCAGCTCGCCGTCGCCGAGGAAGCCGTCCTGCCAGCCGGAGCCGTCCAGGTAGCCGAGCCGCACCAGCTCGCCGCCGACCTCGGAGTGGATCCCGTCGACCGTCTCCGTGCGGTCGTACTCCTTGCCGTTGTACTTGTAGCCGTCGACCGCCAGCAGCACCTTCGGCTCGATCTGCTGGAAGCGGTCGACGACGCTGCGCGCGCCGAAGTCCGGCGAGCAGCTCGACCACACGGCGCCGATCGAAGCGGTCGCGAGGAACGCCGCGATCGCCTCCGGGATGTTCGGCATGTACGCCGCCACGCGGTCCCCGCGCTCGACGCCCATGGCCTTCAACCCGGCCGCGATCCCCGCGACCTGCTCGCGCAGCTCGCCCCACGTGAGCTCGGCCTGGTCGCGCAGCTCGCCCGCGTGGACGATCGCCAGCGCGTCGTCCGCCTTGCCCTGGAAGGCGCGCTCGGCGTAGTTGACCTCGGCGCCCTTGAACCACACGGCGCCGGGCATCTCGCGCTTGGCGAGCACCTCGTCGTAGGACGAGTCGACCTCGAAGAACTTCCAGATCGAGGCCCAGAACTCCTCGAGGTCCTCGACGGAGAACCGCCACAGGTCGTCGTAGGTCTCGAAGCCACGGTCGAGCCAGCGCATGTAGCTTCGTCATCAGCGCGTTCTCGACCAGCTCCTCCGGCGGCTCCCACAGCTTCGTCGGCATGGCCCGCCATGATGCCAGCGTGCTCCGCACGGTGACCGCGACCCGGTACGTGACCCCGCTGCGGGAGGGCGGCTCGATGCCCGGGCTCGTGGAGGCCGACGACGACGGGCTGTACGTGCTCAAGTTCCGCGGCGCCGGCCAGGGGACCAAGGCGCTCGCCGCCGAGATCGTCGCCGGGGAGGTGGGGCGCGCCCTGGGCCTGCCGGTGCCCGAGCTCGTGCTGATGGAGCTCGACCCCGCGCTGGGCGCCGCCGAGCCCGACCCCGAGATCCAGGAGCTGATCGCCGCCAGCGGCGGGATCAACCTCGGGATGGACTTCCTGCCTGGCGCGTTGCCGTTCACGCCGCAGCTCCCGCCAGAGCCCGAGCTGGCCGCCGACGTCGTCTGGTTCGACGCCTTCGTGCTCAACGTGGACCGCACGCCCCGCAACCCCAACCTGCTGCGCTGGCACCACGGCCTGTGGCTGATCGACCACGGGGCGGCGCTGTACGTGCACCACGCGCCCGGCGATCCGGTCGCGCGAGCCGGAGAGCGCTTCCCCGCCATCCGCGACCACGTGCTGCTGCCGTTCGCCGGCTCGATCGCCGAGGCCGACGCCCGCCTCGCGCCGCGCGCTCGACGCGGCCAAGCTGCACGCGATCGCCGCCGACGTCCCCGAGAGCTGGGCGGACCGCGACGGCTACGCCGCCCACCTCGCCGCGCGCCTCGAGAACCGCGCGGGCTTCGTGGAGGAGGCCGACGGTGCCCGGTAGCCCGTTCCAGTACGCGATGCTCCGCGTCGTCCCGCGCGTGGAGCGCGGGGAGGCGTTCAACGCCGGCGTCGCGCTGTTCTGCCGCCCGCTCCGCTACCTCGGCGCCAAGGCCCAGCTCGACGACGCGGTGCTCGCCGCGCTCGCCCCCGGGTGCGACCCTGGCGAGGTCCGCACGCAGCTCGAAACGCTCGTCGCGGTCGCCGAGGGGCTCCCGGAGGGCGGCCACATCGCCACGATGCCCCAGTCGGAGCGCTTCCACTGGATCACCGCGCCGTCGAGCACGATCGTGCAGCCCTCGGCCGTGCACACCGGCCTCACGGAGGACCCGGCGGCGGAGCTGGAGAAGCTGTTCGCGGCGCTCGTCAGCCGCTGAGCGACGAGCGGGCGACCGGGAAGTCGAAGAACGTCTCGGGGAACGGCTCGTCGCGCAGGGTGAAGTGCCACCACTCCGTCTCGAGCCCCTTGAAGCCGGCGGCGAGCATCGCGCGGCGCAGGATCAGCCGGTTGCGACGCTGCTTCTTCGTCACCGAGGCGGCGAACGGGTGCGACTTCACGTCGAAGCAGTCGTAGCCCGTGCCCATGTCGATCGAGTTGTCGCGGAACCGCTTGGCGCGCGGGTTGGCGCAGTCGCGCAGCCGGTCGCCGCGGTGGTAGCGCTCCTGCTTGCCGGGCGGGCGCTTGACGAGCGTGAGGTCCACCGTGCTGCCGCGTGAGTGGCCGGACTTGGTCGCGATGTAGCCGTCCTTGAACACATTGCGCTTGTCCACGCGCGGATAGAACTCGGCCTTCATCTTCTGGTCCTTCAGGCGCTTGCCCCAGGCCACGAAGTCGTCGACCGCGCGCTGCGGGCGGTAGCAGTCGTAGACCTTGAGCGTGTAGCCGCGCGGGCGCACCGCCGCCTGCACCTGGGCGAGCGCGTCGGCGGCCTGGCGGGTGAGGATGCACTCGGCGTCGCGGTAGCCCTTGATCGGGCGCCCGATGAAGTTGTGCGGCGTGATGTAGCGCATCTCCTGCACCACCGTGGGCGCAGCGTCGCTGACCAGGCTGAACGCGCCGGACGGCGCCTGCTGCGCTGCGGCAGATGCCGGAGCGAGCAGCATGAACACGATCCCCAAAGCCCATCGCATGGTCCGCATCGTACGCTCCCGATCGTGATCGAGACGCCTCACGGACCGGCCCGCGCGCACCTGCAGCCGGTCGACGACCCCCGCGCGCTGCTCATCCTCGGCCACGGTGCCGGGGGAGGCGTGACCGCGCCCGACCTCGTCGCCGCCGCGAGCACCGCCAACCAGGCGGGCGTCAGCGTCGCGCTCATCGAACAGCCCTACCGCGTCGCGGGCCGGAAGTCCCCGGCGCCGGCGCCGCAGCTCGACGCCGCCTGGATCGCCGTCGTCGAGCATCTGCGCGGCGATGTGCCCGTGCTGTGCGGCGGGCGCTCGTCCGGCGCCCGGGTGGCGTGTCGCACGGCCGCGGAGACCGGCGCGCAAGGCGTCGTCTGCCTGGCCTTCCCGCTGCATCCCCCCGGGCGCCCGGAGAAGACGCGGCTGCCCGAGCTGGAGGCCGTCGAGGTCCCGGTCCTGATCGTCCAGGGGGAGAGCGACCCGTTCGGGATGCCGCCCGAGGCGCCCGGCCGCGAGGTCGTGCGCCTCAAGGGCAACCACTCCCTGCGCAGCGACAAGCCGGGGCTCGTCGCGGCCGTCGACGGCTGGCTTCAACGCATCTTGAGCTCGTTGCCGTAGCGTTCCGGCCGTGAAGCGCGACGAGCAGGACCGCACGGGCGGTTTCATCCTGATCGCGGCCATGGTCGCGGTGATGTGGCTGGTCGAGGCCTACGACGCCGTCGGAGGCGACCCCGACTCCGCGGGGATCCGGCCGCGCGACCCGGACGGGCTGGTCGGCGTGCCGCTCTCGCCCTTCCTGCACGGGAGCTGGGGCCACCTGATCGGCAACACGATCCCGTTCGTGATCCTCGGCGCGGCGATCGCCATCGGCGGCCTCAAGCGCATGGCGATCGTCTCCGTGATCGTGATCGTCGTCGGCGGCCTCGGCACCTGGCTGTTCGCGCCGTCGAACACCATCCACATCGGCGCCAGCGGCATGGTGTTCGGGTTCGCCGCGTACCTGATCGCCCGCGGCGCCTACACCCGCACCGGATGGCACATCATCGGCGGGCTGGCGGTGATCGCCGTGTACGGCGCCACGCTGGTCTCCGGCTTCGTCCCGACGCCGGGCGTGTCCTGGCAGGGCCATCTGTTCGGAGCCGTCGGCGGCGTCGTGGCCGCCAGGTTCCTCCATCGCGGGCGTGCCCCGTCACCCGCGCGGGTACGGCAGCCCGCGTGAAGAGCCGCGCGTTGATCACCGGGGCCGCGGCCTGCGCGCTCGTGCTCGGCTGTGGCGGCTCCGGCGACCAGGGCGGAGCCGCGGCGCGGACGCCGACCGCCACCGCAACGGCGACCGCGGAGGCCACCTCGACGCCGACCGCCACCGCGAGCGCCCGCGGCGCCAAGCTGCGCAAGATCGGCGACTTCGACAGCCCGGTGTTCGTGACCGCCCCGCGCGGCGACCGCAAGGTCCAGTTCGTGGTCGAGCAGGGCGGGCGGATCATGGTCGTCCGCAACGGGCGCAAGGCCTCCACGCCGTTCCTGGACATCACCGGCCAGGTGACCTCGGGCGGCGAGCAGGGCCTTCTCTCGATGGCGTTCTCGCCCGACTACGCCTCGAGCGGGCTGTTCTACGTCTACTTCACCGGCAAGGACGGCGACCAGCACGTCGTCGAGTACAAGCGCTCGAGCGCCGACCGCGCGGACTCCGGCTCGGCCCGGACCGTGCTCGACATGGCGGACTCGGAGTCCAACCACAACGGCGGCCTGCTGCTGTTCGGGCCCGGCGGGCACCTCTACATCGGCACCGGCGACGGCGGCGGCGCCGGCGACCAGCACGGCAGGCGCGGCAACGGGCAGAACCTCGGCTCGCTGCTCGGCAAGATCCTGCGCATCGACCCCAAGGCGTCCGGCGGCAAGGCGTACTCGGTGCCGAGCGGCAACCCGTTCGTCGGGCCGCAGCGGCGCCCGCGGCGAGATCTACGCCTACGGGCTGCGCAACCCGTGGCGCTTCTCGTTCGACCGCCGCAACGGCGACCTCTCGATCGGCGACGTCGGCCAGAACGAGGTCGAGGAGATCGACTTCGTGCGCAACGGGCGCGGCAAGAACTTCGGCTGGCGGCCGTTCGAGGGCCGCAACCGCTACACGCCCGGCGAGTCCGCCCCCGGCGCCGTGAAGCCCGTCATCCAGCGCTTCCACAGCAAGGGCAACTGCTCGATCACCGGCGGCGTCGTGGTGCGCGACCGCTCGCTGCGCGGGGTCTACGGCCGCTACCTGTTCGGCGACTTCTGCCGCGGGCGGATCGAGTCGGCCAGGCTGAGCCCGGGCCGCGCGCGCTCCGTGCGCAACACCTCGATGAAGGTCGAGTCCCTGTCGTCGTTCGGCGAGGACGCGCGCGGGCGGGTGTACGCGGTGTCGCTGAGCGGCCCCGTCTACCGCCTGGTGCCGCCGCTGAGCCTCTCCGGGCACGACGTCGCGCGGATCCGCGCGGACAACCCCAGCCCGTTCACGCTGGACGGCACCAACACCTGGGTGCTCGGCCGCGATCCCGCGTGGGTGGTCGACCCGGGCCCCGCGATCGACGCGCACCTCGACGCGATCGCCGCCGAGGTGGAGCGCCGCGGGGGCGCCGGCGGGATCGCGATCACGCACGACCACGAGGATCACGTCGAGGGCGTGGCCGAACTGCGCGAGCGCCTCGGCGGCCCGCCGGTCGCGGCCTTCCGCTATCCGGCCGACGTCACGCTGCGCGACCGCTCCACCTTCGGCCCGTTCGAGGCGGTCCTCGTACCGGGCCACGCCGACGACCACCTGGTGTTCGTGGCGGACCGGGTCGCCTTCACCGGCGACGCCGTCCTCGGGCAGGGGAGCGTGTTCGTGACGACCCGGCTGGCCGAGTACATGGCCGCCCTGGAGCGCCTGCGCGCCCGCTCGCTCGCGCTCATCCTGCCCCGGCCACGGCCCGCCGGTCGAGGACCCCGGCCGCCAAGCTCACCGAGTACCTCGACCACCGCCAGGAGCGCGAGGACCGGCTCGTCGCGGCGCTCGAGTCCGGCCTGCGCACCGAGGACGAGCTGCTCGACACCGTGTGGGACGACGCGCCGCCGCAGCTCCGCCAGGCCGCCGCTGTCACCCTGAGTGCGCATATGGAGAAGCTGCGTGAGGAGGGGCGGTTCTGATGCCGCGCTTCGTGAAGACCTACGACGAGTACGAGTTCGGGCTGACCTGGGTGCTCGACGAGCCGATGCAGCGGGCCTCGCACGCGCTGGTCGTCAACGGCGGGCTGTGGCTCGTCGACCCGGTGGCCGTCGACGACGCGCTCGAGCGTGCGCTCGCGCTGGCCGAGCCGGCCGGGGTGCTGCAGCTGCTCGACCGCCACGGGCGCGACTGCGCGCAGCTCGCCGAGCAGTACGGCGTGCCGCATCTCAAGGTGCCGGACGGCGTGACGGGCTTCGAGGCGATCAAGGTGGTGCGGATCCCGCGCTGGAAGGAGACGGCGCTGTGGTGGCCGGAGCACCGGGCGCTGATCGTGGCCGAGGTCGTGGGCACCAACCCGTACATCGCGGGCGGCCGCGCCGCCGGCATGCACCCGATGCTGCGCCTGCTCCCGCCGGGCGGCCTCCGCGGCTACGAGCCCGAGCACCTGCTGATGGGCCACGGCGCCCCGCTGCACGGACCCGTGGCGGCCGACGGGCTCGCCGAGGCCTATGCCCGGTCGCGCACGGACATCCCGCGGATGCTCGTGAAGATGCCGTTCGCGATGCGCGGCTAGGCAGCGCGCCGCGAGCTCGCCTCGGCGAGCCGCATCCGCGCGATCTCCATCGCCGCGGCGAGCGAGGTGGCGCCGGTGGCGTCGGCGCGGTCGAAGATCGCCCGCGTCGTGGCTCCCACGCCGCGGACGAGCTCCTCGGCCCGGGCCGGGTCGTAGCCGGACGGCTCGAACTCGACCGAGATGTTGATGATCCCGCCGGCGTTGGCCACGAAGTCGGGGGCCCAGACGATCTCGCGCTCGGCGAGCGCGACGGCGATCGCGTCGGCCGCCAGCTGGTTGTTGGCCGCCCCGGCGATCACGCGGCACTGCAGCTCGCCGACCGACTCCTCGTCGAGCACGCCGCCCAGCGCGCACGGCGCGATCGACGTCGACGTCGGCGCGCAGCGCCGTCTCCGGGTCGGTCCAGCGCGCGCCGAGCTCTTCGGCCAGCCCCTGCTTGCCGGAGTCCACGTCGGCGACTGTGAGCTCGGCTCCCGCCTCGGCGAGCAGCCGCGCGAGCGCTCCGCCGACGCGGCCGAGGCCGATCACCGAGACGCTGCGCCCGGACAGCGACGCGCTGCCGAGCCCGCGCTCGCAGGCGACCTCCATCGCGCACAGCACGCCGAGCGCCGTCCACGGGCTCGGGTCGCCGGAGCTGCCGCGCTCCACGGCCAGGCCCGAGACGTGGCCCGTCGCCTCGGCGATCACCGCCATGTCGCGGTCGGACGTGCCGACGTCCTCCGCGGTCAGGTAGTCGCCGCCGAGCGCGTCGACCGTCTCGCCGAAGTCCAGCAGCACGGCGCGGCGCGCGTCGCCGGCCGGAGCGCCGTGGCCGGGCGGGAGCATGATCACGCCCTTGCCGCCGCCGAGCGGGAGGTTCGCGCACGCGGCCTTGAAGGTCATCGCCCGCGACAGGCGCAGGACGTCGCGGACCGCGGCCCGCGTGTCGGCGTAGGTCCACATCCGGCAGCCGCCGAGCGAGGGCCCGCGCGCCGTCGAGTGGACGGCGACCATCGTGTACAGCCCGGAGCGCCGCCCGCGCCGGACGAGCAGCGTCTCGTGGTCGAGGCTCTCGAGGTGACGATCGATGCGGTGGAGCCTAGTGCTCCGACGGCGGTGCGCCGTCGTCGCCCGTCCCGGTCGATCCCGGGGCGGCCGTGCCGGGCGTGTCCGCCGGCGCCGTCGTGCCGCTCTGCGGTGTGCCGCCGGTGGCCGGGGCGGTCACGGAGCCGTCACCCGACGGCGTGCTCGGGCTCGTCGCCGGCTCGTCGGGCGCCGCGACGCCGCCGGCCGCGCCGGTGGTCGTCTTCACGGGCGTGGTGGTCTCGGGCGTCACGGTGATCGGCACGGTGCCCTTGGCGGGCGTCTGCTCGCCGGCCGGGATCGTCGTGACCGGCGACTTCTCAGCCTTGACCTTAGCCTTAGCCTTGCGCTCCTTGGCCTTCTCGACGGGCTGCATGGCGGCGGCGGGCGCCGCGCTCGCAGCGCGGTGCAGCATCTGCTGCTCGGGCATCGGGGCGGGGGCGGTGGGCGAGAGCGTCGCCGGCGCGGCGGCCACGGCCGCCTGCGGGGCCGGAGCGGAGCGCTGCTTGAGCTTGTGACCGACCTCGACCGCGCCGCCCGCCGTCAGCGCGGCGGTGCACACGACGGCCGCGACCTTGCAGGCGGTGGCGGTGGCGAGCGTCCCGCCCGCGGCGGCCGCGGCGGCTCCTCCGCCACCCGCGGCGGCCCCGCCGGCGGCGGCGCCACCGCCGCCCAGGCCGACGCTGGCCGCGATCGAGCCGAACAGACCGGCGCCCACGGGCGTCAGGGCGGCGAACGAGCGACGCATGCCGCGCAGCGCGGTGCGGTACTCGCGGCAGCCGTCGCACGAGCGCATGTGCTTGCGCGCGCGGCCGGAGGCCTTGACGCCCTTGTCGTAGGACGCCATCAGGTCGTCGCGGATCTCGCAGCAGTCGGCGTCGCGCGCCTCGGCGGACTCGACCAGGCCGACCCGCGCGCGGACGAGCAGCGACTTCACGGCCGGGACGGTGACGTCCAGCGCGTCGGCGAGGTCCGCGTAGGACATGCCGTCGATCTCGCGCATGAGCAGCGCGGAGCGCTGCTGCTCGGGCAGGCGGCCGACGTCCTCGACGAGGCGGGTCAGGTCCTCGCGGCGCTGGGCCTCCTCGATCGGGTCGTGCAGCGGCTTGCGCGACATCTCGAAGATCTCGGCGGCCGGCGGCGTCGGGCGGCGCAGGTGGTCGATGCAGCGGTTGTGGGCGACGCGGTAGAGCCAGGCGCGGATGTTGACCTCGCGCTCATCGGCGCGCAGCGCGCCGTAGGCGCGGACGAAGACGTCCTGCATGACGTCCTCGGCGTCCTGGCGCGAGCCGGGGGAGAGCATCTGGCGCGCGTAGGCGAACAGGCGCTGCCGGTACCGGTCGTGGATGACGCCGAACGCGTCGTCGTTCCCCGCGCGGAACAGCGCCAGAAGCTGCTCGTCGGACCGCAGCCGCAGCAACGGCGCGCCGAGCGGAACCCGGGTGACGCTCGGTGCGTGAAGTGCTGAGGCTTCCACGGCGATTCGGCTCCGATCGAAGAGGCTTCCCGGCGACTCTAACCACCTGGCTCCACAGAAGTTACGGGGTTCGCCTGACAACCTCCTGCCTGACGATGCCTGACACGTTGCAGATCAAGCCCGGGCT
Source organism: uncultured Solirubrobacteraceae bacterium (assembly GCA_963723395.1). GTDB lineage: Bacteria > Actinomycetota > Thermoleophilia > Solirubrobacterales > Solirubrobacteraceae > DATFQI01. The sequence goes on along the minus strand of CAVRQL010000006.1, from coordinate 108,671 downwards.
CGCGATCCCGCTCGACGAGATCGAGCTCCGCACGAGCCGCTCCTCCGGCCCTGGTGGTCAGCACGCCAACGTCACCGCCTCGCGTGTCGAGGCGGTGTTCGACGTGGGCGAGAGCGCCACGCTCAGCGAGGCCCAGAAGGCCCGGATCTCGGGCAAGCTCGGGCCGCGCGTGACCGCGGCGGCCCAGGACACGCGCTCCCAGCACCGCAACCGCGAGCTGGCGCTCGAACGCTTGGCGGGCCGTCTCGCCCACGCGCTGGAGGTCCGCCGCCCGCGCACGAAGACCCGGCCGACCCGCGCCTCGCAGAAGCGGCGGGTCGACTCGAAGAAGCGCCGCGGCGAGACCAAGCGCACCCGGCGCCGCCCCGACGTCGACTAGCTACCTTCCGTCGCGATGCGCCTGATCGTGCGCGACGAGGACACCGCGGGCGGCGCCGTCGCCGAGAACGCCGTCGAGCTGCCCGAGGGCGCGACCACGGTTCGCGAGTTGCTCCGCAGCCGGATCGAGCAGGAGGTCGCCCGTTTCAACGCCTCCCGCGGGCAGGTGTTCCAGGGCCTGGTCGAGCCGACGGGCGCCGAGCGCACGCTCAACGGCCCGCGGGTGCTGCGCCAGGTCCGCTGGGAGCCACAGTTCGAGGCGGCCGTCGAGGCGTTCGAGCGGACCCGGCTGCTGGTGATCGTCGACGGACGGCAGTTGGAGGACCTCGACGCGCCGCTCGAGGTCGCGCCGGACACCGAGGTGGTGTTCCTCCGGCTCGTGCCGCTGGCCGGAGGCTGAGCCTTGGGCCTCCGCGACCTCCTGCGCCGGAGGCGTCCGCCGGGGTGGCTGGACCCGGGCGAGCCCTGGGCCGTGCAGGCCATGCGCGACAGCCGTGGCGCGGAGGCGTGGGCCGACCTGATCGAGCACGCCGCGACCCTCAACCAGGCCAAGCCGACCATCAAGTGGCGCAAGCAGGCCGCACTGCTGGTGGCCGCGGCCGGGCGCGACGAGGTCCGCGACGCGCTCGCGCGCTGGTTCGCGCTCGTCGGCCAGGACGCCAGGGGCCCGATCGCGGAGCCGAACGCGAGCGTCCTGCGCGGGCTCGCCTGGTACCCCGTCGTGCTCGAGGACGAGTCGCTCGCCGCGCCGCTCGGCGAGCTGGCCGACGCCTGCTTCCGCAAGATCCCCGACGTCGGCGCGCGCTCGGTGAAGGCGGGCAACGCCGCGCTGGCCGCGCTCGCGGAGCTGCCCGGCACGGCCGGCGCGGCGCAGCTGGGGCGGATGCGCTCCCGGCTCAAGCTGCCGTCGGCGCAGGAGCGCGTCGCGGCCGCCATGGGCACCGCGGCCGAGCGCGCCGGCGTCTCGCCCGACGAGCTGGAGGAGCTCGCGGTGCCCACGTTCGGCCTCGGCCCCGGCTCGACGCTCACGAGATCGCTCGGCGAGTACGACGCCGTGCTCTCGGTGGGCGAGGGTGTCGAGCTGTCGTGGCGGCGGGGCGACCGCACGCGGAAGACGATCCCGGAGGCGGTCAAGCGCGACCACGCCTCGGAGCTGGACGAGCTCAAAGCGGTCCGCAAGGAGCTCAAGGCGCTGCTGCCCGCGCAGCGGGCGCGGCTCGAGCGGCTGCTCACGCGGCCGCACGGCTGGCCGCTGGAGACCTGGCGCGAGCGCTACCTCGACCACCCCGTCGTCGGCGCCCTCGCCAGACGACTGATCTGGCGGGTCGGCGACGAGCCGGCGATCTGGTGGGACGGGAGGCTGGTCGACCGCCGCGACCGCGAGGTGGAGGTGGGCGGCGACGCGCGCGTGACGCTGTGGCACCCGATCGAGAGCGATGTCGAGACCGTCCAGGGCTGGCGGCTGTGGCTGGAGGAGCACCTCGTCGTCCAGCCGTTCAAGCAGGCGCACCGCGAGGTGTACCTGCTCACCGACGCCGAGCGGGACACGGGCACCTACTCCAACCGCTTCGCCGGGCACATCCTCCGCCAGCACCAGCTCGCGAGCCTGCTCCGCGAGCGCGGCTGGCGCTACACGCTGCAGGGCGCGTGGGACTCGGCCAACACGCCCCACGCTCCTGCTCTCGCAGCACGAGCTGACCGCCGAGCTGTGGCTGCCGATGATCGAGCAGGAGCAGGGCGGGACCGGCGTCTACACATACGTCGCCACCGACCAGGTGCGCTTCCGCGACCCGGCGGGCGAGACCGTGCCGCTGGACCGCGTGCCGCCCGTCGTCTTCAGCGAGGTGATGCGCGACGCCGACCTGTTCGTCGGCGTGTGCAGCGTCGGCAACGACCCGGAGTGGCGGGACTCGGGCGGCGACCCGGCCGTCGCCTACGGCGCCTACTGGGACGAGTACGCGTTCGGGGAGCTGTCCGCCGGCGGCCGCGGTGCGCCGCGACCTGCTGGAGCGGCTCGTGCCGAAGCTCAAGATCGCCGACCGCGCCTGGGTGGAGGAGCGCTTCCTCGTCGTGGAGGGCGACCTGAACACGTACCGGATCCACCTCGGCAGCGGGAACGTCCAGATGGAGCCCGGCACCCGCTACCTGTGCATCGTGCGCGACGCCTCGCCCAGGCGCCGCGAGCGGGCGTTCCTGCCGTTCGAGGGCGACGCCATGCTGTCGCTGATCGTCAGCAAGGCGTTCCTGCTCGCGGACGACCGCCGGATCACGGACCCGGCGATCGTCTCGCAGCTGCGGCGCTAGCCGATCCGGATCAGCTTCTTGTTGACGAACTCGTCGATGCCGTAGCGGCCGAGCTCGCGGCCGAAGCCGGAGTTCTTGACGCCGCCGAACGGCAGCTCCGCGCCGTCGGCGCCGACGAGGTTGACGAACACCATGCCCGCCTCGATCTTCTGGGCGACCCGCTGCGCCTGGTCGGCGTCGGTGGTCATCAGGTACGAGCCGAGGCCGTAGGGCGTGTCGTTGGCCAGCTCGACGGCCTCCTCCTCGCCGCTGACGCGGTAGACCTGCGCGACCGGGCCGAAGAACTCCTCGTGGCGGGCCGGGTTGTCGGAGCCGATGTCGGTCAGGACCGTGGTCTTGAAGAAGTTGCCGTCGTGCTCGCCGCCGGCGACGAGCTTGGCGCCGTTGTCGAGCGCGCGCTTGAGCTGCTCGGCGAGCCGCTCGGTCGCGTTGGACGACGACAGCGGGCCGATCTCGGTCTCGGGCTTCGTCGGGTCGCCCGGCTCGACGGCGGTGATGGCGGCGGTGAACTTCTCCAGGAACGGCTCGTAGAGCTCGTCGACGACGATGAAGCGCTTGGCCGCGTTGCAGGACTGGCCGGTGTTGTCGACGCGGGCCGCGACGGCGTTCTCGACCGCGGTGTCGAGGTCGTCGGTGCTGAGCAGGATGAACGGGTCGGAGCCGCCCAGCTCGAGCACGACCTTCTTGAGGTTGCGCCCGGCGATCTCGGCCACGGCCGCGCCCGCGCGCTCGGAGCCGGTCAGCGAGACGCCGCGCACGCGCGGGTCGCCGATGACCCACTCGACCTGCTCGTTGGACGCGTAGATGTTGATGTAGGCGTCCGCCGGGAAGCCGGCCTCGATGTAGAGCTCCTGCATCGCCTCGGCCGACTCCGGGCACTGGGGCGCGTGCTTGAGCAGGATCGTGTTGCCGATCGCCAGGTTCGGGCCCGCGAAGCGCGCCACCTGGTAGTAGGGGAAGTTCCACGGCATGATCCCCAGCAGGACGCCGTACGGGCTGCGGCGGATCATCGCCGAGCCGTCGCCGTCGAGCAGCTCGATCGGCTCGTCGGCCAGCAGCTTGGGCGCGTTGTCGGCGTAGTACTCGTAGATGGCGGCCGTGAAGTCCAGCTCGGCGAGCGCCTGCTCGACGGGCTTGCCCATCTCGCGCACGATGATGGCGGCGAGGCGGTCGCGCTGCTCGGCGTGCAGCGCTCCGACGCGGCCGACCAGCGCCGCGCGGTCCTCGACCGAGGTCTGGGCGCTCCAGTCGCGCATCGCCTGGGCGGCGCGTCCGATCGCGCCGCGCAGGTCGTCGTCGGAGATCGTCGGGTACTCCTTGACGGTCTCCCCGGTGGCAGGATTGACAACGGCGTAAAGGCTCATGGCCGGAAGCTAGCACCGGTGCGGTCGCCGCTCAGGACAACGGATGGACGTGCGGCACTACTCGCCGTGGGTAGGCCTCGCCGATGACACGCCACTTCTTCGGCGCCTCGCACGAGGAGTTCCCTCCCGAGGCGCTGCTCCAGCAGGCCGTCGCCGCCGAGAAGGCCGGCTTCGACGGCATCTCCGCCTCCGACCACCTGCAGCCGTGGTGGGAGCCCGGCGAGTCCGGCCACGCGTGGGTGTGGCTCGGCGCCGCCGCGCAGGCCACCACCGTGCCGATCGGCACCGGCGTCACCTCCACCGGCGCCCGCTACCACCCGGCGATGATCGCCCAGGCGTGGGCCACGCTGGAGCGGATGTTCCCCGGCCGCGCCGTACCTCGGCATCGGCTCCGGCGAGGCGCTCAACGAGGTGCCGCTCGGCGACGACTGGCCGAGCCCCGGCGACAAGATCGCGCGCTTGGACGAGGCGCTGTCGATGATCGACCGCCTGTGGAACGGCGAGACGATCACCGAGCAGGGCCGCTTCTACACCGCCAAGGACCTCAAGCTGCACTCGCTCCCCGACCAGCGCCCGCCGATCTGGGTGTCCGCCTTCGGGCCGCAGGCCGCCCAGGTGGCCGGCCGCTGGGGCGACGGGCTGTGGACGCTCCCCGACCCGGAGTCCACGCCCGAGGTGATCGACGCGTACCGCGAGGCGCGCCGCAAGGCCGGCAAGGAGGGCGACGGCGAGATCGTCTTCCAGGCGCTGTTCTCGTGGGCCGAGACCGACGAGGCCGCGCTCGAGTCGGCGCGCAAGTGGAAGGGCGCCCAGCCGGAGGACCACTACCGGCGCGACTGGCACAAGCCGCGGGACATGTACGAGCACGGCGAGGACGAGATGTCCGACGAGGAGTTCATGGAGAACGCGATCATCGGCTCGGACCCCGCGCACCACGTGGAGCGCCTGCGCGGGCTCGAGGAGCTCGGGGCGACCGTGATCGTGCTCCAGAACAACTCCGGCGCGGATCCCATGCGGGCGATCGAGGTCTACGGGGAGTCGGTCTTGCCGCAACTGCGCGGCACATCGCGTGTAGCGTCACGGGCGTGGCCGCCGCAGTCGAGTCCGACCTCGACCTCGCGACGTTGGACAGCGTCCAGCGTCGCGTGCTGTGGCTGGCCACCTCGATCGTGCACCACGCCAACCGGGTGCGCCCCAACAAGTCGGGCGTGAAGGTCGGCGGCCATCAGGCCTCCAGCGCCTCGATGGTGAGCCTGATGACCGCGCTGTGGTTCGCGCACCTGGAGGCGCCCGACCGCGTGTCGGTCAAGCCGCACGCGTCGCCGGTGCTGCACGCGATCAACCACCTGCTGGGCCGGCTCGACCGCCGCTACCTCACGACGCTGCGCGAGTACGGCGGCCTGCAGTCCTACCCGAGCCGCACCAAGGACCCCGATCCCGTCGACTACTCGACCGGCTCGGTCGGCATCGGCGCGACGGCGCCGATCTGGGGCGCGCTCGCGCACCGCTACGTGGCCGGGCACTTCGAGGTGCCGCGCGGCGGCCGCCAGATCGCGCTGCTCGGCGACGCGGAGCTCGACGAGGGCGCGTGCTGGGAGGCGATCGCCGATCCGATGGTCGCCCACCTGGGCGAGGTCATGTGGGTCGTCGACCTCAACCGGCAGTCGCTGGACCGCGTGGTGCCGGACATCGCGGCGGGGCGGCTCGCGGCGATGTTCGAGGCCGCCGGCTGGCACTGCGTGATGGTCAAGTACGGGCCGAGGCTCGCCCGCCACCCGGACCTGCGCGCGCGCATCGACGCGATGCCCAACGAGGAGTACCAGCGGCTGCTGCGCGCCGACGCGCCAGAGCTGCGCGAGCGCCTCGAGGTCGACACGGGCCTGGAGGACGGCGAGCTGCTGGCCACGTTCCGCGACCTCGGCGGCCACGACCTCGGCGCGCTGGTCGACGCGTACCGCCAGGCCGACGCCGAGCGGGCCCGGCCGACGGTCGTCTTCGCCTACACGATCAAGGGCTGGATGCTCCCCACGGAGGGCCATCCCGCCAACCACTCCGCGCTGCTCAACGACGAGCAGTACGCGCAGCTCGCCTCGACGCTCGGCACCGATCCCGGCGATCCCTGGGCGCCCTTCGAGGGCGGCTCGGAGGCCGAGCTGTGCGAGGCCGCCGCGCAGCGGCTGCGGCGCGAGAAGCCGAAGTTCGTCGGCACGCCGCCCTCCTTCCCCGAGGACCTGGGGCGCGAGCACAAGGGCTCGGCGTCCACCCAGCAGGCGTTCGGGCGCTTCTTCGTCGACCTCTCCCGCGAGGCGCCGGACGTGGCCGAGCGCGTGGTGACCGTCTCGCCCGACGTCGGCACCTCGACCAACCTCGGCGGCTGGATCAACAAGCAGGGCATCTGGGCGATCGGCGACCGCATCGACTGGTTCGCCGACGACACGGACACGCTCGTGCGCTGGCGCGAGAGCGACCACGGCCGCCACATCGAGCTGGGCATCGCCGAGGTCAACCTCGTCGGGCTGCTCGGCGAGCTGGGCGCCACCTGGTCGCGCGACGGCCAGCCGCTGCTGCCCGTCGGCACGATCTACGACCCGTTCGTGGCCCGCGCGCTGGAGCCGTGGTCGTTCGGCATCTACGCGGGCGGCCAGTCGATCCTCGTCGGCACGCCGTCGGGGGTGACGCTGGGGCCGGAGGGCGGCGCCCACCAGTCGGTCATCACGCCGTCGATCGGCATCGAGCAGCCGGGCTGCGTGTCGTGGGAGCCGGCCTTCGGGCGCGACCTCGAGTGGATGCTGCTGCACGCGCTCTCGCAGCTCGGGCGCTCGGACGGGACCTCGGCGTACTTCCGGCTGTCGACGCGGCCGATCGACCAGGACCTGCACACGGGCACGCGCGAGGAGGCGCTGGCGGGCGGCTACCGGCTGCGCTCGCCGGACTGAGCCGAAGGTGAGCATCGCCGTGATGGGCGCGCTCGTCCCGGAGGCGATCGAGGCCGCCGACATGCTCGAGCGCGAGGCCGGCGTCGCCGCCGAGGTCGTGTGCATCACCAGCGCCGACATGCTCTTCCGCTCGCTGCAGGCGCGCTCCGGCCTGGGCGAGGGCGACCCGAGCACGGTCGACCGGCTGTTCGGCGGCGGCGTCCCGATCGTCACGCTGCTCGACGGGCACCCGCACACGCTCGCCTTCCTGGCCGGCGTGGCGGGCGCGCCGATAGCCTGCCTCGGCGTGCAGCACTTCGGCCAGTCGGGCGACATCGCCGAGCTCTACGAGCACCACGAGATCGACGCCGAGTCCGTCGTCGGCGCGGCACTGGATCTTCTTGACTGACGTCGCGGTCGTCGGAGGCGGGATCGTCGGGCTCGCGGTGGCGCGGGAGCTCTCGCGCCGCGGGCGGCGGGTGCGTCGTGCTCGAGCGCGAGGACCGGCTCGGCGCCCACCAGACCTCCCACAACTCCGGCGTCATCCACCAGGGCATCTACTACGCCCCCGGCTCGCTGAAGGCGCGGCTGTGCCGCGAGGGCGCCGACGCGCTGTACGACTTCTGCGCCGAGCAGGGGATCCCGGCGGAGCCGTGCGGGAAGCTCGTGGTGGCGGTCCGCGACGCCGACCTGCCGCGGCTCGACGACCTCGAGGAGCGCGGGCGCCGCAACGGCGTGCCGGGGCTCGAGCGCGTCGGCCCGGCGGAGATGCGCGAGATCGAGCCGGAGGTCGCCGGGCTCGCCGCGCTGCACTCGCCGCGGACCGGGATCGTGGACTTCGCCGCCGTGGCCGAGGCCTACGCGCGCGAGGTGCGAGAGCTCGGCGGCGAGGTGCGCACGGGCGTCGACGTGCGAGCGATCGTCGACCGGCCCGACGGCGTCGACCTCCACCTGGGGTCAGATCTTGCAATCGAGCATTTCCCGCGCGCCGTGGCGTGCGGCGGCGCATGGTCGGACCTGCTCGCCGTGCGCTCGGGCGCGCCGACCGACCTGCGCATCCTCCCGTTCCGCGGCGCCTACCTGAAGCTCCGCGCCGACCGCACGCACCTCGTGCGCGGGCAGATCTACCCGGTGCCCGACCCGTCGCTCCCGTTCCTCGGCGTGCACCTGTCGCCCACCATCCACGGCGACGTGCTGCTCGGCCCCACCGCGCTGCTGGCCGGCGCCCGCGACGCGTACCGGCTCGGGCGGCTCGTGCGCGCCGACATCGGCGCGACGCTGCGCTGGCCGGGCACCGCGAAGCTGATCCGCAAGTGGTGGCGGACCGGCGCGCGGGAGATCGTCAACGCCGCGTCGCGCCGGCTGCTCGTGCGCGACCTCGCCCGCTACGTGCCCGCGGTCGGCCTCGACGACGTCGAGCCCGGTCCCGCCGGCGTCCGCGCCCAGGCCGTCGGCCGCGACGGCGCGCTGCTCGACGACTTCGCGTTCGCCGAGACGGCGCACGCGCTGCACGTCCTCAACGCGCCGTCGCCCGCCGCGACCGCCTCGCTCGCGATCGCCGCGATGGTGGCCGACCGGCTCGACGGCGTCAGGGCCTGATCGCTCCCAGCCAGAGCAGCCGCCCCGACCGGCGCAGGACGGTCGCGATCGGCTCGCGGGGGTTCGACGGGTGCTGGTTCGTCAGGCACTGGTTGAGCCACACGCCCTCGATCAGGCTCGCCATCGCGCTCGCAAGGTCGCCGGCCGTGGCGTCGTCGCGCAGGCGCAGGCCGAAGTGGTCCAGCGCGTGCGTGAACTCGCGCTCGAGCCGCTCGACCCACAGGCCGTGCTCCTCGAGGCTGGGCTCGACCACGCGGTCGCTCCACATCCCGTAGGGCACGGCGCTCAGCCACAGCGCCCACAGGAAGCCGTAGTCGACCGTCGGGCTTGGCGCCGTGGCGCGGGCCGCGCTCGGACTCGCCCGCCAGCAGCGCGTCGAGCCAGCCGTCCGCGTCGGGGAAGTCCTCCGGCGCCGGGTAGGACGAGCTGCTCGATCCAGTCGCCGGCGCTGAGGGCGAGCTCCATGGTCTCCGCCTGGTAGGCGGCCTGGCTGCCGAACAGGTTCGTGATCGCTCCGCGCGTCTTGCCGTCGCCGGCGGCGACGACGCCGGCGTCGAGCCGGGAGAAGGGCCCGACGGCGATCGAGCGCTCGTCGAGCGTCCCGGAGTCGATCCGGATCTGCTCGAGGACGGCGAGCTCGCCGGCGTCGACGTAGCGACGGCGGGCCTCGTCGCGAGGGAGGTTGGAGCGCGCCACGGGCGGGAGGCTACTTGACAGGGAGGACATGCGTACGTACGGTACGTAACTACGTACATACCGTACGTATCTTCAACCGGAAGGACGCCGATGGCTCCCCTCGCGCTCCGGTTGCGCGCCCCCGGTGCCCGCGTCGCGGTCGCCGGCCGCTGGGCCGTGACCCTCGCCGCCACCGTCGCATCGACCTACGCGCTCGACGCCGTCGCGACGGCCGCCGGGCTCCTGCTGGCGGCCTCGGAGCTGCTCGGCGGGCTCGAGCACGGTCTGCTGCTCGTCGTGCTGGCGCTGAGCTACGGGCTGTGGGGCGCCGGCCTGCGGATCAGCCTGCGCGCCAACCAGGCGCTGCTGGAGCGCACCGGCACCAGCACCAACGCGCTCTCCAAGCTCGCCTACGACGTCGCGCGGCGCCGTGCCCCGCGGGCGCGGCGGCTGGCGACGGCCGGGGCGTACGTGCTGACCGAGATCGCCAAGGAGGTCCCGTACTACGCGGGCGCGTTCGGCGCCGCCGTGGTCAGCGACTCGGTGTCGTCGGGCGACGCGATCGTGTTCCTGGCCGGCGCGAACGCCGGCGCGGCCGTCTACGAGTACGGGCTCGGCCGGCTCACCCAGGCGGCGCTCTCACGCCGCGGGTACGCCTCCTTCGAGGAGGACTGGGTGCCGGGCGAGTACCTCGCCGACTACTACAGCCGCGTCGAGCCCGACGAGCTGGAGACGATCGAGTTCTTCGTCGCCGCGATGGAGCACGTCGACCGCGGCGAGCCCGTCCTTCTGTTCGGCACCGGCCCGACGCTGCACCACGTCTTCCTCGCCGCGGGCGTCGCGTCGGAGATCCACCTCGCCGACTACCTCCCCGGCAACCTGGAGGAGATCGAGCGCTGGATCGCGCGCGACCCGGGCGCGCACGACTGGCGGCCGTTCGTGCGCCACACGCTCGTGTGCGAGGGGACCGCCGCGCCGACCGAGGCGGACGTCAGCCGCCGGGAGGAGCTCACCCGCGCGAAGATCACGCGGCTGCTGCGCGCCGACGCCCGTCACCCGGAGCCCCTCGGCGGCACCCGCTACGCCACCGTGATCAGCGCCTACTGCGCGGACTCCGCGACGTCGGACCGCGCGACCTGGGAGCTGCTGATGCGGCACATCACCGGCCTCGTGCGGCCGGGCGGGACGTTCGTCACCGCCGCACTGCGCCGCGCCGGCCACTACGCGGTCGGCGGCAAGCGGTTCCCGAGCGCGTCGGTCGACGAGGGCGACATCCGCGCCGTCCTCGAGCCCGACTTCGACGTCCGCCGCGGCGCCGTCGAGGTGCGCGAGGTGGGCGAGCACGAGGCCCTGGGCTACTCGAGCATCGTGCTCGCTCGAGCGCCCAGGGTCGTGTCTGCCTAGGCCGCCTCGTAGGCGGGGCGGAGCTGCGGCTGGCGCTCCGTGGTCTCCTCGACGGGGGCCTCGGCGGCCGCGCCGTACTTGCTGGAGATCAGGAACCAGCCGGCCAGCGCGCCGACGGCGGCGACGATGCCGCCCGCGAGCAGCGCGTCGTGCATGCCCGAGACGTACTTGCCCGGGTCGCCGCCGAACGCGTGCTCGGCGGGGATCAGCGCGCCGAGGGCGGCGACGCCGACCGCGATGCCGGCCTGGCGGGCGGTGTCGTTGACGCCCGCGGCCACGCCGCTCTGGTCCTGCGGCACCGAGGACAGCGCCACGTTGGTCAGAGCGGGGTTGAACAGGCCGCAGCCGACGGAGGCCACGAGGAAGCCCGGCAGCGTGACCGTCCAGGACGAGTCGACGCCGGCGAGCATCATCAGGCCCATGCCGACCGCCACCAGCGCGAGGCCGACGGAGATCATCGTGCGGGCCGGGACCTTCGCGCCGAGCTGGGCGGTGGCGCCCGAGACGACGAGCATGACCAGCGTGCCCGGGATGTAGACGAGCCCGGCCTCGATCGGGGACAGCCCGAGGATCTGCTGCAGGTACAGCGTGATGTAGAGGAAGACCGCGAAGAACGAGGAGGAGATCGCGAACGCGGTGATCTGGGCGCCGGTGAAGGAGCCGTCGCGGAAGTAGCGCATCGGGAGCATCGGCTGCTTGACGCGCAGCTCGACGGCCACGAAGGCGATCAGCGCGACGGCCGCGCCGACCAGCTCGGCGACGATCAGCGTGCTGCCCCAGCCGTCCTCGTTGCCGCGCAGGAGCGCGAGCACGAGCAGGAACAGGCCGGCGGTCAGCGTGACCTGGCCCGCCCAGTCGACGCCGTGGGCGTTGGGGTCGCGGGACTCGGCGACGTAGGCGCGGGTGATGTAGAGGCAGGCGAGGCCGATCGGGATGTTCACGAGGAAGATCCACTGCCAGTCCAGGCCGCTCGTGAGCAGGCCGCCGACCAGCGGGCCGACCGCGAACGAGGCGCCGATCGTGGCGCCGTAGGCGGCGAGGGCGCCGGCGCGCTCCTTGGCGCCGGGGAAGGCGTGCGCGAGCAGCGCGAGCGAGACGGCGAACATGATCGCCGCGCCGACGCCCTGCACGGCGCGGGCGGTGTTGAGGAACACGATGTCCTGCGCGAGCGCGCACAGCCCTGAAGCGACGGTGAAGATCGACAGGCCGATCGTGAAGAGGCGACGACGGCCGAGGCGGTCGGCGAGCGAGCCGGCGGTGAGCACGACGCTGGCGAGCGCGAGCGTGTACGCGTCGACGACCCACTGGAGGCCGCTGAGGCCGGTGCCGAGGTCCTCGGCGATGCGCGACAGCGCGGTGTTCACGACCGCGATGTCGAGCATCAACATCATCGTTGCCGCGCAGACCACGGCGAGCGTCCAGCGTTGGTTGAGCATGTGTGGGGAGTCTCCGGGGAGGAAGAGAGGGGTCGCGGAGACTCTCCCCGGTGGGCCGCCCCCAGTCAGCGAGGCGAGCCCGACTGTGCAGGTACGGGGAACCGGTGTTCCGGTTGGTGCGGCTGTCCCCCGGGGTACGAGGCCGTCGAACGCTTCGAGGTAGGGGGGAAGGTCTCATGGGCAAGGGTCGGATGGCCGTCGCGCTGTCGGTCGTGGCTGCGACATCACTCGCGGGAGGAGTGGTCGCGGCATCACGTTCGAGCGACGAGGCGGCGCTCGCGCCGTCGCGTCCCGCCGCGGACCGCGGGGTGGAGCGGCGCGTCGACGCGCTGCTGCGCAAGATGACGCTGAGGGAGAAGCTCCAGCAGATCCAGCTGCTCAGCGACGGGCAGATCACGGACGCGGACGCGCGCAAGGGCGTCGGGTCGGTGTTCAGCCTCGTCGACCCGGAGAAGATCAACCACTTCCAGAAGCTCGCCGTCGAGGAGTCGCGGCTCGGGATCCCGATCCTGTTCGCCTACGACACGATCCACGGCTACCGCACGATCTTCCCGGTGCCGCTCGGCGCGGCTTCGAGCTTCGATCCCGTGGGTGGCGTCGACGGACGCGACGATCGGCGCGCGCGAGTCGGCCACGGTCGGGCTCAAGCAGATCTACAGCCCGATGGTCGACGTCTCGCACGAGCCGCGCTGGGGCCGGATCGCCGAGGGCGCGGGCGAGGACCCGTACCTCGGCTCGGTGTTCGCCGCGGCGCGCGTGAAGGGCGCGCAGGGCGGTGACTACTCCGCGCAAGGACAAGGTCGTCACGAGCGTCAAGCACTACGCCGCCTACGGCCAGCCGGAGGGCGGGCGCGACTACAACACGACCGACATGTCCGACGCGCGGCTGCGGAACCTGTACCTGCCGCCGTTCAAGGCCGCGATCGACGCCGGCTCGGACACGGTCATGTGCTCCTTCAACTCGCTCAACGGCGTGCCGGGGTGCGCGAACCGCTACATCGAGACGGACATCCTCAAGCGCGAGTGGGGCTTCGACGGCTTCATCGAGAGCGACTACACCGCCGTCGCCGAGACGCGGGCGTGCCCGCCGATCAACCCCGACGAGGGCCCGTGCGGGCACGGCACGGCGGCCGACGGCGCCGGAGGCCGCGGCGAACGCGATCAACGCCGGCACCGACTCCGAGATGGTGAGCACGATGATCCGCGACAACGGCGTCGAGCTGGTGCGCTCGGGTCGCGTGCCGATCTCGCGCGTCAACGACGCGGTGCGCCGCATCCTGCGGATCAAGTTCCGCGCGGGGCTCTTCGAGCACCCGTACGTCGACGTGGCGAAGGCGAAGGACGAGGCCAACTTCGTCACGGACGCCGACCGCGCCGCGGCGCGCAAGGCCGCGAGCCGCTCGATGGTGCTGCTGAAGAACTCGAACGGGCGGCTTCCGCTCGACCCGTCGAAGAAGACCGCTGTGATCGGGCCGCTGGCCGACAGCCAGCACGACATGCTCGGGCCGTGGTGGGGCCGCGGGCGTCGACGGGGACGCCGTGTCGGTGCTCACCGGGATCCGCGAGCAGAGCCCGGGCGCGACGTACGCGCAGGGCTGCTCGATCGCCGACGAGGACCCGCCGAACAACTCGCCCGCACGCGAGTGCGGCTCTGACGCAGGCTTCGCCGAGGCGGTGGCGACCGCGCAGGCGGCCGACCAGGTCGTGCTGGCGCTCGGCGAGTCGCGCGGCATGAGCGGCGAGGCGGCGTCGAAGACGGAGATCGACCTGCCGGGGCTCCAGGAGGAGCTGGTCAAGCGGATCGCCGCGACCGGCAAGCCGTTCGCGGTCGTGCTGTTCAACGGCCGGCCGCTGACGCTCGGCAGCGTGGCCGAGGACTCGCCGGCCATCCTCGAGGCCTGGTTCCCGGGCGTCGAGGCCGGCAACGCCGTGGCCGACGTGCTGTTCGGCAAGGTCAACCCGGGCGGCAAGCTGCCGGTCAGCTTCCCGCAGCGGGTCGGCCAGGTGCCGATCTACTACAACCACGAGCCCACGGGCCGGCCGTGCGACGCGACCCAGAAGTACGTCTCGCGCTACCGCGACCTGCCGACCTGCGCGCCGCAGTACGCGTTCGGGTTCGGGCTCAGCTACACGAAGTTCGACGTCACGAACCTGCGGTTGAGCGCGTCGCGCGGCCGCCGCGTGACCGCGACCGTGAACGTGGCCAACACCGGCTCGCGCGAGGGCGACGAGGTCGTGCAGCTCTACATCCACGACCCGGTCGCGTCGCTGTCCCAACCCGTGCGCAGGCTGCGCGGGTTCGAGCGCGTGACGCTGAAGAAGGGCGCGAACACGGACGTGAGCTTCACGCTCGACGGCGTCGGACTTCGGCTTCTACGACAACCGCGGGAGGTTCGTGGTCGAGCCGGGAAGGATCGACGTCTACGCGGGCAACAGCTCGGAGGCGGCGCTGAAGCGCTCGTTCACCGTCACAAGGTGAGCGCGTAGGTCGGAAGCTGTACTGCGTCTCCTCGCCCGTGAGCTCGAAGCCACGGGCGAGGTAGACGTGCCGTGCCGCGACCAGCGGGTCGTTGGTCCACAGCTCCATGCGCTCGTAGCCGGCGGCGCGCGCGAAGTCCAGGCAGGCGTCGACGAGCCGGCCGCCGAGCCCGAGGCCGCGCGCGTCGGGGTGCACGAGCAGGATCCGCAGCTTCGCCGTGGTCTCGTCTCGCGGCGACGCAGAACACGCAGCCGGCGCGGCGGCCGTCGACCTCCGCGATCCACGCCGCCTCGCGGCCGGGTCGTGGTCGTTGGCGTAGTCGGCCACGATCCGCGCCACCAGCGCCTCGAACGTCGTGTCCCAGCCGTACTCGCGCGTGTAGGCCTCGCCGTGGGCCATCACCACCCAGCCGAGGTCTCCCGGCTCGCCGCGCCGTACCGACGAGCCCGGTGAGCGCCGCCGTCGAGGTTCGGGCATCAGCGCACGATGCGCCGGATCCTGATCGGGCTTGCCGTACTCGTGATCGCCGGCGCGGCGTTCCTGCTGCTGCGCGGCTACGTCCAGGACCGGCGCAACGACGAGGGCATCGCATGGGCGGTGCCGAAGGGCGAGCACGTCGACCTCGCCGGGGCGGGCCTCGCGGTCACGGAGGCCGACGAGGGCAGGACGCTGATCGGACGCGACCTGGAGACCGGCAAGCGCCGCTGGAGCGTCGAGTTCAGCTGGCCCACCGGCTACCACGCCAACCAGCTGCACCGTGTCGGCAAGACGCTGATCCTGGTCGACCGGGTCGGCGACGTCCACGCGCTCGATATCGAGACGGGCCGCGAGCGGTGGACCCAGACGCCGGCGGGCGACGCGCAGCCGTCGGTGGCGACCCCGGGCGTCGTGGCGTTCAGCGTGTGCCGGGACCGCAAATGCCATGCCGAGGCGCGCTCGATCGCGGACGGCGCGCTGGTGTGGCAGGCGCCCGTGGACGCCGGCGACCGCTACCTGGGCTCGCCGGACGTCGGCGACCCGCCCAACCGCGGCGGCGGGCCGTGGCCCGCGAGCCACGTGCTGCTGCGCACGCCGGGCACTCCGGCGCGCTACCAGGTGCGCGACCTCGCCACCGGCCGGGTGGTGCTGCGCGGCGGCGGCGCGCGCGAGTCGGCGGCGGTGGTCGGCAAGCTGCTGGTGCGCGCGGGGCAGCAGGGTCCGACGACGGCCACCGACCTCACCACCGGTCGCGAGGCGTGGCGGTTCGAGGAGGGCAACCTGACGCCGATGCGCGCCGCCCGGGGCGAGACCGCGACGCTCGGGATGCCCGACGGCGGACTGCTGATGTCCACGCAGTACCAGGCGCTGCCGGAGATCTCGATCGGCGACGAGCTGCGCGTGCTCGACCCGCGGACCGGCAGGCTCACCGTCGAGACGGCCGATGTGGACGGGTTCGAGGAGGAGCTCGCGCCGACGCTCGACACCCCGATCACGGCACAGTCCGTCGCGGAAGGACCGCCCGCGCGCACGCCCGCCCTGCGCTCGGACGGCGACGTCAGCGAGATCTACGCCGACGGCCGCATCTACCGCCTCGATGACTACGAGCGGAACTCGATCGGCGCCACCGTGACCCAGATCGGGTGGGAGGCCTCGATGTCGCGCTTCGCCGGCGGCAGCCACGACGGTGTCGAGGTGCGCGACCGCCGCAGCGGCAAGCGACTCGTGCGCTACGTCGGGGATGGCGGCGCCGTCGTCGTCCGCTCGGCGGGCGAGCGGCTGGTGATCGCCGACGGCCAGCGCGAGTTCGTCGTCGCCCCTTAGCGATTCCAGCCATGTACCGATACGGGCGCGATTCTTGCGCTCGGCTCGCGCACCGGAATACGTTCCGGCGGCCGTCCGCACCTCGAGCGAAAGGGCCGGTGTGTCGTGGCTGAACGGATGAAGGGGCTGCTGCCCCTTGCGCTGGCGATCGCGCTTCTCGCGTTCCTGTACGTGGAGGTCGCGCTCAACTTCACCTTCCACTGGGTGAACGACGGTGACCTGGGCAATGGCCTCGCGCTGCCCAGCAACTTCCACCTGGTGGTGCCCGCCGCCTTCGTGGCGTGGGGAATGTTCTTCGCCGCCGGCGGCGACAACGGCGCGTTGAAGAAGGTCGGCATCGCGAACGTCTTCGGCGTCGCCGCGGCGCTGATCATGATCGTCCTCGCCGCCGCGAGCGCGGGCCTCCCCGACTTCTGGGGCATCTCCCTGTGGGTCGGGATCATGGCCGGGGTGCTCGTGCTGCTGGCCGCGCTGGGCGACTGGTACTTCATCCCCGCGACGTTCGGGGCGTTCGCCTCGACCGTGTTCTGGTGGCTGGCCACGGGCCTCGACGGCTGGGCCGACAACGGCGGCGGCGTCGGCAACAGCGTGGCGGCGCTGGCGAACCCGGCGAGCGCCGGCGCGGGCGCGTTCGGCGGCGTGCTGTCGACCCCGTACATCTGGGTCTCGATCAACGTGCTCGTCACGCTCACGATCGGCGTGCTGCTCGGCGCCGCCTCCGCGAGGCTCGCCGCCGTGTTCACCCTCCCCAAGCGCGAGGAGCGCTCGGCGGCCACGCCGCCGCGGGTGGAACGAGCGCGGTGATCGTGAGGCCGCCGCATGCGCGGGCCACCGACACGCGCGCAGCGGGTAGGAGGGCCGCATGCGCGCGCTGGTGTGGCAGGGACCCGGCGAGATGTCCGTCGACGACGTGCCCGAGCCCGAGCCGGCGGCCGGGGAGGTGCTGCTCGCGCCCGAGGCGGTCGGGGTGTGCGGCTCGGAGGTCGAGGGCTATCTCGGCGAGCAGGCCAACCGGACCCCGCCGCTGGTGATGGGCCACGAGGTGGCGGGGCGCGTCGTGGCGCGCGGGGACGGCGTCGGCCCGGAGTGGGACGGCCGCCGTGCCGCGGTCAACCCGCTGGTGGCGGCGCCGGACGCGCTGCCCGGCATCGAGCAGCTCGCCGCCGACCGGCAGCTGCTCGGGGTCCACCGCCCTGGCGGCTTCGCCGAGCTCGTGGCGGTCCCGGCCCATCGCCTGAGGGCGCTGCCCGACGGCGCCGACGCCCGGCTGGGTGCGCTCGCCGAGCCGCTGGCCAACGGCGTGCACGCGGCGCGGATCGGCCGCGCCGGGCTCGAGGGAGGGCCGGCGGACCGCGCGGTGGTGATCGGCGCGGGCACGATCGGGCTGGTCACGCTGCAGGCGATCGACGCGGAGTGGATCGGCGTCGTCGAGCCGCACGAGGAGCGGCGGGCGGCGGCACACGCCCTCGGCGCCTCCGAGGTCTTCGCCGGACCCGAGGTGCCCGGCGAGGCGGACCTCGTGTTCGACGCCGCGGGCACGCCCGACACGCGCCGGCTCGCGCTGAGCCTCCTGCGCCCGGGCGGCTGCGCGGTGATGATCGGGCTCGCCGCCGACGAGCACCCGATCGCATTCCACGACGTCATCCGCCGCGGCCTCACGATCCGCGGCTCCTACGCGTACACCGACGCCGACTACGACGCGGCGCTCACGATGCTGCTGGAGGGCCGCGCCGGTCTGGGCGAGCTGGAGCCCGTCCAGCCGCTGGAGGCCGGCCCGGACGTGTTCGCCGACCTGGCGGCCGGCCCGTCCGCGCGTGTGAAAGTGTTCCTGGCGCCTTGATCGTCGCCGATGGAGCACTCGAAGGCCGCGATCGCGGCCGTCACCGGTGCCTCGAGCGGCATCGGCCTCGCCACCGCGAGGCGGCTGCACGAGCTCGGCGCGGACGTGACCGCCTACGCGCGCCGTCGCGACGTGATCGAGCGCGAGCTCGGCGATGCCGCTACCGCGAGGGAGCTCGACGTCGGCGACCCGGCCGCCGTGCACGAGGCGCTGTCGGCCTTCGAGCGGCTGGACGTGCTGGTGCTGGCCGCCGGGATCAACGTCAAGGAACGCCGGCTGCACCAGCTCAGCAGCGAGGACTGGACGGCGATGGCGGCCGCGAACGTGACCGGCGTCGTCGCCTCGCTCACCGCGGCGCTGCCCGCCCTGCGAGCCGCGCAGGGTCTGGCGATCGTGATCGGGTCGGTGTCGGGCAGCTGGCCCGACCAGTCGGGCGCGGGCTACCAGGCCACGAAGGCAGCGGCGCTGGCGTTCACCCGCGGCGCGCAGTGGGACGAGCTGAAGGCGGGCTCGGGCGTCCGCTTCTCGCTCGTGGCTCCCGGCGTGGTCGACACGCCGATCCTGGAGAACCGCCCCGAGCCGCCGTCGCCCGAGGACCGCGAGCGCATGCTGCACGCGGCCGACCTCGCCGAGACGTGCGCGTTCCTGGCGGCCCTGCCGCCTCACGTGGGCATCCCGGAGCTCACGATCCTGCCCGCGCAGCTGCAGGCGCTCGGCCAGACCTAGCACCGGCGCCTGCGATCATCGTTCGTATGAGCGATGACGAGGAACGGCGCGACCCGCTCGAGGACGCGATGCGCGCGGCCGGGCTGGATCCCGACCAGGTGCGCGACTGGATCAACGGCGCGGGCGAGTGGCTGAAGACGCAGCTCGCGGACGCGGTCGCCGCGACGACGCCGTCCGGCGAGGACGTGCTGCGCTCCGACGTCCCGGATCCGCTCGACGTCCCGACCGCCGAACAGGGCGCGGCGCTGGCGGCGCTGGACTCCGGCCGCTGGAAGATCGACCCGGAGACGAGCGCGCTGGCCTCGGACGGCGACGGGCCGGCCCCGGCCGATGCGCTCGGCGCGGCCCTGGAGCTGCGCGTGCGCGACTGGATCGATGCCGACGGCGCGCTGACGATGTCCGGCCGGCACGCGCTGAGCCGCTGGCTGCAGACCCGGAGCTAGAGCAGGCCGCGCCGCTTGGCGCTCGCGGCGGTGTCCGTCGAGCACCGCGCGCGTGTCGTAGTCCGGCTCCCAGCCGAGCTGCTCGCGGGCGCGGGTGGTGTCCATGAGCACCGGCACGCGGAAGGCGTTGATCCATGACGCCTGGGCCGGCATGAGCGGCAGCGCGCCGACCGCTTCGGCCGCGGCGGCGACGCCGATGCGGGGCATCGGGACGCTGTGCCAGCCGAAGGCGCGCGCGAGGTCGCCGGCGGTGATCGACCCCTCGCCGGCGAGGTTGTAGGCGGCCGGCTCGCCCTGGCCGCGGACGGCGGCGGCGATCGCGCGCGCGACGTCGTCGGTGTGCACGAGCTGGAACCGCGTGCCGGGGTCCGGGAGCACGACCACGGGCGACTTGCGCAGCAGCAACGGGGAACGCCTCGACGAGCGCCAGCGCGTCGCCGCCCGCGACGATGCACGGCCGCAGCACGTAGGTCTCCACCTGGGTGCCGGCCAGGGTCTCCTGGAGCGTGCGCTCGAGCTCCGCCTTCTGGGCCGAGTAGTAGTGCGCGTCGGTGCCGCGGACCGGGACCTTCTCGGTGAGCGGCTGCGGGTTGTCCGGGTGGAAGCCGTAGGCGGCGACCGAGGACGTGTAGACGAGCCGCTTCACCTGCTTGGCGGCCTCGAAGACGTTGCGCGAGCCCTCGAGGTTGACCGCGCGCGTCTCGTCGCGGCCGCCGAGGATGATGAAGGCGAGGTGGACGAGCACGTCGGCGTCCGCGGCCAGCGCGTCGACCGCCTCGCGGTCGAGCACGTCGCCCTGGCGGTACTCGGTCTTCTCCAGGCCCATCGAGGCCGGGTCGAACTCGCGCCGCGCCATCCCGAGCACGCGCGTGACCTCCGGGTCGGCGTCGAGCTCCCGCAGGAGCGCGCGCCCGATGTCACCGGTCGGCCCGGTGACGGCGACGATCACGCCTCGTAGCCTGGTTCGCCCGGCAGGACGATGCGAGCGGTCTCGCCCTCGCGGATGACCTGCGGCTCGACGGGCTCCACCGTGCGGCCCTTGGCCCACGCGAGGATCTCCTCGCACGACGCGAACGCGCCGAGTTGCTCGAGCGTCTTCATCGTCGGGAACACGAGCATGATCTCGCCGCGCCCGTGCGCCTCGATCGCGCCCTGCGGCGAGAACCAGCCGAGGTCGACGGTCTCGCTGCCGTCCGGCTGCGGGTCGGCGTCCTCGGGTGCGGCCACGAGGAAGAAGTGCGTGTCGAACCGGATCTTGACCGCCTCGGGCGTGATCCAGCGCGAGAACCGCACCAGCGCGCCCGGGTCGGGCAGCGCCACGCCGGCCTCCTCCTCGACCTCCCGCACGCCGGCCAGCCGGTGGGCGTCATCGTCGTCCCCGTCCGCGGCATCGACCGCTCCGCCCGGGAACACCCAGGCGCCGCCCATGAACCGCTGCTCGGGGTTGCGCTTGACCAGCAGCACCTCGAGCGAATCCGCCCCGCCGCGCAGCAGGATCACCGTCGCGGCCTGGCGGGGCGGCGTCGGCTCACCGCTCTCCCGGAACTCCCCCTCAGGTGAGGGACGGTCCACCTAGTCCTCGTAGGGCGAGAAGTCGGCCTTGCGGGCTCCGCACACCGGGCAGAACCAGTCGCTGGGGATGTCGTCGAACGCCGTGCCGGCGGGAATGCCGCCGTCCGGATCGCCCTCTTCAGGGTCGTAGATGAAGCCGCAGGACTCGCAGACCCATTTCTGTACTGCAGTGCTCGTGCTCATGCCCGGGAAGGGTACGACGTTAGGGTCGCCATACTCGGACACGCATGCGCGGCCGGATCCCGACCCTCGAGCTGCTCGTGTTCGCGGTCGGCAGCTCGACGCTCGGCGCCGAGATCGCGGCCGCGAGGCTCATCGCCCCCTTCTTCGGCGACTCCACGATCGTGTGGGCGAACACGATCGCGATCGTGCTCGTGGCCCTGTCGATCGGCTACTGGTTCGGCGGGCGCCTCGCCGACCGCCACCCGCACCTGGGCGGCCTGTGCGTGCTGGTCGTGGTCGCCTCGCTGCTGCTCGCGCTCGTGCCGATCGTGGCGGGCCCGTTCCTGGAGCTGAGCGTCGACGCGTTCGACTCGCTGAGCATCGGCACGTTCGCCGGCTCGCTGTTCGGCGTGCTGGCGCTGGTGGCCATCCCCGTGCTGCTGCTCGGCGCGGTGTCGCCGTGGGCGATCCGCCTGAAGCTGCACGCCGTCGAGGACTCGGGGGAGACCGCCGGGCGGATGTACGCCATCTCGACGATCGGGTCGCTCGTCGGCACGTTCCTGTCCGCGCTGCTGCTGATCCCGCTCGTCGGGACCCAGCGGACGTTCCTGGTCTTCGCGCTCGCCATCGCGCTGGTCGCGGTGCTGGGGCTGAACTGGAAGTGGCTCGCCGCGCCCGCCTTCGTGGCCGCCCTGCTGGCCATCCCGCCCGGCACGATCAAGGGCGACGCCGGCGATGGCCGCGTGATCTACGAGACCGAGACGGAGTACCAGTACGCGCGCGTCGTGCAGTACCCCGGCGGCGTGCGGCGGCTCGAGCTCAACGAGGGCCAGGCGATCCACTCGACCTACCGCAAGGACACGGTCCTGACCGGCAACTACTGGGACGGGCTGCTCGTCGACCCGTTCGCCGCGCTGGAGCGGACCCCGCGGCGCGTCGCCATGCTCGGCACGGCGGCCGGCACCACGCCGCGCGCCTACGCGCGCTACCTGCCGGACACGACGGTCGACGCGGTGGAGATCGACGGTGAGCTGATCGACATCGGGCGCCGCTACTTCGGGCTGCGCCCCGGCCCGAAGCTGCGCACCATCACCGAGGACGCGCGGCCGTTCCTGCGCCGCGCCAAGGACCGCTACGACGTGATCATGGTCGACGCCTACCGGCAGCCCTACATCCCGTTCTACCTGACCACCAAGGAGTTCTTCGAGCTCGCCCGCGACAGGCTCGCGCCTGGCGGGGTGGTGGCCATCAACGTCGGGCACCCGGAGAGCTCGGACCGGCTGGAGAAGGTCCTGTCGGCGACGCTGCGCTCGGTGTTCGAGAACGTCGCGCGCGACCCGATGGAGTCCACCAACACGATCCTCATGGGCAGCGACGCGCCGCTCTCCGTCAGGCAAGCTGATCGAGGCGGCGGGCCGGCTCGACCCGGACCTGAAGAGCACGGCGCTGCGGGCCGCCTCGCGGCTGCGGCCCGCCCTGCGCGGCGGCGAGGTCTACACCGACGACCACGCGCCGGTGGAGTGGCTCGTCGACGAGTCGCTCGTGCAATACGCCGAGGACGGCTAAGCCGCTCTCGACAGCGCGCCCCCGTCGAACGGCCGCTCCTGGGCGGCCGCGACCGGGAGGCCGGCGCCCGGGCGGAACCCGCAGCGCATCGCCGCGCGCGCCAGCGCGGACGCCGCCTCGCGCAGCTCCGGCCGCGTGTGGGAGGCCATCACGGCGAGGCGCAGCCGCGCCGTTCCCTCCGGCACCGTGGGCGGGAGCACGGCCTCGCAGAACACGCCCTCCTCGACCGCGGCTTCCACGATCCGCTGCGCCAGCTCGGCCTCGCCGACCACGAGCGGGACGATGTGCGAGTCGCTGCCCGTCACGTCGAAGCCCTCGCGGGCCAGCCCGTCGCGCAGAGACGCGGCGTTGTCGCGCAGGCGCTCCATGCGGCGCGGCTGCTCCTCGAGAAGGTCCAGCGCCGCCATCGCGGCGGCGACCGCGACGGGCGCCGGCGCCGTCGAGTGGATCAGCGTCCTGGCGCTGTTGACGAGGTAGCGCGCGGTGACGTGATCGCAGCAGGCGAAGCCACCGTAGGCGCCGAGCGCGAGCCCGAGCGAGGCCGTCACCACATCCGCCTCGCCGTCCAGCCCCGCGTCGGCCAGCGCGCCGCGGCCGCCTTCGCCGAGCGCGCCGATGGCGTGCGACTCGTCGACCAGCAGCCGGACGTCGAAGCGCCGGGCGAGCCCGACGATCTCCTCCAGCGGGGCGACGTCGCCGTCCATGCCGAACAGGCCCTCGGTGACGATCAGCGCCGCGCGGCCGTCGGCCTGCCGCAGCTCCCAGGCCAGGTGCTCGGCGTCGCAGTGCTCGTAGGGCACCGCGTCGGCGCCCGCCAGCCGGCAGCCGTCGACCAGCGACGGATGGCACAGCTCGTCGTGGAGCACGATCTCGCCGCGGCGCGCGAGCGCCGGGATCACGCCGAGGTTGGCCATCGTGCCGGAGCCGAACAGCAGCCCGCCGCGCAGCGACGTGAACGTGGCGAGGCGCTCCTCGAGCCGCCGGTGCAGCGTCATCGTCCCCGAGGCGACGCGCGCCGCACCCGCGCCGACGCCCCAGCGCATCGCGGCGTCGGCCGCCGCCTCGCGCACCCGCGGGTGGTCGGCGAGACCGAGCGAGTTGCCGGAGCAGAGCAGCAGCACCGGCCGACCGTCGAGCACCACGCGCGGACCCTGGGGACCGCTGACCATCCGCAAGCGCCGGTAGCGGCCGCGCTCCTTCAGCTCGTCGAGTCGCTCGTCGAGATCCAGCATCGGCTCTCCTGAATCGGGCCGTCTGCCGCGGCCCGGCGGTCTCGTGGGAACGGCGACGCGAAAGCTACGGCCGGTGCCGGACGGTTAGCCTGCCCACGTGGCGCTCACCCGACCGACCGTGAGCCTTCCGGCGGCGGAGGCGAGCCCGTGGCGCAGGCTGCTGGTCCGGATGCTGGCCGCCGCTGGCGCTGCTGGCGTTCGTCACGCTGGTCGCGTACGTCGGCCGCGACGGGTACCGCGACAACAACGGCACGCCCGTCGGGTTCCTCGACGCGCTGTACTACGCGACGGTCAGCATCACCACCACGGGCTACGGCGACATCACGCCGGTCACCGACGGAACGCGCCTCGCCACGACGCTGCTGGTGACGCCCGCGCGGATCGTGTTCCTGATCATCCTGGTCGGCACCACCATCGAGGTGCTGGCCGAGCGGACGCGGACCGCGTACCGCGAGCGAGTCTGGAGGAGCAGCTTGAAGGACCACACCATCGTGATCGGCTTCGGCACCAAGGGCCGGGCCGCGGTCGAGACGCTGCTGGCGCGCGGCACCCCGCGCGAGAAGATCGTCGTCGTCGACGCGGATGTCGACGCGATCGAGGAGGCCAACCGCGCCGGTCTGTCGGGGATCCACGGCTCGGCCGGCCGCCAGACCGTGCTCGAGGCGGCCGGCATCCGCGCGGCCAGCTCGGTGATCGTCGCGACCGACCGCGACGACGCGGCGGTGCTCGTCACGCTCACCGCCCGCGAGCTGGACCCCGACGCGACGATCGTGGCCGCGGCGCGCGAGGCCGAGAACGTCCATCTGCTCAAGCAGAGCGGCGCGGACTCCGTGATCCTCTCCTCGGCGGCCGCCGGGCGGCTGCTCGGGCAGGCCGTCCACAGCCCGCAGTCCGTCGAGGTGCTGGAGGACCTGCTGTCCGTCGGCACCGGGATCGACCTGGTGGAGCGCGAGGTCGGGCCGTCGGAGGCGGGCGTGAAGCTCGCCGCCCTGGCCGCAGTCGAGCCGGTGGTCGCGGTCGTGCGCGGGGAGCACGTCCTGCGCTTCGACGACGAGCGCGTCGCCGAGCTGCTCGAGGGCGACCGCCTGATCTGCCTCAGTCCTGTGAAGGAGGGCTAGCGGAGTGAGAGCCGGACGTGCAGGTGGTCGTCGTGGTGGACGAGCGGGGTCACGATCCTGCGCGGTCCCTTCAGGTTGAGCTCCGGGCCGACGTAGATGGCCTTGGCGCCCGCCGCCACGAACCGGTCGACGAGCTCCTGCGCGGCGATCGTGTCGACCAGGCCGGGCGTGTAGGCGCGCAGCTCCCGGCCGTCGATGCGCGGGTAGTAGATGTCGGCGTCGAGCCCGTTCTGGTGCGACGCGTGCCCCAGTCCGCCGAAGCGCCGGCCGAACTCGCCGCCGTGCGGACGGGACAGGTCCCCGATGCCCACGCGCGGCGCCCACGGATGCGCGAGCCGGTACTCGGCCAGCACGGAGGTCACGGTGAGCACGAGTCGGTCGGTGCCCCAGCGGCGCCAGCCGCGGTTGGGCGCGTGCTTGCGGACCGGGTCCCAGGTGAACCAGTCGGGCCCCTCGACGGGGAGTTGCACGCCGTTGCGCAGCGAGCCGGCCCACCACTTGCCGACGGGGGTCGACTCGCGCCAGGCGATCGTGGGATAGGTCTCCGCGCCGGCCTGGTCGGTGCGCGCGGACGCCGGGGCGGCCGCGAGCGCGAGCGCCAGGGCCGCGAGGATCGCTACGCGCCGCGCCACTCCGGCCTGCGCTTCTCGGCGAAGGCGCGCACGCCCTCGTAGAAGTCGTCGGAGCGGAAGCACTCCTCGCGCAGCGCGACCAGCTCGCGCTCGGTCTCCGGGTCCAGGTCGCCCTCGGCGGACAGCAGCTCGCGCAGCACGCGCTTGTTGCCCGCCTGCGACAGCGGCGCCAGCGCCGCGATCTCCGCCGCGTACTCGACGGCGCGCTCCTCCAGCTTCCCCGGAGCCACCACCTCGTTCACGAGGCCCCAGTGCTCGGCCTGCGCGGCCGGGATGTTGCGCGCGGTGAAGAAGAGCTCGCGCGTCCGCGCGGCGCCGATCGCGTCGACGAACTTCCGTAGTCCCGTGTGGGAGTAGACGAGCCCGAGCCGTGCCGGTGGCATACCCACCAGCGCGTCCTCGGACGCCAGCCGCAGGTCGCAGGAGAGCGCGAGCTCCAGCCCGCCGCCGATGGCGTGCCCGTTGAGCGCGGCGACGGCCGGATAGGGGAACGCCTCCAGCGCCGCGATCGCGTCGTGGAACGGGTGCGCGACGAGCGCCTCGGCCTGGTGCGCGAACTCGTCGCGCGGCAGTCCGCCGATGTCGTAGCCGGCCGAGAACACGTTGCCGACGGCCGTGATGAGGAGGCAGCGCTCCTCGATCTTCGGGACCGTCGCGGCGATCGCGTCGAGGATCGCGTGGTCGAGCGCGTTGCGCTTGGCCTGGTTGTCGATCGTCAGGCGCGCGACGTCGGGCGCCGGATGGTCGAGCCTGAGCTTGCCGTCGGCGAGTGTCGGTCACTTACTCGAGGACGACCAGCGTGTCGCCCTCCGAGACCGCCTGGCCCTCGGAGACGACGATCTCCTTCACGGTGCCCTCGTCCTCGGCCTCGACGGGCATCTCCATCTTCATCGACTCGAGGATCGCGACCGTGTCGCCCTCGGAGACCTCGTCCCCGACCGATACCTCGATCTTCCAGACCGTGCCCGTGATGTGGGCCTCGATGTCCGCCACTCGCTCCTCCGTGGGTCGCCCTTACCGCCGCCGTCGCTGGAACACGTCGGCCTCCAGCGACTCTACGCGGTCGAGGAACAGCAGGCCGTCCAGGTGGTCGATCTCGTGTTGGAGGGCGCGGGCCTCGAAGCCCTGGGCCTCGACGGTGAGGCCCTCGGCCTCCACGGTGACCGACGTGGCGCGGCGGACGTTGGCGGTCAGCTCGGGAATGCTCAGGCAACCCTCGCGGCCCACCTCGGAGCCGGACGACGCGACGATCACCGGGTTGACGAGCACGAGCAGGCCGTGCGCGTCGGGCGCCTTCTTGTGACCGGTGCAGTCGACGACCGCCACGCGCACCGACTCGCCGATCTGCGGCGCCGCGATCCCGACGCAGTGGCCGAACGCGCGCATCGTGTCGATCAGGTCGGCGACGACCGCCTCGGCGTCGGTCGCCGGCGAGGCCTTGCTGGTGAGCAGCGGGTGCGGGTGGAGCAGGACCTCGCGGACGCTCACAGCACGTCGGGCTCGAGCGGGCGCAGCGTGATCGTCACGTCCTGCTCGGCGGCGACGGCGCCGAGGCGCTCCTCCAGGTCATCGACGCCGGGCGGCACGGCGACGTCCATGACCATCACGTAGAGCGACTGCGCGAGCCGCGTCTGCAGGTCGCAGACGTTGACGCCGGCCTCGGCGAGCACGTGCGTGACGGCGGCGAGTATGCCCGGATGGTCGGCTCCGTGGACGGACACGACGGCGGTCGGCTCCGAGCGCGGGTTGGCCGCGGCCCCGGCGACCTCGGTCACCGAGAACGTCTCGAGCGCGTCGAGCCCGGCGAGGTCGCGGGCCAGCGCCTCGCGCTCGGCGCCCTCCACGATCAGCGTCATCGCGAAGTGCCCGCGCAGGATCGCCATGCGCGAATCGGTCACGTTCGCGCCGTGCGCGGCGAGCCGCTCGGCGACTCCGGCGATGATTCCCGGGCGGTCGAGCCCGACTGCTGACACAGCGATGGTCGTCACCTCACTAGGATCTCACTCGCATGGAGGAGCAGGAGCGCCCGGGCGATCTCGCCACGATGAAGGCGCAGGTCTATAAGGACCCGCGTCCCGTCGAGTACTTCGAGCGCTTCCACGCGCGCTCGCGCTCGCGCGATCCCGACTGGGTCTACGAGGCCGTGCGCGTGCTCACCACGCTGTACGCGTGGGTGTTCTTCCGCACGCGCGGAATCGCCGCCGACAAGGTTCCCGGCGAGGGTCAGGTGATCCTGGCGCCGAACCACTTCTCCTTCATGGACCACTTCTTCCTCGGCGTCTCGATCCGCCGCAAGGTCCGCTTCATGGCCAAGTCGCAGCTGTTCACGCGCCCGCTTCAGTGGGTCTACACGCACGGCGGCGTGTTCCCGGTCCGCCGCGGCTACCAGGACGAGGACGCGTTCATCACCGCGTCCGGGATCCTCGAGAAGGGTGGCTGCGTCGCGATGTACTGCGAGGGCGGCCGCTCCCGCACCGGCAAGTTGTCCGAGAAGCCCAAGCGCGGCATCGGCCGTCTCGCGCTGATGACCGGCGCGACGATCGTGCCGGTCGCGATCCACGGCTCGTCCCACGTGCGCAACTGGAAGAAGCTGCAGTTCCCGAAGGTCACGGTCCGCTACGGCGAGCCGATCGTCTTCGACCGCGTCGAGGACCCGTCGCGCGAGCAGCAGCAAGAGGTGGCGAACGCGATCTTCACCGAGATCCGCGGGCTGTACGCGGAGCTCGACGCGGAGGGCCGCGCCGGCGTCGTGCGCCGCGTGCGCGAGCGGCGCCGTGCCGAGCGTTCGGGACCCAAGGGCGCCGCACCGGCTTGACGGTCACCCCGTCGCGACTGGCGGCGGACCTCCGGCGCCTCGGCGTCCGGGAGGGCGGGATCGTGATGGTGCATACGCGCATGAGCGCGCTCGGCTGGGTGGTCGGCGCCGCCGAGGGCGTGGTGCGCGGGCTGCTCGAGGCGCTCGGGCCGGAGGGGACGCTGATGGCGTACGCCTCCTGGGAGGAGCACGTGTACATGGACTCCGACCGGCCCGCCGAGCACCGCGCCGCGTACGGCGAGGAGCCGCCGGTGTTCGACCTGGAGATCTCCGAGGCGGCGCGCGACCACGGGCGGATCCCGGAGCGGATCCGGACCTGGCCGGGCGCGGGGCGCAGCCACCACCCGGAGGCGAGCGTGGTGGCGATCGGCCCGCGGGCGCGGTGGCTGTGCGACCCGCACCCGGACAACGACGCCTACGGCGCGCGAGAGCCCGTTCGCCCGGCTGGTCGAGGCTGACGGCCAGGTGCTGATGCTCGGCGCTCCGCTGGAGACGATCACGCTGCTCCACCACGCCGAGGCGATCGCCGACGTGCCCGACAAGCGGATGATCACCTACCGGATCGTGCTCGCGAGCGGCGAGGAGCGCGAGTACACCGACATCGAGACCTCCGAGGGCGCGTTCGACTACGCGGCGCTGGAGCTCGGGGCCGACAGCTTCGAGGTCATCGCGCGCGAGGCCCTGGCCGCGGGGATCGGGACGGGCGACGGCGTGTCGCATCTGTTCCCGGCGCCGGAGCTGCTGCGCTTCGGGGTCGCGTGGATGGAGGAGCGCTTCCGCTAACGGCGGACGCTCTCGCAGTCCGCCGCGACCGTGTCCTCCGGGTCGATCAGCGCGACGTCGCGGCCGGGGCCGCAGGCGATCCGGTCGGCGACCCCGTCGATCGCGCTGATGCGGTCGTCCCCGTCGCCGCCCTCGAGCACGTCGGCGTCCTGGTTGCCGAAGATGCGGTCGTTCCCCGGCCCGCCGTCGACGCGGTCGCGGCCGAAGCCGCCCTCCAGGTAGTCCGCGTCCTCGTTGCCGGCGACCACGTCGTCGCCGCGGCGCCCGAACACCTGGTCGGCGCCGGCGCCGCCGTGCAGGACATCCTCGCCGTCCTCGCCGTCGACGTAATCGTCGCCCCCGTTGCCGAACAGCTCGTCGTCGCCGGGGCCGCCGAACACCGAGTCGCCGTCCGGGCCGCCGAACAGGAGGTCGTCGCCGGGCGTGCCGCCGACGACCGACGGCGGTGGCGCATCGCTCGCCGGCTCGGGCGGGACTGCGATCACCGTCTCGCAACTGCGCAGCGCGTCGCGCTCCGGTGCGTCGTCCTCCACGTAGACCGTGTCGCGGCCGGAGCCGCAGGCGACCGTGTCGGCGTCGCCGTCGGCCGCGCGGATCGTGTCGTCGCCCGCGCCGCCCGACACGACGTCGGCGCCGGGACCCGCGACCAGCTCGTCCGGCCCGTCGCCGCCGGAGACGCGGTCGTCGCCCGAGCCCGCGTCGATGCGGTCGGCGCCCTGGGAGCCGTAGAGGCGGTCGCGCCCGGCGTCGCCGGCGATCGTGTCGTCGCCCTCGCGGCCGAACACGCCGTCGCCGGCGCGGCCGCCGTCGATGCGGTCGTTCCCCGCGCCACCGTCGAGGAAGTCGGCACCGTTGCGGCCGAGCAGCGTGTCGTCGCCGTCGCCGCCGAGGATGCGACGGTCGTTGCCGCGGCCGCCGTCGAGCAGGTCGTTCCCGGCGCCGCCGTCGAGCAACTGGTCGTCGCCGAGGCCGCGCTCCACGAGCGTGTCGTCGCCGTCGCCGCCGATCAGGACGTCGTCGGCGTCGCCGCCGTCGATCCGGTCGGCGCCCGGACCGCCGTCGATCGTGTCGTTGCTGGTACCGCCCTCGGCCAGGTCGTCGCCGGCGCCGAGCGCGATCACGTCGGGGTCGGCGGAGCCGTAGGCCCGGTCGTCTCCGTCCCCGCCGTCCAGCCGGTCGCGGCCGGTACTGCCCGAGAGGACGTCGTTCCCTGCCCCGCCCTCGAGCTGGTCGGCGCCGCGCCCGCCGCGCAGGAGGTCGTCGCCGCCGAGGCCCACCATGCGGTCCGCGCCGCGCGTGCCGCCGAGCACGTCGGCGCCCTCCGTGCCGAGGACGAGGGCGAGACCGGGCTGCACGGCGACCGCCGCCGGCCGGCGGATCGCGACGCGTGCCAGCACGCGCCCCGAGAACGGCGACACGACGGCGAGCGAGCGGCGCGCGGTGACGTAGGCGCGCGCGCCGTCCGGCGAGAACGCGGCGCGGCCGGGGCCGCCGCCGGTGCGCGGGCGCGCGATCACGCGACGGGTTGCCAGGTCGACGAGCGCGGTGCGCCTGCCGACGACGAGCGCGCGACCCCCGGCGATCGCCACGCCTCCGCCCGCGCCGCGTCCCAGCCGTGCGGAGGCGAGCGGGCGACCGTCGAGCGCCGAGAGCTTGCGCAGCCGGCCGCGCGCCGACACCCAGGCCCGCCCGCGCGCGTCGTACGCGACGCCCGCCGCGCCCGGCATGCGCAGGCGGCGCACCGTCGCGCCGGTCGCGAGGTCCAGCACAACCACGCGGCCGCGGGCGAGCACTGCCGTGGCCTGCACGCCCGAGACTGCGAGGTCGCGCGGGAGGCCGGGCAGTCGCAGCCGGCCGGCCGGCCGCAGCGTGGCGGCGTCGAGCACCGCGCGGCCGGCGTACAGGCGCGCGCCGTCGGGCGACACGGCGAGCGTGCGCGCGGTGATCCGCGCGGTGGCCACCGCCTGCCGGGAGGCGAGGTCGATCGCCACGACGCGCCGTCCCGCGGCGACGAACGCGCGCGACCCGTCAGGCGCCATCCCCACCGCGCGCGCAGGCCCCGGCAGTCCGACGGCTCCCGCGCTCGCGTTCGTGCGCACGTCGACGAGGACGGCGCGCTGTCCCGCCGCCACGACGGCGACGCGCGCGGACGCGGTCGGGGCGAACACGGCGAGCGCGAGCAGGGCGATGACAGCACGCATTGCTCCGGGAACCCGCGCGGCCCCGTTAGGGTGCGGCGCCGTGAAGGTGCTGCGCGACAGCGTGCTCTCCGGCACCGCGATGACGTTCGCCGGCGACGGCCCGCTCGGCCGCGCGGTCGCCGAGCGCGCGCAGGCGCTCGGAGCCTCCGAGGGCGAAGACGTCCTCGTCTACGACCCGGGTGACGCGCCGATGCTCGAGGCGCTCGACGGCGCGTGGGACGCGATCCGGCCCGTGTCGGCGACGATGATCGAACGCGGCGGCGGGCGCATCCTGCTGGTCGCGCCGCCGCCCGGCGGTGCCGAGGCCGCCGCGGTCCGCGCGGGGCTGGAGAACCTCGCCCGCACGCTGTCGGTGGAGTGGGCGCGCTTCCAGATCCGCCCCGTGGCGATCCTGCCCGGAAGCGCCGCCGGCCCCGCCGAGGTGGCGGAGCTGGCGTGCTTCCTGGCCTCGCCCGCGGGCGAGTACTACTCGGGCTGCGCCTTCGAGATGCTCAGCGCTTCTTCTTACCCTTCCTGAAGCCCAGCGCCTCCTGCACGGAGTCGTGGACGTCGGTGTTCTGCTGCACGCGGGCGAGCTTGTCGGCGCCAGGGCCGTCGGCCGTGATCGGCGTCGCGGCGCCGGTGTGCTGCCCGGTCGTCCAGTCGACGGTCATCTGCAGGTTCGAGTTCGCGACCGGGATCGGGCCGTCCTCGGCGGTCTCGCCGGCGCCGGACTCGTCCTCTTCGTCGACGTTCTCGATCGCGAGGCCGCCCGTCTCGTGGTCGCCGACGACGAGCACCAGCGTGCCCGGCGTCTTCGCCGCGAAGCGCATCGCCATCGCCACCGTGTCGTCGAGCGCCGCGCCGGACTTGACGGTCAGCTTGGCGTTGGAGTGGTGGGCCATCTCGTCGATGCCCTCTTCCTCGATCAGGAGGAAGAAGCCGTCGCGATCGCGCTTGAGCCTGTCGAGCGCCGTGGACGCCATGTCCTTCAGCGGGACCGACGGCTCGTACAGGTCGCCCTGGCCCTCGTTGCGGTGCTCGAACATCTCCTCGTTGGCGAACAGGCCGAGCAGCTTGCCGCGGCGACCCGCCGCCCGCATCTCGTCACCGTTGCGCACGTACTTGTAGCCGAGCTGGCCGGCGCGCTCGACGAGGTCGCCCTTCGTGCCCTTGCTCGCCTCGGTCGGGTCCTTGGCGGGATGGTCCTGCCAGGCGCCCTCGTCGCCGGCCGGGAACCAGAAGTCCTCGCCGCCGCCGAGGATCACGTCGGGCTGTGACTCCTCGATGAACTGCCGCGCGATCTCGCTCTGGTCGGCGCGGTCGAGCACGTGCGAGCCGAAGGCCGCGGGCGTCGCGTCGGTCACCTGCGAGGTGGTCACGAGGCCGGTCGACTTGCCGGCGGCGCGCGACTGCTCGAGCAGCGTCGTCACGGGGTTGCCGTTCACGTCGACGCCGATCGCGCCGTTGTAGGACTTCACGCCCGTCGCGTACGCCGTGGCGGCCGCGGCGGAATCGGTGACCGGCTCGTCCGGATCGGCCGGGTCGGTGTGGACGAAGCCGGCGTAGCGAAGCTTGTTCATCGCGAGCTCGCCGTTCTGGCCCTTGGTGGCCAGGCGGATGAGCTCGCGGTGGGCGATCCCCATGCCGTCGCCCTGGATGAAGATGACGTTGCGGGCCTTGCCCGCATGACCGTGGTTGCCGTGATGGCCGGACTTGGCCGGGCTCCCGGTGGCCACGACCAGACCGGTCGCGGCCGACGCGACGATCCCCGCGATCGCCGCAGCTTTCAATGACCTCATGCGTCCCCTCCCAAGGGCGTGCCGGGCGCCTTGCGCGCCCGGCGTTAACACCTCAACTTACCCTCAAGCCGGGATCGGAACCGGCTCGACGGCCGGCGCGGCGGATCGGCCCGCGCGGCCAGGGATGAGCAGCGCGATCAGCGCGCCGGCGGCCAGCACGGCGGCGCCGACCCACACGGCGGAGACCATCCCGTCCGTGTACGCCTGCGGGGAGGCGTAGGAGCCGGACCCGCTGAACACCGAGGCGAGCACGGCGATGCCCAGCACGCCGCCCAGCTCGCGGATCGCGTTGGCGGCGCCGGAGGCCTGGCCGGCCTCCTCCTGGCGCACGGAGCTGAGGACCGCGTTGGCGGAAGGCGCGAACACGAGCGCCATCCCGGCGCCGGCCATGATGAACGGCAGCACCAGCTCGGAGTAGGGGACGGTCGGCGTCGAGACGGCTGCCAGCCAGGCGATCGCCCCGGCCTGCAGCGCGAGGCCGCCGGCCATCAGCGGGCGGGCGCCGATCCGGTCGGAGAGCAGCCCGGCGATCGGGGCGATCAGCATCGGCATGCCGGTCCACGGCAGCGTCCGGATGCCGGCCTCGAGCGGGGACAGCCCCTGGGTCACCTGGAGGAACGGCGCCAGCAGGAAGATCGAGCCGAAGACGCCGAAGTACATGATGAAGCCGACGCCGTTGGCGGCCGCGAACGTCCGTGAGCGGAAGAACCGCAGCGGCAGCATCGGGTGCGGCGCGCGGAGCTCCCAGGCCGCGAAGGCGGCGAGCAGCGCGAGGCCGGCCGCGATCGAGCCCACGATCGTCGGGCTCGTCCAGCCCAGCTCGTGGCCGCGCACGATCCCGTAGACGACGCCGAGCAGGCCGAGCCCGCCGAGCACCAGGCCGGGCAGGTCGAGCTCCTTGGCGGGGCCGTAGCTCTCGGTCAGCTTGCGCGCCGCGAGCGGGATCAGCACGAGGCCGATCGGGACGTTGATCCAGAAGATCCAGTGCCAGCTGATGCCGTCGACGACCGCGCCGCCGATCAGCGGCCCGATCGCCACGCCGAGCCCGGAGATGCCCGACCACAGGCCGATCACCAGCCCGCGGCGCCCGGCCGGGAAGGCCTCGGACAGCAGCGTCAGCGTGAGCGGGAGGACGGCGGCGGCGCCGGCGCCCTGGACGGCGCGGGCGGCGATCAGCAGCCCGGCGCTGGGCGCGAGCGCAGCGGCCGCCGAGGCCGCGGTGAAGACCCCGAGCCCGATCGTGAACACCCGCCGCCGGCCGAAGCGATCACCGAGCGCCGCGCCGGTGAGCAGCAGCACCGCGAACGACAGCGTGTACGCGTTGACGGTCCATTCGAGCGACTGGATCGTCGCGCCGAGATCCTCGCGGATGCTCGGCAGTGCGGTCGTGACGACGAGGTTGTCGAGCACGACCATGAAGAGGGCGATCGAGACGATCGCGAAGGTCCAGCGCGGGCGCATGCGTGCGGCCTCCCGAAGCAGTTGTGATTGGTCACTCACCTTGGTTGGTGAGTATTCACTCACTTCCGTGGGCTGTCAAGTACGGGCAGCCCTACTTCGGCCGCGCCGGCGCGGTGCGCCGGCGCTTGCCGTTGCAGGCGCCGGTGGCGTTGCGGGTTGCGCCGACGCCGTAACGGCTTCGCTTGTAGGGGAGGGGGTTGGGTTTCCGGGGCGCGTGCGCGGCGGGGTGGGCTGGATTTCCCTCGCCAGACGACGGCGATCCGGCCCAGCGCCCGTGGGCTGGATCGTGCTCGCTATGCGGACACGATCCAGCCCACCCGACAAACCCCCCTCCCGCACGAGCAATGCCGTTGCGGCGCTCGAGCAACCCGCCCACGCCACCGGCGCCTGCGACGGCCCGGTATCAGCCCTCGGCCCAGGGAACCTCGACGGAGTCCTCGGTCGGCGAGTCGCGTGCGACGACGTACTCGGCCGGCTCGGAGTCCGAGAGGTTCTGCAGGATGTGGGTCTCGCGGGGCGGCACGTAGACCATGTCGCCCGGGCCGATCTCGACGCGCTCCTCGAGGTGATCGCCCCACTGGACGGCCAGTCCGCCGGAGAGCATGTAGACGGCGCTCTCGCACGCCTCGTGGTAGTGCGGGCGCGACTGGGCGCCCGGTGGCACGCGGAACACGCCCATGTAGATGTTGGTCGCGCCGGTCGTGGCCTGCGAGATCTCGGCGCCGCCGACCACCCCTCGCGGGGTGTCGCGGTCCTCTTCGCTCGGTTTGACGACTCTCATGGCCCGCAGCCTACGCTTCGAGCCAGTAGTCGACCCACCCCCCTCGCCGACCGTCTCGAGCGTCAAGTGGTCATCCCCGTGAACTGCCCGCCGGTGATGTTCAGGACCTGGCCGTGGACGAAGTTCGACCACGGCGAGCACAGGTAGAACACGCCGCCGGCGGCCTCCTCCGGGGTGCCCGGGCGCCCGATCGGGATCACCATCGACGCCATCCCGCGCATCTGCTCCGGGATGCCGAGCTGCACGGTCTCGCCGTCGATCTCCATCGTGTTGGACGCGTCCTTGGAGGCGGTCAGCCGCGTCTCGATCCAGCCGAACGCGACGGCGTTGACGTTGATCTTGAACTGGCCCCACTCCTTGGCCAGCGTCTTGGTCAGGCCGACCACGCCGGCCTTGCCCGAGGAGTAGTT
This sequence comes from uncultured Solirubrobacteraceae bacterium, assembly GCA_963723395.1. Taxonomy (GTDB): domain Bacteria; phylum Actinomycetota; class Thermoleophilia; order Solirubrobacterales; family Solirubrobacteraceae; genus DATFQI01. The sequence continues at coordinate 72,794 of CAVRQL010000006.1, read as the reverse complement.
CGCCTGCCCGGCGTTGCCCATCGTGCCGGAGATCGAGGAGACGTTGACGATCTTGCGGAACACCTCGACGCCGTCCTCGCGCTCCTTCTTGGCCGGCTCGCGCAGGTGCGGGGCGGCGGCGCGGATCACGCGGAACGGGACGATCGTGTGGATGTCGAGCATCCGCTGGAACGCGTCGTCGGACATCTTGTGGATCGGCGCGTCGATCGTGTAGCCGGCGTTGTTGACGATGATGTCGATCTTGCCCCAGGCGTCGATCGCCGTCTGGACGAGCGCGTCGGCCGCGCCCTCCTTGGTGAGGTCGCCGCCGTAGACGGCCGTCTCGCCCGCGATCTCGCCCGCCGTCTGCTCGGCGACGTCGCCGTCCAGGTCGTTGACGAGCACCTTCGCCCCCTGCGCGGAGAGCAGCTCCGCCGTGGCGCGCCCGATGCCGCGCGCCGAGCCGGTGACGATCGCCACCTTGTCGTCCAGGACTCCCATGCCGTCACTCCTCGGTCGTATTCAAGGCCGCCATTCTGCATAGACTCGCGCCCGTCGTGCGCCGTGCCCTGCTCACGCTCGCCCTCCTGCTCGCCGCACCGGCGACGGCGTCGGCGGCCGCGCCCGACCAGTGCCCCGGCGCGCCGATCCGCGCCGACCGGGCGATCACGGGCGCCTTCCCGGCGGACCTCCAGGGCGGCTACGTGCGCGTGCCGTTCGACGTCCCCGCCGGCACCACCGCCGTGCGCGTGAAGTACTGCTACGACCAGCCCGAGGTCCCGACGCCGAACGTCAAGCACACGCTCGACCTCGGCATCTACGACCCGCGCGGCTTCCGCGGCTGGGGTGGCTCCAGCCATCCCGACGTGACGCTGTCGGCCGCCGGGGCGACGCGCGCGTTCCGCCCCGGGCCGATCCGGCCCGGCACGTGGCACGCCGAGCTCGGGGTCTGGCGGCCATCGCCGGCACCGACCTGGGAGACGCCGACGGCCGCGTCGGCTGGCGGGTCGAGGTGGAGCTCTCGACGGCGCCCGTGGGGAAGGCCTACAAGCCGGCCAAGTACCGCACCAAACCGGCGCGCAAGAAGGCGGGCTGGTACACGGGCGACCTGCACGTGCACGCCGAGCACTCGGCGCTGGGCGACGCCTCGATGGCCGAGACGTTCCGCTACGCCTTCGGCCCCGCCAAGCTCGACTTCATCACGCTGACCGACTACGTGACCGACTCGGCGTGGGGCGAGATCGGCCGCTACGCCAAGCGCTACCCGCGCAACCTGGTCGGGCGCTCGGCGGAGGTCATCACCTACCGCGGGCACACCAACAACCAGCTCTCCGGCCGCTACGTGGACTACCGCACCGGGCCCGTCTACGAGCTCCGGCCCGACGGCGGCGTGACGCAGACCCGCGCCGCCCAGCCCGCCAGCCGGATCTTCCGCGACGTCCACCGCGGCGGCGGCTTCACGCAGATCAACCACCCGACGATCTTCCCGTCGTCCAATCCGCTGTTCGCGATGCTCTGCCGCGGCTGCCCGTGGGACTACACGGACGCCGAGACCGGCTGGCGCAACGTCGACGCGATCGAGGTCAACACCGGCCCGCAGCGGATCGGCGAGGCGCCGAACCCGTTCACCAGCACCGCGATCGACTTCTACGAGCGCGCGCTGGCCCGCGGCGGCCACGTGGCGGCGGTCGCGTCCAGCGACTCGCACCACGCCGGCGAGGCGCCCGAGGGGCCGACCCAGTCGCCGGTCGGCATCGGCGCGACCGTCGTCCGCGCGAAGCAGCTCTCCGAGCGCGGCGTGCGCTGCGCCGTGAAGGCCGGGCACACGTACGCGAAGATCGGCGGCTCCAAGGGGCCGGATCTGCGCTTCACCGGCCGCGTCGGCCGGCGCACGGCCATCTTCGGCGACTTCGCGCGCGGCAAGCGCCTGAAGCTGCGCGGCCGCGCCACCGGCGACGGCACGCTGCAGCTCGTCCGCGACGGCCGCGTGATCGCGACCGGCACGCGCACGCTCAAGAGGACGGTCACCGCGTCCGGGCGCTACGGCCTCCGGCTCGTGCGCGGCCAGGTGACCGAGGCGGTCGGCACGCCGATCTGGTTCACGAAGGCGAGTCGCGCCCGCGTCACCACCCGCGGCTGCTGACGGCGCGGCTGCTGACGCGGTCATGCAACGGCGGGTGAGCGGCTCGCCCGGTGCACGAGCGTGAGCGCCGCCGCGGCGAGCGCGAGGGTGGCCGGCACGACGGCGAGCGCGGCGTGGAGTGATGTCGCATCGGCGAGCGCCCCGACCGTGAGGGGTGCGAGCAGGACCGCGAACGACGTCATCACCACCGCCCGTCCGCTCGCCAGGGCCGCCCGCTCCGGGGCGAGGGCGACCGTCAAGGCGATCCCCATCGGGAACAGGTTCCCGAGGCCGATGCCGAGCAGTGACAGGCCGATCAGCGCCTGGGCGGGCGTCTGCGAGGGCCACAGGATCAGGAATCCCACGGTGGTCACGGCGAGCCCGAGCGCGAGCAGCCGCGCCGGATCGTGGCGGCGCGCCAGACGGCTGCCGAGCACGCGGCCGGCCAGGACGCCGCCGAAGTAGCCGGCCATCAGCGCGACCGCGGTGTCGGCCGACACGTCGGCGGCGTCTTTGACGAAGGTCGCGCCCCAGGCGGTGACGCACCACTCGGCCGCGGTGAGAGAGAAGAGCATCACGGCCGCGATCCAGAACACGCCCGGGAGGCGCCCCTGGCCCTCGTGCGGGGGCGGCGGCGCGTCGATGGCGAGCCGCCGGTTGATCCACCAGGTGAGCGCCGGCACCGCGAGCGAGGCCAGCAACGCGACGCGCCAGCCCGCGCCCAGCGCCGCGGTCAGCGACAACACGCCGATCAGCGTCACGTAGGAGATGCTCGCCGCCACGTTGGCCTCGGCCAGCGCGACCGCGCGGCCGTCGCCGTGCTGGTCGGCGAGCATGGCCTGGACCGTCACGAGCACGAGCCCGCCGCCGACTCCCATCACCAGGACCGAGCCGACGGTCGCCGCGGCGATGTTCCCCGCCGTCAACCCGACCGCCCCCGCGGCCATCACCGCGGCCCCCGACCACAGCAGCGCGCGCCGCCCGAGCCCGCGCTCGAGTCGCGCGGCGACCAGGCCCGCGACGATGCTTCCGGCCGCGAACGCCGCGACGTGCAGCCCGCCGACCGAGTAGCTGAGGTCGAGCTCATCGCGGAGGTGCGGGATGACCAGTCCCGGCGCCGCCTGCAGGTAGGCGAACCAGGCGAGGACCACGTACGCGACCCAGGTCAGTCGATCCCGGCGGAACTCCATCCCGAACCGGCTAGCGGCGGCGGCGCTTGAGCATCCCGAACATGCCGCGCAGCACCTCGCGCTGGAGCGTCTGGCCCGTGCGCGAGTTGAGGAAGTCGCCGATCCCGCCCGGCTCGGGCGCCGGGGCGCGGCGCCGCGGCTTGGGCTCGTCGCCGAAGTCCGGCAGCGGGACGTGCTCCATCTTGGGCTTCTCGGGCGCGGGCTGCGTCCGGGCCGCGAGCATCTCGCGCGCGCTCTGCGCGTCCACGCGCGTGCCGTACTTCTCGTGCAGCGGCGAGGTCGCGCGCCACGTCGGCGGCCGGCGCCATCTTCGACGCGGGGGCGAGCATCCGCGTGTGCACGACCGGCGTCGGCACGCCCTTCTCGTCGAGCAGCGTCACCGCCGCCTCGCCGGTCCCCATCGAGGTGAGCAGCTCGCCGACGTCGTAGAAGTCCGACGTCGGGTAGGTCGAGACCACCGCGCGCAGGTCCTTCGCGTCCTTGGGCGTGAACGCCCGCAGCGCGTGCTGCACGCGCGACCCCAGTTGCCCGAGCACGGCCTCGGGCAGGTCGGTCGGCGCCTGGGTGACGAAGAACACGCCGACGCCCTTGGAGCGGATCAGCCGCACGGTGCGCTCGACGGCGTCCACGAACGCGTCGGTCGCGTCGTCGAAGAGCAGGTGCGCCTCGTCGAGGAAGAACACGAGCTTGGGCTTGTCGAGGTCGCCCGCCTCGGGCAGCTCCTCGAACAGCTGCGCGACGAGCCACATCATCACCGTCGAGAACAGCTGCGGCTTGTCCTGCACGGCGGGCAGCTCCAGGCAGGAGACGACGCCGCGCCCGTCCGGCGCCACGCGCATCAGGTCGGCGATGTCGAGCTGCGGCTCGCCGAAGAACTCGTTCCCGCCGCCGGTCTCCAATCCCACCAGCGAGCGCAGCAGCACGCCGACCGTCGCCTTCGAGAGCCCGCCGATGCCCTCGAGCTCGGCCTTGCCCTCCTTGCTCGTGAGGAACTGCAGCAGCGCGCGCAGGTCGGAGAGGTCCAGCAGCGGCAGGCCCTTGGAGTCGGCGTAGTGGAAGACGAGCGTGAGGCTGGACTCCTGGGTCTCGTTGGCGCCGAGCACGCGCGCGAGCAGCTGCGGCCCGAAGTCGGAGACCGTCGCGCGGATCGGCACGCCGGGGCCGATGCCGCCGAGCGAGAGGAACTCGACCGGGAAGCCGGTGGGGGAGAAGGGCAGCCCGAGGTCCTTCATGCGCGCCTCGGCGGGCCCGCCCGGGTCCGCCGGCTCGGCCAGGCCCGACAGGTCGCCCTTGACGTCGGCGGCGAACACCGGCACGCCCTGCGCGGAGAGCTGCTCGGCGATCAGCTGCAGCGTCTTGGTCTTGCCCGTCCCGGTCGCGCCGGCGATCAGGCCGTGGCGGTTCATCGTGGCCAGCGGCAGCCGGACGGCCGCAGCCGCGTCCAGCGCGCCCTCGTGCACGCCGCGGCCGAGGTCTATCGCCGCGCCCTCGGTCGCGTACGCCTGCGCGATCGCCTCGCCGAAGCTCGTCACAGGCCCATCGACCGCCCGAGGATCTCCTTCATGATCTCGTCCGACCCGCCGCCGATCGGGCCGAGCCGGGAGTCGCGCGCCGCGCGCTCGAGCTCGGGATCGGGCCCGAGGAGCGACAGCAGGCGGTCGTGGAGGTCGAACGACGCGCGCTGGGTGGCGAGCTTGGCCATCGTGACCTCACGTACCGCATCGCCCCCGTCCAGGAAACGTCGCAGGGCGTGGTGGGTCAGCGCGGCGCCCGCCTCGGTGGTGGTCGCCAGCTCGGCGACCGCGTGCCGGACCGCCTGCCCGCGCCCCGCCAGCCGCGGGATCGCCCGCTCGAGCCCGGCGCGCATCGAGCCGACCGACCCGAGCGCCATCAGCAGCCGCTCCCACTGGAAGTTGGCCATGATCAGGTAGAAGCCGCGCCCCTCGTCGCCGAGCAGGTGCTCGTCGGGGACGAACACGTCGTCGAAGGCGATCTCTCCGGTGTCGGAGGCGTGCCAGCCGAGCTTCTCCAGCTTGGTCGCGGTCACGCCGTCGCCGCGCTCGATCACCAGGAACGAGAGCGAGCCGTGGCCGGCCTCCTCGCGCGTCCGCACCGCGGTCACGTAGAAGTCCGCCCGCACGCCGTTGGTGATGAAGGTCTTCGAGCCGTTGACCAGCCAGCCGCCGTCGACGCGCCGGGCGCGGGTGCGGATGCCGGCCACGTCGGAGCCGGCGTCGGGCTCGGTGATGGCCAGCGCGCCGATCTTCTCGCCGCGGATCGCCGGCGCCAGCCAGCGCTCCTGCTGCTCGGGCGTGCCGAACTTCGCGACCGGCGGCGTGGCGATGCTCACGTGCGCGCCGACGCCGGCGGCGAGGCCGCCGGAGCCGCAGCGCGACAGCTCCTCGGCGAACACCGCGTCGGCCACCCAGTCGCCGTCGGGGCCGTACTTGAGGCCGAGCCAGCCGCGCTCGGCCAGCCAGCCGAACACCTCGTCGGGGAACCACCGCGCGTCCTCCCATTCGGCGGCGCGCGGACGCAGCTCGGACTCGACGAACGCGCGGATCTCGGCACGGAGCGCCTCGTGGCGCTCGGTGTAGGGCGGGACCGGCGCGCTCACTCCGGGTGAAGCGCTTGGCCGACGACCACCTGCGCGATGCGGTCGACGTCGGCGATCCCCGGCACCTCGGCCGGGTTGAGCCCCAGCAGCCGCACGGAGTGCTCGCGCCCGTCGAGGCCCACCGTGATGGTGATGATCGAGCCGCCGATCGAGGTGCCCTCGGGTGAGCGCTCCGCCGGCATCGAGATCACGTCGGCCTCGCGGATCGTGCGCTCCAGCAGCTGCAGGCCCTCGGGCGCCACGGTGGCCAGGTCGCGCCATTCGAGCGGCACCTGCTCGAACTGCATCTCGCCCTTCTCGACGTGCGCGGACACGCTGGTGAGCTCGCGCACCGTCCCGTCGCGGAGGATCCGCCGCTCGTACGGATCGCTCTGGGGCCGCTCGACGCGCTGGGCGTAGAGCAGGTCAGGCAAGGGCGGTCCCCGGCTCCTGCGAGCGGTCGCCCGGTTGCTGCGGGAGCGGGCCGTCCACGCCCGGCGGGAGCACGGCGACCGGCGGGCCGAACACCCACTCCTGCATGCCGGTGATGTGCTTGAGCGCCTCGAGGAACGTCGCGTAGTGCTGCGGCTTGACGACGTTGCCGACCGCCATCATCGAGTCGCTGTTCTCGCTGATGGCGCCCGGCAGGCCCTGGTCGGGGCCGAGGTTGCCGTCGATCGCCGAGCCGGGCGCGGCGCCCGTGCCGCCGAACGGGTTCGTGTACTCGTCGTGCAGGCCGAACATGTGCCCGGCCTCGTGCGCGGCCACGACCTGCGACGCGCCGGCGCCGACCATCATCGTCGCCGTGTCACCGACCCCGGCGTACTCGAAGCGGGCGCGGGTCGCGGCGTTGGTCATGCCGCCGGCCACCATCTCGCGGGTGACGGCGTCGAAACGGTCGTGCGCGTTGGTCTCCGGGTCAGCCCCGCTGCCCTGGACGCGCACGTTGATCGTGGTGCCCGCCAGCTCCTTCAGCTCCGCGCCGCAGGTGGCGCACCGCGGGCCGCCCTGGTCGATGAAGTCGCCGCCGAAGCCCTGCGCCACCGCGGCGCCGCCGGCGCTGAACGTGTCGGTTCCCGCGTCGAAGTTCGCGGTGCGGGTGAGCGTGATGTCGGTGCGCGGCGCGACGTCGGTCGAGTTCAGCGTCATCCTGTTGTCGCGCGCGCCGCCCGCGCCCGGGTTGACCACGCCGACCGGGTTCGCCGCCTGGCCGGAGGCGATCTTGTAGGAGGTCATCGTCATGTGGTCGCGGTCGCCCTTCTCGCCCGCGTGCATCCGCACGAACACGTTGACCTTCGAGCCGAGGTCCTCCCAGTACTTCTTGGAGGCGTGGAACTCGTACTGGCGGTCCCACGCCGTCTCGACCACCGACTGGAACTGCGTCATGAACTGCGTCTTCTCGCCGTCGGTCCACTTCCACGGCGCCGCCAGCGCCTCGCGCTGGTCGGGAGGGGCGGCGTTGATGGCGTTGGCCGCGGCCTGTACCGGCGGGGTCGGCTGGATCGCGATGGCGAAGCCCATCACGAGCACGATGCCGTCCTTGAAGTCGACGGCGCCCTCGAGCGTGGCGTTCATCGCCTGGGCGCTCGGGACGTAGGCGACGCGGAAGCCGCCGATGCCCGTCGAGGCGCGGTAGTCCTCAGGGCCGCGGACGCCTCCGTCGATCCACTCGTCGCGCGCGCGGCGGGCGTCCATGTACTCGCCGCCGTCGGGGAGGTCGCGCTGGAGCTGGTTGGGGCCGGCCTGCGAGAGCATCCGGCTCACCGCCGCGTTGCCGGCGCTCTGCTGGAGGCCGAGCACGCCGGCCAGGGCCGGCGCGGCCTGCTCGGCGGGTCGGGCCTGGACCTGCTCGGGTTCCTCGTCGCGACGGAGGGCGGCGTGCTCCATCAGACAATCCTCACGGGCGCGGCCGCACCGCGCAACAGCGAATCAACGGTCTGCCCTAAAGACCGTACGACTTGCCTATGACCTCGAGCATGACCTCGTCGGTGCCGGCGCCGATCCGGTTCAGGCGCAGGTCGCGCCACACGCGCTCGACGTTGTACTCCTTCATGTAGCCCGCGCCGCCGTGGATCTGGATGCACTCGTCGGCGACCTCGCAGGCGATCCGGGAGGCGTAGAGCTTGGCCATCGAGATCTCGCGCACCGGGTACTCGCCGTTGGCGAACCGCCAGGCGGTCGTGTACACGAGCTGGCGCGCGGCCTCGATCTTGGTCGCCATCTCGGCGAACTTGAAGCGGGTGACCTGGAACTTCGAGATCGGGCGCCCGAACGCCTGACGCTCCTGGGCGTACTGCATCGTGCGGTCGAAGACGTTCTGGGCCGCCGCCACGGCGCCCGCGGCGCCGATCATCCGCTCGCCCTGGAGCTCCCACATGATGTGGTAGAAGCCCTTGCCGATCTGGCCCAGCACGGCGGATTCGGGCACCCGGACGTCCTGGAAGGCGAGCAGCGCCGTGTCGGAGGCGTGCATGCCCATCTTCTGCAGCTTCTTCTCGCGGATCACGCCCGGCGAGTCCATGTCGACGATGAACAGCGTGAAGCCGTCGTAGCCGGCGTCGGGGTCCGTCTTGGTCACCAGCACGATGAAGTCGGAGCGGTGGCCGTTGGTGATGTAGGTCTTCGAGCCGTTGATGACGTACTCGTCGCCGTCCTTGACGGCGCGCGTCTTGATGCCGGCCACGTCGGAGCCCGCGTCGGGCTCGGTGATCCCGAGGCAGGCGATCTTCTCGCCCTTGATCGACGGGACGAGGTAGTCCTGCTTCTGCTGCTCGGTGCCGAACAGGTGGATCGGCGGGGTCGCCATGTCCGTGTGCACCGCGATGCCCATGCCCAGGCCGCCGCAGTTCGCGTGCACCATCTCCTCGGCGAGGACGAGCGCGCAGTAGTAGTCGCCGCCCTGGCCGCCGTACTCCTCGGGGTACGTCAGGCCGAGGAACCCGAGCTCGCCCATGCGCGGGAACACCCAGTCCTCGAAGGTCGTCTCCTCCCACTTCTCCGCGTGCGGCCGGAGCTCCTTGACGACGAAGTTGTGGATCGACTCGCGGAGCTGCTCGTGCTCGTCGGTGAAGATGAAGTGCCGGCGGGCGCCGGCGTGATCGGGCTTCAGGACATCAGTGGCGGCCATGGCCGAACCGTACCGGGCGCCCGCGATGCGGGCGCCCGGTGTGGCCGTGCCTACTTCTTCTTCGGCTTCAGCGTCAGCTTCACCGACTTGCGCCGCAGCGTGCCCGGCGTCGTCGCGCGTGGTGACGGTCACCGTCGCCCGCAGCCGGCCGCGCTTGCGGAGCGTTGCGGTACTGCGCCTTGGTCAGCCGCAGCGTGACGCTGCGGTACTTGCCGGCGGTGACGCGGAAGGAGCGCTTCCCGATCACGCTCTTGCCGCTCACCGCGAGCACGCCGCCGACGCAGCGGGTCCCCTTGCTGGGCGGGCACCGCAGGACGACCTTGTAGCCTGCGGTTCTTGCCGACGCGGACCGTGCCCTTCTTGATGCCGATGCTGCGCTTGGGCGGCGTCGTGCCTCCGCCGGGCGTCCGACCGCCGGGCGGGCCGCCGCCCGGGCCGGTCTCCGGCATCGGGGTCGGCGCGGCGAACTGCGGCTTCGCCGGAGCGCCGAGGTGCGTGAACACATCGGCGAGCAGCGCCTCCTGGTCGGCGGTGCTGTCGAGCTTCTCCAGCCCGAAGCCGGTGTAGACGGTGTCGTTCGTCGTCACGCCGGCGCCCTCGATGAACGGAGCGGACTGCGCCCGCTCCCAGCCGACCGCCGGGTTCTCGGTGCCCGCGGGCGGGCCGGGCCGGCGTGAAGCCGCCGTCGTCCGTCTCGAAGGACGTGTCGAACACGTCGCCCGAGTTCGTCGACAGGTTCGCGTCGTCGACCCAGATGCCGAGACCCTGGCTGGCGGGGTCGTTGGCGACCGTGATCGAGATCTCGACGTTCTCGCCGAGGTACGCGGCCGGGACGTCCAGCTCCCACAGCTTCCAGCCGCCCGAGTTGCCGGTGGCGGCGTTCCACTCGCCGGAGGAGCCCGTCGGCGTGCACGTCTCGCCGTTGGAGCTCTTGGTCTGGTAGTGGGCCAGGAACGGGTGGTCCGCCTGCCAGTTGGAGGCGTCGTCCGCCGTGGCCGGGCAGCTCAGGCCCGTGTCGTCGGACGTGTTGCCGTTGTTGTCGGCCAGCGTCGTCCAGTCGTCCTGCCCGGCCGTGTGGATCTCGACGAACATGTAGTCGTAGTCCGCCTCGAGGTCGTACGACGTCCGGAACGACAACGTCGCGCTCGTCGCCGCCGCTGAGGTCGGCCGCGTGCTGGAACCGCTTGTAAGCGGCGTCGTCGGTGCCCGCGGACATGAACCAGTCACCCGTGAACGGCTCGAACGGCGACGCGCCCGGGCGGTCCCAGGCGAGCACCTTCTTCGAGTCCGCCCACTGCGGGTAGTCGTCCGGGTCGTAGATCGAGCTGGTGACGAGGAGCGCCGCGGTGTGCGGGTTCTCCGGGTCGTCACCGTCCGGATCGGCGACGTCGGGGTTCGCCAGCGTGTAGCTGCCGTCGAACGGGTCGGCGAAGCCGCTGATGTCAGCGGGCTGCCGTCCTCGGCCGTGCCGGCGTTCCCGACGTAGGTGTTCGCGCCGAGCCAGTACTGCAGGAAGTCGTCCTGCACGGCGATGCACGTCGGGTTCTCGTTCTGGCAGTAGGTGTCCTCCTCCGCCTGGAACGGGTTGTAGGTGTAGCCCTCGGCGTACACGCGGCCGGCGTTCTGACCCGTGTAGAACAGCTTCCCGCCCTCGTTGAGGAAGTCGCGGACGCGGTTCTGGGTGTCGACCGCCAGCTTGGTGATGCCGGAGCCTCCGGGGGCGTCCGGCTCGCGCGGGACGTAGTCGTCGCCCGTGTACCAGACCACGTGCGAGTAGTGGCTGAGGACGCCGAGGTTGTCCGGCGCCACGCGGTCCTTGGAGACGTCATAGACGTCGTACTTGATGCCCCGCGCGTCCAGCAGCGCCTTGTAGGCGTCCAGGTACGCCGGGCCCGACTGCGGCGTGTCGGGCTGCACGCCCGACCAGTCCTCGTCGGACAGCAGCAGCACCGGGTTGGTGGTCTCGGAGACCGCGTCGTACTTGAAGTCTGTCGACTCCTTCCCGCCCGCGCTGAACCAGACCTCGACCTTGTCGCCGGGCTTGGTGCCCGAGACGAAGCCGCGGACGCGGTGGTAGTAGACGGCGTCGTTCTTGTAGTAGCGCTCGCCGCCCGTGAACTCCTTGGTCGGGACGGTGAGCGTCGTCGGCCCGCCGTTGACCTTGAACTTCATCGTGACCGGCGCCGAGCTTGCGCTTGACGGTCGCCTGCACCTGCTGGGGATCGCCGTAGGAGAACTTGAACGAGTCGACCGTGAAGTCCTCCGCCTTGTTCCCGAGGTGCGAGACCGGGCTCGGTCGGGTCCTTGGCCGACTTCGCGAGGTCGAGCACGAACGGCAGATGCCGGCGGAACTCCTGCTGGATCTGCTGCTCGGAGTCCGGGTACTCGAAGCCGGTGACGTTGGGGTCCTCGGCCTCGGTGCCCTCGGGCGTGTAGGACAGCGTCTTCTGGGTCGAGTAGGCCCAGTCGGTGAAGTCGCCGTTGGTGATGTACAGCCCCGCGGACAGCTCGGGCAGGAAGCCCTCGATGCCCGGCTTGAACGGATCGCCGGCCAGCGCCGTGAAGATCTCGTTGTCGGCCGTCGGGGTGTCCTGCTGGAAGCCCTGCGGGTACAGCAGCAGCTCCGCCGCCGTGTGGTCGTTCTTCTGCCACACCGGGTGGATCTCGGCGAACAGGTCCTGCATCGCCTGGGTCTCGGGCTCGGACGCGGGGCCCGGGCCGCGGTAGGTCTCCGTGGTCGGGTCGTTCGAGGAGCCCTCGTTGTCACGGCCCCAGTTGGCGGAGAAGTTGCGGTTCGGGTCGACGCCGTCGCCGAGCTCGATCGTGCCGCTGTTGTCGTTGTCGCGCAGGTTCTTGCGCCACAGGCGGTTGCCGTCGGTGAACGTGTACTCGTAGCCGTCCGGGTTGTTGACGCACACGAACCACAGCTCGTTGTTGTCGACGAGCGGCGTGACCTCGAGGCCGGCGCTCGTCGTCTTGCCGTAGTTGTCGACGAAGTAGCTGAGGGTGCGCTTGCAGGTCTCGCCGGCGAGCCACTCGCGGGCGTGCTGCATCGCGTTGTAGAGCACGGCGGGCTTGCCGGCGACGTCGGCGCCGGTCGGGTTCTTCGTGACCTGCAGCGCGATGATGTCGCGGTCGCCGTACGTCTGGCCGACGACGCGCTTGGCGACGAGGTCGGGGTGCTCGGCGACCATGCGGTCGTAGAACTCCGTGTACTGCTCGTGCTCGTTCTCCGGGTGGTCCGGGTCGTCGGGCTCGTCGAATGCGTCGTACTTGCGCCAGACGGTGTAGTTGGTGTCCGAGGCGCCGGCGGTCGCGTCGTCCTGGGGCACGTCGTTGGTGCCGACGCCCGGGATCTTGAGGCGTGAGCGGTCGGCGGCGCTGCGCCCGGCGCTGTCGACGACCTTGCGGGCGTCGACCTTGAGCCGCGACATCTGCGTCGCCGTGGCCACCACGTCGACCGTGCCGCGCTTGGCGTTGCGACCCTCGGTCACGTCGAAGCCGGCCTCTGCGAGCGCGCGCAGGTTCTTGCCCGTCGCTTCGATGCGGTACGCGTTCAGGTCACCGCTCGCCGCCAGTGCCGGAGCTGCGGAACAGGCCATGGCGGCCGCAGCCACGCCGCAGGCGATCCACCGTCTCGTCTTCATCTACCCCTCCCAGGGAAAGGACCCCTGCGCGCCCCGTGCGGGCGCGCACGACATTGCGCGGCACAGTACTCCAGCGCGCAAGCGCCCGCGCCCATCAAGGGCTACCGTGGCGCCCCATGGCCTTCGACACGATCCGCTACGAGGTCGCCGACCACGTCGCGACCGTCACGCTGGACCAGCCGGACACCCGCAACGCGCTGTCCGACCAGCTCCTCGACGAGCTGATCGCCGCGTTCGTGGCCGCGCGCGGCGACGGCAGCGTGCGCTGTGTCGTGCTCACGTCATCGCACGACACGGTGTTCTCCTCCGGCGCGAACCTGGGCGGGTTCGCGGCCGAGCAGCCGCTCGTGCTCAAGCACTTCGGCACGGAGCGCTTCCCGCGCCTGTTCCGCCTGATCGGCGAGCTGGGCAAGCCGACGATCTGCGCCGCCAACGGGCATGTGCTGGCCGGGGCGCTGGGGGTCGCGCTGGCGTGCGATCTGATCATCGCCCGCGAGGGCGTGCGGTTCGGGACGCCCGAGATCAACGTCGGCGTGTTCCCGTTCATGATCATGGCGCTGATCTACCGCAACGTCGGCCGCAAGAAGACCAACGAGCTGCTGCTGCTCGGCGAGCAGATCGAGGCCGAGGAGGCGCTCCGGATCGGGATCGTCAACAAGGTCGTCCCGGCCGAGGAGTTCGACGCCGCGGTCGCCGAGTGGGCCGGCAAGCTCGCCGCCAAGTCGCCGGTGATGATGCGCATGGGCAAGGACGCGATGTTCCGCCAGCAGGACATGGCGTTCGTGGAGGCGGTCGACTTCCTGCGCTCGCAGCTGACGATCGCGTTCTCCACCGAGGACATCCACGAGGGCGTGAAGGCGTTCTTCGAGAAGCGGGAGCCGGTGTGGCGCGGACGCTGAGAGTGGTCAACCTCCGCGGCCGGACGTCGGACCGCACGACCGGCGCTCCCGCAGGCGCCCAGGCGCTCGCGCTGACGCTCGGCGGCCGCGTGGCCGGCGAGCCGGGCGAGCCCCGCGTGGGCGACTGGCGCGAGGACCTGCCGGAGAGCGAGCCCGTGCTCGCCGCCGCCGAAGCCGAGCTGGAGGCCGCGTTCGCGGCCGGCGAGCTGCCCGTGCTGACCGCCTCGGACTGCACGATCTGCATCGCCACGCTGCCGGCGGTGGTGGCGCACGATCCTGATGTGCACGTCGTGTGGCTGGACGCGCACGGCGACTTCAACACCCCCGAGACGACGGTGAGCGGCTTCCTCGGCGGCATGTGCCTGGCCGCGGCCTGCGGGCGCTGGGACGCCGGCCGGGGCGGGCGGGCCGACATCGTCGACCCGGCGCGCGTGCACATGCTCGGCGTCCGCGACCTCGAGCCCGACGAGGAGGCGGAGGCCGAGGCGGCGGGGCTGAGCTCCGACGTGCCCGAGGGCGTCCGCGTCTACGTCCACCTCGACGCGGACGTGCTCTCCGGCGACGTGATGGCCGCGCAGTTCCCCGCGCCCGGCGGCTGGGACGAGAAGCGGCTCAAGGCCCAGCTCGCCGAGCTGGCGGCCACGTGCGAGATCGTGGGCGTCGAGGTGACGGCGATCGAGGACCCCGCCGTGGCGCCGATGCTCGCCGAGGCGATCGCCCCGCTGCTCCGCGGGTAGCGTGGGAGGCATGGCACCGAACGAGAAGCCCGAGGTCGAGGTCCCAGAGCACTCGCCCTCCTACCAGCTCGAGCTCGACGACATCGAGATCGGCGACGGCCCAGAGGCCGCCTCCGGTCACATCGTCGAGGTCCACTACGTCGGCGTGTCGTGGCAGACCGGCCGCCAGTTCGACGCGTCGTGGGATCGCGGCGACACGTTCAAGTTCGGCCTCGGCAAGGGGCAGGTCATCCCCGGCTGGGACCAGGGCGTGGCCGGGATGAAGGTCGGCGGGAGGCGGCGGATCACCATCCCGCCGGACCTCGCCTACGGCAAGCGAGGCGCCGGCGGGGTGATCGGGCCCGACGAGACGCTGATCTTCGTCGTGGACCTGATCGGCGTCAGGTAGCCATCGCGAAGACGACTTCCGGCAGCAGGGCGCTGACGATGTACTCGCCGGCGTCGACGATCTCCGAGATCCGCAGGTCCACGCACAGGCTGGCGAGCAGGTACGCGTCCTCCGGCGACATGTCGTAGGTCTTCGAGACGTGCTCGACCATCGCGCGGACGGCGTCCTGGGCGGCCTTGTAGAGGTCGCCGCCGACGCCGGTCGTGCCGTATTCGGGCCCGATGTTGGTCGGCCGGCCGAGGGTCCGGTACTGCGGCCCCGGGATCGTGCGGCCCTTCTCGAGCGTGAAGCGCAGGCTCGCGTACATCGGCGCCTCCAGGCCGGTGACGCAGACCTCGCCGTCGCCCTGGCAGCCGTGCGCGTCGCCGGTGGAGAACAGCGCGCCCGGGACCTGCACCGGCAGGAACAGCGTGGTGCCCTGGTGCAGCTGGCGGGTGTCCATGTTCCCGCCGAAGGTGCCCGGCGGCATCACTGGCTGGGCGCTGGCGCCGCCGGGGCAGACGCCCATCGTCCCGAGGAACGGGTCGAGCGGGATCGTCGCCGGCCCGAGGTTGGCGTACTGGCCGTTGGAGATGTCGAAGACCTTCAGGTACGGGTCCGGGAAGTCCTCGGTGAGCAGGCCCAGCTCCGGCAGGATCGCCGTCCAGCCCCAGCCCTCGGTGTGCAGGTCGAGCACCTCGATCGCCAGGACGTCGCCCGGCTCGGCCCCGTCGACGGCGATCGGCCCGGCGAGCGGGTAGACGCGGTCCCAGTTCAGGTCCGCCAAGTCGCTCGTGACGGAGTCCGGGCCGACCTGGTTGTCGCTGACGTCGCGGGTGTGCACGACGACGGTGTCGCCGGACCCGATGGTGATGACCGGCTCGTGGCTCGTGTCCCAGGAGAAGTGCACCTGGTCGTCCGGGAAGTAGTGGGTGCTCGCCATGGGCGCACACTACGCCTTCCGATGTCGAATCCCGCGGAACGGCTCCGACGTCCCCGGTGAACCCTGCCGAGAGGAGCATCGTCATGAAGTACGTGATCCTGATCCACTCCAACCCGCGCCCCTGGGGACACCCCACCGGCGACTACGTGGAGGAGTTCCAGGCCCTGCCGCAAGAGCAGCGCGACGCCATGCACGCCGACTTCGAGCGGCTGCTCGGCGAGCTCTCCGAGCGCGGCGAGCTGCTGGGCGGCGAGGCGCTCGGCGACGCCGCCAACGCCCGCCTGTACCGCTGGGAGGACGGGTCGGCGCTGGCCACCGACGGGCCGTACTCGGAGGCCAAGGAGCACCTCGCCGGCTTCTTCCTGATCGACGTGGAGAGCCACGAGCGCGCCGTGGAGATCGCGGAGCAGTTCGCGAGCCCGGGCGACACCGCCGAGCTGCGCGCCACGATGTGGCCGGGCGGCGACGACCAGTGAGCATCCTCGAGGACGTGTGGCGCGCCGAGTGGCCGCACGTCCTCGGCGCGCTCCTGCGCCGCGACGGCGACGTCGGCCGCTGCGAGGACGCCGCCCAGGAGGCGTTCGAGGCGGCGGCCCGCCAGTGGGGCGACGCCCCGCCGGAGAACCCGCGCGGCTGGCTGATCCGGGTGGGCTCGCGGCGGCTGATCGACCGCGAGCGGGCGGACGCCGCGCGCGCCGAGCGCGAGGAGGCCGACGCCGTGGCGCCCGCGCCAGGCGCCGCGGTGGAGCACGACGACAGCCTCGAGCTGCTCCTGCTGGCCTGCCACCCCGCGCTGACGCGGCCGTCGCAGGTGGCGCTCACGCTGCGCCTGGTGTGCGGCCTCGACGCGGCCGCGATCGCCGCCGCGTTCCTCGTCCCCGAGGCCACGATGGCCCAGCGGCTGAGCCGCGCGCGGACGACGCTGCGCGACGCGGGCGCGCGCTTCGAGCTCCCGGCCGCCGACGAGCTGCCGGGGCGGCTGGCCGCGGTGCTCGACGTCCTGTACCTGCTCTTCAACGAGGGCTACGCGCGCACGGCGGGCGACGCGCTGCTCGACACCTCGCTGACGAGCGAGGCGATCCGCCTGACCCGGCTGCTGCCCGACTACGACGAGGTCTCCGGCGCCCTCGCGCTGATGCTGCTCACGCGTGCGCGCGAGGCGGCGCGGACCGGCGAGCGCGGCGAGCTGATCCCGCTCGCCGAGCAGGATCGGGCGCTCTGGCGCGCCGAGGACATCGCCGAGGGCGTGGCGATCCTCGAGCGGGTGCTCCCGCGCGGGCCGGTCGGGCGCTTCCAGCTGCAGGCGGCGATCGCCGCCGTGCACGCCGAGGCCGCGGCGTACGAGGACACCGACTGGGAGCAGATCCTCGTCCTCTACGACATGCTCGAGGAGCAGGCGCCGAGCCCGGCCGTCACGCTCAACCGCGCGGTGGCCGTCGGGATGGCGCGCGGCCCCGAGCAGGGCCTGTCGATCGTCGACGACCTCCTCCGCGACCCGCGCATGGCCCGCCACCACCGCACGCACGCCGTCCGCGCGCACCTGCTCGAGCTGGCCGGCGACCCCGCCGAAGCGGCGGGCGAGTATGCCCTGGCCGCCGGCCTGACGGCCAGCCTTCCGGAGCAGCGCTATCTCAACGCGAGGGCCGCTGCTTCGGATGGGAGCGTCATCTAGATTGCCGCCGGTGAGCGAGAAGCCGACGTCGATCCTGCGCCCCCTCGTCGAGGAGCTGGCCGAGCGCCGCGAGAAGGCCAAGCTGGGCGGCGGCGAGGAGCGGATCGCCCGCCAGCACGCCGCCGACAAGCTGACCGCGCGCGAGCGGCTCGACCTCCTGATCGACCCGGGCACGTTCACCGAGCTGGGCCTGCACGCCGGGATCCACCACTCGGTGCGCGGGCTCGAGGGCAAGGAGGCGCCGGCCGACGGCGTCATCACCGGCTACGGGCGCGTCGACGGACGGATGGTCGCCGTGGCCGCCTACGACTTCACGGTGATGGCCGGCTCGATGGGCATGACCGGCGAGATGAAGGTCTCGCGCCTGCGCGAGCTGGCGCTGACCAAGCGGTTGCCGTTCGTATGGCTGCTCGACTCGGCGGGCGCGCGCATCCAGGAGGCGGTCGGCTCGCTGTTCGCCGGCTCCGGCCACCTGTTCCGCGAGGAGGTCATCGCGTCGGGCGTGATCCCGCAGGTCGCGGCGCTGATGGGCCCGTGCGCGGCCGGCACCGCCTACATCCCCGGGCTCGCGGACTTCGTGCCGATGGTCAAGGGGCGCGGCTCGATGGCGCTGGCCGGCCCGCACCTCGTGCGCGCGGCGGTGGGGGAGGACGTCACGCAGGAGGAGCTGGGCGGCTCCCGCGTGCACTGCCGCAAGTCGGGCGTCGGCGACCTCGAGGTGGCCGACGACGAGGAGTGCATCGCGCGCATCAAGCAGTACCTCTCGTTCTTCCCCTCCCACTGCGAGGAGGCGCCGCCCGTGCGCCCGGCCGGCGACCCGATCGAGCGCATGGACGAGGAGCTGCTCGACGTCCTGCCGGAGTCCAACCGCAAGCCCTACGACATGTACGAGGTGATCCGCCGCGTCGTCGACGACGGCGAGTGGCTCGACCTCAAGCCGCAGTGGGCGAAGACGATCATCACCTGCCTCGCGCGGATGGGCGGGCGGCCGGTGGGGATCGTCGCCAACCAGCCGCGCCACCTCGGCGGGATCCTCGACAACGACTCGGCCGACAAGGCCGCCCGGTTCGTGAACCTCTGCAACGCGTTCGGGATCCCGCTCGTGTTCCTGATGGACGTGCCCGGGTTCATGGTCGGCACCAAGGTCGAGGCGGCGGGGATCATCCGCCACGGCGCGAAGATGCTCCACGCGGTCGCCAACGCGACCGTCCCGAAGGTCACGGTCGTGCTGCGCAAGGCCTACGGCGCCGGCTACTACGTGATGAACGGCCGCGCCTACGAGCCGGACCTGATCGTCGCCTGGCCGAGCGCCGAGATCTCGGTGATGGGCGCCGAGGGCGCCGTCGAGATCGTGTTCCGCAAGCAGGTCGAGGAGGCCGAGGACCCGGCGGCGAAGAAGGCCGAGCTGATCGAGGCCTACCGCCAGATCATCGACGTCTACATCGCGGCCCGCAACGACATGATCGACGACGTGATCGACCCGCGCGAGACGCGCCCGACGATCATCCGCGCCCTGGAGATGGCGGCTGGAAAGCGCGTCGAGCGGCCCTGGAAGCGGCACGGCGTCGTGCCGGTCTGACCAGCAGCGCCGCGAGCGCGCCCACGGCGGCCAGCACGCCCGCGAGGAGCAGCCATGGCGTCCCGCTGTCGGTCGTCGCGGGGGCCGGTTTCGCAGCGGGCGGCCGCGCGCCGGGCATGTCGGCGGCGGGATACGCGCGCAGGCCCTTCGTGAGCTGCAGCGCCAGCGCCTCCGTCGCGGGGTCGGCGGAGAACCACGCCGGGGACGGCTCGTCGTTGGCGAGCATCGCGCCGCGCGGCGCCCACAGCACCGTGAACGTGTCGAAGACCTTCCCGGAGCCGTCGCCGATCCCGATCCGCAGCCGGTAGAACGGCCCCGCCTCGCGGCGTCTCGGCCGGCAGGTTCTCGGACGGGAACAGCCCGTGGGCGTTCCCGCCGGGGGAGTTCGACGGTGCGGCACCCCTCCGCCCCGCAGGCCTGGACCTGCTCGATCTCCTTGGCGGCGGCGACGGGCGGGGCGATGGCCAGCGCGAGCAGCGCGGCGGCGAGGATCCGGTACATGCCACTGGTATGCCGCCGGTGGCGAAGTGGTTCCCGCGGCGGGAAGATCGTCGGGTGGCCGGGAACCTCGAAGCCCCGGCCGGCGTATCCGAGGCAGTGGTGGGCCGGCCACGACCGGAGGACCAGCTCGTCGAGAGCGCTCGGCGAGGGGATCAGGCCGCCTTCGAGGAGCTCGTGCACCGCCACCAGACCATCGCCTTCCGCACCGCGCTCGTGCTGGCCGGCTCGCCGGCCGACGCGGAGGAGGCGGCCCAGGACGCCTTCGTGAAGGCGTGGGCGGCGCTGCCCCGGTTCCGCCGGGGCGCGCCGTTCCGGCCGTGGCTGCTGGCGATCGTCGCCAACGAGGCGCGCACCAAGCGCCGCGCGGCGGGCCGCCGCGCCGCGTGGACGATGCGGGCGGCCGAGGCGCTCGTCCCGGTCGAGGACGGCGACCCCGCGGCGGCGGTCGCCGTGCGCGAGCGCTCGGCGGAGCTGCGCGGCGCGCTGGCGGCGCTCGACGAGCGCGACCGGACCGTGCTGGGGCTGCGCTACCTGCTGGACCTGTCCGAGCGCGAGATGGGCGCGGTGCTGGGCTGCCGCCCCGGCACGGTGAAGTCGCGGCTGTCGCGGGCGCTGGCGCGGCTGCGCGAGGAGGTGGGCGAGTGAGCCTCGAGCAGGAGCTGCGCGCGCTGGAGGTCGAGTGGCCCGAGACGCCCGAGTTCGTGCTGCGGCTGGAGCCGCGCCGGCGGCGCCGGCGCTGGGGCTGGCCCGCCGCGGCCGTGGTCGTCGGCCTCGTGGCGGTCTCCCCGGCCCGCTCCGCGGTGCTCGACGTGCTGGGCATCACCGGCGGTGCGAAGATCGTGCGGGTCGCCGAGCCGCCGGAGTTCACGCGCGGGCCGCTCGACCTCGGGTCCGAGGTCACGCTCGCCGACGCGCGCAGCGGCCTGGCGTTCCGGCCGCGCCTGCCCGCCGGGCTCGGGAAGCCCGACCGCGTCCGCTACAGCGCGCGGATCGCCGGCGGGGCGCTGACGCTCGACTGGCCGGGCTACTCGCTGACCCAGTTCCAGGGCGGGACGACGCCCTTCATCAAGAAACTTCTGGACGAGCGGTCACGCGTGACGGAGGTCCAGGTGGACGGCGCGTTCGGCTTCTTCATCTCCGGTCCGTCGCACTACCTGGTGCTGGACCGCGACGGCCAAGATCTCGACGCGAAGGCGGCGCTCGTCGACGCCGACGTCCTGCTGTGGGACTCCGGCGGCCTGTCGTTCCGGCTGGAGACGCGCCACGGCCTGGACGATGCCCTGGCCGTGGCGCGATCCCTGCGCTAGACGCGCGGTGCCGTGGCCCCGCGGTCGGGGCCTGGGCGGACGGCGCGGAGGATCAGCAGCACGATCATCGTGCCGATGATCGCCCCGAGGACGCCTCCGAGGTCGAACTTGTCGCTGTCGCCGATGCCGAGCACGTAGGTGAACAGCACCCAGCCGACGAGCGCGCCGACGATGCCGACGACGACGGTGGCCAGGAAGCCCATGGAGTCCTTCCCAGGAAGGAGGGCGCGGCCCAGGTAGCCGGCGATGATCCCGATGACGATCGCGGCGATGAGGTTTCCGATCATGACCTGAACCTACCCAGTGGGGTGCTCACGCAGCGCACACGTCAACATCCGTTGCCATGAGCCTCGACGACCCTGTGATCCTCACTTGCTCGATCTCGGGCGCGGTCGCCAACCGCGAGCAGTGCCCCGCGATCCCCTACACGCCC
This sequence comes from uncultured Solirubrobacteraceae bacterium, assembly GCA_963723395.1. Classification (GTDB taxonomy): domain Bacteria; phylum Actinomycetota; class Thermoleophilia; order Solirubrobacterales; family Solirubrobacteraceae; genus DATFQI01. Next base: position 51,695 of record CAVRQL010000006.1, on the reverse strand, counting down.
GAGGAGTACGCGGCGGAGGCCAGGCGGATCGTCGACGAGGGCGGCTCGATGATCCACATCCACGCGCGCACGCCGGACGGCACGCCGTCGTATGAGATCGAGGACTTCCGGGCGATCACCGAGGCGATCCTGGCCGAGGTCGGCGACGTGGTCATCAACTACTCGACGGGCGCGATCGGCGTGCCGGTCGAGAAGCGGATCGCCTACCTGAAGGAGCTGCGCCCGGACGTCGGCGCGCTGAACATGGGCTCGATGAACTACGCGAAGTACTCCTCGCGCCGCAAGGAGTTCGTGTTCTCGATGGTGTTCGAGAACTCGTTCGAGACGATCCGGGCGCTGCTGGACGTCATGAACGAGTGCGGGATCCGGCCCGAGCACGAGTGCTTCGACTCCGGCCACCTCGCCAACCTCGACCCGCTGCTCGACATGGGCGCGCTGCACCCGCCGCTGCAGGTCTCGTGCGTGATGGGGGTGACGGGCGGCATCCGGCCGACCGCGCGCAACCTCGCCCACATGGCCGAGCAGGTGCCCGACGTGCCGCACGAGTGGGGCGTGATCGGGGTGTCGCGGAACCAGTGGACGCTGGTGGCCGCCGCGCTGTCGCTGGGCGGCAACGCGCGCGTGGGCCTCGAGGACAACTTCTATCTCCCCGACGGGGAGATGGCCCGCTCCAACGGCGACCTGATCGCGCGGGCGCGGCGGATGGCCGAGGACTGCGGGCGGCGCGTGGCGACGGTGGCCGAGACTCGCGCGCGGCTGGGGCTGCGGGAGCGGGTCGCTTGACCCTTCCGCTGGAGGGCGTGCGCGTCCTCGACCTCTCGCGGCTGCTGCCGGGCGGATTCTGCTCGCTGCTGCTGGCCGACTTCGGCGCCGACGTCATCAAGGTCGAGGACACCGGGATGGGCGACTACGTCCGCTGGGCGCCGCCGTTCTACGAGGGCGCGGACAAGTCCGCCGCCTCGGCGCTGTTCCTTTCGTTGAACCGGGGGAAGCGCTCGATCCGCGTGGACCTGAAGTCCTCGGAGGGGCGCGAGGTGCTGCTCCGCGCGGTGCGCGAGGCGGACGTGCTGCTCGAGTCGTTCCGCCCCGGCGTGCTGGACCGGCTCGGCGTGGGATACGACGTGCTGCGCGAGGAGAACCCCGGCCTCGTCTATTGCGCCATCACCGGCTACGGCCAGGACGGCCCGTTCCGCGATCGTGCCGGGCACGACATGAACTACCTCGCCCGCGTCGGCCTGCTCGGGCTCACGGGCGACGCGGACGGCCCGCCGGTGCAGGCGGCGGGCCAGATCGCCGACATCGGCGGCGGCGCGCTGATGGCGGCGTTCGGGATCCTCGCGGCGTTGCGCTCGCGCGACCTCTCGGGCGAGGGGCAGATGGTCGACGTGTCGATGGCCGACGGCGCACTGTCGTGGCTGGCGATGGTCGCCGCTCGCCACTTCGCCGACGGCACGGCGCCGCGGCGGGGCGGGATCGAGCTCGGCGGCTCGCTGCTCTGCTACCGGCCCTATCGCTGCTCGGACGGCTGGGTTGCGCTCGGCGCGCTGGAGCCCAAGTTCTGGCAGGCGTGGTGCCGCGGTGTCGGCCGCGAGGACCTGATCGAGCGCCAGTTCGACCCGCCGGGCTCCGACGCCCACGGGTCGGTCGAGGAGGTGTTCGCGGGACGGACGCGCGCCGAGTGGGAGGCGTTCGCGGAGGAGCACGACTGCTGCCTGGAGCCCGTGCTCGGGCTGGAGGAGGCGCTGGAGTCAGAGCTCGTGCGGGCTCGCGGCATGGTGGCGTCGCTGGCCCAGCCCGGCGCGAAGGAGGAGGTGCGGCTGCTCGGCGTCCCGGTCAAGCTCTCCCGCACCCCGGGCGACCCGGCGCGCGCGCCCGGCCCGGCGCTCGGCGAGCACACCGAGGAGGTGCTGTCCGGCCTCGGCTACCCGGCGGACGAGATCGCGCGGCTGATCGAGGCCGGCGCGGTGGCGGGCGCCGAGAGCGAGGTCCGCGGGAGCTTCATGGCGTGAGCGCGGAGGCGTTCTACGAGCCGCTCGGCGGCGGGCGCTTCCGCTCGACCGAGCACACCGCGGGTCCCTGGGACCCGGCCAGCCAGCACGCCGGCCCGCCCGCCGCCCTGCTGGGGCGCGCGCTGGAGCTGTGCGAGCCGCGCGAGGACACGCTGCTCGCACGGATCACGTACGAGATCCTCGGACCCGTACCTGTAGCTGAAGTAGAGGTTGAGGCACAGGTCGTACGGCCGGGGCGCTCGGTCCAGTTGCTCGAGGCGACGCTGAGCGCGGGCGGCCGCCCGGCGATGACCGCCCGCGCCTGGCGGCTGCCGCTCGCGACGGCGCCGCCGGCGGGCGAGGTCGTCGCGCCGATCGACCGCCCGGACACCGCCGACCCGCCGCCGCACGACTTCGGCTACGGCAACGCGCTCGAGTGCCGCTTCGCCGTCGGCGGCTGGCGCGTGCCGGGGCCGGCGGTCGTCTGGACGCGGCTCCGCGTGGGCATCGTCCCGGACGAGGAGCCCGTCGCCCTTGCAGCGCGTGCTCGCGGTGGCCGACTCCGGCAACGGCGTCTCGGCCGTGCTCTCGTGGGACGACTGGCTGTTCATCAACCCCGAGCTCACCGTGCACGTGCTGCGGCCGCCGGTGGGGGAGTGGGTCGTGCTCGACGCGGCCACGTCCGTCGCCGACGCCGGGCTGGCGCGCAGCGTGATGTCGGACGCTGATGGTCCTGTCGCGTACGGGGCGCAGTCGTTGTTCGTGGCGCCCCGGTAGGCAGGCGCCGGTGAGGTGGCGGGCGGTCCGGCGCCGTAACGGCATTGCACTGAGGGGAGGGGGTTGGGTTGCCGCGGGGTGGGCGTCCTAGGGGCGTGTGACGCCCATCGGGCCCAGCGGGCTGGGCCGATTACCGTCGTCTCGCGAGCTTATGCGGGCCCAGGGGTCACCCGGGACAAACTCCCCTTCCCGCAGTGCAATGCCGTTACGGCGCCGCACTACCCGCCACCTCACCAGCGCCTGCAACACCAAGCCCTTGACAAACATTCTTGTCAAGGGCATCCTGACAACGATGCAAGACCTCGACGTCATCGGCGACGCAGCACAAGCGGTCGTCGCGCTCGACCCGACGCGAGCTCGGCTGCTCGCCGAGCTGCGCGAGCCGGCGAGCGCCGCGACGCTCGCCCACCGCGTAGGCCTCGCGCGCCAGAAGGTCAACTACCACCTGCGCGCCCTCGAGGCCCACGGGCTCGTCGAGGTCGCCGAGACCCGCAAGCACGGGGGCCTGACCGAGCGGCTGCTCCGCGCGACGGCCGCGTCCTATGTCATCTCACCCGATGCGCTCGGCGCGGCCGGCGCGGACCCCCGAGGCATGGACCGACTCTCCGCCCGCTACCTGATCGCGGTCGGCGCGCGGATCGTCCGCGAGGTCGGGCGACTGGCGAAGCGCCCCGACGCTCCCACGCTGACCATCGACGCCGAAGTTCGCCTTACGAATCGTAAGGCCTTCGCCGAGGAGCTCGCGCAGCTCGTCACCGAGCTCGCGGCCCGCCATCACGACGACGCCGGCGAGCCGTACCGCCTGCTGGTCGCGTCGCACCCGATCCCCCCCGAGGAGGACACCCCATGAAGTTCGAAGTCGAGGTCCCCGGCACGCCCGAGCAGGTCTGGGAAGCGATCGGCACCGGCCCCGGGATCAGCGCGTGGTTCATGCCCGCGGACGTCACCGACGACACGGTCTCGATCCACTACGGCCCGGGCATGAGCGCCGACTCGCCGATCCTCGCCTCCGAGCGCCCGCACCGGTTCGCGTTCGACGACGGCGCGTCCGGCGCCACCGAGTTCCTCGTCGAGGCGCAATCGGGCGGCACGTGCATCGTGCGCGTGGTCGTCGCGAACTTCACCGACGACGGCGCCGAGGCCGGCTGGACGGCCGCGCTGCTCGCCCTGCGCCTGTACATGGAGCACTTCGCGGGGGAGGAGGCGTCGACGATCATCGCCGGCGGCCTGGTCGACGGCCCGGTCGCGCGCGCCTGGCCCGAGCTGCTCGCCGCCCTCGAGCTCGAGGAGCCGGTCGTCGGCGAGCGCCTCGACATCGAGATCGACGGGGCCCCGCCGCTCTCCGGCATCGTCGAGGGCCGCACCGAGACGATCGCGACCCTCCGCCTCGACACGCCCGCGCCCGGGCTCGGCCTCATCGGCGTCGGCGGGCCGGGCGAGGGGCCGGTGTTCTCGTTCCTGCGCACGCAGCTCTTCGGCCCCGAGCGCGAGGCGATCGTGGCCCGCGACACGCCGCGCTGGCGGGAGCTGCTCGACGGGCGGCTCAGCCTGGCGGCGCGTACCGCCTGATCCACTCGTGCATCGCCACGGCCGACGCGGCCGCGGCGTTGATCGAGCGGGTCGAGCCGAACTGCCGGATCGCCAGCACCGCCTCCGAGAGCGAGCGGGCCTCGGCCGACAGGCCGGGGCCCTCCTGCCCGAACAGCAGCACGCACGAGCGCGGGAGCTCGTAGGCGTCGATCGCGACCGAGCCCGGCAGGTTGTCGATCCCCAGCACCGGCAGCCCTTCCGAGCCCGCCCACGCGGCGAACTCCTCCAGCGACGGATGGTGGAACACGTGCTGGTAGCGGTCGGTGACCATCGCCCCGCGCCGGTTCCAGCGCCGCTTGCCGACGATGTGCACGCCGCCGGCGAGGAACGCGTTGGCGTTGCGTACGACCGCCCCGATGTTCAGGTCGTGCTGCCAGTTCTCGACGGCGACGTGGAACGGATGCCGCCGCGTGTCGAGGTCGGCGACGATCGCCTCCAGGCGCCAGTAGCGGTAGTGGTCGGCGACGTTGCGCCGGTCGCCCGACGCGAGCAGCTCGGGATCCAGCCGCGGATCGTCGGGCCACGGCTCCGGCGCGGGTCCGACCCCCGGTTCGTCGCTCACAGGCCCCACGCTAGCCACAGCGCCGCCGTGCTCCCCACCAGGATCAGCGGCACGGTGATCAGGCCGAGCCGCGTGAACTCGGCCAGCGGGGCCTCCTCGCCGTGCCGGTGCAGCACCCGCCGCCACAGCAGCGTGGCCAGCGAGCCGGTGTAGGTGAGGTTCGGCCCCACGTTGACGCCGATCAGGACGGCCAGGACGGTCACCGGCCCGGCGGCCGCCGCGGCGGGCAGGAGCACGAGCAGCGCCGGGACGTTGTTCAACAGGTTCGCCAGCAGCGCCGCCAACGCGGCCGCGCCGAGCAGCGCGTGCAGGGCGTCGCCGCCGGGGAGCAGGCCGTCGACCACGTCGCCGAGCCCGCCCTCGGTCAACCCGCGCACGATCAGCCCCAGGCCGAGCACGAAGCCGATCAGCGGGAGGTCGGCGGCCCGCAGCAGCTCGCGGGCGCCCGGCCATCGGGCCGCGACCATCACGGCGGCGCCCGCGACGGCCGGCCACGCCGGGTCGATCCCGAGCGGCGACGACGCCGCGAACCCCGCCAGCGTTCCGGCGATCACCACCAGCGGCAGCCGCGGCAGCCGGTCTTCAGCGACGCCGGGATCGGTCCCGCGCTCGGTCAGCACACGCGCGAACGCCGCCCGGATGGCCGCCCACTCGACCGCCACGGCGACCGCGCACGGCAGCGCCATCAGCAGCGCGAAGCGCGCGAACGACAGCTCGGTCGCGCGGAACGCGAGCAGGTTCGTGAGGTTCGAGATCGGCAGCAGCACCGAGGCCGAGTTGGCCAGGTGGTTGCACGCGTAGGCGTGCGGCCGCGGGTCCAGCTCCGAGCGCGCGGCCGCGGCGAGCACCGCGGGCGTGAGCAGGACGACCGTCGCGTCCAAGCCCGAGCACCGCGGTGACGGCGACGGCCGCGGCGAACACCAGCGCGAGCAGTCGCGTCCCCCGGCCGCGGCCCGCCGACGCGATCCGGTGCCCGAGCGCCTCGAACAGCCCGGCGCGCCGGCACCCGTCGCCGAGCACCAGCAGCGCGGCGAGCAGCGCGAGCGTCGGCGCCAGCGAGCGCGCCTCGTCCTCGGCGGCGTCCGCCCCGAGCGTCCCCGTGACGAGCAGGAGCGCGGCGCCGCCCAGTGCCACGAGCGCCTCCGGCGGGCGGCGCAGCGCAGCCGCGACCAGGGCCGCGGCGAGCGCGAGGATGGCGAGTGCCTCGCCCACTACCAGCGCACGTCGTGGCGCTCCATCACGCCCCAGCCCTCGCGCAGCGGGCCCGCCACGGGCAGCTCGCCCGAGAACGAGCCGAACGGCTGCTCGTAGTCCGAGGAGGCGATCAGGAGGTTCTCGTGCCGCGACCGCGTGGCCACGGCGGCGAAGCGGAGGTCGCCGACCCCGCGCAGCCCGTCGAACGCGAGCGCATCGACCTCGTGCGGCTCGCCGCCCACCCACACGGTCCGCTCCGACGGCGAGCCGTCGTGCATCCCGTCGACCAGGTTCCACGCGACCGGCTCGCCCGACTCGGCGACGCCGACGCCGGCCGACCACCACCACGCGGTGTGGCGGGCGTGGTAGCCGGCCGACTCGTCGACCAGCCCGAGCGCTTCGACCGGGCGGCCGAGCGCCTCGCCGCGCACGGCGAGGCCGCCGCGCTTGCGCGTCCACGCGTACTGCGAGCCGTGCGGCGACACCACCTCGATCGCGGCCGCGTCACCCACGTCGAGCGACAGCACGCCCGGGATCCGCACCCGCGAGGGCGTGACGTCGAGCGCGCGGCGCACCGTCCGCTCGCGCAGCTCGCTGCCGTCCCACACCGCCCACCACGACGTCGCCAGCGGCCCGATCCGGGCCACTGCGGCGCACAGCATCACGTCGGGCCCGAAGGCCCCGACCCACGTCCAGCGCTTCAGCGGCCTGCCGCCGCGCAGCAGCGGCATCCGCCCCGGAGGGAGGGGGAGCTCCGGCCGTCCGGCGGCCGGTCCGCGCCAGGGCCTCATCGTGTGCGGACGATATGCTCAAGCCTCGGTTGACTGACGAGTCAATCCGAGGGAAAGGGAGAAACCTCGTGCGTGCTGCAGCCGTCCAGCTCACCTCTACCGCCGACCGCGAGCGCAACCTCGCGACGGCCGATCGCCTGACCCGCGAGGCGGCGAAGGCGGGCGCCGAGCTCGTCCTGCTGCCCGAGAAGTGGGCGGTGCTCGGGACACCCGAGGAGACCGCCGCCGGCGCCGAGCCGATCGACGGCCCCGCGCTCACCTGGGCGAGCGACATCGCCCGCGAGCTGCAGATCGACCTCGTGGCCGGCTCGATCGCCGAGCGCGTCGAGGGCGCCGATCGCGGCTCCAACACCTCGGTGCACTTCGGCCCCGACGGCGAGGCGCAGGCGACCTACCGCAAGATCCACATGTTCGACGTCGAGGTCGGCGGCAAGACGTACAAGGAGTCCGAGAACGAGGCGCCCGGCGAGGAGGTCGTGCTCACCGAGACGGCCGGCGGAGTCGAGCTCGGCATGAGCATCTGTTACGACCTGCGCTTCCCGGAGCTCTACCGGATCCTCGCCATCCGCGGCGCGCGCATCCTGCTCGTCCCCGCCGCCTTCACGCTGGCCACGACGCGCGAGCACTGGGAGGTCCTGCTGCGCGCCCGCGCGATCGAGGACCAGGCCTTCGTGGTGGCCGCCAACCAGGTCGGCCAGCACGCGCCCGGGTACCGCTCCGGCGGCCGCTCGATGATCGTCGACCCGTGGGGGATCGTGATCGGCCAGGCGCCCGACGCCGAGACCTTCGTGATCGCCGACCTGGACCTCGAGCGCCAGGCCGAGGTCCGCCGCCAGGTCCCGTCGCTCGCCAACCGGCGCCCCGCCGCCTACCAATGGCCGACGGAGGTCACCGCCTAGATGGCAGCCACCAAGCCCACCGTCGACAAGCGGCGGATGATCCTGGACGCGGCGGTGATCGTGTTCGCGCGCCAAGGTTTCCACGCGTGTCGCGTATCGGACATCGCCGACGAGGCCGGCGTCGCCTACGGGCTCGTCTACCACTACTTCGGCTCCAAGGACGAGGTGCTCGACACGCTGTTCCTCGAGCGCTGGGGCGTCCTCGTGGAGGCGATCGCGGAGATCGACCGGCGCGAGATCCCCGCCCGCGACAAGCTGCACGCGGTCGCGTCGTTCATCGTGGACTCCTACCGCCACGACCCCGAGCTGATGAAGGTGATCATCGTCGAGGTCACGCGCGCGGCGAACTCGTTCGGCGCCGCGCACCTCGGCACGATCTCTGACGCGTACCGGCAGATCCAGAACATCGTCGAGAAGGCGCAGGCCAACGGCGAGTTCCGCACCGCGATCACCGCGCAGTTCGCCGCGATGGCGTTCTACGGCGCCATCGAGCAGGTCCTCACCGGCTGGATCTTCGGGCTGCTCGACGAGGGCGACGCCGCCTACGAGCAGGCCCGCGACCACGTCGTGGAGACCGTCTGCCGCGGGCTCGAGCCCTAGACTCCGGCCGCATGACCGACAACGAGATGGTCAAGCGCCTCGCCTGGGCCGGCCTGGTCGCCGGCATCGGCGCACTGGCCTCGATCGTGACCACCCGGCTCGCCGCCGTGATTTACCGCCGCGCGTTCGGGGAAGATCCGCCCGAGTGACCGAAGACAAGGACTTCCAACGTTCCGAGGCCCGCGGGGCCGAGCTGCGCAGCGAGCTCGCTGCGACCGACGCCCGCCGCGCCGAGGAGGAGACCGCCGAGGCCCAGGCCGAGGTCGAGGCCGCCGAGAAGCACGAGCAGGAGGCCGAGCGCAAGCAGCAGGAGGCCGAGCAGCGCGCCGAGCAGGCGCGCAAGATCGCCGAGCGCGAGCGCATCGAGGCCGACCAGGCGGCCGCTGCGGCCGACGCAGAGCGTCTCCGGCGGCCGCGTCGCCTCTCCCGGCCTCGGCAGCAACACCGATCCCAACGCCGCCGCGGCAGCGTCGCGCGGCTCCTCGACGGGCGGGGCGAGCGGAGCGGCTGCGCTCGCGGAGGACAAGCCCGAGGTGCTCGTGGGTGCCGCCTTCGCAGGCGCCTTCGTGTTCGCCCAGATCCTCAAGCGGCTGGTGGACTGACATGCCCGACAACCCCAACCCGACCTCGGAGCTCGCCCAGGCGGTGCAGGAGGTCTCGGAGCGGGCCTCGCTGCTCGTACGCGAGGAGATCGAGCTCGCGAAGGCCGAGATGACCGAGAAGATCACCAAGCTCCTCAAGGGCGCGGTGGTCGGGATCGTCGGCGGCATCTTCGCCGTCTTCGCGCTCGTCTACCTGCTGCACTCGCTGTCCTGGGGCATCTTCGCGGCGGTGTCGAATGACGCAAACTACGTCTGGGTCGGCTACCTGGTCGTCGGCGGCATCCTGCTGCTGCTCGGCGGGCTCGCCGGCTTCCTGGCCATGCGGTTCATGAAGAGCGGCTCGCCGCCCACCCCGGTGATGGCCATCGAGGAGGCCCAGTTGATCAGGCAGACGATCGAGACTTCGCGGCCCGCCAAGCCGATCGGCGCCGGCGGATCCGTCGAACCCTCGGAGCCGCGCGCCGCGGCGGAGGCCAAGCGCTGATGGCCGCCACACGCACCCCCGCGGAGATCCAGCGGTCGATCGAGGCCAACCGCGCCGAGCTCGGCCTTGCCGTCGAGCGCCTGCGCGGCGAGGTCGCCGAGATCGCGGACTGGCGCAAGCACCTGCGCAACAACCAGAAGCAGGTGCTGATCGGCGCCGCGGTGGCGGGCTTCGTGCTCGGCGGCGGGATCGGCGCGCTGACCGGGCTGGTCAGTGGTCGTCGCCGTCGTCGGGAGTACTACTAGCGCCGCGGGCCGGCGGCGGCTTCTCGATCGGCGGCGCGGGCACTTCGACCGGCGGGAGGTCCTCCGCCGGCGTGTTGCGGAACGCGACGTACTCGCGGATGGTGATCTGGATCGCCGCCGCGACGGGGATCGCCAGCAGGGCGCCGAGCACGCCGAACAGCGTGCTGCCGAACAGCACCGAGACGAGCACCACGAACGGATGGACGGCGACGGCGCGCGCCTGGATGCGCGGCTGGATGACCGTGTTCTCGACCTGCTGGTAGATCACCGACCAGATCACCCAGATGATCGTGTCGGTCGGGAAGTCGCTGAACAGCGTGACGATCCCGACGAGGATCGCGCCGAGCGTGGCGCCGACCAGCGGCACGAGGTCGAGCAGGAAGATGACGACCGCCAGCGGGAGCGCGTACGGCACGCCGAGGATCTCGAGCACGATCCAGGACAGCACGCCGGCCACCGTGGCCTGGGCGAGCGCGCCGGCGACGTAGTTGCCGACCGTGTTGCCGATGCGGTCGTAGAGCCGCTTCATCCAGCGCGCCTGGTCGGGCGGGTAGCGCTCGGCCCACAGGTCCAGCCAGCGGCGGCCGCTGCCCATCAGGAACGCGCTCAGCACGATGATCGTCACGCCGGCGAAGATCGAGTTGACGAGCCCGACGCCGATGTCGCTCAGCACGCCCGCCGCGTCGCCGAGCCTGCCCGGGAGCGCCGAGGCCTGCTCCTCGAGCTTGCCGGTGATGTCGTAGTCCTCCTCCAGCCCTCGCAGCCGGCTGTCGCTCCTGCACGAACTCGGTGAGGTCGCGGGCGTAGTCGGGGAGCGACTGGGCGAGGTTGTTGCCCTGCTCGACGACCGGCGGGAGCAGCGCCGCCATGATCAGGAACGGGACGAGGATCAGCGCGACGTAGACGGTCGCCACCGCCAGCCCGCGCTTCATGCGCTGGGACAGGAACGACACCGGCCCCGACAGCGCGATGGCCAGGAAGCCGGCGATGAAGATCCACGTCAGCGGCCTGCGCAGCAGGTAGATCAGGTACAGCGACAGGACCACCACGACGACGGTCAGCACGGTGCGCAGGACCGCGCGGGTGCCGAACGAGGCGGCGGGGCTCGGGGCCACCTGGGAGGGTGCGCTCACGCTGCGGGGTTCGCAGCCGGGACGCGGTCTCCTGCCCGGCGCGGCGGGTAGGAGCGTCCCGATGACACCTCCCAACCCCATGCCCGCCGCCGCCGAGCTGGGCATCGAGGTGGCCGGCGAGGGCGTGTGCCGGCTCGCGATCTCCGAGCGCCACCTCAACGAGGCGGGCGTCGCACACGGCGGCGTGCTGTTCACGCTGGCCGACACCGCGCTCGGGCTGTGCGCGGGGCCGAGCTGGGTGGGGACGCAGTTCTCGCTCCAGCTGCTGCGCGCCGTGCGGGTCGGCGACGTGATCGAGGCGCGGGCGACCGAGGAGCACCGCTCGCGGCGGCTGCTCAGCTATGCCGTGCGCCTGGAGCGCGACGGCGCGCTCGTGGGGACGCTCAGCGCCCAGCTCCTCGCGGTCTAGACGGGGCCGAGCAGGTTCGACGGCAGGCCCATGACGCCGAGCACGCCCGGGCCGGTGTGGGTCCCGATGACGGGGCCGATCTCCGAGACGACCTCGGGCTCGCGCCCGTAGATCTCGCGCCCGGCTTCGGCGATCCGCGCCGCCACATCGGCCGCCTGTACGTGCTGGATGAAGAACACGTCCGCGCCGCCCTCGCGATGGGTGCGCAGCTCCTGCACGAGCCGCGCGAATGCGCGCCCCGAGGTGCGCACGCGCTCCACGGGCAGGATCTCGCTGTCGATCGAGAGGATCGGCTTGATCTTCAGGGCCGAGCCGATCCACGCCTGGGCGGAGCCGATCCGCCCGCCGCGGCGCAGGAACTCGAGCGTGTCGACGGCGAAGAGGATCGTCATGCGCTCGCGCAGCGCCTCGGCCGCCGCCGCGGCGCCCGCCAGGTCCGCGCCGTTCGCGGCCGCGTTGGCGGCGGCGATCGCCATCGCGCCGTGCCCCGCGCAGCCGGTGCGCGAGTCCAGAACCGCGATCCGCTCCGGCGCCACGCCGCGCTCGATCAGCGCGTCGCGCGCCTGCTCGGCGGCCCGCACGGTGCCCGAGATCCCACCCGACAGGTGGATCGAGAGGACGTCGGCGCCGTCCTCGACCAGCGGCTCGAAGGCGGCGAGGAAGTCGCCCACCGACGGCTGCGAGGTGCTCGGGAGGTCGCCCTCGACCGTCTGCAGGTGCTCGTAGAACTCGTCGTAGGCGCCGAGGTCGCTCTCACGATCGGTGCGCCCCTGCCAGTTCACGTACAGCGAGACGAGCGTCAGGCCGTGCCGGTCGATCACCTCGCGGGGCAGGTATTGCGTGGTGTCGGTGACGACCGCGACCCGGGACATGGCGCGGGAGCCTATCTTCACCCCGGATGATGGAGCTGTACCGGTGCAGGACGCCGACGAACCGGCTGTGCGCGTGCGGACGCGTGGCTCGGGCGCTCGACGAGCGCGGGATCGACTACGAGGAGCACCGCGTGCCGTGGCGCCGGGGCGACCGCGAGGACGTGCTCGAGCTGACCGGCCAGGCCGTCGTCCCGGTGCTGGTCGCCGACGGCGAGGCGATCTGCGACTCGCGGCGGATCGTGGAGCACCTGCGCTGGCGCGACGATGAGCGGCAACGCGCCAGCTCTGTCGATCCTGGCTCTCACTGACGTCGGTTAGGGTGAACCGCGGCGGACGGCGCCGCGACGAGCCCCCGGAGGTATGTCATGCAGTTCCTGCTCACGATCTACGGCGACGAGTCCGCGTGGAGCGAGCTCCCGCCCGGCGCGGAGCGCGAGATGACCGAGGCGTACATGGCGTTCGGGCGCGAGGCGCAGGACGTCATCGTCGCCGGCGACGCCCTCCATCCCGTCGCCACCGCGACCACCGTGCGCGTGCGCGACGGCGAGCGCCTGCTCACCGACGGGCCGTTCGCGGAGACGCGCGAGCAGCTCGGCGGCTACTACGTGGTCGACGTCGCCGACATCGACGAGGCGATCAAGTGGGCGGCCAAGATCCCCGGCGCTTCCACCGGCTCCGTCGAGGTGCGCCCGATCATGGTCTTCGCGGCCAACGCCCAGGAAGCGAACGCCTGAGCTTCCCGGCCGCCGACGTCCTGGATCGCCTGTTCCGGCGCGAGTCGGGGCAGGCGGTCGCCGCGCTCGCCCGCGCACTCGGCGACCTGGACCGCGCCGAGGAGGCCGTGCAGGATGCGTTCGCGGTCGCGCTCGAGCGCTGGCCGCGCGACGGCGTGCCCGCCAACCCGGCGGGCTGGATCGTCATCACGGCGCGCAACCGCGCGATCGACCGCCTGCGGGCGGAGAAGCGCTCGTCCGCCGTGCTCGCGCGCGTGGAGGCGATCCCGGCCGAGGCGCCCGAGGACGAGGACGAGGAGCCCGTGAGCCCGATCGCCGACGAGCGCCTGCGGCTGATCTTCACCTGCTGCCACCCCGCGCTGGCGCCCGAGGCGCGCGTCGCGTTGACGCTGCGGGCGCTCGGCGGGCTGACCACGGGCGAGGTGGCGCGGGCGTTCCTCGTCTCCGAGGGTGCGATGGCCCAGCGGGTCGTGCGCGCCAAGGCCAAGATCCGCGCCGCCGGGATCCCGTACGAGGTGCCGCGCGACGCCGACCTGCCGGACCGGCTCGGGTCGGTGCTGGCCACGCTGTACCTGATCTTCAACGAGGGCTACGCCGCGACGGCGGGCGACGCGTTGGTGCGGCGCGAGCTGTCCGCGGAGGCGATCCGGCTGGCCCGGCTGCTGTGCGACCTGATGCCCGACGAGCCCGAGGCGCTCGCGCTGCTCGCGCTGATGCTGCTGCACGACTCGCGCCGGGTCGCGCGGGTCGACGCTGCGGGCGAGCTGGTGCTGCTCTCCGACCAGGACCGCTCGGCGTGGGACGCGGACGCGATCGCGGAAGGGCTGCGCCTGACCGAGCGGGCGCTCGCGCTCGGTCGTCCTGGCCGGTACGCGGTGCAGGCGCTGATCGCGGGCGAGCACGGGCGCGCCGACCGCGCGGAGGACACCGACTGGGAGGCGATCGCCTCCGGCTACGCGCTGCTCGTCGCGCTCGACGACAGCCCCGTGGTCGCGCTCAACCGCGCCGTCGCCGTCGCGATGTCGCGCGGCCCCGAGGCCGGCCTGGCGCTGGCCGACGAGCAGGCCGAGGCGCTCGCCGGCTTCCACCTGCTGCACGCCACCCGCGCCGACCTCCTGCGGCGGCTGGGCCGCGCCGACGAGGCCGCGGACGCCTACCGGCGCGCGCTCGCGCTGGCCGCCAACCCCGTCGAGCGGGCGTTCCTGGAGCGACGGCTCGAGGAGGTGCGGCGTGCGCGTGCGTGACCGCGAGCCGGCCGACGAGGACCGCGTCCGCGCGTTCCTGGAGGACGTCAACTCGATGCGGGTGGCGCGGCTCGGGCGGCTGGAGGATCCGCTCGCGTACCCGGCGCTGCTCGCCCAGGAGGACGGGCGCCTGCTCGGCGTGCTCACCTACGTGCCGGACACCCACGAGGTGCTGACCCTGCACGCCGCCGAGCGCGGGCGCGGCGTCGGGACCGCGCTGATCGAGGCCGCCGCGGAGCGGCTCGGCCGCCTGTGGCTGATCACCACCAACGACAACCTGGACGCGCTGCGCTTCTACCAGCGCCGCGGGTTCCGCCTCGTCGCCCTGCACCGCGGCGCGGTCGACGAGTCGCGGGCGCGGCTGAAGCCGGAGATCCCCGAGACCGGCGAACACGGGATCCCGCTGCGCGACGAGCTCGAGCTCGAGCGCGCGTCATCCGACTGCGGCGGCGCTCTCCCCGGCGGCGGGGCGGGCGACGCCCTTCTCGGTCACGAGCGCCCACACGAGCTCGGCGGGGGTGACGTCGAAGGCGGGGTTGCGCGCGGGCGTGCCGGGCACGGTGAGCAGGGCGCCGAGCGCGTTGCGGACCTCGTCGGCGTCGCGCTCCTCGATCTCGATGCCGTCGCCGGACGGCAGCCGCAGGTCCACCGACGAGGACGGGCCGGCGGCGACGAACGGGATGCCGGCGGCGTGGGCGGCGAGGGCGAGGCCGTAGGTGCCGACCTTGTTGGCGACGTCGCCGTTGGCGGCCACGCGGTCGAAGCCGGTGACGACGGCGTGCACCTCGCCGCGGCGGATCAGCCCGGCGGCGGCGCTGTCGACGAGCAGCTCGTGCTCGAGGCCGAGGCGGCCGCACTCCCAGACGGTCAGCCGCGCGCCCTGCAGGAGCGGCCGCGCCTCGCAGGCGAGCACCTTCACCGGGCGGCGGTCGGCCAGCTCGGCGATCACGCCGAGGCCGGTGCCGCGGCCGGAGGCCGCCAGCGCGCCGCTGTTGCAGTGGGTCATGACCGCGACCGGGCCGGGCGGCAGCGCGGCGTCGAGCGCGTCGGCGCCGTGGCGGGCGAGCGCGGCGCTGGCCGCCTCGTCCTCGCGCGCGATCGCGTCGGCGGCCTCGCGGGCGGCGTCGGCCAGGCGGTCGGGCTGGGCGAGCGCCGCCTCGGTGACCCGCTCGACGGCCCAGGCGAGGTTGCGCGCCGTCGGCCGCGCGGTGGCGATCAGCTCGCCGGCGCGCTCCAGCTCGGCGCGGGTCGGCTCGCGCGCGACGGCCATCGCGAGCGCGTAGGCGGCCGCCACGCCGATCAGCGGGGCGCCGCGCACCGAGAGCCGCTTGATCGCCTCGACGGTGTCCTCCGCGCCGGTGAGCGTCAGCACGGTCTCCTCGGCGGGCAGCCGCGTCTGGTCGAGCAGGTGCAGGCGCTCGCCGTCCCAGCGGAGCGGCGGCGGAGCGGCGGAGACGGCCATCGACCTGCACATTACCCGCCCATTTCCTGCACATCAGCGGGCTAGTCTGCGCGGCGTGCCCGCCCTGGCCGTCACGGATCTGCGCAAGCGCTACGGGCGCGTCGAGGCGCTGCGCGGCGTCGACCTGGAGGTCGCCGAGGGCGAGCTGTTCGGGCTGCTCGGGCCGAACGGCGCCGGCAAGTCGACGCTGGTGAAGATCGCCTGCGGGCTGGTGCGCCCGACCGGCGGGAGCGCGGAGATCGCGGGCGCGCCGGCCGGCTCGCCCTCCGCCCACCGCGAGCTGGGCTACCTCGCCGAGCTGTTCCGCTTCCCCGACTGGCTGACCGCCGACGAGCTGATCGGCGTCCACCAGGAGCTGGCCGGCTCCGACGGCGGCGCGCGCGAGCGCGGCGAGCTGCTGGAGCTGGTCGGGCTCAGCGAGGCGACCGACCGCCGCGTGGGGGAGATGTCCAAGGGCATGCAGCAGCGGCTCGGCATCGCGCAGGCGATGGTCGGCTCGCCGCGCCTGCTGCTCCTCGACGAGCCGACCAGCGCGCTCGACCCCGCCGGCCGCCGCACGGTGCGCAGGCTGCTCGAGGAGCTGCGCTCCCGGGGCGTCGCGGTGCTGCTCAACTCGCACCTGCTCTCGGAGGTCGAGCTGGTGTGCGACCGCGTGGCGATCATCGCCCGCGGCGAGGTGGTCGCCGCCGGCACCCCTGCCGAGCTCAGCCACGCCGGGGGCGTCGAGGTCGAGACCGCCGCGGGCACGAAGGTGTTCGCCGACGCGCGCCGCGACGACGCGCCGCGGATCGTCCGCGAGCTGGTCGCGGCCGGCGAGGAGGTCTACGGCGTGCGCGTGCTCACGTCGTCGCTGGAGGACGCGTACCTCGAGGCGGTGGGCGAGTGAGGACGATCGCCCGCCTCGGCCTGCAGGAGGCCGTGCGCCGCCGCGTCTTCCTCGTCGTCGCGCTGCTCACCGTCGGCTACCTCGTGCTCTACGGGCTCGGCACCTGGCAGGTGTTCAAGGCCGCCGACATCAGCAACTTCGAGGGCGTCGACGCGGACGTCATCGCCGGCGCGACGCTGCTCGGCCTGAACATGTTCGCGACGCTGTTCCTGGGGACGGTCCTCGCCGTGTTCCTCACGCTCGGCGCCGTGCGGGGCGACGCCGAGCGCGGGCTGCTGCAGCCGCTGCTCGTGCGGCCCGTGTCGCGCCGCGCGCTGCTGCTGGCCCGCTGGGCCGCGGCCTCGGTCGTCTGCGCCGCGTACGTGGTCACCGTGTTCCTGCTCGCCGCGGTGATCATCTGGGTGGCCGGCGGCTGGTGGCCGGACCGCGTGCTCGAGCCCGCGATCGAGCTGGCCGCGGCCGTCGCGATCGTGTGCGCGCTGTCGCTGGCGGGCTCGGTGGTCCTGTCCTCGACCGCCAACGGGATCGCCGTCTTCATGGTGTTCGGCGCCGGCCTCGTGGCCGGGCTGATCGGCCAGATCGGGGAGTCGCTCGGGTCCGACACGCTGCAGCGACGTCTCCACCGTGGCCAGCTGGGTGCTCCCGTTCGAGGCGCTCTACCAGGCGGCCATCGGCGCCATCACGGCCGACACGATCGGCTTCACGCGGTTCGCGGTCGACCTCGGCCCGTTCGGCGGCGCGCAGGACTTCGGCCCGCTGCTGTGGCCGTGGGTGGTCGTCTACCTCGCGGGCCGTCGGGGCCGCGGCGGTGTGGGCGTTCGCCCGGCGTGACCTGTGAGCCGCAGGGGTATGCCGCATGGCATGGCTGCAGGGGAAACGCAGGACAACGGCCTCCAGACGAGCCTGAAGAAGCGCCACGTGACGATGATCTCGCTCGGCGGGGTCATCGGCGCAGGCCTCTTCGTCGGCTCTGGCGCCGTGATCAACACCACAGGGCCGGCCGCGGTGCTCTCGTACCTGCTGGCGGGCCTGCTGATCGTGCTCGTCATGCGGATGCTCGGCGAGATGGCGGTCGCCAACCCGCGCACGGGCTCGTTCTCCGACTACGCGCGGATCGCGCTCGGGAACTGGGCCGGCTTCGCGGTCGGCTGGCTGTACTGGTACTTCTGGGTGATCGTGCTGGCCGTCGAGGCCGTGGCGGGCGCGGAGATCCTCCAGGTCTGGTTCCCGGGCCTGCCCGTCTGGCTGTCGAGCTTCGTGCTGATGCTCCTGCTGACGCTGACCAACCTCGTGTCGGTCAAGTCCTACGGCGAGTTCGAGTTCTGGTTCGCCTCGATCAAGGTGGCCGCGATCATCGCCTTCATCCTGCTGACCGGCGCGTTCGTGCTCGGGCTGTTCGGCGACGGAGGCGTGACGAACCTGACCGAGCCGGACGGCTTCGCGCCCGAGGGCGGAATCGCCGTCCTGTCCGGCGTGGTGATCGTCATCTTCGCCTTCGTGGGCGCCGAGATCGCCACGATCGCGGCCGCCGAGTCCGACGAGCCCGGGCGCAGCGTGACCAAGGCGACGAACAACGTGATCACGCGCGTCCTTGTGTTCTACGTGCTCAGCGTGTTCCTGATCGTGTGCATCGTCCCGTACAACTCGACCGTGCTGGGCGAGTCGCCGTTCGTGGCGGCGCTCGACAAGGTCGGGGTGGCGGGGGCGGCCGACGTCATGAACGCGATCGTCCTCACCGCCGTGCTCTCCTGCCTGAACTCCGGGCTCTACGTGGCTTCGCGGATGAACTTCACGCTGGCCAAGAACGGCGACGCGCCGCAGTGGATGGTGCAGCTGAACTCGCGCGGGGTGCCGTCGCGGGCCATCCTCGCCGCGACCTCGGTCGGCTTCCTGTCGGTGATCGCCAACGCGGTCTCCGACGACGTCTTCTCGTTCCTGCTCAACACGTCCGGCGCGGTGGCGCTGTTCGTGTACCTGCTGATCGCGATCTCGCAGATCGTGCTGCGCAGGAGGCTGGAGCGCGAGGACCCGGAGCGCCTCGAGGTGCGCATGTGGCTGTTCCCGTGGCTCTCGTACTTCGTGGTGGCCGCGATCGTCGTCGTGATCGGCTCGATGGCCTTCGTCGCCGACGTCCGCTCGCAGCTCTACCTGGGGCTGCTCAGCGTGGCGGTGGTGCTGGGCGCGTTCTGGCTGCGCCAGCGGCTCGGGAGCGAGCGCGCCCCGTCTCAGGCGCGCCCAGCTCCCAGCGGCAGCTAGTTCTGCGCGAGGTTGTTGCCGATCTGCAGCGGCGGAGCGCCCGGCTCCGCCGCGGCGGGCGCCTCCTGCGGCGCGTCGGCGGGCGCTTGCACGCCCAGGACCTGGGCCAGCTCACCGCTCTCGTACATCTCGTGCACGATGTCGGCGCCGCCGACCAGCTCGCCCTTGACGAACAGCTGGGGGATGGTCGGCCAGTTGGAGACGGCCGACAGCTCCTGGCGGATGCGCGGGTCGGGGAGGATGTCGACCGCGGCGTACTCGGTCCCGAGCGCCTCCAGGGCGGCCGCGGTGCGCGCAGAGAAGCCGCACATGGGCTGCTCCGGCGTCCCCTTCATGAACAGGATGATCTCGTGGTCGGCGATCGCTTCCTGGATGGCGTCGCGGACGGGGTTCTCGGACATGGCTTGTTACTCCGCTCTGGTCTCGAGGGAAAGGGCGTGGATGGGGCCGCCGATCTCGGCCCCGAACACCGCGTACACGCGGCGATGCTGCTCGATGCGGCTCAAGTCGGCGAAGTCGGGGGCGATCACGGTGGCACGGAAGTGGTCGCCGCCGCCGGTGAGGTCGTGAACGTCGGCGCGGGCGCCCGGAATGGACGCCTCGATCCGCTGCTTGAGCTCGTCCGTGCTGGGCATCGAAGACAGCGTAGCGGCCGCTACACTTCGTGAAGCATTGGACTCCGTAAGGACTGGAGCTCGAGAGAGTTGATCACGTTCACCGAGAAGGGCGCCGAGAAGGTCCAGGACTTCCTGGCCTCTCAGAGCGCGGACATAGAGACGTCCGGCCTGCGCGTCGGCGTGCGTGGCGGCGGCTGCTCCGGATTCCAGTACGCGCTCGCGTTCGACTCCCAGCGCGACGGCGACACGGTCTTCGAGGACCACGGCCTGCGCATCCTGGTCGACACCCCCAGCCTCCCGTACGTGCGGGGCGCGGTCGTCGACTACGTCGAGGGCCTGCAGGGCGCCGGCTTCAAGGTCGACAACCCGAACGTGATCGCGGCCTGCGGCTGCGGCTCCTCCTTCCGGGTCGCGGAAGAGGAAGAGGTTTCCGCCGTCTAGTCGTCGTCGCTCTCGTCGCGGCCCTCGCGGGCTGCGGCGGCGGTGGTGATGCGAAGAAGTCCGCGACGCCGACGGCCACGCCGTCGCCCGTCGACGACGCCTGCGCTGACCGACGCGCTCGAGACGCCGGCGGCGGACTCGCTCGCCGCCGGGATCACCGAGCCGAACGCCAACTTCGTGTGGGCGGGGCGCGAGGTGCCGGAGCCGTTCGCGCGCTGGCGCGACGCGCTGGCCGAGTTCCATCCCGCCGTCTACCGGCTCGTCCTGGTACTGGCCGGCGATCCAGCCGTTCGCGGACGCGCCGCCCGACCTCGACGGCTTCAACGGCGGCTGCCTGCGCGACAAGCAGCCGTGCGCGGCGTTCGCGGGGGTCAACGAGCAGCTGCGCGCGCTCGCCTCGCGCCAGAAGGAGGGCGGCTGGGAGGCGCTGGTCGTCGTCGCCGGCACGCCCGACTGGGCGGCGCGCCCGCCCTCGGGCTGCGAGCGCTCCGGCACCGCGGCGCGCAACCGCATGCCGCGCGCCGACGCGCTCGCCGCCTACCGGGAGCTCGTGAAGGCGACGCTCGCCGCCGCCGACAAGGCCGGCGCCCGGCTGCGCTACTGGTCGCCGTGGAACGAGCCCAACCACCCGTACTCCTCCTCGCCGCAGCGCGCGCGAGTGCACCGGCGCCGCCGACAGCGTGTCGATCGCGCCCTACGTCGAGGTCGCGCAGGCGATGCGCCGGGCGCTCGACGAGGCGCCCGGCGACCAGCGCTACGTGATCGGCGAGCTGGCGGCCCTCGTGAGCCGCAAGCGCAGCACGACGACGGTGGCGGAGTTCGCCGCCGGCCTCCCGGCCGGCCTCGTGTGCGGCGCCGCGGCGTGGTCCCAGCACGCCTACATCGGCGGGGCCGACGTCCTCGGCGACGTCGAGTCGGCGCTGCGAGCCAAGGGGTGCGAGAAGCCCGTCTGGATCACCGAGACCGGCGCGGGCGCCGCCCGCACCGACACCGCGCGAGCCGACGGCGCGCGCGGCGAGAAGCGCGGCTGCGAGGCGCTGCACCGCCAGCTCGCGAGCTGGTACGCGGACTCGCGGGTCACGCTCGCGGTCCAGTACACGCTGCGCGAGGACGACAAGTTCCCCACCGGGCTGGTGACCACCGACCTGACGCGCGCCTACCCGGCGCTCGAGGAGTGGCGCCAGTGGGGCATGACCGCCCGGCCGCTCCCTACCGACCCGCCGCCGCGGCGCCGCCTGCGGCTAGCGTTGCAGGCGCCGGTACCGTGGCGGGGGATCAGCGCCGTAACGGCTTGCACTGAGGGGAGGGGGTGGGTTCGGGGTGCGGGCGTGCGCGGTCGAGACGGGGCGACCGGTCCAGGCCTCCGGGACAGGACGCAACCGCCCCCCCTACGGCAATGCCGTTCAGCGTCGCGAACCTCAGCCACCTCACCAGCGCCTGCCCCAGCTACGTCCCGGCCTGCGCGAGCAGCCAGAGCGCGAGGCTGGTGAAGCCGACCATCACGGCCAGCATCCAGTACTGCGAGCGGACCGCGAGCTTGGCGTTCCCGCCGTAGAGGACCAGCGCGCGGTCGTGGGCGAGGATCAGCGCCGCGACGTGGCCGAGCACGACGAACCCGACCTGGGCGTACCAGGCGCCGTTCTGGCTCAGCAGCGAGTAGTCGATCGCCGCGTGGGCGGTGCCGAACAGGTCCCAGCCCTGGCCGAACGGGTCCGAGGCGAGGTAGCGGACCGCCTGCCCCTCGAAGAGCAGGAACGTGAGGTAGTGGGCGGCGACGTAGACCATCGCGATCGGCACCAGCGAGTGGATGAACGCCGCGCGCAGGTGCGCCTCGTCGATGTCGCCGCCGACCGACCGTGCCCCCGCGATGCCGGCGTAGTAGAAGCCGTAGACGAGCAGCACGCACACCACCAGGCCGATCGAGTCCACGACCATCGGCGCGTCGGTGATCGGGATGCCGAGGCTGGTCGCGCCGTCGGTCATCTGCACCGCGAGGTCCTTCCAGGCGCGGCCCTGGGTGAGCCCGTCGAAGGTGACGGTGCCGATCATCACCGACACCAGCGGCACGGTGCCGGACACGGGGTCGAGGCGCGGGAGCCCGGCCAGCGGCGGCCGCAGGCCGAGCACGCGGTCGCGCGTCTCGAACACCGAGATGCGCGAGAAGAGGTTGTAGTAGACGGAGAAGGTCTCGCCGTAGCGGCTCCACTTCTCGACCCCGTAGACGACCTGGGCGGCGAGCGTGAGCACCGTGTAGCCGAGCGCGGCCGACACGAGCCGGGCCGGGTGCTCGCCCCAGCCGGACGCGAGCTCGATCCACGTGAAGATCAGCAGCCCCGCGGCGGCCGGCCAGCGCCCCAGCTTCTCCGGGTACGGCCGCAGGCCCTTGGACGGCAGCAGCCGCCCCAGCGCCCGCCACGGGCTGAACGCGCGGAAGACGTCGCCGAACAGCACGCTGGCGAACACGAGCCCGACCCAGAACGTGATGAGGATGAACGTGGGGGCGAGGTTGTCCAGCGCCGTGCCGCTGCCGATGTAGCCCGCCAGCACGACGACGACCAGCAGGCCGACGCCGATCGCCCCGCACAGCACCTCGACCGGCCGCGAGCCGAGCACGCGGCCGATCCCGAGCGGGAGCGCCCGCCACGCCACGTCGTCCTCGAGCCGCGGCTTCGGCCACAGCGCCGCGAGCGCGACGAACGACAGGATCAGCACGATCGAGGCGGCCCAGCCGAACAGCCACTCGGGGATCGGCAGGTTGGAGCGCTGGACGAGCCCGTGCGCGGAGGCGGTGGCCGGCACGGCCAGTGCGGCCAGCACGACAGCGGGGATCGTGAGCGTCCGTGCCCTGCGCATGCGGGTCAGAGCGCGGTGTTGATCGCGCGCTCGAACGCGTTGACGCCGAACGAGCCCTCCATCCGGGCCGTGACCTTCCCGTCGGGGCCGACGATGAACAGCCACGGCTCGGACTGCAGGTTGAACGCCTTCAGCGGCGGTCGGAGGCCCTTCTTCGGGTCGTTGGAGACGTAGACCTCCTGGTGGATGAAGTCCATCTGGTCCCCGTACTTCTGCTTGAGCTGGAGCGCGATGTCGGTCACCGGCCCGCAGACGCGCGACTGGCACAGCTGCGGGGTGGCGAACAGCAGCGCGACCGGCTTCTTGCCGACGACGTCGGCGAAGGACTTCTCGATGCAGCTCGGGCGCCGGCGGGAGCCGCGTGTCGATCGCCTCCTCGTCGCCCTTGGCGGACGCGATCGTGTCCGTCTCGGTCTTGGGCGCCGCCTCGCCGACCTCAGGGACGTCGTCCTGCGCGGGCGACTTCGACCTTGATCTGGGTCGGCGCGGCGAGCATCCCGCCGCCCGACTGCGTCACCACCAGCACCGACCAGGCGCCGGTCTTGGGCAGCGGCACCTCGGTCTCGTAGACCGCGGCGAACAGGTCGCTCTCGGTGGCGGCCTGGCGGGAGCGGAACGCCGGGTCGGTGACCAGCACGTCGGCGGGCGCCGGATACGGGCCCGCGCGCCTTGGCGCCCGGCGAGGGCGCGAGGTAGACCGCGGTCTTGCCGTACACGAAGTTGCCCTGGCCGTCGATCACGCCGAACGCGAGCCGGTTGCGGCCCGTCGTGAACGTCTGCGTCGCGAGCCCGACCTCCGGGCCGCCGGTCATCGAGTTGGCGACGTCCTGCAGCGAGCGGCCGTCGACGGACGGGAAGTCGGCCTTGGTCGGCGAGGCCGCGTCGCCGACCTTGTCGCGGAGGCCGCCCTTGTCCGGCACGTTGCTGAGTCCGTCGCCGCCGCTGTCGTCCCCGCCGCCGCCGCAGCCGGCGAGCAGCGCACACGCCGCGAGGAGCGCCATGATGAGACGGGGGCGACGCATTCGGCATGAGCTTAGAAGTCCACGCACACCAACATCATGAGCATCACCACCACGCGATCGCGCCGGATGCGGACCGGCGCCGGCTCGCGATCGCCCTCGGGCTGATCCTCTCCTTCATGGTCGCCGAGGTGGTGGCGGGCGTGATCGCCGGCTCGCTGGCGCTGCTCTCCGACGCGGCCCACATGCTCACCGACGCCGGCTCGCTGGCGCTCGCGCTGGTCGCCGCGCGGCTGGCCGCGCGCCCGCCCAGCGGGCGCTTCACGTTCGGCCTCGGGCGCGCCGAGATCCTGTCCGCGCAGATCAACGGCGCGGCGCTGCTCGTGCTCGCCGGCGTGATCGCCATCGAGGCCGTGCAGCGCCTGTTCACGCCGCCCGACGTCGAGGGCGGCCTGGTGCTGATCGTCGGCCTGCTGGGCGCGGGGGTCAACATCGCGGCCGCCTGGCAGTTGGCGCGCGCGGAGCGCCGCTCGCTCAACGTCGAGGGCGCCCGCGCCCACGTGCTGACCGACCTCTACGCGTCGCTCGGCGCGGCCGCCTCGGGCGCCATCGTGCTGCTCTGCGGGCTTCGAGCAGGCGGACGGCATCGCCGCGCTGCTGGTCTCCGCGCTGATGCTCCGCTCCGGCTGGTCGCTCCTGCGCGCCTCCTCCACGGTCCTGCTCGAGGGCTCCCCCGAGGGCGTGCGCACGGAGGACGTCGGTCGCGCACTCGCGAGTGCGCCGGGGATCGTCGAGGTCCACGACCTGCACGTCTGGGAGGTCACCTCCGGCTTCCCGTCGCTCGCCGCCCACGTGCTCGTGCGGCCCGGCGACGACTGCCACCGCCGCCGGCGCGAGCTCGAGGTGCTGCTCGCAGGAGCGCTTCGGGATCGAGCACACGACCTTGCAGGTCGACCACGAGCACGCGGACGAGCTGCTCGACATCGAGGACCGCCGCTAGCCGCGCACCGCCTCGTACTGCAGGCCGACCACGCCGTTCGAGTACGCGGCCGCGCCGAGCAGCCGCAGCTGCCGCCGCTCGCCGAGGTCGGCGAACCAGGAGGCGCCCGGGACACGATCGGGTGCGTCACGAGGTGGAACCGGTCCACGAGGCCGAGCCGGACGATCGGTGCGCGCCAGCCGCGCGCCCCCGAGCCAGGTGGATGTCGCCGCCCGGCTGCGCCTTGAGGTCCGTCGACGAACGCGACGATGTCCTCGTCGCTGCTGACGGGCACCGGCTCGGCGTTGTTCCACTCGGGGTCGAGGTCGCCTGCCGCGCTGGTGAAGACGAGCTTGCGGTAGGCGTTCATCTTGCTCCGCCATGCTGCGGCCGGCCTCCGGCGTGCCCTCGGCCGTCTCCCGGCCCCCGGCCAGTACTCGACCATCTCCAGTAGGTCCGTGCGCCCGACGAGGATCGTGTCGAACGTCTCGTACTGCCGGTCGAGCTCGGCGTAGAGGTCGTCGGGGATGCTCGGTACCCACGCGTCCGGGTCGTCGAGCCTGCCGTCGAGCGTGGTCATCATGCCCATCACGAGGTTGTCTCATGGGATGCAGCGTGGCCCGAGCCGCGGAGCGCCCGATCAACGGCCGATGCGCGATCGCATCGAGTAGCCTCGCTCATCGATGTGGCAGACGGTGGAGCTCCGCGAGATCCGCGTCTTCCTGACGCTCGCCGAAGAGCTGCACTTCGGCCGGACCGCGGAGCGGCTCGGGGTCACCCAGTCGCGCGTGAGCCAGAGCCTGCGGGAGCTCGAGCACAAGCTCGGCGAGCGGCTCGTGGACCGCACGAGCCGCCGGGTGGAGCTGACGCCGGCCGGCGTCGCGGCTCCGCTCCGAGCTGGCTCCCGCACACGAGCGCCTGGCCGGGGTGCTCGAGCAGGCGGCGGCCGCGCTCACCGGGCCTGTCCGCATCGGGGTCGTCACCGCCGCGCCCGCCGCGCTGCTCGACGTCATCAAGGCGTTCGAGGCGGACCACCCTCGCTGCACGGCGGAGATCGACGAGCTCACGATGTCCGAGCAGTTCGAGCCGCTGCGCCGGCGGCGGGTCGACCTCATGGTCGCCCGGCCCCCGGAGGGCGAGCGGGATCTCGTCGCGGGTCCGAGTCTCGCGTCCCTGCCGAGGCTGCTCGCCGTCGCCGCCGACCACCCGCTCGCCGGCCGCTCCGAGGTCTCGTTGGAGGACATCGCGGACTACGAGGTCACGGACACCACCACCGTCATGCCGCCGGAGCTCTCGCGGGCGTGGCTGCCCGACCGGGCGCCGTCGGGCCGGCCGATGAAGCGGCGACGCCTCCAGCACCACGAGTGGAGCGAGCTGATCACCGCCGTCGCTCGCGGGCGGATCGTGCATCCCACCGTCGCGACCTTCCCCGACCACGTCGTCCACCCGGGCGTCCGCTACGTGCCGATCAGCGACCTGCCGGCGTGGGAGAGCGTGCTCGTGTGGCGCAGGCGCGACCCCGGTCCGCGCGTCCGCGCCTTCGTGGAGGTCGCTCAGCGACTAGACGGCGGGCTCGTTGTCCAGTGAGCGCCACAGGTACAGGCAGGCGCGGGTGCGGTACGGCCGCCACGGCTCGGCGATCGCCTCCAGCTCGGCTGGCTTGGGCGACGCCGTGAGCCCGTAGGCGGCGCGGACGGCGTTGCGGATCCCGAGGTCGCCGACCGCCAGCACGTCCGGCCGGTGCAGCGTGAACATCAGGAACATGTGCGCGCTCCACGCGCCGATGCCCTTGACCGCGGTCAGCTCCCGCATCACGTCGTCGTCCGAGCGGTCGTCGAGGCGGTCCAGCTCCAGCTCGCCGGAGACGACGTGCTCGGCGAGCGAGCGCAGGTAGGCGACCTTGGCGTGCGAGAACCCCGCGGCGACGCGCAGCTCGTCGGGGTCGTCGGCGAGGATCTGCTCCGGCGTCGGCGTGGCGCCGTCGTAGCGGGCGATCAGCTTCCGCCAGATCGCCTGCGCGGCCTTGACCGACAGCTGCTGGCCGGCGATCGCGCGCACCAGCGCGCCGTAGCGGTCGTCGGGGCGCCCGCGCGAGTCGTGCTCCAGCGGGAGCGGGCCGCCGTCGTCGATCAGCCGCGCCAACACGGGGTCGGCGCGGCGAAGGTGGGCGTCGGGGGCGACCATGCGCCCCCGAGCCTATGACTCTTCTCTAGCGCTGAGCGGTGACGCGGCGCTGCGGGAGGGCGACGGGCTCGTCGTCCTCGACCTCATCGGCGTTGATGCGCTCGATGAGCTCGCCCAGGACCTTCGGGGCGCGGGTGTTGGAGACCTGGCAGGTGCCGGCCGCATCGTGACCGCCGCCGCCGTAGGAGAGCATCAGCTCGCCGACGTTCGTGCGGCTCGAGCGATCGAGGATCGACTTGCCGGTGGCGAACACCGTGTTCTGCTGCTTGAGGCCCCAGAGGATGTGCATCGAGATGTTGCACTGGGGGAACAGCGCGTAGATCGTGAAGCGGTTGGTGGGGTGGATGATCTCCTCGTTGCGGAGGTCCAGCACCACCAGGTTGCCGTGCACGGTGGCGCAGCGGAGGATCTGCTCCTTGGCGCGCTCGGCGTGCTCGAGGTACAGCTCGACCCGCTCCTTGACGTCCGGCGTGCGCAGGATCTGGTCGACGCTCATCGTGGTGCACGCGTCGATCAGCTGCATCATCAGCTGGTAGTTCGAGATGCGGAAGTTGCGGAAGCGCCCCAGGCCCGTGCGCGGGTCCATGAGGAAGTTCAGGAGCACCCAGCGCTCGGGGTTGAGGATCTCCTCGAGCGTGAACTGGGCGGAGTCCGCCTTGTCGACGGCGTCCATCATCTCCTCGGAGATGTCCGGGAAGATCGGGCCTCCGCCGTAGTACTCGTAGACCACGCGGGCGGCCGACTCGGCGTCGGGCCAGATCACGTGGTTGTCGTGGCGGCGATCGATGCGCACCGTCTCCGAGGAGTGGTGGTCGAACGCCAGGTGCACGCCCGGGTGGTACGGGAGGTTGGTGGTGATGTCGGACGGGCCAAGCTCGACCTTCCCGTCCTGCACGTCCTTGGGATGAACGAACTTGACGTCCCCGAGGATGTCCATCTGCCGGAGGAGGGCGGCACAGACCAGCCCGTCGAAATCGCTGCGCGTCACCAGGCGGTAGCGCTCTGCATGAAGCTGGGTCATGTTCCCTGTGTCGGCAGATCGCGAGGAAAATGAAGCCCCGGGCGCTACTCGGGTGTCACTTGCTCGTTCCAGCAGGGCCATGCGCGCCGCTCTGCTCGCCGTTCTCGCCTGCCTCCTGACGGCGGCTCCGGCGCATGCGGCCGTGGAGCTCGGGGTCCAGGACGACCCGCTGATCGTGCGGCTTCCGACCGCCTTCGCGGGCTTCGGCGCCGACCGGCTCCTGGCGCCGGATCGGGTCGACGCCGCGCTGCGGAGCCTCCGCGTCGACACCGTGCGGATGAACGTCACCTGGGCGCGCGTGGCGGGCGACGGACCGCACGAGCCGCTGCGGCTGTGGCTGTACGACGCGGCGGTCGAGCGCCAGCGCGCGGCCGGGCGCCGCGTGCAGCTGACGCTCTCCGGGCCCGCGCCCAAGTGGGCGACCGGCAACCACCGCGAGGGCGCGTACAAGCCGAGCGCCAAGCGCTACGCGGCGTTCGCCGGAGCGGTCGCGCGCCATTTTCGCGGGCGGGTCGCCCGCTACGCGATCTGGAACGAGCCGAACTGGTGGAGCCTGCTGCGCCCGCGCCGCGCCAACGCCCGGATCTACCGGCGGCTGTTCCTGCGGGGGAGCGCGGCCGTGCGAGCAGCCGACCCGGGCGCGAAGGTGCTGATCGGCGAGCTCGCCCCGCTCGGGCAGCCGGAGGCGGCGACGCCCCCGCTGCGCTTCCTGCGGCGGCTGACCTGCTCGGACCGCCGCTGGCGCGCGACGCGCCGCTGCCCGCGGCTCGTCGCGGACGGCTTCGCCCATCACCCGTACACGCTGCGCTGGTCGCCCGACTATCCGGGCCCCGGCCGCGACGACGTCACGATGGGATCGCTGCGCCGCCTCACCCGCGCGCTCGACCGCCTCGCGCGCCGGCGCGCGCTCGCCACCGCGCGCGGGGCGCTCGCTGCCCCTGTACCTGACCGAGTGGGGCTACCACGCGCGGTCCGCGCGCGTGCGTGAGCCACTGCGCTCCGCCTACGTTCGCCGCGGGCTCGCGCTCGCGGCCCGCGTCCGCCGCGTCCGCGAGGTCGTGTGGTACCAGCTGGCCGGCCCGCCGCGGGCCGCGCACGTGCACTGGGACACGGGCCTGCTCGACGCCCGCGGCCGCCCGCGGCCGGTGTTCGCCGCCGTCCGCGGCTGGTCGCGGCGCCGCGCCAAGCACCGGCGCCCGCCGATCGCGCTGCCGGCCGCGCGGGTCCCCGGCGCGAGCGCCGAGGAGGCGCCGCTCATGGCGGCCCACCCGGCCGGAGGTGCCGCGATCGCCTGGACCGACGGGAACGCCGTCGAGCTCTCGCAACGGCGCGGCGGCCGCTTCCGCCGGAGCCGCACGGTCGCGCGTGGCGCACCCGAGTTCGGCGAGTCACCCGCGCAGCTCGTGGTCGGCCCGCAGGGCGACGCGCTCATCGCGTGGACCCGCAACGACCACTCCATCCCGGCGCCGCCGTACGCGCGCGACTCCGACTGCTGCTTCCGGCTCCGCGTGGCGGTGGTGGACCGCCGCGGCCGCCGGCGGTTCGTGCAGCGCCCGGCGCGGCGCCTGAAGGGCGTCGACGAGCTGGTCGACGCGGTGGCGATCGGCGCGCGGCGCCGGATCGCCGTCGCGTTCTCCGATCGCCGTCAGCGCCGTGTGCGCGTGAGCGTCGGGAGCGCCCGCCGGGGCCTGCGGCGTGCCGAGCCGGTGCCGCCCCTGCGCCGTCGCACCGCCTCCGTGACCGCGCTGTGGTTCCAGCGCGGGCAGCTGCGGATGCTCGTCTCCGACCGGCGCCTCAGCGGCGGCCCGAACCGCGTGGTCGAGCTGCGCCGCTCACGGGATGGGCGATGGGCGCGGCGCGCGGTGGGCCTCGGCCGGACGGAGGGCGGTGTGCTGTCGGCCCGGACGGCGCGCAACGGCGCCCAGGCGGTCATCTTCCAGCGCGGCTCCACGGTGTACGCCGCCACGCGGCGCCCCGGCGGGCGGTTCCGCGCCACGCGCCTCGCGGACGTGAACCGGTTCGATGCGCCCGTCGCCGACATCGCCTCGTCCGGGCACGCCGTGGTCGCCGGCGTGAGCTACCTCCCGCCGCGGATCCGGGTCGCCACCGCGCGCCCGGGTCATCGCTTCGGGCGCTTGCGTGCACTCCGCACCCGAGGCGTGCCCGACCGGGTCGGCGCCGCCGTGGGAAGGCGCGGCCGGATCGCTCTCGCCTGGGCCGACTTCGGGCGCCGCCGCCGCGGCGCACGCCTGCTCGGCGTGGTCGGTGGCGCCCGCCGACCGCGGGTGCTCACGCGCGATCACGGCACGCTCGCGCTGGCCTCCGGCGCGCCGGCGTTCCTCGGCAGGACGCCGGTCGCGGCCTACACCGCCGAGGGCCGCGTCTCGGTCGAGCGCGTGCGCTAGGCGATCGCGTGGACCGACGCGCCGTCGAGCGCGTTCAGCGCGCGCTCGACAGACATCGATATGCAGGTGAAGGTCGGCGTGTCGCGCTTGGTGTACGCGGACGCCTCCGTCGTGCGCAGGCGCTGCACGAGGTCGAGGAACGAGCCGGGGTCGTCGGTCTCGAACGCGACCACGAACTCCTGGTCGTCGAGCCCGAACGAGTAGGAGGTGTTGAGGTCGATCTGCGGGTACTCGCGGCCGACCTTGATGTGCTCCTGCATGACCTTCCAGCGCTCGTCGGGCGCCATGCCGTACCACTCGCGCGTCTTGACGAACGGGTAGACGAACAGGTACTTGGAGTGCGCCGGGCGGACCTCGAGGCGCGACTCGTCGGAGTACTCGGACGCCTTGGTCATCGCCAGGAACGAGTAGGGCGTCTCGCACCACTGCATCAGCCCGCTCTGGGAGAGCACGACGTGCAGCTCGTGGATGCGCTCCAGGTTCGCGGCCTGCGAGAGCAGCAGCAGGTCGGCGTCGCCGCGCGTGCCGACGAGCGAGAAGGCGCGCAGCAGGCGCTCGGAGGCGAAGTCCTCGCAAGCGGCCATGAACTCGCGCTTGTGGCGCGCGCGCTCGTCCGCGTCCAGGCGCTTCCAGGCGGGGTCGACCTTGAGGAACGTGTACTTGACGAACTGGCGCTCGGGCATCGTTCACAAGCATACGGAGGCGGTTCCGTAGCATTTGAGAATGCGGGTCGCCCTCGTCTCCCCGTACTCGTGGACCTATCCCGGCGGCGTCACGAGCCACATCGAGGCTCTGGCCGGGGAGCTGATCGCTGCCGGCCATGACGTGCGCGTGCTCGCGCCCTTCGACGAGGACGGGCGCCGCAGCGCGCTCGCCCATCGCGGAGCGCGCCCGCGGGCGGTAGCGAGGCCCGAGTGGCTGATCCCGCTCGGGCCGACGATCGGCTGGCCCTCCAACGGCGCCGTCTCGAACCTGTCGCACACGCCCTACGCGGTGTCGGCGCTGCGCCGGGAGCTGCGATCCGGGCGCTTCGACGTCGTCCACGTCCACGAGCCGGTGTGCCCCGTGGTCGGCTGGGACGCCGTGACCGCCGCGGACGCCCCCGTGGTGGGGACGTTCCACTGCTACTCCGAGCGCGCCGCGCCACATGCGATCGCCAACCTGATGGGCGCGCGGCGCAAGCTCGACCACCTCGCCGCGCGGATCGCGGTGAGCGAGGCAGCCGCGTGGACCGGCCGGCGCTTCTACGGCGGCGAGTACCGCGTCATCCCCAACGGGGTGGCGGTCGGCGGCGCCCCGCCGCCGCGCGTGCGTGCGCCGGGTGAGCCGCTGCGGATCGCGTTCGTCGGCCGGGCCGTGGAGCGCAAGGGCCTGCCGATGCTGTTGCGCGCCTTCGAGGCCTTGCGGCGCGAGGTCCCGGCCGAGCTGACGGTGGTCGGCGTCGAGCAGGCCGAGCTGGCGCCGCTGCTGCTCGACGACGAGGGGGTGCGGGCGGTCGGCCGCGTGGACGACGCCGAGAAGCGGGCCGTGCTCGAGGCCGCCGACGTGCTGTGTGCCCCCTCGCTGGGCGGCGAGTCGTTCGGCATGGTCCTGACCGAGGCGTTCGCCGCCGGCACGCCCGTGATCGCCTCCGACATCCCGGGCTACCGCGACGTCGTCACCGACGGCGTCGACGGCCTGCTCGTCCCGCGCGGCGACGCCACCCGCCTCGCCGAGGCGCTGCGCGACCTGCACCCGGAGCACGCCGCGCGGCTGGCGGAAGGCGCGGCCCGCAGCGCTGAGCGGTACGCGTGGCCGCGCGTGGCGGCCGAGGTCGCCGAGGTCTACGACGCCGCGCAGGGCGTCCCGGCCGCGCGCCGGCTGGGGTTCGTCCCCGCCGGCGGCACGCGAAAGCCCGCCGTTCGCCTGCCGTCGCTGGACCCCACCCCTCCCGCGGGGCGCCCCGCGCTGCGATTCGCCCGCCGCGCGCTGCTCGCGGCGGCGGCGCTGGCCGTGGTCGGCGGTACCGCGCTCGCGCTGGAGCGGATCGGCCTGGCGCCGATCTCCCGCGCGCTGGTCGCCTCCAGCCCGACCTGGGTGCTCGTGGCGCTCGGGCTGATGTGCGTCTCGATGCTCCTGCGAGCCGTCTCGTGGCACGCGATCCTGCGCGCCGCGCTGCCCGAGGCGCTGCCGCGGCTGGTCGACGCCGTCCAGGGGACGACGATCGGCGTGCTGATGTCGGCGACGCTCCCGGCACGCCTCGGCGAGCCCTCGCGCGCGCTGATCGTGGCGCGCAGGCTCGGCCGCGCGCGCGAGCGGCTGCCGGTGGTGCTCGGCACGCTGATCTCCCAGACGCTGCTCAACGTGCTCGCGCTGATCGTGCTCGGGGCGGTCATGTTCAGCACGATCGGGCTGTTCGCCGGCCGCCAGCAGGCGCTGATCTTCTACGCGCTGGCGCCGCTCGCGGTGCTGTGCGCCGTGCTCGCCGCGCCCGTGCTGCTGCGCTCGGCCGAGCGCCCCGCGCGGCTCGCCCGCGCGGTCGCCGAGGCGCGCGCCGCCGCCCGCCGCGTACGCAGCGGGCTGACCGTGTTCCGCCGCCCGCGGCTCGGGTTCGAGGCCGCCTCGGCCCAGCTCGGGGCGTGGGCGCTGCAGTGGGTCGCCTGCTACGTGCTGCTCGTCGCGCTCGGGATCGACGCGGACCTCGGCGCCGCCGCCGCGGTGCTGTTCGCGGTCAACGTCAGCGCGGTGCTGCCGGTCACGCCCTCCAACCTCGGCGTCTTCCAGGCGGCGTGCGTCGCGGTGCTCACGGGCGCCTACGGGATCCACGCCGCCCAGGCGCTCGGCTACGGGATCATCCTGCAGGCGGTGGAGATCGCCACCGCCGTCGTGATGGGCGCCCCCGCGCTGGTCAAGGAGGGCCTGTCGTGGCGCGAGGTCCGCCTGCGCGCGCTCCACACCGCGCCGGTCTCGCTCGCGCCGCGCGCGCCGGCCGGGGAGCCGCAGGCCTCGTGATCGCCGCCCTGCTGGCCGCGGCGGCCGTCGCGCTCCCGCCCGTCAACGCCGGCTTCGACTACCAGATCGGCGAGGCCTACACGCCGCCTCCCGGGCGTCTCGGTCGTCTCGCGCGACTGGTTCGCGGCCCGCCCGGCTCCCGCCGCATACTCGATCTGTTACGTCAACGCCTTCCAGACCCAGGACGACGAGGCGGGCGTCAGGCGTCCCGACGAGCACTCCGCCTGGCCGCGGGGTCTCGTCCTCGAGCGCCTCGGCGACGATCCGAACTGGGGCGGCGAGTACCTGGTCGACATCAGCACCGCCGCCAAGCGCGCGCGGGCGGCGAAGCGCGTCGGCCGGATGATCCGGACCTGCGACCGCAAGGGGTTCGACGCGGTGGAGTTCGACAACCTGGACTCGT
Source organism: uncultured Solirubrobacteraceae bacterium (assembly GCA_963723395.1). Lineage (GTDB taxonomy): Bacteria > Actinomycetota > Thermoleophilia > Solirubrobacterales > Solirubrobacteraceae > DATFQI01. The sequence continues at coordinate 18,114 of CAVRQL010000006.1, read as the reverse complement.
GGACGCGCTTCGACGACACGCCGCGCGAGGGCGAGGTCCCGTTCGGGAAGGGCGCGGCGGTCGCCTACGCCACGAGGCTGACCCGGCTCGCCCACCGGCGCGGGCTGGCATCCGCGCAGAAGAACACGACCCAGCTCACGCGCCGGCAGGCGCGCGCCCGCATCGGCTTCGACTTCGCGATCGCCGAGGAGTGCGGCGTCTACAAGGAGTGCGGCGACTTCCGGCGCCTGTACGGCGACCACGTGATCTCGATCGAGTACAACCGCAAGGGCTTCGCCGCGGCCTGCAAGGCCATCGGGAGCAAGGTGTCGGTGGTGCTGCGCGACGTGAACGTGACCGCGCCCGGCTCGCGCACCTACCGCTACGACAGCTGTTAGACCTCTTCCACCTCGACGCCCAGGTCGCCGATGGCGTCGCGCTCGCCGGCGTCGGAGCCCGTCGTGGTGATCAGCCGGTCCACCTGCTCGCAGCCGGCGATCCGGGCGAGCACGGTGCGGCCGATCTTGCTCGCGTCGGCGACGACCACCACGTCGTGCGCGCGGTCGAGCATCGCCCGGTTGGTGTGGGCCTCGATCTCGCGGTGGGTGGTGATGCCGGCGCGGGCGGAGATCCCGTCGACGCCGACGAACGCCACGTCGACGTTCATGCGCCCGAGCACGAGCTCGGCGAGCGGGCCGACGAGCTCGAACGACGCCGCGCGGGCGACGCCGCCGGTCACGACGAGGTTGATGTCCGAGCGAACGGCCAGCTCGGCGGCGATGTTGATCGCGTTCGTGACGATCGTGAGGTCGCTGCGCTGCATCAGCGCGCGGCCGACCTCGGTCGTGGTCGAGCCGCCGGTCAGCGCCACCGACATCCCGTCGCGCACGTGGGCGACGGCGGCCTGCGCGATCCGCTGCTTCTCCTCGCGCTGGCGCGACGAGCGGTAGCGCATCGGCAGCTCGTGCAGGCCGCTGATCGTCACCGCGCCGCCGTGGGTGCGCTCGATCAGTCGCTGCTCGTGGAGCGCCTGCAGGTCGCGGCGTACGGTGGCGGGGGACACGGCGAGCGCCGTCGTCAGCTCACCGACGTCGACGTTGCCGTCCTCGGAGAGGCGCTGGAGGATCAGCCCGAGCCGCGCGGCGCGGTTCATCCCGCCACCTCGCCGAGCCGCGCCTGACCGTCGGCGCCGGCCGCGCGCAGCGAGAGCGCCGCGCACGCGCACGCGAAGGCCGCGGCGTCGGGCGCCGCGCGGCCGTCGAGCCGGGCGCGGATCCAGCCCGCGTCGAACGCGTCGCCGGCTCCGACCGAGTCCACGACGCGCGGCGGGCGGGCGGCGGGCACGCGCGCGACCGCGTCGCCCTCGACGACGAGCGCGCCCTCGGCGCCCAGCTTCACCGCGACCGTGGCGCCGCGCGACGCGAGCTCGCGCGCGGCCGTCTCCACGTCGTCGCGGCCGCTGAGGCGCATCGCCTCCTCGCCGTTGGGCAGCAGCGCGTCGGCGTCCAGCAGCCACTCCGGCGCGCGGAACTCGCCGCCCGGATCGAAGTTGGTGTCCACCGAGACCGTCGCGCCTGCCGCCCTCGCCGCCTCGAGCACCTCGCCGCCGCGCTCGGCCAGCGCCGGGATCAGGAACACGGAGGCGATGTGCACGTGCCGCACCCCCGCGATCTTCGCGCACGCGGCGGCGACGTCGAGGGCGCCGATCGCCCCGGGGCGCGTGAGGATCGTGCGGTCGTCGCCGTTGCAGCAGGTGCACGGACAGCCCGGTCGGCAGCGCCGTGCGCTGCAGTGCGGACGGGTCAACGCCCTCCAGCCGGGCGGCGGTGATCTCGCCGAGCTCGTCGGCGCCGAGCGCGGCGGCGAGCCCGACGGACACCTCGAGCCTCGCCAGCGCCGTCGCCACGATCGCGCCCGAGCCGCCGAGCGTGAGCGCCGCGTCGACCATCTGCTCGCTCTGGCCGAACCGGGGCACCACGTCGCCGGAGAGCAGCAGGTCGGGGTTGGCGTCCCCGACGACGAGGACGTCCATCTACAACCCGGCCGGCAGGGCGCCGGCGTGCGCGGCGAGCAGCTCCTCCACCAATGCCTCGATGCCGTCGAGATCCAGCGTGGCCGCCGTGTTCGGATCGAGCATCGCGGCGTGCAGCACGTGCCGGCGGTCGCCGGTCAGCGCCGCCTTGACGGTGAGGTCCGCGACGTTGAGGAAGGTCCGGTTGAGCGCGGCGAGCTGGGGCGGGTAGTCGCGCACGATCGTCGGGCGCAGGCCCGCGCCGTCGACCAGGCACGGGACCTCGACCGCCGCCTCCTCGGGCAGCGCGGCGATCAGCCCGTGGTTGGGCACGTTGCCGTAGATCACGCGCTGCGTCCCGGTGACCATCGAATGCACGATCTCGGGCGCATACTCGTACGAGCGCTCGAAGGGCAGCGCCTCGCCGCTCGCGACCGCCGCCCGCACGCGCTCGTACTCGTCGTGGTTCTCGAGGCTGCGCCGGATGTACTCGTTCGGCTCGAGGCGGTAGCGCTCGACGGCGCGCTCGTCGCGCAGGAACCACGGCAGGTACTCCGAGCTGTGCTCACTGGACTCGGTCGGGAAGTAGCCGAGGCGGCGGTAGAGCTCGACCCGCACGCGGCGGCGCAGCTCCGGGTCGGCCTCGATGGCGGCGTCGAGTCGCGGGTAGAGGTCCTCGCCGTCGCGCTCGAAGCGCAGGATGAACGCCTGGTGGTTGACCCCGGCGCCCGTGAACGCGACCTCCTCGAACGGGACGCCGCACGCCTCGGCCAGTTCGCGCGTCGTGTTCTGGACCGAGTGGCAGAGCCCGACCATGCGCGTATGGGGCGAGCCCTCCGCGTAGGCCTGGCAGAGGATCGCCATCGGGTTGGTGTAGTTGAGCAGCCACGCGTCCGGGCTCACCGCGGCGAGGTCCTCGCCGATGCCGAGCAGCACCGGGATCGTGCGCAGCGCGCGGAAGATGCCGCCGACGCCGAGCGTGTCGCCGATCGTCTGGCGCACGCCGTGGCGCGCCGGCAGCTCCAGGTCGGTGACCGTCGCCTCGTGCATGCCGACCTGGACCATGTTGATCGCGAAGTCCGCCCCGTCGAGCGCCGCGCGGCGGTCGGTGTCCGCGGTGATGCGCGCGGAGGCGCCGAGGTCGCCGTCGAGCCGGCGGGCCAGCGCCGCGGCGGTCTCGAGCCGCTCGGCGTCGATGTCGTGGAGCGCGATCTCCAGCCCGCGCAGGTCCTCGTAGGAGAAGAGGTCCGACAGCAGCTCGCGCGTGAAGGTCGCGCTGCCCGCCCCGATGAACGCCACCTTGGTCATGGGTGGCGAGTCTACATGCGCGAGAAATGAGCGAGATAGAGCAATTCGCGCAAATTCGCTCAGATCAGATGCTTGCTATTGAGCGAAACGCTGGTAACAATTCGCGAATGAGCAGCTGGATGGAGGCTGAGCTCGCGAGCCAGCCCGACGTCTGGGGAGAGGCTGCGGCCCTCGCCGAGGCGGGAGCGTCGCTCCTCCCCGCGCCGGGCGAGCGCGTGTGCGTCGTCGGGTGCGGGACGTCGCTGTACGTCGCGGAGGCCTACGCCGCCCTGCGCGAGCGCGCCGGCCTCGGCTGGACCGACGCCTTCCCGGCCTCGGAGCTGCCGGCGGGCCGCCGCTACGACGTGCTCGTCGCGATCTCCCGCTCCGGGACGACGAGCGAGGTGCTGCACGTCCTCGCGCGGGACGTCGCCGAGCGCACCGTGGTCGTGACCGCCGACGGCGCCTCGCCGGTGGCCGAGCGGGCCGGCGGCACGCTGGCGCTGCCGTTCGCCGACGAGCGCTCGGTCGCCCAGACGCGCTTCGCGACCGCCGCGCTCACCCTGCTGCGCGAGTCGGTCGCGCCCGGCTCGGCCGCGACGGCGATCGCCGCCGCGCGCGCCGCGCTCGAAGCGCCGCTGCCGGTCGCCGATCCCGCCGCCGTCGAGCAGTGGACCTTCCTCGGGCGCGGGTGGACGGTCGGCCTCGCGCGGGAGGCGGGGCTGAAGATGCGCGAGTGCGCGCAGGCGTGGACGGAGGCGTACCCGCTCTTCGAGTACCGCCACGGGCCGATCAGCGTCGCCGCTCCGGGGCGCGTGATCTGGCCGCTGACCGAGCTCGGCGACGGCGTCGCGGACGAGCTGCGGGCCACGGGCGCCACCGTGGTCGCCTCGCCCGAGGAGCCGCTCGCCGGGCTCGTACTCGCCCAGCGCACGGCGGTCGCGCTGGCGCTCGCGCGCGGGCTGGACCCCGACCACCCGGCCAACCTGACGCGCTCGGTCGTCCTGCCCGAGCGCGATCTCGAACCGCTGTCCTGACCGATGAGGAGACCGGCTGCCATGAGACTTCCGATCCTGTTCGCGGCCGCTCTCCTCGCCCTCGCGGGGTGCGGCGGCTCCGACGACGACTCCTCGTCGTCCGGAGGCGGTTCCGACAAGCCGGTGACGATCACCTTCTGGCACGGCCAGAACCAGATCGCCGGCAAGACGATCAACAAGCTGGTCGACGACTTCAACGCCTCGCAGGACAAGATCACGGTCGACCCGCAGATCGGCGCGCCCGCCGACGGGCTGCTGGAGAAGACCACGGCCGCGCTGGCGGGCGGCAAGTACCCGGACGTCGTCTTCCAGTTCGGCCCCAACGTCGCGAACCTGGCTCGCAGCCCGAAGGCGGTGGACCTCACCGACGACGTGAAGGACGCCAAGTGGAACTGGGAGGACTTCTACCCCGCGGCCCGCGACGCGGTGACGGTCGACGGCAAGGTGCGCGCGATCCCGGCGCTGATCGACTCGATGGCGGTGGTCTACAACAAGAAGCTCTTCAAGGCGGCCGGCATCGAGCCGCCGGCCGACGGCTGGACCTGGGACGAGTACCGCGCCACGGCGAAGAAGCTCACCGACGCGGGCAAGGGCCAGTTCGGCACCGGCTGGCCCGGTGTCGGCGACGAGGACACCGTGTGGCGGATCTGGCCGATGGTGTGGAGCGCGGGCGGCGACGTGCTCGGCGAGGACCCCAAGAAGGTCGGCTACGACGGCGACAGCGGTCTGAAGTCGCTGCAGACGATCGAGGCGATGGCCCAGCAGGACAAGTCGGTCTACGTCGACAAGACCGTCGGGAGCGAGAAGATGTACGGCGTGTTCAACAACGGGCGCATGGGGATGGTGCCGACCGGCCCGTGGCAGCTCCCGGAGATCATCGACAACAAGGTCGACTACGGGGTCGTGCCGATGCCGACGTTCGGCGGTGAGCCCGTGACGATCTCCGGGCCGGACACGTGGATGGTGTTCGACAACGGCGATGACCGCGCCGCGGCCGCCAAGGAGTTCGTGCGCTGGCTGACGCAGCCCGAGCAGGACGCGGTCTGGGACGTGAAGGCCGGCAGCCTGCCGCTGCGCGCGTCCAGCGCGGAGCAGCCGGTGTGGACCGATCACGTGAAAGAGGTCGAGGGCCTCCAGGCGTTCGTCGACGTGCTCGAGAACGCCCGCGTGCGGCCCGTGATCCAGCAGTACCCGCAGGTCTCGGAGGCGATGGGCAAGGCGATCGCGAGCGTCCTGCTCGGCCAGGCGTCGCCGGACGAGGCGCTGCAGAGCGCCGTCGACGGGGGCAACGCCGCGCTCGAGAAGGAATGAGCGCGACCGCGTCCGCTCGTCCGGCCGCCGCGGCACGCCCGCGGCTGCTCGAGCGGGCGCTCGGGCGCACGCCGACCGCCTGGCTGTACGTGATGCCGGCGGCGATCATCATCGTCGGCCTGGCGATCGTCCCGATGGTGTGGTCGGCGCTGCTGAGTGTCCAGGACTCCGACCCGATCGCGGAGACCACGAGCTACGTCGGGCTCGACAACTACCGCGCGCTGTTCGACGACCCGGACTTCGCCGGCGCCGTCCGCCACACGCTGATCTACACGGCGCTGTTCGTGCCGCTCAGCATCGCGGGCGGCCTCGGCCTGGCGCTGATGCTCAACCGCCGGGTGCGGCTGATCGGCGTCTACCGGACGCTCGCCTTCGTGCCCGTCGTGGTCTCGGCGACGGTCCAGGGGGTCCTGTTCTCGTTCATCTTCGACGACCAGTCCGGGGTCGCGAACTCGGTGCTGCACCGGGTCGGCCTGCCGGTGCAGCCGTTCTTCGCCGACGGGAGCCAGGCGCTGCTGCTGCTGGTCGTGGCCGGGCTGTGGGCCGGGACGAGCTGCATCTCGTTCTGCGCGGTGGTGCTGCTGGCCGCGCTGCAGGACGTGCCGCGCGAGCTGGCGGAGGCGGCCTCGATCGACGGCGCCCGGCGCGGAGGCGTCTTCTTCCACGTGACGCTGCCGGCGATCGCGCCGGTGCTGGCGTTCCTGCTCGTGTGGCAGACCGTGCAGGCGGTGCAGCTGTTCGACCTCGTCTACGGGTCGACGGCCGGCGGGCCGGGCGACGCGACCGTGGTCGTCGTCTACTACGTCTACCGCTCGATCCGCGAGACCGAGTACGGGACCGGCGCGGCCGCGTCCTACGCGGTGGCGGGCGTGCTCGTCGCGATCACCGCGGCGGCCGCGATCGTCCGCGCGCGGCGGAGGGCGATCGCGTGAGCCCGCGCCGCCGCATCGACCCTGTGCACTTCGTGCTGGCGCCGATCTGCTTCCTCCTGGCGCTGCCGCTGCTGTGGATGCTCGTCAGCTCGTTCATGAGCAACGCGCAGATCAACCGCTTCCCGCCGACGATCATCCCCGGCTCGCTGCACCTGGACGGCTACAAGAACCTGTTCGCGGACGGCGCCCCTGGCACGTGGTTCTGGAACTCCACGATCGTGAGCGCGGTCTGCGTCGTGGCCAACCTCGTGTTCTGCACCACGGCCGGCTACGCGTTCGCACGGCTGGACTTCCGCGGCTCCCGCCTGCTGCTCGCGACGATGATCGGGACGCTGCTGATCCCGTTCCAGCTGACGCTGATCCCGACCTTCATCATCATGCAGCACCTCGGGCTGATCGACACGCTGGGGGCGCTGATCGTGCCCTCGCTCGTGATGCCGTTCGGCGTCTTCCTGCTGCGCCAGTTCTTCCTCGCGCTCCCGCGCGAGATCGAGGAGGCGGCGTGGATCGACGGGTGCTCGCGGCGGGCGATCCTGTGGACGGTCGTGCTCCCGCTGGCCCGGCCCGCGCTCGCGACGCTGGCGGTGATCACGTTCCTGCTCACCTGGAACGACGTGTCGTGGCCGGCGATCGCGATCAGCAGCGAGGCCCACCAGACGCTGCCGCTCGGGATCGCCAACTTCAGGAGCCGGTCGCAGACGAACCCGTCGGCGATCATGGCGGCCAACGTGCTGGCCACCGTCCCCGTGCTGCTCGCCTTCCTGGCGGCGCAGTCCACCTTCGTGCGCTCGATCGCCTCGACGGGGGTGAAGGGATGAGCGCGATCAGCCTGCGCAACGTCTGGAAGACCTACGACGGAGGCGTCGACGCCGTCCGCGACGTGTCGCTGGAGGTGGCCGACGGCGAGTTCTTGGTGCTCGTCGGGCCGTCGGGCTGCGGCAAGTCGACGCTGCTGCGCGCGATCGCGGGTCTCGAGCCGGTGACCGGCGGCACGATCCACATCGGCGAGCGCGACGTCACGCGCGTCCTGCCGCCGGACCGCGACATCGCGATGGTCTTCCAGAACTACGCGCTGTACCCGCACAAGACCGTGCGCGGCAACCTCGGCTTCGGGCTGCGCCAGCGTGGCGTCGACCGGGCGGAGATCGCCGAGCGGGTGAAGGAGATCGCCCGCATGCTCGCGCTGGAGGAGCTGCTCGAGCGGCGGCCGAGCCAGCTGTCGGGCGGCCAGCGCCAGCGGGTCGCGATCGGGCGCGCGCTGGTGCGCGAGCCGAGCGCGTTCCTGCTCGACGAGCCGCTGTCGAACCTGGACGCAAAGCTGCGCACGTCGATGCGCTCGGAGCTCTCCCGGCTGCACGACCGCCTCGGCGTGACGACCGTCTACGTGACCCACGACCAGGTCGAGGCGATGACGCTCGGCGACCGGGTGGTCGTGCTGCGCGACGGCGTGGTGCAGCAGATCGACACGCCGCAGGCGCTCTACCGCACCCCCGCGAACCTGTTCGTGGCGGCGTTCATCGGCTCGCCGGCCATGAACCTGGTCGGCGCGGAGGCCGACGGGGAGCGGATCCGGTTCGCCGGGCACGAGCTGACGATGCCCGAGGGCGCGCCGCTGCACGGGCTGCGCGGGCCCGTGGTGCTCGGCATCCGGCCCTCGGCGTTCGTCGTCGACGGGCCGGACGCGCCACAGGACTGGCCGGCCATGCGCGCCCGCTTCGACGTCGTCGAGCACCTCGGCGACGAGGTCCACGCGTCGTTCGGCCTCGACACGCCGCGCGTCGTGGCGGAGGCCGTCCAGGCCGCGGCCGAGACGGGGGCCGACGAGGACGGACGACTGCTGGCCGACGACGAGCGCGCCCGCTTCCTGGCCGTGTTCGACGGACGGACGGGGATCGCGGCGGGATCCGAGGTGGACCTGCGGCTGGACCCCGAGCGCATGCACGCGTTCGACGCCGGGACCGGCGAGGCGCTCGGGCGCCGCGCCGCCGCGGTCGCTACGCCGTGAGGCGGGCGCAGGCGTCGTCGATGTCCGCGCTGCGCTCCTCGATCAGCTGCTCGGCCTCGGTGGTGAGGTTGGCGAGGTTCTCCTCGCTGGCGTCGTCGAGGTCGTCGCTGGCCACGTCGAGCCGGGTCTGCAGGCGGATGTAGGCGCCGTCGGCGAGGCGCGCGCATCTGGAAGTCGACCGCGTCCTGGCCGCCGTCGAAGACGACGTCGATCAGCGGGCGCGCCCACTCGAGCTGGCCCCAGTCCTTGACCTTCTTGTAGGGCAGCGGCCGCGTGTGCTGGCCGGTGCCGAGCGAGAGCAGCAGGTCGAGCTTGCCGGCGACCTCGGCGTAGGCGCACGCCGCCGGGTTGATGGCGAACACGCCGCCGTCGACCAGCGTCGCGCCGTCGAGGCGGACGGGCTCGAAGTACGTCGGCGCGGCCGACGTGGCGTGCGCGGCGTCGACCATCGTCGCGCCCGAGTTCTCGCCCTCCGAGCGCAGGAAGTGGATGCCGCGGCGCTCGGTGTCGTAGGCGGTCAGCAGCAGCGGCACGGTGGAGGCGCTCATCGCCGTGTCGCCGAGGTAGCGCTCGAGCGCCTGCACGAGGCCCTTGTCGTCGTAGCGCTCGTCGAGGTACCCGCCCAGCGAGGTGATCTGCTTGAGCAGCGAGCGGTCGAAGATCTTCGGCCCCTCCTCGACGTAGAGGTTCGCGACCTCCGCGGCGGGCAGCGGATCCGGCTTGCCGAGCGCGCAGGCGAGGATCCCGCCCGTCGAGGTGCCGGCCATCAGGTCGACCATCTCGGCGATCCGCCGGCCGGTCCGCTCCTCGATCTCGGCCAGCACCAGCGCCGGGATCAGCCCGCGGATGCCGCCGCCGTCGATCGCGAGGACCTTCACGGCGGCGGATCCTATGGGGCGGCTACCTCAGAGCGCTGCGGTACAGGTTGCAAGTCGCTCGCCTGACCCACTTGAACGACTCGACGTTGGTGATGTACGGGTCGCGGAAGTCGCCGTAGGCGCCGAGCTTCACGCACGCCGCGGCGCCCTGGTGGTTCTCCTCGGTGTAGACGAGCACGTCGTTGTAGCCGCTGGGATAGTCGACGCCCGCGTTGCGCGCGGACCTGGTCGCGTTGCCGACGGCGATCCTGTGGCCGCCTCGAACGAGTCGTTGTGCAGGTTCGAGTCGTCGCCCGACCAGTGGTAGATGCCGCCGTTGCGACCGAAGTTCTGGTACAGGCAGAAGTCGCCGTCGTCGCAGCGGCCGTAGACGCTGAGGCCGGTGCGGCGGCGAGCGCGGCGAGCAGCAGCGACGTGAGGATGATGAGGACTGTCTTCATCTGCGCCACCTTGCGGCACGCCGCGGGGCCCATCCATCCCAGGAACCTGGGTTTCGGTGGAAGAATGGCCGGTGTGCGCGTCCTGCTCGCCCTCGCCCTGCTCCTCGCCGCGCCGGCGAGCGCCGCGGCCGCGCCCGATGCCTCGCTCCCGGCCGACTCGACGGCCCCCGAGGACACGGGTGAGCTGACGATCCCCGTCACGCTGTCGGAGACCGCGGCCACCACGGTGCGCGTCAGCTGGCGGACCGCCTCGGCGGCCAGGTACATCGCCGACGCCCCTGTCGCCACGGCCGGCCGTGAGTTCACCGCGGACTCGGGCACGCTGACGTTCGTGCCCGGGTCGAGCGAGGCGGAGCTCACCGTCGAGGTGCTCGACGACGCCGTCGATGACGCGTCGCCGTACATGGCCGTCGAGCTGTACGAGCCCGAGGGCGCCGAGCTGGGGCGCGCGTTCACGCTCGTGCAGCTGCTCGACGACGAGCCGACGCCGCCGGCCTCGCTGGGCGACCTCCAGGTCACCGAGGGGCAGGGCTCGGCGCTGCTCCCCGTCACCAGGACGGCGGTCTCGCTGGCCGGTCATGCCGCCTACGCCTTCACCCCCCGCGCCGGCACCGCCACCGCCCCGGCGGACTTCGGCCTCGCCGCGGGCCGGATGTCGATCGGCTACGGCCAGTTCGGCGGCGTGGCGCGGATCCCGCTCACCAACGACAAGCGCCACGAGGAGACCGAGACCTTCACCGTCGACCTCGCGCCGGACACCGGTCCGCTGCCCGCCTTCACCTCGTTCTTCCCCGGTCCGATCGGGCGCGCGGTCGCCACCGTGACGATTCTCGACGACGACCCGGTGGCCGTCCCGCGCGCGATCCTCACGGTCAGCCGGCTGAGCGGGAAGGTGCGGCTCGGCGGCCGCACGCTCACCGCCGGCCGGCGCGCCTTCGGCGGGGCGAAGGTCAACGCGTCGGACGGCTCTGCCCGGCTCGTCGCCACGCGCTCGGGCAAGACGCTGCGCTCGGCCACCCTCACCGGCGGCGCCGTGCGCGTCGTCACCACCAGGGAGCTCGTGCTGGTGAGCCGCCGGGCGGCGATCCGCTCGACAGGGATCGCCGTGCGCGGGAAGCAGGTCCTCACGGCGCCGGCGACCGCCGGCGCGCGCTGGACCATCGAGGAGGTGCGCCGCGGCACGCGGGTGAGCGTGCGCGGCGGGCAGGTGACGCCGGCGGCGCGACGCTGCGCGCCGGCCGCTCGCGGACGTTCCGCTAAGCCTGAATCCACCGATCCCCGCGGCGTCTCGTCGCCGTGGCCGTTCGCCAGAGCCGATTGACCGCTTGCCAAGTGGCCCACCACGAGGATGCGCGGTCAATCGACTCTGACTCGGCCCACGACGTCGAGCCGGTCACGGATCATCGGTGGATCCAGGCTAGGCGGTCGAGGCCGCGCGCTCGACGGCCTCGGCGCGCGAGCCCTTCTCGACCGGGTCCTCGTCGCCGATCTCGCCGAACCGCGACGGATCGCGCGGCGAGCCCTTGATGATGTCGTCGGGCGAGCCCTCCGGCAGCAGCCGGCCGTTGCGCATGCCGAAGTAGCCGGCCTGCGGGTGGTGGGCGATCAGCGCCAGCGTGGACTGCTCCGGCTCGACGGCGTAGCCGCCGGACAGGCGCAGGCCGATCCGCTCGGTGGCCTCGAGCAGCCGGTAGACCTTCTCGTGCTCGGACTGCTCGGGCACCGCGGGGTAGCCCCACGAGTAGCGGCGGCCCTGGGTCTCGCCGATGCCGAGGTCGCTGCGGACGCGGTAGTGCATCCACTCGGCCATGCCCTCGGCGGTCTGGACGCCGAGGCCGTGCGTGAAGAGCTGCTCGGCGTACTCGCCCTCGGCCTCCAGCCTGGCCATCACCTCGGTGACCTCGTCGCCGGCCGTGACGGCCTGCAGCGCCACGACGTCCAGCTCGCCGGAGTCCTTCGGGCGGTAGAAGTCGGCGAGCGAGATCCGGTCGGCCTTGGGCTGGCGCGGGCAGTACAGGCGCTCGAGCTCGGTCTCGCGGTCCTCGGGGTCGAGGACGACGATCTCGTTGCCCTCCGAGTAGCAGGGGAAGTAGCCCAGCAGCGCGCGCGGGTGGAGGTAGTCCTGCTCGGCCCACATGCGCTCCAGGCGCGGGCGGAAGTCGTCCTCCAGCAGCTGCTTCCAGGCGTCGCCCTTCACGCCGCGCCCGCCCCAGTGCAGCTTGAACAGCACGTGGGTGTCGAGGTGGGCGTAGACCTCGTCGAGGTCGACGTCGATCTCCCGCACGCCCCAGAACGGCGGCTCGGGGATCTCGTTCTCGGTCGAGGCCTCCGAGCGCACCGACGCGTCGCTCGTGTCGAGCTCCTCGGGCTCGTCGCCCTCGGTGCGCAGCTTGTTGGCGTCCTCGCGGACCTTCTCGACGAGCGCGGTGTGCGCCTCCGGGTCGATGATCTTGTCCATCGTCGCGAGGCCCTCGAAGGCGTCCTTGCAGTAGAAGACGCCGGGCTCGTAGATCTCCTCGGAGTCCTTGCCGCCCGGGTACATCGCGCGCAGCCCGAACTTGCGGTTGATCGCCGCGCCGCCGATCAGCAGCGGGTACTCGAGGTTCTGCTGGTGGAGCTCCTGGATGCACAGCGGCATCTGCTTGGAGGTCGAGACCAGCAGCGCCGACAGGCCGATGGCGGTGGCCTTGTGCTCCTTCGCGGCGTCGAGGATCGTGCCGATCGGGACCTGCTTGCCGAGGTCGATCACCGAGTAGCCGTTGTTGGTGAGGATCGTGTTGACCAGCGACTTGCCGATGTCGTGCACGTCGCCGAACACGGTCGCCAGCACGACGGTGCCCTTCGTGTAGCCCTCGATCTTGTCCAGGTACTGCTCGAGCTGGGCGACCGCGCGCTTCATGACCTCCGCGCTCTGCAGCACGAAGGGGAGGATCAGCTCGCCGGCGCCGAACTTGTCGCCGACCTCCTTCATGGCGGGCAGCAGGACCTTGTTGAGCGTCGGGACGGCGCCGATCTTCTCGACGCACAGGTCGATCTGCGCCTCGACGCCCTCGCGCTTGCGGCGCAGGATGTGGAAGTGCAGGGCCTCCTCGGGCTCCATGCCCTTGGTCGGGTCGGCCGCCTCGGCCTCCGCCTCCGGGCCCTTGGACTCGAAGTGCTCGATGAACTTCTCCAGCGCGTCCTCGCGCCGGTTGAAGACCAGGTCGTCGGCCAGCCGGCGTTCGTTCTCGTCGATCTCGCCGTACGGCTTGATGTGGTTCGGGTTGACCATCGCGAGGTCCAGACCGGCCTCGACGCAGTGGTGCAGGAAGACGGAGTTCAGGACCGAGCGGGCCGGCACGCCGATGCCGAAGGAGACGTTGGAGACGCCCAGCGACGTCTTGACGCCCGGCAGGCCCTCCTTGATCGCCCGGATGCCCTCGATCGTCTCGACCGCCGACGGCCGCCACTCCTCGTCGCCCGTGGTGAGCGTGAAGGTCAGGGCGTCGAAGATCAGCAGCTCCGGGTCCATCCCGTGCTCGTCGCAGACGAGCTCCTTGATGCGGGTGGCGACCTCGAGCTTGCGCTCGCGCGTCTTGGCCATCCCGACCTCGTCGATGGTCAGCGCGATCAGGGCCGCGCCGTGCTCCATCGCGATCGGGACGACGGTGTCGAGCTTGTCGCGGCCGGCCTCGAGGTTGACCGAGTTGACGATCGCGCGGCCCGGGATCTGGTCGAGCGCGGTGGCGATCACCTCGGGCTCGGTCGAGTCGATCTGGATCGGCGCCGGCTGGGTGAGCGAGACCTTCTTGGCGACGAGGCGCATCTGCTCGTCCTCGTCCTGGCGCTCGGTGAGCGCGACGCAGAGGTCCAGCACGTGGGCGCCGCCCTCGACCTGGTCCTCGGCGACCTGGACCAGCGAGTCGTAGTCGTCGGCCAGCAGCAGCTCCTTCGCGCGGCGCGAGCCCTGCGAGTTCACGCGCTCGCCGACGATGGTCGGCGCCGGCTCCTGCACGAGCGGCTGCGCGGTGATCATCGAGGAGACGTGCGGCGGGCGGGGAGCGGGGCGGGGGCCGACCTCGTGGGAGGCGCAGCGCTCGTGGATCGCCTTGATGTGGTCCGGCGTGGTGCCGCAGCAGCCGCCGACGATCGAGACGCCGTAGCGCTCGACGAACTCGCCGAGCGTGTCGGCCAGCGTGTCGGGACCCTCGGGGAAGACGGTCTCGCCGTCGGGACCCTGGTGGGGGATGCCGGCGTTGGGGATGCAGTGCACCGGCAGCGGGCTGTGCTCGCCGAGGAAGCGGATCGCGTCGCGCATGTCCTCGGGGCCGGTGGAGCAGTTGAGGCCGATGACGTCGACCTTCAGCGCCTCGAGCGTCGCGAGGACCGAAGAGATGTCGGTGCCGAGCAGCATCTTGCCGCCGTTGGGCAGCAGTGAGACGGAGGCCTGGATCGGGACGGTGCGGCCCGTCGTCTTGAACGCCTCGCGGGCGCCGAAGATCGCGGCCTTGACCTCGAGGATGTCCTGCGCGGTCTCGATGATCAGCAGGTCGGAGCCGCCCTCGAGCAGGCCCTGGGACTGCTCGGCGAACACCTCCACGAGCTCGCGGAAGCGGATCTGGCCGAGGCTCGGGTCCTCGGAGGCGGGGAGGAAGCCGGTCGGGCCGATCGAGCCGGCGACGAAGCGGTCCTCGCCGACCGCCTTGCGGGCGATCTCGGCGGCGCGCCGGTTGATCTCCAGCGTGTGCTCTGCCAGGCCCCACTCGTCGAGCTTCAGGCGCGACGCCTGGAACGTGTCGGTCTCGACGACCTCCGCTCCGGCTTCCACCATCGACTCGTGGACGCCCTGGATGACGTCGGGGCGGTTGAGCACGAGGGCTTCGTGGCAGCGGCCTGGGAGCTTGTAGTCGCGCTCGAGGTCGAGGTCGAACTGCTCGAGGGTGGCGCCCATGCCCCCGTCGAAGACCACGACTCGATCGCGCGTGGCGGCGAGGAAGTCACGCATGCAGGGAAGAGTAGCGCAACCTTGACACACCTTTGGCAAGGTTTGTCCAGAGCCGCCCCAAATCCGCTCTGGAGCGTTATCTCGATCAATCCTGTCGAAATAGTGTGTATTCTGATGGTCATGCCCGGCCTCGATCTCCACCAGCACCTTTGGCCCGAAGCGTCTGCTTGCGGCGCTGGCGCGCCGTTACGAGGCCCCTCGCCTGCGTCGCCGCGGGGATCGCTGGGAGCTGGAGCTGACCGGCGAGGCGCCGTCGGAGCTCGTGCTCGCCGACCACGACCCGGTCACCCGCGCGCTCGAGGCCGAGCGCGACGGCGTCGACGTGGTGGCGATCGCCCCGTCGGGCCCGCTCGGCATCGAATGGCTGCCGTACGACGAGGCCCAGCCGCTGCTCGACGCCTACCACGCCGGGATCCTCGAGCTCGGCGATCCGTTCCGGCTGTGGGCCGCGCCGTCGCTCGCGGCGCCCGCCGCGGGCGCGGAGGAGATCGACGCGCTGCTGGACCGCGGCGCGCTCGGCGCGTGCGTGCCCGCCACGGCGCTGGCGGGGGAGGCGGGCCGCGAGCGGCTGTCCGCGCTCCTCGGCCGGCTGCAGGCGCGCGACGCCGCGCTGTTCGTGCACCCCGGCCCGGCGCGCGCCGCCACCGACCTCGGTCCGGCCTGGTGGCCGGCCCTGACCTCCTACGTGGCCGACATGCAGGCCGCGTGGCTGGCCTGGATCGCCTGGGGCCGCCCCGCCCACCCGCGCCTGCGCGTGCTGTTCGCGATGCTCGCCGGCGCGGCCCCGCTGCAGGCCGAGCGGCTCGCCGCACGCGGCGGCCCGGCCGGCGCGGTCCACGACGAGCTCTCCTACTTCGACGTCTCCTCCTACGGCCCCAAGACCGTCGACGCGATGCTGCGCGTCGTCGGCGTGGACCGGCTCGTGTACGGCTCCGACCGCCCGGTGGCCGAGCCGCCCGAGCTCGGCTCACTCGGTCCGTCGTTCGCCCACGCGATCACCGAGGCCAACCCCGCCCGCCTCTTGTCCCTCGACCCGGTCCCCGCCTGAAAGATGACCAATGCCACGGCCCCCACGACCCCTCGGAACTGCCTCGCGGCGCCGGATCGGCACCGCCCGAATCGGTCTGTGGCGCTGCCACTATCCCGCTCCGGTCGGCACCGCCCGGCATCCACGATTCAGGTCCGAGGAGCCGCGCGGGCCGCGGCCTTGATCATCTGATGAACCCTGCCGAACTCGTCGCCCTCGTCGACGGCCTCGCGGCCGACCCCGACCGCTGGCGCCACCTCGTCGCCCACCGCCCCGACGCCCGCACCTACGAGGAGCTGCACCGGGACGACGACGTCGCGATCTGGCTGATCTGCTGGATGAACGACCACGACACCGGCTTCCACGACCACGACCTGTCGGCGGGCGCGTTCAGCGTCGTGCAGGGCGCGGTGCGCGAGGACCGGCTGGTGCTCGGCGGCGAGCCGTCCTCCCGCGTGCTGGAGACCGGCGAGACGCTGGCCTTCACCGCCGCCGACATCCACCGCGTCAGCCACGCCGGCACCGAGCCCGCGGTGACGCTGCACGCCTACTCGCCGCCGCTGTGGCGGATGGGCGCCTACGAGGTCCTCCCCGACGGGCAGCTGCGCCGCCACTCGATGTCCTACGCCGAGGAGCTGCGACCGCTCGAGGTCTGACCTCAGGCGGCGCGGAGCCCCGCGACCGGCCGGCGGCGGGCGATCGAGCGCAGCGCGGCGGCGAGGCGGTCCACGTCGTCGCCGGAGCTGCCGATCCCGAGGCTGGCCCGGACCGCGCCCGGGAGCGGAGGACGGACGCCGGCGCGCAGCGCGCGGTGCAGCCGGTCCATCTCGGCCGGGCCGACGTCGAGCAGGCGCGCGATCAGCAGGTGCGCGCAGAAGCAGCCGTTGCGCACGCCGATCGCGTGCTCGGCGCTGAGCTGCGCGGCCAGCTCGCAGTGATGCCGTCCCTCGAGCTCGAACGCGGCGACCCCGACGCGGTCCACGCTCCCGGGAGGCCACAGGGTGAGCATCCGCAGCCCGTCGATGCCGGCCAGCGAGCTCCACAGGTTGCTCCGCGAGCGCGCGCTCGCGCGAGGCGACCGTCTCCATCCCGAGCCGCGACAGGTGCTCGCACGCGGCGCCCAGCGCCACGGCGCCGATCACGTTGGGCGAGCCGGCCTCGAAGCGCTCCGGCGCGTCGGCCCAGATCACGTCGTCCTCGGTGACCAGCTCGATCGCCCCGCCGCCCTGCAGCAGCGGGGCGCCGTCGGGCAGCCACGTCATGTCGCCGGCCAGCGCGCCGGCGCCGAACGGCGCGTACAGCTTGTGGCCGGAGAAGGCGAGCAGGTCGATGCCCGACGCGGCCATGTCGATCGGCCGGTGCGGCGCGAGCTGCGCGGCGTCGACGAACAATCGCGCCCCGTGGCGGTGGGCGACGGCCGCCAGTTCGGCCACCGGCCACACCTCGCCGGTGACGTTGGAGGCGCCGGTGACCGCGACCAGGTCGAAGCGCTCCTTGCGCAGCGTGCGCTCGCACGCCGCCACGAGCTCCTCGGGCGTGCGGGTGAACGGCAGCAGGCGCAGGTCGTGGCGCCGCCACGGGAGCATGTTGGCGTGGTGCTCCGCGCGGCTGCTCAGCACGCGCGCCCCGGCCGGTAGCGCCTCGGCCAGCACGTTGATCGCCTCGGTGGTGTTGCGGACCAGCACGACGGTGTCGCCGGGGCGGGTACCCAGGAACCGCCCGACCTGGGCGCGGGCGGCCTCGTAGGCGTCGGTCGCCGCCTGGGAGAGGTAGCCGCTGCCGCGGTGCACGCTGCTGTAGCGGGGGGCGAACGCCTCGACCGCGTCCCAGACCTCGGCGAGGACCGGGGTGCTGGCGGCGTTGTCGAGGTTCACGTAGCGGCGCGGGCCGCCGAGGCAGGGCACCTCCGTGTCGTCGCCGAGCGTGCGGTGGGGCATGACCCATGCTCCCACGGCGCGGTTGGCGAAACCTTGGGCCGTTAAAGCGGAAACGCCCGGCAGAGCCGGGCGTTTCCTGAGGGGAGGGTGAGACTCCCCGGTATGACGGCCTCGTCCTCTAGACGAAGGGGTTATGGAGGATGGGCGGAACCGGGGTGACTCAACCCCATCATCGGCGCGCTCCCGGGGAACTTGAGCGTCATCATCTGCGGATGCAGGTCTCGTTGCGCCACTGGCAGATCGAGGACGCTCCCGCGCTCGCCCGGGCCGTGAACGAGAGCCTCGA
>CAVRQL010000005.1:0-18253 GCA_963723395.1 uncultured Solirubrobacteraceae bacterium | reverse complement strand
GGATACCGGACCAGGCCAAATCCTGTGTCCCGACCAGAGCTCCCTGGGATGCTTTGGTGCGTGCCCTGGATTCCCGAGCTGTTCTCCGAGACCGTCCTCCAACGGATACTGGACGAGCGCCGACACGAGCACCTGGCGGCGGTGCCGTACTTCGATGGCCTGATGACCGGGGAGATCGACGCGCTGCTCGGGTCGTTCGCCGGGGAGCCCGAGTTGCATCACCCGGTGCGCGGGCGCATCAAGGGCGCCGCCGCGTTCGAGCGGTTCGTCGACGACACCAGGGCCTGGATGGCCGACCGCGACGTCACCGTCGAGGACGTCAACTTCGTCGTCACACCTCGGCGCGGCGTCGAAGAGGTGGTGCTTCACCTCGACGGCGACGATGGGCGCATCGCGCTTCCCCTGGCCCTGGCCGCCGATCGCGATGACGACGCTCGCATCATCGAGCTCCGCCTCTACTTCAGCTCGTGGCCGCTGACCGGCCGCCACGCGGTCCGCCCGCCGCTGCTGCAGCCCGACCCGGATCTCCACGAGGACGGCATCGTCGGCGACTACCAGCGCGCGCTCGCTGCCGGCGACGTCGAGGCGGTCGTGGCGGCGTTCGAGCCGGACGGCTACGTGCGCGAGCCGGCGGGGGATGGCTACGTCCACCGCGGCACGGACGAGCTTCGCGCGCTCTTCGAGCGGTTCTTCTCCAACGGCGGCGGCATCCCGCTGGAGCACTGCGCCGTCACCGAGTCCGGCCATGCCTGCGCGCTGGAGTACAACGTGGTCGCCTGGGGCCGGACGGAGTTGCCGCCCGAAGCCGGCATCGCCGTCTACGTCCGCGGCGACAGCGGCAAGCTCGCGAGCGCACGCATCTACGACGACTCCGACCCGCCGCTCGCCCGGTAAGGCGACGCCTACGGGCGTGTGATGGCCTGCGCGAGCACGTCCTCGACCGCCTTGGCCTGGCGGCGCAGCAGCGCGCGGCCGCTCGGGTGCGGACCTGGGTCGAATCCGCCGTAGCGGCTGTCGACGATGACGATCAGGTTCCGGTCGCGGGCGAGCAGCCGGCTGCGGTACTCGCCGTCGCGCCGGTCCTGGTCCGACCACGCCTCGTCGCCGAGACCGGCGTAGGGGGTGTCGGCGCGGAAGTGGTTGGTCTCGTCGTGACGGAGCTCGCCGAGGCTCCGCTTCGCGTTCTCCACCGCCGGGGAGTCCTTGCGCGGCGTCAGGGCGAACGTCTGCACGATGAGCCCGCGGTCGCTGCCGTCGGGTTCGAAGCGTCTCCCGCCAGCTGCAGTCCGCGGGCGGGGGAAGCCCGAGGCTGCGGAACCCGAGCGATCGCAGGGTGCTCGTGCTCACGGCCTCGCAGAGGTCCACCGCCTGCTCGCTGCGCACGTCCCCTTCGGCCCAGTCCCGCTTCTGCTCGGGCACCGGCAGCGGTGTCTTCCCGGGCTGGGGCATCCGGTAGGCGGTCAGCGTGTCGTCGGTCTGGACGAGGAACAGCTCGTCGGTCCAGCCCGGGGTGAACTCGACGCCCCACGTGCCGTTCGCCTTCACGGTGCCCAGCAGGGCCTGGGCGCTCGGGTCGTCCGCCGGCGCCTGGCCGAGCACGAAGACCGCGGCGTCAGCGTTCTGGACGTCGAGGCTCTCGTTGACCGCGCCGGCGATCCCCGGGCCGCCGAGGCTCGCCGTGAGCAGGTCGTCGCCGCGTCGGCCGAGGACGAACGTCTGCTCCGGGCTGGTCGTCCAGCGCTGCTCGCCGGTGGTGACGTCGAAGCCGTAGTAGCGAGCCGTCCGGTCCAGCGGACCGGTGATGTCGTAGGACAGGACGACGGTGTCGCCGAGCACGCCCTGAAGTTGCGGCTCGTTGTCGAACGTCTTGCCGACGTAGCGGCCGAGCCGGCCGCGGCCGTCGATGTGGCGGTAGGCCCGGTGCCCGCGAACGGTCATGTCGAGCACGAGTGGATCGGCCGACACGATCCCCTCGACGTCGGTCGTCCGGCCGACCGGCGTGCGGGAGACCAACCGGCGGGAGTCGACGTCGTAGACGTCGACGGACAGCCCACGCGAGCCGAGCGGGCTGAGGACGAGCCGCCCCTCCCCGACGACCGCCCTCGCCTCCCCGGTGGGCGCCGGCGTCGGCTCCACGGGGCGTCCCGTACTCACGTCGAGGAGGCGGTAGCCCTTGTAGAACAGCGGCACCGCGACGGTGCGGCTGCCGGCGTAGAGGTCCGCGTCGTTGGCGGAGCGCGACCAGCGCCCGCCCAGGTCGCGCCGCCAGCGGAGCTTGCCGGTCCCGGCGTCCAGCAGCGCCGCGACCCGGCAGCCGCGGTCGGAGGCGAGGACCAGCCCGCCGAGCCCCTCCGGGTTGGGGGCGCGGGAGGCGCCACACACGCGCGTCGTGCCCGACGGCGGTCGCAGCGTCCAGCGCTCCTCGCCGGTGCTCACGTCGTATGCCGTCACCCGGCGGGTGCCGAGCAGCACCAGCGTGTCGCCGACCGTCCAGGTCCTCAGCTCGCCATGCGGCGTCGAGTCGAGTGTGTCGACCGGCAGCGGCTTCGACCCGCGCTGCAGGTCGGCGCTCCACGCCGTCGACAGCTCCGGGAGGCTGACCGCCTTCTTCTTCTCGGCCGGTCCGTCGCCGGCTGCGCTCGAGCCTCGCAGCACGACGACCAGCACGATCGCGACCACGACGAGCGGCACCGCGATGGCCGCCACGAGCGGCCACCCGCGCAGACGGGGGACGCTCGGCGGCATGGAAGGTTGATACCACGAGATCCGGACCGTCACGTCAGCGGCTCCGGGGCGGTTCAGGCCTCCGGCTCGCTCCTGAGCTCGATGCTCAACTGCGCCGCGTCCAGCTGGATGAGTGCGGAGCGCTGCGCTTCGATCACCGCGACCTCGCCGGTGAGGATCCACTCCGGCTCCACCTCGACGTCCGGGACGAAGGGCAGGAAGCTGGCGACGATGCCGACGCCGACCAGGACCAGGGGGCCGCGATCCTGAGCCGCGGCGACCGGCGCGTCCATGCCCCTTGCCTCTGCCCGGCATCACCGGCGCTCACGCGGTCGGCGTCAGTCGGGCTCGCGCTTTCGCGATGCCCACCACTCGGTGTCGTAGTCGATGGTGAGTTCCTCGCCCGGCTCGACGATCCGGGACGCGTAGAACTCCACCGTCGTCGGGTCGTCCTGGAGGTAGTGGACGTTCGCGTCGGCCGAGTGGTTGTAGAGCATGCCGTAGCCGAGGACGAGCACCACGTTCCCCTCGTTGACCGACGAGAAGATGTAGTCGCGCAGGAGCCCGGTGACGTCGGGGCCCGGCAGCTCCAGGGTCGGGCAGCGCTCCACCAGCTCGTCCTCCGCGAAGCGGCGCGTCGCGAACACGCCGCGGCCGTGGCGCCCTTCCCTGACCTCGATCCCCTGGTTCACCTCGGTGCGGTCAGGGGGTCGTCGGCGGCGGCGGGCCGGCGTCGCGGACCTCCATCGAGCGGCGCGTGAGCTCGAGCTGGTCGCGCGTGTTCTCGTAGATGCGGAACACCACGATGATCAGCTCGTAGAACACGCGGTACAGCAGCGTGTAGAGGAACAGGAGCAGCGGGCCGAGGACGACGAGCCAGAAGATCCCGAGGCCCACGTTGCCCCCGTCGTCGCTCGTCGTGATCTGGCCGTTCTCGTCGAGCCTGGCGACCTCGTCGCCACCGGAGAAGATCGCGATCGCGATGCCGGCGTAGGCGATCACGAGCAGCACGATCGTGAGCACGTACAGGACCTTCACCACCCGCGTGGTGACGAACGACGTGAACGACAAGTCGAGCAGCGCCCCGAAGAACCCCTTGCGGTCCTCACCCATGGCGCACCTCCTCCGCTTCGCTGGACCCCGATGCGGGCGCGACGCTAGCTCGCGTGCCGGACGCGTCGTGGGAGTGGATCCAGTCCAGCTCGGAGTCGAGGCGGGCGAAGATCTCGTCGCGCGCGGCGATGTCCGGGCCGTCGGGCACGTGCATCAGGTCGGCGGCGCGGCGGGACCAGCGCTGCACGCGGGCCGTGCGCGGGCGCCGGAGGTCGGCGTAGCGCCGCAGGGCGCGCGGCGTCTCGAGCTCATCGCCCAGGCAGTCGGCGAGGACGACGGCGTCCTCGATCGTCTGGTTGGCGCCTTGTCCCTGGTGGGGCACCATGGCGTGCGCCGCGTCGCCCATCAGCACGACGCGATCGGTGTGCCACCGGTCGAGCGGCTCGAGGTCGTGCAGCGCCCAGCGGGCTCCGACCTCCGTTCCGCCGATCATCTCGGTCACCGCCGGATGCCAGCCGGCGAACGCGTCGACGGCGTCGGTGACGGCGCATTCCTCCATCCACGCGTCGTTGGTCCACTCGGGGACGCGGACGACGGCGAGGAAGTTGACCGTCCGGCCGCCGTCGATGGCGTAGTGCAGCAGGTGGCGCCCGGGGCCGGCCCAGAACTGCAGGGGCGTCGGATCGGGCAGCGACGGCATCGCGTGGACGGGCACGAGCCCTCGATAGCCGACCGTCCCGGAGTACCGCCCGCGGACGGGTCCGGCGACATACGGGCGGATCACCGAGTGCACGCCATCCGCGCCGACGACGACGTCCGCCTCGGCGCTCGAGCCGTCGGCGAACCGCAGCCCCGCGTGCGAGGCGTGCTCGTCGATGCCGACACACCGGTGCCCGAGGTGCAGGTGGTCGTGCCCGACCCGGTCGGCGAGCGCGTGCAGCAGCGCGACGCGGTGCACGCCGTAGTAGGGGGCCCCGAACGCCGCCTCGTAGCCGTCGTCGCGGCCGATGGGATGGTCGGCGACGATCTCGCCGGAGTCCCAGCGGCGGATGACGAGCGCCGACGGCACGACCGACACGGCCTCGACCTCGTCGCCGAGGCCGAGTCGCCGCAGCTCGCGCGTGCCGTTGGCCGAGAGCGCGACGGCCGCGCCGATCTCGCGCAGCTCGTCGGCCTGCTCGTAGACCTCGAACGCGATCCCGCGCTCGCGCAGCGCGAGCGCGAGGACCAGCCCGCCGATGCCGCCGCCGACGATCGCGACCGTGCGCTCGGCCATCGCCTTAGGCGACCGCCGGCGTGCGCGCCGGTGCGAGCGCGAAGTCGTAGTTGAACGCGAAGGTGCCGTCGCCGGCGGGCTCCGGATGGACGACGAGCTCGGGCTTGACCGCGCTCGCGACGTCGGAGTCGAGGTAGTCGCTTGTGTCGATGAACAGCTGGGTGACCAGCGGCTCGAAGCCGTCGGCGCCGACGATCACATGGATGTGCGCCGGGCGCCACGGGCTCCAGCCGGCAGCGGCCGTCATCTTGCCCGTCGGGCCGTCCAGCGGGATCGTGTACGGGCCGGGGACCATCGTGATGAACTCGTAGCGGCCGTCGGCGTCCGTGCGGACCTGGCCGCGGAGGTTGCCGTCGGGCGGGCCGGGCATGAAGCCGGAGTAGCGGCCCTCGGAGTCGGCCTGCCAGATGTCGAGGTTGGCGTCGGCGAGGGGGTTGCCGTCGGCGTCGGTCACCCGGCCGGTGACGCGGGTGAGGTCACCGGGCTCGTCGGCGCGGTGGGGCAGCTCGAAGGGGGCGTCGAGCAGCGGCGCGTCGGGGAGGTGGAACGGGCCGAGGATCGTGCCCTGGGAGCCCTTGCGGTTCCCGAAGGCCTGCTCCTCGACGACGTGCTCGATGTAGACGTCGCCGAACAGCGGCCACTCGCCGGCCTCGCCGACGTCGATGAACCACTGCTTGGCGGCCTGGTACTCGTCGTAGGTGACGTCGTGCTCGACGATCACCTCGTGGACCCGCTTGAGGATCTCTGAGATCAGCACGTTGGCTCGATCAGACACGGGGCTCTCCTCCTCGGTCGATGGCGTTGGGATGGCGCGCCAGCGGCGTGACGCGGATGTCCATGTAGGGGAACAGCGGCAGGCCGGACAGCAGCTCGTGCAGCTCGTCGACCGAGCTGACGTCGAGCACGCTGACGTTGGCGAAGCGCCCGGCCACCCGCCACAGGTGCGGCCAGCGCCCGTCGCGCTGGGCGGCCTGCGAGTACTCGCGCTCGCGCGCCTTGAGCTCGTCGGCCTGCTCCGCAGGCATGTCGGGCGGGAGGCGGACCTCCATCTCGGCCATGAACAGCATCAGCGATCCAGCCGGTGGCGCTCGAGGCGTTCGTCGTCGACGGCGACACCGAGGCCGGGCGCCGTCGGAGCCGCCACGCGGCCGGCGCGGATCTCCGGCGGCGCGACCATCGAGATCGTCGCCGAGGTCGAGGAAGTTCGTGATCTCGGCGGGCTGCCCCGCGGTGGCAGCGAAGGCGGCGGCGAACGCGATCGTCGCCGTCGCCCCGATCGCTCCCTCGTACTGGCTGCCCATCACGACCGGCACGTTGCGGGCGAGGCAGAGGTCGAGGATCCGCCGCGACTCGGTGAAGCCGGTGCGGGCGGTCTTGACGCTCACCACGCGGACCGCGCCCTCCTCGAGCGCCCGGTCGACGTGCGCGAGGCTGATGCAGCTCTCGTCCCCGCCGAGGGGCACGGCCCACCGCTCGGCCAGGCGCAGCCGTCCCGCACGGTTCTCCACCGAGATCGGCTCCTCGATCGCGCGGACGCCGAGCTCGACGAGCGCGTCGCCGGCCCGCACGGCGTCGTCGTAGCTCCAGCCGCGGTTGGCGTCGACGTACAGATCGGAGCCCGGCAGGGCCTCGCGGATCGCGCGGACCGCGGCGACGTCGAGCCCCGGAGCGCGCCCGACCTTGACCTTGAAGGTGTTCACGCCGAAGCGCTCGCTCATCGCGACCGCCTCCTCGGCCATGGCCGCCGGCTCCCCGAACGAGACCATGTGCGCCGCGGCGATGTCGTCCGCGAACCCGCCGAGCAGCGTGTGGCACGGGCGACCGAGCACCTGGCCGGCGAGATCCCACACGGCGAGGTCCACCGCGCCCCGCGCCACGTAGTTGCCGGTCACGCGACCCAGCCGCTCGGCGACGAGCTCCGTGCGCAGCGGGTCGGCACCCGCGAGCGCGTCGTTGAGCGGACCGCCCACCGTCTCCACGATCGACGCCTGGGTCTCGCCGTAGGTGTACGGCCGCGGCTGCGCCTCCGCCTGCCCGACCAGTCCCGCGTCGGAGTGCACGCGCACGAGCACGTTGTCCGCGCTGGCCACGGTGCCGGACGCGAACGCCGGCGGACGCAGGTAGGGCAGCGAGAACGGGATCGCCTCGAGCCGGGTGATCCGGACCGTCCCCGCCAGGGTCTCGAGCGCCGCGAGTTCCGGGCTGGTTCCCATGCGCTCAAGCTACGTGCATTCGATCCACCGAGCAACACCAATCAGGTGTCGATTGAATATGTTCTCGATATGAATCGCGGTGGCTCGTGGAGCTGAGGCATCTCCGCTATTTCGTCGCCGTCGCGGAGGAGCGGCACTTCGGCCGCGCCGCGGCCCGCCTGCACATCGCCCAGCCGCCGCTCTCCCAGCAGATCCGCCGCCTCGAGGCGGAGCTGGGCGAGCCGCTGCTCTACCGGACGACGCGCAGCGTCGAGCTCGCCCCGGCCGGTGAGGTGCTCCTCGAACGGGCGCGCGAGATCCTCGCCGCCGTCGAAGCGGCCACCGACGACGCGCGGCGGCGCCGCCCGCGGCGAGTACGGGAAGCTGGCGATCGGCTTCACCGGCTCCTCGACGTACGACCTGCTTCCGGCGCTCGCCGCCGCGCTGGGCGAGGCGCTGCCCGGCGTCAAGCTCGACCTGCGCGGGGAGCTGCTGACGCCGGCGCAGGTCTCGCGGCTCGTCGACGGCACGCTGGACCTCGGCCTGCTGCGCCCGCCGGTGCGCGAGCGCGAGCTGAGCATGGAGGTGCTGCGCTCCGAGCCGCTGCTGGCGGTGCTCCCGGACACCCACCGGCTGGCCGGCGCAGAATCCGTCCCGCTGGAGGAGCTCAGCGGCGAGCCGTTCGTCACCTATCCGTCGCACTTCCGCTCCGTCCTGCACGACGCCGTCGAGGACGCGTGCGCCGCCCACGGCTTCAAGCCGCTCGCGGCGCACGAGGTCGCGGAGACCGCGACGCTCGTCAGCTTCGTCGCCGCCGGACTCGGCGTCTCCCTGGTGCCGGCGTCGGTGGGCAAGATGACGGTCGAGGGCGCCGTCTACCGCCCGCTCACCGAGGACGCCACCCGGGTCGAGCTCGCCGCGGCCTGGCGACGCGACGACGAGCGCCCCGTGCTCATCCGCGCGCTCGACGTCATCCGC
The DNA here is from genome assembly GCA_963723395.1 of uncultured Solirubrobacteraceae bacterium. Classification (GTDB taxonomy): domain Bacteria; phylum Actinomycetota; class Thermoleophilia; order Solirubrobacterales; family Solirubrobacteraceae; genus DATFQI01. The sequence continues at coordinate 10,030 of CAVRQL010000005.1, read as the reverse complement.
CGGCACACCAGCGGCTGACGAACGGCTTCACTGCAGATTGGCGTGCCGCGCCTGCATCTCCACGTGGGCGAGCGGGTCTCCCGCGGTGATCTCGAGGATCACGGCGTCGAGCAGGAGCAGCGCGCTCTGTTCGAACAGCGAGCCGCCGAACTGGGCGGAGCAGGTCGCCGGGACCTCGATGAGCTCGTCCGCCAGTCCGGCGAGGGTGCTGTCGGCGCGGGTCGTGACGGCGAGGATCTGCGCGCCGAGATCGACCGCCAGCCTGGCGACGTGCAGCGTGACGGGCGTCTCGCCGGAGCCGGAGATGACCACGAGGCCGTCGTGCGCGCCGATCGAGGGTGCGGTGGCCTCGCCGACGGCGTGGGCATCGAAGCCGCTGTGCATCAAGCGCATCGCGGCCATCTGGGCGACGAGCCCCGAGCGGCCCTGCCCGGTGTAGAACCAGCGGCGCTCGCGGTCGCCGAACAGCTGCGCGGCAGCGGCCATCTGGTAGCTCGAGACCGCCGACAGCACGGCACTCACCTCTTCGCGGACCGTGTGCTTGGAGCTGCGCACGCCGACCACCGTACGTCGCCACGGAGTCGGCTCCCAGGGGGACCTCCGGAGGCCGCGGGTTCGGCCCGCCACAGGACGCGAGCGCGCTACGGGAGCCGCCCGCGCCACCTCAGCGCGGCGCCGAGGGCGGCGACCAGGAGCAGCACGCTCGCGCCGGCGAAGCCTGCCGTGATCTCGCGCGTCTCCTCGCGGGTGCCGATCCGCGAGCCGAGGTCCTCGTAGACCTCTTCGAGCGCGCCGGCGTCCTCGGCGGTGAAGGCGCGCCCGCCCGAGGTCTCGGCGATCTCGCGCAGCGACTCGGGGTCGGGCGGGACGGCCTGCGTCCGCCCGTCGGGGAGCTCGAGCGTGCCGTCCGCGGTCCCCAGCGCCACCGTGGACACCGGGATCCCGGCCGCGCGGGCCTCGCGGGCGACCTCGACCGGGTCGCGCCCGGAGGTGTTGGCGCCGTCCGAGATGAGCACGATCGCCGCCGGGGGCGGGTCCTCGCCGCGCCGGCCGAACGCATCGATCGCGCCGGCGAGCGCCTCGCCGGTCGCGGTGCCGCCCTCGGCGCGGAGCCCGTCGAGCGCGGCCCGCACCTGCTCGTGCTCGGCGCTGGGGCGCAGCACGGTGTGCGTGCCGTCCGCGTAGCCCACCAGCCCGACCTGCAGCTGCTCGGGGACCTCCTCGAGGAACCGCTCGCCGGCCGCCCTGGCGGCGTCCATCCGCGACGGCTCGACATCGGTGGCGTTCATGGATCCCGAGGTGTCGGTCACGAGCATCACCGACGCGCGTTCGTTGGGCACCGCGACGGTCGCCTCGGGTCGCGCGAGCGCGATCGCCAGGCCGGCCAGCGCGAGGCACAGCAGCGCCGTGGGCAGCACCCGGCGGAGGCGGCCGGTTCCCGGCAGGACCGCAGCCACCGTGGAGGTCGCCGGGAAGCGGATCACGTAGCGGTCCGCACGGCGCCGGGCGAGCGCGAGCGCGGCCAAGGCGAGCGGCACGACGAGCAGCCCCAGGAGGAAGAGCGGCGACTGGAAGCTCATCGGAGCCCCCTTCCCAGCTCGCGGAGCCAGTCGCCCTCCGTGGAGACCTCGAGGTGGCGGACGCGGGCGCGCCGCAACGCGGCGCGAAGCTCGTCGCGCCGGGCCAGCTCCGCCGCGGCGAAGCGGCGGCGCAGCTCCGCGGCCGAGCTGTCGGCCTCCACGCGGGCGCCCGTCTCGGGATCGGCGAGCACGAGCCGGCCCGCGGCGGGCAGCTCTCCCTCGCGGGGATCGACGACCTCGACGGCGACGACGTCGTGCCGCGCCGTGATGCCGGCCAGCGAGCGGGTCCAGCCCGGACCCGTGCGGAAGTCGGAGACGACCACCACCAGCCCTCGGCCGCGGGCGATGCGCCCGATGCGGCGCAGGCCGTCGGCGAGCTCGTCGCCGCCGGGCGCATGCCCGTCGACGGCGACGCCCTCGGCGAGCACCTTCTGCAGGCTGACGAGCGCGAGCCGCCCGCCGCGCGGGGGGAGCAGGCGCTGCACGGGTGCTCCGCAGGTGAGGAGCGCCACGCGGCCGCCGCGGCGGGCCGCGAGCCTTGCGACGACCGTCGTCACGCCCGCCGCGACGTCGGACTTCAGCCGTGCCGTGGTGCCGAAGGCCATCGAGGCGGAGACGTCGAGCAGGATCCACGTCGTCAGGGTCCGCTCGGGCACGTGGTCGCGCACGTGCGGGATGCCGGTCCGCGCGGTGGCGGCGGCATCGAGCCGCCGGACGTCGTCGCCGATCTGGTAGGGCCGGATCTGGGCGAGCTCGGTCCCGGCGCCGAGGCCGGAGGCGCGCCGCTCGCCGGGCAGCATGCCCGACGCGCGGCGCGCGATCACCAGGTCGAGCGCCTCGACCAGCCCGCCGGCCATCGGCCCGGGGCCCTGCGAGCCGGCCGGGACGGCGACGCCCGCGGGGCCCGTACCGGCGCCGCGGGCGGTGATCGACTCGAGGCTCATGCCGCAGCCTCCGCCTCCACGGGCGCGCGCCCGCCCGACACCCGCTCCAGCACGGCCCCGAGCACCTCGTCGGCGCTCACGCCGTCGCCGATCGCGTCGTAGGTGAGCACGACCCGATGGCGCAGCACGTCGGCCGCGACGTCGGCGACGTCCTCGGTCACCGCGTGCCGGCGCCCGCGGAGCAACGCCAGCGCCTGGGCGGCCTGGACGAGCCCGATCGGCCCGCGCGGGCTCGAGCCGTACTCGATCAGCGGCTCGAGCGCGGTGAGGCCGTAGCGGCCGGGATGGCGGGTGGCGTCGGCGAGCGCGACCGCGTAGGCGATCACGTCGCGATCCGCGAACACGTCGCGCGCCGCGGCGCTCGCCGTCTCGAGGTCGAGCGTCGAGAGCCGCTCGCGCACCTGCACCGGCGGCGCGATGGCGCGGCCGACGACGGCGGCCTCCTCGCCCGTCGACGGGTAGTCGACGAGGAGCTTGAACAGGAAGCGGTCGACCTGCGCCTCGGGCAGCGGGTAGGTGCCCTCGGACTCGATCGGGTTCTGCGTGGCCATCACGAGGAAGGGCCGCGGCAGCGGGTAGGTCTCGCCGCCGATCGTGACCTGGCGCTCCTGCATGACCTCGAGCAGCGCCGACTGCACCTTCGCGGGGGCGCGGTTGATCTCGTCGGCGAGCAGGAAGTTGCCGAACACCGGGCCGAGCTCGGTGTCGAAGCGGCCGGTGTCGGGACGGTAGACGCGGGTGCCGATCAGGTCGGACGGCACCAGGTCGGGGGTGAACTGCACGCGGCGGAACGTGCCGCCGAGCACGGAGGAGAGCGTCTTGACGGTCAGCGTCTTGGCCAGGCCGGGAACACCCTCCAGCAGCACGTGGCCTCCGGCGAGCAGCGCGACGAGCAGGCGCTCGAGCATCGCGTCCTGCCCGACGATCACGCGCTTGAGCTCGTACATCGCCTCCTCGAGCGCGACCCGCGGGTCCAGCTCGTTCTCCACGCGCTCCATTCGATGGTCCTTTCGATCGGGAGTTGCCTGGCGAGGCTGGCCGTCGCTCCGTCAGGACCGGATAAGGCTTGAGCCGGGCTTCACCTCGCGCACCTACGGTGATCCGCGTGCGCGTGCTGATCGCCGAGGACCAACCACGGGTTGCCGCGGCCGTGGCGCGCGGGCTCCGCCGCGAGGGGATGGCCGTCGACATCGCCCCCGACGGCTCGTCGGCCCTCTACAAGGCGCGGCTGCACCCCTACGACGTCCTCGTGCTCGACCGCGACCTTCCCGGGGTGCACGGCGACGACGTCTGCCGCGCCGTCACCCGGGAGCTGCCCGAGACGAAGGTGCTGATGCTCACCGCCGCCCGCTCGACCGACGCGCTCGTCGAAGGGCTGGCGCTCGGGGCCGACGACTACCTGCCCAAGCCGTTCCGCTTCGCCGAGCTCGTCGCCCGGCTGCGCGCGCTCGGCCGCCGCCGCGGCGAGGCGCTGCCGCCGCTGCTCACCGCCCATGACGTCGAGCTGGACCCCGGCCGCCGGGTCGCCGCGCGGGGAGGCGAGCCGCTGGAGCTGGCGCCCAAGGAGTTCGCGGTGCTGGAGGCGCTGCTCGCCGCGCGCGGGCAGGTCGTGTCCCCGGAGGCGCTCGCCGAGTCGGTGTGGGACGAGCAGCTCGATCCGCTGTCCAACACCGTCCGCATGACCGTGATGACGCTGCGGCGCAGGCTCGGCGACCCGCCGCTGATCGAGACCGTGCGCGGCAGCGGCTACCGGCTGTGAGCCGGTTCGGCCTGCGCGGCCGGCTCACCGCGCTCTACGGCGGGCTGCTGGTCGTGACCGCGGCGCTGTTGCTGGGCGTGTCCTACTGGCTGGTCGGCCGCCACCTGGACCGCACGCTCACCCACGCGGAGGCGCAGGCGGCGCAGAGCCAGCTCGCGCTCCAGTACCTGTTCGCGCTCGGCGGCGCCGCGCTCGTGTCGGCCGGGCTGGGCTGGCTGTTCGCCGGGCGGCAGCTCGCCCCGATGACGCGCGCGTTCGAGGCGCAGGAGCGCTTCGTGGCCAACGCGAGCCACGAGCTGCGCACTCCGCTGACCGCGATACGGACGGAAGCCGACGTCGCGCTCGCCAACCCCGACGCGGGGATCGGCGAGCTGCGCGAGATGGGGGCCGGCGTGCTCGAGGCGGCCGACCGCATGGACGAGCTGCTCGACGGGCTGATGGAGCTCGCGCGCGGACAGCGCCGGGTGGTCGGGCGCGAGCGCGTCGACCTCGCCGCCGCGGCGCGCGCCGCGTCCGGCGACGTCGCCCCCTCCGGCGTGGCGCTGCGCTGGCAGCTCTCGCCCGCGCGCGTGCGCGGAGACACCCGGCTGCTCGAGCGCCTGGCCGGCAACCTGATCGACAACGGGATCCGGTACAACCGCGCGGGCGGCTACGTCGACGTCCGCACCGGCGAGGAGGGCGGCCGCGCGATGCTGCGCGTCTCGAACACCGGTCCGGCGATGGACCCCGAGACGGTGGACGGGCTGCTCGAGCCGTTCGAGCGCGGCGGCCGCGCGTACGACGGCCGTGGCGCCGGGCTGGGACTCTCGATCGTGAAGGCGATCGCCGAGGCCCACGGCGGCCGGGTCGCGCTGATGGCGCGCCCGGGCGGCGGGCTCGACGTCGAGATCGCGCTGCCTCGCGGCTAGACGTCCTCGTGCCGGTCGGGAGCGGGGCAGTCGTAGCCCGTCTCCTGGACGAGCGCCGGGTCGGGGGCGGACCGGGCGGCGGCCATCTCGAGCGACGTGTCCATGTGCGCGACGCCCTGCAGCGCCGTCGCGAAGAGCGCCAATCCCGCGGCGATCATCAGCCCGACCACCAGGACATGGAGCGAGATGGGGAGCTTCATCGCCGCGAGAGTCAAGCGCGACTTCCTCAAGGCAGCCTGAAGGGCGTCAGAGGAGGCGGCGGAACCAGAGCAGCGACAGGCCCGAGCCGGCTCCGAGCAGCAGGAGCGCGCCGCCGGCGAACGCGGCGGTGACCTCGCGGTCCTCGCGCTCGGTGGCGACCTCGGAGCCGAGTCGCTCGTAGACCGCGCTGAGCGCGTCGGCCTGCTCCGCGGTGAACGCCTCGCCGCCCGACCGCTCGGCGATCGCGCGCAGCGCCTCCACGTCGGGTGGCACGCGCTCGCCGTCGGGGAGCGTGCCCTCCGGGGTGCCGAGCGCCACCGTGTAGACGGGGATGCCCATCGCGCGGGCCTCGTCGGCGACCGGCAGCGGATCGCGGCCGTGGGTGGACGTGCCGTCGGAGAGCAGCACGACGGCCGCGGGTGGGCGCTTGCCGCCCTGACCCGCCTGCGCGCGCAGCATGGCCAGCGAGGTGGCGAGCGCGTCGCCGGTCGCCGTCCCGCCCGACGGGCGCATCGCTTCGCGCAGCGCCTGACGCAGCGCCGCACGGTCGGTCGTCGGCGCCTGGACGGCCTCCGCGCGGTGGTCGAACACGACGCCGCCGACCTTGACGGCGCGCGGGACCTCGCCGAGGAACGCCTCGCCGGCCGCCACCGTCGCTTCGAGCCGCGATGGCGACACGTCGGTGGCCTGCATCGACCCGGAGTGGTCCATGGCGAGCACGATGCTGGCCTGCTCGGCCGGCACGGCGACGCTCACCTGGGGCCGGGCCATCGCGGTGAGCAGCCCGGCCAGCGCCAACGCCGCGAGCGCCGGCGGCGCGTGGCGGCGCCAGCCCGGGTGGCGCGGCACGACGGACGCGGCGGTCTCGGGAGCGGCGAACGCCCGCGCCTGGCGCCGCCGTCGCCGCTCGGTGAGGACGTAGGCGACGAGGCCGAGCGGCAGCAGGACCAGCGCGAGCAGGAGGAGCGGCTGCTGGAAGCTCATGGCGCCTGCGAGGGACGGGTCCCGAGCCGGAGGTCGAGCGTGTCGGTGGAGCCGCCGCGGCGGACCTCCACCTCGACGGTCTCGCCGGGCCGCCGGTCCTGGATGGCGCCGGCGACGTCGTCGGGCTCGTCGACGGTCTCGCCCGCGATCGCGACGATCACGTCGCCGGTCCGCAGCCCGGCGTCGGCGGCGGGGCCGCCGGCGGTGACCTCGCGCACGACGGCGCCGCTGGTGCCCGGTGCCGTGGAGACGCCGAGGAACGGCCGCGCGATGCGCTCGCCCCGCTCCAGCCGCGGCACGACGTCGGCCACCGTGTTGGAGGGCACCGCGAAGCCGATGCCGACGTTGCCCTGGCTGCCACCCGTCTGGATCTGCGAGTTGACGCCGATGACGCGCCCGCGGGCATCGAGGAGCGGACCGCCCGAGTTGCCAGGGTTGATCGGCGCGTCGGTCTGGATCACGCGGTCGATCTGGAAGCCGTCCGGCGCCTGGATGTGGCGGCCCGTGCCGGACACGATCCCCGCCGTCGCGGTCTGCGGCAGCCCGAACGGGGAGCCGATGGCCACGGCCAGCTGGCCGGTACGCACGCCCTCGGAGTCGGCGAGCTCGAGCGCGTGCAGCGACCCGGTCTCGCTCGTGTCGACGTTGAGCACGGCGAGGTCGGACGAGCGGTCGACGCCGGCGACGCGCGCCGTCGCGGTCGCGTCGTTGGAGAACTGCACCTGGACCGTTTCGGCGTCGCCGACCACGTGCGCGTTGGTCACGAGCGTCCCGTCGCGGTCGATCACGAAGCCGGTGCCGCTGCCGTTCCCGGTGCGCACGGACACCACGCCGGCGCTGGCGGAGCGGTAGATCTGCTCGACGTCGCCGTTCGGCCGGGCGCCGCCGACGGTCGGGGCGGCCGCGGGGGCGCGGGAGGAGGCCGGAGCGTTCGCGTCGCGGTCCAGGACGCCGAGCCCGAACAGCCCGGCGGTGAGCAGGACGGCGGACACGGCACCCCCGGCGGCGCCGGCGGCGAACCGGCCGCCACGGCGGGCGGGCGCGGGCGGGCTCGAGGGAGCCGGAGTGGGGGAGGCGGGAGGGTCGGCAGGCCGCGGCTGGATCCGGCGATCGCCCGTCGGATCCCCGTGCAGCCAGAGATGGGGATCGGTCATGGCGGCGAGCGTCGCCGCCGCCGCGTCAGCGATGGATAAAGGCCGCGGCGGTCTTGAGCTCATCTTGATCCCGCGTGCCGGGCGGCGCTTAGGAAGCGGCGCGAGCGTGACCGGCATGTCGACCATCGTCGCTCGCGAAACCGTCCCGGGCTTCGCCCACTTCCTCGCCGAGATCTCGCGGGTTCCGCTGCTCACCGCCGCGGAGGAGCGCGCGCTCTCCCGCCGCGTCGAGCGCGGCGACCTCGCCGCCAAGGACCACATGATCGAGGCCAACCTCCGCCTCGTCGTGCACATCGCCAAGGGCTTCCAGCGCGACGACGCGGCCCTCACCCTCGAGGACCTCGTGCAGGAGGGCACCGTCGGGCTGGTGCGCGCGGTCGAGAAGTTCGACTCACGCCGCGAGCTCCGGTTCTCGACCTACGCCACGGTCTGGATCCGCCAGTCGATCTCCCGCGCGATCGCGAACAAGGACCGCGTGATCCGGCTGCCGGTGTCGATCGATCAGCGCCTCGTCGCGCTGCGCCGCGCGGAGCACCGGCTCGCCGTGGTCGACGGGCGCGATCCCGACGCGCGGCGGCTCGCCGAGGAGCTGGGGTGGCACGAGCGCGAGGTGATCGAGCTCCGCGGCCACCAGCGCCGCGCCCTGCTCGCTGCACGAGCCGACCGGCGCCGAGGGCGACCGGGAGCTCGGCGACTCGATCCCCGACTCCGGCCCCTCGCCGTTCGACCAGGCCGCGGAGGCGCTCGTGGCGACCGAGGTCGAAGAGCTGCTCTCCCACCTCCCCCCGCGCGAGCGGGAGGTGATCGAGATGCGCTTCGGGCTCGGCGACCGCAAGCCGTTCACGCGCGCGGAGACGGCACAGCGGCTCGCACTGCGCCGCGACGACGTGCGGCGCCTCGAGGACTTCGCCCTCCGGAAGCTACGAGCCCGGCCACGGGACTAGGAGAGCGATCAGGTCAGGGCGCGGCCGCGCTCGTCGCACGGCGGCGCTTCGCCGTCGCCGATGACGCGCCCGTATTCGTCGAGCACCTGCAGCGTGCGCTCCATCGCCACCGGTTTCAGCGCGCCCAGCCCCGGGTCGTACGGATCGTCGAGGAAGCGGATCAGCAGCAGTGTCCCCACGATCACCACGACGACGGTGCCGATGAGCGTCGCCTGGACCACCGCGTACTCGCCGCTGTCGGCGAAGACCATCATGAAGCCGACGATCATCACGGCGCTGATGCCCAGGATGAGCCAGAGCGGCGCCGGGATGACGCCGGCCGCGCCGTGCAGGCGCGCGCCACGTGCCGTCTCGCGATCGAGGCGCTGGTCGAGCCACTTGGAGTACGCCGCCTGCTCGGATGCCTTGCGGGGCTCGATGGTGCGCAGCGTGCGGTACAGCCGCAGGCCCCATGGGTTCGGCTCGTACGCCTGCGTCCCGGCCTGCATGCGCGGCCACTCCTGGTGCACGACGGAGCGGGCGTAACAGACGAGCTCGCCGGCGAGACGCCTGCCCTGGGCCTCGGGGAGCAGGTTGGCCACCTCGTACTGCTGCGCGACCGTGAGCGCCTCCGTCTCCGCGCCCGCGCGAGAAGCGTCGTAGCTGGTGAACGCGAGCACCACGACGAGCCCGAGCAGCACGGCGAAGCCCGTCGCGAGCACGCCGAACACACCCGCCGCCCGGTCGCCATCCGTGTAGAACCCGCCGTCGGGCGCGTGTCTGCGCACCAGCAGCAGGACGCCGACCGCCGCGGCCGCCGAGGCGACCACGATGGCTGCCGACGCGAGGACGTTCACGTGTCGTGGCGATCGAGGCGCATGCGCTCGAGCCGCCCGACCTCGTCCTTCGAGACCGAGAGCGCGACGGCGTCGGCGCTGACGTCCGACACGGCGCCGATCGGGATCGCGACCTCGTGACGGCCCCAGAGATGGCCGTGCTCGAGCACGACGTGGCTGATGTGCTGCGCGTCGTCCACGACGAACCCGTCGACGTGGCCGAGGATGTGACCGTCGGAGGAGGTGACCGCGCTCTTGCGCCGGATCTCGACCTCGCCCTTGGGCACGCGGTCGTAGCGGACGGTCACGCCCTCGTCGAAGCTGGGGACGCCGGCGCCGGGCAGGTCCACCGGCGAGTAGTACGGCAGCGCGAGCATCTCGCTGATGCCGACGTCCCACTCCGGGTCCTCGACGGGGAACTCGCCGAGCCTGAGGTAGTCGATCGCGTCGACCGCCGGAAGCTCGCGGGTCTCGGCGGCGGTGCACGTGAGCACGACCTCGGGTCCGTCGCCGGGACCCGCGACGCCGACCGGCACGAGGTGGGAGCGTCCGGCCGGGTCGTCGGCCTTGACGACGAGGTGGGTGACGCGGCGTTCGGTCGGATCGACGACCACGTCCGCGAGCCGGCCGAACGAGGCGTCGGAGCAGCGCACGGGGCTGCCGAGATCGAGTCGCATCCCGCCACCGTACGGGCGCGCCGCCCGACCGGCCTCGTGCGAATCGGGTGAGCCCTACTCGGAC
>CAVRQL010000004.1:0-48874 GCA_963723395.1 uncultured Solirubrobacteraceae bacterium | reverse complement strand
ATCGACGACAAGGACTAGAGGCTCAGTTCTCGGCGAGGCGCCGGGCCAGCCGGTCCGGCTTCACGTCGGTGGTGCCCGGTGAGGCACACGGGCGCGCGGCGGCGAACGTCGCCCCGCGGGGGCGGTCGCAGGCCGTCGGCGTGTACCCGATCGCGGCCACTGCGAGCTGCACCGGCCCGCTCCCGTCGCGCGGCTGCAGCGTCTGCGGCGCCAGTGCCACGAAGGCCATCAGCGTGGCCGCCACGGTGACCGCGAGTCGCCGCCGCACGGTCGCGCGCCGCGCCTGCACGCGGGCGTTGACGGTGGTCGCGCGGGCCAGCTGGTCGCCGAGCCTGGACAGGTCGGGGGGCAGGGGTTCGGGCATCTCCACCCTCACTATGGGCGAAGTGCCGTGGGCGTGTCGTTAGGCTCAGCTCAGTGCGTCCCGCAGCGCCTCGTCCAGCTGCGGGTGGCGGAATTCGTATCCGAGCTTAGAGGTGCGCTGCGGTATGGCGTTCTGGCCCTTGGTGACGATCTCGGCCATCTCGCCGTAGAGGATGTGGATCGCGAACGCGGGACACGGCACCAGCGCCGGGCGGTGCAGCGCGCGGCCGAGCGCCTTGGAGAACTCGCGGTTGCTGACCGGCTTTGGCGCGGTCGCGTTCACCGCCCCGCTCCAGTCCGCGTCATTGAGCGCGCGGAGGTAGATCCCCACCACGTCTTCGGTGTGGATCCACGGCAACAGCTGGCGCCCGCCGGCCACGGGGCCGGCGATGCCGGCCTTGAAGAACGGGAGCATCTTGCCCAGCGCGCCGCCGTCCTTGTCGAGCACCACGCCGGTGCGCACGCGCACGACGCGCATGCCGAGCTCGTCGGCCGCCTTGGCCGCCTCGCCCTCCCAGATCACGCACACTTGGGCGAGGAAGTCGTCGCCCGGCGGCGTCTCCTCGGGCAGCTCCTCGTCTCCGTGCGGGCCGTAGTAGCCGACGGCGGAGGAGCTGATCAGCGCCTTCGGGCGGTCCTGGGTGGCGCGGAGTCCGTCGACCAGGTGGCGCGTGCCCAGCTCGCGAGACTCGCGGATGCGGCGCTTGGCGTCGTCGCTCCAGCGCTGGGCGACGTTCTCGCCCGCCAGGTGCACGACGGCGTCGCGGCCCTCGAGCGCCTCGACAGGGCGGCCCCCGCCGACGGGTCCCACTCGACGGCATTGGCGCCGGGCAGCGCCTCGCGCGCGCGGTCCGGGTTCCGCGTGAGCACGGTCACGTAGTCGCCGCGGCCGGTCAGCTCGCGCACCAGCCGGGCGCCGAGGAGCCCGGTCGCGCCGGTCAGAGTCACTCTCATGGCTGGAGTACGGACCTCGCCCGCGGCCTGATCACCGGCGGTCTTCGGTGGCGTACCCGATCTCGTCCTCGTCGACGGTCGCCGCGCCCTGGCGCTTCGCCTCGTCGGCCACGGCGGCGGCCACCGAGTCGGCCACGTCGCGGTTGAAGACCGATGGCACGATGTAGTCCTCGTTCAGCTCGGAGTCGGCCACGATCGCCGCGATCCCGCGGGCGGCGGCCATCTTCATCTCCTCGGTGATCTCCCGCGCGCGGACGTCCAGCGCGCCGCGGAAGATGCCCGGGAAGCAGAGCACGTTGTTGATCTGGTTCGGGTAGTCCGAGCGGCCGGTCGCGATCACGCGCGCGTAGGGGGCGGCCTCCTCGGGCGTGACCTCGGGGTTGGGGTTGGCCATCGCGAAGACCATCGCGTCGCGGTTCATGCGCGACAGCGCCTCGGGCGGCATCACGCGGGCGCCGGAGAGCCCGATGAACAGGTCGGCGCCGTCGATCACGTCGGCCGGGCCGCCCGCGCGCTTCTCCGGGTTCGTGTGGTCGGCGAACCAGCGCTTGACGGGAGGCATCGACTCGTAGTCCGCGCGGTCCGCGTGCACGGCGCCGCGCGAGTCGCAGCCGATCAGGTGCGTCACGCCCGCCGCGAGCAGGATCCGGGCCGTCGCCACGCCCGCCGCGCCGAGGCCCAGCACGAGCACGTGCAGGTCCTCGAGGCGCTTGCCGGTCAGCTTGGTCGCGTTGAGCAGCGCGGCGAGCACCACGACCGCGGTGCCGTGCTGGTCGTCGTGGAACACGGGGATGTCGAGGTCGGCCTTCAGGCGATCCTCGATCTCGAAGCAGCGCGGGGCGGAGATGTCCTCGAGGTTGATGCCGCCGAAGGTGGGGGCGAGGGCCTTGACGGTGGCGACGATCTCGTCCACGTCGTTGGTGTCCAGGCACAGCGGGAAGGCGTCGACGCCGGCGAACTCCTTGAAGAGCATGCACTTGCCCTCCATCACCGGCATCGCGGCCTCGGGGCCGATGTCGCCGAGCCCGAGCACGGCGCTGCCGTCGGAGACGACGGCCACCGTGTTGCGCTTGATCGTGTACTGGAAGGCCTTCTCGCGGTCCTGGGCGATCGCCGAGCAGACGCGGGCGACGCCGGGCGTGTAGGCCATCGAGAGGTCGTCGCGCGTCCTGAGCGGGTGCTTGTTGTGCTGCTCGATCTTGCCCCCGAGGTGCATCAGGAACGTGCGGTCGGTCGTGCCGACGACCTCCGCGCCCTCGATGGCGGCGACCGCATCGGCGATCGCCTTCGTGCTCTCCTCGCCCGCGGTGTCGACGGTGATGTCGCGGAGCGTGTGGGCGTCGTCGAGCGAGACGAGGTCGACGGAGCCGATCGTGCCGCCGGCCTGTCCGATCGCGGTCGCCACCCGCCCGAGCATGCCGGGCTGGTGCGCGATGCGCACGCGCAGGACGACCGAGAACTGCGCGGAGGTGTGCGGCGCCACGTCGGCTAGTAGCCGAGGCGGGCGAGGCGCTCGGCCTCGGCCTTGCGCTTGGCCTCGCGCTGCTCGCGCTTCTCTTCCTCGCGCTCGCGGCGCGAGTCCTCCACGTTGACGATCCGCACCGAGGAGCGGAAGGAGCCGTCGCGGCCGTGGGACTCGATGTCCCCGCGGCCGCCGCCGCCGTCGCGGTAGCCCCCGCGGTCGTTGCCCCGGTAGCCGCCGCCACCACCGCCGCCCCCGCCACCGCGGCCTCGGCCTCCGCGGCCGCGCCGGCCGCGGTCGTCCTGGCCGCGCGGGTTGACGATCGCCTTGACGTCGCGCACCGGGGTGGCCGCGAGGCGCACCCAGGCGGTGAAGGTCGGGTCGCCGGGCTTGACGCCCTGGGCCTGCTCGCAGCAGACGGAGGACCACTTCATGGTCTCGCCGTCGTCGCGGCGCTTGGGCTGCAGCGCCTCGAGCACCGCCTCGGCGCCGCCGACGCGTTCGATCGCCGCGGCGAGCCGCGCCTGCGCGCGGGCCGAGCGGGACGGCGAGGTCGCCGGGGGGCCCTGGGGCTGCGGCGGCTGCTGGGGCTGCGGCGGCTGCTCCGCGGCGGGCTGCGCCTCGCCGCCCTCTGCGGCGGGAGCCTCTGCGGCGGGAGCCTCGGCGGCCGGCTGCTCCGGCTGCGGCTGGGCCTCGGCGGCGCCGCCCTCCTCGGCGGCGACGGCGGCCTGCTCGGTGCGGCGGAGCTCGCTGAGCTTCGCGAAGAACGTGCGGCGGTGGCGCTCGGCCGCGGTCGGGCGGCGGCGGCGCGGGCGCTGCGGGCGGTTGGACTGCTGCTGCGGCGGCGCGGCGTTCTCGGCCGGCGGCGCCGCTGGCGTCGCATCGCCGGGGGCCGGCGGGTCCGCCGGCGCGGCCTGCTCCGCCTCGGCGGCGGGCTGCGGGGCCTTCTGGCCGTCGGTGTCGGGCGAGCCGGGGGCGGCCTCGGCGACGGGCTGGGTCGAAGCGGGCGGCACCTCGGCGTCGGCGGAGCGACCTCGGCGGCGGGCGCGCCTCGGCGGCCGGAGCGGCCTCGGCGGGCGCGGCCTGCGCGGGCTCGGCGGCCGGAGCGGCCTCGGCGGGCGCGGCCTGCGCGACCTCCGCCTGCGCGGCTGCTCGGCGGCCGGCTGCGCGGGCTCGACGTCGGCGGGCGCGGCTTCGGCGGTCGGCGCGTCCTCGGCGGGCGCGGCCTCGCTCACGCTCTCGGCGGCGGCGGCCGGATCGTTGGTCACCTCGCCCCCTGGGGCGTCGGGGGCGGCAGCCTCCTGCGTGCCCTCCGCGGCCGGCGCTTCCGTCGGCGCGCCCTCCGTCTTCTCGGCGCGGTCCTCGTCGGGGGGCGAATCAGGGGTCATATCTCTGGTGCTCCTGCTCTGGAAGCTCTACTCAAGTGGGGCACGCGGCGACGCTCTGGGTGGCACGCGCACCATGGGCGGGCACGGTGGAACCGTTGCGCCCGCTCGGTCCAGCCAGCATAGCGGCGGAAGGCCACCTGACGCCCCGCGGGCCACTAGCCTCTAAGCCGTATGGCGACCAACGGCAGCGACCCCAAGGAGCTCTTCCTGATCGACGGGAACTCCCTCGCCTATCGGGCGTTCTTCGCGCTGCCCGAGTCGATCGCGACCTCCGACGGGCGCCCGACCAACGCGATCTTCGGCTTCGCGTCGATGCTCGTGAAGATCCTCACCGACTACGGCCCGGTCCCGACGGTCGTGGTGTGGGACGCGGGGATGTCCGGTCGCAAGGAGCTCAGCGCCGACTACAAGGCGCAGCGCTCCAGCCGCCCGGACCTGCTGAAGCTCCAGTGGCCGCACCTGCGCCCGCTCGTCGAGGCGTTCGGCTACCGCAACATCTCCGTCGAGGGCTTCGAGGCCGACGACGTGATCGCCGCGCTGGCCGAGCAGGCGAAGGAGCGCGGGATCCCCGTGATGGTGGTCACCGGCGACCGCGACGCCTACCAGCTCGTCACCGACGGCGTGCGGATCATGTCCACCAGCCGCGGCGTCACCGACACCAAGGTCTACGACCGCCAGGGCGTGATCGACCGCTATGGCATCCCGCCCGAGCTGATCCCGGACTTCATCGGCCTCAAGGGCGACACCAGCGACAACATCCCCGGCGTCCCCGGCATCGGCGACAAGACGGCCTCCGACCTGCTGCAGCGCTTCGGCGACCTCGAGACCGTGCTCAACAGCGTCGACGAGATCACCGGGGCCAAGCGCAAGCAGAACCTCACCGAGCACGCCGACGCCGCGCGGCTCTCCAAGCAGCTCGCGACGATGGTGCGCGACATCCCGATCGACCTCGACCTCGAGGCGGAGTTCACGCGCGAGGTGGACCGCTCGGGCGTGCGCCCCGTGTTCCGGGAGTGGGAGCTGCGCGACCCGCTGCGCCGGCTCGAGGAGGCGCTCGCGCTGCTCGAGATGGAGGAGATCCCGCGCCCGGAGGACGCCGAGGCGCGCACGATCGCCGCCCAGGAGGGCGCCGCGAAGGACATCGCGAAGCTGGCCGGCGACGAGCTGGTGCTGATCGCCTCCCCGCCCGAGATCGCCGAGGGCGAGCTGCTGCCGACCGAGACGCGCTGGCGCTTCGCCGCCTACACGGGCGGCGACAAGGCGCTGACCGGCGCCGTCGACGACCCCAAGGAGCTCGTGGCCGCCGCCGGGGACCGTCCCGTGCTCGCCCACGACGCCAAGTCGCTCGGCGAGGTGCCGGCCAACCTCGCCTTCGACACCGAGATCGCCGCCTTCCTGCTCGACCCGGCCCGCCGTGGCTTCCCGCTCGACGAGCTGGCCGAGGAGCGCGGGCTGGCCGTCCAGTCCGACGACGTCCAGGTCCAGCGTGCCGGGCTCGTGTACGAGCTGGCCGCCCGCCAGCGCGAGCAGATCCACGAGCGCGGCCTGGAGCCGCTGCTGCGCGAGATCGAGATGCCGCTGATCCGCGTCCTGCGCGAGACCGAGAAGGCCGGCGTGCGCCTCGACACGCGTCGCCTCGAGGAGTCGGCCACCCGCATCCGGGCCGACGCCAACCAGCTCGAGCGCGACATCTGGGAGCTGGCGGGGGAGGAGTTCATGATCGGCTCCCCGCAGCAGCTCGCCGAGGTGCTGTTCGTCAAGCTCGGGCTGTCGCGCAAGCGGCGCGGGAAGACCGGCTTCAGCACCGACGCGCGGGTCCTGCAGTCGATCCGCGGCGAGCACGAGATCATCCCCAAGATCGAGCGGTTCCGCGAGCTCACGAAGCTCGTGCAGACCTACCTGGACGCGCTGCCCGCCTACATCGCCGACGACGGGCGCATCCACACGACGTTCCTGCAGGTCAACGCCGCCACGGGCCGCCTGGCGTCGATCAACCCGAACCTCCAGAACATCCCGATCCGCACCGAGACCGGCCGCGAGATCCGCGCCTGCTTCATCGCCGATCCCGGCAACGTGCTGCTCTCGGTCGACTACTCGCAGGTCGAGCTGCGCGTGCTCGCCCACATCGCCGGCGAGGACGTCCTGCGCGAGATCTTCAAGCGCGGCGAGGACGTCCACACCGAGACCGCGAGCGCCGTCTTCGAGCTCCCACCCGAGCAGCTCGACGTCGGGATGCGCTCGAAGGCCAAGATGGTCAACTACGGGATCGTCTACGGGCTCAGCGCGTACGGGCTCGCCGACCGCCTGCAGATCGAGCAGGACGAGGCGCAGGAGTTCATCGACCGCTACCTGGCCCGCTTCCCGGCGGTCGCGCAGTTCATGAAGGATGCCGTCGAGCAGGCCGAGCAGCACGGGTACGTCTCGACGCTGTTCGGGCGCCGCCGCCAGATCCCCGAGATCCGCGCCCGCAACTGGCAGACGCGCAAGCTCGGCGAGCGGCTCGCAGTCAACTCGGTCATCCAGGGCACCGCCGCCGACATCATCAAGGTCGCGATGGTGCGCGCCCACGAGGCGCTCGCCGACGCCGGCCTGAAGACCCGCACGATCCTCCAGATCCACGACGAGCTGCTGTTCGAGGGCCCGCCCGAGGAGATGGAGCAGGCGACGGAGATCGTCACGCGCGAGATGGTCGGCGCGGCCGAGCTCGACCCCCCGCTGACGGTGGACGCCGGCGTGGGGCCGAACTGGCTCGACGCGAAGTAGCTCAGCCTGGATCCAGCGATGAGCCGTGAACGGCCACGGTGGCGAGACGCCGCGGGGATCGGTGGATTCAGGCTTAGCCGAGCGTGAAGCGCTCGGCCGGCTCCTCGACCGCGACCTCGATGCCCTCGCCGGCGAACGCGAGGTGGCGCGCCACGCCCGCCGCTTCGCTGAGCGGCGTCTCGTAGCTCCATGCGGCGTCCGCGATCCCGTTGACCGCCCAGTAGCGCGCCTCGCCCTTGTACGGGCAGGTCGTGCGCTTCTCCGACGGGGTGAGGGCGCCGGCCTCGACGTCCCCGCCCGGCACATACGCCACCGGCGGGAGGCCCGTCTCGAACAGCAGCTTCGCGCGGTCCGAGCGCGCGATCACCTCGCCGCCCGCCGTCACGGTGACCGGCCGCGAGGACTCGAAGACGTCGACGCGGTGGTACGGGTCGCGCAGCTTGCCGAACAGGCGCTCGTCCTCGACGAACCAGGCGTCGGCCTTCGCGTGGTAGAGCGAGGCGTAGCCGCGCAGCCACACGGCGTCGTCGAACGGCTCCTCGTAGGTCCACACCGCGTTCTCGACCCCGGCGAGGTGGAAGTACGACGCGTCGCCCTTGAACGGGCAGTGCGTGGTGTGGTCGCTGGGCGCGAGGCCGCGGAGATCCTCGAGCGGGACGTAGAGCATGGGGAGGTGGTTGGACTCGTGCAGCAGGTGGCCGCGCACGGTGTCGAGCACGACCTCCTCGCCGATCAGCGCGCGCACGCGGCGGGGGAAGGGCTCGAAGTAGATGCGGTGCGCGGGCGCGCCGTCGAGTCCGAAGTTGAAGGCGCCGCCGGGCTGCGTGCCGAGCGGGCCGGGACCGAGGGTGAGGCTCATACCTCTGTTGTACCCCTAGGCTGCCGCGGATGGATCGCAACGTGGCGCTCGCGGTGGCGGTCTGCATCGGTGGCATCGTGGCGATGCAGGCGCCGCTGAACTCCTCGCTCGGCCGCCTGGTGGGCGGCGCACAGGCCTCGATGATCGCGCTGGCCATCTCGTGCGTGGCCCTCGCCGCGCTCAGCGCCGTCTACGGCGGGTTCTCCGAGGTGTCCCGGATCGCCGACGCCCCGCTGCACGTGGCGATCGGCGGCGGGCTGATCGGCGCCCTGTACGTCGGCAGCATCGTGTTCACCGTCCGCGAGCTGGGCGCCGGCGGGCTGACGGCCGCGACGATCTCCGGCCAGCTCGCCGTCGCCACCGCGATCGACCACTTCGGCTGGCTCGGCGTCACGAAGTCGCCGGTGACCGCCGCCAAGGTGGCGGGGATCGCTTTCCTCGCCCTCGGGACCTACCTGGTCATCCGCGACTAGAACGTTCGCGCCCAGCGCGCGACGGTCCTGTCGTGCGCCCAGCCCGCCGCGGTCCAGAGTCCGGTGGCGGCCTCCTCGCCGTCGGCGAGCTGGAGCCCGGCGCGCACGGCGCCGAGCGCGCGCAGGCGGGCGTGCCCGGCCTCGACCAGCGCGCGGCCGATCCCGGCGCGCCGGTGCTCGGGCAGCACGCCGAGGCGGTACATGCTGCCGCGCCAGCCGTCCCAGCCGCAGATCAGCACCCCGACGACCGCCCCGTCGATCTCCGCCACCAGCAGCGACCGCGGGTCGTGGGCGAGCAGGCGCTCGAGCGCCTCCGGCGTGTCGGGGGTGACGGCCGCCGGGCTGCGCGCACGGTCCCACACCGCCAGCACGGCGGGGATGTCGGCGGTCGTGGCGGCGCGGACGTCGACCATCCCGGGGACGTTAGCTTCGCGGGCATGACCCAGACCCGCAGGGAGATCATCCGGGCCTTCGTGCCCAACTCGCCGCTCGTCGGGCTGCTCGGCGTCGAGCTCGACTCGCTCGAGCCGGACGTCGCGCGGCTGCGGCTGCCGTTCCGCCCCGAGCTGGCCACGATGGGCGACGTCGTCCACGGCGGCGCGATCGCCGCGCTCCTCGACACCGCCTCGATGGCCGCGGCGTGGGCGGACGACACGGTGCCCGAGTCGCTGGCCGGCGCCACCGTCTCGATGCACGTCGACTACGTCTCCGCCGCCCGCGGCGTGGACCTGCTCGCCACCGCGCGCGCCGTGCGGCGCGGGCGCAGCCTGTGCTTCTGCGAGGTGGAGGTGACCGACCCGGACGGCGGCGTCGTCGCCAAGGGGCTCGCGGTGCATCGGTTCGGTTGACAAAAGAGTATCTTCGATATATCGTTACCTATCGTTGATACTCAAGCAACCAAGGAGAACCACATGCACTCGCATGCCATCAACGCTCGTTGGGGAGATCCCAGCGACTTCGACCCGCGAGCCGTCTGGCTCGCCATGACGGGTCACCGCGGCGGTCGTCGCGGTCGCCCGCACCACCGCGGCGGCCACCGGGGCTTCGGTGGGCCGCCATTCGGACCGGGCGGCTTCGGCCCCCGTGCCCGCAAGGGCGACGTCCGCGCCGCCCTGCTGGTCCTGCTCGCCGAGGAGCCGCGCAACGGCTACGGGCTGATGCAGGAGATCGAGAACCGCAGCGGAGGCGCCTGGCGCCCGAGCCCGGGCTCGGTCTACCCGGCGCTCTCGCAGCTCGAGGACGAGGGCCTGGTCCGCGCGGAGGAATCCGCCGGCCGCCGGCTCTTCACCCTCACCGACGAGGGCCGCGCCTACGTCACGGAGAACGCCGAGGAGCTCGGCACCCCGTGGGAGCAGCCCGGCGGGAGCGAGAACGTCGGCGAGCTGCGGACGCTCGTGTTCGGCGTCGGCGCCGCCGTGATGCAGGTCGTCCAGGCCGGCACCGAGGCGCAGATCGCCGAGGCGTCCAAGGTCCTCGAGGAGACCCGCCGCGCGCTGTACCGGATCCTCGCCGGCGACGAGCCGGAGGGCGAGGAGCCCCCGCCCGCGGCCTGATCTCCCGAGTTGCGGCGCGGCGCAGAGTCGCCGCGCCGCGCGGCGCGGCGCCATACTCCCCCTGGCGCCGCGCCGCCCCCTCGGTGGTACCTTTCGCCACGATGCGCTCGACGCTGAGCGACACCTTCTGGGTCCTGATCCTGGCGGTCGTCGTGCTGTTCGCCTTCTTCGTCGCCCTCGGCGCGTTCTCTCCCGGAGAGGTCGCGTGGCTGTCGCTGACGATCCTGGGCCTGGCGCTGCTCTACACCGGGCACGCCGTGTGGAGCGCCCGCCACCGCGAGGGGCGCGACCCGGCGGCCATCCGTGACCGCGAGCGGCGCGGCTTCTGAGCACCACCAGCCTGGATCCGGACATCGGCAAGGTCCTGGAGGGCATGCTCGCGCTCGCCGGGCCGGCCGCCCACGAGGTGCCCGTCGACCAGGCGCGCGCCGGCCACGCGGCCGAGACGCGCGAGCTGTGCGGCCCGGGGGAGGAGGTCGCCGAGGTCCGCGACGTCACCGTCGAAGCGCCGTGCGGCGGCATCCCCGTCCGCGTCTACCGCCCGGAGGGCGAAGGGCCGCTGCCGGTCGTCGCCTACCTGCACGGCGGCGGCTGGGTGGTCGGCACGATCGACTCCTTCGACACCGTCGTACGCGCGCTCGCCAACGCGTCGGGCGCGATCGTCGCCAGCGTCGACTACCGGCTCGCCCCCGAGGCGCCGTTCCCCGCCGGGCTGGAGGACTGCCTGTGCGCGCTGCGCTGGCTGAAGTCCAACGCCGCCGAGCTGGGCGGCGACCCGGAGCGGATGGCGATCGCCGGCGACAGCGCGGGCGGCAACCTCGCGACGATCGTCGCCCGGCGGCTGCGGGGCGAGGTCGACCTCCGGATGCAGGCGCTCATCTACCCGGTCACCGACGCGGGCTGCAACACCAGCACCTACCGCGACTTCGGCACCGCTCACGGCCTCACCGCCGCCTCCATGCAGCGCTTCTGGAACCTCTACCTCGACGGCGCGGACGGCATGGACCCCGACGCGTCGCCGCTGCGCTCGGACGACCTGGCGGGCTTGCCGCCCGCGCTCGTGGTGACCGCCGAGTGCGATCCGCTGCGCGACGAGGGGGAGGCGTACGCCGCCGCGCTGCGCGACGCCGGCGTGCCGGTCGAGAGCCGTCGCGTGGCCGGCACGGTGCACGGCTTCTGGCGTTGGCTGGCGGTCGCCGACGTCTCGCGCCGCACGGTGGCCGAGGTCGGCGGCGAGCTGCGCCGGGCGCTCGCCTAGAGGCGGAATCCCCGCCTCGGCGGACCCCGCCCAGCCCGCGGTTTGGACGATCCGGGCCCTCCCGGGGCAGTACCTTGGCCGGATGGCCGTCTCTCCCACCACCACCACTCGCTATTGGCACCCGTTCGCCGACATGGGCGCCGTCTCCCAGCATGAGCTGCTGATCGAGCGCGGCGAGGGGCCGTGGGTCTACGACGCCGACGACAAGCGCTATCTCGACGGCACCGCCAGCCTCTGGTACGCCAACATCGGCCATGCCAACACCGAGGTGGCCGAGCGCGTCGCGACGCAGATGAAGTCGCTCGAGGCGTACTCCACCTTCGGCGACTTCGGCAACCGCCCGGCCAACGAGCTCGCCGAGCGCCTCGCCGCCTACGCGCCGATGGACGGCGCGCGGATCTTCCTGGCCTCGGGCGGCGGCGACGCCATCGACGCGGCGGCGAAGATCGCCCGCCGCTACTGGATCGACCAGGGCCAGCCCGAGCGCGTGCACCTGATCAGCCGCACGCAGGGCTACCACGGCACGCACGGGTTCGGCACGAGCCTGGGCGGGATCGAGGCGAACACCAGCAACTGGGGCCCGCTCGTCCCGCAGACGTCGTCGGTGGCCTTCGACTCGCTGCAGGCGCTGCAGGCGGAGATCGAGCGCGTCGGCCCCGACAAGGTCGCGGCCTTCTTCTGCGAGCCGGTGATCGGCGCGGGCGGCGTGTACCACCCGCCGGCGGGCTACATCGAGGGCGTCGCCGACCTGTGCGCCGAGCACGGGATCCTGTTCGTCTGCGACAGCGTGATCTGCGCGTTCGGTCGGCTCGGGACCTGGTTCGGGATCGAGCGCTGGGAGGACGTGCGGCCGGACATGATCACGTTCGCCAAGGGCGTGACCAGCGGCTACCTGCCGCTCGGCGGCGTCGTGGTCTCCGACAGGGTGGCCGGCCCGTTCTTCGCGGCCGGCGGCCCGATGCTCCGCCACGGCGCGACCTATGCCGGGCACCCCGCCTGCTGCGCCGCCGCCCTGGCCGTGCTCGACATCTACGAGCGCGACGGGCTGATCGAGCGCGGCCGCGAGCTGGAGCGCCCGCTCGCCGACGCGCTGGCCCCGCTGCTGGACCACCCGGCGGTGTCGGAGGTCCGCGCCGGGCTCGGCTTCCTGGCGGCCGTGCAGCTGGCGCCCGAGGTGCTCGAGCAGGACGCCGGCGCCGTCGCCAAGCTCGCGCAGGGAGCCCGCGAGGCGGGCGTGCTGATCCGCCCGCTGATGGGCGCGATCGCGTGCTCGCCGCCGCTGACCCTGGAGCAGCCCGAGATCGACTTCCTGGCCGAGGGCATCCGGGCCGGGCTCGACGCGATCGAGTCGGCGCCGCCGCGGCCGGACGAGAGCTCAGGCGGCTAGATCGCCGCGGCGTGGCCCTGCGTGAACGGGTCGGCGCTCGCGCGCCGGCTCCCGTCCGCGGCGATCTCGGCGCCGACGGGCCGCGCGAACTCGTAGGAGAAGGGCGCGTGCTCCTCGCGCACCGCGACGACGTCGTGGCCGCGCTCGCGCAGGGCCTCGAGCGCGGGGCCGAGGCGCTCGGACGCCAGCACCTTCGAGCCTGAGGCGTCGACGCGAGGCGCGCCGATCGCGTCCTCGATCCCCATACCGCGGTCGACGGCGTTGACGACCACCTGCACGACGGCGTCGATGATCCGCCGCCCGCCGGGCGCGCCGATCGCCAGCCGCGGCTCGCCGTCGCGGGCCAGCAGCAGCGGGCCCATGTTGACCAGCGGGCGCTTGCCGGGCGCGATCGAGTTGGCGGCGCCGGGGTGCGCGTTGAACCACACCATCCCGGCGTCGAACAGCAGCCCGGTGCCCTCGGCGACGACCTTCGAGCCGAACGCGTTGCCAGCGGTGTGGGTGCAGGAGACCATCATCCCGTCGCCGTCGACGACGGTGAAGTGGGTGGTGCCGTGGCGGTCGAAGGCGAACACCTCCCACGGCTTTCCGTCGGCGACGGGGCCGATGTCGCCCGCGCGGATCGCCGCCGCGGTGGCGTCAGGGTCGTCCTGCAGCGGGCTGGCGCCGTCGCCGAGGTCGCGGTAGCGGTCGGCGAACGCGTGCCGTGAGGCGGCGACGATCGCGTGCAGCGCGTCGTCCCCGTTCATGTCGAAGCGCTCGAGGATGCGCAGGATCTGCAGCTCGGTCCACGCGCCGCACGGCGACGTGGGCGCGTACACGTCGTGCCCGCGGTAGGTGGAGTGCAGCGGCTCGCCGACGATCGGCCGGTAGGCGGCGAGGTCGGCGCGGTCGATCAGGCCGCCGCGGGCGGCGAAGTGGTGCTCGATCGCCTGCGCGATCTCGCCCTCGTAGAACCCGGCCGCGCCGCGCTCGGCGACGATCTCGAGCGTGCGTGCGAGCTCCGGTTGACGGATCAGCGGCGGCACGCCGAGGGTGGCGTCGCCGAGGAAGGCCGGCGTGGGAGGGAGGCCGCGGTCGTCGAGGTAGATCGCGGCAGCGGTGGGATGGGCGCGCAGGACGTCGAGGTTGTCCAGTGCGGTCAGCGCGTAGTACGAGTCGGCCTCGAAGCCGTTCGTGGCGGCCTCGATCGCGGGCTCCATGACCTGCGCGCGGGGGAGGCGGCCGAGGCGCTCGTGGGCGGCGAGCAGCCCCGCGATCGTCCCGGGTACGGCGCACGCGAGGATGCCCTCGACGTTGGCGTCGTCCTTGACGGTCGTCACGCCCAGCAGCTTCGTCGCGCCCTCGCTGGAGACCGGCTCGTACATGTCCGGCGTCGCGGCGGCCGGCGCGCGGGGCGGGAACTCGAAGGCGGTCGGGGTCTTCGTCGCGGGATCCCAGGCGAGCAGGAAGCCCGAGCCGGCGAGGCACGTCTCCGCGGGCTCGACGACGCCGGCGACGAAGCCGCACGCCACCGCGGCGTCGACGGCGTTGCCGCCGGCTTCCAGGGTGCGCATGGCGGCGTCCACGGAGGGGCGCCGCGAGGCCGCCGCGGCCGCCGTGCCGGTGGCGGCCGTGCGCGTGACGTGCTGCGTGCTGCGTGAGAGGCGCCCCATGAGGGGCGCAGACTAGTTGCGGGCGGCGGCCGCCGCCGCGAGGCGCTCTTCGATCGTCTGGCCGCCGGCTGCGCCCGCCGCACCCCCACCCGCGGCGGCGCCTGCGCCCGCGCCGTTCTGGGCGGCCCCGCCGGCTGCCGCGCCGCCGGCAGCACCGTCCTGCGCCGCCTGACCGGCCCCCGCGCCCGCGCCGCCACCGTTCTGCGCCGCGTCGACGGCCGCCTGCGCCGCGCCGGCCGCTCCGCCACCGGCGGCGCCACCCGCTGCACCGTTCTGCGCCGCCTGCGCGGCGCCGGCCGCTCCGCCACCGGCCGCGCCACCCGCTGCACCGTTCTGCGCCGCCTGCGCGGCTGCGGCTGCCCCGCCCGCCGCGGCGCCTCCGCCCCCCGCTGCGGCGGCCGCCGAAGCGGCTCCGCTGGCGGCCTGGGCGTTCTGCGCCTGCTGCGCGCCGGCGACCGCCGCGGCTCCGGCGGAGCCTGCGGCACCCGCTCCACCCGCGGCGGCGGCGCCCGCCCCACCGGCACCGGCACCGGCCGGCGCCGCTGCGGCGCCTGCGGCGGCACCCGCGGCGCCCCCGGCCGCGGCAGCCGACTCGGGCGGCGCCCCGTCCGCGGCGGGCCCGGGGTCAGGCGGATCCGGCGGGTTGTCGGAGGCGAGGCCCTGCGCCCAGACGATGCCCTCGTCGATCTTGCCGCCGATGCTCGCCCAGTAGGCCTTGATGTCGTCGATCTGCAGGTTCGTGCCGGTGCCCAGGATCTCCTGGAGCTTGCCCATGAAGAGGTTGATGACGTCCTCGAACGAGTTGCACTTGGCCAGGCCCTCGCTGAGGCTCTGGATCTGCGTCCGGGCCGCCGCGACCTGCTGGCGCGCGATGTCGGCGAAGATCTGGAGGAACTCGCCGACCTCGTCCGCGTGGTTCTTGACGGTCTCGACGGGGCCACGGCCCATCGACTTGACCTCGTTGACCGCCCCGCGGAGCTCGTCGACGAGGAAGCCGACGCCCGGGATGTCGACCTGCGGCACGTTGAGCGAGTCGAGGAACCCGAGGATGCTGTCGCACGCGGACCGGAGCTGATCGGCACGCTCCGTCGCCGACGCCGAGAGGACCGCGGCCTGCTCCAGCTGGCCCGCCTTGTCCGCCAGCATCTTGGTCATCTGGACGCCCGCGTCGCGGATGAAGACGAACGGGTCGGTCCCGCCGAGCAGCGCCGTCATCTGCTCCCGCTGCTGCTGCATGATCGTCGAGATGGCCGTGCCGCCGGCGGACAGCGCGGCGTCGGCCGCCAGGTAGCCGAGCTTGGCCTGCTGCAGCTCGGCGACGATGGCCATCGACAGCGCCTGGCGACCCGCGGACTGCGCGCCCTCTCCCATGCCCTCCCCGAAGCGCGCCACCGAGGGCGAGAACATGCGCGCGATGCCGGGCGGCGCCGCGGGCGCGGCGGGAACCGACGTCGGCGACGGCGCGGCGCCCCCGGGGGCCGGGGGAGCCGTGGGCGGGGTGTTCCCCCCGCCTCCGGCGTCCGGCGTGGCCTGCGCGGGCATCGTCGGCGTCGTCACCTTCGAGCCGTAGACGTTGAACAGCCCCATGATCCAGTTGAGCAGGATCGGGCCGAACTTGCGGGCCGCCTGCATGAGGCCCTTCATGCTGTAGACGGCCTGCTTGGCGACCTCGCCGTCGCCCTCCGTCGCGGTCGCGGCGTCCCATCCATCGACCAGCAGCGTCGCCAGGTCGCCGATCATGTTGGCCTGGTAGCCGCCGATCAGGTTGTTCCAACGGCCCGCGGACTCCGGGGTCGTGGCGTGCAGCTTCTGCTGCTCGGCGGCCGCCCAGATGCCGACGTCGATCAGCCCCAGCGCCAGGTCGAGCAGCAGCTTGAGGTCCTTCAGTGCCAGGCCGATCGAGTCCAGGATCGGGGTCAGCCACGCGCCGATGACCGACACGGCCGCCACCTTGGAGCCCAGCTCCTGGACATAGCCGATGTGCCCGACGAAGTTGTTGACCGCGTTCAGGATCCCTCGGATCGCGATCACCGTCTTGAGGATCGGCGCGTCTTCCTGGTTGATCGTCGCGATGTCCGAGACGGTGCCGGCGACGTCAGAGGCGAGACCCGTCCAGGCGCCGACGCCGGGCCACACGCGCGAGATCTCGAGACCTGCGCGGATGCCCGCCAGCGTGTCGCCGGTGAAGAACGTCTCCCACTGGGGCGCAGGCGGCACGGCGGGGGTCCCGCCGCCAGGGGGATGGTCCTGGCGGGCGACCGTCTGGCGGGAGGCCACGGCCGACGCCAGCCCGGCGCCGAGCTCGTCGTCTACCTGCCGGTCCACGCTCAGCGGGCCGATCGTGGCGAGGTTCGCGCGTGACTGCTCCGCCTCGCTGCGCAGGCTCGTCCACGGCGCGCGCGTGCCCTGGGACGGGTCGGCGAACAGGGCGCGCGCCAGCACCGAGCCCGCGTTGGCCAGCATCGCGCTGGGCTCGATCCCGGCCGCCCCACCGCCGTACTGCGTGCCGAACGCCTGGTTGCCCATCGCGGCGGCGAGCGCGCCCGCGCCGCTCGGCGCCCAGCCGGTCGTCGGCGCGGCGGCGGCGGACTCCAGCTCTGGTACGGCGGCGAGCGCCTCCTGGTCGGCTGCGTGCTCGGTCACGGTCGCGGGCCGACCCTAACCCGCCGTGGCCGTCTCCGGCAAGTCCTTTCTCCCTAGTCTGCCTCGAATGCTGCACTTCAGGTCATACGAAGCCCTGACTTTCGATTGCTACGGCACGCTGATCGACTGGGAGACCGGCCTGGCCGACGGGTTGCAGGCCGCGCTCGGGGGCGGCGACCGCGAGGACCTCATCGCCCGCTACGCCCGGTACGAGGCGGAGGCCGAGGCCGGCCCGTACATGACCTATCGCGACGTCGTGGCTCACGGGCTGCGCGGCGTCGCCGCCGAGCTCGGCGCCGAGCCCACCGACGAGCAGGTCGCCGCCTTCGCGGACTCCGTCGGCGACTGGCCGGCGTTCCCCGACTCCGCCGCCGCGCTCGCGCGCCTGAAGGAGCGCTTCCGCCTCGGCGTCATCACCAACTGCGACGACGACCTCTTCGCGCGCTCCGCGGAGCGGCTCGGAGTCGAGTTCGACTGGGTGATCACCGCCCAGCAGGTCGGCGCCTACAAGCCGGACGAGCGCGGCTTCCAACTCGCCTTCGAGCGGCTCGGGCTGCCCCGCGAGCGGATCCTCCACGTCGCCCAGAGCCTCTTCCACGACCACGTGACCGCCAAGCGCCTCGGCCTCTCCACGGTCTGGATCGACCGCCGGGCGGGCCGCGAGGGCTCAGGAGCCACCCCGCCCGCCGAGGCCACGCCCGACGCAACCTTCCCCGACATGGCTTCCTTCGCCGCCGCCGCACAACCTAAGGGGTCTGACCCTTTACTTCATTCCACTGCCATAAGGGGTCAGACCCTTTATGTGGGTAGGTGGAGTGGCATGTGGCCGCTGATCGTGACGCTGGGCGTGCTCGCCGTGGCGGTCGCGGCGGGGAGCTACGTCTGGGGCCGGTGGATCGCGGTGCTGTGGCTCGGCGCGTTCCTCTGGGCCGGGATCTCCCTCCTCGCCGACGCCGCCTGGGCGAGCGGCCTGTGGGACCGCTCGGGCGAGTACGAGCCGCTGCCGCTCTCCATGTTCATGATCCCGTTCGGCGTCCCGCTGTTCTGCGCCGCGGCCGCGGCCGGCGTCGCCGCTCGCCGGGCGGCTAGGCCCCGACGACCGGCATCTCCTCCGGGTTGATGTTCGCGGTGTCGCGTGCGCGCAGGGACACGGCGAGCACGATCGCGCCGACGAGCAGGAGCACGGTGGCGCCGAGGAAGGCGACGTGGAAGCCCTCGACGATCGCCGACGCCTGGTCGGCGGGGCCGGGCCGGCGCCCGAGGCCCTCGAGCACCGACGCCGTCTTGTCGGCCGCGAGCGTCGAGAGGATGGCCAGGCCGAGCGCGCCGCCCACCTGCTGGGAGGTGTTGAACAGCCCGGACGCCAGGCCCGCGTCCTCGTCGCCGACGTTCGTCGTCGCGATAAGCGTGATCGGCACGAACGTCAGGCCCATGCCGATCGACATCGGGATCAGGCCGGGGAGCAGGTTGCCGAGGTAGGTGCCGTCGACGGGCGCGCGGCTGAGGATGAACAGGCCGCAGGCCGCCAGCACCATCCCGAACACGCCGATGTGGCGCACGTCGAAGCGCTTGATGAGCTGCTGCGCGACGCCGGCGCCGGCGCCGATCCCGACGGTCACCGGCAGGAACGCCAGGCCCGCCTCCAGCGGCGAGTAGCCGAGGATCTCCTGCACGTAGAGCGTCGCGAAGAAGAAGTTCGCGAACATGCCCGCGCCGACCGCCAGCAACACGATGTTCGCGACCGTGAGCGAGCGGATCCGGAACACGCCGAGGCGGATCAGCGGCTCCTTCGAGCGCAGCTCGATGGCCACGAACGCGCCCAGCAGCACGATCGCGGCTGCGAAGAGGCCGAGCGTGCGGGCCGAGCCCCAGCCGAACGACTCCGCCTTGACGATCCCGTACACGAGCACGATCAGGCCCGCGGTGACCGACACGGCGCCCGCGATGTCGAAGGAGTCGTGCTTGCCGGGTGCCTTGGACTCGGGCACGTGGCGCAGCGAGAACATGAACGCGGCGATGCCGACCGGCACGTTGACGAAGAAGATCCACTCCCACGACAGGACCTCGACGAGGATGCCGCCCAGCAGCAGGCCGAACGCGGCGCCGCCGGCCGCGATCGCGCTCCACACGCCGAGCGCCTTCGTGCGGTCAGGACCCTCGGCGAACGTCGTGGTGATGATCGACAGCGCGGCGGGGGAGACCAGCGCCGCGCCCAGACCCTGCAGCGCGCGGGCCGCGATCAGCATCCCCGACGAGCTGGAGAGCCCGCACAGCAGCGACGCGCTCGAGAACAGCACCACGCCGGCCAGGAAGATCTTCTTGCGGCCGACCAGGTCGCCTGCCCGCCCGCCGAGCAGCAGGAAGCCGCCGAACAGCAGCGTGTAGCCGTTGACCACCCACTGCAGGTCGGTCGCGGAGAAGCCCAGGTCGCGCTGGATCGAGGGCAGCGCGACGTTGGTGATCGTCGCGTCGAGGATCACCATGAACTGCGCGAGGCAGACGAGGACGAGGACGAGCCAACGGTTGGACGCGCCCGGCGGCGCCTCGACTACCGCGTCGCTCCGGACGACGGTCATAGGGGAGCTCCTTGAAATTGGCGTTACGCCGCGAGGGGAAGTGCTGGCTGTGCCTGGGCCGGAGCCGGAAGGGCGAACGCAGGTGGCGCGAGGTTCAGGTACTTCCGGAACAGCCAGTGGGTGAGTCGCGGCCTAGACGTGAATCTTGCCAGAGCGTCGAGCGGACGGCCGTGGAGATGGCGCACAGCACGCTGGTTCCACCACATCCACTCGAACTTCCACTCGTGCGCGCGCGCGAACTCGTGGTAGGCGGCCAGCGCCGCCCCGCGATCCTGCTCGCCGGCCAGCACGGCGGCCAGCTGGCGGCCGCACGCGATGCCGAAGTACAACGCGGTTCGAATCCCTTCGGCGCTCATGGGGATGCAGTGGCCGGCGGAGTCGCCGACGAAGAACACGCCGTCCTCCGTCGCCGCCCGGATCCGGTGGGGGATCCAGTTGCCCTGGTAGCGGACGGTGTCGGCGCCCTCGTCGATCGCCAGGCGGTTCGTGGGCTCCTTGACGTGGAAGCGGGGGTCGTAGGCGCCGATCCCGATCCGCAGCTCGTCCCCGGCGGGGAAGTTCCAGCCGTAGCCCGACGGCACGTAGCGCGGGTCGACCCACAGCTGCAGGTCAGGAGCCGAACCATGGGGATGCACCTCCAGCCCGCGTGAGAGCGTAGCCTCCGGCGGCTGGATCGGCTCGGCGTCGGACAGCACCCGGCGCCAGCCCAGGCCGTCCACGATCAGGTCGGCACTGACGTCGCCGCGGTCGGTATGCACGGTGTTCCCGGTCCGCCCGTCGATCTTCGCGGTCTCGAACTCCGCGTCGCCGCACTGCTTCCAGAGCAGGTCGCAGATCTCCCGGTAGTCGAACGTGGAGAACGTGTATGGCAGCCGCCAGCGGATGTGGGCGCCGATCGTGTGCAGGACCATCGAGTCGAAGGTCTGCTTGATCGAATCCTCCAGATCGAGGTTCTCCAACCATTCGGTGGGTGCGCAGCATGCGGACGTCTGGCGCTCCCCGATCTCGTACCGATCGAGCACCAAGACCCGCGCGCGCGAGGCGCGCAGCTCGCGCGCGACGGCGAGCCCCGCGAAGGAGGCCCCGCAGATCACGACGTCGTATCGGGCGTCGGGAGGGAACGGAGTCCGCTCCGCGCCGCGCTTCGTGGCACGGACTGGCATGGGAAGAGGCGCTACAGTATCTCGCCGTTCATGGAAGCCACGATGACACCGCCAGAGACTGCCGCCGATCCGAGAATCGTCGAGGGATCCAACGGGATGCTCCTCGAGATCGACGGGCAGATCCTGCCCAACTACGACGCCACGATTGTCCCGTTCGACGAGGGAGACGTGGTCACCGGCAAGGTCGTCCGGATCGATAAGGACGAGGTCCTTATCGACATCGGATACAAGAGCGAAGGGGTCATCCCCAACAACGAGCTCTCGATCCGCAAGTCCGTCGACCCCTCCGAGGAGGTCGAGCTCGGCGAAGAGGTCGACGCTCTGGTCCTTACGAAGGAGGATCAGGACGGCCGTCTGATCCTCTCCAAGAAGCGCGCCCGCTTCGAGCGCGCCTGGCGCCGGATCGAGGCCGCCGCCGAGTCCGGCGAGCCGGTCATCGGCGCCGTGATCGAGGTCGTCAAGGGCGGCCTGATCATCGACCTCGGCGTGCGCGGCTTCCTGCCCGCCTCGCTGGTCGACATCCGCCGCGTGCCGAACCTGGACGAGTACCTCGGCCAGAACATCCAGTGCAAGGTCATAGAGCTCAACCGCTCGCGCAACAACGTGGTGCTGAGCCGTCGCGCCGTGCTGGAGGAGGAGCGCAAGGAGCAGCGCCAGGCCATCCTGGAGCGCCTGCAGCCCGGCCTCATCATCGAGGGCCAGATCTCCAACATCGTGGACTTCGGCGCCTTCGTGGACCTGGACGGGATCGACGGCCTGATCCACATCTCCGAGCTCTCGTGGTCGCACGTCAACCACCCGAGCGAGATCCTGAACATCGGCGACACGGTTCAGGTGAAGGTGCTCGATATAGACCGTGATCGACAGCGCATCTCGCTGGGCCTCAAGCAGACCCAGGAGGACCCGTGGCAGCGGGTCGTCGACACCTACAACGTCGGCGACGAGCTGGAGGGCGCGGTCACCAAGGTCGTGGCCTTCGGCGCCTTCGTGGAGATCCTCGAGGGCGTGGAGGGGCTCGTGCACATCTCCGAGCTCGCCCAGCAGCACGTCGAGAACCCGCGCGAGATCGTCGCCCCCGGTGACGAGGTGAAGGTCAAGATCCTCGAGATCGACTCCGAGCGGCGCCGCCTCTCGCTCTCGATCAAGCGCGTCGAGGGCCAGGAGCTGCCGCGCCGCGAGGCCGGCGACATCCCGGCCGGCGACGCGGGCGACATGGACGACATGCCGGAGCTCGGGCTGTCCGAGGACGTGTTCGCGGAGGCCCCCGAGGCCGCTGCGCCCGACGAGGCGACGGCTGTCGACGAGGCCGAGGCCGGCCAGGCCGCCGCCGCGGAGGCCTTCGGGCCGCCGCCCGGTGAGACGCCCCCGGCGGAGGACGCGCCCTCCGAGACGCTACCGGAGGAAGAGCAGAGCTGAGCTACGCCGCCGTTCGTCGGACTGACGGGCGGCATCGGCGCCGGGAAGTCGGAGGCCCTCGCGGCCCTCGGCAGGCTCGGCGCCGTGACGCTGTCCACAGACGCCGTCGTCCACGAGCTGTACGCGGACCCAGAGGTCCGCGACGCGGTGGTGGGGCGCTGGGGCGACGAGGTCGCCCCGGACGGCGTCGTCGACCGCCGCGCGGTCGCGGGCCGCGCGTTCGCCACCGACGACGAGCGCGAGTTCCTCGAGCAGCTGCTCTGGCCTCGCGTGGGGCGGCGGATCGCCGAGTGGCGCGAGGAGGAGTCCGCCCGCGAGCCCGCTCCGCCCGCCCTGGTCATCGAGGTCCCGCTGCTCTTCGAGTCCGGCATGAACCACGGCTTCGACGCGACGATCGCCGTGGTGGCCGACGAGGAGGCCCGCCGGGAGCGCGCCGCGGCCCGTGGGCACGCTTCGGTGGACGAGCGCACGGCACGCCAGCTCACGCAGGACGAGAAGGCCGAGCGGGCCACCCACGTGGTCGCAAATTCCGGGACGATCGAAGAGCTCGAGACCCGTTTGTCTGAAGTGCTCGGCACACTGAAGGTATGAGCGCGCACGCCCCCGCACGGTCGCGCAGCCGGTCGACGCCGCGCCGCAGTCCCAAGCGCCGCGCGCAGCGCCGCCGGATCCTGCGCCGCCGCGCGCTGCTGGTGGCGGCCGCGCTGATCGCGGCCACCGCCGCGATGGTCGTGATCGCCCGGCCGTTCGCGGAGGAGGCGGTGCACGAGATCGCGCTCCCGCTGCGCCACGAGGACATCATCCGCCAGCAGGCGGAGGCCAAGGACCTCGATCCGTCGCTGATCGCCGGCGTCATCTACGTCGAGTCGCGCTTCCGCGACCAGACCTCGATCGCCGGCGCCAAGGGGCTGATGCAGATCATGCCCTCGACCGCCGACTACATCGCGCGCAAGTCCGGCGGCACCGCCTTCGTGCAGGGCGACCTCGCGACGCCGCAGGTCAACATCTCCTACGGCTCGTGGTACCTGCGCTACCTGCTGGAGCACTACGAGGGCAACGAGCTGCTCGCGCTGGCCGCCTACAACGCCGGCGAGGGCAAGGTCGACGAGTGGTACGGCGAGGCGTCCGCCCGCGGTGAGGATTTCGAGGCCGAGTCGCACATCCCGTTCCCCGAGACGCGCAACTACGTCACCCGGGTCCTGGACGTGCGCGAGCGCTACAAGCGGGAGTACACGAAGGAGCTAGGCCTGTGAACGAGCGAAGCCTCGGGAGGACGGGCCTCACCGTGTCCGAGATCGGCTACGGGGCGTGGGGGATCAGCGGGGAGATGTGGCTCGGCGCCGAGGACCAGGAGTCGCTTGCCGCGCTCAACCACGCGATCGACCTCGGCGTGAACTTCATCGACACCGCGCTCGCCTACGGGCGCGGGCACTCCGAGCGGCTCGTCGGCAAGGTCGTCGCCGAGCGCGAGGAGCGGATCGTGGTGGCGAGCAAGATCCCGCCCAAGAACCTGCTGTGGCCGGCGCCCGACGGGATCGAGCCCGACGAGGCGTTCCCCGGCGAGCACGTCCGCAAGTGCACCGAGCGGTCGCTGAAGAACCTGGGGATGGACGCCATCGACGTGATGCAGTTCCACGTCTGGAACGACGAGTGGATCGGGCGCGGCGACTGGCTCGAGACGATCCAGGCCCTGCGCGACGAGGGCAAGATCCGCTTCTTCGGCGTCTCGATCAACGACCACCAGCCCGACAACGCGATCCAGCTCATCGAGACCGGCGCCGTGGACACCGTCCAGGTGATCTACAACGTCTTCGAGCAGGCGCCCGAGGACCGGCTGCTGGCCGCGTGCGAGCAGAACGACGTCGGCGTGATCGCCCGCGTGCCGTTCGACGAGGGCGGCCTCACCGGCCGCGTGACGCCGGACACCACGTTCCCGGACGGCGACTTCCGCAACGAGTACTTCAGCGGCGACCACAGCGTCGAGCACGTGGACCAGCACGTGCGGGCGATCCTCGAGGACCTCGGCATCACGCGCGACGAGCTGCCAGAGGTGGCACTGCGCTACGTGCTCAGCCGCCCCGAGGTCTCGACCGTGATCCCCGGCATGCGGACGGTCCGCAACGTGGACCGCAACGCCGCAGTCGGCGACGGCGAGGGCCTGCCCGAGGAGCGCGTCGCCGCCCTCAAGTCCCACCGCTGGGACACCGCCGCCTAGTCGGGACGGCGGGGAGGGCGCCGCGCGCGGCGGTCCGGGCCGAGGCCCAGCGAGCGCGGCGGGTGTGGGTCACGCGAGTCGCGCGGCGGCTCGGGCTCCGGCTCCGGCTCGGGCTCGGGCGGCGGTGCGGCCTCCGCACGCTCGCGGTCCTCGGAGTCGCCGATCGCGAAGAACGCCAGCGCGACGCCGCCCACCGCGGCGCAGCCGACCAGCGCGATCGCCACGGCGGTGCCGACGGTCGAGTCCGCCGAGGCGATGGCGATCGCCGCGCCCACGGCCGCGAGCGCGATCAAAGCTCCGGCGGCGATCCTCATCGCAGGGGAGCATCGCAGAGACGCGGCCGCGCCCGGACACCGGCGCTGTCATTGTTCGCCGTGATCGGAAATGTCCTCGATCAGCTCTGACAGCAGCGCGCTGTCGGCCTTCGACGCCGCGCCCACCTGGCTCAACTCCGAGCCGCTCACGGCCGCGGGGCTCCGCGGCCGTGTGGTGCTCGTCGACATCTGGACGTTCTCGTGCGTCAACTGGCTGCGCACGCTGCCGTACGTGCGGGCGTGGCACGAGCGCTATCGCGACCGCGGACTCGTCGTGGTCGGCGTGCACGCGCCCGAGTTCGGCTTCGAGCACGACCTCGACAACGTGCGCCGCGCGGTGGGCGAGCTCGGCGTCGGCTACCCGGTCGTGATCGACAACGACTTCTCGATCTGGCGCTCGCTGGACAACCACTACTGGCCTGCCCTCTACCTCGTCGACGGTGACGGCCGCGTCCGGTTCCACCACTTCGGCGAGGAGGCCTACGAGGAGAGCGAGCGGGCGATCCAGCAGCTGCTGGGCGTGGACGAGGAGCTCGTCCAGGTCGCGGCCGACGGGGTCGCCCAGCCGGCCGACTGGGGTGCGCTGGGGTCACCGGAGACGTACGTGGGCGCCGACCGGGGCGAGCGCCGCACCGGCGCGCCCGCCGGGGAGCTCGCGCTCAACCAGTGGTCGCTCGCCGGCGAGTGGGCGGTGGGGGAGGAGGCCGCCGTCCTCGAAGCGCCCGGCGGCTCGATCGCCTATCGCTTCGAGGGGCGCGACCTCAACCTGGTGCTCACGCCCTCCGGCGGGCCCGTCCGCTTCACCGTGCGCCTCGACGGACAGCCGCCCGGCGCCGACCACGGCGTCGACACCGACGAGTCGGGCGAGGGCACTCTGTCCGGCCCGCGGATGTTCCAGCTCGTGCGTCAGCGAGGCCCGATCCGCGAGCGGACGGCGGAGATCGTGTTCCACGAGCCCGGCGCGCGGGCGTACGTGTTCACCTTCGGCTGATCGATCCGCTCAATGCGGCGCCGGCAGGTCGGGAGCCGGCGCCCCGCGGGTCTGGAGGACGATCGCGAAGATCACGATCGCGCCGCCCACGAGCGTGAGCGTGCTGGGACGCTCGTCGAGCGCGAGCCACACCCAGACAGGACCGAGCACCACCTCGAGCAGCGTGATGAGCCCGACCTGCGCGG
The DNA here is from genome assembly GCA_963723395.1 of uncultured Solirubrobacteraceae bacterium. Taxonomy (GTDB): domain Bacteria; phylum Actinomycetota; class Thermoleophilia; order Solirubrobacterales; family Solirubrobacteraceae; genus DATFQI01. Next base: position 23,256 of record CAVRQL010000004.1, on the reverse strand, counting down.
CCGGGATGAGCCGCGCGCCGACGGTGAGCAGCGCGAAGCCCAGCCCGATCTGGCCGATGCCGAGCGCCGCCAGCCAGCCGGCGTCGCCTCCGGTGATGGCGGCGGGATCGGCGAAAGGGAGGAAGGCGACGACGAGGATCGCCTGCGAGAGGCACGTGGCCGGCGCCATCGAGATGTCGTGGCGCCAGCGTGTGATCACCACCATCACCGCGAACGCGGACGCCGCGAGGAACGCGAGGCCGTCGCCGGCCGGGCTGCCCTCTCCCGGCGCCCCGAGCATCACCGTGATGCCCGCCAGCGCTACCGCCATCGCCACCACGTCCCGCCGCGTGATCGGCTCCCCGAGCGTCACGCGGGCGAGCAGCGCCGCGAGGACGGGGGCGACGGCCAGGATGAACAGCACGCGCGCCACGCTCGAGTGGTTGAGGGCGGCGATGAAGCTGGCCGACGCCGTCGCGACGCACAGGGCCACGCCGAGACCGGCGATCCCGACCGACCGGAACGCGTCCACCACCCGGCCCCGGTCGACGACCGCGACGTACGCGAGCAGCGCCGCGGCCGCGAACGCCGCCCGCCCCATGACCTGGGTCGGCGTGTCGAGCGTGAGCTGGCGCTGGAGCACGCCGGCGCTGGACCACGCGATCGCCGCCAGCGCGACGTAGATCTGCCCGCGCCGCTGGCGCTGCAACCCCCCGAGCGCCACGGTCGCCGTCACGCCGACAGTGATAGCGGGCGGTTGATTGTCGCGCGGGCGGGCGCGACACTGCGGGCGTGAATCGCCGACGGAGGATCGCCGGCTGGGGCCTGGCCGTCCTCGCGCTCGCCAACGCGGTCGTGGTGATCGGCCTGTGGGTGTCCGGCGGCGGTCCGGACGACATCCACGACACCGCAGGGCTGCTCACCGGGCTCGGGCGCGTAGCGGGCCTGCTCGGCGCCTATCTCGTGCTGGTCGAGCTGCTGCTGCTCGCGCGGATCCCGGTGCTGGACCGCCTCGTCGGGTTCGACCGGCTGACGGCCTGGCACCGGCGCAACGGGCAGGCGGCGCTGACGCTCCTGCTCGCGCACGTGGTGCTGATCACCGCCGGCTACACGGTCGGCGACGGGATCTCGCTGCTCGACGAGGTCGGGCGGCTGATCTCCGGCTATCCCGGCGTGATCACGGCGATCGCCGGGCTGGCGTGCCTGATCGCGGTGGTCGTGACCTCGGCGGTCGTCGCGCGGCGGCGGCTCAGCTACGAGACGTGGTACTTCGTCCACCTCTACGCCTACCTCGGCGTCGCGCTGGCCTTCAGCCACCAGCTCGCCACCGGCACGGAGTTCGTCGGGCGCCCCGGCGCCCGCGCGTACTGGTACGCGCTGTACGGCGTCACGCTCGGCTCGCTGGTCGTGTTCCGGATCGGCGTGCCGCTGTTCCGCACCGTCTACCACCGGCTGCGCGTCGAACGGGTCGTCGAGGAGGCGCCCGGCGTCGTCTCGGTGGAGATCGCGGGGGTCCGTCTCGAGAAACTGAGGGCGCAGGCCGGCCAGTTCTTCACATGGCGCTTCCTGACCCGCGACCGCTGGTGGGAGGCGCACCCGTTCTCGCTGTCCGCGGCGCCTGACGGCCGCCGCCTGCGGATCACGGTCAAGGGGCTGGGCGACTACACCGCCGCGCTGCGCGCGATGCCGCCCGGCACGCGCGTGATCGCCGAGGGCCCGTTCGGCACCTTCACGGCCGCCGCGCGGCGCAACCCGCGCGTGGCGCTGATCGCCGGCGGCGTCGGCATCACACCGATCCGCGCGCTGCTGGAGGAGATGCCGGGCGGCCCGGAGGACATCACGGTCATCTACCGGGTGCTGAGCGCCGAGGACCTGATCCTGCGCGAGGAGCTCGACGAGCTGGCGGGCCGGCGCGGCGTGGAGGTCCACTACGTGGTCGGCTCGCACGAGTCCTCCGACCTCCTCTCGCCGGAGCACCTGCGCGCGCTGATGCCCGACATCGCCGCCCGCGACGTGTACGTCTGCGGCCCGCCGGCGATGGTCGACGCGACGAGCGCGAGCCTGGGCCGCTCGGGCGTCTCCCGCCGCCACATCCGCACCGAGCGCTTCGCGTACTGATGCGCCGCGCCATCGCCGCCCTGATCGTGACCGTGTCGTCGTGGTGCTGCTGGCGCGCTACGAGACGACGCCGCCCGTCACGCGCGAGCCGGAGCCCGCCGTCAAGACGCCGCGGGCGCTCGTCAAGCGCATCAGCGGCGGCGGGCCGAAGTCCGCGCTCGGGCCGGCGATGACCACGCCGTTCTCCGGCATCCAGGTGCGGGCGTTCGTCACCGGCCGCAGGCTGACCGGGATCGAGACCGTGCTGCTGACCGGCGACGGGCCGCACACCGAGGCGCTCAACGCCCGCGCCGAGCCGATCCTGCGGGAGTCGGCGCTGAAGGCGGGTAGCGCGGACGTCGACGTGGTGTCCGGCGCGACCTCGACCAGCCAGATCTGGCTCGACTCGCTGCGCGGCGCGATCCGGAAGGCCCGCCGTGGTTGAGCGCGTGATGGGCATCCCGGTCTCGATCGAGGGCGACGGCGACGTGGAGGCCGCGTTCGGCTGGCTGCGGTGGGTCGACGCGACGTTCAGCACCTACAAGCCCGACAGCGAGATCAGCCGGATCGACCGCGGCGAGCTCGCGGTCCGCGACGCCCACCCGCTCGTCCGCCAGGTGCTGGGCCGCTGCGAGCGGCTGCGGCGCGCGACGCGGGGCTACTTCGACGCCCGTGCCACGGGGCGGCTCGACCCGTCGGGCCTGGTCAAGGGCTGGGCGGCCGAGCGCGCGTGGCGGCTCTCCGGCGGCTGCGTCGACGCGGGCGGCGATGTCCGGGTCGGCGGCCGGACCCACCGGATCGGGATCCGCCACCCGCACGACCCCGGCGCGCTTGCCGCCGTCGTGCGTCTCCGCGAGGGCGCGGTCGCGACCTCGGGCGCGTACGAGCGCGGCGCGCACATCGTCGACCCGCACACGGGGCGGCCGCCGCGCGGCGTCCTGTCGGTGACCGTCGTCGCTCCCGACCTCGCCACGGCCGACGCCTACGCGACCGCCGCGTTCGCGATGGGAGCGCGCGCGCCGGAGCTGCTCGCGGGCGCGGCGGCGATGATCGTCCTCGAGGGCGACCGCGTGCTCACCACGCCGGGCTTCGACTCGCTCACGGCAGGCCCACCCATGGCGGCGGCCCGTCGCTGATCTCCATCGGGTCGCTCAGCTCGCCGAGGAACTCGCCGTGCGCGTCGTGCTGGCGCCACGCGAAGAAGTGCCGCTCGCCGGCGTGCTCGAGCACCCGGCCCGCGTAGTGCGTGCCCGCCGCGTCGGCGGCCAGGAACTCCGGGCGGTCGAGCGTGAACGGCCCGAGCGGTGTGGGGCCGGTCAGATAGTGCGTGCCCCACTGGTCGCCGTGCTCGGTGCAGAACAGGCACCGCCACTCCCCGCCCAGCCACACCACCTGGGGGACCTCGAGCTGCCAGTAGTCGCCGGGCTCCGACAGCGGCGGGAGCGCGCGCCAGACGCCGTGCTCGTCGCGTGCGGCGTGCCCGATCACCCCGCGCGTGGCCTGCGGGCCGCCCGCCGCGCGGGCGCACAGCAGCATGTGCGCGCGCCCTTCGACCTCGATCACCCACGGGTCGCGCCAGTGCTCCTGCTCGTAGAGCGCCGTGTCCGCCTCGACGAGCATGCCGCGCTTCTCCCAGCGCTCCAGGTCGCCGGACACGGCGCGTCCGACGCGCTGCACGCCGTCGGCGCCCAGGCCGGTGTAGTACATCGCCCACGTCGCCGTCCTCGCGCACGGTGCAGCCGGTCCACGTGGCGACCTCGTCGAACTCGCCGGGGCCGCCCCGGCCGAGGGCGTCGTCCAGGATCCGCCAGGTGCGCAGGTCGCGCGAGACGGCGTGCCCGATCGTGGCGCTGCGATGGCGCAGCTCGGGGTCGCCGAGCGAGCGCGGCGCCTGCAGGTAGAAGACGTGCACGTCGTCGCCGTCGACGGCGAACCAGAAGTCCCACATCCAGCGATCGGGAAGCCTCAGGGCCATGCGCGATTGACGCGGCGCCCCATCGCCCGTAGCCTCGGCGGCATGCGTTACCTGCTCCCGCTGCTGGCTGCCGTCGCGTGCCTGTACGCCGCCTCGGTCACGCCCCCGCTCGCGGCGTACGGGCTGATCATCGCGGCGTTCGCGCTCTGCTTCGATGCGGGCACGGCATGGCTGGCGAAGACGGCCGGAGCCGGTGGGCTGAAGGACTTCAAGCAGTGAGCGGCCGCTCCCGGAGGAGCGGCCGCCACCAGCATGCCTAGCCCTTCACCGCCCCCGCCGTGAGGCCGGCCACGATCCGCTTCTGGAAGAAGAGGACGAGCAGGATCAGCGGCACCGAGATCGTCACGGCCGCGGCCGTGATCGTCCCGTAGGGGATCTCGAACTGCGTAGAGCCGGTGAAGAAGGCGATCGCCGCCGGCACCGGCCGTGCGGCCGGGGTCGACGTCAGCGTGATCGCCAGCAGGAACTCGTTCCACGTCGCGATGAAGGTCAGGATGCCCGCCGTGGCGAGCCCTGGCGCCGCGAGCGGCACCACGACCTTGCGGAACGCGACGAAGTGGGTGGCGCCGTCTACCAGCGCCGCCTCCTCGAGGTCCTTGGGGATCTCCTTGAAGAAGGAGACCAGGATGTAGATGGCCAGAGGCAACGCGAACGTGAGGTTCGGGATGATCAGGCCGATCAGGGTGTTGTAGATGCCGACGTCCGTCCACAGGCGGAACAGCGGCGCGGCGATCGCGATCGCCGGGAACGTCGTGATCGACAGCACCAGCGCGAGGATCCCGAACTTGCCCTTGAAGCGCAGGCGCGCGAGCGCATACGCACAGAACGAGCCCACGACCAGCGCGAGCGCCGTCGTCACGAGCGAGATGATGGCGCTGTTGAGCAGCGCCCTGGTGAAGTCGCCGTTGTTGAAGATCGACTCGTAGTTGTCCAGCGTGGGATTCGGCGGGAACAACGCCGACTCCCCGAGGTCCTCGCCGGTCTTCAGCGACAGGTTGATCAGCCAGTAGAAGGGGAACAGGCAGAAGATCACGATCGCGACCACGGCGAGCCACATCCACCATGGTGTGCGATCCGGCTTCGGCGTCTTGACCTTCGTCTTGGCGCGTGTGTCGGCCCGGTCCGCGACTGCTGCATCGGTCGCCATGGCCTAGTCCTCCGCCAGTCCGCGGATGTTGCCGCCCACGGTCCGGATGTAGGTGAACGACACGATCATCACCGTGATGAACGTGAGGATTGAGTACGCCGCGCCGAGGCCGTAGATCCGGTTCTCGGCGAACGTCTGCTGGGATATCAGCGACAACGTCGTCGTCCCGTTGGCCCCCTTCGTGAGGATGTACGGGAGGTCGAAGATCCGCAGCGCGTCCAGCGTGCGGAAGATCAGCGCGACGAGGATCGCCGGGGTCAGCAGCGGCAGCGTGATCTTGCGGAACCGCTGCCACGCGGTGGCCCCGTCCACCTTCGCCGCCTCGTAGATGTCCCCGGGGATCACCTGCAGGCCGGCGAGGATCAGCAGCGCCATGAACGGCGCCGTCTTCCAGACGTCGGCGATGATGATCACGATCAGCGCCTGCGGCTCCGATCCCAGCCACACGGTGTCGCCACCGATGATCTGGTTGACGAAGCCCTGCGGCGACTCGAAGATCGTCCGCCACATGATGCCGGTGACGACCGTGAGGATCGCCCACGGCACCAGTACCACGGTGCGCAGGAGACCCTGGCCCTTGAACGCGGCGTGCATCGCGAGCGCCATCGCGAGCCCGATCAGGAGCTCGAGGAGGACGCTCGACGCCGTGAAGACCAGCGTCGTGATCATCGCGTCCCAGAACTCGGAGTTCTGGAGCGCGGTGGAGTAGTTGCCCAGTCCGAACGAGCCGGCCCAGCGCGACAGGCCGGCCGTGCGGACGCTGTACTCGTGGAGAGACAGCCAGATCGCGTAGAAGATGGGGTACGCCGCGACGAGTGCGATGAGCACCATCGATGGCGCGACCATGAAGAACGCGAGCCTCTTCTCGGAGAGGCCTCGGGAGCGCCGGTTACCCGGCGCTCCCGACTGAACGGTGGCTTCAGCCATGGCCTAGAACGTCGACAACGCCTTCTCGATGTCCGCCTGCGCCTTCTTGGCCCCGTCCTCCGGGGACATCTGGCCCGCGAGCACCGCGTTGACGTTCTTGTAGATCGCCTGCGAGATCTGCGGGTACACCGGCGACACGGGCCGTGCGCGGGCGTTGGTGATGCCCTCGCGCAGCGCGTCGGCGAACGGGATCGCCTTCTTGACGTCCGGGTCGTCGTAGACCTCGGCCCGGACCGGGGCGAGGCTGAACTGCGCCGCGTACGCCTTCTGGATCTCCGGCGAGCCGATGAAGTCGACCAGCTTCAGCGCCGCACCCGGGTTCTTCGAGTACACGGAGATGACGCTGTTGTGGCCGCCCAGGATGCCGGCCTTCTCGCCGCCCTCGAACATGGGCTGCGGAGCGACGTCGAAGTTGTCCTTGACGCGCTTCGCCTTCAGGTTGGTCGCATAGGCGTACGGCCAGTTGCGCATGTACGCGTACTTGCCGGTCTGGAACGCGGCCAGCGACTCCGGCTCCATGTAGGTCGTGACGGCCTTCGGAGCCGCGCCGTCCTTGATGCCGTCGGCCATGAAGCCCGCGGCCTTCACGAACGCGTCGCCGTCGGCGATCGTCGACTTGGTGCCGTCCTCGTTGAGCACCTCGCCGCCGGCGCCGAAGAACAGCTCGAGGAAGTCGCAGGTCAGACCCTCGTAGGGCGCGCCCTGGTAGACGATGCCGCCGTTCTTCTGGGCCTCGGAGTAGACCTCCTGCCAGGTGGCGGGGACCTTCTTGACCTTGTCGGTGTTGTAGTAGAGGAGCCCGGCGTCGCTGGACTCCGGGGAGCCCCAGATCTTGCCGTCGTAGGTGATCGTCTCGATCGGCGCCTCGATGAACTCCGACTTCTTGTCCTCCATGTACGGCGTCATGTCGTAGAGCCACTTCTGCGAGGCGAACTCCGCCGTCCACACCACGTCGGATGAGAAGACGTCGCAGTCACCCGACTTCGCCTGCTGGCGCTGGATGAACTGGTTGCGCTGCTCGTCCGCGGCGGCGGGGAACTCGACGAGCTTGGCCTTGAGGCCGTCGCCGCCGAACTTCTTGTTGAACTCGTCGACCATGTAGTGCGCGTTGCCAGACGTGTCCTTGCCCTGGCAGTACGTGACCTCGCCCTTGGCGCTGTCCATCGATGCGGGATCGATCTTCTTCGCGCCTTCGGTCGTGCCGGCTTCGCCTCCGCCTGAGGCCCCTCCACCTCCGCTGCTACTGCTGTCGTCACCGCACGCGGCGACGAACGCACCGCACAGCAATGCGGCGCACAACATCAAGATGAAACGCTTGGACACCATTCCTCCTCCGTACTACGTGGTGAAAACCGGCGAGATCATGCCATTCCTGGCGACTTCCCGGGCGCCGTCAATGCGGCCGGTTCGCTGGCACCCGGCGCCGCGGTGGTCCCGCGGACGACGAGCTCGAGCGGCAGATGCTGCCTCGGCTGGGTTCCTGCCGTGCCCTCCAGCTCCGAGAGCAGCAGCTCCGCTCCGGTCGTGCCGCTGACCTCCAGCGGCTGTGCGACGGTGGTCAGGCCCGCGTAGCGCGCCAGCTCGACGTCGTCGAAGCCGACCACCGACATCTCCTCGGGGACCCGCAGGCCGAGCGTGTGCGCGGCCTCGACCATGGCGAGCGCCTGGAGGTCGGAGGCCGCGAAGATCGCGGTCGGCGGGTGGGCGAGCGCGAGCAGGTCCCGCAGGACCGCCTCGGCGTCCTCGCCGTGGGGGCGCACCCTGACGAGCTCGGGGCGGGCGGGGGCCCCGGCGTCGGCCATGGCGCGCTGGTACCCGACGCAGCGCCGGTAGCTCGCCGACGCGCCGTGCACCTCGTCCAGCGTGTCGCCGGCGAACGCGATCCGGGTGTGCCCGAGCTCGAGCAGGTGGGCGGTGGCCAGCCGGCCGCCCTCGACGTCGTCGACGATGACCGACGGCACCCGGTCGTGGGCGTGGTCGACGAGCACGAGCGGCACCTTGGCCGCGCGCAACCGGGCCAGGTCTACCCGGGAGGGGGCGAGGGAGATCGAGATCAGGCCGTCGACCCGGCCGATCGGAGAGCGGAAGGCGGCGTCGCGCTGCTCGGAGGTCTCGACGTCGAAGAGGATCAGCTGGTAGCCGGAGGCGGCCAGCACCGGGGCGATGCCGCGCAGGCGCTCGATCACCGACGGGCGGGTGAAGAACGGGGCGATCACGCCGATGGCGCGGGTGCGCCCGGTGGAGAGGGCGCGTGCGGTGGCGTTCGGCTCGTAGCCCAGCTCGGCCACGACCTCGAGGACGCGACGGCGCGTCGACTCGCTGACGGCCGTGGAGCCGTTCATAACGCGCGACACAGTGGCCACGCCCACACCCGCTTCCTGCGCGACTCTCGCGATCGTCGTCACCCCTCGAGCTCCCCCCTCGTGGAACCGCTTCCATCCAATCAGTTCCCTGAGGCGCGTGTCAACGAATGCGACCAACGTGGCGGTTCGTATGCTGGGCCCGCATGGCCCCTGACCGGTGGTGGCGCGACGGCGTCCTGTACCAGATCTACCCCCGCTCGTTCGCCGACTCGGACGGCGACGGGATCGGCGACCTGCGCGGCATCACCGAGCGCCTGGACCACCTCGAGTGGCTCGGCGTCGACGGCATCTGGCTCAACCCGACGTTCCCGTCGCCCAACGACGACTGGGGCTACGACGTCGCCGACTACAAGGGCGTGCACCCGGACCTCGGGACGGTCGAGGACCTCGACGAGCTGATCGCCGAGGCGGGCGCCCGCGGCATCCGCGTGCTGCTCGACCTCGTCCCCAACCACACCAGCGACCGGCACGCCTGGTTCCAGGACGCGCTCGGCGGCCGCGACGCCCCGTTCCGCGACTACTACGTGTGGGCCGACCCGGCGCCGGACGGCGGGCCGCCCAACAACTGGCTGTCGAACTTCGGCGGGTCGGCGTGGACGCTCGACGAGGCGAGCGGCCAGTACTACCTGGCCCAGTTCCTGCCCTCCCAGCCGGACCTCAACTGGTGGAGCGAGGACGTGCGCGAGTCGATCGACGATGTCCTGCGCTTCTGGTTCGACCGCGGGATCGCAGGCTTCCGGATCGACGTCTGCCACGCGATCGTCAAGGACCGCGAGCTGCGCGACGACCCGCTCCCCACCGAGGCCGACCACCCGCAGGTGCGCAACCGCGGGCTCAAGCAGGTCCACTCGATGAACCGCCCGGAGCTGCACGACGTGCTGCGCCGGTGGCGCGCGCTGGCCGGCGAGCAGGATCCCGAGCGGATCCTCGTGGGGGAGACCTACGTGCTCGACCTCGAGCAGCTGATCCCGTTCTACGGCGACGGCCAGGACGAGCTGCACCTGGCGTTCAACTTCCTGTTCGTGCACTCCGACCTCGACGCGGAGCAGATGCGCGCCAACGTCGAGGGCGTCGAGGCGATGCTGCCCGAGGGCTCGTGGCCCGTGTGGACCGGCTCCAACCACGACGCCAAGCGGCTCGCGTCGCGCTGGGCGGAGGGCGATCCGGCCAAGGCACGCGCGGCGCTGCTCGTGCTCCTGACGCTGCGCGGGACCCCGTTCCTGTACTACGGCGACGAGATCGGGATGACCGACGCGGAGCTCGACCCGGCGCTGGCGCTGGATCCGGTGCCGCACCGCAAGGGCGACCCGGAGGCGAACCGCGACGTCTGCCGCACGCCGATGCGCTGGACGGACGCCGACGGCGCGGGCTTCACCACCTCCGGCTCGCCATGGCTCCCGGTGGCCGGAGACGTGGACGTGGCCTCCCAGCGGGACGACCCGTCCTCGACGCTGCACCTCGTGCGCGACCTGATCGCGCTGCGGCGCGGGCGTGAGGACCTGCGCGAAGGCGCCTACGAGTCGCTGCCGGCGCCGGACGGCGTGTGGGCGTGGCGCCGGGGAGCGCGGACGGTCGTGGCGGTCAACCTGTCCGGCGCGCCCGTCGAGGTGGCCGCGGACGGCACGGTGCTGATCGGCACCGACCGAGCGCGCGACGGCGAGCGCGTCGACGGCTCCCTGCGGCTCGGGCCGTGGGAGGGCGCGGTGGTCGAGGGATGATCGACGACGTCCTGTCCGAGGAGGGTTGGCCCTACGCCTCGACGGCGCCCGTCGAGGAGGGCGACCCGGGCCGCTTCCACGCGCTGTTCGGGCGCGACTCGCTGATCACCTCGCTGCAGCTCCTGCCTGCGCGCCCGGATGTCGCGCGCGCGACGCTCCACGCGTTGGCGCGACTCCAGGGGCGCGAGGACCATCCGGGGACGCTCGAGGAGCCCGGCAAGATCGGCCACGAGTTCCGCGACGCGGCTCCCGACGGGTTCCGCGAGAGCGGCTGGCCCGACGAGGGCGAGTTCCGCTACTACGGCACCGCCGACGCGACGTCGTGGTTCCTGGTCGTGATGGCAGCCTCCGGCGAGCAGGGCCTGGAGCCGTCCTGGCGTGCGGCGGGGGAGTGGCTGGACCGCGCGCTGGAGCGCGGCGGCGGGCTCGTTCGCCACGCGCCCGGCGAGTGGGGCGCGCTCACACAGCAGGGCTGGCGCGACGCGATCACGCCCGAGTCGCAGGGCCAGGGCTCCGGGATCCTGCGGCCCGACGGGAAGCAGCCCGAATGGCCGCTCGCCGACGTCGACTCGCAGGCGACCGCCCACGCGGCGCTGCGCGCGCTGGGAAGGCTGTCGGGCGACCCGCGCTGGGAGCGGCTCGCGGGTGCACTGCGAGAGCGCCTCGGCGCGCTAGGGGCAGAGGCGATGGCCGTCGACGCCGCCGGCGATGTGGTGCCCGGCGCCGGCTCCCAGCTGGGTTGGCTGCTGTGGGCCGACGCGCTCGACGGCGGGGCGCGCGAGGCGGCGGCGGAGCGGCTCGTCCAGCCCGACGTGCTGACCGCCTACGGGCTGCGCACGCTCTCCTCGGCCTCGCCGGTGTTCGACCCGCAGTACTACCACCGAGGCTCGGTGTGGCCGTTCGACTCCTGGCTCGGCTGGGGCGGCCTGCGCGCGAACGGGCGCGAGGCCGAAGCCGAGCGCGTCCGCACCGGCGTGCTCGCCGCGCTCGACCAGCTCGGCCGCGCCCCCGAGCTCTACGCCGTCACGACCGACGACCACGTCGAGACGGTCCCGCTCGCCAACCGCGTCCAGGCGTGGACCATCGGCGCGCGACACGCCCTCGAGCACCACTGGGACGGCCGGCAATAAGAGGGGTCAGATCCTGCAATCGAGCATCCGGTGCTCGAATGCAAGATCTGACCCTCTTAGGAGCCCTAGCGGGTGGTGACGCCGAGGGTGTGGCGGCCCGGGCGCACCTTCGCCGTGATCTCCAGCCCGCGGTTGGTCTTGCGCTGCTGCCAGCCGACCCGCTTGCCGTCGACCGTCACGCGGTCGACCTTGGCGCTGCGGGGCAGCGTGTGCCCGATCCGCACCCGGTCCGCGGGGGCGGAGCCGGTGTCGAGCGTCGTCACGTAGCGGCGCCCCTCGTGGGAGGCCTGGACGAGCTTCAGCGCGCCCTTGCCGAGCCGGATGTTGGAGCCGGCGATCGGCGACGAGGACGGCACCTGCGGCACCACCTCGAGCTTCCCGCGGCCCAGGTCCGGCCGGACGCCGAGCTGCTGGTGCACGACGGGCCACGCGGTGCCCATGTTGCCCCAGGCCTGCATGAACATCGACCGGCAGGTCCAGCACCGCTCGATGTTCGGCTTGAAGCCCGGCGACGGCAGGATCTCCGGCATCGCGCCCGGCATCTCGTCCGGCGTGTTGCCGGTGGCCGGCTCGGAGAACATCGTCTCCACGTTGGAGTCGGTGTAACGCTTCTGCTGCTCGGCGCCGAGGCGGCCGTAGTTGCCCTCGCCGACGGCCTGGATGGCGGTGTTGAGCGAGAAGATCGACAGCTCGCCCTCGCCGTTGGCCCCGCCGCCGCGGCCCGTGTGGAACAGCCCGCGGTTGAACGGGCGCTCGCCGCTGAAGTCAGGCCCCTCGTGGAGCGCCAGCGAGCGCGAGCCGTGGCCGTAGGTGGCCAGGCCCGGCACGGTGCGGCCCTTGATCTTCAGCACCGCGTCCATCGGCGTGCCGGTGATCCAGTGCTTCTGCTGGATCTTCTCGTCGTCCTCGCCCAGCGAGTCCGCGTGGAGGCTCTGGCCGTTCATCCACCACTCGTCCTCGAAGCGTGACGACAGGTCGTCGGCCTTGCGGGTCGCCCAGCGGGCGGTCGCCCGGTCGCCCTTGGACCGCGCCATGTCGGCGAGGTCGTAGAGCCCGCGCACGTAGTAGACGTTGTTGTCGAGCTTCTCGGGCCCCATGCCCTCGCGCTCGACGTTGCCGAGCCCCTCGAGCCAGCCGTCGCCGTCCGCGTCGAGGTTCGCCGCCGCGTAGCGCAGGTTGCGCACGGAGAAGTCGTACATGTCGTCGCGGAACCGGTTGTCGCCCGTCCAGCGCCACAGCAGCGCCACGATGCTCGGGAACTTGACCGTCTCGTCCGTGTTGCCCGGGTCGGCGTTGGAGCCGTAGTAGATCGACCCGTCGGTGACGACCTCGTGCACGACCTTGCCGGAGCGCTCGTTGGCGATCTCGGAGACGTCGCGCAGCGCGCGCATGTGGTCCATCGTCGGCTCGAACTGGCCGAGCGCGACGCCGGCGAACGCCGTGTACTCGCCGTCGGTGGCGAACAGCCACGGGTAGTCCGGCCAGCCCGCGCCGCGGAAGCGGACGCGATCCACCGTGCCGACCGGCGCGGGGTCGTCCTTGCCCTGGTTGACGTGCCGGACCTGGAGGTCCTCGGCGGCCTGGGTGGAGTCGATCAGGTTCTGCTTGCCCCAGTCGATGCCCTCCTGCAGCCGGCGGTCCCCGGGCAGCGAGAGGGTGCTCCACGCGCCGGCGCGCTCGCGCCCCGCGATCTTCTGCTTGAGCGCGCGGGCCGGGCGCAGCCACGGCCTTGTCCAGCTCGCCACGGGCGGCGTCCAGGCCCTTGTCGGAGCCGGCCACCGCGACCCACAGCGTCCGCGTGCTGTTGGCCGGGATGCGCACGTCGTAGCGCAGCTGCCCGCCGGTGCCCTTGCCGAACGGGCCGTCGTCGCAGCCGCTGGGCATCGCCTGCGAGCTCGCCTCGCAGACCGTGTCGCCCTGGTCGCCGCGGTGGCCGTCGCCGGTCTCACCCGAGACCGCGGCGCGGTCGGAGCCGACGAGCGCGGCCCAGTCGTGGTCGGAGGACTGCTCGCGGAACGTGAGCCGGCCGCCCTCGTAGGCGGCGGTGTCGGGAAGGTTCTCGCCCGCGTTCGGCGTCGTCCCGCTCCACGGGTAGGCGCCCATCAGCTCCGAGTGCGCGTCCACCTTCACGTGGGCGGTGCGCGCGGAGCCGGCCGGGTTGGTGATGTCGAGGCCGAACACGACCGCACGGCCGCCGTCAGCCGCGTAGTCGGTGCGCTTGAGGCCGAAGCCGCCCGTGTCCGGGAGCTCCATGCGGGTGTAGCCCCAGCCGCTCGTGAACTTCGTCGCCTGGCCGACCCACTGGTCCTCGACGCCGAACCAGACGCCGTCGGCGAGCTTCAGCGGCGGCGTCCAGATGCCTCCCATCTCCCCGGTGATGTGCCAGCCGTTGGCGTACCAGCGGCCGTCCTGGAAGCCGACCGCGTAGGCTCGCTCGGCGGACGTCGCGTAGCGACGATCCTGCAGGCGGTCGCTCACGGACCTCTCTGGCGTCGCCGCCTGCGCGGCGGTCGCTGTGGTGGCGGCCAGGGCCAGCCCGGCCAGCACGGCGCGTCTGATGTTCACGCTTGCTCCTCCCCCTGTCTGCTAAAGCGCTTAAGCTCCTGTCTGGCACGATTCCCCCGGCCATGCCCCACGCAAACCGCAAAAGACCGACGATCGACGACGTGGCGCGGCGCGCGGGCGTCTCGTCCGCCGCTGTCTCGTTTGCGATGAACGGCCGTCGCGGAGTCGGGGACGCCACGCGGCAGCGGATCCTGGACGCGGCGGCCGAGCTGGGGTGGAGCCCCAGCGCCCGCGCCCGTGCGCTGAGCGAGTCGCGCGCCCGCGCCATCGGCCTGCTGCTGTCGCGGCCGGTCGAGTCGCTGGAGGTCGATCCATTCTTCGTGCGCTTCCTCGCCGGGATCGAGCGCTCGCTGGCGCGCAGCGACCACGCGCTCGTGCTGCGGGTGCTCGACAGCGACGGCCCGGCCGACGTCGACGCCTACGCGCAGCTGGCGATGTCCGGGCGCGTCGACGGGCTGCTGTTGTGCGACGTCGAGCTCGACGATCCGCGCTTCGACCTGCTCGCCGCGGCCGGGCTGCCCGCCGTCGTGGCGGGGCGGCCGGTGTCGGACTGCCCCTTCCCGTGGCTCGAGACGCGCCACGACCACGGCATGGCCGAGGCCACGGAGCACGTGATCGCGCTCGGGCACCGCAGGATCGCCTTCCTCGGCGGGCACGAGCGCTACGAGCACGTCCAGACGCGCCTGCGCGCGTGGCGCGACGCGCTGGCCGCCGCCGGCCTGGAGCCCGGCCCCGTCGCGTTCGGGGACCCGGCCGCGGCGCTGGCGGGACGTCCCACGGCGCTCGTGTGCACCAGCGACGCGCTCGCCGTCTCCGCGCTCGGCGCGGCGCGCGCCGAGGGCCTGTCGGTGCCCGACGACCTCTCGGTCACGGGCTTCGACGACTCGCCGCTGGCGGCGTTCGCCGCCCCGCCGCTGACCAGCGTGCGGATCGACTACACACAGTTCGGCGAGGCGGCGACGGCGGCGCTGCTCGCCGCGATCGAGGACGCGCCGCCACCGCCGTTCGACGCCGCCGCGCCGCAGCTGGTCGTCCGGGCCTCGAGCGGCCCGGCGCCGCTCAGACCTCCGCCTCGGGGTTGATCACCTTGCCCTGGCTCAGCATCGAGTGCCGGCGGCCGTAGGCGAAGTAGATGACGATGCCGAGCAGCAGCCACAGCCCGAACCGGATCCACGTGTCCCGCTCCAGGTAGGTCATCAGGTAGATGGCCAGTACGGCGCCGATCGCGGGGAACAGCGGCGAGAACGGGACCCTGAAGCCGCGCTCCAGGTCCGGGCGCGTCCGGCGCAGCACGATCACGCCGATGTTGGTGATCACGAAGGCGAACAGCGTCCCGATGTTGACCAGCTTCGCGATCTCGGCCAGCGGCACGAACGAGGCGAAGATCGCGATCAGGATCCCGAACGTCGCGGTGATGCGGACCGGCGTGCGCCGCTTCTCGGAGATCTTCGCGAAGCCGCGCGGCAGCAGGCCGTCGCGGCACATCGCGAACATGATCCGCGTCTGGCCGTAGAGGATCGTCAGCACCACGCTGGTGATCGCCACGAGCGCGCCGAAGGAGATGACGTCGCCCGCCCAGTCGAAGCCGAGCTCCTGCATCACGAAGGCCAGCGGTGCCTCCTCGCCGTTGATCTTGTCGAACGGGACCGCCGCCGTCGCGGTGATCGAGACGAGGATGTAGAGGGTGGTGCAGATGGCCAGCGACGCGATGATCGCGATCGGCAGGTTGCGACCCGGGTTCTCGACCTCCTCGCCGGAAGTCGAGATCGCGTCGAAGCCGATGTAGGCGAAGAAGATCACCGACGCGGCGGTCACGACGCCGTCGACGCCCTCCGGGTTGAACGGCGAGAGGTTCGCGGAGTCGAAGCCCGTGAACGCCATCACGATGAAGAAGGCGACGATCGCGAGCTTGACCATCACCATCACCGCGTTCGCCCGCGCGCTCTCGCGCACGCCGACGATCAGCAGCGCCGTGATGGCCAGCACGAGGAACACCGCGGGCAGGTTGAACTGGCCGCCCGACTCGCCCGGCGGGTTGGCCAGCGATTCCGGCAGCGAGAGGCCGAACAGCGAGTCGAGCAGCTCGTTGAAGTACTGCCCCCAGCCGACCGCGACCGCCGCCACCGAGAGCCCGTACTCGATGATCAGGTCCCAGCCGATGATCCACGCCACCAGCTCGCCCATCGTCGCGTACGCGTACGTGTAGGCCGAGCCGGAGACCGGGATGCTCGACGCGAGCTCGGCGTAGGAGAGCGCCGAGAACGCGCACGTGATGCCCGCGAGGATGAAGGAGAGCGTGATCGCGGGCCCGGCGTCGCCGATCGCCTCGCCGAGGATCACGAAGATGCCGGTGCCGATGATCGCGCCGATGCCGAGCGCGGTCAGGTCCAGCAGGCCCACCGCCCGCTTGAGCTGGTTCGCCTCGTCCTTCGTGTCGGCGACCAGCTGGTCGACCGGCTTCGTGGCGAATATCGCCATGGTCTAGTCCTCGCTCGGGTTGGAGATGACCAGGACGGGGCGACGGGAGCGGCTCACCAGCTCCAGCGGGACGTCGCCCAGCACGCGGCGCGCGACGGCGCCTCGCCGGCTCGCGCCGACCAGGATCAGATCGGCGTCGTGCTCCTCGGCGAACAGGAGGATCCCGGGCACGACCTTGCCGGGGCGCACCTCGCCGGTGACGTTCTCGACACCGCCGGCGCGCAGGCGCTCGAGCATGCCGTCCACGCTGCGCTGGGCGAGCGCGATGAACTCGGAGCGCGGCATGGGGGACAGGCCCTCCATCTCGAGCCCGTCGACGCTTACGACGGACACTGCCGCGCCGGTCTGCGATGCGAGGTCCGCGGCGGCGTCCGCCACCCATGGCTCGTCCACGCCAGCCTTCGCCGCCACCACGATGCGCTGCATTGGTTCCCCCACCTGTCGCGTTGCGGAGGGGCCCTACCCCGCACCGTCGGCGTGTAGACGCCGTATCGCCGGGAAATGAGAGCCGCGTGGGAGAGGCGCCGGGTGACCGTCCGCGACGTTCCATAATGTTCGTCGGCCATGCCTCCGTTCAAGCTCGACTCCGTCTACTCGCCGACCGCTGATCAGCCTCAGGCGATCGACGGCATCGCCGAGGCGGTCACGCGGGGCGACCGCGGGGTGACCCTGCTGGGGGCCACCGGCACCGGCAAGACGATGACGATGGCGGCGACGATCGAGCGGCTGCAGCGGCCCGCGCTGATCCTCGCCCACAACAAGACGCTGGCGGCGCAGCTCTGCAACGAGTTCCGGACGTACTTCCCGTCCAACGCCGTCGAGTACTTCGTCTCCTACTACGACTACTACCAGCCAGAGGCCTACGTCCCGAGCAAGGACCTCTACATCGAGAAGGACTCGGCGATCAACCAGGAGATCGACCGCCTGCGCCACGCCGCCACCGCGGCGCTGTTCGCGCGGCGCGACGTCGTGATCGTCGCCTCGGTCAGCGCGATCTTCGGCCTCGGCTCGCCGGAGACCTACAACGACAACTGCCAGATCCTGCTCAAGGGCGGCGACGTGGACCGCGACGAGCTGCTGCGCAAGCTCGTCTACCTCCAGTACAACCGCAACGACACGGCGCTCGGCCGCGGCACGTTCCGCGTCCGCGGCGACACGCTGGAGGTCTTCCCCGCCTACGCCGAGACCGCGTTCCGCGCGCTCATGTTCGGCGACGAGGTGGAGCGCCTGCAGCACTTCGACCCGCTGACCGGCGAGCTGATCGTGGACGACCTGGAGCACGTCGCGATCTGGCCGGCCACGCACTACAACGTCAAGGAAGGCACGATGGAGCGCGCGGTGGCCGAGATCGGCCGCGAGCTCAACGCGCGCACGCAGGAGCTGGAGGCCGAGGGCAAGCTGCTCGAGTCCCACCGCCTGCGCCAGCGCACGCAGTACGACATGGAGATGCTGCGCGAGGTCGGGTTCTGCTCCGGGATCGAGAACTACTCGCGGATCCTGGACGGCCGCCCGCCGGGCGCGCGCCCGTACTGCCTGATCGACTACTTCCCCAAGGACTTCGTGTGCTTCATCGACGAGTCCCACCAGACCGTGCCGCAGATCGGCGGCATGTACGAGGGGGACCGATCGCGCAAGTCGACGCTCGTGGACTTCGGGTTCCGGCTGCCGAGCGCGATGGACAACCGCCCGCAGACCTTCCAGGAGTTCCTCTCGATCACCCCGCAGATGGTCTACGTGTCGGCCACGCCGGGCCTACGAGCGCGACCACTCGGCCAAGGTGGTCGAGCAGATCGTCCGCCCGACGGGCATCGTGGACCCCGAGGTCGAGGTGCGCGAGACGCGCAACCAGATCGACGACCTGATGAAGGAGATCCGCCAGCGGGTGGACCGCAACGAGCGGACGCTGGTCACCACGCTCACCAAGAAGATGAGCGAGGACCTGACGGACTACCTGCTCGAGATGGGCTTCAAGGTCCGCTACCTGCACTCGGAGATCGACACGCTGGAGCGGATCCAGATCATCCGCGAGCTGCGGCTCGGCGAGTACGACGTGCTGGTCGGCGTCAACCTGCTTCGCGAGGGGCTCGACCTCCCGGAGGTCTCCCTGATCGGCATCCTGGACGCCGACAAGGAGGGCTTCCTCCGCGGCGCCACCTCGCTGATCCAGACGATCGGCCGCGCCGCCCGGAACATCGAAGGCAAGGTCGTCATGTACGCCGACAAGGAGACCGACGCGATGCGCACCGCCATCGCGGAGACCGACCGCCGGCGGGAGATCCAGCGGGCGTACAACGAGGAGCACGGCATCACGCCGGAGACGATCGTCAAGGGCATCTCCGACATCTCGGAGTTCCTGATGTCGGACTCCAAGGTGCCCAGCAAGGGCCGGCGGCGGCGCGAGAAGCGCGTCGACATGAAGCCGGACGAGATCGAGACCACGATCGTGCAGCTCGAGGAGGAGATGCTCGCCGCGGCCGAGGAGCTGCGGTTCGAGTACGCGGCCAAGCTGCGCGACGAGATCCGCGAGCTGCGCCGCGAGCTGGACGCTCCGGCGTCGGCCTAGGGCTCGCCGGCAGGCGCTGGTGGGCGCGCCATGGTGCGGTGCGTCTTGAAAGGCGGGGCACGTGGGGGAGGGGTTTGCCTGGTCGGCCGGCCCTGGGCCGTTTGGGCACTGCGTCGCACGCGGAGGCGCAACACGCCCACCCCCGCCACGCCGGCTCCCTCATCCCCACCCAGCCGCTGTTAAGCGCACGCGGCTCCGCGCCGGTTCGACGCCCGCCGACCGGGATACGGTTCGCCGATGCAGCGCATCGCGTTCCGCATCCCCGCCGACACCCGTGAGGACGTGCTCGACGGGATCCTCCCGCTGCTGCCGTCCGGGATCGTGGAGCGGCCGATCGACGACGACACGGTCGAGATCTCGTCCGTCGCCGCGGTGCTGCCCGGCGACGACGCGCTGATCGCCGCGAGCCCGGTGCCGCTGGACGCCTCGCGGCGCGAGGACGTCCCCGCCGATTGGCGCGAGCGGCGGCGCCGCTTCGGCGGCGGCGCGGTGCTGATCTCCGACCGGCTCGTCGTGCGCTCGCCGTGGGACCCGCCCGCGCCCGAGGGCATGCTCGAGGTCGTCGTCGAGCGCGGCGGGAGCGGGTTCGGCTCCGGGTCGCACCCGACCACGCAGATGTCCCTCGGCCTGCTGCTCGACATCGAGCCGGGCGGCGGCGCGACCGACTTCGGCTGCGGCGTCGGCACGCTGGCGATCGCGGCCGCGAAGCTGGGGTGGAGCCCGTGTCCGGCCTGGATCGGGAGGGGCCCGCGGTCGAGGTCGCGCGCCGAGAACGCGCAGCGCAACGGCGTCGAGGCGGAGTTCGCGCTCGCCGACGTCGCGACCGCCGAGCTGCCGATCCGCGAGCTGCTGATGGCCAACGCGCCGCCGCCGGTGCACGAGCGCGTCGCCGGCGGCGGTC
The DNA here is from genome assembly GCA_963723395.1 of uncultured Solirubrobacteraceae bacterium. Taxonomy (GTDB): domain Bacteria; phylum Actinomycetota; class Thermoleophilia; order Solirubrobacterales; family Solirubrobacteraceae; genus DATFQI01. The sequence goes on along the minus strand of CAVRQL010000004.1, from coordinate 3,413 downwards.
ACCCGCAGGTCCAGCACGTGATCGTCTCCGGATCGTCGAGGGCGAGATGCGAGCCGTCGCAGGCCACGTACGCGGCGGTGGGGCTGTTCCCGCAGCAGGGGATGGCGGCGGACACGTGGATCGCGATGCGGCTGGGGCGCGAGGATGGCTGACCTCCTGGACCCCGACGCGCGCGGCCGACGCGGGCGCCGCGATCGGCCAGCTCGCCAGCCGGCTGCCGAACGGCGGCCTGCTGATCTCCGCCACGCGGCTGGTCGAGATCAACTGCCGCGCCGCGATCCTGATCGCGCCCGGCCTGTTCCGCTTCGACCTCACGCCCCAGCAGGAGACGCTCGGGGTGGCGCCGCGCCCGCTCGGGGAGCACAGCCTGCACTGGGAGGCCGAGGAGGCGTCGTGGGACGCCTACCGCGAGCAGGCGAGCCAGGACGCGCCGCTGGAGCTGCGCGGGCTCGTCGACTCGACCGGCGACCCGATCCTCGCCTGGATCCACATCCTCTCCTTCACCGACCGCGACGCCGCGGCCGTGCACTTCGTGGCCAAGGCCGAGCTGCGGCGGCCCACGGATAACGGATTGAACACCGCCGCGCTGCTGGACTGGTACGAGCGTGTCAAGCGGCCGCTGCCGTGGCGCGCCGACGCGCGACCCGTACGCGCTGCTCGTGAGCGAGGTGATGCTCCAGCAGACGCAGGCGGCGCGCGTCGTTCCGTACTACGAGGCGTTCCTGCGCGCGCTTCCCCGACGCGGAGGCGCTCGCCGCGGCGCCCGACCGCGCGACGTGCTCGCCGCGTGGAGCGGGCTCGGCTACAACCGGCGCGCCCTCGCGCTGCACCGCGCGGCGAAGCACGTGGCCGAGCACGGCTGGCCGCAGGACCTGACCGAGCTCCCAGGCGTCGGCGCCTACACCGCCGCGGCGGTCGCCTCGTTCGCGTGGGACGCGCAGGTCGCGGCCGTCGACACCAACGTCCGGCGCGTGCTCGCGCGGCACGACGGGATCGAGCGCGCCCCCGGGCCGCTGGCCGAGCGCGCGCGCGCGCTGCTCCCGGCGGGCCGCGCGGCCGACTTCAACCAGGCGATGATGGAGCTCGGCGCCACCGTCTGCCGCCCCCGGCGGCCCGACTGCGACGGCGTGCCCGGTGAGCACCGGCTGCCGCGGCGGCGAGACGGCGCCGCGGCCGCGGCCGCGCGAGCGCTTCGAGGACACCGATCGCTGGGCGCGCGGGCGGATCGTCGCGGCGCTGGTCTCCGGCGAGCCGGCGCCGTAGCTGGAGACGGTGCGGCGCGAGCGCGCCGAGGCGGGCCTGGTGCGCGACGGCCTGGCGGTCCGGGGCGCTGACGGGCGGCTCCGGCTACCGTAAGGCGCGTGGAGCGAGAGGAGATCCAGCGCGCCGACTTCCCGATCGGCCGCCGCGGCTACGACACGGCGGCCGTCGACGCGCACCTGCGCCAGGTCGCCGACGAGATGGACCGCGTCCGCCACGAGGTGGCCAGGCCGAGCGGTCGACGCTCTCGGCCGGGACGTCGGAGCAGGTCCGGCAGATCCTCGAGGCCGCCGAGCGCAGCGCCGCCGAGCTGCGCGGCGAGGCCGGCCGTGAGGCCGAGGACCACGTCGGGCGCGTGGGGGAGGCCGCCGACGGCATGCTGCGCCGCCTCGACGAGCTGCAGCGCGAGCTCGGAGCGCTCCTCGACGGCCTGCGCGCCAGCGGCGAGCGGTTGGCGGACGGGCTCTCCGCGCTGCAGGCCGAGGTCGGCGACGTCGGCCCCGTCGCGGCGAGCCGGAGCCCGAGCCCGAGGACTTCGCGCCCCGCGCTCGAGCCGGAACCGGAGCCGCTCCCGCGCCGGCGCCGCGCCGAACCGGACTCCGCCGCCGCGCCCGCGCACCGGAGCCCGACGAGGCCGGCGCGCGCATCATCGCCCTCAACATGGCCCTCGGCGGCACCCCGCGCGAGGAGACGGCCGCCTACCTCGCAGAGCACTTCACGCTCGCCGACGCGGACGCCCTGCTCGACGACGTCTACGCAAGGCGGGCGGATGAGCGCGCCCGCCGAGCTGTCCGTCCTGCGCGGGCGGATGGCCGAGCTGACCGACCTCGGCGCGCTCGGCGCGCTGATGTTCTGGGACCAGAACACGATGATGCCGCCCGGAGGCGCGAGGCCCCGGGCGGACATGGCCGACACGCTCGAGCGCGACCGTGCACGCGCGCGAGACCCACCCCGACATCGGCCGCCTGCTCGACACGCTCGAGCCCTGGGCCGCCGGCGAGGACCCCGAGTCCGACGAGGCCCGCCTCATCCACTGGGCCCGGCTCGACTTCGAGAAGGCGATCCGCGTCCCCGCCGACCTCGCCGCCGAGATCACGCGCGCCAAGGCGGTCGGCTCCAGGCCTGGCAGGAGGCGCTCGCCGCGAGCGACTTCTCCCGCTTCCGCGACGCGCTCGCCCGCCACATCGAGCTGCGCCACGCCTACATCGCGTGCTTCAACGGCGCCGCGCACCCGTACGACACGCTGCTCAACGACTTCGAGCCGGGCCTGACCACCGCCGAGCTGCGGCCGCTGTTCGCGGAGCTGCGCGACGGGCTCGTCCCGCTCGTCGCCGCCGCCGGCGACCCCGAGCAGCCGCGCAACGACGGGGTGTTCAACGGCGCGTACCCGGTCGCCGAGCAGCGGCGGCGGTGCTCGCGCTCCTCGACGCCCTCGGCTACGACCCCGACCACTGGCGCCTGGACCCGTCCATCCACCCGTTCGCCCAGAGCCTGGCGCCGACCGACATCCGGCTGACCACCAAGTACGACGAGAGCGACTTCGGCGTGGCGCTGTACTCGGTGCTCCACGAGTTCGGGCACGGCCTCTACGAGGCGTCCGTCGACCCGCGCCTGGCGCGCACCTCGCTGGCCGAGCCGGTCTCGCTCGGCGTGCACGAGTCCCAGAGCCGCATGTGGGAGAACATCGTCGGCCGCTCGCGCCCGTTCTGCGCCTTCCTGCTCCCGCTCCTGCGCGAGCAGTTCCCGGGCCGCTTCGACGCGATCGACGCGACGGCTCTCTACCGCGCGGTGAACTCCGTCCAGCCGTCGCTGGTCCGCATCGAGGCGGACGAGACGACCTACAACCTCCACATCATCCTCCGCTTCGAGCTCGAGCTGGCGCTGATGGAGGGGTCGCTCGCGGTCGACGACCTGCCCGCGGCCTGGAACGAGGCGCCACCGAGCGGCTGCTCGGGGTGAAGGTGACCAGCGACGCCGAGGGCGTGCTCCAGGACACCCACTGGGCGCCGGATTGATCGGCTACTTCCCGACCTACACCCCGGGAACCTGATGGCCGCGCAGCCCTTGGAGGCCCCTTGAGTGACCTCGACGGGGTCTGGGGCCAGATCGGCGCCGGCGATTCGCACCCCTGCGCGAGTGGCTGCGGGTCAACG
>CAVRQL010000003.1:0-357099 GCA_963723395.1 uncultured Solirubrobacteraceae bacterium | reverse complement strand
GGCGTCGCGCCCGAATTCAGCTGCACCTCCAGTTGAGGTTTAGGAGTCTGGAGGGCACTTGACGGTAAAAGGGCTCTTTGCAGGACTTTTCCGCGCCTATTGTGCTATCACGCGGGCGCGTGACTTGTGGTGCCCGGGCTTCCCCGCTGTTTGCGGGGAACTTCTGTTCCAGCTCGGACAGTGCCGATGCCACATTGGCGCCCGCGAGTGGATCGCGGAACGACTCGGTCCCCACGGCGACCAGATCCGCGCCCGCATGACGGAGGTCGAAAGCATGACCCCGGTCTGGACGCCGCCCATCCCGACGATGGGGATCGCGACCCGCGCGCGGACCTCGGCGACCTGCGAGAGGGCCATGTGCCGGATCGCCGGGCCGGACACGCCGCCGGTGCCTCCGCCGAGCCACGGCCGCCCGGGTGCCTCGGGTCGAACGCCATCCCGCGGAGGGTGTTCACGAGCGAGCACGGCGTCGGCCCCGTGGTCCCGCGCGGCCTGCGCGACGTCGGCCGGCGACGTGCAGTTCGGCGTCAGCTTCACGATCACCGGCTTGTCGGTGAGCGGGCGGACGGCGTCGAGCAGCGCGGCGGTCTCCGCCGGGTCGGCGCCCATCACCATCCCGGTCTTCACGTTCGGGCACGAGACGTTGAGCTCGAGCGCCGCGACCTCCTCGCGCTCGGCGAACGCGGACACGAGCGTCGCGACCTCCTCGCGGGAGAAGCCCATGACGTTGACGATCAGCGGCACGGGCAGCTCGGCGAGCTGCGGGAGGTCGTCGCGCAGGTAGCCCTCGAGCCCCTTGTTGGGCAGCCCGATCGAGTTGATCATCCCGCCGGCCTGCTCGAACAGCCGCGGCGGCGGGTTGCCCTGGCGCGGCTCGACGGTGACGGTCTTGGAGACGAAGGCGGCGAACGGGAAGCGCTCCAGCAGCGCGTCGCCGAACGCGCGGCGCGCCGCGATCGCGTCGAAGGTGCCGGAGGCGTTGACGACGCGGTGGGCGAGCGGGATGCCGCAGAAGTCGATCAATGCCCGCTCCCCGGGATCAGCGCGGTCTCCAGCGCGGAGGCGTCGAGCACCGGGCCGTCCACGCACAGGCGCAGGTAGCCGGCGCGGGTCGGCACGACGCAGCCGAAGCAGGCGCCGAAGCCGCACGCCATCCCCGACTCGAGCGCGAGCTGCGCGGCACCTCGAGCTCCTGCACGAGCGCGCGCACCGCCTCGAGCATCGCCGGCGGGCCGCAGGCATAGACCTCGGCATGAGGGTCGAGCGCGAGGTCGGCGCGCAGCAACTCGGTGACGAGCCCGTGGTGGCCGGCCGAGCCGTCGTCGGTCGCGACCTGCGCGCCGGGGATCAGCTCCGCGCCCTCGGCGTGCGGGGCGTCGCGGAAGCCGAGCAGCCGGCGCCTCGGGGCCGAGCGAGTCGGACAGGATCGCCAGCGGCGCGATCCCGACGCCGCCGCCGGCCAGCACCGGCCGGCGGCCCTCGCGCGCGGGCGCGAACCCGTTGCCGAGCGGGCCGAGGATCCACAGCCCGTCGCCGGGACGCAGCGCGCACAGGCGGGTGGTGCCGGGGCCGACGTCCTCGAGCAGGAAGTCCAGCGTGCCGTCGTCGTGGCGGCGCAGGACCGAGAACGCGCGCGGCAGGAACGGCCGCTCGTTCTCGCTCGCCGCCCCACCGCTCGGCCGCGGCGAGCATGTAGAACTGCCCCGGGTCGGGCGCGGGGCCGTCGGGGTCGTCGCAGGTGACGACGTCGTAGGCGCCGACGCGCCGGTGCTCGGTGACCTCCGCCAGGCGGCGCCCGACCGGCGCGAGCGTGCGGCCGTCGCCGGCGATCACGCCGTGGTCACCGAGCCGTTGCGGTGCAGCTCCTGCAGCGACACCACAGGCGGGCCGGCGACGCGCAGCCCGGAGATGGCGCGCGCGGCGGCCATGCCGCCGCGAGACGGTCGTGATGCACGGGACCCCGCGGGCGACGGCGGCGCGGCGGATCTCGTAGCCGTCGCGGCGGGCGGCGATGCCGGTCGGGGTGTTGATGACGATGTCGACCTCGCCGCTGTCGATCAGCTCGACGACGTTCGGCGACCCCTCCCCCAGCTTGGCCAGCCGGTCGACCGGGATGCCCATGCGCGAGATCGCCGAGGCGGTGCCGCGGGTGGCGACGATGCGGAACCCGATGTCGTAGAGCAGCACCGCGATGCCGACGATCGCCGCCTTGTCGGAGTCGGTCACCGACAGGAACGCGGTGCCGCCGTTCGGGAGCCCCGCGCCCGCCGCGGCCTGCGCCTTCGCGAACGCGGCCGGGAAGTCGGCGGCCACGCCCATCACCTCGCCGGTGGAGCGCATCTCGGGGCCGAGCAGCGCGTCGGCGCCGGAGAAGCGGTCGAACGGGAGCACCGCCTCCTTGACCGAGACGTGCGTGCCCGCGGAGTCCTCGGGCAGGTCCAGCTGCGCGAGCCGCTCCCCGAGCATCACCCGGCACGCGAGCTTGGCCAGCGGCAGCCCGGTCGCCTTGGAGACGAACGGCACGGTCCGCGACGCGCGCGGGTTGGCCTCGATCACGTACAGGTCGTCGCCGAGCACGCCGTACTGCACGTTGATCAGCCCGACGGTGTTGAGCGCGAGCGCGATGTCGTGCGTGGCGCGGCGGATCTCGTCGAGCATCTCGTTGCCGAGCGAGTGCGGCGGCAGCACGCAGGCCGAGTCGCCCGAGTGGATGCCGGCCTCCTCGACGTGCTGCATGATGCCGCCGATCCACACGTCCTCGCCGTCGCAGATCGCGTCGACGTCGACCTCGATCGCGTTCTCCAGGAAGCGGTCGAGGAAGATCTCGCGGGCCGGCGTGCGGCCGTCGTCGGACTCCTCGAAGTTGAGCTGGCCGCCGACGCGCGTGCGCTTGAGGTAGTCCTCGAGCTGCTCGGTCGAGTAGACGATCTCCATCGCGCGGCCGCCGAGCACGTAGCTCGGGCGCACGAGCAGCGGGAAGCCGACCTCGGGCGCGGCGGCCAGCGCCTCGTCGCGCGAGTGCGCGGTGGCGTACGGCGGCGCCTTGAGGCCGAGCTGCTGGAGCAGGCGGCCGAAGCGCCCGCGGTCCTCCGCGAGGTCGATCGCCTCCGGCTGGGTGCCGAGCAGCGGGACGCCCGCGGCCTCCAGCCCGGCCGCGAGCTTGAGCGGCGTCTGGCCGCCGAACTGGACGATCACGCCCTCGGGCTTCTCGACCTCGACGATCCCGAGCACGTCCTCGAGCGTCAGCGGCTCGAAGTACAGCCGGTCGCTCGTGTCGTAGTCGGTCGAGACGGTCTCCGGGTTGCAGTTGACCATCACCGCGTCGCGGCCCGACTCGCGCACGGTCAGCGCGGCGTGCACGCAGCAGTAGTCGAACTCGATCCCCTGCCCGATCCGGTTGGGGCCGGAGCCGAGGATCATCACGCTCGGCTTGTCGCCGCGGACGACCTCGGTGCCGGTCGGCGTTCCGCTCCCAGGCCGAGTAGTAGTACGGCGTCTCGGCCTCGAACTCCGCGGCGCAGGTGTCGACCGCGCGGTAGGTGCGGTCGCCGGGACCCGGCCCTTCGGTGGCGAGCAGCTGGAGCTCGCGCAGGTACCAGGGGTCGATGCCGGTGCGGGCGCGGATCTCCTCGGTGGCGACCCCGCGCGAGAGCAGCTCGAGGATCGAGTCGTAGCGCTCAGCGGCGGGGCTCTCGAGCGCCTCGAGCAGCTCCTCGGTCGCCACGCCGGTCGGCGCGGGCGAGTCCAGCTCGCGGCTGCGCAGCGCCTTCGCGAACGCCTGCCGGAAGGTGCGGCCGATCGCCATCACCTCGCCGACCGACTTCATGTGCGTGGAGAGGTGCGCGTCGACGCCGGGGAACTTCTCGAACGCGAACCGCGGCCACTTGACGACCACGTAGTCCAGCGCCGGCTCGAAGCTCGCGGGCGTGCGGCGCGTGATGTCGTTGGGGATCTCGTCGAGCCGGTAGCCGACCGCGAGCCGCGCGGCGATCTTGGCGATCGGGAACCCGGTGGCCTTCGACGCGAGCGCGCTCGAGCGCGACACGCGCGGGTTCATCTCGATGACGATGATCTCCTCGGTCACCGGGTTGACCGCGAACTGCACGTTGGAGCCGCCCGTCTCGACGCCGACCGCGCGGATGACGGCGATCGCCTGGTCGCGGAGCTTCTGGTAGAGCCGGTCGGTGAGCGTCTGCTGCGGGGCGACGGTGACGCTGTCGCCCGGTGTGGACGCCCATCGGGTCGATGTTCTCGATCGAGCAGACGATCACGACGTTGTCCGCGCCGTCGCGCATCACCTCGAGCTCGAACTCGCCCCAGCCGAGCACCGACTCGTCGATCAGCACCTGGCCGATCGGGCTCGCGGCGATCCCGCGCGCGACGATCTCGGCGTACTGCTCGCGGGTGCGGGCGATGCCGCCGCCGCGCCCGCCGAGCGTGAAGGCGGGCCGGATGATGGCCGGCAGGCCGATGTCGTCGAGGTGCCCGACGGCGTCCTCGACGGTCGTGGCGATGTAGTTCTTGGCGGTGCGCAGCCCGGCCTTCTGCATCGTCTGGTCGAACTGGTCGCGGTCCTCGGCGCGGTTGATCGCGTCGTAGTTCGCGCCGATCAGCTCGACGTCGAAGCGCTCGAGCGTGCCGTCCTCCTGAAGGCTCTTGGCGAGGTTGAGGGCGGTCTGGCCGCCGAGCGTCGGCAGCAGCGCGTCGGGCCGCTCGCGCTCGATCACCTGCGTGACCGGGCCGGGCAGCAGCGGCTCCACGTACGTCGCGGTCGCGAACTCCGGGTCGGTCATGATCGTGGCCGGGTTGGAGTTGACGAGCACGACCTCGTAGCCCTCCTCGAGCAGCACCTTGCAGGCCTGCGCGCCCGAGTAGTCGAACTCGGCGGCCTGGCCGATCACGATCGGGCCGGAGCCGAGCACGAGGATCTTCTGGATGTCGTCGCGGCGGGGCATCAGGCACGCGCTCCCTCGAAGAGGGCGATGAACTCGTCGAACAGGCCGAGCGAGTCGTTCGGGCCGGGGCCCGCCTCCGGGTGGTACTGGACGCAGCCGGCCGGGACGTCGAGCAGGCGGATGCCCTCGACGGTGCCGTCGTAGAGGTTCACGTGCGTCAGCTCGGCGGCGCCGAGGTCGGACTCGATCCGCACGCCGACCTCGCCCTTGACCGCGAAGCCGTGGTTCTGGCTCGTGATCGCGATGCGGCCGGTGCGGACGTCCTTGACCGGGTGGTTGGCGCCGCGGTGGCCGAACGGCAGCTTGAACGTCTCCAGCCCGGCGGCGCGCGAGAGCAGCTGGTGGCCGAGGCAGATGCCGAACACGGGCTTCTCGTCGAGGAGCGCCTTGATCGTGTCGACGATGTAGGTCAGCGCCGCCGGGTCGCCGGGGCCGGGCACGAGGAAGAAGCCGTCGGGATCGCGGGCGAGCAGCTCCTGCGCGGGGGTGGTGCACGGGTACAGCTCGAGCGTCGCGCCGCGGCTCGTGAAGTTGCGGATGATCGAGCGCTTGATGCCGGTGTCGAGCGCGATGATCCGCGGCCCCGACGTGCCCTCGTCGGCCTCGAACACGATGGGCTCGCGCGTCGTCACCTCGCGGGCGAGGTCGCGGCCGACCATGCTCGGCTCGGCGTGGACGCGCTCCATCGCCTCGCCCTGGCTCATCTCCGCCGGGAAGATCCCGCCGCGCATCGCGCCGGCGTCGCGGATGTGGCGGACCAGCGAGCGGGTGTCGACGCCGCTGATGCCGGGGACGCCGTTGGCGGCCAGCCAGTCCAGCCAGCCCTGCTCGGCGCCGGGCGCGTCGCTCGGGTTGACGGCGTCGCGCATGATCGCCCCGGCGGCGTGGATCCGGTCGGACTCCATCCCGGCCTCGCCGACGCCGTAGTTGCCGACGTGCGGCACCGTGAACGTGATCAGCTGCCGCGCGAAGCTCGGGTCGGTCATCGACTCCTGGTAGCCCGACATGCCGGTCGTGAACACGACCTCGCCCGTCACGTGGCCGGCCGCGCCGACGGCGTCGCCGTCGAGCCGCGTGCCGTCCTCGAGCAGCAGGTAGGCGCCGCCCTGCGCGGGCTCGCCGCCGATCGGCGCGCTCACTTGATCACCTTCTGGACCGCCTTGAACTCGTCCGTGCCCGCGGCGCCGCACAGCTCGAACAGCGCCGTCTCCACGCTCGACGTCACGGCACCCGCCTTGTCCATCTTGGCCAGGCCGACCTCCAGGTCACCGGGATGGCGCGAGGCCACCGCGTCGCGGGCCAGGTGGACCTCGACGCCGCGGTCCAGCAGGTCGTGGACGGTCTGCGAGACGCAGATGTGCGCCTCGATCCCGCACACGATCGCCTGGTCGCGCCCGCCGAGGTCGAAGCCCTCCGCGCGCGCGGCCGAGAACGCCGTCTTCTCCACGGGCTTCACGTCTTCGCCCAGCCCGACCTCGGGCACCACCGGGCCGAGCCCCTTCGGGTACTGGGCGGTCGCCACCACCGGCACGCCGAGGATCCGCGCTCCCTCGACCAGCCGGCCGCAGGCGGCCGCCATCGACTCGAAGGCCTCGTAGGACCGGAAGCCCTCCTGGACGTCCACGACGACGAGCGCCGCGCGATCGCGCTCGAGGAGGCTCACGCAGCCCCCACGACGGCGAACGTGCGCTGGCGGTAGGCGACCGCGCCGGCGGCGACCGTGGCGAGCACGCGCCCGCGCAGGGTCCGGCCCGCGAAGCAGCAGTTCTCCGAGCGGCTCTCGTATCCGGCTTCTCCGACCTCATACTCCTGCTCTAGGTCCACCAGGCAGAAGTTCGCCCCCTCTCCGACCGTGATGCTCGGCAGCGGCAGCCCGACGAGCGCGGCGCCCGACGAGAGCTTCTCGACCACCAGCGCCAGCGGCAGCACCCCGGGCACCACGAGCTCGGTGTAGACGGCGGCGAACGCCGTCTCCAGCCCGGTCGTGCCCATCGGCGCCTCCTCGAAGGGCACCTCCTTCTCCTCGCGCGCGTGCGGCGCGTGGTCGGTGGCGATGCAGTCGATCGTCCCGTCGAGGAGCCCGGCGATCAGCGCCTGCCGGTCGCCCTCGTCGCGCAGCGGCGGGTTCATCTTCAGCCGCGTGTCGAGCCGCTCCAGCAGCGCCTCGTGCGTCAGCGTGAGGTGGTGCGGCGACGCCTCGGCGCTGATCAGCACCCCGCGCGCCTTCGCCTCGGCGACCGCCTCGACCGACTCGCGCGCGCTCAGGTGCTGGATGTGGATGCGCCCGCCCTCGTAGCCCGGCCAGCGAGGCGTCGCGGGCGATCAGCGTCGACTCGGAGATCGACGGGATCCCGGCCAGGCCGAGCCGGGCGCTGACGTCGCCCTCGTGCATGACGCCCTTGCCCGACAGCGACGGGTCCTCCTCGTGCAGGCACAGGATCCGGTCCGCGAGCCGCTGGTACTGCAGCGCCTTGCGCAGGATCCCCGCGCGGTGCACGGGCCGTCCGTCGTCGGTGAACCCGAGCGCGCCGGCGTCGGCCAGCTCGGCCATCTCGGTCAGCGACTCGCCGCCGAGCTCGCGGGTGATCGAGGCCATGAAGCCGACCGGCACGCGCGCCTCGCGGCGGGCGGCCTCGCGCAGCGAGCGCAGCACCGGCGCGGAGTCGACCGTCGGGTCCGTGTTGGGCATCGCGACGACGGCGACGTACCCGCCGGCGGCCGCGGCGCGGGTGCCGGAGTCCAGGTCCTCCTTGTGCTCCTGCCCGGGCGTGCGCAGGTGCACGTGCGGGTCGACGAAGCCGGGGAACAGGTGGCGGCCCTCGCCGTCGAGCACCTCGGCGCCCTCGGGCGCCTCGAGCGTGCCGGGCGCGCCGATCTCGGCGATCGTGCCGCCGCGCACCAGGACGTCGTGCTGCGCGTCGATCCCGGCGCGCGGGTCGAGCACGTGGGCGCCGCGGACGAGCAGGTCGGCCGGCGGCTGCTCGCGGTGGTCGAGCACGCTCATGCCCCCACCCCCGCGGGCGTCGCGGCGCGGTCCGGCGCGGTCCGGCCCGCCAGCAGCTCGTACAGGACCGCCATCCGCACGACCACGCCGGCCGCGACCTGCTGGCCGATGATCGCCTGCGGGGAGTCGATCACCTCGGCGGCGAGCTCCACGCCCCGGTTCACCGGGCCGGGGTGCATCAGCACCTGCCGGGCGCCGAGCCGGCGGCCGTCGATCTGGTACTGCGCCGCGTACTCCCGCAGCGAGGGCACGAAGGAGTCGGTCATCCGCTCCCTCTGCATCCGCAGCGCGTACACGACGTCGGCCTCGCCCAGCCCGTCGAGCGTGTAGGAGACCTCGCAGCCGAGCGACTCGACGCCGCGCGGGAGCAGCGTCGGCGGGCCGCAGACGGTCACGGTGGCGCCCATCCGCGTGAACGCCTGGATGCACGAGCGCGCGACCCGCGAGTGGATCACGTCGCCGACGATCCAGATCTTCTTGCCGTCGAGCGTGCCGATCCGGTCGCGCAGCGCGTAGACGTCGAGCAGCGCCTGCGTCGGGTGCTCGTGCTTGCCGTCGCCGGCGTTGACCACGCTCGCGGTCGTCCAGCCGGCGACCAGCTCGGCGGCGCCCACGTGCGGGGTGCGGATCACGATCAGGTCGGGCTGGTAGGCGGAGAGCGTCTGGACGGTGTCCTTGAGCGACTCGCCCTTCTCGACGCTGCTGCCTCCCGCGGCGAAGTTGATCACGTCGGCGGAGAGCGACTTGGCGGCCAGCTCGAAGGAGGAGCGGGTGCGGGTGGAGGCCTCGTAGAAGAGGTTCAGCACGCGGCGGCCGCGCAGCGCCGGCACCTTCTTGATCTCGCGCTCGGAGACCTCCGTGAAGGACTTGGCGCGGTCCAGGATCCGCTCGATGGCGGGCCGGTCGAGGTCCTCGATGGACAGCAGGTGCCTCACGCGATCGCTCCTTGCAGGCTCACGATGGCCACCTCGTCGACGCCGTCGACCTCGGTGACCCGGACGTTGACGCGCTCGGAGCGCGCGGTCGGCAGGTTCTTGCCGACGTAGTCGGGGCGGATGGGGAGCTCCCGGTGGCCGCGGTCGGCCAGCACGGCGAGCTGCACGCGGTCGGGGCGCCCGTAGTCGAACAGGGCGTCGATCCCGGCGCGCGCGGTCCGGCCGGTGTAGAGGACGTCGTCGACGAGCACGACGCTGTAGTCCTCCAGCCGGAAGGGCAGGTGGGTGCTGTGCACCTCGGGGTCGGCTGCTCTCGTGGAGAGGTCGTCCCGGTAGAAGGCGATGTCGATGTCCCCGCGCGGGATCTCCTCCTCGAGGAGGTCCGTGACCAGCGTCTGGAGCCGGTTGGCGAGGTGCGCGCCGCGACGGTGGATCCCCACGAGCGCCAGCGGGCGGCCGGCGTGCTTCTCCACGATCTCGTGCGCGATCCGCACGAGCGTACGGCGGATGTCGTCCTCGTCGAGAACGACCCTTTGCTGCGACATATGGTCCTTCCTGGCCTCACGGGGCCGGGTTAAAGGGCGTGCCGGAGAAGCTAGCAGCGGCTGGAGCGGAATCGTCGCGATCGCGCGTTGTTCCGTTGCACGTTGCGGGCGAGGCTTGCGGGGTGGAACGAGTTGACCGCCGATATAGGCAGTGAAGTCGTCTCCACCCCCGGACTGGGACGCCGGATCGCCGGATCGCGGCGCGGCAGCACGGCGTGGTGAGCGCGGCGGCAACTGCTGCGCGGCCGGGGTGCCGGTGTGGCGCGATCGACGCCGCGTGGCGGCGCCGTCAGGCTCCACCGCCTTCATCGCGGGGTGTACGCCGTGGGCCACCCGGGCGTCGGACCGCTCGGCCGCGACCTCGCGGCGGTGCTCGCGTGCGGGCCGGGGGCGCTGCTGAGCCATCAGTCGGCGGGCGCGCGCTACGCGGTGCTGCGGCCGCACACCGGGCCGGTGCACGTGACGTGCCGGCACGCGGGCCGCCGGCCCGGGATCGTGATGCACCGAGCGCGCGGCCTGACGGCGGACGACCGGTCGCGCCACTTCGGCATCCCCATCACGAGCCCGGCCCGTACCCTGCTCGACCTCGCCGACGTCCTGTCGCCCGCAGAGCTCGAACGCGCTGTCGCCGAAGCACAGGTGCGGCGGTTGGTGGGCGCGGACGCGCTGGCGCGGCTCGCACCGGGCCGGCGACGCGTGACGCCGCGTCGCGGACGCGGTCGGAGCTGGAGCGCGCCTTCGTGCGGTTCGTCGCCCGCCACGACCTGCCGCCACCCGTCATCAACGGCATCGTCGAGGGCCTGGAGGTCGACGCCCACTGGCCGGAGGCGCGCCTGATCGTCGAGCTCGACTCGCTACGAGTTCCACGCGCACCGCAAGGCGTTCGAGGACGACCGCGCGCGCGACGCTCGCCTTCAGGCCGCCAGCTGGCGGACCATCCGCCTCACGCATCGCGCGATGGCGAGCGACGAGCCGGCCGCGCTGATCAGGCGCCTGCTGGCGCCGGCTCGCGCTCCGCCTTGACCAGCGCCGGCGCTCCCCGCTCCGGGAACGGGACCTCGATGGCGTCGAAGTCGCGCGGCACCACGGTGTCGGCGAAGACGGCTCGCGCCTCGGCGGCGGATGTCGCGCGGGAAGTAGCGCGTCGACAGATGCGTGAGCGCGAGCAGGCGGACGCCGGCGTCGCGGGCCAGCTCGGCGGCCTGGCCGGCCGTGGAGTGGAACGTCTGCCGTGCGCGGGCGCGCTCGTCGGCGAGGAAGGTCGCCTCGTGGACGAGGACGTCGGCGCCGTGGGCGTGCACCTCGACGGCCTGGCACGGCGCCGTGTCGCCGGACAGCACGATCCGGCGGCCCGGGCGGGTCTCGCCGACGACCTGGTCGGGCGTGACGCCGCCGACGGTCTCGCCGCGCTGCAGGCGCCCGAAGTCCGGGCCCTCCTGCACGCCGAGGCGCCGCGCGGCGTCGGCGTCGAAGCGCCCCGGCCGGTCGTCCTCGACGAACGCGTAGCCGTAGGCCTCGACGCGGTGCTTGACCGGGAACGCCCCGATCACGTAGCCGTCGAAGCCGACCTCCTCGTGCGGCTCGAGCTCGACCAGCGTCAACGGGTAGGCGGTGCGCCCGAACACGGGCCGCAGCGTGGCGAAGAGCGCCTCGAGCCCCGGCAGGGCCGTAGATCGTCAGCGGCCGCTCGCGGGCGCGCAGGTCGAACGTCTTGAGCATCCCGACCAGCCCGAGCCAGTGGTCGATGTGGAAGTGGGTGAGGAAGACGGCGTCGAGCTCCGGCAGCCCGACCGAGCGCAGGAGCTGCTGCTGGGTGCCCTCGCCGCAGTCGAAGAGGATCCGGTCGCCGCCGGCGCGCAGCAGGAGCGCGGGCAGCCCGCGGCGGGCGGTCGGCGCCGAGCCGGCCGTGCCGGCGAAGAAGAGCGAGAGGTCCATCGGGAGCCCGAGGTTAATCCAGCGCGACCAGCTCGAACGCGACGGCCCCGTCGGAGGCCGTCGCGACGCCCATCGTGTGCCGTGGCGCGCGGCGCCGCTCGGTCGGCGAGCCCGGGTTGAAGATCGTGAACCCGGCCTCTGTCTCCAGCAGCGGGATGTGCGAGTGCCCGAAGACCACCGCGTCGGCGTCGGCGAACCGCCGCCGCATCCGCCGCAGCCGCCCGTCGGCGGGGCCGGCGTCGTGGATCATCGCGATCCGGGCGCCGTCGGCCTCGACGATCCGCGTCAGCGGCAGCCGCGCCTGCAGGGACGCGGAGTCGACGTTGCCGCGGACCGCGTGCACGGGCGGGCCGATGCCCTGCAGGAACTCGAGCACCTCGGGCTCCATGAAGTCGCCGGCGTGCAGGATCGCGTCGGCCGCGATCAGCCGCTCCAGGCAGGCCTCGGGCAACACCCGCGAGCCGCGAGGCAAGTGGGTGTCGGAGATGATCGCGAGGTCCACGGAACCGTTGGGCGCCGGCGCGCCCGCGAGCCGCAACAGCGCGCCGGGAGGGATTCGAACCCCCGACTTCTGCCTCCGGAGGGCAGCGCTCTATCCACTGAGCTACCGGCGCTTGCGGATGCCCATGCTACCCGGCGGCGTGCGGCACGACCCACGCGGCCATCGCGATGAAGTGCACGAGGGCGGCAGCGATGACCAGCAGGTGGAACAGCTCGTGGAAGCCGAAGGTCTTCGGCCACGGGTTCGGGCGCCGGGCGGCGTAGATCGTCGCGCCCGCCGAGTAGAGGATCCCGCCGACGAGGAACAGCACGAACGCGGCGACGCCGACCTCGGTCAGCAGCTGCGGGACGGCGACGACGCCGACCCAGCCGCACGCGAGGTACGTGGCGCACGTGAGCATCCGCGGGGCGTCGATCCACGCGAGCGCGAACGCGATGCCGAGCGCGGCGCCGACCCACACGCTGACCAGCACGACGACCTGGATCGTGCCCTCGAGCACGAGCAGCGCGATCGGCGTCGAGGTGGCCGCGATGAAGAGGTAGATGGTGCTGTGGTCCACCCGGCGCAGGAGCGGCTTCCAGCGCGGGCTCCAGCGCCAGCGGTGGTAGAGGCCGCTGGCCGCGAACAGCGCGCACAGGCCGGTGCCGTAGATCGCGCACGCCACGCGGGCCTCGGCGTTGGGCGCGAGCGACGATGCAGCACCGCCGCCGCCACGACGGCGGCCCAGAACGCGTAGGCGTGCAGCAGCCCGCGCAGGCGCGGGATGACCTCGTCCAGTGACTGGGGTGGCGTTCATAGCTACCCATTGATACCCGGTCGAGGGCGAGTGATGCGCTTCTCCTCGGCAAATAGGTGCGCCGTGTGTAGGCTCGCGCGCGCCCATGCCTGACCAAGAACGAGACCAAGAACTCCTCACCTCGCGCCGCTCCTTCTTCCAGATCGGAGCCGGCGCCGCGCTGCTGTGCACGATCGGAGGCGAGGAGGTGGACCTGGGCCAGAAGGGCGCCGCCGCGAAGGCGGACGCCGCCGCCGCCCGCGTCGCCCGACCGCCTGGCGCCCGCGCCTCCGCCGCAGGGCGAGCTCCCACGCCCCGCGCCCGCCCCCGGCGGCGTCAACCGCGAGTACTGGATCCAGGCGCGCTCGGTCGGCTGGAACATCGTGCCGACCGGCCGCGACGACTGGCACGGCCGCAAGATCTCCGGCAAGACGTCCTTCCGCGGCTACGTCTACCAGGAGATGACGCCCGGCTTCGCGGCCCCCAAGGGCGGCATCGCGATGCCCGGGCCGACGCTCTACGCGGAGATCGGCGACGTCCTCGTCGTGCACTTCCGCAACGCCGACAAGAAGCTGCGCCAGGCCGTGACGATGCACCCGCACGGCGTCCGCTACTCGCCCGAGTACGACGGCGCCTACCTCGGCAAGTACTCGCGCGCCGGCGGCTTCGTGGCCCCCGGCGAGGAGTTCACGTACTTCTGGGAGTGCGTCCCGGGCTCCGAGGGTGCGTGGCCGTACCACGACCACGGCCCCAACCACACGCTGAACACGTTCCGCGGCCTGTTCGGCTCGATCGTGATCACCCCCAAGGGGGCCAAGATCCCGGACGTCAACTACTCGCTGATGCTGCACCAGCTGACGCCGCCGATCACGGGCCTCGACCGGGCCTTCCAATGCATCAACGGCCACGCCTTCGCGGGCAATACCCCGACGCTCAAGGCGCGCGTAGGCCAAGATGTGGCAATTCACGTGTTCGGAATGGATTCCAACTTCCACGATTTCCACATGCACGGGCACCGCTGGCGTGACACCGGCGGGGCCCCCACAGACACCACCACGGTCGGACCGAGCGAGACCATCACCGCCCGGTTCACCGAGGACAACCCCGGCCGCTGGCTGTACCACTGCCACGTCTTCTCCCATCAGGACGAGGGCATGGCGGGCTGGTACGACGTGACGGCCTGAAGCCCACAGAGGAGAGCCCCTTGCGCAAGACCCTCGCCGCGGCAGTCGCGGCCCTGTTCCTGTTCCCCGCCGTCGCCGGCGCGCAGACCTACCCCGAGCCGAAAGAGCCCGGGAAGATCGCGCCCAAGCCCAAGGGGCCGTTCAAGACGCGCACCGTCTGCAAGCAGAAGAAGTGCAAGTTCAAGACGATCCAGAAGGCGGTCAACGCCTCCAAGGCCGGCGACAAGATCAAGGTCAAGGCCGGCACGTACCGCGAGTCGGTGCTGATCAGCGGCAAGAAGAAGCGCTACCTGCGGATCGTCGGCAACCCCAAGAAGCCGGCCAAGGTGCTCCTCGACGGGCGCAACAAGAAGCAGAACGGGTTCTTCGTCAACGAGGCCGACCAGGTCACGATCGACGGCTTCACGGCGCGTGACTACAAGGCCAACGGCTTCTTCGTGACCAACGCCGTCGGCTACAAGCTCACGAACCTCGTCGCCGACCACACCGGCGTCTACGGCGTCTACGCCTTCAACTCCAAGGGCGGCGAGATGTCGCGCTCGAAGGCGCGGTACAACAGCGACGCGGGCTTCTACATCGGCCAGACGCCGCAGCAGACCAACCCGATCCGCTCCGTGGTCCGCGGCGTCGAGAGCTGGGGCAACCCGATCGGCTTCAGCGCGACCAACATGCGCTACGTGACGATCACGAAGAGCAAGTTCTTCAACAACGGCATCGGGGTGGTCCCGAACGCGCTCGAGTCGGAGAAGTTCCCGCCCGCCGAGCAGAACGTGATCACCGACAACGACATCTTCTGGAACAACTTCAACTTCCATGCGGGCGCGCCGTTCAAGCCCAAGAAGTCGGGTGTCGTGCCGCTGGTGCCGATCGGGACCGGCGTGCTGCTGCTCGGCGGCCGCGGAAACCTGATCGAGGGCAACCGCATCTTCGGCAACTACCTGGTCGGGGCCGCGGCGGTCGAGGGCATCCTGCTCGACAAGACCCTCGAGGCGCGCGCGCTGGCCGCCAACCGCATCAACGACAACGTGTTCGGCTCGGGCGGCGAGGACCGCAACGGCCGCGACCTGGCCTACGACGGCAACGGCACCGGCAACTGCTGGGGGCCGAACTCCGGCGTGCAGACCACGCTCCCGGACAACCCGGCCGCGTTCCCGGCGTGCCCGTTCGACGGCGCCAACACGTTCGACAAGGCGGCCCAGGACCAGCTCCTCGGCTTCGCCGGGCCGAGCGCCCTGAACGGCTGGATCAAGTACCCCCACAAGGCCCGCTCGGACGCGAAGCCGCTGGAGGTCTTCAAGAAGTGATCGTCCCGCTCGCGATCGCCGCCGCGCTTGTCGCGGCGGCGCCCGCCGCGGCGCCCAAGCCGCGGACGGTCAACATCGCCGACAACTACTACGCGCCCGCCAAGCTCACCGTCCGCAAGAACACGAAGGTGACCTGGCGCTGGCCCGACGAGGCCGGCGACGTGCACGACGTCAAGCTCAAGAAGGGCCCCAAGGGGGTCAAGAAGTTCCACTCCGAGCCGGCGTCGTCGGGCATCACGTTCAAGCGCAAGCTGACCAAGGCGGGGACCTACCGGATCGTCTGCACGCTCCACGAGGAGATGAAGATGAAGATCACGGTCAAGAAGTAGGAGCGAGGTCCGTCCGGCCTCGCCACTACCTTCGCGGTCGTGGCGAGGCTCACGAGCTGCCCGAGTTGCGGTTCCTCCTATCTCCAGCCGCTGCGCTGCGAGGGGAAGGAGTCCGACGAGGTGATGGTCGACCTGCGCTGCTCGGACTGCGCGACGGTCCTCCAGGTGTCCTACTCGCGCGCCGACATGGAGGAGCTGGACCGCTGCCAGAGCGAGTGGCGCGACGAGATCGTCGCCGCCTACGAGCGCTCGGTCGCCGAGAGCATGGAGGCGCTGGCCGCCGTCCTCGGGCCGGCGCTCGAGCTCGACCTAGTCGGCGCCGACGACTTCAGCCCCCGGCGACGCGCCGGGAGGATCGTCAGCTCGTCCCCGTCGCTGACCGGCGTTTCGAGGCCGTCCAGGAAGCGGATGTCCTCGCCGCCGATGTAGACGTTGACGAACCGGCGCAGCCCGCCGCCGTCGTCGGCGAGCCGGCCGCGCAGCTCGCCGTGCTCGGCGTACAGGGCCTCCAGCGCCTCCCCCACCGTGCCCGCCTCGACCTGGGTCGAGGCGGCGCCGCCGGCGGCGTCGCGGAGCTGGGTCGGGAGCTTGACCGTGACCGCCATCAGACCGTGGCCCCGGCCGGAGCGAACGCGGCGTCGAACTCGTCGATCGACGGCGCGATCTCGGTCACCTCGAACGTTCCCTTGACGGTGTCGAGCGTCTTGAGCCCGTCGCCGGTGATGTAGGCGACGACGCGCTCGTCGGTGCCGATGTCGCCGCGCTCGGCGAGCTTGGCGAGCACCGCGGTGGTGACCCCGCCCGCGGTCTCGGTGAAGATGCCGGTCGTCTCGGCCAGCAGGCGGATGCCCGCGCGGATCTCGTCGTCGGTGACGCTCTCGATCGAGCCCGACGTCTTGGTGGCCAGCTCGACGGCATACGGCCCGTCGGCCGGGTTGCCGATGGCCAGCGACTTGGCGATCGTGTCCGGCTTGACCGGCTTGCAGACCTCGGTCCCCGCCGCGAAGGCGGTGGCCACGGGGGAGCAGCCGAGCGCCTGGGCGCCGTTGAAGATCGGCAGCTCGCCGGTCAGCAGCCCGGCGTCGATGAACTCCTGGAAGCCGCGCGCGACCTTCGTGAACAGCGAGCCGGAGGCGATCGGCGCCACCACGCGGTCCGGGAGCTCCCAGCCGAGCTGCTCGGCGGTCTCGAAGGCGAGCGTCTTGGAGCCCTCGGCGTAGTAGGGCCGGAGGTTGACGTTGACGAACGCCCACGGCCGCTCGCCCGCGATCTCGGTGCAGAGCCGGTTGACGGCGTCGTAGTTGCCCTTGATGGCGACGATGTTGGTCCCGTAGGCCCCGGTGGCGAGGATCTTCTCCTGCTCGAGGTCGGCCGGGATCAGCACGTAGGACTCCAGGCCGGCGGCCGCGGCGTGCGCGCTGACCGCGTTGGCGAGGTTGCCGGTGGAGGCGCAGGCGATCGTCTGGAAGCCGAGCTCCTGGGCGCGGGCCAGCGCGACCGAGACGACGCGGTCCTTGAAGGAGTGCGTGGGGTTCGCGGTCTCGTTCTTGATGTACAGCTCACCGAGGCCGAGGCGCTCGGCGAGCCGCGGCGCCTTTACGAGCGGCGTCCACCCCGTGGGCAGCGCGCTCCGCGGTGGACCCTCGAGCGGGAGGAAGTCCGCGTAGCGCCACAGCGTGTGGGGCCCCGCCTGGATGCGGCGCTTGAGCTCGGCCGCGTCGGCGTCGAGCGGGCGGTAGGCGACCTCCAGCGGTCCGAAGCAGCGCTCGCAGACGTAGCGCGCGTCGAGCGGATAGGTGGTCGAGCACTCCTTGCACTTCAGGGCATCTGCCGGCATATGAAAAACCTCCGCCCGGGTGGTGCGGCGGAGGCCTCCAAGGAGAGCCGAAGCCGCATCTCCCAGGCCATGTTGGAGCCTGATGGAATTGCCACCGTTCTCGCCTAGGCGAGATGGTTGGCGGGGCTTCTTTGGGCCAATCCCTCCACCCCTCTTGATGCAGTGCGTGAATCGTAGCAACGGATTTCGGCTCGCGACGTAGAATCAAGGAGCGATGACGACCGACGAGCCGTTCAGTCCGGGGCATGCCGAGCCTCCCCCGTTCCCCCTTCGGGCGCCGTTCCGCGCGGTCGCGCACCGCTGAGCGCACACCCGAGCGCGACGAGCCGCGCGTCGAGATCGTCGAGGCCCCCGGCCTCCGCTGGATCAACATCGAGCGCCCGCGGCCGGTCGACCAGGCCTGGCTGGAGGAGCGCTTCGAGTTCCACCCGCTCGACTACGAGGACGTCTTCTCGCGCAACCAGCGCCCGAAGGTCGACGAGTACGACGACTACCTGTTCATCGTGCTGCACTTCCCGCGCTACGACAAGAAGGTCGCCCGGCTCAACGCCGCCGAGCTGGACCTCTTCGTCGGGCCCGACTACCTGATCACGATCCAGAACGAGCCGCTGCAGGCCGTCGAGTACCTGTTCGAGCGCTGCCGCAGCAACGAGGACCTGCGCGAGAACCTGTTCTCCAAGGGCCCCGGCTACCTGCTCTACAAGATCGTCGACGACTGCGTCGACGCCTCGTTCCCGATGCTGCGCAAGATGGGCAACAAGCTCGAGCGCATCGAGGAGGAGATCTTCGAGGGCGAGCAGTCGGCCGAGGTCGTGCGCGACATCTCCAACGTCAAGCAGGAGATCATCAACTTCCGCAAGATCGTCCGGCCGCAGCGGTCGGCGTTCCGCGACCTCGAGCGCACCAAGGCGCGCTACATCGCCGAGGACCTCGACATCTACTTCGAGGACATCAACGACGCCTCCGAGCGCGTGTGGGACATGCTCGAGAACTACAAGGAGGTCGTCGAGGGCCTCGAGTCCACGAACGAGTCGGCGATCGCCCACCGCACCAACGAGACGTTCCGGGTGCTGACCGCGATCTCCGTGATCGTGCTCCCGCTGACGCTGATCGCGAGCATCTGGGGCATGAACGTGGGCGTCCCCGGCGAGGAGTCGCGGACGGCGTTCTGGGCGATCATCGCCTTCATGGTCCTCCTGCTGGCCGGGATGATCGGCTACTTCCGCCGCCGCGGCTGGCTGTAGCGCGCGCGGCGTAGATCGCCTCGCTCTGCCACTCGCCCTTGACCAGCTCGTTCTCGACGAGCAGCGCCTCGCGCTCCATGCCGATCCGCTCGAGCACGCGGGCCGAGCCGATGTTGCGGGGCTCGATGGTCCCCACAACGCGGTGCAGCCCGAACCCGTCGAGCGCGAGCGAGAGCACCGCGGCGGCGGCCTCCGTGGCATAGCCGTGGCCCTGATGGTCCGGGTGCACGATGTAGCCGATCTCGCCCTGCAGGTGCTCGGCGCTGGTCAGGAACAGCGAGACGTCCCCCACCACCACGCCGTCGCGGTCGACGGCCAGGCCGATGGCGTCGCCGGTGAGCGCGAAGCGCGTCAACCCGATGCGCCGCGCCAGCCGCGCGCGGCTCTCCTCCTCGGTGGGCAGGTCGTCGTAGAGCCAGCGCATCTGCTCGGGCGTGGCGCGCAGCGCGTGCAGGGCGTCGAGCTCGGTCTCCTCGTAGACGCGCAGCACCAGGCGCTCGGTCTCGATCCGCCGCGGCTGCGGGTGCAGCGCCAGCTCCATGACGATCTCGGGGCCGTCGCGTCCGGTGGGGACGAAGCCGGCGGCCTCGTACAGCCCACGGGGCGCGTCCGCGTGCTCCATCACCGACAGGTGCAACGTCTGGAAGGCGCGGATCCTCGCCCACGCGATCGCCGCGTCGAGTAGCGCGCGGCCGCCGCCGGAGCGGCGGTGTTGCGGGGAGACCCAACTGCCCCACACCCAGGGCTCCTCGCCGATCATCCGCACGCCCATCATCCCGGCCCAGTCGCCCAGCACGAAGACCACGCCCGGGCCGGCGGCCAGATCGTCGAAGAACCGCTCGGGCCGCGCCTCGTCGCGCTCCAGCGTGGCGCCGAACGCCGCGGGGTCCAGGGTCAGCGCCTCCCGCCGCAGCGCCCGCAGACGCGGCCCCTCGCCTGCCTCCATCCGCCCCACCCGCATGAGCGGCGAGCGTAACGCCCCCGGGCACACGGTGTTCACAACCCCGATGACCTTCCCGGAAGCGCCGGCCCTCGAGCGCCTGGCGGACGTCGCCGCGCTCGAACGCCCCGCCCAGGCGAAGAAGATGCTCGTCATCGTCAACCCGTACGCGACGACGATGTCGGACCGCCTCAAGCACCTCGTCGTGTACGCGCTGCAGGGGCGCTACGACGTGACCGCGATCGACACCCAGCGCAAGGGCCATGCGATCGAGCTGGTCGCCGAGGCCGCCCGCGAGCACTACGACGTGGTCGTGGCGTTCGGCGGCGACGGGACCGTCAACGAGGCCGCCAACGGCCTGGCCGGGACGGGCACGCCGCTGACGTGCCTGCCGGGTGGCTCGAACAACGTGTTCTGCAAGATGCTCGGGATCCCCAACGACGTCGTCGACGCCACCGAGCACCTGCTCGGGCTGCCCGACCGCTGGGACCCGCGGCCCGTCGACCTCGGCCGCGTCAACGGGCGCGCGTTCACCTTCGCCGCCGGGATGGGGCTGGACGCCAGCGTCGTCGAGCGCGTGGACCAGCACCCGGACATGAAGCGCCGCTTCGGGGCCTGGTACTTCACCGAGAAGGCGGTCGGGACGTTCATGCGCCGCTACGTGATCAAGCCGCCGCGGCTGAGCGTGGAGGTCGACGGCGCCGAGCCGTTCGGCGGCGTCAGCGCCTTCTTCCAGAACGGCCAGCCCTACACGTACTTCAAGACGCGCCCGATCAACCTCACCGAGGGCGCGCGGCTGGACTCGGGGACGCTCGCCGGCGTCGTGCTCACCCGCGCGAACCCCGTCGACGTCCCGACCGTGCTCGTCCGCGCGCTGTCCACCGCGGACATGACGCAGCACCGCCGCGTGAGCGCGTTCGAGGACGCCCACAAGGTCGTGATCCGCTCCGCCGACGGCCGTCCCGTGCCGTGGCAGGTCGACGGCGACCACGTCGCCGACGACGACGTCGTGACGGTCACGGTCGAGCCCGGCGCGCTCCAGATCGTCGCCTAACACCTCCCGAGCGGGTAGGCGGACGCAATGCGCCGCCTTCTCGTGCTTCTCGCCGTCGCAGCGCTGTGCGGGTGCTCGAGCGGCGGCGACGACGATCCGGCCCCCGCCGAGCCTCGGCCGGCCGACGACCGCGCCGCGATCGACAAGACCGTCGATCGCTACTACGAGGGCGTCGCCGACGGCGACGCCGCCGCGGTGTGCGCGACCTTGACGGCGGATGTCCAGCGCGACCTGCTCGCCGAGGAGGGCGCGCCGTGCCCAGAGGCGATCGCGCCCCAGCTCCGCCCCTCGGCGGATGCGAAGCGCGACCTTCGCTCCGTGCGGGTGGCGGACGCCACGATCGAAGGCGACCGCGCGACGGCGACGCTCGACGAGCGACGTCCGGCTGGCGAGTCTCCCCACGCCGCTGCAGGTGAAGCTCCAGCGCGTGGGCGGCGGCTGGCGGATCTCCGAGCGCCCGCCCAACCCACCGCCGCCCGGCGTGGCGGAGCGCTGCGTCCAGGGCGGCCTGAACGCGTTCGACAAGGGCGACGTCCATCCGTTCTGGCGCCGGGAGGGCCGCGAGGCGCTCGCGCTGTACCTCAGCCGCCTCTGCTACGTCGGCGAGCGGCGCGGTCTGGTCAGCGCGAAGCGGGGCTTCGACTCGACGCCGCGCGGCAAGCGCGAGCTGGCCAAGCTCTCCCGCGACATCATCGGAGAGCTGGTCGCCGAGGGCAGGATCCGCAATCCGGACGGCGTTCCCCAGCCGGACCGGATCGTCGGGTAGGTCGGCGGCGGGCGGCGCGGCGCTGGTTGTCCTTCCATGAGGCCAACCTCCGCTCCATCGGCGGGTCATCGGGTATGTGAGTGATGACCTCTAGATGCCGGCCACCGCACTCCGAGTTCCCCAGCTTCCCCGTCTCCGGCTCGCCCGGATGGACGACGTCCGGCTGGCGGCACTCGCCGCGGGCGGCGACGAGCGCGCCTTCGAGGCCCTCTACGACCGCCACCACCGTGCGCTGCTGGGCTTCTGCCGGCACATGCTCGGCTCCCCCGAGGAAGCCGAGGACGCCCTCCAGCAGACCTTCCTGCGCGCGCACCGGGCGCTGGTCGCGCGCGGCAGCCCGGACGAGGTGCGCCCATGGCTGTACACGATCGCCCGCAACCGCTGCCTCTCGATGCTCTCGGCCCGCAGGCCCGAGGCCGTGCCCGCCGAGGACGCCGAGCCGGCCGTCGACGGCCTCGGCGCCGCCGTCGAGCAGCGGGCGGACCTGCGCGCCCTGCTCGGCGACATCGCCCAGCTGCCCGAGGACCAGCGCTCCGCGCTCGTGCTGTCCGAGCTCGCCGACCTCTCGCACGAGGAGATCGCCGGCGTCATCGACGTGCCGAAGGCCAAGGTGAAGGCGCTCGTGCACCAGGCCCGCTCACGGCTGATGGCGGAGCGCGAGGCGCGCGAGCTCCCGTGCGAGCAGGTCCGCGAGCGGCTGTCCACCGCGCGCGGTGGCGAGCTGCGCCGCGGGCCGCTGCGTCGCCACCTGGCGGTCTGCGAGCCGTGCCGCGACTACCGCGACGCCGTGCGCGAGCAGCGGGTCGCGCTCGGGCTCGTGCTCCCCGTGGTGCCGAGCGCGGGTCTCAAGGAAGCCATTCTCGGGATGTTCGGCGGCGGTGGCGGCGGCGCGGTGGCCGCGCTCACCGGCGGCAGCGGGCTCGGGGCCAAGGTGGCCATCGGCGTCGTCGTCGCCGGGGGAGCGAGCGGCGGCGCCGTGGCCGTCAAGCAGGCCGAGCAGCCCCCGCAGCGGTCCGCCGCCGCGGTCGCGGCGAAGACTGCAGCCCCGGCCGCGCGCACCCCGGCTCCAGTGGCGACCTTCGTGGCCGCCGAGGCGACGCCCGTCGCGACGCGTGCGCGCCGTTCCGCGCAAGCCCCACCGCGCCGCGAAGGTGCGCGGGCCGGAGCGCCGCGCGCAGACGCCGGCGGGTCCCAAGGTCGCGCCCGAGAAGCCCTCGAAGGCGGAGCGACGCGTCACGAAGGAGCAGGCCAAGTCCGAGCGCGTCGCGGTGCGCGAGCAGCGCAAGGCCGCCAAGGTGAAGCCCGCGAAGCCGCCCAAGCCCGTCAAGCCGGTGAAGGTCAAGCGCGTGAAGCCCGTGAAGGTCAAGGCGCCGAAGCCGAAGTCCAAGCCGCATCCGACGCCGGCCGCCACGCCGGAGACCGTCGCCGCGCTGCCGCCCGGCCAGGCCAAGAAGCAGCAGCAGGTCGAGCCCTAACCGGCCAACCTCCGCCGCGGCGGAGGGTCATGTCCTCCAAAGGCTCGAAGGAGGACTTCACCACATGCCACGCACCATCGCCCTGGCGGCCGCCATCGTCGCGTTCGCCGTCCCCAGCGTCGCGCTCGCAGCGACCGTCAAGGGCACCAGCGACGACGACACCCTCACCGGGACCCCGTCCGCCGACACCATCTTCGGCAAGGGCGGCGACGACACGATCAACGGCCTCGCCGGCAACGACCGCATCCGCGGCGGCCGCGGCGACGACACGATCGACGGCGGCGAGGGCAACGACCGCATCCGCGGCGACAAGGGCGCCGACAAGGTGACCGCCGGCGCCGGCGACGACCGCATCAACACGCGCGACAGGTACGCCGACACCGTCGACTGCGGCGAGGGCGAGGACCGCGTGGTCGCCGACCATCGCGACACGCTGACCGGCTGCGAGACCGCGAAGGTCAAGAAGCAGCACAAGGAGAAGCCCGCCAAGCCCGCCAAGCCCGCGCATCCGGAGCACCCGGAGCACGCGAAGGGCCCGAAGGACAAGTCCTAACCACGGAGGGCACGAGGCCGGCCAGGGCTGGGGCCCGGCCGGCCCCAGGGGTCGTTCGGCCGGTCCCTGGCCGAAAAGCCGGTTGCGCGCATCGGTCCGCCTCGCGGAGGATCGGCCGCGATGCCACTTCTGCGACCGGCGGCGCCCACCGCCCTCCTCCTGATCCTGGGCGCTCTCGCGCCGGCTGCCGCAACAGCGGCGTCCCCTGGCGACCGGCTGCAACGAGCGCTCGGACCGCGCGCCACCGTCTCCGAGCATCGCGAGACGGGGCGCGTGCGCTTCGTCGGCACCGATCCGGGCAGGCCGCTCCCACGGCCCGCCGGAGTGCCGGCCTCCGCGCCGGCGGCCGACGTCGCGCGGGCGTTCCTGGCCCGCAACGGCGCCGCGTTCGGCGTCCGCGCCGGGGAGCTCGCGGTGGCCTCGAGCCATCGCCAGGGCGGCCGCACGGCGGTGCGCTTCCAGCAGCGGATCTCGGGCGTGCCCGTGCTCGGCGGCGAGCTGGTGGTCAACCTCGACGCCGGCGGCCGCGTGCTGTCGGCCGGCGGCGAGGCGCTGCCCGGCGCCGACGTGCCCTCCCCCGCCGTCGGCTCCGCGGAGGCCCGCGAGAGCGCGATCGACGCCGTCGCCAGGGAGCACGGCGTTCCCGCCTCCTCGCTCGACGCCTCGATGCCCGAGCTGTGGCTGTACGACGCCAAGCTGCTGGGCGGCCCCGGGCCGGACGGCACCACGCTCGTGTGGCGCACCGCCGTGACGGCCGACGCGATCGACCAGCTGATGCTGATCGACGCGGCGCGGGGCAACGTCGCCCTCTCGATCGACCAGATCGAGCACGCCAGGAGCCGCGTCGTCTGCGACCAGGGCGGCGTCGTGTCGGCCAACTACTCGTGCGCGCCGAGCCGCACGCCCGTGCGCTCGGAGGGTCAGGCGGCGACCGGCAACGCCGACGTCGACCTCGCCTACGAGTACGCCGGTGACACGTACGACCTCTACGCGGGCCTCGGGCGCGACAGCCTCGACGACCAGGGCCTGCCGCTGAGATCGACCGTGCGCCACTGCCCGACCGTCTCGCAGTGTCCGTACGCGAACGCGTTCTGGGACGGCGCGCAGATGGTCTACGGCGCAGGCTTCGCGGCCGCCGACGACGTGGTCGGACACGAGCTGACGCACGGCGTCACCGACTTCAGCGCCCGGCTCTTCTACTACTACCAATCGGGCGCGATCAACGAGTCCATCTCCGACGTGTTCGGCGAGTTCGTCGACCAGACCAACGGCGCCGGCACGGACAACGCCACGACCAAGTGGCAGCTCGGCGAGGACATCCCCGGGTTCGGCGCGGGTCGCGACATGGAGAACCCGCCCACGTTCGGCGACCCCGACCGGATGACGAGCGCCAACTACACCGCCAACCTCGGCGAGGACGACGGCGGCGGCGTCCACACCAACAGCGGCGTCAACAACAAGGCCGCCTTCCTGATGACCGACGGCGGGACGTTCAACGGCGTCACGGTCACCGGGCTGGGCATCCCGAAGGTCTCCCGGATCTACTACGAGACGCTGACGCAGATGCTCACCTCGGCGAGCGACTACGCGGATCTGGCGAGCGCGCTGCGCCAGTCGTGCGCGAACCTCGTCGGCACGGCGGGCATCACCGCCGGCGACTGCGTCGAGGTCGGCGACGCGACCGCGGCGGTGGAGATGAGCGTCTCGCCGCCGGCCGCGCCGACCCCGGTGGACGCGCCGGTGTGCGCGACCGGCACGGTGCCGACCGACCTGTTCGCCGACGACATGGAGAACCGCGCGAGCGGCAACTGGAGCCTGCAGAGCGGCTGGTACTACTCGCAGGACCCCAACCCGTACGACTGGGACCCGAGCTACGCCACCAGCGGCACGCACAACCTGTGGGGCGACGACCCCGGTGGCGTCAGCGACGCCTCGATCGCGATGACCCGCAGCGTCGCGGTCCCGGCGGGCGCCACGGCGTACCTGCGCTTCAACCACGCCTACGGCTTCGACGACGACTCGGACGGCGCCTACGACGGCGGCATGGTCGAGATCAGCACGAACAACGGTGCGAGCTACTCCGACATCGGCGGGCTGATGACCGACAACCCGTACAACGGCACCATCGCCACCATCTCGAACAACCCGCTCGAGGGCAGGGCCGCGTACGTGCGCGAGAGCAACGGCTACGTCTCCAGCCGCGCGACGCTCAGCTCGCTCGCCGGGCGGGCCGTCCGCTTCCGGTTCCGGATCGCCACGGACGGCGTGGCCTCCGACTACGGCTGGTTCGTCGACGACGTGCGCATCTACACGTGCGCGCCGCCCGGCAGCACCGGGACGCCGCCCGGCGGCACCGGGACCCCGACCGGCGGCGGCGGGACGATCCCGCCCCCCGCCGGCACCACGACCCGCCGCGCGACGCTCGCCGACGCCCGCGTGCGCTCGTGCAAGCGGACCGGCAGCGGCAAGAAGGCGCGCGTGAAGTGCACCCTCAAGTCGTCCGGGGCGGTCCGGCGAGCCACGATCAAGGTCACCCGCGGAAAGAAGACCGTCGCGACCGGCACGATCAAGCCCAAGAAGGGCGTGCTGACCATCAAGCTCAAGCGCAAGCTGCGCGCCGGCAAGTACAAGGTGGCGATCACCGTCCGCGACGCGGCCGGCAGGAAGCGCACGCTGCGGACGAAGCTGAAGGTGCGCTAGCCGGCTACGCGCCGCCTGCCGGGATCACCCGGTAGGCGTCGAACACGGAGTCGATGGCGCGCAGGCGGCTGACGGTGGTCTTCAGCGCCTGCGTGTCGGCGACCTCGATCACGAAGCGGTTCTTGACCATCGGCTTGTCGACGATGCAGCGCGCCTCGATGATGTTCACGCCGCCCTCGGCGAACGTCCGCGAGAGGTCCTCGAGCAGGCGATGGCGGTCCCAGGCGTCGACCTGGATCTCCACCTTGAACGACGTCTCGTTGTCGCCGTCCCAGGACACCGGCACGAGCCGGTTCTGGTCCTTCTGCAGCGCGACGCCGTTCGGGCAGTCCTCGCGGTGGATCGTGATCCCGCGGCCGAGCGACACGTAGCCGATGATCGGGTCGCCCGACACCGGGCGGCAGCACTTGGCCAGGCGCAGCGGGACGTCGGCGACGCCCTCCACGCGGATCCCGTACTTCGTGGCCAGCGACTCCGGGCGGCGGCGTGCGGGCGCCTTGCGCGGGATCAGGTCCTCTGCGGCCGAGGGCTCCTCCACCCCGGCCTCGCCGGCCTTCAGCCGCGCCAGCACCTTGTTGACGACGACCTTCGGCGAGATCTTCGCGCCGCCGAGCGCGATGTAGAAGTCGTCGGCCTTCTTGAAGCCCATCTCGCGGATCACGTCGGCCAGCAGCGGCGAGCCGGTCAGCTTCTGCGCGGGCAGCCCCGCCTTGTGGAGGTGCTCCTGGAGCAGGTCGCGGCCCGTGTGCTCGGAGTCCTCGCGCGACTCTGCCTTGAACCACGCCTTGATCTTGTTGCGCGCGCGGGTGGTCTTGACGACCGCCAGCCAGTCGCGCGACGGGCCGCGCTCGCGCTTGGAGGTCAGCACCTCGACGATGTCGCCCGACTGCAGCTCGTAGTGCAGCGGCACGATCTTGCCGTTGACCTTCGCGCCGACGCAGCGGTGGCCGACGTCGGTGTGGATCTCGTAGGCGAAGTCCAGCGGCGTCGCTCCCGAGGCGAGCGACTTGACCTCGCCCTTGGGCGTGAAGACGAACACCTCGTCCTCGATCAGCTCGCCGCGCAGCTGGTCGGTGAACTCCTCGGGGTTGTCGTCGTCCTGCTGCCAGTCCAGCAGCGACTTCAGCCACTGCAGCTTGGCCGCCGTCGGGTCGGCCGGAGCGCCCTTGCCGCCCTCCTTGTAGCGCCAGTGCGCGGCGACGCCGTACTCGGCCGTCTCGTGCATGTCGCCGGTGCGGATCTGGATCTCCAGCGGCCGCCCCTCGGGCCCGATCACCGTCGTGTGCAGCGCCTGGTACATGTTGAACTTGGGCATGGCCACCATGTCCTTGAAGCGCCCGGGCAGGGGCTTCCAGAGCGAGTGGATCACGCCGACGGCCCCGTAGCAGTCCTTCACCGACGGGACGATCACGCGCATGGCCGTGAGGTCGTAGATCTCGTTGAACTCGCGGCCCTTGCGGGTCATCTTCGAGTAGATCGAGTAGAAGTGCTTGGCCCGGCCGGAGATCTGCGCCTGGATGCCCAGCGCCTCGAGCTCCTTCCCCAGGTAGCCGCCCGCCTTGGCCACGTAGCGCTCGCGCTCCTCGCGCTGCTGGTTGACCAGGCCCTTGATCTCCTGGTACTTGCGCGGGTGCAGCGTGGCGAACGCGAGGTCCTCGAGCTCCCACTTGATGGCGTGGATGCCGAGGCGATGCGCGAGCGGCGCGTAGATCTCCAGGGTCTCCTTGGCCTTGTCGATCTGCTTCTGCTTGGGCATCGCGTCGATCGTGCGCATGTTGTGCAGGCGATCGGCGAGCTTGATCAGGATGACCCGGATGTCCGTGGCCATCGCGACCATCATCTTGCGGTAGTTCTCGGCCTGGGCCTCGTCGCGCGACTGGAAGACGATCCCCGTCAGCTTGGTCACGCCGTCGACGAGCCCGGCGACCTCCTCGCCGAAGGACTCGCGCACCTCGTCCAGCGACGCGGTGGTGTCCTCGACGGTGTCGTGGAGCAGCGCGGCGCACAGCGTCGCGGTGTCCAGGCGCATGCCGGCACAGATCTTCGCCACGCCGACGGGATGGACGATGAAGTCCTCGCCCGACTGACGCCGCTGGTCGGCGTGGTGCTCGCAGGCGAACACGAACGCCTGCACGACGCGCTCCCGGTTGACGGTCTCGGCGACCTCGTCGGCGTGCTCGGTGACGATCGCGAACAGGTCGGCGAGCAGCTCCCGCTCGAGGTCGGTGAGATCGCCCGGCGTCTCGACGGGCAGCCCCTGGATCGCGTTCGCCCGGTCCACCGGGCGGTGCCCGGCGACGGCCACGGCGCCGCCCCCGCCCTCCACCGCTCCGCCCGCGATCGGCGGGCGGTCCGCGGCGACATCGCCGTCTAGGCGGCGATCGCTATCGGGGAGCTGGTCAGGTATCGGAGTCCGTCCTCAAGGCGTTGCTGGTAGGCCCGGTAGGCGGCCGAGCGCTCGAGCGCGGTCCGCTCGGGCCTCTCGGAGACCGTGAGGGCCGGCCCTTCGCGATCGAGGACGACGAGATCAAGCTCCGTGAGGACCCGCGCGAGGCGCCCCGCGAGCGCGGCGGACCTCGGCTGCGGCCCCTCGCCCCGGAGCGCGGCCTCGCAGGCCTCCCCTTCACCGCCTCGCGACGCGCGGAGCGCGCGGTACGTGGCTGCCAAGGGGTCGCGCAGGGCGAAATCCCAGTGATGAATTCTTGTTGCAAAGCCTAGCTCAGGCGCACCCCACGCCAGATGGGTCCACCCCTCCCCGGACGGATGGTCGAGCAGCGGGCCCGCCGGCGGGTCCAGCGCGACGACGTGCGTGAAGCCCTCGGCGAGCGCCGGATCGTCGGCCAGCGCGTGCCAGCAGCAGATCGAGAAGCCGCCCACGCGGTCGCGCAGCTGGCGGGCGCGATGGGGCGCGTGGGCACCCACCACCAGCACCGGCTCGCCCGCGGCGACCAGGTCGGC
Organism: uncultured Solirubrobacteraceae bacterium; assembly: GCA_963723395.1. Taxonomy (GTDB): domain Bacteria; phylum Actinomycetota; class Thermoleophilia; order Solirubrobacterales; family Solirubrobacteraceae; genus DATFQI01. Next base: position 328,104 of record CAVRQL010000003.1, on the reverse strand, counting down.
GACGAGGCCCGCGATGCCGGTCCCGCGGCGGTCCACGACCTCGCGCCGGCTCGGCGGCGGGGCGGGCGGCGTCCGGAGGTCGCGGTCCAGCTCGCGCTGCCAGCCCGAGCGGAACTCCGGCTCACCGACCACCTCGATCGGCGCCTGCACGGCGCGGTGGGCGTGGCGGAGCACCAGCCGCGGCTCGATCGTCCCGTTCCAGCGGTTGGCCTCCAGGCGCACGACGGCGCCCACGGGCTCGCCGGGCTCCGCGGGCAGCCGCGAGCCGGCGCCGAACAAGACGCAGCGCGAGCGGGCGCCGCCGGCGGCGAGCGTGAAGGAGACGTGGCGGCCCTCGCCCATCGGCCGCGGGTCGTCGAGCAGCGCGCTCGGCACGAGCAGCGAGACGGGCGGGTTGGCCTGCCCGAACGGCGCCAGGCGCTCCAGCTCCTCGGCGAGCCCCAGCGTCAGCGTGTCGCCGGGGGCGACGGCGTCGACCCGGACCTCGCGGCGCAGGTCCTCGGGCGTGAGCACGCTCGCGGCGTGGGCGGCGAACGCCTCGCGGAACGCCGGGACGTCGGCGCGCGCGATCGTCAGCCCGGCTGCGGCGCGGTGGCCGCCGTAGCGCGAGAGCTTCGCGGAGGAGGCATGCAGGCCGCCCAGGAGGTCGAAGCCGGGGATCGAGCGCCCCGAGCCGGTGCCCTCCTCCCCCTCGAGCGCGATCAACACCGCCGGGCGGTGGTGGCGCTCGGCGATGCGCGCGGCGACGATCCCGATCACGCCGGGGTGCCACGACTCCGAGGCCAGCACGTAGGCCGCCGCTGCGCCCTGCTCGGCGACCTGGGCCTCGGCCTCGAAGCGGATCCGCGTCTCCACGTCGCGACGCTCGGAGTTCACGGCGTCGAGCTCCTGGGCGACGGCGCGCGCCCGCTCGCGGTCCTCGGTGAGCAGCAACTCCAGCCCGGCGTCGGCCCGGTACAGGCGCCCGGCGGCGTTCAGGCGCGGGCCGAGGCGGAAGCCGATCGCGCTCGCGTCGATCGTGCTCGGGTCCACGCGCGCGACGTCCATCAGCGCGCGCAGGCCCGGGCTTGCGGGTGGACGCCAGCGCGCGCAGCCCGGCGCGCACGAGGCGGCGGTTCTCGCCCTGCAGCGGCACGACGTCGGCGACGGTGGCGAGCGCGACGAGGTCCAGGTCCTCGTCGGCCATCCGCGGGTCCTCCCCCGCGCCGGCCAGCAGGGCCTGCGCGAGCTTGTAGGCGACGGCCGCGGCGCACAGGTCGGCGCACGGGTAGCCGCCGATGCCCGGGTGCACGATCGGGGCGTCGGGCAGCACGCCGTCGGCCCGCGGGGAGTGGTGGTCGGTGACGACGACCTCCATCCCGGCGGCACGGGCGCGCGCGACCTCCTCCACCGCGGTGATCGCGCAGTCCACCGTGACCAGCAGGTCGGTGCCGCGGGCGGCCAGGCGGTCCACCGTCGCGGCGGCGAGGCCGTACCCGTCGTCGATCCGGCTCGGGAGGTACCAGTCGACGTCGGCGCCGAGCGTGCGCAGCACGCGGATCAGGACCGCCGAGGAGGTGATCCCGTCCACGTCGTAGTCGCCGTGGACAGTGATCCGCGAGCTCCGCGAGACGTGGGAGAGGATCAGCGACGCGGCCTCGCGCAGGCCGCCGAACGCGTCCAGCGGGTGCTCGTCGGCGGCGGCGAGGAACGCGCGGGCGTCGGCGGGGTCGCCCAGGCCGCGGCGCACGAGCACCTGGGCGAGGATCCCCGAGACGTCCAGCTCAGCAGAGAGGCGCCGCGCGGCGGCGAACTCGTACGGCTCGAGGGAGAGGCGGGCGTCGGGGTGCATCTCGACGCTCGAACGTACGGTCAGCTCCGGACGGAAGCCGTCCGATGCTCGAATGCAAGATCTGACCCCTCTTAGGGGTTAGGCGAACGGCGGGCGCAGCGCGGGCGGGTAGGTGACGCCCCGCTCGGCGAGTGTGGCCGCGACGCGGCGCTTGACTCCGGCGACCGTGGAGCCCTCGGACTCGACCTCGGCCTTGGCGGCCGCGATCTCGCTCTGTGCCTGCTCGGCGGCGGCGTCGTCGCCCGCGGCGAGCGCCTCTCGGAGCGCTACGAACAACTCCGGGCGGGCGCCGGCGAGGCCGGTGATGGCGCCCGCGTTGCCTCGCCGGTAGGCGCGCAGCACGAGCGGCTCGGAGCCGACGTAGAGGTCGAAGTCGGTGCCGTCCAGCGCGTCGAGGTAGGCCTCGTGGCGCTCGAAGTCCCCGGTGGAGTCCTTCATGCCCGCGAAGCCCGCGCGGGCGAGCTCGCCGGCGAGCTCCGGCGTGAGGTCGTTGACCGTGCGGCGCGGGATGTTGTAGAGGTAGGCGGGCGTGTCGCCGGCGGCCTCGAGCAGGCCCTCGAAGTGGGTCCGGGCCTCGGCGTCCTTGGCCGGGTAGAACCACGGGACGTAGGCGGCGACGCCGTCGGCGCCGAGCTCGATCGCGCGGCGGGCGAGCCGCGCGGTGGCCGGGGTGCTCGGCCGCCCGACCTGGGCGATCACGTTGATGCCGTGGCCGAGCGCGCGCTCGACCAGCGCGGCGACCTCGTCCTCCTCGAGCAGCACGCCCTCGCCGGTCGTGCCGGCCACGAACACGCCGTCGAGCCCGGCCTCGGCGAGCCAGGCGACGTGCGCGTCGAACGCATCGAGGTGCACCATCCCGTCCTCGCCGAACGGGGTGGTGATCGCGGCGTGGAAGCGGGGGGCCGTCACGTGAGGCCGTGCGCGGGCTGCTCGCTGCGGGTCCCCGCGTACCAGACGACGCCCATGCCGAGCACGGCGCCCGGGATCGCCTCGAGCGCGGTCAGGAGCGACATGTCGTCCTCCCCCGGGATCGTGCCGAGGTTGACCAGCAGCCCGAACACGAACGCCCCGACGAGCGCACCCAGGAACGCGCCGACGATGCCGCCCCAGAAGCGGTCGGGCAGGAAGACGGTGAAGTGCCACACCGCCAGGCCGGTCATGACCCACACGAGCGCGCCCATCAGCGAGGCCTCCCGTGCTTGCGGTTGCGGGGCTTGCGCGGCTTGGGCTCCTCGCCGGCCGGCTTGTCGCCACCCGGCTCCTGCTTCGGAGCCGTTCCGGGCGGCGTGGGGTCTCCATTCCGCCCACGGGCGCGGCGCCCTCCGGCGGGCCGCCCGGAGGCGGCGCGGGCGGCGGCCGCGGGCTCGCGTGCCTCCGCCTCCTCGATGCCGAGGTTCTTGACCATGTCGTCGAACTCCGCCTTGGAGACGCCCTGCGAGGGGTCCTGCGTCTGGTGGATGTCGCGGCGGCCGCCGCGAGGCGCGGACGGGGCCACGTCGACCGGGCCGCCCTGCGCCGTGGTGGCGTAGGCGGGGACGGCGCCCAGCGTCTCGCGGATCCGGCGCTCGCGGGTCGCGTACACGGGCTCGCGCTCCTTCCAGTGCGCCAGCACCGGGGTGGCGATGAACACCGACGAGTACGTGCCCGAGGCGATGCCGACGAGCAGCGCGAACGCGAAGTCCTGCAGCGTGTCGCCGCCGAAGAGCATCAGCGAGAGCACCGGCAGCAGCGTGCAGAAGCTGGTGGCCAGCGAACGCGTCAGCACCTCGCTCAGCGAGCGGTTGACGATCTGGGAGAACGCCGCGCTCGGCATGCGCGGGACGTTCTCGCGCACACGGTCGAACACGATGATCGTGTCGTAGAGGGAGTAACCCAGGATGGTGAGCAGCGCCGCGACCGTCGACGTCGTCACCTCCCGGCCGACGAGGGCGTAGACGCCCGCCACGATGAGCACGTCGTGCATCAGCGCGATCAGCACCGGCACGGCGAACTTCCACTCGAACCGCAGCGCGATGTAGGTCGAGATGACGATCAGCGACGCGATGATCGCGATCACGGCGGAGCGGGCCACGCTCTGGCCGAAGCTCGGGCCGATCGACTCGGTGGTGGGCTGGTCGGCGAGGCCGAAGGAGCTGCGCAGGTCCTGCTCGATCCGCGGCACGTCGTCCGGGCCCAGCTCGCCGGTGGTGATCTGGACGACGTTCTTGCCGATGTCCGGGTTGTCGATCGTCTGGATCTTCGCGTCGGCCAGGCCCTCCGAGCTGAGCGCGCTGCGGACGTCGTCGACCGAGGCGTTCTGCTCGAGCGGCGCGGTGATGCGCGTGCCGCCCTCGAAGTCGATGCCGAAGTTCACGCCGCGGCCCGCGATGGCCAGCGCGCCGACGAGCAGGATGATCCCGGACATCGAGAAGAACCAGCGCGAGGCGCCCATGTAGTCGAAGCGGAACTTGAACCGCTGCTCGCCCGCGCCCAGCGCCGCGCGGCTGCGGATCAGCCGCGTCCCGCGCATCGAGTACAGGATCGCCTGGGTGGCGACGACCGCCGTGAGCAGCGAGACGAGGACGCCCAGGCCGAGCGTGAAGGCGAAGCCCTTGACGCCCGCGGTGGCGAGGATGAAGAGGATGAACGCCACCAGGAAGGTGACGACGTTCGCGTCGATGATCGCGGTCAGGCCCTTGCGGTAGCCGGACACGATCGACTGGCCGATACTTCGGCCGGCGCGCACCTCTTCCTTGACCCGTTCGAAGACGACGATGTTCGCGTCCGCGGCCACGCCGAGCGTGAGGATCAGCCCCGCGATGCCCGGCAGGGTCATCGTGATCGGGATCAGCTCGATCAGCGCGTAGAAGTAGAGCGCGTAGATGCCCAGCGCGAGCGTCGCGATGACGCCGAGCACGCGGTAGAAGACGATCAGGAACATCGCGACGACCGCGAAGCCCGCGATGCCGGCGATCAGGCCCTGGTCCAGCGCCTGGGCGCCGAGGCTGGCGGAGACCTGCGAGCGCGAGATCAGCTCGAGCTTGATCGGCAGGGCGCCGATCTGGAGGATCTTCGCCAGGTCCTGCGCGGAGGTGATCGTGAAGCCGCCGGAGATCTGGGCGCCGGTCGAGCCGTCGATGCCGTCCGGGTTCTCCTGGTAGTTGATGAACGGCGCCGAGACGAGCTCGTCGTCGAGCACGATCGCGAAGTGCTGCGAGGCGTTCTGCGGGTCGACGCCCGGGAGCGTGTTGTCGACGCCGCGCTGGGCGATCCGGGCGGTGATCTCCTGGAACGCGTTGCGGCCCTTGTCCGTGAAGTCGAACGTGACGATCGGGCCGCCGCCGCCGCTCTGCTCGAAGTTCTGCTCCGGGTTCTTGATGTCCGTGCCGGACAGCGCGGGGTTGTCCTGGATGATCCACCAGCGGTCCGGGGGCGGCGGCTCCTTGCCGTTCTTGCCGACCGGGCCCTTCTCGTCGCGGATGACGAGGATGCCGACGGGGACCTCGAGGATCTCGGCGTTCTTGCGCTCCTCGGGCGTCAGCTCGTCGAGCGCGGCCTTCTCGCTCGGGAACGTCTGGGCGTTGAGCAGCGGCTGCTTGGAGACCTTGTCGAAGGCGTAGAAGCGCGGCTGGGCGGAGGAGACGTTGTTGCCGTCGTTCTGCGGCTTGAAGGTGGACGCGCGCTTGACCGCGTTGTAGAGCCCGGTGATCGGCTGCTGGCCGCCGTTGACCTCCGTCGGGTTGGTCTTGCCGTTCTCATCGAGGACGTTGGCTTCCCAGTCGTAGAAGAACAGCTGGGCGGTCGAGCCCACCTGCTCCGCCGCGCGGTCGGCGTCCTCGACGCCGGGGAGGTTGACCTCGATCTGGCGGTCGCCGAGCAGCTGCAGCTCGGGCTCGGCGACGCCGAACGCGTCGACGCGGTCGCGCATGATCTGCAGGGAGCGGTTCAGCGCCTCCTGCGTGACCGTCGGCTGCTGCGGGGTGGGCTTGCCCTCGTAGACCAGCTGGACGCCGCCCTGGAGGTCCAGACCGAGCTTCGTGGGCTTCTTCCAGACGACGACCGCGGATGCGGCGATCAGCCCGAAGACGAGCAGAAGGACGAAGAGCGAGCGGCGGCGGTCGGACATGCCGGGACGACAGGGTATCTGCGCGGGGCGCGGACTACCTCGACGGAGTCAGCACGAGCAACAGCCCGCCGTCGTCGTCGTACGCAGGGAAGAGGTCGGCCACGGCCTTCGCGGGCAGGTCGCCCTCCGCGTTGACCGTGACGGGCTTGCCGAGCTGGCGCACGCCCCATTCGAGGACGGTGCCGACGTGGTCCTCACCCCCTTCGAAGGCCAGGCCGAGCACCTCGCGGACGGGGCGGCCGATGGTCTTCTCGTCGGAGAGGCCGGTGAGCTCGCGCGAGCCGCGGCCGCAGCCGATGATCCGGCCCTCCTGATCGCACACGAAGAACGCGGCGTTCGGAGCCGGGTAGTAGTCGTCGAGCAGCTCGAAGAGGAAGCCGAACCCGCACTTCGAGCAGCCCTTGGGAATGTTGCGGAACCCCTGCTGACGGTCCTGCTGTGTGGAGCGGTTGCCGCAGTTCGGGCAGATGAACAGGTGCGCCATTTCAAAAACTGAGGGTAGCCAGGCACATCAAGGTTCTCTTAGGACCTCCGCCTCGAGCCCGTGGCGGTGCGCGACGGCGGCCGCCTCGGTCCGGCTGCGGACGTCGAGCTTGGAGAGGATCCGGGACACGTGGACGCTGGCCGTCTTCTCGGCCATGAACAGCCGCGCGCCGATCTCGCGGTTGGTGGCGCCGCCCGCCAGCAGCGACAGCACCTGACGCTCGCGAGGGGTAAGCCCGAAGGCGTCGTCGGCGGTTTCCTCGGCGGCGGCGGGCTCGGCGTCCTCCGCCAGGCGCAGCCGGGCGCGGGCGGCGAGACCCTCGACCTCGCCGGTGAGCCACGCGCTGCCCATCTCGCGTGCCGACTCCGCCGCGGCGCGGGCGGCGGCGACCGTCGCGGTGCGGTCCCCGGCCTGGAGGTGCGCCTCGGCCTCGCGCCAGCGGGCGATCGCGGCGTGGTACGGACGCTCGACGGCGTTCCATGCCTCCGCGGCGGCCGACCAGGCGGCCGGGTCGGGCTCGCCCTCCGCGCGGGTCAGCTCGGCGGCCGCGCTGGCGGCGTGCGCGCGGGTGACGGCGCGGTCCACGTCCTCGGCGGCGGCCTGCACGCGCATGTTCATCATGTCGGCGCGCAGCCGGCAGGCGCGCTCCTCCTCGGTGTCGCCGAGATCGCGGGCCCGCTCGGCCGCGTCGGCCTCCACCGCGACGCCGACCTTGGCCACCTCGGCGAGCCGCTCCCCGTCCTCGCTGCAGAACTCGATCCGGTCGATCGCCTCCTCGACGACCGCGCGGGCGGCCTTCACGTTCCCCTCGCGGCGCTCGAGCTCCGCGCGCTGGGATCCGCACCCGGCGAGGTACTGGGGCTCCAGCGACTGCGCGAGCAGGCTCGCGGCCTCCTCCAGCAGCGGGCGGGCGGCCGCCGTGTCGCCGCGGCCCAGCAGGATCGAGGAGCGCAGGATGTCGGCGTTGGCGAGCGTGGTGCCCGTGAGCCGGCCGCGCATCGGGATGTGGCGCTCGGCCTCGTCCCAGTGGCCGAGGGCGGTCTCGATCTCCGCGCGCAGCAGGCCGAACCAGGCCTCGGCGCGCGAGCGCGACGGCACGTGCTCCGCCCCGTCGATCGCCACCTGCAGGCCCTCGCGGCTGCGGCCGGCGCGGTGGAGCGCGTCGGCGAGGTTGGACAGCACGAACGCGGCGTCGATCGTCTCCCCGGCGTCGCGCGAGACGGCGAGCGCCTCGTCGATGACCTGCCGGCCCTCCTCCTCCTCGCCGAGCGCGAACAGCGACACGCCGAGCCGGTTGAGCACCGGGCCCGACAGCTCGGGCGCGCCGACCTCGCGGGCCAGCTCGATCGCCTCCTCGGCCGCGTCGCGGACCTCGTTGTAGCGACCCTGGAGCATCAGGAAGGTGACCTGGCGGCTCAGCAGCTCGGCCCGCTCGCGGCTGTGGTCGTCGCGCGGCAGCAGGGCCAGCGCCTCGCGCAGGGTCGAGCGGCTCGCCTCGCCGCGGCCCATCGACCACTCGGCGCCCGCCAGCTCGCCCAGCGCCTCGGCGACGCGCCTGGGCTGCTCGTCCGCGTCGAGCTCGCTCAGCGCCTGGCGCAGCAGCTCGGAGCGGCGGTGGTCGTCGCCGTTGGAGCGGTGCGCGATTGCGGCGCGCATCAGCACGTCCGCGTGGGTGGCGCCGGCGAGCTGCTCCGCGTCCGGGACGCGGTCCCAGATCTCGAGCGCCCGCTCGAGCAGCGCGGCGGCCTCGCCGTGGGCGTGGACGCCGGAGGCGGCGGCCGCGGCGCGGACGCCCGTGCGCAGGGCGGCGGGCTGGTCGCCGGCGACGCGGTAGTGGTAGGCGATCCCGGCCGTGACCCAGACGGCGGGGGCGCCGGACTCCAGCCGGTGCTCGAGCGCGCGGGCCAGCGCCATGTGCAGCTCGGAGCGCTCGCCCGGCAGCAGGTCGTCGTCGACGACCTCGCGCAGGAGCGCGTGCCGGAAGCGGTACATGCCGTCCTGGCCGGCGACGATCAGGTGCGCGGCGGCCAGCTCGCGGAGCGCGGTGCGCAGCTCGGCCCCCTGCAGCTCACCGGCCTCGGCCAGCAGCTCGTGGTCGGCCGGCTGGGCGACGGCGAGCAGCCGCAGCAGCTCCTGGCTGGGCTCGGGCAGGCGCTCCGTGCGGACCATCAGCGCGTCGCGCAGCGTCGGCGGGAGGCTGCCGCGCCCGTCGCCGCCGGCCGCCAGCAGCTCCTCCGCGAACAGCGGGTTGCCCTCGCTGCGGGCGTACAGGCGCTCCACGAGCCCGGCGTCGGGCGGCGCATCCAGGATGTCCTCGAGCTGGCCCTTGAGCTCCTCGCGGGACAGGCGGGCGATCTCGATGCGGCGCGAGCGGGGGTCGCGCTCCATCTCGGCGAGCAGCGGGCGCAGCGGATGGCGGCGGTGCATCTCGTCGGAGCGGTAGGTGCAGACCGCGAGCACGCGCTCCGTGCTCATCGCGCGGGCCACGAAGGCCAGGAACGCGCGGGTCGAGCGGTCGGCCCAGTGGATGTCCTCGAGCGTCAGCAGCACCGGCGTGTCGCGGCCGAGGCGCTCGAGCAGCGTCAGCAGCGCCTCGAACAGGCGGCGCTGGGCGGTGCCGGCGCCGTCCTCGGTGCGCTCGGGGCCCGGCCCGGGGCCGAGCTCGGGCAGCAGCGTCGCCAGCTCGGCGCGCGCCTGCGGGGCGAGCTCCTCCAGCACCGGGTCCTTGTCGCGCACGAGCGGGCGCAGCGCGGCCACGAGCGGCGCGTACGGCAGCTCGCCCTCCCCCAGCTCCACGCAGTCGCCGCACAGGACGCGGCCGTCGTCCTCCTTGACCTTGCGGGCCAGCTCGGTGACCAGGCGCGTCTTGCCCACGCCGGACTCCCCCGCCACGAACGCGATGCTCGGGCGGGCCTCGACGGCTTCGAGGAACGCGGCTTCGAGCTCGGCGAGCTCCGGCGCGCGGCCGATGATGCGGGTGCTGGTGACGCGAATGGCCAAGCACTCGATTATCGCGCGCCGGGTGGTCGTGTCCGCCTGCGGCGCTCTAGGCGTCGAACAGGCGGGCGGCGTCGGGCACGTCGAGCCCGAGGTGCCGGTATGCGTGAGGCGTGGCGCAGCGGCCTCGCGGGGTGCGCCGGAGGAAGCCGCGCTGGAGCAGGTAGGGCTCGTAGACGTCCTCGATCGTGTCGGACTCCTCCTGCACGGCGATCGCGAGCGTGGAGAGGCCGACGGGGCCGCCGCCGAAGCGCCGGCAGATCACGCCGAGGATCGCGCGGTCCAGGCGGTCCAGGCCCTCGTGGTCGACCTCCAGCAGGTCCAGCGCGGAGCCGGCGGCCTCGGCGTCGATGACCCCGCCGCCGCGGACCTCCGCGTAGTCGCGCACGCGCTTGAGCAGCCGGTTGGCCACGCGCGGGGTGCCGCGGGCGCGCTCGGCGATCGCGACGGCGCCCGCCGGGTCGATCTCGATGTCGAGCACGCGGGCGGAGCGCTCGACGATGCGGGCGAGGTCCTCGGGGTCGTAGTGGTCCAGCCGGTGCTGGATGCCGAAGCGGTCGCGCAGCGGCGTCGAGAGCAGCCCGGAGCGGGTCGTCGCGCCGATCAGCGTGAACGGCGGGAGGTCCAGCGTGACCACGCGCGCGCCCGCCCCCGCGCCGACCGTGATCGGGAGCTGGCGGTCCTCCATCGCTGGATAGAAGGTCTCCTCGACCGCGCGGGGCAGCCGGTGGATCTCGTCGACGAAGAACACCGCGCGCGGCTCCAGGGCGGTGAGGAACGAGGCGATGTCCGCCTTGCGCTCCAGCGCCGGGCCGGCGGTCTGGATGAACGGGACGTCGAGCTCGGCGGCGACGATCTGCGCCAGCGAGGTCTTGCCGAGCCCGGGCGGGCCGGCCAGCAGCACGTGGTCCAGCGCCTCGCCGCGGCGGGAGGCGGCGGCGATCGAGACCTGGAGCTGCTCGCGCAGCGCCTCCTGCCCCACGAACTCGGCGAGCTTGCGGGGCCGGAGCGTCGCCTCGGTGTCGTCGTCGGGCCGCACGTGGGCGGTCTGGATCCGCTCCTCGGCCGGGTCGACCGCGAAGACGCCGGGCGTGCGGATCGGGTCCGGGCTCACCGGCGGGCCTCGCGCAGCGCGGCGGAGATCAGGTCCTCGGGCGTGTCGCCGGGCGCGTTGCGCAGCAGGTCCTCTGCCTCCTGCGGCGAGAAGCCGAGCCCGAGCAGCCCGTCGCGGGCCAGCGAGCGAGGATCGTCGGCGCGGGTGATCACGATCGGGTCGTCGGCGTCGGGGACGCCGACCTTCTCGCGCAGCTCGACGATGATCCGCTCGGCCGTGCGCTTGCCGATGCCCGGCACCGCCTGCAGCCGAGCGACGTCGCCGCCCGCGACGGCGCCCAGCAGCTCGCGCGGCGGGCCGCCGGAGAGCACCGCGACCGCCATCTTCGGGCCGACCGACTGCACGCCGATCAGCAGCAGGAACAGGTCCCGCTCCTCCTCGGTGGCGAAGCCGTAGAGCAGCAGCGCGTCGTCGCGCACGATCAGGTGGGTGTGCAGCGACACCGGCTCGCCGACGCGCGGGACGTGGCGCAGGGTCTCGGCCGACACCGAGAGCCGGTAGCCGACGCCGCCGCAGGAGACGACCACGTGGTCGGCGCGGCGCACCGCGACCTCGCCGGACAGGAGCGCGATCATCGACGCGCGCCTGCAGCGCGGCGGCCATCGGCGCGCCGTTGGCGTGGCAGATCGCCACGGCCAGCGCGTCGGCCGCGTGGTCGGGCTTGGGCAGCTCGGGCAGCATCAGCAGCGTCTGCACCATCCGCTGCACCTGGTCCTTGGCGGCGCGGCCGGAGCCGCACACGGCGCCCTTGACCTGCTGGGGCGTGTAGGAGGCGCAGCGCACGCCGCGCTGGCCGGCGGCGAGGATCACGACGCCGCGCGCCTGCCCGACAGCGAACGCGGAGCGGGCGTTCTCGCCGAAGTACAGGTCCTCGACCGCCACGGCGTCGGGCGAGTACTCGTCCATCAGGGCGCCGACCCGCTCGTGGATCGCGGCCAGCCTGGCGCCGGGGTCCTCCCCCGCCGCGGTCTCGATCACCCCGCCGTCGAGCGCCACGAGGCGCCCCCGATGGTGGGCGACGACGCCGTAGCCGGTGTTGGCCACCCCTGGATCGATGCCGAGGACGATCACGTGCACGGACGTGATTCTGCGCGGCGCCCCGGACGCCTCCCCGGGAGCGCTCTAGCCGGCGACGCGCTCGAGGACGTCCGCGGGGACGTCGAAGTTCGCGTGGACCGCGTCCACGTCGTCGAGGTCCTCGAGCGCGTCGATCAGCCTCATGAGCTTCGTCGCGCCGTCCTCGTCGAGCGGTACCAGCGTCTTGGGGCGCTGGGCGACCTCGGCGTTCTCGATCTCGATGCCGGCCTCGTCGAGCGCGCCGCGCACGGCGGCCAGGGAGCCCGGCTCGGTGATGACCTCGAAGACGTCGTCGTCCATCGCGATGTCCTCCGCGCCCGCGTCGATCGCGACGATCAGGTCGTCCTCGGTGTAGCGCTCGGCGTCGACCACCACGACGCCCTGCTTGTCGAACAGGTAGGCGACCGAGCCCGGCTCGCCGAGGTTGCCGCTGTGCTTGCCGAACGCGTGCCGCACCTCGGAGCCCGTGCGGTTGCGGTTGTCGGTCGTCGCCTCGACGAGGATCGCCACGCCGCCGGGCCCGTAGCCCTCGTACATGACGGCCTCGAGCGCGTCGGCGTCGCCGCCCTCGCCCGTGCCCTTGGCGATCGCGCGCTCGATGTTGTCCTTGGGCATCGAGGCGTCCTTGGCCTTCTGCACGGCGAGCGCGAGCGACGGGTTGCCCTCGATGTCGCCCCCGCCCTCCTTGGCGGCCACCGTGATCGCGCGGGCCAGCTTCGTGAAGAGCTTGCCGCGGCGCGAGTCGACGATCGCCTTCTTGTGCTTGATCCCCGCCCACTTGGAGTGACCTGCCATGCAGCGGATTCTATCCGCGGCCGGCGGTCACCAGGTCCGCCAGGGCGCGGCGCCGTCCCTCCACAGGTCGTTGAGCTCGATCGCGTCCTTGTAGGTGTCCATGCAGGCCCAGAAGCCGCTGTGGCGAAACGCGGTCAGGCGGCCGTCGCCGGCCAGGCGCTCGAGCGGCTCGCGCTCCAGCACGGAGTCCTCGCGCAGGTACTCGAGCGCACCGGGCTCGAAGGCGAAGAAGCCGCCGTTGATCCAGTGCTCGGCGACCGGCTTCTCCTCGAAGCCCGACACGCGGTCGCCGTCGAGCATCGCGACGCCGAACGGCAGCCGCGGGCGGACGACGGTGACCGTGCCGAGGCCGCCGCTCGCCGCGTGATGGTCGCGCAGGGCCGCCAGGTCGATGTCGGCCACGCCGTCGGCGTAGGTGGCCAGGAACGGCGCGGATCCCAGCTCCTCGCGCACCCGCCACAGGCGCCCGCCGGTCGGCGTGTCCTCGCCCGTGTCGGCGCAGCGCACCGACACGCCGTCGGGCCACTCCGCCGCGCCCGCGAACGCCTCGACCTCGTCGCCCCGGTGGCCCGTGAGCAGCAGGAAGTCGCGCAGCCCCTGGGCGGCGTAGATCTGCACGACGTGCCAGAGGATCGGCATGCCGCCGATCTCCACCAGCGGCTTCGGGATCGCCGGGCCGTGCTCGCGCAGCCGCGTGCCGCGGCCGCCGCAGAGGATCGCGACCTTCACTCGCCCCAGTGGGTGTGGAACGTCTCGTCGCCGGACTCGACGCGCTTGTAGGTGTGCGCGCCGAACAGGTCGCGCAGGCCCTGGATCAGGTTGGCCGGGCCGTGCACGCGGCGGTAGCCGTCGTAGTAGGCGAGCGCGCTGGAGAACGCCGGCGCCGGGATCCCCAGCTCGACGGCGGTCGAGACGACGCGCCGCCACGGGTCCTGCGCCTCGGCGATCTCGCCGAGGAACGGGTCGACCTGGAGCAGGTTGGCGGTGTGCGGGTCCTGGTCGTAGGCCTCGCGGATGCGGTCCAGGAAGCGCGCGCGGATGATGCAGCCGCCGCGCCAGATCGTCGCCATGGCGCCGAGGTCGACGCCCCACCCGTGCTCGTCGGAGGCGGCGGCCATCTGCGTGAAGCCCTGCGCGTAGGCGACGATCTTGCTCGCGTACAGGGCGCGCGCCACGTCGTCGACGAGGTCGCGCGGGGCGTCCCCGGACGGCCGCGGGCCCTGCAGCCGTTCGGCCGCCTCCTCGCGCTCGGAGCGCAGCGCCGACAGCGAGCGCGCGAACACCGCCTCGGTGATCGTGGTCAGCGGGATGCCGAGCTCGAGCGCGTCCTGGGCGGTCCAGCGCCCGGTGCCCTTCTGCTCGGCCTCGTCGAGGATCGCGTCGAGCAGCGCGCCACTGCCTCGCGCAGAGCGCTCATCACCGCTGCGCTCGCCGCGGTCGTCCGGCTGGGAGAGCACCCGCGCCGAGATCTCGATCAGGAACGACTCGAGCGGGCCCTTGTTCCATTCGCGGAACGTGTCCGCGATCTCGTCCAGCGACATCCCGACGCCCGCACGGAGCAGGTCGTAGGCCTCGGCGATCAGCTGCATGTCGCCGTACTCGATGCCGTTGTGGACCATCTTCACGTAGTGGCCCGCGCCGCCGGGGCCGACGTAGGTGCAGCACGGCGTCCCGTCCACCTGCGCGGCGATCGTGGTGAGGATCTCCTCGACGTCGCGGTAGGCGGCCTCGTCGCCGCCGGGCATGATCGAGGGGCCGTTGAGCGCGCCCTCCTCCCCGCCGCTCACGCCCACGCCGAGGAACCGCAGCCCGCGGCCGGACAGCTCCTCGGCGCGGCGCGCGGAGTCGCGGAAGTGGCTGTTGCCGCCGTCGGCGATCGTGTCGCCCTCGTCGAGCAGCGGCGCCAGCTCCTCGATCACCGCGTCGACCGCGTCGCCGGCCTTGACCATCACCATCACGGTCCGCGGGCGCTCGAGCTTGCCGACGAGCTCCTCCAGCGAGCGTGCGCCGGTGATCGGGCCCTCGTCGCCGTGCTCGTCCAGGAAGCGCTCCAGGCGCTCGGTGGTGCGGTTGTGCACGACGATCTCGAAACCGTTGCGCGCGATGTTGCGGGCCAGGTTGGCGCCCATCGTCGCCAGGCCCGTGAGTCCGAAGGTGGCCATGGTGCGCCAGGCTACCCAGCCATGGCCATCGATCTGCGCGCCGCCGCCTACGAGACGCTCCGCCCCGAGATCGTCGATCTCGTGCCGGCGCGGGCGCGCCGCGTGCTCGACCTCGGCTGCGCCGCCGGGGCGCTCGGCGCGGCGCTGAAGGAGCGCGGCGACGTCGAGGTCGTGGGCGTCGAGCTGGACCCGGCCTACGCCGCGGCGGCCGCGGAGGTCTACGACCGCGTGGTGCACGGCGACGTCGAGGACGTGCCGAAGGACCTCGGCCGCTTCGACTGCCTGGTGGCGGCCGACGTGCTCGAGCACCTGGTCGACCCGTGGACGGCGCTCGACGCCTACGTGGCGATGCTCGAGCCGGGCTGCCGGGCGATCGTCTCGCTGCCCAACGTCGGGCACTGGACCACGTACGCCCACCTGGCGCGCGGGAGCTGGCCGCGGCGCCCCGAGGGCGTCCACGACGCGACCCACCTGCGCTGGTTCACGCTGCGCGACGCGATCGAGCTCTGCGAGGGCGCGGGGCTGCGCGTGGAGCACGTCGAGCGACGGCCCTGGGTGCTGTGGCGGGGCACCCGGCTGGACGCGCACGCGGGCCCGTTGTCACGCCTTGCACCCTTCACGTTCCAGCACGTGCTGGCCGCGCGTAGGATGCACCGCCCATGACGACCGCACCTGCAGAGATCTTCAAGGCCTACGACGTCCGCGGCGTCTACGGGGAGCAGATCGACGGCGACGTGGCGGAGGCGGTCGGCCGCGCCTTCGTGCGCGTCCTCGCCGACATGCACTCCAAGGACCCCGGCGAGCTGCGCATCGGCCTCGGCCGCGACATGCGCCTGACCGCCCCCGAGCTGTCCGAGCGCTACCGCGACGGGATGGTGTCCGAGGGCGCGCACGTGCTCGACGCCGGCGAGGTCGGCACGGAGATGCTGTATTACCTCGTCGGCTCGCAGGACCTCGACGGCGGGCTGATGTGCACCGCCTCGCACAACCCCGCCAAGTACACCGGCGCGAAGCTGGTCGAGAAGGGCGCCGTCGCGCTCTCCGGCGACGAGGGCATCGGCGAGATCAAGACGAAGATCGAGGAGGGCCTCGGCGAGGCTCCGGGCGGCGGTTCGTCCGAGACCGTCGACGTCGCCGACGGCTTCCGCGAGGCCGCCCTGAAGTTCATCGACGCGAGCGTCGTCAAGCCGCTGCGCGTGGTCGTCGACGGCGGCAACGGCATGGCCGGCCCGATGGTCGGCCCGCTGCTGGAGAAGCTCGGGCTGGACCTCGTGACGACCTACTGGACGCCCGACGGCAACTTCCCCGACCACGAGCCGAACCCGCTGCTGGAGGAGAACCGCCGCTTCATCATCGACAAGGTCCGCGAGGAGGGCGCCGACCTCGGCATCGCCTGGGACGGCGACGCCGACCGCTGCTTCTTCATCGACGACACGGGCGCGTTCGTGGACGGCGACTTCATGACCGCCCTGCTCGCCGAGTCGATCCTCGAGAAGAAGCCGGGCGCCGACATCCTCTACGACGTCCGCGCCTCGCGGGCCGTCCCGGACCTGGTCGAGCGGCTCGGCGGCAAGGCGCACATGAACCGCGTCGGCCACGCGTTCTTCAAGCGCCGCATGCGCGACGAGGGCGGCGCGTTCGGCGGCGAGGTCTCCGGCCACTACTACTTCGCCGACTTCTACAACGCGGACTCCGGGACGGTCCCGGCCCTGCTGATCCTCGAGCTGCTCTCCAAGAAGGACGCCAAGCTCTCCGACCTGGTCGAGCAGTTCCGCTCGAAGTACTTCATCTCCGGCGAGATCAACTCCGAGGTCTCCGACACCGACGAGAAGCTCGCCCAGCTCGAGGAGAAGTACTCCGACGGCGAGATCACCAAGCTCGACGGGCTGTCCGTGGACTACGAGGACTGGCACTTCAACGTGCGGCCGTCGAACACGGAGCCGCTGCTGCGCCTGAACCTCGAGAGCGTCGCCTCCAAGGAGGACATGGAGCGGCGGCGCGACGAGGTGCTGCAGCTGATCACGTCGTGATCCACAGGCTGTCGATCCCCACGCCCTTCATGGTCGGGCGGGTGAACTGCTACCTGATCGACGACGAGCCGTTGACGCTGATCGACTGCGGGCCGAACTCGGGCAAGGCGCTCGACGAGCTCGAGCAGGCGCTGGCCGGGCACGGGCGCCGGATCGAGGACCTCGAGCGGATCGTCGTCACCCACCAGCACCTCGACCACCTGGGGCTCGTCGACATCCTGGCGCGGCGCAGCGGCGCCGAGGTGTGCGCGCTGGACCTGCTCGCGCCCGTCATCGAGAACTTCGCCGAGCACGCCGAGAGCGACGACGAGATGGCGGAGGAGCTGATGCTCGCGCCACGGCATCCCGGCCGACGTCGTGACCGCGCTGCGGGCGGTGTCGCGGATGGCGCGCGGCTGGGGCGGCTCGACCGCCGTCTCCCGGCGGCTCGCCGCGGGCGAGCGGCTGGAGTTCGCGGGCCGTGCGTTCGAGGTGCTCCACCGTCCCGGGCACTCTCCCTCGGACACGGTGTTCTTCGACCACGCGGACGGGACGCTGGTGGCCGGCGACCACCTGATCAAGCACATCTCCTCCAACCCGCTCATCTCCAAGCCGCTCGACGGCACCGGGGACGGGGAGCGCCCGCACGCGCTGCTGATGTACATGGCCTCGCTGCGGGCGACGCGCGACATGCCCGTCGAGGTCGTGCTCCCCGGCCACGGCGACGAGTTCACCGGCCACGCGGAGCTGATCGACGAGCGCTTCGCCATGCACGAGCGGCGGGCGCGCAAGATCCGCGGGCTGGTCGAGGGTGAGCCGATGACCGCCCACGAGGTCGCCCAGTCGCTGTGGGGCACCGTCGCGGTCACGCAGGCGTTCCTGACGCTGTCCGAGGTGCTCGGGCACGTCGACATGCTGCTCGAGCGCGGGGAGGTGCGCGAGCTGGAGGACGGCGGCGTGATCCGCTTCGAGGCGGCGTAGTGCACGGCGTCGAGATCGTCCTCATCTCGCTGCTGGTGGCCGTCGCGGGCCTGGCGGGCGTGGCGCGGCTGCTGGACGTCCCGTACCCGATCGTCCTGGTCCTCGGCGGGCTCGTCATGGGCTTCGTGCCGGTGATCCCGGACGTCGAGCTCGACCCGGAGCTCGTGCTGGTGATCTTCCTGCCGCCGCTCCTGTACTCGTCGGCCTTCTTCGCCAGCCTGCGCGACCTCCGCTACGACCTGCGGACCATCTCGTTGCTGGCGATCGGCCTTGTGCTCGCGACCGCGGTCGCGGTCGCGGTCGTGGCGCACGCGCTGATCGAGGACCTCCCGTGGGCGGCCGCGTTCGCCCTCGGCGCGATCGTCGCCCCCACCGACCCGCTGGCCGCCGGAACGGTCATGCGCCGCCTCAACGTCCCGCGCCGGACGCTGACGATCGTCGAGGGCGAGAGCCTGATCAACGACGGCACCGCGCTGGTCATCTACCGGGTCGCGGTCGTGGCGGTCGGCGGGAGCTTCTCGCTCGCCGACGCCGGGGTGAAGTTCGTCGCCGGCGGGCTCGGGGGCATCGCCATCGGCCTCGCCGTCGGCTGGGTCATCGCGGAGATCCGCAAGCGCATCGACGACCCGCCGATCGAGGTGACGATCTCGCTGCTCAGCGGCTACGCCGCGTACGTCCCGGCCGAGCGGGCCGGATGCTCCGGCGTGCTCGCGGCGGTCACCGTCGGCGTCTACATCGGCTGGCGGGCGCCGGAGATCTCCAACGCGCGGCAGCGGGTGGCGGGCTACTCGATGTGGACGATCCTGACGTTCCTGCTCAACGCGCTGCTGTTCGTGCTGATCGGCCTGCAGCTCCCGCTGATCCTCGAGGGCATCGGGGACGACTCGCTGACGGAGATCATCGGGATCGCCGCGGTGATCTCGCTGGTGGTGATCGTCTCGCGGATGGTGTGGATGGAGGTGATGACGTGGCTCATCCGCGCGCTCGACCGGCGCGAGAGCCAGCGCGCGCGGCGCGGGACGTGGCGCGGGCGGATCGTCGGCGGCTGGGCGGGGATGCGCGGCGCCGTCTCGCTTGCCGCGGCGCTCGCGCTCCCGGCGGACTTCCCGGCCCGCGACGAGCTGCTGTTCATCACCTTCGGGGTGATCTTCGCGACGCTCGTGCTCCAGGGGCTCACGCTGCCCTGGGTGATCCGCTGGGCGGGGCTGCACGACGACGGCGCCGAGGCCCGCGAGGAGCTGCTCGCGCGCCGCACCGCGGTAGCGGCGGCGCTGGAGCGCATCGAGGAGCTCAAGGCCGCGGAGTGGACGCGCGACGACACGCTCGACCGGATGCGCCAGCTCTACGAGTTCCGCACGCGCCGGTTCGCCGTGCGGGCGGGCGAGGAGGAGAGCGAGGAGGACATCGAGTCGCGCTCGCGCCGCTACCAGAAGGTCGTCCGCCAGGTGCTCGACGCCCAGCGCGCCGCCATCGTCCGGCTCCGCAACAGCGGCGAGATCTCCAACGACGTCATGCACCGGATCGAGCGCGAGCTCGACCTCGAGGACGAGCGGCTCGAGATCTAGATAGATGCGCGGCGGGCACGCCGAGCAGCCCGAGCGCGCCGAGGCCGATCAGGATCGCGGTCCCGGCGCCGTCGAGCGCGCCGTCGGTGAGCAGCGCATGGCCGAGGCCGAGCGTGATCACGACCACCGCGAGGTAGGCGTGCAGGATCCGCCACGTCCGCGGGGCGAGCGGGAGCCGGCGGCGGAGCACGCCGAGCGCCACGGCGAGGATCAGCGCGATCGTCGCGAAGAGCGCCATCCGGGCGCGGGTCGGGCCGTCGGGCGACAGGGCGAACCGCGCGTCCGCCCCCGACTCGGCGAACAGCGCGGCGACGTGGACGAGCACGAGCACGAACGCCACGCCGCCGACCAGCTGGTGGCGCCGGATCCGGCCCGTCGCCAGCAGCGGCTGCAGCACGAGGGCCGAGACGGCGAGCGTGCTGGCCACGATCGAGATCGCCAGCGCGGTCGACGCGGCCGAGAAGTGCGCGTCCGTGATCGCGATCAGCAGCGGCACGGCCACGACGACGGCCGCAGCGAGCGCGATCACTTGGCCAGCGTGAGGTCGACGACGGCCCGCTCGTCGTCGAGGTCGACGACCCGGCGGATGAACACCTCGCCGTAGTCGCCGTCGTCGTAGCCGACGTGGATGTTGGGCTCGCCGAACTGCGGCACCGTCGGGTCGGTCTCGATCCGGTAGCGGCCGTCCTCGCCCGTGCGGACGCTGGCGCGGTTGTCCTGCTCTCCCCCGGTCTCGGTCGCCAGCCAGACCTGGACGCGGACGTCCTCGAGCGGCTCGCAGCGCTCGGCCGAGCGGACGAGGCCGGTGATCACGAAGCCGCTGCCGAGGTCGTCGGCCGCGGGCGCGTCGGGGATGTAGTTGTTGGTCCCGCCCGGGTTGCTCTTGGTGGCCTTGCAGTCGCGCGGCTGCGCCTCGGCGCTCTGCGGCTCGGCCGTGGCGGTGCTCTCCGGCCCCGACTCGCCCACGTTCTCGGCGCCCGTCCCGGACATCTCGCTGGCCACCAGCGCGGCGACGATCCCCACCGTCACCAGCCCGAGCAGGAGCGCCAGCTTCATCGCTCGATGTCGGCGAGGTGGCCGACGTTGGCGCGGTCGTCGTCATCGGGCGACGGCTCACCGGCGAACCAGGCGTCGAGGATCTCCTCGAGCAGAGCCTCGGAGGTCGTGCGCAGCGAGAGCGCGAGGACGTTGGCGTCGTTCCACTTGCGGGCGCCCTCGGCGTCGGTCGCACAGCGCGGCGCGCACGCCACGCACCTTGTGCGGCGCCGGTGCCCGTCCAGCAGCAGACGACGCCCTGGTCGGCGCGGCCCTCGGCGACGTCGCGGGCGGCGGCCTCGGAGGCCCACGCCCAGTCGTCGCGCTCCGCGTCGCTCAGCGCGCCGTGGGAGATCGGCTCGTGGCCGCGGGCCCGCAGCTGCTCCACGACGGCCTCCGCGACCCCGGTGCGCTCGTCGGATGACACGGCGATCCGCATCGCCGCCCGGACGATATCGTCGGCCAGGTGGTCGACGAGAAGGAGTTGGAGCAGAAGCTGTTCGACGTGGGCAAGCGCCTGTCGAAGGCGATGCCCTCCTCGTCGCGCCGGCCGCTGAAGGCGCTCGACGACAAGGCGATGGACCTCGCCGCCCGCGACGCCGAGCTGAAGGCGGCGCTGTTCCGGTTCGTCGACGTCGTGCCGGCGTGCCGCAACCTCGACGATCTCGCCCGCCACCTGACCGGCTTCCTGCGCGAGGTCGAGGAGCCTCCTCCGCCGATCGCGGTCGCGATGCGGATGGGGACCTCGAAGGCCGGGCGCGCCGCGCTGGGCCGCGCCGCCGCCACCGGCGTCAGGCACATGGCGCACCGCTTCATCGTCGGCGAGACCCCGAAGGCCGCGATGGGCGACCTGCGCGAGCTCTACAAGGACGGGATCGCGTCCTCCGTGGACCTGCTCGGCGAGGCGACCGTCACCCAGGCCGAGGCGCAGCGCTACGCGGACCGCTGCTCGGAGGCGCTCGAGGTCCTGGTGCGCGAGTCGGCGAAGTGGCCGGCGCGACCCCATCTCGAGGCCGACTCCGCCGGGCCGCTCCCCCGCGCGAACCTCTCGGTGAAGGTGTCCGCGCTGACCCCGCTCCTGCGGCCCGACGCGCCCGAGCGCGGCAAGCGCGACGCCGCCGAGCGCCTGCGCGGCCTGCTGCGCCAGGCCCGCGACCTCGGCGCCCACCTGCACATCGACATGGAGTCGCTGGACTCCCGCGACGCGGTGCTCGAGCTGGTGCTCGAGCTGCTCGCCGAGGACGAGTTCCTGCCCGGCCCGTCGGCGGGGATGGTGCTGCAGGCCTACCTGCGCGACTCGCCAGGGACGCTCGACACGGTCCACGCGTGGACGACGGCCGCCGGCGCGGCTCGCGACCACGCCGCTGACCGTGCGGCTGGTCAAGGGCGCCTACTGGGACCACGAGATCGTCGAGGCGAGCCAGCACGGCTGGGACGTGCCCGTCTTCGACGTCAAGGCCGACTCGGATCGCAACTTCGAGCAGCTCACCCGGCGGCTGATCGACGCGCGCGGCGACGGCTGCGGGCTGCGCGTGGCGATCGCCTCGCACAACCTGCGCTCGCTCTCGCACGCGATCGCCTACAACCGCCTGGCCGGCGGCGAGGACCGCGACCTGGAGCTCCAGATCCTGCGCGGGCTCGGCGACCCGATCGCGGAGGGGCTCGCCTCCGAGGGCCTGCGCGTGCGCGCCTACTGCCCGGTCGGCGACCTCGTGGCGGGCATGGCCTACCTGGTCCGCCGGCTGCTGGAGAACACGTCCAACGACTCCTTCCTCGCCGACCAGGCACGCGGCGCAGCGCTCGAGAAGCTGCTCGCCCCGCCCGGCTCCGGCACCGCGGCGGCCGCCTCGGGGTGAGGCGTGGCACGCCCGGAAGGCTCCGGGTGGATCCACCTGCGCGCGGGGCGCTGGGAGCAGGCCCGCGCCTGCTTCGAGGGCGCTGACACCCCGGAGGCCTACGAGGGCCTCGCCTGGGCGGCGTGGTGGCTCGACGACGCCGAGACGACGTTCGCCGCCCGGGAGCGCGCCTACCGCGCCTACCGCGAGGCCGGCGACGCCGGCGGGGGCGGCGCGCAACGCCACCTGGCTGGCCGTCGACGAGCTGGACTTCCACGGCGCCGGCGCGCCCGCCGAGGCGTGGCTGCAGCGCGCGCGGCGCCTGCTCGAGCCGCTCGAGGCGTCCGGCGAGCACGGCTGGCTGGACTTCCAGGAGGGCTACGTCGCGCACGCCCGCGGCGACACCGAGACGGCCAGGGAGCTCGCCGTCCGCGCCGCCGAGGCCGGGCGGCGGCTCGACGCCCCGGACCTCGAGATGCTCGGCCTCGCCCTGGAGGGCGCGACGCTGGTGGCGTGCGCGGACGTCGGGCCGGGGATGCGGCGGCTCGACGAGGCGACCGCGACCGCCCTGGAGGGGCGGGCCGAGATCCCCATCTCGGCGGCGTGGACGTTCTGCCTGCTCGTCTCGGCGTGCCTCTCCGTCGGAGACCTCGAGCGCGCGTCGGTGTGGTCGGACCGGATCGCGGACTTCGCGCGCCGCTACAGCTCCCGCTACATGCTCGCCTTCTGCCGGGCGGAGTACGGCGCCGTCGACGTGTGGCGCGGTCGCTGGTCGCAGGCCGACGCGCTCCTCTCCGCCGCCGTCGAGGACTTCGAGCGCTCGCGGCCCGCGTGGGCGTCCGGCCCGCTGGCCGGCCTCGCCGAGCTGCGGCGGCGCCAGGGCCGCGACGCCGAGGCCGGCGAGCTGGTCCGGCGGGCGGGCGCCTCGCGCTCCGCGCTGCTGTGCGGCGCCAGGCTGGAGCTGGACCACGGGCGCCCGCAGGACGCCGCCGACATGGCCGAGCGCGTGCTGCGCCAGGTGCGCGGCGAGCGCCGGCTGGACCGGATGCCCGCCCTCGACGTCCTGACCCACGCCTGCGCGCGCGCCGGTGGCCTGGACCGCGCCGCCGCCGCGCTGGCCGAGCTCCGGGAGGCGACCGAGCGCCTCGGGACGCCGCCCGCGCGCGCCGGCGCCGATCGCGCCGACGGCGTGCTGAGCGCCGCGCGCGGCGACCACGAGCGAGCCAGGACGCGCTTCGAGGATGCCCTCGACGCGTACGTGCGCGCCGGGGCGCCGTACGAGGCGGCGCAGACGCGCCTCGAGCTCGCCGGCTCCCTCGCGGCGCTGGGCCGTGGCGACGCCGCCGAGCGCGAGGCGGCAGCCGCCCGCCGCGCGTTGAAGGCGCTGTCGGCGGACGGCGGGCGACCCGCTCGCGGAGCTGACGGCGCGCGAGCGCGACGTGCTCGCGCTGCTCGCCCTCGGGCTGACCAACCGCCAGGTGGCCGAGCGGCTCGTGCTCAGCGAGCACACCGTCCACCGCCACGTCGCGAACCTGCTCGCCAAGCTCAGCCTCCCTTCGCGCGCCGCCGCCGCTGCGCTCGCCGCCCGCCACGGCCTCTGAAGATGGCCCGTTCGGGCGAAGCCGCCGCGCCGCACCCCGCGTAGCGTCGCCGCATGCACCACCCTCTCAGACGCGAAGACCGCCGCCCGCCGGATGTGGGCGCTCGGCGACTACCACCGGTTCGCGACCCAGCTCGTGTGGAGCGTGGGGCCCGTGCTGATCGAGGCCGCGGGCGTCCGCCCCGGCATGCGGGTGCTGGACGTCGCGGCCGGCACGGGCAACGTCGCGCTGCGCGCCGCCGAGGCCGGCGCCGACGTCGTCGCCTCCGACCTGACGCCGGAGAGCCTCGAGGCCGGGCGCCGCGCGGCCGGCGGCCTGTCCGTGGAGTGGGTGGAGGCCGACGCCGAGGCGCTCCCGTTCGCCGACGGGGAGTTCGACGTCGTGACCTCGGCGTTCGGCGCGATCTTCGCCGCCGACCAGCAGGCCGTCGCGCGCGAGCTGCAGCGCGTCTGCCGGCCGGGCGGGACGATCGTGATGGCCAACTTCACGCCCGAGGGCCTCGCCGGCGAGTTCTTCGCGACGCTCGCCCGCCACGCGCCCGCGTCCGCCGGCGCCGTCGCCGCTGGCGTGGGGCGAGGAGGCGCACGTGCGAGCGCTGCTCGCCGGAGCCGAGGTCTCGGTCGAGCGGCGCACGTACACCGAGACCGTGCCGGGCGGCCCGAGCGCGTACGCCGAGTTCTTCACCGAGACGTTCGGGCCCGTGATCGCGCTGCGCAGCGACGCGCTCGATCGCGACCTGCTCGCCTTCGCCGAACGGGCCAACGAGGCCCCGCCGGGAGCGCCCTTCGCCTGCACGTACGAGTACCTCCTCGTGGTGGCTAGGCTCATGGCGCCTTGAAGGAGTTCGCCAACGAGCCGGTCCTGGAGCTGCGACGCGCGCCGGTGCGCGCCCGGCTGGCCGACGCCATGCGCGAGCACGACGCCCGCCCGGCGCTCAGCGTGCCGGTGTGGATCGGCGAGGACAAGCGCGAGGGCGAGGAGATCGTCTCCACCGACCCGGGCAATCCCGAGCGCGTCGTGGCGACGGGCCGCCGCGGCGACGCCGGACGAGGTCGACCGCGCGCTGGCCACGGCCACCCGCGCCGCCCGGCCGTGGGGCGAGACGCCCGCGCAGGAGCGCGCCGACGCGCTGCTGCGGGCCGCCCAGTGGCTGCGCGAGCGCCGCCTGGAGGCCGCCGCGCTGGCCGTCCGCGAGTGCGCCAAGCCGTGGCCGGAGGCCGACGCGGACGTCTGCGAGGCGATCGACTTCCTCGAGTACTACGCCCGCGGAGCGCTGGACATCGCCCAGGGCGCCCCGCTCCTGCAGGTCCCCGGCGAGCGGAACACGATGGGCTACGGCCCCCGCGGCGTGGTCGCGGTCATCGCCCCGTGGAACTTCCCGCTCGCGATCCCGCTCGGCATGACCGCCGCCGGGCTGGCGACCGGCAACGCCGTCGTGCTCAAGCCCGCCGAGCAGGCCCCCGGCTGCGCGCTGATGCTCTTCCAGGCGCTGCGCGAGGGCGGCGTGCCGGCCGACGCGGTGTCGCTGCTGCCCGGCGAGGGCGAGGTCGGCGCCGCGCTGGTCAAGGACCCGCGCGTGCACACGATCGCCTTCACCGGCTCCGGCGCCGTCGGCCTGGAGATCGTCAAGGAGGCCGCCCAGGTCCGCGAGGGCCAGAAGCACCTCAAGCGGGTGATCGCCGAGATGGGCGGCAAGAACTGCGTGATCGTGGACTCCGACGCCGACCTCGACGAGGTCGTCCCCGCGCTGGTCGCCTCGGCGTTCGTCTACGCCGGCCAGAAGTGCTCCGCGGCCGCCCGCGCGCTGGTCCATGAGGGCATCCACGACGCGCTGCTGGAGCGCCTCGCGGGCGCGGTCGAGGTGCTCGACGTCGGCCAGGCCGACGAGCTGGGCATCGACGTCCCGCCGGTGATCGAGCGCGACGCGCAGGAGCGCGTCGCCCGCTACGCCGCCGAAGCGGAGCGCTCCGGCCGCGTGGCCGCCCGCGCCGCCGACGTCCCGGACGGCGGCTGGTTCGCGACCCCCACGGTCGCCGCCGACCTGCCTTCCGACTCGCCGATCCTGCACGAGGAGATCTTCGGACCGCTGCTGGCCGTCGAGCGCGTGCGCGACATCGCGGAGGCCTGCGACCGCGTCGACGCCTCCCCCTACGGGCTCACCGGCGGCCTGTTCGCCCGCAACCCGGACACCGTCGACTACGTCGTCGATCGGACACCCGTCGGCAACCTGTACGTGAACCGCTCGATCACCGGCGCGATGGTCGGCCGGCAGCCGTTCGGCGGCAACCGCCTGTCGGGGACCGGCACCAAGGCCGGGGGCCCGGGCTACCTGCTCCAGTTCGTGGAGCCGCGCGTGGTGACGGAGAACACCATGCGCCACGGCCTCGTGGTCTGAGCGCGCCTACTGCGTCTCGCCGTTGACGACGAGGTCGACGGCGATGTTGCCGCGCGTGGCGTTGGAGTACGGGCATCGCTCGTGGGCCGCCGCGACGAGCTCCTCCGCGTCGTCCTGGCTGCCCTCCGGGACCTTGACGTCGAGCGTGACCTCCAGGCCGAAGCGCCCGCCGCCGATCGCGCCGATCCCCACCCGGGCGGTGACGGTGACGCCCTCGACGACGCTCTCGTCCCCGGCGCGGCGCGCGACGCTGCGCATGGCGTTGGCGAAGCAGGCCGAGTAGCCGAGCGCGAACAGCTGCTCCGGGTTGGTGCCGTCGCCGCCCTGGCCCGCCCATCCCCTCCGGCAGCGAGAGCTCGAGGTCGAGGTTGCCGTCGTCGGTGCGCGCGCGGCCGCTGCGGCCCTGGTCGGTGGCGGTCGCGACGGCGGTGTAGAGCGTCTTCATGCGGCCCAAGGTACCCGGGCCGGGTGGCGGGGGTGGTGGGTGGGGTCCTATAAGAAGTGGGACCCCGTCCCGGGACAAGTTGAGTCCGCGGCCTCTCGTGGCACCGCTTCCGCGCCCCTAGCTTGCTGGACATGATCAGGCGGGCACTCAAGAGCGACCGGGGCATGTCCTCCACCGAGTACGCGGGGATCCTCGCCATCGTCGCGACGATCTTCGTCGTCATGTTCGCGCTCGACCTGGACTCCAAGGTCGGCACGACGGTGCGCACGGCGCTCTGCCAGATCCTCGGGGGCGAGTGCGGCGACGAGCAGGCCGCGGCCCCCGAGAAGTGCCTCACGGGCAAGACCACCACCTCGGCCAACGCCAACGTCTTCGTGGCCTTCGTCCAGATCGACAAGGACTCGATCCTGATCCGCGAGGACTTCTCGGACGGCTCCTCCAAGTTCACGATCGTCGACAACACCGAGGCGGCCGGCAAGCTGCTCGCCGGCGCCAAGGCCAAGGCGGGCAAGTACGGCTTCAACGCGTCCGCCGAGGCGCTGGCCGGCGTCGGCCTGGCCGGCGGCAAGGTGTTCGAGTTCGACAACCCCGAGGACGCCAAGAAGTTCCAGGACGCCGTGCAGGCGGCCGGCGGCTTCGACGGCATCGTGCGCGACCTGGCCGGCTACGACGACGAGATCCCGATCATCGGCGTCAAGAACCCGCTCGGCGGCATCAACGACGCGGTCCTCGACCTGGTCGGCGTCGACGACAACGGCGATCTGCCCGAGCCCGACGAGGAGTACTACGAGGGCAAGGCGTTCCTCGAGGGCTCCGCGGGCGCCGGCGGCGGCATCGGCATCGTCGACGCGGACATCAAGGGCCTCATCAACGGCGCCGGCATCGTCAAGGTCAAGACCTCCGGCGAGAACAAGGGCGACGTGGAGTTCACCGTCCGCATCGACGGCGAGGCGAACGGCAGCATCACCGCCGCGACGCTCGGCCCGAACGCCCAGGGCAAGGTGCGCCTCACCGCGACCATCACGCTCGACGCCCAGAACGGCTACAAGCCCGACAAGCTCACCCTCAAGGGCAACGCGGGCTACACCGGCGCGCTGGGGACGAAGCTCTCGCTCGACGGCGACAGCCTCGAGGACATCGCCAAGTCGCTCGAGAAGGTCTCCCTGTCCGACAACCAGGGCGTGGGCCAGGGCTTCGAGGTCTCCGGCGACCTGGATCTCAAGGACCCGGAGAACCTGCAGGCCACGCTCGACGCGCTGGCCGGCCAGAACGCGGTGCCGCTCGCTGAGGCGCTGAACGACCGCGGGACGCTCGGCTTCGACACCTACAACCTCTCCACGGAGAACACCGAGGGCGAGGTCAAGGTCGGGCTCGGCGTGGGCGGCGGTGGCGGCGGCTCCTCCAGCTCCGAGGAGCAGAGCGACCGGTCGGGCTACGTTCGCCCACCCGGGGGTACATTCGCCCCGCGCATCTGCAAGCAGCCCTCCTGATGAAGCCCCTCATCCGCCCTTTCGCCCTCGTCCTCTGCCTCGCCGCCGCCGGTTGCGGCGGCGGTGGCGATAGCGACTTCAGCGGGGACGCCAAGGTGCCCGACGGCTACAAGACGTTCGAAGGCTCCGGCGCGTCGTTCGCCTACCCGTCCGACTGGCAGGTCGAGGACGGCACGTCCGACGACGGCGGCCAGGTGGTCGAGATCACGCCTCCGGACAAGGCCAAGACGCCGTACGGGCTGATCCGCTTCAGCGTGACGCCGAAGGCGGGCGACCGCTTCAAGAGCCTCGCCGACCAGCGGCGCCTCGTGATCCGCGACGTCAACGACGGCAAGATCGACTCCGACGAGGAGGTCGACATCCCCGGCGCCGAGCAGGCGCTGCGGGCCACCGCGACCACCCCGCCCGGCCAGGGCTCCGATCCCGTCGAGGTCAAGGCCGACTCGCTCGACGTGCTGGGCTCCAACGACGACATGATGGTGCTCACCGTCGCCTCGCCCGATCGCGAGGGCCAGACGTTCGACCCGGCCGAGATCGTCGACACCTTCCGGTTGAAGGACTAAAGCGATGGGCCCGTTCGGAAACCGCGTCCCCAAGTGGCCGCCGGCGGCGGGTGTCGCGGCCATGGTGGCGGCGATCGTCATCTCCGCCTTCGTGCCGCTGGTTGCCGCGCTGCCCGCGATCCTCACCGGTGGCACTCGCGCACAGCCTGGGATCGTGCTGCTCGGCGCGGCCGGGTCGGCCGCCGCGATCGTGGCCATGGTGTTCGCGGTCGCCCGCCTCACGCGGCCGGTCACCGCGGACCAGCTGGGCCTGCGCGTCCCCGACGACGTCGGCCGCGCGCTGCTGCTCGGCGCCGCCGCGGCGCTCGTGCTCGCCGGCGTGGCCGCCGCGTGGATGCTGCTGGGCGATCCGAAGGGCTCGCTGGTCGTCCCGCCCGAGATCGACACCCGCAGCGCCATCGCCAAGGCCTACGAGCTGCCCGTCCGCGAGTCCGTCGACTGGGGCCCCGGCCTGCTGGCCTCCGCGCTGGCGCGCTGCGTGCTGCCGGTGGTGGCCGCCGAGATCCTGCTGCGCGGCTTCGTCTTCCCCTCGCTGTCGTCCTGGAAGGGGCCGATCCCGGCCGCGCTGATCGTCTCGGTGCTGTTCGGCGGCCTGGGCGAGCTGTTCGGCGCGCCGGGGATCGCCGTGCTGTCGATGCTGCTGGGCCTGCTGGCCTGCTTCCTCTACATCGCCACCGGCTCCCTGCTGCCGGGCATCGCCATCTCCGCGGCCGCCGCCGCGACGGGCCTCGGCGTGTCGTGCGCGCTGGCGCCCGCCGGCACCGCAGCGCTGGCCGTCGGCTGCGCGGTGCTCGCCGTGGCGCTCGCCGCCGTGCCGGCGCTCCGGCTCGGCGAGGCGCGCCGCCCGCAGCTGGCGTGAGGCCGGCGCTCGCGCTCGCCGCCGCCGTCGTGCTCACGCTCGCGGGCTGCGGCAGCAGCGGAGGTCCGCTCGAGCTCGTCTCCGCCGAGCCCCCGGCCGACGCCGAGGACTCCGGCGCCACCCAGGGCGGCACGGGCTCGGGCTCGGGGGAGCACCTGTTCAAGCTGCGCCCGGCGGAGGGCAGCGAGCTCAGCTACGAGGTGAAGGTTCGCAACACGGGGTCCAAGACCGTTACGGTCACCGACGTGGTCCACGACGCCGAGCGCGACGGCCCGTTCGTCCCCGAGGCGGTGGAGGGCGCGCCCGTGAAGATCGAGGCCGGCGCCACCGCGCCGGTCACGGTGTCCGGCAAGGTCAGCGGCTGCGACTTCGGCGGCCAGCAGGTCCCGCTCGCCGGCCCGGAGCTGAAGTACGAGGACGGCGGGTCGCAGCAGTTCGACCTCGGCATCCGCGTCGAGGTGGTGACCGAGAAGTGCTGAGCTGGGTCCTCTTCGACCTCAACGGCACGCTCGTGGACCCGGGCGTGATGGCCCAGCCGCTGGGCGACTCGTCCGGCGACGAGGAGCTGGTCCTCACCGCGCTCGACGAGGCCAACCACCAGGCGTGGGTGCTCACGCTGGCGGGCGTGCAGCGCCCGTTCAGGGACCTGTTCGAGTTCGCGCTGCGCCGCCGGCTCGGGCTCGCCGGCCGCGACGCGGACCTGGCCGCGGACGCGATGGCCCTGCTCGGCTCGATGCCCGCCTACCTCGACGCGCCGGCGGCGCTCGAGCAGCTGCGCGGCGTCGGGCTGCGGCTCGGCGTGCTCACCCAGAGCGCGCCGGAGGCCGCCGACGCCGTGCTGCGCTTCTCGGGGCTGCGCGACCGGATCGAGCTGGTGCTCAGCGCCCCGGAGTCCGGCGCCTTCAAGCCCGACCCGCGCCCCTACCGGATGGCCGTCGAGCGGACGGGCGCCTCGCCGGAGGAGGTCGGCTTCGTCGCGGCCCACTGGTGGGACGTGGCGGGCGCCAAGCACGCGGGGCTGCGCACCGGCTGGGTCGCGCAGGCGCGACATCCTGCTCCCCGGGAGCGTCCCGGAGCCCGACGTCCGCGGCCGCGACCTCACCGAGGTCTGCGACGGGCTGTCTCGCCTCGCGGGCTAGCCCGGCTAGAGGTGGGCGCGGTCGTTCCAGGTCGTGAGGACCCAGCCGGGTAGGTCCACGCCGTCCATCGAGCGCTCCGCGACCCGCTCGAAGATCGTGATGCCCGTGTTGGCGTGCCCCAACTGGAACAGCCCGGGGACCAGCGCGGGCGTGAAGTCCTCGCCGAACATCGTCACGCCGAGGAAGTGGTGCAGGAAGTTGTGGTGGCTCACGGCGACGATCCGGCGCTCGGACGCGAGCTCGGCCAGCCGGTCCATCACGCGGCGGACACGGCTGGTGATCTCGTTGAACGACTCCGCGCCCGGCTCGGCGAAGTCCGGGTCGGCGGTCGGCATCCAGTTCAGCGTGCCCGTGTCGCCGTAGTCGGGGGAGGCCGCGTAGAACGCGTCGGACTGGCGGACCTCGAACAGGTCCTCGTCGGTCTCGACCGGCAGCTCCAGCACCTCGGCGATGCCCTGAGCGGTCTCCTGCGCACGCGTCATCGGGCTGGCGACGATCAGCTCCAGGTCCTCGCCCTGCAGCCGGCGGCCGAGCGAGCGGGCCTGCTCCCACCCGCGGTCGGACAGCCGGTCGGCGTCCTCCGGGCGCGGCGTGCCGTTGCGATCGGACAGGTTCGCCACCGACTCGCCGTGGCGGACGAAGTAGACGGTGACGTCGTTGCTCACGCGGTCTGGACGCGCGCTTCGCGCAGGAACAGCTCGTGGATCCGGTTCTCGCCGGCGATCTCGGGATGGAAGGAGATCGCCAGGAGGTTGCCCTGCCGCGCGGCCACGGGATGGCCGTCGACGGAGGCGAGGACCTCGACGTCGTCGCCGTGCTCGGCGATCCACGGCGCGCGGATGAACACCGCGCGCACGGGCGGGCCGTCGATCCCGGGGATCCGCAGGTCGGCCTCGAAGGAGCGGATCTGGCGGCCGAACGCGTTGCGCTCGCAGCGCCAGTCGGCGATCCCCAGGTGGTCGCGGTCGAGCATGATCATCCCCGCGCACGTGCCGAGGATCGGGCGCCCGAACTCGCGCAGCGGATCGGCGAGGCCCTCGCGGGCGATCCCGAGCGTCATCGTGGTCGACTCCCCGCCCGGGATCACCAGGGCGTCGAGGTCGTCCAGCCCCTGCGGGGTGCGCACCTCGACCGGGTCGGCGCCCAGCTCGCGGAGCATGCGCACATGCGCCGCGAAGTCCCCCTGGAGGGCGAGGACGCCGACTCTCATCGGGACTACCAGCCCCGGTTGGCGAGCAGCTGGCTCTCTTCGAGCTTGCGCGTCTCGAGCGAGACCATCGCCATGCCCAGGCCCTCGGAGGCGCGGGCGACCCGGAGGGGGTCCTCGAAGTGGGTCGTCGCCTCGACGATCGCGGCCGCGCGGGGCGCCGGGTCGTCGGACTTGAAGATGCCCGAGCCCACGAACACGCCCTCGGCGCCCAGCTGCATCATCAGCGCGGCGTCAGCCGGGGTGGCGATGCCGCCGGCGCAGAACAGCACGACGGGGAGCTTGCCCTCGCGGGCGACGGAGCGGACGAGGTCCAGCGGCGCCTGGTGCTCCTTGGCGGCCGTCGCGAGCTCGGCGTCGTCCATCACGGTCAGCGCCTTGATGTCGCCCTTGATGCGGCGCATGTGGCGCACGGCCTCGACGATGTCGCCGGTGCCGGCCTCGCCCTTGGAGCGGATCATGGCCGCGCCCTCGGCGATCCGGCGCAGCGCCTCGCCGAGGTTGGTGGCGCCGCACACGAACGGCACCTTGAAGTTCCACTTGTCGATGTGGTTGGCCTCGTCGGCGGGCGTGAGGACCTCGGACTCGTCGATGTAGTCCACCTCGAGCGCCTCGAGGACCTGGGCCTCGGCGAAGTGGCCGATCCGGGCCTTCGCCATCACGGGGATGGTCACGGCCTCCTGGATGCCCTTGACCAGCAGCGGGTCGGACATGCGGGCCACGCCGCCGTCGCGGCGGATGTCCGCGGGGACCCGCTCGAGCGCCATCACGGCGGCCGCACCGGCGTCCTCGGCGATCTTCGCCTGCTCGGCGTCGATCACGTCCATGATCACGCCGCCCTTGAGCATCTCGGCCAGTCCGGCCTTGACACGGAACGTCGACTCGTCTCTCATCAGGAGTATCAGGATAGCCGCGCCCCGGCTCTTGTCTGTGTCCAAACCGGCCGGAATAGATGCACCCGACCGGCGTCTTTGGCCCCATGCGAATCCTCTTCACGACCACCCCGGGCGCCAGGAACTTCGGGCCCGTTCGCACCTTCGCCCAGGCCTGGCAGCGCCTCGGCCATGAGGTGCTGGTCGTCGTCGACGCCGCCGGCGTCGGACATGGTGTCCGAAGCCGGACTCGACTGCCGGCCGCTCGATCCGGCGTGCCGGCTGGACCTCAAGCTGGCGTTCGAGGGCATCGTCGGCGCCATCGAGGCCGTCAAGCCCGACCTGATCGTCCACGAGACCGCGGAGTACGCCACGGTGCTCGCCGGCGAGGCCACCGGGGTCCCGGTGGCCCGTGTGGCCGTGGTCAGCGGCACCCAGGAGCTCGCCGCGGCGGCCGTCGCCGCCCCCACCGTCGACTCGCTGCGCGCGGAGCTCGGCCTGGCGCGCGATCCCGAGGGCGCGCGGATCCTCTCCGGGCGCGGCATCACGCTGATCCCCGCCGCGCTGGAGGATCCCGCCGCGCACGTCTCGCTCGAGCGCTTCCGCGGGCCGAAGCCGTGGCCCCGCCGGCTTCCCGACCTGTGGGGCAACGACACGTCGCCGCTCGCCCATCTCTCGCTCGGCGCCCGCCAGATGGAGGTCCACCGGTCCGCGATCCAGCAGCTCGCGTCGCTGGAGATGCGCGTGCTGGTCTCGCTCGGCGCCGGGCAGGACCCCGCCGAGCTGGGCCCGCTGCCGGCCGGCGCGCACGTCAACCCCGGGATGCCGCTGATCGACACGATGCCCTACACGGCCGTGCTCGTCTGCGACGGCGCGTCGAGCACGCTGACCGCCGGCCTCTCCTGCGGCGTGCCGATGGTGGCCGTGCCGCTCTCCTCCGGCCAGTCGCTCAACGCCCACGCGATGGCCGAGACGGGCGCGGGACTCGCGCTGGACGGCGGCTCCGCCGCGGTCGGGGCGATGGCGACCTCCGTGCGGGCGATGCTGCGCAGCAAGGACTACCGCACGGCGGCAGAGGCGGTCGCCGCGGAGATCGCGGCGCTCCCGCCGGTCGAGGACGCGCTGGCGCCCTCGCTCACTTCAGCTTGAACGCGCGGATGCGGTCGTCGTACTGCGCGGCGTCGCGGGCGTAGAGCCCGAACGCGAGCGCCTGCAGGACCGACAGCAGGCCGACGTGCGAGCGCACGAAGGCCGGCGAGCTCGACGAGTAGTACAGCGTGCGCTCGGCGAGCTTGGAGACCTCGGAGAGCGTCGCGTCGGTGATCGCCAGCGTGTGCGCCTTGCGGTGGCGGGCGATCTTCATCGCGCGGACCACGAGCGGGTGCGGGCGGCCGGCGGAGAGCCCGATCACGAGCGTGTTCTCGTCGATCCGGCCCAGGCGGCTGAGCGCCTCCTGCGACGGCGAGGCGGCGATCTCCGCGCGCACGTCGAGCAGCATCAGCAGGTGACGCAGGTAGGACGCGAAGAACGCCATCTGGTCGGTGCCGGCGATCAGCAGACGGTCGGCTGACGCGATCGCCTCGATGGCGGCCTCGACCTCGGAGCGCGACACCTTGCGGGCCGTGTCCTCGACGTTGACGTGGTCGGCGGCGATCGCCTGCTCGAACGGGTTCTGATCGAGGCTGAACAGCGGCGTCGCGGTCTCGATCCCGCTCTGGGGCGGGCTGAACCGGCGGTGGTGGTGGCGGTACTCATCGCGCGCGGCCTCCTGCAGCTCCGGGAAGCCCTCGAAGCCGAGTGCCTGCGCGAAGCGCACCACCGTCGAAGACGACGTGCTGGCGCGCCGGGCGAGCTCCTCGGCGGTGTGGAAGGCGACCTCGTCGAGGTGGTCGACGCAGTACTGCGCAACGTCCTTCTGGGAGCGCGAGAACTCGTCGAACCGCGAGGAGATATAGGCGGACAGGGTCTGGTGGCCCTTGGCAGCGGGCGGCATGGTCACGGTCCTCGGCATGGCGAGGCGATCTTTCGACGCTTCGTCCCTAACCTCCTCCACCGAATGCGACAGCTCTCGACACGACTCGACGGTCTCGTCCTCCTCGAACCCGCCGTCCACGGGGACGAACGGGGGTTCTTCGTGGAGACCTGGCGCGAAGACGCGTGGCGCGCCGCAGGGGTGCCCACGGACTTCGTCCAGGACAACCACTCGCGCTCCAGGCGGGGCACTTTGCGGGGCATCCACTTCCAGACGCACCCCGGCCAGGGCAAGCTCGTCCGGTGCGCTCGCGGGACCGTCCTCGACGTCGTCGTCGACCTCCGCCGCGGCTCCCCCACCTTCGGCGAGTGGGAGGCCACCGAGCTCGACGACGTGCACGGCCGCCAGCTGTGGATCCCGATCGGCTTCGGCCACGGGTTCTGCGTGCTCTCCGAGACCGCCGACTTCGTCTACAAGTGCACCGCGTACTACGACGGGGCGACCGAGAAGGGCATCCGCTTCGACGATCCCGACGTCGGGATCGAGTGGCCGTCGGACGTCGAGCTGCTGTATTCCCAGCGCGACCGTGACGCGCCGCGGCTGGCCGAGGTGGCCGACTCGCTGCCGTTCTCGGTGTGAACGGGCGCTTCGCCCCCAGCCCCACGGGGACGCTGCACCTCGGCAACCTGCGCACGGCGCTGCTGGCGTGGCTGTTCGCGCGCTCGGCCGGCTCCTCGTACCTGGTGCGCATGGAGGATCTCGACGCGGGCCGCGTGCGGCCCGGCTCGGCGGAGGAGCAGCTCGCCGACATGGCCGCGCTCGGGCTCGACTGGGACGGCGAGGTGGTCTTCCAGTCCGCGCGGCTGGACGTCTACGCCTCCGCGATGGAAGACCTGCGCTCGCGCGGGCTGCTGTACGAGTGCTTCTGCACCCGGGCCGAGATCCGCGCCGCCTCCAGCGCGCCGCACGGGCCGCTGCCCGAGGGCGCCTACCCGGGCACCTGCCTGCACCTGACCGCCGCCGAGCTGGCCGAGAAGCGGGCGGGCGGCCGGCCGCCGGCGCTGCGCGTGCGCGCCGAGGCGGCCGTCGTGGCGTTCGAGGACCGCCTGCTGGGACCGGTGTCGGGCGTGGTCGACGACTTCGTCGTGCGCCGCAACGACGGCGCGCCCGCCTACAACCTCGCGGTGGTCGTCGACGACGCGGCGCAGGACGTCGGCGAGGTCGTCCGCGGCTCCGACCTGGTCGACTCGACGCCGCGCCAGCTCTGGCTCGCCCGGGCGCTCGGGCTGGCCGAGCCCGCCCACGCCCACGTCCCGCTCGTGCTCGGCCCCGACGGCGCCCGGCTCGCCAAGCGCCACGGCGACGTCACGCTCCGCGAGGTCCCGCCGGACGACGCGCTCGCCTGGATGGCGGGCTCGCTCGGCATGCGCGGCCGCACCGCCACCGAGCTGCTCGCCGAGTTCGACCCAGCCGCCCTGCCGCGAGCCGACACCACGCACCACGAGGTCCGGGCTTCATTCCACCCACATAAAGGGCCTGACCCTTTATGGCAGTGAAATGAAGTAATGGGTTTGCTTACCCGAGCTGCTCCTCGATGCGGGCGACCTCGTGGGTGGCGGACTCGTAGGCCTCCCGGGCGGCCTCGAGGCGGCGCTTGGCCTCCTCGGCCTGCTCGCGGGCGGCCTTGAGGCGGCGCTCCCACTTGCGGCGCTCTGCCTCCTCGCGCTTGTGGGCGGCCTCGCGCTCGCGGCGCTGCGCCGCCTTGTGCTCCCGCTCCTGGTCGCGCTTGGACGGCTTCGCCGGGGCCTTCTTGGCGTCCTTCTTGCGCGGCGGCGACTTGCGCGGGACGGCGGTGAACTCGCCGGTCGGCCAGCCGCCGGCCTCCGGCTCCTTGACCAGCCGGCCGGACTCGAACGCCTCGCGCAGGTCGTCGTCGGAGGCGAGCGCGTGGAGCAGCGTGCGCAGCTTGTCCTGTGCCGCGCGCGAGAGGTCGGCGGACTTCACGAGCTCCTCGACCGCCCTGCGCTCCTCGGCCGCCGCCTCGCGGACCTCGTCGCGGTCGCCGCCGCCGAGCTGGACCTCGCGCAGCCGCGCTCCCGCCTTGAGCAGGTCGTCGGCGTCGCCGGAGCGGGAGAGGTGGTTGGCCGCCCACGCCACCTGGCTGGGCTTGGGCAGCTTGCCGACCTCCTTGGCGGCGTCCTTCTCCCCCGCCTGGCGCAGCTCCTTGGCGCGGGCCGTGCGCTCGGGGACGAAGTCCTCGAACGGCACCCCGTAGAGGTGCTCGGCCGCCTCGTCGACGGGATCAGGTGACACGGATCCCCGTGTGGACGGGCCCGTCACCGACCTTCCAGCCGTGCGTCATCCCGGGCGAGCTGCAGCGCGCGGTGACCTCGCCGGCGGCGCTGACGGCGATCAGGCCGCCGTGGCCGCCGCGGCGCTCGAGCAGCGCGAGCGCCTCGGCGCACGCCTGCTCCAGGCTCATGCCGGCGAGCCGGACCAGCGAGTCGACCTCGTGCGCCATGCCGGCGCGGATGATCGCCTCGCCGTCGCCGGTGCAGGAGATCGCGATGCTCTCGTCGTCGGCCCAGGTGCCGGCGCCGACCAGCGGGGAGTCGCCGACGCGGCCGGCGCGCTGGCTCATCGTGCCGCCGGTCGAGGTGGCGGCGGCGAGCCGGCCGTCCACGTCGCGCGCGACGGCGCCCACCGTCCCGGCCGCCCAGCCGATGCCGCCCGCGGCGAGCACCTCGCGCTGGCGGTCGGTGGCGTGCCAGGCGTCGTGGCAGAGCTCGATGCCCCGCTCGTCGGCGAAGCGGCGCGCGCCCTCCCCCACGAACATCACGTGGTGGCCCTCCTCGAGGATGGCCCGTGCGGCGCGGATCGGGTTGCGGACGCCGGCGACGCAGGCGACGGCGCCCGCCGCGTGGTCCGTGCCCTCCATGATCGAAGCGTCGAGCTCCACGCTCCCGTTCTCGGTGAGCGCGGCGCCGCGGCCGGCGTTGAACTCGGGGTCGTCCTCGAGCGCGACGACGGCGGCCTCGACCGCGTCGAGCGCGCTGCCGCCCGCGGCGAGGACGGCGTGGCCGGCCTCGACGGCGTTCCCCGCCCCGGAGCGCATGCGGCCGATGCGGTCCTCGTCGTCGGGCATCAGCCCGGCGCCGCCGTGGACCACGATCGCGACCTCACCCATGCGGGCGAAGGCTACTCAGGCGATGGCGCTGATGATGATGACCATGCGCGATCAGCAGCACCGCCACGAGCGCGACGGCGGCCGCGCGCATCGCCCACACGCCGGCCGTGGACTGCTCGTGCTCGGGCACCCGCGACGCGGCGGCGGCGCGGGCGGCCTCCACGCGGCGGTAGGGAGCGCGCGGGTCGGCGTCGGCCCGCTGGGCCATCACGGCGGCGGCGGCGCGGCGCCGGCCGGCGGCGGTGGCGGCGACGGGCGCCTCCTCCGTCGTGGTGTGGACGCCGTTGGTGGCGGCCGCGGCGGCGGCGGCGCGGCGCTGCTCGGCGGTCTGGGCCTGCGTCGACTCCAGCTCGCGCCGCAGGCTGCGGACCGTCGCGCGCTCGCGCTCGAGCTCGCGGGAGATCCGCTCGTACATGCGGCGGCTCGCGTCGTCGGCCTCCTCGTCCTCGCCCTCGGCGGTCGCGGGGCGCGAGGCGAGCTCCTCCCGCAGCCTGGCGGTCTCCGCGCGCTCGGCGGCGAGCGCCTTCTCGGACTCGTCCCGCACGGCGCTGAGCTCCGTCCGCAGCTTCTCGGTCTCCTCCGCCTCGGCGGCCATCGCCTTCTGCGCCTCCTCGCGCGCCGAGGCGATCTTCTCGCGCATCTCGGTGTTCTCGGCGCGCTGCTCGGCCATCCGCTGCTCGGCGGCGTCGCGCTCGGCGGCGAGCCGCTCGTCGGTCTCGCCGTCGCCGCGGCGAGCTGCTCGTCGCGGGAGGCGAGGTCCGCGCGGCGGTCTCGAGCTCGCCCGCCAGCCGCTCGCGCTCCGCCTCGCCGGCGTCGTGCTGCTCGCGCAGCTCCCGCAGCTCGGCCGACAGCCGCTCCTGGGCGGCCAGCGCGTCGGCGAGCTCGCCGCGCAGCTCGCCGCCGCCGGCGATCAGGGCCGCGTGCTGGTCGGCGAGGGTGTCGTGCTCGGACTGCAGCGAGGCCAGCCGCTCGCGCGCCTCGGCGAGCTCGGCCGGGTCGGCCTCCGGCGCGGCGTCGTCGTCGGCCTTCTCCTCCGGCGGCGCGGCCCGCAGCTCGGCGATCTCGGCGCGCAGCTCGGCGATCTCGGCGTGCAGGGCCTGATCGGAGGAGGCCTCCTTCCGGCGCTTGCGGCGCCGAGGCGCGGGCAGCTCGACGAGCAGGCTGCGGCCGATCTCCAGCTCGGCGGACTCGACGTCGGCGCGGCCGTGCGGCCACGCGAACGACGCGCGCCACTCGTCGCCGCCGGTCGCGGGCAGGTGCCCGCCGGGCGTCGCGGTCAGGCGCCGGCGGCGGCCGTCGGCCTCGACGTGGAGCACCGGCCGGGCGAGGCGGCGGCCGGTCACGCCCTGCCAGCGCCCGACCACCTCCAGGCGGTCGTCGGCGGCCCACTCGAAGCGCTCGAGCTCGAACGACAGCTCCTGCCGCGTCTCGGCCATCAGCCTTCGCGCTCCGTCGGCTCGACGACGGGGCCCGACTCGGTGGTCGGCGGCCGGTGGTCGACCGCGGCGACGCGCTGGGGCTCGCGCCCCTCGATGGCCACCGAGAACGACACGCGGCCGACGCGAGAGCACGGCGCCGACGACCATCACGAGCGTGGCGGCGAACGCCATCCACACGCCCGTGTCGAGGTCCAGCCCCGCGGCGGCGGGCGGCGGGCTGAGCATCTCGGCGACCACGAGGATCAACGCTCCGCCGACGGCGGCCGGCATCCAGCGGGCGTCGAGGTAGGACAGCTCGGGCGCGACCTGCCCGGCGGCGGACACCAGCGCGAGCAGCGCCAGGGCCGCGAGCAGCACGTCCGCGAGCTCGAAGGCCTCCCAGGCCGTCGCGTCGCCGTACCACTCCAGGAACAGGCTGACCAGCAGCACCAGGCTGGCGAGGGCCACGATCAACGGGCCTATCTCGAATCGTCTCATCGCCTACAGGAAACCAACTCGACCAGCCGGAAGATCGCGTCAGTCAACTGACCGCCACAGGGATATACACCGATTTTCGTCGCGATGCTGACCACCCGGCGTTTCGTTGACGCGGTGTCCTGGCAAGCCATGGAGTGAGTGCTACTCCCCCGGTGCACTCGCATTACTCCCCTCCTCATGACGCCGGGCGGGCGGCTGGATGGCCGCCTGCCCGGCGTCTGTTCGTTTCTCAGAGCTCCGCGGCGACCAGCGTCTCGGCGGCTTCGCGCAGGTGCGCGCGCAGCACGCCGGGCCCCTCGCGCTCGAGCCCTTCGACGAGCGCCGCGTGGTCGGCGGCGAGCCGGTCGGCGGGCAGGTGCGGCTGCAGCTGGAGCAGGAACAGCAGCATCTCGCCGCTCAGCGATTCGTGGGCGGCCACGATGCGCGGGCTCTCCGAGGCGGCCACGATCGCGCCGTGCAGCGCGGCGTGGGCGGCGTTGACGTCGCTCCACGCGGCGTCGCCCTCGCATGCGGCCTCGAGCTCGCGCAGGGCGGCGTGGACCGGCTCGGGGAGCCGCCCGCCGTGGCGGGCGAGGGCGAGGTGGGCGGCCTCGATCTCCAGCGCGGCGCGGAGCTCGTAGAGCCAGCGGACCTGGTCGGCCTCGAGGCGGGCGACGGACGCGCCGCGGTGCGGCTCGATCCGCACCAGCCCCTCCCCGGCGAGCGCGCGCAGCGCCGCGCGCAGGGAGTGGCGGGCGACGTCGTAGGCCTCGCACAGCTCGCGCTCGCGCAGCGCGCGCCGGCCGGGAGCGCGCCGTCGAGGATCTCGCGGCGCAGGTCGTCGGCCAGGAGGTCGACCGTGGAGGGCCGCTCGAGCTTGCGCGGGGTCATGCCGGCACCGGCGCGGGACGGGCCGCCATGCGCGGGCGGACCGCGAGGGCGAGCAGCCCGGCGAGCACCAGCAGCGCGCCGACGGCGCCCGCGCCGCCCACGCGCTCGCCCAGCACGACGATCCCGAGCAGCGCGGCGGTGAGCGGCTCGGCGAGCGTGAGCGTCGCCGCCTCGGAGGCCTCGATGCCGCGCAGGCCACGGGCGAAGAGGATGTAGGCGAGCGCCGTCGGGACGATCCCCAGGAACAGCGCGAGGGCCAGGCCTCCCCCGCTCGCGAGCCAGCCGGGGCCGCTGAGGATCAGCACGGGCAGGAGCGCGATCGCCCCGAGCCCGAACGCGGCCGCCATCACCGACTCCGGCGCGTGCCCGTCGTCGAGCAGGCGCTTGGCCGACAGCGTGTAGGTCGCGTACGAGCCGCCGGCGATCAGCGCGAGGCCGACGCCCGGCAGCGAGATCCCCGCCTCACCGCCGCCGGCCAGCGCGAGCAGCGCCACGCCGGCGCAGGCCAGCGCGGTGGCGCCCACCCAGCGGGCCTCGGGCCGGCGGCCGCGCAGCGCCCACTCGAGCGCGCCGGCCAGCGTGGGCGCGGAGCCGAGCGCGACGATCGTCCCGACGGCGACGCCGGTGTCGTCGACGGCCGCGAAGAACGACACCTGGTACAGCGCCACCCCGGCAGCGCCGGCGATCACGGGCCCGCGCGCCCAGCGCCGGCGCGTCCCGCCGGAGCGGCGGCGCAGGAGCAGGGCGACCGCCACCAGCAGCGCGCCGCCGAACGCGACCCGCGCCGCACCGACCGCCGCAGGATCGATCCCGCCCGGGCCGAGCGCCTGGGCGGTGCCGGTGGTGGCGAAGCAGAGCGAGGCGAGGAGGACGAGTGCGCGAGCCATGAGTGTGGAATTGTTCCACAATCCTCGACGACGCACAACCGGGGTCAGATCTTGCATTCGAGCATTCGGTGCTCGAATGCAAGATCTGACCCCTCTTAGGTCCCTAGGGGAGTTGGTTGGCGAGGAGGGCGAGCGGGGCTCCCCAGTCCTCGAGCGAGGCCGGGGTGGCGACCCCGTAGCCCGCGCCGACCGCGGAGACGCTGCCGCGCAGCGCCCACTTGGCGAAGGTGTCCGCGAAGCGCTCCGCCGGCTCGGTGCAGGAGCCGAACGCGCCGACGGCGTCCTGGCCGCAGGTGCCGGTGCGCGGGATGCCCGCCTCGAGCTTCGCGTTGACGTCGGCGGGCACGATGCCGAGGTCGACCGCGTGGCCGAACTCGTGCAGCACGACGGTCTCGCGGTCGATCACGCGGCGCCCGTTGAGCGTGCCGATGTCGAGCACGATGTCGAAGCTGGCGTCGCCGTTGACGATGCGCGTGCGCGTCACGCCGACGCCGGCGTCGAGGCCCTTGCTCGTGCGGATCGTGGTCATGCCGTCGATCTCGCCGATCAGCCGCTGCGCCTCGGGCCTGGCCCTGGCGATCGCCTCGAGGATCCACGCGCGGTCGGCGGGCGCGACGGCGGGATCGAAGGTGAGCCCGGCGGCGCGCTGCTCGTTCGTGACGTTCGCGGTGTCGCGGGGCGCGCCGGAGAGCGCTCCGGCCGACAGGGAGCGGGCGCCGAACGCCAGCACCACGACGATCCCGATCGACATCAGCACACGCTGCATACCCCCGGGTCATCGGCCGCCCGGGGGCGCGGCGTGAGCCCGGATGTCAGGACGCGTGGCTCTCGAGGAAGGCCAGCGTGCGACGCCAGGCGTCCTCGGAGGCGTCGGCGAACTCCTCCTGCTTGCGATCGAAGAACGAGTGTGGGGCGCCGTCGTAGGTCACGACCTCGTGCTCGACGCCGGCGTCCGCGAACGCGCGCTCCAGCTCGGCGATCTCCTCCGGCGGGATGCCCTGGTCGTCGCCGGCCATCAGCGCGAGGACCGGCGCCTCGATCTCCCCCGCGCGCTGGACCGGGCCGGGCTGCCCGTTGCGCACGCCCGGCTTGCCGTAGAAGCCGACCGCGCCAGCCAGGCCGTGCCCGTCGGCGGCCGCCAGCCACGCCATCCGCCCGCCGAAGCAGAAGCCCACCGCGAACACGCGCTGGGCGCCGGCGTCGCGCAGGTGGGCGACGGCGGCCGCGGTGTCGTCGCGGATCTGCTCGGGCGTCGTCTGGTCCATGTGCGGCCAGAAGTCCCAGTCGTTGGAGCGCTTCTCGACGCCCGCGGTGCGCCCGAAGTAGTCGATCGCGACCGCCGCGAACCCGCGCTCGGCGAAGCGCAGCGCGAGCTCCTCGTAGAAGCGGTAGAGCCCGCGGACGTCCGGCAGGATCACCACGCCGCTGCCGTTCGGCGCGTCCGGGATGGCCGCGAACGCGGCCAGCTCCGTGCCGTCGGCCGAGCGGAGCGTGAGGTCCTCGTGGGAGACAGCGGCCCCCGCGATGGCGGGGATCGGCGGTGCGGAATCGACGTCGAAGCACATGCGCGCGGACCCTAGCTGCGTCTGATGAGCCTTTGTCCGTGCAAGGACCGGTGCACGCATTTCCGCGAGTACTGGAGAGAACGTTCGTTATCACTCCCCGACGATGTCCCCGCTGCTGAGCCTCAGACCGTCCGTCAGCGTCACGCGCCGCCTGCTGGCCGCATGCGCGGTGATGGCCGCTGTCGCGATCGTCGCGGCGGTCAGCGCGGGCGACACGGGCCGCCCCTCGGGCGCCACCCCCGCCTTCCTGGGCATCGGCGCCGTCTGCTCGGCGCTCGTCTCCTACCTGCTCTACGCGTCCTCCCGCGCGGTCGAGGACGCCCGCCTGCGCTGGATGGCCGCCGGCACGGGCATCGCCTGCCTCGGGCTGATCGTCTCGCTCGCCGGCCAGGCGACCGTGTTCCCGGACAGCGGCCCGCTGAGCCGCACGCTGGACGCCGGTCCCGCCCGCTACCTGGCCTGGCACGCCGCGCTCGCCGTCGCCGCCGTGCTCGCGCTCCGCGGCGTCGTCCCGACGCGGCAGCGGATGCTCGTGTTCATCGGGATCAGCTCGCTCGTGCTGGCGTGGACCGCGGTCGCCGACCAGCCGTTCGGCGACCTCGTCGGCCCCAACGGCGAGTACGCAGGCGTCGTGCGGATCGGGATCGGCGTGCTCGTGCTGATCCAGGCCGGCGCGGCCGCCGTGTGGTGGCGCCGCGAGGGCCGCTTCCCCACGTGGGGCGCCATGTGCATGATCGCCCTGCTCGTGCTCTCCGCCGGCGACGGCCTGGCCTACCTCGTTCGCCACCGAGCCCTACACCGGGGCATGGTGGGCGAGCATCACGCTGCGCGCCGGCCAGTTCGCGATCCCGGGCGTCGGCCTGATGATGGGCTTCGTCGGGCTCGCCGAGAAGCTGCGCGGCCTCCAGGACGAGATCGAGGCCAACTTCAGCGCCGAGAACGAGCGCGCCGCCCGCGAGGAGGAGCTCGCCGGGGCCGGCCGCGCGCAGCGCGAGCG
This sequence comes from uncultured Solirubrobacteraceae bacterium, assembly GCA_963723395.1. Taxonomy (GTDB): domain Bacteria; phylum Actinomycetota; class Thermoleophilia; order Solirubrobacterales; family Solirubrobacteraceae; genus DATFQI01. The sequence continues at coordinate 284,149 of CAVRQL010000003.1, read as the reverse complement.
GCTCACCGGGCGCCTCCAGCGGCTGATCTCCGGCGAGGGTCTCGACGTCGCGCTCCAGCCGATCGTCGACCTCGCCAGCGGGGAGGTCGTCGGCGCCGAGGCGCTGGCCCGCTTCACCGACGCCTCCGGCAAGCCGATCCCGACCGAGTCCTGCTTCCTCGACGCCCACGCGCTGGACCTCGGGATCGAGCTCGAGCTGGCCGCCGTGCGGCTCGCGCTCGACGCGCACGACCGCCTGCCCGAGGGCCTGTACCTCGCGCTCAACTGCTCGCCCGGCCTGCTGGCGGGCGACGAGCTGACGAGGATGCTGATCGCCCACGACCGCCGGCCGCTGGTCGTCGAGCTCACCGAGCACCAGCAGGTCGAGGACTACTTCGCGCTCGTGCGCTCGCTCGACGAGCTGCGCCGCCACGACATCCGCGTCGCGATCGACGACGTCGGCTCCGGCTTCTCCTCCTTCCGCCACGTCACGCGAGTGAACCCCGAGATCCTCAAGCTCGACCGCTCGCTGGTGTGCGGGATCGACGACGACCCGGTGCGCCAGTCGCTCGCCTCGGCGATCGTCTCCTTCGCGGCCGACGTCGGCGCCGTGGTGGTCTCGGAGGGCATCGAGACCGACGCCGAGCTGTCGTGCCTGCGCGGGCTCGCGGTCGGGCTCGGCCAGGGCTTCTTCCTCGGCCGGCCGAACCTCGGCAACGTCGAGATCCGGCTCCCCGAGCCGGTCTAGGCCCTAACCGACGACGGGCAGCGTGCGCTCGTCCGAGAGCTCGGACAGCGCGTCCTGCATGCGCCCCGTGACGAGGTCGTAGGCGTCCTGCGGTTCGGCGTCCTCCCCCAGCTCCTCGCGCAGGTCGATCCGCGGGAGCACGCGGATCTTGATCTTGGACGGCAGCGGCACGCGCAGCGGGAGGTCGAGCAGCGTCACGCCGAGCGGCGGCGCCAGCTGGACCGGGAAGACCTTCAGGCGCAGCGCGCGGTCCAGCCCCAGCGCGCGCGAGATCCGCTGTCCCCGGCCGAGGAACAGCGCCGTCTCCTGCCCGCCGATCGCCACCACGGGCACGATCGGGGTGCCCAGCTCGAGCGCGAGCTTCACGAAGCCGGTGCGCCCGGCGAAGTCGATCGTGTCCTGCTCCCACGTCGGCCGGTACGTCTCGTGGTCGCCGCCCGGGTAGACGAGCAGCGCGGCGTTGCGTTCCAGCGCGCGGCGCATGTTGCCGGGGTTGGCGGGCACGGTCCCGAAGCGCGACAGGCTCGCCCGCACGCCGGGGACCTGGAACACGAGGTCGTGCGCGAGCTGGTGGAAGCGGCGCAGCGGCCCGAAGTGGTCGTAGAAGTGCTGGGAGAACACGAACGTGTCCGCGATCAGCGTGCCGCCGGAGTGGTTGCCGACGAGCAGCACCGGCTCGGCGGCGGGGATCTCGTCGAGCCCTTCGACCTCGGCACGGAAGTAGAGGTCGCTCCACGCCCGGATCGCCGGCAGGGACCGCTCGATGTACTCCGGGTCGAGCGCGTCCAGCCAGTCGTCCGGCGAAGCGCCGTTCATCACCCCGAGCGAGCGGGCGACGTCGCCCGCCATCGCCTGCGCCATGGCCAGCGTGCCGTCGGCGGCGCCGAACGCCTTCCCGATCACTTCAGATCCGAGCATGACCCGACCGGTACCCGGCGGTCAGCCCAGCGACACCGCGTCGGCGGCCATCCCCCAGCGGACGGGCCCGTCAGCGCTCGCGAAGGCCAGCGCGCGCAGCATGCGCCCCTGGTTGCCGCGCTCGACGGCACGCCGCAACCGGCGCTCCTGCGCGGCGGTGAACCCCTCCGGAACCGCGTACATGGGCCGGAACACGACCGCCGCGAAGCCCGCCTGGCGCAGCAGCGACGGCATCGTCTCGGGAGAGAAGAACACGAGGTGGTTGGGCGTGAAGCCGCCCCACTTCAGCCCGCCGGACTTCAGCGTGAGCGAGTTGGCGTTGACCGTGGAGATCAGCAGCAGCCCGTCGTCGGCGAGCAGGCCGCGCAGCATCCGGAGGTCGTCGACCGGACGCGGCAGGTGCGCGAGCACCGACCACATGGTCACGAGGTCGAAGCCGCCGGCGGCGATCTCCGGGACCTCGGGCGGGACGCCGACGAACGACTTCGCGCCGCCGGGTCGCGAGCGCGCGATCCGCACCGAGTCGGGCGAGAGGTCGATGCCGTACGCGTCGAAGCGGCGCTCGTGCGCGACCTCGGTGAAGAGCCCCGCGCCGCTGCCGTAGTCCAGCAGCCGTCGCCCGCGCCCGTCGACGAAGACGGGCGCGAACTCGTCCATGATCCCCCGGTAGTTCCTCTGCCGCTTGCTCCCGTAGCGGCCCGTCAGGAACTTCCCGTAGTTGCCCTTCGTGTAGAGGTCGCCGAGGCGCTCCGGCCTGACCCCGGGGTTGCGGTACAGGAAGCCGCACGAGGCGCAGCGCACGACGTGGTAGGTCCAGCGGCCGGGCCGCGTCGGCGAGAACAGGTGCTGGACGCGCCGGTCGCCGCACAGCGCGCACGGCACCATCTCCTCGATCTCCCCGACGCTGGAGCGGGCGGCGTAGGCCTCGCCGCTCTCGACGCGCGTGCGCCGCAGCTTCAGCCTCCAGCGCAGCTCGGCGACCCGCGGCCAGCCCGGGATCGCGTACGGCCGCGCGGCCGAGGAGCGCGGGATCAGCTTGAGCTTCTGGACCAGCACGACGTGCGCGAGCTGCTTGATGCGCGACATCGCGGGCAGACTAGCTGGCGTGGCGCCGCTCGCGCAGCTCCTCCGCCCGGGCCTCGACCCCGTCGAGGTCGACGGGCTACCTGGACGTCCTCGGCGACGCCGACCCGACGGGCTCCCGCCCCGGCCAGCGGCTGATGGTCAGCAGGGCCCTGCCGATGATCTACGAGCGGGTCTGGCGCCCGGTCCTCGGGCGGCTGCTGATCGGGGAGAGCACCGCGGAGGAGCGCCGCACGGCGCTCGAGCTGCTCGCCATCGCGCCCGGGCGACGCCGTGCTCGACGTGGGCTGCGGGCCCGGCAACTTCAGCCGCGCGTTCGCCGCCGCGGCCGGCGAGGGCACGTCGTCGGCCTCGACGCGTCGCGCACGATGCTGGCCGAGGCGGTGCGCGCCGGGGGCGGCGTGCGCTACGTCCGCGGCGACGCCGCCGAGCTCCCGTTCCGCGACGGCAGCTTCGACGCCGTGTGCTGCTTCGCCGCCCTGTACTTCATCGAGGAGCCGATGCGGGCGATCGCGGAGATCGCCCGCGTGCTGGCGCCCGGCGGCCGCGTGGCGTTGCTCGCGAGCGTGAGCCGCGGCCCGCTCCCGCCCGCCGCCACCGACCTGGTCGTGCGGACCGTCAGCGGGGTGCGGATGTTCGGGCGCGACGACCTCACCGACGCGCTGCGCGACCACGGGCTCGCCGACGTCCGCGGCCGCGTGGCGGGCTTCGCGCAGTACGCGGCCGCTAGCCGGCCGGCGGCGTCTCCACGACCATGACCTTGCCGTTCTGGGAGCCGATCCACAGTGCGTCGCCGACCTTGATGGCGCTGACCGAGCCGAACTCCCGCAGCGGCGTCTGCGAGCGGATCGCGCCGGTGCGGAGGTCCATCGCGTACAGCTGGTCGCCGGCCCGCCCGGTCGCGAACATCCACAGCGTGCGGCCGTCCGCCACCGGCCAGGCGACGTTCGTGTCGAGCCGCTGGTCCCAGACGATCGCCCCGCGCTCCGGCTCCGCGAGCGCGATCCGTCCCGGCGGGCTGACCATCACGAAACCCTCGGGGGTCGGGACGAAGAGCCGCGCGCCGGTGAGGCGGACCGGCAGCAGCTGCGCGAGCTTGCCCGTGCGCAGGTCGTAGCGCTCCATCCGCCCCTCGCGGCGCAGCGCGTAGAGCCCGTCGTCGGTGACCCACTCGTCGAGCGGCAGCGGGTCGCCGGGGCGCTCGGCGAGGGGCACGTACTGGGTGACGCGGCCCGACGCCGCGTCGACCTTCAGCACGCCGGTGCGGCCGAGGACCCACACGCCGTCGCGGTTGATCTCCGCGAAGCCGGAGTCGAACGGCTCGCCGTCCGGCGTGCGCAGGCGGGTCCGCGCGGTCACGCGCAGCGACTCCGGGTCGATCCTCAGCAGCGTCCTGGGCTGTGCGGTGGTGTCGGTGGAGCCGACGACCCACACCGCGCCGGCGCCCACGGTCACGAACGGATTGGCGCGTCACCTTCGACGCGCCCGGTGACCTTGTGGTCGGACGGATCGACGCGCAGCAGCTCGGGCTTGGAGGGGTCGGTCACCCACACCGAGCCGAACCCCGTGGCCATCGAGGCGATCGTGTCCGTCACCGGGAACGTCTCGGTGACGCGCGGCGCGGTGATCGTCTCCTCCCGGTGCCAGCTGAGCCCGCCGATCAGCACCAGCGCGGCGAGCACCGCGGCGGCCAGCGCCGCCACGGCGGCCATGCGAGGCGGCCGCGGCAGCTCCGTGCGCAGCCGCGAGAACGCGCTGCGACGCTCGTGCCGCATGGCGGCCTCGCGCAGCTCGAGCTGCAGCCGGGTCGTGAAGTCCTGGCTCATCCCTGCCTCCCCATCCGCTTGCGTGCCATCGCCAGCCCGCGGCTGACGCGCTTGCGGACCACCGCCTCCGACGTGTGCAGCTCGATCGCGATGTCGTTGTAGCCGCGCTCGTCGATCACGTGCGCCTCCACCGCCTCGCGCTGCGTCGGCGGCAGCCCCTCCAGGAGCGTGCCGCCGTCGGAGTCGCCGAGGGCGGCGATGTAGTCGATGTCGGCGGCGCCCAGCTCGACGCGCTCCATGCCGAGCCGCTTCTGCATGCGCCGGTCGGCGTAGCCCTTGCGCAGCGCGTCCGCGAGCTTGCGCGACGCGATCCCGTACAGCCACGCGGCCGCCGCGCCCGTCTCGGGCTTGAACCGGTGGCGGCCGGCGAGCGCTGCGGCGAACGTCTCCGACGTGAGGTCGGCCGACAGCTCCGCGTCGTGCGTCCGCCGGGAGAAGTACCCGAGCAGCGCCGTCACGTGGCGGAGGTAGAACTGCTCGAACGACACGGCGTCCTGAGCGGTCAGCAGCTCCTCGTCGGTGCGCATCTCACCTGGTCCTTCGGGACAATGGCGCCAGTTGTGACGGATCTTCCCACCACAGCGCTGGTCACGGGCGCGGGACGCGACCGCGAGATCGGCACCGCCGTCTGCCGCGCGCTGGCCGCTGCCGGCCACCAGGTGACCTTCACCGTCCCGCCGGGCGGCGACGGCTCGGCGCTGGCGGAGGAGCTCGGCGCGCGGGCGATCGAGGCGGACCTTGCCGACCCGGGCGCCGCCGCCGCGCTGCTCGACGCGGTGGGCGGCGCCGGTGGGCGTGCTCGTCAACAACGCCGCGCACTCGGTCAACGCCGGCTTCGCCGAGGTCGACGCGGCCACGCTGGACGCGCACTACGCGGTCAACGTGCGGACACCCGTGCTGCTCAGCTGCGAGCTCGCGCGCCGCCACGAGGCGGGCACGCCCGGCCGGATCGTGTGCCTGGTGAGCGGCCAGAACCTCGGGCCGATGCTCGGCGAGATCCCCTACGCGACGAGCAAGGGCGCGCTGGAGACCTTCGTGCGCCAGCTCGCCCCCGAGGTGATGCCGCTCGGGATCACCGTCAACGCGGTCAACCCCGGCGTCACCGACACCGGCTGGATCGGCGAGGAGCCTGCGGCCGAAGCTGCTCGCGATGACCCCCGGCGGACGGGTCGGCGAGCCCGAGGACGCCGCGCGGCTGATCGCGTGGCTCTGCTCACCGGAGGCGAGCTGGGTGACCGGTCAGGTCATCGCCTCCGAGGGCGGGTTCGTGCGCGGATAGGCCGACCGGCGCAGGATCCACAGCGCCGGCGTCACCACCAGCAGCGTCCCGCCGATGGCCAGCGCGGCGACGCCGATCGCCGACAGCGCGACGCCGCCGAGCAGCGCCAGCGCCGCACCGGTCATCCCGGACAGCAGGTCGTTGAAGCCGAGCAGCTTGCCGCGCTCCCACGGCTCCGCGCAGTCCGCGAGCTGGGCGGTGGCGGCGACGAACGAGAGGTTCCAGCCGATGCCGAGCCCGAACAGCGCGACGGCGGTCACCGCGACGCCGGTCACCCACAGCAGGCTGGCCGAGGCGACGCCCATGACCAGCAGGCCGCCGGCCAGAGCGGGCGTGCGGCCGATCCGGTCGATCACCTCGCCGATCACCAGCACCAGCGCGTACATGCCGATGACGTGCGCCCCGATGATCGGGAACACGTTGCTCGCCGCGTGGCCGTGATGGTCGACCACGACAGAGCCGGTCAGGGTCATGAGCGCCACCATCACGCCGAAGCTCGCCTGACCGGCGAGCAGCGCGGGGATGACGCCGGGGCGGGCGACGAGCTCGCGCAGCGGCGCCGCGGCTGGTCGGCGTGTCGGCGTCGTGCGTGTGGAGCATCTCGGCGATCCGCTTCGGGTCGGGGCGCACGAACAGCACGAGCGCGAGCGCCACGACCATGAAGCCGATCGAGGAGAGCCACAGCGTGGCGAGCGTGTCGCCGTCGAGGTCCTTGCCGGCGAGCAGCGGGGCGAACACCGCGGGGCCGAGGATCGCGCCGAAGACGGCGCCGAACAGGACCAGCGCGATGCCGCGCGCGCGGCTGCTCGGGCGGGTACATGTCGCCGGCCGCGGTGCGGGCGAGCAGCGACGTGCCGCTCGAGGCGCCGACGCCGACGAGCCCCAGCAGGACGGCGGGCGCCGAGTCCGTCGCGCAGCCGAGCGCCGCCAGCGCGGCGCCGCAGCCGCCGATCGCGAACCCGCCCGCGATCACCGGCACGCGGCCGATGCGGTCCATCAGGCGCCCGGCGGGGAGCGCCGCGAGCGCGCCCGACGCGAGCACGATCGCCGGGCCGAGCCCGAGCAGCTGGTCGACCCCGACCACCAGCACCAGCGTCAGCGACGCGACGGCCGCCGAGAGCTGCAGCATCCCCGAGTTGGCCGCCAGCGCCGCCGACAACAGGTAGGTGTTGCGGCGGATCGGCAGCTCTGGCACCGCCGCAACGCTACCGGCGGCGCTTCGGCACGTGCAGCGACCGGCTGTAGGTCTTCTTGTTGCCGGCCGCGTCGGTGACCTTGAGCGTGAGCCGCGCGGCACCGGCCCTGGTCTGGGAGCCGAGGTTGATCCGCACGAGCTGCGAGCCCGCCGGGCGCGTGACCTTGCGGTAGGCGAGCCGGTGGCCGCCGCGGGTCAGCCGCGCCGCCATCGTGACCTTCTCCTTGGCGCGCAGGCGGATGCGGATCTGGCGGCGGCCGCCCGCGAGGCGGACGATCTTGGCCGAGGCGAGCGCGGCGCCGACCGACGTGTCGGCGGGGGTGGTCGTCTCCCCCGCGCCGAGGCCGACGGAGAAGTCGGCCGCGTAGCCGCTCCCGCTCGCGGACGGGGTTCAGCGTGAGCGTCTCGGCGTCGCCGCCGAGGATGTTGTCCTCGCCGTCGGTGACGTCCGGCGTGCCGCGCGAGCTGTAGGGCGACTGCGCGAAGACCGTCGCGTTCATCTCGTCGGTGAAGAACATCTGCGAGGTGAACTCGAGCCCGCTCGAGCGGACCTTGAAGTGGATGTGGACGGCGCGGCCCTGGTACCAGCCGGGCCAGATCGTCGTGAACGTGACCTTCCCGTCGGCGTCGGTGACCTGGTAGCCGCGCAGCCAGTTCTGGCCCGTGGTGCCGTTCTGCGAGACGTCGGAGTACCTGCCCTCCGCGTTGGCGTGCCAGATGTCGACCTGCGCGCCCTGGACCGGGGCGCAGTCGGCGTCGGCGTTGAAGACGTACATCGTCAGCGTGAGCGTGGTGCCGCTCTGGCCGCCGCGGACGTCCGAGCGGTTGAGCTTCTCGTCGACGAAGTACGGCCCCTCGGTCTTCTCAGGGGTCATGACGCACGTCGCCGAGGCGGCCTCGGCGGGCTCGACGCCGGCAGCGCCGGGACGGCCGGCGATGAGGAACGCGACGCCCGTCGCGCCCGCGATGCCGATGGCTTCTCTGCGTGTGGTGTCGGTCATGGGCCCAGCTTCGGCCCCGATCCTCCGAGGCGGCTGAGAGGCCGCTGGGGAATCAGCGGACGGCGCGGCGCAGGAACGGCAGGACGGTCTTCAGGAAGTCGTTGCGCCCCGGTGCGGCCGCGAGCGGGTCGAGGTGGGCGTAGGTGGCGCTGCGGTCGACGTACTTCGCGAAGCGCGACCGCCTGGCGAGCCGGCGGGCGCCCTTGATGACGCGGCCGTCGCCGAGGCTCGTCTCGAACGCGTACACGGGGATGCGCAGCTGCTTCGCGTGCCAGGCGCGCAGGCCGAGCACGCGCTGCGCCGGCGTCTTCACCCCGCCGTTGACCGCCGAGCCGTCGAGCGACAGGCGGCGCGGGTGGAACCACGACGTGCCGCCGATGAACAGGCTCTCGGCGCGGGCGATCGGGGTGAGCTCGGCGTCGACCCAGTCGTGCGGGTCGCCCGACTCGGCCAGGTGGCCCGCGTGGACGTGCGCGAGGGCGAGCTCCGGCGGGCTGGTCTCCGAGTCGACGCCGTAGCCGAAGCCGCCGCGGTTGGTGACGGGCACCGGCGCACGCAGCGAGGCCGGCAGCAACGGGAACGCCGTCAGCCGCGCGGGCGCCGTCGGCTCGATGCGCGACAGCGTGGCGCCGAGCTCCGCGAACACGCCCAGGCTCCACGGGACGCCGTTGCCGCTCAGGTCGAGGAACGGCGAGCCGGTCTCCAGCTCCTTGACGGCCTTGCGCGCCGCGGCGCGCGTCTTCAGCGGCGTGCGGCCGGAGCCGCCGTCGATCAGCACCAGGCCCTCGAGGTCGCGCGCACCAGCGCGCCCGCCGAAGTCCCACGTCGCGTACGCCACCGCGATCGTCCCGCCGAGCGAGTGCCCGGCCAGCACGACCTTCCGCTTTCCGCCCGCGCGCGCCTTGTCCACGACGCGGTGCAGGTCCCCGATCGCCGTCGCCATCCCCCACCTCCGCGCGTACGCCACGTCGGCGTCCGCGGGGATCTTCACGTGGTCGGTGACCTGCGAGTTGGCCAGCCACCCGAGGTAGTAGTCGAACACCTGGGCGGGCGACACCTCGCCTCGCATGGCGCGCTCGAACGTCGCGTGGTCCTCCAGCAGCGTCTCCCGCCGGGCGACCGACCACACCTGCCAGCCCTTCAGCCGCTGCGCGATGTCGGCCGCCGATCTGCGCCGTGTTGCCGGCGCTCGCCGACGTCCCGGGCACGATCACCAGCACGCGCTTCGCGGACGCGGGCCCGCTCTTGACCACGCGGACCTTGTCGTAGCGCGACGGGCCGGGACCGTCGACGCCCTTCACGGTGGTCTGGGCGGAGGCGGGCGCGGCGGCGATCGCCAGCGTGATCAGGGCGAGGACGATGCGAGGCATGGGCGGGACGATACGGTCCGCGCATGCCCGATGACTACGCCGAGATCCACTTCATCAGCGGCGAGACGCTGGAGGTCCCCGGCACGGTCGCCGACGTCCAGTCGCGGCTCGTCACGGGCCGCGGCGGGCTCGTGACGCTCAAGGACCGTGAAGGCGCCGAGGTGTCGGTGAACCCCCTGCACGTCGCGTTCGTCAAGGGCGGCGCTCCGTAGGCCGGCGGTCAGCGGACGGCGCCGACGCGGTGGTGGCGGCGCGACACCGTCGTCGCGCCGGCCGCGGTCAGCAGCAGGACCAGGGCGGCCCCGCCCGCGCCGATCGCGGCGGACGCCAGCTCGAGGCCATCGTCGGCGACGACGATCGTCGGCGCGGGCGCCTCGACGGGGACGCCCCAGGCGTCGGGGCCGGAGTTCCCGGGCGGCTCGAGGGCGGGGCGGGCCCCCGCGGCGGGGGCGGCAATGGCGATGACGGCGAGCGACCCGGCGGCGGCGCGGGACAGGCGGTTCATGCGGTGAGCGGACACGGTGGCCTCCAGGCCTGGGATCGATGACGCCGCCAGCGTCCAGGGGGCCGGTCGAGGACGGGTAGAGCCGTGGTTGATTACCGCCACAGGCGGAGTAGGGTCGGCTCACCCCGCGCCGAGGACGGTCGATCCCATCCACCTGCAGCTGCTCGGACCCGTCGAGGCGACGCGCGACGGTCGTCCGATCCCGCTGGGCGCCGCGAAGCAGCGCGCGTTGCTGGCGATGCTCGCGCTGCACGCGAACCAGACGGTCTCGGTCGACCGGCTGGTGAGCGGCCTGTGGGGCGAGGACCCGCCGGCGAGCGCCGGCAAGATGGTCCAGCTCTACGTCTCGCAGCTGCGGCGCCTGCTCGCCGGCGACGACGCGCAGATCGTCACGCACGGCCGCGGTTACGAGCTGCGCCTGCCCGACGACGCGATCGACGTGACCCGCTTCGAGCGCCTCGTGGAGCGCGGGGGCCCGCGCGACGCGCTCGCGCTCTGGCACGGCTCGCCGCTGGCCGACGTCGCGGACGAGCCGTTCGCCCACGCGGAGGTCCGCCGCCTCGACGAGCTGTGGCTACGGGCGACTGAGCTCGCCGTCGGCGCCGACGTGGCGGCGGGGCGCGACGATCAGGCGCTCGCGCGAGCTCGAGCGCCTGATCGAGGAGCACCCGCTACGGGAGCGCCTGCACGGCCTGCGCATGCTGGCGCTGTACCGGTCCGGCCGCCAGGCCGAGGCGCTCGAGGCCTACGTCGCCGCGCGGCGAAGGCTGATCGAGGTCGCCGGGATCGAGCCGGGCGCCGAGCTGCGCGAGCTGCACCAGCGGATCCTCAGGCAGGATCCCTCGCTGCGGCTGCCGCACACCGGCACCCGAGGCGGAGCCGGGCGAGGACGGGCGGGCGCCGCCGCCCGGGCCACGCACGGCCGCCGCCGGCGCGCGCGGTCCGCCGCGCCTGCTCCGTAGCCGCGGGGTGCTCGTCGCGGCCGGCGCCGTGGCCGTCGCGGCCGCCGCGGTCCTCGCCCTGGACCGCCTGACCGGTCCGGACCCCCTGCCGGGGATCCCGGAGAACTCGGTCGGGCTGATCGACCCGGACGCGGCCGGGGTCGTCGCGCACCACTCCGTCGGCCGCGACCCGACCGCGATCACCGCCGGCGCCGGCTCCGTCTGGGTCGCCAACGCGCGCGACGGCACCGTGTCGCGGATCGCCCCGGATCGGCAACCGACCGTGACGATCCCCGTCGGCGAAGATCCCGCGGGACTGGCGTTCGCCGCCGGATCGGTATGGGTCAGCGACCGCCAGGACCGGACCGTGTCGCAGATCAACCCCGCCACCAATCGCGTGGTGCAGCAGTACGAGGCCGGAAACGGCCCCCGCGGCATCGCCGGCGGATTCGGCTCGCTATGGGTCGCGTCGGAGGTCGACCGCAAGGTCACGCGGATCGATCTCGCGCGCGGCGAGGCGGGCGAGGAGATCGAGCTCGGGGCGAACCCGACGGAGATCGCGACCGGCGCCGGCGCCGTGTGGGTGACGAGCGAGGAGGCCGGCGCCGTGTTCCGCATCGACCCGCATACGGGGACGGTGACCAAGGCCATCACCGTCGGGAACGGCCCGGTCGGCATCGCCGCCGGCGACGACGCCGTGTGGGTCGCGAACCGCCAGGACGGCACCGTCTCCCGGATCGACCCCGATACCGACACCGTGACCGCGATCGTCCCGGTCGGGCGGTCCCCGAGCGCGATCGCCGTCGGCGCGGACGGCGTATGGGTGGCCGGCGGCGCGGATGGCAAGGTGTCGCGCATCGACCCGTCGACGCGAGCGGGTCGCCGACACGATCGACGTCGCAAGCAGCCCGACGGCGCTCGCCATCGCCGAGGGCTCGGTGTGGACGGCTGCGGTCGCGTCGCCGGCGAGCCACCGCGGCGGCACGCTCCGCGTCGCGATGGTGAAGCGCTTCTTCGGGTGCTGCTACGGGCCGGCCATCCCCTACGACACGAGCGTCGTCCCGCTGCTCTACGACGGCCTCGTCGCCTACCGCCGGACCGGCGGCTCGACCTACGGGAGGCTGGTCGGCAATCTCGCGACCGACGTTCCCGAGCCGAGCCCCGACCGCCGGTCGTACGTCTTCAAGCTGCGTTCCGGCACCCGGTTCTCCGACGGCTCGCCCGTCCGGCCGGAGGACTTCCGCGCCTCGCTGGAGCACCTCCTCGGCCAGCCGGGCGCCTACGGGGCGTCGTTGTACGCCAACGTCGTCGGGGCGCCGCGGTGCGCCGTCAGTCGTGAGCGCTGCGACCTCTCCGACGGCATCGAGACCGACGCCCGCTCCGGCACGATCACGATCCACCTCACGGAGCCGGACTCGGAGTTCCTCCACAAGCTCGCCGCGCCCTACGGCTGGGTCACGCCCGCCGACCGCCCCATGGGGCCCAAGGTGCCGCCGCCGGGAACGGGGCCGTACGCGATCGCGAGCTACGGCGCGAAGACAGGAGCGCGGCTGGTGCGCAACCCGCACTTCGAGGTGTGGTCCCAGGACGCACGGCCCGACGGGTTCCCCGACGAGATCGTCTTCGACCTGGGCGGCGTCGACGCCCAGGTCGCCGCCGTCAAGCGCGGGGAGTTGGACGCCATGGAGGTCTCGGCGATGTTCGGGGGCCCGCTCAGCCCCGCCCGCGTCCGCGCGCTGGCCGCGAGCCACGCCGGGCAGCTGCACACCAACCAGGCCCCGGACCTCGCGTACATGTTCCTGAACACGCGCACGCCCCCGTTCGACGACCCACGGGCGCGGCAGGCGGTCAACTACGCCGTCGACCGCGTGGAGCTCGGCCGGCTGGCCGGCGGCCCGGACGTCGCCCAGTCGACGTGCCAGCTCGTGCCACCGGGCTTCCCGGGCTACACGCCGTCATGCCCCTACACGGCGAACCCGAGCCCCGGCGGAGGCTGGAGCGGACCGGACACCGCACGGGCCCTGCGGCTGGTCGAGGCGTCCGGCACCAAGGGCATGAAGGTCACGGTGAGGGTCTACCGGGGCAAGCTCGCGTTCGGGCGCTACTTCGCCTCGCTGCTCCACGACCTCGGCTACCGCAGCGCGCTGCGCGTCTACGGCGACTACGGCGCCTACCGCCCCGTGGTCGCCGACTCGCGGACGCGCGCGCAGGTCGGCATCGAAGGCTGGGCGCCGGACATCGGGGCCCCGTCCAACTTCACCCCGCAGTTCCTCTGCCAGCGCGTTCGCGCCGCGCTCACCGGACAACGGGAACCTCGCCCAGTTCTGCGATCGGCGGATCGAGGCGCGGATCGAGGCGGCCCATGCAGCGCCCGGCTCCGCCGCGGACCCGATGTGGCAGGACGTGTACCGCCGACTGGCCGACGCCGCTCCGGCCGTCCCGCTCGTGAACAATCGCAACGTGACGCTCCTCAGCAAGCGGGTGGGCAACGAGCAGCACCATCCGATGTGGAGGACGCTCTTCGACCAGCTGTGGGTCCGTTAGGACGGACATGGCCGACGGTACGCACGGGCGGGAACCCACGAGTCACGAGCGGCGGGCGGGCGAGCCCTGGGATGCGTCGTACGCCGGCGGCCCCGCGCCCTGGGACCTCGGGCGGCCGCAGCCGGCGATCGTCCGCCTGGCGAGCGAGGGCGCGTTCGCGGGCGCGGTCCTCGACGCGGGCTGCGGCACCGGCGAGAACGCCCTGCACGTCGCCGCGCTGGGCCTGACCGTGCTGGGAGTCGACGTGGCGGAGACCGCGCTCGCGATCGCGCGGGAGAAGGCCGCCGATCTCGACATCGCCGCCGACTTCGAGGTGGCCGACGCACTGCATCTGGACCGCCTGGGGCGGGTGTTCGACACGGTGCTCGACAGCGGGCTGTTCCATGCGTTCGACGCCGACGAGCGGCGCGAGTACGCGGCGAGCCTTGCGAGCGTGACGCGTCGCGGCGGTCACGTGTACGTGCTCTGCTTCGCCGGCGCCCCGGGGCCGCATCCCGTCAGCGAGGAGGAGCTGCGGGCGGCATTCGCCGCGGCGGCTGGAGGATCGACTCGATCAGCCCGGATCGGGTCGAGGCGCGGTTCGCGCCGGAGGGGGCCCCGGCGTGGCTGGCGAGGATCGAACGGATCTAGCGCCGCCGCGCGCGCGCTGCCTGGCGGACCAGGTGGTCGTGCTCGGCGACGTTCGTGGCGAGGCGGGCCGCCTCGGCGTAGGCCGTGGCGGCGGCCGGGCAGGTCGCCGCCCAGCTCGTGGAGGTAGCCGCGGACGGCGTGCCAGCGGTGCCGCTCGCCGATCACGTCGCGCAGCCGGTCGGTCTCGCGCAGCCCGGCGGCGGCGCCGAGGACGTGGCCGACCGCGACCGCGCGGCCGAGCACGGCGGCGGGGTCCTGGCGCGACGGTTCGCCGGTGAGGGCGACGAGGTCGTCGTACCAGGCGAGGATCTGCGGCCAGTCGGTCTCCCCGGCGCTCGCCGCGTCGTCGTGCAGGGCTGAGATGGCGGCCTCGATCTGGTAGCGCCCGGGACGCTCGAAGGCGAGCGCCGACTGCAGGACGCGCACGCCCTCGGCGATCTCGCGGGTGTCCCACAGCCCGCGGTCCTGCCGGTCGAGCGTGACGATCCGGCCCCTGAGTCGACCCGCGCCGGCAGTCGGGCGTGGTTGAGGAGCATCAGCGCGAGCAGCCCGCGCGCCTCCGGCTCCTCGGTGGCGAGGGTGAGCTGGCGGGCGAGCCGGATCGCCTCGGCGGTCAGGTCGATCCGGCCGGCGTGACCGGCCGTGTAGACGAGGTAGAGCACGCGCAGCACGACGGCGAGGTCGCCCGGCTGGTCAAGGCGGCGGCCTCGCAGCGTCCGTTTGGCCCGGCTGATCCGCTGCGCCATCGTCGCCTCGGGGACGAAGAAGGCGTCGGCGATCTCGCGGGTGGTGAGACCGCCGACCGCGCGCAGCGTCAACGCCACCTGGGTGGTCGGCGCGAGGTCCGGGTGGCAGCAGCAGAAGAGCACGAAGAGCGTGTCGTCGCCCTCCTCCGAATCGGTCGCGCTCACCCGCGGCTCCGCGTCCACCAGCTCCTCGCGCCGGACACGGGCGGCCTCGCTGCGGCGGGCGTCGATGAGCCGCCGGGCCGCGACCGTGGCCAGCCACGCGCGGGGTCCCGGGCGGCGACTCGGGCCACACGCGATCGCCTCGAGCAGCGCCTCTTGCAGCGCGTCCTCGGCGGCGTCGAAGTCCTCGCCCCGCCGGACCAGCCCCGCGAGCACGGCGGGACGAGGGCACGCAGCGCGCCCTCGTCCAGCTCTCGCGCCGACACGCCGGGTCAGTCCTCCGGCGAGGAGAAGGACATGACCTCCCGGAGCTCGAGCCACTCGTGGATCGGCTCGCCGCCCGGTCCGGGCGCCGAGGAGACGTAGGCCGCCACCTCCAACGCGCGCTCGTGCGAGTCGACGTCGATCATGAACCAGCCCGCCATGAGGTCGTTGGTCTCGGGGAGCGGGCCGTCGGTGGTGACCGGCGCCGCGTCCGGGCCGCCGTAGCGCACCGAGTCGCGCGCCGGCGTGAGCGCCTGCGCGTCGACGTACTCGCCGCTCTCCTCGAGGACCGCGCGGATGTGCCGCTGGAAGGCGAAGTGCGCTTCACGTCCTCCGGCGGCCACTGGTCCATCGGGGGGAACGGATGGTGCAGCTCCGGGCCGCCGCGGTAGTGCTTGAGGATCAGGTACTTCGGCATCGCGGTCCCTCCTAGTGTCGTGGGCGGCGCCTCTCGGGGGCCCTTCACCTGTGGAGCGGAGCCGGTCGGCGCTTCTCGACATTTGCTCGTGTTCGTAGAGCTTCAACCGGCTCCGCTCACCAGGTGAAGGGCCACGACCAACCGGGCCCATACACCAGGAGATGCTCCGAGACATGACGCTTCACATGGACAACATCCTCATCGTGGTCGAGGACCTCGAGGCGGCCAAGGCGTTCTTCGCCGAGCTCGGGATGGAACTCGAAGGCGAGACGACGATCGAGGGACCCTGGGTGGACGGCACGACCGGGCTCAAGGACGTCCGTGCCGACATCACCATGATGAAGACGCCTGGCGGCCAGGGCCGGGTCGAGCTGACGAGGTTTCACAGGCCCCAGGCGGTGCGAGCCGAGCCGGAGAACGCGCCGGCGAACGCGCTGGGACTGCGCCGCATCATGTTCGCTGTCGACGACATCGACGACGTGGTCGCCCGGCTGCGCACGCACGGCGCAGAGGTCCTCGACGAGATCGTGCAGTACGAGGACTTCTACCGGCTGTGCTTCCTGCGTGGTCCCGAGGGCATCATCATCGGGGTGTCCGAGCGCCTCGGACAGTGAATGGGCCGGGTAGTCGAACCCACTCGCGCGCGGTTGAGTCGTTGCTCGGCGGGGCCGAGTCGACCGCATGACGATGCCACGGGCGGCGTGGCACGTCCACGCGCACGGTGCCGTCGCACGCCGCGCCGGCGGGGTCGGCAGCATAACCGCGAGCCGGTAGACGCGGCCGTCGCCGCGCCGGCGGAGGCTAGCCGCGCACGCGCGCGGGAGCGCCAGGGCTCGGCGACAGCTTGGCGTCGGGCGCGCTGCGCCCGACCGGTTCGTCCTGCCGGATGCCCTGGACGGTCAGCGTCACCGCGTCGCCGTCCGTGTCTAGCGCGCCGCGG
Organism: uncultured Solirubrobacteraceae bacterium; assembly: GCA_963723395.1. Classification (GTDB taxonomy): domain Bacteria; phylum Actinomycetota; class Thermoleophilia; order Solirubrobacterales; family Solirubrobacteraceae; genus DATFQI01. Next base: position 267,600 of record CAVRQL010000003.1, on the reverse strand, counting down.
ACGCGGACGCGGACCATTCGGCGCGTCGCGTAGCGGATGCGACGCGGCGCCACGCGCAGAGCGGAGCAGTCGGGAGCGTGGTTGCGCGGCGCGAGCCGGCGCACGTAGACGTCCTCGAGGATGTCGGGGTCGGCGGGGAGCAGATCGGGGGCGGAGCTGCTGAAGGCCGCCAGGCGGCGGTCGGCCGACAGCGAGCCCAGCGTGGCGCGGCCCTCGGCCCACACCTCTGCGGCCACGGATCGTTCAGCACCGTGTGCCCGCTGATCATCGTCGTGGTCCGAACGCGAGGCCGCGGACGAACACGTCCTAGTGGGATGCTTCGAAGCGGTCGATCAGGAAGCTCGGGCGACTCGAGAACAGCACTGCGTCGCCGCTCGGTGCGATCTCGGCGTAGGGGCTGCCCCGACCGAAGAAGTCGAATGCGGGAGCACCGTCGGCGCCCGACAGCCGGCTCACGAGCGTCGTCTCCTCGGGGGGAGCGCCGGTGTCGTGCACGTAGGCCGCACAGCACGAGGCCCCGATCGGCTCGCCGGCGGTGTACGCCACGCGGCTCCCGTCGGCGGAGAGGGAGGCGAGCCTTGCGTACCAGCCGGCCGGGCTTGCCGTCTTGGTGTCGCCAGTGGCCAGGTCGTGCACGAAGATCCGGCTCTCGGGCGGGTCTCCCGGGCCGTTTGTCATCGCCTCCCAGGCGACGCGCCGGCCGTCCGCGCTGATGTCCGGGTCGAATGAGGCGCCGAGCGCGTTCCCGTAGGCGTTCCCGTCGCTGAGCGTCGTCGCCCCCCGCTGATGCGATCGCACCCCAAGATCTGATCGCTGCCCGGGGAGATCGGGTCCAGACCCTCCCCATGGAAGGCGACGAGCCGCCCGTCACCGGACACCGCCGCCTCGACGGCAGCGCGCGCCGTCGGCATCGTCGGGGCCGTCGGACCGGCTCACGAGCGACGTCACGTTCCTCGCGAGGTCCCGCGCGAAGACGTCTGGTGCCCCGTCCCGGAGGTCGGCGACTAGGCCCTCCGCCGCCGCGACGAGGTGAGTACGCCCGTCGGCGCGAGTGGCGCGGATCGAAGGCGTCAAGCTCGGCCTTCGGGCCGGACACGCCGCTCGCGCGGCTGACCAAGGTCGTCCGGTGCGTTCGCAGGTTGCGCACGTAGACGTCGAGGCGTTCGCGTCGTCGTCGGGGCTACAGGTTCCGTGCGCCCGACGACGACGACGAGGGGCCACCGTGGGCCGCGATGCGCGGCCGGCGAGTCGGGATTGCCCTTGCGCCCTGAGGAACGTCCGCGCGACTGACGAGTTCCAGTTCCGGCGCCGCGACGGCACTTGCGGCGACCGCCGTCCAGACGGCGGCGGCGACGACCAGACCGGCGGACCATTGCCTTGCCCGTGCGCCCATCACCGTGTTGGCCAGCCTAATACGCATAGTGGGCCGGGAAGGAGTCGAACCTTCGCGCGACGGATTATGAGTCCGCTGCTCTAACCGCTGAGCTACCGGCCCGCCCGCCGCGGAGGCTATCCGCGCGGCGGGCGGGACGGCGGCGGGCGATCAGGACTCGAGGAAGCCGGTGACGGCGCGCAGGCGCCCGTCGTCGGCGACCGTGGCGAAGTCGACGCCGGCCGCGACCGGGCCGGCCTCGCCGACGAGCTTCCACGCGAAGCGGACGTGGCCGTTGTGGGCGTCGGGGCCCATCGTGAGCTCGAACCGGTGGCCCGGGAACTGCTGCTGGGCGGCGCCGATCATCGCGGCGATGCCGTCGGCGCCCTCGCCGGCCATCAGCGGGTCGAGGTACGTGCCGTCCTCGGCCCACGTGCCGGCGACGAGCTCGCGGCGGCGGTCCGGGGCGGGCTCGTTCCACGCCGCGATGTAGTTGTCGATGGTGGTGGTGATGTTGGTCATGGCGTTCACCGTGCCAGCGGGAGGTCAGGCTCTCAATTACCTCCGAGGTAGGTGCGGGGCGCGCTAGCGTCCCGGGGATGGCAGCCGTGGGCGACCTCCTCCGCGACTGGCGGCAGCGCCGCCGGCTGAGCCAGCTGGACCTGGCGCTGGAGGCGGGCGTGTCGGCCCGCCACGTCTCCTTCCTCGAGACCGGCCGCTCGAACCCCAGCCGGGAGATGGTCCTGCGGCTGGCCTCCGCAGCTCGAGGTCCCGCTGCGCGAGCGCAACCGGATGCTGCTGGCCGCCGGCTACGCGCCCGCCTACGGCGAGCGGACGATCGACTCGCCGGAGATGGCGCCCGTGCGGGACGCGATCGACGCGGTACTGCGCGCCCACGAGCCGTTCCCGGCGCTCGTGATCGACCGCTGGTGGGACCTCGTGGCGGCCAACGAGGCGATCGCGCCGCTGATCGAGGGCGTCCCGAGACGCTGTTCCCCAACGTCCTGCGGATCAGCCTGCACCCCGACGGGCTCGCGCCCCGGATCGAGAACCTCGCCGAGTGGCGCGCGCACCTGCTCGCCCGGCTCCGGCGCGAGCTGGTGGTGACCGCCGACCCGCGGCTCGCGGAGCTGCTCGACGAGGCCGAGGGCTACCCCGGCGGCGAGGCATCGGCGCTCCGAGCACGCGATCGCCGTCCCGCTGCGCATCGACGGGCTGTCGTTCCTGAGCACGGTCGCCACCTTCGGGACGGCCGTCGACGTCACCGTCGCCGAGCTGAGCATCGAGGCGTTCCTGCCCGCCGACGAGGCGACCGCGGCGTATCTGAGAGGCGGATGAACGGTTCCGTTTCGGATGACCTGGGCCCGGGGACGCCGGGCTGAGGCCCATCCGAACGGGAGGCAGAGATGGCCGAGCAGGTCGCCGGGCGCGCGACGACAGCCGCAGCCGAAGAGCCGCTGGTGGCAGGAGCTGACCCCCGCGCACCGCCGGGTCGCGGCCGGGACGTTCCTCGGCTGGACCCTCGACGGGTACGAGACCTACGCGCTGATCGCGACGGTGCAGGTGATCGTGGCCGACCTCGCGGCCAACAGCAGCCGCCCCGACTTCATGGCCGGCCTCGCGATCGGCATCACCCTGCTCGGCTGGGGCATCGGCGGGCTGGTCGGCGGCGTGCTGGCCGACAAGATCGGCCGCCGCCCGGTGATGCTGTGGTCGATCGTCCTGTACGCGACGTTCACCGGCCTCACCGCGCTGGTCCCGAGCTTCGCGCTGCTGATCGTGCTGCGCTTCCTCACCGGCCTCGCGCTGGGCAGCGAGTGGTGCACCGGCGCGTCGATGATCCAGGAGGCGTGGCCCGAGCGCGCGCGGACCAAGGGCGCCGCGATCGTGCAGAGCGGGTTCGGCGTCGGCTCGCTGATCGCCGCGCTCGTGTGGCTGCTGATCGGCTACGCCGACCCCGAGGGCTGGCGCTGGATGTTCGTCGTCGGGATCCTCCCCGGCCTGCTGGTGTTCTGGCTGCGCCGCAACATCCCGGAGTCCGAGCGGTGGGAGAAGGCCACGAAGGACACCGAGGAGCGGACGCCGCTGCGCAGCCTGCTCGGCGACGACAGCGCCCGTTCGACGGTGCTCCTGCTGCTGGTGGTCTCGCTCGCGACGGTGATCGGCTGGTACGCGATCTCCTCGTTCCTGCCCAAGGCCGCCACCGCGCTGGCCGAGGAGCAGGGCGTCGGCAACGTCACGCGGTTCACCAGCTGGACGCTGATCGTCTACACGGTCGGCTCGGTGTGCGGCTACTGGACCGCCGCCTGGGTGGCGGAGCGCTTCGGCCGCGTGAAGCTGATCACCGTGTTCCTGATCGGCTCGTTCGTGATGACGATCGCGCTGTACTCGTGGAAGGGCTCGCCGACGGTGTTCATGGTGCTCGCGTTCGTCAACGGCGCCTTCACGCTCGGCGGCTTCGCGTGGATCCCGCTCTACGTGCCGGAGCTGTTCGGCTCGGCGGTGCGCGCCACGGCGTCCGGGTTCGTGTTCAACGCCACCCGCCTGGTCGCGTGGGTCGGCCCGCTGATCACGGGCACGCTGATCACGGTGTTCGGCGGCGTGTCGACCGCCGCGATCTGCATGGGCGTCGTCTACCTGCTGGCGCTCGCGGTGGTGCCGAAGCTGCGCGAGACGCGCGGCGAGCCGTTGCCCGCCTAGGATCCGCCCCATGACGGGGGCGGAGAGTGTCTTGCGGACGCTGGCGGGGAGCGGGATCGACACCTGCTTCGCGAACCCCGGCACCTCGGAGATGCACCTGGTCAGCGCGCTCGACCGCGTGCCCGAGGTGCGGCCGATCCTGACGCTGTTCGAGGGCGTCGCCAGCGGCGCCGCGGACGGCTTCGGCCGGATGACCGGCCGGCCCGCGGCGACGCTGCTGCACCTCGGGCCGGGCCTGGGGAACGCGTTCGCGAACATGCACAACGCCTACAAGGCGCGGACGCCGCTCGTGAACGTCGTCGGCGACCACGCGGTGATGCACCGCCCGCTGGGCGCGCCGCTGGCCAGCGACATCGAGTCGGTCGCGCGGCCCGTGTCGAACTGGCTGCGCACGACCCGCGACGCCCGCTCGGCCGCCACCGACGCCGCCGAGGCGGTCGCCGCGGCCCGCGACGGCGGGATCGCGACGCTGATCGTGCCCGCCGACGCCGGCTGGGAGCCCTCCGCCGGCGTGGCGCCGCCGGTGCCCGCGCGGCCGCGGCCGCCCGTGCCCGAGGAGGCCGTCGAGGCCGCCGCCCGCGCGCTGCGCTCCGGGAAGCCGGCCGCGATCCTGATCGGCGGGCCGGTGGCGCGGGGCGCCGGGCTGCGCGCCGCCGCGCGGATCGCCGCGCACACCGGCGCCGAGCTGTTCCACGACACCTTCGCGCCCCGCATCGAGCGCGGCGCCGGCGTGCCCGCCGCGCGCCAGCTGCCCTACCTGACCGCGATGGCCACCGAGGCGCTGTCCGGCCTCGCCCATCTCGTGACCGCGGGCACCTACGCGCCGGTCGGCTTCTTCGCCTATCCCGACCTGCCCAGCCGGCTCGCGCCCGACGACACCGCGATCGAGGTGCTGGCCGGCCCGCTCGAGGACGCCACCGCCGCGCTGGAGGCGCTCGCCGACCTGCTCGGCGCCCCCGAGTTGCCCGATCCGGAGCCGCTGCCGCGCCCCGACGCGCCGCAGGGGGCCATCACCGCCGAGACCCTCGGCCTCGCTGTCGCCGCGACGCTGCCCGAGGGCGCGATCGTCGTCGACGAGTCGGTGACCGCCGCCGCGCCGATCCTCGCCGCCACCGCCGCCGCGCCCGCCCACGACTGGCTGACGGTCACCGGCGGCTCGATCGGCTTCGGCCTCCCGGCCGCGACCGGCGCCGCCGTCGCCTGCCCGGACCGCCCGGTGCTGTGCATGGACGGCGACGGCTCCGCGATGTACACGATCCAGTCGCTGTGGACCCAGGCGCGCGAGGGCCTCGACGTCACCAACGTGATCGTCGCCAACCGCTCCTACGCGATCCTCGAGTTCGAGATGTCGCGCGTCGGCGCCGAGCTCGGCGCGGCGGCCAACGACCTCTTCGACATCAGCCGCCCCGAGCTGGACTTCGTCGCGATGGCGGCGAGCATGGGCGTGCCGGGCCGCCGCGTCGAGGACGCCGGCGAGCTTGCCGCGGCGCTGCGCGAGTCCTTCGCGGAGCCGGGGCCCCGCCTGATCGAAGCCGTCTTCTAGGCCGTCTGCGGGGTCAGCGCGAGCATCGCCAGGCACCCGACGACGGCGCCGCCGAGCAGCCACACGAGCGCGCCCTGGCGGGAGCTGCGCGGGCCCATGTCGGCGCCGCAGTCGCCGCACGCGACGGCGTAGTGGCTGCGATGGGAGCGGGTGCAGGCGAGACGGCGGAGCATGGAGCGCATGTCCTGGGAATCGGCCGCCCACCGCCCCGACTTGAGGGGTTCAGCGGGAAGCCGCGACGCGCCGGGCCAGCGCGTCGTCGGGCGCCAGCACGAGCGTGACCGCGCCGCCCCGCCGGGCGATCGCCGTGCCCGGCTGGTCCTCGAGCGAGTCCGACGCCCACTGGCGGAGCTTGCGCTCGAACTCCGCCTCGTCGCGCGGCGTGTCCCACGCCCAGCGCACCACGAGCACGCTCTGGTCGCGGCACGGCGCCGCGCAGTCGGCCGCGTCCGGTCGCTGCCACAGCTCGTAGCGGTCCCCGCCCCAGCCCGGCCGCCGCGTCCGAGGAGCCGCCGCCGCCCGCCGCCGCGAGCATCTCGCGGGTCTGGAACTCCCCCATCGTCCCGGACCGTACCCGCTCGAAGCCCGGCAACTTGACGTCGAGCCGCACCCGCTGCGGCGCCTCGGCGCGGACGTACTTGTCCGGGTGCATGACCTGCTCGGTGCTGACCGGCGGGCGCGAGCGCTCGGCCAGGTCCACGAGCTCCCACCGGTCTCCCGCCCGCTCGCGCAGCGCCTCGATGAACGCCTGCCCGCCGGTGTAGGGGAACACGAGCTGCGCCTGCAGGAACGCAGGCAGCGAGCCGGTGTCGGCGAACGCCGCCGCCAGCGTGCCCCCGAGCGTCTCCTCGGCCGTGAAGTGCTCCTCCACGTAGCGCTGCATCAGCCATGACGCGGTGCCCTCGACCATCGCCAGCCTCGCCAGCGCGCGGTCGTCGCTGCCGCCCTCCCCCAGCTTGAGCTCGAAGCGCTGGTCCTCGAGCGCGTGGGTCAGCTCGTGGGAGAGCACCATCTCGGCCATCACGCGCGAGCCGGTGGCGGTGCCCTTGACGATCCGCAGGCGCTTGGAGCGCGGGTCGTAGTAGCCGGCCACGCCCTGGGAGAACGTCTCGGCGGAGATGTCGCGCAGCCGCACCTTCGGGTCGATCAGCCCGAGCAGCTTGAGGATCTCCTCGTCGGCGCGCTGGTCGGCGGCCGGGTAGGAGCGGTCCAGGTCCTCCAGGCCCTCCTCCTTGGCCTTGTCGGGCGTCACCGTCACGGGCTCGGGGACGGTGGTGAACTCCAGGCCCCGGATGTCGGCCACGCGCTTGGCGATCACCGGGATCGAGGCCGTCTCGGGCGCCTTCGCCGCCGCGGGAGCCGCCTTCTCCTCGCCGCCCCCCAACGCCGTCAGGCCGAGCAGCAGCGCGGCCAGCACGGCCATCACCACGAAGGGCGTGCGGTTCATCGCGATCACTGTAGGTTGCCGCCCATGCCAGACCGCGCAGCCATCGTCACGGGAGCCTCCAGCGGGATCGGGCTCGCCATCGCCAACGTCCTCGGCCAGGAGGGCTACGCCATCACCGCCGCCGCCCGGCGGCCGGAGAAGCTCACCGCCGCCGTCGAGGAGCTCCGCGGCTCCGGGTTCGACGTCGAGGAGGTCGCCGGCAACATGGCCGACGAGGACGACATCAAGCGCGTCGTCGCCGCCCACAAGGAGCGCTTCGGCCGCCTCGACGTGCTCGTCAACAACGCCGGCGTCGGCATCGGCGCCGCGGCGGGCGAGCACGTGACCAAGCGCGTGGACATGCAGCTCGCGGTCAACCTGCGGGCGATCGTCCTCTTCTACCGCGAGTGCGTCGAGATGCTCAAGGCGGCGGGCGCGGAGCACCGCAGCGCGCTCGTGGTGAACATGTCCTCGATCTCGGGCAAGGCGGGCCAGCCCTGGCTCTCCGTGTACTCCGCGACCAAGGCGGGGGTCATCGGCTACACGCAGGCGATGAACCAGGAGCTGGCCGGCGACGGCATCAAGAACCTCGCGCTGTGCCCCGCGTTCGTGGAGACGCCGATGACCGAGTTCGTGCGCGAGCAGGTCCCCGCGGACCAGATGATCCGCACCGAGGACGTCGCCGAGGCCGTGCGCTACGTCCTCAAGACCTCGCCCAACTGCGTCATCCCCGAGATCGTCTTCCAGCGGCCGGGCGAGCAGTTGTGACGACCCGCACGAAATAGCGCAAGGTTCCGGCCGCTGGGCCGTTCTGCTGGGCAGGTACCCTGCATAACCCCCAGAAGGATCCTGCCGTGAGCCCCATCACCGGAGAGGACACCGTGGCCGGGCTGCGTGCCCGGCTCGAGCAGACGGAACGCAAGGCCGCCCAGCGCCAACGCCAGCTGGAGCGGTACGCCGCCGACCTCAGAGAGGTCTTCAAGCAGGAGCGCGCCCGCGCCCAGGAGCTCCGCCGCTCCTACATGGCCACGGTGCGCGCACTGTCGAACGCCGTCGAGGCCCGCGACGCCTACACGGGCAAGCACGCCGAGCGCGTCGCCGCCTACGGGCTCGAGCTGTCGCGCGCCACCGGCCTGGAGATCGCCGACTCGCCGCAGATCGAGTTCGGCTTCCTGCTGCACGACGTGGGCAAGGTCGCCGTCCCGGACGCGATCCTCTTCAAGAGCAGCTCGCTCACCGAGGAGGAGTACGCGCTGGTGCGCAAGCACCCGGTGACCGGCTCGGAGATCCTCCGCGACGTCGACTTCCTCGGCGAGGGCAAGCTGGTCGTCCGCCACCACCACGAGCACTGGGACGGCTCCGGCTACCCGGACGGGCTGGCCGGCGAGACGATCCCGCTCGCCGCGCGGGTGTTCGCGGTGGCCGACGCGCTCGACGCGCTGACCACCGACCGCCCGTACCGCCCGGCCTCGTCGTTCGCCCACGCGCGCGACGAGATCCGCGCCGGCTCGGGCACGCAGTTCGACCCCTCGGTGGTCGAGGCCTACGAGGGGATCGCGGACGCCGACTTCGAGCGCCTGCGCAGCAACCTGCGATGAACCGGACGATCCTCATCGTCGACGACGATCCCGGGATCCGCCGGCTGATCGCCACGACCCTCGAGGACGTCTCCGGCTACCGGATGGCCGAGGCCGGGGACGGCCAGGAGGCCGTCGAGCGCGCCCGCGACTCGCAGCCCGCGATCGTCTTCCTGGACATCGACATGCCCCGCCTGAACGGCATCGAGGCCTGCCGCCGGCTGCGCTCGGAGCCGTCGACGGCCGACGCGACGATCGTGATGCTGACGGGCGACTCCGACGACGAAGCGGAGCGGGACGCGCGTGCGGCGGGCGCGGATCTCTTCCTCACCAAGCCCTTCTCGCCGCTCCATCTCCTGCGGCTCGTCGACCGGCTGGGCGCGACGAACTAGCGCCTCGTGCGCCGCGATCGCGGCGCCCAGGTCGCTGACGTCGGGCTCGGCCAGCGAGGCCACGAGCAGGTCCTCGAGCACGCGCAGCTCGCGCGGCGAGGCGTGCCGCACCTCCGTGGCCCGTGCGAAGCCGTCCCATGCGCGGGCGAACGAGAGGAAGTCCGTGCGACCGCCGTTGCGGTGCGCGGCGAGCATCGGGCAGATGCCGCCGTGGCCGTCGGTGTAGGCGCCGACGACGATCGTGTTGGCGCGCACGCCGTCGAGCATCGCCTCCCGCGTCCGCACCGGGAGACAGTCGATTGCGATACGCAACCGGTTGATAGGGTCGCGCGCTCTCCGCACAGCGGGGCAGACTAGGCCAGGGTCGCGGAGGAGGAAACGGATGAAACTGGGCGTGCACATCGGGTACTGGGGCCTCGGCCTGACTGCGGACGAGCAGCTCAAGCTCGTGCTCGAGGCGGAGTCGCTCGGCTACGACTCGGTGTGGACCGCGGAGGCCTACGGGTCAGACGCGGCGACGATCCTCGGCTGGCTCGCGCAGGCCACGGACAAGATCAAGCTCGGCTCGGCGATCCTCCAGATGCCCGGCCGCTCGGCCGCCATGACGGCCATGACGGCCGCCACGCTCGACCAGCTCTCCGGCGGGCGCATGCTGCTCGGGATCGGCTCCTCCGGCCCGCAGGTGGCCGAGGGCTGGCACGGCCAGCGCTTCGCCAAGCAGCTCCAGCGCACGCGCGAGTACATCGCCGTGGTGCGGATGGCGCTGGCCCGCGAGCGGGTGGAGTTCGACGGCGAGACGCTGACGCTGCCGCTCCCCGACGGCCCCGGCAAGGCGCTGAAGCTCACGATCGCCCCCGTCCAGGAGCAGATCCCGATCTTCCTGGCCGCCATCGGCCCCAAGAACACGACGCTGGCCGCCGAGATCGCCGACGGCTGGATCCCGACGCTGTTCTCCCCCGAGCACCTGGGCGAGTTCCGCCCGCTGCTCGAGGAGGGGTTCGCGAAGGCCGGCGACAAGGGGTTCGACGACTTCGAGATCGCCCCCACGGTCAACGTGTTCGTCTCCGACGACCTCGACTCCGCCCGCGACGCGATGCGCCCCTACGTGGCGCTCTACGTCGGCGGCATGGGCTCGCGCAAGCAGAACTTCTACAACTCGCTCGTGCAGCGCTACGGGTTCGAGGAGGCGGCCAAGGAGGTCCAGGACCTCTACCTCGAGGGCAAGAAGGAGGAGGCCGCCGCCGCGCTCCCCGGCGAGCTGCTCGACAAGGTGTCGCTGTGCGGCCCGGCCGACGTCGTCAAGGAGCGCCTGGGCATCTACCGCGACGCGGGCGTCGGGACTCTGATGGTCTCCCCGATGGCGTGGACGTTCGAGGACCGGATCAGCCAGCTGCGACAGATCGCAGACCTGGCGTCTTGAAGATCTTCCTGGGGGCGTTCGGGGACGCGGGCCACGCGTTCCCGATGCTCGCGCTGGGCCGCGCGCTGGTGGCGCGCGGGCACGAGGTCCACTTCGAGACGTGGAAGCGCTGGCGCCCGCACGCCGAGGCGGAGGGGATCCACTTCGCCGACGCGCCCGAGTACCAGGTCTTCCCCACCGCCTCGACGAAGCACCTGAAGCCCTACGCGGCCGCCGTGAAGGCCGCCAGGGAGACCGGCGAGATGGTGGCGCGGATCGCCCCCGACGTGGCCGTGGCGGACATCATGACCCCGGCCGCGTCGCTGGCCGCCGAGGTGGCGGGCGTGCCGGTCGCCACGCTCGTGCCCCACGTCCACCCGTACATGGCGCCCGGGTTCCCGATCTACTCGATCGGCGCGCGGCTGCCGCGCACGCGCTTCGGCGCGCGCATGTGGGAGCGCGCGACCGCGCGCTACGTGACCCCGGCGCTCGAGCAGGGGCGCGACCAGTTCAACGAGTCCCGCCGGCGGCTCGGGCTGCCGCCGGTCCCGTGGGTGCACACCGGGCTCTCGCGCGAGTGCACGCTGATCGCGACGCTGCCGCAGCTCGAGTACCCGCGCTCGTGGCCGTCGTGGGCACGGGTGGTCGGCCCGCTGATGTGGGAGCCGCCCGGCGAGCGCGTCGACCCGCCGCCCGGCGAAGGCCCGGTCGTCCTCGTGGCCCCCTCGACCGCCCAGGACCGCGAGCATCGCCTCCTGCGCGCCGCGCTGGAGGGCCTGGCGGGCGAGCCCGTGCGCGTGATCGCCACCTGGAACGGCCGCGAGCCCGACCCGCCGATCGACGTCCCTGCGAACGCCGTGCTCGTGCCGTGGCTCTCCTACGGGAAGACGATGCCGGCCTGCGACGTCGTGGTCTGCCACGGCGGCCACGGGACGCTGATGCGCGCCCTCACCCAGGGCGTCCCGGTGGTCGTGTGCCCGGCGGCGGGCGACATGGCCGAGAACGCCTCGCGCGTGGACTGGGCCGGCGTCGGCGTGCGGCTGCCGCGGCGCTTCGCGACGCCGCGCGGCGTGCGGGCGGCCGTCGGCCGGGTGCTGGGCGAGCCCGCGATCACGCGCCGCGCCCGTGCGCTGGCCGGCCAGGACGGGGCCGCACGGGCCGTGGCCGAGCTCGAGGCGTGGGCCCTAGTGCGAGACCCAGGCGTCCGGCTCGGCGACGAGCGCCCGGACGTTGTCCGGTAGCTCGCCGGCCGCGACGTCGGCCAGGGAGACCTGCTCGAGCACGGAGCGCAGCGAGGCGCGGACGGCGACCCAGACCTCGCGCAGCGGCTCGGAGGCGCCCTTGAAGTCCAGCGTCTCCGGCCGGGCGCCGCTGACGCCGGCCAGCGGGCCGTCGATGGCGCGGATCACGTCGGCGAGCGTGATCTCGGCGGCGGGCCGGGCGAGCTTGTAGCCGCCGTCGGCGCCGCGCCGGCTCTCGATGATGCCGGCGTGGCGGAGCTGGAGCAGGATGTTCTCCAGGAAGCGCAGCGGGATGTTCTGGCTGGTGGCCAGCCGCTCGCCCTTGACGGGCGTCCCGGTGTCCTGCTGGGAGGCGAGCTCCACCGCCGCCCTCAGGGCGTAATCCGTCTTGGCAGAGACGCGCATGTCGGCGGTAGCTTAGGCGGCGGGCGCCACGACGGGCTCCACGCGCACGTGGACCATCTGTCCCTCGGCCAACTCGAGCAGCTCCGCCTCGGCGCGCGAGAGCTGCGCGGTCAGGTGCGGGCCCTCGGCGGGCTGCAGCTCGGCGCGCACCTCGAAGCCCAGCCGCACGAGGCGCACGACCTCGGCCGGCTGCGTGCCCTCGCCCGGGTGCTCGAGCACCTGGACGTCGTGCGGGCGCACGAGCCGGTCCCCGACCTTCGTGACCGGGCCGACGAACGACATCACGAACTCGTTGGCCGGACGGTCGTAGACGTCCTGCGGCGGCGCGGACTGCTCCACCTGACCCTTGTTGATCACCACGATCTGCTCGGCGATCTCCAGGGCCTCCTCCTGGTCGTGCGTGACGAAGATCGTCGTCACGTGCACCTCGTCGTGGAGGCGGCGCAGCCACGCGCGGAGCTCCTCGCGCACGCGGGCGTCGAGCGCGCCGAACGGCTCGTCGAGCAGCAGCACGTGCGGCTCGACGGCGAGCGCGCGGGCGAGCGCCATGCGCTGGCGCTGGCCGCCGGAGAGCTGGCTCGGGTAGCGCTTGCCGAGGTGGCTCAGGCCCACGAGGTCGAGCAGCTCCTGCACGCGCGCCTTGATCTGGTCCTTGGGGCGCTTCTTGACCGCCAGGCCGAAGCCGACGTTGTCGGCGACGGTCATGTGCTTGAAGGCGGCGTAGTGCTGGAAGACGAAGCCGACGTCGCGGCGCTGGGGCGGGTGGTTGGTGACCTCCTCCTCGCCGATCAGCACCGTGCCCGCGTCGGGCTCCTCGAGGCCGGCGATGACCCGCAGCAGCGTCGACTTGCCGCCGCCGGAGGGGCCGAGCAGCGCGGTCAGCGAGCCGTCGGGCACGGCGACGGTCACGTCGTCGAGCGCGGTGAACTCGCCGTAGCGCTTGGTCACGTTGCGGGCTTCGATTCCCATTGGTGGTCAGGCGTCCTTGGTTCGTCGCTGCAGGAGGGTCATGAGCGTCAGGACCGCGACCGCGATCAACGCGAGCACGAGGGCGGCCGCGTAGGCGCCCGCGAGGTCGAGGGACTGGAAGCGATCCTCGACGAAGAGTGTCAGGGTCTCGGTCCGGCCGGAGATCTTGCCGGACACGATCGCCACGGCGCCGAACTCGCCGAGCGCGCGGGCGGTGGCCAGGATGATCCCGTAGGTCAGGCCCCAGCGGATGGTCGGGAGCGTGATCCGCCGCAGGATCTGGAACGCGTTGGCCCCGAGCGTGGCGGCGGCCTGCTCCTGCTCGATGCCCTCCTCGCGCAGCACCGGCTCGACCTCGCGCACCACGAACGGGAGCGAGACGAAGATCGTCGCGAGCACCATCCCGGGCACCGAGAAGATCACGCCGGTGGTGGAGAACCAGCCGTCCTGGCCCCACACGAGGATCAGCGCCAGGCCGACGACCACGGGGCTGATGGCGAACGGGAGGTCCACGAGCGCGTCGAGCAGCCGCTTGCCGCGGAACTCGTAGCGCGCCAGCAGCCACGCGCAGGCGACGCCGAACACGGCGTTGGCCGGCACGGCGATCAGCGCGATCATGATCGTGAGGTAGAAGGCGTGCTGGGCGGGCGGCGTGGTGACGGCGTCCCACGCGGGGCCGATGCCGTTCTCCAGCGCGCGGTAGAAGACCATCCCGATCGGCACCAGGAGCAGCAGCGCGAGGTATCCGAGCGCGACGGTGCGCAGGGCGAGCTTGCCGCTCATCGGTCGGCCCGCCTGGCCCAGTAGGAGATGCCGAGCAGCATCAGGAAGGAGATCGCGAGCAGCAGCACGGAGACCGCGGCGGCGCTGGTCGTCGAGTCGCTCTCGATGCGGCTGAACACGAACACCGATGCGACCTCGGTCTTGAAGGGGATGTTGCCGCTGATCAGCACGATCGCGCCGAACTCGCCGACCGCGCGGCCGAAGGCCAGCGCCACGCCGGCCAGGATCGCGGGCTTCAGCGCCGGCAGGACGATCCGCCGGAACGTGTAGATCGGGCCCGGCGCCGAGGCTCGCCGCCGCCTGCTCGGCCTCGCGGTCGAGGCTCATCAGCACCGGCTGGACCGCGCGCACGACGAACGGCAGCGTCACGAACAGCAGCGCGAGCGCGACGCCCGCCTGCGTGTAGGCGACGTTGATCCCGACCGGGCTGTTGTTGCCGTACAGCGCGAGCAGCGTGAGCCCGGCGACGATCGTGGGCAGCGCGAACGGGAGGTCGATCAGCCCGTTGACGAACGCCTTGCCGGGGAACTCGTCGCGCACCAGGACCCACGCGATCAGGACGCCCATCACGGCGTCGATCGCCGCGACGATGATGCTGATCACGAGCGTGAGCCGCATGGCGGCGACCGCCTGGGGGTTCGTGATCGCGTCCCAGAACTCGTCGATGCCGCCCTCGAGGGAGCGCACGACCACCGCCGCGAGCGGGATCAGCACGATCAGCGTCAGCCACGCGACGCTGAGGCCGCCTACGACGAGCGGGCCGGAGCGCACGCGCTTCCGGCCCGCCGGACGGGCCGGCGCTTCCTCCCGTTTGGGAGGAGCGCCGGCGATCGCCGGATTACTTGGCGGTGCTGACACCCAGCTCCTGCTCGATCTTCGCCACCGAGCCGGTGTCCGGATCGAAGAAGTCGGCGTTGACCTTGTCCCAGCCGCCGAACTTGTCGATCTTGAACAGCTTCTTGGGGTCGGGGTACGTGCTCTTGTCCACCAGCGCGGGCGTGACCGAGCGGTAGCCCTTGGACGCGTAGATCTTCTGCGCCTCGTCGGTCTTGAGGAACTCCAGGAACGCCTTGGCCTTGTCGGGCGACTTGGCCTTCTCGGTCACCGCGGCCGGGTTCTGGATCAGGATCGTCTCGTCCGGGATCACGTAGTCGAGCTCCACGCCGGCCTTCTGCGCGGTGATCGCCTCGTTCTCGTAGGAGATCAGGACGTCGCCCTTGCCGCCGCTGAAGGTCGCGAGCGACTCGCGGGCGGACTTGTCCTGCACCGGCGTGTTCTTGAGCACGCCCTTGAGGAACTCCAGGCCCTCCTCGGGCGACTTGCCCTGCTCGAGCTGCGCGCCGTAGGCAGCCATCAGGTTCCACTTGGCGCCGCCCGACGTGAACGGGTTGGGCGTGATGACCTCGACGCCCTTCTTGGTCAGGTCGTCCCAGGTCTTGATGTTCTTCGGGTTGCCCTTGCGGACGGCGAACACGACGACCGAGTTGGTGACGAAGCCATCGGTGTCGTCGTCGGCCCAGTTCTTGGCGACGATGCCGGGCTCGACGAGCTTGTCGACGTCGGGCGCGAGGCTGAGGGCGACGAAGTCGGCCGGGAGGCCGGACTCGACCGCGCGGGCCTGGTCGCCGGAGGCGCCGTAGGACTGCGTGAACTTCACGCCCTTGCCCTCGGCGGTCTTGTTGAAGGCCGGGATCAGGTCCCCGTAGGCCTCCTTCGGCGTCGAGTAGGCCACGAGCGAGATCTCCCCGCTGCTGCCGTCACCGCCGGCGGCCTCGCCCTCCTCGGCCGGGCCGCCGCAGCCGCTCAGCACCGCGAGGCCGAGGGTCGCGAGCACCAGCCCGAAGGCGATTCTCAAACGTGTGGGCACAGATTTCTCCATTAGATCGGTCGACATGGTGACACGTCCTACGGCGGACGATTATGCACCAAACCGATCGGGAAACCAGGTTTGTTTGTGTTAGCGCGCCGACACGCGCGGCCCTCAGCCGTCCAGAAGCTCGTTCAGCGCGCGGTCGATGACCTGCTGGTCCTCGGGGTTGAACGGCGCCATGTGGCCCCAGATCGTCTTGATCGGGCGTGACTCGCCGTTGGGGATGTGCGCCGCCTCGTAGTCGCTGTCGACGGGCGGGAAGTACCGGTCGGTGTCCGCGTTGAGGATGATCGTGCGGGCCGTGATGGCGCCGAGGGCGGCCTCGAAGTCGCCGCCGAAGCTCGGGTGGTCGCCGAGGTCGTTGTGCCACCACGTCGTCAGCTGCGCCACCAGGTCGTTGGCGTCGCACTTGACGTAGAAGGCGTCCCAGAAGATCTCGATGAACTCCTCGACGTCGGTGGCACCGAACGCGCGGAACACCTCCTCGCGGAAGAAGGGCTCCGAGAACCCCCAGCCGGCGTAGATCGCCGCGAACGTCCTGACGCCGCGGATCGGCGGCTTGTCCGTGTAGAAGCCGTCGTTGAAGTCGCTGTCGGACGTGATCGCCCGGCGCAGCGCCGCGAGGAAGACCTTGTTGTAGTTCGCGGTGCGCGCGGAGCCGGAGATCGGCGCGGCGGCGGCCACCATCTCGGGATGCATCGCGGCCCAGGCGTAGGTCTGCGCGGCGCCCAGCGACCAGCTCGACACGAGCCGCAGCCGCTCGATCCCGAGCTCCTCCGTGACCAGGCGGTGCTGCGCCGCGATGTTGTCGTACGTCGTCGTGCGCGGGAAGCGGCCCTTCTCGAACGGCGGCGGCGTGTTGCTCGGCGACGACGACACCGCGGCGCCGAAGTGGTTGGGGATGATCGACGAAGTACTTCCCGGGGTCGATCGCCCGGTCGGAGCCGGTCATGTACTGCGCGACGTCCGAGGGCGAGGCGGTGAACCAGGTCGGGCACAGGACGGCGTTGTCCCTGGCGTCGTTGAGCTCGCCGAGCGTGAGGTAGCCGAGCTTGGCGTCCGGGAGCACGGACCCCTTCTGCAGCGCGAAGTCGCCCAACTCGAAGATGCGGTGCGCCATCTCTGTCCCCCGGTTCGGTGTGTGTGCCGGGCGGACTCTACGGTCAGGCGCGCCGAGCGCGCCGTGATCTCCTTCTAGGCGCGGTGCTAGCCGGCGACTCGCGGAGGATCAAGCTCGGGGGGTGGGACTCGAACCCACAACGACTCGGTTAACAGCCGAGCATTCTGCCGATTGAATTACCCCCGACCGGTGTATCGGGACCAGTCCTGCTCCAAGGGTAATCGGCAGGTCCGGTCGGAGCCAATAGTAGCGAGGCCGGCCTCGATCTCGGCATGGCAGTTTGCACAGACCAGAACGCACTTCGCCGCCTCGGCGCGAGCCTTCTCGGGCGAGCACGGGCGATGGACTCGATCGAGCGGCCGGACTCGATCCGTGATCTGAGCCAAGCGTCGTCCATGACACGAACACTAGTTCGTGTGCCGGACGGAAAACCGCTCTAGTTCAGGCGATGGCGGATGTCGTCGAGGACGGTCTGGCGGCGGACGGCGAGGTCGCGCATGCCCGCTCCGCCGGTCACGCGCGCCGCCGAGATCAGGCGGTCCAGCCGGGAGAGGTCGAGCTGGAGCGCCTCGAGCTCGAGCTTCGCGGGGGTCGCCTCGAGCTGGCCCGCGCGGATCACCAGCTCCGCCACCAGGCGGGCCAGCGGCTCGTCGTCGGGCGGGAGGTTCGCGGCGGGCGTGCGGACGCGGCCGCGGAGGTACTCGGCGGCGCGGCGGGTCATGGGCGCCGCGAAGAGCTCCTCGAGGTCGGCCTCGGCGAGGCGGCGCTCGCCCTCCTCGGGGAGCGCGAGGCAGTAGGCGAGGAATGCGCGCTCGGTCCGCTCGCGGCGGTCCAGGGGCCGCTCGGCGCCGTCGCGCCGGTGGCTGCCCTCCTCCGGGCCGGGGTCCTCGTAGGCGGGCGGCGCGAAGTCCAGCGGCCCCGGGTCGTGCGCCTGCCCGGGGCGGGCGACGCGAGCGGGGCGGCTCTCGGCGGACTGCGCGGCCTCCGCCGCCGCCCGCTCGGCGGCGCGGCGTCGCACCGGGTCGGCGACCGAGGACTCGACGAGGCTCACCGACACGTTCAGCCGGCCGGAGACGAGCTTGACCAGCTCCTCGCGCAGCACGCTCGGCCCGAGCGGCGCGATCACGCCGGCGGCGAGGGTCAGGATCTCGTCGCGGCCCTCGGTGCTCTGCAGGTCGCCGGTCTCGATCGCCCGCTCGACCTGGAAGCGCGCCACCGGGACCGCGGAGTCGAGCAGCCGGCGCATCTCGTCCGCCCCCGAGCCCAGGACGACGTCGGCGGGGTCCTGACCCTCTGGGAGCCGCACGATCCGGAACTCCAAGCCGGCCGCCCGCGCGCTTGGTGAGCGCCTCCAGCGAGCGGTCCACCGCCTTCTGGCCCGCGGCGTCGGGGTCCTGGCAGAACAGCACCTTCGGCGCCAGCCGGGCCAGCGCGTCCACCTGCCCGTCGGCGAGCGCGGTGCCCATCGAGCACACCGCCTCGGGCACGCCTGCCTGGCGCAGCGCGATCACGTCCGTGTAGCCCTCCACCAGCACCACGCGCCCCGCGCGGGCGGCGGAGGCGCGGGCGAGGTCCGCGCCGTAGACGATCCGGCCCTTGTGGAAGACCTCGCCGTCGCTCGTGTTGAGGTACTTCGGCCGCGCGTCGGGCGACATCGCACGCGCGCCGAAGCCGAGCACGCGGCCGCGCTCGTCGGCGAGCGGGAACATGATGCGCCCGCGGAAGCGGTCGAACAGGCCCTGCCCCTCGCGGGAGCGCTGGGCGAGGCCCGACGCGAGCAGCTCCTCCTCGGTGTAGCCGGCCGAGCGGGAGGCGACCAGCACGCGGTCCCAGCGAGACGGCGAGTAGCCGACGCGGTGCTCGCGCAGCGCGCCCTCCTCCAGTCCGCGCTCGGCCAGGTAGGCGCGCGCCGGGGCGGCCTCCGCGCTCTCCCACAGGACGCGCACGTAGTAGGCGGCCGTGCGCTCGAGCAGCGCCAGCAGGCGGTCGCGGCGCACGCGCTTGGCGGCGTCGCGCGGGTCCTCGGACTCGCGCTCCAGCTCGACGCCGGAGCGGTCCGCGAGCCATTCCAGCGCGCCCGCGAAGTCCAGCCCCTCGGTCTCCATCACGAACGAGTAGACGTCACCGCCCGCGCCGCAGCCGAAGCAGTGGTAGAGCTTCTCGACAGGGTCGATGCCGAACGACGGCGTCCGCTCCTCGTGGAACGGGCACAGCCCCTGCAGCCGGTTCTGGCCGGCGCGCTTGAGCTCGGTCTTCGCCCCGACCAGCTCGGCGAAGTCCACCGCATCGCGGACCTTCTCGCGCGATTCCTGCGGTGTAACGCATGCGGCATCAGGGAGCGAAGCCTCGGGGCACGAAGCGCTCCTCCCAGGCCCGGATCGCGAAGCGGTCGGTCATCCCGGCGAGGTAGTCGATCACGCGGTCGGACAGCTCGCCGTCGCCGGGGAGCTCGTCGGGGTGCTCGCAGAACCACGCGAACAGCCCGCGCAGCACGCGCTCGATCTTCGCGTGCTCGGTGCGTGCGATGGGGCCGAGGTACACGCGCTCGAACATGAACGTGCGCAGGCGCAGCATCGCGGGGCCGACGACCTCGCCCTGCACGATGTCCCCCGCCTCGGCCGAGTGGTCGACGAGGTCGTGGACCAGCGTGTCGATCCGGTGCGAGCCGGTGTCGCCGAGCACGGCGATCTCCTCGATCGGCAGGTCCTCGACGCCGATCACCCCGGCGCGCAGCGCGTCGTCGATGTCGTGGTTGATGTAGGCGATCCGGTCCACGAGGCGGACGATCTTGCCCTCGAGCGTCGCCGGCTCG
Organism: uncultured Solirubrobacteraceae bacterium; assembly: GCA_963723395.1. Classification (GTDB taxonomy): domain Bacteria; phylum Actinomycetota; class Thermoleophilia; order Solirubrobacterales; family Solirubrobacteraceae; genus DATFQI01. Next base: position 247,991 of record CAVRQL010000003.1, on the reverse strand, counting down.
CCCGCTCCGCTCGAGTGCCGCAGGATCCCGTCGCGCACCGGCTCGGTGAGGTTCAGCCCTTCCAGCACGTCGACCACGCGCAGCGAGTGCTCGTTGTGGCGGAAGCCGCGGCCGAAGTGCTCGCGGGCGCAGGCGTCGAGCACGTCCTCGCCGATGTGGCCGAACGGCGGGTGCCCGACGTCGTGGCCCAGCCCGATCGCCTCCGTGAGGTCCTCGTTGAGGTCCAGCGCCCGCGCCACGGTGCGCGAGATCTGCGTCGCCTCCAGCGTGTGGGTGAGCCGCGTCCGGTAGTGGTCGCCCTCCGGCGCGACGAACACCTGCGTCTTGTGCGTGAGCCGCCGGAACGCCTTCGAGTGCGTGATCCGGTCCCGGTCTCGCTGGAACGGGTTGCGCAGCGAGCACTCCTCCTCCTCGCGGAGGCGGCGGGCCGGATACGGGGGCGTCGCGAGCACGCCTCCCATGATGACTCGCCGTCCGGCCCGCCGGCCGCCCGGCGGACGGAATTCACGAAGAATGCGCGATCTGCGCCTGTGCCGCCGCAACCCGCGCGATCGGCACGCGGAACGGCGAGCAGGAGACGTAGTCCAGCCCCGCCATGTGGAAGAAGTCGATCGACTCGGGGTCTCCCCCGTGCTCGCCGCAGATCCCGAGCTTGAGGCCCGGGTGCGCCTCGCGCCCCACCCACGCGGCCAGGCGCACCAGCCAGCCGACGCCCGGCTTGTCGATCGTCTCGAAGGGCGAGCGGTCGATGATCTTGCGCTCCATGTAGGCCGGCACGAACTTGGACTCCACGTCGTCGCGCGAGAAGCCGAGCGCGGTCTGCGTGAGGTCGTTGGTCCCGAACGAGAAGAAGTCGGCGTGCTCGGCGATCCGGTTGGCCACGAAGCACGCCCGCGGCAGCTCGATCATCGTGCCGACCGTGTAGTCCTCGCCCTCCACGACGTCCTGCTCGTTGCCGATCCGCACCACCAGCTCGCGCAGGATCTCGAGCTCCTGCTCGTAGTCCACGAGCGGGATCATCACCTCGACGTGCGGCGCGTCGCCTGAGCTCTCCTTGACCGCCTTGGCCGCGCGCATGATCGCCTCGACCTGCATCTCGTAGATCTCGGGCATCAGGATCCCCAGCCGGCAGCCGCGGGTGCCGAGCATCGGGTTCTCCTCGTGGATCTCCTCCACGCGCGCCAGCGTCTTCTCGAGCTGCTCGAGGTCGTCCGTGCACTCGATCCGCGCGCGCTCGACCTGCGCGCGCAGGTCCGGGAGGTTCTTGAGGAACTCGTGCAGCGGCGGGTCGAGCAGGCGGATCGTCACCGGCAGCCCGGCCATCGCCTCGAACAGCCCTTCGAAGTCGTCCTGCTGGTGCGGGAGCAGCTCGCCCAGGGCCTCGCGCCGGGAGTCCTCGTCGGCGGCCATGATCATCGCCCGCATCTTGGGCTGGCGGTCCTCGGCCATGAACATGTGCTCGGTCCGGCACAGGCCGATGCCCTCGGCGCCCAGCTCGCGGGCCTTCTTCGCGTCCTCCGGCGTGTCGGCGTTGGCGCGCACGCCGAGCCGGCGGATCTCGTCGGACCACTCGAGCACGCGATCGAAGTACTCGCTCGTCTCCGCCTCCACCAGGGGACGTCCTCGAGCGTCACGCAGCCCTTGGTGCCGTCGATGGCGATCATGTCGCCCTCGGAGACGGTCGTGTCGCCGACGCGGATCTCCTTGGCCTTGAGGTCGATCGTCAGATCGCCGGCGCCGACCACCGCCGGGCGGCCCATGCCGCGGGCCACGAGCGCCGCGTGCGAGGCCTTGCCGCCCTCGGAGGTGAGGATCCCCTTGGCGGCGTGGAAGCCCGCGACGTCGTCGGCCTCGGTGAACGGGCGCGCGAGGATCACGTCGCGCCCGTCCTTCTCGGCCTGGACGGCCTCCGCGGCCGTGAACACCACCTCGCCCTTGGCGGCGCCCGGCGAAGCGCTGACGCCGGTGGCGAGCACCTCGAAGTCGGCCTTCGGGTCGAACGTCGGGTGCAGCAGCGCGTCGAGCGAGGACGGATCGATCGTCGTGATCGCCTCCTCCTTGGTCAGCAGCTCCTCGTCGACCGCGTCGCACGCGAAGCGCACCGCCGCCTGGGCGGGCCGCTTGGCGTTGCGGGTCTGGAGCATGAAGAGCTGCCCCTCCTCGACCGTGAACTCCGTGTCCTGCATGTCCTTGTAGTGGGACTCGAGCGTGCGCAGGATCTCCATCAGCTCCTTGTGCGCGTCCGGGAGCTTGTCCTTGAGGTCGGCGATGTCGAGCGTGTTGCGCACGCCGGAGACGACGTCCTCGCCCTGGGCGTTGATCAGGAAGTCGCCGCTCGGCTCGGGCTCGCCGGTCACCTCGTCGCGGCTGAACGCCACGCCGGAGCCCGACGTGTCGCCCTTGTTGCCGAACACCATCTGCTGGACGTTGACCGCCGTGCCCCACTCGTCGGGGATGCGGTTCAGGCGCCGGTAGGACTTCGCGCGCTCGCCGGTCCAGGAGTCGAACACCGCGCGGATCGCCTGGCGCAGCTGCTCCTGCGGGTCCTGCGGGAACTCGTAGAGGTCCTTGAAGCGCTCCGTGAGCTCCTTCAGCGCGTCGACGTCGAGGTCCACGTCGTCCTTGACGCCGCGGTCCTCCTTGACCTCCTTGATCGCGTCCTCGAACTGCTCGCCCGGGATGCCCTGGGAGACGTTGCCGAACATCTGCACGAAACGCCGGTAGGAGTCCCAGGCGAAGCGCTCGTTCTCGGTCGCTCGGGCCAGGCCCTCGACGCTGGTGTCGTTGAGGCCCAGGTTGAGGACCGTGTCGAGCATCCCCGGCATCGACTCGCGCGCGCCGGAGCGCACCGAGACGAGCAGCGGGTCCTCGTCGTCGCCGAGCGTCTTGCCGGCCTTCTCCTGGAGCTTCTCCAGCGCCGCCTCGACCTGCTCGGCCATCCCGTCCGGCTCGTTCTGGTCGTTGCGCATGTACTCAACGCACGCCTCGGTGGTGATCGTGAAGCCCGCGGGCACCCGTTCCTCGCCGAGCACGCGCGTCATCTCCGCGACGTTGGCCCCCTTGCCGCCGAGCAGGTCGCGCATGTCCTTCGAGCCCTCGGAGAACTCGTACACCCACTGCTGGTCACCCATTCAGAACAAGCTCCGCTTCTCCACGTTGACCCTGAAACCGCGCCCGCTGATCGTGCTCCGGCAGGTGATGCCCGACTTACGCGATCGGCAACGCAGCGCACGGAAGCGCTTGGTGTGCCCGTAACGCAGCGCCTTGGCATCGGGGTTCATCACCGAGTCGGTGACGTGGCGCAACCGCGCCTTCCCGCGCTCGCCGAGCTGGACCGCCTGATCGTCGGACCCGCGCCAGTCGCAGCGCACCAGCGGCGGCGTCTCGGCGTCGCTGTAGAAGGCGCAGCCGATCTTGCCCGACGGCGACCGGAAGTCCCGGTAGGCGGCCTGCGCGCTCGCGGGGAGCACCAGGCCGACGAGGAGCGCCAGCAGGACTCTCATCAGCGGGAACCTACCGCCCGCAGCCTGACGTGCGCGTGATGCTCCAGGGTCTCGAGGATCGCCCGCTCGGCCTGCGCCAGCGCGGGTCCCGGCGCGTCCGGCGCCTCCGAGAGCGGGCGCCCGAGCGCGGCGACGAGGAAGTCATGGCCGTCCTGGTCGAGCGCGAAGCTGCCGGCTTCGCAGGACGCACAGACGACGCCGCCGGCGGCTCCGGAGAAGCCGACGAGGTGGTCCGGCTCCCCGCACGAGGCGCACGTGGCGAGATGCGGCGCGAAGCCGGCCGCCAGCAGCAGCTTCATGCGGAAGACGAGCGCGTTGGCGCGGGTGGCGTGGGCGGGGTCGCGGTCCAGCAGCGTGAGCTGGTTGGAGAGCAGGTTGTAGACGCCGCGATGCGGCTCGCCGTCGCCGAACAGGCGCGAGACGGCGTCGCACGCCCGCGCCGCGCCGTCGATCGCCGCGCCGCTGTCGCGCAGCCGCGGGTGGCCGTCGAGCGTCTCGGCGCTGGTGACCGTCAGCAGGTCGGACTTGCCCTCGTAGAGCACGAGGTTGAGGCGGAAGAACGGCTCCAGGCGCCCGCCGAAGCGCGACTTGGAGCGCCGCACGCCCTTCGCGATCGCGCTCACCCGGCCGCGATCCGGGGTATAGAGGTGCAGGATGCGGTCCGCCTCGCCGTACTTGATGCCGCGCAGGACGACGGCCTCGGTCTTCAGCGAGCCTGGCAACTCGGAGTTCCTATACTTAGTGAAGTAATGAGTCGGATCACGGTCTACACCACTGAGCCCTGCGGCTACTGCCGCGTCGCCAAGGCGTTGCTCGCCAAGCGCAACGTCCCCTACGAGGAGATGAACCTCGCCAAGGACCCGGAGGGCCGCGCCGAGCTCGTGCGTCTCACCGGCATGATGACGTTCCCCCAGGTCGTCATCGACGGCGAGTCCATCGGCGGCTACCAGGAGCTCGTGGCCGCGGACCGCTCCGGCCGCCTCGCCGAGTTCGTAGAAGCCGCCGCTTAAGCCCGGATCCGCCGATTCCCGCGGCGGCCTCAGAGCCGGATCCGGGCTAACGGCGGCGAGCGATCTCGTGCGCGCCCTGTAGGTGCGCGCCCATCAGCTCCGCGGCGGCGTCCGAGTCGCCGGCCTCGAGCGCCGCGAGGATCGCCCGGTGCTCCGAGATGAACCGCCCCCAGCGCGCGGGGTCGCTGACCACCGCGGTCGCGGCGATCCGCTGGTGACGGTCGCGGAGCTGCTCGTACTGGCGCGTCAGCAGCGCGTTCCCGGCCGCCTCGACGATCGCGTGGTGGAACCGGCGGTCGGCGAACCCGAAGCCCTTCGCGTCGTCGTCGATCGTCGCCTCCTGCTCGGCGATCGCGGCGCGCAGCTCGTCGAGCAGCGCGGCGTGCGGCTCGACGCGTCGGACGGCGTGCTGCTCGATCAGCAGCCGCGCCTCGAGCACGTCGTCGGCCTCGCGCGCCGAGATCGGCACCACCAGCGCGCCGCGCTTGGGGTAGAGCTCGAGCAGCTCCTCGGCCTCCAGCTGCACGAACGACTGCCGCACCGGGGTCCGGCTGACGCCGAGGCGGCTGGCGATGTCGTTCTCGCTCAGCAGCGTCCCGCCGGGGAAGCGCCCGTCGAGCAGGCGCGCCTTGACGTAGTCGTAGGCGCGCTCGGCCGCGGAGCGCCCGCGAGGGAGAAGTTCGTGCTCCGCGGTTTCAGGTGCCGGCGTCACGTTGGATATAGTAGTGCGCAGCTTGTATGCAAGTTGCTTACAAGCCTCTCTCCTCCCCCGTGGCGGCGGGGCCGGCAACGGTCCCGCCGCCACACCCCCTCTTCTCCCCGACCCAAAGGACCGACATGGCCCGACGACTCACAACCCGTCTCGCCCGAGCCCTGACGAGCCAGTGGACCGACCAGGGCTACCACTTCCACGGCGGCGCCCAGGGCGCCTACGTGTGCCACGACCCGGCGTGCACGTCGCCGGCGCTCGACAAGCGCGACGCCTAGACGTATTCGGCGCGGCGGAGCAGCATCGCGGCCAGCATCGCCGGGAACATCAGCGTGTGCTGGACCGTGAGCTGCCCGTCGATGTCCATCGTCCCGCCCAGGGCGATCGCGACGAGGCTCGGCACGAACATGGCCAGCGCCATGTCCCCCGCCGGCGCCCATCCGTGCCCCCGGTAGCGCATCCACGCGACCATCGGCACGGTCATCGTGAACGCCATGCCCAGCAACAGCAGGGCGGGCGCGTCCTCTCGCCAGTCCCCGACGTCCACGCCGGCGAGCAGCAGCAGGCCGGCGAGCACGCCGCCGAGGACGAACATCCCCACGAACATCGCGATCAGCATCTCGGCGTAGTGGCGGGCGAAGCGCAGCATGCCCTCACCGTAGGAGATACCCCTTGGGGGTACCAGTGGGGCCAGCCTCAGACTTTCGCTGTGGGGCGCCTCATGCGCGGCCGCGGCTGGCAGCGCTCGCACACGTAGGTCCCCCGGCCGGCGGCGCGCAGCTTGCGCACGCGGGTGCCGCAGACGTGGCACGGCTCCCCCTCGCGCAGGTGGATGAGGAACTCGTTCTGGAAGGCGCCCGCGACCCCGTCGGGGTGGCGGAAGTCGTCGATCGTCGCCCCCTTGGCGGCCAGCCCGGCCTCCAGCGACGCCACGACGGCGTCGCGCAGGTCGTGCGCCTGCATCCGCGTGACGCGGTTGGCGGGCCGCAGCGGGTGCAGGCGCGCCCGGAACAGCGCCTCGTCGGCGTAGATGTTCCCGACGCCGGCGACCCGCCGCTGGTCGAGCAGGAACGCCTTGATCGGCGCGCGCGAGGTGCGCGCCAGCGCGAACAGGTGGTCGCCGCTGAAGTCGGGCCCGAGCGGCTCGACGCCGAGGCGGGCGGCGAAGAACTCGTCCCGCGCGTCCGGGCCGAGCGCGAGCTCGCCGGTGCCGAAGCGGCGCGGATCGGTGTAGGCGAGCCGGCGGTCGCCGAGCTCGAACCACGCCCGGGTGTGCGGCGGCGTGCCCTCGGGGTCCAGCAGCAGCGTGCCGGTCATGCGCAGGTGCTGGAGCAGGAACACGTCGCCCTCCAGCTCCCACACGAGGTACTTGCCGCGCCGCGACAGCCGCTCGATCTCGCGCCCGCTCGCCGCGTCGGAGAGCTCCCGCGGCGCGATCGGGCGGCTCCAGCGCCAGTCGAGCACCTCCAGGCGCTCGAGCGTGCGCCCCTCGACGTGGGGCGCGAGGTACCGGCGGATCGTCTCGACCTCGGGCAGCTCGGGCATGTGCGTGCCTAGCCTGGCAGGAGGCCCTGGTCGAGGATCCAGCGCCGCAGGTCGCGCTCCAGCCGCAGCAGCGGCACGCCGAGCGTGTCGCGCACGGCCTGCGCGGTGAGCTGGGCGCCGGTCGGCGCGCGCAGCGACTCCTCGTTGAAGACGTCGTAGAGCCGGAACAGCCGGCGGCGCCCGAAGCGCTCGACGATGTAGAACGCCGCCGCCGAGCTGTACGCGTAGGCGGCGGACTGCGCCTCCCCGCCGAGCTTGGCGATCGCCGAGGGCGTCGAGAGGCCCGACAGCGACAGACCGCGGCGCGAGATGCCGACCGCGACCCGCCGCGCCGCCTCGGCGACCCGGTCGTCGCCGGAGACGTAGAGCGCCACGCCCTCGGCCAGCCAGCCCGGCGTGCGGCCCGACGTCTCCCGCGCCAGCGCCGCGTGGGTCAGCTCGTGGGTGACGACGCGGCGGCGCCCGTCGAGGTCGAGCGGCGCGAACGCCGGCCACACGACCAGCAGCCGCTGTGACGCGACGCTGGAGACCCGCTCGGCAGGCCCCTCCTCGTGGACGGCGGTGTCGGAGATCGCCGCCAGCGTCGCCACGCCGCGGATGCCGGAGGTCATCTGCCGCGCCTGCGCGGGGTCCCCCGCCACGACGACGAGGTAGCGGCTGCGCAGCGTGCCGGCGGCCAGCACGTCGCGCATCCGCGCGTAGCCGTCCTCGAGCGCCTCCGGCAGGCCGTCGACGACGAGCGCGGTCGGGGCGAGGATCACGAAGTGCGCGGCTGCGGCGGGCGGAGAAGGCGGCGATCTCCCACGGGTGGCGCTGGCGGCGGCTGGCCTCCGAGCGGACCCGCCACCCGCGGGCCGTCTTCACCGTCGCGCAGCACGCGCTCGGCCTCGAAGCGCCCGCGCACGCCGCGGATGCCGTAGCCCGAGCGCGCCCGGACCACCGCGCGGCGACCCTGGACGTCGACCTCGATCGGCTTGAGCGTGACGTCGCGCAGGTCCAGCTCGCGGGCGTTGCGGGCCTCGCGCGCGTCGTCGGCGCGCTGGCGGCCGGTCGCGGTGGCGGCGTAACGCCGCACGCTGCCCGCCTCCAGCGCGCGGGCGCGGCGCTGCAGCAGCGCGGCGAGCTCCTCCTCGGCGGTCGGCGCTGCGGGCTTCTGCGTGCCCTGCGCGGGCGTCCCCTGCGGTCCCTTGTCGCCGCTGCAGCCGGTCAGCGCGCACAGCATCGCCGCCACGGCCACGGCCGCCGCGGCGCGCCTCACGGCACGAACGGGGCGCCGGGCAGCTCGGGGGCGTCGCGCCCGGCGAGCCAGCGCAGCACGGAGGCCCCGACGTCGGAGAACGGGCCGTCGTGGCGGCGGCCGCCGTGGCCGTCGAAGGCGGCCAGCAGCGGGACGTGCTCGCGGGTGTGGTCGGTGCCGGGCGTGGTGGGGTCGCAGCCGTGGTCGGCGGTGAGGACGAGCAGGTCGCGCGCCGGGTCCAGCCGCTCCAGCCAGCGGCCGACCTCCTCGTCGATCCGCTGCAGCGCGCCGTGGAAGCCCTCGATGTCCTGGCGGTGGCCGTAGACCTGGTCGGTCTCGACGAGGTTGGTGAACACGAGCCCCGCGTCGAGCTCGTCGATCAGCTGCGCGGTCGACTCCAGCGCCTTGGCGTTGTTGGAGCCCGGGTGCTGCTTGTCGACGCCGACGCCGGCGAACACCTGGCCGATCTTGCCGACGGTGTGCACGGGCAGCCCGGCGGCCTGGACCTCCTGCATGTACGAGCGCGAGGGCGGCGGCAGCGCGATGTCCTTGCGGCCCTCGGTGCGCTCGAAGGCGCCCGGCTTGCCGCGGAACGGCCGCGCGATCACGCGGCCGACGGCGTGCTCGCCGCTCATGATCTCGCGCGCGGCGGCGCAGGCGGCGTACAGCTCGGCGGGCGGGCACTCGTCGACGTGCGCGGCGATCTGCAGCACGCTGTCGGCCGACGTGTAGACGATCAGGTCGCCCGTGCGCAGGTGCAGCTCGCCGAAGTCGTCGATCACCGCGGTGCCGCTGTAGGGCTGGTTGCAGAGCACGCCGCGCCCGGTGCCGTCGATCAGCTGCTCGACGACCTCCTCCGGGAAGCCGTCGGGATACGTGCGCAGGGCGACGGGCGTGATCACGCCCATCAGCTCCCAGTGGCCGGTGATGGTGTCCTTGCCGGGGCCGAGCGGGTGCATGCGGCCGTGAAGGACCGGCTCGGACGCGGGGATCACGCCCTCGAGCGGGAGCGCGGAGCCGAGGCCCAGGCGCTCCAGGTTCGGCAGGTCGAGCCCGCCGACCGCCTCGGCGACGTGGCCGAGCGTGTTGGCGCCCGGCGTCGCCGTAGTCGGCGCTGTCGGGCAGCTCGCCCGCGCCGCAGGCGTCGAGGACGATGACGAAGGCTCGGCGGGCGCTCACGGCCGCCGATTCTGCGCAGGCGCTCAGCCGAAGCTGCGGGCGCGGGGATGCGCCTCGAAGTACGCGTCCTTGAGGCGGTCGGCCGACAGGTGGGTGTAGAGCTGCGTGGTCGCGATGTCGGCGTGGCCGAGCATCTCCTGCAGCGAGCGCAGGTCGCAGCCGCCCGCCAGCAGGTGCGTCGCGAACGTGTGGCGCAGCGTGTGCGGGCTCATCTTCGAGGCCAGCCCGGCCGAGCGCGCGTGGCGCTGGACGATCTTGTAGAGCCCCTGGCGCGTCAGCCCGGCGCCGCGGTGGTTGAGGAACAGGCGCGGCTCCAGCCGGTCGCCGGCCAGCCGCGGGCGGCCGCGCTTGAGGTAGACCTCCAGCGCGCGGCCGGCGGTCGAGCCGATCGGGACGAGCCGCTCCTTGGAGCCCTTGCCGCGGGCGCGCAGGATGCCCTCCTCGAGGTCCACGTCGCCGACCTCGAGCCCGGTCGCCTCGGAGGCGCGCAGCCCGCACGCGTACATGACCTCCAGCAGCGCGCGGTCGCGCAGCGTGGTCGGCTCGGTGCCCTTGGGCTGCTCGAGCAGGCAGCGCGACCTCGTCGCGGCTGAGGACCTGCGGGAGCTTGCGGGTCTGGCGCGGCGCGCGCAGGTGCGCGGTCGGGTCGTCGGCCAGCATGTCCTGGCGGCGGAGGTGGCGGTAGAAGGAGCGCAGGCAGGCGACCTTGCGCTGCACCGTGGCGTTGGCCACGGGCGGGCGCTCGCCGTCACCGCTGGCGAGCTCGGCCACGAAGGCGGCGAGGTCGGCGTGCTGGAGCTCGAGCGCGTCCTGGCCCGACTTCTCCAGGTGCGCGCCGAACTGCAACAGGTCCGAGCGGTAGGCCTCGAGCGTGTTGCGGGAGAGCCCGCGCTCGAACTCGAGGTAGGCGAGGAAGTCGAGCACGAGGTGCTCGAATGCGTGAGGAGCTGCGACGACGGCCACGCGAGGGGATTCGCCGCTGCCCGCGCACCGCCTGCCGGTGCAACGAGTTGTTCAGCCGCCGAGGCGCTGCTTGAGCCGCGCGAGCCCGATGATCGTCTTCGAGTCGGTGCTCTCGGCGATCAGCGCGTCGAGGTCCGACAGCGGGCGGATCTCGATGTCGATGCGCTCGTTCTCGTGCACCTCGGGGCGCTCCTCGACGTCGGAGATGCCGGTGGCGAGGAACAGGTGCACGACCTCGTCGGTGAAGCCGGGCGACGTGTAGAAGAACCCGAGCGGCTCCCACTCGGCGGCCTGCTTGCCGATCTCCTCGGCGAGCTCGCGCTTGGCGGTGTCCAGCGGCTCCTCGCCCTCCTCGTCGAGCTTGCCGGCGGGGATCTCCAGCAGGTCGGGCACGCCGAGCGCCTCGCGCGGCTGGCGCACGAACCAGAGCTTGTCGCCGTCGAGCGTGACGATGCCCGACCGCGCCGGTGTGGGACACGATCTCGCGCTCGGCGGTCTCGCCGTCCTCGTGGCGGAACGCGTCGTGGCGCACGCTGAAGAACGCCGCCCTCGTAGACGGTCTCGCTGGAGAGGCGTTCGAACTTGGAGCTCATGGCAGGGCGGCGGCCTCGTCGAGGAGCGCGTAGGCCACGTCCAGCATGCCCTCCAGCGCGGCGACCGACACGCGCTCGGTCGGCTCGTGGTTGTGCTCGGTGCCGTTGGCGAGGTTCACGCACGGGAAGCCCTGGGCCTCGAGCGCGTTGGCGTCCGAGCCGCCGCCGGTCGACACCCGCCGCGGCTCGTAGCCGCAGGCGCGAGCGCCGCCTCGGCGACCGCGACCGCCGGCGAGGACGGCTTCTGCCGGTAGCCGGCGAACATCTTCTCGCGTCGTGACGTCGACGTCGCACTCGGCGAACGCGGCGCCGTCCTGGATCGCGTCGATCATCGCGGCGACGACGTCCTCGACGCGCGCGGGGTCCAGCGAGCGCGCCTCCGCGAGCAGCTTCGCGCGCTCGGGCACCACGTTGGTGGAGCCGACGCCGCCCGACACCGAGCCGACGTTGGCGGTCGTGTCGGGGTCGATGCGGCCGTGCGGCATCGCGGTGATCGCCGTGGCGGCGGCCAGCACGGCGCTGCGGCCGGCCTCGGGCTTGAGCCCCGCGTGCGCGGCGCGCCCGTGGAACTCGGCGCGCGATCCGGAAGTACGTCGGCGACGCGGTGATGACCTCGCCGATCGGCGTCGCGTGGTCGAACACGTAGCCGAACTGCGAGCGCAGGCGGCCGGCGTCGAAGTGCTTGGCGCCCTGCAGGCCGTTCTCCTCGCAGACCGTGAACAGCAGCTCGAGGCCCACGGGCGAGCCCTCGACGGTCGCGCGGCGGGCCAGCTCGAGGATCACGGCGACCGCGGCCTTGTTGTCGGCGCCGAGGATGCCGTCGTTGACGTTCTCCCAGCCGCCGTCGACCAGCGCGGGCTCGATCGGCGCGTTCTGGCTGACGGTGTCGAGGTGCGCGCACAGCAGCACCGAGCGCTCGCGAGCGCCCGGGGATCCGCGCGTACAGGTTGCCCGCGGCGGCGCCGGCCGCCTTCGCGGAGTCGTCCTCGTCGACCTCCAGGCCCATGCCGCGCAGCCGCGCGGCCACCTCGTCGGCGATCGCGCGCTCCTCGCCGAACGGGCTCGGGATGCGGCAGAGCTCCGCGAACGTCTCGTTGAGGCGCGCCTTCTCGGCCTCGCTGGCCGGCCTCACGCCGTCACGACTGGCGCTGGAAGCGACCCGCGGCCTCGCTCTCGCCTTCGCCCACGCTCGCCACGATCTCGTCCGGCCGGCGCTCCTCCGCGCGGCCGAGCGCGGCGCGCACGAACTCGCGGAACAGCGGCGCCGGGCGATCCGGGCGCGACTTGAACTCGGGGTGGTACTGCGAGGCGACGAAGAACGGGTGCTCGGGCAGCTCGATGATCTCGACCAGCCGCTCGTCGGGCGACGTGCCCGACACCACGAGCCCGGCCGCCTCGATGCGGCGGCGCAGGAAGTTGTTGACCTCGTAGCGATGGCGGTGGCGCTCGTAGATCACGGCGTCGCCGTAGATCTCGCGCGCCCTGGTGCCCTCGTGGAGCTTGATCGGGTCGGCGCCCAGGCGCATCGTGCCGCCCATGTCCGCGACCTCCTTCTGCTCGGGCAGGAGGTCGATCACGGGGAACGGCGTCTCGGGGTCGAACTCCGTCGAGTTCGCGCCGTCCATGCCGACGACGTGGCGGGCGAACTCCGACACCGCCATCTGCATGCCCAGGCAGACGCCCAGGAACGGGATGCCCTTCTCGCGCGCCACGCGGGCCGCGGCGATCTTGCCCTCGATCCCGCGCTCGCCGAAGCCGCCCGGGATCAGGATCCCGTCGACGTCGTGCAGCGCGCCCAGCGCCTCGCTGTCGTCCAGCGTCTCGGAGTCCACCCACTCGATCTCGACGCCGCGGCCGAGCTGGAAGCCCGAGTGGCGCAGCGCCTCGACGACCGACAGGTACGCGTCCTCGAGCTGGACGTACTTGCCGACCAGCGCGATCTTGATCGGCGGGCGCTTCTGCGCCTCGCCGGCGCGGCGGGTCAGCTGCTCCCACTGGCCCAGCTCGGGCGACGGGGACTCCATCCCGAAGTGGTCGAGGATGATGTCGTCCACGCCCTCGGCGCGGAAGAACAGCGGCACCTTGTAGATGTTGTCCACGTCGCGGCCCGAGATGATCGCGTCCTGCGGCAGCGAGGCGAACAGCGCGATCTTCTTGCGCAGGTCCTGCGGCAGCCCGCCCTCGGAGCGGCAGATCAGCATGTCCGGCTGGATGCCGATGCGGCGCAGCTCGTTGACCGAGTGCTGCGTCGGCTTGGTCTTCAGCTCGCCCGCATGGCCGATGTAGGGCACCAGCGTGAGGTGGATGAACATGCGTGTTCCGGCGGCCGGCGTCCACGGGGAACTGCCGGATGGCCTCCAGGAACGGCAGCGACTCGATGTCGCCCACCGTGCCGCCGATCTCGGTGATCACGACGTCCACGTCCTGGGAGTCGGCGATCAGCTTCACGCGGTGCTTGATCTCGTCGGTGATGTGCGGGACGACCTGGACGGTGCCGCCCAGGTAGTCGCCCCGGCGCTCCTTGCGGATCACCGAGTTGTAGATCGCGCCGGCGGTCACGTTCGAGCCGCGCGACGTGTTCGCGTCGGTGAACCGCTCGTAGTGGCCGAGGTCCAGGTCGGTCTCCGCGCCGTCCTCGGTGACGAACACCTCGCCGTGCTGGAACGGCGACATCGTGCCGGGATCGACGTTGATGTACGGATCGAACTTCTGGAGGGCGACCTTCAGCCCGCGTGAGACGAGCAGGCGGCCGATCGAGGCCGCGGCGATGCCCTTTCCAAGGGAGGAGACGACTCCGCCGGTGATGAAGATGAATCGCGTGCGGGGCCGTTGTTCAGGCATCAACTCTCCTTGGTTCCATCGAGTGTAGACGGGCTTCCGGCGGCGTCCTGGCTCACGCCGCCTTCAGCAGCTCCTTCGCGTGGCGACGGGCCGCGGCGTCCTCGCCGTCGGCCCCCAGCATCCGGACCAGCTCGCCCACGAGATCGCGCCGTTCGAGGCGGGTCACGGTGGTGCGGGCGGTGTCGCCCGAGACGTCCTTGACGATCGTGAAATGACGGTCAGCCAGCGAGGCGATCTGCGGCAGGTGGGTGATGCAGATCACCTGGCGGCCGCCCGCGAGCTCGCGCAGCTGCTCGCCGACGGCGCGCGCCGTCTGCCCGCCGATCCCGGCGTCGACCTCGTCGAACACGAGCGTGCCCGGACCGGCCTCGGCGGCCGCGCCCATCAGCGCGAGCATCACGCGCGACAGCTCGCCGCCCGACGCGATCTCGCGCAGCGGGCCGGCCGGGACGCCGGGGTTGGGCGCGATCAGGAACTCCACCTCGTCGCCGCCGCTGGGCCCGTAGCCGTCGCGCGCGCTGAGCGCGGCCTCGAAGGTCGCGCCGTCCATGGCCAGGCTCGCCAGCCGCTCGCGGACCGCCTCGGCCAGCGCGCCCGCGGCCGCGCGGCGGGCGGTGGTGAGCGCCTCGGCGTGGCGCGTCGAGCTCGCTCGTGCGCCTCCGCGAGCGCGCGCTCCGCGCCCTCCAGCGCCTCCTCGGCGCCGACCAGCTCGTCGCGCCGGCGGCGGCACTCCTCGGCGTGGGCGAGCACCGCGGCCATCGTGCCGCCGTGCTTGCGCTTCAGCCGGTCCAGCAGCGCGAGGCGCTCCTCGACCTCGTCGAGCCGGCCGGGCGTCGACTCCACGCCCTCGCCGTACGCGCGCAGCCCGGTCGCCACGTCGTCGGCCTCGACGGCCAGCGCGGTCACCCGGTCGGCCAGCGCGTCCAGCTCCGCGTCGACGCCGCGGACGCCCTCCAGCGCGCGTGACGCCCCGGCGAGCGCTGTCGCGGCGCCCTCCCCGCTCTCGCCCGCGATGGCCTCCAGGCCGCCGGCGGCGGCGGCCAGCAGCGCCCCGAGGTGGCGCAGCCGCTCGCGCTCGGCGCTCAGCGACGCCTCTTCGTCCTCGCTGGGGTCGGCGCCCTCGATCTCCTGCAGCTCCCACTCGAGCAGGTCCAGCTCGCGGTCACGCGCCCCGGCGCGGGCCTTCAGCTCCTCCAGGCGGCCGCGCAGCTCGCGCTCGTGGACGTAGGCGGCGGCGAACGACGCGCGGCGCGCGGCCTGCCCGTCGCCGCAGAAGCCGTCCAGGATCTCCAGCTGCGCCGAGGCGAGCGTGAGCTTGCGGTGCTCGTGCTGGCCGTAGAAGCTCAGCAGCGCGCCGCCGACGTCGCGCAGGTCGGCCGCCGTGGCGCTGCGGCCCCCCAGGTAGGCGCGCGTGCGGCCCTCCGCGCTGACCCGCCGGGCGAGCACCACGTCCTCCGCGTCATCCGGCAGCCGGTCGCCCAGCGTCTCGCGCAGCTCGTCGGGCAGCGAGAACACGCCCTCGACGTACGCCTCCTGCGGCGCCGGGCCGCACGATCCCGGAGCGCGGCTTGCCCCCGAGCAGGAGGTCCAGCGCGTGCGCGAGCACGGTCTTGCCCGCCCCGGTCTCACCCGTCAGGACGTTCAGCCCCTCGGCGAGCCGCAGCTCGGCCCGTTCGATGAGGAGGAGGTTCTCTACACGCAGCTCTTCGAGCACGGTGAGGTTGTACCGCCGGGGTCCGACGGAGCCGCGGGTATGCGGAGATTTGGCGCGGTTGCTCCGCAGAGTTGTTGCAGGGCTCGCTTGCGGGAGCGCTTGCGGCGCTCGTGTGGGGCGCCACCCGTCGCGAACGGCCTGGGCTGGGTAGGGGAAGGGGGTTGCTGGTGGCGACGCGACCGCCGCGAAATCCGTCCACTCGCGCACACCGCGCGATCGACTGGACGGAAACTCGCTGAGCACGACAGACCGTCCAGTTGATCCGAGCCGCATCGAGCTGGGCGGAAAGCGCTGGTAGCCGACGGTTTCCGTCCAGTGAAGTCCCAACTGCGCCGGAGCTCGACGGAAACCCAACCCCCTCCCCCACGTGCCCAGGCCGTTACGGCGCCGATCCCGCGCACCACGCCACCGGCGCCCGCAACGGAACGGGCGGCGGCGCGGCGCTACCGAGCCAGCCGGCCGAACCGCTCGCGCAGCCGGTGGTAGAAGCTCGCGCCCGGCAGCTGGGCCAGCACGGCGTGCTGCTTGCCGAACTCGACGTGGATGTCCTCCCCCGCCGGGAGCTCGACGGCGGGGCGGCCGTCGACGTGCACCTCGACCGGCTCGTCGCGGGAGGCGTTGTTGATCGTCAGCAGGTCGTCGGGCGCCACCACGAGCGCCCGCGCGGTCAGCGAGTGCGGCGCGATGAACGAGACGACGTAGCCGCGCACGCCCCACGCGAGGATCGGCCCAGCGTTGGCGAGGTTGTAGCCCGTCGAGCCGGCCGGAGTGGCGACCACGAGCCCGTCGCAGCGCACCCGGCCGATCTCCTCCCCCGCGAGCCCGTAGGCGAGGTCGGCGACCCGCATCCCCGGCTTGCGATGCACGGAGATGTCGTTCATGGCCGTCCACAGCCCCTCGGGCCGGCCGACGGTGATCGTCGGCAGATCGAGCGTCTCGTACTCGCCCGCGAACGCCCGCGTGAAGTCGCCCTCCAGCCCGTCCGGGTCGATGGTGGCGAGGAAGCCGACCTCGCCGTAGTTGACCGCGAAGACCGGCACGCCGGTGCCCGCGTAGTGGCGCAGCGCCGTGAGGATGGTCCCGTCGCCGCCGAGCACGAGGCAGAGGTCGACGTCGCGGGAGACCTCGCGGACCTCGATCCCCTCGCCCGCGATCAGCGAGTGCTTCTCTGCCTCGTCGGCGCTGAAGCGCAGCGTCACGCCCGAGCGCCGCGCGGCCGACAGCAGGTCGCGGACCGCGTTGGTGGTCTCGCGCCCGCGCCGGTGCGTCATCACGGTGGCGGTCCTGATCATGCGCCCGCCGCCTCGGCCGCGGCCTCGAAGGAGGACAGCGCGCCGTCGCGCCCTGCCTCGGCGGCCCACACGAACGTCTCCAGGTTGCCCGCCGGCCCTGGCAGCCCCGAGGAGGCGAAGCCCATCACCGAGAACGCCTCCAGCGACGACGCGACGCCGACCACCGCCGACCGCCGCAGCGCCGGATCGCGGACCACGCCGCCCTTGCCCACCTGGCCCCGGCCGACCTCGAACTGCGGCTTGACCATCGCCAGGCAGTCGAACGGCGCGTCGGCGAGCGCGAGCACGGCCGGCAGCACCTTGCGCAGCGAGATGAACGACACGTCGCAGACGATCAACGACGGCGGATACGGGAGCGATGAGACCGCGCGGGCGTTGACCCGCTCCATCACCGTCACCCGCTCGTCCTGCCGCAGCCGGTAGTCGAGCTCGCCGTAGGCGACGTCGAGCGCGATCACGTGCGTCGGCGCCCCGCTGGAGCAGGCAGTCGGTGAAGCCGCCCGTGGAGGCCCCGACGTCCAGGCAGCGGCGTCCCTCGACCGGTACGCCGAACGCGTCCAGCGCATTGGCGAGCTTGACGCCCCCGCGCGAGACGTACGGCGGCGCGGCGGTGACGGTGATCTCCGCATCCGGCTCGACGAGCTGCCCGGCCTTGAGCGCGGGGCGATCGGCGACGCGGACGTCACCGGCGAGCACGGCGGCCGCCGCGCGCGAGCGCGACTCGAACAGGCCCCGCTCGGCCAGGAGGCTGTCCAGGCGGACCCTCGGCATGGCGCGGGAACGCTACTAGCCCGGGCTAGGCGCCGGCCAGCGAGCCGTGCGAGTCCCGCACCGCGGACTCGATGCGCTCGGCGATCGCCTCGCCGGTGAAGCCGACCTCCTTGTGCAGGAGCGCGGGCGAGCCGTGCGTGACGTAGCGGTCCGGCATCCCGACGCGCATGATGGGAGCCCCGCCCACCCCCAGCCCGCCCTCGGACAGCGTCTCCCACACGCCGGAGCCGAAGCCGCCGGGCAGCACGCCCTCCTCGACGGTGACCAGCAGGTCGTGCTCGGACGCGAGCTGCGCGAGCAGCGCGGCGTCGAGCGGCTTGGCGAAGCGCGCGTCGGCCACCGTGACGTCGAGGCCGTGCCCGGCCAGCAGGTCCGCGGCCTCGAGCGCCTTGCCGACGCCCGTGCCGTAGCCGACGACCGCGACCCGCTCGCCCTCGCGCAGGATCTCGCCGGTACCGATCTCGATCAGCGACGGGGTGTCGGGGAGCTCGACGCCGACCGCCTCGCCGCGCGGGTAGCGGATCGCGACCGGGCCCGCGTTGTGCGAGACGGCCGTGTGGAGCATGTGGACGAGCATCGCCTCGTCGCGCGGCGCCATCAGCGTGATGTTGGGCAGCGGGCGCAGGTAGGCGATGTCGAAGACGCCGTGGTGCGTCGGGCCGTCGTCGCCGACCAGCCCGGCGCGGTCCATGCAGAACGTGACGGGGAGCGACTGCAGGCAGACGTCGTGGACGATCTGGTCGAACGCGCGCTGCAGGAAGGTCGAGTAGATGGCGGCGACCGGCCGCATGCCCTGCAGCGCCAGGCCCGCGGCGAACAGGATCGCCTGCTGCTCGGCGATGCCGACGTCGAAGTAGCGGTCGGGCATCGCCTTCTGCAGGATCGAGAGCCCGGTGCCGGAGTTCATCGCCGCGGTGATGCCGACCACGCGCGGGTCGCGCTCGCACTCGGCCACGATCGCCTCGCCGAACACCTGCGTGTACTGCGGCGGCCCGGCCACCTTCTTCTTGGCCGGGGCGGGAGCGGGCACGCCGCCGGCGATCGAGTGCGGCTTGGCGGCATGCCACTTCTCCATGCCCTCCAGGCCGCCGTCCTCGGCGGGCGCGAAGCCCTTGCCCTTGACCGTGGCGACGTGGATGACGACGGGGCGCTCGGCCTCGAACGCGGTCCGCAGCGCGCGGCGCAGCGCGCGCACGTCGTGCCCGTCGACGATGCCCACGTAGGCCCAGTCGAGCTCCTCCCACCACAGGCCCGGCTGCCAGAGCGCCTTGACGGACTCCTTGAACTGCGGGCCGAGGCGCTCGAACGCGGCGCCGATGCCGCCCGGGAGCTTGGTCAGCTTCTCCTCGACGCCCTCGCGCGCCTTCCACAGCCCGGGATCGAGCCGCATGCGGTTGAAGTACCGCGACAGCGCGCCGACGTTGGGCGAGATCGACATCCCGTTGTCGTTGAGGATCACGACGAGCGGCGTGCCGAGCCCGCCGGCCTGGTGCACCGCCTCGAAGGCGACGCCGCCCGTCATCGCGCCGTCGCCGATCACGGCGACCACGCGGCCGTCCTCGCCCTGGCCCTGGCGCATGGCCTCCTTGAGCCCGACGGCGTAGCCGATCGAGGTCGAGGCGTGGCCCGCGCCCATGATGTCGTGCTCGGACTCGTGGATCGAGCAGAACGGCGCCAGCCCGCCGTACTTGCGGATCGTCTGCAGCTGGTCGCGGCGGCCGGTGAGCACCTTGTGCGGGTAGGCCTGGTGGCCGACGTCCCACAGCAGCTTGTCCTTCGGCGAGTCCAGCAGCGAGTGCGCGGCGACGGCGATCTCGCACGTGCCGAGGTTGGCGCCGAAGTGCCCGCCGATCTCGCCGACGGTGTCGATCAGGAGATCGCGCACCTCCTGGGCGACCTGCTGGAGCTCCTCCTCGGAGAGGCCGTGCAGGTCCTGGGGGCGGTCGATGCGGTCGAGGAGGCGGGTCATGAGGGCCTGGTGATGATGAAGTCCGTTATCTGCTCGAGCTCCGGGGCTCCGTCCGGCGCCGCCCGGCGGAGCGCTTCCCGGGCGTTGCGGTGCGACTCCTGCGCCATCTCGCGCGCTCCGTCGAGACCGTACTGGCTGACGTAGGTGAGCTTGCCGTGGCGCTCGTCGCTGCCCTGCGGCTTGCCCAGGACGTCCTCGGTACCCGTCACGTCGAGGATGTCGTCGACGATCTGGAAGAGGACCCCGAGCTCGGCCGCGAAGCTACGGAAGTCTGGGAGTGTAGTGGCGCCGGTGAGCAGGACTACGCACTCTACGGACGCGCCGATCAGCCGTCCGGTCTTGAGCTCGTGGAGGCGGCGCAGGCTCGCGGCGCCGGCCGGGACGAGCCCCTGGACGTCGATGTACTGACCCCCGACCATCCCGTTGACGCCGGTCGCGGAGGCCAGCTCGGCGACCGCTGCGAGCACGTTGCGCGGATCGCCCGCCTGCTCGCGCAGGATCAGCCGGAACGCCTCGGCGTAGAGCCCGTCGCCGGCCAGGATCGCCACGTCCTCGCCGTACTTGACGTGGCATGTCGGCCGGCCCGCGGCGCAGGTCGTCGTCGTCCATCGCCGGCAGGTCGTCGTGGATCAGCGAGTAGGTGTGGATGAGCTCCAGCGCCGCCGCCAGCGGGAGCACCTCGGCCTCGTCGCGCCCGAGCGCGCGGGCCGTGGCGAGCGCCAGGACCGGCCGGATGCGCTTGCCGCCCGCGAGCAGCGAGTAGCGCATCGCCTCCTCCAGGCCCTGGTGGCCGTCTCGTCGGCGAACCGCAGGTCGACGAGGTACGCCTCGACGGCGGCCCTCAGGCCGTCCGGATAGGTCAACCGCCCAGCGCCAGCTGCCCGGCGCCCGGGTCCGCGTCGCCGGCGCGGACCTGGCGGTCCAGCTCGACGCTCGCCTCGCCGGCCAGCCGCGCGCATTCGTCCACGAGCGATGCGGCACGCTCGGGCGGGAGCGCGCCGGACCGCAGCTCTGCGGCGGCGCGCTCGAGGCGCTCCGTCAGCCGGTCGAGCGTCTCGGAGGACACGCGATGATTGTTAGCACGAGCCGGTCCCCCAGGCCTCGCACGCCATCACCACGTCGTCGTAGCGCCTCAGCTGCACCGAGTCGCCGCCGTTGTTGAGGATCGGGCCGCCCGTCGTCCAGTAGCGGACCAGGCGCGTCTCGTCCTTGTAGGTCTCCCACAGGCGCACGCGCATCGTCTCGCCGGGGCCGATCACCGAACCTGGCGCGAACGAGTAGCCGTACGGCTTCGACGTCAGCCGGTAGGGCTCGAGGTCGATCGGCGCGCTCGTCACGTTGGTGATCTGCACCGCCTCGCGGCCCTTGTAGATCGGGGTGATCTTCACCGAGCCGCGCAGCGGGTCGCCGCACGCCTCGCGGCACGGGTAGGTCATCGAGTACCGCAGGTCGCCCTGCGGGTCGAAGATGTAGACGCCGTCGCCCATCGACTTCTCGTCGCGCGTGACGTTCTCGAACGCCGGGCGGCGGAGCCCCCAGTAGAACTCCTCCTCGTTGTCGTCGCCGATCCCGTCGTAGACGGTGATCTCGCCGCCCGGCGGGACCTCGGCCCAGCTCGGGAACTTGTAGCGGCGCAGCGCGGAGTCGCGCAGCCACCAGCCGCCGAGCGGGAGCGCGTTGACGGGGTCCGGGTTCTTGATCCGCACCCACTCGCCGTTGGGGTCGAGGTCGTCGTTGCCGTCGGCGTCCCAGTTGACCCACACGTTCAGCGGCTGCCCCTCGTTGGGGCCGACGCCGCAGTAGTCGGGGTCCCAGAGGTTGAGCTGGGCGCGCGCGGCGCGGCCGGCCAGCACGCTGTACTCCTTGTTCCAGGCGTACTCGCGGGCGTTGGGCAGCCAGATCGCGTGGCCCTCGGTGATCAGCGTGCGCGCGACGTCGACCCAGCGGCCCTTGACCTTGACCTGCACGGAGCGGCGCAGGCGGCTGCCGGAGCGGCTGGCCGGGTCGATCGCGAGCAGGCGGACCTTGTACTTGCCGGCCTTGAGCAGCTGGTCGAGCCGGGCGGTCGCCTCGGTCGAGTGGCACTCGCCGCGGCGCTGGGAGGCGCGGCTCGTGTACGTGGTCTGCTCCATCGCGTTCAGCCCGGTGATGCGGATGTGCTTGTGCGCGTGGCTGCCGTCGCCGTCGATGTCGGCGTAGATCGTGTCGCCGTCCGCGACGAACGTGACCTTGGCGGTCCACGCGTAACAGAGCGGGCTGGTGCCGCGGGGCAGGCAGCGGGTGGTCTTGGCGCTGGCGGCCGCCGGGAGCACGGCGGCGGCGAACAGCGCGAGGAGCAGCGGGATCAGTCGACGCATCGGGACACCGAACACGCCGCTACCCGGGGGGTTGCGCTATCTACGCCCCTGGACGAGCGCTTGCAGCATCTCGTCCCACTTCGGGCCGATGGCGGCCATCGTGTAGTCGCGCGCCGTCTCGAGCGCCGCGGCGGCGCAGCGGCGGCGCAGCTCCTCGTCCTCGACCATCTCCATCATCGCGGCGGTCAGGCCCTCGACGTCCTTGGCCGGCACCAGCAGGCCGTTGCGGTGGTCGTCGACGATGTCCGCGGGCCCGGTCGGGCAGTCGAACGCGACGACCGCCATGCCCTTGGCCATCGCCTCGATGAGCACCAGCGGGAAGCCCTCGTAGCGCGAGGAGAGCACGTAGATCGAGGACTGCTCCATCTCGCGCGGCGAGCTCCTCGGTCGGGCCGGCGAGCTTCGCCCGGTCGCCGATGCCCAGGCCGTCGATGCGGGCCTGCAGCCGGTCGCGCGCGACCCCGTTGCCGAAGATCACCAGCTCCCAGTCGGGGTGGGCCTCCGCCACCGGCGCGAACGCGTGGATCAGGTAGTCGAAGCCCTTCTGCGGCGTGTAGCGCCCGGCGGCGAGGATGCGCCTGGCGCTCATGTCGGCCGGCGGAGGCTCGACGTCGCGCACCGTGTTGGGGAGCCGCCACATCGGCGGCGCGTTGCCGTTCATCGCCGCGGTGTACTCGCCGCGGTCCTGCTCGGTGAGCACCGCCAGCGCGTCGAGCCCGCGATAGCGCCGCACCATCGCCTTGCGCAGCGTCTTGGAGTGCGAGCCGCAGGTTCATCTGCTCGAGCCCGACGGTCTTGAGCCCGGGCCCGGCGATCTGGGCGATCATCAGGTTGTGGGCCGGGCGGCTGGCGATCACGATCCCCGTCTGGCGCCGCAGCTTGCGCACGAGCCGGAGGTCGGTCCACAGGTTGTGGTTGTGCGCGCGGTAGTCCGCCGGGTGGTAGAGCGCGCTCGAGAAGCGCCGCAGCACCGCGGTACAGCGGCTGCGAGGCGGCGCGGGATCGCCGCCCGGCCGCTGGTCCTCGAGCGCCGTCACCTTCACGCGCGGGTCGATCGGGAAGTACGGGTGCCCGCGGCGCAGGTAGGTCGAGACGATCTCGACCTCGTGATGGTCGGCGAGGTAGCCCGCGAGGTTGATCGCCGCGCGGATCGTGCCGCCCATCCCCCAGGCGCTGACGAGCAGGATGTAGACCTTGCGGCCGGGATCCTCCCCCGGCGGCGGCGCGGCGCGCGCGTAGCGCACCAGCCCCGACCGGATCGCGCGCAGCCCGAACCGCTTGATCGGGAGCAGCAGGCGGATGAGCGGAGCGGGGAGACGACTCAAGGCGGGCGGCCACGGTACTACGCTGCCGTCCCGCATGCCCCTCGTCAGCGTCATCGTGCCGGTGTACAACCCGGGCCGCTACTTCGACGGCTGTCTCGAGTCGCTGCTCGCGCAGACGCTCCCGCGCGACCAGCTCGAGCTGATCTTCGTCGACGACGGCTCCACCGACGGCACCGAGGCGCGGCTGGACGCGCTGGCCGCCGAGCACGCCCACGTCAAGGTCGAGCACATCCCCAACTCCGGCTGGCCCGGCAAGCCCCGCAACATCGGGATCGGGATGGCCACCGGCGAGTACCTGTACTTCGTCGACAACGACGACCGGCTCGTGCCCGACGCGCTCGAGCGCGTGGTCGCGATGGCGCGGGAGGACGACGCGGAGATCGTCATCGGCAAGGTCGTGGGCCACGGCAAGCGCGTCCCGCGCGGGCTGTTCGCGCACAACCGCCACGCCGTCCCGTTCGACTCGCCGGACCTGCTCCGGCTGCTCACGCCGCACAAGCTGTTCCGGCGCGACTTCGTCGAGCGCCACGAGCTGCGGTTCCCCGAGGGCCCGCGCCGGCTCGAGGACCACGTGTTCGTGGTCGGCGCCTACTTCGCCGCCCAGCGCATCTCCGTGCTCGCCGACCGGCCCGTCTACCACTGGATCCGCCACGACGAGGAGTCGAGCGTCTCCTACGAGCAGTTCGACCCCGCCGGCTACTACGCGAACGTCCGCGAGGTGCTCGACCTCGTCGAGGCCAACACGGAGCCCGGCGAGTGGCGCGACACCCTGCTGGCCCACTGGTACCGCGGGAAGATGCTGGCCCGCGTCGGCGGCCGCCGCTGGCGCCGGCGCGACGAGCAGTGGCGCCGCGCGCTCTACGAAGAGGTGCGCAAGCTCGCCCTCGAGCGCTTCGACGAGCGCATCCACGAGCAGCTCGCCTTCAACCTCAAGGTCCGCTCGACGCTGCTGCGGGCCGGCGACTACGAGGGCCTGGAGCGCCTCGCGCGCTTCGAGAACCGGATCCGCTCGCGCGTGAAGGTGCGCGGGATCGAGAAGGGCGGCACGCACCTCGTGCTGCGGCTCGAGTCGCGGCTCGGCAGCGAGCGCGCCCGGCTGCGCTGGGAGCGCCACGGCGACCGCACGTTCTGGGTGCCCGCGACCGACGACCTGCGCGACACCCTCACCGAGGAGCAGCGCGAGGTCACCGGCCTGCTGCGCCGCGCCACGGTCACCGTGTGGCTGCGCAACCTCGAGGACGACAGCGAGTACCTGCTGCCGGCGCGCACCACGGTGCACCTCGACAAGGGCGCGGCGCCCGAGCGCCGCCGCCCCCGGCTCGTCACCACCGTCCCGATCGCCCCCACCGCGGCCGCCGCCGGCGGCCCGCTCCCGCCCGGGACGTGGGAGGTCCGCGCCGACGTCTCGATCGCCGGGTTCTCGTGGGACGCGGCCGTCGAGCGCCGCGCCGAGGAGCCCTTGCTCGTCACCACCTTCGCGCCCGGGCGGATCGTGCCGGGCGCCGTGGCGCCGCCGCCCCCGCCGCTGAAGGCGCGGGTCTACCGCCGGCTTCCGGCTCCGGTGATGCGGACGTTCAGGCGGACGCGGGCAACAGCCGCCGCAGTCCGCCGCTGACCGCGCCGAGGTCCTTCCGGACCGTGCGCCGCAGGTCGCGGATCCCCGAGCGCGCGCGGCGTCCCCTGGTCGCGCAGGTCGCGCAGCACGGGCCACACGCGCGAGTCGAGCACCCGCTGCGGGTCCAGCACGCCGCGCCGCTCGAGCACGCCGGCGGGCACGTCCTGCGGGTCCTCGGTCACGCACTGCTCGAGCAGCAGGTCGTAGCGGGTGTTGAGCATCCGGTTGGCGGGGTCCAGCCCGAGCACGAGCAGGAGGCCGGTCGGCTGCGTGCCGACGCGCAGGCAGATCAGGTCCGGGCGGTGCCTGGCGAGGATGCCGAGCACCTTGTAGACGTCGCCGGTCCACGCCCGCGTGCGGCGGTCGCGGGCGGCCTCGACGACCTCGCGCGGGAGGATGTCGTCGAACACCGCGACGCCGGTCCAGCGCGAGAGGCGCTCGACGCCCATGAAGTCGCGCAGGGCGAACTCCGAGAGGTGCATCCCGTCGATGAACGCGAGGTCGACGCGGCGGCCGCCGAGCGGCTTGAGCGGCTTGTCGCGGCCGAAGTACTCGTCGCTGGTCTCGCGCAGCAGCTCGACGTTGTCGCCGAGCTCGACCTTGAGGTTGAAGCCGGGATCGACGCCGAGCGCGGGGCAGTCGGCGAGCGCGAGGCTGTCGCCGTGGCGCAGGCCGATCTCCAGGTACGCCTCGGGCGCGATGGCGGAATGCAGGCCCTTGAGGAACTCGAGGTACTCCACGGCGGCGACGATATCGTCCTGCGGGTGAGCTGGAAGGACACCGTCAACGGCGCGCTGCGCAAACGCGGGTACGAGCTGCGCCGCACCACCCCGAAGGTCGGCCAAGCCGCGCCCGCGCTCCAGGAAGGTCCGCCCGGGCGACCGCCTGCTCGAGCAGCCGACGTTCGTGATGTGCACGCTGCGCTCGGGCTCCACGCTGCTGCGCGTGCTGCTCAACAGCCACTCCCAGATCCACTGCCCGCACGAGATCCACCTGCGCTACCTCGGCGTCGACCTCGAGACCAAGTGGGTCGAGCGCTCGATGAAGGAGATGGGCCTCGACGAGGAGCGCCTCGAGTACCTGCTGTGGGACCGCGTCCTGCATCGCGAGCTCACCACCAGCGGCAAGCCGCGGCTCGCGACCAAGACGCCCAACGACGTCTTCATCGCCGACCGCATCAAGACCGCCTGGCCGGACGCGAAGCTGATCTTCCTGCTCCGCCACCCCGCCGCGATCGTCAAGTCCCGCCAGGACTACCAGGGCGACGACGCCGACTTCGACAAGAACGTGGACCTGATCCGGCGCTACTGCGAGGCGCTCGAGGCCGCCCGCGAGAAGTACGACGGCGTCACGATCCGCTACGAGCAGCTCACCGCCGATCCCGAGGCGACCCTGCGACGCGTCTGCGCGTACCTCGAGCTGCCGTTCGAGCCGGGGATGCTCGAGTACGGCGACCAGGACCACGGCCGCTTCAAGTCCGGGCTGGGCGACTGGCGGGACAAGATCAAGACCGGCCGCATCCAGGCTCCCGAGCCCCCGCCCGAGGACATCCCGGAGCCGCTTCGCCCGATCGCCGCGACGTGGGGCTACCTGCCGCAGCCGGCCGCGACTCCATAGACCCCGGGGTGTCGCGCCGCCGCCGCCTGCTGGGCCCTGTCGCGGTCGCGCTGCACCGCGCCGTCTACGCGCTGCTCCCGCGCCGCCGGGGTCGTGAGCCGCAGCCGGGCCCGGTGCGCTTCCTGCTCGCCCACGCGTGGGGCATGGGCGGCACCATCCGCACGATCGTCAACCTCGCGCCCGAGCTGAGCCGCCGGCACGAGGTGGAGGTCATCAGCGTCCTGCGCCGCCGCAAGGAGCCGTTCTTCGCGCTGCCCGACGTGCCGGTCCGCGCGCTGCGCGACCTGCGGGGCGGCAAGCGCCTGCTCGACCGCGTGCCGAGCCTGCTGATCCACCCCGAGGACTACGCGTACCCGTGGAGCAGCCTGCGCACGGACCTCGCCCTGCTGCGCGAGCTGCGCTCGCTGCGCGGCGGCGTGCTGGTCACCACGCGGCCCGCGTACAACCTGCTCGCCGCGCGGCTCGCCCACCCG
Source organism: uncultured Solirubrobacteraceae bacterium (assembly GCA_963723395.1). GTDB lineage: Bacteria > Actinomycetota > Thermoleophilia > Solirubrobacterales > Solirubrobacteraceae > DATFQI01. Next base: position 221,278 of record CAVRQL010000003.1, on the reverse strand, counting down.
TCGGTGACCGTGATCGGCCAGGAGCACATGAACTTCCTCTCGCACCGCCCGCGGCTGGCCGCCGACATCGCGCGCCACTACCCGCGGCTCGACGCGCTGGCCGTGCTCACCGAGGGCGACCTGCGCGACTACGGCCGGCTCGACGGCCTCCGCGTGGAGCTGATCCCGGACCCGGTCGCGCCGCTCGGCGGCGAGTCGGCGGGCGACGCCAAGGTGGTGGTCGCCGCCGGCCGGCTCAACACGCAGAAGGGGTTCGACCTGCTGCTGCGGGCGTGGGCGCAGGTCCCCCACCCCGACTGGCGGCTCGAGATCTACGGGTCCGGGCCGGAGCGGCCCGCGCTCGATCGCCTGCACGCGGAGCTCGGGCTCGGCGAGCGCGCGCAGCTCAAGGGCAGGACGCAGCGGCTCGGCGAGGCGATGGCCGGCGCGTCGATCTTCGCCCTCTCCTCGCGCTTCGAGGGGTTCGGGATGGTGATCGTCGAGGCGATGTGGGCCGGGCTCCCGGTGGTCGCGTTCGACTGCCCGCGCGGGCCGTCGGACATCCTCGGCGACGACGGGGTGCTGGTGCCGCCGGAGGACGTCGGCGCGCTCGCCGCGGCGCTCAGCGCGCTGATCGAGGATCCGGAGCGTCGGCGCGTCCTGGGCGAGGCCGCGCGCGCAGCGGCCCACCGCTACGAGGCCGGCGCCGTCGGGCCCCGCTGGGATGCGCTTTTCACGCATCTCGGCGTCGTGTGAGCCTCGCTAGGCTCCACCGGCCTTGACCAGCGGCGCGACCACCGACACGACGGCCGTCAGACCGGGGGCGCCGCGCCACGCCGCGCCGCCCGTGCTGCCCGACCCCGCGGCCGTCACCACGGCGATCGTGGTGGTGAGCGCGCCCGCGACCTCGGGCGCCGCCGCCGCGCTGCTCCCGTGGGAGGGCGGCACGCTGCTCTCGCGGCTGCTCGGCCAGCTCGACGCGCTCGGGATCCCCGACGTGCGCGTGCTCGCCCGGCCCGCCGTTCGAGCCGGCGGTGCGCGAGATCTCCTCCGGCCGCGCCGTGGTCTCGCCGGACACCGCCGCCGACCTGAAGGCGATCGCCGCCGCCGCGCGGGAGCCGGGCGCGGGCATCGTGGTGCTGCCCGGCGACATCGTCACCCAGGGCGAGGCGCTGGCCGGGCTGCTCAAGGACCCGCGCGTCGCCACCGGCGCGCTGCTCGGCGGCGGCTGGCGCTCGCGCCAGTTCGCGTTCCGGGTCAACTCCCGCCGCGGCCGCGTGATCAGCTCCGCCTCGCCGTACCACTCCGCCCACAAGCCGACGAGCACCTTCCTCGGGGTCGTGAAGATCGCCGCCGCCGACCGCCCGATCCTGGCCGAGTCCGCGGACCGGCTGGCCGCGCTGGTCGCCGCCCCGCCGCCGGAATGGCGCGAGGAGCTCGCGCGCAAGGAGGGCATGTGGCGCGCGGCGATGTGGCGGTCCGCCGCCTCGACGGACGAGGAGCCCGAGAGCGAGAACGAGCCGGCCGAGGACCACGAGGACGCCCCCGCCGAGGAGGAGATGTCGGCCGAGCAGGTCGTGCTCGACCCCGAGGTCGAGGCGCAGCTGCGCCAGCGCGTGGTGGCCGCCCCCGAGGACACCCCGGCGCTCGTGCTCACCGGGCCTGGTGCGCTCGGGGATGCACGTCGGCGTCAGCCGCCTGCGCAAGCTCTACTGGAACCGCCCGCTGAGCGAGGCGACGGCGCTCGAGGCCGCCGAGCGCATCCACGACCACGACGAGGACGAGGTGCTCCTCGACTCGGCGGTCAAGGCCTCCGACGGCTTCTTCACCACCTTCTTCGTCTCGCCGTACTCGCGGTACATCGCCCGCTGGTGCGCCCACCGCGGCTTCACGCCCAACCAGGTCACCACCGTCTCGGTGTTCATCGGGCTGCTGGCGGCGATCGGGTTCGCCACCGGCGAGCGCTGGGGCCTCGTCGCCGGCGCGATCCTGCTGCAGGCGGCGTTCACCACCGACTGCGTGGACGGCCAGCTCGCCCGCTACACGCGCACGTTCTCCAAGCTCGGCGCCTGGCTGGACTCGATCTTCGACCGCACGAAGGAGTACCTCGCGTTCGCCGGCCTCGCGATCGGCGCGAGCCGCACCGGCGACTCGGTGTGGCTGCTCGCGTGCGCGGCGATCACGCATGCAGACGGTGCGCCACCTGTCGGACTTCTCGTTCGGCGCCGGCCAGACCAAGGTCGTCAGCGAGACCGAGCAGCCGCCGCTCGAGCAGCCGCGCGACGCCGCGGGCGAGGCCGTGGCCCGGCGGCGTGCCGCGCGCGCCGCGGGCGTCCCCGTCGAAGAGACGCGGCCCGCCGCGCCCGCGCCCAAGCTGTCGCCCGCGCGGCGGTTCCTGCGGTACTGGACGCGCATGGGCCGCAAGCGCCCCGTCTACTGGTTCAAGCGGATGATCGCCTTCCCGATCGGCGAGCGGTTCGCCGCCATCTCGATCGCCGCCGCGTTCTTCGACGCGCGGGTGACCTTCATCGTGCTGCTCACCTGGGGCGGCATCGCCGCGACCTACTCCTTCGCCGGCCGCGTGCTGCGCTCCCTGCGATGACCGCCGCGACCGTCCCACGCCGCGCAGGACCAGCCGGCGCTCCCGAGCCGCGAGGCCGTCTACCGCGACGACGGCCCGCTCGCGCTGGCGCTGGGCCGCCTGCCGATCCCCGTCCCCGGCCTCGCGCTGCTGCTGGCCGGCACGCTCGGCCTGCTGGCCGTGATCATCCTCACAGGCGGCGACGCCTCGCGAGGCCGTGGTCGCCGGCGCGTTCGTCTGGGTGATCCTGCTCAACGGCGTCTCGAGCGGGCGCTGGCCGCGTGAGAGCTTCCACTGGGCGGTGCCGCCGCTCGTCCGCCTCGGCGAGTACGCCGGGCTCATCTGGGTGGCCGAGATCGCCGGCTCGCCGCAGGCGGCGTTCGCGCTGCTTGGCCGCGCTCGCCTTCCGCCACTACGACCTCGTGTACCGGCTGCGCCATCGCGCCGAGGTTCCGCCCAGGTGGCTGAACCTCCTGGCGGCCGGCTGGGAAGGCCGGCTCGTCATCGCCTGGGTGCTGCTCGCGGTGGGGGCGCTGCCGGCGGGCATGTTCATCTGGGCGGGTCTGCTGGCCGTCATCTCGGTGACGGAGACCGTCGTGGCCTGGCGCCACTTCGGCCATGCGCGCCGCCCTGCGGAATACGACGACGTGGAGGACGAGGACTAACTCATGATCGGGATGGTGCTGGCCGCTGGTGCGGGGCGCAGGCTCGGCGAGGACACCGCCGACCTGCCCAAGACGCTGCTCACCGTCGACGGCGAGCGCACGATCCTCGACGTCGCGCTGGGCAACTTCGCCGCCGTCGGGCTCGAGGAGGCCGTGATCGTCACGGGCTTCGCGTCCGAGCGCATCGACGAGCGCCTGGACGAGCTGTCCGAGCGCCACGGGCTGCGCCTGGAGACCGTCTTCAACGACAAGGCGCTCGAGTGGAACAACGCGTACTCGCTGTGGTGCGCGCGCGAGCACTTCTCCCGCGGCGTGCTGCTGGCCAACGGCGACACCGTGCACCCGTCCTCCGTCGAGGACGTGCTGCTCGCCGCGCGCGGCGGCACCGACCTCGTGCTGGCGGTCGACCAGGAGAAGCCGCTGGCCGAGGAGGAGATGAAGGTCCACGTGACCGGCGACGGCCTGCTGGACCGCATCAACAAGGCGCTCGACCCCGCCACCGCGCAGGGCGAGTACATCGGCGTGACGCTGATCGAGCCGGACGCCGCCGAGCCGCTCGCCGACGCCCTGCAGGCCACGTTCGAGCGCGACCCGCAGCTCTACTACGAGGACGGCTTCCAGGAGCTCGCCGACCGCGGCGGGCGCGTCGGGATCGCCCCGATCGGCAGCGTCGAGTGGGTCGAGGTCGACGACCACCGCGACCTCGCGCGGGCCAGGGAGGTCGCGTGCCGCTGCTGACCCGCATGGTCGGCACGCCGCTCGCCATCGACATCGGGTCAGGGACGGTCGACCGCCTCGCGCCGCTGCTGGCCGACCGCCGGATCTCCAGCGGCGGGCACGTCGCCGTCGTGGTCGGGCCCGGCCTCGGCGAGGAGATCGCCGAGAAGGTCGGCGACAGCCTCCAGAACGCCGAGATCTGGCCCACCGAGGGCGGCGGCGTCGAGGAGGCCACGCTGCTGGCGCGGCGGCTGCGCGAGGGGTTCTACGACGCGCTGGTCGGCATCGGCGGCGGCCGCACCCTGGACCTCGCCAAGTACGCGGCGGGCCTCAGCGGGCTGCCGATGGTCGCCGTCGCGACCAGCCTCGCGCACGACGGCCTCGCCTCCCCCGTGGCCTCGCTCGAGGACCACGGGCGCAAGGGCTCCTACGGCGTGCAGATGCCGATCGCGGTGATGGTCGACCTCGACTACGTGCGCCGCAGCGACCCCGCGCTGCGCCGCGGCGGGGTCGGCGACGTCGGTCTCCAACCTGTCGGCGATCGCCGACTGGCGCCTGGCCGAGCGCGTGCGCGGCGAGACGGTCGACGGCGTGGCGGTGACGTTCGCCCGCACGGCCGCGACCTCGATCGTGCACCGCGAGGACGGCATCGACGACGAGGCGTTCCTGATCGCGCTGGCCGAGGCGCTCGTGCTGTCCGGCCTCGCGATGGCCACCGCCGGCTCCTCGCGCCCGTGCAGCGGCGGCGACCACGAGATCCTCCACGCGATCGACCACCTGTTCCCGGGCACCGCCGCCCACGGCGAGCTGGCGGGCGCCGCCAGCCTGTTCTGCGCCTTCCTGGCCGGCGAGGACGGGCCTGGCGGCGGGGATCGGCGCCTGCCTGTCCCGGCACGGCCTCCCCCGCACCCCGGCCGACCTCGGGCTCACCGAGGAGCAGTTCGTCCAGGCGGTGCTCCATGCTCCGCTCACGCGCCCGGACCGCTACACGATCCTCGAGCACCTCGAGCTCGACGAGGCGGGCGCCCGCGAGCGGGTCCGCGCCTTCGTCGAGGCTCACGGGTGACGCCCTCGATCGCCGAGCTGCGCAGCTCGACGCAGCCCGCGTCGATCTTCGCCCGCAACAGCGGCGAGCACTGGGCCGGCAGGCTGTACATGCGGCGGGTCTCGCCGTACCTGACGCGGCTGCTGATCCGCACGCCGCTGACGCCCAACGGCGTCACGTGGCTGATGATCGCGGTCGGCTTCGCGGCCGCCGGGGTGCTCACGCTGCCCGGGCTGTGGGCCGCGATCGCCGTGGTGGCGCTGATCCAGCTGCAGCTGCTGCTCGACTGCTCCGACGGTGAGCTCGCCCGCTGGCGCGGCGTCAGCTCGCCGGCCGGGCATCTACCTGGACCGGATGGCGCACAACCTCACCGAGGCGGCGCTGCCGATCGCGCTGGCCGATCCGCGCCGACGGCGGCTGGGACTCGATCGGCGGCTGGACGACGCTCGGCCTGCTGATCGCGGTGCTGGTGCTGCTCGTGCGGGTCGAGTCCTCGCTCGTCTACGTCGCCCGCGCCGAGGCCGGGCTGCCGGTCGTCGAGGACACCGTCGCGGTGGCCGCGCCGCGGCAGGCCGGGCTGGCGCGGCTGCGGCGGGCGCTCGGGTTCGCGCCGTTCTTCCGGGCGTTCGTGGCGATCGAGTTCTCGTTCCTGGCGCTGCTGGCGGCGATCTGGGACGAGGTCGCGGGCGATCTCGAGGGGACGCAGCTCCTGGTCGAGATGCTGGTGCCGGTCGCCGCGATCATCGCGGTGGGGCGGCTCGCGGCGATCCTCGCCTCCGCAGCGCCTGCGATGACGCTCGTTCGGCTGCGTGGTGCTCACGCAGGGCAAGCGGCCCGGCGGAGCTGCGCCGCCGCGATCGAGTCGCTGCTCGCGCAGGAGGGCGTCGAGGTCGACGTGGTCGTGGTCGGCAACGGCTGGCAGCCCGAGGGGCTCCCCGAGGTGCGGGGCGTGTTCCTGCCGGAGGACGTCGGGATCCCGGGCGGGCGCAACGCGGGCGTGCCGGCGGTGCGCGGCGAGCTGCTGTTCTTCCTCGACGACGACGCGCGGCTGGCCGGGCACCGACGCGCTGGCGCGGGTGGCCGCAGCGGATGACGCCCGACGTCGGGCTCCTGCAGCTGCGCGTGCCTCGGCGACGGGCCGAGGGCACGCCGCCGCGCGACTGGGTGCCGCGGCTGCGGGTCGGCGACCCCGCGCGCTCCAGCGACGTCACGGCCGTCTGGGAGGGCGCGGTGGCGATGCCGCGGGCGGTGTTCGAGCGGGTCGGCGGCTGGCCGGCCGAGTTCCGCTACGCGCACGAGGGCGTCGACCTCGCGTGGCGCGTGATGGACGCCGGGCTGCCGCGTGGTCTACGCGGGCGACATCGCGGCCGTGCACCCGGTCTACCGCGACCGCCCCGCACGACTACTCCGCCTACCACGGGGCGCGCAACCGGGTGTGGCTCGCGCGCCGCCACCTCCCGCTGCCGCTGGCCGTGCTCTACGTGCTCGGCTTCATGGCCCGCACGCTCCCGCTGATGCGCGGCGCGGTTCACGGGCCGCGGCGCGTGGCTACCGCGACGGGCATGCGCGGCCCGTGCGGGCCCCGCAGGCCGCTGCGTGTGAACACGCTGTGGCGGATGACGAGAGCCGGACGGCCACCGCTCCTGTAGCGGCTAGCCTCTCTGCGCCCGTGTCGTCCGCTCCGCCCAAGACTGACCCTGCGCTCTGAACGGCGCGCGCGAGGACGAGTTCACGTCCGAGCGCCACGTCTACGAGCCCCACAAGATCGGCCTCCCGCCGCTCGGTCCCGTACGTGCGCGAGCTGTGGCGGCGGCGCGAGTTCGCCCGCGAGATGGCGCGCACCAGCCTGCGCGCGCAGCACTTCAACACCGCGTTCGGGCAGCTGTGGCTGGTGCTCAACCCGCTGCTGCTGGCCTGCGTCTACTTCCTGCTCGTCTACATCCTGCGCGGCGCGGGCTCGCGCGGCGTGGACTTCTTCGCGCACCTGCTGGCCGGGCTGTTCGCCTACTACTTCATCGCCGACTCGATCCGGCTGTCGGTGAAGTCGGTCACCGGCGGCGGGCGGCTGATCCTCAACACGGCGTTCCCGCGCGCGCTGCTGCCGCTGTCGAGCGTGATCACGGCGTTCTTCCGCTTCGTGCCGACGCTCATCATCTACATCCCGGTGCACATCATCGCCGGGCTGCCGGTGGGCCCGCAGCTGCTGTGGCTCGTCCCGCTGATCTTCCTGATGTTCGTGATGGCCTCGGGGGCGGGGATGCTCGTGTCGGCGCTGCAGGTCTACTTCCGCGACGTCAAGAACTTCCTGCCGTACTTCCTGCGCGTCTGGCTGTACGCCTCGCCGGTCCTCTACTACGCCGACGAGGTGCCGGAGGGCCTGAAGTGGATCCTCGTCGTCAACCCGCTCGGCGGGCTGCTGACGGCGTGGAGCGACGTGCTGATCGCCGGCGCGGAGCCCGAGCTGTGGGCGCTCGGCCTGGCGGCGGCGTGGTCGTTCGGGATCTTCCTCGCCGGCGGGCTGTTCTTCGTCTCCAGGGAGCGTGAGTTCGCTGTCCGGCTCTGAGCCGCGGATCCGGGTCGAGGACGTGTCGGTGACCTACCGGACGTCGCTGGAGTCCGCCCCCACGCTCAAGAACACCGTGCTCAGGCTCGGCCGCCGCGAGAAGGTCGTGCGCGAGATCGAGGCGCTCAAGAACGTCTCCTTCGAGGTGCCCGAGGGCCAGGTGCTCGGCGTGGTCGGGCGCCAACGGCGCCGGCAAGTCCACGCTGATGCGCACGGTGGCGGGCATCCTGCCGCCGAACTCGGGGCGCGTGGAGGTCCACGGGCGCGTCAGCACGCTGCTCGCGCTGGGCGTCGGCTTCAACCGCAAGATGACCGGGCGCCAGAACGTGGTGCTCGGCGGGCTCGCCGCCGGGCTGACGCGCGAGCAGCTGGCGGAGAAGTACGAGGAGATCGTCGCCTTCGCCGAGCTCGAGGACTTCATGGACATGCCCATGCGCACCTACTCCTCGGGCATGTACGGGCGCCTCGCGTTCGCCGTGGCGGTCGTGATGGAGCCGGAGATCCTGCTGATCGACGAGGCGCTGTCGGTCGGCGACGCGCGCTTCCGCAAGAAGTCGTTCCGCAAGATGCGCGAGCTGTGCGGGGAGGACCGCACGATCCTGCTCGTCTCCCACGCGCTCGGCTCGATCAAGGAGCTGTGCGACCAGGCGATCTGGATGCACAAGGGCGAGCTGCGGATGTGGGACGAGCCCGACGCCGTCGTCGACGCCTACACCGAGTTCCTCGAGGTCGGCGAGGACGCCTTCACGATGGAGGACGTCTAGGCGCACTCCGGCGCGGCGCTCACGCGCCACGACCGGTTCGCGTAGATCGTCCGCCAGCCCGCCGGGCGTGGCGACCTTCGGGTAGACCTTCGGCGGGTAGATGCGCCGGGTGGTCGGGCCCTTGACCGGCATCAGGAGCAGCTTGCCCATCGGGCTCGCGTCCCCCTCCACCGTGCTCACCGTGCCGGGCGCGCCGCCGAGCCAGAAGCGCGCGTAGGGCATCGGGCGGTGGTCGCCGGCCGTCAGGTCGGGGCACGTCGCGAACGCGGCCTTCACGGCGCGGCGCCTCCGATGGCCCGCTGGAGGTCGCCGTAGAAGACGCTGTCGCGGTCGATCCGCCGCTCGACCGTGGCGAGCATGTCGTAGTGCCACGGCAGCCACGCGACGCTCAGCAGCGCCGCCACCACGCCCGCCGCCAGCCAGCCCCTGCGCGCCCTCCCCGGCGGCAGCATCGCCCAGCCCGCCACCGCGAGCCCGTAGAACAGGCACAGCAGCACCGCCGGCGTGGAGATGTAGCGGCGGATCAGCGGCAGCCCGAACAGCGGCCCGACCGCGAACACGGCCACCATCGCGACGACCACCGCCAGCGGCAGGTACGAGGCGCGGCGGGCGTGGAAGTAGGCGAACACGAGCCCGATCGGCACGCCGAGCACCAGCGGCTCCCGCAGCGCGTAGCCGAAGTACTGCGCGGTCCAGTACGGCACGTCGCCGACCGTGCGCCGCCGGTCGTTGGCGATCGCCAGGTCCGCCGTCCCGTGCAGCGAGTGCAGCGGGTCCCCGGTGACGATCCAGTCCGTCCCGAACCAGATCACCGGCGCGACCGCCGCCAGCGCCACCAGCCCCATTACTTCATTCCACTGCCATAAAGGGTCTGACCCCGTTTGTACCTCGGAGGTACGGCTGGGGTCAGACCCCTTAGGTACTCGTGGGGCGAGGACCCAGACGACGTAGAGGCCGGAGAGGACCCATGCCTCGGGGCGCAGGAGGCCGGCGACGGCGAGGACGACGAGCACGGCGGCGCCGCGGCGGGGCTTGCGCGCCTCGAGCAGGACGGCGGCGACGACGAGCGCGGCGAACGGGACGTCCTGGTAGGCGATCAGCGCGTCGCGCTGGAGCGCCGGGCGGGTGAGCACGACGAGCGCGGCCACGACGCCGACCCAGGGCGAGAACAGCTGGCGGCCGAGCGCGTACGTGAGGTAGACGAGCGCGCCGAAGGAGAGCAGGACGGCCCAGGTCAGGACGTCGTCGGAGGCGGCGCCGAACGGCAGCGCGAGCAGCCCGAAGGCCGTCTGCAGCGGGTGCGGCGTGGGCGCGAAGTCGGCCGTGTACTCCGGCGTGAAGCCGTGCGCGATGTCGCGCGCCCACAGCAGCGCGTAGCGCGCGTCGTAGTTGAGGTACCAGGGGCCGTAGACGACGTCCAGCAGCGCGGCGACCGCCACGGCCGTGATCGCCCCGGGCGCGAGCCGCGCCGCCCACCCGGTCCTCGGCCTGGCGGAGGCGGCGGTGGCCATCGCGCGCGCACCATAGCGGGGTCCGCGGCACCGGCTACGCTGCCCGCCGATGTCCTCGGTCCTCGCCGTCGCCACGGCGGTCCAGGGCGCGGCGGTGCTCGCCTCGGCGTGCGCGGCGGCCGCCGTCCTGGTGCTCCGCGACCCGCGCATGCGCGCGGCCGCGATGCTGGCCGCGCTGGCGCTCGCCGCGGCTGGCGGTCGGCACGCTGGAGGGCGACTCGCTGACCGAGCACGCGGCCGCGGCGGCCGGCGCCGCCGGCGCGGGCGCGGTCGGCGCTGGCGATCCTCGCGGCGATCCTCTACCGGCGCCCGCACCTGATCGGGCTGCTGGCGCTGTTCGCGATCCCGTTCCGGGTGCCGCTGCCGCTCGGCGCCGAGACCGCGAGCCTGCTCGTGCCGCTCTACGGCGTGATCGCCGCCGGCGCGCTGGCCGAGGCGTTCCGCTGGCTGCGCCGCGGCACCGGGCCGGAGGCGCTCGAGGTGGCCGAGGCCGAGCGGCCCCGGCGGCTGCGCTGGGTGCTGATCGCGCTCGCCGGCTACGTCGTCCTCTACGCGGTGCAGGCGCTGTACTCGACCGACATCCCCGTGGCGCTGAAGAACGTCGCGCTGTTCTACGCCCCGTTCGCGGTCCTGATGGCGCTGCTGCTCGACGTCGACTGGACCCCCGCGCGGCTGCGGACGGGCGTTCTGGCTGATCTGCGGCCTCGCGCTGCTGTTCGCCGGCGGTCGGCTTCTACGAGTACGCCACGCGGCCACCTGCTGCTCTCCAACGCCAAGGTGCAGGAGGCCAACGACCTCAAGCCGTACTTCCGCGTCAACTCGCTGTTCTTCGACCCCAACATCTACGGCCGCTTCCTGGCGCTGACGATGATCGCGCTGGCCGCGATGCTGCTGTGGAGCCGCCGGCGGCAGACCGCGGTGCTGGTGGCGCTGGCGCTGGGCGTGCTGTGGGCGGGGCTCGTGCTCTCGCTCTCGCAGTCGAGCTTCGCGGCGCTGCTCGGCGGCCTGGCCGTGCTGGCCGCGCTGCGCTGGAGCCCGTGGCCGGTGGTCGGGCTGGTCGCGGCTCGGCGCGGTGGCCGCGATCGCGCGTGGTGCTGCTCGCGCCGGGAGCCGTCGAGATCGACACCAAGTCCGACAACGCGCTCGACCGCGCGACGAGCGGGCGCTTCGACCTCGTCCGCGGGCGCGCTGTCGATGGCGCGCGACCGGCCCGTGCTAGGGCTTCGGCTCCGGCTCGTTCGCCGAGCGCTACCGGGCCCGCGAGGGCGTCAGGTCCGAGCTGATCGCGGCCGTCTCGCACACGATCCCGCTCACGGTGGCCGCCGAGCAGGGCGTGATCGGCCTCGCCGCCTACCTGGCGCTGATGGCGGCGGCGCTGGCGCTGGTGTTCCACGGGCTGCGGGCGCGGCTGCGCGGCGATCCCGGGATCGCGGACGTCGCGGCCGCCGCCACCGCGGCGGCGTTCTGCGCGCTCGTGCTGCACACCCTCGTGTACGCGGCGTTCCTCGAGGACCCCCTGTCCTGGACGCTGCTCGCGATCGCCGCCGTGCTGGGCGGGGCGGGCGATTCCGGCCGGCGAGCGCCGGGGCGCCGTCAGCACGCCCTTCGTAACCTGGTCGCGATGCTGACGCGGCGGAAGCTGCTCATCGCCGCCGCGGCGGCGATCGTCCTGCTCGGCGCGGCCGGCGCCGCGGCGTACGTGCTCGTGCTCAAGAAGCCGGGCGACATCTCCAACCCGGACGTGCCGTTCGTGGACGGCCGAGCCGACGCCTGAGCCCACGCCGGGCAAGAAGAAGAAGGCCAAGCCGGCCAACTTCCGCTGGCCGATCTACGGCTACACCAAGGACCACCGGCGCGCGTTCGAGCCGCCGAAGCCGCTCAAGGGCCCGTGGCGGGCGAAGTGGAAGCACAAGGCCTCGGCGCTGACCGAGTTCCCGCCCGCGATCGCCCAGAACCGCATCCTCCAGCTCTCCGACGACGCGCGGCTCGTCGCGCGCGACCTGGACAGCGGCAAGCGCAAGTGGAAGCGCAAGCTCGGCTCGCTGTCGGCCTCCACGCCCGCGATCGACGACGGCCGCGTGTACGTGACGCTGCTGGAGACGCTCCAAGGGCTCGGGCAGCGGGCCGGATCGTCTGCCTGCGCTTCAAGGGCGGCAAGATCCTGTGGTCCAAGACGCTCGCGAGCCGCAGCGAGTCCTCCCCCCTGGTCCACAACGGGCGCGTGATCTTCGGCTCCGAGAACGGCACCGTCTACGCGCTGGACGCCAAGTCGGGCAAGCAGGACTGGACCTACCGGGCCGGCGGCGCGGTGAAGGGCAGCCCGACGCTGTCCGACGACGGCGTGCTCTTCTTCGGCGCCTACGGCGGCACCGTGCACGCCGTCCGCGCCCGCGACGGCGCGAAGATCTGGTCCAAGTCGCGCCGGCGGAGGGCTGCGCTCGGGCAACTTCTACGCCACCGCGGCGGTCGCCTACGGCCGCGTGTACATCGGCTCCACCGACGGCCGGGCGTACTCGTTCTCGACCAAGGACGGGCGGATCGCCTGGGCGCACCAGACCGGGCGCTACGTCTACTCCTCGGCGGCGGTCAAGAACGTCCCCGGGCGCGGGCCGATGGTGTTCTTCGGCTCCTACGACGGCACGTTCTACGCGCTCGACGCGCGCTCGGGCAAGGTGCGCTGGACCCACCGCTCGGGCGGCAAGATCTCCGGCTCCCCGACCATCCTCGGCGACACCGTCTACTTCGCCGACCTCGGCAAGGCCCGCACCTTCGGCCTCAACACCGCCAGCGGCAAGGTCGTCTTCAAGTACGACATCGGCGCCTACGACCCGGTCATCTCCGACGGCAAGCACATCTACCTGACCGGCAACCGGTCGCTGACCTCGCTCGAGCCGCGGCGCGAGTACCTCAAGCGCCGAAGGCCAAGCAGAACGAAGGAGAAGAACAAGAAGGCGATCGCGCGCGAGCTCGTCTCCCCCGCCTGGCCGGAGAGCTGCCGCCAGCTGGCGCCGTGCGGGCCGCTCACCGCGGTGCGCGAGCGGCGGATCCGGATGCGCGGCTGATGGTCCGCGCCGACTTCGGCCCGACGCTCCCCGCGCTGCTGCGCCGCCGGCTGGGGATCCCGCCCGTCGTCACGCTCGGCCGTGGCCGCGGTCGTCGCGGGAGCGGCGATCGCGCTGATCATCTGGGTGCTGACGCGCCCGCCGGGCACCGGCGAGCAGGTCGTCCACCGCAGCCCGCCGGTCTTCAACCTCCTCCACGCCGCCCGCCCTGCACGTCGCGAAGTCGCGCGAGGGCGAGCTGATGCGCCTGGAGGGCCGCCGCGGGAAGCTGTCCGTCGAGGTGGTCGTGCGGCCGCTCGAGCTGCCGCCCTACCGCGGCGACGTCACCCACGGCCTGCTCCCCGCCTACGCCGACGGCTTCATCGAGACGCAGCGCAAGGACGGGCATGACGCTCACCCAGCAGGGCCGCGCGCGGGTCAACAACGCGGTGGGCTACGAGGTCGGCTTCGAGAAGGTGGTGCCGGGCGACACCCGCACCTACGCGCGCGACGTGCTGCTCGTGCCCGACGATCCCGAGGAGGGCAAGGGCTTCGTGACGCTGAGCCTCCGCCAGACCAAGCCGGGCGGGGCCAAGTTCACCAAGGGCGAGCGCAACCTCGCCTACCTGTCGCGCAAGGCCTACCGGTCGTTCCGGTTCGGCACCGAGCGCGGCTGACCCCGCTCGGCCCGCAGCACCGCGGCCAGGACGCCGTTCACGAAGCCGGGCGCGTCGGCGCCGCAGAACGCCTTGGCGGTCTCCACGGCCTCGTCGATCGCCCCCTCGGGCGGGATCGGCGAATCGCCCTCGATCAGGTCCGGATGGAGCATCTCCAGCAGCGCGATGCGCAGGATCGCCCGCTCCAGCGGCGCGATCCGGCTGACCGTCCAGCCGGTGGCGTGGCGGCCGATGTATTCGTCCAGGTCGTCGGCGTTGTCGGAGGTCGCGTGGGCGAGCGCGCGCGTGAAGGACGCGGCGCTGCGCTCGAAGACGTCGTCCAGGGGCCGGCCCGTGAGGTCGTGCTGGTAGAGCGCGAAGACCGCCGCTCGGCGCTGATCCGTGCGGCGGGACACCTACGCGCGGGACATGTAGGAGCCCGAGCGGGTGTCGACCTTGACCCGGTCTCCGATGTTGACGAACAGCGGCACGTTGACGACCGCGCCGGTCTCCAGCGTGGCGGGCTTGTTGCCGCCGCCGGAGGCGGTGTCGCCGCGGACGCCCGGCTCGGTGTGCGTGACCTCGAGCTCGACGGACGCCGTCAGCTGGATGTCGCCCGGGTTGCCGTCGATGTAGAGCAGGTCGACGCTCTCGTTGGGCTTGATCCACTTCAGCGCCTCGGCCACGCCGGTCTCGGGCAGCGCGATCTGGTCGTAGGACTCCTCGTCCATGAAGTGCGCGTCGGTCCCGTCGGCGTAGAGGAACTGCATCTTGCGGGCCTCGGTCCGGATGGGCCGGAACTTCTCGCCGGCGCGGAACGTGCGGTCGATCACGGCGCCGTCGGCGGCGCGGCGGAGCTTGGTGCGCACGAAGGCTCCGCCCTTGCCCGGCTTGACGTGCTGGAACTCGATGATCTTGAAGACGGTGCCCTCGACCTCGATGTGGTTCCCGTTCTTGAACTGGTTGGTGCTGATCACGTCACGCAAGGCTAGCCGAGGAGCGCCTACCCTCTCGCGTCCGTGCGCGCCTGGAACTGCCCTCATTGCGGCCAACTGGTCTTCTTCGAGAACTCCGTGTGCCTGAACTGCGGCACCGAGCTGGGGTTCGCGTGGCCCGAGCGGGAGCTGGAGGGGCTGGCCGACCGGCCCCGGTGCGCGAACGCGCTGCTGGCCGAATGCAACTGGATCGCCCCCGCTCCCGGAGCGCTGTGCGCGTGCTGCGAGCTGACCCGCACGCGGCCGCCCGACGACGACCCGGACGGCCTGCAGGGCTTCGCCACCGCGGAGGCCGCCAAGCGCCGGCTGCTGTTCGAGCTCGGCGAGCTCCGGCTGCCGATCGGCGAGGACCTGCGCTTCGACATGCTCTCCAGCCGCGACGCGCCGGTCATGACCGGCCATGCCGACGGGCTGATCACGCTCGACCTCGCCGAGGCCGGCGACGCCCACCGGGAGCGGATGCGCGAGGAGATGGGCGAGCCGTACCGCACGGTGCTGGGCCACCTGCGCCACGAGGTCGGCCACTACTACTGGCCGGTCCTGGCGCCCGACCCCGCGACCCAGGAGCGCGCCCGCGCGCTGTTCGGCGACGAGCGCGAGGACTACCAGGCCGCGCTGGACCGCCACTACGAGACCGGCGCCCCGCCCGACTGGGGCGAGCGGTTCGTGAGCGCCTACGCGACCATGCACCCGATGGAGGACTGGGCGGAGACGTTCGCCCACTACCTCCACATCCGCGACACGCTGCAGACGGCGCGCGAGTTCGGCCTCGACGCCCGACACGGCCCCGACATGGCCTCGATGCTCGAGGCGTGGCTGCCGCTGACCTACGCGCTCAACCAGATCAACCGCAGCATGGGCCGCGAGGACCTGTACCCGTTCGTGCTCCCGCCGCCGGTCATGGACAAGCTCGCGCTCGTCCACGACCTCGCCGGCGGCTAGGCGCTACCAGTCGTTGTCGTCGGAGCAGGCGCCCTTGCCGGCGTTCTCGCACGAGCGCTCGAACGTACCGTCGGCGCGCTTGCTGACCGTGAACGACCCGCCGCCGCTCTCGCCGGAGGCGGAGTCGAACTTGACCTCGAACGTGTCCTCGTCGCCCGAGACCGTCGGGTTGAGCGCCTGGTTGAGCGCGGTGTCGATCTCGGAGAGCTCGGCCATCGTCGCGCCGGCGTAGGTGTCGTGCTCCTGATGCCAGATCTCGAGCGCCTTCTGGGCTGCCACGAGGTAGACCTTGGTCTCAGCGTCGTGGGACTTGGAGCGCTGGTTGAGGAAGGCGGGAAGCGCGATGGCGCTGAGGATCCCGATGATGAGGATGACCACGAGGAGCTCCACCAGGGTGAAGCCGTTCTGCGAGCGGAGCTTGTTCATTGCTCCTGATTAACGGCCAAAGCCCCGTCGAACTTGAACGGTCGCGTCCGTCCCCGACCATGAGACGAAAACGCCCCGGCCGGAGGCCGGGGCGTTTCGTGTCCTAGTTGCGGACGAGGTAGTTGGGGTCGTCCCCTTCGGGATCCCACGGCGGGCCGTCGAACGGGGCCCACGCGTTGCCGAACTCCGTGTAGATCGGGCACGTCCGCGAGTCCGTGTCGGGAAGGCACGGGTTGAACGGGTTCACCCGGCCGTACCAAGGGGCGTCGAGCGGGTCGCCCAGCTCGTTCTGGGTGGCCGACTTGCTCAGGGTGGCCGAGTCGAACGGGCGGCCCGTGGCCATGTTCCGCGAGATCTCCATGAAGTTGGGGATGTCGTCGTGGTCCTGGTCGTCTGCGCCATCGCGCACCCCGTCGCCGTCGGTGTCCGCGTCGGCCACCTCGGTGCCGGCGTACGTGATCCTGAACGGCGTCTCGCGGTTGTAGCGGTTCTTCCACCAGCTGGCGTCGCCGAGCTGACCGTGCGTCTCGTCGAAGTTCGAGAGGCCGTCGGCGTCCTCGTCGCGCTCGTCGTCGGACAGCCAGCCGTCCTCGCTCGTGTCCAGGTAGCTGGACTCGTTGTGGAGGTACATGGCACGCGACAGGCCATCGATCACGCCGTTGCGGTTGACGTCGAGCAGGTAGCGGTCGGAGGACTCGCCCGGAAGGCGGACCTGCCAGTAGCGGTTGGCCTGCGCCCACGTCTGGAACTGCGCCATCTTCACGTAACCGGCGGCAGGGAGCGCCGGGTGGCGGTAGCCGTTGCCGTCGCGGGTGTAGATCGAGTGCTGCGTGCCGTCGGAGTAGGTCAGCGCGCCGAGCGAGGCCGGGCTGCCCTGGGCGATCGTGTAGCCCCAGAGCTTGTACTCCTCGGCCAGCGTCAGGCTGTCGCCGTCGAAGTCGGTGTTCGCGTCTTCCTCGTCGAGCGGGTTCGGGTACGGCCGCTTGCCGGGGTACGGCAGGTTCGTGTTCGGCGCAGCCTGGTGCTCGTCGTCGTTGAGATCGAGGGCACTGCGGTACTCGTAGCCGTCGGACACGCCGTCGCCGTCGGTGTCGGCCTTGCACGGATCGAGCCTGTAGAGGAGCTCGGTGCCGTCGTCGAGGAGGTCGTTGTCGTCGTCGCCGTCGACGCCGTTGAGGATCTTGTCGCCGTCGCAGTCGCCGTCGGCGGCGCCGCGCTTCGGCGGGGCGGCGGTGCCGCCGGGGACGCCGGCGACCTTCGGGCCGATCAGCGGAGCCATGCCGCCCTTGGTGAAGGAGCGGCCGAGGCGGGTGGTGAGCACCCGCAGGCGGAAGCGCGTGGCCGTCGGCTGGCCGTTGATGACGACCATCGACTTCTCGAGCTTCGTGGGGATCTTGACCTTCAGCAGCCGCTTGGTCCCGATGCCCGCCTTGACGAACACGGCGGCGCCACGGTCGCGCTTGAACAGCACCGTGTTCTTGCGGCGGCCGGGCCGGAAGTTCTTGCCGCGGACGGTCAGCGTGCTCGCCGACCGAGAGCTGCTTGGGGCTGATGGACCGGATGGTCGGCGGCTTGGCCCGCTTCTTGGCGGCCTTCGCGGTGGGGCTCGCGGCCGCGGAGGCGGGCACGAGGGCGATCGCGCCGAGGGCGGCCAGGGGCACGGCGCGGCGCAGCAGGTGGCGTGTGCGGGCTCGAAGTTCCATCACGCCGGGATATCGGCGCGACCCCCGGCCACCTCTTGAGCCGGGATGGGGTCAATCCACTACTGCGAGGTCCCGGGTGGTGCTCGTGAGGACGTCGCAACCGTCCTCCGTGACGATCACCAGGTCCTCGATGCGCACCCCGCCGATCCCCGGCAGGTACACGCCCGGCTCGACGGTCACGACGTTGCCCTCGACGAGCGGCGCGGACGCCGTGCGGGCCAGCCGCGGCGCCTCGTGGACCTGGAGCCCGACGCCGTGCCCGAGGCCGTGGCCGAAGTGCTCGCCGTGCCCGGCGGCGTCGATCATGTCGCGCGCCACGGCGTCGATCTCGCGGCCCTCCGGGCCCGGCCCGGACGGCGTCCACGGCGGCGCGCTGCGCGCGCAGCACCAGCTCGTAGGCCTCGCGCAGCTCGCCGGGCAGGTTCTCCCCCGTCGCCCAGGTGCGCGTGCAGTCCGAGCAGTAGCCGTCGAGCACCGCGCCGATGTCCAGCGTGACGAGCGTGTCGGTCGCGATCGGCTCGTCGGTGGGGACGGCGTGCGGGAGCGCGCCGCGCGGGCCGGAGGCGACGATCGACGGGAAGCTCGGGTCGCTGGCGCCGCGCAGGCGCATCTCGTGCTCGAGCGCCAGGGCCACCTCGCGCTCGCTGCGCCCGACGATCCCCCACTCGCGCAGCCAGTCGTAGATGTCGTCGAGCAGCTTGGCGGCGCTGCGGATGCAGACCAGCTCGCCGTCGTCCTTGACCGCGCGCTCGGCCTCGACGATGTCGCCGGCGGGCACGAGCTCGATCCGGTCGGGGAGCACGTCGCGGATCCGGTCGCGGGCGCGGACGGTCACGTGGGAGTCCTCGAACCCGAGCCGCAGCCGGCCCGACGGCCACCCGTCCTCGAGCGCCTTGACGAACTCCTGCGGGCCCTGCTCGCGGTCGAACTCGAGCACCTGCTGGGCGGCCTGCTCGACGTAGCGGAAGTCGGTCACGAAGCGCCGGATGTCGCCGCCGAGGATGGCCATGCCGTTGCTGCCGGTGAACCCGGTGACGTAGCGCAGGTTCGTGAGGTCCGTGACGAGCAGCAGGTCCAGCTCGCGTTCGGCCAGGCGCGCGGCGATCCGGTCGGCGCGGCTCACGCGAAGGCGTCCTTGAGGTGCTGCAGCGCCTCGCGGTAGCCCTCGACGCCCTTGCCGCTCACCTTCGCGACGCACACCTCGGTCAGCACCGACACCCGCCGGAAGTCCTCGCGCTGCTCGACGGCCGACAGGTGCACCTCGACGGCCGGCAGCCCGCTCACCTCGAGCGCGTCGCGCAGCGACCACGCGTAGTGCGTCCAGGCGCCCGGGTTGAGGATCAGCCCGTCGGCGTAGTCGCCGGCCCGGTGCAGCTCCTCGACGAACTCGCCCTCGTGGTTGGTCTGGAAGAACTGCGCGTCCAGCCCCAGCTCGCGCGCGAACGCGCCGATCCGCTGCTCGAGCGCGGTGAACGTCAGCCCGCCGTAGTGCTCGGCCGGCCGCCGGTCCAGCGCGTCGAGGTTCACGCCGTGCATCACGGCGACCCGGGTCCTCACGGATACAACTCTGCCACGGCCGCGCGCAGGTCGTCGTCCGCCACCGGGCAGCCCGTGCGCACGTCGCCGGGGCCCTCCACCAGCGCGAAGCCGACCCGCCCGCCGCGGCGCTTCTTGTCGCGCCCCGTGGCGGTCGCGACCTCGCGACGGGTCCACGGCCGGGTCGAGCGTCGTCGGCAGGCCGCGGTCGGCGAGCAGGTCGGCGACCTCGTCGCGCAGCGCGGGCTGGGCGGACAGCGTCAGCGCGGCCAGCAGCCCGAGCCCGACCGCCTCGCCGTGCCGGTAGCGGCGGTACGCCGTCACCGTCTCGATCGCGTGGCCGACCGTGTGCCCGAGGTTGAGCGCCTGCCGCGCCCCGGAGTCGCGCTCGTCGGCGGCCACCACCGCGAGCTTCGTCCGCGCGCAGGCCAGCACGAGGTCGCGGTCGACCTCCACGCCGCGGGAGCGCACGCGCTTCCACAGCGGCCCGCCGGCGATCAGCGCCGTCTTGATCACCTCGGCCCACCCGGCGGCCAGCTCCTCGGCCGGGAGCGTGGTCAGCACGCTCGGGTCGGCGAGCACGGCCGACGGCTGGTGGTAGGCGCCGACGTAGTTCTTGCCCTGCGGCAGGTCGACGCCGGTCTTGCCGCCGTACGCGGAGTCGACCTGCGAGACGAGCGTGGTCGGCACCTGCACGACCCGCACGCCCGCGCTGGTAGACGGCGGCGCAGAAGCCGGCCAGGTCGCCCACCACGCCGCCGCCGAGCGCCACCACGTGCCCGTCGTGGTCGAGCCCCGCGTCGGCGAGCCGCTCGAGCACGGAGCCGGCCACGGGCAGCGTCTTGGCCTCCTCCCCGGCCTCCACGGTCTGCACCGACTCCCCATGGAGCGCGTGCCCGTAGATCCGCGCCACGTTGGCGTCGGTGATCACGTGCGCCGCGCCTTCGAGCGCGCGGAAGCCGATCAACCCCTCGCCGACGTACACGGGGTACTCGCCCGATTCCGCGGTGGCCCAGATCATCCGCGTCCCCGGCGGCGTCTCGGCCAGGCGCTGCAGGGCGGGCACCGCGCGGCGCACGACCTCGCGCGAGGAGTCGAGCAGCACGGCGTCGGCCACCGAGTCGTACAGCGGCGCCGCGCTCGGCCAGCAGCGCCCCGAAGCGCGCCCGGTCGCGGGCCAGCGGCCGCCGGCCGCCGCAGCGCCGCCACGCGGTCTCCTCGTCGACGTCGAGCAGCACCACCGTGTGCCTGGCGAGCAGCCCGCGCAGGCGCTCGGAGGTCACGGCGCCGCCGCCGAGCGAGATCACCGGGGACGGCGGCTCCTCGAGCAGCTCGGCGACGACGTCCTCCTCGGCGTCGCGGAACGCCCGCTCGCCGTGGGAGGAGAAGTAATCCTCGATCGAGCTGCCCAGGCGCTCCTCGAGCACGTGGTCGGAGTCCACGGCGCGGGCCCCGAGCGCGGCGCCCGCGGCGCGCGCGGCGCTCGTCTTGCCGGCCCCCATGAAGCCGATGAAGACGAACGATCGAGCTCAGCGGTTCCAGCCGATCCGCTGCTTGTAGGCGTCCAGCGCGGCCCGCGCGTCGTCGATGTGGTCGCCGCCGAACTTCTCCCGGCAGGCGGAGGCGAGCACGATGGCGAGCATCGCCTCCCCCACCACGCCGGCAGCGGGCACGGTGCAGGAGTCGGTGCGCTCGCGCAGCGCCTGCGCCGGCTCGCGCGTGGCGATGTCGACCGAGCGCAGCGGCTTGGTCAGCGTCGGCAGCGGCTTCATGCCGCAGCGCACGATCACGGGCTCGCCGTTGGTCATCCCGCCCTCGATGCCGCCGGAGCGGTTGGTCTCGCGGTAGTAGCCGCGCTCCTCGGAGTAGAAGATCTCGTCGTGGGCGGCCGACCCCGGGCGCCCGGCGAGGTCGAACCCGTCGCCGATGCCGCAGCCCTTGATCGCCTGGATCGAGAGCATGGCCAGGCCGATCCGGCCGTCCAGGCGCTCCTCCCACGAGACGTGCGAGCCCAGCCCGGGCGGCGCGCCGAAGGCGAGCACCTCGAAGACGCCGCCGAGCGACTCGTTGGCCTTCCGCAGCACGTTGATCTCCTGGACCATCGCGCGCGACGCGTCGGCGTCCAGGCAGCGCACCGGCGAGGCGTCGACCTCGGCGAAGTCCTCGAAGGCGAGCGTGTCGTACTCGGGCGCCCGCTCGGAGCCGATCTGCGTGACGTGGGAGACGATCTCGATACCGAGTGCGCGCAGGAACCCCTTCGCGAGCGCGCCGCCGGCCACTCGCGCCGCGGTCTCGCGGGCGCTGGCGCGCTCGAGCACGTTGCGCACGTCGGCTGAAGCCGAACTTCTGGACGCCGGCCAGGTCGGCGTGGCCCGGGCGCGGGAGGTGGACCTCCGGCACGTCGGCCTCGACCGGCCAGGGGTTCATCCGCTCTTCCCAGTTGGCGTAGTCGCGGTTGGCGACCGAGAGGGCGATCGGCCCGCCGAGCGTGCGGCCGTGGCGCACGCCGGAGGTGACCTCGGCGGAGTCGCGCTCGATCTTCATCCGGCCGCCGCGGCCGTGGCCGAGCTGGCGGCGCGACATGTCGCGGCCGATGGCCTCGGGGTCGAGCTCGAGCCCGGCCGGGAGCCCCTCGACCACGCAGGTCAATCCGGGCCCGTGGGACTCCCCAGCGGTGATCACGCGCAGCGTCACGGCGGAGAATCCTATGAGGGCGCGGCGAGCGGGAGCCCGCCGCGCCTTCAGGAAGGGTGCTGCCGGTGCTTAGAAGCCGCCGGCCATCGCGAGCGCAGAGCGCGCCACGGCGGCCTTGTACGCCTTCTTGCCGACGCGCTTCACGACGCCGCGACGGGCGTCGTAGGAGTAGCGCAGCGGGCGCGACGACTGACGGGCGCGGACGATCCGCT
The DNA here is from genome assembly GCA_963723395.1 of uncultured Solirubrobacteraceae bacterium. GTDB lineage: Bacteria > Actinomycetota > Thermoleophilia > Solirubrobacterales > Solirubrobacteraceae > DATFQI01. Next base: position 199,248 of record CAVRQL010000003.1, on the reverse strand, counting down.
TCCCTGCCTTGTCGGCGCGGGCGTACGCCGCGCGCGCCTTGGAGGCCGACGTCGTCTTCTTGGTCTTGATGTCGAGCAGGTCGAGCTGGAACTGCTTGCGTCACCTCACCCGTCTCGGGGTCGACCACGTCGAAGAACTCCGTGTCGCCCACGCGCAGGTGGATCGTCTCGCAGGTGTCCGGGCTCGGCTTGCAGGAGCCGTCGCCCTGGGCGACGACGCCGTTCTCGACCATGAACACCGCGGTCTTGCCGCCGTCAGCCGGGCCCATGTAGACCAGGATCGGGCTCGAAGCCGAGGGGAGCGGCCGGAGACGCTCGAGGACCCGGACGGGGCGCTGGTCCTGCGTCGCGTCGCCGAACCGGACCTTCAGCGAGTACAGCGGGTACGTCTGCTTGGGAACCGTGGGCGTCGTGGTGATCGGGGGCGTGAAGGTCGGCGCCGGGTCGACGGGCGACGTCACGCCGCCGCCGGTGGACGGGTCCGAGGTGACGTCGGTCGGCGTCGGGTCGGACACGGTCTCCGTGCTGGTGGCCTTCGGCGTGGGCGTCGGGGCGGGCTCGAACGGGTCCTTGGACGCGCCGAGCACGCGCCGGCGGCGGGCCTCCTCCTGCGTCGCGAGCGCGACGATCGGGTCGCCCGCCACGGACGCAGTCGGTGTTCTTGCTCTGCGGCAGCGGCGCCGAAGCCACGGGCTCCGGGTCCTTGGCGAGCACGAACGGCAACGCGGCCGCAGCGCCGACGAGGAGGAGCGCCACCGGCCACAGCCGGCGACGGACCAGCTGGCGCCAGGTGTCGGTGATGACGTTCATCGGACGGAGGCTCCTGTGGTGGTCGCGGAGGTCGTGGGAGGCGTGGTGGGCGGAGTGCTGCCGCCGTTGGTCGAGGCCTGGGTGGCGGCGGGAGCCGTCGGCGAGGCGCCGCCGGTCACGCCCTGGGTCGGGGGCACGAGGTAGGAGCTGGCTCCGACCTCGGCGCGCAGACGGCGCGAGCCCGCGCTCTCGGGAGCGACGTGCAGCGAATCCACGCGCAGGAGCCGGCCGGTCACGTCGACCGTCTTCTCGCTCACGCTGACGAACCGCTCGAGCTTGGCGAAGAACACCGACAGGTCCTCGAACTGGCCGCCGAAGCTGAACTGCAGCGGCATCACCCAGAAGCCGGCCGAGCCGACGCTCTGCGCGCCCGGGGGCGGCGTCGCGCTGCCCGCCGACGCGGCGGTGCTGTCGCTCGCCTCGGCGGCGGCGCCGCCGACGGAGATCGTCTCGAAGTCCACGCCGGCGCGGCGCGAGGCCGACGACAGCTGGACCATCAGGGAGCGCACGTCGTCGTCGCCGGGGACGGCCTTGCCGAGCCGGACGACCGTCGCGTAGTTGCTCCGGTAGGCGCCGCGCGCCTGCTCGTACGTGGCGAGGGTCTCCTTCGCCGAGTCGACGGCGGCCTGCTTGGTCGCCACCTTGTCGGCGAGGGCCGAGGCCTCCTCCTGCTTCGGGGCGAGCAGGAGGAACCAGTACGCGGCGATCGCGCCCAGCAGGGCGGCGATGCCGATCAACTTCTTCTGGGTGGCGCTCACGGTGTGACCCCTCCCTGGGTCGAGGCGGGGGTCGAAGTGCCGGATCCGGCGGCCGGGGTGGCCGTCGGCGAGGCGGAGGCGCCCGCGGCGGGGGTCGCGCTCGGAGCGGCGGTCTTCGAGCTCCCAGCGGAGGTCGCGTCGACGGCCTGCGTGGCGGCGGTCTGACCCTCGAAGAACAGGACCATCTCGAACTGCGGCGGGTTCCCCGGGCCGCAGCCCGCGGACTCGCCGGAGGCGCCGGCGGCCGAGTCGGCGGCCGCGTTGGTGCTCGCGCCGATCGACTTCTCGGACTTGGCGAGGCTCACGCGGGTCACGCCGTCGATGTTCTTCAGGCGGGCCATCAGCGTGGCGACGTCGTGCTGCGAGTCGGTGCAGCCCTTGAGCTCGATCGCGGGCGCGGCGATCGCGCCGCGGAGGCCGCTGCCACCGCCCCCGCCCGAGGTGCCTCCGGTCGGGCTGACCGTGCCGGCGAGCTCGGTGAGCGTCACGTCGGCCGGGATGGCGCGGGAAAGGTCGCGAAGGCTCTGCTCCCAGTCGAAGCGCTGGCCGGCGAGGTCACGCACCGTGGCGACGCGCTCGTTGGCGAGGACGTCGAAGTCCGCGTACGGCTTCAGCTTGGCGGCCTGGGCGGTGATCGCCTGCTCGTGGGTCGTCGCGGCGGCCAGGTCGGCCTCGCGCTGCTTGATCGTGTTGCCCGCCAGCACGTAGCCGGCGACGGCAGCCACGAGGAGCGCGAGCGCCCCGAGCACGATGGTCGGGCCGGCGCTGCGCTCGACGTCAGCGGCGACGACCGGGGCGGACGCGCTGGGCGTTCCGCGGAGGTCCGGTGGGAGTAGGTTGACTGCCTTCATCTCGCCTGGCTTATCGGCACCCGCCAGGGCACACTTGAGGCACGTGGGTGGGGCCGAGACCCCACCTGGCGCCCAGCAAGCTTCAGTCGAAGGTCGTCAGGTACGCGTCGACGATGGTGTCGCCGAGGAAGAGGCCCACCAGACCGCCGAAGGCGAGCCAGGGGCCGAACGGAATGGTCGTCTTGCGGCCCTCCTTGGAGCCCAGTGCGGGCCATGATGATCGCGCCCAGCACCGAGCCGCCGATCAGCGCGGCGAAGATCGCGGGGCCGACCGCGCGCCCGAGGAAGAGGCCCATCATGCCGGCCAGCTTCACGTCCCCCATGCCCATCCCCCCGGGCTTGAGGATGGCCGCGACGAGGAAGAACCCGCCGGCGGCCGCGGCGGCGATCAGGTGTCCGACGAGCTCGTCGGTCTGCAGGGTCGCGACGAGCACGATCGCGAGGATCGAGCCGAGCCCCGTGAGGACGTTGGGGATGATCCGGTAATCGAGGTCGATCAGCGTGATCGGGACCAGCAGGAGCACGAAGACGATGCCGATGATCGCGTCCTCGTCGGCCCCGAGGGCGAGCACCACGCCCGCGCACAGGAGCCCTGTGACGGCCTCCACGAGCGGGTAGCGCGCCGAGATGGGCGCGCCGCAGTTCCGGCAGCGCCCCCGCAACAGCAGCCACGACAGCACGGGGATGTTGTCGTAGGCCTTGATCTGGGTGCCGCACTGCGGGCACCGCGACCGCGGCTTGTTGAGCGACTCCTTGCGCGGCAGCCGGTAGGCGACCACGTTCAGGAACGATCCGAAGATCACCCCGAAGATGCCGGCCAGGGCTGCCGCTATCGCCGTATCCATCGCGGGTGGGATTTCTCCGGCGGGAAGGTCTCCCCTGCCCCGCCGGCGCGTTAGTCCTCTTCGACCGCCAGGCCGGCGGCCACCGTCAGGCGCCCGGGATCCCCGGCGGATTCCGGCACGGCCACGACGGCGGACTCGACGGGCATGCGCAGATGCTCGCCGAGGCGCTCGGTGACCCCGTCGATGGCGATCACGGGACCCGTGACGACGGCGCGGGCGACACCCTCGCTGCCCTGCTGGGTCCGGTAGAAGTTGAGCGAGTTGCGCACGGTGTCGGCCAGCTGGTGCACCCCGTCCTCGAGCACCTGGCGCGTGGCCGCCACGAGCTCGGTCTCACCCTCGACGTCGTCGAGCGGCGTGGCCAGGCCGACGTGGCCCATCCACTGGCGGGCGTGCTCGTCGGTGAGACCGCAGCGCTCGGCGAGCGTATGGATCATCGGGTCCAGGCCACCGGCGGCGGAGCGGGTGAAGAGGCAGCCGCTGGCGTTCGCCACGGCGACGTTGGTGAGGCCCGCGACGTTGACGTAGAGCGTCGCGCGCTCGTCGGCAGCGTGGTCGCTGCCGCCCGTGAGCGCCCGCACCATGGCGAAGGCCGAGAGGTCGATGCCCTCGATGTCCAGACCGGCCTCGTGGACGGCGCCGACCAACCGGTCGACGAGCTCGCGGCGGACGGCGACGACGACGACGCGCATGCGGGGCTCGCCCATCGCGTTCGTGACGAGGCCGAGCGGCTGGTAGTCCAGGATCGCCTCGTTCATCGGCATCGGGATGTGGTCCGGGGCCTCGACCTTGATGGCGGAGGCGAGGGCCTTCGGGTCGTCCAGCGGCGGCAGGTCCAGGGTGCGGACCACGATGCGCTGGTTGGCGATCCCGAGCCGCACGCGGCGGGGAAGCTCGTGCTCGTCGAAGAGGGCCTTGATGGCCTGCGCGAGGGCCGGGGCGTCGGCGACGTCGCCGTCGCGGAGGATCCCCTGGCGCAGCAGGGCGACCGCGCCGCGCTCGACGCGGACGGAGCCGTTGACGGTGACCTCGGCGGCGGCGAGGTGCCCCGGGTCGAGCTCGAGCCCGACGAGGGTGGTCTTCTTCTTTGAGCGCTTGGACTTGAACACGGGTGAGATATCGGCATCCACCGCACCTCGCTTGAGGTGCTTAACGACGAAGCGGGCCCCGGAGGGCCCGCTTCGTCAGCTTGGATCGGTGTGCGTCAGACCTACGGGGCCTTGGTCCAGCCGGCCGACGGGCAGCCGCCCTTGGCGGTGCCGGCGCACTTGCGGGTGACGTTGCCGGCCGCGTCCTTCGCGATCGTGAACGTGTTGCCGGTGGCCGAGGTGACCGTGGCGGTCCAGGCCTGGCCGGTGCCCGCGGCGGTGAACGCCGGGCCGTCGTTCAGGGCCGGCTCGATGAGCTTCAGCTCGGCGGCGCCGCCGCTGTAGGCGTTGGCGTCCAGGTACTGCGTCTCGAACGCGGTCTGCGCGGTGCGGGCCGTGGTCTTGGCCTCGGTGTCCTGAGCCTTGCCGCGCTGCGACAGGAACGCCGGAAGGGCGATGGCGGCCAGGATGCCGATGATGAGGATGACGACCAGGAGCTCGATGAGCGTGAAGCCCTTCTCGTCCTGAGCGCGAGACGACCAGGAGCTCGATGAGCGTGAAGCCCTTCTCGTCCTGAGCGCGCGTGCGGAGCTTGTGGAGCATGTGGTTGAACCCTCCTGAAGGGATCGTTGGGCCTGTGGTGCTGCTTGCCAGGTCCTTGGTCCACTGCTCACCACCGTCGGTGGCAGCCCGGCGGACTCCATCCGGGAGTCCCGTGGCTTTGCGTCTCGCCCTCACGGACGATTTGCTCTTGACACCTTGGTTCTGGCTCTCCCTGTATCGGCACCGCGCATGGCTGACTTAAGCCTTGCTCAAGACGACATTTCGTCCACCCCGGAACGAGAACGACCCCGCCGGAGCGGGGTCGCAGGGCACAGCCGGCGCAGCGCGGGGGGCGCTAGCGCGTCGGGATCTGCTCTTGCGAGCGGATGACGTTCCAGGCCGAGTTCTCGGGCTGCAGGAAGTACGGCGGCGTGCGGTAGCGCAGGCGGTCGTCGTACTTGTAGACCTTCTTGTAGCCGGAGTTCGCGACGGGGTCGCCGTCCGAGTCGGTGTCGAAGGTGCCGACCACGCCGCGGTACTTCTGCGCGATGGCGCCGTTGATGTTGAGGTTGCCGAGCGGATTGCCGCAAGCGTGGTTGTCGGCCATGAAGGAGTGCTGGAGCGTGAGGATCGCCGCGTCGATCGTGACGTTGCTCAGCGCGCCCGCGGCGTTCTCGCAGCTGGACACGGGGTGGTACACGCGGACGAAGTTGTTGGCCACGAGGCCCAGGACCGCGTCGTCGGACTTGGTGAGGTTGCCGTTGACGATGATGTCGTTCTGGGCGGCGATCGTCATGTTCGCGTTGTAGACGCCCTTCACGTACAGGTTGCCGCAGTTCTTGGACTCCAGGTACGTCGCCTCGGTGGGCGGCGGCTGATCGCACGCGCCGGCCGTGTTGTTGGAGACGTAGATCATCCCGTTCTCCGGCAGGTCGACCTGCTTGTTGGTCCACCCGAGGTAGGAGTTCGTGACCGTCATCTTCGAGCTGCCGGCCGTGAACGTGATGTACGTCTTGCCGATGAAGCGGTTCTCCGCGAGCGTGACGTCGTAGAGCTTCGTGTTGCTCGGCGGCATGTTCACGGAGTCCACCCCGGCCGCGAAGTCGTTGTTGAACGTCGGCGGCGTGTTGGCGCAGCTCCCGTAGGGGATGTAGCCGGGCGCGGGCGCCGACACCGTCAGGCGATCCTCGTAGCCGACCCGGCCGAACACCGGCTTGCCGCACGTGAGGATCGAGTCGTTGGAGTGGAACGGCCCGGCGACGCCGTCGCCCTCGATGAACACGATCTCCGTGCAGCTCGAGGAGCGCGAGGCGCGAGGCTTGTCGCCGCAGTTGGCGATCGCCCAGTCGCGCGAGCTCGCCTTATAGGCGTAGGGGTCCATCGTCTCGTACTGCGTGAAGTACAGGAAGTCCAGGAAGCTGACGCGACGGTAGGTCGCGACGATGCTCCGGCGCTGCTTGCTCGTGGCGTACGGCCGGCCGGTGATGCGCACCCGGAAGGTGCCGGTGACGGGGTCGAGCATCGAGTTGGCCTTGCCGACCTCGCACTTGCCCGTCGGGGCGTTCTTGGCCGGCAGCAGCTCGACTGTGTACTGGGCGTCCGAGTTCGGCACGTTCCGCCACTCGCGCGGATCGGTGGTGCCGGTCTTCCACTCCTGGGACACGGGGCTCTTCTCGGTGCCGTTCGGCGCCTCGACGGCGGTGCACTTCAGCCAGTAGTCGTTGTCCTGGTTGAGATGGAACCCGTAGAAGTTCAGGCCCGCCTCGGCGGCCGAGTAGGTGACCTTGCGATCACGCGAGTCGCCGGACAGCGGGAGATCGTCCTGTGCGGCACCGTAGGCGCCCGCGACGAACAGGCTGCAGGCGAGCAGCACCATGATCACCAGGAACATCGAGAAGCCGCGCTCGTCGCGCAGCGAAGGTCGGGCTCGCATCACGTGCACTCCTGCTTGGGCGCCAACGTGGTCTTGGCTCTGTTGGGGTTGACCAGGCGCGAGTAGATGTCGTCCCACAGGACGACGGCCGACTTCGCGGACGCCCCGGTGATCGACGGGTTGGCCTTGAACCGGACCTCGATCTTCGCGACGCGGTCCATGTCGGTCTGGGACAGGCTCGAGCCGGCCGCCGGCGTGACCGGGCGCGAGGACGGGCGGCAGGCCGGTGTTGAAGGCGTAGTAGCGGAACAGCGGCGTGCTGCCGTCCTGGGTCACGTCGGTCAGGATCGTCCGCGAGCTCGGGGTCGACCAGCTGTAGACGCCGTCGGCGGTCTCCGTGCCGGTGCTGACCTGCTCGACGAGCGTGCTCGTCGCGGTGTCCAGCTTGACGGTGCGCTTCTGGGCCACGGGGGTCGAGCCCGGGAGCGTTGTTCGCGCAGGTCGCCGTAGAACGTGAGCTCGTTGGCCTTCGCCACCACCAGCGGCTTGGTCGCCGGGGTTGAGGCAGACCTGCGAGCGCAGCTGACGGGTGACCACGTCGAGCGCCAGGCGTCCGCGCTGGTTGGCGTCGATGCGCGTGTTCACGTCGTTCGCGCGCTTCATCGTGAACTCGAGCAGACCGAGCGCGGCCGCGATGATGATGGTGCCGATGGCCATCGTCACGACCAGCTCGGGGAGCGAGAAGCCGCCCTCGTCACGCCGGAGGCGATGCAGGATCCGGCGCATCAGCACGTACCGCTCACGTTGGCGATGAGCGGCGCGAGGACCTTGGTCGTCGCAGGGTTCCCGCCGGGCTCAGAGTTCACGATCGTGGCCGTGTCCTTGCGCCAGTTGCCGCTGCTGTTCTTCCACTGCGCGCAGACCGTCCACGTCCCGTAGGGGATGCCGGGGTCGTAGCTCGCGATGGCGTCGTCCTTGCTGACCCAGCCGTCCTGCGCCGACGTACCGTTGGTCGTGACGAGGTCGATCGTGTCGGAGCAGCCGGAGCCGTCGGTCATGGTCGCCTTCACGGTGGCGTTCTCCGCCCACACGGCCGTGCTGCCGGTCCGGCGGTCGACGCGGACGTTCAGAGCCGGCTGGCGCACGGTCACCGCGGCGGTATCGGCGCCGCGGGCCACCGGGATCGAGAGGATGTCGTCGGCCGCCGGCTTCGCGCCGTCGCAACGGCCCGCGAAGACGCCGTAGGGCTCGACGAACGGGAACAGGTTGCTCGCGATGATCTGCGTGGCGGGCGCGCCCGCGTCGAACGCCGCGCGGGTCGTCGGCGGCGGCGGAGAGACGCGCGCGTAACGGGAGGTGGAGGCGAGCGTGCCGCCGGCGGTGCCCCGGAGCCCCGGCAGGTCGGTGGTGTTGAACTTGACCGGGATGCGCCCCGACTGGTCGAAGTACATCGTCTCGTAGCGGACCGCGCCGACCGTCACCTCGGTGCCGAGCGTCGCCGGGGCGTTGCCGGCCTTGTCCACCGAGGGATAGTTGCCGCCGGGCTTGTTGAGCGTGACCGTGTAGCTGCCGACGGCCACCTGCGGGAAGAGCGCGCAGCCGACGTCGTTGGTGGTCGCGGTGGCGGAGCTGGCGCCGGTGATCGCGACCGGCAGGTTCGTCACGGGCGCGTTGTCGCGGTTGAGCACCTTCACGACGAGCGTGCCCTGCGGCGACGCCGGGGGCGGCGACACGAGGCTGGTCAGCGTCACCGGCTTCGTGTTCTTCCGGTTCGAGGTGACGGTGCTCGTGATCTTGAGGTAGTCGACCTGCTTCTCGTTGTTGGTGCAGCTCTGCGTGCCGCCCGTGTCGTCACGGATCCACACGCCCTTGGAGGCGATCGAGTACGTGATGCCGTCGATCACCTCGGTGCGCGGCAGCGGGCTGTAGGTCTCGAGCTCCTCGGCGCGCATCGCGCGCATCCGCTCCTGATCCTGCTCGGCCAGCATCACTCCAGCGGCGCGCGCCTTCTCGCGGCCGGTGCTGTTGGCCGTCGCGTCGATGCCCGCCAGCACCGACAGCGAGATCATCGCGAGGAGGGCGGCGCTGATCAGCGCCTCGACGAGGGCGAAACCCGCCTGGCCGCGGCGGAGAGACCTGAGGGTGCGGTTCATCAGCCGGTTCATCGACCGATCGCCGGGTTTGGTTGAGCGTCTTGGACGAACGTCTATCCTCGCCCGGGTGGTCGTCCGCAGGCTGTTGATAGCGCTCGCGGTGCTGATCGCGCTGACCGCCGTGGCGGCCGGTGTGGACACCCGTAAGGTCGCCGAGGATCCGCCTCCCAGCGCGGTTCCGAGCGCCGTGGCGGAGGCCCCGACCGAGGTCACCAAGCGGATCGATGCGGACGCGGCGAAGCCCACCCGCATCCGGGCGAAGACGGGTGACACGATGGTGCTGGAAGTGTCCAGCCGCGAGGTGGACAGCATCGAGATCGTGGACCTCAACCAGATCCAGCCTGTGGACCCCGACGCGCCGGCGCACTTCGAGCTCTACCTGGACACGCCGGGCGACTTCCCGATCGTGATGCTGCAGGCCGAGCGCCGCATCGCGACGCTCACCGTCGACTGAGCGTCAGCCCTCGCGGTGCGCGGCCTGGGCGTCGTGCGCGGGGATGAAGCGGCCCCCGCCTTCGCACCACGGGCAGGTCACGGTGTGCGACTCGCCGCCCAGCGTCGAGACGATCTTGCCGGTCGTGCGGCATGCGCGGCACGCCGCGGGGTCGTTGAGGTAGTCATCCGCCATCTGGCGGAAGAGGCTAGCCCATGCCCGGAGGCGCCACCGAGGTGGCGGCGCGGCGGGCGTTCCCATCGCCCCGCACGGTCGTGTCGGCCGGCCGGTCGGTGGGGAGCGAGCGCCGCAGCGTCGGCGGCACCTCGCGGTCGGTCAGCGGCTTGAGCAGCCCGAACTGACGGAAGATGCTCTCGGTCTTGATCGTCTCGGCGACGCGGAGCACGAAGCCCAGCACGGTCGGGACGCCGAGCGGCGAGCGCTCGGCCAGCTCCTCGAGGAAGTCCGGGTGGAAGCAGCGGGTGACCGTGTCCTCGCCGAGCGGCTTGGTGAACAGCAAGGCCGCGTTGGGCGCGTCCTCCTCGTCGCCGATCGAGACCATGCCGCTGCCGCCGTGACTGGTCCACAGCCAGCCCTCGATGCCCTCCGAGCGCGGTACGACCGCGTTGGGGCCGAGGCGGCGCAGGATCGGGAAGCGCCCGGCGTTCGAGCCCGTGCGGGCCGGGCCGGGGTCGATCGCGCCGAGCTGCAGCTGTGCGAGCGAGAGGCGCAGCGGCGCGCGCAGCATCGCCTCGCACTCCAGGACCGCCCCCGTGCCGTCGAAGCGCAGCGCGCCCTCGACCGCGTGGCGGCGTCGCCACGAACCGCCGCCCTCGAGCTGCACGACGAACTCGCGTGCGGCGGGGACGCTGGATGGAGGCGGAGCGGAGCTCATGGCACGGTTATCGGCGGGTCCCACCGCCCGCTTGAAGCGAGCTAGGTCGCGCGAAGCCTCAGCTTGAACTCCAGGTCGCCCTCGTCGCTGACGGTCACGAACCCCGCGACGCTGGGCGGCTCGACGTCGAAGCGCGCGAACTCGATCGGCGCGGAGCCGGCCAGCTCGATCGTCCGCTCTCCGAGGCGCTGGCCGCGGACCGTGGCGACGATCGGGCTCGTCCGCCCGTGCAGCGTCAGCTCGCCGCGGGCGCGCGTGGCCCCGCGGCTGATCGTGAACGGCTCCGTCAGGCGGAACGTGGCGCGCGGGAAGCGGGCGGTCTCGATCCCACGGTCGCGCAGCGCCCGGTCGCGGCGCCCCTCGTCGGAGCGCAGCGCCGCCAGGTTCGCCTCCATCCGGGCGCTCTGCACGCGGTCGCCACGGATCCGGAAGGTGCCCGTGACCTCCCCCGTGCGCCCGACGGCGTCGACGACGCCGATCGTCGCGAACCGCTCGCGCACCCGGTAGCCGACGAACGTCTCCGCTCCCCCGGCCACCTCCCAGGCGCCGGAGCCCGACGGCGCGGGCGCAGGCTCCTCGGCCGGCGCCTCCTCCGACAGCGAGGGCGGCGGCGGCTCGTTGCTGCCGCGGATCAGGAACACCGCCACCGCGGCGCCGACCGCGAACACCGCCAGGGCCAGGACGGCGAGGATGGCGCGGCGCATGCGCCGGCAGTCTATGTGCCGCCTAGCGGCTGCCGGGGGCCTGGTTGGCCTCCGAGTAGCACCACAGCGCCTTGTCGAGCTCCCGGACGCTCACGCCCGCGTCGGCGGCCAGCCGCCGGCAGCACTCGACGTAGGCCCACCAGAACTCGAAGCTGATCGGGCTCGACGGCACGCCCGATCCGAGCGCCCACAGGGCGCGGAAGTCGATGATCGGGTACTCCGCGCTCACCCCGACGTGCAGGAGCGTGCTCGCCACGGGCCAGTCGACGCCGTCGAGCACGCGCAGCAGGCCGATCCGGAGCTTCTCGTCGCGCTGGCGGAACGCGACGCGCGTCACGTCGGCGATCTGCTCCTCGGTGTACTTCTCCGCCAGATACAGCGTCCGGTGGGTCTTCCAGCGGTAGGCGGTGAGGAACTCGTCGCGCAGGAAGTGGCCGCGCTCGCGGACCGCCGGGGCGATGGCGTCGATCGCGGCGTCGGTGCCGTCGGGGAAGCGCGCTGCCCACTCCCCCACCTCCGCCGGCGGCATCCGCGGCTCGCAGCGATCGAGCGCCGCTCGGGCCTCGCTGGTGCGCATCGGCATGCCGGGATCCTGCCCTACCTAGCCGCCGACGCGCTCGCCCCAGGCCTTCAGCTCGGTGAGCAGCTCGCCGAGCAGGCCGTGTGCCTCCTCGTCGCTCAGCTCGAGGTCGTCGTCGAAGCGCCGCTTGCAGTCGCCGAGATGCACGAGCGGGCGCGGCAGGATGAGCGAGCTGGTCGCGAGCAGGTTCTGGCGGAGCTGCAGCTGGCCCCGGCCCGTCCCGGCCGGCCCGGGCGACGCGCCCATCAGCGCGACCGGCTTGTAGGCCAGCGGCGACTTCCCGCTCGGGCGCGACACCCAGTCGACGGCGTTCTTGATCACCCCGGACGGGCCCCAGTTGTACTCGGGCACGGCGAGCAGCAGCGCATCCGCGGCGATCACCTTCTCGCGCAGCGCCGCGACCGGCTCCGGATACGGCCCGCCGCCCCGCGTCTCGTCGAGGTCGGCGTTGTAGAGCGGCAGCTCCCCGAGCTCGAACACCTCGACCTCGACGCCGGCGGGCGCGAGCTTGGCTGCTGCGCGGAGCAGCGCGCGGTTGTACGAGCGCCGGCGGAGGCTGCCGGCCATCCCGAGCACGGAGAACACGAAGGGCCGACTACCCGCGCCGCGACAATGAAGTCATGGCGAACGAGATGACCCGCCTCGACGACCTCCGCGCCGAGCACCGCAGGCTCATCAACTCGATGGAGTTCGCCTACGCGATGGGCCACTCGCGCACGATCGAGCGCGACCCGCGGCTCGAGTGGGTCGTCGAGCGAGTCGATGAGCTGCGGCGCGAGATCGCCGCCCTGAGTGCCGAGGAGGAGAGCTAGCTCGGAATCACCCCGTGTGGGTTGAGGACGAACTTCTGGGCCACGCCGCTGTCGAAGTCCTTGTAGCCCTGCGGCGCGTCGTCGAGCGGGATCACCGTGGCGTTGACGGCCTTGGCGATCTGGCAGCGGTCGTTGAGGATGGCCATCATCAGCTCGCGGTTGTACTTCATGACCGGCGTCTGCCCCGTCGTGAGCGTGTGCGACTTCGCCCACCCGAGCCCGATGCGGATCGAGAGCGAGCCCTGCTGCGCCGCCTCCTCCGCCGCGCCCGGGTCGCCGGTGACGTAGAGCCCGGGGATGCCGAGCGCGCCGCCGGCGTGCGTGAGGTCCATCAGCGAGTTGAGCACCGTCGCCGGGACCTCCTCGGCCGCGTGCTCGCCGTGACCGCGCGCCTCGAAGCCGACGGCGTCGACGCCCGCGTCGATCTCAGGGATCTTGGTGGGCGGGTTGATCGCCTCGGCCATCTGCTCGCCGAGCAGGCTCGCGATCTGGTCCTTGGGATCGCCCTTGGAGACGTCGATCGGCTCGCAGCCGAAGCTCTTCGCCTGCTCCAGGCGCTCCGGGATCAGGTCGCCGACCATCACGACGGCCGCTCCGAGCAGCTGCGCCGAGTGCGCCGCGGCAAGGCCGACCGGCCCTCCGCCCGCGACGTAGACCGTGCTCCCCGTCGTCACGCCAGCGCCGACGCAGCCGTGGTAGCCCGTCGGGAAGATGTCCGAGAGCATCGTCAGGTCGAGGATCTTCTCCAGCGCCTGCTCCTTGTCGGGGAACTTCAGGCAGTTGAAGTCGGCGTAGGGCACCATCACGTACTCGGCCTGGCCGCCCGGCCAGCCGCCCATGTCGACGTAGCCGTACGCCCCGCCCGGCCGCGCCGGGTTCACGGTCAGGCAGATGCCGGTCTTGCGCTCCTTGCAGTTGCGGCAGCGCCCGCAGGCGATGTTGAACGGCGCCGAGACGAGATCGCCGACCTCGAGGAACTCGACGTCGCGGCCCTTCTCGATGATCTCCCCCGTGATCTCGTGCCCGAGCACGAGCCCCTCGGGGGCCGTGGTGCGGCCGCGCACCATGTGCTGGTCGCTGCCGCAGATGTTCGACGAGACGACCTTCAGGATCACCCCGTGGTGGCACTCCCGCCCGACGCTCTCGGGCGGCACCCCGGGGCCGTCCTGGAGCGTGAAGCTCGGATAGTCGGTGTCCTGGACCTCGACCTTGCCGGGCCCCATGTACACGACGCCCCTGTTGTCAGCCATCGCTCTCTCCAATCGTGGCTTGACACGAGCCTCCCCCGGTGCGCCGCCGGCAAACCCGGTGGTCCTGACCCGGACCGCCTCAGCCGCTGAAGAGGTCCACGACCTTGATGATCGTGTTGAACACGCCGTACGCGAGCGCGACCGTGACCAGCACCCACAGAAGGATCGCGCGCGTTGCGAAGGTGTCCATGGCCTAGCTCCTCTCCGTCGTGGCCATCTCGGCGGGGGCGGGCTCCGCGCGCTCGAACCGCGAAGTGCGTTGCTCGCTCGGCTCGTGGAACCGCTCGTCGACCGGGCGGATCAGCAGGTTCGCGATGAAGCCGACCGCCAGCACCCCGACCATGATGTACAGCGAGAGCGTGTAGAGGTCGGCGCCGGACTTGCCCGCCGCGCCCTGGTGGTCGGCGATCGCGTTGACGATCAACGGGCCCGCGACGCCGGCGACCGACCAGGCCGTCAGCAGCCGCCCGTGGATGGCGCCGACCTCGATCGTGCCGAACAGGTCCTTCAGGTACGCGGGCACGGTCGCGAAGCCGCCGCCGTAGAACGACAGGATCACGCCTGTGAGCAGGACGAACCACAGCAGCGAGGCCGTGCCCGTCGACGCCAACAGGAAGTACAGGACGGCGCCGATCCCCAGGTAGCACATGTACATCCGCTTGCGCCCGATCACGTCCGACGTCGAGGACCACCCGAAGCGCCCGCTCATGTTGCAGAGCGAGAGCAGCCCGACGAAGCCGGCGGCCGCCGCCGCGTCGACCGTGTCGAAGTGGTCCTGGACCATCGGCGAGGCCTGCTCGAGGATGCCGATGCCGGCCGTCACGTTGCAGCACAGCACGACCCACAGGAGCCAGAACTGCGGCGTGCGGGTCGCGTTGGCCGCCGTGACGTTCGCGGTCGTGATCATGCGCTTCTCGGTCTGCGCCTCGGCGTTCCAGCCCGCGGGCTTCCACCCGTCGGCCGGGAGCCGGACGGTGAACGCGCCGAGCGTCATGACGACGAAGTAGACGATGCCCAGCGTGGCGAACGCCGGGGCGATCGCGTCCGAGGGCGAGGTCCCGAACGTGTCGAGCAGCCAGTTGGACAGCGGCGCGGCGATCAGCGCACCACCGCCGAAGCCCATGATCGCGATGCCGGTCGCCATGCCCGGGCGGTCCGGGAACCACTTGATCAGCGTGGAGACCGGCGAGATGTAGCCGATGCCGAGGCCGATGCCGCCGAGCACGCCGTACCCGAGGTAGACGACCCACAGCTGGTCGGTGGCGACGCCGAGCGCGGCGACGAGGAAGCCCGCCCCCCAGCAGCACGCGGCGACGAACATGGCCTTGCGCGGCCCGTTGCGCTCGACCCAGGTGCCGCCGAACGCGGCCGACAGGCCCAGCATCAGGATCGCGATGCTGAAGATCCACCCGATCGGCGTCAGGTTCGTGTCGAAGTGCTCGACCAGCGGCTCCTTGAAGACGCTGAACGCGTAGACCTGTCCGATCGACAGGTGGACAGCCAGCGCCGCCGGCGGAATCAGCCAGCGTGCGTACCCCTTCGGTGCGACCGTCCGGTCGCGATCGAGCAGCCCAACCCCCACGGTTCCTCCCTTGTCGCCGCTTGTACGACTCGTTACCCGGGCCCGACGCCGGTCACACCCGCCCCGGAACGAGCGAAGGCCGCCCTGGAGGCGGCCTTCGGTCTTCGCGCGGGACCTGGAGGGGTCGCGGGAAGGGGTTACTTGATCGCGTCGTAGACCTTGAACATCGGCATGTACATCGCGATCACGATGAAGCCGACGATGCCGCCCACGAAGATGATCATGATCGGCTCGAGGATCGAGGTCAGGGCCTTGACGGCGGCGTCGACCTCGTCCTCGTAGAAGTCGGCGACCTTGGACGAGCATGGAGTCCAGGTTGCCCGTCTCCTCGCCGACGGCGATCATCTGGGCGACCATCGGGGGGAAGATCGGGGTGCTCCTTGAGCGGCTCGGCGATCGAGCCGCCGGAGCGTGACCGACTCGATGACGTCGTCCATCGCGTCCTCGACGACCGCGTTGCCGGCCGTCTGGCCGGTCACCTCGATCGCCTGCATGATCGGCACGCCGGCGGAGTAGAGGGCGGCGAACGTGCGCGACCAGCGCGCGAGCGCGATCTTCTGGACGGTGAGGCCGATCTTGAACGGGGATCTTCAGGCGGAGGCGGTCCCACTGCGGGCGGCCCCACGAGGACTGTGCGCCACTTCTTGAAGCCGACGACGACGCCGACGGTGCCGCCGAGCAGCAGGTACCACTGGCCCGTCACGAACTTGGACACGCTCACCGTGAACTTGGTGATCAGCGGCAGGTCGCCGCCGAAGTCCTTGAAGACGCCGACGAACACGGGGACGATGAACGCGATCAGGCCGAGCAGCACGCCCATCGCGAACGCGAGCACCACGATCGGGTAGGCCATCGCGGACTTGACCTGGCGGCGCAGCTCGTCGTCCTTCTCGAGCTGGTCGGAGATCCGCTCGAGCGACTCCTCGAGCACGCCGCCGGCCTCGCCGGCGCGCACCATGGCGACGTAGAGCGGGTTGAAGACCTTCGGGTGCTTGGCGAGCGCCTCGGAGAAGGCGATGCCGGACTCGATGTCCTCGCGGACGCGCCCCGATGGTCTCCTTGAGCTTCGTGTTCTCGAGCTGGTCCTCGAGCACGTAGAACGCGCGCAGGAGGGTCATGCCCGAGGAGATCATGGTCGCCAGCTGGCGGGTCATGACCGTCAGCTCCTGCGGCCTTGACGCGCTTCGGGCCCGAGCGAGATGCTCCATCTGGAGGCCGCTCTTCTTCTCGACGAGCTCCATGACCTGGAGCCCGCGGGAGCGCAGCTCCTCGGTGACCGCGTTCGCGGTCGGTGCCCTTGATCTCCCCCTTGGAGGGGACGCCGGCGCCGTCGACGGCCTTGAAGGTGAACGTGGCGGCCGACATCAGGCGGCCAACGCGCTCGGGGACTCGCCCTGCACCAGGCGGCGCAGCTCGGCCGGATGGCTGGACGCGGGACTCGGCGACGGCCATCGTGAGCTGGCCGCTCGCGCACGAGACCGGCGAGCGAGGAGTCCATCGTCTGCATCCCGTGCGCGCCTCCGGTCTGGATCAGCGAGTAGATCTGGTGGGTCTTGCCCTCGCGGATGAGGTTGCGGACGCCGGCGGTCGGCACCAGCACCTCGGCCGCGACGCAGCGGCCCTGGCCGTCGGCCGTCGGCAGCAGCGTCTGGGTGACGACGCCCTGGAGGCCGATCGCGAGCTGCGCCCGGATCTGGCCCTGCTGGGCGGGCGGGAAGACGTCGATGATGCGGTCCACGGTCTGCGGCGCGTCCTGCGTGTGCAGCGTGGCGAAGACGAGGTGGCCGGTCTCGGCCGCGGTCAGGGCCGTGCCGATCGTCTCCATGTCGCGCATCTCGCCGACGAGGATCACGTCGGGGTCCTGGCGCAGCGCGGCCTTGAGGCCGAGCGCGAAGCTCGGGGCGTCGGCGCCCAGCTCGCGCTGGTTGACGATGCAGCGCTTGTGGCTGTGCAGGAACTCGATCGGGTCCTCGATGGTGAGGATGTGCTCGTCGCGGGTCTCGTTGATCTCGTCGATCAGCGACGCGAGCGTGGTCGACTTGCCGGAGCCGGTCGGGCCCGTGACGAGCACGATGCCGCGCGGGCGCTTGGCGAACTCGCGGATCACGGGCGGCAGGCCGAGCTTCTCGATCGGCACCGTCTCCGACGGGATCAGGCGGAAGGCGGCGGCGAGCGTGCCGCGCTGCAGGTAGGCGTTGACGCGGAAGCGGCCGTGGCCGGGGACCGAGTAGGCGAAGTCGATCTGCCAATCGGTCTCCAGGCGCTGGCGCTGCGAGGAGTTGAGGATCGCGTAGATGATCTCCCGCGTGTCCGTGGGGGTCAGCTTCGGCATCCCCTCCAGCGGGATGAGGGCGCCGCGCTGGCGGATCATCGGCGGCGTGCCGGCCGTCAGGTGAAGGTCGGAGGCCTTCTGCTTGACGACCTCGATGAGGATGTCGGAGAAGTCGAAGTTCATCGACCTCTACATCGGCACGGCCGCGCCGAGACCTGTAGTCGGGTCTGGGCCCTAGCGCGTACCGGCGACGCGGGCGATCTCGGCGATCGACGTGAGACCGCGGCGGACCTTCTCGAGGCCGTCCTCGCGCAGGCGCATCATGCCCTCGTGCACGGCGGCGTGCGCGATCGTCTCGGCGGGCTCGCGGGCGACGGCCAGCGCGCGGATCGTGTCGGAGACCCACATGACCTCGTAGAGGCCGATCCGGCCCTTGTAGCCGGAGCCGCCGCAGCGGGCGCAGCCCACGGGCTCGTAGGCCTCGAGGTCGAGGCCGACGTTGAAGCCGTTGAGCCGCATGACGTCGGCGGTGATCGTCGTGCGGCGCTTGCACTCCTCGCACAGCAGGCGCGCGAGGCGCTGGGCGACCACGCAGTCGACGGCCGAGCCGACCAGGAAGGGCTCGATGCCCATCTCGATCAGGCGGGTGACGGCGCCGGGGGCGTCGTTGGTGTGCAGCGTGGAGAGGACGAGGTGGCCGGTGAGCGCGGCCTCGACGGCGATCTGGGCCGTCTCGCGGTCGCGGATCTCGCCGACCATGATGATGTCGGGGTCGGCGCGCATCATCGAGCGCAGGCCGCTGGCGAACGTCAGGCCCGCCTTCGGGTTGACCTGCACCTGGGTGATGCCGTCCAGCTGGTACTCGACCGGGTCCTCGATCGTGATGATGTTCTTCTCGATCGTGTTGAGCTGGTTGAGCGCGCCGTAGAGCGAGGTCGACTTGCCGGAGCCGGTCGGGCCGGTGACGAGCACGGCGCCGTGGGCCTGGCTGTAGGCCTTGGTGAAGCGCTCCAGGGCCTGCGGGAGCATGCCGAGCTGCTCGAGCTCGATCATGACCTTCGACTGGTCGAGGATTCGCATGACCACGTTCTCGCCGTAGGCGCACGGCAGCGTGGCGACGCGGAGGTCGATCGGCTTGCCCTCGACCGTCGAGCGAGATGCGGCCGTCCTGCGGCACGCGGCGCTCGGCGATGTCGAGGTCGGAGAGGATCTTCACGCGCGAGACGACGGCGGGCACGGCGGTGTTGGGCACCGTGGCGGCCTCCTGGAGCACGCCGTCGATGCGGTAGCGGACGCGCATCTCCTCGTCGCCCGGCTCGAAGTGGATGTCGGAGCTCCCCCGCTCCACCGCCTCCTTGATGACGCGGTGCACGAGCTGGATGACCGAGGCATCCTCGCCGCCGGCGCCGAAGTTGATCGGCGTGTTGTCGCGGATGTCGTACATCGGCCCGGACGGCTGCGGGCGGCTCGTACTGCTGGGTCGCCTCGGTCTCGCCGTCCTCGAGCTCCATCTCCGGCGCGGTGGCGCCGGTGCCGAAGTCGGGGTCCTCGAGGCGCTCGAGCAGCTGGTCGATGTCGGCTGCCGGAGGCGACGGCGGGGCGCACCTCGTAGCCGGTCATCACGGCGATGTCGTCGACCGCGAGCACGTTGGCCGGGTCGACCATCGCCACGAGCAGCATGCGGTCGCCGGCGAAGGAGACCGGCACGGCCTGGTAGCGCTTGACCGCCGCCGGGGTGACGAGCTTGGCCGCGTCGGGGTCGACCTTGTACATCCCGAGGTCGAGGTGGTCGAGGCCGAAGCGCTCCGCGACGGCGCGCGCGAGGTCGCCCTCGGTGAGGATGCCGTCGGCGACGAGGATCCGCTCGGGGATCGAGCCGTTGCCGTTGGCGCGCTCGATCGCCTCGTCCATCTCGCCGCGCTCGACGAAGCCGAGGTCGACGATCACGTCCGTGAGCACGCGGCCGGAACCGCCGCGCCTGGACGGCGTGGTGACGCCGTTGCCCTTCTTGGGCCGCTTGGCGCTGGGTGGTGCCCCGGTCTGTGTTGGCGGATTCATGTGCAGGCGATGGCTCCTACGGCCTCCCGCATCGCCTGTCGGGGAGCCGTACGGCCGGTCCAGCGTTCAAATGACGCAGCGCCTTGGGCGACCAGGATCTCCAGTCCGCCGATGGCCGCGGCCCCTCGCGTTCTTGCCGCTTCGAGGAGCCGGGTCTCGCCTTCCCGGTAGACCATGTCCACCACGCAGCTTCCGACACCCCAATCATCGGCCTGCAGGGGTAGTGCCTTGAACGTGGCCTCCGGTTCCGAGGAGCCCGACCGACGTGCAGTTGACGACGATCTCGGCCGGCTCCGGGCGCTCGGACGGCGCGCGCGCCGAGCGACGTCGGCCAGCGCCGCGGGCCCGCTCCGGCGTGCGGTTCCAGACCTGCACGTCGGCCGCTCCGGCCTGCATCGAGCGCGTAGACGGCGGCCCGCGCGGCGCCGCCCGCGCCCAGCACCAGCGCCGTCTTGCCGGCCGGGTCGGGCATCACGTCGAGCAGGCCGGTCCAGTCGGTGTTGTCGGCCTCGATCGCGCCGTCGGCTCGAAGGTCAGCGTGTTCGCCGCGCCGATCTCCCGGGCCGCCGCGGAGGCGCCGTCGGCCAGCGCCGATCGCCGCCTCCTTGTGCGGGATCGTCACGTTGACGCCGCGGAAGCCCGGCCGCCGGGCAGCGCGCGCACGGTCTCGGCGAACAGCTCGGGCGGCAGCGGCAGGTGCAGGTAGCGCCAGCCGTCCAGCCCGGCGGCGGCGAGCGCCGCGTTGTGCATCGCCGGCGAGCGCGAGTGCGCGACCGGCCAGCCGCACACGCCCAGGTAGGGCATCAGCCGGCTCGCGGGAGGCCTGGTAGCGCGCGACGTCGCGCTGGAACTGCGCGTCGGTCGAGGAGAACGCGTGCTCGCCCGACTTCCCGGGCTTGCGGACGTAGAAGAGGTAGCCCTTGCGGGCCGGGCTTGGCGGCGGCCTTGATCGACGCGAGGCCGGGGTTGCCGATCGGCGTCGGCGGCAGGCCGCGGTTCAGGCGCGTGTTGTAGGCGCTCGGGCGCTCCAGCTCGGACACGCGCAGCGGCCGCGTCCAGTTGTTCTCGTAGTAGCGGATGGTGGCGTCGATGCCCGAGCGTCATGCCGTCCGCGAGGCGGTTGTAGATGACGGCCGCCACGAGCGGGCGCTCGCGGTCCAGCTGCGCCTCGCGCTCGACCATCGAGGCGATGATCAGCACGTCGTAGCGCGTGAGGTTCTTGCGCTTGGCGTAGGAGAGGTCGACCTTGGAGAAGTTCTCGTCGAACGCGGCGAGCTGGCGGTCCACCAGGTTGCGGGCGGGCGCGCCGTCGACCAGCGTGTAGGTGGCCGGGAACAGGAAGCCCTCCGGCGTGCGGGTGCGCCGCGGGGCGCCCAGGGCGCGGATCTTGCGCAGCGTGCGCGGGCTGCGGGCGGCCTTCAGGTAGCTGCCCTCCAGCGGCGTCTTGTCCACCAGCGGCGCCGCCTCGCGGATCGACAGGCCCTCGGGCACGCCGACCTTGATCGTCGGCACGACCTTCGCCTTCGGGCCCTGGCTCAGCGCCTCGATGGCGGCGCCGTTGCTCATCCCGCGGCGCAGCGTGTAGACGCCGGGGCGCAGCCCGCCGCGGCGGCCCGTGATCGTGGCGTTGAGCTGGAAGAACGTCGCGGAGTCCACGACGCCGCGGGCGTCGAGGAGCTTGCCGATCCGGCCCGGCGTCGGCGCCGGCGGGGACGCGCAGGCGCACCGAGCCGGTCGCCCTCGCCGTGGAAGGGCTGGAAGGTCGCGTTGCCCACGTACAGCGCCGCGATGATCACCACGAGGCCGAGCAGCGCGCCGACGCGGCGGCGGCCGTGGGACTGCGTGGCGACGGGCGGCGCGGCGGGGCGGCAGGGGTCGCCGCGGGCGTCGGGGAGCGCGAGCGGCCATCGCAGACACCCTACGAGGGGGCTCGGAAGGGACCTCCGGCGGCGGTGCCGGGTCTGACGGTTGGTGAGGCTCGCGGCTCGGGCTCGGGCTCCGGCTCCGGCTCCGGCTCGGCGCGGTCGGGGCGTGCGAGGCCGCGTCGCGGCGGCGAAGGTCTCGGCGGGCGGCGGCGCCGCCGTCGCCGTCGCGCGCGGCCCGGCGCGCAGCGCGCTCGGCCGCGGCCGCGGCGCGCTCCTCCGGAGTGCGTTCTTCGGCTGGGCCGCGCCAAACCTAGTGGTGGTGGCGGTCCTCGGCCTCCAGCAGCAGGTGCAGGGGCAGGCCATCCTCGCCGGGGACGGCGGTCAGCTTGCCGATGACCGGGACCATCAGGCCCTGGCCATGCATGTAGGTGCTCTGCACGGTCACGGATTCAATCTCACCGGAGGCAAGCTGTGTCAGCTCCTCCTGCTGCTGCTTGTAGACGGAGCGATCGTGGGGCGACGGCCATGCCGCCTTCGAGAACTCCTGCTCCTGATAGCCGACCAGTTTGGCAAACGCGGGGTTGAGCTCGCGGAACTTGCCGTCGAGACCCAGCACGGCCATCGGCTGGGCGACGTCGTCGAAGCCGTGCCGCGGCTCGCGCTTGACGCGCTCCTTCTTGGCCGGAGGCTGGGTCGGCATCCGGTGGATCCCGCTGTTGCCCTTCTTCTGGGCGAGCCCGAGCAGCTGGGCGAAGACCTCGGTGACGTTGTCCTTGTTGCCGTCCCCCGCGTTCTGCGCGACGGCCTTCTTGGCCTGCTCGGCCTCGCGGCGGGCGAGGACGGCGGCCTGGCCGGCCGACGTGAGGCTGGCCTTCATCTCGTCGAGCGACTTCAGCGCGAAGGTGACCTCGGCGCCCATCGCCTCCAGGCGCTCGGCGCCGGCCCTGACGGTCGCGTTGTTGGCCTCGGCGTCGGCGGCGATCCGCTCGGCGGCGCCGCGGACCGTCTCGACGTCGGCGCGGATCGACTCGATGCCGGCGGCGGCCTGCTCGGCGATCGCGCGGACCTCGGCCAGCTCGGCGCGCAGCTCGGCGCCCTGCTGGCGGGCGGCGGAGGCCTGCTCGCCGGCGTCGGCGGCGGAGGACGAGATGCGGTCGACGGCGGCGTCGATCGACTGCAGGCGGTCGCGGCCCGCGCCCATCTCGCTGCGCAGCGCGGTGGCCTTCTGGTCGAGGTCGGCGACGAGCTGGGCGAGCTCCTTGCCGGTGCGCCGCGCGGCGGTCGCCTCGGTCTGGGCCGACTCGGCGGCGTGGGCGGCGCGAGGTGAGCGTCTCGCCGAGCCGCTCGACGCCGGCGCCGAGCGCGGTGAGGCGCTCGCGGCCGGACTCGACCTCGCGGCGGATGGCGGCGGTCTCCTCGCGCGCGCGGCCGGCGTCCTCGCGGGCGGCGGAGGCGGCCTGGTGGGCGGTGGCGGCCTGCTCGCGGGCGCCCAGCGACTCCTCGCCGGCGCGCTCGAGGTCGGCGCGGGCGACCTGCAGCTCGCCGGTGAGGCGGGCCAGGGCGGTGCGCAGCTCGTCGGACTCGGCGCGGCCCGCGTCGGATGACTCCTGCGCGGTGCGGGCGATCGTGGCGACCTCGTCGATGCGGTCGCGCACGGAGCGGACGTCGGTGAGGACGTTGCCGGCGCTGCGATCGATCTCGTTGACGCGCTCGGCGGCGTCGCGGGCCTCGTTGAGCGCGGCGCGGGCCTGCTCGCGCAGCTCGCCCAGCTCGACGGAGGCGCGCCCGAAGCGGTCGGTCAGCTCGTCCTTGGCGGCGATGGCGCGCTCGGCGGCGCTCTGGGCCTCGGCGGCCTGCTCGCGCAGCGCGTCGAGCTCCTCCTGGGAGGCGGGGCCGGCGGCCTCCAGCGCGTCCAGGCGGGCGGTGAGCTCGCCGGCGCGCGCGGTGGCGGCGGCGACGTCCTCGAGGCGCTCGGCGACGCCGTCGACGCGGCCGTCGAGCGACTCGGTGGCCTCGATGCGGGCGGCGAGGCCGTCGAGCGAGCGCGCGGCGCCCTCGACGGCGTCCAGGCGCGGGGCGAGCCCCTCGACGCGGCGACCTCGACGGCGCGACGCGGTGCTCCAGGCCCTCGACTGACTCGACACGACCCGCGAGGCCCTCGACGGACTCGACACGACCCGCGAGGCCTTCGACGGACTCGACGCGGCGCTCCAAGCCCTCGACGTTCTCGACGCGGCGCGCGAGGCCGTCGATGTCCTCGACGCGACCCGCCAGGTCCTCGACGCTCTCGACGCGGCCGGCAAGACCCTCGACGCTCTCGACGCGGCGCTGCAGGCCGTCGATCTCCTCGACACGACCCGCGAGGTCCTCGACCGCCTCGACGCGGCCCGCCAGGCCCTCGACGGACGCGACGCGGCCGGCAAGGCCTTCGACGCTCTCGACACGGCGCTCCAGGCCTTCGACGACCTCGACGCGGCCGGCGAGGCCGTCGATCGCGGTCGTGACGCTGTGCATCGCCTCGATGCGGGCGCCCAGCGCGTCGATCGCCGTGGCGGCGCCCTCGACGGCGTCCAGGCGGGCGGAGAGGCCCTCGGCGGCCTCGACGCGCGCGGCGAGCATGGCGACGCCGGAGGCGGCGCCCTCGACGGCGTCGACGCGGGCGGCGAGGTCGGCCACCTGGCCGGCGGCGCCCTCGACGGTGTCCACGCGGCCGGCGAGGCCGGCGACGTCGGACGCGGCATCCTCGAGGCGGGCGACGAGCCCGTCCAGCGCGCCGGCGGCGCCCTCGACGCTCTCGACGCGTCCGGCCAGGCCGGCGATCTCGGCGGCGGCGCCCTCGACGCGCCCGGCGAGGCCGGCGACGTCGGCGCGCAGCCCGTCGTACGCCTGCAGCCGCTCGGCGGCGTCCTCGACCTCGCGCAGCCGCGCGTCGGCGTTGTCGCCGGCGGCGGCCAGCGACTCGATGCGGGCGCGCAGCGTCTCCTCGGCCTCGCGCAGGCCGGCGATCTCGGCGCGGGCCTGGCCCATCGCGGAGCTGATCTCGCCGCGGACCTCGCCCGTGACCCGCAGCAGCTCGTCGTGCTCGACGGCGTTGGAGGGGATCTGGACCGAGATCGAGGTCTCGTGCTCCTGCAGCGCGGCGCGGACCTCCGCGAGCTGGCTGAGGGCGTGCTCGGTGGTGGCGCGGAACTGGTCGCGCTCCTGGCGCGCGGACTCGACCCACTCGCGCAGCTGGGCCTGCTCGGCGGCGACCTTGCGCTGGGCGGTGGTCAGCTCGTCGGTGCGGCCCGCGAGGCTGCCCTGGGCCGCGCTCAGCTCGTCGGTACGGCCCGCGAGCGCGCCATGGGCGGCGGCCAGCTCGTCGGCGCGGTCGGCCAGGTCGTCGGTGCGGCCGGCCAGCGCGCCGTGGGCCGCGGTCAGCTCGTCGGCGCGGCCGGCGAGTTCGCCCTGCGCGGCGCTCAGCTCGTCGGTACGGCCCGCGAGCGCGCCGTGGGCGGCGGCCAGCTCGTCGGCGCGGTCCGCGAGGTCGTCGGTGCGGTCGGTCAGATCGTCGGTGCGTCCGGCCAGATCGTCGGTGCGGCCGGCCAGCGCGCCGTGCGCGGCGGCGAGCTCGTCGGTGCGGGCGGCCAGCTCGCCCTGGGCGGCGGCCAGCTCGTCCGCGCGGCGGGAGAGGTCGTCGCGGAGCTCGGCGGTGCGGCGGGCGAGCTCCTCGCGGATCTCGTCAGAGCGCTGGGCGGAGTCCTCCTGGGAGGCGAGCGCCTCCTCGGCGCGGCGCGCGGCGTCCAGCGCGCGGACGGAGCGCTCGGCGATCTCCTCGGTGCGGCGCGTGAGCGCCTCGTGGCCGCCGGCGATCTCGTCGGTGCGGCGGATCAGCTCGCCCTGCGCGGCGGCGATCTCGCCGGCGCTGCGCAGGATCTGGTCCCCGACCTCCTCGAACTCGGCCTGCGCCTCGGCGACCTCGGCGGTGCGGCGCTCCAGCTCGGCGTGGGCGGCGGCGACCTCCTCGGTGCGGCGGGTGAGCGCCTCGAGGGCCTCGCCGTCGCCGGTGGAGGCGGCCAGCTCGGTGTGCGCGCGGTCCAGCTCGGCCTGGGCGGCAGCCAGCTCGTCGCTGCGGCGCCAGATGTCGGCCTGCGCCTGGACGACCTCGTCGTGGCGCTGGGCGAAGTCCTCCTGCGAGCGCAGGATGTCGAGGTTGCGCTCGTCGAGGCGCTCCTGGGCGCGCTCGAGCTCCTCCAGGCGGGCGGCCTGCTCGCGGCCCAGGCGCTCGACCTCGGCGGCGGCGCGCTCGGCGGCGTCCCCGCCGCCCATGGCGATCTCGGACTGCTCGCGCAGCGCGGCGGACGAGCTCGTCCTGGCGGGCGCGCAGCTCGTCGAGGGCGGCCGAGCGCGTCGAGCCCGTCGAGGCGCTCGGCCAGCTCGGCGTGCGCGGTACGCAGCTCGTCGATCCCGGCGCGACGCGTCGAGCCCGTCGATCCGGCCCGACAGCTCGTCCTGGCGCGGCGCGCAGCTCGTCGAGACCCTCGGTCGAGGACAGGGCGGCCAGCTCGGCGCGCAGGGCGGCGACCTCGGCGCGGGCCTCGTCGCGCAGCTCGTCGCCGCTCTCGCGCAGCGCGTCGATGCGCGCGCGGGTCTGCTCGGCGTCGCGCTGGAGGTCGGCCAGGCGGCGGCGCTCCTCGCCGGCGAGGCCCTCGGCCTCGTGGCGCTCGACGGTGATCTGGGTGAGCTGCTCGCGCAGGGCGTCGGACTCGCGCTGGACGTGCTCGATGCGCTCCAGGGCGGCGCTCAGCTCGGCGGTGGCGGCCTCGGCGTCGCGCTCGCGCTCGCGCTCGATGCGCTCCAGCGTCTCGGCGAGCTCGTTGCGGGCGGCCTGGACGGCCTCCTCGTGCTCGGCGCGGACCTGCTCGAGCTGGGCGGTGATGTCGGCCTCGGCCGGGCCGCCGCCCTTGAGCTGCTCCAGGTTGAGGATGCGCGACTCGAAGGCGCTCTTGGCGCCGTCGGCGCGGGAGCGGGCGTCCTCCATCGCCTCCTCGGCGCGGCGCTGGGCCTCGGCGACGGCGTCGGCGACGCGGGCCTCGATCAGCTCGGCGGCGCGGGCGCGCTCGGCCTCGGCGCGGTCCAGGCGCTGGGCGAGCTCGGCGCGGGCGGCCTCGGCGGCGCGCAGCGCCGGTGGCGCGGGAGTCGTCCTCGTCCATGCGAGCGCGCTCGAGGCGCTCCATGCGCGCGAGCAGCTCGAGGTGCTGGGAGTCGTTGCCGCCGGACCGTGATCTCGTTGACGGCGCGCTGGAGGTCCTCGCGCAGGCGCGACGCCTCGCGCTCGGCGGCCTCGGCGCGGGTGCGGCTGGCCTCGGCGTCCTTGCGCGCCTCCTGGACCTGCGCGGGCAGCGCGCCGGCCATGCGCTCGAGGTCGTCGATGCGCTCCATCGCCGACAGCAGGCGGGCGACCACCGCGGCGGCGTCGTCGAGGTCGTGGACGGAGTTGCCCTGGATGCCGGGATCCGGGTTGGTGATGGCCTCCTCGGTGGCGGCGTCGGCCTCGGCGCGGGCGGCCTCGCGCGCGGCGAGCTCCTCCTGGACCCACGGCGTCGGCTCCATCGGGCGGAAGACGACCAGCGTGCCGGCGGTGCGCCAGCCCTCCCACGGCTGCGGGTCGGGCTCGATCGCCGAGCGCAGCGCGCGCACCACGACCGGGTGCTGCTGGCGCATGCGCAGCAGCATCAGGTTGAGCGGGAGCTCGAAGCCCAGGTCCTCCAGGAACAGCGAGAAGTCGAAGCCCTCGTCGAGCTTGACGGGGACGAACACGGCCTCCATCGGGAAGGTGCCGCCGTCCTCGCGGCGGGCCTTGACCTCCACGCGCCCGGGCGCGGTGGGCGCGTCGCCGGCGGCCAGGAAGCGGCGCCAGGACTCGGCCTCCTGCGACAGCGGGCCGGACAGCAGGCCGTCGAAGAACGACTGTCCGAGCACGTCCTGCGCGGGCCTGCCGAACAGCAGCTCGGCGGGCTCGGACCACTTGGAGACCGATCCCTGCCCGTCGGTGAGGACGAAGTAGCCCTCGACGATCTGCTTCAGGAGCGCGTCGAGCGGGTCGACGGGGGCGTTCTCGGCCGCCGACGTGAGGACGTCGTCGACCCCGCTGGACGTGTGCAAGCTCATGGTCCTTCTATCGGCAGATCTCCGAAGACCGACAACCATTCGTCCAGAAGCACTGCAGCCGCCCGGGAGTCCAGCGAGGCCGACCCGCCCGCCCGTCCGGCGAGCCGGGTGGTGAAGCGCTCGTCGTAGAGCTCGACGGGGACGCGCACGGCGCCCTCCAGGCGCTCCGCGAACGCCCGCGTCTCGGCCGTCTGCGCCGAATCGCCGCCCGACAGCGACAGCGGGAGGCCGATCACCACGCGCTCGGCGCCGCTCTCCTCCACGAGCGTGACGCACGCGGCGGAAGCCCTTGCGCGTGGCGGGCTGGAGGACCGGGTCCAGCGGCGTGGCCAGCGTGCCCGGTCGGGTCGCTGAGGGCGGCGCCGCAGCGGGCGCTGCCGTAGTCGAGCGCGAGGACCCGCATCTACGCGGTGCCCAGCACCCTCGCGATCTCCGCGCGAGCGGCGTCCAGGGCCTCCGGGAGCTTGGCCGGCTCGCGCCCGCCCGCCTGGGCCATCGTGTCGCGGCCGCCACCGCCGCCGCCGACGACCGCCGCCGCGACCTTGACGATGTCGCCCGCCTTCACGCCGCGCTCCACCGCGCCCGGCGTCGCCGCCACGAGCAGGCTCGCGCGCCCCTCGCCGCCCGCGCCGAGCACGACCACCGCGGGGTCGCCGAGCTGGTTCTTCATCCGGTCCGCCAAGTCCGGGAGCTGCTTGGGGTTGGTGACGTCGCGCAGCTCGAACACCGCGCGCACGCCGTCGAGCTCGACGATCTCGCCGACCTTGTCGTCCACCGGCGCGGCCGTCTGCGCGCCCTTGAGCAGCTGCCGGCGCTCCTGCTCGCGCGCCGCGGCGACCTCCGCGCACGTTCTCCGGCGCGGTGCGCAGCGCCGCCGCGGTCGTCGGTGCAGCAGCCGGTCGTGCCGGCGCAGCGTCTCGACCGCCACCGGGCCGGTGACCGCCTCGATGCGGCGCACGTTGGACGCGCTGGAGGTCTCGCTGGTGAGCTTGAAGACGCCGATCTCCGCCGTCGAGCGCACGTGCGTGCCGCCGCACAGCTCGCGCGACCAGTTGCCGTCGCCGACCTCGACCATCCGCACGACGTCGCCGTACTTCTCGCCGAACAGCGCCATCGCCCCGAGGTTCCTGGCCTCCTCGAGCGTCGTCGTGAGCGCCCGCACGGGCTCGTTGGCGAGCACGTACTCGTTGACGCGGTCCTCGACCCAGGCGACGTCCTCGTCGCTCAGCGGCGCGCCGTGGGTGAAGTCGAAGCGCAGCTTGTCCGGGCCGACGTAGGAGCCCGCCTGGCGCACGTGCGCGCCGAGCCGCGTCGCGCAGCGCCGCGTGCAGCAGGTGCGTCGCGGTGTGGTTGGCCTGGGTCGCGCGGCGCGCCGCGGCGTCGACGGTCGCGATCACGCGCTCGCCCTCGTGCAGCTCGCCGCTGGTCGGCTCGAGCACGAGCGCCTGGTCGTCGCCGAGGCGCACGACGTCGATCACGTTCGCCGCGCAGCGCCCGTCCTCGCAGCGGATCACGCCGCCGTCGGCGACCTGGCCGCCGCCGGTCGCGTAGAACGGCGACTCGACGAGCTTGGCGAGCACGCGGCCGTCCTTGAACGCGACCGCGCCGACCGCGGTCGACTGCTCGGTCGTCTCGTAGCCCGTGAAGGTGGTGGCGAAGTCCGCGCCGCCCGCGAACTCCTCGATCGCGTCGCGGCTCGCGTCGCGCGCCCGGCCGGGGGTCGCCCGCGCACGGTCCGCGGGCGCGCTCCATCTCCTGCTCGAAGCCGGCCTCGTCGACGCCCATGTCCTGCTCGGCCGCCAGCTCGGCGGTCAGCTCGAACGGGAAGCCGTAGGTGTCGTGGAGCTGGAACGCGTCGGCCGAGCCGATGCCCTCCAGGCCCTCGCTCCTTGGCGCGCTCGATGTGCTCGTTGAGGATCCGCGTGCCCTGCTCGATCGTCTTGGAGAACTGCTCCTCCTCGCGGCCGAGCCACATCTCGATCGTCTCCGCCTCGCGCGCCAGCTCGGGGTACGCGCTGCCCATCACGTCGCGCACGCGGGCCGCGAACGGCGTCAGCACCGCGCCCTCGATCCCGATCCGCCGGCCCTGCACGATCGCGCGGCGCATGATGCGCCGCAGCGGGTAGCCGCGGCCCTCGTTGGAGGGCACGACGCCGTCCGCGAGCAGGAAGCTCATCCCGCGCGCGTGGTCGGCGAGGATCCGCAGCGCGCGGTCGGTGCGGAAGTCGGTCCCGTACTTCAGCCCGCTCAGGTCCTCCCCCAGCCCGACCAGCGGCCGGAACGCGTCGGTCTCGAACACCGACGGGACGCCCTGCAGCAGCGACACGAGCCGCTCCAGCCCGAGCCCGGTGTCGATGTTCTTGGCCGGCAGCGGCGTGAGCGTGTTGCGCGGCTGCTGGTCGTACTGCATGAACACGAGGTTCCAGTACTCCATGAAGCGCTCGTTGTCGCCGCCCGGGAGGTCGTCGGCCTTGCCGAACTCCAGGCCGCGGTCCAGGTAGAGCTCCGAGCACGGGCCGCACAGCCCGGTCGGGCCGGACTCCCAGAAGTTCTCCTTGCGGTTGCAGAGGACGATCCGCTCGCGCGGGACGCCGATCTCCAGCCAGACGTCGATCGCCTCCTGGTCGGGGCCGATGCCGAGCGCGTCGTCGCCCTCGAAGACCGTGACCCAGATGTCGTCGGCGTTGAGGCCGAAGCCCTCCAGCGACAGGTCCCAGGCGAAGCGCGCCGCGCCCTCCTTGAAGTAGTCGCCGACCGAGAAGTTGCCCATCATCTCGAAGAAGGTGAGGTGCCTCGAGGTGGTCCCGACCTCCTCGATGTCGGGCGTGCGGAACACCTTCTGCGCGTCGGTCAGGCGCAGGTGCGGCGGCTTCTCGCGGCCGCTCAGATACGGCTTGAGCGGCTGCATGCCCGCGATGATCAGCAGCGTCGAGGTGTCCTCGGGCGGCGGGACCAGCGGGAAGGACGGCAGCCGCAGGTGGTCCTTGCGACTCGAAGAAGGAGAGGAACTGCTCGCGGATCTCGTCGGTGGTCGGCGCCATGTCAACCTGGAGTCTAGGTTGGAGCCGCCCCGCATCACGTCCACCCGCGTCGTCTACGAGAACCGCTGGATGCGCGTGCACGAGGACCGCCTCGAGGGCGGCGGCATGTACGGATGGATCGAGAAGCCGCCCGCCGCGCTGATCGTGCCGCTCGAGGACGACCACGTGTGGCTGATCGAGCAGTTCCGCCACCCGGTCGGGCGCCGCTTCTGGGAGTTCCCGCAGGGCGCCTGGGAGGACGCGCCGGACGCCGACGCCCGAGGAGCTGGCGCGCGGCGAGCTGCGCGAGGAGACCGGGCTGCGGCGCCGAGCGCGTCGAGCACCTCGGCCGGCTGTACTTCGCCTACGGGATCTCCGACCAGGCCGTCGACGTGTGGCTGGCCACGGGACTCGAACCCGGGCCGCAGGAGCTCGAGGACACCGAGCACGGGCTGCGCGTGGCGCGCGTGCCGGTGGTCGAGCTCGAGGCGATGATCGCGCGCGGCGAGGTCGCCGACGCCGCCTCCGTGGCGGCGTGGCACCGCGTCGTCACGCGCTGATCGTCCCCCACCCCACGATCACGTCGCCGCGCAGCAGGCAGGCGGTCTGGCCCGGCGCCGCGCCGTCGACGGGCTCCAGCAGCTCGAGGTGGACCGCCGCGGCCCTCCGTCGAGGCCCGGCACGGCACGGCGCGGGAGTGGTAGCGCAGCTTCACCCGGTCGACCTCGGCCGCGTCGCGGTGCAGCCGGGCGCCGCGGAGCCTCACGGCGCGGGTCTCCAGCTCGGCGCGGGTGCCCGCCACGACGCGGTTGGCGCGGATGTCGGTCCGCAGCACGTACAGCGGCTCGGGCGCGGCGACGCCGAGCCCCTTGCGCTGGCCGACCGTGAAGTGGTGGGCGCCGCGGTGGCGCGCCAGCACGTTCCCGTCTGAGTCGACGATCTCGCCCTCGCGGTCGTCGAGCCCGGCGTGGCGGGCCAGGAACGCGGCCTTGCCGGTGCCGGCGAGGAAGCACAGGTCCTGCGAGTCGGCCTTGCCGGCGACGGACAGGCCCGCCTCGGCGGCCAGCGCGCGCACCTCGCGGCTTGGTCAGCTCGCCGAGCGGGAAGCGCAGCCGCGCGAGCGTTCCACGTGAAACGGCGGAGAGCATGTAGGTCTGGTCCTTGGCGTCGTCGGCGGCCGCGCGCAGCAGCCCGTCCTCGGTGACGCGCGCGTAGTGGCCGGTGGCGAGCGACGCCGCCCCCAGCGCGTCCGCGAAGGACACCATCGCGTCGAGGCGCACGTGGCCGTTGCAGCCCACGCACGGGTTGGGCGTCACGCCGGCGGCGTGGCCGTCCAGGAACGGGTCGACGACGCCCGCGCGGAACTCCTCGCGCAGGTCCAGCGTGAAGTGCGGCATGCCCATGCCGTGCGCCAGCGAGCGCGCGACGCGCACCGCGTGCGCCGAGCAGCAGGACGCCTCGGCGTCGTTCTCGGCGTCGCGCCACAGCTCCAGCGTCACCGCCACCGCGCCGGGGCCGCAGCGCAGCGCCGCCACCGCGGAGTCGACGCCCCCGCTCATCGCCACCAGCGTGCGCGACGGGTCGGCGGGCAGCGCGGCCTGCGCGCGGGCGGCGCGGCCGAGCGCGGCGTGCAGCGCGTCGGCGACGAGGTCGGCGGCGTGGAACTTGCCCGGCGACAGCCCGCCCAGCTCCTCGGCGATCGCGTGCGCCCCCACCCGCGCGGCGTCCAGCAGCGGCGCGCCCTCCACGAGGGTCACGGCGGCCGAGCCGGACGCGGTCAGCGCGCCGCAGCCCGGAGGCCTCGAAGCCGGCCTCGGCGACGCGGTCGCCCTCGACGCGCAGCGAGATCCGCACGACGTCGCCGCACAGCGCGCCGCCGGCGCTGCCGTGGTGGGCGTCCCGCGGCTCGGCGCCGAGGCCCGCGGGCATCTCGAGGTGCTCGGCGAACGACACGCCCTCCACTCTAGGGTCCGGTCGCATGGACGAACGCACCTTGACCCTCTCCTGGGAGGACCCCGCGCAGCTCGCCGAGGCGGCCATGTCGATGGCCGGCATCGACTTCATCCGCAAGGTGTCCTCCGGCGAGCTCCCCGCGCCGCCGATGGCGGTGCTGCTCGGGATGGACATCGCCGAGGTCGAGGAGGGCCGCGTGGTGTTCACCGCCACGCCCGGCGAGCGGCACTACAACCCGATCGGCGTCGTCCACGCGGGGCTCGCCGCGACGATGCTCGACAGCGCGATGGGCTGCGCCGTCCACACCAAGCTCCCCGCCGGCACCGGCTACACGACGCTCGAGACCAAGTTCAACCTGGACCGCGCGATCACCCGCGACACGGGCCCGATCCGCTGCGAGGCGACCGTCATCACGGTCGGCTCACGCGTGGGCACGGCCGAGGGGCGCGTGACCGGCGAGGACGGCCGCGTCTACGCGCACGGCACGTCCACCTGTCTGGTGATGACGCCTAGGAGCTAGGCGGGCCGCTAGGCGTCGGAGCCGCAGCTCAGGACGTGCTGCTTGTCCATGCGCTTGTTGTACGCCTTGCCGGTCTTGACCAGCGCGGCGTCGCGGGCGGAGAACTTGTTCAGGCTCGAGAGCACGCGGGCACGGCTCGGCGACGTGCCGACGTAGGCGCTCCAGTCGGCGAAGAAGCTGGCGACCATCTTGTGGTCGCGCACCGTGGCGCGCTTGAAGCCGCGCCACTTCTTCGGGGCCTTGACGGCGGCGAAGCGAGCGTCGAGCCGGCGCATCACGCGCTTCTGGCTGGCGAGGAAGGTGCCGACCTGGTGGGCGTTGTCGGGGTCCGGCACCGCGAAGGAGGCACGGCCGACGGAGGCGCACACCTCGTTGATCTTGGCGAGGTACGGATCCTTCAGGTAGCCGCCGGAGTTGCGCATCGAGTCGAGCACGGCCTGGTCGATGCTGTCCGAGTCGACGTAGCCGACGAGCGGGGTGACCTTGAGGTCGCGGCCGATGACCAGCGTGGTCGGCGACTGCGCGACGTCGGCGCCGCGGGTGATCTTGCCGTACTTGGAGACGGCCTTGATCGGCAGGGCCTTGACGTAGACGTCGCCGTCCCAGCGGTCGACCTGGCGCAGCTCGCGGCGGACGACGCGGTCGTCGGAGGAGCCCTTGCTCCAGAAGAGCAGGACGAGCGTCTTGTCCTTGGCGATGGCCTTGGCCGCCGGCCTGGGCACGCCGGTGAGGTCGACGCCGTCGGAAGTCTTGATCGGGGCGGCAGCGGCGGGCTTCGCGGCCGGCTTGGCGGCGGGAGCGGTCTTGGCGTCGCCGCCGGAGAGCTCCTCCTCGGCCTTCAGCTGCGCGTTGGTGGCGTTGGCGGCGTCCTGGGCGGCCTGGGCGACCTTGCCGGGCTTGCTCACGGCGGGCGCGCCGGACTCGACGTTGGGAGTGGGCTTCGTGGCCACCGGTTCCTCGGCGTCCGGGCGGAGGACGAGCATCCAAGCGGCGAGCAGGCCGAGGACGGCGATGACGAGGATCCTGATGGGCGGGGAGATCTGGCTCACAATCCCGCATATCGGCACGCACCCCCCCGATCCTTAGCCCGGATGGGGTGTTCACCGGAGCTACTCCGGGGGCGGAACGGTGAGCCGGACGCCCAGCTCGGCCAGCTGCTGCGTGTCCACAGCAGCGGGTGCGCCCGTCAGCGGATCGCCGCCGCTGGCGGTCTTCGGGAACGCGATCACGTCGCGGATCGACTCGCGGCCGGCCAGGATCGCCACGATCCGGTCGATGCCCGAGCGCGAGCCCGCCGTGCGGCGGCGCGCCGTAGCGCAGCGCGTCGAGCAGGAACCCGAAGCGCGCCTCGGCCTCCTCCTCGCCCATGCCGAGCACGTCGAAGACCTGCTGCTGGACCTCGGGCCGGTTGATACGGATCGACCCGCCGCCGATCTCGACGCCGTCGAGCACGATGTCGTAGCCGCGCGAGCTCATCGCGCCCGGGTCCTCGAAGGAGCCCAGCGGCGCGGTGAAGGGGTGGTGCAGCGCGCCCCAGCGCTTCTCGGTCTCGCTCCACTCGAACATCGGCGGGTCGACGATCCACAGCGCGCTGTGGCGGCCCTCCGGCACGAGGTTGAACTTGCGGGCGAGCTCCAGCCGGACCTCGCCGAGCGCGGTGGCGGCGACGTCGGGCTTGTCGGCCACCAGCAGCAGCAGGTCGCCGACCTGGCCGGCGAGCTCGCGGGTGATCCCCTCGCGCTCGTCGTCGGAGAGGAACTTCGCCGTCGGCGAGCGCCAGGCGCCGTCCTCCTGCACGAACGCCCATACGAGGCCGCCGGCGCCGAAGCGCTTGGCGTGCTCGGTCAGCGCGTCCAGCTCGGAGCGCGGCACCTCGCGCGCCCCCGCGTTGAGCCCGCGGACCGCGCCGCCGGAGCCGAGCACGTTCTGGAAGACCTTGAACTCCGTCGACTGCAGCACGTGGCCGAGGTCGGACATCTCCAGCCCGAAGCGCACGTCGGGCTTGTCGGAGCCGTAGCGGAGCATCGCCTCGGCGAACGGCATCCGCGGCCACGGCGGCGCCGGGACCTCGAAGCCGGCGTCCTCGAACACCCGGCCCATCAGCCCCTCGATCGTCTCGATCACGTCGTCCTCCTCCACGAAGGACATCTCGAGGTCGAGCTGGGTGAACTCGGGCTGGCGGAACCCGCGCAGGTCCTCGTCCCGGAAGCAGCGGGCGATCTGGTAGTAGCGCTCGTAGCCGGACATCATCAGCAGCTGCTTGAACAGCTGCGGCGACTGCGGCAGCGCGTACCACGCGCCCAGCGTGAGGCGCGACGGCACGAGGAAGTCGCGCGCGCCCTCCGGCGTGGAGCGGGTCAGGATCGGCGTCTCGATGTCCAGGAAGTCGCGCGCGTTGAGGTAGTCGCGGATCGCCCGGATGATCGTGTGGCGCAGGATCATCGTCTCCTGCATCGGCTCCCGGCGCAGGTCGAGCATCCGGTGGCGCAGGCGCAGCAGCTCGTCGACGTCCTCGCCGTCGTCGATCGCGAACGGCGGGGTCGGCGACTCGGCCAGGCGCTCGGCGGACGCGACCGACAGCTCGATCTCGCCCGTGGGGATCTTCGGGTTGACCGTGCCCTCGTCGCGGCGGACGACCTCGCCGGAGACGGTGATCACGTGCTCGGAGCGCAGCGTGCCGGCCAGCGCGTGGGCCTCGGCCGCGGTCTCCGGATGGAAGACGAGCTGCAGGACGCCGGTGCGGTCGCGCAGGTCGATGAAGATCAGCCCGCCGAGGTCGCGGCGGCGCGACACCCAGCCCGCGACGCGGACGGTCTCCCCCGCCCGCTGCGCGTCCAGCTCGCCGGCCCACGCGTCGCGGTAGCCGTTCGCGCGCGGCGGTCTCATAGCGCTCCTCGGATGTGGTGCATCACGGTCTCGGCCTCCACGATCTTCTGCTCGCCCGACTCCATGTCCTTGAGCGAGACCCCCTCGTCACCGAAGATCGCAACGTAGCGGGCGCCCGTGCGGTCCGCCTGCTTGAGCTGGCCCTTGAGCGAGCGCCCGGCGAGTTCGAGTCTTGCGGCGTGCCCCGCTCGCCGCGCGTCGGCGGCCAGCCGGAACGCCTCGGCGCGCAGCTCGGGCTTGGCGTAGGCGACGTAGAGGTCGACGGGAGGCGGCGGCGACCGGCGCGGGCGGCGAGGCGAGCAGCATCCGCTCCACCCCTGCGGCCCAGCCCATCCCGGGCGCGGGCGTTGCCGCCGATCTGCTCCATCAGCCCGTCGTAGCGGCCGCCGCCGCCGACGCCGCTCTGGGCGCCCAGCGCGTCGGACGTGTACTCGAACACCGTGCGCGTGTAGTAGTCCAGCCCGCGCACCAGCGAAGGGTCGACCTCGTAGGAGATCCCGGCGGCGTCGAGCAGCGCCTTGACCTCGTCGAAGTGCGCGCGGTCCTCGTCGTTGAGGCGGTCGAGCAGGCGCGGCGCGCCCTCCATCACCTCGCGCGTGCCGGGGTGGTCGGCGTCGAAGGCGCGCAGCGGGTTGAGGTCGATCCGGTCGCGGACCTCCTGCGAGAGCCGGTCCTCGTGCGTGCGCAGGTAGTCGGCCAGCTCGATCCGGTAGGCGGCGCGGGTGTCGGGCGTGCCGAGGCTGGAGAGCCGCAGGCGCAGCCCGCGGGCGCCGATCGCGTGCAGGATCTCGGCGAGCAGCAGGATCAGCTCGGCGTCGACGGCCGGGTCCTCGGAGCCGATCGCCTCCGCGCCGATCTGCCAGAACTGCCGGTAGCGGCCCTTCTGCGGGCGCTCGCGGCGGAAGAAGCTCGACAGGTACCAGAGCTTCACCGGCTGCGGGAGCTTGTGCATCCCGTGCTCGAGGTAGGCGCGGCACACCGGCGCGGTGCCCTCGGGGCGCAGCGTGAACGTGTCCGACTCGCCGGAGTCGAAGGTGTACATCTCCTTCTGCACGACGTCGGTGGACTCCCCCACGCCGCGGGCGAACAGCGACGTGGACTCGAACGTCGGGGTCTCGATCCGCCCGTAGCCGGCGGGCTCGAGGATGCCGCGGGCGACGTCCACGAGGCGGTCGCGCGCCAGCGCGTCGTCGCCCAGCACGTCGAACGTGCCGCGCGGGGCCTGGATGCGGTCTGCTCACGCGAGTTGCTGCAGGAACGGGTTGCTGTGGCGCTCGACGCCCAGCGTCGTCTCGCCCATGTGCCCCGGCAGCACGCGCGTCTCGTCGGGCAGCGTCTCCAGCAGGCCCGCGATCGAGCGCGCCAGCGTGTCCCAGTCGCCGCCGGGCAGGTCGACGCGGCCGACCGAGCCCTCGAAGAGCACGTCGCCGGAGAAGACCGCCTGCTCGGCGGGGATCGAGTAGGTCACGTGCCCCGGCGAGTGGCCGGGCGTGAAGATCACGTCGATGTCGAAGCCGGCCAGCTCGAGCTTCTCGCCGCCCTCGACCGTGTGGTCGGCGTGCCAGGACTCGAACGGGCCGATCCCGGGCCACGGGACGAAGCGCATGATGTCCTCGAGCAGCGGGACCTCGAGCTTGGGGCAGTAGACCGGGCGCGCCGGTGGCGCGCGCCATCGGCGCGACCGCGCCGATGTGGTCGAAGTGGCAGTGGGTGATGAGGATCGCCTCGACGGTCACGCCGAGGTCCTCGATCGCGTCCTGGAGGCGCTGCGCCTCGTCGCCCGGGTCGATCAGCAGCGCCTTGTCGGAGCCCTCGCGATAGGCGATCCAGGTGTTCTCGGCGGCGACGCCGACGGTGGTGCCGCGCGCCTCCATCAGGACTTCGCCTGGCGGCGCTTCTGGGCGCGGCCGTACACGAACTTGTCCGTCGCGTAGGCGAGCGGCGTGTAGAGGATCATCGCGAACAGGGCGAGGAACAGCGACTGCCCGATCGGGGTGTCCTTGCCGAACAGCCCGATCTGGGTGAACACGAACAGCAGGCCGGCCATCGCGGCCGCCTTGATGAGCGCGCTGTTCCAGGTCGGCGGCTTGCTCATGCGGTCGTTGCGCGACCGCTCGCGATCGGCCTTCTTCTGCTCGGCCTTGGAGAGCTGCACGGGGCGGCTCGTGCGCCCGCGTGCCTCGACCTTGCCGGCGGCGTTGCCGCGGTGCTTGCTCCGGCGCTTGCGCTTGGTCTGGGCCATGGTGCTTCTTACTCTAGAGCCGCTCCTCGATGATCGCGCGGTTCCGGAGCGGGACGTCGTCCGGGAAGCCCTCGAACGCGGCCCTCGGCGCGAGCGCGACGAGCTCGGCGGCGGCCACGGTCGCGTGCCTGCGCACGGCGTCCACCACGTCCGCCGGCGTGGCCTCGCCCTCGATGTTGGTCGACACCTGGGCGGCGTGGCCGAGCTGGATGCCGAGCGCGCGCACGCCGGGGAGGCCCTCGGCGCCGCCCTCGCGGATCAGCGCGGCGATCTCCTTCGCCTGCTCGAGGCGTGGCGTCGGCGCGAGCTCGACGTTGAACGCCACCAGCGGCGGCCGCGCGGCGACCAGCGTCGCCCCGGCGGTCGGGTGCGGGCTCGGCGGGCCGTAGTCGGGCCTCCCCAGCCCGCCGGGCCGGCGGAGGTCGGCGCGGGCGTCGGCCGCCGCCGAGCAGGCCGTACAGGTAGACGGGGATGCCGAGCTGCCCGAGCGCGTCGGCGAGCACGAGCGCCTCGGCGCACGCGGCGCCGCGGTCCTCGTCGCGCAGGTACACGATCGGCGCGACGTCGACCGCTCCCACCCGCGGGTGCTCGCCCACGTGGCGTCGTGAGGTCGATGCGGGCCACCGCCTCGCGCGCGCCGGCCACCACCGCGGCCGCCAGCGTCCCCGGCTCCCCCGCGAGCGTGAACACCGAGCGGTGGTGGTCCGCGTCGGTGTGGCGGTCCAGCAGCCGCGCGCCGCCGGCCTCGAACGCCGCGCCGATGGCGTCCAGCGCGGCGAGGTCGCGGCCCTCGGAGACGTTAGGAACCGCGAGCAGCAAGAGCTGTCGCCGCGATCCGCCACGGCGAGCCTTCGCCGCCGTCGAGCGTCATCGTCCAGCGCTCGGTGAAGCTCGTCTCGCGCTCCTTGGAGCCCTGCAGCACCGCCGCGGTGTCGCGGTCCTCGCGGTAGCGGCGGCCGGTGACGTCGGCCTCCACGCTCATGGCGGGCGGCGTCGCGTCGGCGTGCAGCGCGGTGATGCGCAGCGCCTGCAGGCGCGGGCCGCGGACCACGAGCCGCGTGCGGGCGCTGGCGTCGCCGCCGTAGAGCAGCTCGCGCACCGCGTCGGGCGACGCGATCGCCTCCAGCGGCGCGTCGTCGCCGTCGACCGCCTCCGCCCACGCCTCGACGGCGCGCCGGGCGGCGGTCTCGAGCACCTCGGGGGCGAAGCGGCCGTCGACCATCGCCAGGTCCAGCGCGGCGGCGCGCGCGGTGCCGTCGAAGTCCAGGTCGGCGTACTCGCCGGGGTTGGCCACCGCGTCGGCGACTCGCCAGCTCGTTGACCGCCTCGTCGCGCAGCCGCGAGTCCGACCACGGCGAGGCGACGATGTCGGCGTCCAGGTGGTGCACGCCCTCGGCGTCCTGCTCGATCGAGAGCAGGATCCAGTCGCCGTCGCGCTTGCCGAGCGTCCAGTACTCCGCCAGGTGCGTGGTCGTGGAGGCGGAGTCGTTGCGCGTGATCGTGTTGCCGTGGCTGTCGCGCACGAAGTCCTTGATCCAGGCGGAGACGCGGACGGTCACGCGGTCGTCGGCGTCGTCGGTGCGGTTGACCAGGCCGAGGTACTCGACCTCGGGCTCGCGCAGGATCAGGCACACGTTGCGCCAGCCCTTGCGGTCGAAGTCGTCCAGCCGGCGGCCCCACTCGACCATCAGGTCCGGGCCGAGGCGCTGCGCGAGCAGGTCGCGCCGCGCCGCTCGACCAGGCGGCGTAGATCGACTTGAACAGCTCGAGCGCCGCGGCCCGGACGGCGTCCGGCCGCGAAGTGCGGCGTCGTCGTCGGCCGCCTCGGCGGAGGCCAGCTCCACCTGCCGCTCGCGGGCGCGGCGGCGCTTGCGCATCACACGGGCGCGCCACATGGCGCCGCCGACGGCGAGCGCGAAGACCCCGAAGAACAGGAGCGACGAAGATCAGGAAGGCGATGCCGCCGCCGGTGCCGCCGCCGCCCGAGAACCCGCCGCCGCCGCTGCTCCCGCCGCCGCCGGAGAAGCCGCCGCCGCCTCCCCCGCCGCCGCCTCCGAAGCCGGACGAGCCGCCGCCGGGCGCGCCGAGCGCCACGGAGGCGCCGGCCAGCAGCAGGGCGAAGGTGAGCAGGGCGATGCGCTTCTTCACAGCAGGAACTTCCCATTGTCCAGGACCGGCGTGTCGCCGATCGTGAGGGTCGCGTCGGCGACGAGGCAGTCGAGGTGGACGGGCACCGAGACGGTGCCGCCGATCCCCGCGCTGGCGCCGAACGCGACGTGCACGGTGCCGAGGATCTTCTCGTCCTCGAGGATGTTGCCGGTCAGCGTGGCCTTCTCGTTGGTCCCGATCCCGAGCTCGGCCAGGTTCGGGCCCTGCTCGCCGGCGGCGAGCAGCGCGTCGAGGAGCCGCTGCTCGGTCGACGCGACGAGCATGCCGTCCTCGACGGTGAGCGTGGCCTCGCCGAGGCCGATGCTCGCCAGCGAGGCGGTGACCATCGTCCCGCTGCCGCCCAGCGGGGAGGTGAACCCCTCGCCGCAGGGCAGGTTGCCGAACGCGCCGGGAGCCGTGAGGTCGCCGTCGTCGGCGATGCCGGCGCGGCCCGTGAGGTCCAGGCGCAGGTCGGTGCCGCGCGGGCAGGTCACGTGGGCGCGTATCGGCAGCGGTGAGCAGTTCCGCGAGCGCGGCAGACCGCTGCTGGAGCGTCTCGAAGTCGCACGCCATCAGCCGCGCGAGCATGTCCTCGGTGACGCCGGGCAGCGTCGCGCCGCGGGCGCCGGAGTCGCTCGCCCGCTTGCGCGCCTGCGTGTGCGAGAGGGACTTCGAGGTGGGTGCGATGAAGACGGCGGCGGCCGCCAGCGCGGCGGCGACGGCGGCCGGCGGCTCCTGGCCGTGCTCGGCGCGCGGCTCCATCACGGTCAGCACGGCGTCGGCTCCGGCGCGCGCCGCGCCGTCGCGCAACGCGTCGCCGATCGCGCGCGTCCCGGCGTCCGCGACGACCACGACCTGCTCCCCCTCCTGGACTGCGAGGCAGCGGCGGATCACGGTGTCGACGGCCTGTTCCAGCATGCGCCGTACCATTTCAGCACTCTGCCGCCCACGACCGACACCCATCCGACGC
Organism: uncultured Solirubrobacteraceae bacterium; assembly: GCA_963723395.1. Lineage (GTDB taxonomy): Bacteria > Actinomycetota > Thermoleophilia > Solirubrobacterales > Solirubrobacteraceae > DATFQI01. Next base: position 157,987 of record CAVRQL010000003.1, on the reverse strand, counting down.
TGGAGCTCGCGCCGGGCGACATGGTCGCCGGCTGCCGCATCGAGGAGGTCGCGGGCCGCGGCGGCATGGGCATCGTCTACCGCGCCACGCAGCTGGACCTCGGCCGCCCCGTCGCCGTCAAGGTGATCGCCGCCGACCGCGCGCGGGACCCGGGGCTGCGCGAGCGCTTCTCGCTGGAGGCCCGGCTGGCCGCCGCCATCGACCATCCCAACCTCGTGCCCGTGCACGCCGCCGGCGAGGACGGCGGGCGGCTGTACCTGGTCATGCGCTACGTCGCGGGCACCGACCTGCACCGGGCGCTGAAGGCGCAACGGCCGGCTCGACCCCGCGCGCGCCGCCGACGTCGTCGCCCAGGTCGCGGCCGGGCTCGACGCCGCCCACGCCGCCGGGCCTCGTGCACCGCGACGTCAAGCCCGCCAACGTCCTGCTCGCGGGCGCCGCACGTCTACCTCGGCGACTTCGGGCTCACGCGGCTGCAGTCGAGCGACGAGCGCTTCACGGACAGCGGCGCCTGGGTCGGGACCGTGGACTACATGTCGCCCGAGCACCTGCGCGGCGAGCCGTGCGACGCGCGCTCGGACGTCTACGCGCTCGGCTGCGTGCTGTTCGCCGCGCTGACCGGCCAGGCGCCGTTCCGCCGCGAGACGGTGCCCGCGACGATGAGCGCCCACCTGCACGAGCCCGCGCCGTGGCCGTCCGAGTACGCGCCCGTGCCGACGGCGTTCGACGCGGTGATCGCGCGCGCGCTCGCCAAGCGCCCCGAGGACCGCTACCCGTCGGCCGGCGACCTCGGCCGCGCCGCGCTGGCCGCCGCCGCCGGCGAGCACGTGACGGTGGAGGAGCGCACGGTCGCCACCGGCGCCGCCGCCCCCGCCGACCTCCCGACGACGGCGATGCCGACCGAGTTCCTCGCGCCGGCCCCGCCGACCGACTGGCGCCCGCCCGAGCACGCGCCCGCGCTCAAGCGCCAGCACGTGATCCCGCGCCGCGGGCCGCTGGCGATCCTCGCGCGTCGCCGCGCTGTCGGCCTCCGTCGCCGCGGTGATGCTCATGCAGAGCGAGCCCGAGGGCGCGGCCGCCGTCACCGCCCAGCTCTCCGACAGACGACGTCCGCGACGCGGTCGACGGCTTCCAGCAGCGCGATCGCCGCCGAGGACGCCGCCGGCCTCTCCCGCGTGCTCGCGCGCGACGTCAAGCGCGTCTTCCCGGGCGACTCGCAGGCCGGCCGCGGCCCCGTGCTCGCGACCTACCGCGGCCAGTTCCGCACCAACAAGATCTCCGGCTACGAGATCGACGACCTCGACGTCAGCGGCGGCCGCTCCGGCCGCGCGGCGGGCAACTACACGCTTCTCGCGCGACGGGCGCGAGGACACCGGCGGCGGGATCGTCCTCGGCGTCAAGCGCGAGCGCGGGCGGCCCGAAGATCGCGCTGATCGCCGCCGACCCGAGCTAGCAGCGCTTCGGCGGTCTTCAGCGTGACCGTCGGTGCCGGGCTCGACCATCGAGCCGGCCGGCGGGTCGCGACTCGCACACCCGCCGCGCGCCCGAGCGCAGCTCGTCGAACAGCCCGCCGACCGCCTCCAGGCTCGGCGTCGAGGCCGAGCGCGGACAGCCGGTCGGCCGCCTCCTCGTCGGCGCACGCCCTTGAGCACCGGGATCGCCACGCGCGGGTCGTAGTTCACGCGCAGCGCGGCGAAGGCGGCGGAGCGGCCGGGCATCGAGGCCGACACGTCGATCACGTTGGTCCCCTCCTCCAGCGGGACGTCGGTGCTGAACTGGCCGCCGCTCACGCGCGTGGCCTTGCCGAGCACGAGCACCGAGGCGCGCGCCGGCGACACGCGGCCGGAGACCTCGACGCTGTCGTCCTTGACCGTCGAGGAGTCGCTCGGCGACGTGACGGTCAGCCGGACGGCGGGCGGGTCGGGCGGCAGGCGCTCCTCGCCGCCACAGCCGGCGACCCCGAGGGCCAGCAGCAGAGCGACGGGAAGGCGTCGTCACGGTGCTTCGAGGCTACCGTCACCGAAATGGTTCGCTAAACTAATTAGCAATGCTCAGCACTTCCTCCGATCTCGCCTCACGCCTGCGCCTGGACATCTCGCGCATGGCGCGCCGCCTGCGCCAGGAGGCCGGCGCCGAGCTCACCCCGTCCCAGACCGCCGCGCTCGCGACGATCGAGAAGCACGGCCCGCTCACCCCCAGCGAGCTCGCCACCCGCGAGCGCGTGCAGCGCCCGACGGCGACGCGCGTGCTCGCCTTCCTCGAGGACGCCGGGCACGTCACCCGCGCGGTCGATCCCACCGACCGGCGCTCCTCGCTGGTCAGCATCTCGCCCGCCGGCCGCGAGCTGCTCGCGGTCGCGCGGACGCGCAAGGACGCCTACCTCGCCCAGCGCCTCGACGCGCTCTCCGCCGAGGACCGCGAGGCGCTGGACCGCGCCGCGGCGATCCTCGAGCGCATGCTCAGGGAGGGCGGCGAGTAGGTGACGGCCGCCCTCAACCGAACCTTCCTCTCCCTCAAGGTCCCGAACTACCGCCGGTACTTCGCCGGCCAGGTGATCTCGCTGGCCGGGAACTGGATGCAGATCGTGGCCGAGATGTGGCTGGTCGTGAAGCTCACGGGCAGCGGCACCGCGGTCGGGCTCACCGCCGCGCTCCAGTTCCTCCCGATGCTCTTGTTCGGCGCCATCGGCGGCGTGCTCGCCGACCGCATGGACAAGCGCAAGCTGCTGATGGTCACGCAGGCGCTGATGGCGCGTGCCCGCGCTGGCGCTGTGGGGCCTGACCGTCGGCGGCCACATCGAGGTGTGGATGGTGTTCGCGCTCGTGTTCGCGCGCGGCGCCGTGAACTCGCATGGACAACCCGGCGCGGCAGACCTTCGTGACCGAGCTGGTGGGTCCCTCGCGGACCGTCAACGCCGTCGCTTTGAACAGCGTGATCGTGCACACGGCGCGGATCATCGGCCCGGCGCTGGCGGGCACCGTGATCGCGCTGGTCGGCGTCGGCACCTGCTTCCTCGTCAACGCGCTCTCGTTCGGCGCGATGCTGATCGCGCTGGGGGCGATGAACCCGGCCGAGCTCGACACGCCCGAGCCGCGCGCCGCGCCGCAAGGGCGACGTGCTGGCAGGGCCTGCGCTACGTCCGCCGCACGCCCGCAGCTGATGATCCCGCTGGTGATGATGGCCCTGGTCGGGACGCTCTCCTACAACTTCCAGATCCTGCTGCCGCTGCTGGCCGACTTCACCTGGCACGGGACCGCGACGACCTACGCGCTGCTCACCGCGTCGATGGGCGTCGGCTCGGTGCTCGGCGCCCTGGCGGCGGGCGCGCGGGGCCGCGTGTCCTCGAACCTGCTCGTCGGCTCCTCCGTGGCGTTCGGCGTCTTCATGCTCGCTCGCCGCGGCGGCTCCGACGCTGCCGCTGCAGATCGCCGCGCTGATCCCGCTCGGCATGGTCACCGTCACGTTCGCGGCGGCCGTCAACTCGACGCTGCAGCTCGGCGCCGCGCCCGCCATGCGCGGCCGGGTGATGGCCCTGTACGCGGTGGTGTTCCTCGGCTCGACGCCGATCGGCGCGCCGTTCGTGGGCTGGCTCGCGCAGGTCGCCGGGCCGCGGATCGGGCTCGTCGTGGGCGGCGTCGCCGCGCTGGTCGCCGCCGTGCTCGCGCGGGCCGCGTTCGCGCGGGTCGGCGAGCCGATCGCCGCGGTCGACCGCCACGCGTTGCGGCGCCGCGCCAGGCGCGGCGTGGCGGCGCTCGCCGCCGGCTCCCGCCGCTAGCCTGCGGCCCGTGCACGGGCTGATAGCGGGGGTGCTCGTCGTCGCCATGGCTGCCGGCGGAGCACTGACGGGCAGCGGCGGCGACCGCCCGAGGATCGTCCGCGGCATGAAGGGCTTCGCAGCGTCAGGGCCGCTGATCGGCGACCAGAAGCTGATCGAGGACGCGGTGGACGCCTGGGTGGACTTCGGCAACGACAACGAGTCGGACGACTACTCGGCGCCCGTCGGCACGGTCCGGGTGCTGTGGGCGGGCGAGCGCGCCGGCGACCGGCTGGTCGTGCTCCACCAGGTCGAGACCGTCGCGACCGTCGTCTTCCACGGCGACGAAGCGCCCAAGCTCGAGTTGACCGGCATCGAGAAGCCCGGGATCCAGGGCGCCATCGGCATCAGGCGCGGCCTGATCGTCCCGCCGGGTTCTCCCTCGTCGTACGAGATCGGGGGCACCGGCGCCCGCGTTGTGGCCCGCGACGGGCTGATCGAGCTTCCCGGGCGGCTGCCCGTGACGCTGCTCGGCGCGCACAGGGTCGTGATCCGCGGCGGAGGCCAGGGCGCGGGGTTCCGCTTCGACGCGGAGCCGGGCCGTCTCCGGGCGTTGAAGCGGGCACTGGAGACGCGGCGCGGGATCACCGGGGCGGCGCTCGACACCCTCGCGGGCGACATCGCCTACGGCGAGGAGGCCCCGCGCCGCAAGTACGTCCGCGTGCTCGGCAGCCGCCGGACGCCGAACGGGCGCCGCGGCATCGCGCTGTCGGGCGGGACGCGCACCGTGCTCTACACCGCCTTCGCGTGGACGGCGGCGGACGGGGAGCCGGCCGGCGTCCGGATCGGCGACCTCTACCGCCCGCGCAGGGGCGTCCCGCGGGTCAGCCTCACGTTCGCGACGATCCAGGACCCGGGCAAGCCGCGCGGCCCGAAGTGGCTGGTGACGGCCGGCGACCCGTCCATCGTCCGCCTCGAGATCGAAGCCGGCCCGCGGCGGATCCGGGCTCGCGGGCCCGTCGACGTGCGCGTCGCCCCGCGCGTCCGCGGGCGCATCCCCCGCTTCAAGGTGCGCGGGTACACCCGCGACGGCACGCTCGTGCGCGGCACGCCCGTCTTCGAGCCGCGCTGAGACGCCTGACCCGCCGTTAGACTGCCGCCGCGTGCAACGCCGATGGCTCGTGCTAGTCGGGGCCGCCGGCGTTGTCGTCGCTGGGCTGGTCTGGTGGTTCCTCCACGATCCCAACCCGCCCGTGGAACGCGGCGGCAGGGACTACCACGACGTGCGCGGCTCGAACTTCCCCGGCCGCGGCGAGCTGATCCGCGACCAGCACCTGCTCGAGCAGGCCGCCGACGCGTGGCGGGCCGACGACGACAATCTCGCGCCGGAGATGTACGCGGTGTGGGCCGGCCGGACCGAGGAGTCCCAGGTCGTGATCCTCCAGAACCGCGGCTCGTTCGAGGCCGTCCAGGTCGACGGCGAGCGGACGGCGCTCGGGCGCGCCCAGATGAACGGCGACCGGTTCGTCGTCAGCCAGGCCGGGATCCTGGTGGCGCGAGGGTTGTCGTCACGCTGGATCGCCAGCCGGCTCGGCGGCGACGGGCTGGCCGACGTCGCGCGGCTCGAGGCCGTCGACGGGCTGGTGTCGATCGCCGTCGACGACGCGCTGCTGGCCTTCATGCCGGTCCGGCAGCCGGCCGACGGCGCCGTGCCCGCGCTGATCGGCGGGCGGCAGCGCCCGGTGGAGGTCGACCCCGGCGACTGGCCGCGCTTCCGCGACGCGCTCGCCGACACGCTGTCCGCCCCGCTGGCCTCCGCCGCGGTCGACGCCGCCCTGGGGCAGATCTCCGGGTCCTCGATCGTCGAGCACGCGCGGGTGCTCCACACCGGTGTGGTGCCGGGCGACGACATCGGCGCCGCCGCCTCCGCCTCCCCCGCGGACACCACGATCATCGCGTTCGCCTCCGGCCCCCCGAAGCGGCCGATCGTGGACCTGCTCGGCGTCGCGCCGCGCGGCCGGACCGCCCTGGCGGCCCGGAGGCTGCGCAGGGATCCCGAGAGCCCGTGGCTCGTGGTGGCCGGCTCCCCCAACATCTCCTCGCTGCAGATCGACGGCTCGACGCGGAAGGGCAACTTCGCCCTGGAGGCTCCCTCGCTGGCCCGGCCCTCCGAGGTCCGGGGCAAGTTGCCGAGCGGCCGCGAGATCCGGCCCGTCGGGCCGTAGATAACCTGCCGCGCCTGATGGCCGCCGAGATCCGAAAGCGAGTCACGTTGAGGTGGCGCGACCTCGACATGCTCGGGCACCTCAACCAGTCCGTCTACCACGAGATGCTCGAGGAGGGCCGCGGCGCGCTGCTGGGCTCCTTGAAGGAGGCCGCGTTCCCGTTCGTCCTCGCGCACATCGAGCTCGACTACCGCAACGAGGTGCGCAAGGACCATGACTGGGTCGAGGTCGTCACGCGTGTCGAGCGCATCGGCACCTCGTCCGTGACGTTCTCCGACCGGATCGAGCGCTCCGACGGGGTGCTCGCCGCCGAGGGGCGCAGCGTCTGCGTGGCGTGGGACACGGAGAAGCGGACGAAGCGGGCTTTGAGCGATTCCGAGCGCGCCGCGCTCAACGGGTAGCCCAGACCGCCAGCTCGTTCCCCGCGGGGTCGGTGAAGTGGAAGCGGCGGCCGCCGGGGAACTCGTACGGCGTCCTGCGTGACCTTGCCGCCGGCGTTCGTGACCTCCTCCACTGATTTCTCGAGGTCCTCCGAGTACAGGATCACGAGCGGCGCCTGGATCTGCGCGTCGCGCCGCAGGCCGCCGACCTCCTCGTCGGGGCCCTGGATGCCGGTGTACTCCGGGCCGTAGTCGTTGAGGTTCCAGCCGAACGCCTGCGAGTAGAAGGCCCGCGCGGCGTCGGTGTCGGTGACGGTCAGCTCGAGGTAGTCGATCGCATGGTGGGTGTGCATGCGGGCATGGTTGACGATCACGCGCGTTCGTTCTTGAACGTTTCGGACAGGTACGCCTCGCCGCGGGGTGAGAGGCGGTAGCCGGGGTTCAGGCTCTCGGTCAGGCCGAGCTCCTTGAGCTTGCGGACGTCGGCCTTCCACTTGAGCTTCTCCATGCCCTCTTGGGCGGCGAGGTCGGCGGCGCGTGTGGCGGGGTTGTCGCGGATCAGCTCGAGCGTGCGGCGGGTCCAGGGGCCTCGTTGGGAGCGGTCCATGCGGGCGAGTTTGTCGTCGATCTGGGCGCGCTGGGCGGCGTCGAGGCGGTCGTCTGCGCGGAGCGCGATCCGCGGGTCGGTTCCGCCGGGCCGGAACCGGATCCGGTAGAGCTGCCGGTCGGGGTCCGCGTACTTCTGTTGGTCGGCCAGCGCCTCGTGCTTGTCCTTGTAGCCCGCGCGGCGCGCGTCGGCGTGCGTGATCTTGTCGAGGTCGATCGCGTCCACCGCCTCGATGAGCAGCACGCCGACCCGGGAGCGCAGCGTGCCGCCGGCCTTGACGGTCGGGCGCTTCCACCAGCGGAACTGGACGGTGACCTTGCCGTCGGCGATGCCCTGCGCGACCTTCTGCGGGATCAGCACGCCGCCATCATGCCTGGGATGACGCGGATCACCGTCCGGGGAGACGTCGACGCGCGAGCCGTCGAGCAGCTCGAGCGCTGCGCGAGGGCCGGCGACGCGGTCGCGGGCGTGCTCTGCGCCGACGGGCACGTGGGCTACAGCCAGCCGATCGGCGGCGCGATCGCCTATCCCGGCCACATCAGCCCGTCCGGGGTCGGCTACGACATCGGCTGCGGCAACAAGGCGGTCCGCACCGACGTGCGCGCCGACGATCTTGAATCGTCGCTGGGCAAGGTCATGGACGAGATCCAGGACCGGATCAGCTTCGGCATGGGCCGCAAGAACGACGAGCCCGTCGACCACGAGGTCCTCGACCACATCCGCGAGGCGGAGTTCTCGCCACAGCGAGGGCTGCTCGACCTCGCCGCGGCGCAACTTGGCACCGTGGGTGCCGGCAACCACTACGTGGACCTCTTCCGCGGCGACGACGGCTTCGTCTGGGTCGGCGTCCACTTCGGCTCGCGCGGGTTCGGGCACAAGACCGCGTCCGGGTTCCTCGCGCTCGCCGACGGGTTGTCGTTCGGCGAGCGAGCGCACGAGGGCGAGATGGACTCGCCGCCGGTGCTGTTGTCCGTCGACTCGGAGCTCGGGCAGTCGTACATCGCGGCGATGACGCTCGCGGGCGAGTACGCATACGCGGGGCGGGATGTCGTCGTGGCGAAGGTCCTGTCGATCCTCGGCGCGTCGGCGACGTACGAGGTCCACAACCACCACAACTACGCCTGGCGCGAGACGCACTTCGGGGAGGACGTGTGGGTCGTGCGGAAGGGCTGCACCCCCGCGTTCCCCGGCCAGGAGGGGTTCGTGGGCGCGACGATGGGCGAGCCCAGCGTGATCTTGAGAGGCCGCGACGCGACGGACGGCGAGGACCTGTTGTTCTCGACCGTCCACGGCGCCGGCCGAGTCATGTCGCGCACCAAGGCGGCCGGGAAGTCCCGCCCGCGGTGGAGTTGCCTGAACCGCGACTGCGACTGGTTCGCCGGGCCGGGCCAGCACAAGCCGGCCGACGGCCGCTGCCCACGGTGCGGGCACGGGCGCCTCGCGAAGCGCTGGCAGCAGCTCTCCCCCGGGCTCATCGACTTCGACTCGGTGCGCGGGTCCTTGGAGGCCCGCGGGATCGAGCTCCGCGGCGGAGCGGCGGACGAGGCGCCCGACGCATACAAGCGCCTCGGGGATGTCCTCGAGGCCCACGCGGACACGATCGAGATCGTCCACGAGCTCGTGCCGATCGGCGTCGCGATGGCCGGCGCCGACGTGTTCGACCCGTTCAAGGACTGAGCTCGCTTCGCAGGTCGTCGAGGGCCGAACCCACGCGATAATCTCTCCGGCCCCGCCGGAGTAGCTCAGTCGGTTAGAGCAGCGGAATCATAATCCGCGTGTCGGGGGTTCGAGTCCCTCCTCCGGCATCTTCGTTTGGCGCCGTTTTCCGCGCTGTTGCAGGGCTTTCGCGCGGAATCCGTTGGGTGGGTCCGACCCCAACGAACCCCAGCGAACCCCTCGGTTTCTGACATTTGTGTCCCCTTGTGTCCCCCAGGGGGCGACTTTTCCGCGATGTCCGCTAGCCCGGTAATGGCGAACTGGCGGAGCACCCGAACCCCTGGGATCTACGTCGCGCACTCGCGCGGCTGCCCGGCCGATACCGACCCCGAAGCGCGCTGCCGCTGCAAGCCGTCGTGGCGCGGCCGAGGGCGCGACCCGGCCACGGGCAAGCCGGTCTGGAGCAAGGCGAGGAAGGACCGCGGCGAGGTCCTCGTCTGGCTCGGCTCGAGACGCAAGGGCGCCGACCACCTCGCCGAGCTCGCCGCCCGCGGCCCGACCCTCGGCTCGCTCGGCGACGAGTGGCTCGACGGCGTCGAGCGCGGCCGCATCGGCCGGCGGCGCGGCCGAGGCAAGCCGTACTCGGAGACGACCATCGCGAGCATGCGCCGCCGCTGGGAGAACAAGGTGCGTCCCGAGTTCGGCGACCGCTTCGCCGGCGAGCTGACCGAGATGGACTGGCAGCGCTGGATCGACCAGCTCGCGCGCGAGGGCCTCTCCCGCTCCTCGATCGCACAGCTCATCTCCCTCGCCTCCGGCATCTACGCCTGGGCCTCCGCCCCGAGCCGCCGGCTCGTCGAACGCAACCCGTTGCGCCTCGTCGAGCTGCCGCCCAACGACGAGAAGCCACGCATGCGCGTCGCGTTCGCGCCCGAGGCCGCCGCGCTCCTGGCCGCCCTCCATCCCGAGGACCGCCTCCCCTACGCGATCGCCTTCTACGCCGGGCTCCGCCGCTCCGAGCTCTACCGCCTCGAGTGGCCCGAGGTCCTCGACGGCGACCGGATCGCAACCCGGATCCTCGTCATGCGCTCCAAGAGCGACGCGGGGACACACCGTCGCCCACCGATCGCCGACAACCTCCGAACGATCCTCGCGGATGCCTGGGAGCGTCGGGGCCGCCCGCGCGAAGGCAAGGTCCTCGACGTCTCGGTCATGTCGGGCAAGCACGCCGAGCGCGCCGACGCGGCCTGGAGGACCGCCGGGCTCAACCGCATCACGCTCCACGAGTGCCGGCACACCTACGCGTCACTGCTCATGGCCGCGGGCTACACGATCAAGGAGCTCATGGAGTACATGGGCCACGCCGACCTGCAGATGGTCAACCGCTACGTGAAGCTCCTCCCCCAGCCGGGCGAAGACGACGCGGCCGCGCGGCTCAACGACTACCTACGGCGCTCGGCGTCCGATCGCCGCGACGGCTAACCATGCTCATGTCTCGGCTCGCGCTCTAACGCTGGCGTTCGCGACTGCCGCCGCTGCCGACAGCGCAGCTCGCAGACGCCTTCACGCGGCTACTGCTTCTCGTCCAAAGCGCTACTCCGCCGCGTCAGGCGGAATCCAGTCGGGGCGGTCGGCGGGGATCGCGTGTTAAATGGGAATCGTGCGCGCACTCTTCGCGACCTCCCCCGGTCCTGGCCATGTGTTCCCGACGATCTCCCTAGCACACGCGCTGCGTGCCGCCGGCCACGAGGTGCTGGTGGCGACCGCGGGCGGCAAGGAGGCCGCGAACGCCGGCCTGCACGTCGTGGACACCGCGCCGGGTGTCGACATCGGCGCGGTGTTCCAGCAGGCGGCCAGCGAGCAACCCGAGGAGTTCGACTACAGCACGGACGTCGACACCGAGAAGGGGTTGGAGTTCGTCGGCGCGATCTTCGCCAAGTTGTCCGGCGTGTCGGTGGACCTGACCGTGTCGGCGGCCGAATCGTGGCGGCCGGACGTGGTCGTGTACTCGTCGATGGAGGGCACCGGGCCGCTGGTCGCCGCGAAGCTCGGCGTGCCGGCCGTGTCGCACGGCTTCGGGTTCGCCGACGAGGCGTCGATGACCGAGGCGATCTTCAAGAAGATGGTCGAGGAACGCGAACGGCATGGCGTGCAAGGGTTTCCCGAGGTGCGCGAGTCGATCGACGTGGCGCCGCCGAGCATGGTCGACCGGCCGGTGCGCGGCTGGCCGATGCGGTACGTGCCGTACAACGGAGGCGGCGTGCTGCCCGAGTGGGTGCTCGAACGGCCCGCGCGCCCGCGCGTCGCGGTGACACTCGGCACGGTGCTGACCCAGGTCGGCGCGCTCACGTCGTTGACCAAACTCGTCGACGTGGCACGGCATCTGGACGCCGAGTTCGTACTCGCCCTCGGCGACGCGGACCCGTCGCCACTGGGAGAACTGCCGGACAACGTGCGGGCGGCCGGGTGGGTGCCGCTGTCCGCGCTGCTGCCGACCTGCGCGGCGCTGGTGCACCACGGCGGGGCCGGCTCGACGCTGACCGCGATCGACGCCGGAGTCACGCAGCTCGTGCTGCCGCACGGCGCCGACCAGTACATCAACGCGGACGCCGTGGCGCGGCGCGGGCTCGGTCTGCGTTCGGAGCCGGATCAGGTGGACGCGGAGCTGATCGACCGCCTGCTCACCGACCCGGGGCTGGGCCGGGTCGCCTCCGAGGTGGCCGACGAGATCGCGACGCTGCCGAGGCCCGCCGACCTCGTGCCGAAAATCGCCGGCCTCGCCTGACTTTGCCAGGGGTGCACACCGTGGCGTGCACTAATCCCTTGGGCTGACTTTGGCGCGTGGCAGGTGAAATGGCGAGGGTGTCGCCCGTACGGTCGTCCACATGGCGAGGAGACGGGCGGACGCCTGCTATCGAGAACTGGGTGCGGAACTCCGAAAGCGGCGGATCGCCGCGAACCAGTCTTACGCCTTTCGTCCGAAGCGTCACACTTAGTGATGCCCACGCGCACATCGCCAACACCGATCTCCAGCTCGCGCTGACCAGCAGTGGTCACCCACTCCGCGCGGTCGAACATGGCTCGGGGATACCGAAACCGCGCTCGCCGACCCGGACATAGTGAACGGGAAAGTCGACGCCCGGGATCGGATCGTCGACGGGCTCGACTCGACCCGAGAAGTCCGCCAGGTACCCGTCTGCCGGACCGAACTGCTGAAGCGCCATCGAGACTGCTATCCGCTCGCCGACGAGGTTCCGCAGCTCGGCGACCATCTCCTCATAGCTCATTGGCCGAGTTTGCAGAACTACTGCTTCCCATGCAAAGCAGCAGTGAGGCCGCCGCCGACGCTTCTCCTCTCGCCCGTATATCTGCGCCGGGTCGAGGCTAGACGGCGGGGTCGAGCAGCTCGGCGTGCTCGTGCTCCGGCGGGTAGCCGTAGGCGTAGACGAGCAGGTCGTCTCCGCCGTGGTTAGCCGTCTGCAGGGGCGTCCCGGCCGGCACGTTGACCACGCCGCCGACCGGCACGTCGACCCGCTCGGGAGGCTCGCCGAGGTACATGGTCAGCTCGCCCGCCACGACGACGAACGTCTCCTCTTGTACGGGGTGGCGGTGCCGGCGGCCCTTCGCACCGGGCTCGTAGCGCCACAGGTTGCCGCGCACGTGGGCGAAGCCCGCGAGCTCGCTCAGCTCCGCGACGTGGCGCGCCGGCTCGCCCGGCTCGTGCGGGCGGGTGATCCACTCGAACTCGTCTGGGCGCACGGCGCGGTAGCTCATGCTTCGAACGCTAGTCGGGCGGCCGGATCGGCCTCACGGGCGCGTCGACGAGCATGCGCGCCTGCCGCTGCACCCAGCGCTCGAGTTCGTCGACCGGGACCAGCACGAGCTGGCCGGAGATCACGACCTTCAGCTCTGGTTGCACGCGCCGCTCGAAGTGGTTGATGCTGACTCCGAGCGACGCGGCGGCCTCGCGGCGGGTCAGCGTGAACCGCGGGAGCGGCGCGACGGGGCGGGTCTTGCTGCGCGGCATCAGAGCTCCCTTCCGAATCCTCGTCGCCGTCCCACGACGCGATCGGCGACCTCACGCGCTCGGCGGCTCATCTCGGCCTCCAGCTCGCGCTCGCTGACGGGCGGCCGGCCACCGTGCTCACGCTCCATGCGGCGCCGGGCTGTCTGCTCGAGCGCGTCGCGGGCCGCCGCCTCACGGCGCTGGGCCTCCACGAGCTTCCCGCGCAGGCCGGGAAGCCATCGGAGCTGGGACGCCTCGCGCTCGCGACGTTCTCTGATAGCGGCGCTCAGTTCGGCCTCTAGATGTTCCGGGCGCCCCTGGTCGATCGCGAGCACCTGTGCCGCGCTCCCACGTAGGTTCGCGGCGAGCCGGGCGACCGGATCCAGGGCGTCCGCGTTCGTCGGCGCGAACTCCTCCCGGCCGTCGTCGCACTGCTCGCTGAGATAGAGCCGATTGCTCTCGCGCCCGCGGCTGAGCGCGACGTAGGCCCACTCGGCGCTCATGCCGTGGTTCGCGAGGACGAAGGCGTGGTCGACCGTCACTCCCTGCGCCACGTGGCCGGTGATCGCGTAGCCGTGCCGCAGCGTCGGCTCGCCGTCTCGTGTCGTGCCGGCGAGGAAGCCGGATCCGAGCTCGACCTGCCTACCGCCGAAATCGACGGTCAGCGCGCACCGTTCCCGATCGACGTCGACGACGCACCCGCGGTCGCCGTTGTGGACGCCGAGCCATCGGCTGTTGCGCTTGACGACAACGAGATCGCCCGCGGCAAACGCACCTCCAGGCAGCTCGAGCGCCGCCTGGCCCAGCCGCCCGGCTTTGCCGAGCTCTTCGCGGGCGAGCCGATTGAGATCCCCGACGTCGACGCGACGGTGGGCGATCATGACCGCATCGCCCGGCGTTGCGAGCCAGTCGCGCACGAGCGCCCGTCGCGCCGCCTCCTCATCCGGCGCGACCGTGATCCGCTCCTTGGCGACGTAGCGCTCCAGCGCCTCCTCCGTCCGGCCGTCGCGAAGCTCGTCCAGCGCCTCGCGCTCCCAGTGATGTACCTGGCGCACGTTGTCACGAAGCTCGATCGCGAGCCCGCGCTGAACGAGGCCGCGGAACACGCCGCCGGCCTCGAGCTCGGGCAGCTGATGGTGATCACCGACGAGCACGAGCTTGCCGCGAGCTCGCTCGACCTCCTCGAGCAGCACCGCGAGATCCCGCGTCGGCACCATGCCGGCCTCATCCACGACCAGCACCGCGCCTTCCGGCAGGCTGGGCGGTGCCGCCTCGGAGGTCGTGAAGCAGCGCCGCCACCGTCGTGCTCTCGATGCCCGCGCCCTCCCGCAGCCCCGCCGCGGCGCGCCGCGCGACGGCGACCCCGACGACCGGGCGGCCAGTCGCCTGCCACGCCTCACGAGCCGCGGCCAGCGCGTACGTCTTCCCGGAGCCGGCGATCCCCGCCACCACGGTGACCAGGTCGCCGTCGAGGCACGCCCCGCGGACCAGCTCCCGCTGATCCCGCGTCAGCGTCGGGCGAGCCGAGATCGCGCGCCGCACGAGATCCGAGTCGACCAGCGCGACGTCGGTCCGCCTCGACGCGACCACGCGCTCGACCAGCTGCTGCTCGATCGCGAGATGCTCTGGCGTCGAGTAGAGCACCCGCTCGCCACTGGCCGGCATCAGCCGACCGTCACGCCGCCGGAAGCTCTCCCCCGCCCCGTCTTCGCTCGGCACCAGCGCCACGGCGTAGCCCGACGCCAGGAACGCGTCCGCCGCCTGCTCCAGCGCCCGCGCATCGACCGCCGCCGGAAGCCGCTCGCACAGCTCCTGGATGACGTCACGCCGTGTGAAGGTCGCGCGCCGACGCGTCAGCCCGAGCGGGCCGGCCATACCCCGCCACATCGTTTCGACGTTCTCGCGCGCGGTCCCTCGTCGCGGCGACTGGCCGACTACCCGCTGCAGCACGTCCGGTCCGAAGCCGAGTTCACGCGCGCGCCGGCGCCACTCGTCTACGAGCGCCTCGGCGGTCACGCTCGCGTCCTTGGGCCGGCGAGTCGCCAGCGCCGCCGCCTCGGCAGCTCGCGCACCAGCACCGCCACGTTCCTCGAGCGCGGCCTCGATGTCCGCCCGCCGCCGACTGAACGCCTTGCGCACGGCGATCGGCACGCCGACGATCTCGGCGATGCCGTCGTGCACCGGCGTCCACTCGACTCCGAGCCTGCGCAGTCATCTCCGACCGCAGCACGGCCTGGTAGACGAAGCTCGCCGTCCGAGCGTGCGCGTACAGCCGCCGCCCGTCGAGCGCCGACCAGCGGCCGTCCGGCCCGCGCCCGAGGTTCGCCACAAGGAGGTGCGTGTGGAGCTGCGGATCACCGGCGCGAGAGCTGCGATGCCGGAACCCAGCCGCGACCAGCCCGGAAGCGTCCTCCACCACCGCCCCGCCGCTGCCCCGCCTGACCGCCGCGGCCGAGCGCTCGAGGTACGCCAGCGCCTCCCTGACGGCGCGGTCATGAGCTTCCCGAATCGCCGGCCGCATCGCCTCGTCTCCGATGCCGAACAGCACGCTCACGCTCTTCGGCGCGGAGAACGTCAGGTCGAAGCCCGCCAGGCGAACCCGGCTGGCCGAACTGCGCAACGGCGAGCCGTCGCGGGGATCGAGGCCAGCGAGCACGCTGCCGAAGCTCGTCCGCCTCCACGGCGCCGGCCAGGCCGAGCTCGAGCCCCGCTGAGCCAAGCCACTCGCCGCGCGCCTCCCGTCCGCCGAGGTAGTACTCCTCCATGCCCTCGGCGACGCTGTCGACGACGTCGACGCGGGCTTCCGCCTGGTCGAGGTAGTACCTGGCCTGGCCAGCCGAGAGCTTGCCGATCGAGAGCACCACTCCTTCAGGCCGTCGAGAAGCCGGTTCCGGCCATCGGATCAGCGACCGCGTCAGAACGAGGACACCCGACGCCGCTTGGCCGCTCCTCGGCCAACGGCAACGTTCGGCGCGGGGTGTGCACCGCGACGACGACGCCGGCCAGCAAAGCGACCGTCACGCCCCCCCCTGAGCGGGTCTGCCGCCTGGAAGGGATCCTCAGGGCCCGCCACTCCTGGAGTAGCCCGAATACATCCGCGCCTTGTCGGTCGTCCTCGGACATCTCCAGGCTCCCACCGGCGTCAAGGCGCGCGTCGGCATGCCGAAGATTCGACGGAGAGGGTGCGAGCACAGCGACGTACCAGAGGCGCCCAGCAACGGCCCGGCCCCGTCCACGGCACGATGCTCTCCAACCAGAATCGCCGGAAACGCGAGTGCCCCGGATAGCCGTCACCGGACGCCCAGAATCCGTCCCGGCGCCGAATCGAGCCTCGCCTGGTCTGGATGTTCATCGGAAACTCACGGCTTCACTGCCGTAGAGCGCGGAGATGATGTCGTCCTGCTCGTCGTCCCCAGTGACAACGGCGCCAGCACGAGACGCGAACATCCGGTCGGGCCGTACCTCGCTGCCTTCTCCTTCAGCAATCCGGAGGGCCATCGTGGTGTTGTCGTAGCCGCTCGTTCCTGGATAGTCCTTACAGCCCGTCGCTGCGACTCCTGCGCCTGACGTTTCAGCAGGAGCGCCTTTAGCTCGAACGCCCAGCCGCCTGCTCCGACGAGCCCTCGGAATCCCCCGGCGCGCGTGCGGCGACGGCGTCACGGTCCAGAGTGTTGAGCCATCAACGACCCCATGAGTCACGGCTCGTCGGCGCGGACGTCGGTCACGAGCGGGGTCTGAACGGCACATGGGTCGGATGGCTCAGTTCGTCCAAGGGCGCCGTGATCCACTCGTCTCGACCGACCGCGCTGTCGCCCGACTCGAAGGCCTGCAGCGACGTGCCGCGCCTCGACTCAGAGGACGAACGTCGCCGGTTCCGACCCGAAGTCGGGTTGGGCGTCGATACCCGGCAGTTGGGGATGGACCTCGACGTTAAGTCGGTCTTGGCGAAGAGCGTGTAGAGGTAGAGCTCCCACCAAGCGCCGATGTGCTCGGGCCAACGCCGACTTCGAAACCGCGCGGCGATGCTCCAGCCTTGTGGGCGTCGGGATAAGCGAGGAAGGCCCGATCGACGAACGCTCGCACCCGCTCCCAGTACGGCGACGCCACGCGGTTCAGAAACGTAAAGCTGTCTTCCTCGCGAGCCGGGTCCGGATCAGTCCGCACGAAGTCGTCGAAGATCATCGGCACTCGCCCGATGCTAGGGCGACCACCGAACCTTGGCGCTGCGGCATGGTGCTAATCGCCCCCGGCCATCAGCGTGGATCGTTGCTCAACCACCGGATCCGGCGCGGCCGTACCTGCTCGCACCAGTGGTGCAGGGGTGTGTCTGTCGTTCGAAGTAGTGCGTCGTCGGGTCGACGCGAGGTAGGGGCACGTCACCGCATTCGCGATCCGGTACCACGGGGCGCCGGAAACCGACGTTTCTCCGGGCTGCCGGTCGGCGCGCTCTCGCTTCCGCGTTAGGACGCACTACTGCAGAACCAGATGAAAGGCTCTTGTGCTGCAGCTCGGGTAAGCGACACGGCACGTTTCCCCGCAGGGAACGAGTCGGCGCCGCCCATTGCCGGGTCGGCGCTGCTGCGTCGGCACCGGCGCTGGTGGAGCGCGCAGCGTCGCGTGACCATCGCGACGGGGAGTCGAGGGCGTGCTGGAGGGGCTCCGGGCGGCCTCTACAGTTCGAGCGCCGTGGCCGTCTACTCGATACCAACGTCCTTGACGGCTGGACGACCTTCACCGAGCTGAGCCGTCTCGCGATCTCAATCGTCGCTGGTCAGCTCCATCGGCCGCCGCTTCCTGCCGAACTCGTCGCCGACGAGGCCGAGGCGGAGCTCTTCCGCGAACTCAAGAGCGCGGTCGACAAGTACGAGGCGGCCGAGCAGGCGCTGCATCATCTGTTCGCCGTCGAGTACGCCCACGTCGCTCACCCCGACGGTGCAGGACCGGCTCGCCGCCTGGCGGATCGCGCAACGAGGTCTTTCAGATCGGCACCAGCCTACGATGCTGTCGAAGGGCTCAGGCGTGAGATCCATGGGGTCCCCCCGGCAAAGCCACGACGCGACCGCAGGCCTGGGGCCGGCGCTCGTGACGTTGCACTGATGGCTGACCCTTGTTCGCGATCACCGTCAGCGCGCGACAGGAGAGCCACTTCGTTACCACCAACCACACCGATTTCCTTGACGGCGATCAGCTCAAGCGCGGGCTGCAACGCGACCTCGAGGGAGCGCCTCCGCTCCACGTTACCGAAGCGTAGAGGAGTTCGTCGCACAGCTCGGCGACGCTGACGACGACCGACCGATTGCCTCGATGCGCTGAAGGTCCGGGCCTACGACGCCGTCCGGACGGACTGCGTAACTCGTTTATCGTTGCGCACTCTGTTTTCGACATGGGACAGCGGATTTACGGATCCGCAGCGAGGTCTCGACGGCACTCCGACAAGAGTGTTGAAGACTCGTCATTACAGCGCGGCGACGAAGCTGTCACCCTCGTCACTGCCGAGTGGGATCTGCTGTCCGCTCGCCTATCAGCGGTCGCTCCTAGCGATCCCGACGTCTGGTATGCGGCGCTCGACGTCCGCGTCAGCGGCCCAGTGCAGGTGTACATCCCCAGCGTGCAAGTATGAATGAGCCTGCGCGAGTTCATCGCCGCTCGGCTCACCGCTGGGGACTCGTGTACGTCATGAGCAACGGGGGTCTGCTTCTCAGCGGCGAGCTTGTCGGCACGCCAGAAAGCAATACCTAGTCGCCTCGGCCTCCGACCGACGCTGCCAATCTCGCTGAGGCGTGGGCCACGGCTTCGAGGCAAGAACGGCTGCCGGCGGCGCATTGACGGCCTCATGCCTGCAATCGAAACCAGCGGTGCCAATGCCCGACTGCACACGGAGGCGATGTCCCAGTCGTCCGGCATAGACGAGCGTGATGGAGACCACGCCTGACCACTCGACCCGCACCGGTCGGTATCCGTCGTTCCCGGTGAACGCCGCCAAGTGCGTGATCTCTGCACCGGGCTCACCTTGGTCGAATCCGATTCTCCTGCCGCAGGTTGGCCACGCGCACCCTGATCTTTATAGCAGAGTGTCGATCGCTCGACCCTGGCCGTGATGTAGCTGCGCGATCTCATTCGATGTCGAGAACCAAATTTGCCCATCCGCGCTGGTCAGCACGCCGGACGACTCAATGCTGTCCGCGGCGGCCGAGTTAGTGGCGTGCCAGAGGACTGCCGTCCCGGCAGAGGTCGGGACACCAGCGGCCCGGAGGGCCTGATCGTTCGTTACGTGCGGAGTCCAGGAGACCTCGCTGATCATGCCAAGCAAGCGCTCGGTCTGCCCATACGGAGAAGCTGCCGCACCCGGACGGGCTCGGCTGCTCAGGCGCCGGACGCGGCTTCCAAGACCCCGTCGCTGAGACCTGCGACGGCCACTTCTGGGCGGCGAAGCGGGACGCCGACCGGATAGGGATGATGCCGCTCGTGGACTACGAAGCCGCGTTTGCTTCCCGCGAGGTGGATCTCATCGACGACCCGCTCGGCAAGGTGCCCGCTGGAACCACCATCTGGAAACAAACCTTGGTCTTCGGCGGCTCGGACGCCGAGGTGACGCCCGAGAGGTGCGCGATTGGGGTTTCTTTGAGGGCGCGTTGCTCGCCGTCGGTTTCGGAGACTGGCGGCACCTTGAGATCCACGGCACCGCCGTGATGGTCGCACCAGGCCTAGCGATTACCGCGCACGCACGTCCTCCGCGATTTCTTGGCAACTGCTCCATAGTGGCCACTGGAACTGCATCTGCGTCGGCATCCGGCAGGAGCGCGGCGCTGATGCCTGGCGACTCAAGTCGGTGACATGCGGCGACGGTGATCGCTCTGCTGCTCCTTTTGACCCGCGTCCGCGATTAGCGAAGACTGGTATCTCCCATCAGTCGCCATTACGACGCGCATGCCGCGGATCGGCGAGACGCTGACCATCGCTGGCTTCCGCTTCGACGCTGCTGGACACGCGCCCGATCCGATGACCTTTCCCCCGCTTGAAGGCAAAATGGTTGCGGCCGCCGGCCAGGTGAAACAGGTGCACGTCAACGGCCGGGACACTGTCCTCGTTCCGTTCCCGTCAATTGAGATCGCGTGTGGTTCTGTTGGATCGATGAGTGGGCCGGCGGTCCTTGGACTCCTACCGCTCCCGGCGGCGTTCATCCACTGGGTTTGACACGGATGCCGGCGATGGCCCGAGCAACGCCGGCTCCGTGGATCATCCACGCGGCTCAAGCTTCGCGGCCCAACATTCAGTGGCCACCGAATGTCTATCCGCCCGGCGCGGCCGTCCTTGAGCTGCCCGACGCGGTCTGTCGCATCGTTGGCAGGGCGGCGATGCCGCTGCTCCCGGACGGCGGAGCGGACTACAAGCCGTGGTAGTGCTAATCGCCCCGTCTGCGTCCCGAGCTGAGCGCCGCCGAGCTCCGGTGGAAACCTCGATTCCTCGGAGATTCTCAGGCGCGGCGCGGCGTGGTGTTCGGTGTGCTGCTCGATCGCGCCGGAGACGGCGGCGCACGGCAGCGGTTACCGTACGAGCTTGCTCCGCCAGCTTCCAATCGATCACCCCGCCGATGTCAGCGAAGAGCCCGATGGCGATCAACGGCGCGAGCGCAGGGAGTTCGGCCGGAATGCCTCGGCGTTTGCGGCTAGGAGGAAGCGATCGTCACTTGTGCGGAGGATGTCTAGGAGTCGACGTAGAGCTCTTGGAGTACCGCACGACAAAGCCTCGCCACCAGCGTGTCGTGGTCGATGCTCTCCAGGAGGTCGACGGCGCGCCGCGGGCGATTCTTGCCCCGCTGGGAGTTGCCGATGAGCCGAGCGTGCTCTTCGCGTACGTGCGCGTAGAGGCCTTCGAAGAGGCGCTCTGCCTCCTCGCCAGTCGCATCGCGATATCCGGAGGGAGTGACGCGAGCATCCCGGAGTCTCTGGACGGAGCCGCGCCGGCGGAACACGCCTCGAATCCTTGCCCCGACGGCTGCGGTCGTAGCCCAAGAGCGACTCGGCCTTGTCAAGCAGATCGAACGCGACCTGGACGCGGTCGAGTTCCGTGGCTTGCGGCTGGGCCAGCAGCGACAGCGTGTCGCCCATGAGCCGTTCGTAGTGACCATCCAGGCCGTTTGTGCCGCGGCATCGTGGAATGCTTCGTCGTCGGTCCACCGCGTCGGGTCCGCGACTGGCTGTAGACCTTGTTGAGCGTCGTCGCCCACCAGTACACGAGTTCCTCGCCATCTGATGCAGCGACCCCGTTTGGAACTGCGACCTGTCGACGCCCTCGGGATCGTTGAGGACGCTCGGCCGGTAGAGCGACGCCAGCGAATGAGGATATGGCCGACGCAGCTCGACGCCGAACCGAAGCAGAACACCAACGTGTGGGGAAGCGCGGGAATGAAGGATCCCAATACGGCGGGTGAGACGAGTAAAGGGAGATCCATCAGTGCCGTCGCGTTGATACCACGGGTCAGGCGTGCAGGCCTCGAATGCGCGAAGCTGCTCGAGGTCATCGCCGAGGGGTATGTCGGGCGTCAACTGGAACGCCAGAGCTGCGCGCGGGCAAACGCGAGTCGCGCAAGCAGATCCTCACGCACCGTCACGTACAGGAGCATTCTCCCGGGGAACAGCTCAAGCAGATGCGGCATCTGCACCTTGACGAGCTCGTCGAGCTCGCCAACCTCCGCGGCGCCGAGCGCTTGGAGTGCTAACGCGGTGATTGGGCCTCCGGCCTGTCCGTCGCTCCCTCTGCGCCCATTTCAGTTGCTCGGCGCACCATCGATCTCGGTAGGCCTCGGCCTACCAGGCCTCTCCTCGGGGTGGCTGCCTTCGGAGCGGCTCCCACGTTGCCTGGGTCGTTGAGGTCTGTGCCGGCATCGCATAGGCGCTAACGGTGAAGTAATCCGCTGTGGACCCGCCCCTCGGCGGGCTTGACAGCGACGATGCCGTCGCCGAAGTCGTCGACGGCGAAGTGGATCGGCGGCCGAGCGCGTCGCGGTATCCGGGCGCGAATCGCGATTCGGGGAGGCGTACAAGGCAGAGAGGATCAGGCACGGGCCTATGGTGCCTTCTGCTGCGGCGGGTAGCGGTCTGCGCCGACCAACGCGGGCCTGAGCGCGAACGCCGTCCGACTGGCGCCAGCCTCCCCGGTCACTTATCCGCGAACAAACATCCACTCCGTCCAGGGCGTCCAGAGTGTTCTCCACCGCCGGCAAGACGACACTGCAGCACGATCCACCACGCGCCGGTCAAGCGTCCACGAACTCGCAGGCCGCCTCCACCTACCCCGCTGGACGCGCCCGCCCGACGGCACACGCACCACCCGAGCGAGGCGTCGGAAATAGCCACATGTTTTGCGAAAGTGTCCCCTTTCATGACCCCAAATCGCCTGCAAACGAGCCACTTCGCCAAACCGCTTGGCCATCATAATCCGCGTGTCGGGGGTTCGAGTCCCTCCTCCGGCATCCCGCACTGAGGTCACACAGCGTCCCCAGCGCGTGGCGCTTCGCAGGTGCGCCGGCGGCTAGTTGTGAGAGCCTGCCCGGCCCGGGCGCCGTCGGGCGCCCGGGCCGGGGGAACCCGTCAGGCCGTGGCCGGCTCGAGAACCGCGGAGCTGAGCGGCGCCGGCGCCTCGGCACGCTCCCGCGACGGCAGGAACGCCAGGGCGATCAACGCGCCGATCACGGCAGCGGCGGCCGCGAGCGTGGCAGTCGTCGCCATGGCGTCGACGAACGCGCCATTGGCGGCGTCGATGAACTGCGCACCGCCGCCCCCGCCGATGTGCGCGCCCACCTCGTGCGCTGCGCCGACGCTGTCGCTCGCCGCTTCGGCTGCGGCCACGGGCAGACCGGCCGTCGCGTCCTCCATGCCGGAGCCGTAGTTCGAGGACAACAGGCTGCCGAGCACCGCGACGCCGAGCGTTCCGCCGACCTCTCGGACGACGTCGTTCATGGCCGATCCGATGCCGGCCTTGGCCGGGGGGAGGGCGCCCATGATCGCCTCGGTGGCCGGGGACATGGCGAAGCCCATGCCAGTTCCGAGGGTGCCGAGCGCCATGGAGATGCTGAGGTCCGTCGTCGACATGTCGAAGCCTGCGATCTGACCCAACGCCACGGCGACGAGGCCGAGACCTGATGCAACGGAGACCTTGGTGCCGAGGCGGCGCGTGAGGCCGACGGCGACCTTCGAGGCGAAGACCATGCCGACCGCGATCGGGAGCATGCGGACGCCGGCCTGCAGCGCGCTGAAGCCGAGCACCGACTGCAGGTAGGTGGTGAGGCAGAACACGACGCCCATGAGCGCGAAGAACACGAACGCGATCGAGATGCTCGCGGCGCTGAAGCGCAGGTTGCGGAACACGCTGACGTCGAGCATCGGATGCGAGCTGCGGCGCTCCCAGGCGATGAACGCGGCCGCGATCGCCGCGCCCGCCCCGAAGGCCGCCAGGATGACCGGGCTGCCCCAGCCGTGGTCAGGCGCCTCGATCAGCGCCCACACGATCGCGGTCAGGCCGACGACAGAGAGGCCCGTGCCGACCAAGTCGAGTTGCGGCGGATGCGGGTCACGCGAGTTCGGCACCAGCACCCAGGCGCCGAGCAGACACACGGCCACCAGCGGCAGGTTGATCAGGAAGATGCTGCTCCAGGCGAAGTGCTCGATCAGGAAGCCGCCCGAGATGGGTCCCAAGGCGACGCCGATACCCGACACGGCGGCCCAGACGGCGATCGCCTTCGGGCGTTCCGACGCGGGGAAGATGTTGGTCAGGATCGAAAGCGTCGTGGGCATGATCCCGGCCGCACCGAGGCCCATCAGCGCCCGCGAGGCGATCAGCATGGTCGAGTCGGTCGAGAAGACGGCAGCGATCGATCCGGCACCGAAGATCACCAGTCCGGACACGAGCGCGCGCCTGCGGCCGAAGCGGTCGCCGAGGCTGCCGGCGGCGAGCAGCAGGCCGGCGAAGACCAGCAGGTAGCTGTCGACGATCCACTGCAGCTGGCTGGAGCTCGCGTCGAGCTCCTCGCGGATCGTCGGCAGGCCGACGTTGAGGATCGTGTTGCCCATCGTTATGACGAGCAGACTCAGCGCGAGCACGCCGAGCGCCTGCCACCGGCGGGGATACGGTTGCATCGGGGACTCCTTGGAGGGGATCGGGGGGCTCACGGGATCTCGACCTCGGCCACCCGTGTGACCGTCGATCGCTGCGCGACGAAGAACGGCAGCTGCCGCAGCGCGTCCTCGTCGTCGATGGCCTCGACGGTCCACCAGATGCCGTGGTCGCCGTCCAGACAAGAGGCCAGCGCGGGGCGGTGGCGCAGGGGGCTCGCGAAGCCCTTGAAGTTGGCGAAGGCGACGCCGCACTGCTGCGGCTCGTGGCGGTGATGGATGAGGAAGCAGGGCATGCCCGCAGACTCCCGCGGATGCCGCACCCCTACATCGGGCGGGCACCCCGATCTCGCACCCTGATCCCGCGGCCGGGTTATGCTCGCCGAGCAGTCCCCGAACCGTGACCCGAGTCGCCGATCATCTCGTCGGGCGCGCCGTCGAGCTGGCGGTGATCGATCGCGCGCTCGACGAGCTGGGCGACGGCCGGACGGCGCCGCTGGTGATCGAGGGCGAGCCCGGGATCGGAAAGACGAGGCTGCTGG
The DNA here is from genome assembly GCA_963723395.1 of uncultured Solirubrobacteraceae bacterium. Lineage (GTDB taxonomy): Bacteria > Actinomycetota > Thermoleophilia > Solirubrobacterales > Solirubrobacteraceae > DATFQI01. Next base: position 133,706 of record CAVRQL010000003.1, on the reverse strand, counting down.
CCGAGCTGACCGCACGAGCGGATGCCCGTGGGTGCACCGTCCTCGGCGGTAGCGCGTCCGAACTGGAGCAGGACCTCCCATTCTGGGTCTTCGTCGACGCGCTCGACGAGTACGTCGCCGGCGTCGACCCGCAGCTGGTCGCGTCGCTGTCCGTGGAGGCGCGCAGCGAGCTGGCGCACGTGATGCCGTCGCTGGCCGACCTCGGATCCGACGGGCCGCCCGTCGTCCAGGACGAGCGCTACCGGGCCCATCGTGCCGTGCGGGAGCTGCTCGAGCGGCTCGCGGTCCGCGGGACACTCGTGCTCGTGCTCGACGACGTCCACTGGGCGGATGCCGCGTCGGTGGACCTGCTCACCGCACTCCTCCGCAGCCCGCCCGACGCAGCCGTCCTAGTCGTGCTGGCGGCACGCCCGCATCAGCGGCCCGAGCGCCTCGTGCGGGCGCTCGAGCGGGCGGACCGCCACGGCGAGATCACGCACGTCGAGTTGAGCCGACTGGCTCGCGACGCGGCCGGCGAGCTGCTCGGCGAGGCCGTCGGGCGCGCACGTGCGGACGCACTCTACGAGGAGGCCGGCGGCAACCCGTTCTACCTCCAGCAGCTCGCGCGCTCGCACGGAACCGACACCGCCGCGCTTCGGCCGGCCGACGGCAGCGCGCTGCAGGAGGTCGGCGTCCCCGCAGCGGTGATCGCCTCGCTCACGGAGGAGATCGGGCTCCTCTCCGACGGGACCCGCCGGGTGCTGCGCGGGGCGGCCGTCGCCGGTGACCCGTTCGAGCCAGACCTCGCCGCCGCCGCGGCCGCGGCGGACGAGGCCACGAGCATGGAGGCGCTGGACGAGCTGCTCGAGCTCGGCCTCGCGCGCGCGACCGACGTCCCGCGACGCTTCCGGTTCCGGCACCCGCTCGTACGCCGCGCGGTGTACGAGAGCGCGCCCGGCGGCTGGCTGCTCGGCGCCCACGAGCGGTGCGCGCGAGTCCTCGCCGAGCGCGGCGCCTCGCCTGCGTCGCGGGCGCACCACGTCGAGTTCGCGGCGAGGCACGGGGACCTGGCCGCGGTCGCCGTCCTCGCCGAGGCGGGCGCGGCAGCGCTGCTTCGCGCGCCCACGAGCGCCGCCCGCTGGTTCAGCGCCGCGCTGCGACTCCTGCCCGACGACGCGAGCGGAGAGCGGCGGGTCGAGCTCCTGCTGGCCAGGGCGCGCGCGCTGGCGGCCGAAGGCCGACTCGGCGAGAGCCACGCCGACCTGCTGGAGAGCATCGCGCTCGCTCCGCCCGACGCGGTCGGTCTGCGCGTGCAGCTGACGACGACGTGCGCCGGCGTCGAGCGCTTGCTCGGACGCCACCAGGAGGCGCACGCGCGGCTCGTCGCCGCCCTCGACCAGCTCCCGGACCCGGCCGCGCCCGACGCCATCTCGCTCATGATCGAGCTCGCGATCGACGGCCTGTTCCGCGCGGATCCCGACTCGGTGCGCGACTGGGGTAGCCGGGCGCTCGCTGCGGCACGCGACCTCGGCGAGCGGCCGCTCGTCGGCTCGGCCGCCGCGATCCTCACACTCGGCCACGCCGTCGGCGGCGACGTCCCCGAGGCCCAGACCGCCTACGCCGAGGCGTTCGCCCTGCTCGCCGACATGTCGGACGAGGAGCTCAGCGCTCGCGTCGACGCGGCCGCCTACCTGACGTCGGCCGCCACATACCTGGACCGCTACGACGAGGCGGTCGCGCTCGCCGAGCGGGCGCTCCGGCTCGGCCGTGCTGCCGGCCGCCTGCACCCCACGCTGCTCCCGGCGCTGGGTGCGGCGCACTTCATGCGCGGCCGGCTCGCCGAGGCGGCGACGGTGCTCGACGACGGCGTCGAGGCAGGGCGGCTGGGCGGCATCACGCAGAGCATGGCGTGGGCGCTGCGTAATCGCGCCCTGCTGTCGGCGATGGCAGGCGATCTCCCGGCCGCACTCGACATGGCCGAGGAGGCCCTGGAGCTGACCGGACGGCTGGACCAGAGCGTCCTCTCGTCCTGGGCGGCCATGGTGGTCGCGCGCGCGGCGGTGATGGGCGGGCGCAGCCAGCGCGCGGTCGACGCCCTCTCGGAGGAGGCACTGCAGTCGATTCCGGGCGCCTGGCAGGTGATGGGCCTCGACGCCCTGGCGAGCGCCTATGCGGACTTGGGCCGTCGCGACGAGGCCGAGCGAACGGCAGCGGCGGCGGAAGCGTATGCGACGGCGCTGGGCCTCCCCGTGGCGATCGCCTGGGCGCAGCATGCCGCCGCGATGGTCGCCCTGCACGCGGGCGAGCACGGTACGGCCGCCGAACGGGCGCTGGCGTCCGCGGCCGCCGCCGAGGAGGTCGGCGCCGTGATCGAGGCCGCGCTGTCGCGGATGCTCGCCGGACGCGCGTTCGCGGCGGCCGGCGAGTCAGACCGCGCGGTGATCGAGTACCAGCGCGCGGCGGCCACCTTCGAAGAATGCGGCGCGCTCCCCCACCGGGACGCCGCCGAGCAGGAGCTGCGCCGCCTCGGGAAACGGGTCCACCGCCGCACCCGGCCGGGCGCGACCGGGGACGGGCTGGCTTCGCTCAGCGCGCGGGAGATGCAGGTCAGTCAGCTCGTTGTCGACCGCAACACCAACCCCGAGATCGCAGCGGAACTGTTCCTCAGCCTGAAGACCGTGGAGACGCACCTGCGCAACATCTTCCGCAAGCTCGGCGTGTCGTCCCGCGTCGAGCTGGCGCGGGCCGTCGAGCGCGAGCGCCGCGACGGCTGAGCCGTCACACCCCGACGTCCTCGTTCCACACCTCGGGCCGCTCGCTTTACCGGTTATCCGCGATTCACCATACTCCGCCTATCGAGTGTTCAAGCCCTCCGCTCTATCACAGCGTTCTCGACTTCTGGCCATTATTACTTCAATCAGTCGCGCGCGTCGGGAGTCCCTCGCCACTCATCCGCCCGACCGGCAGACCGCTCTGCGCACCGCGCGGGCAATCCCCTCTATGGGCCACGCAGGATCGCCGACCCAAGCTCCGTAGCCGTCGCCAATCGGCCGCAGCTCTGCCGCTGCGCACCGGAGCGTGGCGCTGACGTAGCCGGCGCCAAATACCGTCGCGCGTGTGCCCTGGGTTCCGCTGTGGCGTTGCACCCTATTCCGTCCTGTCCTCGGCTTAACCAACACTTAGGACCTTTACAAAACACTTAGGACGCGCCGCGTAACGGTTTCCCCTGCGCGGGTTCCTTTTTGTTGAAGCGTGCGAAGCGCAAGCTTCGGCAGACGATCGGAAACGCTCGTCTCCGCCGGGCATCCTTGTGCTGGCTAAATCGCAGCTCCGACCTCACCGCTGTTGCCGGCGGTGAAACCGCCGGCACTCGTCGGCCACTACTGCTTAGGAGATAACAAATGGGAAGCTGCGCGACATGCTGGAGACCGTAACTGTTAACACCGAGCCGACGTCACTGCCGATCGACACGCTGGCCGCCGAACATGGCGCGCCGTGATCTCGCGCCCCGGTCGTAAGCACGACCACGCTCCCATACAGCACGAGGACGATTCAGGCCGGAGCTGCCCGGCCCGGCCGGCAGCTAGGCCGCACGTCTCCTTGGATGCCCAAGGCCTCGAGGACGGGGCCGGGCGTAGCCGTTTCCGCCGCGATTCCTCGCACGCGGCCGGCGGCGGCACGGCGGTCCTCGAAGCGATCGCGACAGCTCCCACCCGGCGCACCTTCCCGCCGCGGACGGTCACTTCGCGGTCGGCGCTCTCGCGCCGCGAGCGCGTGGTCTACTGGGCGCTCACCTTGCTGTGGGTCGCCGTCGTCGCGCGGTTCTGGACGTGGTGGTTGCGTCCGGAGCACATCGGCGCGCTGGGGCTCTATCTCGCGGCCACGATCCCGCTGGCCTACCTCACGACGGTCCTGCCGAGCTTCTATTGGTTCTTCGTCGGGCGGATGCGCCGGCCCGTGCACATGGAGCCGGCTCCTGACCGCCGGGTCGCGATGATCACGCTGTGCGTGCCGTCGCACGAGACGCTCGACGTGATCGCCGCGCAGCTGAAGGCGCTCACGCGGGTGCGCTACCCGCACGACAGCTGGGTCCTGGACGAGGGCGGCGATCCCGACGTGGAGGCCCTCGCGGCCGAGCTCGGCGTCCGATATTTCACTCGCAAGGGCCGGCCGGCGTGGAACCAGCCCGGGCCGCCCTTTCAGGCCAAGACGAAGGCCGGCAACGTCAACGCGTGGCTGGACCACGTCGGGATGCTGGGCATCGACTACGACGTCTTCGTCCAGATGGACATCGACCACTACCCGGTCCCGGAGTACCTCGATCGCACGCTGGGCTACTTCGACGATCCGGCCGTGGCATGGGTGCAGGCGCCCAGCGTGGCCGGCAACCTCGACAGCTGGACCGCGCGCGGCCTGGCCGAGCAGGACCTGGTGCTGCAGGGCCCGCTGCAGATGGGCTTCTACGGCCACAGCCGGACGCCGTTCATCATCGGCTCGCACACCACGTACCGGACCGAGGCGGTGCGCGGCATCGGCGGCTTCCAACCGACGCGCGCCGAGGACCACCTCGACACGGTCGCGCTGGCCGCCGCCGGACACTCTGGGGTCTTCGTCCCGGAGGTCATCGCGACCGGCGAGGGCCCCGCGGACTTCGGTACCTACCTCGGCCAGCAGTTCGCGTGGGCGTACTCGATGGTGCAGATCCTCCTGCGTCACACGCCGCGGCTGGTGCGCCGTTACACGCCCGGCCAGGCGTTCCAGTTCCTGATGGCCCAGAGCTGGTACACGCTGTGGTCGTTGTCGCTCGGCGTGCTGTGGGTACTGCCGATGGTGGCGCTGCTCAGCGGCCGGCCGATCGCCGACGTCGGGCTGCTCGAGTACCTGGTCTACAACCTCGCCGTAGTCCTCACCGCAACGCTGATGTGGCGCTGGAGCCGGCGATGGTTCCAGCCACAGGGAATCGGGCTGAGTTGGCGCGGCATGGTGCTGGAGATCGCGCGCTGGCCGATCGTGCTGTGGGCGGTCGTCAACGCCGTGCTGCGCGTGAAGCGCCCGTACATGATCACTCCGAAGGGCGTGCGCGAAGGCGCCCCGCCGCCGGGGGCTCGGCTGTACGGCCCGTCGCTGGTGCTTGCGGAGCTGGCCCTTGGCGCCATCGGGGTGTTCTACGCGATGGGGGGCCACGCGCCCACCCAGGGCTACGTCGTGCTCGTGCTCCTCAATCTCGCGATGGTCATCGCCCTGCTCGTCACGGCGCTCGGGCTGGAGCTTCGCGACCTGCGGCGTAGGACAGGCCGGCTGGTCACCCTGCTGCGTTTTCGGGCGGGGTCGATGCTCGCGGTCGCGGCGGTCACCGCCGCCACCGTGGCAGTGACAGTCGCCTGCTGGACGCCGCTCGTGGGGTCGATCGGATGACGGCGCGGCGGCACCCAGGCGCCCTGCTCACGGGTGCGCTGCTGTTCGCAGTGGTCGGGCTGTTGGCCCTGCAGCTCGCCGGTCCCTGGAGTGGCGGGACGCGGGCCAGCGAGCCGCGCCCGTGGCCCGCCGGGGCCGGAGCGACGGCGCCGCGGGTGCAGCTCGGCGTCACGACGCTGGCCCTGGCTCGCAACGCGGCCCGTCCCTGGAGAACGGGTGACCTGCGCGAGGTCAACGCCTTCGAGCAGGACGCCCGCCACCACGCAGGCATCGTCATGTGGTTCGCCGACTGGGCGCACAACGAAGATTTCGACGCCCGCCAGGCGCGCGCGGTCGCGGCGCGCGGGAGCACGCCGGAGATCACCTGGGAGCCGTGGAACGCCTCCGATGGCACCGACCAGCCCCGGTACCGACTGGCGCGCATCATCGCGGGCGATCACGATCGCCTCATCCGGCGCTGGGCGCGCGAGATCGCCTCCTACGGCGGTCCCGTTCGCCTGCGCTTCGGGCAGGAGATGAACGGGCGCTGGTACCCATGGGCCGAGCTCGCCAACGGCAACCGGCGCGGCGAGTTCGCTCGCGCGTGGCGCCACGTGCGAGCGATCTACGCCGCCGCCGGCGCCGACAACGTGACCTGGATATGGGCGCCGGTCGCCGGCTCGACGCGGCCGGAACTGTTCCCCGGCTCCGACCAGGTCGACGTGATCGGCGTCTCGGGTTTCAACGGCGGCTCGACCCTGTTCCGCCACCGATGGCGGTCGTTCGCCCGGGCCGTCGGCCCGACGCTGGACGCCGTTCACGCGCTCGACCCGAGCAAGCCGGTCGAGCTTTCGGAGATCGCCAGCACCGAAACGGGCGGCAGCAAGGCTGCATGGATCCGCGGCATGTTCACCGAGGTCGAGCGCCGGCCTTACATCCGCTCGATCGTGTGGTTCAACCTGCGCAAGGAGACCGACTGGCGCATCGAAAGCTCACCGGGCGCCCGCCACGCGTTCGCGGACGGGATCAACCGAGCTTCGCGATGAGCTCTCGATAAGCGGAGAACGCCGGCTTCGGGCTGTAGTCGTCACGCATCAGCCCGTACTGGCTCTCGAAGCTCGAGCTCGAAGAATCGGCGTCACGGAGATCGAACCATCGGTAGCCCGTTACGCGGTGCGCCGGGGCCGCTTTGGCCACGGCCCGCACGGCGGCCCGCAGCGCCTCCTCCTGCATCGCGTCGGTCCGCCCGGGCCCGGTCGGGTACCCGCTCTCTGACACGTGCAGCTCGGCCGCGCCGAGGCGGGCGCGCGGGAGCAGGTCCTCTCGCAGCAGACGGATCGCCGCGAGCGTCGAAGAGCGGACGCCGGAGGAGAGGTCGGTGCCGGCGAGTGCAGGGCCCCACGTGCCCGGGTAGGAATCGAGCCCGACCCAGTCGACGGCGGTCGTGAACCGCCTCCCGCCGATCCTCCGCAGGGAGGAGAAGAACGCACGCTCGGCGCGGCCACGCTGGTACGCCCAGTTGAACCCGATGCGCAGATGACGGAAGCCGCGGCTCCTGGCCTCATCGCTCGCAGCGATGACGCCGCGCACGAGCGCCCGCCGGGCGCCCGGATAGGCGCCGTCGGCGGCATTGGGAGCGCCGGCGACGTTCGCCTCGTTGGTTACCTGCAGGTCGGTCACGCGCGGGTTGCCGCCGAGCTGGCGCACGCGGGCGCGGACGAAGCCGGCGAAACCGGAGACGTCACCCGTCGGCCGCTTCGGGCGATACGCGAGGACCAGCTCGACGCTGAAGCCGTCGGCCGTGTAGGCCGCGATCTGTGACTCCAGCCACTCGGGAAGCGCACCGGCGTCCGCCGGTTCCGTATACGACTCGTAGAGGTGCACCACGAACGGCCGGTCGCCGCCGCGCAGCGTCCTCAGCGCCTCGAGCCGGAGTTCGGCGACCTCAGGACGAACCTCGCCGGACGGGCCCCACAGTGCCCGCGGCGCCGCCGGGGTAGATGCCGAACACCAGAGGCCGACGGGCCCTCATCCTCGCGCTCACCAACCCCGACCGTTGACGGCGATCAGCCCGGTGCCCGTGGCCGCCGTCGGGCACCCGACTCCCGAGCGCGGGACGCCCAGAGGAGTCGGCCGGGGACGCGATTCCCCCCATGGCCGCTGCGAGCACGACGACCAGCACCGCGCGGGCCGCATACCGCCGCGCGCCACGTCGGTGAATGGGTACGTGCTGCAAGCCGGGCATCCCGTCGTCCTCGGCGCATCGTTCGCCGCGTTTGAGCGGAGTCCCTTCCGACTGGCCGAATGGTCCCACGTGCGACGACCCGCTGCGCGGCCGCCGTCAGAGGCGCCCTGGATCCTCATCGTCATCTCGCCTCGTATTTACAGGCCGCCTGCGTCTGAACGTCGCCTCGGAATTATCCGCGAAACCTGGCGTCCTTCTGGGCAATCAACCCCGATTCCAGGGAGAGCCACTCCCCATGGAGGACGAGGAGCAGTGCAATGCCCAAGGTCAAGCATGCCTCCGGCCGCAAGCGACTCCGTCACGCATTGTCGCCGTCGATGGCCGTCGCGCTTCTGGCGCTGTTCGTCGCCCTCGGAGGTGTCGCCGTCGCCGCGACCGGTGGCAACCTCATCCTCGGGGTGCCGAACACCGCAACGTCGCCCACCGAGGTGTCGGCGTCTGGTGCGGCAAGCAGCTCGACGCTGAAGGTCACCAACACGAACACGGCGAACGGCTCGACGGCGCTCGAGCTCAACGTGCCGACGGGCAAGGCCCCGATGGAGGTCAACAGCAGCACGAAGGTGACAAACCTCAACGCTGATCTGCTCGACGGCCTCGAGTCGACGTCGTGGGTGCGCCGCGGCCTGGCCATCAACCACAACGTCAGCCCCACTCTCGGCTCCGGCGTCGTCGACGTCACCAACACCGGCTCCGGCAACGGCGTGCAGGGCAACACGAACGACCTCGCCGCGTCCGGCGTGTACGGCGAGCACACCGGGCCAGGCGGGTCCGGGGTCGCCGGCCGCGCGGGCGACAGCGGCCACGCGGTCTACGGCGACAACACGGGCAACGGCTTCGCCGGCTACTTCGATGACAAGGTGCACGTCGGCGGGAACCTGGATGTCTCCTCGAACCTCGACGTCGGCACGAACGTCACGCTCGGTGGAGCCCTCGACTGCACCAACTGCGTGAGCGGGAGCGACGTCTCCGGCAAGGTCGCGAACGCCGACCAGCTCGACGGCATCGACTCCGGCGGTTTCATGCGGGCCGTCGAGGGCGGCACCTCGGACGGGCAGGCGGTCGTCACAGGACCGAGCACGACCAGCTTCGTCGGCCCGGCGATCGGCGGGCTGATCCGGCTGCGCTACCGATGCCCGTCCAACCTCGGGGGCAATGGGCTCCTGAGCATCATCAACGCGTCGACCGCGCCCGCGAACCTGTTCGTGGACAGTGACGACGCCCGCCCGGATTTCCGGCAACTGCCGGCCGGCGGCTTCTTCGAGTACCCGGCCTCGTCCGGCGGCGAGTCGTTCTTCATCCAGATGCAGGGCAGCCCTGGCGTCGCCATGGTCTCGGCGGCCACCGTCCACCGAGACGCGAGCAACGACTGCCACGCGCAGGCATTCGGGACGGTCGCGGGCTGACCGCCGACATCCCGCTTCCGGCGACGGAGCGTCGCGGAGGGGCGGCGTGGCCGCCCCTCCGCATTGCCGCTAGCGGGTCGTGAACTCCTGGGTCTGCGGGTTCAGGCGGTCGAGGAACCTCGAGCCGATGAGTGCGGGACTCAGGACCACCCACGACAAGAGGCCGCGGGTGATGTCTGACTGGTAGACCAGTCCGTTGTAGTAGTGCGAGGACCAGTCGCCCCCGATCGTGTAGGTGTTCGGGGTGATGGGCTCCGGATCGGCGTACGCGATCTCCCGGATGTTCCTCAGGTTCGAGAAGTCGAGGACGCCGATGCCCGACTGGTAGCTGCCGTGCACGAGGATGTCGCGGTGCTTGGTCGGAACCACGTTGTAGTTGTGCAGCGTGCAGTTCTCGTACTGGCTCTGCGGGCGCGGCAAGGTCCACTGGGCCTTGAGCGCCCCGGTCTCCGTGTTGAAGAAGAAGAACGACTTCATGTCGTCCGTCTGCACCGGGTACGTCGGGTTGCCCAGCGGCGGCTCGGCGGGCGTCGGGATCGCCGTGCCCGTCGCCAGGCACCGCGGACGGACGCCGCCGTCGGGCTCGTGGCCGAAGATCAGCGTCTTGCCGTCGTTGGAGAAGGCGGCGGAGTGGCCGGTGTTGACGTTCTTGCCGAGCTCCGTCTTGATGTTCTTGGTGTAGAGGAGCTTCGGGTCGATCAGCGAGCCGCCCTCCTTGCGATCCAGGCTCCAGACCGCGAAGCCCTGGCCGCCCGCGCACGCGGCACGCAGCACGTTGCCGAGGATGACGCCGGTGTCGTGGCACGCGATCAGGTCGGCTGACGGCTCGAAGTGGTGGTACGACGCCTCATCGGGGTCGTCCAGCGGGATCTCGATCACGTCGATGCCGTCGCAGTTGCCGTTCGATGGCGTGCTGTAGACGATCAGGCGGTCGTTGCGCGGATCGGGCACGCCGGTCGCGGTGTGCGAGCCGCACGGCAGCGGGATGAACGCCTCCACGTCGGGCCTCTTCGGGTTGCCGACGTCGATGACGTGCAGACCCTCCTGGCCGGCCGGGACGACGGTGTCACCGCACGGCCAGCCGCCGGCCGGCATGCCGGCCGCGGACGCGGAGTCCCACGAGCGCGTCATGACGTCCTTGTAGATGACGACGTCACCCTGACCACTCGGGTGGCGGCAGTCCGTGTAGTTGATGACCTCCTTCGGCTTCAACGGATTGCCGACGTCCACGATCCGGAAGCCGGGGAACGTCCCCTGGTACGTGTACCTGCCCTGGAACGCGATGTCGGAGTTCGCCTCCGACAGGCTCCCCGTCGCGGGCCGCGCCGAGAAGCCGAGGAACCGCACGTTGTCGCTCTTGGAGTACTGCGTCGGCGGTGAGCCGCGGAAGAACGGGACCGGCTTCGAGTCGAGGAACCCCTCGACTTCGGGCATCTGTCCGGAGAACAGCGTGTTCCCAATCTCCATCGGATGAGCGGACGCACCGACCGGTACGGCCAGCAACGCAGTGACGGCGGCAGCCATCAGCCACCTGACCTTCATATGCCCCTCCTCCTATGCGTGGCGCTTTCCCATGCGCCTCTCATGTGGAGGCTACTCCTCGATGGTGTGCGCGTCGATGGGCTCACGCGCCTCGCCACGCAGAAGCGCGACGCAGTCGATCTCGACCTTGATCCCGGGGAGCGCAGCCCCCACCGTGGTCCGAGCGGGCCGGTGATCCCCGAAGGCCTCCGCGTAGGCCCGGTTCATCCCCGGGAGGTCGGCGAGGTCCGCGATGAACACGCCGCATCGGACGACGTCGGCCATCGTCGCGCCGGCCCCCTCGAGGATCCTGGCGATGTTGGCGAGGGCGTGCGCGGTCTCCTGCTCGATGGTGCCGCTGACCGGCTTGCCGTCGGTGAGCGGGCCCTGCCCGGACACGTAGATGAACCGGCCCGACGCGACGATTGCGGGCGAGTACGGCCCGGCCGGCGTGCTTCCGGCGACCGGCTGCAGGGTGGTGCTCATGGTGTGCTCCTCTCGTACGTGGTCACGTCCACCTCGACGCGTTTCAGCAGCACGGCGTTCGTCGCGACGATCACCGAGCTTGCGGACATCAGCAGCGCCGACCACTCCGGGCGGAGCTCGAGGCCGGTCGACGGGAACAGGACGCCGGCGGCGAGCGGGATCGCCGTCACGTTGTAGATCGACGCCCACACGAGGTTCTGCTTCATCTTGCGCACGGTCGCGCGCGACAGGCGCACCGCGGCCGCGATGTCGAGCGGGTCGGAGCGCATGAGCACGACGTCGGCCGTCTCGACCGCGACGTCGGTGCCGGCGCCGATCGCGATGCCGACGTCGGCCTGTGCGAGCGCGGGGGCGTCGTTGACGCCGTCGCCGACCATCGCGACCCTCTTGCCCTCCTGCTGGAGACCGGCGACGTGCCCGGCCTTGTCGGCGGGCAGCACCTCGGCGATGACGCGCTCGATGCCCAGTTCGCGGCCGACGGCCTCGGCGGTCCGCCGGTTGTCACCGGAGATCATCGCGACCTCGATGCCGAGCGCCTTGAGCGCGGCGATCGCATCGCGCGCGCTCGGGCGGACCTGGTCGGCCACCGCCACGAGGCCCGCCGGCTTGCCGTCGACGGCGACGTAGACCGGCGTCTTGCCCTCCTCGGACAGCGCCGCGGCTCGCTCGGCCAGACCGTCGAGCCGATGCCCTCGCGCTCGAGCAACCGCGCGTTGCCGATCGCGAGCCGCTGCCGGCGACGGTGGCGGTCAAGCCGTGGCCGGCCACCGACTCGAATGCCTCGGGCTCGGCGAGCTCGAGGCCGCGCTCGCGCGCGGCCTCGACGATGGCCCCGGCGAGCGGGTGCTCCGAGCCGCGCTCCGCGCTTGCGACGAGCCGCAGCAGCTCGCGCTCCGGGACGTCGCCGGTGGCCACCACGTCGGTCAGGGTGGGCTTGCCCGACCGTCAGCGTGCCGGTCTTGTCGAGCGCGATCGCGTCGAGCCCGCCGATTCCCTCCAGCGTCGCCGCGTTCTTGATGAGGATGTTGTGGCGGGCGCCGATCCCCGTGCCGACGGCGACCGCCGTCGGCGTCGCGAGGCCGAGCGCATCGGGGCAGGCGATGACCACCGCGCTGATCGCGAAGGTCAGCGAGCGGATGAAGTCCTCGTCGGAGAACAGCGTCCACGCCGCGAACGTGAGCACGCCTGCCGACAGCGCGACGATCACCAGCACGCCGGCGGCCCGGTCGGCGAGCCGCTGGCCGGGGGCGGTCGACGCCTGCGCGCGTTCGACGAGGTCGATGATCTGGCCGAGCGCCGTGTCGGCGCCGATCCTGGTCGCCTCGAACGTGAGCGTGCCCGACCGGTTGACGGTGCCGCCGATCAGTCCGTCGCCCACGCCCTTGCTGACCGGGAGCGACTCGCCGGTGACGAGGCTCTCGTCGATCGAGCTCGAGCCGCTCCGCACGACGCCGTCGACGGGGACCTTGTCGCCCGGCTTGAGGCGGACGACGTCCCCGACCACGATCGCGGCGGTCGGCAGCTCGACCTCCTGCCCCTCGCGGAGCACGGTCGCCGTCGGGGGGACGACGTCGAACAGCGCGCGCAGGCTGTCGCTCGTGCCCTTGCGGCTCTTCATCTCGATCCAGTGGCCGAAGAGGACGAACGTGACGAGCATCCCCGCGGCCTCGAAGAACGTCTCCTCGCCGACGACGGTCAGGAACACGCTCGACAGCCAGGCGGCGAGCACGCCGGTCGCGACCAGCACGGACATGTTGAGCGCGCGGCTGCGCAACGACGTCCAGGCGCCGCCGAGGAACACCCAGCCCGCGTACCAGACCACCGGCGCCGACAGGGCGAGCATCAGCCAGTTGCGGACGTCGAGGGACTCGATCAGCTCCAGGCCGAACCAGCTCTCCCCCACCGGTGACAGCAGGACGATCGGGATCGTCAGCACGAGCGCGAGGAGGAAGCGATCGCGCAGGTCGCGCTCCATCGCCGCCGCCAGCGCCGGGTCGGACATGTCGTGGGACATGCCGCCGTCGCCGTCGCGCGACGGGTCGTGGTGCTCCTCCCCCGCGCGCGTGTGCGGAAGCTCGTACTGCATGCGGTCCTGCTTGGTGCCGCACGTGATGGGCGCGAGCTGCGCCCGGTGCGCGAGCTCGCCGGTGGTCGCGCCGCCCGCGTCGCCGTCGCTGCGGTAGCCGTGCCGCTCGGACCACGTCGCGCACGGCCTCCTCCCCCGCCCCGCGTCGAGCTCGACGCAGGCGCGACGCCTGGTAGTCGAGCTCCGCGGCGCGCACGCCGTCGAGCGCGCGAACGGCGGCCAGCACCTCGGCCGCGCAGCACGGGCAGGAGAAGTCCTCGATGCCGACCGCCACCGTGGCGGCGCATGGGGAGACGTTCTCGCCCCGCCGGCGCCTTCGCATCCGGGTGACCCCGGTCGGAGCCCCTAGTCGGACTCGGCGCGCGGGTTCGGGAGCACTGCCCCGAGCTGCGCGCGGGACCCGATGTCGAGCTTGGTGAAGACCTTGTGCAGGTGGTACTCCACCGTGCGGGGGCTGATGAACAGCCGCGCGCCGATCTCGGGGTTGGTGAGCCCGTCGCGCGCCAGCCGGGCGATCCGGTCCTCCTGGGCCGTCAGCCCGGCGCGCGTCTCGGGCCGCCGGCGGCGGGCGGTCTCGCCGGTCGCCAGCAGCTCGTGCCCGGCCCGTGCGGCGAACGCCTCGAGCCCCATGTCCGCGAACAGGTTCTGCGCCGTGCGCAGCTGCTCGCGAGCCTCGAGCCGCCGGCGCTCGCGGCGCAGCCACTCCCCGTAGAGCAGGTGCGCGCGGGCGAGGTCCACGCGCACGCGCGTGCGCCCGAGCGCGTCGATCGCCTCGCGGTAGAGCCGGTCGGCGGCCTCGCCCTCGCTGAGGAGCGCGCGGCACCGGGCCTCCAGTCCCAGCGCGTACGGGGTCCCGCTCGCCCGGGTCGCGACCGCGAGCCGCTCCAGGTGGGCGGCCGCCGTCTCGCCGGCACCGGTCCGCGCGGCCGCCTCGATCAGCTCGACGGCCCCGTAGGCGGAGGTCCACACCTCGTCCGGGTTGCTCGTGGCCTGCCGCGCCGCCGCCAGCGCCTCGTCGAAGTGGCCGAGGCCGTTGCCGAGCACCGCCCGCGCCCAACACGCCGCGTTGACCGCGATGCCCTCGCCCCGGCTCGCCGCATCCCGGATGACCGACTCGGACAGCCGCGCCACGTCACCCTCGTCGCCGCGCAGGCCGGCGAGGGCCAGCTCGATGAACGCCGCGCCCGGACCACCCGTCGCATCGCTCATCGCCCGGACCTCGTCGAGCAGGAGGACCGCCTCGTCGAGCTCGCCGAAGCCGAGGTGCACCCCGGCGCGCGTGTTGAGCGCCGGCAGCAGCGCGGTCAGCGCCCCGGTCTGGCGGGCGAGGGCGACGTTCCGCGTCGCGAGCAGCTCCCAGCTCTCGTCATCCCACACGTTGAGCGCGGCGTGCGCGGCGAACCACAGCCAGCGCAACGCGACGTCCACGGGAAGCGCGTCGTCGCGGAACGCCGCGAGCGCGCGCCGCAGCGTCGGCGCGGCTGCGGGATACCCCTCGCTCGCGAGCAGGGCCGTGCCGTCGAGGAGCAGGTCCGAGGCGCGCGGGGGCTCGGGCGCCGGCGGAGCGGCGAGCGCCGCCCGGGCGACCACCGCCGGCGAGCAGTCGCCGGCCAGCCCCGGTCCCGCGATGGTCGCCGTCGCCAGCGCGTCGAGGTACGCGTCGCGTGCCGCGAGAGGGTCCAGCGGCTCCAGCCGCCGGGCCGCGCGCAGCAGCAGCGCCGGGGCTTCGCGCCCGCGGCTCTCGGCGAACGCGATCTGGGCGCGCAGGACGTCGACGCCGACGCGGGCGAGCTCGTCCAGCGGGCCCGCCTCGGCCGTCACGAGCAGCCGCTCCGCCTCGTCGGGCGCGCCCGCATGGTGCTTGGCCCGGGCCGCCGCCAGGGCGCGCTCGGTGCGGCGCTCCGGGCGCGGGCGTCAGCTCCGCGGCGCGCTCGAGGAACGCGGCGGCGGCCGCGAGGCCGCCGCGCGCCTGGGCCAGCCCGGCCGACCGCTCGAGCTCCGCGGCGATGGCCTCGTCGGCGCCGGCGGCTCCGTGCCCCCGGTGCCACGCGCGGCGCTCGGGATCGGCCACGGGGTCGATCGCGTCCGCGACGGCGCGGTGCACCGCGCGCCGCTCCTCCAGCCCGGCCGCCCGATAGACCGCCGCGCGGACGAGCGGATGGCGAAAGCGGACCATGGCGGCGAACTCGCACAGCCCTGCCTCCTCGGCCGGCAGCGCGGCCTCGGGGCCGAGCCCGAGCCGGGCGGCCGCCGACCAGATCAGCGAGCTGTCGCCCGCGGCTTCGATGGCGGCGACGAGCAGCAGCGCCCGGGTGTCGTCGGGAAGCGCGGCAACCCGGCGCTGGAAGCTCTCCATGAGCCGCGCGGACACCTCGGCGCCGTCGGGGAGCCCGAACCCGCCCGCCAGCTCGCGCGGGAGCTCGAGCAGCGCGAGCGGGTTGCCGTGCGCCTCGGCGACGATCCGGTCGCGCACCGGCTCGTCCAGCGGTCCCTGGATCGCCGACGCCAGCAACGCGACGCGCGTCGCTGATGCCCAGTCCGCGGACGACGCGCTCGGACAGCCCTGCCCAGCCGTCGCTCCCCGCCGGTGAGCGCACGGCGACGACCATCCCGACCGACTCGGCCAGCAGCCGGCGCGACACGAACGCCAGCGCCTGCGCCGACGCGGCGTCCAGCCACTGGGCGTCGTCGACCAGGCAGACCAGCGGCTGCTCGCGCCCGACCTCGGCCAGCAGCCCGAGCAGCGCCAGGCCGACCAGGAAGCGATCCGGCGGCGGACCCGCGCGCAGGCCGAACGCGGTGCCCAGCGCGTCGCGCTGGGGGCCGGGCAGGGCGTCGAGCCGGTCGAGCATCGGCGCGCACAGCTGCTGCAGCGCGGCGAACGCCAAGCCCGTCTCGGACTGCACCCCCGCGATGCGTGCGACGTGGCAATCGGCCGCCCGCTCGGCCACATGGGCCAGCAGGGCCGACTTCCCGATCCCCGCCTCGCCGCGAAGGACCAGCGCGCGGCTCTCGCCGGAGCGCACAGCGTCCAGCAGCCGGTCGAGCGCCTCGCGCTCGGTTTGACGCCCCAGGAGCACCAGGCGGCGGAACCTACACGGGCCCGGTGGAGCGGACTAGGCGGCTCGCGCTAGGGCACACAGATGCGAAGGCGGCGGCGCCGGGAGAGGCTCGCGTCCATGACCCCCACCATCGTCCTGATCCACGGCGCCTTCGCCGAATCCTCGAGCTGGAACGACGTCGCCGACCGGCTCGTCGACGAGGGCCATCGCGTCATCGCCTACGCCAACCCGCTGCGCTCGGTCGCGGGCGACGCAGCCGGGCTGACCGAGCTGCTCCGTACGGTCGACGGGCCGATCGTCCTCGCCGGCCACTCCTACGGCGGGGCCGTCATGACCAACGTGCCGGCGGACGCCGGCGAGATCGTCGGCCTGGTCTACGTCGCGGCCTTTGCGCTGGAGGCCGGCGAGAGCCCCGCCGACGCGGCCGGCTCCGTGCCGGGCGGGACGCTCGGCGAGACGCTCCAGCCCGTCCCGCTCCCCGGCGGCGGCGCCGACCTCTACATCCAGCAGGACAAGTACCACCAGCAGTTCTGCGCCGACCTGCCCGAGCGCCAGGCCCAGCTGCTGGCGATCACGCAGCGGCCGATCGCCGAGGCCGCGCTGGGCGAGGCCTCGGGCGACGCTCCGCTGTGGAAGACCGTGCCGAGCTGGTTCGTCTTCGGCGAGCTGGACCGCAACATCCCGGCCGGCGCGCACCGCAACATGGCCGAGCGGGCGGGCGCCAGGCGCACCGTGGAGATCGCCGGCGCGTCGCACGTCGTCGGGATCTCGCACCCCGCGGAGACCGCCGAGCTGATCCTCGAGGCGGCCAACGCCTCGAGTCCCGCCTACTGCCGGCACGTGACGTCTCGTCGAGCCCGATCACCGCCGACGTGCTCATCCCCCAGCCGCGCGAGCTCGTGCTCCGGAACGGGGCGCCGGACACGATCGCCGGGTGGAAGGCGCTCGCCGACGGTCTCCTGACCGACCAGCCGTGCGTGTTCCACCGCAACCTGGAGATCTCGTCACGCTACGCGTGGATCTACAAGTCCCTGCCCGCCTACCTCAAGTGGGCCGGGATGGCCGCGTTCGCGTCGCACCACGCGCGGCTCGCCCTCTTTCCGCTCCGGCTCGACAGAGACCGCACCGGGTACGTCGACATCCCGCACAGCCTGGGTCGCCGGAAGGCTGCTCCTGATCGCGGACGTGAACACGATCCGCGAGACGAACAACGCGATCTTCGACGACATCTTCTGGGTGCACCTCGCCTACGCCACCGCCGACGACGGGATCGACCGTCTCCGTGCTCTCCTGCGGGCGGACCGCCACTACGCCCCCGTCCTCGCCGGCTTCGAGGCGATCGACCGGGGACGCCGTGCTCCTCGAGGCCGGATCGGAGGATCGGCAGACGGCCGAGGATCTCATCTGGGACGGCAACGTCCAGCTGCTCGAGCATGAGCAGCGCGCGCTTGGTGCAACCCAACCTCGACCGCCTCTCGTGCCCCTTCGCGAGGCTCTTCTCGATCGGCTCGGCGCTGACCTTCGAGGTGCGCGGGGTGCGCGACGAGGCTTCGTACTTCACCTCGTTCTACCTCTACTCGCTCACGCGAGGGATCCCGCAGGCGCTCCAGGCGCAGACGTGGCCGAGGATCACCCGCTTCGCCGACCGCTGGCGCTGGATAGTGACGAGCATCGTCCCACGGTTCCGGCGATTCGACGCCGAGCCGCGCCTGGTCGACGCCAGCCTGCGCCGCGTCTTCGACGAAGCGCGCGACTACGCGTCGAACCCCTGCGTCCTCCCTACTCGCGTCGCGTGAAGGGTGGCTCCTGCTCTCCTTCACCAACCTCCTCGTGGTCGTGGCGATCGCCTTCGCCGCACCGATGCTGCTCGGCCTCTTCCCGCGTGTGCAGCTGCCATCCGTGGTGCTCGAGATCCTCGCCGGGATCGTCGCCGGCCCGTCGGTGCTCGGGATCGTCGAGGTGGACGAGGCGGTCCAGGTGGTCGCGCTGCTCGGGCTCGCGTTCGTGCTCTTCCTGGCGGGCCTGGAGATCGAGTTCGAGAAGCTGCGCGGGCAGGTGCTGCGGATCACCGCTGCTCGGCTTCGCGCTGTCGTTCGCGATCGCCCTCGCGGTGTCGCTCGGGCTCGAGGCGGGCGGGCTGGTGGACACTCCCCTGCTGGTCGCGATCATCCTCTGCGCGACGTCGCTCGGGTGCTCGTCCCGGTGCTCAAGGACTCGGGACAGCTCTCTTCGACGTTCGGGCAGCTGATCATCGCCGCCGCTTCGATCGCCGACTTCGGCGCGATCATCCTGCTCACGATCTTCTTCTCGGGCGAGGGCGGGACGGGGTCGACGCTCCTGCTGCTGGGCGCGCTGTTCCTGCTCGCCGCGACCGTCCTCCTGGTGGTGCGTGGCGCGGAGCACTCCATGCGGATCCGCGCGGACCTCCTGCGCCTGCAGGACACGACCGCGCAGATCCGCGTGCGCGCGACGCTCGTCCTGCTGGTCGGCTTCGCCGCGCTGGCGGAGACGCTCGGGCTCGAGGCGATCCTCGGCGCGTTCATCGCCGGCACGATCGTCTCGCTCGCCGACCGCGACGAGGCGATGACCCACCCGGACTTCCGCCCCAAGCTCGAGGCGGTCGGGTTCGGCTTCTTCGTCCCCGCCTTCTTCGTCACGAGCGGCGTGCGCTTCGATCTCGACGCGCTCACCGCGTCCGCGTCGAGCCTGCTGATGGTCCCCATCTTCGTCGCTCGCGCTGCTCGCCGCCCGCGGTCTGCCGGCGATCGTCTACCGGCGCGTGCTGGATGCGCGGCACACCGCCATCGCCGGGCTGATGCTGGCGACGTCGCTGCCGTTCATCGTCGCCGCGACCGCGATCGGCATGGAGCTCGGCCTGATCGACGCGGCCGCCAGCGCCGCGCTGATCGGCGCCGGCCTGCTGTCCGTCGTGCTGTTCCCGCTCGGCGGGCTGCTCCTTCTCCGGAGCGGCACAGAGCGGAGTGTCGAGCCGTTGCACCAAGCGAGATCCCGACACAGCGGATGAGGAACCGCTCGACCAGCTCGGTAAGTCCCTGTAAATCACGAACATCTATCGCGAGGTGTATTGCGAGGCCGCGCGCGCGAGGCGCTCGCCTCGAGCCGCCGCGACGCCGGTCCTGTCCCGCCGGCGGGACACCCGGGCTGGCCCTGAGTCAGCAGGCCAACACACTTGGAGGCGGTCCCTCGGCCGTGGGCCTCAATCGCGGCGGATCCGCGACACGAACGATGGACTTCCAGGTAGAAAACTACCCCAGGAAGGATCCAGGCCCACCCATTCGGACTCCGGCGGCGCACCGGCGCGCGAGGAGGTCACAGGATGACGACGGATGTTGGTCATGACGGACGCCACGGCACCGAATGCGGTAGCGCGTTCCATCTGCGGCCGGGGATGTCGTTCACGGAGTGGACGGCGCTCGGCTGCCGGCTCGGGCAGGTGTCGAGCGCGTCGGCCTGGGCGCTGGGTGACTGGCTGCTGTTCGGCCAGCGCAGCTTCGGACAGCGCTACCGCGCCGCGCTGCAGGAGACCAACCTCGACTACCAGACGCTGCGCAACTACGCCTGGGTCGCGCGTCGCTTCGACCCGTCCCGGCGCCGGGTCTGCCTGAGCTTCCAGCATCACGCCGAGCTGGCGTCCATGCCCGAGCCCGAGCAAGAGCTGTGGCTCCAGCGCGCCGAGACCGAGCACTGGTCCCGCAACGAGCTGCGGCGGCGCCTGAGCCTGCAGCGCT
This sequence comes from uncultured Solirubrobacteraceae bacterium, assembly GCA_963723395.1. GTDB lineage: Bacteria > Actinomycetota > Thermoleophilia > Solirubrobacterales > Solirubrobacteraceae > DATFQI01. Next base: position 113,781 of record CAVRQL010000003.1, on the reverse strand, counting down.
CATCGCGCCGCCGTCGGGCGCCGACGGCGGTGGTCATGCGCTTCGAGGTCACGCCCGAGGACGAGCGGCGTTGGCGGCGGGCCGCCGCCACCAAGCATCTCCCGCTCCAGGACTGGCTGCGCACCGTCGCGGACGCGGCCGCGAAGGTGGAACTCACACCAGCCGATCCGCCCGGCGCGCGGCCGCGCATCGCCCAGGAACAGCCGAAGCACCTGATTGCTGGGTAACTCCGGCACGAGCCGGCTTTGACTGCGAAACAGCGCGGGTGGAGGATCGATGGCGATCCCATCCTCGACACTGGAGGGAACCCGCAATGCCTGTCCCCAAGCCGCTCGACCTGAGCGCGCTGCGCGTGGAGCTGGACCGCCGGGGTGCCTCGTGGCGCTCCGTCGACACGACGATCGCGATGCTCGAGGAGGACGACCGCCGGCGCTTGCTCGGCGTGCCGGTCCCCGAGACCGCGGAGGTCGATCGGCTCATCACCCGCGCGGAGGCGATCGCCCCGCACGCCGGGAACGGCAACGGCGGTGCACCGGCCGCAGGCAACGGCCACGGCGCGTTCGGCGCCGTCGGCGCGTCCTTCGACGCACGCAACGTCAACGGGCTCAGCTACACCACGCCCGTCAAGAACCAGGCGAGCTGCGGCTCGTGCGTGTCCTTCGGGGCGGTCGCGACGGTCGAGACGACCGCTGCCTTCACGCGCGGCCAGCCTCAGCTCAAGCTCGACCTCTCCGAACAGCACCTCTTCTTCGTGCTGGGTGCGTCGACCGGAGCGTCCTGCGCGAACGGCTGGTGGCCCGAGCATGCCTTCACGGCGTTCCGCGACACGGGCGTGACGTTCGAGGACTACATGCCCTATCAGCCGGGCGGCGGTGGTTCGCTCAACGCCGACTGGCCGAACCGCCTGGCGAAGGTGACCGGGTTCCAGACGCTCACGGGCAACGTGGCGGCGATCAAGAACCACATCGCCACGCACGGCGCCGTCTCGGCGTGCCTGATCGTCTACCAGGACTTCTTCAGCTACGGCGGCGGCGTCTACAAGCACGTCTCCGGCGCACAGGCCGGCGGCCACTGCATCTCCCTCGTCGGCTTCGACGACCAGCTCGGCTGCTGGATCGCCAAGAACAGCTGGGGCACGGGCTGGGGCGAGCAGGGCTTCTTCCGGATCGGCTACGGCGAGTGCGCGATCGAGACCTGGCGCGTGCATGGCGCAGACGGCGTGAACCTCCGCATGTGGGTGGACGCGCTGATCAAGGGCCTCTACGCGAACGAGGCGCCTGACAACGCCTGGGCATACCTCGACCAGCTCGGATGGGCCCGGCTGGCGTACGGTGCCCCGGGAGCCAACCTGGCGATGCTCAACGAACTGACGTCCTCGCGGCTGCGCAACCAGCCCGTGCACGCGTACCACGACAACGGCCAGCTGACGACCACGTACTCGTTCTAGGCCACGGAGCGACGAATGAGCCCCACAAAGACCAAGGCACCACAGACCAAGCCCCGGGCGGAGATGACACCGGCGGCGTCCGGCGGTGCGCCACCGCCGACGCTCGCTCCCACGGACGTCGGAACCCTGCCGGCCACCGGCGCCGCCGTCGGAGCCCCGGCGCTCCATCCGCCCGACGCGGTCGAGACCGGCGTGGACGCGCAGGCCATCGCGGCCGGCGGGATCACGACATGGCAGAACGCCACGGTCGGCGGCCTGTACACGACCAACAACGCGACGAACGCGTGGGCCTACCTCAACGCGGTCGGCTGGCGGCGGATCTCACCGGCGAACGCGAACGGACACCAGCTCATGCTCGAGCTGTGCCGCCTCTCTCGCGACACAGGGGTGGCGCTGCAGGTCGACGAGGACGGCAGCGTCATCAAGACGGTCTACCTCTGGTAGGCCGGCCCGTGGGCGATGTCCGCCTCGGCCCGGAGGACGCCGGCCGCACCGTCACCGTTGCGGCCGGCGATCACCTCGTGCTCGCCGTGCCCGAGAACCCCGGCACGGGTTACACGTGGCAGATGGAGGAGCTGCCCGCCGGCGCCAGCGTGCTCGAGGAGCACTACGAGCAGCCCGGCGACGCGGGGATCGGCGCCCAGACGCGGCACGTGTTCGTCCTCGACCCGGGCGCCGGCGGCGTCGTCCGGCTGCGCCACGGACGTCCGTGGCTCGGGGACGAGGGCGTCGGCGACCGCTACGCGGTCACGGTCGTCGCGGGCGATTGAGCGCCTATCGTCCAAGGCATGATGAGCAGCACAGAGACGATCACGGTGCCGCATCTCGGCACCTCGACCATCGGCTACAAGCTCGGCCGGGCCTACGACGCCTCGCTCCCCACGCTGGTCATGGTCAACTCGTTCACCACCTCCGTCGAGCAGTACCGGCCCCAGTTCGCGGATGAAGAGCTCTCCGCCGCCGCCAACCTGCTCGCGATCGAGCCCTACGGCCACGGCCAGACCCGCGCCTCCTACGAGCAGTTCACCTACTGGGACTCGGCGATCGCCAACCTGCAGGTACTCGACGCGCTCGGCATCCCCGAGGCGTTCGCCCTCGGCACCTCGCAAGGCGGATGGATCGCGGCCCGCATGGCCATCCTCGCCCCCGGCACCGTGAAGGGCATCATCCCGCTCGGCACCTCGATGGACTTCGAGAGCCAACGCAGCCGCGACCTCGGGTGCTGGGACGGCATCGAGTTCTGCACGCCGGCCATCGACGCGCTCGCCGAGCCCGTCGGTGATGACTGGGTGATCCCGGCCGAGCTCGTCGACGCCGTCCTCAAGGAGGGCTTGGGCGAGGACGTGCCGTCCGAGGAGCGCAGCTTCTGGCACACCGCGTACCAGAAGAACTACACCGGCGATGCGGGCCGGAAGCGTGTCCGGATCAGCTCCATCAACCTGCGTGACCGCGACGGTCTGCACGGCCGGCTCGACGGTGTGCGATGCCCGGTGCTGCGGATGCACGGCACCGCCGATCCGGTCTACTCCGTCGCCAATGCCGAGGATGAGATGTCGCTCTTCGTCAACAGCCCCGGTGCCGAGCTCCGCGTCGTCGAGGGCGGCCAGCACTTCCTGAGCGCCTCGAACCCCGACGACGTCAACCCGGCGACGGCGGAGTTCATCAGCCGCTGGAACTAGCGGCGTCTGCGGCATCCGCACCCCTCGAGCTGGGGCCAGCCCCCGGCGCGTACGCCCGCGAGCCCCATGGCGCCGAGGGGCCGGCGGGCCGACCATGAGCGCATGCTCCGCTTCCTCCTCCCCGCCGCCGCTCGTCACGGTCGTCATGGTCACCGGCTGCGACATCGCCGACGACGGCCCGACGACGACGCGGACCCGCGATCTTCCGAAGTTCACCCGCGTCGTCAACCACGGCTCCGTCGACGTCCGGCTGCGGGTCGGCGAGGCCCAGCGCGTCCAGGTCCGGGCGGGCGAGAAGGTCATCCGCGACGTGCGCACGGAGGTGCGCGATGGCGCGCTGGAGGTGCGGTTCGACCACAGCGGCCTCCTCGTCGACGACGTCGTGGTCGAGGCGACCGTCCCGCGCCTGGACGGCATCGAGGTGACCGGCTCCGGCGACGTCGAGGCCGACGGCATCGAGGCGCGCGCGTTCGATGTCGTCTCGGACGGCTCGGGCGACGCGGACCTCGCCGGGGTCGCCGACCGCCTCGTCCTCGACATGGACGGCTCGGGCGACGCCGACCTCGGCGACCTCGCCGTGCAGGACGCCGACGTGCGCGTCGGCGGCTCGGGCGACGCCGCCGTCCGGGCGGACGAGCGGCTCGACGTGGCGATCGACGGCTCGGGCGACGTGCGCTACGGCGGCGACCCGGCCCTGACCCGCCGCCTCGACGGTTCGGGCGACCTCGACGAGATTGACCCGCCGGCAGTCAGACCAACCAGCGACCGTCGCGCATCAGCACGCGCTCGGGCAGCTCGTCCACCTCGCGCCAAGCCTGAACGCGGCGCGGCACGATGCGGAACCACCGGTACGTCGCGCCCTCCTCTCGCGGGTCGAACCCGGTGCGCTCGGCGAATCGGTCGCCCTGCTCCGGAGGCAACGCGTCGATCTCCATCACCTCGACGTCGCCGTCGACCATGGACACGTCGCGGGTGTGGCCCAGCCCTAGCCGAACGGTTCCCGTGGAGGCGAGGTTCCTGCCCGTCGGGCTGTTCGTCGGCGTGGCCACCAGCAGCGCCTCGCCGTCCCAGTCGAACGAGAGCGGCACGAGGTACGGCGCGCCCTCCGGGGAGGCGCTGGCCACCCAAAGATCGACGTCGTGCGCCAGCCGACGCTCCGTGTCCCGACGCCGCTCGGCGCGGGTGCGAGGCTCAGCGCTCACGGTCTTGATTGCGCAAGCCGGTAGGCGATCGCCGTTCGTGCTCGGTCGAGCGCCGCGGGGTCGCGGAACAGCAGGTAGTGGCCGTTCGCCTCGTGCAGCAGGGCGTTGAGCTCGAAGATCAGCTGGCCGACGTCGGCGTCCTGCGACCAGCTCCTCGCGTCGCTGCGCCGCGCGGAGGTTGGCCTCCAGCAACTCGTCCCAGCCGGCGAGCACCGCGCGCACCCGGTCGCGGATCGGCCCGGCCGCGCTGTCCCACTCGGCGGCGGTGGCGGCGAAGAAGCAGCCGCCCGGGAACACGCCGCGCTCGACGTAGGACAGGTAGCGCTCGCAGAGCTGCTCGAGGCGTTCCAGCCCCTCGGGCGCCTCGCATCGCCGGCTCGACGACCTCGGCGGCGTAGATCGCCTCGGCGGCCTCGATCGGTCGCGAGCTGCAGATCCTGCTTGGAGGCGAAGTGCGAGAACAGCCCGCTCTTGCTCATCCCGATCTCGCCCGCGACGCGCGCGATCGAGAGCCCGTCGAGACCCTCGGTCGTGGCGAGCCGCGCGGCCGCGTCGAGGATCGCCCGGTGGCTGCGCTCGCCGTCGGAGCGGGTGCGTCGCTTGCGTGTCGGGTCCAGTCGCCATGGCTCGATCCGACAGTCCGGTTGACAAGTTAGCACGAGCGGTCGTACTATCTCTAATAAGTGCGACCGGTCGTTCTAACTAGCCAACCGTCGCAACGAAGGAGCGCATCATGACCGATCATCGAGCGACACCCCGCTCGACGCCGAGAAGCTCGAGCAGTTCGTGTTCCGCGCCGTCGAGGAGGTCGGCGCGACGCTCAACACGGCGCTGGTCGTGATGGGCGACCGGCTCGGCCTCTACCGGGCGCTCGCGGGCGCCGGCGCCGCTCACGCCCGCCGAGCTGGCGGCGCGCACCGGCACCGCCGAGCGCTACGTGCGCGAGTGGCTCAACGCCCAGGCCGCGGGCGGGTTCGTCGACTATCACGCGGACGAGGACGCCTACAGCCTGCCGCCGGAGCAGGCCGTCGGCGTTCTGCGACGAGGACAGCCCGGCCTACCTGCCCGGGCTGTTCCAGAACGCGCTCGGCTCGGTGCTCGACTCGCCGCGGGTCACCGACGCCGCCCGCACCGGCGCCGGCTTCGGCTGGCACGAGCACAACCACGACGTCCACGACGGCTGCGAGCGGTTCTTCCGCCCGGGCTACAACGCCAACCTCGTCGACGCCGTGGCTGCCCGCGCTCGACGGCGTCGTCGAGCAAGCTCGAGCAGCGGCGCCCGGCGTCGCCGACGTCGGCTGCGGCCACGGCGCGTCGACCGTCCTCATGGCCCACGCCTTCCCGGCCTCGACGTTCGTCGGCTCGGACTACCACGCCGGGTCGATCGAGACCGCGCGCCGCCGGGCCGAGGAGGCCGGCGTCGCCGACCGCGTCCGCTTCGAGGTCGAGCCCGCCGCCGCGTTCTCCGGCGAGGGCTACGACCTCGTGACCATGTTCGACTGCCTGCACGACCTGGGCGACCCGGTCGGCGCCGCCCGGCACGTGCTCGAGACGCTCGCGCCCGACGGGACGTGGATGATCGTCGAGCCCGCCGCCGGCGACCGCGTCGAGGACAACCTCAACCCGATCGGCCGCGCCTTCTACGGGTTCTCGACGCTGCTCTGCACGCCCGCGTCGCTCTCGCAGGACGTCGGCCTCGCGCTCGGCGCGCAGGCCGGCGAGGCGCGCTTGCGCGAGATCGTCACGGCGGCCGGGTTCACGCGCTTCCGCCGCGCCGCCGAGACGCCCTTCAACTTCGTCCTGGAAGCTCCGGCCATGAGCGCGAAGCGCACGCGCATCGAGGTCGAGCGCCGGTTCGAGGTCTCCGTCCGCGAGGGCTTCGACTACATCACCGAGCCCGCCAACTGGCCCGCGTACTGGCCGCGCTTCGTTCGCCTCGACCCCGCGTCGCGCTGGCGCCGAGCCCGGTGACCATGCCCGCTTGACGCTCCACATGCTCGGGCGTGACGTCGAGCTCGACATGACGCTCGCCCGCCGCGAGCCCTGCCGGGTGGTCGAGTACACGAGCGAGCAGCGCGGCATCCCGCCCGCTCGGCACTGGCGCCACTTCAACGACGCCGATGGCGGCCTGGCCTACCGCATCGTCATCGAGTACCCGCCACGAGCCGGGTGGCGAGGCGTGCTCGACCGCACGCTCATCCGAGCGGCGGTCGCGCGCACCGCTCGCGAGACGATGGACACGCTCGATCGTCGATTCCGCGCCGGCGGTGTCGCCCGCCGGCACGATCTCGCCTAGGGCTCCTCGGGCTCGGCGACCGGCGCATCCAGGAGGTCGCGCGCCTCCGCGGCACGGTCGGCGGGAACGAGGATCTCGCGTGGGCCGGCGGCGAGCATGTCCGGGACGTCGAAGCCTGCTGCGCGCCGCACGTACGACGGGATGCCCTCTTCGCGCAGCAGGCCTTGGATGAGCTCGGCCTCGGACTCGTTCATCGCGTAGGCGACACGCACCGCGTCGGACATCTGAGCTCCTGGGGCCGGATGGCAGGGATGCGGAACATCTTCGCCGACCGACCGGGCCGCGGGGTGCCGCTTACCGAGGCACCCACCCGCCGGAGAGCGGCTCGCCGATCCGGACGCCGAAGCGCTCGACCAGCTCGGGGAGCGTCTCCGGCTGCATCTCGAGGCCGTAGCGGTCGTTGAGGCGCGCGAGCTCCTCGGGGTCGGCCTGGGCGACGCCGCCCATGGCGACGAGCTCGGCGAAGAAGCGCTCGAAGCCGGCCGGGGCGATGATCTCGAGGATCCGGCAGGGCTCGTCGCCGGCGTTCCAGAACGTGTGCCACTGGTTGCGCGGCTTGTGGACGAGGTCGCCCGGGCCGGCCTCGACGACGTCGTCGCCGAGCAGCGCGCCCATCCGCCCCTCGAGGACGTAGCTGTACTCGTCCTCTCGCGTGTGGCGGTGCAGCGGGGCGGCGAGCGCTCGCGGGGACATCGGGTGCTCGACGAGGGAGAAGCGCTGGCCGGCCTCGGAGCCGTCGATCATGAAGCGGACGCCGATGCTGCCGAGGAAGCCCTCGTACGCGTCCTGCGGGCCGACGATCTTGACGGGCGGTGCGGTGGTGACGTCCATGCCTGGCTCCATTTGATTGGACAGTAGTGTCGCGGGAAAGCGTAACGGCGTCCGCTGCGTGTGTCAATATCCATGCGACAGCTATGTCCGACGAAAAGCGCCCCTACCGGATGAAGAAGCGCGCGGAGCTCGAGGAGCAGACCCGCGTGCGCATCACCGAGAGCACCGTCGCGCTGCACGAGGAGCTCGGGCCGGCGCGGACGTCGATCAGCGCCGTCGCCGAACGAGCCGGCGTGCGGCGGTCGACCGTCTATCGCCACTTCCCGGATGACGAGGCGCTGTTCGACGCGTGCTCGTCGCACTGGCGCGCGGCGAACCCGCCGCCGGATCCCAGCGCATGGACGGCGATCGAGGATCCGGAAGAGCGGCTCGAGACCGCGCTGTCCGAGATGTACGCGTTCTACGCCCGCACCGAGCCGATGTACACGAGCCTGCTGCGCGACGAGCTCCTCGTGCCGCCCGTCCAGAAGCGGCTGCGCGACTTCTACGGCTACCTGGGCGCGATCCAGGACATCCTGATGGCCGGACGCACCGGGAGCCGGACGCGTGCGGCGATCGGGCATGCGCTCTCGTTCCCGACGTGGCGCTCGCTGGCCCGCGACCAGGAGCTGACCCAAGACGACGCGGTCGCGCTGATGTGCGTGCTCGTCGAGGGCGCTCAGCGATAGACGCCGTCGAGGAGCCGGATGAGCTCCTCGCGTGACGGAGTCCGGGGGGCGTTGCGGATGACCTCGTCGGCCAGGGCGGCATCGGCGATGTCGGGCAGGTCCTCCGGAGCCACGCCGAACTCGACGAGCGTGGGACGGAGGCCGATCTCCGTCCTGCAACTCCTCGATGGCGTCCGGCACGGCGCCCCCGAGCGCGTCGGCGAGCCGGGCGGTCTCCGCCTCGCGGGACTCCAGGTTCGCGGCGCAGACGGAGGGCAGCACACACGCGAGCGCGACCCCGTGCGGCGTCCCGTAGCGCGCCGAGAGCGCGTGGCCGATGGCGTGGGCGGTGCCGAGCCCGGTGGTGGAGAACGCCAGCCCGGCGAGGTGGGCGGCGAGCAGCATCGCCGACCGCGCGCCGGTGTCGCGGCCGTCGGCGACGGCGCGCGGGAGGTGCGTCGCGACGAGGCGCGCCGCCTCCAGCGCGAGGGCAGCCGAGTAGGCGTTGCCGGCGCGGGCCTGGAGCGACTCGACGGCGTGGGCGAGCACGTCGACTCCGCAGGCGGCCGTCACCCCCGCCGGGGCGGTGACGGTGAGCGCCGGGTCGAGGATCGCGTGGCGCGGCGCGGTGGTCGCATCGCCCATGTAGCGCTTGCGGCGCAGCCACATCGTCCTCGATGACGCCGAACCCGTTGGTCTCGGCTCCGGTGCCGGCGGTCGTCGGGATCGCCACGATCGGGTGCTCGTCCTGCGATCACGGACACGATCGCCTTGGCGGCGTCGATGGGCGACCCGCCGCCGATCGCCACCACCGTGCCCCGCCCGAACCCGCGCAGCGCTTCAGCGCCCTCCGACACGGCGGAGACGGTCGGATTCGGGCCGATGCCGTCGAACAATTCACTCCGCACGCCGGCGCGCTGCAACAGCTGCATGGCGCGCGGCGTCACGCCCGCGGCGACGAGCCCCGGGTCGGACACGACGAACGCGGCCTCCCCCACCAGCCCCGGCAGCGACTCGATCGCCCCCTCGCCGAAGAGGACGTCCGAGCGCGGCGGGATGCGCAGCGCCTCACCCAGCATGGACCGGCTCCGCGGGGAAGCGCAGCGGCGTCCCGGTGAGCTGCTCGTACAGGGCGAGGACTGCCATCTCACCGGCTCCGTCGCCGAACTGCACCCGTGCCTGCTCGTAGAGCTCGCGGGTGCGGGCCGACAGTGCGGCGGGGACCCCGGACTCCTCGGCGAGCGCGGCCGCGAGTCGGAGGTCCTTGGCGACGAGCCCGAGCGGAAAGCGCTCGCCGTACTCCCCCGCCTCGAGCACCTCGAGCGCCTCGTGGTTGATGAACGAGGAGCGGGACGGGCCGGCGGCGAGCGCCGTGTGCAAGGTCCGGAGGTCGATGCCCGCGCGGACGCCCATGAGCAGCGCCTCGGCCGCCGCCGCAGCGTGGACGAACCATTGGAGGTTGACGAGCACCTTGACCACCTGGCCGGCGCCGTGCGGGCCGACGTGGACGATGCCCGAAGGGTCACCCATCGTCTCCAGGATCGGACGAGCGCGCATCACATCCGCCGCGTCGCCGCCGACGAAGATGTGCAGCTCGCCGACCGAAGCCTTCAGCGCATCGGCGACCGGCGCGTCGAGCACGCTGACGCCGCGGGCCTCACCATAGGCCGCGATCCGCCGCGCGAGCTCCGGGGAGCTCGTGCTCATGTCGATGGACAGCGCGCCCGGCTTCAGCGCGTCGAGCGCGCCGCCGAGCAGCACGGACTCGACCGCGACCGGCGTCGGGAGCATGGTGATCAGCACGTCGGCGGCCATCGCGCAGTCCCGTACCGACGCCGCCGGCGCGGCGCCGAGCTCCATGGCGGCGCGCGTCGCCTCGGTGCGCGTGTCGTACGCAGTGACGGCGTAGCCGGCCCGCAGGACCTGCTCGCACATGGGCGCGCCCATGTGGCCCAGCCCGATGAAGCCGATCCTCATAGCGCCACCCATGTCGTCTTGGCCTGGGAGTACGCGTCGAGCGCGTGGAGTGAGCGGTCGCGCCCGTGGCCGGAGGCGCCCATGCCGCCGAACGGCGTCATCAGGCTGCCGGCGTCGTAGGTGTTCACCCACACCGTCCCGGCCCGCAGCCGGCGGGCGACGCGGTGGGCGGTGGAGACGTCGCGGGTCCAGACGGCCGCGGCGAGCCCGTACTCGGTGTCGGCGGCGAGCGCGATGGCCTCCTCGTCGAGGCGGCCTCCTGCACGCACAGCACGGGACCGAAGACCTCCTCGCGCGCCACGGGCATCCCGGGGGTCACGTCGTCGAGCACCGTCGGCTGCACGTAGCTGCCGCCGGCAACCGGCTCAGCCCGCTCCCCTCCCACGGCCAGCGAAGCGCCGCCGGCGACCGCCGCCTCGACAGCCCCGAGGACCCGGCAGGCGGCCTCCTCGTCGACCATGCTGCCCGACCGCCGACCCCGGGTCGAGCGGATCGCCAGGCGCGGCGTCGGCCGCGACCGCGACGATGCGCTCGACCAGCTCCTCGCGCACCGTCCGATCCACCACCAGGCGCGACCCCGCGTGGCAGGTCTGGCCGGCGTTGTAGAAGATCCCCCACGCGATCGCCTGCGCGGCGGCGTCGAGGTCGCCGGCGTCGGCGAGCACGACGTGCGGGCTCTTGCCGCCGAGCTCCAGAGACACGGCCTTGCCGTTGGACTCGCCCGCGTAGGCCATGAACCGCCGCCCGATCGGGACGGACCCGGTGAAGGCGAGCTTGTCGACGTCCGGGTGGCGCCCCAGGGGCTCGCCCGCCTCCGGCCCGAGCCCGGGGACGACGTTGAGCACGCCGTCGGGCAGGCCCGCCTCCGCCGCCAGCTCGGCGAGCAGGAGCGCGGACAGCGGCGACTGCTCGGCCGGCTTGAGCACCACGCAGTTGCCGGCCGCCAGCGCGGGGCCGAGCTTCCAGGCCGTGATGATGAGCGGGTAGTTCCAGGGCACGACGGCGCCGACGACGCCGAGCGGCTCGCGCTCCACCATCGCCACCGCGTCGGGCCCGACGGGCGCCAGCTCGCCGCTCCACTTGTCGACCGCCTCGCCGTAGAAGCGCAGGCAGGCGGCGGCGCTCGGGACGTCCACGCGCAGCGCCTCGCCGATCGGCTTGCCGACGTCGAGCGACTCGAGCAGCGCGAGGTCCTCGACGCGCTCCTCGATCAGGTCGGCGAGACGCAGCAGCACGCGCCGCCGGTCGGCGGGATCCGAGCGGCCCCACGCGCCGAACGCCCGGCGAGCGGCGCGCACCGCGCGGTCGACGTCCTCGGCGCCGCAGCGCGCGACGTCGGCGACGAGCCGCCCGTCGCGCGGGCCGTGGTCGGCGAACGTCTCGCCGGAGGCCGCCGCCGTGAACGACGCCGTCGATGAACGCCTCGGTGCGGGGCCGGACCGCGTCGGCGGCGTCGATCCACGAACGGGCTGGCGACGCTCATGCCACCACCTCCAGCTCGCCGACGCGGTGGAAGGCGACCGCCTCCTCGTCCAACGCGAAGCCCAGACCCGGGAGCGTCGGGCACGCGCAGGCACCCCTCCCCGTCCACGCCGACCGGCTCGGCGAGCATGAAGTCGCGCCGCTCGGGCGTCCACGTCGGCGGGTCGAACGGGAACTCGACGTACGGGCCGCCGCCGACGCCGCAGACGACGTGCAGGTTGGCCAGCAGCCCGATCCCGTTCGTCCACGTGTGCGGCGTGAAGCGCCGGTTGCGCGCGAGCAGCAGCTCGGCGAGCGTGCGGGCGCGGGTCATGCCGAGCGCGAGGACGACGTCGGGCTGGAAGACGTCGAGCGCGTCGCGCTCCAGCGCCGCCAGCAGCTCCTCGAGGCTGCGGGCCATCTCGCCGCCCGCGATCGGCACGCCCGTCTGCTCGCGCAGGGTGCGCATGCCGACCAGATCCTCGCCCGGCAGCGGCTCCTCGACCCAGGCGACGTCGTGCTCGGCGAGCCGCTCGACGACCCGGCGCGTCTCGGGGACGCTCGGGCCGGCGCTCGTGTCGCCGGGCATCCGCCACCAGCGGTTGAGGTCCACGAGGATGTCCATCGTCTCGCCGACCGCGCCGCGGATGGCCGCCACGACGGCGACGCCCTCGTCCACGCGGCCGCGGGCGATGCGGACCTTGAGCGCGCGGAACCCGGCTTCGCGCAACGAGAGCGCGTGCTCGGCGCGCTCGGCCGGGGAGCGGAGCTCCGCCAGCGACGCGTAGGCCGGCAGGCGGTCGACCGCGCCGCCGAGCAGCGTCGCGCACGGGACGCCGAGCGCCTGCCCGGCGAGGTCGTAGAGCGCGGCCTCGACCGCCCACGGCCGGCCGGCGTGGAACTCGATTCCCGCCAGCGTCCGCGCGTGCCGGGCGAGGCGCAGCGGGTCCTCCCCCACCAGCAGGCCCGCGTACGGGGCGAAGCCGTCGAGCCGGTCGCCGCTGCCGATGCCCACCAGCCCTTCGTCGGTGCTCACCCGCACGAGCGTGGCCTCGAAGGAGGTGCGCGGGACGGGGTCCCACGCGGCGCACAGCGGCGGGTCGAGCGGGAGCGCCAGACGTTCGATGGAGATGCCGGTGATCCGCATTGCCCGGCACAGTGGGGCCGCTCGTGACGGCGACGCAAGTCGAACTGCTGAACGACCGGTTTAAGCTCCGCTGCATGCTCGACGTCCGCCGCCTGCGGGTCCTGTGCGCGGTGGCCGATCACCGGACGCTGAGCGCGGCCGCCGAGGCGCTGTCCTACACGCCGTCGGCGGTCTCGCAGTCGATCGTCGCGCTCGAGCGGCAGGTCGGCGTCCGGCTGCTCCACCGCGGCCCGCGCGGGGTGCGGCTCACCGGCGCCGGGCGCACGCTCGTCGACCAGGTCCGGCCGCTGCTCGCCGGCCTGCAGGCGGCCGAGGAATCCGTGGCCGGGATGAGCGCCGGGCGGCTGCACCTGGCGACGTTCGCGACCGCGGGCGCGACGCTGCTCCCGCGCGCGATCGCCAGCTTCAAGGCCGCGCACCCCGAGGTCGGGATCACGCTCGTGCAGGCCAACCCGGACGAGGCGATGCAGAAGCTGCACGCGGGCGACGTCGACCTGATCGTCACCGCCGACGCGGAGCCCGGCCGCGTCGACAACGTCGAGACCGTCCACCTGCTCGACGACCCGCTGCTCGCCGTCCTGCCCGCCGACCACCCGCTCGCCGACCGCGAGGACCTCCGGCTCGAGGAGCTCGCGGCGGAGACCTGGGTCGACCCGCCGGCCGGCTCGGAGGCGCGGCGGCTCCTGCTGCAGGTCTGCGCCAAGGCCGGGTTCATCCCGCGCGTGGCCTTCGAGAGCGACGAGTACACGACCGTGACGCACCTCGTGGCCGCGGGCGCGGGGGTCGCGCTGATCCCCGAGATGGCGCTCGGCAGCCCGCCCGAGGGCGTCCGGGTGCGCGCGCTCGCCGGCCCTCCCCTCTCCCGCTCCGTGGCCGCGGCGCTGCACGCCCCGGAGTACCGGGCGCCGGCCGCCGCGGCGATGCTCGGCTTCCTCCAGGACGTGGCCGCGGCGCAGACTTGAACAGCCGACGTCGCGGGCGCTCAGCCGAGCTTCGTCTTGGAGCGCGTCAGCGTGCAGCGGTAGGTGGTGCCGGTCGGCCCGTGCCCGGACCGGCACCGGCCGGCGCGGCGCACCCGCCCGAGCAGCTGCCCCGACTGGCGGATCTGGACGTCCAGGCCATAGATCTTGTTCTTCGCCGGCACCGCGTCGACGTGCAGCCCGTATCGCGCCGAGCGCAGGGCGGGCTGCGTGCGGGCGAGCAGCGAGACGGGACCGTCGGGATCACCCCGCACGATGCCCCGCGCCCAGCGCGTCGTCGTCGATCTCCAGCGCGGCGACCTTGGTCGTGACCGTGCCGCACGTCAGGAAGAAGAAGCGACACAGCGTGGGCGTCTTGACGAACGACAGGCTCGGAAGCTTCTTGGCGTACTTCACCTTGTCCTCGGCGCGCAGCGGCACGACCATCGTGCGCGGCTTGACCGACGGCGGCGGCAGGCGCGGCTTCGACACCACCGCGACCGAGATCTCGACCGGGGAGAGGTCCGGGCGCTTGAGCGCCGGCACCACGGCGACCGACGCGCCGTACCGCGGGCCGGGCGTGCGGACCGTGTGGCTGCGGCGCGCCGCGAGCACCGGAAGGGTGATGACCCGCACTGCGGAGCACTCCCCCTCCGGCTCGACCGGCTGGCGCCAGGTCACGGTCATGGCCATGCTCGGGGCGGTGGGCACGACGAAGTAGACGCCGCCTCTGCCCTTGCCGCCGGCGAGCACGGTCGCGCCGGGCGGCGGCGCCACCGTCACGTCCTCCGCCTCACCGTCGACCTCGGCCTGGACGGTGACCGGATGCGTGGCGACGGGCTTGGCGTCGTCGCCGCGCTCCTGTGTCGTCAGCGTCACCCCGCTCGTCGCGTCGGGGGCGCAGGCAGGCGGGCCTTGGGCGACGGCCGTCGGACGCCGATCCGATCATGCAGACCAGGAGGACAGCGCAGAGCGCGCGAGCCGGGACGTCGCATGCGCCGACCCTAACCGCAACGGCGACGCGCCGCTCATGACCCTCTGGACCCGCCGCCCCAATACCCCTAGAGTCGGTCGATCAAGGAGCGCGAGCACGACGAGCCGGTCCGCGGGCAGCCCGAAGCCAGGCTCCGCCCGGCGGCTCCCGCTGCCTCGGGGCTGCAGTCGCTGGCCGTGGCGATGGGCAACCAGGCGTTCACGGCCCACGTCGCCCGGCAGCCGATGACGGCCAGCGAGGACGTCGAGCCGATCCCGGCGACGGTGACCCGGGTCGCCGACGACGTGATCGCCGAGCCGCTCGACAAGGTCTCCGACGAGCTGACGGCGCGGGGCCCCTCCCGGGAAGTGGCCGGCGCTGCGTATCCGCATGGCCGCCGCGACGGCGGGCTTCGACATGGTCAACCTGTCGCTGGAGGGCCACGCCGGCCAGCGCTGGCGCGACGGCAAGGACAACGCCTACGTCGCGCTGGGCCTGATGGACGCGATGATCTCCCCGGACGGGTTCCAGAACCTCCGGATGGCGTGGGGCCGGTCGTACGGGACGCTGGAGCAGATCGCCGCCCGGTCCGACCCCGAGCGGGCGGCGGCGATCCGCGACAAGGCCCTCCCCCAGGTGCTCGAGGGGATCAACATGATCCCCTCGCTCGAGAAGGAGGAGGACAACGCCAAGATCCTCGAGATCCGCCAGGAGGGGCTGGAGGTCGAGCAGGAGCTGTGGGATGCCTGCGGCGACGACCCGCTCACCTTCGCCGCCGTGCAGCAGTTCCGGCTCGGACTGGAGATCCTGCGGATGGCGACGATGCCCGACGAGCAGCGGCCTGGAGCTCGTGGCCGGCTGGCTGGACCGCGTCGTCTTCGACGTCACGCACCTCGACGCGGAGCCCGGCGAGCCGTACCCGCCGGGCGCCGCGGACGAGAGCGCGGTCCTGCCTCCGCCGAAGGACCCGACCGCCGTCCCCTCGCCCAACCCGCTGCCTCCACCGCCTCCGCCGCCCGTGAACGACAGGGAGGACCCGGCACCGCCGGGTCCTCCGCCATCACCCAACCCACTGCCTCTGCCGCCTCCGCCGCCGCTGCGCTGATCAGAACATGACCGTGTTCGACGTCCCGTCGGAGACGGCGTTGAAGTCGTGGTCGGTCTGGTTGTGCTGGAACTTGGCGGCGCTCGCCGACGGCAGTCGGTGGCTCCGGAAGAACTCCCAGAACTCCGGCGCCGCCTCGAACCCGGCGTCGTTGTTGCGGACGTGCGGGTACTTGTGCTCCAGCCCGCCCAGGAGGGTGAAGCGGAACCCGGCGGGACCTGTCTCGGGCCAGCGGAACTCCGTGGAGGCCCGCAGCGCGATGGTCCCGAACGGCCGGCGGTCGAGCCCGAGCGTGTCGAGGTGCGCGTCGAGCGTGGAGGCGACGACCGGCACGGCGAGCAGGCTCGCCGGGTCGAGCGGGAGCTCGGTCAGGTCGGTCTGCGCGAGGACGCGGTCGTCCAGCGAGCCGAGGGTGAGCCACGTCGGGATCGGGCGGGCCGGCGACTGGGCGGCGGGCAGCGCGCCCGCGGAGAAGGCGGCCGCGGCCAGCTTCTCGGAGCGCTCGACGGCCAGGCGCGCCGCGAAGCCGGCGCCGTTCGAGAACCCGGACGCGTACACGCGCCGGCGGTCGATCGGCAGGCGGGCGCCGATGTCGCGCATGATCGAGTCGGTGAAGCCGACGTCGTCCGCGGGCCACGGCGCGTCCTCCGGGTAGCCGGGCGGGCGCTCGTCGAGGTCCACCTGCTCGGCGAGGTCGAACGCGTTCCACTTGGTGGAGCGGCGGCCGCTGTCGAGCACGCGGTAGCGCAGCCCGGTCGGGAAGACGGCGACGAGGCCGGTCTCGTCGGCCTGCTCGCGCCAGCCCGAGACCTTGAGGAACTGCTCGCCGGTGCCGCTGCTCCCGTGGAACATGAACACGACCGGCCGCAGCGGCCCGGTGACCGGCCGGTGTCGCGGCACGTAGACGACGAAGCGGCGCGGATGACCGTCGACCTCGACGATGCGGCAGTTGACCCCGTTGCGGTACGGGATCCCGACCTCGCCCTCGGTGGCGCACGCGCCGGCCGGTAGCGGGCTCTCACGTGCCTGGGCCGTGCCGGCGGAGGCCGCCAGACCGAGCATCACCAGCGCCGCGGCGCCGGCCTTCTTCGTCTTGGGTGACATGCCCGCAAGGACGCCGGCCACGTCGCGATATTCCGCGGCTAGTCCGGCACGACCGCCGTCGCCTCGATCTCGACCTTCGCCTCCACCTCCAGCAGTCCCGCGACGACCACGACCGACATGACCGGGAAGTGGCGGCCCATCACCGCCCGGTAGGCGGCGCCGATCTCCCCCGTCGAGCCGAGGTACTCGTCGCGGTCGGTGACGTACCAGGTCATGCGCGCGACGTTCGAGGGCCCGGCACCGGCCTCGGCCAGGACGGCGACGACGTTCTCGAGCGCGCGGCGGACCTGGCCTGCGAGGTCGGCGGACGGGAACGCGCCCGTCTCGTCCCACCCGATCTGCCCGGCGACGAACACGAGCCGGCCGGTGGCCTCGATCCCGTTCGCGTACCCGCGGGGCCTCGGCCACCCGGGCGGCTGCAGCGAGCGCATCGTCATCCCTCCCTTCGGCGCAGCTCGACCCGCTGCACCTTCCCGGTCGGCGTCCGGGGCAGCGCATCGAGGAACTCGATCCGGCGCGGGTACTTGTACGGCGCGATCCGCTGCTTGACGTGTGACTGCAACGCGCCGACGAGCTCGGCGTCTCCACTCACGTCTGAAGCCAGGACCACGAACGCCTTGACGACGTGGCCGCGGGCCTCGTCGGGCGCCGCGACGACGGCGCACTCGGCCACCGCGTCGTGCTCGAGCAGCGTCGTCTCGACCTCGAAGGGCGAGATGTTGTAGCCGGAGGACACGATCAGGTCGTCGTTGCGGGCCTCGAACCAGAAGTAGCCGTCCTCGTCGACGCGGAACGAGTCACCCGTGACGTTCCACCCGTCGACGACGTAGTCCGTCTGCCGCGGATCGGCGAGATAGCGGCAGCCGGTCGGGCCGCGCACGGCCAGGCGTCCGACCTCGCCCACGGCGACCGGGACGCATCGCCTCGTCCACCACGCGGGCCTCGTAGCCCGGCACGGGCGTGCCGACCGAGCCGAACTTCGATTCCTCCGCCCGCGCGGCGATGAAGATGTGCAGCATCTCCGTCGAGCCGATGCCGTCCACGATCCGGATGCCGGTCCGCTCGTGCCAGGCCTGCGCGACGCTCGCCGGGAGCGGCTCGCCGGCGGAGATGCAGGTGCGCAGGGAGCCGAGCTCCGGGTCGGCGCGCAGGAGCGAGCGGTACATCGTCGGCGCGGTGGCGAGCGTCGTGACGCCGTGACGCGCGACGGTCTCCACCAGCGGGTCGAGGCCCGGCGTGGCGATCGGCGCGAACGACGCCCCGAAGCGCATCGGGAACAGGACGAGCACGCCGAGCCCGAACGTGAACGCCACCGGCGCGGTGCCGGTGAAGACGTCCTCCGGCGAGGGGTCGAGGATCGTGCGCGCGAACGTGTCGCAGATCGCGAGCACGTCGCGGTGGAAGTGCACGCAGCCCTTCGGCTCGCCGGTCGTGCCGGAGGTGAACGCGATCAGCGCGACGTCGTCGCGCGAGGTCGCGACCGGCTCGAAGGCACCCGTCGAGGGAAGGTCGTCGAGGGTGCGCAGCTCGCGCACGCCGTGCACCTCGCCGGCCAGCCTCGCATCCACGAGCGCGTGCGAGACCTGCGCCTTGTCGATCACCTTCGTCAGCTCGCCGGCGCGCAGCATCGGCATCGTCGCCACCGCCACTCCGCCGGCCAGCAGGACGCCGAACCAGCCCGCGATCAGCTGTGGGTCGTTGAAGCCGTGCAGGAGCACGCGGTTGCCGGGCTCCAGGCCGTGCTCCTCGACGAGCGCGCGGGCGATCGCACCGGCGCGCTCCGCCAGCTCCGCGTAGGTCCAGGTCTCTTCGGCGAGGACGCAGGGCCGCTCGTCCCACCCGGACAGCAGCTCCGATGCCGCGTTCAGCTCCGACGGGTAGTCCATCTCGCGCAGCACCGGCCACTGCTCGCGCGGCGGCAGGTGGTCGCGGGCGAACGTGTCAGTCACCCTCGAACTCCGGCCGGCGCTTCTCGACGAAGGCGCGGTAGGCGCGCTCGAAGTCCTGGGTCTGCATGCAGATCGCCTGCGCCTGCGCCTCGGCCTCGATCGCCGCGTCGACGCTCATGTCCCACTCCTGGTCGAGCATCTTCTTGGTCATCGCGTGCGCGAAGTTGGGGCCGGCGGCGAGCTGCGCGGCGAGCGCCCTGGCCTCCTCCCCCAGCGCGTCGGGCTCCACCAGCCGGTTGAAGAAGCCCCAGCGCTCGCCCTCCTCGGCGCTCATCGAGCGCCCCGTGAACAGCAGCTCGGCGGTGCGTCCCTGGCCGATCAGGCGCGGGAGCATCGCGCAGCAGCCCATGTCGCAGCCCGCCAGGCCGACGCGCGCGAACAGGAACGCGACCTTGGCCCGCGGGGTGCCCAGCCGCAGGTCGCAGGCGGTGGCGATCGCCGCGCCCGCGCCGACGCAGATGCCGTCGACGGCGGCGATGACCGGCTGCGGGCAGCCCCGGATCGCCTTCACCAGGTCGCCCGTCATGCGCGTGAAGTCCAGGAGGCCGCCCATGTCCATCCGGGTCAGCGGCCCGATGATGTCGTGCACGTCGCCGCCCGAGCTGAAGTTGCCCGCCTCCCCCGTGAGCACGACGGCGTCGACGTCGTCCGCCGTCGCGAGCGCGCGGAACGTGTCGCGCAGCTCGGCGTAGGACTCGAACGTGAGCGGGTTCTTGCGCTCGGCGCCGGTGAGCGTGACGACCGCCACCGCGTCGGCGACCTCCATCCCGAAATGCGTCGTGTTCACGTCTGGATGCCTCCACCGTCGAGGATCAGGGTCTGGCCGTTGATCGCGCCCGCCTCCGCGGCGGCGAGGAAGGCCACGGCGAAGGCCACCTCCTCGGGTTCGAGCAGCCGCCCGAGCGGAGCGGCCCCGGCGAGCGCGGCCTCGGCCGCGGCCTCGTCGCGGCCGGTGGCGGCGACGATCCGCTCGATCGAGCGCCGCGTCATGTCGGTCCGCACGAACGCCGGGCAGACCGCGTTGGCGGTGACGCCCGGTGCCGGCCACCTCGGCGGCGACGGCGCGCATCAGCCCGACCGCCGCGTGCTTGGAGGCGGAGTAGGCGGCCGTGTATCGCGCGCCGGCGCGCCCGGCCGTCGAGGCGACGGTCACGACGCGGCCGCTGCCGCGCTCGAGCATGCCGGGGAGCGCCGCGCGCGTGCACAGGAACGCGCCGGTGGCGTTGACCTCGATCTGCTCGTGCCAGTCCTCCAGCGTGGTGCGGCCGAGCGGCGCGCTGCTCGAGACGCCGGCGTTGTTGACGAGCACGTCGACGGGCCCGATGCGCTCGAACGCCGCCGCCACCGCCGCCTCGTCGGTGACGTCGCAGGTGTCGCGGCCCAGCGCGACCACCTGCTCCCCCGCGGCCTCGAAGCGCTCGACCACCGCGCGGCCGATGCCCCGCGTGCCGCCCGTGACCACCACGACGCGGCTCACGCGGTCACCTGCGGCCGCCAGCGGGCGGGCGGGCGCTCCTCGCCGGCCTCCGGCGCGCCGAAGCGGCGCACCGGCGCCCTGCGGATCCCGTCCCCCTTCCCCACGTTGGGCCGCCGCGAGCCCGAGCGGTACTGCGGCACCCACTCGAGGTCGTAGCCCTGATCCGCGGCGGCGTGCAGCGTCCAGTTGGGGTCGTAGAGATGCGGGCGAGCGAGCGCGCACAGGTCCGCGCGCCCGGCCAGGATGATCGTGTTGACGTCGTCGTAGCTGGAGATCGCCCCGACCGCGATCGTGGGGATCCCGACCTCGTTGCGGATCCGGTCGGCGAACGGCGTCTGGAAGCTGCGGCCGTAGGCCGGCCGCTGGTCGGGCGACACCTGGCCCGACGAGACGTCGACGATGTCGCAGCCCGCCTCCAGCAGCATCGCGGCGAAGCCGACCGCCTGGTCGCCGTCGAAGCCGCCCTCCACCCAGTCGCTGGCCGAGATCCGCACCGACATCGGCCGCTCGGCCGGCCACGCCGCGCGGCACGCAGCGAACACCTCGAGCGGGTAGCGGGCGCGCGCCGCGAGGTCGCCGCCGTAGTCGTCGGCGCGGCGGTTGGTCAGCGGCGACAGGAACGACGAGAGCAGGTACCCGTGCGCCATGTGCAGCTCGAGGAGGTCGAACCCCGCCTCGGCCGCCGCGCGCGCGGCGGCGACGTGCTGGTCGCGGACGGCGTCCATGTCGGCGCGCCCCATCTCGCGGGGCTCCTGGCTCACGCCGGGCAGGTACGGCAGCGGCGACGGGGCCAGCACCGGCCAGTTGCCGTCGGGCAGCGGCTCGTCCTCGCCCTCCCACATCAGCTTCGTCGAGCCCTTGCGCCCCGAGTGGCCGATCTGGGCGCCGATCCGGGCGCTGCCGTTGGCGTGCACGAAGTCGACGATCCGCGTCCACGCGGCGGTGTGCCCGTCCGCGTAGAGGCCGCCGCAGCCGGGCGTGATCC
The DNA here is from genome assembly GCA_963723395.1 of uncultured Solirubrobacteraceae bacterium. Classification (GTDB taxonomy): domain Bacteria; phylum Actinomycetota; class Thermoleophilia; order Solirubrobacterales; family Solirubrobacteraceae; genus DATFQI01. The sequence goes on along the minus strand of CAVRQL010000003.1, from coordinate 92,542 downwards.
GGCCCTCGCGCGACACGCAGATCATCTCGGTCATCACGAGCCCGGCGCCGCCGAGCCCGCGGGCGCCGAGGTGGACGAGGTGGAAGTCGCCGGGCGTGCCGTCGCGCGAGGAGTACATGTCCATCGGCGAGACCACCACGCGGTTGGCGAGCTCCAGCTCGCGCAGGCGGAACGGCGTGAACATCGGCGGGCGGCGAACGGCGCCGAAGGCCGCGTCGACCTCCTCCACGAACCCGGGGTCGCGCAGCTGCAGCTCGCCGTAGGTGATCCGCCGGCTGCGCGTGAGCAGGTTGAACGCGAACAGCACCGGCGGCTGGGAGACGTAGCGCGCGATCCCCTCGAACCACTCCAGGCTCCCCTGGGCGGCGCGCTGCGTGCTCTCCACGATCGGGCGGCGATCGGCCTCGTATGCCTCCAGGGCGGCGGCGAGGTCCCCCGGATGCTCGCGGAGCGCCCACGCCAGCCCGATCGAGTCCTCGAGCGCGAGCTTGGTGCCGGAGCCGATCGAGAAGTGCGCGGTGTGCGCGGCGTCGCCGAGCAGCACGACGTTCTCGTGGTGCCACGCCGCGTTGCGGACGGTCACGAAGTTGATCCAGCGCGAGTGGTTGCCGATCAGGCGGTGGCCGTCGAGCACGTCCGCGAACAGCTCCTCGGCGAAGGCGATGCCCGCGGCGTCGCTCTCGCCCGGCGCGAGGTCGCCCGTGCGGTCCAGCCCCGCCCGCCGCCAGGTCTCCTCCGAGGTCTCCACGATGAAGGTGCTCATCGTGTTGCCGTACGGATAGCCGTGGACCTGGAACACGCCGTGCTCGGTCTCGGCGATGAAGAACTTGAAGGCGTCGAACACGAGGTCGGTGCCGAGCCACATGAACCTCGAGCGGCGCGGGTCCAGCGACGGCCGGAACGCACCCTCGTGGTGGGAGCGCACCGCGCTGTTGACCCCGTCGGCGCCCACGACCAGGTCGGCGTCCGCGACGTCGCGCGGATCGACCGCGGTGTCGAAGTGCAGCTGCACGCCGAGCGCGGCGGCGCGCCGCTGGAGCACGTCGAGCAGCGTGCGGCGGCTCAGCGCCGAGAAGCCGTGGCCCCCGGAGGTCACCACCTCGCCCCGGTAGTGGACGTCGATCTCGGCCCAGCGGGCGAAGTGCGGCGCGATCTCGGCGAACGTCTCCGGCTCGGCCGCCGCGACGGCCTCCAGCGTCTCGTCGGAGAAGACGACGCCGAAGCCGAACGTGTCGTCGGCCGCGTTGCGCTCGTAGACGCGCACGTCGTTGGCGGCGTCCAGGCGCTTGGCCAGGATCGCGAAGTACAGGCCGGCGGGCCCTCCTCCCACGATCGCGATCCTCACGGCTGCTCCTCCTCTCCTGCCGGCCGGATGGCCCGATCATATGGCCGGGCTCGGAGGCCCGCATTGCACCGCTTCCCTGCGTTGACACGCCGAACAGCGCGTCCGTAGGGTCATCGGGTGAGTCCCGACCGTACGCGGAGGGAGCTCCTCGCGGACGCCGGGCGCTTGTCGGTCGCCGGCATGCTGGTCGCGCCGGGGAGCCTCGCCGTCGCGCAGGCCGTGCCGGCCCCGGATCTGCCCACCGGCGGCGGCTGGACGAACGCCGACTACTGGGCGTTCGCGGATTGGGCGATGACCGCCGCCGACGACCTGTGGGACGAGTCGATCGGCTTCTACGGCTCCGACATCCGCACCTCGTGCGCGATGCTCGCGGCGCACTCGATCGCCGCCCAGATGGGCTACACCGGCGGCCCGACCCGCAACGACGCCCGCGCGCAGCGGATGGCCACCTCGCTCGCGAACGCGCCGCCGTTCCGGACCGCGCCCGCGTCCGGCAGCACGGGCGCGACGGACCCGCACTCCTCCTCGCAGTCGCACACGCCCGGCTGGACCGGCTCGCCGACGTCGAGCACGCAGAGCCAGCACGTCTCGATCGACCCGAAGGTCGCGGAGGCGCTGTCGCGGGCGTGGATCGTCCGGGACACGATCGGACTCTCATCCCAGACCGCCTCGCGGATCGCGGACCGCATCCAGGCGACGGCGGAGGGCGTGTTCTTCCTCTATCCGAACATGCGCCTCAACCAGGTCAACTGGTACCTGGAGCTGTACGTGTGGGCCGCCGTGACGGCGGACGACCCGCAGAAGTGGATCCCGCAGTTCCGCCGCCAGCTCACGCGGTGGTGCACGGGCGCCATGCAGCAGCGGGACCCGTGGGAGATCACGAACCTGAGCCCGAGCTGGAGCTTCCACCGCGACCCGCTGGCGAGCGCGAACAGCGCGCAGAACATCGAGTCCAACGAGTACGCGTGCATCATCCTCGACGCGCTCAGCTACCTGCCCGAGGCCAAGCAGTACGGCCTCGAGCTCACCTCGCAGCAGAAGAAGGTCCTGGGCGCGTGGTCCAAGCGCGCGATCTCGGCCTACTTCACGCACTCGGGCTACCTCAACTGGGACACGGGCCTGTACCTGGACCGCTGGCACCTCGGCCGCTACTGGGCGTGGTCGCTCGGCGGGCTGTTCGCGATCATGCTCAACGACGAGCAGGGCAGCGCGAAGGACGCGCAGCACGCGAAGTGGCTGTTCGACCGGGCGCTCTCCACGTACACGCGGTGGGCGAAGCTGCAGGGAGCGGCGGTGCCGCAGACGCCCACCTATCCGGTGAACAGCGGGCTGACGCCGAACCCGCCCGACATGGCGGCGCGCTTCGTGTTCCTGGCGACGCGGGCGGTGTGGCGGGACATCGAGAGCCTTCCGAACACCACGCCGGGAGCGCTGTACGCGTACGACCCGGCGATCGGGCGGCTGACGGTCACGACGCGCAGCTACAACTGCGCGATCGTCGCGCAGAGCAACGGCGCGTTCCCGTACGGCGGGCTCGACCTGTGCCGGCTCTCGGACGCCGACCAGCGCGTGGCGGCGAGCATCGGCGGCAACGGGGCGGCCAACTTCGGCGTGGTCGTCAAGCGCACCGGCGGCGACGTGGTCGTCTCCAGCTCGGTGCCGCGCAAGAAGGACGGGCCGCCGCCGCTGACGATGACCAAGGGGCCGCGCGGCAAGATCACCACGGGCGCGAGCTACCCGTCGAACCCGTACGCGGGCTCCTTCTCGGACCTCGAGGTGACCGGCGTCCGCCACGGTGGCGGTGTGACGGTGCGCTCGACGAACCACTTCGAGCCCGACCACATCCTCTCCACCTGGCAGGCCACGCGCGGGGACAACGACGACGCGCTGGACGTCGAGGTGCGCTTCCCGTCCTACGGATCGAGCGCGAAGATCACCGCCGTCACCACGTCCGGCAGCCGGATCGCGCTCAAGCGCGGCGGCGCCGCGGTCGCGCTGCGCCGGGTCGGCTACTTCTGGCTGCGCAGCGGCGGGAACGAGACCGGCTACGTCGTCGTGCCGCTCAGCTTCCCGGACGGCGCCGAGACCGCGGTCGTGAAGCCCGGCAAGCAGTCCTCGGCGCCCCTCCCCGGGCTGACGCTCCTCGTGCGGCTGGCGTCGGATGACCGCAAGTTCGACTCGTGCAAGCTGAAGGTCGCCATGGCCGTCGCCGACACGTCCGCCGCGGCCGCCTCGGTCGCGCAGCAGCTCGGGGCACGCACCTAGCCCGACGTATCACCGAAGCGGCCCACGCCTCCCTTGAGGCATGAGATACAAAGCTCCCCCCGCCGTTGCCGCCGTCATCGCCGCCGCGACGCTCGCCTTCGCAGGCAGCGCCGCAGCCGCCGAGGACGGCAAGCCGACGACAGGCCGTGAGGTGCCGAAGCTGTCCGCGCCCGACGCGGACGCCTCCGCCGCCGTGCAGCGGATCGAGGAGCAGGGCTCGGCGCTCGGCTCGTACTGGGACCCGAAGCGCGCCGAGCTCGTCGTGGTCGTCGGCCCCGACAGCGACATCGGCGAGCCCGAGGCGGAGAAGCTCGTGGGCGGCCCGACGCGGCTCGAGCGCCTCGACATCGCCAAGCGCACCGTCGACGGCATCCGGGAGGAGATCGCCGCGCGCAAGTTCAGCGACTCGGCCGAGAAGTACAGCTACGCGAGCCACCTCGACCTGCGCAGCGGCAGGGTCGTGCTGCAGACCGACGCCCCGGCCGAGGTGACGGCGGCGCTGGTCAAGGAGCACCCGGAGATCGAGCTCCGCGACAGCCGGCCCGCCCGCGACCTGTTCCACCGCCGCGACGACATCCCCTCGTTCTGGGCGGGCGCCTCGATCCAGAGCGGTGGCACCTGCTCGGCCGGCTTCACCGTCCGCAAGCCGTCGGGCACGCGGTTCATGACGACGGCGGCCCACTGCTTCGCGGTCGGCGCCACCGTCCGCACCCCGACGGGGCGCCTGTTCGGCACCGTCACGCAGCGCGGCACGCTGAACTCGTTCTGGTTCTGGGACAACCGCGACGTCGAACTCATCGGCGGCCAGTCCTACGCCCCGCGCGTCTACACCGGCGGCGTCGTCAGCACCACCTCCAAGGCGGTCGTGGGCGCCAACGACCCGGTCGCCGGCGTCACCGGCTACTGCTCGAGCGGGCAGACCAGCGGCGAGCAGTGCAACCAGACCGTCCAGAGCACCGAGGCGATCGTGTGCACGCAGACCGGCTGCAAGTGGCCCGTGATCTCCTACACCGGCGGGCCGTCGCAGGGCGGCGACTCGGGCGGCTCGTTCTACATCCCGGGCGCCACCGGCCAGGTGTTCGCGCGCGGCTCGGTCATCGCCGGTGACGGCACGACGAGCTTCGCCGAGAAGTGGAGCCGCATGTCCTCCTCGATGGGCGTGTCGATCGCCCTCTAGCTCGCCAGCGGCGGCGCGGCTCACGCCGCGCCGTCGCCGTGAGGAGCGCGAGACACGTCAGGAACACCACGATGACGGCGGCGTAGGCGAGCGTGCGCACCCGCAGCGACGCCCAGGTGATCTTGAACTCGTGGGCGAGGCGCCGCAGCGCGGCCGCAGCGGGGCCCGTCGCCGGCAGGCGCCGAGTTGCCGAGCAGCCGCGGCGTCCAGTCCGCGTCGAAGTACAGGAACTGGCACTCGCCGATACGGTCGGGCAGCGGCCGCAGGAACGCCTCGCCGGACGTGCGCAGGAACGCGTCGTAGCGCTCCTGGCGCGAGGCCTGCCTGCGCTTGGCCTGCAGCGGCAGCGAGAGGATCACGCGCTCGGGGGCGTCCAGTGCGACCACGTGGCGGACCTCCCACGCGAGGCCCTCCGACTCCCCGGCGTGCAGCACGACCACGCCGGCGCGCGCGGTCAGCTCGTCGACCGTCTCCTGCCACTCCTCGTCGGCCGCGTACAGCCGCGCGGCGCCGAGCAGCGGCAGCCGCTCGGTCGGGTCGCCGACGGTGACGAACGGCCCGACCTCGCGCAGCGTGCGCGCCAGCCGCTCCTCGTAGGTCCCCTCGAAGCGCGCGCGGGGCGAGATCCGCAGGCGCGAGGACCACCGCACCGCGATCTCCGCGCTGTCGGCGTCGAACGGCCGCAGGTAGACGACGGGCGCCCGCGTGTCCTCGGCGAGCAGTCGCTCGGCGCCGCCGACCCGCAGCCGGCGGCCGCGCGTGATCAGCGCCAGCCCCGCGGGAACGACGACGAACCCGGTCGATGCCCGGCAGGTTGCCCGTGTCCACGCCGGCGAGCCAGAGGACGATCCAGCCGAGGAACACCACCACCCAGAACCCGACGCCCAGCCAGATGAGCAGCAGCCCGCGGCCGCGGTCCCGTTCGGCGCGCAGCGCGCTCGCGCGCGCGAGCTGCTCGCGCCGCTCGACCGGCTCACGGCTGGGCCGGAGCGTCGGCATGACGACACCGATGCAACACCCGCGGGCACGCCCGGTCAACGCCGCCGCGCGCTTGCCGCGGGCGGCGGTGAGGGCCTTGTCAGCGTGAGCACGTGGAGTACGGTGAGGAGCGGTCGTGGAGCCTGCTGATCGACTCGCGCAGGGCCGCCGGTCGTACGCACGGCGGGCGTGGGTGGACGCGTACGAGTCGCTGTCGGCCGCCGAGCCGCTGGAGCCCGAGCGACCTCGAGCTGCTCGCGACGTCGGCGTACATGCTCGGTCGCGACGAGGAGTACGTCGCGGCCCTGGAGCGCGCCCATCAGCGCCGACGCGAAGGGCTCACGGCGGCCCGCGTCGGCGTTCTGGATCGCGATCAACCTCGCGCTCCGGGGCGAGGCGGGCGGGGCGCAGGGCTGGCTCGCCCGTGCCAGGCGGCTCGTCGAGCGCGAGGGACGCGACTGCGTCGAGCGCGGCTACCTGGTGCTCGCGAGCATGCTCGAGCTCGCGGCGGCCGGCGACCACGACGCGGCGATCGCCGCGGGCGGCGAGGCTGTCGCGGCGGGCGAGCGCTTCGGCGACGCCGACCTGTTCGCCCTCGCCGCGCAGGACCTGGGCGATCCTGCTGATCAGGCGCGGCCGGGTCGCCGAGGGCCTCGGCCTCCTGGACGAGGCGATGGTGGCGGTCACCGCGGGCGAGCTCTCCCCGATGGTCAACGGCTTCGTGTACTGCGGCGTGATCATGGGCTGCCAGGCCGCGTACGAGCCGCGGCGCGCCCAGGAGTGGACCGCGGCGCTGACGCGGTGGTGCGAGCAGCAGCCCGACATGGTCAGCTTCACCGGCACGTGCCTCGTGCACCGGGCGGAGATCATGCAGCTCCGCGGCGCCTGGCCGGACGCGCTGGAGGAGGCGCGGCGTGGCCGGAGAGCGGTGCGCGCGGGCGAGGAACTCCGCGGCCGCCGCCCAGGCGCGCTACCGGCAGGGCGAGGTCCACCGCCTGCGCGGCGAGTTCGCCGCGGCGGAGGAGGCGTACCGGGACGCGCACCGGGGCGGGTACGAGCCGCAGCCCGGGCTGGCGCTGCTGCGGCTCGCCCAGGGGAACGGCGAGGCCGCCGCCGCGGCCGATCCGCCGGCTGGCGGGCGAGACGTCCGAGCCGTCGAAGCGGGCCGGGCTGCTGCCGGCGCAGGTCGAGATCCTGCTGGCGGTCGGCGACGTCCGGGAGCGGCCGCGCGCGTGCGCGGAGCTCGAGGAGCTCGCCGAGCACTGGGACGGCGCGATGATCGGCGCGATGGTCGCGCACGCGCGCGGAGCGGTCGACCTCGCCGGAGGTGACGCCCAGGCCGGCGCTCGTCGCGCTGCGGCGGGCGACGCGGGCGTGGCGGGAGCTCGACGCGCCGTACGAGGCGGCGCGCGCGCAGGTGCTCGTCGGCCTCGCCTGCCGCGCCCTCGGGGACGACGACGCCGCCGCGCTGGAGCTCGACGCGGCCCGCGAGGTCTTCGCGCGGCTCGGGGCGGCGCCGGACCTCGCGCGGATCGACGGGCCGCCGCCCCGAGACGCACGGCCTGACGATGCGCGAGCTGGAGGTCCTGCGGCTCGTCGCCGCCGGCAGGAGCAACCGGGAGATCGCCGCGGAGCTCGTGATCAGCGAGCACACCGTCGCCCGGCACCTGCAGAACATCTTCGCCAAGCTCAGCGTGTCGTCGCGGACCGCCGCGAGCGCCTTCGCGTTCGCGCACGATCTCGTCTGAGTGGTCGAAATCGACCACGCGCCGGCCCGTGCAGGTTGGTGATTCCAGGCGATGGCGCGCGCTGTCGCCGCCCGTAGCGTCGGTCGCCCGACGAGGCAGGAGCGACGAACATGGCGACGCGACAGGCGATCGACCGTTCGGCCGAGGCCCGCGAGCGGCTGCTCGCGGGGCTCCCCGTCACCGAGGAGCGCATGACGATCGCGGGCGTCTCGACCGCCGTGCTCGAGGGCGGCGACGGCCCGCCGGTGGTCCTGCTGCACGGCCCGGCGGGCAACGCGGCGCACTGGATGCGCGTGATCCCGGACCTCGCGACGACGCGCCGCGTGATCGCCCCCGACCTTCCCGGCCACGGCGCGTCGGTCGTCGAGGACGGCGAGCTCGACGCCGAACGCGTCGCTCGCCTGGCTCGGCGAGCTGATCGAGCAGACCTGCTCGTCGCGCCCGCTGCTGGTCGGCTACGCGCTCGGCGGCGCCATCGCCGCGCGCTTCGCGGCCGGCCACGGCGACCGGCTCAGCGGCCTCGTGCTCGTCGACTCGCTCGGGCTGGCGCCGTTCGAGCCCGACCCGGCGTTCGGCGCCGCGCTCCAGCGGTTCCTCGCGCATCCGACCGAGGAGACGCACGACGGCCTGTGGCGGCAGTGCGCGCTCGACCTCGACGGCCTGCGCGGCGGATGGGCGAGCGGTGGCAGCCGTTCGAGGCCTACAACCTCGACCGGGCGCGGACGCCGAGCGCGATGGCCGCGCTCGGCAGCCTGATGGGCGAGCTCGGGATGCCGGCCATCCCGGCGGACGAGCTCGCGCGGATCGGCGTGCCCACCACGCTGATCTGGGGCCGCCACGACCTCGCGACGCCGCTGCGCGTCGCCGAGGCGGCGAGCGCGCCGCCACGGCTGGCCGCTGCACGTGATCGAGGACTGCGCCGACGATCCCGCCGATCGAGCAGCCGGACGCGTTCCTGCGCGCGCTGCTGGCTCGGCACGCGGAGCGGGCTTCGGACGGGGCGAGGCTCGTCGGCCGCGCCCACCCTCGCTACGACGAGCTGCGCCGGGTGTTCAACGGGATGGTCGACCGCCGCCCGGCGCTGATCGCGCGCTGCGCCGACGCGCAGGACGTGGCGGCGGCGGTCGGCTTCGCGCGCGACAACGGCCTGCGCGTGTCCGTCTACGGCGGCGGTCACAACGTCACCGGCAACGCGGTCTGCGACGACGGCGTCACGATCGACCTGCGCCCGATGAAGGGCGATCGAGGTCGACCCCGAGGCGCGCACCTGCCGCGCCGAGGCGGGCCTCACCTGGGGCGAGCTCGACGCCGCGACCCAGGCGCACGGCCTCGCGGTGACCGGCGGGCGGGTGTCCACGACCGGCCTCGGCGGGCTCGCGCTCGGCGGCGGCTCGGGCTGGATCGAGCGCAGCTGCGGCTACACGGTCGACAACCTGATCTCGCGTGGAGATCGTGACCGCGGACGGGCAGCATCCTCACCGCCTCCGAGCACGAGCACCCGGACCTCTTCTGGGGCACGCGCGGCGGCGGCGGCAACCTCGGCGTGGCGACCCGGTTCGAGCTCCGGCTGCACCCGATCGGCCCGACCGTCCTGGCCGGGCTGCTGATCTACCCCGCCCCGATGGCGGCCGCGTGCTGCGGAACTTCGACGAGGTGATGGCGGACGCCCCCGACGCGGTCGGCTCGGGCGTCGCGCTGCTCACCGCCCCGCACGAGGAGTTCGTCCCGGAGCCGGTGCGCGGGCAGCCGGTGGTCGGCGTCGTCGCCTGCTACGCCGGGCCGGTGGAGGAGGCCGAGGAGGCGCTGCGGCCGCTGCGCGAGTTCGGGCCGCCGGCGCTCGACATGGTCGAGCCGATGCCCGTACGTGGCCCTCCAGCAGCTCTTCGACGCCGACTACCCGCACCGGGAAGCGCAACTACTGGACCGGCGACTTCCTCACCGGCCTCCCGGACGAGGCGATCGAGGTCCTGTGCCGCTTCCACCTCTCCAAGCCGTCCCCGGGCACCGAGATCCTCCTGCTCCCCGGCGGCGGCGCCGGCGCGCGGGTGCCGGACGGCACGATGGCGATCGGGCAGCGCGAGGCGCCGTTCAACCTCCACATCACCTCGCTGTGGGAGGACCCCGCCGACGACGAGGCCAACATCGCGTGGACGCGCGAGTTCAGCGCGGCGATCAAGCCGTTCACGACGGGCCGCGTCTACGTCAACTTCATCGGCGACGAGGGCGAGGAGCGGGTCGTCGCGTCGTTCGGCGCCGACGGCTACCGGCGCCTGCAGGCGCTCAAGGACCGCTACGACCCGGGCAACCTCTTCCGCACCAGCCAGAACGTCAAGCCGCGCCGGAGCGACACCGTGATCCGCATCGAGGCCGGGCAGGTCGTTCCCGGTCCCGGTACGCGACGGCTTCGACTACATCACCGACCCCGGCAACTGGATGGACTACTGGCCGCGGGCGGTCAGCGTCGACCCCGCCACGCGCTGGAAGCAGCCGGGCGACCGGGCCCGCGTCGTCCTGCGGATGCTCGGGCGGCGGGTCGCGCTCGACATGACGCTCGCGCGGATCGAGCCCTACCGGCTGGTCGAGTACACGAGCGAGCAGAAGGGCCTCCCCGCGGTCCGCCACTCCCGCCACTTCGACGAGGCGGACGGCGGGTTGGCCTACCGGATCGTCGTCGAGTACGACCCGCGGCCGGGATGGCGGAGCCTGGTCGACCGGACCGTCGTGCGCAGGGCGACGGAGCGCGCGGTGCGCGAGACCATCGCGAACCTCGACCAGCGCTTCCGGTAGACCGCCGACGCGACAGCTTCTCCGCGGCATGCTGGAAACGGCGCGCGGTTTCTTGACCCTCCGGACGCGCGGCTGGTAGCAGATGCCACATGAGCGACTCCGATCCCATCTTCCGGCTGGTCTACAGCAGCCACAGCTGCATCCCGCAGGAGGACAACCGGACGGCGCTCGGGGCGATCTTCACGATCGCCCGGCGCAAGAACCGAGACCTGGGCATCACCGGCGCGCTCGTGATCACCGACGACGCCTTCGCGCAGGCCCTCGAGGGCGATGAGACGAGCGTCCGCGCGCTCTACGAGCGCATCTGCGAGGACCCGCGCCACGACCGCGTCACGCTCCTGCACACCGAGTCCGACGCCGAGCGGGTGTTCGGGCGGTGGGCGATGGCGAAGGTGGCGGCCGACGGCGGCCCCGACATCCGCCTGCTGAGCAACGCCGGCCGGCAGACGATCGTGATGGCCGGCGGAGACGAGCACGTGACCTCCGGGCAGGAGAGCGTGCTCGCGTTCATGCGCAAGTCGATCTCGGACGAGACGCTCGCGCGCTGAGGACGCGCGCGGCGCCGGAACCGCCCAAGCGGTTCCGGCGCCGGCAGCCCGCTGCGCTCAGGACGCAGCGCGGGCGATGTCGGCCGCGTCGGCCGAGGGCAGCGCGTGGCGCTCCCCGCCGGACCTTGACGACCGTCTTGCCCTTGATGGTGCTGATGTGGGACTTGACCCAGCTCTGGCCCTGAACCGTCGCCGAGGTCACCCGGTTGGCGGCCAGGGAGTCGATGACGACGTTGTCGCCCGTCCCGCCGTCGATGATGTCGGCGCCGGGGCCGCCGAGGATCACGTCGTCGCCGTCGCCGCCGAGGAGCGTGTCGTTCCCCTCGCCGCCGAGCAGGACGTCGTCGCCGTCGCCGCCGTCGGCGGTCAGCAGGGCCGCGCTCGCGGCCAGGCCGGACGCGTCGACCACGTCGTCGCCCGCCAGGGCGTTGACCGTCACGCGGTCGCCGGAGACGTTGAACGCGCCGGCCACGGAGACCACGGCGCTCAGGCCGTTGACCTCCGCGGTCGTCCCGGCGCCGCTCACGCTCACGACGTCGTCGCCGTTGGTGGCGTTGGTGATCACGTTGTCCGGCTGGGCGTCGTCGCACTCCGCCGGTGGCGGCGAGGTCGGCGTCGACCCGGGTGAGGTCCGTGCCGGAGACGTCGCCGACGACGAGGTTGTCGGCGCCGCCGAGCAGCTTGGCGTCGATCGTCTCGACGTCGTTGAGGTCCATCACGATGTTCGCGATGTTGCGGGTGAACCGGACGCGACCGCCGTTGGCGGAGGCCTCCATGTTCTCGTTGACGGCGGAGCCGTTGAACGCCATCTTGTCGGCGCCGGCCTGACCCTCGACGACGTCGCTGCCGTCGCCGGGATCCCACTGGAACGTGTCGTCGCCGGCTCCGAGGAACGCGGTGTCGTTGCCCTGCTGGCCGTCGACGAAGTCGGTGCCGTCGCCGCCGAGCAGGAAGTCGACGCCGTTGCTGCCGAGCACCGTGTCGTTGCCCGTGCCGCCGTCGACGGTCATGGCGATCAGCGCGGCCAGGTTGCCGGTCGCGGAGGAGCTGTCGTCGCCGCCGTTGGCGTTGAGGGTCAGCTTCTCCGAGGTGCCGATGTCGATCGAGAACGGCGCCGGCGTGAGGCGGTCGAAGCGGACGCGGGTGCCGTTGGCCGTGGTCGTGAACTGCTCGGCGCCGTTGCCGCCGTTGACCTCGACGGTGTCGGTGCCCGCGGCGCCCTCGTTGAGGTCGGTGTCGTCGCCGGGGTTCCAGACCATGCGGTCGTTGCCGCCCTGGCCGAAGGCCTGATCGTCGGCGTCGCCGCCGGTCAGGGTGTCGTTCTCGGTTGCCGCCGAACAGCAGGTCGAAGCCGCCCTTGCCGAGCAGCGTGTCGTTGCCGTCCTGGCCGAAGAGCTGGTCGTTGCCGGAGCCGCCCGTGAGGACGTCGTTACCGGAGCCTCCGAACAGGTTCGCCTTCGGCAGCGCACCATTGACCTCGCTGAGGGTGATCGTGTCCTGGCCGTTGAGGCCGAAGACCTGGATCAGTCGCGGTGTTCGCGACCGTCGGGGTGCCGCCCACGACGGACACGGCTCCGCCGTTGACGAGGATCCTGCCGGCGGCGTTGCGGCTGACGGCGATGTTGTTGTCGAGCGAGTCGCCGTTGACGGACAGCACGCCGCCGGTGAACGTCGACGTGACCGCCGCGTTCGCCGGCACGGTCGTAGCCGCGAGGATGCCGGCGGCGAGCACGCTGCTGGCGAGTACTTTCCGTGTCGTTCGCCGCGCCGGCTTGTGGGGACTTACAGTCATCATCCTGACTCCTTGGAGGGGGGATTTCGATGACTGAAGACGCCGGCGCGGCGTCTTCTATTCCGGAGCGTCGCGTCAGTTCGCGGCGGGGACGAGCACGCGGTCGATCGTGTGGATCACGCCGTTGGTCGCCCTGATGTTCAGTCCGGAGAGGACGAGGCGCGGGTTCCGCAGCGCCGGGGTCTCGTCGCGAAGCGTGAGCCCGCGCGGCCTGACGATCCCGCCGTTGGCCATGGTCAGGCTGCGAGAGAACAGAACCTGCAGCGGGCCGAGCTTCCTCCCCGCGACGACGTGGTACAGGAGCACGTTCTTGATCGCCGGGAGTCCGAGCGCGCCGACCGCGGTCTCGAGCGCGGCCTGCTCGCTCACGGGCCGGCTGCCGGTGAGATCGAACACGAGCCGCTCGAAGGCACGATCGTTCGGTGCGAAGACGGTGAAGCGCTGCGACTCGTCGGCCAGCACGGGCGCGAGCTCCGTCGCCGTCAGGGCCTGCACGAGCAGGTCGTAGTCGTACGGGTTGGCGTCCGGCGCGCCTCCGCCGGATGCCTTCACGGCAACGTCGGTGATCGTGCCGGTGGGCTGATGGCCCCACCGCTTCGAGTTGGCGGCGGCCGGCGCGGCCATGACTGCGGCGACGACGACCGAGGTCGCGATCACGGCGAAGGAACGACGCATGGGGCTCCCTTTCTCAGGGGACGGGGTCGCCCTCGATACGGCGCATCCAGCCGGCCCGATCGGCGCGCCGGGCGACTTGGCGCCCGGACGGTTGCTAGCCGTCGGCAACGCGCTGAGGACATAGGCGCAACCGGATCGGGCCCCGCGCGGTCGCGGGGTCCACGACGACTCCCCGTTGGGTCACCTCGAGGAGCCCGCGTGCACGCAGCTCGCCGGCCGCATCGCGGACGAGGCCCATGAGCGGGCGGAACCCGTCGTCCCCGGCCAGCGCACGCGCAGCCTCGGACGGGCAGATCGTCTTGCCGGGGTCGCGGTCGGCGAGCAGGTCGAGGATCGCCTGCTCGGCCTGTTTGCGGCTCGCCATGGCTGCGGCCTACCCGATTCGGCGCGACATCCCGAACCGGCGGGCCCACGGGACGTCGCACGCCGGCGGCTCGAGCGAGCCGGTGACCGGGGCGGCGCGGACGAGGTGGCCGAGGAGGACCGGCTCGGAGTAGCCGAGGTCGGCCGCCTCGGCGCGGCGGGTGGTGAGCAGGCGGTCGCCGAGGACGGGATGGTCGGCGAGCAGGAGCGGGACCGTGCCGGGCCCCGGCCGAGCGAGCAGGAATCCGACCGGCTCGGCGCCGTGCGAGGCCGCGCGCTCGCGCGGCCGGAGGCGGCCGGCGACGCCGCGCGCCCGGGTGACGAGCGGGATCCCCGCGTAGGTGAGCGGCTCGAGGATCCAGAGCAGGCGGCGGAGCGGGCCGGGCGACGGCGACAGCGGCGCGTGCACCGGGAGCCCGCCGGCGTCGAGGAGCAGCGGGATGTCGCCGGTCGAGGACAGCCCGCCGAGCTCGCCCGCGGGCTCGCCGGGCGGCCGGGCCCCCGCCGCGTAGCGGTGCTGCCGCGCGTCGCGGTCGACCGACCGGAGCAAGCCGACCACCTCGCCGGCGGGCGCGGACGCGCCGCGCAGCACGTGTTGCGGCAGCGGGCGGGCGGCGGCGAACGAGCGCCGCGCCTCCGGCCTGCCGTCGCGCAGCAGCCGCAGCGCGCGGGTGCTGGCGGCCCAGTCGAAGCCCCGCTCCGGCGCCTTCCACGAGCGTCGCCGCCGGGCGGAGCGGCGCAGCGCGACCTCCATCGCCCGCCGCAGCGCGGCCCTGCGAGCCGGTCGTGCCGAGCGAGAGCAGCACCTCCGACCACTCGTGGCGAGACCGCAGCGGCGACGGCTTCAGCGCCCGCACGGCGTCGAGGTCGAGCGGCGGGAAGCCGGTCGCCCGGTCCAGCGCGCCGGCGGAGGCCAGCGCGCACATCGTCAGCAGGCACTTGCCGCAGCGCCCGCAGTTGTCGACGCGGTCGACCGCGAAGCAGACCTTCAGATGCGGCAGCAGGTCGGGGCGCTGGGCGGCGATGGCGGCGACCTTGTCGACCCGGCCGGCGCCGGTGAAGTCGTGCTCGATCCGCACCCACTCGGTGCCGAGGTGGTGGTCGAGCGCCGGCGAGGAGCCCATCGGGCCGAGCGAGCGGGCCGAGTCGGTGCCCGGGATCACGACGTGGCGCGCGCCGCCGCCGAGCGCGATCGCGAGCCCGGCGAGGACGCCCCCGTGGCTGTCGTGGTACCAGGCGTGGGGATCGAGCGCCGCGCGCAGGTTGGTGCTGCCCGTGAGCAGCGGCAGCCCGAGGAGGCCGGCGATCGCCCGGCACTCCTCCAGCTCCGCGGCCGCCGTGGCGTCGGAGTGGAGCGGCTCGAGGCCCTGCCAGTGGATCAGGTGCGACAGGTCCTCGTCGACGCGCTCGACGGCCGCGCTGTAGAGCGAGTCCACGCCGCGGGACAGCAGCGAGACGACGGCGTCGCCGCGCTCCGGGACGGGCGTGTCGCCGGCCGCCCGGATCGCCGCGGGGCGCAGGCGCGCGTTCCACGCGCAGTAGATCGCCTGCGCACGCTGCACCCCGCGCAGCAGCCGGGCCGACACGAGCCCGTCGACGTCGACGTCCTCGTGGCGCGCGAGCGCGAGCAGCAGCAGCGCGGCGACGAACGGGGACGCGTCGCCGTCGGGCCCCTCGAACCCCGCCGGCGCCTCCACGTACACGCGCATGTCCCCGTCGCGCCAGCGCAGGCGCATCGAGGTCGCGGCGTCCTCGCGCCGCCAGTCGTCGAGGATCACCGGGCGGGCACGCTCACGGTGATCAGCGGGCGGTCGAACGACGCCCACTCGCGCTTGTACGGCTCGCCGCCGCGCAGCAGCGAGAGCTCGCCGCGGGCGCGGCGGACCGCGTCGAGCAGCAGCGCGAACCCGGGCGACAGCGCAGCCGCGCCGGGGTCCCAGCCCGCCTGGTAGTAGGCGTCGACGCCGCGGTGGCGCAGGAACAGCATCGCTCCCACGGGCTCCCCTCCGACCTCGAGCGTCGTCAGCCGGAGCCGGCCCGCGCCCTGCAGCCGCAGCGCCGCATCGACCAGGAACTCGCGGCGCGGGCCGTCGAAGACGCGGGTCCGGTCGCCGAACCGCTCGCGGTGCAGCCGGATCAGCGTCGCGAGGTCGTCGCGGACGGTGCCGGCGTCCGCGGTACGGAACACGGCGGCCGCCGCTTCGAGCCGGCGCTCCACCGCGCGCGCCCGCCGGCGGAAGCCCGCCGGCCTGCACTCCAGCCACGCGTCGAAGTCCGGCGCGGACACGCCGAAGCACGGCTCGACGTGCACGACCTCGCCGCCGAGCCAGGCCGCCCAGTCGCCGTCGTGGAGGTCGCGGGCGATCAGCGGCTCGCCGGCCACGGCGGCCATCGCCCGGGCGGCGGCCGCGCGGTGCTCGGGGGCGCAGACCGGGCCGCACTCGTCCGAGAGCCCGTCGCCGATCAGCCGCAGCACGCCGCGCTGCCTCGCGAACCCGAACACTGCGATGTCCTGCACGGCGTACAGCCGCGCCTCTCCGCCCAGGTGCTCGAGCCACGGGCCGAGCCACTCCCAGGTCGCGAACACCGAGCCGGACAGCGGCGCGAGCCGCGCGGCCAGCCGCGCGGCGTCCTCCACCGACACGCGCTCGACGGCGAGGGCGGGCTGGACGGCCGTCATGGCGCGCAAGTATCGTCGTGCCGCCGATGCTCCGCCACCCGCCGCTCGCCCTCGCCTACCACGGCGTCGGCGCCGTCCCGCTCGCGCAGGACCCGTGGCGGCTGTTCTGCTCGCCGGCCGCGATCCGGCGCGACATCGCCGCGCTGCGCGCCTGGGGCTACGAGCTGGTGACCTTCGGGGAGCTGGCCGCGCGGATCGCGCAGGGCCACGGCGAGAACGCCGCCGCGCTGACCTTCGACGACGGGCTGGCGGACGGCCTGCTCGACGTGCTCGCCGGCGTCCCGGCGACCGTGTTCCCCGTGACGGGCTGGCTCGGCGGGCCTCACCCCGACGCGCCGTTCGCGCGCGTGACCGGCCCGGACGGCCTCCGCGAGCTGCACGCCGCCGGGATCGAGATCGGCGCCCACACCGTCACGCACCCGGACCTGACGGCGCTCGCGCCGGACGCCGCGCGCGCGGAGCTCGAGGACTCGAGGACGGCGCTGGAGGCGATGGTCCAGGCGCCCGTCACCTCGGCGGCGTACCCGTACGGCACCGCGGACGACGCGACGAGAGCGGCGGCGCGCGCCGCGGGCCTGCGCGCCGCCTGCCGCACCGCCGGCGAGGGGCGCTTCGGCGACCCGTTCGACCTGCCGCGGCAGGCGATGGGACCCGGCGGCACCCGGCTGGGCCTGCGGCTCAAGCGCGAGGGCCGGCACGCCGCCCTCATGCGGGTGCCGCTGGCACGGCGTGCGCGGCGGCTGAGCCGCCGGCTGCAGACGACGCGCCGCTGACGCGCTCCAGCAGCGCGGCCATCCGCCTCGCCGTCAGCGCGGCGTCGTACTCCCACACCCGCTCAGGGTCGACCGGCGGCGGCTCGCGCAGCGCCCGTGCGATCGCCTCGGCGAGCGCCGGCGGATCGCGCGGCGGGACGAACGCGCCGCCCTGCAGGATCTCCGACGGCCCGTCGGTCGCGGTCGCCACGACCGGGACGCCGAGCGCGAGCGCCTCGACGCACACGAGCCCGAACGCCTCGTGGTGGGAGGCGACGACGGCGATGTCGAGCGCGTCGAACCAGCGCAGCGGGTCCTCGACGTGGCCGGTGAACGTCACGCGGTCGGCGATCCCCAGCTCGGAGGCGAGCGCGCGCAGCCGCTCCGGCAGGTCGCCCTCGTGGCCGACCACCGCCCCGCCGACGACGGCGAACCGGAGCGACGGGTCGAGGAGCGCGGCCGCGCGCAGGAAGTCGTCCTGGCCCTTCGCCGGGTCGATGCGGCCGACGATGCCCACCAGCGGCCCTCCGAGCCGCTCGCGCACCGCGCGGCCGGAGCCGCGCCACGCCCGCGCCGCGGCGACGTCGATGCCGGCCGCGATCGCCTCGACGGGCACGCCGGGGCTGAGCCGGCGCTGCACCACCGCCGCCGCCCGGCTCAGCGTCGCCACCGCGGCCGCCGGCACCTCCCCCGCCGCGGCCTCGTACGGGCGCCCGCGCGGGGTCAGCATCCGCCACCACACCGCGGGCAGCCCGAGCCGCGCCGCCGCCGGGCCGCCGAGCAGATGGCCCTTGGCGCACAGGCTGAGGACCACGTCGGCGCGGTGCTCGACCGCCGCGGCCATCACGTCCTCCGGCGTCTCCGCGAGCTGCACCGGCACGCCGGCCTCTCGCAGCCAGTCCACGAACGGCCCACGCTCTCCCACGGCGGCCGCCGGCGCCCACCCGGCCTCAGGAAGCCTTTCCGCCAGCGTCGCGAACGCGCGCTGTGCGCCGCCGGGCACGCTGCGGTCGCCGACCAGCAGGACGCGGCGCATCGCCTACACCTCGACGGCGGCCGCGGCGGGCGCGCGAACGGGCATGCCGGCCGGCCGCATCCCGCGCAGCTCCAGCGCGGTCGCCGCGGCGAGCGCGTCGAAGTCCCAGCGCGCCACATGCGCCCGCCCCGCCTCGCCGCGGGCGGCGCGCGCCCCGGCGCCGGCCGCGGCCGCCTCGTCCAGGAGTGCGGCCAGCGACGCCGCGTCGCCAGGCCGGAAGTACCACGCGCCAGGACCGAGCAGCTCGGCGGTCGAGCGCAGGTCGGCGGCCACCACCGGCACCCCCTGCGACAGCGCCAGGACCGTCGACGCGCTCGTCCACTCGACGCTGCGGGCGAGCACGCAGACGTCGGCGGCCGCGTACAGGTCCACCGCGTCCTGGTCCTCGATCCACCCGGCCTCGAACGAGAGCCGGGGCAGCCGCGCGGCGGCGGCCCGCAGCAACTCCACGGCGCGCTCCGAGCGCGAATCGCCGGCCACCAGCACCCGGATCCGCGGCGAGGCGAGCCGCCCGACGGCGTCGATCAGCAACTCGTAGCCCTTCTCCGGCCGCAGCACGCCGAACGCCAGCACCAGCACCTCGTCCTCGGCCAGGCCGCGCTCCGCGCGCACCCGCTCCCGGGCGCCGGGGCGGGGGACGGCATCAGCTCCCCGTAGCCCGGCAGCGGCAGCACGGTGACCGGCCGCCGCGGGGCCAGGAAGCGCGTGGCGAGCTCGGCGCTCGCGTGGTCGTGGGCCATCAGCACGTCGGCGGCGCGCGCGACGACCCGCCCGGCGCGATGGTCCAGCCACGGGCCGTCGGGACGGCACGTCCACGGCTCGTGCACCGTCCACGCGACGCGGATCGCGCACGCGCGCGCGAGGCGGAGCATCAGCGCCAGCCGCGCGAGCCGCACCGCCGCGACGGGCGCGGGATAGGCCCGCTCGCGCCAGCGCCGCCGGCCGAGGCTGTCGTCGGCGAGCCGGAACAGCCGGTCCAGGCGCCAGTGCACGTGCAGGACGTCGACCCGGCGGCGGTTACGAAACAGCCAGCCGAGCGTCGGCCGGGCGTCGTCGACCAGGTCCACCCCGTGCCGGCGCAGGCGCTCGTAGAGCACGGGCTGGTACGGGTTCGCGTCGCTGGTCGCGGGCAGACGGGCGACGCGCAGGCGATCGGGCACCTGCGCAGTCTTGTGCCCCGAGGGCGTGAAGTCCAGCCGGGCAGGGCATCAACGCACGATGCGCCGGATTCCGCTCGGGCTCGTGGTCGCCGGCGCGCTCGCCGGCCTCGCGCTCCCGTTCCTGTGGCGCAGCCGGATCCCGACCGCGGTCGGCGTGCTGTGCCTGCTGGCCGCGGCGCTCGTGGCGGCGAGCCGGGTCGAGCGGGTCCGGGGCCGGTCGCGGAAGCAGGCGCTTGCTGCTCGCCGCGGGAGTGGCCGGGGCGGCGGTCGTCCTGCTGCTCCCCGGGTTCGCCACGGATCGGCTCAACTCCCGCGGCATCGCATGGGAGGCGCCCGCGGGCGAGAGCTTCCGGCTGGCCGAGGCGGGGCTCGCCGTCACCTCCAACGAGGACGGCGACCGCCTCACCGGGCGTGACCTCGACACGGGCGCGCAGCGGTGGCGGCTGCGGCTCGACGGGGACAGCCCGTTCTCCGGGCAGCTCCGCGTGCAGCGGGCCGGCAAGCAACTGCTTGTCACCGACACGCACGGCGTCCTGCGGGCGATCGACGCCCGCACCGGCCGGCAGGCCTGGGCCGCCGAGCCGGCGTCGTTCGTGCTGCCGGCCGTGGCCGGCGCCGGGTACGTGGCGGTCACGCGCTGCGACGTGGCCATCAGGTGCACGGTCGAGTCGCGATCGCTCGCCGACGGCAAGATCCGCTGGAGCGCACGCGTCGACGGGGTCGGCCCCACGCTCGGCTCGCCGCTGTTCGAGAACCCGCAGAGCTCGCTTCCGGCGCTCTGGCCCGCGAGCTACGCGATCGTCCGCGAGCCGCCCGACGGCGCGCGCTACTCCGTGCGCGCGCTGGCGACCGGCGAGGTCCTCGCCCGCGGCGACGAGGATGACGAGGCCGGCGTGATCGGAGACGTGTTCGTGCGGCGCCGCCGGTCCGGCCTGATGACGGGGACCGACCTGAGCACGGGCCGCGAGGCGTGGCGGCGCTCGGAGAGTGGCGTGCACGCCCTGAGGGCGTTCAGCGCGCGCTGGGGCTTCATCGGGATGCCCGGCGGCGGCGTGGTGCTCGACACGGATGCCTTCCCGCTGCCCTTCGTCGAGTTCTACGACGTCCTGCTGCTGCTCGACCCGCAGACCGGCAAGACGAGCGAGCACAAGGCCGCGCTCGGGTCGGGCTCGGGCACCGTCATCGAGACCGGACCGCCCGTCGATGGCGCCGCCCCGCGGACTCCGGCCCTGCGCTCCAACGACCCCGACGATCCGGTGGTGATCGCCGACGGCCGCACCTACCGCCTCGGCGGGTCCGCCTTCTCGAGCTCGATCACCGCCACGCCGGGACAGGTCGCCTGGTCGAGCGAGACCAAGCTCCTGGGCGGCAGGGACGGACGCGTCGTCGAGGTGCGCGACCGCCGCAGCGGCGAGCGCGTGGCCCGCTTCCGGGGCGAGGACGTGCGCGTCCGGGCGGTCGGCGAGCGGATCGTGATCTCAGCCGACGACGGCGAGCGGCAGCTCGTGGTCACTCGCCGGTGACGGCGCCGAGCGTCAGCCCGGTCACGAGATACTTCCGCACCACCAGGCCGACGAGGATCATCGGCGCCACCACGATCGTGCCGATCGCGGTCAGCTGGCCCCAGTCGACCTCGGTCTGCGTGACGAGCTGCGAGGCGGCGATCGGGAGCGTCTGGGAGTCCGGCCCCGAGAACGTCGAGGCGAACGCGTAGTCGTTCCACGAGAAGACCAGGCACAGGATCGCGGTGGTCGCGATGCCGGGCAGCACGAGCGGCACGGCGATCCGCGAGAACGCCGTCCAGCGGGAGGCGCCGTCGACCATCGCGGCCTCCTCCAGGGAGGGCGGCAGGTCGGCGAAGAACGCGTTCATGATCCAGATCGCGAACGGGAGGTTGAACGACAGGTACGCGACGACCAGCCCCCACGTCGTGCCGAGCAGCCCGGTGGCGCGGAAGATCACGAAGAGCGGCAGCACGGCGGCGGCGATCGGCGCCATCCGCGTGGAGATGATCCAGAACGCCACGTGGTCCTTGCCGCGGAAGTGCGAGCGCGCGAGCCCGTAGCCGGCCACGGTGCCCAGCGCGACGGCGATGATCGTGGAGACGCCCGCCGCCAGCACCGAGTTGCCGATGTAGGCGGTGATGTCGTTGCCGCCGGTGAACAGCGCCCGGTAATGGTCCAGCGTCGGCGTGAACGCGAGCTTGGGCGTCGTCGCGGTGATGTCCTCCGAGGGCTTCAGCGAGGAGAGCACCATCCACAGGATCGGGGCCAGCGTCCACAGCAGGACGACGACGATCAGCACCTTGTTGGGGATCCGGCCGGACCTCATTGCGCCAGCCCCCTGCGCCGCAGCGTGCGCATGAAGAGGTTCGCGATCAGGATCGAGACCGCCAGCATCGAGAGCCCGATCGCCGCCGCGTAGCCGAGGTCGAAGAAGCGGAACGCGGTCTCGTAGAGGCGGATCGGGACGATCTTGGTGGCGTCCGCGGGCCCGCCGTTGGTCGTGTTGTAGATGATGTCGAAGTAGCGGATGGCGTCCATCGAGCGCACGAGGAACGCCACGATCACGACGCCCATGATCATCGGCATCACGATGTGCCGCAGCCGCTGCCAGTAGCTCGCGCCGTCCACGCGCGCGGCCTCCATCACCGGCTTGGGCAGCGAGGAGAGCCCGGCGAGCACGATCAGCGCGATCAGCGGGGTCCACTCCCACACGTCCATCAGCGTCACCGCGAGGAACGCGGACGTGGTGGAGCCGAGGATGTCGCCCGAGTACAGGCCGGTCTCGCGCAGCACCCAGGCGTACAGGCCGTAGGTCGAGTCGGTCAGGAAGCGCCCCAGCAGGCCGACGATGACCGGCGCCATGAACATCGGCATCAGCAGCAGCGACAGCACGATGTTGCGACCCCACACCATCCCGTGCACGAGCAGGGCGAAGGCGATCCCGAGCAGCATCTCGAGCCCGACGGTGAGCACGAAGTAGACGATCGAGCGGATCCACGCCGCGCCGACCGAGGAGTCCGAGAAGAGCCTGGTCCAGTTGTCCAGCCCCGCCCAGTGCAGGTCGATCCCGCCGATGAGCCCGACCCGCGAGAGGCTCATGAGGATGATGTAGATGAACGGGAAGATCGAGAGCGCCGCCAGCAAGATCAGCGCCGGCGCCATCAGCTTCCCCTCGAAGGAGAGCCTGAACCTGCCGCGTGCGCGCGAGACGCTGCGGGTCCTGCCGGCGTCTACCGTCTCGGCCGCCATCACGCCTCCCGCAGCGAGGCCGCGTTGTCGATCGCCTTCACGAACCCGTCCTTCGAGTTGCGCATGCAGGACTCCGGCCCCTGCTGGCCGGCGAGCATCTTCGAGAGCTCGGTGAAGATCGCCGTGTCGCACTCGTTCCAGGCGGCGATCTTGGGGCGCAGGCCGATGTTCTCGGGCTTCCAGGCCTCGAACACCGCGTCGGTCGTGAGGATGTTGGGCATCTTCGACGGCGGCTGCTTGGCCTTCTCGACCTCGGGCAGCTTGTAGACGGAGTCGCGCGTGGGCGTGCCGCCGCCGACGTCGCTCTTGAGGTTCTCCAGCTGGATCTTCTTCGAGGTCGCCCAGTTGACGAACAGCCAGGCGGCCTTCTGGTCGCGCTCGGAGGCGGTGGCGTTGATGCCCAGGCCCGTGCCGCCGTACATGCTCGCGCTGCGCTTGGGACCGCGCGGCAGGCGCGCGTAGCCGACCTTGCCCTTGATGTCGGAGTCCTCGTTGCCGGCGGCGAACTCGTGCCAGTTGACGGCCATCGCGATCTGGCCGGCGGAGAAGGCGGAGCCGAGGCCCTCCCAGTCCCAGCCGCGGCTGCCCGGGTGCGCGATCGAGACGATGCGCCGGTACATGTCGGCCGCCTCGATGGCCTCGCTCGGAGTCCAGGATCGGCTCGCCGGGATCCTCGGAGCCCATCCGGCCGACGTCCCCGCCCTTCTCGAAGTAGTCGCCGCCGTAGGACCACAGCAGGTTCGAGAAGTCGTTCATCAGCGCGTCGTGCTGCTTGGCCTGGTTGCCGTGGCCGTAGGGCACGTCGTCCTTCGCGTTCTCGGAGAACCACTTGGAGGTCTTGTAGAACTCCTCCCAGGTCGAGTCGTCGCGCGGCGTCGGGTCGAACCCGAGGTCCTGCTTCATCCGGTCGCCGTACTTCTCGAACAGGTCCTTGCGGTACTGCCAGATCATCGTCGGCGCGTCGTAGGGCAGCGCGAACAGCTTGTCGTCGTCGACGAACTTCCCGGCCGCGTCGAGCTGGGTCGGGATGAAGTCGTCGAGGTCCTCGAGCGCGGGCAGGCTGTCGTCGTCCATCATCGTGTTGAGGTCGACGAGCGCCTCGTGGTAGGGCGCGAGGATCTGGTACGGGTCGGCGTAGACGATCTGGTAGGAGCCCAGGCCGGACGCGAAGTCCAGCGCGACCTTCTGCACGAGCGCCGCGAGCTCGAGCTGGACGATCTTGATCTTGATCCCGGTGAGCTCCTCGAACGGCTCCAGGTTCGCCGCGATGGCGAGCGTCGGCGCGGTGTTCTCGGAGATGAAGTTCAGCGTGGTGCCCTCGAACTGGCGCCACTCCTCCGGCGAGCTCGCCGCCGCCTTCATCGATCCCGACCCGCCACACCCCGGCAACGTCAGCGCCAGGGCCCCCACCCCGGCGGACTGCAGCGCCTCCCGGCGCGTCATCCCCCCCATACGGCTTGTGTTGCCCGGTCCTGCGCGGATCATGCTTGCCGGTGCCCTCGGGGGCGGTTAGTTTCGTGACCCCGAGCGATGCGCCCCCTCCCGCGTTCCCGAGCCGGCCCCAGCTCCGAGGATCGCTCCCCGGCCGAGGCGGAACGGCCGCCCGAGCCGGCACCGGCCGCCGGTGTGCTCGCGCTGCAGCGTTCCGCCGGGAACCAGTCCGTGGCCCGGCTGCTCGATCCGGTCGGCGCCCAGTCGCGGTGGCCGTGGGGCTACGGGCCCTTCCCGGACGGCGACCCCTACTACCAGCCGCCCGAGCGGCCCGAGCTGCTCGAGTGGCAGAAGCTGGAGCCCATCCGGCACTACTTCGAGAAGGGCACGGACTTCGAGACGTACCTCCGGCTGCGGCCGCTGTTCCTCGGGAAGTTCGGCCTGGAGACGGACGGGCCCGCGGTCGCCGTCGACCGCGCGCTGGCGTACTACCGCGACAAGATCGTGCCGTTCTCCTTCCTGGGCACCAAGACGATCTTCGTGCACCTGGACATGGTCGAGGCGCTGCTCAGCGCCGAGGCCGCGCTCGGCGGCGCCCGGATCCCCATCAAGACGATCCACGGCGCGAACATCCGGCTCGTCCGCGGGTCGACGGACGTCATGTCCGACCACTCCTGGGGCGCCTCGATCGACGTCAACGGCGACACGAGCCCGATGACCGCGGGCCTCTTCCCGGGCTCGCGGCGCGCGGAGCTGATCGCCGCGATCACCGGGACCGACGTCACGGAGGACTTCGAGGGCGCGCCGATCACCTCGGCCCCGAAGACGAGCGACGAGATGTTCCAGGAGGCGCTCCGGCTCGAGGAGGCCAGCGACGAGTTCAAGGCGGCGTTCGCCGACGAGGAGTCGCTGCGCGACGCGGCGTTCGAGATCGCGAACGCGCGAGGCGCGCCGACCGGCGGTCCCGACGAGCTGCTGGCCCTGATGTACGCCGCCGGCACCGAGGACCGCAAGGACATCAAGGAGTGGCAGCGGCGGCGAGCGGCCGCGTCGCCCGCGAAGCGCAAGAAGATGCCCCAGGAACAGCGACTGTGGGACTGGGATCCGGCGCCGGCGGACGACCACTCGGACCCGGCGCCCGGTCGCCAGGCGCTCGCCGCCTTCGTGTTCCCGGTCGACGACGGCACCCAATCGCTGCTGTGGGACGAGACCCTGGTCGAGACCACGGTCGACGTGCTGGCCGGGATGGGCCGGATCTTCGAGGACTCCTTCGATCCCGAGGGGCCCGGGGGCCGCGTCGGGCAGAGCGCCGCGTTCCCCAGCGACGCGGCGCTGGCGGTGCACGGGTTCATGAGCGTGCCGCCCGAGCTCGTCGCGGCACTGTCCGGGTCGGACTACGGCAACCTCAAGTGGCTCGGATCGACGGCCGGCCAGACCAAGGACTACATGCACTTCGACCTGCGCGAGCGGCCGTCGTTCTACTGAGCCGGGGCGCCGGCAGCGCCGGCGCCCCGGCTCATAGGGTCAGACCGTCGCGGCGCGGCGGTGGGCGATGCCGGCCGCTCCGGCGGCGGCGCCGACCGCCGCGATGGCGAGCGCGACGATCAGCCACGCCTCGGGCCCGTCATCGCCGGACGACGCGGAGGTGGCCGCCGCCGGGGCGTACGGGTGGATGGCGCGCGCGCCCGGGGTCGGCCACGGGTCGAGCGCGAAGCTCGATTCGCTGCGCTGGACGTCGCGCAGCGCCCGCACCTCGGCGGCCGAGGAGGCCGTCGCGACGGGGTCCTTGGCGCGCTCGCCGCGGAGGTCCTGGCTCGGGGTGACCGTGCCGGCCAGGCTGGAGGTCCGCACGGCGTCCGTGTCGACGGGCTTGGCGAACGCCGGCGGGACGGCGAGGACGGTCGCCGCGGCGGCCGCGGCGAGGCACTTCTTGAGGGTGATGCGGGGCATGGGGATGCTCCTCTGGGGTCGGTGACGAGCGAGACCCTCGCCCCGACCGCTGAAAGCTCCCTTGCAGCCCGCTGACACCGATACGGTCGGCGCAGAGCAGCGTGGAGTTCCTCATCCTGGGACCGCTGGAGGTGCGCGCCGACGGCGATGCCGTGGCGCTTCCGGGCGCCAAGCCGCGGGCGGTCCTCGCCGTGCTCCTGCTGCAGGCCAACCGCCCCGTCAGCGCCGAGCGGCTCGCGCTGGCGCTGTGGGGCGAGGACGCCCCGGCGGGCGCGGCCAACACCGTGCAGGTGCACGTCTCGCGCCTGCGCAAGGCCCTCCCCCGCGCCGACGCGCTCCTGACGACCGCCGCCGGCTACGAGCTGCGCGTCGACGGCGACCAGCTCGACGCGCACCGGTTCGAGCGGCTCGCCGCCCAGGGCCGCGAGGAGCTGGCGGCCGGCCGCGCGGCGGAGGCGGCCGCCGCGCTGGAGGCGGCGCTCGCCCTGTGGCGCGGGCGGCCGCTCGCCGACCTCGCGTTCGAGGCGTTCGCCCAGCGCGAGATCGCCCGCCTCGACGAGCTGCGCGCCGCCGCCCAGGAGGACCTCGTCGAGGCGAGGCTCGCGCTCGGGCGCCACGCGGACGTGCTCGGCGACCTCGAGCGGCTGATCGGCGAGCACCCGTACCGCGAGCGGCTGCGCGGGCAGCTGATGCTGGCCCTGTACCGCAGCGACCGCCAGGCCGACGCGCTGCGGGCCTACCAGGACGCGCGCGCCGCGCTGGTCGACGGGCTCGGCATCGAGCCGGGCGCGCGGCTGCGCGAGCTCGAGCAGGCGATCCTCGCCCAGGACCCGGCGCTGGGCGCCGTCGCGCCGCCCGGTCGACGCCGAGCCGCCGGCTCCCGCCCGGCGGCTCGTCTCCGTGCTCTCGGCAGGGCTGGCGGACGCCGACCCGGAGGTGATGGCCGGCCGACGCGGGCGCATGCGAGGCGCGCGATCGAGCGCCACGGCGGGACCGCCGAGGCCGCCGGCGACGCCGTGGTGGGCGTGTTCGGGCAGCGCGAGATCCGCGAGGACGACGCGCTGCGCGCCGGCCGGGCCGCGCTGGAGATCCGCGACGCCGTGCCCGGCATCGCGATCGGCGCGGAGGCCGGCGAGGTGTTCGTGGGCGACCGGGGCGCGACCGGCGCCGCGTTCGAGGCGGCCGCCCGGCTCCGGCACGACGGCGCGCGCGCGGCGAGATCCGGATCGGCGACACGCTGCGCCGCCTGCTCGACAGGAAGCCCGGAGGCGCGACGGCTCGGGGTCGAGGCGCCGCCGGAGCACCCGTTCGTGGGCCGCGAGCGCGAGCTCGACGCGCTGCAAGCCGCCTTCGAGCGCTGCCTGCGCGACGGCTGCACCGCCGGTCACCGTGGCCGGCCCCGCGGGGATCGGCAAGTCGCGGCTGGCGCGCGAGCTGGCGCTGCGCCTGAGCGAGCAGGCGACGGTGGTGGTCGGACGCTGCCCGTCCTACGGCGACTCGGTCGCCTACCGGCCGCTGGCCGAGATCGTCGACCAGCTCGGCGCACCGCTGGAGCCCGCGGTGCTGGCGGCCGTCGGGCGCTCGGAGGGGACGTCGCAGCCGGGCGAGATCTCGTGGGCGTTCCGGCGGCTCTTCGAGCACGCCGCCGAGGAGCGCCCGCTCGCCGTCGTCGTCGAGGACATCCACTGGGCGGAGTCCACGCTGCTCGACCTGCTCGACTATCTCGTCGCGTTCAGCAACGGCCCGCCGATCCTGCTCGTCTGCCTCACCCGCCCGGAGCTGCTCGAGACCCGCCCGCCGTACGGCACGCTGCTCGCGCTGGCCCCGCTCGGCGACGAGGAGGCGCGGCGGCTGATCGCGCCGCTCGCCCCTGGCGAGGCCGAGCGGATCGTGGAGACGGCGGAGGGCAACCCGCTGTTCCTCGAGCAGCTGGCGGCGGTCACCGCCGAGGGAGAGGCGCTCCCGACCACGATCCAGGCGGTCCTCGCCGCCCGCCTCGACCGCCTGCCCCGGCGCGAGCGCGTCGTGCTCGAGCACGCCTCCGTCCAGGGCCGGACGTTCTACGCGGGCGCGCTGGAGGAGCAGGACCCGGCGCTGCTCGTGAGCCTCGTGCGCCGTGAGCTGATCCGCGGCGAGCGCTCCACCGTCCCGGGCGAGGACGCCTTCCGCTTCGCCCACCAGCTGATCCGCGAGGCCGCCTACCGAGGACTGCCGCGCCGCCGCTGCGCGGAGCTGCACGAGCGCCTCGCGCGGCGGCTGGACGAGGACGAGACGGTCGGCCATCACCTCGCCGAGGCCTATCGCCACCGCGCCGCGCTCGGCGAGGCCGACCCGGCGCTGGCCGCAGAGGCCGCCGCACGGCTGTCCGCCGCCGCCGACGCCGCGCTGACCCGCGGCGACCCGGCCACCGGCGCGCGCCTGCTCGAGCGCGCGGCCGAGCTGGCGGCGGACGACGAGCTGCTCCCCCGCCTCGGTGCCGCGCTGTTCGAGGCGGGCCGGGTCGGCGACGCCGCGCGCGTGCTCGACGAGGCGATCGAGCGTGCCGCCGACCCGCTCCGCGCGCGGGTCGAGCGGGAGCTGGTGCGGCTCGAGGAGGACCCCGGTGCGGCGGCCGACGTCCCCGGCGCCGACGACGCCCGCGCCTGGCTGCTCCGCGGCCAGCTCGCCTTCCACGCCGGCCGCGTGGCGGAGGCCGACGCGGCGTGGCGGGAGAGCGAGCTGCGCGGCGAGCGCCGCGAGCGCTTCGAGGTGGCGGGCTGGCGCGCGCTGGGCGCCGTGCTCGGCCCGATGCCCGTCGAGGAGGCGATCCGGCTGTGCGAAGGGCTCCGCGACCAGGTCGCCGAGAGCCCGCTCGCGACCGCGCTGACGCTGAACCCGCTCGCGCTGCTGCACGCGATGGCGGGGGACTTCGGCGCCGCGGGCGCGCTCGTGGCGCAGGCCGGCGAGGCGCTGCGAGAGCTGGGCAGCCCCGCCGTCTCGCACCTGGAGGCGTCGGTGTGGCAGCTCGCGGGCCGTCCGGACCGCGCCGAAGCCTCGCTGCGGGAGGACCTCGAGGCGCCGCTGAGCGGCGCGCGCGCGACGACCCGCGTGCTGCTCGCCCGCGTCCTGCTCGAGCTCGGCCGAGCCGAGGAGGCGGCGGAGCTGTGCCGCGCGACCGCGCCCGGCGACGCCGTCACGCGCGCGATCTGGCTCGGCGTGCGCGCGCGGCTCGAGCGCGAGGCGCCGCTCGCCCGCGAGGCCGTGGCGCTGCTCGAAGCGACCGACTTGCTCTCCGCCAGGGGCGATGCGATGCTCGATCTCGCCCACGCTCTCCGGGGCGAGGAGTCGGCCCGGGCCGCCCGCGCCGGCCTCGCCCTCTACGAGCGCAAGGGCAACCTCGCCGCGGCGGCGCGTGCGCGCTCGCTGCTCACCCACGGGGAAGGAGCCGGCTGATGGGATTCAGGCCCGAGTTCGACAACACGGTCCGGATGTCCGCTGACACGCTGACGGTCGTCGGGCGGACCCACGCCGATCCGCCCCCGGCCGGCATCCACGTGTTCCTCGAGCAGAAGGGAACCGTCGCCGGGGGCGCCGTCCAGCGCCTGGCGGCGACCTGGCGGGCCGACCTCCCCGCCGACGGCTTCGAACCAGGCCCCGCGCTCGCCTTCGGGGTCGAGACGCGCACCAAGCCGTTCCAGACCGCCACCTGGAGCGAGACGGTGACGATCGAGTAGCCGGGTTGAGGACGGCGCAGCTCACCGCGGCGATCGTGGCGCTCACCGTGCCGGCGTTCCCCGCTGCCGCAGGGCGGACGACGCCACGGTGCTCTACGACCCGTCGAGCGTCGCGCTGGTCGACATCGGGCTCTCCGACGAGGCGCGGCAGGCGCTGATCGCGGAGCCGCGCGAGTACGTGCCGGCGAGCGTCTCGCTGACGATCGGCGATCGCGTGGTCGGGCCGAAGCCGGCGGAGGTGAAGCTCAAGGGCAAGGGCTCGTTCCGGCCGCTGGGCGGCAAGGCGTCGTTCAACGTCAAGTTCCCCAAGACCGGCCGCATGCTCGGGCTGCGCAAGATGACGCTCAACAACATGGCTCAGGACCCGTCGATGGTCCACGAGACGCTCGGCTACGAGCTCCTGCGCGCCGCGGCGCTGCCGGCGCCCCGTACCGGGTTCGCCTACGTGCGCGTGGACGGGAAGCCGTACGGCCTCTACCTCGACCTCGAGGCCTACGACTCCGTCTCCCTCCCGCGGCTGTTCGCCTCCACCGGCCACCTCTACGAGGCGGACGACTACGGGGTCGACGTCGCACCGGGCGGCGCGGAAGGGTATGAGGTGGACGAGGGCGACGAGGACGACCTCGCCGACCTCGAGGCGCTGATCGGCGCCGCCAACGCGCCGGCCGACGGGTGGTGGGACGGCCTGGCGGGCGTCGCCGACCGCACCGAGCTCACGCGGCTGTGGGCGGGCGAGCACTTCATCGGCCACTGGGACAGCTACAGCGTCACGCGCGGGTCGCTGTGGCCGAACAACTACTACCTGCACAGCGACGAGAGCGGCATGTTCAGCATGCTCGCCTCGGGGCTCGACGAGGCGTTCAAGTACCCGTCCAACCTGCCCGGGAACGGGGGCGCGATCCTCATCACCCGCTGCCGTGCCGACCTCGCCTGCATGCAGGCCTTCCGCGACGGGCTGGCCGCCGTGTCGGCCGCCGCCGAGGGCGCGGGCCCCGGCACGAGGCTGGACGAGATCGCCGCCACGGTGGCCCCCTGGCGGCGCTGCGCGGCGCTCGGCGGCGCGGGCGACCGGGACTGGGAGAACGCGGTGCTCGCCACACGCGCCTACCTGCGCGACCGCCGCGCGGCGGTCGCCGCCTACCTCGGCGCGCCCGAGCCGGCGCCCGATCCGGCGCTGGAGTCCACGACCCCGCCGGCCCTCGGCGGACGTTGCCCGCTCGACCCTGAGCCGGAGCCTGCTCCCCGCCCCGTGCCGCGCGACGAGCCCGCCGCACCGCCCCCGGCTGCGACCGGGGCCGTGCGCGCGGAGAGCGTCCAGAGCTCGGTCGTCACGATCCGCGTCACCCCGCGCCGCGACCGCCGCCCTCCGTACCGCTTGACGACGCGCGGCACCGTGCGGCCCGCCACGGCATGCGCCGGGCGGATGGTCGTGACCATCCGCGCCGGCCGGCGCGTGGTCTCCCGCCGCCACGTCGCGCTCGACAGCCGCTGCGCGTTCACCTCCACGGCGCGGTTCCGCGACCCGCGCCGCCGGCGGGTCTCCGTGGGTGCGACGTTCGGCGGCAACGACATCCTGCGGCCGGCGACCTCCCGCCGCGTGAGCGTCCGGTTGCGCTGAGGGCTACTCGCGCCCGCGCACGACCAGCACGGGCACGTCGGTCAGCCGCCCGAGGCGGTTCGGCGTCGAGCCGAGGACCGCGGCCTTCAGCGGCCGCTCGCCGTGGGAGCCGACGACGATCATGCGGGCGCCCTCCTCGGCGGCGACCGACGCGAGCGCCTCCGCGGGCCGGTCGTTGACGAGCTCGGCGCGCGCCTGGATCCCCGCCCGGGCGGCCCGCTCGAGCGCCTCGTTCGCGACGGTGTTGCCGCGCTCGCGCAGGACGGCGAGCAGGTCGGCCGCCTCGCCACCCACCGGGCCGGCGGCGTACGCGAACACGACGACGAGGTCGGCGGACAGCTCGCCCGCCAGCCGCAGCGCCTCGTCCATCGCCGCCTGGCAGCCCGCGGTGCCGTCGTAGCCGGCCACGATCGTGCCGGGCATCAGCGCTCACCGCCCATCAGCGACGGATCCGCCACTTCCCGCTTGCTCGCGAAGAAGCCCGGATGCTGGGCACGCCAGATCAGCATCAGCACGACGCCGAGCAGGAGGAACCCGACGCCGATGACGAGCGGCGGGCCGAGCCCGAGCCAGGAGTCACCGGACTCGGAGTTCTCGGGCTTGGAGAGATCCACGCAGGACTTGATGAAGATCGCCGTCAGCATCAGCCCGCCGACGCAGCGGCCCCACGCCGACCAGGAAGAAGGCCTTGACCGAGCGCGTCAGCTCGCGCCGGTAGTAGATCGTGCACGCGATCCCGGTGAGCCCGTAGTAGAAGGCGATCATCAGGCCCAGCGCGGCGATCGAGTCGAACAGGATGTTCTCGCTGACGATCGTCAGCCCGACGTACCAGACGATCGAGAGGACGCCCATGAGGATCGTCGACACGTGCGGCGTCAGGTAGCGCGGGTGCACGTGCCCGAGCGACTCCGGCATCGCCCCGCGACGGGCCATCGACAGCGACGTGCGCGCGGTCGGCAGGATCGTGGTCTGGGTCGAGGCCGCCGCCGAGGTGAGCACGGCGATGATCAGGATCTTGTCGAGCGGCGAGCCGAAGACCTCGGTGCCGAGCACGCTGAGCACGTCGTCGGCGTTGTCGACCAGCTGCTGCGGGCCGCCGAACGCCTGCGCGGCGTAGGCCACGACGATGTAGACGGCCAGCAGGATGACGGTCGCGACCAGCGCCGCCTTGCCCGGGCCCTCGTTGGAGTCGCGGCTCTCCTCGTTGACGGTGACGGTGCTGTCCCATCCCCAGTAGATGAAGACGGCGATCAGGACGCCGCTGATCATCGCGGAGAACGAGTCGATCTCGAAGGGGTTGATCCACGACAGGCTCGGGTCGACGGCGTCGGGGCCGGCGTCGCCGGTCGCGACCTTCACGAGCGCGACGACCGCGAACAGCACGAGCGTGATGATCTCGGCGCCGAGCAGCCCGACCTGCGTGCGCGCCGACAGCTCGATGCCGATCACGCAGATCGCCGTCATCACGGCGATCCAGACGACGCCCACCGCGGTCACCGCCAGCGTGGAGTCCGCCGCCTCCTGCCAGCCGACGAGCAGGAACGAGTAGAGGCCGGCGATCTGGGCGAGGTTGGCCATCACGATCACGTCGGCGACGACGATCGCCCAGCCGCCCATCCATCCCCACGACGGCCCCATCGCCCGGGCGACCCACGAGAAGGTCGTGCCGCAGTCCGGGTCCGCGCGGTTCATGTAGTAGTAGGCCGACGCGATCAGCAGCATCGGGACGAACGCGAGCAGCAGGACCGCGGGCGCCTGCAGCCCGATGCCCGTCACCGCGACGACGAGCCCCAGCGAGGCGGCGAGCGAGTAGCCCGGCGCGGTCGACGCGACGCCGATCACGACGCTCGACACGAACCCCAGCGCGTCCTTCTTGAGCCCCTTGTCGAGGACCCCGCCCTTCTCGACCGTAGCCATCGGGCGACCCTATTCCGCCGGGAGGGCCGGTGTCCAGGCGGCTACCGTGGGCCGCATGCCAGCCAGGACCCGCCTCATCCCCGTGCTCACCGTGACCGCCCTCCTCGCCGCTCCCGCCGCGGCGAGCGCCGCGTCGAAGACGACCTTCAAGGCCAAGCGCGCCGGGGAGGCGTTCCTGCGCGTCCGCGCGCTCGCCCCCGGCGCGGACTGGGGCCGCAAGGGGCGGGAGTCGGCGGTCGTGACGATCAAGCTCGACGGGCGCTACAACCAGGACGTCGTCCTGTTCAACGGCGCCAAGAAGTTCGACTACCGGGTCGCGCTGGGCCCGGTGGGCCGCGGGCGCCACAAGGTCACCGCGAGCTTCAACCGGGCCAAGTCGCCGAGCGGGAAGGGCGCGAAGGTCAAGCGGCTGCGGGCGTCGGTGAGCCGGGCGCGCGGCACGGCCGCGCTCGTGCAGCGCTACTCCCCCGTCGTCTACGGCCGCGACCTCCCGGAGATCGCGGGCGCCTTCGAGAACGCCCGCACCGACGTGCCGCTGTTCACCTACCACACGGTCACGCGCGACACGGCGGGCAACACCGTCCTGGAGTACACGGTCATCTGGTCCAACGAGGACGGCGGGACCGACACGCCCGCGCTGATGTCGCGCTGGGGGCGCACGACCGACATCGAGTGGATCTACCGCCTCACGCTCGACCCTGCCGGGAAGATCGTCTCGCAGCTCTACCAGGCGCCCGACCACGCGGAGCTGGAGTTCACCGGCAAGCGCCTCGGCCGCCACCCCCTGCTCCAGACCGGCACGAGCAACAACAACATGATCCCGGTGACCGACACGCGGAAGGCGAGCCGCTACCGGTTCATCCCCGACGTCCGGGCGACGCTGCCCGCGAACCGCGCGCGTGAGGCCGTGATGGACGCCAACCCCTGGACCTACCGCGTGATGGCCGAGGAGATGATCCGCGAGGGCAAGGTCGAGGCCGCCCCCTCCCCCGCCACGCCGGAGATGTCCGACCAGCGCGACTACCTGTTCGCCGAGTTCGACAAGGACACGAGCTACCCGGTGCCGCCGCCGGCCGGCGCGTGGGCCGGCACCGCGCTGCAGGTCAAGCTCGCGGGCGACCCGACCTGGTACTCGTCCAACCACGGCGTCGCCGACTGGTCGACCGAGCGCGACATCCCCGCCTCCACGACCGTCGAGCTGCCGCCCGGCAAGGCCGCGGGCGACGTCGAGGCCGTCAAGGCGGTCGCCGTGCCGGTGGCGGGAGACGCCGGCGTGCCGCCGAGCGACTACCGGATCCAGGTCACCTCGCTCAACCGCGGGTTCATGCTCGGGCGCGACTTCCTCCCCGGGCCGTCGTTCCTGGAGGCCAAGCTCTCGGCCACGCTGACCCCCGCCGCGCCCGAGGCGGTGATCTGGCAGCGCTGACGCTCAGCCGCCGGGGCGGCTGAACTGCGTCGCCACGAAGCGATCCCACATCCCGTCGGTCATCAGCCGGCGACCGGTCACCAGCACGGTGGCCGACGGGGTGACGCGGAGCCGGATCGGGGCCCGCTTGGCGGTGATCGCCTTCTCGACGGCCTTGGCGACCGCGTCGGGCTCGCCGCCGAGCCGCTTCATCGGGCCCTTCTCGTAGGCCTCCTTGGTCGTCTTCGCGACCTCGGCGTTGAAGTCGGCGTACGGCCCCTCCGCGCCCGGCATCTCCTTGTTCACGGTCGCCGCGAACTCGGTGCGGATGGTGCCCGGCTGGATCACGGTCACGCCGACGCCGAAGCCCTTGACCTCGAAGCGCAGCGCGTCGGACACCGCCTCGACCGCGTACTTGGTCGCGTGGTAGATGCCGCCGCCCGGGAACACGAAGTTCCCGCCCATCGAGCTCATGTTCACGACCCGGCCCCAGCCCTGCTCGCGCATGCCCGGCAGCACGAGCTGGCACATGCGGACCAGCCCGAAGACGTTGGTCTCGAACTGGCGGCGGACGTCGTCCATCGGGATGCTCTCGATGGCGCCGTTCTGGGAGTAGCCCGCGTTGTTGACGAGCGCGCCGACGGCGCCCTCCGCCGCTACGACCGCGTCTACGGCGGCGCGCATCGAGCCCTCGTCGGTGACGTCGAGCGCCAGCAGGCGGCAGCCCTTGGCCTCGAGGTCGCGGATCGCGTCGAGCCGCCGCGCCGTCGCATAGACGGTGTGCCCGGCGCCGGCCAGGCGCTCGGCGCACGCGCGGCCGATGCCCGTCGAGCAGCCGGTGACAAGGACGGCGCGCGAGGCCATGCAACGGACACTATCCTTGAGGGCAGGCTGCGCGCACGGTGGCGGCGCGGGCTTCTTCAGCCAGACCGGATGGGCCTTCCCTCCACAGGGGCGTGCGCTGCCGGGGTCTTCTTCCTGGAGTCGCCCATGCTCGCAACGCCGCACCCCCGAAGTCCCTCCGAACGGTTCGCGCACCTCCTCGAGTTGGATCCCGATCTCGGCGAGGCGATGCGCCCCCACCGCCTCCGCGAGGTGACCGAGGTGCTCCGCGTGCGCGTGATCGAACTGCCGCGCGGCGAGTGGGACTGCGACACCCCCCACGGCCCCGCGCACATGGGGCATCTGCTGCTCTCGGGCGCCATGACCCGCGAGGTGGTGCTCGAGGACATCGTCAGCAGCGAGCTGCTCGGAGCCGGCGACCTGCTCGTCCCGACGGCGGGCCAGGACCGCCTCCCCGGCCAGGAGGTCCGCTGCCAGGTGCTGGCCACCGCCCGCGTCGCCGTCCTCGACACGGGCTTCGCGGCGACCGTCGGCCGGTTCCCGGAGATCACCGCCGCGCTGCTGGGGCGGCTCGCCATGCAATCGGAGCGCCTGTCGATCCTGAAGGCGATCGCGCAGCTCAACTCGGTCGAGCGCCGCGTGCTCGCGCTCCTGCGCCATCTCGCCACCCGCTGGGGCCGGATGACGCCTCGCGGCGTGGTGATCCCGCTCACGGTCTCCCATCGCCTGCTCGGGGAGCTGATCGGCGCCCGCCGCCCGACCGTGTCGGTGGCGGTCGCCGCGCTCACCCGCGGGGGGTCGGTGCGCCGGCTCGAGGACGGCACGTGGCTGCTGACGGCCGAGCTGACACCCGAGATGCCCGTGCTCGCACCGCGGGCCGTACCGCATCGGCGCCGGCTGGTCAGCGAAGTCCAATAGGGTGGCCGGAGGAATGGTCGCCGGCAGCTCGACGAACATCGTCGTCAGCGTCTCGAACGCGATCGTCAGGCTGCACAAGGAGCAGTTCGGCCGCGGCCCGACGCACGCGCGCACCGACTTCGCGGGTCCCGACACGCTGGTGTGCGTGTTGGAGGGCGCGCTGATGCCCGCCGAGAAGGCGCTCGTCGAGCTCGGCGAGGAGGGCAGGGTCCGCGAGCTGCGCACCCTCCTCCAGGCCGGCACGCGCGAACGCTTCATCAGCACCGTCGAGGAGATCACCGGGCGCACGGTGCGCGGCTTCTCCAGCGCGATCGACCCCGAGGCGGGGATCGTGTTCGAGACCTTCGCGTTCGAGCCGCTCGTCGGCGCCGCGTAGGCGGCGGTCAGCTGACGACGCGCAGCGCGCCCGGCTCGACGCCGAACTCCACGCGGTCGTACTGCCCGAGGTATTCGCCGTCGGCGTCGACCGGGAGCGGCTCACCGTCGACCGGGCTGATGAGGATCTCGCGGACGCCGGGCGCAGCGTCGATGCCCGGCTTGCCGGCCAGCGCCTCGGCGCGGCCCAGCAGCAGGCGGGCGACGACGTTGGCCACCACGGACGGGCGGCCCCGGCGCAGCGAGGTCACCGACAGCTCGCCGGTCTCGAGCCCGGCGGCGTCGCACAGCCGGATCTCGCGCGGGCCGAAGTAGGTCAGCGCGCGGCAGTTCTGGACGACCGCGGTCACGCCCTCGACCTCGAAGTCCTCCGCCACGATGCGCATCATCGGCGGGTTGCGCAGGTAGCGCCCGAGGATCTCGGAGACGCCGGCGGCCGCGAAGTGCAGCTGGCCGAGGCTGGCCTTGCGCTGCGGCGTGCGCTCGGCGGCACGCGCCATCGTGGCGGTGAAGCCGACGCCGGCGGTGCACAGGAAGTGGCGGCCGTTGACGGTCCCGACGTCGACGCTGCGGACGGGCGGCTCGCGCATCGCCGCGAGACGCTCGGCGGCCTCCACCGGGTCGCGCGGGGTGCCGATGGCGCGGGCGAACACGTCGGTGACGCCCGCCGGCAGGCAGGCCATCGCGGTCTGCGTGCCCACGAGGCCGCTCGCCGCCTGGCTGACGGTCCCGTCGCCGCCGAGCACCGCGACGACGGCGCAGCCGTCCTCGGCGGCCTCGCGCGCGAGCACGGTCGCGTGCCCGGTGCCCTCGGTGTGGGCCGAGGAGACGAAGAAGGAGGGCTCCAGCGCGCGCGTCACGGCCTCGACGTGACCCTCGCGCAGGCGGCTCACCGTCGGGTTGACGAGCAACCGTACGTGCAGTCTCCCCGGCGCCCGTACAGGGTCGAGGAGGAGCGGCTCCGCCGTCATCCCGCGAGGCCGACCGCGCGCGCCGGGACCGCGTCGCGGCGGCGCGAGTAGGCGAGCCCGTACTGCACCCCGGAAGCGACGGTGAGCGCGACGACGGCGAACAGCACGCCGTCGATCCAGCCGGCGCTGGGGTCGGGGACGAGCATGAGAAGGAGGATCGCGATCATCTGGACGCCGGTCTTGGCCTTCCCGAGCGGGCTCGCGGCGATCACGACGCCGCGGCGGGCGGCGTGCCAGCGCAGCACCGTCACCGCGACCTCGCGGACGCCGACCACGAGCGCGATCCACAGCGGCAGCCGGTCGAGCACGACCAGCGAGCCGAGCGCGGCGCCCACCAGGAGCTTGTCCGCGAACGGGTCGGCGAGCTTTCCGAAGTCGGTGATCATGTTGCGGCTCCGCGCCACGTGGCCGTCGGCGGCGTCGGTCAGCGCGGCCGCGCCGAAGACTGCCGCAGCGAACGGCAGAGCGCCGACCTGGTCACCGAACAACAACACCATCATCAGCGGCACCATGACAATGCGACTGAGTGTCAGCACGTTTGCGGTGTTCAACGGCACCATGATCAAATACCCAGCGACTCTCGGAACTACCCTCGGTGCGCGGCGCCCCTCAGGCGCTCTGCACCCGGAACGCGCGCGCCGTGCTCTCCCGCTCGATCCGCCAGCCCGTGAGCAGGGCGCCCAGGTAGACGGAGGCGAAGCCGATCACGAAGCCCGCGATGTCGTCGATCAGGTAATGCCACCCGAAGTACAGGGTGGCCATCCAGGTCAGGCCCAGATAGACCCACATCCCGATGCGCAGCACGCGTGGCGCGCGCAGGAGCTGGGCCATCAAGGCGCCCGCGAAGACGATGCCGATGTGCAGCGACGCGAAGGCCGCGATGCTCTGCAGCTCGCCGCTGCCCACCGGACTGGAGAGGAACGTGTTCCGCGTCTGCAGCAGACCCTCTTGCAGCGCGCCCGTCGGCGTGTTCGGGAGCGTGGTGAAGAGGTACGGCTCGGCGAACGCGGGACCCATCGACGGGACGAGGAAGTAGCTGGCGGCACCCAGGATCCACGCGATCGAGAGGACGCTGACCCACCACAGGGCGCTCGCCCGGTCGTTGGACCACACGAGGGTGGCGCCCACCGAGAGCGGCACGAAGGTCAGGAACAGCAGGTAGATGGCCGACAGCACGTGGGCGGCGATCCCCGTGCCGAGCACCTCGTGCATCAGCACCGCCGGATCCGTCCCGAAGACCGAGCGCTCGAAGGCGGCGAGCTGCGTGTCGAACAGCTCCGGCCGGGCCAGCGGCAGGTAGCTCTTGACGTTCCGGTAGCAGAGATAGGTGACGTAGAAGGCGACGATCGAGCCGAGCACGAACACCACGCGGCGGAGCGGCCAGCGCTCTCGGCCGATGGCGACGAGCCGCGCCCCGAAGCCCTGCTTGCCGTCGCGCTTGAAGGCGCGCGGGATCACGTCGAGCGCCCAGAAGCCGCCGATCAGCAGGACGATGAACACGAACCGCCGGCCGATGATCCCGTCCGGATCGCGGAGGGCGAGGCCGTAGTGCTCTCCCCACAGGATCGTGACCGCCAGACACACGACCGCGATCGCGGGCGCGACGAAGTACGCCCATACGGGCGCTCCTGAGCTATCCGGCGAACGGCCGTTACGGGGACGGGCGACCAACATTTCGCGTCGCCACAATACGGCGCGGAATGGACGAGACCGCCTCGGGATAGCAACCCTTAATGCGTCCTCAGGCCCACACCGCGATGTCGCTCGCGCTCTGGAGCGCTCGTCGCCGACCCCTCTGGCAGGCCCCGATCTGCCTGCTCAGCGGCCATCTGCCCGACCTCGACCGGTCCGTCGCGAAGCGCCTCGGAGTCAAGCGCCGCGACCATCACCGCTGGATCAGCCACTCCTTCGCGGGCTGGTTCCCGCCCGACCGTGCTGGCGCTGGCCGCCGCGCGCGGGCGCCGCAACGAAGGGCTCGTCCGCCTCTGCGTGCTCGTCGCTGTGGGTGCACCTGCTGCTCGACACGTGGGCGGACGGGATCGCCTGGCTGTGGCCGGTGAGCGAGGAGAAGATCGGCCTGTTCCGCAAGCCGCCGGAGATCGTCGACCGCGGCTGGGACACGCCCGCGCCGCTGGACACCGCCACCGGCCGCTTCGAGGCGGGCATGTGGGCGGCGTTCGCGCTCGGCCTTCTGAGACGATGAGCCCATGCTCCAGCACGTCTCCGTCGAGGTCCGCCCCGACCAGGTCGACGCCTGCGTGGCCTTCTGGCAGCGGCTCGGCTTCAAGCGGATCGAGCCGCCGCCCCTGCTGCGCAAGTTCACCTGGCTCCAGCGGCAGGGCACGCAGATCCACCTGCTGCCCACCGACGAGCCCCACACGACCGTGATGGGGCATGCCGCGGTGGTCGTCGACGACTACGACGCCACGCTGGCCGGCCTGCGCGACGACGGCTTCGAGATGCGCGAGGGCGAGAACGCCTGGGACGCCCAGCGCTGGTTCGTGCGCGACCCGGCCGGCAACCTCGTCGAGCTGATGGAGCGCCCACCGCCCGGTTCTGGCTAGGCCGGTTGTTACCGTGCCCGCGCGATGACGCCGCCGCTGATCGGAGTCACCACCTCGGAGATCCGCAGGGCCGAGGCCATCGAGCAGGTGCCCGGAGGGCGAGCCGCCGCAGCACGAGATGGCGCTCGGGATGCCCTACGTGCGCGCGCTCGAGCGCGCGGGCGCCGTGCCCGTGGTGCTCCCGCCCGTGGCCGCGGAGCTGATCCCCAGGCTGATCCGGGGCCTCGACGCCGTCTGCCTGTCCGGCGGGCCGGACATCGACCCGGCCGCCTACGGCGCCTCCCCGCACGCCGACCTGGGGCCCGTCGAGACCGACCTCGACCACTTCGAGATCGGGGTCGCGCGCGCCGCCGACGCCGCCGGCCTGCCGATCCTCGGCATCTGCCGCGGCTGCCAGTCGCTCAACGTCGCGCGCGGCGGGACGCCTGATCCAGCACGTGCCCGACGTCGTGGGCGACGCGGTGACGCACCGCCAGACCGAGCCGGGCTGGGTCACCACGCACGACGTGCGCGTCGAGCCGGGCTCGCGCCTCGCGGCCGCGCTCGGCACGGAGTCGCTGGCCGTGAACTCGTTCCACCACCAGGCCGTCGAGCGGCTCGGGGACGGGCTGCGCGCCGTCGCCTGGTCGCCGGACGGCCTGATCGAGGGCATCGAGGGCGATCGCGTGCTCGCCGTCCAGTGGCACGCCGAGACGCTGGACACCGTCAGCGAGCCGAACGCCAGGCTGTGGCGCTCGTTCGTCGAGGCCTGTCTGGCGCCCGCGGCGGCCGCCTGAGCATGTGCGGCTTCGGGCTCGAGCTGCGCCCGGGCCGCGCCCCGGATCGCGCCGCGCTCGAGCGCATGCACGCCGTGCTCGCCCATCGCGGCCCGGACGGCGACGGCATCTGGCTCGACGGCCACGTGGGCCTCGTGCACCGGCGGCTGGCCATCATCGACCTCTCCGAGCTGGGCGCCCAGCCGATGCGCGAGGACGGCCTGGTCGTCGCGTTCAACGGCTGCATCTACAACCACCACGAGCTCCGCGGCGAGCTCGAGCGCCTCGGCCACGCCTTCCGCTCCACCTCCGACACCGAGGTGATCCTGCGCGGCTGGCGCGAGTGGGGCGAGGGCGTGCTGGACCGCCTGAAGGGCATGTTCGCCTTCGCGCTGGTCGACGAGCGCAGCGGGCGCACGGTGCTCGTGCGCGACCGGCTCGGGATCAAGCCGCTCTACCTCGCCGACCTGCCGGGCGGCGGCCTGCGCGCCGCCTCGACGGTGCAGGCGATCCTGGCGGCGGGAGACGTCGACACGAGCGTCGACCCGGTCGCGCTGCACCACTACCTGAGCTGGCACTCGGTCGTCCCGGCGCCGCGGACGATCCTGCGCGGGGTGCGCAAGCTCGCGCCCGCCACCGTCCTCACGATCGAGGCCGACGGGCGCCGTCGCGAGCGCGTCTACTGGAACCCGGCGCACACGCGCGCCGAGGAGCGGTCGGAGGCGGAGTGGGCCGAGGCGCTGCTCGACGCGCTGCGGGTCGCCGTCAAGCGGCGGATGGTCTCCGACGTGCCGGTCGGCGTGCTGCTCTCCGGCGGGATCGACTCGAGCCTGATCGTGGCGCTGCTGGCCGAGCAGGGCCAGAAGGGGCTGGCGACGTTCTCGATCGGCTTCCCCGACGTCGGCGACCGCGAGGGCGACGAGTTCGAGTTCTCCGACCTCGTCGCGCGCGAGTTCGAGACCGACCACCGGCAGATCCGCGTCGAGGTCGACGAGCTGCTCGCCGCCCTCCCCCACGCCATCGGCTCGATGAGCGAGCCGATGGTCTCCCACGACTGCGTGGCGTTCTGGCTGCTGGCGGAGAACGTCAAGCGCGACCGCAGCGTCGTCCAGTCGGGCCAGGGCGCGGACGAGATCCTCGGCGGCTACAGCTGGTACCCGCCGATGCTCGGCGCCTCCGGGACGCGGCATCGACACCTACGCGGCGGAGTTCTTCGACCGCGACCACGCGGGCGTGCTGTCGCTCGTGAACCCGGGCGTGGTGCCCGACGACGACGTCTCGCTGGCCTTCGCGACGGAGTGGTTCTCACGCGCGGGCGCGGACACGCCCGTGGACCGGGCGCTGCGCCTGGACGCGCGGATCATGCTGGTCGACGACCCGGTCAAGCGCGTCGACAACATGACGATGGCCCACGCGCTCGAGGCCCGGGTGCCGTTCCTCGACCACGAGCTCGTCGAGCTGGCGGCCGCCTGCCCGCCCGAGCTCAAGCTCGCCGCACGGCGGCAAGGGCATCCTCAAGCAGGCCTCGCGCGGCGTCGTGCCCGACGCGGTGATCGACCGCAAGAAGGGCTACTTCCCCGTGCCGGCGCTGACCGACCTCGAGGAGCCGGTGCTCGGGATGGTGCGCGAGGCGCTGCTGGCGCCCGAGGCGCGCGAGCGCGGCCTGTTCCGCCCGGACGTGGTCGAGGCGATGCTCGCCGACCCCAACGCGCACCGCACGAACCTCGACGGCTCGGCGCTGTGGCAGCTCGGGCTGCTGGAGCTGTGGCTCCAGCAGCACGTCGACTGAGTCAGCGCGCGGGCACCCAGCCGGCGGGGAACGCGCCCGCCGGGATGTCGCCCGGGTAGTCCGGGAACCAGGCGCGGGCGACGCGCTCGCCGGCGCGCCCCTCGAGCAGCGGGCGCAGGTCGCCCGAGGGTCAGCAGCACGCGCAGCGTGGCGCCGATCTGCAGGTCGGCGGCGGTCGGCTCGTCGCCGCCGATCACGCCGTCGGCGGCCAGCGCGTCGACGTGGTCGAGCTTGGCGGGCAGCCCGGCGAGGTCGTCGGCGAGCCGCTGGGCGGTGATGCCGTGGTACTTCCAGCTGGCGTGCACGTAGCGCATCGCGAAGTCGGTGCCGGCCGGGTCCAGCGGCCCGCCGCCGCCGAACGTCCCCATCGCCTCGGGGCGGAAGTGCATGGCGCCCCACGGCAGCCGGCGGCCGAGGTCCTGCAGCTCGTCGTCGCCCCAGCGCTCGGCCTCGCGGACGGCGTCGGCGCGACCGGAGGGGAACAACGGAGGCTCGGGCGTCAGCTCCTCGAGCCGGGCCAGGATCGGCCGCGAGCCGTGGACGGGCTCGCCGTCGACGAGCAGGCCGGGCACCGTCTTGTGCCCGTCGCCGTAGATCTCCTCCATCTTCGCGTTGTGCTCGCCGGGCGAGAGGTCGATCCGCTCGAAGTCCAGCCCCTTCAGCCGCAGGGCGGCGTCGACGGTCATGCACGGGTGCGACGGCGGGAGGGCGTGGAGTACGAGCTCGCTCATCGCGGCGACCCTAGCTGGAAGCATCGACGCGCAGATCGGCACGTGGGCACGGGTCGGGATCGACGGCGTAGGGCAGCCCGAGCGCCGCGAACCCCGCCTCGACGCGCTCCGCGTACTGGCGGCTGATGCGGGCCGTGCCCTCCTCGAGGCCGCGGTCGCGGCGGGCGCGGCCGTCGGCCGACCCGACGTACGTGTAGAGGCCGGGCGCGACCTCGACGCGGTCGTAGTTGCGCTCGCGGGCGTCGAGGGCCTCCAGGTCGTCGACCTCGATCGCGACGCCGTGCACGGTCGAGCCCGGGTCCGGGCGCAGGTCGAGGAAGCAGACGTAGACGGCGGGCCGCCCACCGTGCTCGTCCACGAAGTGCTTGTAGCCCGGGATGTCGACGCGGTTGTCCATCGCCACGCCCCAGTGGCGGCGGTATCCCGGCAGCTCGCACGGCACGGCGCCGTCGCCGACGAGCGAGCCGTAGCCGAACACCCGGGGCACTAGACGGAGCCGATGCGCTTCAGCGGCCAGTAGCGGGCGACCACGCGGCCCTTGACCCAGTCGCTCGGGATCGGCCCCCAGAAGCGGCTGTCGAGCGAGCGCGCCGCGGTTGTCGCCCATCAGGAACACCGCCCCGTCGGGCACGGTGACCTCGCCGGTGAAGGTGCAGGCCTCGCCCTCGCAGCGCTCCGCGTAGGGCTCGCTCGCCCGCTTGCCGTTGCGGATCACGTGCCCGTCGCGCACGGCGATCCGGTCGCCTCCCGTGCCGACGACGCGCTCGACGAACGTGACGGAGGCGCGCTGCTTGGTGGCGCGCGGGCACAGCTGCCCGGGCGGGACCTGCTCGCCGCACGTCTGCTCCTCCATGGCGCCCTGGGGCGGGTTGAGGATCACGACGTCGCCGACCTCCGGGTCGCCCAGGTCCATCGCGACGATGCGGTCGCCGACCTCACGCGTGGGCGCCATCGACTCGCTCGGGACCCGGTAGGCCTCCCCCAGCACCGCGAGCGCGACCACGGCGGCGAGCGCGACGAAGCCGACGAGGCTGATCAGCGCGCCGATGATCTTCACGCCGGCGCGGATCAGCAGGAGCCCGCCGGCGAGGATGGCGAGCGCGACGAGGATCAGCACGCGGGGCCGTCCTCGACGTGGGCGATCACG
Organism: uncultured Solirubrobacteraceae bacterium; assembly: GCA_963723395.1. Taxonomy (GTDB): domain Bacteria; phylum Actinomycetota; class Thermoleophilia; order Solirubrobacterales; family Solirubrobacteraceae; genus DATFQI01. The sequence goes on along the minus strand of CAVRQL010000003.1, from coordinate 47,855 downwards.
GTCTTGAGCTGGGTGTAGTGGCGCAGCGCCTCGAGGCCCTTCTCGCGCCCGATGCCGCTGCGCTTGTAGCCGCCGAACGGGGCCTCGGCGCCGCCCGCCGGGTACTTGTTGATCTGCACCTGGCCCGCCTGCAGCCGCCGCGCGAGGCGGTGCGCGGCGCTGAAGTCGCGCGTGAAGATGCCCGCCGCGAGCCCGTAGTCGCTGTCGTTGGCGATCGCCACCGCCTCGTCCTCGGTGGAGAAGCGCAGCACGCACTGGACCGGCCCGAAGACCTCCTCGCGGGCGATCCGCATGTCGTTGGTCACGCCGAGCAGCACGGTCGGCTCGACGAAGTACCCGTCGCCCTCGCCGGGGCCGCCGCCGCACGCGACGGTCGCCCCCTCCTCGCGCGCGCTCTCGAGCAGGTCGAGCACGCGGTCGCGCTGGGCGGCGGACGACAGCGGGCCGTGATCGCGTCGGGGTCAGCTCGCGCCCACGCGCTCGACGAGCCGCTCGGCGTAGGCGTCGTGGATCGAGTCGTGGACGAGGATCCGCGTGGTCGCGAAGCACGACTGCCCGGAGTTGCGGGTGACGGCGGCGACCGCGGCGGACACGGCGGCGTCGAGGTCGGCGTCGGGGAGCACGATCGTCGGCGACTTGCCGCCCAGCTCGAGGGCGACGGGGACGATCCGGCGCGCGGCGGCCGCCATCACGGCCGCGCCGCCCGCCACCGAGCCCGTGAACGTCACGTGGGCGACGAGCGGGTGGTCGACGACCGCCTCCCCGGTGGGCTGCGCGCGGCCGACCACGACCTGGCACAGGCCCGGCGGGAGGCCGGCGGCCTCGAGGATCGGCACGATCGCCAGCGTGGACAGCGGCGCGACCTCGGACGGCTTGACGAGCACGGCGTTGCCCGCCGCCAGCGACGGCGCCACGCCGCGGATCATCTGCGACAGCGGCGAGTTCCAGGGCGTGATGTGCGCCACCACTCCGAGCGGCTCGCGCAGCGTGTAGACGAGCGAGCCGTCGGCGCTGGGGATCGTCTCGCCGAGCAGCTTGTCGGCGGCGCCCGCCGTAGTACTCGAGGTAGCGGGCGGCGCCGGAGACGTCGGCGCGCGCCTGGCTCGAGCGGCTTGCCGGTGTCGCGGGACTCCAGCTCCGCCAGCTCCTCCGCGTGCTCGCGGACCGCCGCCGCCAGCGCGAGCAGCACGCGGCCGCGCTCGGCGCCCGGCGTCGCGCTCCAGCCCTCGAACGCGGCGTGCGCGGCGCGCGCGGCAGCGTCGACCGCCGCCGCGTCCGCCTCCTCCACCCGCTCGAGCTCCCGCCCGGTGGAGGGATCCTCCACGATCAGCATCGCGCCACCATAATCGCCGGATGGACTGGGAGGCGGTGCTGCGGTCTGACGCGCGGCATGAAGGCGCTCGGCCCGGGAACGGACGTCGCGTTCACCCTGCGCGGCGACGACGACCTCGTGTGGATCCACCTGCGCGACGGGGAGATCGTCGAGCACGCCTTCGACGAGGCGTTCGAGCGGCGCGTGGACTTCGGCCTGGCCGCACCGGACGAGGCATGGGAGAAGCTGCTCTCGCCTGTCCCGCCGCCCCGCTACCAGCACCTGTTCGCACTGCTGTCCAAGGAGCCGGGCTTCCGGATCGAAGGCAGCCGCGAGGCGTTCGCCCAGAACGCGCACGTGGTCGCACGGCTGCTGACGCCGGACCGGCAGTGCCGCCCCGCGCCGGCGCTCGCCGACCTCTCGGGGGTGACCGGCCGCTACGTCCGCGTCGGCGACGCGCAGATCTTCGCCGAGCAGGCGGGCTCGGGGCGCGACCTCCTGTGCCTGCACACGGCGGGGTCGGACTCGCGCCAGTACCACCACCTGATGGCCGACCCGGAGCTGTGCGCCGAGTGGCGGCTGACCGCCTTCGACCTCCCCGCCCACGGCCGCAGCACCCCGCCGGCCGGGATGCTCGAGGGCGAGTGGGTGCTCGACACCGACCGCTACGTCGAGGCGATCGTCGGCGCCGCCGACGCCCTGGAGCTGGAGCGCCCGGTGGTGATCGGCTGCTCGATGGGCGGCGAGATCTGCCTCGAGCTCGCGTGGCGCCACCCGGACCGCTTCGCGGGCGTGATCGCCTGCCAGGCGTCGGACAACATCGACGGCCGCCAGGTCGGCTGGGCCAGGCACCCGCGCGTGAACCAGGCGCTGTTCGTGCCCGAGTGGATCGACGGGCTGATGGGCCCGGAGGCGCCGCCCGAGCGCCGCGCCGAGGTCCGCTGGGCCTACTCCCAGGGCGCGTTCGGCGTGTTCTGGGGCGACATCGAGTTCTACTCGCGCGAGTGGGACGGCCGCGAGCGCGTCGGCGTCGATCGACACGGAGCGCTGCCCGGTGCACATCCTCGGCGGCGAGTACGACTACTCGTGCACGCCGGAGCTCGCGCGCGCCACCGCCGAGCGGATCCCGGGCGCGACGTTCACCGAGATGCGCGGCCTCGGGCACTTCCCGATCTCCGAGCACCCCGAGCGCTTCCTCGAGTACCTGCGCCCGGTGCTGGCCTCGCTATGAGCGCGGCGTGGGTGCCGGCGCGGCGGCCGAACACGGCGCCGGCCGTGAGGCCCGTGCCGCCCGGGTAGTTGCCGCTGAACAGGCCGCCGACCAGCTCGCCGGCCGCGTAGAGGCCGGGGATCGGCGCGCCGCCGGCGTCGAGCGCGCGGGCGTGCTCGTCGACGTGGATGCCGCCGAAGGTGAACGTGACGCCGCAGGTGACGGCGAACCCGTAGAACGGCGGCGTCTCGATCGGCTGGGCCCAGTTGGACTTGGGCGGGTCGATGCCGTCGGTGCCGCGGCCGTCCTTGACGGCGGCGTCGAACGCGACGTCGCGCTGGATCGCCGCGTTGAACTCGCGCGACCGTGTCCGCGACCGCGGGGTCGATGCCGAGCTGGGCCGCGAGCTCCTCCAGCGTGTCGGCCTGCGCGCCGGTGACGCGGGCGCTGTCGTACTCCTCCTTGCGCAGCATCGGGCGGATGCCCGCGTCGAACAGCTGGAAGGCGACGCCGCCGGGCTGGGCGAGGATCTCGCGGCCGAACTTGGCGTAGGTGTAGTTGCGGTAGTCCTCGCCCTCGTCGACGAACCGGCGGCCGTCGCGGTTGACCATGATCCCGAGCGGATAGCCGCTGCGGGTGTACTGGTTGGTCAGCTCGCGGTCTCCCCCGCCGGCGTCGGCCTCGGCGTCCCAGGCGACGCTGTGGCAGGTGGTCCAGTCGCCGTGCGGCGCGGCGCCGGCGTCGAGCGCGGCCTGCAGCACCTCGCCGGTGTTGAGCGGGTTCCCGCGCACCAGCGCCCGTCCCCATCCCGGGGCCGAGGTGGCGCTCGCGCAGCTCGGCGCTGGCCTCGAAGCCGCCGGCGGCGAGGATCACCGCGTCGGCCTCGCAGCGTGCGGTCGCCGAGCCGCACGCCGTGGTCGAGGAGGCCGGTGACCGCCGCGCCGTACTCGACCCTGATCCCGGCCTCCCGGGCCGCGGCGGTGTGCTGGGCGATCAGGCCCTTGCCGCCGTCCACCGTGCCGAGCGCGAGCCCGCCCCAGAACAGGAAGCGGCCGTCGCGCTCGTAGGCCTGCCGCTCGTACATCAGCCGCCAGCGGATGCCGCGCTCGGCGAGCCACTCCACCATCGGGCCGCTGTCGGCGATCAGGAGCTCGGTCATCGCCGGGTCGTTGCGCGCGGCGGTGAGGCGCTCCATGTCCCCGCGGTAGTCCTCGGGCGTGTACGGCGCGAGATCGGTGACCGGCAGGCGCTCGTCGGGCTCGACCAGCTCGCGGACCGCGTCGATGCCGCCGTGCGCGACCCGGAACGCCCCCGCCGTGTAGAAGGAGTTGCCGCCCGCGGCCTCCTCGGGCGCCTTCTCGAGGATCGTCACGCTCGCGCCGCGCTCGGCGGCGGCGTGCGCGGCGCAGAACCCGGCGTTGCCGCCGCCGACGACGATCAGCTCGGCGGGCATCGCTCCACCCAGCGCGTCGCCTCGTCGTAGGTGTGCGCGGCCTGCAGGACCGCGAGGTCGCCGCGCGGGCGGCCGATCAGCTGCAGGCCCATCGGGAGCCCGTCGTGGAAGCCCGGCGGGCACGCTGATCGCGGGCAGCCCGGCGATCGAGGCGTAGGTGACCACCTCCATCCAGCGATGGTAGGTGTCCATCTCGCGGCCGGCGATGTGGCTCGGCCAGTGGGTCTCGACGTCGAACGGGAACACCTGGGCGCTCGGCAGCGCGATGAAGTCGTGGCGGTCGAGCAGCGCGCGGAGGGCCTCGAAGAGCCGCGTGCGGACGGTCTGGGCCCGGAACACCTCCGCGCCCGGTGAGGCGTGCCGGCGCCCTCGGCCTCGTAGCGCAGCTCGGGCTTGAGCTGCTCCTGGTCGAGGTCGAGCAGCCACGTGGCGTCGAAGAAGCGCAGCGTGATCGTCGCCCGCCACACCTCCTCGGGGTCGAAGCCCGGCTCCGGCGCGTCGACGTCGAACGGCGAGCCGGCCAGCGCCCGCGCGCACAGCTCCAGGATCCCCGGCTCCATCGCGAGGTGGCCGCCGAGGTCGCCGAGCCAGGCGACGCGCGCGCCGCTCGAGCCGCTTCGAGCGGCTCGGCGAACCGCGCCGGGTCCTCCTGGATGCTGAACGGCAGCTCGGGCGCCGGGCCGGCGATGGTCGCCATCAGCCGCGCGACGTCGCCCGGGCTGCGGCCCATCGCGCCGTGGGTGCCCGTGGCGGGCAGGAACGCGGTCGTCGGTCGGGAGCGCGGCGACGCGGCCGATGCTCGGGCCGGAAGCCGAACACGTTGCAGAACGCGGCGGGGTTGCGCAGCGAGCCGAGGTAGTCGCTGCCGTCGGCGACGGGCAGCAGCCCGGCCGCCAGCGCCGGCCGCGGCGCCGCCGCTGCTCCCGCCGGGCGTGCGCGACGTGTCGTACGGGTTGCGGGTCGGCCCGAACACGGGGTTGTACGTCTGGGCGCCGAAGCCGAACTCGGGGACGTTGGTCTTGCCGATCACGATCGCGCCCGCGCGCCTTGATCCGCGCGGCGAGGCGCCCGTCCTCCGCCGGGACGTTGTCGACGTTCAGCGGCGAGCCGGCCACGGTCGGGATCCCGGCCGCGTCGTCGAGGTCCTTGATCGCGTGCGGGAGCCCGTGCATCCAGCCGCGGCGCTCGCCGCGGGCCAGCTCCGCGTCGCGCTCGGCGGCCTCCGCGAGCAGCTCGTCGCCGTCGCGCAGCGAGACGATGGCGTTGAGCTCCGGGTTGAGGCGCTCGATCCGCTCCAGGTGGTCGCGCATCACCTCCGCGCACGACACCTCGCGCGCGGCGATCCGCTCGGAGAGCTCCCCCGCCCCTTCCACGGGGCGAAGCGTACGCTGCCGCGATGCCTCGGCGCCCCTACACCGGCACCGCCGTCTCGATCGGCGTCGCGACGGGGGTGTACGGGATCTCGTTCGGGGTGCTGGCGGTCGGCGCGGGGCTGTCGGCGGCGCAGGCGTGCGCGATGTCGCTGCTCGTGTTCACCGGCGGGTCGCAGTTCGCGGCGGTGGGCGTCCTGGGCGCGGGCGGCGCGGCGACGACAGCGGTCGTCAACGCGCTCCTGCTCGGCGCGCGCAACGCGGCGTACGGGCTGTCGCTGGCGTCGATGCTGCGCGGGCCGCTGTGGCGGCGGGCGGTCGCGGCGCAGCTGGTGATCGACGAGACGACGGCGATGGCCCGCGCGCAGGAGTCCGAGGACGACGCGCGCGGGGCGTTCTGGCTCACGGGCGCGAGCGTGTTCGTGTGCTGGAACCTCGGCACGCTGGCGGGCGCGCTGGCCGGCTCGGGGCTCGGCGACCCCGCCACCTACGGGCTGGACGCCATGTTCCCCGCCGCGTTCCTGGCCCTGCTGGCGCCGCAGCTGCGCCAGCCCGGCGCTCCGGCCGCGGCGCTCGCGGGCGCGCTGATCGCCGTCGTGCTCCTCCCGCTCACGCCCGCGGGCGTCCCGGTGATCGTGGCCTCGCTCGGCGTGCTCGCCGGCCTGCGGGTCAAGGGATGAGCTGGACGGTGCTGCTGGCGCTCGCCGCCGGGACGTACGCGCTGAAGGCCGTCGGGCCGCTGGTGCTCGGCGACCGCGAGCCGTCGCCGCGGACCGCGCGGGTGCTCGCGCTGCTGGCCGTCCCGCTGCTCGCCGCGCTGATCGTCGTGCAGACCGTCGGCGACGGCGAGGAGATCGTGATCGACGCCCGCCTGCCCGCGCTCGGCGTCGCCGCGCTGTGCGTGTGGCGCCGCGCGCCGTTCATCGTCACGGTCGTCGCGGCGGCCGCCGTCGCCGCCGGGCTCCGCGCCCTCTAGGCTCCGCGCCATGAACCCCCAGGACGCCGGAGAGCTCGTCCACCTGTGGGCCATCGCGCACGACGACCCGGAGTCGGTCGCCCAGCAGCGCGGCCCGGTCTCCCGCGCCATCCGCGAGCTCGCGCCCGACGGCACGCTCCGCGGGATCGGGCAGACGCCCAGCGGCCCGGTGATGCTCGTCCTGCTCGACGACGCGGTCCTCGTGTTCGCCGCGCGCCCGCTCGCCTCCCTGAACGAGACCTCCGTGCCCGTGCGCGCGAGGCTGCTGCGCCTGGATCCCCAGCACGCCGACCTCGAGGTGACCGAGCGCTGGGAGGAGAGCCGCCGCGCGCACCTGTGGCAGCTCAGCTCCGGCGGGATGGACATCCGCATCGACGGGCTCGAGATGGTCCACCAGGGCGTCGAGTCGGGCCACGACCCGAACGAGGAGCTCGGCCGCGCGATCGCGGTCAAGCTCGGCTGGCACCTGCCCTGATCGAAAGTCAACTGCGCTGGGTAGGGGAGCGAGGAGCGCTCTCCTCGAAACGAGCCGCTGGAAGGGCGCAAACGAGGAGAGCGATGGCGGCGGCGAGAAGCGCTCCGCGAAACGTGCACCTCACGGGTGCCAAACAGGGAACGCTCCGCACTCCTCACTCCCCTACCCGGCCGAAGTTCGTCCCTCAGAGCCGCCGGGCCTCCAGCAGCCGCCGGAGGAACCGCTGCGTCTCGGGCTGCTGGGGCGAGTCGAAGAACGCGTCCGGAGCACCCCGCTCGACGACGCGCCCCTCGTGGAGGAAGCAGACCTCGTCGGCGACCTCGCGTGCGAAGCCCATCTCGTGGGTGGCGATCAGCATCGTCATCCCCTCGGCCTTCAGCTCGGCGATCACGCCCAGCACCTCCCCCACCAGCTCCGGGTCCAGGGCGCTCGTGACCTCGTCGAGGAGGAGCGCGCGGGGCTCGGTGGCCAGCGCGCGCGCGATCGCGACGCGCTGCTGCTGGCCGCCGCTGAGCCGGTCCGGGTAGTCGTCCTCGCGCCCGGCGAGCCCGAACCGCGCCAGCAGCGCCCGGGCGCGGTCGGTGGCCTCGGCCCGCGCCGCTCCGTGCGCCCGCACCGGCGCGAGCACGACGTTGTCGAGCACCGACAGGTGCGGGAAGAGGTTGAAGGCCTGGAAGACGAGGCCGAGCCGGCGGCGGACGTCGACCGGCTCCCGCGAGGGGTCGGTGATGACCTCGCCGTCGAGGAACACGTCGCCGTCGTCGATGTCGTCGAGCAGGTCGATGCAGCGCAGCAGCGTCGACTTTCCCGACCCCGAGGCGCCGATCAGCGCCACCGCCTGGTGCTCCTGCACCGCCAGGTCGATCCCGCGCAGGACCTCGACGTCGCCGTAGGCCTTGGTGACGCCCACCACCTCGAGGACCGCGGTCACGCCGGCGCCACCTCCGCCTGCCCGGTGGTGCGGCGGGCGCCGGACTGCATGCGGTCCACGACCCGCGCCAGCGGGATCGTCACGCACAGGTAGAGCAGCGCCGCGGCCAGCAGCGGCGTGTAGTTGAAGTTCGACGACGCGTCGATCTGCGCGACCCGGAACGCCTCGATCACGCCCAGCGTCGACACCAGCGCGACGTCCTTCTGGAGCGCGATGAAGTCGTTGAGCAGCGGCGGCACCACCCTCCGCACGGCCTGCGGCAGCACGACGAAGCGCAGCGACTGCACGCGGGTCAGCCCGACCGCCAGCGCCGCGGCCTTCTGCGACGGGTGCACGGAGTCGATCCCCGCCCGGTAGACCTCCGACACGTAGGCGGTGTACGACAGCGCCAGCGCCGCCGCGCCCAGGATCACCGGGTCCGACGGCAGCCCGGAGAGCTCCAGCGCCGGGATCCCGAACCCGATCAGGTAGACGAGCAGCACGGTCGGGATCCCGCGCATGACGTCCACGTAGACCGCGCCGAGGAGCCGCACGGGGAACAGCGCCGCGGCCGTGGTGGTCCGCGCGACCGCGAGCAGCATCGCCAGTCGCCAGCACGATCACCTCGACGCCGCAGAACAGCTTCACGTCCAGCCAGAAGCCGTCCAGCACGGCCGGGAACGAGCGCTTGAACGCCTCCCAGGAGAAGAACGTCTCGCGCACGGCGTCCCAGCCGGGGCTGGTGACGACGATCGCCGCCAGGCCGCCGATCACGACGACCGTCGAGACCGCGGCGATCGCCGCGCCGCGGCGCCCCTGGCGGCGCCGAGCGGCCGCCCGTACCTCGCGCCGGCTGAGCGGCTCCACTACTGCAGCTCAGGCGCGCCCGCCGCGGAGCCCATCCACTGGTCCTCGATCTCCTTGAGCTTGCCGCTGTCCTTGAGCTTCTTGACCGCCTGGCTCACGCACGGCGTCAGCGAGGAGTCCTTCTCGAGCAGCGCGCCCCACGAGTCGCCGCCCGGCGCCGCGAACTGGCCGACGATCTTGGCGCTCGGCACCTGCGCCGCGGTCAGGTAGAAGGCGGTCGGGAGGTCGACGACGATCGCGTCGACCTGCTTCTGCTTGAGCGCGCTGACGACGTCGTTGGAGTCGTTGAACACCTTCGGCTGCTTGGACGGCTTGATCGTCGCGGTCACCGCGTCGAGGCTGGTGGTGCCGATCTGCACGCCGATCTGGGAGTCGGCGAGGTCGGACAGCGAGCTGATGTCGGCGACCGGGGAGCCCTTGGGCGCCACCACGGCCTGCGGCGCCGTGTAGTAGGGCTCGGAGAAGTCGACCCGCTTGGAGCGCTGCGGCGTGATCGAGACCTCGTTGACGTCGAAGTCGAACTTCTTCGGACCCGGCGCATAGGAGGAGTTGAACGGGACCACCATCCACTTGACCTCGCCCTTGGCGAAGCCGAGCTGGTCGGCGATCGCGTAGGCGACCGCGCTCTCGAAGCCCTTGCCGTTGGTCGGGTCGTCGTCCTCGAAGTACGGCGGATACGCCGGCTTGTCGGTGCCGACCGTCAGCTGGCCGGCCGTCTTGGTCTTCAGCGACTCCTTCGAGCAGTCGCGGCGCCGAGGACGTCGCGGGTTTCGTCGGCTCGTCGTCGCTGCCGCAGGCGGCGAAGACGAGCAGGGACGCGACGAGCAGAGCGGTGAGGGAGCGCATCGCATAACCCTAACCGGATCGGCATTCCGAGCTTAAACGACGACGGCCCGCCATCGGGGCGGGCCGTGGGCGTTTCTAGCGCGTGTTGAGCGCGCCCCCGCAGTACGGGCACGAGGCGGTGTGTGACACCTGGCCCCCGTCCCAGATCCGCAGGCACTTCTGACAGATGAAGCGCATCATTGGCTTCACTCCTTTCTCCGGCGGTGCGATCTGCGCGCACGCGTGCCGGTACTTCGCGACTCCCAGTCTATCGGCTCAAGTCCCGGGGACTTGCGCCCGAATCACAGAGTGATGACCGTCGCCGCCGCCCTCGAGACGCCCGACGCGGGTTCTGGGAGGAGCCCGGCCGCGCGCTCGAGGTCGCCGTCGCCTGCCACGAGGAGGCCCACGGGCACCCCACGGTGCAGGCCCGCGCGCTGGTCCTGCAGGGCTGCGTCTCGCTGCACCGCGGCGACCTGCGCGGGGCGTTCGCGCTGGCCGCGGAGGCCGAGCGCAACGGCCGGCGACGACCCGTTCGCCGGCGCCGAGCTGGCCGCGCTGATGACGCACCTCACGTTCTTCTCCGGCTCCTACACGGCCTCGCTGCAGCACGCGGAGCGCGCCGTCGAGCTCGCCGACCGCACCGGCGACCTCTCGCTGCGGCTGTTCGCGCGCCGGATGGGCTGCCTGGCGTTCGGCAACCTCGGCGTCCCCGACCTCCAGGTGCGCCTCGAGGACACGCTGCGCGCTGGCCGTCGAGGCCGGCGAGCCCTGGCAGGAGGCGCTGTCGCGCAACGACCTCGGCCACAACCTGATGGAGCGCGGCCTGCTCGACGAGGCCGAGCGCGAGCTCGACCGCGGCCTGGCGCTGGCCGGCGGCACCCGCTTCGGCGCTCGGCGTGCTGCTGTGCACGCGCGGCGAGGTCCGCACCCGCGCCGGGCGCCCCGACGACGCGCTCGCCGACTGCTCGCGCGGCGATCGAGCACGTCGCCGCCGACAGCGACCCGAACCCCTACCTGCTCGGCATGGCGGTGCTGGCGAAGGTGATGACGCTGCTGGCGCTCGACCGCGTCGACGACGCCTGCGCCGCCGGCGAGGACGCGCTCGCCCGCCTCGGGGACCGCGTCCCGCAGGCGCGCAGCATGATCCTCGTGACCGTCGCCGAGGCGCTGCGGGGCGCCGTGCCGCTTCGAGGAGGCCTACGACGCGCTGGCCCGCGGCGCCGCGCTGGAGCGCGAGGCGATGCGCGAGTTCGCCGAGCTGCAGGTCGGCCTGGAGCGCAGCCGGCTCGAGGTCGCCGCCGCCCGCGCCGAGGCCGCCCGCCTGCGCGAGCAGGCCGACCGCGACTTCCTCACCGGCCTCCACAACCGCCGCTACCTCGCGCGCGCCGACGTCGCCAGCCGGCCCGGTCAGCCTCGCGGTCGTCGACCTCGACCACTTCAAGCCGATCAACGACGACTTCGGCCACCACGTCGGCGACCAGGTGCTGGTCCGCGTCGCCGACCTGCTCGTCGAGCACGTCCGCGCGGACGACATCGTCGTGCGCGCCGGCGGCGAGGAGTTCGTCGTGCTGATGCCGCGCACCGGCGCCGCCGACGCGGCGGCGTGCTGCGAGCGCCTGCGCCTCGCCGTGCACGCCGAGCCGTGGGAGCGGATCGCGCCGGGCCTGGCCGGTCACCGCCAGCGTCGGCGTCGTCTCCGCCCCCGAGGGCGCCGACATCGACGGCCTCACGCGCGAGGCGGACCGCCGCCTCTACGACGCCAAGCGCGCCGGGCGCGACCGCGTCGCCTCCGCCTAGCCCGTCTGACGAGCCCGCCGTGCGGGCACGATCACCTCGTGCGCGTGGCCGTGATCGCCGACGACCTGACCGGCGCCGCCGACGCCGGCGTCCAGTTCGCACGCGCCGGCCACGCCACCGCGGTCGCCTTCCACGGCGCGCCGCTTCCCGCGCTCGGCGCGGTGGTGGCGGAAACGGGATCGCGCGGCGCGGACGCCCCTGAGGCGGCGCGCCGCGTGCGGGAGGCGACGGCGCGGCTCGCCGCAGCGCCGCTCTTGCTCAAGAAGATCGACTCGACGCTGCGCGGGCCGGTCGCCGCCGAGGTCGCGGCGGCGCTGGAGGCGAGCGGCCGCGAGCGTGCGGTGGTGGCGCCCGCGTTCCCCGCGGCAGGGCGTACCACCGACGGCGGAGTGCAGTTCCTCGACGGGGCCCCGATCGGGGACCTGCGCGCGCTGCTGGCGGGGATCGATGCCGACGTCGCCGACGCGCGCACGGACGCCGACCTCGACGCGGTGGTGCGCGAGATCCGCGACCCGGCGTCGGTCCTGTGGGTCGGCACGGCCGGGCTGGCCCGCGCGCTCGCGGATGCCCATCCCGGCGCGGGCTTCGACCCGCCGCCGGAGGCCGCCGCGACGCGCACGCTCGTGGTGGTGGGCAGCACGAGCGCGGTGGCCCGCGCCCAGGCGGACCGGCTGGAGGCGGCGGGCGTCCCAGTCGCAGTGCCGGCGCCGGGCGCGGCGGCCCGCGTCCGAGCGGCCCTCGACGCGCGCGGCGTCTGCCTGCTCCGTCCCGCCGGTGGCGAAGCCCCCGACCGGATCGTCCGCTCGCTGGCCGAGGTGGCGGCACAGGCCGCCGACGGCCGGACCACGCTGGTGCTCACGGGGGGTCACACCGCGATCGCCGTCGCGCGCCGGCTGGGCGCGACCGGCCTGAGCGTCGAGCGGGAGCTGGAGCCCGGGGTCGTCGCCGGCCGGCTGATCGGGCCGGTGCCGCTGCGCGTCGTCACCAAGGCCGGCGGCTTCGGGGGTCCGGACGCCCTCCTGCGCGCGCTCGGAGGGAAGATCCCGGCATGACGGTGATCGCGGTCACGCTGGGCGACCCGACGGGCATCGGGCCGGAGGTCGTCGCCAAGGCGTTCGCCGGCGGCGCGCCCCGCGCCGTCGTGGTCGGCGATGCGGGGGTGCTCCGGCGTGCCGCCGACGTGGGCTCGGTCGCCCTGGAGGTCAACCCGGTCGAGACCGTGGCGGACGCCCGCTTCGCACCCGGCTGCGTGGACGTGATCGCGGCCACCGACCTCCCCTCCGATCTCCCGTTCGGCGCGGTCGACGCGCGCGGCGGCGCGGCGGCGCACGAGTACGTGCGGCGCGCGGTCGAGCTGGCGCTGGCGGGCGAGGTGCAGGCCATCGCCACCGCGCCGCTCAACAAGGAGGCGCTGCGCCTGGCCGGCTTCCAGCACCCCGGCCACACGGAGCTGCTCGCCGAGCTGACCGGCACGCGCGACTACGCGATGATGCTCGTGACCGACGAGCTCCGCGTCGTGCACGTCAGCACCCACGTGCCGCTGCGCGAGGCGATCGAGCGCGTGAAGGCCGACCGCGAGCTGATCGCCATCCGGCTCGCCGACGGCGCGCTGCGCCGGCTGGGCTTCGACGCGCCGCGCGTCGCCGTCGCCGGCCTCAACCCCCACGCCGGCGAGTCCGGGCTGTTCGGCGCCGAGGACCGCGAGGAGATCGCCCCCGCCGTCGAGGCGGCCCGTGCCGAGGGCATCGACGCCTCGGGGCCGTGGCCGCCGGACACGGTGTTCATGCAGGCGCGCCGTGGACACTTCGACGTCGTGGTGGTCCAGTACCACGACCAGGGCCACATCCCGATCAAGCTGATGGGCTTCGACACCGGCGTCAACGTGACGGTCGGGCTGCCCTTCCCGCGCACGAGCGTCGACCACGGCACGGCGTTCGACATCGCCGGCACCGGCCGGGCCGAGGACGCGAGCATGCGCGCGGCGCTCGAGCTGGCGGCCGCGCTCGCGGCCCCGGCCGACTAGCGCCCGAGGCGGTAGAAGTGCGAGCGGGTGTAGGGGTCGCTGGGCTCGGGCGAGGGATCGGGGTCCTCTGGCCCCTCGCCGCCGTCGAGCGGCGGCAGCCAGCCCCGCCACAGCATCACGATGCCGGCCGCGAGGACGAGCACGTCGAGGCCGAACCACAGCGTCGCGAACCACGCCGCGAACGCGACGGCCCAGCGCAGCCCGGCCAGCGCCACGGCGGCGATGGCGGGCGCAGCGAGGAGCACGCCGAAGGCGAGCGTGAGCCAGTAGCCGCGGCGGCGGATCAGCGAGTCGTTGAGCGGGAGCCGCGGGTCACCGGACCGGCGGCGGGCGCCGGTCGCCTCGGCCCGCTCGATCGGCCCCTCGGCGATCCGCTCCAGCCAGCCGCCCCGCCCGCGGCGCTCGGCCATGCGCCATTGCAGCTGGAGGAGAAGGAGGATCCCCAGCTCGACGGCGAACGCGCCCCACAGCAGCACGATGGCGAAGTCTATGCAGCCTGCGCCGAAGGGTGAAGCCCCGGCCGATATCCGGCCGCGATCACCGCCACCGTGATCGCGGGCGTCACCAGCGGCAGCGGCCCCTCCGGAGCCGGCGCGCGACGCGCCGTAGCCCGCCGGCAGTCCACTCGCGCAGCCCTGCCTCGGTGACCAGCCACGAGGCGCCGTCGAGCGCCACGAAGGCGCCGGGCGGCGCCTCCGCGACCGGCCGCGGGCCGAGCCGGTCGGCGTGCAGGCGCTCGTCCATGGCGTCGGCGTTCGTCGGCGCGCCCGGGAACGCGGCGGCCCACGCCGCCTGCCAGCGCCGGTAGTCCTCGCGCCGGCACTCGGCGCACGGGCGGTGTCCGGCGGCGAGCGCGGTCGCCTCGTCGAGGAAGAACAGCTCGGTCCAGCGGCCGGGCTGGAGCAGCTCGCGGTGGCGGCCCTTGAACTCGAGCCGGCACGCGATCCAGCGCTTGACGCGGAACGGCCGCACGATCCGCCCCTCGGCGTCGTGGATCACGCCGCGGTTGCCCATCAGCGTCCCGCGATGTGGCGTGGCGACGATCTCGCCGGTCGGGGTGACGCGGTTCTGGAGCGGCATGATGGGCCCAATGCTCCTACAGGACCTCGCCGGCGTCTCCGCCGCCGTCACGGCGACCAGCTCGCGGACCGCCAAGACCGAGGCGATCGCCGCGCTGCTGGCGGGCGCGGCGCCCGAGGAGGTCGGCCCCGCGGTCGCGTTCCTGTCGGGGCGGCTGGTCCAGCGCCAGATCGGCGTCGGCTGGGCGCAGCTGCGCGACCTCCCGCCGCCCGCCGCCGAGCCGTCGCTCACCGTCGCGGAGGTCGACGCCGCGTTCGCGGCGGTCGGCGAGCTGCGCGGGCCGGGCTCGCAGGCCGCGCGCCGCGAGGCGCTCGCCGCCCTGTTCGCCCGCGCCGACGCGGACGAGCAGCGGTTCCTCGCAGCGCCTGCTGCTCGGCGACCTCGGCCAGGGCGCGCTGGCCGGCGTGATGACGGCCGCGGTGGCGAAGGCCGCCGGGCGTCCCGCAGACCGACGTGCGCCGCGCGCTGACGCTCGACGGCGACCTGGTCCGGATCGCCTCGCTGGCGCTGTCGGAGGGCCGCGACGGCCTCCAGGCCGTCCGCCTGCAGGTCGGCCGGCCGCTCTCCCCCATGCTCGCGGCCACGGCGCCCGACGTCGGCGCCGCGCTGGAGAAGACCGGCCCGGCCGCCGTCGAGCACAAGCTCGACGGCGCGCGCGTGCAGGTCCACCGCGACGGCGACGACGTGGCCGTCTTCACCCGCACGCTCGACGACGTGACGGGCCGCGTGCCCGAGGTCGTGGCCGCCGCGCTCGCCCTCCCCGCCCGCACGCTGGTGCTCGACGGCGAGGCGATCGCGCTGCGCCCCGACGGCACCCCGCACCCCTTCCAGGTCACCGCCTCGCGCTTCGGCTCGCGCGAGCGCCGCGAGATCCCGCTCGACGTCTTCTTCTTCGACCTCCTGCACCGCGACGGCGAGGACCTGCTCGACGCGCCGCTGGCCGACCGCGCCGCCGCGCTGGAGGCGCTCGCCCCGCCCGGGCTGCGCGTCCCCCGCGTGGTCACCGGGGACGCGGAGGCGGCCCAGGGCGCGTTCGACGCCGCGCTGGCCGCCGGCCACGAGGGCGTCGTCGTGAAGGCGCTCGACTCGCCCTACGCCGCCGGCCGCCGCGGCGCCGCGTGGCTGAAGGTCAAGCCGGTCCACACGCTCGACCTCGTGGTGCTGGCGGTCGAGTGGGGCCACGGCCGCCGCCGCGGCTACCTCTCCAACCTCCACCTGGGCGCCCGCGACGGCGACGGCTGGGCGATGCTCGGCAAGACCTTCAAGGGCCTCACCGACGAGCTGCTGGCCTGGCAGACCGAGCGCTTCCTGGCGCTCGAGACCCACCGCGACGGCCACGCGGTGTTCGTCCGCCCCGAGCAGGTCGTCGAGATCGCCTTCGACGGCATCCAGACCTCCCGCCGCTATCCGTCCGGCATGGCGCTGCGGTTCGCGCGCGTGAAGCGCTACCGCGACGACAAGCCGGCCGCCGAGGCCGACACGGTCGAGACGGTCCGTGCCATTGCCGCGCCGAACGGGTAAGCCGTTCCGCAGGGTCACGACAGGGGAGTCGTCATGAGCACGGGTACGGTCGAACGCACAGGTCGGGCGCCGACGCGCGCGCGAGGAGCCACCGCAGGGGAACTGGTTCGCCGCGCTCGGGGACAAGGGGCGCCGGGCGTTCCGCGCCGCGTTCGCGGGCTACATGCTGGACGCGTTCGACCTGATCGTGCTCACGCTCAGCCTGACGGCGATCGGCGCGACGTTCGGCGTCGGGACGGGCGCCACGGGCGCGCTGTCGACCGTGACGCTGTCGCGCCTCGGCGATCGGCGGCATCCTCGGCGGCGTGCTCGCCGACCGGATCGGGCGTGCGCGCACGCTGATGCTCTCCGTCGGCGTCTACTCGCTGTTCACGTTCCTGTCGGGCATCGCGTCGAGCTACGAGATGCTGCTCGTGTTCCGCGTCTTCCAGGGCATCGGGTTCGGCGCCGAATGGGGCGTCGGCGCGGTGCTCGTCGCCGAGCTGGTGCGCCCGGAGTCGCGCGGCAAGGCGCTCGGCGTCATCCAGAGCGCGTGGGCCGTCGGCTGGTTCCTGGCCGTCATCGCCTACCTGATCACCTTCGAGCTGTTCGACGAGACCGACCGCGTGGCGCTGGCTGATGTGCCTCGGCGCGCTGCCCGCGCTGCTGATCCTCTACATCCGCCGCAACGTCGACGACCCGGAGATCTTCGAGGAGACCAAGGAGAAGGTCGACGACAAGCTCCCGCTCAAGCAGATCCTCAGCGGCGACCTGCTGAAGATCACCGTCGCCGCCTCGCTGCTGGCGACCGGCATCCAGGGCGGCTACTACGCGATGTTCACCTGGATCCCGACCTACCTCAAGACGGAGCGGGACCTGACGGTGGTCGGCACGAGCGGCTACCTGTTCGTCGTGATCGCGGGCTCCTTCGCGGGCTACCTGACCGCGGGCCTGGTGCACGACCGGCTCGGGCGGCGCAAGACGTTCGCGCTGTTCGCCTCGCTGGCGGGCGCGGCGCTCGTCCTCTACTTCCTCGTCCCCGAGGGCTCGAACACGACGCTGCTGATCGTCGGCTTCCCGCTCGGCTTCTTCGCCTCCGGCTGCTTCTCCGGCTTCGGCTCCTACCTGTCCGAGCTGTTCCCGACGCGGGCGCGCGCCACCGGCGGGGGCTTCTGTTACAACGTCGGCCGCGGCATCGGGGCGCTGTTCCCGGGCATCATCGGGTTCCTCGCGGCGTCCATCGGGCTCGGCGGCGCGGTCGCCTTCGGCGTGTTCGGCTACGTCCTGGCGATCGGCGCGCTGGCGCTGCTGCCGGAGACGCACGGACGCCAGTTCGCACCCGTCGAATGAGCCTCGCGGACGCGCTGGCGGGCGCTCGCGTCTACGACCTCGAGCAGCTCCGCTACGCCGGGGCGCCCGTGTTCCCGTCCCACGAGCCGGGCGTCATCCTCAACCTGCACCGCCGGCACGAGGCCGGGCTCGGCGAGGCGCGCACCAGCGCCTCGGCGATGCTGGTGATGACCGAGCACTCCGGCACGCACATCGACGCGCTGTGCCACCAGGCCGAGGACCTGCACCTGCACGGCGGCGTCGAGGTCTCGCCCGAGGTGCAGACCTCGACCGGCTTCACGCAGCTCGGCGTGGACACCATCCCTCCCCTGCTCGCGCGCGGCGTGCTGCTCGACGTGGCGGGCGCGCTGGGCGTCGAGCGCCTCCCGGACGGCCACGCGGTGAGCGCCGCGGAGCTGCGGCGGGCGGCGGACGGCGTCGAGCTGCGCCGCGGCGACGCCGTGCTCGTGCGGCTCGGCTCGGGCGCGCTGTGGGACGACCGCCCTGCCTACGAGGCGGCCGGCGGGGTCAGCGCCGAAGGCACGCGCTGGGTGCTCGAGCACGGGCCGGTCGCCGTCGGGGCCGACAACCTCGCCTGGGACGTCCCCGGCGCACACCGACCCGGACACCGGCACCACGCTCCCGGGCCACGTCCTCGCGCTCGTGCGCGCCGGGGTCTACATCCTCGAGTCGCTCAACCTGGAGGAGCTCGCCGCCGACGGCGTGCGCGAGTTCAGCTTCGTGTGCCTGCCGCTCAAGCTGCGCGGCGGCACCGGCTCTCCCGTCCGGCCGATCGCCATTAGGGAACCCTAATGACATCCGTGTTAGGGTTCCCTAATCATGGGGCGACACACCGGACCAGTCGAGAAGCTCTCCCGCCGCGAGGGCGTTGAGCTCTTCCTCAAGGGCGAGCGCGCGCTGAACGGCAAGTCCGCGCTGGAGCGGCGCGGACCGGCTCCCCCTGGCCAGCACGGCCAGCGGCGCGGGCCACGACCGTCGATCTACGCGATGCAGCTGCGCGCCAAGCAGCGCGCGAAACGGTACTACGGCGTGCGCGAGCGGCAGTTCCGCCGCTACGTCCGCGAGGCCTCGCGCCGTCGCGAGAGCGTCACCGGCGAGGAGCTCGTGCGGCTGCTCGAGCGGCGGCTGGACAACGTCGTCTACCGGCTCGGCTTCGCCTCCACCCGCGCGCAGGCGCGGCAGTTCGTCGGGCACGGGCACGTGCTCGTCGACGGGCGCCGCGTCGACATCGCCTCCTACCAGGTCAAGCCCGGGCAGGAGATCGCGCTGGGGGCCTCCAGCCCGGTGCGCCCGCTCGCGGAGGCCAACACGGAGCTGACCGGCACCGTCGCCGGGTGGCTGCAGGCGGACTTCGACGCGCTGTCGGGCAAGGTGCTGCGCCTCCCGGACCGCGACGAGGTCGCCGCGCCGATCGACGAGCACCTCATCGTCGAGCTCTACTCGCGGCTATGAGCTCGTTCAGGACGGTCGCCGGGCGGTCCTGCGCGAGCCACGAGGGGCTGGCCCTGGCGCTGGCCGAGGAGCTCGGCTGCGACGCCGAGGACGCGCCGCTGCTCGCGCGCGGGCTCGCCGACTCGCTCCCGCGCACCGAGGACCCCGCGAAGATGGTGGCCGCCCTCGCCCGCCTTCCCTTCACGACCCGCGCGACCGGCCCGCTGCTGCTGCCCGAGGTGCTCGAGCGCGGCGGCGGCGACGCCGCCGGCGTCGCGGTCGCCACGGCCGTGGTCGGCCAGGCGGCGGGCTACGCCATCGGGCTGGTCGGCTGCGGCAACCGGATGCTGGTGGCGCACCACTTCGCGAACGACACGCTCGTCATCGACCCGGCGCACGGGCTGATCGACGCGCGGACGCTCGGGCACGACCTGCACTGGCGCTGCGCGCACGAGAGCGCCGCGGTGATCCTCGAGCTGGCGAGCGAGCGGGCCGAGCGCGGCGGGGACATCGCGACGGCGATCGCGGCCCAGGCGCTCGCGCTGGCGCTGCCGCTGGAGGACGTCAGCCGCACGGCCCGCGAACGGGCGCACAAGCGGCTGCTCGCGCGGCTGAACTAGGAGGCCCAGCGGGCGTCCGGCACGTCGGTCACGAACATGTGGCCGGGCGCGTGGGTGATCATCAGCTCGGGGCGGCTGGCCGCCGCGACGGCCTGCGGGGTCACGCCGCACGCCCAGAACACCGGCACCTCGCCGTCGCGCACCTCGACGGGGTCGCCGTAGTCGGGATCCGCGACGTCGCCGATCCCGAGCGCCTCGGGCTCGCCGACGTGCACGGGCGCGCCGTGCACGGCCGGGTAGCGCGCCGTGACCTGGGTCGCGCGGATCGCCTGCTCGGGCGTCATCGGGCGCATCGAGACGACGAGCGGGCCCGGCGAACGACCCGGCCGGCCGGCACTCGCGCGAGGTCCGGAACATCGGCACGTTGACGCCCTGCTCGGCGTGGCGGACCGGGAGCCCTTCCGCGACCATCGCGCGCTCGAACGTGAACGAGCAGCCGATCAGGAACGCCACGAGGTCGTCGCGCCACACGTCGCGCACGTCGGTCCGCTGCTCCTCCGCCTCGCCGTCGCGCCACACCAGGTAGCCCGGCAGGTCGGTGCGCAGGTCGGCGCCGGGCGCCAGCGCGTCGGGCTCGGTCGTCCCCCGGGTCGGTGACGTCGAGCACCGGGCACGGCTTCGGGTTGCGCACGCAGAAGCGCAGGAAGTCCAGCGCGTCGGCCTCCGGCAGCACGACGAGGTTCGCCTGCGTGTAGCCGGGCGCCAGCGCGGACGTCTGCCCGGTCCACTCGGCGGAGCGGATCGCGGCGCGCGCCTCGCGCGGGTCATCCATCCGGGAGCACCTTCCCGGGGTTGAGGATCCCCTGCGGGTCGAGCGCGCGCTTGATCGCGCGCATCGCCTCGATCGCCGGCTCCCCGGCCTGCTCGCGCAGGTGCTCGCGCTTGCCGATGCCGACGCCGTGCTCGCCCGTGCAGGTGCCGCCGACCTCCAGCGCGCGGTGCACCATCCGGTCGACGAACCCGCGCAGCGCCTCCTGCTCGCTCTCGGACTCCGTGTCCACGGGGCAGATCCAGTGGAAGTTGCCGTCGGCGACGTGGCCGACCATGGCGGCCGGGAACGGGAGCCGGGCGGCGTCCTCGGCCGACTCGGTGATGCACTCGGCCAGCCGGGAGACCGGCACGCAGACGTCGGTGGTCTGCGCCCGCGTGCCCGGCCGCGTGGCCGTGATGGCGAAGTAGGCGTTGTGGCGGGCGCGCCACAGCCGGTTGCGCTCGGTGGTGGTGGCGGTCCACTCGAACTCGCCGCCGCCGTGCCCGCCGGCCAGCTCGCGCACCTGGGCGATCTGCTCGGCGACCGACTCGGGACCGCCGTGGAACTCGAGGAACAGCGTGTAGGCCTCGGCGTCGTCGCGCTCCTCGTGGGCGTTGACGGCGCGGATGGCGGCCGGGTCGAGCAGCTCGCAGCGGGCCACCGGGATCCCCAGCTGGACGGCCTCGGTGACGGTCGCGACAGCGCCGGCGAGGTCCTCGAACACGCAGCGCGCGGCGGCGATCTCCTCCGGGATCCCGTGGAGGCGCAGGGTCAGCTCGGTGATGATCCCGAGCGTGCCCTCCGAGCCGAGCAGCAGCCGCGTGAGGTCGTAGCCGGCGGAGGACTTGCGCGCGCGGGTGCCGGTGCGCACGACCGAGCCGTCGGCGAGCACCGCCTCGAGGCCGAGCACGTTCTCGCGCATCGTCCCGTAGCGGGTGGTGCGGGTGCCGGACGCCGCGGTGGCGGCCATCCCGCCGAGCGTGGCGTCGGCGCCGGGGTCGACGGCGAAGAACAGGCCCTCGGCGCCCAGCTTCTCCTCCAGCGCGAGGCGGCGGATGCCGGCCTGGACGCGGCAGTCGAGGTCGCCCTGGTTGACCTCCAGCACGCGGTCCATGCCCGAGAGGTCGACGGTCACGCCGCCGTCCACGGGGAGCGTGTGGCCCTCCAGCGAGGTGCCCGTCCCCCACGCGACCAGCGGCACGCCGTGCTCGGCGGCGATCCGGACGATCCCGGCCACCTCCTCGGTGCTCTCGCGCGAAGGCGACGGCCTCCGGCTCGCGCGGGCGCGAAGCGCGACTCGTCGCGGGCGTGCAGGTTGAGGATCGAGGGCGACGTCGCGAAGCGGTCGCCGAGGAGGGCGGTCAGCTCCTCGCGCGCTCCGTCGGGCAGGCTCATGCCCAGATCATGCCCGTCAGCGGCGGTCCCACACGGCCTGCTGCTCGCCGCGGCTCGAGCAGCCGCCAGCGCGTGTCGTCGCGCACGTACACGGTGACGTCGTTCATCCGCTCGACGCCGCGGAGCACCTCGAGCGTGTCGCGCAGCACGGCGTCGTCGGAGAGCACCGCGCGGGTGACGACGTCGACGACCCGGAACCGCCTCGCGACGCGCGGCGGCGGCGGCGCGGGAGCGCGCTCGGTCTTCTTCGGCGGCACCCACATCGGCCCCCGGCTCGGCTCCGGCGGCTGGTCGGCCTTCTCGAGCGGAACCATGCGAGCACCCGTGCCCTTCGTCTCGGTGTCCAGCACCCACGTCCGACTCTTGCTCATACCCCTACAGGGTACCGCTGCCAACCTAAAGGGCCTGGCCCTTTAGTTCGCTTCACCACCTAAAGGGTCTGGCCCTTTATAAAGGGTCTGACCCCTTATGGCGGTGGAATGAAGTAACGGGACCAGGTGGTCAGTCGCTCTCGAGGGCGGCTCGGAGGGTCTTCGGCGCGCGCTCGAGGTAGGCCTCCTCGATGCACTCCGGCGATCTCCTCCCACGGGGCGCCGCGGTCCAGCCGGACGCCGATCCAGCCGCGATGGCCGACGTACGGCGGCACGAAGTAGACCTCGGGCGTCGCGTCGACCAGTCCCTTCTGCATCCCCGGCGGCGCGGCGCACCAGAGCGCGAGCCGCCCGTCGCCGTGGTGGTCGTCCAGGAACATCACGAACGTGTGCTTGTCGCGGATGAAGAAGCTCGGCGAGCCGTGGCTGGGCCGCTCGGTGGTCTCCGGGAGCCCGAGGCAGATCTCGCGGACCCTGGCGAGCGCTTCCTCTCGCATGGCTGGGAAGCTACCGCGATGGCGGGCTACTGGCTGAAGGCGATCGGGCACGCGCAAGGGTCCGCTGGCGGAGGACTGGATCGACACGCGCGCCGAGCTGCTGCGCCGGACGGGCTTCCCGCGGCGGCCGCGGATCGTGCCCGGCGACCGGCTCGTCCTCTACGCCTCGGTGTGGCGGCGCGTGTTCGCGATCGCGGAGGTCGTCGGGGAGCCGGAGGAGCGCGACCATCCCGCGGTGGCCGTGGACGGTGCGCGATCGAGACGCTGCTGCTGGTGCCGGTGCTCGACGCCGCGCCGCCGGTGGAGGCGATCGGCGTCGCGGCGCGCTCGATGAGCCAGCAGTCGCACATCCGCATCGGCCACGACCACTACGAGCGGGCGGTCGCGGCGATGGCGGGCGTCGCCTACTCCTCGGGCGGCTCGTAGACCGCGCGCCCGTCGATCTCGCGGTACAGCGGCATGCCGAGCGGGCGGTCCATCTCCTCGGCCAGGTGCCCGAGCAGCCCGGCGGTGCGGGCCAGCAGCGCGAAGCCGCGCAGCAGCTCGGAGCGGAAGCCGATGTCGGCCAGCGCCGCCCCCGCCACGCCCGCGCCGTTGATCGGCAGCCCGCTTGCCCGTGCGCCTCGGCGACCTCGCGCAGCAGCCGCAGGTGCGGGCCGAGGGTGCCGGACTCCTCGGCGATGGCGTACAGGCGCGGCGTGCGCGGGTCCTCGACCTTGTGGATCGGATGGCCGAGCCCGGGCACCCGGCCGGCGCTCGGCGAGCGCCGCGCGCAGGTCGGCCGGCGGCGAGGCGAGCAGGTCCTCGAGGAAGCGCGCCGTGTCCTCGACCACGCCGAGGAACACGGAGCCGCCGCCCAGCAGCCCGGCGGCGATCGCGCCCTGCAGCGACTCGGGCGCGCCCGTGTAGGTGAGCCGAGCCGACAGCGCGATCGGCGTCAGGCCGTGGTCGGCGAGCGAGACCAGCACGGCGTCGAGCATGCCGCGTCTCGCCGTCGGAGGGCATGCGGCGCTGCACGAGCAGGAACGCCAGCTGGGTCAGCGTCACCTGGCCCATCAGCTCGTCGGCCACGTTGCGGCCCATGACCGTGATCGAGTCGGGGTCGGAGGTCCCGACGCTCGTGCGCAGCCAGTCGTCGCTCATGCTTCGAAGTCCACCTCGTCCTCGGTGCGGTCGCGGGTCAGCTCGTGCTTGGCCACGCGGCCGGTCGGCGTGTACGGGAGCTCGTCGACCGCCTCGATGTAGCGCGGCACCTTGAAGCGCGTGAGCCGCTCGGCGGCGTGGTCGCGGATCGCGGAGAGGTCGGCGCCGTCCTCGACGACCACGAACGCCTTGACCTCCTCCTCGCTGAGGTCCGACGGCACGCCGATCACGGCCGCCTCCTGCACGTCGGGGTGCGAGGCGAGCGCCTCCTCGACCTCGGCCGGCGCCATGTTCTCGCCGCGGCGGCGGATGATCTCCTTCTCGCGCCCGACGTAGGTGTAGTAGCCGTCGTCGTCGACCGTGACGAGGTCGCCGGTCCGCAGCCAGCCGTCCTCGAGCAGCACCCGCTCGGTCTCCTCGGGCATGCCGTAGTAGCCGAGCATCACCGTCGGGTTGCGCATCTGCAGCTCGCCGTCGACGATGCGGGCGTCGTTGACGTGGCCGAGCGTCGGGCTCTGGCGCGGCTTGCCGAGCGTGCCGAACGGCCGCTCGCCGCGCGGCCAGATCATCCCGTAGGGCGACTCGGACATCGCGTAGCCGCACACGATCCGCAGCCCGAAGCGCTCCTCGATCTCCAGCTGGCGCTCCTCCGGCGGCGACGGGCCGGTGTAGACGAGCCGGATCGGGTTGTCGGCGTCGTCGTCGCGCTCGGGCTGGCGCATCAGGATCTCGAGCATCGCGCCGATCGCGTTGAACTCGGTGGCGCCGTGGCTGGCGCGCCCAGTCGAAGAAGCGGCTGGCGGAGAAGCGCGGGAGCAGCACCAGGCCGGCGCGCGCCGCGACGGAGCCGAGCACGGAGTAGGCGGGCGCGTTGATGTGGAAGAGCGGCAGCGAGGTCATCAGCCGGTCGTCGGAGTTCAGCTCCATCCACCACGGGAAGCCCTCGCCGGCCATCGCGTACGCCGCGGTGGGTCTGGGTGACGAGCTTGGACTGCCCGGTCGTGCCGGAGGTGGGGATCATCACCGCCGGGTCGTCGGGGCCTGCGGGCCCGGGGCCGTCCGGGTCGCGCTCGTCGGCGAGCTCGGCGCGCTCGATCAGGAGCTTGGGCTCCAGCTGGTCGCGCAGCCCGGCGAGCTCGGACTCGGTGTTGCTCGGGTTGGTGGCGACGGAGATCGCGCCCAGGTAGGTGATCGCCAGCCAGGTGAACAGCGTCGCCGGGTCGTTGGGGGCGACGAGCAGCACGCGGTCGCCCTTCCCGACGCCCTGCTCGGCGAGCGCGGCGGCGACGCCGCCGATCCGCCGGCGCGCCTGCGCGTAGGTGTACTGCTCGTCCTCGTGGCGCAGCCACACGCGGTCGCCCGCCTCGGCGGCGGCGGCCTCGAACAGCTCGGGGATGGTGCCGGTCACGGTCGGTAGTCTGACCGCGATCGTCGACCTGCGCTCAGATACGGTCACGCGCCCCACGGCGGCCATGCGCCGCGCGATGGCGGAGGCCGAGGTCGGCGACGACCAGTTCGGCGAGGACCCGAGCGTCAACCTCCTGCAGGAGCGCGTGGCGGCGCTGCTCGGCAAGGAATCCGCGCTGTTCGTGCCCACGGGCACGATGGCCAACCAGCTGCCGCTGAAGCTCTACTGCTCGCCCGGCGACGACGTGGTGGTCGGCGTCGAGAGCCACGCCGTGTGGCACGAGACCGGCGCCGCGGCCGCCAACGCCGGCATCCAGTTCACCGAAGTCGGCGCCGACGGGCTCTTCACGGCCGAGGAGCTGCGCCCCGCGATGAAGCCGCGCGGGCACATGCTCTACCCGCCGACCACGCTGGTCGAGGTCGAGGACACCCACAACCGCATGGGCGGGCTGGTGTGGGACCGCGGCGAGCTCGCGCGCGTCGCCGCCACCGCCCGCGAGCTCGGCGCCGCCACCTACCTCGACGGCGCCCGGCTGCTCAACGCGGCCGCCGCCCGCGGCGACGACCCCGCAGCGCTGGCCGCCCCGTTCGACCTCGTCGCGATCGCGCTCTCCAAGGGCCTCGGCTGCCCGGCCGGCTCGGTGGTCGCCGGCACGGCGGCCGACATCGCGGCCGCCACGCGCTACCGCCGCATGCTGGGCGGGGCGATGCGCCAGGCCGGCGTGCTCGCCGCCGCCGGGCTGCACGCGCTCGAGCACCACGTCGCGCGGATCCCCGAGGACCACGCGAACGCCCGCGTGATCGGCGAGCGCCTCGCGCGAGGTCGCCGACGGTCGACCTCGACCGGCTGGAGACCAACATCGTCATCGCCCGCCTCGGCGCCGACGGGCCCGACGCCGCCACGGTCGTCGAGCGCGCCCGCGAGCAGGGCGTGCTGGTGATGGCGTTCGCGCCGCGCACGATCCGCGCCGTCACTCACCTCGACGTGACGACGGCCGACTGCGCGACCGCCGCGGACGTGCTGGCCGCCGCCGTCGCCGGCTGAGCCAGGAGCGGGCCCCAGGCGGCGAGGAGCGGGAGCGCCTCGGCCTCCGCGGCCGCGTAGGAGGGCGCGGGCAGGGCCCGCAGCGCGCCCGGGCCGTGCAGCGCCCACGGCGACTCGGGCTCGATGCCGAGCAGGGCGATCGTGTCGACGACCTTCGCGGCGCCCGCCACGACCGGCGTGGCGGCGAGCCGCGTGTCGAACGTCTCCTCCAGCAGCGGGCGGCCGTCGTAGGCGGCGCTCAGGTCGCTCACCGCGCGGCCCGGCGCCTCGCCGGCACGGCCGAGGACGAGCGTGTCGCGCAGCAGCGCCGCGCTCCCGGCGGCCAGGTCGAGCCGCAGCGAGCGGCGCACGCGAGCGCCGCCGGCGATCACGAACGGCGCGCCCAGCCACGTCAGGCGGCCGCCCTCCTCGACCGTGACGTCGGCCGACCAGCGGGCGAGCGGGCCGCCGCGGGCGTCGTGGGCGACGGTGGCGGCGGGCTCGACGAGCTGCAGCGCGCTGCCGGCGCCGACGCGGATGTCGAGCGTCAGGCAGTCGCCCGAGAGCAGGCAGGCGGTCGTCTGCACGAGCGCGACGCGCAGCGGCCCGTCGCGGGCGGCGAGCACGCGCGGGCGCAGCGCGCCGCCGGCCAGCGTGGCCGCGACCGTGCGCCCGCCGCGCAGCTCAGTGCGGATGCGCATGCACGTGCGGCGCCATCGGGCCCGGGTCGGCGGCCACCAGGTCGCCCGCGCGGTGCTCGGCCAGCCGGTGCTCGATCCACTGGGCGATC
This sequence comes from uncultured Solirubrobacteraceae bacterium, assembly GCA_963723395.1. Taxonomy (GTDB): domain Bacteria; phylum Actinomycetota; class Thermoleophilia; order Solirubrobacterales; family Solirubrobacteraceae; genus DATFQI01. The sequence goes on along the minus strand of CAVRQL010000003.1, from coordinate 21,275 downwards.
GGCGCCACGTCCGCCGCGCTGCGCAGGTCGGCGGCCAGCACCGGGCGCCCGTCGCGGCGCTCGGCGGCGTCGGAGAGCATCAATGCAAGATCTGACCCCACGAGGGGTGCGATGTCGGCCTTGGCGATCACCAGCAGGTCGGCGCGCTCGATGCCCGGGCCGCCCTTGCGCGGGACGTCGTCGCCGCCCGCGGTGTCGAGCACGAAGACCTGCGCGTCGGCGAGCGCCGGGCTGAAGGTGGCGGTCAGGTTGTCGCCGCCGCTCTCGATCAGGACGACGTCGAGGGCGCCGAGCTGCTCGACGGCGAGCAGGTTCGCGCTGACGTCGTCGCGGATCGCGGTGTGCGGGCAGCAGCCCGTCTGCACCGCGACGATCCGCTCGTCGGGCAGCACGCCGCGCGACTTGAGGAAGCGGGCGTCCTCGTCGGTGTAGATGTCGTTGGTCACGACGCCGAGCTCGATGTCGTCGGCGAGCGCCTCGCACAGCGCGGCGACCAGCGTGCTCTTGCCGGTGCCCACGGGCCCGGCGATGCCGATCCGCAGCGGTCGTTCAGGACTGCAAAGAGCCTCCTCGGTTCGCGGTGGTGGCGCTCGGCGCGGACGTCGAGCAGCGGGGTGGCGGACGACGGGAGCGTGCCGAGCACGGCGCGGGCGACGGCGTCGCCCGCCGCGCGCTCGATCACCGGCGCGAGCGCGGCGAGCCACGCGGCGGTGTCGGCGGAGTCGACCGCCATCAGCTTCGGCGCGGCGGCCGCAACGGTGGCGGCGTCCTCGTAGAGCGAGACGCGGGCGACCTCCAGGCGGTCCAGGCCGCCGGCGCGAGCGGCCACGCCGAGCGCGATCGGCCGCGCCGCGGTCACGGCCGCGGCCGCGTAGGCGGCCAGCAGCGCGTCGGCGGGCCACAGGCGCCGCGCCGTGCGCAGCAGCGCGAGCCCGAGCGCGCGGGACGCGGCGCGGGCGGCCGCCGAGGGCGTGCGGGCGGCGAGCTCCTCCTCGAGCGCGAGCAGCGCGTCGCACGTCCCGCCGCGGCGGCGGCCAGCACGGCCGCCACCGCCTCGACGCGGCCGACGGTGGCCAGCCGCGCGCGCAGGAACGCCGGGACGTCGACGTCCCCGGCGGCCTCCAGGCCGCCCGAGTGGGCGTAGCCGCCGGTCGGCGTGCGCCCGTCCGCCAGCAGGAGCGCCGCGACGGTCAAAACAGGGTGTACCGCTGGGCCAGGGGCAGGACGGACACGGGCCGCGGCTCGATCTCCTCGCCGTCGATCGTCACCACGAACGTCTCCGGGTCGACCTCGATCGCGGGCAGGGCGTCGTTGAGCGGCATGTCGGCCTTGGTCACGCCGCGCGTGTCGCGCACCGCCACCAGCTCGCGGCGCAGCCCCAGCCGCTCCGCCAGCCCGCCCTCGAGCGCGGCCGGCGCGACGAACGAGAGCCCGTTGCCCGGCAGCGCCCCGAACATGGGCCGCATCAGCATCGGCTGCGGCGTCGGGATCGACGCGTTGGCGTCGCCGATCGGCGCCCACGCGATCGCGCCGCCCTTGATCACCAGCCGCGGCCGGATCCCGAAGAACGCCGGGTCCCACAGCACGAGGTCGGCGAGCTTGCCCGGCTCGACCGAGCCGACGTGCTCGTCGATCCCGTGCGACACCGCCGGGCAGATCGTGTACTTGGCCACGTAGCGCCGCGCCCGCAGGTTGTCGTCCAGCGCGTCGCCGCGGCGGAGCTTCATCGCGTGCGCGGTCTGCCACGTGCGCACGATCGTCTCCCCCACCCGGCCCATGGCCTGCGCGTCGGAGCCGATCATCGAGATCGCCCCGAGGTCGTGCAGCACGTCCTCGGCCGCGATCGTGGTGGCGCGGATGCGCGACTCGGCGAACGCCAGGTCGGTCTCCGAGCGCGGATCGAGGTGGTGGCAGACGATCAGCATGTCGAGGTGCTCGTCGAGCGTGTTGACCGTGTGCGGGCGCGTCGGGTTGGTCGAGGACGGCAGCACGTTGGGGTGCGAGGCGATCGCGATGATGTCCGGCGCGTGCCCACCGCCGGCGCCCTCCGTGTGGTACGCGTGGATGCCGCGCCCGCCGATCGCGGCGAGCGTCGACTCCAGGTAGCCGGCCTCGTTGAGCGTGTCGGTGTGGATCGCCGCCTGGACGCCGCCGCGCTCGCACGCCCGCAGGCACGCGTCGATGGCCGCGGGCGTCGAGCCCCAGTCCTCGTGCAGCTTGAAGCCGCCGGCGCCGGCCAGCACCTGCTCGTCGAGCGCCTCGGCGGAGACCGTGTTGCCCTTGCCGAGCAGCACGACGTTGACCGGGTGCTCGTCGAGGGCCCGGTGCATCAGCGTGAGCGCAGCCTCGCCGGGCGAGCACGTCGTCGCGCGCGTGCCCTCCGCCGGCCCGGTGCCGCCGCCGACGATCGTGGTGATCCCGGTGGCGAGCGCCTCCTGCACGATCGTGGGCGTGATCAGGTGCACGTGGCAGTCGATGCCGCCCGCGGTGAGGATCCGCCCCTCCCCCGCGATCACCTCGGTCGAGGCGCCGATGCGCAGGGCCGGGTGGACGCCGTCCATGATGTCCGGGTTGCCGGCCTTGCCGATGGCCACGATCCGGCCGTCGCGCACGCCGACGTCGGCCTTGACGATCCCCGTGTGGTCGAGCACGACCGCGTTGGTGATCACGAGGTCGGGAGCGCCGTCGGCGCGCGTCGCGGTGCCCTGGCCCATCGACTCGCGGATCGACTTGCCGCCGCCGAACACCGCCTCGTCGCCGGCCGCGCAGAAGTCCTTCTCGACCTCGATCCACAGCTCGGTGTCGGCGAGGCGGACGCGGTCGCCCACCGTCGGGCCGAACGCCTGGGCGTAGTCGCGGCGGTCCATCAGATCTGCAGGCCCGGCACGCGCCGCTCCCCGCCGAGCGCCACCAGCGTGACCTCGCGGCTGGCGCCCGGCTCGAAGCGGACCGAGCTGCCGGCGGGCACGTCGAGCCGGAAGCCCCGCGCCGCCTCGCGGTCGAGCTCCAGCGCGGCGTTGACGTCGGCGAAGTGGAAGTGCGAGCCGACCTGGACCGGCCGGTCGCCGGTGTTGAGCACCTCGACCGTGCGCCGCTCGCGCCCGGGGTTGAGCTCGATCTCGCCCTCCTGGACGCGCAGCTCGCCGGGGATCACGGGACCGGCTGGTGGAGCGTCACGAGCTTGCGGCCGTCGGGGAACGTCGCCTCCACCTGCACCTCGTCGAGCATCTCGGGCACGCCCTCCATGCACTCCTCGCGGGTCAGCACCTCGCGGCCGGCCTCCATCAGGTCGGCCACCGTGCGGCCCTCGCGGGCGCGCTCGAGCACCCAGCAGGACAGCAGCGCCACCGCCTCGGGGTAGTTGAGCGGCACCCCGCGGCCGCGGCGGTCGGCCGCGACCATCCCCGCGACGCTGAGCAGGAGCTTGTCGACGTCCGACGGCGTCAGCAGCACGCCGCGATCGTGTCACCGCGGGCGGCGGACTTCTTTGGACGTGCGTCGAAAGCTGCCCGGGCGCGGCTCACCCTCCGGGCGAACCGTCTCCCAGCATCCGCTCGGCCATCTCGATGCCGCTCTGCAGGTCGCCGGCCGAGATCACGCGCGAGAGGTCGATGCCGATCGTGACCAGCGTCTGGGCGATCTCGGCCGAGAGGCCGGAGACGATCACCTCGGCGCCCATCATGCGCGCCGACACGACGGCGGCGATCAGCTGGTTGGCGGCCACGCTGTCGACCTCGGGGACGCCGGTGACGTCCAGCACGACGACGCGGGCGCGCCGTTCGCTGATCGCCGCCAGCAGCATGGCGCGCATCTGCTCGAGCCGCTCGCGGTCGAGCGCGCCGACGATCGGGAGGATCAGCAGCCCCTGGCGCAGCTGCAGGACCGGCGTGGAGATCTGCCGGATCGCCGCCTGCTGGCGGGAGATGACGACCTGGCTGGTGTCCACGAAGGTCTGCGCGAACACGGCCATGATGTCGTCGAGCCAGCGATGGACGGCCTTCATGATCACGTGCAGAGCGGCCGAGTCGCCCGGGAACGCGTCGTACATCCGCTCGACGAGGTCGATCCGGAACAGGTGGACGAGGTGGATCCAGGACGCGAGCGAGATCTCGGCGTTCGCGTAGCCGGCCGCCTGCTCGCGGACGTTGTCCCAGTAGGGCTCCCAGTCGCCCTGCTCCATGGCGGCGGCCTGCAGCGCGCGCGTACGCGCCTCCTGCTCGGGATCCGGCGGGACGTCGCGCACCAGCGGGCCGAACTCGGGATGGTCGGCGAGCCGCTCGCGCAGCCGCTCGCCCATCTCCTCGTAGCCCTCCGAGTAGATGGCCCAGATGCGGCCCATCGCCTCCTGCGTCGCGGGATCGGGGAGGTCCGGGTTCACGCCGGCACCGCCTCTCGCGCGCGGATCAGGTCGGCGGCGCGCTCGCCGATCATGATCGTCGGCGCGTTGGTGTTCCCGCCGGTGATCAGCGGCATGATCGACGCGTCGGCCACGCGCAGTCCTTCGACGCCGCGGACGCGGAGCCTCTCGTCGACCACCGACTCGCCGTCGGTGCCCATCCGGCACGTGCCGACGGGGTGGTAGAGCAGCTCCATGCGGCTGCGCAGGTCGGCCTCGAGGTCGGCGTCGCCGACGTCGGGGCCCGGGAAGAGCTCCTTGCGGAACACCTCGCGCAGCGGCCCGGCCGCGACGATCTCGCGGGCGATCCGCATGCCGGCCACCATCGCCGCGACGTCCTCGGGCTCGGCGAGCGAGTTGGTGACGATCCGCGGCTTGTCCTTCGGGTCGCCCGAGCGCAGGCGGACGTTGCCGCGGCTGCGCGGGGTGATCAGCACCGGGCCGAGCGTGATCGCGTGCCCCTCGTACTCCTGCTCGCCGTGCTCGACGAAGTAGGCGGGGGCGAAGTGGTACTGGATGTCGGGCGCGGGCAGGCCGGGCTTGGAGCGCACGAACGCGAACGCCTCGGCGATCGTCGAGGTGAGCGGGCCGCTGCGGCGCAGCAGCCACTCGGCCAGGTAGCGCGGGTGCTCCGCGTCGACCAGCGAGCCCTCGGTGACCTCGCACACGACGGTGTTGAACGGGTGGTCCTGGAGGTTCTCCCCCACCTGCGGCGCGTCGGCGGCGACGGCGATCCCGTGGCCGCGCAGCTGGTCGGCCGGCCCGATGCCCGAGAGCATGAGGATGTGCGGCGAGCCGAACGCGCCGGCCGCGAGGATGACCTCCGTCCCGGCGTCGGCGGTCCGGGAGCGCCCGAGCCGGTCGCGGTAGGCGACGCCGGTGGCGCGCCCGCCCGAGAGCACGACCTTCTCGACCGACGCGCCGGTCACGATCTCCAGGTTGCTCGCGGTCGCGCACCGGGCGCAGGTAGGCGTCGTTGGTGCTCCAGCGCCGGCCGCGGCTCTGGGTCACCTGGCACAGCGACGCGCCGTCCTGCTCGGGGCCGTTGTAGTCCTCGATGTACGGGATGCCGGTCTGCTCGGCGGCGGCCAGGAAGCGGCGCGTCAGCGGGCGCGGCGAGCGCTCGTCCACGACCCGCAGCGGGCCGCCGGTGGCGTGGTGCTCGGAGTCACCGCGCTCGTTGTCCTCGGCCTTGAGGAAGTACGGGCGCACGTCGTTCCAGCGCCAGCCGGGGACGTCCCACATGTCGTAGTCGAGCGGGCGCCCGCGCACGTAGAGCATCGCGTTCATCCCGCTCGAGCCGCCGAGCCCCTTCCCGCGCGGCAGGTACAGCGAGCGGCCGTCGCAGTGCGGCTCGGGCTCGGTGGAGAAGTCCCAGTCGAGCTTGGTGTGGAACTGCTTGGCGAACGCCGCCGGGATGGCGATGTTCGGGTGCAGGCCGCGCCCGCCGGCCTCGAGCAGCAGCACCGTGGCGCTCGGGTCCTCGGACAGGCGGTTGGCGAGCACGCAGCCGGCCGAGCCGGCCCCGACGATGACGTAGTCGGCCGAGGGCATGGGCGGAACCTACACGCGTCGCCGGAGCAGGTGCGTCACGTATGGGCTGGTCAGTGCGAGCTCGCCGCCGGCGCCGGCGAGCTCGTCGTAGGCGGCGCGCAGCTCGGCCTCCCGCTCGGCGAACGCGGACCCCCGCTCGGCGTCGGCGAGCGTGATCCGGTCGCGGAAGGCGCCGAACGACGGCAGGCGCACGGGCGCGTCGAAGCGCAGCTCGGTCTCCAGCGCCAGCGGCGCGCGCGCCACCGCCTCCTGCGCGAGCGCTCGCACGCGCGTCTCGTCGTCGACCATCGCCACGAGCGAGAAGAACGGCCCGGCGGCGACCGGCTCGATCACGACGACGGCGCCGGCCGGCACGACGACCCGCGCCGCCTCCGCCAGTGCGGCGTCCATGGCGTCCGGCGGGACGTGGTGGAGGCTCTGCATGAACACGACGGCGTCGGCGCTGCCGGCGTCGAGCGGGAGCGCCTCGCCCGTGCCCTCGACGTAGCGCTCGCCGCCCACCGGCTCGTGCGCCCTGGCGCGCGCCAGCGGCTCCGCGCCGGTCTCGACGCCGATCGCGGTGGCGCCCGCAGCCGCGAGGCGCCGCACCACCGAGCCCTCTCCACAGCCGACGTCGACCACCGTGAGCCCGGCGGGCGGGACCAGCTCGAGCAGCACGTCGACCGGCTCGCGGGGCATTCCGCGATGATGCCGCACCGTGCTGCGCCCAGCCGTCCCCGCCGACCTCGAGGCTCTCGTCGCGATCGCCCGCGAGCCGACGGTCGCCGACGCGCTCGCGTTCTTCGCCGTCGACGAGCTCACCGGCGCGCTGGAGGATCCCGGCGACGACGGCGAGCTGCTGGTGATCGAGCACGACGGCGCGCTCGCGGGCGCGCTGCGCTGGTCCTACGTCAACCACCGCAGCCGCATCGTCACCATCCGCACCCTGATGATCTCCCCCGCCGCCCGCGGCCACGGCCTGGCGACCGCGGCCGTGCGCGAGCTCGTCGAGCGGCTCTTCGACCGCGGCATCCACCGCGTCGAGGCGGAGACCCTCGGCTACAACGCGGCGGGCAGGCGCGTCTTCGAGCGGGCGGGCTTCACCCAGGAGGGCGTCCGGCGCGCGGCCTACGACCGCCGCGGCGCGTGGCAGGACGGGATCCTCTACGGCCGGGTCGCGGAGGACTGACGTGGACGACCTGCGTGCCGCCGTGGCCGCCCAGAGCTGGTTCCACACCATCGACCTCGGCGACGGGATCGTCACCCCGGGGCGCGACGAGTCGCCGCGCAAGCTCGGCTGGATCGCGCTGCCCGAGGACCTGACGCGGGCGCACGGTGCTCGACGTCGGCGCCTGGGACGGGTTCTTCTCCTTCGAGTGCGAGCGCCGCGGCGCCGCGCGCGTGCTGGCCGTCGACGGGCCCGCCTGGACCGAGCCCGCGTGGGGACCCGGCGGGTTCGGCACCAAGGCGGGCTTCGAGCTGGCGCGGCGGGCGCTGGGCTCGCACGTCGAGGACCGCACGATCGAGCTCGATGACATCGGGCCGGACACCGTCGGGCGCTTCGACGTCGTGCTGTTCCTCGGCGTGCTCTACCACCTCAAGCACCCCTGGACGGCGCTGGAGCGGGTGGCGAGCGCGTGCGACGGGCTGCTGATCCTCGAGACGCACGCCGACCTGCTCGACCTCCCCCGCCCCGCGATGGCGCTGTACCCGGGCGACGAGGTGGCCGGTGACGCGTCGAACTGGTGGGGCCCGAACGTCGCCGCGCTGAAGGCGATGCTGCGCGAGGAGGGGTTCGCGCGCGTGGAGGTCGTGCACCGCGAGGCGCGCCCCTACCGGCTCGCGCGCGCCGCGTACCGCCGGTTACGCGGACCGAGGTTCCGGGCGCAGCAGGGCCGCGTCGTGGTCCACGCCCACCGGCGCTGAGGCGGTCGTCGCCAGCAGCGTCAGCGCGCGGGCGGTCGGCGAGCCCGGCTCGGCGTGGTAGATCGCCAGCGTCTGGCGGTCGGCGTCGGGGATCGGGAGCTTCTCGTAGCTGAGCTCCAGCCGCCCCACGAGCGGGTGGTCGATGCGCGAGACGCCGCTGCGCTTGGGGCGCACGTCGTGACGGGCCCACAGCTGCCGGAAGCGCTCGCTCTTGACCGACAGCTCGCCGACCAGCTCGATCAGCAGCGGATCGTCGACGTCGGGGCCGGCCAGCGCGCGAAGGCCGGCGACGGTGCTCTCGGTGGTCCGCTCCCAGTCCTCGTACATGTCGCGCAGGCGCGGCTCGAGGAACGCGGCGCGGACGAGGTTGCTCCCTGGCACGTACCAGGGCGCGATCGCGGTGGCCAGCGGGTTGACGGCGAGCACGTCCATCGCCCGGCCGTACACGTACGCCGGGGTCTCGGGCCAGGAGGCGATCAGCTGCGCGATCCCGCGCGGCACCCGCTCGGGACGCGGGGTCGCGCGGCGGCGGCGCTTGGGCGTGGCGAGCCGCTGGAGGTGGGCGGTCGCGTCGTCGTCGAGGTTGAGCGCGCGGGCGAGCGCGGCGAGCACCTGCTCGGACGGATGCTGGTCGCGCCCCTGCTCGAGCCGGACGTAGTAGTCGGCGCTGACCCCGGCCAGCATCGCCACCTCTTCGCGGCGCAGGCCGGGCACCCGGCGCCGGCTGCCGAGGTCCGGCAGCCCCACGTCCTCGGGCTTGACGAGCTCGCGGCGGGCCCGCAGGTAGTCCCCGATCGTGGACATGCCCTCCACGATAGGCCCACCGATGGTGGCCCTGTCGCTCCCAGGATCGGGAAATCCTCTTGAGTCCCCCGGCCGCCGGGTCCACCCTGGGTGCATGACCACCCTGATCCGCACCCCCTTCGCCTTCGAGTCCACCGCCGCCGAGGTCGCGGCGGGCGTCGACCTCTCCGGCAAGCGCGCGATCGTCACCGGCGCCTCGTCGGGCATCGGCGTGGAGACCGCCCGCGTCCTGGCCGCCGCCGGCGCCGAGGTGACCCTGGCCGTGCGCAACGTCGATGCCGCGCCGCAGCTCGACGGCGACACCCGCGTCGAGGCGCTGGATCTGGCCGACCGCGCGTCGGTCGCCGCGTTCGCCGAGCGCTGGACCGGTCCGCTGCACCTGCTCGTCAACAACGCCGGCGTGATGGCGCTCCCCGAGCTGACGCTGTCCGCGGGTGGCTGGGAGCTCCAGCTCGAGACCAACCACCTCGGCCACTTCGGCCTCGCCACCGGGCTGCACGGCGCGCTCGCCGAGGCCGGCGGCGCCCGCATCGTCTCGCTGTCCTCGCGCGGGCACCTGCGCTCACCGGTGGTCTTCGACGACCTCCACTTCGAGCACCGCGAGTACGCGCCCTTCCTCGCCTACGGCCAGTCCAAGACGGCCAACATCCTGTTCGCCGTCGAGGCGACCCGCCGCTGGGCGGACGAGGGCATCTTCGCCAACGCCGTCCACCCCGGCGGGATCGCGACCAACCTGGCCCGCCACCTCCCCGAGGACTACATCGCGAACGCCCGCGCGTCGGGGCAGTTCCGCTTCAAGACCATCGAGCAGGGCGCCGCCACCAGCATGGTCGCGGCCACCTCGCCGCAGTTGGAGGGGATCGGCGGGCGCTACTTCGAGGACTGCAACGAGGCCGAGCCGGTCGAGGACCCGTCGCCGGAGACCGCCTCGGGCGTCGCGACCTACGCGCTCGACCCGGCGAACGCCGAGCGGCTCTGGGAGCTGTCGGCGCGCGAGCTGGGCTAGCCGGGCGGGCCCACCACGCCGCGCGCGCCCTCGATCACCAGCGCGGGGTGGCGGCCGGAGCGCAGCCAGCCCGGCAGCGTCGCCCCGCGGGTCTCGACGTCCACCGTCGCGAGGCGCGCGCGCCCGCGTGCGCGCGTGGAGAACGCGGTCTCCTCGTCCTGGCGCGTGCGCACGACGGCGGCCACCGGGAACCGGCGGGGGCGCGCGTGGACGGTGGCGTGCACCGCCCAGTCCTCGCCCTCGGCGTCGATCTCGAAGCCGCGCGCGAGGCTGGCCGGCCAGTCGAACCTCGCCAGCGTCTTGGGCAGCCGCCAGTTCTCGCGCCCGCCCTGGACGGACGGCTCCGAGTCGACGGCGATGAACGGGATCGAGGCGGCCGGCAGCGGCCACTCGGGCAGCAGCACGGGAGAGCCGAGCACCTCGTGGTACGGGCCGACCGGCGTGTCGTGGTAGGCGATCAGCGCGCCGACGGTGAGCGGCAGCGCCCGCTCCATCCACACGGGAGCGTGCGACGCGGCGCCAGGCGCGGCGCGGTGGAACCACACCACCGCGTCGAGCGCCACGTCCCACGGGGCGGGTTGCACGGCCATCGCCGCGCAACCCTATGGGTCAGACAGGGGAGGACGGCCGGGCGAGGCCCTCGGCGAGGTCGCCGAAGCCAGGGGCCACGATCGCGCCGGGCTGGGCGATCAGCTCCTCGGCGACGATCGCCTCGGTGGTGAGCAGCAGCGCCGCCACCGACGCCGCGTTCTCGATCGTGAGCCGCGTGACCCGCACGGGGTCGATGACCCCGTCGGCGATCAGGTCGCCGAACTCGCCCGTCAGCGCGTTCAGGCCGCCGCCCTCGGGCATCGCCCGCACCTGGTCGACCGTGGCGGCGCCGTCGTAGCCCGCGTTGCTGGCGATCCAGTACAGGGGCTCGGCCAGCACGCGGCGCACGAGGTCGGCGCCGATCGCGTAGTCGCCCTCGAGATCGAGGTCCTCGAGCGCGCGCTCGGCCCGCAGCAGCGCGGTGCCGCCGCCCGGCACGATCCCCTCCGACATCGCGGCACGCGTCGCCGACAGCGCGCCCTCGGTCCGGTGGCGCTTCTCGGCGAGCACGACGTCGGTCGCCGCGCCGACGTGGATCACGGCCAGCTTGCTCGACAGCTTCGCGAGCCGCTCGCGGGCGATCTCGCGGTCGTTCTCGTGCGGCGCGCGCTCGGCCTCGTTGCGGATCTGCGACAGCCGCGTCGCGACCGCCTCCGGCGTGCCCGCCGCCCTCGAGGAACGTGCAGCCGTGCTCGTCGGCGATCACGCGGCGCGCGCGGCCGAGGTACTCGCGCTTGACGTTGGTGAGCGTGAGCCCGGCGTCCTCGCTGATCACCTCGCCGCCCGTGAAGGCGGCCAGGTCCTTGAGGTGGGCGATGCGGCGGTGGCCGAACCCGGGCGCGCGCACGGCGATCGCCTCGAGCGTCCCGTGGGCGGCGTTGTGCACGAGCATGCCGAGCGCCGCGCCGTCGACCTTCTCGGACAGGATCACCAGCGGCCGCGGCTCCTTCATGACCGCGTCCAGCAGCGGCATCAGGTCCGGGATCGCCGAGATCGGCTTGGTCGTCATGAAGATGTACGGGTCGTCGAAGACCGTCTCCATGCGGTTCTGGTCGGTCGCCATGTAGGGCGAGATCAGGCCGTTCTCGACGAGCATGCCCTCGACGAACTCGACCCGCATGCCCGGCAGCGGCGACTCCTCGACGGTGACGACGCCGTCGTCGCCGACGTGGTCGAGCGCCTCGGCCACCGCCGCGCCGATCCGCTCGTCCTCCTTGCCGGCGATGGTGGCGACGTGGCGCAGGTCCTCGGCGCCGCTGACGGGCCGCGCCTGGCGGCGCAGGTCCGCGATCACGCGCTCGACGGCGACCTCGATCCCGTGCCGGAGCAGCATCGGGTTGGCGCCCTCCTCGATCGTGCGCATGCCCTCGCGCACGATGCCCTGGGCCAGCAGCGTCGCCGTCGTCGTCCCGTCGCCGGTCAGGTCGCGAGGTCTTGCTGGCCACCTCGCGCACCAGCTGCGCGCCCATGTTCTTGAACGGGTCGCCCAGCTCGATCTCGCGGGCGATCGTGACGCCGTCGTTGGTGATCGTCGGCGCGCCCGTCATCCGCTCGAGCACGACGTTGCGGCCCTTCGGCCCGAGCGTGACCTTGACGGTGTCGGCCAGCTCGTCGACGCCCGCCTGCAGCCGCCGGCGGGCATCGTGGTTGAAGTACAGCATCTTGCCCATGACGTGTGGCCTCCTAGGCCGGGACCAGGATCCCGCGGCCCTGGAGCCGCCCGTTGTCGAGGTCGGCCATCGCGTCGTTGATGGCGTCGAGCGGATATTGCGTCGTGTGCAGCGTGACCTTGCCCTGCGCGGTCAGCGTCATCAGGTCCTGCAGGTCGACGTAGGTGCCGACGAGGTTGCCGATGAACGAGATCTCGCGCGAGATCACGTCGATGGTGGGGATGTTGATGTTCTCCCCGTAGCCGATGACGTAGTAGAAGCCGCCGTCCTCGACCATCTCGATGCCGTCCTCGATGGCGCCCTTCTCGCCGACGAAGTCGATGATCGCCTGCGCGCCCATCCCGTCGGTGAGCTCGGCGACGGCATCGCGCTGCTTGGTGCCGTCGACCTTGACGGTGTGGTCGGCGCCCATCTCCTTGGCGAGCTCGAGCGCCTTGCTCGGACGGGTCGACGACGATGATCTCGGTCGGCGTGTAGGCCTTCAGGCACTGGATGCCGATGTGGCCCGAGCCCGCCGGCGCCGATCACGACGGCCTTGCTGCCGGCGCCGAGCACCGGGATCGCCTTCTTGACGGCGTGGATGGCGGTCAGGCCCGCGTCGGCGAGCGCGGCGATCGAGGCCGGCTCCAGCGACGGGTCGAGCTTGACCACCGAGCGCGCGCTGGTGAGCAGGAAGTCGGCGAAGCCGCCGTCGCGGTTGATGCCGGGGAACGAGCCGTTGACGCAGTGCATGTCGTCACCGCGGCGGCACGGCGTGCACAGCCCGCAGGAGATGAACGGGTGCACGATGACCGTGTCGCCGACCTCGACGTTGGTCACCGCGGAGCCGACCTCGTGGACCCAGCCCGCGTTCTCGTGGCCGGGCGTGTAGGGCAGGACGACCTCGGACTTCTCCGCCCACTGCCCCTCCTGGATGTGGAGGTCGGTGCGGCACAGCCCGGCCGCGCCGATCTTCACGACGACGTCGAACGGGCTCGGTGGCCTTCGGCTCGTCGACCTGCTCGAGCTTGAGCGCCTGGTGGTACTCGTGCAGCCTGGCCGCGTTCACGCCGCCACCTCCTCCTGTTCGAGATCGCCGTACCTGACCTGCAGCAGGGACCTGCAGATGCCCCCGTTGGCCTCGAGGCTCGTGCGCACGAGGCCGCCCATCCGCAGCCAGCGCGGCAGCGCCTCGGCCGTGACCGGCGAACCGTCCCCGGTCACGAACGCCGCGTCGCCTTCGATGCCCAGCTCCCGGCGGAGCTCGAGGCACCGGCGGGCGTCCGGATCGTCCGGGAGGTCGGCCACCGTCAGTGCGGCCACCTCCTCGGCGGACGCGCCGCCGGCTAGGAGCGCCTCGCACAACCTCGCCTGCCGTGCCACGAGCGCCTTGCGGTGGAAGAGCGTGCGCAGCGCGTCGAGCTCGCCCTCCACCTCGCCGGGGAACGCCCCGTCGAAGCCCTCGCCGCGGTTGACCGCGGCGTTGATCTCCTTGCCCGTGTAGTGGTCCTCGAGGACCACGTTCACCTCGCCCACGTCCGGCAGCCGGCGCACGGCGTCACGCGCGTCGGCCGCCATCAGGAAGGCGAAGTTCGGCGCGCACTGGGGCGTCGGCAACCGGAGCCTGAGGGCTACGTCACCGGACTCGGAGACGTCGCACGACGTCACGAAGCGCAACGAGGTGATCGGCTCGTCGAGCTCCGGGTCGTACACGGTTCCGAGCGCCCCGAGGACGCGCGCGCGGTCTGTCACGCGGCGCCCTCGCACGAGCTCCGCGTCGTCGCGCGAGCCCGGCGCGTCGCCGTTCGGGAGCTGCAGCTCCGCGGGCACGTCGACGCCGTACAGCGCGGCGGCGTTGAGGCCGAGGACCTTCTTCTTGGACTCGGTGGTCCACCGCGGGTAGTCCGAGTACGTCTCGTCGGGATAGTCCCAGTCGACGAGGCCCTCGACCTGCCACTTCGGCTCCCAGATCGCGTAGTCGGCGCCGAACAGCATCTTGTCCTCGCCGACCCAGAACATCAGCTCGCCCATCACCTTCGCGAAGAAGCGCGGGCGGGCGTGCATCAGGCCGCCGACGACGACCGCGAGGCCGGCGTAGACGTTGCGCTCCTGCGTCGCCATGAAGCAGAAGTCCTCGATCCGCGGCAGGCCGACGTGCTCGACGATGAAGTTGAGCTCCTGGTAGCGGGTCGCGACCTTGTCGACGTCGGCGACGTCGAAGGCGTCCTTGTCCAGCGGCCAGATCGTCGGGCCCTTGTGGACGTGGACGTTCTTGATGCCGAGCTCGATGCACTTCTCGAAGAAGGGCTCGCAGATCGGCTGGTCGAGCTTGCAGCCGCGCGACCCGTCGTTCCACTCGGCCGTGTAGAGCTTGACGCCCTTGAAGCCGTACTTCTGGTGGTCCTCCTCGAGCTCGCGCAGGCCGGCGTCGCCGTCACGCGGGTCCCAGCGGCCGTTGACGATCAGCCGGTCCGGGTGGCGGGCCGCCATCTCGGCGTCCTGCTCGGACGTGTTGAAGCCCTTCGTGTACCACTCCTTCAGGTACGTGGGCTGGAAGATCGCCACGTCGACGTGGCCGTCCTCGAACATGTCCTTCTCGAAGCGCTCTGGGGAGTACTTCTGGAAGTCCTCGATCGACCAGTGCGTCTCGGGCGGTCCCGAGCCCCTGGTAGGCGTGGAAGCACTCGATCCACCCCTTGGCGTACTCCTCCGCGCCCGGCACCCAGTTCTCCGGGCTCGCGTCCCAGAAGTGCGTGTGCGTGTCGAGGACGAAGTACTTCTCGCCGTCCTTCTCGTACATGGCTACCTCACCACCTCCTTGAGGTCGAAATCGATGTACTCGGCAGCGTCCTCGGGGTTGGCGAACATGATCACCCGGTCGTCGAGCACGACCATGCGCCCGTAGTGGGTGGACATGATCTCCTCGAAGTCGTCGTTGCCGAAGTCGGCCCAGCCGAGGGCCTCCGCGATCTCCTCGTACTCGAAGTCGAACTGACCCGTGCCGTCGACGCGGATCATCGACGGCAGCTCCTCGACCTGGACGTTGTCGTGCTTGCGCATGACGTCCGCCACGACGTGGCCGACCTGGTTGTTCATCAGCGTCACGCCCGCCCGGTTGGACGACGTGCGGTTCTCCTTGAAGCGGTCGTTCGGTCGCGCTCATGCTCACGCCTCCTTGGGGGCCTCGAGGCCGATGTCGGACAGCAGGTCGTCGAAGCGGGTCATGCGAGCGCTCCATCGACTCCTCGAAGCGCATCGCCTTCTCCGCGGGCTGGGACCAGATCGGCTGCAGCGTGCGCGCCGCCTCGATCGAGACCGGCGTCCACTCCTCCAGCCAGCCCTGCATGACCTTCTTGTTCGCGGCGCCGTGCTCCTCGTCGTCGGCGAGCATCCCGAACAGGCGCCTGGCGCCCTTCTGCTCGCGCGCCGTGTCGGACTCGGCGGAGCCGAAGATCGTCGGCGTGACGAAGTCGCCCTGCAGCGCCGCGACCTGCATCACGAACCCGCTGCGGAACAGCTCGCCGACCAGCGGCTCGAACACGACCGCGGTGGCGAAGAACGCCTCCGACCAGTCGCGCGTCGCCGTCAGGCGCTCGACGTTCTCGCGCGTCTTCTGCCAGATCGGGTCCTCCTGCCAGGTGGCGAGGTGGGCCTGCCCGTCGAAGCCCTCGATCTCGTCGTCGAGGTCGAGGTTGTAGAGGATCACGTCCTGCGCGAAGCGCAGCTTGTGCACGGCGCCGACCGCCAGCGCGTTGTTGATCATGTTCGTCGGCGCGTCGCGGTTGGCCGGCGTGTAGACGTGCATGCCGAGCCCGTGCTCGGCGTGCGCCCACGCCCCGACGTGCTTGGCCACGACGTCGGTCCACTGGCGGTTCCACTGGGCGAACGAGTGCGCGGCCTTGGCGTTGGCGATGTTCTGCTGCACCTGGCGGACGACGTTCGCGTTGTTGCGGTAGATCGTCTGCTCCCACTCCTCGTTGGGGTCGAGGAAGAGGTGCCAGTTGGAGGACTTCAGCGCCGACCAGTCCTGTGGATAGCCGCTGGTGCCGTCGGCGAAGCCGTAGATCCAGCCCTGTGTGAGGTGGCGATCGGGGTCCGGCTGGACGTCGACGGTCACGTCCTCGTAGACGCTCGCGCGGCGCTTGGCCGGTGTGAAGTAGCTGTAGCTGCGGCTGGTGGAAGAGGGGAACTCTTTCGAGCCGGCCTCGGCGTCGGTGAAGACGGGCTTGGGGACGCTGCGTTCCTTTGGGGGCGTCTCGGTGCTCATGTGCGGCTCGTCTCCTCCGACTCGGTTGTCGTGAACTTGTCGTAGTAGATGCGGGACTCCGGAACGCCCTTGGCCATCAGCAGCCCCTGGGCCGCCTCGACCATCGGCGGTGGCCCGCAGACGTAGGCGTCGACCTCGTCGAAGCCCTCCTCCATGCGCTCGACCACATCGGTGATCAGCCCGGTCTCGCCCTCCCAGTCGTCGTCCGGCTCCACCTCGGACAGCGCGGGGACGAAGCGGAAGTCGGGCAGCTGCTCCGGCGAGCGCGTTGAGCTCGTCGACGTGGAACAGGTCGGTCTCGCGGCGGGCGCCGTAGTAGTAGACGGCGGGCCGCTCGATGCCACGCTCCACCAGCGAGCGCAGCAGGCACAGGATCGGCGCCATGCCGGCCCCGCCGCCGATGAAGACCAGCCGCCGGGGCGACTGGTCGCGCAGGGTGAACACCCCGTAGGGACCCTGGATGTCCAGCTCGGTCCCCTCGCAGATGTCCCCCGCCCCGAGCAGGCCGGAGAAGCGCCCGTCGGGGTAGAGCTTGATCATGAACTCGAGCCGGCCCTTGTCCGAGGGCAGGTTGGCCATCGAGAACGACCGCGTGTCGTCGCTGCCCGGGATCGAGATGTCGACGTACTGGCCCGGGTGGAATTCGAGCTCGTCAGGAAGGTCGAGCACCAGGCGGCGGATGTCATGCGTCAGCTCGTCGACCGCGGTCACCTTCGTGGTCGCGTTCTGGAGCGGCACCCCGCTGGTGAGGACCTCCTCGTCGTAGTTGATCAGCTCGACCTCGAGGTCGGTCAGGGCGTGGGCGCGGCACAGCAGCGTCCAGCCCTCCTGCTCCTCGAAGTCGGGCAGCGCGAACGTCGAGTACTTGTCGAGATCGACCTCGCCGTCCAGCAGGAACGACTTGCAGGCGGAGCACTGCCCCTCCTTGCAGCCGTGCATGAGCTGGATGCCGCTGCGGAACGCTCCGCGGAGGACCGTCTCGTCCTCGTCGACCTCGAACTCGATGCCGACGGGCTCGAGCCGGACCGTGTGCTTCTCACCCATGAGTCACGCGGTCCGGCTCGATGTGCATTCGCCTACTCCGCCGCCGGGCGGCCGGCGGGGCCGCCGCGCTTGTACTTGGCGACGTACGTCTCGCGGTCCTCGGGGGACATCTCGTTGAGGATGATGTTGGGGCTCTGGAGCGTGTTGCCACGCGCCTCGTCGAGCGTCCACATCTTCTTCGGGTCGAGATTCGAGGTGCGGCTGCGGGATCAGCGTGTGCCCGTCGTCGCGGACGTAGCCGAGCTCCTGCATGATCTCCGCGACGTCCATGCCGTGGTAGAGGGTCTCCCACTCGCGCTTGCCGGTGAGCTTGCCCATGGCCGGCGTCGGGCGCCCCTTGTACTCGGGACGGAACGCGACCTTGTCGGTCCAGTGGCAGGTCTCCGAGCAGTACGTGCGGACCTGGCCGTCGACCTCGTCGACCACCGTGTCCTCGCGGATCAGACAGGGGACCATGCAGCTCCAGCAGCGGTGCGGATACTCGTAGTCGGCGCCGGGCTCGAACGCGATCGGCTTGTGGCCGTTCTTGACCGAGTAGTCGGAGTAGCGCTCCCACCACTTGCCGTACTTGTCGTACCAGCCCGGGTACTTGTGCTCGAACCACTCGAAGTCTTCGTCGTCCATGCCGTCGATCCGCCAGTAGTTGGCGAACCAGCCGGTGGCGAAGAACTGCGCGACCTCGTGGACGTAGCCCTTGTTCCAGATCCGGTTCCAGGACTCCTCGACCAGGTCGTGCGGGATCTCGAGGCCGTACTTCTCGAGCGGCACGAGGTAGGAGCGGTAGTAGTCGTCGTAGATCCAGCGACGCCACATCTCGGCGTAGGACTCGCGGTCCTTGCGGCGGTCCTTGGTGCCGTACTCGATGAACGTGCCGATGGCAGCGTCGACCACCGCGTGGTTGTTCCACCAGGCGTAGCGGAGATCGCGCTGGAGGAGCTCGCGGTTGCGCTCGTCGGCGAGCGCCATGAGGATGATCGAGTAGCCGTTGGAGATGTGGCGCGACTCGTCGGACTGGACCGAGTGGAACACCGTCGGCAGCAGGTAGTCGCCGTTGGCGGCGGCCTCGCCGGGCATGGCCACGAACAGCACGTTCGTGAACGCCGTCTCGGCCACGATCGTCAGGTAGACGTTGGCGGCGGTGACCGCGTCACCGGTGATGAAGCCCTCGCCGAACTGGCGGCCGATCGTGCCGGCGTAGCAGTTCGAGAACGCCTTCTCGGTGATGTCGAACCCGGCCGGGTCGACGTAGTGGTTCATGTAGAGCCGCTTGAGGTTCATCTGGATCGTCGAGTGGCGGACCTCGTCGATCATCTGGATGGCCAGGCCGTTGTGGATCGACGGATTCGGGACGCACCCGATCGTCAGCGGCATGGCGCGGGCGGCGGAGATCTCCGGGAACGGGATGATCGACAGGAAGAGCTTCTGCCACTCCATCCAGCGTTCTTGGACCTGCCGGAACATGTTGCCGCGGATCGCGCCGTCCATCGCGCCGAAGACGCGGTTGTCCTTCTCCTCCTCCATCGGGAAGTAGGAGCGGAGGACCTGCTTGAGCGGGTCCTTCTTCGGCGCCTTCTCGAACGTGTAGTCGGTGGCGTACTTCTCCACCGGCGTAACGAACGTGGGATCCCAGGAGAGCTCCTGGATCTTGTTATGGGCCTTCGTGATGCTCGCCCTGCTCACGTCGTGACCTCCGATTGCGTTCCTCGGGAGCGGCCCGAACGTATGACTCCGTTCCGGTGCCCCGCAAGAAATTCGTGTGTTTCCGCACGATGTTGGAAACGGCTTGCGACGGTGCCCGCCGCGACGTCGCGGACGGCCTCCGACAGCTCGTCGTGCTCGGCGTCGAACGCGCGCGTCGACGCGCTCAATCCGAGGACCGCGGCGAGCCGGCCGCGGTCGTCGAGTACGGGCGCCGCGATGCAGCAGAAGTCCTCGTCGAACTCCTCGCGGTCGACCGCGAAGCCGTGGTCGCGGACACGCGACAGCTCCGACTCGAGCCCTTCGAGCGTGATGATCGTCGAGCGTGTGTACCGCTGCAGCCCGCGGTCGGCGTAGCGGGCCAGCGCGTCCGGTCGCAGACGCGAGAGCACGACCTTGCCCATCGCCAGCGCGTGGGCGTTGCCGCGGATCTGCGTGCCCAGCCCCGGCATCTTCGCGATCCCCTGGCGGCCGCGGACGACCGCGATCTCGATCGCCCCGGTGCGCACCACGCCGAGGTAGCAGCGCTTGTGGGTGCGCAGGAAGAGGTCGTCGACCGGGTCGGTGAGCCCATGGGCGGAGTCGACGGGCGGCGGGTGGGTGGGCGCGTGCCGGCGCGGCATGTAGAGGCCGCCCTCGTGCGTCGCGAATCCCTCCTCGACGAGGCTCGCCAGCAGGTAGTAGGCGGTCGACCCGCTCTTGCCGACGACCTGCGCGACGTCGTCGGCGCGGACGCCGTCGGGGTGCGCCTCGAGATGGCCGAGCACCTGCAACACGGCTCTGGCCGTGGTCAGCCCGCGCCGTCCGGGATGGGGGACACCCATTTCATGTGTTGTACGCACGGTGCGCTGCAACGGCGCTGCAACATCCCGGGTTGTGCGACCCGCTAGCTTGGGGGGAGCCCCAAGTGTCGGACTGCGCCGAGGAGGAGAATGCGCAATCCCTGGCTGGCGATCGATGCGTCCACACCGCCTGCGCGTCGTGCGCGGGAGGTTCGTCGTGCCTGGGAAGCCTTCCAGTGCGGCGATTGCCCGGACTCCGTGCGCCGCCCGATCGCCGATTCGTGGGAGCGCTCCTCCGCCGCGGGCGTCGACCCGTCGCGCGCGGGCGTCGGCGCCGATGGTGGCCGACGACGACGAGGCCGCCGCGCGCTGGCAGGTCCATCCGCTCGTCTCGGCCGCGCCGCTGATCCGCGAGTGCCTCGCGTCGATCGCCGACGACGCGGCGCACCTGATGGTGGTCAGCGACGCCGACGGGACGCTGCTGTGGATGGAGGGCGAGCCGAGCGTCCGCCTCGCCGCCTCGGACTCGATGAACTTCTCGATCGGCGCGCTGTGGAGCGAGGGCGGCGCGGGCACCAACGCGATCGGCACCGCGCTGGCCGCCGACCACGCGGTCCAGGTGTTCGCCGCCGAGCACTTCAACGAGGTCGTGCAGGCGTGGACGTGCGCGGCCGCCCCGGTGCACGACCCCGACACCGGGCCGCATGCTCGGCGTCATCGACCTCACCGGGCGCATGCGGACCGTGCACCCGCACTCCTTCGCGGTCGCCGTCGCCACCGCCGGCGCGGTCGAGGCGCAGCTGCGCGTGGACATGCACGAGCGCGACGCGCCGGCTGCGCAGCCGCTACGGCGACCGCGTCATCGACGGGCGCGGCCCGCGCGCGCTGGTCACGGTGAGCGGGCGCGTGATCTTCGCCCGCCCGGACGGCTGGGCCGGCGGCGAGCGCATCGCCGTACCGCCGTGGGGCGGCCCGCTGACGCTCCCGGGCGGGACCGCGGCCTTCGCCGAGCCGCTCGAGCACGGCGGCGCCTTCCTCGTTCGCCGCCTCGACGGTCTCGCGGGCGCGCGTGAGGGCGCCGTGATCGGGCTCGAGCTGCTCGGGCGCGACCACTGCCGCGTGACCGTCGGCGGGCGCTCGGTCGAGGTCGGGCGCCGCCACGCCGAGATCCTCGCGCTGCTGGCGCTCTACCCCGGCGGCTACTCGACCGAGCAGATGCGCGAGGCGCTGTACGGCGACAACGCGACCGCGAGCAGCGTCCGCGGCGAGGTGTCGCGGCTGCGCAAGCTGCTCGGCGTCGAGATCGAGACCGAGCCCTACCGGCTGGCCGCGCCGGTCCAGAGCGACGCCGGCGCCGTGCAGGCGCTGCTGCGGCGCGGCCGGGTGCGCGAGGCCGCCGAGCGCTACACGGGGCCGCTGCTGCCGCTGTCCGACGCGCCGGGCGTCGCCCGCGAGCGCGACGAGCTCGACGGCTGGGTCCGCCACGCGGTGATGACGCTCGGGCGACCGCGAGGCGCTGTGGGCGTGGGTCGGCTCGCCCGCCGGCGACGACGACCGTCGGCGCGTGGAAGCTCGCGCT
>CAVRQL010000002.1:0-86350 GCA_963723395.1 uncultured Solirubrobacteraceae bacterium | reverse complement strand
CTAGCCGAGCAGGTCGGCGCGCAGCGCGTCGGCAGCCGTGTAGAGGCGCGCCTGCAGGCCGAGCTCGCGCGCGGAGGCGACGTTCTCGTCGCGGTCGTCGACGAACACGACCTCGCCGGCGGGGAGGCCCATGACCTCGAGCGCGGCGTGGAACGCCCTTGGCTCCGGCTTGGCGACGCCGATCCGGGCGCTGAACACGAGGTCGTCGAGGAACGCGAGCTCCGGCAGCGCCTCGATCGCGTCGGCGAGCTCATGCGGCGCGTTGGAGAGCAGCGCCATCCGCGTGCCGCGCTCGTGGACCACCCGGAGCACGTCGAGCGTGTCGTGGTTGAGCTGCGTCCAGTTGTCGACGTCCCGGCGGATCAGCAGCGCGAGCTCGTCGGCGTCGATGGTGCGGCCGAACACGGTCGCCCAGTAGTCGCGGGCCGAGCCGCCGACGTCGTAGGGCAGCCGGTGCTCCCAGTAGCGGCGCCGGAACTCCTCGGGCGAGAGGCCGGAGCGCGCCGCCAGGTCGGCCATCCCGTGCTCGTCGGGCGGATGGCTGATGACCTCCGCGTAGTCGATCAGGAGGTTCACTAGCGCTCGGAGACGTCCGTGCTCAGGACCGGCTTGATGTCGAGCACCGGCGTCCCGTCGATCGCCTCCAGCCCGCGCACGAGGAGCACGTTCCCGCGCACGTCGAGCACCTCCACCTCGTGCAGCCCGATCGGGTTGGGCCGGTCGGGCGAGCGGGTCGCGAAGACGCCGGCCGGCGGGCGCGACGCGTCGCCGCGCGGATGCACGCTGAGCACGTCGCGCGAGGCGAGGTGGAACCAGGTGAGCAGCACGACGCGATCGCCCGGGCCTGACCCCGGCGAGCGCGGCCTCGACCCCCGCGGAGAGCACGACCTCCGCGTCCGGAGCGCCCTCGTCGCCCTGCCGCGGGGCGTCGTCGAGGGACGCGAGCGGAGACCGGACCGCGCCGACGGGGGTGACGTCGAAGGACACGGCGCCGAACCCTAGCCGCCTTTCAGCTTCCCTTGATCAACTCCTGATGGCGCGCTCAGCCTTGGCCGCGAGACTCACTGTCATGGACGAACTGCAACACGTGGCCGCTGTGGCCGTCGCCCTCGGAGCCGGGCTGTTCTTCGCGGCGATGGCCTGGGCAAGTCAGCACCAGAGCTGAGTGGCAACATAGACGTCGGTGCCGACCGCGTCGCGAAAGCCAGAGGGTCGTGTGGGGCGTACCGTCGCCACGATCGGCGAGGTCGCCGCGCAGGCGGGCGTCGGCGTGAGCACCGTCTCCCGCGTGCTCAACGGCGGGCAGGTCAGCGGCAAGGCGCGCACGCGCGTGTTGGCGGCGATGCAGGACCTCGACTACCGGCCGCGCGCGAGCGCCCGCTCGCTCGTCACGGGCTCCACCGGGACGCTCGGGCTCGTGATCCCGTTCTTCACGCATCCGTCGTCCGTGGAGCGCATGCGCGGCGTGCTCGCCGCCGTCGACGGGACGGGCTACGAGCTGGTCGTGTGCAACGTCGCCACGCCGGAGCACCGCGCCGAGTACCTCGGGCGGCGTGCCCCGCTGGACCGCAGCGACGGCCTGCTGATCGTCTCGCTCGCGCCCACCGACGAGGAGGCGGAGGCGTTCCTGCGGGCGGGCGCCCCGGTCGTGCTGCTCGACGCCTTCCACCCCAAGCTCTTGTCGCTGCACACCGACGACGCCGCCGGCGGTCTGCTCGCCACGCGGCATCTGATCGAGCTCGGCCACGAGCGGATCGCCTTCGTCGGCGACCGCCCCGACCCCGCCTTCGGCTTCGTGGCGAGCGACCTGCGCCGCGAGGGGTACCGCCGCGCGCTCGAGGAGGCGGGCATCGAGCCCCACCCCGAGCTGGAGCGCGAGGGCCCGCACGGCCGGCTGGTCGCCCACCGCATCACGCGCGAGCTGCTCTCGCTCGACGAGCCGCCGACCGCGATCTTCGCCGCCTCGGACACGCAGGCGCTCGGCGTGCTCGAGGCGGCCGGCTTCGAGGGCTTCGACGTTCCCGGCGACCTCTCCGTCGTCGGCTTCGACGACATCGAGGTCGCGCCCTACGTCGGTCTCACCACCGTCCGCCAGCCGCTCGAGGAGAGCGGCCGCCGCGGGATCGAGTGCCTCGTCGGCGCTCTCCGCGACGAGGGCGAGCCGCCCGCGGGCGACGAGCTCGAGCTCGTCCTCCAGGTCCGCCGCACCACGGGGCCGCCGCGATGAGTACCCGCGTCCGCGACGTCCTGATGGGCACGCTGGGCGAGCTGCGCCACGAGCCGACCCAGAAGCGGATCCGCGCGGAGCTCGGCGGCGCCACGGTCGTCGACAGCACGCGCGCGATGCTGGTGTGGGAGCCGGGACGCGTGGTGCCGACGTACGCGGTTCCCGAGGATGACCTCGACGGCGACGTCGGCGACGCGACCGCTGTCGGGCCGGACGACATCGGCGACCTGGACGCGCCGCGGCTCGGCGACCTCGTGGTGCTCGACCCGTCGATCCCGTTCGTGGTGCACACCACCGCCGGCGAGTCGCTGACCATCCGCGCCGCCGGCCGCGAGGCGGCGGCGTTCCGTCCCGCGGCGGACGCACTGGCCGGCTACCTGGTCCTGGACTTCGCCGCCTTCGACGCGTGGTACGAGGAGGACGAGCGCAACTACGGCCACCCGCGCGACCCGTTCCACCGGATCGACATCGTGCACAGCTCGCGCCACGTGCGGGTCGAGCTCGGCGGCGTCGTGCTGGCCGAGTCCTCGGCGCCGTACATGCTGTTCGAGGACCCGCTCCCGGTCCGCTACTACCTCCCGGCCGAGGACGTCCGCACCGACCTCCTGCGCCCGAGCGACAAGCGCACGTTCTGCGCCTACAAGGGCCAGGCGTGGTACCTCTCGGCCGAGGGCGAGCCGGACATCGCCTGGACGTACCCCGCCCCACTGCGCGAGGCGGACGAGGTCACCGACCGGATCGCGTTCTTCGGCGAGCGCCTCGACCTCGTGATCGACGGCGAGCGGCTCGAGCGCCCGGTCACGCCCTGGTCGCCGCGCTAGGTCCGCCGGCGAACAAACCGGCGAGTAGTCGCGCCCGTCCCGTGGCGCACAGCGCTGCGGCGCCGGCAGTCGCCCGCATCTGATCGTTTGACGCCCACCGGCCCACCGGTCGAGCCTCTTCAGCGGACGGCCAACGACGAGAAGGAGGACCTCATGGACTCCAGACGGACGTTGATGGTGCTGGCGGTCGCCGTGGCGATCGCGGTGGGCACGGCTCCCGCGGCGGGCGCGCACCGGCCTCCCAAGGCGCCCACGGTGACGGAGCTGGCCTCCTTCGCCGCGGACGGGTGCACGGGCGGCTGCGGATCGGGCAGCACGGTCGGACCCGACCGCGCGCTGTACGTGACCGACGGCAAGGCCGGCAGCGTCCTCCGCGTCGACCCGCGCAGCGGCGAGACCAGCGTCTTCGCGACGGGCCTGCCCCCGTCGACGGCGGGCATCGGCGGCGCCATGGACGTCGCGTTCCTCGGCCGCACCGCGTACGTGCTGGTCACGCTCGCCGGCCCCGACTTCGGGCAGCCCGACGACGTCAGCGGCATCTACCGCATCGGCCGGGACGGCACCCCGAGGCCGGTCGCCGACATCGGCGCGTTCTCGATCGCGAACCCCCCGAAGACGGACTTCTTCATCCCGACCGGTGTCCAGTACTCGATGCAGGAGTTCCGCGGCGGCTTCCTCGTCGCGGACGGCCACCACAACCGCGTGCTGTGGGTGTCGCGGCACGGCTTCGTCACCGAGCTGATCGCGTTCGGCAACACGGTCCCGACGGGCCTGGAGTCCTTCGGCCCCTGGGTCCTCGTCGCCAAGGCCGGTCCGATCCCCCACCTGCCCGAGAACGGCAAGGTGCAGGTGTTCAGGGCCGGCTCGTCACGGGCGTTCGACGTGGCGTCCGGAGCCCCGCTGATCACCGACGTCGAGTTCGGCCCCGGCGGGCTCTACGCCCTCTCGCAGGGCATCTGGGATCTGCCGAACATCCCCGAGAACGAGGGGATGCCGGCGTCGGAGAACACCGGCAGGCTGCTCCGGGTCGGCCACCGCGGCGGCTTCGAGACGGTGGTCGGTGAGCTCAACCGCCCGACCTCGCTCGACTTCATCGGGAAGTCGGCCTTCGTGGTCACCCTGAGCGGAACGGTGCTGAGGATCGACGGGATCCGCCACTAGCCGGATGACGGCCGCAGTGCGGCCGGCATCCCGCCCCCGAGGCGCGCGGCGAAGCTCTCGAGCTCGCCGTGCGCCACCACGGGGACCTCGAGCGCCTCGGCGGTGCGGTGCACCGCCGCGGCGCCGAAGCGCCGCACGCTGTCGGGGACCGCGAGCGCCTCGACACGCGCGTGCTCGGCCCGGAACCCGTCGCCGTGCACGACCAGGCGGCCCCACGCCGACACGACGCCCTCGCACCAGTACGCCTCGCCGAACCAGGAGCGCGGGCCGGGCGTGTAGTAGCCGTAGATCCCGCACTGGCACGCCTCGTGCGGCGACTCGTGCGGCTCGTCGAGCCAGCCGACGCCGCGCGTCAGCCTGCGGTTGGCGTCGAAGCACGCGGCGTGCATCACCCGGTCCTGCCACCGGCACGGGATGAACGGCGACATCAACCGCTCGCCGGCCACCCGCCACGAGCGGAAGGCCACGACCGCGGCGGCGAGGTCGGGCGCCGCGGTCACGCCTTGGCGGCCGTCGTCTCCCGCGGCGGCGGCGGCGCCTCTTCACGCCGCCGCTCCTCGTCCTCCGGCACCGCGGCCACGGCCCGGACCGGCTCCACCACGATCGTCCGCGACGGCTGCGACAGGCTCATGACCAAAGGGTACGTCACTTCAGTCCACTGCCATAAAGGGCCAGGCCCCTTATCTTGCGCTTATCTTTCGCGCACCACCCCTGCGGAGCCGGTGCCGCGGCGCTGCGGCTCGGCCGCGGCGGTGAACCGGTGGCCGGCGCGGAACTCGACCGCGGTCGTCGCGCCGATCTCCGGCGTGGCGCCGATCGTCGTGGTGTCGTCGGGCGTGACGAACTTGTAGCCCAGCCCGAGGAGGTCCTGTCCCTGGCGGGAGTTGATGAACGACCGCTCGGCCTGGGTGCTCGCCGTGTTGCGCTCGACCGCGCGCGGCAGCGCGATCGCGTTGGGGATCGGCTCCTTGAGGTCGATCCGGTTGACGAGCGTCTGGAGCACGGTGCCGGGGATCGTCGAGCCGCCCGGCGAGCCGATGGCCATCCACGGCTTGCCGGCCTTCTCGATGATCGTCGGCGCCATCGAGCTGCGCGGGCGCTTGCCGCCCTCTGCGCGGTTCGGGTGGGTCGTGGAGTCGAAGTTGAAGTCCGTCAGCTCGTTGTTGAGCAGGAACCCGTAGCCCGGCACCACGATGCCGTTGCCGCCGGTGGACTCGATCGTGAACGTGTAGGACACCGCGGTGCCCTTGCGGTCGGCCACCGTCAGGTGAGTCGTCGACTGCTCGCGCGAGATCGAGGCCATTCCCGCCTTGGCCGGGACGGCATCGCCCTGGTTGTCGTAGGGGTTGCCGGCCGGGACGGGGCTCTTGGCCGCCCGGTCGGTGATCAGCGCGCGCCGCTCGTCGGCGAACGACGTCGAGACGAGGCCTTCGACCGGCACCTTGAAGAACGCCGGGTCCGCGAGGTAGGCGTTGCGGTCGGCGAACGTGTACCGCGAGGCCTCCAGGTACTTCTGGAGGATCTGCGAGCGCGACTGGCCCGCGAAGTCGTAGCCGCCGAGGATGTTCAGCACCTCGGCGACGGTCGTGCCGCCGCTGGACGGCGGGCCCATGCCGTAGACCTTCAGGCCGCGGTAGGTCGACTCGATCGGGGCCCGCTCCGGCGCCGTGTAGCGCTTCAGGTCGTCGGTGGTCATCAGGCCCTTGCGCCACGTGTGGTCGGCGCTCGGGGCGATCGGCGGGTTGGCCGCCGCGTCGGTCATCGCCTTGGCGACCGCGCCGGCGTAGAAGCCCTTGCGCACGCCCTGGCGGCCCAGGATCCGGTAGGTCTTGGCCATGTCGCGGTTCGTCTGCGTCGTGCCGATGTCACGCGGGGTGCCGTCGGAGTCGAGGTAGATCGCGGCGGTCGCCGGGACGTCGTCGAAGTACTGCTTGACCGCGTCGACGGAGTTGAAGAACGTCTGGTCGACCTCGAAGCCCTGGCTGGCGGCCCGGATGCCGGGCTGGAG
Organism: uncultured Solirubrobacteraceae bacterium; assembly: GCA_963723395.1. Lineage (GTDB taxonomy): Bacteria > Actinomycetota > Thermoleophilia > Solirubrobacterales > Solirubrobacteraceae > DATFQI01. The sequence continues at coordinate 80,133 of CAVRQL010000002.1, read as the reverse complement.
CACCTGGCGCAGGGACATCGTGCCGTACTTGTTCAGCGCCCGGGACCAGGTGAGCGGCGTGCCGGGCACGCCGGCGGAGAGGCCGCTGAACCGGGCGTCGTCGAACTTGATGTCGTCGCCGTTCTCCATGAACGAGTCCGGCCGCATCGCGCGGGGCGCCTTCTCGCGCCCGTCGATCGTGGTGACCTTGCCCTTGGCCGTGCGGATGACCATGAAGCCGCCGCCGCCGATGCCGCACGAGAACGGCTCGGTGACGCCGAGCACGCCCGCCGCGGCCACCGCGGCGTCGACGGCGTTGCCGCCGGCCTTGAGGGTGTCGGTGGCCGCCTTGGTGGCGAGCGTGTCGACCGTCGCGGCCGCGCCGCCGGTGCCGCGGGCGGTCGGGGTCTTCTCCTGGGCGAAGGTGGCCGGTGAGGCGATGAGGCCGGCCGCCACGAGCGCCAGGCCGAAAGAGGTACGTCGCATGGACGTCCCTTACCCGGGTCAGCGGGCGATACGCAGCAGCGTCGCCTTCGTGGGCTGCCCGGTGTCCTGACGCAGACGCGTGACGTAGGCGGCGTCGGCGGCGAGCGCCGTGCTCCACAGGGTGATGTGGACGCCGCGCTTCGGGCGCGGCGGGAGCTTCTCCGGGTGGCCGTGGCGGTGGTGCTCCTCGCCCGGCTCGTAGCCCGCGTCGCGGCGCCCGGTGGGCACCGTGCCGTACAGCGCGCGGTCCTTGGTCACCGACTGCTTGCGCAGCGCGCCGATCCGCAGCTGCTGGCGCTTGTAGGTGGAGCGCACGTAGAGCAGCTGGCTGCCGGCGGCCGACGGGTTGAGGAACAGCGTGCGCCGCTTGCTGCGCAGCGTCGTGCGCGCGCCGGTGGCGAGCGCGACCTGATCGATGCGGCTCGACGTGGCGCCGGCGACGTGGAACAGCAGCACGTCGCCGTTGAGGGCCGGGCGGCCCAGCGTGGCGCCGGACGGCGCCAGCGCCACCCGCCGCGGGGCGACCGCGGGGATCGGCGAGGCCCACAGCGCGTCACGACCGCCCTCGACGGTGCGCCACGCGACCCAGTTCGCGGCCACCGCGACCGCATCGGCCGCGGCCGGGATCGTGACGACGTACGCGGGGTCGGCGGGCGCGCGGACCTCGACGGTGCCGGCGCCGATCCAGGCGAGCCGTCCGCCGCCGACGGCGGGGTGCGGGCCGGGCGCCGGGTCACGGGCGCCCGCGCGCGCGAGGAACCCCGGGCCGCCGGGCTGCTGGTAGGCGAGCAGGCCGGCGTCGACGCTCGGGTCGGTGGCGGGCACGGCGAAGACGGTGGCGGCCTGCGCGGGGGCGGCCCACAGCGCGGCGGCGCAGGCGGCCAGCGCCACAGCGTCGGCCACCCGCAGCGTGCGCAGGATCCGCGGCTGCTCGGCCATCGCGGCGTGGGCGGCGGCGCCGCGCTCGGTGCCCGCCAGCGGTGCCAGCAGGACGACCGGGATCGTGCGGCCGATCCCGAAGCCGAGCCCGACGAGCAGGCCGAGCGCCGGGTCGCCCAGCGCGACGCTGACGCCCGCCAGCGCCCACACGGCGAAGGAGAGGATGAAGGTGGTGAAGCCGAGCCCGAGCAGCACGCCGTAGAGGCCGGCCGCCAGCGGCAGCGGGAGCACGCGGCGCCAGGACTCGGGCACCTGCCGGCGCACCTGCGGGACGATCCGCGCGCCCCGCGCCTCGCCGACGGCGGCCGCCAGGGCGATCGCCGCGGCGACGGCGACCGAGCCCGCGCCGAGCGCGTCGCCCAGCAGCGCCAGGCCGCCGAACGTCGCCACGCCGCCGGCCAGCGCGCCCGCCGCGAACGTGACGCAGGCGACCAGCGTCGTGCGCAGCCGCCCGGCGTACCCGTGCGGCGCGAGCGTGTCGACCATCGAGAAGCCGCACGGCGACCACGCGCCGGTCAGGCCCGCCACCAGGCCGGCCGCGAGGAGGACCGCCTCTAGCACGGGACCTTCGTCTGGAAGTACATGACGCAGAACACGCGGCGGCCCTTGTAGCAGTAGCCCGTCAGCGAGGCGTCGCCGTTGATGCGCTTGCGCGAGTACGAGCAGCAGTCGACGAGCTTGCGCACGCGGCCGCCGCAGCAGCGGTACCAGGCGCCGTCGATCGAGGTCTTGAAGTCGTGCTGCTGCCCGACGGCCTTGCAGATCGGGGTGCGTGACGCGCGCGGGCAGCGGCCCGCCCGTCGGGATCGAGCGAGCGCGTTGCCGTCCTCGTCCACCGGGTTGCCCGCCTTGTCGACGAGGCGCCCGAGGTCGTCGACGCGCTTGCCGTCCTTCGCGCGCAGCGGGAACCCGCGCGAGTCGATCCGCGGCAGGCCGGTCGGGTGCGGGCACGAGTCGGTCGTGTAGATGTGCCCGCAGAAGTGGTAGGCCTCGGCCTCGCCGGGCTTGATCAGCGAGCCGGCGGTCTGGGCGCCCGCGAGCGCCATCACGCCCGCGCCGACGCGGGACAGGAACCCGCGCCGCGACGTGTTGGCGACCAGCTGGTCGGTGATCCGCTCAGGCACTCAGGGCCCCTCGCCGGCGCTCGGCAGTAGCCAGCACCGACTCGAGCTGGGCGCCCGAGTTGAACGTGCCCTTGGCGAGCACGGTGCCGTCCTCGCCGATGGCGACCGCGAACGGGCTGCCCGGGATGTCGGCCAGCCGCCACGCCTCGGCCTCCTCGACCTCGTCGAAGCGGCGCACGACCACGCGCGGGTCGCGCTCGAAGGAGGAGACGGCGGGCTCGAGCGCCTTGCAGATGTGGCACGCCTCGCTCGTGAACACGGCGAGCCCCAGCACGCCCTGGCCGAGCGGCCCGAACGCGCCGGCCAGCGCGGTGCGCCCGCCCACCTCGGGGCCCTCGCTGGGGATCTCCAGCGCGCCCTGCGGGGCGATCGACATCCGCAGCGTGCCCAGCTCGCGGGCCAGCGCCGAGCAGCGCGACGCCGAGCCCGGGATCAGCACGAAGGCGGCGCCGAGGCCGATCCCGAGCCACTCCTCGGTGGTCGAGCTCCGACGCGCGGCAGCAGCGGGCAGGACGGCGAACGCGATCGCCAGCAGCCCGGCGCGGCGCCACCGACGCGCGGCTGAGCGTCCCGCGCGAGCCGAAGCAGCCGCACGGCGCGCCGCCGCGCCCGCGCATCAGCGCGCTCGCCTGGACGGCCGTGAAGACGACGAACAGCCCGGCGGCCGCGTACATGGCCCGCTCCGAGCCCGCGAGCACGGCCACCGCGAGGCCTGCCTCGAGCGCGGCGAGCGCGGCCCAGGCGGTGCCGGCCAGCGCTTCGTCGCGGATCCCGTACGTCGCCAGCGACGCGCGCCCCTTCGGGCCGGCGGCGATCTTCATGCCCGCAGAGGCCAGCAGCACGACGCCGAGCGCCAACGACAGGACCACGGAGAGCATCGGCGCGCGAACCTAGCGCATCAACGTGAAGAGGATGCCCAGTACCCGTCGACGCCGACGGGCGTGAAGCTCGCCGCGCGCGCCAGCTCGCCGCGCACGTCGGCGACCTCGCGGTCGCAGACGGCGGCCACCTCGGCGGTGGCGAGCGGGATCCCGGCCCACGCCAGGACCTCGCCGACGGACTCAGGGTCGGGGCGCCGGGCCAGCTCCGGCGCGATGTTGGCGATCGCCGCCTCGTAGGCCTCGACCGGGCGGAAGCCCGGCAGGTCGACGCGCTCGGCGGTGTGCCAGTCGGCGGGCGCCGGGGCCGAGCGGATCAGCTCGTAGGAGGGGCAGGTGTAGCGGCGCTCCTCGGACGGACCTCCGAGTTTGTAGTCCTGCGCGCGCGACGCCGGGGACGGGGAGCGCGAGGCGGCCATGTCGGCGCGCATCGCCGCCTCGACCTCGGGCGCGTCGGCCCATCGCGCGAGCTCCTCGACCGGGAGCCCGGCCTGCGCGGCGGCCAGCTCGAGCGTGTCGGAGTCGTCGAGCAGCGCGCCGGCGAAGTTGAGCACCCGCAGGCGGCGCAGCATCGCGGCCTCCTTCTCGGGCCAGCGCAGCCGCACCGCGACGACCGCGCGGCACGCGTGCACCGACGGCGCCACGCGGGCGCGCTCGCTCCAGTCGATCGGCATCCCGAACTTCAGCGCCAGCGACCGGTAGCCCTTCGCGACCTTCTCGGGCGTGAAGTCCTCCGGCGGTGTCTCGCTCAGCACGACCATGTGCAGCTCCCAGGCGATCTGGTCGCCGTAGAGCCACAGCAGCCGCAGGCGCTGGCGCTCGGCCGAGAACGCCCACGGGCAGCCGGGGTCCGTGTAGTGCCGGATGAGGACTGTCACGTACGCGCGAGGCGCTTGTACGAGATGCGGTGCGGACGGTCCGCCTCGGCGCCGAGCTTCTCGTGCCGGTTCTCCTCGTAGGCCTCGAAGTTCCCCTCGAACCACGTGACCTGCGAGTCGCCCTCGAAGGCGAGCACGTGGGTGGCGACGCGGTCCAGGAACCAGCGATCGTGGGAGATGATCACCGCGCAGCCCGGGAACGCGAGCAGCGCCTCCTCGAGCGCGCGCAGCGTGTCGACGTCGAGGTCGTTGGTCGGCTCGTCGAGCAGCAGCACGTTGCCGCCGCTGCGCAGGAGCTTGGCCAGGTGCACGCGGTTGCGCTCGCCGCCGGAGAGCACCCCGACCTTGCGCTGCTGGTCGGAGCCCTTGAAGTTGAAGCCCGCGACGTAGGCGCGCGAGTTGACCTCGCGGTCGCCGACCTTGATGTGCTCGTAGCCCTCGGAGATCTCCTCCCAGACCGTCTTCTCCGGGTCCAGCGCGTCGCGGCTCTGGTCGACGTACGCGAGGTCCACGGTGTCGCCGAGCGTGATCTTGCCGGAGTCCGGCTTCTCGTCGCCGACGATCATCCGGAACAGCGTCGTCTTGCCGGCGCCGTTGGCCCCGATCACGCCGACGATGCCCGCGGGCGGGAGCGTGAACGACAGGTCCTCGATCAGCAGCCGCTCGCCGAAGCCCTTGCGGATGTCGCCGGCCTCGATCACCTGGTTGCCGAGCCGCTGGCCCGGCGGGATGTGGATCTGGACCTCGTCGAGCTTGACGTTGCGGTCCTCGGCCAGCAGGCGCTCGTAGTTGTTCAGGCGCGCCTTGGCCTTCTTGCGCCGGCCCTTGGGGTTCTCGCGCACCCACTCGAGCTCCTGGGCGATCGTGCGCTTGCGGGCGGAGTCCTTGCGGTCCTCCTGCGCGAGGCGCTCCTGCTTCTGCTCCAGCCACGAGGAGTAGTTGCCGCGGAACGGGAGGCCGTGCCCGCGGTCCAGCTCGAGGATCCAGCCGGCCACGTTGTCGAGGAAGTAGCGATCGTGGGTGACGGCCACGACGGTGCCCTTGTACTCCTCGAGGTGGCGCTCCAGCCACGCGACCGACTCGGCGTCGAGATGGTTGGTCGGCTCGTCGAGCAGCAGCAGATCGGGGGCGGAGAGCAGCAGCCGGCACAGCGCCACGCGGCGGCGCTCGCCGCCGGAGAGCTTGCTGACGTCGGCGTCGCCGGGCGGGAGGCGCAGCGCGTCCATCGACGTGTCGAGCTGGGTGTCGAGGTTCCAGGCGTCGGCGGCGTCGATCTGCTCCTGCAGGCGGCCGAACTCGTCGGCGGTCTCGTCCGAGTAGTTGGCGGCCAGCTCGTTGAAGCGGTCGAGCAGCGCGCGGACTTCCGCGACGCCCTCCTCGACGTTGCCGCGCACGTCCTTGGACTCGTCGAGGTGGGGCTCCTGCTCGAGGATCCCGACGGTGGCGCCGGGCGCGAGCTGCGCCTCGCCGCGGTACTCGGTGTCCGTGCCGGCCATGATCCGGAGCAAGGTGGACTTGCCGGACCCGTTGAGGCCCAGCACACCGATCTTGGCGCCCGGCATGAAGCTGAGCGAGATGTCCTTCAGCACCTGCTTGTCCGGCGGGTGCGTCCGGCTCAGCTTGTACATGGTGAAGATGTATTGGCTCGACACGGCCTGTGAGGATAGATCGCCCGCGCGGCGAGCCGATGTGCAGCCTTTTTGTCCGGTCGGCCATGTTTGATCTCCGCAAATTGGCCGATAACTGGGAGACCATGCGGCCCATGATCGGCGTCACCACGTCGGAGCTCCGCCCCAGCGGCCTTTCGACGCTGCGCCGTCAGGGGGAGCCCGCCCATCCCGAGATGGCTCTGGGCATGACCTACCTGCAGGCGATCGAGCGTGCGGGCGCGGTCCCCGTCGTGCTCCCGCCCTGCGTCTCGGACCTCGAGGCGCTGATCGCCCGGCTCGACGGCATCTGCCTCTCGGGCGGCCCCGACCTGGACCCCGACGCCTACGGCGCCCGCGATCGCCACGTGGAGCTCGGGCCCACCGAGCCCTCGCTGGACGCCTTCGAGCTCGCGCTCGCGCGCGCGGCGATCGAGCGCGGGATGCCGGTGCTCGGCATCTGCCGCGGCTCGCAGGCGCTCAACGTCGCCTGCGGCGGCACGCTGCACCAGCACCTGCCCGGGCACCGCCAGGCCGAGCCGGGCACGCAGACGACCCACGAGGTGGAGATCCTCGGCGGCACGCAGCTCGCCGGCCTGGTCGGCTCGGGGACGATGGCCGTCAACTCGTTCCACCACCAGGCGGTCGACGAGCTCGGCCGCGGCCTGCGCGTCGCCGCCCGCGCGGCCGACGGCACGGTCGAGGCGATCGAGCGCCCCGGCGGCTTCGTGATCGGCGTCCAGTGGCACGCCGAGACGCTCGCCGACGGGCGGCTCTTCGAGGCGCTGGTGAGCGCCTCCGCGCCGCAGCTGCGCATCGCCGCCTGAAAACTAGGGGTAGCCACACAGGTTCGAACCAAGTCGTGCGCCATCCTGGGTGCATGGCCGGGGAGAACGCCATTCGCCTGCGCGGGGTCGTGAAGCGCTACGGCTCGATCACGGCCGTCGACGGCCTGGACCTCGACGTGCCCTACGGGCAGTGCGTCGGGCTGCTCGGCCCCAACGGCGCGGGCAAGTCGACCACGATGAAGATGCTCACCGCCCAGGCGATCGCCGACGAGGGCGAGCTCGAGGCCCTCGGCTACACGCTGCCGGGCAAGTCGAAGGTCGCGCGCGCCGAGATGGGCGTCGTGCCGCAGCTCGACAACCTCGACACGACGCTCACGGTCGAGCAGAACCTGCGCGTCTTCACGCACCTCTACCGGATCCCGCGCGGCGAGCGCCGCGACGCGATCGAGCGCGCGCTGGCGATGGCCAACCTGGCCGACCGCCGCGACACGCGCGCCGACAAGCTCTCGGGCGGCATGCGCAGGCGGCTGCTGATCGCCCGCGCGCTGGTGCACCGGCCGCGGCTGGTGCTGCTCGACGAGCCGACCGTCGGCCTGGACCCGCAGGTCCGCCAGGAGCTGTGGGCGCTGATCGACGCGCTGCGCAGCGAGGGGACGTCGATCCTGATGTCGACGCACTACATCGAGGAGGCCGAGCGCCTCGCCGACACCGTGACGATCATGTCCCACGGCAAGGCGGTGGCGACCGGCAGGCCCTCCGAGCTCATCGCCCAGCACGCCGGCGGCGAGGCCGTCGAGGTCTACGGGCCGCCCGAGAAGCTGCGCGAGGTCGAGGCCGCCGCGCGCGCGGGCGGGATGAGCACGCGCCGCACCGGCACCTCCGTGGCGATCCTGCGGCTCGAGGACGCCACCAACGGCGGGCCGCCTGACGACGGCCACCGCCGCACCACCAACCTCGAGGACGTCTTCGTGCTCCTGACAGGTGAGGAGATCTCGTGAGCTCGCGCATCGGCCGTCTCGAGCGCAGCGCGCTGTCCGGCGTGCTCGTGCGCGAGGTCATCAACTTCTCCTCCTACTGGCGCTCGGTGACCTTCTCCTCGACCGTCGAGCCGACCATCTACCTGCTCGCGTTCGGGTTCGGCTTCGGCTCGCTGGTCTCGACCGTCGCCGGCTACGACTACATCGAGTTCGTCGGCACCGGCACGGTCGCCACCGCGGTGCTGTTCGCCTCGGTGTTCTCGGCGATGTTCGGGACGTTCGTCAAGCGCGAGTTCCAGCGCACCTACGACGCGATCCTCGCCGCGCCCGTCGACGCCGAGGAGCTCGTGACCGGCGAGGTGCTGTGGATCTCGCTGCGCGCCTCGGTGTACGGCTGCGCGCCGCTGCTCGTGGCGATGGTCTTCGGGCTCGACCCGCGGTGGGGCATGCTGCTCGTGCCCGGCATCTGCTTCGTCACGGGCTTCGGCTGGGCGTCCGTCGGCACGCTCATCTCGGCGCTGATGAAGTCGATCGACAACTTCTCCTACGTGACCAGCACGCTGATCACGCCGATGTTCCTCGTCGCGGGGACGTTCTTCCCGATCAGCGGACTGCCGGAATGGGCCCAGGTGGCGGCCTGGTTCAACCCGCTGTACCACTGCGTCGAGCTGGTGCGCGCCGCGTCGTTCGGCTTCGAGGGATGGGTGGACGTCGCCCACTTCGGGTTCCTGCTCGTGTTCGGCCTCGTGATGTGGCGGCTGGCGATCTGGGCGACCGGCCGCCGGCTGATCAGCTAGGCGGCGCTGGGCGGCGGCCCGAGGACGAGCGGCCCGTCGAGCGCGCCGCGCACGCGGCGCTGGACCTGCAGCTCCTTCTCGAGGTCGGCGATGAGGTGCTCGTGCTCGAGCAGGCGCCCCGGCAGGACCTGGGTGACGAACAGCCACACGAGCCGCCCGTCGAGCTGGGTGCCGGCGACGCGGCGCAGCTCGTCCTCGGCCTCCGCGGCGCTGAGCGGCGAGCGGTAGGACTCGGGCGAGGTCAGCGTGTCGTAGACCTCGGCGATCGAGAGGATCCGCGCGGGGATCGGGATGTCGTCGCCCGACAGGCCGTCGGGATAGCCCTGCCCGTCGATGCGCTCGTGGTGGGCGAGCACGGCGGTCGCGACCTCGCCGAGGCCCTCGACGCGCAGCAGCAGGCGGGCGCCCTGGGCGGGATGGCGCTCGAGCAGCCGGCGCTCCTCCTCGCGCAACGTCGTGCGCCCGGTCAGCACATGGTCCGGCAGCGCCTCCTTGCCGATGTCGTGCAGCAGGCCGGCGGTGTGCACGATCGCCTGCTCGCGGTCCGACAGACCGGCGGCGCGCGCGAGCTCGTGCGCGTAGTGCGCGGTGGCGGCGGCGTGGCGGGCGGCGCTGGGGTCGCGCAGCGACAGCGTCTCGAGCAGCAGGCCGAGCATGCCCTCGTGGCGGACGTCGAGCTGGCCGCGGCTGCGCTGGACCTCCTCCTCGGACTCCTGGCCGCGCAGCACGGCCCGCAGCAGCAGCTGGCAGGTGGCGAGGCTGAGGACGAAGAGGCCGATGATGCCGGCGCCGTAGATCTCGAAGCCGTAGGCGGCCATCGCGGTCAGCGACGCGGTGGCGAGCTCCCACGGGAGCACCGGCAGGTACACGGTGCGGAACATCTGCAGCAGCGAGCCGCCGCGGACGAGCACCGTGTGCCCGGCGATCATCACGAAGTTGAGGATGTTGGCCGCCACGAAGACGAACAGGACGGCGAGCGCCGAGCTGCCGTCGTTGGCGAAGGAGAGGCCGTTCAGCCACTCCAGCGCCAGGCCGCCGAGCAGCGGGAAGGTCGCGTAGGTGACGATGTTCGAGAGCAGCTCCGGCCCGCGGGTGCGCGTGCGCAGCGCGTCGACGGACGCGGCGGCGATGCCGAGCGCCACGGCCGGAGTGGGACCGAGCACCGCCATCGCGAGCACGAGGCCCAGGAACGAGCCGCCGATCCGGAAGCGCCGCGCCTCCAGCACGATGAAGTCGCTGCCGATCACGAGCACGGTAAGCAGGGCGACCAGCTCCCACGGCTGCCACTGCTCGTGCGTGGAGAGCAGAACCGCGGTCGCGACCACGCCGGCCAGCAGCAACCCCTCGGCGACCACCACGATCCGCTCGCGGCGCGCGCCGATCGCGCCCTTGGGAGGCAGCGGAGGAGCCTCGACCGGGGTCAGCTCGGTGCGCCCCGCCGCGCGCATGAGCGCAAGCGACCACGACACGATGACGACCCACAGGGCGATGGCAAACCACACGATCACACCTTCAAGGTAGTGGTCCGAAGGCGAACACGCCACTGGGGCTAAGACCTGGACATTCGGGCATTAGCACTTACAGGGAAGGGTTGGCCGGCAGAGATGCCTTGCGCTGGTTTCCGGCGCGTTACATGATGGCGGTGGCGGCGCTGCCGCTCTATAGGGGAAGAGACCGATCAGGAGGTCACCATGGGCTGGCGCCACTAGGCACCAGGCGGGTGACGATCCGAACGGTCATGGAGGGCTATCGGGTCGGCGCACAACCGTCGATACACGCTTGCGCGCACGTATGCGATCCGCAGGTGGAGGACAACTGAAAAGTCAGGGCCGTGCGGGGCGCCAGTGCGCTTGGCTTCGCCGCTACCGTAGGTCGGTATGCCGCAGGTCGTCGACATCGAACAGGCAGTCCTCCTCCTCGAGGTGGATCCGCCCTTCGACAAGCGCGATATCCAACTCGCGCGTCGTCGTCTCGCCAAGCAGTGGCACCCCGACATCGCCCCGCCCGGGAAGCAGCTCGAGCACGAGCGTCACCTGAAGGCCGTCAACGAGGCGGCCGATCAGCTCGAGCGGCTCGCGGAGGACTCACGAGGCGGGAAGGTCTCGCGCAACGCGGTCAAGGTCGCGGGCCAGGCCGCTCGCAAGCGCCGTGCCGAAGAGGGCGCGCGCGCGTACGAGGAGGAGCAGCGCCAGCGCGCGGCCGCCGCCGAGCAGCAGAAGCACGATCCGTTCGCCTCGCGCGTGCCGGATCACTCGGTCGTGCATCGCTACGCACGCTGCCTGTCCTATCCCGAATGGGGTGTGGGCAGCGTCAACGGCATCTACTTCACGGGCGAGGACGAAGACATCCAGCAGTGGGCGCGCGTGAGCTTCCAGGTCGGCGTGCGGACCGTCCCGGCCGGCTCGCTGCAGTTCGTGGACTTCCACAAGCCCGATCCGGGCGCCGAGCGCGTGCAGCGCTTCATGACCGCGGCCAAGCACGCGCTGGCCGAGGGCGACTTCAAGCTGGCGGCCCGCCGGCTCGTCTTCGCGCGCGACGCCGACCCGCGCAACCTCGCCGTGCTGCGCCTGCTCCCGACCGCCTACTGGCAGGCCGGCGACTACCCGGCCGCCGCCCGCGCGGTGCGCGACTGGATCCGCCAGGAGCCGGGCCGCCCGGCGCCGCACCGGACCGCCGCGCGGATCTACGAGGACATGGGCTCGCTCACCCAGGCGATCGACGAGACCGCCAAGGAGGCCGCGGCCGCGCCCGCCGAGCCCTCGGCCTGGGAGCGGCTCGGCCGTCTGCGCCTGAAGGCCTTCGACCGCGACGGCGCCCGCGAGGCGCTGGAGCGCGCACGGACGCTCGGCGCGTCCGAGCAGGGCCTGCTCGACCTCGCGCTCGTCGCCCACCTCTCCGGCGACCTCGGCGCCGAGATCACCGCCTGCGAGCAGGCGACGGTCGTCGCCCCGGAGTCCCCGAGCGCGTGGGGCCGCTACGCCCACGCGCTGGCCCGCACGGACCGGTTGTCCGACTGCCTCGCCGCCTGCGAGCGGGCGCTGGAGCTCGGCGACGACCCGGAGGTCCGCGAGCTGCGCGACCGCGTGCTCGCCGCCGCTCCCCGCGAGCTGACGGACCGTTCGGCCGCCTAGGCGCGCTGTTGCAGGCGCTGGTGAGGTGTGCGGCAGGACCGCCGCCGTAACGGCGTTTGCACGTGCGGGAGGGGGTTGTGTGGTCGGCTTCCTCGGAAGGTGCACCTGGGCGCCCGTATCGAGGCGCGCGATGTGTTGCCGCCACAGGGTTCCTCGAAAGGTGCGCTCAGGGGGCGGTTTCCGGGAGCTCGTTTGCGCCGCGTCACAGCGCTCCGACAAAGCCGCGGGGAGGGGCAGTTTCCCGGAGCTCGTTTCCACCCCCTCCCGCACGTGCCCCGCCTTTCAAGACGCCCACACCTAAGCCGAGCTCACCAGCGCCTGCCCAAGAAAGACGGGTGTTGCGACAAGCGCTCCGCCTGACATCCGTCGGCGGCGCTACGTTCCACCGACGATGCGCCTGATCGTCGCCCGCTGCTCCGTCGAGTACTCCGGCCGCCTGTCCGCCCGCCTGCCCGAGGCGCTGCGCCTCGTGATGCTCAAGGCCGACGGCTCGGTCCTGGTCCACGCCGACGCCGGCGGCTACAAGCCGCTGAACTGGATGACCCCGCCGACGGTCATCGAGGAGGAGCGCGGGATGATCGTGGTCCGGAAGCTCAAGGGCGAAGACCGGCTGGAGATCACCCTGCACGAGGTGGTCGCCGACATGGACCACACGATGGACGAGGACGCCGCGCGCCTGGAGAAGGACGGCGTGGAGCGCGACCTGCAGGAGCTGCTGGCCGACGCGCCGGCCTGGTGCGGCGAGGGCTTCCGGCTCGTGCGGCGCGAGTGGCCGACCGACATCGGGCCCGTCGACCTGATGTGCCGCGACGAGCAGGACGGGTGGATCGCGGTCGAGATCAAGCGGATCGGGACGATCGACGCCGTCGAGCAGCTGTCCCGCTACCTCGAGCGGATCCGGCTGGACCCGGCGATGGCCGACTGCGCGGGCGTGCTGGCGGCGCAGATCGTCAAGCCGCAGGCGCGCGTGCTGGCCGAGTCGCGCGGGATCGCGTGGGTCGAGGTCGACCTGGCGGAGCTGCGCGGCGAGCGCGAGCCTGCGCTTACGCTGTTCGGGTCGTGAGCGAGCAGCCCGTCCTCACCGAGGCCGCCGACGGCGTCCTCCTCATCACCCTGAACCGGCCCGAGGCCCGCAACGCGGTCAACGCCGCGGTGGCCGAGGGCGTCGCCGCCGCGCTGGACCGGTTCGACGCCGACGACGAGCTGCGCGTGGCCATCCTCACCGGCGCCGGCAAGGGGTTCTGCTCGGGCATGGACCTGAAGGCGTTCGTGGCCGGCGAGCGGCCCTACGCGGAGGGCCGCGGGTTCGCGGGCATCGCCCAGCGCCCGCCGGAGAAGCCGATCATCGCCGCCATCGAGGGCTTTGCCGTGGCCGGCGGCTTCGAGGTCGCGCTGTCCTGCGACCTGATCGTCGCGGCGCGCAACGCCAAGGTCGGCATCCCGGAGGTCAAGCGCGGCCTGGTGGCCGCGGCCGGCGCGCTGATCCGGCTGCCGAAGCGGATCCCGTACCACCTCGCCATGGAGCTCGCGCTCACCGGCGACCCGATCGGCGCCGAGCGCGCGCACGAGATCGGGATCGTCAACCGGCTCGCCGAGCCGGGGGAGGCGGTCGCCGTCGCGCGCGAGCTGGCCGCCGCGATCGTCGCCAACGGCCCGCTCGCCACCGCCGGCTCGAAGCAGATCCTCTCCGCGGCCGTGGACTGGACCGAGGAGGAGGCGTGGGAGCGCCAGGGCGAGATCGCCGGCCCGATCATGGGCTCCGAGGACGCCCGCGAGGGCGCGACCGCGTTCGCCGAGAAGCGCGACCCGGTCTGGCGCGGGAAGTAGCTACTCGCCGTTCAGCGTCGCCAGCAGCGACCGCGCCCCGCCGCGGTCGCGGTGCTCGCACAGGTAGACGCCCTGCCACGTGCCCAGCGCGAGGCGGCCGCCGCCGACCGGCAGCGTGAGCGAAGGGCCGAGCAGCGACGCCTTGATGTGGGCGGGCATGTCGTCGGGCCCCTCGATCGTGTGCGTCCAGTACGCGGCGTCCTCGGGCACGGCCTCGTTGAAGTACGACTCGAAGTCGTCGCGCACGTCGGGCGAGGCGTTCTCGTTGAGCGTCAGCGACGCCGAGGTGTGGCGGATGAACAGGTGCAGCAGCCCGGTCCGCACGTCGCCGAGCTCGGGCAGCGCCTCGAGCACCTCGCGGGTGACGAGGTGGAAGCCCCGCGGCCGGGGCCGCAGGGTGATCTCACGTTGCAGCCACATTCAGGGGCGCACGGTACGCGACGTGCCGAGCACGCGGCCGCCCGCGTCGTACGCCCGCACCGAGATCCGCGAGGACCCGGTACGGGCCGCGATCTCCGTCTCGAACCCGTCGCGGGCCTTGGAGGCGATCCCGCGCGTGCCGGCCAGCACCTGCCAGCGGGCCACCTCGGTCGCGCCGTTCCAGCTCGCGTAGACGAGCACGCCGCCCCTTCTTGCCCTTCCGCACGGCGATCGCCGGACGGGTCGCCGGGCGGCCCGTCCACGGCGCCCGGATGGCGCGGTAGTTGCCCTTGCCCTTGGTGAGCCGCCCGTCGAGCAGCAGCCGCCCGCTCGGGCTGAACTCCGAGAACACCGGCGCCGCGCCCCAGCCGACGAACACGTTCCCGTTGGGCTGCACGCGCGTGCTGCCCTGGTTGGGCGCGAGGATCCCCGGGTGCTGGTACTGGCGGACGAGGCTGACCCGCTTGCGGGTCTCGTCGACCCGCAGCCGCAGCCCCGCGCGACTGCTTGCGCAGCACCGGCGGGCCCGCCGAGTTGTCGAACACCGTCAGCTCGCCCGGGCCGCGAGCGCCGCGCGTCGTGCTGGAAGCAGAAGCGCGTGCCCTTGCCCATCTTGAAGTCGCTCTTGGCGCCGCCGAGGCGCCAGATGATCGACCCGTCGTCGCGGTCCAGCTTGTACAGCGTGCAGGTGTTGCGCGCGGAGACGATCAGGTTGCCGTCGGTGTCGAGCTCGACGGCGTTGACGTGGAAGTAGTCCCACGAGCGCGGGCCCTCGGGCCGGCGTGCGGCTCTCCTCCAGCGGCACGGGGCCGAGCGAGTGCCACTCGAACAGCACGAGGCCCGTCGCGAGGTCGATCTCCTGGACGACGTTGTCGAGCACGAAGCCGTGCTTGACGCCGCCGAGCCTGCGCAGGTCGCGCTTCACGCGGTCGTACGCGAGCACGAGCGCGGTGCCGCGGCCGGTCAGCTGCATGTCGTGCAGGTCCGCGCGATAGCCGTTCTTCGGCGCGATCGAGGCGACCTGCCGGTAGCTGGAGTCGAACACCTTGTAGGAGCCGTAGCCCCAGCCGACCGCGAACCGCCCCTCCCACCACGTGATGACGTCGCGGCCGCCGAGCTGCTGGACCTTGAGGTCGGTGACCGCCGTGCCGCGGCGCACCGGCTTGAACCACACGAGGTCGCCCCGGTTGTCGGTGATCAGCGGCCCGTCGGGGCGCGGGCTGCCCTTGGGGGAGAACGGCGCCAGGAAGATGTAGCCGGGCGCGGTGCGGCCGGCCCGGCGGGTGATGCGCACGACCGGCGCCTCGAGGTCGCGCCGGGAGCGGAAGCGGTCGATCGCCGCGGGCGGGAGCGGGGGCAGCTTCAGCGTCCCGTCGATGTCGGCGCTCGGCGAGGGGCGCCGGGCCACCGTGAACGAGATCGCGCCGTCGCGGCCGCCGAGGAGGTCGAGCTGCGTGCGGACGATCACCTTCTCGCCCACCACGAACGGCTTGTCCGGCACGAAGCTGGCGCCCGCGCCGTCGGAGTGCGCCCGCAGCGCGCCCGTGTGGGCGCCGCTGCGCTCGCCGGTGACGCTGATCGCGCCCAGCTGGTCGGCCGGGGCCCCGCGGAAGGAGACCTGCGCCTCCGGCCGGATCGCCTGCGAGCCCGCCATCGGGAACGTCGCGACCCGCGCCGTGCTGACCTGGGCCGAGCCCTGGCTCGCCCCGAAGAAGAACGCCGCGGCCGCCGCCAGGGCCGCCACCCACCAGAACCGTCTCACCACACCATGCGTGCCACGCGCATGTCCACCCGCGCTCCCCTGAATGGGACTCCCTCCTCCTCCAGAAGCTTCCGCTGACGCTCTCCCTTGAGCCAGCGAGCCGTCCGCCCGCACGATGCGATGCCACGGCACGTCCGGATCGTCGCATCCGGCCAGGACGGTGCCCGCGAATCGCGGCGCCCCGGGCGAGACGTCGCCGTACGCCCGTACGAACCCCTCGGGCACCTCCTTGATGCGCTGCAGCACGTGTTCGCGGCGATCCACGCGGATATCCTCGCGCGCCATGCGCCACGGCACCTACTCGATCGTCGCCTACGACCCCCACACCGGTGAGCTCGGGGCGGCGGTGCAGTCGCACTGGTTCTCCGTCGGCTCGCTCTGCACCTGGGCCCGACCCGCCGTCGGGGCGGTGGCCACGCAGTCGGTCGTGGAGCCCGCGCACGGGCCGAACGCGCTCGACCTCCTCCAGGACGGGGCGAGCGCGGAGGAGGCGCTCGAGGCGCTGCTCGCCGCCGATCCGCTGCGCACCGTCCGCCAGGTCGGGGTGGTCGACGTGCAGGGCCGCGTCGCCGTCCACACCGGCCCGGACTGCATCGACTTCGCCGGCCACGCCCACGGCGAGGGCTACAGCTGCCAGGCCAACATGATGGAGCGCGAGACGGTCCCCGCCGCCATGGCCGCCGCGTTCGAGGCGGCCGACGGCGACCTCGCGGCGCGCCTCGTCGCCGCTCTGCACGGCGCGCAGGCCGAGGGCGGCGACGTCCGCGGCCGCCAGTCGGCCGCGCTGCTCGTCGCGCCCGCCGAGGGCGAGCCGTGGCGCGCCCGGGTGGACCTGCGCGTGGAGGACCACACCGACCCGCTCGGGGAGCTGGACCGCCTGGTCGCCCTCCAGCGCGCCTACGAGCTGGCCGGCGCCGCCGACGAGCTGATGGCCGCCGAGCGGGCGGAGGAGGCCGGCGCGCTCTACCGCCGTGCGGCGGAGCTCGCGCCCGGCTCGGACGAGCTGCTGTTCTGGGCCGGCCTGGCGATCGCCCACACGGGCGAGGTCGCCGAGGGCGCCGCGGCGGTGCGCCGTGCCGCCGAGGTCCAGCCCAACTGGCTCATCCTGCTCGACCGCCTCTCTCCCGACTTCGCGCCCGCGGGCGAGGCCGTGCGGCGCGAGCTGGGGCGCTAGAGCACGCCGCGCCGGCGCAGACGCGCAGGCGCGCCAGCCGGGCGGCCAGCCGCGCCTCCAGCCCCGGCCGCGTGCCGGCGAGGTTGCGCAGCTCCTCCGGATCGAAGGCGAGGTCGTACAGCTCGCGCGCGCCCTTGTCGTACTCGACGTACTTGTAGCGCTGCGTGCGCAGCCCGGTGAACCACAGCCCGCCGCCGCGCTTGCGCGCCGGCCCTTCCAGCAGGACGTCCCGCGCCTGCGGCGGCGCCAGGAGCGAGACGCCGTCCGGCGCCCACGGGGCGGTCGCGCCGGTCACGTCGAGGATCGTCGGCGCGAGGTCGACGTTGGCGGCGAGCCGGTCGGCGACGACCCCGCGCGGGACGCCCGGCCCGCGCATCACCAGCGGCACCCGGATCGAGGGCTCGTAGGGCAGGCGCTTCCCGGTCGGGACGCGGTGCTCGCCGTGCATGAAGCCGTTGTCGGAGGTGAAGACGATCAGCGTGTCCTCCAGCTCGCCGGAGCGGCGCAGCGCCTCGACGATCCGGTCGACGCCCTCGTCGACGGCCAGCAGCGACTCCAGCTCCTGCCGGTAATGGGAATCGACGGCGTTCCGCTGCGCCCAGCCGAGCCGCGCGCGGCGGAACACGCGCGGCTTGTCGCGCATGTCGGCCTCGTTGAAGGCGGGGATGCGCGGGAACGTCGTCGCTGCGAACGCGCCGGCGTGCCGGGGAGCGACCACGGGCGTCGGCATGCCCGGCGGGTCGCCCGGCTCGCGAGGGAGCCCGTTGTGCGGGGCCAGATAGCCGACCCAGAGGAAGAAGGGCTGGGGCGAGGCGGCGCGGCGGGTGACGATCTCCTCCGCGCGCTCGGTGATCACGTCGCTCTGGTACTCGCGGCCGTACTTGCGCAGCACGCCGTCGTCGTTGAAGACATAGCGGTAGTAGGAGTAGGTCGACGGGTCCACGAGCCCGTGCCACTCGGTCCAGCCCTGCGGGACCTCGCGCGGGTTCCGGCGCCCGTAGTGGTTGAGGTACTTGCCGAGCTGCACCGTCGCGTAGCCGGCGCGCTGCAGCCACACCGCGAGCGTCTCGGAGTGGTCGAGCTTCTCGAAGCCGCCGTGCGGCGGGACGATGTCGAGCACCCGGTGGTTGTGCGCGTAGCGGCCCGTCAGGAACGTCGCGCGCGAGGGGCAGCACAGCGAGAGCGAGACGAACGAGTTGGCGAACGTCGTCCCCTCCAGGCCCAATTGCGCCTGCGTGCGCGACATGACGCGCATCGACTCGGCCGTCTGGTCGTCGGTCTCGATCACGACGACGTTCGGCGCGGCGGCCGCCGGGGCCGCCAGGACCAGCGCGACGAGGCCCGCGGCGAGTGCCGCGGGCCACGTCGCGATGTGGCGCTTGGTCAGCAGATGACCTGCAGGTGGAACGGCCGGCCCTCGCCGCCGCCCGCGTCGTCGGGCTCGTCGACGGCCACCTGGGTCGGCTGGCCGGGGACGCTGGACACGCCGAGGCCGCCGGCGTTGCTCGAGGCGCCCACCGCGTTGGCGGTGAACGAGCACTTCGACACGTCCTTGGCGAACGTCACCGTGTAGGTGTTGTTGCCGGCGTTGGACAGCGACGAGGCGGTCGCGCCGCGGCCGCCCGCGAGCGCGCCGTCGACGGCGACGGCGGCGAACGCGAGGTCGCCGGCCTTGGCGAACTCGGTCGAGTCCACGCCGTCGAGCTTGTCGGCGTTGAGGTTGTCGACCTTGCCCGTGGCGTTCGTGGTGAACGGCGGCGCGGCGGTGTCGCCCACCTGGATCTCGCCGGCCGAGCCGCCGACGGTCTGGAACTCGAAGGCGCGGCCGCCCTTGAGGTTGTTGGAGCGGATGCAGGGCTCGCGGCCGGCGCTGGAGCGGCAGCCGTAGATGGCGCCGCCGCCGTCACCATCGCGCTTGTTGGACTGGCGCGTGCCGTAGGAGCCGTTCGAGGCGATGATCTGCGTCTCGGAGCTCAGGGCCGAGCGGCTCGGGTTGCGCTTTCCGAGGCGCGTGTCGCGCCCCTCGCCGAAGCCGACGGCGACGGAGGGGATGCCGATCGCGAGGATCAGCGCTGCGGCCACGGCATAGCGGCCGGAAGATCGGGACAGCAAGAGAGTGCCTTCCTTTCGTTGGGCGTTCCTCTCGCTCCGACACGCGGCACGCACCGGGGTTGCGCTGGCGACCGACCGGAGGTCAGCGCTGCAACCGCGCTGTCAGCTCAGCGCTCGCCCGGCTGCTTGGCCGGGTTGACCGAGACCGGGATCGAGAGATCCAGCGCGGTGCGGATGATGCGGTTCTGCTCCATCGTGTGCGCGGCCGGGTAGCCCTCGCCCGGGCTGGCGCGCTCGGGCCGGCCGACGTAGCCGAACTCGAGGGAGCTGGGAAGCATCTGCAGCAGGCGCGGCGACATGTGCGCGCGGGCGCCCATGTTGCGCGGCTCCTCCTGGGCCCACACGACCTCGCGGAGGTTCGGATAGCGCGCGACCTCCTCCAGGATCTGCTCCTGCGGGAACGGATACAGGAGCTCGACGCGGGAGATCGCGACGCCCTCGTTGTTCTCGCGCGTCGCGTGGCCCTTGAGGTCGTAGTAGACCTTGCCGGTGCAGAGCACGAGGCGGGTGACCTTCTCCTCGTCGACCCGCGGCTCGGGCAGCACGGGGAAGAAGCGCGCGTCGGCGAGGTGCTCGATCCGCGACGTCGCCTGCGGCAGGCGCAGCAGCGACTTCGGGGTCATGATCACCAGCGGGCGCTGCTTGGCGACCCGCGCCTGGCGGCGCAGGAGGTGGAAGTACTGGGCCGGCGTGGTCAGGTTCGCCACGCGGATGTTGCCCTCCGCGGCGAGCGTCAGGAAGCGCTCCAGGCGGGCGGAGGAGTGCTCCGGGCCCGATCCCTCGTAGCCGTGCGGGAGCAGCAGCGTGAGGCGCGTGGTCTGGCCCCACTTGGCCAGCGCGGAGACGATGAACTGGTCGATGACGACCTGCGCCGAGTTGACGAAGTCGCCGAACTGGGCCTCCCACAGCACCAGCGTCTCGGGCGCCTCCATCGAGTAGCCGTACTCGAAGCCGAGGCACGCGATCTCGCTGAGCGGCGAGTTGTGCAGCTCCATCGGCGCGAGCGCGCCGGCCAGCGACTGGATCGGCGACACGCGCTGGCCCGTCTTGGCGTCGTGCAGCACCAGGTGGCGCTGGGAGAACGTCCCGCGCTCGACGTCCTGGCCGGTGAGGCGCACCGGGGTGCCCTCGGTGAGCAGCGAGGCGTAGGCGAGCGACTCGGCCTGCGCCCAGTCGATGCCGCCCTCGGAGCCGACCGCCTCGCGGCGGCGCTCGAGCTGCTTGGCCAGCTTCGGGTGCACGGTGAAGCCGTCGGGGACCCGCAGCAGCTCCTCGTTGAGCGAGATCAGGCGCTCGGACGAGACCGCGGTCTTGACCTCGGGCGAGGGCGAGCGGTCCAGCTCGTAGCCGCCGGTGGGCTGCTCGGCGTCGCTCGTCGACAGCTCCTCCTTGAGCTCGCGGTGCCGCGTGGAGAGCCCGTCCCAGATCTCCTGCTGGATCCCGTCGGCCTCTTCCTGCGTGAGCACGCCGCGCTCCACGAGCTGCGCCGCGTAGATCTCGCGCACCGAGGTCTTCTTCTTGATCTTGGCCGCCATCTCCGGCTGCGTGTAGGCCGGCTCGTCGGCCTCGTTGTGGCCGTAGCGGCGGTAGCCGATGAGGTCGATCACGACGTCGTGGCCGAACTCCTGGCGGAAGGCGAACGCGAGCCGCGTCGGCGGCGACGCAGGCGGCCACGTCGTCGGCGTTGACGTGGATGATCGGGACGTCGAAGCCCTTCGCGAGGTCCGACGCCCAGCGGGTCGAGCGGGCGTCGTCCGGGTCGGTGGTGAAGCCGACCTGGTTGTTCTGGATCAGGTGCAGCGCGCCGCCGACCGTGTAGCCGTCGAGCGCCTGCAGGTTGAAGGTCTCCGCCACCACGCCCTGGCCGGGGAAGGCGGCGTCGCCGTGCAGGATGATCGGCGACCGCGGCGTTGACGTCCAGGTGCGCGTGCGGGCCCTGGCGGCGTGGTCTGCACCGCGCGGGTGGCGCCCTCGACGACCGGCGAGACGTACTCGAGGTGGCTCGGGTTGGACTCCAGCCGGACGATGATCGACTCGTCGTCGCCGAGCTGGTAGGTGCCCTGGGCGCCGTGGTGGTACTTGACGTCGCCGGTGCCGCCCTGCGGGATCGTGGTCACGGCCTCGATCGAGGAGGCGCCCTCGAACTCGCGGAAGATCGTCTCGTACGCGCGCCCGAGGTTGTGGGCGAGCACGTTGAGCCGGCCGCGGTGCGCCATGCCGATGACCACCTCTCGCGCGCTGTTGGCGGCGGAGAGCTGGATCATCTCGTCGAGCATCGGGACCGTCATGTCCAGGCCCTCGATCGAGAACTGCTTCTGGCCCAGGTAGGCCTTGTGCATGAACCGCTCCATCGAGTCCACCTGGGTGAGCCGGCGCAGCAGCGCCTTCTCCTCCTGGTTGGTGAGCGGCTTGCGGAAGGCGCCGGACTCGATCTTCTCCCGCAGCCAGGTGCGCTGGCGGTGGGACGCGATGTGCTCGATCTCGTAGGCGATCGTGCCGCAGTAGGTCTCGCGCAGGTGCGGGAGCGCGTCGGCCAGCGTGGCGCCCGGGACGTGCGTGCGCAGGATCCGAGCCGGGATCTTCGCCATCACCTCGGGCGTGAGGCCGAGCGGCTCCGGATCGAGCGCCGGGTCGCCCTCGGGCTCGCCGCCGAGCGGGTCCAGCCGCGCGGCCAGGTGGCCGTGCATGCGGTGGGCCTTCAGCAGCGAGACGGCGGCCTGCACGGCCTGGAGGATCTCCTCGTCCGGCTTGCTGCTCGGACGCCGGGGCGGCGCCGTCGCCGTCGCGCACCTTGGCGGCGGCCAGCGCCGGGGCGGGCGCCTCCGGCGCGGAGCCGAGCTGCGCGCCGAGGTCCTTGAAGACCTGCTCGTAGAAGCCGTGCTCGCCCTGGAGGTAGGCCTCGACCACCTGCAGGAACTGGCCGGACTCGGCGCCCTGGATGACCCGATGGTCGTAGGTCGACGTCATCGTCATCACCTTCTCGGCCCCGATGGCCGAGCCGATGTTGCCGAGGCCGGGCGGGTAGCCGATCGCGCCGGTGGCGACGATCGTGCCCTGGCCGTTCATCAGCCGCGGGACGGAGGCGATCGTGCCGATGCCGCCCGGGTTGGTGAGCGAGACGTTGGCGCCCTGGAGGTCGTCGGCGGTGAGCTTGTTCTCGCGCGCCTTGGCGATCAGCTCGTTGAAGGCGTCCAGGAACTGCGGGAAGGTGAGCCGGCCGGCGTCGCGGATCACGGGCACCATCAGCGTGCGCCCGCCGTCCTTCTTGGTGACGTCGACGGCGATGCCGAGGTTGACCTGGCCGATGTCGACGACGTGCGGCTTGCCGTCGATCTCCGAGAACGCGCGCGCCATCACCGGCATCTGCTCGGTGGCCGCGCGGGCGATCGCGTAGGCGATCAGGTGCGTGAAGGAGACCTTCTGGCCGGCCTCCTTGAGCTGCTTGCGGCGGCCGTCCAGCGACGGTGACGGTGATCGTGCGGAAGGAGGTCGCGGTCGGGATCGAGCGCGACTCGTCCATGTAGCGCGCGAGCATCGCGCCGGCGCCCTTGAGCAGCGTCGCGCCCTCGGGCTTGCCGTTGGTGTCGGCCTTCGGCACCGCCTTCGTGTCGCCGTTGGCGGCGGCCAGCACGTCGGCCTTGCCGATGCGCCCGGCGGGCCCGCTGCCGGTGACCGCGTTGAGGTCCACGCCGTGGGCGGCGGCGACGCGCTGCGGCGACGGGCGTGACCTTGGTGCCCTCGGGCACGGCCGGCACGTCGCCGGCGGGGCGCGGGGCGGAGGTGGGCTCAGGCGCCGGCGTGCGCCTTCTTGGCGGGAGCGCCGGCGCCGGCGCTCATGCGGGCGATGACCTGGCCGACCTCGACGGTGTCGCCGGGCCCGGCGAGGATCTCGGTGATCGTGCCCGCGGCCGGCGAGGGCATCTCGGCGTCCACCTTGTCGGTGGAGATCTCGACGATCGTCTCGTCCTCCTCGACGGAGTCGCCGACCTCCTTGGACCACTCGAGGATCGTGCCCTCGGAGACCGACTCGCCCATCGCGGGCATCGTGATGTCGATCGTCTTCTGCCTCGGCGGGGGCCTCCGCCTCGGCCTCGGCCTCGGGCTCGGCCGGCGCCGCGGGCGCGGAGCCGTTGGTGGGCGCGATCTCGGCGAGGACGCTGCCGACGTCGACGGTGTCGCCCTCGGCGGCGTGGATCTTCACGACGGTGCCGGAGAGCGGAGCGGGCACCTCGGCGTCGACCTTGTCGGTCGAGATCTCGACAAGCGTCTCGTCTTCAGAGACCTCGTCGCCCTCCTGCTTGTGCCATTCCAGGATGGTGCCGTCGGAGACCGACTCGCCCATCGCCGGCATGACCACTTCCACCGTGGTGTTGACCGCCATGTCGGACTTAGACCATACCGCGTTCGAGGCGCAGGTTCCTGCCTGCGTTGACGGCGTTCTTGCACGACGAATCCGGCGCTCCCCGCGAACGGCCCGAGACCGCCCACGACGGCGACCATGATCCCGAGCCACAGCGGGATCACGCGGATGCGCACGGCGTACACGCAGAGCAGCGAGATCACGATCCATCCGATGCCGTGCAACCAGCCGAAGACGGTCTTCGCGGGGTTGTCCGCGATCGCCAGCACGATCAGCGTCAGGTAGATCGCCGAATGCGTGAACGAGAGGTACTTGAGGCGGTTGAAGGTGATCACGGCTCGAGCAGCCTCGCCATGTGGCACAGGGCCGGATCGGCCTCCGCGGGCCACTCGTCGACGGCGGCCGGCCACCAGGCGTGCTCGTCGTGCTCGTGGTCGCGCCGCACCTCGGCGCCGGGCGGGAGCCACGCCTGCCCGACGAGCATCACCATCCGGTTCGGGAGGCAGACGAGCGCCTCCACGGTCTGGCGCTCCGGCGCGACCGACCACTCCTCCTCGAGCTCGCGGGTGAGCGTCAGCGTCGGGTCCTCCCCGACCTCGACGGCGCCGCCGGCCCCGAGCGCCCAGCGCCCGGCCCAGGTCGCCACCCACGGGGCGCGCCGCCCGGCGAGCCAGCGGCCGTCGGCGTCGCGCACCACGCACAGCGCCGCCAGCGAGCCCGACGCGTCCTCGCGGACGAGGCGCAGCGACCAGCGCATCGGCTGCAGCTCCATGCACAGCTCGCCGTCGGAGACCTCGAAGCCCGCGAGCCGCGCGGCGAGCCCGTCGTGCGACGGCGAGCCCCGGTCCTCCAGCGCGGCGATCGCGCGATCGGCGGCCTCGCTGCGCTCGGCGGGCGGCTCGTAGGTCTCGTCGCGCCAGCGGGCCTCCACCTGGCCGGCCTGCCAGGGTCCGCGGGCGAGGATGCCGGGCGCGAAGGTCACGCCCGCTGAGGGTAGATCAGGGGTGGTACACATCGGGGATGGCGCGGCGGCGCAAGCACTGGGGCTGGGGGTTCGAGGACGAGCAGCCGTCGCTCGCCGAGCTGCGCGAGGCGGCCGCCGGGCTGGTCGAGCACCTCGGGTTCGGCTCCTTGGACGTGGAGGAGCCCGCGCCGCTGTCGCTCCCGCCCTCGGAGGTCGCGCCGCCGTCGGCCGTGTTCACCGCCGACGACCACGAGCGGGCGGTGCACGCGCATGGCGTCGTCGTACATCGACGTCGTGCGCGCGTTCCGGGGTGCGTTCCCTCACGTGCCCGACCTCGTGGCGTTTCCGGAGGACGAAGGGCAGCTCGTAGGGTGTTGGAGTGGTGCGCCGCGTCCGGGCTCTCCGTCACGCCGTACGGCGGCGGGACGAGCGTGGTGGGCGGGGTGGACCCGGTGGCCGGTGGCGTGTCCGTCGATCTGAGCCGTATGGCGCGGGTGCTCGAGGTGGACCCCGTCTCGCGCGCGGCGCGTATCGAGGCGGGCGCCCGCGGGCCGGTGCTCGAGGAGCAGCTCGCCGAGCACGGGCTGACGCTGCGCTTCTACCCGCAGTCGTTCGAGTTCTCGACGCTCGGCGGGTGGATCGCCACGCGGGCCGCGGGGCACTTCGCGACGGGGCCGACGCACATCGACGACCTCGTGGAGTCGGTGCGGGCGGTCACGGTGGGCGGCGACGTGTGGGAGTCGCGGCGGCTGCCGGGGTCCGGGGCAGGGCCGTCGCCGGACCGGATGCTGCTCGGGTCGGAGGGGACGCTGGCGGTGATCTCCTCCGCGTGGGTGCGCGTGCGGCCGCGGCCCTCGGAGCGCCGCGGCGCCTCGGTCACGTTCCCTTCGTGGGAGACGGGCGTGAACGCGGTCCGCGAGATCGTCCAGTCCGGCCTGCAGCCCGCCAACTGCCGCCTGGTCTCCGCGGCGCGAGGCGCGGCTCACGTTCGCGGGGGACTGCCGACCTGCTCGTGCTGGGGTTCGAGGGCGTCGTCGAGGGCGCCGACCGCGCGTTCGCCGTGTGCCGGTCCCACGGCGGGCATGTGCGGGAGGGGGGTGGCGGCGGTGGCGGCGCCTGGCGGGACGCCTTCCTCCGTGCTCCGTACCTTCGCGACACGTTCGTCTCGCTCGGGGTCCTCTCGGAGACCTTCGAGACCGCGGTGACCTGGGACCGCCTGCCCGCGCTCATCTCCTCCGTCGAGGCCGCCGTTCTCGACGCCCTCGGCGGCGCCGGCTCCGTCACCTGCCGGCTCACGCACGCCTATCCGGACGGCGCGGCCCCCTACTTCACCGTCCTCGCCCCCGCCCGCCGGGGCGCCGAGGAGGAGCAGTGGCGCGCGATCAAGGCCGTGGCGGGCGACGCCGTGCTCGCCGCCGGCGGCACCATCACCCACCACCACGCGGTCGGGCGGGACCACCGGCCCTGGTACGACCGGCAGCGCCCGGACCCCTTCGCCCGCGCGATGCGAGCCGCGAAGGACGAGCTCGACCCGCACGGTCTCCTCAACCCGGGGGTACTCTGGGAATCGACATGAGCATCGACGCCTCCGCCAAGAACATGCAGGCCGTCTGCCAGGCCAAGGAGCACCACGACAAGACCTGCCCCTGGGGCGGGAAGGGCACCGCGGTGCACCTGTCCTGGTTCGACATCGAGCGCATGGGCTGGGAGGAGGGCGACATCATCTGCGGCCTCGTCGTCGTCGGAGACGAGCGGGTCGCGACCGGGATGATGCGCGTCACCTGCGACGCCGAGCCGGACGACGACCACTCCGAGGAGGAAGAGGTCGAGGAGGTCGTCGAGGCGGTCTCCGAGCGCGAGCTCGTCACGGTCTCCCCGGTCGAAGACCCGCGCGGCCCGCGCTGATCGTCACAACTTCGCATTGAGGGAGTGACAAGTGAGCCCTCGCCGGGCTCACGGGCGATTTCGTGCGCCATCGTGGGCGCATGCGACGCCAACGTCGTGAGCGCCGCGCTTCAGACGTCCTCTCACGACGTTCGCGTCGGTATGCGGGGGAAACGTCGTGAGGGCGCCCGACGATGATGACTCGCACGACGTTCGCGTCGCTCGCCTGGCCACTCGTCAATGCGGGGTTGTCGGCCGCCGGCAGCTGCTTGCGATGGGCATGAGCAAGTCCGCGATCGACCGCCGCATCCGCGCGGGGAGGCTCATCCCGCTCTACAGGGGCGTGTTCGCCGTGGGCCACGAGGCGACGTCGGACCTCGGCCGCATCTTCGCCGCGCTGCTCGCCGCGCCCAACGCCATCGGCAGCCACAGCACGGCCGCGTACCTCCACAAGCTCACCCTCACCCTGCCGCCGTTCGTCGAGGTCACCGTCTACGGCCGCGGAGGCCGCTCACGCCCAGGGCTCACGATCCACGAGACCACGCGCGAGCCGCCGACCGTGAAGCGGCGCGGCATACGCATCACCGACGTCAGGCGCACCCTCGAGGACCTCGACGACGAGCGGATCACGCGCGAGGCGCGTGGTCAGCGGCCTCATCCGCCCGCACGAGACCCACGTCGCGCCCACGCGGTCCAACGTCGAGCTCCGCATGCTGAAGCTCATCCGAAGAGGCCGGCCTGCCCGAGCCGCTGGTCAACCACAAACTCGGCCCCTACATGCCCGACTTTCATGGCTCGACCAGCGCGTCGTGCTCGAGATCGACACCTACGCCACGCACGGCGACCGCGCGACCTTCGAGAAGGACCGCGCCCGAGACGCCGATCTCGAACGCATGGGGGCTTCCGCGTGCTGCGCGCGACCGACACCAGGTCGGCGTGCGCGACCGTGGCCCGCCTGGCGGCGACCCTCAGTCGCTGATCACGAGCTCGCGCCCCAGCGCGCGCTCGAACAGGTCCCGCTGGCGCTCCGCCGCCCACCGCGCGACGGTGACGTCCGAGGAGTGCTGCAGCTTCAACTCGACCCGCCCGTCGACCACCGACACCGACGTCCCGCTCACGGACTGGTCGCGCGGGCGCTCGAGCTGCTCCGCCAGACGCAACACCGCCGAGCACCGAGCCAGCATCTCCTCGTCGCCCTCGACTGCCAGCGCCGCGAACTCGCCGAGCCCCGGCGAGCCCTTCCGGTGGTAGCGGGCCATCTGCCCGATCAGGCCGGTCTCGCGCGGGGAGAACCCCGGCAGCGACGCGTTGAGGATCAGGTAGCGCGAGTGCTTGTGGTGGTCGTCGTAGTCGACGGCCGTGCCGATGTCGTGGAGCATCGCGGCCGACCACAGCAGGTCGCGCTCCAGTGGATCGCCGCCGTGGACCTCCGCGGCGGCGAGCTCGTCCCAGAGCGAGAGCGCGAGCCGCGCGACGTGCTCGGTGTGCGTGAAGTCCGCCCCGTACGCGCACGCCATGTTGAGCACCGACGCGCGGCGGACGTCCTCGAACAGCGGTGGGTCGGCGCCGTCGAGCAGCGTCTCGTAGAAGACGCCCTCGCGCAGCCCCGCCTCGGTGACCTCCATCGCGTCGAACCCGCCGGCCTCCATCACGCTCTGCACGACGACCGCGCCGGCGAGGATGAGGTCGGAGCGGTTGGCCTTGATGCCGGGCACCGACGAGCGCTCCGCGGCGGGCAGCTCGGCAAGCCGCTCCACGAGCGAGTCGAGCGCCGAGCGCGTCACCCGGAAGCCCTGCACCCCGTAGGAGGGCAGCTCGGCCGCGATCTCGGCCGCGCTGGCGAGGTTGCGCACCGTGCCGCCCACGCCCACCAGGTCCCCGCCGCGCGCCAGCCAGTCCGCCGAGGCCAGCTCCTCCTCGACGTGCTCGCGCAGGGCGCGCAGCTGCTTGCCCTTGGCCTTCTCCCCCGGGCAGGAAGCGCTCCGTCATCCGCACGGCGCCGAGCGCCCACGAGCGATAGTCGGCCGCGAGCCGCCCCTCCACGCGCGTGAGCTGCATCGAGCCACCGCCGAGGTCCAGCGCCACGCCGTCCGCGAGCATCGTCGAGTTGACGGCCGCCAGGTAGCCGTAGCGGGCCTCCTCCTCGCGCGAGAGCACGCGCACCTCCAACCCCGTGCGCGAGCGGGCCGCGGTCAGGAACTCCTCGCGGTTCGCGGCCTCCCGGATCGCCGAGGTGGCGACGGGCCTGATCTCCGAGACGCCGGTCGCGCGGCAGAAGTGCGCGTACAGCTCCAGCGTCTCCAGCGCCCGCTCCATCGGCTCGGGCTGCAGGTCGCCGGACGCCTCGAGCCCCTCGCCGACGCGCACCGGCTCGTGGATCTCGTCCGTGCGCCGCCACCACGCGCCGTCGACCCAGCTGAACACGACCAGGCGGAACGAGTTCGACCCGAGGTCGATCACCGCGAGCTTGCGCTCGGCGCTCACTCCCGCAGGCTCTCGATGACTTCGTCGGCGATCCGCAGCCTCAGCGCGAGCACGCGCCCCAGGTCGTGCAGCATCGCGTGGGCGAGCTCGGGGTGCTCGGCCGCCAGCCGCTCCAGGCCCTCGGGCGAGAGCCGCACCAGCTCGACGTCGGTGACCGCCTCCAGCGTCGCCGAGCGCGGCAGCCCGTCGAAGAACGCGACCTCGCCCACCACCGCCGGCGCGTCGATCGACTTGAAGACGTGCTCCGCGCGCGGGAGCCGCACGCCCAGCGTGCCCTCGGTCAGCAGGTAGAGCGCGCGGTCGTGCTCGCCGGCCTGGACGACCGCCAGGCCGGCGGACACCTGCCGCACCTCGGCGACCGAGAACACCTTCGACCAGTCGTCGGCGGACGCGTCGGGCATGAACAGCACCTCGGCCGAGCCCTCATGCGCCTCCTCCGCCACGAACTGGAACGTCGGCATCCGCTCAGCCGCGCTCGATGAGCTCGATCCGGTAGCCGTCCGGGTCGCGGACGAAGCAGATCCGCGATCCGCCCGCGCGCACCTGGTACGGCGGCTTCTCGGGCTCGATGCCCTTCTCGCCAAGTTCCGACAGCGTCGCGTCGAGATCGTCAACGGTCACGGCGATGTGGTTGTAACCGGTTCCGAGCTCGTAGGAATCCACGCCGTGGTTGTACGTCAGCTCCAGGCGGTCGCCGTCGCCGGGGACGCCCATGAAGACGTTGATCGCCTCTTCGCGGATCGGCATCCGGCGGCGCTCCTCGAAGCCCAGCGCCTCGTAGAACGCGACCGAGCGATCGATGTCGCCGATGCGGTAGCAGGTGTGAATCAGCTCCATGGCGCGTGAGGCTACTGTCCAGCCCCATGATCATCGAGCGCGCCATGACGCCTGACTGGCTCTCCAACACGTACCTGGTCGCCGCGGAGGCCGGCGGCGACGCCCTGCTGATCGACGCCGGCGGCCCGATGGACGAGCTGTTCGAGAAGGCCGACGAGCACGACCTGACGGTTACCCACATCCTGCTCACGCACCACCACGGCGATCACGTCGCCGAGCTGGACGAGGCCAAGGAGCACTGGCCGGACGCCGAGGTGCTCATCCACCCGGGCGAGCGCGAGCACGTGAGCGGCGCCACCGGCGACCTCGAGCCCGGCGCGGAGCTCGAGCTGGCCGGCCTGAGCGTGCAGACGCTCCACACGCCGGGCCATACGAACGGGATGATCTCCCTGTTCATCGACGGCACCGACGTCTTCACCGGCGACACGCTGTTCAAGAACTCGGTCGGCGGCGTCCGCGCGCCCGGGAGCACCAGCTACGCCGACCTCAAGCACTCGATCATGGACGTGCTCCTCCAGCTCCCGCCGGAGACGATCATCCGCCCCGGCCACACCGACCACACGACGGTCCGCGACGAGCTGGCGAAGAACAAGTTCGTGCGCATCTGGCGCGGCGTCGATCCCGAGGGCGACGCGGAGTGCACCGCACTCGGCGAGCCCGCGACCCTGATCCTGCTCGGCGACGACTACGACGGCGGCCACAAGGCCTGGGTCCGCTGGCCCGACGGCCGCGACGACATCGTCCCCGGCTCGAAGGTGGAAACCGCCTAGTCCTGCGGCGTCGGGAACTCCCCGCCGTCGATCAGCTCGATCCGGTAGCCGTCCGGGTCGGCGACGAACGCGATCAGCGGCAGCTCCTCGCGGTCCCCGGGGTGGTACGGCGGCTTCTCGGGGGCCACGCCGAGCGGCTCCAGGTCGGCGAGCACCGCGTGGATGTCGTCGACCGTCAGGGCCATGTGGTTGTAGCCCGTGCCGAGGTCGTAGGGCTCCTCCTGGCCGACGTTGACCGTGAGCTCGAGCACATCCCCGTCGCCGGGGAGCCCCATGTAGATGTTGTACGCGGACGAGAAGTTCAGCCTCCCGCGCGGCTCGAAGCCGAGCGCGCCGTAGAACCGCAGCGACGCCTCCGGGTCGCGCACCCGCACGCATGTGTGAACGAAGCGCTTGCTCATCTGGTTGACGATAACCATCTCGCTAGCGTGGAGGGGGATGCCCGAGCCTGAGAAAGAGAAGAGCGGAGGCCTCTCGATCCAGACGCTGCTGATCTCGGCGTGCTCCGCCGTCGCCGCGGCGACGGTCGTGCCGATGATCTGGGAGCGGGGGACCGTCCTCGCCACCGCGATGACGCCCGTGATCGTGGCGCTGGTCTCCGAGGCCCTCAAGAAGCCGGCCCAGGCCGTCAGCGCCGTCGCGCCGAAGGTCACCACCCGCCGCAGCGGGACGGGCGCCGCCGTGCGCCGCTTCGACCCCGACGCCGCCCAGACGCGCCACCACGAGCGCGTCGGCGCGCGCGGCGAGGGGCCGGAGCGCTTCGAGCCGCTGCCGCCCGCCAGGCGCGGCGAGGAGCCGCCGACGCGCGCCGACGACCCGTTCGGCCTGCGCGCCGCGGACAAGCCGCAGCGGCACCACTGGAAGATCGCCGTGATCACCGGCCTGCTGGCGTTCGTGATCGCCGCCGGCTTCGTGACCGTCACCGAGCTGGCGGCCGGCGGATCGGTGTCCAGCAACCGCCGCACGAGCCTGTGGGGCGGCCAGAAGTCGTCGACCCCGACCCCCACGGCGACGCCGACGGCCACCGAGACGCCGGACGAGGACGCGACCCCGACGCCGACGCCCACGGCCACCGAGGAGCCGGAGGAGACGGCGACGCCCACCCCGACGCCGTCGGTCGAGGCCACGCCCACGCCGCCTGCGGTCGCACCGCAGGCCGACGCCGCAGCCGCGCACGCCCTAACCTCCTTCGCCAGATGGCGAAGGACCGGATCCCGACCTCGCGGCTGGCCCGCACGGCGCGCGTCTCCAGCCTCGCGGCCGGGCAGGCGGCGCGTCAGCTCGGCACGCGCGCGGTGAACGTCGCCCGCACGGAGGAGGGCCGGGAGAAGGCGCTCGAGCGCCGCCACCTGGAGGCCGCCGAGCAGATCGTCGCCGCGCTGGGGACGATGAAG
This sequence comes from uncultured Solirubrobacteraceae bacterium, assembly GCA_963723395.1. Taxonomy (GTDB): domain Bacteria; phylum Actinomycetota; class Thermoleophilia; order Solirubrobacterales; family Solirubrobacteraceae; genus DATFQI01. The sequence continues at coordinate 48,522 of CAVRQL010000002.1, read as the reverse complement.
GGCGCCGCGATGAAGCTCGGGCAGGTGATGAGCTTCCTCGACGTCGGGCTCGTGCCCGAGGAGTACCGCGAGGAGTTCCAGCAGAAGCTCGGCGCCCTGCGCGACGCCGCGCCCAAGGTCCGCTTCCAGGACATGCGCAAGGTGATCGAGTCCGAGCTCGGCGAGCCGCTGGAGGAGACGTTCGCCGCCTTCGAGCACCAGCCGATCGCCGCCGCCTCGATCGGCCAGGTCTACCGCGCGCGGCTGCACGACGGCCGCGACGTCGCGGTCAAGGTCCAGTACCCCGGCGTCGCCCAGGCCGTCCGCGCCGACATGCAGAACCTGGGGATGATCCTGCGGCTCATGAAGCGGGTCGCCCCGGGGCTCGACGTCAAGGCCACCGCGGAGGAGATCCGCTCCCGGATCGGCGACGAGCTCGACTACGAGCTCGAGGCCCAGAACCAGCGCACGATGGCGCGCATCTTCCGCGGCCACCCGTTCATCGTCGTGCCCGACGTGGTCTCCTCGCTGTCGCGCGAGAAGGTGATGGTCAGCGAGTTCGTGACCGGCGCGGGGTTCGACTCGATCAAGGCGATGGACCAGGACGCGCGCGACCGCGTCGCCGAGATCGTCTTCCGCTTCTTCTTCGGGTGCATGTACCGGCACCGCCAGTTCTCCGGCGACCCGCACCCCGGCAACTTCCTGCTGATGCCCGACGGCCGCGTCGCGTTCCTGGACTTCGGGCTGTTCAAGGTGATGCCGGAGGAGCTGATCCGGATCGAGCTCGAGTGCCAGCGCGCGGGCGCACGAGGGCGACGGCGAGCGGCTGAAGCAGATCTGGACGGAGACGGGCTTCCTGCAGGAGCCCGACCGGTTCCGCCCGGACAAGCTGCTCGCCCAGTTCCTGGACGCCACCTGGTGGTACGTGCTCGACGAGGAGATCCAGCTCGAGCCGGAGATCGCCACGCAGGTGATGATCGACATGTCCGACCCCCGCTCCTCGCACTTCGGCCAGATGCGCCACGAGACGCTGCCCGCCGACCACCTGTTCGGCCGGCGGGTCGAGATGCTCACCCTCGCCGTGCTCTCGCAGCTGCGGGCGCAGCGGCAACTTCCACCGCGTCGCCCGCGAGTGGATGTACGACGACCCGCCCGTGACGGAGCTGGGCCGTGAAGAAGCCGCCTTCTACCCAGGTCGCTGAGGAGGAGCCGGGGCGCGGAGCACCGCTCGCGCGCGTGGTCGCGCTGGCGGCCGCCGTGGCGGTGGCGGTCGCGATCGTCCTGCTCGTCGTCAGCCCGACGCCGGGCGAGATGCGCCAGGCGGTGCGCGACGTGCGCGACTGGGCCGACTCGCTCGGGCCCGCGGCGCCGCTCGTGTTCATCGCCGTCTCGGCGTGCCTGACCCCGCTGATGTTCCCCGGCCCGCTGCTGGCCGGCGCCAGCGGGCTGCTGTTCGGGATCTGGGTCGGCTTCCCGGTCACGCTCGCGTCCGCCGTGCTGGGCGCCGCGATCGCGTTCTCGATCAGCCGCTGGGTGGCCGGCGACGCGGTCGAGCGCCTGGCCGGGCCGCGGATCGTCGCGATCGAGGGCCTGCTCAGCCGCCGCGGCTTCGTCTCCGTGCTCTACGCCCGGATCATGCCCGGCATGCCGTACACGCTGGTCAACTACGCCGCCGGGCTCACGCGCATCCCGCTGCTCGTGTTCTGCGCGGCGACGGCGCTCGGCACCGCGCCGCGCGCCTTCGCCTACACCGCGCTCGGCGGCTCGCTCGGGAACCTCCGCTCGCCCGAGGCGGCGTTCGCCGTGGGCGTGATCGTCGTGATGGGGGCGTCGGCCTGCTGCTGGTGGCCCGCGACGTCCGCGCGAGCCGGCGGCGGCGTTAGCCGCCGACGCCCTTGAGCTCGCGCCACCGCTCGCGCGCGCGGATCACGAGCAGCGCGATCTCGCCGAGCTCGTCGCCCTGCTCGACGAAGGCCGGCATCGTGAAGCGGACCTGCTCGCCGTCCTCGTCGCGCACGAGGGTGATCTCGTGCTCGAAGGTCCGCTCGTCCAGCCGGAACGGGAGGTAGCGCCAGCCGTCGGCGCCGGCGACGGGGAGGCGCAGCTCGCTGTCGTCAGCTTCGGGCATGTCCGTCCTCCTGCGACGAGCGGTCGCGCGGCGGCGGCGCTTGCGGCCGCCCTTGCCGTCGAGGATGTCCAGGAAGTCGGGCGGCTCCTCCTCGTCGTGGTTCTGGATGAACTGGAACCCGAAGCGGCCCTTGATGCAGAGGTTGCCGCGCGTGACCGGGTGGTCCAGCGGCGAGGTGACCTTGACGATCTCGTTGTCCTGCTCGTGCAGCTCGAGGTTGCACCCGACGCCGCAATACGTGCAGATGGTGGTCGTCGTGGTCTGCCGGCTCTCGTCCCAGTCGCCCTCCTCGCGGAGGTCGTGCTCGCTCTTGAACATCAGCGCGCCGGTGGGGCAGACGGCGATGCAGTTGCCGCAGTAGACGCATGCGGAGTCGGGGAGCGGGGCGGCGAACTCGGTGGCGATGCGGGCGTCGAACCCGCGCCCGGCGACGGCGATGGCGAACGTGTTCTGCCAGTCGGTGCCGCAGCCCTCGACGCACTTGTAACAGAGGATGCACTTCGAGTAGTCGCGCACGTAGAGCTCGTTGTCGACCTTCACCGGCTGGTGCACGGTGGCGGCGTGGCGCCCGTCGGGGGTCTCGTGGTGGCCGGCGCGCAGGCGGTCGCGCTCGCCGGCCTCGAACGGCGGCGCCGGCGGCCCGTAGCGCTCGGGATCGGCCCCGTACTCCTCGATCCAGCGGGCGGCGTCGGGCATCACCGACAGGTCGACCGACGAGGCCAGGAACTCGAGCACCATCTTGCGGCTGTGGTTGACCCGCTCCGAGTGCGTCTGGATGTCCATGTCGTCCTCGACCCTGCGCGCGCACGACGGCACGAGGACGCGGGCGTCCTTGACCTCGACGACGCACACCCGGCAGGCGTTGACGGGCGTGAGCGTCGACTCCCAGCACATGGTCGGGATGTCGATGCCCTGCTCCTTCGCGACCTCGAGGATCGTCTGATCCTCCTTGGCCTCGACCGTCTCGCCGTTGAGCTTCAGCTCGACGGTGCGCGGCGGGGCTCCGGTTCGCGTCCTGCTCATCTCCGACCTCCCGTCTCGAAGACGTCGAGCTTGCGCAGCGCCGACTCGATCGCGTCGGCGGCGGTCTGGCCGAGACCGCAGATCGACGAGTCTCGCATCGAGGCGGTGATCTCGTCGAGCAGCGCGTACTCCTGCTCCTGCGTGTCGCGGGGATACCCGTTGGCCAGGCGCGCGAGCGCCTCCTCCTGGCGCACGGTGCCGACGCGGCAGGGGACGCACTGCCCGCACGACTCGTCGCGGAAGAACGCGGCGATCCGCATCAGGATCGGCGGCAGGTCGACGGTGTCGTCGACGACCCACACCACGCCCGAGCCCATGCTCACGCCCGCCTCGCGGGTCGCCTCGAAGGACATCTCGACGTCGAGCTCGTCCGGCGTCACGAAGCGCCCGGCGGCGCCGCCGAGGAGGATCGTCCGCAGCGGCCGGCCGTCGATCACGCCGCCGGCCATGTCGAGCACCTCGCGCAGGGTGATGCCGAACGGCGCCTCGTACAGGCCGGGCTGCGTCACCCGCCCCGAGACGCAGAACAGGCGCGTGCCCTTCGAGTCCTCGGTGCCGATCTGCGCGTAGGCCTCGCCGCCCTCGAGGACGATGCCGGGGACGTTGACCAGGGTCTCGACGTTGTTGATCACCGTCGGCTTGTCGAACAGCCCGTGCTCGACCGGGAACGGCGGCTTGTTGCGCGGCTCGCCGCGATAGCCCTCGATCGAGTTGAAGAGCGCCGTCTCCTCGCCGCAGATGTACGCCCCGGCGCCCTTGCGCAGCTCGATGTCGAAGTCGATGCCGTGCCCGAGGATGTCGCGGCCGAGGAAGCCGCGCGCCCGCGCCTGGGTGACGGCTTCGACCAGGCGCTCCCAGGCCAGCGGGTACTCGCCGCGCAGGTAGAGGTAGCCGTGCTCGCAGCCGGTGGCGAAGCCGGCGATCGTCATCGACTCGATGACGGAGAACGGGTCGTGCTCGAGCAGCACGCGGTCCTTGAACGTCCCCGGCTCGGACTCGTCGGCGTTGCAGATCAGGTAGTGCGGGCGGGTCGGGTGGGCGGCCACGGCCGCCCACTTGCGGCCGGTCGGGAACGCGGCGCCGCCGCGCCCGAGCAGGTTGGAGTCGGTGACCTCGCGCAGCACGCTCTGCTCGCCCATCTCCAGCGCGGCCCGCAGCGCCTCGTAGCCGCCGTGCGCGCGATAGCTGTCGACGCTTGTGGGGTCGACCTGGCCGACGCGGCGCAGCAGCCGCAGCCCTGGGTCTCCGGCCTGCGGCACCATCGGGGCGGCCGGCGCCGGCGCGTCGCCGCCGGCGAGCAGCGTCGCGATGCCCTCGGGCTCGGCGTGGCCGACGGAGACCTCGCTCGGCTCCTCGCCGGCGATGCTGACCATCGCCACCGGCGCCATCTCGCACATCCCCAGGCACGGGCTCTCCAGCCAGATCGGGTCCGCGCCGGGCCTGTCCCCGTTGCTGCCGTGGTGCCCGCCCTTGGGCCCGATCCGGGCCTCGAGCCCGGCGCACAGCTCCTTCGCGCCGCCCGCCATGCAGGCGATGTCGGTGCAGACGTGCGCCACGGCCGGCGGCTGCGGCTCGAGCGAGAACAGCGCGTAGAACGTGGCCACCCCGTACGCCTCGGCCGGCGGGATCGTGAGCCGCTGGCAGATGTAGTTGAGCGCGCCGGGGCTGATCCATCCGGCGCGGCCCTGCACGGCGTGGAGCACCGGCAGCAGCAGATGCCGCTGGGCGCGCGCCGCGTGGCCGCCGCGGGCGACGCGGCGGTCCCGGTCGGACGTGGTGAGGGCGCCCACCCAGCGGCTGTCGGGCGGGCCGAGCACGGCGTCGACGGCGTCTCGCTCCGCCGCCGACGCCTCCTCCTTGCCGAGGACGATGTCCATCAGCGCGGCTGGGCGACGTGGGTCGCCGGGTCGGCGGCGTCGGCCGTGTCCTCGGCCTCGCCGGCGGCGAGCCGCTCGACGCGGATGGCCGTCGCCTTGAACTCGGCCGTGCCCGACTTCGGATCGGTGTTGTTCATCGTGAGGATGTTCGTCTCCACCTCGTCGGGGAAGTGCAGCGTCATGAATGCGAGCCCCGGACGCAGCGCGTGGTCCACGCGCACGGGGGCGACGACCTCGCCGTTGCGCGAGGTGATGCGCACGCGGTCGCCGTCGGTCACGCCGAGCTCCGCGGCGTCGGCGCTGGACAGCTCGAGCTCCTCGGGCCGGCGCAGTGGTGAGGTGTAGCCGCCGGTCTGCACGCCGGTGTTGAACGAGTCCAGCCGGCGGCCGGTGGTGAGGCGCAGCGGGAACTCCTTCGAGAGCCGGTCGGCCGGCGGGTCGTCCTCGACGACGTGGAACACCGCGGGCGGCCCGGTGCGGGGCTGCTCCCACAGGCGGCCGTGCAGGAACGTCGGCTCGAGCTTGTCCTCGGAGAAGCACGGCCACTGGATGCCGCCGAGCTCCTCCAGGCGCCGGTAGCTCATGCCCGCGTGGTTGGGCGCCAGCGAGCGCAGCTCGTCCCAGATCGCCTCGGCCGACTCGTAGTGCCACTCGTGGCCGAGCCGCGCCGCGAGGTCCACCAGGATGCGCGTGTCGTCGCGCGCCTGGCCGGGCGCGTCGAGCGCCTTGCGGCAGCGCTGCACGCGCCGCTCGCTGTTGGTGACCGTGCCCTCCGACTCGGCCCAGCTCGCCGACGCGGGGAGGACGACGTCGGCCATCTGCGCGGTCGCGGTGAGGAAGATGTCCTGGACGACGAAGTGCTCGAGGCCGCCGAGCAGCTTCTGCACGTGGTGCATGTCGGCATCGGACTGGACGGGGTTCTCGCCGAGGACGAACAGCGTCGTCAGCTCGCCGCGCTCCATCGCCTCGAACATCTCGGTCATGTGCCAGCCGTAGTGCGGCTTGAGCTTCGCGTCCCACACCCGCTCGAACTTGGCCACCGCCTCGGGATCGGTCTCGAGGTCCTGGAAGCCGGGCAGCCGGTTGGGGATCGCGCCCATGTCGCCGCCGCCCTGCACGTTGTTCTGGCCGCGCAGCGGGTTCAGGCCCGAGCCGTAGCGCCCGACGTGGCCGGTCAGCAGCGCGAGGTTGATCAGCGCCAGGACGTTGTCGACGGCGTTGTGGTGCTCGGTGATGCCCAGCGTCCAGCAGATCTGCGCGCGCTCGGCGCGGGCGTAGGTGTGCGCCACATCCTTGATCACGTCGGCCGGGATCCCGCTGAGCTCCTCGCCGCGCTCCAGCGTGTACGGCTCGATCGCCGCCGCGTACGCCTCGAAGCCGTCCGTCCCCCGGTCGATGAACTCGCGGTTGTGCAGGCCGGCGTGCACGATCTCGCGGGCCATCGCGTTGGCCAGGGCGATGTCGCTGCCGACGTTGAGCCCGAGCCACGTGTCGGCCCACTGCGCCGACGTCGTGCGGCGCGGGTCGACCGCGTACATCTGCGCCCCGGCGTGGATCGCCTTGAGCATGTGGTGGAAGAAGATGGGGTGGGCCTCGCGGGCGTTGGAGCCCCACAGCAGGATCACGTCCGTGTCCTGCACTTCCTGATATGAGCTGGTGCCTCCACCAGCGCCGAACACCGTCGCCAGACCGACGACGCTAGGTGCGTGTCAAGTTCGGTTACACGAGTCGATGTTGTTCGTGCCGATCGCGACGCGCGTGAACTTCTGCGCCAGGAAGTTGACCTCGTTGGTGGCCTTGGAGCAGCTGAACATGCCGAAGCTGTCCGGTCCATGGCGCTCGACGGAGTCTCTGAAGCCCGACGCGGCGCGGTCCAGCGCCTCGTCCCACGTCGCGGGGCGGAGCACGCCGTCTTCGCGGACCAGCGGCTCGGTGAGGCGGGCGTACTTCATCGGCATGGTGTCCCTCCGAGGTCGGTTTGGCGGTCCAGGGCGGAGGCTAGCAACGGCCGCCGCCGCCGCTACACCTCCTGGACCTGGAACAGGCTGGTGGTGCCGGGCCGCCCGCTCGGCAGCCCTGCGGTGATCCCTACCCGTTCACCCGGCTTGACCCAACCCAGCTCGACGACGCGGCGCGCAGACGCGGCGATCAGCTCCTCGGTGGTCTCGTGCCGGCGCAGGGACGCCGCCTGCACGCCCCACATCAGCCCGCACCTGCGGACGGTCTCGCGGCCGGGGGAGAGCGCGTAGATCGGCACGGTGGGCCGGTGCGCCGAGATCAGCCGTGCGGAGCGGCCGGACAGCGTCGGGCACACGAGCGCGGCGAGGCCGAGCTCCTGCGCGGCGCGGCAGGCGCTGTAGGCGATCGTGTAGGCCGGGTCGCGGCGGTCGCGGCGCACGCGCTTCTCGATCCACGTCTGGTAGGGCGCGGACGGCTCGGTACGCTCGGCCACGGCGGCCAGCATCTCCACGGACTCCACGGGGTAGGCGCCGACGGCGCTCTCCTGGGAGAGCATCACGGCGTCGGTGCCGTCGAGGATCGCGTTGGCGACGTCGGTCACCTCGGCGCGCGTCGGCCGGCTCGAGGCGACCATCGAGTCCAGCATCTGGGTGGCGGTGATCGACGGGCGGGCGAGCGCGCCGGCCAGCGCGATCACCTGCTTCTGCACCATCGGCACCTCCTCGATGCGCATCTCGATGCCGAGGTCGCCGCGCGCGACCATCACGCAGTCGGCGGCGCGCACGATCTCCTCGGCGCGGTGCACGGCCTGCGGCTTCTCGATCTTGGCGATCAGCGGCAGCCGGGTGTGCTTGCGCAGGAACGTGACGTCCTCGGCGCGGCGCACGAACGACAGCGCGACGAGGTCGACGCCGATCCGCTCGCCGGTGCGGACGTGGACGAGGTCCTCCTCCGGGCACGGACGGCAGCGCGGCGGTCTCGCCCGGGATGTTGAGGCCCTGGCGGGAGGCGACGCTGCCGCCGACCTCGACGACCGCGTCGATCTCGCCGTCGGCCGGCCGCGTGGCCTCCACGCGCAGGCGCACGGCGCCGTCGGCGAGATACATGATCTCGCCCGCCTCGACGGTGTCGGCCAGGCCCGCCCAGGTGATGTACATGCGCCGGGCGTCGCCCTCGGCGCCGTTCTCCCCGCACACGAACGTCGTCGGGTCGCCGGGCTTGAGCTCGGCGATCCCGCCGGTGAGCGCGCCGATGCGGAGCTTCGGGCCCGGGAGATCCTGCAGGACGGCGACCTGCCGACCCGCCCGGCCGGCGGCCTGGCGGACCAGCGCCGCGGTCTCGGCGTGCTCGTCGGCGGTGCCGTGGGAGAAGTTCAGGCGGGCGACGTCCATCCCCGCCTCGACCATCCGGACCAGGACCTCGGGGTCACGCGAGGCCGGTCCGATGGTCGCGACGATCTTCGTGCGGCGCGTCCCCATGCGCCGCACGGTACTCAACTCGGGCGCGCGGCCCTGTTCACGCGCTCATCCCAGGTCCACGTAGCGGGGCAGCGTGAACGTCGGGAACGTCTTCGGGTTGGTCGTGAACTTCCGCACACGGGTCTGCAGCCGGTAGGCCGCGGCCAGCCCGCCCTTGGGCGCCGGGAGGGTTACCCGGAAGCTGCCATCCGAGCGCGGCGTGAAGCGCTTGACGACCTTGAAGCGACCGCACGACACGCGCCGCTTGACCACGATGGTCCCCACTGGTGAGGCGAGCGGGCGCACGACGCGGCCGGCGATCGTGACCTTCTTCCCCTTGGTCTTCGTGCTGGTCACGAGCAGCCTCCGCGCGAGCTTCAGCCGGAAGCTCTTCTGCTTGCGGATCTCGGCGCGATACCGGGCGCGATTGCTGGTGCGCAGCCCGGGACGCGGCAGCTTCGCCGTGGCGGTGAACAGCCCCGAGTTGCGGACCTTGGGCCGGGCGACGACCTTCCCGGAGGCGAGGAAGCGGATCTTGACCCGCTGCCCCGCGAAGCGCCGGCTGGCTGCGCCGAACAGGCGCACCTTGCCGTTGCGGCGCACCACGTCGATCAGCACCAGCGAGCGCCGCGTGCACGACAGCGCGAGATCGGCGACGCCGCCGCAGTTGACGTTGGTCGCGCCGGCGATCGCCTCGCCGACGGTGAGGTCGAGCACGTTCTGGCCGCCGACGGTGATCTTCACGTCCAGCGCGTGCTGGGTGATCTTGCCGCCCGCCACGGTCTTGCGGCCCGGCTCGACGCGCACCGACGCCCCGGTCGCGGGGATCGAGACCGTGGGCAGGCCGTCGAGGATCGTCTGGATCGCCGGGTCGAGCGGCCCGGGCGGGAGGCCGAGCTGCTCCGGGGTCAGGTTCGACGGGTCGATGGCCGACGAGTCGACGACGTTGATCGTGCGCGACACCACGCGGTCCACCGGCAGCTCGGTGCCGAGGACGCTGATGCCCGCCACCGACGACGTGCCGGTCAGCTGCGGCGAGCCGCTCGCGCACTTCGCCGTCGCCTCGGCGCGCAGCGCGCGGATGTTGAGCAGGTCGGCGTTGAAGCTCGTCGGCGCCAGCGACTGGATGATCCCGCGCACGTCGATGCCCCCGGTCTGATCGGGGCCGGGGAACGCACTGAGGTCGGGCGGCTCGAGCGGGATCGGCAGGCCGGCGATGGCCAGCGCTCCGAGCCCGGCGCTCGCGGTCGCGGTCTGGGTCACGGGGTCGCCGGTGGCGGGCTCGATGCCCGTCGTGGCGCTCAGCAGGCTGCCGGTGACGGGGAGCGGCGAGGCCGGGAAGTTGCCGCCGCCCTGGGCGGCCTTGCAGGTCGACTCGCCGCGGTTGGCGGTGATCGGCTCGACCTTCGGGCCGGGGCCGATCGTGGCTGCGAGTGCGCTGGATTCACAGGTGAAGCCCTGGGCCTGGGCGGATGAGGCGAAGGCTGCGACGAGCAGTGAGGCGGCGGCGAGAGCGAGGGCCGCGCGAGAGCGTCCGGAATACGACATGCCCAGCCTTGTACCACTTGGCGCGCAGGCGCTGCGCCGCTCGGAGGGCTTCCGCGGAGTCAGGTGACGACGCGCCCGTCGACCACGATCGGCTCGCCGTCCGCGGTCAGTCGGCCGCCGCGGCGCAGGTCGCAGATCATGTCCCAGTGCACGGCCGACTCGTTGGTGCCGCCGGTCTCGGGATAGGAGCGGCCGACGGCGAGGTGCACCGTGCCGCCGATCTTCTCGTCGAACAGGATCGCGCCGATCGGGCGGTCGATGCCGAAGTTGGTGCCGATCCCGATCTCGCCGAGCAGGGACGCGCCGTCGTCGGTCGCGAGCGTGGTCTTGAGGTACTCCTCGCCGTGCTCGGCGCGGGCGTTCACGACCCGCCCCTCGCGGAACTCGAGCTCGATCCCGGAGACCTCGACGCCGCCCGGTCCCGAGGGGATCGTGTAGCGGATGCGGCCCTCGGCGGAGTGCTCGTGCGGACCGGTGAAGACCTCGCCGGAGGGCATGTTGCGCTTGCCGTCGGAGTTGATCCACGTGCGGCCCTCGACGTTCAGCGTCAGGTCGGTGCCCTCGGCCTCGATCCGCAGCTCGCGGGCGGGCGCCAGGCGCTCGATCAGGCGCGCCTGGAAGTCGCGCAGCTCGCGCCAGGCCTGCGCGGGATCGTCGCGGTCCAGGAACAGGGCCCGCTCGACGAAGGCGGCGAACTCGGCCGTGGGCATGCCGGCCTCCTGCGCGCCGGCGGGCGTCGGCCACAGCGTGATGCACCAGCGGCGCTTCAGCGCGGCCTCGCGCACCTTCGCCCGCGCGCGGGCGGCGCGCGCCATCAGTGCCGCGTCGACCCCGACCAGCGCGCGCGTGTTGTCCGGCGCCTGGATGCGCACGGAGGCGTCGGTGCCCTCGGCCTCGGACAGCTCGCTGGGCGGGAACGAGTCCAGGTGGCGCTCGCGCGCGGCGCGCCAGAACACCTCGTCGGTGCCTGGGAGCGACGGCCGGATCAGCGGCCACGCCTCGCGCTCGAGCAGCACCTCCTGCAGCGCCAGCAGCAGCGGCGCGGCGAGCGTCGTCGAGCGCACGGACACCTGCTGGCCGGGCTGGACCTCGAGGCAGTAGTCCGCGATCAGCTCGGCGAACCGGCGCGGGTCAGGCGCCATCGACCACCGCCACGGCGCGGCACCAGCCCGCGGAGGCGCGGGCGATCTTGACCGGCAGGCACGAGACCGTGAAGCCGGTCGCTCCGGGCAGCGCGCCGAGGTTGTGGAGCTTCTCGATCTGGCAGTACTCGCGCTCGATCCCGACCCGGTGGGCGGCCCATAGCGGCGCCGGGTCGCCGTCGCGCTCGAACTCCGCGCGCAGGTCGCCGAGCGGGCGGTCCAGCCCCCAGGCGTCTGTCCCGATCACCTTCACGCCGCGGTCCAGCAGCCAGTTCGTGCCGTCGCGGCCGAGCCCGGAGCCCTCGTTGGGGTAGTGCGGCTCGCCCCATGCGTCCTCGGCGCCGGTCCACAGCAGCACGATGTCGAGCGGCTGCAGCTCGTGGCCGCCGAGCGCGCGCTCCAGGTCGGCCGGGGTGATCTCGGCGCCGCGCTCGAGGTCGCGGACGTCGATGCGCACACCCGGGCGGATGAACCAGTCCAGCGGCAGCTCGTCGATCGTGCGGGCGGGCTCGCCGGCGCAGGTGGGGAAGTAGTGGTAGGGCGCGTCGACGTGCGTGCCGGCGTGGGTGATCGCGGTGACGGTCTCGCTCGCCCAGCCCTTGCCGTCGGGGAGCTGGTCGATCTCGCAGCCGAAGATCCCGGCGACGAGCGGGGCGCTGTCGTCGTGGTCCTGGTAGCCGATCTCGGGCCTGATCGGCTCCGAGGGATTGGGCTCGAGCGGCACGGACAGGTCGACGATCGTCATGGCGCCTCCACGTCGGGGAAGTGGGCGGCGAGGTGCTCGCGGATCACGTCGCGGATCCAGCGGCGCTCGTCCTGGGTGGCGAAGCGGTAGCGGGCGAGCAGCTCCTTCTGGCGCGTGATCGGCTCCGTGCCGGCGATCTCCCAGCGCGTGGCGAGGCGCTCGAAGAGGAACTCGACGCCGCGGTGCCAGGCGTCCTCCTGCGAGAGCGGCGAGCCGCCGATCGCCGCGGCGTACTCCTGCCGGGTGGCGGGTGTCATCGCGCCGCGCAGGGCCAGGACGTCGCCGTTCGGCGAGGTGTACTCGGACTCCGGGGCCTTGAGCGTGTCGGCGCCGCGACGGCGGGAGCGCTTGCCCATGCGGCGGCACGTTAGCGTCCGTCAGCGATGGCCGAACGCAAGCCGACCCGCAGGCGCGAGGTGGGCCGCGGCGAGCGCGTGCTCCCCGGGGTCTGGCGGCTGCGCCTGCCGCTGCCCTGGCCCGGCGTCCCGCACTGCAACGCGTGGGCGCTGGCGGCGGGCGACGGCATCGTGCTGGTCGACACCGGCATGCACGAGCCGGGCTCGATGGCCCACCTCGAGCGCGCGCTCGACCAGGCGGGGCTGCGGCTCGACCTGATCCGGCTGATCGTCTGCACCCACGCGCACCTCGATCACTGCGGCCAGGCGCCGGAGATCCGCCGGCGCACCGGCGCGGAGGTGTGGATCCACCCCGACCGCGCGCACTTCGCCGCGCTCACCGACGACCCCGAGCAGGCGCTCGCCCGCCGCATCGAGGTGGCCCGGCAGAGCGGCGTGCCCGACGCGCCGCTCCAGCGCTGGGCCGAGCAGCGCCGCGGCTCCGGGAGCGGGATGTCGGGCGAGCTCGTCGTCGACCGCGACCTCGTCCCCGGCGTCGTCGTGCGCACCGACCTCGGCGAGTGGCAGGTCATCGAGACCCCCGGCCACGCGCCCTCGCACGTGTGCCTGCACCAGCCCGAGCGGCGGCTGCTGATCTCCGGCGACCACCTGCTCGGCCGCGTCTCGCCCTACTTCGACCAGGGCCACACGCCCGACCCGGTCGGCGAGTTCCTCGACTCGCTCGGCAAGGTCGACGCGCTCGACGCACGGCTCTGCCTCGCGGGCCACGGGCGCCCGTTCACGGACGTCCACGGCCACGTCGAGGCCAACCGCGCGATGGTCGCCGAGCGCCTCGAGGCCACGCGGGCGCGCTCTGGCCGAGGGCCCGGCCACCGCGTTCGACCTCACCCGCCGCCTCGCCGAGGGCGAGCTCGACGAGGCGAGGGCGACCTGGGCGCTGTCGATGACGTTGGCGTGGCTTACCCACCTCGAGCGGCTCGGCGAGGCGGTGCGGTCGGACGCCGAGCCCGTGGTGTGGTCGGCGGGCTGAACTTCTGGCTGGGTAGGGAGGGGGGTTAGTCGACGTTGACCACCCATACGGTGGTCAACGTCGACCGTACGACGCTTGCAGAACGCGTGCCCCTCGCGGGCCGCTCCCTCACTCCCCCACCCAGCCGGTGTCAGGGTCGGGGGACCCGCGCCTACCGCTCGCTGTCCAGGTGAGCCACCTGGGCCTCGGGGTACCGCGAGCCGGCCGCGGCGCCGGCGGGCACGGCGGCCTCGATCGCGGCGAGGTCGTCGGCGGTGAGCTCCAGCGTGGCGGCGCCGAGCGCCTCGTCGAGCCGCTCGCGGCGGCGGGCGCCGACGAGCGGCACGATGTCCTCGCCCTGGGCGGCGACCCAGGCGATGGCGACCTGCGCGACCGTGGCGCCGCGGGCCTCGGCGACCTCGCGGAGCGCCTCGACGAGCGCGAGGTTGTGCTCGACGTTCTCGCGCTGGAAGCGCGGGCTCATGCCGCGGAAGTCGCCGGCGACGTTGCGGCTCGGATCCCAGTGGCCCGAGAGCAGGCCGCGGGAGAGCACGCCGTAGGCGGTGATGGAGACGCCGAGCTCGCGCGCGGTGGGGAGGATCTCGTCCTCGATCCCGCGCGAGAGCAGCGAGTACTCGATCTGCAGGTCGGACACCGGGTGCACCGCATGCGCGCGGCGCAGGGTCTCGGCGCTCACCTCGGAGAGCCCGAAGTGGCGGACGTCGCCGGCCTCGATCAGCTCCTTGACCGCGCCGGCGGTCTCCTCGATCGGCACGGCGGGGTCCAGCCGCGCGGGCCGGTAGACGTCGATGTGGTCGGTCCCGAGCCGCACGAGCGAGTAGGCGGCGAAGTTCTTGACCGCGAGCGGGCGCGAGTCGTAGCCGTTGAACGCCTTGTGCGCGTCGCGCAGCGCGCCGAACTTGACGCTGATCACCGCGTCCTCGCGGCGGCGGCCCTTGAGCGCGTCGCGCAGGAGCAGCTCGTTGGCGCCCATCCCGTAGAAGTCGCCCGTGTCGAGCAGGGTGACCCCCGCGTCGAGCGCGGCGTGGATGGTGGCGATCGACTCGGCTTCGTCGGCCGGGCCGTAGAAGTCGGACATGCCCATCAGGCCGAGGCCGAGGGCGGAGACGGTGGGTCCTGCGGTTCCGAGCGTGCGGGTCTGCATGTGAACCTCCGATAACACGATTGCGTTAGCGGTGATGTTAGCGACTATCCGGCTCGGCCGGTAGCATCGCTACCAATGGACACCAGGCAACGCATCATCGAGGCGGCGGCGAAGCTGGTCGCCGAGGGCGGGATCGAGGCGGCGTCCACCCGCGCGGTCTCCGCCGCCGCCGGGGTCCAGGCGCCCACGCTGTACCGCCTGTTCGGCGACAAGCAAGGCCTGCTCGACGCGGTCGCCGAGCACGGCTTCGACACCTACCTCGTCAGCAAGCAGGCGCAGCTGCAGACGGACGACCCCCTCGCCGACGTCGCCCGCGGGTGGGACCTGCACGTCGCCTTCGGGCTCGAGAACCCCGGCCTGTACGTGCTGATGTACGGCGGCGTCCGCCCCCCGCCGCCGGAGGGGCGCCGCATCCTCCGCGCGATGCTGGCCCGCGCCGCCGCCGCCGGGCGCCTGCGCGTGCCGGTCGAGACGGCCGCCGAGATCGTGTCCGCGGCCAGCGTGGGGACCACGCTGCGGCTGATCGCCGAGCCGGACGAGGACCTGTCCGCCCGCGTACGCGACCGGGTGCTGGGCTCGATCTCCACCGACGCCCCGAGCGACGGCGTCACGACCCACGCCGTGGCGCTGCGCGCAGCGCTCGAGGACCGCCCGGAGCTGCTCGGGCCCGCCGAGACCGCCCTCCTCCTGCAATGGCTGGATCGCGTCGCCTCTTAGACTTCTTCGGATGAGGATCGACGAGCGCATCGGCGCCGGCGCCCAGCCGACCTTCTCCTTCGAGTTCTTCCCGCCCAAGACCGAGGACGGCGAGAAGAACCTCGCCTCCGCGCTCGACGAGCTGTCGGGCATGGACCCGGACTTCGTCAGCGTCACCTACGGCGCGGCCGGCGCGCTCACCGAGCGCCAGAAGACCGTCGACATCGTGGCGGGCATCCGGGCGGACTTCGGCCTCGAGGCGATGGCCCACTTCACGTGCGTGAACGCGACCACCGAGGAGCTGCGCGCGACGCTGGACCGCATGCGCCGCGCGGGGATCGAGAACGTGCTCGCGCTGCGCGGCGACCCGCCGCAGGGCGAGACCGAGTGGACCGCCACCGAGGGCGGCCTGCGCTACTCCCGCGAGCTGATCGAGCTGATCCGCGACGAGTACCCGGAGTTCGCGATCGGTGCGGCCTGCTTCCCCGAGGTCCACATCCACGCGGAGTCCGCCGAGGCCGACCTGCGCTACCTCAAGGAGAAGGTCGACGCGGGCGCGCGGTTCCTGATCACCCAGCTCTTCTTCGACAACGCCTTCTACTTCGACTTCTGCGCGCGGGCGCGGGAGATCGGCATCGACGTCCCGATCATCCCGGGGATCATGCCCATCACGAACTACGGGCAGATCAAGCGGATCACGAGCATGTGCGGCTCCGTGATCCCGTCCAACCTGGTCTCCGAGCTGGACCTGCGGGTCGAAGACCCGCGCGCGGTGACCGACTTCGGTGTCGCCTACGCGACCCTGCAGTGCGCCGACCTGCTGGCCAAGGGCGCGCCCGGGATCCACTTCTACACGCTCAACCGCTCCCCGGCGACCCGCGCGATCCTCGCGGCGCTGCGAGCCATGTCGCCCTGGGCGGGCGCGGTGCCCGTCTGATGGGCAAGATCTACGAGCGCATCGAGGACCACCAGCGCGACTGGATCGCGCGCCAGGCGATGTTCTTCGTCGGCAGCGCGCCGCTGGCCGCCGACGGCCACGTCAACGTCTCGCCGAAGGGCCCGATCGACACGCTGCGGGTGCTCGACGACCACACCGTCGCCTACCTGGACATCGTCGGCAGCGGCGCGGAGACGATCGCCCACGTGCGCGAGAACGGCCGCGTCGTCGTGATGCTGTGCGCCTTCCAGGGCCCGCCGCGGATCCTGCGCCTGCACGGCACGGGCGAGATCGTCCACGCCAGCGACCCGCGCTTCGAGGAGCTCTTCGAGCAGGCCGGCTTCGAGCCGTTCGAGGTTCCCGAGTCGCACCGCGCGATCGTCGTGGTCGACGTGACGCGCGTGGCCGACTCGTGTGGCTACGGCGTGCCGCTCATGGCCTACGAGGGCGAGCGGCCGCACCAGGTGAAGTCCTCGGCCAAGCGCGTCCGCGTGCACGGCCCGCACGCCTACGAGGACTACCAGCGCGAGCACAACACCGCGAGCATCGACGGCCTTCCGGCCGTCGAGCCCGCGGAGTTGAACTCACACGTGTCCTAGGTCGCCGGGATCGGGCAGAGCCAGCCCAGCTTCGGGTCGGGCTGCAGGTTCCGCGACGACGCGCGGACCATCCGCACGTGCCGGCGCGACGGCCTCGGGGCCGCGATGTCGTGGTGCGACCTCGAGCCGCGGGTCGCCTTCAGCACCTCGACGCCGCGCTCGTGGTCGGCGACGTAGATGTAGCCGCGGTGGAAGTACGGCGCCCACGAGACGCCGCCGTCCGGCCGGTAGTAGGCGACCTGGATCGGCTTCGCCGGGTTCGAGATGTCCAGGATCCGCGTCCCCTGGTCGTACCAGGAGTAGGCGACCAGGTTCCTCTTCACGTCGAAGTAGTGCGCCGAGCAGTAGATCGTCTCGTTGACCAGCGTGCCCTCCTGGGCATGCGGGCTCCAGAGGCCGACCGTCTTGAGCCGGAACTTGTGCTCCGGCGTCGACTTCCACGCCTGGCCCTGGTAGCTGCCCTTCAGCGAGCCGATCATGAACCGCCCGTCGGTCTCGCAGTCCGGCGGCGCGTCGACCTCGGCGGTGGCCATGAGCAGGTTCCCGCGGCGGTACGAGTTGTGCATGAACCCGTCCTCCGTGGCCTCCTCGGTGAACCGCCCGCCCGCGTACGGGATCGGGTCGAACGCCGATGCCTGGCGCTTGACGCCCTTGAGGGGGTCGTAGTGCCTTCCGGTCGTCCAGTAGCCGCGCACCGGGCCGGCGCCTGAGACCCAGGCGATGCCCTCGGAGTCGACCTGCACGTCGTGCGAGTAGGCGGTCACGCCGTCGTCGCGGAACAGGTCGATCGGCTGCGGCGCCGTCCTCGGGTTGCGCGGGTCGCGCACGTCGGTGACGAAGATCGGCCGCCCGCCCGGCCACGCCGACAGCTGGCCCGCCGAGCTCGCCGGCCCGCCGGTCCACAGGTACTGGCAGTCGTTGATGCACGTCGTCGTGTGCCCGGTGGGCACCTGGGTGAACGTGATCAGCTTGATGTCGCGCGGGTCGCGCAGGTCCACGATGTAGACGCCGGAGACGCTGTTGTCGTTGCCCGTGGTGCCGGCGAACGAGCGCGGGTCGCGCGCCATGAAGACGAGCTTGCGCCGCTTGTCGACGTCCATGTCCTCGTTCTGCCAGTACGTCGAGTCCGGGCTGGTGTTGTCGTCCGGGCCGTCGTTGAAGTCGGTCGGCGGATCGCCGGTCAGCCGCAGCGCCTCGTTGTCGAGCGTGTCCAGCTTGCGCGGCTTCGCCGGGTTCGACAGGTCGTACGTGATCAGGCCGAAGCGGCCCGTGGCGACCATGACGTCCTGCTTGTGGCGATGCCTCCCGTACTCGAGGAAGTTGATCGCGGTGGCGTACTTCGCCTCCGGATAGCTCGAGACGAGCTTCAGGTTCTTCTGCGCTCCCGCCGGCTGCTCGACCTGCTGGTTCTTGGCCGAGGCGGGCGAAACCGCCAGCAGCAGCGCCCCCAGCGCCGCCGCGATGACTCCGCTAGTTCTCATCGCACCCTCCCGTAGGTGTCTTGTTCGGGAAGCTACACGACGCGCTCGATATCCAGCGCGTGGGCCACGCGCGGCCTCCCGTCGACCTCCCAGGCGACGTCCACCTGGTCGTTCTTCTTGTAGGTCCCGATACCCCACGCGCCCCAGAACCAGCGCCAGAATCCGAGCTTGCCCTCCTTGGCGAGGTCGGCCTCGAAGATCAGGATCCCGTGCTCGACGCGGAAGTCGAGGCCGCGCTCCTGGCGCACGCCGTTGAGGTACACGGTGTAGGAGTCGCCGACCCCGTTCGGGAGCCGGACGCGGGACTGGGCCATCGCGCGGCCATGATGGCAACCGCCGAATCGCGTCGTAGGCTGGGACGCCGCTCATGGCCCCCCTGAAGTCCGACATCCCGTTCTCGATCCGGCGCTCGGCCAGGGCGCGGCGGGTGCGCGTGACCGTCGACGGGGCGGGCGAGGTCATCGTCACGCTGCCCAAGAAGGCCGCCGAGAAGCGCGCCGCCGAGGCGGTGCGCGAGCTGCGCCCGTGGATCGAGCGCCGCCGCCAGGCGCTGATGCGGGCCGCCGAGGAGGTCGCCCGCGAGCCGGGCACGCTCCCGTACCTGGGCACGGACCTGCGCGTCGTCGCCGAGCCGGGCCGCGAGCGGGTCCACCGCCGCGGCGACACGCTGCTCGTGCCGCCCGGCGACTCCCGCGAGGCGATCGAGCGCTACTACCGCCGCCGCGCCCGCGCGGAGATCGCGCCGCGGCTGGACGCCGCCGTCGCCCGCGCCGGCACGCGCTACACGGGTCTGACGATCCGCGGCCAGCGCACGCGCTGGGCGTCCTGCTCGGCCAAGGGCGGGATGTCGTTCAACTGGCGGCTGCTGCTGGCGCCCGAGGAAGTCCTGGACTACGTGATCGAGCACGAGGTCTGCCACCTCGAGGTGATGGACCACTCGCCGCGCTTCTGGGCGCTGCTGGAGTCGCGCGTGCCCGACTGGCGCGAGCACGCCACCTGGCTGCGCCGCTACGGCTCGACGCTCGTGCTCTGAACGACCCGCCGCAGGGCCGCGTAGGCGTCCTCGCCCGGCTGCTGCGCCACGGGCGAGCGCCGCAGGCGGCCCGTCCACGCCTCGGCCGAGCCGTCGCCGCGCACGTCGACGCCCGCCCGCACGGGCCCGCCGCGCAGTTCGGCGCGCGCCGCGACCTGCTGGATCGGCTCGAAGCGGCGGACGTGCAGGTCCACCGTGTCGCGCCCCGGACGTGAGGCGGCGACCCGGCAGCGCTCCTCGAGCAGGCGGAGCGCCCCGTCGAGCGTCTCGGCGGACAGCTTCTCGACCCGCCCGCCGGTGCGGAACTTGACGCCGAAGCTCACTTGACCCGGTCGAGCAGCGCGGAGACCGCCTGCCAGCGGGCGACCTCGCAGCCGTTGCTGCGGGAGAAGCGGGCGTCGACGGGCTTGCCGTCGACCTCGCCCGAGATCGTCGCGGTCTCGGGGCCGCCGAAGATCTGGGTGCACGCCTTGTCGCGGGACACCGGCTCGAGGTCGGCGCCCTTCAGCGCCGCGGCGGCCTTGCACGCCGCGCTGTCGGTGGCCGAGCCGCAGTCGAGCTTCAGCTCCTTGGCGGGCGCGGCGCCCTTGCCGTCGGCGTCGACGCGCACGACGAGCTGCGCGAACCCCGCCTTGGCCGCGGGAGCGGAGCTCTCGTCCTCGGCGCCGCAGCCGGCGACGATCACGCAGAGCAGGAAGAGGAGCGCGACTCTCATCACTCCCACACTACGTACGAGGGTGGCGATCCGTCACACGGCGACGGCAGCGGTCTGACCGAGCAGCATCGCGCCGCCGCCGTCGAGCGGCGTGGTCAGCCAGGTCACCGCGGGATCCCCGAGCGCCCACTCCGTGCCGATGAGCGCGGACTCCGGCAGCCCGGCCGCCGCGCAGGCGCGGGCGTTGGCGAACTGCACGCGGCCGTCGCCGTCGAGCACGACGATCAGCGCGTCCGCGCGGTCGAGGAACCCGCGCGTCGGGTCGCGCTCGGCCGCGTGGCGGGCGAGGTACTGCGCGAGCTGGCCGCCGACGGTGGCGAACATGGCCGACACCTCGCCGTTGTGCTCGTGCACGCCGCTCGTGAAGAACTCGATCACGCCGAGGCACTCGTCGCCGACGGCGAGCGGGAAGGCGATCGCGGTGCTCAGTCCCGCGCGCAGCGCCGAGGCGGCGCGGGGCATCCGCGCGTCGCGGGCGACGTCGGGCACCCAGGCGGGCCGCCGGAACGCCCACACGCGGCCGGGCATCCCCTGGCCGGGGGCGAAGGTCTGCTCGCGCGTGTCGCGGGCGAAGGCGACGGCGTCCTCGCGCGCGTCGGCGGCGTGCCAGACGGCCGAGCAGCGCAGCGTCGAGCCGTCCTCCGACGGGCCGCCACACGGCGCCGAGGGTCCAGCCCAGCGAGTCGCCGAGGATGGCCAGCACGCGCCGGGAGAGGTCCTCCGGCTCCAGGCCCGCGGCCAGGTGGTCGGCGATCGCCTGCTGGGCGGGGAAGAGGTGCTGCGCGCTGCCCACGCGGCGGCGCAGGCGCGTCGCCTCGAGCTCCTTCGTCAGCGCGTCGGAGAGCTGCTTGGGGTCCGAGACGACCTTGGCGGCGTCGTCGACGCCGCGCACCACCGAGGAGAGGTCGCCGCGGCGGATGTTGGGCGAGACGACCAGGAAGGGCAGGTGCGGGTCGGCCATGCGCACGAGCGCCAGCGCCTTGCGGGCGGGCACGGCGCCGCGGCCGTCGCCGCCGTAGAGGACCGCGTTCCAGCCGCGGCGCGCGAGCGCGGCGGACAGCGCGTGGTCGCCGTCGGCGTGCTCGCGCTCCACGCTCCAGCCGGCCTCCTCGAGATGCGAGGCCAGCAGCCCTCCGTACGACGCCGGGACATCCACCATCAGGGCGCGCAGGGAGCGGTGAGACCTCACAACTAGTGCATCGGGTCCCCAGCCCCGCGGCGCTTGAGCCCCGGGCCTCGTCCACCTGTCTAGTTTGAACGGATCCGCCTCTTCGAGCAGGCGCTCGGTCATCTCCGCCGCGGGCACGGCGAAGCCGAACAGCCGGCCCTGCGCCAGCGGGCAGCCCTGGGCGGCGAGGAAGTGCTGCTGGACCGGGAGCTCGACGCCCTCGGCGACCGTCGTCATCGAGAGCGCGTCGGACAGCGCGATCACCGCGCGGACGATCGCGCCCGACTCCGGGTCGTCGGGGATGTCGCGCAGGAACGAGCGGTCGATCTTGAGGATCTGCACCGGCAGCTGGCGCAGCCGGGACAGCGACGACCAGCCCGCGCCGAAGTCGTCGATGGCGATCTGCAGCCCGATCAGGCGCAGCTGGCGCAGCAGCGGGCCGATCCGCTCCGGCTCGCGCAGCGTGGCCGACTCGGTGACCTCCATGGTCAGGTTCCGCGGGTTGACGCCCGCGCTGGTGAGCCGCTCGGCCAGCTCGGGCGCGAAGTCGGGGCGGTGCAGCTCGCGCGGGGAGACGTTGAACGAGACGTGCGGTGCGAGCCCGAGCGCCTCCCACTCGAGCATCTGGCGCGTGATGTCGCCGACCACCCACTCACCGATCGGCTCGAGCAGGCTCATCTCCTCGGCGGCGGGGATGAAGCGGTCCGGGTGCACGAGCCCGCGGTCCGGGTCGTTCCAGCGCAGCAGCGCCTCCATCGAGTGCAGGCGCCCGCTCGCGGTCCACACGATCGGCTGGTAGTGCAGCTCCAGCTCCTCGTTGGCGATCGCGCGGCGCAGCCGGGTCGTCAGAGACAGGCGCTCGAGCGGGTCGTGCGTCATCCGCGCGTACACCGTCGAGGCCGCGCGGCCGCGGCCCTTGCTCTGGTACATCGCGGCGTCGGCGTGCTGGAGCAGCGCCTCGGCGCTGCCGGCGTCGCTGGGGAACAGCGAGATGCCGACGCTCGCCTCCACGTGGAACTCGGCGCCGGCGATCCGGAACGGCTTGGCCAGGCGGACCGCGACGTCGTCGGCCGCGGCGCGGGCCGCGGCCTCGGCCGTGGCGGGGTCGAGGTCGTCGAGCAGGACGAGGAACTCGTCGCCGCCGTGGCGCGCGAGCAGCCCGCTGGGCGCCTCGGCGCCCTGCAGCCGCCTGGCGACGCGCCGCAGCAGGCGGTCGCCCGCCGCGTGGCCCAGCGAGTCGTTGACGAGCTTGAAGTTGTCGAGGTCGAGGAACAGCAGCGCGACGGCGCGGTCGCGGGCGCGGGCGTCGGCGACCGCAGCGCGCAGCCGCACGTCGAGTTGCGCGCGGTTGGGTAGCTCGGTCAGCGCGTCGTGGAAGGCGAGCCGGCGGACCTCCGTCTCGGCGTCGTGCGCGCGCGCCTCCGCGTCCTTGCGCGCGGTGATGTCGACCATGACGCCCTGCGAGAAGGCCGGAAGCCCGTCGTCGCCGTAGACGATCGTGTCGCGCTCCCAGAACCACACGACGGTGCCGTCGGCGGCGAGCATCCGGTACTCCGCGTCGAAGCGCTCGACCGTCTCGTGGGTGCGGCGCTCCTCGGTCAGGATGCGCTCGCGATCGTCCGGGTGGAGCTGCCGCTCCCACAGCTCCTGGTCGTCGATCCAGGCCTGCGGCGGGTACCCGAGCAGCTCCTCGATCTGGGGCGAGACGTAGCGGAGCGGCGCGCCCGGCGCCCACTCCGCCACATAGGTGATGGCCTGGATCTGCTCGACGAGCGTGCGGAAGTGCAGCTCGTCGCGCAGTTCCACCTGAGGGATTATCGCTCCCCGACCGGCACGTACTCGCGCGTGCGCTCTCCGGTGTAGATCTGCCGGGGTCGCGCGATCTTCTGCTCCTTGTCGTCGATCATCTCCAGCCACTGCGCGATCCAGCCGCTGGTGCGGGGGATCGCGAACAGCACCGGGAACATGCCGACCGGCATGCCCAGGGCCTCGTAGATGAGGCCCGAGTAGAAGTCGACGTTCGGGTACAGCTTGCGCTTGACGAAGTACTCGTCCTCGAGCGCGATCTTCTCGAGCTCGAGCGCGATCTCCAGCAGCGGGTTGACGCCGGTGACCTCGAAGACCTCGTCGGTGGCCTTCTTGATGATCTTCGCGCGCGGGTCGTAGTTCTTGTAGACCCGGTGCCCGAAGCCCATCAGGCGCTCGTTGCCGTCCTTCACGCCCTGCATGAAGTCGCCGATGTTGTCCTTGGAGCCGATCCGGCGCAGCATCCGCAGGACGGCCTCGTTGGCGCCGCCGTGCAGCGGGCCGTAGAGCGCCGCCACGCCGGCCGCGACGGCCGAGTAGGGGTCGACCTGCGAGGAGCCGACCGCCCGCACCGCGTTGGTGGAGCAGTTCTGCTCGTGGTCGGCGTGCAGGATGAACAGGATGTCGAGCGCCCGCTCCAGCCGCGGATCCGGCTGGTACTTGAGCTCGGTCATCTTGAACAGCATTCCCAAGAAGTTGCCGGGATAGCGCAGGTCGTTGTCGGGATAGACGTACGGCTGCCCCATCGCGTGGCGGTAGGCGAACGCCGCCAGCGTCGGCATCTTCGCGATCAGCCGGATGACCTGGAGGTAGCGGATCTCCGGGTCGTGGATCTCGTTGGCGTCGGGATAGAAGGTCGAGAGCGCGCCGGTCGAGGCCAGGAGCATCCCCATCGGGTGGGCGTCGTAGCGGAAGCCCTGCATGAAGCTCTTGACGTTCTCGTGCACGAACGTGTGGATCGTGATCTCGTGCGTCCACTCGTCCAGCTGCGCCTGGGTGGGCAGCTCGCCGTGGACGAGCAGGTAGGCGACCTCGAGATAGGTCGACTGCTCCGCGAGCTGCTCGATCGGATAGCCGCGGTACTCCAGGACGCCGGCCTCGCCGTCCAGGAACGTGACGGCCGAGCGACACGAGGCGGTGTTCATGAAC
The DNA here is from genome assembly GCA_963723395.1 of uncultured Solirubrobacteraceae bacterium. Taxonomy (GTDB): domain Bacteria; phylum Actinomycetota; class Thermoleophilia; order Solirubrobacterales; family Solirubrobacteraceae; genus DATFQI01. The sequence continues at coordinate 24,550 of CAVRQL010000002.1, read as the reverse complement.
GCGGGGTCGTAGGACATGACCCCGAAGTCGTCCTCGTTGACCTTGATGTCCCGCAGGGCGGTGGCACGTACGGTGCCGTCCTCTACCGGGACCTCATAAGTCTTGCCCGTCCGGTTGTCCGTGATCGTGAGGGAGTCGGAGGCCGTGGCCACACCCCCTCCGTTGCTGCTCTGTTCCTCGGTGCCCATGGGTCTCCCGTCCGTCTCGCCGTTTCCGGTCCGTTCTCTACCCGAATGATGACGGGTGAGACGTGAGAGGGGACCTACCCGGTGATGACGGCGGCAGCCATGGCGAACGCCACGAGCAGCGCGGCGAGCCCCATGACCCCCCGCGCGACGCCCTTGGTCCGCGGGAACTCGGCCTGCGTGATGCCGATGATCGAGACGATGATCGCGAAGGCGACGAGGATCCCGCCGGCGAGGTAGAACAGCGTCTTGGAGGTCTCTTCGCCCTCCTCGGTCGCCGCGAAGGTGATCAGCGCATGCAGCACGAGCGGCAAGCTAGCGCATGTAGCGCGACTCGGTCGCGGCCATCTGGCCCTGGTAGTGGGAGCCCAGCTCCTCGGAGCCGTACGGGCGCTCCGCGGGGGCGTCGAGCGTCATGAACGAGAGCTGGGCGATCAGCAGCCCGGGGGACAGCTTGATCGGCACGCGCGTGAGGTTGGTGATCTCCAGCGTCAGCGTGCCCTTGAAGCCGGGGTCGACGAAGCCCGCCGTGGCGTGCACGATCAGCCCGAGGCGGCCGATGCTCGACTTGCCCTCGATCCGCGCCACCACGTCGTCGGGCAGCTCGACCCACTCCAGCGTGCGCCCGAGGACGAACTCGCCGGGGTGGATGACGAACGTCTCGCCCTCGGCGACCGTGACCTCCTCGGTGAGGTTGGTCGGCGGGTCGCGCAGGTCGATGGCCGCGGTGCGGTGGTTGTGGAAGACCCGGAAGGAGTCGCCGAGGCGCAGGTCCACAGACGCAGGCTGGACCAGCCCCGGGTCCCAGGGCTCGATGACGATCCGCCCCTCCTCGGCGAGGCGGCGGATGGTCCCGTCGGAGAGGACCGAGGTCGGCACGGCCCTAATCCAAGCAGGCTCAGCGGTCGGTGACGCGCGCGCGTGCGCTGACCGGCCTCACCCGCGGGGGCGGGAGCGGCAGCGGGTCGCCGTGCGGGCCGCGGCGCGGGTGGCGCGGGAGCGTCGGCGAGGGATGCGGGCGCTCCTTGCGCGCGCCGCCGTCGCCGCCGGTGTCCTCGAGCTCCGGCTCCGCCTTGATCGCCCAGTAGACGAGCCAATACAGGAGCAGCAGCGGGATCTTCAACCCCAGGAAGAGGTACAGCATCGCCCACTCCACGTGACCGATGGTACTCCTGCTGGGCGCGGCTGCGCGCCTAGCCGCGAAGCGCGAGCGGAGCGGTGTCGAAGCGGCTGATCTTCTGCAGCACGTCGACGCGCGCGGTGATCTCGTCGCCGGACAGCGACTGCATCCGCTCGGTGCCGAACGCCTCGACGTTGAACGACGCCAGCGCGGTGCCGTAGGCCATCGCGGTGCGCAGCAGGTCGTCGGTGATCTCCTCGTCGGCGTGCGCCGCGACGTAGCCCATGAAGCCGCCCGCGAAGGAGTCGCCGGCGCCCGTCGGGTCGACCACGTCGGGGGTGGGGTAGGCCGGGAGGCCGAACACGCCATCGCGCGTGAACATCGCGCTGCCGTACTCGCCCTGCTTGGCCACGACGACCCGCGGCCCCATGTCGAGCAGCTTGGCCGCCGCCTTGACGAGGTTCGGCTCGTCGACCAGGTCGCGGACCTCGGAGTCGTTGAGGATCACCGCGTCGACCATCCCGATCGTCTTCACGAGCGAGTCGCGCGCGATGTCGATCCACAGGTTCATCGAGTCCAGCGCCGTGAAGCGCGCGCTCTCGCACTGCTCGCGCACCGCGCGCTGCAGGTCCGGCTGGATGTTGGCCAGGAACAGCGTCTCGGCCGCGCGGGACTCGTCGGAGAGCTTCGGCTCGAACGTCTCGAAGACGTTGAGGTCGGTCTGCAGCGTGTGGCGGATGTTCACGTCGCGCTCGTAGCGCCCCGCCCAGAAGAAGGTCTTGCCGCCCTCGACGTGCTCGATGTCGTCGGTGATGACGCCGCGCCCGTGCAGGACGGCGTACTCGTCGTCGCCGAAGTCGTCGCCGACCGGGCCGATCACGCGCGTCTCGGCGAGGAACGACGAGGCGAGCGAGAAGTGCACCGCGGCGCCGCCCAGCAGGCGGTCGCGCTTGCCGGTCTCGGTCTCTACGGCGTCGAAGGCGATGGATCCAACCACGGTGAGGCTCATGGGCCGGGCAAGATAGCGTCCCCTCTCATGCGAGCGATCCGGATCTCCGAGTGGGGCGGCCCCGAGGTGCTCGAGCTGATCGAGGACGCGGAGGTCCCCGAGCCCGGCGACGGGCAGGTCCTGATCCGCGTCACCGGGGCCGGGATCAACTTCGCCGACACCCACGCGCGGGAGAACTCCTACCTGGCCCGCTACGAGCTGCCCCTGACCCCCGGCGCCGAGGTGGCGGGTTTCGTGGAGCGGGACGGCGGCGGCTTCAAGGCCGGCGACCGCGTCGTGGCCATGGTCGGGACGGGCGGCTACGCCGAGTACGTGGCGGCGGACGCCGCGAGCGTGTTCCCGATCGAGGCCGACGTGAGCGACGCGACCGCGCTCGCGCTGATGCTCCAGGGGCTCACGGCGTGGCACCTGTACCGGACCTCGGCCAAGCTCGCCGAGGGCGAGAGCGTCGTGGTGCACGCCGCCGCGGGCGGGGTCGGGTCGCTGGCCGTGCAGCTCGGCGGCCCGATGGGCGCCGGGCGCGTCATCGCGACGGCCTCCTCGCAGGAGAAGCGCGACCTCGCGCTGGAGCTGGGCGCGCACGCGGCGGTCGACGTCGGCGCCGAGGACCTCGCGGAGCAGCTGATCGAGGCCAACGGCGGCAACCGCGTCGACGCGGTGTTCGAGATGGCCGGCGGGCGCGTGTTCGACGAGTCGCTGAAGGCGCTCGCGCCGTTCGGGCGCCTGGTCACCTACGGGATCGCGTCGCGCGAGCAGAACGAGGTCCGCTCCGGCGCGCTGATGCGGCGCAGCCACGCGGTGATCGGCTTCTGGCTGATGCACTGCATGCGCATCCCGGAGATGGTCTCCGGCCCGCTCGCCGAGCTGGCCGAGCTCACCGCCTCGGGCCGCCTGCGCGTGCTGGAGGGAGAGGCGTACCCGATGTCCGAGGTCCGCCGGGTCCACGAGGACCTGCAGGAGCGCCGGACCTCCGGCAAGCTGGTCCTGGACCCGACCCGCTGATTTCAGTCGCGGCGGCGCGGGCCGATCTCCCTCGGGAGATGTCCGAGGATCGCCGCCTCCAGTCCCTCGTCGCCGTGGCCGCTGCCGTCGCCGGGGCGCACACGATGGAGGACGTGCTGGAGATCGCCGCCGAGGAGACGTGCGCGATGCTCGGCTCCTCCTCGCTGTCGATCAGCCGCTGGGAGGTCGAGGACGGCCGCCTGCGGACGCTGATCAACGTGGGTGAGCTGTCCGAGTCCGAGGAGCGCTGGCCGGCGGAGGAGCTCTACGCGCTGAGCGACTTCCCGCTCGCGCACGCGGTGCTGAGCCGCGGCGAGCCGCACGTCAGCGCCGTCGACGACCCGGCCACGGAGCCCGGCGAGCGCCGGCTCCTCGAGGAGCTCGGCAAGCGCTCGTGCGCCGCCGTGCCGATCGTCTACGAGAGCCGCACCTGGGGCGAGATGTACGCCGCCAACGGCTCGGACCGCGACCGCCTGAGCGCCGCCGACGTGCAGTTCATGCAGGCGATCTGCTCGCAGCTGGCGCTCGCCGTCGGCCGCGCCGAGCTGTACTCGCAGGTCTACGCCGCCGCCTACCGCGACCCGCTCACCGGCCTCGCCAACCGCCGCGCGTTCGACGAGCGGCTCGAGGCCGCGTGCGCCGGTCCGGTCGCGCTGCTCGTCGGCGACGTCGACGGGCTCAAGGCGCTCAATGACGGCGCGGGCCACGAGGCCGGCGACGACGCGCTGCGCGCGGTCGGCCGTGCGCTCGTCCCGTACGAGGGCGCGGCGCGGATCGGCGGAGACGAGTTCGCCCTGGTGCTCGCGGGCTGGGCGCGCGAGGCGGCAGAGCGGCTCGCTGCCGAGCTCGACACGGGCGGCGTCGCCGTCTCCTGGGGCGTCGCGTTCCAGGAGCGCGGCACGCCCGCGGACCTCCTTCGCGCCGCCGACGCCGCCTCCTACGCGGCCAAGCGCCGGCGCCGGAGCTCCGACGCGCTCCTGCGCGAGGCCGCCGCGCTGCTGGAGACCGCGGAGCCGGAGCGGCTACACGCCGCCATCGCCGCCCTGCGCGGCGGCCAGGTAGTGCGGTAGCAGTCCCGCCCACCCGCGGGTGTTGCGCTCGCGCAGGTCCGGGCCACTGCGCGCCGAGCCGCTCCCAGCCGCTGTGGACGATCGCCACGGCGGTTCCCTCCGGCGCCGGCGAGAAGGTGATCTCGACGTCGGTGGCGTCGGCGGCGTCCTGGCGCAGGTGCCACGTGTAAGCGAGCCGGCTGGGCGGCTCGTACGCCGTCACGCGCCCCCACTCGTGCTCGGCGCCGCCGGGCGCGCGCTCGTAGATCCGGCCGCCGGCGCGCGGCTCGATCACCACCGCCTCGGGCGCGCCCGACACGGAGTGGGTCGCGGGCCACCACATCGACGTGCGCTCCGCCCACACCGCGAAGGCGTGCTCGGGCGGGCAGGCGACGGTGAACTCCTGGGTCAGCGGTTCCACGTGTTCTCCGCGGCCATCTTGAAGCGGGCGGCGGCGTCGCCCCACACGTCCTCCAGGTAGCGCCGCACCGCCTCGATCCCCTCGTCGTGGAGCCGGTACACGCGCCGCGTGCCCTCGGGGCGGTCGGTCACGAGGCCGGCGCCCTTGAGCAGGCGCAGGTGCCGCGACACCGCCGGGCGGCTGATCGGCAGCGCGTCCGCGATCTCCTGCACGGAGCGATCCCCGTCGCGCAGCAGCTCGACGATCGCGCGGCGGTTCGGGTCGCCCAGCGCCTCGAACGGGTTCACACGCGTAATGGTAACCTCCGCGTTACGGATGAGGCACTACGAGTCCACAGCGCAGATCGACGCGTCGCCGGAGGCCGTGTGGGCCGTGCTCACCGACGCCGCCGGCTACGCCGACTGGGACTCGGGCGTGGTGCGCGTCGACGGCCGGATCGCGCCGCAGGAGAAGATCACCGTGGTCTCGGAGGCCAACCCGAAGCGCTCCTTCCCCGTGAAGGTCACGGAGTTCGCGCCCGGCGAGCGGATGGTGTGGAGCGGCGGCATGCCGCTCGGCCTGTTCAAGGGCGTGCGGACGTTCACGCTGGAGCGCCGGGACGGCGGCACGGGCTTCGCGATGCGCGAGGAGTACACCGGTCCGATGCTGCCGCTGATCTGGCGCTCGATGCCCGACCTCGGGCCTTCGTTCGAGCAGTTCGCGCGCGGTTTGAAGGCCCGCGCCGAGCGCGCGTCATAAGCTCTGTCGCTTAGTGACGACTTTCAAAGAACTCGGCCTCTCCGAGCCGGTGCTCGCTGCCCTGCGTGATGTGGGCTACGAATCACCCAGCCCGATCCAGGAACAGGCCATCCCAGAGCTCCTCCAGGGCCGCGACGTGATCGGGCAGGCCCAGACCGGCACCGGCAAGACAGCGGCCTTCGGGCTGCCGATGATCGAGTTCGTCGATCCCGACGATCCCGACGTCCAGGCCCTCGTGCTCACCCCGACGCGTGAGCTGTGCATCCAGGTCACGCAGGCGCTGCGCTCCTACGGCGCGCGCAAGGGCATCCAGCCCGTGGCGGTGTTCGGCGGCGCGCCGATCCGCACCCAGCAGGCGCAGCTGAAGGAGGGCGGCCAGATCGTGGTCGGCACCGTCGGCCGCGTGCTCGACCTCATCTCGCGCCACTCGCTGATGCTGCACTCGTGCCGCTACATGGTCCTCGACGAGGCCGACGAGATGCTCGACCTCGGGTTCCTCGAGGACGTCGAGAAGATCCTCTCGCTCACGCCGGGCGGCCGCCAGACGGCGCTGTTCAGCGCGACGATGCCGCAGGAGATCCGGGAGCTCGCCGACCGGCACCTCTACGAGCCGGTGACCGTCCAGGTCAAGGCGGCGACGCTGACCATCGACACCGTCGAGCAGTTCTACCTCGAGACCAAGGGTCCCGACAAGAACGAGGCGCTCGCCCGCGTGCTCGAGGCCGAGAAGCCCGACCAGGCCATCGTCTTCACCCGCACGAAGATCCGCACCGACCAGCTCTACCGGACGCTGCGCGACCGGGGCATGAACGTCAAGGCGCTGCACGGCGACATGTCGCAGGGCTCGCGCGACGGCGTGATGATCTCCTTCAAGAGCGGGCGGGTCCCGATCCTCGTGGCGACCGACGTCGCCGCGCGCGGGCTCGACATCGCCTCGGTGACGCACATCGTCAACTTCGACGTGCCGACGTCGCCCGACGTCTACGTGCACCGGATCGGCCGGACCGGCCGCGTCGGCCGCTCGGGCCGCGCGATCACGTTCATCGAGCCGCGCCAGCGCAAGGACCTCGAGGCGATCGAGCGCCACGCGAACACCAAGATCTCGCCGTGGGCCGAGGGCGCGAGCACCGCCCCGGCGAAGATCGAGGAGCGCCCGCGGCGACACAGCAAGCCGCACGACGCCGAGGTCACCAACGGCGCCCTCTACACGAAGCTGATCGCCAACACCGGCCGCGCCGGCGGGCTGGAGCCCGGCGATCTGATCGCCGCGGTCGCCGCGGGCGGCGGGCTGGACGGCGAGGCGATCCGCAACGTCAGGGTCCTCGAGCGCTTCGCGCTCGTCGAGGTCCCGTCCGCCGAGGCCGACCGCATCGTCGCGGCGGTCAACGGCACCACCGTGCACGGCCGCAAGCTGGCTCTCGAGCCCGTTCGCGGCAGCTAACAGGGAGGAATCCGAGAATGTCGACGATGACGATGACGACCAACCACGGGCCGATCGAGTTCGAGATGTTCGAAGAGGACGCGCCGAAGACGGTCGGCAACTTCCGCAAGCTGTCCGAGGACGGCTTCTACGACGGGCTGACCTTCCACCGGATCATCAAGGACTTCATGATCCAGGGCGGCTGCCCGGAGGGCACCGGCACCGGCGGCCCCGGCTACACGTTCGAGGACGAGTTCAACCAGCACAAGGTGGTGCGGGGCGCGCTGGCGATGGCCAACGCCGGCCCGGACACCAACGGCTCGCAGTTCTTCATCGTCACCACGGACGCCGCGCCGTGGCTCGACGGCAAGCACACCGTGTTCGGGCGCGTGACCTCCGGCATGGAGGTCGTCGACGCGCTGGAGGCCCTGGAGACCGACGGGCGCGACCGGCCGCAGGAGCCGGCCGGCATCGAGAAGGTCGAGTTCGCGGGCTGATGGCCGCCGTCGAGGCAGCCGCCGAGACGTTCGAGGTCGAGAACCCCGCCACGGGGCAGGTGATCCGCGAGGTGCCGATCGCCTCCGCCGAGGAGGTGGCGGCGATGGCCGCGCGCGGGCGCGACGCCCAGCCGGCGTGGGAGTCGCTCGGGTTCGAGGGCCGCTCGCGGGTGCTGCGGCGGGCGCAGAAGTGGGTGCTCGACAACCAGGAGCGCCTGATCGCCACGATCGTCGCCGAGACGGGCAAGACCCACGAGGACGCCCTCCTCGCCGAGATCGGCTACGTGGGCAGCGCGTTCGGCTTCTGGGCCAAGCACGCGCCGTCCTACCTGGCCGACGAGAAGGTCCGCTCGGCCAACCCGTTCGTGCTCGGGCGCAAGCTCGTGATCCGCTACGCGCCCGTCGGGCTCGTGGGCGTGATCGGCCCGTGGAACTACCCGCTGTCGAACTCGTTCGGCGACTGCATCCCGGCGCTGGCCGCCGGCAACTCCGTGATCCTCAAGCCGTCCGAGGTGACCCCGCTCACCTCGCTGCTGATGGCCGAGGCGATGCGCGAGTGCGGGCTGCCCGAGGGCGTCTTCCAGGTCGCCACCGGCCTCGGCGAGACCGGGCAGGCGCTGATCGACGAGGTGGACTTCGTGATGTTCACCGGCTCCACCGCGACCGGCAAGAAGGTCATGGAGCGCGCCGCGCAGACCCTCACCCCGGTGTCGCTGGAGCTCGGCGGCAAGGACCCGATGATCGTGCTGGCCGACGCCGACCTCGAGCGCGCGGCCAACGCCGCCACCTACTACTCGATGCAGAACGGCGGCCAGACCTGCATCTCCGTCGAGCGCGTCTACGTCGAGGAGCCCGTCTACGACGAGTTCGTCGGCAAGGTCACGGAGAAGGTCAAGGCGCTGCGCCAGGGCGCGCCGGCCGGGCCCGGGCAGCGTCGACGTCGGCGCGGTCACCTTCCCCAAGCAGCTCGACATCGTCTCCGCGCACGTCGACGCCGCGCGCGAGGCCGGCGCCACCGTGCTCACCGGCGGCCACGGCCGGACCGAGGGCGGCCGGTTCTACGAGCCGACCGTGCTCGTCGACGTCGACCACTCGATGGCGTGCATGACCGAGGAGACGTTCGGCCCGACGCTGCCGATCATGCGCGTCGCCGACGCCGAGGAGGCCGTGCGGCTGGCCAACGACTCGCCCTACGGGCTCGCGGCCTCCGTCTGGACCCGCGACGCCTCCCGCGGCGAGGCGCTGGCCCGGCGGATCGAGGCGGGCGCGGTGTGCGTCAACGACGCCCAGCTGCACTACCTCGCGCTCGAGCTGCCGATGGGCGGCTGGAAGTCCTCGGGGCTGGGCTCGCGCCACGGCGCCGGCGGGATCCGCAAGTACACCCGCCAGCAGTCGCTGCTCGTGACGCGGCTCGCGCCCAAGCGCGACCTGCACATGTTCCCGTACACCGCGCGCACCACGAACCTGCTCGGCAAGGCCGTGAAGCTGCTCTACGGCCGCGGCAAGCGCGACTAGCGCTCGAACAGCACGCGCGCCCACACGTAGCCGGCCAGCGCGAGCACGACGCACCACGCGACGGCGAGCAGCGCCGTCGCGCCGGCGTCGCCGCCGGTCAGCAGCGCGCGCAGCGTCTCGATGATCGGCGTGAACGGCTGGTTCTCCGCGAACCAGCGCAGCCCGCCGGGCATCGAGTCGGCGGGCACGATCGCCGAGCCGAGGAACGGCAGGAACTGCAGCGGCAGCGCGGCGTTGCTCGCTCCCTCGACGTTCTTGGTCACGAGGCCGAGGCCGGCCGACAGCCAGGTCAGCGCGAACGTGAGGAGCGCGAGCAGCCCGAGCACGGCCAGCCAGTCGCCGACGCCCGCCGACGGGCGGAAGCCGATCGCGACCGCGATCAGGACGACGAACACGATGCTGACGAGCGTCTGCAGCGTGCTCCCCACCACGTGGCCGGTGAGCACGGCGGTCCGTGAGATGGCCATCGTCCGGAAGCGGTTGATGATCCCCTCCGTCATGTCGGCGCAGACGGCGACCGCCGTGCCGACCGATCCCGCGGTGGCGGCCATCAGGATGATGCCGGGCGCGATGTAGTCGATGTACGGGCCGTCGCCGATGCCTGCCCCTAGCGCGCCGCCGAAGGCGTAGTTGAACAGCAGCAGGATCATGACCGGCATCGCCAGCGTCGCGAACGTCATCGACGGATAGCGGCGGGCGTGCAGCAGGTTGCGCCGCAGCATCGTCCACGAGTCGGTCAGGGCGTTCATGCGGGCTCCTTTTCGGTGAGGGCGAGGAAGACGTCGTCGAGCGTGGCGTGGTCGCCCTTCAGCTCGTCCGGGGTGCCCTCGGCGATCACGTGACCGCGGTCGAGCACGGCGATCCGGTCGGCCAGCTGGTCGGCCTCCTCGAGGTACTGCGTGGTGAGGAAGATCGTCACGCCGCCGGCGACGAGGCCGCGCACGATCTCCCACGTCGCGCGGCGGCTGCGCGGGTCCAGCCCGGTGGTCGGCTCGTCGAGGAAGATGATCCGCGGGTCGCCCATCAGCGTCATCGCGATGTCCAGCCGGCGGCGCATGCCGCCGGAGTAGGTGGCGGCCTGGCGCCCGGCGGCGTCGGAGAGCTCGAAGCGCTCGAGGAGCTCGGCCGCGCGGCGGCGGCCCTCGGCGCGGCCGAGGCGGTGCAGGTCGGCCATCAGCAGCAGGTTCTCGGTGCCGGTGAGGAGATTGTCGACGGCCGCGAACTGGCCCGTGACGCCGATCGCCGCGCGGACGGCGTCCGGGTCGCGCGCCGGGTCGTGTCCGGCGACCCGCAGCACGCCGCCGTCGGCGCCGATCAGCGTCGAGAGGATCTGCACGATCGTGGTCTTGCCGGCGCCGTTGGGGCCCAGCAGCGCGAACACCGAGCCCTCGGCGACGTCGAGGTCGACGCCGTCGAGGACGAGGTGGTCGCCGTAGGCCTTGCGCAGCCCGGTGGCGGAGATCGCCGTCATCGCGCCGGCGCCCGCTCGATCACGATGTCGCCCATCCCCGTGCGCGCCCGGACCTCGATGGACTCGGCGGAGGCCTCGGGCGGCCCGCCGGCCTCGAGGTCGTTGCGCACCCGGCCGGCGCCGGCCTTGACGTCCAGCCAGGCGGCGGTCCCCTCGGGGATGCCGACCGAGACGTCGCCCAGCGCCGAGCGCGCGTCGACGGCGCCGCGGGCGGACTCGACAGCGATCGCGCCGTTGGCGCCGTTGATCCGCACCTCGCCGCGCGCGGTGCCGATCCAGGTGTCGCCGTTGGAGTTCTTCACCACGGCGCCCTTGTCGAGCGCGCGCAGGCGCACCGCGCCCGAGCCGGTCGCGGCGTCGACGTCGCCGGTGGCGTGCTCGACCGCGATGTCGCCGGCCGAGGACTTGAGGCTGAGCGCCGCGCCCTCGTCGATGCGGATGTCGCCCATGGAGGTCTTGATGCGGCAGTCGCCGAGGCGGCCCTCGCAGCGGACGTCGCCCATCGCGACGGTGCCGTTGACCTCCGAGCCGGCCGGCAGCACGACGGTGATCGCGACCGAGCCGCCCTTGCGGCTCAGCCAGGTGCGCAGCTTGGGCGCCTTGACGAGCACGTGGTCGCCCGAGCGCTCGACGCGGGTCAGCTCCGCGGCCTTGCGGTCGTCGGGGTTCGACGGATCGCTCGGCTGGACGTCGACGGTGGTCTCGGCGCCGTCGACGGCGGTGATCAGGACGTCGCCCATCGCGATGTCGACGGCGGCGGAGTAGTTCTCGTGCTGGGCCATGTCAGCGCACCCATCCCTTGTAGTTCTGGCCGATGCGGCCTCGAGGTTGCGGCCCGCGCCCGGCGTCGCCGCGCGTGACGGCGGCGGCGACGGCCCTGACGAGCCAGGAGTTGACGGACAGCCGCTCGCGGCCGGCGGCCTGCTCGACGTCGGCCTTGAGCTGCTCGGGCAGCCGGAGGTTGATCCGCGCGGTGGCGGCCTCCTCGGGCTCTGCGGCGACGGGCTCGGCCGGCTCCGGCGGGCCGTCCTCGGGGGCCGGCACGACGACGAACTCCGGATCGGCGCCGCGCAGGCGCACCTCGACGGAGCCGGGGGCGAGCTCGCTGGTGATCTCGGCGGCGGCGGTGGAGAGCGCTTCGAGCAGCATCAGCCGGACCGCGGACTCGAGCGGAGCGCTCAGCCGCTCGGCCAGCGCGCGGGCGTCCTCGCCCCCGGCCTCGGCCGCGATTGCGAGCTCTCCGCGGAGGCGATCGACATACGGTGTGACATCCATGACGCCATAGTGACACCAAAATGGCACCAAGTCAAGACCACGATGGTGTCATGGGTGAGAAGAGTGCCGCGGTGTCGACTGCACGAAAACTTTCGGCGATTGCCGCAGGCTTTCGGAAACGCCGTCGTTTCTCTTGGCCATGACCCCTCAGCTCCCAGCCCAGGCTGTGTTGGAGCATCTGCCCGCCGGCGTCGTGGTCCTCGACGCCGAGGGGCGGCTCGCCTCTGGAAACCCCGCCGCCGAGCGCCTGCTCGGTGTGATCCCGTCGGACGGAGCAGCACGATGCTGCGACGTCCTGGGCTGCCGCCGTCCGGGGACGGCACTGGAAGCCCGCTGCATCGCCGAGACCGTCCGCTCCCGCGGTGACGTCGTCGGCGAGCTGCTGGTCCACGCTCCGGGCGGCGACGCCTGGCTCACCGGCGCCCCGCTCGGTGGGGAAGGCGGTGTCGTCCTGCACCTGCGCCCCGGGGGCGAGGCCGGCACCGGAGCCGACGACCGCCTGCGCATCCGCGCGCTCGGCCCGATGCGCCTCGAGGTCGGCGGCGCCGTGCTCGAGGGCGACTGGCTGTCGCACCGGCCCGGCCAGGTCCTCAAGTACCTGATCGCCATGCGCGGCCACCCGGTCGGCTCCGAGGAGCTGCTCGACGCCTTCTGGCCGCAGCCGGGCGGCACGCCGGCGGCGACCAACGTCCGCCAGGCCGTGCACGCGCTGCGCGACCGGCTGGAGCCCGACCGCGAGCGCCAGGCCCCGTCGCGCTACATCGCGGGCCGCCGCGGTGGCGGGTACGAGCTCGCAGCCGGCGCCGTGATCATCGATGCCGACGTGTTCGTCGCGGCGGCCGAGGCCGGGCTGAACGCGCTGCGCGATGGCGACGCCACCCGCGCCGAGGCCGCGCTGGCCCGTGCCGCCTCGCTGTACCGGGGCGACTTCCTGGCCGACGAGACCGAGTCCGACTGGGCGAACCGGGAGCGCGACCGCCTGCGCACCCTCGCCGGCCGCGTGCTGCGCGCGCTGGCGGGGCTCAACGTCCGCGCCGGGGAGCTCGACGCCGCCAGCGAGAACCTGCAGCGCCTGGCCGAGCTCGAGCCCCTCGACGTCGACGCGCAGCGCCAGATGCTCACGCTCCTGATGCGGCGCGGGCGGCGCACGGAGGCCGCCCGCCGCTACGAGGTGGTCTGCCGCCGGTTCCGCCGCGAGCTCGGCGAGGACCCGAGCTTCGAGCTCGCCGAGCTCGCCCGCCCGCCCGTGCGGGCCGCGGCGGGCGCCCGCCGCTGAGATCCCTTGCGAGCACCGCCCGGCACTAGGCTCGGGCGGTGCTCGCGGTTGCTCTCGCCTTCGCCTCGTCGCTGTCCTGGGGGACGGCTGACTTCATGGGCGGCCTGCAGTCGCGGCGCCGCTCGCTGATCACCGTCCTGTTCGTCGCCCAGCTCGTCGCGCTGGTGCTGGGCGGTGTGTACGTACTCGCAGCCGGCGACCCGTTCCCGGAGGCGAGACCCGCGCTGCTGGCCCTCGGCGCCGGGATCGGCGGCTGTCTGGCGCTGGCGGCGTTCTACCGCGGGCTCGCGATCGGCACGATGAGCATCGTCGCGCCGGTGTCGGCCACCGGCGCCGCCGTCCCGGTGCTCGTCGGCGTCATCGGCGGGGAGCGGCCGGGCACGATCCAGGCCGCCGGGCTCGTGCTGGCGATGGTCGGCATCGTGCTCGCGGCGCGCGAGCCGGGCGGGGGCGTGCCGAGCCGCGCGGTCCGCGCCTCGCTGGGGCTCGCGCTGCTCGCCGCGCTGGGCTTCGGCTCCTTCTTCGTGCTGATCGACGCCGCGACCGAGGACGGCGGCGCGTCGTGGTCGCTGCTCCTGGTGCGCGTCGGCGAGGCGCTGCTGCTGGGGACCCTGGCGCTGGCCCGGCGCCCGGCGATGCCCAGCTCGCTGCGCGACGCGTCGCCGCTGCTGCTCGTCGGCGCGCTCGACTACCTCGCCACGGCGCTGTTCGCGCTCGCCACCCAGCAAGGGCTGCTCAGCGTCGTCTCGGTCGTCGGGTCGCTGTATCCGGCGGTCACCGTCGTGCTCGCGCGGATCGTTCTGGCAGAGCGCGTCGCCCGCTCGCAGGAGGCCGGCGTGGTGATCACGCTCGCCGCCGTGGTCGCGATCAGCGCAGGGTAAGCCTGACGCCGAGGTGCTCGCCGGCCTCGGCGAGCGTGGCGGCGGCGTCGCCGCGGTGCAGCACGGTGGCCATCCCGAGCGCGAGCGCGGGCTTGAGGTTGCCGGGCAGGTCGTCGACGAACACGCACGCGTCGGGCGCCAGGCCGAGCCGCTCCGCGGCCAGCTCGTAGATCGCGGGGTCCGGCTTGCGCAGGCCGACCTCGCCGGAGATCACCCACGCGTCGAACAGCTCCGCGAGCATCGCGCTGTCGTAGCGGTCCTCGCCCCAGGAGTTGGAGAGCATCGCGGTGCGGACGCCCGCCCGTGCGCGCTGCGCGGACGCCGTCGAGCATCGCCTCGTCGAGCTCCATGCCGCCGAACAGCCGGTCGATGAGCTTCTCGGACTCGACCTCCAGCACGGCGGCGAAGCGCGGCTCGAACTGCGCCTCGGTCAGCTCTCCCGTCTCCAGCTGGAACAGCAGCCCACGGGCCTCGGGGTCGCCGCGGAAGCGGTCGCGCACGGTGTCCGGCGCCAGCCCTTCGGCCTCGCAGAACGCTCGGAAGGAGGCGAAGACGTCGGTCGTCATCACGCCCCCGTAATCCACGATCAGCCCGGTCCGCATCGGGGGCGATCCTAGACTCGGACCGCAACCTGACGTGGTCGACCGCGTTGGTAGACACCGATGCGCCGACTGATCCTCCTCCTCGCCCTCGCCCTGCTCGCGGTTCCCGCCGCCGCCGAGGCAGCCCCCTCGCAGACCGTCTCCTTCGAGGCGCCGCGCGAGCTGCTCTCGTTCCAGGACCGCGACCGCACGCTGGACGAGATCCGCGACTTCGGGGTCACGCGCATCCGCCAGCTCGTCTACTGGAAGAGCTTCGCCCCGCGCCCGAACTCCAAGCGCAAGCCCAAGAACTTCGACGCGGCGAATCCCGACAGCTACCCGGCCGGGACGTGGTCGCAGCTCGACGAGCTGGTGGCCGGCGCGGCGCGCCGCGGGATCACGCTGCACCTCAACCTCACCGGGCCCGTCCCGAAGTGGGCGACCAAGGCCAAGAAGGACTTCGTGACCCGCCCGAGCCCGAAGGAGTTCCGCCGCTGGGCGACGGCGGTCGGCCGCCGCTACGGCGCCTCCGTCGACACGTGGTCGATCTGGAACGAGCCCAACCAGCCGCAGTTCCTCGCCCCCCAGTACCGCAAGGGCAAGCCGTACGCGCCCGGGCTCTACCGCAAGCTCTACCAGGAGGGCGTCAAGGGCCTGAAGGCCAGCCCGGACAACGCCAAGGACACGTTCCTGATCGGCGAGACCTCGCCGCGCGGCAACTCCAAGGTCGTCTTCCCGCTCGACTTCTTCCGGCGCATGCTGTGCCTGAACACGAAGTACCGCAAGACGAAGAAGTGCGCCAAGCTCGACGCCGACGGCTTCGCCCACCACGCGTACACGACCGCCAAGGGACCGCGCTTCATCCCGCCGGACCGCCGCGACGTCACGCTCGGCGTGCTCTCACGGCTGACGGTCGCGCTCGACAAGGCCGGCAAGGCCAAGGCGCTCCCGCGCGGGCTGCCGATCTACCTGACCGAGTTCGGCATCCAGTCGCGCCCGGACCGGATCCAGGGCGTCTCGTTCGCCAAGCAGGCGGCGTACCTCTCGATCGCCGAGCACATGGCCTACGTGAACCCGCGCGTGCGCTCGTTCTCGCAGTACCTGATGGCCGACGACCCGAAGCGGGCGTCCGACCTGAACCCGTACGCCGGCTTCGAGAGCGGCCTGCGCACCAACAAGGGCAAGAAGAAGCCGGCGTACAAGGCGTTCCGGCTGCCGCTGGCCGTCGAGGCCTACGGCCCCTCCGACGTGCTGTGGGGCCTGGTGCGCCAGAACCGCGCCAAGACGAAGGTCACGATCGAGATCGACCCGCCCGGCAAGAAGAAGCCGCGCAAGTTCCGCACGCTCAGCACGACCAGCACCGGCGTGTTCGCGCTGCGCGTCATGCACGAGAAGGGCCGGAAGTACCGCGTGCGGTGGACCTCGCCGACCGGCAAGACCTACGCCGGCGCCTGGGTCCGCGCCGTACTAGCGCCTGGACATCCGTCGTATTTTGGCCGGACGTCCGATTGGGGTCTGGCCCCTATGGGTCGACCATGGCGGCTCGCCGATTCCCCTAACACGATGAGAACGCTGCGGATGCACCTTCTTGGTCTCGATGTCACTGACGCGAACGGCACCAGCCTCGGGCAGGTCGTCGACACGTATCCCTTCGACGGTGGCGGCGAGCTCGAGATGATCGTGCTGCGGCTGCGCCGGTTCGGGGAGCGCCGGATGCTCCCCGTCTCCGAGCTCCGGCTCGACGAGGGCCGGCTGGTCGCTCCGTTCACGCGCCGGCAGATCGAGGACTCACCCGTCCTCGACGGCCGCCGGATCGAGGACGACCCGTGGCGCTCGAAGTCGTATTGGTTCTGGGAGGACCCGGTCACCGCGGTCCGCTTGTAGCCTGCGGGGGCGATGGCGCCCCAGCTCTGGCTGCTGCGGCACGGCGAGGCCGTGCCTCACGATTCCAAGCCCGATGACTCGCGAGAGCTGACGGCCCGCGGCGAGCGACAGGCGCTCGCCGCGGGAGCCGCTCTCGCCCGGCTCGGGCATCGAGTTCAGCGCGTGCTACACGAGCCCCAAGGTCCGCGCGCGGGACACGGCGGCGTTGGCGTGCCGCTCCCTCAACGTCGAGCACGTCGAGCACGAGCCCGTCGCCGAGGGCTTTGATCGCGACGACGCGATCGAGCTGGTCTACGCCCACGGCGACGACGCGAAGGTGCTCGTCGTCGGCCACGAGCCGGACTTCTCCCAGGTCGTGCACGACCTCACCGGCGGGCGCGTGGACTTCAAGAAGGGCGGCGTCGCCGCCGTGCGCGTCTCCCGCGGCGGCGGCGAGCTGCTGGTGCTGCTGCGCCCTCGCGAGCTCGAGTCGCTCGCGATGGACGCCTAGAGCGCGGCGTCGATCACGGCCAGCGCCACCTCGGCGCGGCTCGCGAGCGACTCCTCGAGCACGAACTCGTCCGGGTTGTGCGCGGCGCCGCCGCGCGGGCCGAGCCCGTCGACCGTCACCGGCACGGCGGCGGCGATGTGGCTGGCGTCGCTCGCTCCGCCGCGCGAGGCGGCGACGACCGGGCGCCCGAGCGCGGCGGACGCGCGCTCGAGCAGCGGCGCGGTGGCCTCCTCCGAGTGCATCCCGGGCCAGCGGCGGATGAGCCGCGACTCCAGCCGGACGCCCTCGTGCTCGGCGGGGACGGCGTCGACCACCGCCTCGATGGCATCGATCTCGTCGGCGCGCAGGTCGCAGTACAGCTCGCCGGAGCCGGGGACGACGTTGAACGCCTCGCCCGAGCGCATCACGGTCGGGACGGCGGTCAGGTGCGACGGGCCGTCCGGGTCGTGGCAGTCCGCGACCGCGCGAGCGGCGACGCCGAGCGCGAGCAGCGCGTTGCGGCCGCGATGGGGCGCCGAGCCCGAGTGCGCCGCGCGCCCGTGGCCGGTCACCTGGATCGTCCCGGCGGCCTTGCGGCGCACGACCACGGCGTCGTCGCCGTCCGAGTTGCGCTCGCCGCCCTCGAAGCACAGGCACGCGTCCCAGCCGGCGAAGCGCGTGACGTGCTGCAGCGCTCCCTTGCGCCACTCCTCGTCGCACACCACCAGCAGGGCGACCTCCGCGTAGTCCTGCGGCCGCGAGACGAGCTGGCGCATGGCGCCGAGCGAGAGCACGACGCCGCCCTTCATGTCCACCGAGCCGGAGCCGACCAGCTTCTCGCCCTCGCGGGTGAGCGGGCGGTGCTCCTCGTGCGAGACGACCGTGTCGAGGTGCCCGAGCAGCAGGATGCGGCGGGTGCCGGTGCCGCGCAGGCGGGCGAGCAGGTCGGGCGCGTGGCCCTCGCTCGAGCACGGGATGCGCTCGACCTCGGCCTCGTCGGGGAGCAGCGCGGCGCACACGGCGGCGCACTCCTCGGCGCCGTGGACGTCGCCGGAGGGGGAGGAGACGGCGACCAGCGCCTCGAGATGGCGCACGGCCTTGCGCGCGATCTGCTCCGCGCCGTCTCGCACCCATGGGTCCATGGGCCCGCAAGCTACTGGTACCGCGCCTACTAGCCTCGTTGGTGTGCCCGAGCTTCCCGAGATGGAGATCACCGCCCGCAGGCTTGACTCCGTGCTTCCGGGGGAGCGGCTCGAGTCGGCGATGACGCCCGGGCTGAACGTGCTCAAGACGTTCGACCCGCCGCTGCACGCGATCGACGGCGGGACGTTCACGGGCGTCAAGCGCCGCGGCAAGCTCCTGTTCATCGAGCTCGCCACGCCCGACGGCGAGCCGCTGACGCTGCTCACCCACCTGATGAGCGCGGGGCGGATGCAGCTGTATGCCAAGCGCGCCTCGATGCGCGACCGCACGTCGCGCGTGCTGCTGCGCATGAGCGAGGACCGCGAGCTGCGCCTGCGCGAGTTCGGCACCAAGCAGGCGGCGTGGGTCAAGCTCCTGCGCCCGGAGGCGCTCGAGGAGGAGGCCGTGCTCAAGACGCTCGGACCGGAGGCGTGGCCGGAGCCGCCGGAGGATCTGGGCGAGCTGCTGGCCTCCCCGCGGCCGCTGCACTCGCTGCTGCGCGACCAGCAGGTGATCGCCGGCATCGGGCGGACCTGGGTCGACGACATCCTGCACGCCGCCCGGCTCTCGCCCTTCAAGCGCGGCGACGACCTCTCCGAGGAGGAGGTCGGCGTGCTGCGCGAGGCGATCGGCTCCGAGCTGGAGCGCGTGATCGCCGTGTACGAGGAGAAGGTCCAGCTCCCGCTCCCCGAGAAGTTCCCCAAGCCCACGCGCGTGCACGCGCACCAGGGCGAGGCCTGCCCGCGCTGCGAGACGGTGCTCGAGGCCGTCTTCTACGAGGACTACGTGATGACGTACTGCCCCGAGTGCCAGACGGACGGGCGCGTGCTCAAGGACCGCCGGCTCTCGCGCCTGCTCAAATGAGTCGCATGATCGAAGAAGGCACCCCCGCTCCCGATTTCACGCTCCCGAACCAGGACGGCGAGGACACCTCGCTGTCGGACTTCGCCGGCCGCCCGGTGGTCCTCTACTTCTATCCCAAGGCGGATACGCCCGGCTGCACCACGCAGGCGTGCGGGATCCGCGACCACTCGTCGGAGTACGAGGCGCTCGACGCGGTCGTGCTCGGCGTCTCCCCGGACCCGGTCAAGGCGGTGAAGAAGTTCCACGGCGGGCAGTCGCTGAACTTCACCCTGCTCGCCGACGAGGACCACGCGGTGTGCGACCTCTACGGCGTGTGGGGCGAGAAGTCGATGTACGGGCGCACCTTCTGGGGAGCGCAGCGCTCGACGTTCCTGATCGCGCCGGACGGCACGGTCGCGAACGTGTTCCCGAAGGTCTCCCCCAAGACGCACGACGAGGTCGTGCTCTCCGCGCTGCGTGAGTTGGGTACGACCGCCTGAGTGTCCTCTTGGGCTGAAGACCTGCTGCTCGGCGGCGGCTATGTGCTGCTCGCCGCGCTGATCCTGCTCGAGAACCTCTTCCCCCCGATCCCCTCGGAGCTCCTGCTCCCGCTGGCGGGCTCGCGGGTGGCGAGCGGGCACTTCGACTACCTGCCGGCCGTCGTCGCGGCCACGATCGGCTCGGTCACCGGCGCGCTGATCCTCTACGCGATCGGCCGCATCGGCGGGCGCCCGGTGCTGCTGCGCTGGGGTCGCGTGCTGCGGCTCGACAAGCCGCGCCTGGACCGCGCCGACGTCTGGTTCGACCGCCACGGCCCGAAGATCGTCCTCCTCGGGAGGCTGATCCCCGGAGTGCGCAGCGTCGTGTCGGTGCCGGCGGGGCTGTCCGAGATGCCGGTCATGCGCTTCGTGGCCCTGACCGCGCTCGGCAGCGCGGTCTGGAACGCGGCGTTGATCGGCGGAGGCTGGGCACTCGGCTCCCGCTGGCGAGACGCCACCCACCTCGTCGAGTCGCTCGACATCTACCTGATCGGCGGAGCCGTCGTAGCGGCGCTCCTCCTCTTCGGAGCCCACAGGCTCCGCCGCGCCCGCTCTGACCCCTCTTAGGTGGGCTGGAAGTCTTGGATCATCTCGGCGTCGCCCTGCTCTCCCGCGCCGAAGGCGAGCAGCTCGGCGCCGTCCGGGCCGGCCTGGAAGGAGCGCGCGACGTCGGCAGGGATGCGCACCGCGTCCCACTCGCCGAGCTCGACCGCCTCGTCCTCGAACTGCACGCGGGCGCTGCCGCGGATCACGAGGTAGACCTCCTCCTGGTCGCGGTGGCGGTGCCCCCACGGGACCTGGAAGTTCGGGCCGGCCTTGAAGAGGGTCAGGCCGCCCTTCTGCAGCCCGAGGGCGGAGCGGGCGAAGCGCGCCTCCAGCTCGGGCGGCATGCCGAACTTCTCGGCGGCGTTCTCGACTTCCCGGAGGTTCACGATCGTGTGGTCGGCCATGGAGCCGATTGTTGCCAGTCTCGGAGGCTCTCGAACGCGAGATCGGTTCCGGCGGCTCGGCTAGCGTTGGGGAGGTGCCCGTCACCGCATCGATCGGCTCCTCGTTCTCGAGCTTCTTCGACGCGGTCGGGGACTTCGCGAGCAACCTGGCCTCGGTCCAGTGGGTCTCGCTGCTCATCGCGCTCGTCTCGTTCACGATCTACCTGACGCTGCGCGCGCGGGCGTCGTTCCACATCCTGCGCGCCGCGTATCCCGACGAGACGATCCGCTTCCGCAACATCTGGGGCGCCTACATGGCGGGCTACGGGTTCAACAGCGTCGTCCCCGCGCGCGGCGGCGACGTCATCCGCCTGTTCCTGACCAAGAGCTCGGTGCCCAACTCGAGCTACCCCGCGGTCGCCGCCGCCTTCTCGATCGAGTTCATCTTCGACCTCACGATGGCGGTGCCGGTGCTGGGGTTCGCGTTCACCCAGGGCGTGTTCCCCAAGCCGCCGGACTTCTCCAGCCTGCCGGCGTTCGACCTCGCGTTCCTCGCCCAGCACCCGCGGTTCACGCTGTTCCTGCTCACGGTCCTGGCGATCGCGACGCTGGCGGGCTTCGCGCTGCTGTCGGCCCGCGTGCGGGCGTTCTGGGCGCGCGTGCGCCAGGGCCTGACGATCATCTTCGACCGCCGCCGCTACTTCCGCGAGGTGTGGCTCGTCCAGTTCGCCGGCTGGGGCTTCCGCTTCCTCGCGTTCTGGATGCTGCTCGAGGCGTTCGGCGTCGGCGGATCGGTGCGCAACGTCCTGCTCGTGCTGGGCGTCAACGCCGTCGCCGCGCTGGTGCCGTTCACGCCCGGCGGCGCGGGGGTCCAGCAGGCGCTGCTGGCGAAGGTGTTCGCCGGCACCGCGGCGGGCGCGACCGTGGCGGCCTACTCCGTCGGCCAGCAGATCGCGATCGCGGCGCTGACGTTCGGCATCGGCTTCGCCGCGATCTTCTACATCTTCCGCTTCCGCTCGTTCAAGGAGGTCATCGCCCGCGGGCGCGCCTCACGCGAGGAGGAAGAAGGAGCGAAGGTCTAGGAGAGGCCCTGGCGCGCCTCGCGCACCAGGGTGACGGCCTCGGGGAACACGGTCGCCATGACCTGGCGGATCTGCTGCGCCTGCTCTTCCGCGTTGCCCTGGACGTTGACGCGATCGATGGCCGCCACCGTCATGTCGACGGCGAGCTTGATGGCGTTGTCGGCCCAAGCGAGGTTCTGGGCGCCCTGCATCTGCTCGGCCATCTCCTGAAGTCGCTTCTGGAGCTCAGGATCGTTGAAGAAACCGCCGAAACCTTCCATGCCCTAGAGCGTACCGCGTGCCGATCCGCGGGCTCCAGGCCCGCGTCCTCGCGCTCCCACTTGGCGACGGTGCGCCGGAGCCCGACGTAGGCGACCGCGCCCGGGGCGATCGGGAGCCAGAAGGCGAAGCCGCGATAGGCGAGCACGGCGATCAGCGCCATCTCGGGCTCGACGCCGAAGGCGATCAGCGCGCCGACCATGCCACCGTCGACGCCGCCCACGCCGCCGGGGAGCGGGAGCGTGTTGGCGAGCATGCCGACGAGGTAGGCGACGGTGATGATCGCGAAGGAGGGCGCCTCGCCGAAGGCGTTGAAGCACGCCCACAGCACGGCGATGTCGCCGCCCCACCAGAGCAGCGCGCCGAGCAGGCCGGCGTTGCGGGTGCGCAGCAGTCGCCGCGCGTCGCGCACGCCGCTGCCGACGGGGGCCATCACCCTGCGGATGCGGCCCTCGCCCGGCTGGACCCACTGGGCCGCGGCCACCGCGGCGATCACGGAGGCGCCGAAGATCGCGGGGACGATCGTGATCGCGAACGAGCCGCCACCGGGCAGCACGCCCGTGTAGAGGCCGATGCCGCCGACCACCAGCGCGCCCATGTAGACGCCGTAGAGCAGCACGAGGAAGGTGACCATGCGCGAGGCGACGTCGGCGCGCTCCATGCCGGAGCGGCGCATCGCCCATGCGGTGAGCGCGATCCCGCCGGCGCCGGCACTGGCGAACAGGCGCGTCGCGGCGTGGCCGGCGAGGTTGATCTGCGTGCTGGCCCACAGGCCGATGCGCGAGCCGCCGTCCTGCGCCACCGCGCTGAACAGCACGATGTGGCCGATGAAGGAGAGGATCTCGAAGACGAGCGCGAGCGAGAGCCACGTGAGGTCGCCGCTCTTGAGCCGCTGCCACGCCTCGGGGAGGTCGGCGAAGGCCGGCGCGAGCAGCACGAGCGAGGCGAGCATGATCGCGGCCGCCCCCACCAGGAGCAGCGCCTTGCGGGCAGAGATGCCGCCGAGGGAGAGGGTGTCCTCGGCGATCAGATCGGCGTTGGTGGGGGCGGCCACAGCCATACGGGCAGTCTGTCGCGGGGCATTCGCCACGGCACGGGGGTCTCCCTCTGTCCTGGCGGTGCGGCTAACCGGACCTAAAGGGTGAGATCGGCGGTGTGTGGTGCGGGTGGCACCGGGGACGCCGGTGCTAGCCGCCGCCGCGCTCGTGGAAGAAGAAGTCGGGCATCACGGCCCTGGTCACGCGCGAGGACAGCTGCGCGCCCAGCTCGGCGTCGCCGGTGCGCGAGCTGAGGTCGTCGAGCGTGACGATGCCGGTCAGCCGGTCGCCGTCGACCACCACGAGCCGGCGGATGCCGTGGCGGACCATCAGCTCTGCGGCCTCCTCGACGTCCATGGCGGGCTCGGCCGTGATGACGGGAGAGGAGGCGTGGTCGGAGACGTGGTCGCCGAAGTCGCGGCCGTCGGCGATCACAGAAAGGGCGAGGTCGCGGTCGGTGACGAACCCGACGGGTCTGTCGTCGTCGACCAGCACGACCGAGCCGACGTTGCGCTCGCGCATGAGCTCCGCGATCTCCCGCACCGTGCGCTCCGGCGGCGCGGTGACCACCCCTCCGGTCATGACCTCGCGGATCAGCATGGCGGCGCGAGTCTACAATCGCGCGCCGTGGCCCATCGCACTCCGGGACAGCTCGCCAACCGCCGTCGCGTCGAGAGCGTGATCGGCCTCGTCTCGCCCGCGCTGGACCTCCTCCTGTTCGCCGGGGAGCGCGTCTCGCGCGTGGCCGGGCGCAACGATCCCGACCCCGAGCCTCCCCGCGTCGGTCGCCGCGGCTCCCGGACCTCGCTGGCCGGCCCGACCGGCGCCCCCGAGCGTCGCGGCTAGAGTCGTGGCCGTGTCCGAGACCCCGAAGGACCCGCAGGAGCAGCTCGACTGGGAGGCGAAGCAGCGCCCACGCGCCGCCGTCGCAGCCGCGCTCGGCGGCCTGCTCGTGTTCGGCGGCCAGATCGGCCGCCAGGTCGCGCTGCAGGACGCGCCGCGGGCCCGCTTCCTCGACGGGCTGGAGAACGTCGCCGCGCCGGGCGCCGTCAGCGGCCGCGACAGCCTGCAGATCGCCACCGCGGAGTACCTCAACGATCACGCGCTGGGCATGATCCTGCCGTCGATCGTCGAGGCGCTGGGCTACTTCGCGGTCGCCTACGCGCTGACGTTCCTCGCCGCCGCCACCCGCGCGCGGCGCCCGCAGCTCGTCAAGTTCGCGCTCTACCTGCCGGCCATCGGCGGCGTGCTGATGGGCGTCTCCTCGGTCGCCCGCGCGGTCGGCCGCGTCGGCGACGTCAACACCTTCCTGGACGGGCCGCGCACGGTCGAGGCGGCGCAGGACATCGGCCTCGGCGGCGTCAGCCTCGTGGCCGAGGTGCTGCTGCTCCCGGCGACGCTCGCGCTTGCCGCCGGGCTGCTGCTCGTCACGCTCAATGCGATGCGCGCCGGGCTGCTGACGCGGTTCATGGGCATCCTCGGCGCGATCGTGGGCGCGCTGCAGGTCGTGCGCATCGGCCCGCTCCCGCTCGTGCAGACGTTCTGGTTCCTCTCGCTCGCGCTCCTGCTCTCCGGCCGCCGCCAGGGCGGCGACCTGCCCGCCTGGCGCACCGGCCGCGAGGAGCCGTGGCCCAGCCAGCGCGAGGTCGCCGAGGCCCGCCAGGCCCAGGCCGCCTCCCGCCGCGCCGCGAAGGCCGAGCCCGAGCCGGCCACCGCGTCAGGCCCGGCGCACCCCGCGAGCAACAACAAGCGCAAGCGCAAGCGCCGCACCTAAGAGGGGCCAGATCTTGCATTCGAGCACCGAAATGCTCGAATGCAAGATCTGACCCCCCACCACGTCCCTCACGGGGCTAGGCCTTCAGGGGCGTGGAGGGCGAGGAGCTGTGC
>CAVRQL010000001.1:0-149852 GCA_963723395.1 uncultured Solirubrobacteraceae bacterium | reverse complement strand
GGCTGCACGATCATGGACATGTGAACGCCTCTACCCCGTTCGATCAGACTCGGACAGTGGCCCGAGGTCCTAAGCCTAATTGCGGATGTTGACCGGGGCTGAGCGCTCCTAGCGTGGGTCGCATGCTCGACACACCGCTCCCGCATCTCCGCTCCTCCGAACCCCACCCGCTGCCCTTCGCGCCGTCGCTGCTGATCCGCGCGTTCGTGCTCGAGCGCGACGCCGGCGACCTGCTCGTCTACGCAGCGCCGGGTGCCGACGCCCCCGATGGCGTCACCCGCCAGTACCTCAACCATTGGCACGAGGCCGCAGTTCGGCGGCGACGGCGCCGGCGTCCCGGTCGTGATCCACGCCGACGACCGCGCCGCCGCCGAGGACAGCCTCCCGATCGCCGAGACGTTCAATGAGCGCGCCGTGCTCGACGGCGACTTCGAGCTGATCCCGATCCCGGGCCACACGCCCGGCGCGACGGCGTTCCTGTGGCACCGCGACGGGCAGCGGCTCCTGTTCACCGGCGACTCGGTCGCCCTCAGCGACGGCGACTGGAGAGCCGCGGTGCTGGAGACGAGCGACCGCGACGCGTACATCCGGAGCCTCGAGCTGCTCCGAGGGATCGAGTTCGACGTGCTCGTCCCGTGGGCGGCGAGCGGCGACGAGTTCTTCACGCGCACGGACCCCGCCGACGCACGGAACCGACTCGACGCCATCATCGAGCGCGTCAAGCGAGGCGAGGACCGCTAAGCCGGGGTCTCGCCGCGGCGCGCGAGCCAGATCCCGAACAGCGGGTCGACGAGCACGGGCCGGCCGTCGCGGAGGGTCACGTGCTGCTCGGCGCCGGCGAGCCGCTCGAGCGCCTTCTGCATCGTCCCGCGCGCGGTCGCGTGCACCGTGGCGGCGCGCGTGCCGGTCGGCGCGAGCCCGTCGGCGAGCGCGGCGAGCACCGCCCGCTCGGCTCGCGACAGCGAGTCCCAGACGGTCCGGTGGACGTCGGCGGTCTCGGCGAGCGCGCGTTCCAGCGCGGCGCCCGCGAGGTCGGCGCCGCCCTCGCCCGAGGTGAGCTCGAAGAGATGGTGGGCGACGAGCATCGTCCGCTGCGGGTGGCCGGCGCACACGTCGACGACCCGGCGGACGTCGTCGGCGTCGAGCGTGACGTCCTCGGCCGCGGCGAAGCTCACCAGGTCCTCGACGGTCTCGGCGCTCGGGAGCGGCGGGAGCTCGAGCGGCCGGGCCTGGCCGAACAGCGGGCGCTCGCGCTCGGCGAACAGCGCCCGCATGAGCGACGGCGCGCTCCCGGCGTAGACGTACGCCGCGGCCCTGCCGTGATGCTGGATCACCGAGCGCATCAGCCCGTCGAGCGTGGTGTCGGCGGAGACGAGGTCCTGGAACTCGTCGAGGCAGACGACGGTGAGCCCGCCGTCGGACTCGTGCAGGACGCGCGGGAGGTCGAGGAGCTCGACGAGGATCTCGCGGGCGCGCTCGGGCTCGCGCGTGGCCGGCCGGCCGGAGAGGCTGACCGTCAGCCCGGCGACGCCGAGCTTCAACCCGAGCCGCGACAGGAGGCGGTCGAACGCCTTGCGCGGGTCGCCCGGCAGCTCGGCGAAGGCCCGCGCGACCCGCGCGGCCGCGTCGCCGGCCGTCGTCACCTGGCTGAAGTCGACGAGCACCGCACGGTGGCCGACCTCCCGCATCGCCTCGAGGTGCGCGGCGAGGAGGCTCGTCTTGCCGTAGCGGCGCGGAGCGGCGAGCCGGATCGCGACGGCGTCCGCGGCGGCCTTCTGGAGCGTGTCGAGCTCCGACCGGCGGTCGATGAGGCCGGCCGCGTCGATCGGGCGCTGGTAGCCGAAGGGATTCATAGCTGTATGCCAACAGCATACAGACGTGTATCGCCAAGGAGTCCGCTTGGCGTCTCGCGCCGTGAGAGGGACGATGTCCGCGCCAACGATCCCCGGGAGGCGCTGATGGGCTTCGACCAGTACCACGAACCGCCGGACGAGCTGCCCGCGCACACGCGCACGTTCGCGCGGCTGTGTGCATCGCTCCAGGAGGAGGTCGAGGCGATCGGGTGGTACGAGCAGCGGATCTCGATCGAGCCCGACGCCGAGGCCAAGGCCGTGATGCAGAACGCCCAGCTGGAGGAGTTCAAGCACTTCTCGATGGACCTGGAGTTCCTGCTGCGCAGAACGCCCCTGTGGCGTGAGATCGCGGAGGGGATCGTGTTCACGACCGGCGACATCGTCGAAGCCGGTGAGGCGGCGGAGGAAGTGGCGGACGAGGACTCCTCGCCGGTCTCCGTCGACGGTTCGCTCAACATCGGAAGCCTGAGGGGGCAGAGCCTGTGAGCCATCTGCTGCGCGAGAGCGCGCCGATCACGCCCGGGACGTGGAACCTGCTCGACCAGGAGGCCCGCGAGCGCGTCACGCCGTCCCTGGCCGCCCGCAAGCTGGTCGACTACGAGGGCCCGAAGGGCTGGGAGCACTCGGCCACCAACCTGGGCAGGGTCAAGCCCCTCAAGGCCGCGCCGGTCGACAGCGTCCGAGCCCTCCAGCGGCAGGTGCTGCCGCTCGTCGAGCTGCGCGCCGAGTTCCGGCTCTCCCGCTCCGAGCTCCAGGACGCCGAGCGCGGCGCCGACGACGTCGACCTCGACCCGCTGGCCGACGCGGCCAGGCAGCTCGCGCTGGCCGAGAACACCGCCGTCTTCCACGGCTGGCCCGACGCCGGCATCACCGGCATCGCGGAGGCGTGCTCGCACGAGGCCGTGAAGCTCAGCGACGACTTCGACGCCTACGGCCGGCACGTCGCGGAGGCGGTGGAGACGCTGCTCAAGGCCGGCATCAGCGGCCCGTACGGGCTCGCGCTCGGACCCGACAGCTACACCGGCATGATCCAGACGACCTCGCACGGCGGCTATCCGCTGCTGGACTTCCTCAAGAAGATCCTCGGCGGCGGGCCGATCGTGTGGTCGCCGGGCGTGCGCGGCGCCGTCGTGATGAGCCTGCGCGGGGGCGACTTCCTGTTCGAAGCCGGCCAGGACCTCTCGATCGGCTACCTGGACCACGACGCCGAGATGGTCCATCTCTACATCGAGGAGACGTTCACGTTCCGGGTCGCGACACCGGAGGCCGCCTGCGCGCTGTTGCCCGACGGCTAGCAACCCGGCATAGACTCGCCCTGAAGGGGGATGAGCACGAGCCGCATCAGCGGAGTCGGTCCTAGCCGCCACGTGGTCAACTGGCGCCCGAGCGTCGGGCACAACACCGCGCTGACGTATACGGCGATGCTCGCGCTGACCGCGGGCACGTACTACGTCGCGGGCCGGATCGGCCTCGAGCTCGCCTACCTCGACGGCGCGGTCGCCGCCGTGTGGCCGCCCGCCGGCCTCGGGCTCGCGCTGCTCTACCTCTACGGCCTGCGGCTATGGCCGGGGATCGTGATCGGCGACCTGCTGCTCGCCGACTTCTCGACGCCGCTGGGCACGGTCCTCGCCCAGACGGTCGGGAACACGGTCGCGATCATCGCCGCCGTCCTGCTGCTGCGCCGGCTCACCGACGGCCGCGCGTCGCTGGAGCGCGTCGCGGACGTGCTGGCGTTCGTCGCCGCCGCGCTCGTCGGCGCGCTGATCAGCGCCGCGTTCGGCCCGCTGGCGCTGCGCGCCGGCGACGTGATCCCTCCCGAGGAGCTCGGGCGCGTGTTCCGCACCTGGACGCTCGGGGACGCGGCCGGCGCGCTCGTCCTCGCGCCCGTGATCCTCACCTGGGCGAGCATCGGCACGAAGGGCCTCGGCCGGCGCCAGATCATCGAAGGAGCGGTGGTCATGGCGCTCCTCGTCGCGCTGGCCATCCTGCCGCCGCAGCGCGACGTGCCGTACATCGTGTTCCCCGTCCTGCTGTGGGCGGCGATCCGGTTCGGGCCGCGCGGCGCCGCGACGGCGATCCTCGTGGTGTGCTCGATCACGGTCTGGATGACGGCCGAGAACGAGGGGCCGTTCGTGCGCGACTCGATCACGGACAGCCTGCTCGCGACCCAGCTCTTCATCGCCATCGCCGCGCTCACGTCGCTCGTGCTCGCCGCGGTGACCGCCGAGCGCACGAACGCCGAGGGCGCCCAGCGCGCGCTCGCGGACGAGCAGGCCGCGCTGCGCAGGGTCGCCACGCTGGTCGCCGAGGGCGCGCGGCCGAGCCGCGTCTTCGAGCAGGTGACCAAGGAGGTCGCCCAGCTGCTCGCCGTGCCCGGGGCGAGCATGGTGCGCTACGGGGACCCCGGCACGGCGACCGTGGTCGGCGGCTGGAGCGAGGACGGCAGGCTGCGGCTGCCCGTCGGGAGCACGATCGACCTCGACGGCGACACGGTCGTCGCGAGGGTGCTGCGCAGCGCCAGCCCGCAGCGCGCGGACTACGAGGGCGCGGGGGGAACCCTCGCGCCGAAGCTCCAGAGCGTCGGGTACCGCAGCGCGATCGCGGCGCCGGTGAGCGTCGGCGGCCGCCTGTGGGGCGCGCTGGCCGCGGGGACCCGCTCGCCCGATCCCGCTGCCCGCCCACTACGAGCAGCGGCTGTGCGACTTCGCCGAGCTGGTCGCGCAGGCCCTGGCCAACGCGGACGCCCACGAGCAGCTGGCCGCCTCGCGCGCCCGCATCGTCGAGGCGGGGGATGCCGAGCGCCGGCGGCTGGAGCGCAACCTCCACGACGGCGCGCAGCAGCGCCTGGTCTCCGTCGCGCTGGACCTGCGCGTGGCCGGCTCGGTGCTCGAGAAGGACCCGGCCGCCGCGCGCAAGCTCCTCACCGCGGCGCAGGAGCAGCTCGCCCAGGGGCTCGACGAGCTGCGCGAGCTGGCCCGCGGCATCCACCCGGCGATCCTCACCGACCGCGGCCTCGGGCCGGCGATCGAGTCGCTGGCCATGCGCGCGCCGCTCCCGGTGGAGATCGAGGAGCTGCCGGGGGAGCGGCTCGCGGGGCCGGTCGAGGTGGCCGCGTACTACGTGGTCGCCGAGGCGATCACGAACGTGGCGAAGTACGCGAACGCCTCGCACGCGAGCGTCAGCGTCCGCCGCACCAACGGCCAGGCCACGGTCACGGTGGCCGACGACGGCGTCGGCGGCGCGGACCCGACCCTCGGCTCGGGCCTGCGCGGGCTGTCCGACCGCCTCGAAGCGCTCGACGGACACCTCGAGGTGGAGAGCCCGGCCAAGGGCGGCACCCGCGTCCGCGCCGAGATCCCGTGTAGCTAGGCCGAGATCCCGTGTAGCTAGGCCGACCGCGCCACGCCGAGCGCGTGCCAGCCGAAGATCTTGGGCGTGCCCTTCTCGTAGTAGTGGTCCACCTCGGCCACCTCGAAGCCCGCGCCGCGCACCATCGCGACGATCGGCCGCGTCAGGTGGCAGCCGCCGAAGAGCCGCTTCTGCACCGGCTCGAAGCGGTGCTGCCACCGCTGGACCCCCTGATCCGGCGACAGGCCGTGCTCGACGAAGTGCAGCGTCCCGCCCGGCTTCAACACCCGCCGCAGCTCGCCTAGAGCGGCCTCGAGATCGGGGATCGTGCACATCGTCCAGGTCGACAGCGCGGCGTCGAACGAGTCGTCGCCGAACGGCAGCGACTCGCCGTCCAGCCCGGCTCGCGTGACCGGCACGGAGGACTCGCTCAGGCGTTCGGCGGCGAGCTTCCAGCCGAGGTCGGCCGGCTCGACGGCGGCGACCCTCGTCACCGCCGCCGGATACCACGGCACGTTCAGCCCAGAACCGAACCCGACCTCGACGACCTCGCCGGAGAGCCCGGAGCAGACGCGCTGCCGCTGCTCCCGCGCCGCCTCCATGTTGCAGGCGCGGTTGACGACGCGCGGGAGGACGTGGTCTCGATAGACGCTCATCGGCGGATCCGGAGCACCTCCCCCTCGTCGGGCGAACGGGCGTTGTTGGTCACGTACAGGTCGCCACGCGGCCCGACGGTGATCCCGCCGGGCGACGTCAGCGTCCCGTCGGGCGGCACGACGACCGAGCGCTTGCCCTTGCGGGAGATCGCGTGGATGGCGCCGTTGGGCGGCTCCAGGATCACGCCGTTGCTGTCGATCTCGAGCACGTACAGCGTGCCGTGCTTGTCGAAGGCGAGGTCCATGATGTTCGTGAACCCGCCCTTGAAGACCTTGTACGCCCCCGTGCGCGGGTTGACCCGGTAGATGTTGGCACCACCGATCGGGAACGGGAAGCCCGTGAGCTGGCTCATGTAGTACGCGCCGTCCGGGCCCTCGACGACCGCCGTCGGGACCGCCTGCATGTCGACGAACGGCGGGCCGAACGGCAGCTCGTTCGGGACGTCCGGGCGGATCGGGAAGACGGACAGCGTGGAGAGCCCTCGGTGCGAGGACCGGATCAGGCTGTTGCCGCCGGCGTCGGAGATGACGAACTTCCCGTGGTCGAGGAGCACGTCGGTCGCGTTGGTGTCGATCGCGCCGCCGTCGGGGTTCTCCGCGGCCTCGAACTCGTAGATGTCGGCCACGGAGCGCACCCGGTGGCCGAAGTACGACAGCCGCATGAGGCGCCCGAAGCCGTCGGCGGAGGGGTCGAACTCGGCGAGCGCGTCACGCGTGAGCGGCGTGCCGTCGAGCGCCACCGGCGCGGTCGGCCCACCGCTCGTGAAGTACACGCCGGTCCAGTCGGCGACGAGGCCGTGCGGGCCGATGCCGCTGTCGCCGTCGTCGGCGACCGTGCGGTTCTGGTTCAGGTCGTTCGCGTAGGAGGCGAGGCCGTCGACGACGCGGTCGACGTGCCCCCGGCGGGAGATGCGCGTGATCGCGCCGGTCGGGCCGGAGCAGGCGTCACCCTCGCCGCCGACGAAGCAGTAGACGTCGCCGCCGCGGCCGGCCTCGGCGACGTAGAGGTCACCCCACGGACTGAAGTCGAGGTGCCGCGGACTGCGCAGGTCACCGGCGATCCGGTCGACCCTGACGGCTTGAGCCACCGCGGGCGCGAACAGCAGGGCGACCACGGCCAGCAACGGCACGGACAGACGTCGCATGGTGCATCTCCTCGGCTCGAACGAGAGTGCGTCGACCGTCTCAGATGCCACTCATCGACGTCAACCCTCGGCGAGCGCCTCCTCGAGCGAAGCCCGCACGGGCACCTGCAGGCCGAGCCCGGTGATCTTGATCATGCGGTCGATCGGGGAGCCCTCGCTCACCACGACGACCAGGCGCTGCTGGCGGCCGCGCAGCTGCTCGCCCAGGGCGAACAGCACGTTGAGCCCGGCGCTGTCCAGGTAGGAGACCTCGGACAGGTCCACCACCATCGACGACAGGTGGTTGGTCAGGAGCGCGCGCAGCCGCTCGCCGATGTCGGGCGCGTTGGACGCGTCGATCTCGCCGAACACGGAGGCCACCGGCACGTCGCCGTGCCAGTTCTCCTCGAGCCGGGCGATCGAGTTCACGTCCGGGCCCCGAGGGTCCGCCGCATGACCACGACGGTGCCGCGGTCGTTCTGCTCGACCTCCACGCTGTCCATCAAGGCCTCCATCATCGGCAATCCTCGCCCGCGATGCGTTCCGCGCGCGCTGCGCCACTGTCCGTGGTCGCGCACGGTCACCGTGACCGCGCGGCTTTCCAGCGCCGCGTCGACCTCGAAGCTCCGCGCGCCAGGGGCATAGGCGTGCTCGACGGCGTTGGCGGCCGCCTCCTGGCAGGAGACGGTGATGTCGTAGGTCTCGTTCTCGTCGGCGCCGTGGTGGCGCAGCCAGCGCCTGAGCAGGTGCCGGAGCCCGGAGAGCGCGCCGGCGTTCGCCGGCCAGGAGGTCTCGAGCCGGTCGCCGAGCGGCACGGCGCACACGGCCAGCAGCGCGACGTCGTCGGCGGGCTTCCCGCTCGCGATCAGCTCGTCGACGGCGGCCGTGCAGAAGGCGTCGAGCGTCGGGAAGCGGCGCTCGCTCAGCGCGCGGAGCCGCTCCATCCCGACGTCGAGCGACTCGCCGCGGACCTCGACCACGCCGTCGGTGTAGAGCACGATCTTGCTGCCCGCCGGGAGGTCGCACTCCCACGCCGTGTACCGCGCGCCGCGCGTGACCCCCAGCGCGATGCCGGTCGGCGAGTCCAGGAAGCGGGCCACGCCCGAGGGGTCGATCACCAGCGGCGGCGGGTGGCCGGCGCACACCACCGTGAGCCGCTCCTCCTCGGGATCGAGCACGAGGTAGGACGCGGTCACCATGGTGGACGGCCGCAGGAACATGAGCAGCCCGTTGACGCGGTCGACCACCTGCGCGGCGCCGTGGCCCTCGAACGCGTAGGCGCGCAGCGCGGTCCGGACCTGGGCCATCAGCGACGCGGCCTCGACGCCGCGGCCGACGACGTCGCCGACCACCATCGCGACGCGTCCGTCGCCGAGCGGGAACACGTCGTACCAGTCGCCGCCGAGGCTGGTCCCGACGGCGGCGGGCAGGTAGCGGGCGGCGGCCTCGACGCCGGGGATGTCGATCAGCTCCTGGGGCAGGAGCGCGTGCTGGAGCGCCTCGGTCAGCCGGTGCTGCTCGAAGGCCTGCGCGTGGTCGATGGCGAGCGCGGCGCGGTCGGCGGCGACCTGCAGGAGGTCGGCGTCGTCGTCGGTGAACTCGCGCGGCGTGAGCGTCCCCACGTGCAGCACGCCGATCACGCGCCCCTCGACGAGCAGCGGCGCGCCCAGCAGCGACTTGATGCCCTTCTCGCGCAGGATCGGGTTGAAGACGTCGGCGTGGTCGACGTCGGGCAGGTAGATCGGCCGCCGCTCGGCGGCGATCCGGCCGGCGAAGCCCTTCCCGACCGGGACGCGGACGCCCTGCTCGACCTCCTCCTCGATCCCCTTCGCGGCGCGGGCGCGCAGGACGCGGCCGTCGTCGTCGAGCAGCAGGATCGCGGCGGTGTCGCTGCCGAGCAGCTCCGAGATGCGCTCGAGCAGCACGGCCAGCATGTCCTCGAGCGAGAGGCTGGCGAGGGCGGCGTCGGTGACGCGCTGGACGGCGCGCATCACGCCCACGGCGCGGTCGGCCTCCTGGCGGGCGGCGCGCTCTGCCGCGTAGAGGATCGCGTGGTCGATCGCCAGGGCGGCGCGGTCGGCGGCGACCTGCAGGAGCTCCGCGTCGGCGTCGGTGAACTCGCGCGGCGACAGCGTGCCGACGTGGAGCACACCGAGGACCCGGCCCTCGATCAGGAGCGGGACGCCGAGCAGCGACTTGATCCCCTTCTCGCGCAGGAGCGGGTTGAAGATGTCGGCGTGCTCGACGTCGGGGATGAAGATCGCCCGCCGCTCGGCGGCGATCCGGCCCGCGAAGCCCATGCCGAGCGGGATGCGGACGCCCTGCTCGACCTCCTCCTCGATCCCCTTCGCGGCGCGGGCGTGCAGCTCCTCGCCCTCCAGGAGCAGGATGGCGGCCGTGTCGGTGTGCAGGATCTCGGCGATCCGGGTCAGCAGCTCGGCGAGCAGGTCCTCGAGCGCCAGGTGGGCGAGCGCGGCGTCGGTGAACCGCTGCAGCTCGGCCAGGTCTCGGCCGAGGCCGGGGGCGGCCCGATCCGGCTTGGAGGGGTCGCTCGACGTCACGCCGCGATGATATGGGCGTAGGTTTCGTCCATGGCGTACGAAGTCGAGCGCAAGTTCCTGCTGGCCTCCCCGCCGTCCGACCTGGACACCCATCCGGCGCGCCGGATCGAGCAGGGGTACCTGGCGGTCGGCGACGAGGGCGTGGAGGTCCGGCTGCGGCGGATCGGCGACGAGACGCTGCTCACGATCAAGTCGGCTCCCGGCCTCGTGCGCGTGGAGGAGGAGATGCCGATCGAGGACCGCCGGTTCGATGCCCTGTGGCCGCTGACCGAAGGTCGACGCGTGGTCAAGACCCGCCATCTCGTGCCTCTGGACGGACTCACCGTGGAGGTCGACGTGTACGACGAGGCGCTCTCGGGACTCCTCACCGCGGAGATCGAGTTCGCCTCGGTGGAGGACAGCCGCGACTTCAGTGCCCCGGCGTGGCTGGGCGAGGAGGTCACCGGCGACGACCGCTACGCGAACCGTTCTCTAGCCATCGACGGGAGGCCCGCATGAGCGACTACACGGTGATGAGCGCCGATGATGCGAAGGACCACTACGCCGGGACCAGCGTTCCGGGCGAGTTCCGCCGGCTGGGCGACGGCCTGGGCGCCGAGCAGCTGTCGATCACGTTGATCCGCGTCCCGCCGCACTCGGACTTCGAGCAGGGCACCGGGCACTACCACGACGAGGTCGAGGAGCTGTACGTGATCACCCGCGGGGAGCTCACGATGCGCTTCGGCGACGACATCCTCAAGGTCGGAGCCGGCTCGGTCGCCCGCGTGGCGCCGCAGACGAGGCGCTCGCACCGCAACGAGGGCGACGAGCCCGTCGAGATGTGGGCGATCTCGCGCAGCATCGGCCGGATGGACGCCACGAAGATCGACGACTTCTGGGCGG
This sequence comes from uncultured Solirubrobacteraceae bacterium, assembly GCA_963723395.1. Taxonomy (GTDB): domain Bacteria; phylum Actinomycetota; class Thermoleophilia; order Solirubrobacterales; family Solirubrobacteraceae; genus DATFQI01. The sequence continues at coordinate 139,428 of CAVRQL010000001.1, read as the reverse complement.
CGTCCCCGGACGCCGCGCAGGAACGGTGCTGAACGCGCCAGCTGTCTTTTCCGGCCCGGTGGCGGTGGGTAGCGCCCCGCCATGGTCAAAGGAATCGCAAGCGTATGGGTCCCGGTCCAGGACATGGACCGGGCGGTCGGCTTCTACGAGGACACCCTCGGGCTGAAGGTCGACAGGCAGGACGACGACTGGGCCGAGGTCGACGCCAACGGCGTCATGGTCGGTCTCAACGCCCGTGAGGGCGAGGGCGCCCGGGCGGACGGCGGCGCCGTGATCTCCTTCCAGCCGGAGGGCGGGATCGAGGAGGCCAAGGCCTCGCTCGAGGAGTCCGGCGTGGACTTCCCGAGCGAGATCTCCGAGCATCCGTGGGGCAGGATCGCGACCTTCAAGGACTCCGAGGGCAACGACCTGCAGCTCTACTCGCCCCCGGCTTAGAGGGAGCGCTGGTAGGCGCCGAACGCCCGCGTCGCCAGCCACGCCATCAGCGCGGCCAGCGCCGCGAGGAGGCCCGAGACGCGTCCAGTCCGGGTCTCCGAGCAGCGCCGTCCGCGAGGCGACGACCGCCCAGTCGACCGGGTTGAACCGCGCCGCGTCCTGCACCCAGCCGGGCGCCACGCTCATCGCCATCAGCGCGGAGGACAGGAACTGGAGCGGGAGCACGATGAACTGGCTGATGCCGATCAGCGCCTCCTGCTGGCGGAGCAGCAGCGCGAGCGCGTTCGACAGCGAAGCGATGATCACCGAGATCAGCACGGCGGCCAGCATCGTCACCGCCACGCCGCCGAGGCCGCCCGGGAAGCGCGCCCCCGCCGCGTAGGCGATCGCGAACACCGTGAGCGTCTGGACGACGGTCGTCACGGCCTGGTAGGCGAGCGTGCCGACCATCATCGCCCCGCGCTTGACGGGCGAGGCGAGCAGCCGGTCCATCACGCCGCGGTTCATGTCCTCGATGTAGACCGTCCCCGCCCAGCCGCTGGAGAACAGCGCGGTCATGATGATCACGCCGGGGGTGATGAACTCGAGGTAGGTGCCGCCCGAGGCGAAGCCCGGGATCTCCACGACGGCCTTGAACAGCTGCGCCGAACAGCAGCAGCCAGATGATCGGCTGGATCAGCGTCATCGCCGCGAACGCCGGCTGGCGCCACAGCGTGATGAGCGAGCGGCGGGTGAGGTAGGCGGAGTGGGCGATCATGCCGCCACCTCGAAGCTGCGCCCGGCGTAGCGCAGGTAGACGTCGTCGAGCGACGGCCGCGACACGGTCACCGAGTCGACGGCGATGCCGCCGTCCTCGAGCGCGGTGAGCACGGCGGGGACGGCGCGCGCGCCGTCCTCGGCGCGGCCGCGGAGGTTCCCGTGCTCGCCGGCGACCTCGCGGAGACCCGCGCGGGCGAGGAGCGCGCTGGCGGCGTCGTGATCCTGCGCGTCCAGGTGGACCTGCACCGTGTCCCCGCGCAGCTGCGCCTTCAGCTCGTCGGGCGAGCCCTCCACCACGATCCGCCCGTGGTCGACGATCGCCACGCCGGTCGGCGAGACGGTCGGCCTCGTCGAGGTAGTGGGTGGTGAGCAGGACGGTGACGGCCTCGTCGGCCGCCAGGCGCCCGATCTCCGCCCACATCTCCGAGCGCGCCTCCGGGTCCAGCCCGGTGGTCGGCTCGTCCAGGAACAGCACGCGCGGGCGGTGCATCAGGCCGATCGCGACGTCCAGCTTGCGCGCCATCCCGCCCGAGAACGTCTTGGCGAGGCGGTCGGGCAGCTCGAAGCGCTCCAGCAGCTCGTCGCGCGCGCTGCCGCGGCGTGCGGCATGCCCTGGATCAGCCCGGCCAGCACGAGGTTCTCCCGCGCGGTGGCCAGCGGGTCGCTGGACGCCTTCTGGCCCACGAGGCCGATGGCGCCGCGCACCCGCTCGGGCTCGCGCAGGACGTCGAAGCCCGCCACCCGTGCGCTCCCCGAGTCGGGGCGCGAGAGCGTGGAGAGGATCTTGACGGTGGTGGACTTGCCGGCGCCGTTGGGTCCGAGCAGCGCGAACACGCTGCCGGCGGCGATCTCCAGCGACAGGCCGTCGAGCGCGCGGACGTCCCCGTAGGACTTCGCGAGCTCGGTCGCCTGGATATGTGATTCGGTCATATGACTCCCTGGATCGGGAGCCGGGTCCTATGGTTCGAGTGCGCCTCGGGTCGGATCCGGCTCGGGTGTTGCTCCCGGCCGGTGTTCCAGCACCGGCCGGGAGATGTCTTCGCGCAGCTCGCGCCACACGTCGGTGCCCGGAAGCTGCTCGGTGCGGATCGCCGTCGCCAGCTGGGCGACGAACTCGAGCTCCGCGACGAGCAGCGTCCGGCGGTACTTGTCCTCGACGAGGAACAGCTCCGGCAGGCCGCTCTCCAGCACCGCCTCGTGGGTGGCGTCGAGGCCGCGCAGCTCGAAGCGCAGCCGGTCGGCCCGCTCCTCGAGCAGCCGCGCGACCTCGTCGGGCCCCAGGCCCGCCATCAGCGACAGCCCTGCCTCCAGCGACGTGAACTCGCGCACCGGGGTGGAGAGCAGCTCCGCGAGCCAGTCCTCGTGCTCGGCGGCGCCCGCCTCGGTGATCTCGTACACGGTGCGCTCGGGCCGCCGGCCCTGGCGCGAGGTCTCCAGCGCCCGGATCAGCCCGTGCTTGCGCAGTGACTCCACGACGGAGTACAGCGAGCCGTAGTTGAGCTTGATGCTCTCCTCCTTGCCGCGCGTGCGCAGCGTGGTGGAGATCTCGTACGGGTGCATCGGCCGCTCGCTCAGGCAGCTCAGGACCGCCAGTGCGAGGGGGTTCGATACGCGGCGCCGGGTCATTACTCGACTCAGAGTATTCCACTTCGGTCAACCTTGCATGAGAGGTGCCGGCGGGCGTAGTGTCGGCCCGACCTCAGGAGGTTTGAGATGGAACCCATTCGGGGCTTCGCGGGCGAGCAGATCGCCCCCTCCGACAGCAGGTACGACGAGTCGCGCGCCGTCTTCAACGCGATGGTCGACAAGCGGCCCGCGCTGATCGCGCGGTGTACATCACGCGAGGACGTGGCGCTGGCCCTCGCACACGCTCAGGAGCGCGACATGCCTGTCGCGGTCCGCGCGGGCGGGCACTCGGTGGCGGGCCTGTCGCTCAATGAGGGCGGCCTGGTCATCGACGTCCGCCCGATGGCCGACGTGACGGTCGACGCCCAGCGGCGGATCGCCCGCTGCGGCGCGGGCGCCACCTGGTCGGAGTTCGACCGCCGCACCCAGCAGCTCGGGCTCGCGACGACGGGCGGGCGCGTGTCGAGCACCGGCGTCACCGGGCTCACGCTCGGCGGCGGGTCGGGCTGGCTGGAGCGCAAGCACGGGCTCACGTGCGACAACCTGGTCGGCGTCGAGCTGATCGCCGCCGACGGGGAGCGCGTGATCGCCACCGAGTACGAGAACCCCGAGCTGCTGTGGGCCCACAAGGGCGGAGGCGGCAATTTCGGCGTGGTGACGGCGCTCGAGTTCCGCCTGCACGAGGTCGGCCCGATGATCTACGGCGGGCTCGCGATCTACGACCCGGCCGACGGCGTGGCCGTCGCGACCGCGCTGCGCGACTTCAGCGCCGGCGCCCCCGACGAGGCCGGGCTCGCGATGGGGTACCTGACCGCGCCGCCGGCGCCGTTCGTCCCGCCCGAGTGGCAGGGCCGCCTCGTCGCGGCCGTCGTCGGCATGTGGGCCGGGCCCGTGGAGGAGGGCGAGCGCGCGCTGCACGACCTGCTCGGCGCCGCGCGGCCGGTCGTGAGCCTGTTCGGCGAGATGCCCTACGCCGAGCTGCAGTCGATGATCGACGACCCGCCCGGCAAGCGGAACTGGTGGACGGCTGAGTACCTCGCGGACCTGCCCGACCCGGCGGTGGAGGCGTACTGCGCCTTCTCCGACCGGATGCCGGCCGCGAGCTTCACCCAGTCGCTGCTGATCCCGTGGGGCGGCGCGGTGGCGCGCAACGGCGAGGCGACGCCGCTCACGAACCGAGATGCGGGCTGGGTGGTGCACCCGTTCTGCGTCTGGGAGGGGGCGGATCGCGACGAGGAGCACATGTCCTGGGGCCGCGAGGTCCGTGAGGTGTTCGCGGAGTGGAAGACCGGCGCGACCTACCTCAACTTCATCGGCGACGAGGGGGCCGATCGGGTCCGCGCCGCATTCGGCGCGGACTACGACCGGCTGGCCACGGTGAAGGCGTCCTGGGATCCGGACAACGTGTTCCGGGGCAACCAGAACATCGTGCCGGCGGCGGCGCGAGCCTAGGTCGCCTCGAGCACCTCGGCGGTGCGCGGTCGCCACCGGCGGCCGCCGCCGCCGCCGAGCAGCGCGATCGCGACCACCACCGCGACGCTGACGCTGGCCGCGCCGACCTCCCACGCGAGCGTGTAACCGGCGGTCAGCGCGTTGTGCAGGCCGCTGCCGCCGTCGACGAGCTCGTCGGCGCGGTCGGCGGCGATCGTGCCCAGCGTGGCGACGCCGATGGCGGCGGAGATCTGCAGCGAGGCGTTGACGATGCCCGACGCGAGGCCGGCGTCGGTGGCCGGCACGTCGGCCATCGCCAGCGTCATCAGCGGCAGGAACGACAGACCGGCGCCGAGCCCGAGCAGCAGGAACGGGACGAGCACGTCGGGCGCGTAGGCCGAGTCGGCCCCGAGCCGCGACAGCCCGAGCAGCGCGAGCACGATGATCCCGAGCCCGGCGAACAGCATCCGCGGCGCCCCGAGGCTGCGCATGACCCGTGCGGCCGGGCCGAGCGACATCGCGCCCATGACGACCGTCATCGGCAGGAACGCCAGCCCGGTCTGCAGCGCGCCGAAGCCGCGCACGCGCTCCAGGTACAGCGACCCGAGCACGAACGTGGAGAACATCCCGGTGATCAGGAACCCGCGCACGATGCTGCTCGCCATCAGGCCGCGCACGCGCAGGATGCGGGGCGGGAACAGCGGCTGGCGCAGCCGCGTCTCCAGCACGGCGAACGCGCCCAGGAGCACGGCGCCGGCGCCGGCGAAGCCGAGCGTGTGCGCCGAGCCCCAGCCGTACTCGGCCGCCTTGACGATCGCGTAGACGATGAGCATGGTCGCGCCCGTCACGAGCACGGCGCCCATCCAGTCGACGCCGCGGCGCAGGCCCAGCGCCGGCGACTCCTCGATCAGGATCCGCCCGAGGAAGAAGGCGAGCGCGCCGATCGGGAGGTTGATGAAGAAGATCCAGTGCCAGCCGAGCGCCTCGGTCAGGGAGCCGCCGGCCAGCAGGCCGATCGAGCCGCCGCTGGAGACGATGAAGGTGTAGACGCTCATCGCGGTGGCGCGCTCGCGCGGCTCGCGGAAGTCGGTGACGATGATCGCGAGGATCACGGCCGAGGCGACCGCGCCGCCGAGCCCCTGGAGGAAGCGTGCGGCGATCAGTGCGTTCTGCGAATCGGCGAACCCGCAGGCCGCGCTGGCGGCGGTGAACATGACGAGACCGATGAGGAAGATGCGCTTGCGGCCGATCAGGTCGCCCAGCCTCCCCGCCAGCAGCAGGAACGAGCCGAAGGCGATCATGTAGGCGTCGAGGATCCAGGTGAGCCCTGACTGGCTGAAGTGCAGGTCGGCCTGTATGGCCGGGAGCGCGACGTTCACGATCGTCGCGTCGAGGATCATCATCAGCTGGCCGAGGCACACCACGGCAAGCGCCGCCCAGCGGCGCCGTTCATCTCGCATAAGCCATTGCATAGAGATAATCATTAGCACAGGGACTATCTCTGCTTAAGGGATTCTCATTATGGCTGGTACTCTCCCTGACAAATGAGCCCGCCCGGGACCCTCGCGATGCTGCTCCACCTCTCCAAGGCCGTCCACCGCGCCAGCTCCGACGAGCTGCTCGGCATGCGGCTGCGGCAGTTCCTGGTGCTCAGCTACCTGCGCGAGCGCTCGCCCGCCCGCCAGCAGGACCTGTGCGAGACGCTGATGCTGGACGCCAACAACTGCGTGCTCCTGCTCAACGAGCTCGAGAACAACGGCTGGACCGAGCGCAAGCGCGATCCCGAGGACCGGCGCCGCCACGTCGTCGAGATCACCGATTCCGGCCGCGAGGCGCTTGAGCGCGCCCGCGAGGCGCAGGGCACGCTGGAGGACGAGATCCTCGTCGGGCTCGACGAGGAGGAGCGCGACCAGCTCAACGCGACGCTCCGCAAGGCGCTCTCCGGGCTGCACCGCACCGCAGTCCGATAGGAATCAGGGGCATGGACAGGCCCCTGCGCACCACGGTCATCGGCTCCTATCCCTTCCCCGGCTGGCTCGAGTTCGCCGCCGCCAACCTCGACCAGTTCGGGCCGGCCGACGTCGCCGAGGCGCAGGACGACGCGGTCGTGGCCGCGCTGCACGACCAGGTCGCCGCCGGGCTCGACGTGGTGACCGACGGGGAGCAGACGCGGCTGGACTTCAACCTCTCCTTCTACGGGCACCTGGAGGGCCTCGACCTCGAGGCCGAGCCGCCGCGCCGCTTCGGCCCGCCCGCGCACGACCAGCGCGGCAAGCACGAGGTCACCGGAGAGCTGACGGCGCCGCACGGGCTGGGCACGCTGGAGGAGTGGGAGCGGCTGCGCAGGCTGGCGCCGCCCGGCCCGGACCTCAAGATGAGCGTGCCTGGGCCGTACACGCTGAGCGGCCGGCTGCTCCCCAACGCCGACTACCCCGACCGCTGGGCGCTGACGGAGGCGCTGCTGCCGATCGTCGCGAGCGAGCTGGAGCTGCTCGTGGAGGCCGGCTGCCCCGAGATCACCGTCGACGAGCCGTCGATGAGCTGTTACGGCCACCGCGAGGACCCCGAGCGCTTCGTGGACATCTTCAACCGCACCGTCGAGCGCCGTGGCGGGTCGCTGCCGCCTTGCGACGCACCTCTGCTTCGGCAACTACAAGGGCCACGCGGTCGGGCCGCGCCGCTACGCGCCGCTGTTCCCCGCCTTCCACGGCCTCCGGGCCGACGAGCTGCACGTCGAGATGGCGGGCCGCGAGTTCTCCGAGGTAGAGGTGGTGGGCGCGATCGCCGAGCACGCGGACGTCGCGGTCGGCATCGTGGACGTCAAGAGCTACTACGTCGAGACGCCGGAGGACATCGAGGAGCGGGTGCGGGGGCTGCTGGAGCACGCGCCGGCCGAGAAGCTCTCGCTGGCGCCCGACTGCGGGCTCAGCCAGACCGCGCGCTGGGCGGCGAAGGCGAAGCTGGCGAACATGTGCGCGGGGGTCGCGCGGGTGCGCGAGACGCTGTGATCGAGCCGTACCAGTCCGACGACGCGCTGCTCGCCGACGTCGCGGGTGTCGAGGCGAGGCCTGTGGTGGCTGGGCCAGAGCGGGTTCCTGCTCAAGCACGAGGGCCGCCACCTGCTGCTGGACCCGTACCTGTCGGACTCGCTGACCCGCAAGTACGCGGACACCGCCTCGCCGCACGTGCGGACCAGCCGGCGCGTGGTCGCGCCGGAGCGCCTGGACTTCGTCGACGTCGTGACGTCGTCGCACAACCACACCGACCACCTCGACGCGGAGACGCTGACGCCGATTCTGGCGGCGGGAGCGCAGCTTCTCTGTCCGACGGTCAACAAGGGCTTCGCCGCCGAGCGGCTGGGGCGCGAGCCATCGGTCACGCTCGCCCTCGGCGAGACCGCGACGGTCGCGGGCTTCGAGATCCAGTCGGTGCCGGCCGCGCATACGGAGCTCGCGCCGGAGTACTCGGGCTACGTCGTCCGCGCCGGCAAGCGTGTCGATCTACCACTCCGGCGACACGCTGCTGGTCGACGGGCTCGAACGCCCGCGGGTGGATGTCGCGCTGCTCCCGATCAACGGCGCGCTGGGGAACATGGACGCCCAGGACGCGGCGCGGTTCGCCCACGAGATGCGTGCGCGGGTGGCGGTCCCGTGCCACTACGACATGTTCGCCTTCAACACCGCCGACCCGGCCGACTTCACGGCCGCCTGCGATCGCCTCGGCCAGCCGCACCGCGTGCTGCGCCTCGGCGAGCGGATGAGCTTGCCCACCGGCCGCTAGAGCGGGAAGATGGTCCGGTGCTGGACGCGCTCGTGGAGCTGCCAGCTGGGCGCTACCGCGTCGGCGAGCCCGGCGAGGAGCGCGAGGTCGTGCTGCGGCGGGTGCTGATCGGGCGCTATCCGGTCGTCGGTGCTCGAATGCAAGATCTGACCCCCACGGTGCTGGCCGACCATCCGGCGACGAACGTGACGCGGGCGCAGGCCGAGGAGTACTGCGCTTCCGTGGGCGGGCGGCTGCCGACCGCCGACGAGTGGGAGGCGCTGGCGCGCGGCGACGACGGGCGGCCGTACCCGTGGGGCGTGACCTTCGACGAGACGCTGTGCGCGTGCGTGGACGCCGGCTGGGGCTGGACGGTCCCGGTCACCACGCACCCCGGCGGCGCGAGCCCGTTCGGCGCCGAGCAGCTCGCCGGCAACGTGTGGGAGTGGGTGGCCGACCGCACGGCGGACGGCTGGGGCGTCGTGCGCGGCGGCTCCTACCTCGACACCGGCTGGGGCCTGCGCGCGTGCCGCGCGCTCCCCGCCGACCCGGCGCGCGCCACGCCGACGACTGGCTTCCGGATCGCCATCGACCTCGATGAGGGGAGGAGCGCATGACCGACCGCCCGGCCTGCCTCGACGCGCTGCGGGAGGTGTACGACCCCTGCTGCGCGGACCGCGGCATCTCGATCGTCGACATGGGGGTGGTGGAGGACGTGCGGGTCGACGGCTCGCACGTCGCCGTCGACCTTGTCCTGACCACCGGCTGGTGCCCGTTCGTCGCCTCGATGTCGAGCACGATCCCGGACCGCCTCAAGCGCCTGGACGGCGTCGAGAGCGTCGACGTCCAGGTCGTGTGGGACCCCGTGTGGACGATGGACCGCCTGTCCGATGACGCGCGGGCGAAGCTGGAGATGCCGCTCGAGGAGCTCGAGCCCTATCGGTTGAAGAGGAGCGCCGCCTGATGGCCACCACCCAGGAACGTCCCGACACCGCCGAGCGCCGCAAGGTCGACGCGTTCGTGTTCGACTGCGTGTGCCACGTGTTCAACTTCGACAAGAAGAACGCGCTCGGCCCTCCCGGCGAGATGTTCGACGAGCACCTCTACGCCTTCCACCAGCTGCTCACGCGCGAGGGCGAGACGGTCCTCTCCCGCGACGAGTTCTTCAAGGAGTGGAGCGTCGACGAGATCTACGAGATGGTCATCGAGGGCTCCGACACCGACATGATCGCGGCCCAGCCGCTCCCGCTCACCGACCTGTTCCACGACGGCCTGTCGCCGTGGGAGAAGTGCGCGGAGATGGCGGCCAAGCACCCGGACCGCGCGGTGTTCTGGGGCTCGGTGAACCCGCTCGAGGGCAAGAAGGCGCTGGACCTGATGACCCGCCAGGTCGAGGACTACGGCGCCAAGGCGTTCAAGTTCTACAACGTGCGCTACGACTACGGCCAGCCGTTCCCGTGGCGCATGGACGACCCGCGGATCGCCTACCCGGTGTTCGAGCACGCGCAGGAGCTGGGGGTCAACCTGATCGGCGTCCACAAGGGCGTCCCGCTCGGGCCGCAGCCGATCGAGCACACGCGCACGTTCGACATGGACGGCGCGGCGGCCAACTTCCCGGACATCAACTTCGTCATCTTCCACGTCGGCCTGCCGTGGCTCGACGAGGTGCTGTGGCAGATCGTCCGCTACCCGAACCTGTACGCGTCGATCGCGGCGACGGTGAACTTCATCGCGCGCCAGCCGCGGGTGTTCGCGGAGACGCTCGGGAAGATGATGTGGTGGTGCGGGGAGGACAAGATCATCTACGGCGGCGAGTCGCCGATCTGGCACCCGCAGTGGGCGCTGGAGGAGTTCTGGAACTTCGAGCTCCCGCGCGACATCGTCGAGGAGCGCGGCTACCCGCAGCTCACCGACCAGGCGAAGCGCAAGATCCTCGGCGAGAACCTCGCCAAGCTCCACGGCATCGACGTCGACGCCAAGAAGGCGGAGCTCGGGATCAGCTAGCGGAGCCGGTCTCCTCGGTCAGCCCGCGCAGCAGCGCGCCCATGCCGCCGATGGCGTGCAGGGCGCGCTGCCTGCCCGCGCCGCCGCCGGATTCGACGAGGTGGGGCAGGACGAGCAGCTCGCCCTCGCAGCCGAGCTCGGCCGCGTGCGGGCGGGCCAGCTCCAGCGCCTCGTTCAGCAGATCGGCGACCGGCGTCCGATCGCCGTCGGCGTCGGGCAGCTCCGCCGCGGTGCCGTAGCGCCCGGCGCGGAAGGAGCCCTCGTCGAGGATCTCCGCCGGCATGTCGGGGCCGGGGTCGCTGGTCGCCTCGTGCACGGCGAGGCAGTGGGTGAGCGCGACGATCCCGCTCAGCTCCTCGAGCGAGGTCTGGGCGTCGAGCGCCCGGATCTCGACCGTGCCCAGCCGCGGGTGGGGGCGCAGCTTCCACCAGAACCACGTGTAGTCCTCGACGTCGGCCGCGCGGGCCAGCCGCGCGCTGGACTCCTCGAAGTCCTCGAAGTCGCGCATCGCGCGCGGGACGCCGGAGCGGGCCCAGGCGCGCATCGTCACGTCGCGCGCGCTCGCCAGCCCGGAGTCGCGCGAGTGCCGGAACGGCGAGTTGGCGGCGAGCGCCTGCAGCAGCGGCAGGTGCCGGCGCATGCCGTTGAAGGCGCGGATCGCGCTGTCGGGGTCGGGCATCCCGACGTGCACGTGGGTGCCGCCGACGGCGGTCGCCACCGCGTCGCCGAGCAGCTCGCGGATCTTCTCGTAGCGCTCCTTGTCGGTGATCTCCGCCTCGCCCTCGCGCGCCGAGGGGTGCGTGCCCGAGCCGAGGAGCCCGGCGCCGGTGGCGCCGACCGCGCGCCGCAGGGCGGCCAGCTCGGCGACGGCATCGGCGGCGGTGTCGCACACGCCCGTGATCAGCTCGACCTGGCACGCGTGGAGCTCGCGCTCGACCTTGCCGTCCACGTCGCCGAGCCGGTCCACGACGGCCTCGGACGCGTTGATCTGCTCCCCCGTCTGCGGGTCGACGAGGAACAGCTCCTCCTCGACGCCGAGCGAGAACGGCTTCCCCTCGCCGAACTTGTGCGCCTCCGCCATCCGGCGCGCCTACCCACCCGCGAGGGGTCTGACCCCTTCGTGCAGTGAAATGAAGTGAGGCGATGCTTCATGTGCACCGGGCAGAGCGGGCGGATGGGCTGGTCTCGGCGCTGGCCGAGCTCCTCGACGACCCGCTGCCCGACCCGTTCGCGGCGGAGGTCGTGTGCGTGCCGACGCGCGGGATGGAGCGCTGGCTCACCCAGCGGGTGGCGGACCGGCTCGGGATCTGCGCCAACGTCGAGTTCCCGTCGCCGCGGCGGCTGGCCGACGAGGCGGTGGCGGCCGCCTCCGGCTACGACGCCGAGTACGACCCGTGGCTGCCCGAGCGGATGGTGTGGCCGCTGCTGGAGGTGGTCGGCGCGTCGCTGGGGGAGCCGTTCCTGCGCAGCCTCGCCGAGCACCTCGGCGGCGAGACGCGGGCGTCGCGCCGCTTCACCGCCATCCGCCACCTGGCCGGGCTGTTCGACCGCTACGCGCTGCAGCGCCCGGAGATGCTGCGCGCGTGGGCGGAGAGGCGCGACATCGACGCGGACGGCCGCGGGCTGCCGCCCGACGCGGCGTGGCAGGCGGAGCTGTGGCGGCGGCTGCGCGAGCGGATCGGCCACGAGGGTCCCGCGGAGCGCCTGGAGGCGGCGTGCGCGCGGCTGGCGGCCGACCCCGCGGCGGCCGACCTGCCGGCGCGGCTGTCGCTGTTCGGCCTGACGCGGCTGCCGGCCGCCCACCTCTCCGTGCTGCGCGCGCTGGCGACCGGCCGCGACGTGCACCTGTTCCTGCTCCACCCGTCGCCGGCGCTGTGGGAGAAGCTCGGCGCGGCCGGCGACGTGCGGCGCCGCTCGCGCGACACCACCGCCGCGCTGGTGGAGAACCGGCTGCTCGCCTCCTGGGGCCGCGACGCCCGCGAGCTGCAGCTCGTGATCGGCGCCGACCACGCCGATCACCACCACGCGACGGCCGACCCGCCGCCGACGCTGCTCGGCCGCATCCAGGACGACGTCCGTCACGACCGCAGGCCGTCGGGCGAGCAGCGCGCCGAGCTCGCCGAGGACGACCACAGCGTGCAGGTGCACTCGTGCCACGGCCGCGCGCGCCAGGTCGAGGTGCTGCGCGACGCGATCCTGCGGCTGCTGCAGGAGGACGACACGCTCGAGCCGCGCGACGTGATCGTGATGTGCCCGGACATCGAGACGTTCGCGCCGCTGATCCAGGCGACGTTCGGCGCGGGCGACGCGGCGGAGGACGACGACGAGCTGCAGGCGATCCCGATCGAGCTGCGCCCGCCCGACCTGCGCGTGCGGCTCGCCGACCGCTCCCTGCGCCAGACCAACCCGATGCTCGGCGTGGCCGGGCGGCTGATCGACCTCGCCGAGCAGCGGCTGACCGCCTCCCAGGTGCTCGACCTCGCCGACCGCGAGCCGGTCCGCCGCCGCTTCCGCCTCGACGACGAGGAGCTGGCGCGGCTCGAGGACTGGGTCGCCGAGAGCGGGATCCGCTGGGGCCTGGACGCCGACCATCGCGAGCCGTTCAAGCTCTCCGCGCTGCCCGCCGGCACCTGGCGGGCGGGGCTGGACCGCGTGCTGCTGGGCGTGACGATGACCGAGGAGGAGCACCGGCTGCTCGGCGGCGTGCTGCCGCTCGACGACGTCGACAGCGGCGCGATCGACCTCGCGGGCCGGTTCGCCGAGCTGGTCGACCGCCTGCGCGACGCCGTCGACTCGCTGCGCGACCCGAAGCCGATCGCGGCCTGGGCGCAGGCGATCGCCGAGGCGGCGGATGCCCTCGCGGTCGCCGGGCCGCGCGAGACGTGGCAGCGCGCGGAGCTGCAGCGGGTGCTGGCCGACGTGGTCGGCGAGTCCGGCGGGAGCGCCACGCCGCTGGCGCTCGGCGAGGTGCGCGCGCTGCTCGCCGACCGCCTCCAGGGCCGCCCGACCCGCACCAACTTCCGCACCGGCAGCCTGACCGTCTGCACGCTCGTGCCGATGCGCTCGGTGCCGCACCGGGTCGTGTGCCTGCTCGGGCTCGACGACGGCGAGTTCCCGCGCAAGGCGCCGCGCGACGGCGACGACCTGGTGCTGCGCGAGCCGCACGTCGGCGACCGCGACGCCCGCACCGAGGACCGCCAGATGCTGCTCGACGCGCTGATGGCGGCGACCGACCGGCTGATCGTCACCTACACGGGCAACGACGAGCGCACGAACGCGCGCCGGCCCCCGGCCGTCCCGGTCGGCGAGCTGCTCGACGTCGTGGACCGCACCGTGCACGTGCCCGGCGGCGAGGCGCGCGAGCGCGTGCTCGTCCGCCACCCGCTGCAGCCGTTCGACCCGCGCAACTTCGAGGCCCCCGCGCCGTGGGGGTTCGACCGCACGATGCTCGACGGCGCGGCCGCGCTGGCCGGCGACCGGCCCGAGCCCGCGCCGTTCCTGCCCGGCCCGCTGCTCGCCGCCCGGCGAGGCGGTCGTGGAGGTCGAGGACCTGGTGCGCTTCGCGCGCCACCCGGTGCGGGCGTTCCTGCGCCGCCGCCTCGGCGTCACCGTCGCCGAGTACGACGACGAGGTCGAGGACGCGCTGCCGATCGAGCTCGACGGGCTGGAGCGCTGGAGCGTCGGCGAGCGGATGCTGCAGGCGCGGCTCGCCGGAGCGGACCGGCGCGGCGCGATCCTCGCCGAGATCGCGCGCGGCACGCTCCCGCCCGGCGCCCTCGGCCGGCCGGAGATCGAGCGCGTGGAGCCGGACGTCGACGCGATCGTCGAGCAGGTCGGGAAGCTCATGCCGGGCGAGGCCGGCTCGGTCGACGTGCGGGTCGCGCGTCGGCGGGCGCCTGATCAGCGGCACGGTCCCCGACGTGTGCGGCGACGTGCTGCGCACCGTGACCTACTCGCGCGTGAACCCGCGCCACCGGATCTCGGCCTGGGTCCGGCTGCTCGCGCTCACCGCGGCGCACCCGGGCCGCGCGTTCGAGGCCGATCACGATCGGCCGGGGCACCGGCGGGGGCGGGCTGGCGGTCGCCCGGATCGAGCCGCTCGACGCGGGCGAGGCGCGCGAGCAGCTCGCGATCGTGCTCGACCTGTTCGACCGCGGGATGCTCGAGCCGCTGCCGCTGTACTGCGCGACGTCGGCGGCGTGGGCGCAGGCGCGGCGCGCGGGCGCGGACCCGGCGCGCGCGGCCGAGGGGCGTGGAAGTCGCCGTGGAACTTCACCAAGGAGGACCAGGAGCCCGAGCACACGCTCGTGCTCGGCGGGGTCAAGACGCTCGAGGAGCTGCTCGAGGAGCCGCCGCGCGCCGGCGAGGACTGGACCGTGGACGAGCGCGCCCGGCTCGGGCGCTACGCGCGGCGGCTGTGGGACGGGCTGCTGGAGCGCGAGCAGGTGACCGACCAGTGAGCGAGCGCGCCTTCGACGTCTGCGGCCCGCTGCCGACCGGCATCACGGTGCTGGAGGCGAGCGCCGGGACCGGCAAGACGTACACGATCGCCGCGCTCGCGGCCCGCTACGTCGCGGAGGGCACGCCGCTCGACAAGCTCCTGCTCGTCACCTTCACCCGCATGGCCACCGGCGAGCTGCGCGACCGCGTGCGCGAGCGGCTCGTGGCGGTAGAGCGAGGTCTCGAGGTGGGCAGCGCGGCCGAGCCGACGACGAGGTCGTGCGGCTGCTCGCCGACGCGCCGCCGGAGGAGGTCGCCCTGCGGCGGCGTGCGGCTGATCGACGCGCTGGCCGACTTCGACGCGGCGACGATCGCGACCACGCACGGCTTCTGCCAGGAGGTGCTCGGCGGCCTCGGGGTGGTCGGCGACGTCGAGCGCGACGTGGTGTTCGTGGAGGACGTCGACGATCTGCTGGCCGAGGTGGTCGACGACCTGTACGTGCGGCGGTTCTACCGGCCGGGCGACGCGCCGCCGTTCAAGCGCGACGAGGCGATGAAGATCGCGCGCGCCGCGATCGCCAACCCGTCGCCGCCGGCTGGAGCCGGCCTCCGCGCCCGAGGGCTCCGCGGCGGCGATGCGGTACGGCCTGGCGATCGCCGTCATCAAGGAGCTCGAGGACCGCAAGCGCCGCGCCGGGGTGATCACCTACGACGACCTGCTGACCCGTCTCGCGCACCACGCTGCGCAACCCGGACGCGGTGCGGCGGCTGCGCGAGCGCTACAGCGTCGTGCTGGTCGACGAGTTCCAGGACACCGACCCGGTGCAGTGGGACATCCTGCGGCGCGCGTTCGGCGGCGGGCGTCGCCCTCGTGCTGATCGGCGACCCGAAGCAGGCGATCTACGCGTTCCGCGGCGCCGACGTCTACGCGTACCTCGACGCGGCGCGCGGCGACGACGCGCGAGACCCTGAGCGTCAACCGGCGCAGCGACCAGGAGCTGATCGACGCCTACGACGCCCTGCTCGGCGGCACGCAGCCTCGGGCACCCGGACATCCTCTACCGGCAGGTGCGGGCCGCGCCACCCGCACCCGCTCGCGGGAGCCCGAAGGCGCCCCGCTGCGGATCCGGCTCGTCGAGCGCGGGACCCACGGCATGGCGCTGACGGCCAAGGGGTTCGCCGAGAAGTCCCCGACGCGCGACCACGTCGCCCGCGACCTCGCCGGCGACGTCGTGCGCCTGCTGACCTCGGGCGCGCGCGTATCGACGGCCGGCCGATCGAGCCGGGCGACGTCGCCGTGCTCGTGCGGACCAACCGCCAGGCGGCGCTGGTGCGCGACGCGCTCGGCCGAGGTCGGCGTGCCGGCGGTGATCAACGGCGCGGGCAGCGTGTTCGCCACCGACGCCGGCCGAGCACTGGCTGCGGCTGCTGGAGGCGATCGAGCGGCCGAGCTCGACGCTGCGCGCGCACGCCGTGCGCGCTGACGCCGTTCCTCGGCTGGAGCGCCGAGCAGGTCGCGTCCGCGAGCGAGGAGGAGTGGGAGCGCATCCACGCGCGGCTGCACCGGTGGGCGCAGGTGCTGCGGCTGGAGGGCGTCGCGTCGCTGAGCGAGCGGATCACGCTCGTCGAGGGGCTGCCCGGCGCGGGTGCTCGGCGAGGCCGGCGGCGAGCGCGAGCTGACCGACCTGCGCCACGTCGGCCAGCTCCTGCACGCCGCGGCGACGCGCAGAGCAGCTCGGCCCGGCCGCGCTGACCGCGTGGCTGCGCCGCCGGATCGCCGACGCCGAGCAGGAGACCGGCGTCGAGGAGCACAGCCGCCGGCTGGAGTCCGACGACGAGGCCGTGCAGGTCCTGACCATCCACCGCAGCAAGGGCCTGGAGTTCCCGGTCGTCTACTTGCCCGTTCCTGTGGGAGCCGTTCCCGGAGCGCAAGGGCGAGCCGGTCACCTTCCACGACCCCGCCGCCTCCGACGCGCGACCGTCGACGTCGGGCTCGAGGGCGCGGACTTCCGGCGCCACGCGCAGCAGCACCAGGCCGAGGAGCGGGGCGAGGAGCTGCGGCTCGCCTACGTCGCGCTGACCCGCGCCCGGCACCAGGCGGTGCTGTGGTGGGCGGGCTCCTACGACACGCGCGACTCCGCGCTGACGCGGCTGCTGTTCTCCCGCGACGACGACGGGACCGTCGCGGCCGTCGGGCAGCGCAGACGCCGACCGACGCCGAGGCGCGCACGCGCTTCCAGGCGCTGACGCGGCGCGGCGCCGGGCTGCATCTCGCTCGAGGAGTCGCCGCTCGGCATGCCGGTCGTCGTGGTCGGGCGCGCTGCACGCGCCCGCCGCGCTGGAGGCGCTCACCTTCGACCGGCGGCTGGACCGCGGCTGGCGGCGGACCTCCTACAGCGACATCACCGCCGGCGCCCACGAGGCGCGCGTCGCCAGCGAGCCCGAGGAGCCGGTGGTCGACGACGAGCCGGAGGCGGGCGGCGGCCCCGCCGGGTGCTCGCCGCTGCCGCTCGCCGACGCGCCCGGTCGGCACGCGCGTTCGGCACCTTCGTGCACAGCGTGCTGGAGGCGACCGACTTCGCGGCGGACGAGCTGACGGCCGAGCTGGCGGCGCGGGTGGGGGAGGTCCAGGCGCGGCGGCAGGTCGACATCGGCGAGCCGGCGCTGATCGTCGCCGGGCTGCGCGGCGGCGATCGAGACGCCGCTGGCCGACGGGCTCCGGCTGCGCGACGTCGCGCGCGCCGACCGGCTCGACGAGCTGGCCTTCGAGCTGCCGCTGGCGGGCGGCGACGAGCCGACCGGGCGGCTCGACGCCGGCCGCGATCGCCGCGGTCCTGCGCGAGCACCTGCCGGCCGGCGATCCGCTCGCCGGCTACGCGCGAGCGGCTCGAGGACCCCGCGCTGCGGCCGAGCGTGCGCGGCTACCTGACCGGCAGCATCGACCTCGTGATGCGGATCCGGCGACCGCTTCGCGATCGCCGACTACAAGACCAACTGGCTCGGCCCGCCCGGCGAGCCGCTGACCGCCTCCCACTACCGCCGGCCGCGCTGGCGGCCGAGATGGAGCCTCCCACTACGCGCTGCAGGCGCTGCTCTACACCGTCGCGCTGCACCGCTACCTGGGCTGGCGCGTGCCCGGCTACGACCCGCGCGCACCTGGCCGGCGTCTACTACCTGTTCCTGCGCGGGATGACCGGCGGCGCCGGCGGCGGCGTGTTCGCGTGGCACCCGCCCGGCGCGCTGGTCGAGGCGCTCTCGGAGGCGCTGGCGTGATCGAGCGCCGACCTCCTCGACCCTCGCGCTGGCGCGCCGCGCGCCCGCGCTGCTGCGGGCGTTCAACGAGGCGGGCGTGCTGCCGCCGCCGACGTCCACGTCGCGCGTGCGGCTCGCGGCGCTGGCCGGCGAGGAGGACGAGGCGGTCGTGCTCGCGAGCGCGCTCGCCGTGCGCGGGCCGCGGCTCGGGCACGTCTACGTCGACCTGGCGACGGTCGCGACGACCGCGACCGTCGAGGGCGAGGAGCGCGAGCCCGTCGACCTCTCGGCGCTGCCGTGGCCGGACGCGGCGAGCTGGCGCGCGCGGGTCGCGGCGAGCCCGCTGGCCGGCGGTCCGCTGCGCTCGAGGGCAACGCGCTCTACCTCGACCGCTACTGGCGCGAGGAGGGGCAGATCGCCGCCGACCTCGCCGCGTTCAGCGGCGCGCGACGGCGCCGACGGCGCCGGCGCGCGCCGGGCTGGACCGCCTGTTCGCGCGGCGACGCCGACACGGCGCAGCGGCTCGCCGCCGCGTCGGCCGTGCTGCGCCGGCTCGCGGTGGTCGCCGGCGGGCCGGGCACCGGCAAGACGACCACGGTCGCGCGGATCGTCGCGCTGCTGATGGAGCGAGTCGGACGCCCCGCCGCTGGTCGCGCTGGCCGCGCCGACCGGCAAGGCGGCCGACCGGCTGGAGCGAGGCGGTGCACGAGGAGGCCGCGCGGCTCGACGTCTCCGACGGGTCCGCGAGCAGCTGCTGGCGCTGGAGGCCTCGACGCTGCACCGCCTGCTCGGCTGGCGGCCCGACAGCCACAGCCGCTTCCGGCACAACCGCGGCAACCGGCTCCCGCACCAGGTCGTGGTGGTCGACGAGACGTCGATGGTCTCGCTGTCGCTGATGGCGCGGCTCGCCGAGGCCGTGCAGCCCGACGCGCGGCTGATCCTCGTCGGCGACCCCGGCCAGCTCGCCTCGATCGAGGCCGGCGCCGTGCTCGGCGACATCGTCGGGCCCGCCGCCGACGGGCTCGCCATGCGCCCGCCGCCCAGGCCGCGCTCGAGGCCGCGTCGGGCGTGACCGTGAAGTCCACGGACCGGGGCGCGGCGATCGGCGACGGCATCGTCGTGCTCGATCGCGTGCACCGCTTCGGCACCGGCATCGCGACCGTGGCGGGCGCCGTCCGCGCGGGCGACGCCGACGGGCTCGTCGACGCGCTCCGCGGCGGCGGGCTCGAGGGCGTGCGTGGCTGCAGGACGACGCGCACGAGCCGATCCGCGAGGGCGCGGTGGCGGCCGCGCGGAGGGTCATCGACGCGGCGCGGGCGGGGACGCCGCCGCCGCGCTCGACGCGCTCGGCGAGCACCGCGTGCTGTGCGCGCACCGCCACGGCCAGTACGGCGTCGCCGCCTGGATGGCGCGGATCGAGGGCTGGGTGGCCGCGGCCGCCGGCGGGTTCGGCGACTCGCTCTGGTACCCCGGCCGCCCGCTGCTCGTCACCGAGAACGACTACGGCCTGCGGCTCTTCAACGGCGACACCGGCGTGGTGGTCGCCGCCGGCGACGGCCGCGTGACGGCCGCCTTCGAGCGCCGCGGCGAGATCCTCGAGTTCAGCCCCGCCCGCCTCGGCGCGGTCGAGACCGTGTACGCGATGACGGTCCACAAGAGCCAGGGCTCCCAGTTCGGGACCGCCGCCGTCCTGCTCCCGGACCCGACCTCCCGCCTGCTGTCGCGCGAGCTGCTCTACACCGCCGTCACCCGCGCCCGCGAGGAGCTGATCCTCGCGGGCACGGAGGAGGCGATCCGCGCCGCCGTCGCACGCCCCATCGCCCGCGCGTCCGGGCTGCGCCGGCGCCTCTGGGGCTAGAGCCCGGCCAGCTCCTTGACCTGGGTGAGCCGGAAGGCGTTGCCCGACGGGTCGCGGAAGCCGGAGTCGATGCCGTACGGGACGGTCCTCGGGCGCCTCGGTGAACTCGACGCCGCGGGACTTGAGGTCCTCGTAGTCGCGCTGCACGTCGTCGGTGGAGAGGAAGACGCCGCCGGCGACGCCCTTGCCCATCAGCTCGTGGATCTGCTTGACGGTCTCCTCGTCGAACATCCCCTCCGGGATGGCCATGAGGACGAGCGAGAACTGCTCCTGGCCGGGAGGCGCGACGGACAGCCAGCGGAAGTTGCCGAGCTCGGGCACCGTGACGTCCGAGCGGACCTCGAAGCCGAGCTTCTCGGTGTAGAAGGCGAGGGCCTCGTCCTGGTCGTGGACCCAGACCTGTGTGTTGGCGATCGTGTACATGGGGAGGACGCTAATCCCCCACGGGAGCCTTGTCTTCTCGAAACGTGCGGTGTTGCGGACGGGCGTAGGCGCGCACGATGCAGGCCGGCAGGCGGGCCAGGTTGGAGGCGGGCGGGAAGCTCGCCCGGTAGACGGTCGGCGAGACCCCGTAGGTGCGCGTGAAGCTGGTCGTGAACGAGCCGACGCTCGCCAGCCCGACGTCCATGCAGATCTCGGCGACCGAGCGATCGGTCACGCGGAGCAGCGCCGCAGCGCGCTCCAGCCGCCTCGTGAGCAGGTACGCGTGCGGTGAGACGCCGAACGTGCGGCGGAACTCGCGGCTGAAATGGGCCCGCGAGAGACCCGCCGCGGCGGCCAGGTCATCGACGTCCAGCGGCTCCGCGTAACGGGCGTCGGCCAGGTCCTTGGCGCGCAACAGATGCCGTGCGGGAGGGACGTGCGGCATGCCGTTCCAGTATCGCCGATAGCCTCCTCGCCCTCCATGAAGGTCATCTACACCTACACCGACGAGGCGCCCGCCCTCGCGACCCACTCGTTCCTGCCCGTGCTCGAGGCGTACGCCGCCCAGGCGGACGTCGAGGTCGAGCTGCGCGACATCTCCCTGGCCGGGCGCATCCTCGCCCAGTTCCCGGACCGGCTGACCGATGAGCAGCGGATGGCCGACGCACTGGCCGAGCTCGGGAAGCTCGCCCAGACGCCCGAGGCGAACATCATCAAGCTGCCGAACATCAGCGCGTCCAACCCGCAGCTGAAGGCGGCGATCAAGGAGCTCCAGGAGAAGGGCTACGACCTGCCCGACTACCCCGAGGAGCCGAGCACCGACGAGGAGAAGGTCGCCCGCGAGGCCTACGACAAGGTCAAGGGCAGCGCCGTGAACCCGGTGCTGCGCGAGGGCAACTCGGACCGCCGCGCGCCCGAGTCGGTCAAGAACTTCGCCCGCAACCACCCGCACCGCATGGGCGAGTGGAGCAAGGACTCCAAGTCGCACGTCTCGACGATGTCCGACGGCGACTTCCGCTCCAGCGAGAAGTCGGTGACGATCGCCGAGCACGGCGAGCTGCGGGTCGAGCACGTCGACGCCGACGGCGAGGTCACGGTGCTGCACCCGCTGATCCCGGTGCAGGCGGGCGAGATCGTCGACGCCGCGGTGATGAGCCGCAAGGCGCTCGACGCGTTCCTGGCCGAGCAGGTCGAGGACGCCAAGGAGAAGGGCGTGCTCTTCTCCGTGCACCTGAAGGCGACGATGATGAAGGTCTCGGACCCGATCATCTTCGGCCACGCCGTCCGCGCGTACTTCAAGAACGTCTTCGCCGAGCACGGCGAGGTGCTCGACAGCGTCGGCGCGACGCCCAACCACGGTCTCGCCAGCATCCTCACCGCCGTGCGCGAGCTGCCCGACGAGGACAGCAAGCCGATCGAGGAGGCGATCGAGAAGGCCTACGAGACCGGCCCGCGCATCTCGATGGTCGACTCCGACCGCGGCATCACCGGCCTGCACGTCCCGAGCGACGTGATCATCGACGCCTCGATGCCGGCCATGATCCGCTCGTCGGGCCACATGTGGGACGCCGACGGCGGCGAGGCCGACGCCAAGGCCGTCATCCCCGACTCCAGCTACGCGGCGCTGTACGCCGAGACGATCGACTTCTGCCGCGAGAACGGCGCGTTCGACCCGGCCACGATGGGCACGACGCCCAACGTCGGCCTGATGGCGCAGAAGGCCGAGGAGTACGGCAGCCACGACAAGACGTTCGAGATCGAGTCGGCGGGCACCGTGCGCGTCGTGAACTCCGACGGCGACGCGGTGCTCGAGCACGAGGTCGACGCCGGCGACATCTGGCGCGCGTGCCAGACCAAGGACGCGCCGATCGCCGACTGGGTCCGGCTCGCGGTCGAGCGCGGGCAGGCCACCGGCGCGCCCGTCGTGTTCTGGCTCGACGAGACCCGCGCGCACGACGCCGAGGTGCTGAAGAAGGTCAACGCCTACCTGCCCGAGCACGACACGGACGGCATCCAGATCGAGGTCATGCCCGTCGGCGAGGCGACGAAGTTCACGCTGCGCCGGGCCAAGGACGGCGAGGACACGATCTCCGTCACCGGCAACGTCCTGCGCGACTACCTCACCGACCTGTTCCCGATCCTGGAGCTCGGCACGAGCGCGAAGATGCTCTCGGTCGTGCCGCTGATGAACGGCGGCGGGCTGTTCGAGACCGGTGCGGGCGGCTCGGCCCCGAAGCACGTCCAGCAGCTCGTCAAGGAGAACCACCTGCGCTGGGACTCGCTCGGCGAGTTCCTCGCGCTCGCCGTCTCGCTCGAGATGCTGGCCGACAAGACGGGTAACGGTCGCGCGGGCATCCTCGGGCGCACGCTCGACGCCGCCACCGGCACGCTGCTGGAGAACGGCAAGTCGCCCTCGCGCAAGGTCAACGAGCTCGACAACCGCGGCAGCCACTACTTCCTCGCCCGCTACTGGGCCGAGGAGCTCGCCGGCCAGGACGAGGACGCCGAGCTGGCGAAGGTCTTCGCGCCGCTCGCGAAGAAGCTGGCCGACGCGGAGGAGACGATCGTCGAGGAGCTCGAGGCGGTGCAGGGGGAGGGCGTCGACCTCGGCGGCTACTTCCGTTTCGACCGCGACAAGGCGACCTCGGTGATGCGCCCCAGCCAGACGTTCAACGAGGCGATCGACTCGCTGTGAGATGCGCCTCGTCCTCGACCACCTGATCCTCCGGGCCGCCGACCCGGCGGCCACGCTCGCCGAGCTGTCGCAGCGCACGGGGGCGCCCGTGCTGGCCGAGGTCGAGGAGGTGGCCGGGATGGCGAGCGGGATCGTCCGCGCCGGCTCGCTCGACATCGAGGTGCTGCGGATCGGCGCCGAGCCGCCCGAGCGCACGCTCGGCTACGGCGCCGGCTTCACGGCCGACGTGCCGCTCGAGGAGGCGACGGCGGCGGTCCGCGAGCTGGGCTTCCCGACCTCCGCGCCGGCGAGCGCTTCGGCGAGCGGGCGCAAGTGGCGCGCCGTCCAGGTGCACGGCCTGCTCCCGCGCCCGCTGAAGGTGCCGGCCACCACGAAGCCGCCCGGGCTCGCCGACCGGCTGGCCGGCCTCGCCGCCCGGATCCCCGGCGCCGCGCGCATGGCCACCAAGGACCCCGGCGACTCGATGGTCGTCGTGACCGAGTACGGCTTCGACGCCGACGCCTGGCGCGCGCAGGCCGGCGCCGGCCCGGCCACGCTGGAGGTGCACCTCGGCGCCGCCGAGCACCTCGGCGACTGGCAGCGGCTCCCGCTCGACGACGACGCCCCGCTGCGCCTGAAGGCCGACGGCCCAGTCGGCGTGCAGAAGGTCGTCCTCGAGGGCGAACGCGACGCGTTCGCCCTCGGTGACGTGGCCTTCGAGTTCCGCGCCCCTAGAAGACCTGGAACTCGGCCGCGTGCAGCGACTGCGCCGCTGTCGGAGGCCGTGTCGCAGTCGGTCGCGTTCAGCGGGTCGGCGTCCTGCTCGCCCTGGTAGGCCGGGCCGCCCGTGCACTGGTTCTCCGAGCGCGGTGAAGCGCATCTGGGTCGCCGCCGTGTCCGGGCACGTCGAACGTCCGCAGCGTGAGGTCCGGCGCCAGCGGGCGCGGCGCGACGGCCGGGAACGCGTCGGCCGGGCTCGTGTAGAGCGTCTTCCAGCTCGTCGGCAGCGTGCAGTTGCGTCCGCCCGTGCACGTCTCGACCCTGAAGCGGCGCAGCGCGGTGAAGCGCGCTCTCGTCGCCGTCCGGGTCGTCCGGGTCGAGCAGCGCGCTGACCGCGACCGACCGGATCGGCTTGGCGCCCGCCGAAGCGCGATCGTCACCGCCGGCCGGCTCGACGTTCACGCCGGTGGCGCCGGTGACGTCCCAGGTCGTGGCCTCGGTGTCGTCGATCAGGTCGTGCGAGGTTGGTGCCCGGCGCCCGCGCCGTCGCGCCCTGGCTCTTGGACGCGCAGTTCGGCGTCAGCGCGTAGCGTCTGCGTCAGCGTCTGGCCGGCGGTCGACGGTGAGCGTGAAGCGCCGCAGGCCGTAGCCGGCGGAGCGGACGAGCACGTCGTAGGTGCCGGGCACGAGCTTCACCGTCGCGCCGAGCGCGGTCGAGGCGTCGGTGTCGGCCACCGGGGTGGCGCGCGCCTCGTAGCGGCCGATGTAGACGTCGTCGCGATCGGGCGTCCGCTGTCGGTGGCGGTGAAGCGTGATCGTCGCGTTGTCGGCCAGCGGCGAGTCGAAGCCCGGCTTCGGCTGGTCGTCCTCGGTGGTGTTCGGTCGAGGCCGACTGGCCCATGCCGCGCTTGGCGAACGCCGCCCACAGCTCGGCCTGGTTGGCGCCGCCGAAGCGCATCCGGTCGGCCGCCAGGTAGGCGTCGCGCGCGGTCAGCATGCTCGTGTCGCCCTGCTGGAGCAGGAACGCGTCGAACATGATCTGGACCCAGCGCCGGTTGCCCGGGCACTGGTCGGCCGGCAGCGGCGCCTCCGGCGCCGTCGTGCCCGGCCGGCCGTCGGCGCAGCGCAGCTGCAGCGCCGCGGTCGCTCGACGGGAACGAGGCGTCGTACTTCTTCACCAGCGCCTGGCGGAGGTCGTAGTTGACGGCGTTCCAGATCTCGCCGTCGGCGTGCACCTCCGGGCCCGGTCAGTGTCGAAGCCGACGTCGGAGTAGTTGAGCGGGTTGGCGTCGAGCGCGTAGTCGCGGATGCCCGGTCTTCTTGTTGCCGGTCACGTACGGCGCCGTCCGCCCACGGGTTGGCGCCGTCGAGCGGCACGTAGCCGTGCGCGTTGCAGGTACTCGAGCGCGACCAGGTCGGACCAGCTCTCGCCCATCGCCCCGCCCTGGAAGCCGGTCAGCCCGTCGTCGGGGCCGCCGACCATGCGGTTGGAGATCGCGTGCGTGTACTCGTGGCCGAACACCGAGGTGTCGAAGTCGCCGTCGACGCACGGGGCGTAGAACGCGGCCGGCGATCGGCTGGAACAGGTACTGGTTGGTGATGCCGGGGACGCCGTCCTGAGCGTGATCTGGTTGGCGTTGTCGCGGCCGAGGTAGCTCGGCGCGCCGCCGGTCGAGCGCGCCGGCCTGGACGTTGCCGATCTCCGGGTCGCCGTCGCGGCCCGGGCCGGTGGCGCCGAAGTTGGACTGCTGGAGGTTGTAGTTGCCCTCGGTGAAGCCGAGGTGGTACGCGTAGTCGTGGAAGCGGTTGTGGCCGGCGAACAGGTTCGTCGACCGCGGCCGAGATGTCGGCGCCCTGGCCGGGCACCGCGAGCGGCGTCGGGTCGCACTTGGTCTTCTTCCACTCGTTCGGCGAACGGGAACTCGTACTGGCGCGTCGGGCGAGACCGGCATGAAGCCGAACGGCGCCGGGCGTCAGCGGCGAGGTGCGCGCCTCCGCGGTGCGGGCGGCGTTGCCCTGGGTGGTGAACGTCGGCAGGCCGGTCGCCGGGAGCGCGTCCCACGGGCCGCGCGAGGCCGGGCTGTCGAGGCCCGAGGTCGCAGCCGGTCGGCGGTGCGGAAGCAGCCGATCACGCGCGTGTCGGTGCCCGCCGTCGTCGGGTTGGCCTCGAAGAACTGCCACGACGGGTTGGCGGCGGCGTCGCGCGGCGCGCCGGCCGTGGTGTTGACGGCGTAGCCGCCCGTGTAGTCGAACTGCTCGGCGCTGGCGGGCACGGTCGGGTCGTCGAACGCGCACACCACGACCTTGTAGGTGCCGTCGGCGATCTTCGCGCCGTCGCTTGGAGTAGGTCGACGGCCTCCGGGCTCGTGCCGGTGTCCGGCGGTGGCGACCGCGCTGCCGCCCGGGCCGAGCAGCTTGAGCACGATGTCGTCCGTCGGCAGGTTGGCGGTGGCGAACGCGCCGATCGAGTAGGCGCCGCTGACCGCGACCGGGTGCGGGTCGCCGCAGCCGCGGCGCCGTCGCCGGTGTTGCCGGTGAACGTGCCGGTGCCGTTGTCCTCGGCCGCGTTGCTTGACCTCGTTCTGGCGGATCAGCACCGCGCCGGTGCGGGCGTCGACGAACGAGCGGTAGGCGCGGGCGCGGCCGCCGTCGACGTCGAGCACGATCGTCTCGAAGGCCGCGCGCACGCCGCTGCGTGCGGTCGGGCAGCGCCACGAGCCGGGCGCGCTGGCCGATCGCGTCCTTGGTGCCGGGGATCAGCGGCGTGGCGAGGCCGTCGACGGTGAACTCGCGTCCAGCCGTCGCTCGTGTGGACGCCCTGTCGAGGTCGGCGGCGACGGCGTGCACGCCGGCGTTGGCGGCGGCGCGCAGCCACGCGGCGGTCGCGCTCAGCGTCGCGGCGGCGCGGCGCGGCCTGGCTGCCCGGCGTCGAGGAGGAGACGTACGCGACGCGGCCGCCGCTGACGCCGACGGTGATCTGCCCGTCGTGCGCCGGCGCGCAGGCCGCCGAAGCGCTGGCGGAAGAGCACGGCGTGCGCCGTCGCTCGCACGAGCTTGGCGTCGTTGACGAGCTCGAGCGCGTCGACGTCGGCCGGCCGACAGCCGGAACAGCGCGCGCGTGGTCGCGCGAGGAAGCCGCGCGCGACGTCGGCCGCGCGTCACCGCTCGCGGCGGCGCCGAGGAAGCCGCTCGTCGCGATCAGCGACGCGGGCGTGCCGAAGCGGTTCCACTGCGCGCGCGCGCCGAGCGTCGGCCACCGCCTGCTTCTGCGCGGCGCGTCGGCGACGATCCTGCCCGTGCGCGCGTCGAGGTCCTTCAGGCCCTCGTGCGCGGGGAGGATGCGGGCCACGGCTCCCGCCGACCCGGTGCTGCAGAGCAGAGGACACCAGTGCGGCGACGAGTCGTGACAGCTTCATGGGGACGCACCCCGCGGGTACATCTTGCGGCCATGGAGCTCGTGACCTGGACCGCGCCGCCCGGCGACGCCATCCCCAACCACCCGGACTTCGAGGTGCTGCTGTACCGCGGCACGGCCGTCGACTCGCCCGACGCCGCGCGTGCCCGCTTCGCCGAGCACGGCTGGGGCGGCTCGTGGGTGGACGGCGTGTTCGACTTCCACCACTTCCACTCGACCTCGCACGAGGTGCTCGCCGTGGTGGCCGGTACCGCGACGATCGAGCTGGGCGGGCCCCAGGGCGAGGCGTTCGACGTGTCGGCCGGCGACGTCGTCGTGCTCCCCGCCGGCACCGGGCACCGCCGCGCCGCGGCGGACGGCGGCTTCACGGTCGTCGGCGCGTACCCCGCGGGGCAGGAGGACTACGACCTGCTGCGCGAGGCCGACGACGCCGCGCGCGAGCGGATCGCCGCGCTCGGCGCGCCGCCCGAGGACCCGGTCGGCGGCGATGGCGTCGGCCGATGGCGGTGATGGTCGACCCGCTGCGCCACTACCCCGACACGGGCCTGCCCTTCGACCGCTGGTGCCACATGGCCGCCGAGGACTTCGACGAGCTGCACGCGTTCGCGGAGCGGCTCGGGATCCCGCGGCGGTTCTTCCAGGGCGACCACTACGACCTCCCGCCGCACGTGCGCGAGCGCGCGGTGGCGCTCGGCGCGGAGGAGGTCGACCACGCGCGAGCTGACGCTGCGCATGGCCGGCCCGCGCGGCGACCGGGCCCGCCGCCGGCGACGCGCGACGGAGCTGACATGGAAGAATGGACAAGGTGTCCATTTCCACGCCGAAGGCCTCCGGCGCGGGCAAGGCGCTGGTCAAGGGCCTGGCGCTGATCGACGCCGTCGCGGCCGCCGAGGCGCCCCTGCGCTCGGCGCGCTGGTGAAGGCCAGCGGGCTCCCGCGCCCACCGCGCTGCGGCTGATCGACGTGCTGGTCGAGGAGCGCGCGCTGCAGCCTGACGCCCGACGGCGCCTACGCCCTCGGCCCGCGGCTCGCCGTCGTGGGGACAGCGCTACCTCGACGGGCTCGACGTCCGCGCCAACGCCGAGGACCTGATGCGCGCGCTGGCAGACGAGACGCGCGAGACGTGCTTCCTGGGCATCCGCGAGGACCGCAGCGTGCTCTACGTCGCCAAGGCCGACTCGCCGCAGCCGGTCCGGCCCGCCGCCCAGATCGGCACGCGCAACCCGCTGCACAGCACCGGCATCGGCAAGGCGATGCTCGCCTTCGCGCCCGCCGACGACCTGCGCGCCTACTGCGAGGGCGAGATGCCCGCCAAGACGCCGAACACGATCACCGACGCCGGCCGGCTCGCGGCCGAGGCATGCAGGCGATCCGCGCGCGCGGCTACGCGATCGACGACGTGGAGAACGAGGACGGCGTCCGCTGCGTCGCGGGCCCGATCCGCGACCACACGCGGCGAGGTGGTGGCCGCGCTGTCGGTGTCCGCGCCCGCCTATCGCTTCGCGCTCGAGGACCTCCCCGCGCTGGCGCCGCGCGTGCTCGCCGCGGCGGCCGAGATCTCCTCGCGCATCGGCTACCGACAAGGAGGCGGACATGGCTGACGAGTCCTGGCGCGGCAAGATCGGCAAGCTCGACAACGACGAGATCGAGGGGTTCCTGGCCGAGGCGCACATCGCCCGGCTCGCCTGCCTCGACGCCGACGGCTGGCCGTACGTGGTGCCGTGCTGGCACGAGTGGGACGGCGACGCGTTCTGGGTCGTCCCGCGCGAGAAGAGCGCGTGGGCGAAGCCACCTGCAGCGCGAGCCGCGCTGCGCGATCACGATCGACGAGGAGGGGCGCCAGCGCAAGGTGATCGCCCAGTGCCGCGCCGAGCTGGTGGAGGAGCCGAACCTCGGCGGCCGCTGGGTGGCGTCGCCGAGCGGATGAGCACTGCGCTACCTGGGCGAGAACGGCCCGAAGTACCTCGAGCCGACGCTCGACAAGCAGCGCTGGCTGTTCCGGCTGGAGCCGGTGAAGGTGCAGACGTGGCAGGGCCAGGACTGGGCGGGCCGCTACAAGTGACCGACCCCGTCGAGCTCGCCAGGGCGCTGATCCGCGCCCCCAGCCCGAACCCGCCCGGCGACGAGCGGGCGGTGGCGGCCGCTGATCGAGGCGCGGCGCGCGAGCTCGGGCCTGCCGGCGCCGCGCGTCGCGTGGCGCTCGACGACGCGCCGCCCCAACCTGCTGATCACGCTCGACTTCGGCCCCGGCGGCCGCCACCTCGTGCTGTCCGGGCACATGGACACCAAGCCGCTCGGCGACGCCGAGTGGACGCGTCGACCCGTTCGGCGCCGAGCTCGACGGCGACCGGCTGTACGGCCTCGGTTCGGCCGACATGAAGTCCGCGCTGGCGGCGATGCTGACCGCCGCCGCCGGCCTGAGCTCGCACGCCGGCCGGCTGACGCTGCTGTTCACCGCCGACGAGGAGGACGGCGCCGCGTTCGGCGCCCGCCACGTCGCGGGCACCGTCGACCTCGACGCCGACGGCGTCGTGATCGGCGAGCCGGGCGGGATCGAGGCCGACTTCGACCGGCTGCACCTCGTGAGCCGCGGCATCGCCCGGCTGCGGCTGGTCGCCACCGGCCGCCAGGGCCACTCCAGCCTCGCCGACGAGCTCGACATGCCCAGCGCCGGCGTCGACGCGGCGCGCGCCGTGGTCGCCGTCGAGGACACGCTGCGAGCTCGAGGCGCCGCCCAACGAGCACGGGCTGGCCGGGTGGGGCGCGACCGTCAACACCGGCCTCGCCTACCGCGGCGGCGTCGGCTTCGGCGTGCTGCCCGGCCGCATGGCCGTCGACACCGAGGTGCGGCTGCGTGCCGGGCATGGAGCGCGGCGCGATCGAAGCCGCCTTCGACGCGCCGTCGACGGCGTCGCCGTCGAGTTCGACGCCCCGCCGACCGACTGGCTGCCGGCCAGCATGGTCGCGCCCGGCCACCCGCTCGCCACCGCGGCGGCCACCGCCTGCCGCACCGTGCTCGGCCGCGAGCCCGCCGCCGTCCGTGTTCCCCGGCACCACCGACGCGACGTTCTTCTCCGTGCAGGCCTCCCGACCCTGCCCGCGCTCGGCCCCGGGCTGCTCCGCCGCGCGCACGCCGCCGACGAGTGGGTCTCGGCCGCCGCGGTGCGCCACGCCGCCGAGCTGTACGCCGAGCTGGCGCGGGAGTTCTGCGCATGAGCACGACGACCGCCGCCACCCGCGCCGCCTCTCACGCATCGCCACCGGGCTCGCCCCCGTGGCGCGGCGTGCTGGCCGTGCTCGCGATCGCCGCCGTCACCACCCCGGGCCTGTACGAGACCGGCAACCTGCGGCTGATCGCCTTCCTCGCGGGCGTGATCGGGATCACCGCCGTCGGGCAGACCATCGTGCTGCTGACCGGCGGTATCGACCTCTCGATCGGCGCCGTGATCGGCCTGACCACCGTGATCGTCGCCACCCACACCGACGGCGCCGCCTCGGCGCTGCCGGTCGCGATCCTGCTCGCCGTGCTGGCGGGCGCCGGGGTCGGCGCCGTCAACGCCGGCCTCGTGCTGTGGCGCGACGTCCCGCCGTTCGTGGCCACCTTCGCCACCTTCGTGCTCGTCCAGGGCGCCATCACCGCATCCACGCGCGGCGCCCCGTCGGGCGACATCCCCGACGCGCTGCGCCCGATCGGCGCCGACCGGCTGCTCGGGATCCCCGTCCCGCTGTGGCTGTTCGTCGCCGATCGCGATCGTCGCCGCCGCTCGTGCTCGCGCGCACCACGCTCGGGCGCCGCGTCTACGCCACCGGCGCCAACCGCCGCGCCGCCTCGATGGCGGGCATCCGCACCGGCCGCGTGATCGCCGCCGCCTACATCGTCTCGGCGCTGCTCGCCGTCTTCGCGGGCCTCGTCGACGCCGCCTACATCGGCCACGTCGACGCCCAGCTCTCGCGCAGCCTCAACCTCGACTCCGTCGCCGCCGCCGTCATCGGCGGCGTCGCGCTCACCGGCGGCCGCGGCAACGTCGGCCAGACCGCCGCCGGCGTCGCGCTGCTCGCCGTCCTGCTCGTGTGGATGCTCGAGCTCGGCGCCGGCGTCGGCGGCCAGCTCGCCGTCGAGGGCGCCGCGATCCTGCTCGCCGCACGCCTCCAGCACCGTTCCACATGCCCGATAGGAGAGCCGCCATGAAGGGTCCATCACGCCTCGTCCGGATCGCCGTCCTGATGGCGTCCTCGCGCTCGCCGGATGCAGCTCGGAGAAGGAGAGCGCGAGCTCCGGCTCGGGAGGCGACGGCGCCTGCGCCGAGAGCTCCGACGCCAAGCAGCGCTACGACGCCTCCTGGGAGAAGGCGCAGGAGCAGCTCGGCCTGTCGGGGATCGAGCCGTCGCCGACCAAGCTGTGCGACGTCGACACGTCCAAGTTCAAGAAGGAGCCCGAGGGCGGCAAGTACAAGATCGCGTTCGCCGCCCAGGGCCCGACCAACTCGTGGGCGCTCGACCAACGAGGAGGCGTTCAAGTACCACGCCAAGGAGAAGGACGTCGACGTCCTCTACGCCTCCGCGAACGGCGACGCCACCAAGCAGGTCGACAACATCCAGCAGCTCGCCTCCCAGGATCCCGACGCGATGGTCGTCGTCCCGATGGGCGCGGGCATCACCGGCCAGGTCCAGGCCGCCGCCAAGCAGGGCATCCCCGTCGTGCTGTGCGCCGGGCGCCTCGACGGCGACTCGGGCGCGATCTCGACCGTGGCCCGCTCGTACGAGCTGCAGGCCACGCTGTGGGCCGAGTGGCTCGTCAAGCAGCTGGGCGAGAAGGGCCGCGTCGCGATGCTCTCGGGCATCGCCGGCGTGCCGACCGCCGAGTACCAGAAGACGGCCGCCGAGAAGGTGTTCGAGAAGTACCCCGGACATCGAGGTCGTGGCCAAGGAGTACACCGACTGGTCGCCGACCAAGGCCAAGACCGTCGCCGCCTCGCTGGTCTCCAAGGACCTCGACGGCATCTGGTCGGACTCCGGCATCAGCGACCTCGGCGTGGTCGAGGCCTACGAGAGCGCCGGCAAGCCGATCCCGCCGCTCACCGGCGACTCCTCGAACGCGTTCCTGAAGGCCGTCGACGGCAAGGACGTCAAGTTCGCGCTGTCGGCGTTCCCGCCCGAGCAGAGCACCCAGTGCCTCGACGTCGCGCTCGACGCGCTGGCGGGCAAGACGGTGCCGAACGTGGTCAACGTCGAGTCGGCCGCGTACACGAACGAGGAGATCGACGAGTACGTGCGCAAGGACTGCAGCGACGACCTGTGGATCCCGACGAGCCTGCCGCCGGCGCTGCTCAAGAAGCTGAAGCTCTGCTGAGCATGGAGGGCGCGCGCGACACGGTGCTGGAGGCCCGGGGCCTGGTCAAGGCCTTCCCGGGCGTGCGCGCCCTCGACGGCGTCGATCTCGCCTGCCGCGCGGGCCGCGTGCACGCGCTGGTCGGCGAGAACGGCGCGGGCAAGTCGACGCTCGTGAGGATCCTCACCGGCAACACCGAGCCCGACGAGGGCGAGCTGCGGATCGACGGCGAGCCGGTCCGGCTCGCCGATCCGCGGCAGGCGCTCGCCGCCGGCGTGCGCGCCGTCTACCAGGAGCTCACCGTCCTGCCCGCGATGTCGGTGCTCGACAACGTGATGCTCGGGCAGGAGCGCAGCCGCCGCGGCCGGCTGGACCGCGCCGCGCAGCGCGAGGCTGGCGCGCGGCGCGCTGGAGCGCGTCGGGCTCGGGTCGCTCGACCTCGACACGCCCGCCGAGGAGCTCACGCTCGCCAACCGGCAGCTCGTGGAGATCGCCCGCGCGCTGGTGCGCGAGACGCGCGTGCTGATCCTCGACGAGCCGACCGCGGTGCTGGCGGGCGAGAAGCTGCGAGGCCATCTTCGACGCCGTCCACGCGCTCAACGCGCACGGCGTGGCGGTCGTCTACATCAGCCACCGCCTGGAGGAGATCGGCGCGCTGGCCGACGAGGTCAGCGTGCTGCGCGACGGCAAGCTCGTCTCCAGCGGCCCGCAGCCGACTACGACGTCGCGCGGCTGGTGCGCGAGATGGTCGGCCGCGACGTCGACACCGTGTTCCCCGACCCGTCGCCGCCGTCGAGGAGGTGGCGCTCGAGGTCCGCGGGCTGGTGCCCGGCGGGCCGGGCGCCGCGGACCCGCTCGACCTCGACGTCCGCGCGGGCGAGATCGTGGCCGTCGCCGGGCATGCTCGGCTCCGGCCGCAGCCGCCTGCTGCGCACGATGGCGGGCGTGCACGCGCCGCGACGCCGGCGAGGTCAAGGTCGCACGGCCGCGCGGTGCGGGCCGGCGCGTGCTCGGCGCGGTGCGCGCCGGCGTGGTGTTCGTGCCCGAGGAGCGCAAGACCGAGGGCCTCGTGCTCCCGCTCGCGGTGCGGGCCAACACGACGCTCGCCGACCTCCCGGCGGTCGCCCCGCGCGGCTGGCTCGACCCCGGCGCGCGAGCGGCGGTCGTTCGAGGAGGACCGCGAGCGCGCTCGGCATCCGCGTCTCCAGCCCCGACCAGGCGGCGTGGACGCTGTCGGGCGGCAACCAGCAGAAGATCGTGCTCGCCAAGTGGCTGCGCACCCGCCCGCGCGTGCTGCTGCTCGACGAGCCGACGCGCGGCATCGACGTGGGCGCCAAGACCGAGATCTACAAGCTGATGCGCGAGCTCGCCGAGGACGGGCTGGCGGTCGTGTTCGCCTCCAGCGACCTCACCGAGGTGATCGGCCTCGCCCACCGCGTGCTGGTCTGCCGCGGCGGCTCGGTGGTCGGCGAGCTGGCGGGCGAGGAGATCGGCGAGGAGCAGGTCATGCACCTGGCGCTCGGCACGAGCGGGGCGCCGGCGTGACCGCCATCGCCGTCGAGCGCGCGCCGCTCGCCGCGGCTCTCGGTCGCCGCGCTGGCGCGCAGCGGCATGGCCGCGTGGATCATCGTCGCGCCTGCTCGTGGTCGGCCTCACGATCGCCGACCCGGCGTCGTTCTGGACCGTGCGCAACATCGCCAACGTGCTGACCGCGTCGATCGTGCTCGGCCTCGTCGCGCTCGGGCAGAACCTCGTCGTGCTGACCGGCGGGATCGACCTCTCGGTCGGCTCCACCGCGTCGCTGTCGGCGCTGCTCACCGCGATCCTGATCGACGGCTACCCGATCCGCACGCTGCCCGGTGATCCTGCTCGTGCTGCTCGTCGGCGCCGCGATCGGCGCGGCCCACGGCGTGCTGGTGGCGCGCACCGGGCTCGCCGCGTTCGTGGTCACGCTCGCGACCTTCTACCTGCTCCAGGGCCTGGCGTTCATGATCTCCACGACCCCCAAGGGGCAGGTGACCACCGCGCTGTCGGACTTCGCCCTCGAGCGCGTCGGGCCCGTTCCCGCTCTCGCTGCCCGCGCTGGTGGCGGCGATCGCCGTCGTCGGCGGGCTGCTGCGCTGGACGCCGTTCGGGCGCCACGTGTACGCGGTGGGCGGCGACCCCGAGGCCGCGCGCGCCAACGGCGTGCCGGTCACGCGCACGCTGATGTGGTGCTACGTGATCTGCGGCGTGCTGGCCGCTGGGGCGGGGATCGTGCTGGCCGCCGCGCGCCACCGTCGGCTCGCCGACCGCAGGGCAGGGGCTCGAGCTGTCCGCTATCACGGTGGTGGTGATCGGCGGCACCTCGCTTGCTGGGCGGACGCGGCACCCTGATCGGCACGCTCGGCGGCGTGCTGCTGCTGGCGCTGATCGAGAGCTCGTTCACGCTGCTGCAGCTCGACGCGACGCTGACCGACCTGATCCGCGGCGTGGTGATCCTGGCCGCCGCGGCGCTGTTCGTGCGGAGGCTCGGGCGATGACGGCCGTCGACGACCAGGCCCGCGTGCTCGGGCTCGGGGAGGCGCTGGTGCGCCTGTCGGCGCCCGGCCGCCAGCGGCTCGAGCACGCCGCGCGAGCTCGAGGTGCACGTCGGCGGGGCGGAGCTGAACGCGCTGATCGCGGCCTCGGCGCTCGGCGCGCCCGCCACGTGGGCGACGCGGCTGGCCGACAACCCGCTCGGCCGCCGGATCGCCTCGCACGCGGCCGCGCACGGCGTGCGAGGCCGTCGTCGACTGGGAGCCGGAGGCGCGCGCGCCGCTGTACTTCGTCGAGCACGGCGCCGCCGCCGCGGCCGTCGGAGGTGCTCTACGACCGCGACGGCGACGGCGATGGTCGACCTCGAGGCCGGCACGTTCGACTGGGCGGAGCTCGTCTCACGGGCACGCCGCCGTGCTGACGAGCGGGATCACCTGCGCGCTCGGCGCCGGGCCCGCGGCCGCGGTGGCGGCGCTGCTCGCCGAGGCCCGCGAGGCCGGCGCGCGGACCGCCTTCGACGTCAACTTCCGCAGCCGCCTGTGGACGTGGGAGGAGGCGGCGCCGGTCCTGCGCGGCGTGCTGGAGCGCGTCGACGTCCTGCTCGCCGGCCGCCACGACCTCGAGCGGATCCTCGGCGAGGACGGGGAGCCGGTCGCGCTGGCCAAGCGCGCCATCGACGCCTTCGGCCACTCGCTGGTCGTGCTGCGCGAGACCGAGACCGTCGGCCCCGCCCGCGTCGAGGTGGCGGTGACCGCCGTGACGGCGGCCGACGTGCTCGTCAGCCCGACCTACGAGGCCGAGGTGGTCGACGCGTTCGGCGGCGGCGACGCCGCGCTCGGCGCGCTGCTCGCCGCGCTGCTCGACGGCGAGGAGCTCGACAGCGCCATCGACCGGGCGGCGTGGGCGTGCGCGTTCCAGCACACGACGCCGGGCGACGCCTGGCAGGGCCGGCCCGCGGACCTGGAGCAGCGCGGCCATGGCCGCGCGCCGCGTGCTGCGGTGATCGTCGACGGGCACCTGCACGTCTTCCGCCCCGCCGACGTGCTCCCGCGCGACGTCTCCGAGCTGGTCCCGGCCGAGCGCGACGCGCCGGTCGGCGACCTGCTGGCCACGATGGTCGGCGCCGGCGTGCAGCGCGCCGTGCTCGTCCCGCTCGGCACCGAGGACGACTACGTCGCCGAGGTGCTCGGGCGCTACCCCGGGCGCTTCGCCGCGATCGCGGTCGCCGACGCGGCGCTCCAGGGGCGCGACGGCGGCGACCCGGTGGCGGCGCTGCAGGCGCGCCGCGCCGGCTTCCCCTTCCACGGCGTGCGCACGCAGTGGCTGGGCGACCCGGCTGCGCCGCTGGCCGACAGCCCGATGCTGCCCGCGCTGCGGCGGATGGCCGAGCTCGACCTCGTGCTGTGGACGTACCTGACGCCCGACCAGCTCGGCGCTGCTGACGCAGCTCCCCGCCGCGGTGCCCGGCCTGCGGGTCGTGCTCAACCACCTCGGCTTCTGCCCGCACGACATGCGCGTCGACGCCCACGGGCGGCCCGCGTTCGACGACCCGTTCCCCGACGGGCTCGCTGGAGCCCGTGCTCGCGCTCGCCGAGCACGCGCTACCTGATGTTCTCCGGCCAGTACGCGCTGTCCAGCCGAGGAGCCGCCGTACCGCGACCTCGATCCGGTCGTCGCGCCGGCTCGCCGACGCGTACGGGCCGCGAGCGGATGCTGTGGGCGTCCGACTACCCGTGGACGCGCGACGTGCCCGGCTACGACGCGCTGCTCTCGCTCGCCGAGCAGGCGCTCCCCGGCGCCTCGGCCGCGGACCTCGCCGCCATCCACGGCGGCACCGCGCTGCGGCTGTTCCCGCACCTGGAAGGAGCCTGATGCCCGCACGTCTCCGGCCACGCCCTGAGGATGCCGCGCTCGGGCATCCGCGAGGTCATGGACCTCGCCTGGAGCCTCCCCGGCCCGATCATCGGCCTGCACGTCGGCGAGCCGAGCTTCGCCACGCCCGAGCACGTGCTCGACGGCGCCCGGCGCGCGCTCGACCGCGGCGAGACGCGCTACGTCTCCAACGCCGGCATCCCGCCGCTGCGCGGCGGCGCTCGCCGCGCAAGGTCGGCGACGCGCAACGGGCTGCGGGCGGCGCCCGAGCAGGTCGTCGTGACCACGGGCGGCATGGGGGCGCTGTTCACCGCGCTCGCCGCGACCGTCGCAGGCGGGCGACGAGGTGCTGGTTCCCGACCCGGGCTGGCCCAACTTCGCGATGGCGGTCCAGCTGCTGCAGGCGACGCCCGGTCGGCTACCCGCTGCGGCCCGAGAACGGCTTCCTGCCCGATCGATCGAGGACATCGAGGCGCTCGTCACCGACGCGCACGCGGGCGATCGTCGTCAACTTCCCCTCCAACCCGCTCGGCGCCGTCCTGCCGCCGGCGCTCGCCGAGCGGCTGTGCCGGCTCGCCGACGAGCACGACCTGTGGCTGATCTCCGACGAGTGCTACGACGAGATCACGTTCGGCGCCGAGCACGTCAGCCCCGGGCGCTGGGACGAGCAGGACCGGGTGCTGAGCTGCTTCAGCTTCTCCAAGACGTACGCGATGACCGGGCATGCGCGTCGGCTACCTGGTCGCGCCCGAGCCGGCGTGGCCGACGACCGCGGCGAAGATGCAGGAGGCGATGATCGCGTGCGTCAACGCGCCCGCCCAGTACGCCGCGCTGGCGGCGCTGGAGGGCCCGCAGGACGTCGTGGCCGAGATGCGCGACGCCTACCACGAGCGCCGCGACGCGGCCGCCGCGCAGCTCGACGGCGCGGGCGTCGGCTACCTGCTGCCCCAGGGCGCGTTCTACCTGTGGGTCGACGTCCGCGACCGCTGCGGCGGCGACGTGAAGGCGTGGTCGCTGGACCTGCTGCGCGAGCGCGGCGTGGCCGTCGCGCCGGGCACGGCGTTCGGCGCGGAGGGCGAGGGCTGGATCCGCGTCTCGCTGGCCACCGCGACCGACGACCTGCTCGAGGGTCTGTCGCGGCTCTAGGTCTCCCAGGTTTCCTGGGGGAGGTCCAGCGGGACGCGGCCGGAGCCGTGGACGTCGCCGGGCGCGCCCTCGTAGAACACCTCGAAGTCGTATTCGCCGGGGCCGGGGATCGCGTACCAGCGGAGCAGGTCGAACTCGGTGTCGACGGCCTCGCCGGGCTGGAGCGGGACGTAGTCGTCGGGCTTGGGCGCGTCGCGCTCGTACAGCCGCTTGACCTCGCTCACGACGCCGTCGCCGCCGCGCGGGTGCACCTCGGCGAACAGCTCCGCGCCCGTCGGTCTCGCGATAGCCGACGGCGAGGCGGCGGACGACCTCGACGGGCTCGCTCCCCGCGTTGGCGACGCGGACGGAGACGCGCGCCGTGGTCGGCCAGCGCGCGTCGGGCGCGACGGTGGCGGTGACGTCGAGGCTCACAGCGGGGCCGGGCCGGCTGGGAGCACCACCGCGTTCCAGGCGTCGAGCACCGACTGGTGGGTGGCCTGATCGGCGGGCGAGGCGGCGGCGTGGCGGCGGCGCACCTCGGCGCGGCCCTCGAGGAAGCGGTCGCGGTGGCGGATCTGCCGCTCGCCGGACATCCGGTTCCAGTTGACGACCCCGCGGTCCGCGTCGTTCATGAAGCCCGCGATGTCCTCCTGCGGGGTGATCGTGCTGGTCAGCTCGACCATCTCGGAGAGGAACTCGTGGGTCGGCACGTCGGCCTCGCCCTGGCGCAGCAGCCGGACGTGGTTGTACTCGTGCTCGATCGTGTGCACGAGCCCGGCGAACGACTGGCCCATGCCGCCGGGGCCGACCTGGATGCTCGAGGGCTGGTTGGGCGCCGCCGGGTCCAGGAACACGGTCTCCGCGTTCGCCGTCTCGTTCGGGTCGAAGTAGATGGTGATCAGGTTGTCCAGGTCGTCGAACGAGAAGAAGTCGACGATCACGCGGACGGCGCCGTTGTTGTCGCCCGTGACCTTCAGCGAGGCGACCAGCGCCTCGAGCGTGGCGACGTCGACCAGCCCGTTGCCCGGGAGCCCGGCGACCATCTGGAAGGCGGCCAGGCGCTGCGCGAGGTCCTCGCTCCAGGCGGTCACGCGCGGGCCGCCGACGACGACCGACACCGCCTGGATCGAGTGGGGGTGCGAGAGCGCGACGGCGTCGACGGTCATCGCGAGCGTGGCGTCGACCGGGTCCAGGATGGCCGGCACCGGGCCCGCGGCGGCCGCGCGCGGCGGCCGGGTGAGCAGCTGGGCGCGGATCGTGTCGCGCAGGATCCGCGACGTCTGGAACGCGGTGGCGCCGAGCTTGATCACGCGCAGGCCGCTGGGGTCGAACTCGGAGGCGCCTCGCGCGGCCTGCGTCTCGTCGAACCGGACCGCGCTCGTGGTCGTCGTGATGTCGATCTCGCACAGGTCGGCGACGAGGTGGATGAGCTGGTCCTGGCCGTTGAGCGCGAAGCGCGCCGGGAAGGCGTTGGTGAGCGTCTGGTGGCCGACCTTGCCGTCGACCGTCAGGCCGTTGGCGTGCTGGAAGGCCGCGACCGCCTGGGCGGTCGGCTCGTCGAAGGCGTGCGTGACGGCGGTGCCGACGATGTGCTGGATGGAGCCGATCGACAGCTCGTCGTAGCGGGCCGTGGTCCACGCGATCGCCTCGGTGGCCTGCTCCGCCGTCAGCGTGCCGGCCACGGGCGGCGCCACCTGCCGGTGCAGCGCGAAGGCGGCCATGCTCGCGTTCCCGGCCGCGATCGCGTAGGAGGCCATCGACGGGACGGGATCCAGCAGTGGCGCCACGCCCGGCACGTGCTCGGGCGGGCGGCCCATGTGTGCGTGCTCGTGGCCGGCCATCGCGCGCCATCGACCTTCCCACCGCGCCCAGCACCCGTCAACGTGCGAACGGGCAATCAAGGGTGCGGCGTGGGCTGCCGATTTGATCTTCCCCTGAGGGTTGTCCCTTACCGTCTTCTCTTCCACATGCCACGCATCGACCTGATCCCAGAGTCCACCCCCGACGGCACGATCGTCTTCCGGGCCGTCGACCGTCGCCGCCGCGCGGCTGCGCGAGATCGTGCGGCGCCGGTTCCTCGCGGCGCATGAGCTCCCGCCTCCCCGGGTACACACACCCCGGGATGGCTGACGAGCTGCGCGCCCTGACGCGCACCGCTTCGGCTTCAAGATCGCGGTGGCCGCGGCCACGATCGGGATCATCTACGGCTACGACCTGGGCGCACATCGCCGGGGCGCTGCTGTTCATCACCGAGGACTTCGACCTCTCGACGAAGCAGACCGAGTGGGTCGCGACGATCGTCGTCGCGGGCTCGTGCTCGGCGCGCTGATCGGCGGCCGGATCGCCAACGCGATCGGCCGCAAGCCGACGATGGTCCTCGTCGCGGTGACCTACGCGGTGTTCGCCGTGCTCTGCGGCCTCGCGCCGAGCCTGGTCTTCCTCGACGTCGCGCGCTTCTTCCTCGGCGTGACGATCGGCATCTCGATCGTCACCGCGCCGATCTTCGTGGCCGAGTCCGCGCCGGCGGCGGTGCGCGGCGGGCTGATCGTCATGTACCAGGTGGCGACCGTCACCGGGATCGTGATCGCCTACTTCGTCGACTACGCGCTGGCCGGCGCCGAGGCGTGGCGGCTGATGCTCGGGCTGTCCGCCGTGCCGTCGCTGCTCGTGCTGTTCCTGCTCGCGCGGCTGCCCGACACGCCGCGCTGGTACGTGATGAAGGGCCGCCTCGACGAGGCGCGGGCACGCTGGCGCTCACCGACCCGGACGCCGACGCCGAGCGCGAGCTCGCCGAGATCGAGGACGACCTGCGCGGCGAGCGCGGCGGCTCGCTGGGCGAGATGCTGCGCGCCCCGTACCCGCGGGCGACGCTGTTCGTGGTCGGGCTCGGGCTTCCTCATCCAGATCACCGGCATCAACGCGGTCGTCTTCTACAGCCCGATGATCTTCGAGGAGATGGGCTTCACCGGGAACTCCTCGCTGCTGCTGCTCCCCGCGCATCGTCCAGCTCGGCTCGCTGGTGGCCACGCTCGTCTCGCTGTCGGTCGTGGACCGGCTCGGGCGGCGGCCGACGCTGCTGACCGGCATCGGCGCGATGGTCGCCGCCACGCTGCTGCTGGTCGTCGTGTTCGC
The DNA here is from genome assembly GCA_963723395.1 of uncultured Solirubrobacteraceae bacterium. GTDB lineage: Bacteria > Actinomycetota > Thermoleophilia > Solirubrobacterales > Solirubrobacteraceae > DATFQI01. The sequence goes on along the minus strand of CAVRQL010000001.1, from coordinate 98,655 downwards.
GGCCACCGACCTCACGGGCGCCGCCGGCTGGCTCGGCTTCGCGGGCATCTTCGTCTTCACCGCCGGCTTCAACTTCGGCTTCGGCTCGCTGGTCTGGGTCTACGCGTCGGAGAGCTTCCCGGCGCGGCTGCGGGCGATCGGCGCCTCGGCGATGCTGACCGCCAACCTCACCGCGAACCTGTGATCGCGCTGTACTTCCTGACCGCGCTCGAGTCGCTCGGCGGCACCGCGACGTTCGCCATGTTCGCCGCGCTGGCCGTGCTCGCGTTCGCGTTCGTCTGGTGGCTCGCGCCGGAGACCAAGGGCCGCCCGCTGGAGGACATCCGCGAGTACTGGGAGAACGGCGGCCGCTGGCTACAGCCGGCGGCCGGCGACGAACGTCGCCACGGGCTGCAGCGCACGTCGAGGACGACGAGGTCGGCGTCGGCGCCGGGCGTTAGCCGGCCCTTCCGGTGGCGCCGATCACGGCGGCGGGGGTGGTGCTGGCCATCGCCAGCGCGTCGGCGAGCGGGACAGCCACTCGTGGGCGTTGCGGACGGCGGCGTCCATGGTCAGCGTGGACCCCGCCAGGTTGCCCTCGGCGGTCTCGGCGCGGCCTCCGGAGACGGTGATCGGGACGGCGCCGAGGTGGTAGTCGCCGTCCGGCAGGCCGGTCGCCTCGATCGCGTCGGTGACCAGCACGGTCCGCGGTGCCCTTGGCGCGGTGGACGAGCCGCATGACCGCCGGGTGGACGTGGAGGCCGTCGCCGATCAGCTCGCACGTGACCTCCGGCGCGTCGAGCACGGCGCCGAGGATCGCCCGGCTCGCGGTGGTGGAGCGGGCGCATGCCGTTGAACGTGTGGATGGCGTGGCGGGCGCCGGCCTCGACGGCCGCCATCGCCTGGTCGTACGTGGCGTCGGTGTGGGCCAGCGCGGCGACGGCGCCGAGCGCGGCGACGCCGGCCGATGACGTCGAGCGCGCCCGGCAGCTCGGGCGCGAGCGAGACCATCCGCAGCGTGCCGGAGGCGGCCAGCGCCTCGAGCTCGGCCGGGTCCGGGGCGCGCAGCGAGGCGCCGTCCTGCGCGCCGCGCCGCTGCTCGCTCAGCCACGGGCCCTCGAGGTGGGTGCCGAGGATCAGCGGGTCCTCGGCGGCGGCGATGCCGGCGACCGCGCGGGCCAGCACGCCGGGCGGCGAGGTCACGGTGGTGGCGAGCAGGGACGTGGTGCCGTGCGCGGCGTGGAAGCGCGCGGCGCGCGAGCACTCCTCGGGGTCGCCGCTCATGAAGTGCGCGCCCCCGCCGCCGTGGACGTGGAGGTCGACGAAGCCGGGCACGACGAGGTGGCCGCCGAGGTCCCGCGTCTCGGCGGCCGGCGGCGGCCGCCGAGCCCACGGCCTCGACGCGGCCGTCGGTGATCGCGACCCAGGCGTGCTCCTCGAGCGGGGTCAGCACCCGGCCGCGCAGGACGAGGTCGGTCACAGCGCCCTCGCGGCGATCCCGGCGCCGTGGCAGCCCGCGTCCGGGCCGAGCGCGGCGGGCACGAGCGGCGGCGGGTCGGTGAGCGTGAGGCGGCCGGCCAGGGCGTCGGCGAGCGGCCCGAACAGCGCGTCGCCGGCCGCGGCGAGCCCGCCGCCGATCACGATCCGCTCCGGGTCCATGAGGACCGCGTACGCCGCGAGCCCCGCGGCCAGCGCGTCGATCGCCTCGTCCCAGATCGGGTCGCCGTCGGCGATCACCTCGCGCGCCGGCCGGCCGCCGCCCGCCGCTCGATCGCCCCCGCGGAGGCGATCGACTCGACGCAGCCGCGCCCGCCGCACGCGCATTCCGGCCCGTCCGGCACGACGACGAGGTGCCCGAGCTCACCGCCGGCCGAGTGCGCGCCGCCGTAGGGGCGCCCGCCGAGCACCACCGCCGCGCCGACGCCCGTCCCGAGCGTGACGAGCAGCCAGTCGCGGCAGTCGCGGGCCGCGCCCAGCTCGCCCTCGGCGAGCGCCGCCGCGCGCACGTCGTGGGCGACCGCCACCGGGAGCCCGAGCGCCTCGCCCAGCCGCTCCCGCAGCGGCACGTCGCGCCAGCCCAGGTTCACCGCGACCACCGCGCGCCCCGCCGCGTCGTCGACCAGCCCCGGCACCGCGACGCCCACCGCCGACACCGGCTCGCGGGCGGCGAGGTCGGACGCGAACGCCGCGAGCCGCTCGAGCACGGCCTCGGGACCCTCCTCGCGCGCGGTCGGGCGCGTCTCGAAGTACGACAGCTCGCCGGGCGAGCCCGCCACGCCGCCCTTCATCTCGGTCCCGCCGAGGTCGATGGCGACGACTGCGTCAGCGGGCATAGACCTCGAGGTCCTGGCCGGGGGCCCCGGGAAGCGCGCGACGAGCTCGCAGCCGCCCGTTGGCGATCGCGGCCTCGTACGGCTCCTTGGGCGTGCCCGGGATCCAGACGAGCACGTCGGGCGGGTTGCGCGCGAGCGCGGCGGACACCTCGTCGAAGCGCTGCGGCACCACGTCGGCGGGATAGAAGATCCGGTAGGCGGGCCGCCGGTCGGCGAGCCAGTAGAGGAACTGGCCGCCGTTGGTCCCGCCGCCGCCGCCGGTGGCCACGAACACGCGGTCGTCGGGCTCGTGGTCCTCGCGCACGAAGCTGGCCGCCTCGTCGACCGACCTGAGGGCGGGCACGCCGTATCCCATCCAGCGGCTCTCGGCCGGGATCGCAGCCCGGTGCGCCAGCCGTCGACGGTGAGCGGCAGGCAGCGCCCGGCGAGCACGACGGCGGCATGGCGGTCCGGGCCTGGGGCGCGCGCCGCCCCAGCGCGTCGATCCCCGCGCCGAGCAGCAGCGCCATCGGCGGGGTGGCGGCCGACGAAGTAGTGCGGGTACACGCGCCCGGTGGTGCGCGCGAACACCCACGCCGACAGCAGCCACGCCGCGCCGATGTAGGCCAGCCGGCGCGCGCCCGGGTCCCGCCACGCCACGACGCCAAGCACCAGCCCGGCTGAGCAGCAGCGGCATGGCGGGGAACTCCAGCAGCCACGCGAGCTTGCCCGCCCGAGCTCCGCTCGCCCAGCGCGTCGAAGCCGGAGCGCACGTAGTCGCCGCTGTAGTCGAAGAGCACGAAGCGCACGTCGCCGAGCGCCCCCGCGATCGCGTACGGCACCAGCGTCAGCGCGGTGGTGGCCACGAAGGCGAGCGCGCACACCGCGACGCCGGCCAGCGCGGTCCGGCCGCGCGAGCAGCAGCAGGGCCAGCACCAGGGGCGCGATCGAGAGCTGGCTCAGCTTGATACCCGCCGCCAGCGCGAGCGCGAGGCCCGCGACCGCCGCCCAGCGCCGCAGCCCGGTGCTGCGGAAGCGATCGGCGCAGTCGATGCAGGCGACGATCCCCAGCAGCGACAGCTGGTCGCCGTTCGGCTCGGAGCCCTCGAACGCGATCGCCGAGCCGCCGATCCCGTACGCGACCGCCGCGCACCACGCGCCCGTCCGGCCGACGTGGCGCCCGGCGAAGGCGGCCAGCTGCCACACCGACAGCGCGAAGGCGAGCATCGCGAACACGTGCACGGCGAGCAGCGAGCGCGGGAGCACGAGGTCCAGGCCCGCGAACAGCTCGAACAGGAACTGGCCCTTGTTGTCGAACAGGTCGCGATACGGGACGGCGCCATGCCACCACTGCTGCCCGAGCGTCAGGTAGACGTCGATGTCGAACAGCGTCAGGTCGCGCAGGTGCGGCAGGCGGGTCACCACCGCCGCCAGCACGCCGGCGACGGCCGGCATGCTCAGCGCGCGCACGATCGCGCCGCGGCGGCCGGGCTCGGTGGCGGGCTCGGCGTGGGCGGCCATGGCCGAGAACCTAACGGCTGTCTTAGGATCGCCTCATGCCCGAACGCCTGCACTTCACCGACTCCGACGCGGCCAACGAGCTGATCGCCCGCGACCCGCTGGCGCTGCTGATCGGCTTCGTGCTCGACCAGCAGGTGACCGTCCAGAAGGCCTTCTCCGGTCCCGCTCGCCATCCAGGAGCGCGCTCGGCACGCTGGAGGCCGAGCGCCTCGCCGCCACCGACCTCGAGGCCGTGTTCCGCGAGCGGCCCGCCGTCCACCGCTTCCCGCGCTCGATGGCGGGGCGCGTGCACGACCTCACCGCGCACGTCGCCGAGCGCTACGGCGGCGACGCCTCCCGCGTGTGGACCGACGCGCACGACGCCGGAGGAGCTGCGGGCGAACCTCGAGGCGCTGCCCGGCTTCGGGAAGATGAAGGTGGACTCGACGGCCGCGGTGCTGGCGCGGCGGTTCGGCGTCGAGCTGGCCGAGCCGCTCGTGCCCGACCACCCGACGCTGGGCGACGTCGACTCGCCCGAGGCGCTCGCCGAGTACCAGGCCGGCAAGCGCGCCGCCAAGGCCGCGACGCGCGCCCAGGGCGCCGCGCGACGCTAATCCCGCGCAGCGCTTGATGATCTTCACCGTCGTCATCGATCACGTAGTAGATGGACAACACGTAGAAGAGGGCGCCGATCGCCGCGCGGATCTGATCCTCGCTGGCGGGCGCGCGCTTGGCGGCGGGCGGGGCGACGCGGTCGGCGAGTTGGCCGCGCCAGCCGGCGAGGCCCTGGTGGCCGAGTTCTTCGAGCTTGGGCATGTTCCGGTGCTACCCAGCGGCGGGCGCGACAACCACGGATGGTCATAGTGTCCCGCCGCATGGACCTCGACCCCGTGGAGATCCGCGTGCTCGGGCTGCCTGATCGAGAAGCAGCGCACCACGCCCGACGCCTACCCGCTGTCCCTGAACGCGCTGCGGCACGCGTGCAACCAGTCGACCAACCGCGACCCGGTCGTCGACTACGACGAGGAGACGATCCGCGGCGCGCTGCACCGCCTCGGCCGCCGGGGCTGGACCCGGCTGGCCGCCGCCAGCCGCGCGGCCAAGTACCGCCACCTGCTCGACGAGAAGCCCGGCCTGTCGGGCGACGAGCAGGCCCTGCTCGCCGTGCTGATGCTGCGCGGGCCGCAGACGCCCGGGCGAGCTGCGCGCGCGCAGCGAGCGGATGCACCGGTTCGCCGACTTCGCCGCGCTCGAGGCCACGCTGAGCGGCCTGATCGAGCGCGAGTTCGTGGTGCGGCTCGACGCGCCGCCCGGGGCAGAAGGAGGAGCGCTACGCGCACCGCCTCGGCGACGACCTCGAGGACGAGCCGGCCGCGCCGGCCGCAGCCGCGCGCGGCTCGCCGCGCGCGCCCCGAGGAGGACCGCGTGGACGGCGCTCGAGCGCCGCGTCGCGGCGCTCGAGCAGGAAGTCGCCGAGCTTGCGTCAGGCGGCGCGGGGCGGCGTGTAGGGCTGGGCGTCGACCGTGCCGTGCGCGCGCAGCAAGTCCGGGAGCCGTGCCTCATCGGGCAGGTCGCGCCTGTTGCGTCGATAGGCCTGCCGGGCGAGCGCCGGCATGGCCTCGTGCACGTCGGCTCGTCGACCAGCCACTCGATAGCGGCCCTGCAGCTCTGGATCGTCGAACACGAGGAGTCTCACGCGAGAGAGGTTCGCGCTCAGCGCGCGGGAACCTCCCGGACCATGATCAGGTTCGTGCCGCCGGCCAGTCCCGGCCCGCCCGGCGGTGATGACGACCAGCGCGCCGGGCGCCAGGCCCGGCGAAGTCGCGCGCGCCGATCGAGCGCCTGGTCGATCAGCTCGTCGACCGAGTCCGAGTGGTCCATGCGCGTGGCGTAGACGCCCCACTCGAGCGCGAGCTGCTCGCACACGCCCGGCCGGTGGGCGAGCACGATCAGCGGGCGCCGCGGCCGGTACTTGGCGCAGGCCCGCGGCGCGCCGCCGGTCGAGCGTCGGGACGACGATCGCCGCCGCGTCGATCTCGTCGGCGAGCTCGACGGCGGCGTGCATGATCGCCGCGGCCGGGGTGTCCTGCACGATGCCGCGCGCGCGGCCGTGGATCTCCGGCGCCTCCTCGGCGGCCTCGGCGATCGTCGCCATCGCGCGTCACGGCCTCGACCGGGTAGCGCCCGACGCTCGTCTCGGCCGACAGCATCACCGCCGAGGTGCCGTCGATCACCGCGTTGGCGACGTCGGCGACCTCGGCGCGGGTCGGCTCGGGCGCCTGGATCATCGACTCGAGCATCTGCGTCGCCGTGATCACGAGCTTGCCCTGGCGGGTGGCGCGGGCGATCGTGTCCTTCTGCATCAGCGGCACGCGCGCGACGCCCGCCTCCACGCCGTAGTCGCCGCGCGCGACCATCACGCCGTCGGACGACCGCGAGGATCTCGTCGAGGTCCTCGTAGGCCTCGACCTTCTCGATCTTGGCGATCACGCGGGCGCTGAAGCCGAGCTCGCGCATCCGCGCGCGCAGCAGCTCGATGTCGGCCGCGGAGCGCACGAACGAGAGCGCGACGAAGTCGGCGCCCGCCTGCCGCGAGCCTCGCAGGTCGGCGAGGTCCTTCTCGGTGATCGCGGGCAGCTCGGGCCGCGCGTAGGTGACGTTGACGCCCTTGCGCGCGCGACAGCGGCGCCGGGCGATGCGCACGCGCGCGTGACCTCGCGTGCTCGCTCGACGCCCGCGACCGTCATGCGCGGCACGCCGTCGCCGATCACGATCTCCGACTGCGGCGTGCACAGCCGCGCGAAGCCCTCGAAGTCCACGACCACGGCGCTCGCCGCGCGCCGTGCCCGTGAAGACGATGGCCTCGCCCGCCTCGAGCGTCGCGCGTCTCGGTCGCGCCGGAGAGCCGCAGCTTGGGGCCCTGCAGGTCGAACAGCAGGCCGAGCGAGCCGGCCGGCGCGCTCCGACGCCTCGCGCACCGCGGCGGCGCCCGGCGCAGCAGGTCCTCCGCGTCGCCGTGCGAGCAGTTCACGCGCGCGCAGTCCATGCCCGCGTCGACGAGCCGGTCGAGCACGCCCGGATCGTCGGTGGCCGGGCCGAGGGTGGCGACGATCTTCGTCCTGCGTGCCGGGATCACGACGGAAGCGTGCACGTACGGAGCGCCGCATGAGACGTTCACAGCTCGACGTGCGCGCCCATCACGACCGTGCGCTCGTCGGGCAGCTTGAAGTAGCGCGACCGGGTTGGCGGCGTTGCGGGCGATGGCGACGAACAGCTTCTTGCGCCAGCGCGCCATGCCGGGCTCGCGCGTCGCCATGATCGTGATCCTGCGAGATGAAGTAGGACGCGTTCTCGAGGTCGACCTTGCCCTCGAGCTGCTCGACGGCGCAGCCGTGCAGCTCGCTCGGGACGTCGATGTCGTCCTGGAACCCGAAGCGGAGCGTGACGTGGCAGATGCCGTCGTCGGCGTAGCCGAGGTCGTCGACCTTGACGCGCTTGGCCTCCTGCACGTGCGGGACGGTCAGCGACTCGACGGAGACGATCACCACGCTCTCGTGCACGGTCTCGTTGTGGTCGAGGTTCGCGCGCAGCGCCAGCGGTGCCGTGTCCGGGTTGGCGTTGAGGTAGATCGCGGTGCGCGACGGCCGGTCGACGTTCTCGCCGCGCCGCCGCACCTCCTCGACGAACCCCTGCAGCGGGCCCTCCAGCTCGCGGCGGTTGCGGGTGACGATCTCGCGGCCCCGCTGCCAGGTGATGAGGATCGACGAAGATCACCAGCGGCGATCACGAGCGGGAACCAGCCGCCGTGCGCCACCTTCGGGAGGTTCGCGCGCGAAGAAGGTCAGGTCGATGACGAGGAAGAACGCGGCGCCGGCGACCGCCAGCCACAGCGGCCGGTGCCACAGCGCGCGGACGACGAAGAAGAACAGCAGCGTGTCGATGGCCAGCGTGCCGGTGACGGCGATGCCGTAGGCGGCCGCCAGGTGGTCGGAGGAGCCGAAGCCGACGACGAGCCCGACGACCGCCGCGCAGATGCCCCAGTTGACGGCCGGCACGTAGACCTGGCCGATCTCCCGCGAGGTGTGCAGCACGGTCAGCCGCGGCAGGAAGCCGAGCTGGACGGCCTGGCGCGTGACCGAGAACGCGCCGGAGATGACGGCCTGCGAGGCGATCACCGCCGCGACCGTCGCGACCAGCACCATCGGCATCTGCAGCCAGTCGGGGAACAGCAGGAAGAAGGGGTTCTCGACCGCGCCTCCGGGTCCTTGAGGATCAGCGCGCCCTGGCCCATGTAGTTGAGGATCAGCGCCGGGAACACGACCGCGAACCACGCGCGGCGGATCGTGTGGCGGCCGAAGTGGCCCATGTCGGCGTACAGCGCCTCGGCGCCGGTCACGGTCAGCACCACCGCGCCGAGCGCGATGAACGCCGACGCTCGCCGTGCTCGAACAGGAACTCGAGCGCCGTAGGTCGGCGACAGCGCGCGCAGGATGCCCGGCTCGTCGACGACGTGCACGAGCCCGGAGATCGCCGAGGATGGCGAACCAGACCGCCATCACCGGCCCGAACGCGCGGCCCACGACCGCGGTCCCGAAGCGCTGGACGGAGAACAGCACGAGCACGATCACCGAGCGCGATCGGCACGACCAGGTGCTTCAGGCCCGGGCGCCGCCACCTCCAGGCCCTCGACCGCCGACAGCACCGAGATGGCGGGCGTGATCATCCCGTCGCCGTAGAACAGCGAGGCGCCGAAGATGCCGAGCGCGACGAGCACGAGCTTCGCCACCCGGCGGCGGCACGCGGACGCCCCGCACGAGCGCGATCAGGGCCATGATCCCGCCCTCGCCGTGGTTGTCGGCGCGCATGATCAGCGTCACGTACTTGATCGAGACGATCAGCGTGACCGCCCAGAAGACCAGCGAGATGACGCCGTAGACGCCCGTCGCGTCCGGCCGCACGGCGCGGTCGTCGATCGTGAACACGGTCTGCATGGCGTACAGCGGGCTGGTGCCGATGTCGCCGAACACGACGCCCAGCGCCCCCAGCGTCATGGCGGCGACGCCGCGCCCGGTGCGGGCGCTCTTGGGCTCGCCGAGCTCCTCCTCCGCCGACCGCGGCGGGTCGGTCGAGACCTCGGGCGCCCGCCGTCGCGGCTCATCAGATGCGATAGACGCGCAGGAGCCGCTTCTCGTGCTCGGCCTCGATGCGGGCCACCACCTCGATGTGCTCCTCCAGCCCGGAGCCGCGCAGCTTGTTGGCCAGCAGCGAGTCGACCTGGAAGACGCCGGCCGAGTTGTTCATCTCGACCTCGACGCGGATCGGCCGCGCCTCGCCCTCGACGATGCGCACCTCGTCGATGGCCGCCGCCGACAGCGAGTGGATGTTCGGCCAGGTGGCTCTCCAGCGACGCGCGCGAGCGGCCGTGCTCCATGTCGAGCGCGTCGGCCACGCGCACGACGCCCGCCTCGAGCGTCAGCGGCCGGCCGCTGCTGCGGTGGCCGATGATCGCGTGCATGGCCTCCGAGGCGATGATCGTGCGCTCCGGCTCCTCGTAGACGCCCTCCAGCAGCGCGGTCCAGCGTGCTCGGCGGCCAGGAACAGGCTGTACGCCTCGTGGTCGACGCGGTGGATCGACATCCCGAGGTCGTGCGTGAGGCAGGCGGCGGCGATGATCACCTCCGCGTCGTGGGCGTCCATCGCGTGGTCGGCCTCGATCGAGGACTTCACGCCGCGCGGTTGGAGCATCCGGAACAGCCGCAGCGCGACGTTGAGGACGATCTGCAGGTGCACCCACGAGTGGTCGCTCATCCCGAGCCGCTCGGCCGTGGTCTGCTGCGCGACCCAGCGCGCCTTCAGCTGCGTGTCGCCGTTGGCGGCCTCCAGGAACGCGGCGAGCTTGCGGTTGCGCTGGCTCGGGCGCGTGGATCCGGATCGGGCGCGACCGCCTCGCTCGGCGTCCGCGGCCCGGTGGCCTCCGCCTCGCTCACCCGGCCAGCGACGTGCGACGACGGCGTCGGCGCCGACGTCGGCCGATGCCCGCGTCGCCGCCCGACGCGCTCGATGTCGGCCCACAGCTCGGCGGCGCGGCCGGCGTCGGTGAGGATGATCGCGCGCGTCGGGGAGGCGCGCAGCAGCATCACGGGACGGAGGCGAGCCGCGTCACGTCGAACGCGGGCCGTCGGACGGGCTCCAGCGAGCCGAGCCCGACAGCTCGTCGAGCAGCGCTCGCCGTGGCCGGCCCGAGCAGCCCGAGCGCGGCGTAGCGGGGCGTGAGGTCGGTGATCGTCACGCCGGGCGTCCAGCGCACGGCCTCGGCCGCCGCGTCGCGCACGGCGGCGGTGCCGCCCGCGTCGGCGAGCGCGATCACGTGCTGCGGGGAGACGGAGCACCACCAGCGCGCCGCGCGGCCGGCAGCGCCTCACCGGGCAGCACCTGGCCGCCGGTGAGCTGGCCGACGAGCGTCTCCAGCGCGCCGGCGCTCGCCGCGCAGCTCGAGCTTGCCGAGGTCGGAGCGGTCGGCGAGGCCGACGGCGGTGTCGCACAGCGCCAGCTCGCCGCCGGGCGAGCCGAAGTGGGCGGCGACCCACCAGCCGTGGCGGGCGACCATCGTCGCGCCCGCCTTCTGCAGCAGCGGCTCGAGCGGGCTGTGGGCGAGGACGTCGGTGGCCGGCATCCCGCGGCAAGGTATGCCCCTCGCGTCAGGCGAACAAGGACAGCGCGCGGTCGGTCTCCTCGCGCACCGCGCGCAGCGCCGCGCGGTCGAGCCGCTCGAACGGCTCGATCTCGATCCGGCCTTGGTGTGGCGCCAGGCGCCGGCCACCGCGCCGTCGACCAGGAACGTGGGGACGGACTGCGGCATCTTCGTGTTGAAGATCCGCGGCGCGGTGCTCCTCGGGCAGGATGCCGGGTGCGCCGGGCGTGGACGAGCAGCGTCGCGTCCCAGGTCGGGAGCAGGCGCACGGGCGCGGGCGTGTCCGGGTCCGGGAGCGGGCGCGCCCGGGACGTCGAGCAGCTCCTCGCCCGCCTCGGCGCGGTAGCGCTCGCGTCGCGACGCGCTCGAGCACGGGCTCGAGCTCGGTCAGCGGGAGGCCGGTGAAGCTCGCGACGTCCTTGCGCGAGGCGGGGCCGAAGCCGCCAGGTAGCGGCGGACGAGGTGGTCGGACGGCGTCGCCGTCGGCGACGCTCGGGCGGCGCCGATCCAGTCCTCGGCGGCCGCGTAGAGGTCGGCGCGGCGGCGCTCCCAGGTGCCCGACGGCGGCGCGCGGACGAGGTCGATCCACAGGTGGATGCCGCTGCGCGCGGTCCTTGCCGATCAGCGCCTCGACCTCCTTGCGCCGCAGCGCGCCGCCGTCCGAGCGCCCGCGCAGCGCGGCCGCCGCGCCCTCCATCGCCTGCGCGCTCGGCGCGTCGGCGCCGGCGCGCAGCCACGGCGCGCGGCGCGTCGCGCGACGGCCAGCGCGAGCGGCCAGTAGTCGGCCCGCGAGACGAGGTGGATCGTGACCCGCATCAGCGTCGCCCTGGATCGACCGCGCGGTCCTCCAGCGCGCGGGTCAGGGCGTCGCGCTGCGAAGCCGGCGACGCGCGACCACAGCCCGATGTACATCGACGGCGCGTACTGCGCCTGGATGCCGCCGATCCGCTCCAGCGCCTCGGGCAGCGGCAGCCGGCGCGCTCGAGCAGGAGCTGCGGGCGAGCAGCGCCCGGTTGAGCTCGCGCGCGTGAGCGTCCGCACCTTCAGGCGGCGCGCTCGGCCATCCAGCCGGCGAGGTCCGTCGGCAGCTCGGGCGCGGCGCGACGCGGGGCCGAGCAGCGCGTCGTCGAGCAGGATCGCGTCGGACACCTGGCGGATCGTGACGCCGTGCTCGGGCCGCGCGACGACCTCGATCTCGTCGCCGGCGCCGCAGCTCGCCCTCGCGTGACGATCCGCAGGTAGGCGCCGGGCCGGCTGCGCCTCGGCGAAGCGCTTGACCATCTTGCAGGTCGCCGAACGCGAGCGCCGAGCTTGGCGCACGGCAGCCGCGGCTGGCAGACCTCGAGCTCGACGTCGCCGATCCGCCAGCGCTCGCCGATCACCGCGCCGCTGACGTCGACGCCCTCGGTCGTCAGGTTCTCGCCGAACATGCCGGGCGGCAGGTCGCGGCCGAGCTCGTGCCGCCCACCACGCGATGTCCTCGGACGGCGTAGGCGTAGACGGCCTTGTCCGGCCCGCCGTGGACGCGGCGGTCGGCCTGGTCGTCGCCCTCGAGGTTGACGCCGGCCACGCGGACGCGGCCCGTCGACGGGCGCCTTGCCGATCGCGCTGATACAGCGGGCGGCCGCGCCGGACGGCGATCTGCTGCGGGCGTGCCGACGTTGACGGACAGCACGCGGGCCATGCCATCGAGCCTAGTCCTGTACATGCGGCCTATTCCGATTCCCGCCGAGCAGCGATGTGCACGGTGTCATGCGGCCCATGCCCCCATCGTGGCGGCGGTCGCGGCCCCGTTCGGCCGCGACGTGGACCGCGGCCTGCAGCGCATCGAGCGCCTGCTCGAGCGGGCGCGGGGCCAGGGCGCCTCGATGGTCGTGCTGCCCGAGAGCGCGCTCGGCGGCTACATCCGCGAGCCGGGCCCGCGTGCTGCCCGCCGCGGGCTCGAGCCCGACGGGCCGGAGATCGCAGCGGCTCGTGCGCGCTGGCCGGCGACCTGGTCGTGTGCGCGGGCTACACCGAGGACGACGGCGGGCGCGCTGTACTCGAGCGCGGTGTGCGTGAGCGGCGACGGCGTGCTGGGCCGCCAGCGCAAGGTCCACCTGCCGCCCGCCGAGCGCTTCGCGTTCAAGGCCGGCGACGGCTTCGCCGCGTTCGACACGCCGGTCGGGCCGGGTCGGGATGCTGCTCTGTTACGACAAGCTCTTCCCCGAGTCGGCGCGGGCGCTCGCGCTCGACGGCGCGGAGATCATCTGCTGCCTCGCCGCCTGGCCCGTCGACCGCCACCGCCCGGCCCGCCGCGTCCGCGACGACCGCCAGACGCGCCACTTCTACGTCGTCGACCAGGCGCGGGCGGTCGAGAACCAGGTCTTCTTCGTCTCCTCCAACCAGACCGGCCCGTGGGGGCCGCTGCGCTTCCTCGGCGGCGCGAAGGTCGTCGACCCCGACGGCGCCGTGCTGGCGCAGGTCGGCGCCGCGCGCCGGGATGGCGGCCGCGCGGCGTGCGACCTCGCGCGAGGTGCGCGACTCGCGCATGGCGATCGACCACCTGGCCGACCGCCGCCCCGAGCCTACGGCGCGGTAACGTCAGTCGGCACGGACATGTGCGGGATCGTCGCCGAGCACGGAGGTCTGACCCCGACGAGTTGGAGCGGATGCTCGAGCGGATCGCCCATCGCGGTCCCGACGACCGCGGCACGATCCAGGTCAACGGAGCTGGCTCGGGCACCGGCGGCTGTCGATCGTCGACGTCGAGGGCGGCAAGCAGCCGCTGAAGACCGTCGACCACGACGCGTTCCTCGTCGGCAACGGCGAGGTCTACAACCACGAGAACGTGCGCCGCCGCCTCGAGGGGCGCGACATCCTCACGACCTCCGACAACGAGGTCGCGCTGCACCTGCTCGACGAGTTCGGCCCCGAGGCGCTGCGCCGGCTCAACGGCATGTTCGCGTTCGTGATGGCCACCGAGGACGGGCGCTTCGTCGCCGCGCGCGACCCCGTCGGCATCAAGCCGCTGTACTGGGCCCGCCGGCGCGAGACGACGTGCGCTTCGCCTCCGAGATGCACGCCTTCGACCCGGAGTGGCAGGCGCTCGTCGAGCCGTTCCCGCCCGGCTACGCGTGGACGCCCGAGGACGGGCTGGTCGGTTCGCCAGCGCGGTGCCCGGACGAGATCGAGCCGCTCCCCGAGGGCACCGACCTGCGCGCGGGCACGCGCGAGGTGCTGGTCGCCGCCGTCGAGCGCCAGATGATGGGCGACGTCCCCGTCGGCGTGTTCCTCTCGGCGGGCTGGACTCCTCGCTGGTGGCCGCCATCGCCGCGCGCTGGGCGCGCGCGCGAGGGCACCGTCCTGCACACCTTCGCGGTCGGCACCGAGGAGCTCGCCGGACCTGCTCGCCGCCCGCCAGGTCGCCGAGTTCCTCGGCACCGACCACCACGAGATCGACTACACGGCGCGCCGAGGCGCTGGAGTCGCTGCCCGGCGTCGTGCGCGCGATCGAGTCCTTCGACCCGGGGCTGGTGCGCAGCGCGGTCCCGAACTACATGCTCGCCCGCATGACGCGCCAGCACGTGCGCGTCGTGCTCACCGGCGAGGGCGCCGACGAGCTGTTCGCCGGCTACGACTACCTGCGCGAGCTTCACCGACGCCGGACCCGCTGCACGCCGAGCTCGAGCGGACCGTCAACTCGCTGCACAACCTCAACCTGCAGCGCTGCGACCGCGTGACGATGGCGCACGCCGTCGAGGCGCGCGTCCCGTTCCTGGACCGCGAGGTGATCGAGTGGGCGCTGCGCGTGCCCGCCTCGGCCAAGCTCGCGCCGGCAGCCGGAGAAGAAGCTGCTGCGCGAGGCGTTCGACGGCTGGCTGCCCGACGACCTGCTGTGGCGCGAGAAGGCCGAGTTCGGCGACGGCTCCGGCGCCCGCGACGTGCTCGGCGACGCGCGATCGAGGCGACGGTCTCCGACGAGGAGTTCGAGGCCGAGCGCGGCGCGGTCGACCCGCCGCTGCGCACGAAGGAGGAGCTCGCCTACTACCGCGTCTGGCGCGAGCACCTCCCGGACATCAGCGCCGAGAACGCACGCTCTCCCGCTTCGCGCGGGCCTGATCGGGTAACAGGATTCGTCTCACTATGCGGAAGCTCGTCACAACTCGTCGCGGCCGTTGCGATCGCCGCGGGATTCAGCTGCTCCGGCGAACGCCGACCAATCCGGCCCGATCAAGTCCAGCTGCTCGGGCACAAAGCTCAAGACGCACGTCCTCAAGGACGCACGCGGCACGCGGGTCGGGCGCATCGAGCTGTGGTACTCCACCGCTGAGCCGGGGAACGAACTGCGTCAAGACCTACAACGCGCCGTCCGGGGTGCAGAACACCGAGGCGGTCCTGATGGTCGACGACGACGGCGACGGCGTGGAGGATCGCTACGCGTGGGACCGGGGCCCGTTCGAGTCCTACGCGGGCGCCGTCTACTGGCACCGGACGGACGGCAAGTGCATCAGGTGGGGCGGCTACGTGAAGACCGGCGAACGTCTTCCACCGCTTCGCATCCGGCTGGGTCTACTGCGGCTGAGTCAGCCCTCGTCCTCGCAGAGCACGTTCACGTAGCCGGAGCGGAACGGCGTCGACCGCGCCGGTCTCCGCGTCGTAGGCGTGGCGCCAGACGCAGCCGGTGTCGTTGGTCAGCAGGTGGATGGAGACCGACGTCTCGGCGCGAGGTGGTGCGGACGCGGTGGATGTCGCCGGCGGGCGGGAGCAGCGCGTAGAAGTCGCCGGGCGCCAGCTCGCGGCTCTCGCTCGAGCGCGATCGGCGTCGCCGGCGAAGATGTCCTCGTCCTGGGTGCCGCGGTAGAGGCCGACGAGGCCCCAGGCGAGGTGGTCGTGGACCGGCGTCTCGGAGCCGGACGGCACGACGAGGGCGAACAGCGTCAGCGAGCGGTCGCCGGCGCGGAACAGCAGCCACTGGCCGATGCCGCCGCCCATGCCGCTGCTCCGGGTCGCCCTCCTGGTAGCGCTCGGGCAGCCAGTCCGGGTCGGCGAGCAGCTCGGCGAAGCGGGGCGGATCGCGTCGCAGGCCGCCTGCGGCGAGCGCGCCTCGGCGATCGCGGCGCGGGCGCCGGCGATGAAGTCGCGGACGACGGGCGTGTCGAGGATGTACTCGTCGTCCATGGTCAGCGCAGCTCCCGGTCGCCGATGCCGACGGCGCAGACGCCGGGCGGTCCGGACGTCACGCGGACGGGCAGGCCGCGGTCGGCCGACCAGTCGGCCAGGCCCTCGCCGTCGCCGGCCACCTCGAGCCACGCGATGCCGCCTGCTCACCGCGCCGGCCCCGGGGTCCGCGACGCCGGGGTCGCGCTGGATGAAGAACGGGAGCGAGGGCGCGCCATCGCGATCGCGACGCCGGCGAGCCGCGCGCTGAGGCCGTCGCGGGCGATCTCGCTGATGTCGGCGCCGGTGCGGTGGCGCCTCCGCGCACGTCCGGCGACCGCGGCCGCCCACGCCATCAGCCCTCGCCGCGCGCGGCGATCCGCTCGGCCAGCAGCGCGCCGAGCGGGGAGGAGGCCGCCTCCACCGGGTCGTGGACGGCGAGCAGCTCGAGGTAGCCGTTGCCGAGCGGCACGATCCGGTTGTGGGTGCCGATGCCGTCGTGGCGCCCGCCGCCGACGGCGCGCAGGCCGAGCTCGGCCTCCAGGCGCGCGGCCGCGGCGTCGAGGTCCGCGGTGGCGATCAGCACGTGGTCGATCTGCATGTGCAGGATGATGACTGGATGGCTGTGATCGCGAACCTCTCCATGTCCCTCGACGGCTTCATCGCCGACCCGGACGACGGCGTCGGCGAGCTGTTCGGCTGGTACGACGACGGGCCGGTCGAGGTCCGCACTTCAGCGGGCACACGTTCCACTTGTCCGAGCCCAGCGCGCCGTGTTCCGGCACGGCGCTGGCGAACGTCGGCGCGTTCGTCATGGGCCGCCGGCTCTACGACTACACCAACGGCTGGAACGCGCGCCCGCCGGCCGAGGCGCCGCTGGTCGTCCTCACGCACGACCCGCCCGACGACTGGCCGCGCGACGGGGTGCCGATCACCTTCGCCGGCGGCATCGAGGACGCCGTCGCGGAGGCAAAGCGGCTGGCCGGCGACCGTACGGTCAGCGTGGCGGGCGCGCACGTCGCGCGCGAGGCCCTCGCCGCGGGGCTGCTCGACGAGATCGTGGTCAACCTGATCCCGGTGGTCCTGGGCGAGGGGATCCCGTGGTTCGCCGGCACCGGGAACGCGCCATGGCGGCTGTCGGACCCCGAGATCGTCGCGGCGCCCGGCGTCACCCACCTGCACTACCGAGTCGTCGGGCGCGCTGGCTAGGATCGCGCGCCGATGCAAGAGACACGTCGAGGCCCGCGAGGGCGAGATCCTGGTGTGGACCGACGGCGCCTGCCGCGGCAACCCCGGCCCGGGCGGCTGGGCGGCGATCGTCGTCGCGGGACGGGCGAGCCGGTCGAGCTGTCAGGCGGCGCGCCGCAGACGACCAACAACCGCATGGAGTACACCGCCGCGCTGGAGGGCCTGCGCGCGCTGCCCGCCGGCAGCCGCGCGTGCATCGTGACCGACTCGCGGCTGATGCTGGACTCGATGACGAAGTGGATCCACGGCTGGAAGCGCAAGGGCTGGAAGACGGCCGGCGGCGACCCCGTGAAGAACCAGGACCTCGTGCGCGCGCTCGACGCGGAGATCGCGCGCCACGCCTCGGTGCGCTGGCACTGGGTCCGCGGGCACGAGACCGGCGAGGAGCACGCGCACAAGGCGCTCAACGACCGCGCCGACCGGCTCGCGGTCGCCGCGTCGCACGCGGCCTAGGAACGCGCGCACGCGCTCCAGTCACCAGCGCGGCCGCCTGCTCGTCGTAGTCGGGCAGTCGAGCGTCGGTGAACAGGTGCACCGAGCCGGGGTAGACGAACAGCTCGCCGCCTTCCCACCCGCGCGCCGCGTCGAGGTCCTCGGCGACCTCCGCGTCGCCCTCCATCATGTGCGCCTGCGCCGGGCACCTTGTCCAGCGGCGCACGAACGCCGTGCAGCATACCGCGCCGCGCGCCCGTCCAGGCTCTGGGCGAGGTGCTGTGCCGGCATGACGCCCAGCGACATCCCGATGTAGACCGCGGCGCTCGACGGCGGCGGCCGCGCCGCGGCGCACGATCTCCGCGAAGCCGACCGTCTGCAGGTAGGCGAGGCCGTCGGCGAGGTCCGCGAACGTGTTCCCTTCGTAGAGGTCCGGCGTGTGGACCGTGTGGCCCTCCAGTGCGTCCGCGAACGCGCGCACGCCGTCGGTCAGCCCCTGCGCGTGGTGGAAGAGCACGCACCTCAGCCTGCCGCTCCGCCTCCTCGGCGAACGGCACAGCGCGTTGACCAGCCGCATCTGCTCGACCGTGTTGCAGCGCGCCCACAGCAGCCGCGGCGAGCACACCACGACCGCCAGCGCCTGCGCGCGCGAGACCGCGACGTTGAGCCGGTTGCGGCTGAACAGGAAGTCCATCCCGCGCGGGACGTCCTCGCCGCTGGAGCTCGTCATCGAGAAGAAGACCACCGGCGCCTCCTGGCCCTGGAACTTGTCGACGGTGCCGACCCGGGCGCCGTCGGGGAGGCGCTCGCGCAGGCAGCGGACCTGGGCGTTGTAGGGCGCGACGACGAGGATGTCGTCGAGCGTCAGCGGCTGCGTCGACGCCGTCGCGTCGGTGCAGCGTCCGCCGTCGAGCAGCGCGCGCGACCTCGGCGGCGATCGCGGTCGGCCTCCTCCGGCGAGCACTGCCGGTTGCTCGACGTGCTCGACCGCGAGCAGCCGCAGGCCGGCGCCCGTCAGCCCCGGCGAGGTCGACCGCCTGCCGCTCGCAGGCCCTCGACCGGCGCGAGCCGGCCGTCGTACATCGTGTCCGACACGAAGCGGCAGACGTCGGGGTGCATCCGCTAGGTGCGCTCGAGGAACACGCCCTCGGTCGGGCGGGATCGTCTCGCGCTCGCCGAGCAGGTGCTCGAGCACCGAGACGCCCGGACCCGCGCGGGTGGGTGCCCTGGCGACAGTGGGCGAGCTGCTGCGGATCGCCGAGCAGGACCATGCCGCGCGCCGCGCCGGCGATGGCGAGCGCGTCGGCGAGCGACATCTGGCCGGCCTCGTCGACGAACAGCACGTCGACCGAGCCGCGCATCTCCTCGCGCGCCCACAGCCACGGCGTGCCGGCGATCAGCTTGCACCTCGGGGTCGGGCGGGAACGCGTCGTTGGACGCCGCGGACTCGATGTGCGCGCTCTCGTAGCACCGACTCCGGGTTGCCGCCGCCGGACTTCTTCAGCCCGCGGAACTCGAAGTCGTCGGCCGCCTCCTCGACCTCCTCGAGCAGGTTGGCGATCGCCTTGTGCGAGGTCGCGGCGACGCCGACGCGCCGGCCCGCGCGCAGCAGCGAGCAGATCAGCCGCGCGCCCGTGTAGGTCTTGCCCGAGCCGGGCGGGCCCTGGATGAACAGCGCCGACGGCCCCGAGCGCGGCGACGTGCTCCTCGAGCGTCTCGCCGCGCAGCGCGCGGCGGCAGCCGCAGCAGCAGGTCGCACGCGGCGCTCGGCCCGAAGCCGCGGCGCCGCGATCGCCTCGGCGAGCCGCCGCAGCGCGGCCTCCTGGGCGGTCTGCGGGATCGGCTTGGGCGGGATCAGCGCGCGCGGCAGCGGCTTGTCCACCGAGCGCTTGCCGCGCTTGAGCCACACGAGGCCGGCGTCGTCGTCGACGCGCGGGATCTCGTAGCCCTTCTGCGTCTCGGGGTCGACGGCGACCCCCGGCGCGATCTTGTGCTGCTGGGGCGGGAAGCGCAGCGGGTGCAGGTAGGACTGGGCGACCTCGCCGAGCGGCACGTCGTCGGCGGGCGTGAGCTCGCCGATCGCCTCGGAGTCGTCGTCGCGCAGCTCGTCCGGCGTCCGGCCCGAGCCGCTCGAAGAACGCCCACCACTCGGGCCGCGCCTCGCGCCGGTGGTACCGCAGCAGGTCGGCGAGCAGCACGCGCCCCGGGTCGCGGCGCCGGCCGTCGAGCAGCGCCGCCTCGAGCCGCTCCAGCTCGGCGAGCCGCGCGAGCTGCGCCTCGCTCTGCGCGCGCGGCGGGTCGGTCTCGTGGTAGGCGACCGCCGCCGCGCTCCTCCAGCAGCCAGTCGCGCAGCGCCATCGTCGAGCGGCAGTCGTCGGCGTTGTAGTCGGCGATCGCCGTCAGCTGCTCGTCGCGGCCGTCTGCGAGGTACTCCTGGTAGGCGAGGATCGAGCCGCCGGCCTCGGTGACCTCGGCGTCGCGCTCGAACGGGTACATCGCCTCGACGGCCTTCAGCGAGTAGCTCTCGGCGCCGATCCGCATCGCCTGGCGGACGACCGTGTAGAGGTCGACGAAGACCTTGCGGCGCAGCAGCTCGTCGACCTCGGCCTCGCGCGTCCCGTAGCGCGCCATCAGCGTCTTGAGCGCCGGTCGGCTCGTAGTGGTTGTAGTGGTAGACGTGCAGGTCGGGGTGCTCGCGCAGCCGCGTCGGTCACCCAGTCGACCCAGCGCCTCGAACGCCTTGCGCTCCTGCGCGCGGTCGTGCGCCCACAGCGGCGCGGTACTCGCCCGTCGGCGGTGATCGAGCCGAGCAGGTACTCGAGCCCCTCGTGGCCCCAGTACGGATCGCCCTCGATGTCGAAGAAGACGTCGCCCGGCGACGGCGGCGGGAGGCGGGCGAAGCCGCGGCCGGGCTCCGGCGGCAGCAGCTCGTACAGCGGCGGGTCCGACTCGCGGCTCTCCACCTGCAGCCACGCCTGCTGGCGCAGCCCGGCGAGCGTCGCGCGCGAGATCCGCGGGACCTCCTGCCAGCCGCCGAGCCCGGCCAGCTCGGCGACCGTGCGCACGCCGGCGTCCTCGAGCTGGATCGCCTGCGCGCGGGTGAGGAAGGCGACGAGCGACAGGTGGTCGTCGGCGCGGCGGCGGTCGCGGCAGCGCGCCCACCAGTCGCAGTAGTCGCAGTGCTCGACGGGATACGGGTACGGCGGCTGCGGCGCCGTCGCGGTAGGCCTTCAGCGTCTCCAGGAAGCGCCGCTGCACGCGGTCGGCGTAGGCCTGGAAGTCGCGCGGGCGGAACGAGCGCGTCTCGTCGCGTGCCGAGCACGACGTGCACGTGCGCGGGGCGCGCGGCCCTGGATGCGCCGCGACCATGTCGGCGTAGAAGAGCAGCTGGAAGATGAAGTACGGCTTCGGGTGGGTGGCGAGCTTGGCGTCGGCGGGCTCGTAGGACCACGGCCCGAGCTCCGACGGCTCGTCGACCCGCAGCAGGAAGTCGGCGTAGCCGCGCCAGTTGCCGGCGCGGAAGGCGGCCTGGTAGATGACGTCGCGGCCGTCGCGCATCGCGTCGAGCGTCGCCTCGCACGGCGTCCTCGCCGTGCTCGATCCCCGCGACGTCGCGCCCCTCGGCCTCCAGCCGCGCGGCGGTACGCGGCCTCGTGCTCGCGGCCGCGCTCGGCGATCAGCTCCGCGTCGGGCCGCGGGATGCGCTCGAGCAGGATCTCGCCGCGCGCGCGGCCGAGGTCGAGCGCCGTGCGGTGCTCGCACGCGAGGAAGTTGTTGAGGTCGCTCGGGGAGAGCAGCAGGCGGCCGTTGCGCTGACGCACCCCTACAGGGAATCAGGGCCAGTCGACCTGCGGAGTCCGGTGGAAGGTCTCCCAGCGCGCGGGACTCCTCGGCCACGCGCCGGCGGAAGTCCTCCCAGTCGCGCCGCTCCGGCGGCGTCCAGGCGACCTCGGCCGCGGCGGCGAGCCGGGGGAGGAGCAGCGTCTCCAGCTCCTCGCGGTTGGTGATCGTCTCGCTCCACAGGCAGGCTTCGATGCCGAGCACGTCCTCCACGCCCGGGATCAGCTCCGAGGGCTCCCACTCGTACGCGTCGCGCAGCTCGACGTAGCCGGCCCAGGTCAGGCCCGAGCTCGGTGTCCTCGTCGTACTTCTGGTCGAGGTAGATGTGCTTGCCGGGGGAGAGGATCACCTGGGCGCCGCCGGCCGCGGCGCGCTGGATCAGCTCGACGCCCTCGGCCGGGCCCGTGTGCCAGTACTGGACGATCGCGTTCGCGTCGAGCGGCGCGGTGGCGATCTCCTCCCAGCCGACGAGCCGCTTCCCGAGGCCCGCGACGATCGGCTGCACGCGCTCCATGAAGGCCAGGTAGTCCTCGCGCGTGGTGCTGTGCGCCTCGTCGCCGCCGATGTGCAGGTACGGCCCGGGGGTCAGCTCCGCGAGCTCGCCGCAGCACGTCCTCCACCCAGCGGTAGGTGGTCGCCGAGTGGCAGTCGAGCGAGGACGAGCCGACGCCGGTCCGCGTGTACAGCTCGTGCGACGCGCCCTCGGGCGCCAGCTCGGGGTAGGAGGCGATGGCCGCCTGCGTGTGGCCGGGCATGTCGATCTCGGGCACCACGGTGATGAACCGCTCGGCCGCGTACTCGACGATCGCGGTGTAGTCGTCCTTGGTGAAGAAGCCGCCCGCGCCGCCGCCGACCGCGGTCTGCCCGCCGTGCTCGGCCAGCCGCGGCCACGAGTCGATCGCGAGCCGCCAGCCCTGGTCGTCGGACAGGTGCAGGTGCAGGCACGTTGAGCTTGTAGGCGGCCAGGTGGTCGATCACCCGGCGGACGTCCTCGACGCCGAAGAAGTGCCGCGAGACGTCGAGCATGAAGCCGCGCCACGCGTAGCGCGGGCGGTCGGCGATCTCGACGTCGCGCTCGGTGCCGAGCCGCGCCAGCGTCTGCTCGGCGTAGAAGCGGCCGGCGTCGGTGTCGGCCTCGATCGTGGCCTCGCCGTCGCGGACGGTGAGGCGGTAGCCCTCGTCGCCGAGCGGCGCGTCCGGGCGCGAGGTCCGCTGGGGTCGGGATGATCATGCGAGCGCGTGCTCGGTCGCGGGGGTGCCGTCGCGTTCGATCGCGGTGCCCGTCTCCGGATCGAAGAAGTGCAGCCGCGCGGGGTCGATGGCCAGCTCGACCGTGCTCGCCCATCTCGGGGCGGCTGCGCGGCTCGACGACCGCGGTGAGCATCGCGCGGTCGTCGTCGGCCAGCAGGACGTCGTCGCCGGGCGCGGCGTCGAGCGCGTCCCGGACCGCCTCCAGACGCAGCCGCGGCGCGTCGATCGCGACCACCAGCTGCGTCTCGGTGCCCAGCTCCTCGACCAGCTCGATGCGGCCGCTGAGCCGCGGCCACGACGGGTCGGCGCTCGGCCCGGCCAGCGTGAGGTCGTGCGGCCGGAGCCCGAGGATCACCGGCCCCGACACGCCCGACCCGGTGGCGAGCCGGCAGTTGCCGAAGTGCGCCTCGCCGTCGCGGACCTCCGCCTCGACGAGGTTCATGGCGGGCGAGCCGATGAAGGCGGCCACGAACAGGTTCGCGGGCCGCGCGAACAGCGACTGCGGGGTGTCGCACTGCTGGAGCACGCCCTTGCGCAGCACCGCCACCCGGTCGCCCAGCGTCATCGCCTCGACCTGGTCGTGGGTCACGTAGACGGTCGTGATCCCGAGCCGCTCGTGCAGCCGCCCGAGCTGGGCGCGCATCGAGACGCGCAGCTTCGCGTCCAGGTTGGAGAGCGGCTCGTCCATCAGGAACGCGCTTCGGCTCGCGCACGATCGCGCGGCCCATCGCCACGCGCTGGCGCTGGCCGCCCGACAGCTCGCCCGGCTTGCGCTCCAGCAGCTCGTCGAGCCCGAGGATGCGCGCCACCTCCTCGACGCGCTCGGCGATCGCCGCCTTGTTCGTCTTGCGCAGCTTGAGGCCGAAGCCGAGGTTGCCGCGGACGGACAGGTGCGGGTACAGCGCGTAGCTCTGGAAGACCATCGCGATGTCGCGCTTGCGCGGGTCCAGCCGGGTGATGTCCTCGTCGCCGATGTGGATGCTGCCCTCGGTCGCCTCGACGATGCCCGCCAGCATCTGCAGGAGCGTCGACTTGCCGCAGCCGGACGGCCCGACCAGCACCATGAACTCGCCGTCGCCGATCTCGAGGTCGACGTGGTCGACCGCCAGCGGCCCGTCCTTGTAGGCCTTGGTCAGCCCTTGGATGCGTATCGGTGGCATTCAGGTTCTCCCTAGGTGGTGCGCGTGACCTTCTGCAATCCGGCGGGGCGGTCGACGTCGAGCCCGCGCAGCTCGGCGGCCCCGACCGCCAGCCGCTGGGCGGGGATCACGGCGCAGAGCGGGCTCAGCCACTCCGGGCCGGGCTCGACCGCGAGCAGGCGTCCGTCGCCATGCTCGACCGCGAGCTGGCCCGGGACGCCATGCTCCCCGATCACGGTGATGTCCGCGTCCCGGCCGCGTGCGGCGGCGAGCACCTCGCCCATCGCGTCCGCGCCGGGGCACACGGCGAGCAGCGGGAAGCCCGGCTCGAGCATCGCGACCGGTCCGTGCATGAAGTCGGCGGGGGAGGCGGGCTCGGCGGCGATCCCGGTCAGCTCCTTGATCTTCAGCGCCGCCTCGAACGCGGTCGCGTAGTTGGCGCCGCGGCCGATCACGGCCAGGCGCTCCCAGCCGCCGGTGGCGGCGACCGCCTCGGCGAGGCCGTCGGTGTTGGCGAGCTGGCGCTCCAGCGCGGCCGGCACGCCGTCGAGATCGCTCGAGGTGCACGCCGCCGAGCCGCGCCGCCAGCGACGGCGACGGCCGCCAGCGAGGCCGTGTAGGTCTTGGTCGCCGCCACCGACGCCTCGACGCCCGCCTGCAGCGGGATCACGTGCGTGGCCGCGGCTGCCAGCGGCGAGCCCGGGTCGTTGGTCAGCGCGACCGTGACGCAGCCCTGCTCGCGCGCCGCGGCGAGCACCGCGACCACGTCGGGCGAAGCGCCCGACTGCGAGATGCCGATCGCCACCGCGCCCGCGTAGCGCACGTGCGCGCCGTAGATCGTGTGCAGCGACGGCGAGGCCAGCGCCACCGGCAGCCCGTACAGCCGGCCCAGCACGTGCTGCGCGTAGCGCGCGGCGTTGTCCGACGTCCCGCGCGCGGCGATCACGGCGAAGCTCGGCGCGGCACGGCGGATCGCGTCGGCCGCCGCGGCGATCGCCCCGTCGGCGTCGGCGAGCACGCGCGCCACCACCTCGGGCTGCTCCAGGATCTCCGCCTCAGCCAGCGACACGCTCGCCTCCCGCCACCAGCACGCGAAGGATCTCCAGGTCGTCGCCGAGCACGACGACGTCGGCCGCCGCGCCGGGGACGAGGCGGCCGAGGTCGGGCCGCCCGGCGACCCGGGCCGGCACGGCGCTCGCCGCGGTCAGCGCCTCCTCCAGCGGGACGCCGAGCCCGTGCAGGTTGCGCACCGCGTCGATCATCGTCAGCACGCTGCCCGCGAGCTGGCCCTCCGGCCCGCGCACGACGCCGTCGGCGGAGATCAGCGGCCGCCCGGCGAGCACGAAGTCGCCGTCGCCCATCGCGGTCGCGGCGACCGCGTCGGTGACCAGCGCGAGCCGCCCCCGCGCGGCGCGCCACGCCGCCAGCACGGTGTCGCCCGCCACGTGGTGGAGGTCCACGATCAGCTGCACCGTCACGTCCTCGCGCGCGAGCGCGGCCAGCGCGATCCCCGGGTCGCGCGGCACCAGCGGGCGCATCGCGTTGAACAGGTGGGTGACGGTCCGCACGCCGCGGTCGAACGCCGCGTGCGCCTCGGGCGCGGTGGCGTCGGTGTGCCCGGCGGAGACCACGACGCCGCGCTCCAGCAGCAGGTCGATCAGCTCGAACGCGCCCGGCAGCTCGGGGGCCAGCGTCACCTGGTGCACCTCGCCCGCCGCGAGCAGCCGCTCGAGCAGCGCCGGTCGGGCGCGCGGCGGCACGCGTCGGGGTGCACGCCGAGCCGCCGCGCCGAGATGAACGGCCCCTCCACGTGCGCGCCGATCACGGTCGGCCCGTCGCCGCGGCCGGCCGGCATCGTGGCCAGCGCCGCCGCCAGGTCGTCCTCGCCGGCGGTGATGAACGTCGGCTGGTAGGCGGTCGTGCCGGTGGCGAGGATCGCCTCGCCGGCCCGCGCGTACCCGGCCCGGTCGGTGTGCATGAAGTCGACGCCCGCGAAGCCGTTGACCTGCAGGTCGACGAAGCCGGGGGCGGCGATCCCGCGGCCGCCGCCGGCGCCCAGGCCGACCGCGACGATCTCCCCGCCCGCGACGTCCACGTCGCCGGGGACCAGCGACGCCGTCGACCAGCGCGGCCTCGACGCCGAGCCTCATCCCTTCACCGCCCCGGCCGTCGTCCCGCTCATCAGGTGCTTGCGCAGGATGATGAAGACGATGATCACCGGCAGCGTGTAGATCACGCTCGCCGCCATCACGCCCGCCCAGTCCGTGTCGCCGCGGCCGACGAACGTCTGCAGCACCACCGGGAGCGTCTTGCGCGACTGCTCGTTCATGAACGTCAGCGCGAGCATGAACTCCTTCCAGCCGTCCAGGAAGCACAGCACCGCGGTGGTGGCCAGGCCGGGCGCGGCGAGCGGGAGGATCACCCGCCACATCGCGCCGAAGCGGGTCGCGCCGTCGATGCGCGCGGCGTGCTCGAGGTCGTCGGGTATCGAGAGCAGGAACCCGCGCATCACCCAGATCGCCAGCGGCACCGAGAACGCCAGGTAGGAGGCCACGAGCCCGGCGTAGGTGCCCAGGAGCCCGGCGTTGCGCATGATCACGAACAGCGGGATCACCAGCACGACCAGCGGGAACATCTGCGTCATCAGCACGAGCATCATCAGGATGCGCTTGAGCGGGATGTCGAAGCGCGTGAGCGCGTAGGCCGCCATCGCCCCGACGATCAGGCAGATCACCGTCGTGGCGCCGGCCACGATCAGCGAGTTGACCATCGCGCGGCCGATGCCCCCGTCGCCCCACACGAGCGAGTACTCGCCCCACTGCGGGTCGCTCGGCCACAGGTCCGGGGTCTTCGTGTAGATCTCCGACCGCGGCTTCAGCGACGTGATGAGGATCCAGTAGATCGGGAACAGCGCGAACGCCGCGACCGCGATCATCGCGAGGTACATCCAGCCGCGGCGCAGCAGCCACCTCACGTCTGGCCCTCCTTGCCGATCATCCGCACGTACAGGATCGAGAAGGCGAGCAGGACGACGAACAGGACGACGGCGACCGCCGAGCCCGTGCCGTAGTGGCCGAGCGCGAACGACTCCCGGTAGGCGCTGAGCGCGGCGGTGTCGGCGCCGCGGTCGGGCACGCCCTGGGCCATGACGTAGATCTGGTCGAAGATCTTGAAGTCCCAGATCGTCGAGAAGACGACGAGCACGGCGACGATCGGGCGCAGCAGCGGCAGCGTCACCAGCCGGAAGCGCTGCCACGCCGACGCGCCGTCCACCGCTGCGGCTTGCAGCGTCTCCTTTGGCAGCGTCTGCAGCCCGGCCCACAGGCTCAGCGCGATGAACGGGAACGACTGCCACACGACGGTGACGAAGATCGAGACGTAGGCCGACTCGCGGTCGGCGAACCACGCGTAGTCCTCGAAGCGGTCGAAGCCGAGGTTGACGAGCGACCAGTTGACGAAGCCGTAGGCATCGTCGAACAGCCACTTCCAGACCGCGCTGGCGGCCAGCGAGGGCACCGCCCACGGCAGCAGCACGGCGATGCTGAACAGCAGGTTGCCCTTGAGCCGCTGGTTGAGCAGCAGCGCGACCGCGAAGCCGAACACCATCGTGCCGATCACGCACGACGTGCCGAACACGACGGTGTTGATCAGCGAGGTCCGCAGGTGCTCGTCCGTGAACACCTCGGAGTAGTTCTCGAGGCCGACCCACTCGCCCGTGCCGTTGATCAGGTCGCCCAGCCGGGTGTCGGTGAACGACAGCTGGATCGTCTGGACGAGCGGGTAGCCGACGAGGCCGACGATGATGATGATCGCCGGCAGCAGGAGGAGCACGGGGAGCGTCAGGCGCGATATCGCGCGCCCGACGCCCCCCGCGGCGAGGCCGCCGCGACCCAGGCTGGCGGCCCGGTCGCTCACCCTGAGAACTCCTCGTCCATCTGCTCCGCGAGCTTCTTGGCCGCGTCAGCCGGCGTCTCCTTGCCGCGCATGACGTTCTGGATCTGGCCGTCGAAGATGTTCGCGCCCTCCAGCGCGCCCCACCGCGGCGACGGCGGGTACACGGCGGAGTGCTCGAGCAGCTGCTCGGCGAACGGCTTGCGGATCGGATCGTCGAGGTAGCCGGACTGCTCGATGCCGGACTTGGTACCCGGCAGGAAGCCGATCTGGCTCGTGAACTTGTTCAGGTTCGCGGGCTCGAGCATGAAGTCGACGAACGCGTTGGCGGTCGTCTCGTTCTTGGACTCGTCGAAGACCACCAGATGGCTGCCGCCGGCGAAGGCGGTGTCCTTGCCGCTCGGGCCCGCGGGTGCGAGCGCGACGCCGGTCTTGGCCTTCAGGTCCTTCTTGGTGTCGATGATCGAGTTGTACGTCCAGCCGCCCGCGATCATCATCGCGACGTCGCCGTTGACGAACGCCTCCTGCGCGTCGGGCTCCTCCCAGCCGATCGAGGCCTTCGGGCTGAAGCCCTTCTTGTAGAAGCTCGTGTAGAAGTCGATCGCCTCGATGCCCTCGGGCGAGTTCAGCGCGGCCTTCCACGTGTCGCCGTCCTCGGTGGCGATCTCGCCGCCCGCCTGCCAGATGGTCGGGAGGTAGTAGTGCTCGCTGAGGCCGTTGGCCGCGAACGGGTAGATCCCGCCGCCCTTGGCCTTGATCTTCTCGGCGGCCGCCGTCAGCTCGTCCCACGTCTTGGGCGGGGACTTGATGCCGACCTTCTCGAAGACGTCCTTGCGGTACACGAGCGCGCGGGCGCCGGCGTACCACGGCTTGCCCCACACCTCGTCGTCGAGCGTCGCGGCGTCCACCAGCGAGGAGACGTAGTCGCCGCTGGCGGCGGCGTCGACCTCCTCGAAGGCGCCCTGGTCGGCGAACTCGGGCGTCCAGGTGGTGCCCATCTCGGCGACGTCGGGCACCTTGCCGCCCGCGATCGCGGTCGTGAACTTGTCGTGCGCCTGGGCCCACGGCACGAAGTCGATCTTCACCGACGTGCCGGGGTTCTTCGCCTCGAAGTCGGTGGCGTAGCCCTTGAGCACGCCCTGCAGCTTCGGTGAGCCGGGATCCATGATCCAGACCGACACGTCGCCGCTGATCTTGCCGGAGTCACCGCTCGCCGAGTCCCCCTCGTCGTCGGAGCCACCGCACCCCGCCACCGCCAGAACGCCGGCCAGGGCGCCCGCGGCGAGCCATCTCGTTGCCTTCATCGTTCCCTCTCCTCGTTTGGTTCAGCGCAGTGCCGGGCGCAGCTCCGTCACCAGCCGGTATCGGTCCCCGCGGTACAGCGAGCGCACGTATTCGATGACCTCACCCCTCTCGCTCTCCGTGGTGCGCTCGAACAGGAACGCCGGGCTGTGGACGGGGACGGCGAGCATCTCTGCCTCCTCCTCGTTGACCAGCGTCGGCTCGATCGTCTGGATGCCGGAGGCGATCACGATCCCGTGACGGTCCTGCAGCAGCCGGTAGAAGGAGTGCTCGACGAGGTCCTCGCGGCGCAGCTCGGGCAGCAGCCGGCGCGGCACGTGGAGGAACTCGATCGCCATCGTCACGTCGTCGGCGAGCCGCAGGCGGCGGACCGCCCACACCTCGTCGATCGGCGAGATCCGGAGGTGGCGCCCCAGCTTGGCGCCCGCGGTCATCGCCTCGAAGGAGAGGACGTGGCTGCTGGCGCGCATCCCGCGCCGCGCCATGTCCTCCGTGAACGACGTCATGGTCAGCGGCAGCGCGATCTTCGGCTCGGCGACGTAGGTGCCGCTGCCGTGGCGGCGGTGCAGCAGGCCCTCGCGCACCAGCTCGTCGATCGCCGCGCGCAGGGTGGGGCGGGAGACGCCGAGCATGACGGCGAGCCGGCGCTCGGGCGGGATCGCGTCGCCGATCTCCAACTCGTCGACCAGCGACAGGAGCTCGTCCCGCACGTGCGTCTGCTTGCTGGGCGTCGCGCTGCTCACGGCGCGCGGCAAGTTACACAGTGGTCAAGAAGTGGTCAAGACCACTTCCGAACCACTTGGTCAGGTGAGCGCTCGCCGCAACGTTTTCCGGGTCTCGAGCAGCGCCCGGGCCTCGTCGGGCTCGAGGTCTCTCGCCGACCATCACGACCGCGAGCGGGATGTCGTCGCCGGCCTGGTGCAGCGCCGCGCGGGCGGTCGGCTCGTCGCACGCGGCGGCGGCCATGCAGATGCGCACCGCGCGGTCGCGGAGCTTGTCGTTGGCGACCCGCATCGAGGTCATCAGGTCGCCGAGCGTGCGGCCGCGGCGCACCATCAGGGCGGTGGAGAACGCGTTGAGGATCAGCTTCTGGGCCGTGCCGGCCTTCAGCCGGGTCGAGCCGGCGATCGGCTCGGGGCCGACGTGTGCCTCGACGACGTGGTCGGCGCTGTGGGCGAGCGGCGAGCCGTGGGTGCAGACGATCGCCGCGGTCAGCGCCTCGCCGGCTTGTTGCAGGCCGCCGAGCGCGTAGGGCGTGCGCCCGCTCGCCGACACGGCGATCACGACGTCGTCGGGCCCGGGGTGGAGCGCGCGGAGGTCGGCGGCTCCCGCCTCGGCGTCGTCCTCGGCGGCGGCCTCCTCGGGCGAGCCGGCGGGGTGCTCGGCGCCCGCCACCAGCGCCACGACGTCGTCGACGCTGAACGTCGGACCCCACTCGGAGGCGTCGACGGCGGCCAGGCGGCCCGCCGATCCCGCGCCCACGTAGATCACGCGCCCGGTGCGGGTGGCGGCCGCGTCGGCGAGCGCCGCGATCGCGGGCGCGGCGGCCCTTACGGCGCCCAGCACGTCCTCGTGGGCGCCGAGTAAGGCGTCGCACGACATCGACGCTCTCGCGCAGGTCCAGGTCGGCGAGCCCGGAGGCGCGCGCCTCGGTCTCAAGCCCCCCGAGCTCCATGGGCCGGAGGGTAAGGGGTGCAGCGCGTCTTATGCGCACCATTTGCCCGATGTAAGGGGGTCCACCTCAGGGCCAATATGTCTCTCATGCGAGCCACCGAGATCCTCAACTCCATCCTCGGCCCGCGCCAGGACTCCGCCCTGGATGCCGGCCGCTCCGTCACCTTCCGCTACGCCGACGCCGGGGACGCCCTGGCGCTCCTGGACCTCGCGGCGCTGGACTCCAGCCGCGCGCCCGAGGGCACCGTGCTGGTCGCCGAGGTGGGCGGCCGCCTGTGGGCCGCGCAGTCGCTCGACGACGGCCACAGCGTGGCCGACCCGTTCAACCCCTCCGGCGAGCTGGCGTTCCTGCTGGCCGAGCGCGCGCGCCAGATCCTCCAGCCCGCCGCGCCGCGCGACAACTACCGGATGCACCTCAGGGCCGCGTAGTCAGGCACTCCGGGCCGATCTCGTCCACGGATCGGCACCCGGAGAGGCCGAGCGTCAGGTCGAAGTCGGCCTTGAAGTTCTGCAGCACCTCACGAACCCCCGCCTCCCCAGCGATGGCCAGCCCGTAGGCGTAGGGCCGGCCGATCCCCACCGCGGTGGCGCCGAGCGCGAGAGCCTTGAACGCGTCGGCGCCACTGCGGACTCCGCTGTCGAGCACGATCGGGATCTTGTTGTCGACCGCCTTGGCGATTTGTGGGAGCGCGTCGATCGTGGACGTCGCGCCGTCCACCTGCCGGCCGCCGTGGTTGGAGACGATGATCCCGTCGATCCCCTCGTCGACCGCCTTTTTCGCGTCGTCGGGGTGCAGGATGCCCTTGAGCAGGATCGGCAGCTTCGTGCGCTCGCGCAGGAACGGGAGGTCCTCCCAGGTCAGCGACGGACGCGAGTAGATCCGCACGAACGTCTGCACCGCGGCGCGGGCGTGCCCGGAGCGCAGGCCGGAGACGAACTTGTCCGGGTAGGCGCGCGTCATCTGCACGAGCGTGCGGATGGCGGCGGGCGTCGGCTTGGGATCGCCGCCCTCGGGCGGGGGCGCCGGGTTGGTGGCGATGATCCTTCTGAACACCGGATCGCTCGTGTACTGCGCGATCCCCTTGCCTCTCAGGAACGGGAGGTAGGCGATGTCGAGGTCGTGCGTGCGCCAGCCGAGCAGCGTGGTGTCCAGCGTCACCACGATCGCCTCGCGCTTTGGCGCGCTCGGCGCGTCTCACGAAGCTCTCGACGAGGTCGTTCTCCATGCTCCAGTAGAGCTGGAACCAGCGCGGCGAGTCGCCCATCACCTGCGCGCAGGCCTCCATCGGGCGCGACGCCTGGTTGGAGAAGATCATCGGGACGCCCTCGGCGGCCGCGGCCTTGGCCACCGCGACGTCGGCTTGGTCGTCGACCATCTCCAGCACGCCGACCGGGCACAGCAGGAACGGCGAGTCGTGCCGGCGGCCGAGCAGCTCGATGCCGCTGTCTCTCTGGGACACGTCGCGCAGCATCCGCGGGACGATCCGGTGGCGGTCGAAGCCCTCGCGGTTGGCGCGCATCGTCGCGCCGGTGCCGGCGCCGCCCGCGATGTACGCGAACGCGTTGGAGGGCATCGACTTCTTCGCGCGCTGTTCGAGCTTCGTGGCGTCGGTCGGCACTCGCGGGCGCGTGCCGCTGACGCCGGCGCGGTAGATGCTGGTCTGGCGGAGGACTCCGATCATCGGCGGATTTGTACCCGGCTCGGGGCTCGGAACCGGCCGGGCTCGTCGCGCTTGCTGGGGGCGGGGTGACGTCACGTCCTCCAGAAGCAGCGCGCGCAAGCTTGCGCCCCAGCGCTTCTGGAGGACGTGCCGCACCCCACCCACGACAGTTCCGGGTGAGCGGTAGCGCTTCTCTGTGGGCGGCCTGGGTGGGGGAGCCGAGGAAGGGGTGCCTCTATGACAACGCTCTGTGTGGCCGCGCGATCGGAAACTCCGCGCCGGGTGGAGCCGCCAGGGCAAGCCTCGGGGGTTGCGGGCCGGTGCTCCTTTCAACAATCGCTGCTGACGCGGATGGGCTCTGCAGGGCGCGCCACCCGCCGGCAGGGCTCGCGTGCGCCTGGGCGTGCCGCGTCTCCGCCCGGGATCGGCCGGGTCTCGCTCAGTCAGGGGCGGCGAGTCGCCTGCCGCTACGGGAACGAGGCGGCGCTGTGATCGCGCGAGCGCGAGTCCCCAGACGCCGTCTCTCGCTATCGCAATCACGCGAAAGCAACAGCGCTCACGCCTGAAATTCGTGTACGACGGTCGAGCATGGTCCTCGTCGGGGACATGCAGACCCTGGGCACCAAGGTCTGCCTGCCGCAGGACAAGGACCAGAGCCCGTCCAGCTCAACGACAGCGTCTCCAGGCTGCTCACCGGCCGCTGACGCGCCCGGGGCGGGGGAGCCGCGCGTGACAGCGCGGTTCAGATCGGCGCGGGGTCGCCGTCGAGGGGCTCGGCGAGTTCCGGCACTCGGCGGCGGCTGCGCCTGCAG
The DNA here is from genome assembly GCA_963723395.1 of uncultured Solirubrobacteraceae bacterium. Classification (GTDB taxonomy): domain Bacteria; phylum Actinomycetota; class Thermoleophilia; order Solirubrobacterales; family Solirubrobacteraceae; genus DATFQI01. Next base: position 65,784 of record CAVRQL010000001.1, on the reverse strand, counting down.
CGCTCGTGCTCGGCTACGCGAACCTGCCCGAACCCGCCATCGCGCGGGCGATCGTGAGCTCGGCCGTGTACCGACTTGACGTCAGTGATTTGGTTAACGACCGATCGGTACAGGTCCGCAACGGAGAAGAGGCAGCAGGAATGAAGCGCATGGTGCTCATGACCTACACGCCGCGTGAGCTCGACGAGGCGAAGTACCACGAGTTCATCCGGGCGATCGACTACCCGAACTTCCGCGAGTGCCCGTGGATCGTCGACTACAAGTGCTGGCGGATCGTGGAGAGCGTGCAGGGCAAGGAAATGTTCACGCACTACGACCTCATGGAGGTCCGCGACTTCGCCGACTGGCCCAACATCGCCGAGTGGCCGTCGGTCAAGGAGAACATCGCCCTCTGGACGCGCGACTGGTCCAAGCACGGGAGCGATCACCCGAAGCCCGAGGAGAACCTGACGATCTCCTTCTGCGAGGACTACTGGGGCTGACCGGCATGAGCCCAGGCATCGGCGTCGTGCTCAACGGGGAGGGCATGCCGCTCCACGAGATGGTCGACTACGCGGTCGGCCTCGAGGACGCCGGCTTCGACAGCGTCTGGCACGAGGAGATCTTCCGCGAGCCGTTCATCCCGCTGGCGGCGATCGCCGCGCGGACGTCCACGCTGAAGATCGGCACCGCGGTCTCCACGTGGGTTCGCACGCCGGTCTCCTCGGCGCTGATGTCGGCGAACCTCGACCAGCTCTCGGACGGGCGCTACGTTCACGGTGTCGGCACCGGCCCGCCCTCGTGGAACGCGGATTACCACGGCATCCCCTACCACAAGCCGGTCGCCCGCATGCGCGAGTACATGGGCGCCATCCGCACCGCCTGGACCGGCCACTCGGGCCGGATGGTGGACTACGACGGCGAGCACTACGCGATCAAGGGCTACTTCCGGCCGATCGCGCAGGAGCGCGAGCAGATCCCGCTGTATCTCGCGGCCGTGCAGAAGAACATGCTCCGGCTCGCCGGGGCGGCCGCCGACGGCGTGATCTTCAACATCCTCACGACGCCCGCCTACTACCAGCAGTACGCCTTCGGGCACCTGGCCGAGGGTGCGAAGAGGGCCGGCCGCAACATCGGAGACGTCCACAAGGCCGCGATGGTTTGCGTGGCGGTCGATTCAGACGAGGCGCAGGCCCGCCAGTGGGCCCGCCACCAGATTGCGTTCTTCGCCCAGATCCCCTACTTCGAGGTGATCATGGGGCCCCACGGCCTGTGGGGACCGGCCGAGCCGATCCGCGAGGCGGCGGCGGCAGGGGACGTGCCGGCGATGGTCGGCGCGGTCACCGACGAGATGGTCGAGAAGCTGGCTGTGGCGGGCACTCCCGACCAGTGCCGCAAGCGCCTACAGGACTGGGGTGATCTCGACACCGCGCTGCTGGTCGCACCCAGCTACTACCTGCCCCAGGAGGAGATCGCCGCGAACTACCGGGCCATCGCCGACGCCTTCGCGACGTGACGGTGCGCCCGTAGGCTGGTGGCGCGATGGCCCAGCTCGACCAGAAGGCCAGGATTCGCCGCGAGGCCGCCCGGCTCTGGGCCGACAGGGCTATCACGCCCAGGGGCCTTCGAGGAGCACCTGGTTGGGGGGCGTGACCCAGAACACGCCGACGCCGAGCTCGTCCAGCGCCGCGCGGAGCGGGTCGACGTAGCGGCGGTGGCGCGCATCATCGTGGAACGCCACCGCAGCGACTACGACCTCCCGGTCGTCGCCAGGGCGGCGCGTGGCCGCGACTGCGGCCGTGTGGAACGCCTCGGCGACGTTGATCCGGACCTCTCCCGGGCTCATCGGCTTCCCATACTTCTTCGACGTCGCGACCGCGCTGGTCCCGCCTTTGGCTTCGCGAGCCAGCACTCCGGCGGACACGTCGAGAGAGTGCTGCTTTGCGCGAGAAGCGACAGCGTTCAGGGCAGCGGGCGCACATGGCGGCTGTGGCCGACTATCGCCACCGTTCGGCGCCAGGAGGCGCGCTGGGCGTGACGCGCGCGGACCACGGTGTAATCCGGATGGCGCACCCAGGTCGGCGTGTAGGTGATCTGCTCCACCCGCGCGGTGCGGCCGACGCGGAGGTGAAGGCGGACGAGCATTCCGTCCTGGCTGGCGGCCGGGCAGCATGCGGCGGTCTGGTTCGACAGGAGGTTGCCTTCGCCGAAGACGACCCAGAGCGGACCGACTTTGCGGATCGGCTGTACGACGTGGACGTGCTGGCCGACCACCGCGGTGATCGCCCGGGAGTGGGAGAGCCGCCTGGCGAGTGTCCTCTGGAACGCGTCGGGGGCGTGGACGTACTGCGTGCCCCAGTGGAGGTTGACGATCACGGCTCGTGCGCCGGCGCGGCGTGCCCGTCTGGCATCGCGGAGGATCCGTGGGGCGCTGGCGAGGTTGACCGACCAGGCGTGCGGGAGCGGGATCCCGTTGGTCATCTGCGTGTACGCGAGGAACGCGACCTTCACGCCGTGGGTGCGCAGCAGCAGTGGGCGGCGCTGCTGCCGTCGTGAGGAGAACGTGCCGGTGTGGCTGACTCCGGCTCGGGCGAGGGCGTGGCGGGTGGATGCGATTCCGGGCTGGCCGCGGTCGAGGGAGTGGTTCGATGCGGTGCTGCAGGCGTCGAAGCCCGTTGCCTTGATCGCTCGGGCGAGTGCGGGTGGGGAATTGAAGCGGGGGAAGCCGGTGGGTGTTGCCGGTGTCAGTGGTGTCTCGACGTGGCAGAACGCGAGTGAGTTGTGTCGCACCCATCGGCGGATCGGCCGCAGCATTGGGCGGAAGTCGTAGCCGTGGCCGCCTGCGAACGCTCGTGCGCGGGCGACGATCGGAAGGTGGGGCAGCAGGTCGCCGCTGACTCCGATCGTCAGCTGGGTGGTCCTCGGCGCGGGAGGAGGGGTGGGCGCTGGTGTCGGCGTCTGCGCCACGATGGCCGCCGCGACGGACGCGGTGGCAAGCAAGTGCATCGAGCGGCGAGGTTATCGCCGCCGTGCGCGGGAAGCTCGTGCTGGTCCCCTAGTGGGCTTCGGGGTCGAGGACGGCCTCGGCGCGGCGGGCGTTGAAGCGGCCGCGCAGCCCGGGCGGTGCGCCGACCCCTTCGCCGAGCAGGCGTTCGAGCCCCGCGAACGCCTCGCCGTCGAGCCGCGCAGGAACGTCGGCGCGCATGAGCGCGAGCGCGTCGTCGGAGGTCAGCGCCGGCCGGTACGGACGGTCCGACGTCAGCGCCTCGTAGACGTCGGCCACCGCGAGGAGCCGCATGGGCATGGTGATCTCCGACCCCGACAGCCCGCGCGGGTAGCCGCTTCCGTCGAGGCGCTCGTGGTGCGCGCTCGCGATCGAGGCGAGGTGCTCGCAGCCCGGCACCTGCGCCAGGATCCGCTCGGTCACGACCGGATGCTCGCGGACCAGTGCGAACTCCGCCTCGGTCAGCACGGCCGGCTTGTCGAGGATCCGGTTCGACACCGCGAGCTTGCCGACGTCGTGGAGGAGCGCCGCGCGGCGGAGGTCGCGCAGCGTCCCCGCGTCCGCTCCGAGGTCGCTCGCGAGGCTCATCGTGATCACGCAGGCACGATCGGAGTGGCGGTAGGTCCAGGGCGACTTGGCGTCGACGATGCCGGCGAAGGCGTCGGCGATCCGGTCCAGGCGCGTCGTGGTCGGCCGTGAGCAGCCGATCCTCGGGCTCCCAGGAGGCTGCGTCGCCCTCGGGCAGCGAGGCCCAGAACGCCGTGTCGCCGCGGATCGCTCCCAGCGCTTCGACGAGCGCGGGATCGAACCAGCGCCCGCGTCGCCTGCGGGCCACCGCCCACGCCGCGCGCATCCCGCCCGCGGCGTGGAAGATCTCCACCGTCTGGGCGAGGCAGAGGATCCTCCCGAGCAGCGGGATCTCCTCCCCTCGTAGCGCTCGCGGCTGGCCGCCGCCGTCCCAGTGCTCGTCGAGCGCGCGGATCGCCTCGGCGGTCTCGGCCTCCAGTCCCAGCATGAGGGCGATCTCTGCGCCACGATCGCACCGGGCCTGCATCACGGCGCGTGTGACCTCGCCCTCCGCCTTGATCGCGAGCAGCCGGTCCAGGCGGTCCCGCAGCGAGCCCCGCGGCGCGACCGTCCGGAGCGACCATGCGAACGCCGGCAGGCGCCCCGACCAGTCGATGCGCTTGGACGACCGCTTGACGACGTGATCGTCCGCGCCGAACAGCGCCGCCATCTTCGCCGAGTTGGCCGAGCACCCGGCGTCCTTGAGCAGCAGCGCGTAGAACAGGCGCGAGCGTGTCGCGGCGTCGAGCTCCAGCTCCCGCGCGAGCCGCATGCCGATCTGGCAGGTCCGCTCGGCATGCCCCGCGGGCTCGCCCTCCGTGATGTCGAGCGTGTAGGACAACGCGCCGATCACGTGCGACAACGCGACCGTTGGGGCGATACCGCTCACATGAGCAGTATCGCCCCTGCGCGAGCGGCCCAGTCCAGGGCCGCTCATCCGTTGGAGGCGAACTCCTCCGGGCTGGGGACCTCGAACGGCTGCGTGGCCGGCTGGGTGATCCGCATCGAGTTGCCGAACGGGTCGCGCAGGCCGCAGTCGATGCCGTAGAAGTGCTCCGTCGGCTCCTGGGTGAACTCGACGCCCTTCTCGCGGAGGCCCTCGTAGGTCTTGCGGCAGTCGTCGACGTTGAAGATCACGCCGTTGCCGCCGCCCTTGACGACGAGCGCGCGGATCGCGGCCGCGGTCTCCTCGTCGTGGCCCATCTCGGGCGTGGCGAGGACGATCGCGGACTCGGGCTTGCCGGGGACGTGCACGGTGAGCCAGCGGAACGGGCCGAGGTCGGCGTCGGTGCCGACCTCGAGGCCGAGCTTGCCGACGTAGAACTCGAGCGCCTCGTCGTGGTCGAGGACGTAGATGAACGAGTGGGAGAGAGAAGTGAGCATGGGCAGCACGCTACGGCGACCCGTTGCGATTCGCTTCTCCGAAACTGCTGTCTCGCGGGCGGGTCCAGGACATGACCACGCAGGTGGGGACGTAGCCCGCCGTGGCGGCGCCGGTCCGCCACGCCGTGCGGTACGAAGACGGCGACATCCCGACCACGCGGGTGAAGGTGCGGCTGAAGGACCCGAGGCTCGTGAAGCCGACGTCGAGGCAGATCTCGGTGACCGGGCGCTCCGTCTCGCGCAGGAGCGCCATCGCCCGCTCCAGCCGGCGGCGCTGGAGGTAGCGGTGCGGCGTCTCGCCGAACGTCTCCTTGAACGTGCGGATGAAGTGCGCCTCCGACGTCAGCGCCACGCGGGCCAGCGCCGGGACGTCGAGCGGCTTGTCGTAGGAGCGGTCCATCTTGTCCCTGGCGCGCAGCATGCGGCGGCTGGCGGCGTCGACGCGGATCACGGCTGGGCCGGAGATCGATCCTCGACGCGCTCGGGCGGCGCCGGGGCCGCCGCCGGAGCCGGGATCACCGCGCGCAGGCGCGTCCCGCCGCCGAGCGGGCGAGTCGATGGTGAGGCGCCCGTCGAGCGCGGCGAGGCGGTCCTGGAGCCCGCGCAGCCCGGTGCCGCCCTCGACGCGGGCGCCGCCGACGCCGTCGTCGGCGACGAGGACCACGATCGCGTCGGCCTCGCGCGTGATCTCCACGCGCGCCTCCTCGGCGCTCGCGTAGCGGGCGACGTTGGTCAGCGCCTCGGCCGTGACGAAGTACGCCGCCGCCTCGATCGGCGGGGCCGGGCGCTCGTCGAGCTCGACGTCGACCTCCACCGGCAGCGGCACGCGGTCGGCGAGGCCCTGCACGGCGGGGCCGAGCCCGCGGTCGCTGAGGATCGCGGGATGGATGCCGCGCGCGAGCTCGCGCAGCTCGGCCAGCGCGACCGCCAGCTTCTCGCTGATCTCCTCGACCATCGGGACGACGTCGGAGCCCTTCAGCCGCGCGCGCAGCAGGCGCAGGTCCAGCGCGAGCGAGACGAGCTGCTGCTGGGCGCCGTCGTGGAGGTCGCGCTCCAGCCGCCGGCGCGCGGCGTCGGCCGCCTCGACGATGCGCGCCCGCGAGATCCGCAGGTCCTCGACCCTGGCGCGCAGGTCGGCCTTCAGGCGCTCGTTGTCGAGCGCGAGGGCGGCGGCCGCGGCGGCGGCGTTGACCAGCTCCGGCGTCGCGTCGAGCTCGGCGTCGTGGATGATCGCCGCCACCCGGCGGCCCTCGTGCTCGACGGCCGTCCACGTGCGCCCGGAGCCGGGGGCGGGCAGCTCCACCGGGCGGCCGTACTCGTCGGCGAACGTCTCGCGCTCGGCCAGCCAGTAGGCGATCGACAGCGTGCGGTCGCCGACGCGCTCGGCCAGCAGCTCGCGGATCGGGCCCTCGTGCGCGCGGCGGCGGCCGAGCACGGCGCGCGTGTACGCGCGCGCCAGCACGCGCAGCCCGCCGAGGGCCGCGATCGCCAGCACCGCGCACGGGATCGTGAGCGCGATCAGCAGCACGCCCGCGGGGGCGGTGAGCGTCAGCGGCCCGAGGTACTCGTAGTCGCCGAAGCCGGCGATCGCCCCCATGCCGAGCATGAGCAGCTCGGCGATCACCGCGAGCGGGACGAGCGCGGCGGCGAGGAGCAGCGCGCCGACCGGCAGGTCCAGGGCGACGAGCGCGATCACGCGCCAGCGGCGCCGGTCGCCGAGCGCGTACAGGCAGCGCCGCGCACAGCGATCCGCCGCGGCGCTCCGGCTCGCGCAGCGCCGGCAGGTGCGCGGCCAGCAGCCGGTTCGCCTGCCGGCGGTGGAGCTCCGCGAGCGCCTGGCAGGCGGCGAGCGCGGCGATCACGAGCGGCAGGCCGATCCACAGCGGGCTGAGCACGATGCCGAGCACCAGCGTGCCGAGCACCAGCGCGCCGGCGGCGCCGAGCAGCAGCATCGCGACGATCGAGGCGAGCGCCTCGATCGCCACCTCGACGCGGCGGCGGAGCCGGAGGGCGCTCATCCGCTCGACTCCACGGTCACGTCGCCCTGGCTGGAGAGGGCCTGGATCTGGAACGGCGCGTCGTCGGCGGCGGCCACGCCGCGCACGGTGCTGCGGCCGACGTCGGAGTCCGCGTCGAGCTGGTAGCGGCCGGGCGGGACGACGGCGCGCACGTCGCCGGTGCGCGAGCGCAGCTCCAGCCGCTCGAGCGCGCACGAGGCGGTCGCGGTCACGTCGCCGGCCTGGGCGCGGGCGCGCAGCGCGAAGCCGCAGAACCCGCCGACGGCGATGTCGCCGGTGCCGGTGTCGACCTCGGCGGAGCCGCGGTAGCCGGTGAAGCGCACGTTCCCGGAGGTGGTCCTCACCGTGACGCGGACGTTGTCGGGGACGGTGAGGCGATAGGCGGCCGAGCACACGCCGAAGAACGTCTTCGGGCAGCGCGAGCGGATCATCAGCACCCCGCCGGCTGCGCGCGCGCGTGCCCTCGGCGCGGCGCCCGAACGCGTAGCGGTCGGTGCGCCGGACCTCCAGCGCCGGGCGGTCGCCGCCGCCCACGATCTCCGCGTCGGCGTTGCCCAGGTCGAGCGTGATCCCGGTCACCGAGCCGCGCACGGAGTACGTGCCGACCGTCGTCTCGCTCGACGCCAGCCAGCACGGCGAACAGGCCGATCGCGCAGGCGGCGACGACCACGGCGGAGCCGGTCACCAGCCACCCCCACGTCGAGGGCCGGCGGCGCGCGGGCAGCAGGTCCGTCTGGCGTGGCACGGCTCTACCTAACCGGGCAGCCGGATCCGGCGCAACTTCGAGCTGAATGTCACAGTCATCTCGATGTGCCCGCATGACCCTCGTCCGCCACCGTATGTCGGGGCGCATGTGGCCGATCGGCCAGACGGCCGCGGCGGCGGTGGCCGCGTGGTACCTCGCGCTCGCCGCTGCTCCCGGCGGGGAAGCCGCTGTTCGCGCCGATCGCGGCCGTGATCGCGCTCGGCGCCACGCGCGGGCAGCGCGGGCGGCGCACCGTGGAGCTGGTCGGCGGCGTGATCCTCGGCATCGCCGTCGCCGACCTGATCGTGGCCGCCATCGGCACGGGCCCGTGGCAGGCGGGGGTGATGATCGTGCTGGCGATGGGGACCGCGGTGGCGGTCGGCGGCGGCGAGCTGCTGGTCTCCGAGGCGGCGGTGTCGGCGATCCTGATCGCGACGCTGCCGGGCGCGGGCGGCGGCCTGCCGCCGGAGCGCTTCCTGGAGGCGCTGATCGGCGGCGGCGTGGCGCTCGCCGTCACGGTCCTGCTCCCGCCCGACCCCGTGCTGCAGGTCGGCCGCGCGCTCAACGCGCTGTGGGCGGAGCTGGGCGGGACGCTCGGCGCGATCGCGCGGGCGCTCGAGACCGGCGACGCGACGGCGGCCGAGCGCGCGCTGGAGACCGCCCGCGGGCTGGACCACCACGTCGGGGCGATCCGCCAGGAGCTGCTCGACGTCAGCGAGGCGGCGCGCTTCTCGCCGCCGCGGCGCCGCGCCCGCGGGACGCTCGCCCGGGTCGAGCGCAGCCTGCCCCAGGTGGACTTCGCCGTCCGCGACACCCGCGTGCTGGCGCGCAACGCGCTGCGCTACCTGCGCGGCGGCGACGCGGCGCCCGCCGAGCTCTCGGAGGCCGTCGCGCGGGCTGGCCCAGGCCGTGTGGGAGCTGGCCGCCAGCTACGACGACGACCGCCGCGACGAGGTCGTCCGGCAGCGTCGCCCGCGAGGCGGCCGGCAAGGTCGTCGCGCTGGCCGAGCAGCGCAGCGACCTGCGGCTCGCCGAGGTCGTCGTGCAGGTGCGCTCGGTGGCCGTCGACCTCCTGCGCGCCGCCGAGCTCGCCTCCGGCGCCGAGCTGTCGCCCGAGAGCCCGACGGACGAGCTGCTTACCACGTGACGGAAACGGTTATCGTCGCGCCATGGGCGAGGACGTCGCCGCCACGGTCTTCAGCCGCGAGGACCGCCAGCGGTACCGGCAGAAGGTCAAGCGGTGCCTCGACGTGTTCGCGCGGATGCTCTCCGAGTCGCGCTTCGAGGCCACGCCCGGGTCGATCGGGCCTGGAGATCGAGCTCAACCTGACCGACGAGGCCGGCGACCCGGCGATGCTCAACGCGAAGGTGCTCGAGGCGATCGCCGACGGCGACTTCCAGACCGAGCTCGCGCAGTTCAACGTCGAGATCAACGTCGCGCCGCGCTCGCTCGAGGGCGACGTGTTCGGCGAGCTGGAGCGCGACGTCCGCACGAGCCTCAACAACGGCGAGGAGAAGGCGCGCGGCGTCGGCGCGCACATGGTGATGGTCGGGATCCTGCCGACGGTCACCGACGCCCACCTCGACGCCGAGTCGTTCAGCGCCAACCCGCGCTACCAGCTGCTCAACGAGCAGATCTTCGCCGCCCGCGGGGAGGACCTGGACATCAGCGATCGCCGGCGTCGAGCGGCTGTCGACGTTCGCCGACACGATGGCCCCCGAGGCCGCGTGCACGAGCGTGCAGCTGCACCTGCAGGTCGACCCGTCCGCGTTCGGCACGCACTGGAACGCCGCCCAGGCGATCGCCGGCGTCCAGCTCGCGCTGGCCGCCAACTCGCCGTTCTTCTTCGGCAAGGAGCTGTGGCGGGAGACGCGGATCCCGCTGTTCGAGCAGGCCACCGACACGCGCTCGGAGGAGCTGCGCGCCCAGGGCGTGCGCCCGCGCGTGTGGTTCGGGGAGCGCTGGATCACCTCGATCTTCGACCTCTTCGAGGAGAACGTCCGCTACTTCCCGGCGCTGCTGCCGGTGTGCGAGGACGAGGACCCGGTCGAGGTGCTCGCGCGCGGCGACATCCCCGGGCTGCCGGAGCTGCGGCTGCACAACGGGACCGATCTACCGCTGGAACCGCCCGATCTACGACGTCGTGCGCGGGCTCCCGCACCTGCGCGTGGAGAACCGCGTGCTGCCGGCCGGGCCGACGGTCGCCGACATCCTCGCCAACGCGGCCTTCTACTACGGGCTGCTGCGCGCGCTGGTCGACCAGGACCGGCCGCTGTGGTCGCAGATGTCGTTCGCCGCCGCGGAGGAGAACTTCCACGCGGGCGCGCGTGACGGGATCGAGGCGAACGTCTACTGGCCGGGCGTCGGCGAGGTCCCGGTCGCCGAGCTGGTGCTGCGGCGGCTGCTCCCGATGGCCCACGAGGGGCTCGAGACGCTGGGGCGTCGGGCGCGCGGACCGCGAGCGGCTGCTGGGTATCGTCGAACAGCGGTGCCTGAAGCTGACCAACGGCGCCGCGTGGCAGGCGGCCGCCTTCCACCGGCTCTACGAGGACCGCAAGCTCGACCGCGGGGACGCGCTGCGGGAGATGACCGTCGCGCTACCGCGAGCTCATGCACTCCAACGAGCCGGTGCACACCTGGCCGTCGGACTGACGCTCCTGCTCGCCGGCTGCGGCGGCGACGATGGCGGTGCGGCGGACGACGACGGGCTGAAGGTGCGCACGGTCGCCACCGGCCTCGAGATCCCGTGGGAGATCGCCTTCCTGCCCGACGGGCGCGCGCTCGTGACCGAGCGCCCCGGGCCGGGTGCGGATGCTCGACGCCGACGGGCAGCTGCAGCCGCGAGCCGGTCGCCGACGGTGACGGTGCAGCGCCGAGGGCGAGGGCGGGCTGATGGGCCTCGCGCTGGACCCGACGTTCGGCGACAACCGCTTCGTCTACCTGTACTTCACGACGGCCGAGGGCCTCAAGCTCGAGCGCTGGCGGCTTCGCGGCCGACCGGCTGACGCCGCGAGGCGACGCTCGTCTCCGACATCGAGGCCGGCCCGATCCACGACTCCGGGCCGGATCGCGTTCGGCCCCGACGAGCACCTCTACGTCGCCACGGGCGACGCCGGCAACGGCGAGCTCGCGCAGGACGACGGCTCGCTCAACGGCAAGTACCTGCGGCTGACGCCGGCCCAGTACCGCGGCGAGCGCCGAGGTGCGGCCCGAGATCGTCTCCAAGGGCCACCGCAACCCGCAGGGGTTCGACTGGACGGGCGAGCGGATGATCTCCACCGAGCACGGCCCGAGCGGCGGCGACGGGCCGCAGGGCTTCGACGAGGTCAACGAGATCCGCCAGGGCGGCAACTACGGCTGGCCCGAGGCGTTCGGCGACGACCACGACGGCTTCGACGCGCCGCTGCGCGTCTACGACGACGCGATCGCGCCCTCGGGCGCGACGTTCGTGGAGCGCGAGGGATCGGACTGGACCGGCGACTACCTGTTCGCCACGCTGCGCGGCGAGAGCCTGCGGCGGCTGCGCTTCGACGGCGACGAGATCACCGTCGACGAGCCGCTGCTCGAGGGCCGCTTCGGCCGCCTGCGCACGGTCGTCGAGGGACCGGACGGCGACGCTCTACGTGCTGACCAGCAACCGGACGGCCGCGGCGACCCCGAGGACTCCGACGACCGGATCCTCGCGGTCACTCCGCCTGGCTGACGCGGTACTCCGCGATCGCGGCGAGCGCCTCCTCGCGCGTCGCGTAGCCGACGCAGCGCAGCAGCCGCTGGCCCTCGAAGAAGTAGACCCAGCTCGGCTGCACGTCGACGAAGCCGCCGTCGCGGAACGTGCGCAGGCTGCCGTGGGCGAGCACGCACGAGCCGTGCGTCTCGAAGCCGTGCACGGTGGCCGAGATGCTCTCGGTGCGGGCGCGCGCGAACCCGTCCCAGAAGTCGTCGCCGCGGCACCGGGACCTCGTGGGCGAGCGGGACCCACTCGACGTCCGGGCTCGACCACGCGGCGCAGCGCCTCGAAGCCGCCGCGCGCGTACGCGGCCCAGATCGCGCGGACCTGGGCGACCAGCTCCTGCTCGACGGCGGCGGCCATGCCGTCATGCTTCCAGAAACCCCGCATGCTGCGTCGGGGAGTTGACGCGTAAAGGCCGTCGGTCTCCGGTGTACAGCAGTATGTGCCCGGAGGGATGGACGGAAGGGACTCGCACACCATGGACGCACCCGCGATCCGCATCGACGTACTCGAGGTGTTCGTCGAGCTGCTCGCGCAGGTCGAGGACGACGCATCCTCGGACGACTTCTACGGCCGGCTGTGCGAGGCGACGTGCGCGCTGACCTCGATGGACCGGGCCGTGATCTTCCGCTACGACGAGGTCCGCCGCCGCGTGCGCGCGGCCGGCGCGTACGGGATCGACCTCGAGCTGTTCGCCGACGCGCAGGTCACCGTCGAGTCGGCGCCGGTCGCCCGGCAGTCGCTGGAGGAGGACCGGGTCATCGAGGTCCACGACGACATGTCCGACGAGGTGCCCGAGGAGTTCCGCGAGCTCGTGCGCCAGTCCAACCTCGTGTGCACGCCGCTCGCCGCCGCCGGCCGCTGGTTCGGCGTGATCCTCTCCGACCGCCCGCGCCTCCGGGCCGCTGTCCGACGAGGAGCGCTACCTGCTGTGGACGCTCGGCAAGACCGCGGCGCTCGCGACGCTCGCGCGCCTGGCGACGGTGCAGGGCGCGCGGGCGCGCCAGCTGCAGGAGCGCATCGACCTCGCCCGCGAGGTCCACGAGAGCGTGATCCAGCGGCTGTTCGGCGTGCAGCTCGTGTTCTCCAGCTCGGCCGAGCTGGCGCCAGGCGCGCGCGAGCGGATCGCCGCCGAGCTGCAGGCCGCGCTGGTCGACCTGCGGCGGGCGCTGCAGCGCCCGCTCGGGCGGATCGCGCCCGAGACGCACACGACGCTGCTCGAGGAGGTCGACCGGCTGCGCCGCGAGCACCCGGACCTTCACCTCGTCCTCACCCGCGGGTCCGAACGTGTGCAGCGTGCCCCGCGGCGCCGAGCCGCTCGCCCAGTCCGTCCTCGCCGAGGCGGTGCGCAACGCGCACAAGCACGCGCGGCCGACCAAGGTCGAGGTCTCGCTCGAGCTCGACGACGACACGCTGTTCCTCGACGTCTGCAACGACGGCGTGCAGGGGCGCACGAAGCAGACGGGGATGGGGCTCAAGCTGGCGGCGCTCGAGGCGCTGCAGGCCGGCGGGATCGTCGAGTTCGGCGAGCGCGAGCCCGGTACGTGGCGCGTGCGGCTCGCGGTGCCGGTGTGAGCGCGCCCGACATGAACCCGGCCCGCCTGGCGACCGGCGGGACGAACGAGCGCAAGCTGCGCGTGCTCGTCGTCGACGACCACGAGGTCGTGCACTGGGGTCTGCGGCTGATGCTCGGCGAGCAGCCGTGGGTGGAGCGCTGCCTGAGCGCGCGCAACACCGAGGAGGCCGTCGCGATGACGCAGCGCTACGAGCCGCACGTCGCGCTCGTGGACCTGTTCGTCGGCCAGGAGTCGGGCGCCGACATCTGCGAGCGCCTGCGCCAGATGGCGCCGCCGCCGAACGTGCTGATGATCTCCGGCGCCGGGCGGATCTCCCCGAACGCGGCGCGCGCCGCGGGCGCCGCGGGGTTCATCTCCAAGGACTGGCCGGCCGCCGACATCGCCGGCGCCGTCCGCATGGTCGGGCTCGGCATGACGGTGTTCAAGCCGCACGAGGCGCCGTCCGGCCCGCCGCTGACCGAGCGCGAGCGCGAGGTGCTGGAGGCCGTCGCCACCGGCGCCACCAACCGCGAGATCGCCGAGCGGCTGTTCCTCTCGCCGCACACGGTCAAGGAGCACACCTCGTCGCTGTACAAGAAGCTCGGCGCCCGCAACCGGGCCGAGGCCGTGCAGAAGGCGCAGCGCATCGGCTTGATCTCGTAGGCCGCGTGCGAATAGTGTCGGCCGGTGCTCCGGCTGATGGCATGGATGCTGGCCGCGCTCGCCGTCGCTGCGCCGACTGCGAGCGCCGCCTCGCTGGACAAGCTCGACGGCTCGCTGCGCGACCTCCGCGCCGGCGTCTCGCCCGGCAAGGGCGCGCTCCGTCAGGTGCTGCCCGCGGTGCGCAGCGGCGCGGTCGCGGTGGACGTGTACGCCGAGGGTGACCTGGACGCGACGGCGCGCTCGCTGCGCGCGCTCGGCATGCGCGTGGACGCGATCACGCGCGGTGCGCCGCAGCGGATGCTCGAGGGCACGCTCCCGGTCGACGCCCTGGACGAGGCGGCCGCGCTCGGCCGGGTGCGCGCGATCGTGCCCGTCGCAGGGTTCCGGCACCAACGCGGGGTCCGTGACGTCCGAGGGCGACGCGTCGCATCAGCGGCCCGCAGGCTCGCGCGCTCGGCCCGAACGGCGCCGGCGTGGTCGTCGGCATCGTGTCCGACTCCATCGACCGGGTCGGCCAGGGGGTCGCGGGCTCCCAGGCCTCGGGTGACCTCCCGGCCAACGTGGACGTGCTCGACCGCGGGCCGACGAACGGCAGCGACGAGGGCCGCGCGATGGCCGAGATCGTCTACGACACCGCGCCCGGCATCCCGCGGATGGTCTTCCACACCGGATCGGGCGCGGCGCAATCGCGCCACCGGCATCGACGAGCTGGTCGCCGCGGGCGCGCAGGTGATCGCCGACGACACCTTCCAGATCACGGAGCCGTTCTTCCAGGACGGCGTCGTCGCCCAGGCCGTCGACCGCGCGAAGGCTGCCGGCGTCACCTACATCGTCTCGGCCGGCAACCGCGCCCGCCAGAGCTGGGAGGGCACCTACTCCGGCGGCGGGACCCACGACTTCGGCGCGGGCGACGACGATCCAGACGGCTCGGCACGTTCACGAACCGCACCATCTTCATCGCGCTCCAGTGGGACGAGCCGTGGGGCGCGGCGGAGACCGACCTCGCGCTCGACATCTACGACCTCAACGACCTCGCGACCCCGTGCTCGCCTCTCACGTCGAACACGGACAACATCGCCACGGGCCTGCCGCGCGAGTTCGCCCAGGTCGCGATCTCGACCGGCACCGTCGCGATCGGGGTCGGCATCCGCCGCGTCGCGGGCACGCGCAACGCCGTTCATGAAGTACATCGTGGGCGGCACGCCGACGTTCACGATCGCCGAGCACAACGTGCCCACGGCCGGCGCGATCGACCCGGACGCCTCGTCCGCGCTCGGCGCCATCACCGTCGGCGCGGTGAACCACGCCACCAACGCGACGCCGGAGAGCTTCAGCTCGCGCGGCCCGGCGTTCCGCCTGTTCGACGACAACGGCGTCCGGCTCGGCGCGCCGGAGGTCCGCCCGAAGCCCGACATCGCCGGGCGCCGACGGCGTGTCGACCACGGTCCCCCAGCTTCCAGCCGTTCTTCGGCACCAGCGCCGCCGCGCCGAGCGTGGCCGGCGTCGCCGCGCTGATCAAGTCGGTCAAGCCGTCGATGTCGCCGGACGCGGTCGCGGCCGCGCTGCAGGACACGGCGGGCACGGTGGACTGCGCGCCGGCGGGCCCGCTGCCCGACCTCGACTGCGGCTTCGGGTTCCCGCTCGCCGACGTGCAGGTGCAGGAGCTCGACCGCACGCCGCCGAGCGTGACGAACGTGCTGGCGCCGGCCGCCCCCGACGGCCGGAACGGGTTCTACACCGCGCCCGTCGCCGTGTCGTGGAACCTGGGCGACGCCGGCTCGCCCATCTACGGCTCCACCGGGTGCGCGCCGGTCACCGTCACCGCCGACGGCCCGACGACGCTCACCTGCGAGGCGCGGAGCCTGGGCGGGACGTTCAGGCGGAGCGTGACGTTCAACCGCGACGGCTCGCCGCCGTCGGCGCCCGCGATCGCCGGGATCGCGGCGCGCAGCTACAAGCGCGGCAAGGTCCCGAGCGCGATCTCGTGCACGCTCGGCCGACCCGACGTCGGGCGCGAGCTGCGCGGTCACCGGCCGCAGCACCGCGCTCGGCCGCACACGCTCACCGCCACCGCCACCAACGGCGCCGGGCTCACCTCGTCGTCGCAGCTCGCCTACAGCGTCGCCGCGGCCAGGGTGACGAAGGTCTCACGGCGCGGCGCGCTCCTTCCGCTACACCGTCGATGCAGCCGGTCCCGTGACGATCACGCTGGCCCGGAAGAAGGGCAAGAAGTTCAAGCGGGTCAAGCGGCTGAAGGTCACCGCCAAGGCGGGCAAGAACGCCGCGAAGCTGCCGAAGCTGCGGCCCGGCACCTACCGCGTGACGGTGCGCCCCGCCGGCGGCAAGGCAAGCACGAAGACGTTCAAAACGGGCTAGCACCCCCCACCGAGTACCCGCCTGACCCCCCGACCGGGGGGTAGGCCCTCCGCAACTCACCGAACTCGCGTGCGCGGCCCCCAGGGTGTCCGGCGTGAGCTTCGTCACCGACCCCCAGGCGCCGGCCGCGCTCTTCCCCGGCCAGGGCAGCCACACCCCCGACATGCGCGACCTCGTCGCCCGTGTCGCCCCCGACCTCCTCGATCGCGTCACCGAGCTGGTGGGCGAGGACCCCTTCGCCCGCGTCGAGGAGAGCACCCGCTTCGCGCAGCCCGCGATCTTCTGCGCCAGCCTCGCCGGCTGGGACGCGCTCGAGCTGGAGCCGTCCGCCGCCGCCGGGCACTCGCTCGGCGAGCTGGCCGCGCTGTCCGCCGCCGGCGTGCTCGAGCCGCGACGACGCGCTCGAGCTCGTCGTGCTCCGCGGCAAGCTGATGGCCGAGGCCGACGACACCGGCTCGATGCTGGCGCTCGTCGGCGCCACCGAGCAGGAGGCGAACGAGATCGCCGAGCACGCCGGCGTCACCGTCGCCAACGACAACGCGCCCGGCCAGGTCGTCCTGTCCGGCGCGCGCGACGCGCTCAAGACGCGCCGAGGAGGACGCGCGCGACCACGGTCGCCGCACGATCCCGCTCGACGTCGCCGGCGCGTTCCACTCGCCGCTGATGGAGCCGGCCGTCGAGCCGTTCCGCGCGGCGCTCGACGAGGTCGAGCTGCACGAGGCGCCGCTTCACGGTCGTGTCGTGCTCGACGACCGGGCCGTTCACCGACGTCCGCGCCGAGCTCGCCTCCGCGCTGACCTCGCCGGTCCGCTGGCGCGAGACGATGCTCGTCCTGCACGAGGCCGGCGTCCGCCGCTTCGTCGAGGTCGGCCCCGGCAAGGTGCTCGCGCGCCTCGGCAAGCGCATCCTTCCCGACGGCGGCAAGGTCGAGACCCCGGAGCTCGCCAATGCGTAGCGCCACGCTCCCGCCCGACCTCCGCACGATCGCCCGCGAGGCGACCCGCAACGGCCCCGAGCTGCGGCCGCAGCGCCGCGCCTCGATCATCGGGCTCGGCCACTGGGTCCCCGCCGAGGTCGTCCCCAACTCCGCGATCGCCGGCCGCATCGGCGTCGACGACGCCTGGATCGTCAAGCGCACCGGCGTCCACACCCGCCGCCGCGCCGCCCCGACCGATCGCCTGAGCGACATGGCGACGTGGGCCGGCCGCCGCGCGCTGTCCGACGCCGGCGTCGACCCGCTCGACGTCGACCTCGTGATCGTCGCGACGATGAGCCCGGACGAGATCACGCCCAGCGCCGCGCCGCTCGTGGCGCACAACCTCGGCGCCGAGCGCGCCGGCGCGTTCGACATCGGCGCCGCCTGCTCCGGCTTCCTCGCCTCGCTGCGGATGGCCGCCGGCCAGATCGAGACCGGCCGCGCCGACCGCATCCTCGTGATCGGCGCCGAGGCGCTGACCCGCCTGACCAACTGGGACGACCCGAAGACCGCCCACCTGTGGGGCGACGGCGCGGGCGCCGTCGTGCTGGGCGCCGACGGCGAGGGCGAGATCGGCCCGATCCGCCTCGTCGCCGACGGCTCGCTCGGCCCGGCGATCACCTGCTCCCACGAGGACCGGCTGATCCGCATGGACGGCCACTCGACCTACCAGACGGCCGTCAAGCGCCTCAGCGAGGCCACCGTGTCCGCCGTCGCGGGCGCCGGGCTGGAGCTCGAGGACGTCGACCTCTTCGTCTACCACCAGGCCAACGGCCGCATCATCCGCGCGGTCGGCGAGCGGCTCGACCTCGAGCCGGCCAAGGTCGCCGACTACGTCGCGCACATGGCCAACACCAGCGCCGCGTCGATCCCGCTCACGCTGTCGCTGCTGCGCGAGGACAGCCGCCTGCGCCCCGGCCAGAAGGTCCTGATCGCCGCGATCGGCGCGGGCTTCACGTGGGGCGCCGGCATCGTCGAATGGGGGATCGCATGACCCGCCCGGACACCGCAGTCGCACTCGTCACCGGCGCCTCGAAGGGCATCGGCTCGGCGATCGCGAAGGCCCTGGCCGAGGACGGCTGGGCCGTCGCGGTCAACTACCGCTCCGACGAGGACGGCGCCAACGCCACCGTCGAGGCGATCGAGTCCGCCGGCGGCAAGGCCGTCGCGCTGCAGGGCGACGTCGCCAACGGCGCGCCCGACGCGAGCTCTTCGACGCCGCCGAGGAGGCGCTCGGCGCCCCCGTGCTCGCGCTGATCAACAACGCCGGCGTGCGCGCCGACGGGCTGGCCATCCAGCTCGACGACGAGCAGTGGGACAGCGTCGTCGCCACCAACCTGACCGCCGCGTTCCGGATGACGCGCCAGGCGATGCGCCCGATGATCAAGGCCCGCTACGGCCGGATCATCAACGTGGCCAGCGTCGTCGGGCCGCGCGCGAACGCCGGCCAGGCCAACTACGCGGCCGCCAAGGCGGGCCTGATCGGCATGACCAAGACGGTCGCCACCGAGGTCGCCCGCCGCGGCGTGACGGTCAACGCCGTCGCACCCGGCTTCATCGAGACCGACATGACCGCGGACCTGCCCGACTCCGTCATGCAGGCCGTCCCGGCGCGCCGTCCCGGCAAGCCGGAGGAGGTCGCCGCCGCCGTGAGGTTCCTCGCATCCGAGGACGCCGGCTACGTGACCGGCACCACCTTGTTCGTCGACGGCGGCATGTCCGCCTAACCCAACCCCAAGGAGAGAACAGACATGGCCACCACCATCACCCCCGAGGCCGTCGAGAAGACCGTCTACGACGCGCTTCCCCAGTTCGGCGTCGAGGAGTCCGACATCACGCGCGAGTCCACCTTCGAGGAGCTCGACGTCGACTCGCTCGACCTCGCCGAGCTCTCGCAGATCATCGAGGACGAGTACGGCGTCCAGCTCAAGGGCGACGACGTCGGCAAGATCAAGACCGTCGGCGACGCGATCGACCTGGTGGTGAACCGGGCCGGATGAAGCGCGAAGTCGTCGTCACCGGTATCGGGGCCGTCACGCCGCTCGGCGTCGGCGCGCGCACGCTCTACGAGCGCTGGCGCGCCGGTGTCTCCGGCATCGAGGACGGCGTCGGCCGCTGCTCGGAGTTCGACCCCACCGAGTACCTGAACAAGAAGGAGGTCCGCCGGGCGGACCGCTTCACCCAGTTCGCGCTGGTGGCCTCTGACGAGGCGCTGGCGGAGGCCGGCTGGGACGGCGAGCTGCCCTACGACCCCGCCCGTATCGGCTGCCTGATCGGCACCGGCATCGGCGGCATCGGCACGCTGGAGCACGGCAAGCAGACCCTGCTGGAAAAGGGTCCGCGCGCCGTCTCCCCGCTGGCCGTCCCGCTGATGATGGGCAACGCGGCCGCCGGCGCCGTGGCCATGCGCCACGACCTCCGCGGCCAGTCGTACTCGATCCTGAGCGCCTGCGCCGCGGGCGCCCACTCGATCGGCGCCGCCGCCCGCATGATCCAGGCCGGCGACGCCGACGCGGTCGTCACCGGCGGCTCGGAGGCCGCCCTGACCCCGCTCGCCACCGCCGCCTTCGCCGCGCTGGACGCGCTGTCGGAGAAGGGCATCTCGCGGCCGTTCGACGCCCAGCGCGACGGCTTCGTGATGGGCGAGGGCGGCGCCGTGCTGATCCTCGAGGACGCCGAGAAGGCGAAGGAGCGCGGCGCGACCGTGCTGGCGACGATCGCCGGCTACGGCGCGACCTCGGACGCCCATCACCTGACCGCGCCCCGCGCCGACGGCGCCGGAGCGGTCGACGCGATGCGCCGGGCGCTCGAGGACGCGGGCTACGGCCCGCAGGACGTCGTGTACGTCAACGCGCACGGCACGTCGACCCCGCTCAACGACCGCGCGGAGACGATCGCCATCAAGGAGGTCCTCGGCCAGGACGTGCCGGTCTCCTCGCTGAAGTCCTCGATCGGGCACCTGCTCGGCGCCGCCGGCGCCGTGGAGGCCGTCGCCACGATCCTGGCGATGCGCGACCGCGTCGCGCCGCCGACCCTGAACTACGAGCAGCCCGACGAGGGCCTCGACCTCGACTACGTGCCCAACGAGGCGCGGACGCTGGACGTCAACGGCCACCCGGCCGTCGCGCTCTCGAATGCGTTCGGCTTCGGCGGCCACAACGCCGTCCTCTGCCTGGAGGCCCCATGACCGTCCAACTCGAGCAAGACACCGATCGACTGAGTCCGATCGAGCGCCTCGAGGCGCTCTGCGATCGCGGCTCGCTCACGCTGCTGCGCTCCGACGTCCGCTCCCGGCGGATGGGCGAGAAGTCCCGCGCCGGCGACGGCGTGATCGCCGGCGCCGGGCGCGTCGACGGGCGCCCCGTGTTCTGCTACGCCCAGGACCCGTCGTACCTCGGCGGCTCGCTGGGCGAGCAGCACGCCGACTCGATCGTCCGCGTGCTGCGGCTCGCCGGCCGCGCCGGCGCGCCCGTGGTGGGCTTCATCGAGTCCGGCGGCGCGCGCATGCAGGAGGGCCTCGCGGCCCTCGCCGGGTACGCCCGGATCTTCCAGGAGCACGTGCGCCTGAGCGGCAAGATCCCGCAGATCTCCGTGATCTGCGGCGCCTCCGCCGGCGGCGGCTCCTACTCCCCGGCGCTGACCGACTTCGTGGTCATGACCCAGCGCGGGAACATGTTCCTCACCGGCCCGGCCGTCGTGCGCGACGTCATGGGCGAGGACGTGAGCGCCGCCGACCTCGGCGGCTACAAGGTCCACGAGCGCAACGGCGTGGCCCACTTCGTGTCCGAGAACGACGCCGACGCGGCGCTGCTCGTGCGCGACCTGATCGACCACCTGCCGTCCTCGGACGCCGAGCGCGCCCCGCGCTGGCGCTCCGCCGAGCCGCCTCGGCTACGGCGCCGGCGAGCCCGTCCCGGACGACGAGCGCAAGGTCTACGACGTGCGCGACGTGGTCCGCGGGATGGTCGACGGCGGGCGCTTCCTCGAGTACGGCGAGAAGTGGGCGAAGAACATCGTCTGCGGCTTCGCGCGCCTCGACGGCCGCTCCGTGGGCGTGATCGCCAACCAGCCGAAGTGGCTGGGCGGCGTGCTCGACGCCGAGTCCGCGTCCAAGGGCGCGCGCTTCGTGCGCACCTGCAACGCGTTCGGCCTGCCGCTGATCGTGCTCGTCGACACCCCCGGCTTCATGCCCGGCACCAAGCAGGAGCAGGGCGGCGTGATCCGTCACGGCGCCAAGCTCGTGCACGCGTTCGCCGAGGCCGAGGTCCCGAAGATCACGGTCGTGCTGCGCAAGGCGTTCGGCGGCGCGTTCATCGCCATGAACTCGCGCGACCTGGGCGCCGACTACGTGTTCGCCTGGCCGCAGGCCACGCTCGGCGTGATGGGCGCCAAGCAGGCCGTCGGCATCGTCAACCGCCGCGACATCGCGGCCGCCGACGACCCCGAGGCGACGCGCAACGAGTTCGCCGAGAAGTACACGACAGAGCACCTGACCTCTGGCATCGCCGCAGCGGAGGGCTACATCGACGAGGTCGTTCCCCCGTCGGACACCCGCCGCCGCCTGTGCGAGGCCTTGACAACCCTCGATGCCATCGCGTCCCCGACGCATGGAGTGAGGAACATCCCCCTATGAACTGGTCTGCCCCCTACGAGGAGCTGGAGGCCGGACAGGCCTTCACCACCCGCGGGCGCACCGTCACCGAGGCCGACGTCGTCGGCTTCGCCGCGCTCACGGGTGACTGGCACCCGCAGCACACCGACGCCGTGTGGGCGTCGGAGTCGGCCTTCGGCGAGCGCATCGCCCACGGGCTGGCCGTCGTCTCCTTCGCCGCCGGCCTCGTGCCGTTCGACGGCGATCGCGTGATGGCGCTGCGCCGGGTGGCCGACGCCACCTTCAAGCGCCCGGTCAAGCTGGGCGACACGATCCGCGTCAAGGGCAAGGTCGCCGAGCTGTCGGAGATCTCCGACGAGGCCGGCCTGGTCGCGTTCACGTGGTCCGTGGTCAATCAGGACGACCGCGTGGTCTGCCGCGCGCGCGTCGAGGTGCTGTGGCGTCGCGGCGACGTCGCGGCCGATCAGGAGGGCGCCGAGGCGTCGAGCGAGTTCGTCGCGATCCCCCTGTGATGCAGATGCTCGAAGGCAAGAAGCTCCTCATCACCGGCGTCATCAACCGCGAGTCGATCGCGTTCGAGGTCGCGCGCCAGGCCCAGCTGGCCGGCGCGGAGGTCCTCCTGACGGGATTCGGCCGCGCGAAGCGCATGACCGAGCGCAGCGCCGCCCGGCTGCCCGAGCCGCCCGACGTGCTCGAGCTCGACGTCAACAGCCCGGACGACCTCGCGGCGCTCGCCGACGACCTGCGCGAGCGCTGGGGCCGCGTCGACGGCGTGCTGCACGCCATCGCGTTCGCCCCGGAGGACGCGCTCGGCGGGAACTTCCTGTCGACGCCGCCCGAGAGCGCGTCGCAGGCGTTCCAGACCAGCGCGTACTCGTTCAAGGCGCTCGCCGCCGCGCTGAGCGACCTCTACCCGGAGGAGGGCGCCGCCCTCGTCGGGATGGACTTCGACGGCCAGGTCGCCTGGCCCGTGTACGACTGGATGGGCGTGGCGAAGGCGGCGCTGGAGGCGGTCACCCGCTATCTGGCGCGCGACCTCGGCCCGCGCGGCGTGCGCGTGAACCTCGTGTCGGCGGGCCCGCTGGGCACGCTGGCCGCGCGCGGCATCCCCGGCTTCTCGGACCTGGCCGACGCCTGGCAGCGCCAGGCGCCGCTCGGCTGGGACGTCGAGGACCCGGCTCCCGTCGCGGGCGCCGTGCTGTTCCTGCTCAGTCGATCTCGCGCGCGGGATCACCGGCGAGGTGCTGCACGTCGACGGCGGGTTCCACGCCATGGGCACCGCACTGGCGCCGGCCGGCGAGGCCGCCTCCGAGCGCGAGCCC
Source organism: uncultured Solirubrobacteraceae bacterium (assembly GCA_963723395.1). Taxonomy (GTDB): domain Bacteria; phylum Actinomycetota; class Thermoleophilia; order Solirubrobacterales; family Solirubrobacteraceae; genus DATFQI01. The sequence continues at coordinate 42,852 of CAVRQL010000001.1, read as the reverse complement.
GAGGCGCAGCAGCCCGAGACGGCGGGGGCGAACGCATGAGGCCGCCCGTCTTCCTGACCGGCGCGACCGGCTTCCTCGGCATGGAGGTCCTCGCGCGGCTGCTCGAGGCCGGCGACCGCCAGGTCGTCGCGCTCGTGCGCGCCGCCGACGGCCCGGCCGCCGAGGCGCGCCTGGACGACGTGCTGGCCAAGCTCTACCGCGATCCGTCGCAGTACCGCGACCGCGTCCGCGCGGTGGCCGGCGACCTGACGGCGCCCGGGCTGGGCATCCGGCCCGCCGAGCGCACCGCGCTGGCCGAGGAGGTCGGCGCCGTGCTGCACTGCGCGGCCTCGATCCAGTTCGACCTGCCGCTCGAGGAGGCCCGCCAGATCAACGTCGAGGGCACCCGCGAGATGATCGGGTTCGCCCGCGAGGCCAAGGCGCTCGGCCGGCTCGAGCGGTTCCTGCACGTCTCGACCGCCTACGTGGCCGGCGGCTACCCGGGCACGTTCCGCGAGCGCCAGCTCGTGGCGGGCCAGACGTTCCGCAACACGTACGAGCAGACCAAGTGCGAGGCGGAGCAGATCATCGCCGAGGCCGACGACCTGTCGCCCGCCGTGGCGCGGCCGTCGATCGTGGTGGGGGAGTCCGACTCGGGCTGGACCCCGACGTTCAACGTCCTCTACTGGCCGCTGCGGGCGTTCTCCCGCGGGCTGATGGACACGGTCCCGGCGCTCGCCGAAGGCCGCGTCGACGTCGTGCCGGTCGACTACGTGGCCGACTCCATCGTGCATCTGCTCGACCGCTCGGAGGCCGGCGTGTTCAACATCGTCGCCGGCCGCGACGCGCCGACGGTGTCCGAGCTGATCGAGCTCGGGACCAAGCGGTTCGGTCGCGACATCCAGGTCGTCGAGCCCGGCGGCCAGACCGGGCTCGCCGACGGCGAGGTCTACGTGCCGTACTTCGACATGCAGGTCGTGTTCGACGACTCGCGAGCGCGGTCGGTGCTCGAGCCTGCCGGCATCCACGCTCCCAGGCTCGCCGAGTACTTCGGCGCGCTGATCGACTACGCCGAGGAGGCGAAGTGGGGCAAGCGGGGCATGACCCGCGAGGAGGCGCGCGAGCGGTACGCGGCCGCCGCGCGCGGCCGCCTAGGCGGCCTTCGCGAACAGCGCCCGGGCGTCGTCGGCGACGCGCTCCGGGCGCTCTTCGGGCACGAAGTGCCCGCACCCGTCGAGCACGTCCCAAGTGGCGTCGTCGCCGTGGCGGTCGAAGCCGGCCGCCATCTGCGACGCCGAGCGGGTCGCGGCTGCCGATCAGCAGCCGTGACGGCACGCCGAGGCGCTTGCCTCGGACGCCGCCCGCGAGGCTGCGCCACAGCTCCGACTGCAGGAAGGTGCGGTACATCCGGTGGCCGGCCCGCGCGCCCTGCGGCTCCCGCAGGGCCGCCTCGTAGAGCGCGGCGGCCTCGTCGTCGAACGTCTCCCGCCCGCCCCAGGCGGACTTCAGCACGCGGGTGATGAACGCCTCCTTGCGCTGCAGTCGCTCGCCCACCACGGGGGTGGCGAGCGGCACCTGGTAGGCGAAGCGCCACGCGTTGCGGGCCGCGACGAGCTTCGGCTGCCAGGGATGCACGATGCCCAGCGCGAGCATCGTGTGCAGCCGCTCGGGCGCGTCGACGGCGAGCCCGATCGCGGTCCAGGCGCCCCAGTCGTGGCCGACGACGTGCGCGCGCTCGACGTCCAGCACGTCGAGCAGGGCGATCGCGTCCTCGGCCAGTCGGCGCTTGCGGAAGTCGCCGTCGGCCGGCCATCCGCTCCAGCCGGCGCCCCGGTTGTCGGGGCACAGGAGCCGGTACTCGCCGTCCAGCAGCGGGATCACGCGGCGCCAGATCCACCAGTGCTGCGGCCACCCGTGCAGGCACAGGACGGGCGGCGCGTCCTCGGGCCCGGCCTCGGCGAGATGCACGCTGGACGCCGGTCGGCAGATGGAGCGTGCGGTGGCGGACTCCGGGCAGCTCGGGAAGCGGAGGGGTCATAGGCCTGTCATCCTGCCCGGCCGCATGGCCGGAAAGCGCGCGCTGATCACCGGTGTCACCGGCCAGGACGGCTCCTATCTGGCGGAGCTGTTGCTGGAGAAGGGCTACGAGGTGCACGGGATGGTCCGCCGCGCCTCGACGGAGAAGTTCGAGCGGATCGAGCACCTGCGCGACCGCGTCACGCTCCACCAGGGCGACCTGCTCGACCATCGCTCGCTGGTCGACGCGCTGCGCGCCTCGCGGCCCGACGAGGTCTACAACCTCGCCGCGATGTCGTTCGTGGCGGTGAGCTGGATCCAGCCGACGCTGACCGCGGAGTTCACCGGCGTCGGCGTCACGCGGATGCTCGAGGCGGTGCGCGAGGTGTGCCCGGAGACGCGCTTCTACCAGGCGTCCTCGAGCGAGATGTTCGGCAAGGTGCGCGAGACGCCGCAGACCGAGGCGACGCCGTTCTACCCGCGTTCCCCGTACGGGGTGGCCAAGGCCTACGGCCACCACATCACGGTCAACTACCGCGAGTCCTACGACCTGTTCGCGTGCTCGGGGATCCTCTTCAACCACGAGTCGCCGCGCCGCGGCCTCGAGTTCGTGACGCGCAAGATCACGTGGCACGCGGCGGCCATCGCGCTCGGGAAGCGCGACGAGCTGCGGCTCGGCAACCTCGACGCCAAGCGCGACTGGGGCTACGCGAAGGACTACGTCGAGGCGATGTGGCTGATGCTCCAGCGCGACGACGCCGAGGACTTCGTGATCGCCACCGGGCGAGACCGAACACGGTCCGGCGCTGCGTCGAGATCGCCTTCGACCAGGCCGGGATCGACTGGGAGCCGCACGTCGTGATCGACGACGCCTTCAAGCGCCCCGCCGAGGTGGACCTGCTGGTCGGCGACTCGACCAAGGCCGAGCGCGAGCTGGGCTGGCGGCCGGGGACGACGTTCGAGGAGCTGATCCGCCTGATGGTCGACGCCGACCGGAAGCTGCTCGGCGGCTAGGCGCTAGGTCTCGCGGCGGATCCGGCGGCCGACCAGAGTGCCGGCGACGAGCGCGGCCACCAGGATCAGCGGCACCGCGATGTCGAAGGCCTCCGGGGGCGGGCGGCGGCCTGCAGGGGCGAGCGCTCCTCGCTCTCCGCCTTGACGCCGCCACGATCGCCCTCCGAGCCCGTGCTCCGTGCCCGCCGTGTCCTCCGATCGCGTCGAGTCGCCGCCGCCGCCGGCGCCCTCCCCGGTGTCCGACACGGCGGTGAGCCCGGCCGGCGCGCCCGTGCCGTCCGGTGCGACCGCGCCGCCCGGCGCCGCGCCACCGCCGCGCGCCGCCGCACGCGCCGCGCCGGTCGGCGTCGCGCAGCCGGCGGATGCCGCGCCGCTCGATCCGCCGCACGGCGGACCGGGGCCGGTCCACGACCCTGGCCACCTGGTCGCGCGACAGCGGTGCCGGCCGGCCGACGCCCGAGCGCAGGCGCAGGATGCGCTCGGTGAGCGGCGGGATGGCGTCGAGGCAGGAGGAGAGCTTCTTGACCGTGCGCGTGAGCGTGCGCTGACGCTTCGCCGCGCGGACCCCGAGGCGCATGCGCTCCATCACGGGGGTGGACTCCGAGGGCGCCGACCTGTCCCGCGCGCCGCCTCGGACGGGGTTGGCGGCGCTCGCCGCCGGCGATCCGGCGCGGGCCTGGGAGGACGAGCCCGAGGAGGCGCCGCGCGTTCCGTTCGACGATCCGCCGGACGACCCGCCGCGCGTCGAAGGCGCCGAGCCGGACGAGAGGAGGCCGAGCGGGACGAGGGCGCGGAGCCGGTCACCGGCGTGCGGCCGGTGGGCACCTGCGGCGCGACGTTCGGCAGCTGCACCTGCGGCAACGGGACCGTGGGAGCCCGCGTCGGAACCGGGACCGAGGGAAGCCGGACCGTCGGGACCGGCACCGGAATCGGCACCACCGTCGGTATGGGCACGACGGTCGGCAGGGGCACGACGGTCGGGATCGGCGGGAGCTGTGCCGATGCTTCTCCTGCGGCGAACGCAAAGGTCGTCGTGACCGTCAGAAGAGCGAGGGCGCGAGTGTTCATGGCTTCATCCGATTTGTGCATACCCAGACCGCGAAAAACTCCAAACTGGTCCAAAGGGTGAAGTTCTTGCCCTTCCCGTCGAATACGATGGGCTCGATGGGCCGGCTCCGACCCGCGCTCGCGGTCCTCCCGGCCCTGCTCCCGGGTGCCTGCGTCGTCCTGCTCGCCTTCCAGGCGGGCGGCTTCTACCCGGACTCGTGGGCGCCGATCGCCGCCGTCGGCGCGATCGCGCTGGCGCTGCGGGTCGTCACCATCGACCGCCCGTTCGCGGGCATCAGCGTCTGGAGCGGCGTCGCGGCCGGAGGCTTCGCGCTGTTCGGCGCGTGGGTGCTGCTGTCAGCCGGGTGGTCGCACGCGCCCGGGCGGGCGCTGATCGAGTACGTGCGCCTGCTCGCCTACCTGATGGTGTTCGTGGTCTGCGCCTCGCTGGCGCCGCGGGAGCGGCGCCTGTCGTGGGCGATCCGCGGCGTCGTCGTCGCGATCACCGCGGTCTGCGTGTGCGCCCTGATCACCCGCCTGCGCCCGGACCTGTGGGACGCGCCGGGCGTTCAGCTCAGCCGGCTGGACTACCCGATCACCTACTGGAACGGCCTCGGGCTGCTTGCCGGCGTCGGCGCGCTGCTCGGGCTGCACCTCGCCGCGTCCGCGCGCGAGCCGCGGCGTGGTCCGCGTGCTCGCCGCCGCGGGTCCCGCTGATCGCGTCGGCCGTCCTGCTACCTCACGCTCTCGCGCGGCGCGATCCTCGCCACGCTCGTCGGCCTCGCCGTGTACCTGGTGCTCGGCTTCTCGCGCGCGACGCCCGGCGCGCTGCTGGCGATCGCGCCGCCGTTCGCGGTCGCGATGCCGAAGATCTACGACCTGGACCTGCTCGTCAGCGGCGACTACGCCAAGGCCTCGGGGCTGGCCGAGGGCCGGGACGGGGTGCGCGTGCTCGCCATCGCGGTCGGCGTGACGATGGTCCTGCGGGCGCTCGCGCTGCTGCTCGACCACCTGCTCGAGCGCGTGCCGGGTCCGGAGCGCCTGCCGCGCGCCGCCAAGGCGGGGCTCGTCGCCGCGCTCGCCGCGGGCGCGGTGATCGTCGCGCTCGCGCTCGGCGCCGTCGGCTACGCCGACCGGCAGATCGACAACTTCCTCGATGACGCGCCGGCGGTCGGCGAGACGCCGCTCGCGGCTGCTGGTCTTCAACAACAACGGCCGCGTCGACCACTGGAACGTCGCGCTCGACGCCTGGCGCGCGGATCGATGGCACGGCAACGGCGCCGGGACCTTCCAGAACCTGTGGAACCGCGACCGCCCGTTCGGCTTCCAGGTGCTCGACGCGCACTCCCTCTACTTCGAGACGATGGGCGAGCTCGGCACCGTCGGGCTCGTCGTGCTCGTGATCGCGCTGCTGGCGATCGTCGGCGGGCTGGTGGCGCGCCTGCGCGGCCCGGACCGGATCGGGGCGGCGGCGGTGCTCGCGGCGGCCGATGGCATGGCTCGTGCACGCGGGCGTGGACTGGGACTGGGAGCTCACCGCCGTCTCCGTGTGGCTGTTCGGCCTCGCCGGGATAGCGCTGGCGCCGGCAGTCGCGCTCCCGCCGGCGCGGCGATGCCGCGCCTGCTGCGCCTCGTCGTCGCGCTGCTGGTCCTGTTCCTGGCCCTCTCGCCGTTCAACCTGTGGCGCTCGCAGACGCAGCTCCAGCGGGCGGCGGTGGCGTTCGAGAAGGGCGACTGCCCGACGACGATCGACCGGGCGCTGGACTCGCTGTCGGCGGTGTCCGTGCGCGCGGAGCCGTGGGAGCTGATCGCCTACTGCGACGTGCGGCTCGGCCAGCCCAAGCTCGCGGTCGGCGCGGCGGAGGCCGCCGTCCGGCGCGACCCGAACAACTGGGAGTACCACTACGCGCTCGCGCTGGTGCGCGGCGCCGACCGCCAGGATCCACGGCCGAGGCCGCGGAGGCGCTGCGGCTGAACCCCCTCCAGCCGGAGGCCACCGAGGCGGTCGAGGCGTTCAAGACCCGCAAGCCGGCGCGTGTGGGAGCGGCGCGCGCAGGAGGCTGCCGCTGTACCTTCGCTGAGGGCTACGCTCTTCGTGCACGCGGCCGAGCGGAGCTGAAGATGCGCTTCTGGAAGTCATCGCGAGCCTGAATCGCTGCGCCGCGCGCGGCGACCACGCCGCCCTGCTCAAGCGCGCTGCAGCCGGCGCGAGGCGGACTTCCTCGAGGATCGCGCGGCGCCGCAACGCCGTCGACGCCGGCTGGGAGCGCCGCGCGGCGGCGGCCGCGCCGCCGTCGCCGAGCAGCGCGGACCCGACGGCCGACGGAGGGGTCGCCCGCGCGCCCTCGACGACGTCTCGCTCGCGGTGCGGACGAGCGCGCTGACGTCGCTGCCAGGCGCGGACGAGGCGAGCAGATCGACGCGCTGGTGACCGGACGTCCTGCATGGCCTCGCGCACAGCGCCCGCGAGGAGGTGGACGGCGTCCGCTGCTCGAGCGCGCGCGCGCGCGACCCTGCGGCGGCCGCGCGGATGGCGACCGCGTACGTCGAGGTCGAGGCGGCGCGGTCCTGTCCGACGCGTCGGCTCGTCGACCGCGCGATGCAGCTGCGTCCCGCGGTGGCCGCGAGCGCCGAGAGCGTCGGATCGCCGACGTCCTGGCCGCGTTCGCACGGCGCCGATCTGCGGCGATCGCCGCCCCGCAGCGCTGCAGGCCCTCCGCGCCGACCCGCGCGAGAGCGTCGCGGCGCTGCGCGGCCACGTCGAGGCGGACCGGGATCGGCTGGCCGTCGATCCGCGGTGCCGCGGCGATGCTGCGCGGCCGGGCGGCCACGGAGCCGCTCGTCCGCCTGCCTCGAGGATCGCGATCCCGAGGTCCGGCGCGCCGCCGCGCGCCGCGCTCGCCCTGGCGACGGGCCCGCCACGCCATCGAGGCGCTGCTGCGCGCGACGGGCGATCAGTCCGTGCACGAGCGGCCGGCGACGCCGGCGCTGCGCGCGCGTGGACGAGTTCGGCACGAGCTGCGCGATCGTCTGGGGCCTGGGCGGCCGCGCGGCCGGCGGCGCGCTGCGACGACCGTGGCCGAGGTGGCCGAGCGGTCGGACGGCGATCCGAGCCGGTCGGGCGCGGCGGAGCCTCGTTGCCGCCGAGGCGCCCTCCGAGCTGGCTACGAGCCGAGCCTCGGTCCACGCTCGACGCAGCCCCGACCTGAGCCCGAGTCACCCGCACGGTCCAGCGCCGCCGACGCGGCCGGGCTGTTCGGATGACCTAGCGCGCGGCATCGGCGTCTGCCCCGGCCGGGAGCGCTATCCTGTGGGTTCGACCTCGCGCCGGTGCGGGGTTTTCCTTTGCCCGGCGCCCACCACGACTCTCGGAGCACCGCCTTCCATGGCCCGCGGAGACGTCCGGATCGCTGTGACCCTCGCCTGCGAGGAGTGCAAGCGCCGGAACTACCAGACCAATAAGTCCAAGCGCAACAACCCGGATCGCATCTCCCTGCGCAAGTACTGCAGGTGGTGCCGGAGGCATACCGGGCACCGCGAGACCCGCTAGGGAGCAGTCGCCGTGGCTCGTGACCGCCAGCGCGCGAAGGCGCGCCGCGCAAAGCGCCAGCCCGGGGCCGGAGGCCCCGCGGCCGGTTCGGCGAGCACGAACCCGCGCGACATCGGGCTCGACCAGGCGGACGCCGACGACGCCGGGCTCGGCAACACCACGCCGCCCGAGCCGACCAAGCACGCGATGCCCGACGTCGAAGAGGCGCGCATGGCCGAGGCCGGCCCCGCCATCTACGACGACGAGCTGCACGGCGACGACGACCAGGTCGAGGGCGACCTCGTCCCCGACCCGCACCACCCGTTCCGGCGAGCCGCGCCCGGCCCGCCGGCAGAGCGGCAACCGGGTGTTCACGTTCCTCGGCCACTGCGTCGACGAGCTGCGCCGCGTGCAGTGGCCGGATCGCCGGCAGGTCGGCCAGGGCACGGCCGTCACCCTGGGGTTCGTGGTCCTCGCCGGTGGCTACCTCGGTCTGCTGGACGCGCTCTGGAAGCCCCTGATCGAAGCCATCCTCTAGCTCCCTCGCAACGAAAGCCTTCGCCTAAGAAATGTTCCGCTGGTACGTCATCAACACCTACTCGGGTCACGAGAACAAGGTCAAACAGAACCTCGAGCACCGCGTCGTCTCGCTCAATCAGCAGCGCGCCGTGCGCCAGGTCGTCGTGCCCACCGAGACCGTGCAGGAGATGAAGGAGAACCAGAAGATCTCCGTCGAGAAGCGCACGATGCCCGGTTACGTGCTCGTCAACATGGACCTCAACGAGGATTCGTGGTCGCTCGTGAAGGGCACGCCGGGGGTGACCGGCTTCGTCGGCGCGTCCAACGAGCCGATCCCGCTCACGCAGGTCGAGGTCGACCGGCTCCTGCACCGCGAGGTCGCGGTCCGCGCGCCGAGCCGTGCCCAGTTCTCGATCGGCGAGTCGGTGAAGGTGATCTCGGGGCCGCTCTCGGACTTCTCCGGTGAGATCTCCGAGATCAACGAGGACGCGTCCAAGCTCAAGGTGCTGGTATCCATCTTCGGTCGAGAGACCCCGGTGGAGGTCGGCTACGACCAGGTGAAGAAGATCTAGACATGGCGAAGAAAGTCCTCACAACGATCAAGCTGCAGGCCCCTGGCGGCCAGGCGTCCCCGGCTCCGCCGGTGGGCCCGGCGCTGGGCCAGCACGGCATCAACATCATGGAGTTCGTCAAGGCGTTCAACGCCCAGACGAGCGGCGACATGGGGACCACCATCCCCGTCGTCATCACCGTGTTCGAGGATCGCTCGTTCACGTTCGTGACCAAGACGCCGCCCGCCGCGGTGCTCATCCGCCAGGCGATCGGCGTCGAGAAGGGCTCTGGCGAGCCGAACCGCACCAAGGTCGGGACGATCTCCAAGGACCAGGTGCGCCAGATCGCCGAGAAGAAGCTTCCCGACCTCAACGCGCACGACGTGGACCAGGCGGCGAAGATCATCGAGGGCACCGCCCGCTCGATGGGCGTGGAGGTCGTGGCGTAATGGCCCAGCACGGCAAGGCATACACGGAGTCCAAGTCCAAGGTGGACCGCCAGCGCGAGTACTCCCCGAGCGAGGCCGTCCGCCTCGTCAAGGAGACCAAGCGCGCGAAGTTCGACGAGTCCGTCGAGGTGCACATCCGCACCGGCCTCAACGTCCGCCACGCGGACGAGCAGCTGCGCGGCACGATCGCGCTGCCGCACGGGCTCGGCAAGGACGTCAAGATCGCCGTGTTCGCCAAGGGCGACAAGGCGCGCGAGGCCGAGGAGGCCGGCGCGGACTACGTCGGCGCCGAGGACCTCGCCAAGCGGGTGCAGGACGAGGGCTTCACCGACTTCGACGTCGCGATCGCGACGCCGGACATGATGCCCGTCGTCGGCCGCCTCGGCCGCATCCTCGGCCCGCAGGGCAAGATGCCGAACCCGAAGGTCGGCACGGTCACGATGGACGTCAAGAAGGCCGTCGAGGAGTCCAAGGCCGGCAAGGTCGAGTACCGCACCGACCGCACCGCGATCGTGCACATGACCGTCGGCAAGACCTCGTTCGAGGAGCGCCAGCTGCTCGAGAACTACCAGGCCATCGTCGAGGAGCTCATCCGGGCGAAGCCATCGGCCGCGAAGGGCAAGTACCTCCGCACGATCGTGATGGCCTCCACGATGGGCCCCGGCATCAAGGTCGACGCGTCGAAGACCCGTGACCTGATCGAGGAGGCGGCTGAGGCCGCAGCCGCGTAGACAAGTTTCGCCTGCCAGGCACCCGCCCGCGGGTCGCGATTCGCGACCGTGCGGTCGGTCGGGTGCCTTCGGCGACGTTACATCCCCGAAGACCCCCGGCAACCGTAAGTCCGGGATAGGAGGAAGCTTTTGAACCGAGACCAGAAGGCCGCGGTCATCGAACAGGTGGCCGCGCAGATAAGCGATGCGGACGCGGTGTTCGCCGTCGACTACCGCGGGATCTCCGTCCCGCAGGCAGCCGAGCTGCGCACCAAGCTGCGCGAGGCCGACGCCAGCTTCCGCATCGTCAAGAACACGCTGACCGAACGTGCCGCCGACCAGGCGGGCGCCGAGGGCCTCAAGGGGCTGCTCGAGGGCCCGACGGCGATGACGTTCGTGCGCGGCGATGCCGCCCTGGCCGCCAAGGCCCTGCGCGACTTCCGCCGGACCTCGGGCGGAACGCTGCTCGAGTTCAAGGGCGGCTGGATGAACGGCGACGCGCTGTCGCCCGACCAGATCGACGCGATCGCCCAGCTTCCGTCCCGCGAGGTCCTGTACGGGCGCCTCGTGGGCATGGTCGCTTCGCCGCTCACCGGTCTGGCGAGCGCGATGGGCGGCCTGATCGGCGGCATCGCCCGCCAGCTGCAGGCCATCGCCGACCAAGGCCTCGTAGGCGGGGACACCCCCGCGCCTGCGCCGGCCGCCGAGGCCCCCGCGGCCGAGGAGGCCCCGGCCGCCGAGGCCGAGGCCGCGACCGACGAGACCCCGGCCGCCGAGGCCGAGACCACCACTTCCGACGAGAACAAGGAGTAACCACATATGGCTTCCAGCACCCAGGAGTGGATCGACGAGCTCAAGTCGATCTCCGTGCTCGAGCTCTCCGAGCGCATCAAGGCGCTCGAGGAGGAGTTCGGCGTGTCCGCGACGGCCGTTGCGGCCGCGGCCCCGGCCGGCGCGGGCGGTGGCGGCGACGCCGCCGAGGCCGAGGAGGAGCAGACGGCGTTCGACGTCATCATCACCGGCGCCGGCGACAAGAAGATCCAGGTCATCAAGGTCGTCCGCGCGGCGACCGGCCTCGGCCTCAAGGAGGCCAAGGCGGTCGTCGACGACGCGCCCAGCCCCGTCAAGGAGGGCATCGAGCGCGAGGAGGCCGACAAGCTGAAGGCCGAGCTCGAGGAGGCCGGCGCCTCCGTCGAGGTCAAGTAGGCCCGAGTCGGAAAGCGTCACACGAAAAGGGGCGGCCTGCAGGCCGCCCCTTTTCGTTCCCCCCTACTGATCCGCAAGCCTTCGGCGTCAATACCGGTCTTGCACCGGTCCGGCACCAGGAACAGTCGGGCGTACGGTCGTCCCCGGGTGCGGCTGCGATGTTCGGGCGGTCACCACCGTACCGGGGTGTCGCGAATCCGACCATCCCCGGAAGGTGGTAATCCGCTTAAGTTCCCTCTAGTCGCGGGTGCGGGTGGTCGTGCCCGAGCGCCAGTTGAGCTGGCGGTCCGACGGGGCGTCGAGCGTGGCCTTGGCCATGCGCGAGTGCGACCCGCGCACGGTCAGGCCCAGCAGGTGCGCCAGGAACGTCGCGGAGCGCTTGTGCGTCGAGCGGAGCGTCCACGTCGACGCCCTGAAGTACTCGCCCGGCGCGCATGTGCTCGCGCGCGAGGTAGGCGGCGAGCTCGCCGTCGCCGAAGCGCTCGCCCACGACCTTCGCGTCGACGCCGAAGCGGCGGCGCAGCTCGCGGAACTCCGCCGTCAGCGCGCGCAGCTGCTCGTGCGTCCGCGACGCCGGCGCCAGCAGGGCCACCGTGGGCGCGGCGCTGCTCCAGCCGATCCCGCACCGGCTCCAGCGGATACAGGCGTCGAGGGCCGCGAGGTACGTGAGCCAGTCGTCGAACCCGCCGGCCGTCTGCCAGAAGGAGCGGCGGACGAGCAGGCCGGACGGGGAGGCGACACCGTCGCCGCGCAGGAACGCCCGCTCGAGGTCCGCGGAGGGCGGGACGGCCCGGAAGCCCTGCACGCTGCCCTCGTCGTCGACCAGCCATGCCGCGCAGCAGCCGAAGTCGGCCCCCGCGTCGAGGCAGCCGTGGACCATCGTGACGAGGTGGTCCGGCGACCAGCGGTCGCGCGCGTCGAGGAACGCCAGCCACGTGCCGGTGCCGTGCCGCGCGCCCTCGTTGTAGGCCGCGCAGCCGTCGGAGTCCGCGGGGAGGCCGATCCGCTTCGGCGCCCCCGGCGCCGTGTCGGGCTCGGACCGCTCGCGGGCGCTCGTGTCGACCACGACGATGTCGGTCTCGACCTCCCGCTGCGCCTGCACGCAGGCGACCGCCTCCGCGGTGGCCGCGGCGCCTCGGTCGGCGATGATGACTGTGACGTCGCTCCCCATGTTCCGCGGCCCGTTCAGCCGCCAGTCCCGGCGTGACTTACGGTTAAAGCCTAACCGGCCGGTCTAGCGGCCCCGGCGCGCGAGCACCACGGCGACCGTTCTCATGAGGATCTTCGCGTCGTTCCAGAGCGACCAGTTGGCGACGTACAGGTAGTCGATCGTGACCATCTCGCGCAGCGGGATGCGCGAGGAGCCGAGGACCTGCCACGGCCCGGTCATGCCCGGCGTCAGGTGCAGCCGGCGGCGGTGCCAGCCGTGGATCTGGCGGTCCTCGTCGGGTACGAGCGGGCGCGGGCCGACGAGGCTCATCTCGCCGCGCAGCACGTTGAGGATCTGCGGGAGCTCGTCCAGCGACGTGCGGCGGAGGACCCGCCCGACGCGCGTGATGCGCGGATCCTCGGCGATCTTGAACAGACCCTCCTGCTCGTTGCGGTCGCGCAGGCCGTCCTTGAGCTTGTCGGCGCCGTGCTGCATCGAGCGGAACTTGAGCATCGAGAACGCGTGGCCGTTGCGGCCGATCCGCGTCTGCCGGAAGAACACGGGCCCGGGGCTCGTGAGCGCCACGGCGAGCGTGATCAGGGTCAGCAGCGGCGACATCAGCAGCAGCAGGATCAGCGAGCCCGCGATGTCGAACCCGCGCTTGAGCATGCGGTGGCCCGTGGAGATGCCGAACCGCGGGACGCCGAGGATCGTGAACCCGTCGACGTAGTCGTAGCTCGCCGACGAGCCGACGACCTCCAGCACGCGCGGCAGCACGCTGACCTTGACGCCGAGCGCCTTGGCGGCCTGGATCGTCTCGAGCTCGTCCGCAGGCGAGCCGGCGTCTGCCGCGACCACGATGCGGTGCACGTCCAGCGCCTGCACGGCCTCCGCCAGCGTGTCCGATCCGGCGGCCCGGTCTGCGCGGACGTCGGACGCGGAGATGGGCAGCACGCCTACGAGGTCGGTCTTGAGGCCGAGCGTTCCTTGCAGCTTGGAGGCGATCTCCAGGCCGCGCGCGTCGTCGCCCAGCACGAGGCAGCGCTCCGGGGGCAGCAACTCGCGGACGATGGCGCGCGCCGTCGTCCTCCAGGCGGGCACGCAGACGGCGAGCGCGACCCAGAGGAAACCGACCACCTTGGCGCCGAGCGGCTGCTCGAGCAGGCCGCTGCCGATCAGGAACGCGATCAGCGCGGTCATCGTCGCGGCGCGGAACAGCACCGGCGCCTCGTCGAGCGTGCTCTTGTTGAGCACCCGCGCGTCGCGCTGGTAGAGGCCGTTGGCGGCGTTGACGACCGGCACCAGCAGCGGCAGCAGGAGCGCCGTCCAGCCGAGGTGGCTCGTGGGCGTCCACAGCGTCGACAGGCCCGACGACCATCAGCGCGGCGGCGACGTCGGCGAGCGTCACGGCGACGCGGAACCACCGATCGCGGTTGCGGATCGTGCGGCGCGGGGCGTCGCCCTCGGGCACGGCGAGGCGGCGCTCGGCCTGCTCGGCCCGCGCGGCGCCCGCCCGCGCGAAGCGGCGGGCTCGCCCGGCTTCGAGGCCGGAGGGTGTCTGGAGGGGAGGTGTCGTCATCGGGGAGTCGGGCCGTGGACCGGCTTCGGCCCTGAACATATGCGCTGTCCTCGCACCGGCGTATGGACCAACGGAGAACCTCGAGGGTGCTCCGCTGTCCCCGATGCGAACGCGCACGTTGCCAGGACCCGGCAGGCAAGGCCGACCAGCCTCGTGCCAGGCACAAGGAAACACGATCGGCTTAGCCTGGTTTCACGCTTGGCCCCTTCTGGGTCGCCTTACTGACAGTCCGTTTTTAGGGGCCGAATGGTGAGGGGAATCAACCAACCGCAACCTGGAGTGGGGAACCCTCGTACGAACGTCCAGGTCGGGCGCTCGTCCTCACCCGGCGACCGGGTCGGTACGAGGCAAACAGTGAGGGGCCGAGCTCTGGCGCCCTCGATCGAGCTCGGCGCGTCGGAGGCCTCGACGTGGCGAGCCGAGTGCCGCGCGCGCTCGCCGCCCCCCTGATTGGACAGACCCTCATGCCTCCTCGCCCCTCTCGACACCTCTTTTCCGCTCTCCTGGCCTGTGTCGTCGCGTCGCTCGCGCTCTCGAGCGCCGCGCACGCCGCGTCCGCTCCCGCCGGGTACCGGCCTTTCGCCCCCGACTCCATCTGGAACCTGCCGCTCCGCGCCGACGCGCCGCTGGATCCCAACAGCGCCGGCTACCTGTCCTGGCTCCAGGGCGAGTTCGCCGCCAAGGGGCAGTGGATCAACACGACCCGGTGCGCGATGCCCATCTACTGGGCCGACGCCTCGACGCCGAAGACGACGGTGCGCATCGGCGCTCCCTCCTACCAGGACAAGGCGCTCCTGCGGGCGTGGTCGGCGGTGCCGATCCCCGCGAACGCCGCGCCCTCGAACTGCTCGGACCAGAACTTCGCCGTCGTCCAGACGCAGCCAGACGGGACCCAGCGCTCGTGGGAGTTCTGGCGCGCCGTCAAGAACTCCGACGGCACGTGGACCGCGCGCTGGGGCGGCGCCAACGGCTCGGTGTCGCAGGACCCGGGCATGGCGTCGAAGTGGATGTGGACCGACCCGGCCGCGACGCTGTCCGCGGAGCGCCAGTCGCATCCGAGCTGGAACGTCACGGCGTCCTCCCTCTCGATGATGGCCGGCGTCATCACCCGCACCGACATCGCGCAGGGCCGCATCGACCACGCGCTCGCCATCGCGATCCCCGACACCGCCAAGGGCCGCTTCATGTGGCCCGCGCAGCGCAGCGACGGCGCGTCGCTGGACGCGAACGCCCTTCCGGTGGGCGCGCGGCTGCGGCTCGACCCGAAGGTCGACCTGAGCAAGATCACCATGACGCCGCTGGTGCGCATGATGGCCGAGGCCGCCCAGCGCTACGGGATCGTGCTCCGCGACCGCACCTGGAGCACGAGCGTCTTCTACACCGAGGAGGTCCGCCCGGGCGAGAGCGACCCGTTCAAGGCGGCGCTCGCCGGCAAGTACCCCGACGCCGCGCTGAAGGCGTTCCCGTGGGCCTCGCTGAAGGTGCTGGCCGCCCCGGCCTGCGTCGCGACCCCCGGGTGCGTACCCGAGGAGCGCGCCCAGATCAGCCTCAGCTCGACCCGGATGGTGGACTCGCCGCTGACCGTCGACACGAGCAACTCGTGGCTCGACCAGCCGCGCGCCTCCGTGAAGTGGGACTTCGACGGCAACGGGACCTTCGAGTACAACGCCGGCCCGGCGGTCAAGGCGAGCTTCAGCCCGGCCAGCGCCGGCCCCCTGACGATCGGCGTGCAGATCACCACCCGCAGCGGCAGCGTCGTGACGCGCAAGCGGACGGTGGAGATCGAGGGCGAGCCCGCTCCGGAGACCACCCCGCAGCCCGCTCCGGAGCCCGCTTCATCAGAGCCCGTCGTCAACGACCTCGTCGCTCCGGCGACTCCGCCCGAGACCATGGCGCCGGCGCCGGCACCGGCGACGGTGAAGGCCGCCCCGGCGGCGAGCACCGGCACTGCCGCCCGCCCTGCCGCGCCCGCCGCCGCCGCGCCGCGGCCGGCCGCGAAGCGCAAGGCCGCGAAGCGCAAGCCGAAGTGCAAGGCCCGCTCGCGCTCGAAGGCCTGCAAGGTCCTCGCGGCGAAGGCGCGCAAGAAGGCGGCCGCCAAGCGCCGCCTCGCCGCCAAGGCGAAGCAGAAGCAGCGCTGAGAGTTCAGCCGCCCGGCGACGTGGGTCGCCGGGCGCGCACCAGCGGCGCTGCCAGATAGCGCCGGATGGTGCGCAGGGCGTGCCCCGCTCGCGAGCGGGCGCGCGGCGCGCCCTCCGCGTCGATCCCCGCCCGGTGGCGCAGCTCGTCGACCGGTGGCAGCAACTGCCGCTTGAACGCGGCCGGCGTCCCGCGCCGCGGGGCGCCGAGGACGTCGAGCAGCCCGCGCTCGGCGACCGCCTGCTTGGGGTCCAGCCGGAGCAGCGGATCGGCGAGCCGCGCCGCCAGCCGCGCGCGCGACTCGCGATACGGGCGCAGGTGCGGCACGGGCAGCCCTGAGAAGCGGTCGATGTGGTCCGCCGCGAGCCCCAGCGCCTTGCCCAGCCGCGGATGGGCGCGCTGGATGCCGGCGACACCGTCGGCCCACTCGGCGTGCTGCTCCAGGAAGCTGATGGCGTCGACCGTCAGGCGCAGCCCGGAGAACCCGTCGCGGATCGCGAACAGCAGGCAGAAGGCGAGCTGGTCGTCCGCGCGCAGCTCGACGGAGTCGCCGCGCACGGTGCCCCTGGCCAGCGCTTCCTGCGCGAAGCGGCGCTCGTACCAGTGCACCCGCCAGTGCAGCTCGATCGGCGGCAGGCCGTGCGGGTGGGGGAGCGCGAAGTGCAGCAGCGGCAGCCCGTCCGCCGCGGTCACGTCGGCAGGGGCCGACCACCCGAGCCGCTGCACGATCCCGACGGCGTCGCGCAGCCCTTCGACGTCGACGAGCAGGTCGAGGTCGCGCGAGGCGCGGAACCCGAGATCGCCGTAGACCAGGCTGCCGAAGCGCGGACCCTTCAGCGCGGCCGCCCGGATCCCCGCCTCCTGCAGCGCCTGCAGCACCTGCGCCAGCGCCAGCTCCCGCATGTCGTCCAGCCGCTCCGCGTGCTCCAGGGCGCCGCGCGACGCGGCGACCACTTCGGGCGCGGCGCCCGCGTCGGCGAGCCGTCGCCCGAACAGCGGGAGGAGCTGCTGGCGGGCGAAGGACTCGATCACCTCTGAGGGCGCGGCCTCGGCGGCGAGCGCGCGGATGCGCCCGGCCTCGAGGTGGCGGACCGCCGATACGCGGACGAGGAGGAGGGTGAGCTCGTCGGCCGGCGTCAACGGCGGGCGGCGTCGCCTCATCGGTACGACCGTGCCTGGGCCTCGAACATCCGCGCGTACACGCCCTCCAGCGCGATCAGCTCCTCGTGGTCGCCCTGCTCGACGATCCGCCCGGCGTCGAGCACGTAGATGCGGTCGGCCGACATGACGGTCGAGAAGCGGTGCGAGATCAGCAGCAGGCTGCGCCCGCGCGCGAGCTCCTGGACGCGGTCGAACAGCGCCCGCTCGCCCTCCGCGTCCATCGAGGCGGTCGGCTCGTCGAGCACCAGGAACGGCGCGTCGCGGAAGAACGCGCGCGAGAGGGCGACGCGCTGCCACTGCCCCACCGAGAGGTCGTGGCCGCCGAGGAACTCCTTGCCGAGCCCGGTGTCGTAGCCCGAGGGCAGCACGGCGAGGAACTCGTCGGAGCCCCCGGCGCGCGCCGCGGCCCCGATCGCTTCCTCGTCGGCGATGCGCGAGGCGCGGCCGAATCCGATGTTCTCCCGCGCGGAGAGCTGGTAGCGCACGAAGTCCTGGAAGATCACGCCGACGTGCTCGCGCCGCGCCTCGGCGGGCAGCCCGGCGGTGTCGGCCCCGTCCCACAGCATCCGGCCCTCCGACGGCGGGACGAGCTGGGCGAGCACCTTGGCCAGCGTCGTCTTGCCGGAGCCGTTGGCCCCGACCAGCGCGACCGTCTCGCCGGCGTGCAGGCGCAGGCTCACGTCGCGCAGGGCGGGCTCGGCGCTGCCGGGGTAGGTGAAGCTCACGTCCTCGAGCGCCAGGTCCTCGAACGGCGCCACCGCCGCGTCGCCGGCCGGCGCGCTCTCGAGGGGACGGGTGAGGAAGTGGTCGTAGTCCTCGATGAACAGCGCCGCCTCGGAGATGGCGCCGATGCCGCGGAACACCGCCTCGAGCCGGCTCGACATCAGGCGGATGGCGATCAGGCCCGCCGCGGCGGTCGCGACGCTGAGGCGGTCGTCGAAGACGAGCACCAGCAGGAGCGCGATCGCGGCGCTCGTGACGACGACGATCACCGCGGCGCTGAGCCCCGCCAGCAGGAGCCGCCTGCGCACGTGCGCCAGCAGCGCGCGCTGGTAGGTCGCGTACGCGCTGCTCCACCGCTCCATCAGCGGGTCGGCGAGGTCGAAGGCCCGGATCTCCTTGGCCTCGGCGCGCCCCACCAGCAGCTCCGCCAGGTAGATCCGCAGCCGCGTGAGCGGGGTCTGGGCGAGCTGGAACTGGAACTCGAGCCGGCTGGAGCGGCGGGTCAGGAACCACAGCGGCCCGGCGCCGAGCAGGAGGATCGGGAGCAGGAGCGGCTGCAGCAGCACGACGGCGATCGCGAGCCCGCCGAGCGAGAGGAGGCCGCCGATCAGGTTCAGCAGCCCCTGGGTCATCGTCGCCGGCTGGGTCAGCGCGTTCGCCTTGACCCGCTGCAGCTCGTCGAAGAACCCGTGCGACTCGAAGGTGTTGAGGTCAACGCGCGTTGTCACCCCGAGGATGCGGCCCCACATGTGCTGCTGCACGCGCTCGCCGAGCAGCCGCTGGAGGTGCGTCTGCGCGGTCGTCCCGACGCCGACCAGGGCGGAGGCGGCGACGAGCGCGACGACGGCGGGCAGCGCTCCGGCGAGCGTGGGCTCCTCGCCGCCGGTGCCCACGACCGCCTCGACGGCGACCTTGCTGAGCAGCACCTGGACGCCGGCGAGGATCGCGGAGACGGCGCTGACCACCGCCGCGACCGTGAGGGTCCGCGGGCTCGCCGCCCGGCTGATGCGGACGGCCAACGGAACGGCGGAGAGAAGCCGACGACGCGAGCCCGCCGGCTCCGTGTCGGAGGGGGAAGCCACGGCGGGTCGCAGCATAGGGCGTCCGGGCGGGCGCGCCTTGCACTGACGTTAAGGCGCGTGGCTCCAACGCAAGGCCGGGGCGGGGGTTTCGAGGTCCCGGAGCACGTGGTGTTCCGGCAGTTCCCGTCCGAGACCGTCGTGCTCAACCTCCAGACCGGTCTCTATCACGGCCTGAACCCCACGGCGGGACGGATGCTGGAGGCGCTCGTCGCCGAGGGCGACGTCGCGTCGGTCTCCGCGATGCTGGCCGCGGAGTACGAGGTCCCGGTCGAGCGCGTGCGCGAGGACGTGGAGCGGCTGGTCGACCAGCTGCTCGAGCGTCAACTCGTCGTCGAGCGGGCGGCGGACGGGCCACCCGGGGAATGACCGCCCCGCTCGCGGGGCGCTGGTCCGCGAAGGGCCTCGAGGTCCTCGCACCCGCGACGGCAGGGGATGGCGCCGCCGTCGTCGCGCTGGCCGGCCGGCCGCGCGGCTCCGAGTCGCTCGCGCCGCTGCTGGCGGCGGGGCGAGGCCCCTCCGACGGGCTGCTCGACGGCATCTCGGGCGCGTTCGCGGGGGCGCTGCTCGACCGCGTCCGCAACCGCGGGTGGCTCGTGCGCGACCGCCTCGGCGCCCGCGACCTGTTCTACGCGCGGACGCAGGGCGGCCTGGCGTTCGCGGGCGAGATCGCCGACCTGCTGCCGCTGCTCCCGACGACGCCCGGTCCCGACGACGAGGCGGTCACCTGCTGGCTCGGGACGGGCACGCTGCCGGCGGGCCGGACGTTCTACGCGGGCGTGTCCCGGCTGGCGCCCGGTCACGCGCTCGAGCTGGACGGCTCGTTCCGGCCGTTCGAGTGGTGGCGGCTCGAGACCGGCCGCCGTACCGTCCCGCGCGACCCCGCGGAGCTCGCCGCGCTGGTCCTGGAGGAGACGGCCGCGGCGGTCGGCCGCGCGAGCGATCCCGGCGCGGCGGTCCTGGTCAGCGGCGGGCTGGACTCCTCGACGGTGCTCGCGCTGGCCGCCGAGTCCGCGCGCGCACGCGGGAAGACGCCTCCCGTCGCCTACTCGGCTTTGTTCCCCGGTCACGAGGACGTCGACGAGTCTGCGTTGATCTCCGTGCTGCTCGAGCACGTCGGGGTCGGCGCCGTCGCCTCGGAGATCTCCGGCGGCAGCGCGCTGGCCGGGGCCGTCGACCACCTGGAGCGCTGGCGCATCCCGAGCGCCTCCACCAACCACTTCCTGTGGACGCCGCTGTTCGCCCGCGCGGCGGCCGACGGGCGCGAGGTCATGCTCGACGGGGAGGGCGGCGACGAGGTCTTCGGGATGCAGCCCCTGGCGATGGTCGACGTCCTGCTGGCCGGCCATCCGCACCGGGCCCAGCGCCTGGCGGGCCGGGTCTACGCGCTCGGGGCGGAGGGCCGTCGCCGTCGCCGCCGGCTGCAGGTGCTGGCGCGCTTCACCGCCGAGGGCGCGCCGCCGCACGCCGCGCAGCGCGCCGTGCGGCGCCTCACGGGCGCCGGCTTCCCGGCGCCGCCGATCATGGCCGCGGGGCGGGAGCGCGAGCTCCGGCGCAGCTTCGACCCGTGGGCGTTCAAGCGCGGCTCGGGGCCGTTGTGGGCGCGCCACCTCGTTCATTCGCTGACGTCCGAGCGCGAGGCGCTCGACGCGCACGGCTACCTGCGCCGCCGTGCGGCCGGCGCCGGGCTGGAGGCGCGGCACCCGTTCATGGAGGACGTCGAGCTGCTCGAGCTCGCGGCCTCGATCGACCCCGAGCTGGTGTTCGACGGGTATCGCGACCGGCCGCTGCTGCGCGACGCGATGGCGGGCCGGATCCCCGACGCGCTGCGGCTGCGCCAGGGCAAGAGCTACTTCTCCCCGGTGGTCTACGACGCCGTGGCCGCGCGCGATCTCGCGCTGCTGCGGGAGATCCTGGGCGCTCCCGGCGCGGAGGCCCATCGCTGGCTGGACCCGCGCCGCCTCGCCCGCGAGCTGGCGGATCCGCGGCCCGACCGCCATCCCCGCGGGCGCTTCGTGTGGGCGATGGAGCTGTTCCGCGCCGGCGCGCTGGAGTGCTGGCTGCGCTCGCTCGAGGACCCCGCGTGGCCAGGGCGCGTCGTGGTGCGCGGGGCTCCTGCGCTGGATCACGTGATCACCACGCGTTCGCGATAGGTGACTTTTTGTGGCCTTTCAACCGCGCCGCACCCGACCTAGCATTCGGGGCGTTCGCCGATCACGACAAGGATGGCAACCATGACCGACAACCCCCAGCCGACTCAGGCTGAGCGCGGGTACGAAGCCCCGCTCGTGACCGACCACGGAACGCTGGCCGACCTTACGGCAGCGCAGAACCAAGGGGCGTACATCGACGGGAGCTATCCCGCCCACACGCCCGTCGCGGGCCACCTCTCCTAGCGGAGAGCGTTTGCTGAGACCTGCCGCGCGCCCTTGCAGGCACGCGGTACGGTCTCACCATGCGGGTCCGGCTCTCAGGCCCATCGACCGGCCTGCGGGCGTCGGTCCTGTCCGTCCTGGAGCGCCACGCGGACGACGTCGAGCTCGACGACGCCGCCACACTCGAGGTGCTCTGCCTGGAGTCGTGCAGCCGCTCCGACCTCCAGAAGCGCGATCCCGAGCCCGAGCGCGACGACCGCGAGGTCGTGGTCGTCGTCGGTGAGCTCCCCTCGCCCTACGTCATGCGCGCGCTGATCGCCCGCATGGCCGGAGCCGTCCTCGCCGACGCGGTGCCCGCCGCGCTGATGCCCACGCTCGCCGGCGTGGCGGCCGGCCAGCGCGCGTTCCCGCGCGAGTTCGCCGTGGCGCTGCGCAAGCCCGCGCTGACCCCGCGCGAGAAGCAGATCCTCGGGCTGGTCGTGCTCAACGCCTCCAACGCCGAGATCGCCGGCCGGCTGTGGGTCACCGAGTCGGCGGTCAAGAACGCGCTGACGACCGCCTTCGGCAAGCTCGGCGTGCAGTCGCGCGCCGAGGCGACCGACCTGATCCTGGACCCGGACGGCGGTCTCGGGCTCGGCATCCTGCGCATCACCTCCGACCCGCCCGGCGAGCCCGAGGGGCATCTAGATGCGGGTGAGGGGCTCGAAGCCGAGCGTCGGCAGTAGCGGGCGGTCCTCCCACTCCACCCAGGCGTGCGCCTCGAACGTGCCGCCGGGACGGACGCCGATCACGAGCGTCGCGGCGATGCCGCGGCGGGAGAGCATGTTCAGCAGCACGAGCGAGCGCACGAGGCAGCGCGAGTCCCACGGCCCGGGGTCGAGCGCCCGCCGCACGGGGCTGGCGAGCCTGCGGCCGACGAGCAGGCAGGTCGCCTCGTCGTGCACGGACGCCGCGGACGGCCGCAGCAGCGCCGCGACCTCACCGATGGGGAGCCTGCGCATGATCATCCGCACCCGCACGTAGGTCACCGCGACCTCGCCCAGCAGCCGGGCCTTGACCCGCGCGGGCAACGGGCGGCGGTGCCGGAGCGCCTCGACGCCGACCCGTCTCAAGCGCCGCGCCACCACCGGGCGAGACGGTCCGCGACGGCGGGGGCCGGCTCGCTGGAGCCGATCGTCAGGCGGGCGAGCCGCGTGCCCGACACGATCGCCGAGACGACGTCGAGCTGGCGCAGCTGGCGCCTCGGCGAGGACAGGTAGGACACGTGGCAGCTGCCGAGGATCGCCGTCGCGGCCTGCTCGAGCGGCTCGACGGAGCCGTAGGGAGCCGCCGTGCGCTCGAGGAGCACGAGCCCGTCCAGCCCGCTCGCCGCCGTGCGGGTGGGCGGCTCGAAGTGGACCTCGGCGCCGTCCCCGATCCGGGAGCTGCCCAGCTCCCGGCCGAGGCGGTCCCGGCCCTCGGGCGCGAGCCGGCCGACCTCCTCCTCGGCGACGTTGAGGGTGCGCGGCCCCGGATGGGCGATCGCCCCGCCCGCGGCCGGCTCCACGCCGAGCCCATCGTCGGCGACGAACGATGCGCCCGCCGCGATCAGGTGTGCGGTCGTCGAGGTCTTCCCGGTGCCGGACGCGGCGAGCATCGCGACGACAGCACCGTCGAGCTCCACGGCGGCGGCGTGCAGCACCTCGACGCCGTTGAGCACGGCCAGCAGCGGGAACACCTGCGCGGCGGCGAGCTTGCGGGCGAGCCACGGCTCGGCGGCCGACGGGCAGGTCCACAGCGACGCCCCGTCGGCGGAGACCAGGTGCAGGCCGAGGCCCTGGGCCCAGACCCGGTAGCCGGCCACGGGATCGGCATCGACGGTCAGGAACGCGTCGCCGCCCTCGAAGCGCTTGGAGAGCAGCGGCTCGGGGGACTCCGCCCTCGCCCACCGCGTCCCGATCGCGGACTCGCTCTCGGAGACGACGGCGACCGCGCGGTCGGCGCGCTCGATGTGGTGCAGCTCCGGCGGGACGTCGCCGCGGAAGCCGAGCCCGAAGGTCGAGCCCGTCGCGCTGGCCGTGTCGGCTCGGGGCATGGAGGATGCGCAGCGTAACGACGGGCGCCTCGTACTCTCGCTGGATGCGTCCCATCGTCCAGCTGCCGGGGGTTCGCCGCGTCCCCGGGGCGACGGCGCGCGCCCGGCCGCGGATGGTCCTCTTCGACAGCTGGCGGGGCCGCTACTCCGACAGCCCGCGGGCGATCTTCGAGGAGATGCGCCGCCGCGGCCTCGACCGCGAGTACGTGTGGGTGCGCGATCCGGGCGCCGAGGCCCCCGATGGCGCCACCACCGTCGCCCCGCTGTCGGCCGCCCACCTCGCGGCGATGGGCAGCGCCGGCCACATCGTGTGCAACAACACACTGCCGCGCTTCTTCCGCAAGCGCAGCGGCACCACCCTGGTCCAGACCTGGCACGGGACGCCGCTCAAGCGGATCGCCTTCGACATCGCCGACCCCTCCTTCACCCAGGGGGGCAAGTACCTCGAGACCCTCGAGCGCGAGGTGCCGGCGTGGGATGCGCTGGTGTCGCCGAACGCGTTCAGCACCTCGATCTTCCGCAGCGCATTTCGCTACGAGGGCGAGGTGCTGGAGACGGGCTATCCGCGCAACGACGTCTTGCGCTCGCCCGAGGCGGGCCCGATCCGCGAGCGCGTGCGAGGCGAGCTGGGCATCCCGGACGGCAAGCGGGCGGTGCTGTACGCGCCGACGTGGCGCGACGACGACACGGGCTTCGACCTGAAGCTGGACCTGCAGCGTCTCGGCGACGCCCTCGACGACCACGTGTTCCTGCTGCGCGCCCACCACCTGGTCGCGGCCAGCGTCGGCGAGCAGCGCCATCCCAATGTGATCGACGTCTCACGGCACGGCGACCCGGCGGAGCTGTTCCTCGCGGCCGACGCGCTGGTGACCGACTACTCCTCGGTCATGTTCGACTTCGCGCTCACCGGCAAGCCGATGCTGTTCTTCCTCTACGACCTCGCGCGCTACCGGGACGAGCTGCGCGGCTTCTACTTCGACCTCGTGGCGGACGCCCCGGGCCCGGTCGTCGAGACCGACGACGGCGTGCTCGAGGCCCTGCGCGGCCTCGACGCGTCAACGCCGCTTTACGCCGGCGCCTACGCACGCTGGGTCGAGCGCTTCGGGCACCTGGACGACGGCCACGCCTCGGCGCGGGTGGTCGACGCGGTGTTCGGGGCGGGTGCCTGAACACCGCCCCGCTATCTTCAACGTCCTTCGCGTTCCCAGCGCCGCGGTCTGCAGTCGTCTCCCGCACGCTCCGGCACGCAGTTGCACGCTCTTATGTCGCACCCGTACAACACACCCAACCCTGAACAACGGGCGACCCCGGTCACCGCGGCCATCCGTCACCCGTTCCTGTTCATCCTGCCGATCATCGTGCTGGCCGCCGCAGGCGCCGCCCTCGGCCTCGCGCGCACCCCGACCTACACGACCGAGTCGCGCGTGTCCGTCACGCGCCTCGACGTCCAGACGCAGGCGCTGCCGGGCTACGCCCAAGCCGCCAAGTCGCTGGCGAGCGCGTACGCCCGCAACGTGCAGGGCACCGGCGTCCAGCAGTGCGTGGCCCGCCGTGCCGACGAGGGCGGCGAGTACGCCGATCAGCTGACCGGCACGGTCATCCCCGACTCGCCCGTCATCCGGGTCATCTCGGAGGCGCCGTCGGCAGAGGCAGCCAAGGAGCTCGCCGACGTGGGCGCCGAGTGCCTCGTGCGCGACGTCTCGCGCAACGGGGCTCCTGACAACTCCGAGGACTTCCTGACGGAGTACCGGCAGGAGGTGCGCAAGCAGGGCGAGCTCCGCCGCGAGGTGGCGGATCTCAAGGACGAGCTCGGCGACGACGAGGACAGCCCGCGGCTGGACCGCCTCGAGTCCGAGCTGGCCTCCCAGCGCCTGGTCGTCTCGACGATGGCGCAGCGCTACTCGACCGAGTCGTCCCAGCAGCAGCAGGTGCAGAACGTCGGGGTGCTCGCGGACGCGACCACGCCGACGAGCGACAGGGACAAGCAGGTGGCGATCTTCGCGTTCACGGGCGCCGTCGCGGGCCTCCTCCTCGGGCTCCTGCTCGCCTCCGCGCGCATGCGCCGCAAGGAGCGGCGCGCGAGCCAGGACGCTCGCGCCGACTGAGGACGTGGCGCTTACACCGGCGTGGCTCCGAGGTCTGGCCGCCGCCGCAGCCTTTGCCGCGGTCTGCGCGGCCGCGACGCTCGCGGCGCTCCGCCTGACCGACTTCGACCTCGTGATGAGCGCGGCGCTCGCGTTCATCGCGGCCGCCTCGCTCGCGATCCTGCTGTCGCTCGAGGTCTCGGTGATCTTCTCCCTCGCCATCGTGGCGTCGGTGCTCTCGGGCCACACGGAGCAGTTGCCCGTGCCCGTCCCGATCGACCGCGTGATCTTCGCGGTCGGCGTCTTCCGGCTGATCTGGACCGCGTGGCTGTCGCCCCGGCATCCCGAGGAGGAGGCCCCACCGCATCCCGGCTTCGGCACCGCGCACGTCCTGCTCCTGCTGGTGGGCGCCTACGCCGTGGTCTCGTTCGCCTGGGTGATCGACGACCAGACGCGCAGCTCGGTGTTCGAGATCGTCGACCGGCTCGGCCTGTACCCCTTCTTCATGTTCCTGATCGCGCCCGTGGTGTTCGCCACGGAGCGCGCGCGGCGCCACCTGCTGATCGCGCTCATCGCCCTCGGGGCGTACCTCGGGGTGACGGCGGTCTTCGAGGTGGTCGGCCCTCAGGCGCTCGTGTTCCCGCGCTACATCGTCAACCCGGAGGTCGGCCTGGCCTTCGGCCGCGCGCGCGGCCCGTTCGTCGAGGCCGGCACGAACGGCCTCGCATTACAGACGGCGGCGGTCGCGGGGATGGTGCTCCTGTGGACCACCCCGCCGCGTACGCCCGAGGGGCGGGCCGTCGTCTACGGGATCATCGGCCTCTGCGTGGTCGGGATCCTGCTCACGCTCACCCGGCAGGTGTGGCTGGGCTCCGCGCTGTCGCTCGTCGTGGTGGGCCTCGTCAGCGCCCGCGGCCGCAGGCTGCTCGTGCCCGCGATCGCCGCGGTGGCGATCCTGATCGGCGGCGCGTACTACCTGGGCCCGGGAGTGCGCGAGAAGGTCGCCGCGCGGGCCGCCGACCAGCGGCCGCTGTGGGATCGCCTCAACCTCAACAATGCCGCGCTGCGGATGTTCGAGGAGAAGCCGCTCGTGGGGTGGGGCTGGAACGGCTTCCGCACGCACAGCACCGAGTACTTCCGCCAGGCCGACGACTACCCGCTGACCACGCCCGGAACCGGCGTGCACAACGTCTTCCTCGCCAACCTCGTCGACCTCGGGATGATCGGCACCGCGTTGTGGGCGTTCGCGCTCATCGCCGGCGTCGGCGGCGCGCTGTGGCGCCGCCCGCCCCCTGAGCTGGTGCCATGGCGGACCGGACTGATCGCGATCGCGGTCGCGTGGTTCGTCGTCGCGAACCTGAGCCCGCTCAACACGTCGTTCCCGAACACGATCCTGTGGCTGTGGGCCGGCATCGTGTGGCGGCCGTTCGCCTCGCCACGCCCGGTACGGGAGCCGGCCGGATGAGCGCCGCTCCCGCGCGGCGCGATGCCGCGATCGACGTCCTGAAGGGGCTCGCGATCCTCGGGGTGATGGCGCAGCACGCGCTCGACAACGGGCTGCTCTACGACATCGGCGCCGACCTGCACATCCGCCAGGCGGTGCCGGTCCTGTTCGTGCTGATGGGCTACAACGCCGCCCGCTCGAGCCTGCGCCGCCCGGAGACGGACCTGCGCACGGCCTACGGCAGGCGCTACTGGGAGGGCCGGTTCGACCGCATCCTGCTGCCGCTGGTGGTCGTGTTCGCGATCGCGCTCGTGGTCGGCGCGCTCACCGGCCGCCTCCAGCTCGGCCCGCTGACGCTGATCGGCGCGCTCCCGGTCCCCGGCCCTGGCGCGTACTTCGTCACGATCCTGCTGGTGTTCACGCTGATCTGGCCGGCGTGGATGCACGTGTTCCGCCGGCGGCCCGGCCTCACCGTGCTCGCGGTGATCGCGCTCGACGTCGCCTTCGAGCTGGCCTCGGGGCAGGTGGCGTCGTTCAACGACCGCCCGTACCCCTACCTCTATGACGCGAGCATCTTCCGCTACGGCGCCGCGATGGCCGTGGGCATGTGGCTGGCGATCGACGACGAGCACACGGGGCGGAGGCGGATCGTGGTGCTCGCGCTCGTGCCGCTCAGCCTCGCGTTCATCCTCACCGCCCGCGCCGACCAGGACGCCTATCCGTTGCTGGTGCACGGCTTCACGCTCACGACCGGCTTCGCCGCCGTGCCGTGGGCCGTCGCGCTGATGCTCGGGCTGCTGTGGCTGTGGCCCGCGCAGGGGATCCGCGGCACCGGCTGGCTGGAGCGCCTGGGGATCGCGTCCTACGAGGTCTTCCTCGTCCAGATCGTCTGGTTCGGCGTGCTCCCCGAGCGCGGAGACGTCCGCTACCTCGCCGACGTGGTGGTGTGCGGGCTGCTCGGCTGGGCGCTGCACCGCGTGCTGACGCCGCGGGCGGCGGACATCAGGCACCGGCTCCTGGCCGCCGCCGGCCGCAAGCCGGCCGCGCCGGCTAGGCGCTGAGCGCCGGCAGCTCGGCGTAGAGCTGCCTCAGTCGCGCGGCGGACGCGAACACGTCGAACTCCGCGAGCACGGCCTCCCGCCCGGCGTCGGCGAGCCGGCGGCGCTCCGCCGGGTCGGCGGCCAGACGGGCGAGCGCGGCGGCGAGCGCCTCGTCGCTGCCCGGCGGCACCAGCAGGCCGGTCTCGCCGTCGCGGATCAACTCGGGGATGCCCATGATCGTCGTGCTCACGACCGGCAGGCGCGTGGCGAGCGCCTCCATGATCACCACGGGCAGGCCCTCCGCGAAGCTCGGGACGGCGAACAGGTCGGCGGCCGCGAAGTACTCGTAGATCGCGTCCTGGCCGACCGCGCCGGCGAGCTCCACGCGGTCGCGCAGGCCCAGCTCGTCGATCAGCCTGCGCAGCTCGGCCTCCTGGGGGCCGCGGCCGATGATCGTCAGCTTCGCGTCGACGCCGTCAGAGGCGAGCCGCGCCATCGCGTGCAGGAGCACCGCCTGCCCCTTGACCGGCACGAGCCTGCCGACGTTGAGGATGTGCAGCGGGCTGCGGTCGGCGGGCCGCTCGGCGTCGCGGAAGCGCGACGGGTCGATGCCGCAGCGGACCACCTTGACCTTGTGCCAGTCGGCTTCGTCGAGCAGGCCCATCACCTGGCTGCGCGCGAAGTGGCTGATGGTCACCACCATCGCGGCGCGGCGGGCCTTCTCGCGCATCCGCACGCCGGTCATGTCGTAGAACTCGTCGGGCCCGTGGACGGTGAAGCTGAACGACCACGCGGGGCCCGCGGCGGTCCCGAAGTGGCTCGCCAGCAGCGCCACGTCGCAGGCGAGGAAGCTGAAGTGCGAGTGCAGGTGCCGGACCCCCCTGCGCTCGCCGACGTCCCACACGAGCATCGCCGCGGCGAAGTAGAAGAGCTGCCGCACCGCCTCGCGCGCGCCGGGCGGGCGCAGCTTGAGCGCGAGCGCCAGCGTCGACAGGTAGCCGCGAGGGGAGCGGGCCAGAGCCCGCACGTGCGCGCGCAGCATCGCGGGGCGCAGCAGGGGGCGCACGGTCGTCGTGCGCTCGCCCTCCTCCTCGGCGGCTCGCGACAGCCGGTCCGAGGCAGCCGTCGGCCACATCGAGAACGTGTGCACGTCGACGCCGGCGTCGCGCAGCGCGCGGACCTCGTTGACGATGAACGTCGCCGAGACCGTGGGGTACTGGTTGAGGACGTAGCCGACCTTCATCGCGCGCTCCTGCGCCCCAGCGCGCGTCCCGCGGCCAGCCCGACGCCGGCGCCCGCGCCGTTGAGCGCGATGTCCCGCAGGCTCGAGGTGCGGTCGCTGAGGAACAGGCCCTGCAGCAGCTCGATGGCGACCGACGCGGTCAGGCAGACCAGCCACAGCCGCACGGCGCCGACGCGCGGGAGCCCGAGGGCGAGCAGGAAGCCCACGGGGATGAACAGCAGGACGTTGCAGGCGGCCTCGACGTCCATCCGCGTCACCGAGCCGGGCTCGGCGCCGAGCGCCCCGGCGACGTCCTGGGCGGCGATCGTCGTCCAGTCGAGCAGCCGCACCGGCAGCGGCCCGAACACCAGCGCCGCGGGGATCAGCAGATAGGCGACGAGGAGGAGGCGGGCGTTGCGGGCGGTACGGCGGCGGGTTGGGCCCGCGACCGTCATGCCAAGCCGGCTGCCTTCAGCCGCTGCTCGGTCTCGTCGGCGTTGCGGAAGCGCCCGTACTCGATCACGTCGATGTCCTCGCGCACCACGCGCGCGGGGTTGCCGGCCACGACCGAGCGCGGCGGCACGTCCTTGACCACCACGGCGCCGGCGGCGACGATCGACTCGTCGCCGACCACGATGCCGGGCAGCAGGATCGCGCGGGCGCCGATGAAGCAGCGCGCTCCGACCCGCGTGTGCAGGTACTGGCCCCGCGTGCGGTCGTGCGTGAGGATCATCGCCTGCAGCGCGACCCAGGACTGCTCGCCGACGTGCACTCCGCGCGGGAACGTGCGATCGAAGTTCGCGCTCAGGCTGAACTGCGCCGTCGGGTGGATGTCCATGCCGAAGACGTGCACGTAGTAGAAGCGCTTGAGCGCCACCAGCGCCTGCCTGAGGCCGAGCAGCCTGTTGAGGGACATCTTGCGGGACACGAGGCGCCCGGAGTCTAGAAGGGGTCAGGCGAGCTGGAACGCGGCCTGGCCCTCGGGCCAGCTGACCTCGAGCCCGGCCGCCTGGGCCAGGTGCTCGGCGGTGAGGTGCTCCGGCGAAACGGGCAGCGCGACGCCGCGCCGGCCGAGCAGGGCGGCGATCTGCCGCTGGTGGTCGTCGACGTGCTCGCCGTGGGCGGCCTCGCGCGGCACGAGGATCGGGTGGCGGCCGGCCTCCAGTGCGTCGAGCGCGGACCCGACGCCGGCGTGGGCGACGACGACGTCGGCCCACCGCATCGCGTCGACGAGGTCGGCGTGCGGCACCGTGCGCTCGGCCGAGCCGGGGAGCCCGGCCGGGTCGGTGTCGCCGGTCTGCCAGTACACCTCGGCGTCGGGCGGCAGCACGGCCCGCAGGCTGTCGGTGAGCCGGTCGAAGGCGTACGGGATCGTGCCCAGCGTCACCGCCACCCGCAGCGGCCGCGAGTCCGCCGCGCGCGTGTGGGTCTCGGCGCCGTCCATGACCGCGCCGCGGTAGCGCCACCTGCGGTCGGCCCAGCTCTCGTACTGGGTGTAGGAGCGCACGCGGGGCAGCCGCGAGACGATGCGGCCGGTCAGCGACGGGCCCTCGATGCGCGCCGCGCTCTCGATGTAGTGGCCCTCGATCCCCATCGCGGACGCGAGCGGGAAGAACGACAGCGCGATGCCGGAGCCGGTGCTGACGAGCGCCTTGACGTCGTGCTGACGGAGCAGCCGGCCGGCGAAGCGGGTGTTGAACAGCACGGAGCGGTAGTCGCGCGGGGCCACGAAGCGCACGAACTCGACCTCGGGCTCGTCCGCCAGCATCGAACGGCTCTGGGGTGTGTCGAACGTCACCCAGATGCGCCGCTCGGGCAGGCCGGCCAGCCGCGGGGCGAGCCGGAAGAGCTGGCGGAGATGGCCTCCACCAGAGGCGATCAGGAGGGCCGCGGGCTCTCCCGCGCGGGATCGGTCGCCGGCGTTCACGCGATCGAGCATAGGAGCGCACCGCCCCGGAGCGGCGGGGCCGGGATGGGTACCCTTGTCTGGATGCTCCTATGGAGGCGCCTTCTCGCGCCGACACTCGGGATCGTCACCGCACTTGCGGTCGCCGCGCCGGCCGGCGCGGCAGGGTCGGAGGAGCCGTGGCGGCCGTTCGCGCCCGACTCGCTCTGGAACCTGCGACTGCGTGACGACGTCCCGCTCAACCCCAAGAGCGCGACTTACGTGTCCGAGCTCCAGCGCCTGGTCAACAAGAACGGCGCCTGGGTCAACGACCACCACTGCGGCATGCCGCTGTACTGGGCCGGACGCAAGACCTCGCGCGGTCCCGTGAAGCTCGACGACGCCGCCTACGAGGATCCCAGGCTCCTGTACGCGTGGCGCTCGGTCCCGGTTCCGAAGACCGCCAAGCCCGCGGAGTGCTCCGACGCGAACATGGCCGTCGGCCTGCGCCGGCGCGACGGCCGCATCAGCGTGTGGGAGTTCTGGCGGGCGCGCAAGACCGTCAGCAACGGCCGCGTCGCGTGGCACGCCAAGTGGGGCGGCTACACCGACGACGTGCGCCACGACCGCGGCATCGCGTCCAAGCACGCCTGGCAGGCCAAGGGCAAGGTGGGCTGGCAGTACCGCTCGGACCCGCAGTGGAACGTGACGGCCAGCTCCGTCTCGATGATCGCCGGCGTCATCACGCGCGAGGACGTGGCCGCCGGCCGCGCCGACCACGCGCTCTCGATGGCCGTCACCGACATGGCCCGCGGCAAGTGGTTCTTCCCCGCCCAGCGCACCGACGGCTCGCTGCGCAACCCGGAGGCGATCCCCGCCGGGTCGCGCTTCCGCCTGGACCCGGCGCTCGACCTCTCCAAGCTCGACCTGAGCCCTGCGGTCCGGATGATCGCCGAGGCCGTGCAGCGCTACGGCGTCGTCGTGCGCGACCGCACGTACGGGCCGAACGTCTTCTACACGGACGGCAGGCCCGGGAAGCCGGTGCTGACCCGCGACGACTTCGGCGGCAAGTCGCCCAACGAGGCGCTGAAGAAGTTCCCGTGGGACAAGATGCAGCTCATCGACGCGCCGCTGTGCGTGAGGACCTACGGGCGCTGCGAGGTCAAGCCGAAGCTGCGGATCAGCACCGACGCCTCGATCGCCGACACGCGCGGCGGGATCCGGCTGGACACCTCCAACTCGGCGCTCAACCAGCCCCGCAAGTCGGTCAAGTGGGACCTCGACGGCGACGGCGAGTACGAGACCCGCGCCGGCCGGAAGGTGAAGATCACGCTGCCGCGCGGCGGCAAGCGGCCCAAGATCGTGCGGGTCAAGATCACCACGCTCGACGGGGAGACCTACACCGCCGTCAAGCGCCTGCGCGGCCGCCCCACCGGAAAAGGGGCGGTAGCGGGGGCGTCGCTGTTCGTCGACCTGAGGGACTCGCTCGCGAAGCTCATGGCTAGCCTCCAGAGCGCTCTGGCCCCCGCCGACGAACGGTCCCCCTGAATGGCCCCCAAGCTCCGCGCCATGCCGAACCGCCTGCCCGGAAAGGCCCGCTCGATCGTGACGCGGATCTACCGGCCGGTGCTCTACCGGGGCGACACCGTCGAGTGCGCCCTGTGCGGCGGCACGTTCTCCTCGTTCGTGCCGCACCGCGGGCGCCCGAACGTCCGCTGCCCGAAGTGCGGCTCGATGGAGCGCCATCGGATGCTGTGGTTCTGGATGCGCGACCAGCCGTTCCTGCGCGAGAGCGGCCTGCGGATCCTCCACATCGCCCCCGAGCTGGCGCTGCAGAAGCTCCTGCGCGACCTGCCGGACGCCCGCTACACGGGCGCCGACATCGCCTCGCCGCTCGCCGACGAGCACTGGGACGTCACCGACATCCCGCACGCGGACGGCACGTTCGACCTGATCCTCTGCAACCACGTGCTCGAGCACGTCTCCGACGACCTGGCGGCGATGCGCGAGCTGCACCGGATCCTCGCCCCCGGCGGTCGCGCGATCCTGATGTCGCCGATCGCCCGCGCCCGGGAGGAGACGCTGCACGACGAGACCGTCGTCACGCCCGAGCAGCGGCTCGAGACCTTCGGCCAGGAGGACCACGCGCGCCTCTACGGATCCGACTACGACGACCGCCTCGCCGCCTCGGGGTTCCGCGTCGAGCGCATCGACGTGCTGGCGAGCTCCGACGAGGCGACGATCGCCCGGTTCGGGCTGCGCCAGGACCATCCGCTCTTCGCCGACGACGTGATCCACGTCGGCCACCCGCACTGAGGTGACACCACTCCAGAGCATCCGCACCGCCGGCGCGCGCGCCGCGCGGGTCGGCTCGGGCGCCGCGACGCAGCTCCTGTCGCCCACGCGCGACGACCACGTGGTCTACAACAGCTTCCGGGGGCGGTTCTCGGACAGCCCGCGGGCGATCTACGAGCAGCTCGTCCGCACGGCGCCGTCCGGCCACGTGTGGATCGGCGACGGTCCTCGCTCCGTCCAGCCGAACTCGAAGGCGTACTTCAGGGCGCTGGGCCGGGCCCGCTACGTCGTCACGAACGTGCAGATGGCGAGCAACCTGATCAAGCGCCCGGGGATGGTCTACCTCCAGACCTGGCACGGGACGCCGTTGAAGCGGATCGGGCTCGACAACGAGCGCTGGCGCGAGAACCCGGCGGCGCTGAAGAAGATGGTCGCCGACGTCGGCAGGTGGGACCACCTGGTCTCCCAGAACCCGTTCAGCACGGACATCTTCCGCAGCGCGTTCGGCTTCGAGGGGGAGGTCCTGGAGACGGGATATCCCCGCAACGACGTCCTCAACGCGCCCGACCGAGAGGCGATCCGCGCCCGTGTGCGGCGCGAGCTGGGCATCGCCGACGGGCAGCGGGTCGTGCTCTACGCCCCGACGTGGCGCGACGCGGATGTCGATGCCGACGGCGCCTACCGCTTCACGCCCGCGCTCGATCTGGCCCGGATCGCCGAGGCGCTCGGCGACGACCACGTGCTGCTGCTGCGCCTGCACTACCTCCTGTCCGCCGCCCTGGGCGACCTCGGGCCGCACGTCCGCAACGTCTCCGACCTCCCCGACATCGGCGAGCTCTACCTGGCCGCCGACGTGCTGGTCACCGACTACTCGTCGGCGATGTTCGACTTCGCGGTCACCGGCAAGCCGATGGTCTTCTTCACCTACGACCTCGCCGACTACGGCGAGAAGGTCCGGGGCTTCTACTTCGACCTGGCGGCCGAGGCGCCCGGGCCGCTGTGCGCGACCAGCGACGAGCTCGGCGAGGCGCTGCTCCGCGTCGAGGGCGACGCCGAGCGCTACGCCGGCGCCTACGAGCGCTTCAGGGAGCGCTTCTGCCCGTTCGACGACGGCCGGGCGAGCGCCCGCGTGGTCGAGCGCGTGTTCGGGCGGCTTCTAGGGTCTGACGCGTGATCCGGCGGCTCGGAAATCTCAAGCGGTGGGCCCGCGGGGCCTACCTGCGCCTGCGCGCCCCGGGGCTGCGCTTCGGCCCCGGCGCCTACGCCGAGCGCGGCGCGGAGGTCTGGGCGTACGGGCGCGAGGACCGGATCACGCTCGGCGCGGGGTCCGCGCTCCGCCGCGGCGTCTACGTCGCGACGTTCGGGGCCTTCTGCGACATCGGCGCGGCGACGTCGATCGGGCCGTACTCGGTCCTGTACGCGCAGGGAGGGCTCACGATCGGCTCGCGCGTCTCGATGGGCCCGCACTGCGTGCTCTCGACGGGCGGGCACCGGTTCGAGGCGCCGGGGTCGATCCGCGACCAGGGCGTGACGAAGTCCCCGATCGTCATCGGCGACGACGTGTGGATCGGCGCGAACGTCACCATCACCGAGGGCGTCACGATCGCCAGCGACTCCGTCATCGCGGCCGGCGCCGTCGTCAGGTCCGACGTGCCCCGCGGGGCGATCGTCGGCGGCGTGCCGGCGAAGCTGATCCGCTGGCGCGAGGGCTACGAGGCCCACGCGCTCGCCGCGACCTAGCGCTCCCAGCCGCCCTCGGCCGCGTTTCCCGCGCGCGACGCGCCTCGTACGATCGACTGATGGGCCTCAAGGATCTCGCCCGCCGGGCCGGGATCGGCCGCGCGCGCTACAAGCTGCTGCTGCGGTACTACGCCGCCCGGCAGCG
Organism: uncultured Solirubrobacteraceae bacterium; assembly: GCA_963723395.1. Taxonomy (GTDB): domain Bacteria; phylum Actinomycetota; class Thermoleophilia; order Solirubrobacterales; family Solirubrobacteraceae; genus DATFQI01. Next base: position 7,700 of record CAVRQL010000001.1, on the reverse strand, counting down.
CAAGCCGGTCGACCCGGACCTCGCCGTGTTCGCCGCGTACTGGTACCGGGGCTTCCTCGACAACCCGCGCGGGATCTACGAGGCCGCGCGCCAGCTGGTGCCCGGGGTCCGCGCGGTGTGGGTCGTCAACGCCGAGACGGCCGCCGGATTCCCCTCCGGCGTCGACCACGTGGTCGCCGGGACGCGCGAGTACTTCGACGTCCTCGCCAGGGCGAGCGTGTTCGTCAACAACGTCAACTACCCCAACTACCTCGTCAAGCGCCCCGGCACGGTGCACCTGATGACCCACCACGGCACGCCGCTGAAGCTGATGGGCACCGACCTCGAGGGCCGGCCGATCGACTCCGCCGACAGCGACTTCCAGGCGCTGCTGCGCCGCTGCGCCCGCTGGGACTTCGCGCTCTCGCAGAACCCGTACTCGACGCCGATCTTCGAGCGCGTCTATCCCGGCACCTACGAGACGCTGGAGGGCGGCTACCCCCGCAACGACGTCCTCGTGCAGGCCACCGACGCCGACGTCCAGCGCGTGCGGGCGGAGCTCGGGATCGCGCCCGGCCGGCGCACGCTGCTGTACGCGCCGACGCATCGCGACAACGACGACGCCTACGTCGAGCGCCTCGACGTCGCCGAGCTGAGCGCGCGGCTCGGGCCGGAGTGGGTCGTCCTGGCCCGCCCGCACCACCGCTACGTGGCCGACACCGCGTGGGGGGAGCAGCAGGCGGCGGGGAAGCTCCTCGACGTCGCGTCCTACCCGTCGGTGGAGGCGCTGTGCCTCGCCTCCGACGTGCTGGTCACCGACTACTCCTCGATCATGTTCGACTACGCGGTGCTGGACCGGCCGATCGTCGTCCACGCGCCCGACTGGGAGGCCTACAAGGAGGAGCGCGGCACGTACTTCGACCTCACCGAGGAGCCGCCGGGCCCGGTCACGCGGACCACCGACGAGCTGGTCGGCGCCCTGGAGTCCGGAGCGGCGTCCGACGGGCGCTCGGCGGAGCTGCGGGCGGCGTTCCGCGAGCGCTTCTGCGCGCAGGACGACGGCTCGGTGTCGGCGCGCGTCGCGCAGCGGCTGTGGCCGGGGCGGGTCGACCCCGAGCGCCTCGGCGACGTGCGGCTGCCGGACCTCTACGGGCAGCGGCGCTGAGCGCTCACGCGCTCGCGGCCGGCGTCTTCGGCCCGCGCGTGACCGCGCGGCGCACGTAGGCGGCGAGCTCGTCGAACAGCGGCCGCGCGGTCAGCCGGAGCACGGCCGCGAAGACCGCCAGGCCGACCGGGATGAGCAGGACCAGCCGCGCGAGGTCCGGCAGATCCTCCGTGAGTGCCCGGCCGGCGTAGACGACCGCGAGCATCGCCGACGCGCTCACCAGCGCCGGGACGAAGCCCGACACCGTGACGCGCACCTTCGCGTCGAGGATCCGGGCGGCGACGAAGAACCCGATCGGCGCGACCAGGTAGGCACGGATCACGTACGCCGCGGCGACCCACTCGATCCCGTACTGCACGGTCACGGCGAACGCCGCGATCTGGAGCACCGTGTTGAGCACCGTGAGCCGGAACACGAGCTTGATGCGCCCGACGGCCGTGAGCAGCGCGTAGTTGAACGCCGTGATCGCCTGGATGACGCCGAACCAGCACAGGATCTGCATGACCGGGACGCTGGCGTCCCACTTGCTGCCGAAGACCACGTGGACGATCTCCGGCGCCATCGCGAACGTGATCCCGTAGACCGGCAAGGACACCACCGAGGACATCCGGTTGGCCGAGACGTACGCTCGCAGCAGGCGCGGCTTGTCGTGCTGGATGCGCGACAGGACGGGGAACGCGACGGTCCGGATCGTCGACGCGAGCGCCTCGTTCATGATCGAGAGCACGCGGTAGCCGACCGAGTAGACGCCGAGGGCGATCGGGCCCAACACGGCGCCGATGAGGAAGTCGTCGGCGCGGAAGCTCGCGTAGATGAGCAGCGAGTTGCCGAGGTAGTTCCGGCTGAACGAGAAGAGCGCGTTGAAGCGCGTCCGCGAGACTTGGAGCGACGGGCGGTACCCGCTCTGGAGCATCAGCGCGACGGAGCCGACGATGCTGGAGAGGACGCTCTGGACCACGAGCGCCCACACGCCGAAGCCGAGGATCGCGAACGTGACGCCGGCCACGGTGGCGACGAGGTTGGCGACAACGGTCCGGATGGTGAGCCCGCGCCAGTCCAGGCGGCGCTGCAACACCGCCTGGTGGGTGGCCCCGAGCGCGATGAAGATGAGCGAGATCGAGAGGACCTGGATGACGGGGCGCAGTTGCGGCTCGTCGAACGCGGCGGCGAGCGGCCAGGCGCTCACGAAGAGGATCAGCGTGAGGACGAGGCTCGACGCCATGCCGATCCAGAAGACGGTGTCGAGGTCCTCCTTGTCGATCGAGGGCCGCTGGACCAGCGCCTGGCTGTAGCCGGCGGCCGCGAGGAGCGCGAACAGCCCGTTGAACACGTTCGCCAGCGCGACGATGCCGTACTCCTCCGGCGTCAGCAGCCGGGCAAGGACCACGAAGCTGACGAGGCTGAGCAGACGGATGACGAGCGTCTGCGCGCCGGTCCAGGCGAAGCCCTTGGCGGCCGTCCCGCGCAGCTCGCGCGGCGTCTCTGGCGGGTCGCTGCTCAAGCGCGCGCGTGCGCGAGGGCCTTGAGCCGCCCGAGCAGGTCGGGGGCGTTCCTGCGGGCGTCGTAGAGGCGCTCCGCGCGCGCACGCCCGGCCCTGCCGAGCTGCTCGCGACGGGACGGGTCGGCCATCAGCTGCTCGAGCGCCGCGCGCAGGGCCGCCACGTCGCCGGAGTCGACGACGATGCCGCCCTCGGAGACGAGCTCGGGGATCGAGCCGATGCGGGTCGAGACCACGGGCACGCCGCTGGCCATCGCCTCGATCACGACCCAGGGGCAGGCGTCGCGCGTGGTGGGCAGGCACAGGACGTCGGCCTCGGCGAAGCGCTGCAGGATCTCGTCGCTGCCCGGCGCGGCCTGCATCGAGCGCACGCCGTCGCGCTGCGGGATCTGGGCGGGGGAGACGACGTCGAGCTCGACCGTCCGGCCGAGGTGCGGCTCCAGCGCGGCGAGCAGGGCGGGGCCGCCCTTCTCCTCCCACAGCCCGCCGACGAACAGCACGCGCATCCGCTCGGGGGCCTCGGCGCGCTCGCGTGGCCGGAAGGCCTCGAGGTCGAGCCCGGGATGCAGCGTCTCGACGGTGGCCCGCGGCGCGGAAGCGCGGACGTCGGCGGCGACCGTGTCGGTCCACGCCATCACGAGCGGGGCGGACTCCAGCGCGCGCCGCTCGAGCGCCGCCGTCGGCTTCAGGTGCCACGGCGTCGGCGCGCCGGACGGGATGCCGTGCGTGATCCGGTTCCAGTTGACGTACAGCGAGTCGAGTGACATGACGCACGGGACCGTCGGCTGCAGCTTCCCCATCAGCAGGCCGGCCTGGTCCGTGGTGACGTGGACGAGGTCAAGCGGCCCCTGCTGGAGCCGGTTGCGCACGAGGTCGCGCGCCATCCGGCTGCGCGCCACGGCGAAGCGAAGCGACCACAGGTCGGCGGGGCCGAGCCGCGGGACCGCGCGGATCGTCAACCGGCCGAGACGCGTCGCGAACGGCGGGACCGAGTCGAACTCGAGCCGGATGCCCAGGTCGGCGGGATCGAGGCTGCGCTCGATGGCGTGGCGGACGCGGATGTGGCCCATCGCGGACGTGGAGCCGGGGCGGCCCTGGTCGAGGAACAGGATCGAGGTCGGAGACGACACGGGCGTCGAGGCTATCGGGGGCGCTTCCGGCCGCCCCAGGGCTCCGGTAACCGGATCGAAACACCGGCGGCCCGCCCAGCGCCCAAGATCCCGGCCATGGTGATCGTTCTCCTCGCCTTCGCGGCCTGGCTGCTGGCCCTCCTCCTCGTGGTCGGCATCTGCAACGCCGCCGCCACCGGCGAGGCGGCCGCCCACGGGACGGCCGTGGCGTCGCCCGAGGACATGCCGCCGGTCCCCGCCGCCCGTCGCCGGGGCCCCGGCGGATGCGAGCCGCAGGGCGCCTCGCGGCACGTTCGCAGGCACCCCGCGCGCACGCACGCGGGCTGACCTCGGGGCGATGGTTGCCCGGCTTCGCGTGAGCGGGGCGTGGGTACCATCACCGCGGTGTCCATAGCGATCATCGTCAGCTTCCTCAACGAGGCCGGCTACCTGCCCACGTTCCTGGCCAGCATCGAGCGCCAGACGCGCCGGCCCGACGTCCTGCTGCTCGTCGACGACGGCTCCACCGACGGCTCCGGCGCGATGGCGGAGGAGTTCGCGGCGCGGCATGAGATGGCGCGCGCCCTCAAGCGCCCGCCGCGCGCCGCCGAGTCCGACCGCCTCGCCACTGCCGGCGAGCTGAAGTCCTTCGAGTGGGCCCGCGCGCAGCTCGAGCAGCCCTACGACATCGTCGTGAAGATGGACGCGGACCTCGAGCTGATGCCCTCGCACATCGAGACGGTCGAGGCCGCGTTCGGCGCCGATCCCAAGCTCGGGATCGCGGGCAGCCACCTGAGCATGGTGCTCCCCGACGGCAGCGTCGAGCGCGAGAAGCGCGCCGTGTACCACGTGCGCGGCCCGAACAAGTTCTACCGCGCGAGTGCCTGGAGCAGATCGAGCCGATCGAGGCGATCCTCGGCTGGGACACGATCGACGACGTGAAGGCGCGGATGGTCGGCTGGCGCACCACCTCGGTCGAGATCCCCGGCGGCGACTCGATCCACCTGCGCCCGACCGGCACCCACGACGGCAGCCTGCGCGGCTACGCGCGCTGGGGCCAGTGCGCATTCGCGATCGGCACGCCGCTGCCCGCCGTGCTCGCCGGCGGCGCGTTCCGCATGACCCACCGCCCGCGCGTGCTCGGCGGCTTCGCCTACATCTACGGCTGGTTCCGGAGCATCGTCCGGCGCGACCCCCGCGCCGAGGCGCCGGTCCGCCGCTACTACCGGGGCGAGCAGTACCGCCGGATGGCCCGGCCGTTCCTCAAGAAGGTCCGCCCGATCAACGCATAGAGGGAGCGCCGTGGCGACCCAGACCCCGACCGGGACTATCCGCAGCCTCGACGACGTACCGGGGTGTTCGGGCTCACGGACCACTGGTGATGGATTGGCTTCCGCCGCCAGGCGCGCGCCGGCATGACCAGCGGCCTCTGGAGATGGGCGCCTACCTCGGCAAGAACCATCCTCGTCGGCTCGCACCGGCGGCAGGGCGAGCGCTTCGTCGTCTGCGACCTGTTCGGCCAGGAGCCGCCGACCGAGGACAACCAGCGCACGGCCGCGTACTACACCGAGAACCTCACGCGCTCCGCCTTCGAGGCGAACTACGCGGCGTTCCACAGCGAAGCGCCCGACGTCATCCAGGCGCCGACCTCCGTGCTGCCCGACCACATCGAGGCGGGCTCCTGCCGCTTCGCCCACATCGACGCATGCCACCTCTTCGACGTGGTGCTCGAAGACATCGCGACGGCTCGGGCGGCCCTCAACGACGACGGGATCGTCGTCTTCGACGACATCCGCGCCGCCCACACCCCCGGTGTGCCGGCCGCCGTCTGGCCCGAGGTCGCCTCCGGCGGCCTGCGGCCGATCTGCATCACGCCGAACAAGCTCTATGCAACCTCGAGCAACCCCGAGCGCATGCAGGACGAGATGCTGGGCTGGCTTCGCGAGCAGCAGGGCGCGGACTTCGAGCCGCAGCAGGTGGCCGGCGGGCTGCTGATCGTGGTCGGCAACTGGACCGAGGCGCCCCCGTCGCCGATGCCCTCCCCGCGCGACGCGGCCCCGGCGGCACGCCGCGGGCTGGATCCGCGGCTCAAGCGGATCGCCTACGACCTCCTGCCGCCGATCGTCTCCCGCACGATCCACCGCCTCCGCCACCGCTGACGGCGCGGGTCGTCGTCGCGCACGAACAGCCCGTCGATCCACATGGCCCGGCCGGTGCTCGGCCGGACGTGGCCGTTGTCGACGGCCACGAGCCGGAACCCGTGGTCGTAGAGGAAGTCGATGACGTCGCGCACGGACGCCTGCCCCTCGTAGAACGTCTCGAGCACCATCTCGCACTCGACGCCCGCGATCCGCGGGAGCGACCGCTCGGCGCCACGGAGGGCGTGGAGCTCGAAGCCCTGGACGTCGAGCTTGAGCCAGGTGGGCGTGCCGTCGAGGACGTCGAGCGAGTCCAGCTGCGCGGTGCGAACGGTCTCGGTGGCGGTCGTCCGCGCGTGCTCGGTCGATGAGTCCTCGTGCGTAGGGAGGAGCGACGACCACACGTCGGCGCTGGCGACGTTGATCTCGGCGGTCCCGTCCTCGTCGCTGACGGCGACCTGCATCGTGTCCCAGAGCGGATCGGCGGCCGCGGCCGCCCCGAGCACGGCCTGCGGCTTGGTGAGCGGCTCGAACGACACGAGCCTCCCGCGGTAAGCCGGACTCGCGGAGGGTCCGGCCGTGACGCCCCGACGTTCGCGCCGACGTCGAGGACCGTGGTGATCCCCAGGCTCGCGAGCACGAGCGAGCGGCGCCCTGTGGCATCGGGCTTCTCGACCTGCCAGCCCTGGCCACGCAGGTAATCGCGTACACGCCCTCCGACCAAGGTCTTCGGGTTCACGGACTCCACCGTAGTGCGTGATGACACATCGTCCAGACCCGGGATCGCTAGCCTCAACGACCGTGGGAGCACTCTTTGCCAAGCGCGCGAAGTCTCGCCTGCGCGAGACCGCCAAGAATCACGTGAAACTGGAGCATCGCGACAAGCTGCGGTGGTTCCGGCGGGAGGTACGCCTCGAGCGTGCCGCGATCCGCAGCGGCGTGAGCCCCGCGGCCGTCGCGCGCCATCGGCTGCTCGGCCGCCAGGACAGCCTCCGCTACAAGGGCGTGCCGGTCCAGACCCTCGATCCCGCCACGACGTGGGACGTCGCGCGCGACCTGTGGTCCCACCGCGAGTACGACGTGCCGGGCTTCATCCCGCAGCCGGGATGGCGCGTGGTCGACGTCGGCGCCAACGTGGGCCTGTACGCGATGCACGCCGGGAGCCTCGGCGCACATGTGGTCGGCTTCGAGCCGCACCCGGAGGCCGCCCGTTGCGCGCGGGCCAACACCGCGCGCTGGGACGTGCAGATCCGCGAGGCCGCGGTCACCGGGCAGCCGTCCGATCGCATGACGCTCTTCATCAGCCCCGGGCGGGACATCCGCAACACGCTCGTCGGCACCGACGTGAACACCAGCGACGCGCTCACCGAGGGCGTCGAGGTGGACACCGTCCCGCTGGCCGAGGCGCTCGCGGAGCCGTGCGACCTGCTCAAGGTCGACTGCGAGGGCGGCGAGTTCGACATCTTCGCCAACGGCGGCGACGCGCTGCGCAACGCGCAGCGGGTGATCGCCGAGATCCACCTCAACGTCGGGAGCCTGGACCAGGCCGTCTCCGACCTCGAGGCGGCCGGCTTCAACGTGCACGTGCACGAGCCGGTCCACGACGGCGCCCCGTACCGGCAGCTGACCGCCGCGCGGGCCTGACCCACCTCGGCGCCGGGTACGACATGGTTGGCGCGGTTGACTTCGCGGCTACAATGCCTGCACTCGGCCGATAGTCGCAGCCGTCCACAGTCGCCCATCCCGCCACATACGGGAGTCGGGCCGGACGAGTACGTGAGAGCCGAGCGCCCCGCACAGGGGTACGCCTT